>NZ_CP166812.1:1960000-6283807 GCF_059716195.1 Pseudomonas sp. LBUM1644 | reverse complement strand
GGATATCCCCTAAGTTGAAAGCCGGTGAGGCAAAAACAAGCGGCCATTGTAGCGACCAGACGCCGACTTATCCACACGTAGCGTGTTCACCACCCAAGAAGAATCAACGCTTTATACGGAAAAAAGACGACCAATGGTCTGTGCATAAGCTCTGTGGATAACCGGGTCTAAGGGCATTGCACAAGTGGGGGGTAAACTCGGTGGATAACTCGCCTGTGGATAACAAGGCCTTTCACACACAGCTTATCCGACAGCGCAGCACAGGGTTACCACCGTTTTCCACTGTAGTTGTCATTCTCTGTACAGCTTGTATTTCAAGGCCTTGAGGTAGTTATCCACAGATGATCGCTTCCCTAGCTTTTATAAGCTTTACAGAAAAGCTTTAAATAATTCCCTTCTTTATTTCTATATCTAACGAACGACGATGCTGCACAAAACGCCTGGAGATCTATTTATAAGGAAACGCTGGTTGGAAATTGACCTAGAGGCTTGCTTTCTCTAGAATCCCCGGTCTCTTAAAACGGGGGCCATTCCGGCCCGTTGTGGACGAACCAGGTAACACGACAATGAAACGTACTTTCCAACCAAGCACTATCAAACGCGCTCGTACCCACGGTTTCCGTGCTCGCATGGCTACCAAGAACGGTCGTGCCGTCCTGTCGCGTCGTCGCGCCAAAGGTCGTGCGCGTCTGGCAGTTTGATAATCCGGCACTGGAGGTGAGTCAGGACTTCAGTCGGGAAAAGCGTCTGCTTACTCCCCGGCATTTCAAGGCAGTCTTTGACTCCCCTACCGGCAAGGTTCCGGGGAAAAATCTCCTGCTCCTTGCGCGCAACAACGATCTTGATCACCCCCGTCTTGGGCTGGTTATCGGGAAAAAGAGCGTAAAGCTCTCCGTCGAGCGCAATCGCCTCAAACGTCTGATGCGCGAATCGTTCCGTCTGCACCAGGATTCACTGGTCGGCTGGGACATCGTTATCGTCGCGCGCAAAGGTTTGGGTGACGTAGAAAACCCCGAATTGATTCAGCATTTCGGCAAACTCTGGAAGCGTCTGGCACGCAGCACGCCAGTACCAGCAGTCAAAGCCGAAACTGTAGGGGTAGACAGTCCCGATGCGTAAACTGGCACTCGTTCCGATCCAGTTTTATCGCTATGCCATTAGTCCCCTGATGGCCAGTCACTGTCGTTTCTACCCCAGTTGTTCCTGCTACGCGTATGAAGCCATAGAAAATCATGGCCTTCTGCGCGGTGGCTGGCTGGCCTTTCGTCGTTTAGGTCGCTGTCATCCGTGGAATCCCGGTGGTTTTGACCCGGTTCCATCTATCCCTACCTCCCGTTCTTCTTCGATGGCCGAGTAATCATGGATATCAAACGCACGATCCTGATCGTCGCCCTGGCAATCGTGTCCTACGTTATGGTTCTTAAATGGAACCAGGACTATGGCCAGGCTGCCCTGCCGACTCAGAATGTTGCTTCCAGTACTACCGCACCGGGCCTACCGGACACGGCGACTGGCAATAATGCTTCTGTCAGTGACGACATTCCACGCGCCGCAAGCGACACCAGTGCAACTGCACCTGCTGAAACGCCAGTAGCTGCAAGCAAAGACCTCATCCAGATCAAAACGGATGTGCTCAACCTGGCCATCGATCCACAAGGTGGCGATGTTGCCCAGTTGACGCTGCCGCTGTATCCACGTCGCCAGGACCATCCGGAAATCCCTTTCCAGCTGTTCGATAACGGCAACGAGCGGACTTATCTGGCTCAGAGCGGTTTGATCGGCACCGACGGTCCGGACGCAAGTCCTGCCGGTCGTCCGGTTTACTCCTCGGAGAAGAAGATCTACCAACTGGCTGACGGTCAGGACCAATTGGTCGTGGACCTGAAGTTCAGTAAGGACGGCGTCAACTACATCAAGCGTTTCACACTGAAACGCGGCCTGTATGACGTAACCGTTTCTTACTTGATCGATAACGAAAGCGCCAAGCCTTGGTCTGGTGCGATGTTTGCGCAATTGAAGCGTGACGCCAGCTCCGATCCTTCTTCCAGCACTGCCACCGGCACCGCGACTTACCTGGGCGCCGCCCTGTGGACAAGTAACGAGCCGTACAAGAAAGTGTCGATGAAGGACATGGACAAGGCTCAGCTGAAAGAAACCGTCAACGGTGGTTGGGTTGCCTGGTTGCAACACTACTTCGTGACCGCGTGGATTCCGGCGAAGGGCGAAAACAACGTCGTCCAGACCCGTAAAGACAGCAAAGGCAACTACATCATCGGCTACACCGCTCCGGCATTGACCGTTGCTCCAGGTGCTAAAGCCGAAGTCAGCGCTGTTCTGTATGCCGGTCCGAAAAGCCAGGCGGTGCTGAAAGAGTTGTCCCCAGGTCTGGAACTGACTGTCGACTACGGCATCTTGTGGTTCATAGCCCAGCCAATCTTCTGGCTGCTGCAACACATCCACGCGATTGTTGGTAACTGGGGCTGGTCGATCATCTTCCTGACCATGCTGATCAAAGGGCTTTTCTTCCCTCTGTCGGCAGCCAGCTACAAATCCATGGCGCGTATGCGTGCAGTGGCACCGAAACTGGCCGCGCTGAAAGAGCAACATGGCGACGACCGGCAGAAAATGTCGCAATCCATGATGGAGCTGTACAAGAAAGAGAAGATCAATCCGCTGGGTGGTTGCTTGCCAATCCTCGTGCAGATGCCGGTATTCCTTTCGCTGTACTGGGTTCTGCTGGAAAGCGTTGAAATGCGCCAAGCGCCGTTCATGCTGTGGATTACTGACCTGTCGATCAAGGATCCGTTCTTCATTCTGCCGATCATCATGGGCGCAACCATGTTCATCCAGCAGCAGCTGAACCCGACACCTCCGGACCCGATGCAGGCCAAGGTGATGAAGCTGATGCCAATCATCTTCACCTTCTTCTTCCTGTGGTTCCCGGCTGGTCTGGTGCTGTACTGGGTTGTGAACAACTGCCTGTCCATCACCCAACAGTGGTACATCACTCGTAAAATCGAACGAGCTACCAAAGCAGCCGCTTGATTTACACTGTGGATAACCACTCAAAACGCCCCCTAGTGGGGCGTTTTGCTATCTGTCACTTTTGTCTGGATACCGGTTTATGAGCGTTCCTCGTGAAACCATCGCCGCCGTTGCCACCGCTCAAGGTCGTGGCGGTGTGGGCATCGTCCGTATTTCCGGGCCGTTGGCGAGCGTCGCAGCCAAGGCCTTCAGCGGTCGTGAACTCAAGCCAAGGTTTGCCCATTACGGCCCGTTCCTCAGTGAACACGATGAGGTACTGGACCAAGGCATCGCGCTTTATTTCCCGGGGCCGAACTCGTTCACCGGCGAAGATGTGCTGGAACTCCAGGGGCATGGCGGCCCGGTCGTGTTGGATATGCTGCTCAAGCGTTGCCTGGAGCTCGGCTGTCGGCTCGCCCGGCCAGGGGAATTCAGCGAACGCGCCTTCCTCAATGACAAGCTCGACCTTGCCCAGGCCGAGGCAATCGCTGATTTGATTGAGGCAAGTTCTGCACAGGCTGCACGAAATGCACTGCGTTCCCTGCAGGGCGCATTCTCCGCGCGTGTACATAACCTCACCGAGCAGTTGATCGGGCTGCGGATCTATGTCGAAGCGGCCATCGACTTTCCGGAAGAAGAAATCGACTTTCTCGCCGATGGCCATGTGTTGAGCATGCTCGATAAAGTGCGCGACGAGTTATCCACCGTGTTGCGGGAAGCCGGGCAGGGCGCCTTGTTGCGAGACGGCATGACTGTGGTTATCGCCGGTCGGCCAAATGCCGGCAAATCCAGCTTGCTGAATGCCTTGGCCGGTCGAGAGGCGGCGATTGTGACCGAGATTGCCGGCACGACCCGGGACATTCTTCGTGAACATATCCACATTGACGGGATGCCACTGCACGTCGTCGACACCGCAGGCCTTCGCGATACCGATGACCATGTGGAGAAAATCGGCGTTGAAAGGGCATTGAAAGCCATCGGCGAGGCTGATCGTGTGTTGTTGGTGGTCGATGCAACCGCACCCGAGGCGCTTGATCCGTTCGCGTTGTGGCCGGAATTTCTGGAAACTCGCCCGGACCCCGCGAAAGTCACACTGATCCGTAACAAGGCAGATCTCACGGGTGAGCCGATTGCCCTGGAAGTCAGCGACGATGGCCATGTCACCATCAGCCTCAGTGCGAAGTCTGCCGGCACCGGTCTGGAATTGCTGCGCGACCATCTCAAGGGCTGCATGGGCTACGAACAGACTTCGGAGAGCAGCTTCAGTGCCCGCAGGCGTCACCTGGAAGCGTTGCGACATGCCAGTGCGTCCCTCGAGCACGGCCGTGCGCAATTGACCTTGGCGGGGGCCGGTGAACTGTTGGCCGAAGATCTACGTCAGGCTCAGCATTCTTTGGGTGAAATCACCGGTGCCTTCAGCTCCGATGACCTGCTTGGACGAATCTTTTCCAGCTTCTGCATCGGTAAATAATCCAAAACGATGTCCACAGACAGGCCATTCGTGCCTGTCTGCCCCCCTCCTTTTCTAAAATTCCCCCCAATGCCGAGCAGATTCTTACTGCTTGCTCGGATTTTCTACGCCCGAAATTTGCTCAACGAGCATTTTTCTGTGGATTAAGCCCTGTGAATAACTGCCGCTAAGGGCAGTTGATAACAGGGCCTGAAAACTGAAGATAACCGCCTCTGTGGATAACCACCCCTTTCATCCACAGGCTTAAACTGGTTATCCAAGGGCCTCATTGGCACATGACCACAGGGTTTTGAATCTCTGTACATATTGAATTTAAAGGCCTGCATCAATCTATCCACAGAAAGCAGGCTCAGTAGAAATAAACATAAAAACAAAGATTTAATAAATTTCTCTCTTTTTAATTTCTATAACCCCGACTTCTCCACAGCTGGTTAAATTTTGTGCAAAGGGTTCTTTAGGAAGGGCGAAGTCCCTATACTTGCCGACCTGGTCCAGAAACCCGGGCTCAAACTATTCCTGAATTACCTACTTAAGCAGGCACGAGGTGCGTGGTGGATTTCCCTTCCCGTTTTGAAGTGATCGTCATCGGCGGCGGTCATGCCGGTACCGAGGCAGCACTGGCGTCAGCACGCATGGGGGCAAAAACCCTGTTGCTGACGCATAACGTGGAAACCCTCGGGGCCATGAGCTGCAACCCCGCCATTGGCGGCATCGGCAAAAGCCATCTGGTCAAGGAAATCGATGCCCTGGGCGGCGCGATGGCCATGGCGACCGATAAAGGTGGTATCCAGTTTCGCGTGTTGAACAGCCGCAAAGGCCCGGCCGTACGAGCGACTCGTGCTCAGGCAGATCGGGTTTTGTACAAGGCCGCTGTCCGCGAAGCATTGGAAAACCAGCCGAACCTGTGGATATTTCAGCAAGCGGCAGATGATCTGATCGTCGAGCAGGAACAAGTGCGCGGTGTTGTCACCCAAATGGGCCTGCGTTTCTTCGCAGACTCAGTGGTGTTGACCACTGGTACGTTCCTCGGTGGACTTATCCACATCGGAATGCAGAATTATTCCGGCGGTCGCGCCGGTGATCCGCCCTCTATCGCACTGGCTCACCGTTTGCGTGAATTGCCATTGCGGGTGGGCCGTCTGAAAACCGGTACGCCGCCGCGTATCGATGGGCGTTCCGTGGATTTCTCGGTGATGACCGAGCAGGCAGGCGATACCCCGATTCCCGTGATGTCGTTCATGGGTTCCAAAGAGCAGCATCCGAAACAGGTCAGCTGCTGGATTACCCACACGAACGCCCGCACCCACGAAATCATTGCCGCCAACCTTGATCGCTCGCCGATGTATTCCGATGCAGGGTTGATCGAAGGCATCGGTCCACGGTATTGCCCGTCGATCGAAGACAAGATTCACCGGTTTGCCGACAAGGACAGCCACCAGGTCTTTATCGAACCGGAAGGCCTGACCACTCACGAGCTGTACCCGAACGGGATATCCACATCCCTGCCGTTCGACGTGCAATTGCAGATCGTGCAATCGATCCGCGGCATGGAAAACGCGCACATCGTTCGCCCGGGCTACGCCATCGAGTACGACTACTTCGATCCGCGCGACCTGAAATACAGCCTCGAAACCAAAGTCATTGGCGGCCTGTTCTTCGCCGGACAAATCAACGGCACTACCGGTTACGAAGAGGCCGGCGCCCAGGGTTTGCTGGCCGGGGCCAACGCGGCACTGCGTGCACAGGGCAAAGATGCCTGGTGCCCACGCCGCGACGAAGCCTACATCGGGGTGTTGGTCGACGACCTGATTACGCTCGGAACTCAAGAGCCGTACCGGATGTTCACATCCCGTGCCGAGTACCGTTTGATCCTGCGAGAAGATAACGCTGACCTGCGCTTGACCGAAAAAGGCCGCGAATTGGGTCTGGTCGATGACGCGCGTTGGGCGGCTTTCTGCAAGAAACGCGAAAGTATCGACCTCGAAGAACAACGCCTGAAAAGTTTCTGGGTTCGCCCGGGCACCCAGCAGGGCGATGCCATTTCAGAGAAATTCGGTACGCCGCTGACCCACGAATACAACTTGCTCAACCTGCTGAGCCGTCCGGAAATCGACTACGCTGGCCTGATCGCCGTGACCGGCGGGGGCGCAGAAGATCCACAGGTTGCCGAGCAGGTCGAAATCAAGACCAAGTACGCCGGTTACATCGATCGTCAGCAAGATGAAATCGCGCGTTTGCGGGCCAGTGAAGACACAAAACTGCCTGTGGATATCGATTACACGAACATTTCGGGTCTCTCCAAAGAGATTCAGAGCAAGCTCGGTGCGACCCGCCCAGAGACTTTGGGCCAGGCGTCACGCATTCCGGGTGTCACGCCGGCAGCGATTTCGCTGTTGATGATTCATTTGAAAAAACGCGGCGCGGGCCGTCAGTTGGAGCAAAGCGCTTGAGTTCGTTGGTCACCTCGCAACACGCCGAAGAGTTATCCACAGGTGCGCGCCAGCTCGGTGTCACTCTGACAGAAGCCCAGCACGGTCAGTTGCTGGGTTATCTGGCCCTGTTGATCAAATGGAACAAGGCTTACAACCTGACCGCGGTGCGCGATCCGGACGAAATGGTGTCGCGTCACCTGCTCGATAGTCTGAGCGTGATGTCGTTTGTGGAAAACGGCCGCTGGCTGGACGTTGGCAGTGGCGGCGGCATGCCCGGTATTCCGTTGGCGATCCTGTTTCCAGAGTCTCAAGTGACCTGCCTGGACAGCAACGGCAAGAAAACCCGCTTCCTGACCCAGGTCAAACTCGAACTCAAACTGGATAACCTGCAAGTTATCCACAGCCGCGTCGAAGCTTTCCAGCCTGCAGAGCCGTTCAGCGGGATTATTTCCCGGGCGTTCAGCAGCATGGAGAACTTCAGCAACTGGACTCGCCACCTGGGGGATGCCGATACACGTTGGTTGGCAATGAAGGGCGTTCATCCGGCCGATGAGCTGGTAGCATTGCCGGCAGACTTCCACCTCGATAGCGAACACGCCCTGGCCGTACCTGGTTGCCAAGGCCAACGCCATCTGCTGATACTGCGCCGCACGGCATGATTGGGAACACAAGCAAGAATGGCTAAGGTATTCGCGATTGCGAACCAAAAGGGTGGTGTGGGTAAAACCACCACCTGTATCAACCTCGCAGCTTCCCTGGTCGCCACCAAGCGTCGGGTGCTGCTGATCGATCTCGATCCACAGGGCAACGCCACCATGGGTAGCGGTGTAGATAAACACGGGCTGGAAAACTCGGTCTACGACCTGCTGATCGGCGAATGCGATCTGGCCCAGGCCATGCACTACTCCGAGCATGGTGGTTACCAGCTGTTGCCGGCCAACCGCGATTTGACCGCGGCTGAAGTGGTCCTGCTGGAAATGCAGATGAAGGAAAGTCGGCTGCGCAGTGCGTTGGCGCCGATCCGTGAAAACTACGATTACATTTTGATCGACTGCCCGCCGTCGCTGTCGATGTTGACGCTGAACGCATTGGTCGCCGCCGATGGGGTGATTATCCCCATGCAGTGCGAGTACTTCGCGCTCGAAGGCTTGAGCGATCTTGTGGATAACATCAAGCGCATCGCCGAATTGCTGAACCCGAACCTGAAAGTCGAAGGCCTGTTGCGGACCATGTATGACCCGCGACTGAGCCTGATGAACGATGTTTCGGCGCAGCTCAAGGAGCACTTCGGCGAGCAACTCTACGACACCGTGATTCCACGCAACATTCGCCTGGCCGAAGCGCCAAGCTATGGCATGCCGGCATTGGCCTACGACAAAACCTCGCGGGGCGCGATTGCCTATCTGGCATTGGCGGGCGAGATGGTTCGCCGTCAACGCAAAAACTCACGCACCGCCGCTGCTCAGGCAACTTAAGGAATCCCCATGGCCGTCAAGAAACGAGGTCTCGGACGTGGACTGGATGCACTGCTGAGCGGTCCGACTGTCAGCTCGCTGGAAGAACAAGCCGTACAAGCCGATCAGCGTGAACTGCAACACTTGCCCCTGGACCTGATCCAGCGCGGCAAGTACCAGCCACGCCGGGACATGGATCCTCAAGCACTGGAAGAACTGGCGCAGTCGATCAAGGCCCAGGGCGTGATGCAGCCGATCGTGGTTCGCCCGATCGGCAGCGGTCGCTTCGAAATCATCGCTGGCGAACGTCGCTGGCGTGCCAGCCAGCAGGCTGGCCAGGAAACCATCCCGGCGATGGTTCGCGATGTACCGGATGAAACCGCCATCGCCATGGCGCTGATCGAGAATATCCAGCGCGAAGATCTGAATCCGATTGAGGAAGCGGTGGCGCTGCAGCGTTTGCAGCAAGAATTCCAGCTGACTCAGCAACAAGTGGCCGAAGCGGTGGGCAAGTCCCGCGTAACCGTGGCCAACCTGCTACGCTTGATCGCGTTGCCGGAAGTTATCAAAACCATGCTCTCCCACGGCGATCTGGAAATGGGTCATGCGCGTGCTTTGCTGGGTTTACCGGAAAATCAACAGGTTGAAGGGGCGCGACATGTTGTCGCACGGGGGCTGACGGTGCGCCAAACTGAAGCACTGGTTCGCCAGTGGTTGAGTGGTAAACCGGCACCTGCTGAACCGGTAAAGCCGGACCCGGATATCGCAAGGCTCGAACAGCGTCTGGCCGAGCGCCTAGGCTCTGCGGTGCAGATTCGCCACGGTAAAAAGGGGAAGGGGCAGTTGGTGATCGGCTATAACTCGCTCGATGAGCTTCAAGGTGTGCTCGCACACATCCGCTGAAACATTTCCTCATGTAGCGTGCAGTCGGAAATCACTACCTGACAGTTGAATAGGGGCAGAACCGCCCCTATACTCTGCGCGCATTTTGTCGGCACAAATTATGCCAAGTTATTGAATTCTGGCAGCCGATCATTGGGGAGCAAAAACGATGGAGAGCCGCACGCCAAACCGCTTGCCGTTCCATCGCCTGGCAGTTTTTCCGGTGTTACTGGCTCAATTTGTCGTTTTGGTACTGGCCGCTTTGGCGCTCTGGTACTGGCATGGAGTCGTTGCCGGGTACTCAGGACTTTGCGGAGGCCTGATAGCCTTGCTGCCTAATGTTTATTTCGCTCACAGGGCATTTCGGTTTTCCGGCGCCCGAGCAGCTCAAGCCATCGTCCGGTCTTTTTATGCCGGCGAGGCGGGCAAACTGATTTTGACGGCAGTGCTCTTTGCATTGACGTTTGCAGGTGTGAAGCCATTGGCGCCGCTAGCTGTATTCGGCGTCTTCGTGTTGACCCAACTGGTCAGCTGGTTTTCGCCCCTGCTGATGAGAACAAGACTTTCGAGACCTTAGGGCGTTTGAGGCAACCATGGCAGAAACAACCGCTTCGGGCTATATCCAGCACCACTTGCAGAACCTGACCTTCGGGCATCTTCCTAACGGCGGATGGGGCTTTGCTCACACCGCAGCAGAGGCCAAAGAAATGGGCTTCTGGGCTTTCCACGTCGATACCCTCGGCTGGTCGGTCGCGTTGGGTCTGATCTTCGTTCTGATTTTCCGCATGGCGGCAAAGAAGGCGACTTCGGGTCAACCTGGTGCTTTGCAGAACTTCGTTGAAGTATTGGTCGAATTCGTCGATGGAAGCGTGAAAGACAGCTTCCATGGCCGTAGTCCGGTGATTGCACCGCTGGCACTGACCATCTTCGTCTGGGTCTTCCTGATGAACGCCATCGACCTGATCCCGGTCGACTGGATTCCTCACTTGGCCATGTTTGTCTCCGGTGATGCGCACATTCCGTTCCGTGCCGTATCGACCACTGACCCGAACGCTACCCTGGGCATGGCCCTGTCGGTGTTCGCGTTGATCATTTTCTACAGCATCAAGGTCAAGGGTATCGGCGGCTTCATCGGCGAACTGACCCTGCACCCGTTCGGCAGCAAGAACATCTTCGTTCAAGCCCTGCTGATTCCGGTGAACTTCCTGCTGGAGTTCGTGACGCTGATCGCCAAGCCAATTTCGCTGGCACTGCGTCTGTTCGGCAACATGTACGCCGGCGAACTGGTCTTCATTCTGATTGCTGTGATGTTCGGCAGTGGTCTGCTCTGGCTTAGCGGCCTGGGCGTAGTTCTGCAGTGGGCGTGGGCTGTGTTCCACATCCTGATCATCACCCTGCAGGCGTTTATCTTCATGATGCTGACCATCGTTTACCTGTCGATGGCGCACGAAGAGAACCATTAAGACCAGTCTCGACTAGTCTGATGTCCCACTCGGTCAAACGAGTGGGTGCCCGAACAGGGCTATGAAACGATTTGTTTTACCGCTTTAAAATCTAAAAAACCTAAACCATACGACGTAAAAGTCGGGAGGAAAGATGGAAACTGTAGTTGGTCTAACCGCTATCGCTGTTGCACTGTTGATCGGCCTGGGCGCACTGGGTACCGCAATTGGTTTCGGCCTGCTGGGCGGCAAGTTCCTGGAAGGCGCAGCGCGTCAGCCAGAAATGGTTCCAATGCTGCAAGTTAAAATGTTCATCGTTGCCGGTCTGCTCGACGCCGTAACCATGATCGGTGTTGGTATCGCTCTGTTCTTCACTTTCGCGAACCCATTCGTTGGTCAACTCGCTGGCTAATTACTCGAATCGTCGAGTAATTGGTGTGATGTGTAACGAACGAGCGAGGTGTTGGCGTGAACATTAATGCAACCCTGATTGGCCAGTCCGTTGCGTTCTTCATTTTTGTACTGTTTTGCATGAAGTTCGTGTGGCCTCCGGTCATCGCGGCTTTGCACGAACGTCAGAAGAAGATCGCGGATGGACTGGACGCTGCCGCCCGAGCAGCTCGCGACCTGGAATTGGCCCAAGATAAAGCGGGTCAACAACTGCGCGAAGCAAAAACTCAGGCAGCTGAAATCATTGAGCAAGCCAAGAAACGCGGTAATCAGATCGTTGAAGAGGCTGTTGAAAAAGCCCGTATCGACGCTGACCGTGTGAAGGTTCAGGCTCAGGCCGAGATCGAGCAGGAACTGAACAGTGTCAAAGACGCGCTGCGTGCCCAACTGGGTAGCCTGGCAGTCTCTGGCGCCGAGAAGATCCTGGGTTCCACAATCGATCAAAACGCGCACGCGGAGCTGGTAAACAAACTGGCTGCTGAAATTTAAGCGAGGGCGATCATGGCAGAATTGACCACGTTGGCCCGACCTTACGCTAAGGCAGCCTTCGAGCACGCCCAGGCCCACCAGCAACTGGCCTCTTGGTCAGCCATGCTCGGCCTGGCTGCAGCAGTGTCGCAAGACGACACGATGCAGCGCGTGCTCAAGGCCCCGCGACTGACGAGCGCAGACAAGGCCACCACGTTTATTGACGTGTGTGGCGACAAGTTTGATGCCAAGGCACAGAACTTCATTCACGTCGTTGCCGAAAACGACCGTCTCCCGCTTTTGCCGGAGATATCCGCTCTGTTCGACCTGTACAAGGCCGAACAAGAGAAGTCGGTAGACGTTGAAGTGACCAGTGCTTTTGCATTGAACCAAGAACAGCAAGACAAACTCGCCAAGGTTCTCAGTGCACGACTCAACCGGGAAGTGCGCCTGCAAGTCGAGGAAGACAAATCCCTTATTGGGGGCATTGTCATCCGCGCCGGCGACCTGGTTATCGATGGCTCGGTTCGCGGCAAACTCGCGAACCTTGCCGAAGCATTGAAATCTTGAGTTTGAAGGGGCAGCAGAGCAATGCAGCAACTCAATCCTTCCGAAATAAGTGAAATTATCAAGGGCCGCATCGACAAGCTCGATGTGACCTCCCAAGCCCGTAACGAAGGCACTGTCGTCAGCGTGTCTGACGGTATCGTGCGGATTCACGGTCTGGCCGACGTCATGTACGGCGAGATGATCGAGTTTCCGGGCGGCGTCTTCGGTATGGCTCTCAACCTGGAGCAAGACTCCGTAGGTGCCGTTGTATTGGGCTCCTACCAGTCTCTGGCTGAAGGCATGAGCGCCAAGTGCACTGGCCGCATCCTCGAAGTTCCGGTGGGTAAGGAACTGCTGGGTCGCGTAGTCGACGCACTGGGTAATCCGGTTGACGGCAAAGGTCCACTGAACAACACCGAGACCGATGCGGTCGAGAAAGTTGCTCCAGGCGTGATCTGGCGTAAGTCGGTAGACCAGCCTGTACAGACTGGCTACAAGGCTGTCGATGCCATGATCCCTGTCGGCCGTGGCCAGCGTGAGCTGATCATCGGTGACCGTCAGATCGGTAAAACCGCTCTGGCGATCGACGCGATCATCAATCAGAAAGACAGCGGCATTTTCTGCGTCTACGTAGCGATCGGTCAGAAACAATCGACCATCGCCAACGTGGTTCGCAAGCTGGAAGAAAACGGCGCACTGGCTAACACCATCGTCGTTGCAGCGAGCGCTTCGGAATCTGCAGCACTGCAATTCCTGGCACCGTACTCCGGTTGCACCATGGGTGAATTCTTCCGCGACCGCGGTGAAGACGCGCTGATCGTTTATGACGATCTGTCCAAGCAAGCAGTGGCTTACCGCCAGATTTCCCTGCTGCTGCGCCGTCCACCAGGCCGTGAAGCTTACCCAGGCGACGTGTTCTATCTCCACTCCCGTCTGCTGGAGCGCGCATCCCGCGTTTCGGAAGAATACGTAGAGAAGTTCACCAACGGCGCAGTGACCGGCAAAACCGGTTCCCTGACCGCACTGCCGATCATCGAAACCCAGGCTGGCGACGTTTCCGCGTTCGTTCCGACCAACGTGATTTCCATCACCGACGGTCAGATCTTCCTGGAATCGGCCATGTTCAACTCCGGGATCCGTCCTGCTGTGAACGCCGGTGTTTCGGTATCCCGTGTGGGTGGTGCCGCTCAGACCAAGATCATCAAGAAGCTCTCCGGTGGTATCCGTACCGCTCTGGCTCAGTACCGTGAACTGGCGGCATTCGCCCAGTTCGCTTCTGACCTGGACGAAGCGACCCGTAAGCAACTTGAGCATGGTCAGCGCGTTACCGAGCTGATGAAGCAGAAGCAATACGCACCAATGTCGATCGCTGACATGGCGCTGTCGCTGTATGCCGCTGAGCGTGGGTTCCTGACTGACGTTGAAATCGCCAAGATCGGCAGCTTCGAACAAGCGCTGATTGCTTTCTTCAACCGCGATCACGCCGATTTGATGGCGAAGATCAACGTGAAGGGTGACTTCAATGACGAAATCGACGCTGGCATGAAAGCCGGTATCGAGAAGTTCAAGGCCACCCAAACCTGGTAAGCCGCAGCGGGAGCCGCAAGGCTCCCGCTTGCTAACCTGATAGGTGTTACATGGCAGGCGCAAAAGAGATTCGCAGTAAGATTGCGAGCATCAAAAGCACGCAAAAGATTACCAGCGCCATGGAAAAAGTGGCGGTCAGCAAAATGCGCAAGGCACAAATGCGCATGTCGGCTAGCCGTCCTTATGCGGAGCGCATCCGCCAGGTTATTGGTCATTTGGCCAACGCTAACCCGGAATATCGCCACCCATTCATGATCGACCGTGAAGTAAAACGCGTCGGTTACGTTGTGGTGAGCAGTGACCGTGGTCTGTGTGGTGGCTTGAACACCAACCTGTTCAAGGCCTTGGTCAAGGACATGGCGAAAAACCGTGAAAACGGCGTCGAGATCGATCTGTGTGTAGTGGGTAGCAAGGGTGCGGCTTTCTTCCGCAACTTCGGCGGTAACGTCGTAGCAGCTATCAGCCACCTGGGTGAAGAACCGTCGATCAATGATCTGATTGGCAGCGTCAAGGTGATGCTGGATGCCTACCTGGACGGCCGTATCGACCGTCTGAGCGTTGTGTCCAACAAGTTCATCAACACCATGACGCAACAGCCTACCGTGGAGCAGTTGATTCCATTGGTGGCAACCCCGGATCAAGAACTCAAGCACCACTGGGATTATCTGTACGAACCGGACGCCAAAGAGCTGCTTGACGGCTTGATGGTCCGCTACGTGGAGTCGCAGGTCTACCAGGCGGTGGTCGAGAACAACGCGGCTGAACAGGCTGCGCGGATGATCGCGATGAAGAACGCTACCGACAACGCCGGTGATTTGATCAGCGATTTGCAGCTGGTCTACAACAAGGCGCGTCAGGCTGCGATCACCCAAGAGATCTCGGAAATCGTCGGCGGCGCTGCCGCGGTTTAACGGTTCAAATATTCAGAGGATCCAGCTATGAGTAGCGGACGTATCGTTCAAATCATCGGCGCCGTTATCGACGTGGAATTCCCACGCGACAGCGTACCGAGCATCTACAACGCTTTGAGTGTAAAAAGCGATGCAGGCACCACCCTGGAAGTTCAGCAGCAGCTGGGCGACGGCGTGGTTCGTACCATTGCGATGGGTTCCACCGAGGGCTTGAAGCGCGGTCTGGAAGTCACTGACTCTGGCGCAGCCATCTCCGTACCGGTCGGTAAAGCGACTCTGGGCCGGATCATGGACGTTCTGGGCAACCCGATCGACGAAGCTGGCCCGATCGACACCGAAGAGCGCTGGGGCATTCACCGTCCTGCGCCAACCTTCGCTGAACAAGCGGGCGGCAACGACCTGCTGGAAACCGGCATCAAGGTTATCGACCTGGTTTGCCCGTTCGCCAAGGGCGGTAAAGTCGGTCTGTTCGGTGGTGCCGGTGTAGGCAAAACCGTAAACATGATGGAATTGATCCGTAACATCGCCATCGAACACAGCGGTTATTCCGTGTTCGCCGGTGTGGGTGAGCGTACTCGTGAGGGTAACGACTTCTACCACGAGATGAAGGATTCCAACGTCCTGGACAAAGTGGCACTGGTTTACGGTCAGATGAACGAGCCGCCGGGTAACCGTCTGCGCGTAGCACTGACTGGCCTGACCATGGCCGAGAAGTTCCGTGACGAAGGTAACGACGTACTGCTGTTCGTCGACAACATCTATCGTTACACCCTGGCCGGTACTGAAGTATCCGCACTGCTGGGCCGTATGCCTTCCGCAGTAGGTTACCAGCCGACCCTGGCCGAAGAGATGGGTACTCTGCAAGAGCGTATCACTTCGACCAAAAACGGTTCGATCACCTCGATCCAAGCGGTATACGTACCTGCGGATGACTTGACTGACCCGTCGCCAGCGACCACTTTTGCCCACTTGGACGCCACCGTCGTTCTGTCCCGTGACATCGCTTCCCTGGGTATCTACCCAGCGGTCGATCCACTCGACTCGACTTCGCGCCAACTGGACCCGAACGTGATCGGCCAGGACCACTACGACACCGCTCGCGGTGTACAGTATGTTCTGCAACGTTACAAAGAACTGAAGGACATCATTGCGATCCTGGGTATGGACGAGCTGTCGGAAACCGACAAGCAGTTGGTAAACCGTGCTCGTAAGATCCAGCGTTTCTTGTCGCAGCCGTTCTTCGTGGCTGAAGTCTTCACCGGTGCTTCGGGTAAATACGTTTCCCTGAAAGACACCATTGCTGGCTTCAAAGGCATCCTCAACGGTGACTACGACCACCTGCCAGAACAAGCGTTCTACATGGTCGGCGGCATCGAAGAAGCGATCGAGAAAGCCAAGAAACTGTAATCCCGGCGCCCGGCAACGGGCGCTAATTTAGGTTGAGGCAATCAGATGGCTATGACAGTCCATTGCGATATCGTCAGCGCGGAAGGGGAAATCTTTTCCGGCCTGGTCGAGATGGTGATTGCGCACGGTGCACTGGGTGATCTTGGTATCGCCCTGGGTCACGCGCCGCTGATCACTAATCTCAAGCCGGGTCCGATCCGCCTGGTCAAGCAGGGCGGGGTAGAGGAGGTGTTTTACATCTCCGGTGGTTTCCTCGAGGTTCAGCCGAACATGGTCAAGGTTCTTGCCGACACCGTGCAACGTGCTGCCGACCTGGATGAAGCCTCCGCTCAGGAAGCCGTTAAGGCTGCCGAGAAGGCCTTGCATGAACGTGGCGCAGAATTCGATTACGGTTCTGCTGCTGCACGTCTGGCCGAAGCTGCAGCTCAGCTGCGCACCGTCCAGGCGATCCGCAAGAAGTTTGGTCACTAACAGGCCGCTTGTTGCGCGATTGATTAAAAAGGGTAGCCTCGGCTACCCTTTTTTCTTTTCCGACGTTTATAACCTTGGTCGCAGCCGTTGACCATCCAGGATTGGTAGCCTGTCATGTCTCTTGAAATCGTTATTCTCGCTGCTGGCCAAGGCACACGCATGCGTTCGGCGTTGCCGAAAGTGCTGCACCCGATTGCCGGCAACTCGATGCTCGGCCATGTTATCCACAGCGCCCGGCAACTTGATCCACAACGCATCCACGTGGTGATTGGACATGGTGCGCAGACAGTGCGTGAGCGTCTGGCGGCCGATGATCTGAATTTCGTCCTGCAGGACAAACAACTGGGGACCGGTCATGCGGTAGCGCAGGCCGTTCCGTTCATCAAGTCCGACACCGTGCTGATTCTCTACGGTGACGTGCCTTTGATTGAAGTGGAAACCTTGCAACGTCTGCTCAAAAAAGTGGCGCCGCGACAATTGGGACTGCTTACCGTTGAACTGGATGACCCGACCGGCTACGGCCGTATCGTCCGTGATGCCTCTGGCAAAGTGACCGCTATCGTTGAGCAAAAAGACGCCAACGAAACCGAGCGCGCCATCACCGAGGGCAACACCGGTATCTTGGCGATGCCTGTTGAAGGACTGGCCGGCTGGATGAGTCGACTGTCCAATCACAATGCCCAAGGCGAGTATTACCTGACCGATGTGATCGCCATGGCGGTCAGCGATGGCTTGGTGGTTGCGACCGAGCAGCCTCACGACGCCATGGAAGTGCAAGGCGCCAATGACCGCAAACAACTGGCCGAGCTTGAGCGTCACTACCAATTGCGCGCCGGCCGTCGTTTGATGGCTCAGGGCGTGACCTTGCGTGACCCGGCCCGTTTTGATGTTCGCGGTGAAGTCACCGCCGGTCGTGATGTACTGATCGACATCAACGTGATCCTCGAAGGCAAAGTTGTCATCGAAGATGACGTGGTGATCGGTCCGAACTGCGTGATCAAGGACAGCACCCTGCGTAAAGGCGTGGTAATCAAGGCCAACAGCCACATCGAAGGCGCGATACTCGGTGAAGGCAGCGATGCAGGCCCATTCGCGCGTTTGCGTCCGGGGACTGTGTTGGAGGCTCGCGCCCATGTGGGTAACTTCGTTGAATTGAAAAATGCTCATTTGGGCGAAGGCGCCAAGGCCGGCCATCTGACTTACCTTGGCGATGCCGAGGTCGGTGCACGGACCAACATCGGTGCCGGCACCATCACCTGCAATTACGATGGCGCCAACAAGTGGAAAACCGTGCTGGGTGAAGATGTGTTCATCGGCTCCAATAATTCGTTGGTAGCGCCTGTGGATATCTCTAACGGCGCAACTACAGCGGCCGGATCGACGATTACCCAGAATGTGGATAACGCACAATTGGCTGTTGGCCGTGCGCGTCAGAAGAACATCGACGGCTGGAAGCGGCCGGCGAAGATCAAAAAGACCTGAGTTATCCACAGCGTCCAAGATCAAAAGATCGCAGCCTTCGGCAACTCCTACAGAATTCGCTGTAGAAGCTGCCGTAGGCTGCGATCTTTTTCTTGACGAAGTTTCGACAATAGGGTTTTATTGCTTTCGTTATCTTTCGAATCGAAACATACCTAGCCATGTCGAAACGCAATACACCCCAACGACGTCACAATATCCTCGCTTTGCTCACTGAGCAGGGCGAAGTGAGTGTGGATGAGCTGGCAAAGCACTTCGAAACGTCGGAAGTCACCATTCGCAAGGATCTGGCCGCACTCGAAAGCAACGGCTTGCTGCTGCGTCGCTATGGTGGCGCGATCACCCTGCCGCAGGAACTGGTAGCCGACCTCGGTCAACCGGTCTCCAAATATAAGCAAGCCATCGCTCGCGCCGCCGTCACGCGGATTCGTGAACATGCGCGGATCATCATCGACAGCGGCAGCACGACCGCGGCGATGATTCCTGAACTCGTCCAACAACCGGGTCTGGTAGTGATGACCAATTCCCTTCATGTCGCCAACGCCTTGAGCGAACTCGAACACGAGCCTGTCCTGTTGATGACCGGCGGTACCTGGGATCCGCACTCCGAGTCCTTTCAAGGGCAGGTGGCCGAGCAGGTACTACGCTCTTACGACTTTGACCAGTTGTTCATCGGCGCCGATGGTATCGACCTGGTGCGCGGCACAACCACCTTCAACGAATTGCTGGGACTCAGCCGGGTCATGGCTGAAGTCGCCCGTGAAGTCGTCGTGATGGTGGAGGCTGACAAGATCGGCCGCAAGATTCCCAACCTGGAGCTGCCATGGAGCAGCGTCCATACCCTTATTACCGATGATCGCCTGCCGCTCGAGGCACGGGATCAGATTCAGGCCCGCGGAATCACGTTGATTTGCGCGGCTGTCAGTCAGGAGAAATAGCATGTGTGGAATTGTTGGCGCGGTCGCAGAACGTAACATCACCGCCATCCTGCTCGAGGGCCTGAAGCGCCTGGAATACCGTGGTTACGACAGCGCCGGCGTGGCGGTTTTCACCAACGATGAAAAGCTTGAACGCGTGCGTCGTCCGGGCAAGGTCAGCGAGCTGGAACTGGCGCTCGCTGCCGAGCCGTTGGTCGGGCGCCTCGGTATCGCCCACACCCGCTGGGCCACTCACGGCGCGCCGTGTGAGCGTAACGCTCACCCGCATTTCTCCGGAGATCTGGCGGTGGTGCACAACGGCATCATCGAGAACCACGAAGCCCTGCGCGCACAACTGCAAGCCCTGGGTTACGTGTTCACGTCAGATACCGACACTGAAGTGATCGCCCACCTGTTGAACCACAAACTCAAGGACCTGCATGATTTGACCGTGGCCCTCAAGGCTACCGTTAAAGAACTGCACGGTGCTTACGGTTTGGCCGTGATCAGTGCCCGGCAACCGGATCGCCTGGTCGCCGCCCGCAGTGGCAGCCCGCTGGTGATCGGCCTGGGCCTGGGGGAAAATTTCCTGGCTTCCGACCAGCTGGCGCTGCGTCAGGTCACGGACCGTTTCATGTACCTGGAAGAAGGCGATATCGCCGAAATTCGCCGCGACAGCGTGCAGATCTGGGACGTGCACGGTAAGAGTGTTGAACGTGAAGCGGTGCAGTACCGCGACGGTGCCGAAGCCGCCGACAAGGGCGAATTCCGCCACTTCATGCTCAAGGAAATCCACGAGCAACCTGCGGTTGTGCAGCGCACCCTGGAAGGTCGCCTGAGCGCGAACGGCGTGTTGGTGCAGGCCTTCGGTCCACAGGCTGCGGAGCTGTTTGCCAAGGTGCGCAATGTGCAGATCGTTGCGTGTGGCACCAGTTACCACGCTGGCATGGTCGCCCGTTACTGGCTCGAAGAGTTGGCTGGCATCCCTTGCCAGGTCGAAGTCGCCAGCGAATTCCGCTACCGCAAAGTGGTGGTGCAGCCCGACACCCTGTTCGTGACCATTTCCCAGTCGGGCGAAACCGCCGATACCCTGGCTGCGTTGCGCAATGCCAAAGAACTGGGCTTCCTCGCCAGCCTGGCAGTCTGCAACGTCGGCATCAGCTCGCTGGTGCGTGAGTCCGACCTGACCCTGCTGACCCAGGCCGGTCGCGAAATCGGCGTGGCCTCGACCAAAGCGTTCACCACGCAACTGGTCGGCCTCCTGTTGCTGACCCTGTCCCTGGGCCAGGTTCGCGGTACGTTGGCCAAAGGCATCGAAGCCACGCTGGTCGAGGAATTGCGTCGCCTGCCAACCCGCCTGGGTGAAGCCTTGGCGATGGACGGCACCGTCGAGAAAATCGCGGAACTGTTCGCCGAGAAGAACCACACCTTGTTCCTCGGTCGTGGCGCGCAATTCCCGGTGGCAATGGAAGGCGCGCTCAAGCTCAAGGAAATCTCCTACATCCACGCCGAAGCTTATCCGGCTGGCGAGTTGAAGCACGGTCCATTGGCACTTGTGGATAACGACATGCCAGTGGTGACCGTGGCGCCGAACAACGAACTGTTGGAGAAGTTGAAGTCCAACCTCCAGGAAGTCCGCGCCCGTGGCGGTCAGCTGGTCGTCTTCGCCGATGAACAAGCCGGCATGACCAACGGTGAAGGCACACATGTTGTGAACATGCCGCACATCCACGACATCCTGTCGCCGATTCTCTACACCATCCCGCTGCAACTGCTCTCGTACTACGTCGCCGTGTTGAAAGGCACTGACGTCGACCAGCCGCGTAATCTGGCGAAGTCGGTGACGGTGGAATAAGTTATCCACAGGTAGCCTAAAAGATCGCAGCCTGCGGCAGCTCCTACAGGGATCGACGTTCACCTGTAGGAGCTGCCGCAGGCTGCGATCTTTTGATTTCAAATGAGGACATGGCCCATGGACCGCTTCCAGGAAATGCAGGTATTCGCTGCCGTCGCCCAAGAGCAGGGTTTTTCGGCGGCGGCGCGGCGTTTAGGCATGTCGGCGGCCAGTGTCACTCGGGCGGTGGCGGCGTTGGAGAAACGCATTGGCACCCAGTTGCTGACGCGCACTACCCGCAGCGTGCATTTGAGCGAAGCGGGTCAGCGTTATCTTGAAGACTGTCGGCGGATTCTTTCTGAGGTGCAGGAAGCGGAGGATTCGGCCGCAGGCAGCCACGCTCATCCTCGTGGGCAACTGACGGTCACCGCACCAGTATTGTTTGGCGAATTGTTCGTCACACCGTTGATGGTGAGTTACCTGACTCAATTTCCTGAGGTTTGCATCAACGGGCTATTGGTCGACCGAGTGGTGAGCATGGTCGAGGAGGGCATTGATGTAGCGGTGCGCATCGGTGAGCTGCCCGATAGCAATCAGCATGCGATTCATGTCGGTGAAGTGCGGCGGGTCGTCGTTGGATCGCCGGGGTTTCTGGCGGCCCATGGGCGGCCTCGGCATCCGCAGGACCTGGCGCAGGCGCCGATTATTGCGACATCTTCCATCGGTCAGTTGAAAACCTGGCCTTTTCTTGAATCGGGCGAGCCACTGGGCGTTCGTACTGAGCCGCGACTGGTGCTGACAGCGAATCAAGCCGCCATTACCGCGGCGTGCATGGGGCTGGGGTTCACCCGGGTCCTGTCTTATCAGGTGGCAAAAAAAGTCGCGACTGGCGAGTTAGAAATCATCCTGGCTGACTTCGAATTGCCGCCATTGCCCATCCATGTGGTGTATCAGGGCGGGCGCAAGGCCCCGGCGCGGGTTCGCAGCTTTGTGGACTTCGCGGTGAATGCGCTGCGGGAACATCCAGATTTGTAGCGCTGCCGGGTTATTGCGCTGGTTGAAATAATGGATTGCGTTTACTGGTCATTCTGTTGTTTTGGGGATGGGTGGATGATAGCCCTCATCGGCGCCGCTCCCTCTTGAACGGCGCCACCCCCAGCGGAGTCGACCATGCAAGCGATCAAACTCTACAACTTCCCACGTTCTGGCCATGCTCATCGTGTGGAGCTGATGCTGTCTTTGCTGCAGCTGCCGACCGAACTGATTTTTGTCGACCTGGCCAAAGGCGCGCACAAACAGCCGGATTTCCTTGCGGTGAATCCGTTCGGACAGGTTCCGGCCATTGATGATCAAGGCATGGTGCTGGCCGATTCCAACGCGATTCTGGTGTATCTGGCGCAAAAATACGGTAACGGTCGCTGGCTGCCAACCGACCCGGTGGGCGCGGCGAAGGTTCAGCGGTGGTTGTCTGTTGCCGCCGGCCCCATTGCCTTTGGTCCAGGCCGGGCGAGGCTGATCACGGTGTTTGGCGCACCTTATAACGCTGAAGAGGTGATCGCTTACGCCCACGTCTGGCTCAAATTGATCGATCAGGAACTGGCCAATTCGGCTTATCTGGCCGGCAGCGAACCGACCATCGCCGACGTCGCGGCCTACAGCTACATCGCCCATGCACCAGAAGGCAATGTGTCGCTTGAGGACTACGCCAACATTCAAGCGTGGCTGGCGCGCATTGAAGCCTTGCCAGGGTTTGTCGGCATGCCGCGCACCGTGGCTGGCCTGCAAAAAACAGCCTGATAATGACAGCCCGATTCTATCGGGCCGTTCACACTGCGCCATCGGCGCGGGGAGAAGCCGTGATGGATCGTTCACCGTGGCACGCGGGTGAGAAACAGTTGCAGGCACATGTGGGCGTTGCTGAGCGAATGGAGGTGCTGGGTCGTAGGGTGGTTCGTAGCGAAATGCCGGATCAGCACCGGTCGTTCTATCAGCAACTGCCGTTCATGCTCTATGGCGCTGTGGATGCCGATGGCAGTCCATGGGCGAGCATTCTTGAAGGGTCGCCGGGCTTTGCTCACTCGCCCGAACCGGGTCTGCTGCAGTTCAACAGCCTGCCTGGCGCGGACGATCCTGCGCAATTGACCGATGGCGCGGCGATCGGCCTGCTGGGCATCGAGCTTCACACCCGGCGCCGCAACCGCATCAATGGTCGGGTCGGTGCAGTGACGGCGGGTGGCTTCGGTGTGGCGGTGGAACAGTCCTACGGTAATTGCCCGCAGTACATTCAATTGCGCCAGTTCCGCTCAGTGCCGTTGGCTGACCCGTCGACTCGCATTGCCCAACACCTGAATGAGCTGGATGATTCGGCCAAAGCCATGATCGCGTTCGCCGATACTTTCTTTGTCGCCAGCTATGTAGACGTCGATGGCCAACGTTCGGTGGATGTTTCTCACCGTGGCGGGCAGGCCGGTTTTGTTCAAGTAGAAGGCAATCGCCTGACCATTCCGGATTTCGCTGGCAACCTGTTTTTCAACACGCTGGGCAACCTGCTGCTCAATCCCCGAGCCGGCCTGCTGTTTATCGATTTCAATTCGGGAGACTTGCTGCACCTCAGTGGCCGCACCGACGTCATTCTTGAAGGCCCGCAAGTCGAAGCGTTTCAAGGGGCTGAGCGCCTGTGGACATTCGACGTGGAGCAGGTGGTTCGTCGACCGGCGGCACTGGCTCTGCGCTGGCGCTTTGATGGAGTGTCGCCCACCAGTTTGCTGACCGGGACGTGGCAGCAGGCCAACGCTCGTCTGCAAGCCCAGGCATTGGGTGATCGTTGGCGACCACTGCGTGTGGTGCGCATCGAAGCCGAAAGCCACAACATCCGCTCGATCTATCTGGAGCCGGCCGATGGCGCCGGGTTGCCGGTATTTCAGGCCGGGCAGCATTTGCCATTGCGGTTCAATATTGGCGGTGAGGTACATATCCGCACTTACAGCCTGTCGAGTGCGCCGTCGGATGATTTTTTCCGTATCAGTGTGAAGCGCGAGGGGTTGGTGTCTTCGCACCTGCATGAACAGATTCGCGTGGGTGATCTGTTGGAGGCCCGCGCACCTCAAGGGCACTTCACCGTGGCGCCCCATGAACGTCGACCGCTGGTGTTGTTGTCGGCCGGGGTCGGCATTACGCCGCTGCTGTCGATGGTGCGGGAGGTGGTGTATCAAGGCTTGCGCACTCGGTCCATTCGGCCGACCTGGTTTTTCCAGAGTTCGCGAACGCTGGCCGATCAAGCCTTTCGTCCTGAACTGAATCGCCTGATCGAGGGCGCTGGTGGCGCAGTGAGAGTGCTGCGTTTGCTCAGTCAGCCGGAGCCCGGGGTGTTGGAGGGCGAAGATTTCGACCTGACCGGACGCATCGACACCGAATTGCTCAAGACCATTGTTGATGTCGAGGACTACGATCAGCTGGATTTTGTTCTCTGTGGCCCAGGCAGCTTTACCCAAGGGCTGTACGACAGCCTACGGAGCCTGGACATTCATGACTCAAGGATTCACGCTGAAACCTTCGGCCCATCTACCTTGCATCGCCAGCCTGATTCCGATGCGGTGGTCATCGAGCAACCTCCGGCGGCCACCACGTCTGTGCCGGTGGTATTCGAGCGCTCGGCCAAGGAAGCTCGCTGGCAACCCGACGGCGGCAGTTTGCTGGAGTTGGCGGAAAGCCGGGGTTTACGCCCGGAGTTCAGTTGCCGGGGCGGTTCTTGTGGGACCTGTAAAACGCGCTTGATCAGCGGCCAGGTGAATTATCCACAGCCTCCAGCGGAAGTACCGGACGACGGACATGTCCTGATTTGTTGTGCGATTCCGGCACAGGGCGCGCAGCCTTTGGTGCTTGACCTGTAGGACCGGTCCGCACTTGACTTGTAGCAGCTGCCGAGCTTGCGAGGCTGCGTCCGGCTGCGAAGCAGTCGTAAAATAATACGCCGCGGTGATTCAGAAAAACCGTGCGTACATTATTTACGACTGCTACGCAGCCGGTCGCAGCCTCGCAGGCTCGGCAGCTGCTGCAAGGGAGTTGATTCGACCCTAGGAGCGTTATGGTTTTTCTCGCTCGTCTTTCGGCCTTGTTGGCGGTGTTGGTGCTGCTCAATGCGTGCGAACGGCAGGACACACCGCCCCTCGATCAGCAACTGTATGTCTGGCAACGGCAATGGACACCCGTCCACGAAGCTGCGCTCAAGGACAGTCACGCCGACTTTTCGACCCTGCGGGTGCTGGCCTTGCAGGCTTTTCCTCAGGCCGGTTGGAGCCGGGCGCGGATCGACCCGACATTACTCAAGCGTGATGGTCGCCCACTGATCGCGGTGATTCGCCTCGATGGCCAGCTCAAGTCGCTGGATCAGGACGAAGTCACTGCGCAGATTCAGCAGGTGCTCAGTGATTGGCAAGGACGGGGACTGGTGCTCTCCGGAATGGAAATCGACCACGATGCGGGTAATGCTCGCCTACCGGTCTATCGCGACTTTCTCTCGCATCTGCGCGCCGTTCTATCAGCCTCCATACCGCTGAGTATTACTGCGTTGCCGGCCTGGCTCGACAGTCCAGAATTGCCAGCGCTGTTATCCACAGTCGACAGCAGCGTGTTGCAGGTGCACGCGGTGAGCGATCCGCATCGCGGCTTGTTTGATGTGGATCAGGCGAGAAAATGGGTGAAAGCCTGGAGCCGAATCACTTCGAAACCCTTTTATTTGGCGTTGCCGGCTTATGGCGTGGCGTTGTTTTCGGGGGCCGGCGACGCCCCCATTGTGGAAAGCGAAACACCCCTCGAACGGGGTGGTCAGCGCCGGGAATTAATGGCTGACCCGCAGCAATTGAGCAAGCTCGGCACCGAGTTGCGCAATGATCCGCCGGCTCATCTGGCCGGCCTGATCTGGTTTCGGTTGCCGTTGACCAATGATCGCAGGGCCTGGAGCCTGACGACGTTGCGCGCGGTCGCGCGGGGCGATGCGCTCGACAGTCGCCTGATATTGAAGCTCACGGCGAAGGACGGCCTGTTTGATATCAGTCTCAGCAACCAGGGCAATCTCGACACTGCCTGGCCCGAACGGCTGACGCTCTCGGTCCGTGGCTGTGATGGCGCCGATGCCCTGGCCGGTTATGCATTGCAACAGAGCCCCGATCTGCTTACCTTCACCCGCCTGCGCGATGGTCGACTGCCGGCCGGCGGGCGGCGCGCCATCGGTTGGGCCCGCTGCGCAACGATTGACCAAGGAGCTTTGAATGTTCATCCATAACTGGCCCCGCCATTTGCTTTGCCTAAGCCTCAGCTTGCCGCTGGGTTCGGCGTTGGCCTGCGGGCCGGACTTCCCCATGCGTCTGCTCGACAATCGAGACCAGTCGCTGGCGGAGCTGCCGGAAGGTAACTTCAACTTCGAGATCAATCGCCTCGGGCATGCCATCGCCGGATTGAAAAACATCAACCAGGCCGCTGCTTACGGCATGGAGGCTCCCGACTACGCAGAACAGCGGGACATTGCCGAGCAGGCCGGTTTGACCGCTGAGCAACAAGGGCTGGTGAAGCAACTGCGCACGTTGACCGATGTTCGTCAGGTTGAAGAGCAGGGCGCGCTTTTACCCGCTGAACTCAAGTTCTATCTGGCCGGCGCCGTGGCGTTCAATGCCGGTGACCATGGGCTGGCGGCCGAGTACTTCCGGAAGGTGCTGGCGCTGCCAGAGGATCAACGGGCATTGCGCAGCACGTGGGCCGCTTACTCATTGGGACGGGCGCTGTTTGCCATGAGTGCCGAAGCGGGTGCTGGCGCCGACTTGCTGGCTCAGTCCCGTCAGGCCTTCGAGCAAAGCCGTCAGCTGAGCGTCGACGGCTTCAGCGACCCACTGGAACTGGGCGTTGCCAGCCTTGGCGAAGAAGCTCGCGTGGCCCGCACCGCTGGGGATTGGGACAGCGCCATTGAGCTGTACGCCACACAAAACCTTCATGGTTCGGCGGTGGGGTACACCTCTCTGAAGCTGTTGATGGCCGATCTGGCCGCGATGCCTGAGGACCAACTGGCCGTGTTGCTCAAGGGCAAACCGGTTCAACAATTGGTGACAGCGTCGTTGATCAGCCGGCTGGGCTGGTCATTTGGTGATCAACCGCCAAACGAACAGAAACTAATCAAACTCCTGCAAAACAGCACTCGCGGCAACCTCGACAACGCTGATCGGCTGGCTGCGGTGAATTATCAACAGGGCGATTACGCCAGCGCCAAGTCCTTCCTCGAGCAGGCTGGCGACGGTGGTCTGGCGTGGTGGCTGCGGGCAAAACTGGCGATGCGCGATGGCGATAAAGCGGCCGCCGCCGCCGCGTATGCCAAGGCTGCGCAGGCTTTCCCGCAGAACGAATCGTGGGGTGAGCGACGGACGCCAGAGTGGAATTTCGAAACGCTTCAACCCAAATGCCGGGTCGAGGGCGAAAGCGCCATTCTCGCCCTGCAGCGTGGGGATTACCTGCGAGCGTTCGATCAGCTGTATCGCAGCAATGGCATTTACTGGTTCGACGCCGCCACCGTCGCCGAGCGGGTGCTGACGGTCGATGAGCTCAAGCATTACGTCGACACCCAAGTGCCGGCACCGCCAGCGCTGACTCAGCAGGATCGCGATAACTATGTGCCGTTGCCGGTGGCGGCAAAGTTGCGCGACTTGCTCGGGCGGCGTTTGCTGCGCGAAGAGCGCTACGAAGAAGCGCCGGCGTACTTCGACAACTCCACGTTGCAACAAAAGGCCCGGTGGTATGGGGAGTTGCGCCACGACGCTGAATCGAAATGGTGGCCGAGCAAACGTGCATTTGCGTACTACCACGCGGCGACACTGGCTCGTTTCGACGGAATGGAGCTGTTGGGTTACGAGATGTCCCCGGATTACGCCACCTTCGGTGGCAATTACAGTCTGGAAAGCAACGAACTCAAGGTCGGTCCGTTAGTGGCAGAAGAGGAAGTCAAACGCCAACAGGCCAGCACTGCTCAACCCGATCAGCGTTACCACTATCGCTATGTCGCCAATGCATTGGCCAGCCGCGCCGCTGATTACTTGCCTCATACCAGTCAGGCCTTTGCAGCCGTGCTGTGTGCGGCGACTGGGTGGAATACTGGTCAGGAAGAAAAAAGCGCCTTCTATCAACGCTACGTCAAAGAAGGCCCTTACGTGGATTGGGCACTATTCTTCGGCGAGCGCTGCCCTTATCCGGATTTTCAGAATGCAGACAAACGCTACGCAACCCAGGCTGTGGCTCCGCTCCGAACTGCGCTTCGGCCATACAAAAAGTGGCTGGAAATGGGCGGCGTCGTGGTGTTTACGGCAGCCGTCCTGTTGTTGATCAATCGTCGCAAGCGCAACGCACGAGCGTAATCACGCTTGTTGAACAAAGGTCAGCCGCACCGCAAAACCAATCAACAGGCTGCCAAACAGCCATTGCTGCAAACGTTGAGCCGATGGGCTGCGTTGCAGCCAACGGCCTAACGCAGCACCGGCCAAGGCATACGCGCTGTCGAACAACAAACCGACGCCGACCAGCACCACGCCCAGGGTCGCAAATTGCGTGAGCACTGGGCCGGTGCGAGGATCGATGAACTGTGGCAGCAGTACCGAGCAGAACAGCAGCGCCTTTGGATTGAGCAGGTTGGTCAGCAAACCGCGCTGGATCGCTTCGCGCCAGTGAGGGTTTTCGACGGTTGTTTGTGCACTGTTCAGCGTCGGCAGCATCGTGTTTCGCAGGCACTGAATGCCGATCCAAAACAGGTACGCGGCACCGGCCAGCCGAACGACGTCGAAGGTCCAGGGTGCCGCTTTGAACAACGCCGCGAGCCCTAGCGCCGCGAGTGCCACATGACAGCCACGCGCCACGCCCAAACCCACCGCAGTCGCCAGCGCCGCACCTTTGCCCTGACGTGCGCCAGTCTGCAACAGCAGGATCATGTCCGGGCCCGGCAACAAATAAACCACCGCCAATGCCATGAAAAACAGCCAGAGACCTGCCACGTTGCACCCCCTTCGTTGTCGATTTGGTAGGGTCAGTCTAGGTCTGAAGGGCAGGGCAGATGGTTGCGTAGTTTGCTTCTAAATCGTTCGTGGTTGGCATAACCTGCTACGTCATTGCGCATCAATCATCAGGATCTGCCAACTCATGAAACTGGACGCCTACGACCGCAAAATTCTCGCAGCGCTGCAACGGGACGGTCGCCTGAGCAACGTGCAATTGGCTGAGGAGATTGGCTTGTCCGCGTCGCCGTGTTTGCGCCGGGTGCGGATGCTTGAAGACGCCGGGGTGATCCGGGGTTACCAGGCTAATCTGGACCGCGATGAGGTAGGGCTTGGGTTGACGGTGTTTGTCGGGGTCAAGGTCGAGCGCCACAACGATGAGCAGGCGGAATCCTTCCGATTGGCGGTGACGGCGTTGCCGGAAGTGATTTCGGCGTTTCTGGTGTCAGGGGAATCGGATTTTCTGCTGCAAGTGGTGGTGCCGGATCTGCGCGCCTATGACCGCTTTCTCACGGGACGCTTGCTGAAGCTGCCAGGCGTTAGTGACATTCGCAGTAACTTTGCGATTCACACGGTGAAGACGCCCGGGGCTTTGCCACTCGAGCATTTACCGGATTGAACAGCGAAAAGATCGCAGCCTTCGGCAGCTCCTACAAGGGTTATGTGAACACCTGTAGGAGCTGCCGAAGGCTGCGATCTTTTGATCTTTCCCGACACGGATCTACATCTGCGTCGCCATCCCTTCCACATTCATCGCCGCCTGGCGCAAAGCCTCGGAGCGGGTCGGGTGTGGATGACACGTCAGGGCGATGTCTTCGGCGGAGGCGCTGAATTCCATGGCCACGCAATATTCGCCAATCATTTCACTGACGCTCGGGCCCACCAGGTGTACCCCGAGAATTTCATCGGTGCGCTCATCGGCCAAGACTTTGGCGAAGCCTTCGGTTTCGTGATTGATCTTTGCCCGGCTGTTGGCGGTGAAGGGAAACTTGCCGACCTTGTATGCGCGTCCTTCGGCCTTGAGCTGTTCTTCAGTTTTGCCGACGCTGGCCAGTTCCGGTTTGGTGTAGATCACGTTAGGAATCAGGTCGTAATTGACTTCACCGGCCTTGCCGACGATTTGCTCGACGCAGGCCATCGCTTCGTCTTCGGCCTTGTGCGCGAGCATAGGCCCCGAGGTCACGTCACCGATCACCCAGACGCCGGCCGCCTCAGTGCGGTGCCCCTTGTTGGCTAGCATGCCGCGTTTGTCTGTCGCGAGACCTACGTTTTCCAACCCCAGTCCCTGGGTATAAGGCCGACGCCCGATGGAGACCAGCACGTAATCGGCTTCAAGGATCTCGGCGGTGCCACCGGCAGCCGGTTCGACACTGAGCTGAACCCCGGTGGCGGACGTTGTGGCAGTGGTGACTTTAGCGCTCAACTTGAAGCTGATGCCCTGTTTGCTCAGAGAGCGTTGCAGGGTTTTTCCAGCTTCGCCATCGACACCCGGGCAGATCCGGTCGAGAAACTCGACGACAGTCACCTGGGCACCCAAGCGCCGCCATACCGAACCTAACTCCAGACCGATCACGCCGGCGCCAATCACCACCAGGTGCTTCGGCACTTCAGCCAGCGACAGTGCGCCCGTGGAATCGAGGATGCGTTGGTTATCAATCTCCACGCCGGGCAGGGGAGTGGGCTCGGAACCGGTGGCAATAATGATGTCCTTGGCGCTGAGCTCAGTCTTGCCGCCCTGATTGTCGGTCACCGTGACTTTGCCTGGCCCGTCGATGTGGCCCCAACCCTTGATCCAGTCGACTTTGTTTTTGCGAAACAGAAATTCGATGCCCTTGGTCAGCCCGGTGACGCTTTCATCCTTCTGTTTCATCATCTGCGCGAGATTGAGTGTGGGTTTGACTTCAATCCCCAGGTTGGCGAATTCCGCACCCATGGCTGCGTCGTAGAGTTCGGAGGCATGCAGCAACGCCTTCGACGGCATGCAGCCCACGTTCAGGCAGGTACCGCCGAGTGTGGCGCGTCCTTCTACGCAAGCCGCTTTCAAGCCCAGTTGGCCAGCGCGAATGGCCGCGTTATATCCGCCCGGACCTCCGCCCAGAATCACGACGTCATAAGTGCTCATGGATGTACTCCTGCGTGGGAACAGACTGGATGGGTAAAAGTAGTTCCTAGTGAAAATTACGAACGTAATATGTGCGTTGCAGGACATTTCGGTCAAGGCTTCAGGTAAGCGACAGGTTGAGCGCCTTTAGATAGAGCATTTACGAACGGAACTTTCACGACTTTCGTTATACCGTAACGAATTGCACTGTGAGCAACGATAATCCCTGGGGTGGTATGCAAGTCGATCTCGATGTCGATGGAACGCAGGTAGCCGGGCTGCCGCGTTTTCAGCAGGCGGTTTTTCAAGGGCGACGATTACGTCAGCTCGCCATTGGCCTGGGTGCTCTGGCGGCCTCTGGATGGGTGCTGGCGTTGTTTGTAGGGCTGTTTGCGCCGCAGTCGCTGTGGCCTGCTTTGTTGGTCAATCAGAGCGCCGGGTTGCTGGTGCTGATTGCCGGTTTGCAATCCGCAGGGTGGATTACCCAGTGGCGTGCACGGGCGATGAACCCGGTTGTGCAGGAAGTCGTTGCAGACGAAATGCTCATCCCCGTGGGCTGGTACGAACAGTTGCTGGACCGGCTCAGCCAACGCTGCCTGCGCATGCTGGGCCAGATTGGCGCGGCGACGCTATGGCTTGGCGGTTGGGCGCTTCTGACATTGCTCAGCATCGAACAAGTTTGGAACCTTGCACTGCCGCCCGCCGTGTTGGGTGTGTCGGCCAGTGTCGGCGCGGCAATTTCGTTATTAGTGGCGTTTGGATTGCTGGTGCTGGAACGTCAACTGGCCCAGGAAAACAATGCGCAATGGCCTGAAGCCGGGGCGCTGGCACAGCTGACCCGAGTGGCGATCATTTGCCTTGTGCTCAGCGCTCTGTGCCTGTTGTTCGCTAACGAAGCCTCGGTATGGCCGGTGCGCCTGGCCGTGGTGATTGGCGTGCTGCCCGGTTTGGTCGCCGTTGAGTTGTTGATGCGCGCGGTGCTGTCATTGTTCACACCTCGCCGTGAACACCTTGAACCGGTGTTGCTGGCGCGAAGTTTTGTCGCCGATATGCTGCGCTGGCCACCGCAGCCATTGCTGGCGTTACAGCACGAATTGCATAACCGCTTCGGCATCGACTTGCGGCAGATCTGGGCCTTCACGTACATACGGCGCGCGTTTTTGCCGGTGATGGCGGTGGTGTCGATTGTCGGCTGGTCGTTAACCGGGATCCACGAAATACCCTTGCAAGGGCGAGGGATCTACGAGCGTTTCAGTAAACCGGTGGAAGTGTTCGGCCCAGGGTTACACGCGGGTTTGCCGTGGCCGTTGGGGCGAGTGCTGAGTGTCGAGAATGGTGTGGTCCATGAGTTGGCCACCAGTGTTGGCGAAGCAGCGACGCCAACCGCTGTCGAACCGGCAGAAGGGCCGGCGCCGGCGATTGCCAATCGGTTGTGGGACGCGAGCCATGTGAATGATAAATCGCAAGTCATCGCCAGCAGCCGTTCCGACAAGCAGAGCTTCCAGATCGTCAACATGGATGTGCGCTTCGTCTACCGCATCGGCCTGACTGATCAGGAGGCGCTGGCCGCGACTTACAACAGTGCCGACGTGCCAACGCTGATTCGCAGCACCGCCAGCCGCATTCTGGTCCACGACTTCGCCTCGCGAACCCTCGATGGTTTGCTTGGAGAGGACAGGGTAGGGCTGGCTGAAGAGATTGGCCGCGCAGTGCAGGCGGACCTGAAAAAACTCGACAGCGGTGTGGAAATTCTCGCCACTGTGGTTGAGGCGATTCACCCGCCGGCGGGTGCGGCCAATGCGTATCACGGCGTGCAAGCAGCGCAGATTGGCGCCCAAGCGTTGATCTCCCGTGAGCGCGGTGCGGCGGCGGAAGCGACCAATCAGGCGCAATTGCAGGCCAGCATTGCTCGCGATCAAGCGACGGCCACTGCTCGGGAAATCAACGCCACGGCCCAGGCGGCAGACTTGAAATTCAGCGCCGAACAAAAGGCCTACGCCAGCGCCGGCCAGGCCTTTGTGCTCGAGCAGTACCTCAGTCAACTTTCCCAGGGCCTGGCCAACGCCAGGTTGCTGGTTCTCGACCATCGACTGGGAGGCAACAGCAACGCGCCGACCATCGACCTCCGTACGTTCACGCTGCCGGCTGATCCTGCCTCGGCGCGCAAAACTGCTCAGCCAGGAGCTGCCAATTGAGCCAGTCGCACACTCACGATCACGACGACCACACTGGCCATGATCACGGCCATGGTGGGCATCACCACGGACATCACCATCATCACCACGGCGATCCACAAGCGGCGGGTCCATTTCCGTGGAGGCGCATGGGCTGGGCGGCATTGCTGGTGGCGTTCGCCATCGCGGCGGCAAGTCTGGTTCAGGTTCGATCAGGGGAAGCCACGGTGATCACACGCTTCGGCAATCCGTCGCGGGTATTGCTTGAACCAGGTCTTGGCTGGCGTTGGCCTGCACCTTTTGAAGCGGCAATACCCGTCGATCTGAGACTGCGCACTACCTCCAGTGGATTGCAGGATGTGGGCACGCGGGACGGTTTGCGCATTATCGTTCAGGCCTATGTGGCCTGGCAGGTGCAGGGCGATCCGGACAATGTGCAGCGCTTTATGCGCGCAGTGCAAAATCAACCGGATGAAGCGGCACGGCAAATTCGCACGTTTGTGGGCTCGGCGCTGGAAACTACAGCCAGTAGTTTTGATCTGGCCAATCTGGTGAACACCGATGCCAATCAGGTGCACATCGCCGACTTTGAAGCGCAGCTGCGCCAGCAAATCGATCAGCAGTTGCTGACCACGTATGGCGTGCGCGTGCTGCAAGTGGGCATTGAACGCCTGACGTTGCCGTCAGTTACCCTGACGGCCACTGTCGATCGCATGCGCGCCGAGCGCGAAACAATCGCTACTGAACGTACCGCGATCGGCAAACGCGAAGCCGCGCAGATACGTTCCGCCGCCGAGCGCGACGCACGAATCGTACAAGCGGATGCGACGGTCAAAGCGGCAGACATCGAAGCGCAGTCACGGGTCGAAGCTGCACAAATTTACGGCCGCGCCTATGCCGGTTCACCGCAGCTTTACAACTTACTGCGCTCGCTCGACACCTTGGGCACCATCGTTACGCCTGGTACAAAATTGATTTTGCGCACCGATGCGGCACCGTTCCGGGTGCTGGTGGAAGGTCCGCCGTCCTTGGATAACAAGCCCGGGTCGCAGCCATGAATTTGGTTCCACGTGGAACAAATGAGTTAAGTAGCCCCTGGATTCAAGCCGGGCGCTTGGCTTTTCTTGCGTTGTACGCGGTGACAGTGCTGGCCGCGTTGGCTTGGGTGTTCTCTAATGTCCGGCAGATTGATCCGCAAAATCGTGCGTTGGTTTTTCACTTCGGCGCGCTGGATCGCATCCAGAATGCCGGTTTGCTATTGGCTTGGCCGCGGCCGTTTGAGCAGGTGATTTTGTTACCTGCGGCGGATCGGGTGATTGAGCGCCGGGTAGAAAACCTGCTGCGCACGGATGCGGCGGTGCAGGCCGATCGAGTGGCGAGTTTTGCTACGCCGATCAGTGATGCGCTCGCCGGTTCCGGTTATCTGCTGACGGGTGATGCGGGCGTGGTGCAACTCGATGTGCGAGTGTTCTACAAGGTGACTGAGCCGTATGCCTTCGTTCTCCAAGGCGAGCATGTGCTGCCGGCGTTGGATCGACTAGTGACGCGCAGCGCGGTGGCGCTCACGGCCGCGCGCGATCTCGACACTATCCTGGTCGCGCGTCCGGAACTGATTGGCGCCGATAACCAAGCGGCGGAACGACGCGAACGGCTGCGCGGCGATTTAGTGCAAGGTATCAATCAACGTCTGGCCGAACTGACGGCAACCGGCCAGGGGCTCGGGATCGAAGTGGCGAGGGTCGACGTGCAATCGAGTCTGCCCGGACCTGCGGTCAATGCGTTCAATGCTGTTCTGACGGCGAGCCAGCAGGCCGATAAAGCCGTGGCCAACGCGCGCACCGAGGCCGAGAAACTGACACAGACGGCCAACGAGCAAGCCGACCGTGCGCTGCAGGTCGCCCATGCTCAGGCGAGCGAACGACTGGCCAAAGCCTCTGCCGACACGGCGACCGTGTTGAGTCTGGCCAAGGCGCAACAGCAGGGCACCGACCCGCAAATGCTATTGCGCATTTACCGCGAGCGAATGCCGAAAATTCTCGGTCAGGCCGGTTCGGTCACCACGGTCGATCCGAAAGATGATTCCCGCCTGATCATTCAGGGAGCTGCCCAATGACCGCGCAAACCGCCGCTGCACCGAGCATGTTGTCCTCCGCTGAGCAGCGCAGCGCCGCCCGCCAACTGACCCTCGCGATGCTCGCACTGGGCTTGCTCGCGTTAGGTTTGATCTGGCGCTGGCTGTCGCCGGAGCAGAACGGTGTCAGCCAATTGCTGCTGGGTTTTGCTTCCGTGTTGGTGGCCTTACCGGTCATGCGTTCGGCCTGGTACAGCCTGCGCTTTCCGAGTTTGCACGGGATAACCGATCAATTGATCGCCCTCGCGATGCTCGGTGCATGGGCCACGGGGGATTTGCTTACGGCGGCATTGCTGCCGATCATCATGATCTTCGGCCACGTGCTGGAAGAGCGTAGCGTGATCGGTTCACAGGAGGCGATTCACGCGTTGGGCAAATTGACCCGCAGCCATGCGCGCAAAATTCAGGCGGATGGCACCATCGTCGAAGTCGACAACGGCACCCTCAAGGCGGGTGACCGTGTTGAAGTGCGAGCGGGTGATCGAGTGCCGGCGGATGGTCGAGTGTTGTCCGGTCAGGCGAGCCTGGACACCGCTTCAATTACCGGTGAGTCGGTGCCGATGGAGGCGGGCGTCGGCATGCCGGTGTTCGGTGGGGCGATCAACCTCGACGGTCTGTTGCGCATCGAAGTGACGCGCACCGGCAACGAATCGACCCTCGGCAAAGTCATCGCGCTGATGCAAAGCGCCGAACGTTCCAAACCGCCGATCACGCGTTTGCTGGAACGCTACGCAGGCAGCTACATGGTGCTGGTTTTGCTATTGGCTGCAGTGACCTGGTTTGTCACCAACGACGCTCAAGCGATGCTTGCGGTATTAGTGGCCGCCTGTCCTTGTGCGCTGGTGTTGTCCGCTCCAGCCACGGCGATTGCCGGTGTGGCAGTGGCCGCTCGTCACGGGATTCTGATTCGCAGCTCGGCGTTCCTCGAGGAGTTGGCGGACCTGACTTCACTGGTGGTCGACAAGACGGGAACCCTGACATTCGGCACCTTGCGTTTGCAGTCCATCGACAGTCCGCTGGAGGACCGTAGTCACTTGCTGAAACTCGCCGCGAGCCTCGGTTCGGCCAGTAGTCATCCCGTCAGTCGCGCACTCGCCGGGCTGGTCAATCAGGAGCATTTTTTGCTGCTCTCGGACATACACGAGCGTCAGGGTTTGGGCGTGGTTGCAATGACTGAGCAGGGTGAGGCCGCACTCGGTCGACCGGAGTTGTTCGCGCAACTGGGTATCATCACGTCGAGCATTCCCGATCACGACGGGCCAATTGCCGGGCTGGCACTCAATGGCGAGTTTCTGGCCTGGCTGCTGCTGGCCGACAGCGTCAAACCTGAAGCGCGATTTGCCCTGGACGAGTTGCGTGAACTTGGCTTGGGTCGGCAGTTGTTGCTCACCGGAGACCGGCAAAGTGTCGCGCGCACCTTGGCCCTGGATGTCGGCATCAGCGACGTCGAAGCGCAGGCTTTACCTGAGGACAAGCTCAATCGCGTGCTGAAGGAAATCGGCAGCGGCTTCCGGCCGATGGTGGTGGGCGATGGCATCAACGATTCACTGGCACTCAAGGCCGGTGTGGTGGGCGTGGCCATGGGCGCGGGTGGTGCGGATATCGCATTGGCTTCGGCCGACATCGTGCTGATTGGCAGCGACTTGCGTCGGCTCGGTACCTGCGTGCGTTTGAGTCGCCAATGCCGACAGACATTGCAGGTCAACGTGATCATCGGCCTGGGCTGGACGCTGGCCATTGTTGCCTTTGCTGCGTTTGGCTGGCTCGGTGCGGCGGGTGCCATGATCGCTGCGCTATTGCACAACTTCAGCACGTTGTTGGTGTTGGGTAATGCCGGGCGGTTGCTGCGGTTCCAGGAGCCATTGCTCAAACTGCAGGATGAAATCTGAATGAATTCAAATATTCAGAACTGTGCGTCCTGTTTGTAGTCATCTAGTGTGAGGGCATGTCATTTCCGTGGGTTCGCCGTGGTTTTTTTTAACGCTACGAATCATAGAAAACGGCTATCAAATCGATAGCCGACTATTTTTCAAATGATGGTCTACCCTCTCACCAGACGTCTGAAACAAGGGGGACTATCCATGCTCGCGCAAATTCCACCGGCCTTACAGAATCTGCAACTACCGCTTCGCTTGAGACTCTGGGACGGCCACGAATTCAATCTGGGGCCGACGCCCAGCGTCACCATAGTGGTCAAGGACCCACAAATGGTTTCCCAGTTCACCCATCCCAGCCTCGACTTGTTGGGGGCAGCGTTTGTCGAGGGCAAACTGGAACTTGAAGGCTCTATCAGCGACGTGATCCGCGTCTGCGATGAATGGAGCCAGGCGTTGCTCGGTGATGCCGACAGCCAGCCGGTGCGGACTCTCCATGACAAGGAAACCGACGCCAAAGCGATTTCCTACCACTACGATCTCTCCAACGCCTTCTATCAATTGTGGCTCGACAGCGACATGGCGTATTCCTGCGCTTATTTCGAGACCGGCAGCGAAACGCTTGAGCAAGCCCAGCAGGCCAAGTTCCGCCACCTGTGCCGCAAGTTGCGGCTGCAACCCGGCGAGTATTTGCTGGATGTCGGTTGTGGTTGGGGCGGTTTGGCGCGGTACGCAGCCCGAGAGTTCGGCGCAAAGGTGTTCGGGATTACGCTCAGTAAAGAGCAATTGGCCCTCGCCCGCGAGCGGGTGTCGGAGGAAGGCCTGGACGATCTGGTGGAACTGCAACTGCTCGACTATCGCGACCTCCCGCAGGACGGTCGTTTCGACAAGGTGGTGAGCGTCGGCATGTTCGAACACGTCGGCCACGCCAACCTGGCCGAATATTGCAAAACGCTGTTCGGCGCGGTGAAAGAAGGCGGCCTTGTGATGAACCACGGGATCACCGCGAAGCACACCGACGGCCGTCCAGTGGGCCGTGGTGCTGGTGATTTCATCGAAAAGTACGTGTTCCCCAACGGCGAACTGCCGCACTTGTCGATGATCTCCGCCGAGATCAGTGAAGCGGGACTGGAGATCGTCGATGTCGAGAGTCTGCGCCTGCATTACGCACGGACCCTGGACCACTGGAGTGAACGTCTTGAAGACAATCTGGAAGCCGCCGGCAGGCAGGTGCCAGAGCAGGCGCTGCGGATCTGGCGGTTATATCTCGCGGGCTGCGCTTATGCGTTCGCCAAGGGCTGGATCAATCTGCACCAGATCCTTGCAGTGAAAACCCACCCGGATGGCAGCCACGAATTACCCTGGACGCGGGACGACATTTACAACCCTTAGAGAATCGGAGAAATAAGCCGGGCGATCCGCATGCCGACCTGTTGCAGTCGGTGCGTCTCCCGGCTTTCTTCTTTAGCGATTTCGTGAGACTGGGCAAAGTCGTCGTTAAGCATCTGTTCTACTTCGGCGGCAAACGCGCTGTCGACGGTCAGCAACATCACTTCGAAATTCAGCCGGAACGATCGGTTGTCCATGTTGGCGCTGCCGATGGCGCTGATTTCGCTGTCGATCAACACCACTTTCTGATGCAGGAAACCCGGTTGGTATCGGAATACCCGCACGCCGGCGCGCACGGCTTCAAACGCATAAAGGCTGGACGCGGCGTAGACGATCCGGTGATCGGGCCGGGAAGGCAGCAGTAGTCGCACATCCACACCGCGCAATACCGCCAGTCTTAACGCCGCGAATACCGCCTCATCTGGAATGAAATAGGGGCTGGTAATCCACACCCGTTCCGTCGCCGCGTGAATCGCTTCGACGAAGAACAGTGAGCAGGTTTCGTAGGAATCTGCCGGGCCGCTGGCGAGCAATTGACAGAGCACGCCGTCGTCCGGGTAAACGTCCGGCAGGATTAGCGGCGGTAGTGAACGGGCGGCCCAGAACCAGTCTTCGGCGAAGGATTCCTGCATGCAGGCCACCACCGGGCCACGTACTTGCACGTGGGTATCGCGCCACGGTGCCAGGGGCGGTTTCTCGCCCATGTATTCGTCGCCGACATTGTGCCCGCCAACGAAACCCAGCACTCCGTCCACCACCACAATCTTGCGGTGGTTGCGGAAATTGACCTGGAAGCGGTTGAGCCAGCCGCTACGGGTTGCAAAGGCTTTGACCTCGACGCCGGCATCTCGCAACGTTTGCACGTACCCGTGGGGCAGGGTATGACTGCCGATGCGGTCGTACAGCAAGTAAACGGCGACGCCTTCGGCGGCTTTTCTCAGGAGCAACGTTTGCAATCGTTGCCCGAGACGGTCGTCGTGAATGATGAAGAATTGAATCAGCACGGCCTCTTTCGCGCTGTTGATCGCTTCGAAAATGGCCTCGAAAGTGGCTTGGCCGTTGATCAGAAGCCGCACTTCGTTGTTCGCCAGGCACGGCATGCGCCCTAGCTTTGGCATGGCCCTTAAAGAGGCGTAGGCGTTGGAAGCGCGAGCCGTCAGCGCCTCTTCTACCCAAGGGCGCCAGTTCAGTTCGGAGATGGCCTTGCGCATGGCTTCGTTGGCGATTCGCCGGGCCTTGATGTAACCGTCGAAAGTGCTACGGCCGAAGACCAGGTACGGGATAAGTGTCAGGTAAGGAATGAACACCAACGAAAGGGCCCAGGCGATAGAACCCTGGGCGGTGCGGACGGTGAGCACAGCGTGGATGGCAGCGATCATGCCCAGCGAGTGAAGCAGTGCAATGGTGTAGCCGAAAATATGCGGTTCAAAGTAATCCATGGGGCAGCCTTGCTCCTGAAGATTCAGTGCTTAACAGACCATGTTCCGTGCAGAATGTCGCTATTTAATTGGCCCATGAACCGATGCTGATAGCTGACGTCTAACGGCCACTACTGATCAGGAGTTACTCGATGAACGTTCGTCTGCTGGGTTTGGCCTTGGCTTTTGGTTTAGCGCTTCCTGTGGCCGCTCAGGCTCAAATGCTGCAGCCGGGTTTGTGGGAATTGACCACCAGCAACATGAAAGTCGATGACCAGAATCTGCCGGACCTGCAACTGATCCTTGGTCAGTTACAAAGCCAGATGACACCCGCGCAGCGTGCGCAGCTGGAGAAGCAGGGCATCACCATGGGTGGCAAGGGGATTCGGGCGTGTTTGACGCCCGAGCAGGTCAAGTCGGACAACATTCCGCTGACGGACCCGCAATCAGGCTGCAAGCAGGAAATCACCGACCGCACTGGCAACCAGTGGAAATTCCGCTTCAGCTGCCCGAAAGCGCAAGGTGCGGGTGTCGCTACATTCCTCAGTGACCGTGAGTTCACCACCAAAGTAAACGGCACTTTCAACGCTACGGGCATCCAGCAGAAGGGCAGTCTTGAAAGCCGCGCCGTGTGGTTGGGTCAGGATTGCGGGACTGTTAAACCAAGAGCGTAACGTTCGACAGGGTTCATTTTGCCGCACCTTTGTCCTTGTCGATCATGGCTTGTTCAAGGCGTCATACAGGGTGTTGAGGTTGTACTCGAACAATCCGACGAAGGTGCTGGCCGGACCGGTGGCGGCCAGCGCATCGGAGTACAACGTACCGCCGATCTGCGCGCCGCTTTCGTCGGCGATCTGTTTAAGCAGGCGCGCATCCTTGATGTTTTCCATGAAGACCGCTTTGACGTTGGCTTGACGAATCTGCGTGATCAGCGCGGCCACTTCGGCGGCCGATGGTTCACGCTCAGTCGACAGCCCTTGAGGCGCCATGAAATCGATTCCGTAAGCCTGACCTAGATAACCGAACGCATCATGCGACGTCACGATCTTGCGGTTGCCGGGTGGCAGTGAACCGAGCTTGGCCTTGGCTTCGGCGAGCAGGGCGTAGATCTGCTTCAAGTAGGTCTGGCTGTTGCGTTCGTAGTCGGTTTTGTTCGCCGGGTCTGCGGCGATCAGCGCCTTGGTGATGTTGCTGATGTAGAGCTCAGTGTTCGCCAGATTGTGCCAGGCGTGAGGGTCGGGCACGGTCTCGCCGTCTTCATCCAGGGAGCGCGGGATGACACCGTGGCTCGCGCTGATGAGCGCTGCTTTGGTCTCCGTGCTGGTGACCAGGCGGTCCAGCCACGGCTCAAAACCTAACCCGTTTTTGATGATCAGCTTGGCCTTCAGTAATGCCTTGGCATCGTCCGGCGTCGGCTCGTAGGTGTGGGCATCGGCGTCGGGGCCGACCATGTTAGTGATCTGAATGTGGTCGCCTCCGACTTGATGGGTCATGTCAGAGAGGATGCTGAAGCTGGTGACTACTTGAAGTTTTTCCGCGGCGGACAGCGACATCGACAGCATCAAACTGAACAGCACGAGTAAAGCGCGCATCGGGAATCACCTCATTGGGATGTGAGCAAAGGCGGGCGGCGCAGTAAGCCGTGCACCGGTCCGAACACCACGGACAACAGATACAAACCCCCTGCGACTAGCACGATGGCCGGGCCACTGGGCAGCGAGTAGTAGAACGACAGCAGCAAACCTATCGACACCGAGAGGCAGCCGAGCAGCGCGGCGATGGCGATCAATACCGGTAGTCGACGACTCCAGAAGCGCGAGGCGGCGGCAGGCAACATCATCAAACCGACCACCATCAACGCGCCGATGGCCTGGAAACCGATCACCAGGTTCAGCACCACCAAGGTCAGGAAAACACCGTGTGCCAATGGGCCGAGCCGGCTGACTGTCTGCAGGAAGAGCGGGTCGAGGGTGTCGAGCAACAGAGGTTTGTAGATGAGTGCCATGGCGATCAGGCTGAACCCTGAAACCCACAGCATGCCGGTCAATGTGGGGCCATCGACCGCCAATGCCGAACCGAACAACAGGTGCAACAGGTCCAGGCGTTTGCCGGCGATACCGAGGATCAATACGCCACCGGCAAGAGAGATCGGATAAATCGCGGCGAGACTCGCATCTTCGCGCAGGCCGGTTCGACGGGTGATCCAGGCAGCGAGCCCGGCCATGCTCAGGCCTGCCCCAAGTCCACCAAGGGTCAGTGCGGGGAGGCTCAAACCGGCAAACCAGAAGCCTAACGCTGCGCCGGGCAAGATGCCGTGAGCCACTGCATCACCAATCAGACTCATACGCCGCAGGATCAAAAACACACCCAGTGGTGCAGTGCTGCACGCCAGGACCAGGCCTCCGAGCAGGGCTCGGCGCATAAACACGAACTCGTGGAACGGTAGCCAAAGATGAGTTGCAGCGATCATCAGGCCACCTGCGTTTGCGGTTGTTGATGGATCAAATCAACGCTCGCTCCGAGCATGCATCCTGTGCTTTTGATAAGCAGTGTTCGAGGAATGTGTTGGCGGACGGCAGACAAGTCATGGCACACGACAACCAGCGTGCGGCCTTCGGCGTGCCAGGTATGAATGTGTTTCCAAAGCAATGCCTGACCCGACTCATCAAGCGCAGCGTGGGGCTCGTCGAGCAAGAGTAGAGGTGCTTCGGCGAGACTCAGGCGGGCGAGTAGGGCTCGTTGTAACTCTCCGCCGGATAGCGCCATCAAGGGGCGCTGTTCCAAACCGGCCAGACGCCAGTCTTCCAGTACGGCTTGGAGGCGTTCGTTGCGTCTCTCTGTAGATTGCTTGTTGCCCCAGAAACCAGCGGCGACCAACTCTTGAAGGCTGATGGGGAACTGCCGGTCCAGGTGTTGCTGCTGGGGAAGGAAGGAGATAGATCCCTTGCGTTGGACTTCGAGCAGGATTTTTCCAGCCAGCGGTTTTTGTAGCCCGGCGATGACCTTCAGCAAGCTGCTTTTCCCCGAACCGTTGGCACCGACGACAGCGGTCAGACTGCCCTCGGGCAATTCGAAATCAACGGCCGGTGTAAGCGGTTGGCCGGGTGCACCCCAGCGCAAGGCTTTGCAACGGATCATGCGGCCTCCCAGTTCCATTGGCTCTCGGCGACGGCATCGTGGGCATGGAGGCTTTCTGAGTGAACGACTCGTATATGGAACGCGCTGATGTCGGAGGATTGTTTCAGGGTCCGGTTCAACCGTCGTGCAGCGTCCTCGCAGAACATCAAGTTCTGACCATTGGCCAAGGCGAAGGCCTGTTCGTCGGCGCGTTTAACGGCTGTTTGTACCGCCGTACCGAGGACGGCTTCGGCGTCGTTGATGATTGCGATTAGTGGAAAGTCATCCAGGGCGTCATTGAGTTGGAGGCTTAATCGAGCATGGCTGCGTTGGCTGTGAGGTGTCGCGACGATGCCTTTTGTTGAACCGAGCCACGCCAACACATCGGCGTGTTGCAGCGGGGTATTTGCGAAGTCGTTGATGAACTGCTGCTGAATTAGCTGCCGCGAAAGCGCCGCTGAACAGGGGCATGTAGAGGAATAAGGAACGTCGATTTTTAGTTCCACGTGGAACATCGCGTTTTTTATCCACGCTTCGATGCTCACCGGATAGGCTTTCCAGCCAGCCAATGGATTCACTAATGCTGACCTTTTAAGCAGGAAATCGACGTGAATTTTTAAGTAAGCATGGTTTGAGAGCCCTTCATGCGTTTTTAGAAAACTCTGCAGGACTCGCCGTAGAAGCATGGGCGTCAGGTTTTCCTGCGCAATAATTTCCAACGCCAAGTACAGCCGCGACATATGAATACCGCGCGCGTCTCCGTCGTCGACACTCACGCCGGCGTCGACTTTTGCGCTCATTCTTTGGCCATCGAATAAAACAGGCGACGCTATTCCGCACATGCCCACCCACTCAAGTGGCAGGGCTAGGCGTGAAGCCTGCGCGGCGATATCAGGCAGAGTCAGCGCATTCATGGAAGGGGCCCTCGTGGTAGTCGGTTTTAATGTTATGTTATAACGCACAACTCGACCGCACCTTTTTTTCATGACCGCGTACTTTCCATGAGGATTTCCTGATGTCCAATCGCCTCCCGGTAACTGTCTTGTCCGGTTTTCTCGGCGCCGGAAAAAGCACGTTGCTCAACTACGTGCTGCGTAATCGCGAAAACTTGCGGGTCGCTGTGATCGTCAACGATATGAGCGAGATCAACATCGATGGCAGCGAAGTCCAGCGCGACGTCAGCTTGAATCGCGCGGAAGAAAAACTCGTCGAGATGAGCAACGGCTGCATCTGCTGCACCTTGCGCGAAGACCTGCTCGAGGAAGTCAGCAAGCTGGCCAAGGAGGGTCGCTTCGATTACCTATTGATTGAATCGACGGGTATCTCCGAACCGCTGCCCGTGGCGGAGACCTTCACTTTCCGCGATGAGGAAGGGCAAAGCCTGGCCGACATCGCCAGGCTCGACACCCTGGTCACCGTGGTCGATGGCATCAACTTTCTGCTCGACTATCAGGCCGCCGACAGCCTCGCCTCCCGGGGTGAATCCTTGGGCGAAGAAGACGAACGTTCAATCACCGATCTGCTGATCGACCAAATCGAATTTGCCGACGTGATCCTGATCAGCAAAATCGACTTGATCAGCAGCAGCGAGCGACAGGAGCTTATTGCGATCCTTGAACGACTCAACTCTCAAGCTGAAATCATTCCGATGGTCATGGGCGAAATCCCGCTCGAAAAGATCCTCAATACCGGCCGCTTCGACTTCGAAAAGGCTGCCCAGGCGCCAGGATGGCTAAAGGAATTGCGCGGCGATCACGTGGCGGAAACTGAGGAGTACGGCATCGCTTCGATGGCCTACCGAGCCCGTCGACCGTTTCATCCAGAGCGCTTTTTCAACCTCATCGACCGCCCATGGGTGAACGGTAGATTGCTGCGCTCCAAAGGGTTTTTCTGGCTGGCAAGCAAGCACACGGATGCAGGAAGCTGGTCCCAGGCAGGCGGTTTGATGCGCCACGGTTTCGCCGGACGTTGGTGGCGTTTCGTGCCGAACACCCAGTGGCCGCAGGATGAAGAAAGCACCGCCGGGATCATGGAAAACTGGGACGCCAGCACGGGCGATTGCCGGCAGGAACTGGTGTTCATCGGGCAGAACATCGACTTCACCCGACTCACCGCAGAACTCGATGATTGCCTGTTGAACAATGATGAAATGACGCTGGGAGTCGAGGGTTGGCGGTTGCTGTCAGATCCGTTTGGCCCTTGGTTTGAAGAGTCGGCGGCCTGATCCACCGTTCGCCGCAACCCGTGCCATTCAAGGCTTGAGCCAGGTGCCTTGGCTCTGGGCTTCGCAAAACGGCTTTAAATACGCTGCATCCGTGGCTACGCCGTAATAGTGAATATCCTGCCGGTAAGGCATATTGGCGACTTGAGCGTTGCTGCACACACCGAATGCGCCGGCGGGGCATTGGTCGAAGTACTGCACATCGACCTTCTGCCCGGGAAGGTTCGGCTGGCAGAAACCATCGGCGAACAGTTTCTCCGGGATGTTGCGGTTCTGCTGGCAGACTTTCACGTCGAGTCGCTCAGCCGTGCTATGTACCACACACGCCTGAGCCAGCGCTTGACCCGAAACGAGCGCCAGAAGCAGCGACAATCCCATCAATCGCATTTTTTACCTCCTCAGAAAACGCCGACCATGTTGCAGAACATTCCTACTCACGTCATTGCTGGCCCTTTGGGCGCTGGCAAGACCAGTCTGATCAAGAACCTGCTGATACAGCGGCCGATTGGCGAGCGCTGGGCGGTGTTAATCAATGAGTTCGGGCAGATCGGCCTCGATGCAGCGCTACTGACCCAGGATGACGATGGTATCGCACTGGGTGAAGTGGCCGGGGGCTGTTTGTGTTGCGTGAATGGTGCGCCGTTTCAGATCGGGCTCGGGCGTCTATTGCGTAAGGCGCGGCCGGATAGATTGTTCATCGAACCCTCCGGGTTAGGTCATCCGGCGCAGTTGCTCAGGCAATTAAGTGAAGCTCCATGGGCAGGCGTGTTGGCGGTGCAGCCCTGCGTCCTGGTGCTGGATGCCCAAGCCCTTGCTGCCGGCAAAGCACTGCCCGAGCCGCAACAGGGGGTATTGGGCAGCGCTGGATTGTTGTTGCTTAACAAGTCTGAAGATCTCGACGAAGGTGATCGGCAACGAATTGTCGATCAGTTGCCATCGCGACGGTTGTACTGGACGCAGCAGGCCAAATTGCCTTTGAGCGAGTTGCCGGGCCTTCAAGTCCAGGCAGTGGCAGGTGTGGATAACTTCATCGCACCCCAAGGGTTAGGGCAGATGCCCGCCATCTGGACTGATCCAGCATTGCCGATTTGCTTGAGCCAGAGTCAGGAAGGCGGTTGGAGCATTGGCTGGCGCTGGCATCCGGGCCAGAAATTCGATACGGCGCTCATTGGGCATTGGCTTGAAAGCCTTGGCTGGCGGCGGGCGAAGATGGTTATCCACAGCACTGGTGGTTGGGTTTCGGCAAATGCGTTGGATAACTCGGCGCTGGAATGGCGAGTCAGCGAATGGCGCCAGGATTCGCGGATCGAGCTGATTTTCAGTGAGCCGCAGGATGTTGATTTGCTGCAAAAAAATCTGGGTGCCTGCCGAAGTTAAAGATCAAAAGATCGCAGCCTGCGGCAGCTCCTACAATGAGTAACCTGTAGGAGCTGCCGAAGGCTGCGATCTTTTGATTCACGGACGCCACTTGGTGTGTTCTTGCCGCCACTGACTCAACTCGATCACCTCTGCGCGCGGCTTCACCACATCGACCACCGCCGGAGTGTCGTCGAATGGCACCGGGTAGGGCGCCAGTTCGATCTGTGCGCTGTGGGCACCAAACTGGGTGATAGTCCCGGTGTGGCGGGTTTCACCGGTCACGGTAAATTCGAAGTTATACACACGGGCCAGCCGCCGTCGACCGTTGGCGTCTTTGATGAAGGCGATTTTCTTCAGCGCCACGTTGCCGTCCAGCAACTCGATCTCGAGCTTGCTGCAATGCTGCTTGACCCGCTCCAGCGCGCGCTCGCGCAAGCCATGGTTGTGCCAAAGCCACGCGCCACCAGTGGCGAGCAGCATCAGCACGAAGATATTTCCGAGGGTCAACATCAACAGGGTGCTCCAACAAGATAGTGTCAGCTTAACTGCGTCGCCGGTCTGTCGTACAGGCTGCTTTTCGTCGCATACTGCGCGGCTAGAATTTCAATCGTTTTACGGAAAACTCACCGCATGAAACGTACGCCCCATCTGCTCGCCATTCAGTCCCACGTGGTGTTCGGCCACGCTGGCAACAGCGCCGCGGTTTTCCCGATACAGCGGGTCGGGGTGAATGTCTGGCCGCTCAACACCGTGCAATTCTCCAACCACACCCAATACGGCCAGTGGACCGGTGAAGTGCTGTCTCCGCAGCAGATCCCCGAGTTGATCGAAGGCATCGCGGCGATTGGTGAGTTGGGTAACTGCGACGCCGTGTTGTCGGGCTACCTTGGCAGTGCGGCCCAAGGTCGGGCGATCCTGACGGGCGTGGCCCGGATCAAGTCGATGAATCCCAAAGCGCTGTATCTGTGCGATCCGGTAATGGGGCATCCGGAAAAGGGCTGCAGCGTGCCGGCAGAAGTCAGTGATTTCCTGTTGGAAGAAGCGTCTGCCGTGGCGGATTTCATGTGCCCGAACCAGCTGGAGCTGGACAGTTTTTCGGGGCGTAAGCCGCAATCGCTGTTCGACTGCCTGGCCATGGCGCGAGCACTGCTGGCACGCGGTCCGAAGGCCGTACTGGTCAAGCACCTGGCCTATCCCGGCAAACCGGCGGACGTCTTTGAGATGTTGCTGGTGACGGCCGAGGCGAGCTGGCATCTGCGCCGCCCGCTGTTGGCGTTTCCGCGTCAGCCGGTAGGCGTTGGCGATCTGACGTCTGGGCTGTTCCTGGCACGTGTGCTGTTGGGCGATAGCCTGGTGGCGGCTTTCGAGTTCGCTGCGTCGGCGGTGCATGAAGTGCTGTTGGAGACTCAGGCTTGCGCCAGTTATGAGCTGGAACTGGTGCGGGCGCAGGACCGGATTGCGCATCCGCGGGTGCGGTTCGAGGCGACGCCGATCAGTTTGTAACCGAGTCGTGGCGAAAAGATCGCAGCCTGCGGCAGCTCCTACAGAGATCGGGGTAGGAGCTGCCGCAGGCTGCGATCTTTTGCTTTAGGCGTCGCCCTTGATTTCCTGATAACGCTTTTCCAGTTCCTGACGAATCTGCCGACGCTGCTGGGCCTGCATGAAACGGCGTTTGTCTTCACTGTTCTGCGGTTGCAGAGGCGGCACCGGGGCCGGTTTGCGGTCGTCATCCACCGCAACCATGGTGAAGAAACAGCTATTGGTGTGGCGCACCGAGCGCTCCCGAATGTTTTCGGTCACCACTTTGATGCCCACCTCCATCGAGGTGTTACCGGTGTAGTTGACCGAGGCCAGGAAGGTCACCAGTTCGCCGACATGAATCGGCTCACGGAAAATCACCTGGTCCACTGACAGGGTCACCACATAGCGGCCGGCATAACGGCTGGCGCAGGCGTAGGCCACTTCGTCGAGGTACTTGAGCAGGGTCCCGCCGTGAACATTGCCAGAGAAGTTGGCCATGTCGGGGGTCATCAGTACTGTCATCGACAGCTGGGCATTTCCGGGTTCCATAGCGTTCTCACGGTTCAAGGCAGGATTTCAGGGGCGCACCTCTGCGGGTGCCTCGTCAGCTTTTTCAAACCAACAGTTATCGGGACGCCGGGCAGGCGGCTGCCGTCACGCGTTGATCTATCTGTTTCCATATATTGCACCGGCTTTTTGCCGGAAGTCGCGATGTTACCCTCCGAAAGCCCACTTTAAGGAGCCCTACACCATGCATGCCATCAGTTTTATTCAGGACCTGGCAGTGATCATGTTGGTCGCAGGTGTAGTGACCGTGCTCTTTCACCGCTTCAAGCAGCCCGTGGTCCTGGGCTATATCGTTGCCGGCTTTATCATCGGGCCGCATACGCCACCCTTCGGCTTGATCCACGACGAAGAAACCATCAGGACCCTGGCCGAGCTCGGGGTGATTTTCCTGATGTTCTGCCTGGGCCTGGAGTTCAGCCTGCGCAAGCTGTTCAAGGTAGGCGCCACGGCGTTTATCGCGGCGTTTCTGGAAATCGTGCTGATGATCTGGATCGGTTACGAAATCGGTCGCTGGTTTGACTGGAACACCATGGACTCGCTGTTCCTCGGCGCGATCCTGGCGATTTCCTCCACCACCATTATCGTCAAGGCACTCAACGACCTGAAGATGAAGAACGAGCGCTTTGCGCAGTTGATCTTCGGTGTGCTGATCGTCGAGGACATTCTGGGCATCGGCATCATCGCCTTGCTGTCGAGCATTGCTGTCAGCGGTACGGTCAGTTCCGGCGAAGTGTTTTCGACAGTCGGCAAGCTTTCGCTGTTCATGATCGTCGCGCTGGTGATCGGCATCCTGCTCGTGCCGCGCTTGCTGGCCTACGTGGCGAAGTTTGAAAGTAATGAAATGCTGCTGATTACCGTGCTAGGCCTGTGTTTTGGTTTCTGTCTGCTGGTGGTCAAGCTCGAATACAGCATGGTGCTCGGCGCGTTCCTGATTGGCGCGATCATGGCTGAATCCCGACAGTTGCTGAAAATTGAACGCCTGATCGAGCCGGTTCGTGACCTGTTCAGTGCAATCTTCTTCGTCGCCATTGGACTGATGCTCGATCCGATGATCCTGCTGCAATACGCCTGGCCAATCGCGGTGATCACCGTGGCCGTGGTGCTTGGCAAGATGCTTTCCTGCGGACTTGGGGCCTTTATAGCTGGCAATGACGGACGCACCTCACTGCGCGTGGGGATGGGCCTTTCGCAGATTGGCGAATTCTCCTTCATCATCGCCGCGCTGGGCATGACGCTGCAGGTCACCAGCAACTTCCTGTACCCGGTCGCCGTGGCCGTCTCGGTGATCACCACGCTGCTGACGCCCTACCTGATTCGTGCCGCCGACCCGCTGTCAATCAAACTGGCCTCCGTGATGCCGAAGCGTCTGGGGCGGGTATTGGGGATGTACGGCGAATGGCTGCGCAGCATTCAGCCCCAGGGCGAGGGTGCGCTGCTGGCGTCGATGATTCGGCGGATTCTGCTACAGGTGGGGGTCAATCTGGCGCTGGTGATTGCCATCTTCTTTTCAAGCGCGTTTTTCGCCGAGCGCATGTCTGCGTATTTGCAAGACTGGATCAGCGATCCGAGCTGGCAGAAAGCGTTGATCTGGGGTGGGGCGCTGCTGGTGTCGCTGCCATTCCTGATCGCCGCCTATCGCAAGCTCAAGGCGCTGTCGATGCTGCTGGCGGAAATGGGCGTGAAGCCAGATATGGCTGGCCGCCACACACAGCGAGTGCGGCGGGTCATCGCTGAAGTCATCCCGATCCTCTCGCTGCTGGTGATTTTCCTGCTGCTGGCAGCGTTGTCGGCCAGTATTCTACCGACCAACAAATTGCTGATGCTCATCGCCGTGGTCGCGGCCGGCGTGGCGGCGCTGCTCTGGCGCTGGTTCATCCGCGTGCATACGCGCATGCAAGTGGCCTTGCTTGAAACCCTGGACAACCACAAGGAATCGTCCGGACATTGAACTCAGACCTGTAGCAGCTGGCGCAGCCTGCGTCCGGCTGCGAAGCAGTCGTAAAATCAGTCAGCGAGGTGTTTCAGGTCAACCGGGTCAGCAGAGTTTACGACTGCTGCGCAGCCGGACGCAGGCTGCGCCAGCTGCTACAACGTCGGCGTCAGCTTTCCAGCCAGACGTCCCGCGCCCAGTGCCATACCGACTCCCAGGTTTCTTCAGCAATCAGCTCTTCCTCGGCCTGCCACAGCACCACGGTGCCGTCTTCTTCGACCAGGTAGTAGTCGTCGCCGTCCTGGCAAATCGGGATCATGCTGCGATCAACACCGGCATCCCAAGCGTTAGCGGCAACGTCCGGCAGGTAGGTGTGGGATTGTGGGTCAGTGACAGTCACTGGCTCCAGGCTGCCGTAGACCACATCGCTGACGGTCAGCAAAAATTCTCTGAAGACAAACGGAATGTCGATGAACAGCTGTTCTTCGATTTCCACGATCTGATCTTCGTCAGGCAACTCCAAGGGGACCGGTACCGGTTCGTTGGCTTCACGCAGTTGTTCGATGATTTCTTCCACGTCCGGGATCCTCTTGCTGATGGCGCGGTTTAGTTGGGGCGGTTTATACAGTAGCTCGCTATAGATGCAACCGCGAAATAGAAAACCCCGGCAAGCCGGGGTTTTCATTACAGCATGCTTAACGCAGGAGGGATCAGCCGTTCTGGCGGATACCGGCAACCAGCCAAGGCTGGTTCTCGCCCTGTGGACGTTCCATGTTCCAGCTTTCGCTGAAGATTTCGCCCTGGTCGAAACGTGAAGTCTTCGACACGCCGCTGAACGTCAGGGTAGCGATGGTCTTGTCCGCACGGTCATCAACGCCGTCCAGTTGAACCTGAAGGTTATCGATGTAGGTCGACTGGAAGCCGTCGCCCAGATCGGCACGTTCGCGCTTGAGGAACTCCAGCATTTGCGGGGTTACGAACTCGGCGATCTTGTCCATTTCGTTGGCGTCCCAATGCTGTTGCAGGGACTGGAAGTGGTTACGGGCCGCTTCAATGAAGTTCTTCTCATTGAACCAGGCCGGCGCATTGATGACCGGACGAGCGGCAACCGGTGCAGCAGAGCCACCGAAGATCGAACCGCCAGCAGGCTTCTGCTCAAACACTTCACGCTGCATCGGCGCGTGACCTGCCGGAGCCATATGCTCCTGCTGCTTGCGACGACGCGCTGCGATGAAGCGGAAGACCAGGAAGGCAATGACGGCCATGATCAGGATGTCGAATATCTGCATGCCCTGGAATCCGCCGCCCATGAACATGGAGGCCAGCAGGCCACCAGCCGCGATACCGGCCAGAGGGCCGAGCCAGCGCGAAGCACCGCCGGCCTTGGCCGCAGCGCCAGCGGCACCGGCTGCACCAGCGGTCGCCGCAGCGCCACCCATGCCTGGAGAAGAAGGAGCCATTTGGCTGGTCTGGTGGGTCGGCGCGGCGCCGACACTTTTGCCGCCACCAAAGCGCTTGGCGTTGGCGTCGAGGCTCATCGTCAGGCCGATGCACAACGCCATGGCGATGCTAAGAAAACGTTTCATAAAGGGAATTCCCATTTGTGGATGGCACGCGCGCCATGTTGCACAGCTGAAGTGATACTGGCTAGCGGCAGAGTGTTTCGGGCTTTTGCCTGACAGGTTGTGTTCAGCTTCAATCAGCGCAATAAGGCCTGTTAACTTTGGGCTGTAGGATCAGTGGATAAGTTCTGTAGGAGGGATGCCTAGCGTCGCAGCGCCAGCATGAGGCAGAGTCGATCCTAATTACTGATATTGGCCCGTCGCGTACAAAATCAAGGCCAGGCTGACCAAAACCACCACGGTGCGCAGCAGAGTCGCGAAGTCCGAATTGACGTTTTCAATGCCGATTTTCGCGAAAATGGCGGTCATGGCCGCGAAGGCCGCCGATAACAGGGCCCAGAATGTCCAGGAAGAAAAGAAGCCTGAGCCCATTGAGTATTGCCTTCCATCTGAGCTGAAGGGGTAGCGGTATAAAACGATCGCATCCTTCGGCAGCTCCTACAGATGCACGGGAATTCTATGTAGGAGCTGGCGAAGCCTGCGATCTTTTCAGCCGTTAGATCGCTTCCAGCTTCGCATAGCCGAGCATCAGCCATTTGCTGCCTTCACTAAAGTTCACCTGCACCCGAGCCTGGGCCCCGGCGCCTTCGAAGTTCAGGATCACGCCGTCACCGAACACCGAATGCCGCACGGTCTGGCCAAGACTGAAACCGGTATCCGGAATCTCGCTGCCGCCAAACAGACTGCTGGAGCTCTGCTGCTGGCCGCCGCCGAACGGACGGCTGACACTGTTGGACAGACGCACTTCCTGGATCAGGCCTTTCGGCACCTCACGTACGAAACGCGACACCTTGTTGTAGGTCTCGCTGCCGTACAGGCGTCGGGTTTCAGCATAGGTCATCACCAGGTTCTGCATCGCCCGGGTAATGCCCACGTAGGCCAGACGGCGCTCTTCCTCGAGACGACCCGGTTCTTCCAGGCTCATCTTATGGGGGAACAGACCTTCTTCCATGCCCACCAGAAAGACGTAAGGGAATTCCAGGCCTTTGGCGCTGTGCAAGGTCATCAACTGAATGCTGTCTTCGTGCTCGTCGGCCTGGGTATCCCCGGCCTCCAGCGACGCATGACCGAGGAACGCCGCCAATGGCGTCAGGTCCTCGTCTTCTTCAGTGTTTTCGAAGTTGCGCGCGGCGCTGACCAGTTCCTCAAGGTTTTCTACCCGTGCCTGGCCTTTCTCGCCTTTTTCAGCTTCGTGATAAGCGATCAGGCCTGACTGCTCGATGACGGTCTGGGTCATCAAGTGCAATGGCATTTCCATGCATTTGGCGGCCAGGTTTTCGATCAGCTCGATAAACGCGCCAAGGGCACCGGCGGCACGACCGGTCAGGCCTTTGTTGGCTACCAGCAGGCGCATGGCTTCCCACATCGACACATCGCTGTGGCGCGCGTGGTCGCGAATCGCTTCGACGGTTTTCTCGCCGATGCCACGGGCCGGAACGTTGATTACGCGCTCCAGCGCCGCATCGTTGCCACGGCCTTCCAGCAAGCGAAGGTAAGCCATGGCGTTCTTGATTTCAGCCCGCTCGAAGAAGCGCTGGCCGCCATAGATTCGGTACGGAATGCGCTCACGCAACAGCGCTTCTTCCAGAACGCGCGATTGGGCGTTCGAGCGGTACAAAATCGCGATATCGCTACGAGCAAGGCCGGTTTTCAGCGCGCTTTCGATGGTTTCGACAACGTAGCGTGCCTCGTCGTGCTCGTTGAAGGCCGCGTACAGATTGATCGCTTCGCCTTCACCGCCATCGGTCCACAGCTCTTTGCCCATGCGCCCGGTGTTGTTCGCGATCAGGGCATTGGCAGCCTTGAGGATCCCGGCGGTGGAGCGGTAGTTTTGCTCCAGGCGAATGGTCTCGGCATCCGGGAAGTCGTCGGAGTACTGATAAATGTTCTCGATTTTCGCGCCGCGCCAGCCATAGATTGACTGATCGTCGTCGCCGACCACCATCAGGCTGTCGCCGCCCTTGGCTAGCAGGCGCAACCAGGCGTACTGCACGGCGTTGGTGTCCTGGAACTCGTCCACCAGAATATGGCGGAAACGCTTCTGGTAGTGGGCGAGTAGGCCCGGATGGTCGCGCCACAGGTCGAGGGCGCGCAGCAGCAGCTCGGAGAAGTCGATGACACCGGCGCGCAGGCACGCGGCCTCATACGCTTCATAAATGCTGCGCATGGTCGCCAGGAACAGGTCGCCGCTGGCTTGAATGTGTTTTGGACGCAGGCCTTCGTCTTTCTGTCCGTTGATGAACCACTGGGCCTGGCGGGCCGGCCAGCGCTGTTCGTCCAGCCCCAGTTCGCGGATCACCCGCTTGACCAGCCGTTGCTGGTCGTCGCTGTCGAGAATCTGGAATGTCTGGCTCAGGCCTGCTTCCTGCCAGTGCGCCCGCAGCAAGCGGTGCGCCAGGCCGTGGAAGGTGCCGACCCACATGCCGGCCGGGTTGATACCCATGAGCTGCTCGATGCGATGACGCATCTCGGCAGCGGCCTTGTTGGTGAAGGTCACCGACAGGATTGAGTGAGGCGAGGCGTTTTCGACCTGGATCAACCAGGCGATACGGTGCACCAGCACTCGGGTTTTACCGGAACCAGCACCGGCCAGGACCAACTGACGACCCACGGAGGCAGCTACGGCCTGGCGTTGGGCATCGTTGAGGGAGTTCAGCAGAAGGGAGAGATCATCGCGCATCGGGGCATTCTAGGGGGCCACGTCACACCGGGCAAACCCTGCATTGCTTCAACCGATGAAAGATAGGCGCAGGACGACCGGTCAGTCACCTGCTGGAAGCGTTGACGGGGCGCGCTTGGGTGCTTTTACACCCCTGTGAACGGTGAATATTTTTGTCTGTTTTATGATCCAGAGCAGTTTGGTCCGGCCACTTGCTTGTGTATGCTCCTTCGACGTTTCGGGCTCATGCTCATCATTATAAGAACAAGAACATTGCCTATGACCCTCAGCTCCGACCTGTCGGGCCCCACTGTGGAGCCCCGGGTTATCCGGAAACAGTACGCCATGGAAATGGCGGTCGAACGCACGCGTCTGCTTTATCAGGGCTCGCTGCTGCCCACGCTCTTCATGCTGATTAATGGTCTGGTCTGCGCCGGGTTGCTCTGGAGCCCGCAACGTTACTTCCTGGTCAGCTTCTGGCTGGTGTGGCTGTTATCGCTGGTGGCGTTGCGGGTCATTCAAGTGGCGGCCTTCGATTCGGCCATTCCCAACCGGCAGGCGCATCCCATCTGGTGGCGCATGTTTTTACTGGGTTCGGCGATGACCGGCCTGACACTGGCCAGTGCGGGCATTGCGCTGGTGCCTGCTGACAACTTTATCCAGCAAGCCTGGGTCTTTGGTTTGATCGGTGCCGCCGCGCTATCGGCCAGTGTCGCTTACGCAGTCAGTCTGCCGGCGTTCCTGTCCTTTACCTTGCCCTGCCTGTTACCGGCCATCGGGTATCTGTTCTGGGGCGGTGATGAGCAGGAGCAGGGCTGGGGCTGGTTCGGCCTGATTTTGCTCGGCGCGCTGAGCGTGGTCGCCTGGCAGGTCAATCGACTGATCGATCGTGGGCTGTTGCGACGCTTCCAGAACGAGGCGTTGATCGAGCATTTGCAGCAGGCTCAAAGCCGCAGCGACCAGCTCAATCTCGAACTGGCCAGGGAAATCGAGCAGCGCCGTCGTGCCGAAGACGAATTGCGTGAAATTCAGACCGGGCTGGAAAGCCGCGTGGTTCAACGCAGCCTGGAGCTGGATGCGGCAAACCAGGCCCTGAGCAAGAGTGAAGCGCGCCTGGCGATGGCGTTGAAGGCCAGTGAGTTGGGGTTGTGGGACTGGAACCTGCAAACCGACGAAGTCCATCACACACAGCTTCAAGAGTTGTTCGGCCTGGCACCGGAACATGTGACGGCGATGCTGCGTCACCTCAAGCCACGGCTGCACCCTGATGACCTGCCGTCACTCAAACGTGCACTGGTCGAGCATTTGAAGGGCCGCAGCGAGGATTACCAGATCGAATACCGCGTGCGCCACGGTGACGGCCACTGGGTCTGGATCGAGGATCGCGGGCGAGCGGTAGAGCGCAGCGAATCCGGCCGGGTGATCCGCATGGTCGGCACTCGTCGCGACATTAGCGTCAGCAAGGGCCTTGAAGAGCAGCGGCAACTGGCGGCGACCGTGTTCGAGGCGGCCAGTGAAGGCATCGTGATTTTTGACCCGAATTACACACTGATCGCAATCAATCAGGCCTTCAGCCGTGTCACCGGCTACGACATCGACGACATGATCGGGCGCAATGTCGTGGAGTTGCCATGCAGTCGCGATGCCCGTCGCCACTACGGCGCGATTCACCAGGCGTTGGAACAGCACGGCAGCTGGCAGGGCGAGTTGGTCGAAACCCGCAAAAACGGCGAGTTGTACCCGCAATGGCTGCATCTGAATGCAGTACGCGATGCCCGGGGAAATGTGAGTCATATCGTCGGCTTCTTCGCCGATCTGTCGGCTCGGCGCGAATCCGAAGAACGCATGCGTTATCTGACTCATTACGACGAACTCACTGGCCTGGCCAACCGTTCCCTGTTCCGTGAACGACTCAGCGAAGCTCACCAGCGGGTGCGGCAAGGCACTCACCGCAATCTGGCGCTGCTGCACATCAATCTGGATCGATTCAAATTGCTCAACGATAGCCTTGGCCATGAAATCGCTGACCAACTGCTGCAGAAGATGGCTCGGCGGCTGGTCAACGCGTTGCCTGAGGCGGACACCATCGCGCGGTTGTCCGGTGACGAATTCGCGGTGCTCTTCAACGCCTACGGCAGCCTCTCGAGCCTTGCGCGGGTGGCGACACGTTTGTCGACCAAGTTACGCGTACCGGTGACCATCGACGGTCATGAATTGGTGGTCAGCGCCTCCATGGGCATCAGCATGCTGCCAGACAACGCCAGGGAGATTTCCGCGTTGGTCAGCCAGTCGAACATGGCCATGCAGCATGCCAAACACCTGGGCGGCAACAATTTCCAGTTCTACACCGACAGCCTTCAGGCCAGCACGCTGGAGCGCTTGCAGCTGGAAAACCAGCTACGTAAAGCCATCGAAGAAAAACAATTGAAGGTGTTCTACCAGCCGAAGTTATGCCTCGCCTCGGGCAAATTGAACGCCGCAGAGGCACTGGTGCGCTGGGATCACCCGACCATGGGCCGCGTGCCGCCGGGGGATTTCATCGGCCTGGCCGAAGAAACCGGGCTGATCGGCCCGATTGGCGAGTTCGTGCTGCGTCAGGCCTGCTGGCAAGCCTGCGAGTGGCAGCGGCAAGGGCTGGAACCGATTCGGGTGTCGGTCAACCTGTCGGTGCATCAGTTGCGTCAGGGCAAACTGGTCAGCCTGGTGCGCCAGGTGCTGGAAGAAACCGGGCTGGCGCCGCACTACCTGGAACTGGAACTCACCGAGAGCCAATTGCTGGACAGCGTCGAGCACATCATCGCGACCTTCCAGCAGTTGCGCGATCTGGGCGTGAAACTGGCGATCGATGATTTCGGCACCGGCTATTCGTCCCTCAGTTACCTCAAGCGCATTCCTGTGGATTACGTGAAGATCGATCAGGCGTTTATTCGCGGGTTAGGACAGGGCACAGAAGACGCGGCGATTACGCGGGCGATTATTGCCATGGCTCACGGTCTGTCGTTGAAAGTGGTGGCCGAGGGCGTGGAACGGCCGGAGCAGCTAGAATTTTTGAAAGCCGAACGCTGCGATGAAGTGCAGGGCTACTTGATCAGTCGCCCGATTGAGGCCGAAAATCTGGCGAGTTTGCTGCGCGACCAAGTTATCGCTGGATGAAGAAGTGCCCCGTCAGGCACATGGCGTGTCTGACGGGGCACCCTTAAATATTTTAGTTGTTAACTTTTAGTTAGTAATTAGCACGTCATCAATGTGGTGCAGTAACTCGCCCTCAAAGAAGATGCTGACGCCGGATACATTGGAATTACCCAGGGTCTTATATTCAACGTACTTCTCTGTTTCGACCTGCAGCGAAATGTCATCGGACTTTTCAAGTTTCAATTCCAGTCGCAGATCAAAAGACTTGTCCTGCATCGCAGTCATCACCAGTGTTGGCGTAATGCCTGTGTGCGCGACGGTTACGGTGCCAAAGGTGCGGAAAGAAGCGGCGCCTGGCATACGGTCGATTTGTGCGCTCCAGTCTTTGGTTTTAATGCTCATAGTTGTAACTCCTTTGATTAAGTTTGATTGCTTCCTGCCCGAGCAATATAACTAACTAGACTTGGTCGCGGGAGTTAAAAATAAGTTGCATTTGTAAGGTTGTATGTTGGGCGTTTTAATTGACTGGGGACTGGCGGCAAACATCTGGTGAAAGTGACGCGGCTCAAGTTCTGGAAAAGATCGGGAGAAACTTGAGCGCGCTGCAGCGTCGGAGTGTATTTAAGACAGCTCCCCACATAGATCCAGCTCGACAAGCCGCCGAACCTCATCCACTTCAAGTCCCGCCCCAAGCAACCCATGCAACTTGCCGAACGCCGCTTCACGGGTCATGCCACCACCCGAAAGCACACCGGCGCCACGCAAGCGGCTGCCCGCCTCGTAAACATCCAGCTCGACGCCACCTTCATGGCACTGCGTGACCGCCACCACCACAACCCCTTTGTCCCGCGCCCGTTCCAGGCTGGCGAGAAACTCGGGGTTATCACTCGGTCCGGTGCCGCTGCCGTAGCACTCCAGCACCAAGCCCTGAATGCCGCTGTTCAGCAACGCATCAAGCTGCTCGGCACCAATCCCGGGAAACAACGGCAGCACAGCGACTTTCGCCCGTTGCTTGTTCTGGTTGTAATTCAGTTCTGCCGGCAGCGAAGTCGCCTTCACGCCACCGCCCTGACGTTGCAATCGGGCAAACGGATGACGACCGAAACTGCGCACCTTCGCGCAACGGGTCGGGTCCAGCAGTTCGCCGTGGAAGTACAGATGAACGCCCGGCGCCAGGCCATGGCCGAGGGCGACCAGCGCGCCACTGAGGTTTTCCCAGGCGTCGCTGTCGGTCACGCCGGCCGGCAACATTGAACCGGTGAACACCACGCGGGCATGCAGGCCGAGTAGTTGAAAGCTCATGGCCGCCGCACTGTAGGCCAAGGTGTCGGTGCCGTGCAGGATCAGCACGCTGTCGCAGCCTTGCACATCTACTGCGTCGACCACTGCTTCGCGCAGTTGCTGCCAGTACGCCGGGGTCATGTTGGCGCTGTCGATCAGCGGTGACATCTCGCGAAAGCGCCATTGCGGCACCACCAGTTCGGGCTGGTTGTGCAGGTACTCGCGCATCCGCGCTTCGAAACCGGACGCCGGCGCCAGGCCATGGGCGCTGGCTTGCATACCAATGGTGCCACCTGTGTAGAGCACCATGACGTGTTGGGCGGCAGGGTAGGTCGAGGAATTCATGGAGGCTCTCCGAGAACGATGACTTCCTGTGGGAGTGAGCCTGCTCGCGAGAGCGGCGTGTCAGTCGACATCAATGTTGGATGTCAGTCCGCATTCGCGAGCGGGCTCGCTCCCACATGGGATTTCGCACTTTAACCGATCAGCGTTGCGCTGCGGGTATGCCTTGCGGCTCAGCTTCTGCCTTGACGGCGGCTGGCGGGTTGGCTGGCCAGGCTTTCAGGTCCAGGTCCAGATCCGGGAACTTGCTCGAATCGAACACTGGCGTCTTGATCCCGGCAGCGCGCTGGTCATCGTAGTCACGCAGGATGCGCATGCCGACCTTGAACAGCAGGAACAGCGCGATCAGGTTCACGAACGCCAGCATCGTCATGGTGATGTCGGCGAAGGCGAACACTGTGCCGAGGTTCTCGATGGCGCCCCAGAAGATCAACACCAGCACCAGTGCGCGGTAGCCGATCAGCGCCTTGCGGTTTTCACCGATCAAAAAGCGCAGGTTGCTCTCGCCCAGGTAGTAGTTGTAGAGGATCGAGGTGAACACGAACAACGCCAGTGCCACGGAGATGAACATCCGGCCCCAGTCACCGACCACAGCGGCCAGCGAGTTCTGGGTCAGGGCAATGCCATCGCCTTCGAAGCCAGGGGTGTAGAAGCCGGACAGCAGAATCAGCAACGCGGTGCAGGTGCAGATCACGAAGGTGTCGAGAAACACGCTGAACGCCTGGACCACGCCTTGCGCCACCGGGTGCTCGACCGATGCCACAGCGGCCACGTTCGGCGCACTGCCCAGACCTGCTTCGTTGGCGAACACGCCACGCTTTACGCCCATGACGATGGCGCTGCCGATCAGGCCGCCGAACGCCTGGTCCAGACCGAAAGCACTTTTGACGATGGTCATCAGCATCGCTGGAACGTGATCGAATTGCAGCACGATCACGTAAATCGTTACGCCGATGTAGACCAGGGTTTTCACCGGCACCAGCAGGTCGGCAACCTTGGCGATGCGCTTGATGCCACCGATGAACACCAAGCCTAGCAACACCGCCAGGGCCAGGCCGGTCCAGGTGGTGTCGAGGCCGAATGCGTTGTTCAGCGAGTGCGTCACGGCGTGGGATTGCAGGCCGTTGAAGGCAAACCCGAAGGTCACCAACAACAGAAACGCCATGATCATGCCCAACCAGCGTTTCTGCAGGCCGTGCTGGATGTAATAGGACGGGCCGCCACGGAAAGTGCCGTCGCAATCGCAGCGCTTGTAGAGCTGGCCGAGGGAGCATTCGAAAAAGCTGCTGGACATGCCGACCAGCGCGGTCACCCACATCCAGAACACCGCACCTGGCCCGCCGAGCGTCACGGCGATGCCGACACCGGCGATGTTGCCTGCACCGACGCGGCCGGCGAGGCTGAGCATCAGGGCCTGGAAGGAACTGAGTTGACCGGCGCTGCTTTTGAGGCTGTCGCGGAACACCGCGAACATGTGGAAGAAGTGACGCAGTTGTACGAAACGCGAGCGGATCGTGAAGTAGCTACCGAGCCCGACAATGAGCACGATCAGTACTTTCCCTGAGAGGAAGTCGTTAATGACTTCGAGCATGGAGTATTCCTCGCTGTTTTTTGTGTAGGCAAATGCTGGGCGGATCGAAATATCGCGTTACACCAGCTTGCGCACGGCAAAGCAGGCGAGGCGAAGGTTCGTCCCGGTTCCAAATCGCGGGTTTGTTATTAGTTCGGGGTTTCGCATGGGTTTGGGCCTCGTAACCGACGACCGCTCACGCGAAGAGGGGCGGCACTATACCGATGAGTGTGGCGCCCGTCTGCACGGTTGTGGTGCAACATCAAAAGATCGCAGCCTGCGGCAGCTCCTACAGTCATCCCATGTAGGCGCTGCCGAAGGCTGCGATCTTTTGATCTTCGAATAAAAAAAAAGGGCTTGGAGAGTGATCCCCAAGCCCTCAAAAGGTGAGAGGTGTCTAGTCCCTCAGCCTGGTGAGCGGTACTACAAACGTCAGGCCTTCAGAGGCACCAGACGCGGAGCAATCATGTTTTCCGGGCGCAGGATGTCGGCGAGCATTTCGTCGTCGAGCAAGCCTTCTTCGCGCACCAGTTCCAGCACGCCGCGGCCGCTTTCAAGAGCGATGCGGGCGATGCGGGTGGCGTTTTCATAGCCGATGTACGGGTTCAGTGCGGTGACCAGGCCGATCGAATGCTCGACCAGTTCACGGCAGCGCTCTTCGTTGGCGGTGATGCCGACGATGCAGTGCTCGCGCAGCATGTCCATGGCCCGTTGCAACAGGCGGATCGAGTCGAAGATCTTGAACGCGATCAGCGGCTCCATCACGTTCAGTTGCAGTTGGCCGCCTTCGGCCGCGATGGTCAGGGCCAGGTCGTTGCCGATGATCTGGAACGCAACCTGGTTCACGGCTTCCGGGATAACCGGGTTGACCTTGCCGGGCATGATCGAGCTGCCTGGCTGACGTGCCGGCAGGTTGATTTCGTTGATGCCGGTGCGTGGGCCGCTGGACAGCAGGCGCAGGTCGTTGCAAATCTTCGACAGCTTGACTGCGGTGCGCTTGAGCATGCCGGAGAACAGCACGAAGGCGCCCATGTCGGAAGTGGCTTCGATCAAATCGGCGGCCGGAACCAGCGGTTGACCACTGATCAGTGCCAGACGCTGAACGGCCAGGTGCTGATAACGCGGGTCGGCGTTGATGCCGGTACCAATCGCGGTGCCGCCCAGGTTTACTTCGGTCAACAGCTCAGGTGCCAGTGTTTTCAGGCGCGCCAGGTCTTCGCCCAGGGTCGTGGCGAACGCACGGAATTCCTGGCCGAGGGTCATTGGCACAGCGTCTTGCAGCTGGGTACGGCCCATCTTCAATACGTGGCTGAACTCTACGCCTTTGGCAGCGAACGCCTGGATCAGGCTGTCGAGACTGGCCAGCAGCGCGTCGTGACCCAACAGCAGACCCAGGCGGATCGCGGTCGGATAGGCATCGTTGGTCGACTGCGCCATGTTCACGTCGTTGTTCGGGTGCAGGTATTGGTATTCGCCCTTGCTGTGGCCCATGGCCTCCAGCGCGATGTTGGCGATGACTTCGTTGGCATTCATGTTGGTTGAAGTACCAGCGCCGCCTTGAATCATGTCGACCACGAACTCTTCGTGGAAGTCGCCGCGGATCAATCGTGCACAGGCTTCGCTGATGGCAGCGTGCTTGGCTTCGCTCAGGTGACCCAGTTCGCGGTTGGCGTCAGCAGCGGCTTGCTTGACCATTGCCAGGCCGACCACCAGCTTCGGGTAATGCGAAATCGGAACGCCGGAGAGACGGAAGTTGTTCACCGCTCGCAGGGTCTGGATACCGTAATACGCTTGAGCCGGTACTTCGAGTACGCCAAGCAGGTCTTTTTCTGTGCGGAAAGATGCAGCGGAGGACATGATAGAAATCATCTCGATATGGACCCGGTCTGTGCCGGAACACTGCAAATGCTAGGCTTGTGCAGGATTTTCGGCCAATGCTGTTAAGCACTGGCCTATGCACATTCGGCATAATGCCCATGTGACGTCGCGTGTGCGGCGAGCGTGTGACCTAAATTGGTGCGTGTCCGGGAGGACGTGATGAATCTGGAAAGTAAATGGCTTGAGGACTTCAGCGCCCTGGCCGCCACCCGCAGCTTCTCCCAGGCTGCCGAACGACGTTTCGTGACACAGCCGGCGTTCAGTCGACGGATTCGCAGCCTGGAAGCCGCATTGGGCCTGCAATTGGTCAATCGTTCACGCACGCCAATCGAGCTGACGGCGGCGGGGCAATTGTTTCTGGTCACCGCGCGGACGGTTGTCGAGCAGCTCGGCGAAGTGCTGCGCCATCTGCATCATCTGGAGGGCGGGCAGGGTGAGGTGATGCAGGTCGCGGCGGCTCACTCGCTGGCGTTGGGTTTTTTCCCGCGCTGGATCGCCCAGTTGCGCAACGAAGGCTTGAACATTGCCACGCGGTTGGTGGCGACTAACGTCGGCGATGCTGTGCACGCCCTGCGTGAGGGTGGCTGCGATCTGATGCTGGCGTTCTATGACCCTGACGCCGCGATGCAGATGGATCCGGAAATCTTTCCGTCCCTGCACCTCGGCCACACCGAAATGCTTCCAGTCTGTGCGGCGGACGCCGATGGCAAGCCGTTGTTCGATCTGGAAGGCGAGGGCAGCGTGCCGCTATTGGCCTACAGCGCCGGGGCGTTTCTCGGGCGTTCGGTGAACATGCTGTTGCGCCAGCGGGCACTGCGCTTCACCACCATTTATGAAACCGCGATGGCCGACAGCCTGAAAAGCATGGCACTGGAAGGGTTGGGGATTGCCTGGGTCCCGCAACTCAGTGTGCGCGCGGAACTGGCCCGCGGTGAGCTGGTGGTCTGCGGCGGCCCGCAATGGCATGTACCGTTGGAGATTCGCCTGTACCGCTGCGCGCTGGTGCGCAAGGCGAACGTGCGGTTGCTGTGGCGCAAACTCGAAGGCGGCGCCGCGCAAAATACTTAAATGACGGTGTCTGTTCGGGCGCCAAGATCGCAGCCTTCGGCAGCTCCTGCAGAGGCCAGTGTAGGAGCTGCCGAAGGCTGCGATCTTTTGATCTTTTTGATTGACCTTCGAGTCAATAAAACCGGCACTTTGCGCCGTATGACAGATGGTCGTAACAGGGGCTGTTTATCTGCTTCATTGAGGTATACTGCGCGGCCTTCGGCCGGTTCGTCCGGCCATTTTTCGTACAATCAAGCCACGCATTTTGCGTGGCTTGTTGTTTTTTGACGCGCCTGCGGGCGCCCAGAGAGAAGAGGCACGACGATGAGTGCACTGGTTGGCGTGATCATGGGCTCCAAGTCCGATTGGTCCACCCTTAGCCACACCGCCGATATGCTGGAAAAGCTCGGCATTCCTTACGAGGTGAAAGTGGTTTCCGCCCACCGCACCCCGGACCTGCTGTTCCAGTACGCCGAAGAGGCCGAGGCGCGTGGCATCGAGGTGATCATTGCCGGTGCCGGTGGCGCGGCCCACTTGCCTGGCATGTGTGCGGCCAAGACCCACCTGCCGGTGCTCGGCGTGCCGGTGCAGTCGTCGATGCTCTCGGGCGTCGATTCGCTGCTCTCTATCGTGCAGATGCCAGCAGGCATTCCGGTAGCCACCCTGGCCATCGGCAAGGCTGGCGCGATTAACGCCGCCCTGCTCTCGGCGAGTATCCTCGGCGCCAAGCACCCGCAATTCCACGAAGTGCTGAAAACTTTCCGTGCTGAGCAGACAGACAGCGTCCTGGAAAATCCAGACCCACGCATCGCCTGAGGTTGTTGACGATGAAGATCGGTGTAATCGGTGGCGGCCAGTTGGGTCGCATGTTGGCGCTGGCGGGTACTCCGCTGGGCATGAACTTCGCTTTTCTGGACCCGGCGCCGGATGCCTGCGCAGCCGCGTTGGGCGAACACCTGCGGGCCGATTACGGCGATCAGGATCACCTGCGCCAGCTGGCCGATGAAGTCGATCTGGTGACTTTCGAGTTCGAAAGCGTCCCGGCCGAAACCGTGGCCTTCCTGTCGCAATTCGTCCCGGTCTACCCGAGCGCCGAAGCCCTGCGCATTGCGCGTGATCGTTGGTTCGAGAAGAGCATGTTCAAGGACCTGGGGATTCCGACCCCGGCGTTCGCCGACATTCAATCGCAAGCCGATCTCGACGCTGCCGTGGCTTCGATCGGTCTGCCGGCCGTGCTGAAAACCCGCACGTTGGGTTATGACGGCAAGGGCCAGAAAGTGCTCCGCAAACCCGAAGACGTGGTCGGCACATTCGCTGAGTTGGGTAGCGTGGCCTGTCTGTTGGAAGGCTTCGTGCCGTTCACCGGTGAAGTTTCGCTGATCGCCGTGCGTGCTCGCGATGGCGAAACCCGGTTCTATCCGTTGGTTCACAACACCCACGACAGCGGCATTCTCAAGTTGTCCGTGGCCAGCACCGATCACCCTTTGCAGGCCTTGGCGCAAGACTATTCCAGCCGCGTGCTCAAGCAGCTGAATTATGTCGGTGTGATGGCGTTCGAGTTCTTTGAAGTCGACGGTGGCCTGAAGGCCAACGAGATTGCCCCGCGCGTGCACAACTCCGGGCACTGGACCACTGAAGGCGCCGAGTGCAGCCAGTTCGAAAACCACCTGCGGGCGGTGGCCGGTCTGCCGCTGGGTTCGACCGCCAAAGTCGGCGAAAGCGCGATGCTCAACTTCATCGGCAAAGTCCCGGAGACCGAGAAAGTCCTGGCCATTGCCGATTGCCATCTGCATCACTATGGCAAGGCGTTCAAGTCCGGTCGCAAGGTCGGCCACGCCAACCTGCGCTGCGCCGACAAGGCCACGCTGGAGCAGCAGATCCTCAAGGTCGAAGCGCTCATCGCCGAATAGTTTCATGTGGCAGCGGCGGAACCATTCAGGTGCCGCCGTTCTCTGATGGCAGGATGCCAAAGTCTGACTAGGCTTTGGCTAGGTGTCCTGTCTCACCAATGTGAGACAGGACTCAGCCAACCAATCAAAGGGAAATGTCATGGGAATTATTGGAACCATCTTTATCGGCTTGATCGTCGGCCTGCTGGCTCGGTTCCTGAAACCGGGCGATGACAGCATGGGCTGGATCATGACCATCTTGCTCGGTATCGGCGGTTCGCTGGCGGCCACCTACGGTGGCCAGGCCCTGGGCATTTACCAGGTCGGCCAAGGGGCTGGCTTCATCGGCGCACTGGTTGGCGCCGTGGTGTTGCTGGTGATCTACGGCTTGATCAGAAAGAACTGATCCAGGCGACAAAGCCCTCTCTGCGCCGCACGCAGAGAGGGCTAGAATGCTCGGCGACTAATTGTCCTTCCTGACCGAGCACCTTCATGCGCCGTTTTCTACTGACGTTCCTTTTACTGGGCGCAGGCCTTGCCCACGCCGGCGAACTGCCGGAAACCGATTGGCTCGACCTGATGCCCAAGTCGGATCAGAAAGCCCTCGAGGCCATGCCCGAAATCGACCATAACTCCCCCGAAGGCGATGGCACCTTTACCGCAAAGGGAGGCATGAAGCAGAGCAAGGGCTTGCCGGCGGTGATGTACTCAACCAAAACCGTGCCGTCGATGAACGACAAGAACATCCGCATCGGCGGTTATCCGGTGCCGCTGGAGTCCGACGCCAAGGGCCGCAGTACGCTGTTCTTTCTCGTGCCCTATCCGGGCGCCTGCATTCACGTGCCGCCACCGCCGCCTAATCAACTGGTGCTGGTGCGTTATCCCAAAGGCTTGAAGCTGAATGACATCTACACACCGCTGTGGGTCACCGGCACGCTGAAGATCGAGCAGGTCAACAACGACCTGGCCGATGCGGCATATGCATTGGATGCGGCGAAAGTCAGAGTGGTGAAAGAGTCGGATTTGTAATTAGGGATACCGCAAAAAGATCGCAGCCTTCGGCAGCTCCTACAGAGATCGATGTAGGAGCTGCCGAAGGCTGCGATCTTTTGATCTTAAAGCGGTTTGCTGCCAATGCTGACGCCAAGCGTGTGGCTTGCACCCGGCGCCAACGTCACCACATCACCCAACACATTCGCCGTTTCAATGCACAGCATGCGCTGCCAGCCATCGTCGGCCATATCACTGAATGCCGCTGCGCGGTCGATCCACGGATTCCAGATCACCGCCGAGCGTGAGCCGCTGCTGGTCAGCTCGATACGCCGTTCCCAGGTCGGGTCGACAATGCTCAGCTTCGCCGGAGTATCGAGGTAGATGCGATCGGTCTCGCCGGTAAAGCGCAGGTCACCGGCCTGGTTCACGGTTTTCCAGTCGTCCAGCGTCTCGATGTAACTCAAGCCATTGAGCCCTTCAACGTGCACATTGCGCACATCGCTCACCGCGAAGTAGCTATGCAGCGCCTGGCTGATGGTGACTGTTTCCGAGCCCGGATTGTGGCTGGTCAGGCTGATGTGCAGTTGCTCATCCAGACGAATGCACAACTTCAAACCCACCTGATGTGGCCAGCCCGGAAAGCCGCCCTCGGGGTAAGGCAGGACGAATTCCACCTTCAGGCTTTCGCCCTCGGTTTCGATGCCGCCCAGTTCCCAATCCATCGCCCGTACAAATCCGTGGGCGGTCGGCGGTTCGTTGCTGACACGCATGGCCTGAACGCTTTGCGGGTTGCGCGCAAAATTGCCGAACCACGGCCAGCACACCGGAACGCCTGCGCGGATGCTCTTGCCGGTCTTGAACACCGCTTCGTCGTTGAGCCAGATCAGCGGCGGTTGGCCAGCCAATTGGTAACTGAGGATGTGCGCGCCTTGCTGGGCGACCAGCAATTCGGCCTGACCGTGGCGGATGCGCCAGCAGTTCAGGTCATCCAGTTTCACGGCTTCGACGTTGGGGGTGGTCATGGGACAGCTCTCGATCAGGAACAATGACTGCAATGGACCGCAAAACGGTCGCCGCGTTTAACGCGCGCGTGGCGGAACCGAACGCGTGCGGCCGCTACCGTCGATGGCGACAAAGACAAACACCGCTTCGGTCACTTTGCGCCACTCGCTGGACAGCGGATCGTCGCTCCAGACTTCAACCATCATCTTGATCGAGCTGCGACCAATTTCCAGCGCCTGGGTATAGAAGGAAAGCTGAGCACCCACCGCGACCGGAACCAGGAACGCCATGCGATCGATCGCAACGGTGGCTACACGACCACCCGCGACTTTGCTGGCCATCGCGGTGCCGGCCAAATCCATCTGCGCCACCAGCCAGCCGCCGAAAATATCGCCAAAGCCGTTGGTTTCACGCGGAAGCGCGGTGATTTGCAGGGCCAGGTCGCCTTGCGGAATTGGATCTTCTTGTTCGAGCTCTATCATGCCGGGGGTGCCTCTGACCCGTGACTCTTCATAAGTACTTCAGGTTGAATAGCCGTCTCAAGGAAAAACGATTCATCCCCGAACATACTACGTTCGTCACGTTTTTCGTAAGGCGCCTAAAGGGAAACTCTGCGAAATCGACTGGTAGAGCCAGCAGCGTCTTCGCACAGCAACCCTTTCAACTGGCCGCAAGATTGCGAGTATATCGGTCGGTAGACTCCGAGACGACCGTCCGGTTCTCATTTTGACCGTCAAATACGCGCTTCTATGTGCTTTTTCGAACAATTTGCTATCGTGCCGGACCTGCCCAAGCCTCCGCCAGCGTTGTTGGGGTTGCAGATCCGACTATAAGAGAAGCCCTTGCCATGACCACAGCGCCCTCGAGCATCGCGCAGCCAACACAACCCGCACGTCCGCTGACTCGCAACGACTACAAGACTTTATCGCTGTCTGCCCTGGGCGGTGCGCTGGAGTTCTACGACTTCATCATCTTCGTGTTCTTCGCCACGGTAGTCGGCAAGCTGTTCTTCCCGGCCGACATGCCCGAGTGGCTGCGGCTGATGCAGACCTTCGGCATTTTTGCCGCCGGCTACCTGGCGCGGCCGCTGGGCGGCATTGTCATGGCGCACTTCGGTGACCTGCTGGGTCGCAAGAAGATGTTCACCCTGAGCATTTTCATGATGGCCGTGCCGACCCTGATCATGGGCCTGCTGCCGACGTACGCGCAGATTGGCATGTGGGCGCCGATTCTGTTGCTGCTGATGCGGGTAATCCAGGGCGCGGCAATTGGCGGTGAAGTGCCGGGCGCGTGGGTCTTCGTTTCCGAACACGTGCCTGCGCGGCATATCGGCTACGCCTGCGGCACCCTGACCAGCGGTCTGACGGCGGGCATCCTGCTTGGCTCGTTGGTGGCGACCGCCATCAACAGTATTTACACCCCGGTGGAGGTGGCGGATTACGCCTGGCGGATTCCGTTCCTGCTCGGTGGTGTGTTTGGTCTGTTCTCGGTGTACCTGCGCCGCTGGCTGCACGAAACCCCGGTGTTCGCCGAGCTGCAACTGCGCAAGGCCCTGGCCGAAGAAGTGCCGCTGCGCGCCGTGTTGCGCGACCATCGCGGGGCGATCCTGATTTCCATGCTGCTGACCTGGTTGCTGTCCGCCGGCATCATCGTCGTCATCCTGATGACGCCGACCGTGCTGCAGACCGTCTACCACTTCTCGCCGACCACCGCGTTGCAGGCCAACAGCCTGGCGATCGTGTTCCTGAGCCTGGGCTGCGTGGCGTCCGGTGCTTTGGCTGACCGTTTTGGCGCGGGCCGGGTGTTTGTGTTCGGCAGCGGTTTGCTGCTGCTGAGTTCGTGGACTTTCTACCACAGCCTGTTCAACCATCCGGACTGGCTGTTCCCGATGTACGCCCTGACCGGCCTGCTGGTCGGCACCATTGGTGCGGTGCCGTACGTAATGGTCAAAGCCTTCCCGGCGGTGGTGCGTTTCAGCGGGTTGTCGTTCTCCTATAACCTGGCCTACGCGATTTTCGGTGGCCTGACGCCGATGGTGGTGACGTTGCTGCTCAAGGAAAGCCCGATGGGGCCGGCCTATTACGTGGCGATCATTTGTGGGGTCGGGGTGTTGGTGGGTGGGTATCTCTGGAAGAAGGGACGCTAAGGCGACTGACGCCTTCGCGGGCAAGCCTCGCTCCTACAGATCACGTTGACCTGCAGGAGCGAGCGCGAAGAACGATAACGCGGTAGACCTGCAAAAACCCGAATGCTGGCCTTTCATCCAATTGTCATATTTCAGCCATAGAGTGTTCACACGGCCCGCTGATACTTGGCCCCGACTTAACACACCCTATCTGCTAGGAGTAAGGCATGAAACTGAAGCGTTTGATGGCGGCAATGACTTTTGTCGCTGCTGGCGTTGCGACTGCCAACGCGTTCGCCGCTGTTGACCCTGCTATCCCGAGCTACACCAAGACCACTGGTGTGTCGGGCAACCTGTCCAGCGTCGGCTCCGATACCCTGGCCAACCTCATGACCCTCTGGGCTGAGAACTACAAAAAAGAATACCCGAACGTAAACATCCAGATTCAGGCCGCTGGCTCCGCCACTGCGCCACCTGCGCTGACTGAAGGCACCGCTAACCTGGGCCCGATGAGCCGCAAGATGAAGGACACCGAACTGGCTGCCTTCGAGCAGAAGTACGGCTACAAGCCAACCGCTATCCCGGTTGCCGTAGACGCCCTGGCTGTCTTCGTACACAAAGACAACCCGATCCAGCACCTGACCATGGAACAAGTCGACGCGATCTTCTCGTCCACTCGTCTGTGCGGCGCTAAAACCGAAGTCAAAACCTGGGGCGACCTGGGTGTGACCGGCGACCTGGCCAGCAAGCCAGTTCAACTGTTCGGTCGTAACTCGGTATCCGGCACTTATGGCTACTTCAAGGAAGAAGCCTTGTGCAAAGGCGACTACAAGCCAAACGTCAACGAACAACCAGGTTCGGCTTCGGTCGTGCAGTCGATCAGCTCCTCGCTGAACGGCATCGGTTACTCGGGCATCGGCTACAAGACCGCTAGCGTGAAGACTGTGGCCCTGGCCAAGAAAGGCAGCACTGACTACATCGAAGACACCGAAGAAAACGCCCTGAACGGCAAGTATCCGCTGTCGCGCTTCCTCTACGTTTACGTCAACAAAGCCCCGAACAAGCCTCTGGCTCCGCTGGAAGCCGAGTTCGTGAAACTGGTTCTGTCCAAACAGGGCCAGGAAGTTGTAGTCAAAGACGGCTACATCCCACTGCCAGCCAAAGTTGCTGCAAAAGCACTGGCTGACCTGGGTCTGGCGGAAGGCGGCGCTGAAGTCGCAAAAAAGTAACACCCTAGGTCCGAGGTTCGCCTCGGACCTGTGTAGGAGCTGTGTAGGAGCTGTCGAGTGAAACGAGGCTGCGATCTTTTGATCTGGCTTTATTATCAGCAAGATCAAAAGATCGCAGCCTCGTTTCACTCGACAGCTCCTACAGGGTTTCCTACACCCCCAAATTTTCGGTCCGCTGCCAGTTCCTACAGGCGGCGGATTTGTTGCGTCACTGCACTGTCATCTTTCTGTCATACAGGATCGCTAGGGTGTGCGAATGAATGATCTGGCCAATTCCACCATGACTAATAATCCCCCCAAGCGAATTGATTTCAATACGCCTGAGCTGCAACGCAAGCGTCGCATCCGCGCGCTCAAAGATCGCCTGACCCGCTGGTACGTCCTCGTTGGCGGCCTTGCCGTTCTTGGCGCGATCACACTGATCTTCTTCTTCCTTGCCTACGTCGTCCTGCCCCTGTTCCAGGGTGCCGACCTGACCGCCAAGGACGCCATCACGCCCGCCTGGATGCAAGACGCCGGCAAGCCGCTGATGATTTCCCTGGAAGAGCAGAACCAGGTCGCCATGCGGGTTTCCGACAAAGGCCAGGCGTTGTTCTTCGACATCGACAGTGGCGCCGAACTCAAGCGCGTCGATCTGCCAATCCCGGTCGGTACCACCGTGACGTCCATCGGCGAAGACCAGCCCGGTCATCCGCTGGTAGCGGTGGGCTTGTCCAACGGTCAGGCACTGGTGTTCCGTCATACCTATAAAGTCAGCTACCCGGAAGGCAAGAAAACCATTTCACCGGCCGTTGAATACCCGTACGGCGAAACCCCGATTGCGTTGAACGAAGCGGGCGGTGCGCTGGAACACATCAGCCTTAACGCCAGCGACACCACCCTGATGCTGGTGGGTGCCACCGGTTCGCAACTCAATGTGCTCTCGCTGACCAGCGAAGAAAACATGATGACCGGCGAAATCACCAACGAGCAGAAGCGCATTGATCTGCCGCAGATGAGCGAGCCGGTGAAGAACATCTTCGTCGACCCGCGCCAGCAATGGCTTTACGTGATTAACGGTCGCGCCCAGGCCGACGTGTTCAGCCTGCGCGACAAGAGCCTCAACGGTCGCTACAAACTGCTTGAGGACGGCGAAGCGCAAATCACTGCCAGTACTCAATTGGTGGGCGGTATCTCGCTGATCCTCGGCGACTCCAAGGGTGGCCTGGCCCAGTGGTTCATGGCTCGTGACCCGGATGGCGAACTGCGCCTGAAGCAGATCCGTACCTTCCAGATGGGCACCACGCCGATCGTTGAAATTACCGCTGAAGAACGTCGCAAAGGCTTCATCGCCCTCGACGCCTCCGGCAAGCTTGGCGTGTTCCACAGCACCGCCCACCGCACCTTGCTGGTGGATCAGGTGGTGGAAGGCCAGGGCATTTTCGGCCTGTCGCCACGCGCCAACCGCGTGATCGTGGAGGCGGGCGGCAAGATTCAACCGTTGCTGCTCGACAACCCGCACCCGGAAGTTTCCTGGAGCGCGTTGTGGAGCAAGGTCTGGTACGAGAACTACGACGAGCCTAAATACGTCTGGCAATCGACCGCCGCCAACACCGATTTCGAACCCAAGCTGAGCTTGTCTCCGCTAACCTTCGGCACCCTGAAAGCCGCGTTCTACGCCATGCTGCTGGCTGCACCCCTGGCCGTTGCCGCTGCAATCTACACCGCTTACTTCATGGCCCCGGGCATGCGCCGCAAGGTCAAGCCGGTGATCGAGCTGATGGAAGCGATGCCGACGGTGATCCTCGGTTTCTTCGCCGGCCTGTTCCTCGCGCCGTATGTGGAAGGGCACTTGCCGGGCATCTTCAGCCTGCTGATGCTCCTGCCGATCGGCATCCTGGTGGCCGGCTTCGTCTTCAGCCGCCTGCCTGAGTCCATCCGCCTGAAAGTGCCGGACGGTTGGGAAAGCGCGATTCTGATCCCGGTGATTCTGTTTGTGGGCTGGTTGTCGCTGTACATGAGCCCGTACATGGAAACCTGGTTCTTCGGCGGCGACATGCGCATGTGGATCTCCCACGACCTGGGCATCACCTACGACCAGCGCAACGCATTGGTAGTCGGTCTGGCCATGGGTTTCGCGGTCATCCCGAACATCTATTCCATTGCCGAAGACGCCGTGTTCAGCGTGCCGCGCGGCCTGACGCTGGGTTCCCTGGCCCTCGGTGCCACGCCGTGGCAGACCATGACCCGCGTGGTGATCCTCACTGCCAGCCCGGGCATCTTCTCGGCACTGATGATCGGCATGGGCCGTGCAGTCGGTGAAACGATGATCGTGCTGATGGCCACCGGTAACACCCCGGTCATGGAAATGAACCTGTTCGAAGGCCTGCGCACCCTGGCGGCCAACGTTGCAGTGGAAATGCCCGAATCGGAAGTCGGCGGCAGCCACTACCGCGTGCTGTTCCTCTCGGCGCTGGTGCTGCTGTTGTTCACCTTCATCATGAACACCCTCGCGGAACTGATTCGTCAGCGTCTGCGCAAGAAATACTCGTCGCTTTAAGAAAGGTAGAAGTCTGTGAAACAGAACTCCCTGAATGGATGGTTCAAGAGCGGCGCCCCCGGCGTCTGGATCAGCGGTGGCGCGGTGTCCATCGCGGTCATCATGACCATTGGCTTGCTCGCGGTGATTGCCGTGCGCGGTCTGGGTCACTTTTGGCCGGCGGATTTGATTCACGCCAGCTACGACGTGCCGGGCCAGGCCAATCACCTCGTGATCGGCGAAGTGGTGCAGAAAGAAGAAGTACCGCGCGAGCGCCTGAAAAGCGCTGGCCTGCCGGTGCCCGATCAGGGCCCGGAGTTCATGACCCGCGAGCTGATAAAGGTCGGCAACCGTGACCTGAACGGCAACGACTTCACCTGGGTCGTCGGCGAGTGGTTGACCAACCAGAAGACCCCACCTGAGCTGATGACCATCGAGCGTCGCGAGTGGGGCAACTTCTACGGTTACCTGGTCAACGTCAAACAGGACGGCAAGGTCATCGCCGAAGGCGAAGCCGCGTGGCCTGAGTTGCAGGCGCGTGTTGCTCGCGTCAACCAGCTGGCCGCACAGCTCAAGAGCCTGGAAAAAACCGATATCGGTGCGATCAACTCAGGTCTGGAGCGCATCCGTCTGCACGGGCGCAAACTGGAATTGGCCGGCACCCTCGACGCCACCGCGCAAGCGGACATGGAATCCGAGCGCGCCGAGCTTAACGCGCGTTATCAGGACATCGAAGCACGCCTGAACGACCTGCACGCCCAGTTCAACCGCGACAGCCTGACGGCCCGCGATGCGAACGGCAAAGAGATCGAAATCGGCATCGGCAAAGTGGTTCACGCCTACCAGCCGAACGCCATGGGCACGATGACCAAGATCGGCTTCTACTTCAGCAAGGTCTGGGAATTCCTCAGCGACGACCCGCGCGAAGCGAACACCGAAGGCGGGATCTTCCCGGCAATTTTCGGCACCGTGATGATGACCCTGATCATGGCAATGATCGTGACCCCGTTCGGCGTACTGGCAGCGGTTTACCTGCGTGAATACGCCAAGCAAAACGTGCTGACGCGTATTATCCGCATCGCCGTGAACAACCTGGCGGGCGTTCCGGCCATCGTTTACGGCGTATTCGGTCTGGGCTTCTTCGTCTATGTACTGGGCGGCTCGGTCGACCGGCTGTTCTTCCCTGAAGCATTGCCGGCGCCGACCTTCGGCACGCCGGGCCTACTTTGGGCCTCGTTGACCCTGGCGCTGCTGGCGGTGCCGGTGGTGATCGTGGCCACCGAAGAGGGCCTGGCGCGGATTCCTCGCACCGTGCGTGAAGGCTCGTTGGCCCTTGGCGCGACCAAGGCTGAAACCTTGTGGAAGATCGTGCTGCCGATGGCCAGCCCGGCGATGATGACCGGCATGATCCTCGCCGTGGCCCGTGCCGCCGGTGAAGTAGCGCCGCTGATGCTGGTAGGCGTGGTGAAACTGGCACCGTCGCTGCCGCTGGATGGCAACTACCCGTACCTTCACCTCGACCAGAAGATCATGCACTTGGGCTTCCACATTTACGACGTCGGCTTCCAGAGCCCGAACGTCGAAGCCGCACGGCCGCTGGTGTACGCCACCGCGCTGTTGCTGGTAATGGTGATTGCGACGTTGAACCTGTCGGCCGTGTGGATTCGAAACCACCTGCGCGAGAAATACAAAGCACTGGATAGTTAAATTTACAGGTCGGCGCGGGCCCTTGTGGGAGCGGGCTTGCTCGCGAAAGCGGTGGGTCAGGCAACATTGATGTTGAATGTGATGGCCTCTTCGCGAGCAAGCCCGCTCCCACATTGATCGGCGTTTACCGGAATATTGAAGGGAATTGCCAAAGGGCATTCCGAACCGAATTTGTTAGCACAGGGAGCCTCCCATGCAGCACGAAACACATACCCACGGCATCAACATGTCGGCCTTGGGCCGCGACAAACAGAGCCTGAACCTGGCGCAGGAAACCGTGGCCATTGAAGTGCCGGGCCTGAGCCTGTTCTACGGCGAGAAACAAGCGCTGTACGACGTCAGCATGAACATCCCGAAACAGCGCGTGACGGCCTTCATCGGTCCGTCCGGCTGTGGCAAGTCCACGCTGCTGCGGACCTTCAACCGCATGAACGACCTGGTCGACGGCTGTCGCGTAGAAGGCGAAATCAACCTGTACGGCAACAACATCTACCGCAAGGGCGAAGACGTGGCTGAGCTGCGTCGTCGCGTCGGCATGGTGTTCCAGAAGCCGAACCCGTTCCCGAAAACCATCTACGAAAACGTGGTTTACGGCCTGCGCATCCAGGGCATCAACAAGAAGCGCATCCTCGACGAAGCCGTCGAATGGGCGTTGAAAGGCGCGGCGCTGTGGGACGAAGTCAAAGACCGTCTGCACGAGTCGGCACTCGGCCTGTCCGGTGGCCAGCAGCAACGCCTGGTGATCGCGCGTACCATCGCCGTGGAACCGGAAGTGCTGTTGCTCGACGAACCCTGCTCTGCACTCGACCCGATCTCGACGCTGAAAGTCGAAGAGCTGATCTACGAACTGAAATCGAAGTTCACCATCGTCATCGTGACCCACAACATGCAACAGGCCGCGCGGGTTTCCGACTACACGGCGTTCATGTACATGGGAAAACTGGTGGAATTCGGCGACACCGACACCCTGTTCACCAATCCGGCGAAGAAGCAGACCGAAGACTACATCACGGGGCGCTATGGCTAGTTGAGGCAGCTGCGAGCCGCAAGCTTCAAGCGGCAAGTTAAGGCGGTTCAGCGTAACGACACAAATTGGCTTGCAGCTTGTAGCTTGCGGCTTACAGCTTTTGCGGAGCAATCGCATGATTAGTAAAGAAGGCCTTACCCACCACATTTCCGCGCAATTCAACGCCGAACTGGAGGAAGTGCGCAGCCACCTCCTGGCCATGGGCGGGCTGGTCGAGAAGCAGGTCAACGATGCGGTCACCGCGCTGATCGAGGCCGACTCCGGCCTGGCCCAGCAGGTGCGTGATATCGACGACCAGATCAACCAGATGGAACGCAACATCGACGAAGAATGCCTGCGCATTCTGGCCCGTCGTCAGCCGGCGGCGTCCGACTTGCGTCTGATCATCAGCATCTCCAAATCGGTGATCGACCTGGAGCGCATCGGCGACGAATCCACCAAGATTGCCCGTCGCGCCATCCAGCTGTGCGAAGAAGGCGAAGCCCCGCGCGGTTACGTCGAGGTTCGCCACATCGGTGACCAGGTGCGCAACATGGTGCGTGATGCACTGGACGCCTTTGCCCGTTTCGATGCCGACCTGGCGTTGTCGGTCGCCCAGTACGACAAAATCATCGACCGCGAATACAAGACCGCCCTGCGTGAGCTGGCGACCTACATGATGGAAGACCCACGCTCTATCTCGCGGGTCTTGAGCATCATTTGGGTGCTGCGTTCGCTGGAGCGGATCGGCGATCACGCGCGCAACATCTCGGAACTGGTGATTTACCTGGTGCGAGGCACCGACGTGCGTCACCTGGGCCTCAAGCGCATGAAAGAAGAAGTTGAAGGCACAAGTGCCGAAAACGCTAATGTTCCGGGCAACGCTGACGATAAGTAAGATTGCCCAAGAAAAACGCCCGGTCCTTTGGCCGGGCGTTTTTGTGTGTGGTGTTCGACGTTAGAAGCAGCACCCGCGAACGAAAAGTCCCGGCGTGACTGAAGGTTTTTGGCAATGTGCCATCAGCAAGACGGTATGCTTGCCGGGATTTTTTCGAGGGGTGGTGGATGAGCAAGATCAGTGTGTTGGTGGTGGACGATGCGGCGTTTATTCGTGACCTGGTGAAGAAGTGCCTGCGCAATTACTTCCCGGGGATCCGGACCGAAGATGCCATCAACGGCAGAAAGGCTCAGGCCATGCTCGCCAAGGAAGCGTTCGACCTGGTCCTGTGCGACTGGGAAATGCCGGAAATGTCTGGCCTGGAACTGCTGACCTGGTGCCGCCAGCAAGACAATCTCAAGGCCATGCCCTTCGTGATGGTGACCAGCCGTGGCGACAAGGAAAACGTCGTCCAGGCCATTCAGGCCGGGGTTTCCGGCTACGTCAGCAAGCCATTCACCAACGAGCAGCTGCTGACCAAGGTCAAGCAAGCGTTGAACAAGGTCGGCAAGCTCGACGCCTTGATGAGCGGCGCGCCGGTCAAGATGAACTCGGCGTTCGCTAACGACTCGCTGAACGCATTGACCGGTGGCAAGACGACCGTGGTCGCGCCAACAGCGCCTTCTGCATCTGCTCCGGCCCCGGCGGCTGCACCGTCTCGCGGTCTGCTCAACAGCCCACCGGTTAAAGCCCCCGCCAGCGCTGCGGTATCCAGTGGTCGTGGCCAAGGCCAGTTGCGCCTGCCGAGCGGCATTCAGCAGTGCGTCATCAAGGCCTTGAGCCTCAAGGAAGCGCTGTTGGTCGTGAAACGCACCGATACCTTGCCGCAAGTGCTCGACAGCGCCGTACTCGACCTGGAGCAGGGCGAAAACGCCGAAGTCGCGCGCCTCAACGGCTACCTCCACGCCGTCGTCGCCCACGAACCGAAACCCGACAGCGACTGGCTGCAACTGACCTTCCGCTTTGTCGATCAGGACGCGCAGAAGCTCGACTACATCTCCCGCCTGATTGCGCGTGGTACGGCGCAGAAGCATTTCATTCCAGGCGCGTAAGCGTCGTTGCTGAAAGATCGCAGCCTGCGGCAGCTCCTACAGGAGATCGCATTCCCCTGTAGGAGCTGCCGAAGGCTGCGATCTTTTGATCTTGCTTGAAACATCTGCCGACTCCCCGGGTCCATTGCAGCTGCTAGGCTCCTATGCAGACCTCCTCGACAGATTATTTGCCCATGCTCGCGCGCTTGCTGTTTTTCTGCGGTCTTTTCATGGCCTCCACCGCGGCGGTAGCCATGACGATCTACAAGTCCACCGACGCCAATGGCGTGGTCTCCTACAGCGACCGCCCCACGAAGGGCTCCCAGGTGTTCACTTTTCGCGATCGCATGGTCGAGCACCTTGAGCGCCAGGTGTACCTCGTCATCACGAAAAAGAAAGGCGTGGACAGCGTCTACGTCCGCAATGACCTGTATGCGCCAGTAGAAATCGAGTTGAGTTTCGCCGGGCTGGACAACGTCAGTGGGGCGCCAAGCCGACCGATTCGCCGGGTGATGCCGGCCCGCAGCAGTATTCGTCTGGCGCTGCTCACGGCCACGCAGCCCGAACGCCCGCTCGCGTATGTTCCAAAGTTCGAATACTCCCTGGGCGACCCCTCAGGCGCTGCCATGGCCTATCAATACCCGTTTCCGTGGCGTGGTGGTCCGTTCCGGTTGAGTCAGGGCGCCAACGGTCAGTACAGCCACTTCGGGCCCAAGAACCGCTACGCGTTGGACATCGCCATGCCCGAAGGCACGCCGATCATCGCCGCGCGTGCCGGGGTGGTGGTGAAAACCGAGAATGCCCAGACCGGGCGCGGCACTGATCCGTCGGGCAACTTTGTGCGGGTACTGCACGACGACGGGACCATGGGCGTGTATTTGCACCTCAAGCGAGGCTCCGTGGGCGTTCGGGAAGGCCAGCGGGTGGTGGTGGGCAGTCCATTGGCGCTGTCGGGCAATACCGGGAACAGCAGCGGACCGCACCTGCACTTCGTGGTGCAGCGCAATACCGGGTTGGGGCTGGTGTCGATTCCGTACCAGTTCAATCAACCGGTGGGGGCATTGCCCAACTTTGCGTTGGGCAAGCAGTAAAGGTGATGGCGATCCATTGTGGCCAGGGGATTTAACTGTGGCGAGGGGATTTATCCCCGTTGGGTTGCGAAGCGACCCCGCTTTACTGAAGGGCTTTGGGACGACTTCGTCGTCCAACGGGGATAAATCCCCTCACCACAAAAGCCCGCCATCTCCTGATCAATCCAGCATCAACACCTTGGCCAGGATGATCTTCGGCCCTTTCATCTTCTTGATGATGATCCGCAAACCTTCCACTTCCAGCACTTCTTCCTCTTCCGGCACCCGTTTCAGGGTTTCATAGACCAGCCCGGCAAGGGTTTCGGCTTCGATGTGATCCAGGTCGATCCCCAACAGCCGTTCAACCTTGAACAGCGGTGTATCGCCCCGCACCAGCAACTTGCCCGGCTGATAGGCGAGGATGCCGCGTTCCGCCTTGCGGTGTTCGTCCTGAATGTCGCCGACCAGCACTTCCAGCACGTCTTCCATGGTCAGGTAGCCGATGATGTTGCCGTCGGCTTCCTCCACCAGCGCGAAGTGCGAGCCGCCCTTGCGGAACTGCTCCAGCAACTGCGACAGCGGCATGTGCCGCGAGATGCGTTCCAGCGGACGGGTCAGTTCGGCCAGGTTGAACGACTCGGGAATGTGGTCCAGGGCCGCCAGTTCCAGCAGCAGGTCCTTGATGTGCAGCAGGCCGACGAACTCCTGGCGGTCGCTGTCGTACACCGGGTAGCGGCTGAATTTGTGGCGACGGAACATCGCGAGGATTTCCTTGAGCGGCGCGTTGAACTCCAGCGTCACCAGGTCTTCCCGGGAGTTGGCCCAGTCGACCACTTCCAGTTCACCCATCTCCACGGCGGACGCCAAAACACGCATGCCTTGGTCGCTCGGGTCCTGGCCACGGCTGGAGTGCAGGATCAGTTTCAGTTCTTCACGGCTGTAATGGTGCTCGTGATGAGGGCCGGGTTCACCTTGGCCGGCGATCCGCAGGATCGTGTTGGCGCTGGCGTTGAGCAGGTATATCGCCGGGTACATCGCCCAGTAGAACAGGTACAGCGGCACTGCCGTCCAGAGCGACAGCAACTCGGGTTTGCGGATGGCCCAGGATTTCGGGGCCAATTCGCCGACCACGATGTGCAGGTACGAAATGACGAAGAACGCAGCGAAGAACGACACGCCCTTGATCACTTCGGCCGACTGCACGCCGACGGCTTCAAGCAGCGGCTCCAGGATGTGCGCGAACGCCGGTTCACCGACCCAGCCGAGACCGAGGGAGGCGAGGGTGATACCCAATTGGCACGCCGACAGGTAAGCATCGAGCTGACTGTGCACGGTGCGCAGGATGTGTCCGCGCCAGCCGTTTTTATCAGCGATGGCCTCGACCCGGGTCGAGCGCAGTTTGACCATGGCAAATTCCGCCGCAACGAAAAATCCGTTGAGCAACACCAGGATCAAAGCAAAAAGAATCATGCCGAAGTCGGCGAATAGTGTTGCGAGGGTCAAGCCAGGGGAAGGGTCCATGATGGAGTTTTGCGGGTTCCGTGTATTCGAAGGGAAAGAAAAAAGTGCACCTGAAAGGCAGGCACAAGTCAGCCAATGTAGCGGCTGACTTGACGATTGCCTAGTGGCGAGTGCCGGTCGGTATCAGTCAGTGGTGCTGATGACCAGGGATTTGGTGACTTGGGCCGGCGCAAAATGGCAGGTAAATGTACTGCCGTGGCCCGGCACACTGCTGATTTCCATCCGCGCCCGGTGACGCAGCAGCACGTGTTTGACAATCGCCAGCCCAAGCCCGGTGCCACCGGTGTTGGAATTGCGACTGGAGTCGACGCGGTAGAAACGTTCGGTCAGGCGCGGCAAGTGTTTGCTGTCGATGCCGATCCCGGAATCCTGCACGCTCAGGTGCGCACCTTGCTCATCGCCCCACCAGCGAATGCGGATGTTGCCTTCGGCCGGGGTGTATTTCACGGCGTTGAACACCAGGTTCGAGAACGCGCTGCGCAATTCGGCTTCGCTGCCCTTGAGCAGAATCGTCGGGTCGGCCTCCAGCGTAATGTGCTGATTGCGTTGACCGGACAATTGATGAGCGTCGCCCTTGATCGATTGCAGCAGGCCGTCGATGGCCACCGGCTGATTGTCCGACGGGTAATCGGTGGCTTCCAGCTTGGCCAACAGCAGCAAGTCGTTGAGCAACGTTTGCATGCGCCCGCCTTGCTGTTGCATTTGCTGCAAGGCGCGGGTCCAGCGCGGGTTCACTTCCTCGACGTTGTCGAGCAGGGTTTCCAGGTAGCCGCAGATCACCGTCAGCGGCGTGCGCAGTTCATGGGAAACGTTGGCGATGAAGTCTTTGCGCATCTGCTCCAGCTGATGGATGCGCGTGACGTCGCGCACCAGCATCAAGTGCTCGTTGTTGCCGTAGCGGGTGATGTACAGCTGAATGCGCACGCGGTCGTTGGTTGGCGAGGGAATTTCCAGCGGCTCGGCGTAGTTGTCCTGCTCGAAGTATTCCTTGAAGCGCGGATGACGAACCAGGTTGGTCACCGGCTGGCCGCTGTCTTGTGGCGTCTTTAGGCCGAGCAAGGTTTCGGCGGCGCGGTTCCACCATTCGAGGTTGCCGTCGGTGTCGAGCATGATCACCGCGTCTTTCAGCGCGGCGGTGGATTCCTGGACCCGGTCGATCACCGCTTGCAGGCGCCCGCGCACGCGTTGATCGCGGCGTTGCAGGTGGTAGATGCTGTCGAATACTTCGCCCCACAAGCCATAGCCGTCGGGCGGCGCTTCATCGGGTTTGTGCAGCCGCAGCCACTCGTGCAGGCGCAGCAATTGCTTGAGGGTCCAGGCCAGGTAAAGGCCTAGGCCCGCGGCGAGGCTCCAGCCGTAGTAACCGGTAATCAGGCCGATCACCAAACAGCCGGTCACCAGCAACAGCATGTGGCGAATCAGGGTGCCATGCCAGTTTTGGTTCAATTGAACACGCGTCCTTGTCAGCTTGTCGGGCGGAAACGGGCTGGGTCAGGCTTTGGTAGAAAAGCGGTAACCGGTGCCGCGCACGGTTTGTACCAGATTCTCGTAGGCATCGCCGAGGGCTTTGCGCAGGCGACGGATGTGCACGTCGACAGTGCGTTCTTCGACATAAACGTTGCCGCCCCACACCTGATCCAGCAACTGGCCACGGGTATAGGCGCGTTCCTGGTGAGTCATGAAGAATTGCAGCAAGCGATATTCAGTCGGGCCCATTTCGGCCGGTTTGCCGTCGATGGTCACGCGGTGGCTGATCGGGTCCAGCAGCAGGCCGCCGACTTCGATCGGCGCTTCGCCATCGGTAGGACCGGCACGGCGCAACACGGCTTTCAGGCGCGCGACCAGCTCACGTGGGGAAAACGGTTTGGTGATGTAATCATCGGCGCCCACTTCCAGGCCCTGGATCTTGTTGTCCTCTTCGCCCTTGGCGGTGAGCATGATGATCGGGATGTCCCCGGTCAGTTCATCACGCTTCAAACGGCGGGCCAGTTCGATACCGGACGTGCCGGGCAGCATCCAGTCGAGCAGGATCAGGTCCGGTTTGCGGTCGACGATAATGGCATGGGCCTGCTGCGAGTTCTCAGCCTCCAGGCAGTCATAGCCGGCCATTTCCAACGCAACGGCGATCATTTCGCGAATGGGCGCTTCGTCGTCGACGATCAGAATGCTCCTGCCAACCATGCCTTTAATCCTCTTGTCATTTAACTGTCTTGCGCCGCATTAGATAACGGAATTATTGCAGTCGTGTGACAGTATTTTAGTCGCCCTGTGATTGTCATGATCCTGAACTAAGCTCTAAGTCCGAACCCTGACAACCACAAAAGGAAGGTTTCCATGAGTCAATACCCGCATTCCTTTAAAGCTCTGCTGTTGGCCGCTGCCCTGGCGCTGCCAGCAATGGCCTTCGCGGCTGACCCTGTGATGATGAAAGACGGTGTGATGGCGGACCACAAGGGCATGACCCTGTATACCTTCGACAAGGACACGGGCGGCAAATCGGTGTGCACGGGCGAGTGTGCAGACCACTGGCCGCCATTCAAGGCGGATGCGAATGCCAAGGCCGAAGGCAAATGGTCGATCGTCAAGCGTGACGATGGCACGATGCAATGGGCCTACGACGGCAAGCCGCTGTACTACTTCATGAAGGACAAGAAACCGGGTGACAAGGAAGGCGACAAGATGAAGGACGTCTGGCACGTCATCACCAATTCCGGACCGAAAATGTAAGCCTGTAGCAGCTGGCGCAGCCTGCGTTCGGCTGCGCAGCAGTCGTAAAGTCTGCTCACGCGGTGTATCAGATGAACCGCGTATTCAGAATTTACGACTGCTGCGCAGCCGAACGCCGCCTTCGGCAGCTGCTACATCAAAGCGTGCTCATCAGCGCAGCGCGTAATCCAGCACAATCCCCACAAAAATCGCCAACCCTGCCCAGTGGTTGTGCAAAAACGCCTTGAAGCAACGCATCCGGTCCTTGCCGCGGGTGTACCAGAACTCCCACGCAAAACAGCCCGCCGCCGCCATCAACCCCAAGTGGAACCAGCCACCGAGCTCGAATTTCGACCCGGCCAAGAGCAGACAACCCAGCGCCACCCCCTGCAGCGTCAGGATGGTCACCCGGTCTGCCTCGCCAAACAGAATCGCTGTCGATTTCACGCCGATCTTCAAATCATCATCGCGATCAGTCATCGCGTAATACGTGTCGTAGCCCACCGTCCACAACAGGTTGGCGATCCACAGCAACCACGCCGCCGCGGGCAGCTCGCCGGTCTCGGCAGTGAACGCCATCGGCATCCCCCAGGAAAACGCCGCGCCCAGCACCACTTGCGGGTAATAGGTGTAACGCTTCATGAACGGATAACTGAACGCCAATGCCAAACCACCGAACGATAGCCAGACGGTGGTGGTGTTGGTGCACAACACCAGCAGAAAACTGATGCCCATCAGCAGGGCGAAAAACGCCAGGGCTTCTTTGGAACTGATCTTGCCGCTGACCAAGGGCCGTTGCTCGGTGCGTTTTACGTGACCATCAACGTTGCGATCCGCCCAGTCGTTGATCACGCAGCCACCAGCCCGCGTCAGTACCACGCCAAGGACGAAGATCACGATGTTGGCCAAGGACGGCGAACCTTTGCCGGCAATCCACAGCGCCCACAGCGTTGGCCACAGCAGCAGATAAATGCCGATCGGCTTGTCCATGCGCGTCAGCTGAATGAAATCCCAGGCCCGTGGGTTCAAGCGATTCAGGGACTTCAGCAAGCTTTGGTACATCAGCAGTTCTCCGGATGGGCGCGGGTGGCGCTCCACAGGGTCGGCAGGAAAATTTCAGCTACCAGCACGCTCAAGGCGCCGCGGTCGAAGCGCGAACGACGTCCCCACAGCTCAGGTTTGCGGCTTTCTGACGGCAGCCATGCTTGAGGATAGTGACAAACCTCGATGGCCCGGCGCTTGAACGCCTGATCGCAAAACAGCAACTCGCCCAGCGAGCGGCTGCCGAGTTCATCCATGTGCAAACCATCGCCCTGCAACGCGCTGCGGGCCGCCACGCTGCGAGCAAACACCCACGCTTCGCCGTGACCGCGCAAATACACCTCGCGCACCCAGCCTTCGCTGCCTTCGGCCAGGTCCAGCGCCGCACATTCGTCGGCGCGCAGCGGTTGCCAGCCTTCGAACAGCGGCGTGACGCTGAAACCGTCATTCGATAAACGGATCAACCGGCGCGTCAGCGAACCTTCGTCGAACAACCAGTCGAGGGTAGACGTGTCGGGGAGGGGCGTCAGTTGGCTTTGAGGAAGCCAGAGCGGGGTCGCGGAGGGGGCTTTTGAGTGCGGCACAGTGAGTCATTATTGGCAGCAAATGAGGCGGCGAGCTTACCATGTCAGCTAATTATTTTGAGTGATATGGCCACCCGTTGCGCCGAACAGACTTGCATCTGCCGGGCCCGGTCAGTACAAAACGCCCTGAGCCGGACGGCAGCGCTTTATCCATCGACCGTTTGCGCCAGTAAAAGCCTGAATCCTGAGGATGTACCTGAATGAAAAAGTGGCAATGTGTGGTCTGCGGCCTGATCTATAACGAAGCCGACGGCTGGCCGGATGACGGCATTGCGCCTGGCACCCTGTGGCAGGACGTACCCGAAGACTGGCTGTGCCCGGACTGCGGCGTGGGCAAGATGGATTTCGAAATGATTGAAATCAACTAAGACATTGAGAGGAGTAAGGAATGAACGCACCTGTCGTGATCATCGGTACCGGGCTCGCTGGCTACAACCTGGCCCGGGAGTTTCGCAAACTCGATAGCGAAACCCCGCTGCTGCTGATTACCGCGGATGACGGTCGCTCCTACTCCAAGCCGATGCTCTCCACCGGCTTCGGCAAGAACAAAGACGCCGACGGCCTGAGCATGGCCGAACCCGGTGCCATGGCCGAGCAGTTGAAGGCCGAAGTGCGCACCCACACCCGGATCAGCGGCATCGATCCGGGCCACAAGCGTTTGTGGATCGGTGAGGAAGCGGTGATCTACCGCGACCTGATCCTGGCGTGGGGCGCGGAAACCGTGCGAGTGCCGATCGAAGGTGACGCGGCGGATGCGGTGTTCCCGATCAACGATCTGGAAGACTACGCACGCTTTCGCGCCGCTGCGGCCGGCAAGCGCCGGGTATTGCTGCTGGGCGCCGGCCTGATCGGCTGTGAATTTGCCAACGACCTGATCCTCGGCGGCTACGAGGTGCAACTGGTGGCGCCGTGCGAACAGGTCATGCCGACCTTGCTGCACCCGGCAGCCGCCGCAGCGGTCCAGGCCGGACTGGAAAGCCTCGGTGCACGCTTCCACCTCGGTCCGGTGCTCAATCGCTTGCAGCGAGTTGACGGTGGGCTGGAAGCGCATTTGTCCGATGGCCAAGTGATCCCGTGCGATGTGGTGGTGTCGGCCATCGGCCTGCGTCCACGCATCGACCTGGCCGCCGCGGCCGGCGTGCAGGTCAATCGCGGCGTGGTGGTCGACCGTCACCTGAAAACCTCCCACGCCAACATCTACGCCCTGGGCGATTGCGCCGAGGTCGATGGGCTGAATCTGTTGTACGTCATGCCCCTCATGAGCTGTGCGAGAGCGCTGGCGCAAACCCTCGCCGGCAATCCTGTGGCGGTGAACTATGGCCCGATGCCCATCACCGTGAAAACGCCGGTTTGCCCACTGGTGGTTTCGCCGCCGCCACGGGGCCTGGAAGGCGTCTGGACGGTGGAAGGGCAGGGTGCGGACATCAAGGTTTTATGCCGTGACGCCAGCGGAAAGCTGCTCGGTTATGCCCTGACAGGCGCTGCCGTAATGGAAAAACTGGCCTTGAACAAAGAGCTTCCAGCCCTGCTGGCGTAAATACCGGTCGTTCTGTCGGAATCACCCCTGTTTTGCCCCTACAAAGGCCCCGCCGAGACTGGCGCGGCTCTTCGGTGCGTGCCATCCTCACTCCCGTCTGCCGCAGAGTAGAGCACCTGCGGCGCTTTGGGCGCTGTTCCAACGAGAACAGCACGGACATAACAACAAAAAACCGTCAAAGGGGCTTCACTAACATGCGTAAACCAGAACTCGCCGCAGCAATTGCTGAAAAAGCAGACCTCACCAAAGAGCAGGCCAACCGCGTTCTCAACGCCGTTCTCGAAGAAATCACCGGCGCCCTGCACCGCAAAGACAGCGTCACGCTGGTGGGCTTCGGTACCTTCCTGCAACGCCACCGTGGTGCCCGCACCGGCAAAAATCCGCAAACCGGTGAGCCCGTGAAAATCAAGGCCAGCAACACCGTTGCCTTCAAGCCAGGCAAGTCGTTGAAAGACAGCGTCAATCCGTAACACGCACCGACTTCCCGTTTAGCGGGTGAGCGGAACAAAAAATGGGCACGCCAATCAGGTTGGGTGCCCATTTTTTTGTGCCTGAAAACCACATCTTTTAGGAGCACGGCTTGCCGGCGAAGACTCTCGGTGAGAGCGCCAGAGTAATTGCTTTCATGAAGTAACTTTGAGTCGGTTAAAAAGGATTCTCGGGCGCCGTTCAATCAACAGATGTTCGCCTGCTTAATTATGTAACTGATGAATATCGTCTCAATAAACAGAAACCCGCCTCTCTTTTTACTTCAAACCTTCCGCCAGTGGCTGACTGACTATTTCCGTGACGCCTTTCAATGCTAAGCGCAAGGTATGTGGTTCTGTACGATACTGCAACGGTGTGTAGCCGTAGTCGTTACCAGAAGTGAACGGCGTAACACCATCACCCTGTTGCCACAGTTGTTCGTCGCCGCGCTTCATCACGGCGACCACGTTGATTACCGGATAGACCACACTGCTAAAACCTTGCGTCAGGCTAAATCCCCAGCGATCCACCGTGAGTTGAATTTGCGCATCAGCCACTTCGTCATCACCTACTACCTTGAGAGATGAGTTCTTGTTCAGCTCAGTGACGAAGTTCTGTTTCAACAACTCACCCAAGTCAATTTTTTCCGTCTCCATGACATAAAGGATAGCCTCTACCGTCGACATCGATGCCAAGTCGGCAGTCTTCAGTCCGACCGCAAATCCAGCACCGGATAATGCGCTGGTACCCAAGCGGGACGCACCGCTCGCTATTCCAATACCAGCACCCAGGCCCGCACCCAACGCAGCTCCCCAGGCCTGCTCGCGCCCCATGTAACTCATCTGTTTGGATTCCCACTTCACAGGCAAAACCTTTACCGTCTTGATCTGCGCCCGATGCTCCGGGGTGAGCTTTTGGCTGGCGCAACCGCTCATCAGTAGCGCCATCAGTACAACAAATAGAAATTTGTTCATGTCAGTCCTTTTATGTTTAGCAAGATTAGTTATCCACAGCGAAAGTTTGTCGAATAGGTACAATCGTTATCTCCCCAGCGACATCCAATCGATCGAGCTCTCTAACAAAGTTTTCACTTTAAACGTTAAATAACAATTAAACTTTCATAGCGCTGTTTCGCGAACAAGCTAAATATCAACTAGACTTAGCTATCTCTTGATCCTTCAAGCTGTAGTGCTTTCACCTCAGATATCAGTTTTTTTGCACACGTCGAGCACATGCCCCTTGCAGCCTTAATGAGAAAACTCCCTAGTTCAGTTCGGACTCAGTACGTAGAAAATACTCTGAAAATTTAATCTCTCTCAATGTAATTTAACTAATGAGGAGTCGGCGTAAAAAACAGCGTCTTCGTATTTTTCGAGATTTTTATCCAGCCATGACTCCCCGGCTCTTAAAAGATGCAATTTAACTACAGCTCCATATTCATCGCTTGATACGATTGCAACTAATTTTCCATCGTTTTTATTAAAAGATCTCCATGATTGAAAGCACGCCTCTATGAATAACAAAGCATGCATAAGATAGTCGGACTTCACGTAGTCATCAATATGAATGGAGTTGACAAAGCACTCAAATCCGGTTTTGTCTGGGAAGTCGGTATCTGATACGTTTAAACACCGCCCTGAAAGTGATTGTAAGAAAAATCGACCATCTATTTCTAAAAAACTTTGAGCAAGAAGGGCAAGTAGCTTTGGGGGAATAATTTTCCCTTCAAGACATACTCCTTCGAGTTCAATATGCATTTTTTCATTCATGGTAACCACAATCACTCTCCTAGGTACTTTTTCATGCCTTTATCAATTGCTTTTTGAAATCTAGTGTCACTTAGAAGGTTGTTCACTGATTTAGGTGCCGTTGGGAAAGACTTAGAACCTGCGTCGTACAAATACTTATTTCCGTTATTGTCTTGATAGTGGATTTGGCCTGGACGTTGGCCTGGGTTCGGATTTTCAACGTCAATACGCTCTTTTCCATTCCCTTTCCAAATAGTTTTGCTTGCTGTTTGAACGCCCGTCTTGCCCAGCATTCCTACTTTTGAGGCGTCAACCCCGCTAGGTTTCATGCCACCTAAAACAGAACCAAGCAGAGCCCCAGCGAAAGCCGCTCCAAACCTGGAATCCTCTCCATCTCGAGAGGCTGCCAGCTCAGAGGTGATGCTAGCCTGAGCTTGGGAATTGCTGCTAGTTACCAGAAAACCAACGATGACTGCTTGATTGGACTCCCCGCGGGCTCTCAAATCGACCGCTAACGCTCGCAGCTTTGGATCGTCTTCCATGAGCCGATTCGACAGAGCCTCACAACTTGTCGGATCGCTTTGACATATGGAGGTTAGCTCTCTATTTCTGCTTTCATCCAGCTCAGCGTACCGCTCCCGAATCTTATTCTTGTCTTCTTCAGTTGCCCGAGCATCGACCTCGCGCAGCATTTCTACCACCTCTCGATGATTGAGGTAGTTGTACTGCGTTGAGTTCTCGGCCACCCAAGCCCCTGTTTGGAGGCTTTCCCCGTCGATGTCACTTTGTGTCGCCGCCGCCAACATGCCGACCAGTTGTGAAGTCATGTTCAGAAGGTTTTTGTCGCCATCGACCCAGTTATTGAGCTGGTCCACCAGCGCTTCGTTGGCACCTGCTGCCAGCGCGCCCGTCTTGAAGTCACTGCCGCTGACTTGTGCTAGTAGGCCACCGACCATGGCGTGGATCATGATTTTTTGCAGGCTGCCGTCGGCGTAAACGTCTTTGGTGTAGTCGCCCACCGCATTAAAGCTGGCGGCCGCCAGAGTATTGAACAACGTACTTTGCAGGGCATCGCCCAGATTGCCGCCTTGGCCCATGATCTTGCCCAACGCAGCGGAGGTCCCGTTTTGCAGGCCCTGACTGGCAGCGAATTGGCCGACACCTTTCCAGGTGCCGAGATTCGTACTGATCTTGCCGGTGACGGGGTCTGTTGTGGTGCCGGTCCAGTCGTTGAAGTAACCAGCAGTCATGCCTGCCGTAAGACCGGAAATGGCGTATCCCTTCAGGGCATCGCTAGACGTGACATCCTTGAGCACCGCTCCCAGGTTGCCACCGTTATTAATGACGCTGACCGTGGCAGTGGTCGCTGCGCCCGTGGCAATGGCTGCGCCACCGGCGGCGACGGCACCCGCACTCGCACCTCCCAATGCTGTCAGAGCCGCTGGTCCTACAAACGCTGCCATAACAATGGCGATCACCAATTGCGCGCCAGTCCCTAAGCCCGAGCTGCTGTAGCTATAGGAGTCATGGATTTCTTTTACGAGTTGCCAATCCACATCCCCACGCTGCTCCGCCTCTTTCAGCCACGTTAAATTCGGATCGGCTTTCACCATCGCATCGATGGTCTGGCTGACCGACTTTTGGTCGATGTGTTTAAGGTCGATGTGCAAGCCATCGGCAGCTTTGATCACCAACTGTCCTTGAGCCACCAGTTCACTCTGGTGCAGGGTTTCATCGGTGTTTCCCTTGCCAGATTCGGACCGCCAAGCCAAGTCGCCCTTGCTCTTCTCGTGGCTTTCCTGATGCAGATCCTTGACGGCTTCGAAGGTGATGCTGCCGCCACTGTCGAGGGTAATGTCTTTGCCGCTTTCAAGCTTGGCGCCCTGATAGCGTTGGTCACCACCGCTGACCAGCGTCAGGTCACCGCCCGTCTTGATTTCGCTGCCAATGTTTTTTAAGTAGGTGACTTCATCACGCCGGGTTTCCTTGCTACCCCAGCCGCCTTTTTTCTCTTTGTCGTACAGCGAGTAGTCGCTGTCTTGTGCGGCCAACAATTCAAGATTGCCACCGGCGACCAGATAAGCCTCTTTGCCTGCGCTGACCTTGCTCGAGACCAAAGTCAGATCCTGGCCAGCAGTGAGCACGACGTTGCCGCCAGCATTGAGGCCGGTGCCGATCTGGCTGACGTGATCTTCCTGCGCCTCGACCTTTTTGGTTTTGCTGTAGCTGTGTTCCTCATCCGCCGCCGAGGCCAACGTGAGGTTTTTGCCAGCGTCTAAAGCAATGTCGCGGCCTGCTTCGATTTGGCTGGCAACGACACTGAGGTCACGTCCGGCGCTGATCGACATGTCGCGACCGGTGTCGAGGCTGGCGCCGTTTTGGCTGATGGTCAGGTCACGGTTATTACTGCCGTGTTTGTTGCTGTTGACCTGCTCGGCAGAACCGATGGTGACGTCGCGCCCGGCGCTGATGCTGGTGTCGCGACCGCTTTGCAGTACGCCGCCGATGTTGTTCACATCGCGCCCGGCCGAGATAGTCAGGTCGTTGGCCGCTTCAATGCGAGCGGCGTTGTCGGCAAAGTCTCGGTGCTGGTTGTTGTAGCCGTTGCCGCTGGTATACCCCGTCACCGTGCGTTCGTTGATCACGTCGCCGCTGATGCTGGTCAAGCTTACGTCACGCCCGGCGATGAGCCCGCCGGCCTTGTTGCTCAAGTCATTTCCAGCCAGCAGATCGAGGCGGTTGCCAGCGTTCACCAGTCCACTGTTGACCAGCTTGTTGCCGGCCATGGCAGCCAGATTGTCGTTGGCTTTAAGAGTGCCGGCGTTTTTCAGGTCTTTGCCGGCGATCAGGCTTACGTCCTGGCCTTCAATCAGTGCGCCGTTGGCGGCCAGGCGGTTGTTCGAGTTGGCCAAGTACAACACCGGCACCAAAACGTTTTCGCCATTGACCACCACGGCTTCCATCCAGACGATATCGTGGGTCAGCGCGGCAACCTGTTCGGCGGAGAGGGTCACGCCCAGCGACAGGTTGAGTTCGTCCTTGCTGGCGATGGCGTTATCCATCAAGTAACGGAACATGGCCTCATCCGAGGTCAGGCCGTCGATGAAACGCTGACCCGTACGGGCCACCACCGCTCGCTGGATTAGCTTCTGTTCATAGAAACCGTCACCCAGACGCTTGGCACTGTCGTTAGGGTTGTAGCCGAGTTTACCCAGCAGGTAATCCGAACCCATGAACTGCTTGAGGTCAGTGAGCGTCGGGTTGGTTTCAATCAGGTATTTGTGCGGATTGGACTTTCCGTGACTGCTCGGCAGGCCCTGAACTTTACCGATCGAGCCCACACCGGCGCCCGCTACGCTCCAACTCAGCGGGCCGTTGTCGGTGGTGCTGCCCTGACCGCTAAGGCGGAACAGGCCGTTTTGCCCTATAGGCAGCTCAAATCCAGGCACTGTCAGGGGGTTGACTTGCTGTTTTGCCAGGTCCGGCGGTAGTTGCTTGTTCAGGGTGATACGCGTGGAGAAATTGCTCCCCGGGGAGTCGGTATTGGTGCGCGGGCCACTGCCGACATAATCGAAACCACCGCGGACCACGCTGTTGTCGAAGTTGTTCTGGGTGCTGATGCTGATGTTGCCTGCGGCCTGAATGATGGCGGCATAGGTTTGGTCACCCGTGGCAAGTTGGGTCGTCCATCCAAACGCTGGCAACTCAGCATCGGTTGTACCGACAAATCGGCTCATAGCCTCGACCAAACCACTCAGTTTGTTGACGTCATAGCCACTGCTTTGAAACCAGTAGCGCTCAGTGAAGTCGTCGGCGGCGTTGCTCCAGCTGCTGCCGTTACGGGCGCGTTTGGTACGAAACACGCGCACGGTTTCGGTGTCGGAGGTTTCCACGCCGGTGTTGGTCAGGTTATTGAGCGTGGCGATGAAGTTGCCGCTGGTGGCGATGTTGCTGCTGTGGTTGAGCAGGTCGCCGCCCTTGATGTTCAGGTTGCCACCGGTGGTGATGCTGGACGCGGCACTGGCGGCGATCACTTCCAGCTTGTCGCGTTGCGTAATCTCCCAAACACGGTTTTTCTTGCCGCTGCAGTCACCGGCGTTGACGCCTTCAATGCACTGGATTTGCTCAATCTTGGCGGTGTAGATACCGCTGTCGCTGATGGTCAAAAGCGCACGGACATTCTGTATCGTGCTGGCCGCCAGGCTCATGCTGCCGTCGCTCTGGATCAAGCCGGAGCTGTTGACGATGCTCGTCGCCCAACCACCGTTACCATCACGATCGATGTCGAGGTCGCCGAGGCTGTAAATGCTCGCGTATTTGTTGCTCAACGACGTCACTCGCAACCCCATGTCCCAGCCACTGAAGATCAGTCCGTGATCGTTGAGCAGTGCGTTGGTCGCGAGGGTCAGGTTTTGCCCGCTGCCGAGAGTGCCGTAGTTGTAAACATTGCCCGCGTCCACCGTCAGGTCGCCAGCAGAGGTCAATCGACCTTGATTGTTCAGCAGCCCGGCCACGTTGATCAGTCCGTCCCCACCACTGGCGATGCTTGCAGTTTCGGCCAGGGTCAGTTGCCCGGCTTGCAGATTCAGGTCACCCCGGCTGGTCAGTCGTCCGGTGCCGCTGTAAGCGCCAGACAATCCCAGGTAAAGATCACCGTCGCTGGCGATCAGGCCGTCGTTGCTCCAGTTCACGCCAGTGGCGTACAGGCTGTCGGAAGCCAGCAACTGGCCAGCGGCGGTCTGGGCAAAGTTGTCGATGTTCAGGGTCAGACGCCCGGCCTGGATGATGCTGGTATTGGTCCAGCTGTCAGCGTTGAGCGTCAAACCGCCCCGGGTGATCAATGAACCTCCGGCGTTAAGGACGTTCGCCGTGGCTATGTCGAAACTGCCGCTGCCAACATGTAACGCGGTGCCACCGGAGTTCATGAAATTCCCGGCAGCGAGGTGCAGGTCGGTGTTGGCGCTTTCCAGAATGCCGTTGCGGTTGTCGAATAGTCCGCCAATCTGAACGCGCGAAGCGCCGCTGGTGCCCAAGGCACGGAGTTGACCGAACTGGTTGTCTACGCTGGCGGCGTTTAGCGTCAGGACGTTGCCGCTTTCGATGATGCCCTCACGGTTGCTCAGTGCACCGGCCAGGCTCAAGTCAATCTGCTGGCCCGCGATCTGACCGGCGCTGTTATTCAGCGCACCACCGGTAACGCCGACAACGTTGGCGGCATACAGGCCACCTTCCCGATTATCGAAGTAAGCAGTGTTAATGATGACATCGCCCGATTGCGCGGCGAGACGTCCACCCTGGTTGTCGATGCCCCCCAGTGCGGTCAGGTTCAGGTGTTCAGCCTGAGTGTTGCCGCCCTGGTGGTTAAGCAGCTCGTAACCATTTTTTAACCAGCCACGGAGAAAACCGGAGAGAGTTGCTTGCTGACTGGCTAGCACGCCACCGCGGTTATCGACGTTCGCGGCCGCCAGGTTCAGATCACCGCTTTGGGCGAGAAGCCGACCGTTCTGGTTTTCGATATCTCCGACAACGTCAAGGTTCATTTCGCCCTGGCTTTGCAGCGTACCCTGGCTGTTGGCGAGGCTGGCTGCGTGCAGGCGCAGGTCACCATGTTGACTGTAGATCAAGCCGTTGTCGCTGTTCTGCACGGCGTCGCTGGCGGTCAAGATGAGATGGTCGTTGGCCGCAACGGTGCCGCCATTGCGGTTATCCAGGCCACCGATGAGCAGGGTCATCAAGCCTTGACTCGCCAATTGGCCGCCCTGGTTATTGACCTGGCTGGCACGCTGCAACAGCAAGGGGCCGGTGCTGGCCAGTTTGCCATTGATGTTGGTCAATACCCCGAGCAGATTGAGGGTGATGGCAGCGTTGCCGATCAGGTTGCCGTGGCTGTTATCCAGCGAGGTGCCGGTGATGCTGACTGCCTGCTGAGCGCTAATGGCGCCGAAGGTGTTGTCGAGGGCCATCGTCTGCAAGGTCAAGACGCCGCCGCTGTCGATCAGTCCGCCTTGTGCGTTAGTCAGCAATCCTTGCACCGTCAGGGCTTGATCGTCGGCACTGGAGATAATGCCGCCAGCGCTGTTATCGAGATTGCCAGCGTTGACCGTCAGACGCTGCTGGCTGACTAGCGCACCGGCACCGCTGTTGAGCAAGTCACCGCTTACACTGACGGCCGCGTCGCCGTTGCGACTGGATAGCGTTCCGTGATTGCGGTTGTCGAGATTGTCGGTAGTGACACTCAATCCCTCCCAGCCTGAGATCAAGCCGTTCTGGTTGAGAATGCTGCTGGTATCAAGGTGCAGTTGCTGGCTGCTGATGAGTTTGCCGGCGCTGTTGTCGAGTAAACGGCCGGCCAGGGTGTAACTTTGATTGCTGGAGATCTCGCCGTTGGCGTTGTTGAGATCACGCAGGTGGCGGATGCTCAACTGTCCGTCGGTGGTGATCAGGCCGCCAGCGTTGTTCAGGTCACCAGTAGCGCTACCAAAATCGATGCTGATCGCACTGCCGAACAACGTGCCGTTGTTGTGGTTGTTCAGTGCGGCGCTGCTGATGTTCAAACCGGTCCCCGCTTTGATCAGCCCTTGATTTTGGTTATCCAGCGGGCCGCTGACGTTCAGGTCGAGATTGCTGTGGCTGGTCAGGGTGCCGCCGCTGTTCGCCAGGCTGGACAAATTGGCAGTAAGGGCATTTTCACTGGCGATCAGGCCTTTGTCCTGGTTGTTCACCTGCGCAGCAGTGAGGGTGAGGTTGGCGCCACTGGTCAAACGGCCGCCTTGACTGTTTTCAAATGTGCCGGTGTTTACCTGCACCGCGCCTTTGCCGCTGATGCTGCCTTGTTGACGGTTATCGAGGCTGGCGCTGCGCAGGTCGAGACCGGCATCGGCCACCAGGCGACCACCCTGATTGTCGATCCCGCCACTGCTGGTGAAGCTCAATTGACCGGCACTAGACAGGCTGCCCAGGCGGTTCACCAGAATGGCGGCACTGGCCGTGAGCAGGCCTTCACTGCCGACCGACCCACCACTGTTGTCGAATGTCTGGCTCACGCGAGCGTCAAGGTTTCGGCTGGCTACCACGTTGCCGGTGTTGCGCAGGTTCTGAGCAGCCAGACTGATGTCGCCGCGAGCATTACGGCTGTTGTCGGCGTTAACGCCCGCCTCGATGATGCCGTGGTTGCTCAGTTGGCCACCGCTGCTCAGGCTGATGCGATCACGTGCGGCCAGACTTCGCTGATTGCTCAGTGCGCCGCTGGTTTGCACGTCCAGTGTCGAACCCGCATAGACCGGTCCTTGTGAATCAAGACTGGCCGTCTTGATGTTGATGGCATTGGAGGATGCGGCCTGCGCGAGGCTCAAATTGCCGTTAGCATCGATCTGAATATCGCCGCCGCTGGCCGCCAGATTACCGGCCAATCGAACACCGACACCGGCTTCGGTAGCCACCAGTTTGATCGCTCCAGCGTACATACCGCCGAGCGCGGAACTGTCAATGGCAAGTTCCGGTGTAGCGCTGCCGTCAGTGGTGCGAGCGACGAAATTAAGGGTTTGTGCGTCGACATCATTGCGACCAGCAACGATGCTCAGCTTGTTCGTCTGAATCTCGGCGTTGATCTTTGCTGAGCGAGTGATGATTTCGAAGCTATCGACGTTGTTGGCGTTCAGCCCCGCGCCGTCGATAGAGATGCTGCCACCGTCGACCTTGTAATGGTCAAGCTGACCGTTGTTCAGTACCGGCTTGCCGGTGGTCAGTGTCACCCGTGGGGTGTTGATAAACCCGCAGCCATTGCAGCTGATGCCATAGGGGTTGGCGACGATGACCCGCGCCGATTGCCCTGCCAATTCGGTATAGCCGCGCAGTTGGCTCGGGTTGCCGCCGTTGACTTCATTGAGGATTATGCTGGCCGCCCTGCCGCCTAGGTTCGGGTTGCCCAGAATGATCCCGCCCAACTGGGTCGCCTGCGTGCGGCCCGTGGCGTTATTCAGGATCACCCCTTGGCTGCCGACGTTGTAGTCATGGAACTGGTTGTGCGACAGCCCGCTGGCATTGGGTGCGGCGATGTTCACGATAGGTACGCCATTGCCAGCGTGTTCCAGTCCCGTCCCCGGAGCATGGACGACGATGCCGTCGGCTTGTGCCCACAGCGGTTGCCAGAACATGGCGTTGGCCAGCAAAAAGGCCAGGCCACGCTTGGGCATGCCCCAGAAATGCTCACGGGTCAAAAGAGCGGCAGACGGCTGGTGAATCAGGAAAGAAAACTGACGGACATCCATGTTGGAACTCTCGAAAAGTGCAGCAATTAATCGCCTAGGACTACAGGAAGAAACTCAGGCTGAAATAGATCGGCGCTTTGTGTTCTGTCAGCGCATCGGGGCGTTCGAGCGAACGGGCAAAGGTCACGCTGGTAGCCAGGTAACCGCCTCTGGCAAACAGCTCGAGTGAGTTGCTGGACACGCGTCCGTGCTGGTCACCGTTGTAGCGATCGTTTTGAATCACACCCTGGTCATATCCCAAACTGGTGCCGTATTCAGTCAGTACCTGTCTTAGCCAGGGCCAAGTGACCTGACGGCTCCAGCGCAGGTCGTTGCGCCAGTAACCGCCACTGTCACCAGACAGCAATTGTTCCTTATAGCCGCGTACGGAGCCTTGCCCGCCAAGGCTCATTCGCTGTGAGCTAAACAGCACATCCTCGCTGCGTTGACCGGTGACGAGACTGTTGAAACTGAAGTATTCGCCCCACAGGGTGAAGGGCTGCAAATAGCTCATTGTCGCGGTGTACTTGCGGTAGCGAGCAGTGGGTTCGCCGCGGGCCGGATCGTGATCACCTTGAGCATCAAAGGCATCGATGCCGTTTTGCATGCCGAGGTCCAGGTTGACGAAAGCGCTGCCGATGCGTCGGCCATGGTTGAAACCGAACTGCGCTTCGCTGATGCGGTTGCTGCTTTGCTCAAGCTTGGTGTCTTCGATGAAGTTGTTCGTGCGCAGATAGGCCAGACCGGCATTGAGTGAGGTCTTGCTGACGGCATCGCGATGGACTACTCGCTCGGCGCGCAGTTGATGGTTCTGGCTGTCGCCGGTCTGCTTGAAGCCAAAACCATAGGCCTTGGCTTGTGAGCGGTAGTCGCTCTGGCTGTAGCTGTAGTTGAAGCTCCACCAGCCCCACGGCAGGTTGTAATTCATAAACGCGCTGCTGGAGCCGCGTTGATGATCGCTGACGGCGTCATGACCACCGCGCAGCATCAACTGGTCGGCCAATCCCAGCGGGCTGTCCCAATCCAGCGAGGCGTCCCATTGCTGTTCGCCTGTGCTGTCCTGGCCACCGTTATTGTGTGACAACGAAGCGCGCCACGGCTTTTGCGGAGTGTTTTTCACCACCACATCACTGCCGCCCGGAGCTTGACCGGGAGTTAACTCCATCTGCGCCTGATTGGACGGCAGGCGGTTAAGCTGGTCGACCATCTGCTCGATTTCACGCAGGTTCAACAACTCACCTTCACGGCCGGGAAAGCTCATGGCCAGTTCACGCGCCGACAAATCGCCTTGCGCTGCGACTCGCAGTTTTTCCAGGTGACCCTCGACGACCAGCACCTTCAGTTGTCCGCCGGACAGGTCCTGCTGTGGCAAGTAGGCTCGACTGGTCAACAAACCTTTGTCGATATAACGGTTGGTGATGACCTTGAGCAGTTCATTGAGTTGAGAGGTGCCCAGGCATTGACCTTCATAGGACTGCGTTGCTTGTTTGCGATCAGATTCGGAAAGATGATCGGCGCCGTTGATCAAAATCTGCCGGATGGGGAAACAGCGACTATCGACTGGAGCACTCGGCTTTGTTGGCTCCGCGGTTTTGCCCGGTAACTCCTTCAGCTCATCGAGCCGACGCTGCTGCTGTTCCAACAACCGATTCTGACGCTCACGAATCAAATCCTGTTCGCCCGGCGTCGGGCCAGGCGCGGCCACCGCCGACCCCAGTCCACCCAGACACCCGAGCACTGCATAAGAAAACGACCTCATCCGGAGGTGTAATATCGACATGTTGAGTCCATTCGCCACTTGTTAACTTGCTGGATTTGGCCAAATAAGCCTTTGAAGGGCTTGCGACTGTTGAGTGAGTCGACAGACCCTGGTTGGGGGAAGTATTGGGCTTTGTAAAAAGCAAAAGATGTAGGACGTGTCTTGAAAGCTGTGCGGAAACATCCGGTCTGTGCTGGTTTGGCGGCGCTTTAAATTTCGAGATCTTTATCCGTGACTCTTCAACTTATCGAGCCACACAGCGCCGCAAGGCTTAGGCGCGGCCCCGAGCCCTCCATATCGTCGGCGAGGCCGGCGGCGATGGCGCTGATGGTCAGCTGATGTTCTGAGGCGATGACCAGAAGCGTTGCGGTTTGATTTAAGGACAGACGCTGAAGAGTGGCGATTACGCTTAGTTGATTCCTGTCAATTGCCAGGAGCTTGGTTGGTCAAAGGCCACGGTCTTTTAATGTGTCGAGTAGCCATGGTCTGATTGAACTACCTGTCTACTGGCGCCCTAAGCGCGGGGGCGCTGCCATGAGCGATGTGCCGCACCGACTCAACATTGAGTGAGCTTGTGCAAAGTACCGAGGCAGACAGGTACTTCAAGCCCAAGGAGACCAAACCGGACGCGTCCTACATGTATTCCGGAAACAGGGAAGACAACCGTGTTGGTTTTTTTCCTCCCAGCTGCGTGCCGGGCACGCTGATGATAAAAACCCCGATGGGCAGTGACACATCCATCGGGGTTATTTACTGCTTGGCGAGTTAGCAGGTTCGGCTTTGTTGTTTGGTGAGAATCGCCGCCATTTCTGGCTCGTCCAGATGATCCAGCGCTCGTTCCACCAACAAATGCACCCCGTCGGCCATGCGGCTCAGCGCCAGGGCTACGGAGCGGCGCGAGCCGTCTACATCGTCGGCGAGGCCGGCAGCGATGGCGCTGATGGACAGCAAATCTTCCGAGGCGTTGGCGAGGAGGGCTTCAGTGTTGATGTTCGGGCAGACGTTGAAGAGCTGGCCGTTGCGTTTCGGAGGTTTTTTTTCGGTCGGTGGGAAGTGGTGATCGAGGGCGTGTTCGGCAGCTTCATGGAGCTTGTTGGAATCGAAGGATTCGTAGGGCGATGCCGGATCTGTTTCCGGCGGATTTGGTGTGACCTTGAACATTGGCGTATCCCGATATGTGCATTTAAGGGACTGACACCTTTTCGCTTGCATTCGAATGATGGTGGCAGCCGTGCGCAGGTGTGCAAGACCGGGCATATCGGACCCCGGCAGACCCCAAAGGGACCTCCCACGCACAGCCGCCATATAGCGATCCAAAAAGCATTTTAGGGCTTAATGATTAGCGAGGCATTTGCGCGCCGATATGTACCGGACTTGCACGTCCGTGTCACCGTTTTTTGCGGTGACGAACAGAGGTTATCTGCCTATGTGGAGGTTGCATAGTTCATGGGTGGCTCGACTTTTCGAAGGAAAAGTCCGAGAAGGTTGAGGGGATTCGGTGCGAAATCGCACTCCACTTAAACAGCCGCTTGCATTACACCGGATCAGCCGAAAATATCGGATTTCATCATGTGTTTCGTAACCATTAATGACAACGAAATACATATTTCTGGCGAGGGCAGCGAGAGGCCGCAATCAGCCTAAACAGACGTTCGAGTATGAGCTGCTCCAGGCCATAAGCAGACACTGGGTTGACTCCCTATGCTTCTGAATAGCAGCATGCGGACCTTCAATCTCACGCTAGTACGCCGATGCAGGGATGCCGATGTTTGCAGATCTTGATGAGTTGCTGGAAAGCGTGCGCGACAAGCAATCATTCGTCGCGTTTATAGAGGAGCTTGGCGCTGATTTAGCCAGCGACCGTGTATTAGCGGAGCCGAAGCCTTGGGCTGGGAAGATGCTATGAAATCACCTATCACACAACGCGCTCCGCGCCGGACGGAAGTTTCCCTTAGAGTTTCAGCACTATGACCGGACTATTGACCCGCGTGTCAGCGTGGCATGCCCGTCGCCAAGCAAAGCTCAACAACGGTGTCGCTACGGCCAATCAACCGATGGGCGAAATTGGATCGGAGGCGCCGATTCGAACGAAGTCAGAGGATCGCCTTAGGAGGGCTGACTTCGCGGACCGCATAGCCCGCGTGCTCTCGGAGCTCAGTCCGCGCGAAGGCAGAGTATTCGCAATCCGCGGCGAATGGGGCTTTGGCAAGTCTTCCCTCAAGAACCTAATTTCTGAACGACTTGAAGCTAGGAGCGACGACACGGCCTGGCTTGATTTCAATCCCTGGCAGTGGGGCGACAGCAGCGCGATCGCTCGTGCGCTCTTCGGCCAAATAGCGGATCGATTGGGGGGCGAGAATTCCAAAGCAGAGCACGCCCGTGCCGAAGCGCTGCGACGCTACGGGGCGATTTTGACGGGAGCCAGCGCACCGCTTAAAAAAGCCAGTGGTTCCAATCATGTCATTTCGTCGGCTCTAACGAACGCTTCTGTGCTCTTTGTCGCTTCAGCCATAGGCTTCAATCTTCCGACAGTTGCGAAAATCGCGGCCGCTCTCGCTGCTCTTTCCGTTGGTACGTCCCTTCTCGGCCGCATGCTGTTGCATCTCGGAAAGGACCGCACTGGCGAACCGCTCGACAAGGTACGTGAAGCGCTGGACGCTCGTCTTCGCGAACTCCATCGACCATTAATCGTCTTCGTTGACGACATTGATAGGCTCGAACCCGAGCAAATCCGGGCTCTCCTCCGGCAGGTAAAGGCCAACGCCAACTTGCCCAATATTGTCTTCGTGCTGCTGTTCCAGCCCAGCATCGTAGAACGAGCGCTTGATCCGGTCGCCGACGGCGACGGTCGCGCCTTCCTCGAAAAAATCGTGCAAGCCAACTTCGACCTGCCCGCCGTACCGGTGTCGATCGTGCATCGTATTTTTTTGGAGGAACTGTCCCAGTTGGTGGACCGCTATGCGACCGAGACGAACGGTTTCTCGCAGACGCGCTGGGGTAACGCCTTGATCGGGTGTATCCAACCCCGTCTACGCAACATGCGAGATGCGCGTCGACTGATCTCGTCCATCGCAGTTCACATGCCGTTGCATGCGTCCGGCGAAGTCTTCGAAGTGAACATTGTGGACTTCTTGGTTCTGGAAGCTTTACGAGTCTTCGAATCAGACCTACACGAGGCGCTGTTAAAAGAAAGGGCGCTGGTTCTCCAAGAGCGTCGTTTCCAGGGTGACGGCCGGCAGGATGCGGAAAGAGCGGCAGCCGAGCGGTTTCTTGAGGTCGTGCCGGAGGAGCGTCGCGCCATCGCCCGAGACACGGTCAAGGAGCTGTTCCCGCCTCTCGAGTGGGCATTCGGCGGCACCAACTATGGTGACGGTTTTCATCTCAATTGGCTGGCGGCAAAGCGGGTTTGCTCGCCGCGCTACTTCCCACGTTACTTCGAACTCCAGACGGCACTCGGCGAAATGTCGGAACGTCGCTTCGTTGAGTTCCTAGATGCGACGGCGACAGATGCCGGTCTAGCTGCCACGATCGCAGAAGTCGAGGCAGACGGCTTGCTACCCTCGCTCGTTGCGAGATTCGACGAGTCCGTTGATCGCCTTCCTGTAGAGAACGCTCCTGTGCTGCTGCCAGGGATGTTCAGCATTGCTCAGAAACTCGTGGGCCTGCGTGGCGATTCCTTCAATTCTCCGTGGATTTCCGCATGGCGAGCGACTTCCTGGTTCCTAAAACGAATCCCGGAAGAGTTACGAGGTGATCTAACGCTCGAAGCGCTCCGCCGGACCAAAGCGCTATCCGTTGCTGCGATCCTGATTCACTTGAATGATCCCGCCGATCAGAAAGAAGGTAAGGCCAATACTTTTGATCCAGTGCTCGATCTCGATACCGTCGAGGCGATGAAGGGCTTATGGTTGCAGTTGATAAGGAGTCACGCGGCGGGCGGTTCCGCTTTGATTACCGCGCCTGATCTAATGTTCCAACTTTACCGATGGAAGGATTATTCGGGTTCCTTTGACGAGCCTCGTTGCTGGATGTTGGACGCGATCAGAACCGACGATGGCTTTGCAAGCATGGCCACTCGCATGATGAGCACAGGCAAAAGCCATTCATGGGGTGATCGAGTCTCCACAGTGCACAACATGTTCAACAGAGAGACGATCGAAAACTTCATCAGTATCGACGTGGCCAAGGCTAGGTGCGACGCGATCAATCCCGCCGATTTCTCGGAGCACGAGTTGTCCCTGAGAACTTTGCATAACCATCTCGAGATCTGGCTTGGAATAAAAGAGGGCGACCTTTTTACTGATAACGGGGCCTATTGATAGTAGGCAACGTACAACACTGAAGCGCGCCTGATTTCCTAGACGCATCCGACTGGCTCCTTATGGCCGATTCTGTTGAAAAAGTCGGCCTTGATTTCTACGGTAAAAAAAATACGCGTCTGAGATTGAAATCCTTACTTTGTGCAGAGGCTTCTGGGCTCAGATTTCACATAGCAGCGTGCAAAAAAGGCGTTTTCCCCGATCAATCTTCGAGCAGTTTGGACGGACCGACTCTTTCAACAGAATCGGCCGTTCTCTGCCTGTCACAGCCACAATGCGTACGCGTCTTGTTCGATCCAAACGGTTAGGTGAGTCTATGCAATTACGCAAATTAGGATTGCTACAACGTAGCGTTAAGAAGCGCAGTGGACTGATGTTTTAGTCAATGACTTGGTAGTCATCACCGTCAAAAATATCGCCATCTTCTTCTAATACAACCCGAAGATGGCGTTCTCACTCGAAGCCGCTACACTGCGCCGGCCGTTCATTTTTCTCTTGAGGCTGCACGCATGAAATTTCGTTTTCTTCTGTGGATGCTGGGTTTGTTGATGGGTAAGGCCAGTCGGACTAATCCTGCGTTTCAGCAACAGTTGGGTGACAAGGCGTTGGTGTTCCAGCTGCAGACGCTGGACGGGAAAGTGGCGCGGCATTTCTTTGTGAAGGATCAGCGCATTACCAGCAAGTCGGGCGTGTACGCCGAGCCGGCGTTTGCGATTGCGTTTAAAGATGCGACGTATGGCTTTGCCACGATGCAGGCGAAGAACAAGCAGTTGGCGTTTATGACGGGGATTCAGGACAAGTCGATTCAGATCAAGGGCAACCCGGCGCTGGTGATCTGGTTTCAGGGCTTGACTAAGTATTTGAAGCCGCGCAAGGCTAAAGCCAAGGTTTGAGTCGAGGATTTCCTGTGGCGAGGGGATTTATCCCCGTTGGGCTGCGAAGCGGCCCTGAAGCCTGAGGCCTCGATATTGTCTGACACACCGTGTTGGCAGGGTTTGCGACTGCTGCGCAGCCGAACGGGGACAAGTTCCCTCGCCACAATGGGGTGTGGTGGTTCAGATAGACCGGGGTGGATTCTTCGCGGGCAAGCCTCGCTCCTACAGGGATCACCAAAACCCTGTAGGAGCGTGGCTTGCCCGCGAAGCTTTTAGGCCTGGCTGAATTGCGAAGCGAGTTCGCGCAGGAGGACTTCAGCCTCAAGCACTTTGCTGACGACGTCGTTGGCTTTCTCACGCGTCAGACCGACGCGCTCCAGCAAGGCGTCGGGGATGTCTTCGTCCGGGCCGGAGCCGATGCCGCGACCGCGCAGCAGGCGCACGGACAGGCACACGAGGTTCGGGTATTCGGCGTAGGCGCCGTCGTAGGTGGGGTCGTGCTGGAAGCGCAGTGCGGTCGCCAGTTCGTCCGGCATGTCCCAGTAGCGCATCAGCCATGCGCCGATCTGTTCGCGACTGATGCCCAGCAGGTGTTGCTCAATGTAGCTGTGGCACAGGTGCGGGTTGACTTCCAGGTGACGGCAGATCAGCGAGAAGTGCGGCGGGAAGACGTGGGCCAGCAGCAAGTAGCCGAAGTTGTGCAGCAGGCCGGCGAGGTAGGTCAGGCCGGCTTCCGGGCGCTGGGCGCGCGGCATGGCGCGGGTCAGGCCTTCGATGACGGCGGCGGTGTAGATGGATTGCTGCCAATACGGCGTGGTGTGTTGCGGATGGTCTTTCGGCAGGCTCAGGGTTTTGCCCAAGGCCAGACCCAGCGCAAGGTTAATGACCAGGTCAAAACCCAGCACCCGCACGATCGCATCTTCCACCGAACGAATCTTGCCCGGCGACGCGTAGTACGGCGACGCCGCCCAGCTCACAACTTGTGCGGCCAAGGCCGGATCGGTTTCGACGACACCGGTGATGTCGTCGATGGTGGCGTTGGGGTCGACGCGCAGCTTGATGATTTTCTGCGTAGTCTCGGCCAGCGGTGGAATTTCGATGGTGGCTTCCAGGCGTTGCTGGATGCGCCGCGCGGTGAACGCTTGAACGGCCTGGGTGATTTCCTCGCGGTCATCGTCGGGGCGGTCGAGGTTCGGGCGGATGCTGGTCAGGTTTTCGCCGAAGTTGGCGGCGCTGGCCTTGGTCAGCATGGTCTTGAAGGCTTCGCTGGTGATTTCCAGCAGCACGCCTGGCTCACCCGAGTTGATCAGCAACTTCGGTTCGCGCAGCAGGCTTTCTTCGTACAGGCACGGAGAGCTGGTCAGCGCCGGCAGGCCGGGCAGCAGGCTCAGGCTGTGTTTGCCGAGCATTTTTTCCAGGCGTTCGGTGGGCACGGCGGTGAGGCGGCGGCCCGTGAGTTCGGCCAGGCGATTGAGGTCCAGCAATTGGCTCTGCGGGAACAGCACCATCAGTGCGCCAACGGCGTCATCGACCAGAACGGCCTGGACTTTGCGCGTGGCATTCAGGCCGTGGTGGTCGAGCACCTCTTCGTAGGCAATGCCTAGTTTGCCCAGCAGCAGCCGAATAACCGACGGAGCGTGCGGGGTGGCGGGTGCGAGGGCAACTTCGGTCATGATCTGTATCCGTTCTAAAACAATTGCAGGAGTATAACCAGCTTGTTTAAAGGCAGGGTCCAGAAACTGCGATGGTGCTCACACTTGGCCGTATTGCTGCCCGTGGCGCAGCCAGCGGTCGAGTAATGGGCTGACATGATCCGGCCAGCGTTCCAGCAGCGCCTGGGCGGCATCGCGCACGGCGGGCAGCAAATCGGCGTCGCGCATCAGGTCGGCGACCTTGAATTGCAGCAGGCCGGTCTGGCGGGTGCCGAGCATTTCGCCGGGGCCGCGCAGTTCGAGATCTTTTTCGGCGATGACAAATCCATCGTTGGTTTCGCGCATGATGCCCAAGCGCTGGCGACCAATCTGCGACAGCGGCGGATGGTAGAGCAGCACGCAATGGCTGGCAGCACTGCCTCGACCCACACGGCCGCGCAACTGGTGCAGTTGCGCGAGGCCGAGACGCTCGGGGTTTTCGATGATCATCAAACTGGCGTTGGGCACATCGACGCCTACTTCGATCACCGTGGTCGCGACCAGCAGTTGCAGGTTGCCGGCCTTGAATTCGGCCATGACCGCGGCTTTTTCGACAGGCTTCATACGGCCGTGGATCAGCCCGACCTTCAGCTCGCCGAGGGCGGCGGTGAGGTCTTCGTAAGTCGTTTCTGCCGCTTGGCAGGTCAGCTCTTCCGACTCTTCGATCAGCGTGCACACCCAATAGGCTTGGCGCCCTTCAGCGCAGGCGCCGCGTACGCGTTCGATGACTTCGACACGCCGGGTATCGGTGATCAGCACGGTGTTCACCGGGGTTCGGCCGGGGGGGAGTTCGTCGAGGATCGAGGTGTCGAGGTCGGCATAGGCGCTCATGGCCAACGTTCGCGGGATCGGTGTGGCGGTCATGATCAGCTGATGCGGACACATTCGCCCACCAACGCCTTTCTGCCGCAACGCCAAGCGCTGCTGCACGCCGAAACGGTGCTGTTCGTCGATGATCGCCAGTGCGAGGTTCTTGAATTGCACTTCGTCCTGGAATAGCGCGTGGGTGCCGACCACCATCGGTGTGCCGGTGGCGATTTGCTCCAGTGCGGCGACGCGGTTCTTGCCCTTGAGCTTGCCCGCCAGCCACGCGACTTCAATGCCCAGCGGTTCGAGCCAGCGCTTGAAGGTGATGAAGTGCTGCTCGGCAAGAATCTCGGTAGGCGCCATCAGCGCGACCTGATAACCGGCTTCCAGCGCCTGGAGCGCGGCGAGGGCGGCGACCACGGTTTTACCCGCGCCGACATCGCCCTGAATCAGCCGCAGCATCGGCTCGTGCTGACTGAGGTCGTAGGCGATTTCGTTGCCGACCCGTTGTTGGGCGCCGGTCGGGGCAAAGCCAAGATTGGCCAGGTATTTCGCCGGCAGCTTCGTGGCTTTGGGCATCGCCGGCGCGCGCAGCGAGCGCATGCTCTCGCGCAGCCGCTGCTGGGACAGTTGATGGGTCAACAGTTCTTCAAAGGCCAAACGGTGCTGCGCCCAGTGATGACCGAGGGCGAGTTCGTCGACGTCGGCATCGGCCGGTGGGTGATGCAGGTAGCGGATCGCATCGGCCAGTGGCGCGAGTTGATAATCGCGCGCCAGTTCGGTGGGCAGCCAGTCGGGCAGGCTGGTCGGGCCGAGCATCGTCAGGGTTTGCATGCACAACTGGCGCAGGCGCTGTTGGGTCAGGCCCTCAGTGAGCGGGTAGACCGGCGTCAGGGTTTCATCCACCGGCGGCGGTTCGTCGCCGGTAATGGCGCGGTATTCCGGGTGGTAGATTTCCAGCCCCGACGCACCGGGCCGCGCTTCGCCGTAGCAGCGAATTCGCGTGCCGCGTTTGAGGCCTTCTTTCTGCGCGTTGCTGAAATGATAAAAGCGCAGGCTCAACCCGCCGGTACCGTCCTGCAGCCGAACAACAAGGCTGCGGCGTCGGCCCATGACCACGTCGGCGCCGCTGACGGTGCCTTCGATCACGGCGTCTTGCCCGGGTCGCAAATGGCCGATGGGGACCACGCGGGTGCGGTCCTGATAACGCAATGGCAGGTGAAACAGCACGTCCTGGAGATTCTCCAGGCCGACCTTGGCCAGTTTCTCGGCCATGGCCTCACCGACACCCTTGAGTGCCGTCACCGACACTTGCGACAACTCGGTCATGACAGCGACTTAAGCCGCAACCACGGGCTTCGGTGGCTTGGCCACCGAGCACAGGCGAATGGAGTCAGCGAGAATCTCGATGGCTTTCGGTCGTGGGAAGCTTGCACGCCAGGCGATGGCCACGGTGCGGAACGGTACAGGCGGCGTCAGTGGGCGCACAGCGATGACGCCGGGGGCGTAATGGTGGCTGTCCACGGCCGAGAGCGGCAGGATCGAAATGCCCAGGCCGGAGGCCACCATGTGGCGGATGGTTTCCAGGGAGCTGGATTCCACGGTGGTGTGCTTGGCGCCGTCGTTGCCTTTGGCCAGCGTTGGGCAGGCTTCCAGCACTTGATCGCGGAAGCAATGGCCTTCGCCGAGCAGCAGCAGGCTCTTGTCGTTGAGCAGGGCGGCGTCGATGGATTCTTTTTGCGTCCACGGGTGCTGGGCTGGCATCAGGACGTAGAACGGTTCGTCGTAGAGTTGCAGGGTCAGTACATCGGCTTCGTTGAACGGCAGGGCGATGATGATCGCGTCCAGTTCACCGTTGCGCAGTTTGTCGCGCAGGATGTGGGTGAAGTTTTCTTCGATGTACAACGGCATCTGCGGGGCGACCCGGTGCAGTTGCGGAATCAGGTGCGGGAACAGGTACGGGCCGACGGTGTAGATCGCGCCGACTTTCAGCGGGGCGGTCAGCTGGTTCTTGCCGGCCTGGGCCAGTTCGCGGATGCCTTGGGCCTGTTCCAGGACTTTCTGTGCCTGGGCCACAATGCCTTCGCCGACCGGGGTCAGGCGCACGGCGCTCTTGCTGCGCTCGAAAATCAGCACACCGAGTTCGTCTTCAAGCTTTTTCACGCCCACCGACAGGGTCGGCTGGCTGACGTGGCAACGCTCGGCCGCGTGGCCGAAGTGCTGCTCTTGGGCGAGGGTAACGATGTAGCGTAATTCTGTAAGAGTCATAGCAAGCGTCCATGAAGTTGCGAGCCAAGCATACCGGCTGCAATCGATAGACGCACGTTATCAGACTGAGTGTGTCGAGTGACACAGGGCAATGCGGGTTTGCCCGCATGCGGATGGGCGAAAAGCAAAAAAGATCGCAGTCTTCGGCAGCTCCTACAAGGATTGATGTTCACCCTGTGGGAGCTGCCGAAGGCTGCGATCTTTTGATCTGCTGCTGTTTACCGCCGGCGTTCCAGCGAATAAACAAACGGTGCAACGATTTCGATGGCGCCATTGGTCAGCATGTCGGCCGGTGGCTTTGGCAGCGGCTGCGCGCGGCGGATCATTTCCAGGGTGGCCCGGTCCAGATCGGCGTTGCCGGAGCGGCCCACCAGTTCGAACGACAACACGTTACCTTCGGCATCCACCACAAAGCGCAGACGATTCAAACCTTCCTTGTTCCGCGCTTGCGCACTGGCCGGGTACTTTTTGTACTTGGCCAGGTGAGCGAGCAGGGTGCCTTGCCAGCTGGCTTTGGCCGCTTGCTGCGCGGCGGTCGGGCCCTGTACTGGCTGAGCGGATTTCTCCGTCGGCGCCTGGGTCGGTTGCACGTCGCTAGGTTTCTCCTCGGACGGCTTCTCCTTCGGCGGCTCCGGTTTTTTCTCCACAGGCTTGGGCGGTTGAGGCTTGGGCTTGGGCTTGACCGGTTTTGGAACGGTGATCTCGGCCTTTGGCACTTCAGCCAGCTTTGGTATCGGCAACTCTTCCACCGGGGCGGGCGTCTGTGGCGGCGTTATCACCTTCGGCGGTGCCGGAGGTGGCGGGGCCGGAACCGGTGCCAGCTCGACCATCATCGCCTGCGGCGGCAGCTCGATGGGTGGGCGCGCGGTCCAGTTCATCGCCAGCGCAATGGCCAGCGCATGGACGGCCAGCACCACGGCCAGGCTCCCGCTGTAACGCGTCAGCTTATGGCGCGTCGTGATCATTTCTTGACTGTCTCGAGTCCGACCAGACCCACCTTCAGGTAGCCGGCGGAACGCAGGTTGTCCATCACGCTCATCAGGTCGCCGTAATCCACGCCTTTATCAGCCTGGAAGAAGATCGTCGTGTCCTTCTTGCCCTTGGTCTTGGCGTCGAGTGTGGCGCCGAGGGCTTCGGCTTTCACTTCGTCTTCGCCGAGGAACAGGCGCTGGTCAGCTTTTACGCTGAGGAATACCGGCTTCTCTGGCCGTGGCGCCGGCTTGGCGCTGGAGGCAGGCAGGTCGACCTTGATGTCCACGGTCGCCAGCGGGGCGGCCACCATGAAGATGATCAACAGGACCAGCATCACGTCGATGAACGGCGTGACGTTGATTTCGTGGTTCTCGGCCAGATCGTCGTCTGCGCCTTCTCTCAAATGCAGGCCCATGGCCGATTACCCCACTTTCACCATGTGCGGTTGCGAGCTGCGCTCAGGCTGGTGGTCGAGGTCGCGGCTGACCAGCAGCAGGACTTCTGCCGACGCGTCGGACACTTGCGCCTTGTAACCGGCAATGGAGCGGGCGAATACGTTGTAGATCACAACGGCTGGAATCGCAGCCACCAGACCCAGCGCGGTGGCCAGCAACGCTTCGGCGATGCCGGGCGCCACGACGGCGAGGTTGGTCGTCTGGGTTTTGGCAATGCCGATGAAGCTGTTCATGATGCCCCACACAGTGCCGAACAGACCCACGAACGGCGCGGTGGAACCAATGGTGGCGAGCACGCCGGTGCCGCTGCTCATGTTGCGGCCGCAGGCAGCCACCAGACGCTCGAGACGGAAGGCGACGCGTTCCTTGATACCTTCTTTCTCGCGGCTGTTGGTCGACAGGCGCATTTCTTCCAGCGCGTCATGCACCAGCAGGTTGGCGAGGGTGCCAGCCTTGGCGGCAGTCGCGCTGGCTTCTTTAAGGGTGGTGGCTTTTTTCAGGTGGACGATTTCGTTGCGCAGACGACGCTTGGCGCCCATCAACTCGAAACCCTTGGCGATCCAGATGGTCCAGGTGATGATCGATGCGATAGCCAGGCCAATCATCACGACTTTCACGATAATATCGGCGTTCTGGTACATGCCCCACGGCGACAGGTCGTGAGCCATGCCCAGGGTGTTGTCGGCTTCGAGGACTTCAGGCACGTCTTCGGCGTTGGCGTCGACAGCCTGGGCCGGGTCGGTCGCGACCGGAGAAGCCGCTGGAGCGGCGTGATCAGCTGGAGCTGGAGCTGGAGCTGGAGCTGGCGCGGCAGCGGTGGCCGGAGCGGCTGGCGCTTGTGCGTCGGCGAAGGCGGCGACCGGTGCCAGCATCAGGCTGAGCAGCAGGGCGGCCACTGCGCTCCAGGCGCGAGGTCGTTTGGTTGGCGAAGCGGGGAGTTGATTGCGTGTCATGCTGGCCGGACCTGAGAAAGAAAAACGGTAGATGCTCTTCCAGGCCTCGCAAGGCCGAGAACAAAAGTGGCGGGCATTATTGCAATTAATTCTTGTTAACAAAAGTAATAGAGTCTCTTTTTTTCCTCCATTGCTAGCCGCTCGTCCTTTGCCAGCGCTAGTCCGTGCCTTTCCGATGGGAGTTTTCTGATGTCCGCACCCTCTGTTTTGATCGCCGGTTGCGGTGATGTCGGCAGTCGCCTGGCCACGCAATTGCTGGCTGCCGGATGGGAGGTTCATGGCTTGCGCCGTGACGTTTCTCGTTTGCCGGACGGTGTTATTGGCGTAGCCGGCGACTTGTTTACTGAAGACTGCCCGGCGACCTGGCCAGTCGGAGCGGTGGATTACCTGGTGTATTGCGCGGCGGCCACCGATCACGACGAGGCCGGTTACCGCGCCGCCTATGTCCAGGGCTTGCAGCATGTGCTGGAGTGGTTGAATGACTACGGGCAAGTGCCCAATCGACTGCTGTTTGTTTCCAGTAGCAGTGTTTATGGCCAACAGGATGGCGAGTGGGTCGATGAGACTTCGCCAGCGGTGGCGGCCGGTTTTTCAGGGCGTTTGATGCTCGAAGCGGAGCAAGTTGCCCTGAACAGTGGCATCCCGGCCAGCATCGTACGCCTGACCGGTATCTACGGTCCGGGTCGCGAGCGATTGCTGACTCAGGTTCGGGGGGGTTATCGCGTCGAGGTCGATCCGCCGTTGTATGCCAACCGCATCCATGCCGACGATGCCGCAGGTTTGATGGCGTATTTGCTCGAGGCGGATCGGCGCGGCGTGGCGTTGGATGACGTCTATATAGGCGTCGATGATGCACCGGCACCCTTGGCGGAGGTGGTGGACTGGTTGCGTGAGTATCTGGGTGTGACCGAATGGGCAAACGATGCGAGTGTGCGTCGCACTGGCAGCAAGCAGTGCAGTAATGCTCGGGCGAAGGCGTTGGGTTGGGCACCGAAGTATCCGAGCTATCGCGAAGGTTATGCCGCCATTCTTGAAGGCCGCTGAAATCAAAAGATCGCAGCCTTCGGCAGCTCCTACAGGTGTTTACATAACCTTGTAGGAGCTGCCGAAGGCTGCGATCTTTTCAAGGAATCACTGCTTTTCGAGCAACCACTTGCGTTCACCCGGTGTGAACGAAGGCATTTCATCCGCCTGCGCGGTGTTCACCGCCTGGAGAATCTCCAGCTCCTTGCCCTTGCGCGCAAAGATCCAGGTGTTGCCCTGGCCATTCAGTTGCAACCACATGTTGTCGTTGCCACTGCTCATCGACGCGCAATCGCCGGCCAGGCACAGTGCATAGCGATCCGCGCCCGGCAGGCCGGAAACCTGGCCGTCGGCCTGGAATTGCACCGTGCTGCCTTCACCGGGGCCGCTGACAACTTTCCAGCTGCCACCCATGTAGGACGAATACAGCGCACGCTCGAAACTGGCCCCCATCGGAGCGCCTTCCGGCACCGGGATCAACGCGCGGTCGAAGACCTGGGCAGGTTCATTGTCATTGGCGGCCTGGCTCAGTTGCTTGCCATCACGCTTCAGCTCGCTGGCGGAGCTGCCATAAAAGTCGACCTTCCAGGCGCCGGACTCTTCGCCCAGCAACTTGCCTTCGACGTTTTCAAAACCGTTGGTGTAGCGGGCCTGACTGGCCTTGGTGTTGATGTCCCATTCCAGGTTCGGGCCATAGGCCTGGAGCGCTTCACGCAGGGGGCCGCCTTTGGATGCGGCATCGATTGCCACCTGATTGATCCAGGTGCCGCTGATGTCACGGTCGGCAGGGTTGCTGGCACATCCGCCCAAGAGTAGGGCGACCAGCGAGAGAGCTAGCGCTTGGCGCATGGTGGAATCCTTTCAGATACGAAGTCGGCGCAACCTGCAAAGGCTGCGCCGGACGCATTACTCGATGACCAGAATGGCATCCATTTCAACCTGCGAACCCTTTGGCAGGGCGGCCACGCCGATGGCGGCGCGGGCAGGGTAAGGCTGGTCAAAGTACTTGCCCATGATCTCGTTGACCTTGGCGAAGTGGCTCAGGTCGGTGAGGAAGATGTTCAGTTTGACGATGTCCTTGAACGAACCACCGGCTGCTTCGGCCACGGCTTTGAGGTTCTCGAACACCTGGACGGTCTGGGCTTCGAAGCCTTCAACCAGTTCCATGGTTTTTGGGTCCAGAGGAATTTGACCCGACATGTAGACGGTGTTGCCAGCCTTGATCGCCTGGGAGTAAGTACCGATGGCGGCCGGGGCCTTGTCGCTGGTGATAACAGTCTTGGTCATGAATGACTCCTTGTAAGGGTGGCTTAGGCGCGCATGCGGGTGATGCGAATCACCCCGGTCAAGGCACGCAGTTTCTTGATCACGCGAGCCAGGTGCACACGGTCGTGCACGCTGACCACCAGTTGGACCACGCTGATGCGACCATCGCGCTCGTCCATGCTGATTTTTTCGATATTGCCGTCGGCCGCGTTGACGCTGCTGGCCAGCAGGGCGATCAGGCCGCGCTGATGTTCCAGCTCGACGCGCAACTCGACGTTGAATTCGCCGGTGACATCCTTGGCCCACGAGAGCTGGATGCATTTTTCCGGGTTGTGGCGGATTTCGCTGATGTTGCGGCAGTTGTCCAGGTGCACGACCATGCCTTTACCCGCCGACAGGTGGCCGACAATCGGGTCCCCCGGGATCGGTGTGCAGCATTTGGCGTAGCTGAGTACCAGGCCTTCCGTGCCACGAATCGCCAACGGACCTTCTGCGCTGGGCAGTTGTTCGCCTTCACCAAGCAGGCGGCGGGCGACCACATAAGCCATGCGATTGCCCAGGCCGATGTCTTCGAGCAAGTCTTCGATCAGTTCGAGGCGGTATTCGGTAAGCATCGCTTTGACGCGCTCGGCCGCCACCTTCTCCAGCGAGCTGTCAAAACCGTTGAGGACCTTGTTCAGCAGGCGTTCGCCAAGGCTGATGGACTCGGAGCGACGTTGCAGTTTCAGCGCATGGCGAATGTGTGTACGTGCCTTGCCGGTGACCACGAAGTTGAGCCATGCCGGGTTCGGCCGTGCGCCGGGGGCGCTGACGATTTCGACCGTGGAACCGCTTTGCAGCGGTTCGGACAGCGGCGCGAGACGACGATTGATCCGGCAGGCAATGCAACTGTTGCCCACGTCGGTGTGCACCGCGTAAGCGAAATCGACCGCCGTGGAGCCTTTGGGCAGCTCCATGATCCGGCCTTTGGGCGTGAACACGTAGACCTCGTCCGGGAACAGGTCGATCTTCACGCTTTCGATGAATTCCAGCGAGTTGCCGGCCCGTTGCTGCATTTCCAGCACGCCTTTGACCCATTGGCGGGCGCGGGCATGAGTGCCTTTGGGCTGTTCGTCGCCACTGGATTTGTACAGCCAATGGGCAGCGATGCCGTTGTTGGCCATCTCTTCCATTTCGCGGGTGCGGATCTGGATCTCGATCGGAACACCGTGCATGCCGAACAACGTGGTGTGCAGCGATTGATAGCCGTTGGCCTTGGGGATCGCGATGTAATCCTTGAACCGCCCCGGCAACGGTTTGTACAAATTATGCACAGCACCCAACACGCGGTAGCAGGTATCGACCTTGTCGACGATGATCCGGAACGCGTACACGTCCATGATCTCGTTGAAGGCTCGACGCTTGCCGCGCATTTTCTTGTAGATGCCGTAAAGATGCTTCTGGCGACCGCTGACCTCGCCCTGGATTTCATCAATGGCCAGGCAGTGGCTGAGGGACTCTTCGATCTTGTTGACGATTTCCTTGCGGTTGCCCCGGGCGCGCTTGACCGCCTGGTAGATCCGCGCGGAACGCATCGGGTGCATGGCCTTGAAGCCGAGGTCTTCGAACTCTATGCGGATGGCGTGCATGCCCAGGCGATTGGCGATGGGCGCATAGATTTCCAGGGTTTCCTTGGCGATGCGTCGGCGTTTTTCGCCGGACAGCACTTCCAGCGTGCGCATGTTGTGCAGGCGGTCAGCCAGCTTGACCAGGATCACGCGAATGTCGCGCGCCATGGCCATGGCCATTTTCTGGAAGTTTTCGGCTTGTGCTTCGGCTTTGGTCTCGAAGTTCATCTGGGTCAGTTTGCTGACCCCGTCGACCAATTCGGCCACGGTTTCGCCGAACTGCGCTTGCAGCGCTTCCTTGGCAATACCGGTGTCTTCGATCACGTCATGCAGCATCGCAGCCATCAAGCTCTGATGGTCCATGTGCATGTCGGCAAGAATGTTCGCCACTGCAAGAGGATGCGTGACATACGCCTCGCCGCTGCGGCGGCGTTGGCCGTCGTGGGCTTGTTCGGCGTAGAAGTACGCTCGGCGGACCAGGTTGACCTGGTCCTTGCCGAGGTAGGTCGATAAGCGATCGGCGAGGGCGTCTATGCTCGGCATGATGACTCCTGCCGTTCGCTGTGACCCTGCGCCGTGCTACGTCGACCAGGCATAGGCTTAGACGGCCTCGTTGGACTCGTCCTCGAACGCTGCGAACAGCGGTTCGTCTTCGACGATTTCAGCATTGGCGATGAACTCGTAGCTCATCAGGCCTTCAGCGATTTCACGCAGCGCTACGACGGTAGGCTTGTCGTTTTCCCACTGAACCAGTGGCTCTTTGCCGCCGGTGGCCAGTTGACGGGCACGCTTGGTGGACAGCATGACCAGCTCAAAACGGTTTTCCACGTGGTTCAGGCAGTCTTCAACGGTTACGCGGGCCATGGTATTCCTCGGAGCGAATGCAATATGCGCGCTGCCCGGGTGGGCGAGCGGACTCAACAGTTTAAAAAATCACCAGCGATTAGGGAAGCGCTGATTTTTTGACCAAGCCCTTCAACGCGCTGCAAGTGCCAATGTAAAGCCCTTGCAGCGGTTTTGGGAAGTGCTGTTTAGCTGAGCAATTCAGCCAAAAGTTTTCCGTTACGCTGCTGCTGGCGCTTCTGATGCAACTGGTTGGCCCGGAAAATCGCCTGTAAATCGCGCAATGCGTGGGTGAAATCGTCGTTGATGATCAAGTAGTCGTAGTCGACGTAATGGCTCATCTCGCTGACGGCTTCACGCATCCGGCCGTCGATGATTTCGTCGCTGTCCTGGCCACGGTTGGTCAGGCGCTGGTGCAAGGCCTGCAGGGAGGGCGGCAGAATGAAAATCGACCGGGCCTGGGGCATCAACTTGCGCACTTGCTCGGCACCCTGCCAGTCGATTTCCAGAATCAGGTCGTGGCCTTCGTCCAGTGTCTGCTGCAGGTGGCTTTGCGAAGTGCCGTAGAGATTGCCGAACACCTCGGCGCGCTCGAGGAAATCCCCGTGCTCGATCATCTTCACGAAGTCGCTGCGTTCGACGAAGTGATAGTTCACGCCGTTGACTTCACCGGGGCGCATGGCGCGGGTGGTGTGGGAGACCGAGACGCGGATCTCCGGATCAGCGTCAGTCAGGGCCTTGACCAGGCTGCTCTTGCCCGCGCCCGAAGGGGCGGAAATGATGTACAGGGTGCCGGTGCTGTGGGTCATGTCGGGGTTGCCTTACTCAATATTCTGCACTTGTTCGCGCATCTGCTCGATCAACACCTTGAGGTTGACCGCCGCCTGGGTGCTGCGCGGATCGAAGGCTTTGGAGCCCAGTGTGTTGGCCTCGCGGTTGAGCTCCTGCATCAGGAAGTCCAGACGCCGACCGGCAGCGCCGCCGGACTTGAGCACCCGGCGAACTTCAATGATGTGGGTGCTCAGGCGATCCAGTTCTTCGGCGACGTCGCTCTTCTGAGCGAGCATGACCATTTCCTGTTCCAGGCGCTGCGGATCCATCTCGGCCTTCATGTCGGCAAAGCGGTCGAGCACTTTCTGGCGCTGGGTGGCGAGCATTTGCGGAACCAGTTCACGCAAGGTCACCACGTCTTTTTCAATGGAGGTCAGGCGATCGTTGATCAGCCGAGCCAGTTCCGCGCCTTCGCGTTCGCGGCCGGCCTTGAGTTCTTTCAGGCCTTCGTTGAACAGCGCCAGTGCCTCGGCGTTCAGGGCTTGCGGGTCGGTGGCATCGCCCACCAGAACGCCAGGCCACGCCAACACTTCCAGAGGGTTAAGCGCCGCCGGGTTCTTGATCAGGCTGGCAATCGTCTCGGCGGCAGCGACCAATTGGGCGGCGCGCTCGCGGTCTACTTGCAGTGGTTTGCCGGTGCTTTCTTCGGTGAAGCGCAGGGTGCATTCCAGCTTGCCCCGGGAAATACCCTGGCGCAGCGCTTCGCGGACCGCGCCTTCGAGGTCGCGAAAGGACTCCGGCAGGCGCAGGTGCGGTTCCAGGTAGCGGCTGTTGACCGAGCGCAATTCCCAGCTCAGGGTGCCCTGGACGCCGGCTTTCTCGACGCGGGCGAAGGCGGTCATGCTGTGCACCATGGAGGTACCTCGCAATGCGGGTCGACGCGCAACCCAAGGTTTCACGGACCCGCTATCTGTGAATTAAAGCCGACAGGCAGCAAAGGCGCAGGATTGTAGCGCAGTGGGGCGGATGCGCCCAAACACACGGTGTGACAATAGGCTGCAGGCCGTCGGTAAAGCCTGTTCCAGGCTCATGCCAGAGCCTTCAATCGTCGGGCGGATTTTTTAGAAGTGCCCAGTCTTGGCGCGCGGCTCTATAATGCTCGGCAGTTTTCCGTCCCCGTACAGGTATTCCCTATGAAACGTCCAAGTGGTCGCGCTGCCGATCAGCTCCGCTCGATCCGCATTACCCGCAACTACACCAAACACGCCGAGGGATCTGTACTGGTCGAGTTCGGTGATACCAAAGTCATCTGCACCGTCAGCGTCGAAAACGGCGTGCCGCGGTTCCTGAAAGGTCAGGGCCAAGGCTGGTTGACCGCTGAATATGGCATGTTGCCGCGCGCCACCGGCGAGCGTAACCAGCGTGAAGCGAGCCGTGGCAAACAAGGCGGTCGTACCCTGGAAATCCAGCGTCTGATCGGTCGATCCCTGCGCGCATCCCTGGATATGTCCAAGCTGGGTGATGTCACCCTGTACGTCGACTGCGACGTGATCCAGGCTGACGGCGGCACCCGCACCGCGTCCATCACCGGGGCCATGGTTGCGCTGGTCGATGCCTTGAAAGTGATCAAGAAGCGCGGCGGCCTGAAAGGCGGTGATCCGCTGAAACAAATGATCGCGGCCGTTTCGGTCGGCATGTACCAGGGCGAGCCTGTGCTCGATCTCGACTACCTGGAAGACTCGGCTGCCGAGACTGACCTGAACGTGGTGATGACCAGCACGGGCGGCTTCATTGAAGTCCAGGGCACTGCCGAAGGCGCGCCGTTCCAGCCGGAAGAGCTGAGCGCCATGCTGGAACTGGCGAAGAAAGGCATGACCGAGATCTTCGAACTGCAACAGGCTGCACTGGCCGACTGATCGGACCGCTCCACACAAGGAGGACGCCATGAGTGACGAACAAGAGTTGCTGCCCACCCCGAGCAAAGAAGTTCGGCAATGGGCGATGTTTTGTCACCTGTCCGCCTTGTTGGGGATCTGGATTCCATTCGGCACGTTGATCGGTCCACTGATTCTCTGGCAGATGAAGCGCGAGATGGACCCCTTCGTCGATGCGCAGGGCAAGGAGGCGCTGAATTTCCAGATCACCGTCGCCATTGCCTCCGCCATCTGCTTCCTGCTGATGGTGGTGATTGTCGGCTTCTTCCTGTTCGGTCTGATCGCAATCGGTGCGCTGGTGCTGACGATCATTGCTGGCGTGAAGGCCAATGAAGGGGTGCCTTATCGGTATCCATTCACCTGGCGGTTGATCAAGTAGCACTGCGTAGATCCCAATGTGGGAGCGGGCTTGCTCGCGAAAGCGGTGGGTCAGTCAACTTAAGTGTTGAATGATCAGCCGCTTTCGCGAGCAAGCCCGCTCCCACATTTAAAACTCAGCGGCAAAACGCAGTGCACCGGAACTTGAATTAATTACCCTGTCGTGTAGGACTTTTCTTTTTTTAGAATTAAAACTTTTTCCCGTTGCAAAAGATACATGCCTGACAGACTGAGCCTCTGCCCAGATTTTCACTTGTATAACTATCTCCCCTACACTTCTAGTCACAACTGCAAAGCCTCCGTGCCGTGTATGAGCTTGGCAATGAGACTTGGCGGTTGATAAAGTTGCGCCAAGTAATATTTATCAAGAAATATTTCGATATGTTCTGACCATTGACGGTCCTTGAATCTAGTACTAACCAGCGTTGAGAGATCAACCTGTTCAAGAGGCGTGTCCAGGTAAAAAGTTCGCCCCCTGAATATATATCAAAGAATAACTCCAATGATTCAACTCGATTTTTACGGAACACTTGTGGCCGCCTCTTTAGTGCTATTGCTGGGGCGTGGACTTGTCACACGTGTTGGTTTCTTGCGGGCCTACAACATTCCTGAACCCGTAGCCGGTGGCCTGGTGGTCGCCCTGATTCTCTTGGCGTTTCGGGGCCTTGATCTCGAAGTCCGCTTTGATACTTCCCTGCAGACGCCCTTGATGCTGGCGTTTTTTGCCACCATTGGCTTGAGTGCAGATTTCGCCAGCCTGAAGAAAGGCGGGCGCGTAGTGGGGGTTTTTCTACTGGCGGTCATTGGGCTTCTGGTGGTCCAGAATGCCATGGGCATCGGGCTCGCAAAGGCCTTGGGGCTTGATCCGTTGATGGGCTTGTTGACGGGCTCGATTACATTATCTGGCGGTCACGGTACTGGCGCTGCTTGGGGGGCGACGTTCAGTGAGAAGTTCGGTCTGGCTTCCGCGTCTGAGCTTGCGATGGCCTCCGCGACGTTTGGCCTGGTGCTGGGTGGTTTGATTGGTGGTCCGGTCGCTCGCCTGCTCATTAAACGCGTTCAGACGCCCGGCTGTGAGCAAGATAAGCCGCGGCTGCCAAAGGGCTTTGAGCAGCCGAACAAAGAGCGCTCGATCACGCCATTTTCGTTTATCGAGACCCTTGCTCTGATCGCCGTCAGTTTGATGGCAGGATCCCTCTTGAATGGCCTGCTCCACGGCTCTGCATTTGAGTTGCCGACGTTCGTTTGCGTCTTGTTCATGGGAGTGGTTTTACGCAACGGGCTTTCCGCACTGGGTCTGTATCAAGTGTTTGAGCGTGAAGTCTCCGTGCTGGGGAACGTCAGCCTGTCGCTGTTTCTGGCGATCGCTCTGATGTCGCTCAAACTGTGGGACCTGGCTGCACTGGCTTTGCCGATCTTCATTATCCTGGCTGCGCAAGCATTGGTAATGGCGTTGTTTGCGATTTTCGTGACGTTTAGAGTCATGGGTAGTAACTATGATGCGGCGGTCTTGGCGGCTGGACACTGCGGTTTTGGACTGGGTGCAACGCCAACTGCCATCGCTAACATGCAAGCGGTGACACAGCGCTACGGACCTTCGCAAATAGCCTTTCTAGTGGTGCCAATGGTGGGGGCGTTCTTCATCGACATCATTAATGTCATTGTGATCAAGTTGTACCTTGCTCTGCCGTTTTTTGCCGCCGTATGAAGTTCAGGCCATTGAACCTGTGTTGATATAGTGCATACGAAAAATGCCCGTATCTTGCGATACGGGCATTTTGTTTATCCGACCAGTGCAAATTAAATGGTCAGCGTCCAGTCGTAGTCCACGATCAGCGGCGCGTGCTGCGAGAACCGTGGTTGACGTGGCAAGCGTGCGCTGCGAACGAAGCGACGCAGGCCCGGTGTCAGCAACTGATAGTCGAAGCGCCAACCGAGGTTGAGCATCTCGGCCTGTTCGTTATCCGGCCACCAGCTGTACTGGTCGCCTTCACGGCTGACTTCGCGCAGGGCATCGACGTAACCCATGTTGCCGACAATCTCGTCCATCCAGGCACGTTCAGGTGCCAGGAAGCCCGGGGATTGCTGGCTGTCGCGCCAGTTCTTGATATCCAGCTTCTGTTGCGCCACGTACAGCGAGCCACAGTAAATGTACTCGCGACGTTTGCGTCGCTGTTTATCCAGATAACGGGCGAAGTCGTCCATTAGCTTGAACTTCTGATTCAAATCTTCATCGCCATTCTGCCCCGAAGGGAGCAGTAAGGTCGCGATGCTGACCTTGTCGAAATCGGCTTGCAGGTAGCGCCCGTAGCGGTCGGCCGTCTCGAAACCGAGACCGCTGATGACAGCCTTCGGTTGCAGCCGCGAATACAAAGCCACGCCACCCTGGGCGGGAACTTCGGCTTCGCAGGCATAAAGGAAGTATCCATCCAGTTGGAAGGCTGGATCGTCCAGTTCAAAGGCGGAGGCGCGGGTGTCCTGCAGGCAGATGACGTCGGCATTCTGTGCTTGCAGCCAACTGAGCAAACCTCGCTCCACTGCAGCCTGAATACCATTGACGTTCACACTGATGATCCGCATAAATGGCCCCAAAAATCGCGTGCGTGTATGATACACGGCGTCAACCTAATTAGCTAAATCCGTGGTATTTGGGGTTTTTTTCATGCAAGCGTATCAGCGCGATTTCATTCGTTTTGCCATCGATCGCGGCGTTTTGCGCTTCGGTGAGTTCACCCTGAAGTCCGGGCGCACCAGTCCTTACTTCTTCAATGCCGGCCTGTTCAACTCCGGTTCTGCCTTGGCGCAGTTGGGTCGTTTCTACGCGGCAGCCATCGTCGAGAGCGGCATTGCGTTCGACGTGCTGTTCGGTCCGGCCTACAAAGGCATCCCTTTGGCGGCGACCACTGCAGTGGCCCTGGCCGAACATCACGACCGTGACCTGCCATGGTGCTTCAACCGCAAGGAAGCCAAGGCCCACGGCGAAGGCGGCAGCCTGGTTGGCGCTCCGCTGACCGGCGACGTGCTGATCATCGATGACGTGATCACGGCGGGTACCGCCATCCGCGAAGTGATGCAGATCATCGCTTCCCAGGACGGCGCCAAGGCGGCGGGCGTGCTGATCGCCTTGAACCGTCAGGAGCGTGGCAATGGTGAGTTGTCGGCGATCCAGGAAGTTGAGCGTGACTTCGGGATTCCGGTGATCAGCATTGTGTCGCTGAACCAGGTGCTGGAATTCCTGGCTGATGATCCGCAGCTCAAGCAGCATCTGCCAGCCGTAGAAGCCTACCGCGCCCAATTCGGCGTGTAACGCAATCCCCCTGTGGGAGCTGCCGAAGGCTGCGATCTTTTGATCTTGTTTTTAGAAAGCCAAAGTCAAAAGATCGCAGCCTTCGGCAGCTCCTACAGGGGTGATAAATTCCCGCAGGGATCGCGGGCAAAAAAAGACCCCGCTCAGCCAGTTGAGCGGGGTCTTTTTGTATGCGCTATCGCTTAGTGACGCTTGCGATTACTGATCAAAGTGCCCACGCCGGTATCGGTGAAGATCTCCAGCAGAATCGCATTCGGCACCCGGCCATCGATGATCAACGAGCTGCCCACACCGCCCTGAACCGCCTCCAGCGCACAACGAATCTTCGGCAGCATGCCGCCGTAGATGGTGCCGTCGGCGATCAGTTCGTCGACCTGTTGGGTGGTCAGGCCGGTGAGAACCGTGCCCGACTTGTCCATCAGGCCGGCGATGTTGGTCAGCAGCATCAGCTTTTCAGCCTTCAGCGCTTCGGCCACTTTACCGGCCACCAGATCGGCGTTGATGTTGTAGGACTCACCGTTGGCGCCAACACCAATCGGCGCGATCACCGGAATGAAGTCGCCTTTGACCAGCAGGTTCAGCAAGTCGGTATTGATCCCGACCACTTCGCCCACTTGCCCGATGTCGATGATTTCCGGTTGGGTCATCTCCGGCGTCTGGCGGGTCACGGTGAGTTTCTTCGCGCGAATCAGCTCGGCGTCTTTACCCGTCAGGCCGATTGCGCTGCCGCCATGACGGTTGATCAGGTTGACGATGTCCTTGTTCACCTGGCCGCCAAGGACCATTTCCACCACATCCATGGTCTGCGCGTCAGTGACGCGCATGCCATCAATGAAGTGGCTCTCGATCGACAGACGCTTGAGCAGGTCGCCGATCTGCGGGCCGCCACCGTGAACCACCACCGGGTTGATGCCCACGGCTTTCATCAGCACGATGTCGCGGGCGAAGCCGGTTTTCAGCTCCTCGCTTTCCATTGCGTTGCCGCCGTATTTGATCACCAGCGTCTTGCCGACATAACGGCGAATGTAAGGCAACGCTTCGGACAGGACCTTGGCGGTGTTGGCGGCGGCTTCGCGTTCGAGGGTCATTCAGGGCTCCGGCACTTCGATAAAAGGCGCGTCAATAAATCAAAACGGTAGTTGGAGATCAGGTGCAACACGCTTCAACTGGACTTTGAAAACGTCCTTGATGCGCTGCAATTCCGCCTCGTCATCAGCCTCGAAACGCAGCACCAGCACCGGTGTGGTGTTGGACGCGCGCACCAGGCCCCAGCCTTTGGCGTAGTCGACTCGCACGCCGTCGATGGTGGTCAGGTCGGCGCCTTCGCCCCACTTCGCGTCGTGCAGTGCATCAATGATGCTGAATTTGCTCTCTTCGGTCACATGGATATTGATTTCCGGCGTAGAAATATCGTTCGGGAAGGTCGCAAACAGCTCTTCCGCGGTGGATTTTTCCTTGCTGAGAATCTCCAGCAGGCGCGCAGCGCTGTAAATGCCGTCGTCAAAACCGAACCAGCGCTCCTTGAAGAAGATATGCCCGCTCATTTCGCCGGCCAACAGGGCGCCGGTGTGCTTCATTTTCTTTTTGATCAACGAGTGACCGGTCTTCCACATTAGCGGGCGACCGCCATATTCCTTGATCAACGGCGTCAGGCGGCGGGTGCATTTGACGTCGAAGATGATTTCCGCGTCAGCGTTGCGCGCGAGCACGTCGCGGGCGAACAGCATCAGCAGGCGGTCCGGGTAGACGATGCTGCCGGTGTTGGTCACCACGCCGACACGGTCACCGTCGCCATCGAAGGCCAGGCCGATGTCGGCATTGGTTTCCTTGACCTTGGCGATCAGGTCCACGAGGTTTTCAGGCTTGCCCGGGTCCGGGTGGTGGTTCGGGAAGTTGCCGTCGACGTCGCAGAACAGCGGGATGACTTCGCAGTTCAGCGCTTCGATCAGTTGCGGGGCGATCACGCCGGCCGCGCCGTTGCCGCAGTCGACCACGACTTTGAGGCGGCGAGCCAGTTTGACGTCCTGAACGATTTCGGTGTTGTAGCGATCGAGGATCTCGACCTGGGTGATACTGCCCTTGCCGCTGCTCAGGTTGTTGGTCTTGAGACGGTCATGCAGGGCCTGGATCTGTTCGTTGGCGAGGGTGTCGCCAGCGATCACGATTTTGAAACCGTTGTAGTTCGATGGGTTGTGGCTGCCGGTGAGCATGACACCGGATTTGCCGGCCAGTACGTTGGCGGCGTAGTACAGCGCAGGCGTTGGCACCAGGCCAACGTCGCTGACGTGGCAACCGGCTTCGGCCAGGCCTTTGATCAATTGTTCGACCAGTTCCGGGCCGGACAGGCGACCGTCGCGGCCAACGGAAACATTCGGTTCGCCCTGAGCCAGACTCTGGGCGCCGATGGCGCGACCGAGCCAATAAGCGGTTTCAGCATTCAGGAATTCCGGGACGGTACCGCGAATGTCGTAGGCGCGGAAGATGCTGTCAGGGAACTTGGGTGCGACTTGGGCTGGGCTGCTCATTACTGGAAATGCTCCATCTTGAAAGTGGTTGGACCTGTGCGCGAAGAACTCGTCGGCAGGTTCAAACTGAAGGATATGACGGCGTTTTCCGCAGAGAGTTCGTGGTGCGAAAAGGCCATGCCACCAATGCCAGTCAGTACCAGGCCGGCCAATACCTTGATTTTCGGAGCTAAAACTGTCGCGAATATTGCGCGATTTCCCGTAGGAGCTGCCGCAGGCTGCGATCTTTTGATCTTGTTCTTAAAAAAACCAAAATCAAAAGATCGCAGCCTGCGGCAGCTCCTACACGGGATCAATGGCTACCGGAGTGCCCGAAACCACCGGTGCCGCGCTCGGTTTCGACGAACTCTTCGACCATTTCGAAGTGTGCCTGGACAACCGGCACCAGAACCAGTTGGGCCAGTCGCTCGCCAACCACCATGTTGAAATCGGTTTGGCCGCGGTTCCAGCAAGACACCATCAGCGGGCCCTGGTAATCGGAGTCGATCAAGCCGACCAGGTTGCCCAGCACGATGCCGTGCTTATGGCCCAGGCCGGAGCGCGGCAGAATCAGCGCGGCCAAACCTGGATCACCAATGTAGACCGACAGGCCGGTCGGGATCAGCAGGGTTTCGCCCGGCTTGATCACGGTGTCTTTTTCCAGCATGGCGCGCAGGTCGAGGCCGGCGGAGCCTGGAGTGGCGTACTGTGGCAACGGGAATTCGCTGCCGATGCGTGGGTCGAGGATCTTGGCTTGCAAAGCGTGCATGTAAATTAAACCTGGTTCAGACGGTCGGCGATAAAAGTGATCAGCTGGCGAGCAATCTTGCTCTTGCTGGTCTGGGCGAAAAGTGTGGCGTGGAGCTGGCGGTCGATCACGCTGCAGGCGTTTTCTTCGCTGTTGAAGCCAATGCTCGGGTTGGCGACGTCGTTGGCGACAATCAAATCGAGGTTCTTGTCTTTCAGCTTGCGTGCAGCGTAGTCGAGCAGGTGTTCGGTTTCGGCGGCGAAACCGACACTGAACGGACGGTCAGGGCGGGTAGCGATGCTGGCCAGGATGTCCGGGTTGCGCACCATCTGTAGCAACAAGCCGTCGCCGTTCGTAGGGTCTTTCTTGAGTTTCTGTGGGGCGACGACTTCCGGGCGGTAGTCTGCGACCGCTGCAGAAGCGATAAACAGGTCGCAGGGGATCGCGGCTTCGCAGGCGGCGAGCATGTCGCGGGCGCTGACCACGTCGATACGGGTGACGCGATCCGGGGTCGGCAGGTGCACGGGGCCGGTGATCAGGGTTACGCGAGCGCCGGCTTCCACTGCCGCTTCGGCCAGGGCAAAGCCCATTTTTCCGGAGCTGTGGTTGGTGATGTAGCGCACAGGGTCGATGTTTTCCTGGGTCGGGCCGGCGGTGATCAGCACGTGTTTGCCGGTTAGCGCCTTGCGCTGGAAGCAGTCCGCCGCGCATTGGGCGAGCTCGACGGCTTCAAGCATGCGGCCCAGGCCGACATCGCCGCAGGCTTGACTGCCGGAGGCCGGGCCGAAGGCTTTGATGTGGCGGCTTTCGAGGGTTTGCAGGTTGGCCTGGGTCGCCGGGTCGCGCCACATGGCCTGGTTCATCGCCGGTGCAACGGCGACCACCGCGTCGGTGGCCAGCACCAGCGTGGTCAGCAGGTCGTCGGCAATGCCTTGGGCCAAGCGGGCGATCAGGTCCGCAGTGGCCGGCGCGATCAGCACCAGGTCGGCCCATTTGGCCAGCTCGATGTGCCCCATCGCGGCTTCGGCCGCCGGGTCCAGCAGGTCGAGGTGGACCGGGTGCCCGGACAAGGCCTGCATGGTCAGTGGCGTAATGAACTCGCTGCCGCCACGGGTCATGACCACGCGCACTTCGGCGCCCTGGTCGATCAGTCGGCGAACCAGGTCGGCGCTCTTGTAGGCCGCGATGCCGCCGCCGACGCCCAGAACGATGCGTTTCCGATACAGCCGCTGCATAGGTCTGCCTTTCATTTCGTTGATGACTGCATGGCGATACCCCCTCCCCAGGGATGAAATCGCCCGCAAAAAAGATGGGCTACGATATCACAGCGACCGCTACGGAACAGCGGTGCCCACATTCCAGGGAGGTGCTATGAGTATTCGCGATTGGCCAGCGGCAGAGCGGCCACGGGAGAAGCTGTTGGAGCAGGGGGCGACAAGCCTTTCGGACGCTGAGCTTCTGGCTATCTTCCTTCGAACCGGGGTGTCCGGTAAAAGCGCCGTGGATCTGGCGCGACATCTCTTGAGCCAATTTGGCAGTCTGCGCAGATTGCTGGAAGCGGATTTACGGACCTTTAGTGGTGAACTCGGCCTCGGGCCGGCCAAATTTGCGCAGTTGCAGGCGGTGTTGGAGATGGCCCGTCGGCATCTGGCTGAGCGCCTGCGTCACAACTCAGTGCTGGAGAATCCTTTGGCGGTGCGTGATTACCTCAAGTCGATGCTGCGTCATGAGCCTCATGAGGTATTCGCCTGCCTCTTTCTGGATTCTAAGCATCGGGTGCTGGCGTTTGAATCGCTGTTTCGCGGCTCCATCGACTGCACCAGCGTTTATCCGCGCCAAGTAGTGAAGCGTGCTTTGGCCCACAATGCCGCAGCGGTGATCCTCTGCCACAACCATCCTTCGGGCAATTCCGATCCCAGTCAGGCCGATCGAAAACTGACCAAGCGCCTGCAGGAGGCGCTGGAGCTGATCGATGTGCGGGTGCTCGACCATTTCATCATCGGCGACGGCGATCCGCTGTCCATGGCCGAATACGGGTGGATGTAACTGTAGGAGCGAGCTTGCTCGCGATAAACCTGAGAGCGCCACGGGGTGTCAGGTTTACCGCGTTATCGTTGACGATCATCGCGAGCAAGCTCGCTCCTACAGGTTTTGTGTCGGGGCGGATTATTTGAGGTTGACCTTCGAGTAGTCCTGCCGGCCGAATGGGCTGACCGAATAACCCTCGACTTCTTTGCGCGTCAGGGCGAACGCAGTCGGATGCGCCAGCGGCAGCCACAGCGCCTGCTGCTGGATCTGCGCCTGGGCCTGTTCGTAGAGCTTGGTGCGTACGCCTTGCTCGCCGGTGGTCTTGCCGGCGCTGATCAGCTTATCCAGGTCCTGGTTGCAGTAACGGGCGAAGTTGGTGCCGGACTTGACCGCCGCGCAGGAAAACTGCGGCGTGAGGAAGTTGTCCGGATCGCCGTTGTCGCCGGCCCAGCCCATGAACAGCAGGTCATGCTCGCCGGCCTTGGCGCGGCGAATCAGTTCGCCCCATTCGATCACCCGAATCTCGGCTTGGATGCCTATTTCCGCGAGGTCGGATTGCAGCAGTTGAGCGCCGAGGCTCGGGTTCGGGTTCAGCAAACTGCCGGAAGGGCGAGTCCAGATCGTGGTCTGGAAACCGTCCTTGAGCCCGGCCTTGGCCATCAGTGCGCGAGCTTTTGCAACGTCATGCGGGTAGCCCGGCAAGCCTTTGGCGTAGCTCCAGGTGTTGGGCGGGTACGGGCCGTCGGCAGCCTCGGCGGTGTCTTCGAACACGGCTTTGATGTAGTTGGCCTTGTCGAATGCGAGGTTGATCGCCTGGCGCACTTCAGGTTTGTCCAGCGGCGGATGCTGGCTGTTGATGCCGACGAACGCGGTCATGAAGGCGTCAGTCTTTTCGACGTTCAGGGTCGGTTCTTTCAGCGCGGCCTGTACGTCCAGTGGCTTGGGCGATAGGGCAATCTGGCACTCGTTGCGGCGCAACTTCTGCAACCGTACGTTGGCATCCGGGGTGATGGCGAAGATCAACGGATCCACCGACGGCTTGCCGCGGAAGTAGTCCGGATTTGCCTTGTAGCGAATTGAGGCATCTTTCTGGAAGCGCGTGAAAACGAACGGTCCGCTGCCGATTGGCTGGCTGTTGAGCTTCTCTGGAGTGCCGGCCTTGAGCAATTTGTCGGCGTATTCGGCGGAGTAAATCGAGGCGAAGCCCATGCTGAGGGTTGCGAGGAAGGTCGAGTCCGGGTGATCAAGCGTGAAGCGTATGGTCAGCGGATCCAGTGCATCGATCTTCTTGATAAGCGCGGGCAATTGCATCGATTGGGCGTGCGGAAAGCCGCTTTGGGCAACCTTGTGCCACGGGTGTGCCGGGTCGAGCATACGGTCGAAGCTGAATTTCACGTCTTCGGCCGTCAGTTCACGCGTCGGGCTGAAGTACTCGGTGCGGTGGAATTTCACCTGCGGGTGCAATTTGAAGATGTAAGTCAGGCCGTCTGGCGTGACTTCCCAGCTGTCCGCCAGGCTGGCGACCACTTTGCCGCTGGCCGTGTCAAAGTCCACCAGGCGGTTCATCAGCACGTCGGCCGAGGCGTTGGTGGTGGTCAGCGAATTGTATTGCACCACGTCGAACCCTTCCGGGCTGGCCTCGGTGCACACGCTCAGCGCGGCGGCATGGGCCAACGGGCTCAGCAGAAGGGGGGCGAGCAACAGCGGTAGGGCAGCGAGGCGCATGGTCGGATTCCTTTACAGATCGAAGGCCCATCTGCAAGTGCAGTCTGGAAAATGCTTACCCTAGTGGGCTCTTTTGCAAATGACTATCCCCTTTTTCATTTTAAGGGGACTATGTGCGATTGTTTTCGGTGCGTGCCGATTGAGAAAAATCCTGAATTGGCGTGTTGGCCGATTCTCTGCGACGAGCGGTCTCTAGCGACGATAGCCTTTATCCAAGGCGCTCGGAGCCGGAAAAATGGGGTTTTTATCAACTCCACGCACACGGAATGTTGTTGCTCTTCAGTCTTTCTGGTATAAAGCAGCGCTCTTTTCTAGGGGCCCGGTTCCTTCACTGTAGGTGTAGCCGGTAAGACCTCTAAAGAAACGCGGCGCCTGGCGCCAAATGACTGAGAGATTAAGCGGCCAACCCATGCCGGGTTGGGCATGTGGTTTTAGAGGGCTGAGGCATGTCGAGAGTATGTCAAGTTACCGGTAAGGGTCCGGTGACTGGGAATAACATTTCCCACGCAAACAACAAAACCCGTCGTCGTTTCCTGCCGAACCTGCAGCATCATCGCTTCTGGGTTGAAGAAGAGAAACGTTTCGTGCGTCTGCGCGTATCTGCCAAAGGCATGCGTATCATCGACAAGCGTGGCATCACTGTCGTGCTGGCCGAAATCCGCAAAGCCGGCAAGATCTAAGGGAGCTAATCATGCGTGAATTGATTCGTTTGATTTCGAGCGCCGGTACTGGTCACTTCTACACTACCGACAAGAACAAGCGTACTACCCCGGACAAAATCGAGATCAAGAAATTTGATCCGGTTGTTCGCAAGCACGTGATCTACAAGGAAGGCAAAATCAAGTAATTGATTTTTTCCTCTTTACGAAAAAGGCCCGTATCGCGAGATACGGGCCTTTTTTGTTGCCTGTCAATTTTGCGTTGTCTGGACCGGCCTCTTCGCGAGCAAGCCCGCTCCCACATTGGGTTTGTGAACGACGCAAATCAAATGTGGGAGCGGGCTTGCTCGCGAAGGGGCCAGCCCGAACAACACAAATCCTCAGGCCTTCTGTTCAAACGCCACATAGATTTTGCGGCATGTCTCCAGCACTTCCCAGGTGCCCCTGAACCCGGCCGGGATCACGAAGCGATCGCCCGCGCGCACGGTTTTACTGTTGCCGTCGTTATCGCGCAGCACTGAAACGCCCTGCACGATTTCACAGTATTCGTGCTCAGTGAAATTCACGTGCCATTGGCCGACCGCACCTTCCCAAACGCCTGCATTCAACTGGCCGCAAGGGCTGTTGTAGTGGTTGTACACCGCTTGCTCGGGGTCGCCCTTGAGGACTTTTGCCGGGTCCGGCCGATAGCGATCGGGCTGGGTGGTGGCCTGGCTGAAGTCGACGATGTCCTGGATGCTCATTGTTGTTATCCCCCGTGATTGCGGCGCGAGTGGTTAGAAAGACCAAAGTCTATGTTTATTAAAATGAACATCGCAAGGCCGTTTGACGGTGTTATGTCAAATATATTGAAACTTCACCTGCCGCTGGTTTAGGGTGGCGGTTGCCTTGGGCCGAAAATGCAGGCTGGCCGGGCAGAATTCCTGGGGACGCCCGCGAAGAACGCGCGGCGCTCGTATTCAATAAGAGGAGGACACTCGAATGACCACCCTGACTCGTGCCGATTGGGAACAACGGGCTCGCGATCTGAAGATCGAAGGCCGCGCCTACATCAATGGCGAATACACCGATGCCGTCTCCAGCGAGACTTTCGAATGCATCAGCCCGGTCGATGGCCGTCTGCTGGGCAAGATTGCCAGCTGTGACGCCGCCGACGCCCAGCGCGCTGTTGAAAACGCTCGCGCCACCTTCAATTCCGGCGCCTGGTCGCGCCTGGCGCCGACCAAGCGCAAAGCCACCATGATCCGTTTCGCCGGCCTGCTCAAGCAGCACGCCGAAGAGCTGGCCCTGCTTGAAACACTGGACATGGGCAAGCCAATCAGCGATTCCCTGTACATCGACGTTCCCGGCGCGGCGCAAGCCCTGAGCTGGAGCGGCGAAGCCATCGACAAGATCTACGATGAAGTCGCAGCGACCCCGCACGATCAGCTGGGTCTGGTAACCCGCGAGCCGGTCGGCGTCGTCGGCGCCATCGTGCCGTGGAACTTCCCGTTGATGATGGCCTGCTGGAAACTCGGCCCGGCGCTGTCCACCGGCAACTCGGTGATCCTCAAGCCGTCCGAAAAATCCCCATTGACCGCCATCCGCATCGCTGCGCTGGCCGTCGAAGCCGGCATCCCGAAAGGCGTGCTGAACGTGCTGCCGGGTTACGGTCACACCGTTGGCAAGGCCTTGGCCCTGCACAACGACGTCGACACCCTGGTGTTCACCGGTTCGACCAAGATCGCCAAGCAGCTGCTGATCTACTCCGGCGAATCGAACATGAAGCGCGTCTGGCTTGAAGCCGGCGGCAAGAGCCCGAACATCGTGTTTGCCGATGCACCGAATCTGCAAGAGGCTGCCGAAGCCGCTGCTGGCGCCATCGCCTTCAATCAGGGCGAAGTCTGCACTGCCGGTTCGCGTCTGCTGGTCGAGCGTTCGATCAAAGACACCTTCCTGCCGCTGGTGATTGAAGCGCTGAAAACCTGGAAGCCGGGCAATCCGTTGGATCCGGCGACCAACGTCGGCGCGCTGGTGGATACCCAGCAGATGAACACCGTGTTGTCCTACATTGAGTCCGGTCATACCGATGGCGCCAAACTGGTGGCTGGCGGTAAGCGCATTCTTCAGGAAACCGGCGGCACCTACGTGGAGCCAACGATTTTCGACGGCGTGAGCAACGCGATGAAAATCGCTCAGGAAGAGATCTTTGGCCCAGTGCTGTCGGTCATCGCTTTTGACACCGCCGAAGAAGCCATTGCGATTGCCAACGACACGCCTTACGGCCTGGCCGCTGCGGTCTGGACCAAGGACATCTCGAAGGCTCACCTGACCGCCAGGGCGCTGCGTGCCGGTAGCGTGTGGGTCAACCAGTACGACGGCGGCGACATGACCGCACCGTTCGGTGGCTTCAAACAGTCGGGCAACGGCCGCGATAAATCGCTGCACGCGTTCGACAAGTACACCGAGCTGAAGGCGACCTGGATCAAGTTGTAAGTCGTAAAAGGGGGGCCTGATCAGGCCCCCGAAACCTACAAAGACCCCTGTGGGAGCAAGCCTTTGTGGTGAGGGGATTTATCCCCGTTCGGCTGCGCAGCAGTCGCAAAACCAGTTCGCGCGGTGTAGTTGATATTCCGTCAGTTCGGGTTTTGGGGGCGCTACGCGCCCCAACGGGGATAAATCCCCTCGCCACAAAAGCTCGCTCCCACAGTGCTTTGTGCAGTCTGAAAATAATATCCACAGGAGCGTGGAACATGCGTTGGGCGACTTATTTCGCCGTGTTGGCGTCTGTCTTGAGTGTCGGCCTGGCCTTGGGCGTCAGCATGCCGTTGGTGTCGTTTCGGCTGGAAAGCTGGGGTTACGGCTCGTTCGCCATCGGCGTGATGGCCGCGATGCCGGCCATTGGCGTACTGCTGGGCGCGAAGATCTCCAGCCACTTGGCGGCGCGTCTCGGCACGGCCAATCTGATGCGTCTGTGCCTGTGGGCCGGGGCGGTGTCCATCGGCCTGCTGGCGCTGTTGCCCAGTTATCCGATCTGGCTGCTGCTGCGGTTGATGATCGGGGTGGTGCTGACCCTTGTTTTCATCCTCGGTGAAAGCTGGATCAACCAGTTGGTGGTCGAGCAATGGCGCGGGCGACTGGTGGCGCTGTACGGCAGCACCTACGCGTTGAGTCAGCTGGGTGGGCCGTTGCTGTTGGGCGCGTTGGGCACCGAGCACGATTACGGTTTTTGGGTCGGCGTCGGTTTGCTGGTAGCGGCACCCTTGCTGTTGCTGGGCCGTAGCGGTGCACCGACCAGTGAGGCGAGCAGCGTGACCTTTGGTGACTTGCTGGGCTTCTGCCGGGGTCTGCCAGCCATTGCGTGGGCAGTGTCGCTGTTTGCGGCGTTCGAAGCGATGATCCTGACGTTGCTGCCGGTGTATTGCCTGCAGCAGGGCTTCACCACGGACATCGCTTTGGCGATGGTCAGCACAGTGGTAGTGGGCGATGCGTTGTTGCAATTGCCGATTGGCGCGTTGGCCGATCACTTGTCGCGGCGCACGTTGTTCACCGGCTGTGCGGTGGTGTTGCTGGTGTCGAGCCTGGCGATTCCGCTGTTGATCGACACGTTGCTGATCTGGCCGTTGTGGGTGTTGTTTGGCGCCAGTGCCGGGGGCTTGTTTACCTTGTCATTGATTTTGATCGGCGAACGCTATCGCGACGATGCGCTGGTGCGGGCTAATGCTCACATCGCGCAGTTGTGGGGGATTGGTTGCCTGGTCGGACCCTTGGCCGCCGGTGCCGGCAGCCAGTGGATCAGTGGGCATGCGTTACCACTGCTGATGGCGGCCGGGGCGTTTGGATTGGTGATTCTGGTGTCGCGGCAGGGGGCGTTTGGCGTGGCTCAGCCGGCGTAGTTTTGTAGCAGCTGGCGAAGCCTGCGTTCGGCTGCGCAGCAGTCGTAAATTCAAATGCCGTGGTCCTTCAGATAAACCCTGCCAGCCGGGTTTACGACTGCTGCGCAGCCGAACGCAGGCTTCGCCAGCTGCTACGGATCGCGTTCTGGCACCTGGCGCGCGCCTACAACATCCGCTCCAGGCCGACGGTGGTGCTCATCCAGGCATTGAAGCGCCGCCACCAGCTTCCCGGTTCCTTGGTGAGGGTGTGCATTTTGCCGTCGTCTTCAGTGACCCAGACGATTTGGCCCTGCTCCAGTTTCGCTTGGTAACTCACGGGCGGCGCCATGCCCTGCAGTGCCAGTTCGCGGAGGTGTCTGGCCAGTTCCGGGCTGTCCACCAGCACGCCGACTTCCGTGTTCCACAGCACCGAGCGCGGGTCGAAGTTGAACGAGCCGATAAAAGACTTCTGCTGATCGAAGATCATGGCTTTGCTGTGCAGACTGGAGTCCGAACCCTGCGAGGATTTGCTGGCAAACAGATGCGGCCCGCTACCACCGCCTTCGCCGGGCTGGCGACGCAACTCAAACAACTGCACGCCATGCTCCAGCAGCGCCTTGCGATACGGCGCGTAACCGCCATGCACCGCCGGCACGTCGGTGGCTTCCAGTGAGTTGGTCAGCAGTCTCACCGAGACGCCGGCATCGGCACGCCCGGTCAGGTACACCAATCCCGGTTGGCCAGGTACGAAGTAGGCCGAGATCATGATCAGCTCTTTACTGACGCCATTAAGCTCGGGCGCCAACTGCGTGGTCAGCAGCAACTGAGGGTCCGGTTCGCCATTAGCCAGCACCTTGCTCGGTGCATCCCACAGCGCCTGGTTCCACGCCCAGATGAGTTGCCGGCGCCAGATATCCATGCGCGGGTGTGTCGTGTAGGTCATCAACTGCTGATAGAGCGCGTGATTCTGTTTGCGGGTTTCCTCCAGAGATTCCTCGAGTCGGGTTCGGGTGTTCTCCAGGTCCTTGGCCGTCGGCTTGCTCGTGAGAAATTCGTCGATCGGCTTGCTCAGGGCGCTGTTCCAGTACTGATCGAAGCTGTGCCCCAGTTGCTCGGCGACCGGGCCGACGCTGAGCATGTCGATGTCGGTGAAATTCAGATTGGGCTCTGCATCGAAATACTCGTCGCCCAGGTTGCGCCCGCCCACAATGGCCACGCTGTTGTCCGCCAGCCAGAGTTTGTTGTGCATGCGTCGGTGCTGCTGCGACAAATTGAACAGGCGCCCCAGGGTCCGTGTAACACCGGTGCTGCGCCCTAAGTGCAGCGGATTGAACAGGCGGATCTGAATTTTCGGGTGCGCTGCAAGCGTCGCGATAATCCAGTCCAGGCCGTCGCTGGTGGTGTCGTCAAGCAGAATACGCACGCGCACGCCACGGTCGGCCGCCTTGAGCAGTTCGTCCACCAGCATCCGCGTACTGATGCCGTCATGAACGATGTAGTACTGCAGATCGAGGCTGCTTTGGGCGTTGCGGATCAGCTCGGCGCGGGCGGTGAAGGCTTCGGTGCTGTTGGGCAGCAGTCGAAAGCCGGATTGCCCTTGGTGGGGCGCGGCCTGAGCCTGGATTGATCGGCCAAACGCCGAGTCACTGGCGGGTAACGCCTGGCTTGGTTCGCGCTGAACATTGAGGTTGGCGCAACCGCCCAGGAACGAGGCAAGTAGCAGAAGAGCGAGCAGGGGCTGTCTGACTCTCACGTAGGAACGTTCCGATTGGCGGCAGTTGTCGGCATATGACGCTGGTTTCCGGAGAAAGGTCAGTCACTGATGTGATTGGTTTGCGCCAGCAACTTGATCGCTGCGGCACCGACCTTGCGCACCGCTTCTTCAATCAACGGTGTTGGCTTGGCAGCGTAGTTCATGCGCAGGCAATTGCGGTGCTTGCCCGAGGCGGAAAAGATACTGCCCACGGCAATCTGTACGCCTTGGTCGTGCAGGGCGCGATTCAGTTTCAGGGTGTCGAAGCCTTCCGGCAATTCGACCCAGAGCATAAAGCTGCCTTGCGGGCGACTGGCCCGGGTGCCGGCCGGAAAATAACGCGTCACCCAGTCGATCATCACGTCGCGATTGCGTTGATATTGCGTGCGCATACGACGCAAATGCGGTTCGAAGTGCCCGGCCTTGAGGAATTCGGCGATGGCGATTTGCGGTTGCGGCGCGGTGGAGCCGGTGCTGATGTATTTCATGTGCAGCACACGTTCCAAATAGCGACCCGGCGCAACCCAACCGATCCTCAAGCCCGGCGCCAGCGTCTTGGAAAACGAACTGCACAGCAAGACACGGCCGTCTTCATCGAAGGATTTGATCGTGCGAGGTCGCGGGTAGGTGTAGGCCAGTTCGCCATACACATCGTCCTCGACGATCGCCACGTCGAAACGCTGTGCGAGCGTCAACAACGCCCGTTTTCGCGACTCCGGCATGATGTAGCCCAGCGGGTTGTTGCAGTTGGGTGTCAACTGTATGGCTTTGATCGGCCATTGTTCCAAGGCCAGTTCCAGTGCATCGAGACTGATCCCGGTGAGCGGGTCGGTGGGGATTTCCAGGGCCTTCATGTTCAGGCCCTTGAGTGTCTGCATTGCGCCGTGAAAGCTCGGTGAATCCACCGCGACGATGTCGCCTGGTTCGCAGATGGCGCGAATGCTGGTGGACAACGCTTCGTGGCATCCGGTGGTGATCACCAGGTCGTTGGCCGTCAACTGGCAGCCGGAATCAAGCATCAATCGGGCAATCTGCTCGCGCAGTTCGAGGGTACCGTAGATATTGTCGTAATACAGGCCGGGCATGTCCTGCCGCCGGCTGATGCGCGCGAGGTTGCGCAGCAAGGGTTTCATGGTCGGCGTAGTGATGTCCGGCATGCCGCGCCCCAATTGCACCACATCCTTGCGCGGAACGGCGCGGATGAGTTCCAGCACCTGATCCCATTGCGAAATATCCACCGGGCGCTGGGCGGGCCGGCCAATCGCCGGCAACTCCGGCAGCTCCCTGCTGACGGGCACGAAATATCCCGACTTGGGTTTCGGCGTCGCCAACCCACTGTCTTCCAGCACGCGGTAGGCCTGCTGCACGGTACTCAGGCTGACCCCGTGTTCGACACTCAGCGCCCTGACTGACGGCAGCCGGTCACCGGGGCGATAGAAGCCCTGTTCTATACGCGTGCCGAGCAGTTCGGCGAGATTGACGTAAAGGGTCATGGCGCAGTCTCGTGAGGGATGGTTCGACCGACCCATACAGATTAGGCAAAAAATTGTGATTCAGAGGTCGGAATGGCGGATCTGTATGGAATTAATACCGGTGTATTGAATCTGTAATGCTTTTCGCCGTCCACGCATCATGAAAGCTCTGGCTACCCAAGTAAATAGGAGCGATCACAATGAACGGCTTGAGCGATGTGCGGCTGACGTTACACAGTCAGGAACTGACGGCAGGGCAAAACCACGGTGCACGCGAGGCGGTCATGCGCAACGCACCGTCCGGCCTGAGTCGCTGGGGCCTGTTCTGGCATCGTCTGCACACGCGCAAGGCGTTGCTGGAACTGACACCCCAGCAGCTCAAGGATGTGGGGTTGAGTCGTGAGCAGGCGCGGGAGGAGGGGCTTAAACCCTTCTGGCACCTGTAAAACACGGTCCCTGTAGGAGCTGCCGAAGGCTGCGATCTTTTGATCTTGTTTTTTTACGATTAAGATCAAAAGATCGCAGCCTTCGGCAGCTCCTACAGGGATTGGTGTTAGATCAGTTCTTTCATCCGATGCCACAACATCCCCAGCGCCAACAATGGCGAGCGCAAATGTTTACCGCCCGGAAAGGTAATGTGCGGCACCTTGGCAAACAGATCGAACCCCCCGCTGTGCTGCCCGCTGATCGCCTCAGCCAACAGTTTGCCCGCCAGATGCGTGGCATTCACGCCGTGACCCGAATAAGCCTGCGCGTAATACACGTTCGGCTGGTCCTTGAGCCGCCCAATCTGCGGCAGACGATTGGCACCAATGCCAATCATCCCGCCCCATTGGTAATCAATCTTCACGTTGGCCAGCTGCGGGAAAACCTCCAGCATTTTCGGTCGCATATAGGCCCCGATATCGTGCGGGTCGCGTCCCGAATAGTGGCAGGCGCCACCGAACAGCAAGCGTCGATCCGCCGAGAGCCGGTAGTAATCCAGTGCTACCCGTTGATCACAGACCGCCATGTTCTGCGGCAACAGTGAGTGAGCCAGCGCTTCACTCAAGGGTTCGGTGGCGATGATGTAGCTGCCGGCAGGGAGAACCTTGCCGCTGAGTTCAGGATTGAGTTCGTTGAGGTAGGCATTGCAGCCCAGTACCAACGTCTTGGCGCGGACTAAACCTTGGGCCGTATGGACTTTGACTTCAGGGCCGTAATCGATGCGGGTCACTGCTGATTGTTCGAACAGCCTTGCTCCCAGTTGCTGCGCGGCGGCGGCTTCACCCAAGGCCAGGTTCAATGGGTGCAGATGCCCTGAGCCCATGTCGATCAAACCACCGACGTAGCGATCGGAGCCCACCACCGAGTGCATTTCATTGGCTTGCAGCAGTTGGGTTTCGTAACGGTAACCGAGGCTGCGCAGTTCTTCGGCGTCTTCGGCGAAGCCCTCAAGGTCCCGTGGCTTGTTGGCGAGGTCGCAGTAACCCCAGGTCAGGTCGCAGGAGATCTTAAATCGTTCGACGCGCTGTCGGACGATTTCCACCGCTTCCAGGCCCATGAGTTTCATCTGACGCACACCGTCCGTGCCGATCACGTTGGCAAACTGATCGAGACCATGGCCGACGCCACGAATCAACTGGCCGCCATTGCGTCCGCTGGCGCCCCAACCAATCTTGTGTGCTTCGAGCAGCACCACGCTGAGGCCGCGCTCGGCGAGCTCGAGCGCCGTGTTCAACCCGGAGAAGCCTCCGCCCACCACGCACACATCGGCGACGAGTTCGCCCGTCAGCACCGGATGATCGGGCTGCGGCAGGCTGCTGGCGGCGTAGTAGGAAGCGGTGTGCTGGGCACGGGCATTCATGCGCGTAATCCTGATTCTTTGTGTTTGGACAATTTGACGGAGCATAAGCCGGACCTTCGAATGCGGGCAACACTGGTCGGTTGCTGCTGTCTGGGTGGGAGCTTTTGCGTCAGAATCGCGCTCTATTCCGCTTTTGGTCGCCGTTCCGATGAGCTGCAACAGTCAGAAAATCCGTACGCTTCGGCAGCAAATTCCCTCGTTCGAGTGCGTGCCCGGCTGCCATGACTGCTGTGGGCCGGTGACCACCTCGCCGGAAGAAATGTCGCGCCTGCCGCGCAAGACGCGCGCTGAACAGGACGCGGCGATGGATGAACTCAACTGCGTCCACCTTGGGCCAAACGGCTGCACCGTGTATGACGAGCGCCCGCTGATCTGCCGGTTGTTCGGCACCACCAAGACCTTGCCGTGCCCGAATGGACGCGGGCCGGCGGAGCTGATTCATCCGCGGGTCGAGAAGCAGATTCATGAGTACATGGCCAGTACTCGGCAGGTCCTCGTTTAAAAGATCGCAGCCTGCGGCAGCTCCTACTGTTAAACGCATTCCCATGTAGGAGCTGCCGCAGGCTGCGATCTTTTGATCTTCAATCCGGAATCGGCAAACTCAAGCTCTCCTTCACCTCTTCCATCACGATATAGCTCTTGGATTCGCGCACATGCGGCAGCTTGAGCAGGATGTCGCCCAGCAGCTTGCGGTACGACGCCATCTCCGAGATCCGCGCCTTCACCAAGTAGTCGAAATCCCCTGACACCAGGTGGCATTCCAGCACGTGGGGCAGTTTGAGCACCGCACGTCGGAACTCTTCGAAAGTATCGCCGGATTTATAGTCGAGGCTGATCTCGACGAACACCAGGAGACTACCCTTGAGGTGCTGCGGATTGAGCCGGGCGTTGTAGCCCATGATGATCCCTTCGCGCTCCAGGCGCCGGACCCGCTCGGTACAGGGCGTGGTCGAGAGCCCGACTTTTTCCCCCAGCTCAGTGAAAGAGATGCGCCCGTCTGCCTGCAAGATCCGCAGGATGTTGCGATCGATCTTGTCCAGCTCACGTTTGGTTTGAGTGTTGGTACGCATAGGGGATGCGCCTCCGTGAAAAGCGTTTTTGCCGAGAATTCTCGCCAAATATAGGCACTTATATAGTGAAATGCACTGCCTAATCTTTTTTACACTGCGCACATCTAATGCTTTGAACAACACACGTCAGCGGTAAGCCGCGATGAGGGATTTGAAAATGCGCGTTATGGTCTTGGGTAGCGGCGTCATCGGTACTACCAGTGCTTACTATCTGGCGCGTGCCGGGTTTGAAGTCGTGGTGGTGGACCGCCAGCCGGCCGCTGCCATGGAGACCAGTTTCGCCAACGCCGGGCAGGTTTCGCCAGGCTATGCCTCGCCGTGGGCCGCACCGGGCGTGCCACTGAAGGCTATCAAGTGGCTGCTGGAACGCCACGCACCGCTCGCGATCAAGGCTACTGCCGACATCGATCAATACCTGTGGATGGCGCAGATGCTGCGCAACTGCACCGCCAGTCGTTACGCGGTGAACAAGGAGCGCATGGTTCGCCTGTCCGAGTACAGCCGTGACTGCCTCGACGAATTGCGCGCTGAAACCGGCATTGCCTACGAAGGCCTCAGCCTCGGTACTACCCAACTGTTCCGCACCCAGGCTCAGCTCGATGGCGCCGCGAAAGACATCGCCGTGCTGAAAGAGTCCGGCGTTCCATACGAATTGCTCGACCGCGCCGGCATCGCTCGTGTAGAGCCGGCGTTGGCCAGTGTGACTGACATCCTCGCCGGTGCCCTGCGCCTGCCGAACGACCAGACTGGCGACTGCCAGATGTTCACCACCCGACTGGCCGAAATGGCTGTAGACCTCGGTGTGGAATTCCGTTTCGGCCAGGACATCCAGCGCCTCGACTTTGCCGGTGATCGCATCAACGGTGTCTACATCGATGGCAAGCTGGAAACCGCTGACCGCTACGTGCTGGCGCTGGGCAGCTACTCGCCGCAATTGCTCAAGCCGTTGGGCATCAAGGCACCGGTGTATCCGCTCAAGGGTTACTCGCTGACCGTGCCGATCACCAACCCGGCGATGGCGCCGACCTCGACCATTCTCGACGAGACCTACAAGGTCGCGATTACCCGTTTCGACAACCGTATCCGTGTCGGCGGCATGGCCGAGATCGCCGGTTTTGACCTGTCGCTGAACCCGCGTCGACGCGAAACCCTGGAGATGATCGTCAACGACCTTTATCCTCAGGGCGGCGATCTGGCCCAGGCGAGTTTCTGGACCGGCCTGCGGCCGACTACCCCGGATGGCACGCCAATCGTTGGCGCCACGCCATTCAGCAACCTGTTCCTGAACACCGGTCACGGCACACTAGGCTGGACCATGGCGTGCGGTTCCGGCCGTCTGCTGGCTGACCTGATGGCGAAGAAAACGCCGCAGATCAGCGCTGAAGGTCTCGATATTTCCCGTTACAGCAACAGAATCCAGGAGTCCGCAAAACATGGCAATCCAGCGCCAGCTCACCAATGAGCGCATGAGTCAGATCGTCGCTCACAACGGTACGGTGTATCTGGCAGGACAGGTCGGCGATGACATGAGCGCCGGGATTGAACAGCAGACCCGCGAAACCCTCGCCAACATCGAGCGTTTGTTGGATCTGGCGGGCACCGACAAAAGCCACCTGCTGTCGGTGACGATTTACCTGAAAGACATCGATGCGCACTTCGCAGGCATGAACTCGGTGTGGGACAAGTGGCTGCCCAAAGGCGTCGCCCCGGCCCGCGCGACGGTTGAATCGAAACTGTGCGAACCGGAAATCCTGGTTGAGCTGTCGGTTGTAGCCGCTCTGCCATAAGCCTGTCAGAAAGATCCCTCTTCCGGTGCCGTTGGCGGTTCAAGCCGTCAGCCAGCACCGGTTTTTTCCTCATGACCGCCTAGAAGTCTGCCGCCATGCGTCCAGCCCGTGCCCTGATCGACCTTCAAGCCCTGCGTCACAACTACCAGATCGCCCGTGAAATCACGGGGGCCAAGGCCCTCGCGGTGATCAAGGCCGATGCCTACGGCCATGGCGCGGTGCGTTGTGCCCAAGCGCTGGAAGCCCAAGCCGACGGGTTTGCCGTGGCCTGCATTGAAGAGGCCCTGGAGCTGCGTGCTGCGGGTATTCGTGCACCGGTGTTGTTGCTGGAAGGTTTCTTCGAAGCCGATGAGTTGTCGCTGATCGTCGAACATGATTTCTGGTGCGTAGTGCATTCGCTATGGCAACTCGAAGCCATTGAACAAGCCGTGCTGAACAAGCCGATCACGGTCTGGCTCAAGCTTGATTCAGGTATGCACCGGGTTGGTTTGCATCCGAAGGATTACCAGGCGGCCTATCAACGGCTGCTGGCCAGCGGCAAGGTTTCGAAGATTGTGCTGATGAGCCACTTTGCGCGCGCCGATGAGCTGAATGATCAGAGCAGCGCCGAGCAGGTCGCGGTCTTTGAAGCGGCACGTATAGGTTTGTCGGCCGAGGTCAGCCTGCGCAACTCGCCGGCGGTGCTCGGTTGGCCGCAGATTTCGAGTGACTGGGTTCGCCCCGGCATCATGCTCTACGGGGCCACGCCCTTCGAAGAAGCCAATGCCGTGGCCTCTCGCCTGCAACCGGTAATGACCCTGGAATCGAAAGTCATTTGCGTGCGCGAACTGCCGGCCGGCGAGCCTATCGGTTACGGCGCCAAATTCATCACGCAGAAGCCGATGCGCGTTGGTGTGGTGGCCATGGGTTACGCCGATGGCTATCCGCGTCAGGCACCAACCGGTACGCCGGTACTGGTCGCCGGACAGCGCAGCCAATTGATCGGCCGGGTGTCGATGGACATGCTGTGCATTGATTTGACCGATGTGCCGCAAGCCGGCCTCGGTTCGACCGTCGAGCTGTGGGGTAAAAACATCCTGGCCAGCGATGTAGCCGCCGCCGCTGACACGATTCCTTACCAGATCTTCTGCAACCTGCGCCGGGTGCCACGGCTCTATTCCGGGAGCTAGGTGCAGACTGCCATCACCGGAAGTCGCCTCGCCGAATAGGATTCAGGTCAAAGTGTTGTAAATACTGAACGCTGTCGCCATGATAACGCTCAATATTCCTACAACCTGAATCCCTGGAGGCGCAAGCATTGGACGTCGGTGAACGACTGCAATCGATCCGTAAGCTCAAAGGTCTTTCCCAGCGCGAGCTCGCCAAGCGTGCGGGCGTTACCAACAGCACCATTTCGATGATCGAGAAAAACAGCGTCAGCCCTTCGATCAGTTCGCTGCGCAAGGTGCTGGGTGGGATTCCGATGTCCATGGTCGAGTTCTTTTCCGAAGAGATCCTGCAGGAAAAACCGACTCAGATCGTCTACAAAGCCAACGAGCTGATCGATATTTCCGATGGTGCAGTGACCATGAAACTGGTCGGCCGGGCCCACCCGAGCCGTGCCATCGCGTTCCTCAACGAAATCTATCCGCCGGGCGCCGACACCGGTGACGAGATGCTCACCCATGAGGGTGAGGAAACCGGGATTCTGCTCGAAGGACGACTGGAACTGGTGGTCGGGTTGGAAACATTTGTGCTCGAAGCCGGCGACAGCTACTACTTTGAAAGTACCAAGCCGCATCGTTTCCGCAATCCGTTCGATGCGCCGGCGCGACTAATCAGCGCAGCTACCCCGGCGAACTTCTAAGAGAGAAGGCGCCCCGCCAGCATGGCGAAGGCACCCGGACGGTTTTTGCGCCGCAGCATAAAACCCCTTCGACTTTGGGGTTGTTTCAGTGTGGCGGGCTTACCGCTATACTTGCGCCCGCCTGCGAACCGTGGCCGTAGGCGTGACTAGCCACCATTGAGGGTGAACGCGTGAATCTAATTATGAAAATGCTGGCCGTACCAGCAACCGTATTGGCCCTATGGGCTGTCAGCGCTCAAGCTGCGACGACCGACGATATTGCTAAACGCCTTGAGCCAGTTGGCCAGGTCTGCGTACAGGGCAAAGAGTGCAAGGGGATGGAAGTCGCTGCTTCTGCGGGCGGCGGCGGTGGGGCGAAAACCCCTGATGAAGTGATTGCAAAGCATTGCAACGCTTGCCACGGTACCGGCCTGTTGGGTTCGCCAAAAATCGGCGACGCGGCTGACTGGGGCAAACGAGCCAAAGAACAAGGCGGCCTCGACGGTCTGCTGGCTAAAGCCATCACTGGTATCAATTCCATGCCGCCAAAAGGTACTTGCGCCGATTGCTCCGATCCCGAGCTCAAAGGCGCAATCGAAAAGATGTCTGGCCTGAAATAAGCCTCCATCTTCAGCAAAAAGCCGCTTACGAGCGGCTTTTTTGTACCTGCTGATCCCCCTGTAGCAGCTGCCGCAGGCTGCGATCTTTTGATCTTTTTTTTTAAAAATCAACATCAAAAGATCGCAGCCTGCGGCAGCTCCTACGGAGATTTTGGTGTTGACGAGGCTGTTCATTGCAGCAAAGACCCGGCAAGCTCGGTCCAACCCCAATTCACGGAATGTACGGGAGGATCGGATGGTGCAACTGTGTTCTATCGAGCAGGCGGTCGATGATGTCTTGGCGCGGTTGCCAGCGCATATTCACATGGGCCTGCCCCTGGGCCTGGGCAAACCCAACCACTTTGTCAACGCGCTCTACCAACGCATCGCCCAACTGCCCGAGCGGCAGCTGACAATCTACACCGCCCTGTGCCTCGGCCGACCTGCGTTGGGTGATGGTTTGCAAAAGCGCTTTCTCGAACCCTTTATCGAACGGGTTTTCGGCGACTATCCAGAGCTGGATTTCCTCGCGGGTCTGCACCAGGACAACCTGCCGGTAAACATCCATGTCCAGCAATTCTTCATGCAGCCCGGCAGCCTGCTTCACAGCACATCCGCTCAGCAGGATTACGTGAGCAGCAACTACAGCCACGCCGCAAGGGACATTAATGCCGCCGGGTTGAATCTGGTCGCGCAACTGGTGGCGAGCCACTCGGAACACCCCGACCGTTTGAGCCTGAGTTGCAACCCTGACATCACCCTCGACCTGTTTCCGATGATCGCCAAACGGCGCGCGGCCGGCGAGACGATCCTGCTTGTAGGCCACGTGCACAACGACTTGCCTTACATGCCCGGCGACGCGGAAGTCGGCATCGACACCTTCGATCTGCTGATCGACAAAAAGGACAGCACCACGCTGTTCTCCACGCCGAACATGCCGGTGGGTTTCCAGGATCACTTCATCGGCCTGCACGCCAGCACACTGGTGCGCGACGGCGGCACCTTACAGATCGGCATCGGTGCCATGGGCGACGCCCTGACCGCTGCGTTACTGGCACGCCAGGGCGATAACGGCGGTTACAAGGCCGTGTTGGCCGACGTGAATCTCAGCCAGTGGGCGCAACTGATTGACCGTGAAGGCGGGATCGAACCGTTTGCCAAGGGCCTGTACGGTTGCAGCGAAATGTTCGTCAACGGATTGCTGGTGCTGGCCGATGCCGGGATCGTGCGGCGCAAGGTCTACCCGGACGTGCCGACCCAGCAACAGGCGAATGCCGGCACCCTCGATGAGGCCGCGCAGACTGACGGCATTTCAGTGCACGGCGGATTTTTCCTCGGGCCGCGCAGTTTCTATGAGCGCCTGCGCGAGCTGCCGCAGAACAAGCGGCTCGAATTCAACATGACCCGCATCAGCTACATCAACGAGCTCTACGGCCAGGAAGAACTCAAGCGCTTGCAGCGTCTCGATGCGCGCTTCATCAACACCGTATTCACCATGACCCTGCTCGGGGCCGGCGTTGCCGATCAGCTCGAAGACGGGCGAGTGCTCAGCGGCGTCGGCGGGCAGTACAACTTCGTCGCGCAGGGGCATGCGCTGCAAGGCGCGCGTTCGGTGTTGCTGCTGCGCAGCTGGCGCGAGGCGGGCGGTGAGGTCAGTTCGAACATCGTCTGGGAATACGGCCATTGCACGATCCCGCGCCACTTGCGGGACATCGTGGTCACCGAGTACGGCATCGCCGATTTGCGCGGCAAGACCGATGCGGCGGTGATCGAGGCGTTGCTGAACATCAGCGATTCACGGTTCCAGGCGGGGTTGATCGAACAGGCGCAGAACGTGGGCAAGTTGCCGAAAAATTTCCGCATCGATCCGCGTTTTGCCGACAACATTCCGCAGCGTCTACAGAGCATTCAGGCGCGACACCCCAACCTGTTTCCGGAATATCCGCTGGGGTGTGATTTCACCGAGGTGGAGCGGGACTTGTTGCGAGCGCTGAACTGGCTGAAGAGCAAGTTCAAGCTGACGGAGATTCTGGAGTTGGGCAAGGCCGCGCTGGATGCGCCGGAGCCTTCGGCGTTTCCCGAGCATTTGGAGAGGATGGAGCTGACGAACCCCGAGGGCCTAAAAGAAGATCTGTTCCAACGGCTGCTGCTCACCGGTATGAAGGCCACCGCTCAATAACGGCCAACACAAAACCTGTAGGAGCCGAGCTTGCTCGCGATGAGGCCGTATCAGTCGCTAGATTTTTTGGCTGGTACACAGCATTTGTGAGCAAGCTCGCTGTTTATAGCAACATTTGGTGACGCGGGAAGTTTCACACAGAGCTTCCGGCCCCTTCCTACATTATTCTTTCCCGCGTGCTGATAGCTTTTCGGATTCTTGCGACTCGCTCACACCGTGACAAGCGCTTCGTAACTTTTATATCTCTCTGCTCAAGGATGAGCTAAAAAAGCAAAAGGATAAGCGCATGCTCGCACCCGAAATTACCCCTCAATTCACCCTTGTGATCCCTGCAGTTCGCAACGACTTCAAAGTGCTAGCGTTTGAAGGTACTGAAACCATCAGCGGGTTGTACTCAATCAGCGTCGATCTGGTCAGTGAGTACCGCAATATCGATTTGGATAGCCTGCTTGACCTACCTGCATTTTTGCAATTCGGCCTGAACGGCGAAGGTATTCACGGACACATGGGAAGTGTGTCCGTAAATTATTTTGGTGAACGCCTGACCCGATATCGTGTGAGCCTGGTCCCGGCGCTGCATTACTTGCAGTTCAGCCGGGATCAGCGGATTTTTCAGAGTCAGACAGTGCCGCAAATCATCACTCAGGTCCTCAAAGGGCACGGCATTCACGCTGACGCATTTTCCTTCCACGTCAAAGCAAGTCCCCCGCGCGAATACTGCACTCAATATCGGGAAAATGATTTGGAGTTTGTCCAGCGGCTCTGTGCCGAGGACGGCATTGCGTGGCATCACCAGCACTCTTCGCAAGGGCATATGCTGGTGTTCACCGACGACCAGACATATTTCCCCAAACTGGGCGAAACCCCGTATCAGCAAGACTCCGGTATGGTGGCGGAGCATCCGGTCGTCAACCATTTTTCCATGGGTTACAAAACCCGCCCCAGCGTGGTTACCCGCCGTGACTACGACCTGAAACGCCCGAATGCGTTGCTGGAAAGTCGCTCTACCACTGATTTCGCCCCCAAGCTGGAAGACTATAGCTACCCGCTGCTATTAGGGAACGAAAAGCGCGGCAAACAACTGGCCCGGCAAGCACTGGAACGGCACCGAGTCGATTATCAGTTGGTCGAGGGCAAAAGCGACCAGCCAACACTGCGCAGCGGCCACTTTTTGGGCCTGACGAAGTACCCACGCGAAGCGCACAACGATCTATGGCTGCTGCTAAGTGTGACGCACTCTGGAAAGCAGCCCCAAGTGCTCGAAGAGTCATTCACCCGCGTGCCCGAACCAGAGGACGGCTTTGTTCAGGGCTACCGCAACAGCTTCAGCGCAATTCCCTGGAATGTGTTTTATCGGCCCCCGATGCCCGCACCAAGGCCCACGCTGAATTGCCAGACCGCGTGCGTCACCGGGCCCGTCGGTGAGGAGATTTACTGCGACGAGTACGGCCGCGTCAAAGTCAAATTTCACTGGGACCGGTCTGAACGCAACAACGAAAACAGCAGTTGCTGGCTGCGGGTAGCGTCAGGCTGGGCGGGGGATAACTTCGGCACAGCCATCATTCCGCGTATCGGGATGGAGGTCCTCGTTACTTACCTCGAAGGCAATCCCGATGATCCGTTGATCACCGGCTGCCTGATCAACAAGGTCACGCCGCCGGCCTACCCACTGCCCGAAAATAAAACCAAAACTGTACTTCGAACCCACAGCTCCCCCACTACGGGTGGCTATAACGAACTGTCGATGGATGATCGCGCTGGCGATGAGTTGGTCCACCTGCGTGCTCAGCGGGATATGGAGCAAAAGGTTGGAAATGACAGCCGGATTGAGGTGGGTAACGATCAACGGGAAACCGTCAGGGGCAACAGCATTACGGTGGTGGAAGGTGAGGTACATCGAACTATTGGTGCAGATAGCAAGATTCAACTCAAGGCGAATGAATACCGGCAAGTTGCTGGGGACTCTCATACGAAAGTCGGCGAAACGTTCGTTCTCGAAGTCGGCGAAGCAACGCACATCAAGGCAGGTACAAATATTGTGCTGCGTGCGGGAGCAACTCTTACGCTGGAGGCCGGAGGTCAGAGCATCACAATCACTTCGGAAGGCATTTTCAGCAGTAGCGGAATCCAGGTACGCAGATTTCCAAATCCGGACATGCCTGCTCAGCTCGTCCTGTTAAACGATGCCAACGGCATGTTGGTTTCCAGTGCGGTTCCGCCCGCGGAAGTCCAAGACTCAGAACTGGAGGAGGAAGAAGAAGAGGTAGAAGCCGAAGAAGGAATTACGTTGCGGATTGGGGTGTTTTTTGATGGCACCGGGAATAACCGATCCAACAGTGAGATGGTTGCTGGCTGTTATGCGCGGGATGTGAATCTGATGGAGGAGGCTGAGGATATTCAGCGGTTTTGTCAGGCGCATGGGTATGACGGTTTGGGGAACACGCCGGATAGCAGTTATGGGAATGACACGAGTAATGTGGCGAAGCTGTATGACTTGTACACCGATGACAGTCAACGGCTATTGGCTGATGATGAAACTATAGGTTTCATCCCAGTTTATCTGCCTGGCATCGGTACTAGCAGTGGTGAAGGGGATTCACCTTTTTCACTAGCAACCGGCGTGGGTGCACACGGTGTATTGGCGCGGGTTGCGCAGAGTCCAGCGTTTATTCTTGAGAGGGTCGAGCAGTTCAAACTGTCTAATCCTGATCGAAAGGTTGAACGTGTCGAGTTCGATATCTTCGGTTTCAGTCGCGGTGCCGCAGCTGCGCGGCATTTTGCCAATGAAGTACTGAAAGGAGAGCAGAGTCCATTAGCAATACTCTTACCAGCCGACTCTTCACTGTTCATCGAGAGTTTTGCCTGGCGCATCAACACTGATGTCTCCGTAAACTTTATCGGCATCTTCGACACCGCTGCCGCTGTCGCAAGTATTGCCGACCGCGATTTAAGCGTCCATGACGCCATAAACCTCGGCGTAAACTTGTATCTGGCCCCCGATATCGCAAAAAAAGTCGTGCATTTGGTAGCGCGGGACGAGCGCCGCCACAACTTCTCGCTCAACAGCGCCGGCGCTGCTGATATCGAGCTGCCCGGCGTTCACTCTGACTTGGGTGGCGGGTATATACCCAACTTCATTGAACGAGTTCTGCTGAGCAAGCCGCGCTGCAGCCGCGACGTGGAACTCTACGTGCCTTCCACAGCATCGAACGCCTATCGTTGGGCTCAGCAAGAGCTGGGACGCCTTCAGGATCAACTCAATCTGTATGGGCTGACATTGTCGGTGAAAACCTGGGCGGTGGAGATGACTAGAAACGCAAAAGGCGACAGATCCAAATCGAAAAATGTTTATGCGGCAGCCCATAGCCAGCGGACCGTGCATAACGATCTGGCCTTGATTTACCTGCGAATTATGCGCGAGTTGGCAGCAAAAAATGACGTGCCTTTTCGCGTTATCAACGATAAAGATCACAAGTTAGCTTTACCCGGGGAACTCCAAACCATCGCACAAAAACTGATGACTTATGCGCTGGGCGAAACTCGCAGTGCGGGCTTGAGCGTGTTCGAGGAGGAGTTGCTCTATCAACGCTACATTCATCTATCTGCAAACTGGAATGCTGCCAAAAGCTGGAACAACAGCGACCTGAACATCGTATTTATCGATCGCCCCGCTGAAAACTATAAGCGTGTGGTACATCCCAATGTGTAAGCGCTCATTCCTGCTTAAGGCCAGCCTTGCGCTGCTATTTGTGTTGTTGGGAGGATGTGCCTCTGTCGAGAGTAGATCACTACCCTACGACGCTTGGAGCCTCGATTTTTTTGTTCCCGACTATATGGATGTCTGGATTGAAACGGCAGATGTCGTGGATATCAATGAGCATGTCTTTCGGGGGGCGGGTAGCGGCATACCGGCGATGGGGTATCCACGCGCTATGAGCAAAGGCGTACCGTCCGAGTTCAGGGGCAAACCAGCGGGATGGCGAGAAAGTCCTGGGGGAAAAGGCCGTTATGTCACCGAGGCTGACCTGCCTCGTTTGGTCTATGTACGCTGGCAGTCCATAGCAGAACCGCAGACCTACGAGGCCTACATCGAGATCCCCCAATCGGCGCGAAACACTATGCTTAAAGGTGAAAAAGCTTTTTGCGGTGCGGTAGGCAAATGGAAAACCGATTACCGAAAGTTTTTGACTATCGGCTTGGCGCCAGGAGGAATCGCCAAGGTGTGGTTGGGTGGGCCCTGTCTTAAATCGACCGAAGTCACCCGAGTCCAAGGCACTATCAATCCAGAAGGCCCATACAGGGGACAGTCAGGCGGCGCCTATTACCCCCTTTTGGAGGAGTCCAAAGCCTACATCGACAAGTTTGGCATTCCCTATGGAAGTTGGTAAGGAGTGCCAAGATTTCCGATCGCTAAACACCGCTTGACCATGCTTGTTTAAAAGCCTTGTAGGTAACGTCGTGAAAGCTACAACACCTTGCGTCGTTGCCTACGGCTACGCCAGAATCCGCCGGCTTGTGCGTCTCGGAGCCTGTCGGTAGTTTGATTCTCGTCACTGATTGTCAGTGATCGGGTTTAGCAGCCCCGTGGTTGTTAGTGAGGTGCATAGCGTCCCCTTCAGTCAGGTAAATGAAACCTGAACTTGATGGTGGCTGTGCGTGGGGCGCCCTCGGGCGCGCCGGTTTGCTAACTCCCCGGTCTGCTAACCCGCGCACAAGCGACGTGTGAATGGCTCCATTTCAGGAGTTAGCCAAATGTTCAAAGTCACACCCAACCCACCAGAAACCGATCCGGTCTCCCCCTACGAAAGCCCCGACTCAAACAAACTCAACGACGCCGCCGAGCGCGCCCTCGACCATCACTTCCCGCCCACCGAACCGAAGCCACCCAAACCCAGCGGCCAGCTCTTCAGTGTTTGCCCCGACATCAACACCGAAACCCTCCTCGCCAACGCCTCGGAAGATCTGCTGTCCATCAGCGCCATCGCTGCCGATCTCGCCGACGATGTGGACGGCTCACGCCGCTCCGTAGCCCTGGCGCTCAGTCGCATGGCCGACGGGGTGCATTTGTTGGTGGAGCGAGCGCTGGATCATCTGGATGAGCCGGAAATGGCGGCAATCTTCGCCAAGCAACAAAGTCAGACCCGCTGACGCGCAACACAGAAAAACCCCGATGGATTTCATCCCCATCGGGGTTTTTTGCCCGACGATGGTGAAAACCACGCAGACGAGAGGAAATTGCCGAAGTGTTTCCGGATTGCCCCGCGGTTCGCCGACAACATTCCGCAGCGTTTACAGGCCATCCAGGCGCGGCACCCGAACCTGTTTCCGGAATATCCGCTGGGGTGTGATTTTACCGGGGTGGAGCGCGATGTGTTGCGGGCGCTGATCTGGTTGAAGAGCAAGTTCAAGCTGACGGAGATTCTGGAGCTGGGCAAGGCTGAGCTGGACGCGCTGGAGCCTTCAGTATTTCCCGAACATTTGGAGCGGATGCAGCTGACCAGCCCCGAAGGGCTGAAAGAGGATTTGTTTCAGCACTTGCTGCTCACTGGCCTCAAAGTCACCGCGAAGTAACAGCCAACAAAGATCAAATGTGGGAGCGGGCTCGCTCGCGAAGGGGCCGTGTAAGTCACCGATAATGTCGACTTACACACCGCCTTCGCGAGCAAGCCCGCTCCCACAGGTACAACGGTGCAGCTGATTTATTCGATGAAGGTCACAACGCCGCCCGCCAGGGATTGCACCCGAGCCAACGACTCAACGCGATAACCCTGCGCATCCAGCTCCGCACGCCCACCCTGGAACGATTTCTCGATCACGATACCCAAGCCCGCCACGGTGGCGCCGGCTTGTTTGATGATCGAGATCAGCGCTTGCGACGCCTTACCGTTGGCCAGGAAGTCATCGATGATCAGCACGCGGTCGCTGCTGGTCAGGTGGCGCGGGGAAATCGCCACGGTGCTTTCGGTCTGCTTGGTGAACGAGTAAACGGTCGCCGACAGCAGGTTTTCGGTCAGGGTCAGGGACTGATGCTTGCGCGCGAAAATCACCGGCACGCCGAGGTTCAGGCCGGTCATGATCGCCGGGGCAATGCCCGAGGCTTCGATGGTGACGATCTTGGTGATCCCCGAATCCTTGAACAGCGTGGCGAACTCGTCGCCGATCAGCTTCATCAGGGCCGGGTCGATCTGGTGGTTCAGAAAGGCGTCGACTTTCAGGACCTGATCGGAAAGCACGATGCCTTCGTCGCGAATTTTCTTGTGCAGTGCTTCCATGAAGCTTTCCTCTACGGGCGCCGGGTGCGCCCAGGCTCGGTTAAAAAGTGTTCGGTTAAAAAGTAGCCGATTCTAGCGCTTTAACATCGCGCGTATATCCGCCAATGCGGTATTGCCACGAACGGCTTTGACTTCAACCGGCGTGTCGTCGGTACCTTCCCATGCCAGGTCGTCCGGCGGCAGTTCATCGAGGAAGCGGCTCGGCGCGCAGTCGATGATCTCGCCGTATTGCTTGCGCTTGGCGGCGAAGGTGAAGGCCAGGGTCTGACGTGCGCGGGTAATCCCGACGTAGGCCAGGCGGCGCTCTTCTTCGATGGTGTCGGCTTCGATGCTGGAGCGGTGCGGAAGGATTTCCTCTTCCATGCCCATGATGAACACGTAGGGAAATTCCAGGCCCTTGGAGGCGTGCAAGGTCATCATCTGCACGCCTTCGGCGCCGTCTTCCTCTTCCTGCTGCCGTTCCAGCATGTCGCGCAAGACGAGTTTGCCGATGGCGTCTTCGACGGTCATCTCGCCTTCTTCGTCTTTCTCGAGGGTGTTTTTCAACGCCTCGATCAGGAACCAGACGTTGCCCATGCGGTAGTCGGCGGCCTTGTCGCTGGAGCTGTTGGTGCGCAACCAGTTCTCGTAGTCGATGTCCATGACCATGCTGCGCAGCGCCGAGATCGGGTCTTCGCCGGCGCATTGCTCGCGGACCTTGTCCATGAAACGCTTGAAGCGCGACAGGCGATCGGTGAAGCGCGTATCCAGATGCTCGCCGAGGCCGATTTCGTCGGTGGCGGCGTACATCGAGATTTTGCGTTCGGTGGCGTAGTTGCCAAGCTTTTCCAGCGTGGTCGAGCCGATCTCCCGACGTGGGACGTTGATCACCCGCAGGAAGGCGTTGTCGTCGTCCGGGTTCACGATCAGGCGGAAGTAGGCCATCAGGTCTTTCACTTCCTGGCGTCCGAAAAAGCTGTTGCCGCCTGAAAGCCGGTAAGGAATCTGATGGTGTTGCAGCTTCAGCTCGATCAGCTTGGCCTGGTAGTTACCGCGATACAGGATCGCGAAATCGCTGTACGGCCGGTCGGTGCGCAAGTGCAGGGTCAGCAGTTCCACGGCCACGCGTTCGGCTTCGGCGTCTTCGTTGCGGCAGCGGATCACGCGGATTTCGTCGCCATGGCCCATCTCACTCCACAGCTGCTTTTCGAATTCGTGCGGGTTATTTGAGATCAGCACGTTGGCGCAGCGCAGGATGCGGCTGGTTGAGCGGTAGTTTTGCTCGAGCATGACGACTTTCAGCGAGGGGTAGTCGTCCTTCAACAGCATCAGGTTTTCCGGACGAGCGCCGCGCCAGGCGTAGATCGACTGGTCATCGTCGCCCACCACGGTGAATTGGTTGCGCTTGCCGATCAGCAATTTCACCAGCAAATACTGGCTGGCGTTGGTGTCCTGGTATTCGTCCACCAGCAGGTAGCGGACCTTGTTCTGCCATTTTTCGAGGATGTCGGCGTGTTCCTGGAACAACTTCACCGGCAACAGGATCAGGTCGTCGAAGTCCACCGCGTTGAACGCCTTGAGCGTGCGCTGGTAGTGGGTGTAGACGATGGCGGCGGTCTGTTCCTTGGGATTACGCGCGTTTTCCAGGGCTTCGGCCGGCAGGATCAGGTCATTTTTCCACGAGCCGATCATGTTCTTGATCTCGTCGACGCCGTCGTCGCCCGCGTATTCCTTCTGCATGATGTCGGTCATCAGGGCTTTGACGTCGGTCTCGTCGAAGATCGAGAAGCCCGGTTTGTAGCCCAGCCGCACGTGTTCCTTGCGGATGATGTTCAGGCCCAGGTTGTGGAAGGTGCACACCGTCAGGCCGCGGCCTTCGCCGCCCTTGAGCAGGGTGCCGACCCGTTCCTTCATCTCGCGCGCAGCCTTGTTGGTAAAGGTCATGGCGACGATGTACTGGGCGCGAATGCCGCAGTTCTGGATCAAGTGCGCGATTTTGCGCGTGATCACACTGGTCTTGCCGGAGCCTGCGCCGGCGAGCACCAAAAGAGGGCCGCCGACGTAGCTCACGGCTTCTTGCTGCCGGGGATTGAGTCGGGACATACGAAATCAGGGAGTCGTTTGCGAAATGGGCCGGCATTTTAACAGGCTCAGCGATTTGTGCTGCTCTCTCCGACTTGTGACGCAACACGCTATCTATATTTGCCGGTTTTGATACTTTCACGCAGGATGCGCGGTGAGTTTGCGTCTAATGTTCGTAATTTCAGGTACAAAAGCCTCGTTTGATAACTGATGTCATTTGGTCATTGGTTACCGGCGCGGCATAATGCCCGCCGCCTACATCATTGCAGAGTCTAGGGAGCTAGCTTGTCTACGCCTGTCGAACCCTTGCGTTTGCTGCTACTGGCCGAAGAGCCGGCGTGGGCAGCGTTGTTGCGCGAGTGTCTGGCTCCGATGGGGAGCTCGGCCGTGCTCATCAGCGCTCCGAGCTGGGAGTCGGTCAGCACTCTGTTCGAAGACAACCGCAGCGCGGTGTTGTTGACGATCCCGGCCCTTCAGCCGGCGCCCGGCCGTTGCAATTTGCCAACGGTTTTGCTGCTTGAACACGAACCGCTGGCGCCACCCGATGGGGTGAGTGACTGGCTGGTGCGCGACCTGCTCGATCCCGGCATGCTGCGCCGTTGCCTGCGCCATGTCCGCGAGCGCGGCGTGCTCGAAAACACCCTGCAACGCCTGGCCGAGCAAGACCCGCTGACCGGCATCGCCAATCGGCAGGGTTTCCAGACTTTGCTCGCGGCGCGTTTGGCGGATAACGATGGCCGTGGCCTCGCCCTCGGTCACCTGGACCTCGACAACTTCCGTCACGCCAACGATGCCCTCGGCCACCAGGCTGGGGACCGCTTGATCCTGCAAGTGGTCGCGCGGCTGAAAAGCCAGCTCGAGGCCAGCGATCAATTGGCGCGCCTGGGCAGCGACGAATTTGCCTTGCTGATCGATACCCGCCGCGCACCTCAGCGCGCCGAGTGGATGGCCGAACGCATCACCGAAGCCCTGGCCGAGCCCTATTGGGTCGACGGCGAAAGCCTGTTGATCGGTTCGAGCCTGGGCATTGCCCATGCCCGGGCCCAGGCCGGTGCCGACCCGCTGATGTGGCACGCGCACATTGCCATGCAGCAGGCCAAGAGCACGCAAGGCTGCACTTTTCACATCTTCAACGAACGCATCAATCGCAACGCCCGCAGCATCGCCGACCTCGAAAGCGAGCTGCGCCGGGCCTTGCGCCGCGATGAACTGGAATTGCACTACCAACCACGACTGAACCTTGAGGACGGGCAGATCGTCGGCCTCGAAGCCCTGGTGCGCTGGCGCCATGCCGAGCGCGGGTTGCTGCCGCCGAGTGAATTCGTGCCGCTGGCCGAGCAAAGCGGTTTGATCGTGCCGCTCGGCTACTGGGTTATTTCCCGGGCCCTGCGGGACATGCAGGCGTTGCGTGAACTGGGCCTGCCGGCGTTGCACATGGCGATCAACCTCTCGTTCCGGCAGTTCCAGGACAGCCAGTTACTCTCGACCCTGAGCCGCCTGATTACCGAGCGCGGCGTCGAGGCACAATGGCTGGAATTCGAATTGACCGAAACCGCGGTCATGCGCCGCAGCGATCTGGTTAAGCAGACCATGGATGCCCTCGGGCGTCTGGGCGTGCGCTTCTCCCTGGACGATTTCGGCACCGGATTCTCTTCGTTCGTGCACCTCAATAGCCTGCCGATTGCGTTGCTGAAGGTCGACAAGAGCTTTGTCGGCGGCATGGAAGAGCGTGAAGAAAACCGCAAGTTGGTGCACGCGATGATCAACCTGGCGCACAACCTCAATCTGGAAGTGGTCGCCGAAGGCGTGGAAACGCCAGAGCAGCTGGATCTGTTGCGCGGGTTTGGTTGTGATCAGGTGCAGGGGTATTTGATCAGCAAGCCATTGCCTTTGGTGGATCTGGTTGAATATTTGAGCTTTGGCGGCAGTCAGCAGGCAGTTGTGGAGGCCATTTAAAAGATCGCAGCCTGCGGCAGCTCCTTACACAATTTCTGTAGGAGCTGCCGCAGGCTGCGATCTTTTGATCCTAATCCGTTTGTGCGACCCGAAAACTCGCCTGTGACGGCTCCCGCCGAATCATCCGCTTCATCTTCCACTCAAACGCCAGCGTCAAACTCACCGCCGCGCACGCCAACCCCAGCGCCAACCCCCACCAGACGCCCGTTGGCCCCCAGTTCAAATGGAAGGCCATCCACCATGCGGCTGGCGCACCAATCAACCAATAACAACCCAACCCCACCAGAAACGTGGTCTTGGCATCCTTGAGCCCGCGAATGCAGCCCATGGCGATGGTTTGGGTACCGTCGAACAGCTCGAACCACGCGGCCACCGCCAGCAGGCTCACAGCCAGATTGATGACGTCACGAAACGCCGGGTCGTTTTGATCGAGGAACAAACCGATCAACTGATTCGGCAGCAGCCAGAAGACCATGGCGAAGGCGAGCATCGACGCCGCCCCGAAAGCGATCCCGACCCGTCCGGCCAGCCGCGCATCAAGCAGCTGACCGGCACCGTAGTGCTGGCCGATGCGCATGGTGATCGCGTAGGAAATCCCCGCTGGGACCATGAACGCCACCGAGACGATTTGCAGGGCAATCTGATGCGCGCCCAGTTGCGTACTGCCCATGGTGCCCATGCACAGCGCCGCGAACGCGAACAGCCCGACTTCGACCGCGTAAGTGCCGCCAATCGGCAGGCCCAGACGCCAAAGCTCTTTCAAATACCGCCGGTTGGGCCGTGACAGGCCCTGGCGCAGTGGATAGGCGTCGTAGGCCGGATGCCGGCGAATGTGCCAGGCCAGCGCAAGGGCCATGCAGTTGGCGACAATCGCCGTGACGAACCCGATGCCCACCAGGCCCATTTTCGGCAGGCCGAACATGCCGGTGATCAACGCATAGTTGAGCAGGAAGTTGGCCACTGTGCCGCCGAGGCTGATGACCATCACCGGCGTTGCGCGGCCAATGGCGCTGGTGAAACCGCGCAGGGCCATGAAGCTCAGGTAGCCGGGCAGGGCAAACGGCAGAATCAGCAGGAATTGCCCGGCTGCGTGGACGTTGGTTTCGGTCTGGCCGAACAACAGCAAGACCGGTTTGAGGTTCCACAACAGCAGCCCGGCTACCAGCGCCATCAACCACGCCAGCCACAACCCCGCTTGGGTCAGTCGTGCGGCGCCAACGATGTCGCCGGCGCCCTGACGGATTGCCACCAGCGTGCCGACCGCCGCAATCACGCCAATGCAGAAGATCGATACGAACGAGTAAGTCGCCGCGCCCAGCCCGCCACCGGCCAGCGCCTCGGGACTCAGGCGCGCCATCATCAAGGTGTCGGTGAGGACCATCAGCATGTGCGCCAACTGCGAGGCAATCAACGGCCCCGCCAGCCGCAGGATGGCCCAGAGTTCAATACGCGCTGGATGCTGCATGGTCATCACGCTCGATTATCAAAGAGAACAGGAAAGCGTCGATTCTCGGCGCTCTACGGGGTTTGCACAAAGGGATAAAAAGGATGGGTTGCATGATTAAAACTCATCCAGAGGAGTTTCTGATAAGTTGGCGCATTGCGCTGTAGGAGCCTTCCTGATGTCTCGTCGTCTTCCTCCCTTATATGCCCTTCGAGCCTTCGAAGCGGCGGCGCGTCATAGTTCGTTTACCCGCGCCGCCGAAGAGCTGTCGATCACTCAGAGTGCGGTCAGTCGGCATATTCGTACGCTCGAAGAGCATTTCGCCTGTCGGCTGTTTCATCGCAGCGGGCGCAACCTGCAACTGACCGAGTCGGCTCGGTTGATCCTGCCGGGTATACGCGAAGGCTTCACCGCGCTGGAGCGGGCTTGCAATACCTTGCGCGCCGAAGATGACATCCTGCGCATGAAGGCCCCGTCCACCCTGACCATGCGCTGGCTGCTGGCGCGCCTCAGTCGCTTTCGCCATTTGCAGCCGGGCAATGAAGTGCAGTTGACCAGCGCCTGGATGGACATCGACTCAGTGGACTTCAACCACGAACCGTTCGATTGTGCCGTGATTCTCAGTAACGGAAACTTCCCGCCTGACTGGGAGGCGACCTTGCTGTTTCCGGAAGAGCTGATTCCGGTGGGTGCACCCAATCTTCCCAAGGATCAGCCATGGGATGTCGCTCGCCTGGCCGCCACCGAATTGTTGCATCCGACACCGGATCGTCGAGACTGGCGCAGTTGGCTGGAGCGCATGGGGCTGTCGGACCAGGTGTCACTCAAGGGCGGTCAGGTGTTCGACACCCTGGAACTGGGCATGATCGCCGCCGCCCGGGGTTATGGCGTATCGATGGGTGATTTGCTGATGGTGGCAGAGGATGTGGCGCAGGGACGCCTGAGTTTGCCGTGGCCGACCGCCGTCGCCAGCGGTGAGAATTATTACCTCGTCTGGCCGAAAACACGCCCCGGAGGTGAACGTTTGCGCCGCCTTAGTGATTTCCTGCAAAGCGAAGTCCGGGCCATGGAATTACCGGATGTCGAGCACTTGGGCTGAATCGATAGAGCCGTGCAATGACGGCCTTGAGCCATACCCCGGCTAATTACTCAAGTATTCAGGTTTGCCGCCGAAAATCTGCAGGTGGAACCTTCGTGCAGGTTCGACGTTTTTCCCATTTTTGAAATTTGCTGAGCAGCCGATCGAGAAGGATCAGGTGGTTCGGCCAGGAGCTGTCATGTCTCAACCCCGTGCCCGGATTGCCTCACAGCTTGGTCTTGCGCTTGCCGTGATTTTGGCGATTGTCATCAGCGGCAGTACCGTGTTCGCCCTGCGCTCGCTGGACAGTGCCAACCTGGCCACCCGCGAAGAGCACCTGGCCAGTGAAGCCCGATTGCTGGCTGATCAGTTGAGCACCTTTCACGGCACGCTGCGTGAAAGCACCCAGCGCCTGAGCGGTCTGTTCGAGAAACGCTTCAGCGCCGGCCTGACGTTGCACCCGGACGAGCCGGTGGCGGTGGCGGGTGTGCAGACGCCTGGCCTGCACTTGGGCAGTGAAGTGCTGAACAACAATTTCAAGGAAGTGGACGAGTTCAAGCAAATGACCGCCGGCGTCGCCACGTTGTTTGTGCGCAACGGCGAAGATTTTATTCGGGTCAGCACCTCCCTGAGCAAACAGGATGGCACCCGCGCCATCGGCACATTGCTCGATCACGCACACCCGGCCTATGCACGCCTGATAGCAGGGCAGAGCTACGTCGGTCGCGCGTTACTTTTCGAACGTTCCTACATGACCCAGTACACCCCCGTACGCGACAGCGGCGGTAAGGTAATCGCCGTACTGTTCGTAGGATTCGATTACACCGACGCGCAGAACGCGCAGTTCGCCAACCTCAAGCGCTTCCGCATCGGCCAGACCGGTTCCCTGGCATTGCTCGATGAGCAGAGCAAATGGTTGGTGCCACCGGCTGGGGTACAGGCACTGGATCAAGCGATTCCGGCCATTGTCAGCCTGGCGAAAACCCCGGGCAAAGGCGATTTCTGGAGCGACAAATCCGAAGATTTCTACAGCGTGGCGGTGCCGTTCGACGGCGGCCCATGGTCGGTCGTGGCGAGCATGCCGCAAGCTGAAATCAGCGCTGTGACCTGGAGTGTCGGCATTCAGTTGGCCATTGGCAGTTTGCTGGCGATGTTGATCGCGGTGGGTTCTGCGGTCTGGCTGTTGCGCAGCAAGCTCGCGCCGCTGGGTGATCTGGTGCGTCAGGCCGAAGCCTTGGGTGCCGGTGATTTGAGCGTGCGGCTGAACGTGTCGAGTAACGACGAGATCGGTCAACTGGCCCGTGCGTTCAACCAGATGAGCCAAGCGTTGTCGACCATGGTCGAGCACATTCGCAAAGCTTCGGCAGAGGTCAACAGCCGTGCCCAGGCCTTGTCCGGCTTGTCCGGTGGTGCCTATGAGGGGATGGAGCAGCAGTCGGGCGAAATCACCAGCATGGCCGGCGCCGTGGAAGAATTCAGCGCCACGTCCCTGAACATTGCCGACAACATGGGTAACACCCAGCGCCTGGCGCAGGAAAACGCACAGCAAACCCAGATCGGTCGTACGTCTATGGACGAAGCGTCTTCGTCGCTGGAGCAAATCGCCGGTGCACTGAACAGCACCGCGACGGTAATCAATACCTTGGGCCAACGCTCTCAGGAGATCGGTGGCATCGTCGGCGTGATTACGTCGATTGCCGAGCAGACCAACCTGCTGGCGCTGAACGCCGCCATCGAAGCCGCCCGCGCCGGTGAGCAGGGTCGTGGTTTTGCCGTGGTCGCCGATGAGGTTCGCAACCTGGCTTCGCGTACGCGTCAGGCCACGGATGAAATTTCCGGGATGATTCAAAGCATCCAGCAGGAAACCGGCAATGCCATCAGCACCATGGAACAGGGCAATGTGCTGATGCAGGAAGGCTTGTCGCGCAATGCCAACGTCGCTTCGGCGCTGGCGCGGATCGATGAGCAGAGCCGTTCTGCGGGCCAGCAATTCGCTGCGATCACTACGGCGACTCAAGAGCAGAGCAGCACCGCGACCTTGCTCAGCAGCAATCTGCAAAGCATTGCCCTGGCGAACAGCGAGCAACGGGAGGTTGTTTCCAATCTGGCCATCACCGCCAAAGAGCTGGAAAAACTCGCGGCGGATTTGCGGCATGAGGTTGACCGGTTTCGTTGAGGTGCCTTTGAAATAGCCATCGCGAGCAAGCCCGCTGGTGTCTTGGGCAGGGATTAGGATGAGAGCGGGCTTGCTCGCGATGGCATCGACTGAACTCCCCGGTTTTAACCCCAAACCCACATCACTATCTATTTGCCTTTGATGTAGTGATTTTTAAGCTTGATGAATCGTTTCAGCAAGACTATAAAATCTGCACAACTCCAAGAAAGGCTCCCATCATGACCCCGCTCAAACTCGTCATAACCCTCGGCGCACTGACCGCTGCTTCCCACGCCATGGCCTGGGATTACGTGCTGCTCGACACCGACAAAGCCGCTCAGAACTGGCAAATCACCAGTCAGCAACTCGGCGTGAAAACCGACAAACCCTTCTCCGTGACCCTGCGCGCTTTGCATGGCGGTCGGCAGGAGGGCGTCAGCATTGTCGACATCGATAACGGCACCCTGAAACTCTCGGTAGTGCCAACTCGCGGGATGAACGTCCTGCAAGCGTCGGTAGGCAATGTGCGCATGGGCTGGGATTCGCCGGTCAAGGACGTGGTCAATCCGTCCTTCATCGAACTCAACGGCCGCGGTGGCCTGGGTTGGCTCGAAGGCTTCAACGAACTGGTCGCCCGCTGCGGCTACGAATGGGTTGGCCACCCCGGCATGGACAACGGCGAGCTGCTGACCTTGCACGGCCGCGCCGCCAACATCCCGGCCAGCAAAGTCACCTTGCACATTGACGAGAAACCGCCCTACGCCATCAGCCTGCGCGGCGAGCTGAAAGAACAGGCGTTCAAGAAAGTCGACTTCTCGGTGATGACGGAACTCGTCACCGAGCCTGGCAGCGTAGCGTTTGCCCTCAACGACACGCTGACCAACAACGGCGACTATCCGAAGGAGTATCAGGCGCTGTATCACAGCAACTTCAGTACTCCGTTCCTGGAGCAGGGCGCGCGGTTTGTTGCGCCGGTTAAACAGGTGTCGCCGTTCAACGACAAGGCCAAGGGTGATCTGCCGGACTGGCAAACGTATCGCGCGCCGACCAAGGATTACGACGAGACGGTTTACAACGTCGTGCCTTATGCCGATGCCAAGGGTGACACACTGACCGTGCTGCATAACAAGGCGGGCAGCCTTGGGGTATCGGTTGGTTTTAATACTCAGCAGTTGCCGGTTTTCTCGCTGTGGAAAAACACCGATACCCAAGGGCAGGGTTATGTCACCGGTCTTGAGCCAGGGACGAGTTTTTCCTACAACCGCCGGTATCAACGTCCGCTGAATCTGGTGCCGACGATTGGAGCTAAAGAACAGAAGCAGTTTCAGATCAGCTACAGCTTGCTGGCGGACAAAGGGGCTGTGGATAAGGCGCTGAATCGGGTGAAAGATATTCAGGGTGGGCAAGAAACTGAGGTGCGGCAGGCACCGTTGGTGGACCTTACCAAGGAGTAAACCGATCAATTGGCGCTCGGCCGATACTGCAGCGCTTCGGCCAGATGTTCACGGGTGATGCCATCGACTTGCTCAAGGTCCGCCAAGGTCCGCGCGACTTTGAGCAGTCGATGGGCCGCCCGTAGTGACAAGGTCAAACGCTCGCAGGCGGTTTCCAGCCAGGTTTCGTCGGTTGTGGATAACTTGCAGTGGCGACGCAGACCCGGCAGATCAAGGAATGCGTTCGCGCAGCCCTGGCGTTTTTGTTGTCGCTCTCGTGCGTTCGCCACCAGAACGGCGGCGGTGGCCGTGTCGTCACCGGGTTTCGGTGTGGGATTCAACGCCGTGGCTTCACGGGGAACGGTCAGGTGCAGGTCGATACGATCCAGCAATGGTCCCGACAGTTTGTTGCGATAGCGTTGAACCATGTCTGGCGTACAACTGCATTTGCCGATGGGTTCGCCAAGATATCCACAGGGGCAGGGATTCATCGCCGCCACCAATTGAAAACGCGCCGGGAAGCGTACGCGGTCTTTGGCGCGGGAAATCACGATACAGCCCGACTCCAATGGCTCTCTCAAAACCTCCAATACCTTTCGATCAAATTCCGGAAGTTCATCGAGGAACAGCACGCCGTGATGGGCGAGGGTGATTTCTCCGGGGCGTGGTTGTGAGCCGCCACCCACCAGAGCCGGGCCGGAGGCGGAGTGGTGGGGCTGGCGGAAAGGACGCTGTGGCCAGTGGCTCAACGGGGTGCAACTGGTGACGGATTGAATGGCCGCGACTTCCAGCGCTTCATTTTCGGCCAAGGGAGGAAGCAGTCCCGGCAAACGACTCGCCAACAGTGTTTTCCCTGTCCCTGGCGGTCCGCTGAACAACAGGTTATGAGCGCCCGCCGCAGCGATCAGTAATGCGCGCTTGGCCGAGAGTTGTCCCTGAACTTCATTCAAGTCGGGATAGGGTTTGCTGGCGTAGAGCAAACCATTGGAAACGTAGGGCGCAACCGGTGTATGCCCATTAAAGTGCGCAACCGCCTCCAGCAAATGATCCACGGCAATCACCTTCAGCCCCGACGCCAGGCACGCCTCCTCGGCATTCGCCCGCGGCACCATCAATGCACGCCCGGCGTTGCGCGCCGCCAGTGCCGCCGGTAACACGCCTCTCACGGCACGTACCGCGCCTGACAGCGCCAACTCTCCTAGACACTCCACATCATCCAGCGTGAGCGTCGGGACCTGCACGCTGGCTGAGAGAATCCCCAATGCAATCGCCAAATCAAACCGCCCGCCGTCCTTCGGCAAATCCGCGGGAGCGAGATTCAACGTGATCCGCCGCGCTGGAAATTGCAGCCCTGAATTGATGATCGCGCTGCGTACCCGGTCTTTGCTTTCCTTTACTGCCGCTTCGGGTAAACCGACCATGGTCAGTGAGGGCAAGCCGTTGGCCAAGTGGACTTCGACAGTGACGGCGGGCGCATCCACGCCGATTTGGGCACGGCTGTGGACGATGGAGAGGGACATGGTCGTTCCTTGAGTAGGCGAGAGCCGCTTCCTGCGGTTTTTGAAGGGTAGTTGTGGAGTGGCGCTTGAGCTTGGTAATTCAGGCGCAAAACTTTCGCAGAATGTTGCTGGCCGAAGCCGTAACGCGTTCTGTAGCAGCTGCCGAAGGCTGCGTTCGGCTGCGCAGCAGTCGTGAATCCGAATTGCTCGGTTCACCTGACGTACTGCGTGGTTTGATTTTACGACTGCTGCGCAGCCGAACGCAGCCTTCGGCAGCTACTACAAAGGTTGCGCCGGGGCTGGCATTGGTTGTTTGGGGTTACGAGAGCTGGTTTTTGTAAGACCGGTCCGAAATGGATGAAGGGCGTCGGTGAAGTTCCCCACTCGGCAGCATTTGCGGAACATCCTGCAACCGAATCCACGGCTGGTTGTTCCAGTGCAGCAAGCTCAGTGACATCTCCGGCCAGTTCAGAAGGCTCAGGATCGGGCGTTCGGTTGAGGTGGGTTGCTGGGCGTCTCTCAAGGCTGGGACTACTTCGTGAGTCAGCCATTCGCGCAGGCCGCGGTATTCGGGGCAGTAGTGATAGACCAATAATGCGTAGACGCCGGATTCGCTGATCAGCAGGGTGTTTTCGATGCTGCCGTGGATGAGCATTCGTGTGGATTGGCGCTGGTCTGGATCGAGCTTGCGGACGGCGCATTCATCGAGATAGAGGCGAAGCAATCGGCCTAGGTCGCGGGCGCTGAACCAGGGTTGATTTTCCAGGAGGAGGGCGTGGAGGTGGAGGTTGTGGCGGGTGAAGATGTGAGGTATCAGATAATTTTCGTCCATTGAGCAGTTCTCGGATTCGAATGAAGAAAACTGCCTCTGATCGTCGCCAAACGAAAAGGGTGGCAGCTATGCGCGGGTTGGCGAACCGGTGCATCCGGAAAAACCGGCAGACCCGAAAGTCTCCCACGCATAGCCGCCATAATTCGAGATGGGAAAAATCCCTGGTTCGAACGTGGTCGCGGTGCGTCGGATGCGGTCCAGGTCGCCAAACCCAGTGCTGAACATTCAGCATTGGGTGAGCTTAGGAACCAGAGCATTGCGGCGCAATGGGACGGCGGTGGTTTTCTTGTAGGACGTTGCCGGGATTATTGCGGGGTTGAAGATCAAAAGATCGCAGCCTTCGGCAGCTCCTACAGGGTTGGTCTGTCCAGTGCGGGATGGTTGGTAGACCGAGGCGACTCCATTCGCGGGCAAGCCCGCTCCCACAGGGAATCGCATTTCATTGAGGAATTGTTGCGTTATTCGGTTGGCGGATTCAGTTTCGCTTCCAGCTCCGCCACTTTTGCCTCAAGGCTTTCCAACCGAGCGCGGGTGCGTGCGAGCACAACCATCTGACTATCAAACTCTTCCCGGCTCACCAGATCCAGCTTGCTGAACCCACTTTGCAGCAACGCCTTGAACTGGCTTTCGATTTCGCTTTTCGGCAGTGGAGTGTCGCCGCTGAAGAGGCGGGAGGCGGTGCCGCTCAGGGCGTCGAGGAAGTCTTTGGGCGCGAGCATGGGAAATGTCCTGGAAACAATGGCGGGCAGTGTATCACGCAGTGTCTATAGTCAATCTCGCCTGCCGCAGGCGCACGCTTTTCGCGCATGGGGACGGACGGCATCGCACCGTTGTTGTGCGTAACGCGTCGGGTGTTGCGGTGATGTGCTTGGCATCTACGGCCAAGGGCTTGATAACAGGGAGTTTTGTGGAGATGGCAAGCTTTCTGCTATGTACCTAGTGACCCATGCACTGATGCAGTCGCTGTGACGAATGCAGTGCGCCAAGCGAAACGGGGAAGTGTTTCGTACGGAGCGGTTAGCTGGCGTCGGACGGGCAGGTAAGGCCGACGATGCGTTACAAAGCCAGGCACTGCGCTTAGACTTGAGTCGGGTTTGTTTTCCTGGGGCAAGTCCACCAATTCGGGAGAGAGTTTTCATGAAGCTAGTCACTGCCATCATCAAGCCGTTCAAACTGGACGACGTGCGCGAGTCGCTGTCCGAGATCGGCGTGCAGGGCATTACCGTAACTGAAGTCAAAGGCTTCGGTCGGCAGAAGGGTCACACCGAGCTGTATCGCGGCGCGGAATACGTGGTCGATTTCCTGCCAAAGGTGAAGATCGATGTCGCCATTGACGACAAGGATCTTGACCGGGTTATCGAGGCGATAACCAAGGCAGCCAATACCGGCAAGATCGGTGACGGCAAGATCTTCGTGGTCAATCTGGAACAGGCGATTCGCATCCGTACCGGCGAAACCGATACCGACGCAATCTAAGCCGCCACAAACCCAACGCCCCAGGAGAAAACAATATGACTCTGCGTAAATTCGCAGGGCTAGGAGCCCTGTTGTCCCTCGTAATGCCCAGCCTGGCTATGGCGGCAGACGAAGTGGCGGCCCCAGTCCTCAATTCCGGCGACACCGCCTGGATGATGACCTCGACAGCCCTTGTGCTGTTCATGACCATTCCCGGCCTCGCGCTGTTCTACGGCGGCATGGTTCGGTCGAAAAACATTCTTTCCGTGATGATGCAGTGCTTCGCCATTACCGGTCTGATCAGCGTCCTGTGGGTCATTTATGGCTACAGCATCGCGTTTGACACCACCGGGATGGAACAGGGCGTCGTCAACTTCAACTCGTTCTTTGGCAGCATGGGCAAGGCGTTTCTCGCCGGCATCACGCCAGCCAGCCTGACCGGGCCAGCGGCATTGTTCCCTGAGGCGGTGTTCGTCACCTTCCAGATGACTTTCGCCATCATTACCCCTGCGCTGATCGTCGGTGCCTTCGCTGAGCGGATGAAGTTCTCCGCCATGCTGATCTTCATGGGCGTGTGGTTCACCCTGGTTTACGCACCGATTGCGCACATGGTGTGGTCCGGTAACGGCGGCCTGCTGTGGGACTGGGGCGTGCTCGACTTCGCCGGCGGCACCGTGGTGCACATCAACGCCGGTGTGGCGGGTCTGATTGCCTGCCTGGTATTGGGCAAGCGCAAAGGCTTCCCGACCACCCCGATGGCACCGCACAACCTCGGTTACACCCTGATGGGCGCCGCGATGTTGTGGGTAGGCTGGTTCGGCTTCAACGCCGGTTCCGCCGCGGCGGCCAACGGCACAGCCGGTATGGCGATGCTGGTCACCCAGATCGCAACCGCCGCCGCTGCACTGGGCTGGATGTTTGCCGAGTGGATCACTCACGGCAAACCAAGCGCACTGGGTATCGCTTCGGGTGTTGTGGCCGGTCTGGTTGCAATCACTCCAGCCGCTGGCACTGTCGGCCCGATGGGCGCCCTGGTGATCGGCCTGGCTGCTGGCGTGGTGTGCTTCTTCTGCGCCACCACCCTGAAACGCAAACTCGGCTATGACGATTCCCTGGACGCCTTCGGTGTGCACGGCATCGGCGGTATTCTCGGCGCGATCCTGACCGGTGTGTTCGCTGCACCGTCCCTGGGTGGCTTCGGCACCGTCACCGACATCGCCGCACAAGTCTGGATTCAGTGCAAAGGCGTGGGCTTCACGGTGATCTACACCGCGATCGTCACCTTCATCATTCTCAAGGTCCTGGACGCTGTCATGGGCCTGCGTATCACGGAAGAAGAAGAGGCAGTCGGCATCGACCTGGCACTCCACAACGAACGCGGCTACAACTTGTAAGCAGGCGCATAAAAAACTTGCCCGGCTTGCCGGGCATTTTTTTGTCCGCGATTTATCATTGAAGGTGCAGCTGAAAGGTTTTTTCTTACAGCTTTAGGGGCGTTTACGGCGGACGTATTTCTGCGGTCAATGGCTTACGCGCTTGCAGGAATATTAGGGCCTTTGTTTTTTCCCTGAGCGCGCTAGAATGCGCCCCGAACGTGCGGAGAACTGTATGTGGCAACAGACTCTGATTACCCTGCGGGCAAGGCCCCGGGGCTTTCATCTGGTAACGGACGAGTTACTCGCCGGCTTGCCTGAACTCAAGGCGTGTCGGGTCGGTCTGTTGCATTTGTGGCTACAGCATACCTCGGCGTCGTTGACCATCAACGAGAACGCCGATCCGGCGGTACGTCGCGACTTCGAACGATTTTTCAATCGTCTGATCCCACAAGGAACAGACGGCTATGAGCATAACGACGAAGGCCTGGACGACCTCCCGGCGCACTTCAAGGCCAGCGTGCTTGGCTGTCAGCTCAGTTTGCCGATTTCGGCAGGCCGATTGGCGTTAGGGACCTGGCAAGGCGTTTATCTGGGCGAGCACCGTGATCATGGCGGTGCCCGTAAAGTCCTCGCCACCGTGCACGGTGAAGAGGCATAAGCCGTTGGTCACCAATGGCCGTTGAATTTTTTCCGGCAGCCGTCGACAGACGGTGAAGCTGGGCTATAACTAATCTGCTTTTCGCAAGTCATGAGGTAGAACATGAGCGACGATGATCTGGAAAACGACGACCTCGAAGTAGGCGACGACGAAACCGAAGAAGGTCTGGAAGCAGCGGCGGAAGACGTCGCTGAAGACGATGGCGGTGAAACGCCCGTTCCGACCGCCAAAGGCAAGGCCAAGGCTGCGGTGTCGGTCGATGAGCTGCCGAGCGTCGAAGCGAAAAACAAGGAGCGTGATGCTCTGGCGCGGGCCATGGAAGAATTCCTGGCCAAGGGCGGCAAGGTGCAGGAAGTGGAGGCCAACGTGGTCGCCGATCCTCCCAAGAAGCCAGACAACAAGTACGGTAGCCGGCCTATCTGAGCCTGCCGCTTGCTTGCTGAAGAAGCCCGCCGTCGCTGCGGGCTTTTTCATGGGCGATGCCAAAATCACAAGATCGCAGCCTTCGGCAGCTCCTACAGGTGTACACAATCCAATGTAGGAGCTGCCGAAGGCTGCGATCTTTTCGGGCACAACTCAAATTTTGGCCGTATTCCACCGCGCCAACAACGCCGGCAGCTCGGTCAGGCTGCGAATTTCGGCATCCGGCGCCCTCTGCGCCTCCCACAATTTACCCTGCGGGTTAAACCAGATCGCTCGCAACCCTGCCTGCTGCGCGCCGGCAATGTCATCGCCAGGGTGGTCGCCGATATGCACCGCTGTCTGCGCCGTCGCGCCACCTCGATGCAATGCTTCGTGAAACAGCCGCGCATCCGGCTTGGCAATGCCAATGTCTTCAGCGCACAAGGCGAACCTGAAGTAATCCGCCAGGCCTAACCGGCGCACATCGGCGTTGCCGTTAGTCACAACACCCAGGGCGTAGTGCTTGGCCAGAATCTCCAGCGTCGGCTCGACTTCGGGGAACACCTCGATCTGGTGCCGCGCATGCAGAAACACTTCAAAACTCTGATCGGCCAGATCTGACGCCTGTTCGTGCGTGTAACCGGCCTCTTCCAGCGCATGGAACAGTACCCGTCGGCGCAGGGCGCTGATCCGGTGCTTGAGCCCGGGCTCGACGCTCAGGATTCGCTCGCGAATCGCCCACAAATGCTCCACCGGCACCGCGCCCAGGTTCGGCGCATGCTCGGTCAGCCATTCACGCAGTACGGCTTCGGCGCTGACGATCACCGGGGCGGTGTCCCACAGGGTGTCGTCGAGGTCGAAGGTGATCAATTGGAGAGTCATGAATCATCGCCTTTAATGCGTTTGGCCCGTGGATGGGCGCTGTCGTAAACCGTCGCCAGGTGCTGGAAATCCAGGTGGGTGTAAATCTGGGTGGTCTTGATGTCCGAGTGGCCGAGCAGTTCCTGTACGGCGCGCAGATCCTGCGAGGACTCCAGCAAATGGCTGGCAAAGGAGTGACGCAGCATGTGTGGATGCAGGTTCTGCCCCAGCTCGCGCTCGCCGGCGGCCTTGACCCGCATCTGAATCGTCCGGGGCCCGAGGCGCCGGCCTTGCTGGCTGACAAACACTGCATCGTCTGTCGGGTTGGTCATGGCCCGCAGCGGCAGCCATAGTTCCAATGCTTCGCGAGCTTTTTTGCCCACCGGCAACAGTCGGGTCTTGCTGCCTTTGCCGAGCACCTGGACCATGCCGTCGGCCAGGTCCAGCTGATCAAGATTGAGCCCTGTCAGCTCCGAAAGACGCAATCCAGAGGAGTAGAACAGCTCCAGAATCGCCTGATCCCGGCGAGCCAGAAAATCATCCTCCACCGCGCCCTCAAGCAGTTGCAGCGCGCGGTCGGTGTCGAGGGTTTTCGGCAGGCGACGTTCGCCCTTCGGCGGCGCCAGACCGTTGGCCGGGTCGTGGTCGCAGAGGCCTTCGCGGTTCAGGTAGTGATAAAGCCCGCGCACTGCCGACAGAAGCCGCGCCAGGCTGCGGGACGATTGGCCTTGTGAATGCAGGCGGGCGATCAGGCTGCGCAAGCGCTGGATATCCAGCGCAGCCCAGCTGCTGATGTTCTGTTTGACGCACCAACCCAGCACTTTGTCGAGGTCGTGCCGGTAGGCGTACAGCGTGTGGGGCGACACCTGCCGCTCACTGCGCAAGTGTTCGCAGTAAGCGTCCAGTTGCCGTTCCATGCTCAGCGCACCGAGCGTAGGGAGTTGTTGACCCGTGGCAGCACGCGGCCCATGACTTCGGCAATGTAGCTGAGGAACAGGGTGCCCACCGAACTCTTGTAGTGCTGCGGATCACGGCTGGCGATAGCCAGGACGCCGTGGATGCCTTGATGGCTGATGGCGACGACGGCGGTGGAGCCGATCTGCTTGCGTTGCTCCTCACCGAACAGAAAGTCCAGCTCATGCTCACGCAGGCTGCCGCTGACGCTTTTGTCTTCGGTGAGCAAGCCGCCGATCGCGGTTTGTGCCTCGGCGTGAGTCGCCCAACGGCCTACCGGCATCGGGTTGTCACCCAGCAGGATCAGGCTGACGAAAGGCACCTGAAAGTCCTGGCGCAGGCTGTCTTCGACGCTGATCACCACGTCGTCCAGGCTGGTGGCGTCCATCAGCGCGAGAATCAGTCGACGGGTCTTGTCGAAGAGGCGGTCGTTGTCACGGGCCACGTCCATCAAGTGCGAGAGGCGATGACGCAACTCGATATTGCGGTCGCGCAGGATGGTCATCTGGCGCTCGACCAGCGAAATGGTGTCGCCACGCTGGTGCGGAATACGCAGGGCCGCGAGCAGTTCTTCGTGCTCGACGAAGAAATCCGGATGAGCCTCCAGGTACGCGGCAATCGCCGCCGCCTCAAGGCTTTCGGAAGGGGATTCGTCGGGCTGTAGGGCGGGAACCTGGGGCTTGTCGGTCATGGGTTTGACTCACTCAAAGACGCACTTGTCCTTCGTATACGCGGACTGCCGGGCCGGTCATCAAGACCGGTTGGCCAGGGCCTGCCCATTCAATGGACAGACGCCCGCCGGGCAGGTCGATCAATAGCGGCGAATCCATCCACCCCTGGCTGATCGCGGCCACTGCGGCAGCGCACGCGCCGGTTCCGCAGGCCTGGGTTTCCCCGGCCCCGCGCTCCCAGACGCGCAGCTGTGCGCGGTTGCGGTCGATGACCTGGAGAAAACCGACATTGACCCGCGCCGGGAAGCGCGGGTGGTGTTCGATTTTCGGCCCCAGTTCATGCACCGGCGCGTTGTTGATGTCGTTCACGCGTAGCACGGCATGGGGGTTGCCCATGGACACGGCGGCGAGGTCGACAAGGGTGCCGTCGACGTCGACCGAATAGCTCGTGGCCTGTTCCGGTGCCTGGAACGGAATGTCGGCTGGCACCAGGCGCGGTGCGCCCATATTGACGCCGATCTGGCCGTCGCTGCGGATATCCAGCTCAATGATGCCGCTTTTGGTCTCGACACGAATCTGCCGTTTTGCGGTCAGGCGCTTATCGAGCACAAAGCGCGCGAAGCAGCGCGCGCCGTTGCCACACTGTTCCACTTCGGAGCCGTCGGAGTTGAAAATCCGATAACGGAAATCCACGTCCGGATTGCTCGGCGCTTCGACGATCAGCAGTTGGTCGAAACCGATGCCGGTATGCCGATCGCCCCATTGCTTGGCGTGCTTGGGCAGGATGTGCGCGTGCTGGCTGACCAGGTCGAGGACCATGAAGTCATTACCCAGGCCGTGCATCTTGGTAAAACGCAGCAGCATGGTTTTACTCCGGCAGCAGGCTTTCGCCAGCAAACAACTCGGCTACCGTCTCACGGCGACGCACTTCAATTGCCTGATCACCGTCCACCAACACTTCGGCGGCACGGCCGCGGGTGTTGTAGTTGGAACTCATGACAAACCCATAGGCACCCGCCGAATGCACGGCCAGCAGGTCGCCTTCTTCCAGGGCCAGCTCACGATCCTTGGCCAGGAAGTCGCCGGTCTCGCAGATCGGCCCGACGATGTCGTAGGCGCGAGCAGCGGTAGCGCGTGGGCGCACGGCGGTAACGTCCATCCAGGCTTGATACAGCGCCGGGCGGATCAGGTCGTTCATGGCCGCGTCGACGATGGCGAAGTCTTTGTGTTCGGTGTGCTTGAGGTACTCGACCTGAGTCAGCAGCACGCCGGCGTTGGCCACGATGAAGCGGCCCGGCTCGAACACCAGCGCCAGGTCGCGCCCGTCGAGACGCTCGCGCACGGCTTTGATGTAGTCGGCAGCCAATGGCGGCTCTTCATCGCGATAACGCACACCCAAACCACCACCGAGATCGATGTGGCGCAGGTAAATCCCGCAATCGCCGAGGCGGTCGACCAGGCCCAGCAGGCGGTCGAGGGCATCGATGAATGGGGGCAGGGTGGTCAGTTGCGAACCGATGTGGCAATCGACACCGACCACTTCCAGGTTCGGCAGCTGTGCAGCGCGGATGTACACGTCTTCGGCGTCGGCAATGGCGATGCCGAACTTGTTCTCTTTGAGACCGGTGGAAATGTAGGGGTGCGTGCCGGCATCGACGTCCGGGTTCACACGCAATGAGATTGGCGCGCGAACACCCAGCTCGGCGGCGACCACTTGCAGGCGTTCCAGCTCGTCGGTGGATTCGACGTTAAAGCAATGAACGCCGACTTCCAAGGCGCGACGCATGTCGTCACGGGTCTTGCCGACGCCGGAGAACACGATCTTGTCGGCGCTGCCGCCAGCGGCCAGCACACGTTCCAGCTCACCACGGGAGACGATGTCAAAACCGGCGCCAAGACGTGCCAGGACATTCAGTACACCCAGGTTGGAGTTGGCCTTGACCGCAAAGCAGACCAGGTGCGGCATCCCGGCCAGCGCATCGGCGTAAGCCAGGTATTGGGCTTCGATGTGGGCGCGCGAGTAGACGTAAGTCGGCGTGCCAAAGCGTTCAGCGATGGCGGACAGGGCAACACCTTCCGCGAACAGCTCGCCGTCACGGTAGTTAAAAGCGTCCATGGCGTTCCCTTATTGGTAGACGTCGTGCTTGTGTGCTTTCGACGGAGACTGCTGCGACGATTTGGCTTGCTCGGCAGGATCCTGGCTATCATCCGGCAGGTACAGCGGGCCTTTTTGACCACAGGCCGACACAAGGCAGGCAACCGCAACGAGCGCGGCAAGGGAAGAGATCAGGCGCTTCATGGCGAAATCCTTGAAAATGCGTTAATTGCGCCGGAGTATACCGGCCACCCGGCAGCTTGCCTATGTAACGCGGCTCCCGTCCGGCGGGCCTTGGCCGCTATGCTGAGAAGTCGAGGGCTTGAATACTGCAACCCTTGTGGGAGCGAGCCTGCTCGCGAAAGCGGTGTGTCAGTCAACATTGATGTTGAATATGATGGCCTGTTCGCGAGCGGGCTCGCTCCCACAGTTGATCGTTATCCTTTGCAATCACCGGGGCTCGCCCGTATCTTGCGGCGCTTGAGCGTGAGTAGACACTTTTTGAGGTTCCCGCAATGAGTTTGACCGAAGCCCGTTTCCACGATCTGGTCGATGCCACCCAGCAGACACTGGAGGATGTGTTCGACGAGAGTGACCTGGATATCGATCTCGAGAGCTCGGCCGGTGTGCTCACCGTCAAGTTCGAAAATGGCAGCCAGTTGATCTTCAGCCGCCAGGAACCACTGCGTCAGCTATGGCTGGCGGCGGTGTCCGGCGGGTTCCACTTCGATTACGACGAAGAGAGCGAGCGCTGGATGTGCGACAAGAGCGAAGAACAATTGGGCGAAATGCTTGAGCGCATCGTCGATCAGCAGGCTGGCGTAAAACTCGATTTCGAAGGCCTGTAAGATCGTGACCGAGCCTGCACCCGTTCGTCCGCCCAAGCCGCTCTACAGCAACGTCAGCCCGGCCGTGCCGTCGCCGTGCAGCGGCGTCTGTCGGCTGGATGAGCAAAAGGTCTGCCTGGGGTGTTTTCGCCATGTCGAAGACATCCGCGAATGGCGCTCTGCCGACGACGATCGCCGGCGGGTCATCTGTGCTCAGGCAGCCCAGCGCAAAATCTCCCTGTAGGAGCTGCCGAAGGCTGCGATCTTTTGATCTTTTCTTCGGCCTTTTCAAAACCGTCAAAATCCAGATCAAAAGATCGCAGCCTTCGGCAGCTCCTACAGGGGGCGTAACGCCGTCCGCCGTGCCTGACTTGTATATTTATTGAGCTGTGATAGTGTCCAGAAACGCCTCAACCCATCGAGGCTCGTGAAAACCCCGCCTTTTTCTGGCGGGGTTTTGCTTTTTCTGTGCAGAAGAAAGGAGTCTGCCTTCATCATGACTGTACCTTCCATCACCCTTACTCGTCTGGACGTCCAACGTCTGGAACGCCTGATCGACAGCCTGGATGACACGCTGCCGGGCGTTATTGCGCTGCAAACCGAACTGGATCGCGCCGATACCCTGGTCGGCCACGAAGACGTGCCCGCCGATGTCGTGACCATGAATTCGCGTGTTCATTGCCGTGAAGAAATCAGCGGCAAGGACTATCACCTGACATTGGTTTACCCCAAGGATGCCAACGCCGACGAAGGCAGGATTTCGATTCTGGCGCCGGTGGGCAGCGCGCTGTTGGGCCTGAAGGTCGGTCAGCACATTGACTGGCCAGCGCCGGGTGGTAAAACCCTGAAACTGACCCTGCTGGAAGTCGAATCGCAACCGGCCAATGGCGGCGCTTTCCCGGAATAAAATGCCTCAGGCCTGCTCGAGCGCCTCGTTCAATGCGCGCTCCAGGTCAGCTTTGTAGCGCAGGTACAGATTGCTTGAGCCCTGACTGTCGCCAGACAGGCCGGACAGGTCCAGATCGGTGATGTAGCAGCGGTAGCGTTCGGTCTCGCGCCGCTGCTCGACGATCTCCCGGGCGACCACACTGAACAGTTGGTCGCCATGCTCCAGCTCCGAAAACTCCCGCTGATTGCAATACAACGTGACCTGCACCTGGCCAGGCGCGGCTTTGCCGACGATCGCCTGCACGTCGTAAAACGGTTTGTCGATCGGGTTTTGCGGCGCGGGTCGGGCTTCGACCCGACGCGCCCGACCAGGGCCTGAAGGCAGCAGCTGGTAATACAGCGTGTCCAGGCTAAGCGGCTGGGCGGCATCCATTGGCAGCAAGGCTCCGCGCCGGAACTGGATCGATTGCAGGAAACGTTGCAACGGCACCAACAGGCTCTGTTCATCGTGATAGGGCAGGCGCTGCTGCCACAAGGCGTTGAACTCATCAAGTACGTACAGATCGGCCCGGTCTTCGTTGATCCGGTAGAACACCTGGATGCAGTCGGGCTGGCCCATCGGCAGGAGCAGCGCGAGGTCGTGGTCCTCCAGGGCCATGGGGTCCAGGTGCAGCGGGCTGTAGCTCGCCAGTTCCTCGCCCAGGTAATCGAGCAGCGCCGGCAGCGTGGCGAGGGCAACGTGATTGACCTGGCCCGGTACCAGTTCGAGCACGTGGTAATGCTGCTGGACCTGAATCAGATAGCGATGATTGAGTTTGCTCAGCAGCAGGTTCTGCGCGGTGTCGAGAATTTCTTCGACCCGGCGGGCGATGAACTGCGCACGGTTGTGGCAGAAGCAACGCACGCGCAACGTGGGTTGTTGCGGGCCGTTCGGCAGGTTGTTGAGGTAATCGCGCACGCAGTCGAGCAGGGCATGAGGACCGTCGAAGCGATTGACCAACACCTCATTCCAGCTATTGAGCGTGACCTGGTCCAGAGTCAGCACCAGATTTTCCCTGACGCCGGCATAACTCAACGAGTCAGTGCGCTCGGTGGTCATCAGAATATTCAAATCGCGGTGGTGCTTGAGCGGATCGACGCCCACGTTTACCAGAATCAGCACCTCGCTCGGCACGCTGGCGCGCAATAGCGGCTCTTCGGCGACGGTGGGCAGGGGCAGGGCGATGCTTTGCTGCAAGCTGCCAAGCAGGTTGAACAGCTCGAACTCGCTCAGGTCACTGGTGCCAGGATGCAAAGCCAGTCGAGTGCTACTGTCGATCACGCCGTTGCGGTGGCACCAGGTCAGGAGTTCCAGCAATTGCCGGCTGCGCTTGATTGGGGCGAAATGCTCCCACTCATGGGCCGTCAGGCTGCCGTTGTACAACCCCCATTGGGTTTGCCCGGATTCTTTCTTGTTGGGCGCCTGGACCAGCGTCAATGTGTCTTCGGCCAGGTCGGGAGCGATGCCCGGATTGATGAACTCGATCTTGTCGGCCTTGCGCTCGAAGGCTGCGTACAGCCGTCGACCCAGCACGTTCAGATCACGCTTGTTGATCACGCTGACGGTTTGTTCGCTGCGGGCAAACTGGGTCAGGAAGCGGTAGCTGTAGTTCAGTTCGTTGACCAAGGCGCGGCGCTCGGCGCTGACCTGACGGATTTTCCACTGGCTGCGGCTGTCGAGCAGGGCTAGCTGCCGCTGATCCCACTGCCATTCATGGGTCAGGCGCTCCAGCAGCGAACGTTGCCAGCTCTGGGTGCGACTGCTGCTGCCGGTCAGCTTGCGATTGACCTTCAAATACAGCGCGCGGCGCACCAGTTCAAGCCGCTCCGGTTCGCCACGCGCAATGAGGTACTCCTCGATGCGTCGATAGACCACGACGTACGGGTCCAGCTCATCGAGGTCGACCTGATTGGCGAACACGGCTTGTTTGAATCGCAAACTCAGGCAGTGGACCCTCGGATGTTCGCTGGCGTAGACCTCGGTCAGCAGCAGCTTGAGCACCGATTTGTAGGGCGACTCAATACCCTTGAACAACTGCCAGAGCCCGGCACCGACAAATTCTCCCGGCGGGATATAGGCCAGGTGCCCAAGGTCCAGGGTTTCATTGGCGCGAATGAAGCGCTTGGAAATCAGCGTGTGGGTATAGCGGTCGTAGCTTGCTTCTTCGTAGACCGGCACCAGCCACCAGATCGGCGTGCGGCCGGCCAGCCAGATAGCGGTGCGATAAAACTCGTCCAGCAGCAGATAGTGCTGGGTAGTGCCGCAGTCTTCCGAGCTCAATTGCGTATCGCGTTCGCCGCGCACGAAACGCGTCGGGTCGATCAGGAAGAAGTGTGCCTCGGCGCCCTGGCTGGCCGCCCAGGTTTCAAGCAGCAGGCATTTTTTACGCAACTCGGCGAGTTCGTTTTCGCTCAGGTCCGGGCCGTGGCAGACCCACACGTCCATGTCGCTTTGATCCGCCTGGGCCAACGTGCCGAGGCTGCCCATCAGGAACAGGCCGTGAATCGGTCGCGGCGGATTGCTGCCGTGACGTGGCTTGTAGGAAAACGAGCGAGTCAGGCGCTGTGCGTCAGCGAGGGTGTCGGCGTCCGGCTCGTAGTTTGACAGCCCGGCCGGTGTGCTACCCGAGACGTAACCCGGCAGCAGTGGATGATTGACATGGAAAAACAGCGGCAGCAAGTTCAAGACCCCTTGCTGACGAGGCGATAGCCCTTCCATGGCGCGCGCCATGCGTCCTTCGTTGAGCGTCAGAAAGCGCGCACGCAGCTGGCTAAGTACCTTGCGGTCGATTCCCTCGTCCAGATCGGGGCGGATTTCGTGGGTGCGGGTCATGTCAGCTCAAACCGGCTCGCAGGGCTCGGACGTGGAGGGTCTCAGGATGAGGGGCAGTTTAGCGCCTCGGCCCCGGGACAATTAAGCTGATTTTGTTTTTCTGGCGTCAGATTTCTATCGTGGGGCGACACGACGGATAAAAGAGTGTGCCCGCGGAAATCCCATAGCAGAGGTTTCCGTGGGCGCTGCGGTCTTGCTCAGGCTGTTTCCTGGACGCTCAGTATGGTCAGAACGGTTTGCACATTTTGCGCGGCGTCACGACCCAGGCTGGTCAGATAACCGCCATCGGGCTGGTCGATCAGGTCTTTTTCGTACAGGCGTTTGGCAGCGGCAATGGCTTTGGGAGCAGCGGTCTGATGAATTTTCAAACCTTCCTGGGAACTGTCCAGGTTGAAGAGCGCGAGGATTTCCAGTTCGGCAACCAACTCAGGGGTAAGCGACATAAGGACTCCAGACTTTCTAGGAATTGGACGACAGCGCCCCTAAGGTGAGCCCACTTGTGCGGCATGTCCAGTGCCCGCATCAGGGTTTTTTCGCCTCGGGATGCATTCCCCGACAGCGGGGTGCGTTCCAGTGTAGTCAGGGTCTGGAAAACGGTTGCCTGAAATAAAAAGATCGCAGCCTTCGGCAGCTCCTACAGGGGAAATGCGATCCCTTGTAGGAGCTGCCGCAGGCTGCGATCTTTTGATCTTATTTCTTTTCCGGCGGCAGCTCTGGCAATGCGCGCAATGCCGTCTCATACCATTCAGTATTGAACGCACGATCTTCTTCGAGGATCGCGTCGATTTCGACCGCCAGGACGTGGGCCATCAGATTCAGGATTTCTTCCCGCTCGTAACCCACCAGCGTCAGCTTGTTGAACGTCGCCTTGGCAGCCGGCGGGTTGTCGCTTTCGATCTGGTTTTCGATGGCTTCGATCAGGGTGTTTTCGGTGAATTCTTCTTCGTCGCTATCGATGTCGGTTGGCTCGCTCATGGCAGGCTCCTGAAGTTAAGGCGGCCAGTTTACCTGCATTCAGCGCTGTGATGCTGCTGGCAAGAATCGCTCGAGCGTTCTATAAACAGGCACTGCCAACCCCGCACGGCCTGGAGGCTTTGTGATGCTCAAGCTTTATGGATTTTCCGTCAGTAACTACTACAACATGGTGAAACTGGCGTTGCTCGAGAAAGGCGTGCCTTTCGAAGAAGTGCCGTTTTACGCAGGCACCAGCCCGGAAGCACTGGCCATCAGCCCGCGCGGCAAGGTGCCGGTCTTGCGCGCCGAGCAAGGCTTCATCAACGAGACGGCGGTGATTCTCGAGTACATCGAACAAAGCCAGAAAGGCACGCCACTGTTGCCGAGCGATCCTTTTGAGCGTGCCCAGGTACTGGCGCTGGCCAAGGAAATTGAGCTGTACATCGAACTGCCAGGACGCGCCTGTTATGGCGAAGCGTTTTTCGGCATGCCGGTGCCGGACGCGATCAAGGACAAGACGAAGGCCGAGCTGCTGGCGGGTTTTGCCGCGCTGGGCAGGCACGGCAAGTTCGCCCCTTATGTGGCGGGGGACAGCCTGAGCATTGCGGATCTGTATTTCTTGTACAGCGTGCCCTTGGCCTGTGCGGTGGGACAGAAGCTGTTTGGTCTGGATTTGCTGGCTGAGATGCCGGGGGCCAAAGCACTGTTGGAGCGACTGGAGCAGAACCCGAACGTGCAGCGGATTGCCGCAGACAAGGAAGCCGCGATGCCGGCGTTTATGGCGATGGTCGCATCCAAGAAGTAGTTTTTTTGTCGCGTCTACAAGTCCGCATTCGCGAGCAAGCCCGCTCCCACATTGAAATTTTTGGTGTCACAAAATTTGTGTTCACCGCCGATCAGATGTGGGAGCGGGCTTGCTCGCGAAGCTTTTAGCGGTTTAGCGGCTGCCGAGGAGTGCCTGGCCGCGAGCCACAGCCTTCTTGACCTGCGCCGGCGCGGTGCCGCCGATATGGTCACGGGCATTCACCGAGCCTTCCAGGGTCAGCACGGCAAACACGTCCTGGTCGATCTGGTCGCTGAACTTGCGCAGTTCTTCCAGGCTCATTTCCGCCAGGTCCTTGCCGCTTTCCACACCGTACTTCACGGCATGGCCGACGATCTCGTGGCAGTCACGGAACGGCAGGCCACGACGCACCAGGTAGTCAGCGAGGTCAGTGGCGGTGGAGAAACCACGCAGCGCTGCTTCGCGCATTATCGCGTGCTTGGGTTTGATCGCCGGGATCATGTCGGCAAAGGCGCGCAGCGAATCACGCAGCGTGTCGGCAGCGTCGAACAGCGGTTCCTTGTCTTCCTGGTTGTCCTTGTTGTAGGCCAATGGCTGGCCTTTCATCAAAGTCAGCAGGCCCATCAAGGCGCCGAACACGCGGCCGGTCTTGCCGCGCACCAGTTCCGGGACGTCCGGGTTTTTCTTTTGCGGCATGATCGAGCTGCCGGTGCAGAAACGGTCTGGCAGATCGATAAACTGGAACTGCGCGCTGGTCCATAGCACCAGCTCTTCGGAGAAGCGCGACAAGTGCATCATCGCGATGCTCGCGGCCGAGCAGAACTCGATGGCGAAGTCACGATCGGACACGTTGTCCAGCGAGTTGCCGCCCACGGCGTCGAAGCCCAGCAGTTGCGCGGTGTATTCGCGGTCGATCGGGTAAGTGGTGCCCGCCAGCGCGGCGCTGCCCAGCGGCATGCGATTGGTGCGCTTGCGGCAGTCGACCAGACGTTCGTAGTCGCGGCTGAGCATTTCGAACCAGGCCAGCATGTGGTGCCCGAAGGTCACCGGCTGCGCGGTTTGCAGGTGGGTGAAGCCCGGCATGATGCTGCCGGCTTCGCGCTCGGCCTGCTCCAGCAAGCCTTGTTGCAGGCGGGTGATTTCGCTCAGGATCAGGTCGATCTCGTCACGCAGCCACAAGCGAATGTCGGTGGCGACCTGGTCGTTACGGCTGCGGCCGGTGTGCAGCTTTTTACCGGTCACGCCGATACGGTCGGTCAGGCGCGCCTCGATGTTCATGTGCACGTCTTCGAGGTCGATGCGCCAGTCGAACTGGCCGGCTTCGATTTCACCCTGGATGGTCTTCAGGCCATCGGTGATGCTGTCGCGCTCGGCATCGGTCAGCACGCCGACCTTGGCCAGCATGGTGGCGTGGGCGATCGAACCCATGATGTCGTGGCGATACAGGCGCTGGTCGAAAGTGACGGAGGCGGTGAAGCGGGCGACGAAGGCGTCGACGGGTTCACTGAAGCGGCCGCCCCAGGACTGATTGGTCTTGTCAGTGCTCATGAATTCGCTCGTATCGGCTGAAGAAAAATGGCGTTGAAAGCTGCGGCGGATAATAACAGGGTTGCCAATCCTGTCGCTGACACTGGTCGACACGTTTTTTTCTGATCGAACGGCCCATACTCCACGCAACGCGAGGGCCAATTGCGCAACGATATTTTTCAATTGAGCAATATCGTCCCGGCAACCGTCTACAGTTGGACAGTAGGATCAGCGCACTTCTCGATGCTGCAGCTGACTAACTATAAGAAGAGGGGGTGTTCGTATTGTGTATCAGCAAACCCTGTGGCGATGCCTCGCCAGCGTGGGCCTGGAGCGCCAATAGCCAGGCAAATGAAAATTTAGCCGTCGGACGGGCGGCACTTTTTGGCCTTCGCGCTAGTCTTAGCGTGGATCGCGGTGACGGACGTCACTTCACCTGTCTACGCTATCCTTGTGCGAGACTCACGCAGGAATCCAGCGCAATATGAATGTCCTGATCGTTGATGACGAACCCCTGGCCCGCGAGCGCCTGAGCCGAATGGTCGGCGAACTCGAGGGATACAGTGTCCTGGAGCCTAGCGCCACGAACGGCGAAGAGGCGTTGGCACTGATCGACAGCCACAAACCGGATATCGTGCTGCTTGATATCCGCATGCCAGGCCTCGATGGCCTGCAAGTAGCTGCCCGGTTGTGCGAACGCGAAACCCCGCCTGCCGTTGTGTTTTGCACAGGGCCCGATGAATTTGCCGTGGAAGCCTTACAGGCCAGCGCCGTAGGCTATCTGGTGAAACCTGTGCGTACTGAACATCTGCATGATGCGTTAAAGAAAGCCGAGCGGCCCAATCGCGTGCAGCTCGCCGCCCTGACCCGACCCGCCGCCGAAAGTGGCAGCGGCCCTCGCAGTCACATCAGCGCCCGCACCCGTAAAGGCATCGAGCTGATCCCGCTGGATCAGGTGGTGTACTTCATCGCGGACCACAAGTACGTGACCTTGCGCCACGAAAGCGGCGAAGTGCTGCTGGATGAACCGCTCAAGGCTCTCGAAGACGAGTTCGGTGACCGTTTCGTGCGAATCCACCGCAACGCACTGGTTGCCCGTGAACGTATCGAGCGGCTGCAGCGCACGCCACTGGGGCATTTTCAACTGTTCCTCAAAGGCCTGAACGGGGACGCCTTGATCGTCAGCCGGCGTCATGTGGCCGGGGTGCGAAAGATGATGCAACAGCTTTAACTCGCCGTTCACAGGTCAAGGTCACGACCGATTACCGGACATCCGAGGCCAGGGAGGCCACGCAGTTTCTGATACAAGTCAAAGTGGATTTGGCTGAGCTGTTATTATCCGCCGTATCTATTCAGTACGGATTGATCCATGTCCTCTCGCGAAATCCGCATCGCCACCCGCAAAAGTGCTCTCGCCCTGTGGCAGGCCGAATACGTCAAAGCCCGTCTGGAAGCGTCCCATCCGGGTCTGCTCGTGACGTTGGTGCCCATGGTCAGTCGTGGCGACAAGCTGCTGGACTCGCCACTGTCGAAAATCGGCGGCAAGGGCTTGTTCGTCAAAGAACTGGAAACCGCGCTGCTGGAAAACGAAGCCGACATCGCCGTGCATTCGATGAAAGACGTGCCCATGGATTTCCCCGAAGGCCTCGGTCTGTTCTGCATCTGCGAGCGCGAAGACCCGCGCGATGCGTTTGTCTCCAACACCTACGCCAGCCTGGAGGAACTGCCGCAGGGCAGCATCGTGGGCACGTCCAGCTTGCGCCGTCAGGCCCAGTTGCTGACCCGTCGCCCGGACCTGGAAATCCGCTTCCTGCGGGGCAACGTCAATACTCGCCTGGCCAAGCTCGATGCCGGCGAATACGACGCCATCATCCTCGCCGCCGCTGGCCTGATTCGTCTGGGCTTTGAAGAGCGCATCACCTCGGCCATCAGCGTCGACGACAGTCTGCCAGCCGGCGGCCAAGGCGCAGTCGGTATCGAATGCCGCCGCGTCGACAGCGAAATTCATGCGTTGCTGGCACCGTTGCACCACTTGGACACCGCCACCCGCGTCACGGCCGAACGTTCCCTCAACAAGCATCTGAATGGCGGCTGCCAAGTGCCAATCGCCTGCTACGCAGTGCTTGAAGGCGAGCAGATATGGTTGCGTGGCCTGGTAGGCGATCCGAGTGGCGGCCTGCTGCTCAATGCCGAGGCTCGTGCGCCACGCAGCGATGCCGAAGCCTTGGGTGTGCGAGTGGCCGAGGATCTTCTGGGCCAGGGCGCCAACGACATTCTGAAAGCAATCTATGGCGAGGCGGGTCACGAGTGATGGGCTGGCGCTTGCTGCTGACGCGTCCCGCGGATGAGTCGGCGGCGTTGAGCGATGTGCTGGCCGAAGCGGGGATTTTCAGCAGCAGCTTGCCGCTTTTGGAGATAGAGCCAATCCCTGTCTCTGACACAATGCGCGAGCTGATCCAGGCTCTGGATGCGTACTGCGCGGTGATCGTGGTCAGCAAGCCGGCCGCCAGAATCGGCGTCGATCTGGTCCGTCAGTATTGGCCGCAGCCACCGGCCCTGAAATGGTTCAGCGTGGGTGCGGCGACCGCACAGATCCTCGAGGATCACCGGTTGGATGTGAGCTTCCCGGCGGATGGCGATGACAGCGAAGCCTTGCTTGAACTTCCTCTACTGCGCGAGGCTATCGCACGGCCCGCCCCCCGCGTGCTGATCATGCGTGGGGAGGGCGGGCGCGAGTTACTCGCTGAGCGTTTGCGCGAGCTAGGTGCTAGTGTCGAGTATCTGGAGTTGTACCGCCGCGGCCTGCCTCAGTACCCGCCGGCAACACTGCCTGAGCGGATTGAAGCGGAACGCTTGAATGGGCTGGTGGTCAGCAGTGGACAGGGTTTTGAGCACCTGCATCAATTGGCCGGCGATGCGTGGCCGCAATTGGCGCGGTTGCCGTTGTTTGTTCCAAGCCGCAGGGTCGCCGAGCTGGCACGTGCCGCTGGGGCTCAAACAGTTGTGGATTGTCGCGGTGCGAGTGCCGCGGCTTTGCTGACGGCGTTACGGGAGCATCCCGAGCCCGTTCTCTAATGCAAAGGATGGATACGTGAGCGAAACAGCCTTGCCTAAAAATGACGTCCCGCCAGTGCTTGATGCGTCGATTGAAGCACCGATTGAAACTGCGTCACCTGCTGCAGTGCAGCGCCGAGGCAACGGGCTGGCAATTGTCGCGCTGCTGCTGGGTGCTGCCGGCGTTGCAGTGGGCGGTTGGGGTGTCTGGCAGGTGCGCCACCTGCAAGCCACTAACCAACAGCAACTGACTCAAGTGCAGGCATTGAACGATCAAGCGCAGAGTCTGAAACTCAATGAGCAGCGCCTGAGTGCCAGGCTTGAACAGCTGCCTCCCGCCGACGAGCTGGAAGCGCGCAGCCGTCTGGTGACGCAGCTGCAAGGCGATCAGCAACGCTTGAATCAACGTCTGGAAACCGTCCTCGGCGCCAGCCGCAAGGACTGGCGTCTGGCCGAGGCCGAACACTTGTTGCGCCTGGCCAGTCTGCGTCTTTCGGCGCTGCAGGACATCAGCAGCGCTCAGGCCCTGGTGCAAGGCGCCGATGAAATTCTCCGCGAACAGAATGATCCGGGCTCTTTTGCCGCTCGCGAGCAAGTAGCCAAGACGCTGGTGGCATTGCGTAGCACCGAACAGCCGGATCGCACCGGGCTGTTCCTGCGGCTGGGGGCACTGCGTGATCAGGTCATCAGCCTCACCGAGCTGGCGCCCGAGTACAAAGACCGTGGGGAATCGCTGCTGGGACTGACAGCCGATGGCGACGGCGCCAGCCGCTGGGCGCAGTGGTGGGATCAGGTCTCGCGCTACATTCGCATCGACTTCAATGCCGACAAGAATGTGCGGCCATTGCTGGCCGGGCAGAGTCTGAGCCAGGTGCGCCTGGCCCTGAGCCTGGCATTGGAGCAGGCACAATGGGCCGCGCTCAACGGCCAGGCCGCCGTCTACACCCAGGCGCTGGCTGAAGCGCGGGACGTGCTCCGAGGCAATTTCAACCCGGACAACCCGAAGAGCAAAGTGATGCTTGAGCAGGTTGGCGAATTGAGCAAGCAACCGGTCACTGTGGTCACGCCTGATCTGACCGGCACATTGAGCGCGGTCCAGGGTTATCTGGAACGACGTAATGTCAACGCCGAGGACTCGATCAAGCCTATGGCGAAACCTGCAGCGGACACCGCGCAGGAGGCCACGCCATGAAACGCCTCTATGTGATCGTGTTCTTGCTGATTGCTGCTGCCGCCGCGTTGGGCTTGGCGATTGCCGAGCATTCTGGCTACGTGCTGATCGCCTACAAGAGCTTCCGTTTCGAATCGAGCCTGTGGGCAAGTCTGGCGCTGGTCGCGGTGTTATGGCTGGTGTTCTGGGGCATCAAGGCGTTGGTCGAATTGGTGACGACCTCTAGCGGCGTGGTCAATCCCTGGTCAAGGCGCAATCGCAGCCGCCGGGTACAAGTGGCGATCGAACATGGCCAGCTGGACCTGGCTGAAGGTCGCTGGGCCAGCGCACAACGACATCTGCACCGAGCCGCCGAAGCCGAGCGCCAGCCGTTGCTTTACTACCTTGGTGCCGCCCGCGCCGCAAACGAACAAGGCCATTACGAGGAAAGCGACAACTTGCTGGAACGTGCCCTCGAACGCCAGCCCCAAGCCGAGTTGGCGATTGCCCTGAGCCACGCCCAATTGCAGACAGATCGCGGCGATACCGAAGGCGCCCTGGCGACATTGCAGGCCATGCACGAACGTCACCCTCATAACGTTCAGACCTTGCGCCAGTTGCAGCGCTTGCATCAACAGCGCGGCGACTGGTCGGCCGTGATTCGCTTGCTGCCGGAGCTGCGCAAGGACAAGGTGCTGCCACCGGCCGAGCTGGCCGAACTGGAGCGCCGGGCCTGGGGTGAAAACCTGTCCTTCGCGGCGCATCAGGAAGAAGACGGAACAATCGGTCTGCAGTCGCTCAACCGTGCTTGGCAACAGTTGTCTTCTGCACAGCGCCAGGAGCCGCAACTGGTGCTCGCTTATGCCGAGCAATTGCGACAGCTGGGTGCGCAGGTCGAAGCCGAAGAGGTCTTGCGCGCAGCACTCAAGCGCAACTACGACAGCCACTTGGCGCGTCTGTACGGGTTGGTTCGCGGCAGCGATCCGGCGCGTCAGCTGCAAACCGCCGAAGGTTGGCTAAAGACCCATCCGGCCGATCCGAGCTTGCTGCTGACGCTGGGTCGTCTGTGTTTGCAGAGCAGTCTTTGGGGCAAGGCCAGGGATTACCTGGAAAGTAGCCTGCGCGTGCAGCGCAATCCGGAAGCCTGCGCGGAACTGGCGCGGCTGCTGGCTCAGTTGGGCGACACCGAACGCAGCAATCAGTTGTTTCAGGAAGGCCTTGGCCTCCTGGATGAGCGTCTGTTGGCGGCACCGTTACCGGTTCCAGCTCACGCCTGATGTTTCGCCCCTGTAGGAGCTGTCGCAGGCTGCGATCTTTTGACTGTGTTTTAAAAACCAGATCAAAAGATCGCAGCCTGCGGCAGCTCCTACAGGGTTTGAATGCACTAATTCCTACGCCCGTAATCCGTCCTAGGCATAGTCCTACGTGGGACTACACCTGATCCTCTCGTTTCTGTCGGGATTTCCCTACACTTCTGTTGAAGTGTCCGTGCCGGCCCGCCTTGTAAGGCTGGCACGCTTTCCTCTACCGTAACTGCCTGTCTCAACTGTTACGGAAAAGCCATGTCGTTGGCCTGCTCACGTTCCTTGTTTTTCATGACCTTCATTGCAGGTGCCCTGGCCTTGGGCGTTTCCTATTACCTGGAATATGCCCTGGGCCTCAAGCCGTGTGGCATCTGTTTGTTGCAGCGGGTGTGCCTGGCAATGCTCATCGGTGTCTACCTGACGGCTTCAGTGCACGGACCAGGACGTTTGGGCACGTCCCTGTATTGGTTGCTCGGCCTGTCCTGCAGTCTGGCCGGTACGGTCACGGCGGGCCGTCAGGTGTTGTTGCAGGGTGATCCCGACTGGACAGGGACTTCGTGGACACTGTTCGATTTGAGTATCCCGGAGTGGAGTTTGCTGTTCTTCGTCGCGATGACCCTCCAGGGCGTTTACCAGTCGCTGCGCCCCGTCTGGATCGTTTGTCAGCGACCACTCAGCGGCGAGTCGTCGCACCGGGCACTGGTGGGTGATTAAACACTTGTATGAACTTTATCGCGTGCGTACCTTGAAGCCATTGTCGCGCGGGCATAATCTGGCCCGCACGTGTCATTGGAATTATGTTGCTCGAATGACGCTCTGCCTGGCCGCTTCTTGATCTTCAAGTGGCGACAGGTGTAGAGCAGCATGACCCACAAGGGAAGAGAGATCACCATGCTCGAAAGTTGTCAGAATGCTCAGGAACGTTGGGGTGGAGTGCATCTGCTGATCGATCGCTGGTTGCAGGAGCGTCACGAACTGGTTCGGGCCTATGATGCTCTTGGCGCCAAGCCTGAGGCTCTGGGCGAAGACCGAAAACCGTTGCAGGAATTCTGCGGAGTGCTGGTCGATTACGTGTCTGCCGGGCATTTCGAGATCTACGAACAGCTGACCGGCGAAGCCAAGGCGTTTGGCGACACTCGCGGGTTGGAACTGGCCGAGACGATCTACCCGCGCATCGACGTCATCACCGAGAAGCTGCTCGCGTTCAACGACCTGTGTGATGCGGGTCAATGCGTGGCAGAGAAATTCAAGGAGCTGGGTGGCTTGTTGCACGAACGCTTCGAACTGGAAGACTGCCTGATCGAAGTGCTGCACACCGCTCACAAGGAAGAGGATTCGGTTCAAGCCTGAACCCCTTCCAGCAAAAAGATAAACGGTGCGCTATGCGCGCCGTTTTTCGTTTGTGCGTTTAGCTCGTGGCGCCGCGCAATTCGACTTCGAACACCAGCGGCGTGAACGGCGCGATCAAGTCGCCGGCACCGTCAGCGCCATAGGCTTGAGCCGATGGGATCACCAGGCGCCATTTCGCACCGACGGGCATATTTTGCAGCGCACTGCGCCAGCCAGTGATCACGCTGTCGAGACTGAACCACTGCGGCTGGCTGTTCTGATCGAACACGGTACCGTCCGGAAGGCGACCTACATACAACACCTGGACCTTGCCGTTCGGGCCGGCTTTGGGGCCGGAGCCCGGTGTCAGCTCCGTCAGCAAAATCCCGTCCGCCAACTCACGAACGCCAGGCTTGGCTTTTTCCTCGGTGAGGAAACGTCGCTGTTTTTCGAGTGCGACTTCGCTTTGAGGAACGGCAGGTTGCTCGGCGATCTGTGCTTCGTGCTCCGCCAGAATCTGTTCGATCTGCTCGTCCTTCAGCGCCAAGGGTTTGCCTTGGTAAGCTTGCTGCAAGCCTTCGACCAGCGCCTGCAATTGCAAGTCGGGAACCTCTTGGCGTAGACGTTCACCGAGGCTCGCGCCGAGGCTGTAGGCAAGATCGTGAGCGTCATTTTCCTTGGTTTTTTCGGCAGCGTGAGCCACGGAAAAAAACACGCACAGCGATAAAAAAAGGTAGCGCGACATGGGCACTCTCCGACCTGAGATGCGGGGGATTATGCCAGTGTGAATGTGCTCAACGGTGAACTGGTTTTGCGCAAGCGCAGAAGAATTTCAATCCGTTGCAACGCAGCGCTTTGGATAGTGTCAACATGCCCTAGCGGCGGTAGCAGCAGAGGTCTAGTATGAGCCGCACCCACGTCAGCCAGGAGGTAAACCATGTCGGCCATCAAGAAGCCTGTAAATACCCCGTTGCACTTACTCCAACAACTCTCGGGCAGCCTGCTCGAGCATCTGGAAAACGCTTGTTCCCAAGCCATGGCTGATGCTGAAAAACTGCTCGCCAAACTGGAAAAGCAGCGCGGAAAAGCGCAGGAAAAACTGCACAAATCCCGTACCAAATTGCAGGACGCCGCGGCGGCCGGCAAAGCCAAGGCGCAAACCAAAGCCAAGGATGCAGTGAAGGAGCTTGAGGAGCTGCTCGATGCTCTCAAGGATCGTCAATCCGAAACGCGCAGCTACATTCTGCAACTCAAGCGCGATGCTCAAGAAAGCCTGAAACTGGCCCAGGGCGTCGGTCGTGTACAAGAGGCTGTCGGCAAGGCGTTGTCCCTGCGTTCAGCCAAGCCTGCTGCGGCCCCCGCAAAGAAAGCTGCTGCCAAACCGGCTACTGCAAAAGCACCGGCAAAGCCTGCTGCCAAAGCTCCGGTGAAAGCCGCCGCTAAGCCAACAGCAAAACCAGCGGCGAGAAAACCAGTCGCTGCCAGCGCTGCGAAACCGGCTGCTAAAACGACAGCTGCCAAGCCTGCCGCCGCCAAGCCAGCCACTGCAAAAACGGCTGCTGCAAAACCAGCCGTGGCGAAAACTGCCGCTGCCAAACCTGCTGCGAAAACGGCCGCTAAACCTGCAGCCAAACCAGCTGCGAAAACCGCTGCGGCGAAACCTGCTGCCAAGCCGGCTGCCAAACCTGTCGCGGCTAAAGCTGCTGCAAAACCGGCGGCAAAAACTGCAGCCAAACCCGCTGCAAAACCAGCGGTAAAAGCTGCTGCAAAACCAGCTGCTAAACCGGCAGCAAAACCAGCCGCAAAACCTGCCGCTGCTGCCAAGCCGGCCACCGCGAGCGCAGCCAAACCTGCCGCAGCCAAACCTGCTGCCAAGCCAGTCGCGGCCAAGCCTGCTGCCAAACCAGCGGTGAAAAAGCCTGTTGCCGCCAAGCCTGCCACCGCGCCAGTTGCCAAGCCAGCCAACCCGGCTCCGGTGGCAACGTCTGCTTTAGCAGCAGCCACCTCGACAGCCACGCCAGCGCCAACGCCGGCCGCCGCGTCGATCGCAGCAACCACCCCAACCAGCGCTTCCTAAGTGCCGGTTGCCGCGACGCGCAGCTGATGCAGCGCGTCGCGGTGCAGGTGGGCGGCATCCGCCGCCACACCTTCCAGCCAGGCCGATAGATCGGTCACCTCACACTGCGGCCAACTCTGCGCCGATTGCTCTAGCCGCAACAACAGATGTCGTTCGGCTTCCAACTCCAATGTCTTCACTTGTTCACGCAATCTATTGAGTTCGGCATCCTCTGCCGCGACGGCTTTCCATTGCGTGCGCAAGGCTCGCAGCGGTCGAACGACGTCGGCATCCCAAGGCTCGGCGACGTTGCGAAGTTGCTGCAATCGTTGCTCGTTGCAGGCAACTCCACGCTGTTCCAGCCATAACCCACACAACAGCAGGCACACATTTATGCCCGTCGACTGCAATTGCAGGCACGCATGTTCAACGCCGGGACGGGCGTAAGTGGTCAGGGAAAAGCTCCACAGGTCAGAGGACATAGTGCTACTCGCGCCAGTTGCGAGCGAAGCTGGTAGACTCCGCCGCCATTATGATTCGACTTCAGAACCTGACTTTACAGCGTGGCCCGCAACGTCTGCTAGAAGACGCCGAGCTGACCCTGCACGCCGGCCACAAAGCCGGCCTCATCGGTGCCAACGGCGCCGGCAAATCGAGCCTGTTCGCCTTGCTTCTGGGCGACCTTCACCCGGATTCGGGTGATTGCTTGTTGCCGGCAGACTGGCGCATCGCCCATATGCGCCAGGAGATCGACACCCTCGATCGCGTGGCGGTCGACTACGTGCTCGATGGCGACCTGCGCCTGCGCGAGGTGCAGCGAGACCTCGCCGCAGCGGAAGCAGCCCATGACGGTGCCGCGCAAGCCCGCCTGCACTCGGAACTCGACAGCGCCGACGGTTACACGGCTGACGCCCGGGCCCGCAAATTGTTGGCCGGCCTTGGGTTCACCAATGATCAGATGGATCGGCAGGTAGGAGATTTCTCCGGTGGCTGGCGGATGCGTCTGAACCTGGCGCAGGCGTTGATGTGCCCCTCGGACCTGTTGCTGCTCGACGAGCCGACCAACCACTTGGACCTCGACGCCATCATCTGGCTCGAAGAATGGCTGAAAAGCTACCCCGGCACCTTGATGCTGATTTCCCACGACCGGGACTTCCTCGATGCCGTGGTCGATCATGTGGCTCACGTCGATCAGCGCAAGATCACCCTCTATCGCGGCGGCTACAGCGCCTTCGAACGCGCCCGGGCCGAACGTCTGGCCCAGCAACAGCAAGCGTACGAGAAGCAGCAGGCGCAACGTGCGCACATGGAAAGCTACATCGCCCGGTTCAAGGCCCAGGCCACCAAGGCCCGCCAGGCCCAGAGCCGGATCAAGGCGCTGGAGCGGATGGAAGAGCTGTCCGCCGCCCACGTCGATTCTCCGTTCGACTTCGTGTTTCGCGAGTCGCACAAAATCTCCAGTCCGTTGATTGATATTTCCGACGCTCGCCTGGGTTACGGCGAGCGAGCCGTGCTGGAGAAGGTCAAGCTGCAACTGACCCCCGGCGCACGGATCGGTCTGCTCGGCCCTAACGGTGCGGGTAAATCGACCCTGATCAAAAACCTCGCGGGTGAGCTCGAGCCTTTGTCCGGCCGGCTGACCCGTGGCGAGAACACCGTCGTCGGCTACTTCGCCCAACATCAGCTGGATTCTCTCGACTCCAAGGCGAGCCCGTTGCTGCATATGCAGCGTCTGGCGCCCACCGAGCGCGAGCAGACCCTGCGCGACTTCCTCGGCGGTTTCGACTTCCGTGGTGCCCGGATCGACGAACCCGTGCTGAATTTCTCGGGTGGCGAGAAGGCCCGCCTGGCGTTGGCATTGATCGCCTGGGGCCGGCCGAACCTGTTGCTGCTCGACGAACCCACCAACCACCTGGACCTGGAGATGCGCCTGGCACTGACCATGGCCCTGCAGGAATTCAGTGGCGCGGTATTGGTGGTCTCTCACGATCGTCATTTGCTTAAAAGCACCACCGACAACTTTTACCTGGTGGCGGACGGCAAGGTCGAGGAGTTCGACGGCGACCTCGAGGATTACACCCGCTGGTTGGTGGATTATCGCCAACGCAATGCCCCGGTCAGCAACACCCCGGTCAACCCGGACAAGACCGACAAGAAAGCCCAACGCCAGGCTGCTGCAGCGTTACGTCAGCAACTGGCACCGCACAAGCGCGAGGCCGACAAGCTCGAAGCCGAGTTGGGCAAGCTGCACGAGAAGCTGGCGAAGATCGATGCCAGCCTTGGCGACAGCGATATTTACGAACCGGCGCGCAAGAACGATCTGCGTGACCTGCTGGCCGAACAGGCCAAGCTGAAGGTGCGTGAAGCCGAACTGGAAGAAGCCTGGATGGAAGCCCTGGAACTGCTCGAAAGCATGCAGGCGGAGCTGGAGTCGCTGTCCTGATGGAGGCGTTCAAGCTGCCATTGCCTGCGGTGTGGATCGAGCCGATCTGGCTGGTCGTGCAAATTCTGCTGATTTTGTTGGCCGGTTATTTCACCCAGCGCTTTGTCGCTAAATGCCTGACCCGTCTGGGCGAGCGCTACCCGTTTCCGCCGCAGCTGCTGATGCCGCTGCGTGGCGGCTTGCGCTGGCTGATCATGGGCAGTGCGCTGATTTTCGTGCTGGAACGCCTCGGGGTCTCGGCGACGGTGCTCTGGACTGCGTTGTCGGGCTTCGTCGCGGTAGCAGCGGTGGCGTTTTTCGCCATGTGGAGCGTGCTTTCCAATCTGCTCTGCGCGATCCTGATTTTCACCGTCGGTCCGTTCCGCCTCGGTGACGTGGTCGAGTTGGTGGACACCACCGACAAGCCCGGCGTCAAGGGTCGGGTGGTGGCGATCAACTTGCTCTACACCACGCTGATCGAAGCGGAAGAACTCGGCACTGGCAGCGCCATGGTGCAAGTGCCCAACAGCCTGTTCTTCCAGCGTTCGGTTCGCCGTTGGCGCGGTAGTGATGTGTTCCCTTCGAGCGGGTTTGAAAAGTAGGCCTGGTTGCGACTCAAGCGTTCAAGCAAAAGATCGCAGCCTTCGGCAGCGCCTACAGGGGATCGCATTCCAACGTAGGAGCTGCCGAAGGCTGCGATCTTTTGCTTTTAGCATTGAAAAAAATCGGTAGTCATCCGCCCAAAGCCGCATTAGCTTAGGCATTTGTTACGGGTCTGAGTCGAGGTGTGCGATGGAGCTTCAAACATGGCTGGCGTTTTTTGCCGCCTGCTGGGTGATCAGTCTGTCTCCCGGTGCCGGCGCCATTGCGTCGATGTCCAGCGGTCTGCAATACGGTTTCTGGCGCGGTTACTGGAACGCCCTGGGTCTGCAGGTCGGCCTGGCAGTGCAAATTGCGATCGTCGGCGCCGGCGTCGGCGCAATCCTCACTGCGTCGGCCTCTGCTTTCTATGCGATCAAATGGTTCGGCGTGGCGTATCTGGTTTACCTCGCGGTCAAGCAATGGCGCGCGTTGCCCAGCGACATGAGCGATAACGCAGCGGTGCGTCCGATCGGTAAACCGCTGGTCCTGGTGTTCCGTGGTTTCCTGGTGAACATCAGTAACCCCAAGGCATTGGTGTTCATGCTGGCCGTGTTGCCGCAGTTCATCGATCCCCATGCGCCGCTGCTGGCGCAGTACCTGATCATCGGCGTGACCATGGTCTGCGTCGATCTGATCGTCATGGCCGGTTACACCGGGCTGGCCTCCAAGGTATTGCGTCTGTTGCGCACACCCAAACAGCAAAAACGCATGAACCGTACCTTTGCCGGGTTGTTCATTGGTGCGGCGGCATTTATGGCAACGCTGCGCAAAGCCACGGTGTAATACCTTCAGGCACAAAAAAGGCGACCCTTGGGGTCGCCTTTTTTTTCTGTGGCGAGACCTGTAGCAGCTGGCGAAGCCTGCGTTCGGCTGCGAAGCAGTCGTAAAACCTGAGAACGGGGTCTTCCGGTAACACCGCGTCGCCTGATTTGACGACTGCTACGCAGCCGAACGCAGGCTTCGCCAGCTGCTACAGGTCGCGTTACGGCGTAACTGATTGGCATCAACCTCTAGCGCAGAATGACCGGCGCTGTATCTCGTGGCAGGTTGTTGCGCAACGGAGCTTGCCCTGGCGGCGCCTCACCGCTGCCACCCAGTTGTTGGCTCAGCTGCGCGGCCACGTCTTCACCCAGTGCCTTGGACACGTCACGTACGACTCGCGGGCGGTTGAGCGACACCTTGATATCCCGACCATTCACCAGTTTGGTGTCCTGACCTTCACCCATCGCGGTGAAGGCCGAGGTGATTTCGAAGGTCCGAGTGTTGATCAGGCTGAAGTCCGCCACCAGCGTCAGTCCCAGCACCGCCGAGTGACTGTCGGTATTGGCGAGTTCGGTGACGTCGCGGGTGAAGTCGATATCCGACACGGTGCCGAACAGCACGTAATCGGCGCCCTTGAAGTTGCCGGCCTTGATCCGCTTGATCACGTCGTAGACATCGCCCTTTGACGAAGCTGTGTACGGCGTGCCTTGCACCAGTTGGAACATCCCGGAACGCAGCATCTCGCCCTTGATGTCTCCGGTGAATTTTCGCAATTCGCCCTGCTCGATGTAGCTGCTGGTCGCTTCGATTTCGTTGTAGCTCGAAGAACCACTGGCGCTGTAGCGGTTTGCCTGGAAGTTGCTCTGCGCCGAAACGATGTGGATGTACTGCTCCACTCGCTCCTGGTACGCCAGGTCCGTCACCGCGACTTTAGGGGCCGCTTGCACGCTGAACGCACAAGCCAGGGCCATCAGGCCAATCCATGCGCGCATTGCTTAACGCTCCGTGGTCTTGCGGATCTCTTTTTCGTCCATCCACTCGGCCAGGCCGCTTTCAACATCGATCAATTGCAGGCTGAATTTGTAGAAGACGTCCTTGTAGTCGCTGCTGCGCTTGACGATCGAGCTGATCGAACCTTCAAGACGGTATTTGGCGGCGATCATGTTGCCGGTCTTGGCCACGGTGGCTTTCTTGTACAGGCCGCTCTGGTTTTGCAGCTTGAGCTGGTCGACCTGGCTCTGCATCGCGGTATTGTCGCTGGCGAAGCGGGCGGTGCCGGTCTTCATCAGCTGAGTCTTGATGCTGGTGGTGATCTCACGGGTGTCGATGTATTCGCTGGTCTTGTTCTTCACGTCGTAGACCTGAACCACCGGACGACCCTGCAAAATGCCGGACTGGGCCAGCGAGCGCGTCATGGTTTCAGCAATCATCTGCAAGTCGGTGGAACCGAACTCGTTGGTCACGGTTTCTACAGCCTTGGTGTCGCCGTAACTGATGTTTTTGCTGCCCAGGGTCGGCGAAGTGTTGGCGCAACCGCTGGCCAGAAGGGCAAGAACGGCGATGAACGAAAAGCGTGCAAACATGGGAGTGCTCTCTAGAACTGAACGAATAGGGGGGTTAAGGCGTTTTGATTTCGAGACGGAAATCCACGGCTTTGGCAGTGGGCGCAATCGCCTGGATGAAGCTGGTCTGTTCGCCGTACATCATTTGGCTTTTCCAGGTTTCTTCTTCGGCAATCGGGAAGCCTTCAGGGCCGAGCCAGGCAAAGCGGTAGTAGAAGGTCTTGTTGTTGAAGCTGGTATTGCTCAGCTGCACATTGACCGTCATGAAGCCATTTTCCCGGGCCACGCGCATGGCGCCGACCACGATGTTCTTGAGCTTGCCCATGGCCACGACTTTGCTGGCGGCGCTGCCTGGCTCCGGTGGTGGCGGGGTGGCGCAACCGGCCAGCAAGGCGAGGGCGACGACAGCGATGAGTTTGAAGCGCATCTAAAGACTCCGTTCTTAAGGTTGTTTGAGGCTGGCAACAGCGGTCGGGTTGGCGCTTGGCATCACATGAGCGGCCAGGCCACTGGCGAAGACCTGATTGCCCACGGCGCGCAGGCTGATGACTTGATAGCGTTGCTCAACGGTGACCTTGACCACCGAACCGCCGACCGCATTCGGCAACGTGACCTGGTGTTCGCCTTTCTTCAGGCGCAGGCGCACCACCTGAGTGGTGTCCGGCAGGGTGCGCCAGGTGCGGGTATCGGCACCCTCGAGCACGGCTGAAGTGATGCCGACGGCCAGGCCCGCGAGCGGGTTGGTTTCGTTGATTTTCTTCTGCGCTACACCGCGGCTGACGGCGCGAACGGTGGTGCGCAGAATGATCCCCGGCATGTCGTCACGCAGCGCGCGGCGGGACATGGCGGTGGTGCTGTTGAGTTGGGTCAGGGAGAGCTGCTGACCGTCGACACCAATCTGGGCGAGCGTGGCGGTGGAACTGTCAGGCTTGATGATCGGGAACGAAAGCGGAGTGATCACCACATTGCCGCTGATGGGCAGAGGCAGGGGCACGCGGATCGAATCCCGGGCTGGCGCCAGGCCGCTTTGCACGACGATCAGAATGTCGCTGTCCTCGGCCTTGCCACTTGGCTTGTCGAGATTCTTCAGCGCCTGCTCCAGCAGTGGAGTGTTAGGGCGCAGTTCGACGGCTTTGCGATAACCCGGCGCTGCCAGGTCTTTTTCGCCCAGGGCTTCGTAGACGAAGCCGGCCAGGTAGTGACTGAACGCACTCTGGTAACTGTTTTTCAGGCTGACCACTTCGGGTGCGTCAAGGCTGGCGACCGGGTAACCCTGCAGGTCCTTGTACTCGGTCTTGATGCCTTCTTTCTCGGCTTCCTCTTCGCTCTTGAGGTATTCCTTGTCACGCAGGTCGGCGATCACCGCTTCACGTTCGTGAGTTTTCTTGATCGCGGTGCGTGCGCCATCGAAGTCGTTCACGGCCAGCAGGTTCAGGGCCATCTGCGTGGTCAGCATGACTTTTTCGTAGTCATAGCCTTCGTAACGACGGACCTTGTCATTCACCAGGAAGCTGCCGAACTGGGCGAGGTACTTGCCGGTGTCCAGCTTGACCGCATCTTCCCACTGGCCGACCACCACATCGGCGCTGCCCCAGGCATTCTGGCTGCCGGACAGATCGCCCTTGGCGCGCAGCAGTTCACCTTTTTCGAAGTAATAGAGCAGGTCTTTGTCTGTGCCCGTGTTGTTCTTTTCAAGCAGTGTCAGCGCGGCGTCGACGTTGCCGGTGGCCAGTTGCTGGTTGGTCTGGGCGAGCTCGGAGTCGTAATTGCGAAAGGCTGAACAGCCGGACAGCAAGGTGACGGCGCTGAGCGCAATCACGGTAAAGGCGCGGGATGCCATAGGGGTACTTCTTCCCTGAAAGTAAGCAGCCGCAAATGCTGGTCGGGCTGTTGGAACCTATCGGCGACGGCTGGCGTCCTGCCAATTCCTCATAAGAAGAGGAGCTTCAATGCCCGATCGCAATAACGAGGGCGCGGCATTATAAGCAGGGATGCTGGCTATGTAATGGCTTTTTAATTCCATGTTTTTGCCATGTGCCATTATCCGTCAGGCACGCAAACCACCGGTATAGGCCGCAGAGCGCCGCATCCTCTCGCACAACAAAGCTTGAGTGAAAGTCATTGGGAGGGAACAATGTGTTACTTCGTATTTTCAATTGAGATTCATTGATGACTGCCCCGTCCCGTTTCCTGGCCTGGCTGGTGTTTCCGTTGTTTGCCCTGTGCAGTGTCAATCTGCTGGCCGACACCGTGGAAGGCGCGCCGCAAGCGTTGCATATGCTCGATTACATTGGGGCGGACTACCCTGAGTCAGTGCAAGCGGGCAAGGTCATCGATGAGTCCGACTACCGTGCGCAACTGGCGTCCATAAAAACGTTGCTAGGTGTGATCGCCGCGATGCCGGCCAAGCCGGAGAAAGCGGCGCTGGAACAGGGCGTCAGCACCCTGCGCAATGCAATCGCTACGCGCCAGGAAGGTGCGGACGTCGCTCGCCAGGCCCGGCAACTTGGGGCCAAGCTGGCCGTCGCTTATGAAATCAGCCAAGCGCCGATCATTACGCCGGATCCAACCCGTGGTGCGCCGCTGTACGCTCAACATTGTTCGGTCTGCCACGGTGACGCGGGGGCTGGTGACGGCCCGGCCGGTGTCGGCCTGACGCCGCCTCCGTCCAATCTGCGCGATAGCGCGCGCATGGATCGCCTGAGCCTCTATGCGATCTACAGCACCTTGGGCCTCGGTGTCGAAGGCAGCGACATGCCGGCCTTCGCCGATCAGCTGGATGACCGTCAACGTTGGGACCTGGCCACCTACATCGCCAGCTTCAGCGCCGATCCGACGGCAGCTCAAAGCGAGAAGACCTACAACATCGCCGACCTGGCCCGCCAGACGCCGGCCGAAGTGCAGGCCGCCGAAGGCCCACAGGCCGCAGCGACCTATCGTGCGCAACGCGCCCAGCCGCCGCAGGTCAAGCGTGGCCCGGCGCAGCTCCTCGACTACACCGCGGCAACCCTGGACAAGAGCATCGCAGCCTACCGCGCGGGGGACCATGATCAAGCCTATGACTTGTCGGTAGCGGCGTACCTGGAAGGTTTCGAACTGGTCGAAAGCTCCCTGGACAACGTCGACGCCAACGTGCGCAAAGACACCGAAAAATCGCTGATGGCGTACCGGCAGTCATTGCAGGACGGTTTGCCGGTGGCCCAGGCCCAGCAACGCCTGGACACGGCCAAGGCTAAATTGAAGGAATCCGCCGGCCTGTTGGGCAGCGATGGCTTGAGCTGGTCCTTGAGCTACATTTCCGGCCTGCTGATTCTGCTGCGCGAAGGACTGGAAGCGATTCTGGTCCTGGCGGCGATCCTCGCATTCCTGCGCAACACCGGCCAGCAATCGGCGGTGCGCAGCGTCAACGTCGGTTGGGGCCTGGCGCTAGTGGCCGGGCTGGGAACCTGGGCGCTGGCGGCTTATGTGATCGATGTCAGCGGTTCGCAACGTGAGTTGCTGGAAGGTGCGACGGCGTTGTTTGCCGCGGTCATGGTGCTCTGGCTCGGCGTTTGGATGCACGACCGTCGCCACGCAGCGGCCTGGCAGGATTACATCAAGACCAGCCTGGTGGGTGGCGGTGGACGCTTCGGTTTTGCGACGCTGGCGTTTTTCTCGGTGTATCGCGAATTGTTTGAAGTGATTCTGTTTTACGAAACCCTGTGGTTACAGGCAGGTCCTGCGGGGCATAACGCGGTGCTGGCTGGCGGTGCAACGGCGTTGGTGCTGCTGGTCGGCCTGGCGTGGGTGATTCTGCGTGGTTCGGCGAAACTGCCGCTGTCGTTGTTCTTCAGCATCAACGCCGGCCTGCTGTGCGCGTTGTCGGTGGTGTTTGCCGGGCATGGCGTGAAGGCGTTGCAGGAAGCCGGCATTTTTGGCACCCGGCCGGTGCCGTTCTTTGACTTCGACTGGCTGGGGATTCACGCTGATGCGTATTCATTGAGTGCTCAGGTTGTGGCGATCCTTGCGATCATCGTGCTGTATGGCCGTAGTTGGATGGCTGAGAAGCGGCGGGTGCAGGTTTCCTGACCTGAGTGATCCTTAAAAGATCGCAGCCTGCGGCAGCTCCTACATTTGGAACGCATTCCCTTGTAGGAGCTGCCGCAGACTGCGATCTTTTGCTTTCAAGAGGTAAAAAAACAATGCGTGTCTGGATCGATGCCGACGCCTGCCCACGGGCGGCCAAAGACCTGGTGGTGAAATTCGCCCTGAAGCGCCAGTTTGAAGTGGTGCTGGTGGCGGGGCAGCCGCAGATCAAGCCGGGGCTTTCGTTGGTGAAGCTGATCGTGGTACCGAGTGGCCCGGATGCGGCCGACGATTACCTGGTGGAACACGCCGTTCCCGGTGAACTGGTGATTTGCAGCGACGTTCCACTGGCCGACCGCTTGGTGAAGAAGGGCGTCGCGGCGCTGGACCCGCGCGGCAAGGAGTTCGATGCACAGAACATGGGTGACAGGCTGGCGGTGCGCAACCTGTTCACCGACCTGCGCGAACAAGGCCAGATGAGCGGCGGCCCCGCGCCGTTTGGCGAGCGCGAGAAGCAAGCGTTTGCCAATGCGCTTGACCGGATCCTTACCCGACTGTCCCGCAAAGCCTGAACCCTGTAGGAGCGAGCTTGCTCGCGATAAACCTGAGAACGACGCGGGGTGTCAGGCTCGCCGTGTCATCGTTGACGACCATCGCGAGCGAGCTCGCTCCTACAGGGGACGTGTCAGGCGTCGTTTTCGTGGGTCAGTTCGAGCACTCGGTCGACCATTTTGTTGATACCGGAAGCGGCTTCACTGATGCTCTGCGCCAGCATATAAGCCGGCGTGCTCACCAGTTTGCGAGCCTTGTCTTCAACGATTTCGCTCACGGCGCAATCGGTGTGGGTGGCGCCCATCTTGTTCATGGTGGCGGCGGTCTCGGCATCGTTGCCGATGGTGCAGTTGACGCCCGGTCCATAAATCTTCGCCGCCAGCGCCGGCGAAATGCACATCAACCCGACCGGTTTGCCCGCTTCGGCAAACGCTTCCGCCAACGCCAGGACGTCCGGTTGTACGGTGCAGCCGGCACCTTCGACGGCGAAGTTGGAGAGGTTCTTGGCCGACCCGAACCCGCCAGGAACAATCAGCGCATCGAAGTCTTCGGCGTTCGCTTCGCGGATGTCCTGAATGTTGCCCCGGGCGATCCGCGCCGATTCCACCAGCACGTTGCGCGACTCGGGCATCTGTTCCCCGGTCAGGTGATTGATCACATGCAACTGCGCGACATTGGGGGCGAAACACTGCACCTGGGCACCCCGTTGGTCCAGGCGCAGCAAGGTGATCACGCTTTCATGGATCTCTGCGCCGTCGTACACGCCACAGCCGGAAAGGATCACTGCAATTTTTTTGCTCATGGGTTTTTCTCCAGGTTCATGGCGTTAAATGTCCACTAATTTGTCACTCGTTGCCATAGGGTTAATTCGCGGCTACACCTAGCATCTGTCCTCAAGATTCCGATCAGGGCGCGTCATGGACTTCATTCTGTATGCGGTGCCGTTTTTCTTTGTGTTGATCGCCGTCGAACTGCTGGCCGACCGCTGGCGCGGGGTCAGTAACTATCGGGTGGCAGACGCGATCAACAGCCTCAGCACCGGTGTGCTGTCGACCACCACTGGCCTGTTGACCAAAGGCGTCGGGTTGCTGACCTATGCGTTCGCGTTCAAGCATCTGGCGCTGTTCGAGCTCCCGGCCGACAGCGTTTGGGTCTGGGTGTTCGCCTTCGTGCTCTACGACTTCTGCTACTACTGGCTGCATCGCATGGGCCATGAGCGAAATATCCTCTGGGCTGCGCATTCGGTGCATCACCAGAGCGAGGAATACAACCTCTCCACGGCCCTGCGCCAGACCAGTACCGGTTTCCTGCTGAGCTGGATTTTCTACCTGCCCATGGCCGTGCTCGGCGTGCCGCTGCTGGTGTTCGTGAGCGTCGCCGCGCTCAACTTGCTGTACCAATTCTGGGTGCATACCAAACACATTCCCAAGCTCGGCTGGTTCGAGTGGTTCTTCGTCACGCCGTCCAATCATCGGGCCCACCATGCACAAAACCCTCTCTACATGGATCGCAACTACGGCGGGGTGTTCATTATTTGGGACCGTCTGTTTGGCTCGTTCCAGGAAGAAGATGATAACGAACCGGTGATTTTTGGCGTGACCACGCCGCTGGCGAGCTGGAACCCGCTGTGGGCCAACCTGCAGTTTTATGCACAACTGTGGGATGACGCGAGGCGTGCCGAGAGCAAGTGGGACAAGCTGCGGATCTGGTTCATGCGCACCGGATGGCGGCCGTCGGATGTCGCCGCCAAGTATCCGATGGGTAAACAGGATTTGAGCCAGTTCCGCAAATTCGAAGTGCCGCTGGACGGGCGTCAGCAGCTGTATGTGGCGTTGCAATTCTGCGTCTATATCGCGTTGGGCAGCTATTTGATGAATCTGGAGCAGCATCTGCCGACCGCCGCGTTGATCCTCGGCTGGGGGGCAGTGGCGCTAGGGTTGTTTACGCTCGGCGTGGCTCTGGAGAATCGCCCGTGGGCGTTGAAGCTGGAGCTGGTGCGGCTGGCGTCGAACGTGCCGCTGGTATGGCTGGCGCCGGTGGTTGGCTTGTGGCCGGCCAGCGCAGTGGGTTGGGTCGGTCTGCTCAGTTACAGCCTGCTCAGCGGCATCGGTCTCTACTGTTGCAGAAACCGCGTCACTCGACTGGCGTCTTAGTCTCGTTGGCTTTTTCGGCCTTCAAGGCCTGCTCGTCGGCGTAGATTTTCTTCGCCAGGCGGGCATTCTTGAAGCGCCGACGCAGCCACAGGACAACGCCCAGCACCAGCAGGGCGCCGAGCACCCACAGCTCGTACTTCTTGACACTACCGAGCAAGCCTTCAAGCACCGCGCCGAAGTGATAGGCCGCAGCGGCCAGCGCGGAGGCCCAGATGGCGGCGCCAATCCCGTTAAGCAGCAGGTAACGTCCCGGCGGATAGCCTGACAGGCCGATGGCCACCGGCATCACCGTGCGCAAACCGTAGACAAAACGGAAGCTCAACACCCAGATATCCGGGTGCTTGCGGATATGTTCCAGCGCCCGATCACCCATCATTTGCCAGCGTGGTTTGCGCGCCAGCAACTTGCGGCCGTGCTTGCGCCCCAGGAAGTACCACAGCTGATCGCCGGCATAACTGCCGAAAAAAGCCACGACCACCACCAGGTTGATGTCCATGTATCCACGGAACGCAAGGAAGCCCGCGAGCACCAGAATGGTTTCGCCTTCGAAGAACGTGCCGAGAAAAAGGGCAAAGTAGCCGAAGTCATGCAGAAATTGTTGGAGCATTGTCTGGGTGCTGGCGAAATGAACGCGCAGCCTAACCCTTCGTGCACATTCATGAAAGTGTCCAAATGTGTCTCGACGTGAACATTTCCTACAAGGACAATGGAATGCGGCTACCTGTCGCAGGGGTGCACATAACTGTAATACGACCGTCATAATGGTCGCTTATAACTGTCACGCTCGCCTGCCAGCGCGGGCTCAGGAGTCTGCCGTGAGCTTTACCCCCGCCAACCGTTTGTTTCCAGCTACCCGCCTGCGCCGCAACCGTCGTGATGATTTCTCGCGTCGTCTGGTCCGTGAAAACGTTCTGACGGTCGATGACCTGATCCTGCCGGTGTTTGTGCTCGACGGTGAAAACCGCCGCGAAGCGGTGGCTTCGATGCCGGGCGTCGAACGCCTGACCATCGACCTGTTGCTGGAAGAAGCCGCCAAGTGGGTCGAGCTGGGGATTCCGGCGTTGGCGCTGTTCCCGGTGACCCCGCCAGAACTCAAGTCCCTGGATGCTGCCGAAGCCTGGAACCCTGACGGTATTGCCCAGCGCGCCACCCGTGCCCTGCGTGCGCAATTCCCTGAACTGGGTGTGATCACCGACGTCGCCCTGGACCCGTTCACCACCCACGGCCAGGACGGCATCCTCGACGAAGAAGGCTACGTGCAGAACGACATCACCGTCGACGCACTGGTCAAGCAAGCCCTGTCCCACGCCGAAGCCGGCGCCCAGGTGGTGGCCCCGTCAGACATGATGGACGGTCGCATCCAGGCGATCCGCGAAGCCCTTGAACTGGCCGATCACGTCAACGTGCGGATCATGGCCTATTCGGCGAAGTACGCCAGCGCCTATTACGGCCCGTTCCGCGATGCGGTCGGTTCGGCGCTGAACCTGGGTAAGGCCAACAAGGCCTCCTATCAGATGGACCCGGCCAACAGCAACGAAGCCCTGCATGAAGTGGCGGCGGACTTGTCAGAAGGCGCGGATATGGTCATGGTCAAGCCAGGCATGCCGTATCTGGACATTCTTTACCGGGTCAAAGAAGAATTCAAAGTGCCGACGTTTGTTTATCAAGTTAGCGGCGAATATGCCATGCACATGGCGGCGATCCAGAATGGCTGGTTGAGCGAAGGGGTTATCCTCGAATCCCTGACCGCTTTTAAACGTGCAGGCGCCGATGGCATCCTGACTTATTTTGCCGTCCGTGCCGCCCAATTGTTACGAGAGCAAAAATAGCCCTCCCAGGAACATTCCATGAATACCGAAGGACTCACTGAAGTTGCCGTAAAAGACGCTCAACCCGTGGTAGAGCAAATCGACGAAACCCCGCCGGATGTGGAACCAGCTCCCGCCGCGGTGGTGGCCGAGCCCGCCGCTGCGGCACCGGCGATTGCCATTCCCGGGCTGGATGACAGCAGCCTGTACATCCATCGCGAGCTCTCGCAACTGCAGTTCAATATCCGCGTGCTGGAGCAGGCGCTGGATGAGTCCTACCCGTTGCTGGAGCGGCTGAAGTTTTTGCTGATCTTCTCCAGCAACCTGGACGAGTTCTTCGAAATTCGTGTGGCCGGCCTGAAGAAGCAGATCACCTTCGCCCGTGAACAAGCCGGTGCCGACGGCCTGCAACCGCACCAGGCCCTGGCGCGTATCAGCGAGTTAGTGCACGGTCACGTCGACCGCCAGTACGCGATTCTCAACGACATTCTGTTGCCGGAGCTTGAGAAACATCAGGTCCGCTTCATCCGTCGGCGTCACTGGAACACCAAGATCAAAACCTGGGTCCGCCGCTATTTCCGCGACGAGATCGCGCCGATCATTACCCCGATTGGCCTCGACCCGACGCACCCGTTTCCGTTGCTGGTCAACAAGAGCCTGAACTTCATCGTCGAGCTCGAAGGGATCGACGCCTTCGGTCGCGACTCCGGCCTGGCGATCATCCCGGCGCCGCGTCTGCTGCCGCGTGTCATCAAGCTGCCGGAAGAAGTGGGCGGCCCTGGCGACAACTATGTGTTCCTGTCGTCGATGATCCACGCGCACGCCGATGACCTGTTCCAGGGCATGAAGGTCAAGGGCTGCTACCAGTTCCGCCTGACCCGAAACGCTGACCTTGCAGTCGATACCGAAGATGTAGAAGACCTGGCCCGCGCCCTGCGTGGCGAGTTGTTCTCCCGTCGCTACGGTGACGCGGTGCGCCTGGAAGTCGCCGACACTTGCCCGAAACACCTGTCCGACTACTTGCTCAAGCAGTTCAACCTGCACGAGACCGAGCTGTATCAGGTCAACGGTCCGGTCAACCTGACCCGCCTGTTCAGCATCACGGGCCTGGACAGTCAGCGAGCGCTGCAATACACGCCGTTCACGCCGCAGATCCCGAAACTGCTGCAGAACAGCGAGAACATTTTCAGCGTGATCAGCAAGCAGGACATTCTGCTGCTGCACCCGTTCGAGTCGTTCACCCCGGTGGTCGACCTGCTGCGCCAGGCCGCGAAGGACCCGCATGTGTTGGCGGTCCGGCAGACGCTGTACCGCTCTGGCGCCAACTCGGAAATCGTTGATGCGCTGGTCGACGCCGCGCGTAACGGCAAGGAAGTCACCGCGGTGATTGAATTGCGTGCGCGGTTCGACGAAGAGTCCAACCTGCAACTGGCCAGCCGTCTGCAAGCGGCCGGTGCAGTGGTGATCTACGGCGTGGTCGGCTTCAAGACCCACGCCAAGATGATGCTGATCCTGCGCCGCGAGGCCGGCGAGATCGTGCGTTATGCGCACTTGGGTACCGGCAACTACCACGCCGCCAACGCCCGTCTGTACACCGACTACAGCTTGCTCACGTCAGACGATGCCTTATGCGAGGACGTTGGCAAACTGTTCAGCCAGTTGATCGGCATGGGCAAGACCCTGCGCATGAAGAAGCTGCTGCACGCGCCGTTCACGCTGAAAAAGGGCATGCTCGACATGATTGCCCGCGAAACCCAGTTCGCCCTCGACGGCAAACCGGCGCACATCATCGCCAAGTTCAACTCGCTGACCGATCCGAAGATCATCCGCGCGCTGTACAAGGCCAGCCAATCCGGGGTGCGCATCGATCTGGTGGTGCGCGGCATGTGCTGCCTGCGTCCGGGCATCGCCGGGGTTTCGCACAACATCCACGTGCGTTCGATCATTGGCCGCTTCCTGGAGCACACCCGGGTCTTCTACTTCCTCAATGGCGGGGAAGAGCAAATGTTCCTCTCCAGCGCCGACTGGATGGAGCGCAACCTCGACAAGCGCGTCGAGACTTGCTTCCCCGTGGAAGGCAAGAAGCTGATCATGCGGGTCAAGAAAGAGCTGGAGCTGTATCTCACCGACAACACCCACAGCTGGAGCCTGCAGTCGGACGGTCGTTACATCCGCAACACGCCGACCGGCAACCAGAACCCGCGCAGTGCCCAGGCAACGCTGCTGGAGCGGTTGGGCAGTCCGATTCTGGCAGTGCGTTAACCCGCACAGGGCATAAAAAATGGCGATCCCTGCGGATCGCCATTTTTGTTTTTACCGGACCAAAATCATCCCATTGTTTCTACCGGATCAAAACTTCCCCTGTTTCTACCGGTGCAAATCATTCCCTGTAGGAGCTGCCGAAGGCTGCGATCTTTTGATCTTGCTTTTAAACGATCAAGATCAAAAGATCGCAGCCTGCGGCAGCTCCTACAGGGTATTGCGCAATTAGCGAACGTTCATACAGGGTATTGCGTCATTAGCGGACGTTCAGGGTGAAGCCAACCCGGGTCAGCCATTCCGCTTCGAGGGCGAAGTCGGCCTGGGTCAGCTGGTTTTCGTCCAGCCAGTTTTCCGGGAACAACACATCGAGGCTGTCGCCGTTGGCACGCAGCTCAACCTGTGGCATTTGCTGGGTACCGCGGATGTGGTGGAACAGGATCGCAAAGCGCAGCAACACGCACAGTCGAATCAGCTTGATGCCTTCATCGCCGAAGTCGGCAAACTTGTCCCGAGGAATATTACGGCGGTGGCCACGCACCAGCAGCGCGAGCATCAGCTGGTCTTCGCGGGAGAAACCGGCGAGGTCCGAGTGCTCGATCAGGTAGGCGCCATGCTTGTGGTAGTGATAGTGCGCGATGTCCAGGCCCACTTCATGCACCTTCGCCGCCCAGCCGAGCAATTCGCGCCAGACGCCGTCATCCAGGTCCCAATCCTCGGCCACCTGGTCGAAGGCGTGCAGCGCTTTGCGCTCGACCCGCGCCGCCTGTTCCAGATCAACGTGATAACGCTCCATCAGCGAGCTGAGGGTGCGTTCACGGACGTCTTCGTGGTGATGACGGCCCAACAGGTCGTAGAGCACGCCTTCGCGCAGGGCGCCTTCACAGTGATCCATGCGTTTCAGTTCTAGCGCATCGAAGATGGCTTCGAGAATCGCCAGCCCCGCGGGGAAAATTGCTCGACGATCGGGCTTGATGCCTTCGAAGTCGATCTTCTCGGCGTCACCGAGCTTGATCAGTTTGCGTTTGAGCCAGGCCAGGCCTTCGGCGTTCACTTCACCGGTGCCGTGACCGCCCGCCTTCAGCGCCAGGCCAATGGCGCGAATGGTGCCCGAGGAGCCGATGGCTTCATCCCAGGTCAGGCGATGCAGGGCGTGTTCGATGCTCATGATCTCCAGCCGCGCCGCGGTGTACGCCTGGGCGTAACGGGCCGGGGTGATCTTGCCGTCCTTGAAGTAGCGCTGGGTGAAGCTGACACAGCCCATTTGCAAGCTTTCGCGCAGCAGCGGTTCGAAGCGCTGGCCAATGATGAATTCGGTACTGCCGCCACCGATGTCGGCGACCAGGCGCTTGCCCGGGGTGTCGGCGAGGGTGTGGGAAACGCCGAGGTAAATAAGGCGTGCTTCTTCACGGCCGGAGATGACTTCCACCGGGTGGCCGAGGATTTCTTCGGCGCGGCGGATGAATTCGCCGCGGTTGCGGGCTTCACGCAGGGCGTTGGTGCCGACGATCCGCACGGCGCCGGGCGGCATACCGTTGATCAGTTGGGCAAAACGCTTCAGGCAATCGAGCCCGCGCTGCATGGATTCTTCGCTGAGCTGGCGCTCATCGTCGATGCCGGCGGCCAGCTGAACCTTTTCCCCGAGTCGTTCGAGAATGCGGATTTCGCCGTTCTGGGCCTTGGCCACGACCATGTGAAAGCTGTTGGAGCCCAGGTCGATTGCGGCGATCAGGGACAGATTCTTGGCTTGGGATTGCGGCATGGTCAGGGGGTCTCGGTCGATAACCTCGACATCGTGCCACGATCAAAGGCTGGCGCCAACGCGTACGGCGCAAAGCCTTGACCCTGCGCAACCCTGTGGCGAGGGGGCTTGCCCCCGTTGGGCTGCGTAGCAGCCCCAAAATCATTCACTGCAAGGGTGTCAGTTAAAACTCGGTGGCTGTTTTACGACCGCTTCGCGGCCGAACGGGGGCAAGCCCCCTCGCCACACGGGATTAACCGGCGGCTTCGACGGTCCCAATGAAATTCGCCAACTCCGCCGTCTGCGGATTGGCAAACAACACCTTCGGGTCCCCCACCTCATGCACCTTGCCCTGATGCATGAACACCAACTTATCCCCCACCTCCCGGGCAAAGCGCATTTCGTGGGTCACCATGATCAACGTCATGCCTTCTTTGGCCAGTTGCCGGACCACGCTCAACACTTCGTTGACCAATTCCGGGTCCAGCGCCGAGGTGATCTCGTCGCACAGCAAGACCTTGGGCGACATGGCCAAGGCCCGGGCGATCGCCACGCGCTGTTGCTGCCCGCCAGACAGTCGATCCGGGAAGGCATCAAACTTCTCCCCCAGCCCGACCCGTTCCAGCATCGCGCGCGCCAGCTCTTTAGCGTTGGCCTTGGACACTTTTTGCACCACTTGCGGCGCGAGCATCACGTTTTCGCCCACGGTCAGGTGCGGGAACAGGTTGAACTGTTGAAACACCATCCCGACTTTTTGCCGCAGGCTGCGCAAATCAGCGCGGGCGGCGTCGAGGTAGTCGCCGTCGACTTCAATCACGCCGTCGTTGATCGATTCCAGGCCATTCAACGTGCGCAGCAACGTGGATTTTCCCGAGCCGCTACGGCCGATGATGGCCACCACCTGGCCTTCCTCGACAGTCAAGTCGATGCCTTTGAGCACATGGTGATCGCCGTAATATTTATGCAGGGCGGAAATTCTAAGCAGAGGCATGCAGTCTCCTTTCCAGGTAGCGCGCACTGAGGGACAAGGGGTAGCAGAGCAGGAAGTAGCCGAGGGCGACGAGGCCATAGACCATGAACGGTTCAAACGTGGCATTGGCGAGCATGCCGCCGGTCTTGGTCAGCTCGGTGAAGCCGATGATCGACGTGACCGCCGTGCCTTTGACCACCTGCACCGAGAAACCCACGGTCGGCGCCACGGCAATGCGCAGGGCTTGCGGCAGGATCACATAGCGCAGCTGCTCAAGCGGATTGAGCGCCAGGCTCGACGAGGCTTCCCACTGGCCGTTGGGGATCGAGTCGACGCAGCCGCGCCAGATCTCCGCCAGATACGCGCTGGTGAACAGCGTCAGGGCAATCGCCGCCGACATCCACGGCGAAATCTCCACCCCGGCCAGCGCCACGCCAAAAAACACCAGGAACAGCTGCATCAACAACGGCGTGCCCTGGAACAGCTCGATGTAGGTGCGCGCAACGTTGCGCGGCAGGGCTTTCTTGGAAATGCGCATGACCATGATCAGCAAGCCGATCAAGCCGCCGCCGACAAACGCCACCAGCGACAGCGCCAGCGTCCATTGCAGGCCCGTGAGCAGGTTGCGCACGATGTCCCAGAAGGTGAAATCGCTCATTGGCTGCTCCTTGCGATGTAGCGGCGACCGATCCAGTTCAGCAATTGGCGGATCAGCAGCGCCATGCACAGGTAGATCAGCGTGGTCAGGGCGTAGGTTTCAAAGGCGCGGAAGTTGCGCGATTGAATGAAGTTGGCGGCGAAGCTCAGCTCTTCGGTGGCGATTTGCGAACAGACCGCCGAACCGAGCATGACGATGATGATCTGGCTGCTCAGCGCTGGCCAGACTTTGCCCAGAGCGGGCAGCAGGATCACATGGCGGAAGGCTTCGAAGCGCGTCATCGCCAGGGCGGCTGCGGCTTCCAGCTGTCCTCGGGGAATCGCTTGAATGCCGGCGCGGATGATCTCGGTCGAATAGGCGCCGAGGTTGATCACCATTGCCAGCACGGCGGCCTGCCATTCGGAAATCTGCAGACCCAGCGACGGCAAACCGAAGAAGATGAAAAACAACTGCACCAGAAACGGCGTGTTGCGGATCAACTCGACGTAGACCCCGAAAATCGCCGAGAACGGGCGAATGTTCCACGCCCGTACCAGCGCCCCGACAATGCCCAGGCCCACGCCGAGCACTGCGCCGATGGCCGTCAACTCAAGGGTGAACAGCGCGCCGCGCAGCAGCAGGTCGGTGTTTTGCACCACTGGCATAAAGTCGAATTGATAGGCCATCCCAGTCTCCCTCGCGGCGATCAGAGATCGGCCGGCAGCGGCTCTTTCAGCCAGGTCTGGGCGTTCTTCTCCAGCGCGCCGTCAGTCTTGGCGGTGGCGAGGATCTGGTTGACCTTGTCCAGCAACGCCGGCTCGTTCTTGTTCACGCCGACGTAGACCGGCGAATCCTTGAGCTTCACTTTCAGCGCCGGGATGCGTTTCGGGTTGCGTTCGCTGATCGTCACCATCACCACGTTGCCGCTGGCGATCAGGTCGACCTGACCGGCGAGGTAGGCGGCGATGGTCGAGTTGTTGTCTTCGAAGCGCTTGATGGTCACGCCTTCGGGGGCGACTTTGGTCAGTTCGATGTCTTCGATGGCGCCACGGGTGACGCTGATGGTTTTGCCCTTGAGGTCGCCCAGGCCTTTGATGTCGGCGTCTGGCGGACCGAACACGGCGAGGTAGAACGGCGCGTAGGCATGGGAGAAGTCGATGACCTTCTCACGCTCCGGGTTCTTGCCCAGGCTGGAGATCACCAGGTCAACCTTGCCGGTGGTGAGGAACGGGATGCGGTTGGTGCTGTTGACCGGGGTCAGTTCGAGTTTGACCTTGAGCTGGTCGGCGAGCAGTTTGGCGGTGTCGATATCGAGGCCGCGGGGTTTCATGTCAGGACCGACCGAGCCGAATGGCGGGAAGTCCTGAGGCACGGCAACCTTGAGGACGCCGCGCTTGACCACATCCTCCAGACCGTCGGCGTGGGCGGGTGCCTGGCTCAGCATCAGGCTGGCAAACAGGGCGGCGAGGAGGGCGCTGTAACGCTGGGTCATGGCAAATCTCCGAATCGGCGAGGAATGATTTCTGCGGTTCGACAGAGCACGGGGCATGCCAATATCGAGATTTGTGGGCGCCAGACCACGGGTTTGCTGGGGTTGTTCGGTCTTACTGGTCTGAACAGTTGAAGGGTATTTCGCACCCCGATCGCGCATTGCCGGATTTCGCCGAACCCCCATGGGGCACGACTTGCCGGGCGCCGCGAATAGCTTTACAACTAGCCGCTCATTGGCCTGGTTCGTCTGAAAAACCATGAACTCGATCTCCCGCGCCGTGCCTGAAGTGGCGCTGCAAGCCATCCGTAAATTGATCACCGAGCAAGGGTTCGGGCCGGGGGATGCCTTGCCCTCACAACGGGACCTTGCCGTGCAATTGGGCGTCAGTCGGGCGTCGCTGCGCGAGGCGTTGTCATCGTTGAGTGCGCTGGGTGTGATCAGCATTCAGCCGGGCAGGGGCGTGTTCGTGCAGTCGCCGGTGGATTTGCCCAAGGGTGATGCGGCGCTGAATTGGCCGTTCGCGGCGCAGGCATCCCCGCTGGACATCTTTCAACTGCGTTATGCCCTGGAAGGCTTTGCCGCCGGTCTGGCGGCCGTCACCCTGGGCACACATGACCTTGATGCGCTGGAGGACAACGTCGCCGCCATGCGCAATGAATTGAAGGCTGGCGACTTTGAGGCGGCGGCGCGACTGGACTTCGAATTTCATCGGCGCATCCTGCTGGCCAGCGGCAATCGGGCGATGCTGAGCATCCTGACCGCCAGCGCAGACATCTTTCTTGAGAGCCAGAAGCTACCGTTCATCCGGGCCGAGCGGGCCATGGAAACCTGGCAGGAGCACCGCAAAATCCTCCGTGCGCTGTCCCGGCGGGCGTCCGGCGCGGCGCAGAAAGCGATGCACGAGCATGTGCGTAACGCCGCGTTGCGCACCGCAATTGCGTTCGTCGCTCCCGCCACGTCTTGACTTGAGCTATACCCAAACTCATGCACCACCATAGCGAGACTCAATCATCTGCACCTTCCTGAACGAGGGAAGGGCGGCTATGATGGGCCACGTTTTTTTGCTTACAACCTGGAGACTTCCATGAGCAGCGATCTTATCAAACACGTTAGCGACGCTAGCTTCGAGGCCGATGTACTCAAGGCCGAAGGCGCTGTACTGGTCGACTACTGGGCTGAGTGGTGCGGCCCTTGCAAAATGATCGCTCCTGTCCTGGACGAGATTGCCGAGACCTACAAAGGCAAGCTGACCATTGCCAAACTGAACATCGACGAAAACCAGGAAACCCCGGCCAAGCATGGCGTGCGTGGTATCCCTACGCTGATGCTGTTCAAGAACGGCAACGTTGAAGCAACCAAGGTCGGCGCACTGTCGAAGTCGCAACTGGCTGCCTTCCTCGACGCCAACATCTAAGCGTCGTTGTAAAGTGTCCGAAAAAAGGCCCCGCATATTGCGGGGCTTTTTCGTTATTCAGGGCTAGACGCTCCGAAACTCAGGTGGTACATTCGGCCCCGCACTGGTTTCTCCATTGCCCCCTGCTAGCCGTCGCCGACGCACTCCTTTTCGAATAAGTACGCGATCCTGTCGCCTTCTCTGCGGCGCGGCCTCATTAAGCCAAAAGCTTAATTTCCCCCCCTCCATAAATGATTACGTCATTCCTATATGAATCTGACTGAACTCAAGCAAAAGCCGATTACCGAACTGCTCGAATTGGCCGAACAGATGGGCATAGAAAATATGGCCCGTTCGCGCAAGCAGGACGTGATTTTCTCCCTGCTCAAAAAGCACGCGAAAAGCGGCGAGGAAATCTCCGGTGATGGCGTGCTGGAGATTCTCCAGGACGGCTTCGGCTTCCTGCGCTCCGCTGACGCTTCCTATCTCGCCGGCCCGGACGATATCTACGTCTCGCCGAGCCAGATCCGCCGTTTCAACTTGCGCACCGGTGACACCATCGTTGGCAAGATCCGCCCTCCGAAGGAAGGCGAGCGTTATTTCGCGCTGCTCAAGGTCGACACGATCAACTACGACCGTCCCGAGAACGCGAAAAACAAGATTCTCTTCGAGAACCTGACCCCGCTGTTCCCGACCGTGCGCATGAAGATGGAAGCCGGCAACGGTTCCACCGAAGACTTGACCGGTCGAGTCATCGACCTGTGCGCCCCGATCGGCAAAGGCCAGCGTGGTCTGATCGTTGCACCGCCGAAAGCCGGTAAAACCATCATGCTGCAGAACATCGCAGCGAACATCGCACGTAACAACCCTGAAGTTCACCTGATCGTATTGCTGATCGATGAACGTCCGGAAGAAGTCACCGAAATGCAGCGCACCGTGCGCGGCGAAGTGGTTGCCTCGACGTTCGACGAGCCGCCGACCCGCCACGTGCAGGTTGCCGAAATGGTGATCGAGAAGGCCAAGCGCCTGGTCGAACACAAGAAGGACGTGGTGATCCTGCTCGACTCCATCACCCGTCTGGCTCGTGCCTACAACACCGTGATCCCGAGCTCCGGCAAAGTGCTCACCGGTGGTGTCGATGCCCACGCCCTGGAGAAACCGAAGCGTTTCTTCGGTGCCGCGCGGAACATCGAAGAAGGCGGTTCGCTGACCATCATCGCCACCGCGCTGGTTGAAACCGGCTCGAAGATGGACGAAGTGATCTACGAAGAGTTCAAAGGCACGGGCAACATGGAACTGCCGCTGGATCGCCGTATCGCTGAAAAACGCGTGTTCCCGGCCATCAACATCAACCGCTCCGGTACCCGCCGCGAAGAGCTGCTGACGGCCGACGACGAGTTGCAGCGCATGTGGATCCTGCGCAAGCTGCTGCACCCGATGGACGAAATTGCTGCCATCGAGTTCCTGGTCGACAAGCTGAAAACGACCAAGACCAACGATGAGTTCTTCTTGTCGATGAAGCGTAAGTAAGTCGAAACACGCTTAAAAAGAGCGCCCCCCAGAAAGGGCGCTTTTTTTTGCGCGCTATATCGCAACATTTGTATCTGGATACATACACCGCGTCCTGTAAACTGGCGCCCGTTCCAAGGGCGTCACCGCCCGCTCACAGCTGATTCGCCGGTGTTCCCTGCGTTAATCCTGCTGGCGATTGATCGCGTGTTCTGACAGGTACGTCCTCGGTTGACCTCCTTCGAATAACCCCCATTCGCGCTATCGGTGAGCCTTTTTTTTAATCGGTTTGTATCTGAAGCGACAAGGGGCGTCATGCACACGTTTGGCAATCGCCGTGATATCGATGGTTTGCGGGCTCTGGCCGTTATACCGGTCGTGCTGTTCCATTTCGGGTTCAGCGCATTTAGCGGTGGCTTTGTTGGCGTTGATGTCTTCTTCGTCATTTCCGGCTACCTGATTACCACCATCCTGTTCCGCGAGATCAGCGCACAGCGTTTCAGCTTCGTCGATTTCTGGGCGCGGCGTGCCCGGCGTATTATTCCGGCCTTGAGCGTGGTCATGCTGGTGACGCTGGCGTTCGGCTGGCTGTTGCTGACACCCAAGGACTTTGCGGAGCTGGGACGGACGGTCCGTTATCAGGCGCTTTTTGCATCGAACATTCTGTTCATGCGAGAGGACGGCTACTTCCAGCCCGCGTCAGACTTGAAGCCGCTGCTTCATACGTGGTCTTTGGCCGTTGAAGAGCAGTACTACATTTTCTTCCCGCTGTTGATGGCGCTGTTGATGCGTCATGTTCGTCATTGGCGCTGGATGCTGTTTGCCGTGCTTGTGCTGTCGTTCGGGCTGAACGTCGCCTATATCGATCGCAAGCCTGATATGGCTTTCTTCTCGTTGCCGACTCGCGCCTGGGAACTGCTGTGCGGTGCCATGCTGGCGGTTTTGCCGGCGTCGAAGCAATCCGTGCGGCCCTGGCTTTATCAGTCTGTCGGGCTTGCCGGGCTGGTCGCGGTCCTTGCGGCTGTTTTCACGTTCAACAAATCCACCGCATTCCCTGGCTGGGCGGCGTTGCTGCCAGTGCTTGGGGCAACCGCGATGATCTGGTCGGGTGGCCAGGGCTCAACGTGGGTCGGCAAACTGTTGAGTGCCCGCGCGCTGATCTGGATCGGCCTGATTTCCTACTCCCTGTATTTGTGGCACTGGCCGGTATACGTCTTCGCAAATGCCGTATCGATTGACGGTATTCATCCCGTTGAGGCAACCGGCTGGATCGGGCTGGCGTTGGGTCTTGCGTGGGTGAGCTGGCGCTTCGTCGAGCTGCCGTTCCGCGAAAAACGCGTGCTTGCGGGGCGCAGACCCGTATTGGTGGGCGGTTTGGTGGCCATGGCGGCTCTGGCGATCATTGGTTCGGCCGTGCGGTCAGCGGATGGCCTTCCGCAGCGCCTTACCGGCAAAGCCCGGGAATACGCAGAGTCTCGGGAATGGAAGTCCGGGCAGATGAAGTGCATGTTGGTGACCTCGGACAAAAACCTGGACAAGGCGTGCCTGCTCGGTGGCAGCACGGATGTTCCGGCCACGATGATGTTCTGGGGCGACAGTCATGCCGCGGCGCTGTTACCGGCCATCGAACACAGCGCACAACTTGAAGGTCATCCGGTGTGGTTGTACAGCATGAGTGCCTGTTCGCCGGTTCTCAGCAACGATCAACGCCAACGCTGCAATGACTTCAACGAGCGCACCATGGAGCGCGTTCGCAGCCTGAAGATCAAGGATGTGGTGCTGGCCTCCAACTGGAGCCTTAACGTATACGGCCGTGAAGACGGCGATAAAAAAGTGCTGCTCAACGAGCACGACAATACGGCTCAAGCCGAGCAGCGCATGGCCGCGGCACTCAAGGCGCGGGTGACGGCGTTAAGGGAGGCGGGTGTGCAGGTCTGGCTGTTCAAGGAAGTGCCGCTGCAGCGTAAGGGCAGTGTTTCTCGCCTGACGAGCCTGGCCCGTATTGGCGGTTCGGTCGAAGGGCTGGGGCGCCCGCTTGAGGAACACCTGGCAAGGCAGCATTTTCTCAGTGCCTTGTTCGACTCGATGGCCGCCGCGGACCCGGGCGTGCATGTCATCGACCCGACGCCGTTGATGTGCGCGCAAGGCATCTGCAATATCGAAGTCAACGGCCATTCGCAGTACAGGGATGAAGATCATCTGTCAGACAGTGGCAGCGCCAGATTGAGCCCTTTATTCACCCCTGTGCTGTCGGGCGCCAATCAAATTTGATCGGCGCAGAGCACTGACAGGCTGCTGTTTGAGCGCCAGAGCAGGTAGGATGTACGCCTATTTTACGGGTGCCATCATCAATGAAATTCAAGGATCTTCGGGATTTCGTGCAGCAGCTTGAGCAGCGCGGAGAGTTGAAACGCATCCAGATCCCCGTTTCTCCAGTGCTGGAGATGACCGAAGTCTGTGATCGCACGCTGCGGGCAAAAGGCCCGGCGCTGTTGTTCGAAAACCCTACCGGGTACGACATCCCGGTACTCGGCAACCTGTTCGGCACCCCCGAGCGGGTCGCCATGGGCATGGGCGCCGAGGCGGTCAGCGAGCTGCGTGAGATCGGCAAGTTGCTGGCGTTCCTCAAGGAGCCCGAGCCACCGAAGGGCTTGAAAGATGCCTGGTCGAAGTTGCCGATCTTCCGCAAGATCATCGCCATGGCGCCGAAAGTCGTCAAAGACGCGGTCTGCCAGGAAGTGGTCATCGAAGGCGACGACGTCGACCTCGCGATGCTGCCGGTGCAGACCTGCTGGCCTGGCGACGTCGGCCCGCTGATCACCTGGGGCCTGACCGTCACCAAAGGTCCGAACAAAGACCGGCAGAACCTCGGCATCTACCGCCAGCAAGTGATTGGCCGCAACAAGGTCATCATGCGTTGGCTAAGCCACCGGGGCGGTGCGCTGGATTACCGTGAGTGGTGCGAGAAGCATCCGGGGCAGCCGTTCCCGGTGTCCGTGGCGCTGGGTGCGGACCCGGCGACGATTCTTGGTGCCGTGACGCCCGTGCCGGACAGCCTCTCCGAATACGCATTCGCCGGACTGCTGCGTGGTAACCGTACGGAGTTGGTGAAGTGCCGTGGCAATGACCTGCAAGTGCCGGCTACTGCCGAGATCATCCTCGAAGGCGTCATTCACCCGGGCGAGATGGCCGATGAAGGCCCGTATGGCGACCACACCGGGTATTACAACGAAGTCGACAGCTTTCCGGTGTTCACCGTCGAGCGCATCACCCATCGGATCAAGCCGATCTACCACAGCACCTATACCGGCCGTCCGCCGGATGAGCCGGCGATTCTCGGCGTGGCGCTGAACGAAGTGTTCGTGCCGATCCTGCAGAAGCAATTTCCGGAGATCACCGACTTCTACCTGCCGCCCGAAGGTTGCTCGTACCGCATGGCCATCGTGACCATGAAGAAGTCGTATCCCGGCCATGCCAAGCGGGTAATGCTTGGTGTGTGGTCGTTTTTGCGACAGTTCATGTACACCAAGTTCGTTATCGTCACCGACGACGATATCAACGCACGCGACTGGAACGACGTGATCTGGGCCATCACCACGCGCATGGACCCCAAGCGCGACACGGTGATGATCGACAACACGCCGATCGACTACCTGGACTTCGCCTCGCCGGTTTCCGGCCTGGGGTCGAAAATGGGGCTCGATGCCACGCATAAATGGCCGGGCGAAACCACGCGCGAGTGGGGCCGGGTCATCGTCAAGGACGAAGCCGTTACCCAGCGGATCGATGCCATCTGGAATCAGTTAGGAATAGATTGATGCGTGTAACTTTGCAGCCCTCCGGAGCCGTGCTGGATATTCTGCCCGGCGAGCGGATTCTCGATGGAGCGCGGCGTCTGGGCTATGAATGCCCGCAAAGCTGCCGCAACGGCAATTGCCATGTGTGCGCCGCGCTGCTGGTGGAAGGGCGCGTCGAGCAGGAAGGCGGTGTGCGCGACCATGGCGAGTTCTACACTTGCATAGCAGAGCCGCTGGAAGACTGCATCGTGCTGTGGGATGGCGTGCTCGCACTGGGAGAGTTGCCGTTGCGCAGCCTGTCGTGTCAGGTCATTGAATGCAGGGACGTCGGCGGGGATACCTGGCGCGTGCGTCTGCGAGCGCCGGCCGGCAAACCGCCGCGTTATCACGCCGGTCAGTATTTGATGATCGAGCGTGAGAACGGCGAGAAATCCGCTTTCTCCCTGGCCTCGGCCCCGCATGGCGGACGTGACCTGGAAATACACGTGCTGGCGCGCGAAAGCAGTGCGCAAAGCCTGATCGAACAACTGCAGCGCAATACCCTGGTGCGCATTGAGCTGCCGTTTGGCGACACCCATCTGGCGGAACTGCCGGAAGGCCCGCTGGTGCTGATCGCCGCAGGCACTGGCATGGGGCAGATTCACAGTTTGATCGAACATTGCCGTGCCTCAGGCTTCAAACACCCGGTGCATCTGTATTGGGGCGTACGTCGTCCTGAAGACTTTTATGAAATCGAGCATTGGGCTGAATGGCTGAAACTGCCCAATCTGTTCCTGCATAAGGTCGTCAGTGATCAATGCGGCTGGCAGGGGCGCTGCGGCATGTTGCATGAGGCGGTGTGTGAAGATTTTCCGGACCTGAAAACGCTGCATGTCTACGCCAGTGGCTCGCCGGCGATGGTCTACGGCACGCTGGACGCGCTGGTGGAAGCGGGGATGGATGCTCATCAAATGCGTGCCGACGTATTCGCTTACGCACCTAGATCCTGATGCTACCTCCCCTGTAGGAGCGAGCTTGCTCGCGACGGAGGTCAACGATGACGCTTGCAGTCTGGATGAGCGCGTTGACCCTGCCTCCATCGCGAGCAAGCTCGCTCCTACAGGTATATAACTTCCCATATAGCTGATCGGTATTTATAGATTTATATAAATGCCGGTAGGTTATATCTAAACAAGGCGATAATTTAAGAACTGTGCCATGGCACTTAAATTGCCTTAAAACTTATGTGCCTTATTGTTACAGCGGTGCGTTCTATTACGTAATTCTTTATCCGCGGGGAGCTGAACGCTATTCGCCATGAGCGCCATTGAATCTGCTTTTCTGAATCTGCCTTACCCGCCGCGACTCGATCTGGGGCCGCAGCTTACGCACGAACAATTGCTCAGCTCGATGCAGTCGACCATGGCGCGCCACAAGGGTGGGCCGGTCTGGCTGTTCGCGTACGGCTCGCTGATCTGGCGTCCTGAATGCGCGGCGGTGGAGCGGATGCGCGGTCGTGTGCACGGCTACCATCGCGGTTTGTACCTGTGGTCCCACGAGCATCGCGGCACGCCGGAAGTACCGGGGCTGGTGTTTGGCCTGGATCGCGGCGGCTCTTGCAGCGGTTTCGCTTATCGTTTGCCCGAAGAACAACTCGACGCTTCCCTCTATGCCTTGTGGCAGCGTGAAATGCCATTCCCTTCCTATCGCCCGCACTGGCTCAACTGCCGTCTTGAGGATGGTAGCCAGGTTCAGGCGTTGGGGTTTGTATTGGAGCGGCACCTGCCCAGCTATGCCGGCAACTTGCCGGATCATGTGCTGAGCCACGTGTTCGAAAACGCTTGCGGGCGTTACGGCACTACTCGCGACTACGTCGAGCAGACCGCCAACGCCCTGCGCAGCCACGCCATGCCAGACCGGAATCTGGAGGCGCGACTCAAGCGTTGCAAATCAAAGCCTGATCAGGCGAGCGCTTCGCGGGTCTGACTGGCGACTTGCTTGTGCAACAGGGTCGGTGCCAGGCAAACCATCGCCAGGATGCACGCGCCGATCAGCAGCACAAAACCGCCGTCCCAGCCGAAATGGTCCACGGTGTAGCCCATGGCTGCACTGGCCGCGACCGAACCGCCCAGGTAACCGAACAGGCCCGTAAAGCCCGCCGCCGTACCGGCCGCTTTCTTCGGTGCCAGTTCCAGCGCTTGCAGGCCGATCAGCATCACCGGGCCATAGATCAAGAAGCCGATGGAGAACAGCGCGATCATGTCCACTGTCGGGTTGCCGGCCGGGTTGAGCCAGTACACCAGCGTCGCGACGGTCACCAGCGCCATGAACACCATGCCGGTCAGGCCACGGTTGCCACGGAAAATCTTGTCTGACATCCAGCCGCACAGCAGCGTGCCCGGGATACCCGCCCATTCATAGAAGAAGTAAGCCCACGACGTCGTATCGACGGTGAAGTGCTTGGCTTCCTTGAGGTAGGTCGGCGCCCAGTCCAGCACGCCATAGCGCAGCAGATAGACGAAGACGTTGGCCATGGCGATGTACCACAGCATTTTGTTGCGCAGCACGTACTTGACGAAGATTTCCTTGGCGCTGAATTCGTCTTCGTGGCTCGCGTCATAACCTTCCGGGTAATCGTTCTTGTACTGTTCGATGGGCGGCAGGCCCACCGATTGCGGGGTGTCACGCATGACGATGAACGCAAATGCCGCCACCAGCAGCGCGACCGCCGCCGGTACGTAGAATGCCGCGTGCCAGTCATTGAACAGGCCCATGCCCAACAGGAACAGCGGGCCGATCAAGCCGCCGCCGACGTTGTGCGCCACGTTCCACACAGACACCACGCCACCGCGCTCCTTCTGCGACCACCAGTGCACCATCGTCCGGCCACTTGGCGGCCAACCCATGCCCTGAGCCCAGCCGTTGATGAAGAGCAAGATGAACATCATGGTCACGCTGGACGTCGCCCAAGGTGCGAAACCGAAAATGAACATCACCCCCGCCGACACCAACAGCCCGAATGGCAGGAAGTAGCGCGGGTTGGAGCGGTCGGATACCAGGCCCATCAAGAACTTCGACAGACCGTAGGCAATCGCGATTGCCGACATCGCCAAGCCCAGCTGGCCACGGGTGTAACCCTCGTCGATCAGGTAAGGCATGGCCAGGGAGAAGTTTTTACGCAGCAGGTAATAACCCGCGTAGCCAAAGAAGATCCCGGCGAAAATCTGCCAGCGCAGGCGGCGATACGTACTGTCTATTTTTTCTTCAGGCAGGGCAGCCTGATGTGCGGCAGGGCGAAAGAAAGCAAACATTCAAGAGCTCCAGATTTCTTGTTTTGACTGCGGATGCGAATGTTACAGTTTCGTTACCGAAAATAGCACCGGTTCGCATTGGCAAAACAGCGGAAATGTTGGAGGGCGCATGTTCTTTTACGAACATGTCGCTCAGGTGTAAGTGAAGGACGGTGTGGGAAACTTTACCTTCGTGCCTCCAGGAAGTTTTTTTGTCCGCAGTAGGACGAAGCTTTGGGAAATGTCCTGCGTTTGAATGGGAAGTCATGACGTTATGTTTCAGGTCGCTGGGCTTTAACCTTTGTGCAGGTGCCAGGTTTGGCATATCGGCAATGAAAGGGAGAGGTTATGCGGTGGTTTGCATTTGCGCTGTTGTTGGTTGGGTCTGTCAGTGCTCGGTCCGGGGAAGTTTTTCTGATACCCGAGCTAAACCCCAAGCCGATTTATCCACCTGCGCTATCGAGGGCCGGGATAGTGGGTAATGTACGTGTAAGGTTCGCTGTTAATGCCGATGGTTCGGTCAGCAAAGTGAGCATCCTGCAAAGCGATCACCCTGATCTGGCCCAAGCGACCAGGGTCGCGATCGAGCAGTGGCGGTTCAAGCCGTGGAAGGTGGAGGGCGACAAGCCCGCTGAACAGGAAGTTGTCGCGCCGATGGTTTTTGGCCTTGATGCTCCTGACGGTGTCAACCAGTGGCTCAAAGAACTGAAGTGCCGCGAGGTCAACGAGGGCCTTGTTAAAACAACGAATGCCCACTGGGTCGATTTGCCGGCGTTTCATTACACACGTGCTTATCTTTCGAGTGGATTCTTCCAAAAACAGATGTCGCCTCAGCAACGGCTGGCGATGATTGCCAAATTGAACAGGCGTGTGCCGACCATTGCCCGGCACTGCCTGAACAGCCCTGTTTCCAGGTACATGAGCTTCCTGCCGGAAGATATTCGGAAGTTGCTTTAACTCCCGGCCAAAAAAAAGCGATCTGAACAGCGTCCAGACCGCTTCCTTCGGCTCAGCGAACCTGAACCACCACCTTGCCAACAGCCTTGCGCTGCCCAAGATCATTGATCGCCTGCGCTGCATTACCCAGCGGATACACCTGCGACACCAACGGTTTCAACTTGCCCTCGGCGAACCAGCCAAACAGTTGCTGGAAGTTCGCCGCATTGTCCTGTGGCTGGCGCTGGGCAAACGAGCCCCAGAACACGCCGACCACTGCCGCACCTTTGAGCAGTGCGAGGTTCACCGGCAGTTCCGCGATGCGTCCGCTGGCAAAACCGACTACCAGCAGTCGACCGTTCCAGGCAATGGCGCGGATGGCCTGGTCGAACAGGTCGCCGCCGACCGGGTCGTAGATCACGTCGGCGCCCTGGCCATCGGTCAGGCGTTTGATTTCGTCCTTAAGGCTGGTTTCGCTGTAGTTGATCAGCTCGTCGGCGCCGGCAGCCTTGGCCACCGCGAGTTTTTCGGCGCTGCTGGCGGCGGCGATCACGCGGGCGCCCATCGCTTTGCCGATTTCCACGGCGGCCAGGCCGACACCGCCGGAAGCGCCGAGGACCAGCAGCGTTTCACCCGGTTGCAGATTGCCCCGTTGCTTGAGCGCGTGCATCGAGGTGCCGTAGGTCATGCTGAATGCAGCGGCGGTGTTGAAGTCCATGGACGGCGGAATCGGCAGCACGTTGTAGCCCGGCACCGCGACCTGTTCGGCGAAGCTGCCCCAGCCGGTCAGGGCCATGACCCGGTCACCGACTTTCAGGTGGCCGACCTTTTCGCCCACCGCGCTGACCACGCCCGCCGCTTCGCCTCCCGGGGAAAACGGGAAGGGTGGTTTGAACTGGTACTTGCCCTCGATGATCAGCGTGTCCGGGAAATTCACCCCGGCAGCGTGCACGTCCAGCAGGATTTCATTCTTCTTCGCGACAGGACTGGCGACGTCTTCCAGCACCAGCGATTCGGCAGGGCCGAAGGCTTTGCACAGCACGGCTTTCATCAGGGCTATTCCTTTGGGAGTGATGGCCGATAAGTGTAGGTGTGTGAGTCGATGGGTCAACGAGCATGCCCGGCCCTGATAGTCAGCCATAAGCTTGTGCTTGAGCGGCGGGTCGTTATGCTAGGCCGCAAACCGGATAAGGAGCGAATTGTGAAAGCGTGGATCATGTTGTTGCTGGCCCTGTCTCTGCCTGTGGCAGCGATGGCCGAAGAAGCCAAAGAAGGTGCAGCCCCGAAGGTTAACTACATCACCCTGAGCCCGCCGTTCGTGGGCAACTATGGGCTGGACGGCACGCCGAAGCTCAAGGTCTACAAGGCTGATGTGGCGCTGCGGGTGACTGGCGATGAGGCGACCCTGCTGGTCAAGGCCAACGAACCGTTGATTCGTAATCAGCTGGTGGCGTTATTTGCCCAGCAGACTACCGAGACGATGAACAATGTCGAGGCCAAGGAAAAGCTGCGTCAGGAAGCGTTGAAGCAAACCCAGCAAATCATGAACGACGAAACCGGCAAGCCGGTGGTTGAGGATCTGTTGTTCAACAACCTGATCATTCAGTGAGTTTTGTGTTGTCTGCCTGATTGCCAAGATCGCAGCCTTCGGCAGCTCCTACATGGGATCGCAAACACCTGTAGGAGCTGCCGAAGGCTACGATCTTTAGCGATGTTCAGTGCAAGGCAATCACTGCCGCCCACTGCTCCGGCGTCACCGGCATCACTGATAGTCGCGAACCTTTCTGCACCAGCGGCATCTCCGCCAGCGCCGTTTGCTGCTTCAAATATTCCAGCTTCAACACCTTGGAAAACGTATCGACGTGAGCGACATCAATCGCGCTCCAGGCATTTTTCTCGGTCGTGGCCTTTGGATCGAAGTAATGACTCTCCGGTTCCAGCGCCGTCGGGTCGGGGTACGCCGCTTCGATAATTTTCCCAATCCCGGCAATGCCCGGTTCAGGGCAGCTGGAGTGATAGAAGAAAAACTCGTCGCCCACCGCCATGGCCCGCAAAAAATTACGCGCCTGATAGTTGCGAACCCCGTCCCAGCGCGCTTTGCCAAGCTTCTCCAGGCCTTTGATCGAGAGTTCGTCGGGCTCGGATTTCATCAGCCAATAGGCCATGGTTTTTGCTCCTTGCGAGGTGAGTGGGCAAGTTGTCCGGCAATTTTATGACAAACCGACAGTCGGTTGACGCCATCGTTTGCGTGTCGGTTCACGTTGTCGCAAAATGCCGGCCTTCTAAGCTTGACGCTGCTGCACGGCCTACAACGGAAACCGCTGCTGTCATCGTGTTGATGTGCCTTTGGGGGGCAATCGATGAAACGCAAACCGGATTTACTATGGATTTTGGTTATTTTGTTCGGCCTCGGCGTCGTGACCACTGGCTATGCCCAAAGCCTGTGGAACAACAAGACTGACGCGCCAATCGAAATCGCTCAGCAACAACAGCCGTCGGCCTTCAAGCGCTGAACCTGTCTTTTCGACGCCGCTGATTGCAGTGGCGTCTAGCCCGCGAAATACCACGCCTTGTCTGTCACCGTTCCTTGCAATGGCACATCCCAGCTCGCTTGAGCCAATCGTTCGACCTTCTGACATTCATGGGCCAGCCCCAGCAGCGTTGGCTTGCGCCAGTTTTTGCGTCGGGCCAGGTACGCCAGGCTTCTGTCATAAAAACCGCCGCCCATCCCCAGTCGTCCGCCGACATCGTCAAACCCCACCAATGGCAACAACACCAGATCCAGCGTCCAGACAGGACGCTGTCGGGCGATATTGGCCAGTGGTTCGAGAATGCGGAAACGGTTGAGTTTCAGTTTTTCGCCGGGGCGAATCCGCTGGAACACCATTTTGGTGCGGGGCCAGGCACTGAGCACCGGCAGATAGGTGGCTTTGCCCCGGCGTTGCGCGGCACGCAGCAGTAGGCGCGGATCGATTTCACCGTCTGTGGGTAAATAGAGCGAGATATGTTTTGCGCGGCGAAACAGCGGTTGCTGGGCCAATTGCTTGTACAGCCCACGAGCAGCCTGGCGCTGCTGACTGGGTGTCAGTGTGCGGCGGGCCTTGCGCAGCATGCGTCGAAGTTGCGGGCGGGGTAGCAGCGCAGGTTCGGTCATGAATTCGGGCTTCGGCAGCGTGGGTACATAAAGCGTACCCGTAAAAAAGCCGATGCCGGTATTTAAACCGGCATCGGACTGGAATCAGGCTCCCCGGATGTACCGCTGTCGACTTAGCCCTTGAACCCGAAAGTTCAAGGTGGAAGATGCAGTAGGCTTTAAGGCTTTCCGTCTAGCGGACATGCACACCAGCCCAACGTGCAACCTCCAGGGTATAGCAAATCGGCTCAGGGACATCGCCAACTGGCAAGCACCCCAGGGAGTGATGCGAGTATACCCCAAGCGGTTTCGCGTTTCAGCCCTTGGTGACGTCCGGATCGGTGGCGAGCACCAGATCGACGCGGTCCAGCAGGTCGCGAACCTGCTCGCGAGTCGAGCCGCTGGCCTGTACATCCGGGCGTTCTTCCTTGTGCAGAAGGTCGTGCGTGATGTTCAACGCAGCCATCACGGCGATACGGTCGGCGCCGATGACTTTGCCGCTGCTGCGGATTTCGCGCATCTTGCCGTCCAGGTAACGGGCGGCGCTCACAAGATTGCTGCGCTCTTCCTGGGGGCAGATGATCGAATACTCTTTGTCGAGGATCTGCACGGTAACGCTATTGCTTGAACTCATGAGTCTTGCTCCAGGGCCTTGAGGCGCGAAATCATCGATTCGACCTTACGCCGGGCGATTTCGTTCTTTTCAATGAGGTGCGCGCGTTCCTCGCGCCAGGTCTTTTCCTGAGCTAGTAGGAGTCCATTTTGACTCTTAAGTTGCTCGACTCGGCTAATTAGCAGCTCGAGTCTGGCCATCAGCGCTTGCAGGTCGGTGTCTTCCATTGTCTTCACTGTCTGATGGGTGTTGGACTGTAGGAGCGAGCTTGCTCGCGATGGACGTCAACGATAACACTGGGAGCCTGTTACCCCGTTGCGTTCTCGGGTCCATCGCGAGCAAGCTCGCTCCTACAGAGGAGTCGATGTAGGATACAAGGCCTTCATTCTAGACATAGCGCCGTCTGGCGCCTAGCTGCCCATGCCCATTCAGAATTCCCCGTACCAAGCTTTCGCCACCCTGCTGACTTCCAGCGGTCATAACGTCTCGCCTGCCGAACTGCATGGCCTGCTGCTCGGTCGCAGTTGCGCCGGTGCCGGCTTCGATGCCGAAGGCTGGCTGATCGATGCCGCCGAGCTGCTCGAAGGCGAGCCTCAAGACAACGTTCGCAATGCCTTGATCGGCCTGCAAGAGATGGTCAAGGGCGAGCTTACCGGCGACGACGTGACCGTCGTTCTGCTGCTGCCGACCGATGACGAGCCGCTGGCTGACCGTGCCGCTGCACTGGGCCAATGGTGCCAGGGCTTCCTCAGCGGTTTTGGCCTGAACTGCCGTGACAGCAGCATGCTCAGCACCGAAGCCACCGAGGTGCTGCAGGATCTGGCGGCCATCGCCCAGGTGCAGGACGCGCTGGAGGAGTCCGACGACGGCGAAAGCGACTACATGGAGGTGATGGAGTACCTGCGCGTCGCGCCGCTGCTGTTGTTCAGCGAAACCAAGAAGCCGGACGCGCCGGCTGCCGCCAAACCGTCGTTGCATTAATCGCAAGCCAGGGAAAACCATCTGCCCATGATTCATATCCCGAAATCGGAATACAGCCGTCGCCGCAAGGCCCTGATGGCGCAGATGGAACCCAACAGCATCGCCATTCTTCCCGCCGCCGCGGTTGCCATTCGCAACCGTGACGTCGAGCACGTCTACCGCCAGGACAGCGACTTCCAGTACCTCAGCGGATTCCCTGAGCCCCAGGCGGTTCTGGTGTTGATGCCCGGGCGTTTGCATGGCGAATACCTACTGTTCTGTCGTGAACGCAACGCCGAGCGCGAATTGTGGGACGGCCTGCGGGCTGGCCAGGAAGGCGCGATCCGCGATTTTGGCGCCGACGATGCCTTCCCGATCACCGATATCGACGACATCCTGCCGGGCCTGATCGAAGGGCGCGACCGGGTCTATTCGGCCATGGGCAGCAACCCGGAATTCGACCGCCACCTGATGGAGTGGATCAACGTGATCCGCTCCAAAGCGCACCTCGGCGCCCAGCCACCGAACGAATACGTTGCCCTGGATCATCTGCTCCACGACATGCGCCTGTATAAATCGTCGGCGGAAGTGAAGGTGATGCGCGAGGCCGCGCGGATCTCCGCCCAGGCTCATATCCGGGCGATGCAGGCCAGCCGGGCTGGACTGTATGAGTTCAGTCTGGAAGCGGAGCTCGATTACGAGTTCCGCAAGGGCGGCGCGAAAATGCCGGCTTACGGTTCGATTGTCGCGGCCGGGCGCAATAGCTGCATCCTGCACTATCAGCAGAATGACGCGGTGCTCAAGGATGGCGATCTGGTGTTGATCGACGCGGGTTGCGAGATCGACTGCTACGCCAGCGACATCACGCGCACGTGGCCGGTCAATGGCAAGTATTCGCCGGAACAGAAGGCGATCTACGAGTTAGTGCTGGCTTCCCAAGAAGCAGCATTTGCCGAAATTGCCCCGAACAAACACTGGAATCAGGCGCACGAAGCCACGGTCCGGGTGATTACCACTGGTCTGGTGAAGTTGGGGCTGTTGCAGGGCGACGTCGACGAGTTGATCGCCAGCGAAGCCTATAAAGCGTTTTACATGCACCGCGCCGGCCACTGGCTGGGCATGGATGTGCATGACGTCGGCGAGTACAAGGTCGGCGGCGAATGGCGCGTGCTGGAGGTCGGCATGGCGCTGACGGTCGAACCGGGCATCTACATCGCCCCGGACAACCAGAACGTAGCAAAGAAATGGCGCGGCATTGGCGTGCGCATCGAGGATGACGTGGTAGTGACCAAGACCGGTTGTGAAATCCTGACCCAAGGCGTGCCGAAAACGGTCGCCGAGATCGAGGCCTTGATGGCGCAAGCACGGACACACGCGGCATGAGTCGAGTCAATCTGGCAATCATCGGTGGTGGCCTGGTCGGCGCCAGCCTGGCGTTGGCATTGCAGGCCGGGGCGAAGGCCCGTGGCTGGAAAATCGTGCTGATCGAGCCGTTCGCTCCCGGCGACACCTATCAACCGAGCTACGACGCGCGTTCTTCGGCACTGTCCTACGGCGCCAAGCAGATTTATCAACGGCTGGGTGTGTGGCAGGAAATCTCCCGCCGCGCCGAGCCGATCAAGCAGATTCACGTTTCCGACCGTGGCCGTTTTTCCACCGCGCGCTTGTCGGCGATGGAAGAGGGCGTTCCGGCGCTGGGTTATGTGGTGGAAAACGCCTGGCTAGGCCAATGCCTGTGGCAAGGTCTGGACAAAGACGTGGTGGCTTGGCGTTGCCCGGCGGAAGTCACGCGCATGGAGCCGCTGACGGATGGCTATCGCCTGACCCTCAACGATGAAACCACCCTGGAATGCGACCTTGCGGTGCTCGCCGATGGCGGCCGTTCCGGTTTGCGCGAGCAGTTGGGCATCGGCATCAAAAAGCGCCCGTATAACCAGAGCGCGCTAATCGCCAACATCACCCCGAGTGAAGCGCACAACGGCATGGCCTTCGAGCGTTTCACCGACGACGGCCCGATGGCGTTGTTGCCGCTGCCGGAAAACCGCTGCGCCCTGGTCTGGACCCGTTTGGGCATGGACGCGCAACGGCTGGCGGCGCTCGATGAGCGCAGCTTTCTCAGCGAATTGCAGGGTGTATTCGGTTACCGCCTTGGCACCCTGAAACAGGTGGGCGCGCGGCATCTGTATCCGCTGACATTGATCGAAGCCGAAGAACAAGTGCGGGCGCACCTGGCGATTCTCGGCAACGCCGCGCACAGCTTGCATCCGATTGCGGGGCAAGGTTTCAACTTGTCCTTGCGTGATGCCCAGGCCTTGGCCGATGCGTTGCTGACGAGCGAGGCATCGCCCGGCGATTTCTCGACGTTACAGGCTTACCGCGAACGCCAGCGGCTGGATCAGAACCTGACGGTGGGCTTCTCCGACCAGGTCACCCGCCTGTTCGGCAGCACGCAGCCACTGGTTTCACTGGGGCGTAACCTCGGCCTGCTCGGCCTGGATCTATTGCCGCCGGCCAAACGCTGGTTCGCTCGGCAGGCCATGGGCCTGGGTACTCGCCCCGATGCTTAAGTGGCTGACGAATACCTTCGGTAAAGCGCGGCTTATGCGTGGGTTCATGTCCTTTTACCCGCCCTACCTCGGCGCCGGCGTTCGGGTGCAGCACATCAGCGATGACTTTCGGGACATCAAGGTGTCCATGGGACTGAGCTGGTACAACCGCAATTACGTCGGCACCCAGTTCGGTGGCAGCCTCTATTCGATGGTCGACCCGTTCTACATGCTGATGCTGATGGAAAACCTCGGGCGCCAGTACATCGTCTGGGACAAAGCGGCAGACATCGACTTCATCGCGCCGGGCAAAGGCCCGGTGTTCGCCCGCTTCACCATTGACGACACCTTGCTCGACGAGATCCGTCGGCAGACGGCAAACGGCGAAAAATACCTGCCGCAGCTGCAGGTCGATATTCATGACGGCGCCGGCCATCTGGTGGCGCGGGTCGGGAAAACCCTTTACGTGCGGCTCAAGCCGCAAGCGAGACAGGCTTAAAGCATGGAAATGCGTGCAGATCTGCTGATTGTCGGGGCCGGAATGGTCGGCAGCGCCCTGGCGCTGGCGTTGCAGGACAGCGGGCTGGAAGTCCTGCTGCTGGACGGCAGCCCCATGAGCGTCAAGCCCTTCGATACTCAGGCGACCTTCGAACCGCGGGTGAGTGCCTTGTCGGCTGCCAGCCAACGGATTCTCGAGCGCCTGGGCGTCTGGGATGGCATCGCCAGTCGGCGCAGCAGCCCGTACACCGACATGCACGTCTGGGACGGCAGCGGCACTGGGCAGATCCACTTCTCGGCGGGCAGTGTGCATGCCGAGGTGCTCGGGCATATTGTCGAGAACCGCGTGGTTCAGGACGCCTTGCTCGACCGCTTGCACGACTGCGATCTGGGGATGCTGGCCAATGCGCGACTGGAGCAGATGCGTCGCTCCGGCGATGACTGGCTGCTGACCCTGGCCGATGGCCGAACCTTGCGTGCGCCGCTGGTGATTGCGGCGGATGGTGCCAATTCGGCCGTGCGGCGCCTGACGGGCGTGGCGACTCGGGAGTGGGATTATCTGCACCATGCAATCGTCACCAGTGTGCGCAGTTCAAAACCTCATCAAATGACCGCGTGGCAGCGCTTCACCGATAACGGTCCGCTGGCGTTTCTGCCGCTTACGCGCGACGGTCAGCAGGATTGGTGTTCGATCGTCTGGTCGACCACGCCGAGCGAAGCCGAACGGCTGATGGCGCTGGACGACGCGAATTTTTGTGTTGAATTGGAGCGCGCCTTTGAAGGCCGGCTCGGTGCGGTGCTCAGCGCCGACCCGCGCGTGTGCGTGCCGCTGCGTCAGCGCCACGCGAAACGTTATGTGGCAGAAGGACTGGCGTTGATCGGCGATGCGGCCCACACCATCCACCCGCTGGCCGGGCAGGGTGTGAACCTGGGCTTCCTCGATGCCGCCGTGCTCGCCGAAGTGCTGCTGCAAGCGGTTGAACGGGGCGAGCGTCTGGCGGATGTGAAAGTCCTCAGTCGTTACGAGCGTCGGCGCATGCCACATAACCTTGCGTTGATGGCGGCAATGGAGGGCTTCGAGCGCTTGTTCCAGGCGGATCCGCTGCCGGTGCGCTGGCTGCGTAATGCCGGGTTGAAGATGGTCGAGCAGATGCCTGAGGCCAAGGCGTTGTTCGTGCGTGAAGCGCTGGGGTTGACCGGCGATTTGCCGACACTGGCCAAAGCCTAAGCTAATACCGAGCTGTAGGAGCTGCCGAAGGCTGCGATCTTTTGATCTTGATTTTAGAGCAACATCAAAAGATCGCAGCCTGCGGCAGCTCCTACAGGGCGCGGCAATTTAACCCGTTGTGCAACATCCGGTAACTCCTCCGCGAACTGTTCGATTGAGAAGCTAAATGTGAGTCCTTATCATTTGCCCTCACTTTTTCAAATCGAGAGATCGCTCCCATGTCGGCACCGAAGCGTCTATTGACCGCACTCGCCCTGACCTTGACAGGCATTACCGCCGCCCAGGCCGCCGACGAGGTGGTGGTTTACTCTTCGCGTATCGACGAACTGATCAAACCGGTCTTCGATGCCTACACCGCGAAAACCGGCGTCCAGATCAAGTTCATCACCGACAAGGAAGCGCCGCTGATGCAGCGCATCAAGGCCGAGGGCGAGAACGCCACCGCCGACCTGCTGCTGACGGTCGATGCCGGCAACCTGTGGCAGGCCGAGCAAATGGGCATCCTGCAACCGTTCACCTCGAAAACCATCGACGCCAATATCCCGCTGCAGTACCGCTCGTCCGCCCATGCCTGGACCGGCCTCAGCTTGCGGGCGCGAACGATTGCTTACTCCACCGCTCGGGTGAAGCCGGGCGAGCTGACCACCTATGAAGGTCTGGCCGACAAGAACTGGGAAGGTCGCTTGTGCCTGCGGACGGCGAAGAAGGTCTACAACCAGTCTCTGACCGCCACCATGATCGAAGTGCATGGCGCCGACAAAACCGAGCAGATCCTCAAGGGCTGGGTGAGTAACCTGTCAACCGACGTGTTCTCCGACGATATCGCGGTGTTGGAAGCGATCAACGCCGGGCAATGCGACGTCGGCATCGTCAATACCTACTACTACGGCCGGCTGCACAAGCAGAAGCCTGATCTGGGGGTGAAGCTGTTCTGGCCGAACCAGGGTGACCGTGGCGTGCACGTCAACCTGTCGGGCATCGGCCTGACCAAACATGCGCCGCACCCGGAAGCAGCCAAGGCGCTGGTCGAGTGGATGACCACGCCTGAGGCGCAGAAGATCTTCGCTGATGTGAACCAGGAATTCCCGGCCAACCCGGCGGTTCAACCTTCTGCTGAAGTGGCGAGCTGGGGCAAGTTTGTCGCCGATACCTTGCCAGTGGAAATTGCCGGCAAGCGTCAGGCCGAAGCGATCCGCATGATGGATCGGGCTGGCTGGAACTGATTCTTCTCGTTTAAAGATCAAAAGATCGCAGCCTGCGGCAGCTCCTACAGGGGGATTGTGAACACTCTGTAGGAGCTGCCGCAGGCTGCGATCTTTTTGCGTTTTCCCTACACTTCAAGATTTCGCGAGAGCTTTGCCTTGGCCCACCCCGCCCAACGTCGCTGGTATCCCCTGGTCTTCGCCATCGCTGCGCTGGTCCTGCTGCCCCTCAGCGTCCTGCTGCTCTCGTGGCAAACCATCGATCATCAAATCTGGTCCCACCTCTGGGACACCCAGATGCCGCGTCTGCTGGGCAACACCCTGACCCTGGTGCTGGGCGTCGGTGTCGGCGTCACACTGTTGGGGGTCAGCCTCGCCTGGCTCACCAGCCTCTGCGAATTCCCGGGTCGGCGTTGGCTGGACTGGGCGTTGATGCTGCCGTTCGCCATTCCGGCCTACGTGTTGGCCTTTGTTTTCGTCGGCCTGCTGGATTTCGCAGGTCCCGTGCAAACACTGCTGCGTGACTGGTTCGGCACGGGCCTGCGATTTCCGCGAGTGCGTTCCACCGGCGGGGTCATCCTGGTCCTGGTGCTGGTCTTTTATCCCTACGTTTACCTGTTGGCGCGCACCGCGTTCCTGGCTCAGGGCAAAGGCCTGATGGAAGCGGCGCGAGTCCTGGGGCAATCCCCATGGCAGGCGTTTTGGCGCGTCGCCTTGCCCATGGCTCGACCAGCCATCGGCGCGGGCGTGGCGTTGGCACTGATGGAAACCCTGGCGGACTTCGGTGCGGTGTCGGTGTTCAACTTCGACACGTTCACCACGGCCATCTATAAAACCTGGTACGGGTTCTTCAGCCTCTCCACCGCCGCGCAACTGGCCAGCCTGTTGCTGCTGGTGGTGATGCTGGTGTTGTACGGCGAGCGCCGCGCTCGCGGGGCCAACAGAGCGGGCAACGAACGCCCGCGGGTCAAGGCGCTGTATCACCTGCGTGGCTTCAAGGCGCTGGCGGCGATGAGTTGGTGCGGTCTGGTGTTCGCCTGCGCCTTCGTCATTCCGATGCTGCAACTGATGGTGTGGTTCTGGCAGCGCGGGCGTTTCGATCTGGATGAGCGTTACGCCGGGCTGATCGTCCATACCTTGTACCTGGGCGGCATGGCTGCGCTGATCACCGTCGGCGTCGCGCTGGTATTGGCGTTTGCCCGACGCCTGGCGCCGACCCGGGCCATCCGTGCCGGGGTCAGTCTGGCCAATTTGGGCTACGCATTGCCCGGCTCGGTGCTGGCGGTGTCGATCATGCTGGCGTTCAGTTACCTGGATCGCGAATGGGTGGTTCCGCTGTCGGGCTGGCTCGGGGGCGCCGGCAAGCCGTTACTGCTGGGTAGCCTGTCGGCATTGTTGCTGGCCTATCTGGTGCGTTTCATTGCGGTCGCTTATGGGCCGCTGGAAAGCAGCCTGGCGCGAATACGGCCATCTTTGCCCGAAGCGGCACGTAGCCTTGGGGTCAGTGGGCCACGACTGTTTTTCAAAGTGTATCTGCCGTTATTGCTGCCCGGCACGCTGAGCGCTGCGTTGCTGGTGTTCGTCGACGTGCTCAAGGAAATGCCTGCGACCCTGCTGATGCGCCCGTTTGGCTGGGACACGCTGGCGGTGCGCATCTTTGAAATGACCAGTGAAGGTGAATGGGCGAGGGCTTCGCTGCCGGCCCTGACCCTGGTTTTGGTCGGGCTGTTACCGGTCATCGGATTGATTCGACGTTCGGCGCATCGAAACGCCTAGGTGTCAGTCCTACACCTTGAGGCTACAATGCGCGGCATTCGGTGCGGTCCGTCCTACAGACCCGGTAGCTGAAATCGGCTGAAAGCCTTCTATTACAGGGCTTTCACCCCGTGCAGCACCTGCCCGCACCTTCGCCACGCCCGGAAGGAGAAACCCATGGGACAGCGTACGCCTCTGTATGACCTTCATCTCGCACTCGGCGCGAAGATGGTCGATTTTGGCGGTTGGGATATGCCTCTGCATTACGGCTCGCAGGTCGAGGAACACCATCAGGTGCGCCGCGATTGCGGGGTTTTCGATGTATCCCACATGACCGTGATCGATGTCGGTGGCCCTCAGGCCAAAGCCTGGCTTCAGCATTTGCTGGCCAATGACGTCGAACGCCTGCATAGCTCCGGCCGTGCCTTGTACAGCACCATGCTCAACGAGCACGGCGGCATCGTCGACGACATGATCGTCTACCGTCTTGACGACGGCTATCGCCTGGTGGTCAATGCCTCCACCCGTAATCAGGACTTGGCATGGATGCAGGCGCACCTGGGCGGCTTCGATGTGCAACTCAACGAGCGTTCAGAGTTGGCGATGCTGGCCATTCAGGGCCCACATGCCCGGCATAAAATCTCCGAACTGGTGACCCAGTCCCGTGGCAATCTGATCCAGCTGCTCAAGCCATTCGAAGGCCAGCCCGACGGTGACTGGTTCATCGCGCGCACCGGCTATACCGGCGAAGACGGCCTGGAAATCATCCTCCCCGCCGATCAGGCACCAGGTTTCTTCAACGATCTGGTGGGGGCGGGGATCTCGCCGATTGGCCTTGGTGCGCGAGATACCCTGCGTGTCGAAGCCGGCATGAACCTCTACGGTCAGGACATCCATCAAGACGTTTCACCGCTGGCGTCCAATATGGCCTGGAGCATTGCCTGGGAACCGGCCACTCGTCAGTTCATTGGCCGCACCGCGCTGGAGTCCGAGCGGGACGGTGGCATACAACACAAATTGGTGGGTCTGGTCCTTGAGGAGCGAGGGGTTTTGCGCGCTCATCAAGTGGTCCGCATCGCCAATGTTGGCGAAGGGGAGATCACCAGTGGTAGTTTCTCTCCTACGCTTAGCAAGTCGATTGCACTGGCGCGCGTGCCGATGGCGACTGCCGACCGCGCAGAAGTGGAAATCCGTGGCAAGTGGTACCCGGTCCGAGTGGTCAAACCGACCTTCGTACGCCATGGCAAAACCTTGATCTAACCTTTTCTGGCGGGCAACGACCGCTGACAATTTTCTTGAGGACACAGAACATGAGCGATATCCCTGCCGACCTGCGTTTTGCCGAAAGTCACGAATGGGCCCGTCTGGAAGCCGATGGCACCGTCACCGTGGGCATCAGCGACCACGCGCAGGAAGCGCTGGGTGATGTGGTGTTCGTCGAGCTGACCGAAGTCGGAAAAGTCTTCGCTGCCGGTGATCAATCCGGTGTAGTGGAGTCGGTCAAGGCGGCATCCGACATTTATTCCCCGGTATCCGGTGAAGTGATTGCGATCAATGAAGACCTGGGCGGTTCGCCTGAAGCGCTCAACACCGATCCGTACGGCGCCTGGATCTTCAAGCTCAAGCCAAGCAACACCGCTGAGCTGGACAAGCTGCTCGATGCGGCGGGTTATAAGGCTGCTATCGGCGAGTAAGCGTTTAGCGTTTCCCCAAAGCCCCGACTTGTCGGGGCTTTTTTCTTGGGTGAAACAAAGTCAAAAGATCGCAGCCTGCGGCAGCTCCTACAGGGACTATGTGTAGGAGCTGCCGAAGGCTGCGATCTTTTGATCTTCAAGGACTCCCCAATATCGGCTGCTATGCTGGTTTGACCGTGTTGCATCGACGCAGAGCGCCAGTCAAGAGAGAGCCCGTCATGTCCCAGTTGCCGTCCCTGAGCCAGTTACGCGACCCCAATGCCTTTCTTCGCCGCCACCTCGGGCCCGATGCCGCCGAGCAGCAGGCAATGCTCGACAGCCTTGGCCTCGGCAGCCGGGTCGAGCTGATCGAGCAGACGGTGCCGCCGGGAATCCGCCTGAACAGGGCGCTTGATCTGCCGCCCGCCCTCGACGAAGTCGCCGCGCTGGCCAAACTCAGGGGCTACGCCGAGCAGAATCAGGTCTGGACCAGCCTGATCGGCATGGGTTATCACGGCACCCTCACGCCGACCGTCATTCTGCGCAATGTGCTGGAAAATCCCGGTTGGTACACGGCGTACACGCCGTATCAGCCCGAAATAGCTCAAGGCCGATTGGAAGCGCTGCTGAATTTCCAGCAATTGACCATCGACCTGACCGGTCTGGAGCTGGCCAACGCCTCGCTGCTGGATGAAGCCACGGCGGCAGCGGAAGCCATGGCCTTGGCCAAGCGCGTCGCGAAGTCGAAGAGCAATCTGTTTTTTGTTGATAAGAACTGCCATCCCCAGACCATTTCCGTGGTGCAGACCCGGGCTGAAGGATTCGGTTTCGAACTGATCGTCGACGCTGTGGATAACTTGAAACAGCACCAGGTGTTTGGCGCGCTGCTGCAATACCCCGACACCCACGGCGAAGTTCACGATCTGCGGCCGTTGATCGATCACCTGCACGCCCAGCAGGCGCTGGCGTGTGTGGCAACCGATCTACTGAGTTTGCTGTTGCTGACCCCGCCGGGAGAGTTGGGTGCCGACGTGGTGTTCGGCTCGTCCCAGCGCTTTGGCGTACCGATGGGCTACGGCGGCCCTCATGCGGCATTTTTTGCCAGTCGTGATGAATACAAACGGGCGATTCCCGGACGGATCATCGGCGTCTCCAAAGACGCTCGCAGCAACACCGCGTTGCGCATGGCTCTACAAACCCGCGAGCAGCACATCCGTCGGGAGAAGGCCAACTCGAACATCTGCACCGCCCAAGTGCTGCTGGCCAACATCGCCAGTTTCTACGCGGTCTATCACGGCCCGGAAGGGCTCAAACAGATTGCACAGCGCGTGCATCGACTGACCTGCATCCTCGCAGCGGGCCTGGAACGCCACGGCATCACCCGCGTGAACAAACACTTTTTCGACACGCTGACGCTCGAGGTCGGTGGCACCCAGACGGCGATCATAGAAAGCGCCAAGTCCGCCCAGATCAATTTGCGCATACTCGGGCGCGGTCAGCTGGGCCTGAGCCTGGATGAAACCTGCGATGAAACCACCGTGGCGAAGTTGTTCGATGTGTTTCTCGGCAGCGATCACGGGCTCAACGTCGACCAGCTGGACGCTGAAAACCTGGCCTCCGGGATTCCTGACGGACTGCTGCGAACCACGCCTTATCTGCGTCATCCGGTATTCAGCGCCCATCACAGCGAAACCGAGATGCTGCGTTACCTCAAGCAACTGGAAAACAAGGATCTGGCGCTTAACCAGTCAATGATTCCGCTGGGCTCCTGCACCATGAAGCTCAACGCCACCAGCGAAATGATCCCGATCACCTGGCCTCAGTTCGCCAACCTGCACCCGTTTGTGCCGAAAGAGCAGGCCGTCGGGTATTCACTGATGATTGAGGAGCTGGAGCGCTGGCTCTGCGCGATTACCGGTTTCGATGCGATCTGCATGCAACCCAACTCTGGCGCCCAAGGCGAGTACGCCGGGTTGCTGGCGATCCGTAAATATCACGAAAGCCGCCATCAGGGTGCCCGGGATATCTGCCTGATTCCGTCCTCGGCCCACGGTACCAACCCGGCTTCGGCGCAAATGGCCGGCATGCGCGTAGTCATCGTCGAGTGCGACGAGGCGGGCAACGTCGATCTGGATGACCTGAAAGGCAAAGCCGCCGAGGCCGCAGACAAACTCGCCTGCCTGATGGCGACGTATCCATCGACCCACGGCGTCTATGAGGAAGGCATCAGTGAAATCTGTGAAGTTATTCACAGCCACGGTGGCCAGGTGTACATGGATGGCGCCAACCTCAATGCGCAAGTCGGGCTGGCGCGGCCGGCAGACATTGGTGCCGACGTCTCGCACATGAATTTGCACAAGACCTTCTGCATTCCCCATGGCGGCGGCGGGCCGGGCATGGGGCCGATTGGTGTGCGGGCGCATCTGGCGCCGTTCGTGGCCAATCACCCGGTGGTTCCGATCGACGGGCCCCTGGCGGAAAATGGCGCCGTCAGCGCGGCACCCTGGGGCAGCGCGAGTATTCTGCCGATCAGCTGGATGTACATCGCCATGATGGGGCCGCAACTGGCGGACGCCAGCGAAGTGGCGATCCTCGCCGCGAATTACCTGGCGCAACATTTGTCCGGCGCGTTCCCGGTGCTCTACACCGGGCGCAACGAACGGGTGGCTCATGAATGTATCCTTGACCTGCGACCGCTGAAGGCGCTGACCGGGATCAGCGAAGAAGACGTCGCCAAGCGCTTGATGGATTACGGTTTCCATGCGCCGACCATGTCGTTTCCCGTGCCGGGCACCTTGATGGTCGAGCCGACCGAGAGTGAATCGAAAGCGGAGCTGGACCGTTTTATCGGGGCGATGCTGAGCATCCGCGCGGAAATCACCGAAGTGCAGAACGGCACCTGGCCGGCCGAAGACAATCCGTTGAAACGCTCGCCGCACACCTTGGCCGACATTACCGGGGTTTGGGAGCGGCCTTACAGTATCGAGCAGGCGGTAACACCGGATGCTCATACCAAGGCGCATAAGTATTGGCCGGCGGTGAATCGCGTCGATAACGTCTACGGCGACCGGAATCTGTTTTGCGCGTGTGTGCCGGTGGATGATTACCGCTGAAGATCAAAAGATCGCAGCCTGCGGCAGCTCCTACAGGTGGACGCCAATCATTGTAGGCGCTGCCGAAGGCTGCGATCTTTGCTTTTCAACGGACAAAAAAAGCCGCTCATGTGAGCGGCATTTCTATAACGACAACGCTTACTCGGAGGCAACGGCATTCTTCGCCAAAATGGCATTCGCCAGTTCCATGTCCGTGGCCTGCAGGCCCGGGTTGTCGGCGCGGACCTTCTGCATGGCGGCTTCCAGGTACGGGCCGCGGATGCCGCCGTCACTGGCAACAAAACTGCCTGCATCGTCCTGGGCGGCAAGGATCAGCTTGTGATCCTTGAAGGTCAGGTAGGTCGAGCCGGTGGTGGCACCGGACGAGATGACGTTACGCCAAAAGCTATCGGCCATCGCCGAACCGACTGGAAGGGACAACAGGGCGATGGTAGCGACAGCAAGTTTGAAACGCATGATGGGTGACTCCACAGGGTTAACTACGGCCTTTGATTGCCAATCCCCCAGTCGAGTTCCATCACGGCTCATTGCGCCGGTTCGACCAGCAAAATAGCGCCTTGCTGCCCGATCACCCGCACACGGCTGCCGGTTGCAGTGTCCGGCCCTCGTGCCATCCACACGCCATCGGCCACCTTTATCTTGCCGCGACCGTCGACAATCGCTTCATGAACCACGAACGTTTTACCGATCAGTTCCTGGCCGCGCAGATTGAGGTTTGGCTGGTCACTTTCCCGCACCGCACTGCGCTGGCGTCTCCACCAATACAAGGCAGTGGCGATCGAGAGCAGGCCGAACAGCAGGAACTGCACTTCCCAGGACATGCCCGGTATGAGGAAGGTCAGCACGCCAACGGCAGCGGCGGCCATGCCGATCCAAAGCAGATAGCCACCGGCGCCGAACACTTCGAGAATCAGCAGCACAGTGCCCAGCGCCAGCCAGTCCCAGAACGATAGATGCTGCAGGAATGCCCACATAACGTGCCTCAGGCTTTCTTGTTGTCGAAGGTGGCCTTGACGATTTCGCCAATGCCGCCGACGGCGCCGATCATCGAGCTGGCCTCGAGCGGCATCAAGATCACTTTGCTGTTGTTGGCCGACGCCAGCTTGCCCAAGGCATCGATGTATTTTTGTGCAACGAAGTAGTTCACGGCTTGCACGTTGCCACCGGCGATGGCTTCGGACACCACTTTGGTCGCCTGGGCTTCAGCTTCGGCCTGCCGTTCGCGGGCTTCGGCTTCGAGGAACGCGGCCTGACGCCCGCCTTCGGCCTCCAGAATCTGCGCCTGCTTCTTGCCTTCGGCGGTCAGGATCGCCGCCGCTCGCAGGCCTTCGGCTTCAAGGATTTGCGCGCGCTTGATCCGCTCGGCTTTCATCTGCCCCGACATCGCGGCCATCAAGTCAGCCGGAGGGCTGATGTCCTTGATCTCGATCCGGGTGATCTTGATGCCCCAAGGCGCCGTGGCTTCGTCGACGGTGCGCAGCAGTTTTTCGTTGATCCCGTCACGCTGGCTGAGCATCGCGTCCAGTTCCATCGATCCGAGCACGGTACGGATGTTGGTTTGCAGCAGGTTGCGGATAGCGTGCTCGAGGTTGTTCACCTCGTAGGCCGCTTGCGCAGTGTTGACCACCTGGAAGAAACACACGGCGTCGATCTGCACCGTGGCGTTGTCAGCGGTGATGACTTCCTGCGGCGGAATGTCCAGCACGCTTTCCATTACGTTGATCTTGCGACCGATGCGGTCCATGACCGGAATGATGATGTTCAAGCCAGGCTTGAGTGTGTTGGTGTAGCGGCCGAAACGCTCGACCGTCCACTGGTAGCCCTGAGGTACAACCTTGAAGCCCATGAACAGAATGGCGACCACGAGGCCGACAAAAAGTAAAAGCACGCTACCGATCTGCATAACGATTCCCTGTTGATCAATGAAGTTGCGATCGCGGGAGTGTAGCGGCGTGGGTCAGGGATAAGAACTGTTCAGTCAGCTCCTGCATCATCAGGAGACACAAAAGGATTCATTTCTGCTCGCTCTGCGGCGTGACCCGCAACACCTCCTCGATGGTTGTCACGCCTGCCGCGACTTTCTGCGCGCCCGACAGTCGCAAACTGCGCATGCCTTCCTTGAACGCCTGGCGTCGGATCGCCAGCAAATCGGTATCGGGATTGATCAGCGCCTTGAGGCCGTCAGTCAGCTGCATGATTTCGTACACCCCGGCGCGCCCGCGGTAGCCGGTGTCGCGGCATTCCGGGCAACCAATGGCGCGCTGGGCGTTGGTCGGCAGTGGCGCCTGCCAGGGTTTGGTCAGGGTTTGCCAGTCTTCTTCTCCCAGGGTCAGCGGCGCCTTGCAATGCGGGCACAAGGTGCGGACCAGGCGTTGCGCCATGACGCCGAGGACCGTGGCTTTGATCAGGTAATGCGGCACCCCGAGTTCCAGCAGACGACTGATCGCGCTCGGCGCATCGTTGGTGTGCAGCGTCGAGAGCACCAAGTGGCCGGTGAGTGCCGCCTGAATGGCCATTTCTGCGGTTTCGAGGTCGCGGATCTCGCCGATCATGATGATGTCCGGATCCTGCCGCATCAGCGCGCGTACACCAGCGGCGAACGTCAGGTCGATATTGTGCTGGACCTGCATCTGGTTGAACGCCGGCTCGACCATCTCGATGGGGTCTTCGATGGTGCAGAGATTGACCTCCGGTGTCGCCAGTTTCTTGAGCGTGGTGTAGAGCGTGGTGGTCTTGCCCGACCCCGTGGGACCAGTGACCAGGATGATGCCGTTTGGCTGGCGCGTCATGTCTTGCCAGCGGCGCAGGTCATCGGTGGAGAAGCCCAACTGATCGAAATCCTTGAGCAGCACTTCCGGATCGAAGATCCGCATGACCATTTTTTCGCCGAAGGCTGTCGGCAATGTCGATAGCCGTAATTCGACTTCGCCGCCGTCCGGGGTCTTGGTCTTCACCCGGCCGTCCTGGGGTTTGCGTTTCTCCGCGACATTCATCCGTCCCAGGCTTTTCAGGCGGCTGACAATGGCCATGGTCACTTGCGGCGGAAATTGATAGACGTTGTGCAACACGCCATCGATGCGAAAGCGCACGGTGCCTTGCTCGCGTCGGGGTTCGATGTGGATGTCGCTGGCGCGTTGCTGGAACGCATACTGGAACAGCCAGTCGACAATGTTGACGATGTGCGCGTCGTTGGCGTCGGGCTCCTGGTCGCTGGCGCCGAGGTTGAGCAGCTGTTCGAAGTTGCCCAGGGTGTTCATCTGTTGATCGGCGTTGTTCGCGCCGGTGACCGATTTGGCCAGGCGGAAGAACTCCACGCTGAAGCGCTGGATGTCGACCGGGTTGGCCACCACGCGCTTGATCGGCAATTTCAACACGTGGGTCAGGTCGGCTTCCCAGCCAATGACGTAAGGCTGGGCACTGGCCACGGTGACCGCATCGCGGTCGATGGAGACCGCGAGAATCTTGTGGCGTTGGGCGAAGGCGTAGGACATCAACGGGGTAATGGCCGCGACGTTGATTTTCAGCGGATCGATGCGCAAGTACGGCTGGCCGGCCTGCTGCGACAGCCACAGGGTCAGGCTTTCCAGGTCGAGGTGTTTGCCGGGACGGCTGAGGTCGTCCAGGTGTTGGCTGGCGATGAACTCCAGCGGGTGCATCTGGCCATTGGCGGCGTGTCGGCGTCGGGCATTGAGCGCGTGTTCGGCCGAGTCCTGGCTGATAAAGCCTTGGGCGACCAACTCACGCAGCAAATCATTGAGATCCAGCCAGCGGTCCTGAATGGCAAGTTGAACGGACATGCGGGCTCCTCATGAACAACAGTTCGCAAAGGATAGTCGCGGACCCGCAGACCGTTGGGCCACTACCCGACGAAGCCGTGTCGAGTTTTTTCAGCCCGCCGCTTGTGCCGGTTCAACCCACGCCGAATCAGCGGCTTGCAGCTCGACCGAGCAGACGCTGATCAGGTTACGTAATTTTTCCGCAATGAGGTGGGCGCGGTGCCAACTGAGGCCATCGATGACGACGTCGACCGACAGCAGATCGTCCATGCGCTGCACGTTGACCTGTTGCGGCGTCAGGCACTGCAGCGCGAACAGGTTAAGTGCCCGGCACAGCAGATCCGGTTCGGCCTCGGCGAGCAATTGATAGTGGACGCAGCAGTGAGCGTTGCTGGCGTTCCAGACATCGGCGCGGGTGGGTGGGGTGTGGACGGCTTCTAAATGCGGCATGGTTCGGTCTCCAAAATCACTGGAGGAATTTTTACATTCGACGTGGGGCATTTCTTATCTAAGATGGGGCGTATTAACGGTTTATCGAATAGTTTAATTCACTAAAGCATCAATTAAGGGTAGTTCTATGCACAGCGAGCTGGATGGTTACGACCGCAAGATTCTCGCGTTGCTGCAAGAGGACGCTTCGCTTTCCAGCGCGCAAATCGCCGAGCAGGTGGGGTTGTCGCAGTCGCCGTGCTGGCGGCGCATTCAGCGGATGAAGGAGGAGGGGATCATTCGCGGTCAGGTCACGCTGCTTGACCGGAAGAAAATCGGGCTGAATACGCAGATTTTTGCCGAGGTTAAACTTAACGCCCACGGGCGTTCGAACTTCACCGAGTTCACCGAGGCCATTCGCGGTTTTCCCGAAGTGCTGGAGTGTTATGTGCTGATGGGGTCGGTGGATTTCTTGCTGCGGATCGTCACGGCGGACATCGAAGCGTATGAGCGTTTTTTCTTCGAGAAGCTGTCGATGGTGCCGGGGATTCAGGAGGTGAACTCGATTGTGGCGTTGTCCGAAATCAAGTCCACGACCAGTTTGCCGGTGTTGCTTTGAAGCAAAAGATCGCAGCCTGCGGCAGCTCCTACAGAGGTATGCGTTCCCCTGTAGGAGCTGCCGAAGGCTGCGATCTTTTTTGCGGTTTTACATACGCAGCAGCATTTTCCAGGCGCGATTCTGATACACCGCAATCGCCTGCTGCTTACGCGCATCCAGCGATTCATCGGTGATCGGCTCGTTAGCCAGTTGTGCCAATTGCTTCAGCTCGCCGTACAGGCGATCCATCTCCGGGATATCCAGCACGTTGCGGGCGTGGTGCAGCCAGGCCTGGATGCGCTCGATACGTGGCAGTTGCTCGGCCAGGTCTTCCGGCTGTTGCTGGTAACGCTGCAATTGCAACGAGTTGGCTTCTTCGCCCAGCAGGCGCGGTAACCAGCTGCCCAACTGCGCCGCGCCCTGGCGATTGCCGCGGACATTGCGCTCGGCAGCCCAGGTGCGGGCCAGCAACCAGCGCGAAGTGGTCAACGAGAACAGGCCCCAGCGCGGGTCTTCGAGTTCTTCGAGGAACTGCTCCGGCGCGGCTTTACGCACGTCTTCGTCCTCGACACCGGCTTGTACCAGTGGACGCCAGTCTTCAAGCAAGGCATCCAGTGCGAGGCGCAAATCGTGCGTCGACTGGCGCGGTGCGGCTTGGCCGAGGCTGCTCAGCAGTGCGCGCAGTTCAGCCAGGTTTTCGACCCAGTCCAGCAACAGGCGCCAGTGACCGTTGAAGCGATACTGCTCGGCCAGACGCTGACTGCTGCCCAGCAAGTGCCAGCTCAGGGCGGCGAACGCGTCGTCCAGCGGAGTCTCGGCGGTGATCTGCGGCGCCGGCAGGCTCAGCGAGTAGCTATTGGCGTCGTACAAACGATAGCCGCGCTCGGCCTTGCTGATGTCACAGGGCATCAGGGGCAGGGTCGCGGCCAGCTCGGCGGCCAGTTCCAACAGTGCGGCCGGATCGCCTTCGCGCAGCTCCAGCTCCAGCTCGCAGATTTCTTCTTTCTGTTTGCCAACGATCACGTGACCGAGGTCCAGTGCGGCTTCAATCACCACTTTGGTCTTGCCACGACCCCAGGCGATTTCGGCGTATTCACGCACAAAATCGGTGGTGAAAATCCCTTTCAGGGTTTTCTTGTCCAGATCGGCCAGTTGCTCCGGCCAGCATTCGCCATCCAGTTTTTTCACGTCGAGCTTGGCTTTGGGCAGGTCCCAGTTGAACTCGTTACGTTCGGACAGGCCGGCAATGCTCTGGCCGCGGGTCTTGAGGGTTTGAATCACGTGTTCGCCATCGCGGCGCAGGCGCAGGGCAACCTTGGCGCGGGCCAGGTCGCGCTCAGGCGTGTCGAAGTATTGATTCATCAACTCACGGCGTTCCCAGCCACTTTTGTTGCGTTTTTTCAGGAGCGGGTGCTCGCGCAGGGCAGCGAGGGTTTCGCGGCTGACGCGGAGTTTGATTTCGGTTTCTTTCTGCATGGCCGGAAAATCCAGGATCGGGAGCGCAGCCGGGGGGAATGTGTGGCTGCCAAGGTCGTGCAGTGTACAGGACTCATTGATCCTACGCGCCGCGACGGTTTATTCCTGTAACTGGATGGTTCTATGATGGACTTCAATTCGGGAGTTGGAGTCAGCGATGCCTTTGCCGTCCATGAAAGATCAGTTCGCTGCGCTGATCGCTACGCCGTCCGTCAGTTGCACCCAAGCCAGCCTCGATCAAACCAATCGCCCGGTGATCGACTTGCTGGCGACGTGGCTCGGTGACCTGGGTTTTGCCTGCGATATTCAGCAGGTCAGCCCCGGCAAATTCAACTTGCTGGCCAGTTTCGGTTCCGGCCCTGGTGGCCTGGTGCTGGCTGGTCATAGCGACACCGTGCCGTTCGATGGTGCGCTGTGGCAGACCGATCCGTTGAAACTTACCGAAGTCGACGGCCGCTGGGTTGGCTTGGGCAGTTGCGACATGAAGGGCTTTTTCGCCTTGGCCATCGAGGCGGTCAAACCCTTGCTCGACCAACCGTTCAAGCAACCGCTGCTGATTCTTGCCACCTGCGATGAAGAGAGCTCCATGTCCGGCGCTCGTGCCTTGGCCGCGGCCGGCCGTCCGCTTGGGCGTGCGGCGGTGATTGGCGAGCCGACCGGGCTCAAGCCGATCCGCATGCACAAAGGCATCATGATGGAGCGCATCGACATCCTCGGGCAGAGCGGCCACTCTTCGGATCCGCGCCTTGGCCACAGCGCCCTCGAAGCGATGCACGATGCCATCGGCGAACTGCGCGGCCTGCGCCTGCTGTGGCAGCGTGAATTCCGTAATCCGCAGTTCGGCGTGCCGACGCCAACCATGAACTTCGGCTGCATACATGGCGGCGACAACCCCAACCGCATCTGCGGCCAGTGTTCGCTGGAGTTCGATTTGCGGCCATTGCCGGGCATGGACCCGAAGGCCCTGCGCGCCGCGATTTTGCAGAAGCTCAATCCAATCGCCGAACGGCACCAGGTGAAAATCGACTACGCGCCGCTGTTCCCCGAAGTGCCGCCGTTCGAGCAGGCCGAAGACTCGGAATTGGTCCGAATCGCCGAAAAGCTGACCGGCCATCAGGCCGAAGCAGTGGCGTTCGGCACCGAAGCGCCTTATCTTCAGCGCCTTGGCTGCGAAACGCTGGTGCTTGGCCCGGGCGATATTGCCTGCGCCCATCAACCGGGGGAATACCTCGAAATGTCACGTTTGCAGCCTACGGTGCATCTATTACGTCAACTGATCGAACATTACTGCCTGACACCGGCCGGTTGAACGCCAACCTTGTAGGAGCTGCCGAAGGCTGCGATCTTTTGATCTTGCTTTTTATAAGATCAAGATCAAAAGATCGCAGCCTGCGGCAGCTCCTACACGGGGTGCGTAAATTGGAAGTGTCCCAACCCGTATTCATGAGGAGAGCGCGCGTGTCGCCAAGCCTGTTCCGACGATAACCATCAGCCCGCTGTGCGTTTTCAGTTTCGCCCATTTTTTGGCTGCTATTTATTACAGGCCCAGGTTCATGCCCGAATACGTTAATTGGCTTCGTCACGCTTCGCCCTACATCAACGCCCACCGCGATTGCACTTTTGTCGTCATGTTGCCCGGCGACGGCGTGGAACATCCGAACTTCGGCAATATCGTCCACGACCTGGTGCTGCTGCATAGCCTGGGTGTGCGACTGGTGCTGGTTCATGGTTCGCGTCCGCAAATCGAAACCCGCCTCGCCGCGCGCGGCCTGACCCCGCATTATCACCACGGCATGCGCATCACGGATGCCGCGACCCTTGAGTGTGTGATCGATGCGGTCGGCCAATTGCGCATCGCCATTGAGGCACGGCTGTCGATGGACATGGCCTCGTCGCCGATGCAGGGCTCGCGTCTGCGGGTGGCCGGCGGCAATCTGGTGACTGCACGGCCCATCGGCGTGCTCGAAGGCGTCGACTATCACCACACCGGCGAAGTGCGCCGGGTCGACCGCAAGGGCATCAACCGCCTGCTGGACGAGCGCTCCATCGTGCTGCTGTCACCCTTGGGCTATTCGCCGACTGGCGAAATTTTCAACCTGGCGTGCGAAGACGTCGCCACGCGCGCAGCGATTGATCTGGGTGCGGACAAACTGCTGCTGTTCGGTGCCGACCTAGGCTTGATCGACGAAAATGGTCGTCTGGTTCGCGAACTGCGCCCGCAACAAGTGCCGGCGCATCTGCAACGTCTTGGCAGTAACTATCAGGCTGAACTGCTGGATGCCGCCGCTGAAGCCTGCCGTGGCGGTGTGGCGCGCAGCCATATTGTCAGTTATGTCGAAGACGGTGCGCTGCTGACCGAACTCTTCACCCGCGATGGCGGCGGTACGCTGGTGGCGCAGGAACAATTCGAGGTCGTGCGCGAAGCGGCCATCGAAGACGTCGGCGGGTTGCTGGACCTGATCAGCCCGTTGGAAGAGCAGGGGATTCTGGTGCGTCGTTCCCGCGAGGTACTGGAGCGTGAGATCGAGCAGTTCAGCGTGGTTGAACGCGAAGGCATGATCATCGCTTGCGCGGCGCTGTATCAGATTGCCGATTCGGATGCCGGGGAGTTGGCGTGTCTGGCGGTGAACCCCGAGTATCGCCATGGCGGTCGTGGCGATGAACTGCTGGAACGGATCGAAACCCGTGCGCGTGCTCAAGGGTTGAAAACCTTGTTCGTCCTCACCACCCGGACCGCTCACTGGTTCCGTGAGCGCGGGTTTGTACCGAGCAGCGTGGACCGGCTGCCGTCGGCGCGGGCGTCGCTTTACAACTATCAGCGTAATTCGAAAATCTTCGAAAAAACCCTCTGATCTGTTGATCGTTCCCACGCTCGTGGGAATGATCATCAACCCCTCTGACCCTGTTGCCCCTGTAGGAGCTGCCGCAGGCTGCGATCTTTTGACTTGGCTTTTTTGAGATCAAAAGATCGCAGCCTGCGGCAGCTCCTACAGGGCGACTGTGTTAATCCTGCACGTATTTCGCTGTCTCCCCAATCGCCTTGGCCGTACCGCCGTCCAGTAGTGCGGTGGTCTGTTGCGCCTTTGAGTCCGGAAAGGCGGAACCGCAATCGGCCAATCCCGGTTTGATAACCCCACAGTGAGGTTCGCTGCGTGGGCGAATTAAGAAAATACGAGCGATACACAAACTGTAACAAATGGGCTGGATAGTGCGCGTTTGGTCGTCCTGGCTGCGCCGTTCGGTAAAGGAAATGTTGCCGAATTGCGTCAACGCTAATGACTCTAAAAAAAAGCTAATAAATACTGTTTAGGAATTAGCTTATGCGTTGGCCGCTCTATTCCGGGCTAATGATTGGGGTGAGCTTTATTCCTAAAAGGTATGAAAAAAGAATCTAGGCATTCTTTTTTAGGTTTATGACGAACTCATGAACCCGCAAGGACCAAAAAACCGGGGATTAGACTATGGTCGTAGACACACATAGTTACGATTGACTTGTGGGTCACGGTCTGGCGCTAATCGCGCATCTTAGGATTCGAGGCATTTGACCTCGAACCAGGAACACAAGAATTAGAAACGAGAGGAGCGAAACAATGAACAAGTCCACCTTGGCTTTGGCCGTGGCTGTAGGGGTATTGGCGCAGCAGGCAGGCGCCGCCGGTTTCATCGAAGACAGCAAGGCTTCCGTTAGTTCGCGTACCTATTATTTCGACGCAGATAACCGTGAAAATGCTGCCGGCACCACTAACAGTACTCCTTCAAACAGACAGCGCGAGACCGCTGAAGGTCTGAAGTTCGATTATCAGTCGGGCTTCACCCAAGGTACCGTTGGTTTTGGTATCGACGCCCAGGCATTGGTCGGTATCCATCTGGACGGCGGCAAAGGCCATCACCCGGACAACAACTCCTTCAACCCTAGCGATAGCGATGGTTCGGCAGAGAGTTCGTGGAGCCGTGCAGCAGGCAACGTCAAGGCACGCTTCTCGAAGACAGAGGCCCACCTGGGCGGCGCTCTGATGCCGAACATGCCGATCCTGATTGCGAACGACAGTCGCGTGCTGCCACAAACCTTTGAAGGTGGCACCATCACCTCGAAGGAAATCGACAACGTCACCTTCAACGTCGGTCAACTCGAGCACGCGACGGGTCGCGCCTCCTCCAACAGCACTGGCCTGGCGGTGAATGGCGGTACTCAGGACAGCAACCAGTTCCGTTACGCCGGCGCTGACTGGAAGGTCACCAAAGACCTGATGCTGCAGTACTACTACGCGAACCTGGAAGACTACTACAAGCAGAACTTCCTCGGTCTGGTGCATGTTTTCCCGATCGCCCCGAACCAGTCGTTCAAGACTGATCTGCGTTATTTCGACAGCAGTTCCGACGGTAAGAACGGCGATGTCGGCTACCGCTTCAACAACAACGGTGGCTACGCCAAGCACCTGGGCGAGGTTGATAACAAAACCTGGAGCTCTACCTTCACCTATACCCTGGGTGGTAGCGCATTCCTGCTCGGGCACCAGCGTGTCAGCGATGACGGCGGCTTTGTTTTCTTGAACCAGGGTAGCGTTGTCGATGGCAACGGTCGCAACGAAGGCGCCGGCGGCGCCAGCTTCTACTCGTTTACCGATGCCACAGTTGGCAGCTTCATCCGTGCCGGTGAAAACACCACGTACGGCCAGTACTCCTATGACTTCGCCTCGCTGGGCGTACCCGGTCTGAAAGCTTCGATTGCTTACCTGAGTGGTCAAGACATCAAAGCTACCAACGGTACTGGTAAAGACCTGAGCGAGCATGAGACCGACGCACGTATCGATTACGTGATTCAAACGGGTGTGCTGAAAGGGTTTGGTACAACTCTGCGTCACGGTACTTATCGTGGCGACGGCACCAGCCTTGTTGATCAGGACCAGACCCGTCTGATCTTCAACTACACCTACAGCTTCATGTAATAGCTTCAAGATTAAGCCTCGCCGACTGGCGAGGCTTTTTTTCGTCTTTTTTTTAATATTCCTAAAAAAGCTAACCTAGTTATTTTTTATTCTTTTTAGCTTTTTCGTTAACCGCCTAAAGTGAGCCCGTCCGGCACTCACCGAGCGCCTTGGACTTGGCATTTTCGCCTCTCGACATTCAATCAGGTTAAGGAATCGGGTTGTCAGCCGATACCCCGGATCTGCGCTGAGCAGGTATATTCCTGAATGGCATGAAAAACAAATCAGTAATTCTATTTGGGTTTATAGCCAGGTATCCTGCGACCGCCAAAAGGCCGGTTTAAACAGTCTGGCGTGAAAATGTGCGATTTAGGATCCCAGGGCATTCGATCCGGGACCAAGAATTAGAAACGATAGGAGCGAAACAAATGAACAAGTCCACCTTGGCCCTGGCTGTGGCCGTAGGGGTTTTGGCGCAGCAAGCAAGCGCCGCCGGTTTCATTGAAGACAGCAAGGCCACCCTCGGGCTGCGGAACTTCTACATCAACACTGACAACCGTGACGGCGCTACCAAAGCTGCTGGTGCCCAGAACAAGAACGAAGAATGGGGCCAAGGCTTCGACCTGCGCTTCATCTCCGGCTACACCCAAGGTACTGTCGGCTTCGGTATCGACGCTATCGGCCTGTTGGGCGTGCGTCTGGACACTGGCGGCGGCACCAACGGCGCGACCGCCACTTCTTACGGCGGCACTGTCTTCCCAAGCAAATCCAACGGCGAAGCGGTTGATAACTTCTCTAGCCTGGGTCTGACTGCCAAAGCCAAGATCTCCCAGACCGAACTGAAGCTGGGTACCCTGCAGCCAAAGAACCCGGTCATCGTAACCAACGACGGGCGTCTGCTGCCGCAAACTTGGCAAGGTGGCCAGATCACTTCCGGCGAGATCAAGGACCTGACTCTGGTCGGTGGTCAGATCGAAGCGGTTAAAGGTCGTAATTCCAGCAACAATGAGCAACTGTCGATCGCTGGCGCTAACGCGCACACCGCTGCCGGTCGCGACAGCAACAAGTTCATCTATGCCGGTGGTGACTACAAAATCACTAAAGACCTGACTGCCCAGTACTACTACGGCAACCTGGAAGACTTCTACAAGCAACACTTCCTGGGTCTGGTACACAACTGGTCCATCGGTCCAGGCGTGTTGAAATCTGACTTCCGTTACTTCAACAGCCGCGATGATGGCGCCAACGGCCACAATTCCTCTTACTTCACCACCGGTGATTACGGTACTAACAATGCCGGTGCAATCATCACCAAAGGTAAAGTCGACAACAACCTGTACAGCGGACTGTTCCTGTACACCGTTGCCGGTCACACCTTTGGTGGCGGTTATCAGGTCAGCAATGGTGACAGCGATTTCCCTTGGTTGAACCAGGGTGACGGTTCGTCGAACTACACCATCACCGACATGCAAATCCAGAAGTTCGGCCGCGCTGGCGAGCGTACCTGGCAAGCTCGCTACTCGTATGACTTCGCCAAGGTTGGCCTGCCAGGCGCAACCGCTGGCATCGTTTACCTGCGCGGCGACGATATCGACACTGCGGGCAAAGTGGGTGATACCACCCCACAGAAAACCGTCAATGGAACCGGCCGCTCCGAGTGGGAACGCGACCTGACCGTGGCTTACGTAGTGCAATCAGGCCCGCTGAAGAACTTCGGCGTGATGTGGAAAAACGCTATGTGGCGCAACGACATCCCGGGTCAACGCGACCAGGATGAAAACCGCCTGATCCTCAGCTACTCGATCCCGCTGTTGTAATAGCGCTCGCGTCACTGAAGCAAAAAAAGCCCCGCCCGGCATCACGCCGGACGGGGCTTTTGCGTTTCAAGTCAGGCTCACCCCCGTAAACCCTCCTTGAAATTCCCCTTTTTTGCAGCAACTCAAGGCCTTCTCGAACCTTGTGGGCGATGTTCGTCTCGATGCTTGTCGAGGTCCAGTGAACAGATCTTTAATATTCGCTTATGATCTAAATAAATCGATATTTATTCTTTTTAATTCATAAAAAACACAGGCACTGTTGAGCTCAACAAGCACTCACAAGGAGCAGCACCATGAGCCTCAGACTCGGCGACATCGCCCCCGATTTCGAACAGGATTCCAGCGTTGGTATCCTTCGTTTCCATGAATGGCTGGGCGACAGCTGGGGCGTGTTGTTCTCTCATCCGGCGGACTTCACGCCGGTGTGCACCACCGAACTCGGCTTCACCGCAAAGCTCAAGGATGACTTCGCCAAACGCGGCGTAAAGGCCATCGCCCTGTCGGTAGACCCGGTGGACTCGCACCACAAATGGATCGAGGACATCAACGAAACCCAAGCGACCACCGTCAACTTCCCGATCCTCGCCGATGCTGACCGCAAGGTGTCGGACCTCTACGACCTGATCCATCCAAACGCCAACGACACCCTGACCGTGCGCTCGCTGTTCGTGATCGACCCGAACAAAAAGGTTCGGTTGACCATCACTTACCCGGCGAGTACGGGCCGTAACTTCAATGAAATTCTGCGTGTTATCGACTCGCTGCAGCTCACCGACAACTACAAAGTGGCCACTCCGGCCAACTGGCAGGACGGTGATGAAGTGGTGATCGTGCCGTCGCTCAAGGACGAAGACGAAATCAACAAACGCTTTCCCAAGGGTTATCGCGCGGTGAAGCCGTACCTGCGCCTGACGCCACAACCGAATCGTTAAAGATCAAAAGATCGCAGCCTGCGGCAGCTCCTACAGGTCGAACACATGTAGGAGCTGCCGCAGGCTGCGATCTTTTGATCCTCCTAAAGGCATCCACAAAGCAGGGGATTTCAGGCCGTTTTTACGGCCTGTTTTTTTGCTTGGGGAAAGCTGATTTGTATAGCTCTACAAGGAATAACCAAATGAATAAATATGATTTATGGATATAACAATCACCTGTTAAGGTCACTGCATCGAAGCGAGATCGCAAGCCGCGAATCGCTCACACCCTTCAAGGAATCGTCTGAATGCTGGTCGTCTCACTCGGTGGCAGTCCCAGCCAGCGTTCCCGTTCAGGGGTGCTGTTGGACCGCTCCCAACGCTGGTTACAAGAGCAAGGTGTGGAAGTGGTGAGTTACCAGGTACGGGACTTCCCGGCCGAAGACTTGCTGCACGCACGCTTCGACAGCCCCAAGGTGATCGACTTGCTGCAACAAATTGAAAACGCCGACGGTTTGGTGATCGCGACCCCGGTTTACAAAGCGTCGTTCTCCGGCGCGCTGAAAACCGTACTGGACCTGCTGCCCGAGCGCGCCCTGGCGCACAAGGTGGTTTTGCCAATGGCCACCGGCGGCAGCATCGCCCACATGCTGGCGGTGGATTACGCGCTCAAACCGGTGCTGTCGGCGTTGAAAGCCCAGGAAATGCTCCACGGGATTTTCGCCGTGGACAGCCAGATCGCCTACGGCGAAGGCAGCGCCCAGGCGCAGTTGGCACCGGAGCTGGAGCAACGACTGAATGAATCGCTGGAGCTGTTTTTCAGCGCCATGGCCCGACGGCCCAAGCCGCTTGATCCGAACCTGTTGAACGAACGTTTGTTGAGTGCTCGCTGGAGCATTTAAGCCCCACCCAAAAATTGAAGTACTGGCCTTACTCGCCCGCTAACGGGCAAGCAGGTGCAGCCAAAACCCAACTGCAAATAGGAGAGCGCCATGCGCCCTGTCATTTTGCGTCGTGGTCTGGTCGCTCTGTTTGTTGCGGCTGTCACCTTCGGCGCCATTACTCAAGCTCAAGCCGAGACGCTTCGGATCGGTTATCAAAAATACGGCACCCTGGTGCTGCTCAAAGCCAAAGGCACGCTGGAAAAACGCCTCGCCGCCCAAGGCGTGGACGTGCAATGGACTGAATTCCCCGGTGGCCCGCAACTGCTCGAAGGCCTGAACGTCGGCTCCATCGACTTCGGCGTGACCGGCGAAACCCCACCCGTATTTGCTCAAGCAGCCGGCGCCGATCTGCTCTACGTCGCCTATGAACCGCCAGCGCCTCACAGCGAAGCGATCCTGGTGCCGAAGGACTCGGCGATCAAATCGGTGCAGGACCTCAAGGGCAAGAAAGTCGTCCTGAACAAAGGCTCCAACGTTCACTACCTGTTGGTCCGTGCGCTAGAAGACGCCGGCCTCAAATACACCGACATCCAGACTGTATTCCTGCCGCCTGCCGATGCCCGCGCCGCGTTCGAACGTGGCAGCGTCGACGCTTGGGTGATCTGGGACCCGTACCAGGCCGCCGCCGAACAGCAACTGCAAGCGCGCACCCTTCGTGATGGCCAAGGCATCGTCGACAATCATCAGTTCTACCTGGCGACCAAGCCGTACGCAGAGAAAAATCCTGAGGTCATCAAGACCCTCGTGGAAGAAGTGCGCGCGGTCGGCGAGTGGTCCAAGGCCAACCCAGAGGACGTGACCAAACAGGTGTCGCCACTGCTCGGCTTGCCGACGGACATCACCCTGACCTCGGTGAAACGCCAGGGCTATGGCGCGTTGTTCCTGACCCCGGAAGTGGTCGCCGCGCAACAGAAAATCGCCGACAGCTTCTATCAGCTCAAGCTGATTCCCAAGCCCTTGAGCATTAAAGACGTGATCTGGACGCCACCGGCCGCCGTTGCCAAAGCACAGTAATTCGATTCCCTAAGGAGACCACTCCATGAGCCTCAATATCTTCTGGTTCCTGCCTACCCACGGCGACGGCCATTACCTTGGCACCGCCGAAGGCGCTCGCGCCGTCGACCACGGTTACCTGCAACAAGTCGCGCAAGCGGCGGATCGCCTGGGCTTCGGTGGGGTGCTGATTCCCACCGGCCGCTCCTGCGAAGATTCGTGGCTGGTGGCGGCGTCGCTGATCCCGGTGACCCAGCGTTTGAAATTCCTCGTCGCCCTGCGCCCCGGGATCATTTCCCCGACGGTGGCTGCGCGTCAGGCGGCGACGCTGGATCGTTTGTCCGGCGGCCGTGCGCTGTTCAACCTGGTGACGGGCGGTGATCCGGAAGAATTGGCCGGCGACGGTTTGTTCCTGACCCACGAAGAGCGCTATCAGGCTTCGGTGGAATTCACCCGCATCTGGCGCCGCGTGCTGGAAGGCGAAACCGTCGATTACGACGGTCAGCACATCAGCGTCAAAGGCGCGAAATTGCTCTATCCGCCGATCCAGCAACCGCGTCCGCCGCTGTACTTCGGCGGTTCTTCGGAAGCGGCTCAGGACCTGGCGGCAGAGCAGGTGGAAATGGTTCTGACCTGGGGCGAGCCGCCGGCAGCCGTTGCCGAAAAAATCGAACAGGTGCGGGCCAAAGCCGCGAAGCTCGGTCGTACCGTGCGCTTCGGCATTCGCCTGCATGTGATCGTTCGCGAAACCAATGATGAAGCCTGGCAAGCGGCGGAACGGCTGATCTCGCATCTGGATGACGAAACCATTGCCCGTGCCCAGGCGTCCCTGGCGCGTTTCGACTCCGTCGGTCAGCAACGGATGGCCGCGCTGCATGGTGGCAGCCGTGACAACCTGGAAGTCAGCCCCAACCTGTGGGCCGGCGTCGGCCTGGTGCGTGGCGGTGCCGGCACAGCGCTGGTCGGCGACGGTCCGACCGTGGCCGCACGAGTGAAGGAATACGCGGACCTGGGGATCGACACGTTCATCTTCTCCGGTTATCCACACTTGGAAGAGTCCTATCGAGTGGCTGAATTGCTGTTTCCGCACCTCGATATCGAGCGACCCGAGCTGCCGAAAAGCGCCGGTTTCGTCAGCCCGTTCGGTGAGATGGTCGCCAACGACATCCTTCCGAAAGCCGCGTCCCAAAGCTGAGGCGCAGCCATGAAGAAAATAATCCACAACCTCGCGCCCTGGGCGTTGCCGGTTTTGCTGCTGGCGGTGTGGCAGTTGTCGGTGTCGGCGGGTTGGTTGTCGACGCGGATTCTGCCGGCACCGATTGCGGTGATCGAAGCCGGCGTGAGCCTGGTGCGCAGCGGCGAAATCTGGACGCACCTGGCGATCAGTGGCTGGCGCGCGGCATTGGGCTTCACCATTGGCGGCAGCATCGGTCTGGCATTGGGTTTCATCACCGGCCTGTCGAAATGGGGCGAACGCCTGCTCGACAGTTCGGTGCAGATGATTCGTAACGTGCCGCACCTGGCGCTGATTCCACTGGTCATTCTGTGGTTCGGCATCGATGAGTCGGCGAAGATTTTCCTGGTGGCGCTGGGCACGTTGTTCCCGATCTACCTCAACACCTATCACGGCATCCGCAACGTCGATCCGGCGCTGGTGGAGATGTCCCGCAGTTATGGCTTGTCCGGTTTCAGCCTGTTCCGGCAGGTGATCCTGCCAGGTGCGCTGCCTTCGATTCTGGTCGGCGTGCGCTTCGCCCTGGGCTTCATGTGGCTGACCCTGATCGTGGCTGAAACCATTTCCGCCAGCTCCGGCATCGGCTACCTGGCGATGAATGCCCGGGAGTTCTTGCAGACTGACGTGGTGGTGCTGGCGATTCTGTTGTACGCGGTGCTCGGCAAACTGGCCGACCTCGCGGCGCGTGGACTTGAGCGTGTTTGGTTGCGTTGGCATCCGGCTTACCAGGTCACCAAGGGAGGTGCGGCATGACGGCTCAACAACCTCCACGCCTGCTGCGAGGTATTCCGCTGGCGGTGCGCAAGCTGCAAAAAACCTTTGGTTCGCGGCAGGTACTGCGCGAGATCGACCTGCACATTCCGGCCGGTCAGTTTGTCGCGGTAGTGGGGCGCAGTGGGTGCGGCAAAAGTACCTTGTTGCGCTTGCTCGCCGGTCTCGACAAGCCCACCGGCGGCGAATTGCTGGCGGGCTCCGCACCACTTAGTGATGCACGGGAAGACACCCGACTGATGTTCCAGGAAGCGCGGTTGCTGCCATGGAAAAAGGTCATCGACAACGTCGGCCTCGGGCTCAAGGGCAACTGGCGGCCGCAGGCCCTGGAAGCGCTGGAGTCGGTCGGCCTGGCGGACCGCGCCAACGAATGGCCAGCGGCGTTGTCCGGTGGGCAGAAGCAACGCGTGGCCCTGGCCCGTGCGCTGATCCATCAACCGCGCCTGCTGCTGCTCGACGAACCTCTGGGCGCGCTGGATGCCCTGACCCGAATTGAAATGCAGCAACTGATCGAACGGCTCTGGCAGAAACACGGCTTCACCGTGTTGCTGGTGACCCACGACGTCAGTGAAGCGGTGGCGATTGCTGATCGGGTGATCCTGATCGAAGAGGGCGAAGTCGGCCTCGACCTGCAGGTGGAACTGCCGCGCCCTCGGGTCCGCGGCTCTCATCGGCTGGCGGCGTTGGAGACCGAGGTCCTCAATCGCGTACTGGCGCTGCCGGGGCAGCCACCGGAACCGGAACCCGTTTCACCATTGCCTACGCAATTGCGTTGGGCTCAATAACTCAAGCCTTATCTCAACGACAGGAATCAACATCATGACGATCAAAGCCATCAACGTTCGTAACCAGTTCAAAGGCTCGATCAAGGAAATCGTACTTGGCGACGTGCTCTCGGAAATCGACGTGCAGACCGCTTCCGGCATCGTGACGTCGGTGATCACCACGCGCTCGGTGAAAGAGCTGGAACTGGTGGTCGGCAGCGAAGTGATCGCGTTTGTGAAATCCACCGAGGTGTCGATCGCCAAGTTGTAAGATCAAAAGATCGCAGCCTTCGGCAGCTCCTACAGTAGTTCGCATTGCCCCTGTAGGAGCTGCCGAAGGCTGCGATGTTTTACAGGGCGGCGCGCTTGTGCAGGTACGGCGGCAGATAAAGCCCCAAATACGCATCAAACACCCGCATGCCTTCCTCGGCCATGCGCGGTGTGATCTGCCCATGCTGCTGCACTGAACGGGCGTAGACGCGGTCGCCGAGCTCCATGGCCAGGGCAAACACATCAACATCGGTCGGCAGCTTCGGCAATTCAAAGTGATGATCGAACAGCTTGTGCATCAAGTCGCCCAGTTCAATATCGTGCTGGCGGTCGGCCTGGGTGACTTCGGTCAGGCCATGCTGCGCGAGGATCAGCTGCCGGGCGGCGGCGTCTTCGCTGTAGATCGCGAGCATGCGTTGTTCCACCACTCGCGAGAGGTCGCGCCAGCCGTTGAGGGCGTCGTGGTCGATGGGCGCTTGCAGGCAGGCGCGAAACGCGGCGTGGACGTCGGCGGTCAGGGCTTCGAGCAGGGCCGGGACGCTGGCGAAGAAGTGGTAGACGGAAGAGGGTGGAATCTCCGCGCGTTCGGCCACGCTGTAGATCGACAGACTGGCCACGCCCTCGGCGGCCAGCAGCGTGCGGGCGGCATCGAGTATCGAATCGATCCGGGCCTGGCTGCGGGCGCGGGGTTTGCGAACGGTGGCGGTGCGCGTCATTGGAGTCTCCTGCGGGGCAGCGGGCATTGTACGCAGAGCGGGCAGATGTTCCATATCCCCTGTGGCGAGGGGATTTATCCCCGTTCGGCTGCGAAGCAGTCGCAAAACCTCTGTACGCGATACTCCTGAAACACCGCAGTTGCAGGCTTTGGGGCCGCTTCGCGACCCAGCGGGGCGGTGCGACGTTCGCTAAATCCCCTCGCCACAAAGTCAGTGTTCAGCCATAAAAAAACGCCGTAGGCCTTATCAGCCGACGGCGTTTCTTCTACTGCAACCACTTAAACGGTATGCAGGTACCAGTTGTACTCAAGGTCAGAGATGGAGTGTTCGAACTCCTCCAGCTCACTCTCTTTACACGCGACAAAGATATCGATGTATTTCGGATCGATGTACTTGGCCATGACCTCGCTGTCGTCCAGTTCACGCAATGCATCGCGCAGGTTGTTCGGCAGGCTCTGCTCGTTCTGCTCGTAGGAGTTGCCTTCCACGGGGGCGCCCGGCTCGATCTTGTTGGTCAGGCCGTGATGCACGCCCGCCAGGACCGAAGCCATCAGCAGGTACGGGTTGGCATCGGCGCCAGCGACACGATGCTCGATGCGCACCGCATCGGACGAGCCGGTCGGAACGCGGATCGCCACGGTGCGGTTGTCCAGGCCCCAGCACGGCGAGTTCGGCACGTAGAACTGTGCGCCGAAACGACGGTAGGAGTTGACGTTCGGGCAGAGGAAAGCCATCTGCGCCGGTAGGGTCTCGAGCACACCGCCGATCGCGTGACGCAGTGCGGCGTTCTGCTCGGGATCCTCGCTGGCAAAAATGTTTTTGCCATCTTTATCAAGAATCGAAATGTGTACGTGCAAACCATTGCCCGCCTGGCCTGGATAAGGCTTGGCCATGAAGGTGGTGTCCATTTCATGGTCGTAGGCGATGTTTTTGATCAGACGCTTGAGCAGGACCGCGTAGTCGCACGCCTTGATCGGGTCGGCCACGTGGTGCAGGTTCACTTCGAACTGCGCCGGGGCACTTTCCTTGACGATGGCGTCGGCCGGGATGCCTTGCTCTTTCGCACCTTCCAGAATGTCCTGGAGGCAGTCGACGTATTCGTCGAGGTCGTCGATCAGATAGACCTGAGTCGAGTGCGGGCGTTTGCCAGACACCGGCGAACGTGGCGGTTGTGGACGACCGTTCACGTTCTCCTGGTCGATCAGGTAGAACTCCAGTTCGAACGCGGCGCAGATGGTCAGGCCCATTTCGTCGAACTTGCGCACGACATTAGCCAGTACTTCACGCGGGTCGGCGAAGAACGGCTGTCCTTCGAGTTCGTGCATGGTCATCAACAGTTGCGCGGTCGGGCGCTTCTGCCATGGCTCATTGCACAGGGTGTCAGGGATTGGATAACAGATTCGGTCAGCATCGCCGATGTCCAGGCCCAGGCCGGTGCTTTCCACCGTCGAACCATTGATATCCAGAGCAAATAGAGAGGCCGGCAGGTTGATGCCTTTCTCGTAAACCTTGTGGAGACTGGTGCGTTCAATGCGCTTGCCGCGCACCACACCATTCATATCCGCAATCAGAAGGTCAACGTACAGAACCTCAGGATGTTCCTTAAGGAACGCGTTCGCTTCGTTAAGCTGAACGGCACGCGGGGGTACCGACATGATGCAACACCTTTGTTGTTAAAAATATCAATCATTGATCTCTTCGGATTCCAGTCAACCCGAACGGCATGCCGAAGTCAAGCGAGGCCTTTTTTGCCCTAAAAAAGCGCTCGTGGGGCATTTTTGAGGCACTTTGGGGCGTTTTTATACCTTTGAATGCTTTGGCGGCCGCGGACTTGAGCGGGCCGTGTTGTATTTTTTACGGGGGTGTTGTGTAAAAAAATGAACAAGGCTAAGCTCGATTCAAACCCATAACAGCAATAATACCGGGGTGCTTCATGTCTCGCCTGCCGTTAATCGGCGTCGCCATCTGCTCCAGGCAGATCGGTCTGCATGCTTATCACATCAGTGGTGACAGCTACGTCCGCGCCATGGCTCCAGCGGCTCCGGGCCTGCCGGTGATTCTCCCGCTCCTGGCGAACCGACTGATCCTGTCCGATATTCTGGACGGTCGAAGCGGCACCCCCATTACGGTTACTCCATTCAATATAGAACCGATTCACAATAGCGGCTCGGCGATCACGCTGGGCACCGCTCGTGATTCTGCACGCCCGGCATTTACCGCGCGTTACGGAAAAAACACGATAGCCTGTGCCAGACACGCATTTCAACGCGACGCCGATGCGTCAAACGACGCCTGACTTATAAGAGTCAGGAAACTCAGCCTAAGAGGCATTTATGAGTCACAACCTCGACCAGCTCACCGATTGGTTGAAAGACCACAAGATCACAGAAGTCGAATGCATGATCGCCGACTTGACCGGGATCACCCGGGGCAAGATTTCGCCGACCAACAAGTTCATTGCCGAAAAAGGCATGCGCCTGCCCGAGAGCGTGCTGTTGCAGACCGTGACCGGCGACTATGTCGAAGACGACATCTATTACGAACTGCTCGACCCGGCCGACATCGACATGATCTGCCGTCCGGACGCGAACGCAGTCTTCCTGGTGCCCTGGTCCATCGAGCCCACCGCCCAGGTGATCCACGATACCTACGACAAGCAAGGCAACCCGATCGAGCTGTCGCCGCGCAACGTGCTCAAAAAGGTCCTGAAACTCTATTCCGACAAGGGCTGGCAGCCCATCGTGGCGCCGGAAATGGAGTTCTACCTGACCAAGCGCAGCGACGATCCGGACTACCCGCTGCAACCGCCGATCGGCCGCTCCGGTCGCCCGGAAATCGGCCGTCAGTCGTTCTCCATTGAAGCAGCGAACGAATTCGATCCGCTGTTCGAAGACGTGTATGACTGGTGCGAATTGCAGGAGCTGGACCTCGATACGCTGATCCACGAAGACGGCACGGCGCAGATGGAAATCAACTTCCGTCACGGCGATGCCCTGTCGCTGGCCGATCAGATCCTGGTGTTCAAACGCACGATGCGCGAAGCCGCGCTCAAGCATGACGTGGCAGCCACGTTCATGGCCAAGCCCATGACCGGCGAGCCAGGCAGCGCGATGCACTTGCACCAGAGCATCATCGACATCGAAACCGGTAAGAACGTCTTCTCCAATGAAGACGGGACCATGAGCGAACTGTTCCTGCACCACATCGGTGGTTTGCAGAAACTGATCCCCGAGCTGTTGCCGCTGTTCGCGCCGAACGTCAACTCGTTCCGCCGCTTCCTGCCGGATACCTCGGCGCCGGTCAACGTGGAGTGGGGCGAAGAGAACCGCACCGTGGGCCTGCGAGTCCCGGATGCCGGGCCGCAAAACCGTCGGGTGGAAAACCGCTTGCCGGGCGCCGATGCCAACCCTTACCTGGCGATTGCCGCGAGCCTGCTCTGCGGTTACATCGGCATGGTCGAGGGCCTTAACCCGAGTGCGCCGGTGGTGGGTCGCGGCTATGAACGCCGCAACCTGCGCCTGCCACTGACCATCGAAGACGCGCTGGAACGCATGGAAAACAGCGCGACTGTCGAGAAATACCTGGGCAAGAAGTTCATCACTGGCTACGTCGCGGTCAAGCGGGCCGAGCATGAAAACTTCAAGCGCGTGATCAGTTCGTGGGAGCGGGAATTCCTGCTCTTTGCCGTCTGATGCGCCGGGCGCGGAGGGAAATTTCCGCGCCTTTCACTGCAACCTTAGGAGAATTCGCATGACCAGCAACAACCCGCAAACCCGTGAATGGCAAACCCTGAGCAATGATCATCACCTGGCGCCGTTCAGCGACTTCAAGCAGCTGAAAGAGAAAGGCCCGCGGATCATCACCAACGCCAAGGGCGTTTACCTCTGGGACAGCGAAGGCAACAAGATCCTCGACGGCATGGCGGGCCTGTGGTGCGTAGCGATCGGCTACGGTCGCGATGAGCTGGCCGATGCCGCCAGCAAACAAATGCGCGAGCTGCCTTACTACAACCTGTTCTTCCAGACCGCTCACCCGCCGGTGCTGGAACTGGCCAAGGCCATCTCCGACATCGCGCCGCAAGGCATGAACCACGTGTTTTTCACGGGCTCGGGCTCGGAAGGCAACGACACCATGCTGCGTATGGTTCGTCACTATTGGGCGATCAAGGGCCAGCCGAAAAAGAAAGTCATCATCAGCCGCAAAAACGGCTATCACGGTTCCACCGTCGCCGGCGCGAGCCTGGGTGGCATGACGTACATGCATGAACAAGGCGACTTGCCGATCCCGGGCATCGTCCACATCGCCCAGCCTTACTGGTTCGGTGAAGGCGGCGAGATGACACCGGAAGAATTCGGTGTGTGGGCGGCCAATCAACTGGAAGAGAAGATTCTGGAAGTCGGCGTGGACAACGTCGGTGCCTTTATTGCCGAGCCGATCCAGGGCGCCGGCGGCGTGATCATTCCGCCAGACACCTACTGGCCGCGCATCAAGGAAATCCTCGCCAAGTACGACATCTTGTTCGTGGCGGACGAAGTGATCTGTGGTTTCGGCCGCACCGGCGAGTGGTTCGGTTCCGATCTCTACGACCTCAAGCCCGACATGATGACCATCGCCAAAGGCCTGACCTCCGGCTACATCCCGATGGGTGGCCTGATCGTGCGTGACGAAGTGGTCGCGGTGCTCAACGAAGGCGGCGACTTCAACCACGGCTTCACCTATTCCGGGCACCCGGTCGCGGCGGCGGTGGCACTGGAAAACATCCGTATCCTGCGCGAAGAAAAAATTATCGAGCGCGTTCACGCAGAAACGGCACCCTATTTGCAGAAACGTCTGCGGGAACTGAACGATCACCCGTTGGTGGGGGAAGTGCGTGGGGTCGGTCTGTTGGGGGCCATCGAGCTGGTGCAGGACAAGGCCACGCGCAAGCGTTACGAAGGCAAGGGCGTCGGCATGATCTGCCGCACATTCTGCTTCGAAAACGGCCTGATCATGCGCGCCGTGGGCGACACCATGATCATCTCGCCGCCACTGGTGATTACCAAGGCTGAAATCGATGAGCTGGTGACCAAGGCACGCAAGTGCCTGGACCTGACCCTGAGTGCGTTGCAGGGCTAAGTGCTAGGCTCTGGGCGGGACTCATGAAACTTTCGCTCAGAGCAGTCTTGAAGGGCGGCCTTTCCTTGAAAGACCGCCTCGGATCTTGCCAGACTAGCCGCGGTTCCAGTTGTCCGGGTTCGGCCGCTGAACAAAGTGGTTCAAAAAAAGAAAAATTTGGAGCATTACGCATGAAGGCATTAGGAAAAAAGCTTGCTGGCAAGACTCTCCTCGCCATGTCCCTTATGGGCATGATGGCGGGTGCGGTACAGGCGGACGACAAGGTGTTGCACGTCTATAACTGGTCCGACTACATCGCTCCGGACACCATCGCGAACTTCGAGAAAGAGTCCGGGATCAAGGTGGTGTACGACGTTTTCGACAGCAACGAAACCCTGGAAGCCAAGTTACTGGCAGGCAAGTCTGGCTACGACATCGTCGTACCGTCGAACAACTTCCTGGCCAAGCAGATCAAGGCCGGTGTTTACCAGAAGCTGGACAAGTCCAAGCTGCCTAACTGGAAGAACCTGAACCCCGACCTGCTCAAAGCGGTATCGGTGAGCGACCCGGGCAACGAACACGCCTTCCCTTACATGTGGGGTTCGATCGGTATCGGCTTCAACGCCGACAAGGTCAAGGCTGCACTGGGTGCCGATGCACCAACCAATTCCTGGGACCTGATCTTCAAGCCTGAAAACGCCGCGAAGTTGAAATCGTGCGGGATTAGCGTTCTGGACTCGCCAACCGAGATGATTCCGGTGGCGCTGCACTACCTGGGCTATCCGACCGACAGCCAGGACAAAAAACAACTGGCCGAAGCTGAAGCACTGTTCCTGAAAGTCCGTCCTTCGATCGCCTACTTCCACTCGTCCAAGTACATCTCCGACCTGGCCAACGGCAACATCTGCGTAGCCGTCGGTTACTCGGGTGACATCTATCAGGCCAAGTCCCGCGCCGCTGAAGCCGGCGACAAAGTGAAGGTCAGCTACAACATTCCGAAAGAAGGTGCAGGCAGCTTCTACGACATGGTCGCCATCCCTAAAGATGCCGAAAACGTCGAAGGTGCCTACAAGTTCATGACCTACCTGCAGAAGCCGGAAGTCATGGCTGCAATCACCAACGCCGTGCGTTTCCCGAACGGTAACGCCGCTGCCACGCCTTTGGTGGATAAAGACATCACCAGCGATCCAGGCATCTACCCGCCGGCCGACGTGCTGGCCAAGCTGTACGCGATTGCCGACTTGCCGGCCGCGACCCAGCGGATCCTGACTCGCAGCTGGACCAAGATCAAATCCGGTAAGTAAGTAAAACCGTGTAGGAGCGAGCTTGCTCGCGAAGAAAGCTGCAACGCCGCGGGGTGTCAGGCACAACGCGTTAACGTTGACGACCATCGCGAGCAAGCTCGCTCCTACAAGGTCGTAATTTGTATAAAAGTTTTGCTGGAACGGTTTTTCGAGGGTAAGTTGCGCGCCGGTTTTGTTGCCGGGCAACCACGGTTGTCATGTAACACGGGGCAACTTGGGCCCAACTAATTTTTGAGGACCTCCAATTGCCTATTTTTTCTTTGTTGCGCAATGCCCTGCTGGTTGGCGCCGGGCTGACGCTGGCCGTCAGTGTCCAGGCCGCCGGTACCGTGCATATTTATAACTGGTCGGACTACATCGGTCAGACCACCCTGGCAGACTTCCAGAAAGAGACCGGCATCAAGCCGGTATATGACGTCTTCGACTCCAATGAAACGCTGGAAGGCAAGTTGTTGGCCGGGCATACCGGGTATGACGTGGTCGTGCCGTCCAACCACTTCCTTGGCAAGCAGATCAAGGCCGGTGCTTTCCAGAAGCTCGACAAGTCGCAGTTGCCGAACTATTCGAACCTCGACCCAGCGCTGCTCAAGCGCCTGGAGCAGAACGATCCGGGCAACCTGTACGCCGTACCGTACCTGTGGGGCACCAACGGCATCGGTTACAACGTCGACAAGATCAAGGCTGTGCTGGGCGTCGACAAGATCGATTCCTGGGACGTGGTGTTCGAGCCGGAAAACATCAAGAAGCTGCAGAAATGCGGCGTGGCTTTCCTCGACTCCGCTGATGAAATGATGCCCACGGTGCTCAACTACATGGGCCTGAATGCCAACAGCACCAACGAGGAAGACTATAAAAAGGCAACCGCCAAGTTGCTGGCCGTGCGGCCTTACGTCACCTACTTCAGCTCGTCCAAATACATCACGGACTTGGCCAATGGTGATATCTGCATCGCGGTCGGGTTCTCTGGCGATATCTTCCAGGCCCGCGCCCGTGCCGAAGAAGCCAAGAAAGGCATCAACATCGCCTACTCCATTCCGAAAGAAGGCGGCGCGCTCTGGTTCGACATGCTGGCGATTCCGAAGGATTCGGCCAACGTCAAAGAGGCCCACGCCTTCATCAACTATTTGCTGAAACCTGAGGTGATCGCCCAGGTCAGTGATTACGTCGGCTATGCCAACCCTAACCCTGGGTCGGACAAACTGATGGAACAGTCCATTCGCACCGACGAAGCGGTCTATCCGCCGCAAGAGGTGCTCGACAAGACCTACGTGTCGATCGAGTTACCCCCGAAGATTCAGCGTTTGATGACCCGCAGCTGGACCACGGTCAAGTCGGGTAAATAGCTTCAAGGCTCAAATTATCCAAGGTTGGCTCACCTTGAGCGAACTGCACTCTTTTTTTCTGGGAGTTTCGTAAATGGCAGTTGCCTCCGGCGCCTATAAGAAAGCCCTCGAGGGCGACCAGTCACCTAAACAGGTGCTGGTCAAAATCGACCGGGTCACGAAGAAGTTCGACGAGACGATTGCCGTGGACGATGTGTCCCTGGAAATCAAGAAAGGCGAGATTTTCGCCCTGCTCGGCGGTTCGGGATCGGGCAAATCCACCTTACTGCGTATGCTCGCAGGTTTCGAACGGCCCACGGAGGGGCGCATCTTCCTCGATGGCGTCGACATCACGGACATGCCGCCGTACGAGCGTCCGATCAACATGATGTTCCAGTCCTACGCCTTGTTCCCGCACATGACCGTGGCGCAGAACATCGCCTTCGGCCTCAAGCAGGACAAAATCCCCGCAGCTGAAGTCGATGCGCGCGTGGCCGACATGCTCAAGCTGGTTCAGATGACGCAGTACGCCAAGCGCAAGCCGCATCAGTTGTCCGGTGGCCAGCGTCAACGTGTGGCCCTGGCGCGTTCTTTGGCCAAGCGGCCGAAGCTGCTGTTGCTCGACGAACCGATGGGTGCGCTGGACAAGAAGCTGCGCTCGCAAATGCAGCTGGAGCTGGTCGAGATCATCGAGCGGGTCGGCGTAACTTGCGTCATGGTGACCCACGATCAGGAAGAGGCCATGACCATGGCCGAGCGCATCGCGATCATGCACCTGGGCTGGATCGCCCAGATCGGCAGCCCGATCGACATCTACGAAACCCCGACCAGCCGCCTGGTTTGCGAGTTCATCGGCAACGTCAACATCTTCGACGGTGAAGTGATCGATGACGCCGAAGGCTACGCGACTATTACCTGCAAGGACCTGGACCGCCAGATCTACGTGGGCCACGGCATCAGCACCTCGGTGCAGGACAAATCCGTGACTTACGCGATCCGTCCGGAAAAACTGCTCGTGACGCCAACCATGCCGACCTGTGAATACAACTGGTCCAGCGGCAAGGTGCACGACATCGCCTACCTCGGCGGCCACTCGGTGTTCTACGTCGAACTGCCAAGCGGCAAGATCGTCCAGTCGTTCGTCGCCAACGCCGAGCGCCGTGGCCAGCGTCCGACCTGGGGTGATCAGGTCTACGTGTACTGGGAAGACGACAGCGGCGTGGTACTTCGCTCATGAACATGCGCAAATTCAAACGCCGCCTCAATCGAATAATTCCCGGTGGCCGCCAGCTGGTCATCGGGGTTCCGTTCATCTGGCTGTTCATGTTCTTCATGTTGCCGTTCTTCATCGTGTTGAAGATCAGCTTCGCCGAAGCCGACGTGGCCATTCCGCCGTACACCGAGATCTACAACTTCGTCGACCAGAAGCTGCAGGTGCTGCTCAACCTCGGCAACTACGCGATGCTCGGCGACGACGAGTTGTACATCGCCGCTTACCTCGGCTCGTTGAAGATGGCGTTGTTCAGCACCATCCTCTGCCTGCTGATCGGCTACCCGATGGCCTACGCCATTGCCAGTGCCCGTAAAGAACTGCAAACGGTGCTGGTGCTGTTGATCATGATGCCGACCTGGACGGCGATTCTGATCCGCGTTTATGCGTGGATGGGCATCCTCAGCAACAACGGTCTGCTCAATGGCTTTTTGATGAGCATGGGCTGGATCAACGAGCCGCTGCAAATCCTCAACACCAACCTCGCGGTCTATATCGGCGTGGTGTATTCGTACCTGCCGTTCATGATCCTGCCGCTCTACGCCAACCTGGTGAAACACGACAACAGCTTGCTCGAAGCCGCATCGGACCTGGGTTCGAGCACCTTCAACAGCTTCTGGAAGATCACCATTCCGCTGTCCAAGAACGGGATCATTGCCGGCTGCATGCTGGTGTTCATTCCGGTCGTGGGCGAGTTCGTGATCCCGGAACTGCTGGGCGGTCCGGAAACCCTGATGATCGGTAAAGTGCTGTGGCAAGAGTTCTTCAACAACCGTGACTGGCCGGTGGCGTCTGCCCTGGCGGTGGTGATGTTGGCGATCCTGATTGTGCCGATCATCCTGTTCAACCGTAGTCAGGCCAAAGAAATGGAGGGCAAGGAATGAAACGCTTCCGTTTCTCAAGTTTCATGCTGGTAGCGGGTCTGCTGTTCATCTACGCGCCGATGCTGATCCTGGTGATCTACTCGTTCAATGCCTCGAAACTGGTGACGGTGTGGGGCGGTTGGTCGATCAAGTGGTACGTCGGGTTGATGGACAACACGCAACTGATGGGCTCGGTGGTGCGCTCGCTGGAAATCGCCTGTTACACGGCGATTGCGGCGGTGGCGCTCGGTACATTGGCCGCGTTCGTCCTGACCCGTATCACCCACTTCAAGGGGCGCACGCTGTTCGGTGGCCTGGTGACCGCGCCGTTGGTGATGCCGGAAGTGATCACCGGCCTGTCGCTGTTGCTGCTGTTCGTGGCGATGGCGCAGATGATCGGTTGGCCGCAGGAGCGCGGGATCGTCACCATCTGGATCGCCCACACCACATTCTGTGCGGCGTATGTGGCGGTGGTGGTGTCGGCGCGCTTGCGTGAGCTGGACCTGTCCATCGAAGAAGCGGCCATGGACCTGGGTGCGCGGCCGTGGAAGGTGTTCTTCCTGATCACCATCCCGATGATTGCGCCATCGCTGGCGGCTGGCGGCATGATGTCGTTCGCGTTGTCCCTCGATGACCTGGTGTTGGCGAGCTTCGTTTCCGGGCCGGGTTCGACCACCCTGCCGATGGAAGTGTTCTCGGCGGTACGTCTGGGCGTGAAGCCCGAGATCAATGCCGTGGCCAGCCTGATTCTGCTGGCGGTGTCGATCGTGACGTTCCTGGTCTGGTTCTTCAGCCGCCGTGCCGAAGAAACACGCAAACGTGCGATTCAACAGGCCATCGAAGAAAGCGCTGCCGATTCGTGGAAGCAACCGGACGTGCGTCGCGCGCAGGCTCCGGAAGCGGCTTAAAACGCTGTAGATCAAAAGATCGCAGCCTGCGGCAGCTCCTACAGGGGAATGTAGGAGCTGCCGAAGGCTGCGATCTTTTGTCTTTATGGGGTCAGGAAACCCAAGGCGACTTGCGGATGATCTCGACGAAGTTCATCGGTTTGAAGCCCGGCTCGCTGTCCACCAGCACGTCTGCGTTCACCGTACCGAATGTGGTGTCGGGCCTGTGTTTGAAGCCGTTGGCGAATGCACACAGAATGCATTCCTTGAACCCTTCACCACGCGGGTGCGCATGCACCACCGCCTCGCGCTGCACGGTGGGAAACGCGGCATAGTCGATACCCAGCACATCCATTTCAACCCCGGCGGTGACCAGCGCCACGTTAGGGCGCAGGTGTTGCGGTACGCCCGGTGTGGTGTGCAGAGCAATCGACAACCAGACCTGTTCGATATCGTCGTCCGACAAACCAAAGGGTTTGAGGAACGCTTTGGCCGCGTTGGCGCTATCGACTTCGAAGCGTTCATCGTCGGTGCGATGACCTTCCACCAGGCCAAGGTCATGGAACATGGCGCCGACGTACAACAGCTCTGGGTTGTAGGCCAGTTGCTTGCGCTCACCGCTCAAGGCACCGAACAGGAATACCCGGCGCGAGTGGTGATACAGCAGGTCGGATTCGACGTCGCGAATGTATTCGGTGGTGGCCTTGGCCAAGGCGCTGTCAGGGATTTTGATACCGGCGATGGTGCTGCTCATGGTGCTTTCCTCGTGGGGAACGCCGTGGCGGCGCTGATGGTTAGAGTCTGTTCCCACCCCCGGAACTGGACAATCGATCCATGGCTGCGATCCTTGCCAATGAGCGTGCAAATCGCGCCAACCTCGCTTGTTGCGCGCGGATTGGCTAGGGTGCACGCAGACCCTGTAGGAGCTGCCGCAGGCTGCGATCTTTTGATCTTGTCTTTTAAAAAATCAAAAGATCGCAGCCTCGCTTCACTCGACAGCTCCTACAGGTGTGCGGTGTAACCAGAGGCAAAGAGGGCGATTTTTGTCATGAATAAAACCGTTGCCATCGTGGTATTCACCGGCGTTCAGTCCCTGGACGTCACCGGTCCCATGGATGTGTTTTCCGAGGCCAATCGCTTCCTCGAACCGCAAGATCACTATCGGCTGGAAGTCATCGGCTTGGAGCGCGGGGTGATGCCGTGTTCCAACGGCTTGTCACTTTACGCGCACCAGCATTTCAGTGAAGCGCTGCAAGCGTATGACCTGCTGTTGGTGGCCGGCGGGCCGCAGCTGCCGTTCATGGACTTTGGTGCAGCATTCGATGCCTGGCTACGCGACGCCTGCGCACGGGCACGACGGTTTGGTTCGATCTGCAACGGCGCGTTCATGCTGGCTCGGGCCGGGTTGCTCGAGGGGCGAACGGTGACCACTCACTGGGGGGACGCTACGGCGCTGGCTCAGTTGTGCCCCTCGACTCAGGTCGAGGCCGATCGCTTGTATGTGCAGGACGGCGAGCTCTATACCTCGGCCGGGGTCACGGCGGGCATCGATTTGTCGTTGTACCTGCTCGCACGGGACCACGGACCGGAAGTGGCGCTCAGCGTGGCCAAGCGGTTGGTGGTGTTCACCCAGCGTTCGGGTGGGCAATCGCAATTCAGCCCGTTCCTCACGCCCCACGCCGAACCCACGTCTGCCGTGGCGTTGGCGCAGCTCTACGTGTTGGCCAACCTCACCGGCGACCTGACCATCGCCGACCTGGCCAATGCCGCCAACATGAGTGCGCGCAACTTTTCCCGGGTGTTCGCCAAAGAAGCGAAAATCACCCCGGCGGAATTCGTCGAGCGGGCGCGGGTGGACGCGGCGCGGGTGCTGCTGGAAAGCACTCACTCGCCACTCAAGACCGTGGCGTACCAATGCGGGTTTCGCGATGCGCAGCACATGCGCAGTGTGTTCAACCGCCGGCTGGGCGTGACGCCGCAGCAGTTCAGGCTGAACTTCTCTGTGATGGTTTGAAGATCAAAAGATCGCAGCCTTCGGCAGCTCCTACAGGGATCGATTTTCATACGCGATATTGCGGCGAACTCGGCCAATGTAGGAGCTGCCGAAGGCTGCGATCTTTTGATGTTTAAGGGGCAGTTCGCGCCGGCAACAGCTTCAAAGTGCTGCGCGTATTGGCCGTGACTTCCTCGTCATTGAGATGCGCCTGGAAATAGACCCCCTCGACATACGCCTCGGCCTGGTCGTCATAGTGACTGTCGAACGGCACGCCGCTCTGGCCGACCGGGTTGACGGTCAGGCTGTGGGCCGGGTCGGCGAAGTCGATCAGGCGTCGGGTCGACGGGCCGTACGTCACCGGCCAGGGCGCCGGGCCAATCTTCGCCGACAGGTTATTCGGCACCTCATGGCTGCCAGGCGCCGCAAACGGGCCGACGTTGAAAATCCGGTCCAGCGGCTTTTGCTGCCCCAGTGGATGGCCGTGAGTCAGCGTGTGCGCCGTGCCCCACTGCCATTGCGTGAAGTCAGCGCCCAGCGTGGTCTTGAGGTGCGCAATGCTCGCTTGCCAGGCAACCTTGACCGTGTCGGCGCGGGTTTCCTTACCGAGCGTGTTGCGGTTGTCCCACCACGGCGAATCGGGATTGGCGGCCAGCCGTGGCAGCGCTGCGTCGATGACCCGCGTCGAGAGCAACGTTTCAAAGAAGTCATTGCCCAATTCGTCGTGCATCGTCGCGTCGGCGAGGTTGAACAGGAACTGGTTGAACAGCGTGGCGCTGGTGGAATCCAGCGGGTAGTCACCTTGCCACTGGGCCAGTTGCTCCACCAGTTTGAGTTCGGCGGGATCACTCACCACTTCGCGCAGTACCGGCAGTAACGGTGCGAGCAAGCGCGGGCCGTAGGCCGTCGTGGTGCCCAGTTGCAGTTTCTGGCTGGCTTCCAGGTCCCACTTGATGCTTTTGTCGCTGAGCTGGCGATTGAGCTGCTGGCCCCGATCGGCCAGGTTGTAATAGCCGGGAATTTCCATGCCGGTGGGTGAAACCGGCTGGAAGTTGGCAGAGACGATATACCCCCGCGCCGGGTTCTCTTCCTGCGGGTTGGCGCTGAAGGGGTAGAAGCCGTCCTTGTCCGCCTCGGCGGTGCTGCCGTCGAGGATGAACCACGGGCGCACACCTGCCGGCCGCTTCGGTAACTGCGCCGCCGCCCACCAGCCGATGTCACCCTTGGCATTGGCCCAGACGATGTTCAGGCCTGGCGCCTGGATCTTGGCCGCGGCGCTGCGGGCCTTGGCCAGGGTGTCGGCGCGATTGAGCTGGTAGAAGCCTTCAAGGATCGGATTCTGGCTTTCGAGAAAGCCCCACCACATGGCGATCGGCGTCTTGCCAACACCGTTGCCCAGCGCATCGTTGACGATCGGACCGTGAGGCGACTGGCGCAGCACCAGTTTCACCGGCGCCTGCCCCTTGACCGCGATCTGCTGTTCGCTGGTCTCCATGTCCACCCACTTGCCGCGATACCAGACCTGATTGGCATTGTCGGGGTTGACCTTCTCGGCGATCAGGTCGAGGTCATCGTTCTGGAACATGGTGATGCTCCAGCCGAAGTCGCGATTCATGCCCAGCGAGGCGAACGGCATCAGCGCCTGGTAGTGGCCGTAGAGTTCGAAGCCCGGCGCCGAGAGCTGTGCTTCGTACCACACCGACGGTGCGGAAAAACGGATGTGCGGGTCACCGGCCAACAACGGCTTGCCACTTTTTGTGCGGCTGCCAGAGACGACCCAGGCGTTGCTGCCTTCGAATTGCGGCAAGCCATTGTCGGCCAGCGCCTGTTCGCTGAGGCGGGCGAGGGCGTTGAGATCCTTCCAGTCGAGGCCGGTGAGGGGCGGCAAGGCACTGGGGCGTTTTTTCGCCAGTACGCCTTTGGGCTGCCAGTCGAGATCGAAGACGTTGAGGTAGTCGGGGCCCAACTGATCGCGCACGTAGGTCAGCAGGGGGTCGGTGCGAAATGCCGCGGCAAAACTGTAGGCCATGTAGCCGGCAATGCTGATGGTGTCCTCGGCGGTGAATGGGCGTTTCGGGATGCCCAATACATCGAACTCGGCAGGTTTCGGGTGGCTGTCCTGGTACTGGTTGATGCCGTCCAGATAGGCTTGCATCGCAGTCCAGGCCGGCGATTGTAGGTCCAGGTTCGCCAGGTAGGTTGCAGCGCGTTCACGGATACGCAGGCTGCGCATCAGTTTGTCGGTGTCGAGCAGTTTTGGGCCCAGCACCTCGGCCAGCTCGCCACGTGCCAGCCGGCGCAGCACTTCCATCTGAAACAGACGATCCTGGGCATGCACATAACCGAGGGCGCGATACAGGTCGGTTTCGTTGTCGGCGCGGATATGGGGGATGCCGCGCTCGTCGTAGCGCACGGTAACGGACCCTTGCAGGTGTTGCAGCTCAACCATGCCCTGGCGTGTCGGCTGTTTGCTGTAGACATACCAGCCAGCACCTGCGGCGAGCGCGACAACGATGAGGGCAAGAACGGTCAGGCTACGTTTCATGGAGATTCCTTGTTGTTATTAGAGGCCGCGGTCCATGGCGCCAATGTTTAACACGGCATGTTGAAATGGCCCATCGCACTTAGGAGGGATTCGCGCTTCCTGCCGGCGTTACTGCTTTGTGTCTATCGACCACGGGCAGTAACACCCCACCGCCAGTGTGTGCGTGGCATTCACCGCGCGGCCTTCATCCAGCGCCTGCAAGATCGGTTCGATAAAGCTGTTGCTCGAATTGCAGGTCAGGCCTTCGCTGTAAGGTCCGAAATACGCCAGTTTGCCGCTGCGGTCCCAGATCGCCACGGCCGGGCTGGCAGGGATCTGCTCGGAACCTGGCAACACGGTGATGGACTTGAGGCTGCTCAAGGTGCTCGGCAACTGGCCGTGGCTGCCCGGCTTTTGTACCGCGTAAAACTCCACGCCATGCGGGACGTAGCGCTCAACCAGTTCGCTCAGGTGTTGTTGATTGCCGACGTTGCACGGGCAGGCCGGGTCCCAGAAGTGCACCAGGCGGATAGCGCCGGGGCCGGCGAGGTCATCGGGCAGGCGCAACGGGTCACCGGAAAATACCGCGGTGTGCTCGCTGAACGCCCGCAGGTAACGCCCCTGAAACCAGTCGTAGGCGGCCCACAACACGCCGGCACACCCGAGGGCGAGCAGGCTGGCAAGCAGCGTGGTGCGGTAGGAAGGACGCATGGGTTTCAATCCTCGAAGGTCGCCCAGCTTGCCATGCTTGCCGCGACAGATGAATATCGCAGGCCTATAAAGTCTGTTTCAAGCTTTGGAATTGCTCATGGATGCCACTTTCGACCCCGATCATCTGCGTGCCCGCCTGCGGCCATTGGCTAAGGGACTGCCACTTTCGGAGGAAGCATTGGCGTACCGGCGGTTCTACGGGCTGGATTTTCCGGGGCGCCGCCTGCGCAGCGGCCTCGGTCGTTTTGAGGTTGATGGTTATGAGGTGGTCAGCCAGGTCTGGTGGCCCGAGCAGGCGAAGGCAACCTTGTTTTTGTTTCACGGTTTTTACGATCACACCGGGCTCTATCGGCATGTGATCGAGTGGGCGCTGGATCAGGGGTTTGCGGTCATTGCCTGCGATTTGCCGGGGCATGGACTGTCCAGCGGCGCGCGGGCCAGCATCAAGGATTTCGCCGAGTATCAGGACACGTTGCAGGGCTTGTTCGCCGAAGCCTTGTCCCTGGAACTGCCACAGCCGTGGCACCTGTGCGGGCAAAGCACCGGCGGCGCAATCGTGATCGACCATGTGCTCAACGCGGGTGCCAACAGCCCGGCCCAGGGCCAGGTGATTCTGCTGTCGCCGCTGATCAGGCCACGGGACTGGGGCTGGTCGCAACTCAGCTACTACCTGCTCAAGCCTTTCGTCACAGCCATCGCGCGGCGCTTCAGCGAAAACTCCAATGACCCGGATTTTTTGCCGTTCCTGCAAGCCGATCCGTTGCAGCCGCTGCGTTTGCCAACGGCCTGGGTCGGCGCGCTGGCGCGGTGGATCAAGCGCATCGAAGCCGCACCGTACAGCCCGCGACGGACGCTGATTGTGCAGGGACAGGCGGACATGACGGTGGATTGGAAGCACAACCTTGAAGTGTTGCGGGACAAGTTCGATCGGCCGCAGGTGTTGATGTTGCCCGAGGCGCGGCATCATCTGGCGAATGAGACAGTGGCGTTGCGGCAGGAGTATTTCGGGTTTTTGACCAAGCGGATCAAAGGTCGGAATCTCTAGCGAACACTCTGGCGCCGAAATTACTGGCTCAGGTTCGAAGGATTCTGCCCCACCGCCAACCCCGCCCGAATCGCCGCCAACGCTGCCTGGTAATACGCCTTGCCTTCAGCCGACTCGGCAAACGTCGCAAACTCTTCAAGCTCTTCATCCGACAGGTCGCGATACACATACAGCAGCGTGTTGTTCAGGTCGCTGCCGATCTGGTCCATCAAGCGCTGGCGCTGACCGTTCAACAGGCCTTGCGCCTGACCACCGCCGAGCAGGCCGGGGATCATCGAACTCAAGCTGTCGGCCGCGACACCGGCAATCGCCAGGCTGACTTCAGCGCCGGCTTCGCGAGCGGGCAGGGCCTGGGCCAGGTGGCCGATGATCAGCATGCGGCTGTCGCTGGCCTGCATCTTGGGCAAGCCCTTGGCGTTTTTCGCCAGTTGATCGCGGCGGGTCGCCAGCAATTCGGCGGCAACGATTTTCTTGCCCAGGGGTGACTGAAAAAACGTCAGTGCGGGCTTCGGATCGGCGAGTGTCTTGCGCAGTTGAGCTTCGGCGCGCTGGTCTACGGCCTGCGGGGCAAAACGCTGATTGCTGTTGTCGACCAATGCCTGGAACACCGCCGGTGGCAGGCTGTTCTGGTAGCGCTGCTGGGCGGCTGAGAGGGCGTCGTTGAAATGCGCGCGTTGGTCTGGCCAACCGGCGACCTTGTACAACTGGTCGTGGCCGTCTGCCCAAGCGGGCAAAACACAGAGCATCAACAGTGAAAAAAGCAAACGGCGCATAGGGACTCCTGTCAGCAGCCGACTATTCTCCGTGCGGCATACGGACTTGTCGAGAATTCGTATCAAGCCGCCGCGTGGCTCTGTCGGATTTCCAGGCACAGGAATACTATGCGCGCCATGCCAATATCCTCTGATCACCCGCTGCTGTTACGTATCGTCGACGACCTCGCTGCACGCGGCTGGTCGCAGCAGGACATTTTCCTGCCTGAAGGTCTGACACGTGAACTGGCGGCCGAGTGCCGTAAACGTGCTGTCGAGGGTGAACTGGCCCCAGCCGCTGTGGGGCGCGGGCCGTCATCGGAGGTTCGCGAGGGGATTCGCGGCGACCACATCCAATGGATCGAACCCGGTCAGGCCCCGGCGTGTGACAGCTATCTGCAGTTGATGGACAGCCTGCGCGAGGCGATGAATCGGGGTTTGTACCTGGGTCTTGAGGAGTTCGAATGCCATTTTGCGTTGTACCCGCCCGGGGCGTTCTACCTCAAGCATCTCGACCGGTTCCGCGACGACGACCGGCGCATGGTGTCGGCGGTGGTGTATCTCAATGACGACTGGCTGCCCGAGCACGGCGGTCAATTGCGCATGTACCTGAATGAGGGCGTCGAATACGATGTGTTGCCTACCGGCGCAAGCCTGGTGGTGTTCATGTCGGGAGAAGTCCCTCACGAAGTCCTGCCCGCGACCCGCGATCGCCTGTCGTTGACCGGTTGGTTCCGGCGTCGTGGCAACGAGCCGTTCTGATCATGCAAAAGATTCTGGTAAGCCGCTGTCTGCTGGGGCACCGCGTGCGATACGACGGCGGGGCCAGCGGTCCGTTCGATCAACTGCAGCAGTGGCTCGATGAGGGTCGGGTCGTGCCGTTGTGCCCGGAGGTTGCCGGAGGATTGCCGACGCCAAGGGCCGCAGCGGAAATCCGGGGCGGGCAGGGTGCTGAAGTGCTGGATGGCCATGCCTCGGTGATCACCACGGAGGGCGCGGATGTCAGCGCCGAGTTTCTTTCGGGGGCTTATCAGGCGCTGGAACGGGTGCAAAAGCACGGCATCCGGATTGCGGTGCTGAAGGCTAACAGTCCGTCTTGCGGGAATTTGTTGACGTATGACGGGACGTTCAGCGGCGTCAAGATCAGCGGTGAAGGCGTCACCGCTGCGTTGCTAAAACGCCATGGCGTGCAAGTGTTCAGTGAGCTGGAGTTGCCTCAAGCCGCGCAGGCCTTGGCAACACTCAGCTAACAATCTACACAAAACCACTGTGGGAGCGAGCCTGCTCGCGAAGGCGATGTGTCTGGCAGCCTAAATGTCGACTGACACATCGCTTTCGCGAGCAGGCTCGCTCCCACAGGGATATTCGCCAAGTTTAAATCAGGGCTTGGGCGCCACGCTTGTGTCTGCCCCGAACCACTTCTGCGACAACGCCTCCAGCCGGCCATCCGCCTTGATCCGCTGCAACGCGTTCTCCAGGCTGGCGTGAAACGCCGGGTTTCCCTTCTGGAATGGAATCGCCAGGCTCACCGTCGGGCTCTCCTTCGGCTTCTCTTGCGCCAGCGACTGAACCAGCAGCATCGAGCGCGGCTCTTCTTTCTGCGCGATCAATTGTGCATTGGTGTGGCTGTAAGGTTCGGTGAAGTCGAAACGATCCTTGAGCTCCGAGGTCACTGTTATGTGGTTGATGGCGATGTCGTACTTGCCGGTTTCAACGCCGGGCAACAAATCGCTGGCGTCGGTGACGACGAAGTCAGCCCGCACATCCAGCTCGTTGGCCAGTAGCTGGCCCAGGTCGACTTCGAACCCCGTGAGTTTGCCATCGTCCTTGAAGTTGAAAGGCGGTGTATTAGCTTCAAGGGCAATGCGCAGTTCGCCACGGTCGTTTACATCGTCAATCAGTTCGGCATGAGCCAAAGGGCTCAGAAGGGGCAGCAGGCAGATCAGGCCAGGCAAAAAACGCATGGTCACTCCTTTGAATTCATTATCGCGACGCTCTGGTTCAGGCTCGCTTTGCTATGGTTATCGAGTGCCTTCGACAACAAATGGCCGTGAAGTTGTCATGACTGCGCGGATTTTAAGAAAAAACTGGAGAAGAGAATGAAAACCTTTATGTCACGAGCAACGTTAGCAGGCTTGTTGCTGAGTGCGTCGATGCTGGCAACAGCGGCGACTCCTGCTCCCGAGGGTGCAGAAGTGTTCATTGTTTCCCCGGCCGACGGTGCCACCGTCAGCCAGGAGTTCCTGGTCAAATTCGGCGTCAAGGATGTCTCACTCGCCCCGGCAGGGGATGTCACCAAGAACACGGGGCACCACCACTTGCTGATTGACGTCGACAAGCTCCCGGTCGCCGGCGCGCCGATTCCGCTGGATGCCAACCATATGCACTTCGGCAAGGCACAAACCGAGGCCACCCTCAAACTGGCGCCAGGCAAGCACACCTTGCAGCTCGAACTGGGCGACAGTGGCCACATGCCGTTCGATCCGCCGATCGTTTCGAAAAAAATTACCGTGACTGTGAAGTAACTTTTTCACAGGCATGAAAAAGGGAGCTCCGAGGAGCTCCCTTTTTTTGTCGCTCAAGTTGCTATCAGAACAACACGCGGCAACGAATGGTGCCGTTGATGTGCTGCAGCTTCTCTTGCGCCAGGTCCGAGTACTCGGCGTCGACGTCGATCACCACGTAGCCGACTTTCTCGTTGGTCTGCAGGAACTGACCGGAGATGTTGATGCCGTTTTCGGCGAAGACCTTGTTGATCTCGCTCATCACACCCGGGATGTTCTCGTGGATGTGCAGCAGGCGGTGCTTGCCCGGGTGAGCCGGCAAGGCCACTTCCGGGAAGTTCACGGACGATACCGAAGTACCGTTGTCGCTGTACTTGACCAGCTTTTCTGCCACTTCCAGACCGATGTTGGCTTGTGCCTCAGCGGTGGAACCACCGATGTGCGGGGTCAGGATCACGTTGTCCAGGCCACGCAGCGGGCTTTCGAACTCTTCGTCGTTGGAGCGCGGCTCCACCGGGAATACGTCGATGGCCGCGCCGATCAGGTGCTTGTCCTTGATCGCGTCCGCCAGGGCTTGCAGTTCGACCACGGTGCCGCGAGCAGCGTTGATCAGGATGCCGCCCTTCTTGATGGCGCGGATTTCCTTCTCGCCGATCATCCACTGGGTCGCAGCGGTTTCCGGAACGTGCAGGGTGACGATGTCGGACATGCCCAGCAGATCAGTCAGCTTACCGACCTGAGTCGCGTTACCCAGTGGCAGCTTGGTCACGGTGTCGTAGAAGTACACCTGCATGCCCAGGCCTTCAGCCAGGACCGACAGTTGAGTACCGATCGAGCCGTAACCGACGATACCCAGTTTCTTGCCGCGGATTTCGAAGGAGTTGGCCGCGCTCTTGATCCAGCCGCCACGGTGGCAGGAAGCGTTCTTCTCAGGGATGCCGCGCAGCAACAGGATCGCTTCGGCCAGTACCAGCTCGGCGACGGAGCGCGTGTTGGAGTACGGTGCGTTGAACACCGCGATGCCGCGTTCGCGAGCCGCGTTCAGGTCGACCTGGTTGGTGCCGATGCAGAAACAACCTACAGCGACAAGCTTCTTCGCGTGATCGAAGATCTCTTCGGTCAGTTGAGTGCGGGAGCGAATGCCGATGAAGTGAGCATCAGCGATCTTTTCCTTCAGCTGGGCTTCCGGCAGAGAACCTGTGAGGTACTCAATGCTGGTGTAGCCCGCCGACTTGAGGACGTCGACAGCCGATTGGTGGACGCCTTCGAGAAGAAGGAACTTGATCTTGCTCTTATCGAGAGAAGTCTTGCTCATCTGCGTAAACCTGTATCCCGGAGAAAAATGGCAGGAAATAGCCAGCAGACGCTGACCCGGACGGCAAGAAGGCCGTCACCGCAATATGGCCGTTGGGCACTATGCTGCGGGGTCGGTATGCTAGCATATGCACCCCGCTAAACACTCATTCCTGCGACGTGAAGCGTTCTCAGGATGACCATGAATTGTTCGAGAGTTCTGTCGATGACCAATCCTGCCCTGATTGAAGAGCTGAAGACCCTGGTTGAGCCTGGCAAGGTGCTGACCGATGCCGACTCCCTGAATGCTTACGGTAAGGATTGGACCAAGCATTTCGCCCCGGCCCCGACCGCCATCGTGTTCCCCAAGACCACCGAGCAGGTCCAGGCCATTGTCCGTTGGGCCAATGAAAACAAGGTGGCACTGGTGCCGTCCGGTGGTCGTACCGGGCTTTCCGCTGCTGCCGTCGCGGCGAATGGCGAAGTGGTCGTGTCCTTCGACTACATGAACCAGATTCTCGAGGTGAACCTGACCGACCGCACCGCCGTGTGCCAGCCAGGCGTGGTCACCGAGCACTTGCAGAACGTGGCCGAAGAAAAAGGCCTGTACTACCCGGTGGACTTCGCGTCGGCAGGTTCGAGCCAGATTGGCGGCAATATCGGCACCAATGCCGGCGGGATCAAGGTCATTCGCTACGGCATGACCCGCAATTGGGTAGCAGGCATGAAAGTCGTCACCGGCAAGGGCGATCTGCTGGAACTGAACCGCGACCTGATCAAGAACGCCACCGGCTACGACCTGCGTCAGCTGTTTATCGGTGCTGAAGGCACCCTCGGTTTCGTGGTCGAAGCGACCATGCGTCTGGACCGTGCGCCGAAAAACCTTACTGCGATGGTGCTCGGCACCACTGACTTCGACTCGATCATGCCGGTGTTGCACGCGTTCCAGAGCAAACTCGACCTGACCGCCTTCGAATTCTTCTCCGACAAAGCCTTGGCCAAGGTCATGGCGCGCGGTGACGTGCCAGCGCCGTTTGAAACCGATTGCCCGTTCTACGCGCTGCTGGAATTCGAAGCGACCACTGAAGAAGTGGCCAACCATGCGCTGGAAACTTTCGAGCACTGCGTCGAGCAGGGCTGGGTGCTGGACGGCGTGATGAGCCAGAGCGAAACCCAGCTGCAGAATCTCTGGAAGCTGCGCGAATACATCTCCGAAACCATTTCCCACTGGACGCCGTACAAAAACGACATTTCGGTCACTGTGTCGAAAGTCCCGGCGTTCCTGAAGGAAATCGACGCGATCGTCGGTGAGCACTACCCGGATTTCGAAATCGTCTGGTTCGGCCACATCGGCGACGGCAACCTGCACTTGAACATCCTCAAGCCGGATAACCTGAGCAAAGACGAGTTCTTCGCCAAGTGCGCGACCGTGAACAAGTGGGTGTTCGAAACCGTCGAGAAGTACAACGGTTCGATTTCCGCCGAGCACGGCGTGGGCATGACCAAGCGTGATTACTTGACCTACAGTCGCTCGCCGGTTGAGATCGAGTACATGAAAGCCGTCAAAGCGGTGTTCGACCCGAACGGCATCATGAACCCAGGCAAGATTTTCGCTGTTTGACTTTTGAATTTAAGCGCTACGAACCAGGAGTCGGTAATGAGCTATCAGCACCAGTATGTCGACGGTACGCGTATTCACTTCCCGCTGGGGAAAGTGGTGTGCATTGGCCGCAACTACGCCGAGCACGCCAAGGAACTGGACAACCCGGTGCCTACCGAACCGCTGCTGTTTATCAAGCCGGGCAGTTGTGTGGTGTCGCTGGAAGGCGGTTTTGCCATTCCGACCGAGCGCGGCTCGGTTCACTACGAAGCAGAAATCGCGGTGCTGATCGGCAAGCCTTTGTCGACCAAACCGAGCCGTGAAGAAGTGCTGGATGCCATCTCCGGTTTTGCCCCGGCCCTGGACCTGACGCTGCGCGACAAGCAGGCCGAGCTGAAATCCAAAGGCCTGCCCTGGGAAATCGCCAAGTCGTTCGACGGCGCGGCGGTGATTGCGCCTTTCGTGTCTGGCAGCACCTTTGCCGACCTGACCGACATCGGCATTCGCCTGACCATCAATGGCGAAGTGCGCCAGGATGGCAACAGCAAGGACATGCTCAACCCGATCGTGCCGATGATCCAGCACATGGCCGGCTGCTTCTCGCTGCAGGCCGGTGACGTGATCCTCACCGGAACGCCGGTGGGCGTTGGCCCGCTGAATGTCGGCGACGAGCTGGTCCTGGAGTTGCCAGGCGCCAGCAGCTTCACCAGCAGCGTCCGCTAAAAAAGCAAAAGATCGCAGCCTTCGGCAGCTCCTACACCGATTCTGTAGGAGCTGCCGAAGGCTGCGATCTTTTGATCTTGGCTGCCCGCACAGGGCTTTGTCGCCCGGGGCTTCTGGCGTCTGAGCCTGCCCGTTTGTGCTATTACCTTTGGCCTGAATTTCTGGAACGCATCCCCTGATGGCAACGCAACCGCTCCCGACGCTGCAAACCCCTCGCCGCCCCCGCTTCTTCATGCGCTGGTATTACTGGCTTTTGCTGGCTCTCGTGGCGGGCTACGGCCTCGCGTTTGCGATGCATTGGGATGATCGCGGTGTGCTGTGGTTGCATGAGCGTTTCGAAACCCCAAGCGAACGTCAGGCCAGCATCTGGCTACCGGATTACCATGCGGTCATCGATGCCAAGCGGCTACCGGGCATGGAAAAGGATGAAGCGTCGGACCTGGCCTACGACCCGCAAACCAAAACCCTGTTTTCGGTGATGGGCAAAAACCCGTTCCTGGTCGAACTGACCTTGCAGGGCGACGTGTTGCGCAAGATGCCGCTGGTAGGTTGGAGCAACCCGGAAGCGGTGACCGTCATGGGCAATGGCCTGCTGGCCATCGTCGATGAGCGCCAACACCTGCTCACCATCGTCAAGGTCGATGCCGATACCCGCGAACTGAACATCGCCAACTTCCCGAAATACGACCTCGGTCCTTCAAAAGACCAGAACAAGGCGTTCGAAGCCGTTGTCTGGGATGCGCGCAATCGGCAAATGTTGCTGGGTGAAGAGCGTCCTCCGGCGCTGTTCACCTGGAAAAGCAGCGATGGTCAAACCCTCACCGGCGACAAGCAGAAGCTTGCCAGTGACGAACTGGACATTCGTAACCTGTCAGCCCTGGCCATCGATTCGCGCACGGGCCACACCCTGGTGCTGTCCGCCGACTCGCACTTGTTGCTGGAGTTGGACGAGAAGGGCGAACAAGTCAGTTTCATGACGTTGCTGGGTGGCTTCAACGGTCTGGAGAAGACCATCCCTCGCGCCGAAGGCGTGACCATGGACGAAGCCGGCACGCTGTACATGGTGAGCGAGCCGAACCTGTTCTATCGCTTCGAAAAGCAGAAATAAAACCGCTCCACTGCTTCGAAAAACAACCCCGACCCTGTTCTGCCGCTTTGGAAAACAACACCGCACCCCTGTAGGAGCTGCCGAAGGCAGCGATCTTTTGATCTTCTGGCGATGCTGAAGCTGCCGAAGGTCAAGGTCAAAAGATCGCAGCCTGCGGCAGCTCCTACAGGGGGCGAATTCGGAAGTTGTGGTTCAGCGCAGCTGGCCATTAAGCTTGAATTCATACAGGCGTGATATTTCATCCGCCTGTTTTGTCTCCGAGCTTCCCTGAATGCGCCGACTTGCCCGCCCCAAACCCCTGATTCTGATCCTGGCAGTGATTGCACTGATCGCGCTGGCCGCGGTCGGCCAATACATGCGCCTGTTCGAACGTGCCTGGTTCAATCTGCACACGCTTTGGCAGCCGGAGAGCGAGCTGTCCATCGGTCTGGATCGCTATCAGGTCACGGTCGAAGCGCGGGTGATTGACGGCCTGGACGACGATGTGTCGGCGCTGACGTTCGATCCGGTGCGCAAAAGCCTGTTCACGGTCACCAACAAAAACTCCGAGTTGATCGAACTCTCGCTGGACGGGCGGATTATCCGGCGCATCGCACTGGTCGGTTTTGGCGACCCGGAAGCAGTGGAGTTCATCAGCGCCGACACTTACGTGATCACCGACGAGCATCAGCATCGCCTGATCAAGATTCATCTTGAACAGGACACCACGTTCCTCGATGCGGCGGATGCCGAACAGATGACCCTCGGCGTGCACATGAGCGGCAACAAGGGCTTCGAAGGGCTGGCTTACGATTCGGTGGGCAAGCGGCTGTTCGTTGCCAAGGAGCGCGACCCGATGCTGATTTACGAGGTGCAGGGTTTTCCGCATTACAACCCGGAAAAATCCTACGCAGTGCATGTGGTCAACAACCCGAAACGCGATGCCGGGATGTTTGTGCGAGACCTGTCGAGCCTGCAATACGATGAGCGCAGCGGCCATCTGCTGGCGTTATCCGACGAATCGCGGCTAATTCTGGAGCTGGATGTGGACGGGCGACCGCTGAGCACCCTGTCACTGAACAAGGGGCGTCAGGGGTTGCAAAAGACAGTGCCGCAAGCGGAAGGCATCGCCATGGATGACGACGGCACTCTCTATCTCGTCAGCGAACCGAACCTGTTCTACGTCTTCAAAAAACCACCGCAACCCTAATCAACACCCCTGTAGGAGCTGCCGCAGGCTGCGATCTTTTGATCGTTTGGGCCAACAATATTGCCGAAGATCAAAAGATCGCAGCCTGCGGCAGCTCCTACGGGAGGTGCGAGGTATCAGGCCTTGAGGGTTTTCACGCCTTCGCTGGTACCCAGCAACAACAAATCCGCCGGACGTGCCGCGAACAAGCCGTTGGTGACTACGCCGACGATGGCGTTGATCTGGCTTTCCAGCTCCACGGGGTTGGTGATCTGCATGTTGAACACGTCGAGGATGATATTGCCGTTGTCGGTCAGCACGCCTTCACGGTAAACCGGGTCGCCACCGAGCTTCACCAGTTCGCGGGCCACATGGCTGCGGGCCATCGGGATCACTTCGACCGGCAGCGGGAACGCGCCGAGGACCGGCACCAGTTTGCTGGCGTCGGCGATGCAGATGAAAGTCTTGGCCACGGCCGCGACAATCTTCTCGCGGGTCAGGGCTGCGCCGCCGCCCTTGATCAGGTTCAGGTGCTCGTCGCTTTCATCGGCGCCGTCGACGTAGAACTCCAGGTCGCTGACGGTATTCAGCTCATACACTGGAATGCCATGGCCCTTGAGGCGCGCGGCGGTGGCTTCGGAGCTGGCGACCGCGCCATCGAACGCACCCTTGTGCCGGGCCAGGGCATCGATGAAGCAATTGGCGGTGGAGCCGGTGCCGACGCCGACGATGCTCTTGTCGTCGAGTTTCGGAAGGATGAAGTCGACGGCGGCCTGAGCCACTGCCTGTTTGAGTTGATCCTGGGTCATGCGGGCTCCGAGGTGCCGAAGAGGAGAAACGAAAGGCCGGCATTATAGGCCTCGCGATGGGGAAGGTCATTGCCCGATTGGCGGGTCAAATGCGCACACCTTCACCCCGGATTACCGTAGGAGCGAGCTTGCTCGCGATGGTCGTGAACGATAACGCGTAAAACCGGATACCCCGCGGCGCCCTTGGGTTTTTCGCGAGCAAGCTCGCTCCTACGACAGGTCATGACCTTTTCCCGTGTCTAAAACCACCGGTTTAGTGTGGTCGCTTAGGCGAAAGCCGGGTTAGACTCGTTGGCCCTGCCCAACCCGCCCAGTGATGCTTTCCGATGCTCGAACAGTACGTCAAAAAGATCCTCACCTCGCGCGTTTATGACGTTGCCGTAGAAACCCCATTGCAGACTGCGCGCCAGCTCTCCGAGCGGCTGGGCAACAGTATTTTGCTCAAGCGTGAAGACTTGCAGCCGGTGTTCTCGTTCAAGATTCGTGGCGCCTACAACAAGCTGACTCAGCTCAGCGATGAAGAGCGCGCACGCGGTGTGGTCACTGCGTCGGCGGGTAACCACGCACAGGGCCTGGCCCTGGCGGCGAAAGTGCTGGGCGTGAAAGCCACCATCGTCATGCCCAAGACCACCCCGGAAATCAAGGTCGAAGGTGTGCGCTCCCGGGGCGGCAAAGTGGTGCTGCACGGGGATTCGTTCCCGGAAGCCCTGGCCTACTCGTTGAAACTGGTCGACGAAAAAGGCTACGTCTACATTCACCCCTACGACGATCCTCACACCATTGCCGGGCAGGGCACGGTGGCCATGGAGATTCTGCGTCAGCACCCTGGCCGTCTGGATGCGATTTTCGTCCCGGTGGGCGGCGGCGGTCTGATCGCCGGCATCGCGGCCTACGTGAAGTACCTGCGCCCGGAAATCAAAATCATCGGCGTCGAGCCGGACGATTCCAATTGCCTGCAAGCCGCCATGGCCGCTGGCGAGCGTGTGGTGCTGCCGACCGTGGGCATCTTCGCCGACGGCGTCGCGGTGGCCCAGATTGGCCAGCACACCTTCGACATCTGCAAAGACTATGTCGATGACGTGATCACCGTGACCACCGATGAAATCTGCGCGGCAATCAAGGACATCTACGACGATACCCGCTCGATCACTGAGCCTGCCGGTGCCTTGGGCGTGGCCGGGATCAAGAAATACGTCGAGCTGAATGGCGTCACCGGGCACACCTTCGTGGCCATCGATTCCGGCGCCAACGTCAATTTCGACCGCTTGCGCCACGTCGCCGAACGCGCCGAGCTGGGCGAGGGTCGCGAAGCCATCATCGCCGTGACCATCCCCGAGAAACCGGGCAGCTTCAAGGCGTTCTGCGAAGCCATCGGCAAGCGTCAGATCACCGAATTCAACTACCGCTACAACACCGGCAGCGAAGCGCACATTTTCGTCGGCGTACAGACGCACCCGGAAAACGACCCGCGCAGCGCGCTGATCGCCAGCCTCGGCGAACAGGGTTTCCCGGTGCTGGACCTGACCGATAACGAACTGGCCAAGCTGCACATCCGCCACATGGTCGGCGGTCGTGCGGCTCACGTCGTCGATGAAGTGATCCTGCGCTTCGAGTTCCCGGAGCGACCGGGTGCGCTGTTCAACTTCCTCAACAAGCTTGGCGGGCGCTGGAACATCTCGATGTTCCACTACCGCAATCACGGTGCGGCGGATGGTCGGGTGGTCGCGGGGCTGCAAGTGCCTCACGAAGAACGGCATCTGGTGCCCGCAGCGTTGGAAGAAATCGGCTACCCGTACTGGGACGAAAGCGACAACCCGGCCTATCTGCTGTTTCTTGGTTGAGCGGCTACGCTGATGGGCAGGTCATAAGGAAATCGAACGATGGAAACGTTAACCGCCCTGAAAGTGGCCCATGTCGTGGCGACGGTGTTGCTGTTGCTCAGTGCGCTGGGCTTGGCGATCTGGGTTTGGCGAACGCGGCGTAATGGCGATGCGACGGCTCACGCTCGGACGCTGCAGCGGCCGCGGGTGTTCATCTGGCTGCTGATGGGCCTGGCGTTGCTGAGCATGCCGTTTACCGGCTGGTGGATGGTGCATCTGGTGGGCTGGCCGTTGGGGCAGACCTGGCTGCTGGCTTCCGGCGTGCTTTACACCGTGGCAGCGTTGGGCTGGTTCTGGTTGCTGGTACGGTTGAACAAGCTGCGCAAGGCGCCGGGAGGCAGTGGTAGGTTTACGTTTGCCTTGGCATTGTTCAGCTTCGTTTGTTTTGTCGCGATTGCCGGGCTGATGGGCGCGAAACCGGGTTGAACCGAAAAAGATCGCAGCCTTCGGCAGCTCCTACAGGTGTACGCATAACCCTGTAGGAGCTGCCGAAGGCTGCGATCTTTTGATCTTCAATCACGCAACGACATGACCGGCCAACCACGCTTCTCGGCCTCAGCCCGCAAATTCGGGTCCGGATCAACCGCAACCGGATGCGTCACCTGCTCCAACAACGGCAAATCATTCATCGAGTCGCTGTAGAAGTAACTGTCTTCCAGCGAATACCCGGTCTCTTCCAGCCACCGATTCAACCGTGTCACCTTGCCTTCGCGAAAGCATGGAACGTCAGTGCTGCGCCCCGTATAACGGCCATCGACCATCTCGCACTCAGTCGCGATCAAGGTTTCAACCCCCAAACGCTCGGCAATCGGCCCGGTCACAAAACGGTTGGTGGCGGTGATGATCACCAGCTTGTCGCCAGCTGCGCGGTGCTTGGCCAGCAGTTCGATAGCCTTCGGCAGCACGATCGGTTCGATGCAGTCGCGCATGTAGTCGCTGTGCCATTGCGCCAGCGTGGCCATCTCGGTGCGGCCGAGCACTTCCAGGCAAAAATTCAGGTAGGCGGCGTTATCCAGCTTGCCGGCCAGGTAGTCCTGATAGAACTCGTCGTTGCGTGCCTTGTAGGCAACGGCATCGAGAAAGCCACGTTCGCACAGGTAATCGCCCCAGGCGTGGTCGCTGTCGCCGCCCAGAAGTGTGTTGTCCAAGTCGAATAAAGCCAGCCGCATTGCAGTTACTCGCTGAAAAGTCTGTAGAAAGGCGCCCAGAATACGGACTTTTCACAAGAGTGCACATAAGGTTGGCCGGCTCGTTGCTGCCTTCACAACCTTTGTGGAACAATGCGGCGACATGCGTTTGCGAGGTTGTTGCCGTGATCGACCCCGATGGTTTCCGCCCCAATGTCGGGATCATTCTCACGAATGATGCCGGACAGGTGCTATGGGCTCGCCGTATCAATCAGGATGCCTGGCAGTTTCCACAGGGAGGGATCAACCCCCAGGAGACGCCGGAAGACGCCTTGTACCGCGAGTTGAACGAAGAAGTGGGTCTTGAGCGCGAAGATGTTGAAATTCTCGCCTGCACCCGGGGCTGGTTGCGCTATCGTTTGCCGCAACGTTTGGTCCGTACTCACAGCCAACCGCTGTGCATCGGCCAGAAACAGAAATGGTTTCTCCTGCGCCTGATCTCCAACGAGCAGCGGGTGCGGATGGATTTGACCGGTAAACCGGAATTCGATGGCTGGCGCTGGGTCAGTTATTGGTATCCGTTGGGCCAGGTGGTGACATTCAAGCGCGAGGTGTATCGACGCGCTCTCAAAGAGCTTGCCCCGCGCCTTTTAACGCGCGACTGACGACGGAGTTCGACCCCGAGCCATGCTCAATACGCTGCGCAAGATCGTCCAGGAAGTTAACTCCGCCAAGGATCTCAAGGCGGCGTTGGGGATTATTGTGTTGCGCGTCAAAGAGGCCATGGGCAGCCAGGTCTGCTCGGTCTACCTGCTTGACCCTGAAACCAACCGCTTCGTGCTGATGGCCACCGAGGGCTTGAACAAGCGCTCGATCGGCAAAGTCAGCATGGCGCCCAACGAAGGTCTGGTTGGCCTGGTCGGCACGCGTGAAGAACCCCTGAACCTCGAAAACGCCGCGGATCACCCGCGCTACCGCTACTTCGCCGAGACCGGTGAAGAGCGCTACGCCTCATTCCTCGGGGCACCGATCATTCACCACCGCCGCGTTGTCGGCGTGTTGGTCATTCAGCAAAAGGAACGCCGCCAGTTTGATGAAGGTGAAGAAGCCTTCCTCGTGACCATGAGCGCGCAGCTCGCCGGCGTTATTGCCCACGCCGAGGCTACCGGTTCGATCCGTGGCCTGGGTCGTCAGGGCAAGGGTATCCAGGAAGCCAAGTTCATCGGCGTGCCGGGTTCGCCCGGTGCCGCCGTCGGTACGGCGGTGGTCATGCTGCCACCAGCCGATCTGGACGTGGTGCCGGACAAGACCATCACCGACATCACCGCCGAACTGGGGTTGTTCAAGACCGCCATCGAAGGCGTGCGCGCCGACATGCGTGCCTTGTCGGCCAAGCTGGCGACCCAGCTGCGGCCCGAAGAGCGTGCGCTGTTCGACGTCTATCTGATGATGCTCGACGATGCCTCGCTCGGCAGCGAAATCACCACCGTGATCAAGACCGGCCAATGGGCCCAGGGCGCGCTGCGGCAGGTGGTCACCGAACACGTCAACCGTTTCGAATTGATGGACGACGCCTACCTGCGCGAGCGTGCCTCGGACGTCAAGGACCTTGGCCGCCGCTTGCTGGCGTACTTGCAGGAAGAGCGTCAGCAGACCCTGGTTTACCCCGACAACACCATCCTGATCAGCGAAGAACTGACGCCGGCCATGCTCGGCGAGGTGCCGGAAGGCAAGCTGGTGGGCCTGGTCTCGGTACTCGGTTCCGGCAACTCCCACGTCGCGATCCTGGCGCGAGCCATGGGCATCCCGACGGTGATGGGCCTGGTCGACCTGCCGTATTCCAAGGTCGACGGCATCCAGATGATCGTCGACGGCTACCACGGCGAGGTCTATACAAACCCGAGTGACGTGCTGTGCAAGCAGTTCGCCGAAGTGGTCGAGGAAGAGAAACAGCTGTCTCTCGGGCTGGATGCGCTGCGGGACCTGCCGTGTGTGACCCTCGATGGTCACCGCATGCCGCTGTGGGTCAACACCGGCTTGCTGGCGGACGTGGCGCGTGCGCAGAAGCGCGGCGCCGAGGGTGTCGGTCTGTACCGCACCGAAGTGCCGTTCATGATCAACCAGCGTTTCCCGAGCGAAAAAGAGCAGTTGGCGATTTATCGCGAGCAGCTCGCCGCGTTCCATCCACAACCGGTGACCATGCGCAGCCTGGACATCGGCGGTGACAAGGCGCTGTCGTACTTCCCGATCAAGGAAGACAACCCGTTCCTCGGCTGGCGCGGCATTCGCGTCACCCTTGACCACCCGGAAATCTTCCTGGTCCAGACCCGCGCCATGCTCAAGGCCAGCGAAGGCCTGAACAATCTGCGGATCTTGCTGCCGATGATCTCCGGCACTCACGAGCTGGAAGAAGCCTTGCACCTGATTCACCGGGCCTGGGGCGAAGTCCGCGATGAGGGCACGGATGTGCCGATGCCGCCGATTGGCGTGATGATCGAGATCCCTGCGGCGGTGTATCAGACCAAGGAACTGGCGCGGCAGGTGGACTTCCTGTCGGTCGGCTCCAACGACTTGACCCAGTACCTGCTGGCCGTGGACCGCAACAACCCGAGGGTGGCCGATCTCTACGACTATCTGCATCCGGCGGTGCTGCAAGCCTTGCAGAACGTGGTGCGTGACGCCCATGCCGAAGGCAAGCCTGTGAGTATCTGCGGCGAAATGGCCGGTGACCCGGCGGCGGCGGTGCTGTTGATGGCGATGGGTTTCGACAGCTTGTCGATGAACGCCACCAACTTGCCGAAAGTGAAGTGGATGCTGCGTCAGATCAACCTGAGCAGGGCCAAGGAATTACTGGCGGAGCTGATGACCATCGACAACCCGCAGGTTATCCACAGTTCGCTGCAACTGGCGCTGAAGAACCTTGGGTTGGCGCGGATGATCAATCCGGCTTCGGTCAAGACCCTTTAAAAGCGAAAAGATCGCAGCCTTCGGCAGCTCCTACAGGGGTTACGCGTACTACTGTAGGAGCTGCCGAAGGCTGCGATCTTTAGATCTTGATCTCAACCTCCCCAAGATGCCCGCCATACGGCCCGAAACTCCGCTCGACCATCACCCGCGTCCCATCGGCCTGAACAATCAACGCCGTGCTCGCCCGCGTCCCATAGCTCTGGCTGGCAATAAACACACTCGACAACAATGTCTCGGTGGCCAGACCCACCCCGGTATCCGGCAGCTCCGCAAACGGCGCCGTCTGCGGATCATTCAGTAACGCTAACAGCGCCTGGGGCTGCGGATCGTCCAGCAGTTCCTCCAGCGCCGTCCGCGCCCTCAGTAACTTGGGCCATGGCGTATCCAGCCCGGCGTTCGACAATCCATAAACCCCAGGAGGCAACATCACCGCCTCGGACCCCCGCGCATTGAAATACCACAGCTCGTTAGCATTGCCGATCAACAGGTTAAACCCGGCATATTCCATCGAACGCCGGACAACGTCGCTTAAATAGTCCTCCATTGGCATGTCGCCACTGAGAAACCGTGCCACCAGCTCACCCCGTGACGTGCGTGCGGGTGGTTGATGCGGATCACGGATATTGGTCAGCGCGGCGAAACGGCCATTGGCGCCGATACCGAGCCAGGTACCACCGGCCTCAAGATCACGACCGGCATAGACGTGCGGTGCATGCGGCCATTGCGCCAGGGGCAGGCTGGGTCGGGCGTAGAATTCGTCGCGGTTGGCCGCCACGATCAGCGGTTGGGCGTGGCCCGGTCGCCAGGCGAAAACAATCAGGCACATAAGGTGATCCTTGTGTGTTTTTTGCCCACTCTACGCAGTCATTGCCTGTCGATCCATCGCCGCATGGTGGAGCTCGAGGTGGTGCATCCGTTACCATGCCGCTCTTATTTGGGGGGCGGCCATGGAATTTCTACTCTATCTCGCGCTGGGCGCCTGCGCAGGCGTGCTGGCCGGCCTGTTCGGCGTGGGCGGCGGGATCATCATCGTGCCGGTGCTGGTGTTCAGTTTCACCTTGCAGGGCTTCGACGCGTCGATCCTGACTCACCTGGCGGTCGGCACGTCCCTGGCAACGATCATCTTTACCTCGGTCAACGCGGTACGCGAGCATCACCGCCGTGGCGCCGTGCGCTGGCCGATTTTTGCCTGGTTGACCGTTGGCATCCTGATCGGCGCCGGTTTCGGCGCGCTGACCGCCGAAGCGATCTCAGGGCCGAATCTGCAGAAGATCATCGGCGTATTCGCCCTGGTCATCGCCGCGCAGCTGGCGCTGGACGTCAAACCGAAGGCCAGCCGAACGGTGCCGGGTAAAGTCGGTCTGACCGTGGCCGGAAGTGTGATTGGCTGGGCCTCGGCGATTTTCGGGATTGGCGGCGGTTCGCTGACCGTGCCGTTCCTGACGTGGCGCAGCGTGCCGATGCAGCAAGCCGTGGCCACCTCGTCGGCCTGCGGCCTGCCGATTGCGTTGGCCAGTGCATTGAGTTTCATGATTCTGGGCTGGCACGATCCGTTGCTGCCGGCCCATAGTCTCGGTTTTATTTATTTGCCGGCGCTGCTGGGGATTGCCCTGACCAGCATGTTTTTCGCCCGCATCGGCGCACGACTGGCCCACAGGCTGTCGCCGAAGTTGCTGAAACGCCTGTTCGCCGCTTTGCTGTTCTGCGTAGGCCTGAGCTTCCTGCTCTAGCACGCGTCGCAATGCTGGCTTAATCCTGAGGTGGCAGCGTCGCCCGGGAATTTTGAAGGTTTCAACTCTAACGAGGAGTCGCAATGCTGCCTTACCCGCAGATCGACCCGGTGGCCCTGGCCATCGGTCCGCTGAAAATCCACTGGTACGGCTTGATGTACCTGATCGGCATCGGCGGTGCGTGGCTGCTGGCGTCGCGCCGGCTCAACCGTTTCGACCCGACCTGGACCAAGGAGAAACTCTCCGACATGGTCTTCTGGATGTCGATGGGCGTCATTGTCGGTGGTCGCCTGGGCTATGTGCTGTTCTACGACCTGATTGCTTACCTGGCCAACCCGACGCTGATTTTCGAAGTGTGGAAGGGCGGCATGTCATTCCATGGCGGCTTTATCGGCGTGATGCTCGCGGCGTTGTGGTTCGGTAAGAAGAACAACAAGTCGTTCTTCCAGCTGATGGACTTCGTCGCACCGATGGTGCCGATTGGCCTGGGCGCCGGGCGGATCGGCAACTTCATCAACGCCGAGTTGTGGGGCAAGGCGACCGACGTGCCGTGGGCGATGGTGTTCCCGCCGTTCAGCGATCCTGCGCAACTGCCGCGTCATCCGTCGCAGCTGTACCAGTTCGCGCTGGAAGGCGTGGCGCTGTTCCTGATCCTCTGGTTGTTCTCGCGCAAGCCGCGGCCGACCATGGCGGTGTCCGGGATGTTCGCGCTGTTCTACGGTATCTTCCGTTTCATCGTCGAATTCGTCCGTGTACCGGACGCGCAACTGGGCTATCTGGCCTGGAACTGGCTGACCATGGGCCAGGTGTTGTGCGTGCCGATGATCGTTGGCGGCCTGTTCCTGATCTGGCTGGCGTATCACCGCGCTCCGGCGACTCCAGCAGCGGCCGTATAAATTCGAACCCCGGGGGCGACGGTTCCCGGGTTCAAGGACACAGGTAACTCATGAAGCAATATCTCGAACTGGTCGCCCACGTCATCAAGAACGGCACCAAGCAAGCCAACCGTACCGGCGTGAACACCATCAGTTTTCCGGGGGCGATGCTGCGCTATGACCTGCAGGAAGGTTTTCCGGCGATCACCACCCGCAAGATGGCCTTCAAATCGGCCATCGGCGAAATGTGTGGTTTTCTGCGTGGAGTGAACAACGCCGCCGAGTTCCGCGCGCTGGGCTGCAAGGTCTGGGACCAGAACGCCAACGAAAACGCGCAATGGCTGGCCAACCCGTTCCGCCAGGGCGAAGACGACCTCGGTGAGATTTACGGCGTGCAATGGCGCAAATGGCCGGCCTACAAGCAGATCCCGGTCAGCAACCAGGCCGCCATCGAACAGACCCTGAAGCAAGGCTACCGCCAGATCGCCGAAGGCGAAGAAGACGGCCAGGCCTACGTGGTGCTGTACAAGGCGATCGACCAGGTCCGTCAGTGCGTCGACACCATCATCAAGGACCCGGGCAGCCGCCGTATTCTGTTCCACGGCTGGAACGTCGCCCAACTCGATGAAATGGCCCTGCCGCCGTGCCACTTGCTGTATCAGTTCCACCCGAATGTCGAGACTAAAGAGATCTCTTTGACCCTCTACATCCGCTCCAACGACCTGGGCCTGGGCACGCCGTTCAACCTCACCGAAGGCGCCGCGCTGCTGAGCCTGATCGGTCGCCTGACCGGCTACACGCCGCGCTGGTTCACCTATTTCATCGGTGATGCCCACGTCTACGAAAACCATCTGGACATGCTGAATGAACAGCTCAAGCGCGAGCCGTTTCCGATGCCGAAACTGGTGATTAGCGACCGTGTGCCAGAGTTTGCCAAGACCGGTGAGTACCAGCCGGAGTGGTTGGAGTTGATCGAGCCTGGCGATTTCTCCCTCGAGGGCTATCAGCACCACGCCCCAATGACCGCCCCGATGGCGGTCTAAAACCTCACCGCGATCCCCCTGTAGGAGCTGCCGAAGGCTGCGATCTTTTGATCTTGATCTTAAAAAAGAAAGATCAAAAGATCGCAGCCTTCGGCAGCTCCTACAGAGGGGTGTCAGTGGCCGTGACTGCGGCCCACGTGGGAAGGCTCAACCTCCGTCGCTACAACCCCACCGCTAATTTCCAACCGCTGCAAAATCCCGCATTGATCGATATCCGGCCCCTCGCCGCAGCGTTGGCGCAGGTCGAGCAGTTGCGCCTGCAACGCCAGCAACCCGTCAATCCGCGCTTTCACGTGTTGAATGTGTTCGTCGATCAGCGCATTCACGCTTTCACACTGATCCTGCGGGCTGTCGCGCAAGGCCAGCAGGCTGCGGATTTCCTCCAGGGTCATGTCGAGGGTGCGGCAGTTGCGGATGAAGGTCAGGCGTTCGGCGTGGGCCTGGGTGTAGACGCGATAGTTGCCGTCGCTGCGGGCCGGTTCCGGCAGCAGGTTTTCGCGCTCGTAGTAGCGAATGGTTTCCACGGCGCAGTCGGTGAGTTTGGCCAGTTCTCCGATCTTCATGACGGCAATCTCCAAATGGGTGCTTGACCCTATAGTGGCTACAGGGTCTTTACTTGGCAACAGGCACCTTTATGGACGCGACCAATGAGCGACTCCCGGCACGATCACACACACGAAGCTGATCACGATCATGATCACAGCCACAAGCTGCAGCCTGTGCAGAAGCACGACCATGGCGGCCATGGGGATTCCTGCTGTGCCTCCAAAGCGGCGGCGCCGTCGCTGATCAAGTTGAGCGAAACGCCGACCGACGGTGCACGGCTGAGCAGCTTCCGCATCGACGCCATGGACTGCCCGACCGAGCAGACACTTATCCAGAACAAACTGGGCAAACTCGCGGGCGTGCAGCAACTGGAATTCAACCTGATCAACCGCGTACTGGGCGTCACCCATGACCTGCCGAGCACCGCGCCGATCATCGACGCCATCAAGTCCCTCGGCATGCAGGCCGAGCCAATGGAGCAAGGCGTTGAAGCCCCAGCGCCGGCCCCCGAGAAAAAGCCCTGGTGGCCATTGGCGGTGTCCGGCGTCGGTGCGTTGGCCGCTGAAGTTATCCACTTCACCAACGCTGCGCCCAACTGGGTCGTGGCGGTGATCGCGCTGATCTCAATTCTCAGCGGCGGCCTCGGCACTTATAAAAAGGGCTGGATTGCCCTTAAAAACCTCAACCTGAACATCAACGCGCTGATGAGCATCGCGGTAACGGGCGCGATCCTCATCGGCCAATGGCCGGAAGCGGCGATGGTGATGTTCCTGTTTACCGTGGCCGAGTTGATCGAAGCCAAGTCCCTTGACCGGGCGCGCAACGCCATCGGCGGCTTGATGCAGATGACCCCGGAACAGGCCACGGTGCAGCAGGCCGACGGCAGCTGGGTTGAGCAGGACGTGAAAATCATCGAACTGGGCGCACGAGTGCGAGTGCGGCCCGGCGAGCGAATCGGCCTGGACGGGGAAGTGGTGTCCGGCAATTCGACCATCGATCAGGCGCCCATCACCGGCGAAAGCCTGCCGGTGGAGAAGACCGTCGGCGACAAGGTTTTCGCCGGTACCATCAATCAGGCCGGCTCACTGGAATATTCCGTGACTGCTGCGGCCAACAATTCGACGCTGGCGCGGATCATCCATGCCGTCGAGCAGGCCCAAGGTGCGCGGGCACCGACTCAGCGCTTCGTTGACCAGTTTTCGAAAATCTACACCCCGGCCGTGTTCATCTTCGCCCTCGCGGTGGCGGTCATTCCGCCGCTGTTCATGGGCGCGCTGTGGTTCGACTGGATCTACCGGGCGCTGGTGTTGCTGGTGGTCGCTTGCCCGTGTGCGCTGGTAATCTCCACGCCCGTGACCATCGTCAGCGGCCTCGCGGCAGCAGCGCGCAAAGGGATTCTGGTGAAGGGCGGCGTGTATCTGGAGGGCGGTTACAAGCTCGATTACCTGGCGCTCGATAAAACCGGCACGATCACCCACGGCAAACCGGTGCAGACCGATTACCTGTCGCTTGTCCCAACGGCTGATGCCGAGGCGCCGGCGATTGCGGCAGCGCTGGCGGGTCGCTCGGATCACCCGGTGTCGCTGGCCATCGCGAATGCGGCGGTGGATAAACAATTCGCGCCGCTGGCTGTGGATAACTTCGAAGCGCTGGCCGGTCGCGGTGTACGCGGTGAGATCAACGGTCAGACCTACCACCTGGGTAACCATCGGCTAGTGGAAGAACTGAACCTGTGCTCGCCGGCGCTGGAAGAGAAGCTGTTTGCGCTGGAGAAGCAGGGCAAGTCCGTGGTGCTGCTGCTCGACAAGTCCGGCCCGTTGGCGTTGTTCGCCGTGGCCGATACGGTCAAGGAATCCAGCCGCGAAGCGATCCAGCAACTGCATGAACTGGGCATCAAAACCTTGATGCTGACCGGCGACAACGTCCACACCGCGCAAGCAATCGCCGCGCAAGTCGGCATCGACGAGGCCAAGGGCGATTTGCTGCCGACCGACAAGCTGCAAGCCATCGAAGCACTCTATGCGCAGGGCCATAACGTCGGCATGGTCGGTGACGGCATCAACGATGCGCCGGCACTGGCGCGGGCCGAGATCGGTTTTGCCATGGCCGCCGCGGGCACCGATACTGCCATCGAGACGGCTGATGTCGCCCTGATGGACGACGATCTGCGCAAGATTCCCGCATTCATTCGTTTGTCGCGGCAGACATCGAGCATCCTCAAACAGAACATCGCGCTGGCATTGGTCATCAAGGCGATCTTTCTTGGGGTAACCTTCGCCGGGCTCGCCACCATGTGGATGGCGGTGTTCGCCGACATGGGGGTGAGTCTGTTGGTGGTGTTCAACGGTTTGCGCCTGTTGCGCAAATAAACGATGAGGGACGGCTGTGCTGAGTGCCGAGCTGAAGGCGTTTTACATGGTGGCCCGCTTGGGCAGCATTACCCTGGCGGCGAAAAAGCTCGGCTTGAGCCAGCCCACGGTCACCACGCAGATCCGCAACCTGGAAAGCCAGTACTCGGTTGAACTGTTCTACCGTGGCGGCCGCCGCCTCAGCGTCAGTGACGAAGGCGCGCGGTTGCTGCCGATGGTCAAGATGTTGTTGCAGCAGGAGGCCGATATCGAGTTCTTCCTGCGCAACAGTGGTCAGGTCCAGGGTACGTTGCGCATTGCGGCCACGGCGCCGTATTACATCCTCGATCTGGTGAAGACTTTTCGGGAACGCTTGCCGCAGGTAGAGGTGTCGGTGGAAATCGGCAACTCCCAGCAGGTGCTGGAAGCGCTGGAAGATTACCGGGTCGATGTCGCCGCTTCCTCGCAATTGCTCGACGATGCGCGGCTGATTCGCCGGGTGCTCGGCAGCGATCCACTGGTGCTGGCGGTGCATCGCAATCACCCGTTGGCCGTGCATGATCATGTGGCACTCAGTGCGTTGGCCGGGCATACGCTGTTGATGCGGGAGTCGGGCTCGACCACCCGACGGTTGACCGAAGAGTTGCTGGCCAGCGCCGGGGTGAGTTTCGGGCCATTGCTGGAGATTGGCAGCCGAGAATCGATTCGCGAGGCGGTGTTGCGCAACATCGGCATCAGCATCATCGCCCGACAGGAAGTGCCGCATGATCCGCAGTTGCGGGTGCTGACCCTCGAGAATGCACCACAGATTCCCGAATATCTGTATTGCCTCAAGGAGCGCAAAGGCGCGCGGCTGCCAGCGGCTTTTCTCGGGTTGGCGCAGGAAATGGCGCCGGTTTAAAGATCAAGAGATCGCAGCCTTCGGCAGCTCCTACAGGTATACGCCAATCCATGTAGGAGCTGCCGAAGGCTGCGATCTTTTGAGGTCAACCCAAATCCCTGAATACCACTATCAGCCGTTTTTGCCTCACTGCCACATGACGGACTCATTGCAACTCTAGGATGGCCCCATCTGCTAGATGAGGTCCGTCCATGAACAACTCGATCGCAACTGCCCTGACCAACCCCGGCGCCCCGATGAAAGTGCGCGGCGTGCAGAAACGCTTTGGCGCGTTCACCGCGCTGGACAACGTTTCCCTCGACGTCGCGGCCGGTGAACTGGTGTGTCTACTCGGCCCGTCGGGTTGTGGCAAAACCACCTTGTTGCGCTGCATTGCCGGGCTGGAGAAACAGGACAGCGGCGAGTTGTACCTCGGCAACCGCGATGTTTCCCACCTCGCACCTCAGGCGCGGGACTACGGCATTCTGTTTCAGTCCTACGCGCTGTTCCCCAATCTCACCGTCGAAGCGAACATTGCCTACGGCCTGGCCGGCAACGGTCGCGATGAAGTGCGCAAGCGCGTCGGTCAGATGCTGGAACTGGTCGGCCTGACCGGCAGTGAGAAAAAGTACCCCGGCCAGTTGTCCGGCGGTCAGCAGCAACGGGTTGCACTGGCTCGGGCCTTGGCACCAGCGCCTTCGCTGTTGTTGCTCGATGAACCGATGTCCGCCCTCGACGCCCGGGTTCGCGAGCACCTGTGCACCGAACTGCGCCAACTGCAACGCAACCTCGGCATCACCACCCTGATGGTCACCCACAATCAGGACGAGGCGATGCTGATGGCCGACCGGATCGCCGTGATGAACAACGGCAAGGTCGAGCAATACGCCACGCCTCAGGAAATCTACGACCGCCCGGCGACGCCGTTTGTGGCGGAGTTCGTCGGTCAGGGCAACTGGTTGCCGTTTCATCGCAGCAGCGACAGCCACGCCCGGGTTGGTGGCCTGAACATGCGCCTGGCCGACGGCAGTGCGAAAACCGCGTCCGGCCGGTTGTTCTGTCGCCCCGAGGCGATCAACGTCAACCCGCTGGTGCATGAAGAAAACCTGTTCCCGGCCAAAGTTCGCGAAATCACCTTCCTCGGTAATCGTTGCCGCATGAGCTTCGAACTCGATCAACTGCCGGGCCATGCCTTGCTGGCAGAGCTGGCGCCGGAAGCCATGCCGCGCCTCGGCGCACAGCAGATCATGGTCGCCTTGCCGCCGCGCAGTCTGCAGGTGTTTGCCTGATGAGCGCGAACATCGCGCTGCCGATACCGCACAAGCAGGTTCGGCAGGCCTCCCGTGCCGAGATTGGCGACCGGGTGTTCGTGGTCGGCGGCAAACTGCTTTTGCTGGTGTTGCTCGGCATGGCGGTGTTGATGCCGCTGCTGGCGATCTTCTGGCGCGGGTTCAGTTCGCAAGCCGGGCAGGGCGGTGGTCTGGTCGCTGCCCGTGAATTGGTCACCAGTGCGAATTTCCACTGGCTGCTCGGTAATAGTTTGAAAGTGTCCCTCAGCGTCGCGGCGATTGTCGTACCGCTGGCCTACCTGTTTGCCTACGCTCTGCAACGCACATTGATTCCGGGCAAAGGCATCTGGCGCGGCATGTCCCTGTTGCCGCTGATGGCGCCGTCGATGTTGCCGGGCATTGCGCTGGTTTATCTGTTCGGCAACCAGGGCCTGTTGCGTGGTTTGCTCTCGGACAATATCTACGGCTTCTGGGGCATTGTACTGGGTGAGGTCATCTACACCTTCCCACACGCCTTGATGATTCTGCTGTCGGCGTTGTCCCTGGCGGATGCGCGACTGTTCGATGCCGCCTCGAGCATGGGCGCCAGCCCGGCGAAAGCCTTTCGCAGCATCACCTGGCCGGCGACGCGTCAGGCGGTGTTCGCGGCGTTTTGTCTTGTATTCACCTTGACCATCACTGACTTCGGCGTGCCCGTGGTGGTCGGCGGCGACTATCAAGTGCTGGCGCTGGAAGCCTACAAAGCCGTGGTCGGCCAGCAACAATTTGGTCGCGGCGCGTTGATCGGCATGGTCCTGCTGCTGCCGGCGCTGTTCAGTTTCGGGGTCGATGCGTGGTTGCGTCGGCGTCACGGCGATTCCATGAGCGGCAGGGCGCAAGTCTTCAAGCCAGCACCGTCGAAGCTGCGCGACGGTTGCTACCTGGCCATCGTCCTGCTGATCTGCGCGGTGTTGCTGCTGGTGTTCGGCATGGCGGTGTTCTCATCGCTGGTGAAATTCTGGCCGTACAACCTGTCGCTGTCGCTTAACCACTACCAGTTCAACGACACCGCCGGTGGTGGTTGGTTGGCCTACGGCAACAGCGTGAAGATGGCCTTGTGCACGGCATTGATCGGCAGCGTGCTGATCTTCACCGGCGCTTACCTGATGGAAAAAACCAAGGGCCAGCGCGGACTGAACCTGACCCTGCGCATGCTCAGCTTTGTGCCGATGGCAGTGCCGGGGCTGGTGCTTGGCCTGGGTTACGTCTTCTTCTTCAACCTCAACGGCAACCCGTTGCATGTGCTCTACGGGACCATGACGCTGCTGGTGGTCTGCACCATTGCTCACTATTTGACCACCGCGCAAATGACCGCCACCACCGCGCTGCGCCAACTCGACGCCGAGTTCGAAGCCGCTGCGCTGTCGCTCAAGGCGCCGCTGTACCGGCATTACCTGCGCGTCACTGTGCCGATCTGCCTGCCGGCGCTGCTGGACATCGTGCGCTACCTGTTCGTCTCGGCCATGACCACCGTCTCGGCGGCGATCTTCCTCTACAGCCCCGACACCCTCCTCGCGGCGGTGGCAGTGCTGAACATGGACGATGCCGGCAACGTCGGCGGTGCGGCGGCGATGTCGACCCTGATTCTGTTCACCTCGGCGGGCGTGTCCCTGCTGCTGGCCTGGGCTTCGCGCGGTTTGCTGCGCCGTTCCCAGGCCTGGCGGCAGACCGCGCCCGGCAACTGATTCCAATCCCGCAAACCCCAACTCAAACAGGAAAAGATCATGTTCAAGCCCCTGGCCCTAGCCGCTGCTGTCCTCACTGCTTTCAGCCTGAACGCCTTCGCGGCGAAAACCGAGTTGACGGTGTACACCGCGCTCGAAGCCGAACAACTGAAGACCTACAAGGACGCCTTCGAAAAGGCCAACCCGGACGTCGAGATCAAGTGGGTGCGTGATTCCACCGGGATCATCACCGCCAAGCTGCTGGCCGAGAAAGAGCGCCCACAAGCCGACGCCGTCTGGGGCCTGGCCGCGTCGAGCCTGGCGATCCTCGATCAGCAAGGCATGCTGCAAAGCTACGCGCCGAAGGACCTGGGCAAAATCGGCGGCAACTACCGCGACGCCGCCAACCCACCCGCGTGGGTCGGCATGGACGTCTGGGCCGCGACCATTTGCTTCAACACCGTCGAAGCCGAGAAGCAGGGCTTGACCAAACCCGTGAGCTGGCAGGACCTGACCAAGCCTGAGTACAAAGGCAAAATCGTGATGCCGAACCCGGCGTCGTCCGGCACCGGTTTCCTCGACGTCAGCGCCTGGTTGCAAACCTTCGGCGAGAAGCAGGGCTGGCAGTACATGGACGACCTGCACCAGAACATCGGCCAGTACGTTCACTCCGGTTCCAAGCCTTGCAAACTGGCGGCGGCGGGTGAGTTCCCGATCGGCATTTCCTTCGAATACCCGGCTGTTCAGCTGAAACGCCAGGGCGCGCCGCTGGACATCATCCTGCCGAAGGAAGGCCTGGGCTGGGAGATCGAAGCGACCGCCGTGATCAAGGGCACACAGCATGAAGACGCGGCGAAGAAACTGGCTGACTTCTCGGCAAGTCCTGCGGCGATGGAGCTTTATAAAGAGAACTTCGCGGTCCTCGCTCAGCCGGGTATCGCTAAGCCGCAGACCGAATTGCCGGCGGATTACGAGCAGCGTTTGATCAAGAACGACTTTGCCTGGGCGTCGAAGAACCGCGATGAAATCCTGACTGAATGGCGCAAGCGCTATGACGGCAAGTCCGAGAAAGTGGTTGCCAAGTAAATTTTCGCAGGCAGACAGGGCCTCTTCGCGAGCAAGCCCGCTCCCACAGGGGAACGCGTACTCCTTGTGGGAGCGGGCTTGCTCGCGAAAGCGGTTATGAATTCAGGACATCTCTTAATGACACACCACAGCGACATGCTAATCGTCGGCGCCGGCATTCTCGGCCTGTCCCACGCCTACGCCGCCGCCAAACGCGGTCTAAAAGTCAACGTTTTCGAACGCAGCGAAACACCGCTCGGTGCCTCGGTTCGCAACTTCGGCCAGGCCCTCGTCACCGGCCAGCCTCCAGGCCCGATGCTCGAACTGGCCAAGGCCAGTCGTGACATCTGGGGCCAGTGGGGGCAACACGCCGGCCTCAAACTCAAGCGCAACGGCTCGTACCTGTTCGCCCGAACCGAAGCCGAAGAACAGTTGTTGGAAGCCTTTTGCGGCGGCCGAGCGGTGGAGCACGGTTACCGCGTCGAACTGCTGCGCGGCGCTGCATTGCGCGATGTGTACGGCGGCCAGTTCAGCCATCACCGCGCCGCGTTACACGGCATCGATGATCAACAGGTGTATTCCCGCGAAGCGATCCCTGCGCTGATCGACTACCTGCGCCGCGACTTCGGCGTCGAGTTTCACTTCTCCACCTTGGTGCGCGACATCGAACCGGGGCGCTTGCACAGCACGGCCGGGACCTTCAGCGCCGAGCAGATCATCGTCTGCTCCGGCCACGATTATCAGACCTTGCTCGCCGAGCCGATTGCCGCACTCAACCCGCAAACCTGCCGCCTGCAAATGCTCCGCGCCCGGCCGCACATCAACCTCAACCTGCAACATGCGGTGCTCACCGGATTGAGTTGCGTGCACTACGGCGCCTTTGCCGATCTGCCCGAAGCGGCGGCGGTGCAGGCTCAGATTGTGCGAGAAGAACCGCACCTGCATGAAAACGGCATTCACTTGTTGATCAGCCCGACCCCTTACGGTGAGTTGATCATCGGCGATTCCCACCATTACGGTAGCGACCCGTCGCCGTTCAACGCCGAGCAGGTGGACAACTGGATGCTTGAACTGGCCGAGCAGACGCTGGGTTGCAAGGTGCAAGTGATCGAACGCTGGCAGGGTGTTTATGGATCGCGAGGGCCGGGGCCGTTCTCGTTCCTGCGGCCAATGCAGGGCGTGAGCGTGGCACTGATGCACACCGGTGTCGGCATGAGTGTCGGGCCGGCGATGGCCGAACGAAACGTCGCCACCTTGCTGGGAGAAATGTGATGGGCCGCAACGAACAAGTGATCGCCGAAGTGTTTGCGCTGTACGAACGCTTTGGCGACAGCGACTACATCGGTGAGCCGGTGTCGCAGATCGAGCACATGTCCCAGGCGGCGGAACTGGCCATGGCCGAAGGTTTCGATGATGAAGTGGTGCTGGCAGCGTTCTTCCACGACATCGGGCATATCTGCGCCGAAAGTACCGAGAACATGGGCGGTTTCGGCGTGGTCAGCCATGAACGCCTGGGCGCTGATTACTTGCGCCGCGCAGGTTTCAGCGAACGCCTGGCGCGGTTGGTGGAATACCACGTTCAGGCCAAGCGTTATCTGACCCTGAAAGAGCCCGGGTACTACGAGCGCTTGAGCGAAGCCAGTCGTCGAACTCTGGAATATCAGGGCGGGGTGATGACCGTTGAAGAGGCAGAAGCCTTCGAACAAGACCCGTTGTGTGCGGTCAGTTTGCGGATGCGCCAGTGGGATGAGTTGGCCAAGGAAATGTGGGTGCCGGTGATGGATCTCGAGGTGTTGAAACGCAAAGCCGCGAACGTCTTGTCCTGCGAGGCGCGCTGAGTTGTCCCACGGGCAATAGCGAAACGGAGGATGGATTGCCTTGCGGCAACGGGGCAGTCTGGGTTTTTGCCAAGGAAGCGCACGGATGCGTTATTTGAAAGTGATTGCACAGGATCGAAGCGGTAAGGGTGTGGCAGATACCGTGCACTTTGAGTTCTACGAAGAATACCGGTTGCAGCGCAAGGCAACTGAGGCGGATCGACGACGGCTCACATCGTTCAGCAAAACGTATTTGAAATGCGCCTGGTTCAACAGCGATGAAGGGGAGGCGCGGCACTTGCGCATTTTCTCGCAGAATCCATCGGCTGACGGCTCGCCGGAAACGGTACGCCTGCATTTTCATGATGGGCCGACAATTGCCTATAAAGCAGCGGTTCACGATCTTGATGACGATGGTGAACTGGAGGTGATATTGGCGTCGGATGTGGACAATGACGGGCGCTCGGATCGCACGGATCGGCGAAGAGTAGCTTCGCTGGTGCGCGAGTTTTTGAAGAACGGTTGGTAGTCGCTATCCCTGTAGCAGCTGCCGAGCCTGCGAGGCTGCGTCCGGCTGCGTAGCAGTCGTAAACCTCGAAAACGCGGTTTGCCAGACAGCGCGCAGTGCATGGTTTTACGGCTGCTACGCAGCCGGACGCAGCCTCGCAGGCTCGGCAGCTGCTACGGGGGGGTTAAGACACAACTAACTGCTGCGCCAGCACCTCAACCTGCTCCTGCCGCTCCGCCTGACTTAACTTCGGGTGCGGATTAAGCGACGACCACTGCGGATGCGCCCGCGCCTTGTTCAGTGCTTCGGGCAGCTTGCCTTCGCGCCAGGTTTTGTCCTGGGGCGTGGCCACCTGAATGCTGTCCATCGCCGCATGGCCACGTGCATTCAGCGCCTGCACCAGCTGCCGTTGGCGCAACGCCAACAGACGCAGCACGCTGTCATCGACGGTCAATTCCCGTTGCCCTTTGATCTTGCCCAGCAAACGGCTGCCATAACTGCGTGCGGTTTGCAGGGCCCCACCGGCAATCGCCCCGGCCAATGCCGCCGCGCCGAGGGTCAGGCCACCCACCAGCAAGTCGACACCGGCCCCGGCTGCTGCGCCAGCGGCGATTCCGCCGCCGACTCGCACGCCCAGTTGCTTAAGGGTTTCCGGATTGAACAGGTCATCACCCCATCGACCATCGAGCAGCGGCAGATCACTGGCCGCCGCGTCCTGCGGACGGAAAGCGTAGAGCTTGAGCAGGGCTTCGACGCAGCGCTGTTCCCGTTGGCGAACCGCTTTGCGCAGTTCGCTGATGGCCTGCTGTTCTTGCTCGGCGTCACTGATCACGCTGCGTCGACACGCGGCGCAATCAATCAACAATTCGGCAATCAACCGTGCTGCGCTTTGTTGGCGGGCCAGGCGTTGCGCCTGTTGATCGGCAATCAGGCGCTCCAGTTGATCGCGGGAATTTTCCAGCAGCAGTGCGAGGCTTTCATAGAGTCGACGGTCACCATCCTCCGGTGGCGCGACACTGTCGAAACGCACCAAGGCGTGCAAGCCCAAACGCGCCAACGCTTCGCGCCAGTCCGGCTCACGGTGGTTGGCGCTGCTGACGAAGTTCAGCACCGGCAACAGCGGTTTGCCGCAGCCGGCCAGCACTTCCAGTTCGTCGCGGTACTTGGCCAGCACGGGCTCGCGGGCGTCGATCACGTAGAGACCGGCGTCGCAGGTCAGCAGTTGCCGCAGCACTTTGGCTTCCTGTTCGAAACGCTGCCGCGCTTCACTGCCTTCCAGAAATCGCGCCAGTCGGGCCGGGCCGTCGAGGCGTTCACCGGGGCGTTCCAGGCGTTCGAGGTAATCGAGCAGGGCGATGGCATCTTCCAGGCCGGGGGTGTCGAACAGGTCGAGCAAGGGCTCGCCGTCCACCGACAAGCGTGCACCTTCGACGTGTCGCGTGGTGCTGGGGCGATGGGAGACTTCGCCGAAGCCGACATCGCGGGTCAGGGTCCGCAGCAATGAGGTTTTACCCACATTGGTGTGGCCGACCACGGCGAGCTTCAACGGCGGTTTCCAGGGATTAGTCATGACCGGTCTCCAACCAGTTCATCGGCGCGCAATCGGCGAACGACAGCTCAAGTTGTTGCAGCGCGACGTGCCAGTCGCCGAGGCGCTCGGCATCCAGCGCTTCACCGGGTGGCGCTTGCAGTAACCAGACGCGGGTGGCGCTGGCGTTGCGCGCCAGTTCGGCGATCAATGCCAGGCTGCCGCGATCCGGTGAGCGGCGTGGATCGCAGGCGATGGCTAATCGGGCCGGTGGGAAGCGACTGAGTTGTTCCAAGAGTTTGTTACGCGATTCGCGGCTGTCGAGGATGCCTGCGTCGTTCACGGTTTTTGGCAAGGGCGGCGGCCAGGGGCGTTGAGAGTCCAGCTCGATGGCGACCAACAGCGCGCCATCGCTTTGCAGCTCGCTGAAACCGTTTTCGACTTTATGAAGCTGTGCTGGCGCGGCATCGCTGATGCCCAGGCGTTCGCTGGTGGGCATCAGCCGTTCGCGCAGTTGGGCGTAGCCGGGCAGGTTCAGATCCAGGTGCAATCCAGCCTGGCCGGCTTTCCAGCGCCACAGGCAGAGCAGTGCCAGCAGCAGGCGAGGCACAATGCCGTAGACCACCAACACGCCGACCAGCCAGGTGGCCCAGGCTTGACGGGCACTTTCGATGTTCAGCGCGGCATCGCCACTGGCGCGGATCATGTCCACCGTCGGCACGTTGAAACCCAGCAGCGCGGGCAGGGCGCCGAGGCCCTGGGTCATGGCAACAAAGGTGTCGGCGCCGAGCAGGGTGGTTTCCCAGACGAAACCGTAGCGCCGGGTCGCCATCAACGTCAGCAAAATCACCAATGCACTGAGCATCGCCAGCAACCACAAACCGTTGACCAGCACGCCGATCGCCCAGCGATTGAGTTTCTGTCGTTGCAGTAACAACAGCAGGGCAGGCGCCAGTTGCGCGGCTTTGGCATCGCGGGCGAGTTTTTCACTGAGCCACAGCCACAAGCGCCCGAGCGTGGCGCCGTGTTCGCCAGCGAACATCAAGCCCAACGCCCAACTCAATAACAGAATCAGGTTCAACCCAAGCAGGCTGCCCAAGGCCCAGAACACATTCACCGGGAATTGCCCGTCGCCTAACGCGGCGAACGCCAGGCCGGCGCCGCTCACCACGGCCAGCACCGACAGCACCAGCAGCGATAGTCGCGCGCCCTGCAGCCAATGGTTGAGTGCGCCCGCCAAACCGTCCCGCTCGGCCAGCCACAGGGCGCGATGCTGGATCCGTGTCGGCAGGTCACCGCCGGCGGTGCGCGCCAGTCGGTTGGCTTCCAGATCATCCAGAGGACCGGCATGTTCTTCACGCAGGCGCACGGTTTCGGTCAGCCAGAGGTTTTGCAGTGGAGTCAGTTCAGTCACGCGGCATCCCGTCGCTCAAATGAGCTGTGAGCATAACCGCTGTGGCGCTTATCGGGGTACGCGGGGCTCTGGTATCCTCGCCGGCATGACTAAATCACTCCCCCTCAGCCTGATCGCAGCCCTCGGTGAAAACCGTGTGATCGGCGTCGACAACAGCATGCCCTGGCACTTGCCGGGGGACTTCAAATACTTCAAGGCCACCACGCTCGGCAAGCCGATCATCATGGGCCGCAAGACCTGGGATTCCCTGGGACGCCCGCTGCCGGGCCGGTTGAACATCGTGGTCAGCCGTCAGGCGGACCTGGTGTTGGAAGGCGCGGAGGTTTATCCGTCGCTGGAGGCCGCAGTGGTTCGGGCTCGGGAATGGGCGCTGGAGCAGGGCGTCGATGAGGTGATGTTGATTGGCGGCGCGCAGTTGTATACGCAGGGGATGGCGCAGGCGGATAGGCTGTATTTGACCCGCGTGGCGTTGAGCCCGGACGGGGATGCGTGGTTTCCGGAGTTTGATTTGAAGCAGTGGAAATTGGTGTCGAACATCGAGAACCCGGCTGCAGATGACAAGCCGGCGTACAGCTTCGAGGTTTGGGAAAAAGCTTGATCTGTGGAGAGGGGATTTATCCCCGTTGGGCTGCGAAGCAGCCCCAAAATAATGGGTCGCTGCGCAACCCAACGGGGATAAATCCCCTCGCCACAAGGTCAATTACGCGTGAGCCAACTCCGAATGCTCATCCGCATCCAGCAGCGCTTTATCCGTCTGCTGCATCATCTGGCTGGTAATCGCCCCCGCCGTGATCGAACCGCTGACGTTCAACGCCGTACGGCCCATATCAATCAGCGGCTCAACCGAAATCAGCAACGCCACCAGTGACACCGGCAAGCCCATCGCCGGCAGCACGATCAACGCGGCAAACGTCGCGCCACCGCCCACGCCCGCCACACCGGCCGAACTCAGCGTCACAATCGCCACCAGCGTCGCAATCCACAGCGGGTCCAGCGGATTAATGCCTACGGTCGGCGCAACCATCACCGCCAACATCGCAGGGTACAAACCCGCGCAGCCGTTCTGGCCAATGGTCGCGCCGAACGAAGCGGCAAAACTGGCAATGGACTGCGGAATACCCAAACGGCTGGTCTGCGCTTCGATGCTCAGCGGAATCGTCGCCGCGCTGGAGCGGCTGGTGAAGGCAAACGTCAGCACCGGCCAGATCTTGCGGAAGAAACGCAGCGGGTTGATCCCGGCTGCCGACACCAGCACGCCGTGGACGACAAACATCAGGCCCAGGCCAATGTAGGAAACCACCACGAAACTGCCGAGCTTGATGATGTCTTGCAGGTTGGAACCGGCGACCACTTTGGTCATCAGCGCCAACACGCCGTACGGCGTCAGCTTCATCACCAGGCGCACCAGGCGCATCACCCAGGCTTGCAGGGTGTCGATGGCGTTGATTACTTTCTGACCTTTTTCGACATCGTCTTTCAGCAGTTGCAGCGCGGCAACCCCGAGGAATGCCGCGAAGATCACCACGCTGATGATCGAGGTCGGTTTAGCGCGAGCCAGGTCGGCGAACGGGTTTTGCGGTATGAACGACAGCAACAGCTGCGGCACATTCAGGTCCGCGACCTTGCCGGCGTAATCAGTCTGGATGGTTTGCAGGCGAGCCATTTCCTGGGTGCCGGCCACCAGTCCCTCTGCGGTCAAGCCGAACAGGTTGGTCAGACCGATGCCGATCAGCGCCGCGATGGCGGTGGTGAACAGCAGCGTGCCGATGGTCAGGAAGCTGATTTTGCCCAGCGACGACGCATTGTGCAGGCGCGCCACCGCACTGAGGATCGAGGCAAACACCAGCGGGATCACGATCATTTGCAGTAACTGCACGTAACCGTTGCCCACCAGATCGAACCAGCCGATCGAGGCTTTCAGCACCGGGTTGCCGGCACCGTAGACAGTGTGCAACGCAACACCGAACACCACGCCCAGCACCAGTGCGAGCAGGACTTTCTTGGCTAAGCTCCACGTGGTGTGACGGGTTTGCGCCAGGCCGAAAAGCAGGGCGAGGAACACCAGCAGATTGAGGATCAGCGGCAGATTCATGAAAACTCCGATAGGACTTGTGCCAGCCACATGCGTTGGTGACTGCGAACCCGCAAGCCTAACAGCTTGAAATATAAAGAATTAATATCAAAAAAGTCTGAAGACTGTCGTTTTTGGAATAAGAGAGTGTCGTTGTCGGAGATGCAGCTGGCGCAATAGGTGCGTTAACGGTCGCAGGCAGACGAGGACCGTCACACTAATTTGTTAGCGTCGATATTCTTTGAATCAGGGTCTTTTAATAAGGGAAGCATGCCGATGAAACGCGCACCGAAAATTCTGGCTGCCGCACTCTGCCTTGGCCTCACCGGCCAGGTATTTGCCACGGATTTGAAGCACTGGCCAGCCGATCAGGCCAAGGCGCTGGACGCAATGATTGCGGCCAACGCCAACAAGGGTAATTTCGCGGTGTTCGACATGGACAACACCAGCTACCGCTACGACCTCGAAGAGTCGTTGCTGCCGTTCATGGAGAACAAGGGCCTGATCACCCGCGAGAAACTCGACCCCTCCCTGAAGCTGATTCCGTTCAAAGACACTGCCGATCACAAGGAAAGCCTGTTCAGCTACTACTATCGCCTCTGCGAAATCGACGACATGGTTTGCTACCCATGGGTCGCCCAGGTGTTCTCCGGCTTCACGCTGACCGAGCTCAAGGGCTACGTCGACGAGTTGATGGCTTCCGGCAAACCGGTGCCGACCACGTATTACGACGGCGACGTGGTCAAGACCCTCGACGTCAACCCGCCGAAAGTCTTCACCGGCCAGGCCGAGCTCTACAACAAGCTGATGGAGAACGGCATCGAGGTCTACGTGATGACCGCCGCCTCGGAGGAACTGGTGCGCATGGTCGCTGCCGATCCGAAATACGGCTACAACGTCAAACCGCAGAATGTGATCGGCGTGACCACGCTGCTCAAGGACCGCAAGACCGGCGAGCTGACCACCGCGCGCAAGCAGATCACCGCTGGCAAGTATGACGAGAAAGCCAACCTCGGCCTTGAACTGACCCCGTACCTGTGGACCCCGGCCACTTGGATGGCCGGTAAGCAAGCGGCGATCCTGACCTACATCGATGAGTGGAAAAAACCGGTTCTGGTCGGCGGCGACACCCCGAGCAGCGACGGTTACATGCTGTTCCACAGCGTTGACGTGGCCAAGGGTGGCATTCACTTGTGGGTCAACCGCAAAGACAAATACATGACCCAGATTAACGGCATGATGACCAAGCACGCTGCAGCCCAGGCCAAGGAAGGGTTGCCGGTCACGGCGGACAAGAACTGGGTGATCGTCAAGCCTGAAGAAATCCAGTAACCCCCAGATGCGACTGTAGGAGCTGCCGCAGGCTGCGATCTTTTGATCTTTAATGGTCGCGCCGAAGAAGATCAAAAGATCGCAGCCTTCGGCAGCTCCTACAGTTGATCTATTTTGTTCACAAATCCTGTGTTCACAGCCGACCCCCTGTGGGAGCGAGCCTGCTCGCGAAGAGGCCTGCGTGGGCAATGAAAGCCTCTGTTTAATTAACATCTCCAGACACTCTCGCAGGCTACACATTCTTGCGTAACGCCCTACGGGTGCTTCAGAATCCGCCGACTTGTGCGCCTTGGCTCATGCCTGCGAATCACTCGCCTCGGCCAATGTCATGGCCAGCGATTTCGCCGCACTGCTGGAAGGCACTCAACGCAGCACGATGCTGGGCATCGCGCAGGTCATCATGTTGGGCGAGCTGGCGGTAAATCAAGCGCTGGATAACCTCGACCCGCAGGACTAGCGCCGGGCCCCTTTGTAGGAGCTGCCGAAGGCTGCGATCTTTTGATCTTATAGATTGCTGAAGATCAAAAGATCGCAGCCTGCGGCAGCTCCTACAGGGATTGGATCGATCCCAAGTGGGGGCGATCAGCAGATTTCGGCGCAAAAAAATGCCCCGCACTTGGCGGGGCATTTTTTTTGTTCAACGGTTAACGCTTACAGCCCGTCGAGCATCGCCTTGTTACGCACGGCACCTTTGTCGGCGCTGGTCGCCAGCAGGGCGTAGGCCTTCAGTGCGGTGGTCACCTTGCGTGGACGTTTTTCCACAGGCTTCCAGCCTTTCTGATCCTGCTCGGCACGGCGCCCGGCCATTTCTTCGTCGCTGATCAAGAGGTTGATCGAGCGGTTCGGAATGTCGATCAGCACTTTGTCGCCGTCCTGCACCAGGCCAATCGCGCCACCAGCAGCGGCTTCTGGCGAAGCGTGGCCGATGGACAGGCCCGAAGTGCCTCCGGAGAAACGGCCGTCGGTGAGCAGGGCGCAGGCTTTGCCCAGGCCTTTGGATTTCAGGTACGACGTCGGGTACAGCATTTCCTGCATGCCCGGGCCGCCTTTCGGGCCTTCGTAACGGATGATCACGATGTCGCCGGCCTTCACTTCGTCCGCGAGGATGCCGCGTACGGCGCTGTCCTGGCTTTCGAAGATCTTGGCGTTGCCTTCGAAGACATGGATCGACTCGTCGACGCCGGCGGTTTTCACCACGCAGCCGTCCAGCGCGATGTTGCCGTAGAGAACGGCCAGGCCGCCTTCTTTCGAGTAAGCGTGTTCAACGCTACGGATACAGCCGTTTTCACGGTCGTCGTCCAGGGTTTCCCAACGGGTCGACTGGCTGAACGCAGTTTGCGTCGGGATGCCCGCCGGGCCAGCCTTGAAGAAGTGATGCACGGCTTCGTCGTCGGTCTGGGTGATGTCCCACTTGGCGATGCCTTCGGCCAGGGTCTTGCTGTGTACGGTCGGCAGGTCGGTGTGCAGCAAGCCGCCACGGGCCAGCGAGCCGAGGATGCTGAAGATCCCGCCGGCACGGTGCACGTCTTCCATGTGGTACTTCTGGATGTTCGGCGCGACCTTGCACAGTTGCGGTACGTGGCGGGACAGACGATCGATGTCCTTCAGGTCGAAGTCGATCTCGGCTTCCTGGGCCGCGGCCAGCAAGTGCAGGATGGTGTTGGTGGAACCGCCCATGGCGATGTCCAGCGTCATGGCGTTTTCGAACGCCTTGAAGTTGGCGATGTTGCGCGGCAACACCGACTCGTCGTTTTCGCCGTAGTAGCGCTTGCACAACTCGACGATGGTGCGGCCGGCCTGCAGGAACAGCTGTTCGCGGTCGCTGTGTGTGGCCAGGGTCGAACCGTTGCCCGGCAATGCCAGGCCCAGCGCTTCTACCAGGCAGTTCATCGAGTTGGCGGTGAACATGCCGGAGCACGAACCGCACGTCGGGCAGGCGCTACGCTCGTATTCAGCGACTTTCTCGTCAGAAGCGCTTTCGTCGGCGGCGATCACCATGGCGTCGACGAGGTCGAGACCGTGGCTGGCCAGTTTGGTCTTGCCGGCTTCCATCGGGCCGCCGGAGACGAAGATCACCGGAATGTTCAGGCGCAGGGACGCCATCAGCATGCCCGGGGTGATCTTGTCGCAGTTGGAAATGCAGACGATCGCATCGGCGCAGTGGGCGTTGACCATGTATTCGACGGAGTCGGCGATGATCTCGCGGCTCGGCAGCGAATACAGCATGCCGTCGTGGCCCATGGCGATGCCGTCATCGACGGCGATGGTGTTGAATTCTTTTGCCACGCCACCGGCGCGTTCGATCTCGCGGGCGACCAGTTGGCCCAGGTCCTTCAGGTGGACGTGGCCAGGTACGAACTGGGTGAAGGAGTTGGCAATGGCGATGATCGGCTTTTTGAAGTCGTCATCTTTCATCCCCGTGGCGCGCCACAGTGCGCGGGCGCCGGCCATGTTGCGGCCATGGGTGGATGTTTTCGAGCGGTAATCAGGCATGAAGCACTCCGGGCGGCTAATCAGGTATCAAAAGGGAAGTGAGCTTCTATTGACGTCTGGAACACTCAGAAATGGCCTTGTGTCCGGAAGTTGCCGATAACTTTGCGGGATCGCCGCGCGCTTCAGCTTGAGCTCATAAACCCGCCGGGGGATGACTGGCGATGAATGTCGCGATTCTACACGGCTGGCGGCTGGAGGGAATGCCCACAAACGTGGTGCTAACGCTTACGTGACATACGGGGGCGCGATTAAACCACCTCCCGGTAGGAGCGAGCTTGCTCGCGAAAAACCCGAGAGCGCCGTGAGGTCTAAGGCTGCCAGCGTTATCGTTGATGATTTTTCGCGAGCAGCTCGCTCCTGTAGGTATCAGCTCGTTTTCAACGCCAGATTGCGCTGCACAATCAACGTGTTCAAACCAAGCCCCGCAGCACTCAGGGTCAAGAAACATAAGGCGAGAGCCGTGGTCAGGTCTTCCGACGCGAGGTTGATCACCACGCTGATCACACCGCCGCACATGAAAATCAACAGGCTGCCGGCGGAGGTCGCTGTGCCGGCGTGTTGCGGGTAGAGACTCATCGCTTTGGAGTTTGCGATGGGACGGGAGATGGTGGTGCCGGCAGTACAGATCAGCATGGGTGCCAGTACGGTGGCGACGGACAGGCCGAACTGCCAGACCAGCCACAGCATCACCAGACCCGACAACGCGATCAGGTGCAGGCCGACGTTGATTTGCGTGCCGCCATCCATATGGCGGTGCAGGATGCTGGCAACAATTCCGCCGATCACATAGGCCACGCCGTACAGCAACAGTGCCCAGGCGAATTCATAGGTCGACAGATTCAGGTGTTCCATGAAAATGACCGGCGAAATGACGATGAACGAGAAATGGCAGGCGAAAGCCAGCGCCGAAATCAACCAGTAACCCATAAAGCGAATGTCGCAGCAGAGCAGCCAATAGGTGCCGAAAAAACGCCGGGGCATCAGGTTGCTGCGGTGATTTTCCTTGATCAGAAAAAAAGATCTTAGCCAGACAATAATCGCCAGGATGATGAATACATAAAAACTGCCCTGCCAGCCCAGATACAACTGCAACCAAGTGCCCATCAGGGGTGAACTGCAGATGAAGATCCCGCCAGCAGTGACCATCCAGATCCGCAGGCGCTCCAACTCCCGACCGGCGAACAGGTCCTGGACCAGCGCTTGAGATAAGGCAAACGACGCGCAACCCACCGCCTGAACAACACGAAAGCCCAGAAACCAGGCGTAATCGCTGGCGAAAAGGCACCCCGTTGCACCCATTGCGGACAGGGCAATTCCACCCAACAGCAGTTTTTTTCGACCGAACATGTCGGACAACGGCCCGATCAGCAGCAGCGAAAGTGCCAGGCCGATCGCAAAGATACTGACAGACAGGGCGATATCGGAAGGTGAGGTGCGGAAGTAGTCGGAGAGGGCAGGAAAGGACGGGAGTACGACGTCTAGAGGGAAGACGGCGAGCAATGTCATGGTCATCAACAGCAGGATGATGGATGACTTTTCTTTGGCATGAATAGCGTGAGTCATCAAGCACATCTCTCGGTCCGTGAGGGGGGGAACGAGGATTGATTTGATGAGAGGGGAAGTCAACGCAGGCGAGTGCGGGATATTTCTGAATCTGTTGTAGGAGCGAGCTTGCTCGCGATGGGCGTCAACGATGACGCGCTTAACCTGATGGAATGAGGCGCCGGATGGTTTTTCGCGAGCAATCGAGCGTCGACCGGCTGCTCCTACAGGTATCAGCCGATATTCAGCGCCAGATTCCGCCGAGTGATCAACGCGTTCAAACCAAGACCCGTAGCACTCAGGGTCAGAAAGCATAAAGCGAGAGCCGTGGTCAGGTTTTCGGACGCGAGATTGATTATTACGCTGATCACGCCGCCGCACATGAACATCATCACGCCACCGACCGAAGAGGATGTGCCGGCATCCTGTGGATAGAGGGTCATGGCTTTGGAATTGGCAATAGGCCTGGCAATGGTGGTGCCGGCGGTACAAATGAGCATGGGGATCAAGACCGCAGCCGCAGTGAGCCCGAACTGATTCGCCAGCGACAGCATGACCAACCCCGACAGCGCGATCAGCGCCAGGCCGATAACGATCTGCGAATTGGCCGGCAGACGTCGATGCAGCGCGCTGGCAACGATTCCTCCGAGCACATAAGCCACGCCATACAGCAGCAGTGCCCAGGCAAATTCATAGGGTGAGAGGGCAAGGCGCTCCATGAAGATGATGGGAGAAATGACGATAAATGAAAAATGGCAGGCAAAGGCCAGGCCCGAAATAAGCCAGTAGCCCGTGAAGCGCAGATCGGAACACAGCCGCCAGTAGGGACTGAAAAAGCGACCGCGGGAAGCAACACGACGGCGCGGGGTTTGCTTGAGCAAAACGCTGGCCCTCATCCAGACAATCACGGCCAACACGATAGATACGTAGAAGCTGCCCTGCCAGCCCAGATGCAATTGCAGCCAGGTTCCGACCAGCGGCGAGATGGAAATGAACACCCCGCTGCAGGTTGTCATCCAGATTCGGACTCGCTGCTGTTCCTTGCCGACGAAACAATCCTGAATCAGTGCCTGCGACAGCACAAAGGCTCCGCAACCCACTGCCTGAACGACGCGGAACAGCAGAAACCAGCTGTAATCGCTGGAAACCAGGCAGCCCGTCGCACCAACGATCGTGATGGCGATACCGGCCAGCAAAATGCTCTTGCGCCCCCACACATCCGACAGCGGCCCGACAAACACCACGGATAGCGCAAGGCTAATGGCGAACAGGCTGACGGACAACGCAATGTCGGACGGCGAGGTACGGAAGTATTCAGAGAGATGGGGGAAAGACGGGAGCACCACGTCCAGCGGGAAAACTCCCAGCAACGTGATGGTCATCATTAGCGCGATGAGCGACGATTTTCCTTTGGTGCGTATGACGTGAGTCATCAATCAGCTCTCGGTCCGTGAGGGTGTCCGAGGATTGGTTCGATCAGGAGGAAAGTCAATGCAGGTGGCCGCAGGAGATTTCTGAATCTGTTGTAGGAGCGAGCTTGCTCGCGATGAACCTGAGAGTGCTGCGTTATCGTTGACGTTCTTCGCGAGCGAGCTCGCTCCTACAAGGATGTGTGTTTCAGAGCCATAGGGCGTCCCATAGCGGATAGTCACCGATACGTGCGACTAACCCGGCTCGCAATGGATTGGCAATGATGTAGCGTGCCATGGCTTTCAGATCTTCCTCGCGACGCAACGCCTGGTCGAAGTAGCCTTTTTGCCATAGCGTCTCGTGGCGACCTCTTTCCTTATTAATGGCACGAGCACTTCGGGACTTGGCCGATTGCATCAGTTTCGATAAATCACCGTTATGCAATTCAACCAGCCAGTGAAAGTGATCCGGCATGACGACCCAGGCTATTGAGGTGGCATTGCCGCTTTCCTGAGCTCTTCTGAACTCCTGCACCACCAGGCGACCCATGCGCCAATCCTTGAAGATCGGTTGCCGTTCATGAGTGACGGCGGTCAGCAGATAGATGCGCCCGGATTCCGAGTAGCGGCCAGTACGTAAGCGGTGGGCTTGTGGTGTGCTGGACATTCCGTTGTCCTCTTCTGAGATGTGAAGAGAAACGGTAGGTGCGGGACGGGCGGTTGTCGCTGCGACAGTGGGTCAGGATGTGTCTCGCCGTCTGTAGGAGCGAGCTTGCTCGCGAAAAATCCGAGAGCGCCGCGGGGTGTCAGGTCGCCAGCGTTATCGTTGGAGACCATCGCGAGCGAGCTCGCTCCTACAGGGGTTTGTGTCGTTAGCTGTTTGGAAGCAACCGGCAGGTGATGCTTTTGATGTAGCGGGTCTCGGCAATTGCCGGGTGCACCGGGTGATCCGGGCCCTGGCCGCCGCGTTCCAGCATCTGGATGTTGCGATCCAGGTGACGGGCGCTGGTCAGCAGGATGTTCTGCAGGTCGTCTTCCGGCAGGTGCATCGAGCACGAGGCGCTGACCAGGATGCCGTCCTTACTGAGCAGGCGCATGGCTTGCTCGTTCAGGCGGCGGTAGGCGCCTTCGCCGTTTTTCATGTCTTTCTTGCGTTTGATGAACGCCGGCGGGTCGGCCACGATCACGTCGAAGCGTTCTTCGCTGGCTTTCAGCTCTTTCAGGGCTTCGAACACATCGCCTTCGATGCAGGTCATTTTTTCGGCGACGCCGTTCAGCGCGGCGTTGCGCTCGACGCCGTCGAGGGCGAAGGCCGATGCGTCGACGCAGAACACTTCACTGGCGCCGAATGCGGCGGCTTGCACGCCCCAGCCGCCGATGTAGCTGTACAGGTCGAGCACGCGTTTGCCTTTGGCGTAAGGGGCCAGGCGTGCGCGGTTCATGCGATGGTCGTAGAACCAGCCGGTTTTCTGACCCTGGATGACCGGGGCTTCGAATTTAACGCCGTTCTCTTCCAGCGCGACCCATTCCGGCACCAGGCCGAACACGGTTTCGACATAACGGTTCAGGCCTTCGGCGTCACGGGCCGCGGAGTCGTTCTTGAACAGAATGCCGCTTGGCTTGAGCACTTGGGTCAGCGCCGCGATCACGTCTTCTTTATGGGCTTCCATGGTCGCCGAGGCGATCTGCACCACGAGGATGTCGCCGAAACGGTCTACTACGAGGCCCGGCAACAGGTCGGAATCACCGTAGACCAGGCGATAGAACGGTTTGTCGAACAGGCGATCACGCAGGGACAGGGCGACGTTCAGGCGATGCACCAGCAGCGACTTGTCCAGCGGCAACTTGATGTCGCGCGACAGCAGACGGGCGCAAATCAGGTTGTTCGGGCTCATGGCAACGATGCCCAACGGCTTGCCGCTGGCGGCTTCGAGGATGGCCTGATCGCCGGCCTTGAAACCGTGCAAAGGGGTCGCGGCTACATCGATTTCGTTGCTATAGACCCACAAGTGGCCGTTTCGCAGGCGACGGTCGGCGTTGGCTTTGAGGCGCAGGCTAGGCAGGGACATGACGTCGCTCCGGAAAAAAGAGCGGGAGTATAGCGTGTTGAGGGAGGCGGCGGGTTTGACGGGCGATGAAACGCTGATGACCTCTTCGCGAGCAAGCCCGCTCCCACAGTGGATTGGCGTCGTGCACAGTATTTGTATACGCCGCCAATCCACTGTGGGAGCGGGCTTGCTCGCGAAGGCGGTTTCGGACGTTATCGAATGCCTGGGCTTAAATGAAACTTCCCACGATTGCACCATCGGTGTGTCGGATCCAACTTTATAAAGGTTAGAATCGCCACCTGCCCCAGAGTGTGTACTTATGTCCCAAGAGCTGACCACCGAACAGATTCAACAGTCCCTGCAAGGCATCAGCGTGCCAGCCCAGCCGCAGATCATGGTGGACTTGCAGATGGAACAGTACATGCCCGACCCGGACCTGGAGGTGATCGCCAAGCTGATCTCCCAGGACCCTGGCCTCTCCGGGGCGTTGTTGAAAATCGTCAACTCGCCGTATTACGGCTTGAGCAACAAAATCGCTTCGATCCAGCGCGCGGTGAATCTGCTGGGCAGCCGTTCGATCATCAACCTGATCAATGCGCAGTCGATCAAGGGTGAAATGAACGATGACACCATCGTCACCTTGAACCGCTTCTGGGACACCGCCCAGGACGTGGCCATGACCTGCCTGACCCTGGCCAAGCGCATCGGCACGCAGGCGGGCGATGAAGCCTACGCCCTCGGTCTGTTCCACGACTGCGGTGTACCGCTGATGCTGCAGCGCTTCCCCGATTACATGACGACGCTGGAAGAGGCCTATGCTAACGCCAGCGCCGAATGCAGGGTGGTCGACACCGAAAATCGCGTGTTCAACACCAACCATGCGGTGGTCGGTTACTACACCGCCAAGTCCTGGCGCCTGCCGGAGCATGTGAGCACCGCGATCGCCAATCACCACAATGCGCTGGCGATCTTCAGTGACGAGTCGTCACGCAACAGTCAGCTGAAAAACCTGCTGGCGATCCTGAAAATGGCCGAACACATTTGTGCGTCGTACCGGGTGCTGGGCAACCAGACCGAAGACCACGAATGGAACAGCATCAGCCATCTGGTCCTCGATTATGTCGGCCTATCGGACTACGACTTCGAAACCCTCAAACAAACGATTCGTGACCTCGGTGCTCATCGCTGAACGTCGGATAGCCTGATTCGAGAACGCCATGCCTGAACTGCCAGAAGTCGAAACCACCCGCCGTGGAATTGCGCCGCACCTGGAAGGCCAGCGTGTCAGCCGGGTGATCGTGCGTGACCGCCGCTTGCGCTGGCCAATTCCGGAAGACCTGGATGTGCGGCTGTCGGGCCAGCGTATCGTGCTGGTGGAACGGCGCGCCAAGTACCTGTTGATCAACGCCGAAGTCGGCACGTTGATCAGCCATTTGGGCATGTCGGGCAATTTGCGTCTGGTGGAAGTTGGCATGCCGGCGGCCAAGCATGAGCATGTGGACATCGAACTCGAGTCCGGCCTCGCCCTGCGCTACACCGACCCACGACGGTTTGGCGCGATGCTCTGGAGCCTCGACCCGCTCAACCACGAATTGCTGATTCGTCTTGGGCCGGAGCCGTTGACCGACCTGTTCGACGGCGAGCGTTTGTTCCAGCAGTCCCGCACCCGTGCCATGGCGGTCAAACCGTTCATCATGGACAACGCGGTAGTGGTTGGCGTCGGCAACATTTACGCGACTGAAGCACTGTTTGCCGCCGGGATCGACCCGCGCCGTGAAGCCAAGAGCATTTCCCGGGCGCGTTATCTGAAGCTGGCAATCGAGATCAAACGCATTCTGGCGGCGGCCATCGAACGCGGCGGCACCACGTTGCGGGACTTTATCGGTGGTGACGGTCAGCCGGGTTATTTCCAGCAGGAACTGTTTGTGTACGGGCGCGGCGGCCAGCCTTGCAAGGTCTGTGGGACGGAGCTGCGGGAAGTGAAGCTGGGACAGCGCGCCAGCGTCTTTTGCCCGCGCTGCCAGAGCTGAAACACCGACGGTCTATAGTCAGTGTTCTCACTGCCTAGCCGAAGGACCGTGTCATGAACCTGTTTCGATTCTTTATCGTTGCGCTGCTGCTGAGCACTGGTCCGCCGGTGTTGGCGGCCACGGGCGGCAGCGGCGACCCGCTCTACACCATTCACAATCCCCCGGCGTACGCCATGATCGGCGATTTGCTGATTGCCCGACCGTTGCTGGTCGTGGCAACGGTGATCGGGGCGGGGGTATTTGTGGTGTCGTTGCCATTTACCGCGCTGGGCGGCGGCGTTGGCGATGCAGGGCAGGCGCTGGTGGTCGATCCGGCGAAAGCGGCGTTTGTGCGGTGCCTGGGGTGCATCGGGGAGGGGTTTGAGCAGCAGGAGTGAGTCAAGATCAAAAGATCGCAGCCTTCGGCAGCTCCTACAGGGGATCGCGTTTATCCTGTAGGAGCTGCCGCAGGCTGCGATCTTTTGGGGCCCTCAAGCCTTACCGGTAATCACCCGATACTTCGCCATCAACTGTTCTTCAGTCTCCGGATGCGCTTCATCCAGCGGAATGCAATCCACCGGGCACACCTGTTGGCACTGAGGTTCGTCGTAGTGGCCGACACACTGTGTGCACAGGTTCGGGTCGATCACGTAGATCTCTTCGCCTTGGGAAATAGCGGCGTTCGGGCACTCGGGTTCGCAGACGTCGCAATTGATGCAATCGTCGGTGATGATCAGGGACATGCTAACTCCAGCCGGGGCGTGAAGCCCGGGCGCAATAAACCAATGCGCACAATTGTGCCGCATTGGCGCTGTAGGAGCCAGCTTGCTGGCGATGGACGTTAACGGTGACGAGGGCTGTCTGAATGAACACGGCGCTCTTTCGTCCTTCGCCAGCAAGCTCGCTCCTACAGTTGGCGTTACTTCTTGAACCGCTGGGTGAGTGCGTCGGCCACCGCAGGGTGGACAAACTTGGTGATATCGCCGCCCAACGCCGCGATTTCACGAACCAACGTCGAGGAAATAAACGAGTAACGTTCGGACGGCGTGAGAAACAGGCTTTCCACATCCGGCGCCAGCTGGCGATTCATGTTTGCGAGCTGAAATTCGTATTCGAAGTCCGAGACCGCGCGCAAACCACGCAGGAACACGTTGGCGTTCTTCTCTTTGGCGAAGTGCGCCAGCAACGTCGAGAAGCCGACGACTTCAACGTTCGGCAGATGTTTAGTGACCTCGCGGGCCAGCTCCACACGCTGTTCCAGGGGAAACAACGGGTTTTTCTTCGGGCTGGCGGCGACGGCGATGATCACATGATCGAACAGGCGCGCGGCGCGTTCGACCAAGTCGCCATGGCCCTTGGTAATAGGGTCGAAGGTACCTGGGTACAACACTCGGTTCATCGCGTCGTCCTGGCGGGAGTCCGTTGGGGAGTCGGATGGTATCGCAGCCGTCCCGGTCGGCCAAGTCGCCTGTTGAGTAAGAAAGCACTATAGACGGTAGGAATATTCTCCATTTTCATGAGTTTTTCAAACGTTGCGCCAGTGCAGTGGCGAGTTGCGCCGTCAGCCCGTAGACCGACAATTGCGGGTTTGCGCCAATGCTGGTGGGGAACAGCGAGCCGTCGTGGATCGACAGATTACTGAGTTGGTGATGGCGGCCGAGGCTGTCGGTCACGGCGTTTTTCGGGTCTTCGCCCATCGCGCAACCGCCCATCACATGGGCACTGCCCAGGCGAGTGCGATAGAGCTCAAGGCTCAAGCCGTCGATCAGCGTGCGTGCTTCGGCCAGGGTTTTCACATAACGCGCGTCGGCGTGCATCGGCATCACGGCGTTGGCGCCACCGGCGAACTGGATCTCGGCCATGCTGTGGAACGCCCGGCGCAACCCGTCCCAGGCGTAGGGTGAAACCTGATAGTCGAGCACCGGAGTGCCATCGCCGCGCAGTTCAACGCTGCCGCCCGGGCTGTCCGGGTGAAAACCATCGCGCAGTAACGCCAGCATCGCGTGGGTGTGCGGCAGGCTTTCCATGTGCCGGGCGTTTTCCTGGCCGAAACCGCCGAGCAGGGTAGCGGCCAGCGCCGGGTGCAGCGGTGGCACTTCCAGTTTGTAGGACATCTTGCCAGTGGTGCCGTCCTGCCATTGGAAATGGTCGGAATAGATCGACTGCGGTGCGCCATAAAACGGATTGATCACTTCGTCGAACAGCCCGGCGGACATGTTCACCAAATGCAGGAACGTGCGTTTGCCCAGCCGTTTGTGCGGATCGGGTGCATCGGAGCGCAGGAGTAGCGCTGGACTGTTGATGCCGCCGCCGGCCAGCACGAAATGCCGCGCCTTGATCGTGATGGTCTTGCCCGTGGGCGCGACGCAACGCCCGTCCATCGCCACACATTGCAAACCGGTCACCTTGCCGTCCTTGATCGAGAGCTTTTCGGCGCGGGCCAGGTAGAGCAGCTCGCCGCCCTTTTCCAGTGTCGCCGGAATGGTCGTGACCATCATCGACTGCTTGGCATTGGTCGGGCAGCCCATGCCGCAGTAACCGAGGTTCCAGCAGCCACGTACGTTGCGCGGGATTACATGCCAGGCATAGCCGAGCTTTTCGCAGCCTTTGCGGATCACATCATTGTTGGCGTTGGGCGGGACCATCCATGGGGCGACGCCCAAGCGTTGTTCCATTTTCTCGAACCATGGCGCCATTTCCGCCGGGGTGTGACCTGTGACGTTGTGTTCCTTGGCCCAGTGTTCGAGGGTCGGCTGCGGGGTGCGAAAGCTTGAAGTCCAGTTGATCAGCGTGGTGCCACCCACTGCCCGCCCCTGGAGAATGGTAATCGCGCCGTCCTTGCTCATGCGGCCGATACCTTCCTGATAGAGGCTGGTGTAGGCCTGGTCTTCGAGCATCTTGAAGTCGCTGCTGGTCTTGAGCGGGCCTTCCTCGATCAGCAGCACCTTGTAGCCGGCGGCGCTGAGGATTTCAGCGGTGGTCCCGCCCCCTGCGCCGCTGCCGATGATCGCCACGTCCGCTTCGAGCGTCAGGTCCTGGGTCAGTTGCGACCCGTTATAAGTTTTCCAGCCGCGGGCCATGCCTTCGCGGAACGGATCGGGTACGGGCATATTCAGGTTCTCTTATTATTTTGGATTCGGTGGTGATGCGGCTGCTGCTTGTAGGAGCGAGCTCGCTCGCGAAGAACCTGAGGGCGGCGTGTTCATCCAGAAAGCACGCGTCATCGTTAACGTCCATCGCGAGCAAGCTCGCTCCTACATTTCAGACTGTTGGCGGCCCGGGATACCCGCAATGCACCCAAGACTCGGCCCGGCTGTACCACGCCATCATCACCAGTTGCAGTAACGAGCTGTGCCCCATGCGCAACAAGCTCAACGAGCTGTTTTCCCATCGATCCAGAAAGTGCCGAATTTCATCGGCACTGGCATTTTCCCAACTGCCCCAGATCCCGGTCAGTGGCCCGCGCGTCACGGCCATCCCCAACACATCGAACAGTTGCTGAGTGAGCTTGAGCATTTGCGGTGAGAGGTGATTCAGCCCGTTATCCAGACAGTGCAGGGTCTGGTCGACCGCTGCCGGCATTTTCTCGGCAGCCGCGGAGCCGTCCAGCATCACCGGGAGCAGCGCCCGCAAAAACAGCAGATCGCCGCTGCGCAAAATCGCGAAGCCATTGGCCGGGATGCTCGAGGAGCAACCGCTGAGGCTCGCACCCAATCCAGCCGTGGCCAGGAAAGCACTCGCGCCGAGGCTGAATTTAAGCAGGCCGCGCCGTGACAGCACGGGTGTATCGGACAGGCTTGGGCTCATTATTGTTATTACCTGACGGTGGCGTTTGTTAGCGGATAAACAGCTTCTGAATCAGCTTCTGAATGGATGTGCCGTACGGCGGATAGATCAGTTTCGCCGCATTGAAGCGCTGTTTGATCAGCACGCCCTTGGCCTTGCTGAAGGTCAGGAAACCTTCGTGACCGTGGTAGTGGCCCATGCCCGAGGCGCCGATGCCGCCGAACGGCATGTCGTCCTGAGCGACGTGCAGCAACGTGTCGTTCAGGCACACGCCACCGGAATGGGTTTCATGGAGGACCCGGTTTTGCTCGCGTTTGTCGTAGCCAAAGTAGTACAGCGCCAGCGGACGTGGCCGCTGGTTGATGTAGGCAAACGCTTCGTCCAGATCCGTGTACGGAACAATGGGCAACAGCGGGCCGAAGATTTCGTCCTGCATCACCGTCATGTCGTCGCTGACGTTGAGCAGCAGGCTGTGCCCCATGCGCCGCCCCTGGCCCTGATCGAACAGCGGAATCAGCAGCGCGCCCTTGCTGGTGGCGTCACTGACGTAGCCGTTGAGCCGCGCCAACTGGCGTTCGTTGATGATCGCCGTGTAGTCCGGGTTATCAGCCAGCGTTGGATAAAAGCCTCGAACGGCCTGGCGATAAGCTTCAACGAACGAACCCACACGATCTTCCGGCACCAGCACATAGTCCGGGGCGACGCAGGTTTGCCCGGCGTTGAGCGTCTTGCCGAAGGCAATACGTTCGGCGGCATCCTTGAGCGGCACATCGTGGGAGACGATGGCCGGGGACTTGCCGCCCAGTTCGAGGGTCACTGGCGTCAGGTTCTCGGCCGCCGCACGCATCACATGTTTACCGATGCTGGTGGCGCCGGTGAACAGCAGGTGATCAAAGCGCAGTCTGGAGAACGCGACGCCGATATCGGCTTCACCCAACACCACGCAGACCAGGTCTTCGGGGAAGATCCGGCCCAGCAATTCCTTGAGCAGCAAACCGGTGGCGGGTGTTGATTCGCTCAGTTTGAGCATCACCCGATTGCCCGCTGACAACGCGCCCACCAGCGGTCCAATGGCCAAATACAGTGGATAGTTCCAGGGCACGATCACCCCGACCACGCCCAATGGTTGGTAAACAACTTTGGCCGAAGCGGGTTGGAAGGCGATGCCGACCTTGCGCCGCGAAGCTTTCATCCAGCCTTTGAGGTGACGGCTGGCGTAGTGGATGCCGTGCAGGCTGGGCATCAGTTCTGCGAGCAGCGTTTCATCGGCACTGCGGTGACTGAAGTCCTGGCTGATCGCGTCGATCAGGGCTTGGCGTTCTGTGTTCAGCAGCTCGCGCAACGCCTTCAGCCATTGCTGGCGCTGGGCCGCGGGTGGCATCGGGTTCGCGGCATACGCGGCGCGCTGGGCGTTAAACAGGGTTTGGAGTTCTTCCAGGGGCTGCTGCAGGTTCTGAAGGTAGGTAATGTCAGCAGTCATGGTAGGCTCCGGATTTATTATAATAAGGAACTTTTTAGAGTCTATGCTCTATAAAGTCAAATGCCATTCTGAGATCACGTTGTTTTATCCACCCACGGATAGGTCGTAAGATGCCCGTCAACGCACTCTGAATTAAAGCCCAAGCCATGGCCCCTCGGATCAAAACCAGCGAGCGCATCGTGCAGAACAGCCTGGAGCTGTTCAATCAGCAGGGCGAGCGCAGCATCAGCACCAACCACATTGCTGCCCATATGGAGATTTCTCCGGGCAACCTGTACTACCACTTCCCCAACAAGCAGGCGATTATTGCCGTGCTGTTCAGTGAGTACGAAAGCCTGGTGGACAGTTTCCTGCGCCTGCCACAGGGCCGGGCCGCCACGGTGAGCGATAAACGCTTCTACCTCCAGGAACTGCTGGCGGCGATGTGGCGTTACCGGTTTTTACATCGCGATCTTGAGCACTTGCTCGACAGTGATCCTGAACTGGCCGCCCGTTATCGGCGCTTTTCCCAGCGTTGCCTGATCCATGGCACCCACATCTACGCGGGCTTCGTCGAGGCCGGCATCCTGTGCATGGACAAAGTGCAAATTGAATCCCTGACCCTCAATGCGTGGATCATCCTCACGTCCTGGGTGCGTTTCCTGTGCACCACGCGGGAAAACTCCAATCACCTGAGCGAGCAGGCGATTAAACGTGGGGTGTATCAGGTGTTGGTGCTCGAGGCTGGTTTCGTCACGGATCAGGCTCGCGCTGAGGTAGATGCCCTCTACCAGGAGTTTTACGTGCCGCTGGCCCAGGCGCTGGAAGAAGTGCAGTAGGATCAAACATCGTTTAAATCACAGGAGCCCGTTATGCCCATTGCGCAGTTGATCAGCCCGCAAGCACTGGACCTGAAAAAGGAGCAGCCAGGGCTGGTGATTCTGGATTGTCGTTTTGCCCTCGAAGACCCGGATTACGGACAGCGCAGCTATGCCGAAGGCCATATCGCCGGGTCGCGCTTTGCGGATCTTGAGCGTGATTTAAGCGGGGCAGTGGTCAAGGGTGTCACCGGGCGACATCCGTTACCTGACGCGCAGGATTTGATCGAGCGTCTGCAGGCCTGGGGCATCGACAACGATAGCGAAGTGGTTTTGTACGACGATGGTCCGGGTGCCTATGCGGCGCGGGCCTGGTGGTTGCTGGCCTGGCTGGGCAAGCAAGAGGGTGTGTTCATTCTTGATGGCGGGCTCAAGGCCTGGCACGCGGCCGGTTTGCCGCTGAGTCTGGATGCCTGCGACATCAAGCGTGGCACCTTCAACGGGACGCCGGACGATGCGCTGCTCCTGAGTGCCGAACAGCTTCAGCAGCGTCTGGGCCAGCCAGAGCTGACCTTGATCGATGCCCGCGCGTTGCCGCGTTTCAAAGGTGAAGTGGAGCCGATCGACCCGATTGCCGGGCACATTCCGGGCGCGCAATGCGCGGCGTTCACCGAGAATTTGGGCAGCGACGGGCGTTTCCTGCCGGCTGAGCAACTCAAGCAGCGCTTTGCCGCCAAGCTCGGTCATCGCTCGCCCGACGATCTGGTGGCGTATTGCGGCTCCGGCGTCACGGCTTGCCATAATCTGTTTGCGCTGTGCCTGGCGGGTTATCCGTTGGGTTCGTTGTATGCCGGCTCGTGGAGCGAGTGGATCAACGATCCCGCGCGCGGCGTCGCTATCGGCGAATAAAGATCAAAAGATCGCAGCCTTCGGCAGCTCTTGTAGGAGCTGCCGAAGGCTGCGATCTTTTGATTCTAAAGCCGTGCACTGCGATACGCCCCCGGCCCAACCCCGGCCAATGGCGCGGTTTGCCAGAAGCGGATCGACTCGCCCTGATCGATGTCCATGGGTTACTCGCCGCTCACTTTGGCAAGCCACTGCGGAATGCGCCGTTCCAGGTAATAACCCGGCTGTCGGACCGAGCCATCGATAAAGCCGACGTGCCCGCCCTTGGGCTGTAATTCGAATTGAGTGCAGGGCGACAATTCGTTCGCCTGCGGCAGGCTATGAGGAAATACAAAAGGATCGTCGGCCGCCTGAATGATCAGCGTCGGTGTACGAATCTCGCCAAGGAAATAACGGCTCGAGGCGCGGCGATAGTAATCCTCCGCATCGACGAAGCCATTCAGCGGCGCCGTCACCCGGCCATCGAAATCCCAGAAGGTGCGCATGTTCTCGAGTGATCCGAGGGCCGCCAGGGCAGCCAAGCCCTCTTCGCGCCCGTCATGCTGGAACTGCCGCTGCTTGTTCTTGATGTAGGCCAACATCTCACGCATGAAGTGCGCCTGATAGACCTTGGAGAAGCCCTGGCCAATACGGTCGGCACACTGATCCAGGCGAAACGGCACCGACACCGCCACCGCGCCTAGCACGCCGCTCTCGCTGCCCGTCTCGCCCAAGTGTTTGAGCAAGACATTGCCGCCGAGGGAATAACCGACCGCGTACAACGGTGCGAGAGGGCGTTGTGCCCGCAGGTGTTTGATGGCTTCGGCCAGGTCTTCGCTGGCGCCGGAGTGGTAGCTGCGCGGCAGCAGATTGGGCTCGCCCGAACAGCCGCGCCAGTTCAACGCGACACTGGCCCAGCCTTGAGCCCCAAGCGCTTTCTGCACCCCGGCCACGTAAGGTGAATTCGAAGAGCCGGTCAGGCCGTGCAACACCAGCACCAATGGCGCCTCGGCGCTGTGCGGGCCGTGCCAGTCCAGATCGAGAAAGTCGCCATCCTCCAGCCACAAGCGTTCGCGCTGGCGGTCGATGTGCGTGGTTTTGCGCCACAGCGGTCCCCACAAGGTTTGCAGGTGCGGGTTGCCGAGGCCGAAGGCGGGGGTGAAACGTTCTGACGGAAAGGACACGATTGTTCTCGATGCAGCGGTGCGCAACCTGTGCGCACCTTTTCAGGCCGGTCGATTAACCGGCGATCTCTGCCATACGTTGCCACAGCGCGTAATACACCCGCCCGGATTTTTGCTCGCGGTGCAGGCGCCAGGTGCCTGGAAGGCCAAGGCTCGATGGCGCGTTTTCGCTTTCAGTGTAGATCCAGGCCTCGTTGGCCAGCCATTGGCGCTCTTCAAGCAGCGTGCAAACGGTCGGCAACAGGTTCTGGTTGAACGGCGGGTCGAGGAACACGACGTCATAAGCGGTTGCGGCCTGGGTTTCCAGATAGCGCAAGGCATCGGCGGTCTGAATCTGGCCTGTCGTGCAGCGCAGGGTTCCCAGATGCTCCTTGATGCTCGAGACCGCGATGTTGCTGGCGTCCAGCGCCTGGCCCAGCGCCGCGCCACGGGACAACGCCTCAAGGAACAACGCGCCGCTGCCGGCGAATGGATCAAGGACCTTGGCGCCGGCGATATAAGGCGCGAGCCAGTTGAACAGGGTTTCACGCACCCGGTCGGGCGTCGGACGAAGGCCTGGTGCGTCGGGGAAGCTCAGCTTTCGGCTGCCCCATTCACCACCGATGATGCGCAGTTGGTTCACGCCGTTATGCACGTTGTGAACAGGTTTCTTAGGACGAGTGGCCATTAATGCTCCGGAACCCCGAGCGGCTGCTCGGCAGGTTTATCAGATGGGGCCGGTAACGGCTTTTGTGGCACGGTCGGGCCAGCGCTGACGATGACCATTTTGTCCGTGCTCAAGTGTTTGTTCAGTGCGGTCCTGACCTGCTCGACGGTAAGGCTCTGGGACTCACGCATGAAGTCATCCAGATAGCTCAGCGGCAAGTTATAGAAACCCATGGCGCCGAGTTGGCCGACAATATCGGCGTTGCTGGCGGTGGACAGCGGGAAGCTGCCGGCCAGTTCACGCTTGGCGTCGTCGAGTTCTTTTTGCGTCGGACCGGTTTTAAGGTAGTCGGCGAGCACATCCTGCACCAGTTTCAGGGTGCCTTCGCTCATCTCGGCCCGGGTTTGCAGGTTGATCATGAACGGGCCGCGAGCCTGCATCGGGGTGAAACCCGAATACACGCCGTAAGCCAGGCCGCGCTTTTCGCGCACTTCGCTCATCAACCGGGTGCCGAAACCGCCACCGCCGAGGATCTGGTTGCCCAAGGACAATGCCGCGTAGTCCGGATCGTCGCGGTCGATGCCCAGTTGCGCGAGCATCAGGTTAGTCTGCTTGGACGGGAACTCGATGTGACCGATGCTGGCCGGCGGCTCTTGCGGCTGCGGGATTTTCGCCAGTGCAGGGCCTTTTGGCAGTGCGCTGGAGACTTGCGCGGCAATGGCCTCGGCCTCGGCGCGGGACAAATCGCCCACCAGCGCAATCACCACGTTGCCGGCGGCGTAGGCTTTCTCATGGAAGGCCTTGAGTTGCGCCAGTGTGATCGCCGGGACGGTTTTCGCCGTGCCATCGCTGGAATGCGCGTAGGGATGATCGCCGTACAAGCGGTTCATCAGCTCCAGGCTCGCCAGTTTGCCGGGGTTTTGTTTCTGGTACTCGAAGCCGGCGAGCATCTGGTTCTTGATGCGGGCAAAGGAGTCTTCCGGGAAAGTCGGTTGGCCGACCACTTCAGAGAACAGCTTCAACGCGGGCTCGCGTTTATCCGCGGCACTGAGGCTGCGAAGGGAGGCCAGTGCCATGTCTTTGAACGCGCCGTTGCCAAAGTCGGCACCCAAACCTTCGAAGCCCTGCGCGATCGCGCCGACATCTTTGCCGGCCACACCCTCGTTGAGCATGGCGTTGGTCAGCAGCGCCAGGCCGGGTGTATCGCCATCCTGGCTGCTGCCAGCGGCGAAGATCAGGCGCATGTCGAACATCGGCAGCTCCCGGGCTTCGACGAACAGCACCTTGGCACCTTCGGCGGTGTTCCAGGTCTGTACATCCAGCGTACGGTGGCTCGGCGCTTTGCCGTCGAGTTCTGTCAGCGATTGCAGCTTCTGGCTGGACTTGGCTTTGTCGAGGGCTTCGCTGGCCGTTGAGTCGTCAGGTCGCAATACATAGAAGGCGCCTGCGCCGATCAGCGCGAAGGTCATCAAGCCGATCAGGGCCAGGCGTGGTTTCTTGCGCTCACTCATGAGTCGTCTCCTCTGGCAGAACGTGGGCGACACTGAGACGTTCGCGGGTGAAATACAGCTTGGCGGCGTTCTGGATGTCTTGCGGGGTCACGCTTTCGAGGTCGGCGAGTTCGGTGTCCATCAGCTTCCAGGAGAGGCCGACGGTTTCCAGTTGGCCAATGGAAGTGGCCTGGCTGGTAATCGAGTCACGCTCGTAGACCAGGCCGGCGATGACTTGCGCACGCACGCGTTCCAGTTCTTCGGTGGACGGTGCGGTCGTTTTCAGCTGTTCGAGCAACTTCCACAAACCGGCTTCCGCCTGGTCGATGGTTTTGTCTTTCTGCGAGTTGGGCGTTGCCGACAGGGTGAACAGGCTGTCACCGCGGGTGTAGGCGTCGTAGCTCGACGAGCCGCCGGAAACCAGTTCTTCGCCGCGCTCCAGTTGGGTCGGGATACGTGCGCTGTAGCCGCCGTCCAACAGGGCCGAGATCAAGCGCAAGGCGTTCACCGAACGCTTATCTTCGGCGGTGGCGATGCTCGGCACGTTGAAAGCCAGCATCAGGCTCGGCAATTGGGTTTTAACGTGCAGGGTAATCTGCCGTTCACCGGGCTCGGCCAGTTCCAGGGGGATTTTCGCCGGTGGCACATCGCGCCGGGCGATCGGGCCAAAATAGCGCTGGGCCAGGGTTTTGACTTCGTCCGGCGTCACGTCGCCAACCACCACCAGCGTGGCGTTGTTTGGCACGTACCAGGATTGGTACCAGTGACGCAGCTCTTCGACTTTCATGCGGTCCAGGTCCGCCATCCAGCCGATGGTCGGCGTGTGGTAGCCGCTCGCCGGGTAGGCCATTGCCTTGAAGCGCTCGTAAGCCTTGGACATCGGCTTGTCGTCGGTACGCAAACGACGTTCTTCTTTAATAACTTCGATTTCACGAGCGAATTCGTCGGCCGGCAGGCGCAGGCTGGCCATGCGGTCCGCTTCCAGCTCGAAGGCCACGCCCAGGCGATCACGGGCCAGCACTTGGTAGTAAGCCGTAAAGTCATCGCTGGTGAAGGCGTTCTCTTCGGCGCCGAGGTCGCGCAGGATCAGCGAAGCTTCACCGGGGCCGACTTTCTCGCTGCCTTTGAACATCATGTGTTCCAGCGCGTGGGACAAACCGGTCTGGCCCGGGGTCTCGTAGCTGGAGCCGACCTTGTACCAGACCTGGGAAACCACCACTGGCGCACGATGGTCTTCGCGCACGACGACCTTCAGGCCGTTGTCGAGGGTGAATTCATGCGTAGGTTGAGGGTCGGCAGCGAAGGCTGAAAATGGCAGACAAACTGTGCTGAACAGCAGGCCTGCAGCGCGGCGGGCTAGAGCATTCATTCGTTTTTAAACCTGTTGGGTTGCCCGCTTGTTCTTAGCGTCAGCGGGCGAGAGGGTGCTAGGATACTGATCCGTTTTACTGGCGGCCACGCCTATCAGGCCTTTGATCGGTCAGCAGGTTGTTTGGGTTTGCGGCGCAAGTGTTGAGTTTGAGAGCTAAACTCTGCGTTTTCGCCGACGATGCCGTTCCAGTCCTTCGTATTAGTCGACCTTTGAGGTGCTGTTTGCTCCTCGACAAAATGTTGCGCGTGAACAAGCTGGGTCAATCGCAGTCTGTTCTGCATCGAATATTTATTTGCCGAGGCGCCCTTGGGCGCGTCGCTACCGTGAGATAGCCGTCCTCCATGTTTGGTTCCAACGACGACAAGAAGACCCCAGCTGCGGCTGGCGAGAAGAAAAGCCTGTTCGGATGGCTGCGCAAAAAACCGCAGGAACCCGTCGTCGAACAGCCACAGCCACTTCCTGAGCCAGTGCCTGCCCCGGTAATAGAAGAAGAGCCTGCGCCGATTGTCTTGCCGATCGCCGAGCCGGTCCTTCAACCGGTGGTCGAGGCTGAGCCTGATCTCGTCGCCGAAGTCGTGACCCAAGCGCCGCTGACACCGATTGCCGAGCCGTGGCTGACGCTACCGGTGGCGGAAGAGCCGGTGGCATTGGTCGAAGATGAATTGGCGCCGCACGTTACACCGCCGATTCCAGCGCCGACGGCGTTTGCACCTGAGCCGGTGCAGGTGTCGGTGGTTGAGCCAGTGGCAGTGCCAGTCGTGATGGCTGAGTCTGAACCGGTCGCTCCAGAACCTGTAATTCCTGCATTCGTTGCTCCGGCAGCTCCGGCAGCTCCGGTTGCTCAAGCGCCAGCACCGGCGCCCGTACCTGTTATTACGCCTGTCGAAATCCCGGCCGAGCCTGTGCGGACCGAAGAAACCAAAGCCGGTTTCTTCGCCCGCCTCAAGCAAGGCCTGTCCAAGACCAGCGCCAGCATCGGCGAAGGCATGGCCAGCCTGTTCCTGGGCAAGAAGATCATCGACGACGAGCTGTTCGAAGACATCGAAACCCGCCTGCTGACCGCCGACGTTGGCGTGGAAGCGACGTCGGTGATCATTCAGCGCCTGACCCAAAAGGTCGCTCGCAAGGAGCTGGCCGATGCCGATGCGCTGTACAAATCCCTGCAAGCGGAACTGGCGGCAATGCTCAAGCCGGTCGAGCAACCGCTGAAAATCAACTCGCAGAACAAGCCATTCGTGATTCTGGTGGTGGGCGTCAACGGCGCCGGCAAGACCACCACCATCGGCAAACTGGCAAAGAAGCTGCAGCTTGAAGGCAAGAAAGTCATGCTGGCGGCAGGTGACACCTTCCGCGCCGCGGCGGTCGAGCAATTGCAGGTCTGGGGCGAGCGCAACAAGATCCCGGTGATCGCCCAGCACACCGGCGCCGACTCGGCTTCGGTTATCTTCGACGCCGTGCAAGCCGCCAAGGCGCGTGGCATCGACGTGCTGATCGCCGACACGGCCGGTCGCCTGCACACCAAAGACAACCTGATGGAAGAACTGAAAAAGGTTCGCCGGGTGATCAGCAAGCTCGACGCCGATGCGCCTCACGAGGTGCTGCTGGTGCTCGACGCCGGTACCGGCCAGAACGCGATCAATCAGGCCAAACAATTCAACCAGACCGTCGAACTGACCGGCCTGGCGCTGACCAAGCTCGACGGCACCGCCAAAGGCGGGGTGATTTTCGCCCTGGCCAAGCAGTTTGGCTTGCCGATCCGCTACATCGGCGTCGGTGAAGGCATCGACGATTTGCGTACTTTTGAAGCAGAACCCTTTGTCCAGGCACTGTTTGCCGAGCGGGAGCGTTCATGATTCGTTTCGAACAGGTCGGTAAACGCTATCCGAACGGTCACGTCGGCTTGCATGAGCTGAGCTTTCGAGTCCGTCGGGGCGAATTCTTGTTTGTCACCGGCCACTCTGGCGCCGGTAAAAGCACCTTGTTGCGCCTGCTGCTGGCGATGGAGCGTCCGACCACCGGCAAATTGCTGCTGGCCGGCCAGGATCTCGCCACCATCAGCAATGCGCAGATTCCTTACTTGCGCCGGCAAATCGGCGTGGTGTTCCAGAATCACCAGTTGCTGTTCGATCGCACGGTGTTCAACAACGTCGCACTGCCGTTGCAGATCCTGGGCCTGTCCAAGGCCGAGATCGTCAAGCGTGTGGATTCGGCGCTGGAGCGCGTGGCGCTGTCGGACAAGACCGATCTGTACCCCGGCGACCTGTCCACCGGTCAGCAACAGCGCGTCGGCATTGCCCGCGCCATCGTTCACCGCCCGGCCTTGCTGCTCGCGGATGAGCCCACCGGTAACCTCGACCCGCGCCTGGCGGCCGAGATCATGGGCGTATTCGAAGACATCAATCGGCTCGGCACCAGCGTGTTGATCGCCAGTCACGACCTGGCGCTCATCGCCCGCATGCGTCATCGCATGCTGACCTTGCAGCGCGGCCGATTGATCGGCGACGGGGAGGCTGGCGAATGAGTGCGACACGCAGCCCCAAGGTTTCCGAGCGCGTGGCCCCCAAGGCCGCCGATCCGCAGCCGCAGAAGAAAAAACGCGACGATGACGACGGTCCGGACTTCGCGACGCTGTTCCGCGCCTGGATCGAAAGCCATCGCGCCAGCCTGGTGGACAGCTTGCGCCGCCTGGGCAAACAGCCGATCGGCAGCTTTTTCACCTGCATGGTGATGGCGGTCGCCCTCAGCTTGCCCATGGGTCTGTCACTTTTGCTGAGTAACGTCGAGCGTCTGGGCGGTTCCTGGCAGCGCGCGGCACAGATTTCCCTGTACCTGCAAATCGAGGCCAGCCCTGCCGAGGGCGAGTCATTGCGCGAGCAGATCAAAGGCATGCCCGGCGTCGCGGAGGCGCAATACGTGGGTCGCGATCAGGCGCTGGAGGAATTCCAGCAGCAGTCCGGCCTGGGTGAGGCGCTCAAGGAGCTGCCGGAGAACCCGCTGCCAGGCGTGGTACTGGTGACCCCGAACGAAGTCGACAAACCTGCGCTTGAAGCATTAAGACAAAAACTTTCCGAGCTGCCAAAGGTACAACAGGCTCAGCTTGATCTAGTCTGGGTCGAGCGTCTGGCGGCCATCCTCAAGCTGGGCGACCGTTTTGTCTTCGGTCTGACCGTGCTTCTGGTTTCTGCATTACTTTTGGTGATAGGCAATACCATTCGTCTTCATATTGAAAACCGCCGCACAGAGATAGAAGTGATTAAACTCGTCGGCGGCACTGACAGCTATGTGCGCAGGCCCTTTCTGTATATGGGTGCGCTATATGGCTTTGGTGCGGGGATACTGTCCTGGGGCGTATTGGCGTTCGGCCTGAACTGGTTGAACGAGGCAGTGGTTGGACTGGCCGGTTTGTACGGCAGTAACTTTGCGCTGGCCGGTGTGCCAGTTGCCGACGGTCTGTCTCTCTTGCTTGGCGCGGTGCTGTTGGGGTATATCGGTGCTTGGATTGCAGTCGCACGCCACCTGAGGGAGCTTGCGCCTAAGTAGTATCACTTTGCTCGTATTGACCTTTCAGCGTTTTTGGGAACTTGTCCTACGGTTTCCGGTCAATTTTCGCAGTGCTGAACTGCACGAGTTTGTAAGTCGGGAGGTTTTTTCGTATGACCAATTCTTTGCAACCTGCATATGCTCTGGTCCCGGGTGCGAACCTGGAGGCCTATGTGCACACCGTGAACAGCATTCCATTGCTGACGCCGGAGCAGGAGCGTGAACTGGCCGAGAGTCTCTATTATGAGCAGGATTTGGGGGCGGCTCGGCAGATGGTGCTCGCCCACCTGCGTTTTGTCGTACATATCGCCCGTAGCTATTCCGGCTACGGCCTGGCTCAGGCTGACCTGATCCAGGAAGGCAACGTCGGCTTGATGAAAGCCGTGAAGCGCTTCAACCCGGAAATGGGTGTGCGCCTGGTTTCGTTCGCGGTGCACTGGATCAAGGCGGAAATTCACGAGTTCATCCTGCGCAACTGGCGCATTGTGAAAGTCGCGACCACCAAGGCCCAGCGCAAGTTGTTCTTCAACCTGCGCAGCCAGAAGAAACGCCTGGCGTGGCTGAACAATGAGGAAGTCCACCGTGTGGCGGAAAGCCTCGGCGTAGAGCCGCGGGAAGTGCGCGAGATGGAAAGTCGCCTGACCGGCCATGACATGGCCTTCGATCCGGCCGCAGAAGCGGACGACGACAGTGCTTTCCAGTCGCCGGCCAACTATCTGGAAGACCACCGGTACGACCCGGCCCGTCAACTGGAAGATGCCGACTGGAGCGACAACTCCAACCACAACCTGCACGAAGCGCTGGAAGTGCTGGACGACCGCAGTCGTGACATCCTCTACCAGCGCTGGCTGGCGGAAGAGAAAGCCACGCTGCACGACCTGGCGCAGAAGTACAACGTGTCGGCCGAGCGTATTCGTCAGCTCGAGAAGAGCGCGATGAACAAGCTCAAATTGTCGATCGCTGCCTGACCTGCGCGAAGGTAATAAAAAACGCCCTGATCATTGATCGGGGCGTTTTTGTTTTTAAGATCAAAAGATCGCAGCCTGCGGCAGCTCCTACAGTGTTTTGCATTCCCCTGTAGGAGCTGCCGAAGGCTGCGATCTTTTGATTTGAGGAATCACTGAGCCCAAGGCGCCCGGCGCGAATCGTTAAGCCCCACCAGATAACTATCGCCACCGAGCTGACTCATCTGCTGCCGAATCCACCCGGCCCGCCGTGCGACATAGTTGGTCGGATGGCTCGCGCTCCACACCCGAGGATTCGGCAATACCGCGGCCAGCAAACTGGCCTGCTGCCGGGAAAGTGACTTGGCGCCCACGCCAAAGTGATGCCGAGCCGCCGCTTCAGCGCCAAACACGCCGTCATCCCACTCGACGCTGTTCAGGTACACCTCAAGTATCCGCTGCTTGGGCCAGAACACTTCGATCAGCCCGGTAAACCAGGCTTCCAGCCCTTTGCGCAGCCAGCTACGGCCGGACCACAGAAACAGGTTTTTCGACACTTGCTGGCTCAAGGTGCTGGCGCCGCGAATCGATCCGCCGAGTTCGTTATGGGCCAGTGCAGCCTGAATCGCACCGAAGTCGAAACCCCAATGCTCCGGGAATTTCTGATCCTCGCCTGCAATCACGGCGACTTTCAGGTCATCGGAGATTTCATCCCAGGGTTTCCAGGTGCGTTGCAAGTCGATGGGTTCGCCGTCGAACCAGGATTCGACCTTGCGCTCGACCATCAGCGCCGTGCCCGGCGGTGGCACCACGCGAAATATCAATACCAGCAATATGCTGCCGCCCGCGAACCAGAGCAGGGCTTTCGTGAAACGACGGAAAATTAAACGCAGCATAGAGATGGCTTGGCCGAACCCGTTGAGCGGGCCATTATACAGACCCTGTTCATCGAGTCTGACTGGAGTTCTGCATGCTGCGTGGCTTTCTGATGCTGGCCGCTTTTTTCGGCTTCACCGGCGTTGCGCTTGGCGCGTTCGCCGCCCATGGCTTGAAAAACCGCCTGACGCCGGAGTACCTGGGGATTTTCCATACAGGCGTGACCTACCAACTGGTGCACACCCTGGCCTTGTTTGGGGTTGCGCTGCTGGCCACGCAGATTCCGGGTCGCTTGATCACGTGGGCTGGCGGCTCGTTTGTCATCGGCATCCTGCTGTTTTCCGGCAGTCTGTACTTGCTGACCATGACCGGCATCAGCAAGCTCGGGATCATCACGCCCTTTGGCGGCCTGGCGTTCCTGGTCGGCTGGCTCTGCCTGGGCCTTGCCGCCTGGCGACTGACCTGACCCTGAACCGATCTTGACGTGACCTTGTAGGAGCTGCCGAAGGCTGCGATCTTTTGATGTTGCTCTTTTAAGATCAAAAGATCGCAGCCTTCGGCAGCTCCTACAAGGATTGCATTTCAAGACGAATGGCTTGGGTCAGCCTGACTGATCGGGCTAGAATGCCAGCCCCTAAAAATGATGGCGGCATTCGGCATGCGCATTCAGTTGAACGGCGAATCCCTTGAACTGCCTGACGGTGAAACCGTTGCGGCCCTGCTGACCCGTCTGGAACTGACCGGACGCCGGGTGGCGGTCGAACTCAATCTGGATATCGTCCCGCGCAGCCAGCACGCTGAAACCACGCTGAACGACGGTGATTCCGTCGAAGTGGTACACGCCATCGGCGGCGGCTAGCCGTCCGGCCCGCAAGGGCACAGAATTCTGCAAGAACCTCACCCCTACAGAGGATTTCCCATGAGCATCGTTCGTAGCGACAAGCCCTTCGTCCTGGCCGGTCGTACTTACCAGTCGCGTTTGCTGGTAGGCACCGGCAAGTACCGCGACATGGAAGAGACCCGCCTGGCCATCGAAGCCTCGGGTGCCGAGATCGTCACCTTCGCCGTGCGTCGCACCAATCTGGGCCAGAACCCGGGCGAACCGAACCTGCTTGAAGTCCTGTCGCCAGATCGCTACACCTTCCTGCCGAACACCGCCGGTTGCTTCGACGCCACCGAGGCTGTGCGCACCTGCCGCCTGGCCCGTGAGCTGCTCGGCGGCCACAACCTGGTAAAGCTGGAAGTACTGGCCGACCAGAAAACCCTGTTCCCCAACGTGATCGAAACCCTCAAGGCCGCCGAAGTGCTGGTCAAGGAAGGCTTCGACGTGATGGTCTACACCAGTGATGACCCGATCATCGCCCGTCAACTGGCGGAAATCGGCTGCATCGCGGTGATGCCGCTGGCCGGTCTGATCGGCACGGGCCTGGGGATCTGCAACCCGTACAATCTGCAGATCATTCTCGAAGAAGCCAAGATTCCCGTGCTGGTGGACGCCGGTGTCGGTACCGCTTCCGACGCCACCATCGCCATGGAGCTGGGTTGCGAAGCGGTGCTGATGAACTCGGCCATCGCCCATGCCCAGCAGCCGATCATGATGGCTGAAGCCATGAAACACGCCATCGTCGCGGGCCGCCTGGCCTACCTCGCCGGCCGCATGCCGAAAAAACTCTATGCCAGCGCCTCTTCGCCGCTGGATGGTCTGATCAAGTAAGAGCCATTGATGACTGAATCAAACGACACGCCAATCCAGACGGAAGAAGGCGACGAGCGCCAACACCGCCGCATCAAGAGTTTCGTGATGCGCGCCGGGCGCATGACCGAAGGCCAGCAAAAAGGCCTGGATCAAGGCACGCCGCTGTTCGTGCTGCCATTGGCCGACGCGCCGGTGGATTACGACCAGGTGTTCGGTCGCGCAGCAAAGCGCTCGCTGGAAATCGGTTTCGGCATGGGCCACTCGCTGCTGGAAATGGCCGCGGCCTCGCCGGAACAGGATTTCATTGGCGTGGAAGTTCACCGTCCCGGTGTCGGCGCGCTGCTCAATGGCGTGCTGACTCAGGGCCTGACCAACCTGCGGGTCTACGATTGCGATGCAATCGAAGTGCTCAACCGTTGCATTGCCGATAACAGTCTCGATCGCCTGATGCTGTTTTTCCCGGACCCGTGGCACAAGAGCCGCCACCACAAGCGCCGTATCGTTCAGGCGTCGTTCGCTGAGCTGGTGCGCAGCAAGTTGAAGGTCGGCGGTATTCTGCACATGGCTACCGACTGGGAACCGTACGCCGAGTACATGCTGGAAGTAATGAACGTCGCACCGGGTTATCGCAACCTGGCCGAAGACGGCAAATGCGTCCCACGCCCGGCCGAACGCCCGATCACCAAGTTCGAACGCCGCGGCGAACGCCTTGGGCATGGCGTGTGGGACCTGAAGTTCGAGAAACAGTCGTAGGAGCGAGCTTGCTCGCGAAAAACTGAAGAACAACGCGGGGCTCCAGATGCCCCGCGTTTTCGTTTAAGACCATCGCGAGCAAGCTCGCTCCTACAGTGGTGCTGTGCTTGGCGTAAAGTTAGCGGCGGTCGGCTACTACGCCGATAAGCACCAACACCACCAACAACACCGGCGCCAGGCTGTAGTTGTTGAACTGGCTCAGGCCGCGAATGATCCACGGCGTGGCGTAGATCAGCGCCACGCCGCTGCCGATCATGCATACCAGCGCAAGCAACGGGACGCGCAAGGCGCCGGCGATGCTGCCCAGGCGTGCGTCGACCCAGCCTTTGATGTCGGCGCCGAACAGCACCAGCAGACAGCCCACCAGCGCCAGAGAGATTTCTGACAAGTTGCTGCGGCTCCAGCGGGAGACGGTGGCGAGCAGGTCGAGTATCAAATCCATTCGTTTTCCCTTAAGGCTGAAGTCAGCTCAGAAATTTTTGCAGCAAGTCATTGAGGAAGAGTTGTCCGCGCTCGGTGGCCGCCAGACGTGACGGTTCGACCTGCAACAAGCCACTTTGTTCGGCTTCGAGGCGGCCTTCGGCGAGGCTTTCCAGAGGCAGCCCGGTACGCTGCGGATACAGTCGTGATTCGACGCCTTCGGTCAGGCGCAAGGCGTTCATCAGGAACTCGAACGGCAGTTCTTCATTGGTCAACGCTTTCTCGCCCGCCTTGAAGCTTTTTGCCGGGTTCAGATAGTCCTTCGGCAAACGCGTCTTCCAGGTGCGCACGATGCGCCCGTCCGGATGGCTGAGTTTGCCGTGGGCACCGGCGCCGATGCCGATGAAGTCGCCGAAGCTCCAGTAATTGAGGTTATGCCGCGCCGGGCGACCGGGTTGTGCATAGGCCGAGACTTCATATTGTGCGTAGCCGTGTTCGGCGAGCAGCGCCTGGCCGGCTTCCTGAATGTCCCACAACGTGTCGTCTTCCGGCAGCGTTGGCGGTTGGTTCCAGAACACCGTGTTTGGCTCCAGCGTCAGCTGGTACCAGGACAAGTGCGTCGGGTTCAGGGCGATGGCCTGGCGCAGGTCGTTCAGGGCGTCGTCCAGCGACTGGTCGGGCAAACCGTGCATCAAGTCCAGGTTGAAATTATCGAACCCGGCCTGACGCGCCATGCCGGCGGCACGCACCGCTTCGTCGCCGTTGTGAATTCGCCCCAGCGCCTTGAGCTTCTCTTCCTGAAAACTCTGGATGCCGATCGACAGGCGATTGATGCCCAGCGCGCGGTAGGCGACGAACTTCTCCTGTTCGAACGTTCCAGGATTGGCTTCAAGGGTGATTTCGATGTCGCTGGCAAACGGAATCCGTTGCTCGACGCCTTTCAGCAAACGGCCCAAGGCATCAGCGCTGAACAGGCTCGGTGTGCCGCCGCCAAAGAAGATCGAGCTCAGCTCTCGGCCGTAAACGGCGTGCACATCCTGATCGAGGTCGGCCAGTAACGCGTCGACGTATTCCTGCTCCGGCAGCACCGGGCTGGCCGTGTGGGAGTTGAAGTCGCAATAAGGGCATTTGCGCACACACCACGGGATGTGGATGTACAGCGCCAAGGGCGGCAACGTTGGCAGTGCGTCCCGGGGCGAAGATGCGGCACCGCCGAAGATCAGCGGTGACGCGGATGATTCATGGGTCATATCAGGCCTAGACGCTGGCGCAGCAGATCCATTGCACGGGCGCGGTGGCTGATGAGGTTCTTTTCGCTCGGGCTTAGCTCGGCGCTGGAGCAATCGCGCGACGGCACCCAGAACAGCGGGTCGTAGCCAAACCCGTGTTCACCGCTGGCGGCATGCAGAATTCGTCCTTGCCAAAGACCTTCGCACAGGATCGGCAGTGGATCGTCAGCATGGCGCACCAGTGCCAGCACGCAGACGAACTGCGCGCCGCGTTCGGCTTGCGGCACGTCCTTCAAGGCGTCGAGCAGTTTGGCGTTGTTCGCCGCATCGCCCTGGCCATCGGCATAGCGAGCCGAGTAGATCCCCGGCGCACCGCCGAGGAAATCCACCGCCAACCCCGAATCGTCGGCCAGCGCCGGCAGACCGGAAATGCGCGCGGCGTTGCGGGCCTTGAGGATGGCGTTTTCGACGAACGACAGGCCGGTTTCTTCAGGCTCGACGCTGCTGAACTCGCCGATCGAGCGCAATTGCACCGAGTCGCCGAGCATGGCCTGGAGTTCCTTGAGTTTGCCGGCGTTGTGGCTGGCCAGTACGAGTTGGGTGAAGTTCATCATTCGCCGGGGAAAAGCTCTTGGTTGAAATTGATGGTGTTGATTTTGTCGCCGTTCTGCACCTTGATTTCGAAGGTGCGGACTTCCTGCTGATCCACCGGGTACTGCGCGATGTAGTAAACCGCGCCTTGTTCGGTGATCTGTTTGAATTTCAGTGGCACGGTCTGGCTGGTCAGGTCTTTGACCGAGCCGCTCACTTGAGCCATCAGTGGCTTGCCTTCCTTGATCACCGAGACGTTGATCACACCCTGGTTTTTACTGCGGACCAGCTCCGCCGATTTGGCGATGTCCGGCGTCAGGTACGTGGAATTGAAGGTGTTGTAGTGCACCGTCACGTCGCCGAATGTTTCCTGGCGATCGCCCTTGATGACGTCGGCGGCCATCGCGGTGACGCTCAGGCAGGCAGTGAGTAAAAACAGCGCTAGACGACCCATGATCTTTCTCCTTGGAATATCGTGGTTCAGACCGCGATCTTGTGATCCTGCAGTCCCGGACTGCTGACCCGGTAAATACCGATCTCACCTAACAGATTAGGCCATAGCTTGCTGGCCCACCCGTGGCGGTGCTGTTGATCCACGGCAAGCCGATCAATGACCTTGGCTTCACGTTCGCGACACAGTTCTTCAAAGTCACCGAACGTGCAGAAGTGGATGTTCGGCGTGTTGTACCAGGTGTACGGCAGAAACTCGGACACCGGCATCCGGCCCTTGCTCGCCAGGTACCACCGGCAGCGCCAGTGACCGAAGTTGGGAAAGGTGATGATGCACTGGCGACCGACGCGCAGCATTTCGTCGAGGATCTTGTCCGGGTAGTGCACGGCCTGCAGCGCCTGGGTCATGACCACGATGTCGAAGCTGTTGCTGGCGAAGTTGCCCAGGCCCTTGTCCAGGTCTTGCTCGATGACGTTGATGCCTTTGGCTACGCACTCGGCAATGTTGTCCGCGTCGTTTTCCAGGCCATAGCCGGTCACTTGCTTGTGGTCGCGCAGCCAGGTCAGCAGCTCGCCATCACCGCAGCCGAGGTCGAGCACGCGGCTCCCGGCGGGAATCCATTCCTGGATGATTTCCAGATCAGCTCTCATGGCTTTCTCACAACGTAATTCGGTTCATGTAATTGCTGAACGCCTGCAAGTAGCGCGGGATCGGAATCAGGAAGGCGTCGTGGCCTTGCGGAGCATCGATCTCGAGGTAGCACACGTCTTTCTTGGCCGCCATCAGTGCGTCCACCAGTTCCCGCGAGCGGGCAGGGGAGAAGCGCCAGTCGGTGGTGAACGACATCACGCAGAATTTGGCTTGGGCGTTGGCGAAGGTCTTCGCCAGGTCGTCGTTGAAGTTCGCCGCCGGATCGAAGTAGTCCAGCGCCTTGGTCATCAGCAGGTACGTGTTGGCGTCGAAACGTCCGGAGAACTCTTCGCCCTGATAACGCAGGTAGCTTTCAACCTGGAACTCGACACTGTGGAAGTCGTAGTTGAGCTTTTCGCTCTTCAGGCCGCGGCCGAATTTCTCGCCCATCGAGTCATCGGACAGGTACGTGATGTGCCCGACCATCCGCGCCAGCATCAAGCCGCGCTTGGGGATCACGCCGGCTTCCTGGAACGAACCGCCGTGGAATTCGGGGTCGGTGAGGATGGCCTGGCGCGCGACTTCGTTGAACGCAATGTTCTGTGCCGACAGCTTGGGGGCAGAGGCGATGGCCAGGCAATGGCGAATACGATCCGGGTAGGTGATGCTCCACTGCATCGCCTGCATGCCACCGAGGCTGCCGCCAATCACCGCCGCCCATTGGTTGATGCCGATCCGGTCGGCCAGGCGCGCCTGGCTGTGCACCCAGTCTTCAACGGTCAGCACCGGGAAATCGGCGCCGAAGGGCTTGCCGGTCTCCGGATTGATGCTGCTCGGGCCGGTGGAGCCGTTGCAACCGCCGAGGTTGTTCAGGCTGACCACGAAGAACTTGCTGGTGTCGATCGGCTTGCCGGGGCCGATGCAGCTGTCCCACCAACCGGGTTTGCGGTCGTCGGGGCTGTGGAAGCCGGCAGCGTGATGGTGGCCGGACAAGGCGTGGCAGATCAGCACGGCGTTGCTCGCCGTGGCGTTCAGCGTGCCGTAGGTCTCGTAAATCAGGTCATAAGCTGGAAGCGAACGACCGCAGGCCAAGGCCAGGGGTTCACTGAAGTGCGCCACTTGCGGCGTCACCAGACCAACAGAATCGGCGGGAAAGGCAGTTGGCATCGACCCTGCTCTCGTTGAAATGAGGCGTAAGTCTAAAGACCAGTGTGGCTAGCGGCAAGCAAAGGCCGGGCCTGATTTGATTCAGTCAGACCGAGGCGCGGCATTCGCGAGCAAGCCCGCTCCCACATTTGAAATGCATTCCAATGTGGGAGCGGGCTTGCTCGCGAAGAACGATAACGCGGTCAGCCAGAATCAGATCAGCCCGAACAGCTCTTTCGGCATCAGCGCGTAGTACGCAAGGCGCGGAATCAGCCAGCTTTGCAGCAACTGCAGGGCAATAAACGCAAAGATCGGCGAAATATCGAGGCCGCCCAGGTTCGGGATGATCCGGCGGAACGGCGCGAGTACCGGTTCAGTGATTTGCGTGACCAGCTCGGCGGCCGGGCTGCGGCTGCCCGGGGCGACCCAGGACAGAATCACACTGATGATCATCGCGTAGAACAGCACCTTCAAAAACAGCGAGAAGATGCCGATCAGCGCCCATGGCGCCAGGAACAGCACGTCGACCTTGTAGCCGCTGAGCAGCAGGATGACCGCGAACAGCGCCATCTGTACGACCAGCGCCAATACCAGCGACGACATGTCCAGCCCGAACATGCTCGGGATGACCCGGCGCAAAGGCTTGAGCAGTGGCTGGGTAGCTTTTACGGCGAACTGGCAGAGCGGGTTGTAGAAATTCGCCCGGACCAGTTGCAGGATGAAGCGCAGCAGCACGATCAGCAGGTACAGGCTGCCCAGGGTTTGAATCACGAAAATGGCAGCGTCATTGAGTCCAAGCATCATTGATTCCTTTATAAGAGCTGATTAGCGACCGAGCTGCTCAGCCATCTCGGCCGAGCGGTGCGCAGCGGCGCCGAGTGCTTTTTCGACCAGGGCTTCGAAGCCCCCGGCCTGGAACGACTTGATTGCAGCTTCGGTGGTGCCTGCAGGCGACGTCACGCGACGACGCAGTTCGGCGGCGTCCACATCACTGGCCACGGCCATGTGCGCGGCGCCCAGTGCGGTTTGCAGCGTAAGTTGGGCGGCGATGTCGGCTGGCAGGCCGAGTTTTACGCCAGCGGCTGTCATGGCTTCGATCAACAGGAAGAAGTACGCCGGGCCCGAGCCGGAAACAGCGGTGACCGCGTCCAATTGCTGCTCTTCGGTCAGCCACAACGCGATGCCGACAGCCGACAGCAGTTCTTGCGCTTGCTGGCGTTGATCAGCGTTCACTTCAGCGGTGGCGAACAAACCGCTGACGCCCTGACGCAGCAGCGCCGGGGTATTGGGCATGCAGCGCACGATCGGCTGGGCGCCGAGCCAGTTGTTCATGCTCGCGCAGGTAATGCCCGCCGCGATGGACACCACCAGTTGATTGGGTGTGAGGCTGGGGCGAATCGCTTCGCAGACGGCTTTCATCGCCTGGGGCTTGACCGCCAGCACGACCACGTCCGCGTCGCGGATGGCTTCGGCGTTGTCGGCGAATACGGCAACGCCGTGTTCAGCGTTCACTTTGGCGCGGGTTTCAGCCCCTGGATCGCTGGCGCGGATCTGCGCGGCGTCCAGGCCTTTGGCGCGCAGGCCACCGATCAGGCTGGCGGCCATGTTGCCGGCACCGATAAAGGCAATACGAGTGTTGCTCATGTCAGGTCCTTATAAATAGAAGAGTCGGCCATGGTTCAAGGCTGGCCGTAGTCGCGGGCGCCAAACAGGGCCGTACCGATACGGACCCAGGTCGCGCCTTGGGCGATGGCGGACTCAAGGTCATGGCTCATGCCCATCGAAAGCGTGTCGAGCGGCAGGCCCAGGCTGGCTTGCAGGCGCTGCACGGCAGAAAAAGCGGCGTCCTGGGCAGCACGATCGTCAGTTGGCTCCGGGATCGCCATCAACCCGCGCAGTTGGATGCGCGGCAATTCGCTGATGGCCTTGGCCAGGGCCGGCAGGTCGGCCGGGGAACAACCGGATTTGCTGGCTTCACCGCTGACGTTGACCTGGATGCAGATGTTCAATGGCGGCAGATCGGCAGGACGTTGCTCGGACAGTCGTTGTGCGATTTTCAAACGATCCACGGAATGCACCCAAGCGAAATGCTCGGCGATTGCACGAGTCTTGTTCGATTGAATGGGGCCGATGAAGTGCCAGATCAAGGGCAGGTCAGCCAATTCGAGCTGTTTGCTCAGGGCTTCCTGCAGGTAGTTCTCGCCAAAATCGCGCAGCCCGGCGGCGTAGGCCTCGCGCAGGGCCTCGGCGGGCTTGGTCTTGCTCACAGCCAGCAGCTGGACACTGTGTTCGTCGCGGTGGGCGGCGAGTGTTGCGGCGTGTATGCGCGAACTAACCTGAGCAATGTTGTCTGCTATCGTGGACATTCAAGAGGCGCCAGCGGGTCTGAGGTTGGCGGCATTCTACTGGAATTGAGGAGTGCTATGGATATCACTGAGCTGCTGGCCTTCAGCGCAAAACAGGGAGCGTCCGACTTGCACTTGTCTGCGGGCCTGCCCCCGATGATTCGCGTGGATGGCGATGTGCGGCGCATCAATCTTCCAGCGTTGGACCACAAGCAGGTTCAGGCGCTGATCTACGACATCATGAACGACACCCAGCGGGTCGACTTCGAGAAACACCTGGAAACCGATTTCTCCTTTGAAGTGCCCGGTGTGGCGCGCTTTCGGGTTAATGCGTTCAATCAGAATCGCGGTGCGGGTGCAGTGTTCCGGACCATCCCGTCCAAGGTGCTGAGCATGGACGACCTCGGTATGGGGGAAGTATTTCGCAAGATTACCGAAGCCCCCCGTGGCCTGGTCCTGGTCACCGGGCCGACCGGTTCCGGCAAGTCCACCACGCTGGCGGCGATGATCGATTACCTGAACAACCATCGCCATCACCACATTCTTACCATCGAAGACCCGATCGAATTCGTCCACGAATCGCGCAAATGCCTGATTAACCAGCGTGAAGTCCATCGCGATACTCGCAGCTTCGCCACTGCCCTGCGCTCGGCCCTGCGGGAAGACCCGGACGTGATCCTGGTGGGGGAGATGCGCGATCTGGAGACCATTCGCCTGGCGTTGACCGCCGCCGAGACCGGTCACCTGGTGTTTGGCACGCTGCACACCACGTCAGCGGCGAAAACCATCGACCGGGTGGTGGATGTATTTCCCGGGGACGAGAAGTCGATGGTGCGCTCGATGCTGTCCGAATCGTTGCTGGCGGTGGTATCGCAGACACTGGTGAAGAAAATCGGCGGTGGGCGGATCGCGGCCCACGAAATCATGCTCGGCACCTCGGCCATTCGTAACCTGATCCGCGAAGACAAGGTGGCGCAGATGTACTCGTCGATTCAGACCGGCGGGAACCTGGGGATGCAGACGCTGGATATGTGCTTGAAGAATTTGGTGACCAAGGGGTTGGTCACTCGTGATCAGGCGCGGGAGAAGGCGCGGTCACCGGATAACTTCTAAAGCAAAAGATCGCAGCCTTCGGCAGCTCCTACACGATTTCCTGTAGGAGCTGCCGAAGGCTGCGATCTTTTGATCTCGCTTCAAATCAGCGCTGAACGACCCGCAACTGACCCGGCTCTTTCGGCAAAACCCGCTTGGCAACCACATAGTGGCTTTCCCAGTACGGTTTCTTCAACGTATCGATGCTGACCGACTTGCCACGACGCGGTGCGTGGATGAAGCGGTCGTTGCCCAGGTAGATGGCAACATGATTGACCCGGCGGCTCTTGATGTTGAAGAAAATCAGGTCGCCCGGTTTCAGATCGCTGCGATCGACTTTCTCGCCATGACCGCTGGCCATCGCGTTCGAGGTGCGTGGCAGGTCAAATGTGGCGTCGTTGAACGCATATTTCACCAGGCCACTGCAATCGAACCCTTTACTTGGGCTGCTGCCGCCCCAACGGTATGGAGTACCGAGGACGTTAACTGCGCGGCTCAACACGTTGCTGCTTTCCTTGGTCGCCATCGGCGGCACAAGTTTGCTGTTGGCTTTGCTCAGTTGTGTCGAATTTTTTGCAGTTTGTTTGTTTTTGCTCGAAGGAGCAGAAACATGGGATTTTGGGGTGTAACCATTAACGTTAGGAAGACGTTGCTCACGATTGGTGGCGTGGGCGGCCAGTGGCATCAAAAGGCAAATGGTTAGCCATGTCTTGAAAAATGGACGCATTAGGCAAGGCTCATATGGGTTAGCGCGAAACTTTATAACAGCTTTTTTTGTCATTCCGAGGCCGTTGGTCGATCAACCTTGGGGGCAACGGAACCAAATAAGCGGCAAATTGCCGCAATTGTCGGACAGAAGTCAGGTGCTATAAGGCTTTGACGGAAGCCAAGGTAACATCTGCCATACGTCGGCAACCTGTAAAAAAGTCACAAAGAATTCAAGAATATTTATCTATCGTGTGATTCGAGGTCCTTCATGAACACCTATCAACAGGCTGGCCCACAGCAAGATACGCACAGCAAAGTGATCGGCTACCTGCTGTGGATTTTCGGTTTTACCGGGGCTCACCGCTTCTATTACGGCAAGCCGGTGACCGGGACGATCTGGTTCTTCACGTTCGGTTTGCTGGGTATAGGTTGGCTGATCGACGTGTTTCTGATCCCCGCCATGGACCGTGAAGCGGACCTTCGGTTCACCGCCGGGCCTATCGAATACAACGTGGCGTGGATTTTGCTGACGTTTCTCGGGGTGTTCGGCGTACACCGGATGTATCAGGGGAAGTGGATCAGCGGGTTGCTGTACCTGGTGACGGGCGGGTTGTTCTTTGTCGGGGTGCTGTATGACTTCTGGACACTGAATGACCAGGTTTCCGTGCGCAACGCTCAGAGTCGATAAGGGCAAGATCAAAAGATCGCAGCCTGCGGCAGCTCCTACAGGGAAACGCATATTCCGTGTAGGAGCTGCCGCAGGCTGCGATCTTTTTGTTTTAAGCCTGGTGGCTAATCCGCCCATCCACCAAGGTATAGCGCACCACGCCCGGCAGGCTATGGCCAATGAATGGGCAGTTTTCACCCTTGGACAGCCAGGTCTCGCCCGCCACGGTAGAAGCGGCAGGGTCGAACAGCACGATGTCCGCCGGGCCACCGACAGCCAGTTTGCCGGCCGGCAAACGCAACGCCTCTGCAGGTCCGGCGCTCAAGCGTGCCAGCAGCGTCGGCAGGTCCAGCAAACCATCCTCCACCAGCGTCATCGCCAGCGGCAGTAGCAGCTCTACACTGCTGATACCCGGCTCGGTCGCCCCGAACGGCGCCAGCTTGGCATCGCGCTCGTGCGGTTGGTGATGGCTTGAGATCGCCGAAACCACCCCCGACTTCACCGCCGCTCGCAGGCCATCGCGGTCGGCGCGGGTGCGCAGCGGCGGCTGGACGTGATACAGGCTGCTGAAGTCGATCAGCGCTTCATCGGTCAGGATCAGTTGATACAGCGCCACATCGGCAGTCACCGGCAACCCGCGCGCCTGGGCCTGGGCGATCAGGGCCACGCCGCGAGCGCTGGTGAGCTGGCTGAAGTGTGCGCGCACGCCGCTTTGCTCGACCAGCAACAGGTCACGGGCCAGGGCCACGGTTTCAGCGGTTTCCGGAATCCCCGGCAAACCGAGGAAACTGGCGGTCGGGCCGTCATGAGCCAAGCCACCCTCGGCCAGGTCATGGTCCTGAGAGTTGAAAATCACTGTCAGGTCGAACGTCGCCGCGTATTCCAGCGCCCGGCACAGCGTGCGGGTGTTGCGGAAGCTCTCCAGGCCGTTGCCGAAAGCCACGCAGCCGGCGTCGCGTAGCGCGACGAGCTCGGCCAGCTGTTCGCCGTCCAGGCCTTTGCTCAGGGCACCGATGGGGAAGACTTTGGTGTTGCCAGCTTCACGAGCGCGGTCGAGGATCAGTTCGGCTACGGCCGAGGTGTCCAGCACCGGTTTGGTTTTCGGCGGGCAACACAGGCTGGTCACGCCACCGGCTGCGGCGGCGCGGGTTTCACTGACGATCGAGCCTTTGCGGCTGTAGCCCGGTTCGCGCAGCGCGACATTCAGGTCAACCAGGCCAGGCGCGGCGATCAGGCCTTGGGCGTCAATGGTGTCTACGGGCACAAAACCGGCCGGCGCGGCGCCGAGGGCGACGATCTTGCAGGCTTCAACGTGGATATCAGTCACTTGATCCAGGCCGCTGGCTGGATCGATAACGCGGGCGCCGAGAATGCTGAGCTTCACTGGGCGTTCTCCTGCTCGAATTGGCGCTGGGCAGTTTGCCCGCTCATGGCCATGGACAGCACGGCCATACGAATGGCGATGCCGTAGGTCACCTGGTTGAGAATCACCGAGTGCGGACCGTCGGCCACCGCCGACTCAATCTCCACCCCGCGGTTGATCGGCCCCGGGTGCATGACGATGCAATCCGGTTTGGCCCCGGCCAAACGCGCGGTCGTCAGGCCGAACAGGCGGTAGAACTCGCCCTCGCTCGGCAGCAGGCCACCGGCCATGCGCTCGCGTTGCAGGCGCAGCATGATCACCACGTCCACGTCTTTCAGGCCTTCGGTCATGTCGGTGTAGACCTTCACGCCGTATTGCTCGATGCCGATCGGCAGCAGGGTTTTCGGCGCGATCACCCGGATGTCCGGGCAGCCGAGGGTTTTCAGCGCCAGCATGTTCGAGCGTGCCACTCGCGAGTGCAGGATGTCGCCGACGATCGCTACCGAGAGGTTTTCGAAACCGCCCTTGTGCCGACGGATCGTCAGCATGTCGAGCATGCCCTGGGTCGGATGGGCGTGACGGCCGTCGCCGCCGTTGATGATCGCCACTTGCGGGCACACATGTTCGGCGATGAAGTGCGCGGCGCCGGAATCACCGTGGCGCACGACGAACATGTCGGCGGCCATCGCTTCCAGGTTGCGCAGGGTGTCGAGCAGGGTTTCGCCTTTGCTCGCCGACGACGTGGACACGTTCAGGGTGATCACGTCCGCCGACAGCCGTTGGGCCGCGAGTTCGAAGGTGGTGCGGGTGCGGGTGGAGTTTTCGAAGAACACGTTGCACACGGTTTTGCCGCGCAGCAACGGGACTTTCTTCACCGCCCGGGCGCCGACTTCAAGGAACGAGTCGGCAGTGTCGAGGATTTCCGTCAGCAACTCGCGGCGCAAACCGTCGAGCGAGAGGAAGTGGCGCAGCTGGCCCTGATCATTGAGCTGCAGCGGGCGCTTGGTTTCTAGAGGCGTCATCGCGAGGGGGACTCTCAATAGGGCGAATTAAAGGGCGAGGTCTTGCAGTTCGAGCTTGAGCTCCGGGCCGGAGAGCTTCACGCGCTCATGGGCGGCGAGGGTCAGCGTCGCTCCGACCACGTTCGGGCGGATCGGCAACTCGCCGGCGTCCAGGTCCAGCAGGCAAACCAGCGTCACGCTGGCCGGGCGGCCATAGTCGAACAGCTCATTCATTGCGGCGCGGATCGTCCGGCCGCTCATCAGCACGTCGTCGATCAGCACCAGGTCCTGGCTTTCGATCTCGAACGGCAGTGCCGACGGGCGCACTTGCGGGTGCAAGCCGTTCTGGCTGAAGTCGTCGCGGTAGAAGGAGACGTCCAGCGTGCCGAGCGGCGAATCGCTGCCCAGTTCATCGAGCAACGCCTGGGCGACCCAGACGCCGCCGGTACGAATGCCGATGTAGCGCGGTTCGCTGATGCCACGGTGTTCCAGGTGTGCCTTGAGACGGATCGCCATCTGACTGATCAGTTCGGCGGGGTTGGGCAGGCTCATGGTTGCTCCTTCTTGGGCCCGAGCCGGGTGATGACGGGTGTGGCTCGGGTTGTAGCTAAGAGAGGCGTAACGACGACTCTTCAGGATTCGAACAATGCAGTGTTTTCGTCGAGCCAGCCTTGCAGCAGCAGGGCAGCAGCGATGGCGTCGACCGGATTGTCGCGGTAACTGCCTTTCTGGCCGCCACGATCACGCCGTTCGCCCTTGGCTTCGAATGTGGTCAGGCGCTCATCGTGGGTATAGAAGGGCAGGTTGTAGCGGCCGTTGAGGCGGCGGGCGAATTTTTCGGCGCGCAAGCACATGTCGCTGGGCGTGCCGTCCATGTTCAAGGGCAGGCCGACCACCACGGCGTCGGGTTTCCACTCCTTGATCAGGGCTTCGACCTGATTCCAGTCGGGAACGCCGTTTTGTGCCTTCAACGTGCACAGCTCGCGAGCCTGCCCGGTAATCACTTGGCCGACCGCTACGCCGATCTGTTTGGTGCCGTAGTCAAATCCCAAAATCAGGCGCAGGGCCATCAGGCGTGCCCCGCCTGGCTGGTGAGCAGGCTGAGGTTGACGCCCAGATGTTTGGCCGCCGCTTCAAGGCGCAGCTCGCTGCTAGTGTTGAACAGGATGTCGGCGTGGAACGGGCAGGTCAGCCAGGCGTTCTGTGCCAGTTCGGCTTCCAGTTGCCCGGCTTCCCAACCGGCGTAACCGAGGGTGATCACGCTTTTCGCCGGGCCGACGCCGTCGGCGATGGCGAACAGCACATCCTGGGATGTCGACAGGGACAAATTGTCCTCCAGATCAACGGTCGCTTGATAGCTTAGCCCGGAAGGATGCAGGACAAAGCCGCGATCAGTCTGCACCGGCCCGCCGAGGAAGATCGGCACATGCTGGCAGAGCGCCGACGACTCTGTGTCAGGGCGCAGTTGCTCAAGGATATCGGCCAGGTTGAGGTCTTGCGGGCGGTTGACCACCAGCCCCATGGCACCATTGGCCGTGTGCTCGACGATGTAGGTCAAGGTGTGGGCAAAGTTCGGGTCGGCCATGTGTGGCATGGCGATCAGGAAGTGATGCTTGAGGTAGCTGGGGCTGACGTTCTTCATGAGCGCTAGTGTGGCGTTGGAGGGGCGAGCTGACAAGCCGAAGCACATCAAAAGATCGCAGCCTGCGGCAGCTCCTACAGGGAAATGCATGCACCTGTAGGAGCTGCCGAAGGCTGCGATCTTTTGATCTTCCGGCTAATTACTGGACAACTTGTCCCCACGGGCAAACTTCCAGGTCCTGATGATTTCCAGTCGGTCGACATCCGACAGGTCCCCGGTAAACGGTGCAAACGGCGCAGCCAGGCGCACGATGCGCTGGGCAGCCTGATCGAGCAGCGGTTGGCCAGAGGATTCCAGCACCAGCACTTCGTAGAGCGAACCGTCGCTGTTGATCGAGACCATCAGGCGCAAATTGCCGTAGATCTGCTGGCGCCGCGCTTCGTCGGGGTAATTGAGGTTGCCGATCCGCTCGACCTTCTTGCGCCACTCATCCTTGTACCAGGCACCCTTGTCGCGCATGGTCGACGCGGCGCTCAAGCGGTGGATGCGCGGGCGCTTGGCGTACAGCTGTTGTTCGTTGGCCAGTTCGGCTTCCAGGCTCGCAATGTCGCTGGACAGCTGCGAGCTGTCGAACGTCGGCGCGGCCACGGCGGGCTTGGTTTCGGTCTTGGGTTCCTGGTTTTTGGCGGGGGCTTTGTTCGGCTTCGGCGCAACGGTGGTCACGGCTGCCTTGGGCGGCGCTTCTTGCACTGCAGGCTTGGCGGCTGGCGGTGGCGTGACTTTTTGCACCTTGTTGTCCTGGAAAGGCGCGACCTCGGTGGTCTTGGGGATCGCCTTTTTATCCAGGGTGCCGCTGCCTTGCTGGTTTTCTTGCGCCAGAAAGTCTGCCTTCTCAGGCTTCTTTTCGCTTTTGAAGGTGGCGAGGGTGATTTCCAGGGTTTTGGTGATCTGCTTGGGTTCGACCATCGTAAAGCCGACGCCCAACAACAAGGCCAGGTGAACCAACGCCGCCAGGAATAGGGTAAATCCGAGGCGATCGGCCGGGCGCACGCCACGATGGGCGAGTTCTGCGGGCAGATCGGACGGAAGTGTCATGGCAAAAAAACCAACATCGCGTTTTTACGGGCCCGGCATGATAACGCAATGTTGGTTTTTAGCTCCAAGCTACAAGTTTCAAGCGACAAGCTGTATGTCGCGTGCTTCAAGCTTGCGACTTGAGGCTTACAGCGTGCAGCTTCTTCTCTATGGCATCCATCAACAGACCGCCAATGTCAGTGCCGAACGCATTATCAATCTCGCGAATGCAGGTCGGGCTGGTGACGTTGATTTCCGTCAGGTGCTCGCCGATCACGTCCAGGCCCACGAACAGCAGGCCTTTCTCGCGCAGGGTCGGGCCGACTTGCGCGGCAATCCAGCGATCCTTGTCGCTCAACGGCCGCGCTTCGCCACGGCCGCCGGCCGCGAGGTTGCCACGGGTTTCGCCGGCGGCGGGAATACGCGCCAGGCAGTAATCCACCGGCTCGCCGTCGATCATCAGGATACGTTTGTCGCCGTCCTTGATCGCCGGCAGGTACGCCTGGCCCATGATCTGCTGGGTGCCCAACGCGGTCAGGGTTTCCAGAATCACCGACAGGTTCGGGTCGCCGGCGCGGTGACGGAAGATCGACGTGCCACCCATGCCGTCCAGCGGCTTGAGGATCACATCGCCGTGTTTGGCGGCGAATTCACGCAGCACATCGGCGCGGCGGCTGACCACGGTTGGCGGCGTGCATTGCGGGAACAGCGTGGCAAACAGCTTTTCGTTGCAGTCACGCAGGCTCTGCGGCTTGTTGACCACCAGCACGCCGGCGCGCTCGGCTTGTTCGAGCAAATACGTGGAGTACACGAACTCCATGTCGAACGGCGGATCCTTGCGCATCAGGATCACATCCAGATCGCTCAACAGCGCGTCGGTCTCGGCTTCCAGTTCGAACCATTTTTCCGGGTTGGCGAAGACTTTCAGCGGACGCATCCGCGCCCGTGCTTCACCTTCGCCCTGATACAAATCCTGCTGTTCCATATAGAACAGTTCCCAGCCGCGCTTCTGTGCGGCCAGCAGCATGGCCAGCGAGCTATCCTTTTTATAGGAGATGCTGGCAATGGGGTCCATGACAATCCCGACGCGAACGCTCATGGGTTTTTCCTCGAAATTTGGGGGGCTAGTGTTGACCTGTAGGAGCGAGCTTGCTCGCGATGGACTTCAGAGCACCGCGTTTATACCGCTAGCACGCGTCATCGTTGGCGATCATCGCGAGCAAGCTCGCTCCCACAAAAGATCAGGCCGAAAGACCGTATAAAAGTGGCGTCAGAGTGGCGCCGAGTGTGTTCCCGGTCAAGGAAAAACCACAGCGCCAGTCGCCCGATAGATTGGTGCTGGAGACTGTGCTAAAAAGGCTGCCATGTCGTGCTGGCCCTTGATCATCAAGGGTTTCGAGCCACCGAAGATCCGTAAACGGACAAATTGATTCGCAAAGGCGACGGTAGAGCATTTATGGACCAGCATTCCAGCGCCTTGAAGGTCATGGTGATCGATGATTCGAAGACGATTCGTCGCACCGCCGAAACGCTGTTGAAGAACGTGGGTTGTGAAGTCATTACGGCCATCGATGGTTTCGATGCGCTGGCCAAGATTGCCGATCATCATCCCGGCATTATCTTTGTCGACATCATGATGCCGCGTCTGGATGGCTATCAGACCTGCGCTTTAATCAAGAACAACAGTGCGTTCAAGTCCACGCCAGTGATTATGCTGTCGTCCAAGGACGGGCTGTTCGACAAGGCGAAGGGGCGCATCGTCGGCTCCGACCAGTTTTTGACCAAGCCTTTCAGCAAGGAAGAGCTGCTGAACGCGATCCAGGCCCATGTACCGGGCTTCGCCGCCGTTTTGCCGCAGTAGGACACGCACAGTGACGCTCGGCCAGCGGGCCCGGTGTCGACAAGAATGGGGAAGAACATGGCACGTATTCTGATCGTCGATGATTCGCCGACCGAAATGTACAAACTGACCGGCATGCTGGAAAAGCACGGTCATGAAGTGTTGAAAGCCGAAAACGGTGCCGACGGCGTGGCTCTGGCCCGCCAGGAAAAGCCCGACGCGGTGCTGATGGACATCGTGATGCCCGGCCTCAACGGTTTCCAGGCGACCCGTCAACTGACCAAAGACCCGGAAACCGGGCACATCCCGGTGATCATCATCACCACCAAGGATCAGGAAACCGACAAGGTCTGGGGTACGCGCCAGGGCGCCAAGGATTACCTGACCAAACCCGTCGATGAAGAGACGCTGATCAAAACCCTGAACAACGTACTGGCCGGTTGATCGTCCGGCCATGACCGAGTCGCTGACCGCCTTCGAGCTGCTGCTGCAGATCGACCAGCGTTGCCGTCTGCTGGCGGCGGATTTGCCGTCGCAGCCGACACGGCAGGACAGCTGGAGCGGCATCGGTTTTCGCCTGGGCGAGCATTGGTATGTCGCGCCGATGGGGGAAGTCAGCGAAGTCCTGCATGAGCCGCGGTTTACTCAACTGCCTGGGGTGAAGCCCTGGGTCAAGGGGGTGGCCAACTTGCGCGGGCGGTTGCTGCCGATCATGGAGCTGTGCGGCTTCTTTTCCGGTCAAGAGCCTGGCCATGATCCGTCGACCCTGCGCAAGCAACGGCGAGTCCTGGTCATCGAGCATAACGACGTGTTTGCCGGGTTGATGGTCGACGAAGTCTTCGGCCTGCAGCACTTTGCCCAGGACAGCCTTGCACCGGTCGATAGCTTGATCGGCCCGATTGCACCGTTCATCAAAGGCCGGTTTGCGGGCGTGCAGAATTGGCAGGTGTTCAGCCCGTTTGCGTTGGTACATTCCCAGGGCTTCATGAATGTAGCACTGTAAACGCGGACCCTTTGTAGGAGCGAGCTTGCTCGCGATGGTGTGTCAGTCGACATCAATGTAGCTGACACACCATCGCGAGCAAGCTCGCTCCTACGAGGGTTCTTGGCAGGCTTCATAGATGTGGTAAACAGGCGAGGACCGATGATAAAAGCAAAAACAGGCAAGCCAGAAGGATCGCGCAGCCGCTCGCAGATCATCGTGCTGTTCATCGCGCTGATCGTCTTCATCATGCTGCTGTTCGCCAATTTCGCTTACCTCAACACCCAAGCCACGTACGACAAACAGTACATCGGCCACGCCGGCGAGCTGCGCGTGCTGTCCCAGCGCATCGCCAAAAACGCCACCGAAGCCGCCGCCGGCAAGTCAGCGGCGTTCAAGTTGCTGAGCGATGCGCGCAATGACTTTGCCCAGCGTTGGGGTTACCTGAAGAAGGGCGATCCGACGACGGGCCTGCCACCGGCGCCGTCCACGGTGCGCCCGGAAATGCGCGCCGTGCAGCTGGATTGGGAACGCTTGCTGAAAAACACCGATGCCATTCTCTCTAGCGAACAGACCGTCCTGTCGCTGCATCAGGTCGCCGCGACCCTGGCCGAAACCGTGCCGCAATTGCAGGTCGAGTATGAAAAAGTCGTCGAAATCCTGTTGCAACGCGGCGCACCAGCGGCCCAGGTCGCGGTGGCCCAGCGCCAGTCGCTGTTGGCCGAGCGCATCCTGGGTGCGGTGAATGCCGTGTTGTCCGGCGACGAAAGTTCGCAACAGGCTGCCGACGCTTTCGGTCGCGACGCAGCGCGTTTCGGCCAGGTGCTCAATGGCATGCTGCAGGGCAATCCGGCGCTCAAAATCAGTCAGGTCGAGGACCGCGATGCACGCGCCCGGTTGACCGAGATTTCCGAACTGTTCGAATTCGTTTCAGGCTCGGTGGATGAAATCCTCGAAACGTCGCCAGAGTTGTTCAAGGTCCGTGAATCGGCCAGCAACATTTTCACCTTGTCGCAAACCCTGCTCGACGAAGCCTCGCACCTGGCCAGCGGTTTCGAAAACCTCGCCGGCGGGCGTAACACCGACACCATTGGCGGTTATGTGCTGGGCTTGCTGGCGCTGATGTCGATCATCCTGATCGGACTGGTCATGGTTCGCGAAACCAACCGGCAATTGCGCGAAACCGCCGAGAAAAACGAGCGTAACCAGAATGCGATCATGCGCCTGCTCGACGAGATCGAAGACCTGGCGGACGGCGACCTGACGGTGACGGCCTCAGTGACCGAAGACTTCACCGGGACCATCGCCGACTCGATCAACTATTCCGTGGACCAGTTGCGCGACCTGGTGGCGACCATCAACCTCACCGCCGGCCAAGTGGCCGCAGCCGTGCAAGAAACCCAGGCCACCGCCATGCACCTGGCGCAGGCCTCTGAACATCAGGCGCAACAGATCAGCGAAGCCTCTACCGCGATCAACGACATGGCCCAGTCCATCGACCAGGTCTCGGCCAACGCCGCCGAATCCTCGGCCGTGGCCGAGCGCTCGGTGGAAATCGCCAACAAAGGCAACGAGGTGGTGCACAACACCATCCACGGCATGGACAATATCCGCGAGCAAATTCAGGACACCGCCAAGCGCATCAAGCGTTTGGGCGAGTCTTCTCAGGAAATCGGCGACATTGTCAGCCTGATCGATGACATTGCCGATCAGACCAACATTCTCGCGCTCAACGCGGCGATCCAGGCGTCCATGGCCGGCGACGCCGGGCGCGGTTTTGCCGTCGTGGCCGACGAAGTACAGCGGCTGGCCGAGCGTTCGTCCGCCGCCACGCGGCAGATTGAAACCCTGGTCAGGGCGATCCAGACTGATACCAATGAAGCGGTGATTTCCATGGAACAGACCACCACCGAAGTGGTGCGCGGTGCCCGTCTGGCGCAGGATGCCGGAGTGGCCCTGGAAGAAATCGAAGGCGTATCGAAAACCCTGGCGGCACTGATCCAGAGCATTTCCAACGCCGCCCAGCAGCAGACGTCTTCGGCCGGTCAGATTTCCCTGACGATGAACGTGATCCAGCAGATCACCTCGCAAACCTCGTCTGGTTCCACCGCCACCGCCGAGAGCATTGGCAACCTGGCGAAAATGGCCAGTCAACTGCGGCGCTCGGTGTCCGGCTTCACCTTGCCGGCGGCCAAGTCGCAGGCTGTGGATAAAGTGTGAACCGCTTGCGGGCGCAGGGTTCTTGATTGCTGTGGGGATTTGGAGTGGTTATGGGTGATCGGCACGACTATGTGGCCCTCGAATGGGTCAAGGGCGAGATTGCCGAAACGCTGAAGCTGGCTCATCAAGCCATCGAAACCCTGCTGGATGACCCGCAGGCGACGCACGCGCTGAGCGATTGCCTGGCGTGCATCCATCAGGTTCATGGCAGTTTGCAGATGGTTGAGTTCTACGGCGCGGCCCTGCTCGCCGAAGAGATGGAACAGCTGGCCACGGCCTTGCACCAGAACCGTGTGAGTCATCGCGACGAAGCGATTCATCTGTTGTTGCAAAGCCTTGGGCAGCTACCGATCTACCTCGATCGGGTGCAAGGCGCGCGCCGTGATTTACCGCTGGTGGTGTTGCCGCTGATCAACGATCTGCGCAGCGCCCGTGGTGAAAGTCTGTTATCGGAAACCAGCCTGTTCAGCCCGCAACTGCCGGATCTTCCACCGCTGGACGAAGAGTCGCTGGCGCTACTGGAACCGGCGGATTTACCCGGCGTCCTGCGCAAGTCGCGGCAGATGTTGCAAATGGCCCTGGTCGGATTCCTGCGCGAGCAGGATAACGACACCAATCTCGATTACCTGGCCAAGGTCTTCGCGCGCCTTGAAGGGCTGTGCGGCACCGCGCCCCTGAGCCCGTTGTGGCAAGTGGCATCGGCGCTGGTCGAAGGCATGCGCGGCGGCGCGATTGCCAACAGCCCGGCGCTGCGCAGCCTGTTCAAGGATGCTGACAAAGAACTCAAGCGCCTGCTCGAACAAGGCATGGCCGGCATCAATCAGCCGGCGCCACCCGAATTACTGAAAAGTTTGCTGTTTTACATTGCCAAGGCCGAACATCCCACCGGGCAGATGCTGACCATGAAAGATCGCTACGGACTGGACGACGCGTTGCCTGACAGCGCAATGCTCGACGAAGAACGCGCACGACTGGCCGGCCCGGACCGCGACGCCATGCGTTCGGTGCTGGCCGCGCTGTGTGAAGAACTGGTGCGGGTCAAGGAGCGCCTGGACTTGTTCGTGCGCAGCGACCGACAACACACCTCGGACCTCGACAGCCTGCTGGCGCCCTTGCGGCAAATCGCCGACACCCTGGCGGTGCTGGGTTTTGGTCAACCGCGCAAGGTCATCATCGATCAATTGGCGGTGGTCCTGAGCCTCGCTCAAGGCCAGCGCGAGCCCAACGACGCGATCCTGATGGACGTCGCCGGAGCCTTACTCTACGTCGAAGCGACGCTGGCCGGCATGGTCGGCACCGTGGAGCCGGAAAGCCAGGAAGACAGCCGCCTGCCCACCACCGACCTGACCCAGATTCATCAGATTGTGATTCGCGAGGCACGGATTTGCCTGCAGCAGGCCAAGGACATGATCGTCGACTACATCGACGCCGATTGGGACCGCCTGCATTTGCTGCCATTGCCTGCGCTGCTGACCCAGGTACGTGGCGCGCTGGCGATGATTCCGTTGAGTCGCGCGGCGAGCCTGATCGAAACCTGCAACCACTTCATTCGCGAGCATCTGCTATTGGACCCCGACCAGCCAGGCTGGCAGGAACTGGACAACCTGGCCGACGTCATTACCAGCATCGAGTATTACCTGGAGCGCCTCAGCGACGACCCCGAAGCGCCCGGTGAAACGCTGCTCGATGTTGCAGAGAAGGGTCTGGCGTCGCTTGGTTTCTTTCCCAGGGAACACCACGTCCCGGTACTTGAGGACGTGCTCAGCGCGAGTGAAGCGCAGGTCATGCAGGACCTTCAGGAACTGGACGACCCGCAAGTCGTCCAGACCCTGGCGGATGTGTTGGCCAGTCCCGTGTCTGCGCTGAACCCGCCTGCATTGATCACGCCGGGCAGCCTGTTGCCACCCCCATTGGGCGAGGAGCCGGTGGACGACGAGCTACGGGAAGTCTTCCTCGAAGAAACCGACGAAGTCCTGGATATTCTCCGCGAATACCTGCCGCGCTGGTCGGTCAACACCAACGATAAACCTGCCCTGAGTGAACTGCGCCGGGCCTTCCACACGCTCAAGGGCAGTGGCCGGATGGTGCGGGCGCTGGTGCTTGGCGAGTTGGCGTGGGCTGTGGAAAACCTGCTCAACCGGGTGCTTGAACACAGCGTTGCCCCCGGTCCTGCGGTGCAGCAACTACTGGTCGATGCGCTGAACCTGCTGCCGGAACTGGTGGACGAATTCGCCGCCAATGCCCAGCGCCAACGCAACGATGTCGACCAACTGGCGGCCCACGCGCATGCCCTCGCCAAGGGCGATACGCCAGTTAGCGATGAAGATACGCAGGATGTGGCAGCGCTTGATCCGCTGTTGCTGGAGATCTTTCGCAAAGAAGCCGAAACCCATCTCGCCAGCCTCAATCGCTTCCTCGACCAGGCTGCCGAGCATGTTCCGCTGCAGGCCAGCGATGAGCTGCAACGGGCATTGCATACGCTCAAGGGCAGCGCCTCCATGGCCGGCGTGTTGCCGATCGCCGAGATCGCAACGCCGCTGGATCAACTCGCCCGCGAGTACAAGGCGCATTTGCTGGCACTGGATCTCGACGAAGTCGAACTGCTGCTTGAAGCCGAAGGCTTGTTTCGCCTCGGGCTGCGACAGCTCAAGGCTGATCCGTTAGCGGAGATTGCGGGTGCCCGTTCATTGATCGAGCGCACCAAGGCGTTGCTGGCCGAGCGTCTGCAAACGCTCTTGAACGCGCCAAACACTGGGCTGCGCATCAAACGCGATCCGCAGTTGATCAATAACTTCCTCGCCCAAGGCATGGACATCCTGCTGGACGCGGAAAACCTGTTGCAGCGCTGGCAGCAACATCCCGGTGAGCGTCAGGAACTCAGCGCGCTGCTGGACGAATTGACCACCCTTGGCGAAGGCGCACACTTGGCCGATCTGCATCCGGTGGACGAACTGTGCGAAGCCTTGCTCGACCTGTATGGCGCGGTGGAGGAAAGCAGCCTGGCGGTCAGCGAGGCGTTTTTCCATGAGGCGCAAAGTGCCCATGAAGCGCTGATCAACATGCTCGACGAACTGGCCGCAGGCCAGGAAGTCAGCCCGCAGCCGGAACGGGTCCGGGCCTTGCGCGGCTTGCTTGATGAAAGCCTTGACCCGTCGGCCATGGGCCTGATTCGCAGCGACGGCAGCCGCACCCTGAGCATTCGGGAGTTGGGCGATGCCACCGCCGAGCTGGCGCGGTCCCCTGTAGGAGCGAGCTCGCTCGCGAAAAACTCACAGGCACCGAGTTCATCCATTGAAAACACGTCATCGTTAACGCCCATCGCAGGCAAGCCAGCTCCTACAGGGGATCGCGGGAGCGAGCTGGACGATGAGATCGTTTCAATCTTCCTCGAAGAAGCGGTGGATATCCTCGAAAGCGCCGGCCAGGCCTTGCAGCGCTGGCTGAATGACCCGGACAACGGCGCGCCGCTGTTGTCCTTGCAGCGCGATTTGCACACCCTCAAGGGCGGCGCGCGGATGGCCGAGATCGAACCCGTCGGTGATCTGGCCCATGAGCTGGAAAGCCTTTATGAAGGGCTGGTGGATCGCCGTTACAACTACAGCGAAGCGCTGGCGAAGTTGCTGCAAGAGAGTCACGACCGCCTCGCGGTGCTGCTCGAACAGTTGCAGAACCAGCAAGCCCTGGGCGCCCCGACCGACCTGATCGAGACCATTCGCGAATTCCGCCAGGGCAACGCCAGCACTGCCGAAGTGGCTGAGCCCGCGCCGGTCAACGATTCACCGGGCCACGATCCTGAACTGCTGGACATCTTCCTCGAAGAAGGTTTCGACATCATCGAAAACTCGGGGGCGGCGCTGGTGCGCTGGCAGGCTGAGCCGTCGAATCGTCAGGAGGTGGAAACCCTGCTGCGCGATTTGCACACCCTCAAGGGTGGGGCGCGGATGGTCGAAATTGCCCCGATTGGCGACCTGGCTCATGAGCTGGAGTTTCTCTACGAAGGCTTGTCCGCTGGTGTGCTGCAACCCACGGCGGCGTTGTTCGCGTTGCTGCAAAGCAGCCATGACCGATTGGCGCAAATGCTCGACGCGACCCGCGCCGGGCAGCCATTGCCGCCGGCCGATCGGCTGATCGACGCGATCAAGAATTTCAGTCACCCATCGGTGCCAGACGCGCCGACGTCGGTGCCCACAGCGCCAAAAATCGAGATGCCTGCGCCGCCACCCGATGCCGCTGCCGACATGGTCAAAGTATCGGCCGAACTGCTCGACGATCTGGTGAACCTGGCTGGCGAAACCTCTATTTTCCGTGGCCGGATCGAACAGCAGGTCAACGATGCCCAAGTGGCGCTGAGCGAGATGGAAACCACCATCGAGCGCATGCGCGACCAATTGCGCCGCCTCGACACGGAAACCCAAGGGCGGATTCTCAGCCGTCAGCACGTCGACGCCGAACGCCTGGGCTACGAAGAATTTGATCCGCTGGAAATGGATCGTCACTCGCAGTTGCAGCAACTGTCACGGGCGCTGTTCGAGTCCGCCTCCGACTTGCTCGACCTCAAGGAAACCCTCGATCGACGTAATCAGGACGCGGAAAACCTGCTGCAACAGCAGGGCCGTATCAACACTGAATTGCAGGAAGGCCTGATGCGCACGCGGATGGTGCCGTTCGAGCGGATGCTGCCGCGCTTGAAGCGCATCGTGCGTCAGGTCTCCAGCGAACTGGGCAAGGATGTGGAGTTCGTCGTTGGCAACGCCGAAGGCGAGATGGACCGCAACGTTCTCGAACGCATGGCGGCGCCGCTGGAGCACATGCTGCGCAATGCCGTCGACCATGGCCTGGAGTCGTCCGAGGCGCGAATCGCAGCGGGCAAACCGGCTCAGGGCCGTATCACGCTAGACCTGTCGCGAGAGGGCGGCGACATCATTTTCGACATCCGCGACGACGGTGCCGGCGTGCCGCTGGAAGCGGTGCGGCGCAAGGCGATCAAGCGTGGCTTGCTTGACCCCAGCAGCGACATCAGTGACCGCGACGTGCTGCAATTCATCCTGCAGCCGGGGTTCTCCACCGCCGAGAAAATCACCCAGATTTCCGGGCGTGGCGTGGGCATGGACGTGGTTCACGAAGAGGTCCGGCAACTGGGCGGCACGATGAGCATCGACTCCGTGCCGGGGCAGGGCGTGCACTTCCGGATTCGCCTGCCGTTCACCGTGTCGGTCAATCGGGCGCTGATGGTGCAGTGCCTCGACGATCAATACGCGATCCCGCTGAACACCATCGACGGCATCGTTCGCGTGTTGCCCAACGAACTCGAAGGGCATTACCGGCTCGATCCGCCGACCTACAAATACGCCGGGCAACACTATGAGCTGTGCTACCTCGGCGAATTGCTGAAAACCAGCCCCCGCCCGAAACTATTGGGCCAGAGCCTGCCGCTGCCGGTCTTGCTGGTGCAATGCAATGAGCGGCACATCGCGGTGCAGGTCGATTCCATGGCCGGTACCCGGGAGATCGTGGTCAAGAGCCTCGGGCCGCAATTTGCGTCGGTGCAGGGCTTGTCCGGCGCGACGATCCTGGGTGACGGTCGAGTGGTGCTGATTCTCGACTTGCTCGCGCCGATTCGCGCGATGCAGGCCCGAGTGCCACAGCGTAGCGCGACCCAGGACGTGGAAATTGAACCGCATAAGCCATTGTTGGTGATGGTGGTCGACGACTCGGTCACCGTGCGCAAGGTCACCAGCCGTTTGCTCGAACGCCACGGCATGAGCGTGCTGACCGCCAAGGATGGGGTCGACGCCATGTTGCTGCTCGAAGAGCACATGCCGGACGTAATGCTGCTGGACATCGAGATGCCACGCATGGACGGTTTCGAAGTCGCCACCCAAGTGCGCAGTGACGAACGTTTGCAGCACCTGCCGATCATCATGATCACCTCGCGCACCGGCCAGAAACACCGCGACCGCGCCATGGCCATCGGCGTCAACGACTACCTCGGCAAGCCGTACCAGGAATCGGTGCTGCTCGAAAGCATCGCCTTGTGGAGCAAATCCCATGCTTGAACACCGCACCAGCAACCTCACCGGGCTGCTGCTGCCCTTGGCTGACCGCAACCTGATCCTGCCCAATGTGGCGGTCGCGGAGCTGATCGACTATCAGCCAGCGGCGTTCGATCTCGATACGCCGCCTTGGTACCTGGGGTTGGTGCAGTGGCGCGAGCGGCAGATTCCGTTGCTGAGTTTTGAGTCGGCGTGTGGCGATAAAATCGTCATTGGTGAACGGGCGCGGATTGTGATTCTCAACGCGCTCGGTGGCCGGCCAGAGCTGAAGTTCATTGCGCTGCTGGTACAGGGGATTCCACGGTCGTACAAGCTCGACAGTCAGTTGAGTTATGTGGATGTGCCGTTGTGCGCGCTGGAGCAGGCGGCGGTGCAGGTGGGGGAGCAAGTGGCGAAGGTGCCGGATTTGTTGGCGTTGGAGGAGTTGCTGGTGAGTGCCGGGCTGGCCGACTGATCCCGATTTTGCTGTGATTGCACTGGCCCCTTCGCGAGCAAGCCCGCTCCCACATTTGAAATGCATTCCAATGTGGGAGCGGGCTTGCTCGCGAAGGCGGCCTTCAGTTCACACAAACCTGACTGCTAAACCTTGGCCTGAGCCAACGCCTCATGGTTATCCAGCGCCCGCTCCACCAACAACTGCACGCCATCGGCCATTCGGCTGAGCGCCAAGGCTACCGAGCGGCGTGAGCCTTCCACACCGTCCGCCAGATCCGCCGCGATGGCGCTGATGGACAGCAGGTCTTCGGAAGCATTGGCCAGAAGAGCTTCGGTACCGATGTCGGGGGCGACGGTGAAGAGCTGGTATTTGCGGGGCTTGGCTGGTTTTTCGTCAGCCGGGGAGAAGTAGTGGGCGAAGACGCGGTCGGCGGCTTCCTTGAGTTTTTCGGCTTCGAGGGATGATTCGGCGTCAGTGCCGGATTCCGGGGGGTTGGGAGTAGCTTTGAACATAGTGAAGCTCCGCGTAAAGAGTTTCAGCTGCGCCATTCGATTTCCAGGCGAAGGGGTGGCAGCTGTACGCGGGCTGGAAACCCGGGGTGCGGATAACCCGGCAGACACTAGGTCTCCCGCGCACAACCGCCATAACGGAGTGCACACAATAAAGGTGCACAAGCATACGTTAAGAAAGGCGCTTTTGCGTTATCTACACCTCGGGTTTCCAGGCCCGATCGCTGAATTTGCAGCGACACCCAAACAATAAAGATCCCCGCAAAAGCGCACCAGTCAGTGGGTTCCGGCATTGCTGTAGGCAGCGACGTCAGACTGCGTAGCCGCTCACCCTTCCTGCGCTGCAACTTTTAAACACAAATCCACAATTGGCTTGCAAGGGTTGAAGATTCCCAAAAAGGGACCTATCGTTCCCTTTTTGGGACTCTTCGATTGTCACTGTGAAAAACCTTTCCCTCAGCGAAGCCTTGTTCACCACCACCCAGCAAAAAGTGCTGGGCTTGTTGTTCGGCAAACCCGACCGAAGTTTTTACGCCAATGAGATCGCCCGCTGGGCTCAAATCGGCAAAGGCAGCCTCATGCGTGAACTGGATCGGTTGCAGCAGGCAGGCGTGCTGACCCTGACCCGCCAAGGCAACCAGACCCACTATCAAGCTAATCCGCAATGCCCGATCTATGCCGAACTGTTGGGCATCGCCCGCAAAACCTTTGGTATCGCCGAGCCCCTGCGCCAAGCGCTGCAACTCTTTGCCGAACAGATCACCTGGGCATTTGTGTACGGCTCTATCGCCAAGGATCAGGCAAACGCATCCAGTGACATTGATCTCATGCTGATCGGCGAAGGCCTGCACTACAGTGAAGTGATGGAGCGGCTGATGCCTCTGGAGGAGCAACTGGGCCGCGTCCTCAACCCGACGCTCTACACCCCCGACGACTGGGCCGCAAAACTGGCGGCTGAAAACAGTTTTGTCGTGCGGGTAGCGCAGCAGGACAAGATCAATCTGATGGGGGAAAACCCTTTGGAGTCCAAGGATGGGCAGCAACGAAAACCTGGAGAACCTGTTACGTAGCGGTGGACTGAAAGCCGAGCCGCCGGATCGCAAGGAGTGTGAAGGGTTGATGCGTTCGGCTGTGGATCGCTTGAAGGATGCGCAAGCCACTTCACTTTCGTTCGCAAGCCGATTCGACCTGGCTTACAACGCTGCCCATGCCCTTGCACTAACGGCGCTTCGCTTGTGTGGCTACCGTTCGGACAAGCGATATCTAGTGTTTCAGTGTCTGGTTCATACCGCTGATATTGGCAAGGTGCAGGTTCGGCTATTTGCCTTGTGTCATGAACGACGAAACGTGGCGGAGTATGAAGGCTACATGGATGAAGATCCGGCGTTGTTGGCGCAGCTGTTGGAAAGCACTGCGCAGCTTCTGATTAGGGTGCAGGAGCAGATGACTGGGCTGTAGTGCTCGGTCAATGAAAACTGTGGTGATTGTTCTGGCCCCTTCGCGAGCAAGCCCGCTCCCACAGGGTCTGTGCACTACCCAGGATGTGTGTCGACCACAATACCTGTGGGAGCGGGCTTGCCCGCGAAGGCGTCCGCTCGGCCAACCATTACCCTGACCGTAACAATCCACCACTCTGCTTGATTGATACCCCCCACCCAACCCTCCTAAGGTGACCCCCACGACAGCGAACCCGTGGAGTGGTCATGACAACAACAATATCCCCCGACTCGCGATGGACGCGGCGGCGCAGCGAAAAGCAGCGGCGTCTGGCGTTGGTCAAGGGCTTGGCCGACGGTGTGGTCCTGCCCACCGACAACATCGTTGCGGCACTGGAAGCGTTGATTCTGCCCGGCGACCGTGTGGTGTTGGAGGGCAACAACCAGAAGCAGGCGGATTTCCTCTCCCGCTCCCTGGCCAAGGCCGATCCCGCCAAGCTGCACGACCTGCACATGATCATGCCCAGCGTCGGACGCTCCGAGCATCTGGACCTGTTTGAACGCGGCATCGCCCGCAAGCTCGACTTCTCTTTCGCCGGCACCCAAAGCCTGCGCATCAGCCAGTTGCTCGAAGACGGTTTGCTGGAAATCGGCGCGATCCACACCTACATCGAACTCTACGCACGGCTGGTGGTAGACCTGATTCCCAACGTCGTACTCTCGGCCGGTTTCATGGCCGACCGCGCCGGCAACATCTACACCGGCCCCAGCACCGAAGACACGCCTGCATTGATCGAACCGGCGGCGTTCAGCGACGGCATCGTCATCGTTCAGGTCAACCAGTTGGTGGACGATGTCACTGACCTGCCCCGCGTCGATATCCCGGCCTCGTGGGTCGATTTCGTGGTGGTGGCCGACAAGCCGTTCTACATCGAGCCGCTGTTCACCCGCGACCCACGCCACATCAAGCCTGTGCACGTGCTGATGGCGATGATGGCGATCCGCGGGATCTACGAAAAGCACAACGTGCAGTCCTTGAACCACGGCATCGGTTTCAACACCGCCGCCATCGAATTGATCCTGCCGACCTACGGCGAATCCCTCGGCCTCAAAGGCAAGATTTGCCGTAACTGGACCCTCAATCCACACCCGACATTGATCCCGGCCATCGAAAGCGGTTGGGTCGAAAGCGTGCATTGTTTCGGCACCGAACTGGGCATGGAAAACTACATCGCCGCGCGGCCCGATGTGTTCTTCACCGGGCGCGACGGGTCCCTGCGCTCGAACCGGATGTACAGCCAACTCGCCGGGCAATACGCGGTGGATCTGTTTATCGGTGCCACCCTGCAAGTCGACGGCGACGGTCATTCTTCTACCGTGACCCGCGGTCGCCTGGCCGGTTTCGGCGGCGCGCCGAACATGGGCCACGATCCGCGCGGCCGCCGTCATGGCACGCCGGCCTGGCTCGACATGCGCCACACCGACTCGGCCGAACCGATGCTCGAACGCGGCAAGAAACTGGTGGTGCAAATGGTCGAGACGTTCCAGGAGGGCGGTAAACCGACCTTCGTCGAAACCCTCGACGCGGTGGAAGTCGCACGCAAAAGCGGCATGCCGCTGGCGCCGATCATGATCTACGGCGACGACGTCACCCACCTGTTGACCGAAGAAGGCATCGCCTATTTGTACAAGGCGCGGTCGCTGGAAGAGCGTCAAGCGATGATCGCCGCCGTCGCGGGCGTGACCGTTATTGGCCTGCGCCACAACCCGAAAGACACCGCGCGCATGCGTCGCGAAGGCCTGATCGCCTTGCCCGAAGACCTCGGCATTCGCCGCACCGACGCCACCCGCGAATTGCTCGCCGCCAAAAGTGTGGCCGATCTGGTCGAGTGGTCCGGTGGCCTCTACAACCCGCCCGCCAAGTTCAGGAGTTGGTAATGCACGCATTCAACCTGCAACCGAAAACACTGACCCTGGCCGAACGGCTGGCGGACCTGGCAGTGGACGCTCTGATCGACGAAGCGGACCTTTCGCCGAAACCGGCATTGGTCGACCGTCGCGGTAACGGCGCGCACACCGATTTGCACCTTGGGCTGATGCACGCTTCGGCGCTGGCGCTATGGCCGGCGTTCAAGGAAATGGCAGAAGCGGCCATCGAAATGGGCGAAGTCGGTTTACCGCTGCGTGAAGCGGTCGGGCGGATTGGCCGGGAAGGGGAGCAAGCCATGCTCGTCACCACCGGGGGCGTGAACACCCATCGCGGGGCCATCTGGGCCTTGGGCCTGTTGGTGGCCGCTGCTGCGCTGGAACCTGAATCGACCGGCGCCAGTGCTGTCGCGTTGCGCGCCGCAGGCCTGGCGTTGCTCGATGATCGCTACGCGCCACGTCCGCTTAGTCACGGCGCTCAAGTCACCCAACGTTACGGCGCACGCGGTGCCCGTGAGGAAGCGCAACTTGGTTTTCCGGCAGTGACTCAGCGTGCACTGCCACAACTCAAGCGCAGCCGCATCGCCGGCCATGGCGAACAGAACGCCCGGCTCGATGCGCTGCTGGCGATCATGACCGACCTGGCCGACACCTGCGTGCTCTACCGCGCCGGAGACGAGGGCCTGCAAACGATGCAACGTGGCGCCCAAGCCGTACTCGACGCGGGTGGCAGTGCCAGCCTCGGCGGCCGTCGTCGCTTGCATGAGCTGGATGAACAATTAATCGCGTTGAATGCCTCGCCCGGTGGCGCTGCCGACTTGCTCGCCGCCAGCCTGTTTATCGACCGTATCGAGTCCGGAGCTTTCTGATGGAAACCTTATCCTTTGAATTCCCCGCCGGGCAGCCGCCCCGGGGCCGGACGCTGGTGGGCTGTGTCGGCTCGGGCGATCTGGAAGTGCTGATCGAACCAGGTCAGGCCGGCAAGCTGACGATCAAGGTGCAGACCTCGGTCAACGGCGCCGAACAACGCTGGCAGCATCTGTTTGCACGAATGTTCGACGGCCAGACGCCGCCGGCGATGGCGATTGATATCCACGACTTCGGCGCCACGCCAGGTGTGGTGCGCTTGCGACTGGAGCAAGGCTTTGAGGAGATTGGCCATGACTGATCTCCTCCAGCCATACCTGCAAAGACGCAGCTTCATCGAGCTCGGCGCGCGGCAACGGGCGAAAGCCTTGCTCGACGCCGGCACCTTCCGCGAATTGCTCGACCCCTTTCAGCGCGTCATGTCGCCATGGCTGTCACGCCAAGGCGTGGTGCCGCAGGCCGATGACGGCGTAGTGATCGCCAAGGGCAGCATCGGCGGTTTACCTGTGGTCATCGCCGCTATCGAAGGTTCGTTTCAGGGCGGCAGCCTTGGCGAAGTCGGCGGCGCGAAGATGGCCGGCGCGCTGGAACTGGCCGCTGAAGATAACCGCAATGGCATTCCTACCCGCGCCGTGTTGCTGCTGGAAACCGGTGGTGTGCGCTTGCAGGAAGCCAACCTCGGGCTGGCGGCGATTGCCGATGTTCATGCGGCGATCGTCGATCTGCGCCAGTACCAACCCGTCATTGGCGTCGTGGCCGGCAGTGTGGGTTGTTTTGGCGGGATGTCGATTGCTGCCGGATTGTGCAGCTATTTGCTGGTGACCCAGGAAGCGCGGCTTGGCCTGAACGGTCCGCAAGTGATCGAACAGGAAGCCGGGCTTGAGGAATATGACTCCCGCGACCGGCCCTTCATCTGGAGCCTGACCGGTGGCGAGCAACGTTTTGCCAGTGGCCTGGTGGACCGTTTTGTCGCCGACGACGTGGCGTTGATTCAGCAGCAGATCAGCGAATTACTCCACCAGGGTTTGCCGGCGCAACAACGCAGCCGTCAGGCCGACCTGTTTCTGCAACGGCTGGCCCGACTGGACGCGGAGCCGCAAATCGAGCCGGCCACGGTTCGCGATCTGTATCAAGGAGCGCGCTCATGAGCACCTATTCATTGCGAGGTTTGAACTGGTTTAACGCCTTGAGTGCCGGCGCGAAACCGGTCGAGGGTTTGCCAGCGTCGTTGAAAGTCGCTGACGGTGTGTTGGGCGGCCAACCGGTCCGGTTTATCGCCGTGGTGGCGGATCCCGATAACCGATTCGTTCGCGCTCGCAACGGTGAAGTCGGATTGCTGGAAGGTTGGGGCCTGGCCAAGGCTGTGGATGAAGCCATTGCCGCTGACGCCGATAAATCGCACAAGCGTGCCTTGATCGCCATCGTCGATGTACCGAGCCAAGCCTATGGTCGACGCGAAGAAGCGCTCGGCATTCATCAGGCGCTGGCCGGTGCGGCGGACAGTTATGCCCGCGCCCGTTTGGCCGGCCACGCAGTGATCGGTTTGCTGGTGGGCAAGGCGATGTCCGGAGCATTCCTGGCTCACGGGTATCAGGCCAACCGGCTGATCGCCCTGCGCGATCCGGGCGTGATGGTGCACGCGATGGGCAAGGCATCAGCGGCGCGGGTCACCTTGCGCAGCGTTGAAGAGCTTGAAGCACTGGCCGCCAGCGTGCCGCCGATGGCGTATGACATCGACAGTTATGCCAGCCTGGGTTTGCTGTGGGAAACCTTGTCGGTCGAACAAATCGAACAGCCGACGGCGGCCGATCTGGCGCGAGTGACTGAATGCCTGAACCAGGCGATTGGCGATGTTGCTGTAAGCGGTCGCGATCTGAACAGCCGTTTGGGCGCAACCAATCGCGCAGCATCAAGCAAGGTTCGCCAGCTGTTGAGAGAACAGTGGTGAACACGTTTCTGGCCCACGACCTGCTTTGGGGGATGACCCCGGAGCAGTTGCCTGTGGACGCGCCCGGGTGGGTGATCGAGTCGATCAGCGCGGGTCAACCGGTGGTGGTTCGACGTGCGTTGAGTGCGCCGGGCCAGGTCGCGGTCGGCGTGCGCGGGCGCTTGCGTGAACAGCGTTATGCCACGGTGATGGCGGCCGATGCGGTTTCCCGTCGGGTCGCACCGGAAGCGCTGTGTCATGTCTTGATCAATCGTGATTTGCCCGCCGTGCACGCCCTCAATCAACTGCGGCCGATGCTCGATGCCTGCGGTTGGGTATGGGGCGTCAGCGGCAGCGCCGGGTTCGAGTTGGCCAGCGGGTTTGTCGGTTTGCACGAGGGCAGCGACCTCGATTTGATCCTGCGTACATTGCAACCGCTGGAGCGAGCTCAGGCGCAGGAACTGGTGAGGATTCTGGACACTGCCGTGTGCCAGGTGGACATGCAGTTGCAGACGCCATTCGGCGCCGTCGCTCTGCGCGAATGGGCCAGCTCCGCGCGTCGGGTATTGCTGAAAAATGCCAGTGAAGCCTGCCTGGTAACCGATCCGTGGAACCCTCTGGAGCAAGCAGCGTGAGCAGCTTGCTGGTGTTCCCCGGCCAGGGCGCGCAGCAGTCGGGCATGCTCCACCGCTTGCCTCGCGAAACGGTGATCGAGGCGAGTGCAGTGCTGGGCGAGGATGCCTTGCTGCTGGATTCGGCCGAGGCGTTGAAGACGACAAGGGCGGTTCAGCTTTGCCTGCTGATCGCCGGTGTGGCGGCTTCGCGCCAGCTATCAATCGTCCCGGATTATGTGGCGGGATTGTCCATCGGTGCCTATCCGGCGGCGGTGGTTGCTGGTGTCTTGAGCTTCACTGACGCGCTACATCTGGTCAGCCTGCGCGGCGAGCTGATGCAGCAGGCTTATCCACAAGGCTACGGCATGACCGCGATCATCGGCCTCGACTTGTCCACAGTGGAAGGATTGCTGGCGCAGATTCACAGCGCCGACACGCCGGTTTACCTGGCCAACATCAACGCCGATAACCAAGTGGTGATTGCCGGCAGCGATGCGGCGATGAAAGCAGTGGCCGATCTGGCGAAAGGTTGCGGGGCAGGGCTGGCCAAACGTCTGGCCGTCAGCGTGCCGTCGCACTGTCCTTTATTGGATGCCCCCGCTAAAACCCTGGCCGAAGCGTTCGCCAAGGTGCAGCTGAAAACGCCAGCGTTGGGCTACCTCAGCGGCAGCCGCGCCCGGCCCATCATCAACATTGAAGCCTTGCGCGACGACCTGGCTTTCAACATGTGCCGCGTTGTCGATTGGCGCGGCACGGTACAAAGCGCCTACGAGCGCGGCGTACGTCTACAGATCGAACTGCCGCCCGGCGCGGTGCTGACCGGGCTGGCGCGCCGGGTGTTCGAGCAGGGCACCGTGATTGCTTTCGACGGTGCTCGCCTGGACACCTTGCAAGCGCTGTTGCGTGAGGAGGGAAGCCGCCAACCCTAGACCACTGACTCAGGCCTTCGAACAACAAAAACAACATTCGACGATGCACTTTGAGGATAACAACAATGATTATTTACGGTGTGGCGCTGTTGGCGATCTGTACGCTGGCAGGGGTGATCATGGGGGACGCGCTTGGCGTATTGCTGGGTGTGAAATCAAACGTTGGCGGTGTCGGGATCGCAATGATCCTGTTGATCTGCGCGCGGTTGTGGATGCAAAAGCGCGGCGGCATGACCAAGGATTGTGAAATGGGCGTCGGCTTCTGGGGGGCCATGTACATTCCGGTCGTGGTCGCGATGGCCGCGCAACAGAACGTGGTGACGGCACTGCATGGCGGCCCGGTGGCGGTGTTGGCGGCCATCGGCTCGGTGGTGATTTGCGGCTGCACCATTGCCCTGATCAGCCGGACTCACAAAGGCGAACCCTTGCCCGATGAACCGGCGGAAGTGACCCCGCTCGGCACGCCAGTAGGAGGTCGCTGACATGTGGGAACTCATCGAAAAAGGCCTGGCCAATAACGGCCTGGTGACCGCGTTCGCGTTCGTCGGCATCATCATGTGGGTGTCGGTGGTGTTGTCCAAACGCCTGACCTACGGGCGGATTCACGGCTCGGCGATTGCCATCGTCATCGGCCTGGTGCTGGCCTGGGTCGGTGGCACCATGACTGGCGGGCAAAAAGGCCTGGCGGATCTATCGTTGTTCTCCGGCATCGGCTTGATGGGCGGCGCCATGCTGCGGGACTTTGCCATTGTTGCCACGGCGTTCGAGGTGCAAGCCACCGAAGCGAAAAAGGCCGGGTTGGTCGGCGCGATCGCGCTGCTGCTGGGCACGATTCTGCCGTTCATTGTCGGGGCAAGCATCGCCTGGGCATTTGGTTATCGGGATGCGGTGAGCATGACCACTATCGGCGCAGGGGCGGTGACGTACATCGTCGGACCAGTGACCGGTGCGGCCATTGGCGCCAGTTCGGATGTGGTCGCGTTGTCGATTGCCACCGGGCTGATCAAGGCGATTCTGGTGATGGTCGGCACGCCCATGGCGGCGAAGTGGATGGGGCTGGATAACCCGCGTTCGGCGATGGTGTTTGGCGGTCTGGCCGGGACCGTCAGCGGCGTGACGGCCGGGTTGGCGGCGACGGATCGGCGGCTGGTGCCTTATGGCGCGCTGACGGCGACGTTTCACACCGGGCTTGGGTGCCTGCTCGGGCCTTCGTTGTTGTACTTCATTGTTCGCGGGATTGTGGGGTAGCCTGCCAGATCCTTGCTGACTATTGCGACGCCTTCGCGAGCGAGCCCGCTCCCACATTTTGGAATGCATTCCCCCTGTGGGAGCGGGCTTGCTCGCGAAAGGCGCGACGCGGTTTCAGGCTTGCCGATTGGCATACATCCGGCACTCCGCCAACAACGCCAGCAAATTCGGATCCCGCTCCTTGGCCTTCAAGAACACCACCCCGATGTGCTGCTGCAACCGATACCGTTCCTGCAACGGAATCAGCTTCACCCGGTTCTCATACACCGCCGCAATCCTCCCCGGCAGCAACGCATAACCCACCCCCGAGCTGACCATGCTCAGCAGGGTGAAGATGTCGTTGACCTGCATCGCCACCTTCGGCTCGAACCCCGCCTGCTTGAACACCCGATTACCGTCCTGGTGGGTGGCGAAGCCTTGGGTCAGGGTAATAAAGGTCTCGTCGCGCACTTCGGCCAGATCAACTTCGCTCCGTTGGGCAAATTTCGAATCCGCCGGCGTCGCCAGGAAGATGTCGTCGGAAAATAGCGGGATCTGCGCGCAATCGGGGTCGTTGACGCTGTCGTCCAGCGACACGAGGATCGCGTCAACCTCCATGTTCTTGAGCTTGTACAACAGGTCGAAATTCGAGCCCAGGATCAAGTCGATATTGAGTTCGCTGCGGCGGATCTTCAGGCCCATTATCAGCTGCGGCACGGTCTTGACGGTCAGTGAGTACAACGAGCCGAGCTTGAAACGTTCAGCCGAGAACCCGGCGGCTTCGCGCGTCAGGCGCACGGTTTCGACCACGTCCTGAATCAGTTTCTGCGCCCGTTCTTCCAGCACGTATGCGCTTTCCAGTGGCGTCAGGTTGCGGCCTTCGTGTTTGAACAACGGGCAGCGCAGGGCGCTTTCCAGGGAGTGAATGGCGCGGTGCACGCTGACGTTGCTGGTCTGCAACTCGGCAGCGGCCCGCGCCAGATTGCCGGTGCGCATGAAGGCGAGGAACACCTCGAGTTTTTTCAGGGTCAACTCTTCGTCGATCAGCATGGGTCGCACTCTTATTCGAATGGCCCGATTGTGCACGCATGCGATCTTTTGTAGCAGCTGTCGAGTGAAACGAGGCTGCGATTTTTCAAGATCAAAAGATGGCCGCCTCGTTTCACTCGACAGCGCCTACAGTTTGCGCGATGTTGCAGTGAATTTTAAGGCGAGCAACGCATGTATCACGGGGAAAGATTGAACGCCTGGACGCACTTGGTCGGGGCGGTGGCAGCAACGGTGGGGGTGGTGTGGATGCTGGTGATCGCCAGCCTGGACGGCAGCCCGTGGAAAATCGTCAGCGTGGCGATCTACGGGTTTACCTTGATGGTGCTCTACAGCGCGTCGACCGTTTACCACAGCGTGCGCGGGCGCAAGAAAGCGATCATGCAGAAGGTTGATCACTTTTCGATCTACCTGCTGATTGCCGGCAGCTACACACCGTTCTGCCTGGTGACATTGCGCGGGCCATGGGGCTGGACGTTGTTCGGGATTGTCTGGGGACTGGCGCTGATCGGCATCCTGCAAGAGATCAAACCGCGTTCGGAAGCGCGGATCCTGTCGATCGTGATTTACGCGGTGATGGGCTGGATTGTGCTGGTGGCGGTCAAACCGTTGCTGGCAGCGCTGGGTACAACAGGCTTTGCCTGGCTGGCGTCGGGCGGGGTGTTGTACACCGTGGGGATTATCTTTTTTGCCCTCGACAACAGGCTGCGGCATGCCCATGGGATCTGGCACTTGTTCGTGATTGCCGGGAGCTTGCTGCACTTTGTGGCGATAATGTTTTATGTCTTGTGAAGCAGAAGATCAAAAGATCGCAGCCTTCGGCAGCTCCTACAGTTGAAATGCGATTCCCTGTAGGAGCTGCCGAAGGCTGCGATCTTTCAAAATTTAGAAGTCCCCCCAAAGCTGCTGGGCTACCGCCAACGCAACCACCGGCGCGGTTTCGGTGCGCAACACGCGAGGTCCGAGCCGGGCGGCATGGAAACCTGCTCCCTTGGCCTGATCAACTTCGGCATCCGACAACCCACCTTCCGGGCCAATCAGAAACGCCAACGTCGCCGGCTTCGCATGATTCACCAACGGCTCAGCCACTGGGTGCAGCACCAGTTTCAATTCAGCCTCAGTCTGCTTCAACCAGTCTGCCAACAGCAGCGGCGGATGAATCACGGGCACCCGTGAACGCCCGCACTGCTCGCATGCGCTGATCGCCACTTGGCGCCAGTGCAGCAGGCGTTTGTCGGCGCGCTCGTCTTTCAACCGGACTTCGCAGCGGTCGCTGAAAATCGGGGTGATTTCGCTCACGCCCAGTTCGGTGGCTTTCTGAATCGCCCAGTCCATCCGCTCGCCACGGGACAAACCCTGGCCGAGATGGATCGCAAGCGGCGACTCGACCTGCCCGGCGAAGCATTCATCGATCTGCACGACAACGCGCTTCTTGCCAACGTCCCGCAGCGTGGCGAGAAACTCCTGGCCCGAGCCGTCGAACAGCTGCAGCGCATCGCCTTCGACCATGCGCAGCACGCGGCTGATGTAATGGGCCTGGGCCTCGGGCAACTCGTGTTCGCCAGTGCTCAAAGGGGCGTCGATAAAGAAGCGGGACAGTCTCATGCTGGGTCTCTGGAAAGTGTTAATCATCTGAATCGGTGTCGACTTCATTCGCGAGCAAGCCCGCTCCCACATTGGAATGCATTCCCCTGTGGGAGCGGGCTTGCTCGCGAAGGCGGCGGCACAGTCCCCACAAAGTCACGAGTGAACTTAGCCCGGATCGCGGAAACCCGGATGAAAGTCCTTCGGCACCGCCACGCTGACGCTGTCACGGGTCGCGATGTCGATGCCTTCGCTGGCCACTTCGGCCAGAAAGTCGATCTGCTCCGGGGTGATCACGTACGGCGGCAGGAAATACACCACGCTGCCCAACGGACGAAGTAAAGCACCTCGCTCCAAGGCATGCTGGAACACCTTCAAGCCGCGACGTTCCTGCCACGGATACGCTTCCTTGGTGGCCTTGTCCTTGACCATCTCGATGGCCAGCACCATGCCGGTCTGGCGTACTTCCGACACGTTCGGATGATCCACCAGATGCGCGGTGGCGGTGGCCATGCGCTGAGCCAAAGCCTTGTTGTTCTCGATGACGTTGTCTTCTTCGAAGATATCCAGCGTCGCCAATGCCGCCGCGCACGCCAGCGGATTGCCGGTGTAGCTGTGTGAGTGCAGGAAGGCACGCAGGGTCGGGTAGTCGTCGTAAAACGCGCTGTAGACGTCTTCGGTCGTCACGCACGCAGCCAGCGGCAGGTAACCGCCAGTCAGGGCCTTGGACAGGCAGAGGAAGTCCGGGCGGATGCCGGCTTGCTCGCAGGCGAACATCGTCCCGGTGCGGCCGAAACCGACGGCGATTTCGTCGTGGATCAGGTGCACGCCATAGCGGTCGCACGCTTCGCGCAGCAGTTTCAGGTACACCGGGTGGTACATGCGCATGCCGCCCGCGCCCTGAATCAACGGCTCGACGATCACCGCCGCGACCGTGTCGTGATGCTCTGCCAGGGTCTGCTCCATCGCGGCGAACATGTTCCGCGAGTGTTCTTCCCAGCTCATGCCTTGCGGACGCAGGTAGCAATCGGGGCTCGGCACCTTGATGGTGTCCAGCAGCAACGCCTTGTAGGTTTCAGTAAACAACGGCACGTCGCCCACCGACATCGCCGCCATGGTTTCGCCGTGGTAGCTGTTGGTCAGGGTGACGAAGCGCTTCTTGTTCGGCTGGCCGCGGTTGAGCCAGTAGTGGAAGCTCATTTTCAACGCGACTTCGATGCAGGACGAACCGTTATCGGCGTAGAAGCACCGGGTCAGGCCTTCCGGCGTCATTTTCACCAGGCGCTCGGACAGTTCGATCACCGGCTGATGGCTGAAGCCGGCGAGGATCACGTGCTCCAGCTGATCGACCTGGTCCTTGATGCGCTGATTGATGCGCGGGTTGGTGTGGCCGAACACGTTGACCCACCAGGAGCTGACGGCGTCGAGGTAGCGTTTGCCTTCGAAGTCTTCCAGCCAGACGCCTTCACCGCGCTTGATCGGGATCAGTGGCAGCTGTTCGTGGTCTTTCATCTGGGTGCAGGGATGCCACAACACTGCGAGATCGCGTTCCATCCACTGTTTATTCAGTCCCATATTCGGTCTCCTCGAGGCTACCCGCGATGCAGGCGGGCAAACAATCGCGCAAGCCTATGCAATGCATCGCGCGGGGACAACCCATTGTGTCGATTGAGCTACTTTGTATAGGCCAGTAGACGTTGCTGGCGGGCGTCTGAAGCCTGACGTATCCTTCGCGGTTCTTTGAGTCGTCTGGCTCGTAAAACCGCTATTTTCACGTGTATTTCCGGAGTTCTCTGAATGTCTGCTGGTTGGCTGCGCGCCTGTGCGCTGGTGATGTTGGGGCTGTTCAGCGTGTCTGCGCTGGCCAAGGATAAAACCGCAATCGTGATCGGCGGCGGGCTATCCGGCCTGACGGCCGCTTATGAACTGCAGAATAAAGGCTGGCAGGTCACCTTGCTGGAAGCCAAGCCGAGCCTGGGCGGTCGCTCCGGCATGGCCACCAGTGAGTGGATCGGCAACGACAAGACCCAACCGGTGCTGAACAAGTACGTCTCGACGTTCAAGCTGAGCACCACGCCGGCTCCGGAGTTCGTGCGTACGCCGGGCTACCTGATCGATGGCGAGTACTTCACCGCCGCCGACCTGGCGACCAAACAACCGGCCACTGCCGACGCGCTCAAGCGCTACGAAAAAACCGTGGATGATCTGGCACGCTCGATCGATGATCCGCAGAACCCGGCCGCCAACAGCACGCTGTTCGCCCTGGACCAGATCAACGTGGCCAATTGGCTCGATCGCCTGAACCTGCCAGCAACGGCGCGCCAACTGGTGAACCAGCAGATTCGCAGCCGTTATGACGAACCTTCGCGCCTGTCGTTGCTGTATTTCGCACAGCAAGGTCGTGTTTATCGCGGTGTTTCCGACCGTGACCTGCGCGCTTCGCGTCTGGTCGGTGGCAGTCCGGTGTTGGCCCAGGCTTTCGTTAAACAACTGAAAACCATCAAGACCAGCTCTCCGGTCTCCTCCATTACCCAGGACAAGGACGGCGTGACCGTCAAAGTCGGCAGCGTTGGCTATCAGGCTGACTACGTCGTTGTCGCCGTGCCGCTGCGCGCACTGAACAAGATCCAGATGACCCCGGCGCTGGATGCCCAGCACATGGGCGCCATCAAGGGCACCAACTACGGCTGGCGCGACCAGATCATGCTGAAATTCAAGACGCCGGTGTGGGAAAGCAAGGCGCGGATGACCGGCGAGATCTACAGCAACACCGGCCTTGGCATGTTGTGGGTTGAACCGGCCTTGAAGGGCGGCGCCAACGTGGTGATCAACCTGTCCGGCGATAACGCCCGGGTGATGCAGGCCTTCGGCGACAAACAGATGGTCGATCAGGTGTTGATCCGCCTGCACGCGTTTTATCCACAGGCTCGCGGTGCGTTCACCGGCTATGAAATCCGCCGCTACAGCACCGACCCGTCGATGGGCGGCGCTTACCTGGCCTTCGGTCCGGGGCAGATCAGCAAGTACTGGCGCCTGTGGGAGCGTCCGCTGCAACGTGTAGCCTTTGCTGGCGAACACACCGACACCTTGTACCCGGGCACCCTGGAAGGCGCACTGCGCACCGGGCAGCGTGCGGCCAGCCAGGTTGAAGACCTGGCGGCGGGCAAGTCGTTTGAGCCGGTGAAGGTTGTTCCGGCAGCCACGGCTGCGGCGGCGGGTGCAGTGGCGGCCAAGAAAGGCAACTTCTTCAGCAACCTGTTCGGTGGTTCGGATGACGACAAGAAACCAGAGCCGGTCAAGGCACCTGAGCCTGTCACTCCACCTGCACCGGCTCCAGCGCCAGCCCCGACCCCTGCGCCAGCTCCGGTCGAAGCGCCGAAACCTGCGGCACCGGTGAAAGCCGAGCCGGCTAAAAAGGCCCCGGCGAAGAAGCCGGCAGCCAAGACCGAAGCCAAGAAAGCGCCAGCCAAGGCGCCGGTGAAGAAAGCCGAGCCGGCGAAAAAACCAGCGGCCAAACCCGCTGCGACCCCGGTAACAGAGACCAAAACGCAGTAAGTTTTTGGATTAAAGAAACGCGGCAGAGATGCCTGGTGCCACCCCTGTAGGAGCGAGCTTGCTCGCGATGGACGTCAACGATAAAGCGTGTTTTCTGAATAAACGCGCCGCACTTGAATCCATCGCGAGCAAGCTCGCTCCTACAAGGGGCCGCTACCAGGCAGAAAGGCCGCGTTTTTTTGTGCCTGGAGAAAACCAACCCCGGGAATCGAATAAACCCGACGGCGAAAGTGTTCTTTAGTTGGACTGCATTTTTTCTCACACATTGGTCTTTAATCTTTCCTTAACACACCTATTTGAGACTACTGATCGTATTTCCCGATATTTCAAAGCGAAATTTTCGGCTTTAATTCGATAGATAACTCGATAGTCTTGGGCCAGCACTTACAGGGACTCGGCAATGCAACTACGTAACTCTACTTCCCGCTACGGCTGGGTCAGCATCTTCCTGCACTGGGGTGTGGCGCTGACGATTTACGGTTTGTTCGCTCTGGGCTTGTGGATGGTCGATCTGGGTTATTACGACCCTTGGCGTAAAGCCGGGCCGGACATCCACAAGAGCATCGGCTTGTTGCTGCTGGCGTTCATGGTGCTGCGCGTGTTGTGGCGCTTTATCAGCCCGCCACCACCGACGCTGCAAAGCTACAGCCGCATGACGCGCCTCGGCGCCAAGTTCGGCCATGGTTTTCTGTATCTCTGTTTGTTCGCTGTGATGATTGCCGGTTACCTGATTTCCACCGCAGAGGGTGTCGGGATTCCGGTGTTTGACTGGTTTGAAGTGCCTGCACTGGTTTCCGGACTGCCGGACCAGGCAGATAACGCCGGTGCGATTCACTTCTACCTGGCGTGGGCGCTGGTCATTTTTTCCGGCCTCCATGCGTTGGCAGCACTGAAGCACCACTTTATCGACCGTGATGTGACCCTCAAGCGAATGCTGGGTCGCAAAGCCTGACGTTCAACTTAGCCCCCAAGGAATACAAACATGTTGAAAAAAACCCTCGCCGCTCTGGCAATCGGTTCCGCCCTGTTGTCCGCCAACGTAATGGCCGCTGACTACGTCGTTGACAAGACTGGCCAGCATGCCTTCGTCGACTTCAAGATCAGCCACCTGGGTTACAGCTACATCACCGGTACGTTCAAGGACATCGACGGTAAGTTCAGCTTTGACGCTGCCAAGCCGGAAGACAGCAAGATCGAGTTCAACGTGAACACGGCGAGCGTTTTCACCAACAACGCTGAGCGCGACAAGCACATCTCCAGCAAAGACTTCCTGAAAGTGGCTGAATTCCCTAAGGCCACCTTTGTCTCCACCAGCGTTAAAACCACCGGCAAAAACGCCGACGGTAAAGTCACTGCCGACGTGGCCGGCGACCTGACTCTGGCTGGCGTGACCAAGCCAATCGTGGTCAAGGCCACTTTCCTGGGTGAAGGCAAGGATCCATGGGGCGGCTACCGTGCCGGCTTCGAAGGCACCACCAGCATCAAGCGTTCTGATTTCGGCAAGATGATGGACTTGGGTCCACAGTCCGACGCCGTGGATCTGTACATCACCTTTGAAGGTGTCAAAGCGAAGTAACTTTCGCCGCTTGAACAAAAACGCCCCCGTTCTCACGAGCGGGGGCGTTTTTTTGTGCCTGCCACAAACCCCTGTAGGAGCTGCCGCAGGCTGCGATCTTTTGATCTTGCTCCTACCTGGTTCTGCTCAATGAAAATCAAGATCAAAAGATCGCAGCCTGCGGCAGCGCCTACAAAAGCGATTCACGCACCAAAAAAATGCCCTGGATCTTGCGGTCCAGGGCATTTTTTATTGCAGCGATAAATCAGCGGTTGCGGGTCAGCAGCGCTGGTTTTTCGCCACGAGGACGGCCTGGCAGTTGATCAAGTTGCTCAGGAGTCGGGAAACGATCGGTTTTCGACTCCTTGTGAATGATCTTCGGCGCCGGGCCGCGCGGGTTCTGCACGGCCGGTTCCGAACGCGGCTGCTCATCACGTGCCGGGCGACGGTTGCGGCCTTCTTCGCGACGGGCCTGACCGTCACGTGGCGCGCCATTGCGCGGACCACTGCGCTTGGCCGGCGGCGTGCCGGTGGTGGCGCCATCGCTGCTGCGTGGACCGCTTTGGCGACCCTGTGGCTTGCCGCCGGTGCGCGGTGCACCCGCGCCAGTGCCGGCTGCCGCGCCTTGTGCCGGAGCACCCGGACGGCGACCACGGCCCTGGGCCGGTTTGGCTTGAGGCACGTAGTCGACGCGGTTACCGAAGTTATCCACATCGTCGTCGAGGAACTCGTCCGGGGCACGATCAGCGGCAGCGCGTGGCGCCGGACGCTGTTGCTCGCGAGCCGGTGTGCCCTCGCGTGGCTTCTGCTCGCGCGCCGGGCGCTCGCCGCGACCCGCGGTGGCGGCAGGTTTTTCCTTGCCGCCCTTGTCCTTGCCTTTGTCTTTACGACCGCCACCACCGCCAGTGCCGTTCGGACCATCGCCGCGCGGGCCACGTGGGTTGCGCGGGTTACGCACATCCGGACGCTCGCGAACTTCTGGTTTCTCGGCTTCTACGGCGCTGGAGTCGAAGCCCATCAGGTTGCCGTCGGCAATCTTCTGCTTGGTCATGCGCTCGATGCTTTTCAGCAGTTTTTCTTCGTCCGGGGCTACCAGCGAGATCGCCTCGCCCGAACGACCGGCACGGCCAGTACGGCCGATACGGTGAACATAGTCTTCGTCGACGTTCGGCAGTTCGAAGTTGACCACGTGTGGCAACTGATCGATGTCGAGGCCGCGAGCGGCGATGTCGGTGGCTACCAGGATGCGCACTTCACCGGCCTTGAAGTCGGCCAGGGCTTTGGTGCGAGCGTTCTGGCTCTTGTTGCCATGGATTGCGACGGCGCTCAGGCCGTGTTTGTCCAGGTACTCGGCCAGGCGGTTGGCGCCGTGCTTGGTGCGGGTGAACACCAGCACCTGTTCCCAGGCGCCAGCGGTGATCAGGTGCGCCAACAGCGAACGCTTGTGGTTGGCTGGCAGACGGAACACACGCTGTTCGATGCGCTCGACCGTGGTGTTCGGCGGCGTGACTTCGATGCGTTCCGGGTTGTGCAGCAGCTTGCCGGCGAGGTCGGTGATGTCCTTGGAGAACGTCGCCGAGAACAGCAGGTTCTGGCGTTTGCTCGGCAGACGGGCCAGGACTTTCTTCACGTCATGGACGAAGCCCATGTCGAGCATGCGGTCAGCTTCGTCCAGCACGAGGATTTCCACGTGGGACAAATCGACGCTGCCTTGGCCGGCGAGGTCGAGCAGGCGGCCAGGGCAGGCCACCAACACGTCAACACCGCGGGACATGGCCTGAACCTGCGGGTTCATGCCGACGCCGCCGAAAATGCAGGCGCTGACGAACTTCAGGTCACGGGCATAGACCTTGAAGCTCTCATGCACTTGCGCCGCGAGTTCGCGAGTAGGGGTCAGGACCAGTACGCGCGGTTGGCGCGGGCCGTGACGCTGGGATTTGTCCGGGTGACCGCCAGGAAACAACCGTTCCAGGATCGGAAGGGCGAAGCCGCCGGTTTTACCAGTACCTGTCTGAGCCGCGACCATCAGGTCGCGACCTTGCAACACGGCGGGAATGGCCCGCTGTTGCACCGGAGTAGGCTCGGTATAGCCCGCTGCCTCGATGGCGCGGACTAAAGCCTCGGAGAGACCGAGGGAAGCAAAGGACATGAGTAATCCTGTTTTAGTTAGGGCTTGGCCCAATGGGAGTCTTGCCTGGCGCGAATGGCGTTTATGAGGAACGCAATCCCGTCCGGTCCTGCTGGGGCCTGAAAGCTCGTCTGGAGCGCTCGCGCGGGCTGGAAAGCTGCGCTGTAGCGGGGTCGAGATGCCTTGAACAAGTCCGAGCGTCCGGGCGTGAGCCTGGCGGGAAGGCCGGAGTATAACAGAGCAATCACTGCGCGCCGCTTTCCTGCTGCTCAACGGTTTTTACGGCAGTACTGGAAGCCGTAGTGGCCTGCGGCTGGGACGTTGGGTCGGCGCCATAGCGGGCACTCAGTTCGGCGTAGGCGGGCTCCCTCTTGAAACGTTTGAGTTCGGCCCCGAAGCGCGCCACCAGCAAATCCATGCCGGCGTTGCGGCGCACGGCGAGAAATTGGCTCTGATGGCTGATCACCGTAGGGTTCTCGGTAATCTTGTCGCGGATGTCCAGCTCATCGAGCAAGTGCTGCCCGACCCGGCGATCCGTGATCAGCAGGTCGATCCGGCCGCGCACCAGTTTGCCGAAGTTGGCTTCATGGGTGGGTGCCGGTTCGCGGGTGAACAACGTCGAGTCGCTGAAATCCTTGCTGTACAGGTAGCCTGGCGAGGTGCCGACAGTCAGGCCGCGCAGTTCGTCGAGGGTGCGGAACGGGTGGGGATGTTCGTTGGCGTAGAACATCACGAACTCGACTTCTGACAGCGGTTCGCTTGGATAAAGCAGGGTCGCGTCGCGCTCATCGGTGTGGAAAATATCGAGCGCACCATCGGCCTGGCCTTGCTCGAGCATCGACAGGCAACGTTTCCATGGCAGGAATTGCCATTCCACTTCGATCCCCAGGCGTTTGAAGACAATCGCGGTGGTTTCGTAGTCCAGGCCCAGGGATTTACCGTCCTGTTCATACACGTACGGAGCCCAGGGTTCGGTGACAATGCGCAATTTCTCGCCCCGAGCGGCGAAGCTCAGGCAAGTGAAAAGAAACAGGGTCAGTAACTGCGGGATCAAGGGCATGGCTTGAGATTACGACGAGAAACCGGAAAGAGCCAGAAACCCGATCCAGAAGCTCTATCTCCGTGTGTTGCTTCACAATAAAACAAAAGATCGCAGCCTTCGGCAGCTCCTACAGGGATTACACATTCCACTGTAGGAGCTGCCGCAGGCTGCGATCTTTTGATCTTGCTTTGACGACTATTAACGCGGCAACTTCAGGTTGTTCCACACCGCCAGACTCGCTTCAGCCTGGTTCAGCGTGTAGAAGTGCAGGCCTGGCGCGCCACCCTGCAGCAGGCGTTCGCACATCTCGGTAATGACTTGCTCACCAAAGCCTTGAATGCTTTGGTTGTCGTCGCCGTAGGCTTCCAGCTGCTTGCGGATCCAGCGCGGGATTTCCGCACCACAGGCATCGGAGAAACGCGCGAGCTTGCTGTAGTTGGTGATCGGCATGATGCCCGGCACGATCGGGATGTTCACGCCCAGCGCTCGTACACGCTCGACGAAGTAGAAGTAGCTGTCGGCGTTGAAGAAGTACTGGGTAATCGCACTGTCGGCGCCGGCGTTGGCCTTGCGCACGAAGTTGGCGATATCGTCTTCGAAGTTGCGTGCCTGCGGATGCATCTCCGGGTAGGCGGCCACTTCGATGTGGAAATGATTGCCGGTCTCTTGGCGAATGAATTCGACCAGATCGTTGGCGTGACGCATCTCGCCGCTGGCCATGCCCATGCCCGACGGCAGGTCACCGCGCAAGGCAACGATACGCTTGATGCCAGCGGTCTTGTATTGAGCCAGCAGGCCGCGCAAGTCGTCCTTGCTGTCGCCCACGCACGAAAGATGCGGTGCGGCAGGGACTTTGACTTCGCTTTCGAGCTGCAACACGGTGTTGAGGGTACGATCACGCGTCGAACCGCCAGCGCCATAGGTGCAGGAGAAAAAATCGGGGTTGTACGTGGCCAGCTGGCGAGCAGTGGCGAGCAGCTTTTCATGCCCAGCGTCGGTCTTCGTAGGGAAGAACTCAAAGCTGTAGCGACGATCTTGGGACATGGTCATATCCTTGGAAACACGTAAGCCGGACGCAAACTCTTGTAGGAGCTGCCGCAGGCTGCGATCTTTTGATCTTCAAATGTTGTGCAAAATAAAGATCAAACGATCGCAGCCTACGGCAACTCCTACAAAGAGCGTTTAAGCAGCGCCGATCAGTAGCGGTAAGCGTGCGGCTTGAACGGACCTTCGACGGCCACGCCGATGTAGTCGGCCTGGGTCTTGGTCAGTTGAGTCACAACGCCGCCGAAACCGCGGACCATTTCCAGGGCCACTTCTTCGTCGAGTTTCTTCGGCAGTACTTCAACGGTCAGGCGCTCGGCTTTCTGGGCTGGCGACAGGTCCGCGTATTTCTGGCCGAACAGGAAGATCTGAGCCAGAACCTGGTTGGCGAACGAACCGTCCATGATGCGGCTTGGGTGACCGGTTGCGTTGCCCAGGTTAACCAGACGGCCTTCAGCCAGCAGGATCAGGTAGTCGTCGTTCTGAGCGTCGAACGCGCCAGGGCCGGTACGGTGGATCTTGTGAACCTGTGGCTTCACTTCTTCCCATGCCCAGTTCTTGCGCATGAAAGCGGTGTCGATTTCGTTGTCGAAGTGACCGATGTTGCAGACAACAGCGCGCTTCTTCAGGGCTTTGAGCATGTTCGAGTCGCAAACATTGACGTTGCCGGTGGTGGTCACGATCAGGTCGATCTTGCCCAACAGCGCTTTGTCGATGCTGGCTTCGGTGCCGTCGTTAATGCCGTCGATGAACGGCGAAACCAACTCGTACCCGTCCATGCAAGCTTGCATGGCGCAAATTGGGTCGACTTCGGACACTTTAACGATCATGCCTTCCTGACGCAGGGACTGAGCGGAGCCCTTGCCCACGTCGCCGTAACCGATGACCAGCGCTTGCTTGCCGGACAGCAGGTGGTCGGTACCGCGCTTGATCGCGTCGTTCAGGCTGTGACGGCAGCCGTACTTGTTGTCGTTCTTGCTCTTGGTCACCGAGTCGTTGACGTTGATGGCCGGGATTTTCAGCTCGCCCTTGGCCAGCATGTCCAGCAGGCGGTGAACGCCAGTGGTGGTTTCTTCGGTCACGCCATGGACGCGGTCCAGGATGGCCGGGTATTTCTTGTGCAGCAGCTCGGTCAGGTCGCCGCCGTCGTCGAGGATCATGTTGGCATCCCAAGGCGCGCCATCTTTCAGGATGGTTTGCTCAAGGCACCACTCGTACTCTTCTTCGGTTTCGCCTTTCCAGGCGAAAACCGCGATGCCGGCAGCGGCGATAGCGGCAGCGGCCTGGTCCTGAGTCGAGAAAATGTTGCAGGACGACCAGCGTACTTCGGCACCCAGGGCAACCAGGGTTTCGATCAGCACGGCAGTCTGAATGGTCATGTGGATGCAGCCGAGAATCTTGGCGCCTTTGAGCGGCTGCTCACCGGCGTACTTGCGGCGCAGACCCATCAGGGCTGGCATTTCGGATTCGGCGATGATGGTTTCGCGACGGCCCCAGGCAGCCAGGGACATGTCGGCGACTTTGTAATCGTTAAAATCTGCAGGCGTGATAACAGCGCTCATGATGAGCCTCCATTCGTAATGTATGCGAATGGGCGCCGTTGTGCGTTTAGTGTCTGGTCGATGACGACCAGGCAACGCCCCATCCGAGCCTGACAGGAATACCTGCTGCAGCGCCCCTCGGACAGGTGGCGGGAAAACGGTATCAATTGGAGATGACCGTTTTGAAACGGTGGCGATTATAGCGGGCTATGCTGATCTTCCAAAGCCTTTCTGTTGATCAATGTCTGAACGGTAATCGAGACCATAGTCGATGCTTAATAGAGCTCTGGGTCGGGCTCTGCCATGATGCCCACCATCATTGGGCAATACGTTCAGGAGCGAATATGAATTTCCACACCCGCAAATGGGTAAAACCCGAAGACCTCAACCCTAACGGCACGCTGTTCGGCGGCAGCCTGTTGCGCTGGATCGACGAAGAAGCGGCGATCTACGCCATCGTTCAGCTGGGCAACCAGCGCGTGGTCACCAAGTACATTTCTGAAATCAACTTCGTCAGCGCCTCGCGTCAGGGCGACATCATCGAACTGGGCATCACCGCTACCGAGTTCGGTCGCACCTCGATCACCCTGACCTGCGAAGTGCGCAACAAGATCACCCGCAAAAGCATCCTGACGGTGGAGAAAATGGTCTTCGTCAACCTCGGGGAAGATGGTTTGCCGGCGCCTCACGGCCGGACTGAAATCAAATACGTCAAAGACCAGTTCCAGGATGATGTCACGTAGGAGCTGCCGAAGGCTGCGATCTTTTGATCCTGATTTTCAGCCGTCAGTAAGGCCCCGAAGACAAGATCAAAAGATCGCAGCCTCCGGCAGCTCCTACACAGGCTGCGATCCGTCAGTAATAGCGTCGAGGCAAGATCAAAAGATCGCAGCCTCCGGCAGCTCCTACACAGGCTGGGATCCGTCAGTAATAACGTCGAGGAAAGATCAAAAGATCGCAGCCTTCGGCAGCTCCTACAGAACGCTCCCGGACCGCGCATGTCGTACTTACATGACACGCCACAGGTTCAGGAGCTATATGGACACCCCAAAAGACGGCAAGACCCCGAACCTCTCGACGAAAGAACAGCACGAAGTCGAGAAGAACCAGCCACCGCGCGCTGCGGTTCTGCATGAAATCATCCGTGCCCAGGGCGATCAGGAGCTGGAGCGCAGTGTCGCCGCGCTATGGTGGTCCGCACTGGCCGCCGGCCTGACCATGGGCCTGTCGCTGATGGCCATGGGGTTGCTCAACTCGCGTTTGCCGGATGGCGAAGCGTTCAAGGTGATTGCCAGTTTCGGTTACTGCGCCGGGTTCCTCGCCGTCATCCTCGCCCGCCAGCAGTTGTTCACCGAGAACACGTTAACGGCCGTCTTGCCGGTCATGACCAAACCCACACTCAACAATTTCGGCCGTTTGCTGCGCCTGTGGTCAGTCGTGCTGGTGGGCAACCTCTGCGGCACTTTGCTGGTGGCTTACGTCATGTTGCACCTGCCGATATTCGACAGTAAAACCGACCTGGCCTTCCTCGACATCGGCCGCAAGATCATGGAGAACGACGCCAGCCAGATGTTCGCCAAAGGCATCGTTTCAGGCTGGATGATCGCCACCATGGTCTGGATGATTCCATCCATGGAGAGTGCCAAGATGTGGATCATCATCCTCATCACCTACCTTATGGCGCTGGGGGATTTCACCCACATCGTGGTTGGATCGGCGGAGGTGTCCTATCTGGTATTTGCCGGCGAATTGCCCTGGAAGGATTTCTGGCTGGTGTTTGCCGGGCCGACGCTGGCGGGCAACATCATCGGCGGCAGCTTTATCTTCGCGCTGATCAGCCATGCGCAGATTCGAAGCGAAAGCGGACCGCCGAAAGACCAGGGGGGTGAGACTGAAACGACGCCTGACGAGCGCCAGGGATGAGAGGGCGGACGCACCCCCCCAAGCCTGCGGTTACTCGCCAGGAATCAGCCATGCCCGGGCTTGATCGACCGTTGTCGAATTGAAAGCACGCGACGAAGACGCGAAGCCGCGAGGGACGTACTGGTCGGCAATCCGATGGAGAACAGTGTTGAATTCGGTGGAGCTTTTGGCTTCTCGCAATTCGGGGATGGCTCTTGTGAGCAGTTTGACGTTCGAATCAGGCTGCCCCCGACGATACAAGGAGGGATAGATGACTTCACTGATGAAGTTTTCGCTCTTGGTTCTCAGGTCACGCACGCTCATTTCATCTATAGCGCAGGTAAAGACAATCGACTTGGGGCCCGTAGTCCCGGCGTCCATGCGTTTAACGGCTTGAAGCAGTTCCATGTAGTCCGGGACGTTTCCATGGTTGAGTTTATTCGCCAGCCATTCAGTTTTTCCCGCCGTGTCGCCGAGTTGATCCAGACGGTTGATCACCTCGCTCAATTGCGGGGTCAGGCTCAACGTGTCCGAGCCTGTGGTTTTTTTTACGTCGATCAGGGCTTGCCTTAAATCCGCCAGCCCCTGTTGAGCTTGCTCGCGGAAGTGGATGACGGCCTCACAGTCGGGAACGTCTTTGAGCCTGAGTGCCGCTGCGTTGAACTGTTGGTCATCAAGGGCCAGCAATGCGCCGCCGATGGAGTTGAATGTGTACGTTTCGTTGCTTTCGTGGTTTTTCAGGTAGTCGCCAACCACAATTTCCAGCTTCTGCTGCAGGTGGTTTTTATGCTCTAACGGCATGTTGAAGTTGACGGTGCCGTTTAACGTGCCGGTAAAGTCGCCCTTGTCGGTCTTCAACGGAACGATCACCGTATTTTTCGCAAAGGCTTGGAGGCCGGCCGCCTCTTGCGCGTCCCGAGCCGAGTAGCCTACGCCGACAAACTTGTCGGCCAGCGCCGAGAAAAACGTTCCGCGACCTTTCTTGGTGCCGCCATTACCGCTCTCGAACTTGAGGATCAGCTGGTCGCTCTCGGGAATTGGGCTCATCGGGAACTGGGGCTCGTAAAGTTCCTTGATCGGTGTGTTGAGCATGATCCCGCCATCCTGAAACAAGGTCCGCTCGCCTTCAACCTGAAAGTCCAGTCCTTGTTCCGACGGCTTTTGAAAGACCACGGGCAATGAACCGGAAATATGGGCCGCGCGTGCTACATCCATGTCCGGGGTCAGGCTGGCGTTGAACACCACCATCTGTGGTCGTTCGTCGAACATGACAGTGCCGGTGATGTTCAGTTGCTTGATTTCAGGCATGTCCTTGCTCAGCGTCTCCAAATCGCCAAAAGTAACGAAGCCTTGCGTTTTCATTTTTTCGACGCAGGCTTTCGTCGCCTCCGAAAGCTGTCGTTTAGGATCGGTAAGGGCTTGGTTGAAGCACAACTGGATCGACTCAACCATTTTTTCGCGGATCAGTGTTTCCAGCGGCATGGCTTTGGACTGGAGGCGAGGCATCAGGTCGCACAACAACCGTCCAATGGTGCCGGTCTTTCCCGGAAAATTCGCAATACCGTTGCCCAAGGCAGAGCTGACGTGCTGAATCGCACTCAGAATTTTGTGCTGACTGTCGAGGAGGGTGACAAGGTTGATCTCGTCCGACATGTTGTCGAAGTCGGCGTGTTTCATGCCGCTGGAGAGAAAAGCCGCTGAAATGGCGCCGGCTGATGAGCCGTGGAGGCGGCGTATCTTGTCCAGGTGGCCACTCTCTTCCAGTGCTTTCACCGCCCCTGAGTTGGCGACGCCCTTGCCACCACCGCCGCAAAGCACCAGGTCTTTGATATCCGGCAGCTTGAGGTCCATTTCGACCACGCCGTTTTCATAACGGCGGATCGTCAGTGTTCTATCAGTCAGTGATTGCACCAGCACTTCACACGTGCCCTGACCGATACGCATCGAGCCGTTCTTGAAGTCTCCCCAATCTACGACTTTCGGGTTTGATGAAGAATCGGGCGCGACACTATTCGATACGCTCAAAAGGCGGGTGGCCGTCGACGGGATGCTGTTGGGAATGATCATGATTGCTCTTCCTTAAAAGTCCGGAAGCGACACTTTAGCGGCGATAAGTGATGCGAGAGCCCTGCGCAGCAATTGGCAATAATAGCGTCGTACATACCCGGCGAATGAACTTGAAGGCTCTGGCCTGAGCCTTTCAGCCATCCATGCGTAAACGGCTATACGCTCCGGAAAGTATTCGCACAACACGCGTCTCCAATGCCTCAACCTTGCAGGTCGATTTCTTATCCGGTCGCATTGATTGAGGAAACCTTTTGGATGATTGTCTGTAGATAGGAGTCATTCCCTGTAACTTGCACCTCCGCAGTTCTCATCTAGACTGCAAAAGTTGCACGCAAAAGCAGCCGAGGCCACGGAACACGGGGCGTTGCGCACTGCGTGGTGGCTGCTGATCACCTTCGGCAACGCACAGGTGAACTACGTGCGTAGTTCTTAGCCTTATGCCACCGAAGGTCGCGATCATGCCCAGAGCTTTCAGCGTCCTCCCTGTTGCACTCTGCGCGAGTGTGGTGTTTGTTGCGCTGGCCGGTTGTGCGATCGGGCAGGCTACCGAGCCCGCGTCCCAGCCTTTGCGCCGCAATCCCGAGTTTTCCTACGATGCCAGCGGTGTCACCCATGCCACGCTGACGGCGGCCGAGCAGCAGGTCAATGTCGGCAACGAGCGTTATGTGTCGCTGGTGTTCAACGGCGATTACGATTCGCCGCTGATCCGCACGCGCCCCGGCGGGACCATGGCGATCCGTCTGGATAACCGCATGGACGAGATCACCAACCTGCATTTCCACGGTATGCAGGTCTCGCCCCTGGACGAGGGCGACAATATTTTCCGCATGACCCCGCCGCATCAGGTGGCCGAGTACAACGTCAAGTTGCCGTCGGACCACAGCCCCGGCGCCTACTGGTATCACAGCCATTTCCATGGGGGTTCACAGCGTCAGGTATCGGCCGGGATCGCCGGTCCGATCCTGGTGGATGGCATGCTCGATCCGTTTCCCGAACTCAAGGGCATCAAGGAGCAGGTGCTGGTCCTGCGTAACTTCCAGAAAACCCTGACCGGCAAAGTGGCGAGCGACATCATCACCAGCGCTCCGGCGATCCGCACGGTCAACGGGCAGGAAGTGCCGATCATCGACATCAAGCCCGGTGAAACCCAGCTCTGGCATTTCATCAATATTGCGGCCAACCAGTATTTCCGGATTCGCATCAACGGCCAGTCGATGCAGGTGTTGTCGCGCGATGGCAACACCGTCACGCGTCGGGTCGACGATGAGCAGGTGTTGATCGGGCCATCGGCGCGGTTCAGCGTGTTGGTGGTCGGGCCGCCAGCGGGGTCCCACGATGTCGTGATGGGTGACGCCGATACCGGGCCGGCAGGTGATAGTTATCCGGCGGCGAAGCTTGCGATTCTGCGTTCAAGCGGTGAGCGCGTGGCAACACGGCAGATTACCAGTGCCTATCCGCCAGCAGAAGATTTCAGCAAAGAGGCGGTGAACAAGACCCGGCAGTTCGTCTTCCAGGACTCGGACACCGATCCCAATGCGTTTCTTATCAACGGCACCCGCTTCGAACTGGATCGGGTCAACACCACGGTCAAACTCGGCGATGTGGAAGAGTGGCGCCTGTTGAATCCGTCACAGGAGTTGCACCAGTTTCATATCCACCAAGTGGACTTTCAGGTCACCGAAATTAATGGAAAACCGGTGCAGTTCAGCGGCTATCGGGACAACGTGTTCATCCCCGCTACCGGCTCGATCACGGTGCGAATTCCGTTTCGCGATCCGGTGATCCTTGGCAAGTTCGTCTACCACTGCCACATCCTTGAGCACGAGGACGGCGGCATGATGCAGGCGATTCAGGTGGTCAAGCCCGAGGATTACGAGCAAGCGGTCAAGCTCGAACCACTGGGCGGCCTTTACGGTGAAAACAACCAGTTGTGCGCCTACCTGCGCAACACCGGACAGGACCCGAAAGCGTCCAGCCCGTTGATCAAGTGAGGGGGCGCCATGAGCAACTATCGCTTGGCTGTTTTGTTGCTGGGATCGGTGTGCGGCACGGAGTCGGCACTGGCCGATGACGGGCAATATCCCAACGTCGGCATGGATTACGACGCGACCTTTCAATATGACCACGTGCATGCCGACTCACCCCAGGGCGGTAATCGCAACAGCACGGATGCCTACCCGGATATCAACAGCACGTTCTACTTCCGTTTCACCCATGACCAGCAGATCCAGTTATCTACCGAGATCAATCCTGTCGAGGGGCCTGAACCCGGGCAGAAGCGATTTTTTGAAGACGTGGGGTTGGTGGTCAACGACCTCAACTATTACCAGAACAACGCCAATTCAGCGTTCATGGTCGGCAAGTACCACGTGCCCTTCGGCCGTGCGCAGGACCAGGCGCCCGGGCTCTACACCGAAGATTTCGTCAGCACCTACGACCTCGATGGCATGCTCGGCGGCACCGGGGCGTATCGGTTTTTCGATCAGCAACTGGGCATGATCGAGCCCAACGTCAGTGTCTACACCGCTGATAATTCCGTTCTCGGTCGGCCCTACCTGCGCCACGGCGAGAAGCTCCAGCGTTCCGACGGTGGCCCGTCGAACACCGGCAAGCTCGACTCCTATGCCGTGTCGGTGAACTGGTTGGCGATTCCGGCCATACCCTTTCTCGAAATGCAGGTGGGGTACATGTTTAACAAGCAAGGCGATGACGTGGTGCAGTCCGGACCGCCGTTCGGGGACGCGGCGGACGAGAAAATCAAGATCGCTTCAGTCCGCTATATCTGGGCCTATGCGCCGAGCACGGAGCTGGAGCCGACACTGGCCGGACGTTACTTCGATATCGTGCCCTTCATTGAATTCGCCGATGTCGAGAACGAAGATGCGATCGAGGGCAACGACACGCGCTACCTGACCACGTCCCTGACCTTCGATTTCGGAGACTGGGCCCTGGGCGCGACTCGCACCGACAAACATCGCCCGTCCACTGGAGGTGCGAGTCGGCAGGATTATCTCAACGAGCTCAGCGTGACCTACAACATCACCGGTCAGATAAAGCTCGGGGTGTCCGCGGGCACGCAAAAACAGGATGGCGAGATGTCAGAGCTGGTGGGCCTGGCGCTGACCTATTCGGGAGGATTTTGATTGATGAAGCTGTTATTGGCGGCCAGCGTGATGCTGTTGATGGGGTTGGCGGCAGACGCTGCGGCCGCGACCCGCACTGACATCGGCGGGCCGTTTCAATTGACCAACCAGAATGGCCAGCGGGTCACTGAACGCAGCTTTGGCGAACCGGCATTGCTGTATTTCGGTTTCCTGACCTGCCCGGACATCTGCCCCACGGACCTGGCGAAAATGGCTCGCATCAGTCGCCAGCTGCAACAGCAACAGGGTATCAAGGTGCGGCCGATCTTCGTCACGGTTGATCCAGAGCGCGACACGCCCGACAAACTCAAGACCTACGTGAACTACTTCGCCAGCGACTTCGTGGGATTGACCGGTTCACCACAGGAGATCGCTCGCATCACCGACGCGTATCACGTGTACTACAAGAAAGCGCCGTATGGCGACAAACCTGGGCAGTACATGATGGACCACTCGACCATTCTGTTTTTACTCGACAGCCAGGGCCGCTACCTCAAGCACTTCGGTCGCGGACTGGATGAAAAGGAAATCGAGAAACAGGTGGTCACTGCGCTGGCGGATTCAGCTGCGGGGCAGTAGCGGCGCGTTGTTGCCGGTAGATAAAGTAAAGAGCGGCCAACACGGTCAACCCACTGACCAATGCTCCGGTCCATGGCAGGTCTGCCAGGTCCGCGCCACTGGCGACCACCAATCCGCCAATCCACGCCCCTGCGGCATTGCCGAGGTTGAAGGCACTCTGGTTCAACGTCGAACCCAGGTTGGGTGCCTCATGGGCCTGATCGATGATCAGCAACTGCAGTATCGGGCACAGGGCAAAGGCGAAGATCCCCCACAGCACCAGGGTGATGGCTGCCGGAATGACCGAGTGACTGGTTTGCGTGAACGCGGCCAGCACCACCACCACGGCCAGCGCCATGCCCACCAGTGATGGCAGCAAACGACTGTCCGCCAATCGTCCGCCGAGCATGCTGCCCGCCGTCAATCCGACCCCGAACAACAGCAGCATGAGCGTGACGCCATGTGGGCTGACACCGGTAATGTCCTGCAGGATCGGCGCGATATAGGTGAATACGCTGAACAGGCTGGTCGACGCCAGCACGCTCATGCCCAGCGCCATCAAGACGTTGACCTTGCCCAGCACCTTGAACTCACTGGCCAGGTCGGCCTTGTCCATCGCGATGTCCTTCGGCAGCCAGAGCCACTGCGCGATCGCGGCAATTACGCCAATCACCGACACTGCCCAAAACGTAGAGCGCCAGCCGGCGTATTGCCCTAGCGCAGTGCCCAACGGCACACCGAGCACGTTGGCTAGCGTCAGGCCGGTGAACATCATGGCAATCGCCTGGGCCCGTTTGTTCGGCGCCACTAAACCGGCGGCGACCACCGAGCCAATCCCGAAGAACGCGCCATGACACAACGCGGTGACCACTCGGGCCGCCATCAGCGTGGCGTAGTTGGGCGCCAGGGCGCAGAGGATGTTGCCGAGGATGAACATCAGCGTCATGCCCAGCAGCGTGGCTTTGCGCGGCATGTTGGCAGTGCCGATCGCGAGGATCGGTGCGCCGAATACCACGCCCAGTGCATAGCCGGTGATCAACAGGCCGGCATCGGGAATGCTCACGGCGAGGTCGCGGGCGACGTCAGGTAGCAAGCCCATGATGACGAATTCAGTGGTGCCGATGCCGAACGCGGCAACAGCGAGGGCAAGCAAGGCGAGTGGCATGCGCGAGGTCTCTGTCGGTAGTCTTGACGCTCTGATCAGGCATACGCATGCCGATGCCAGTTCTCGATGAGCGCGGGCAAGGGCAGAAATTATTGGAATTAGTGTGTGCGCAACTGAGTGCGGCGTGGTCGCTTGCAGTATAAACAGCTGCTGATATATCGCGAATCAATTCTCTACCCGGACTATGTAGGAGCTGCCGCAGGCTGCGATCTTTTGATCTTAAAAATCAAGATCAAAGGATCGCAGCCTGCGGCAGCTCCTACAGGGGCAAAATAAGGAGTGTGCCGTGCTTGCGACGGCTTTGGTGTTGGTGGCGGCGCTGTTGCACGCGGCGTGGAATACCCTGATTAAATTCAGCGCCGAACGGCTGCTGGTGGTGGCCTGCATGGATTCGGTGGCGATGCTCTTCGTCGCTGTGATGCTGCCGTTCGTGGCGGTGCCGCCCATCGAACTCTGGCCATGGATCCTGGCGTCGGCGGCGTTCGAATTGCTCTATCGCTATCTGCTGATCCAGGCCTATCGGGTGGGCGACCTTGGGTTGGTCTATCCCCTGATGCGTGGCTTGTCGCCCTTGGTGGTGCTGGCGCTGACACTGATCTTTGCCGGGGAAGTGCTGACGAATCAGCAAGTCTTCGGGATTCTGTTGATTCCGTTTGGCATGCTGTGCCTGCTCTGGCAGGGCGGTGGCGGTGCGCGTTTGCCGTGGTCGATGCTGCCGGTGGTGGCCCTGATAGGCTTGTGTATCGGTTGCTACACGTTCATTGATGGCCAGGCGTTGCGGCGTTGGTCGCATCCCCTGGACTACTTGGTCTGGGTCACGTTGCTGAGTGCCTGGCCGTTCCCGCTGCTGGCATGGGTGCGCAAACGCCCGGCGTTCATGCTGTTCTGGCGTCAGCAGTGGCGACTGGGTTTGGCGGTCGGGTTTTGCGTGTTGTTCAGCTACGCTCTGGTGCTGTGGGCCATGCAGCTGGGCTCGATAGCGGAAGCGGCGGCGTTGCGCGAAATCAGCGTGATTCTGGTGGTGCTGTTCGGCATACGCTATTTGAAAGAACCTTTCGGTCGGCCACGGCTCTTAGCCTGTGGATTGGTACTGGTCGGCATGTTGGTGATGAAGTTTTGACTGGAACCCGAATTTCCAAAACTTAAAGAAGGGATTGCTCTATGACGGTGGCTCTGTGGTGCATTTTGATCGCGTTTTTCCTGCCTTATCTGTGCACGGGCATCGCCAAGGCGAGTGGTGGGTTCAGGCTGCAAGACAACCATGATCCCCGGGACTTTCTCGAGTCACTGAATGGTTTCGCCAGGCGCGCACATGCGGCGCAACTGAACAGTTTTGAAGTGACACCGGCGTTCGCGGCGGCGGTGATCGTGGCGCACCTGGCCGGTAATGCCGAGCTGGTGACGGTCAATGTGCTGTCGGTGTTGTTCATCACCAGTCGGCTGCTGTACATCATTTGCTACCTGGCGGACTGGGCGATTTTGCGGTCGCTGGTTTGGTTTGTGGGGATTGGGTTGATCGTCAGTTTTTTTGTGGTGTCTGTTTAAAGAGCAAGATCAAAGATCGCAGCCTTCGGCAGCTCCTACAGGGGGATACGATCTCATGTAGGAGCTGCCGCAGGCTGCGATCTTTTGACGTTAAAGCTTGTCGGTCACCTGAGGCACTTGTGGCAAGGCCGCGCCTTTCGGCCACAACATCCAGATCTGCCCCTGCTGCTTCATGTCCCCAGCCAATTGCCCGGCCGCATCCCCGGTGCCCCAGAACAGATCCGCCCGGACCTCGCCGGCAATCGCGCCGCCCGTGTCTTGAGCCGCCACTGGACGCACCAGCGCGCTGCCGTCCGGTTTTGTGGTCGATAACCACAACAGGCTGCCGAGCGGAATCACTTTGCGATCCACTGCCGCGCTGTAACCTGCAGTCAGCGGCACGTTCAACGAGCCGCGAGGGCCTTCGTTGCTGTCGGGATTACGGGTGAAGAACACATAGCTCGGGTTGCTGCCGAGCAGTTCCGGAATGCGCGTCGGATTGGCTTTGGCCCAGGTGCTGATAGCGCCCATGGTCACGTCTTCTTTCTTCAGTTCACCCTGGTCCACCAGCCAGCGGCCAATAGGTCGATACGGGTGGCCGTTCTGATCGGCATAGGCGATACGCAACTGGCGGCCATCGTCGAGCTGGATGCGGCCCGAGCCCTGGATTTGCAGGAATTGCAGGTTCATCGGGTCAGTCAACCAGGCAACGACCGGTGCCTTTACGCCTTTGGACTCAATCGTCGCCGCATCGTCGTAAGGCTTGAGCACACGACCTTCGAGCCTTCCGCGCAGGCGTTTGCCCTTGAGTTCCGGGTAAATGCTGTCCAGCGAGACGATGATCATGTCCTCGGGTACGCCGTACACCGGGATGTTCGCCACGGCAGTCTGCGTCAGGCTGCCGGGGTAGACCGGTTCGTAGTAGCCGGTGATCAGGCCGTTGGGATTGTCATTGGCAGCACGCAGGCCGTAGACGTCGAGGTTCTGTTTGAGGAAGCCGCGAATGGCGCTGGCGGTGGGCGGCACATTGGCAGCCGAGGCGCAGGTCGCGCCCCAGACCGGATCGGCCTTGAGGCGGGTGCAGGCGCTGCGCCACGAACCGAAGCCGGCGACCAGGTCGTTGTCGGACACCGTCGGAAGCGCTTCCCACGTGGCGCTGGAGTAAGTGGCCAGGGCGTGGGTTTTCGGTTTGTTGTTGTCGCCACCGGTGCAGCCCGCAAGCACGGCCACCATCGGAAGCGTCCAGGCCAGGCGGTGACGCCATGCCTTGAGACGGCTATTCATGGAGTAATTCCTTTGTCGGTTGATTGAGTGCTCCATGCGCTCAAACAACCCGTATTGATAATAGGGCTATTGGTCTTTGCCGATGACGCGGGGATACTGGCCGCCGTTTCCCGTGACCTGAAGCCACCATGACTCTTAAAAGACTTTCCGTTGTATTGCTGGCCTGCCTGACGTTGTCCGCTTGCGGCGGTGTCGACCCCAATTCTCCGCTGGGTCAGCGCAAGGCTATTTTCAAGCAGATGCTCAAGACCGGTGAGGACCTTGGAGGCATGTTGCGTGGCCGGATTCCATTTGACGGCCCGAAATTCGCTGAAGGCGCCAAGAAACTCGACGCCTTGTCCCATGAGCCGTGGAAACATTTCCCACAGGTGCGCGAAGAAGATCACACCAGCGCCAAGGACACTGTGTGGCAACAGCAGGCACGCTTCCAGGAAATGGCCCACAACCTTGAAACCGCCACCGGTGAGTTGGTGATCGTCAGCAAGGTTCAGCCTTACAAGGCCAGCAACCTGGGGCCGGCGGTGCAGAAGGTCGAAGACGCCTGTAGTGCGTGCCATAAACAGTTTCGGGATCATTGATTGCTAAAAGATCGCAGCCTGCGGCAGCTCCTACAGGCGTACACCCTGTAGGAGCTGCCGAAGGCTGCGATCTTTTGATCTTTATTTATCCAGCTCATCCAGCGCGTCCTGCAATTCCTTGCGGGACTCGGCGAGTTTGTCTTTGCGCTTGTTGATCTTGTCCGGGTCGCCTTTTTTCATGGCCTTGTCGAGATCGGCCTGACGCTTGCTGACTTCATGCTTGGCGTCCAGCACTTTGTTTTCCCGTTCTTTCTTCAGGGACGCGTCGGTGCAATGAGCGGTGACTTCGTTCAGGGCCGTTTCCAGGCCGGCCTGCTGATCGGCGTTGCCGTGGGACTTGGCCAGTTCGATCTGGTTGATGATCCCCTGTTTCTTGGCGGCGCATCCGGTCAGCCCCGGAGCCTCTTCGCCGGCCATCAATGGGGTGGCCATCACGCTGCAAAGGGCCAACAGGGCGAGCGGTGAAAGAAGTTTCATAAAAGCTCCATGTGAAAAGGCAATCAGGTCGACGTGGCGATGAGCTGTTTGAGCCCGCCGCCGCCATCGGGTTCCCGGGTAGGCGGGCATCATCGGCGCTAAAAGCCGTCAATCCCCGCAACACGCAATGTTTCACTCAAGGCCAGCACCTGCGGGTCGCGGAAAAAAGCGCTCAATTGCGCGGCGCGTCCAGGGCCGATTCCGGCTTCAGCCTGCCATTGTTCGGTACTGCGTTGCGCCAGTTCCTGCCATGAATCGGCAAGCTGTGCCTGACCGGTCGGCGGCAACCCCAATGCTTTGAGCCAGCGAGCGAAAGGGCGTTGCCGGGCGCTGTTGAAACTGTTCAAAAGACGCACAGCACTGCGCTCGCCGAAGCCGTCAATGTTAGCAAGCTCTTGAGCATCGAGGGTTAGCCAATCCAGCAGGCCATTCAAGTGGCCTGTTTCGAAAAGTTTCTCCCACGTCCCAGGGCCGACATGAGGCAAAGCCAGGCCCTGTTTGCCGCTGAGCCAGGCCAGGCGTGCGAGAAATTGGTTTTTGCACCCAGGGGTCGGCTGCCAGCAACTCAGGTGATGAAAGTCGGCCGCCACCGGCACGTTCAATTCAGGTCGTTCGGTGGTGCGCAAAACAACGTCGTCCAGCCTCGGAATGGTCAGCCCCGCCAGGCTGATGGACACCTGATCACCGGGGCGGATGTCCATTTCTTTCCAGCGTTGCAAGGAGCTGACACTGACGCGTCTGATCCGCCGGTCATCGAGCATCACCGGATTCAGGTCCAGTACCGGTGTGATTCGTCCCGTGCGGCCGACCTTGAAGTCGACGTTGCGCACCTCGGCCAGCGCCTGGGCAAAGGGATATTTCCAGGCGACGGCCCAATGAGGTGTTTTTGCCTGCCAGCGTTCGGCTGAGGGTCGTTGACGCTGGCGCAGGACGACACCGTCGCTGGCAAAAGGGAGGGGCGAGCGATACCAGTGATCGCGCCAGCGCTGGGCATCGGCAAATGTCTTGATCGGCTGGCTGTAAGGCGCCGTGCTCGGCAATCCCAATTTATCCAGCGCGGCGATGCGGGCGGGTAAATCGGCCGGGCCTTGTGGCCAATCCCAGATAAACAACCCGATACCGGCAGCTTGCTCAGCTTCGAGTTGCTTGCGAGCCATCAGGCCCGCCACCGTGGAACGGGCATTCAGGCTGCCGGCCTTGGCTTGTACATGGTCGGCCAGGCGCCAATAGAGTTCGCCCTGCACCAGCAGATCCAGAGGTTGAGCCAGTTGCCGGGGGATGGCGGGGATCAGGCGCGCGGAGGTGGTCCAATCCTGTCCGCTCACGCCGTCGCCGCGACTGATGGCCTGGTGCAGCACGCCGTTGCGGTATATCAGCGTCACAGCCACGCCGTCGACTTTCGGTTGTATCCAGATGTCCTCACGAGTGCGCAGCCACATCTCCAGCGCCTTACCATCACTCAGTTTTTCCAGGCCAGTGTGGGCGATGGGGTGGACGGTCTTGCCGCCGGCAGTGCGCAAAGGTTCGGGTGCCGGGGCCAGGTCAAAGCACATGCGCCATTCAGTCAATTGCGCGCGGGACTGATCGTAGATTTCGTCGGCGACCAATGAGCGGCCGTTCCGGTGATAGATGTCGTCCCAGAGGTCGATTTTTTTTTGCAGGGCGGTGATTTCGTCCAGGGCGCGGGCGGGTGACCAGTCGGGGCAGTTGTCTGCGTTTGAGGTCAGGCAAAACAACGTCAGGAAGCAAGCGGAAAACAGGCGCAGAAGCATGGTGAGCGTCCTTGCTCGGAGAGATGCTTGAAGGCTAGGTCAATACTCGGCGATAGCGTTCTCGGGTGTTTTGCGGAGTATTTCTAGGCGTGAAGATCAAAAGATCGCAGCCTTCGGCAGCTCCTACAGAGTAATGCGTACCCCTGTAGGAGCTGCCGAAGGCTGCGATCTTTTGATCTTCAGCCATGAAAAAGCCCCGCACGGCGAACCGTGCAGGGCTTTTGGTACCGCCGGGGAAGTCTTACAGGCCGGCAGCCGAACGAAGGTCGTCGGCGCGGTCGGTTTTTTCCCAGGTGAAAGTGGTGAAGGTGTCTTCGCCCACAGTCTTGGTTGCCGGGGTGCGACCGAAGTGGCCGTACGCAGCGGTTTCCTGGTACATCGGGTGCAGCAGGTCGAGCATGGTGGTGATTGCGTATGGACGCAGGTCGAACACTTCGCGAACCAGCTTGACGATTTTGTCGTCGCTGATTTTGCCGGTGCCGAAGGTGTTCAGCGAGATCGACGTAGGCTGAGCAACACCGATCGCGTAGGAAACCTGAATCTCGCAACGCTCGGCCAGGCCGGCAGCAACGATGTTCTTGGCCACGTAACGACCCGCGTAGGCTGCCGAACGGTCAACCTTCGATGGATCCTTGCCGGAGAACGCGCCGCCGCCGTGACGGGCCATGCCGCCGTAGCTGTCGACGATGATCTTGCGACCGGTCAGACCGCAGTCACCCACAGGGCCGCCGATGATGAACTGGCCGGTCGGGTTGATGTGGAACTGGGTGTCTTTGCTCAGCAGTTCGGCAGGCAACACGTGCTTGACGATCAGCTCCATCACGCCTTCGCGCAGGTCGTTGTAGGAAACGTCAGGGTTGTGTTGGGTCGACAGAACAACGGCGTCAATACCGACAACCTTGCCGCCTTCGTAACGGCAAGTCACTTGCGACTTGGCGTCCGGACGCAACCAAGGCAGCAGGCCGGATTTACGGGCTTCGGCCTGGCGCTGAACCAGTTGGTGCGAGAAGGTGATCGGTGCTGGCATCAGCACGTCGGTTTCATTGCTGGCGTAGCCGAACATCAGGCCTTGGTCGCCGGCACCCTGATCTTCAGGTTTGGCACGGTCAACGCCCTGGTTGATGTCAGGGGACTGCTTGCCGATGATGTTCATCACGCCGCAAGTCGCGCCGTCGAAGCCGACATCGGAGCTGTTGTAGCCGATGTCCAGAATGACGTTACGCACGATCTCTTCCAGGTCGACCCAGGCCGACGTGGTGACTTCACCCGCGATGATTGCCACGCCGGTTTTCACCAGAGTCTCGCACGCCACACGGGCGAACTTGTCTTCAGCAATGATGGCGTCCAGCACCGCATCGGAAATCTGGTCGGCGATTTTGTCCGGATGCCCTTCGGACACGGACTCGGAGGTGAAGAGGGAGTATTCGCTCATCTCGATGTTTTCCTGAATTTACCGATGGTGAGTGTCGCCAGTTGGCCGCTGAAAGTGGCGGACCTGAATCTGGAAACCATTGCGTAAGCCTACATAGAGGCTTTCCCCGGGAACGAGTCCCGCAGCGGTGGCCCAACGGGCCAAATCGTCCTGTTCAAACCCCAACCACAGATCACCGCAGGCCTCCCTGGCCCAACTCTGGTTGTGGCTACATAACTCTGTCACGAGCAGGCTACCGCCCGGTTGCAGCAAATCGGCCATGTGCTTGAGCGCATCGGCCGGCGCGGCGAAATGGTGCAGCACCATGTTCAGTACAACGCAATCGGCCTTGAGGCTTACACCGTTCAATGCATCGGCCAATTGCAGGCTGACGTTAGCCAGCGTTTCACGTTCGCAGACTTCACGGGCCAGCTCGAGCATCGCCGGGCTGTTGTCCAGCGCCGTCACCTGAGTGAAGCGGCGCGCCAGTTCCGGTAAAAAGGCACCATCACCGGGGCCGACTTCGATGGCGGTCGCGCCTGCACCGAAGCTCAGCTTGTCGAGCAGCGCCAACACGCTTTCGCGGTATTGCGGCAGGCCGGCGATCAAGTCTTGCTGGGCGCGAAACTTCTCCGCTACCCGTGAGAAAAAGTCCTGGCTGGCGGCCGCTCGTTGTCCGTGGACCTGACCGATCCGCGACTGCACATCGGCAGGCAGGGTCAGGTTATCCACTTCTTCGAGCAAAGCAGCGTGCAACTTGCCGCCCAGCAGTTCAGTGTGGGGCAGGGCGCGACGGTAGAAAATCGCATTGCCTTCACGACGGGTCGCCACCAGGTCGGCCTGGGCCAGTACCTTGAGGTGATGACTCATGCCCGATTGACCGATGCCAAAGATTTGCGCCAGTTCCAGTACGCCAAACGAATCGTTGGCCAGCGCGCGCAATACATTCAGGCGCAGAGGATCGCCGCTGGCCTTGCACAAGGCTGCCAGCTCATCGCAATCATCAGGCTGAATGGAAGGCGCACGTAAATTCATAAGGCCAGCAGTCTAGTGACGGTCAGAAATCATCGCAAGAGCAATATCAAAAAGTTTTGATATTGCTCGATAGATGGCACTTCTCGGTGTTCCGCTCACTCTACAAACGGACAGCGGAAAGGTTTCACCAAGCGAAACCGTCGTTATCAATTGGAAAAACGCCTCCATATGACTATCTGTCATTGCCCCGAGGCGGCTCGGTGAGGGAAAATGCTCGCCTTTTTTCCGTTTCGTTTTATTCACTCTCGATTCAATATCCGCAGGAGAACAGCGATGCCCAGCCGTCGTGAGCGTGCCAACGCCATTCGTGCCCTCAGCATGGATGCCGTGCAAAAAGCCAACAGCGGCCATCCCGGTGCCCCTATGGGTATGGCGGATATCGCCGAAGTACTTTGGCGTGACTTCCTGAAGCACAACCCGAGCAATCCATCGTTCGCCGACCGTGACCGCTTCGTGCTGTCCAACGGTCACGGCTCGATGCTGATCTACTCGCTGCTGCACCTGACCGGCTACGACCTGTCGATCGATGACCTGAAAAACTTCCGCCAACTGCACAGCCGCACCCCGGGTCACCCGGAATTCGGCTATACCCCTGGCGTTGAAACCACCACCGGTCCACTGGGCCAAGGCCTGGCCAATGCCGTTGGTTTTGCCCTGGCAGAAAAAGTCCTGGCGGCGCAGTTCAACCGTCCTGGCCACAACATCGTTGATCACCACACCTACGTGTTCCTGGGTGATGGCTGCATGATGGAAGGCATTTCCCACGAAGTCGGCTCCCTGGCCGGTACTTTGGGCCTGGGCAAGCTGATCGCCTTCTATGACGACAACGGCATTTCCATCGATGGCGAAGTTGAAGGCTGGTTCACTGACGACACGCCTAAGCGTTTCGAAGCCTACAACTGGCAGGTGATCCGCAACGTTGACGGCCACGACCCGGAAGAGATCAAGACTGCGATCGAAACCGCTCGTAAAAGCGCTCAGCCAACGCTGATCTGCTGCAAGACCACCATCGGTTTCGGTTCGCCGAACAAGCAGGGTAAAGAAGACTGCCACGGCGCCCCGTTGGGTGACGCGGAAATCGCCTTGACCCGCAAGGCGCTGAACTGGAACTACGCGCCGTTCGAAATCCCGGCCAACATTTATGCCGAGTGGGACGCCAAGGAAGCCGGCCGCGCGGCCGAAGCCGAGTGGGATCAGCGTTTCGCTGCTTACTCCGCTGCTTTCCCTGAGCAGGCCAACGAACTGGTTCGTCGTCTGAGCGGTGAGTTGCCAGCCGACTTCGCGGAAAAAGCCTCGGCTTACATTGCTGAAGTCGCGGCCAAGGGCGAAACCATCGCCAGCCGTAAAGCCAGCCAGAACGCCCTGAATGCCTACGGCCCTCTGTTGCCAGAACTGCTGGGCGGCTCCGCTGACCTGGCCGGTTCCAACCTGACCCTGTGGAAAGGTTGCAAAGGTGTTTCGGCGGAAGACGCCAGCGGCAACTACATGTACTACGGCGTTCGCGAATTCGGCATGAGCGCGATCATGAACGGCGTGTCCCTGCACGGCGGCCTGGTGCCTTACGGCGCAACGTTCCTGATGTTCATGGAATATGCGCGCAACGCGGTACGCATGGCGTCGCTGATGAAGAAACGCGTGGTGTTCGTCTACACCCACGACTCCATCGGCCTGGGCGAAGACGGCCCGACTCACCAGCCAATCGAGCAACTGACCAGCCTGCGCAGCACGCCGAACCTCGACACCTGGCGTCCAGCCGATGCCGTTGAATCGGCCGTTTGCTGGAAACTGGCCCTGGAGCGCAAGGACGGCCCTTCGGCGCTGATCTTCTCGCGTCAGAACCTGCAGCATCAGGAGCGTGATGCGGGCCAGATCGCTGATATCGCCCGTGGCGGTTACGTGTTGAAGGACTGTGCGGGCGAGCCTGAACTGATCCTGATCTCCACCGGTTCGGAAGTGGGCCTGGCGGTTCAGGCTTACGACAAGCTGACCGAACAAGGTCGCAAGGTGCGCGTTGTGTCGATGCCTTGCACCAGCGTGTTCGATGCTCAAGACGCCGGTTACAAGCAAGCGGTCCTGCCGTTGCAGGTCAGCGCCCGTATCGCCATCGAAGCCGCCCACGCGGACTACTGGTACAAATACGTGGGCCTGGAAGGCCGCGTGATCGGCATGACCACCTTCGGCGAGTCGGCGCCTGCGCCTGCCTTGTTCGAAGAGTTCGGCTTCACCCTGGAAAACATCCTGGGTCAGGCTGAAGAGCTGCTGGAAGACTAAGCACGACGCGGTGGTTTCATAGCCACCGCGGTCCCCGATGTCGATACTGTGTCGGGGCCCTGTAGGAGCTGCCGAGTGAAACGAGGCTGCGATCTTTTGATCTTGTTTTTTAGATCAGGATCAAAAGATCGCAGCCTCGTTTCACTCGGCAGCTCCTACAAGGGATTGTGTTGTTAGCGAGAATTCGTCTGCTGCGTCTATCGAGAACCCCATGCCTCAACCGCGTCCTTACAAAGTTGCACTCAACGGCTATGGCCGGATTGGTCGTTGCGTCTTGCGTGCGTTGTTTGAGCGAGGCGAGAAGGCAGGGTTTGAAATTGTCGCGATCAACGATCTGGCCGACATGGCCAGCATCGAATACCTGACACGCTTCGATTCCACTCACGGGCGTTTTCCCGGTGAAGTGAGGGTTGAGGGCGATTGTCTGCATATTAATGGCGACTGCGTGAAAGTCCTGCGCAGTGCCACCCCCGAAGGCATCGATTGGGCGTCGCTGGGCGTCGATCTGGTGCTGGAGTGCTCCGGCGCTTACCACACCCGTGAAGATGGCCAGCGGTTTCTCGACGCTGGCGCGCCGCGTGTGCTGTTTTCCCAGCCGATGGCCAGCGAGGCGGATGTCGACGCCACCATCGTCTACGGTGTGAACCAGGATTGCCTGACCGGCAACGAACTGCTGGTGTCCAACGCGTCCTGCACCACCAACTGCGGCGTGCCGCTGTTGCGTCTGCTGGACAAGGCCATTGGTTTGGAATACGTGTCGATCACCACCATTCACTCGGCGATGAACGATCAGCCGGTCATCGACGCCTATCACCACGAAGACCTGCGCCGCACCCGTTCGGCCTTCCAGTCGGTGATTCCAGTGTCCACTGGTCTGGCACGCGGCATAGAACGTTTGTTGCCGGAACTTGCCGGGCGAATTCAGGCCAAAGCCGTGCGGGTGCCGACGGTTAACGTGTCCTGCCTCGACATTACGATGCAGACCGCGACCGCGACCGACGCCACCGAAGTCAACCGGATCTTGCGTGAGGCCGCCACCAGCGGACCGCTCAAGGGCCTGCTGGCCTACACCGAATTGCCTCACGCCAGTTGTGATTTCAACCATGACCCACATTCGGCCATCGTCGATGCCAGTCAGACTCGAGTTTCCGGCCCACGGCTGGTGAACATCCTGGCCTGGTTCGACAACGAATGGGGTTTTGCCAACCGAATGCTGGATGTTGCGGAACACTTTCTGCAAGCAGCTGCCTCTCAAAAACAGTAGGAATTGCGACCCATGACCGTGTTGAAGATGACCGACCTCGATCTGCAAGGTAAGCGCGTACTGATCCGCGAAGACCTCAACGTCCCAGTCAAGGACGGTGTTGTCACCAGCGATGCGCGAATCCTGGCTTCGCTGCCGACCATCAAGCTGGCCCTGGAAAAAGGCGCGGCCGTGATGGTTTGCTCGCACCTTGGCCGTCCGACTGAAGGCGAGTTTTCCGCCGAGAACAGCCTCAAGCCAGTCGCTGACTACCTGAGCAAGGCCCTGGGCCGCGAAGTGCCGCTGGTGGCCGATTACCTGGGTGGCGTCGACGTCAAGGCCGGCGACATCGTGCTGTTCGAAAACGTGCGCTTCAACAAGGGCGAGAAAAAGAACGCTGACGAATTGGCCCAGCAGTACGCCGCCCTGTGCGACGTGTTCGTGATGGACGCCTTCGGCACCGCTCACCGTGCCGAGGGCTCCACCCACGGCGTGGCCAAGTTCGCCAAAGTCGCCGCCGCCGGCCCGTTGCTGGCTGCCGAACTGGACGCACTGGGCAAAGCCCTGGGTTCGCCGGCCCAGCCAATGGCCGCGATCGTTGCCGGCTCCAAGGTTTCGACCAAACTCGATGTCCTGAACAGCCTGAGCCAGATCTGCAACCAGCTGATCGTTGGCGGCGGCATTGCCAACACCTTCCTGGCCGCTGCCGGTCATCCGGTCGGCAAGTCCTTGTACGAACCCGACCTGCTGGACACCGCGCGCGCCATCGCCACCAAAGTCAGCGTGCCGCTGCCGGTCGACGTTGTCGTCGCCAAGGAATTCGCTGAAAGCGCCACGGCGACCGTCAAGCTGATCGCTGATGTGGATGCTGATGACATGATCCTGGACATCGGCCCGCAGACCGCGGCGAATTTCGCCGAGCTGCTCAAGTCGTCCAAGACCATTTTGTGGAACGGTCCGGTCGGCGTGTTCGAATTCGACCAGTTCGGTAACGGCACCAAAGTCCTGGCCGAGGCCATCGCGCAAAGTTCGGCGTTCTCGATCGCTGGCGGCGGCGACACCCTGGCCGCCATCGATAAATATGGCGTTGCGGACCAAATCTCCTACATTTCTACCGGCGGCGGCGCGTTCCTTGAGTTCGTCGAAGGCAAGGTGCTGCCGGCCGTTGAAGTCCTGGAAAGCCGGGCCAAGGCCTGAGGCCGCGCATTTGACCAGGCAAAGGAGTGTTCAGATGGTCAAGACGTTAGCGATGTTGATCGTCGCAGGGTTGCTGACAGCTTGCGGGAGTAACCCGAAAGCCAAGCCGGACCCCGCGCCGTCTGCCCCTCAGGATGGCTGCTACCAGGCCGACTGGCAGGCGGAAACCAACCCGGTCATCAACAAGCGTTCCGGGCCGGATGGCCTGGACAAATACGAAACACAGACGCCGGCCAAGGAACGTGGCTGCCCCTGACGGGTCTGACTCTTTACTCAGGGCTGGCGGCGTGCGCCGTCAGTCGAGGAACACGGATGAAAGGTTTTATCGCCGTTACGGCGCTGGCACTGCTGGCAGGTTGCTCCAGTTTGAACCTGTTCAAGCCCGCCGAATCGACGGACAGCTGGACCACCTGGACCTGCGACAGCCAGGCCAAAGTGCTTTGGCGCTACAGCGATGACAGCCGCAAGGAAGTCGACGTTCGCCTGGGTGGGGCCGATCAGGTCTACCGCTTGAAACTTGAGCCGGGCGCCGAAGGCTCGCTGTACAGCAACGACATGCTGGCGTTTCACGTAAAAGGTGAGGAAGGCCTGGTGTACTGGGTCGCCACCAATGATTTGATCGGCCGCGGTTGTAAAGCGCAGTAAATGGACTGCGCCGTACCTGTAGGAGCGAGCTTGCTCGCGATGGCCGTTAACGATAACGCGGGGTACCTGAATGCCCGCGTTGTTTGGGCCACCATCGCGAGCAAGCTCGCTCCTACAGGGGGCGCGTGCAATACCGAATTCGCAGGTCGGGCTGACCCCCGATCTGCAATAACTTGAATAGCCGCCGCCGCTACGGCAGGCTGGCACGATTAACGACCCAAACCGGGAGAGACACACACAATGGCACTTATCAGCATGCGCCAGATGTTGGACCACGCAGCCGAATTCGGCTACGGCGTTCCAGCCTTCAACGTCAACAACCTTGAGCAGATGCGCGCCATCATGGAAGCCGCTGACAAGACTGACTCCCCGGTGATCGTCCAGGCTTCGGCCGGTGCTCGCAAATACGCCGGCGCGCCGTTCCTGCGTCACCTGATCCTGGCCGCCATCGAAGAATTCCCGCACATCCCGGTGTGCATGCACCAGGACCACGGCACTAGCCCTGACGTCTGCCAGCGCTCCATCCAGCTGGGCTTCAGCTCGGTCATGATGGACGGCTCCCTGGGCGAAGACGGCAAGACGCCGACCGACTACGACTACAACATCCGTGTTACCCAACAAACCGTTGCCCTGGCTCACGCCTGCGGCGTATCGGTAGAAGGCGAGCTGGGCTGCCTGGGTTCGCTGGAAACCGGCATGGCCGGTGAAGAAGATGGCATCGGCGCCGAAGGCGTTCTGGACCACAGCCAAATGCTGACCGACCCGGAAGAAGCCGCTGACTTCGTCAAACGCACCCAGGTCGACGCCCTGGCCATCGCCATCGGCACCAGCCACGGCGCGTACAAGTTCACCAAGCCGCCTACCGGCGACGTACTGGCGATCGACCGCATCAAGGAAATCCACAAACGCATCCCGAACACTCACCTGGTGATGCACGGTTCGTCTTCGGTTCCACAAGACTGGCTGGCGATCATCAACCAGTACGGCGGCGACATCAAAGAAACCTACGGCGTACCGGTTGAAGAAATCGTCGAAGGCATCAAGCATGGCGTGCGCAAGGTCAACATCGACACCGACCTGCGCCTGGCTTCCACCGGTGCGATGCGTCGATTGATGGCCACCAACCCGAGCGAATTCGACCCACGTAAATTCTTCGGCGCGACAGTGACGGCGATGCGTGACGTGTGTATCGCTCGTTATGAAGCTTTCGGCACCGCAGGCAACGCTTCGAAGATCAAGCCGATCTCGCTGGAAGCGATGTATCAGCGTTATCTGAAAGGTGAGTTGAACGCTAAGGTCAACTAAGCGTTCAGCGTTTGAGTCGTATGAAAAAACCCGCCGAGAGGCGGGTTTTTTTTTGTGGGTGAATGCCCGGCTCGTTCTCATCCCTGTAGCAGCTGCCGAGCTTGCGAGGCTGCGTTCGGCTGCGAAGCAGTCGTAATCCGGCAAACACAGTACATCTGAAAAAACACCGTCTCAGTTTTACGACTGCTTCGCAGCCGAACGCAGCCTCGCGGGCTCGGCAGCTGCTACGGAGCGATCAGCCTTACTTGTCGTGATCGATATCGAGTTTGCTGAACGTCACTTTCCCGCCTTCGCTGGTGTACCCGGTGTTGTCCTGCACATAGACCCCGGCCTTGAAGTACAGCGGCTTGTCGCGCCAGGTCTTGCTGATGTCGGTGTCCCACTGGTAACCCGCCGCACTGATGCCTAGCGCACCACCGGGGCTGAGGTGGATGAAGTAGGAAAACTCCTGATCCAGCTTCACGCCGGTAGCGATGGTAATAACCCGTCCTTCGCCATCATCAGGGTGCATGCGCACTTTGGCGACGATGTTGCCTGTCTTCGTGCTGGTCTTGTACTGATACTCGACTTTCACCAGAGGCTTCTGGCTTTCATAGGCATGGATCTGGCCGATGACGATTTTGCCCGAGCTCGGCACCTGGTTCACCGCGAGGGTGGCACGCAGGGAGTTGTCGGCGTCCGGGTAGAGCCAGTTGCGCAGGGTGCCGTTGCTGTAGGTTTCGCGTAGTTCAGTGCGGGGATATTTCGCGTTTTCGGTGCGAGTGCCGGTCACCGGAGACCAGAAAAACAGCGTGCCGGTGTCGGAGTGGAAGTATTGATCCTTGAAACCCTTCACCAGTTTGGCTGTTTCAACGGTGTATGGCGGGTTGCCGACAGGAACACTGAGGTTCCAGGTTGCGAGATCGATCATAGAAAGCTTCCACAGATTTTTACAGCACGGACGTACCAGAAGCTCTAGCACGCGCCTTGGAGGGCGGTCTTTATAAGCGTAGAAGGCCGGTTTGTTAACGCCTGTCTGACAGATGGATGACGTCAAAATCCTGTTAAAAGGCCATCTGTCGCGGTTTCAGGGGCCTGTAGACGCGACCGTTAGTCGGCAAATGGACGCATTGGTTAAATGATGGCGCACTGACACCTTCTGCTTTCACGGAAGCCGGTCTAGAGTGAAGGCTTAGTATTTGTCCGGTTTTCACGAGAAACCGGCCTGACGCCCCGAACAAGAGAAGCAGCATGGAATGCGCGCACCCCCCGCCAGCTGAAGGCAGTTCGATTCTTTTAATCGTCGATGATTACCCTGAAAACCTGCTCAGCATGCGCGCTTTATTGCAGCGTCAGGACTGGCAGATCATGACCGCCGCCTCGGGTTTCGAGGCGCTCGGGCTGTTACTTGAGCATGATGTCGACCTGGTGTTGTTGGATGTGCAAATGCCGGGCATGGATGGGTTTGAAGTGGCGCGCCTCATGCGTGGCAGTCAGCGAACCCGCCTTACACCGATCATTTTCCTCACCGCCAACGAGAAGTCCCAGGACGCCGTGATCAAGGGCTATGCCAGCGGCGCGGTGGACTACCTGTTCAAACCGTTCGACCCTCAAGTGCTCAAACCCAAAGTTCAGGCGTTGCTCGAGCACCAGCGCAACCGCCGCGCGTTGCAGCGCCTGAGTCATGATCTGGAAGCCGCTCGCGCGTTTAATGCCTCGGTACTGGAAAACGCTGCCGAAGGCATTCTGGTGGTGGGGGAGGACGGGCTGATCCAGTTTGCCAATCCTGCGATGTCGCGCCTGCTGAATGCGACGGTGCAAGAGCTGCAAGGCAAGGAGTTTCTGGATTTCCTGCAAAAACCGCATATCCCGATCTGGGCTGAGTCGGACATGCTGACCGGCTACACACGCGGCGAGACGCTGCGCCTGCACGACGCACTGTTGCGCACGGCGCCCGGTCAGCAAGTGCCGGTGGCGCTGTCTTGCGCACCGTTGCCCTCCGAGCAACACGCTATGGTCGTGACGGTGCAGGACATGTCGGTGGTGCGTCACCTGCATCAGCAGCTGGAATTCCAGGCTGTGACCGATCCGCTGACCGGGCTGCTCAATCGCCGGGGGTTCTATCAGACCGCGGAAAACCTGCTGCTGCGAGGCGAACGCTCGGACAGCGCATGGGTCCTGCTTTACCTCGATCTTGACGGTTTCAAGCGGGTCAACGATTCTCTCGGTCACGACGCGGGCGACCGGGTCCTGCGCTGGGTGTCCGAGCAGTTGAAAGCCTGCTTGCGGCCCTTTGACATCCTGGCGCGCATGGGCGGTGACGAGTTCACGGCGTTGCTGGACCTGGAGTTTCCCGAGCAGGCGGCAAAAATCGCTGAGAAGCTCATTGAGCGGGTGTCGATGTGTCAGCAGATTGATGGGCTGGATATCGCGCTGGGGGCGAGCATCGGCATTGCCACCTTCCCGGATTGCGGTGCCAGCCTCGACGGTCTGCTGCGGGCCTCCGACATCGCCATGTATGAAGCCAAGCGCGCCGGGCGTCAGCAGTATCGCTTCTACGATCACGAAATGAATGGCCGGGCGCGCTCGCGCTTGATGCTCGAAGAAAGCGTGCGCACGGCCATCGAGAACCGTGATTTCAATCTGGTTTATCAACCGCAGGTGGCCATTGCCGATGGCCGGATTCGCGGGTTCGAGGCGTTGTTGCGCTGGCAGCATCCGAGTGTCGGCGACGTACCGCCAGGGTTGTTTTTACCGTTGCTGGAGGAGGCTCGGCTGATCAGCCGCCTGGGCAGCTGGATCTACCAGCGTGGCGCCGGGCAACGCAAAGCCTGGGAAACCCTGTTTGCCGAGGACCTGGTGCTGGGCGTCAGTTTGAGCAGCACTCAGTTCGGCATGCCGAATCTGGTGACCGAATTGCGCCAGGTGCTGGAGCGTCATGGCTTGCAACCGCATCATCTGGAGGTCGAGGTGACTGAAGAGGCCTTGGCACACAATCCTGAGGAAACCCGCAAACAGCTGCGATTGCTGCGCAAACTCGGGGTGCGGGTGGCGTTGGATGACTTCGGTTCCGGGCCGTGTTCGCTGTCGCACCTGCGCGACCTTGAACTGGACACCCTCAAGCTTGATCGTCATTTGATCGCCCGCCTGCCGGACTCCTCACGGGATGCGGCGCTGGTGTGCAACGTGATCGAACTGTGCAATCAGTACGGGATGCTGGTGATTGCCGAAGGCGTGGAAACCGTTGCGCAGTACGAGTGGCTGCAAGCCAATGGTTGCGGGTACGTGCAAGGTTTCCTGGTGGCGCGGCCGATGATGGCCGAGGAGGTCGGCGCCTTTGCACAGCCGTTCGACTGGAGCGCGCTGGCGGGCTGAATTCGCTACACTGATGACCTTTTCGTGACTCTGTTGCTGCCCAAATGACCGCGTTGAAATACCTCCAGGCCTATCCCGCAACGTTGCAGGACCAGGTGCGCCAGCTGATCGCCGAGGGTCGGCTGGGCGACTACCTGAGCCAGCGCTACCCGGAAAAACACGGGGTGCAGAGCGACAAGGCGCTGTACACCTATGCCTTGGACCTCAAGCAGGAATATCTGCGCAACGCGCCGGCCATCGACAAGGTGTTGTTCGACAACCGACTGGACCTGACCCATCGCGCCCTCGGCCTGCACACCACGATTTCCCGGGTGCAGGGCGGCAAGCTCAAGGCCAAGAAAGAAATTCGCGTGGCCTCGTTGTTCAAGGAGGCACCCTCCGAGTTTCTGAAAATGATCGTGGTGCATGAGCTGGCGCACTTCAAGGAGTCGGATCACAACAAGGCGTTCTACAAACTGTGCGAACACATGTTGCCGGGGTATCACCAGGTGGAATTCGATTTGCGGGTGTACCTGACATGGCGGGATATGTAGGAGCTGCCGAAGGCTGCGATCTTTTGATCTTCTAATCAATACGGAATGTGTAGATGGACGTAAGCAAGACCAAAAGCAGCTTCTACCGCCGCTTGTACGTGGCGTACTTGATCGACAGCGGGCTGGCCAGCAGCGTCCCGGCGCTGACCGACGTCACGGGCATGCCGCGGCGCACGGCCCAGGACACCATTGCGGCGTTGGCGGACCTGGATATCGTTTGCGAGTTCGAGCAGGAAGAGGGCGCGCGCAACCATGCGGGGCACTACCGGATTCGCGAGTGGGGAGCGATTGATCGAGGGTGGATCGAGCGCAATCTTCAGCAGATTAAAGCGGTGCTTGAATATCCCTGAATTTCTGCGTTGGGTCGTCTGACGCCTTCGCGGGCAAGCCTCGCTCCTACAAGGTCTGCGAATACGACCAAAATCTGTAGAAGCGAGGCTTGCCCGCGAAAGGGCCCTCAGAAACGGCGCATCCCAATATGCGGAATGCCATCTTCCAGAAACTCTTCACCCGCCACCACAAACCCGTACTGCCCGTAATACCCCTGCAAATGCGCCTGGGCCGAGAGATAAACCGGCGCATCGGGCCAGCGCTTCTCAGCCTGCTTCAATGCCTGCGCCATCAACTCATGCCCAAGCCCGGCGCCGCGTGCCCCAGGCGCGGTAATCACCCGCCCAATCACCACGTCACCGCCCTGCAACTCAGGATCAAGCAACCGCAGATAAGCCACCAGCCGATCCTCTTGCCAGGCCATCAAGTGGCAGGTGTCCCCCTCCAGATCCTGGCCGTCGACGTCTTGATACACGCACTTCTGTTCTACGACGAAAACCTCTGCCCGTAATTGCAGAATGGCGTACAGCTGCTCTTTGCCCAGATCGCTGTGGTGTTTGCAGATCCAATCGACTGTCATCTTCACATTCCTTGACCAAGTCGCTCCGATACTAAGCGTCCTGCTGAAAGTTGTCTTTATGGCGAAGAATTCTGTGACAAAGGACAAAATGCCATCATTCATTTCGCGCGGCGTTGCCTTCTTTGTGTAATCTTCGATGACGCGCTTTGCAGTGGCTTCAATGAGCTAAGGTTAGACCGGAATCATGCCGGTACAGAACCTGGAAGTTTTGGCTGAAAACACGCCGGGCAGCCCGCCCGCTAAGGATTTTCTAGCATGCCGCGATTGCATCGAGCTTTTGCTTTGATTGGATTGCTGTTGCTGACTCAAAGCGCGGCAGCGGAAAAACTGCGGCTGGTGGCTGATGCCTGGCCGCCGTTTACCGACGCCACGCTGGTCAACGGTGGGTTGGCCACGGACATCGTCAGCACCGCCCTGGCCCGGGCCGGCTATGCCAGTGATTTCGAACAGGTGCCTTGGGCGCGGGCCTTGCTGGGAGTAGGCGAGGGTCGGTACGACGTGTTGGTCAACGCCTGGTACACCGACGAACGCACCAAACTCGGCCAGTTTTCCGGCGAGTACTTGCTCAACCGCGTGCGCTTTCTCAAGCGCAAAGACGCACCGATCGAATACAACAACCTGCAACAACTGCACACCTATCCGATAGCGGTGGTGCGCGGGTATGCCTATTCCCCGGAATTCGACGACGACGTCTCGCTGCAAAAAATTCCGGTGCACAGCTTCGCCATGGCCGTGCGTATGGTCGCAGCCGATCGGGTCAAGCTGACCCTGGAAGACGAATACGTCGCCCGTTACTACTTGGCCCGCGAGTCAGCCAAGGTACGTAACTCGGTGGAGTTCTTGCCCAAGCCGCTGAGCGAGAACAGCCTGCATATTCTGGTCAGCCTGAAGAACCCGCAGCATGAACAGATCGTCGCCGGTTTTGACCGCGAGATTGCGGCGATGAAAGTGGACGGGAGTTATGAGCGGTTGATGAAGCAGCATGGGATGTGAGCTTTGTGGTGTGGTTGATGGCCCCTTCGCGAGCAAGCCCGCTCCCACATTAGTTCTCCAGTGTGGACAGATTTCGTGTACGACAAAGATCAAGTGTGGGAGCGGGCTTGCTCGCGAAGGGGTCATCCCTGACAACACACCTCTCAATCCTCGCTAGTATCCTTGATCAAATGCGCCGCCAACGTCCGCAACGGCCCAAGCTGCCGGCAGATCAACGCCAACTGCGTCTGCACCAGCCGTTGGCCTTCGTCGATCTCATCCGGCATCTGCTCCAGTTCGTTGGCCAGCGCCTCTTCCTCATCGCTCTGAATCGCAATTGGCAGTTTGCTCGCCAGGCCTTGGGCGATTTCATCGATGCTGGCGGCCAGTTTCACGCCGGCACTGTCGATCAGATGCTCGCGTACATCGGGCGGTAACTGGGTCTCACGGTGGGCGCCCAGGCCGGATAAATAGCTGAGCAAGGTGTGCGACAGCACCAGGAAGCGGAACCCGACGTCCGCTTCCTTACGGAAATGCCCCGGCTCCATCAGCATGTTGGCCAGCGTCGTCGACAGCGCCGCATCCGCGTTGTGGGCGTTACGCCGCGCCAGTCGATACGCCAGGTCGTCGCGTTTGCCAGCGGCGTATTGCTGCATGATTTGGCGCAGGTAGATGCTGTTGCAGGTCAGGGTGTTGGCCAGCACTTTGTTCAGGCGACGGCCTTGCCAGTCGGGCAGGAACAGGAACACCGCCAGCCCCGCGATCAGGCTGCCGAGCAAGGTATCGAGCAGCCGTGGCAGGAACAACCCGTAACCGTCACCCACCTGGTTGAAGCAGAACAACACCATCAGGGTGATTGCCGCCGTGGCCAGCGTGTAGCGGGTGGTGCGGTTGGTAAAGAACACCACGCCGGCGGCAATGGCGAAGCATGACTGGATCAGCGGGTTCGGGAACAGGTCGAACAGCGCCCAGGCGAGCGTCAGGCCGATGGCCGTGCCGATGATCCGCTGGCCGAGCTTGCGTCGTGTGGCGCCGTAGTTCGGCTGGCAGACGAAAAGGGTGGTGAGGATGATCCAGTAACCCTGGGACGGGTGGATCAAGTGCACCATGCCGTAGCCGATGCTCAGCGCCAGCGGCAAGCGCAGGGCGTGCCGGAACAGCAGTGACGTCGGTGTCAGTTGAGTGCGCAATCGTACCCACACATCCTTGAGGCTGCGCGGTGAGCGGTCGAGCAGGCTGCTGTCGGTGGCGTCGGCCAAGGCATCGGGGTTGCTGGCGTCGCTGAGCAAACGGTCGAGTGTGCCGAGATTGGCCGCCAGTGCCCGCAATGACCGCAGCAAGCCGCGCCAGGCCGGGTTGCTCTGAACGCGGAGGTGTTCGAGCGAGGCATGCAAATCGCCCAGGGCTTCGGCGAAGCTCGCGTCATAGATGAACGGCTGGCGCATCTGAATCGACTCGGCCAGTGCACGGCAGGCCTTGCCTTGCTGGCGCAGGAGGCGCTGACAGCGGAACAGCACGTCGCTATGGAAGAACGCTTCGGCCAGGGCGTTGTAAGGGTAGTGCGACGAACTGGCGCGCTCGTGGATGTCCTGGGCGAGGAAGTACAGCTTCAGGTAGCGGCTGACTTTCGAGCCTGGCCGGCCGTTGCCGACCCGGTGCAGGATGATTTCCTTGGCCGCGTTCAATGCCGCCACCACACGACCGTTCTGTTGGGCCAGTTCCAGTCGGCGCGCTTCCACGTCCATCTGGCGGATCGGCTCGAACAACGACGATTTCAGCTTCAGGTAAAAACCCAGCTCACGGAACAACCGCGCCAGGCTCTGCTGCACCGGCTGGTTGGAAAACAGGGCTTGCCACAACACCGAGAGCAAACCGTACCAGGCCGCGCCGGCCACCAGCAGCATCGGCTCGTGCCAGAAATCGGTCACAGCGCCGCCGCGCTGGTCCACGCCGATCACGGTGTACACCGACAGAATCAACGTCGCCGAAGCAATCGCGCCATAGCGCTCGCCGAGGGCGCCGAGCATGGTCAGGCCGAAACTGGCCAGCGCCAGGGCGATGATGAAGATAATGGGGTAGGGGAAAAGCAATTCGACGGAGAGCGCGGCGACGCTGAAACACACCAGCGTCACGGCCAGCGCATTGAGACGGCCCTGCCAGCTGTCGTCGGTTTCGGCCAGGGCACTGGCGATAATCCCGAGGAACAACGGGATCAGCAGCCCCATTTCATCCTGATACCAACAGACAGCCATGGTGCCGGTCAGGGCGATGAACACCCGCACGCTGTAGCTGAATTTATCCAGCGCCCAGAGGCGACGCAGAGACTGACGAAATGGGGTCGATGACATGAAGTGCGAGGGCCTTCCGAGGCAATGCCGCTAAATTGAGCCAGTAATGACGCCGACGCAATGGCGCCGATCACATCTGACAGCAAAATCTGTTCCTTCCCTGGCGAAACACCCACCGTGAAATACGATCCCCTGTAGGAGCTGCCGAGTGAAACGAGGCTGCGATCTTTTGATTTTGTTTTTCAAGATCAAAAGATCGCAGCCTGCGGCAGCTCCTACAGGGGTGGGGTGGTCAGACGTATTGCGCGGCGGCGTAGGCGGAGGCCCAGGCCCACTGGAAGTTGAAACCGCCCAGATGCCCGGTCACGTCGAGCACTTCACCGATGAAGTACAGGCCAGGGCTTTTCAGCGATTCCATGGTCTTCGACGACACTTCATGGGTATCGACGCCGCCCAGCGTTACTTCCGCAGTGCGGTAGCCTTCAGTGCCGGCCGGCACCACTTTCCAGCTCGCCAGTTTTTCGGCGATGTCGGCGATTTCCGCATGGGTGTACTGTTTCATCGGTTTGGAGACGAACCAGTTGTCCGCCAGCAGGTTGGCCATCTTCTTGGTGAAGATTTCACCCAGCAGGGTTTTCAGCTCACTGTTCGGGCGCTCGGCTTGCTGCTGTTGCAGCCAGGTCGGCACGTCGTGGTCCGGCATCAGGTTGATCTCCACCGTGTCGCCGGATTCCCAGAACGAAGAAATCTGCAAAATGGCCGGACCGCTGAGGCCGCGATGGGTAAAGAGGATGTTCTCGCGAAAGCTCTGGTCGTTGCAGCTCACCAGGCAATCCACCGACGTGCCGGACAGTTCGGTGCAAATTTCCTTGAGCTGATCGGTGATGGTGAACGGCACCAGGCCGGCGCGGGTCGGCAGCAAGTCGTGGCCGAATTGCTTCGCCACCTGATAACCGAAACCGGTCGCGCCCAGCGTCGGGATCGACAGGCCACCGGTGGCGATCACCAGCGATTCGCACGTCAACTGACCGAGCGTGGTGTCCAGCAAGTAGCCGCTTTCGAGCTTCTCGATGGTCTGGATCGAGGTGTCCAGGTGCAGGCTGACGCCGACCTGATCACACTCGTTGAGCAGCATTTCCAGGATGTCACTGGATTTGTTATCGCAGAACAACTGGCCGAGTTTTTTCTCGTGGTACGGCACGCCATGCTTGGCGACCATGCCGATAAAATCCCACTGGGTGTAGCGCGCCAGTGCGGATTTGCAGAAGTGTTCGTTTTGCGAGAGGAAATTGCCCGGTTCGGTGTACATGTTGGTGAAATTGCAGCGGCCACCGCCCGACATCAGGATTTTCTTGCCGGCCTTGTTCGCATGGTCGAGCAACATCACCTTGCGCCCACGCCCGGCGGCGGTCAGCGCACACATCAACCCTGCGGCGCCAGCGCCAATGATCATGACTTCGGTAGAGCGCAAAACGGTGTCCTCGGAATAGAAAACCTGTAGGAGCTGCCGAAGGCTGCGATCTTTTGACCTTGTTGTTTAAGATCAAAAGATCGCAGCCTCGTTTCACTCGGCAGCTCCTACAGGGGATATGCGTAGTTCTTACAGGATGCGCACGCGCAACGAGCGGCCTTTGATCTTGCCGTCGTTCAGGCGCTGCAAGGCTTGCTTGGCGATGCCGCGTTCCACGGCCACATAGGCCTGGAAGTCGAAGATGGCGATCTTGCCGACCTGGGCACCCGGAATGCCGGCATCGCCCGTCAGTGCACCCAGAATGTCGCCCGGACGTACTTTGTCTTTACGGCCCGCGCCGATAACCAACGTGCTCATCGCCGGCAGCAACGGTCCGCCGCCCTGGGACTTGAGGTTGTCCAGCTGATCCCAGCTCAACGGCGACTTCTGCAGTTGCTCGATGGCCTGGGCGCGGTGCGCTTCGGACGGGGCGACCAGGCTGATCGCAATCCCTTTCTCACCGGCGCGGCCCGTACGGCCTACACGGTGAATGTGAATTTCCGAATCACGGGCCAGCTCGACGTTGATCACCATGTCCAGCGCATCGATGTCCAGACCGCGAGCGGCGACGTCGGTGGCAACCAGTACCGAGGTACTGCGGTTGGCGAACATTGCCAGTACCTGGTCACGGTCACGTTGTTCCAGATCGCCGTGCAGGCCGACGGCAGAGATGCCTTTGGCGGTCAGGTGATCGACGGTTTCCTGAACCTGCTGCTTGGTGAAGCAGAACGCCACGCAGGACGCCGGACGGTGATGCGCAAGGACCTTAACCACCGCGTCCATGCGTTCTTCCGGAGAAATCTCGTAGAAACGCTGCTCGATCTGCGTGTCGTCGTGGAACGCCTCGGCTTTCACAATCTGAGGGTTGCGCATGAACTTCGAGGCCAACTGCTTGATGCCCACCGGGTAAGTGGCCGAGAACAGCAGGGTTTGGCGACGTTCCGGGCACTGGGCGATGATTTCTTCGATGGAATCGTAGAAACCCATGTCGAGCATGCGATCGGCTTCATCGAGGATCAGCGTGTTCAGGCCATGAAGTATCAGCGAACCCTTGCGCAGGTGCTGCTGGATACGACCCGGGGTGCCGACGATGATGTGCGCGCCGTGCTCCAGAGAACCGATCTGCGGGCCAAACGACACGCCACCGCACAGGGTCAGGACCTTGATGTTGTCTTCGGAACGGGCCAGGCGACGGATTTCCTTGGCCACCTGGTCAGCCAGCTCGCGCGTCGGGCAAATGACCAGTGCCTGGCAACCGAAGAAGCGCGGATTGATCGGGTTCAGCAGGCCGATACCGAAGGCGGCGGTCTTGCCGCTGCCGGTCTTGGCCTGGGCGATCAGATCCATCCCCTTGAGGATCACCGGCAAGCTTTGCGCCTGGATCGGCGTCATCTGGGCATAACCGAGGGAGTCGAGGTTAGCCAGCATGGCGGCGGACAGCGGCAAAGTATTAAAAGCGGTGGCGATGGTGGTCACGGGACTGGCCTGCAAAACAAAATGTCGCGCAGTGTATCAGTCCTATGGCCATTCGCCCGTAGTTTCCGGACGAGACGTCGTAGCAGCTGCCGAGGCACGAGGCTGCGTGGGGCTGCGAAGCGGCCCCCGAGGGCGGTCCTGCGGACGCGCAACGCAGCCTCGTGGCTCGGCAGCTGCTACAAATCAGTGCTCTATGTCGTGCTCGCGGCTGACTGTTCGTCGACCATCATTGGGTGAAAGTTGCGAGAAGATGGTGGCGGCCAGCATTGCCATGATCCCGACGGTCACGAAGGTCAGTTGGAACGCGCCCAATATCGTGTCCACCCCATCGTTTCCGACTTCTGCGGTAAACCCGCCGAGCAAGGCACCGGCGCAGGCAACGCCGAGGCTCAGGGACAATTGCGCGACCACCGACAGCAGGCTGTTGCCGCTGCTGGCGCTGGCGTCGTCGAGGTCGATGAGCGTGACGGTATTCATCGCGGTGAACTGCAGCGAGTTGATCGCGCCGAGAATCGCCAGCATCCCCAGCAGCAACCAGTACGGCGTTTGTTCGCTGACCAGCCCCATGCTCGCCAGCATCAGCCCCAGGGCCAAGGTGTTGCCGGTCAGCACGATCCGGTAGCCCAGGCGCTCGATCATCGGTCGCGCCACGGACTTGGCGACCATCGCCGCAGCAGCCAGCGGCAGCATGCTCATCCCGGCCTGGGACGGCGAGTAACCCAGCGCCACTTGCAGCAGCAACGGCACGAGGAACGGCAGGGCGCCGCTGCCCAGACGGGCGAACAGGTTGCCGAGGATGCCGACGGCGAAGGTACGGGTCTGGAACAGTGAGGGCGCAAACAGCGGATTCTCGGTGTGCCCGGCCCGCAACCAATACGCCGCCAGGCAGGCCATGCCGCCGAACAGCAGCAACATCACCCGCAAGTGCGGCAGGTGCAATTCGCCGAGGCCTTCCATTGCGATGGTGATCAGCACCATCGCCGCCCCAAACAGCAAAAAGCCCAGGCTGTCGAAACGCGTGCGTTCGCTACCGCGCAGGTCGGGGATGAACTTCCAGACGGCGTAGCAGCCGATGGCGCCGACCGGCAAGTTGATCAGGAAGATCCAGTGCCAGGTCAGGTATTCCACCATCCAGCCGCCCATCGTCGGGCCGATCAACGGGCCGAGCAGGCCGGGAATGGTGATGAAACCCATGATCCGCACCAGTTCCGAGCGCGGGTAAGCGCGCAGGACCACGAGCCTGCCGACCGGCAGCATCAGCGCGCCGCCCAGGCCTTGAATCACCCGGGCGCCGATCAGCAGGCTCAGGCTGGTCGACAACGCGCAGAGCAGCGAACCGATGCTGAACAACAGGATCGCGCCGAAGAAGATTTTCTTGGTGCCGAAACGGTCGGCGATCCAGCCCGATGCGGGGATCAGCAAGGCAACGGTGAGCATGTAGGCGATGATCACGCCCTGCATGCGCAACGGGTCTTCCGCCAAGTCGCGGGCCATGGCCGGCAGGGCGGTGTTGAGGATTGTCCCGTCGAGGGACTGCATGAAGAAAGCAATGGCGACGACCCACGGGACCCAGCGGGCAGTGACAGCGTCGAGAGGTTGGCGGTTGGGCATGGGACCTCTTGTGGGTTGGCAAAGAACCATTGTGGCGAGGGGATTTATCCCCGTTCGGCTGCGAAGCAGTCGTAAGCTTTTGGGGTGGCTACGCCACCCAACGGGGATAAATCCCCTCGCCACAAAATCCCCCGTATTCGGGGAACGGGTATTTTTACAGGGTCAATGTTAGTCGACTGATCAAGGCACCCGGCAACAACGCCGAGGCCGTGGCCCGCTGGCTGTAGGTGCTGGCCGACAGCAGCAATTCGCGCTCCTCGGTCAACGCTTCCAGCTGCGAACCCAGCAAACTGTAGGCGCTGTCATCAAAGCGCATGGTGCTGACCGGCGCCTGTATCTCGCCGTTCTCGACCCAGAACGTCGCGAACCGCGTCATGCCGGTCAGGCGCGCAGCCGGTTGGTCCGAGTAGTTCAGGTACCAGAGGTTGCTGATGTACAAACCGGTGCCTAGTTGCTTGAGGATCTCGGCTTCTGGCAACGTCCCGCCCAGCATGTTCAAGGCGCTTGGCATTTCACCGCCACTGGCGCCGTTGGCGGTCAGGCCATATTCCGCCGCACTGCGAGAGCTGACCATCTGGGCACCCGCCTTGCCGCTGACAATCAATTGCAGATCGCTGCGCGGATAACCTTCGCCGGAAAACGCCGGGCTCAACGAACCGCTGACCTTTTCATCGATCGACACGAGCGTGCTGAACGAATGGTCACCCGCGTAAAGCTTCTGCAGCGGACTGTTTTTACTGGCAATCGACTGCGCCGAGAAGCCGCCCCAGCCCAGCATGTCCATGATCTCTCCCAGGGCTGCCGGTGCCAGATAGGCCCGGTACTGTCCTGGCGCCAACGTGCGTTGCGGTCTGCCCAGGAACGCCAGTTGCTCGCGCGCCTGCCGGAAGCGTTTGGCAAACCCCTCGCTGTTCCAGTCGTGCCCCGCGTAGCTGGCCTTCACCGCCTGACCGTTTTCGTGGAACAGGCTGAAATCGAAGTTAAAGCTGTTGGCCTGATGCCAGCCGAACGCACCTGAAGAGCTGGCGAAACCGCGACTGATCGGGCCGGCGGCGTAGAAACCCACCAGGTCCAGCCCTTCGGCAGCCTGGGTGATTTCGGCCACCACCTGCTCGGTGTCCGGCAGCGGATGCTCCTGCACATTCTTGCTCTGCCAGCCGGTGTAGTTGAGCAGCAAGTACGGATCCTGCGGCACCAGCGGCAAGGTCTCGCGCAACTGTTGCAGGCCGTCGGCCAGCCGCTGGAGATCGCCTTCAGCATCGCCGGACAGCGTGATATCAAGGTCGGCATGCCGGCCTTCGTTGATCAGTTTGAAACCGACGCTCGCCTGCTGCACATGACCGGCCTGTCGAACCTTGGCGTGATTGAATCGCACGAAGGCCGACGACTCGGCGGCGTAGCTGAGGGTGAACTGCTCCGGTTCGCGAATCGCGTCGCGCAACCCGTTGACCAGAGCCTTGAACACATCAGCCTGGCTTTTTGAAATGCTCGTCGACTGACTCATCAGGCGTCTCCCCCAAACACATCGACATGGCTGAACACACAGGCGGGCGAGGCATGGCCGACGCGGATAACCTGATTGGGTTCGCCCTTGCCGCAGTTCGGCGTACCGAGAACCTTGAAGGTGTCGGCATCGCCAACGGCGCTGAGGCTTTTCCAGAACTGCGCGGAAATCGCCCGGTAGTTGGGGTTTTTCACCACGCCTTTGAGTTCGCCGTTTTCAATCAACTGCGCCCACTCGCAACCGAACTGGAATTTGTTGCGCGCATCATCGATCGACCACGAACGGTTGGTGCTCATCAAAATGCCGTGTTCGATGGTGCCGATCAGTTGTTCCAGTGGCTGATCGCCGGGCTCGATGTTGAGGTTGGCCATGCGATCGATTGGCGGACGGTTCCAGCCGCAGGCGCGACTGTTGGCGACGCCATCCAGGCCTGCGCGGAATTGCGACAGCGCACCGCCCAGTGGACGCAGCAACACACCTTCCTTGATCAGGAATTGCTTGCTGGCAGCGGTGCCATCGTCATCATGGCCGTAGCTGGCGAGCTGCTCGGGGATGTCCGGGTCGAAGCTTACGTTGAGTAATTTGGAGCCGTATTGCAGGCTGCCGAAGTCTTCTGCCTTGACGAAACTGGTGCCGGCGTAATTGCGCTCGTCGCCCAGAATGCGGTCCAGTTCCAGCGGATGACCGATGGATTCATGGATCTGCAGCATCATCTGGTCGGGCATCAACAACAGGTCACGCGGGCCTTGCGGGGTGTTTGGCGCCAGTAGCAATTGCAGCGCTTGATCGGCGATTTTCGGGCCGGCGCCCACCAGGCCGCAGCGGCTGATGACATCGAAGCCACCCTGTTGGCCGAAGTTCTCGCGGCCGAGGGTGCGGGTCTGGCTGTCACTGCCGTCGTAGGCGGTGACTTCCAGGCTCGGGTAGATGAAACGTTGCGCCTGGCGCAGTTCGGCGCCGGCGCTGCTGAGGTAGATTTGCTCGACGTTGGTGATACCGATGCTCACCTGCCAGTTCACCAGTCGCTCGTCCTTGGGCACGGCGGCGGATTCGGCGCCGAGCAGTTGGTAGCAGTCGCTCAGGGATGGGAAGGGCTGGTCGAGGTTCGGCGAAAAGTAATCGGCGCGATCGCTGGAAACGGCTTGTTCGCGCAGGTCGAGCAACGCATGGGGCTTGAGCCTCCGGGCTTGTTGCTCGGCGCGGTCGAGGGCGGTTTGCAGGCCTTGTTGCGACAGATCGTTGGTCGCGGCATAGGCTTCGACGCCGTTGACCCGAACGGTCAGCATCGCGCCTTCGTCACGGCTCAGGCTTGGAGGTTCGGCGACATTCTTGCGCACCGACAGGTACTGGCCGGACTCACGCACATAACGCAGCGAAAAGAATTCAGCTCCCGTGCGCAAGGCAGCGAAGCGCTGCTTGAGCTGGGGGTGGAAATCGAACATTCGGGAACCTCCCTGGTATGGAGTGGCGGTGTAGCGATGCAGCGAGGGGGGTGAAACGTTTGCGTGGCGCTAGATTAGGCCTGGGCGGGGGATGGGATCAAGCTTGGATCGGTGTGGGGAAGGATTGCCGGGAGATATGGGGTGTCTGGTCGGGCCTCTTCGCGGGCAAGCCCGCTCTCACAGGGATCTTGGGTGGATCACAAATCTGCAATCCAACCCGGAACCTGTGGGAGCGGGCTTGCCCGCGAAGGTAGCGCCTCGGTTTCGCGTCTTACTGAGCAGCAGGGCTCACATCCCGCATTGGCTTGCCCCGCACCGGTGCATCACCGGCCACGAAGTAGGCGGCGGTGCTGCGCGGCAGCGGTTTGCGACCGCGAATCTTGTCGGCGATTTTCTCGGCGATCATGATCGTAGGCGCGTTCAGGTTGCCGGTGGTGATGATCGGCATGATCGAGGCATCGACCACACGCAGGGCTTGCATGCCGTGCACACGGCCTTCGGCATCGACCACGGCCATTTCGTCGGTGCCCATCTTGCACGAGCAGGACGGGTGGAACGCGGTTTCGGCGTGTTCGCGGATGAACTTGTCGAGTTGCTCATCGGTTTGCACGTCGATGCCCGGGCTGATTTCGCGGCCACGGAAGGCGTCCAGCGCAGGCTGCTGCATGATTTCACGGGTCAGGCGGATGCCGTCACGGAATTCCTGCCAGTCCTGTTCGGTGGCCATGTAGTTGAAGAGGATGCTCGGGTACTCGCGAGGATCCTTGGACTTGGCCTGGATGCGACCGCGGCTTGGCGAACGCATGGAACCCATGTGTGCCTGGAAGCCGTGCTCTTTCACACCGTTGCTGCCGTTGTAGTTAATCGCGACCGGCAGGAAATGGTACTGAATGTTCGGCCAATCGAATTCCGGACGGGTACGAATGAAACCGCCGGCTTCGAACTGGTTGCTGGCGCCGATGCCGGTGCCGTTGAACAACCACTCGGCACCGATGGCTGGCTGGTTGTACCAGAGCAGCGACGGGTACAGCGAGACCGGTTGGGTGCAGGCGTATTGCAGGTACAGCTCAAGGTGATCCTGCAGGTTTTCGCCGACGCCTGGCAGGTCGTGGACCACCGGGATGTCGAGCTTGTTCAGCAGTTCGGCCGGGCCGACGCCGGAACGTTGCAGAATCTGCGGCGAAGCGATGGCGCCGGAGCACAGCAGCACTTCCTTGCGGGCGCGGGCTTCAACGCGCTCTTCAGCGGCGCCGATCAGGTAACGCACGCCGACCGCGCGCTTGCCTTCGAACAGGATCTTGTCGGTCAGGGCGTGGGTGACGATGGTCAGGGTCGAACGCTTCTTGGCAACGTCCAGGTAACCGCGAGAGGTGCTGGCGCGCCGGCCGTTCGGCGTGACGGTACGGTCCATCGGGCCGAAGCCTTCTTGCTGGTAACCGTTGAGGTCTTCGGTGCGCGGGTAACCGGCTTGCACGCCTGCTTCAACCATCGCGTGGAACAGCGGGTTGTTGCCGGCTTTCGGCGTGGTCACGCTGACCGGACCTTCGCCACCGTGGTAGTCGTTCGGACCGATGTCGCGGGTTTCCGCCTTGCGGAAATACGGCAGACAGTTCAGGTAATCCCAGTCTTCCAGACCTGGAAGCTTGGACCAATTGTCGTAGTCCATCGCGTTGCCGCGGATGTAGCACATGCCGTTGATCAGCGAAGAACCGCCCAGGCCCTTGCCGCGACCGCATTCCATCCGGCGACCGTCCATGTGTGGCTCTGGATCGGTTTCGTACGCCCAGTTGTAGCGGCGGCCTTGCAGCGGGAACGCCAAAGCGGCCGGCATTTGTGTGCGGAAGTCGAGACGGTAGTCCGGGCCGCCGGCTTCGAGCAGCAGGACGGTGACGCCGGCGTCTTCAGTCAGACGGGTCGCCAGGGTGTTACCGGCCGAGCCGGCACCGATGATGATGTAATCGAATTCTTGGGACATTGAATGCACCCTCTTTGAAAGTGGTCAGGTCGCCTGTAGCAGCTGCCGAGGTACGAGGCTGCGTTGGGCTGCGCAGCGGCCCCTTGAGGGTGGTCCTGCGGACGCGCAACGCAGCCTCGTGCCTCGGCAGCTGCTACAGGGTTTTCAGCCGGGACTTAGAACACCGAGGCGTAGTCGCCGAGTTCGACCTGTACCGATTTGATGCGCGTGAAGTTGTTCAGCGAGCTGATGCCGTTCTCACGGCCCACGCCCGATTGCTTGTAGCCACCGACCGGCATTTTCGCGTCGGACTCGCCCCAGGCGTTGATCCAGCAGATACCGGCTTCCAGTTGATGAATCACGCGGTGAGCGCGGTTCAGGTCCTTGGTGACGACACCAGCGGCCAGGCCGAAGTCGGTTTCGTTGGCGCGACGGATCACTTCTTCCTCGGTGTCGTAGGTCAGGATGGCCATGACCGGGCCGAAGATTTCTTCGCGAACGATGGTCATCTCGTCGGTGCAGTCGGTGAACACGGTCGGCGCCACGAACGCGCCTTTGGCGAATTCGCCTTCGGTCAGACGGCCGCCGCCGCACAGAACGCGAGCGCCTTCTTCCTTGCCTTTGGCGATGTAGCCCAGCACGCTTTCCATGTGGGCGAAGCTGACCAGCGGGCCGAAGTTGGTGTTCTCGTGTTCCGGGTTGCCGACGCGGATGCGCGCAACGCGCTCGGCGATCTTGGCTTCGAAAGCCGCTTTGAGGTGCGTCGGTACAAACACACGGGTGCCGTTGGTGCAGACCTGGCCGGAGCTGTAGAAGTTGGCCATCATCGCGGTATCGGCGGCGCGGTCGAGGTCGGCGTCGTCGAAAATGATCAGCGGGGATTTGCCGCCCAGTTCCATGGTCACGTCTTTGAGCGACGAGGCGGAAGCGCTGGCCATGACCTTCTTGCCGGTGTCGGTGCCGCCGGTGAAGGAGATTTTTTCGATGCGCGGGTGCTCGGTCAGCCAGGTGCCGACTTCACGGCCGCTGCCGGTCAGGACGTTGAACACGCCAGCTGGCAGGCCTGCTTCGGTGTAGATCTCGGCCAGTTTAAGCGTGGTCAGGGAAGTGACTTCGCTTGGCTTGAAGATCATCGCGTTGCCGGCCGCCAGGGCCGGTGCGGATTTCCACAGGGCGATCTGGATCGGGTAGTTCCACGCGCCAATACCGGCGACAACGCCCAGCGGCTCGCGACGGGTGTAGACGAACGAAGTGGTGCGCAGCGGGATCTGCTCGCCTTCGATGGCCGGTACCAGACCTGCGTAGTACTCCAGCACGTCAGCGCCGGTGACGATGTCGACGTACTTGGTTTCGGAGTACGACTTGCCGGTGTCCAGGGTTTCCAGGGCGGCCAGTTCATCGTTGCGCTCGCGCAGGATGTCCACGGCTCGACGCAGGATGCGCGAACGCTCCATGGCGGTCATCGCCGCCCAGATTTTCTGGCCCTTTTCGGCGCTGACCACAGCGCGCTCCACGTCTTCTTTGGTCGCACGCTGTACGTTTGCGAGGACTTCACCGTTAGCCGGGTTGATGGCTTCGAAAGTGGCGTCGCTGCTGGCGTCACTGTAGCCGCCATCGATGTAGAGTTTTTGCAGTTCGAAACGGGCCATAAAGTCCTCGCAGAGCATAAGTTGGTTGGCGTTAACCACCGGGCGTGCCGTCAAGCATTGGCATCGCGGCCGGTAGCGGTTCAGGGGTTGAGCGGTTATGTGTGCTCTAACTCACCTGCTTGGCCAGTTGGAAATCCATGTATTCGTAAGCGATCCGGTGCGCTTGCTCGGTGTCGAAAGCATCTCCCGACAGCGCGCCGCGCAACCACAAACCGTCAATGAGGGCTGCCAGGCCCCGCGCTGCACTGCGCGCGTCATCGAGCGTCAATACCCGGCGGAACTGGCAGCACAGGTTGGAATACAGGCGGTGATCGTTGATCCGCTGCAACCTGTGCAAAGACGGGTGGTGCATGCTGGTGGCCCAGAAGGCCAGCCAGGTTTTCATTGCCGGGCCATTGACCTGGCTGGCGTCGAAGTTGCCTTCGATAATCACCTGCAGATGCGCCCGTGGGCTTTCATCTGTCAGCGCCTGACGGCGCGCGGTGACGTTCTCGCTGAGGACACTCATCAGGTACTGCGCCGTAGCGGCGATCAGGCCGTTCTTGTCCTGAAAGTAGTGACTGATGATGCCATTCGAGACACCGGCCAAACGGGCGATCAGCGCAATGCTGGCGTCTCCCATCCCGACCTGATCGACAGCCTGCAATGTGGCTTCGATCAACTGCTGGCGGCGAATGGGTTGCATACCGACCTTGGGCATCTTGCACATCTCCTTAGGCCTTCCGGCAGACGTAAAACGTCTATCGGATTGAAGGCCAGTCTATTTTGTTTTGATTGAACGTTCAATCAACAAAGAATAAGATCTGCGACAAATCGTCGCTATTTTCAGATTTTTCCTATAACCAAATGGCGAAAATCCGACGTCCAAAACTGCTCGAAACCCATACGCCTCGGCGCTTCAAGGGCTTCGGGCTTTTTTCGGGGTGTCTTTATATCACCCGCCGGTCGGCTGCCAACTAACCGATTGGTCGGGTATCGCGTTGCCTTGTGTTCTTCTCCCGCACTGCCCGGAGCATCTGTGCCATGAGTTCTGCTTCTCTTATAAAGACCCCACCCGAGAAGGTGACGGTCAACGGTTGGGTGTTCTACACCTCTACCGCGTTGATTCTGTTGCTGACCGCCATTCTGATCATCGCCCCGCAAGAGGCGGGCAGATTGCTTGGTATTGCCCAGGCCTGGCTGTCCCGCAGCTTCGGCTGGTACTACATGGTGGTGATTGCCGCCTACCTGGTCTTTGTCGTCGGCCTGGCGTTTTCGTCGTACGGCAAACTCAAGCTGGGCAGCAAGGACGACACCCCGGACTTCAGCTACGGCGCCTGGGCGGGGATGCTGTTCTCGTCGGGTATCGGCATTTCGCTTCTGTACTTCGGCGCTTCCGAGCCGCTGGACCACTACTTCAATCCGCCGGAAGGCGTCGCCGCCAGCAACATGGCGGCGCGGCAGGCGGTGCAGTTGACGTTCCTGCACTGGGGCCTGCACGGCTGGGCGATTTACGCACTGGTCGGTCTGGCCGTGGCGTACTTTGCTTATCGTCATAACCAGCCGCTGGCGTTGCGTTCGGCGCTGTATCCACTGGTGGGCGAGCGCTGGGTCAAAGGCGCGGCCGGTCATGCAGTGGACGGCTTCGGCATGTTCGTGACCCTGCTGGGCCTGGTGACGAACCTGGGGATTGGTTCGCTGCAAGTGTCGTCCGGGCTGGAAAACCTGTTCGGCATGCAACACAGCAACACCAACCTGCTGATCGTGATCATCGTGATGAGCACTGTCGCGACCATCGCGGCCGTGTCCGGCGTGGAAAACGGCATTCGTCGCCTGTCCAACCTGAACATCGTGTTGTTCAGCGGCCTGTTGATTTTCGTGCTGCTGTTCGGCCCGACCCTGCATTTGCTCAACGGCTTCGTGCAGAACGTCGGTGACTACCTGAACGGTGTCGTCCTGAAGACCTTCGACCTCTATGTCTACGAAGGGGACAGTGAGAAGTCCGACCGCTGGCTGGGTCTGTGGACCCTGTTCTACTGGGCCTGGTGGATTTCCTGGGCGCCATTCGTGGGCATGTTCATCGCGCGTATTTCCCGTGGTCGCACGGTGCGTGAACTGGTGGCCGGCGTGCTGCTGATCCCGTTGGGTTTCACCCTGGCGTGGCTGTCGATCTTCGGTAACTCGGCTTTGGACCTGGTGATGAACCACGGAGCGGTGGAACTCGGGAAGACGGCGCTGGAGCAGCCGTCCATGGCGATCTACCAATTGCTTGAGCATTACCCGGCGTCGAAGGTGGTGATTGGCGTATCGATCTTTGTCGGTTTCGTGCTGTTCCTGACCCCGGCGGATTCCGGCGCGGTGATGATGGCCAACCTTTCGTGCAAGGGCGGTAACGTTGACGAAGATGCGCCGAACTGGCTGCGGATTTTCTGGTCGGCGGTGATCACGCTGGTCACCATCGGTCTGCTGTTCGCCGGCAACTTCGAAGCCATGCAAACCATGGTGGTGCTGGCCGGTTTGCCGTTCTCGGTGGTGCTGGTGTTCTTCATGTTCGGCTTGCACAAGGCGATGCGCCAGGACGTGCAGATCGAACAGGAGCAAGCGGAGCTGGCGGCGCGCGGTCGTCGTGGCTTCAGCGAGCGTTTGACTCAGTTGGACCTGCAACCGAACCAGTCGATTGTTCAGCGCTTCATGGACAAGCAAGTCAGCCCGGCGCTGGAAGAGGCGGCGGCGCAATTGCGCGCTCAGGGCCTGGACGTACAAACGTTGTTGGGCAAATCGAAGCGTTGCATGGGGCTGCGGATCGACAGGGAGGAGGGCAACCCGTTTGTCTACGAAGTGAGCCTGGATGGTTATCTGGCCGCGGCGACCGACACGGTGTCGGCTGAAAGTGCCGATGAACCCCGCGCACGCTACTACCGCGCCGAGGTCTACCTGCACAATGGCAGCCAGGATTACGACTTGATGGGTTTCACTCAGGATCAGATCACCCGTGACGTGCTCGATCAGTTTGAAAGCCATCGGCAGCTCCTTGGCCGTGTCTATAGCTGAGACTTGAGGTGATGCGGTGCAAGTTGCTGCACCGCAGATCCACTGTGGTAAGGGGATTTCTGTGGTGAGGGAATTCTGTGGTGAGGGGGATTTTTGTGGTCAGGGGATTTCTGTGGCGAGGGGATTTATCCCCGTTCGGCTGCGCAGCAGTCGTAAAACCGGCCAGCGCGATTCATCTGATGTACCTCGGTGACTAGTTTTGGGCCGCTTCGCGACCCAACGGGGATAAATCCCCTCGCCACAGAAATCCCCTGACCAAAGAAATCCCCTTACCATAGAAATCCCCTCACCACAGAATCCCCTTGCCACAGTAGTCCGTGTTTACAGTTGAATATCAGCACTAACAAAAACGCCGCGATCCTCTCGCGGCGTTTTTGTGTCTGCTGCCTTACCCCAGGTTCTTGCCGAGCAGCGCGTGATACAGCTCGCTGTCGCCGAGAATCCCGACCACTTTGTTGTTGTCGTGCAGCACCAGTTTGTTGCCGGTGTGATAACGAATCTGCAGTGCATCGCGCATGCCGATGTTGGAGTCCACCAGCGTTGGCCGACGTCCCAGGCCTTCAACCGCCTGCCCCGGGATCCAGTTCTGCAGGTCCAGGCTCGCGCCGTTCTGGCGTGCGCCCTTGATGGTGTTGCCTTCGGCCAGGTCCAGCCACGAATCGCCACCCGGATCGAGGCAGACCGACCCGTTGATGCGCTTGCAGTTGTCGAGCGTGCGCATCAGGCTGCGACCGCACAGAACGTTCAGCGGATTGGTGTGGGCAACGAACGTGCGCACGTAGTCGTCTGCAGGGTTCAGGACGATTTCTTCGGGCTTGCTGTACTGAATGATCCGGCCGTCTTTCATGATCGCGATGCGGCTGCCGAGCTTCAGGGCTTCATCGAGGTCGTGGCTGACGAAGACGATGGTTTTGCTGAGCTTGCTCTGCAGTTCCAGCAACTCGTCTTGCAGGCCTTGGCGGATCAACGGGTCGAGTGCCGAGAACGGTTCGTCCATCAGCAGAATGTCAGCGTCCATTGCCAGTGCCCGAGCCAGGCCCACACGCTGTTGCATACCGCCGGAAAGTTCATCGGGTTTCTTGTTACGCCACTGGGTCAGGCCCACCAGCTCAAGCTTTTCGTCAACCAGTTTTTTCCGTTCTTTCTCTGGGCGACCCTGCATTTCCAGGCCGAAGCTGATGTTTTCGCGCACGGTCAACCAAGGCATCAGGGCGAACTTCTGGAACACCATCGCGATGCGCTTGGTGCGCATCATTTTCAGTTCTGCCGGGGTGCAGGAAGCGATGTCGATCTGCTTGCCTTCGTGCTCGACGAACAACTTGCCACGGCTCACGGTGTTGAGGCCGTTAATGCAACGCAGCAAGCTGGATTTGCCGGAACCGGACAGGCCCATCAGGACGCAGATTTCGCCTTTCTCGACGTCCAGGCTGGCCTTTTCAACACCGACGATCTGCCCGGTCTTTTTCAGGATCTGGTCGCGGGTCATGCCCTGGTCAAGGAGTTTGAGCGCCTCGCGCGGGTCTTTTGAAAAGACTACGTCGACGTCTTCGAACCGAATAATGCTCATGCGTCACCCCCTACTTTGGCGTCGGGTTGTTTGCAGATACGGTCGAGCATGATCGCCAGCAGTACGATCGCCAGGCCGGCTTCGAAGCCCAGGGCGATATCAGCAGTGTTCAGTGCGTTGACCACGGGTTTGCCCAGGCCGTCGGCGCCCACCAGTGCCGCGATCACCACCATCGACAACGACAGCATGATGCACTGGGTAATACCGGCCGCGATGCTTGGCATGGCGTGGGGCAATTCGATGCGCGAGAGCAGCTGGCGGCGCGAACAGCCAAAGGCTTTACCGGCGTCCATCAATTCTGCGGGCACATCGCGGATACCCAGGTAGGTCAGGCGGATAGGCGCGGCAATCGCGAACACCACCGTGGAGATCAGGCCCGGGACCACACCCAGACCGAAGAGGGTCAGGGTAGGAATGAGGTACACGAAGGTCGGCACGGTCTGCATGAGATCGAGCACCGGACGCATCAGTGTGTAGAACATCGGTTTGTGCGCGGCGACGATGCCCAACGGCACGCCGATGACCACGCAGACCAGGGTGGCGAACAACACCTGGGCGAGGGTTTCCATGGTTTCCTGCCAGTACCCCAGGTTGAGGATCAGCAGGAAGGAGGCGATGACGAAAACGGTCAGGCCCCATTTGCGTTGAATGAAGTGTGCCAGTAGCGCGATGAGGCCGATCAATGCCAGCGGGTTGAACCAGGTCAGCGCAAACGTCACGCCGTGGATCATCGTTTCCAGTGTCACGGCGATTGCGTCGAAGGTGCTGGCGCCGTGTTGCGTCAGCCATTCAACGAAGCCCGCAATGTACTGGCCTAAGGGTATTTTCTGATCAATCAGCATGGTAGTGAACGTCCGCATGCAAGGAATAAACAGCCCGGGCGAGCGAACTCGCCCGGCGTAAGCGATTTACTGCGCGAGCTTGGCTTTCACGGCCTCCAGGCCTGGTTTACCGTCAATGGTGGTCACGCCAGCGAGCCAGGTATCGAGGACCTGTGGATTCTTTTTCAGCCAGGCCTTGGCGGCCGCGTCAGGCTTCATCTTGTCGTCCAGGATGTTGCCCATCAGCGAGCTTTCCATGTCGACGTTGAATTCGAGGTTTTTCAGCAGTTGGCCTACGTTGCTGCACTCTTGGGTATACCCCTTGCGGGTGTTGGTCGCAACGGTGGCGGCACCGAAATCAGGGCCGAAGAAATCGTCGCCCCCGGTCAGGTACTGGATTTTGAAACGTTTGTTCATCGGGTGCGGTGCCCAGCCGAGGAATACCACGGCGGTATCGCGTTTCTGGGCGCGGTCGACTTGCGACAGCATGCCCGCTTCGCTGGACTCAACGACTTTGAAACCGGCGTCTTTGAGACCGAAAGCGTTTTTGTCGATCATGGTCTGGATCAGGCGGTTGCCATCGTTGCCTGGCTCGATGCCGTAGATCTTGCCGTCCAGTTCCTTCTTGAATTTGGCGATGTCGGCGAAGTCATGCAGCCCTTTGTCGTACAGCGCTTGCGGCACGGCGAGGGTGTATTTGGCGCCGGTGAGGTTGGTGCGCACGACGTCAACGGTGCCGGCATCACGGTACGCCTTGATGTCGTTTTCCATGGTCGGCATCCAGTTACCCAGGAAGATGTCCATGTTCTTGCCGTCGGCCAGGGACTTGTAGGTCACCGGCACGGAAATCATCGTGGTTTTGGTCTTGTAGCCCAGGGCGTCGAGCACGACGCTGGTGGTGGCGGTTGTCGCAGTGATGTCGGTCCAGCCGACATCAGAGAAGTTTACGGTGCTGCACTGAGCGGGTTCTGCTGCTTGAGCCAGTAACGGCAGACTCAGCATGGCGGCCAACAACAACGACGGGGAACCTTTCATGGATGGACTCCTTGGTGTTTTTTTTGGCAGTGTTCCGACTGGACCACCGCACTTATAGGTTGCGGTTGGATGGCGTTTTGGAGACAGCTTTACCACGGCGCCTTGCAATCGAGTCGATATGATCATGTACCAGTGAAAATCTGACGCCTACAGGGTGCGTCGTAACCAGTACAGGGATGGTCGCATCCAGTGTCGGTGACGTCGTTTACAGATTTTTTAAGCCCCCTTTACCCCTCTGAGCCGCAAAAAAACGGCGAAAACGCTACGTAAAACGCGCGCGGCGTTGGTGGACAAGAGTGCGTCGGTACCAGACGTCGAACGACACGGTAAAAGCCTGATGATGCAGCCATATCGACGGATTGCAGCTTGAGCGTAGCAGCTCCGTCACCGGGCGCTTTTGCGCCCGGAGTTGGCTCATCCAGGAGTTCGGCAGTAATGGCTATCAGCGTTTTCGACCTGTTCAAAATCGGCATCGGCCCTTCCAGTTCGCACACCGTAGGGCCCATGCGTGCCGCGGCGCTGTTCGTACAGGGATTGCGTGAACAAGGTCTTTTGGAACAAGTGCGGCGCATCGAAGTTCAGCTTTATGGTTCGTTGTCGGCCACCGGCATCGGTCACGGCAGCGACAACGCGGTAATCATGGGCCTGATGGGCGAGTGGCCGGACGCGATCGACCCGTCGCAAATCGGCATTCGCATTGAAACCCTGCGTGAAACCCACATGCTGTTGCTCGACGGTCGTTTATCGGTCCCGTTCATCTGGGCTCGGGACATGCGCCTGATCGACGAGAACCTGCCGTTCCACCCCAACGCCATGACCCTGATCGTCGAAGGCGATGACGGCGAGCTGCATCGCGACACCTACTATTCCATTGGCGGCGGTTTCGTCGTGGATGAGGCGCAAGCTTCAAGCGGCGTGGTCGACCTGGATCGCACCGAATTGCCTTATGACTTCTCCAGCGCGGTCGAACTGCTCAGCCTCTGCAAACAGCACAACCTGCGTGTGGCCGAATTGATGATGGCCAACGAGCGGGTCTGGCGCAGCGAAGAGGAAATCCGCAGCGGGCTGATGAAACTCTGGCGCGCCATGCAGGATTGCGTCGAGCAAGGCCTTAAACATGAGGGCATCCTGCCCGGCGGCCTGAATGTGCGCCGTCGTGCGGCCAAGTTGCACCGCAGCCTGCAGGAACTGGGAAAACCCAACGTGATCGGCTCGACATTGAGCGCGATGGAATGGGTCAACCTGTTCGCCCTGGCAGTCAACGAAGAAAATGCGGCCGGCGGGCGCATGGTCACGGCGCCGACCAACGGCGCGGCGGGGATTATTCCGGCGGTGCTGCACTACTTTATGAAGTTCAGCGAGGCGGTGACTGACGCCAACGTGGTCGACTATTTCCTCAGTGCGGCAGCGGTGGGGATTCTGTGCAAGAAAAACGCTTCGATCTCCGGTGCTGAAGTCGGTTGCCAGGGTGAAGTCGGTTCGGCCTGTGCGATGGCGGCGGCGGGGCTGGCGGAGATCCTGGGCGCCACGCCGGAGCAGTTGTGCAACGCGGCGGAAATCGGCCTGGAACATAACCTCGGCCTGACCTGCGACCCGGTGGGCGGGCTGGTGCAAGTGCCGTGCATCGAGCGCAATGCAATTGCGGCGGTGAAAGCGATCAATGCGGCGCAGATGGCGTTGCGCGGGGACGGTCAGCATTTTATCTCCTTGGACCGGGTGATCCGTACCATGCGTGACACCGGCGCGGACATGCATGACAAATATAAAGAGACCTCGCGGGGTGGGTTGGCTGTCAGCGCGGTGGAGTGTTGAGACCGGGTTGCCCCTGTGGCGAGGGGGCTTGCCCCCGTTCGGCTGAGCAGCAGTCGTAGAAATTTCAGGGCCGCTGCGCGACCCAACGGGGGCAAGCCCCCTCGCCACAGAGATCTCATTCGCCACACCAGACCAGTCAAAACTGCGCGCTAAGTGAACACCAGATTTAAAACACGCCACCTTTTGGCGCGTCGCTTACAGGTAAGCGACTAACCCACGGTCCGGGATCCAACTGAGCCCCGACCGTCCGTCTCCCGTGCTTGCGGTGACACTCTTTCCGTGGGCGCCGCAGCCCTGTTCCCACAAGTGCTACCGATTTGCTCACACGCAACGGGGCAGTGCGCTTGTTGCCTTGATGGCACTTGAATTCCACCCTCTGCGCGCATCATATCCAGACACATTCCGACGTCGTTTTCAGGAGTTATTGAACGCGCATTCAAGTTTAGGCATGGCAATTGCTCTGTCATTAAAAAGCCCGTCTCCCACGCGAGAACGATGGCAATAACAAGAGCCTCCGCCTGAGGCCATCACCCGCTTTGTGTGAGGAGATACCGCGATGACGACGTTCAACTCCGGGGCCCAACCCCAGAACCGTGCGCCCCAATCCATCGGCTTTTTGCTGTTGGACAATTTCACGCTGATTTCTCTGGCCTCCGCCGTAGAACCCCTGCGCATGGCCAACCAATTGTCCGGCCGCGAGCTGTATCGCTGGACCACGCTCACCGTCGATGGCGGTCAGGTCTGGGCCAGTGATGGCCTGCAGATCACCCCCGACTGCTCCATGCACAAAGCGCCAGCCCTGGACACCGTCATTGTCTGCGGTGGTATCGGCATTCAGCGCACCGTGACCCGCGAACACGTTTCATGGCTGCAAAGCCAGGCGCGTCAGTCCCGTCGTCTCGGCGCGGTCTGCACCGGCAGCTGGGCCCTGGCTTGCGCCGGCCTGCTGGATGGTTTCGATTGCAGCGTGCACTGGGAATGCCTGGCCTCGATGCAGGAAGCCTTCCCCCGTGTGGCCATGAGCACGCGCCTGTTCACCCTCGACCGTAACCGTTTCACCAGCTCCGGCGGCACCGCGCCGCTGGACATGATGCTGCACCTGATCAGCCGCGATCACGGCCGTGAACTGTCGGCCGCGATCTCGGAAATGTTCGTCTACGAGCGCATCCGTAACGAGCAGGATCACCAACGTGTGCCGCTCAAGCACATGCTCGGTACCAACCAGCCGAAATTGCAGGAAATCGTCGCGCTGATGGAAGCCAACCTGGAAGAGCCGATCGACCTCGACGAACTCGCGGTTTACGTCGCCGTGTCCCGTCGTCAGTTGGAGCGGCTGTTCCAGAAGTACCTGCATTGCTCGCCGTCGCGTTACTACCTGAAACTGCGCTTGATCCGTGCGCGGCAGCTGCTCAAGCAGACGCCGATGTCGATCATCGAAGTGGCGTCGGTCTGTGGCTTTGTGTCCACGCCGCACTTCTCCAAGTGCTACCGCGAATACTTCGGTATTCCACCGCGTGACGAGCGTGTGGGTTCCAACACCACTCAGCAGGTTGCCATGATGCCGTTGCCGCAAGCGCTGGTGCTGTCGCCGTTGTCCGGGCCGTTGTCGGCGTTGAGTCAGGCGCGCAACGAGTCGACGTTTGCCAGCGTAAGGCTTTAAACCGAAAAGATCGCAGCCTGCGGCAGCTCCTACAGGGATCGGTGTAGGAGCTGCCGAAGGCTGCGATCTTTTGATCTTCGGTCAGGCGCTACGGCTCTGCTGATATTCCGCCAAAGCAGGCAGCAACTGCCTATCAATAGCCTGGCGCACCGCCGGTAAAATGGTCGCGCTGCTGGTGTACATCTGCTTGACCATGGTCCGCAGCACTATCGCCCGTTCATCGTTCAAGCCCCTTACCGCACACTCGCAAGCCTGCTCGGCCGTGGCGCCGCTCGGCACTTGAAAACCCAGCGACTTCAGCTGGCCCAACAGGTCTTCCTGGTCAATCAAATCGGCGTACATCATGACGCAATCCTTCTACAGGGAACGGTGTCGTGGCTCGATTCTCGTAGGGGCTTGGAGTGGCGGCAAGGACGATTTGTCGCAATGGCCGCAATACCTATGAACAGGTCGTTTTCGGCTAACTTGCGAGAGGGGAGAGTGGGCACACTGGATTCAGCTGGCTTCACGAAGGTTTGGTCACCCTCGGGCAACGGCTCCTCAACGGTACCCTCCTCAGCTCCGATCCTGTCACGGCTTGATCGGGGTTTTTTTTGCCTGTGAATCAGGTAAATATGAGGTGTGTTGGCTGACGCATTCGCGAGCAAGCCCGCTCCCACATTCGACCGCATTTATTCTGAGAGAACGCGGTCACTGTGGGGGCGGGCTTGCCCGCGAAGAACGATGACGCGGTCTAACGCTGCAACACCAATATCCGCGACAACAATTCATCACGGTCGACATAGCAACCCTGAAAATGCCGGGCCCCGCTGGCCGGGTCGAACGCATTGCGGGCATGCAAGGTCCGGCGATTATCAAAGCACCACAGCTCACCGGGATTGAGCCGCGTCATTACCCGGAAACGCGCCTCGCGCGTCATCGCGATGAAGCGGCGGTAGGCGCGATACAGCTTGGGCATCTGCTCCACGGAGGCATCGAACGGGCCGCGCAAAAAGTTCGCCATGCGGATTTCCGACACTTGCCCCCGCGCATCCAGGGCGATGATCGGCGCGAGGCAGCGGTAGTCGCTGTGACGATCCTTATTGCGGAACTCCACGGGGATCTCGCAGAGGCTTTTGAACGACTCGGGATCTTCCTCGCGCAACGCTTCGGCGATCGCAAAACCGTCGACGAAAATACTCTCGCCACCGTCGGCATCATTGACCAGGCAATGCAGGAATTGCAGCCCCGGTTGCAACTCGCGGGTCGGCAAGTCGCTGTGCAACGGCAAGTTGAAGGCGGTGTAGGCGTTGCTGTCGGCATCCGCCTTGGATTGCACGTTGAACAACACGCCAAAGTTGCTCTCGCGAATGAAAGAAATCCGCTGGGCGATCAACTTCAAGGAGCCGGGCTCCGTGGGCACGCCACGGACTTGCGTCAACCCGATATCGCGCACGGCCAGCAGCCATTGCAGCAAGGCGTCGTTATCAGTCATCAATGCCTGGTAGTCGAACACCGGTAGTTGCAAATCGTTTCGCCAAAGTCTTGATTGTGGCTTGCCGGCCTGGCGCTCGGCCCGGGACTCGTCGTCATAAGCATGAGCCCGCAACCAGCCCGGATCGAAGCGGCTCACGTGGCCATCCTGCCAACCGACGCACAGGCAACCTTCGGCATCGACATTGGCCTGTGCAGCCGTCAGGTCCTCTGCCACATCGACGATTTCCAGCACTTGCTCGCGTGTCACGGTGTAGACGCATTGCGGGCAGGGGCAGTTGTCTCGCAACCACTGGTGATGGAACGGGCTGGCGCGACCGTCGGCCCACTGCACGTGAATTCGGTCCGCCAGGGTTTGCACGGCGGTCAACGCGCTGATCAACGGGTACGTACGGAAGTCGGCAAAAGCGGCAGCGGTGTTCATGGCGATCTCCTTGTTATTTTTTTGGGGGTAACGCGATCACTCGGCCAATGTACGCGGGGGCAGCCAGGTCGGCTTGCTCGGCGGCGATGGCTTGCAGTTTGCTCAAGGTATCGGCGCTGAACGGTGCGGAGTGTGGTCCCGCGAGGTCGACGTGGAGCAGCATTTGTTCGTTGCCCGCCAGCTCTTTGTCATCACCGACCAGGTGCAGGCTGTGATAGAGGTGCAGGCGTTTGCTGTCATTGCCGATGATCTGCGTGCGTACTTCTACATCCGCGTCGAGCTTCACTTCGTGCAGGTAGTTGAGGTGCAGTTCGAGGGTGAACAGCGAATGGCCACTGGCTTCGCGGTTGTTGCTGTCCATGCCGAGGCGGTCCATCAAGGCGTCGGTGGCGTAGCTGAAAATCAGTAGGTAGAAGGCGTCGCGCAGGTGGCCGTTGTAGTCGACCCAGTCTGGGATGATTCTGGTTTGGTAGGTGGTTAAGGCGGGCATGGTTCTTGTTCCGATTTTGGTGGTGACTGGACGGCCGCTTTCGCGAGCAAGCCCGCTCCCACATTGAATGTGTGAACGGCGCAGAACCAATGTGGGAGCGGGCTTGCTCGCGAAGGGGCCGGTCCTGCTAACTCATTACTCGCTGAACGCCATCCCATGCTTCTCTTTGGTGGTTTTCACTGCCTCCAGCACCGCCAACAAGCAATCATCACGATAGCGCTCCAGCGCCGAAATACTGTGCTTGCCCAACTGATCGCTGGTGCCATCCACCACATCATCGATCAATTTGTCAGTCAGCTCTGGCGCTGGCAAGTAAGTCCAGGGCAACTGCAGCGCCGGACCAAACTGCGCCATGAAGTGCCGCATACCGGCATCGCCACCCGCCAGGGTGTAGGTCAAGAACGTTCCCATGAACGACCAGCGCAGACCTGCGCCAAAGCGGATCGCATCGTCGATTTCACCCGTGGTCGCCACGCCGTCGTTAACCAGGTGCAGCGCTTCACGCCACAGCGCTTCCAGCAATCGGTCAGCGATAAAGCCAGGCACTTCCTTGCGCACATGCAGCGGACGCATCCCCAGGGATTCGTAGACTTTCATTGCCGCTTGAATCGCTTGCGGCGCGGTGTTCTTGCCACCCACCACTTCCACCAGCGGCAGCAGGTAAACCGGGTTGAACGGGTGCCCGACCACGCAGCGTTCCGGGTGCGTCGAACTCTCGTAGAACTCACTCGGCAACAGGCCGGAGGTGCTGGAGCCGATCAACGCATCGGGCTTGGCAGCCGCGCTGATCTTGCTGTGCAATTCCAGTTTCAGATCCAAGCGTTCCGGAGCGCTTTCCTGAATGAAATCCGCGTCGCGAACACACTCTTCAATCGTCGCGACAAAGCGCAGTCGGTCTTGCGACGCGCCGGGCGCCAGGCCTTGTTTCTCCAGCGCGCCCCAGGCATTGGCGACGCGTTTGCGCAGCGCGGCTTCAGCGCCCGGCGCCGGGTCCCAGGCCACCACGTCGAGGCCGTGGGCGAGGGCGCGCGATACCCAGCCGCTGCCAATGACACCGCTGCCCAGTGCGGCGAAGGTTTTGATCTCAGTGATAAAGCTCATGGCAACTTCCTAAAGAAATTCGGTGATCCCTGTAGGAGCTGCCGCAGGCTGCGATCTTTTGATGTTGCTCTTAAAAACAAGATCAAAAGATCGCAGCCTGCGGCAGCTCCTACAGGGTTTAGTGTGGGTCAGCCGCGCTTGGTCAGGCCCATTTTTGCCCGGCCCTCCGCCGGTGTCAGAACCCGGGCGCCGAGGCGGCTGAGGATTTCCGAGGCGCGTTCAACCAGTTGGCCGTTGGTTGCCAATACGCCTTTGTCCAGCCAGATGTTGTCCTCCAGGCCTACGCGTACGTTGCCGCCCAGCAGCACCGCTTGCGCCGCCATCGGCATCTGCATGCGACCAATCCCGAAGCCTGCCCACACCGCGTTGGCCGGCAGGTTGTCGACCATGGCTTTCATGGTCGTGGTATCGGCCGGCGCACCCCATGGGATGCCCAGGCACAACTGGAACAACGGGTCGTCAAGCAAGCCTTCCTTGATCAGTTGTTTGGCAAACCACAGGTGGCCGGTGTCGAAAATTTCCAGCTCGGCTTTCACGCCCAGCTCTTGAATGCGTTTGGCGCCAGCCCGCAGCTGCGCCGGGGTGGACACGTAAATGGTGTCGCCATCACCAAAGTTCAGGGTGCCGCAATCGAGGGTACAGATTTCCGGCAGCAGCGCTTCAACGTGGGCCAGGCGGGTCAGCGGGCCGACCAGGTCGGTGTTGGGACCGAACTCCATCGGGTTCTCGCCCGCGCCGATTTCCAGGTCGCCGCCCATGCCGGCGGTGAGGTTGACGATGATGTCGACGTCGGCTTCGCGGATGCGCTCCATCACCTCGCGGTACAGCGCCACGTCGCGGCTGAACTTGCCGGTTTCAGGGTTACGCACATGGCAGTGGACCACGGTGGCGCCGGCCTTCGCGGCTTCCACGGCGGCGGCGGCAATTTGTTTCGGGGTGACCGGCACGTGCGGGCTTTTGCTGGTCGTGTCGCCAGCACCGGTGAGTGCGCAGGTGATGATGACGTCGTGGTTCATGAGGCGGGTTCCTTGCAGGCGTGATGATCCCGTTCGCAGCCCGGTCGGGCTGCGAATCGGTGGTTCAATCAGGGTTTATTTGCTGGTCAGTTTCAGATTGTCAGCGGCGGGTTTGCCATCGAAGGTGGTCACGCCTTCGAGCCAGCGTTGCTTGTCTTGCGGGTGGTCTTTGAGCCATTGCTTGGCCGATTCGAAGGCGTCTTTGTGGTCGAGCAGCGGTTGCATCATCCGGCTCTCGTCTTCGGCGGTGTAGGTCAGGTTGCTCAGCAGACGACCGATGTTCGGGCATTGTTCGGCGTATTTCGGCGCGGTCACCGTCCAGACGGTGGCCATGCCTTCGTTCGGGCCGAGGGCGTCTTCGCTGCCGGTGAGGTAAGTCATCTTCACGTTGACGTTCATTGGGTGCGGCGCCCAGCCGAAGAACACCACCGCTTCATTGCGTCGAACGGCACGATCCACCGCCGCGAGCATGCCGGCCTCGCTGGACTCGACCAACTGGAACTTGCCGAGGCCGAACTGGTTCTTGGCGATCATCGCCTTGATCTGGGTGTTGGCGCCCGAGCCTGGCTCAATGCCGTAGATCTTGCCGCCCAGTTCTTTTTCGAACTTGGCGATGTCGGCGAAGGTTTTCAGGCCCTTGTCGGCGAGATAAGTCGGCACCGCGAGGGTGGCGCGAGCGTCTTTCAGGCTCGGCGCCTGAAGCACTTTCACCTGGTTGCCATCGACGAACGGGGTGATGGTCTGGGTCATCAGCGGGTTCCAGTAGCCCAGGAACAGGTCCAGGCGCTGGTCGCGGATCCCGGCGAAGATGATCTGCTGGGACGCGCTGGTTTGTTTGGTGTTGTAGCCGAGGCCATCGAGCAGGACCTGGGTCATGGCACTGGTAGCGATGACGTCGGTCCAGTTCACTACGCCCATGCGCACGTTCTGGCACGACGCGGGTTCGGCTGCCATGACACTGGCGCTCAGGAAAGCGGTACCGCTGAGTGCAAGAACACAGCTGCTGATCAGTCGTTTCATCTCAGGTTTCCTCGGCAGTTCGTTATTGTGGGTCCGGTCGTCTTCGTGCGCCGGTTATGCCAAGTTACGCAGCATAGCGCCTGTAAAAACGCACTGCGGCGACCAGCTCTTGCACAGCAGCGACCTGTCCTCTTGAATGCCTCGTGCAACTGGCGTATCAACGTCAACACGCTGCCCGCCCTCTCGTTACCTGCCAGTCGAGTGCGCTCCATGTCCCAGGATTTCTACTTCATGTTGATGCCGGGTTTCTCGGCCATCGGTTTCATCTCGGCCATCGAGCCGCTGCGGGTCGCCAATCGCTTTCGTGGCGAGTTGTATCGCTGGCATGTGCTGAGCGCCGACGGCGGCGCGGTGCTGGCCAGCAACGGCATGTCGGTCAACGCCGACGCGGCGCTCGAGCCGCTGAAGAAAGGCGCCACCTTATTGGTCGTCGCCGGATTCGAGCCGCTGAAATTCGCCACCCCGGCGCTGGATCACTGGCTGCGCCGGCTGGACAACGAAGGCGTGACCCTCGGCGCCATCGACACCGGGAGCTTTGTCCTCGCCGAAGCCGGCCTGCTCGACGGCCATCGCCTGACCCTGCACTGGGAAGCCATCGACGCGTTCAAGGAGTCTTATCCACAGCTCAGCGTCACTCAGGAATTGTTCGAGATCGACCGCCGCCGCATCACATCCGCTGGCGGCACTGCCTCCATCGACTTGATGCTCGACCTCATCGCCCAGGCCCACGGCCCGGAACTGGCGATCCAGGTCAGCGAGCAATTCGTACTCGGCCGCATCCGCCCGCGCAAAGACCACCAGCGCATGGAAGTCGCCAGTCGGTATGGCATCAACAACAAGAAACTGGTGCAGGTGATTGGCGAGATGGAGCAGCACAGCGAACCGCCCCTGAGCACCTTGGAATTGGCAGAATCGATCAAGGTGACCCGCCGGCAGCTCGAACGGTTGTTCCGCTTGCACCTGAACGACACGCCGAGCAATTTCTACCTGCGCTTGCGACTGGAGAAGGCCCGGCAGTTGCTGCGGCAGACGGACATGAGCGTGCTGGAGGTGAGCATTGCTTGCGGGTTTGAATCGCCGTCGTATTTCACCCGCAGTTATCGGGCGCGGTTTGAGCGGTGCCCGCGAGAGGATCGGCGTCGGCTTGGGGATGGCAGGGAGCTGGTTTGATGGGTGGCTGCCGAAGATCAAAAGATCGCAGCCTTCGGCAGCTCCTACACATTACCCTGTAGGAGCTGCCGAAGGCTGCGATCTTTTGATCTTCGGACGGCCTTACTTCTTCACCAATGCCGAACACGCCGCTTTATAAGCCTCATGCTGATACTTGTTCAGCGTGGCCGGCAGTTCAAAGTCGAACTTCTTGTTCTGTGCATTGATGGTCTGTGGCGACAGCAGCGTGACTTCGCAACTCTCCAACAACTGAAAAATGCCCTCAATCTTGAACGTAGTCGGCCCACCGGCAAACTCACCTTTCTTGCTGCGCTTCTTGATCGCCATTCGATCAATGGAATTCTCGCGCACAAACGACGCAACCTGCGCGGCAAAGACTTTGACGTTGGCGGCTTCGTCGTCGTCGTCGAGGGCGATTTTCTTGGTGTTCAACGCGACGTGGCTCAGTACCTGACCGTCGAGGGAGGCCACGGCGATGATCGCTTCGCTGCCTTTGATTTCAATGCCGCAGATTTTCATTTCGATGCCTTTCACAAATGGTTGGATGCAGCCTACAGCTCAAGTTGATTGGCCGTGATGCCAAACGCCGCGGCGATTTTCTCGCGGGTAGCCTTGCGAGGTTTGGCGACGGTTTCTTGCTGGGCGAAGGCTGGTTGAGAAATGCCCATGCGTTTGGCTACTTCATCCTGAGTAAGGTTCAAGTGTTCGCGCCAGGCGCGAATTGGCGTTGCGCCATCGACAATACGGCTGACCACTTCATGGGGAATCAGATCGGGTTCAACCTTTTGCGCCACATATTGCGCGTATGGAATGACCACGAACGCAGGATTCCCCTCTGCATCGTTGATGATTTGAACGTCAGTAGGTGCGTTCATCGCGTTTTTTGACCTCTTGAATACTGACCACTTTGATTGCGCCATCCCAGTCGAACATGACTCGATAATTACCCACTCTAAGTCGATAGGCGCAGTCATGACCGACCAGTGCTTTGACATTGCCTATATCAGGCATGCCAGTCAGCACCGTGACGGCATCACGAACCCGGATCTGGTGAACGGAATGCAATTTCAGAAGCTGCTTAACGGCCTTTCGAGTCCAGTAAATGCTGTTCATGGGAGAATATAAGTCTTTTATAAGATTTGCGAATCTTTACTTATATTTTCACGTCGGCCAATTAACGATGCATGTCGGGATGTTGCCCGACGAACAGGGTCTACTGCGAGGTGTTGGGAGCGCTGTAGGCTTGGTTGGCAAGGTTTGTAGGAAACAGCATTTCTTGAGGAGCGAAAGCCAGCGATGCTGCCAGCTTCCGACGGGAACTCAGGCTCACTCCTGCCCAATCGACTCCAAAAACTCCGAACGTTCATCACTCATCCGCGCCACGCAATCATTCTGCGCAATGGTGAACGCCTTGCTACCACTCGTCGCTGGAAACGCCTCAACCGCGCAATCCGCATCCCGGGTCTTCAGCCACTGTTGCTGGGCGGTCTTGAGCTTGGCGGTGATGTCGGCCAGTTGCGCCGGGTTCTTGCCGTAGGCCGTTTGCATGCGCTCGGTCAGGCCCTTGTAGTTATCTTTGAGCAGGTCTTCGGCGGTGGTTCTGCTGTAGACCGAGCATTCCAGGGTCTGGACGTCGTTTTCGACCGCATCGCAGGGGTTGTTGTCGGACTCTTCAGCCGCCTGTACGCCGGTCGCTATCAGTGCCAAAGCCAGGAAGATCGATTTCATTACGCCGCAGCCCCTTCTAATCAGTGCATTTTCAGTAATGCGACGAATTCTGGCCCAAGCCGAGGCCCTTGAACAGCAGGGCGATCACACGCGGCGACGACCCTTTGTCGCAGATTGACGCTTTCGGCAAACCCCCTGTCGTTTTTGCACCCGGCTGCCCGGCCCCTCAGGCATATGCTGGCCCCAAAGCGCCGACACATGATTCGGCGCATGAATCGCTAATAGGGGACAGCCTGATGAGCCCAGCCGAATTGCACGCAGACAGCATCGTTATCGACGGGCTGATTATCGCCAAGTGGAACCGCGAGCTGTTTGAAGACATGCGCAAGGGCGGTCTGACCGCGGCCAACTGCACCGTGTCGGTGTGGGAGGGCTTCCAGGCCACCGTCAACAACATCGCCGCCAGCCAGAAGCTGATCCGCGAGAACAGCGACCTGGTGATTCCGGTGCGCACCACCGCCGATATCCGCAAGGCCAAGGAGCAGGGCAAGACCGGCATCCTGTTCGGCTTCCAGAATGCCCACGCCTTTGAAGACCAGATCGGCTACGTCGAGGTGTTCAAGCAGCTGGGCGTCGGTATCGTGCAGATGTGCTACAACACCCAGAACCTGGTCGGTACCGGCTGCTACGAGCGCGATGGCGGCCTGTCGGGTTTCGGTCGTGAAATCGTTGCCGAGATGAACCGGGTCGGCGTCATGTGCGACCTGTCCCACGTCGGCTCGAAGACGTCCGAAGAAGTCATCCTCGAATCGAAGAAGCCGGTCTGCTACTCCCACTGCCTGCCGTCGGGCCTGAAAATTCACCCGCGCAACAAATCCGATGAAGAACTGAAGTTCATTGCCGATCACGGCGGTTTCGTCGGCGTGACCATGTTCGCGCCGTTCCTGGCCAAGGGCATCGATTCGACCATCGACGACTACGCCGAAGCCATCGAATACACCATGAACATCGTTGGCGAAGACGCCATCGGCATCGGTACCGACTTCACCCAGGGCCATGGCCAGGACTTCTTCGAATACCTGACCCATGACAAGGGCTATGCCCGCCGCCTGACCAGCTTCGGCAAGATCATCAACCCACTGGGCATCCGCACTGTCGGCGAGTTCCCGAACCTGACCGAAACGCTGCTCAAGCGCGGCCACTCCGAGCGCGTGGTCCGCAAGATCATGGGCGAGAACTGGGTCAACGTCCTCAAAGACGTCTGGGGCGAGTAAGCCCATTTTCAAACGAACCCTGTAGCAGCTGCCGAGGCACGAGGCTGCGTTGCGGTCCGCAGGACCGCCCTCGGGGGCCGCTTCGCAGCCCAACGCAGCCTCGCAAGCTCGACAGCTGCTACGGCACGACAACACAACGAATTTTTCTGGAGTTAAGTTTCCATGGCCAAGATCGCCCCGCAATTGCCAATCGAAGTCGACAGCGAAACCGGTGTCTGGACCTCCGACGCCCTGCCGATGCTGTATGTACCGCGTCACTTCTTCGTCAACAACCACATGGGCATCGAAGAGGTTTTGGGCGCCGAAGCCTACGCCGAGATCCTCTACAAGGCCGGCTACAAATCCGCTTGGCACTGGTGTGAAAAAGAAGCTGAATGCCACGGCCTGGAAGGCGTCGCGGTATTCGAGCACTACATGAAGCGCCTGTCGCAACGTGGCTGGGGCCTGTTCAAGATCCAGGACATCGACCTCGACAAAGGCACCGCCAGCGTCAAGCTCGAACACTCGGCGTTCGTCTACGTCTACGGCAAGGTCGGGCGCAAGGTCGACTACATGTTCACCGGCTGGTTTGCCGGCGCCATGGACCAGATTCTGCAGGCTCGCGGCAGCAAGATCCGCACCGTTGCCGAGCAAGTCTACGGTGGCTCCGAAGAAGGCCACGACGACGGTTTGTTCACCGTCAAGCCGTTGTAAGTCGAGGACCCCGCCATGGCTTTCGAAGCAATGTTCCAGCCGATCCAGATCGGCAAACTGACCATCCGCAACCGTGTGCTCAGCACCGCGCATGCCGAGGTCTACGCGACCGACGGCGGCATGACCACCGACCGGTACGTCAAGTATTACGAAGAGAAAGCCAAGGGCGGGATCGGCCTGGCGATTTGCGGCGGTTCGTCCAGCGTGGCCATCGACAGCCCGCAGGGCTGGTGGAAATCGGTCAACCTGGCCGACGACCGGATCATTCCGCACTTCCAGAACCTGGCCGATGCCATGCACAAACATGGCGCCAAGATCATGATCCAGATTACCCACATGGGCCGACGTTCGCGCTGGGACGGCGAGCATTGGCCAACCTTGCTGTCGCCGTCGGGCATCCGTGAGCCGGTGCACCGCGCGACCTGCAAAACCATCGAGCCGGAAGAAATCTGGCGGGTGATCGGCAACTACGCCAGCGCTGCGGCGCGTGCGAAGGCCGGTGGCCTGGACGGCGTCGAACTGTCGGCGGTGCACCAGCACATGATCGACCAGTTCTGGAGCCCACGGGTCAACAAGCGCACTGACGAATGGGGCGGCAGTTTTGAAAACCGCATGCGTTTCGGCCTCGAAGTGCTGAAAGCTGTGCGCGCTGAAGTCGGCCCGGATTTCTGCGTCGGCATCCGTCTGTGTGGTGACGAGTTCCACCCGGACGGCTTGTCCCATGAGGACATGAAGCAGATCGCCAAGTATTACGACGACACCGGCATGATCGATTTCATCGGCGTGGTCGGCTCGGGTTGCGACACCCACAACACCCTGGCCAACGTTATCCCGAACATGAGTTATCCACCGGAGCCGTTCCTGCACCTGGCTGCCGGTATCAAGGAAGTGGTCAAGGCCCCAATCCTGCACGCACAGAACATCAAGGACCCAAACCAGGCGACCCGTATTCTGGAAGGCGGCTACGTCGACATGGTCGGCATGACCCGCGCCCACATCGCCGACCCGCACCTGATCGCCAAGATCAAAATGGGCCAGGTCGACCAGATCAAACAGTGTGTCGGTGCCAACTACTGCATCGACCGTCAGTATCAGGGCCTGGACGTGTTGTGCATCCAGAACGCCGCGACCTCTCGTGAATACATGGGTGTGCCGCACATCATCGAGAAATCGACCGGCGTGAAGCGCAAAGTCGTGGTGGTCGGCGCCGGTCCTGCCGGGATGGAAGCGGCTCGCGTCTCCGCCGAACGTGGCCACGACGTGACCCTGTTCGAGAAGAAAGAATTCATCGGCGGGCAGATCACTACTGCCTCGAAAGCCCCGCAACGAGACCAGATCGCCGGTATCACCCGCTGGTTCCAACTGGAACTGGCGCGTTTGAAAGTCGACTTGCGCCTGGGCGTGGCGGCCGATGCGGCGACCATTCTCGACCTGCGTCCGGACGTGGTGGTGCTCGCCGTTGGCGGTCATCCATTCCTGGAGCAGAACGAACACTGGGGCGCGGCTGAAGGCCTGGTGGTCAGCAGCTGGGACATCCTCGATGGCAAGGTGGCGCCAGGCAAGAACGTGCTGGTCTACGACACCATTTGCGAATTCACCGGGATGTCCACCGCGGACTTCCTTGCCGACAAGGGCAGCCAGGTCGAGATCGTCACCGACGACATCAAGCCGGGCGTGGCGATTGGCGGTACATCGTTCCCGACGTACTACCGCAGCATGTACCCGAAAGAAGTGATCATGACCGGCGACATGATGCTGGAGAAGGTCTACCGCGAAGGCGACAAGCTGGTGGCGGTGCTGGAAAACGAATACACCGGCGCCAAAGAGGAGCGGGTGGTGGACCAGGTGGTGGTCGAAAACGGCGTGCGTCCTGACGAAGAAATCTATTACGCGTTGAAGGAAGCGTCGCGCAACAAGGGCCAGATGGACATCGAAGCCCTGTTCGCGATCAAGCCGCAGCCTTCGCTGAGCCAGGCGGGGGACGGCTACTTGCTGTTCCGCATCGGCGACTGCGTGGCCCAGCGCAACACCCACGCGGCGATCTACGATGCCCTGAGGTTGTGTAAGGATTTCTAAGGCTTGCACATAACCCTGTGTAGGAGCGAGCTTGCTCGCGATGAATTTGAAGGCGACGCGCTGTTCCAGACTGCAAGCGTCATCGTTTACGTCCATCGCGAGCAAGCCCGCTCCCACAGGAACCGAGTAAGGCATCTCGACCTGCAAGACCCCGAGGTCTTTGGGAGCTCCACATGTTGAACACCCTTCTTCCAATCCTGTTGTTCGCTGCCCTGGGCCTGGCTGTCCTGGGCGCGTTGCGGCGGGTGGCTATGTGGCGCCGGGGCCGGGCTTCGAAAGTCGACCTGATCGGCGGCCTGTTGGCCATGCCCAAGCGCTACATGGTCGATTTGCACCACGTCGTCGCGCGGGACAAATACATTGCCAACACCCACGTGGCCACGGCCGGTGGTGCGGTGGCGTCCATTGTGCTGGCGATACTGGTGCACGGTTTTGGCCTGCACAGTCGCATTCTCGGCGTTGCCCTGTTGATTGCTTCTGCGGTGATGTTCGTCGGTGCGATTTTCATGTTTCTGCGCCGTCGCAACCCACCAGCTCGCCTCTCCAAAGGGCCATGGATGCGCCTGCCGAAAAGCCTGTTGGCGTTCTCTGCAAGCTTCTTCCTGTTGACCCTGCCGGTGGCAGGCATCCTTCCGGAAAATTTCGGCGGTTGGGTGGTGGCTGCGATCCTCGGCATCGGCGTGCTGTGGGGCGTTTCGGAGTTGTTCTTCGGCATGACCTGGGGCGGGCCGATGAAGCACGCCTTCGCCGGTGCGCTGCACCTGGCCTGGCACCGTCGCGCCGAACGCTTCAATGGTGGCCGTTCCACCGGTTTGAAACCGCTGGACCTCAATGACCCGACCGCTCCACTGGGCGTGGAAAAACCCAAGGATTTCACCTGGAACCAACTGCTCGGTTTCGACGCCTGCGTGCAGTGCGGCAAGTGCGAAGCGGCATGCCCGGCATTCGCCGCCGGCCAGCCGCTGAACCCGAAAAAACTGATCCAGGACATGGTGGTCGGCCTGGCCGGTGGCACCGACGCCAAGTTCGCCGGCAGCCCGTATCCAGGCAAAGCCATCGGTGAACACGCTGGCAATCCGCATCAACCGATCGTCAACGGTCTGGTGGACGCTGAAACCTTGTGGTCCTGCACCACTTGCCGTGCTTGCGTCGAGGAATGCCCGATGATGATCGAGCACGTCGATGCCATCGTCGACATGCGCCGCCATCTGACCCTGGAAAAAGGCGCAACCCCGAACAAGGGCGCCGAAGTCCTGGAAAACCTGATTGCCACCGACAACCCGGGCGGCTTCGCCCCGGGCGGGCGGATGAACTGGGCGGCGGACTTGAACCTGAACCTGCTCAGCGAGAAGAAATCGGTCGACGTGCTGTTCTGGGTCGGCGACGGCGCCTTCGACATGCGCAACCAGCGCACCCTGCGCGCCTTCGTCAAAGTGCTGAAAGCAGCCAAAGTCGACTTCGCAGTGCTGGGCCTGGAAGAGCGCGACAGCGGTGACGTGGCCCGACGGCTGGGCGACGAAGCGACCTTCCAGTTGCTGGCCAAACGCAACATCCAGACCCTGGCCAAGTACAGCTTCAACCGCATCGTCACCTGCGACCCGCACAGCTTCCACGTGCTGAAAAACGAATACGGCGCCTTCGACGGCAACTACCTGGTGCAGCACCACAGTACCTACATGGCGGAAATCATCGGGGCCGGCGCGCTCAATCTCGGCCAGCACAAAGGCAGCAGCGTGACCTATCACGATCCGTGCTACCTCGGCCGCTACAACGGCGAATACGAGGCGCCGCGTGAAGTGCTGCGCGCCCTCGGGATCGAAGTGAAAGAGATGCAACGTTCCGGCTTCCGTTCACGCTGCTGTGGCGGTGGCGGGGGTGCGCCGATCACTGACATTCCGGGCAAGCAACGGATTCCCGACATGCGCATGGACGACATCCGCGAAACCGGCGCCGAGTTGGTGGCCGTGGGTTGTCCACAGTGCACCGCGATGCTCGAAGGCGTGGTCGAACCGCGGCCGCTGATCAAAGACATCGCCGAACTGGTGGCCGACGCGTTGCTCGAGGACGCGCCTCCGAGTAAACCGGCCACCCCGGCCCAGCGTGAACCTGCGGAGGCCCACTGATGAGCGACATTATCCGCCGCGACCCCCGCGCCGAATGGATTGCCCGCAACCGCCTGCATCCGTTGCATGCGGCCATGCAACCGGCGCAGCACAGCTGGATGGGCCCTAATGGCGTCATCCGCAAGAATCTGCATGGCATTGGTTTTATCGGCCCCAATGGCATCAAGCGCATCGACCGAAGTGGCGCTCAGCAGGGTGGGGCGAGCAAACGCTCGGCCGCGGTTGAAGCGCAATTGCCGCTGCATCAAGTGCCTGCACCTGCGTTTTACATCAGCGTGGTGCCCGACATGGTCGGCGGCCGATTGAGCAGCCATGACCGCGACTTGTTTGGTCTCGCTCACCAACTGGCGGGCAAGGACGGCGCGGTGTTGGCGGTGGTCTTCGGCGAACACAAGGAAAACGCTTTTGCCACCGCAGGCGTTGACCGCCTGTTGGTGCTGGAAGGCGAAGAGTTCAGCGGTTATGCACCGGAACAACGGGTCCAGGGCCTGCGGGCTGTGGATAACCAGTTCAGCCCACGTCACTGGCTGCTGCCGGACAGTCGCAGCGGTGGCGGCGAACTCGGTCGGCGCTTTGCCGCTGCGCTGGGTGAACGCCCGGCTACAAGGGTCTGGCAGGTCAAGGATCAGGAGTGCATCGGCCGCGCCGGTGCTGGTCTGCAGGACCTTGCGCGTCCGGTTGCTCGCTTGATCCTGGCCGCCGTCGAGTGCGCCGAACCGGTCAGCGAAACGCGTCACGAAGCCTTGCCGGTGGAGTTATCCACAGCGGTCGTGCGAAGCCTGTCGCGCATCGAAGATCTGGGCGCGGTGGCGGTCGATCCGGCAGCGATTCCGATGGCCGAAGCCGAATTCATTTTCTCCGGCGGCAACGGGGTCAGGGACTGGGGACTTTTCCACAGGACCGCCGAAGCCCTTGGCGCTACCGAAGGCGCGTCCCGTGTGGCCGTGGACGATGGTTTCATGGCGCGCGACCGTCAGGTCGGCGCGTCTGGCACCTGGGTCACCGCGCGGGTCTACGTGGCGGTCGGGATTTCCGGGGCGATCCAGCACCTGCAGGGCATCGGTGCTTGCGACAAGGTGGTGGCGATCAACCTCGACCCTGGCTGCGACATGATCAAACGGGCCGACCTGTCGGTGATCGGCGAGAGCGCCGAGATTCTTCAAGCCTTGATCGCGGCGGTAGAGGCTTACCGCAACGAAGCCAAGCGCGATGCGGCTTAAGGGAAGGAAAGGGTTATGAGCACGAAAATCATCAGCCTGGTGTCCATCGGCGCCCACCCGACCTCCGGCCGGCCACGTCGCGCGGAGCAGGATGCGCGGGCAGTGGAACTGGGCCTGCAACTGGCTGGGGATAACTTGCAAGTGCTGCATGCCGGCGATGTTGCGGAGCCAGCGTTACGCGCGTATCTGGGCATGGGCCTGGAACAGCTGCATGTGCTGGAACAACCGGTCGGCGCCGATGCGCTGCCCGCATTGACCGCCTATCTACGCGACGCTGGTGCGCAAGTCGTGTTGACCGGCAGCCAGGCGGAAACCGGTGAAGGCTCGGGCATGCTGCCGTTCCTGCTGGCGGAAAGCCTCGGCTGGCCGCTGGTGGTGGGGTTGGCTCAAGTCGAGTCGATCGACGGCAACTCGGCGCTGGTGCTGCAAGCCCTGCCTCGTGGTCAACGGCGTCGTTTGAAAGTGCGGCTGCCATTTCTGGCGACTGTGGATAACGCCGCACCGAAACCTCGGCAGAGCGCCTACGGCCCGGCGCGACGCGGCGTGTTGCAGGCGGATGAAGTCGAAGTGATCGACGATGAGTTGCTGGCGGTTGCAACACTGCAACCGGCCAAACCACGCCCTAAACGCTTGAAAGTGATCAAGGCCAAGAGCGGCGCCGACCGGATGAAAGCCGCGACGGCCAAGGCGAGTGGCGGCGGGCAAGTGCTAAAAGGCGTCACCGCGCAAGCAGGCGCCGAGGCGATTCTCAAATTGCTGATTGAAGAAGGCGTAGTCCGCTAACGCAAATCCGCACTTTGTAGGAGCTGCCGCAGGCTGCGATCTTTTGATCCAAAAGCTCCAGATCAAAAGATCGCAGCCTGCGGCAGCTCCTACAGTTGAGCGTATGAATTTCGTAGTCTGTCAGGCCGCCCCCACAAGGAATACCAATGAACGTTGAATTTCGTTCGGCCCTGCGCGCCGATGCGCGGGAGATTGCGCGGTTGTTTCAGATTTCATCAGAGGGCGCTTCGGATTACATCTGGAGCCAGATAGCAGAGCCTGGCCAGGATTTGCTGGACGTCGGCGCTACCCGTTACGCCCGCGACGACGTGGATTTCTCCTACCAGAAACTGCCTCATTGCCGAGGCAGAGGGCCGCGTCATTGGCATGCTGCACAGCTACGTCATGCGCCATGACCCGCTGGCAGAGCCCACCACCGACCCGGTCCTGGCGCCGTATGCCGACATGGAAATCCCCGGCACGCTCTACATCTCCAGCCTGGCGCTGCACGAAGGCTGGCGCAATCGGGGCCTGGGCAAACAATTCCTCGCGCGTGCTCACGAACGCGCTAACCATCTAGGGCTCAAGGGCTTGAGCCTGATCGACTACGCCGTCAACACCGGCGCCCGGCGCTTTTACGATCGCCACGGCTTTCGCATCGTCGACACCTGCCAGATCACTCCGCATCCGATGATTCGGGTCACGGGTGAGGCGTATCTGATGCAATGGCCGCAGGCGTGGCGGCTGTCGTATTCCTTACGCGAACATGAAGACGCCCTATCAGAACTGATAGTGTCGGTGGGTTCGACGGTTTGCTACCGTAGTGAACAGCCGATATTCAGCCGGTCAAGGAGTCTTGGGGCTGAGGACCCTCTGGCCGGTAAGGATGTTCTTGATGCCTATCTCCCGTAATACTCAAAGCGCTCTCCGGCCACCGGTTGCGGATATCACGCAGCCGCACACTCTGTTACTGGCGACCGATCTGCAGCGCACCATCCTCGCCGAACTGAGCCAAAGCGGCCCGATCCGTCTGGTGTATACCGCCTACGGAGCGCAAAGCCGCCAACGGGTAGCGGGCACCCACTTGGGGTTCAATGGACAAATCATGGAGCGCCTTACCGGCGGGTACCACCTGGGCAATGGTCACAGGTTTTATAACCCGGTGCTGATGCGTTTTCACAGTCCGGATCGGCTGAGTCCTTTTGCACAGGGTGGGTTGAACGCCTATGCCTATTGCGGGGGAGATCCCGTTAACTTTGAAGATCCATCGGGAGAGTTCGCAGCGGCAATTGCCCGACTTATCGGAAGTTTTGAAACCATAACGGGGCATATGGAAAATATTGCGAGCGCTATGCTTCGTTCTCGTCCGCGCGGTTTGTTGGGGTATGCGTCGGTGTCCTCGAACGTTGGTTACGCAGGTCTCACTGCGGGAGCCGCAATGGAGGCCGCGGGCTATCCGGCCGGAGCTGTTTTCTCCAATGTGGGCGCGGTGTTGGTGAGTGCGGGTAATGGTGTTAAAGCCTTGCACGGTGCTGCGCAGGTGGTAAAAAATAGCCGGTGGGGTAGAGCCGTTGCCCAACGAATGGTCACCAAGAGACCTCCAGCTGACGAATTGGATGAAGTGATCGTGTCGATGGGTTCATCGGGTTCAGGAATGACAAGAGTTCAAATGCCGCCAGCTGAAAGCCGCGCGCCTAAGATCGAAACGAACTCCCGTAAAATCCGGACGGCGTAGTCGAGCACGCTGATTTTAAGTGCCTTAAAATTTTGCTGGTTGGCATGCATTCAATGCCTATGAATTGAACCTGAACATCGACACGGGTCGGTCGTGTTTCAACAGGATCTGGTCGGGGTTACCCACAATCCCTGTTAGCGCTTCTGTGGATAACATGTTCACCCTTCGCTGCACCCCATACAAATAAAGCCTTGTAGGCCTTCGTACAAAAAACAACCAGTCTAACCTGCGGTTTTTACACGCTTTTTACGGTGCATAAGATTTGGCGCTAGCCAATACTTGCCCCCAATCTCTGTTGGCGCTTCTGTGGATAAGATGTTCGTTAACCTCTGGAGGCCATACAAACCGGGCTCTTTGGACTACTGATTAGAAAATGATCAAATCATCGTTTTTAGACGGGTATATCCCTTGAAAACCCCGATTTATAGCGGCTGCCGGTGGTTTTCCACAGATCCCTCGAAGTTGCCCCCAAAGTCTGTTGGCGTTTCTGTGGATAAGGTGTTCGTCATCCGCTGCAGCCACCGTAAACCGTGGTCTTCAGGCTTTCGATCAAAAAACGAACAATAGCCGCTCAAAACCCTGCTTCTGGATAAGTCACGGATTTTCTTCGATTTCTGTGGAGAAAGTTTTGCGTAAATCCACACTTGTCCCCATTTGCTGTGGGTGGAGGTGTGGATAACTTGTTTGTGAAAGGCTGCGTGCCACGCCCGGCATAGGCCTGAACGTGATAGATCATATTTCGTACAGTGCTAAGGAGTCTTGCGGGGGTATTGCGGGGATTGGAGGTGTGGCGGCTAAAAGATCGCAGCCTGCGGCAGCTCCTACAGAATCACACGATCCTTGTAGGAGCTGCCGCAGGCTGCGATCTTTTGATCTTGCTTAACCCTGAACAGGCACGCCTTTAAGATAAGGCGCAGGCTCAGCCCCGAGGTTGTTCAGCAACCGCTCGCTGTACCAATCCACAAAGTTCACCACACCAAACTCATAAGTCTTGGAGTACGGCCCTGGCTGGTAAGCCGTGGAGTTGATGCCGCGCTGGTTCTCTTCGGCCAGGCGACGGTCCTGGTTATTGGTTTCATCCCAGACCTTGCGCATGCGTTCCACGTCGTAATCGACGCCTTCGACCGCATCCTTGTGCACAATCCACTTGGTGGTGACCATGGTTTCCTGCGCGCTGATCGGCCACACGGTGAACACGATGATGTGATCGCCCATGCAGTGGTTCCACGAGTGCGGCAGGTGCAGGATGCGCATCGAGCCCAGGTCCGGGTTCTTGATGCGGCCCATGAGTTTGGCGCAACCCTGTTTGCCGTCCAGGGTCATCGACACGGTGCCCTTGAGCAGCGGCATGCGCACGATACGGTTACGCAGGCCGAAGCTGGCGTGGGCGTAAGGAATCTTTTCGGCTTCCCAGGCCGCGGAGGAGGCAGCGACGTGGTCCTTGAAGGCCTGGTCGGCGCGCGGGTCGGTCACGTCGTCCCATTCCAGCAGGGATTTCAACAGTTCCGGGTGCGACGCGTTGCAGTGGTAGCACTCGCGGTTGTTTTCCAGCACCAGTTTCCAGTTGGCTTTTTCGTACAAGTTGGTCTGGATGGCCACCTTGGTGTTTTCCATGTCGTACGGTTCCATGTAATGGCTCAACGTCGACAGGAAGTCATCAATGGCGGGCGGGTTCTCCGACAGGCTGATGAAGATGTAACCACCGGCGGTCTTTACGTTTACCGGTTTCAGGCCGTACTGCTTCATGTCGAAGTCGGCGCCCATTTCGGTGCCGGCGAACAGCAGGCGGCCGTCCAGCTCGTAGGTCCACTGGTGGTAATGGCAGACCAGTTTGGCGACTTTGCCTTTTTCGCTGGTGCACAAGCGCGAACCGCGGTGGCGGCAGACGTTGTGGAACGCATGCACCACGCCTTCTGCGCCACGAATCACGATGATCGGGTTCTTGCCGACTTGCAGGGTCAGGTAGTTGCCCTTGGTCGGGATCTCGCACGTCATGCCGGCGATCAACCACTCTTTCTGGAAAATTTCCTGCATGTCGATATCAAACAGCCGCTCGTCAGAGTAAAACGGCTGCGGCAGCGAGAACGTGCGCTCGCGCTCTTGCAGCATCTGCGCGGTGGCCTTGCGTGCGGGTTCCAGTGGATCGCCCAGGCTCAGGGTAGTGGTGACGTCCATCGTGTATTTCCTCAAGGCCATCTGCGTGGCCGCGAAAAGTGGCTGATCAGGTTTGCTACGCAAGGTGTAAAGAAACTGTCGTTGTGTGGAGCGAGTGTGGGGCCGGCGCTGGCCAGAACCTTATCCATGGGCGACATGGCCCAATCTGTTCCCGACGCGCAACCCCCGGTAGTTGGGGGCTGGTCGCGATAAGTATGTGAATGTCGCAGATAGGTAAATGGGTGGTTCGCGCTATACGCAGAATCGCCAACATAAGGCCGAACATCGGCGGTGGAGAACAGCATGTCCAACAGCTTCCTGAATCCGGTAACGACCCAGACCTGGGCCAATGGTCGACACATCGTCCGTTGCGTCAAAGTCATCCAGGAAACCTGGGATGTGCGCACCTTCTGCTTCATGGCCGACCAGCCGATCCTGTTCTTCTTCAAGCCGGGGCAGTTTGTCACCCTGGAGCTGGAAATCGAAGGCGTGCCGATCATGCGCTCCTACACCATTTCCAGTTCGCCGTCGGTGCCGTACAGCTTTTCGGTGACGATCAAGCGCGTACCGGGCGGCAAGGTCTCCAACTGGCTGCACGACACGCTGCATGAAGGCCAGGAGCTGGCGGTGCACGGGCCGGTCGGGCTGTTCAACGCCATGGACTTCACTGCGCCGAAGGTGTTGTACCTCAGCGGTGGCGTTGGTATCACGCCGGTCATGTCCATGGCGCGCTGGTTCTACGACACCAACGGCAACGTCGACATGGTGTTTATCCACAGCGCCCGTTCGCCCAAAGACATCATTTACCACCGCGAGTTGGAGCACATGGCGTCGCGGATCGATAACTTCAGCCTGCACCTGATCTGCGAGAAGCACGGTCTGGGCGAGCCGTGGGCTGGTTATCGCGGCTACCTGAACCACAAGATGCTCGAACTGATGGCGCCGGACTTCCTTGAGCGTGAGGTGTTCTGCTGCGGTCCGACGCCGTACATGAACGCGGTCAAGCGCATGCTGGAAGCGGTCGGCTTCGACATGTCGCGTTATCACGAGGAGTCCTTCGGCGCGACGCCGCCGGAAGCGCGTGCCGATGCGGTGGAGCAGGCCGAAATCGCCGCAGACGCCCCGGACATCGACGTGGCGGACCTGCATCAGGTGGAGTTCACCGCGTCTGGCAAGAGCATTCGTGTGGCGCCGGGGGAAACCGTTCACGCAGCAGCGGCCAAGCTCGGTCTGTTGATTCCGAAGGCCTGCGGGATGGGGATCTGCGGGACGTGCAAGGTGATGAAGCTGGGTGGCGAAGTCGACATGGAGCACAACGGCGGGATCACCGAGGAAGACGAAGCCGAAGGGTTCATCCTGTCGTGCTGCAGCGTGCCGAAGGGCGACGTGCGCATCGAGTTCTAACAGCTAACCCCCCCCCCTGTAGGAGCTGCCGCAGGCTGCGATCTTTTGATCTTGATCTTAAAAAACAAGATCAAAAGATCGCAGCCTTCGGCAGCTCCTACAGGGTTCGCTTATCAGTCGATAAACAGGTCTGGCATCAGTTTGTCGGTGGAGCCCGGTTCAAACCGGTACCCCTCAAACGCCGCCACCCCGTTTTCCCTCAGAATCTCTTCATCAATCAGCAGCCGACCGGTAATGCTACGACCGCTGCTGTCCAGAATGATGTGGGCGGCATCCGCCATGATCGCCGGCGTTCGTGCGTGTTTGAAGGACTCGCGCGATCCGAGCTGAAACTCGATGGCCGCCGTCGCGATCATCGTTTGCGGCCACAGCGAATTGACGCTGATGCCGTAGTTCTTGAATTCCTCACTCATGCCCAGGGTCAGCATGCTCATGCCGTATTTGGTTACGGTGTAAGGGCTGTACTGCGCGAACCATTTCGTCGCCAGGTTCAGCGGCGGCGACAGGTTGAGGATATGGCCGCTGGTTTTTTTCAGGTAGGGCAGGGCGGCCTGACTGCACAGCAGCACGGCGCGGGTGTTGATCTGGTGCATCAGGTCAAAGCGCTTGAGTTCGATGTGCTGGACTCCGGTCAACTTGATTGCCCCGGCGTTGTTGATCAGTGCATCAATGGCGCCGAAATGCTCATGGGCCTGGGCCAGCGCCTCACGTACGGCGACTTCATCGCGCACATCCACTTGTAAGGCCAACGCCTGGCCGCCCGCGTCTTCGACTTCCTTCGCCACGCTGAAAATGGTCCCCGGCAACTTGGGGTGCGGCTCGGCACTTTTGGCCGCAATCACAATGTTGGCCCCATCCCGCGCGGCCCGCAGCGCGATCTCACGACCAATCCCGCGACTGGCGCCGGTGATGAACAGGGTTTTGCCTTTCAATGACATGCGAACGCTCCTGATTATTATTGTCTGAGCGAATGGGCTCGCCAGACAATGTAGACCAAGTCTTTCAGGGCGCGATCCATGTAGGAGCTGCCGAAGGCTGCGATCTTTTGATTTTGCTTTCAAAGACAACATCAAAAGATCGCAGCCTTCGGCAGCTCCTACAGAGCGGCGTCGCGGGGGCTGGCGTGGGGGTTAGCGGGACATGACTTCGCGAATATCTGCCGCCAGTTCGCGTACGCGTTCTTCTTCGGTGTCCCACGAGCACATGAAGCGTGCGCCGCCGTTGCCGATGAAGGTGTAGAAGCGCCAGCCTTTGGCCGTCAGTGCGGCGATGGCCGGTTCCGAGAGTTGCAGGAACACGCCGTTGGCCTGGACCGGGAACATCAGTTCCACGCCTTGAATATCGCTCACCAGTTCAGCCAGCAATTGCGCGCAGCGGTTGGCGTGTTTGGCGTATTTGAGCCAGGCATCGTTTTCCAGGATCCCGACCCACGGCGCCGAGAGGAAGCGCATTTTTGACGCCAGTTGTCCGGCCTGTTTGCAGCGGTAGTCGAAGTCCTCGGCCAGTTTGTGGTTGAAGAACAGGATCGCCTCACCGACCGCCATGCCGTTCTTGGTGCCGCCGAAGCACAACACATCGACGCCGGCCTTCCAGGTCAGGTCCGCCGGCGAGCAGCCGAGGAATGCGCACGCGTTGGAGAAGCGAGCGCCGTCCATGTGCAGGTTCAGGCCCAGCTCCTTGCAGGTGGCGCTGATGGCGCGAATTTCTTCCGGGGTGTAGACGCTGCCGACTTCGGTGGCCTGGGTCAGGGTCACGACGCGCGGTTTCGGGTAGTGGATGTCCTGGCGCTTAAGGGCGACTTCGCGGATCGATTCCGGGGTCAGCTTGCCGTTTTCGGTGCGTGCGACCAGCAGTTTGGAGCCGTTGGAAAAGAATTCAGGCGCGCCGCATTCGTCTGTTTCGACGTGGGCAGTTTCCGAGCAGATCACGCTGTGGTAACTCTGGCACAGCGACGACAGGGCCAGCGAGTTGGCGGCGGTGCCGTTGAAGGCGAAGAACACTTCGCAGTCGGTTTCGAACAGTTTGCGGAAATCATCGGACGCGCGAGCGGTCCATTCATCGTCGCCGTAAGCGCGTTGGTGGCCGTGGTTGGCCTGTTCCATGGCCGCCCAGGCTTCGGGGCAGATACCGGAATAGTTGTCGCTGGCGAATTGTTGGCTCTTATCGGTCATGGCCCTGCTTTCCGTGATCGAGACGCTTATGGTGAAGCACCTCGTGGTCAATGATGGTATGCACTTTACCGAAGATCATCCGGGGAGCACACGCGATGCGTCTGACAGAAAATGACAAAGACGACGGGCAATTATGCACATGACTCAACGCGATGGTGCACTGGATCTGCTCAAGTGGCTGGCGCTGCTGAGCATGGTGCTCGATCACCTGCGATATGTCGGTTATTCCGTTGATCTGTTGTATGTGCCGGGGCGGCTGGCGTTCCCGTGGTTTTGTCTGGCGATGGCGGCGAACTTGTCTCGGATCGGCGCAGCAGCGGCCGACGGCGAGGGGCGTTATTTTGGCTGGTTGCTGCTGTTCAGCGCGATCAGCGAAATTCCTTATCGGCTGTTCATTCCTGATCCCGACACGTTAAACGTATTGCCCACGCTGGCTCTCGGGCTGTTGGTGGCGCGTGGCTGGCAGCACAAGACGCTTCAATCGAGGCTAATCGCTGTCGGCGCTTTGACATTGGCGGCAGTGTTCCCGGAGCGACTGATGTTCGGCTTCTTTGGCGTGTTGTTGCCGCTGGTGACATTGCTGGTCATCAACCGGGCCTGGTACTTCAGCCTGTTGCCGGGGTTGGTCTGCCTGGCGGCCAATCAATGGCACGTGCTGTATTACGCCGCAAAAATCGGCAACAGTGCCGCCGTCCCCGGTATCGCCGCCTGTCTGATCGCTCCATTGCTGGGGCTGTTGTTATTGCGACAGGCCCGAGGCATCCAGCCACCACCGATGCGTCGGTGGGCGTACGCGCTCTATCCCGTGCATTTCCTCGCTCTCCTGGCGTTACGTCAGGTTCTCGCAGCAACCCTGTAGGAGCTGCCGCAGGCTGCGATCTTTTGATTTTCTCGACAGCCAGATCAAAAGATCGCAGCCTGCGGCAGCTCCTACAGAGGCGCTCCCACAGCCCATGTCGTAAACGCACCTTTGCGTGGCGTCCATAGGCATTTGACCTGTCTGCGCCGGTCATACCATCGCATCCAAAGGGCACTGCCGAAAGGTACGTGCCTCACCGAGACGAAAGGCGCACAAGCCGCCGCTGGGAGAGACGCGATGTTCAGCAAGCAAGACCAGATCAAGGGCTACGACGATGCACTGCTGGCGGCGATGAATGCCGAGGAGCAACGCCAGGAAGATCACATCGAGCTGATCGCGTCAGAGAACTACACCAGCAAACGCGTCATGGAAGCGCAAGGCAGTGGCCTGACCAACAAATACGCCGAAGGCTATCCCGGCAAGCGCTACTACGGTGGCTGCGAGCACGTCGACAAGGTCGAAGCCCTGGCCATTGAACGCGCCAAGCAACTGTTCGGTGCCGATTACGCCAACGTGCAGCCGCACTCCGGCAGCCAGGCCAACGCCGCGGTTTACCTCGCGCTGCTGAATGCGGGCGACACCGTGCTGGGCATGAGCCTGGCCCACGGCGGTCACTTGACCCACGGCGCCAAGGTCAGCTTCTCCGGCAAGCTCTACAACGCTGTTCAGTACGGTATCGACACCACCACCGGCCTGATCGATTACGACGAAGTCGAGCGCCTGGCGGTCGAGCACAAACCGAAAATGATCATCGCCGGGTTCTCCGCCTACTCCAAGACCCTGGATTTCCCGCGCTTCCGTCAGATCGCTGACAAAGTCGGCGCCTACCTCTTCGTCGACATGGCGCACGTCGCCGGTCTGGTCGCTGCCGGCCTGTACCCGAACCCGCTGCCGTACGCCGACGTGGTCACCACCACCACCCACAAAACCCTGCGCGGTCCACGTGGTGGCCTGATCCTGGCCAAGGCCAACGAAGCGCTGGAAAAGAAATTCAACGCTGCCGTGTTCCCCGGCGGTCAGGGCGGCCCGCTGATGCACGTGATCGCCGGTAAGGCCGTGTGCTTCAAGGAAGCGCTGGAGCCCGGTTTCAAGGCCTACCAACAACAAGTGATCGACAACGCCCAGGCCATGGCCGGCGTGTTTATCAAACGCGGCTACGATGTAGTGTCCGGCGGCACCGATAACCACCTGTTCCTGGTCAGCCTGATCCGTCAGGGCCTCACCGGCAAAGAGGCGGATGCAGCACTCGGTCGCGCCCACATCACCGTGAACAAGAACGCTGTCCCGAACGATCCACAGTCGCCGTTCGTGACCTCGGGCCTGCGCATCGGCACCCCGGCGGTGACCACTCGCGGCTTCAAGGTGACCCAGTGCGTCACGCTGGCCGGCTGGATCTGCGACATCCTCGACAACCTCGGCGACGCCGATGTCGAAGCCAATGTCGCGCAGCAAGTTTCGGCCCTGTGCGCGGACTTCCCGGTTTATCGCTGAGCGCGGTTTTGGAGTAAATGACTATGCAACGCTACTCAGGCTTCGGCCTCTTCAAACACTCCCTCAGCCATCACGAAAACTGGCAGAAAATGTGGCGCACGCCGACCCCAAAAAAGGTCTATGACGTGGTCATCGTCGGCGGTGGCGGGCATGGTCTGGCGACCGCCTACTACCTGGCCAAGGAACACGGCATCACCAACGTGGCCGTGGTCGAGAAAGGCTGGCTGGGCGGCGGTAACACCGCGCGCAACACCACCATCGTGCGTTCCAACTACCTGTGGGACGAATCGGCGCACCTGTACGAACACGCGATGAAATTGTGGGAAGGCCTGTCCCAGGACCTGAACTACAACGTGATGTTCTCCCAACGTGGCGTCTACAACTTGTGCCACACCCTGCAGGACATTCGTGATTCCGAACGTCGGGTCAGCGCCAACCGCCTCAACGGCGTGGACGGCGAACTGCTCGATGCCAAGCAAGTGGCCGACGAGATTCCGTACCTCGACTGCTCGAAAAACACCCGCTACCCGGTGATGGGCGCGACCGTCCAGCGTCGCGGCGGCGTGGCTCGTCACGATGCCGTGGCGTGGGGCTTTGCTCGGGCCGCCGACGCACTCGGCGTGGACCTGATCCAGCAGACCGAAGTGATCGGCTTCCGCAAGGAAAACGGCGTGTGCATTGGCGTCGAAACCAACAAGGGCTTCATTGGCGCCAAGCGCGTCGGTGTGGTCACTGCCGGTAACTCCGGGCACATGGCCAAACTCGCCGGTTTCCGCTTGCCGATCGAATCCCACCCGCTGCAAGCACTGGTGTCCGAGCCGATCAAGCCGATTATCGACAGCGTGATCATGTCCAACGCCGTGCACGGCTACATCAGCCAGTCCGACAAGGGCGACCTGGTGATCGGCGCCGGTATCGACGGCTACAACGGCTACGGCCAGCGGGGTTCGTACCCGGTGATCGAGCACACCATCCAGGCCATCGTCGAAATGTTCCCGGTGCTGTCGCGCGTACGCATGAACCGTCAGTGGGGCGGCATCGTCGACACCACACCGGATGCCTGCCCGATCATCTCGAAAACCCCGGTGCCAAACATGTTCTTCAACTGCGGTTGGGGAACCGGTGGCTTCAAGGCAACACCTGGCTCGGGCAACGTGTTTGCCGCGAGCCTGGCCAAGGGTGAAATGCACCCATTGGCTGCACCTTTCTCCATCGACCGTTTCCACAACGGTGCGTTGATCGATGAACACGGCGCTGCTGCGGTTGCCCACTAACAGGAGAAATCCCCATGTTGCATATCTTCTGTCCTCACTGCGGCGAACTGCGCTCCGAAGAGGAATTCCACGCATCCGGCCAGGCGCATATCCCGCGTCCACTGGATCCGAACACCTGCACCGACGAGGAGTGGGGCGACTACATGTTCTTCCGCGATAACCCTCGCGGTCTGCACCACGAGCTGTGGGATCACGTCGCCGGTTGCCGTCAGTATTTCAACGCCACCCGCGACACCGTGACCTACGAGATTCTCGAGACCTACAAGATCGGCACCAAGCCGCAGTTCACCGACAAGACCGATGGCCAGAAAGCGGCCACGACGGCTCTGGGAGAGAAGGTATGAGCCAGATCAATCGCCTGTCCAACGGTGGACGGATCGACCGCAACAAAGTGCTGAGCTTCACCTTCAACGGCCAGGTCTACAAAGGCTTTGAAGGTGACTCCCTGGCCGCCGCCTTGCTGGCCAACGGTGTCGACATCATCGGTCGCAGCTTCAAGTACTCTCGTCCGCGCGGCATCTTCGCCGCCGGTGCCGAAGAGCCGAACGCCGTGCTGCAGATCGGCGCGACCGAAGCCACGCAGATCCCGAACGTACGCGCCACGCAACAAGCGTTGTACCAAGGCCTGGTCGCCACCAGCACCAACGGCTGGCCGAGCGTGAACAACGACATGATGGGGATTCTCGGCAAGGTCGGCGGCAAGCTGATGCCGCCGGGCTTCTACTACAAAACCTTCATGTACCCGCAATCGTTCTGGATGACTTACGAGAAGTACATCCGTAAGGCGGCAGGTCTTGGCCGCTCGCCGACCGAGAACGATCCGGACACCTACGACTACATGAACCAGCACTGCGACGTGCTGATCGTCGGCGGTGGCCCCGCAGGTCTCGCCGCAGCATTGGCGGCCGCGCGCAGCGGTGCCCGGGTGATCCTCGCCGATGAGCAGGAAGAGTTCGGCGGCAGCCTGCTCGATTCCCGCGAAAGCCTCGACGGCAAACCGGCGTCGGAGTGGGTGGCCAGCGTCATCGCCGAACTGAAAGATACCCCGGACGTGCTGCTGTTGCCGCGCGCCACGGTCAACGGTTATCACGACCATAACTTCCTGACCATTCACGAGCGCCTGACCGATCACCTCGGCGACCGCGCCCCGATTGGCCAGGTACGTCAGCGCATCCACCGGGTTCGCGCCAAGCGTGTGGTGCTGGCGACCGGCGCTCACGAGCGTCCATTGGTCTACGGCAACAACGACGTGCCGGGCAACATGCTCGCCGGCGCTGTGTCGACTTACGTTCGTCGCTACGGCGTGGCTCCAGGCAAAAAACTGGTGCTGTCGACCAACAACGACCACGCCTACCGCGTAGCGTTGGATTGGCTCGATGCCAGCCTGCAAGTCGTCGCCATTGCCGACGCCCGCAGCAACCCGCGCGGTGCGCTGGTGGAAGAAGCACGCGCCAAAGGTATCCGCATCCTGACCGGCAGCGCAGTGATCGAGGCCCGTGGCAGCAAGCACGTGACCGCCGCTCGCGTTGCCGCGATCGATGTGAAAGCGCACGCCGTGACCAGCCCTGGTGAGTGGCTCGAGTGCGATCTGGTTGCCAGTTCCGGTGGTTACAGCCCGGTGGTTCACCTGGCTTCGCACCTGGGCGGCAAGCCGATCTGGCGTGAAGACATCCTGGGTTTCGTACCGGGCGAAGCACCGCAGAAACGCGTGTGCGTCGGTGGCATCAACGGCGTCTACGGTCTCGCCGATTCGTTGGCCGATGGTTTTGAAGGCGGCGCTCGCGCAGCCAATGAAGCCGGTTTCAGTGTGGTCGAAGGCACCTTGCCCAAAGCCCTGAGCCGTCTCGAAGAGCCGACGCTGGCGCTGTTCCAGGTGCCGCACGAAAAGAACACCGCACGGGCGCCGAAGCAATTCGTCGACCTGCAAAACGACGTCACCGCCGCCGCCATCGAACTGGCGACCCGCGAAGGCTTCGAGTCGGTCGAGCACGTCAAGCGCTACACCGCGTTGGGCTTCGGCACCGATCAGGGCAAACTCGGCAACGTCAACGGCCTGGCCATCGCCGCCCGTTCGCTGAACGTGACCATCCCGCAGATGGGCACCACCATGTTCCGTCCGAACTACACGCCGGTGACCTTCGGCGCCGTGGCCGGTCGTCACTGTGGGCACATCTTCGAGCCAGTGCGCTACACCGCGCTGCAAGCCTGGCACGTGAAGAACGGCGCCGAATTTGAAGACGTCGGTCAGTGGAAACGTCCTTGGTACTTCCCGAAAAACGGTGAAGACCTGCACGCCGCCGTGAAGCGCGAATGCAAAGCCGTGCGCGACAGCGTTGGCCTGCTGGACGCTTCGACGCTGGGCAAAATCGACATCCAGGGGCCGGACACCCGTGAGTTCCTGAACCGCATCTACACCAACGCCTGGACCAAGCTCGACGTGGGCAAGGCGCGTTACGGCCTGATGTGTAAAGAAGACGGCATGGTCTTCGACGACGGCGTAACAGCCTGTCTGGCCGACAACCATTTCGTGATGACCACCACCACCGGCGGCGCTGCACGCGTACTGCAATGGCTGGAAATCTACCACCAGACCGAATGGCCAGACCTGAAGGTGTACTTCACGTCAGTCACCGACCACTGGGCAACCATGACGCTGTCCGGGCCGAACAGCCGCAAGCTGCTCAGCCAGGTCACCGACATCGATTTGAGCAACGAAGCGTTCCCGTTCATGACCTGGAAAGAAGGCCTGGTCGGAGGTGTGCCGGCGCGGGTGTTCCGGATTTCGTTTACCGGTGAGCTGTCGTACGAAGTCAACGTGCAAGCCGACTACGCCATGGGCGTGCTCGAGAAAATCGTCGAGGCTGGCAAGCAGTACAACCTGACGCCGTACGGCACTGAAACCATGCACGTGCTGCGGGCCGAGAAGGGCTTCATCATCGTCGGCCAGGACACCGACAGCTCGATGACCCCGGACGACCTGAACATGGGCTGGTGTGTCGGACGCACCAAACCGTTCTCGTGGATCGGCTGGCGTGGCATGAACCGCGAAGACTGTGTGCGTGATCAACGCAAACAGTTGGTCGGCCTGAAACCGATCGATCCGACCAAATGGCTGCCGGAAGGTGCGCAACTGGTGTTCAACACCAAGCAAGCGATTCCGATGAGCATGGTCGGTCACGTCACCTCCAGCTACCTGCACAACTCCCTGGGCTATTCGTTTGCCATGGGCGTGGTCAAGGGCGGTTTGAGCCGGATGGGTGAGCGCGTGTTCGCACCGCTGGCCGACGGCAGCGTGATCGAGGCGGAAATCGTTTCTTCGGTGTTCTTCGATCCTAAAGGCGATCGCCAGAACGTGTAAGTGGCCTCGGGTCCTGTGGGCGGGCGGCTATTCGCGAGCAAGCCCGCTCCCACAGGGGAACGCGGTCGACTGTGGGAGCGGGCTTGCTCGCGAAGGCGGCAGAACAGCCACCACAAGGGCCGGAACCAACAGAATTCAGGAAAGGTGCTTTATGACCACAGCCAATGTTTACCAACAACGCCCAACCACCGGGGCCAAGGCCGAGTCGTCGCTGCATCATGCCGACCTCGCCAGTCTCGTGGGCAAGGGTCGCAAAAGCGCCGGTGTCACCGTGCGTGAGAAAAAACTCCTCGGCCACCTGACCCTTCGTGGCGACGGCCTCGATGCTGCCTTCGCGGCCGGCGTGCACAAGGCCCTCGGTATCGAATTGCCAGGCCCGCTGACGGTGGTGATCAAGGGCGAAACCAGCCTGCAATGGATGGGGCCGGATGAATGGCTGCTGATCGTGCCGACCGGTGAAGAGTTCGCCACCGAGCAAAAGCTGCGTGAAGCGCTGGGCGACCTGCACATCGCGATCACCAACGTCAGCGGCGGCCAGCAGATCCTCGAACTGAGCGGCCCAAACGTGCGTCAAGTGCTGATGAAATCCACCAGCTACGACGTGCACCCCAACAGCTTCCCGGTGGGCAAGGCTGTCGGCACGGTGTTCGCCAAGTCGCAATTGGTCATCCGCCACACCGCTGAAGACACCTGGGAACTGCTGATTCGTCGCAGCTTCTCGGATTACTGGTGGTTGTGGTTGCAGGATGCGGCGGCTGAATACGGCCTGAGCGTTCAGGCGTAATTGTGGCGAGGGGATTTATCCCCGTTGGGTTGCGAAGCAGCCCCAAAAATTGCAACCACGGTGTATCAGGCGAACAGCTTGCAATGGTTTACGACTGCTTCGCAGCCGAACGGGGATAAATCCCCTCGCCACAAGATCCTGCACAGCCACCAAATTGTGCAGGTATTTTCGAACAGGAGTCACCGCACTATGAGCCGCGCCCCAGACACATGGATTCTGACCGCCGACTGCCCCAGTGTCCTCGGCACAGTGGACGCGGTGACGCGCTTTCTGTTCGAGCAGGGTTGCTACGTCACTGAGCACCATTCCTTCGATGACCGGCTCTCGGCTCGTTTCTTCATTCGTGTGGAGTTCCGCCAGCCCAACGACTTTGACGAACAAGCCTTCCGCGCAGGCCTGGAAGAACGCGGCAAAGCCTTCGGCATGATCTTCGAACTCACCCCGCCGAACTACCGGCCAAAAGTGGTGATCATGGTCTCCAAGGCCGATCACTGCCTCAACGATTTGCTCTATCGCCAGCGCATCGGCCAGTTGTCGATGGACGTCGCCGCCGTCATCTCCAACCACCCGGACCTCAAGCCGCTGGCGGACTGGCACCAGATTCCGTACTACCACTTCCCGCTGGACCCGAACGACAAGCCGTCGCAGGAACGCCAAGTGTTGCAGGTGATCGAAGAGTCCGGCGCCGAACTGGTGATTCTCGCCCGCTATATGCAGGTCCTGTCACCCGAACTGTGCCGCAAACTCGACGGTAAGGCGATCAACATTCACCACTCCCTGCTGCCGGGTTTCAAGGGTGCCAAGCCGTATCACCAGGCCTATAACAAAGGCGTGAAACTGGTTGGCGCCACGGCGCACTACATTAATAACGACCTGGACGAAGGGCCGATCATCGCCCAGGGCGTGGAGGCTGTGGACCACAGTCATTACCCGGAAGATTTGATCGCCAAGGGGCGGGATATTGAAGGACTGACCTTGGCGCGGGCCGTTGGATATCACATTGAACGACGGGTTTTCCTGAACGCCAACCGCACGGTGGTTTTGTAGCGTTCTTGAGACCGCCAAGATCGTAGCCTTCGGCAGCTCCTACAGGGGGATGCGGTCAATGTAGGAGCTGCCGAAGGCTGCGATCTTTTGATTTACCGAGCAATCAACGCGCCGCCGATCCTGGGCGACGCGACCGCTACATAAAAACAACAGCGAGGTGAAAGCATGTCTGGCAATCGTGGTGTGGTGTATCTCGGCAATGGCAAGGTCGAAATACAGAAAATCGACTATCCGAAAATGCAGGACCCGCGCGGCAGGAAGATCAATCACGCTGTCATCCTGCGCGTGGTGTCCACCAACATCTGTGGTTCCGACCAGCACATGGTGCGCGGCCGTACCACGGCGCAAACCGGCCTGGTGCTGGGTCACGAGATCACCGGTGAAGTGATCGAGAAGGGCAGCGACGTCGAAAACCTGCAAATCGGCGACCTGGTGTCCGTGCCGTTCAACGTCGCTTGCGGGCGCTGCCGTTCCTGCAAGGAAATGCACACCGGCGTTTGCCTGAGCGTTAACCCGGCTCGTCCGGGCGGTGCTTACGGTTATGTCGACATGGGCGACTGGACCGGTGGCCAGGCCGAATACGCGATGGTGCCGTACGCCGACTTCAACCTGCTGAAACTGCCTGATCGCGATCGCGCCATGGAAAAAATCCGTGACCTGACCTGCCTCTCCGACATCCTGCCCACCGGTTATCACGGCGCAGTGACCGCCGGCGTTGGCCCAGGCAGCACCGTATACATCGCAGGCGCCGGCCCGGTCGGTCTGGCCGCTGCCGCTTCCGCTCGCTTGCTGGGTGCGGCAGTGGTCATCATCGGTGACGTCAACACTGTCCGCCTGGCACACGCCAAGGCGCAGGGTTTCGAAATCGCCGACCTGTCCCTGGACACCCCGCTGCACGAGCAAATCGCGGCACTGCTGGGCGAACCTGAAGTGGATTGCGCCGTCGACGCCGTAGGCTTCGAAGCGCGCGGTCATGGCCATGACGGTGTGAAACATGAAGCGCCGGCTACCGTGCTCAACTCGCTGATGGGTGTTGTGCGCGTGGCGGGCAAAATCGGTATTCCGGGCCTGTACGTGACTGAAGATCCGGGTGCTGTGGATGCTGCCGCGAAAATGGGCAGCCTGAGCATTCGCTTCGGTCTTGGCTGGGCTAAATCCCACAGCTTCCACACGGGTCAGACGCCGGTGATGAAGTACAACCGCCAGCTGATGCAGGCGATTATGTGGGACCGCATTCATATTGCTGACATTGTTGGGGTTGAGGTGATCAGCCTGGATGACGCGCCACGTGGTTATGGCGAGTTCGATGCGGGCGTGCCGAAGAAGTTTGTGATTGATCCGCATAAGTTGTTTAGTGCGGCTTAAGAAAATTAGCGGTATTAGAAGGGCGACGTCATGTCGCCCTTTTTATTTAAGCTCTCTAGTGGATTCAGGTAGGCCAGTTCGTATTTTTGTAGCTGATTCTTTAAGTTTCTCGATGAGCTTTTTATTGAGGTCGAATGTTTTTTGAATCGTGGTTAAAGATTGGGATTCCAATACGTCAACATACTTCGTGCGACTGGCTTCTATGAGGGTTGGTCCACTGCTGTTGGAGTCATAGCTGACATCTGACTGTATTCGCTCGATGGTTCTTTGTTCGTTTGAAATATGAGTGCTTAGTTTTTCTCTTGCTTGAATCAGTGAGTCGACTTCGTTGCCGCGATATTTTATTAGCTTGGCGTGACGGATCGCATTGTCTGCACTAGTGAGTACTCTTTTGGTGGTCGGTTGATACTTGGTGATGCTATCAAGTAGGCCTTGGTCCATATTTTTTATCATGGCGCTGGGGGCCAGATTTTTTGGGATTATCCTCCAGCTTCCGGAGACGCTGGATTTGGTCGAAAATGTGATTGTGCTTAAAACGGAAATTAGACTATGACCTGTCGGATCACGATAACTATTAGGGTTGCCTGAACAATACGCATAGGCATTTATTCCGCCTTTCCCAAAGGGACTCCAACTGTCCGGACTGTTAAACCGCATCAACACTGGGTTAAACGCCCGATAGCCATTGCCCAGCAAATAATGCCCGGTCACCGGGTCCGGCCGTTCGCCATTGAAGCCGAGCAGGCTGAGCATGCCGTTCATCGAGTGTCGATGGCCATAAGGTGAGTAAGCGAGGACTCGAGAATCGGTCGTATTCAGCGCGTTTAAGACTGAGCGTTGTTGATCTGTAGCGAGCAAGGTGGCTTCCGCTATGCCATTCTGCAGCGTTTGTTGCGCCAGTATTTGATTCTCATGCTGAGCGATCGTTAGCTGCTGCGCGCCCTGAAGCTCGTTGGCCAGGCGATCTTTGAGGTAAAAGCGCTGGGTGCTGACCAACTCCCATGCGCAATCAACCAGTCGATCCAGTGGGTCGTAGTGGTAATGACAGCAGGAGATTTGGTGGTTGGTCGACATAATTGCGTCCTGGATTGTCGTTATCGTATGTTTCCGCTTCCCCGGCGCAGCGCTTTTCCAGTGTTTTGGAGTGATTTATCCACCACACCACTGGTCAGCGCACCTCCAGCATTAAAAACAGCCCCGAGAAATGCGCGGGGGTCTCCATTGGAGATAAATTTTTTCATCCATGGATAAACCGCGATGGCATGGGCACCTGTGTTGCTGAGTTTTCCGGCGTCTACGTTTTGGGCGAGTATCCCGTAATTCTTGGCTTGATCCATTGTGAGGGTGCTATCGCCATGACTGGCTAAATTAAAGTTGATGGCTCCGGCCTTTTGAGCATAAGGCGGTGGATTTTCCATGCTACTGATAACTTCGTTCAGATAGTGTCTTGACTCTGATATAGGACCTTGGAAATTCTTGTTTCTGTTAAATGATTGTTGTGTTGTTGTCGAAAGCTCATCGAAAGTGGTCGCTATTTTGTCCGAAAAGCTGATGTTGGGATTTTCGGCTATTGATCTAGTGGGCTTGAACAAGGTCGTAAACTTTTTGCCTAGATTGCTTACTAGTGAAAAAAAATGTCCCGTCGGATCGACTTTATTCACCGGATCCCCCACGCAATACCCGTACGCATTTAACCCACCCTTCCCAAACGGACTCCAACTGTCCGGACTGTTAAACCGCATCAACACCGGGTTAAACGCCCTATAGCCATTACCCAACAAATAGTGCCCAGTCACCGGGTCCGGCCGTTCGCCATTGAAGCCGAGCAGGCTGAGCGCGCCGTTCTGCGCAATGCGATGGCCGTAAGGTGCATAGGCGAAGGCCCGAGGTCCGGTCGTGTCGAGTGCGTTCAACACCGAGCGCTGTTGATCGGTGGCGAGCAAGGTCGTTTCTACTGCGCCGTTCTCGCGCTGCTGCTGCGCCAGCAGTTGATCTTGATGCTGGATGATCGAGCGCTGCACCGTGCCTTGAACCTCGGTGGCCAGGCGATTTTGGAGGTAGAACCGCTGGGTACCCGTATGCTCTGACTGGGTGCAAACGGTGAGTCGATCAAGCGGATCGTAACGGTAGTCACAGAGCAGCGTTTCGCGGTCGGACTGCATGGGCGGGGCTCCCTGAAAAGTCCTTTGGTTCAGGGTTTCACTGTGGGGCAATCGGGCAAGGCTGGCTACTATCAGAACTGATAGGGTCGCGAGCATGAAGGAGTAATGTGACTTGATATCGCCCAATTAATTATGGCGTATACCATTAAATTTATCTTCGAGTGTGCTGATTTTCTTTGTGTAGTGCAGTATTTTGTTTTCGAGTTTTTCTCTTCTTTTACGGAGGGCGTTGTGCACCATGGTGTCGTGTTCCTCGGAGCCAAATTCATTTGCAGTGTCAATATTTCTCTTTTTGATTTTGTTGTAGATGTTGAATTGATCTTCTGAGAATTTGTTTAGTTTGCTATTTGCTTTATCCAATTTTATCTTGTTTCTTTGGATTGCTTTTATTGTTGTCTCTACATTTTTTATTTTTGAAGACGGAACTGTTCTCGGATGATCTGACGGTACTTGCGCGTTGGAGTGGCGCGGGGCGTTGTATGCATTGCCTGGGGCCTTTCCAAATGACTTCATTAGCCACGCTAATAATCCTGGCGCGTGTCCGGTGTCATCTCTCCTGTTCACCGAATCCCCACCGCAATACACATACGTATTCAACCCGCCCTCCCCAAACGGACTCCAACTGTCCGGACTGTTAAACCGCATCAACACTGGGTTAAACGCCCGATAGCCATTACCCAGCAAATAATGCCCAGTCACCGGGTCCGGCCGTTCGCCATTGAAGCCGAGCAGGCTGAGCAACCCGTTCTGCGCAATGCGATGGCCGTAAGGTGCATAGGCGAAGGCCCGAGGTCCGGTAGTGTCGAGTGCGATCAACACCGAGCGCTGTTGATCGGTGGCGAGCAAGGTCGTTTCTACTGCGCCGTTCTCGCGCTGCTGCTGCGCCAGCAGTTGATCTTGATGGTGGATGATTGAACGCTGCACCGTGCCTTGAACCTCGGTGGCAAGGCGAGTTTGGAGGTAGAACCGCTGGGTACCCTGATGCTCTGACTGGGTGCAAACGGTGAGTCGATCAAGCGGATCGTAACGGTAGTCACAGAGCAGCGTTTCGCGGTTGGACTGCATGGGCAGGGCCTCCCTGAAAAGTACTTTGGTTCAGGGTTTCACTGTGGGGCAGTCGGGCAAGGCTGGCTACTATCAGAACTGATAGGTACGAGGCGCAAGCATTATCCACAACGCGATCCGTAGCAGCTGGCGAAGCCTGCGTTCGGCTGCGCAGCAGTCGTAAACCCTGCATGCGTGGTCTACCTGACACATCGCGAATTCTGATTTTACGACTGCTGCGCAGCCGAACGCAGCCTTCGGCAGCTGCTACAAAGGGTGCGTTTCGTTCCGGCTCGATCACAACGCTGCCAGCGCCCCTTGATACAATACCGGCCCCGTCGGTTGTCCGGTCGGCGAACCGCCTTTAGGCTCTAGGCTAACCGCCAGCGCAATCGGTTTGTCGATCAGCGCTTTTTGAGCGTCATTCAGCTGTAACCGACCCTTGCCACCCGCCGGAATCACACCGAGGGAAATAGGCTTGCCGTCGGCCGGAATCACCCACAATTCAAGACTTCGCCCCGGATCAACCGCTGCCAGCGTCAACGGCTCGACTTTCAAATAATCTTTGTGCGCTTCAACCTTCAACGCAGGCTGCGCGTCGGCCGTCAGCAAGGTGGCGCTGTATCGCGCATTGTCGCGGTTGTAGATCACGCTCAACATCACAACGACCACCAGCGAGCAAACCGCTGCCGTTACGCGCAACCAGTTCCAGAACGGACGTTTTTCAGGCACGTGCAGCACTTGCGGATCGATTCGCGCCGTAATCCCTTGCCACACGCGATCCGGCACCGGCTGTTCGGGCAGTGCGTCGGTCAGTCTGGCCAGGCTTTCCTGCCACTGCGCCAGCTCCACACGAAGCGCTGCGTCGTCCAGCAACAACTGTTCGAAACGCCGTCGAGCGGCAGAAGACATCAAGCCGATGGCGTAATCAGCGGCGAGGGCGCGGCGCAAGGTCGGAGTTTGGTAGTTCATGATTCAAGGCACCTGCGCAGGCGTTCCATGCCGCGGCGGATCCAGGACTTCACCGAGCCCAGCGGCGCGGCCAGGTGTTCGGCCAGTTCAGAGCACGACAGCCCCTGAAAATACGCGACGGTGATCGATTGACGCTGCATGCCTTCGAGGCTTTGCAGGCAGCGATTCAAGGCGCTGGCCTCGCGGGCGCTGCTTAATTGTTCGTGGGCCGAGGGACTTTCATCCATCAGCGCCTGTTCTTCGAGATCGCTCAACGGCCGGTCGCGATGTTTGCGTAACTGGTCAATGGCCTGATGGCGCGTGATGTTGATCATCCACGTCAGCGGTGCCGACAGATGCGATTCGTAACGCGAGGCGTTGTTCCAGATGCGCACGAAGCTTTCCTGCAGCACTTCTTCCGCCAGATCCGGGCGCCCCATGAATCGCAGCGCTACACCATGCAAGCGTGGGCCGACGCTGCGGTAAAGCGTCTCGAACGCGCGGCGGTCGCCCAGTGAACACTGGGCGAGAAGCTGCCTGAGTTGATCGGCGTCGGCGATGGGAATAGTGGTTCTCCAGGCGATCGAGGTGCGCGGCGTGCGGTGCCGGTTGCAGGCAGAGGTTAGTTCACGCTGTGGGGTTGTTCCATTCACGGGTGAACACCTCGGAAAAAGGCCGACCCCGATGCGCAGGGTCGGCGGCACGGCTCAGCTTTTCGGCATCAGCACTTTATCGATGACCTGAATCACGCCATTGGACTGGTACACGTCGTAAGTGGTGATGTCGGCGACGTCACCTTTTTCATCCTTGATGGTGATGTTGTGCGGGCCGTTCATCATCGCCCACAGCTTGCCGCCGGCGACGGTGGTGAGCTCGGTCTTGCCGCCACCGGCCTTGATCTTCTCGGCCAAGGTCATCATGTCGAGTTTTCCCGCGACCACGTGATAGGTGAGGATTTTGGTCAGGGTGGCTTTGTTTTCCGGTTTCAGCAGGGTGTCGACGGTGCCGGCGGGCAGGGCGGTGAAGGCTGAGTTGACCGGGGCGAACACGGTGAACGGGCCTTTGCCTTTGAGGGTGTCGACCAGGCCAGCGGCTTTTACGGCGGCGACCAACGTGGTGTGGTCGGCGGAGTTCACGGCGTTATCGACGATGTCCTTGCTCGGCAGCATGGTTTGGCCGCCTACCATGACGCTGTCGTGGTTCATGGTTGCCGCTTGCACGGTGTTCAAGGCGAATCCACCGCCAAGGGCCAGGGTCAGCAGGCTGGCAATCAACGGCGTTTTGATCGAAGTGCGTTTCATGGTGATGATCCTTAGTGAGGAGAATCGGCCAGGAGTGTCTGTCCGTGCTTGATATACGTGGGCGGGACTAGACTGGATGCAGTCGGACGCAATTTGTTTGGACCCTGTAGGAGCTGCCGAAGGCTGCGATCTTTTGATCTTGTTTTTTGGCATGGCTGAATGCGCTGGAGATCAAAAGATCGCAGCCTGCGGCAGCTCCTACAGAAGCCGTGACAAGGCTGGGAACAATCCCTTGGGATGCCAGTCCAACGGACAGTTTTTCGCCGCCCCATTGGCAGGCGATGTTCATGGCACAAGAGGATGTCTGGATGAAGATTTCACGCGGTTTTGCACTGGCGTCGCTGATGAGCCTGGCGGCCAGCCCGGTCTTCGCCGGTTTCAGCCTGGATGATGTGACCAAGGCGGCCTCGAGCATGCAGGGCGGTAACGCCGCAACGGCTGCAGCACCGACGAAGGAAACCGCCGGCCTGCTCGGCGCATTGACTTCGCAATTGAACGTCACGCCACAGCAAGCCGTCGGTGGCACCGGGGCGATGTTGGGGTTGGCGAAGAATCAATTGAGTTCCACTGACTACTCGCAACTCGCCAAAAGCGTACCGGGGCTGGACAAACTGTCCGGCGGCGGTCAACTGGGTGCCCTAAGCGGGTTGCTCGGCGCGTCCGGCAAGTCGGCCGGCCTGGAGAACGCACTGGGTAACGTGAAGAACACCAGTGACCTGGACGGCGCATTCGGCGCCCTGGGCATGGACAACAGCATGGTCGGCCAGTTTGCCCCGGTGATCCTCAAATACCTCGGCGATCAGGGTGTTGGCGGTCCGTTGCTGGAAAGCCTGGGCGGGATCTGGGGCGCCGGCAGCGGCAGTTGATTCAATGGCGCTCGGCGCGCAAGGCGTCGATGCGTTGGTCCTTCTCGATCCAGAGCTGGTTGACTCAGTTCTGGACAGTTTCACGAAACAGCGGATCGTTTTCGTAATCGCCCTGCCACAGTGCCGGGTCGAGTTCGCGGGTCTTGATGTCGATGATGATTCTCGGCACGTTGCCGCTGAGCAAATCCCAGAATCCCGGAATCGATGGTGACGAATGTTTCACGTGGGCAGCGCTATGCTGGAAAAGCTGCATCTGTAGGAGCTGCCGAAGGCTGCGATCTTTTGATCTTGCTTTTCAGAATCAAGATCAAAAGATCGCAGCCTTCGGCAGCTCCTACAATGTTGCGGTCTTCTGATCCTCATTTTCGCCGAACGAATTCAGAGACAGCGGTCTAAAATCCCGCTGCCCACTCTCCAAGGAAGCCCACTACGTGAAATCCCTTCTTGCACTGCTTTCCCTCGTAGCCTTGCCCATCATGGCCGCCGAGCCGACCCTGTACGGGCGCTACGAATACATCGCGCTGCCGGAAATCGGCGGCGAAGTGCTCAAGGCCAAAATGGACACCGGCGCGCTGACCGCGTCGCTGTCCGCCAAAGACATCGAAACCTTCACCCGTGACGGTGAAGACTGGGTGCGCTTCCGCCTCGCCACCAAAGACGCCAGCAACAAGGTCTACGAACACAAAGTCGCGCGGATCAGCAAGATCAAGACCCGTTCTGAAGAAGACGAGGATGAAGACGCGGCCGCGCCCACCAAACGCCCGGTGGTCGATCTGGAACTGTGCCTGGGCAACGTCAAACGCACGGTCGAGGTCAACCTGACGGATCGCAGCAGCTTTAACTATCCGCTGTTGATTGGTGCCAAGGCGTTGCGTGAGTTTGGCGCGGCGGTGAACCCGGCGCGAAGGTTTACGGCGGATAAGCCGGATTGTTGAGCGAAGATTACGATAATCCCGCACTGCAGATTTACTGATGGCGGAAGGCTGGAGTGCTCCTGGCCGCGATCACTACTGTAAAAAAATCGATGGCTCAGGAGCCTCGGACCTGCTTGTTTTGAATGCTTGGTCCGTCAGGTTTCGATGCGTCGATTTTTAGTTTCACAAAATCTTTGTCTCCGCCCAATACATACGTATTTCGCGAGCGTGGTGGTCTTACAGTCGGAACCGTAGCGGGTGTAGACAACGTTCTCGAATCACTGGTGGCCGGATTGATGGCGTGTCCTCCTTCGGTTGCCTGATGGAGTGACTTGCGAAATTCGATGTCAGTAGTACTTGAGAGCGCGGGGAGTTGTTTTAGCTGTCTTGTGGTCTCACCCGTTGCGATTTCAGGCGCCGCGGGATGCTTCGTGAAAACATTTGTCGTTTCTGAAGTCGTAGAAGGTTTAATAACCTCGGCTATCTGCGGCAGCGATTTTTTGGGGACAACTGCAGCTTTAGTGAGGTCAACTTTCATAGATGCTGTGTTTAGCGGCGATTTGAACATATGCCCAGTTCTGTCATCCCGGTTGACTGGCTCCCCCCCGCAATAAGCATACGCATTCAATCCACCCTCCCCAAACGGACTCCAACTGTCCGGGCTGTTAAACCGCATTAACACCGGGTTGAACTGCCGATACCCATTCCCCAAATGATAATGCCCGGTCAGAGGGTCCGTTGATTCGCCGTTAAACCCGAGCAGGCTGAGCAAGCCGTTTTCCCGTGGGCGATGTCCGTAAGGTGTGTAGGCAATGGGCTGAAGCCGATTCTCGTCGAGGGTGATCAACACCGAGCGCTGTTGATCGGTTGCCAGCAGGATTGTTTTGCGTGAATGAGTAGGCATTGGCTGATCTCCGAGCAAGGTCCATAAAGCCGGACCGTCAGCATGGGAGGTTTCTCAGTCTATGCCTACTATCAGAACTGATAGGGTCGTTGTGCACAGATGGAAAGATCGCAGCCTTCGGCAGCTCCTACATTGGGATGAGTACCCCTGTAGGAGCTGCCGAAGGCTGCGATCTTTTGAGGTTTGTAACACCAGCGAAGATCTAAACCTTCGGCATCGTCGCCACCATCGAAGGCCGCTGACTGACCTCGAAGTACCACGCCGCCAGCTTCGGATTCGCGTCGCGCCATGCCAGGTCCGGATGACGCAAATCGAGGTAACCCAAGGCACACGCCACGCTGATGGCCGCGACGTCAAAGTGGCTGGTCAACTCGGCAATCGCATCCGTTTCCAGCACCGCCAGGGCGCGGCGGATCTTGTCGCGTTGGCCGTCGAGCCATTCGTCCCAGTGTTTCTCCGGGGCGCGCAGGGCGACTTCGTAACGGGTCAGCACGGCGGCGTCCATGATCCCGTCGGCCATGGAGGCCAGGGTCAAGCGGCGCCAGCGGGCCGAGCCTTCGCGGGGGATCAACGGGTTGCCCACGTGTTGATGATCGAGGTAATCGAGGATCACCCGGCTGTCATGGATGACGTTGCCATCGGCCAGGCGCAGAGCGGGGATTTTCCCCAAGGGATTGTCTTCGTTGAGGACTGGGTCGAGGCTGACGGGGTTAGGCATGCTGGCTTGCAGCGCCACGCGATCCTGTTGACCGGTTTCGTGCAGCAGCACCAGAACTTTACGAACGAAGGGCGAGAGAGGGTTGTGGAACAGGGTCATGCTCGGGGCGGACATGGCGGTGTCTCGGTCGGTGGCAGTGTCGAGCAGCATAGCGCGTTGATCTGATAGCTCAAGATCACAATTTCCTGTAGGAGCGAGCTTGCTCGCGATGATGTATCAGCCACGTTGGCGTCGACTGACACACCTTCGCGAGCAAGCTCGCTCCTACAGGGTTTTGCGTTTTAGCTGGCAGGTTGCAGTGTCTGCGCGTCTTGCGGGCCCGAGGCGGCCTGAGGCTTGAGTTCACGAGCAACCGTCCAGACGATGAACGCGGCCACGATGTCGAAAATCGCCAGCACCACGAACAACGGGCTGTAACCGATCTTGGTCACCATCACACCGAACACCAGGGTGAAGGCGGCGGCGCCGAGGTAGCCGAACATTCCGCCCATCCCCGTGGCGGTGGCCACTTCGTTCTTGCCAAACGAGTCGGAGGTGATCGCATACAGCGCACCGGACAATGTCTGGTGAGCGAAGCCGCCGATGCACAACAGCGCGATGGCGGTGTACGGGCTGGCCACCAGGCCGATGCAGGCCGGGCCGATCATGCACGAGGCGCCGAACAGCAGCACCATTTTGCGCGACGTGAACAACGACACTTTCAGGTGTTTATGGAAGAACGGGCTCAGGTAGCCACCGAGGACGCAGCCAAGGTCGGCGGCCAGGAACGGCAGCCAGGCGAACATCGCGATTTCCTTGATGTTCATGTGGCGTTCGGTCATCAAGTACAGCGGGATCCACGCGTTGAACGTCTGCCAGGCCGGCTCGGAAAGCATCCGGGCGCTGGCAATGGCGTAGAAGTTGCGGCTGCCGATGATCTTCTTCCAGCTACCTTTTTTGGTGGTTGGGTCTTTGAAGTGATCTTCCTGGCCGCTGAGGATGTAATCGCGTTCCTCGTCACTCAGGCGCTGTTGATCCCGTGGGTGTTTGTAGAAGATCATCCACAGGAAAGTCCAGGCTACGCCCAGGCCGCCGACAATCAGGAACGCCAATTCCCAGCCACTGTGCAAAATCGCCCAGACCACCAGTGGTGGCGCAAGCACGGCGCCAATCGACGAGCCGATGTTGAACCAGCCGATGGCCACCGAGCGCTCTTTGGCCGGGAACCATTCGGTGGAGGTTTTGACCGCTGCCGGCAAACCCGCTGCTTCCGTCAGGCCGAGTAGGCCGCGGACAAAAGCGAGGCCCTGCCAACCGGTTGCCAGTGCCGCCAGGGCGCAGGCAATCGACCAGGCGAATGCGAAAATCGCGAAGCCCATCTTCGTGCCGATGGCATCAATGATGTAGCCGGCCACCGGTTGCATCAGCGCGTAGCACACCTGCCAGGCGACCACGATGTGCGAATACTGCTCGGTGGAGATGTTCATTTCGCTCATCAGGGTCGGAGCGGCCACTGAGAGGGTATTGCGAGCCAGGTAGTTGACCATCAGACCAGCCGTCACCAGGCCGACCATCCACCAGCGGATGCCTTTGACTTTCATCACTTCACCAGATTTATTTTTGGATTTTGGTGTTGTTGTAGGTTGTCGTACAACAGGCGTCTTTATAGAAGCGCAAGGGTAAATATGTCAATAAATATGTCAGGGAAATGGCCGGGGGAGGCGACGGGCGGGGGGGCGTCATATAGGTGTGTAGCAGCTGCCGAGCCTGCGAGGCTGCGTCCGACTGCGTAGCAGTCGTAAAACCTGCAACCGGCTTATGAGAGGCAGATCGAATGCGCCGAATGGCGGCCGCTGCGCGACCGAACGCAGCCTCGCGGGCTCGGCAGCTGCTACGGGTTAGCGGCGCTGCAGCAGGCCGCGCAGGGCGAGGACAGCCGGGATGCCCAGGCCAAGCCAGCTCAAGGCATCCCACACGCCATCCCCCAGCAGCGCGGCAAATAATCCTGCAGCGCTGAGCAGGGCGATCACGGTCGGGGTGGCGAAGACTTTCCAGAAACTCGACTGGCGGGGTTTCATGCCGCAGCCTCCGCTTTTTCCAGCACGGGTTTCGCAGCCTTGCGCCGCACCACCCACAGATAAACCCCGCTGCCCAGGACGATGATGGTCAACACATCCAGGGTTGCCCAGAGAATCTTCATCGGCATGCCGCCGTAATCACCGAAGTGCAGCGGCTGCGACATGCCCATGGCGTCCATGTACCACGGCCGCTCGGCCACCGCGGTGACTTGCAAGGTGCTGGCGTCGATCAGCACCGGGGTCAGCAGGTGTGATGTCAGGTGGGTGCTGCCTTTCATGAACACGGCGTAATGGTGTTCGCTGGAAAAGCGGGTGCCGGGGAAGGCGATGAAGTCCGGCTGCATGCCCGGTGCGACTTCCTGGGCAATGTCGAGCAGACGGGTGGCCGGCGCCAGTTGCGTCAGCGGTGGCGCGTCGCGGTACGGCGCGACCATCGCGCTCAGACTGTCGTTGCGCCAGGCGGCGATCAGCAGGTCGGCGCAGGCACTGATAATTCCGGTCACGCCGACCACCAACGCCCAGGTCAGTGTGACCACACCAATCAGGTTATGCAGGTCGAGCCAGCGCAGGCGTGTGGATTTGTCCTGGCGCACGGTGGCAAATTTCAAGCGCCGCATGAACGGTAGGTACAGCACCGTCCCGGACACGATCGCCACCACGAACATGATCCCCATGAATGCCAGCAGCAACTTGCCCGGCAGCCCGGCGAACAGGTCCACGTGCAGGCGCAGCATCACCATCATCAAGCCGCCGTTGGCCGACGGCGTCTCCAGTGCTTCGCCGGTACGGGCGTCGAGCATGAAGGTGTGGGACGAATTAGGCTCGGTGCCGGCGGTGGGCGCCATGATCGCGATCACGCCGTTGGGCTCTTCATCTTCGTAGCCGAAATATTGCACGACCTCGCCGGGACGATGTTTTTCCGCTGCTTGCACCAACTGCTGCAGATTCAGCCGTGGGGTGTCCGCCGGCATCGGCTTCAATTCAGCGGCATCGCCCAGCAAGTGGTCGATCTCGTGATGGAAGATCAACGGCAAACCGGTGAGCGCCAGCATCAGCAGAAAAACAGTGCAGATCAGGCTGGTCCAGGTGTGGACAGCGGACCAGCGACGAATTGTTTTACTTTTCATTTCATGACCTTCAGAAATACCAAAGCCGTCTTGAAGGACGGCTTGGTCAAAGCGCAAATCAGATCAGGCGTTTACCACTTGTACGTTGCACTGGCGACGACACTGCGCAGGTCGCCGTAATAGCAATAGAAGCCGTCACAGGTGGAAATGTAATCCTTGTTCAGCAGGTTGGTTGCATTCACTGCCAGCGAGGCACCTTTCAAGCTGTTGTCCAGGCGCCCCAGGTCGTAATGAACCGCGGCATCGAACACGGTGTAGGCGTTGGCCTTGCCCAGATGGGTGTTGCCTTGGTCGCCGTAAGTGTTGCCGGTATAACGCGCGCCCGCGCCGAGGCCGAAACCGTCCAGCACGCCGTTGTGCCAAGTGTAATCGGCCCACAGCGAAGCCTGTTGGTTCGGCATCAGTTGCAGACGGTTGCCTTTGAAGTCACCTTTCTGCACTTCGGATTTCGCCAAGGTGTAGGCGGCGATGAGTTTCAGGTTCTCGGTGACATCGGAAACAGCTTCCAGCTCCAGGCCTTTGACTTTCACTTCGCCGGTCTGGCTGGTGATCGGCACGTTACCCACGGTGGTGGTGACGGAGACGTTTTTCTGGGTCAGGTCGTACACCGCAGCGCTCAGCAAGGTATTGCTGCCTGGGGGCTGGTACTTGATGCCCAGTTCCCATTGCTTGCCTTCGGTCGGCTTGAACGAATCGGTCGATGAGGCGGCGGCGTTGCTGGTTGGCTGGAACGACTCGGCGTAGGACAGATAAGGCACAAAGCCCGAATCGAACACGTAGCTGATCGCAGCGTTGCCAGTGAAGTTCTTGTCGCGCTCGGTGTTGCTGGCGCCGCCGTTGGTGTAGAACTTGGTGCCCGTGTGGACCCAGTCCTCACGACCACCCAGCGTCAGGCGCCATTGGTCGAGGGCCATCTGGTCCTGGACGTACAAACCGGTCTGATAGGTTTTCTGGTCTTGGTCATAGAACGCAGCGGAGCGGGGTGGACGAGTGATTGGCAAGCCATATACCGGGTGGTTGACGTTGACGTCCGGCGCGGTACCAAAGATCGAGGTGTAGTTGGTGTTGTTGCGCTGATGGTCCAGCCCGAGCAGCAAGGTGTGATGGATATCACCCGTGGAGAAGTCGCCCTGGAAGTTGTTGTCCACGGCGAACTGGCTGATGTCTTCGTCGACATTGGTCGTGCCCCGCCCGGTGTTGCCTTCATCGTCGACGACAAAACCGAAAGCGGCAAACGACGGGATGTAGCTGTTGACGGTAATCGCCTGGAACGACAGGTCGGACTTGGTGTAGCGAAGGTTTTGTCGGAATTGCCACACATCGTTCAGGCGGGTTTCGAAGGCATAGCCCAGTGCGTAGTAGGTGCGGTCGTAGTACTCGTAGTCCGGATCACCCAGATTCTTGTGGTGGGAGATCTTGCCGAATGGCATGTCGATCTTGGTGCCCTGGATGGAGTGGAACTGGCTGGTGATCCCGGTATCGTCGCGGGTGAATTGCGAGAGAAGGGTGAATTTGGTGTCGTCGTTGATGTTCCAGGTCAAGCTCGGCGCAATGTTGTAGCGCTTGTTGTCGATGTGATCGATCTGAGTGCCGCTGTCGCGGATAACGCCGCTCAGGCCATAAAGAAACTGGCCTTCATCATCGATCTTGCCGGTGCTGGCAAAGTTGATCTGGCGGAAATTGTCACTGCCGTACTGCACCTGGATTTCATTGCTCGACTCGGCACTCGGACGGCGACTGACCATGTCCAGCAAACCGCCAGGCGGGGTCTGGCCATAGATCGAAGAAGCCGGGCCGCGTAGCAGGGCGAGACGATCCAGGTTCCAGGTTTCAGGCTTTGGGTTGGCGTACACACCTTTTGGCAGCGGCAGGCCATCGAGAAACTGGGTGGGTTCAAACCCACGCACCCGCAGCCAGTCGGTACGAGTGTCGCTGCCATAGCTGCTGGCGGTGATGCCCGGCATGTAGCGCACGGCATCGTCCAGGCTGTGGACGCTACGGTCGTCCATTTGCTCGCGGGTCGCGACCGAAATCGAACGCGGTACTTCGACCAGTGCGGTGTCGGTCTTGGTGCCGGCGGCGGTGCGCTTGGCCAGGTAGCCTTGTACCGGGCCCCAGGCATTTTCGGTGTTTTCCACGCCGATCACGCTGGTCGCTGGCAAGTCCAGTACGCCCTCAGGCACGGCCACCAGGCTGTAGGTGCCAGCGCTGCTTTGCTCCAGTTGCAGACCGGTGCCGCGCAAGGCTTCGCGCAGGGCGCCAGCCGCATCGAACTGGCCTTTGACCGGGGCCGAGGTTTTGCCCGCGGCCAGCGACGGGTTCAACGACAGCGCGAGGCCAGCCTGGCTGGCAATCTGATTCAGGGTGCTGGCCAATGGCGCGGCCGGCAGGTTGTAGGCGCGAACGCTGGACGCCTGTTCCGCAGCGATCAGTTGACCGCTGGCGAGCGGAGCGCAGAGGGCAATGGCAACTGCCAGCAGACTGGGGCGCAACAAGGTGTCTAGCGAACGGGACATACAGCGGCTCCTGAAAGGGAATACTTCTCAATTGCCTAGGTGCCGAACGAAAATCCAAAAGTGATAGGGCTGGATGAAAATAATTTTGATTCAGCATTTGCTGTGAGGCTGATGGCCCTTTCGCGGGCAAGCCCGCTCCCACAGGTTTGGCGTCGTTCACGGAATTACTGTCGACATAAAACCCTGTGGGAGCGGGCTTGCCCGCGAAGGCGCCAGATCAGGCACAGTAAACTCAGGGCTTGGTATCGGCTTTGGCCACCGTGACCCACCACGCCGTATGCTGTTCGATTTTCACGGGCAGGGTCGGCAGAAGCGCGTTCAGGGCTTTGTCCGTGTCGTTCAACGGGAAGCTGCCGGTGATCCGCAGGTCCGCGATTTCCGGCGCAACCCCCAGATGCCCACGGCGATAACGACCGAGCTCACGGACCAGGTCTTCCAGCCGCGCGTTATCCACCACCAGCATGCCTTGCGTCCACGCATCGGCGCCGGCGTTGAGAGCGACGATCGGCCCAAGGCCATTACTGCGCATCAGCACTTGCTGGCCTTCGCGCAAAATCTGTTCTTCAGGACTCGACTCGGGATGGGCGGCCACGGCCGACTTCAGCACGCTCAGGCGTGTGCCTTCGTCCTCGCGCTTGACCAGGAACCGTGTGCCCAGTGCGCGCATGCTGCCTTCGCGAGTCTCGACGATAAATGGCCGGGCATCGCCGTGACCCGTTTCGACGAGGATTTCCCCCTCCTGGAGAATGATCCGACGTTGCTTCTCGTCGAATCGCACATCCAGGGCACTGTGAGTGTTGAGGTTGATCAGTGTGCCGTCGCTCAGGCGCAAGGTGCGCTGCTCGCCGGTGGCGGTGCGCTGGTCGGCCAGCCAATAGTCGATTGGCAGGTAACGGTCGCCGGCAAACAGCGCCAGGCCGATCACCGCGACGACGCTGGCCACGCCGCTTCCCAGTTGGCGAACCCGCCGACGAATACTGTCCCGGGATTGCAGCAACGCGGTGCGAGCCGGGCCGCTGGCGACACTGAAACGCTGGTCGAGCATGCCCAGCTGGCGCCAGGCGCGTGCATGTTCTTCGTGGGCTGCGTGCCATTTGGCGAACTCTTCGCGCTCCACCGGGTTTGCCGAATCCAGGGACAATTGCCAGGCAATCGCCGCATCCAGCACCTGGGCCGACACTGGCTTGGAGCTGGCCGGACTCATACCGGATCTCCGTACAGCGCGATGTAGCACTGACGAATTCCCTGGGCCAAATACTGGCGCACGCGCGGCACTGACACACCCAGGCGCTCGGCGATTTCTGCGTGGCTGAGACCGTCGAGGCGGTTGTAGAGGAACGCTGCACGGGCCTTGCTGGACAGCTTGCCGAGCAGGCGGTCGATGGCCTTGAGGTCTTCGAGGATCATTTGCTGTTCTTCCACCGACGGATGTTCGGCGATCGGAATCAGCATCAATTCGGTGAGATAAGCCTGTTCCAGCGCGGCGCGGCGGAAATAGTCGAACAGCAGGCCCTTGGCAATCGCCACCAGAAACGCCCGCGGTTCGCGCGGTTCTTTCAGTTCATCCCGCCCAAGCAAGCGCACGAAGGTGTCCTGGCTCAGGTCTTCGGCCCGTTGCGGACAAGCCACATTGCGCCGCAGCCAGGCCAATAGCCAACTGCGATGGTCGCGATATAGCGCACCGACGAGCTCACTGTGGGGGCTTTGGACTGACGACACGCAGCATCACCGATTGGGAAATGTTAACTAACGAGAATTGTTCGCGATTGTGGCAGAGGCGGGGAAGGTAAGCAATTGGCCACTGGTCGGGTCGGCCGCATCGTCTTCGGATTGGCGAAAACCTCCTGTAGGAGCTGCCGCAGGCTGCGATCTTTTGACTGTGATTTTAAGATCAAAAGATCGCAGCCTGCGGCAGCTCCTACAGGGGGGTAGAGGTTAGAAGGAGGGGGATTGTTGGCGCCGTTTCCACTGACTCAACCGCTGCTGCAGATTCAACGGGCTATGAATCTGTTGCTGTCGTGCCCGGCTGAACAAAATCAGCGCCAGCTCCGCGGTCGCCAGTGCATCGGCACTGGCATTGTGGCGTTCGAACACTTCCAGTTTGAACCAGTCGATCCATTCATCCAGACCGGCTTCACGAATGTTCGCCTGCGGGCATAGCAGCGGCGCAATATCCGCCACATCCAGAAACACATGCTGCAACTTGTAGCTCAGATGATCTTTCAACGCGCGGCCAAGCATGTGCTGATCGAACGGCGCATGGAACGCCAGCACCGGGCTGTCGCCCACAAATTCCATAAACTCGAGCAACGCCTGCGCCGGATCGCTGCCCGCCGCAATCGCGCTGGGGCCCAGGCCATGAATCAGCACGCTGGGGGCCAGTTTCATGTCGGCGCATTGCAGTGTTCGTTCGAACTGCTGACTGAAATCGATTGCCCCGTCTTCAATGGCCACCGCACCGATGGACAGCACCCGATCCTTGTTCAGGTTCAGCCCGGTGGTTTCCAGGTCAAGCACCACCCACCGTTGTTCACGAAGGCTGCACTCGCTCAACCCGGCTATTGCCGGCAAGCGTTCCAGGCGTTGCAGCAGTTCGCCGCAAAGGACAGGGCCTGCCGGGCGCAACCATGAAAACAGGCTCATAGCTGATACCGCAGGGTCAGGCTGCTTTGCAGGCGTTGTGCCTGGCGCAGGGATTCACGCAGGATCCGTCGATCGAGGTGATTGAGGCTGTCGGGATCGACCCGGTTGGAGTAGGGCAAGTTCTCGCGGGTCTGTAGTTGATGTTGCTGCATGCGGGTTTGCTGGATGAAGTGATACGCCTCTTCGTACGCTGCGCCGTCCAGTGGTTCGATGACCTCTTTGGCCACCAGTTGGCGAAAACGCTCCAGCGTATTGTTGGCTTCAATGCCGTGTGCCAATGCCAGCAGGCGAGCGCCGTCGACGAAAGGGGTGAGGCCCTGGACTTTCAGGTCCAGCGTGGCTTTCTCGCCATTCTTGCGCGCCAGCACGAACTCTCGGAAACGTCCTACGGGCGGGCGGTTGCGCAGGGCATTCTCGGCCATCATTCTTTGGAACAGCCGGTTATCGCCGACTTGGTCGAGAATCCCACGACGCAGCTGCTCGCAGCCTTGCTCGTCGCCCCAGACCACCCGCAAATCGAAATAGATGCTCGAACCCAACAGGTTCTCCGGGGTCGCTTCGCGGATAAACGCCGCAAAACGCCGCGCCCATTCCGCCCGGGACAAACACAGCTCGGGGTTGCCGGCCATGATGTTGCCCTTGCACAGTGTAAAGCCGCACAGCGCCAGGCTTTGGTTGATCTGCTGGGCGATGGGCAATAGCTTGCCGCGAATCTCGGCAGCATGGGCCGCGTCCCGCGCTTCGAACAGAATGCCGTTGTCTTGATCGGTGTGCAGCGTCTGTTCGCGACGGCCTTCGCTACCGAAACACAGCCAGCTGAACGGCACGCCCGGGTCGCCTTTCTCGGCGAGGGTCAGCTCGATAACCCGGCATACGGTGTGATCGTTGAGCAGCGTGATGATGTGGGTGATCTGGGTCGAGGAGGCGCCATGGGCCAACATGCGCTCCACCAGTTGGCCGATCTCGCCGCGCATCGCCACCAGGTTTTCCACGCGCTGGGCGCTGCGAATGGTCCGCGCGAGGTGCACCAGATCGACTCGTTGCAAGGAAAACAGGTCGCGCTCCGAGACCACGCCGCACAGGCGATGATCCTTGACCAGGCAGACATGAGCGATGTGCCGCTCGGTCATCGCGATCGCCGCATCGAAGGCGCTGTGATCCGGCGTCAGGAAAAACGGCGCCTGAGTCATGTGTTGTGCGATGGCTTCGCTGAAGTCATTGGTGCCGTTGGCGACCACTTGCCGCAAGTCGCGCAGGGTGAAAATGCCCAACGGCGCCTTGTGTTCATCGACCACCACAATGCTGCCGACCTGCTGCTCGTGCATCAGCGTTACGGCCTCACGCAGGGGCGTGTCCGGGCGGCAGGTCACCGGATGGCGCATGGCCAATTCACCCAGGCGGGTATTGAGCGAGTACTGGGTACCCAGGGTTTCCACAGCTTTTTGCTGGACTTGCTGGTTGACCTGATCCAGCAGGCTGCTGACACCCCGTAGGGCAAAGTCGCGAAATGCATTGGAAAGCGCGAACAGCTTGATGAACGCCAGCTTGTTCAGTTGTAGGCAAAAGGTATCTTCGGCCGCCAGATGTTCGGTGCGGGTCGCACGTTCACCCAGCAGCGCTGCGAGGGGGAAGCACTCGCCGGTGGTGATTTCGAAGGTGGTTTCGGTCCCGCCCTTGGCGGTGTGGGGGCGTTCACCCACCACCCGGCCTTGTTTGACGATGTAGAAATGCTCAACCGGGCCGTCGGCAGGTTTGATGATGCTCTCGCCGGGCGCATAAAAACGCAGCTGACATTGCTCGACCAGGTACGCCAGGTGCGTGTGGTCCATCTGATTGAACGGCGGGAAGCGCTGAAGAAATTGCAACGTGCCCTGGATGTTCTGCAACACCGCGGTTTTCCCTGCCTGCGTGAAGGCGTCCGCTTTACTCATAACCATTACCGCAGTCTTTTTTTGAATTGTTGTTGTCGGATGACTCAGCCATGGTCGGCCCCTGCGCGCAGGGTGCCCATTGGACGTAAGTCTAGGTAGGCGGTGTTCGTGAGGTAATGTCGGAAAAACCCTACGCAATTGTCAGAAAATCCTCTGTGTTCCCCTATTGGAAAATTATCCGACGAAGTGCACATTGAAGGTCTGCTTAGCGATGTCTCACCACTGTGCTAGGGAACTGAATTTGAAAACGTAGAGAACGCCATGTCCGACCACGATATTTTGAGTGACGCCGAGCGCGAGGCGCTTAGCGCCGTCATGCTGGAACCTGATCTTCCCCCGCAGCGGGTGCTGATCGTCGATGACGATAAAGACGCACGTGAGCTGCTGTCAGAGATTCTTGGCCTGGACGGTATTCGCTGCTTGACCGCTGCCAGTGGTGAAACTGCACTCAAGATGTTGGACGAAAAGCCATCGATTGGCCTGGTCATTACCGATCTGCGCATGGGGCATATCGATGGCCTGGATTTGATACGCCAAGTGCGTGAATCGGTTCGGGCGGCGATGCCGATCATCATCGTTTCCGGCGACGCCGATGTGAAAGATGCCATCGCGGCAATGCATTTGAGCGTGGTGGATTTTCTGCTCAAGCCCATCGACACCGGCAAGTTGCTGGGGCTGGTCAAGCATGAGTTGGGGATGGATTTGTGAAACGCTAAAAGATCAAAAGATCGCAGCCTGCGGCAGCTCCTACAGGGCAACACGAATCCCATGCAGGAGCTGCCGCAGGCTGCGATCTTTTGACAGCCCCAACAAAAAAGCCCTGATCGAAAGATCAGGGCTTTTTAATGTCCGGCGTTAACGCTTACTCAAAGACCATTGGCAGCCTTGAATTCGCGACGACGACGGTGCAGAACCGGCTCGGTGTAGCCGTTCGGCTGCTGAGTGCCTTCGACCACCAGTTCAACCGCTGCCTGGAAGGCGATATTGCTGTCGAAGTCCGGCGCCAACGGGCGATACAGCGGGTCATTGGCGTTCTGACGGTCAACCACCGGCGCCATGCGCTTGAGGCTTTCCATCACTTGTTCTTCAGTGACGATGCCATGGCGCAACCAGTTGGCGATGTGCTGGCTGGAAATACGCAGCGTTGCACGGTCTTCCATCAGGCCGACATCGTTGATGTCCGGCACTTTCGAGCAGCCCACGCCCTGGTCGATCCAGCGCACCACGTAACCGAGAATGCCCTGGGCGTTGTTGTCCAGTTCGTTCTTGATCTGTTCCGCAGTCCAGGCTGGATTGACGGCCAACGGGATGGTCAGGATGTCGTCCACCGAAGCGCGCGCACGTTTGGCCAGTTCGGCCTGACGAGCGAACACGTCGACCTTGTGGTAGTGCAGCGCGTGCAGCGCAGCAGCGGTCGGCGATGGCACCCAAGCGGTATTTGCGCCAGCCAGCGGGTGAGCGATTTTCTGTTCGAGCATCGCCGCCATCAGGTCCGGCATGGCCCACATGCCTTTACCGATCTGCGCGCGACCTTGCAGGCCGGTGCTCAAGCCGATATCGACGTTCCAGTTTTCGTAGGCGCCGATCCACTTCTCAGCCTTCATATCGGCCTTGCGCACCATCGGGCCGGCTTCCATGGATGTGTGGATTTCATCGCCCGTGCGGTCGAGGAAACCGGTGTTGATGAACACTACGCGCTCGCTGGCGGCCTTGATGCAGGCCTTGAGGTTGACCGTGGTCCGGCGCTCCTCGTCCATGATCCCGACTTTCAGCGTATTGCGTGGCAGGTCCAGCACGTCTTCGATGCGCCCGAACAGCTCGTTGGTGAACGCGGCTTCTTCCGGGCCGTGCATCTTCGGCTTCACGATGTAGACCGAACCGGTGCGGCTGTTCTTGCGCGAGTTGTGGCCGTTGAGGCTGTGGATCGCCGCGAGGCACGTCACCAGGCCATCGAGAATGCCTTCCGGTACTTCGTTGCCGTCTTTATCGAGGATCGCGTCGATGGTCATCAAGTGGCCAACGTTGCGCACGAACAACAGCGAGCGACCGTGCAGGCTCAGTTCTTTACCGTCGACGCCAGTGTAAGTGCGGTCGGCGTTCATGGTGCGGGTAAAGGTCTGACCGCCCTTGGAGACTTCTTCCGACAGGTCGCCCTTCATCAGGCCGAGCCAGTTGCGGTAGATCACCACTTTGTCATCGGCATCGACAGCGGCGACGGAGTCTTCGCAGTCCATGATGGTGGTCAGCGCGGCTTCCATCAGGATGTCTTTGACGCCGGCAGCATCGGTCTGGCCGACCGGGGTGTTGGCGTCGATCTGGATTTCGAAGTGCAGGCCGTTGTTTTTCAGCAGGATCGCTGTCGGTGCCGCGGCGTTGCCGTGGAAACCGATCAGTTGTGCGTCGCTGCGCAGGCCGGTGTTGCTGCCACCTTTAAGGGCGACCACCAGTTTGCCGTCAACGATTTTGTAGCCGGTGGAGTCGACGTGGGAGCCGGCGGCCAATGGCGCGGCTTCGTCGAGGAAGGCTCGGGCGAAGGCAATCACCTTGTCACCGCGAACCTTGTTGTAGCCTTTGCCTTTTTCCGCGCCGTCAGCTTCGCTGATCGCGTCGGTGCCGTAGAGCGCGTCGTACAGCGAACCCCAACGGGCGTTCGAGGCATTGAGCGCGAAGCGGGCATTCATCACCGGCACCACGAGCTGTGGACCGGCCATGCGGGCGATTTCGTCATCGACGTTTTGTGTCGTTGCCTGGAAATCGGCCGCTTCTGGCAGCAGATAACCGATGTCTTGCAAGAAGGCTTTATAAGCCACGGCGTCGTGCGCCTGACCGGCACGGGATTGGTGCCAGCCGTCGATACGAGCCTGGAAATCATCGCGTTTGGCGAGTAGGGCTTTGTTCTTCGGCGCCAGGTCGTGAATGACCTTATCGGCACCGGCCCAGAACTTATCGGCGGTGAGGCCGGTACCGGGAATGGCTTCGTTGTTCACGAAGTCGAACAGGACTTTGGCGACCTGCAGGCCACCGACTTGAACGTGTTCAGTCATTGCTTGCCTCACTCTGCTCAGCTATTTCGCTTTTCAGCTCTTCAATTTTGACAATGAAGCCTCTGGCCATTTAAACCACAAACCCGTCCGCCAGTACATGCCCTTTTCGGGCGGCTGGGTGGGGACCAATCAACGGCTTTGAGGCCTTGCTGACGGGGCTTTCAGGGTTGCGAATGTGCCTGTGGCAGACATCGATCCAACGTTATGTAGTGCGCGCTGCGGCATACTACATGATGAATTGCGGTTGTGAAAATTAGACTAATTACGTCGTTCTGCGACCCCGTGACGCATTGCAGTCACGTCGGGGGACAGGATGCTCTCAAAAAACTATTGGATTGTTCCAGTTAAATATCAAAAGTTGTACACGATTTGTTTTTCCCTTCAGCTCGGCGGTATCCCATTCGCGGGCAAGCCTCGCTCCTACAGCGATTGCGCAAAGCCCTGTAGGAGCGAGGCTTGCCCGCGAAGGCGCCCGGCGATTCAACACAGAATCGCCCCTTGCCTATACTTCTCTTTCTATAACAAAAGAGGGCTGCCCCATGGACCACCTCGTACTCACCGTATTCGCGCCGGACAAGGCTGGGCAGGTCGAGCGCATCGCCCAGTGCATTGCCGAGCACGGCGGCAACTGGCTAGAGAGTCGCATGTCGCGTATGGCTGGGCAGTTTGCCGGGATTCTCCGGGTGGGTGTGCCGGCCGAGGCCTACGACGAATTGGTCGATGCCCTGCAAGCGTTGTCTGCACAAGGGATTCGCGTGTTGATCGCCGAAAGCGGCATCGAGCAGTCCTGCACCTGGAAACCGATTGCCATGGAGCTGGTCGGCAATGATCGTCCCGGCATCGTGCGCGACATCACCCGCCTGCTGAGCGAGCAGGGCGTGAATTTGGAAAGGTTGGTCACGGAAGTGCGGCCCGCGCCGATGAGCAGCGAGCCACTGTTCCACGCCGAAGCGATTCTCGCGGTGCCGCTGACGTTGTCGCTGGACGTGTTGCAGTCGCGCCTGGAAACCCTGGCGGACGATTTGATGGTCGAACTCGTGTTACGCAGTGAACCCTGACAGGGTTATCCAAGTTAAACGTGCACCTGCCTGTGGATAACCTGTAGAGACAGCCCGCCAGCCCAAGCCGGCCGGGCTTCTCCAAGACCTGATCAAAAAACCATCAGTTTCAATGAGTTGCGCACAAACACCGGGGATCACGCTGTGGATAACCTTGGGAACGATGGCTGCAGGCCACAAAGGACGTGGCCTGTAGAGGCTTGTATGATTTTTGATCAGCTGCGCCGGCGCATGCTGATCACAGCGTCGACGCTGTAAATCGCCAGGCCAGCCCAAATAAAGATGAACGCTACCAGCGTGCTGGACGACAAGTGTTCGCCAAATACCAGGACGGCTTGCAACAGCACCAGCGTCGGCGCGATGTACTGGAGAAAACCAAGCGTGGTATAGGGCAAATGCCGCGCGGCGGCGTTGAAACAGACCAGCGGCACCAGCGTCACCGGACCGGCAGCCACCAGCCACCAGGCCTCGGAGGTGGTCCAGAACTCAGGTTGAGCGCTTGCAGCCGTCGGATTGAACAGCAACCAGGCAACGGCAATCGGCACCAGCATCCAGGTTTCCACTACCAGCCCGGGTAATGCCTTGACGGGCGCCTGCTTGCGAATCAGCCCGTAGACGCCAAACGTAAATGCGAGCACCAGCGACACCCACGGCAAACTGCCAACTTGCCACACTTGTTGCGCCACCCCTACCGCTGCCAGACCCACTGCAATCCACTGCATGCGCCGTAGCCGTTCGCCCAGGATCAGCATCCCCAGCAACACATTGACCAACGGGTTGATGTAGTACCCGAGGCTGGCTTCGAGCATTCGCCCGTTGTTTACCGACCAGACATAGGTCAACCAATTAGCCGCGATCAACGTGCCGCTCAGGGCCAGGATCGCCAGGCGTTTCGGATTGTCACGCAGCTCGCGCCACCAGCCCCGATGTTTCCACACCATCAACAGCAAGGCGCCAAACAGCGCGGACCAGAGCACGCGATGGATGATGATCTCCACGGCGGGCACACTGGCGATGGCTTTGAAGTAGATCGGGAAAAGTCCCCAGATGATATAGGCACTCAGGCCCAGGATGTACCCGCGACGCGGGTTGGCGGCTTGCATGCAGAATCCTTGCTTAGGCAGCTAACAAAAAGGGTTTATAGAGGTGTCGTCTCTGAAAAGCAAAAGATCGCAGCCTGCGGCAGCTCCTACAGGGAAATTGTGTTCACTCTGTAGGAGCTGCCGCAGGCTGCGATCTTTTGATCTTGATCTTAAAAAAGTTTCAGCGGCTCTTCGTTGAGCGCCGCCAATTGCTCACGCAACGCCAACACCTGATCCCCCCAATACCGCTCCGTGCCGAACCACGGAAAACTGTGGGGGAATGCCGGATCGTCCCAGCGACGGGCCAGCCAGGCGCTGTAATGCATCAGGCGCAGTGCGCGCAGCGGTTCGATCAGCGCCAATTCCCGTGGGTCGAAATCGTGAAACTCGTTGTAGCCGTCCATCAATTCCGACAGCTGGCCGAGACATTCCTGGCGATCACCGGCAAGCATCATCCAGATATCTTGCACGGCCGGGCCCATGCGGCAGTCATCGAGGTCGACGATGTGGAACATCTCGTCGCGGCACATCATGTTGCCGGGGTGGCAATCGCCGTGCATGCGGATGTTCTGGTGCGGAGTGGCCTTGTAGACCTCTTCTACGCGTTTGAGCAGGTCTCGGGCCACGGACTCGTAGGCCGGCAGCAGACTCTTGGGTACGAAATTGCCTTCAAGCAATGTGGTCAGTGAATCGTGTCCGAAGTTCTTCACGCCCAGCGCTTCACGGTGTTCGAACGGCTTGGTTGCACCGACGGCGTGCAGGCGACCGAGCAATTGACCCAGGCGATACAGCTGATCGAGATTGCCTGGCTCCGGCGCGCGACCGCCACGGCGCGGAAACAGGGTGAAACGGAAACCGTTGTGTTCGTGCAGGCTAGCGCCGTTGTGAATCATCGGTGCAACCACGGGCACGTCGCACTCGGCGAGTTCGAAGGTGAATTGGTGCTCTTCGAGAATGGCTTCATTGGTCCAGCGTTGCGGACGGTAGAACTTGGCGATCAGCGGCTCGGAGTCTTCGATGCCGACTTGATAGACGCGGTTTTCGTAGCTGTTGAGCGCAAGAATGCGCGCGTCGCTGAGAAAGCCGATGCTTTCGACGGCATCAAGCACGAGGTCTGGGGTGAGGGTTGCAAACGGGTGGGCCATGCTGACTCCTGCGCGCAGCAGGCTGCCGCGTCCGGCCAAGCATGGTAGCGCAGACGGGGCTTCTTTAGGGCTTGGTCTTGAGATGAGTGTTGATTGTGCCGACGCTTTCGCGGGCAAGCCTCGCTCCTACGGGTCATAGGCGAATTTTTGACATCGCGCATGACCCGTAGGAGCGAGGCTTGCCCGCGAAGGGGCCTTATCAGGCGCCGACTATTCCGCCATCTTTACGGGTGATAGCCATCACCGAAGACCGCGGCTTGCCATTCGGCAAATGCTCGGGGAACGTTGAACCACCGTTTTCCCCCGGATGCTGAATGCCGACAAATAAGGTCTTCTGATCCGGCGAGAAGCTGATCCCGGTGACTTCGCAACCAATCGGCCCGACCATGAAGCGGCGAATCTCCCCGGTCGCCGGGTCGGCACACAGCATCTGGTTGTTCCCCATGCCCGCAAAATCGCCGGCGTTGCCCGCATCACCATCGGTGAGAATCCACAACCGCCCGGCCTTGTCGAAGCCCAAGCCATCCGGGCTGTTGAACATGTTCTGCGGCGTGATGTTCGATGAGCCACCCTTCGGCGTACCGGCGTGGACACCCGGGTTGCCGGCGACCACAAACAGGTCCCAGGCAAAACGTTTCGAACCGTGATCATCACGGTCCGTGCGCCAGCGCAGGATCTGCCCGTAGACGTTTTTCTCGCGCGGGTTCGGCCCGCCCACCGGTTGCCCGTCTTCACCGCGCTTGGCGTTGTTGGTCAGGGTGCAATAGACCTGGCCATCCTTGGGGCTGACGACAATCCATTCCGGGCGGTCCATGCGCGTGGCTTTGACCACGCTGGCCGCCAGCCGCGCATGAATCAGCACCTCGGCTTGATCGGCGAAACCACTGCTGGCGTCGATGCCGTTTTTACCGTGGGTCAGCTCGATCCACTCGCCGTGGCCTTTCGGATGATCGGCGTTGCTGTCGCCCGCGTCGAAGCGCGCCACGTACAACGTGCCGTGGTCCAGCAGGTCGCGGTTGGCCTTGGGGTTTTTGCGGTTGATCTTGTCGCGGCTGACGAATTTGTAGATGAATTCGCCGCGTTCATCGTCGCCCATGTACACCACGGCGTGACCGTCATGGGTCTCGGCCAGGGCCGCGTTTTCATGTTTGAATCGGCCCAGCGCCGTACGCTTGACGGGCGTCGATTTGGGGTCGAACGGGTCGATCTCCACGACCCAACCGTGGCGGTTGAGTTCGTTGGGATTCTTCGCCAGGTCAAAGCGTTCGTCGTGCGGGTGCCAGTTGATCTCTTTGCTGGTCACCACGGCGCCATAGCGTTTCTGCGCGGCGTCGAACGCTTGCTCGGCGTTGCTGCTGCCGAAGCAGTCAGTGAAGTTCTCCTCGCACGTCAGGTAAGTGCCCCACGGCGTCTTGCCGTTGGCGCAGTTCTGGAAGGTGCCGAGGACGTTCTTGCCGTGCGGGTCGGCGCTGGTTTTGAGCAGCTCGTGACCGGCAGCCGGGCCGCTCAGGCTGATCGGCGCGTTGCCGTGAATGCGTCGGTTGTAACGCGAGCCCTGGACGAATTGCCATTGACCGTTTTTGCGCTGTACCTCGATCACCGACACGCCTTCGCAGGCCAGCGCCTTGCGCACTTCTTCTGCCGATTGAGGCATGCCGCCGTGCGGGTAAAGGTAGCGGTAATTGGTGTATTCGTTGTTGATCGCCATCAGTGCCCGGTTTTTTTCGCCGGGAAATTCGAACAGGCTCATGCCGTCGTTGTTGTCACCGAACTGGACTTCCTGATGCTCCGCGGTGCCATTACCGCTCGGATCGAATGCCGGGCCGTCCTGTAGCAGGGGCTGGCCCCAGCTGATCAGTACCGAGGATTTGTAACCTGGCGGCAGAGTGATGGCGTCGCTGGTGGCGGCGGGAATGCTGTCGAAACCCAACAGCTTGCTGGTGCCAGCGCTGACACTGGCGGCGAGTACGCTGCGGCTCAGCAAGTTGCCGCCGAGGAACATTGCTGCACCGCACAGGGCGCCCGCGCTGATGAAGCCACGACGGCTGAGGCCGACCATTTTCTCGAGGTCGGTGGATTGGTTGTCTTCTAGTAGGCTCACATCAGGCTCCCTGCGGGTTTTGCAGTCACCTTAAAGAGCCACCATGAAGCTTTTGTTGCAATATCCCTGTAGGAGCTGCCGCAGGCTGCGATCTTTTGATCTTGCTCTTAAAAACAAAATCAAAAGATCGCAGCCTGCGGCAGCTCCTACAGGGTTGCGGGGCCGTTGGGTTAGAGCGGTATGCCTAGCAGGACGTTGGCGGGCGAGAACTGCACCAGCACCTCTTTGTCCGTGCCAAGGCCCTGGGTTCGCAGGTGCAGTGGTTCGGCCAAGGCGCAGAGTGTCTGGCCATTGGGCAGGCCGATGCGCACTTCACTGGGGCCGTCTTCGGCGTCGAGAATTTGTTCGATGATGCCCTTCAAGCAATTGTTACCTGATGTTGTAAGTTGATCGATGCCCAGCAATTCCAGCCAGCCGGCCTTGATCAGTGCGACCACTTCGGTGCCGGACTCCAGTTCCAGCCGCCGGGTGCTGCCATGGGTGATTTGCACGCCGATGTTCAAGCCTCCAGCGAGTTCAAGGCGGATCAGGTCGTTGCGACCCTGGGTGTCAATAGCCACCACCTTGCCGTGTAACTGGTTGCGTGCGCTGGTTCTGAGCATCAATCGACTCAGCAGGTCGAGGTCGCTGGCATCTTCTGCCGCTTCCAGCACTTGAGCCTGCAAGACTTGCAGCTTTTGATACAACCGCAATACGCGCTCGCCCTCGCTGGACAGTTTGGCCCCACCGCCGCCTTTGCCGCCGACACTGCGCTCCACCAGCGGTTTCTGCGCGAGGTTGTTCAGCTCGTCAATGGCGTCCCACGCGGCCTTGTAACTCAGCCCCGCGCTTTTCGCAGCGCGGGTTATCGAGCCTTGTTCAGCGATGTGTTGCAGCAAGGCGATGCGCTGCGGGCGACGGACGATGTGCTGGGACAGCAATGTAGGCAAGGACATGGCGAGATGCTTCGGGCTGTGACAATGCGGGGACGTTGGCGACTTGGGCTGCGGGAGTCAAGTCAGGCCATATTACTTGTGGGACCGGAGCAAGCCCGCTCCCACAGGGTTTGTGTCCGGCTTAAGTCAAGTGTTGTCGCCGGGCTTGGGGGTGCGGGCCAGGCAATACACGTCGACGCGTGCGGCACCGGCGTCCATCAGCAGGTACGCCAGGGCTTGGGCCGTGGCACCGGTGGTCAGCACGTCGTCGACCAGCGCCAGGTGCTGGCCTTTGACGCAAGTATCGGGGGTCAGGGCGAAAGCGTTGCGCAGGTTCTTGCTGCGGGCGTCAGCATTCAAGTCCTGTTGCGCACGGGTGTCCTGAACTCTCGACAGCAGCGTTTCATCGCAAGGAATATCGAGGCCAGCGCCGAGCCAGCGGGCGAGCATCGCGGCCTGGTTGAAGCCTCGTTGGCGCAGACGTTTGGGTGCCAATGGCACGGGAACCAACAGGTGGGGACGCTCCAGGTCTTCATCAAAGCGATGCTGCAGGAACTGCGCGAGCAGTTCGGCAAGCAGGCGACCAAACGGCCATTTCGCGCTGTGTTTAAAACGAGTGATCAGGCTGTCGACGGGAAAGCTGTAAGTCCAGGGTGCGGCGACCCGCTCAAAGGCCGGCGGCTGTCGCAGGCATTGTTCGCACGTCAGGGTCGGCGCGGGCATCGGCAGGGCGCAGGTGTTGCACTGATCGCCGAGCCAAGGCAATTCTGTTTCACACGCTGTGCAGATCGGCATGCCGCTGTCGGACGGCTCCGAACACAGCAAGCAGTGTTGATCAATGTTTAACCAGATGTAAACCTGTCCTACGTGTGGTGGTTGACAGCTCATGAGTCTTCCTTAAATATGCCGAACATCCGTGTAGCGCCTGTGGGTATTCCATTCCCCCAGCCGCAAGCCCAGCATAAAACAAAGGAAACGCCCATGAGCGCCAGCACCACTGCAACCCTGCGTCATGACTGGTCTTTGGCCGAAGTCAAAGCACTCTTCGTTCAGCCATTCAACGACCTGTTGTTCCAGGCGCAGACGGTGCACCGCGCGCATTTCGACGCCAACCGCGTCCAGGTGTCGACTCTGCTGTCGATCAAAACCGGCGCTTGCCCGGAAGATTGCAAATATTGTCCGCAGTCCGGTCACTACAACACCGGCCTGGAAAAAGAAAAACTGATGGAAGTGCAAAAGGTCCTCGAAGAGGCCGCTCGCGCCAAGGCCATCGGTTCGACCCGTTTCTGCATGGGCGCAGCCTGGAAACACCCGTCGGCCAAAGACATGCCCTACGTGCTGGAAATGGTCAAAGGCGTGAAAGCCATGGGCCTGGAAACCTGCATGACCCTCGGTCGTCTTGATCAGGACCAGACCGAAGCGCTGGCCAACGCCGGCCTCGACTACTACAACCACAACCTCGACACCTCGCCGGAGTTCTACGGCAGCATCATCACCACCCGCACCTACGGCGAGCGCCTGCAAACTCTGGCTTACGTGCGTGATTCCGGGATGAAAATCTGCTCCGGCGGCATCCTCGGCATGGGTGAGTCCCTCGATGACCGTGCCAACTTGCTGATCCAGTTGGCCAACCTGCCGGAGCATCCGGAATCGGTGCCGATCAACATGCTGGTGAAAGTCGCCGGTACGCCGTTGGAAAACGCCGAAGAAATCGATCCGTTCGACTTCATCCGCATGCTCGCCGTGGCGCGCATCCTGATGCCGCAATCCCACGTGCGCCTGTCCGCCGGCCGCGAGGCGATGAACGAGCAGATGCAGGCCCTGGCTTTCTTCGCCGGCGCCAACTCGATTTTCTACGGCGAAAAACTGCTGACCACCGCTAACCCGCAGGCTGACAAGGACATGCAACTGTTCTCCCGCCTGGGCATTCTGCCGGAAGCGCGCGAAGAGCACGCCGACGAAGTGCATCAGGCGGCCATTGAGCAGGCATTGGTGGAACAGAAGAGCAGCGAGCAGTTCTATAACGCCGCTGTTTGACCGTTTTTTGTAGGAGCTGCCGCAGGCTGCGATCTTTTGACTTTGTTTTTTAAGATCAAGATCAAAAGATCGCAGCCTGCGGCAGCTCCTACAGGGGTTGTGTTTCTTTCTTTCTTGCGAGGGCTGCATGTCTTTCGATCTCGCCGCACGCCTTGCTGCCCGTCGTGCCGAAAACCTTTATCGCCAGCGTCCATTGCTCGAAAGCCCTCAGGGCCCGGAAGTGGTGGTCGACGGTCAGCCGTTGCTGGCGTTCTGTAACAACGATTACCTGGGCCTGGCCAATCACCCGCAAGTGATTGAAGCCTGGCGCGCTGGCGCGTCCCGTTGGGGCGTCGGTGGTGGCGCCTCGCACTTGGTTGTCGGTCACAGTACGCCACATCATGAACTGGAAGAGGCCTTGGCCGACCTGACCGGGCGTCCGCGGGCGTTGCTGTTCACCACCGGCTACATGGCCAATCTTGGCGCGGTGACGGCGTTGGTGGGGCAAGGCGATACGGTGCTGGAAGACCGGCTCAACCATGCTTCGTTGCTGGATGCGGGTCTGTTGTCGGGTGCGCGTTTCAATCGTTATTTGCACAACGACGCTGCGAGCCTGGCCAAACGTCTTGAGAAAGCCACCGGCAACGCGCTCGTGGTCACCGATGGCGTGTTCAGCATGGACGGCGATATCGCCGACCTGCCGGCGCTGGCGCGTGAAGCCAAGGCCAAAGGCGCCTGGCTGATGGTCGATGACGCTCACGGTTTCGGCCCGTTGGGCGCTAATGGCGGCGGGATCGTCGAGCATTTTGGTTTGAGCCAGGAAGAGGTGCCGGTTCTGGTCGGCACCCTCGGTAAAGCGTTCGGCACTGCTGGTGCCTTCGTCGCCGGCAGCGAAGAACTGATCGAGAGTCTGATCCAGTTCGCTCGTCCCTACATTTACACCACCAGCCAACCACCGGCACTGGCCTGCGCAACGCTGAAAAGCCTCGAGTTGCTGCGCACCGAGCACTGGCGACGTGAGCATCTGAAAACGCTGATTCGCCAATTCCGGCATGGCGCAGAACAAATCGGCCTGGAGTTGATGGACAGTTTCACGCCGATTCAACCGATCATGATCGGCGACGCGGGGCGTGCAGTTCGTCTGTCACACCTGTTGCGTGAGCGTGGGTTGATGGTCACGGCGATCCGCCCGCCAACCGTGCCCGCCGGCAGCGCCCGACTGCGTGTGACCCTGACCGCTGCGCACAGCGAAGCGCAGGTGCAGCTGTTGTTAAATGGACTCGCCGATTGTTTCGCACAACTGGGACTGGAGCCGAGCCATGCGTGATCGTCTGATTCTGCTGCCCGGTTGGGGCCTCGGAATTTCGCCGCTGGAACCCTTGGCGGCTGCGTTGCAGGGGTTGGATGAACGCCTGCGCGTCGAAATCGAGCCGTTGCCCGAGCTGGAGTCAAGCGATATTGAAGAATGGATCGATGAGCTCGATTCGACCATCGCGCAAGATACCTGGCTGGGTGGCTGGTCGCTTGGCGGCATGTTGGCGTCCGAGTTAGCGGCGCGTCGCGGTGATCGTTGTTGCGGCTTGCTGACCCTGGCGAGCAATCCTTCTTTTGTCGCCCACGAGCAGTGGCCGAGCGGGATGCCTGGCGAGACCTTCGATGCGTTCCTGGCAGGCTGCCGGGCTGATCCGCGCATGACATTGAAGCGTTTTACACTGCTGTGCGCGCAAGGTTGCGAAGACCCGCGCGGGTTGTCGCGACTATTGCTGGGTGGTGCGCCCCATGCGGCGGCATCGGTACTGATGAGCGGTCTGGAAGTACTCGCCCAACTGGATACCCGCCAAGCCTTACAGGCTTATCGCGGTCCGCAATTGCATTTGTTCGCAGGCCTTGATGGCCTTGTTCCGGCTGAGGCGGCGGGGGATTTGCTGGCATTGCTGCCGGATGTCGAAATCGGTCTGATTGAACAGGCCAGCCACGCGTTTCTTCTGGAAGACCCCCACGGTGTGGCGGGGGCAATCCAGGCCTTTTTGCATGAGTCCGGTGATGACTGATTTATCCCTTGCGCTTCCCCTTCCAAAGCAGCCCGGTGGTTTGCCTGACAAACGCCAGGTGGCGGCATCCTTTTCCCGTGCGGCGGCGAGCTACGACAGCGTCGCCGAGTTGCAGCGCGATGTTGGCAGGCAATTGTCGAGCCGTTTGCCTGGCGATTTTGTGCCGGAGCGGTGGCTGGATCTGGGCTGTGGCACCGGGCATTTCAGTCGTGCGCTGGGTGAGCGGTTCCCGAGCAGCCATGGGGTGGCGCTGGACATCGCCGAAGGCATGCTCAATCACGCTCGCCCATTGGGCGGCGCCACGCATTTCATCGCCGGTGACGCCGAGCGATTGCCGCTACAGAATTCGACCTGCGACCTGATCTTCTCCAGCCTCGCCGTGCAATGGTGTGCGGACTTTTCCTCGGTGCTCAGTGAGGCGCATCGGGTACTGCAACCGGGCGGTATTTTCGCGTTTGCTAGTCTGTGCGTGGGCACCCTGTTTGAGTTGCGGGACAGTTGGCGTCAGGTAGACGGTATGGTGCACGTCAACCGCTTCCGCGAGTTCGGGGTTTATCAACAGCTGTGTGCGGACAGTGGTATGAAAGTCGTGCGTCTGGAAACGCGTCCTCATGTATTGCATTACCCGGACGTGCGCAGCCTGACCCATGAACTCAAGGCGCTGGGTGCGCACAATTTAAACCCCGGCCGGCCGGGCGGTTTGACTGGCAGGGCACGGATCCTCGGGCTGGTCGAGGCTTATGAGCAGTTTCGTCAGGCCGAAGGCCTGCCGGCGACTTATCAAGTGGTGTATGCCGTTTTGGAGAAACCCTTATGAGCGCAGCGTATTTCATCACCGGCACTGACACCGATGTCGGCAAAACAACGGTCGCCGCAGGCCTGCTGCACGCCGCGCGGTTGGCGGGCATGAGCACGGCAGCGGGCAAGCCGGTCGCCTCGGGTTGCGATGTGACGCCCAAGGGATTGCGCAACGCCGATGCATTGGCGTTGCTGGCGGAATGTTCGCTGCCGCTGACTTATGCACAGGTTAACCCGGTGGCGTTCGAGCCTGCCATCGCGCCGCATCTGGCGGCACGGGAGGCTGGCGTGACGTTGAGCGTGCAATCCTTGTTGACGCCGATGCGGCAGATTCTGGATATGCAGGCGGATTTCACCTTGATCGAAGGCGCCGGTGGCTGGCGTGTGCCGCTGGCGGATCAGGACAATCTGTCGGACCTGGCCAAGGCGCTGGATTTGCCGGTGATTCTGGTCGTGGGTGTGCGCTTGGGTTGCATCAACCATGCGCTGCTGACGGCCGAGGCGATTGCTCAGGACGGCTTGCAGCTGGCGGGATGGGTGGCCAACATCATCGATGCGAAGACGTCGCGCCTGGAAGAAAACCTGGCCACGCTGGCCGAGCGAATTCCTGCGCCGTGCCTGGGGCGCGTGCCAAAGCTCAAGTTGGTGACGGCTGAGGCCGTGGCGGAGCATCTTCAACTGGATCTGCTGGACTGACGCTTTTCGGTAATGGTTTTAACTATGACAAGGCACTGTGCCATTAGTGTTTTTGTCGGGCGTTTTGCTGGCGGGTCTGCTTCAATGGCCGCAGTTAATCCTTCGCAAGGACGAGTTCTCCCATGGAAATCTCAGGTAACACCGCTTTTTATGCCGGTCTGAGCACTATTCAGACTGGGCAGAACCGCGTCGATCAAGCCGCTGGCCAGATCGCCAATACGACTATCGAGCGTTCGGTGACCAGCCAGTCGTCCGAGGTTCAGGTTGATCGCCTGCGTTCGGTAGACCGCAGCCAGCAGTCGGACCTGGCCAGCAATATGGTCGAGATGGCTCAGGGCAAATTTCAGGTGGAGGCTGGCGTTAAAGTCGCCAAGGCTTCCGATGAAGTGCTTGGCACGTTGATCGATACGTTCGCCTGATCATCCGCTGTATCCGCACCTCCAACGCCGTGAATATTCGCGGCGTTTTTCTGCGTAAGTCCTTCTCCCACTAATCTTTTCCTGCGCTGCCTGATGCTTCTTCAATGGCGCTGAGCGGCTGTGTGCGTTGTTGTTGGCATGGGTGTGATGACGAACGGCAAAAGATCGACGCTTGACAAGGTTTGGGCGTAAACGTATGTTTCAAACAACTGTTTGACCGTTTCACCCAATCACCACGGTCGTTCATTCCCGGTTACATCAGCAGAGGTTTATCGCTATGCCTGACTACAAGGCCCCCTTGCGTGATATTCGCTTCGTTCGTGACGAACTGCTCGGCTACGAAGCGCACTATCAGAGCCTTCCGGCTTGTGCAGACGCAACTCCAGACATGGTTGACGCCATTCTCGAAGAAGGCGCCAAGTTTTGTGAGCAGGTACTGGCTCCGCTGAACCGCGTGGGTGACATCGAAGGCTGCACCTGGAGCGAGTCCGGCGTCAAAACCCCGACCGGTTTCAAAGAAGCCTACAAGCAATTCGTCGAAGGCGGCTGGCCAAGCCTGGCTCACGACGTGGAGCACGGCGGCCAAGGCCTGCCGGAGTCCCTGGGCCTGGCAGTCAGCGAAATGGTTGGTGAAGCCAACTGGTCGTGGGGCATGTACCCGGGCCTTTCCCATGGCGCGATGAACACCATTTCCGAGCACGGCACGCCGGAGCAGCAACATGCTTACCTGACCAAACTGGTTTCCGGCGAATGGACCGGCACCATGTGCCTGACCGAACCGCACTGCGGCACCGATCTGGGCATGCTGCGCACCAAGGCCGAACCTCAGGCCGACGGTTCCTACAAAGTGTCCGGCACCAAGATCTTTATCTCGGCCGGTGAACACGACATGGCCGACAACATTGTCCACATCGTACTGGCTCGCCTGCCGGATGCACCGGCTGGCACCAAAGGCATCTCGCTGTTCATCGTTCCCAAGTTCCTGCCGAACGAAGACGGTTCGATCGGTGCGCGTAACGCGGTGTCCTGTGGTTCCCTGGAACACAAGATGGGCATCCACGGCAACGCCACTTGCGTGATGAACTTTGACGCGGCCACCGGTTTCCTGATCGGTGCGGCGAACAAAGGCCTGAACTGCATGTTCACCTTCATGAACACCGCTCGCCTGGGCACCGCGCTGCAAGGCTTGGCTCACGCCGAGATCGGCTTCCAGGGCGGCCTGAAATACGCTCGCGATCGTCTGCAAATGCGTTCTCTGACTGGCCCGAAAGCACCAGAAAAAGCCGCTGACCCGATCATCGTGCACCCAGACGTACGTCGCATGCTGTTGACCATGAAGGCGTTCGCCGAAGGCAACCGCGCGATGGTTTACTTCACCGCCAAGCAAGTCGACATCGTCAAGTACGGCGTAGACGACGAAGAGAAGAAGAAAGCCGACGCACTGCTGGCGTTCATGACGCCAATCGCCAAGGCCTTCATGACCGAAGTCGGCTTCGAATCCGCGAACCACGGCGTGCAAATCTATGGCGGCCACGGCTTCATCGCCGAGTGGGGCATGGAGCAGAACGTTCGCGACAGCCGCATTTCGATGCTGTACGAAGGCACCACCGGCATCCAGGCACTCGACCTGCTGGGCCGTAAAGTGTTGATGACTCAAGGCGAGGCCCTGAAAGGCTTCACCAAGATCGTCCATAAGTTCTGCCAGACCAACGAAGGTAACGAAGCGGTCCAGGAATTCGTCGCACCGCTGGCTGCACTGAACAAAGAATGGGGCGAGCTGACCATGAAGGTCGGTATGGCCGCCATGAAAGATCGCGAAGAAGTCGGCGCGGCCTCCGTGGACTACCTGATGTACTCCGGTTACGCCTGCCTGGCCTACTTCTGGGCTGACATGGCGCGCCTGGCTGCCGAGAAGCTGGCTGCCGGCACCACCGAAGAGGCGTTCTATACCGCCAAGTTGCAGACTGCGCGCTTCTACTTCCAGCGCATCCTGCCGCGTACCCGTACTCACGTTGCAACTATGCTGTCGGGCGCCAACAACCTGATGGACATGAAAGAAGAAAACTTCGATCTGGGCTACTAAGCCTTAAAGAAGCTCTTCAAAAAAACCGCTGCTCCTTCGGGAGTGGCGGTTTTTTTTGGACTCGATTTTGGTGAAGTAAGCCCATGATTGGGGACAGTTTCCCCAACTGAAAGCGCTTCCAGGCTTCGAAATGCGGTGATTCAAGGCATTCAAGCGCTTGGCAGACTAATTGCAAAACCCCTGACAACCGGCGGCAAAAAAGAAAAAAATTCTGTTTGGCGACCTTGCTTCCGGCAACTCGATATTGAATCGACAATGCCGTCAGGGTGAAACGCATGAACATCTTTCAAGTAATCCGTTTGGCCTGCATGACCGCCCTGACTGCCCAGGGCGCATTGGCTGCGACAGCGCCAGAAGTTGATCTGCCTGTGCCGGAAGTGCCTTCACTGCAATCCTTGCGTGGCATGACACCGCCTGACCCCTCCGGAACCGAAGGCGGGCGCAAAGTCGACCTGATGACCGACTACGTCCTCAATCGCGGCGCGGCGATTCTGTTGGGCAAGGCGCTTTTCTGGGACATGGAAGTTGGCAGCGACAGCGCTACCGCGTGTGCGTCATGTCACTTCCATGCCGGCGTCGATCACCGCATCACCAACCAGATCAACCCCGGCCAGGCGCACACTAACGCCAACGTCGCATCGATCTTCAACAAGCCATTTCTAGCGTCGAATATTCCCGGCGACGTGGCTTCCTACGCGACCCTGTCAGGCGGCAAGGGCGGCCCGAACTACACGCTGAAGAAAACCGACTTTCCGACTCACGTGCTGGCTGATCCACTGAATCGCAATTCGCCCATTCTCTATTCGAGCGACGATGTGGTCGGCTCTCAGGGCGTGTTCGATGCCAACTTCGTCAAACCCAATCAACCGCGCTTCGACAAGTGCACGCAGCAGCCCGACGGGATCTTCCAGGTCGGCGGCATCAATGTCCGCCGCAGTACCGGGCGTAACGCGCCGTCGGTGATCAACGCCGCCTTTAACGTGCGCAATTTCTGGGATGGCCGGGCCAACAACGTGTTCAACGGTTTCTCGCCGTTTGGCAATCGCGACCCTGATGCCGGGATCTTCGTGACCAGCGACCGCAGCGGTGTGGCGGTGAAGGTGAAACTGGCACTCAAGGACGCCTCTGCCGCTTCGCAGGCCGTGGGTCCTCCCGGCAGCGCAGTCGAAATGTCCTGCGGCGGGCGGACCTTTGCCGACATTGGGCGACGCATGCTCGACACACTGATGCTCAAACAGCAGCGGATTTCATCCACCGACTCGGTCCTGGCCCCGGTTTCCGGTGCGCGCCGCCCCACCTACCGCGAACTGATCAAGGCAGCTTTCCAGCCACGGCTGTGGAACGCCACGCAACAAGTCTCGCTGGGCGGTGCGCCGTATAGCCAGATCGAGGCTAATTTCCCGCTGTTCTTCGGGCTGGCGATCCAGATGTACGAAGCCACGCTGGTTTCAGATCAGGCACCGCTGGATGCCTATTTGCTGGGGGATCATTCGGCCATGAACGATCAGCAGGTGCAGGGCATGAATCTGTTCCTTGGCAAGGGCAAGTGCGTCAGTTGCCACGGTGGGGCTGAATTGACCAACGCCGGCAGCCGCTTGTTGTTTCATCCTCGCGAGCGCATCGAACGCATGGTGATGGCCGATAACCTGACCACGCTCTATGACAACGGCTTCTACAACACCGGTGTGCGCCCGACGTCGGAGGATTTGGCGCTCGGCGGGGGGGACGCGTGGGGCAATCCGCTGTCCTTTACCCGTGAATACAACACCGCGTTGCAAGGCGGCAAGGTGCCTGACCCGCTGGATATCGACGTGTGCACCTTTGAAGCGCCATTAAGTGCAGCGATTCCCTGTGACGCTACGCTCACCCCCAATGTCGGTTTCCGCGACGCTGTCGATGGTGCCTTCAAGACGCCGACGTTGCGTAACATTGCGTTGACCGGCCCGTATTTCCACAATGGCAGCCGGGCGACACTCAAGCAGGTCATGGAGTTCTACAACCGGGGCGGCGACCGGCGCGGCGAGGATGCGAACAACACCAGCGGCTTCGAACACCCGGCGGTGAATCAGCACAACACCTCCAACCTCGATCCGGACATGACAGCCCTGAACCTCACGCCAGATGAAGTGGATGCGTTGGTCAAATTCATGGAAGTCGGACTGACCGATCCACGCGTCGCCTGGGAGCAAGCGCCGTTCGACCATCCGTCGCTGGTCCTGCCGCAAGGCCACGTCGGTGATGAAAACGCCGTCACACAACGGCCCGTCAGCCCCAAGATTACAACGCGACAGGCGCTGGATGCACCGCTGGCACTCAAGCCGGTCGGTGCGGAAGGTCGAAGCGCCAGCGAGGGGCCATTGCAGCCGTTTTATAACGACCTTTGATGGAAATACCGGGGCTTTTTTCGGTGTTACTGACTGCGTTGCTGCAGCCAGTAACGCCGTTACTAAATAAACTTGGCAAATCACTCAGAAAATCAGGTTATCGGCCGTTAAAGTGGGGGCACAATGCCATCTATTGCTATGACGGTCGGAGCTCTATCCCTTGCCGCGTTCTTCTGCTGTACGTTTCAGTCATTTTTCGCCCTCACTACTGTTGTTGCTCGCGGGGCTTGCGGCTGCGTACGTGAAGGATCTCAACGTCTTTTTCACTTCGCTGTTCAACGTGCTGCCAACCCTGGTGCTATTGCTGGGCGGTGCTTACTGCGCGGTTTACCGACGCCAGCGTGAACTGTTTCTGATGGTCACGGTGTACATCGCCTACTTTTTGCTCGACACCCAAACCGATTACTACCGTGACAACGGCAAGGTTCGTGACGACGCCGCCGTGGTCTTTCACCTGTGCTGTCTGTTGCTGCCGCTGATGTTTGGTGTATTCGCGGCCTGGCAGGAGCGCACCCATTTGTTCCAGGACATGGTGGCGCGTTTCGCTGTGTTGCTGGCCGTCGGCAGTGTGGCGTTGGGGTTGGAGCAAAGTTACCCACAGGCGCTGTTGATGTGGCTGTCGGAAATCCGCTGGCCAGCTCTGCACGGCGCGTGGATGAGCCTGATTCAGCTGTCATACCCCGTGTTTATTGCCTCGTTCCTCCTGCTGAGCTGGCAATACTGGCGTAATCCACGACCCTTGCACGCCGCACAATTGGTGGGTCTGCTCGGGTTGTTCTGGGCGTTGCCGAAAACCTTCATCCTGCCGTTTACCCTGAACATCATGTGCAGCCAGGTGATGCTGATGATCGCCGCCGCCGTTGCCCACGAGGCATATCAGATGGCTTTCCGCGACGAGCTGACCGGTTTGCCGGGTCGCCGCGCCTTGAACGAGCGTATGCAACGGCTGGGGCGCAATTATGTGCTGGCCATGAGCGACGTTGATCACTTCAAGAAATTCAACGACACCCACGGTCACGATGTCGGAGACCAGGTGCTGCGGCTGGTCGCCAGCAAACTGTCGAAAATCGGCGGGGGCGGTAGGGCGTATCGCTACGGCGGTGAGGAATTTGCCTTGGTGTTTGCGGGCAAGACCCTCGAAGAGTGCATGCCGCACCTGGAAGTCATCCGTGAATCCATCGCCACCTACAACATTCAACTGCGCAATCAGGACAGTCGTCCGCAGGATGATCAGCAAGGGCGCCAGAAACGTTTGGGTTCGGGTGCTTCAAGTGTGTCGGTCACCGTCAGCATTGGTGTCGCCGAACGCGTGGAGCAGCGCACCCCCGAAAAAGTGCTCAAGTCTGCGGACGAAGCGCTCTACAGCGCGAAAGGCGCCGGGCGAAATTGTGTGGTGGCGTTCGGTCAGACCCGCCGTGGCGCGGTGCGGATGGATGCCGCTGCGGGTTGAGTGATGACGGCGCATTCAGCGCCTGCACTGTGATTGTGAGGCAGTGGCGGTAGCAGTAGGTTTAGGGCATCTGCTGCTGGAGAAATGACCATGCCCGAGTACAAAGCTCCCCTGCGCGACATGCGCTTTCTGATCGACCACGTCTTCGACTTTCATGGCAACTACGCCGCGCTGGGCGCCACCGAGGCCAGCCCGGACATGGTCAATGCGATTCTTGAAGAAGGCGCTAAATTCTGTGAAAACGTTCTTGCGCCGCTGAATCGCAGCGGCGACGAAGAAGGCTGCCATTTCGACAACGGCGTGGTCACGACGCCTACAGGTTTCAAGCAGGCATTCGCACAATACGTCGAGGGTGGCTGGCACGGTCTGGCGGCCGATCCGGCGTACGGCGGCCAGGGCCTGCCGAGCTCTCTGGGCCTGGTCATCAGTGAGATGGTCGGTTCCAGCAACACCTCCTGGGGCATGTACCCCGGGTTGACTCACGGTGCGATGTCGGCCATCCATGCTCACGGCACCGAGGAGCAAAAACAGACTTACCTGAGCAAACTCACCGCCGGCCAATGGACCGGCACCATGTGCCTGACCGAAGCCCATTGCGGGACCGACCTGGGCATTATCAAGACCCGCGCTGTGCCTGCGGCGGACGGCAGTTACGCGATCTCCGGCAGCAAGATCTTCATCTCGGCCGGCGAGCACGACATGAGCGACAACATCATTCACCTGGTGCTGGCGAAACTGCCGGACGCTCCTGCGGGAACCAAGGGCATTTCGCTGTTCATCGTTCCCAAATTCCTACCGGATGCCGAGGGTGAAGCAGGCCAGCGCAATGGCGTTTCCTGTGGCTCGATCGAACACAAAATGGGCATCAAGGCTTCGGCCACCTGCGTGCTGAACTTCGACGACGCGAAGGGCTTCTTGATCGGTGAACCGAACAAGGGCCTCAACTGCATGTTCACCATGATGAACCATGCCCGCCTCGGCACCGGGATGCAGGGTTTGTGCCTGGGTGAAGCCAGCTTCCAAGGCGCGATCAAGTACGCCAACGACCGCCTGCAAATGCGCTCGCTGACCGGCCCGAAAGCGCCTGAAAAAGCCGCCGACCCGATCATCGTTCACCCTGATGTGCGCCGGATGTTGCTGACCATGAAGGCCTTCAACGAAGGTAATCGCGCGCTGACCTATTTCACTGCACAGTTGTTGGACGTCGCGCATCTGAGTGCGGATGAAACCGCGCGCCAGGATGCCGAAGACTTGCTGGCGTTCCTGACGCCGATCTGTAAAGCCTTCATGACCGACACCGGGCTGGAAGTGACCAACCACGGCATGCAGGTGTTTGGTGGTCACGGTTTCATTCGTGAGTGGGGCATGGAACAGTTGGTTCGCGATTGCCGGATTGCGCCAATTTATGAAGGCACCAACGGCATTCAGGCGTTGGATCTACTGGGGCGCAAGGTCCTCGGCAGCCAAGGCAAACTGCTGCGGGGCTTCACCAAAATCGTCCATAAATTCTGCGCAACGAATGCCGCGCATCCGCAACTCGCCAGTTATGTAGCGCAGCTCAATGAGCTGAATCGACAGTGGGGCGAGTTGACCACACAGGTCGGCATGGCAGCGATGAAAAATCCGGACGAAGTCGGCGCCGCGTCGGTGGATTACTTGATGTACAGCGGCTACATCATCCTCGGCTATTTGTGGCTGCGCATGGCGCTGGTGGCTCAGGCTCAGCTCGACTCCGGCACTGGTGACAGCGATTACTGCCAAGGCAAACTGGCAACCTGCGAGTTTTATTTCAAGCGACTGTTGCCGCGCACCACCGCTCATCGGGCCGCTGTGGAGGCGGGTAGCGACTGTCTGATGAAGCTGCCGGCGGAGCTGTTTGCGCTTTAGTCTTTAAAAACCAGTCACAAAGGGAAACCCGCGTAATTGCGGGTTTTTTTATGACCCAATAGTCAATGACCAAAAATTACAAAACGGTCATGGGCTGACCCTATGTGTCGCAAAAGTTGTTGGGTTACACTCGGGTCAACGAAAAATACCACTCTACGAATCACCTGTTTAGTTCTTGTGAGGTTTGCCATGGCTGACTACAAAGCGCCCCTGCGCGATATGCGCTTCGTCCTCAATGAAGTTTTCGAGGTCGCCAAACTCTGGGCCGAGTTGCCGGCGCTGGCCGAGACCGTGGATGCGGAAACTGTCGAAGCCATTCTTGAAGAAGCCGGTAAAGTCACCAGCAAAAGCGTCGCTCCCCTGAGCCGTGCGGCTGACGAAGAAGGTTGCCATTGGGCGGACGGTGCTGTCACCACGCCGGCAGGTTTCCAACAGGCTTATCAGACTTATGCCGAAGGCGGATGGGTCGGAGTCGGTGGCGATCCAACGTACGGCGGCATGGGCATGCCCAAGGCTGTGTCGGCTCAGGTCGAAGAAATGGTCAACTCCGCCAGCCTGGCCTTCGGTCTGTACCCGATGCTGACCGCCGGCGCCTGCCTGTCGATCAATGCCCACGCCAGTGAAGAGCTGAAAGCAGCCTATTTGCCGAACATGTACGCCGGTGTCTGGGCCGGTTCCATGTGCCTGACCGAGCCACACGCCGGTACCGACCTGGGGATCATCCGCACCAAGGCCGAGCCTCAGGCCGACGGTTCCTACAAGGTCAGCGGCACCAAGATCTTCATCACCGGTGGTGAGCACGACCTGACCGAGAACATCATCCACCTGGTGCTGGCCAAGCTGCCGGACGCACCGGCGGGCCCGAAGGGTATTTCGCTGTTCCTGGTGCCGAAGTTCATGGTCAATGCCGATGGCAGCCTGGGCGCGCGCAACCCGGCAAACTGCGGTTCGATCGAACACAAGATGGGCATCCAGGCGTCCGCAACCTGTGTGATGAACTTCGACGAGGCGGTGGGTTATCTGGTCGGTGAGCCGAACAAAGGCCTGGCGGCGATGTTCACCATGATGAACTACGAGCGTCTGGGTGTCGGTATCCAGGGCTTGGCCACCGGCGAGCGCTCTTATCAAAACGCTGTCGAATACGCCCGCGATCGCCTGCAAAGCCGCTCGCCTACGGGCGCTCAAAACAAAGACAAGGTCGCCGACCCGATCATCGTTCACCCGGACGTGCGTCGCATGCTGCTGACCATGAAAGCGTCGAACGAAGGGGGCCGTGCCTTCTCCACTTACGTGGCAATGCAACTCGATACGGCCAAGTTCAGCGAAGACGCTACCATCCGCAAGCGTGCGGAAGATCTGGTGGCCTTGCTGACGCCGGTGGCCAAGGCGTTCCTGACCGACCTCGGTCTGGAAACCACCATTCATGGCCAGCAGGTGTTCGGCGGCCACGGTTACATCCGTGAGTGGGGTCAGGAACAACTGGTTCGCGATGTGCGCATCACCCAAATCTACGAAGGCACCAACGGCATCCAGGCGCTGGACCTGGTGGGGCGCAAGATCGTCGGTACCGGCGGCGCGTTCTACAACCTGTTCGCTGACGAAATTCGTCACTTCACCGCGACCGCCAGCGCCGACCTGGCCGAGTTCACCAAACCGCTGAACGATGCCGTCACTACCCTCGACGAGCTGACGGCCTGGTTGCTGGACCGGGCGAAAAACAACCCGAATGAAATCGGCGCCGCTTCGGTCGAATACCTGCAAGCCTTCGGTTATGTGGCTTACGCCTACATGTGGGCACTGATGGCCAAGGCGGCCTTGGGTAAAGAAGCGCAGGAAGAGTTCTACGCAAGCAAGTTGGGCACGGCGCGGTTCTATTTCGCACGCCTGCTGCCGCGTATTCACTCGTTGAGTGCGTCGGTGAAGGCCGGCAGCGAGTCGCTGTTCCTGCTGGATGCAGCGCAGTTCTGACAATGTAACGTTATGTAAGCATTCTCTTACATGACGTGCTGCTCATCTCCCATAGAAGCAAATTGGATCCACGGCTAATCTACTTCACATGGACGTAGCGCAGGAAGCGCAAAGCAACAACACGGACACGTAGGATTCTGCCAGGACGGTGGAGTGAAATGGATGTCAGGGAAACAGTCTGCAAAGCCCCGCTTCGGCGGGGTTTTCTTTTGGGCGCAGAAAAGTGCCCAGCTCAGCCCATCAAGGGTTTTCGAGCTTTATCCGCTCCATTTATCACCTCTTCCAACAAGGCGCGCAGTAAGGCCAGCGACGCTTGCTGGCGCTGCACATCACGACATACCAATCCGACTTTCAGCGGCACTCGCGGTTCGGTCAGCGGTTTCCACAGCAGTTCGCGGGTGTCGAGGGTCTTTTGCGAGCGCCCGGGCAGCACGGTTGCCAGTTGGGTGTGAGGCAGGCTGTCGAGAATCCCCGCCATGTTGTTCAGTTCCGCCTGAACGTGCGGACGTCGTCCCAGGCTGGTCAGCTGCGCCTGCCAGATCTGCCGCACCTGAAACTCTTCCCCCAACAGCAGCATCGGCAATTCGGCAGCCTGGCTCATGGACACTTTCTTGAATTCGCGCAACGGATGGTCCGCCGGGATGACCAGCGTCAGTTCATCTTCGTACAACATCACGCCGTGCAGCCCCGGCTGACGAGGCGGCAGGTAGCTGATGCCGATATCCAGAGAGCCATTGAGCAAGCGCCGTTCGATTTCCAGCCCCGTCAGTTCATAGATCTGCACCACCAGATGTGGTTGCGCCTTGCGTACGCGCTCCAGCATCTGCGGCACCAGGCTGGTGTGGACGGTCTGCAACACGCCGATGGCCAGGGTGCGTAGCGCTTGTCCCTTGAAATTACCCAATGCTTCGCGCGCCCGTTGCAGACCATCGAGCAAGGGCAGGGCGTGGTTATACAACGTGTGGGCAGCCAACGTCGGCAGCAAACGTTTACTGCTGCGCTCGAACAGGCTCACATCGAGGTTTTGTTCGAGGTGACGAATCTGTTGGGACAGTGCTGGCTGAGAGATGGAAAGTCGCTCGGCAGCCCGGCCTACATGGCCTTCTTCGTAGACCGCGACGAAATATCGCAGTTGCTTGAAATCCATAAGTAACTCTTATCGAAAATGCTCGGAAATCGAAATGGCTCAACGCCTCCGCCGAGCCTAGTCTAACCGTATTCACAAGGCTTACAGGGCCAAAGAACGAGATGAATACCGTTGTTTCCGAGGGTGTTTACATAGGTAAGGCAAAAAACCTCATGCGAGGTTTTTCCAGATGAATCTGTTTAATTTACGGCGCAATCCGCCGAGCCTTGATGACTTGGCCGTGGACGATTTCCTGCCAGCCAAAGGGGACAACCTTTCCAGCGAGTGCCTGATGCCCAGCGTCGAACGGCCGAAACAGATTTTTGTGCGCGGCCAAGGCTCCTGGCTTTGGGACAGCAATGACCGCGCCTACCTGGATTTCTGCCAGGGTGACGGCGCCAATAGTCTTGGACACAGCCCTTCGGCGGTCGTCCAGGCCATTGCGGACCAGGCAAAGCTACTGATCAATCCGGGTTTTGGCCTGCACAACCGCGGCATGCTCAACCTGGCTGATCGGCTTTGCACCCGCACAGGCAGTGATCAGGCGTACTTTTTGAACAGCGGAAGTGAAGCCTGTGAAGCGGCGATCACCTTGGCACGCAAATGGGGGCAGCTGCATCGGGGTGGTGCCTCGCGGGTTATTGTTGCCAGCGGTAGCTGCCATGGCCGTAGTCTCGGGACGGTCATGGCGTCGGATGTCCATCACGTTCCGTTCAACGATCTGGCGGCGATGCACGCGGCTGTCGACGCCGAAACCGTGGCGATCATGCTCGAGCCCGTGCAGAGCCTGGCCGGGGTGATCCCGGCTACCGAGCATTACCTCAAGGGTGTCGAACGCCTGTGCCGTGAGCTTGGCATCCTGTTGATCCTCGACGAAGTGCAAACCGGTATCGGACGCTGTGGCCCCTTGCTTGCGGAACAGTCCTACGGCGTTCGGGCAGATGTCGTAGTTCTCGGCACAGGGCTCGGCAGTGGCGTGCCATTGGCCGCGCTGCTGGCGCGCGGCAAGGCGTGCTGTGTCGAGATCGGTGATCTGAGCGGCAGCCACCATGGCAATGCACTGATGACGGCTGCCGGCATTGCCGTGCTCGACAGCGTCCAGGACAAAGGCTTTTTCGCTCATGTGAAGGAAACGGGTCAGCACCTGCGTGAAGGCCTGGAGCGTTTGTCCCATCGCTACGCTCACGGCGAAGTACGTGGTCAAGGGCTGCTCTGGGGGCTGACGCTGTCAGACGATTCGGCTGACGCAGTAGTCAAGGCGGCGTTGCACGAGGGCTTGCTGCTCAACGCCCCGCAACCCGATTGCCTGCGCTTTACCCCGGCCCTCACCATCAGGAAGGCCAACATCGACGAAATGCTCCTGCGCCTGGCCCGCGCCTTCTCTCGCGTACGCACCGCACAGTTGCAGTGCCGCAAAGGGATTGCCGTCTGATCAGACCTGCCCTACACGAATGTCCGAACCGTCTCGCGGTATAACGCACGCCCCACGCTTGATTCTTTTGGCGTGGGGCGTTTTTTTGTCTTTACGTTTTGCCAGATGCAGTCGGAGCTTGAGCGATAGCGGGATCAATGGTTTTTTAGAGGGCGTTGGCAGGGAATGACGATGTTAGCGAAACGACAGAGTCGTTGGGCTGGCTTTGATTTCTATACCACTGAGTGGTATGTTTTTTGAAAGGGATGCCGATGTCGCCCAGATTATCCAAAACAAAGCGTTTTGCGGTGCAGGCTGGTAAGGCCTGGATTTGTGATGATGAGCTTCGTGAGGCGTTCATCGAAATGCTCATTGGTCAGGCTGAAAGTCTCGGCGGCGGGGTCTGGAAGAAGCGTCTGAATGCCAATCGACACCGCTCAATTGTCGCGGCCAAAGGCGGTCGATACTGGGTTTATCAATTTCTGTACGCCAAGAAAGATCAAAGCAATATCAGTCCGGCTGATCTGATCGGTTTTCGGAAAGTGGCGAAGAGTTACGAAAGACTGACAGATTTGGAAGTCCAGCACCTTCTGGATACCAGGGAGTTTTTGGAGATATTTATGAACAAGAAATTTAAAAGTGAGGCCTTGGAATCGGTACATGAATCCGCCAGTGCCTTGTATGCCATCGGCGCAATCAGCAAGGCGACGATGCGCGAATTCGATGATTCATGTCTTGCGACGGTCCCTGACGCGATCCCGGCGGAGCAGATCAAAGCGCTGCGCGAGCGCAACAACGTCAGCCAACCAGTTTTTGCGCGTTATCTGAACACCAGCGCTTCGACGGTTAAGCAGTGGGAGGCGGGTGACAAACACCCTAGTGGCATGGCGCTCAAATTGCTGAGCATCGTTCAGAAACATGGACTCGAAATATTGGCCTGAAGCAGCGTACTGAACCCTGACGAGCGGTATTGGTCGATTAGATGTACGGCTCGCATGAGCCCACTTCAAATCAGGAGCTGACCCCATGGATTTCATTCGAATCATCATCGCCATTCTGTTGCCGCCATTGGGTGTGTTTCTGCAAGTCGGTTTCGGCGGAGCGTTCTGGCTGAACATTTTGCTGACGTTGTGCGGTTACATTCCGGGGATCGTGCATGCGGTGTACATCATCGCCAAGCGCTAAGAATCGCGTCGTCAGATAGATCGCTTTCGCGGGCAAGCCTCGCTCCTACAGTTTTGTGCCGTGCGCCTTTTTTGCGATCGACATCGGACCCCGTAGGAGCGAGGCTTGCCCGCGAAGAGTACGCCGCAGTTTCAATCCACCCGCTCCATCACCCGCCGATAAAACAACCACTCCTGCTCCAGCGCATGGGCCTGGTTCCCTGCCTTGCGAAAGCCGTGGCGTTCGTCCGCGTAGTAATGCGCTTCAACCAAAATGCCGTTTTTCTGCAGCGCTTTGACCATGTCGCGGGTCTGTTGCGGCACGACGACGGCATCCAGTTCCCCCTGGAAGAAAATCACCGGCACGCTGATGTTGCTCGCATGCAGTAGCGGCGTGCGGGCGACGTAACGCTCGGCGTCTTGTACCGGATCGCCGATCAACCAATCCAGATAATCGCCTTCGAACTTGTGGGTTGCCCGCCCAAGTGCAACGGGGTCGCTGACCCCATAAAGGCTGGCGCCAGCGCGGAAAACCGTCTGAAACGCCAGCGCACACAGCGTGGTGTACCCGCCCGCGCTGCCGCCGCGAATAAATGCTTTGTCACCGTCGATCAACCCGCGCTCGGCAAGATAGCTGACCACCGAGCAAGCGTCTTCGACTTCGACGTCCCCCCAGCTTAAATGCAACGCCTGGCGATAAGCCCGGCCATAACCGCTGCTGCCACGGTAGTTGAGATCAGCAACAGCGAAGCCCCGTTGCGCCCAATACTGGATGCGCGGATCGAGCATCGGATAGCACGCTGATGTCGGGCCACCGTGGATGAACACCACCAGCGGCGGTTTTGTATCCCCCGTCATCGCCGGGTAGAAAAAACCGTGGGCTTCACCCGACCCGCTCGGGTAACGCAGGGTTTGCGGACGGCTGATTTGCTCGGCGGGCAACGGGGCGATGCCGCCGGCCAATACCTTGACCTGTCGGGTCGTGCGGTCGATGGCAATCACTGCCGATGAACTGAGGGGTGAGGCGGCAATGCAGTAAATGAATTGCTCATCCAGTGCGAGATGGCGGAAGCGGCTGTAGTCGCCGGTGAAATCTTCACACGTGTCACCGCACAGCCCCAGTTTGCCAAACCCGCCTTCGGTCCAGCTGGCCAGATAACGGGCATCGCCCAGAGGCAACCAAGTGTTGCCACCCAACTGCCACGGCGCAGGACCGTGATCCGCCGCGGCACTCGGCAGCGGGCTCAGGCCGTTTGCGGATTCCACCCACGGCTGCCAATAACCGCCACGATCCGTCAGACAAAACAGACGGCCGCTGCTATCGAAACGAGGCTGTTGCAGCGACTCTTGACTGCCCTCGCCAGCCACACAGCGCGGCCCAGCAAAACGGCCATCGCTCTGGCGTTCGGCAACCTTCAGCCGGGTGGCCGTCCAGGGTTGGTCCGGGCGGCTCCACTCGATCCACGCCAGCCTTCGCGAGTCGGGACTCAACGTCGGCGCAGCATAAAAGTCGGCGCCTTCGACCAGCAAATGACGCATGCCGTCAGCGACATCAATCGCCACCAATCGATGCCGATCGCGGTTCTCTTCAACGGCAAAAACCTGGCCGTTGGCGAATTGCAGATCGCCGTAGCGGCATTCAGTGGAGGTCAACCGTTCGGGTGTCTCGCCCTGTAGCGATTGGCGATACAACTGTTGGTCCGCCTCGTTGACGAAAACAACCCCGTCGTCAGTCAGACAAAACGCTCCACCGCCATATTCGTACACTCGACTACGCACACTAAAGCCCGGCGGCGTCAGGCAATTTGCCTGGCCACCGCGCCAATGCCAGATCCGGCACGCGGCATCTTCGGGGCGGTACTCGTTCCAGAACAGGCCACGTGGGCCCACCTGCAGTTCAGCAAAGTCGATACCGGCAGCGACCGCTTTGATGGCGCTGAAGGGTTCAGCTTTTTGCGATGAGTCGTGAGTTTCGTTCATTGCGAAAGGCCAGTTGTTCGATGGTCTGGGTCGCGTGCTCGGCTTCTTCGCGGGCCTTGAGGATCACGCCGTGATGTTGCGACTTGCTGCACACCGGGTCGGCGTTGCTCGCGTCCCCGGTGAGCATGAAGGCCTGGCAGCGGCAGCCGCCGAAGTCTTTTTCCTTCTCGTCACACGAGCGACACGGCTCGGGCATCCAGTCATAACCGCGAAAGCGGTTGAAGCCAAACGAGTCGTACCAGATGTGTTGCATGCTGTGGTCGCGCACGTTGGGAAACTGCACCGGCATCTGTCGGGCACCATGACAGGGCAGGGCGGATCCGTCTGGCGTGACTGTCAGAAAAATGCTGCCCCAGCCGTTCATGCAGGCTTTCGGGCGTTCTTCATAGTAGTCCGGTGTGACGAAAATCAGTTTGCACGGATGCCCTTCGGCTTCCAGCTTTGCGCGGTACTCGTTGGTGACGCGTTCGGCGCGGACCAGTTGTTCCTGGGTCGGCAACAGACCGACTCGATTGAGTTGTGCCCAACCGTAAAACTGGCAGGTGGCGAGCTCCACAAAGTCGGCCTCAAGGGCGATGCACAACTCGATAATCCGATCGATCTTGTCGATGTTGTGCCGATGGGTCACGAAGTTCAGCACCATCGGATAGCCATGGGCTTTTACCGCGCGAGCCATTTCCAGCTTCTGCGCGAAGGCTTTCTTCGAGCCGGCCAGCAGGTTATTCACCTGCTCGTCACTGGCCTGGAAACTGATCTGGATGTGGTCCAGGCCGGCCTTCTTGAAGTCGCTGATTTTCTGCTCGGTGAGGCCGATGCCGGAGGTGATCAGGTTGGTGTAGAAACCCAGTTTGCGCGCTTCGGCAATCAACTCCGCGAGGTCCTGACGCACCAACGGTTCGCCGCCGGAAAAACCCAGCTGCGCCGCGCCCATCTCCCGCGCTTCGCGAAAGACCTTGATCCACTGCTCGGTGCTCAGCTCTTTGCCTTGCTCGGCGAAGTCCAACGGGTTGGAGCAGTAGGGACATTGCAACGGGCAGCGATACGTCAATTCAGCCAGCAGCCAAAGCGGTAGGCCGATTTCGGGCTTTGGCGGTAACTTGTCCGACAGGGAATCAGGCAAGTTCGATCCAGTGCTGAGCACGGGCGACCTCCATGAATTGCTCGATGTCTTCACCGAGCTCGGGAACGCCGGGGAACTGCGTGTCCAATTCGGCGATGATTGCCGCGACGTCACGCTCACCGTCGATCAAGCCGCCGATCAGCGCGGCGCTTTCATTGAGTTTGATCATGCCTTCCGGGTACAGCAGCACGTGGCCTTTCTGCGCCGGTTCGTACTGGAAGCGATAGCCGGTACGCCAGGTCGGGGTCTTGCTGCGATCGAAACTCATAAGGTGATTCCTTTATGCCAGACCCGTTGCTCGGTGACGCTGTGATACGGGGGGCGTTTCAGCTCGTAGGCCATGCTCATGGCATCGAGCATGCTCCAAAGAATGTCCAGTTTGAACTGGAGAATTTCCAGCATGCGCTCCTGGCCTTCCCGTGTCGTGTAGTGCTGCAAGGTGATCGCCAGACCGTGTTCGACGTCACGTCGGGCCTGACCCAGGCGCGTACGGAAATACTCGTAACCCGCCGGGTCGATCCATGGGTAATGCTGTGGCCAGCTGTCCAGGCGCGACTGGTGGATTTGCGGCGCAAACAGTTCGGTCAGCGAGCTGCTGGCGGCTTCCTGCCAACTGGCCCTGCGGGCGAAGTTGACGTAGGCGTCCACGGCGAAACGTACGCCGGGCAGCACCAATTCCTGTGAGCGCAACTGGTCCGGGTTGAGGCCGACGGCCTGGCCCAAGTGCAGCCAGGCTTCGATGCCGCCGTCTTCGCCGGGCGCGCCATCGTGGTCGAGCAGACGCTGAATCCACTCGCGGCGAATCTCGCGGTCCGGGCAGTTGGCGAGGATCGCGGCGTCCTTCAGGGGGATGTTCACCTGATAGTAAAAACGGTTGGCAACCCAGCCCTGGATCTGCTCGCGGGTCGCCCTGCCTTCATACATCGCCACGTGATACGGGTGATGGATGTGGTAGTAGGCGCCTTTGGCACGCAGTGCGGCCTCGAATTCGGCGGGGGACATTGCGGTGTCAGTCATTTCGGTTCTCCGGGAGGGGGCGACCGGTGGATTCTTTGGTGTCTGGTCCAACGCTTTCGCGGGCAAGCCTCGCTCCTACAGGTTCGGCGCCATACCAAGGAGCGAGGCTTGCCCGCGAAGGGGCCATTAGCTACAACACAATACTCATGCCGTCATACGCCACTTCAACATCACGTCGAACCAGCTCGGCACGCTCCGGCGAATCCTCATCGAGAATCGGGTTGGTGTTGTTGATGTGGATAAGTACTTTGCGCTGCTTGGGCAGTTGTTCCAGCACTTCCAGCATGCCGCCGGGGCCGTTCTGCGCCAAATGGCCCATTTCCCGACCGGTGCGGGTGCCGACGCCACGGCGCTGCATTTCGTCGTCATCCCACATCGTACCGTCGACCAGCAGGCAATCGCTGCCGGCCATGATCTCCAGCAATGGCGCGTCGACCTTGCCCAGACCCGGCGCATAGAAGAGTTTGCCGCCGGTGTTCAGGTCTTCTATCACCAGGCCGATGTTGTCGCCCGGGTGCGGATCGAAGCGGTGCGGCGAATAGGGTGGCGCGGCGCTACGCAGCGGCAGGGGAGTGAAACGCAGGCCTGGGCAGGCCGGGATGATGAAGCTGCGGTCGAGCTCGATCGGGTTCCAGGTCAGCCCGCCGTTCCAGTGAGTCAGCATGGTGAACAACGGGAAACCGGTGCTCAAATCTTCATGGACCATGTCGGTGCACCAGACCTGGTGCGGGCAACCTTCGCGCAGGCTGAGCAGGCCGGTGGTGTGGTCGATCTGGCTGTCCATCAGGATGATCGCGCTGATGCCGGTATCCCGCAGGGCACGCCCGGGTTGCATGGGGCTGAAACTCTGGAGCTGGGCGCGGATGTCGGGCGAGGCGTTGCACAGTACCCAACTCACACCGTCATCGGAAATCGCGATGGACGACTGGGTCCGGGCCTCGGCTCGCAGGCTGCCGTTGCGAAAACCGGCGCAGTTCACGCAATTGCAGTTCCATTGCGGGAAACCGCCGCCGGCGGCGGAACCTAGAATCTGGACAAACATGACCGCTCCATCATTTCAACGCTGAAAATAAAAACGCCCCGGTAAACCGAGGCGTTGCCTATCGATACAACCTTACTTAGCGGCTTGCGAAGTACATGGTGACTTCAAAGCCGATACGCAGGTCGGTGTAAGCAGGTTTGGACCAGGACATGGGAGCGCTCCTTCAGGTGATGGGACAGTTGAGACCTATACATATAGTCCACCTCCAGCCGGAGATGTTCAGATAGTTAGGTGGCTATGTTACTCAAAATTATAGAGTGGTTGCCCGTCGTTCTCGGAAAAAGCTAATTGCGCCAGCGGTAATGATCATTTTGCCACTTGCCAGACGGCGCTCGGGCAAGGCCCGCTCGCCAGGCAGCGCCAGCCACCCTCGGCCTGATTCAGCCGTTGTACCGCGGCCAATAGCGCCGGACGATCAATCAGCAAAATCGCGTGGGACAGTTGCTCCAGATAATCCGACGAGCGGCCGGACAGTTTTCCCTGCCAGAGCAATTCTGCAGCCTGCGCATGCGACAGCGCCGCGCTATCGAATTGATCGGCCAGTGACCGGCGCTGGTCGATGAGGGCCGCTTCGTCCATGTCATTGATCATTTCTGCCAGGTCGCGCAGGAAATGTTCGATATGTTCCAGCAGGTCCCAAGGGCTGACGCCCGGTGATTGCACGCCGAACAACAGCCCTGTTTGCCCATGAATCTGGCGCAGGGCACTGAACACCGCATAGCCGAGTTGCAGCTCTACCCGCAGGCGCTGGTAGAACGGCGTCTGGCACAGTTGAGCGAGCAAACGCCAGGCCGCTTCATCGGCGATGTCCTGGGTGGCGGTTGGACAAAAGAGCAGCAGCGCGTGCTCGCTGGAGCCGGTATCAACGCTGCTCCATAGATGCTGTGAACGAATCGATGGAAGTGGCGCCAGTGGAATGCCCGCAATGCCGGGCACACGACTCAAGCCCAGGCCCATGGCTGCTTGTGTCTGGGCGGACAAGCCCGTCGCCAGGCCATCCCAGCGCGCACCCGCCCAGAGTTGCTGCAGGTCATTGGACTCGGCAGTGCGTTCAAGGCAGTAGGCGGGTAGCGCCTTGAGTAACTGCCGAATCGGCATCAACGGCGGTTCTTCCTGTAAGAAGCCGTCACTAAGACTAGTCAGCTCTTTCAGCGCATGTTCGAGGACCGTCGGCATGGGCTCCTGCAGTCCCGTCATCTTCAGCAGCCATTCATTTCCTGAAGCGCCGAAGGAAAAGTCGACACCCGCCTGGCGCGCATCTTCACGCAACGGCTGCAGGCGATGTTCCAGGCGCGACTGAAGGCGGGTGCAAGGTTTGGAATCGAGCCGCCAGCGCAGATAAACCGCACCTTCATCAGTGTTATCCGGCAACGCCTGGCTAAACTGCATCGGGGAGTTTTCGCGGCGACTGCGCGAGCGATCCTGGGCAAACGTGCGCAGGCCTCGGTGCTTACTGGTCTGGCCGCGAATCAGGCCTGCAGTGGACGCAGGCGTCTCTTCGCGTAAAAACGGATTCGTTGTCGGCAGTTGCCATTGGCCGCTGACGTTATCCACAGCGCCGATTTTCTTCAGGATGTCCTTGAGCGCTACAACGCCTTGTTCGCCAAGCCCGGTTTCCAGCTGCTCGACGTCTCGCTGCGCCAGTTGCAAAGCGCCGCTGACTGGCTGCTGGCGGTCGAACAGGGCAGCGTACTCTGCGCGCAAACCGGCCCAATCCTGATGAGAGGAGAAAAAGCCCAGCCAATCCAACAGCCGTTCGCGGATCACGCTTTCCGGTTGAGTTGTGTTGAGTTCAATGTGCAGCAACGCTTGGCCAGCGTACTGATACAGAGGCGTGGCATTCAGGCTGTCGGCCAACCCGCTTTTTTGCAATTCATCCAGCAGGCCCCCGGGCTTCGAGGCGTTAAGCCAGTGGCACAGAAAGGTCAACGCTTCGCGCGATGAGTCGGGCAGCGCTTCAAACGCGAACAGAAGATCGAGTCGCCGCTCGTTCGCTTTCCGATAACTGTTGTCCGAAGGTTCCATCAGCGCCGTAGGTGCCTGTTGCGGGATCGCTTCGCCGACTGGAATCGCAGCGCCAACGTGCTGAGCCATCACCCGCAACTCTTCAAGGCTCTGCGGTCCGGCGAGGCTCAACGTCATCTGCCCGGTCTGATAGAACCTCTGATAGAACGCTTTCAATGCTTGCTGAAATTCAGGTTGCGGCACCTGCAGGCTGTCACGGTTTCCAGCATGAAACCCACGCAACGGATGAGTTGGCGAAAGCCCATCGAACAGCGCCTGCTGCCGTTGCGCTGTCGCGTCCTGCGACCAGGCGATAAATTCTGCGTGCAGCACTTCTCGTTCGCGCTGCTGATCGTCCGGATTCATCCGCGGATGAGCAAGCATGTCTGACAGGCGCTCCAGCCCTCCGCTGAATGCCTGAACCGGCACTTCGAAAAAGAAGTCAGTGGTGCGTTCATTGGTCCGCGCGTTCACCTGCCCGCCATGACCCTGGACGTAAGCCATCAGGCCTTGGCGGGTGGGAAAACGTTCTGTGTCGAGAAATAACAGATGTTCGAGAAAGTGCGCCAGACCGGGCCATGCCAGCGGCACATCATGACTGCCCGCGGCAATCCGCAACACCGCTGCGCAGCGCTTCAGATTCGGGGCATGACGCAGCGTCACCCGCAGGCCGTTGGCCAGGGTTTCAGTGTGGGGGCGAGGGTGATTCAGCGCAGGCATGAGCACTTCCAGAACAGAGAAGCGCTAATGCTAGCGGATAACGATGGATCAGCGCTTGTTCAGCGCGCCATAAAGCTCTGGACGACGATCGCGGAAGTAGCGATTGGCGGCGCGGGAATCGACCAGCAACTGGCGCTCCAGCTCGCCGACAATCAACGCTTCATCCAGGCCGGCCTGGGCGACGCGGCTGCCATCCGGCGCGGCGATGCTGCTCTGGCCGCAGTAGTGGATCTCGTCTTCGTTGCCGCAGTAATTGGCGTACGCCACATAACACTGGTTTTCAAAGGCGCGGGCGCGGACGGTGACGTCGGCAATGAAGTCGTAGGGAATCATGTTCGCCGTCGGCACCAGGATCAGCTCGGCACCGGCCAAGGCCAGGCGCCGCGCGTTCTCCGGAAACTCCAGGTCGTAACAAATCAAAAATCCCAGCTTCCAGCCATTGAGCTCCACCAGCGGAAAATCATCTTGCCCGGCGCTGAACATCGAGTGATCGAGGTCGCCGTACAGGTGAGTCTTGCGGTAGTTGCACAGGCGCTCGCCATTGGCGTCGATCAACTGCACCGCGTTGTAGATCTGTCCGTCTTCGGCGCGCTCGGGATAGCCGTACAAAATGGCGATCCCCGCCGTTTTGGCAATGCGCGCAATTTGTTGCGCCGATTCACCGTTGTGCACTTCCGCGAGGACACTGACGGCATCGACACCGATGTTGTAGCCGGTCAGGAACATCTCCGGCAGCACCAGCAAATCGGCGCCTTTGGCCTCCAGCGCCAGTTGATGCAGGCGTTGTAGATTGCCGGCGACGTCCAGGGGCAGCGGTGGACATTGGTAAAGGGCTACGCGCATTTCGGATTCCTCTTACTCGGGCAGGGCGATCGGACCGATCTCGTTGAACACATCTCCTGGACCCGGGTTCTCGGCGTGAGTTTCACCGCCGAAGTGTTTCATGATGCCCCATACCGCGTTCAGCGACGTCTGTACGGCGCCTTCAACCCAGGCCGGCGTCCACGAAACGTCATCGCCGGCGATGAAAATCCCGCGCTGCTCGGCTGGCATGTCGTCCTGCATGAAGTGCGCGTACATGCGCTGGTTGTAGCGATAGTGGCCAGGCAGCGCGCCTTTGAATGCGCCGAGGAAATGCGGGTCGGCTTCCCACGATACGGTGATCGGGTCGCCGATGATCCGCGCGGCGATGTCGACTTTCGGGTAGATCTTTTTTAACGCATCCAGCGCCAGCTTCACGCGTTTTTCCACCGGGTGCGGGAGCATTTTCAGCGCATCGCTCATCCACGAGTACGACAGGCAAATCACGCCCGGCTTGTCGTCGCCGTTGTCGAACAGGTACGTGCCACGGGTCAAGCGATCGGTGAGGGTCATGCTCATCAGGTCGCGGCCGGTTTCCGGATCCTTGTCCTTCCAGAATGGGCGGTCGACCATCACGAAGGTTTTCGACGATTGCATGTAACGAGTGCGGTCCAGGGCCATCCACATCTTTTGTGAGAACAGGGTTTCGTCGCATTCGATCTGGGTGGTCAGCAGCCAGCTCTGGCAGGTGGTCAGCACGGCGGCGTATTCGCGAGTGTCGCCATAGTTGTCGGTGACCGTAAAGCGGCCGTTCGGCGCATGGGCGATTTTCTTCACGCCGGAGCGTGGAGCCCCCCTGTGCAACGAACTGAGGCTGGTGCCTTCGGGCCAGTGCACGCAGCGCTCCGGCACATGACGCCAGATGCCGAGTGGCACTTGTTCCACGCCGCCGACCACCAGGTGCTGGTGATCGTCGCAATTGGTCATGACCACGCGGAAGATTTCCAGCATCGAGTTCGGGAAGTCCGAGTCCCAGCCACCGGTACCGAAACCGACCTGGCCGAACACTTCGCGGTGATGGAACGAGAGCTTGGCGAAGGCTTTCGAGGTGGCGACGAAATCGTAGAACGTGCGGTCGTCCCACAGTGGAACCAGGGTGTTCCACAGTTCCTTGAGGCGCGGCACGTCACGGTCGCGGATCGCTTGCTGGATATCGGCGAACTGCGAACCGGCTTCCAGTGCATCCGCCCAAGCGTCAGCCACTTCCTGGAACAGTGCAGGAAGGTCCGCCAGGCTCTGTGCGTAATGGGTTTTGCCTTCCAGGTCGATGACGGTGCTGCCGGAAGCAGGGGTCAGCGGGTTCGGGAAGGGCTTGGTCTCAAGGCCGAGTTTGTCGACGTAGTGATAAAACGCGGTGGAGGACACCGGGAAACGCATCCCGCCGAGCTCGGCGATGATGCCTTCGGCGCCATTGAATGCCTGGGAGCGCAGACGGCCACCCATTTTCGAGGCTTCGTAGACGACGGGTTTGAGGCCCAGCTTCATCAATTCATAGGCGGCCACCAGACCGGCGATGCCGGCGCCGACAATTGCCACTTCGGCGCCGTGATTGTGCGCAGGGATGCTGCCGAGGCCGGCTGGATGTTCGATCCAGTCGTCGAAGGCGAACGGAAAGTCCGGGCCGAAAATGGTGACTGGTTTCTTACCGTCTGCAGGATGGCGATTGTTGTTGTTCATGGCTGACCTTGCTGGCGACCGGACGCGGAGTGCGCATCTGAGTATAGGAAAAGATGCCAGCCATTCTAGAGAGCGTAGAACACGTTAATAAGACGCAATGTGTCGTCGTTTTGCTGGTTATTTGATCATTATGACGATCTATCACTACACATTGCTTGATGTGGGAGCGGGCTTGCTCGCGAATGCGGTGTGTCATTGAACTTTGAAGTGACTGGCACACCGCCTTCGCGAGCAAGCCCACTCCCACATAATCAAACGTCGTTCAAACCGGCTGGCCCCTGTCTATCTTGCTGCTGAGAATGATCGATGTGGTGGTCTTCTCCACCCCATCCACACTCCCGATCTGATCCAGCAACTGATCCAGCTGCTCCGGCGAATCAGTTCTCAGCCACGCCACATAATCAAATTCGCCACTGACTGCGCACAATTGCTGAACCTGGGCCATGGCGCTAAGCCGTCGCAGCACTTCCTTGCCCGACCGCGGTTGCACCGTGATCCCAACATAGGCCTGCAACCCGCCATCCACCACCCGCTGACCCAACCGCACACCGTACCCGGTGATGACCTTGGCTTTTTCCAGCCGCGCCAGCCGCGAAGTCACGGTCGTGCGAGCGATGCCCAGTTGCCGGGCGAGCATGGCCACGCTTTCGCGTGCATTGATCTGCAGGGCCGCGATCAATTGGCGGTCGATTTCGTCAAGAACGGGCGTGCGAGTGTCAGGCAAAGGTCGTCTCCAGCAACACAAATCAATGGATCCGCATGTTACAGCACCGCTCGCGCAGCGGATGTTTGATCTAGCCTCAGTACCGTTCAGGACATTTTCACCCGCGACAAATTGCCATAAGTAACCTCGTGTTTGGTTGCTCTTGTTTGATGCGAGCGCTCTCATTACCTCGTCAGCACAGACCGGAACCTTGGACACAAGGGGTGTTGATTTCGGTGGCGCAAGCCCACTCAGCCAGCTCATACGGTGATATCACCCTGAGTTTGGTTCGACGGGTTTCCAAGCCCGATCGCTGAATGGTCAGCGACGACCGGAGAGTATCCCGTCGAAGAAAAGCGCAACAAGGGCATCAAAGTGCCCAAGCGCAAGTTTCCGAGTTTGGCTACAAGGTCATCCGACTTTACGAAACACCGAGTAAAAGGAACCTGGGCGTCAGATACGAAAAAGCCGCGCATTGCGCGGCTTTCTTGTTTGGTGGGCCCACACGGACTTGAACCGTGGACCAAAGGATTATGAGTCCTCTGCTCTAACCAACTGAGCTATAGGCCCTCAGTAGGCCGCGGATTATAGCGACGGTTTCTCGGCTGTGCTATCCGAAAAATCCAATACGGTTGTACGAAGAAACGTCGCCGCGAATTCCTCGGGTGGTAACGGCGGGCTGACGATGTAACCCTGGATCTGTTCGCAGCCTTCCTGCGCAAGAAATTGCTGCTGTGCCAGCGTCTCTACGCCTTCGGCAATGACCGTGAATTGCATGCTGCGACCCAAGGCGATGATGGCGCGAACGATAGCCGCGTCATGGGGGTCATCCGGCAGGCCACGGACGAACGACTGGTCAATCTTGAGAATGTCCAGTGGCAGTCGTTTGAGATAACTCAGGGAGGAGTAGCCGGTGCCGAAGTCGTCGATGGCCAGTTGCACGCCCAGGTGCTTGAGTTGATGCAGCACCGCCAGCGCTTCTTCGGCCTGGCTCATGATGAAGTTTTCGGTGATTTCCAGTTGCAGGAAGTCGGGTCTGAGGCCGTTGTCCTTAAGCAATTGTTCTATGCGACCGAGCAAGTTCGGTTGGCGCAGTTGTGCGCCGGCGAGGTTGACCGACAGCGGGCCGAGGGATTCATAGAGCTGACTCCATTCGAACATCTGCCGGCAGGCCGTCTCAAGAACCCAGTCGCCAATTTGCAGGATCATGCCGTTTTCTTCGGCCAGTGGAATGAAGTGCTCGGGCGGCACGTCGCCGAATGTTGGATGACGCCAGCGAATGAGCGCTTCGGCGCCGACCAGGCGATGGTCGGCGAGGCTGATCTTGGGTTGGTAGTGCAGGTGCAGTTCATTGCGCTCGATGGCGCGCCGCAGTTCATGTTCCAGTGCCACGCGCTCGCTGGCCTGGGCGGTCAGGTCGCGAGTATAGCTTTCGACCCGGTTGCGCCCCTTGGCTTTGGAGCGATACATCGCCGCGTCGGCATTTTTGACCAGTGTGGCGACGTCGCAGCCATCCTTGGGGTAGAGGCTGGTGCCGATGCTGGCGCTGATGAAAAACTCGTGTTCGCCGGCCTGGAAGGGTGCGCCGAAGCAGTTGAGCAACTTGGTCGCGATATTGTCGGCATCGCTGGACTGTTGCAGGCCGGGTAGCAGGATAATGAATTCGTCGCCGCCCAGTCGCGCCACGGTATCGATGTCACGCAACTGCTCCTTGAGGCGCACCGCAATGCCCTTGAGCAGCAAGTCGCCGACCGGATGGCCGAGGCTGTCATTGATGTGTTTGAAACGGTCCAGATCCAGGAACAGCACTGCACCCTGTCCACCGTTTTCCTGCTGGTTGTTGAGTGCGGTCAGCAGCCGACTCTCGAACAACGTGCGGTTTGGCAGGCCGGTCAGCGGATCGTGGTGGGCCTGATAATCGAGTTTCGCCTGGGCGTGCTTGAGGCTGGAAATGTCTGCGAACACGGCGACGAAGTGGGTGATGAATTGGTCGCGGTTGCGCACCGCGCTGATGGTCAACCAGCTCGGATAAAGTTCGCCATTCTTGCGTCGGTTGGAAATCTCGCCCTGCCAATGACCTTCGGCGGTCAGTTGATGCCACATGGCCGCATAAAACGCGCTGTCATGCAGGCCCGAAGCAAGCAGGCGAGGGGTGTGGCCCAGTGCTTCGCTTTCGCTGTAACCGGTAATTTCGGTAAAGGCGCGATTGACCGCGCTGATGTGTTGCTGGGTGTCGGTGATCAAGACCCCCTCGGCCGTGCTCTCGAACACAGTCGCGGCTTGTTGCAGTTTTTCCTGCATCAGATGCCGCTCGGTGATATCCCGGGCGATGGTCAGCATGCAGTCCTCATCGCCGATCGGCAGCGGGCGGCTGGACACCTCGCAGAGGCGGATTTGCCCGTCGCTGCGGCGAATATGGCAGCTGAAGTCGCGAACGAAGCCGTCCCGATGCAGCAGGTCGAGCATTTGTTTGCGTTCGTTGAGATTGACCCAGATTCCCAGGTCCAGCGCCGAGCGATCGACGGACATGGCGCTGTTGAAACCGGTGATGCGGCTGAAACCCTCGTTCACCTCCAGCAGCAGACCGTCACTCTGTCGAGACAGCAGCAAGCCATCGGGTGAGGCATGGAAGGCCTTGGCGAATTTCTCTTCGGAGGTTTGCAGTTGCTGTTGGGTTTCCTTGAGCTGGCTGATGTCGCGTACGACCACCACCAGCGCCGGGGTGGTATCGAGGTCGAACGGTTCAGCGGAGATCAGGCCGGTAAACACCAGGCCGTTGTTGCGGCGAAAGGGCATCTCCAGGTTGCGGATGCTGCCGGCCTGCAACCGCTGTAGCAGCCCCGGGCCTACGCCGGGTATGCCCCAGATATTGAGGTCGGTGGCCGTCTGGCCTATCACTTCTTCGGCCTTGAGACCGATCTGCTCTTCGAACGCTTCGTTGACCTCCAGCAGGCAGCCGTCGGAGAGTCGCGCGATCACCAGGATGTCCGGGCATTGCTGGAACACCGAGGCGAACTTCTGTTCCGACAGGCGCAGGGCTTCTTCGGTGCGTTTGGCTTCACTGATGTCGATCATCAGGCCGCGCATCACCGGTTCATGGCCGTGTTCGATCAGGCTGACGATGTCGCGTACCCAAATGCAGCGACCGTCGGCGGTGATCACCCGGTAATCGAGGCTGTGATCGCGCCCGGCCAGCACTTCGTGATCGCAGAAAGTCTGGGCACGGGTCAGGTCGGCGGGGTGGATGATGTTGCGCCAGAAGCCGGGAATCAGCCAATGGGCGAGGGGGTAACCGAGCAATTCTTCAGCGTGGGGCGATACATAGCTGTAGGTAAAATCGGTGATCCGCGCTTCCCAGGCAATGGCCGAAAGGCTCTCCACCAACCCGCGGTAGTGATATTCGCTGCTGCGCAGTTCCTGTTCGAGATCGACGCGGCGAGCGATTTCCGAACTCAGGCGACGGTTGATCCGGATAACGACTGCCAGTACCGTGATCAGCAGCAACAAGCCAGGCAGGCCGTAAACCAGCAAATCAGACCAGAATGTTCGATGATCCAGAACGTTGCCGATCCAGTGCTCTTGAATGGCGCTGACTTCGGCGGGGGTCATGTCCGCCAGGACTTTGTCCAGAATGCCGACCAATACCTTGTTTTGCTGTGGCACGCCCATGGCCAGCTGGTAGCGATAAGGCGTTTCACCGCTGACATAGAGCCCGTCCAGCTTGAGCTGGCGCAGGCTCCAGACACTGGAGGCAAGATCGCCCACCACTGCGTCTACTTCATCGGTCGCCAACGCTTGCAGCGCTGAACTGACGTTGGGCATCGCCACCAGGTTCAGGTCGGGGTTGTGCGTGCGCAGCAGTTCATGAGGTGCATAATTTTCCACCACGGCGATTTTCAGGCCGTACAGGTCCTGAAGCTTGCGCGGTTGGGCACCGCCGACGTGGGCAAGTATGACAATCGGGAAGTCCAGGTAGGGACGGGTGAATGACAGGTAAGCCTGGCGCTCGGGAGTCGACATGATGCCCGGCAACAGGTCCAGTTTGCCTTGTTTGACCTGCTCCAGAACCACCGTCCAGCTCACCGGCTCGATAGGCGTCAGCTTGATGGCCAGGCGCTGCCGGATCAGATCTATATAGTCCGCTGCAAGGCCCTGATAGCGACCCTGGTCATCGCGAAACTCAAACGGCGGCCAGGACGCATCGACACCCAGGCGCAAGTCCGGGTGAGCCGCCAGCCAGCTACGTTCATCGTCGGTCAGAGTCAGCGCGCCAGCCGTTGCGGTCCAGGTCATCATCGACAGCAAAAAAAGCACGGTCGGCAGTCTGGGCATAACGGTCTCGTTATGGCTCGGGGAATGTTTCGAGTGTAGACGGGCAATTCGAAGGGGGGGAAGTGCGGGGATTTTTATCTGTAAAAAGCAAAACCCCCGGCCTGAGCCGGGGGTTTTGTGATCACTCGTCGAGGAAGGAGCGCAAATGCTCGCTTCTCGTCGGGTGGCGCAGCTTGCGCAGCGCCTTGGCTTCGATCTGACGAATCCGTTCACGGGTCACGTCGAACTGCTTACCAACCTCCTCAAGGGTGTGGTCGGTATTCATGTCGATACCGAAGCGCATGCGCAGAACCTTGGCTTCACGGGCAGTGAGGCCGGACAGGACTTCGCGAGTCGCTTCTTTAAGGCTCTCAACAGTGGCGACATCGATTGGCGACTGCATGGTCGAGTCTTCGATGAAGTCACCCAGATGGGAGTCTTCGTCATCACCGATCGGGGTTTCCATGGAGATCGGCTCTTTAGCGATCTTCAATACCTTACGGATTTTGTCCTCAGGCATTTCCATGCGTTCGCCCAGCTCTTCCGGGGTCGGTTCGCGACCCATTTCCTGCAACATCTGCCGGGAAATACGGTTGAGCTTGTTGATCGTCTCGATCATGTGCACCGGAATACGGATGGTGCGGGCCTGGTCGGCGATCGAGCGAGTGATCGCCTGACGGATCCACCAGGTGGCATAAGTCGAGAATTTATAGCCGCGACGGTATTCGAACTTGTCTACCGCCTTCATCAAGCCGATGTTGCCTTCCTGGATCAGATCGAGGAATTGCAGGCCACGGTTGGTGTACTTCTTGGCGATGGAGATCACCAGACGCAAGTTCGCTTCAACCATCTCTTTCTTCGCGCGGCGGGCCTTGGCCTCACCGATCGACATGCGACGGTTGATGTCCTTGATCTCGGCGATCGTCAAACCGGTTTCGGTTTGCAGCGCGGTCAGCTTCTGCTGGCAACGAATGATGTCCGGCTGCAGGCGACCAATGGCTTCAGCGTATTTGCTTTTGCCCTTGGCCAGTGCGTCGGTCCAGCTTTCGTCAACTTCATTGCCCGGGAACTGGCGCAGGAAGTCGGCACGCGGCATGCGGGCATCACGCACGCAGAGCTGCATGATTGCGCGTTCTTGCTGACGCAGACGATCCAGGGCACTGCGAACACGCTCGACCAGGCCTTCGAATTGCTTCGGCACCAGTTTGATCGGCATGAACAGCTCAGCCAGGACCAACAGCTCGGCGATTGCCAGCTTATTGCCACGACCGTGCTTTTTCAGCGCCTTGCGGGTGATTTCCATCTGATCGGAGACAGCGCCGAAGCGCTGTGCTGCGATGACCGGATCCGGACCGCTTTCGGCTTCTTCTTCGTCATCAGTCGATGCTTCGGCGTCGTCGTCGTCGGTATCGTCGTCCGCTTTCACGGCTTTCGGATCGACTGGCGGCGGCACTTCTGCAGCAGGCGGCGCAATGCCGTCGTCCGGGTCGATATAACCGCTCAGGACGTCGGACAGGCGGCCACCTTCGGTGGTGACGCGAGTGTATTCGGAGAGAATATGGTCAACCGTGCCAGGAAAGTGCGCAATTGCGCCCATCACTTCACGGATGCCCTCTTCAATACGTTTGGCGATTTCAATTTCGCCTTCACGTGTGAGGAGCTCTACCGTACCCATTTCACGCATGTACATGCGCACTGGGTCGGTGGTGCGACCAATGTCGGTCTCGACCGCTGCCAACGCAGCTGCTGCCTCTTCGGCCGCGGCTTCGTCGGTATCGGCGTCGGCCAGCATAAGGGAATCCTTATCTGGCGCAACCTCGAATACGTTGATCCCCATGTCATTGATCATGCGGATGATGTCTTCCACCTGTTCCGGATCTGAAATATCCTCCGGCAGGTGGTCGTTGACCTCCGCGTAAGTCAGGTAACCCTGCTCACGACCAAGTGTGATCAACTCTTTGATACGAGACTGCTGTTGCGCTTTTCCGGACATAACACCCTATCCACTGAAGGTCTTGGCGGGCAAAAAACAAGCCGAGGATTATACCTGAGCTATGACCTCACGCGCCAGTTGAGGTCGGGTTTGATACAGCCACATTGCGTTTTAATAGGTCGCGCATCTGATTTGCTATCTGAATTGCTTCCTCAGGAGTCAATCCTGGCTGCCTTGCTTTCCTGATAAGTACTTCCAGGCTATCCGTGTGTTGACCTGCCGATAACCTAGTAATGGTGTCTAAAAACTGTTGTTCAAGGTTGTCGCCTGTAATCAGCCACTCCTTTTCCGCTAAAGCCTTGAGCAGGCGTCCCTGTTCAGTCCCATGCCAGCGGGCCATTAACTGAATAGAGTTTAGCTTAGGATTTTTCTGCACTGCCCCGATCAGGGCTACCAGCAGTTGCGCGTAGGTGTTGCTCTCATTCGCGAAGTGATCGGCGGTTTCTACCTTTCCCGCGAGTTCCGGGTGATGAATGAGGGTGCGGAGCGCAATCAGCGTGGGCGCTTCGACAGCGATCGGTGTGCGCGGAGCGCTCTGTTGATCGCGATCACCGCCACGCTTGCCGTTCTTGTCCCAGGGTTTTTTATCCCACTTCTTGCCGCCGGCGCCGGGTTTCTTCGGCGTCCATTCCTGCTGCGGCGCGTACATCTCTTGTGCCTGCGGCTGATGGTAGTCGCTGTAATCCGGCATGGCGTCGTAATCGATGCCCGGATCGTAGGCCGGTGGCGATCCCTGAGGAGCGCTTTGCACCAGTTGGCTCACGGCTTCACCGCTAAGGCCGGTAATTTCGCTCAGGCGCTGGCGCATCAGAATGCGCAGATTCGCGCCCGGGACTTTGTCGATCAGCGGCGCGGCGAGGGTGGCCATGTGGGCCTTGCCTTCGAGCGAGCGCGGGTCCGATTCCTCGGTCAACTGCTGAAAGAAGTAATCCGCCAACGGCTGCGCGTGTTGGTTGATTCGTGCACGAAATGCGTCAGTGCCTTCGGAGCGGACCAGCGTATCCGGGTCTTCGCCCTCTGGAAGAAACAGGAAGCGTGCCCGGCGCCCGTCTTGCAGGCAGGGAAGGGTGGCTTCCAGCGCTCGCCAAGCGGCGTTTCGGCCGGCCTGATCGCCGTCGAAGCAGAACAGCACGTTGGGCACGACGCGAAACAGTCGCTTCAAGTGTTCTTCGCTGGTGGCTGTGCCGAGCGTGGCGACGGCATTGCGCAGGCCCTGCTGGGCGAGGGCGATGACGTCCATGTAGCCTTCGACGACGATGATTTCGTCGAGATTACGGTTGTTTTTGCGAGCTTCATAAAGACCGTAGAGTTCCTGGCCTTTATGGAATACCGGGGTTTCGGGTGAGTTCAGGTATTTCGGTTTGTCGTCGCCCAGTACCCGGCCGCCGAAAGCAATGATTCGCCCGCGGCTGTCGCGGATCGGGAACATCACGCGATCGCGGAAGCGGTCGTAGCGTTTGCCGGTTTCGGCGTTCTCGATCAGCAGGCCGGCATCGACCATGGCTTTTTGTTGCAGAGTGTCGCTGCTCAGGTGCTTGAACAGATTGTCCCAGCCGGGCGGAGCGAAGCCGAGGCCGAAGTCCCGGGCAATCTCGCCGGTCAATCCGCGGCCTTTCAAGTAGTCCACAGCGGCTTTGCGCGATGGGTGGCTTTTCAGTGCCTGGCGGTAAAAGTCGGCAGCGGCGGTGAGCAGCGGGTACAGCGGCGAGTCGGTCGGCTGCCGCGGCTTGTGCGGCCGGCCACTTTCTTCGCGGGGGATTTCCATGCCGGCGGCTTTGGCCAGTTCTTCGACAGCCTGGATGAAGTCCAGGTTGTCGTGGTCCATCATGAAGCCGAGCGCGTTACCGCCAGCGCCGCAACCGAAGCAATAATAGAACTGCTTGTCGGGGCTGACGCTGAAGGAGGGGGTTTTCTCTTTGTGGAACGGACAGCAGGCAGTGTAGTTCTTGCCGGCCTTTTTTATTTGCAGGCGCGAGCTGACCACATCGACGATGTCGGTGCGGTTCAGAAGGTCGTCAATGAAGCTCTGGGGAATTAGCCCGGCCATGGCGTGCTCGTCATCTGCGCTGAAATGGACCCGAAATGAACGGCGGCGAACGCGGGTCATTGTTTGAGGCGCGCAAAATGTGCGGCTCGACCGGTGTCGTCTGCGTTATCGCTGTCGGGAAGTGTATCTGCCGAAAATCCACTGACGTTAATAACAATCAGTATTCGACTATTTGAAAGTGTTGCGCTGAATCCGCTGCGGCCTGTCGATGGCCTCGGATAGCTCATAAGCGGGCACGCAAGAAGGTGCCTTGGGCTGATCGTCGTGAGAGGAATCAGTGGGTGTGCTCGTCAGTAGCCTTGGAAGGCTCGTCAGAAAAGACGTGCACCGCTGGCAAAAGAGCCAGGTCTGACGCTGTGAAGCAGGTTTGTCTCGGTCGCGTCTGCGGCTTTGACGGTGAAGCATCAAGCGTATTCCGCAAATGCCATTAGCCCGGCTGAGGGCCGGGCTTGGCAGAAGCTTGCTACGATCGTCTGTGTATTAGTACAGACGAACGGCGCGGCGCTGTTCGCGCTGAACTTTCTTGGCGTGACGCTTAACAGCGGCTGCTGCTTTACGCTTACGCTCAGAAGTCGGCTTCTCGTAGAATTCGCGGCTACGAACTTCAGCCAGTACACCGGCTTTTTCGCAGGAGCGCTTGAAACGACGCAGAGCTACGTCGAAGGGTTCGTTCTCTTTTACTTTGACGGCTGGCATCCAGAGCTACCTTCATTCATTACCGGGGTCAACATCCTCGTGGCAAAAGAGCACTTGAAGACGTCGGTTTTTAAGGGTTGCGGATGTTAACCCCTCATCGCTCGGAATGCAAAGCCTCTGATCGAAAACCGCTGGTCGGGGCATCACGTGGCGACTATTATGCGCGCCTTCGAATTCAGCCTAAACAAGGCGCAAACCCATGCTAGTACTGGGATTAGAAACCTCTTGCGACGAAACTGGTGTCGCACTTTACGACAGTGAACGCGGCCTATTGGCCGACGCGCTGTTCAGCCAGATCGACTTGCACCGCGCCTATGGCGGTGTGGTGCCGGAGCTGGCCTCGCGTGATCACGTAAAGCGCATGCTGCCCTTGATTCGTCAGGTGCTGGCCGAGGCTGGCTGTGTGCCAACCGAGATCGACGCCATCGCCTACACCGCGGGTCCTGGCCTGGTGGGGGCCTTGCTCGTGGGCGCTTCCTGCGCTCAGGCGCTGGCCTTTGCCTGGGGCATTCCGGCCCTTGGCGTGCATCACATGGAAGGCCATTTGCTGGCGCCAATGCTGGAGGCACAACCGCCAGAATTCCCGTTCGTCGCTTTGTTGGTGTCGGGCGGTCATACGCAGCTAGTTCAAGTCGACGGGATCGGTCAATACACGCTCTTGGGCGAGACCCTCGACGATGCGGCCGGTGAAGCGTTCGACAAGACCGCGAAGATGATGGGCCTGAATTATCCGGGCGGGCCGGAAATCGCACGCTTGGCGGAGCAGGGCGTTGCAGGACGTTTCCTTTTCCCGCGTCCGATGTGCGACCGCCCCGGCCTGGCTTTCAGCTTCAGCGGCTTGAAAACCTTCGCCCTGAACACCTGGCAGCAGTGCGTCAGCGCCGGGGACGACAGCGAGCAAGCCCGTTGCGACATCTCACTGGCGTTCCAGCAGGCCGTGGTGGAGACTTTGACCATCAAGTGCAAGCGTGCCCTGAAACAGGCCGGGATGAAGCGTCTGGTGATCGCTGGGGGCGTCAGCGCCAACAAGGCGTTGCGGTCTTCCCTTGAAAAAATGCTCGGCGACATGAAAGGCGACGTGTTTTATGCCCGTCCGGAGTTTTGCACCGACAACGGCGCGATGATTGCCTTTGCCGGTTGTCAGCGTCTACAGGCCGGTCAACACGAAAGCCTGGCGATCAGCGTGCAGGCGCGCTGGCCAATGGAGCAACTGACGGGCTTGTGATGAAGAGCGCTCATGCCCGGCAGTTAAAAATGCCGTTCGCGCCCGGCAAACAGGTCGCGTAGATTGCCGCGATGACGCCAGACGATCAGTCCCGTGAGTGCGCTCATGGGCAGCAGGGCCGCTGGTTCTTGCCAAGCCAGCAGCGGCAGGGTCAGCGGTGTGGCGATCAGTGCGGCCAGGGAGCTGGTGCGGGTCAGGTAGAACGTCAGCAGCCAGGCACAGACTGCCAGCAAGGCAGCGGGCGGGTACAGGCCCAGCAGCATTCCGGCAGCGGTGGCGACACCCTTGCCACCCCGAAAACGGAAGTACAGCGGGAACAGGTGACCGATGACGGCGCAGACGCCAATCCAGGCCTGTTCTTGCAGTGAAAGCCCCGCAGTACCTGCGATCAGCACCGGCAGCAGACCCTTGCAAAGATCACCGAGCAAGGTCAGGACGGCAAGTTTTTTGCCGGCCAGGCGCAACATGTTGGTGGCGCCCGCATTGCCCGAGCCACTCATTCGCGGATCGGGGTTACCGGTCAGGCGGCTGAGCAAAATGGCGAAGGACAGAGAGCCAAGCAGGTAGGCGAGGGGCGCCAATAACCAAAACATGCTAACTATTCCGGGCGAGGACGCCCTGATTCTAACGGCGCATTGCGCCCTTGTCGTGCAGCGGAGAAAAGTGCTTGGACAGAGTGTTTATCGAAGGCCTGGAAGTCGACACCGTGATTGGTGCCTACGACTGGGAGCGAGGCATCCGACAGTGCTTGCGACTTGATCTGAGTTTCGCCTGGGACAATCGCCCGGCAGCCGCTGGCGATGACCTGACGCTGGCGCTTGATTACGCCAGTGTTTCGTCGCGTATCCAGGCTTTTGCCGAACAGGCACAGTTTCAGTTGGTCGAGACCTTCGCCGAGCGCCTGGTTGAAGTGCTCATGAGCGAATTCAAGATCACCTGGATGCGTCTCAAGTTGACTAAACCAGGCGCCGTCCCGGCCGCCACGGGTGGTGTGGGCGTGGAGATCGAGCGCGGATGTCGCTGACACAGGTGTACCTCGGGCTCGGTAGCAATATTGAGCGCGAAACCCATTTGCGTGCAGGCCTGGAAGCCTTGGCGGGTTTTTTGGTGGATCTACGCTGCTCGGCGGTGTTCGAAAGCCAGCCAGTGGGGATCAAGAGTGGACCGTTCTTCAATTTCGTGGTCTCGGCCTACACCGATCTGCCGCTGATGGAGCTGGACCGCCGACTCAAGTTCATCGAGGCGGACAACGGTCGCTACGCGCCGGACCGCAAGGGTTTGCCGCTGGATATCGACGTGTTGCTGTTTGGCGATCTCGTGGGCAACTTTGATGGCCTGATTCTGCCTCGAGCAGAAATTCTGAAAAATGCCTTCGTGCTGTGGCCGTTGTCGCTGATTGCGCCGGAGCGCATGCATCCGGGCGCAGGCAAAAGTTTTGTGACGTTGTGGCGTGAGGCTGATATTGATCAGGTGTTGGCGCCAGTGGCATTCGAGTGGCGTGGCGAGCAACTGACCCCTTCGGATTTGCTGTAAAGCAAAAGATCGCAGCCTGCGGCATGTGCGCCCTGTAGGAGCTGCCGCAGGCTGCGATCTTTTGATCTTGCTTACCCTTGTCCTTTGTAAACCTTCAACGCCTTGAGCCGCTCACGCTTGATCGCCTCACCCAATTCCGGCCCTTTGAATCCCTTCTCCAACAGCGGCTGAACCGCAACACTTCGAGCCGCAGTCGCCGCCCCGCGCAAATAATCCGCCTGTGGATAACTTCTCTGCTCCAGCCCTTTGCGACCGCGAGCATCCATCTCACAGGCCGCGATAAACTCTTCGAACCGTTGCGGTCGACGGTAAACATCGAAACTCTGCAGCAGCTCCAGCAAGGTCGAAGGCTTCAGCTCCAGTGCCCGGTGGCCATGGGTATGATATTGGCCAACCAACAGCGCCATTTCCTGGCAATCCTTCGGCGCCTTAAAGCGTTCATTGACCGCTTTGATCAGCTTCAAGCCCTTGTGCTCATGAGCAATGTGCCGGGGCCATTCTTCTTCCGGCGTCAGCCCTTTGCCCAGGTCATGCAGCAAGCAGGCCCAGCGCACGGTCAACGGTTGTTTGTGCGCCGCCGCTTGCTCCAACACGCTGAGGGTGTGCACGCCGCTGTCGATCTCCGGGTGATGAATTTCCGGTTGCGGTACGCCAAACAAGGCGTCGACCTCCGGCATCAGTACCTTGAGCGCGCCGCACTCGCGAAGCGTCTCGATGAACACTTGCGGCTGATCTTCCATCAGGGCGCGGGAAATTTCTTTCCAGCTTCGTTCCGCGGTCAAGGCTTCGAGTTCGCCTGATTCGCTGAGTTGACGCATCAGCTCCAGCGTCTCCGGCGCTACGGTGAAACCCAGCCCCGCATAGCGCGCAGCAAAACGTGCTACACGCAGAACCCTAAGCGGATCTTCGGCGAAAGCGGGCGAAACGTGACGAAGTAAACGCGCTTCGAGATCGCGCTGCCCGTTGTAGGGGTCAGTCAGGTTTTGCTGATCGTCTTCGGCCATCGCGTTAATGGTCAGGTCGCGCCGGATCAGGTCTTCTTCGAGGGTGACCTCGGGGCTGGCGTGAAATGTGAAGCCGCCGTAACCGCGTCCGCTTTTGCGTTCGGTTCGGGCGAGGGCGTATTCCTCACCACTTTTTGGGTGAAGAAATACCGGAAAGTCAGCGCCAACCGGGCGAAATCCCTTGGCGAGCATGTCTTCGGTGGTGGCGCCCACCACGACCCAATCGACATCGGTGACAGGTTTGCCTAGCAGGCGATCGCGAACTGCACCGCCGACTTTATAAATCTGCATAAAAAACCTCCGTTAGCTCGACAGAATAACCTTTGCGTCGAACTTCCGGAGGCGAAAACAGGATCAAAGATGGATGACGGCCAGGTCCAGTCGGCCGTAATCGCCTTCGCTGTGTTCGTTTCTGGGCGGAACGTGGTGGGTTTTCATCACCTGATCCCCTTGCAGGGTTTCCAGGTGAATGTCGAACCCCCAGAGACGGTGCAAATGTTTGAGCACTTCCTCGGTGGACTCGCCCAACGGTTTGCGGTCGTGTTGCTGATGACGCAGGGTCAGGGAGCGGTCGCCGCGGCGGTCGATGCTGTAGATCTGCACGTTGGGCTCGCGATTGCCCAGGTTGTATTGCGCCGCCAGGGTTTCCCGGATGGTGCGGTAGCCATCTTCGTTGTGAATCGCTGGTACAAGCAGATCGTCCTTCTGGTCGTCATCGAGAATGCTGAATAGCTTCAGGTCGCGGATCACTTTGGGTGACAGGTACTGCAGGATGAAACTCTCATCCTTGAAGCTGCTCATGGCGAACTTGATACTCGACAGCCAATCGGTGCCGGCAATTTCCGGGAACCAGCGGTAGTCCTCTTCGGTAGGGCTTTCACACATGCGCCGAATGTCCCGGTACATGGCAAACCCAAGGGTGTAGGGGTTGATTCCGTTGTAGTAGGGGCTGTCGAAGCCGGGTTGATAGACCACACTGGTGTGGGACGTCAGGAACTCCATCATGAAGCCGTCGGTGACCAGGCCTTCGTCGTACAGGTCGTTCATCAGGGTGTAGTGCCAGAAGGTGGCCCAACCTTCGTTCATCACCTGGGTTTGGCGTTGTGGATAGAAATACTGCGCGATCTTGCGCACGATACGCACGATTTCCCGCTGCCACGGTTCCAGCAGTGGCGCATGTTTTTCGATGAAATAGAGGATGTTTTCCTGAGGTTCGGCGGGGAAGCGCGCATTGTCCTTATCGCTGTACTTGTCCGCGCCTTTCGGAATGGTGCGCCACAGATCGTTGATCTGCTTTTGCAGATGCTCTTCCCGGTCTTTCTGCCGGCGACGTTCTTCTTCCGCCGAAATCGGATAAGGCCGTTTGTAGCGGTCAACGCCGTAATTCATCAGCGCATGGCAAGAATCCAGCAGGTCTTCCACCGCGTCGATGCCGTGGCGCTCTTCGCACTGCATGATGTACTGCTTGGCGAACACCAGGTAATCGATGATCGAGCTGGCATCGGTCCAGGTTCGGAACAGGTAGTTGCCTTTAAAGAAGCTGTTATGGCCGTAGCAGGCATGTGCCACCACCAATGCCTGCATGCAGATGGTGTTTTCTTCCATCAGATAGGCAATGCAGGGGTCCGAGTTGATCACGATCTCGTAGGCCAGACCCATCTGACCGCGGGAGTAGGATTTTTCGGTACTGAGGAAGTGTTTGCCGTATGACCAATGGTGATAACCCAGTGGCATACCAACCGACGCGTAGGCGTCCATCATCTGCTCGGCGGTGATCACTTCGATCTGGTTAGGGTAAGTGTCGAGCGCGTAGCCAGCCGCGATACGACTGATTTCTCGATCGTAGGCCTGGATCAGCTCGAACGTCCATTCAGAGCCGGTGGAAATGGGTTGGCGCTTCTGCTCTTTGGCGGTCATGTCACTAACCTGCGCTGGAAGAGTTCACGGAAGACCGGATAGATATCCCCGGCCGAGACCAGTTGTTGCTGGGCGAACGTGTCGGAAAAGGCTTCGGCGATGCGTTCGTACTCGAACCACAGGGCCTGGTGCTCCCGCGGGGTTATTTCAACGTAAGTGTAGTACTGCACGAACGGCATGATCTGGTTGATCAGAATGTCGCGGCAGATTGGCGAGTCGTCGTTCCAGTTGTCGCCGTCGGAGGCTTGTGCGGCGTAGATGTTCCACTCATTGCTTGGATAGCGGTCGGCCATGATTTCCTGCATCAGCTTCAAGGCACTGGAAACGATGGTGCCACCGGTCTCGCGAGAGTAAAAAAACTCCTCCTCGTCGACTTCCCGGGCGCTGGTGTGGTGGCGGATGAACACGACGTCGATCTTGTCGTAGTTACGCTTGAGGAACAGGTACAGCAAAATGAAGAAGCGTTTGGCGATGTCCTTGGTCGCCTGGGTCATCGACCCGGAGACGTCCATCAGGCAGAACATCACCGCCTTCGAGCTGGGGTTGGGTTGTTTGATGAGCAGGTTGTATTTGAGGTCGAAGGTGTCGAGAAACGGCACGCGGTGAATGCGCGCGCTGAGTTTTTCGATTTCAGCTTCGATTTCCTGAATATCGCCGAAGTTGTCCGGCTCTTCCAGCTTGAGTCGCAACAATTCCTCTTTGGCTTCGCGCAATTTTGCCCGGCTGCTGCCAGACAGGGCTATCCGCCGGGCATGGGCCGAGCGCAAGGTGCGGATGATGTTGATCCGCGACGGGTTGCCCTCGTTGCTGATCCCGGCTCGAACGGTCTTGAAGGTGTCGGTGCCGGTCAGATTGCGCTTGACCAGGTTCGGCAGTTCAAGGTCCTCGAACATGAACTCGAGAAATTCTTCCTGGGTGATCTGGAAGACGAACTCGTCCATCCCTTCACCCGAGTTGCCGGCCTTGCCGGGGCCTCTGCCGCCAGCACCTCCGGGTGGACGGGCAATGTGCTCGCCACTGGTGAATTCCTTGTTGCCCGGATGCACGACGGTCTGCTTGCCACCGCGCCCGTGATGAAGCACCGGCTCGTCGATGTCGCGGCCAGGGATGCTGATCTGTTCGCCGTGTTCCATATCGGTAATGGAGCGCCGGCTGACCGCCTCTTCGACGGCTTTCTTGATGTGATCACGGTAGCGCCGCAGAAACCGCTGACGGTTCACCGTGCTCTTGTTCTTGCCATTGAGACGTCGGTCGATCACATAGCTCATAGGTGGCCCTCCGGGCAGCTTCAAGTTGTGAGCTGCAAGCTGCAAGTAGAAGCAGTTGCCCGAACATCAGGGCTTACGCGCTTTTTTCTTGCAGCTTGTGGCTTGTAGCTTGTAGCTGCTTCATTGCGATTTCCGCACCCGTAGGTACCATTCGGAAAGAAGCCGTACCTGTTTGTCGGTGTAGCCCCGTTCGACCATTCGTGTGACGAAGTCGTTGTGCTTTTGCTGGTCCTCTTTGCTGGCCTTGGCGTTGAAGCTGATGACCGGCAGGAGGTCCTCGGTGTTGGAGAACATTTTCTTCTCGATGACCACCCGCAGTTTTTCGTAACTGAGCCAGGTCGGGTTTTTGCCGTTGTTGTTGGCCCGGGCGCGTAGAACGAAGTTGACGATCTCGTTTCGAAAATCCTTTGGATTGCTGATGCCGGCCGGCTTTTCGATTTTCTCAAGTTCTTCGTTCAGCGCCACGCGGTTGAGGATCTCGCCGGTTTCCGGGTCGCGGTATTCCTGGTCCTGGATCCAGAAATCGGCATACAGCACGTAGCGATCGAAGATGTTCTGGCCGTACTCGCTGTACGACTCAAGGTAGGCGGTCTGGATTTCTTTGCCGATGAACTCGATGTACCGCGGCGCCAGGTATTCCTTGAGGAAGCGCAGGTAGCGTTCGCGGGTTTCAGCCTGGAATTGCTCCTGTTCGATCTGTTGTTCCAGCACATACAGCAAGTGCACCGGGTTGGCGGCAATTTCGTGTGGATCGAAGTTGAAGACCTTCGACAGGATCTTGAACGCGAAACGAGTCGACAGGCCGTTCATGCCTTCGTCGACGCCAGCGTTATCGCGGTATTCCTGGATCGACTTGGCCTTTGGATCGGTGTCCTTGAGGTTTTCGCCGTCATACACACGCATCTTGGAGTAGATGTTGGAGTTTTCCGGCTCCTTGAGGCGCGAAAGCACGGTGAACTGGGCCAGCATCTTCAGCGTATCCGGCGCGCAGTGAGCCTTCGCCAGCGAGCTGTTGAACAGCAGCTTGTCGTAAATCTTCACTTCGTCGCTGACCCGCAGGCAGTACGGCACCTTGACGATGTAGATCCGGTCGATGAACGCTTCGTTGTTCTTGTTGTTACGGAAGGTGTGCCATTCCGATTCGTTGGAGTGGGCCAGCAGGATCCCGGTGAACGGAATCGCGCCCAGGCCTTCAGTACTGTTGTAGTTGCCTTCCTGTGTGGCGGTCAGCAGTGGGTGCAGCACCTTGATCGGTGCCTTGAACATTTCGACGAATTCCATCAGGCCCTGGTTGGCCCGGCACAGTGCGCCCGAGTAGCTGTAGGCGTCAGCATCGTTCTGTGGGAATTCTTCCAGCTTACGGATATCGACCTTACCCACCAGTGCCGAGATGTCCTGGTTGTTTTCATCGCCCGGCTCGGTTTTGGCCACGGCGATCTGGTTGAGGATCGACGGGTAGAGTTTCACCACACGGAACTGGCTGATGTCACCACCGAACTCGGCCAGGCGCTTGGTGGCCCATGGCGACATGATGGTGTTGAGGTAGCGCCGTGGAATGCCAAAGTCTTCCTCGAGGATCGCGCCATCTTCAGTGGCGTTGAACAGACCCAATGGCGATTCGAAAACCGGCGATCCCTTGATCGCATAGAAGGGCACTTTCTCGATCAGTTGTTTGAGCTTCTCGGCCAGGGACGATTTACCGCCACCGACGGGGCCGAGCAGGTAGAGGATTTGTTTCTTCTCTTCCAGGCCTTGAGCGGCATGGCGGAAGTACGACACGATCTGGTCGATGCATTCTTCCATCCCGTGGAAGTCTTCAAAGGCCGGATAGCGGCGGATCACTTTATTGGAAAAGATTCGCGACAGTCTCGAGTTGGTCGAGGTGTCGAGCAGCTCCGGTTCTCCGATGGCCAGCAATAGACGCTCAGCGGCGGAAACGTAGGCGCTGCGGTCCTTTTTGCACAGCTCAAGATACTCTTGTAGCGAGAGTTCTTCCTGGCGTGTGGACTCGAAGCGTTGTTGGAAGTGGCTAAAGATACTCATGACGTCACCTCGCTCGATACGTGGAGCCGACGCCGGATCATTCAGTCGATGCTGGCAGCAACCGAACAGGCAGTCGCTGTTTACCCCCCAGAACTCTTTCGGAGCTGACTACCCCGAAAGCTACTCCCGATGATCCGCGCGCCGGTGTACCGGCTCTCCCCTGTTTTGGATGGCCTGCGCTTAAGGATAGTTGCTTATTCGGGAGGTAAAGGCGAGATACGTAATTAGTTGTGGCAGACCGTTCGTCTGCCACCGCGCTAGCCCGCGGGAGCCGGGGCTTGCGCGTTACAAAAATATTATTCGGAAGTGCCTTGCGCCGTTTCCGAAGGATAAGTCGTACGCCACAGCTCAAAACCGCCATCCATGCTGTAGACGTCGGAGAAACCCTGGCTGATCAGGTACGCCGCCGCGCTTTGGCTGGAATTGCCGTGATAGCAGACCACTACCGTCGGCGCATCAAGGTCGGCGGCACGGATGAAATCCGAGATGGAAACGTTGTCCAGATGCTTCGAGCCGCTGATGTGCAGCGCGGCGAAGGTTGCAGGATCACGGACGTCGACCACCACTGCGCCATGTTCGCGCAAGGCTTGCGCCTGTTCCGGGGGGATACGTTTGAATTCGCTCATGGCGGGCTCCTGTGGCTCGGCTGAAAGCGCAGTCTAGCGCGGGGCGCTGGCTGACGATGGTTCGGAAATAGGTGGGGCGACTGGCGGCACGGCGGCATTGCCGTGTTCGTCGCATTTACAGGACAGGCGTACGCCGCTGTCGACATTCATCAGGGTCAGGGTGCCACCCCAGACGCAGCCGGTGTCGAGTGCAGAGATGCCTGGCTCGTTGCATTGGCCTTCAAGCGCCGCCCAGTGGCCAAAAATAATCCTGAGGCCCTTGGTCTTGCGTTCCTTGTGCTGGAACCAGGGTTTGTAACCGGGAGGCGCGGAGCCCAGACCTTCCTTGCTCTTGAGATCCAGTTTGCCTTCGGCGGTACAGAAACGCATGCGGGTGAAATAGTTGGTAATGACCCGAAGGCGCGTCACACCCTTGAGGTCGCTGTCCCATTTCGCCGGATCGTTGCCGTACATGCCATCCAGGTAGGGCGCGAACAGGTTGTCGTCGCGAAGGGCGGTCTCGACCTCGCTCGCGCACTTCAAAGCTTTACGCAGCGACCATTGCGGCGGAATGCCGGCATGCACCAGTGCGACGTTACGCTGTTCGTCGTAGTGCATGAGTTTTTGCTGGCGAAGCCAGTCCAGCAGCTCGGCGCAATCGGGTGCCTGGAGAATTTCACTCAGTGTGTCGCCTTTCTTCAGGCGTTCAATGTTCTTGCCGGCGGCCAGCAAATGCAGGTCATGGTTACCGAGCACGCAGACCAGCGATTCGCGAAGGCTATAAAGGAAGCGCAGCGTTCCCAGTGACTGAGGGCCGCGGTTGACCAGGTCGCCCACCAACCAGAGTTTATCCCGGGCAGGGTCAAAAGCGACTTGCTTGAGCAGGCATTGCAGCGGTTCGAGGCAACCTTGCAAGTCACCGACGGCGTACGTCGCCATCAGTGCAGGGCTCCGGGGACCGCCAGGCGGAATGGAGCGATGATTGCGTCGAAGTGCTTACCGTCATCGGCGAGCATCTGGTAAGTGCCCTGCATGGTGCCGACCTTGGAGGTCATGACGGTACCGCTGCTATAAGTGTGGCTCTCACCAGCCTCGATCAACGGCTGCTGGCCGACCACGCCCGCACCACGAACCTCCTCGACATGCCCGTCACCATCGGTGATGACCCAATGCCGCGACAGCAACTTGGCCGGCAGTTCGCCATTGTTGTGTACGGTGATGGTGTAGGCGAAGGCAAAGCGTTCGTGCTCGGGTTGCGACTGTTCTGCCAAATAGCGGGTGACGACGCTGACGTCGACCTGATAACGAGGATCGGACATGCAAGAGGCCTTAAAAACGAAGCGGGACGCGGGGCGTAGCTGACAGTAATCAGTCTAGGCCAGGTATCGGATAGTAAACCAGACATGGGCGCTGGTGTCCTACCCGATAACGCTCGTTTCCTGTCAGTCGGCGGCAGGTGTCTGTAGGACCTGTTCGCTAAGCTTGTCGGCCAGGCGCACGAAGGCGGCCAGATCGAGTTGCTCAGGGCGTAAGCTGCCATCGACGCCGGCGGCTGTGATCTCGTCGTTGCTCAGCAGCAGCTTGAGCGTGTTGCGCAAGGTCTTGCGCCGCTGGTTGAAGGCTTCGCGCACGACGCGCTCCAGCAGTTTGTGATCTTTGGCTGGGTGCGGCAGTACTGTGTGAGGCACCAGGCGCACGATGGCCGAATCGACTTTCGGCGGTGGATTGAACGCGCCCGGGCCAACGTTGAACAGGTGCTCGACCCGGCAGTGGTACTGAACCATGATCGATAACCGGCCCCAGTCACCACCGCCAGGACCCGCTGCCATCCGCTCGACCACTTCCTTCTGCAACATGAAATGCATGTCGCGAATCAGGCTGGCGTTATGCAACAGGTGAAAAATCAGTGGCGTCGAAATGTTGTACGGCAGGTTGCCAACCACCCGAAGGCTGCCCGGTGCGGCGTTCAGGCTGTTGAAATCGAACTTCAGCGCGTCGCCCTGGTGCAGGTTGAAGTTGCTCTTGCCGGCGAACTGCTGGTTGAGGATCGGGATCAGGTCCTTGTCCAGCTCCACCACGTCGAGTTGGGCGCCGCTGCCCAGCAGGCCTTGGGTCAGCGCGCCCTGGCCCGGGCCGATTTCCAGCAGGCGGTCTTCGGGTTTGGCATGGATGGAACGCAAAATGCGGTCGATAACACCGGCATCGTGCAGGAAGTTCTGGCCAAAACGCTTGCGCGCCCGGTGTTGGTAATGCTCGGTCATAAACGGGTCTCGGCCATCTGGTAGGCGGTTTCCAGGGCGACTTGCAGGCTGCCGGTGTCGATCTTGCCGCTACCGGCAAGGTCCAGGGCGGTGCCGTGATCGACCGACGTGCGGATGATCGGCAAGCCCAGGGTCACGTTGACGGCTGCGCCGAAGCCTTTGTACTTCAGCACGGGCAGGCCCTGGTCGTGGTACATCGCCAGCACTGCATCGCAGTGCTCCAGATATTTGGGGGTAAACAGAGTGTCGGCGGGCAGGGGGCCACGAAGGTCCATACCCTCGCCGCGCAAACGCTCTAATGTAGGTTCGATGATGTCGATTTCTTCATGGCCCAGGTGTCCGCCTTCACCGGCATGGGGGTTGAGCCCGCAAACCAGGATGCGTGGCCGGGCGATGCCGAATTTTTCTTTCAGGTCGGTGTGCAGGATTCGCGTGACCCGCTCCAGGCGTTCCGGCGTGATCGCATCGGCGATCTCGCGAAGGGGCAGGTGCGTGGTGACCAGTGCCACGCGCAATCCGCGGGTGGCGAGCATCATCACCACTTGCGCTGTATGGGTCAGGTCGGCGAGAAATTCCGTGTGACCGGAAAAGGCGATGCCGGACTCGTTGATCACGCCCTTGTGCACCGGGGCGGTGATCATCCCGGCGAAGTGCCCGTCCAGGCAGCCCTGGCCAGCGCGGGTGAGGGTTTCCAGGACGAAAGCCGCGTTGGCTTTGTCCAGTTGCCCGGCGATGACGTTGGTGTTCAGCGGGGTGTCCCAGACGTAAAGGCTGTTGGCTGGCGCGGGTACATCGGGCCAGCTGTCCGGGGTGACCGGGAGCAAACTGACAGCCACGCCCAGTAGCGCGGCCCGCTCAAGGAGCAGGTCGCGACTGGTAATGGCAATCAGGGGGTGTGGCTGGGCTTGCGAGGCGAGCAGCAGGCACAGGTCAGGACCTATGCCGGCCGGTTCACCGGGTGTCAGCGCGAAACGTTTCGGTTTCACTGCGTTGCCTGGTCTGCACCAGGGAGCTTGATCTCTACGTACGCTTCGTCACGGATCTGACGCAGCCAGGTTTGCAGCTCTTCGTCGTATTTGCGGTTACGCAGTACGGTCATTGCTTGCTGCTCACGGGCCTGGGTGGTGCTGTCAGTGGCGCGACGGCCAAGGACTTCCAGGACGTGCCAGCCATATTGGGTCTGGAATGGCTTGGACAGCTTGCCTTGTGGGGTCTTGGCCATCACTTCGCGGAATTCTGGGACCAGTGCGTTCGGATCGATCCAGTTCAGGTCGCCGCCGTTGAGGGCGGAACCCGGGTCTTCCGAATAGCTTTTCGCCAGGTCGCCAAAGTCTTCGCCCGCTTCGATACGGGTGTAGAGCGATTCAGCCAAGGCCTTGGTTTTTGCTTCGTCGCGAATCGGGCTCGGCTTGACCAGGATGTGACGTACATGCACTTCGTCACGCATCTGCGTCTCGCCGCCACGTTTCTCGAGGATCTTCAGGATGATGAAGCCGCCCGGGGTGCGCATTGGTTGAGTGATGTCGCCGATAGCCATGGTGCTCAGCATACGATCGAATGGAGGAGGCAGTTGAGCGGCTTTACGCCAGCCCATGTCGCCGCCTTCCAGTGCGGTTTCGCTGGCGGATTTGGCGATTGCCAACTGACCGAAGTCAGCGCCTTGCTTGAGCTGCTGGTAAACCGCGTCGGCCTGTTTGGCGGCACTCTGGATCGCGTCGGAGTTTGCACTTTCCGGCGTAGGAATCAGGATGTTGGCCAGATGAAACTCTTCGGACAGCTGCATTTTGCCCAGGTCGGAAGCGAGGAAGTTCTTCACTTCCTGTTCGGAAACCTGGATGCGCTCGGCCACACGACGCTGACGCACACGGCTGATGATCATTTCGCGACGAATCTGCTCACGGGCGTCGTCATAAGACAGGCCGTCGTGAGTCAGGGCGGCGCGGAATTGATCCACCGACATGTTATTGCGCTGGGCAATGGTGCCGACAGCCTGGTTCAGTTCTTCATCGGTAATGCGGATGCCCGAACGCTCGCCGATCTGCAGTTGCAGGTTTTCAACGATCAGTCGCTCAAGCACCTGCTGATCCAGCACGCTGGTCGGCGGTGCGGCAGCACCGCGTTTGGCGATGGTTTGCTGAACCTCATGAACACGCTGGTCCAGTTGGCTCTGCATGACCACGTCGTTGTCGACAATGGCCACCACTTTATCGATGGACTGCACCGCGGCGTTAGCCGCAGTACCCAGGAACAGCGCGCCCAGTACTAGCGGGCGCAGACAATCAGAAAGCTTGGTCTTCACGTTCACGATAACCTTGGATGCCTTTGTCGAGGAAGCTCTCTACTTTGGCGCCGGTGAGGCCGCCGAGTCCCTTCAGAACAATTTGGAGGAATACGCCGTGGTCGCCTTTCTCGTTTTGCGGAGCGTCCTGACTGAATTCGTCGTAGGAAACCCAGTAACGGTTGATCAGGCGCAGTTTCCAGCAGCAGTTGTCGTACTCGAAACCACCAAAGGCCTCAAGTGTACGGTTGCGGTTGTAGTCGTACTGCCAGCGGCTGATGGCGTTCCATTGCGGCACGATCGGCCAGATCACCGAGAAGTCGTGCTGTTCGATTTTGTAGTAGTCCTTCACGAAGTTGTCAGTGCCCGGCGTGCCGTAGTTACCACCAAATTGCCACTGACCAGTGTTCTGGTTGTAGATCACCTGGTCATTACGATAGCGATAGCCGGCGTTGATGACCTTGTTCGGGTTGTCTTCAGGCTGGTAGTGGAACATCGCGCTGCCCGATCGAGGGCTGTGGCTGTCCGGGTCCCAGTTGTAGTCGGCCGTAGTGCGCCAGTCTCGGTTCCAGCGGTACTCGTACTCGAGTGCGTATGGCGAAACGTTGGCTTGAGCATCGGCGCGGACTTTTGGATTGACTCCCGGCAACTGGACTTCGCGGTCCTTGAAGTACAGGGCCTGTCCGACACTGATGCGTTGACGTTCGAAACCGTTGTCTTCGATCCAGCGGTTGGTCACGCCCAGCGACAGCTTGTTCTCGTCACCGACGCGGTCGGAGCCGGAAAAACGGTTATCGCGGAACAACGACGCGTAGCTGAAGGTATATTCGCTGGTGTCGAACACAGGAATGTCTTCCTGGTCTTTCTGCGGCACGTAGAGGTAGTACAGGCGCGGCTCAAGGGTCTGGCGGTAGTTCTTGCCGAACCATTGCGTATTGCGGTCGAAGTACAGTCCGCTGTCGATGCTGGCGATTGGTACGCCACGGTTCTGATTGCTGTCGAAATTGCCGTTGAAATTTTCTGTCCCGGCTGCAGCTGCGGCTTGGTCTTGGGCCACGATTTGGCTTTTACCGGTACCGTCCAGATCCAGTTGGTACTGCGTGTATTGGTACTTGAGCGATGGTTTTATGAAGCCATAAGTCCAGTCCAACGGCAGGCTGACGCTCGGCTTGAGATTCAAGCGGTCGCCATTTGCGCGTGCCAAGCCTTGTACGTTGTTATCAAGACGTGGATCGACGCTGCCGTCTTCGTTTACGAAGTTGCCGTCTTTCAAATCGCGGTCAAACCGCACGATTTCTGTTTCGTAGTCGAAATTCAGCCCGTTCGGGTGAGTAGGCAACTGACCATTGAATGTGATCTGCGGCAAACGGTCATACGGCGTGATGTCCGAAACGGTCGCCAGCTGATAAGCCTGAGCATTGACTCGAGCGGTGTAGCTGTCGCCACGATAAGTGACGGAACCCTGTTGGTTCACGTAGTCAGCGCTTTTCACACCAATCTGATCAGTCTGCAGATCCTGGAAATAATACGGATCGCTAATCTTGGTGTAGTCGACCTGGGTGAACACGCGCGAGTCGAGGCCACCCTTGTGCTGCCAGTTATACATGTAGCGGTTTTTCTGGTAGTCGGTCTGCTTGCTGCGATCAGTGTCTTCGTCATTGAGGTACGCCGCACCGAACTGACCTTCGCTGGACTTGGTCAGGTAGCGGAACTCGCCTTCCATCAACAAGCCGTGCTTGCTCATGTAGCGCGGGTACAACGTGGCATCGTAGTTCGGCGCCAGGTTGAAGTAATACGGTGTAACCAGCATGAAGCCGGTATCGCTGCCGGTGCCGATGGTCGGCGGCAGGAAGCCCGACTGGCGACGGTCATCGATCGGGAAGTAGATGTACGGCGTGTACAGGACCGGAATGTCCTTCACCCGCAGCGTCACGTTGGTCGCGGTACCGAAACCGGTGGCCGGGTTCAAGGTGATGTTGTTGCCCTTGAGCTGCCAGGCGTTGCTGTTTGGCTCGCACGTGGTGTACGTACCATCCTTGAGGCGGATGATCGCGTTTTCGGCACGCTTGACGTACAGCGCGTTACCGCGGATACGGGATTTGTGCATCACGTATTCGGCGTTGTCGACCTTGGCTTCACCGGTGTCGAGCTGCACATCGGCGTGGTCGCCAACGATCAGCGCGCCATTGTCGCGGATGCGCACGTCGCCATTGAGTTCGGCGCGGCTCTCGGCCTGATATAGGCTGGCCTCGTCGGACTCGACCTGCATGCTGCCCTGACGCAACACAACGTCACCGGCCAGCGTGCCGACCTGGTTTTCGGTGTTGTAGCGCGAGGCCTTGGCACCAATAAAGGTCGGAGCGTCACTTTTATTCGTCTTGTCATTCATGCCAGGACGAATTGGTTCGATATAGGAACCAGAGCAGTAAGGACCGGTTTCGGCCAATTGCGCTGCTGTGAGATTCTCGCGAGGAACCCAGTCAAGGTGGCTGTAGTCTGCACTACGCGACTTCAGGCCGCGGCCTTTGGACTCGGTAACGAGCGCAGGCTTGGCGCCGGCGTCTTCGGGTGAACCGCTCTCGGCTGCAGCTTCGCCAGTGGCGCCGACTGCGCTACCGTCATGGACAGGACGCGGAGGCAATGCCGCCGCTGGCGCTTTTGGCGCACAGTCCCAGGCACCCGAAGCAGAGACTGAGCAGTCATACTGTTCCGCGGCGACCACGAATGAGGTGGCTAGAGGTTGCAGTGCCAGCAAACTGCCGGTTACCAGCAACGGAAATTTTTTACGAAACGCGGGGGATTTCAATGCCATCTTATTAGTCCGGGCTTCCTGCGTGCCATCTGCCCGCGGTGTGGGCCGCACGCCTCTCGATGGTCTGAAAAAGATGCTGGATAATAAAGCATGACCCGCTTGACGGCTAGCGCCGTCGGAGACCCTTGCAATGCCTGACCAAGATGTACGTTTGCAACACCTTAAAGTTTGGCTCGATGAGCAGTTGGCGACCCTCTTTGCGGAGCAGGGCTGGGGCGCCGTACCCCCGGCCACGTTGACCGCGGCCAGTAGCGACGCCAGTTTTCGGCGCTATTTCCGTTGGGAAGGCGAAGGTAAAAGTTTCATCGTAATGGACGCGCCGCCGCCCCAGGAAAACTGCAAACCCTTCGTGGATATCGCTTTTTTACTGGCGAAGTCCGGAATAAATGTGCCAAAAATTTATGCCGAGGACCTCGAGCGCGGGTTTCTTTTGCTCAATGACCTGGGCAACAAGACTTACCTGGACGTGATCGACAGCGAAAATGCCGACGATTTGTTCGAAGATGCCCTGCAAGCACTGCTGGCTTTTCAGCAGTTGCCGATGGTTGCACCGCTGCCAAGTTATGACGTGGCTTTGCTGCGTCGTGAGCTGGAATTGTTTCCGCAGTGGTTCGTGAAACATGAGTTGGGCATCGAATTCGACTCGGCCCAGCAGATGCTCTGGCAACAGGTCACCGACTTGTTGATCGACAGCGCCCTGGCCCAGCCAAAAGTCCTGGTGCATCGCGACTACATGCCGCGCAACCTGATGCTCAGCGAGCCCAATCCCGGCGTGCTGGATTTCCAGGATGCGGTCTATGGACCCGTGACCTACGACGTAACGTGCCTGTTCAAGGACGCGTTTCTCAGTTGGCCCGAGGAACGAGTGCGTGGCTGGCTGGAAAACTATTGGCAGCAAGCGGCTGCCCTGGATATCCCGGTACAGCCCGACTTCGAAGATTTCCTGCGAGCCAGCGACCTGATGGGCGTACAGCGGCATCTGAAAGTGATCGGCATCTTCGCCCGCATCTGCCACCGCGATGGCAAGCCGCGCTACCTGGCCGATGTGCCACGCTTCTTTGCCTATATAGAAGCGGTGATCGCCCGTCGACCTGAATTGGCTGAGCTGGATGTGTTGCTGATGAGCCTGCGTGCCGGAGCGAATGCATGAAAGCGATGATTCTAGCCGCCGGTAAAGGCGAACGCATGCGGCCGTTGACCCTGACGACACCCAAACCGCTGGTGCGCGCAGACGGTGTGCCGCTGATCGAGTATCACTTGAAGGCCTTGGCGACGGCGGGGTTTACCGAGGTGGTGATCAACCACGCCTGGCTCGGCCAGCAGATCGAAAGCTACTTGGGGGATGGCTCGCAATACGGCATGCGAATCCAGTACTCGCCAGAAAGTGAGCCGCTGGAAACCGGTGGCGGGATTTTCCGTGCGTTGCCGTTGTTGGGTGACGACGCCTTCCTGGTGGTCAACGGGGACATTTGGACCGACTACGATTTCAGTGTCTTGCATCAACCGATCACCGGGCTGGCGCATCTGGTGCTGGCGGACAACCCTGCTCACCACCCGGCGGGCGATTTCAGTCTGGTCGACGGACAGGTTCATGACGGTCGGCCGGACACGGCCAACCTGACCTACAGTGGCATTGCGGTGCTGCACCCGCAGCTGTTCGACGGTTGCTCTGCGGGGGCGTTCAAGCTTGCGCCCCTGCTGCGCGCCGCGATGGAGCAGGAGCAAGTAACCGGTGAGCACCTGAAGGGGCTTTGGGTGGATGTCGGCACTCAAGAGCGTCTGGATGAAGTTGAAACTCTGATAAAAGCGAGTCGCTGACATGTTATGGCCAGGGACTCTGATTGGAGCCGGGGCGGGCTTTTTCATCGCCAGCATTCCGGGGGCCATGCTCGGCGCGTTATTGGGACAAGCGCTGGATCGGCGCCTGCATCTGCGGAGCTGGGGGCAGTTGCGTGAAAAGCTTGGCGGTCGTCCAATGCTGCGCAACGATGAATTGTTGTTCGTGCTGCTGGGGCGGCTGGCCAAGTGCGATGGGCGGGTAACGGATGGCCATATCCAGCAGGCCCGTCAGGAAATGCACTCGTTGGAAATGCACGAATCGGCGCAGCTGCGGGCGATTGCCGCGTTCAATCGCGGCAAGTCGGGGGATGACCGGCTGCGCGGTTATCTGCGGCGCTTGAGTGCTCAACCCCATGCGTCGGAAGGCGTCTTGCGTGCCTGCTGGCGGATGGTCTGGGCGGATGGTCGCGCGGGGAGCCGTGAGCTTGCACTGATCAAGCAGTGGGGGAAATGGCTCGGTTGGACGTCATACCAGGTGCAGGCACTGGCGACTGAGTACGAACCGCAGAAACGCTCAGTGGGGAACAGCGCGCCGACGTATCAAGATGCTTTGCGGCTATTGGGCGTGTCCGCGACCACAGAGCCCGCACAGATTAAACATGCCTATCGACGCCTGCTCAGTCGTCATCACCCGGATAAAATTGCCGGCAGCGGTGCGACGGCGTCGCAGGTGCGCGAGGCCACCGACAAGACGCGCGAGCTGCATAGCGCCTACACGTTGATTCGTGAGCGACGGAATTTTCGGTGATTGGCTGGAAGATCAAAAGATCGCAGCCTGCGGCAGCTCCTACAGATGTGCCCTGTGTAGGAGCTGCCGAAGGCTGCGATCTTTTGCTTTTGCTTAGCCCGCGTTCTGCGGACTCAACCAGCCCCGTACCCGGCGGACCAGCTGTTCCTGCTCTGCCTTGGCGTTACCGGGCAATGCCTTCAACGAGACCTGGCTGAACGCCGACGTCTTCTGCCGTTTGCTGGCCTGCAAGCGCTCCAGCGCTGCGTTGCGATCCAGCGCTTTGTCCTTGTAGAAAATATCGGCAGTGGGCAGCTTCAGCGTCGGCGTCAGTTCGGCCAGCCCAGGCTTCGCGGTGAGGGGCGTCTGTGCAGCAACCATCACCAATTTCTCCACTTGCGATGGCTGTTTCTCGCTCAAATACCGCGCCGCCCAGTAAGCACCGGTGCCATGCCCCAATATGACGATGCTGCGGGCACTTTGCTGTTCGGCATAGGCAACGGCGGCGTCGATGCGCGCAAAGATACGCTCGGCGTCGGCCTTCGTTTGCTCTTCTGTGGTTTCGGCGATGGCCTTGTCGGCAACTTCCGCCTCACCACCTGCCGCTTGCTCGATGGGTGCTGCCGTGGTCGAGTCCTTGCTGCCGGTTTCCGGCGCCTTGAGCGTTGGTGGCATTTCCACGACGCGTGGCGCAATGGCATCGCTTTGCAGGTCCGGCAAGGTGATACTCAGGCTGCTCCACTCGACGTCCGGTAATGTGCGGCGCAATGGACCGATTGCTTGCGGCCAGTCAACGGTTTCGCCAGCGCCCGGGATGATAATCACCGCGCCTTTGGGTTCGGCGGTATTGGCCGGTTTCCACAAGGCCAGGAACGTATCGGCGCCCGCTTGCAGTTGTTGCTGTTCCTGAGCGGGGATTTTGCGCTCAAGTGCGGTCGCTTCTTCCTGACTACGCTCAAGCAGCGGCTGGCGTTCGGCCGGTTTTTCTGCGGCGGCTTTTTCCGCAGGGGCGAGAGCCGGGGTGGCCGCCTCGACGGAAAAGGCGCAAGGCAAGATCAGCGACAGGCACAATGCTGGCAGCGCCAGGCGGTAGACAGGGGGCATCGGATATTCCAGGCCAGAAGTTATTCCGGCAGCCTAATGGGTTGGTCAGTATTTGTCAGTGTGTGAGAGTTCAATGATGCGTTTTCGCTGCCTGTGGGTTATCGGCTGTTTGTGGTTTCCCTTGATGGGTTGGGCGGCTGCCGCGCCACCGGCGCACGCCGCGCAATTGTCCGCAGGCCAGCAGCAATGGCTGGCACAACATGACGAATTACGGGTCGGGCTGGTGTTGCAAGCGCCTTTCGCTCAATACGATCGCCGCTTGCAACGCCTGTCCGGGGTCAACGTAGAGTTGATGAAATGGTTGGCCAAGTCGCTCAAGGTCGAGCTGAGTTGGCGCAACTTTCCCGACCTTGCGCAATTGGAGGCCGCTGCGCGCGAAGGTGAAATCGATATCGCTCCGGGGCTGAGCCAAACCCCTGGCGGGCTGCGTTTATGGCAGTTTTCCGACCCGTACATGCGCGTGCCGCAATTGGTGGTCAGCGACCAGAAAAGCACCGGCGTGGTCGAGCTGGAGAAACTCGACAGCCAGACCCGTGTCGCCGTGCGCATGCCCAGTGCCACCGCCGACTACCTGCGCAGCAATTATCCGCACCTGAACCTTCAAGGCGTGCCCATCGAGCGCCAGGCGTTGCAGTTGTTGCTCAGTCAGCAGGCGAGTTATGCCGTTGTTGATGAGGCGCAACTGGGGCGTCTCTCCATCGAACCGGAGTTTTCCGGGTTATTGGTGGTTGGCGATATTGGTCTGCCGCAATTGCTGCGCGTTGCCACGCGGCGGGACTGGCCGGAGCTTGCCGGCATTGTCGAAACCGCGCTCCGGGCGATCCCGGCCAAGGACCTGGAGCATCTGCACAACCAATGGTTACAGCCCAAATATCCGCGGCTGACCGAGTCCCCGGGGTTCTGGCAAAACCTTTGTCTGCTGTTGGTGGTGCTGGTGATGAGCAGCATGGCTATCGTGTTCTGGCAGCGCCGGCAACAGCACAGTCTGGAGCAACGACTGCTGGCGGCGCGGGAAGACATTGCCTTGCGTGCCGCCAGCGAAGAAGCGTTACGCCTCACCCAGTTTTCCATTGATCAAAGCACAGTCGGCATCCTTTGGGTTAACTGGGATAGCCATGTGCGCTATGCCAACCGCGCGGCCGAAACCATGTTGGGTTATCCGTCAGGCGCAATCATCGACCGGCCGCTGATCGACTTCGAACCCGGCCTGCACATGGACCGCTGGCTGAACCTGTGGAAGCGCGCCCGGGCCAGCGAAGACGGTCCGCAAAGTTTCGAAACCAACTGTGTACGCGCCGACGGCAGCATCTTGCCGGCAGATGTTTCATTGAGCTTCCTGCGGTTTCGCGATGGCGAATACCTGGTGGTCTACCTCAACGACGTCACCGAGCGTCGTCGTGCCCTGGCCGCTTTGCAGGAAAGTGAGGCGCGACTGCAAGGGATCGCCGCCAACGTTCCCGGATTGGTCTTTCGACTGGAGCGGGCGCCGGTGACAGGGCAGATCGACTTTGCCTACATCAGTGAAGGCAGCGAAAGCCTGTCGGGGTATTCGCCGGCCACCCTGGCTCATCGCGACAAAGGCCTGCGCAGCCTGGTGCATCCGGACGACAAGGCCAGTTATCACCAGACCCAGGATCATGCGCTGGATACCGACAGTGACTGGTCCTGGCAAGGACGGATTCTTACCCGGTCGGGCGCGCAGCGCTGGGCCGAGATCAAGGCCATCACCCGTCGGCTCGAAGATGGCGCCTACGTCTGGGATGGCATTGTCTGGGACATCAGTGAAAGCAAGCGCATCGAACTGGAACTGGCCAGCTCCCGAGAGCAGTTGCGCGAATTGTCCGCGCACCTGGAGAGCGTTCGGGAAGAGGAAAAAGCCCGCATCGCCCGGGAAGTTCACGACGAGCTGGGTCAGATGTTGACGGTGTTGAAACTGGAAACCTCCATGTGCGAATTGGCCTACGCCCAGCTCGATCCCGGTCTGAACGAGCGATTGAACAGCATGAAGCGCTTGATTGCGCAGCTTTTCCAGTTGGTACGGGATGTGGCCACGGCGTTGCGGCCACCGATTCTCGATGCGGGCATCGCGTCCGCCATTGAATGGCAGGCCCGCCGTTTCGAGGCGCGCACGCAGATTCCGTGCCTGGTGCAGGTGCCGGACAATCTGCGGGTGCTCAGTGATGCCAAGGCGATTGGTTTGTTCCGCATCCTTCAGGAAGCGCTGACCAATGTGATGCGCCATGCCCAGGCGCATACTGTCGAGCTCACATTGGCGCTGGAGGGCGACGAGTTATGCCTGACGGTCAGTGATGATGGTGTAGGGTTTGTCGCTTCCACCGGTAGGCCGACATCCTTTGGTGTGGTCGGCATGCGTGAGCGGGTGTTGATCATGGGCGGGCAGTTGTCGCTAGAGAGTGAGTTGGGGGAGGGCACGACGTTAGAAGTGCGAGTACCTCTGGATTGATAAAAGATCGCAGACTGCGGCAGCTCCTACATCGGACGCGTACCCTGTAGGAGCTGCCGCAGGCTGCGATCTTTTCGGCATCAACGCGTTTAATGAGGAGAGGCAAGTGATCCGTGTACTGGTAGCCGAAGACCACACCATTGTCCGCGAAGGCATCAAGCAATTGATCGGCCTGGCCAAGGATTTGCTGGTGGTGGGGGAGGCGAGCAATGGCGAACAGTTGCTTGAGACGTTGCGTCATGTGGCCTGCGAAGTGGTGTTGCTGGATATCTCCATGCCTGGCGTAAATGGGCTGGAGGCGATTCCACGGATTCGTGCGCTGAACAATCCGCCGGCGATTCTGGTGCTGTCGATGCACGACGAAGCGCAAATGGCCGCGCGGGCCTTGAAGGTCGGTGCCGCTGGCTACGCGACCAAGGACAGCGATCCGGCGCTGCTGCTGACGGCGATTCGCAAAGTCGCGGCAGGCGGGCGCTACATCGACCCGGACCTGGCCGACCGCATGGTCTTCGAGGTCGGCCTGACCGATTCGCGGCCGCTGCATTCATTGCTCTCGGAACGTGAGTTCTCGGTGTTCGAACGCCTGGCCCAAGGCGCCAACGTTAACGACATCGCCCAGCAACTGGCCTTGAGTAGCAAAACCATCAGCACCCACAAGGCGCGGCTGATGCAAAAACTCAACATCACCTCTCTGGCTGAACTGGTGAAATACGCCATGGAACACAAACTCCTGTAGGAGCTGCCGCAGGCTGCGATCTTTTGATCCTGATCTTCGGTGATCTAAGGCCGCCAAAAGATCGCAGCCTGCGGCAGCTCCTACAGGGGCAAGTCGTCATATCTATTTACGACATGCCCGCGACAGCGCTTTTGCCTGTTCTTGCGGCTTACAGCTAGCAACTTGCCGCTGCTCTATCCAATCCCGTCATCCTTGTAGGGCAATCCCTACCCCCAACCTTCCATCCGGCTGAGGCGATTCTCTCCTGCACCCCGATTTGCGTGCTCCCCAGCGTCCACTAGGCTTAGTCCTCAGCAGTCATCAATAACAAAGGTGTGGGTATGAGCCAGGTCGATTCAAACGCAGGGGCCAGCGACATTCTGGTCAGCTTTCGTGGAGTGCAAAAAAGCTACGACGGCGAGAACCTGATCGTCAAAGACCTCAACCTGGAAATTCGCAAAGGCGAATTCCTCACCCTGCTCGGGCCGTCCGGCTCCGGCAAGACCACCAGCCTGATGATGCTCGCCGGTTTCGAAACACCAACCGCCGGTGAAATCCAGCTGGCCGGACGCTCCATCAACAACGTGCCGCCGCACAAGCGTGACATCGGCATGGTGTTCCAGAACTACGCCTTGTTCCCGCACATGACGGTCGCCGAGAACCTCGCGTTCCCGCTGACGGTGCGCGGTTTGAACAAGAGTGATGTCAGCGACCGGGTCAAACGTGTCCTGAGCATGGTTCAGCTCGACACTTTCGCCCAGCGTTATCCGGCACAACTGTCCGGCGGGCAGCAGCAGCGTGTGGCCCTGGCCCGCGCCCTGGTGTTCGAACCGCAACTGGTGCTGATGGACGAACCCCTCGGCGCACTCGACAAACAACTGCGCGAACACATGCAGATGGAGATCAAGCATCTGCACCAGCGTCTCGGCGTGACCGTGGTCTACGTGACCCACGACCAGGGCGAAGCCCTGACCATGTCTGACCGGGTGGCGGTGTTCCATCAAGGCGAGATCCAGCAGATCGCGCCACCGCGCACGCTGTACGAAGAGCCGAAAAACACCTTCGTCGCCAACTTCATCGGCGAGAACAACCGGCTCAACGGCCGCTTGCACAGTCATACCGGCGACCGCTGCATCGTCGAGCTCGGTCGCGGTGAAAAGGTTGAGGCCCTGGCGGTCAACGTCGGCAAGACCGGCGAGCCCGTCACCCTGTCGATTCGCCCGGAACGCGTGAGCCTCAATGGCTCCAGCGAGTCCTGTGTCAACCGCTTCTCAGGGAGGGTGGCGGAATTCATCTATCTGGGCGACCACGTCCGGGTTCGCTTGGAAGTCTGCGGCAAGACCGACTTCTTTGTGAAACAACCGATTGCCGAGCTTGATCCTGCGCTCGCCGTCGGCGACGTGGTACCGCTTGGCTGGCAGGTCGAACACGTACGCGCGCTCGACCCACTTTTAGAGGCGAACTGATCGCCCCCCTGCTTCAACCAACCCTGCACGTGGAGAGAACAATAAATGTTGAGATCCCTGAAATTCACCGCTTTGGTCATGGGCATGATCGGCGCGGCACACGCGATGGCGGCGGGCCCGGACCTGACCGTGGTGTCCTTTGGCGGGGCGAACAAGGCGGCGCAGGTCAAAGCCTTCTACGCACCGTGGGAAGCAGCAGGCAACGGCAAGATCGTGGCGGGCGAGTACAACGGCGAAATGGCCAAGGTCAAAGCCATGGTCGACACCAAAAGCGTGTCCTGGGACCTGGTGGAAGTTGAGTCGCCAGAGCTGTCTCGTGGTTGCGACGAAGACATGTTCGAACAACTCGACCCGGCGCTGTTCGGCAAATCCGAAGATTACGTCAAAGGCGCTATCCAGCCTTGCGGCGTGGGCTTCTTCGTGTGGTCGACCGTGTTGGCTTACAACGCCGACAAGGTAAAATCTGCACCGACCAGCTGGGTGGATTTCTGGGACACCAAGAAATTCCCAGGCAAGCGCGGCCTGCGCAAGGGTGCCAAGTACACCCTGGAATTCGCACTGATGGCTGACGGCGTTGCGCCGAAAGACGTCTACAAGGTGCTGGCCGGCAAGGATGGCCAGGATCGCGCGTTCAAGAAGCTTGATGAACTCAAGCCAAACATTCAGTGGTGGGAAGCCGGCGCTCAACCGCCGCAATACCTTGCTTCGGGTGACGTGGTCATGAGCTCGGCCTACAACGGCCGGATCGCTGCCGTGCAGAAAGAAAGCAATCTCAAAGTCGTGTGGAATGGCGGTATCTACGACTTCGACGCATGGGCCATTCCAAAAGGCCTGGACAAGGCGCGGGCTGAAGCGGCGAAAAAATTCATCGCTTTCTCGGTGATGCCACAGCAGCAGAAGACCTACTCGGAAAACATCGCCTACGGCCCGGCCAACATCCAGGCTGTACCGTTGCTGACCAAGGATGTCCTGAAAGACATGCCGACCACCCCGGAAAACATCGCCAACCAGGTGCAGATCGACGTCAGCTTCTGGGCTGACAACGGCGAGCAACTGGAACAGCGCTTCAATTCCTGGGCTGCGAAGTAGGAGCTGCCGAAGGCTGCGATCTTTTGATCTTCAGCGGTATTAGCGCCGCCAAAAGATCGCAGGCTGCGCCAGCTCCTACAGGTGCCGGTGTCTATTTCAAGAACATTGATGCAATGCGGCATCACCCTGCGTGATGTCGCCCATCCAAAGATTTCCGGAGTACGCCATGGCCACCGCCATTCCCCTGAACGCGGGCACTGACCCCACCTTGAAGCAGCGGCTCAAGCACGCCGAGCGGATCAACCGCTGGAAAGCACAAGCCTTGATCGCGCCATTGGTGCTGTTTCTGTTGCTGGTGTTCCTGGTGCCGATCGTGGCGCTGCTCTACAAAAGTGTCGGTAACCCGGAAGTGGTGGGCGGCATGCCACGCACCGTGACGGCTATCGCCAGTTGGGATGGCCGAGGCCTGCCCGCTGAAACGGTTTACAAGGCAGCCAGCGAAGACCTCGCTGAAGCGCGCAAGAATCAGACGTTGGGCGACCTGTCCAAGCGCTTGAACATGGAATTGGCCGGCTACCGCAGCCTGCTGACCAAAACCGCCCGTGCCTTGCCGTTCGCCACTGAACCGGCCTCTTATAAAGAAGCGCTGGAAGGCCTGGACGAGCGCTGGGGTGACCCGGCCTATTGGCAAGCCGTGCGCCGCAATACCGCCAGCATCACGCCTTTTTACCTGCTGGCGGCGGTCGATCACCGGATCGACGACCTCGGCGAAGTCGCCCCGGCCACACCGGACCAGGCGATCTACCTCGACATCTTCGCCCGGACGTTCTGGATGGGCCTGATCATCACCGGGATCTGCCTGTTGCTGGCTTACCCCTTGGCGTACCTGCTGGCGAACCTGCCGTCACGCCAAAGTAACTTGCTGATGATTTTGGTGTTGCTGCCGTTCTGGACCTCGATTCTGGTGCGCGTCGCGGCGTGGATCGTGTTGCTGCAATCGGGCGGGCTGATCAACAGTGGCCTGATGGCCATGGGCATCATCGATAAGCCGCTGGAGCTGGTGTTCAACCGCACCGGGGTCTACATCTCGATGGTACACATCCTGCTGCCGTTCATGATTTTGCCCATCTACAGCGTGATGAAAGGCATCTCGCCGACTTACATGCGTGCCGCGATTTCCCTCGGTTGCCACCCGTTTGCCAGCTTCTGGCGGGTGTACTTCCCGCAGACCTATGCCGGTGTCGGCGCCGGTTGCCTGCTGGTGTTCATCCTCGCCATCGGCTACTACATCACCCCGGCGTTGCTGGGCAGCCCGAACGATCAGATGGTCAGCTACTTCGTCGCCTTCTACACCAACACCAGCATCAACTGGGGCATGGCGACCGCACTCGGTGGGCTGCTGCTGTTGGCGACTGTGGTGCTTTATCTGATTTACAGCTGGCTGGTGGGCGCCAGTCGCCTGCGCCTGAGCTAAGGGGAGAATGAAATGCTGAGTCCTTATATGTCGCCTATTGAGCGGGCGTGGTTCTACAGTTTGCGGATTCTCTGCGGCTTGATTTTGTTGTTCCTGATCCTGCCGGTGCTGGTGATTATTCCGCTGTCGTTCAATTCGGGCAGTTTCCTGGTCTATCCGCTGCAAGGTTTCTCCCTGCATTGGTATCAGGACTTCTTCGCCTCGGCCGAGTGGATGCGCTCGCTGAAGAACAGCATCATCGTCGCTCCGGCGGCGACCGTATTGGCGATGGTGTTCGGTACGCTGGCGGCGATTGGGCTGACGCGGGGCGACTTCCCGGGCAAGCCGCTGGTGATGGCCCTGGTGATTTCGCCGATGGTAGTGCCGGTGGTGATCATCGGTGTGGCCAGTTATCTGTTCTTTGCGCCGCTGGGCCTGGGCAACAGCTTCTTTTCGCTGATCGTGGTGCACGCGGTGTTGGGCGTGCCTTTTGTGATCATCACGGTGTCGGCGACGTTGCAGGGGTTCAACCAGAACCTGGTGCGCGCCGCTGCCAGCCTGGGGGCTTCGCCGTTGACAGCGTTTCGTCGAGTGACCTTGCCGCTGATTGCGCCGGGCGTGATTTCCGGGGCTTTGTTCGCCTTCGCGACGTCGTTCGATGAAGTGGTGGTTACGCTGTTCCTCGCAGGTCCCGAACAAGCGACCTTGCCTCGGCAGATGTTCAGCGGCATCCGCGAAAACCTCAGCCCGACCATCGCCGCTGCTGCGACGCTGCTGATCGCCTTCTCGGTGATCCTGCTGCTGACCCTGGAATGGCTGCGTGGCCGCAGCGAAAAACTGCGCACCGCTCAGGTCTGACACGGTCCAGCGAACTGTGCTCGTCACGGGGCCACTGTAGGAGCTGCCGCAGGCTGCGATCTTTTGATCTTAAAAAATCAACGTCAAAAGATCGCAGCCTGCGGCAGCTCCTACAGGAATTTGCGGGGTTTTCGGGATCTTGGGTCATTCACAACCTGAATAGCAGACAACTCCCAATCCCCAGCTACTATTGTGCCCAGCTCCCCCATCTATAAGAGGCTGCGCACATGAGTCTTTCCTCTTTCAAAATCGCCCACAAACTGATCACCGGCGCAGGTGCCATCGAGCAACTGGCTGCCGAGCTGACGCGTCTGGACATCGACAACCCACTGATCGTCACCGACGCCGCGCTGGTCAAGTCCGGCACGGTAGCGCTGGCGCTGGCGCAGCTGGGGGATCGGAGCTACGAGATTTTCGACCGTGTATTGCCAGACCCTGAAATCGCCATCGTCGAAGACTGCATGCGGGTTTACCGCGAAGGCGGGCATGACGGCCTGATCGGTTTGGGCGGCGGCAGTGCGATTGACATCGCCAAGAGCGTCGCGGCCTATGCCGGTTATCACGGCGCGCTGGAGGATTTGTTCGGCATCGATCAAGTCCCGCGCAAAGGTCCACCGCTGATCGCCATCCCGACCACCGCCGGCACCGGCTCGGAAGTGACCAACGTCGCGATCCTCTCCGACAAGGTCGCGCAGTTGAAAAAAGGCATCGTCAGCGACTATCTATTGCCTGACGTGGCATTGGTCAGCCCGCAAATGACCCTGACCTGCCCACGCGGTGTCACCGCTGCCAGTGGCGTCGATGCGCTGGTGCACGCCATCGAGTCTTATCTTTCAGTCAACGCCTCGGCGATTACCGACGCGCTGGCCATCGGCGCGATCAAGTTGATTGCCAAGGCGTTGCCCAAGGCCTACGCCAATCCGTCCAACCTGCAAGCCCGAGAAGACATGGCCACCGCCAGCCTGATGGCCGGCATGGCCTTCGGCAATGCGGGCGTCGGTGCGGTGCATGCGCTGGCGTATCCGCTGGGCGGGCGGTTCAACATTGCCCACGGCGTCAGCAACGCCCTGTTGCTGCCGTATGTCATGACCTGGAACAAGATGGCCTGCGTCGAGCGCATGCAGGATATTGCCGAGGCCATGGGGGTGAAAACCGCTCATCTGAGCGCCAATGAAGCGGCCGACAAAGCCGTCGAGGCGATGACCGAGCTGTGCGCTGCCGTGGAAATCCCCTCGGGCCTGCGCAGTTTCGGCGTTCCAGAGGACGCCATCCCGGCCATGGCCGTGGAAGCTGCGGGCATTGAGCGTCTGATGCGCAACAATCCACGCAAGTTGAGCGCTGTCGATATCGAGAAGATCTACCGAGCTGCGTACTAGAGCCTGCGGTCACTTATTGATTGAAGGCAGGCCCAATCATCGCGGCCACAGTGCGCGCGCCAAAGCATGAGGTATACAATGCGCGCCATTGTGATTCTGCTCAAAAAAGGTGCGTCATGCAGCCCTTCGTAATTGCTCCGTCGATTCTTTCCGCCGACTTCGCCCGCCTGGGTGAAGAAGTGGACAACGTCCTGGCCGCCGGTGCCGACTTCGTGCACTTCGACGTCATGGACAACCACTACGTGCCGAACCTGACCATCGGCCCGATGGTCTGTGCCGCGCTGCGCAAGTACGGCGTGACCGCGCCCATCGACGCGCACCTGATGGTCAGCCCGGTGGACCGCATCGTCGGTGACTTCATCGAAGCCGGCGCGACCTACATCACCTTCCACCCGGAAGCCACGCAACACGTCGACCGTTCCCTGCAACTGATCCGCGAAGGCGGCTGCAAATCGGGCCTGGTGTTCAACCCGGCGACGCCGCTGGACGTGCTCAAGTACGTGATGGACAAGGTCGACATGATCCTGCTGATGAGCGTCAACCCGGGTTTCGGCGGGCAGAAGTTCATTCCTGGCACGCTCGACAAGCTGCGTGAGGCGCGCGCGCTGATCGACGCTTCTGGCCGTGACATTCGCCTCGAAATCGACGGTGGGGTGAACGTGAACAACATTCGTGAAATCGCCGCGGCTGGCGCCGACACTTTCGTGGCGGGCTCGGCGATCTTCAATGCGCCGAATTACCAGGAAGTGATCGAGAAGATGCGTTCCGAACTGGCACTGGCCCGCCCATGAGCGGCTTTGAGCAGCTGTTCCCCGGCCGCCTGCCGCGTCTGGTGATGTTCGATCTGGATGGCACCCTGGTCGATTCCGTCCCCGATCTCGCGGCAGCGGTTGATAACATGTTGCTCAAACTCGGGCGCAAACCTGCCGGCATCGAATCGGTGCGCGACTGGGTAGGCAACGGCGTGCACACGCTGGTGCGCCGGGCCTTGGCCAACCACATCGACGCCGAGGGTGTCGATGAGGTCGAAGCCGAACATGCCCTGGAATTGTTCAACGGCTTTTATGAGGACGGTCACGACCTGACGGTGGTTTACCCCGGCGTCCGCGACACCCTCAAGTGGCTGAACAAGCAAGGCGTGGAAATGGCCCTGATCACTAACAAGCCGGAGCGCTTCGTCGCACCGCTGCTGGATCAGATGAAAATCGGCCGTTACTTCAAATGGATCATCGGCGGCGACACCCTGCCACAGAAGAAACCTGACCCGGCCGCGCTGTTTTTCGTGATGAAAATGGCCAACATCCCTGCTTCGCAATCGTTGTTCGTCGGCGATTCGCGCAGTGACGTGCTGGCGGCAAAAGCAGCGGGGGTCAAGTGTGTGGCACTCAGTTATGGCTATAACCACGGCCGGCCGATTGCAGAAGAGTCGCCAGCGCTGGTGATCGACGACCTGCGCAAGCTAATTCCCGGTTGCCTGGATCCGGCCGCTGAGATAACGTTGGCCGACGCTGTTCAACCCCCTTCTGGAAACGCCATCGTGGTGGTCACTCGCAAACTCTGGATGAAAGTCATCAAGGCCCTGGCCCGCTGGCGTTGGCGCGCCTGACTTGTTCCTGGCCGGCGTACCGGCGCGTTTGCATACCTGACTGTTAGACCCTCAAGCCACGAGGCTACCCCATGATCCGCGAAGAATTCCTGCGTTTGGCCGCTGCCGGCTATAACCGCATCCCGCTTGCCTGTGAAACCCTGGCCGATTTCGACACACCGCTGTCGATCTACCTGAAACTGGCCGACGAGCCCAACTCTTATCTGCTCGAATCCGTTCAGGGCGGGGAAAAGTGGGGGCGTTATTCGATCATCGGCTTGCCGTGCCGCACCGTGCTGCGGGTTCATGACCATCACATCAGTGTGACTCACGACGGCGTCGAGATCGAAAGCCACGAGGCTGAAGACCCGCTGGCCTTCGTCGAAGAATTCAAGGCCCGTTACAACGTGCCGACCATCGCCGGCCTGCCGCGTTTCAACGGCGGCCTGGTGGGTTACTTCGGTTACGACTGCGTGCGCTATGTGGAAAAGCGTCTGGGCAAGTGCCCGAACCCGGACCCGCTGGGCGTACCGGACATTCTGCTGATGGTGTCCGATGCGGTGGTGGTGTTCGACAACCTCGCCGGCAAGATGCACGCAATCGTCCTGGCCGATCCGGCGCAGGCCGATGCCTTCGAGCAAGGTCAGGCGCGCCTGGAAGAACTGCTGGAAAAACTCCGTCAGCCGATCACGCCGCGCCGTGGTCTCGACTTCAGCAAGCAGCAATCGGCCGATCCTGTGTTCCGCTCCAGTTTCACCCAGGACGATTACGAAAAAGCCGTCGATACCATCAAGGAATACATCCTGGCCGGCGACTGCATGCAGGTCGTGCCGTCCCAGCGCATGTCGATCGACTTCAAGGCGGCGCCCATCGATCTGTACCGGGCGCTGCGTTGCTTCAACCCGACGCCTTATATGTACTTCTTCAACTTCGGCGACTTCCACGTCGTTGGCAGTTCGCCGGAAGTGCTGGTGCGGGTCGAAGACAACCTGATCACCGTGCGTCCGATTGCCGGCACTCGCCCGCGCGGGGCCAACGAAGAGGCTGACCTGGCGCTGGAAAAGGACCTGCTGTCCGACGACAAGGAAATCGCCGAGCACCTGATGCTGATCGACCTGGGCCGTAACGACACGGGTCGCGTATCGGAAATCGGTTCGGTGAAACTCACCGAGAAAATGGTCATCGAGCGTTATTCCAACGTGATGCACATCGTGTCCAACGTCACTGGCCAGTTGAAAGCCGGGCTGACGGCGATGGACGCACTGCGGGCGATCCTGCCGGCGGGCACGTTGTCTGGCGCACCGAAGATTCGCGCGATGGAAATCATCGACGAATTGGAACCGGTCAAGCGTGGCGTCTACGGCGGCGCGGTCGGTTACTTCGCCTGGAACGGCAACATGGACACCGCCATTGCGATCCGCACGGCGGTGATCAAGAACGGCGAACTGCACGTGCAGGCCGGTGGCGGCATTGTGGCCGACTCCGTGCCGGCGCTGGAATGGGAAGAAACCCTGAACAAGCGTCGCGCCATGTTCCGTGCAGTCGCCCTGGCTGAACAAACCCCGGAAAGCTGACCGATGAGTGTTGCCCGTATGACATGCCGCTTTGACTGACAAAGCGCTGGACGCTGCGGGCAACCCGTTCGAAGGCTGTATTTAAAGTCAGTGAATTCAAGAGGTTTAAGCCATGTTGCTGATGATCGATAACTACGACTCTTTTACCTACAACGTTGTGCAATACCTTGGTGAGCTCGGCTCCCAGGTCAAAGTCGTGCGCAACGATGAGCTCACCATCGCCGAAATCGAAGCCCTCAACCCTGAGCGGATCGTCGTTTCTCCCGGTCCTTGCACGCCGACCGAAGCCGGCATTTCCATTGAAGCGATCAAGCATTTCGCCGGCAAGCTGCCGATTCTGGGCGTTTGCCTCGGCCACCAGTCCATCGGCCAGGCCTTTGGCGGCGATGTGGTTCGCGCCCGTCAGGTCATGCACGGCAAGACCAGCCCGGTGTTCCACGAGGACAAGGGTGTATTCGAAGGCTTGAATCACCCATTGACCGTCACCCGCTATCACTCGCTGATCGTCAAGCGTGAAACCCTGCCAGGCTGCCTGGAACTGACCGCCTGGACCCAGCTCGAAGACGGATCGGTCGACGAGATCATGGGCCTGCGCCACAAGACCCTGAACATCGAAGGTGTGCAATTCCACCCTGAGTCGATCCTGACCGAGCAGGGCCACGAACTGTTCGCCAACTTCCTTAAACAAACCGGCGGCACGCGCTAAGGACTTTCCATGAATATCAAGACAGCCCTGAGCCGTATCGTCGATCAGCTCGACCTCAGCACCGATGAAATGCGCGATGTGATGCGCGAAATCATGACCGGGCAATGCACGGACGCGCAGATCGGCGCGTTCATGATGGCCATGCGCATGAAGAGCGAAAGCATCGACGAAATCGTCGGCGCCGTATCAGTCATGCGCGAGCTGGCGGACAAAGTTGAACTCAAGACCCTCGACGGCGTGGTCGATGTGGTCGGCACCGGCGGCGATGGTGCGAACATTTTCAACGTTTCCACCGCTTCCTCGTTTGTAGTCGCGGCGGCCGGTTGCACCGTCGCCAAGCACGGCAACCGCGCGGTGTCGGGCAAAAGCGGGAGTGCTGACCTGCTGGAAGCAGCCGGTATCTACCTGAACCTGACCCCGGTCCAGGTGGCGCGTTGCATCGACAACGTCGGCATCGGCTTCATGTTTGCCCAGACCCATCACAGTGCCATGAAGCACGCTGCCGGCCCGCGTCGCGAGCTGGGCTTGCGCACGCTGTTCAACATGCTCGGCCCGCTTACGAATCCGGCCGGCGTGAAACACCAGGTAGTGGGCGTGTTCAGCCAGGCGTTGTGCCGGCCGCTGGCCGAAGTCTTGCAGCGTCTTGGCAGCAAACATGTGCTTGTCGTGCATTCCAAGGATGGCCTGGACGAATTCAGTCTGGCGGCGCCAACTTTTGTCGCGGAATTGAAGAATGACCAGGTCACCGAATATTGGGTCGAGCCGGAAGACCTGGGCATGAAGAGCCAGAGCCTGCATGGCCTGGCGGTGGAAAGCCCGGCGGCGTCCCTTGAGCTGATTCGCGATGCCTTGGGCAAGCGCAAGACCGAGAACGGTCAGAAAGCTGCCGAGATGATCGTGCTCAATGCCGGTGCGGCACTGTACGCCGCCGACCTGGCGACCAGTTTGAAAGAAGGCGTTGCCCTGGCGCACGATGCGCTGCACACAGGCCTCGCTCGGGAGAAACTTGAGGAGTTGGGTGCATTTACCGCGGTATTCAAAGTGGAGAATGAGGGATGAGTGTACCGACGGTTCTGGAAAACATTCTGGCGCGCAAAGTCCAGGAAGTCGCCGAGCGTAGCGCTCGTGTGAGTCTGGCGGAGCTGGAAAGTCTGGCCAAGGCGGCCGATGCACCCCGTGGATTTGCCAAGGCATTGTTGGCTCAGGCCAAGCTCAAGCAGCCGGCGGTCATTGCTGAAATCAAGAAAGCTTCGCCGAGCAAGGGTGTGATTCGCGAGAACTTCGTTCCCGCCGACATCGCCAAGAGCTATGAGAAGGGCGGCGCGACCTGTCTTTCGGTGCTCACCGATATCGATTACTTCCAGGGCGCTGACGTGTATCTGCAACAGGCTCGTGCGGCGTGCAAACTGCCGGTGATCCGCAAGGATTTCATGATCGATCCGTACCAGATCGTCGAAGCGCGTGCCTTGGGCGCCGACTGCGTGCTGTTGATCGTCTCCGCCCTGGATGACGTGAAAATGGCCGAGCTGGCTGCCGTGGCGAAAAGCGTCGGCCTCGACGTGTTGGTGGAAGTTCACGACGGCAACGAGCTGGAGCGGGCCTTGAAAGCCCTCGACACGCCGTTGGTCGGCGTGAACAACCGCAATTTGCACACCTTCGACGTCAGCCTGGAAACCACGCTTGATCTGCTGCCGCGTATCCCGCGTGATCGTTTGGTGATTACCGAAAGTGGCATCCTCAATCGGGCCGATGTCGAGCTGATGGAAATCAGCGATGTATATGCATTCCTGGTCGGCGAAGCGTTCATGCGCGCCGAAAGCCCGGGCACCGAACTGCAGCGCCTGTTCTTCCCTGAGCGTGGCGTTGCTCTCAGCGGCTCGACCCTCGACTGAGACATTTTCGCAGGCAACCCGATTCCCTGTGGGAGCGAGCTTGCCCGCGAAGAGGCCATCAAGTACCCCATAGACTTCAGGTCTTACGGAGTCGTCCATGCCCCAACCAATCGCTCTGACTATCGAAGCAGGCCTGCTAGCCGAACAGGATTTGCTGGCCGAAATCTGCACTGGCGACTCGGAGTTCGGCCTGCTGTTCTGGCAACCCAGCGACCAAGCACTGGTCATGCCACGGCGTTTGAATCGTCTACCTGGCTTTGAATCCGCGTGCGAAGTATCGGACGCTGCCGGCTGGCCGGTGCTGCTGCGTGAAACTGGCGGTGAACCGGTGCCGCAATCGGCTTCAACCATCAACATCGCTTTGGTCTACGCACCACCCCGCTGCGAGGGAGACCAGAACCGGATTGAAACCGCTTACCGCCGACTCTGCGATCCGATCTGTCAGCTACTGGATGAATTGGGCGGCGTTTCGTCGTTGGGCGAGGTGGACGGCGCGTTTTGCGATGGCCGTTTCAACGTCAATCTCGACGGGCGCAAGATGGTTGGCACCGCTCAGCGCTGGCGCCAGAGCAAGGGTGGTTCGCGTCCGGTCGGGCTGGTGCACGGTGCGTTGTTGCTGGATAACGAGCGCGAATCGATGGTCGCGGCGGTCAATCGCTTCAATGAAGCGTGCGGCCTCGAACAGCGGGTTCGCGCCGAGAGCCACATCGCTTTACATGAGAAGTTCGCAGCGCCCGATGCGCTCGGGCGGCTCGACGCGCTTTATCGCCAGTTGCTGGCAGATATGTTCAAGGATTAGCGCGTACCGAAGACCACCATGGTCTTGCCTTTGACATCCACCAGGTTGCGTTCTTCCAGATCCTTGAGCACGCGACCGACCATCTCGCGGGAACACCCGACAATCCGCCCGATTTCCTGGCGGGTTACCTTGATCTGCATGCCATCGGGGTGGGTCATGGCGTCGGGCTGCTTACACAACTCCAGCAAGCAACGCGCAACGCGGCCTGTCACGTCGAAGAACGCCAGGTCACCGACCTTGCGGGTAGTGTTGCGCAGGCGCTGTGCGATTTGTCCGCTAAGCACGTAAAGAATGTCCGGATCTTGCTGCGACAACTCGCGGAATTTCGCGTAGCTGATTTCCGCCACTTCGCACTCGATCTTGGCGCGTACCCAGGCACTGCGTTCCTGTTCCAGGCCGGCCTGTTCGAACAGGCCCAGCTCACCGAAAAAATCCCCGTTGTTCAGGTAGGCGATGATCATTTCACGGCCGTCGTCATCCTCGATCAGAATGGTGACCGAGCCTTTGATAATGAAAAACAGCGTCTCCGAACGGTCGCCGGCACAAATGATATTGCTCTTGGCCGCGTAGCGACGGCGCTGGCAATGCATCAACAGCTTGTCGAGGTTCTTGATTTTGGGTGTGGGGGCAATAGCAACCATGGTTGTGTCCCGAAATGACTGCGCAATTTGTTGGTTTTTGTGGGAGCTGACGCAACCTGCGATCTTTTTTTGCTCGCCACGAAGCTGGCAATGCGCCAGCGAATTGGCGCCAGCATAACAGACACTTTCTGCAACATTCGAGAATTTGCCTACGACGCCGATGGTTTTGTCCCACAAAGGCGAGCGCTGTCAATCAAGGGCGCTGTGCTAAGCTGGCGACCCTTTTTTATACAGTGGAGTCTTGGCGATGAAGGCACGCATCCAATGGGCTGGCGAAGCCATGTTCCTCGGCGAATCCGGTAGCGGTCATGTCGTGGTCATGGACGGTCCGCCCGATGCCGGCGGTCGTAACCTGGGTGTCCGGCCGATGGAAATGCTCCTGCTGGGTGTTGGCGGTTGCAGCAATTTCGATGTGGTCAGCATCCTCAAGAAGTCCCGTCAGGCCGTCGAGAGCTGCGAAGCCTTCCTCGAAGCCGAGCGCGCGACCGAAGACCCGAAGGTCTTCACCAAGATTCACATGCACTTCGTGGTCAAGGGCCGGGCGCTCAAAGAAGCCCAGGTCAAGCGCGCCATCGAACTGTCCGCCGAAAAATATTGCTCGGCTTCGATCATGCTCGGCGCGGCTGGGGTAGAGATCACTCACGACTACGAGATCATCGAACTCGGTTGAGAGCGTTTTCCGGCACAAAAAAGGCGAACTACCTCACGGCAGTCGCCTTTTTTATTGCATGGAGCACCTGTCCCTGTAGGAGCGAGCTTGCTCGCGATGGACGTTAACGGTTACGCGTGTTTTGTGGGTAAACGTGTCGCTCTCCGGTTTATCGCGAGCGAGCTCGCTCCTAAAGATCAGGTCAGATTCGGTAAGTACTCTTGGTCATCACCTTGGCCAACAAACTCATCCCGAACTTGACCGGCGCCGGAAAACGAAACCCTCCCGCCTCCAACGCGCTTTCAGCGTGCTGTTCTTCATCGATGCGCATCTGCTCAAGAATCGCCCGGGACTTTTCGTCCTCCGCCGGCAGTTGCTCAAGGTGTTCGTTCAGGTGCTTGCACACCTGATGCTCGGTGGCAGCAACGAAACCCAGGCTGACTTTATCGCTGATCAACCCGGCCACCGCACCAATCCCGAACGACATGCCGTAGAACAGGGGATTAAGGATGCTGGTGTGGCTGCCCAGTTGATGGATGCGTTGTTCGCACCAGACCAAATGATCGATTTCTTCTTCGGCGGCATGTTCCATGGCCGCGCGCACTTGTGGCAGCTTCGCGGTCAGTGCTTGCCCTTGATACAACGCCTGGGCGCAGACTTCGCCGGTATGGTTGATGCGCATCAGGCCGGCGACGTGCCGGGTGTCTTCGTCGCTCATTTGCGCATCCGGCTGCACGATAGCGGGCGACGGACGGTACGGCTGGCCACTGAAAGGCAGCAAGGTACGCATCGCGGCATCGGCTTGTAGCAAAAGACGGTCAATTGGCGAGTAGTGACGTTGGGTAGTCATGCTGACCTCCGGGAAGAATCTCGGCGGTCAGTTTAACCGAATCGGCCGGAGAAGGATTGCGCTGGGTCAAAAGCAAAAGGTCGCAGCCTGCGGCAGCTCCTACACATATTTCCCTGTAGGAGCGGCCGCAGGCTGCGATCTTTTAAGGTTGAGCCAATCAGCCCGGCGGCCAATGCATCTGGCGCTGACCAAGCACGTGCATATGAATGTGGTAGACAGTCTGCCCACCTTCTTCATTGCAGTTCATGACAACGCGAAAGCCTTTTTCGCAGCCCAATTCGAGCGCCAGGCGCTGGGCAGTGAACAGAATGTGTCCAGCCAACACCTTGTCGTCCTCGGTGAGGTCATTCAAGGTGCGCACCGGTTTCTTCGGGATCACCAGGAAATGCACTGGTGCCTGTGGGGCGATGTCGTGGAAGGCCAGTACCTGGTCGTCCTCGTAAATGATCTTCGCCGGGATTTCCCGGTTGATGATCTTGGTGAACAGAGTATCCACAGCTGTTTTCTCCGTTGTTAGGGCTGGCCTGAGTGTAACCACGGGTCATGCCCGAGCCCAGCCTTTTGCCTTGAATGTCTGTCAGCGCGGGCAATAGGCCTTGTTGACCATGCCGGCGATTGTCCGGTTCAGCCAGCGAGAGCCGAGCCGCGGCATGAAGGCGAACCAGCGATTGCGGCGACCTGGAATAATGATGGCGCGGTTTTTCTCCAAGGCCCTCACGGTGTAGAGCGCGACTTCCTCGGGGCTCATCAGCATTTTGCTGCCGGCCAGTTTGTCGGTGTCCAATTGCGCGGTGCGATAGAACGCCGTGCGGGTCGGGCCGGGGCAGAGCACCGATACCTTCACCGCGCATTTTTTCAGCTCGACGCGCAGGCCTTCGGAAAAATGCAGTACATAGGCCTTGCTGGCGTAGTAAGTACTCATCCACGGGCCGGGATGGAATGCGGCGACCGACGCGACGTTCAAAATCTGCCCACCACCTTGCAGCGCCATGCTGTTGCCGATGGCGTGGCACAAACGAGTCAGGGCGAGGATATTGACCTCGATCAGGTCCTGCTCGGTCATCCAGTCCTGGGCCAGGAACGGACCGCAGGTGCCGATACCGGCGCAGTTCACCAGCAAGTCGATCTGCCGATCACCTTCTTCCAGTTCCAGCAGAAAACCCGACAGGCGCAGCGGTTCGCCTAGGTCGCAGGCACGGAACAGCACTTCCACACCAAAACGTTGGGTCAGTTCAATGGCAATACTTTCCAGCTGATCACGTTGTCGGGCCACCAGAATCAGGCTGCGGCCACGGCGGGCCAGCGCTTCGGCCATCGCCAGGCCGATGCCGCTGGAAGCGCCAGTGATCAGAGCGTAACGGGTCATGCAGTTCTCCATCGCAACAGCTCCGCGCCGGCGACGCAGGTGTCACGGGCGGGGAGCGCTGTTCATTCTTTCGCAGAGTCTACAGGGGCCGGGGGTTCTTCGGCTTCATCGTCTGCGGTATCTGGTGCTTGTTCGGCCTCTGCTGCGGGCTCGACTTCAACTTCGTCGGTCGTGACCGAGCCACTTTCATAGCTGCTCTCGGTGGTGCTTTCGTATTCATTCTGCAGTGCGCCGATGCCGCCCATGAGTGAGCCAATGAAAACGACGGTGACGAACACCAGCCAAAGGGCGCAGAGCACTTTGACTGCGGTGCTGTTGGCCGGTGGTGGTGCGCCGTATTGGTTGGCTGTGGCGTTGCCCGGCAAAACCGCCACTAAAATCGGGAAAATCCAGCCCACAATGGGCACCAACGTCAGCAGATACAGCCAGCCGGACCAACCCAGGTCATGCAGGCGCTGGACGCTGATCTGAATGCTGACAACGATAAACGCGATGCATATCGCCGTGCCGACCAATCCACCGATCACCAGGCCGACGGTTGATGTCAGGGCAATGAGCGAAAGGCCGATGGAAACAAAAACGCCGCCAACGCCCATCAGTACCAGCATCAAGGCCATCGTCCAGGCCAGATAGCGCAGACGGCCAATGCGTCCTGTGAAGGTGAAGGCCTTGAGCGGGCCGAACTCGGGTAACGCTTCACCGACCGGCGCCAGTGGTGGCGCGTAAGGTGATTCGTCGCCTGCCGCTACCCATTGGTTGGGAGCAGGGGATGGCTCATGAACGTCGGACAGATTCAGTTCAATCGACGGTTCGCTTTCGATTCGGGCATCGATACCGGTTTTGGTCAGCGCCTGAAGGTAGGTTTGCGCGTCTGCATGCGTCAGACCCTGCTTGAGCGCAACGGGCCGGCCACTGAACAACCTCTCGATGGCCGCCACGTCGCTCTTGAACAGCTCGGCGAGATTGAGCTTGGCCGTGGTGACGTCAACACCTGGCAGCAAGGCGCCGCTGAATACGATCTTGAAACGGTTTTCACTCATTGCGAGGCATCCTTGTCGCGAAGTTTTGAACACTGAATGGTGCGAGTCTGGAGTGTAAGGCCAGCCGGAGCGACTGGCCGAACTTTCCTGTCAGCGTGGCCAGCGTTTCGGTAGCTGCGCGGCCAGTTCCAACGCCTTGCGATACTCGGCGTCGAGACGTGCCACCAATTGATCGACGCTCGGCAAATCATCGATTTCGCCGACGCCCTGGCCTGCCGACCACACGGTTTTCCAAGCCTTCGCTTCATCGCTCACTGGCTTGAGTTTGGCGCCGAAGTTCACCTCGCCCTTGCCTTGCAGCGCTGCCGTGTCGAAACCGGCAGCCTCCAGGCTTTGGCGCATAAAACTCGCGGGTATACCTGAAACGGCTGGAGTATGGACGATGTCCGCTGCTCTGGATGTCAGCAGCATCTCCTTATAGGCGTCAGGCGCATGGCTTTCAGTGGTGCCGATAAATCGCGTACCAAAGTAGGCTAAATCCGCACCGAGCAATTGTGCAGCAAGAATCTCGTGGCCGTGATTCAGGCAGCCGGCCAATAGCAATGTCTTGTCGAAAAACTGGCGGATCTCGGCGATCAGCGAGAACGGGCTCCAGGTGCCGGCATGTCCACCGGCACCCGCGGCCACGGCGATCAATCCGTCCACACCGGCCTCGGCGGCTTTCTCCGCATGACGGCGAGTCGTCACGTCGTGAAACACCAGGCCGCCGTAGCTGTGGACTGCGTCCACGACTTCTTTCACCGCGCCGAGGCTGGTGATCACAATCGGCACTTTGTGCTCGACACAGATCTCCAGGTCAGCTTGCAAGCGCGGGTTGCTGTTGTGGACGATCAGGTTGACCGCGTAAGGCGCCGGGTTTTCCAGTGTCGCCAGTCCCGCTTCGATTTCTTCCAGCCAGGCCTTGAAGCCGCTGCTCTCGCGTTGATTCAACGCAGGGAAGCTGCCCACCACGCCGTTTCGGCAGCAGGCGAGCACCAACTGAGGATTGGAAATCAGGAACATCGGCGCTGCCACTACGGGTAGACGCAAACGTTGTTCGAGCAAAGCGGGCAGCGACATGGGAAGTACCCCGGTGAGTTGTGCTTGTTGGAGTTAGAACGGCCGAACCACGACCAGAATTACGATAGCCAGCAATATCAGAACCGGCACTTCATTGAACCAGCGATAAAAGACATGGCTGCGGGTGTTCTCGCCACGGGCAAAACGTTTTACCTGCGCGCCGCACATGTGGTGATAGCCGATCAGGATGACCACAAGCGTCAGCTTGGCGTGTATCCACGCGCCCTGACTGAATATGCCGGGGTTGAGGCCGATCAGCGCGATGCCGAATATCAGGGTCGCGATCATCGCCGGGCCCATGATGCCGCGGTACAGCTTACGCTCCATGATGCTGAAGCGTTCTTTGCTGACGGTGTCCTCACTTTGCGCGTGATAAACGAACAGGCGCGGCAAATAGAACAGGCCGGCAAACCAGCAGACCATGCTGACGATATGAAAAGCTTTGAGCCATAGATAGAGCATTTTTCAGATATTCCCAGGTTCACGGTAGGCTGGATAGTAGAGGCTTGAGGCTCCGCACGTCACCTTGCCGGTTGTCGCAGGACGATACGAGCCCTATTATCGACGGCTTTCCAGTGGTTTCGTTTGAGGGCAGGTTTATGGTCAAGGTCGGTATCGTCGGCGGCACGGGTTACACCGGTGTCGAACTGCTGCGTCTGTTGGCACAGCATCCGCAAGCAGAAGTGGTCGTCATCACTTCCCGATCCGAGGCTGGCCTGGCCGTGGCCGACATGTACCCGAACCTGCGAGGCCATTACGACGGCCTGGCGTTCAGCGTTCCGGACATCAAGACGTTGGGCGCTTGCGACGTGGTGTTTTTCGCCACGCCTCATGGTGTTGCCCATGCGCTGGCAGGCGAGTTGCTGGCGGCCGGAACCAAGGTCATTGACCTGTCGGCAGACTTCCGTTTGCAAGACGCCGATGAGTGGGCCCAGTGGTACGGTCAGCCACATGGCGCACCGGAGTTGCTGGAAGAAGCGGTCTATGGCTTGCCGGAAGTCAATCGTGAGCAGATCAAAGAGGCTCGCCTGATCGCTGTGCCGGGTTGCTACCCAACCGCTACGCAGTTGGGTTTCCTGCCATTGCTGGAAGCCGGTCTGGCCGATACCACTCGTTTGATCGCTGATTGCAAATCCGGCGTCAGCGGTGCTGGTCGTGGCGCCTCTGTAGGCTCGCTGTACTCCGAGACGTCGGAAAGCATGAAGGCCTACGCTGTAAAAGGTCACCGTCACTTGCCGGAAATCCGCCAGGGTCTGCGTCGCGCAGCGGGCAAGGATGTTGGTCTGACTTTCGTTCCGCACCTGACACCGATGATCCGTGGCATTCACTCGACGCTGTACGCAACCGTCGTGGATCGCTCGGTGGATCTGCAAGCGCTGTTCGAAAAGCGTTATGCCAACGAACCGTTCGTCGATGTGATGCCGGCCGGCAGCCACCCGGAAACCCGCAGCGTGCGGGGTGCAAACGTCTGCCGTATCGCCGTGCATCGTCCACAGGACGGTGATCTGGTGGTCGTGTTGTCGGTCATCGACAACCTGGTCAAGGGCGCGTCGGGTCAGGCAGTGCAGAACCTGAACATTCTGTTCGGGCTGGATGAGCGTCTGGGCCTGTCCCACGCCGGCATGTTGCCGTAAGGCTGTAGCCCGCTTAACAAAAAGGCCCGTTGAACGGGCCTTTTTGCGTTTCGAGCCGGCAATCGGGTTTATTGATATACCGTAACAATAGTTGACCGATTTTCTAGGAGAAGCGGATAATGCGCGTCATCACGCATTATGGCGGCGTAACGCCGGGAGATAGTCAGCATGAGCGTCGAATCCTTCACCCCCACGGCTTTGCAATTCACTCACGGTGCCGCGCACAAGGTGAAGAGTCTGGTCGATGAAGAGGGGAATGATCGCTTGAAGCTGCGCGTATTCGTTACGGGCGGCGGTTGTTCGGGTTTTCAGTACGGCTTCACCTTCGATGAAGAAGTGGCCGATGACGACACCATCGTCGAGCGCGAAGGAGTGAGTCTGGTCGTTGACCCGATGAGCTTCCAGTACCTGGCAGGTGCCGAGGTCGATTATCAGGAAGGCCTGGAAGGTTCGCGCTTCGTCATCAAGAACCCGAACGCCTCCACGACGTGTGGCTGCGGCTCTTCGTTCTCGATCTGATCGCGCTTTTCAGTATTAACAAACGCCGCATGACCTTCGGGTCCTGCGGCTTTTTGTTGTCCGGGGTTCTGCTTCAGGCGGGGTAGATGGCGCCGAGTATGCGCAGGCCGCGTGCGCCCGTCACACTGGGTCGGTTGGCCGCGATCCCTTCGAGGCAGCAATGGGCGAGCCAGGCGAAGGCCATGGCTTCGACCCAGTCGGGGTCTACGCCGTGAGCGACCGTGCTACTGACTTTTGCGTTCGGCAACAGGCTGGCCAAGCGATTCATCAGCGTCGTGTTGTGCGCGCCGCCACCGCAGACAAGTAGCTCTTGAGTGTCCGATTGGGCGTGTTGCAGTGACTCGATAATGGTCAGTGCGGTGAGCTCAAGCAGTGTTGCTTGCACGTCTTCGGCGGCGAAGGCCGGCAATTTTGAAAGGTGCTGCGTCAGCCATGGCAGGTTGAACACTTCGCGGCCGGTGCTCTTGGGGCCTTTGGTCACGAAGAATGGGTCACTAAGCAGTTCATTCAGCAGAATCGGTTTGACCTTGCCGCTGGCTGCCCATTGGCCGTCCCGATCAAAGTTGTCGCCGCGTTGCTGATGAATCCAGGCATCCAGCAACACATTTCCCGGACCGCAGTCGAAACCCGCTACAGGTTTGCCGGGCTCGATCAGGCTGAGGTTGCTGAAACCTCCGACATTCAAGACTGCGCGGTTGCCGGCCTGCTCTTCAAAAAGGGCTTCGTGAAAGGCTGGAACCAGCGGGGCGCCTTGCCCGCCGGCAGCAACGTCGCGACTGCGGAAATCGCTGACCACGGTAATGCCGGTCAACTCGGTCAGCAAGGCAGGGCTGCCGATCTGCACGGTAAACCCACGTGCCGGTTCGTGGCGAATGGTCTGGCCGTGGCTGCCAATCGCGCGAATATCTTCGGGTTTCAGGTTTTGTTGTTCAAGAAGGGTGTGAATGCCCTCGGCTGCCAGTGTCACCCAGTTCTGTTGGGCGATGGCGGAGCGGGCAATCTCGTCCGGGCCGCTGGCGCACAAGCCAAGCAGCTCAGTGCGCAGGGTGTCGGGCATGGGAATGTAGTGCGTGGCGATCAGCTTGATCGCCGGGGCCAACTCGACCAGCGCGATATCCAGGCCATCGAGGCTGGTCCCGGACATCACACCTATATAGAGCGTCATGGCTTAGCGCTTGCTGGAAGCGAGCATGGTGGCTTTCTCTTGATCCATGCGCGCCATCAGCGGTTGGCTTTGCGCCAGGAAACGTGCGCGCTCGGCCTTGGCGATCGGATCGGCCATCGGCAGCTTTTGGCCCAGTGGATCGACGTGAACGCCGTTGACCTGGAACTCATAGTGCAAGTGCGGACCTGTAGAAAGCCCGGTGGTACCGATGTAGCCAATCACCTGGCCTTGCTTGACGTTCCCGCCGGTCTGCACACCTTTGGCGAAGCCCTGCATATGCCCGTACAGCGTACGGTAAGTGTTGCCGTGCTGGATGATTACGGTATTGCCATAGCCGCCGCGGCGACCAGCCAGCAACACTTTACCGTCACCGGCAGCCTTGATCGGCGTGCCGCGCGGCGCTGCGTAGTCGACGCCTTTGTGGGCACGGATCTTGTTCAGGATCGGGTGTTTGCGGCCCATCGAAAATTTCGAGCTGATGCGGGCGAAGTCAACCGGCGTACGGATGAACGCCTTGCGCATGCTATTGCCGTCAGCGGTGTAGTAGCTGCTATTGCCTTGTTTGTTGGTGTAGCGCACGGCGGTGTAGGTCTTGCCGCGGTTGGTGAAGCGTGCGGAAAGGATCGGACCGTTGCCGACAGCCTTGCCGTTGACGACTTTCTGTTCGTAGATCACATCAAACTCGTCGCCCTGGCGAATATCCTGGGCGAAGTCGACGTCGTAGCCAAACACGCTGGCCATGTCCATGGTCAGGCTATGGGACAGACCGGCACGGGCAGCGGATTGCGACAGCGAGCTGTTGATCACACCATGAACATAGGCGGAGCGCACGGTAGGTTTGGCGGTAATGCGGTTGAACACGTAACCCTTGTCATTCTTAGTCAGGGTGATGCTTTCGAGGTCGCTGACCTTGCTGTGTAAGTTGGTGAGCTGGCCATCAGGGCTTAGTTCGAATTCAAGTTTCTGGCCATGTTTGAGCTGGCTGAATTGCTTGGCCTGTTTGTCGCTAGCCAGCACGTCATGCACTGACGCAGCCGGGAGGCCAACCTTCTCGAATAGTGTAGAAAGTGTGTCGCCCTTGGCGACGATCACTTCCCTGTGGTTGGGTGCCTTCTTTTCTTCGGCGACCGGCGGCACAGTTGCGGCTGCAGGCGCGGCCTCAGCGGTTTCCTGCGTGTCTTCGGCGCTGTTATCGATCTGCGCGAAGGGGGAAGTCACCGGTTCATTTGTGGCTTGAGCGGCATCAGCGGCGTCTTGATCTTGTGTCAGTTGTTCAGCAGGGCTTTCCAGTTCAAGACTCAGGGTCGTCTTTTTGGCTTCAACATCACTGGAAGGGAATACCAGAAGCGCCAGGCTCAGAAGAGCGGCAATACCACTTGCTGCGAGCAGGTGGGTCTTCGGGTAAAGCGGCGGCGCTTTAGACGATTCTTTGGTCATAGGTAATTTTTGACTTTGAAAAAGATGAATTGGAAAAGATGAATGACATGATGAAGATGAAATAACTGTATAAAATATAACCAAATCATCTCTGAAGCAAGTCCGCGGACGCTCTGCCTGCGGATTGGCGTCATTGCGCCGGCCAAACTTTGTATTTGACGCGTGATCTTGTATGGTTAGTCCCCTTTGAATTCGAGCCTTGCGGGTCTGTTATGAAGTCGGTTGAAGAGCAGCTAGCGCTGATTAAACGTGGTGCGGAAGAATTGTTGGTCGAGTCCGAGCTGATCGAAAAGCTCAAGCGTGGCCAGCCGCTACGTATCAAGGCTGGCTTCGATCCGACTGCGCCGGATTTGCACCTGGGTCATACCGTGCTTATTAATAAGCTGCGCCAGTTCCAGGAGCTGGGGCATCAGGTGATCTTCCTTATAGGTGACTTCACCGGGATGATCGGTGATCCGAGCGGCAAGAGTGCGACCCGCCCTCCGCTCACGCGCGAGCAGGTTCTCGAGAATGCCGAGACCTACAAGACTCAGGTCTTCAAGATTCTTGATCCGGCCAAAACAGAGGTGGCGTTCAACTCCACCTGGATGGATCAGATGGGGCCGGCCGACTTCATCCGTCTGACTTCGCAGTACACCGTGGCTCGGATGCTGGAGCGCGATGACTTCGACAAGCGTTACACGACCAATCAGCCGATCGCTATTCACGAGTTCCTTTATCCGCTGGTCCAGGGTTATGACTCTGTCGCTCTGCGCGCGGATATCGAGCTGGGCGGTACCGATCAGAAGTTCAACCTGCTGATGGGGCGTGAGCTGCAACGTGCTTATGGTCAGGAGCCGCAGTGCATTCTGACGATGCCGCTGCTCGAAGGTCTGGATGGTGTGAAGAAGATGTCCAAGTCCTTGGGCAACTACGTCGGTATCCAGGAAGCGCCGGGCGTCATGTACAGCAAGCTGGTTTCCATTCCGGATGTGTTGATGTGGCGGTACTTCGAATTGCTCAGTTTCCGCTCCATGGATGAGATCAATGCATTCCGTGCTGATGTCGAAGCGGGCGCGAACCCTCGTGACATCAAGATCAAGCTGGCCGAAGAGATCGTTGCGCGCTTCCATGGGGAGGAGGCCGCGGCCAATGCTCACCGTGCGGCGGGTAACCGTATGAAGGAAGGCGAGCTGCCGGATGACCTGCCGGAGATCGAGTTGAGTGCTGCCGAAGATATGCCGATTGCCGCGGTCCTTAATAAGGCTGGCTTGGTGAAGAACTCGGCGGTCGCGCGTGATCTGCTGAATTCGGGCGGTGTGCGTATTGATGGTGAGGTTGTTGATCGCACCTTTATATACGTACTGGGCGCGACTCACGTTTGCCAGGCCGGGAAGAAGGCATTTGCGCGTATTACGCTCAAATCCTAATAAAGCTGAAATCAGCGCTTGACGGCAGATTCTGAGCCTCTATAATTCGCCCCACTTCCGGCGCAGTCGAAACGGAAAACTCCTTGGTAAACAAAGAGTTACGCAGTTTTCGACAGTGAGTTGCTTCAGGTCATCGAAGCCGAAAGGGAGTTGAAAAAGAGGTGTTGACAGCAGCGAGTAACGCTGTAGAATTCGCCTCCCGCTGACGAGAGATCGAAAGCGCAAGTGGTTGAAGTTGCAGAGGAAACTTTGAAAACTTCGAAAAATAACCGCTTGACAGCAACAGAGGCTGCTGTAGAATGCGCGCCTCGGTTGAGACGAAAGATCTTAACCAACCGCTCTTTAACAACTGAATCAAGCAATTCGTGTGGGTGCTTGTGGAGTCAGACTGATAGTCAACAAGATTATCAGCATCACAAGTTACTCCGCGAGAAATCAAAGATGTAACCAACGATTGCTGAGCCAAGTTTAGGGTTTCTTAAAAACCCAAAGATGTTTGAACTGAAGAGTTTGATCATGGCTCAGATTGAACGCTGGCGGCAGGCCTAACACATGCAAGTCGAGCGGTAGAGAGAAGCTTGCTTCTCTTGAGAGCGGCGGACGGGTGAGTAATGCCTAGGAATCTGCCTGGTAGTGGGGGATAACGCTCGGAAACGGACGCTAATACCGCATACGTCCTACGGGAGAAAGCAGGGGACCTTCGGGCCTTGCGCTATCAGATGAGCCTAGGTCGGATTAGCTAGTTGGTGAGGTAATGGCTCACCAAGGCGACGATCCGTAACTGGTCTGAGAGGATGATCAGTCACACTGGAACTGAGACACGGTCCAGACTCCTACGGGAGGCAGCAGTGGGGAATATTGGACAATGGGCGAAAGCCTGATCCAGCCATGCCGCGTGTGTGAAGAAGGTCTTCGGATTGTAAAGCACTTTAAGTTGGGAGGAAGGGCAGTACATTAATACTGTGCTGTTTTGACGTTACCGACAGAATAAGCACCGGCTAACTCTGTGCCAGCAGCCGCGGTAATACAGAGGGTGCAAGCGTTAATCGGAATTACTGGGCGTAAAGCGCGCGTAGGTGGTTCGTTAAGTTGGATGTGAAATCCCCGGGCTCAACCTGGGAACTGCATTCAAAACTGTCGAGCTAGAGTATGGTAGAGGGTGGTGGAATTTCCTGTGTAGCGGTGAAATGCGTAGATATAGGAAGGAACACCAGTGGCGAAGGCGACCACCTGGACTGATACTGACACTGAGGTGCGAAAGCGTGGGGAGCAAACAGGATTAGATACCCTGGTAGTCCACGCCGTAAACGATGTCAACTAGCCGTTGGGAGCCTTGAGCTCTTAGTGGCGCAGCTAACGCATTAAGTTGACCGCCTGGGGAGTACGGCCGCAAGGTTAAAACTCAAATGAATTGACGGGGGCCCGCACAAGCGGTGGAGCATGTGGTTTAATTCGAAGCAACGCGAAGAACCTTACCAGGCCTTGACATCCAATGAACTTTCCAGAGATGGATTGGTGCCTTCGGGAACATTGAGACAGGTGCTGCATGGCTGTCGTCAGCTCGTGTCGTGAGATGTTGGGTTAAGTCCCGTAACGAGCGCAACCCTTGTCCTTAGTTACCAGCACGTAATGGTGGGCACTCTAAGGAGACTGCCGGTGACAAACCGGAGGAAGGTGGGGATGACGTCAAGTCATCATGGCCCTTACGGCCTGGGCTACACACGTGCTACAATGGTCGGTACAGAGGGTTGCCAAGCCGCGAGGTGGAGCTAATCCCAGAAAACCGATCGTAGTCCGGATCGCAGTCTGCAACTCGACTGCGTGAAGTCGGAATCGCTAGTAATCGCGAATCAGAATGTCGCGGTGAATACGTTCCCGGGCCTTGTACACACCGCCCGTCACACCATGGGAGTGGGTTGCACCAGAAGTAGCTAGTCTAACCTTCGGGAGGACGGTTACCACGGTGTGATTCATGACTGGGGTGAAGTCGTAACAAGGTAGCCGTAGGGGAACCTGCGGCTGGATCACCTCCTTAATCGACGACATCAGCTGCTCCATAAGTTCCCACACGAATTGCTTGATTCATTGAAGAAGACGATAAGAAGCAGCCCGAAATTGGGTCTGTAGCTCAGTTGGTTAGAGCGCACCCCTGATAAGGGTGAGGTCGGCAGTTCGAATCTGCCCAGACCCACCAATTTTTGTGTGGGAACCTGTAGCAATACGGGGCCATAGCTCAGCTGGGAGAGCGCCTGCCTTGCACGCAGGAGGTCAACGGTTCGATCCCGTTTGGCTCCACCACTACTGCTTCTGTTGTTGAAAGCTTAGAAATGAGCATTCCATCGTGATGATGGTGAATGTTGATTTCTAGTCTTTGATTAGATCGTTCTTTAAAAATTTGGGTATGTGATAGAAAGATAGACTGAACGTTACTTTCACTGGTAACGGATCAGGCTAAGGTAAAATTTGTGAGTTGCTCTTAATTGAGTATTATCGAATTTTCGGCGAATGTCGTCTTCACAGTATAACCAGATTGCTTGGGGTTATATGGTCAAGTGAAGAAGCGCATACGGTGGATGCCTTGGCAGTCAGAGGCGATGAAAGACGTGGTAGCCTGCGAAAAGCTTCGGGGAGTCGGCAAACAGACTTTGATCCGGAGATGTCTGAATGGGGGAACCCAGCCATCATAAGATGGTTATCTTAAGCTGAATACATAGGCTTAAGAGGCGAACCAGGGGAACTGAAACATCTAAGTACCCTGAGGAAAAGAAATCAACCGAGATTCCCTTAGTAGTGGCGAGCGAACGGGGACTAGCCCTTAAGTGGCTTTGAGATTAGCGGAACGTTCTGGAAAGTACGGCCATAGTGGGTGATAGCCCTGTACGCGAAAATCTCTTAGTCATGAAATCGAGTAGGACGGAGCACGAGAAACTTTGTCTGAATATGGGGGGACCATCCTCCAAGGCTAAATACTACTGACTGACCGATAGTGAACTAGTACCGTGAGGGAAAGGCGAAAAGAACCCCGGAGAGGGGAGTGAAATAGATCCTGAAACCGTATGCGTACAAGCAGTGGGAGCCCACTTTGTTGGGTGACTGCGTACCTTTTGTATAATGGGTCAGCGACTTATTTTCAGTGGCGAGCTTAACCGAATAGGGGAGGCGTAGCGAAAGCGAGTCTTAATAGGGCGTCTAGTCGCTGGGAATAGACCCGAAACCGGGCGATCTATCCATGGGCAGGTTGAAGGTTGGGTAACACTAACTGGAGGACCGAACCGACTACCGTTGAAAAGTTAGCGGATGACCTGTGGATCGGAGTGAAAGGCTAATCAAGCTCGGAGATAGCTGGTTCTCCTCGAAAGCTATTTAGGTAGCGCCTCATGTATCACTGTAGGGGGTAGAGCACTGTTTCGGCTAGGGGGTCATCCCGACTTACCAAACCGATGCAAACTCCGAATACCTACAAGTGCCGAGCATGGGAGACACACGGCGGGTGCTAACGTCCGTCGTGAAAAGGGAAACAACCCAGACCGTCAGCTAAGGTCCCAAAGTTATGGTTAAGTGGGAAACGATGTGGGAAGGCTTAGACAGCTAGGAGGTTGGCTTAGAAGCAGCCACCCTTTAAAGAAAGCGTAATAGCTCACTAGTCGAGTCGGCCTGCGCGGAAGATGTAACGGGGCTCAAACCATACACCGAAGCTACGGGTATCACTTAGGTGATGCGGTAGAGGAGCGTTCTGTAAGCCTGTGAAGGTGAGTTGAGAAGCTTGCTGGAGGTATCAGAAGTGCGAATGCTGACATGAGTAACGACAATGGGTGTGAAAAACACCCACGCCGAAAGACCAAGGTTTCCTGCGCAACGTTAATCGACGCAGGGTTAGTCGGTCCCTAAGGCGAGGCTGAAAAGCGTAGTCGATGGAAAACAGGTTAATATTCCTGTACTTCTGGTTATTGCGATGGAGGGACGGAGAAGGCTAGGCCAGCTTGGCGTTGGTTGTCCAAGTTTAAGGTGGTAGGCTGGAATCTTAGGTAAATCCGGGATTCTAAGGCCGAGAGCTGATGACGAGTTACCCTTTGGGTGACGAAGTGGTTGATGCCATGCTTCCAAGAAAAGCTTCTAAGCTTCAGGTAACCAGGAACCGTACCCCAAACCGACACAGGTGGTTGGGTAGAGAATACCAAGGCGCTTGAGAGAACTCGGGTGAAGGAACTAGGCAAAATGGCACCGTAACTTCGGGAGAAGGTGCGCCGGTGAGGGTGAAGCATTTACTGCGTAAGCCCATGCCGGTCGAAGATACCAGGCCGCTGCGACTGTTTATTAAAAACACAGCACTCTGCAAACACGAAAGTGGACGTATAGGGTGTGACGCCTGCCCGGTGCCGGAAGGTTAATTGATGGGGTTAGCTAACGCGAAGCTCTTGATCGAAGCCCCGGTAAACGGCGGCCGTAACTATAACGGTCCTAAGGTAGCGAAATTCCTTGTCGGGTAAGTTCCGACCTGCACGAATGGCGTAACGATGGCGGCGCTGTCTCCACCCGAGACTCAGTGAAATTGAAATCGCTGTGAAGATGCAGTGTATCCGCGGCTAGACGGAAAGACCCCGTGAACCTTTACTATAGCTTTGCACTGGACTTTGAATTTGCTTGTGTAGGATAGGTGGGAGGCTTTGAAGCGTGGACGCCAGTTCGCGTGGAGCCAACCTTGAAATACCACCCTGGCAACTTTGAGGTTCTAACTCAGGTCCGTTATCCGGATCGAGGACAGTGTATGGTGGGTAGTTTGACTGGGGCGGTCTCCTCCTAAAGAGTAACGGAGGAGTACGAAGGTGCGCTCAGACCGGTCGGAAATCGGTCGTAGAGTATAAAGGCAAAAGCGCGCTTGACTGCGAGACAGACACGTCGAGCAGGTACGAAAGTAGGTCTTAGTGATCCGGTGGTTCTGTATGGAAGGGCCATCGCTCAACGGATAAAAGGTACTCCGGGGATAACAGGCTGATACCGCCCAAGAGTTCATATCGACGGCGGTGTTTGGCACCTCGATGTCGGCTCATCACATCCTGGGGCTGAAGCCGGTCCCAAGGGTATGGCTGTTCGCCATTTAAAGTGGTACGCGAGCTGGGTTTAGAACGTCGTGAGACAGTTCGGTCCCTATCTGCCGTGGACGTTTGAGATTTGAGAGGGGCTGCTCCTAGTACGAGAGGACCGGAGTGGACGAACCTCTGGTGTTCCGGTTGTCACGCCAGTGGCATTGCCGGGTAGCTATGTTCGGAATAGATAACCGCTGAAAGCATCTAAGCGGGAAACTAGCCTCAAGATGAGATCTCACTGGGACCTTGAGTCCCCTGAAGGGCCGTCGAAGACTACGACGTTGATAGGTTGGGTGTGTAAGCGCTGTGAGGCGTTGAGCTAACCAATACTAATTGCCCGTGAGGCTTGACCATATAACACCCAAGCAATTTGTGAACTCGAAAGAGGCCAGATTGCGGTGTGTGAAGACGAAACGAACCGAAAGTTCGAGATACTCACAAAGCACCAAGATCTATCACATACCCATTCGCTGGAGCGTGATCCGCAAGGAGAACGAGCCGGCTACCGAATTTCTTGACGACCATAGAGCATTGGAACCACCTGATCCCATCCCGAACTCAGCAGTGAAACGATGCATCGCCGATGGTAGTGTGGGGTTTCCCCATGTGAGAGTAGGTCATCGTCAAGATTAAATTCCGAAACCCCTATCTGCGTATGCAGGTAGGGGTTTTGTTTTGCCCGCAGGAAAGTTTGCCTCATAGGGTTTCTATGCAACGGGTCGGGCCATGGCTATCATGCGGGCCTCATTGTGAGGCGAGACTTGCATGCTGACGTTGTTAAAGCTTCTTAAAGATGGCCGATTCCATTCGGGTCAGGCCTTGGGCGTTGCCTTGGGCATCAGTCGTAGCGCCGTATGGAAACAGCTTCAGCACTTGGAAGCTGAGTTGGGCTTATCTATCCACAAGGTGCGGGGGCGCGGCTATCAACTGGCTGCACCACTGACGCTGCTTGATCCGGACAAGATAGAGGAGCAGGCGTCTTCTTGTGGTTGGCCCATTCTGGTTTTCGACTCCATTGACTCCACCAATGCAGAGGCTTTGCGTGCAATAGGGCAGGGTCAGGCTGCGCCGTTTCTGGTGCTCGCCGAGCGCCAGACGGCGGGTCGTGGGCGGAGAGGGCGAAAATGGGTGAGTCCGTTCGCGGAAAATATTTATTACAGCTTGGTGCTCCGCATTGAAGGTGGCATGCGCCAGCTTGAAGGCCTGAGTCTTGTCGTTGGGCTCGCCGTGATGCAGACCCTGCGAGAGTTTGGTGTATCAGGTGCTGGCTTGAAATGGCCTAACGATGTTCTGGTCGGGCAGAAAAAGATCGCCGGAATATTGCTCGAGTTGGTGGGGGATCCTGCGGATGTGTGTCATGTGGTCCTGGGCGTTGGAATTAATGTGAACATGCAGATTACCGGCGAGGTTGATCAGCAGTGGACTTCTATGCGGCTCGAGTCGGGCAAGGTGTTTGACCGCAATCACCTGGTCGCCGAGTTAGGTGCGGTGTTGCAGAAGTATTTGGAACGGCATCAAGTCGAAGGATTTTCCGCTATCCAGGCAGAGTGGGAGCAAAATCATCTATGGCAGGGGCGAGCGGTGTCGTTGATTGCAGGGGTTAATAAAATAGATGGCGAAGTGTTGGGGATCGATAATCAGGGTGCCCTGCGACTGAAGGTGGGTGGTGTGGAAAAAGTCTTTAGTGGCGGAGAGCTGAGTCTGAGGTTGCGTGATGATTCTTGAGCTCGACTGCGGAAACAGTTTTATCAAATGGCGTGTGCTGGACGCAGATGCTCGGCGGGTGGTCGGCGAGGGAGTCGTTGATTCTGATCACGCATTGCTGGGGAGTTTGGGCGCGCTCAAGGGACTGGTGCTGAAGTTTTGTCGGTTAGTCAGTGTTAGAACCGCTGAAGAAACCGGGGCATTGATTTCGCTACTTGAAGACACTTTCAGTGTGTCGGTGGCGTGTGCGGCTCCGGTTCGCGAAATGTCCGGCGTTCGTAACGGTTATGAAGAGTTTGAGAGGCTGGGACTCGATCGCTGGTTGGCGATGCTTGGGGGTTTTCACCTGGCTTCGGGGGCATGCCTCGTGCTCGATTTTGGTACTGCGGTTACAGCTGATTTCATCTCGAATGACGGAGAGCATCTGGGAGGATTTATTTGTCCAGGAATGCCATTGATGCGGAACCAGCTGCGCACCCACACCCGTAAAATTCGTTATGGGGATCTTGCGGCGGAGCGCGCGCTGGAGAGTCTCGTTCCGGGTCGTACAACCGTCGAAGCGGTTGAGCGGGGATGCTTGCAGATGCTGAGAGGCTTTGTCCTGACCCAGTTGGAGATGGCGCGTAGTTATTGGGGGGAGGACTTTGATGTATTTCTCACTGGTGGAGATGCGGACCTGGTTGCTGAAGTTGTACCCGGCGCCAGGGTGGTTCCTGATCTCGTCTTTGTAGGTTTGGCTATGGCGTGCCCCTTGTCCTGAGGTTTTTATGCGTTGGTTGTTCCTGCTGCTGCTCGTTCTTAATGTGTTCTATTACATCTGGCATCAACAAGAGGCCCCTCTTCGCGCGAAAGACGTAACACCGTTAAGTTTGTATCGAGGGTCGCAGCAGGATATCCGATTGCTGAGCGAGACGGCAGACGCGGCTCGAGAGAAGGGGCAGCCTGCCCAGGCGGACAATGGCTGTCTCTATCTGGGCGGATTTACTCGCCAGGACGCGGCTCAGGCGGTTGAGCGGCGACTGAGTGGTATGGATATCAAGTTTCAGTCCTTGCCGAAGGATCCTTCAGAGGCGGTTGGATACTGGGTGCGAGTGGCACCAGAAAGCCGCCGTTGGCTGGATGATGCGCAGTTGAAAAACCTTTCTAGAGAATTCAATGAGTTAAAACATAAAATAATGCCGTGCGAGGGGGTTGCACCTGCCGAATAGTTTGCATAGAATGGCGCCCGCTTCGCAGTGAAGACCTTTAACGGTAAGAGCTACGAAGCGATGTCAACGCAGCTAACCTCAGGTTTTTAATGAGAAAATGCTTGACAGAAGGCTGGCATGATATAGAATGCCGGCTCGCTTAGGAGGGGTTCCCGAGCGGCCAAAGGGATCAGACTGTAAATCTGACGTCTACGACTTCGAAGGTTCGAATCCTTCCCCCTCCACCATTTTTAGCGAGAGCTGCAAGCGCTCGCGGGTATAGTTTAGTGGTAGAACCTCAGCCTTCCAAGCTGATGATGCGGGTTCGATTCCCGCTACCCGCTCCAAGTTTGCAGATCCTGCGCAGTGTTACGCTCTTGTAGCTCAGTTGGTAGAGCACACCCTTGGTAAGGGTGAGGTCAGCGGTTCAAATCCGCTCAAGAGCTCCATATAACAAGGCAGATATGAAAATATCTGCCTTTGTTTTAATGGCTTGTTTGACTTGCTCAATTCTTCTCCTAGGGGTGATTTTGATGGCTAAGGAAAAGTTCGAACGTAATAAGCCGCACGTCAATGTTGGTACTATTGGTCACGTCGACCACGGTAAAACCACTCTGACGGCAGCTTTGACTCGCGTCTGTTCCGAAGTTTTCGGTTCGGCGAAAGTTGACTTCGACAAAATCGATAGCGCCCCTGAAGAAAAAGCTCGTGGTATTACCATCAACACCGCTCACGTTGAGTACGATTCGGCCGTGCGTCACTACGCACACGTTGACTGCCCTGGTCACGCCGACTACGTAAAGAACATGATCACCGGTGCTGCTCAGATGGATGGTGCGATTCTGGTTTGCTCGGCCGCTGATGGTCCGATGCCGCAGACCCGTGAGCACATCCTGCTGTCCCGCCAGGTTGGCGTTCCGTACATCGTTGTCTTCCTGAATAAGGCTGACATGGTTGACGACGCTGAGCTGCTGGAGCTGGTTGAGATGGAAGTGCGCGATCTGCTGAGCACTTACGATTTCCCAGGTGATGACACTCCGATCATCATTGGTTCGGCGCTGATGGCGTTGAACGGTCAAGACGATAACGAGATGGGCACTACTGCCGTCAAGAAGTTGGTTGAGACTCTGGATAGCTACATTCCGCAGCCTGAGCGTGCTATCGACAAGCCGTTCCTGATGCCGATCGAGGACGTGTTCTCGATCTCCGGTCGCGGTACTGTCGTGACTGGTCGTGTTGAGCGTGGCATTGTCCGCATTCAGGAAGAAGTCGAGATTGTTGGTCTTCGTGACACTGTCAAAACTACTTGCACTGGTGTTGAGATGTTTCGCAAGCTGCTCGACGAAGGTCGTGCTGGCGAGAACTGCGGCGTTTTGCTGCGTGGTACGAAGCGTGACGATGTTGAGCGTGGCCAGGTTTTGGTCAAGCCTGGCACCGTCAAGCCGCATACCAAGTTCACTGCTGAGGTTTACGTTCTGAGCAAGGAAGAGGGTGGTCGTCATACGCCATTCTTCAAGGGTTACCGTCCACAGTTCTACTTCCGTACGACTGACGTGACTGGTAACTGCGAGCTGCCAGAAGGTGTTGAAATGGTGATGCCAGGTGACAACGTCCAAATGACCGTCACTCTGATCAAAACCATAGCAATGGAAGATGGTCTGCGTTTCGCAATCCGTGAAGGCGGTCGTACCGTCGGAGCTGGTGTTGTAGCGAAGGTTATCGAGTAAATAGTTGTAATGTCTTTTTCGGGCCGGCATAATGGTCGGCCTGATTTTGTTTTAGGTCAGTAGCTCAATTGGCAGAGCGACGGTCTCCAAAACCGTAGGTTGGGGGTTCGATTCCCTCCTGACCTGCCAGATTCACTTGGTGTGTCTGGCTTTCTTTTCACAGGATCTTCATAGATGACTCCTAAAGCTGAAGCTCAAGGCTCTCGCTTCGATCTGCTCAAGTGGCTAGTAGTAGTCGCTTTGGTGGTTGTTGGCGTTGTTGGCAATCAGTATTACTCTGCTTCGCCGATCCTGTACCGCGTACTAGCTTTGCTCGTCATTGCTGCTGTAGCTGCCTTTGTAGGCCTGCAGACAGTCAAGGGCAAGTCTTTCTTTGTACTGGTTAAGGAAGCTCGCACCGAGATTCGTAAAGTCGTATGGCCAACTCGCCAAGAAACCACGCAGACCACGTTGATTGTTGTGGCTGTTGTTCTGGTTATGGCGTTGCTGTTGTGGGGGCTTGATTCCCTGCTCGGCTGGCTTGTTTCCTTGATTGTCGGCTAAGGGTGTCCCGTGGCTAAGCGTTGGTACGTTGTGCATGCTTACTCCGGTTACGAGAAGCATGTCATGCGCTCGTTGGTAGAGCGCGTAAAGCTGGCTGGCATGGAAGATGGCTTTGGCGAAATTCTGGTTCCCACTGAAGAAGTGGTTGAAATGCGTAATGGCCAGAAACGCAAAAGCGAGCGCAAATTCTTCCCAGGTTACGTGCTGGTTCAGATGGATATGAATGAGGGTACTTGGCACTTGGTCAAGGATACTCCTCGGGTCATGGGTTTCATTGGCGGTACTGCTGATAAGCCTGCGCCAATTACAGATAAAGAGGCAGAAGCGATTCTGCGTCGCGTTGCTGATGGTAGCGACAAGCCGAAGCCGAAGACATTGTTCGAGCCAGGTGAGTCGGTGCGTGTCAATGACGGACCGTTTGCCGATTTTACCGGTACGGTTGAAGAAGTTAACTACGAAAAGAGCCGGATCCAAGTGGCGGTGCTCATTTTCGGTCGCTCTACTCCGGTAGAGCTAGAGTTCAGCCAGGTCGAAAAGGTCTAGCTGGGCAAGCATCCCAACCCCGCAGCCCTAGGCTGTGGGGTTTTGTCGTCACTGGGATAAACGCGCAAGTAACCGGGGAGCCTTTCGAGGCGTTCGAACCCGTAATTGGAGTGCCTCATGGCCAAGAAGATTACCGCTTACATCAAGCTGCAAGTGAAGGCCGCTCAGGCTAACCCAAGCCCACCTGTTGGTCCTGCTTTGGGTCAGCACGGCGTGAACATCATGGAATTCTGCAAGGCTTTCAACGCCCGTACTCAGGGTATTGAGCCAGGCCTGCCGACTCCAGTGATCATCACTGTTTACAGCGACCGTAGCTTCACTTTCGAAACAAAATCCACACCTGCTTCGGTTCTGCTGAAGAAGGCGGCTGGTCTGACTAGCGGTTCCGCTCGTCCGAACACCGTTAAGGTTGGCACCGTGACCCGTGCTCAGCTGGAAGAAATCGCGAAAACCAAAAACGCGGATCTGACTGCAGCTGATATGGACGCAGCCGTGCGTACTATCGCCGGTTCTGCTCGTAGCATGGGCCTTAACGTGGAGGGTGTGTAATGGCTAAGTTGACCAAGCGTCAAAAAGCTATCGCCGGCAAAATCGAAGCAGGCAAGTCCTACAACTTTGTAGACGCTGCTGCTCTGCTGGCTGAGCTGTCGACTGTCAAGTTCAGCGAGTCGTTCGACGTTGCTGTAAACCTGGGTGTTGACCCGCGTAAATCCGACCAGGTTGTTCGTAGCGCTACTGTGCTGCCACACGGCACTGGCAAGACTGTACGCGTTGCAGTGTTCACCCAGGGTCCAGCTGCTGAGGCCGCTCTGGCTGCCGGCGCTGACCGTGTAGGTATGGACGACCTGGCTGCCGAAATGAAAGGCGGCGACCTGAACTATGACGTAGTTATCGCATCCCCGGATGCAATGCGCGTTGTGGGCCAGTTGGGTCAGATCCTCGGTCCACGTGGCCTGATGCCTAACCCTAAAGTCGGCACCGTAACTCCAGACGTAGCTACCGCGGTTAAAAACGCCAAGGCTGGTCAGGTTCGTTATCGCACCGACAAAAACGGCATCATCCACACTTCCGTTGGCAAAGTCGGCTTCGATGCCGTCAAGCTGAAGGAAAACGTTGAAGCTCTGATCGCTGATCTGAAGCGTATCAAGCCAGCTTCATCGAAAGGTATTTACGTCAAGCGCGTTACCCTGAGCACCACCATGGGTCCAGGTCTGGTCATCGACCAAGGCTCGCTCGACGCGTAAGACAGAAGTTGGCGCAAGCGATTGCGCCAATTGAAAGATTGGGGTCCCTGCCTGGCGGGGGCTATCCAAGACCGTAGGCGGCGCAAGTCTTAAACCTCAAGCCTACGCAGATGGTGCTCCCGGTTCCTTACCGAATCAGACACCAAAACGACATCTGGCCTCGGTTGGATGAAACGGTAACAAGCAGGAGTTTTTCCCGTGGCAATTAAACTTGAAGACAAGAAGGCCATCGTCGCTGAAGTCAACAAGGCTGCCCAAGTTGCTCTGTCCGCTGTCGTGGCTGATGCCCGTGGCGTAACAGTAGGCGCTATGACCGGACTCCGTAAAGAGGCTCGTGAAGCTGGCGTTTACGTACGTGTTGTACGTAACACCCTGCTCAAGCGCGCCGTTGCTGGCACTCAATATGACGTGCTCAACGACGTGTTCACTGGCCCGACCTTGATTGCATTCTCCAAAGAACATCCGGGTGCTGCTGCCCGTATCTTCAAAGAGTTCGCAAAAGGTCAGGATAAGTTCGAGATCAAGGCAGCTGCGTTCGAGGGCAAGTTCCTCGCAGCTAATCAGATCGACGTACTGGCAAGCCTGCCGACCCGTGACGAAGCAATTTCTCAGCTGATGAGCGTGATTCAAGGCGCAACCAGCAAATTGGCTCGTACTCTGGCGGCTCTTCGCGACCAGAAAGAAGCCGCCGCAGCCTAAGGCTGAGCGACTCCTTTCAGCGTTTATTGTTTATTTCGATGGCCGCGTAGGCTGTCACCCCAATACAGGAATTTATAGTCATGTCTCTGACTAACGACCAAATCATCGAAGCAATCGGCGAAAAATCCGTTCTGGAAATCGTTGAGCTGATCAAGGCCATGGAAGAGAAGTTCGGCGTTTCCGCTGCCGCTGCTTCCGCTGGTCCAGCTGCTGTCGCTGCCGTTGTTGAAGAACAAACTGAATTCAACGTCATGCTGCTGGAAGCTGGCGAGAAGAAAGTTAACGTGATCAAGGCAGTACGTGAACTGACCGGTCTGGGCCTGAAAGAAGCCAAGGCTGTAGTTGACGGCGCTCCTGGCGTTGTTCTGGAAGCTGTTTCGAAAGACGCAGCTGACAAAGCAAAAGCCACTCTGGAAGAAGCAGGCGCTAAAGTCGAGCTGAAGTAAGCATCGACTTTGCACCTCCAGCCCAAGCGTTAAGCGAAAGGCTGATGGCTGGTGGCTCTTGCCACCGGCCTTTTTCCGTTATTGGCAGCCGACTGGGTCGGTGCTGGTAACGAGCTGTAACCACCCGATGCGGTGGCGCAAACCATGGGGTTTGCACGATTTTCTGGCTGCTCCCGTCGGGAGGGGCCAAACAAGCAGGTGACCAAGCTGGGGAACGCTGATGGCTTACTCATATACTGAGAAAAAACGTATCCGCAAGGACTTTAGCAAGTTGCCGGACGTCATGGATGTGCCGTACCTCCTGGCCATCCAGCTGGATTCGTATCGTGAATTCTTGCAAGCGGGAGCGACTAAAGATCAGTTCCGCGACGTGGGCCTGCATGCGGCCTTCAAATCCGTTTTCCCGATCATCAGCTACTCCGGCAATGCTGCGCTGGAGTACGTCGGTTATCGCCTGGGCGAACCGGCATTTGATGTCAAAGAATGCGTATTGCGCGGTGTAACTTACGCCGTACCGTTGCGGGTAAAAGTGCGCCTGATCATTTTCGACAAAGAATCGTCGAACAAAGCGATCAAGGACATCAAAGAGCAAGAAGTCTACATGGGTGAAATCCCCCTGATGACTGAGAACGGTACCTTCGTAATCAACGGTACCGAGCGTGTAATCGTTTCCCAGTTGCACCGTTCCCCGGGCGTGTTCTTCGACCACGACCGTGGCAAGACGCACAGCTCCGGCAAACTGCTTTACTCCGCGCGCATCATTCCTTACCGCGGTTCGTGGTTGGACTTCGAGTTCGACCCGAAAGACTGCGTGTTCGTGCGTATCGACCGTCGTCGCAAGCTGCCTGCATCGGTACTGCTGCGCGCGCTGGGCTATACCACTGAAGAAGTGCTGGACGCGTTCTACACCACCAACGTCTTCCATGTGCAAGGTGAAAACCTCAGCCTGGAACTGGTGCCTCAGCGCCTGCGTGGTGAAATTGCTGTCCTGGATATCCTGGATGACAAAGGCAAGGTTATTGTCGAGCAAGGTCGTCGTATCACCGCTCGCCACATCAACCAGCTGGAAAAAGCCGGGATCAAAGAGCTGCAAGTGCCTCTGGACTACGTCCTGGGTCGCACTACCGCCAAGGTCATCGTGCATCCGGCAACCGGCGAAATCCTGGCAGAGTGCAACACCGAGCTGAACACCGAGATCCTGGCAAAAATCGCCAAGTCTCAGGTTGTTCGCATCGAAACTCTGTATACCAACGATATCGACTGCGGTCCGTTCGTCTCCGACACTCTGAAGATCGACTCCACCAGCAACCAATTGGAAGCGCTGGTCGAGATCTATCGCATGATGCGTCCAGGCGAGCCGCCAACCAAAGACGCTGCCGAGACTCTGTTCAACAACCTGTTCTTCAGCCCTGAGCGCTATGACCTGTCTGCGGTCGGCCGGATGAAGTTCAACCGTCGTATCGGTCGTACCGAGATCGAAGGTTCGGGCGTGTTGTGCAAGGAAGACATCGTCGCGGTTCTGAAGACTCTGGTCGACATCCGTAACGGTAAAGGCATCGTCGATGACATCGACCACCTGGGTAACCGTCGTGTTCGCTGCGTAGGCGAAATGGCTGAAAACCAGTTCCGCGTTGGCCTGGTACGTGTTGAGCGTGCGGTCAAAGAGCGGCTGTCGATGGCTGAAAGCGAAGGCCTGATGCCGCAAGACCTGATCAACGCCAAGCCTGTGGCTGCGGCGGTGAAAGAGTTCTTCGGTTCCAGCCAGCTGTCCCAGTTCATGGACCAGAACAACCCGCTGTCCGAGATCACCCACAAGCGTCGTGTATCTGCACTCGGCCCTGGCGGTTTGACTCGTGAGCGCGCTGGCTTTGAAGTTCGTGACGTACACCCGACTCACTACGGTCGTGTATGCCCGATCGAAACGCCGGAAGGTCCGAACATCGGCCTGATCAACTCCCTGGCCGCTTATGCGCGCACCAACCAGTACGGCTTCCTCGAGAGCCCGTACCGCGTGGTGAAAGACGCTCTGGTCACCGACGAGATCGTGTTCCTGTCCGCCATCGAAGAAGCTGATCACGTGATCGCTCAGGCTTCGGCCACGATGAACGACAAGAAAATGCTGGTCGACGAGCTGGTAGCTGTTCGTCACTTGAACGAGTTCACCGTCAAGGCGCCGGAAGACGTCACCTTGATGGACGTATCGCCGAAGCAGGTTGTTTCGGTTGCAGCGTCGCTGATCCCGTTCCTCGAGCACGATGACGCCAACCGCGCGTTGATGGGTTCGAACATGCAGCGTCAAGCTGTACCAACCTTGCGTGCTGACAAGCCGCTGGTCGGTACCGGCATGGAGCGTAACGTAGCCCGTGACTCCGGCGTTTGCGTCGTGGCTCGTCGTGGCGGCGTAATCGACTCCGTTGATGCCAGCCGTATTGTGGTTCGTGTTGCTGATGATGAAGTTGAAACCGGTGAAGCTGGTGTCGACATCTACAACCTGACCAAATACACCCGCTCCAACCAGAACACCTGCATCAACCAGCGGCCGCTGGTGCGTAAAGGTGATCGGGTTCAGCGCAGCGACATCATGGCTGACGGCCCGTCCACCGACATGGGTGAACTGGCGCTGGGTCAGAACATGCGCATCGCGTTCATGGCCTGGAACGGTTACAACTTCGAAGACTCCATCTGCCTGTCGGAGCGAGTTGTTCAAGAAGATCGCTTCACCACGATCCACATTCAGGAACTGACCTGTGTGGCACGTGACACCAAGCTTGGGCCAGAGGAAATCACTGCAGACATCCCGAACGTGGGTGAAGCTGCACTGAACAAGCTGGACGAAGCCGGTATCGTTTACGTAGGTGCTGAAGTTGGCGCAGGCGACATCCTGGTGGGCAAGGTCACTCCGAAAGGCGAGACCCAACTGACTCCGGAAGAGAAGCTGCTGCGTGCCATCTTCGGTGAAAAAGCCAGCGACGTTAAAGACACCTCCCTGCGCGTGCCTACCGGCACCAAGGGTACCGTCATCGACGTACAGGTCTTCACCCGCGACGGCGTTGAGCGTGATGCTCGTGCACTGTCGATCGAGAAGACTCAGCTCGACGAGATCCGCAAGGACCTGAACGAAGAGTTCCGTATCGTTGAAGGCGCTACTTTCGAACGTCTGCGCTCTGCTCTGGTCGGCCACAAAGCCGAAGGCGGCGCCGGTCTGAAGAAAGGTCAGGACATCACCGACGAAGTTCTCGACGGTCTTGAGCATGGTCAGTGGTTCAAACTGCGCATGGCTGAAGATGCTCTGAACGAGCAGCTCGAGAAGGCTCAGGCCTATATCGTTGATCGCCGCCGTCTGCTGGACGACAAGTTCGAAGACAAGAAGCGCAAACTGCAGCAGGGCGATGACCTGGCTCCAGGCGTGCTGAAAATCGTCAAGGTTTACCTGGCAATCCGTCGCCGCATCCAGCCGGGCGACAAGATGGCCGGTCGTCACGGTAACAAAGGTGTGGTCTCCGTGATCATGCCGGTTGAAGACATGCCGCACGATGCCAATGGCACCCCGGTCGACGTCGTCCTCAACCCGTTGGGCGTACCTTCGCGTATGAACGTTGGTCAGATCCTTGAAACCCACCTCGGCCTCGCGGCCAAAGGTCTGGGCGAGAAGATCAACCGGATGATCGAAGAGCAGCGCAAAGTCGCTGAGCTTCGTAAATTCCTCGACGAGATCTACAACCAGATCGGCGGTCGTAACGAAGATCTGGATAGCTTCTCCGACCAGGAAATTCTGGATCTGGCGAAGAACCTGCGTGGCGGCGTTCCAATGGCCACTCCAGTGTTCGACGGCGCCAAGGAAAGCGAAATCAAGGCCATGCTGAAACTGGCAGACCTGCCAGAAAGCGGCCAGATGCAGCTGACCGACGGCCGTACCGGCAACAAGTTCGAGCGCCCGGTTACTGTTGGCTACATGTACATGCTGAAGCTGAACCACTTGGTAGACGACAAGATGCACGCTCGTTCTACCGGTTCGTACAGCCTGGTTACCCAGCAGCCGCTGGGTGGTAAGGCACAGTTCGGTGGTCAGCGTTTCGGGGAGATGGAGGTCTGGGCACTGGAAGCATACGGTGCTGCTTACACTCTGCAAGAAATGCTCACAGTGAAGTCGGACGATGTGAACGGCCGTACCAAGATGTACAAAAACATCGTGGATGGCGATCACCGTATGGAGCCGGGCATGCCCGAGTCCTTCAACGTGTTGATCAAGGAAATTCGTTCCCTCGGCATCGATATCGATCTGGAAACCGAATAACACGTGACGCGAATCGAGAGCGGGGCAGGATTGCCCGCTCTCTGCTCCGCCAGGAGGAAAGGCCTTGAAAGACCTACTGAATTTGCTGAAAAACCAGGGTCAAGTCGAAGAGTTCGACGCCATCCGTATTGGATTGGCATCGCCTGAGATGATCCGTTCGTGGTCGTTCGGTGAAGTTAAAAAGCCGGAAACCATCAACTACCGTACGTTCAAACCTGAGCGTGACGGCCTGTTCTGCGCCAAGATCTTTGGCCCGGTAAAGGATTACGAGTGCCTGTGCGGTAAGTACAAGCGCTTGAAGCACCGTGGTGTGATCTGCGAGAAGTGCGGCGTTGAAGTCGCGCTGGCTAAAGTTCGCCGTGAGCGCATGGCGCACATCGAACTGGCCTCGCCAGTTGCCCACATCTGGTTCCTGAAATCGCTGCCGTCGCGTATCGGCTTGCTGATGGACATGACACTGCGTGATATCGAACGCGTTCTCTACTTCGAGAGCTATGTCGTTATCGACCCAGGCATGACCACCCTTGAAAAAGGTCAGCTGCTCAACGATGAGCAGTACTTCGAAGCGCTGGAAGAGTTCGGCGACGATTTCGATGCCCGCATGGGTGCCGAAGCTGTCCGTGAACTGCTGCACGCTATCGACCTGGAACACGAGATTGGCCGTCTGCGTGAAGAAATTCCGCAAACCAACTCCGAAACCAAAATCAAGAAGCTGTCCAAGCGTCTGAAGTTGATGGAAGCCTTCCAGGGTTCCGGCAACCTTCCAGAATGGATGGTGCTGACCGTTCTGCCGGTTCTGCCGCCAGATCTGCGTCCACTGGTCCCGCTGGATGGCGGTCGCTTCGCGACTTCCGACCTCAACGATCTGTATCGTCGAGTGATCAACCGTAACAACCGCTTGAAGCGCCTGCTTGATCTGTCCGCTCCGGACATCATCGTGCGCAACGAAAAGCGTATGTTGCAGGAAGCCGTCGACGCACTGCTCGACAACGGTCGTCGTGGCCGCGCTATCACCGGTTCCAACAAGCGTCCTCTGAAATCCCTGGCTGACATGATCAAGGGTAAACAAGGTCGTTTCCGTCAGAACTTGCTCGGTAAGCGTGTTGACTACTCCGGTCGTTCGGTAATTACCGTAGGTCCGACCCTGCGTCTGCACCAGTGCGGTCTGCCGAAGAAAATGGCTCTCGAGCTGTTCAAGCCGTTCATTTTTGGCAAGCTGGAAATGCGTGGTCTCGCGACCACCATCAAAGCTGCCAAGAAGATGGTTGAGCGCGAGCTGCCAGAGGTTTGGGACGTTCTCGCTGAAGTGATCCGTGAACACCCGGTTCTCCTCAACCGTGCACCGACCCTTCACCGTCTGGGTATCCAGGCGTTTGAACCGGTACTGATCGAAGGTAAGGCTATCCAGCTGCACCCTCTGGTCTGTGCTGCGTACAACGCCGACTTCGACGGCGACCAAATGGCCGTGCACGTACCGCTGACACTGGAAGCCCAGTTGGAAGCGCGTGCGTTGATGATGTCGACCAACAACATTCTGTCGCCAGCCAACGGTGAGCCAATCATCGTGCCGTCGCAGGACGTTGTACTGGGTCTGTACTACATGACTCGTGAAGCGATCAACGCCAAGGGCGAAGGTCGTGTGTTCGCGGATCTGCAAGAAGTTGACCGTGTGTTCCGTGCCGGCGAAGCCGCACTGCACGCTAAAGTCAAAGTGCGGATCAACGAAACCGTCAACGATCGTGATGGTGGCAGCGTCAAGAACACCCGTATCGTCGACACCACCGTCGGCCGTGCGTTGCTGTTCCAGGTTGTCCCACCTGGCCTGTCGTACGACGTCGTCAACCAGCCGATGAAGAAAAAGGCGATCTCCAAGCTGATCAACCAGTGCTACCGCGTGGTTGGTTTGAAAGAGACCGTGATCTTCGCTGACCAGTTGATGTACACCGGTTTTGCCTATTCGACCATTTCCGGCGTTTCCATTGGTGTTAACGACTTCGTTATCCCCGATGAAAAAGCCCGCATCATCAATGCTGCTACTGATGAAGTGAAAGAGATCGAAAGTCAGTACGCCTCCGGCCTGGTAACCCAGGGCGAGAAGTACAACAAAGTGATCGACCTTTGGTCCAAGGCGAACGACGAAGTTTCCAAGGCGATGATGGCCAACCTCTCGAAAGAGAAAGTCATCGACCGTCATGGCGTCGAAGTCGACCAAGAGTCCTTCAACTCGATGTACATGATGGCCGACTCGGGCGCACGGGGTTCTGCTGCGCAGATCCGTCAGCTCGCCGGTATGCGTGGCCTGATGGCCAAGCCGGACGGTTCCATCATCGAGACGCCGATTACTGCGAACTTCCGTGAAGGTTTGAGCGTACTTCAGTACTTCATCTCTACTCACGGTGCTCGTAAAGGTTTGGCGGATACCGCGTTGAAAACTGCGAACTCCGGTTACCTGACTCGTCGTCTGGTAGACGTGGCGCAGGATCTGGTTGTAACCGAGATCGATTGCGGCACCGAACATGGCCTGGTAATGACTCCGCACATTGAAGGCGGTGACGTTGTTGAGCCGTTGGGTGAACGCGTATTGGGTCGTGTTATCGCCCGTGACGTATTCAAGCCAGGTACCGAAGAAATCATCGTTCCTGCCGGTACGCTGGTAGACGAGAAGTGGGTTGAGTTCATCGAGCTGAACAGCATTGATGAAGTGATCGTGCGTTCGCCGATCAGCTGCGAAACCCGCTATGGCATTTGCGCCAAGTGCTACGGCCGTGACTTGGCTCGTGGTCACCAGGTGAACATCGGTGAAGCGGTCGGCGTTATTGCTGCCCAGTCCATCGGTGAGCCGGGTACCCAGCTGACCATGCGTACGTTCCACATCGGTGGTGCGGCAAGCCGGACCTCCGCAGCCGACAGCGTTCAGGTGAAAAATGGCGGCACGGTCCGTCTGCACAACCTGAAGCACGTTGAGCGAGTGGATGGTTGCCTGGTTGCTGTGTCCCGTTCCGGTGAGCTGGCAATCGCTGATGACTTCGGTCGTGAGCGCGAGCGTTACAAGCTGCCGTACGGTGCTGTGATTTCGGTTAAAGAAGGTGACAAGGTCGACGCTGGCGCAATCGTGGCCAAGTGGGATCCGCACACTCACCCAATCGTTACCGAAATGAAAGGTACCGTGACCTACGTGGGCATGGAAGAAGGCATCACGATCAAGCGTCAGACTGACGAATTGACCGGTATGACCAACATTGAAGTACTCGACGCCAAAGACCGTCCAGCTGCCGGTAAAGATATCCGTCCTGCTGTGAAGATGGTTGATGACAACGGCAAGGATCTCTTGCTGCCGGGTACCGACGTAATTGCTCAGTACTTCCTGCCTGCCAACGCCCTGGTCGGTGTAGCGGATGGTGCGAAGATCGCGATCGGTGATGTTATCGCTCGTATCCCGCAAGAGACTTCGAAGACCCGTGACATCACCGGTGGTCTGCCGCGTGTTGCCGACTTGTTCGAAGCCCGTCGTCCGAAAGAAGCCTCGATTCTGGCTGAAGTCAGCGGCACCATCGCGTTCGGTAAAGAGACCAAGGGCAAGCGCCGTCTGGTTATTACCCCGAACGACGGTACCGATCCGTACGAAGAGCTGATTCCGAAGTGGCGTCACCTGAACGTCTTCGAAGGCGAACAGGTAAACCGCGGCGAAGTTATCTCCGACGGTCCAAGCGATCCACACGACATCCTGCGTCTGCTGGGTGTGAGTGCGCTGGCCAAGTACATCGTGAACGAGATCCAGGACGTTTATCGTCTGCAAGGCGTGAAGATCAACGATAAGCACATCGAGACCATCCTGCGTCAGATGCTGCGTAAAGTTGAAATCGCTGAATCTGGCGATTCCACTTTCATCAAGGGCGACCAGATGGAATTGACTCACGTTCTGGTAGAGAACGAGCGTCTGGCGGGCGACGAGAAATTCGTTTCCAAGTTCACTCGCGTGCTGCTGGGTATCACCAAGGCGTCGTTGTCCACCGAATCGTTCATCTCGGCGGCTTCCTTCCAGGAAACCACTCGAGTACTGACCGAAGCGGCGGTAACCGGCAAGCGCGATTACCTGCGCGGCCTGAAAGAAAACGTAGTCGTGGGTCGTCTGATCCCGGCCGGTACCGGTCTGGCTTATCACAGCGAGCGTAAGCGTCGCCGTGATGCTGACAAACCGTTGCGCGTGAGCGCCAGTGAAGTGGAAGCTGCACTGACCGAAGCGCTGAACTCGAGCGGTAACTGAGTTCTGCGATAATCGAGCGTAAGGCCCTGATCGTTCCGTTCATCGAATCAAGACAATTTGTCGAGGTTGGATGAGCGGGAAGGTCGGGGCCTTGCCTTGACTGGGGACAAGATCCTCTTTAGACTCTTGTACCCCTAAATTTGGCGGGAATTCGTTCCTGCCATTTTGCTTTTCTTGCAAGACAATAGCGTCGCAAGACAACAGTGGAGCTAGTAGATGGCAACTATCAACCAGCTGGTACGTCAGCCGCGTAAGCGTATCGTCGAGAAATCCGACGTACCTGCGCTGCAGAACTGCCCGCAACGTCGTGGCGTATGCACCCGTGTGTATACCACCACGCCGAAAAAACCTAACTCGGCACTGCGTAAAGTATGCCGTGTGCGTCTGACCAACGGTTTCGAGGTTTCCTCGTACATCGGCGGTGAAGGCCACAACCTGCAAGAGCACAGCGTCGTACTGATCCGTGGCGGTCGTGTAAAAGACTTGCCAGGTGTTCGTTACCACACCGTTCGCGGCTCTTTGGATACTTCCGGCGTTAAAGGTCGTAACCAAGGTCGTTCGAAGTACGGTACCAAGAAGCCTAAGTAGTAGTGGCTTTTTGTAAAACTGATTTTCTATTTTTCTGAGTCGATAAGAGTAAGGTCGGAGGCGTCCCGTAAGGGCACCGATTCCGAGCGAACCTGAAGACCGTTTGAGGGCTTATCCATGCCAAGAAGACGCGTAGCAGCCAAGCGCGAAGTGCTTGACGATCCAAAATACGGAAGCCAAATCCTGGCCAAGTTCATGAACCACGTGATGGAAAGCGGCAAAAAAGCCGTTGCCGAACGTATCGTTTATGGCGCGCTGGAAAAGGTTAAAGAACGCAAGAACAGCGATCCCCTGGAAATCTTCGAGAAAGCTCTCGACGCCATCGCTCCGCTGGTCGAAGTAAAGTCGCGCCGTGTAGGCGGTGCTACTTACCAGGTTCCGGTCGAAGTTCGCCCGTCCCGTCGTAACGCATTGGCAATGCGCTGGTTGGTAGACTTCGCCCGTAAGCGCGGCGAGAAGTCTATGGCTCTGCGTTTGGCTGGCGAACTGTTGGACGCTGCTGAAGGTAAAGGTGCTGCAGTTAAGAAGCGTGAAGACGTGCACCGTATGGCTGAAGCCAACAAGGCTTTCTCGCACTACCGCTTCTAATTTTAGCGTCACTAATTTTGCGAGGGCTTTATGGCTCGTACAACACCGATTAATCGCTACCGTAACATTGGTATCGTTGCTCACGTGGATGCTGGTAAAACCACCACCACCGAGCGCGTCCTTTTTTACACTGGCAAAAGTCACAAAATGGGCGAGGTGCATGACGGCGCCGCGACCACAGACTGGATGGTTCAGGAGCAGGAGCGTGGTATTACCATTACTTCTGCTGCCATTACCGCCTTCTGGCAGGGTTCCGAGAAGCAGCACAAAGATCAATACCGCTTCAACGTCATCGACACCCCGGGCCACGTTGACTTCACTATTGAAGTTGAGCGTTCCCTGCGTGTTCTCGACGGCGCGGTCGTTGTGTTCTGCGGTACCTCGGGTGTTGAGCCTCAGTCGGAAACCGTATGGCGTCAAGCCAACAAGTACGGCGTTCCACGTCTTGTTTACGTAAACAAGATGGACCGTGCTGGTGCAAACTTCCTGCGCGTGATCGGTCAGATCAAGCAGCGTCTGGGTCACACTCCGGTGCCGATCCAGTTGGCTATCGGTTCCGAAGACAACTTCCAGGGCCAGATCGATCTGTTGGCTATGGAAGCTGTTTACTGGAACGATGCTGACAAAGGCATGGTTCCACGTCGCGAGCCTATCCCTGCTGAACTGCAGGAATTGGCTGACGAGTGGCGCGGCAACATGGTTGAGGCTGCGGCCGAAGCCAGCGAAGAGCTGATGAACAAGTACCTCGAAGGTGAAGAACTCACCAACGCGGAAATCAAGGCCGCTCTGCGTCAGCGTACTATCGCTGGTGAGATCGTCCTGGCTGTTTGCGGTTCTTCCTTCAAGAACAAGGGCGTTCCCCTGGTTCTCGATGCTGTGATCGACTACCTGCCGGCACCAGTTGATATTCCTGCCATCAAGGGTACTGACCCGGATGACGAGACTATCGAGCTGGAGCGTCATGCAGACGACGCAGAACCGTTCTCCGCCCTGGCGTTTAAAATTGCCACTGACCCATTCGTGGGTACCTTGACCTTCGTCCGCGTTTACTCGGGCGTGTTGGCCTCCGGCGACGGCGTGATCAACTCGGTTAAAGGCAAGAAAGAGCGTGTGGGTCGTATGGTGCAAATGCACGCAAACGCCCGCGAAGAAATCAAGGAAGTGCGCGCTGGCGACATCGCGGCCTTGATCGGCATGAAGGACGTCACCACTGGTGAGACTTTGTGCAACGCTGACAAGCCAATCATCCTGGTTCGCATGGACTTCCCGGAGCCGGTTATTTCGGTTGCCGTTGAGCCTAAAACCAAGGACGACCAGGAAAAAATGGGTATCGCACTGGGCAAACTTGCTCAGGAAGATCCATCTTTCCGCGTCAAGACTGATGAAGAGACTGGTCAAACGATCATCTCCGGCATGGGCGAGTTGCACCTGGACATCCTGGTTGACCGGATGCGCCGTGAGTTCAACGTCGAAGCCAACATCGGTAAGCCTCAGGTTTCCTATCGTGAGCGCATCACGAAGAACTGTGAAATCGAAGGTAAGTTCGTTCGCCAATCCGGCGGTCGTGGCCAGTTCGGTCACTGCTGGATTCGTTTTGCTCCTGCTGACGAAGGTCAGGAAGGTCTGCAATTCGTGAACGAAGTAGTAGGTGGTGTGGTTCCTAAGGAATACATCCCGGCTATCCAGAAGGGTATCGAAGAGCAGATGAAGAACGGCGTAGTTGCCGGCTATCCGCTGATCGGCCTGAAGGCTACCGTGTTTGATGGTTCCTACCACGACGTCGACTCCAACGAGATGGCGTTTAAGGTGGCTGCTTCCATGGCGACCAAGCAACTGGCCCAGAAGGGCGGTGGTGAGTTGCTCGAGCCGATCATGGCGGTAGAGGTTGTTACGCCTGAAGACTATATGGGTGACGTGATGGGCGACCTTAACCGTCGTCGCGGCATGATCCTGGGTATGGAAGACACGGTTTCCGGCAAAGTGATTCGTGCCGAGGTTCCGTTGGGTGAGATGTTCGGTTACGCAACCGACGTTCGCTCCATGTCCCAAGGTCGCGCAAGCTACTCTATGGAATTCAAAAAATACAATACGGCTCCGTCGCACATCGTCGAAACCGTTACCAAAAAACAAGGCTGATTCAGCCCCTTTAGGCTAGGAGTTAATTGTCGTGGCTAAAGAAAAATTTGACCGTACCCTCCCGCACGTCAACGTTGGCACCATCGGTCACGTCGACCACGGTAAAACCACGCTGACCGCTGCTCTGACTCGCGTCTGCTCCGAAGTTTTCGGTTCGGCCGTTGTTGCTTTCGACAAGATCGACAGCGCTCCGGAAGAAAAAGCTCGTGGTATCACCATCAACACCGCGCACGTTGAATACAACTCGCTGATCCGTCACTACGCTCACGTTGACTGCCCAGGTCACGCTGACTATGTGAAGAACATGATCACCGGCGCTGCTCAAATGGACGGCGCTATCCTGGTTTGCTCGGCCGCTGATGGTCCGATGCCACAAACCCGTGAGCACATCCTGTTGTCCCGTCAGGTTGGCGTTCCGTACATCGTTGTCTTCCTGAACAAGGCTGACATGGTTGACGACGCTGAGCTGCTGGAACTGGTTGAGATGGAAGTGCGCGATCTGCTGAGCACTTACGACTTCCCAGGCGACGACACCCCGATCATCATCGGTTCGGCTCTGATGGCTCTGAACGGCCAAGACGACAACGAAATGGGCACCACTGCCGTTCGTAAACTGGTTGAAACTCTGGACAGCTACATTCCAGATCCAGTTCGTGTTATCGACAAGCCGTTCCTGATGCCAATCGAAGACGTATTCTCGATCTCCGGTCGCGGTACTGTTGTAACTGGCCGTATCGAGCGCGGTATCGTCAAGGTTCAGGATCCACTGGAAATCGTTGGTCTGCGTGACACTACCGTCACCACCTGCACCGGTGTTGAAATGTTCCGTAAGCTGCTCGACGAAGGTCGTGCTGGCGAGAACTGCGGCGTTCTGCTGCGTGGTACCAAGCGTGACGACGTTGAGCGTGGCCAGGTTCTGGTTAAGCCGGGTTCGGTTAAGCCGCACACTACCTTCGAAGCTGAAGTGTATGTGTTGAGCAAAGAAGAAGGCGGTCGCCACACTCCGTTCTTCAAAGGCTACCGTCCACAGTTCTACTTCCGGACCACTGACGTGACCGGTAACTGCGAACTGCCGGAAGGCGTTGAAATGGTAATGCCAGGCGACAACATCAAAATGGTTGTCACCCTGATCAAAACCATCGCAATGGAAGATGGTCTGCGTTTCGCTATTCGTGAAGGCGGTCGTACCGTCGGCGCTGGCGTCGTAGCCAAAATCATCGCTTAATCAGTGATGACTTGAAAAAGCCCCCGCCTAGCGGGGGCTTTTTTATTGGGTTGACACTGTAGAAGCCCGTCTATAGAATTGCGCCTCCTTTTAACGGGCGTATTGCGCTCGGTGGGAATAGCAGCCGGAGTCTGAAATCCAATGCAAAATCAGCAAATCCGTATCAGGTTGAAGGCTTTTGACCATCGCCTGATCGACCAATCCACCCAGGAAATCGTGGAAACCGCGAAACGTACTGGTGCTCAAGTGCGTGGTCCAATTCCACTGCCTACCCGTAAAGAGCGGTTCACCGTTCTGGTCTCCCCGCACGTCAACAAAGACGCGCGTGACCAGTACGAGATCCGTACTCATAAGCGCGTTCTGGACATCGTCCAGCCAACGGATAAAACCGTTGATGCTCTTATGAAGCTTGATCTTGCGGCCGGTGTGGAAGTGCAGATCAGCCTCGGCTAAGACTCGGTCTTAGTCGTGTAACGCTCTGAAATGGGCGGCCATAGCGGGTGAAAGCCCCGTACACTCATGAGGTTTACAACATGACTATTGGTGTAGTCGGTCGTAAATGCGGTATGACCCGTATTTTCACCGAAGAAGGTGTCTCCATTCCGGTCACGGTCATTGAGATCGAACCGAATCGCGTCACCCAGTTCAAAACTGAAGAGACCGATGGCTATCGTGCAGTGCAAGTCACTGTAGGCGAGCGTCGTGCTTCGCGTGTTACAGCTGCTCAGGCTGGCCACTTCGCTAAAGCGAACGTTGCCGCTGGTCGTACCGTAATGGAATTCCGCCTTGAAGAAGGCGAGTACCAGGCCGGCGATCTGATCAACGCTGAAATCTTCGCCGCTGGTCAACTGGTTGATGTAACCGGTCAGTCCAAAGGTAAAGGCTTCCAGGGTACGATCAAGCGTTGGAATTTCCGCGGGCAAGATAATACCCACGGTAACTCCGTGTCCCACCGCGTTCCAGGTTCTATCGGCCAGTGCCAGACTCCTGGTCGTGTATTCAAGGGCAAAAAAATGTCCGGTCATATGGGCGCTGAGCGCGTGACCGTGCAGTCCCTCGAAGTAGTGCGCGTGGACGCTGAACGCAATCTGTTGTTGGTCAAGGGCGCTGTTCCTGGCGCTACTGGCGGCAACTTGGTTGTACGTCCAGCAGCCAAGGCTCGCGGTTAAGGGGAAGCTGACATGCAATTAAATGTAAATGACGCTCAAGCGATCGAAGTTTCCGAACTGACATTTGGCGGCGAATTCAACGAGACGCTGGTTCACCAAGCAGTCGTGGCCTACATGGCCGGCGGCCGTCAAGGTAGCAAGCAGCAAAAGACCCGTTCCGATGTTCGTGGTGGCGGTAAGCGCCCATGGCGTCAGAAAGGTACTGGCCGTGCTCGTGCCGGTACTATCCGTAGCCCAATCTGGCGTGGCGGCGGTACCACTTTCGCAGCTCGTCCTCAGGATCACACCCAGAAGCTGAACAAGAAGATGTATCGCGCAGCAATGCGTTCCATCCTTGCTGAGCTGGTGCGTACTGATCGTCTGGTTGTGGTTCAGGACTTCGCTGTTGATGCACCGAAGACCAAAGATCTGCTGAACAAACTGACCGGCATGGGCCTGACTGACGTCTTGATCGTGTCTGAAGTCGTTGATCAGAACCTGTACCTGGCTGCTCGTAACCTGCCACACGTTGATGTACGTGACGTGCAAGGTTCCGATCCAGTTAGTCTGATCGCATACGACAAGGTGTTGATCACCGTGTCGGCCGTGAAGAAATTCGAGGAGCTGCTGGGATGAACCAGGAACGCGTATTTAAAGTTCTGCTTGGCCCGCACGTTTCCGAGAAGGCTACGGTTCTGGCTGACAAGAAAGGCCAGTTCGTTTTCAAGGTTGCAACTGACGCAACCAAGCTGGAAATCAAGAAGGCCGTCGAAAGCCTGTTCAGCGTGAAAGTAGAGCGTGTTACTACCCTGAATGTTCTGGGTAAGAGCAAGCGCACTGCTCGCGGTCTGGGCAAGCGTAATGACTGGAAGAAGGCAGTTATCTCCCTTCAACCAGGCCAAGATCTCGATTTCAGCAGCAGTGCTGAGTAAGGAAGGGGTGCATCATGGCAATCGTTAAATGCAAACCGACTTCCCCTGGCCGCCGTTTTGTGGTCAAGGTGGTCAACCAGGAGCTGCATAAAGGCGCTCCTCACGCACCGCTGCTCGAGAAAAAATCGAAGACTGGTGGTCGTAACAACAATGGTCGCATTACCACTCGTCACATCGGTGGTGGCCATAAGCAGCATTATCGTCTGGTCGATTTCCGTCGCAACGACAAAGATGGCATCTCTGCCACTGTCGAGCGTATTGAATACGATCCAAACCGTACTGCTCACATCGCTCTGCTGCTGTACGCAGATGGCGAGCGTCGCTACATCATCGCCCCTAAAGGCGTGAGTGCTGGTGACCAGCTGATCGCAGGTGCTTTGGCGCCGATCAAGCCGGGCAACGCTCTGCAACTGCGTAACATTCCAGTTGGTAGCACCGTACACGGCATCGAATTGAAGCCAGGTAAAGGCGCGCAAATCGCTCGTTCCGCTGGTGCTTCGGCTCAGCTGATCGCTCGTGAAGGTGTCTACGTGACCCTGCGTCTGCGTTCTGGTGAGATGCGTAAAGTGCTGGCTGAATGCCGCGCGACCCTGGGCGAAGTCTCGAACTCCGAGCACAGCCTGCGTTCGCTGGGTAAAGCTGGTGCCAAACGCTGGCGTGGCGTTCGCCCAACCGTTCGTGGTGTTGCCATGAACCCGGTTGACCACCCGCATGGTGGTGGTGAAGGTCGTACCTCTGGTGGTCGTCATCCGGTATCGCCATGGGGCTTCCCGACTAAGGGCGCGAAGACTCGTGGTAATAAGCGTACCGACAAAATGATCGTCCGTCGTCGCAAGTAAATAGAGGGATACGACAGTGCCACGTTCTCTGAAAAAAGGTCCTTTTATCGATCTTCACCTACTGAAGAAGATCGAAGTGGCGGCGGAAAAGAATGATCGCAAACCGGTGAAAACCTGGTCGCGTCGTTCGATGATCCTGCCACAAATGGTCGGTTTGACCATCGCAGTACACAACGGTCGTCAACACGTCCCAGTTCTCGTTAACGAAGACATGGTCGGCCACAAACTGGGCGAGTTCGCCGGTACCCGCACTTATCGTGGGCACGTGGCAGACAAGAAAGCCAAGCGTTAAGGGGTTAGGAAATGGAAGTAGCCGCTAAGTTGTCGGGCGCTCGAATCTCCGCCCAGAAAGCCCGCTTGGTCGCCGACCAGATCCGCGGGAAGAAGGTGGGCGAAGCGCTCAACTTGTTGGCTTTCAGCAGTAAGAAAGCCGCCGAGATCATGAAGAAAGTGCTGGAGTCGGCCGTAGCCAACGCCGAGCATAACGAAGGCGCAGACGTTGATGACCTTAAAGTCAGCACCGTTTTCGTCAACGAAGGGCGTTCGCTGAAGCGCATCATGCCACGTGCCAAAGGCCGTGCTGATCGCATCGTCAAGCGGTCTTGCCATATCACTGTCAAGGTTGCTGACAAGTAACGGAGTCGAAGAGATGGGTCAGAAAGTACATCCCATTGGCATTCGCCTGGGAATCGTCAAGGAGCACACCTCCGTCTGGTACGCAGACGGTCGGACTTATGCGGACTATTTGTTCGCTGATCTGAAGGTGCGTGAGTATCTCCAAGACAAACTAAAAAGCGCGTCCGTAAGCCGTATCGATATCCATCGTCCGGCTCAAACTGCACGTATCACCATCCACACCGCTCGTCCAGGTATCGTTATCGGGAAGAAAGGTGAAGATGTTGAGAAACTGCGTCAGGACCTGACCAAACAAATGGGTGTGCCTGTGCACATCAATATCGAAGAAATCCGCAAGCCGGAACTCGACGGTATGTTGGTTGCGCAGAGCGTAGCTCAGCAGCTGGAGCGTCGCGTAATGTTCCGTCGCGCTATGAAGCGCGCTGTACAGAACGCCATGCGCATTGGTGCCAAAGGCATCAAAATCCAAGTGAGCGGTCGTCTCGGCGGTGCTGAAATCGCACGTACTGAATGGTATCGCGAAGGTCGTGTGCCACTGCACACCCTGCGTGCCGACATCGACTATGCCAACTACGAAGCTCACACCACTTACGGTGTGATCGGTGTAAAGGTTTGGATCTTCAAAGGCGAAGTAATTGGTGGTCGCCAAGAAGAACTGAAACCACAAGCACCAGCGCCTCGTAAAAAAGCTGCTAAGTAAGGGGTACGCCAAATGTTGCAACCAAAGCGTACGAAGTTCCGCAAGCAGATGACAGGCCACAACCGTGGTCTGGCTCAGCGCGGTAGCAAAGTCAGCTTCGGCGAGTTCGCGCTGAAGTCTGTAGCTCGTGGTCGTCTCACCGCTCGTCAGATCGAGTCAGCGCGTCGTGCTCTGACCCGTCACGTTAAACGTGGCGGCAAGATCTGGATCCGTGTATTCCCGGACAAGCCTATTTCCAAAAAGCCCCTCGAAGTTCGTATGGGTAAAGGTAAGGGTAGTGTGGAGTACTGGGTTGCCCAGATTCAGCCAGGCAAAGTCCTGTATGAAATCGAGGGTGTTACTGAAGAGCTGGCGCGTGAGGCTTTTGCCCTGGCTGCTGCAAAGCTGCCGCTCGCCACCGCCTTTGTTAAACGGACGGTGATGTGATGAAAGCGAATGAACTTCGTGAAAAATCCGCACAGCAGCTGAACGAGCAATTGCTCGGCTTGCTGCGCGACCAGTTCAATCTGCGTATGCAGAAAGCAACTGGCCAGTTGGGGCAGTCTCATCTGCTCTCGCAAGTTAAGCGTGACATCGCTCGCGTGAAGACTGTGCTCAACCAGCAGGCAGGTAAGTAATCATGGCTGAAGCCGAAAAAACTGTCCGTACGCTGACTGGCCGTGTTGTCAGCGACAAGATGGACAAAACCATCACCGTTCTGATCGAGCGTCGCGTTAAGCACCCGATCTACGGTAAATACGTTAAGCGTTCGACTAAGCTGCACGCGCACGACGAAACCAATCAGTGCCACATCGGCGACAAAGTCACTATTCGTGAAACTCGTCCTTTGGCCAAGACCAAGTCTTGGGCGCTGGTTGATGTTCTCGAACGCGCTGTGGAAGTCTAAGGACTAGGGGTCGGAGAAATTATATGATTCAGACTCAATCCATGCTCGATGTGGCCGATAACAGCGGCGCTCGCCGCGTTATGTGCATCAAGGTGCTGGGTGGCTCCCATCGTCGTTACGCTGGTATCGGTGACATCATCAAAGTTACCGTGAAGGAAGCAATTCCTCGCGGTAAAGTGAAAAAAGGCCAAGTGATGACTGCTGTTGTAGTCCGCACTCGTCACGGCGTACGTCGTGCTGATGGCTCCATTATCCGCTTTGATGGCAACGCTGCTGTTCTTCTGAACAACAAGCAAGAGCCGATCGGCACCCGTATCTTTGGGCCAGTGACCCGTGAACTTCGTACTGAGAAGTTCATGAAGATCGTCTCGCTCGCCCCAGAAGTGCTGTAAGGAGATCCGACATGCAAAAGATTCGTCGTGACGACGAGATCATCGTGATCGCCGGCAAAGACAAAGGTAAGCGCGGTAAGGTGCTTAAGGTTCTCGCTAACAACCGTCTGGTTATTGGCGGTCTGAACCTGGTTAAGCGTCATACCAAGCCTAACCCGATGTCGGGCGTACAAGGCGGTATCGTCGAAAAAGAAGCTCCACTGGACGCTTCTAACGTCGCCATTTTCAACGGCGAAACCAACAAGGCTGACCGCGTTGGTTTCAAAGTAGAAGACGGCAAGAAAATTCGTGTCTTCAAGTCGACCCAAAAAGCGGTTGATGCTTGAACACTGCTAGGTAGAAGACCATGGCACGACTAAAAGAGATTTACTGGAAGGAAATCGCACCGAAGCTTAAGGAAGAACTTAAGCTTTCGAACGTGATGGAAGTTCCACGCGTTACCAAAATCACCCTGAACATGGGTCTGGGCGAAGCAGTCGGTGACAAAAAAGTCATCGAGCACGCTGTTGCCGACCTGGAAAAGATCACCGGTCAGAAAGTCGTTGTGACTTACGCTCGGAAATCCATCGCTGGCTTTAAAGTCCGTGAAGGTTGGCCGATCGGCGTCAAAGTGACCCTGCGCCGTGAGCGTATGTATGAATTCCTGGATCGTCTGCTGTCGATCTCCCTGCCTCGGGTTCGCGACTTCCGCGGCCTGAATGCCAAGTCCTTCGATGGTCGTGGTAACTACAGCATGGGCGTTAAAGAGCAGATCATCTTCCCGGAAATCGACTACGACAAGATCGATGCTCTCCGCGGTCTGGACATTACCCTGACCACCACTGCCAAGAACGATGATGAAGGTCGCGCGCTGCTGCGTGCTTTCAAATTCCCGTTCCGCAACTGATTGGAGTAGGAAAATGGCCAAGATGAGCATGAAAAACCGCGAGCTGAAGCGTCAGCTCACGGTTGCCAAGTACGCCAAAAAGCGTGCAGCACTGAAAGCTATCATCGTTGATCTGAACGCAAGTCCAGAAGCGCGTTGGGAAGCTACAGTAGCTCTGCAGAAGCAGCCACGTGACGCAAGCGCTTCGCGCATGCGTAACCGCTGCCGCCTGACCGGTCGTCCACACGGCGTTTACCGCAAGTTCGGCCTCGGCCGTAACAAACTGCGTGAAGCTGCAATGCGTGGTGACGTACCTGGTCTGGTTAAAGCCAGCTGGTAAGCACTATCAAAGTCTCGGTGTTCGGGATCGCAAGATCCTGACCGCCGGTGACCTTGAACTTGAATCAAGCCCCTTTTGGGGCTTGATTCATTTGTGGGGTGTGTCTAGAATACCCGGCTCGCCTGAGCCCGTGCTTTTTTCGCATGGATGAGCTCGGCGACAAGTAGTAGCCGCAAGGCTAATTTTTTTGTATTAGGAGCGTCTAGCCCATGAGTATGCAGGACCCGTTAGCGGACATGCTAACTCGAATCCGTAATGCCCAGATGGCTGAAAAGTCCGTCGTAAGCATGCCATCTTCTACTTTGAAGGTAGCTGTTGCCAAAGTCCTGAAGGACGAAGGTTACATTGCGGGTTATCAGATCAGCAGCGAAATCAAACCACTGCTGTCCATCGAGCTGAAGTACTTCGAAGGCCGTCCGGTCATCGAGGAAGTGAAGCGCGTTAGCCGTCCAGGCCTGCGTCAGTACAAGTCCGTCGATGATCTGCCAAAAGTTCGTGGCGGTCTCGGTGTGTCTATCGTCTCCACCAACAAAGGTGTGATGACGGATCGTGCTGCGCGCGCTGCCGGTGTCGGCGGCGAAGTTCTTTGCACTGTGTTCTAAGGGGGGATAAGCATGTCACGCGTCGCTAAGAACCCCGTTAAGCTGCCAGCCGGTGTCGAAGTAAAATTCGCAGGCCAACAGCTTTCGGTGAAGGGTGCCAAGGGCACTCTCGAACTGAACATCCATTCGTCCGTTGAGATCGTTGAAGAAGCTGGTGAGCTGCGTTTCGCTGCTCGCAATGGCGATCAACAAACTCGCGCAATGGCTGGTACCACTCGTGCGTTGGTAAACAACATGGTCCAAGGCGTAAGCCAAGGCTTCGAGCGCAAGCTCCAGCTGGTCGGTGTTGGTTACAAAGCGCAAGCAAAAGGCACAGTGCTGAACCTGGCTCTTGGCTTCTCGCACCCAGTGGATTATGAACTGCCGGAAGGCATCACCGCTGAGACTCCTAGCCAGACCGATATCCTGATCAAGGGCATCGATAAGCAGCTGGTAGGTCAAGTGGCCGCCGAGATCCGCGACTTCCGTCCACCAGAGCCGTACAAAGGCAAAGGTGTGCGCTACGCGGACGAAGTCGTCCGTCGTAAAGAAGCCAAGAAGAAGTAGGGCATAGCAAATGACCGACAAAAAAGTTACTCGACTGCGTCGCGCTCGCAAAGCACGCCTGAAAATGCACGAACTCGAAGTCGTGCGTCTCTGCGTGTTCCGCTCGTCGCAGCACATCTACGCCCAGGTCATTTCGGCCGACGGCAACAAAGTCCTGGCATCTGCCTCGACTTTGGATAAAGAACTGCGTGATGGCGCCACTGGCAACATCGACGCGGCCACTAAGGTTGGCCAGCTGGTCGCTACGCGTGCAAAAGCCGCTGGCGTCTCGCAGGTGGCTTTCGACCGCTCTGGCTTCAAGTACCACGGCCGCGTCAAGGCGCTGGCTGATGCTGCTCGTGAAGCTGGGCTGGAGTTCTAAGTTATGTCAAATAACGACCAAAAGCGCGACGAAGGCTACATTGAGAAGCTGGTTCAAGTTAACCGCGTAGCCAAAACCGTTAAAGGCGGCCGTATCTTCACTTTCACCGCGTTGACCGTGGTTGGTGATGGTAAAGGGCGTGTTGGCTTCGGCCGTGGCAAGTCACGTGAAGTGCCTGCTGCGATCCAGAAGGCAATGGAAGCTGCTCGTCGCAACATGATCCAAGTTGATCTGAACGGCACCACTCTGCAGTACGCAATGAAGTCCGGTCACGGCGCTTCGAAGGTGTACATGCAGCCTGCTTCTGAAGGTACCGGTATCATCGCTGGCGGCGCTATGCGTGCTGTCCTCGAAGTTGCTGGCGTTCAGAACGTTCTGGCCAAGTGCTACGGCTCGACTAACCCGGTAAACGTGGTTCACGCCACTTTCAAAGGTTTGAAAGCCATGCAGTCTCCTGAATCCATTGCCGCCAAGCGTGGCAAAAGCGTCAAGGAGATCTTCTGATCATGGCTACCGTTAAAGTTACGCTGATCAAAAGCATGACCGGCCGCATCCCTAACCACAAACTGTGCGTTAAGGGTCTGGGTCTGCGTCGCATCGGTCACACTGTAGAAGTACTTGATACTCCCGAGAATCGCGGGATGATCAACAAGGCTTACTACATGCTGCGTGTCGAGGGTTAATCGATGAAACTCAATGATCTGAGTCCAGCGCCGGGTTCCCGTCGCGAAAAGCATCGTCCGGGCCGTGGTATCGGTAGTGGTTTGGGCAAGACCGGTGGCCGTGGCCACAAAGGTCAGTCCTCCCGCTCCGGTGGCACCATTGCTCCAGGCTTTGAAGGCGGTCAACAGCCGCTGCATCGTCGCCTGCCGAAGTTCGGTTTCGTTTCCCTGAAAGCCATGGATCGCGCAGAAGTGCGTTTGTCCGAGCTGGCTAAAGTGGAAGGCGACATCGTCACCGTGCAGTCCTTGAAAGATGCCAACGTGATCAACGTCAACGTTCAGCGTGTGAAAATCATGCTGTCCGGCGAAGTTACTCGCGCTGTTACCATCGGAAAGGGAATCGGCGCCACCAAAGGTGCGCGTGCGGCTATCGAAGCAGCTGGCGGCAAGTTCGAGGAATAAATGGCTAAGCAAGGTGCTCTCTCTGCGCTCGGCAAAGGCGGTATGTCTGAACTCTGGGCTCGTCTGCGTTTTCTGTTCCTGGCGATTATCGTCTACCGAATAGGCGCACACATCCCGGTTCCAGGTATCAACCCGGACCGACTCGCGGACCTGTTTCGACAGAATGAGGGGACCATTCTTAGCTTGTTCAACATGTTTTCCGGCGGCGCGCTGGAACGGATGAGCATCTTTGCGCTGGGGATCATGCCGTACATTTCGGCATCGATCATCATGCAACTGATGAGCGCCGTGAGCCCGCAGCTGGAGCAGTTGAAGAAGGAAGGTGAAGCTGGCCGTCGCAAGATCAGCCAGTACACCCGCTACGGCACTGTCGTCCTCGCTCTCGTCCAGGCAATTGGCATGTCCATTGGTCTGGCGGGGCAGGGCGTTGCGTTCACTGGTGACTTTGGCTTCCATTTCGTCGCGGTATCCACTTTTGTGGCTGGTGCGATGTTCATGATGTGGCTGGGTGAGCAGATTACTGAGCGTGGTGTTGGCAACGGTATCTCGATGTTGATTTTTTCGGGTATCGTCGCCGGTCTTCCGAGAGCGATCGGGCAGTCTTTCGAGTCTGCACGTCAGGGTGATATCAACATTTTCGCCTTGGTTGCCATCGGTTTGCTGGCAGTAGCGATTATCGGTTTCGTGGTGTTCATTGAGCGTGGTCAGCGGCGTATCGCCGTTCATTACGCCAAGCGTCAGCAGGGCCGCAAGGTTTTCGCTGCGCAGACTAGCCACTTGCCGCTGAAGGTGAACATGGCCGGTGTTATTCCGGCCATTTTCGCGAGCAGCATTTTGCTGTTCCCGGCTTCGTTGGGTGCCTGGTTCGGCCAGTCTGAAGGTATGGGCTGGTTGCAGGACATCTCGCAGTCGATCGCTCCTGGTCAGCCGTTGAATATTCTGCTGTTTAGTGCAGGGATTATTTTCTTCTGCTTCTTCTATACGGCGTTGATGTTCAATCCGAAAGACGTAGCGGAAAACCTGAAGAAGTCCGGTGCCTTTATTCCGGGCATCCGTCCAGGTGAGCAGTCTGCGCGCTACATTGATGGCGTTCTGACTCGCTTGACCATGTTCGGTGCTCTTTACATGACGGCCGTGTGCCTGCTTCCCCAGTTCCTGGTGGTTGCGGCAAACGTACCGTTCTACCTTGGCGGGACCTCGTTGCTGATCGTCGTCGTGGTTGTGATGGACTTCATGTCCCAAGTACAATCGCACCTCGTTTCGCACCAGTACGAATCCCTGATGAAGAAAGCCAACCTGAAGGGTTACGGCAGCGGCATGTTGCGCTGAGTACCCATAAGGTTCGAGGAGTTGGTGATGAAAGTTCGTGCATCGGTGAAAAAGCTGTGCCGTAACTGCAAGATTATTCGCCGCGAAGGTGTTGTTCGAGTAATTTGCAGCGCGGAACCGCGTCACAAACAGCGCCAAGGCTGAGTGTGATTGTGCTTCAAGCCCGGTAGCTAGTGCGCTACCGGGTTGATTATTTGTTATTACAGCGATATTATCTCGCGCCCTATTTCTTGGCTTCCGGGGCGTAGGTAGCTGTCAATTGGAGTCCCACTGAATGGCCCGTATTGCAGGCGTTAACATTCCAGATAACAAGCATACTGTTATCTCGCTGACCTACATCTATGGTGTTGGTCGCACAACTGCACAGAAGATCTGTGCAGTGACTGGGGTAAACCCAGCCGCAAAGATCAAGGATCTGAGCGACGAGCAGATTGAACAGCTGCGTGGCGAAGTGGCGAAGTTCACCACTGAAGGTGACCTGCGTCGCGAAATCAACATGAAAATCAAGCGTTTGATGGACCTCGGTTGCTATCGCGGTCTGCGTCATCGTCGTGGTCTTCCAGTGCGCGGTCAGCGTACCAAGACTAACGCGCGTACCCGTAAAGGTCCGCGTAAGCCGATCCGCAAGTAATCGCCCCAGCGAATCGACAGGAAATTAATCATGGCTAAACCTGCTGCTCGTCCTCGTAAAAAAGTCAAAAAGACAGTGGTTGATGGCATCGCCCACATCCACGCGTCTTTTAACAACACAATCGTGACCATCACCGACCGTCAAGGCAACGCTCTTTCCTGGGCTACCTCCGGTGGTTCGGGTTTCCGCGGTTCCCGCAAGTCCACGCCTTTTGCTGCTCAAGTAGCTGCTGAACGTGCTGGTCAAGCTGCGCTGGAATACGGTCTGAAAAACCTCGACGTTAACGTCAAAGGTCCAGGCCCAGGTCGTGAATCTGCAGTCCGCGCTTTGAATGGCTGTGGCTACAAGATCGCCAGCATCACCGACGTGACGCCAATCCCGCACAACGGGTGCCGTCCGCCGAAGAAGCGCCGCGTGTAATCCAGGAGATTGTAAAGAATGGCTCGTTACATTGGTCCAAAATGCAAACTCGCTCGTCGCGAAGGCACCGATCTCTTTCTGAAGAGCGGCGTGCGCGCGATCGAATCGAAGTGCAACATCGAAGCAGCACCTGGTATCCACGGCCAACGCCGCGGTCGCCAGTCCGATTACGGCACCCAACTGCGTGAAAAGCAGAAGGTCCGTCGTATCTACGGCGTTCTCGAGCGTCAATTCAGCGGCTACTACAAAGAAGCAGCTGGCAAGAAAGGTGCAACCGGTGAAAACCTGCTGCAACTGCTCGAATGCCGTCTGGACAACGTTGTATACCGTATGGGTTTTGGCTCTACTCGTGCCGAATCCCGTCAGCTGGTATCGCACAAATCCGTCAGCGTTAACGGTCAGACCGTAAACGTGCCGTCGTACCAGGTTCGTGCTGGTGACGTGGTCGCGATTCGCGAGAAAGCAAAGAACCAACTTCGCATTGTCCAAGCTCTCGATCTGTGTGCCCAACGTGGCCGCGTAGAATGGGTAGAAGTAGACACTGAGAAGAAGTCGGGCGTTTTCAAGAACGTTCCAGCTCGCAGTGATCTGTCCGCCGACATCAACGAAAGCCTGATTGTCGAGCTCTACTCCAAGTAAGGGCTAGAAAATAGGTGCATCCATGCAGATTTCGGTAAATGAGTTCCTGACACCCCGCCATATTGATGTGCAGGTTGTCAGTCCAACCCGCGCCAAGATCACACTCGAGCCTCTCGAGCGTGGTTTCGGCCACACCCTGGGCAACGCGCTGCGCCGCATCCTGTTGTCCTCAATGCCCGGCTGTGCAGTAGTCGAGGCCGAGATTGACGGTGTACTCCATGAGTACAGCGCCATCGAAGGCGTACAGGAAGACGTAATTGAAATCCTGTTGAACCTTAAAGGTCTGGCTATCAAGCTGCACGGTCGTGACGAAGTTACGCTGACCTTGTCGAAGAAGGGTTCGGGGGTGGTTACCGCTGCCGATATTCAGCTGGATCATGATGTCGAGATCGTTAACCCCGATCACGTAATCGCTAACCTGGCGTCTAACGGCGCCCTGAACATGAAGCTCACCGTAGCTCGTGGTCGTGGTTATGAACCGGCAGATTCGCGTCAGAGCGATGAAGACGAAAGCCGCAGCATCGGTCGCTTGCAGCTTGACTCTTCGTTCAGCCCGGTTCGCCGTATCGCATACGTGGTGGAAAACGCCCGTGTCGAACAGCGTACTAACCTGGACAAGCTGGTTATTGATCTGGAAACCAACGGTACCCTGGATCCTGAAGAGGCTATCCGCCGCGCTGCAACCATTCTGCAACAGCAGTTGGCTGCGTTCGTCGACCTCAAAGGTGACAGTGAGCCAGTGGTTGTCGAGCAGGAAGACGAGATCGATCCGATCCTGCTTCGCCCGGTTGACGATCTGGAACTGACTGTACGTTCGGCTAACTGCCTTAAGGCGGAAAACATCTACTACATCGGTGACCTGATTCAGCGTACCGAAGTAGAGCTGTTGAAGACTCCGAACCTTGGCAAGAAATCCTTGACTGAAATCAAGGACGTTCTGGCCTCCCGCGGTCTGTCCCTCGGCATGCGCCTCGACAACTGGCCGCCTGCAAGTCTTAAGAAGGACGACAAGGCGACTGCCTGATCGTCGTAATCACCGAACGTTGTGTTTGGTAAGGAATGAACCATGCGTCATCGTAAAAGTGGTCGTCACCTGAGCCGCACCAGCTCGCACCGCAAGGCCATGTTTCAAAACATGGCGGTGTCGCTGTTCGAGCACGAGCTGATCAAAACTACACTGCCAAAAGCTAAAGAACTGCGTCGCGTTGCTGAGCCGCTGATCACTTTGGCCAAGACAGACAGCCTGGCTAACCGCCGTCTGGCTTTCGACCGTACTCGTTCGAAAGCTATCGTTGGTAAGCTCTTCAACGACCTGGGCAAGCGTTACGCTACCCGTGAGGGTGGCTACCTGCGCATCCTCAAGTGCGGTTTCCGCACTGGCGACAACGCGCCTATGGCGTACGTCGAGTTGGTTGATCGTCCTGCCGGTGGTGAAGCTGTATCCGCTGAGTAAGACGTCAGTCTGAAACGAAAAGCCGGGCCTAGTGCCCGGTTTTTTGTGCCTGTAAGAAACGCGCTGTTTATACAAGCTTCCCTGCGGTTCCTGCCTTCATGATGCGAACGGCGTTACTGGTAGTATTTTTCTATTGATCTGTGCAAGTTAATGAATTTGTAGCCTTCCTGATCAATGGTCAATACTCCGTCCCAAGCCGATTAGCCGGCAGTTAAAGACTGACAGAGGAAGAGATCGCATGAGCCAAAATAAAACGCTTACCACCGCCAGTGGCGCTCCTGTCGCCGACAACCAGAATTCCCGCTCCGCCGGCCCTCGCGGACCACTGCTGCTCGACGACTTCCACCTGATCGAGAAGCTCGCCCACTTCAACCGTGAAAACATCCCTGAGCGCCGGGTACACGCGAAAGGCTCGGGCGCTTTCGGTACGTTCACCGTTACTCGCGATATCACCGAGTACACCAGCGCCAAACTGTTTGAGTCTGTCGGCAAGCAAACCCCAACCTTCTTGCGATTTTCCACTGTGGGTGGTGAGCGAGGTTCGGCCGACACCGAGCGTGATCCACGCGGTTTTGCCTTGAAGTTCTATACCGAGGAAGGCAACTGGGACATCGTTGGCAACAACACGCCGGTGTTCTTCATTCGTGACCCGCTCAAGTTTCCAGACTTTATCCACACCCAAAAGCGCCTGCCGCAAAGCAACCTGAAAAGTGCACAGATGATGTGGGACTTCTGGTCGCACTCGCCTGAGGCGCTGCACCAGGTCACCATCCTGTTTTCGGACCGTGGCATACCTGACGGCTACCGTCACATGCATGGCTTCGGCAGCCACACCTACAGCCTGATCAGCGCGAGTGGTGAGCGTCACTGGGTGAAATGGCACTATAAGACTCAGCAAGGGATCAAGAACCTGGCCCCGGCAGACGCTGCACGCCTGGCGGGTACCGACCCGGATTACGCCCAGCGCGACCTTTTCGGGGCGATTGAGCGTGGTGACTTCCCGAAATGGCGTGTGTGCATTCAAATCATGACTGAAGCGCAAGCCGCGGCGCACTATGAGAACCCGTTCGACGTGACCAAGACCTGGTCACAGAAAGAATTCCCGCTGATTGAGGTGGGTGAACTGGAGCTCAACCGCAATCCACAGAACTACTTTGCTGAAGTCGAGCAAGCCGCGTTCGGTCCGAGCAACATGGTTCCGGGTGTTGGCCTCTCGCCAGACCGCATGCTGCAAGGTCGGGTATTCGCTTACGCTGATGCGCACCGCTACCGTATCGGGACCAATCACCAGCAACTGCCGGTAAATGCGCCTCGTAGTCCAGTCAACAGCTACCAGCGCGATGGTTCGATGGCGTTTGGCAGCAATGGTGGTGCATCGCCCAACTATGAGCCAAACAGCTATGTAGACTCGCCAAAACAGGCACCTCGCTACGCCGAACCACCGCTGGCATTGAGCGGTTCCGCGGATCGTTACGATCACCGCGAAGACACCGACTACTACAGCCATGCCGGTGCACTGTTCCGACTTATGTCTGACGAGCAAAAAGCGCTCTTGGTGAACAACATTGCCGGGGCGATGGCAGGTGTTTCCAGCGATGTCGTTGATCGCCAATTGCAGCACTTCTTCAGAGCCGACCCGGCGTATGGAGAAGCAATCGCAAAGGCACTCAACGTATCGCTTAACTAAGTCTAAACGAGAAGCAGAACCGCCCTTATTTGGGCGGTTTTTGCGTTATTTAAACTACTTTTCTCAGAATATCTTCGCTTTTATCGCGCAAACGAAGTGACCAAACAGTCGCCTTGGTTCAAACTACAGACTTTCAAGCAGGGAGATGTAGGGCGATGCAAGGCCACCCAGATGTAATCGATTACCTCAACACGTTGCTGACCGGCGAGCTGGCGGCGCGTGATCAATATTTCATCCATTCGCGGATGTACGAGGACTGGGGTTTCACCGAGCTCTACGAACGTATCAACCACGAGATGGAAGAAGAAGCTGGGCACGCCGATGCCCTGATGCGCCGTATTCTGATGCTCGAAGGCACTCCGCGCATGCGTCCGGATGACCTTGATGTAGGCACCACTGTGCCGGACATGCTCGCCGCCGATTTGCGACTGGAATACAAAGTCCGCGCCGCACTCTGCAAGGGCATCGAGCTCTGCGAGCTGCACAACGATTACGTTAGCCGCGAGATGCTGCGTATTCAGCTGAATGACACCGAAGAAGACCACACCTACTGGCTTGAGAAGCAACTGGGTTTGATCAAATTGATCGGTCTGGAGAATTACCTGCAATCGCAGTTCTGAATTATAGAAGCCAAAGATCGCAGCCTTCGGCAGCTCCTACAGGTGTACGCTCTGTAGGAGCTGCCGCAGGCTGCGATCTTTTAGCGGGCCATACAAAAAGCCCCTGTCACTGATGAAGTGACAGGGGCTTTTTCATGGGTCTGATTCAGGCCCTGTCGCGCTCCAGCAACGGCTTGAGGTAGAAGCCAGTATGCGACTGCTTCATCTCGGACACTTCCTCCGGCGTACCGACGGCAATGATCTGCCCTCCCTTGGAACCTCCTTCCGGCCCAAGATCCACCAGCCAGTCGGCCGTCTTGATCACGTCCAGGTTGTGCTCGATCACCACCACGGTGTTGCCGTGGTCGCGCAGTCGATGCAATACGTCGAGCAGTTGCTGAATATCCGCGAAGTGCAAACCCGTGGTGGGCTCATCGAGGATGTACAGCGTCTTGCCCGTATCGCGCTTGGACAGTTCGCGGGATAGCTTGACCCGCTGCGCCTCACCACCGGACAGCGTGGTCGCCGATTGCCCCAGCTTGATGTACGAGAGACCTACATCCATCAATGTCTGAAGCTTGCGCGCCAGCGCCGGGACCGCATCGAAGAACACCCGGGCTTCCTCGATAGTCATCTCGAGGGTTTCGTGAATGCTCTTGCCCTTGTACTTGATCTCCAGGGTTTCGCGGTTGTAGCGCTTGCTCTTGCAGACGTCGCACGGGACATAGATGTCCGGCAGGAAGTGCATTTCCACTTTGATCAGACCATCGCCCTGACAGGCTTCGCAGCGTCCGCCCTTCACGTTGAAGGAGAAGCGCCCCGGACCGTAGCCGCGAGAGCGGGATTCCGGAACGCCGGCGAAGAGTTCCCGAATCGGCGTGAACAACCCGGTGTAGGTCGCCGGGTTGGAGCGAGGCGTGCGACCGATCGGGCTTTGGTCGATGTCGACGACCTTGTCCAAATGCTCCAGACCTTTGATGCTGTCGTGAGCTGCAGCCTCAAGCGTCGTTGCACCGTTGAGCGCCGTAGCACTCAAAGGAAACAGCGTGTTGTTGATCAGCGTCGACTTGCCCGACCCCGATACACCGGTGACACAGGTCAGCAGGCCGATAGGAATGTCCAGATCGACGTTGCGCAAGTTATTGCCGCGAGCGCCCTTGAGAGATAGCGACAACTTCTTGTTACGCGGTGTGCGTTTGGCAGGAACGGCAATCTTCACGCGACCCGACAAGTACTTGCCGGTCAATGAGTCCGGGTGGGCCATGACCTCGGCCGGCGTACCTTCGGCGACAATATGTCCACCGTGTACACCGGCGCCCGGACCAATATCCACCACGTAATCGGCCAGGCGAATAGCGTCTTCATCGTGTTCGACCACGATCACTGTGTTGCCGATATCCCGCAGATGCTTGAGCGTACCGAGCAAGCGGTCGTTATCGCGCTGGTGCAGACCAATCGACGGTTCGTCGAGGATGTACAGGACACCCACCAGGCCCGCGCCGATCTGGCTGGCGAGACGAATTCGTTGAGCTTCACCGCCAGACAACGTGTCCGCACTGCGATCCAGCGACAGATAATCGAGACCGACGTTGACCAGAAACTGCAAACGCTCGCGAATCTCCTTGAGAATCTTGTCGGCAATCTCGCCGCGGCGGCCGGTAAGTTTCAGACCCCCGAAATACTCACAGGCATCGCCAATCGGCAGATTGGTCACCGCGGGCAACGTCTTCTCGCCCACCCAGACGTGCCGTGCCTCACGACGAAGGCGCGTGCCGCGGCAATCCGGGCAAGGCTGGGTACTGAGGAACTTGGCCAGCTCTTCACGCACCGAGGCGGACTCGGTTTCGCGATAGCGACGTTCCAGGTTCGGCACGATGCCTTCGAACGGGTGCGAGCGTTTGACGATGTCGCCGCGATCGTTCAGGTATTTGAAGTCGACGTTTTGCGAGCCGCTGCCGTGCAGGATGTATTTCTGCTGATCGGCCGGCAGTTCGTTGAATGGCACTTCGAGGCTGAATTTGTAGTGTGATGCCAGCGACCCGAGCATCTGGAAGTAATAGACGTTACGCCTGTCCCAGCCGCGAATCGCGCCTTCGGCCAGCGTCAGCTCACCATTGACCAGTCGCTTGATGTCGAAGAACTGCTTCACCCCCAAACCATCGCAGGTCGGGCAAGCGCCAGCCGGGTTGTTGAAGGAGAACAGCTTGGGTTCCAGCTCGCTGATGGCATGGCCGCAGATCGGGCAGGCGAAGCGCGCGGAGAAGATGATCTCTTCGCCGGGCTCGTCGTCCATCGGCGCAACCAGGGCAATGCCGTCGGCCAGCTTCAGCGCCGTCTCGAACGACTCGGCCAGGCGCTGTTGCAGATCGGCGCGGACCTTGAAGCGGTCGACTATTACATCAATCGAATGCTTCTTTTGCTTATCCAGCTTCGGCAATTCATCCAGTTCGCAGATCCTGCCGTTGACCCGGGCCCGCACAAAGCCTTGGGCGCGGAGTTCTTCGAAGACCGAAAGGTGCTCGCCCTTACGCTCGCGGATCACCGGGGCCAGCAGCATCAGTTTGCTGCCCTCCGGTTGGGCGAGGACCAGGTCAACCATCTGGCTGACGGTCTGCGCTTCCAGCGGAATATCGTGATCCGGGCAACGCGGAATACCTACGCGCGCGTAAAGCAGGCGCAGGTAGTCGTAGATTTCGGTGATGGTGCCGACCGTCGAGCGCGGGTTGTGCGAGGTCGACTTCTGTTCGATGGAAATGGCTGGCGACAGACCTTCGATGGTGTCGACATCCGGCTTTTCCATCATCGACAGAAACTGCCGGGCATAGGCCGACAGCGATTCGACGTAGCGGCGCTGGCCTTCGGCGTACAGCGTGTCGAACGCCAGGGACGATTTGCCGGATCCGGACAGGCCGGTGATGACGATCAGTTTGTCCCGTGGCAGGGTCAGGTCGATGTTCTTCAGGTTGTGGGTTCGGGCCCCACGAATCAGGATCTTGTCCAAAGTGGCCTCGCTTGGCGGGCGTCGAAAACGTAGGAGTATACGGCCAAATACTGGATGGATGCACACTATCAAACGAGTGGATGACTGTCTTAGATGAAGAGTCTGTCAGCAGAGCGCGGCAAAGCGTCGCGATATACCCTGTCAATCGATGGGACTGGTAGAATCGCCGCCGGTTCACATGAGGTTTTTCCATGCACGATCCCCACAGCGAACGCATGAGTGGCAGTGAGACCCGCGCAGCAAGCGGTCTGGCCCTGGTGTTCGCCTTCCGTATGCTTGGCATGTTCATGGTGTTGCCGGTATTGGCGACCTATGGCATGGATCTGGCTGGAGCGACCCCGGCCCTCATCGGGCTGGCGATTGGCGCTTACGGCCTGACCCAGGCGATCTTTCAAATTCCGTTTGGCTTTATTTCCGACCGTATCGGTCGCCGTCCGGTGATCTATCTGGGGCTGATCGTCTTCGCCCTCGGCAGCGTGCTGGCCGCCAATGCCGATTCGATCTGGGGCGTCATTGCCGGACGAATCCTGCAAGGCGCCGGGGCGATTTCTGCCGCGGTGATGGCGTTGCTGTCGGACCTGACCCGGGAACAGCATCGGACCAAAGCCATGGCCATGATCGGCATGACGATCGGTCTGTCGTTCGCTGTCGCCATGGTGGTAGGCCCGTTGCTGACCCGGGCATTCGGTTTGTCCGGGTTGTTCCTCGCCACCGGCGGCATGGCGCTGTTCGGCATCGTGATCGTGATGTTCATGGTGCCGCGCGCCACCGGGCCATTGCAGCACCGTGAGTCGGGCGTCGCGCGACAGGCGCTGATACCGACCCTCAAGCATCCCGACCTGCTGCGCCTCGACCTGGGCATTTTTGTGTTGCATGCGATGTTGATGTCGAGCTTCGTCGCATTGCCCCTGGCCCTGGTCGAAAAGGCCGGCTTGCCCAAGGAACAGCACTGGTGGGTGTACCTGACTGCGCTGTTGATTTCGTTCTTCGCCATGATCCCGTTCATTATCTACGGCGAGAAGAAACGCAAAATGAAACGAGTTTTATTGGGTGCAGTGCTGACGCTGATGCTCACTGAGCTATTCTTCTGGCAGTTCGGCGATAGCTTGCGGGCGCTGGTGATTGGTACGGTGGTGTTCTTCACCGCGTTCAATCTGCTGGAAGCTTCGTTGCCATCGCTGATCAGCAAAGTTTCACCGGCAGGCGGCAAGGGCACGGCGATGGGGGTTTACTCCACCAGCCAGTTCCTCGGTTCGGCACTGGGCGGGATCCTCGGCGGCTGGATGTTCCAGCATGGCGGTTTGTCGGTTGTGTTCCTGGGATGTGCCGGGCTGGCTGCCCTCTGGCTGGCCTTTGCTGTTACCATGCGCGAACCTCCCTACGTGACGAGCCTGCGCTTGCCGTTGTCGCCCGAGGCGATCCGCGAAGCGGGTCTGGTCGAGCGCCTGAAGGGCCTCGTAGGGGTAACAGATGCAGTGATAGTCGCTGATGAAGCGGCCATTTACATCAAATTGGACACCGAACTATTGGATCGCACCACCCTCGAGCGCCTGGTGAACAACCCGGCCTCGACAGCGTGTGAAGCCTAGGAGAACGTTATGGCCCGTGGGGTTAACAAAGTCATATTGGTCGGCACTTGCGGCCAGGATCCCGAAGTTCGCTACCTGCCTAACGGTAACGCCGTGACCAACCTGAGTCTGGCGACCAGCGAACAGTGGACTGACAAGCAAACCGGTCAGAAGGTCGAGAAGACCGAATGGCACCGTGTTTCGATGTTCGGCAAGGTTGCCGAGATCGCCGGCGAATACCTGCGTAAAGGTTCGCAGGTCTATATCGAAGGCAAGCTGCAGACCCGCGAGTGGGAAAAAGACGGTATCAAGCGTTACACCACTGAAATCGTGGTCGACATGCAAGGCACCATGCAACTGCTCGGCGGCCGTCCTCAACAGGGCGACCAGCAAGGCGGGGGCAACAATTACCAGCAGTCCGCCCCGGCCCCACGCCAGCAGGCTCCGCGTCCTCAGCAGTCGGCACCACAACAGTCGCGCCAGGCTCCGCCTCCACAGCAGGCAGCGCCGCAACCGGCTCCGGATTTCGACAGCTTCGATGACGATATTCCGTTCTAGCAGTCGCAGCTTTCTCAGAGCCATAAAAAAAGCGAAGCCCTTAATCGGGCTTCGCTTTTTTGTTAGCGCGGTTAACTGGACAACGTGGTCACATTGGCTCGTGCCGAGTGCAGCTTCTTGTAGCTATCGATCAGGCGCAGGTGTCTATCGAGCCCCTCCAGTTTCATGCTCGTAGGCGTCAACCCATGGAAGCGTACGCTGCCGTCCACCGAGCCGATCGCTGCATCCATCCGCTCGTTGCCAAACATCCGGCGGAAATTGGCCTCGAAGTCTTCCAGTTCCAGGTCTTCGTCCAGCTTCATCTCCAGCACCACATTGACGGCCTGGTAGAACAAGCCACGCTCAACCGTGTTGTCGTTGTACTGCAGGAACATTTCCACCGCCTCCTTCGCCTCTTCAACTTGCTGCAAGGCGAGATAAATCAGCAGCTTCAACTCCAGGATCGTCAGCTGACCCCAAGCCGTATTGTCGTCAAATTCGATGCCGATCAAGCTGGTGATGTCGGTGTAGTCATCCAGCTCACTTTCCACCAGACGCTCAACCAGCGCTTGCAGTTCGTCTTCGTCCAGGCGGTGCAGGTTCAGGATATCGGCGCGGAAGAACAGCGCTTTGTTGGTGTTATCCCAGATCAGATCGTCTACCGGATAAATTTCCGAATAGTCCGGCACCAGAATGCGGCAGGCCTTCGCGCCGATATGCTCGTAGACCGCCATGTACACTTCCTTGCCCATGCCTTTGAGAATGCCGAACAAGGTCGCGGCTTCCTCGGCATTCGAGTTTTCACCCTGGCCGGAGAAGTCCCATTCCACGAATTCGTAATCCGATTTGGAACTGAAGAAGCGCCACGACACCACACCGCTGGAGTCGATAAAGTGCTCGACGAAGTTATTCGGCTCGGTCACCGCATGACCTTCAAAGGTCGGCTGGGGCAAGTCGTTGAGGCCTTCGAAGCTGCGGCCCTGGAGCAATTCGGTCAGGCTGCGTTCCAGTGCCACTTCCAGGCTCGGGTGCGCGCCGAACGAGGCGAAGACACCACCGGTACGCGGGTTCATCAAGGTGACGCACATCACCGGAAATTCACCCCCCAGGGATGCATCTTTCACCAGTACGGGGAACCCTTGCTCTTCCAGCGCCTGAATACCGGCCAGTATCCCGGGGTACTTCGCCAGTACGTCGGCCGGCACATCTGGCAGTGCAAATTCACCTTCGATGATTTCGCGTTTTACCGCGCGCTCGAAGATCTCTGACAGACACTGCACCTGGGCTTCGGCCAACGTATTACCAGCGCTCATGCCGTTGCTCAGGTACAGGTTTTCAATCAGGTTGGACGGGAAGTACACCACCTCGCCGTCCGACTGGCGCACGTAGGGCAGTGAGCAGATGCCGCGCTCTTCATTGCCCGAGTTGGTATCGATCAGATGGGAGCCGCGCAGTTCGCCGTCGCGGTTGTAAATCTTCAGGCAGTACTCGTCAAGAATTTCGGTCGGCAGCGCGTCTTTGCGGCCAGGCTTGAACCAGCGCTCGTCCGGGTAATGCACAAACGGCGCATTGGCGATGTCTTCGCCCCAGAACTGATCGTTGTAGAAGAAGTTGCAGTTGAGTCGCTCGATAAACTCGCCCAACGCCGACGCCAACGCGCCTTCCTTGGTCGCACCCTTGCCGTTGGTAAAGCACATCGGCGAGTGCGCATCGCGAATATGCAGCGACCACACATTGGGCACGATATTGCGCCACGAGGCGATTTCAATCTTCATGCCCAGGTCCGCCAGAATGGCCGACATGTTGGCGATGGTTTGCTCCAGCGGCAGGTCCTTGCCCGCGATATAGGTGTGCGCCTCTGAGCTAGACGCAGGCATCAATAGCGCCTGGGCATCGGCGTCGAGGTTTTCCACTTCTTCGATCACAAACTCAGGCCCGGCTTGCACCACTTTCTTCACGGTGCAACGGTCGATCGAGCGCAGGATGCCCTGGCGGTCCTTGTCGGAGATGTCCGCCGGCAACTCGACCTGGATCTTGAAAATCTGGTTGTAGCGGTTTTCCGGATCAACAATGTTGTTCTGCGACAGGCGGATGTTTTCAGTGGGAATACTGCGAGTGTCGCAGTACAACTTCACAAAATAAGCCGCACACAACGCCGACGATGCCAGGAAGTAGTCGAACGGGCCCGGTGCCGAGCCATCGCCCTTGTAGCGGATAGGTTGATCGGCCACCACTGTGAAGTCATCGAACTTGGCTTCAAGCCGAAGGTTGTCGAGAAAGTTGACCTTGATTTCCATGGGGGATTACCAGAATAACGGGCTAGTCGATTTGGCCGCCATTATCCGGCTTTTCGGCCGTAAGTCTCAGAAAAAAGGCCAGTCACGTGCGCGCACGACTGGCCTTCCTTGTTTCGAGCACCCGACGCCGAAGCGTTGATCAGTGACGCGCCGCCAGGAACTCGTCAGTGGACACCACGCTTGCATAGGCAAAACCCAGGGCCGACATGAAGGCGGCGTGAACGTGAGCGGCCGGGACGGTGACGCCGTTAAACTCCAGGTCACGAGAGGCACAGGCGTCGTGAATCACCGTGACCGTGTAGCCAAAGTCAGCCGCAGCGCGAGTGATGCCATCGACGCACATGTGGCTCATGCTGCCCACGACGACCAACTCCTTGATTTCTTGTTCGTCGAGGATCGATTTCAGCTCGGTTTCGCGGAACGAGTTGACGAAGTGCTTGAGCACCACCGGTTCGTTGGGCCGGTTGAGGACTTTGGGGTGCAACTTCGCGCCTTCGGAACCTGGCGTGAAGAACGGTGCAGAGTCGGAAGTGAACTCGTGGCGGATGTGTACCACCGAATCCCCGGCGTCACGAAAGGCTGAAAGCAGACGGACGGCGTTGTCGGCGGCGGCATCGGCGCCGACCAGCGGCCACTTGCCTTGCGGGAAGTAGTCGTTTTGGATATCGACTACGATGAGTGCTTGCTTGGCCATGACTGTTTCCTCGAAGTGCTTGTTGGTGTGGAATGAAGTATCGGGGCTGGCGGGCCACTCGAGGATTGGCCGCACCGACAATAGAAGGGGGAAAACTGACAATGAGCGTAGACAGGGCAATCGCCGAACTCGGTGTGCTGATTTACCCAGGCGCGCAGATGGCGGCGGTGCATGGGCTGACTGACTTGTTCGGGGTGGCCAACCGGATTGCCGCCGAACATCAGGCCGCACACTTGCCGCTATTGCGGATCAGTCACTGGCAGGTCAATGGCGATCAGATGCCGGAGCGTGTTTTCGACAGCCATCCCGCGCCAGACGGTGGACGGGTGGCGGTGTTGATTCCGCCGTCGATTGCCGGATTCTCCGAAGGCCAGGCGCCGCAAGGTTTGCTTCGCTGGATTCGTCAGCAACACGCGCAAGGCGCGACGCTGGGCGGCGTCTGCGTGGGGTCGATACTGTTGGCCGAAAGCGGTCTGCTCGACGGGCGCAGCGCCACCACCCACTGGACATCGGCCAAGGCGTTTGCCGAGCGGTACCCGGCGATCAAGCTCAAGGCCGATGCACCCATCGTCGATGACGGCGACCTGATCACGACGGCCGGATTGATGGCCTGGTCGGAGCTGGGCCTGCGTTTGGTGGACCGTCTGCTAGGACCGAGTATTGCCACCGGCACCGCGCGGTTTCTGGTGGTGGAGCACAGCGACAGTGCGAGCGAATGTGGCAGTAACTTTGCACCGATTCTCAGCCATGGCGACGCGTCGATTCTCAAGGTCCAACACTGGCTGCAAAGCACCGGAGCGACCGACGTGTCGCTGGCCGCGATGGCCGAGCGAGCAGGATTGGAGGAGCGCACCTTCCTGCGCCGATTCCGTGCGGCGACCGGGCTTAAACCCACTGAATACTGCCAGCACCTGCGAGTGGGCAAGGCGCGGGAAATGCTCGAGTTCACCAACGGCACCATTGATCACATCGCCTGGACCGTGGGGTACCAGGACCCGAGCGCGTTTCGCGCGACGTTCAAGAAGATTACCGGGCTGGCGCCGAGTGATTACCGGACGCGGTTTGGGGTGATGCCGACGGCCACCATTGCCCGGTAGCGAATTCAACACAGTTCAAAATGTGGGAGCGGGCTTGCTCGCGAAAGCTATGTGTCAGTCACATCAATGCTGGATGTGCCGCCGCTTTCGCGAGCAAGCCCGCTCCCACATTCAAAACGGTGTAGGGCTTGAGTCGTGCAAAATGCCGGACTGCCAAGGGCTGTCGTGCAGAATAAGACAGGCGCGGAGCCATCATGTTTTTCGCAAGCGGCTGATTCGAAAGCTGTTTCACTTAGCCTCCGCTTGGCCTGATCTCTGCACCCTATCAACTACACTCATCAAGCGCAGATTGAAGGGGGACGCATGACCCCAGCAAACCGCAAGAAACTGGTTGTCGCACATTCGGTGCGTGGTGAGGCTCCGCTGCACGAAATTGAAACCAATCGCGCGCTGGCCCGTTGGCTGGCGCAAATAGTTGGCCTCAAATACGGCGGCAGTTACGACCCCGAGCTTCACAGTGGCCGTGACCTGTATTTCTTACCAACCCAGACGCTGGTGGGTGCTGCCGCCGCACGCCAGTTGGGCGTCAAGGGCCCGGAGGATTTGTGGGGTGGTTACGTCGACCATGATTTCATCTGCACCAAGGCCATCAGCCACGGCTTGCGCAATAAAAACGCTTTCGCCCCGGAAGGCTGGTCACCGTTGTTTTCCGAACGGGTGCGCGATGTGGTGCTGGACGGTCTCAGTGTGTTCTCCCTGGACGATGCGCGGCCCGCCGCAGAACACTTGCTCTACAACGGCCCAATCCGCATCAAGCCAATTCATGCCTGCGCCGGTCGCGGTCAGGAAGTGATTCAGAGCCTCGACCAGTTCGACGCCATACTCGCCAAGCCAGATGCCAAAGCGCTGTTCACCGAAGGCGTGGTGTTGGAACAGGACCTGGAGCAAGTAATTACCCACAGCGTTGGCCAGAGCTTTATCGGCGACAAGGTGCTGAGTTACTGCGGTGACCAGTACTTGACCGAGGATGCCCATGGCGAGCAGGTTTATGGAGGTTCCAATCTGCTGGTCGTGCAGGGCAGCTACGACGATTTGCTCAAGCTGGAGCTGGCCGAAGACGTGCGTCTGGCGATCCGCCAGGCGCAAGTGTTCGACCGTGCGGCGGATGAGGCCTATCCCGGTTTTTATGCCTCGCGACGCAATTACGATATTGCCCAAGGCCTGGACAATAACGGCAAACAGCGCAGCGGTGTGCTTGAACAGTCCTGGCGCATGGGCGGTGCCAGCAGCGCTGAAGTCGCCGCCTTGCAGAGCTTCGTCAACGATCCGGCAATGCGCGCGATTCGCGTGTCTTCGGTGGAAACCTACATCGATCAGCCGCTGCCGGTGGACGCCATTGAGGTGTACCGCGGGCCGGCCGAAAACAGTGACTTTCTTCTCAAGTACGTAACGGTCAAATCCTATGACGGCTAGAAGCGAAACCATTCAGATCGATATCGACGATGAACAGATGATCGGGACGTTTCTCAGTCCCAAATCGAAAGTCCCCGGAGTGTTGTTCGTGCACGGCTGGGGTGGCAGTCAGGAACGGGACCTGGAGCGGGCCAAGGGCATCGCCGGACTTGGTTGTGTGTGCCTGACCTTCGATTTGCGCGGGCACACGGGTGGCACAGGTATTCCGTTGTCCAGGGTTACACGTGAAGACAACCTGCGCGATTTGCTCGCCGCCTACGACCGACTGCTTGCGCATCCGGCGCTCGACACCTCCGCCATAGCAGTGGTCGGCACCAGTTATGGCGGTTACCTGGCGTCGATTTTGACCACGTTACGCCCTGTGCGCTGGTTGGCGCTGCGGGTGCCGGCGTTGTATCGCGACGATTTGTGGCACACGCCAAAACGTGAGTTGGACAAGGCTGACTTGCGCGATTACCGCAGCACGCTGATCCGCGCCGACAGTAATCGTGCGCTGCATGCGTGTTCGCAATTCACCGGGGATGTGCTGCTGGTGGAGTCCGAGACTGACGATTATGTGCCCCACGCGACCATCATGAGTTATCGCGCGGCGTGCCAGCAGACGCATTCGCTGACTCACCGCATTATCGATGGCGCCGATCACGCGTTGACCGAACCGGTTTCACAACAGGCGTATACCTCGATCCTGGTGGACTGGATTACCGAGATGGTCGTCGGGGAGCGGTTGAGCATTATTCAATCATCGTAGAAAAGATCGCAGCCTGCGGCAGCTCCTACAGAGGCATTCATTGTAGGAGCTGCCGCAGGCTGCGATCTTTTGATCTGTTATAAATCATCTGGGCTTCTTCGATATCCGCAGCGACTTCGCCTTGGCCTCCACCACCAAATACATCACCAGCGTAATCAACAACGGCAAAATAAAATAAATCGCCCGATACGCCAGCAACCCCGCTACCAGACTCCCCCGCGAAACTTCATGTTGCAGCAGTGCCACGAACACGGCCTCCAGCACCCCAAGCCCGGCAGGAATGTGTGTGATTACTCCGGCGATGGCGCTGATCAGCAGCACCCCCAGCACCAGTGGATAATCCAGCTTGCTCGGCAGCAAAGTGAAAATCACCGCCGCCATCAACGACCAGTTCAGCGCCCCGAGAGCCAGTTGCAGAACCGCCATGCGCAGCGACGGCAGGTTGATTTCCACCCCGCGAATCGCCCACTCCCGACGCTTGGAAAACCGACACGCCGCCAGATACCCCGCGCTGATCGCCAACAGCAACACACCCACACCTTGTAGTGCATCGCTGCTCAGCTTCCATCCCGGCGGCATTCGCACCAGCCCGCTGCTGAAGACCGTGCCGGCAATCACCATGTAGCCAAACCAGTTCGTCGCCAGGCTCAGGCCGAGAATCTTCGCGATGTTGCTTTTGCTCACGCCCAATCGTGAATACAACCGATAGCGCATGGCAATACCGCCCACCCACGCGCTCAAATTGAGGTTGAAGGCGTAGCTGATAATCCCCACCGGCAGGATCTGTTTCCACGTCAGGTCCTGGCGAATGTAAGTACGGCCGATCAGGTCGAAACAGGCGTAGACCAGAAAACTCACCAAAGTCAGCCCCGACGCGATGATCAGCGTGCGCACTTTGAAATCGGCGAGGGTATCGAACACCTCGTTCCATTCAATGCGCTCGGCGAGCATCGCGAACAACACAATCAAGGCCAGGAAAAACAGCATCGTCAGCGGTTTTTTCCAGCGGCTCCAGCGAGATTTGTTCGGGCTGTGGGCATGGGCAGCAGGCTGCGCTTCAGAGTGGCTCATCGGATGTCACTCCCGGCGGAATGGGCGAAAGGTTGCAGGCGCGGTTTATGTGCAGGCAGCCAACCGGCCCAGGCGGGGAAATGTCGCAGGAAGTGAAACACCAGAAAGCCAACCGTCATGTGCCAGACCCGGCCGCGCGGGGATTTGTCCGCCGACATGGCCTTGCAGTGGTTGTTGCTCAACGTTTCGAGACGCTCGAACAGCTCGCGATTGAAGGCTCGGTCGCGGATCAACACGTTAGCCTCCAGGTTCATCGACAGGCTCAACGGGTCGAGATTGCTCGAGCCGACGGTGCACCAATCCTCATCCACCAGCGCCACTTTGCCGTGCAGCGGACGCTCGCAATATTCGTGAATCTGCACGCCGGACTTGAGCAGGTAGTCGTAGGTCATGCGCGCCGCCAGTTTCGCGACCAGCATGTCCGGCTGACCTTGCAGGATCAGCCGCACATCGACGCCACGGCGGGCAGCGTTGCGGATCTCGCGCAACAGTCGATAACCGGGAAAGAAATAAGCGTTGGCGATGACCACCCGACGCTGGGCGCTGCGCAGCACTTGTCGATACACCTCTTCGATATCAGTTTGATGATCACCGTTGTCGCGGTACACCAGCCGAACCTGGCCGTCGTGATCGCTGAACGCCAACTCTGAACGTCGCTGCCGACGGCGTTGCCACCAATACTTGGCGCGCGCCGGACGGCCACTTTGCAGCAACGCGAAATGATGAATGTCGGCCACCGCCGGGCCTTGCACTTCAACGGAATAATCCTGTTTCGCCTCGGGACCGAAGTCGGCCAAATGGTCGGCGGAAAAGTTGATCCCGCCAACAAAGGCAATCGTGCCGTCGACCACCACGATCTTGCGGTGCAGGCGCCGGAACCAGTTCGTGCGGATGCCGAGATGCTTCGGTGCCGGATCAAATATCTGGATGTGTACGCCGGCCTCGCTCAACGCCGCGAGATACCCGGTCGTCAATTCGCCACAGCCAAAACCGTCGAGACTGGCGGTGACCCGCACGCCACGTTGCGCCGCTTCGATCAGTACTTGCTGCAGCTCGTTGCCGACCTTGTCCTCGAACACAATGAACGTTTCCAGAAGGATTTCGCTCTTGGCCTGACGCATGGCCTCGAACACCCTCGGGAAATACGCTTCGCCGTTTTCCAGCAGTTCCACGCGGTTGTTGCCTTGCCAGCCATATTCGACGTCGGCCACGCCAGGTTTACGGACCGGTGGGGTGGTAGATAAGTGTTCAACGGCGGCTTTTTCAATCGGAGCGCTGCTCATAGCTCGATCTCCACCGATAGCGGTGCGTGGTCGGAAAGGTGTGACCAGGGCCGTGCTGCCAGCACTTGAGGACGGCTGGCCTTTAGGTTGCGCACGTAGATGCGGTCCAGGCGCAACGCCGGCATTCGCGCTGGAAAACTGCGCGCCGGTTTGCCGTGGTGCTCGGCAAACACTTCGCGCAAACCACAAGGCTTGAGCAGGGCATCGGCGCGCTGGCGCCAGTCGTTGAAGTCGCCGGCAACGATGACTGGCGCGTCGTTCGGCAGCTCCTCAAGGCGTTGAACCAGCAGCTTGAGCTGTTCAGTCCGGTGGGTTTCACGCAGGCCCAGATGGACACAGATCGCATGCACTTGCGGTCCGTCACCCGGCAAGCGCAGCACGCAATGCAGGAGTCCACGATTCTCGTGGCCGCTGATGGACACGTCGAGGTTGTCGTGGCGAATGATCTGGAATTTCGACAGCAGCGCGTTGCCGTGATCGCCCTCGGGGTACACCGCGTTACGCCCGTAGGCAAACTGGGGCCATAGCGTGTCGGCGAGGAATTCGTACTGCGGGATAGTGGGCCAGTTGCTGTAGCGCTGGGGATGATGTTCGTGGGTGCCGTGGACCTCCTGCAAAAACACCACGTCGGCGGAAACACTGCGCACCGCTTCGCGGAGTTCCGGCAGGATGAAACGCCGGTTGAGGGCGGTAAAACCCTTGTGGGTGTTGACGGTCAGCACGGTGAAACGACGCACGGTGGCGAGGGTTGACGGCTGGTCGTCGGTGGCGCCGAGCTGCTCGGATATGTTCATGGCAGCACGCCTTCGGCAGCAGGTTCGCCGGGGGCCGTGGCCAGGTCTTTGTCGAGGTGGAAATGCTCGAGCAAACGGCGAGCATCGAAAGGCGCGCGGACTTTGATGTCGTTATCGAAGTAACAGAACACCTCGCGGGACTTGCGCGCCTGGGGCTTTTGCCGAGGGGCGATCAATTGTGGGTCGGCGGGTTGCTTGCCGTGACTCCACGCGTCGATCCGATCACCCCAGCGATCCAGCGCTTCGGGTGTGTAACCGCTGGCGTAGAGTTCTTCGGCGCCGTGCAAGCGCAAGTAGACAAAATCACTGGTGAGGTCTTCGCGATACGGCCATTTTCCGGCAGTGTCGGCGATGACCAACGCCACCTTGTAACGTTTGAGCAGGCGGATGAATGTCGGGTCGACGAAGGTCTCGTTCCTGATTTCAACAGCATGGCGCAACGGCTTTTTTTTGTAAGCCTTCATGCTCGCGTGACCGTGCAGGTGTGAATCATGCTGGCGGGCGAGGGCGGCGGCTTGCTGGGTGTCATGGGGCAGTTGCTTGAGGAAGCTTTCGAACAGCTCAGCGTCGAATTTGAAGTTGGGCGGAAACTGCCAAAGAATCGGCCCGAGTTTCTCCCTGAGCTCCAGGACCCCGGAGGCAAAGAAATTCGCCAAGGGCTGATGAATGTCGCGCAGGCGTCGGATGTGGGTAATGAAACGTGGAGCTTTGACGCTGAAGACGAAGTCCGCCGGGGTTTCGGCATACCACTGGGCGTAACGTTCGGGGCGTTGAAGGGCGTAAAACGATCCATTGATTTCGATGCTGTTGACCGCCCGCGACGCGAATTGCAATTCGCGCTTCTGGGTCAGCCCCTTTGGGTAGAAACCCCCTCTCCAGGGCGTGTAGCGCCAACCTGAAATACCGATGTGAATCGCCGCCATGTCGCCTCCCGTCTAGTGGTCCTCGGATGTCCCCGGTCTTTTGATGACTGCCGGGCACGCGAGAAAGTTTCGACGGGACTACGGACGGTTAAACCGATCCTGCAGATGCTGGGTTTCTGTAGGAGCTGCCGAAGGCTGCGATCTTTTGATCTTGATCTTGCCGGGATCGATGAAGATCAAAAGATCGCAGCCTGCGGCAGCTCCTACAAGGATTAATGGCTGGCGACGGTGCGGGTCGAGCCTTCGGCGCAGGTCGGGCCGAGGCGATCAAGGCGACCACTCCAGGCCGTCAACGCCAGCGCCACCAACACCACCAGACCACCAATCCACGCGGTGTGAATCAGGCCCAGGTGAGCGACGATCAGCCCACCGCCCCACGCGCCGCCGGCAATGCCGAGGTTAAACGCGGCGATGTTCAGGCCGGACGCTACGTCCACCGCATGCGGCGTGTGATGTTCGGCCTGACGCACCACATACACCTGCAACCCCGGCACGTTGCCGAACGCGACCGCACCCCAGACCAGCACGGTGGCCAGGGCCAACCATGGATTGCCAGCGGTAAAGGTCAGCACGAACAATACGGCAGCGAGCAGGGCGAAAATGATTTTCAGCGCGCTGATCGGGCCGCGCTTGTCGGCCAGTTTGCCGCCCCAGATGTTACCGACCGCCACCGAGATGCCGTAGACCAGCAACACCAGGCTGACAGTGCTGGCGCTGAAGCCGGAGATGTCCTGAAGAATCGGTGCGAGGAACGTGAAGGCAATGAACGAGCCGCCGTAGCCCACCGCCGTCATGGCATAGACCAGCAACAGCCGCGGTTGCTTGAGCACCTGCAATTGCTGCAACAGCGAGGCCGGCTTGCTGTGGGCAATGTTTTTCGGCACGTAGATCAGGCTGCCGATAAAGGCGATGACGCCCAGCGCAGACACCGCGAGGAATGTTTCACGCCAGCCGAAATGCTGACCGATGAACGTCCCCAATGGCACACCGGTGACCAGGGCGACGGTCAGCCCGGTGAACATGATCGCAATCGCACTGGCGGATTTTTCCTTTGGCACCAGGCTGGTGGCGATGGTCGAACCAATCGAGAAAAACACCCCGTGGGCCAGGCCGGTGACGATCCGCGCAATGATCAGCGATTCGTAGCTCGGCGCTTTCCATGCCAGCAAGTTGCCGAGGGTGAACAACACCATCAGCGACAACAGCAGCAATTTGCGCGGCACTTTACCCGTCAGGGCGGTCAGCACCGGGGCGCCTACGGCAACACCCAGGGCGTAGAGGCTGACCAGCAGGCCGGCGGACGGCAGGCTGACGCCGAGGTCGGCGCCGATGGTAGGTAACAAGCCGACGATGACGAACTCGGTCGTCCCGATGGCGAAGGCGCTGAGGGTCAGCGCGAGCAAGGCGATGGGCATGGCTGCAACTCCGGTGGGCTGATGTCTGGAGCGCAGTGTCGGAGATTGAGTCGTGCGGAAAAATAGAGGGATGAGCATTTGATATTTGAGCTGTGCGCAAATATGAAAGACTTGGGGATTAAAGGAGATTGCCAAGATCGCAGCCTGCGGCAGCTCCTACATGGAATGCGTTCCCCTGTAGGAGCTGCCGAAGGCTGCGATCTTTTTGAATCCCCGTCGATGTAAAACCGAACTTGCCTACAATGTCCCGATCAGTTTCTTACAGTCTCAATGGCAGGAGCACCGCGTTTGTTCAAGTTTAAAACCGCGCTACTACTGGGGATGTTGCTGATACTGGGCAGCAACGTGCTGCAAGCGGCGATATTGCCGGGGTTGCCGGCCACCACCGTCGCAACGCCACCGGCACACCCCGAACCGCTGGTACAAGGCGGGCTGCTGGGGGCCATCAGTTCGAGCATTGATCAAGTCCAGGGCAAACTCGATCTCAACGAGGACCTGCTCGACGCCTGGCGCCTGCGTGCAGACCGGGCGGCCGATGAGGTGGATCAACTGGTCAATCATCCTTCGGCACGTTCCAGCTGGAGCGTGGCGGGGGATTTCCTGCTGTTGTCCGGCGTGTGGATCGGCACTTTTGCGTTGCTTTGGCTGCTCGGCGGGATGCTGGTCACGCGTCTGTGTCAGCACCGGTTGTTGCTCAGTCGTGAGCGCGGCCAGGCTTTATTGGGCTATGTGTTGCCCTACACGATTCCGGCGCTGATCAGCTTGCCGCTGACGCTGTATGTCAGCCACTTTTTACCCGTGTCCGCCGGCCGGGCGCTGGCGTTGTGTTTCGCCTATGCCACCAGCAGTGGCATTTTCGCCGCGTCGCTGGTGTTGTCGCTGGTGGTGCTGTTCAACGCGGGCCACAAGCGCCGCGCAGTGCAGATTATTCTGCAGCACAGCCCGCGACCGCTGTTTTTGATCGGCTTTCTCGTGGCCCTGAGCGATGCCCTGACCAGCCCACAGATCGCCCGCCAGCTGGGCGGCAATCTCACCAGCAGTATCGCGGTGTTCACCGGGCTGGCGGCGACGATCACCTTCGGCATCCTGGTGCTGCGGATGCGGCGCCCGGTGGCCCATCTGATCCGAATTCTGCCGTTGGCCCAGCGCCTCAGCCAGCCGGCACTGCGTGAAACCCTGCGTATCTTTTCCGGGCTCTGGCACTGGCCGATTTTGTTGATGGTGCTGGTGTCGGTCATCAACCTGATCGGCATCGGCGATGACAATCAGAAAGTGCTGCGCTGTGCGCTGTTCACCACGATTTTGCTGATTGCGACGGTGTTCCTCAGCACCATGCTGCATCACCTGTTCAAATCGCGCAGTGAGACGGCAGCGCGCCGCAGCAGTGCCTACAAAGAGCGCTTCCTCAGTCTTTCGCACGCGTTGCTGCGGATCGCCATGGCGATCGTTTTTATCGATGTCCTGGGGCGGATCTGGGGCGTGTCGCTGTTCGAGTTCGCGGTGAGCAATTCGGTCGGCCGGGCGATCAGTGATTCGCTGAGCCGAATCGGTTTGATTTTCCTGGTGACCTGGATGGTTTGGGTGGTGTTGGACACGGCGATTCAGGAAGCCCTGAAACCGCCCGTCAACAAACGGTCGGCGCGCCAACCGAGTACTCGGGTCAAAACCATTCTGCCGCTGCTGCGCAATGCGATCAAAATCGTTCTGGTGGTGATCTGCGCAATCACCACCATGGCCAATCTGGGCATCAACGTTGCGCCTTTTCTGGCGGGTGCCGGGGTGGTGGGGTTGGCGATCGGTTTCGGTTCCCAGCAACTGGTGCAGGATGTCATCACCGGTTTATTCATCATCATCGAAGACACCCTGTCGATTGGCGATTGGGTGGTCCTTGATTCCGGCCACGCCGGCACAGTCGAAGGCCTGACCATTCGTACCTTGCGCCTGCGTGACGGCAAGGGCTTTGTGCACTCGGTGCCATTCGGCCAGATCAAGGCCGTGACCAATCAATCCAGGCAATTTGCGTATGCGTTCTTCTCGGTGCAGTTCACGTATGACACCGACGTGGACAAGGCCATCGAACTGATCCGCGAAGCCGGGCATTCCATCACGGACGATCCGTTCCTCAAGTACAACTTGCAAGGGCCGCTGGATGTGTTCGGCGTCGACAAAATGGACCTCAACGGCGTGGTGCTGACGGCGCAGTTTCGCACGGTGTCCGGTGGGCAATACGTGGTGAGCAGGGCGTTCAACCAACGATTGAAAAAGCTTGTGGATAACTGTCCTTGGGCGCATTTCGCGCAGACTTATCCACAGCAGGTTTTGTTGGCCAGGCCGCCTGTGGATGAGGCGACGGCGCTGGGGGTGGTGCCGGAGCATTCATCGGTATTGCTGCCGGATCAGCCGCGGACTCAATGATTTGCGGTGGGGCTGCGGGCCCCTTCGCGAGCAAGCCCGCTCCCACAGTTGATCTGTGTTGGAACAGGGTCTTGTGATCGACATAAATCCACTGTGGGAGCGGGCTTGCTCGCGAAGAGGCCAGCCCGGACACCATCAATGCCGGATCAGTTTGGTTTGTAATTCAGCATGATGCTGCTGATCCAGGTCCAGCCAGAAAACCGCCTTGCCGGCAATTTCGGCAGCCGCCGGCAACCCATCGCGATACACCAGCCGATTACTCGCCAATGCCGGCACTTTTACGCCCGGCAAAAGCGTTCCGGCGAGGTTCAGCGGATCGACGCCACACACCGCAATCAAACTCCCGTCATGCGGCCGTCGCCGGACTTCGCGCAGCAACGGAATCGCTTCCGGCAACGCAAACTGCTCACCGGCAAGGCCACTGACAAACCGTCCGCCGCGAATCTCGCCCCGGGCCTCCAGCCGATGAAAGGTGCGGAGCAATTCACGCCAGATCGGCAACCAATCCGCCTCTCGCTCCAACAAGCGCCAGAACACCACGCCATAGCGGCGCAGCAAGGTCATGGCGATGTGTTCCAGCGTGTCGCTTGGTGTGGGGGCCGGCCGCTTGTTATCCACTACCGGCGCCGCAGGGCCGCGCCGCAACAAGGCCCAGCGCCCGGCATCGTCCATCCCGCCGACAAACGCCCCACGCCCGCGTCGGCTGCTATGGGCCTGTCGTTTGCTGGCGGGGGTAATCAACGCGCGCAAACCGGCAAAGCTGTCGGCGTTCACCAGCCCGGCGCCGACCAATTCCTGCAAGGCAATTTCCAACTCCGCGCGCAGCAGATGGGCTTCATGAATCAACTCATCGAAAAACAGCGCACCCTGCTGGCTGAGCGCTTCGAAGACTTTTTGCGTCTTGGGCGACAGTTCGCTGACCGGCGTCTGCTCGGTCAAACTGCTCCACAGCCCGACCTGACTTCGCGGCAACAGCAAAATCGGCGTGCTGCGCAGCGCCGTGCTGGCGCTCTTGTTGCGCGCGGTCAGTCGGGTCCAGACCAGTTTGCCGCTGCGGCACAGATCATCCAGCCAGCTGGCCGAATAGTCTTTGATCCGCGCCGGCAGGATGTCGCTGTCCCAGGCAGATGCGGCAGCGGGATAGCCTTCGAATTGACCGACGATCACCGGCAAAACCGCGCTGCCCTGGCCTTGGGTCGCGCCGGACAGATGCTGCCAGTCAAACAGGAATCGCATGAAATCCTGCAGCGCCACCGGCTCGATTTCCCGCCGCAGACGCTTGACCGTGTAGCGGTGAATCCGCGCCAGCAGATGCCGTTCGCACCACTCTTCCTGATCGGCGCCGGGGGTGAATTGCCCGCGCAGAACATAGCCTTCGTGTTCCAGTCGAGCGAGGGCCTGGGCGACGCGATCCGTTGGTAAACCCAAAGGTTTGGCAATCTCGCTCAGCGGTAGCGGGCCAAATGCACTCAGCCGCGCACGGATCATCTCCAGCGCTGCCTCATCTGGCTCCCAGGCTTCGTCGAAACCCGGCAATGCCTCCAGCGGCGGCCACAGAATCGCCTGTGGATAAACCGCTCGCAGGCACGTCAGGCGTTCAAGCGCGAACCACAGCGATTGCCCGGGCGCCATCTGCAGACGGCTCGCGCGACCGCTCTGGGCAAGGACACCCAGCCACTCAAGCCACTGCGGATTGGCCTGCGCCTCGGTATCGGCGATACACGCCAGGCTCATTAGCGCCTCATGCATTTCATCGACGCCGGTCGGGGTTGGCCAGGCTTCATCGCGCACCGCTTGAATGGCATCGGCATCCAGTGCGCCGAGGTCGTCGGTGGAGTGTGGGTCGGTCCATCGGCGGTTGAGCACGGCTTGAGTCCGGCGTTCCTCCAGCGGTGCATCGTCGAGAAAGGTGTAGGGGCGGGCGCTGAGAATTTCCGCGGCGAGTGGCGAGGGCGCCGGTAAGTCACGGCTGATCAGCCGCACGTCGCCACTTTCCATGCGCCGCAACAACGCCAGCCAACCTTCGCAATCCATCGCCTCATGCAGGCAATCGTCGAGGGTCTGCTCCACCAGCGGATGTTCGGGAATCTCGCGTTCGCCCGCGAGGTTTTCCACGCAGGCGATCTGATCGGGAAACACGCTGGCGATCAGGTCTTCGCTTTTCATCTGCTGGATTTGTGGCGCGACTTTGCGCCCGCCGGTGTAGCGCGGCAATGCCAGGGCGACGCCGGCGTTCCAGCGCCAGCGCACGCCGAACAGCGGCGCATCGAGCACGGCCTGGATCAGCAAGTGTTCGGCGGTGTTGCTGTGCACATAACGCCAAACGTCGTCGAGTTCGAAGCTGTGACTGGTGGACAGCGACAGGACGATGGCATCTTCGCTGGCGGCCGCCTGCAATTCGAAGTTGAACGTGCGGCAGAACCGCTTGCGCAGGGCCAGGCCCCAGGCGCGGTTGATGCGGCTGCCGAACGGGGTGTGGATGATCAACTGAGTGCCGCCGGATTCGTCGAAAAAGCGCTCCATCAGCAGCGTGTCTTGCGAGGGCAGCGCGCCCAATGTCAATCGCGCGCGGGCGAGATAGTCCACCAGTTGTTCGGCGCTGGCGAGGTTCAGTCCGAGGGTCCCGGTCAGCCAGTCGAGCGCGGGTTGCAAGTGGCCGGGTGTGGCGCCGAGCAGCTCATCGAGCTGCGCTTGCAGGCGTGCCACGGCAAACGACAGATCAGCGCTGCGGCCAGGCGCCTCACCGAGCCAGAACGGGATGGTGGGCGGTTGGCCTCGGGCATCCTCGACCCGCACCTTGCCGGTATCGACCCGCAGAATCCGGTAGGACGTATTGCCCAGCTGGAACACATCCCCGGCAATGCTTTCCACTGCGAAGTCTTCGTTGACGCTGCCGATGTTCAGCCCTTGAGGTTCCAGCAGCACGCTGTAGTCGGCGTTGTCCGGGATCGTGCCGCCACTGGTCACGGCGGTCAGTTTGGCGCCCCGACGACCGCGTAGCGTACGCGTCACGGCGTCGCGGTGCAGATACGCGCTGCGAATGCCCTGGCGACCGTTGTAGCCCTCGGCGAGCATGTGCAGCAGCGCCTGATAATGGTGTTCGTCGAGCTCGGCATAAGGTGAGGCGTTGCGGAACATCTCCAGCAGCGCCTGCTCCTGCCATTCCTGACAGCTGACTTCGGCGATGATTTGCTGCGCCAGCACGTCCAGCGGCGCCTTGGGAATCTGCAAGGTGTCGAGTTCGCCCCGGCGCACGCAGTCGAGCAGGGCGGTGCATTCGATCAGGTCGTCGCGGGTGGTGGCGAACAAACGCCCCTTGGGCGTGCCGCCGACCTGGTGCCCGGAGCGGCCGACCCGTTGCAGGAACCCGGCAATCGAGCGCGGCGAGGCTATCTGGCAGACGAGGTCGACGTCGCCAATGTCGATGCCCAGTTCCAGCGATGCGGTGGCGATCAGCACCTGCAACTCGCCGCGCTTGAGCCGCTGTTCGGCGTCGAGGCGAAATTCCTTGGCCAGGCTGCCGTGGTGGGCGGCCACGGCATCCCGGCCGAGGCGTTCGCTCAAATGCCGGCTCAAACGTTCGGCCAGCCGACGGGTGTTGACGAAAATCAGTGTGGTGCGGTGCTCGCGGGCGAGGACGGCGAGGCGATCGTAGACCAGTTCCCAGACATCGTTGGCCATGACAGCTGACAACGGCACCGGTGGCACTTCAATGTCCAGATCCCGCGGGCGGGCGTGGCCGATGTCGATGATTTCGCAGTCACGGTCACGACCGACCAAATAGCGAGACACGGCTTCGATGGGTTTTTGAGTGGCCGAGAGTCCGATCCGCATCAGCGGTTGCGCGCACAGCGCCTGCAAACGTTCGAGGCTCAGGGCCAGGTGGCTCCCGCGTTTGCTGGCGGCGATGGCGTGGATTTCGTCGACGATCACCGTCCGCGTGGTGTGAAGCATTTGCCGGCCGGAGTCGGACCCGAGCAGCACATACAGCGATTCCGGGGTGGTGACCAGAATGTGCGGCGCCGTCTTGCGCATCGCCGAACGTTCTTTTTGCGGTGTATCGCCCGTGCGCACGGCAGTGTTGATCTGCAATTCGGGCAGGCCCATCGCGCGCAATTGTTCAGTGATGCCCGCCAGCGGGTTTTGCAGGTTGATCTGGATGTCGTTGGACAAGGCCTTGAGCGGCGAGACGTAGACCACCAGGGTTTCGTCCGGCAGACCGCCTGCGGTTTCCAGCCCACGATGAACCAGGTCATCGATGACGGCGAGGAACGCGGTGAGGGTTTTGCCGGACCCGGTGGGCGCGGCGATCAGAGTCGAACGGTGTTGGCGGATCAACGGCCACGCCCGGGCCTGGGCGGCGGTGACCGTCGGGAAAGTGTGGCTGAACCAGGCGCTGACGGCGGGGTGGAAGCCTGCCAGGGCCGCGTCCGTGGGGAGGGGCAGATTCATGAAGTAATTTATGCGGGCGGGGTGGGGAAGATGCAAGTACCGCTCAAGACCTTCGCCGCCCTTTCGGGCCTCTTCGCGGGCCAGTAGCAGCACCACAAATCCCGGGCAACTACACTTTACGGATGACGGTTGCGCACTAAACCCGCAAAATGCAACGATTCCGGCAACTATCAACGGCATCGCCCGCGGGCGGCGTCGATAAAACCATTGTTCCAATCAGACTGGGCCTGCTGACTCTATGCGAATGCGCCTTATGTTACTGGGCGGCGGAAATGCCCTTGGGCAGGCGCTGATTCGCCTCGGTGCGGAGGAAGACATCGGTTTCCTCGCCCCCCGCCCACCGCAAGACGGCTGGGATGCCGCGAGCCTGACGCAACTGCTCGACGACACGCGCCCCGACGCGCTGATCAATCTCGCCTATTACTTCGACTGGTTCCAGGCGGAGACGGTCAGCGAACCGCGCCTGGCCGGGCAAGAGCGTGCTATCGAACGCCTGGCCGAACTGTGCCAGCATCACAACATCGTCCTGCTGCAACCGTCGAGCTATCGCGTATTCGACGGTTCCCGGGCGACCGCCTACAGCGAAAAAGACGAGCCGGTGCCGCTGGGCCTGCGCGGTCAGGCGTTGTGGCGGATCGAGCAAAGTGTGCGTGCCACCTGTCCGCAACACGTGCTGCTGCGTTTCGGCTGGTTGCTCGATGACAGTCCCGACGGCACGCTGGGGCGTTTCCTCAGCCGGGCCGAACAGCCTGAAGAACTGCTGATGGCCGATGACCGTCGCGGTAATCCGACGCCGGTGGACGATGCTGCCCGGGTGATCATCTCGGTGCTCAAGCAGCTCGACTGCTCGGCGCCGCTGTGGGGCACCTATCACTACGCCGGGCACGAGGCGACCACGCCGCTGGCGTTGGGACAAGCCATCCTCACCGAAGCACGCAGCCTGCACCCGCTGGCCATCGAAGCACCGACCGCCCAGGCTCACGCCGCGCGCCCGGATGCTGCCGAAGAGCCGCAGCATGCGGTGCTCGCCTGCAAGAAAATTCTACACACGTTCGGGATCAAGCCGCGTGCCTGGCGCGCCGCACTCCCGGGCCTATTGGACAGGTTTTATCGCCATGGTTGACGGCCCTATTTTAATTACCGGCGGCGCCGGTTTCATCGGCTCGCACCTGACCGATGCCTTGCTCGCCAAGGGTCACTCGGTGCGTATCCTCGATGACCTTTCCACCGGAAAGCGCAGCAACTTGCCGCTGGACAATCCCAAGCTCGAGTTGATCGTTGGCGACGTCGCCGACGCCGCGCTGGTGGCGCGGGCGATGCTGGGATGCAGCGCGGTCGCGCATTTGGCGGCGGTGGCTTCGGTGCAGGCCTCGGTGGACGATCCGGTGAAGACGCACCAGAGCAATTTCATCGGCTCGTTGAACGTCTGCGAAGCCATGCGCCAGGCGGGCGTCAAACGCGTGATGTTTGCCTCCAGCGCGGCGGTCTACGGCAACAACGGTGAAGGCGAGTCGATCGATGAAGAGACGCTCAAGGCGCCGTTGACCCCGTATGCCTCGGACAAACTGGCCAGCGAACACTATTTCGATTTCTATCGTCGCCAGCACGCGCTGGAGCCGGTGATTTTCCGCTTTTTCAACATTTTCGGGCCGCGCCAGGATCCGTCCTCGCCGTATTCCGGGGTGATCAGCATTTTCAGCGAACGCGCGCACAAAGGCCTGCCGATCACCGTGTTCGGTGACGGCGAGCAGACGCGCGATTTCGTGTACGTCGAAGACCTGGTCGAACTGCTGGTGCAAGCGATCGAGAAACCACAGGTCGAGGTCGGCGCGGTCAACGTCGGCTGGAACCAGGCGACCACGCTCAAGCAAATGCTGGATGCGCTGCAAGTGGTGGTCGGTGAGCTGCCACCCGTGAGCTATGGCCCCGCGCGTTCCGGTGATATCCGCCATTCGCGAGCGAACAACCAGCGGTTGCTGGAGCGCTTTACCTCCCCGCCACAGACGCCGATGAGTGTCGGCCTGGCGCGTCTGCTGGGGCGATAGACAATTGTTGGAGCGAGCTTGCTCGCGATGGAATAACGAGCGGCGCGTTTACTCAGAAAACACGCGTTATCGTTAACGTCCATCGCGAGCAAGCTCGCTCCTACAGGGGCGCCTGGCTGATGGCGGACTCTTCCTAGAACTTGTAACCCAGGCCAACCATGTAAATAAACGGGTCAACGTCGACATTGACCTTGGCACGGGTGCCTTGTGCCACCGCATTGTTTTCGACTGTCGCGGTGGTATCAATGTCGATGTAGCGCACCTGGGCATTGATCATGATGTTGTCGGTCAGCATGTAGTCGGCACCGACCTGAAACGCCATGCCCCAGGAGTTATCCGCCTTGAAGTTGCTGAAGCCGGCGGCGCTGGCTTCGCTGCCGACGTGTTCGTCGTAGATCCAAGTGTAGTTGATACCCGCGCCGAGATACGGCTGGAACGCGGACTTATTGTCGAGCGGGTAGTAAACGACACTGAGGGTCGGCGGCAGGTGTTTCAGGCTACCGAGCTTGCCGTTCGCCGCGCCCAGGGCGGTGCCCTTGATCTTCACGTCGTGCTCGAACGGAGTGGCCGCGAGCAGCTCGATCCCCCAGTTGTTGGTGATCATGTAGGCAAAGTTCAGACCCAGCTGCGTGTCGCTGCTCATGGTGGCCTTGCCACCCAGGTCGGCGCCCTTCAGCGGGCCTTGATCGACCTTGACGCTGGAGCTGTCGGCTTTCGGATTGACGGTGATCGCGCCGGCCCGAACGATGATATCGCCGGCGTCATGGGCGTGGGCGAACGGGGCTGCGAGCGCGAGGGCAAACAGCGCGGCGCTGAGCAAGGACTTGTTCATGGGGGCTCCAAAGGACGTTAAAAATGTTCGATGTCCAATGGTAAACAGCCGTTTGATTGGGTCTTTTGATGCAGCTCAATGAAACGGTGATGGCCTTAAAAGATCGCAGCCTTCGGCAGCTCCTACAGGGTATGCGATCCCCTGTAGGAGCTGCCGAAGGCTGCGATCTTGGCGATTCAACGGTACAAAACTCTACCGGGATTCACTCCGGCAATTCATACACATAAATCTTGTCCGCCTCCATCTGATACCCCGCATCCGCCAGTTCGCTGCTGGACGCTTTAACCTGCAAAGCACCCTCGATCCAGTACGGCTGATACAACTCGTCCAACTTCACGCCGACTTCACTTTTCACATGCACGATCTGGTTCGACGGCGGTGGCGGCACATGGATGCAGGCGCCGAAATACGGCACCAGCAAAAACTCCGTAGTGCGCCCGTCTTCGCTCACTTCCAGTGGCACGATGTAGCCCGGCAACCGAATGTTCTGGCCGTCGAGGCTCTTCACCACCGGCGCGTTCGGCAGGTCCTGCTTGGCCGCTGGCGCCGACTCCGCCGATAACGTGCTGCTCATCTGCGACAGATCGTGCAGCGGCGTCATGTTCGGTACTTCCGGGGCGGCGTCCGGCGGGATCATTTCCGACCAGGTCAGGTCTTTCGGTTCGGCCGCCCATAAGGGCAGGGCGACCAGCATCAACAGCGCAAGCAGAGCGCGGGGCATCATTAACGTCCTCATAGTCTGATCGACAGGCCATCGGCCAAGGATTGGCGATACGCGCGCCAGGCCGGCACGCTACCCATCAGCAACGCGGCGATCAGGATGCCACCGAGCAGCGTCCATTCATATTCGCTGGGCCAGGCCAGCGGCAAGTACAAGCCGTAATTGGCCTGTACATAACCCTGCGCAGCGGCAATGCCCACGTAAAGCAGCGCCACCCCGGCAATCACGCCCGACAACGCCAGGGCAAATGCCTCCAGCACCAGCAAGGTCGCAATGTGCCACGGCCGGGCGCCCACCGAGCGCAGGATTGCCATTTCTCGCCGTCGTTCGTTGAGGCTGGTGAGAATCGCCGTGAGCATGCCGATCAACCCGGTCAACACCACAAACAGCGAGACCACGAACAAAGCTTTCTCCGCCGTGCTCATCAAACTCCACAACTCCTGCAACGCCACGCCAGGCAGGATCGCCAGCATCGGCTCGCCACGGAATTCGTTGATTTCACGTTGCACGGCGAAGGTCGAAATCTTGCTGTTGAGGCCGAGCATGAACGCGGTGATCGCCTGCGGCGTCAGGTCCATGTTACGTGCCTGATCGGCGCTGATCCGGCCGTTGCCCTGCGCGGGCACGCCGTTATGCCAGTCGATATGAATCGCTTCCATGCCGCCGAGGCTGATGTGCAACGTGCGGTCCACCGGGGTGCCGGTGCGTTTGAGAATGCCGACCACGGTGAACGGTTTGTCGTCGTGCTTGACCAGGCTGATCACCGCCACACCATGGGCCAGCACCAGTTTGTCGCCGAGTTTGTAGTGCAACGCATCGGCCACTTCGGCGCCGAGCACCACTTCGAACGGGTCGGTGGCGAAGGCGCGGCCGTCCGCCAGTTCCAGGTGTTGTTGATGGCCGTACTGATAGTGCTCGAAGTACGCTTCGGTGGTGCCCATCACGCGATAACCGCGATGGGAATCGCCGAGGGACATCGGGATTGCCCACTTCACTTTCGGGTTGTTGGCGAAGTGTTCGAAGCTGTCCCAACGGATGTTGTTGGTGGCGTTGCCGATGCGGAAGACCGAGTACAGCAGCAGGTTCACCGAACCGGAGCGGGCACCGACGATCAAGTCAGTGCCGCTGATGGTGCTGGCGAAACTGGCCTTGGCTTCGGTGCGTACCCGCTCAACGGCCAGCAGTAGACAGACTGAGAGCGCGATGGCGAACGCGGTGAGGATCGCCGTGAAGCGGCGGTTAGCCAGGCTGGCCAGGGCTAGACGAAACAAATACATCTCAAACCTCGGACGGGGTGGCGGCGCGATTGAGATCGGCCAGCGACAGGTGGCGATCGAACAGCGGCGCGAGGCTCTGGTCATGGCTGACGAACAACAGGCTCGATCCGGCTTCACGGCATTCGGCGAACAACAGGCGAATGAAGTTTTCGCGAGCGTTGTAGTCGAGGGCTGAGGTCGGCTCGTCGGCGATCACCAGTTCCGGCTGGCCGATCAACGCGCGCGCCGCGGCCACGCGTTGTTGTTGGCCGATGGACAGCGAGTCGGCGCGGCGGCTGAGCAGGTTCTGATCCTTCAAGCCCAAGTGGGCGAGCAGGGTGGCTGCCGCCTGATCGACGCTGCCGTGGCGCTGGATCGCACGTTCGGCGCGCAGTTTGGAGAAGTGGCAGGGCAACTCGACGTTCTCGCGCACCGAGAGAAACGGCAGCAAGTTGAACTGCTGGAAGATGTAGCCCGTGTGATCGACCCGGAAACGGTCGCGCGCCCCGGCACCCAGCTCGGTCAGTTCCTGGCCCAGCAGCCGAATGCTCCCGCGATCAGGCTTTTGCACGCCACCGAGCAAGCCGAGCAGGGTGGTTTTACCGCTGCCGCTGGGGCCTTTGAGGAACAGGGTTTCACCGGGTTCCAGGCGGAAGGCCGGGATATCCAGTAGCGGCGGGTGACCGGGCCAACTGAAGCCCAGGTTGGACAATTCGATGAGTGCTCGAGTCATTTAGCCAATTACATTGAATGTTGATGACCTGCGTAGGAGCTGCCGAGTGCAACGAGGCTGCGATCTTTTGATCTTGATCTTTAAAATCAAAAGATCGCAGCCTCGTTGCACTCGGCAGCTCCTACAGGTTTGCGGTGGATCAGAACTTGAGGGCGGCAGCCTTGGCCGTCACTTCGACGCCTTGCTGCCCGCTCGGGCTGATCAGTTGTACCTGAATTTTCTGCGTCGCCGGGAACGTGTTGAAAATGTTCGCCAGGTCCAGGGTTTTCAGCGCACCGGGAGCGGAGCAACTGAACTGGTAGTGGGCATGGATTTCGCTGTGGTCGTGATGATGCTCGTCCTTGGCGTCTTCGTCGTGATCATCATCGGCGTCGGGTTTGTCCCCAAACAACGGGCTTTCCAGTGCCTGCGTCGCCACCACGCAACCGGCGGCTTTCGGCAGGTTGAACAGTGCCAGAGGTTTTTCCAGCTGAGTGCGGACAGCGGCGACTTTGGCCTTGTCGGCGTCGGTGGTGGCGACATGTTCGAAGCCCACCAGGTTCATTGCCGGGCTTTCCAGTTCCAGCTCCAGGGTCTGACCATCCAGCGCTGCGTTCAGGCGACCGACGCCATGTTCGTGAGCGCCGAGACTGCCGTGCTCATGGTCATGTTCATCAGCAGCGTGGGCGACAGCCAGCGGCAACAGGGCGAATGGCAGAGCGAGAAGCAGACGGCGCATGGCGAGTCTCCGAAAAGTAAAATGAAAAAATTGTTATGTAATCTTATAACGTAAGTGCCGAGAGTTTGACCGTCTGCTTGGCGTTGCGCAAGTCGCATGGGAGCATGTCAGTCAGAAATGTGCAGGAGCGGACTTATGTTGCGTATACGCGGAAGCATCGGCGATTGGCCGGTGGATTTGACGCTGGAGATGGACGATGGCGACTGGGCGAAGCTTGGCGCGCAGTTGCAGGTGACCCGGCCTGAGACAACCCCAGCGCCGGCCAAAGCGGTGAACCAGGATGATGCGCTGTGGCAAGTCGCCAAAGACCTGCTGCGCAAGGCCGGGCATTTGAGCGGGCCGGATTTGCTGGAGCAGTTGGAAGGGCTGACCGGCAGCGCGGCGTCGGGCAAGCGCTTGTTGGTGCGACTGCGTCATTGCTCCGACGTGAAGGTCACGAGCGGCGGGGATACGCCGCTTTACAGCTGGATCGTATAAACCGCAAAAGATCGCAGCCTGCGGCAGCTCCTACAGGGATCGCGGCGTGATCCATTGCCGTCGGCTTGCGAACCCTATCCTGTAGGCGCTGCCGCAGGCTGCGATCTTTTGATCTTCAATAAAGCGCCGCAAACAACTTGCGGCGGTACGTGGTCACCAACGGATGATCATTGCCCAGCAACTCGAACACCTGCAGCAAGGTCTTGTGCGGCAAGCCTTCGCTGTAGCTGCGATTGCGGATGAACAACTTCAGCAACGCATCCAGCGCTGCGTCGTACTGCTGGCGGGCCAGTTGCTGGATCGCCAGTTGATACACCGCTTCATCGTCCTGCGGGTTTTTCGCCAGGCGCGCTTTCAGGTCCGCCGCATCCGGCAGGTCCTTGGCCTGGCCGAGGAACTGGATTTGCGCCTTGGCACCGGCCAATGCCGCCTTGTGCTCATCGCTCTTGACCGCATCCAGCACGGTTTGCGCTTCACCCAACTCGCCACGTTCGGTGAGGCAACGGGCGTAGAGGATCAGCGCCTTGGCGTTGGTGTTGTCTTCGCCCAGCAGCACGGTGAGCACGGCTTCTGCGTCGGCAAAGCGGCTTTCGTCAAACAAGGCCTGGGCCTGCTCGAACGGATCAGCCGCCGTCGGTGGCGGCATTTGCACGTGAGGCTCGAGCATCGCCCGCACCGCGGATTCCGGCTGTGCACCGGCAAAGCCATCCACCGGCTGGCCGTCCTTGAACAACACCACGGTCGGCAGGCTGCGAATGCCGAAACGAGCGACGACGTCCGGTTCGAGATCGCAATTGACCTTGGCCAGCAGCAACTCGCCCTGATAGCTCTCGGCAATGGTCTGCAGCAACGGCATCAGCACTTTGCACGGCGCACACCATTCGGCCCAGAAATCCACCAGCACCGGTTTGTGGAAAGAGTTTTCGATCACCGACTGGTCGAAATCGGCAGTCGTGGCGTCGAAGATGTACGGCGTTTCCTGACTCATGGGGGATCTCTTGGAAGCGTGGATACATGCACTATAAGGTGTGGCGCAAAAGATCGCAGCCTTCGGCAGCTCCTACAGGTGAACGTCGATCTATGTAGGAGCTGCCGCAGGCTGCGATCTTTTGGCGTCTTCAACCGCGCCGGGCATGGTAGAGGCTCACATGCCGAAACTCTTCCGGCTCACACAGATCCGGCAACGTCATCGCCTCCAGCATCTCGATGCGCTGATACAACGGGTGACGAAAATCCCGAACCCGCGAATCGGCCACCAAGGCCTCCTTGCCACGACTCAAGAACTCATCGAGCAACGGCAGATTCGCCCGGTCGTAGAGCACGTCGGCCACCAGGATCAGGTCAAACCGATCCGCCTCGGCGAAAAAGTCCGACGAATAGTCGAGGTGGACGTCATTGAGTTGCGCATTCGCCCGGCATGCGGCAATGGCCAGCGGATCAAGGTCACAGGCCACCACTTCCAGCGCGCCGGCCTTCACGGCGGCAATCCCTGCGACACCCGAACCCGCGCCGAAATCGAGAACACGTTTGCCTTTCACCCAATGGGGGAACTCGGCCAGATAGCGCGCCACCGCCAGACCGCTGGCCCAGCAGAAACTCCAATAAGGCGGCTCGTGCAGAATCCGCCGGGTTTCTTCCGGGCTGAACGCGCGGTCCATGTTATCGCCGTCGATCAGCCAGAGCTTCAAATCGGTATCCGGCAATGCGACGGGCACCAACTGCGCATCACCGAGCAGTTCACTCAAGGCCTGTTGCAGGTCGAGCGGTGCCTTCATGGCGCTTTGACGAATTGCAGTTGACCCAACGCCTGGGTGGTCGGCTGGGTAATGACTTGCGACGGCAGGTGCAAAATCAACTGGCCGGACTGGCTGGCGCGGCCCCGCAGTTCAACGCGGACACCTGCCGGGAAGGATTCCGGGTTGAAACGCAGGTGAAACGGCAGAATCTGATTGGTGCCGATCAGGCTCGAACTGGCGAGCAATTGTTGCGGGCGGTCCTGAGTATCGATCACCAGCAGCGCCAGCTCGACTTCCGCACCGGCGGGCACGCCTTGCAGGGTGCCGCTCAATTCACGCTGATACGCGGGCAGCGGGCCGAGGTCGGCAGATTCCTTCGCTTTCTTCTGCGCAGCCTGTGGAGCTGGCCCGGGCGTCGGCGGCTGGGGCTTGGGCGCATCGCTGCCGCAGGCCACCAGCAGGCTGAAAAGACTGAGCAAAACGAGCGGTCTGAGGGACATTTGCGGCTCCAGCAAGGTGAAATCCATGGATCTAGCTCTATAACCCGTCTGTATACCGCAAACCCTATGGCTTGTCTTGCCACCGGGATGCGCTACCATGGCCCTCCCTTTTTTTGTTGCCTGCCACCATGCACTGTCCGTTCTGCGGTGCCAACGACACCAAGGTCATTGACTCGCGTCTGGTCGCCGAGGGCGAACAGGTGCGCCGCCGGCGTGAATGCCTGGCCTGCGGCGAGCGATTCACGACGTTCGAGACTGCCGAACTGGTGTTGCCGCGCCTGATCAAAACCGACGGCAGTCGTCAGCCGTTCGACGAAGAAAAACTCCGCGCCGGCATGCAGCGTGCGCTCGAGAAGCGCCCGGTGAGTGTCGAGCGCCTCGAATCGTCGCTGGTGCACATCAAGCACAAGCTGCGCGCCACCGGCGAGCGCGAGGTCAAATCCCTCGTGGTCGGTGAACTGGTGATGGCCGAGCTGCAGAAGCTCGACGAAGTCGCCTACATTCGTTTCGCCTCCGTGTATCGCCGCTTCCAGGACCTCAACGAGTTCCGCGAAGAGATCGATCGCCTGGCCCGCGAGCCGGTGAAAGAATGACCACCTCCCCAGAACAAGCCATCCTCGACGCCCATTACATGGCCCGCGCCCTGGAACTGGCGCGCAAGGGTCATTACACGACACACCCCAACCCTCGGGTCGGCTGCGTGATCGTGCGTGACGGGCAGATTGTCGGCGAAGGCTGGCATGTGCGTACCGGCGAACCGCATGCGGAAGTCCACGCCCTGCGCGCCGCCGGCGACAAGGCCCGGGGCGCCACCGCCTACGTGACCCTCGAACCGTGCAGCCACCACGGCCGTACGCCGCCGTGCGCCGATGCGTTGATCAATGCGGGCTTGGCCCGGGTGGTTGCGGCGATGCAGGACCCGAACCCGTCGGTCGCTGGTCGTGGCATGCAACGACTGTCCCAGGCCGGTATCGCTACCGAATGCGGCGTGCTGGAAGGCGAGGCGCGCAAGCTCAACGAAGGCTTCCTCAAACGCATGGAACACGGCTTGCCGTTCGTGCGGGTCAAGCTGGCCATGAGCCTTGATGGCCGCACGGCGATGGAAAGCGGCGAGAGCCAATGGATCACCGGTCCCGCTGCGCGTTCGGCGGTACAACGTCTGCGCGCCCAGGCCAGCGTAGTGCTGACCGGCGCCGATACGGTGCTGGCAGACAACGCCCGGCTGACCGTGCGCGCTGACGAGCTGGGCCTGGACGCCGAGCAAACGGCGCTGGCCATGAGTCGTCCGCCGCTGCGCGTGTTGATCGACGGCCGCTTGCGCGTGCCGCTGGATGCGCCGTTCTTCAAGGCCGGCCCGGCGCTGGTCGCGACGTGCATGGCGATCGAAGAGCAATACGCCAACGGCCCGGAATGCCTGATTGTCGCCGGCGAGGATGGTTTGGTTGACCTGCACAAGCTGCTGGTCGAACTGGCCAGTCGCGGGGTCAACGAAGTGCTGGTGGAGGCGGGTCCACGTCTTGCGGGGGCTTTCGCTCAGCAAGGCTTGGTGGACGAATTCCAGATTTTCATCGCTGGCAAGTTCCTCGGTTCCTTGGCGCGGCCATTGCTGGATTGGCCGCTCGCGCAAATGAAGGATGCACCCGAGCTCAAAATCACCGAAATTCGCGCGGTTGGCGATGACTGGCGGGTCACTGCCATTCCTTCGCCAGCCGCGAGCGTATAATTCCCGGCCTGCGCTACGCGACGGCTATGTTCTCGAGGAGGACTTCATGTTTACCGGCATCATCGAATCCATCGGCAGTATTCGTGCATTGACCCCAAAAGGCGGAGATGTGCGGGTTTACGTAGAAACCGGCAAGCTCGATTTGAGCGACGTCAAACTGGGTGACAGCATCGCGGTCAACGGCGTATGCCTGACGGCCGTTGAATTGCCGGGCAACGGCTTTGCGGCGGACGTCAGTCGCGAAACCCTCGACTGCACGGCCATGAACGACCTCAAGAGCGGCAGTCCGGTGAACCTGGAAAAAGCCCTGACCCCGACCACTCGCCTCGGCGGGCACCTGGTCAGCGGTCACGTCGACGGCGTGGGCGAAGTGGTTGCCCGCACCGAGAATGCCCGCGCTGTGGAATTCCGCATCCGCGCACCGAAAGACCTGGCCAAGTACATCGCCCATAAAGGCTCGATCACCGTCGACGGCACCAGCCTGACCGTGAACGCGGTCGATGGCGCCGAGTTCCTGCTGACGATCATTCCGCACACCCTGAGCGAAACCATCATGGCGTCGTATCAGCCAGGTCGCCGGGTGAATCTGGAAGTGGACTTGCTTGCCCGTTACCTGGAGCGCCTGTTGTTGGGCGACAAGGCCGCAGAGCCAACGTCCGGTAACATTACCGAAAGCTTTCTGGCCGCCAACGGCTACCTCAAATCCTGAAGCTCAAATTTCGAAAGAAGGGGGGTGCCTTGTGGCGCTCAATAGCATCGAAGAACTGGTTGAAGACATCCGCCAAGGCAAGATGGTCATCCTCATGGATGACGAAGACCGCGAGAACGAAGGTGATCTGATCATGGCCGCCGAGTGCTGCCAGCCTGAACACATTAACTTCATGGCCAAGCACGCCCGTGGCCTGATCTGCATGCCGATGAGCCGCGAGCGCTGCGAGCTGCTGAAGCTGCCGCTGATGGCGCCGCGCAACGGTTCCGGTTTCGGCACCAAGTTCACCGTCTCCATCGAAGCCGCCACCGGCGTGACCACCGGCATCTCCGCCGCCGACCGTGCGCGCACCGTGCAAGCCGCAGCCGCGAAAGACGCCAAGGCTGAAGACATCGTCAGCCCGGGCCACATCTTCCCGCTGATGGCCCAGGCCGGCGGTACGCTGGCACGTGCCGGCCACACCGAAGCTGCGTGCGACCTGGCGCGCATGGCCGGTTTCGAGCCGAGCGGCGTGATCTGCGAAGTGATGAACGACGACGGCACCATGTCCCGTCGCGCAGAACTGGAAACCTTCGCCGCCGAACACAACATCAAGATCGGCACCATTGCCGACCTGATTCACTACCGGATGATCCACGAACGTACCGTTCAGCGGATTGCCGAGCAGCCACTGGACAGCGAACTGGGCCAATTCAACCTGGTGACCTATCGTGATTCCGTGGAAGGCGACGTGCACATGGCCCTGACCCTGGGCAACGTGTGCGCCGAAGAGCCGACCCTGGTTCGCGTGCACAACATGGACCCGCTGCGTGACCTGTTGATGGTCAAGCAGCCTGGCCGCTGGAGCCTGCGCGCCGCCATGGCCGCGGTGGCCGAGGCGGGCAGCGGCGTGGTGCTGTTGCTCGGTCACCCGCTGGATGGCGATGTATTGCTGGCGCACATCCGCGAAACCGCGGACCAGGCTCCGGCGAAAAAACCGACCACCTACAGCATCGTCGGTGCCGGTTCGCAGATCCTTCGCGACCTCGGCGTGCGCAAAATGCGCCTGATGAGTGCGCCGATGAAATTTAATGCGATATCCGGTTTCGATCTGGAAGTTGTAGAATACGTGCCCTCCGAATAATGACCGGTTGTTTCCAGTCCTTGATTCGCGGCTAACAAATCACTGAGGGACGCGTAGAAAACGCGTCCCGGCTCTTTAAGAGATCTAACGAATGACCCTGAAGACCATCGAAGGTACCTTCATCGCCCCTAAAGGCCGCTACGCTTTGGTAGTAGGCCGTTTCAACAGCTTCGTCGTTGAAAGCCTGGTCAGCGGTGCAGTTGATGCCCTGGTTCGCCATGGCGTGAGCGAAAGCGACATCACCATCATCCGTGCGCCTGGCGCCTTCGAAATCCCGCTGGTTGCGCAGAAAGTCGCTCAGAAGGGCGAATACGCGGCAATCATCGCCCTGGGCGCGGTCATTCGTGGCGGTACTCCGCACTTCGAATACGTGGCGGGCGAATGCACCAAGGGCCTGGCCCAGGTGTCCATGGAGTTCGGGGTACCGGTCGCTTTCGGCGTCCTGACTGTCGATTCCATTGAGCAAGCCATCGAACGTTCCGGCACCAAGGCCGGCAACAAAGGTGCTGAAGCTGCCCTGTCCGCTCTGGAAATGGTCAGCCTGCTGGCGCAGTTGGAGGCCAAGTGATTAGCGACGAAAGCGATCGTTTCAACCCGCGCGATCCGAAACCTGCGGACGCTGGCAAGCCATCCAAGAGCGTCAAGCGTCGCGAAGCCCGTCAGCTCGCGACTCAGGCGCTGTACCAATGGCACATGGCCAAAACTTCGCTGAACGAGATCGAAGCGCAGTTTCGGGTCGATAACGATTTCAGTGATGTCGATGCCGCTTACTTCCACGACATCCTGCACGGTGTACCGGCGCACAAGACCGAGATCGATTCTGCGCTCGCTCCGTGCCTGGACATCACCATTGATGAGCTCGATCCGGTTGAACTGGCCGTTCTGCGCCTGTCCACCTGGGAGCTGATCAAGCGTGTCGATGTGCCGTACCGCGTTGTGATCAACGAAGGGATCGAACTGGCCAAGGTCTACGGTTCCACCGACGGCCACAAGTTCGTCAACGGTGTACTCGACAAGCTGGCCCCGCGTCTGCGTGAAGCTGAAGTGAAGGCGTTCAAGCGCTAATCGGCGCTTGAACGGCTGCCTGATGGGCGAGTTTGAGCTGATCCGCAATTTCTTCGCCGCCGCGCCTTGTGCGCAGGGCGGCGAAGGCGTTGCCCTCGGGATTGGCGATGACTGCGCCTTGCTCGCTGTTCCCCCCGGGGAGCAGCTGGCGATTTCCACCGACACACTCGTTGCCGGTGTGCATTTCGCAGATCCCTGCGACCCGTTTCTGCTCGGTCAGCGTTCGCTGGCTGTAGCGGTCAGTGACCTGGCCGCCATGGGCGCCACCCCCGTTGCCTTTACCCTTGCCCTGACGTTGCCGACGGTGACCGCCGATTGGCTGGACGCTTTCGCCCGTGGTTTGAACGTCATGGCGCAGAGCTGCGGTGTGGCGCTGGTCGGCGGTGATACCACGCGCGGGCCGCTGAGCCTGACCATGACTGTGTTTGGCCGGGTGCCGGCCGGCAAGGCATTGACTCGCAGCGGCGCGCAACCCGGCGACCTGCTGTGTGTCGGCGGTGAACTGGGCAATGCCGCTGGCGCCTTGCCGTTGGTGCTCGGTCAGCGCACGGCAGAAGCGGCCATCGCCGCACCGCTGCTGGCGCATTACTGGTCGCCGCAACCGCAACTCGGTCTGGGCGTAGCACTGCGAGGCAAAGCCACTTCGGCGCTGGACATCTCCGATGGCTTGCTCGCCGACTGCGGGCATATCGCGCTCGCATCGAAGGTCGGTATTCAAGTTGAACGGGACAGGTTGCCGCTGTCGAAAGCTTTAGTGGCCTTCCTCGGTCAATCGGGCGCCGAAGACGCCGCCCTGAGCGGCGGTGACGATTATGTGCTGGCCTTCAGCGTACCGTCCGTCGAGTTGTCACAATTGCTGGCCGACGGTTGGGCGATCCATGTCGTCGGGCGTGTTGTGACAGGGCAGGGCGTTGTTCTGCTGGACGCCTCTGGGCAAGACATCACCCCGCAAAACCGGGGCTATCAACATTTTCGGGAGACACCGTGACAGATCATCCCAAACAGGTCCCGGCGGAATTCGTACCGCCTTCGGTCTGGCGCAATCCATGGCATTTCCTGGCGTTCGGCTTCGGCTCGGGTACCTTGCCAAAGGCACCGGGCACCTGGGGGTCATTAGTTGCGCTACCCTTTATCCCGTTGTGGCAGATGTTGCCTGACTGGGGCTACTGGCTGATGCTCGGCATCACCATGCTGTTTGGCTTCTGGCTGTGCGGCAAGGTGGCCGACGATTTGCGGGTACACGACCACGAAGGCATCGTCTGGGATGAAATGGTCGGGATGTGGATTACCCTGTGGCTGGTGCCGGAAGGATGGTACTGGTTGCTGGCGGGTTTCCTGATGTTCCGTTTTTTCGACATTCTCAAGCCGTGGCCGATCCGCTGGATCGACCGGCATGTGCATGGCGGCGTCGGGATCATGCTCGATGACGTCTTGGCCGGAGTGTTTGCGTGGTTGGCGATGCAAGGGCTGGTGAGGCTCTTTGCCTGAGGATCAAGCGGGAGGAACAGGGATGGCTCGACGCTGGTTGGCGGTGATGGTTTTCGCGATGCTCGGTTCACTCGTGCACGCGGAGGAAGCGCCGACGACGCCGTCCGTGATTCATCTGGCCAGCGAAGAGTGGGATGACTATACCGCTGCCGACGGGCATGGGCTGGGCTGGGACGTGCTGCGCGAAGTGTTTGAGCCTGCTGGCGTCAAACTGGATATCCGCACCGAACCCTACACGCGCTCCATCGGCCTGGCACAGCGCGGCGAAGTGGACGCTTGCGTCGGCGGTTATCGGGATGAAGTGAGCGACTTGCTGTATCCACGCTGGAATTACGACACCGATCACATCTATGCCTTGGGGTTGGCAACCAATCCGGCGCCGACCCTGGAAACCGTCGGCAACTATCGATTGGCCTGGGTCCGAGGCTACGAGTACCAGGCTTATCTGCCCAACGTGCGCCGGTATAACGAAGTGGTCCGGCGGACCGGGATTCTGTCGATGCTGACCCACAACCGTGCTGATTACTACATCGATGCCCTGACCGAAGTGGACTACATCGTTAGTCGGGCCAAGGATCCATCGCAGTACCGTCGCACCCATATTGCCGAATTGCCGCTGTACCTGTGCTTTGCCGATAACCCCAAGGCGCGCACGCTGATGGCGCTGTTCGACCAGCGAATGGAGCTGTTGGTAAAAAGCGGTAAGTTGAAACCGATCTTCGCGCGCTGGAAACAGCCATACCCCTTTGACGAGAAGTGAACGCAATCACTGTAGGAGCTGCCGCAGGCTGCGATCTTTTCAAAATCAAAAGATCGCAGCCTGCGGCAGCTCCTACATGAATCGATTGATCGCGGTGGCCCAGTGATCTAACTTTTTGATCGTTATGCCCCATAATTCAGCCTAAGCGTCTGTCGGAACCTGCTGTTACAATGCCGCGTCTGCGAATCTCCAGTACTTATTGATCAGGAGCACACCGGTGCCTGTCGTTTTTGTCGCCGCTTCCAAGCTGCCAACGCCTTTTGCGCAATTCACCATGCACGGCTTTCTCGATGAAGAAAACGGGCGCGAGCACGTTGTGCTGAGCCTGGGTGAGTTCGACGATGGTGCCCCGGTACTCGGCCGGTTGCACTCCGAATGCCTGACGGGCGACGCCTTGTTCAGCCAGCGTTGCGACTGCGGTTCGCAACTTGAGGCCGCCTTGCAGGCGATCGCCCGTGAAGGTCGTGGCGTGTTGCTCTACTTGCGTCAGGAAGGCCGTGGCATTGGCCTGCTGAACAAAATCCGCGCCTATGAGTTACAGGATGGCGGCGCCGACACCGTTGAAGCCAACGAGCGCCTGGGCTTTGCCGCTGACCAGCGCGACTACGCCATGTGCCTGCCGATGCTCGAGCACCTGGGCGTGAAATCCCTGCGTCTGATGACCAACAACCCGCGCAAGGTCAAAGCCTTGACCGACATGGGCATTTTGGTCGCCGAGCGCGTGCCGCTGCATACCGGCCACAACCCGCACAACAAACTCTACCTGGCCACCAAGGCCAGCAAGCTCGACCACATGATGGGCAACGAGCACCAGGGCGAGGCAGACCGGGCGTGACCCGCGGTCAAGTGCGGCGACGACTGTCCTTCAACTGGTGGCAATACCTGGCGCTGGCCTTGGTGCCGTTGTTCGTGATCAACGGCGTGTTTGGCCAGGGCGAGGCGATCCTGCCAGTGCTGGCGATGCCGCTGTTCATCGCCGGTGTCGCCTCGATGTTTGTCAGCCTGAAGTTCTTCGGCGGCTACAAGCATGCGCTGATTGCCACCCAGAAAGCCCTCGATACCCCGGACGAACCCTCTGCCTGGATTACCCTGGCGGCCAAGCGTCGCATGGCGTTCCTCGCGGCCGCGTTGCCAGCCTGGATCGGTGCGCTGGCGGTGTTCGTCGGCCTCGAAGCCGTGCCGCTGGTGCTGCTGGCGTTGTCGACCGTGGTGCTGTTCTACCTCTACCGTATTCCGCGTCAACTCGGCTGATGCTTCGCCATTGGCTCGCGGTTTTGCTGCTGGCCGTCAGTGGCTCGGCAATGGCTGTCGAGCGCGTTGTCAGCCTCGCGCCGTCACTCTCTGAAATCGTCGTTGAGTTGGGTTCAGCCGACCTGCTGGTGGGGGTGCTGGATGCCGGCGAGCGTCCGGCCGAACTCAGGGACCTTCCCTCCGTTGGCCGTTATAGTCAGTTGGACATGGAACGGCTGCTCAGCCTCAAACCCGATTTGCTGCTGCTCTGGCCCGGCAGCGTTGGCCCCGCCCAGCGTGAACAGCTCAAGCGCTTGAACATCCCCACCTACGTTGCTGAACCGCACAACCTCGAACAGCTCACCGCGCAGATTGAAACAATCGCCACGCAACTCGGTCGGCCGGAGCGCGGCGTTTTATTGGCCGCGGATTTGCGTCAACGACTGTCTGCCCTGCGTGATCGTTATCGCCGGGATGAGCCGTTGCGAGTGTTTTATCAGGTCTGGGACCGGCCGCTGTACACCGTCGGCGGCGGGCAGATCATCAGCGATGCGCTTGAAGTATGCGGGGCACGTAATGTGTTTGCCGACCTGACACTGCCAGCACCGCAAGTCAGCGTGGAGGCGGTGCTGCAGCGCAATCCCGAGGTGATTCTCGCCAGCAATCAGGCGCAGCTCGATGCGTGGAAGGCCTGGCCGCAGGTGAAGGCGGTGGCGCAGGGGCAATTGCTCCTGGTGATGGACAAGGGGTTGGAGAGGCCGAGCGGGCAGATGATTGAGGCGACGGCCAAGTTGTGCCATCTCATCCAGCCTGACCTATAGGAGCTGCCGGAGGCTGCGATCTTTTGATCTTGATCTTTGGTTGTTCTAAATCCATCAAAAAAAATAAAAATCAAAAGATCGCAGCCTTCGGCAGCTCCTACAGGTGATCTCAGCGGACTTCAGGTGTCCAGGTCACCCCGAACATCCATGCCCGACCCTCCTCGCGATACCCGTACTCACTGCCGTCATGGCTATACAACGCCCGGCTGTAACCCTTGTCCAGGAGGTTATCGACCTTCAGCTCAAGCTTGATTTCACGGTTGAGTTCCCAGCTACTGCGCAACCCCAACAATGCATACCCGCCCAACGGCTGCTGATTGTTCAAGTCGTCATAACTGCTACTCACCGCTTGCCAGCTGGCGCCGAGGCCCAGGCGATCAAATTGTCGATCCAGATCCAGGCTCAACGTGCGTCGCGCGCGCCGGGCTAACGTATGCCCGCTGTCGCGATCCCGCGGATCGATGATCGCCACGCCAAGATTGCTCTGCCAGCCGAACAGTTCCTGCTTCAGTGCCGCCTCGAAGCCGTTGATCCGCGCTGACGCCACGTTCTGCGGCCGTGAGTTGCTGCCGAAAATAATCGCGTCTTCCAGGTCCGTGCGATACAGCGACGCCTCCAGCCGACTGGTGTCGGTCAACTGGCTGCGCCACTGCAGTTCGTAACTTTTCGACGTTTCGGGCTTGAGGTCCGGGTTGCTGAAGTCCGGGTAGTACAGGTCATTGAAGGTTGGCGCGCGGAAGCCTTCGCTGTAGGTCAGCAACACGTCGTTGTCTGGATTCAAAGGCAAGGTAAAGGTGCCGCTCCAGCTGTTCTGGCCGCCGAACTGCTGGTTTTGGTCGCGGCGCAAACCCAGTTCCGTGGAGAAACTGTCCGCTTGATAGCGATGCTGGATAAACGCCGCGCGGTTCCAGCGGCTGTCCTCATCGAACGCCGTGCTGCTGTTGATGCGGTCTTCGTACCAGTCGCCGCCGAGCATCAGGCTGTTGCGCTCGTCGAGCGTCAAGTCGTTCTGCCAGTTCACAGAGTCGCGGTAGGTATTGAACACGCTGCGCTCATCGCTGAGCTTATCGAGGGTCTTCTCGCGGTTTTCGCTGTGGCCGAATTCGACGCGGGTTTTCCAGAGGTCGTTGACCCGAGCGTCGACATAACTGCTGACGCTGCTGACGTCGAACTCGCTGTAGGGCTGCTGCTGGACTGACTCGAACGTGTCCAGGTCGAAGCGGCCGAAGGGGTTGTCGAACTCACTCTTGCCACGGTTATCCAGCAGGTTGGCGCCGACTTCAATGTCATCGGTCAAGGCGTGGCTCACGCTCAGACTCACCGACTTGTTGCGGTACTCGTCATGATCGCCGTCGCTGGGATACGACTGGTGGGTGCGATTGATCCCGGCAGTCTCATCGAGGCTGGCGCCGAGGTTGAAGCGGGTTTGCTCGTCACCACCAGACAATCCCAGGCTGCGTTCCCAGGTTTGATTGCTGCCAACCCCTACGTGCATCCGCGGTTGTAAGCCTGGCTCGGCGCCGCGACGGGTGAAAATCTGGATGACCCCGCCAATCGCATCGCTGCCGTAAATCACCGAGCGGGAGCCGCGCAGCACTTCTACACGCTCGACCTGTTCGATGTTGATGTGTTGCAGGTTGCTGTCGCCGGAGGTCGAGTTGCCGATCCGTTGGCCGTCCACCAGTACCAGGCTTTGGGCCGAGTTGGTGCCACGAATGTAAATGCCCGGCAGGCTGCCACGCCCGCCGGTTTGCCCGACTTGCACGCCCGGAACCCGACGCAGCAGGTCCGTGACGCTGTTCGGTTGCAAGCGGTCGATGTCGTCGCGGGTGAAAACGGTATTGGCAGCGCTGCTGTCATTGCGCGCTTCGACCTGACGGTTGGCGCTGATCAGCACATCGGGGAGCTTCAGGGCCTGGTCACGTTCGAAGGTGTCGGCCAGGAGTTGGCCGGCTGGCAGAAGGGTCAGCGTCAGGGCGAGGGGGGAGAATTTCATGGGGAACCCGAGATTTCAGATACGACGCAACCCCCATGTAGGAGCTGCCGAAGGCTGCGATCTTTTGATTGTGCTTTTTGCAGATTTGAAGCTGCCGAAGAGCAAGATCAAAAGATCGCAGCCTTCGGCAGCTCCTACAGGGAGAGCGGGTTTACAGGCGTTGCAGGCGCTCGCGAACCGACGCCTCGATCCCGGCTTCATCCAGCCCGCACTCAGCCAGCATTTGCGCAGGCTTGGCGTGTTCGACGTAACTATCCGGCAAGCCCAAATGCAGCATCGACTTGAGGATGTTCTCGCGGGCGAGGAACTCGCTGACCGCGCCACCGGCGCCGCCCATGATGGCGTTCTCTTCGATGGTCACCAGCAACTCGTGGCTTCCGGCGATTTCGCGAACCAGTTCCTCGTCGAGGGGTTTGACGAAACGCATATCGACCACCGTGGCATCCAGCGTCTCGGCAACTTTCAGCGCTTCGACCAATTGCACACCGAACACCAGCAGCGCCACTTTATTGCCCTGGCGGCGCACCACACCTTTGCCAATTTCTATCGGCTCAAGGTTTTTCTCGATGGTCGCATTCGGGCCATTGCCGCGCGGATAACGCACGGCCGCCGGGCCGTTGTACAGGTGCCCGGTGCTGAGCATTTTGCGCAGTTCGTTTTCGTCACTCGGCGTCATCACCAGCATGCCGGGAATGCAGCGCAGGAACGACAAGTCGAAACTGCCCGCATGCGTCGGGCCGTCTTCGCCCACCAGACCGGCGCGGTCGATGGCGAACAGCACGTCGAGGTTTTGCACCGCGACGTCATGGATCAGTTGGTCATAGCCGCGTTGCAGGAACGTCGAATAAATCGCCACCACCGGTTTCGCGCCTTCGCAGGCCATACCGGCCGCGAGGGTCACGGCGTGTTGCTCGGCAATCGCCACGTCGAAATAGCGCAGCGGGAAACGTTCGCTGAAGGCCACCAGATCGGAGCCTTCCTTCATCGCCGGCGTGATGCCGACCAGGCGTGGGTCCGCAGCGGCCATGTCGCACAGCCACTCGCCGAACACGCCGGAGTACTTCGGCCCGCCGGCCTTTTTTGGCGCAGCGGCGGGAGCGTCCAGCGGTTCGAGCTTGGTGATGGCGTGGTAACCGATCGGGTCGACTTCCGCCGGGGCGAAGCCTTTGCCTTTCTTGGTGACGATGTGCAGGAACTGCGGACCTTTCAGATCGCGCATGTTGCGCAAGGTGGCGATCAGGGTCGGCAGGTCGTGGCCATCGATCGGGCCGATGTAGTTCCAGCCCAGCTCTTCGAACAGCGTGCCGGGAACCAGCATGCCTTTGGCGTATTCTTCGGTGCGACGGGCGATTTCCCAGGCGCCGGGCAAGCGCGACAGCACTTTCTTGCTGCCTTCGCGCATGCTCGCGTAAGTGCGGCTGGACAGGATCTTCGCCAGGTAATTCGACAAGCCGCCGACATTGCGCGAGATCGACATGTCGTTGTCGTTGAGGATCACCAGCATGTTGGCGTTCACTTCCGGCGCGTGGTTCAGCGCCTCGAACGCCATGCCGGCCGTCAACGCACCGTCGCCGATCACGGCGATTGCCTTGCGATCACTGTTCTGCAGGCGGGCGGCAATGGCCATGCCCAGCGCTGCGCTGATCGACGTGCTGGAGTGGCCGACGCCAAAGGTGTCGTACTCGCTCTCGGAACGACGCGGGAAGGCCGCGACGCCGTCCTTCTGGCGCAGGGTGCCCATGCGCTCGCGACGGCCGGTGAGGATTTTGTGCGGATAGGCCTGATGACCCACGTCCCACACCAACCGGTCGTCCGGGGTGTCGAAAACGTAATGCAACGCGATGGTCAGCTCGATGACGCCCAGGCCGGCACCGAAATGCCCGCCGGTCTGACCGACCGTGTAGAGCAATTCCAGGCGCAACTCATCGGCCAGGGTTTCCAGCTCGGCTTCGCCTAACCGGCGCAGGCCGTCCGGCGTGTTCGCACGGTCGAGCAGGGGCGTGGTCGGGCGCTTGCGGGGAATCTCATGAAACGTCGTGGGCATCAGGCGAATCGTTATAGGTATAAAAGATGCGGCAGTTTACCTGATGCATCGCCCCCTGCCCACGCGTTGGTTTTAAGTTGGCGGATACGCCATCAGCTGCGGCGGTCGACGATATAACGGGCCAGATCACGCAACGGCTCGGCAGCCGCGTCAAACGGTCGCAGCGCGTGCAGGGCTTGATCGCGCAGTTCCAGTGCATAAGCCTTGGCCGCATCGAGGCCGAGCAGTGCCGGATAAGTCGGTTTGTCGCGCGCGATGTCGGCGCCCTGGCGCTTGCCGAGGGTTTCGGTATCGCTTTCGACGTCGAGAATGTCGTCCTGGACCTGAAACGCCAGACCGATGGCCTGTGCATAAGTCTGCAAGGACTTCAATTCGTCCTTCTCCGCACGGCCGCTGGCCAGGGCGCCGAGTTTGACGCTGACCTCGATCAACGCGCCGGTCTTGTGCCGGTGCATATATTCGAGGGCTTTTTGATCGAGTTTCAGACCGACAGAGCCGAGGTCGATGGCCTGACCGCCGACCATGCCCGCCGGGCCCGCCGCCAAAGCCAGCGCGCTGGCCATTTGCAGGCGGATTTCAGCGTCCGAGGCGCTCAAGCGTGGATCGAGCAGGGCGCTGAAGGCCAGGCTCTGCAAGCCGTCACCGGCCAGAATCGCGCAGGCTTCGTCGAACTTCTTGTGAGTGGTCGGCTGGCCGCGACGCAGATCGTCGTCGTCCATGGCTGGCAAATCGTCGTGCACCAGCGAATACGCGTGAATCAGTTCCAGCGCGCAGGCCGCACCGTTGGCCTGCTCGGCTTTGCCGCCCAACGCTTCGCAGGCGGCGTAGGCCAACAGCGGTCGCACGCGCTTGCCGCCGTTCATCACGCTGTAGCGCATGGCTTCATAGAGGCGGGCGAGCTCAGGGCTCGGCGCGTTGAACAGGGTTTCCAGGGCCGCATTGACACGCGCCTGGCTGGTCGCCGTATACGCTGCAATCATTCTGGCTGATCCGCGTCGAAGGGTTCCTCGGCCAATTCGCCATCGCGTTCGAGCAACACCTGAACTTTTTGCTCGGCCTGGGCCAGCGCCGCCTGGCAATCGCGGGTCAGACCGATGCCTTGCTCGAAAGCCGTCAGCGAGTCCTCCAGCGATAATTCGCCGTTCTCCAGTCGCTCTACCAGCGTTTGCAGGTCGGCGAGGGATTGTTCGAAATCCAGTGCAGCTTTTTTGCGGGCCATGGCGGCTATTTCCGGTTGACGTTAAACCGGCGCGACACTAGCAGACATGGGGGTTATGGGCAAATTCATAGACCTTGTAGGAGCTGCCGCAGGCTGCGATCTTTTGATCTTGATTTTAAAAAACAAAATCAAAAGATCGCAGCCTGCGGCAGCTCCTACAGGGTTGAGTCATCGGGATAGCTGATTTGATAGCGGGTACTGCGCCCGCCGCCGGGAAGGCGTTCGAGGCAACCCTTCTCCAGCAATTCAGCCAGATGACGAGTCGCAGTGGCCTTCGACACCTTGGCCACCGCCTGATACTGCGCCGCACTGATCTCGTCCGCGAAACCTCGCGCCCCGCCATCGAGCAAGCGGTTTAGGACCTTGATTTGTTCGACTGACAGCCCGGACTCCCGATGCGCCTGCCAGAAACGCGCCTTGCCCAGCACCGATTCAATTCGCGCCATGGCCTGCTGCAGGCTGCGCAGCAACGTTTTTCGGCTGGCTTCAAACCAGGTTAGAAAGGCGTCGAGTTGCCGCTCCAGACCGAGGCGGGGCGGTGCTTCGAAGTGCACGGTCGGCCTGTCGAATCGTCCAGACACAACTTGCCAGCAACCGCCATGACCTCCGCCGCAAATTCAGATGTATTTGATTGTTTAAAACTCGCCAAATGGCTAACCTTCGCGCCTTCTACGACCCGATAGTCACGGGTCTTTCTGACGAAACGCAGTTTGTGGATCTGTAACGCGCCTAGGATCAGGCGCAGGGTTTCGTTATGCATGGCAGGAGGCGTCACATGCGTTCATTTCTTCTATTGCTGATGGGGCTGGCCTGCACGACCGCGGCCTGGGCCGATCCAACGGCCGCGCTGACGGAACCTGTCGGCGGCTGGCGCTACTCCGGCTTGCTCGACCGCAGCGAAAACCCGCAAGTCGCCTATCCCACACCGCCCATCGACCGGGGTGTGCAGCGCAATCGCACGATGATCGAAGGCCAGCTCAAGGCCATCGGCACCCAGCGCGGGCCGCACACACTGGCGGTCAATGGCAATCCGTTGAACCTGTACACCGACGACGAAGGACGTTTCGCCCGGCCCTATGCGTTTGGCGCCGGTTCCAACAGCGTCGAAGTGCGCAGCGCCGAAGGCCAGTCGCTCAAGCGCGTTCAATTCTATGAAGCCAACGACTTGCGCACCCCGGCGCGGATTCGCGTGGTGCTGGGTTGGGACGATCCGAAAGCCGAGCTCGACCTGCACATCATCACTCCCGATGGCCAGCATGCGTTTTTCGCCCTCACGGCGTTGACCAATGGCGGCGGCCTGGACCCCGACGGCGTCGATGGCCCCGGCCCGGAAATGTTCACCATGACCGCGCCGATGCATGGCACCTATCTGGTTTACGTGAACTATTGGGGCAACTTCGGCAGCGAAGGCTATAACTTCGATGAGGCCAGCAACCAGAACGAGGTCATCACCTCGCAGATCAACCTGGTGCTCAACGAAAACACCGTCGACGAAAAACGCGAGACCTTCATCGTGCCCCTGCGGGCGATCGGTGACCTGCTGCTGGTCAAGACTTTCAACTATTAAGCATCCCCCACCACGGATGAATTGCTGAGCTTTGGGAACATGAGCGTGAACATGAGCGATAACACTGCTACTCCTGCCGCCGCTGCGCCTGCTGCCAAAACTCCTCGCCGTTGGCCGGCGCTGCTGGTCGGGCTGTGCCTGGTGGCTGGCGTAGCGGGCGGGTTGGGCTGGTTCCTGCACAAGCCCAAGGCGCCGCCGGCGGCCCTTGCCAGTGACAAACTGGGCATGAGCCGGCCGGACGGTCTGCTTGAAACCCACTCCTTGAGCCAATTGCCCAAGGACTTGCTGGCGGTGCCGTTCCTAAAGGAAACCCTGACCGAAGATTTCGTCTTCTATTACGAAACGCATGTGGATCGGCTCGGGTTGATCGGCAGTTTGCGGCGAATCATTTACGAGCATGACCTGAAGTTGCAGGACAGCCTGATCGAGCAGCTGTTCGATCAGCCGGCGGACGTGGCGTTGTGGCGCGGGGCGGATGGTCGTCTGAAAGACTTTTTGTTGGTGATGGATCGTGGAGGTCTGGCCAAGGTGCTCGAGCCCTTGGCCAAAGTGGCGCTGGATGATTCACAGCTGACCAAAGTCGGCGAGGTGAAAGTCGGCACCGACGATGTGGCGCTCTATCAACTGAGCTACAACGCCAGTAAGGCGCTGTTGTTCGCCTCCCATGGCGACAAGTTGGTGGTGCTGTCGAATCCGACCAAACTCTACGATCCCGAAAGCGGTGCGCCGGAAGAATCAGGTAGCGTTTCGACCAAAGCCATCGCCGCGTTGCTCAACGGCGACAAACTGTTCCCCGAAGCCTTCGGCCTGCAACCCCGCGCCCCCGAGGTGAAACAACGCCTCTCGGTGAACGCCAGCGTCCTGGCCATGGGGTATCAGCGTTTCATCCCGAACTTCGCCGGCCTGCGTTTCGACATGGACGACAAGGGCTGGCACAGCTTCCTCGCCATGGATGAACTGGAGAACCAGCCGGATTTCGATTTCAAGCCGATCTGGCAAGCGATGCCGATGGGCGCCAGCGCCTGCGTGGCCCTGCCGCTCGCCGCCGAGCAACAGAAGCCGCTGCTGGTGAAACTGGGTGCCGAGGATAACGTGGCCCAAGCGTTGACCGAACACATGGCCGGTGCTGCCGGCCTGTGCTGGTACGCCGATTCGCGGCTGTATACGCCGCTGCTGGTCGCCAGCCTGAATGACAAGGACAGCGCCAAACTCGACGGCGATCTAGGCAAATTGTTCGGCTCGATGGTCGGCGCCTACGAAGGCAACGTCGAAGAGCACGCGTTCCCCGTGGTGGAAAAGCAGGAAGGCGACAATCACCAGTGGCAGCGCCAAGTCAGCTCTAACTTCGGCCCGTATGCGGCCAAGGATGCGGAGAACCCGGATGCGATCACCGGCAAGGCGTTCATGAAAGTCAGCCTGGCGCGCCACGGTTCGACGTTGTTGTTTTCCCTGGACGACAAGCTCGTGGACAAAGCCCTCGGCACCCTCGATAAACGCTTCCCGCCAATGGCCGACGTGGTTCCCAAAGACTTGCTGATGCCGGTCTATTTTGGCCCGGATTCCATGGCGCAACTGATGCAGCAGGAAACCCTCGACAGCCTGCCGCAGGACATGGAACCGGTGTTCTACAACGCCGCGCAAACCTACCTGATCCCAAAACTGCGCAAGCTCGGCGGTTATGGCAAATATGCGCTGACCTTGCCTGAAGGCAGCGAACCTGACGGCCATTGGCAGTGGCTGCCACTGGAATGGAAAGCGCTGTGACCGCACTTATCCGAGGCCTCGGCCTGCTGGCGATGTTGCTGGGCAGTCGCGTCTTCGCCGCCGAAACCGTGCCGCTCGATGTGCAGCAATCCCAGGTGTTCCGCGCCTGGTTTGTGCGCATCGCCCAGGAACAACTGACTCAAGGCCCGAGCCCGCGCTGGTATCAGCAGGATTGCGCCGGGCTCGTGCGTTTTGCCGCCAACGAAGCGCTTAAAGTCCACGACGACAAATGGCTGCGCAGCAATGGCCTGTCCAATCGCTACCTGCCGCCGGAGCTGCAACTGAGCGAAGCCCAGCGCGGCCTCGCCCAACAATGGCAGCAGGGCAGCGGCAAGGTCGGGCCGTACGTCAACGCGATCAAACTGATTCAGTTCAACAGCCATCTGGTGGGTCGGGACCTGGCGCAAGCCCGGCCCGGCGACCTGATGTTTTTCGATCAGGGCGACGACCAGCACCTGATGATCTGGATGGGCCGCTACATCGCCTATCACACCGGCACCACCACCCCCACTGACAACGGCATGCGATCCGCGAGCCTGCAGCAACTCATGACATGGAAGGACACCCGATGGATACCCGACGCAGCCAACCCCAACTTCATCGGCGTCTATCGACTGAACTTTCTCTCCCAATGATCGGTGCTCGCATGCTGCGCTTTCTGCCTTTGCTGTTGGTTTTAGTGCTGCCGTTTTCGACGGTCAACGCCGAGGACACCGTCGAGCCGAGCGGCTACACGCCGGTGGCCGGGGAAAGCTTTTTCCTGCTGGCCGACAGCAGCTTCGCCACGGATGAACAAGCGATGGTTCGCCTCGAAGCACCAGGTCGCGACTACCGCCGATTCCGTATGGAACCCTACGGCGGCGCCGACATTCGCGTGTACCGCATCGACAAGCCGCTGGACTTCCTCAAGCGCCAGAAGAACCTGCACCGCGTGGTCAGCGACGGCCAGTTCAAGGGCGAAGGGCTGTCGAATACCCTCGCGTACCTGTGGGACAACTGGTACCGCAAATCCCGACGCGTGATGCAGCGGGCGTTTTCCTACGAGTCGCGCAAGCAAGTCACTGAGGAAGTGCCGGAACTGAAGATGGGCACCGCGATTGCAGCGCCAACGCCTTACGACGCCCAGCCGCAATTCGCACTGATTCCTGGCCTTCCAGTGGTCAGCCAATTCCGTTATCCACTGTGGGAAGCGAAACCGATCCAGCCGCCTGAGGGCGTAAACCTGGCCGGTTCTTCCAGCGAGTTCGTCAGCGTCGCGCCGGGCAACGTCTACATTCCACTGGGCCACTTGAAACCGGGGCTGTACTTGGTGGAAGCGCTGATCGGCAAGTACCGTGCGACCACGATGGTGTTCGTTTCCAACACCGTGGCGGTGAGCAAGATTGCCGGTGACGAACTGGTGGTCTGGGCGGCGCGCAAACACGAAGGCAGTTCGGTGCCAAAGGTCAATGTGCTGTGGACCGATGGACTCGGCGTCATGAGCAGCGGCGCCACCGATGCCGATGGTTTGCTGCGGTTGAAACATGTCAGCCCGGAGCGTTCGTTCGTGATTGGCGAGGACGAAGAGGGCGGGGTGTTCGTCTCTGAAAACTTCTATTACGACAGCGAAATCTACGACACCAAACTGTATGCGTTCACTGATCGGCCGCTGTATCGGCCGGGTGATTGGGTGTCGCTCAAAATCGTCGGGCGCGAGTTCAAGAACGCTCGCGATTCTGTGCTGCCGACCGCTGCCGATGTCAACGTGACTGTGCTCGATGCCACCGGCACCGCGCTGCAATCGCTGGCGCTGAAACTGGATTCGAAGGCTGGCACCCAAGGGCGTTTCCAATTGCCGGACAATGCCGTCGCGGGTGGCTATGAACTGCGTTTCAGCTACAAGGACCAGGCCTACAGCAGCGCCTTCCGCGTGGCCGAATACATCAAGCCGCACTTCGAAATCTCACTCAACCTGGCCAAACCCGATTACCGCACCGGCGAACCGGTGAAAGGCAATCTGGTGTTGCTGTACCCGGACGGCAAACCGGTGGCTGACGCCAAATTGACCCTGAGCCTGCGTGCCCAGCAACTGTCGATGGTCGACAACGAACTGCAATACCTCGGGCAATTCCCGGTGGAGCTGACCAGCACCGAACTGACCACCGATTCCAAGGGCAACGCGACCCTCGACCTGCCGGCTGCCGAAAAGCCGAGCCGTTACATGCTCACCGTGTTTGCCAGTGATGGCGCTGCCTATCGGGTCAAGACCACCAAGGAAATCCTCATCGACCGCGGCGCCGCGAGTTTCCGTCTTGGCGCGCCGCAGCGCTTCAGCGCGGTGGGCGACAAGGTTGCATTCAGTTATCTGAATGAGGGTGGCAGCGAGCAGAGCAAAGCGGTCACGCCGAGCGGCTACAGCTGGGTACGCCTGGAAGACCAAACCACTGGCGACGGCAAACTCGCGGCCACGGATAAAGGCTTCACCGTGGCCTTCGACCGGCCGGGCACTTACAACCTGAGCTTGAAGGACGAGCATGGCCGGGTGGTCGGCGCGACCGGCCATTCGGTCACTGGCGACGGCGTCAAAGCCGTACCCGGCACCGTGGAAATCGTCCTCGACAAAGCCGAGTACAAGGCCGGCGATGAAGCCCTGGCGTTGATCACGTTCCCCGAGCCGGTCAGCGATGCGCTGCTGTCGCTGGAGCGTGACAAGGTTGAGGCCACGGCGCTGATGTCCAAGGGTGGGGACTGGCTGAAGCTGGAAAAACTCAGCGAGACGCAATACCGCGCGCGCATCCCGGTGAAGGATAACTTCGCACCGAACCTGACGTTTTCCGTGCTCTACACCAAGGGCGGTCAGTACAGCTTCCAGAACGCCGGCATCAAGATGATCGCGCCGCAAATCGACGTGGCCATCGCCACCGATAAAGAGACGTATCAGCCGGGCGATACCGTGTCCGTTGATCTCAGCACCCAGTTCGCCGGCAAGCCGATCCCGGCGCACCTGACGGTCAGCGTGGTCGACGAAATGGTCTACGCGCTGCAACCGGAAGTCGCGCCGACCATCGACCAGTTCTTCTACCACCCACGCCGCAACAACGTGCGCACCAGCGCCAGCTTGTCGTTCATCAGCTACGACGTGGCGTTGCCGGGCAGCCCTGGCGCACCGGGCAAAGCCAACCGCAGCGAGCGCGGCGTCAAAGTGCTCGAGCGACCGCGCCGTGAAGACGTCGACACCGCCGCGTGGCAGCCGGAACTGATCACCGACGCCAGCGGTAAAACCCGCTTCACGTTCAAGATGCCGGACTCGCTGACCCGCTGGCGCATCACCGCGCGAGCCATCGCCGATGACGGGCAGGTCGGGCAGAAGAAACAATTCGTGCGTTCGGAAAAACCGCTGTACCTGAAGTGGAGCGGGCCAACCAAATTCCGCACCGGCGATAAACCGGACCTCGGGGTGTTCGCTTTCAGTCAGGCTGAAAAACCGGTCAAGGCTGAACTGGTGATTCATTACGGCGGCGCGGATCAGCGCGTACCGGTGACCCTGAACAACGGCATCAACTACATCGCGCTGCCGGCGTTTGCGTTGGCCTCCGGCGAGTGGACCGCTGAACTGGTGCAGGACGGTAAAACCGCTGACGCACTGGCCGTGCGCCTGACCGCGACCGGTGAAGGCTGGCAGGTCACGCAGAGCCAAAGCCTGGACGTGGCCAGCGGCGATACGCCGCTGACGTTGCCGGCGGACGCGACGGATATTCGCCTGCGCCTGGACGACAGCCCGCAAGCGCTGTTCCGCTCGGCGCTCGATGATTTGCTGAGCTATCCGTACGGCGGCGTCGAGCAGACGGCCAGTCGCTTGCTGCCGTTGAGCATCGCCTATCCGACGTTGGCGTCGAATCCGCAGATCCGTGATCGACTGCGGCTGATCATGCAGAACAGCCGCCTGCGCCTGGTGCAAATGGCGGGGCCATCGGCGAGCTTCACGTGGTGGGGCATGGACGGTGAGCCGGATGCGTTCCTCACCGCGTACGCCTATTACGCCGACTGGCACGCGAGTAAAGCGCTGGAGCTGAGCCTGCCGCCCGAGCATTGGCAGCGGGTGCTGGAGGTCTATTCAAAACAGGCGAAAAACACGCCGCTGTTGCAGCGCGCGTTGATCCTGTCGTTCGCCAAACAGATGCAGTTGCCGGTGAACACCTTGCTCAGCGGTTTGATGGATGATCTGGCGAAAGCAGGCGAGGGCAATGCCGCGAACCTGATGGACGATGGCGAAGACAGCATCGTCATGAGCGATCCGGATTCGGCGCTGGGCCTGGCGGCGGCGCGTGTGTTGACCGCTTCGTTGGCGAAGCAATCGAAGGTCAATCTGCCCGATGCTTTCAATCGTCAACTGGCCGACGCCCAGCAACGTCTGGCCGTCAGTTCCCAGCCGTTTGCCGAAGCATTGAACCTGTCGCTGCAAACCTTCGATCAGGCGCACGCGCAAGCGCTGCTGCAACGCTTGTTGCCGCAGCAATCGACCCTGGAACGCGCCTTGGCGCTGACCTGGTTGCAACGCAGCATCGAGCAGGCCTCGCCGACCATCGCCCTGACGCCGGGTGAAGGCTGGAAAAAACAGTTCGGTGATACCGGCGAGATGTATTGGACGTGGCAGGGTGCTGCGCCCGTCCCGGCCGTGTTGTCGCTGAGCGGGACGCAAGAGCGTCCGTTGCGGGCGGCATTGAGCTTCCTGACCCGGCAACCGCCTGTAGATCCGATGCCTGTGACCATCACTCGTCGTTTGTCGCGCCTGGTGCCGGGTGATGAAGCGTTCACCTTCAAACTGGAAGCGATCGGCACCCAGCCGTTGTCCAGCGACAGTCTGTACCTGGACGAAGTGATCATCACCAGCAAAGCCGCCAAGCCGTTGCGCTACGGGATGATCGAAGTGCCGCTACCGCCGGGCGCCGATGTCGAGCGCACCACGTGGGGCATCAAGTTGATGGGCAAGGCAGGCACTGAACCGACGACGCTGGAGAAAGCGCGTTTCGAGCCGGGTCAGATGGCTTACGCGATTCCAGTGGATGCCCTGAGCGGCGAGTTGCGCCTGCGTCACCTGGTGCGTTTCTCACAAAAAGGTCAGTTCAATCTGCCGCCGGTGCGTTTCACTCAGGTCTACGCGCCGCAGCATCAGGCGCAGGAACAGAAACCGGCGCTCGGCCAGGTCACGGTCAATTGATGTGATCCGCCCTCTGGTCTGGTGGCTGCTGTGTGTGCTCCCTGCGCTGGCGACAGCGCAGGACGAGCCGCTGCGGCTGGGCTTCAAGGGTGAATTGCTGTCGCTGAGCCGGACTCAGGTGATTTCTCGCGAGCCAATGCCGACTGATTTGCAAACCCCATTGGGCAGTCTGTGGAAGTTGTTTGTGTATGGCTGGCTGGTCGATACCGGCGCACGTGAGCCGGCTTATGAGTGTCGTGGGCAGTCGAAGGAAGAGGTTTATTGCTGCACCGCCGGTGGCAAAATTGAGCGTGATCAGGCATTGGTGAAGTCGTGCGGTTTGTATTTTTCACCTGCACGGCTTGGCATTACTGGCGCTGACTGGCGGGCATATTGGCAGTTAAGGCAGGCGCCTGAGTGGGTGCTGGACTTGCCGTCGTTGCAGCCTTCTACGCGGATTTCCGTGGCTGAGTTGCTGAAAGTGCTGGCCGTGATGCCGGCGCAGGATCAGGCGCGGCGAGTGTTGCTGGACGTGGTGTTGAACGCGGCTGACGGCAATGTCGTAGGCGAACTCGGTAGCCGGCTGCGGGTGAAAACCTGGAGTTGGTTGGGTGATCAGGACCCATCGTCGCGCCAGGGTGGATTTGCCGGTTGGACGGTGGATGGCACGCCGATCTGGGCCGGTGGGCGCGGGACCAGTCAGATGGTTCTTCGTCATTATGGTGCTGCGTTGGCGTCGGTGTTGCCGGTGGATTGGCCGTTGGATGCGGGACGTTGTGTCGAAGTGGGGCTGTTTTCTCGCTATCCGATTGGGCGCGTTCTGGCGGGGGATCGGGTTGTTTCTTCCGGGCCGTTACAGGGTGACTATCGCGTCGAATTCGTCAACGGCAATCAGCTTGATATCCACAGCGACGGCGAGTTGTTTTTAACGGGCGACAGCGCTTCACAAAAGCTTGTCGCGCGTGTGGATCGCGAAGAATACGTTGCCCGTGTTCTCCAGCGCGAAGCCAAGTCCGAACCCGCTGAAGCCGCCAAAGCCCTGGCCGTTGCCATTCGTACTTACTTGCTGCAAAACGCCACCCGCAACGGCGACTGCCTGAGCATCGACGACAGCAGCAGTCGTCAGCGCGTCGCCCCACGCCCGGCCACCGCCGAATCGCGCAACATCGCCGCCTGGACCAGCGATCTGGTCCTGGCCGGCAGCACCGTCACCTACCACTCCGACCAACCCGGCCCGGACAAACTCTCCTGGCAGCAAGCCGTCGAACAAGCCAACGCCGGCCAACGCTACGACGCCATTCTGCTGCACGCCTACCCGCGCGCCAGCCTCAGCCGCTGGGACAACCCCGTCGCCTCCTGCGAAGCACTTCCGGCCGCGCAAGACTGGCTGCAAACCCAACGCCGCAGCTGGCGCCCACGCCTCGAAAGCGAAGTCGGCTACAACGAAGTCAGCACCTTCGCCGTCTGCCGCCTGGCCTTCGGCCGCCCCTACGTCGACCGCGAACGCCAGCGCATCTACGTGCGCGGCGCGCTGTCGCTGCAAGACCGACTCGACCTGACCCACGAATACCTGCACCTGGCCTTCGAAGCACATCCCAACGGCCAGGATGAAACCTACATCGAAGGGCTCGCCCGCCACCTCTTGCTGGAATAGGCCATGAAACTCCGTTATCCACAGGTCTTCCTGTTCCTTTGTTCTTTTTGCGTACTGCCGACGACGTTTGCCGGCGCGGTCAGCCTTGATACCCCTGTGGGTGGCTGGCGTACCGGTGCGGTTGAAGGGGAAGGAGAGACCTTCCGCCAGACCGTCAACTACCCGGCTTCGTCGGTCAATACGCCGGTGGGGCAGGCCAACACCGCGCGCATCAGCGGGCAGATCAAAGCCACCCCAAAATCCGCTGAACCGGGACGGTTGATCGTCAATGGCGTCAGCATGCCGCTGAAGATCGATCCTGCCGGCCGCTTTGATCGGCCGTTCTCGTTCCCCAACGGCAGCAACAGCGTTGAAGTCCGCAGCCCCGATGGCCAGCAACGGCATCGCACGCAATTCCTCAATGCCAGTGGTGGCGCCACGCCGGCCAAGTTGCGGGTGTTGCTGTCGTGGGACAGCGACAACACGGACCTGGATCTGCACCTGATCACGCCGGACGGTGCGCACATCTGGTACGGCGATCGTGTCGCACCCAATGGCGCGGCACTGGATGTCGACGTGACGACGGGTTATGGCCCGGAAATCTTCGCCATGCCGGCGCCGATCAAGGGGCAGTATTTGGTGTATGTGAATTATTTTGGTGGCGGGTATCGCAGTGATGAGGAGGGGCAGGAGGATGCGGTTCAGCCACTGACCACGGCGCAGGTGACGGTGATTACGGAGGAGGGGACGCCTGGCGAGAAGATGGAGACGTTTGTGGTGCCGATGCGGGCGGTGGGGGAGTTGACGTTGGTTAAGGGGTTTAGTTATCCGTGAGGTGGGAAATCTGCAAGCGGTGCTGACACAATCAGGTTGGCATTTGTCGCCGCAATGCTGTGGCGAATCAAGGACACTGCCTGCAGCGGTTGTACTTTTCTGTCCATAAGGAATGAACATAATGAGTTTTTCAGCAGCAAACAGCATTGCCGCCGTCTGGCCACTGATCAGTGGCTTGGCTGAGTTGAATACACCCAGTGGGAAAAAGACGTTTGAGGTAGTGGCCGTGAGTGCCAACGGGGTCACTGTGAAGCCAGGCGCTACACCAATAGTTATACCTCGCAGCGCCTTCGAGGCGGCTCTACAATATTTGCACAGTCATAATCATGACCGAAGAGGACCGTGTGTGATAAACGCAAACACAGTCGCCGAAAAGGCGGGACCTCTTTGTCGAGCCTCCCGCTTGACTGCCACTGGCAATTACGGCCAAAGAAACATCACTTACGTCTTGCCAATCCTGCAGGCGCTGAATGTGGTCGAGATTCAACCCAAGTCGCCTGCGAGAACCTGGTTACTTTGAGCGCTTGGGTGTTGCTCGGAAAAACCCTGGCTCAATCGTAAAGCCAGGGTTTCAACTCCTTGAGGTTGGTGACCACAATCTGCTGCGCCTCAGCGATGGGGTTCAGGTTTTTCGGGTCAATCTGGTAGCGCTGCAACACATACTTCACCAGTGCCCTGCGGCTTGGAACGACCAACTGTCCATCCGTCATGCCAAAGTCGATTTCAATGATTGCCCGCTGCGCTTTATCCAGGCGTTCGTCAGGCTTGATGATGACCGGCACCTCTGTGTTCCATACATCATCTCCATCGATACCGTTTTCGGTTTTATCCTCCCGCATGTCGGGCACGCCTCTAAACCTGCTCAGTACGAAGTCGCGGTACTGGCGATTTTTTTCGCAGTAGGCGCGAACGTGCCAGCGCATGCCGGTATACACCAGCGTGTGCGGTGCAATTGTGCGGCCCTCGGGGGTTGGGCTATTCAGCGAGACGTAGTCGATGTCCAGGCGCAGATGGTCGCGACAGGCCTTGAGCAGTGGACGCAGGACTTCCGCCTTGATCGACCGATCGGGTACTTCGAGCACCTTGGTGTGGGCGTAAGCCAGGGCCAGTCCTTCGATGTGCGGTGCGCGTGCGTTGTTTTGATACAGCAGGTGCAAATAGGCGCTGGCGCTGTCGTCTATGAACAGTGGTTTGAACACTTTGCTGGGCACATAGCCCTTTATCTGTTTGTCATATGTAAGGTTTTTAGGCGCATGTTCATTGATGTAGGTGTTGATGTCCTTCGACGCCTGCTGCCGACTGATTCCAAAGCTCTGGATCAAGTGTCCCGTTGTCAGCCGGCCTTCCCACCAGGTTACGGTCTCGATCAAACGATAACGCAGTGCCAGGTCCCAGCGGACCTGCTCGATGGATTGCTTGCGTTTCATAACCTCTCCATGTGCGCCAATTCTTTACCTGTATAAGTCTACATTGTGGACCTGTCGTCTAACACTACATATCGTGTGGCTGTCTTTCGAGATAACTCGAACTCACGAGGGAAGTGGATATGAACACGTTGGACGTGGTTTCTACAGGTGCGGTGGTTTTGCTTGGCGTGATTATGTTGACCCTGTTGTTTCAGTATCTGCGGTTGCGTCGTATCTGGCAGATGATGCTGGACTGTCGGGCCGCCACACGTTGGGCACGCATCTGGGAAACAGAAAATCGCGAATTGCGCTCGGCCTTGCGAGCGGAGAAAGCGCATGTCGAGCAACTGCAAGGAAAGCTGATGATATTGCAGTCATTGATCCCGGCGGTGTGAAGGACGGAGTGGAGGATGGCCCTCATCTTCCTGATCAACTTGCGAGGAGTTTCCCATGAAAGAGTTGGCCTGTTTTGCGATCGGTCTGGTGGTCGGTGCCTTGATGATGAAAAAAAACCAGTCGATCGACAATCTGAAAAAAGAACTGGACCGCGAAAGGTTTCGTAACAGTCTTTAGCGCCCCGCCGAGCGCTTGGGAGGCTTCGGCTTTCCGCTAATGGCGAACAACGTCAGATAGTGTTAAAAAGCCACTAAATGGAACGTTCGCCAGCATGTGATGCCGGCGGACTATCAGATCAAGGTCGATTCGAGCTATCCCATCATGTCAGATCCCAACGACAGTCTATTCAGGCGCCGGATCCTGTTCCGCGTCATCCTTCGCGAGTCCAAAAGCGTTTCCAGTCCGGATTCGATTGAACATCGTGAGCCAATCGCTGAAACATTCCCGTCAATCACCTGGCGGCTAAACAAAACCCCGCCTTACCCCGAGCAAAGCCTGGAGCCGTTTCATGGCAGCGACTCTCGACGCCCGCTTGTGCGCCCCGGCACCGCCAAAGCACATTTTTATCAGGAGACACCATGAAGCCCAGCGATCTCTCTACTCCTGCTTCCACCGCTGCGCATGAGCACAACAATGACGAAATCAATCGGGATATCGCGCGCACTGCAACAGCGTTGTCCACGAGTGAAACCGTCAGTCGCTATGGCAGTGCCAACGCCGAATACATCAAAGGTTTTACCGGCGTCGACAATGAAGCCGGGAAAATTCTAAGCAAGGGCCTGAAAGGCGTCAGCCAGGAAAAGACCATCGTCAAACAACGAGCGGGCTGGGCTGCCGAAATCTCGGGTACCAGTCGCGACAACGCTGAAGCCATCATCAACAAATCAGCCGAACGCACCATTCGCAGCGACGACTTGAAGCATTACGGCATTGAAACTGACTCCAGATACCGTGAGGCAGTGGACCGGGTCCGTGTGAATGAAAAGGGCGAGATCGTTTATGAGGCCCAGACAAAATTAGAAGCCAGCGGAAACAGGGTTGCCAACCAGGTCAGCCACGAAGATCACAAGTACAGCAAGTATTTCGGCAAAAAACTGGAACTGCCGAGCGAGCAGGTCGAAGACGCCAAGACTTACTGTCGGGATCGCTCGGAAGGCTTGAGGAAGCGCGCACTGCAGGCAGAGCAGAAGGGAAAACCTGAGCTGGCGGAAAAATTCCGTGAACGCGCGGATAAATTCGACAAGCTTGCTGCAGAAGACATCGTTGACCTTGGCATCACCACCGAGCAGGCCATCGATTACGCCGAAAGGCCGCTGCGTGAGACGGTGAAAGATATCGCCCGTACCAGTCACCGTGCCGGTATGGAGGGCGCCAAATACGGCGCGCTCATCGGTGGCGTCATTTCGTTGCTGACCAATGCGTTCAACGTTGCACAGGAAAAAAAGCAATTCGGTGAAGCTGCTCAAGATGTAGCCGTCGATACGGCTAAAGCTGCCGTACTTGGCTATGGCACTGCCTTTGCCGGCTCGGCGCTGAAAGGCGGTATGCAGCAATCAAGCAATCAAACCTTGCGCACCCTCGCGGGTACGAACGCACCGGCGCTAGCGATCAACATCTGCCTGTCACTGGGCAGTTCGATCAAGCGTTACGTCAGCGGTGAGATCAGCGAGGCGCAGTTGCTGAGCGAAGTGGGTGAGAAAGGTGCAGGCATGCTCTCCAGCAGCATGATGGCTGCACTCGGGCAGATCGCCATTCCCATCCCCTTTGTCGGGGCTGCCATCGGCGGCATGATTGGCTACACCCTTTCGTCTCTGTTTTACCAAAGTGCATTGGATGCTGCCCGTGGCGTTGAGCTTTCTCGTCAGCAACTGGCGCGCACCTGTGCAATCGAAGCCGCTGCCCGTGACCGCATCGCAGAAGAACAAGCGCAACTGGATGACTTCACGCGTCGCGAAATTCCTCAGTTACGCCGAGAAACGGAACACTTGTTTTCCATTGTGAATTCCGCCGGCGACAGCAACGCCGATGTCTTGGCTGCCGCCATCAATCAATACGCCACCCTCTTGGGAAAACAACTGCAGTTTCAGTCAATGGAAGAGTTCGACGATTTCATGAGTTCCGACGACCCATTGACCTTGTAACCCACGTTGTTTGACCTGACGCACCCCTGGAAAAAGGACGACCCCCTGCATGCTTATCAAACTGCTGTCCAATTCGGACAAGTTGCACCTCATTGAACTGGCGAAGCTGCTGGCCTTGGCCGACAAACCGCTTCTGTGGGATGGAAAGACTGCCGACGAGTTCACCTCTGATACTGATCTCAGTGCACTGTCCATTCAGGAAGGTGAGCAGGAGCGCGAACTGATTGCTGAACTTGAGCAATCCGCCAGCCCTCAATCTGCCTTCGCCGGTTTGGCAATTTTTTCGTCAACAGACGTCAAATCTCGACTCATCGAGATTCTGAAAACATTTCCGATTCCTAAAGCGGAAAAGCCTGAAACCCGCGTACAAGCCGCCACGACGGTTTTGAAAGCGCTGCTCAAGGGCAAGAAATTCGAGCTGCCATCCACGCCCAAAGTCATCTTGTTCGAGCTGCTGCTGGTCGCCCTGCGTGACGGCCACATCACAAGCATCGAGTGGGCGCTGCTCAAAGAGTTTCAGCTACATCATCAATTGGAAGACTTCATCTTCGATGATCTCCTGGAGCGCGCCGAAACGCTGAATCAGGAAGTCAGCAAAACCATTTCGATCATTCTCGAGTAAGGATACGACCATGCCTATTCCCCTGATTATTGGTGCTGTAGCCGCCGCTGCCGGTTTGTACGGAGCAGCCAAAGGTGTCGGCGGTGCGATTGACCACAGCAACGCTAAAGACATCAATACCGACGCCCGCTCGATGGTGAACTCCGCCAACCAAAAGGTCGAAGAACAGCGCAAGGCGACCAACGCTACGCTGGAAGACTATGGCCAGCGCAAACTGCGTGCGTTCAACGGTGTGGTTGCCGAATTTATCGAAACCTTCGAGCGTTTGAAAAACGTCGAGCTCTCTCAGAGTCCGGAGCTGGATAAACTGAACGCGGGTGATTTTTCCAATAAAACCCTCTCCGGTTTACGGCAGGACTACCAGGCACTCAAGGATGCAGGCCTCGGTCTGGGTGCTGGTATGGGAGGTGGTGCAGCGCTGGCCTTTGGTGCCTACAACGGCACCATGTTGCTCGCCACTGCGAGCACGGGCACGGCTATTTCTTCACTGGGAGGCGTTGCCGCCACCAACGCCACACTCGCCTGGCTGGGTGGCGGTTCGTTGGCCGCCGGTGGCTATGGCATGGCCGGAGGCATGATGGTGTTGGGTGGCATCGTCGCAGGCCCGGCGTTGGCAATCTTCGGCCACGTTTTGGGTAACAAGGGCGAAGAAGCCCTGAACACTGCCCGCAGCAACCTGGAGCAAGCTCGCACTATCCGCGATCAAGCCGAGTTGATGGCCGGCAAGCTGCAGGCTATCGAGAAAGTGACTTCGCTGGCGAACGCGACATTCTCCAAAATCAGCTCTCAATTGCGCCGCACCGTGAGCGAACTGAAAAAAATCATCGATAACAATGGCGTGGATTACCGCACCTATTCGGATGAAAGCAAGAAAGTGGTTTTCCACTCAGTCAAGTTTGCCCAGTTGCTCAAGGCCATGATCGACACGGCTATTCTGGATAAGGACGGCAATCTGGTGTTGGCAACGGAAAAGCGCATCAAGGATGTCGCAGCCGTAGCGAGCGGACAGAAAGCGAGCCTGGATACTCCCTCCGCATAAAACGCCTTGCCCGCGCCTAGGCGCGGGCAATCCACCCAATGTTCCTGTTGCTAACGGTGCCGCGTCATAGCGGTAACATTTTTATGCAAAGCCCTGTCATATCAACCTCCGCCTTCCCCTGCAGCCAATGCGGGCTGTGCTGCCAGCATGTACACGTTGCCGAGGAAACCCGGTTCCTGGATCGTGGCGACGGCACTTGCAAGCACTACGATGCAACCGCCAAAGGTTGCACCATCTACTCAGAGCGCCCGGACATCTGTCGAGTGGATCGTCAATACACCCTGCGCTACGCCCATCAATACAGTTGGGACGAGTACGTGTCTCTGAATTTGCGGGTCTGCGCGATTTTGCAGGCACAACAGCAGCAGGCTGTTGCGATGAAAATCACGGCACTCGAAGTCTGACGATATCGGTTACCAGAGTGGTGATCGCCTTGGTTAGCAAGGTGATCCTTGGGGCAGGATTATTTCAGGCATTAAAAAGCCGGCTTGTGGCCGGCTTCTCGGGGACTGGCTTGGTTCATTTTTGGTAAACCGCGCCAGCCTTCAAAACGTACACCCGGATCTTGCGTCCGGCTGTGGGACTCGGCGAGAAAATCATCTGCCTTGTCGGTGCGATCAGGGCCGCGGGGCGGGTCGATGCGCAAATGTGGGGCGCAGCATACTGATTTTTTTGGGGAATTCCCAGCTTGGTGTGCGTCCTCGCGCTATCACGTGATTTGTAGCAGCTGGCGAAGCCTGCGTCCGACTGCGCAGCAGTCGTAAATCCATTCACCGCGGTGTTACAGATACACCGCAGATACAGGGTTTACGACTGCTGCGCAGTCGGACGCAGGCTTCGCCAGCTGCTACCAAGGTGTTCATAGGAACGGCACGGGTGGTCGGCGTTTGTTGAGGGTCGACCACCAGAATACCCAGCCCAATACCCTGATGTTCTGCTCTTCGATTTGCGCGGCCCTGAAGACCTCGTCCGGGTATTCGGCGCTGTTGTGGCTGCGCAAGCGCAAGCCATTCCCCGGCATCCGGTGCAGATACTTTATTCGCAGCATCCCGTCGTGTTCGATTGCGTAAATCTCGCCGTCAATGATCTGGGTCAGGCCGCGATCGATGGCGAGGGTTGAACCGTCTTCAATCTTTTCGTCCATGCTGTTGCCGATCATGCAGGCGCAGATGGCATCCGCGTGGTTGATTTCCAGTGAGTCGAGATGGCTGCGGGGCAGCCGGATGGGTTGGTTTGTGTCTTCAATGACGTGCGTTTTATTGGAGCCCTGGGCGACAGGCACTTCTTTGTAAAAGAACAACTCGACATCGGTGGGCTCGATAACGGTGTAGATGCCCCGGATGGCCTGGGCGTCGAAGGTGTTGCCGGTCTCGTCGACCAGCCGCAGGTGTCTGGCATCTTTCGGGCCTTCCAAGCATTTGAGCCACTCACTGTTCACCGAGAGCTTTCTGGCGACGGCTTCCATGCAGTGATCGGGCACACCGCGGGTGTACCAGTTGTGGACGTTTTGCGGCGCCGTGTCGAGAAATTCGGCGAATCCCGTCGTCGTGATGTTCGCCGCCTTGAGGAGCGCTTTAAACCGTGGACCGCTTGTGTTTTTTTTCTTCATAAACATGAGTCTACGGGCGTATGGCGCGGCTTTGAATAAACGAACCGTTCAAAATGCGCGGGAAATTTACGACCGCATGTAAGACGTATTAGGTAAAAATTAAACAAGAAAAAACAGAAGCGCCGAATTGTTAAACGCTGCGTTTAAAGCCTTTCCTGCGCCCACAAAAAACCCCGGATTAACCGGGGTTTTTTCAAGTCGTCAGTGGCGCAAGGCCAGTGGCGGCTCAGCCTTTATAAGCAGCAACCGACTTCATGATCGCGTCGCGGGCGGCGTCTGCACCGGCCCAGCCTTCGATCTTCACCCATTTGCCTTTTTCGAGGTCTTTGTAGTTCGCGAAGAAGTGCTCGATCTGCTGAATCAGCAGCGGTGGCAGGTCGGTGTATTCCTTCACGTCGACGTACAGCTGGGACAGCTTGTCGTGTGGGACTGCGATGACTTTGGCATCGCCGCCGCCGTCGTCGGTCATGTTCAGGATGCCGACCGGACGAGCGCGGATCACCGAACCTGGGGCAACCGGGTAAGGGGTCACGACCAGCACGTCGAGGGGGTCACCGTCGTCAGCCAGGGTGTTTGGGATGAAACCGTAGTTGGCCGGGTAGAACATCGGGGTGGCCATGAAACGGTCAACGAACAGGCAATCGCTGTCTTTGTCGATTTCGTATTTGATCGGGGCGTGGTTGGCCGGAATCTCGATCGCGACGTAGATGTCGTTCGGCAGGTCTTTGCCAGCCGGAATCTTGCTGTAGCTCATTGGGCGGTGCCCCCGTTAGTTGACCAAAAACACTTGGCCGGATTGACCAAAAAGTGGCGGCGATTATAGGCATATTCCGCCTTCGATGCCACGTACCCGACCTTAGTCGGGTGTCTGATAGACCGGGTCTTCGGCCTGAAGTTGCTTGAGTCTTGCCAACGGATCCTGGCGGTAAAACAACTTCAGCTGCTCGTAAACCCGAGGATACGCCTCGTGCAGCAAGTCCGGGGCGCTGAAGAAGTATTCACTGGTGACGGCAAAGAACTCGGCGGGGTTTTCCGCCGCGTAGGGATCGATGGCGGTTTCGGCGTCGGGGTTGCGATCCAGTTGACCATCAAGGTCGTCGTAGGCTTCTTGCATAACCTTGGCCCATTCGCTGACCCGCATGTCGGGGTGCAGCGGTGGCAGGCCGTTGGCGTCGCCGTTGAGCATGTCGAGTTTGTGCGCTAGCTCGTGGATCACCAGGTTGTAGCCTTCCCAGCCACCGCTGGCCATCACGCCGGGCCAGGCGAGGATGATCGGGCCTTGCTGCCAGGCTTCGCCGCTATGCTCGCCGTCCCATTCGTGCTCGACGCCACTGGCATCGCGATGGCGCTGGGGGCTGAGGAAGTCATCGGGGTAGAGGACGATTTCGTGGAAACCCTGATACCAGTTCAGGTCACCCAGGTTCAGCAGTGGCAATTGAGCCTGGGCGGCAAGCAGCAGGCGTTGCTCCTGATGGAGTTCGACGCCGGGCAGGGCAGTCAGGTGTTTGTCCTGGAGGAACAGCACGCTGGCTTCACGCAACCACTGGTCTTGTTCGTCAGTGATCCCGTCGAGAAAACTCAGGTGGTGGCGTACCCGCTGCCACATATCGTCGGCAATCGGGTGTTTGGCCAACGTGCGTTGGCGACGCCAGGCGCTTAGCGACCACATACCCATTTAGCGTGATTGGGCTTTGGACGCCGCATTGCCGAAGCGGCTGCGGACCATGCCGATGATCATCGGAACCAGCGACAGCAGAATGATACCCACGACCAGCAGCGACAGGTTTTGCTTGATGAACGGTACGTTGCCGAAGAAGTAACCCAGCGTCACCAGGCCGCCGACCCACACGATCGTGCCGAGGATGCTAAAGGCGAAGAAGCGCGGGTACGGCATTTTGGCCACGCCGGCGACGAAGGGTGCAAAGGTGCGGATGATCGGCAGGAAGCGTGCGAGGGTGACGGTTTTACCGCCGTGCTTCTCATAGAAGTCGTGGGTTTGTTGCAGGTAGTCGCGCCGGAAGATCTTCGAGTTCGGATTGCTGAACAAACGCTCGCCGGCCGTTCGTCCGATCACATAGTTGGTGCTGTCACCGAGGATGGCCGCCAGCATCAGCAGTCCGCCCAGCAGCACAGGGTCCATGCCGCCACCGGCTGCCACGGCGCCGGCGATGAACAGTAGGGAATCGCCCGGCAGGAATGGCATCACCACCAGGCCGGTTTCGCAGAAGATCACCAGAAACAGAATGGCGTAGATCCATGGCCCGTAGTTGTTGACCAGCATGTCGAGGTAAACATCGAGATGCAGGATAAGGTCGAGCGGGTTGAAATCCATGGGGGGCACCTGTGGTGACGGCCCGACTCGGCAGGCCTGTGCGGATGACTTCGCGAAAGCCTACAGACGGGTGTAGTTTTTCTTACAAGCCGGAAAGGCCGGCATTATACGGGCTGAAACGTGAAAAGCGCGTCCAGTGTGTAGCGGGGGATTTCTGGGTTTTGCGGTGTCTGTGGGGCAAAGATCGCAGCCTTCGGCAGCTCCTACAGATTTACGCGATCCCTGTAGGAGCTGCCGAAGGCTGCGATCTTTTAAGGTCTTACAGCTCTTCGCTGATCGGCAACACATAGTTCTTGAACTCGGTGTCTTCTTTGAACCCGATGGATTCGTAGGTTTTCTGCGCGACTTCGTTGTTGGCGCTGGTGGAAACGCGCATGCGCACGGCATTGGTTTCCTTGGCCATTTTCTTCGCGGTGCGGATCAGGTTGTCGGCCACTAACTGACGGCGGGCGTCTTCGGCGACGTAGATGTCGTTGAGAATCCATACCCGTTTAAGCGAAAGCGACGAAAAGCTTGGATACAACTGACAGAAACCCATCAGTTTGTGGGTGTCGTCATCGGCCAGGGCCAGGTAGATCACCGACTCCTTGCGTCGCAGGCGTTTCTCGAGGAACGCCCGGGACGAGTCCGGATACGGCAGGGAGCCATAAAACTCGCGATATTTGACGAACAACGGGGTCAGCATGTCCAGGTGTTCGAGGGTCGCTTGAATAATCCGCATCGATAGGTCTCGTCTTCAAGTGGCTGTCTTCATGTGCTCTGACGGCAAACGGTTCTCGCTCGGGCAGCCGTGTTTCGATCCTGCCTGAAATCGAATGAGAAACGCAATGCGGAAACGATTCAGGCATCCGACGGACCCAGTAGGAAATTACCTTTCATGTCTGCACCTGCGTCCGACGCCAACGTCTGAACTTGTGCCTCGTCCTTCAGATTGACGCCAGACAGCTGCCGACGACAGGCTTCTCGCATCAAATACAGCAAGCGGTGTGCCGCCATCCCGTAACTCAGTCCTTCGAGACGAACGTTGGAGATGCAGTTGCGATAGGCATCGGTCAGCCCAACCTTGGGATTATAGGTGAAATACAGTCCCAGGCTGTCTGGGGAGCTGAGCCCTGGGCGTTCGCCGATCAGGATCACCACCATCTTCGCGCCGAGTAACTCACCGATTTCGTCGGCGACGGCGACCCGACCCTGTTCCACCAGAATGACCGGTGAAACGGACCAGCCGTCCCCCACAATCTGATCTTCCATCCGCGCCAGAAACGGCAGGGTATGGCGATGAACGGCCAGCGCCGACAACCCATCGGCAACGACAATCGCCAGATCAATGCCGCCGGGGTTGGCCAACGCGTAATCGCGCAACGTCTGCGCCGATTCGCTGCTCAACTTTCGCCCCAAATCAGGGCGTTGCAAATAACTGTTCCGGTCCGTGGCGGCGCTGTGTAGCAACAAACTGCTGCGTCCGCGTTCGGTCAGTTGCGCACTGAGCCCGGCATGGTCGAACGGTAAGTGCACCGCATCCCGCGCCTCGGCGTGGGCGTACTGGAAATCCAGCTGGGCGCTGGTCGGCATGCTGGTACCCGTTCGACCCAGGGCGATCCGCGCCGGTGTCAGTCGGCGCAGTTCCAGCAACGGGTTCTCTGGATCAGCGGGTGTTTTATCCATTTCAACACTCATCCCAGTTGCCCCATCGCTTGGCGGAAGGCCGCCGGCAGGCTGTCGCCGAAGTGAATCTTGCCGTCGGCCTGAGTGAAGATGCCCATTTTCGCCAACCACTGTTCGAACTCCGGCGCGGGTTTGAGGCCCAGGGTTTGTCGGGCATAGAGCGCGTCATGAAACGAAGTGGTCTGGTAGTTGAGCATGATGTCGTCGGAGCCGGGGATGCCCATGATGAAGTTGATCCCGGCCACGCCCAGCAGGGTCAGCAGGGTATCCATATCGTCCTGGTCGGCTTCGGCGTGGTTGGTGTAGCAAATGTCGCAGCCCATCGGTACGCCCAGCAGTTTGCCGCAGAAGTGGTCTTCCAGGCCGGCACGGATGATTTGCTTACCGTTGTAGAGGTATTCCGGGCCGATGAATCCTACGACCGTGTTCACCAAAAACGGTTTGAAATGTCGCGCCACGGCGTAGGCGCGGGTTTCGCAAGTCTGTTGATCGATGCCGTGGTGGGCGTTGGCTGACAGGGCACTGCCCTGGCCGGTTTCGAAATACATCAGGTTCTGGCCCAACGTGCCGCGATTCAGGCTCAAGCCGGCGTCGTAACCTTCCTGCAAGACGTTCAGGTTGATGCCGAAACTGGCATTGGCCGCCTCCGTGCCAGCGATCGACTGGAACACCAGGTCCAGCGGTACGCCGCGATTGATCGCTTCGATGGAGGTGGTGACGTGGGTCAAGACGCAGGCTTGCGTAGGAATTTCGTAGCGCTGGATGATCGCGTCGAGCATTTCCAGCATGGCGCAGATCGACGCGATGCTGTCGGTGGCCGGGTTGATGCCGATCATGGCGTCGCCGTTGCCGTACAACAGGCCGTCGAGGATGCTCGCGGCGATGCCGGACGGTTCGTCGGTGGGGTGGTTGGGTTGCAGGCGCGTGGATAAACGACCGCGCAAGCCCATCGTGCCGCGAAACTGAGTGACCACGCGGATTTTCTGCGCCACCAATATCAAGTCCTGCACGCGCATGATTTTCGACACGGCGGCCGCCATTTCCGGGGTCAGGCCGGGGGCGAGGGCGCGCAGGCTCTGTTCGTCGGCGGCATCGCTGAGCAACCAGTCGCGAAAACCACCGACGGTGAGGTGGCTGACGACGGCGAAGGCCTGTTTATCGTGAGTGTCGATGATCAGTCGGGTGACTTCATCGGCCTCATATGGAATTAGGACTTCCTGTAGGAAATGAGCCAGCGGGATGTCAGCCAGGGCCATCTGCGCGGCCACGCGTTCGCCATCATTGAGCGCGGCTACGCCGGCCAGGAAGTCTCCGGAGCGTGCCGGGCTGGCCTTGGCCATGACTTCCTTGAGGCTCTCGAAGCGGAAAGTCCGGGCGCCGATGGAGTGGGCGAATGTGGCCATGGTGTCCTCCTGATCCAATCAATAACTCAAATACACCCCTGTAGGAGCTGCCGCAGGCTGCGATCTTTTGATCTTGTCTTTTAAGATCAAGATCAAAAGATCGCAGCCTGCGGCAGCTCCTACAGGGCAAGTTCAGACGCCTTCGAGCATCGCATCCGCCGGTGCATCGAAGCGCTGTTTGGCGGTCAGTTGGAAATACAAGTAACCGGCCGCCATGAAACCAAGGAACACACACCCGATCAGCGTGTTGAACCAGGCCATTGCTATCAGGCAAACCACCGCCAGGAACAGCGCAATCCCCGGCACGATCGGGTAGCCCGGTGCACGGAATGAGCGTTCCAGGTTGGGTTCGGTCTTACGCAGCTTGAACAGGCTCAGCATACTGATGATGTACATCACGATGGCGCCGAATACCGACATGGTGATCATCGCCGCCGTCAGTGTCATGCCTTGCAGGTTGACCAGACCATCGCTGTAAATCGCCGCGATACCGATCACGCCGCCCGCCAGGATGGCGCGGTGCGGCGTCTGGAAACGCGACAGTTTGGCCAGCGAACGAGGCAGGTAACCGGCACGGGCCAGCGCAAAGAACTGCCGCGAGTACCCGAGGATGATCCCGTGGAAACTCGCCACCAGGCCAAAAAGGCCGATCCAGACCAACATGTGCATCCAGCTCGAATTATTGCCGACCACCGCTTTCATCGCCTGGGGCAGCGGATCGTTGATGTTCGACAGCTGACGCCAGTCACCAACACCGCCCGCCATCACCATCACGCCGATCGCCAGGAACACCAGGGTCAGGATGCCACTAACGTAGGCCTTGGGAATTGTGCGTTTGGGGTCCTTGGCTTCTTCGGCGGCCATGGCGGCACCTTCAATGGCGAGGAAGAACCAGATCGCAAACGGGATCGCCGCAAAGATGCCCGGGATCGAGGCCACGGTGAATTCGTTGGAGCCTGACCAGCCGTTGAGCACGAAGTTACTGAAACTGAAGCCCGGCGCAACCACCCCCATGAACACCAGCAATTCGGCAACGGCCAGTACGGTGACCACCAATTCGAAGGTGGCGGCGATGCTGACGCCGAGAATATTGAGGCCCATGAAGACAAAATAAGCACCAACGGCGGCAATCTTGGGATCAAGTTCCGGGTATTGCACATTAAGGTAGGCGCCGATGGCCATGGCAATCGCCGGGGGCGCAAAGACGAATTCGATCAGGGTGGCGATGCCGGCGATCAATCCGCCTTTTTCGCCAAAGGCCCGCCGGCTGTAGGCAAACGGCCCGCCTGCGTGGGGAATCGCAGTGGTCAATTCGGTGAAACTGAAGATGAAGCAGGTGTACATCGTCGCCACCATCAACGCGGTGACGAGGAAACCCAGGGTGCCTGCGGTGCCCCAGCCGTAACTCCAGCCGAAGTATTCGCCGGAAATCACCAGGCCGACGGCTATGCCCCATAGATGCAGGGTGCCGAGTGTGGGTTTGAGCTGTGTAGAAGAAGTCATAAGTCCTCGCTGTCTTTTTATTGTTTGATCTGTTGGACTTTCAGGTACGACGTTTTGTGTGTGGAACGGGCACGCAAAGCCCATGCCAGAGCGGCAGGGCGATGCTTGGTGAATGGTTTGGAAAGCCATCTCTGTAGGAGCTGGCGAAGCCTGCGATCTTTTCAATCAGACGACGGGAGCTACCGACAAGCAAAGATCAAAAGATCGCAGCCTGCGGCAGCTCCTACAGTCGGATGGTTTAGAAGAACCCCAACGGATTGATGTCGTAGCTCACCAGCAGGTTTTTGGTCTGCTGATAGTGATCGAGCATCATTTTGTGGGTTTCACGACCGACGCCGGATTTTTTGTACCCGCCGAACGCCGCATGCGCCGGGTACAGGTGGTAGCAGTTGGTCCAGACACGACCGGCCTTGATGGCGCGGCCCATGCGGTAGGCGCGGTTGATGTCGCGGGTCCAGAGACCGGCGCCCAGGCCGAACTCGGTGTCGTTGGCGATGGCCAGGGCTTCGGCTTCGTCCTTGAAGGTGGTGATGCTTACCACCGGCCCAAAGATTTCTTCCTGGAACACGCGCATTTTGTTGGTGCCCTTGAGCAGGGTCGGCTGGATGTAATACCCGGTCGCCAGGTTGCCCTCGAGTTTTTCGATTTTGCCGCCGGTCAACAACTCGGCGCCTTCGCCCTTGGCGATTTCCAGGTACGAAAGGATTTTGTCGAATTGCTGCTCCGACGCCTGGGCGCCGACCATGGTGTCGGTGTCCAGCGGGTCGCCACGTTTGATCTGCAGGACTTTCTTCATCACCACTTTCATGAAGTCGTCGTAGATCGACTCTTGCACCAGTGCGCGAGACGGGCAGGTGCAGACTTCGCCCTGGTTGAAGAATGCCAGCACCAGGCCTTCTGCAGCTTTTTCGATGAAGGTTTCTTCGGCTTGCATGATGTCGGCGAAGAAGATGTTCGGCGACTTGCCACCCAGCTCCACGGTGGACGGAATGATGTTTTCCGCGGCGCATTTCATGATGTGCGAGCCGACCGGGGTCGAGCCGGTGAAGGCGATCTTGGCGATGCGTTTGCTGGTGGCCAAGGCCTCACCGGCCTCTTTGCCATAGCCTTGCACCACGTTCAGCACGCCCGGCGGCAGCAGGTCGCCGATCAGCTCCATCAGCATGGTAATGCCCAGCGGCGTTTGCTCGGCAGGCTTGAGCACCACGCAGTTACCGGCCGCCAGTGCCGGGGCGAGTTTCCAGGCGGCCATCAGGATCGGGAAGTTCCACGGGATGATCTGCCCGACCACGCCCAGCGGTTCATGGATGTGATAGGCCACGGTGTTGCCGTCGATTTCGGCGGCGCTGCCTTCCTGGGCACGGATGCAACCGGCGAAGTAGCGGAAGTGGTCGGCAGCCAGCGGAATGTCGGCGTTGAGGGTTTCACGTACGGCTTTGCCGTTGTCCCAGGATTCGGTGATCGCCAGCACTTCGAGGTTCTGTTCGATGCGGTCGGCGATTTTCAGCAGCACCAGCGAGCGCGCCTGGGCGGACGTGGCGCCCCAGGCATCGGCAGCCGCGTGGGCAGCGTCCAGGGCTTTATCGATGTCTTCGGCCGTGGAGCGCGGGAATTCGGCAATCGGTTGGCCATTTACTGGCGAGGTATTGGTGAAGTACTGACCTTTAACAGGCGCGACGAACTCGCCGCCGATGTAGTTACCGTATTTGCTCTTGAACGAAACGATAGCGCCTTCAGTACCGGGGTGAGCGTAACGCATGGTGATTTCTCCTTGGCTTTTGTGCTTATAAGGGAGAGCGCATGAGCGCTTGCTATAAGCGTAGAGCAAAGGTCGGGCCACTGCCTTGCAGGTCAGGCAAATCAAGGCCTTGCGCGGTTTGTGTCGGACGGGCGGGCAGCGCCTGCAACGCTTTTGGTACAGCCCCCGTGACACTTTGTACCGCTTGTGCCACACCCTGTGACTGGGTGGTCTTGCCAGCATTGTAATGCAGGCTAGGCTGGAGGATGCTCGGTACTCACAGATGAATGGCTGCTGCATGACCCCTGTAGGAGCTGCCGAGTGAAACGAGGCTGCGATCTTTTGATCTTGTTCTTAAAAGCAAAATCAAAAGATCGCAGCCTCGTTTCACTCGGCAGCTCCTACAGGGGCGATGTAGACCGCTCGGGGAGAATAATAAGAAATGCACGACAACCATTTAAGTCGCCATGCCCGGCAAGTGCTGACTGTGACCCAGGGCAAATCCCACCTGCACGGTCCCGGCAGCGATCCGTCGATTGCCCGTTCCTGGCTGCGTTGTCTTGAGGATTATCATCTCGACCCGGCGCTGACCATGCCGCCGACAGTGCTGGAGCATGGCCGCGTACTGGAAAGCCGCGAGCGCTTGCAGCAAGTGCTGCACATTGCCGGCAACGAAATGGCCAGTCTTCATCAGCAACTTTCCGGCGCTGGCCACGCGGTGCTGCTGACCGACGCGCGCGGGGTGATCCTCAACTGCGTCACCGCGCCTGCAGAACGGAAGATTTTCGAACGCGCCGGCCTCTGGCTTGGCGCCGACTGGAGCGAGGCGTGCGAAGGCACCAACGGCATCGGCACGTGCCTGGTGGAGCGGCAGTCGCTGACCATTCATCAGGATGAGCATTTTCGCGGCCGCCACACCGGCCTCACCTGCTCCGCAAGCCCGGTGTTCGATCCGCACGGCGAACTGCTGGCGGTGCTCGACGTATCGTCGGCGCGCCATGATGTTTCGCGGCAGAGCCAGTTCCACACCATGGCCCTGGTCAATCTGTCGGCGAAGATGATCGAGAGCTGCTATTTCCTGCGTTATTTCGACAATCAATGGTTGCTGCGCTTTCACTTGCAGGCCGAATCCGTGGGGCTGTTCAGCGAGGGGTTGCTGGCGTTCGACGGAGAAGGGCTGATCAGTGCGGTCAACCAGAGCGCGCTGAATCTGTTGGGGCATGTTCGCGGCGGATTGTTGGGCAAACCGGTGGAGGCATTTTTCGATTGCTCGCTGGATGACTTGCTCGGCCGCGCGAGTGTGAATGCCAGCGCCAGTTGGCCGTTGCGAACCCGAGACGGGCGCAGTCTGTTTGCCGTGCTGCGGGGCCAGCCGCGCAGCATTCCGGTGCCGGTGGTTCAACGCCCGGCGATGGCTGAGCGCCCGCGCTTGTCGGGCATCTGTATTGGCGATGCTGCCTTGCAGGAAGATTTCCGCAAGTCCCTGCGAGTCTTTGAACGGGACGTGCCGCTGTTGATCAATGGCGAAACCGGATCCGGCAAAGAGGCCTTCGCCAAAGCCGTGCATCAAGCCAGTCAGCGCGCTGAAAAAGCGTTCGTTGCCCTCAACTGCGCGGCGATTCCTGAAAGCCTGATCGAGAGCGAACTGTTCGGCTATCGCGGCGGCAGCTTTACCGGCGCGCGTAAGGAAGGCATGCGCGGCAAGTTGCAGCAGGCCGATGGCGGGACGTTGTTCCTCGATGAAATCGGTGACATGCCGCTGGCACTGCAGACGCGGCTGTTAAGGGTGCTGGAAGATCGTCAGGTGGTGCCGATTGGCGGCGAGCCGGAGGCGGTCAATGTGCGGATCATCAGCGCCACTCACCGCAATTTGCTGGAGCGAGTGCAGGATGGCAGCTTCCGCGAAGATTTGTATTACCGGCTCAATGGGTTGGAGATCGGTTTGCCAGCGTTGCGTGAGCGCAGCGATAAATCCCAGCTGCTCGACTTTTTGCTGGCTGAAGAGGCGGCAGGGGAGGCGGTGCTGATAGATGAACCGGCCCGCCAGGCTTTGTTGGGCTTCGCGTGGCCCGGTAACGTGCGGCAATTGCGCAATGTACTGCGGACATTGGCGGCGTTGTGCGACGGCGGGCGGATCGGTCTGGAGGATTTACCGGCGATGATTCGACAGACCCGGCCGGCACCGGTGGTGACCGTTGAAGAGCCGTCTGAGCATCCGCTGGAGGATGCCGAGCGGCTGGCGTTGCTCAATGCGCTGGAACAGACGCGTTGGCATATGACGCATACGGCGGAACAGCTTGGCGTCAGTAGAAACACCCTTTACCGGAAGCTGCGTAAACACGGTATCGCACGGTAAACCGTGTCGCGGCCATTCGCGAGCAAGCCCGCTCCCACATTTGATTGGTGGTGTTCACATTCTCTGTGTTCACAGGAGAACCAATGTGGGAGCGGGCTTGCTCGCGAATGGCGTCAGAGAGACCGAAACACAAGGTGCGATTTTCCCCTCCCTACGCTAACCTGCGGCCATGTTTTACGAGGTCGACTATGCACATTCATATTCTTGGTATCTGTGGCACTTTCATGGGTTCGATGGCGGTTCTGGCCAAAGAGCTGGGCCATCACGTGACGGGCTCCGATGCCAACGTCTATCCGCCGATGAGCACTCAGCTTGAGGCGCAGGGCATTGAGTTGACTCAAGGCTACGATCCTGCACAGCTCGATCCGGCACCGGACCTGGTGGTGATTGGCAACGCCATGTCTCGCGGCAACCCGGCGGTCGAGTACGTATTGAACAAAGGCCTGCCGTACGTCTCCGGCCCGCAATGGCTGGCGGATCACGTGCTGCAAAGTCGCTGGGTGCTGGCGGTCGCGGGTACTCACGGCAAAACCACCACCAGCAGCATGCTCGCCTGGGTGCTGGAACACGCGGGCATGAGCCCGGGTTTCCTGATCGGCGGCGTGCCGCAGAACTTTTCCGTGTCGGCCCGCCTGGGCGGCACTCCGTTCTTCGTGATCGAAGCCGACGAGTACGATAGTGCGTTCTTCGACAAGCGCTCCAAGTTCGTTCACTACCGCCCGCGCACGGCGATCCTGAATAACCTGGAGTACGATCACGCCGACATCTTCCCCGATCTGCCAGCCATCGAGCGGCAATTCCACCATTTGGTGCGCACCATCCCGAGTGAAGGCCTGGTGATCCACCCGACCACCGAACCGGCGTTGCAGCGCGTGATCGAGATGGGCTGCTGGACCCCGGTGCAAACCACCGGTGCCGGTGGTCAGTGGCAGGTCAAGTTGCTGAGCGCAGACGGCTCGAAGTTCGAAGTGATGTTTGAAGGCGTCAATCAAGGCGTGGTCGACTGGGACATGACCGGTCAGCACAACGTCGCTAACGCCCTGGCGACATTGGCGGCGGCTCGCCACGTCGGCGTTGTGCCTTCCCTGGGCATCGCCGCGCTGAGCGTCTTCAAAAGCGTGAAGCGCCGTATGGAAAAAGTCGCGGAAGTGCGTGGCATCACCATTTATGACGACTTTGCCCACCACCCGACGGCCATCGCCACCACCCTTGATGGCTTGCGCAAACGCATCGGCGATGCGCCGTTGATCGCGATTATCGAGCCGCGTTCCAACTCCATGAAACTTGGCGCTCACCGCGACGGCTTGCCGGAAAGCGTGGTCGATGCCGATCAGGTGATCTGGTACGCGCCACCCAACCTCGGCTGGGACCTGGCCGGCACCGCCGCGCTGTGCACGGTGCCGTCGATCGTCAGCGATTCGCTTGAAGGCATCATCGAACGGGTGAAAAGCCAGGCCCAGCCCGGCACCCACGTGGTGATCATGAGCAACGGCGGCTTCGGCGGCCTGCATGGCAAACTCGCCGAGGCACTGCAATGAACAACGGCCCGGAACGCATCACGCTGGCGATGACCGGTGCTTCCGGCGCCCAGTACGGTTTGCGCCTGCTCGACTGCCTGGTGCGTGAAGATCGCGAAGTGCACTTCCTGATCTCCAAGGCGGCGCAATTGGTGATGGCTACCGAAACGGACGTCACGCTGCCGCCCAAGCCGCAGATGATGCAAGCCTTCCTCAGCGAATACACCGGCGCTGAAGCCGGGCAGATTCGGGTTTACGGCAAGGAAGACTGGATGTCGCCGGTGGCCTCGGGCTCCGGCTCGCCGGCGGCGATGGTGGTGGTGCCGTGTTCCACCGGGACCTTGTCGGCCATTGCGACCGGTGCCTGCAACAACCTGATCGAGCGCGCCGCCGACGTGACGCTGAAGGAGCGGCGTCAGCTGATTCTGGTACCCCGTGAAGCGCCCTATTCGAGCATTCACCTGGAAAACATGCTCAAGTTGTCGAACATGGGTGTGACGATTTTGCCGGCCTCGCCCGGTTTCTATCATCAGCCACAAACCATCGACGACCTGGTCGACTTCGTTGTGGCGCGGATTCTCAATGTGCTGAACATTCCACAAGACATGCTGCCGCGCTGGGGCGAGCACCATCTGACCAGCGATGAATAAGCTACTGGCGATTGTCCTGGCGTTGCAATTGGCCGGGTGCGCCACGGCGCGTACGCTTGATGCTTCCAAGCCTGGAGCGCCGTTGGTGTACGCCGGCACGCGGCTGGATTTGTATGCGATGAACGGCGGTTGCTGTGCCAAGGACCGATTCGGTGCAGAAGCGCCGAGCTATCCGGGCGTGGACCTGCCGGCCAGCGCGTTGCTCGACACGTTGCTGTTGCCGTTGTCGGTTTTAACGGTGATCGGGGTCAGTTTTCAGGCGTCGGGCGGGTTGTAGCGTTCGACCTGAATCGGTGTCGCGCCCTTCGCGGGCAAGCCTCGCTCCTACAGGTTATGCATCATTTCAAGGCATGCATCTGACCTGTAGGAGCGAGGCTTGCCCGCGAAGGCGTCAAGTCAGGCGCCGCAGGATTACTTGCCGAGCTTGCGCAATTCATCCGACTCGACAATCCTGACCCCATCCTGCTCTTCCAGCGCCAGCCGCCACATGGCGCGGGCCAGTTGGCAGGCTTCGATGCCGCGGTATTTGCCGGGAATCAAGCGCGACAATGGTCCGGCGAATTGCTCGGCGGTACGCGGTTCGAGGCGCTCGCCCAGCAGCAGCGAAGGTCGGCAAATGGTCAGTTGCGGCCAGTTCTGCGCCCGCAATGCGTGTTCCATCTCGCCTTTGACCCGGTTATAGAAAACCGAGGACCTGCGATCCGCCCCCAGGGCACTGATCACGATCAGGTGCCGTGCGCCCATTTCCCGGGCTCGTTTGGCGAAAGCCACCACCATGTCCAGGTCGACGGCGCGAAACGCCTGTTCCGAGCCGGCTTGCTTGATGGTCGTGCCGAGGCAGCAATACGCGATGTCGACGCGACCATTGAGTTGCGGCAGGAACACGGCCGGGTCGCCGACCGGGTTTTCCAGGTGGGGGTGCTCGGCGAGTGGTCGGCGTGAGGGCGCCAATACCCTTGAAATCGTTGGCTCGTTGAGCAGGCGATCAAGCAGGTGTTCACCGGTCAAACCGGTAGCTCCGGCAAGCAATACGTGCTGAGGCGTCAAGTACATAGTGTTTCCCCCTTGATACTATTCAGCTTAGTTGCTCTTTGAATCCTTGCTGCTGATGGCGGCACTTTGCAATGCCTTTCGTGCTTGCTGCTTGCGCAACAGCTGCCAGTGGGAGAGCACGGTTTTCGGTGCCCAGATCTGTGGCTCGGAGGCTTCGAAGTTGTCCGCCAGCTCACGCTCGGCAACCGTGGCCTTGGCCAGCTTGAAGGCTTGTTCCAGATCGTCCGTCTGGTTCAATGCCTGGGCGAACAGCGCGTCGCCGAAGTAGGTGAAATTGGCTTCTTCGGAACAGCCGAAGGACACCCGGTCGGCGCGCGAAGCGGTCATGATCAGGGTGCGCTCGTCCTTGAGGGCCGGGATGAACCCGCCGGAGTAGCAGGACGAAATCACCACGATTTTGTCGCGGTTTTTCAACGGTGCGAGGACGGCAGCGAGTTCGTCGGCCGGCAGGTCGGACAATTCCATGCGAGGCTGATCGAGCACCAGTTCGTGTTCGCTGGTGCCGTGGCTGGTCAGGTAGATGAAGATCAAGTCTTCCGGGCCACTGCGCTCGGCCAGGGTCAGGACGGCGCGACGCAGGTTTTCCCGGGTGGCCATGGGGCGGTCCATCAGGTGATCGCGATGGTTCACCAGGCGGATCTGGCCAAATGCGCCGAAGCGGCTGGCGAGCATGTTGCTGACGTAATCGGATTCGCGCAGAAACACGCTCTGCTTGCCGTCACCGCCGAGGGTCAAGGTGTACAGCTCTACCGCCGAGGTCGAGGCCGGCACGTTGAACAGGGCATCGTCGAGCAAGCGGCCCTGGGCCAGCAACCCCAGTTCCAGGGAGTCGGGCAGTAATTTGCCGTCGGCGTCACGGACGCGCTGGCCATTGATCCAGGTCCCGCTTTGCACGGTGCCGTCAGTCAGCACCAGGGTGCCGCGACCGGAATAGCTGTCATTGTCGAATTGACCGATGTAGAAACTGCCGTCAGGCAGGTTTAACCGACCCGGGCCGGTGAAGCGCCAGTCACTGAACTGGCCGATGTAATGACTGCCGTCCGCGCCGATCAACTCACCCTTGCCGTTCAGCGATCCTTCCTTGAACTGGCCCAGCCAGACATCGCCATCGGCGTTCTCGTAGCGGCCCTTGCCGTGCAATTGATTGTTCTTGAAACCGCCGACGTAGATGTCGCCGTCCGCGCTGTTGAATGTGCCGTTGCCTTCCAGCTGACCGTTGACGAAATGCCCGGTGAACAGATTGCCGCTGGCATCGCCGCGCTGGCCTTCGCCATTGGGTTTGCCGTGGGCAAACTGGCCTTCATACGAGCTGCCGTCGTCGAGTTCGAGACGACCGAGCCCTGAATACTGGTCGGCTTTGAATTCGCCGCGGTAGGTCATGCCGTTTTCTTTGAGGGTGCCTTCACCCTCGCGTCGACCGAGTTTGAAACCGCCGGTGTAGCTGCTGCCGGTGGTCGTCAGTGCGCCTTGGCCGTCGAACAGCCCCTGATTGAATTGGCCGCGATAGACCTCGCCATTGCTGCCGTGCCATTCGCCCTGGCCATGCCATTGGCCCTTGTCGAAGTCGCCGGCGTACCAGCTGCCGTTCGGGTAGTCGATGCGGCCCTGGCCTTGCAGCAACCCGTCGACCAGATCACCGCGATAGCGTCCGCCGTCCGGAAGGCGGGCGTCAGGGGACAACAGCGATTCGCCGTCGCCGCACGCGGTGAGCATCAGGGTCAAAGCGAGGAGGGCAAGTGGGCGCATAGCGGGATCCGGGCAATTAGGCGACCGAGTATGCCGCAGCTCTATGACTTAGATATAGATAGAGGTCGCGAAACAGCGTGAGCTGCTTCGCATCCGGGAGGGTTTACACGAAGCAGAGGGACAGTGGCTCGGCAATGTACGCCGGTTTGTCCGAACCTTCGATTTCAAGCGTGGCGGTGGCTTTGAGCAGCCATTGGCCGGGCTTTTTCTCGGTGACTTCGGTCAGGTCGACCTTGAGCCGTACTTTCGAGTTGACCTTCACTGGCTGAATGAATCGCACGCTGTCGAGGCCGTAGTTGACCACCATCTTCAGGCCTTCAGGCAGGATGAGGATGTCTTCCATCAGTTTCGGGATTAGCGACAGTGACAGGAAACCGTGTGCAATAGTGCTGCCAAATGGCGTTTGCGCGGCTTTGACCGGGTCGACGTGGATGAACTGATAGTCACCAGTGGCTTCGGCGAACAGGTTGATGCGCTCCTGATCGATGGTAAGCCATTCGGAACGTCCAAGTTCCTTGCCGACATAATCTTTGAGCTCTGCAGCGGGAACATAGGGCATTGAGACTCTCCTTGGGTTCATCGGTATTTTTAGTTTTGAGGTGGGGGGATTTGACCTCCCGGATTACCACTTTAGATCAACATGGCAAATGGCTCAGGTCAACTGACCATGCTTATGGCGAATGCCGGTCTATAGCGTTGGCATGCTTATAATGCTCGGCCCGCCACTGCGGGTGACGGGTTCTGCGGGAGATGACAGATGTTGTTACGAGGTTTGACCTGGCTGGTACTGTTCCAATTGCTGGGCACAGCCATCAACCATTTGTTTTTGCCGGTGTTGCCGGGGCCGATCATCGGCCTGTTGCTACTGCTGGTGTATTTGATCAGCCGTGGTCAGGTCGGCGAACCGCTGAACCTCGCGGCCAGCAGCCTGCTGCGTTACCTGCCGTTGCTGCTGGTGCCGCCTGCCGTGGGCGTGATGGTCTATGCCAAAGACATCGCTGCGGATTTCTGGGCCATCGTCGGCGCGCTGGTGTTGTCACTGGTGCTGTCCCTGTCGTTTGTCGGCGTGCTGATGCAGCGTCTGATCAAGCGCCATGTTCATCCTGAGGACGGCCAATGACCTTCGACTGGCAGGGCGCCTGGGCGTCAGTGATTCATCATCCCTTGTTCGGCATCGGCATCACCCTCGGCGCCTATCAACTGGTGTTGGCGGCGTTCGAGAAAACCCGCTGGGTGTTTCTGCAGCCGGTGCTGGTTTCCATGCTGCTGGTGATCGGAGTGCTGGTGGGCTGCGGCCTGACCTACGCCGAATACCGCAAGAGCACCGAGATCCTCAGCATCCTGCTCGGCCCGGCCACTGTTGCGCTGGCAGTGCCGCTGTACCTCAATCTGCGACGGATTCGGCAGTTGTTCTGGCCGATATTTACTACGCTGGTGGTAGGCGGTGTGGTCGCCACCGGGCTGGGCGTGTTGCTGGGCTGGTCGTTCGGCGCCGAACACATGATCCTGATGACCATGGCGCCAAAATCAGTGACATCGCCGATCGCCATGCTGGTGGCCGAGCAGATTGGCGGTGTCGCGGCGCTGGCAGCCGTGTTTGTGTTGATCACCGGGGTGATCGGGGCGATCTTCGGCCCGAGTCTGCTGACCCGGCTGGGTGTCCACAGTCCCGAGGCGCGCGGCATGGCCCTGGGCATGACAGCCCACGCGGTCGGCACGTCAGTGGCGTTGCAGGAAAGTGAAGAGTGCGGCGCCTTTGCGGCGCTGGCGATGAGTCTGATGGGCGTGGCCACGGCGGTGTTCCTGCCCTTGGCCGTGTCGATGGTGGTGTAAGGAAATGTCTATGAGCTTGCCGCTTTTTCCGCTGAACACGGTGCTGTTTCCAGGCTGCATCCTCGACTTGCAGATCTTCGAGGCGCGCTACCTGGACATGATCAGTCGCTGCATGAAACAGGGCGGTGGCTTCGGCGTGGTGTGCATTCTCGACGGTGAAGAGGTCGGCATCGCCCCGGCCGGTTATGCGCTGGTCGGCTGTGAAGCGCTGATCACTGATTTCAAACAGCAAGACAATGGCTTGCTGGGGATCCGGGTGCAGGGTGGGCGGCGATTTCATGTGTTACATACCGAGGTGCAGCGCGACCACCTGACCGTCGCCGAGGTCGAGTGGCTGGAAGACGAGCCGGAGCAACCGCTGCAAGACGAGGACGCCGACCTGGTCGCCTTGCTCAAGGCCCTGGCCGAACACCCGATGGTCGAAGCGCTGAACATGGGCACCGAAGCGACCGGGCAGCAATCACTGGCCAATCAATTGGCGTACCTGTTGCCGTTTGCCGAAGTGGACAAGATAGACCTGCTGCAACTCGATGATCCGCAGCAGCGACTGGATGCGATCCAGGCATTGCTGGATGAGTTGCAGGGCGAGTTGTTTGCCTGACGAACCCTAAAAGATCGCAGCCTGTAGCAGCTGCCGAGCCTGCGAGGCTGCGTCCGGCGGCGAAGCCGTCGTAAGGATTTTCGCAAATACCTGCGAGGACTGCGTCCTCGAACGCAGCCTCGCAGGCTCGGCAGCTGCTACGCGTGATTCGGCATTAATAGGCGTATCTCAACATCGCATGGGGCAAATGCCGCAGCGCGAAGAATCCGAACAGCGCCACCAATGCAGGCAACACCAGCCACCAGACCCTGGTCGGCATGGCGTTGAGTGGCGTCTGGCGCTGACTCAGCCAGAGGCTCGCCGCGCAAACACACGCCGCCAGCATTGCACCGGCCAGCACATCCGTCGGCCAGTGCGCGCCCAGGTACACCCGCGACAACGCAATCGTCAGTGCCGGCAAACAACCCAGCAGCAACCAGGTCAGGCGCATCCGCGGCGGTTGCCCGCGTCCAGCCAGGACGGCGAGCGTCAGAAACAACGCGAAAGAGCCCGAGGCGTGGCCGCTGGGCATGCTGTAGGTGGCCAGCGGATCACTCAGCACTTCCGGGCGCATGCGGGCGAAGAAGTGTTTGGTCACGGTGTTGCCTAAAGCGGTGCAGAGCAAAGTGCTACCGGCGAAAATCGCTTGCCGCCATTGCCGGGTGACCAATAACAAACCGGTCACCAGGGCGCTGAACATCAGCATGTTGCGGAACTCGCCGATTAGCGTGAAGACGATCGCCACTTCATCGAGCATCGGGCTGCGGTGCTCTTGCACCAGTGTCATCACGCCCTGGTCGAGGGCGGTCAAGTAGGGATAGCCGATAAACAATCCCGCCAAAATCAGAAAGCTCATGCCGGCAATCAGCATCGTCGCTTTGCGATGCTGGCGCAGGCTGCTAGTCACGCTCAATCCCACCATCACCGCAATACTGCCGGCGACAATCCCGGCCTCAGGCCAGAAACCCTCCGGCAACGGCAGGCGAATCGCTGCACCCGTGGCCCAGCCCGGCAGCAGATAGGCAACGCTCCAGCCCGCGGCGGCCAGCAGGCTGACGGCGACGAAGCGCGGGAACGGCATGTCGAACATCCCTGCAACCATTGGCAGCATCGGCCGCAGTGGACCGATAAAGCGCCCGACCAACAAGCTGGCGATGCCATAGCGCTGGAAATACGCCTCGGCACCGGCGATCCATTCCGGGTGATGGCGCAAGCCTGGCAGGCGCCGGATGTTCTGGTGGAAATGTCGCCCGATGAAATACGAAACCACGTCGCCCAGCACGCCAGCGACGAATCCCAGCAGCAATGTTTCGCTCAACGACAGCGCACCGCTGCCGGCCAGCACCGCGACGGCAAACAACAACACCGTGCCGGGCACGATCAGCCCGGCAATTGCCAGGCACTCCACGAAGGCCACTAGGAACACCGCCGCCGCCAGCCATTGCGGGTTGACCGTCAACCAACCGGTCACGCTATCGAGCCATGGGCCCATAAAAACAACTCCATCTTATTGATTGATCCCCTGTAGGAGCTGCCGAAGGCTGCGATCTTTTGATCTTGAAAGATCGCAGCCTTCGGCAGCTCCTACAGGGGATTGTGTTCACAGCAAAAAATAATCGCGACCTTCGACCTGCCCCCGTCGCAACGGGTTCCGCGTGCAATACGGCGCGTAGGCGGCATCGACGAAGCGGTACATCAAGTGTTCGTCGCGCCCATGGGGAATGCCCAGTCGTGTGGTCTGAATGATGTGGCCCGGGACCGCGCCAACATCTTCCACCAACAGCGCTTCGTGATCGAAACGCTTGGCATCCCACACCGGCACCCTCAAACCCAGCGCCTTGCACAGCAGCGTCTGCCCGGCACACAGTTTTTGAGACGGGCGAGGGCGACCCTGTGCATCAGGGTTATTCAGCAGCATCTGCGCCAGGCTCGCTGGTCCGCTTGACTCGTCGACCCACGGATAGGCGGATTTGATCAGTACCGCATTGCCGGGACCCTGGGCGCTGAAGTTCAGCGAATCGCCTCCGCGGGCGTAATACATATAGATGTGACCGCCATCCAGAAACAAAGCCTTACGCTTTTCTGTGTAGCCGAGGGAGGCATGGCTGCCTTTTTCTTCGAAGTAATAGGCTTCGGTTTCGATGATCCGCGCGCTGAGCCACAGCTCGCCTACCCGGTGCCGGATGACTTTGCCGAGTAAATCCCGCGCCAGGGTTTGCGCGTCTCGGTCGAAAAACGCGTCCGGGAGTGCCTTGGGCAGGCTCGCAGCAGACGCACGAACAGACAGGTTAGTCATGATGAACGGCGTTTATCAGGGCTGATTGAGCGCTGATGATAACAATTTGCAGCTTAATCACGGCTGAACGTCGGCAAATTGCCCTCCATTTCGACCATCCGCCCGTCACCGCTGTTAGTCCCGGTACGCGACAGCTATAATCTGCCGCTTTACTCTTTACCAAGACCTTAGCAAAGACCGCCACCGACAATGACTGAGTCCGTTCTTGACTACATGACCCGCTTGGGTCGCGCTGCCCGCGAGGCTTCTCGCGTCATCGGCCGTGCCAGCACCGCGCAGAAAAACCGCGCCTTGCAGGCTGCTGCCAATGCGCTGGACGCTGCACGCGCCGAGCTGACGGCTGCCAATGAACGGGATTTGGCCGCTGGCCGCGCCAATGGCCTTGAGCCGGCACTGCTCGAACGCCTGGCGCTGACGCCAGAGCGGATCGACGGCATGATCGTCGGCCTGCGTCAGGTCGCGGCACTGCCGGACCCTGTGGGCGCGATCCGCGACATGAGCTACCGGCCGTCGGGGATTCAGGTCGGCAAGATGCGCGTGCCGCTGGGCGTGATCGGGATCATCTATGAATCCCGTCCCAACGTGACCATCGATGCCGCCAGCCTGTGCCTCAAGTCCGGCAACGCGACCATCCTGCGTGGCGGTTCCGAAGCGATTCATTCCAACCGTGCCATTGCCGCCTGCATCCAGCGCGGTCTGGCCGAGGCCGACCTGCCGGCCGCCGTGGTGCAAGTGGTTGAAACCACCGATCGCGCCGCCGTTGGCGCGCTGATCACCATGCCTGAATATGTCGACGTCATCGTGCCCCGTGGTGGCCGGGGCCTGATCGAGCGGGTCAGCCGCGATGCCCGCGTGCCGGTGATCAAGCATCTGGACGGCATTTGCCACGTGTACGTCAGTGCCCACGCCGATCTGCCGAAAGCCCAGCGCATCGCGTTCAATGCCAAGACGTACCGTTATGGCATCTGTGGCGCGATGGAAACGCTGCTGGTCGATCAAATCGTTGCCAAAGATTTCTTGCCGGCGATGGCAGCACAGTTCCGCGAAAAAGGCGTCGAACTGCGCGGTTGCGAACGCACCCGGGCCGTCATCGATGCTGCTGTGGCTACTGAAGAAGACTGGAACACCGAGTATCTGGCGCCGATTCTCTCGATCCGTGTGGTCGACGGACTGGACCAGGCCATCGAGCACATTAATAAGTACGGCTCCCATCACACTGACTCGATTGTCAGCGAACACCAGGGCGACACCCGGCGTTTCGTGGCTGAAGTCGATTCGGCATCGGTGATGATCAACACGCCGACGTGCTTCGCCGATGGTTTCGAATACGGATTGGGTGCCGAGATTGGTATTTCTACTGATAAGCTGCACGCCCGCGGACCGGTCGGTCTCGAAGGCCTGACCTGCGAGAAGTACATCGTGGTCGGTGATGGCCAATTGCGCGGCCAGGCGACGGTCTGACTTGGGCGACCTAAAAGCGCCGTCCCCGGTATCCGGCAGCGAACCCGCGCCTCGCCGTATCGGCATGCTGGGCGGGACGTTCGACCCGGTGCACATTGGCCATTTGCGCAGTGCGCTGGAAGTCGCCGAATCGCTGGCGCTCGATGAATTGCGTCTGACACCCAGTGCCAGGCCGCCTCATCGGGATACGCCGCAGGTGTCGGCGAAAGACCGTCTGGCGATGGTCGAGTGCGCGGTGGCCAGTGTGGCACCGTTGGTGGTGGACGCCCGCGAATTGCAGCGGGACAAGCCGTCCTACACCATCGATACCCTGGAATTGATGCGCGCCGAACTGGCTGCTCAAGACCAGGTTTTTCTACTTTTGGGCTGGGACGCATTTTGCGGCCTGCCCACTTGGCACCGCTGGGAAGAGTTGCTCCAGCATTGCCACATCCTGGTGCTGCAACGCCCGGATGCCGACAGCGAACCGCCGGATGCCTTGCGCAACCTGCTGGCAGCGCGCTCGGTGAGCGACCCGCTGGCCCTCAAAGGGCCGAGCGGACAGATTGCATTCGTCTGGCAGACGCCGCTCGCGGTATCCGCCACCCAGATCCGTCAACTGCTGGCCAGCGGTAAGTCGGTACGTTTCCTGGTGCCCGACGCGGTCCTGGCCTACATCGATGCGCACGGTCTCTACCGTGCGTCGAACTGAAAAGAGGGCATGCTTCCAGGCACGAAATGACGTGTATTGAAGCGCCCGAACATACGAGCAAAACGAGTTTTATATGACTGACAAAGACGTAACTAAAGTAAAGCGCAAAGGCACGTTCAAGAGCGCCCCGTTGCCAGTAGAGGCTCAAACCGGCCCTGAGCTGCGCGGCGAAGAACTGGTCAAGGTTGCCGTTGCGGCCCTGGAAGACGTCAAGGGCCAGGACATCCAGGTCATCGACGTTCGTGAAAAGCAGAGCATCACTGACTTCATGATCATCGCCACGGGTACTTCGAACCGCCAGATCGGCGCGATGCTGGACAAGGTCCGCGAAGCGGTCAAGGCTCAGGGCGTCAAGCCTTTGGGTGAAGAAGGCAAGGGCGACAGCGACTGGGTCCTGCTGGATATGGACGACGTCATCGTGCACATGATGACCGCCTCGGCTCGTCAGTTTTACGACCTCGAGCGTCTGTGGTCCGGTGCAGAGCAGAGCCGTGCTCTGAACGCTGCTCACCACAGCCCGGAAAACACCCATGAGCACTTCGTCAAGCTCAACAAAGACCAGCAATAAGGGACCGCTGTGCGACTGCGACTGATCGCCGTCGGTTCACGCATGCCCAAATGGGTGGAAGAAGGCTGGCATGAGTATGCCAAGCGTCTTCCGTCCGAGCTGGCGCTGGAACTGGTGGAAATACCGCTCAACACCCGTGGCAAGAACGCCGACGTGGCGCGCTTCATCCGTCAGGAAGGCGAAGCCATGCTGGCCAAGGTCGGGCCGAACGAGCGCGTCGTCACCCTCGAAGTCCATGGCAAGCCCTGGAGCACCGAGCAGTTGGCGGTCGAACTCGATCGCTGGCGGCTGGACTCGCGCACGGTCAATTTCATGGTCGGCGGCCCCGAAGGGCTGGCGCCGGAAGTCTGTGCGCGGGCCGATCAGCGTTGGTCATTGTCGCCGTTGACGTTGCCGCATCCGTTGGTGCGCATCCTGATCGGCGAACAGTTGTACCGTGCCTGGACAGTTCTGTCCGGCCACCCTTACCACAAGTAGTTCTGCCCTCATGTCCCAGCCGATCCGCATCAAGGACCACGAAAAAGACGCCCGTCTGGTGCGTGGCCGCGTCGTGTTCGGGGCCATTGCGGTCGTGACGCTGATTGGTGTGCTGATCGCGCGCCTGTATTTCCTCCAGGTGATCCAGTACGAGTATCACTCGACCCTGTCGGAAAACAACCGCGTCCATGTGCAGCCCATTCCGCCGACTCGCGGGTTGATTTTCGACCGCAACGGCGTGGTGGTGGCCGATAACCGGCCCAGCTTCAGCCTGAGCATGACCCGCGAGCGCTCAGGCGACTGGCAGCAAGTGCTCGACGTGATCGTCGAAGTGCTGGAGATGACGCCCGAGGACCGGGTGATTTTCGAGAAGCGCATGCGCCAGGGGCGCCGGCCGTTCGAACCGGTGCCGATCCTGTTCGAATTGACCGAAGAACAGATCGCGCGAATCGCGGTGAACCAGTTCCGCCTGCCTGGGGTGGAAGTGGTCGCGCAACTGGTTCGTCATTACCCGCAGGGTGCGCACTTTGCGCACTCGGTGGGCTACATGGGGCGGATCAACGAGAAAGAGCTCAAGACGCTGGACCCGGTGAGCTACAGCGGCACCCATCAAATTGGCAAAACCGGCATCGAGCGCTTCTACGAGCCGGAATTGCACGGTCAGGTCGGTTACGAAGAAGTCGAGACCAACGCCCGTGGCCGCGTGCTGCGGGTGCTCAAGCGTACCGAGCCGATTTCCGGCAAGGACATCGTCCTGAGCCTGGACATCAAATTGCAGGAAGCCGCCGAAACCGCACTCGGTGGTCGCCGCGGCGCGGTGGTCGCGTTGGACCCGAAAACCGGCGAAGTGCTGGCGATGGTCAGCCAGCCGAGTTTCGACCCGAACCTGTTTGTCACCGGCATCAGCTTCAAGGCTTATTCCGAGCTGCGCGATTCCATTGACCGGCCACTGTTCAACCGCGTACTGCGCGGCCTGTACCCGCCAGGCTCGACCATCAAGCCGGCGGTGGCGATTGCCGGCCTGGATTCGGGCGTGGTCACCGCGTCGACCCGGGTCTTCGACCCCGGTTACTACATGTTGCCCAATTACGATCACAAATATCGCAACTGGAACCGCACCGGCGACGGCTACGTGGATCTGGACACGGCGATCATGCGCTCCAACGACACCTACTTCTATGACCTGGCCCACAAGCTGGGGATCGATCGGTTGTCGACGTACCTGGGCAAGTTCGGGATCGGCCAGAAAGTGTCCCTGGACATGTTCGAAGAATCCCCGGGACTGATGCCGTCGCGGGAATGGAAGCGTGCAACCCGTCGTCAGGCGTGGTTCCCGGGCGAGACCCTGATTTTGGGGATCGGCCAGGGCTACATGCAGTCGACTCCGTTGCAACTGGCCCAGGCCACGGCGCTGGTGGCCAACAAAGGTGTGTGGAACCGTCCGCACTTGGCCAAGACAGTCGAAGGCGAGAGGCCCAAGGATGAGAATCCGATGCCCGACATCATCCTGCGCGACCCGTCCGACTGGACCAAGGTCAATCACGGTATGCAGCAGGTGATGCACGGTGCCCGGGGTACGGCGCGCAAGGCCGCGATCGGCGCGCAATACCGGATTGCCGGCAAAAGTGGTACGGCCCAGGTAGTCGCGATCAAGCAGGGCGAGAAGTACGACCGTTCCAAGGTCCAGGAGCGCCACCGCGACCACGCCTTGTTCGTCGGCTTCGCGCCGGCCGACAACCCGCAAATCGTGGTGGCGGTGATGGTCGAGAACGGCGAGTCCGGTTCCGGTGTCGCCGCCCCGGTGGTACGTCAAGTCATGGACGCCTGGCTCCTCGACCAGGACGGCCGACTGAAAGCCGAGTACGCCAGTCCTACCACTGCGGAGGCTACTGCCCGTGATGAATAATTTTGATCGCATGCTCTCCAGCGAGGATGTGATGCGTCGCCGTGCGACGCTGCTGCAACGATTGCACATCGACGGCCCTTTGCTGATCCTGCTGCTGACCCTCGCGGCGGGCAGCCTGTTCGTGCTGTATTCGGCCAGCGGCAAGAGCTGGGACCTGCTGGCCAAGCAAGCCACTTCGTTCGGTATCGGCCTGGTGTCGATGGTGGTCATTGCCCAGTTCGAGCCGCGTTTCATGGCTCGTTGGGTGCCGGTCGGTTATGTGCTCGGCGTGTTGTTGCTGGTGGTAGTGGACGTCATGGGCCACAACGCCATGGGCGCGACGCGCTGGATCAATATTCCCGGGGTGATCCGCTTCCAGCCATCGGAGTTCATGAAGATCCTGATGCCGGCGACCATCGCCTGGTATTTGTCCAAGCGCACATTGCCGCCGCAGCTCAAGCACGTAGGCGTCAGTCTGTTTCTGATCGGGCTGCCCTTCATCCTGATCGTGCGTCAGCCCGACCTCGGCACCTCGCTGCTGATCCTCGCCGGTGGTGCGTTCGTCTTGTTCATGGGCGGCCTGCGCTGGCGCTGGATCCTCAGCGTGCTGGCTGCCGCCGTGCCAGTCGCCGTGGCGATGTGGTTCTTCATCATGCACGACTACCAGAAGCAGCGAATCCTGACCTTCCTCGACCCCGAAAGTGATCCGCTGGGGACGGGCTGGAACATCATTCAGTCGAAAGCCGCCATCGGTTCCGGCGGCGTTTTCGGCAAGGGCTGGTTGCTGGGCACTCAATCGCACCTCGACTTCCTGCCGGAAAGCCACACCGACTTCATTATCGCGGTCATGGGCGAAGAATTCGGCCTGGTGGGCATCTGCGCATTGCTGTTGATTTACCTGTTGTTGATCGGTCGCGGGCTGGTGATTACCGCCCAGGCCCAGACATTGTTCGGCAAATTGCTGGCTGGCAGCCTGACCATGACGTTTTTTGTTTACGTTTTCGTCAACATCGGTATGGTCAGTGGCCTGTTGCCGGTGGTGGGGGTGCCGTTGCCGTTCATTAGCTACGGAGGAACTTCGCTGGTAACGCTGCTGTCAGCGTTTGGGGTTTTGATGTCGATCCATACCCATCGTAAGTGGATCGCACAGGTTTGAATAAGGTGAAGATTTCAATGCAAGAAATGCGTGGCTGGGCGACTCGAAATGCGTCGTGGGTCGGCCTGGTAAGCATCCTTGGCACTGCGCAGGAAGCGTTGGCCGGCGATTACGAAGGCACACCCCAGGTGGCCGAATTCGTTGGTGAAATGACCCGCGACTACGGGTTCGCCGGTGAACAGCTGATGGGTGTGTTCCGCGAAGCCGAGCGCAAGCAGGGGATTCTGGACGCGATCTCGAAACCCGCCGAGCGGGTCAAGCAATGGAACGAGTATCGCCCGATGTTCATCACCGATGCGCGCATCGCCCGTGGTGTGGACTTCTGGCGTCAGCACGAGGCCGTATTGGCGCGCGCGGAGCAGGAATACGGCGTGCCGGCGCAAGTGATTGTTTCGATCATTGGTGTCGAGACCTTTTTCGGCCGCAATACCGGCAATTATCGGGTGATCGACGCGTTGTCGACCCTGGGGTTCGACTATCCTCCCCGTGCTGAATTCTTCCGCAAGGAATTGCGTGAGTTCCTGCTGCTGGCCCGTGAAGAGCAGGTTGATCCGTTGACCCTCAAAGGCTCCTATGCCGGCGCCATGGGGTTGCCGCAGTTCATGCCGAGCAGTTTTCGCGCGTATGCGGTGGACTTTGACGGTGACGGTCACATCAATATCTGGACCAATCCGGACGATGCCATCGGCAGCGTTGCCAGTTATTTCAAGCGTCACGGCTGGGTGGCGGGCGAACCGGTCGTCAGTCGCGCTGACGTGCGTGGCGATCAGGTCGACGAAGGTTTGACCACGGGCATCGAGCCGACTAAAACGGTCGGGGAGTTGCGAGCCTTGGGCTGGTCGAGTCATGATGCGCTTCGCGATGACATGCCGGTCACGGCTTTCCGTCTGGAAGGCGACAATGGCCCCGAATACTGGATGGGCCTGAAGAATTTTTACGCAATCACGCGTTATAACCGCAGCGTGATGTACGCCATGGCGGTACATCAACTGTCTGAACAGCTGGTCCAAGCACGGGGCGTCAAGTAATGCGGGCATTGCCTATGAATAAACCCCTGAAGCTGATGGCATTCGCCGCGTTGGCGGTGCTGGTCGCCAGTTGTTCGACCAGCCGCGCGCCGACCCAGAAGACCTCTGGAACCGCCGTGCGCGCCATGCCGGGGCTGGACGTCAACCGTGCCCACAAAGATGGCGCACCTTGGTGGGACGTCGACGTTTCGCGCATCCCGGATGCCACGCCGACCCTGCACAGCGGTCCTTACAAGGCCAACCCGTACACTGTGCTGGGCAAGACCTACTTCCCGCTGCAGGACTCCAAGACGTATGTCGCCTCGGGCACGGCTTCGTGGTACGGGACCAAGTTCCACGGGCAGAACACCGCCAACGGCGAAGTGTATGACCTGTACGGCATGAGTGCCGCGCACAAGACCTTACCGCTGCCGAGTTATGTTCGGGTGACCAACCTGGACAACAACAAGAGCGTGGTCCTGCGGGTCAACGACCGTGGGCCGTTCTACTCGGACCGCATCATCGACTTGTCCTACGCCGCCGCCAAAAAGCTCGGCTATGCCGAAATCGGCACGGCGAGGGTCAAGGTTGAAGGTATCGACCCGCAAACGTGGTGGGCTGCCAAGGGCCGTCCGGCGCCTTTGATGCTCAATGAGCCTCAAGTAGCGCAAAATGCCGCGCCGACGATTACCGCTTCGGCGGGGAAGGTCGAGCAATGGACACCGCCGCCGCAGCAACACGCCGCCGCTGTAGTGCCCGTGCAGATCGATGCAAAAAAAAACGCTTCTGTACCAGCCTCTGGCCAGTATCTGCAGGTGGGCGCGTTCGCCAACCCGGACGCTGCAGAACTCCTGAGATCGAAGCTCAGCGGGATGGTGAGCGCTCCGGTGTTCATCAGCTCGATCGTGCGCAACCAACAGACACTGCATCGGGTACGCCTGGGGCCGATCGGCTCCCAGGGTGAAATCCAGCAGGTGCAGAACAGCGTGCGAATGGCCAATCTCGGTTCTCCGAGCCTGGTCACCGCCGAGTAACACGTAGTACTTGATTGACGGTTCGCTTGCAGTTGGGGGGTGAACCGGGTTGTTGGCTCGTGAAGAACAAAAGCCCGGCAAGGGTTCTGAGTTGAACAACTGAACACGCGACAGCTCGTTAGAAAGCTGTTTGATTAGTTTTGCCCATGGGCAGTTTCCATTAGCGATTTCGAGAGACGGATGAACATCACCACCTTTGCCAAACGCCTGTTCCTGTTAGTCCCGCTGCTACTCTCACCCGCCGCGTTCGCGGTCGAGATGATGCCGTCGCCACCACAACTGGCCGCCAAGGCCTACGTGCTCATGGACGCCAGCAGCGGCAACGTGCTGGTCGAGAACAATGGTGACCAGCGTCTGCCACCGGCCAGCCTGACCAAGCTGATGACCGCGTACATCGCGACCCTGGAAATCCGTCGTGGCCAGATCGGCGAAAACGATCCGGTGACCGTCAGCGAGAATGCCTGGCGTACCGGCGGTTCGCGGATGTTCATCAAGGTCGGCTCGCAAGTCACTGTCAGCGACCTGCTGCACGGCATCATCATTCAGTCGGGTAACGACGCCAGTGTTGCGCTTTCCGAGCACATCGCCGGTAGCGAAGACGCGTTCGCCGACCTGATGAACAAAACCGTGGCCGACCTGGGCATGACCAACACCCACTTCATGAACCCGACCGGCCTGCCGAACCCTGAGCACTACTCGTCGGCTCACGACATGGCGGTGCTGGCTCGCGCGATCATTCACGAAGATCCGGCTCACTACGCGATCTACTCGCAGAAAGAGTTCTTCTGGAACGGCATCAAGCAACCTAACCGTAACCTGCTGCTGTGGCGCGACAAGACTGTTGATGGCCTGAAAACCGGTCACACCGACGAAGCTGGCTACTGCATGGTGTCTTCGGCTGTACGTGATGGCATGCGCCTGATCGCCGTGGTGTTCGGCACCAACAGCGAAGTGGCCCGCGCCTCTGAAACCCAGAAGCTGCTGACTTACGGTTTCCGCTTCTTCGAAACCCAGACCTTCTATCAGAAAGGCGCCGAGCTGGCTCAGGCTCCTGTCTGGAAAGGCACCACCAATCAAGTCAAGGCCGGCCTGGCTGAAGACCTGACCATGACCCTGCCAAAAGGCCAGTTGAAAAAGCTCGCCGCCAGCATGACCATGAACCCGCAACTGGTTGCGCCAATCGCCAAGGGCGACGTGATCGGTAAAGTCGAAGTGAAACTGGACGACAAGGTGGTGCACAGCGCCGACCTGATCGCTCTCGACGCTGTCGAGGAGGGTGGTATCTTCCGCCGCATGTGGGATAGCATCCGTCTATTCTTCTACGGCTTGTTCAACTGAATTAGTGTGGACTTGCATGACCCCGTTCCAATCCGGAGCGGGGTCATGTCCGTTGCCACGGCTTACGAGGCCGTTACGCCATGACAGATACCGAAGTAAAGGCGCCAAAGATCGAATTCCCAGCCAATGATTATCCGATCAAAGTGATCGGCGACACCATTGTGGACATCAAGCAAAAGATCATCGATATCGTCAAGAAACACGCGACGATCAACGATGAGAAGGTGGACGAACGCCAGAGCAGTAACGGCAAGTACACCACTATCCAGTTGCACATCATCGCTACCGGGCAAGACCAGCTGTACGACATCAACAGCGAACTGCGGGCTACCGGTTTCGTGCACATGGTGTTGTGATGTCTGGCACGCTGGGCTTTCGCGAGCTCGGCCAGATGGCTTATGAGCCGGTCTGGCATGCCATGCAACGCTTCACCAACGAACGCGGCACCGATGCCGCGGACGAGATTTGGCTGGTGGAACACCCGCCGGTGTTCACTCAGGGGCAGGCCGGCAAGGCCGAGCACTTGTTGCTTCCGGGTGATATTCCGGTGGTGCAGGTCGATCGTGGTGGTCAGGTGACTTACCATGGTCCGGGCCAGTTGGTCGCCTACCTGTTGCTCGATGTGCGCAAGCTGGGTTTCGGTGTGCGTGACCTGGTCACCCGCATGGAACACTGCCTGATCGAGTTGCTGGCCAGTTACGGCGTCACGGCGGCGGCCAAGCCGGATGCGCCGGGTGTCTACGTCGACGGGGCGAAAATCGCTTCCCTGGGTCTGCGGATCCGCCACGGTTGCTCCTTTCATGGCCTGGCCTTGAACGTGGACATGGACCTGGAACCGTTTCGACGGATTAATCCCTGCGGCTACGCCGGGCTGGCGATGACCCAGCTGCGCGATCACGCAGGATCGATTGAATTTGCCGAGGTAAGTGCCCGGCTGCGCGCGCAGCTCGTCAAACACCTCGACTATGCTGAGCAGACGACCCTAACGGGCGGAATCGACTGATATGACTACTGATGCAGTGCAAACCATGATCCCGACGCTGGATGTCACCGAGCGTCCGGCCCCGCGTGCCAAGGTTGAAGCCGGCGTCAAGCTGCGCGGCGCCGAGAAGGTTGCACGCATCCCGGTAAAGATCATTCCGACCACCGAACTGCCAAAGAAGCCTGACTGGATTCGCGTGCGCATCCCGATTTCCCCGGAAGTCGACCGGATCAAGGCTCTGCTGCGCAAACACAAGCTGCACAGCGTGTGCGAAGAAGCGTCCTGCCCGAACCTGGGCGAGTGCTTCTCCGGAGGCACCGCGACCTTCATGATCATGGGCGACATCTGCACCCGTCGTTGCCCGTTCTGCGACGTCGGCCACGGCCGTCCAAAGCCTTTGGACGTCAACGAGCCGGAAAGCCTGGCGATCGCTATCGCCGACCTGAAGCTCAAGTACGTGGTGATCACCTCGGTTGACCGCGACGACCTGCGTGACGGCGGTGCCCAGCACTTTGCCGATTGCATCCGCGAGATCCGCAAGCTGTCGCCGAACGTGCAGCTCGAAACCCTGGTCCCGGACTATCGTGGTCGCATGGACGTGGCGCTGGAAATTACCGCCGCCGAGCCGCCAGATGTGTTCAACCACAACCTGGAAACCGTACCGCGCCTTTACAAGGCTGCGCGTCCGGGTTCGGATTACCAGTGGTCGTTGACCCTGCTGCAACGCTTCAAACAGATGATGCCGCACATTCCGACCAAGTCCGGCCTGATGCTGGGTCTGGGCGAAACCGACGAAGAAGTCATCGAAGTCATGAAGCGCATGCGCGAACACGACATCGACATGCTGACCCTGGGTCAGTACTTGCAACCGTCTCGCAGCCACTTGCCGGTCCAGCGCTTCGTGCACCCGGACACGTTCGCCTGGTTTGCCGAAGAAGGTTACAAAATGGGCTTCAAGAACGTCGCTTCCGGCCCGCTGGTACGTTCGTCGTACCACGCCGACGAGCAGGCGAAGCTGGTTAAAGCTGAGCTGATGTCGTCGTGATCGGCTGAGAGAAATGGAAAGCGCCCGCAAGGCATTCAGTCTTGCGGGCGTTTTTTTGCCTTACTCACCGTGGTGACGGATTTTTCTGCAACCTGCGGGCGACGAAGCCTCTTCTGTTTGTCCCCGTTCCTGACTACTGTGTGATGAAGTGTTCACGCTGGGAGATTCATGGATGACCGTTCGACCGACCCACAACCTTTGTCCACATGCTGCTGTGCCTGCCTTGCCGTCGGAAGGTGTGATCGGCGTCATTGCGCCCGCCGGTCCCGCAGCGCTGGACACCCACAAAGCCGTCGAGTGGATGCGCGCTCGCGGTTATTCGCTACGGGTGTTTCCCGGGGTGTACAAAAAGGAAGGCTACCTGGCCGGTAGCGACGATGTACGACTCAATGATTTGCACGCGGCGTTTGCCGATACCGAGATCGACGCCATCATCTGTCTGCGAGGCGGTTACGGTACACCGCGACTGCTTGATCGCATCGACTTCGAGCTGCTGCGCAATAACGCCAAGCCGTTCATCGGCTACAGCGACATCACCGCGCTGCATTTGGCAATCAGCCGTTATGCGGGTTTCGTGACGTTCCATGGGCCATTGCTGAACGCCGATCTGCTGGGTGACCGGCAGCAACCGACCGAGTCATCGTTTTTCAACATGCTCAGGGGCCAAGTGAAGGCCGGTAGCCTCCTGGCGCACCCGAAGGCCTTTCCGTTGACCACCATTGAACCTGGCATCGCTCACGGGCGTTTGTTGGGCGGCAATCTGTCGATGATTGCCGCGACCATGGGCACGCCGTATGAGATTGATGCCGAAGGTGTCATTCTGTTTATCGAAGACATTAACGAGCCGTTGTATCGCATCGACCGGTTGCTCACGCATCTGCGTCTGGCGGGAACATTGGGCAAGCTGCGTGGGATTCTGGTAGGGGATGTGGCCGGGGTGGATACGTCTGCGCTGGAACGGTTGCTGAAGCAGGCCTTTGAGTCGTTGCGGATACCGGTGCTGGCCGGGTGGCGCAGTGGGCATTGCGACCCGAACCTGACGTTGCCGATGGGCGCGTTGGTGAGGCTGGATGCGGGGAGCAAGGAGTTGGTGTTGGAGCAGGATGTAGTTGTCAGTCGCTAGATTGTAATCGCCAGTTATTCAGTCTTCGCGAGCAAGCCCGCTCCCACATTTAATCTGTGTCGCACACAAATCAAATGTGGGAGCGGGCTTGCTCGCGAAGCTTTTAGCGGCTACGAAGGCCTTCCAGCAGCTTGTGCGTCGGATACCCATCCGCCGGCCAGCCAAACGATTGCTGGGCGCTGCGGATGGCCTTGCGGGTATTGGCGCCAATGATCCCATCGGGATTGCCCGCGTCGTAGTTCTGGGCACTCAGCAAACTCTGCAGTTCGATCCGCTCGGTACGGCTCAACGGCAAATCATCTTTTGGCCAGGCGCCGCTGATCAAGCCGCCGCCATTGAAACGCTCGGACAACAGACTCACGGCCAACGCATAGGACGACGAGTTGTTGTACTTGAGGATCGCGCGGAAGTTGTCGAGGACCAGGAAGGCCGGGCCACGGTAACCGGCGGGTAGCAGCAGGGCGGCGGACAGGTGTTCGGAACCTGCCGGGGCCTTGGCACCCTCGGGCAGCGTGACGCCCAGTTGCAGCCATTCGGCAACGCTCTTGCGAATCGTGCCATCGGCCAGGATGTAGTTGAAACTACCCGGCAATTGCACTTCGAAGCCCCATGGCTGGCCTTTCTGCCAGCCGGAGCTTTGCAGGTAGTGCGCGGTCGAGGCCAGGGCATCGGCGGGGCTGTTCCAGATATCGCGACGGCCATCGCCATCGAAGTCTACGGCGTGGGTGTTGTAGGTGGTCGGGATGAATTGGGTCTGGCCCATGGCACCGGCCCAGGAACCGAGCATTTTTTCAGGTGTGATGTCGCCCTGTTGCAGAATCTGCAGGGCGGCGATCAGTTGCGCCTGGGCGAATCCGGGACGACGGCCTTCGTAGGCCAGGGTCGCCAGCGAGTTGATCACCGACTTGTTGCCCTGGAACTGACCGAAGTTACTTTCCATGCCCCACACCGCCACCAGTGCCTGACGATCAACGCCATAGCGCTGCTCGATGCTTTGCAGGATGTCGGCGTATTGGCTGACCAGCGCCTGGCCTTTGCGTACGCGCAGGGGAGACAGGGCGCCGTCGAGGTATTCCCACACCGGGCGGGAAAATTCCGGTTGGCTGCGGTCGGCACGAATCACGCTGGGGTCGAAGCTGACGTCGGCGAAGGCGCGGTCGAACAGGTCGGCGCGGATACCGGCGGCCAGCGCATCCTTGCGGAAACCCGCTTGCCATTCGGCGAAGGTCTGGGTCGGCTGGATGTCGAGGTTTTCACCGGTCGGAACCACCGGCGGAATGACCGCAGGGGCTGTAGCGACGGGAAGGGTCTGAAGCGGCTGGGCGTCGGCGGCGGTTGGTTTTTCCGCGCAGGCGACAAGCAAAATGAGGCTGGAGGCAGCGATCAGTTGGCGCAGGTGCCAACGACGGGAAAGACTAAGGGGCATGCACGGGTCCAGGGAAAACGAATCAGGTACAGACCTTAACATGTTGAGCGAACGCCTGCCTTTCAGGCCGCCAGAAAGTAAGAAGCCTCCCAGCTTTTAGACTGGAAGGCTTCGCGGCGGTAGCTGCCTTTGCCCTTGCCGGCGGGTTCCTGACGGCTGCGGAACAGTGGCTGGGCGATGATGGATTTGGCCTTGTTGGGGCCATGCCTGGATGGCTTTTTGCTCATGATGATTTCTCGCAAGTGAGTGGGTTTTGCGGGGCAAATCATCGGCCGAAGTTCGGGTTCTGTCTATAGTGCAAATGGATGTGTTTTGTGTAGGAAGCAAGATCAAAAGATCGCAGTCTCCGGCAGCTCCTACATGGGTCACCCTGTAGGAGCTGCCGGAGGCTGCGATCTTTTGATCTATTCGGCAGGCAACGACAATCTCTGGCCGGCCATCAACAACGCCAACCGGCTCAAACTCATCCACGGCGAACCCGCGGCCTGGCCCTTGATCTGCGCATCGATGCGCTGAGCTTCCAGCAACAGCTGCGCCCAGCGTTGCGCCGAGTAGCGTTGCAGGGCTTTGCTCATCAGCGGTTTACGCTTGTCCCAGACGGGCGGACGGGCGGAGCTGAAGGCTTTGTCCAGCGGTATGCCCTGGCTGTATTGCAGCGACAGACTGGCCAGCAGGCGCAGTTCCCGCGCCAGGGCCCACAGTATCACCGGCGGTTCGACGCCTTCACCGCGCAGCCCTTCGAGCATGCGCAGGGCATGAGCCGCCTCGCCGTTGAGAATGGCATCTGTCAGGCCGAAGACATCGAAGCGTGCACTGTCGGCCACCGCAGCCTGCACGGTTTCGACGGTGATCTGCCCGCCTTCGGCCATCAGCTTGAGCTTCTCGATTTCCTGGGCGGCGGCGAGCAAGTTGCCTTCGACCCGCGCCGCGATCAGTTCGACCGCGTCCTGGCTGGCGGAAAGCCCGGCCTGTGACAGCCGCTGACGGATCCAGCTCGGCAACTGGTTGGCTTCCACCGGCCAGATCTGCACGAACTGGGTCTGCTGGCCTTCGACCAGCGCCTTGCCCCACTTGGTTTTCTGCGCACTGCCATCCAGTTTCGGCAGGCTGATCAGCAGCACCGTGTCTTCCGCGGGACGCGAGCAGTACTCGATGAACGCGGCAGCGCCCTTGTCCCCGGGTTTGCCGGACGGTAGACGCAATTCCAGCAAGCGCTTTTCGGCGAACAACGACATGCTTGCACCCGCTTGCAGCAGCGTGCCCCAGTCGAAACTGGCATCGGCGGCAAAGACCTGGCGTTCGTCGAAACCCTGTTGGCGGGCGGCCGCACGGATGGAATCGGCAGCTTCCTGGCACAGCAACGGGTCATCGCCGCTGATGATGTAGACCGGCGCGAGGGCACCTTGCAGGTGTTTTGCGAGTTGGGCGGGAGCGAGCTTCATAAGAGAGGGCGAACGGGGCGCCTGAGCGCCCCGTAAGTCTTACTGCTGCGGCAGCTGGACGGGCGACTGGCGCGGAGTGTCCGCTTCAGCCTTTTGCGCGGCTTCCAGCGCCGCGGCTTCGGCCTTGGCCTTGGCTTCGGCGGTCTGCTGCAATTGATCCAGCTGGGTCGGCGAGATCTGCTGCAGGCGCAGCATCATGCGTTGAATCAGTTCACGACGTGTTTCGGAGCGGGCAGTGACGGCCTCCTGGTCGGAACCTACGAGGTTGTTGCCGTCATGGATAAAGATTTTCTGCACTTCGAGCTTGTCACTCAGCAGCGACAGGTCGTGGGCCCCACGGATGTCGTAGTTCAGCACCGTTGTCACCTGATACTCACCCGTTCGACCGGCACCCGCATAGCTGAGGATGCGCTGGCTTTCCTGCTCGTCGGTCAGCACCAGTTTATAGGGAGCGCCGGTGTAAACCTTGACGCCGCTGCTTTCCAGTACCTGGCGCAACTGCGTCACGGTTTCGCCGTAGGCGTTACGCGCGCTCAGGTCGAGTTCCTTGATCGCCAGTTCGGTGGTGCCGGTGCCGCGCAGCTGGAACCCGCAGGCGCTCAGCAGAACGGCGAGGCCCATCACCAGCAAATTGCGTTTGATCATCTTGTTGCTCCCCTTGAAACCAGGTGGGCCGATCATGCGGCCCGAAAGGTTTTACTCGGCGCCAGGCATGACCTGGCGCCTGATCCAATTAACTGGCGACGATATTGACCAGTTTCCCGGGCACTACGATCACTTTACGAATAGTCAGGCCGTCGACAAAGCGCAGCACGTTTTCGTTGGTCCGCGCCGCGGCTTCAACTTCTTCGCGCGTCGCGGTGGCCGGCATTTCAATCTGGCCGCGCAGCTTGCCGTTGACCTGGATGACCAGCGTCAGGCTGTCCTGCACCAGGGCGCTTTCGTCCAGCACCGGCCAACCTGCGTCGATCACCGGGTCGGCGTGACCCAGTTGATTCCACAGCTCGTGGCTGATGTGCGGGGTGATCGGCGCCAGCAGCAGCGTCACGGTTTCCAGACCTTCCTGAACCAGTGCGCGATCCTGCTCGGTGCCTTGCGGCGCTTTTTCCAGCACGTTCATCAGCGTCATGACCTGGGCGATGGCGGTGTTGAATTTGTGGTTCTGGCCGACGTCGTGGCTGGCCTGCTTGATGGCGTGGTGGATCGAACGGCGAATGGCTTTCTGCTCGTCGTTCAGGCCAGCGACGTCCAGTGTGCCCGGCAGGCCCTGAGTGACGTGCGCTTGTGCCAGGCGCCAGACGCGCTTGAGGAAACGGTGCGAACCTTCTACGCCGGAGTCGGACCATTCCGCGCTCATGTCGGGTGGCGAGGCGAACATCATGAACAGGCGGCAGGTGTCTGCGCCGAACTGGTCAATCATCGACTGTGGGTCAACGCCATTGTTCTTCGACTTGGCCATCTTCTCGGTGCCACCGATTTCCACCGGCAAGCCGTCTGCGATCAGCTTGGCGCTAATGACCTTGGCCTTGCTGTCGCGTTCGAGTTCGACGTCCGCCGGGTTGAACCACGTGTAGGCACCGTTGGCTTCGCGACGATAGTAAGTCTCGGCAATCACCATGCCTTGGGTCAGCAGGTTCTTGAACGGCTCGTCGGAGCTCACCAGGCCTTCGTCGCGCATCAGCTTGTGGAAGAAGCGCGCGTAGAGCAGGTGCAGAATGGCGTGTTCGATACCGCCGATGTACTGATCCACCGGCAACCAGTGGTCGGCCGCGGATTTTTCCACCAGGCCGCCTTCATAGTGCGGCGAGGCGTAGCGGGCGTAGTACCACGAGGACTCGACGAAGGTGTCCATGGTGTCGGTTTCACGCTTGGCCGGTGCGCCGCATTTCGGGCACTCGCACTCGTAGAACTCGGGCATGCGCGCCAGTGGCGAACCCGCACCATCCGGAACGACGTCTTCCGGCAGTATCACAGGCAATTGATCTTCCGGGACCGGCACATCACCGCAGGTGCCGCAGTGAATGATCGGGATTGGGCAGCCCCAATAGCGCTGACGGCTGATGCCCCAGTCGCGCAGGCGGAACTGGGTGCGCGAGGCACCGAGGTTCTTCTTGATCAGCGCGACTTCGATGGCGTCGAAAGCGCCGGCGAAGTCGAGACCGTCGAACTCGCCGGAATTGATCAGCGTGCCGTGCTCGCCGTAAGCATCCTGCCAAGGCGCCGGGTTGCTGTCACCGGAACTGGTGCGCACCACGGACTTGATCGGCAGGTTGTACTTGGTGGCGAACTCGAAATCGCGTTCGTCGTGCGCCGGAACAGCCATGACCGCGCCGTCGCCGTAGTGCATCAGCACGTAGTTGGCGACCCATACCGGGAGTTTCTCACCGGTCAGCGGGTGCTCGACGAACAGCGAGGTCGGCAAGCCTTTTTTCTCTTGAGTGGCGACGTCGGCTTCAGCGACGCTGCCGCCCTTGCATTCGGCGATGAACGCCTGCAGCTCAGGGTTGTTCAGCGCGGCCAGGGTGGCCAGGTGGTGTTCGGCGGCCACGGCAACGTAAGTCGCGCCCATCAGGGTGTCCGGACGGGTAGTGAAGACTTTCAGGGCACCGGTTTCACCAATGGAGGCGACGTCGTACGGGAACTGCACTTCCATCCCGCGGGATTTGCCGATCCAGTTGCGCTGCATGGTCTTGACCTGTTCAGGCCAGCCCGGCAGATCGTCGAGGCTCTCCAGCAGTTCATCCGCGTACGCGGTGATCTTGAAGTAGTACATCGGGATTTCGCGCTTTTCGATCAGCGCGCCGGAACGCCAGCCGCGACCGTCGATCACCTGTTCGTTGGCCAGGACGGTCTGGTCGACCGGGTCCCAGTTCACGGTGCCGCTTTTTTTGTAGATCACGCCTTTTTCGAACAGGCGAGTGAACAGCCATTGTTCCCAGCGGTAGTAATCCGGCTTGCAGGTGGTCACTTCACGGGACCAGTCCACCGCCAGGCCGAGGCTGCGCAACTGGGTCTTCATGTAGGCGATGTTTTCGTAGGTCCACTTGGCGGGCGCTACGTTGTTCTTCATCGCGGCGTTTTCCGCCGGCATGCCGAAGGCGTCCCAACCCATGGGTTGCAGGACGTTCTTGCCTTGCATGCGCTGATAGCGGGAGATCACGTCGCCGATGGTGTAGTTGCGCACGTGCCCCATGTGTAGCTTGCCGCTGGGGTAAGGGAACATCGACAGGCAGTAGAAAGTCTCCTTGCCTGGCTGTTCACTGACTTCAAAGGACTTTTGCTCGTCCCAGAACGACTGGGCGGCGGCTTCGATTTCACGGGGCTGATATTGTTCGTGCATGGCTACTTTTGAACTGAATAGGGGTGGCCTAATCCTCTTCGATGCAACGCTGGGCGATGATCACGCCGAATCGGCGTTTCGCTGCCCAGGCAAGCTGGAAGTGGAGTTACAGGAAGCGCCGTAGCATACATGACCGCACTCTACCGAGGGAAACCCTGATTGCTGCCGCGCGTCTCGCAAAAAACGCTGCGAGGGCCGTTGGTCGCGGCGTTCAGCCGGTTTGTTCAGCGAAGCTAAGCTCTAAATGGGGAGTAGGTCTTATCTTCAATGAGGTGAGGGATGGTTGAGTCACAGCAAAAAGCTACAAAACCGGAGCTGTACGAAAGACTGATTGATCGTCTGGGAATCGCCCTGGACGCGGCAAAAACCGCCGGGCGGCTGCGTGATGAACGTCCTCTTGAGCTGGAACTGCGTGGCTTGAGCCCCGCTGAGTTTGCACTGGTCAAGGCGTATCTGGATCGCAGTGAACGTGAGACACACGGATGCTTGTCAGAAGCAGTGAAGCAACTCGATGCACCACGTTCGGCCAAGATCATCTGGCTCAAGGACAAGACTCCCGGCAGGGACTCGGTAAAGGTCCGGTCTCTGCAATTCAAGTAAGGGCACTTGAAGCTGAAGCCATGGCTGATGTTTATTTAGAGCATAGTCCTTCCGCATTTGTTGTCGCATTGCGTCAACCCACTTAGGCTTCGAGCATCTCTGGAGATGCTCGATGCCTTTTCGTTATTTTGTGAAACAACTTCTCTTGCCGCCCGGCCTTCTCTTGCTGTTGTTGGTGCTTGCCTGGTGGCTGCGCCGCTCAAGGCCACGCCTTGCCGGGGCGTGCTTTGCGCTGGGTGTGGGTGGCTTTTGGTTGATGAGCCTGCCGGTGATGGTGCAGTGGGGCGCAGCGGCCCTTGAACGTGAACCGCCGCTGGCGCGCGAGGAATGGTCAACGCTGGGCCAGCGCGCGGACGCAATCGTGGTGCTGGGTTCGGGTCGTGAACGTGGCGATCTTGCCTGGGGGGCCGATCAGCCAACCGGTGTCGGTCTGGGGCGAGAACGTTATGCCGCAAGACTGGCCAAGGCCTCGGGCTTGCCGATCCTGACCAGCGGCGGCCTGCATTACGGTACACCGCCGACCGAAGCCAAATTGATGGCGGACTCTTTGCTCGATGATTTCGGCGTGACTGTGCGTTGGCAGGAAGGGCGCAGCCGTACGACCTGGGAGAACGCACAGTTCAGCGCCGAGGTGTTGCTGCCGCAAGGGATCAAGCGTGTGGTAGTCGTGACTCAGGCCTGGCATATGCCCCGGGCAGTCTGGAGTTTTCAGAAGGCAGGGTTTGAAGTGGTGCCGGCGCCGGTCGGTTTTTTAGGCGTGGACAACGCCCGACCGCTGGGCGGCTGGATGCCCGAGTTCAAGTCGATCTGGCAATCCGGGCAGTTGTTGAATGAGGCGGTGGGGCAGCTCGGGTATTCGGTGTTTTACCGCTGAAGATCAAAAGATCGCAGCCTTCGGCAGCTCCTACAGGGTGTACACAATCCCCTGTAGGAGCTGCCGAAGGCTGCGATCTTTTAAACGGTCTTGGCCATCCGGTTCGCAATGAGCGCCCAGCCAAACAACAACACACACACAATGATCAACGGCCACGAACGCCATTGCAGATAAGGCGTCAGGTTGTGCATCGGCACCACTTCGCCGTACAGGATGCCGCGTTCGAACTGTGGGATCTGCGCGGTGATCTGGCCGAACGGGTTGATCAGGCCGGTGACGCCGTTGTTGGTGGCGCGGATCATCCAGCGACCGGCCTCAAGCGCGCGCATCTGCGCCATCTGCAAATGTTGCAGCGGGCCAATGGACGTGCCGAACCAGGTGTCGTTGCTGATGGTCAGCAGCAAATCGCTACGGGCGGCGAGGCTGGCGGCGAATTCCGGATACACCACTTCGTAGCAGATGAACGGTGCAATCTGATAACCCTTGGCCTGCAGCATCGGCTGATCGGCCGGGCCACGGGCAAAGTCCGACATCGGCAAGTCGAAAAAGGCAATCAGCCCGCGCAGTACTTCCTGCAGCGGCACGTATTCGCCGAATGGCACCAGCTTCTGCTTGAGGTAGGTGCCGTCACCTTCGCCCACCACGGTGATGCCATTAAAGAAGCGCTTCTCGTGGCGCACTTCCTGGCGTATGGGGACGCCGGTAATCAGCGCGGACTTACGCTCTGCGGCGAAGTTTCCCATCATGCTCAGGTAGCCCTCGGCGGACTCCTTGAGTACCGGGACCGCGGTTTCCGGCCAGATCAGCAGGTCGACGCGTTTGGAGCTGAGGCTCATGTCGCGGTACAGCGCCAGTTGCGCGTTAACCTGCGCCGGGTCCCACTTCATGCTTTGTTCAATGTTGCCCTGAATGGCCGCGACGCTCAGCGGTGCACCCGCGGGACTGGTCCAGGCGTGGCCTTTGAGCGCCATGCCGGCTACCCACGGTCCGATCAGCAGCAGCACGCCAGCGGCTACAAATCCCTTGCGCCCGGTCTTAATCAGGCGCGAAGCGTTGTAGATCAGTGCGGCGGTCAGGGCCAGGGTGAAAGACACCAGCCACATGCCACCCACCGGTGCGAGCCCGGCCAGTGGGCCGTTGAGCTGGCTGTAGCCGGAATAGAGCCACGGGAAGCCGGTGAGAAACCAGCCGCGGAACGCTTCCTGACCCACCCACAACGCCGCGAACGCCAACGCATCGGCCAGCGGTGCTTCGTTGCGGCGCAACCATCGCGCCCACAACCAGGCGGGCAGGGCGAAAAACCAGGCAATCGCCGCGGTGAAGATCAGCATCAGGAAACCGGCCAACAGCACTGAAGCGCCACCGAAGTGGTGAATGCTGTAGTAGATCCAGCTGGTGCCGGCGCCAAACAGGCCGAAACCGAAACACCAGCCACGGCCCAGGGCCTGACGGGGGCTCAGCTCACGCAAACCGGCATAGAAGAACCCGACCGCCAGCAATGCCAGCGGCCAGATATCGTATGGCGCCAAGGCCAGGGTGGTGAGTGCACCGGCCGCCACGGCCAGCAGATTACCGGGCCAGCCGGGGCGGGTTACGCGGAGCATGTCAGTCCTTAACGGGCAATTGGAGTCAGGCGCAGCAAGTGAATCCGACGACTATCGGCGTTCAGGATGCGGAAGCGATAAGGGCCGATTTCAGTGATTTCGTTGCGTTTCGGCAAGTGCCCGAACGCGCTCATCACCAGGCCGCCAACGGTGTCGAATTCGTCGTCGGAGAATTCGCTGTCGAAGAACTCGTTGAAGTTCTCGATCGGCGTCAGGGCCTTGATCAGGAAATCACCGCTGGGCAGCGGCTTGATGTAGCTGTCTTCTTCGACATCATGTTCGTCTTCGATGTCGCCGACGATTTGTTCCAGCACGTCTTCGATGGTCACCAGGCCGGCCACGCCGCCGTACTCGTCAATGACGATGGCCATGTGGTTGTGGTTGGCGCGAAACTCACGCAACAGCACATTCAGGCGCTTGGACTCGGGCACGAAAGTGGCCGGTCGCAGCAGGTCCTTGATGTTGAAGCTGTCGCCGTTTTCCTTGAGGATCAGCGGCAGCAAGTCCTTGGCCAACAAAACGCCCATCACGTCGTCGTGGCTTTCGCCGATGACCGGATAGCGGGAGTGGGCCGAGTCGACCACGGCAGGCAGGAATTCACGCGGTGTCTGGGTCGCCTTGATGCTGATCATCTGCGAGCGCGGGACCATGATGTCCCGTACTTGCAGGTCCGCAACCTGGATGGCGCCTTCGACGATGGCCAGCGCTTCGCTGTCCAGCAACTTGTTCTGGTGTGCGTCGCGCAGCAGCTCCAGCAGCTCCTGGCGGTTCTTCGGCTCGTGGGCAAAAGCCTGGGTGAGCTTACCCAGCCAAGACTTCTGCCCGTTGCTCGATCGATCTTCGCTCATAGCGATTACTCTGAATCCTTTGTTGTAAAGACAGGGGATGTTTCAATTTCGTCGTCCGCGTACGGATCGGGATAGCCCAGTTCGGCAAGCAACGTTCGTTCCAGCGCTTCCATTTCTTCGGCTTCGTCGTCATCTATATGATCGTAACCCAGCAGATGCAAGCAGCCGTGAATCACCAGATGCGCCCAATGGGCCTTTGGTTCCTTGCCTTGCTCGGCAGCTTCGCGCTCGACCACGGCCACGCAGATCACCAGATCGCCCAGCAGCGGTATATCGAGAAATTCGTCAGGCACATCGGCAGGAAACGACAGGACGTTAGTGGCGTAGTCCTTTTGCCGCCAGGTGTGGTTCAGCTCGCGGCCTTCGGCTTCGTCGACCAGGCGAATGGTCATCTCGGAGTCGGCGGTGCGCTGGCGCAGGCCCAGTTCGCACCATTGGCGGAACTCGGCTTCGCTTGGGGCGGGCGCTTCGGTAGCCAGTTGCAGATCAAGCTCAAGCATCGCGGCGGCTATCCTTTGGCGTTTCGTCGGTGACACGATTCTCGAAGCGCTCGTAGGCTTCGACGATTCGCTGCACCAGCGGATGGCGCACAACGTCCTTGGGCTTGAAGTGGGTGAAGCTGATGCCCGGCACATCTTTCAGCACTTCGATCACATGGTGCAGCCCGGACTTGGTGCCTTTCGGCAGGTCGACCTGGGTAATGTCACCGGTGATGACCGCCGTGGAGCCGAAGCCGATCCGGGTCAGGAACATCTTCATCTGCTCGACCGTGGTGTTCTGGCTTTCGTCGAGGATGATGAAACTGTTGTTCAGCGTGCGACCGCGCATGTAGGCCAGTGGCGCAACCTCGATCACCTGGCGCTCGATCAGCTTGGCCACGTGTTCGAAGCCGAGCATTTCGTAGAGTGCGTCGTAGAGCGGACGCAGGTACGGGTCAATTTTCTGCGACAGGTCGCCGGGCAGGAAGCCAAGCTTTTCGCCTGCTTCAACGGCCGGACGCACCAGCAGGATACGGCGAATCTGCTCGCGTTCCAACGCATCTACCGCACAGGCAACTGCCAGGTAAGTCTTGCCGGTACCGGCAGGGCCGATGCCAAAATTGATGTCGTTACCGAGGATTTCCTTCACGTAGCGCAGCTGATTCAAGCCGCGAGGGCGAATCATGCCTTTTTTGGTGCGCAGGGCCACGGAGGGTTCGGACGGGGATACGTTGTCCAGCTCTTCGACGGCCGATTCCTGGAGGAACAGGTGAACCGTGTCCGGCGACAGCTCGGTACCTTTGGTTTCCCGGTACAGGCGGCGCAGGAGGTTTTCTGCGGAGGTGGTGTGTTTGGGGTCGCCGATCAGTTCGAACTGGTTTCCGCGGTTGCGGATCTCGATGGTCAGGCGCTGTTCAATCAAGCGCAGATGCTCGTCGAACATCCCGCACAGATTGGCGAAGCGGCGAGCCTCAAAGGGCTCGAGGATAAAACGATGTGGTTCTATGGGTGCGTTCAAGGTCGTATTTAGCCGCCCTGGGGCAATTAAGATGAAATCAAGGATAACGCCAGAGGCTCGGGTGCGAAAGCTCTTAAAACGTCTAATCTCCGAGACTGCCAAGATCGCAGCCTTCGGCAGCTCCTACAGGGAAATGCGATCCCTGTAGGAGCTGCCGAAGGCTGCGATCTTTTTGCCTTTATTGAATCAACGAGCCCCGCAGCGAGTGCGGCTGTGCGGCGTCAATGTGCACGTCGGCAAACTGGCCGATCAAGGTTGGATTGTCGCAGCGGAAATTGACGATCCGGTTGTTCTCGGTCCGGCCTTGCAGCTCGCCGGGGTCCTTTTTCGAATAATCGGTGACCAGGATCCGTTGGGTCGAGCCGACCATTTGTCGGCTGATTTCGAAACCTTGCTGATTCAGGCGATGTTGCAGCGCGTTCAGGCGTTCCTTTTTCAGCGCTTCCGGCGTTTCGTCCAGCAGATCGGCAGCCGGTGTACCCGGGCGCTGGCTGTAGACGAACGAGTAGGAAAAGTCGAAACCGACGTCTTCGATCAGCTTCATGGTCTGTTCGAAGTCTTTCTCGGTCTCGCCCGGGAAACCGACAATGAAGTCCGAGCTGATGCAGATCCCTGGCACGGCGGCCCGCAGTTTGCGCAGTTTGGACTTGTATTCCAGCGCAGTGTGGTTTCGCTTCATTGCCGACAGAATCCGGTCCGATCCCGATTGCACTGGCAGGTGCAGGTGTTTGACCAGCTCCGGCACATCGGCGTGGGCCTGGATCAGGCTGTCGGAGAATTCCAGCGGGTGCGAGGTGGTGTAGCGAATCCGGTCAATGCCGTCGACAGCGGCCACCACGCGAATCAGTTCGGCGAGGTCCGCCAGGCGACCGTCGTGAGTGCTGCCGCGATAGCCGTTGACGTTCTGCCCCAGCAAGGTCACTTCGCGCACGCCGTGTTCGGCGAGGTGAATGATCTCGGCGATCACGTCGTCGAATGGACGGCTGACTTCTTCACCGCGGGTGTAGGGCACCACGCAGAATGTGCAGTACTTGCTGCAACCTTCCATCACCGACACATAGGCGCTGGGGCCATCGATGCGTGGCTCGGGCAAGTGGTCGAACTTTTCGATTTCCGGGAACGAGACGTCCACTTGCGGCAGCTTGGTGGCGCGCGCGGCGTCGATCATTTCCGGCAGGCGGTGCAGGGTTTGCGGGCCAAACACCACGTCCACGTACGGGGCGCGATCGCGAATGGCCGCACCTTCCTGGCTGGCGACGCAGCCGCCGACCGCGATCACCATGTCCGGGTTGGCGAGTTTCAGTTCGCGCCAGCGTCCGAGCTGGGAATACACCCGGTCCTGGGCGCGTTCGCGAATGGAGCAGGTGTTGAGCAGGATCACATCGGCGTCTTCAGCGCGAGCGGTGACTTCCAGGGCCTGGTGTTCACCCAGCAGATCGACCATGCGCGAGCTGTCGTACTCGTTCATCTGGCAACCGTGGGTTTCGATGTAAAGCTTCTTGGCCATGGATACAGTCATCACGTGATTCAAAGAACCGCACATTATAGGGAACATGTCCCAAGGTTCCTACCGCTGCGCGTCCGGCGGCTATGCTATAGTTCGCGCCCTCATTTTTATCCCCGATGTGTTGCCTGCCGACCATGACCAAACGTGAAGCCCCAATCTACAAGGTGATTTTCCTCAACCAGGGCCAGGTGTACGAAATGTACGCCAAGCAGATCTATCAAAGTGATCTGTGGGGCTTCCTGGAAGTGGAAGAGTTCGTCTTTGGCGAGCGCACGCAAGTGGTCGTCGACCCGAGCGAAGAGAAGCTCAAGGCTCAGTTTGAAGGCGTGGTGCGCAGTTTTGTGCCGATGCATTCGATCGTGCGCATCGACGAAGTCGAGCGTCTGGGCACGCCGAAAATCAGCGAAGCCCGTGGCGCGGTCGGCAATGTCATGCCGTTCCCGATGCCGATGCCTGAGAAGTAGGCCTCTATACCGAGTTGCCCCCTTCGCGAGCAAGCCCGCTCCCACATTTAACCGCGTTCCAACTTAAGGACTCGGTCTAATGTGGGAGCGGGCTTGCTCGCGAAGGGGCCATTCAGAACAATGCAGAAATCAGGGAAGCGGTGAGAACGGCGTACGCCCATCGGCGCTCTGCAATTCCATCAGGTATTTACGAAAGATTTGCCCCAGCACCTGAGTCGCTATCTCAAGTTCTTCGCGAGGCATATTCTCCGCCACTTCGTCAGCGGTATCCAGCGCGTCTTCCGCGCCATTGACCGCCGCCATTTTCAGAACGATGTAAGCCTGGATGTTATTGGCCGGTACACCTTCGCCGTGGAAAAACATGGTGCCGAGTTTGAACTGTGCCTGGGCATGGCCTTGTAGCGAGGCTTTTTCGAAGTAGCTCAGGGCTTTATTGAGATCGCGCGGTGTGTTTTTACCGTCGTAATAAAATTCACCCAACTCGTATTGCGCTTGAGCATCCCCTTCATCCGACGCTTTCTGGCAGGCGGCGAGCGCCTGAGCCAAGTCTTGCGGCTGAGTATTGAGGGTGCAGCGACCCATCGCTGGGATTAACAACGAGTTGCCGCCTGCTTGTGCGAGCAAGGGCTGAAGGAGCAACAGGCAGCCCAATGCAAGGGCGCGGCCGGTGCGGTTCATGGGAATCGACTTACCTCTGAAGGGCGCGCGGACCCATCGAGGGGATCCAATAAGCGCGCATTATGAAATAAGCAGGGCCAACCTTACAAAGTCTTTACTCGTTTTTCTGCTGCGCGGGGAATATATCGCCCACTTTGCGGGAGTTTATTGGCAGATGAGTAGGAAACAGGACGCAGATGTAGGTGAAAGCTGACGCTGGCAATCGCCAACGTCAGCGGCCCGGCATTATTTCAAGGCAGCGAACGCACGCTCGGCGGCATCCAGCGTCAGTTTCAACTCGGCTTCGCCATGCGCGATCGAGGTGAAGCCGGCTTCGAATGCGCTCGGCGCCAGGTACACGCCGCCCTCCAGCATAAGGTGGAAGAAGCGGCCGAACAGGGCTGCGTCGCTGGCCATCACGTCATCGAAGGTCACGATGTCGTCGGCACCGCTGAAGTACAGGCCGAACATGCCGCCGGCCTGTGTGGTCACGAACGGAATGCCCGCGGCATCGGCGCGCTGTTGCAGGCCATCGAGCAGGCGGCTGGTGTAGTCGCTCAGCTTGGCGTGGAAACCCGGACGGCTGATCAGGCGCAGCGTCGTCAGGCCAGCCGCCATCGCCAGCGGGTTACCCGACAACGTACCCGCCTGGTAGACCGGGCCCAGTGGCGCGATGCACGACATGATTTCGCGCTTGCCGCCGAAGCAGCCAACCGGCATGCCGCCGCCGATGATTTTGCCGAAGGTCGTCAGGTCGGGCGTCACGCCGTAGTGCGCTTGTGCACCGCCGAGGGCCACACGGAAACCCGTCATCACTTCGTCGAAAATCAGCACCACGCCGTGCTTGTCGCACAGGGTCCGCAGGCCTTCGAGGAAGCCCGGCGCCGGTGGCACGCAGTTCATGTTCCCGGCCACCGGCTCGACGATGATGCACGCCACCTCCTGGCCCACTTCGGCGAGCATGGTTTCGACCGCGTCGATGTCGTTGAACGGCAGGGTCAACGTGTGTTTGGCGAAGGCCGCCGGCACGCCGGCCGAACTTGGCACGCCTTGGGTCAGGGCGCCGGAACCGGCCTTGACCAGCAGGCTGTCGGAGTGGCCGTGGTAGCAGCCTTCGAACTTGATGATGCTGTCGCGACCGGTAAAACCACGGGCCAGGCGAATGGCGCTCATGGTCGCTTCAGTACCGGAGCTGACCATGCGCACCATTTCCATCGACGGCACGATCGAGCAGACCAGATCAGCCATCTGGGTTTCCATCTCGGTCGGCGCACCATATGACAAGCCGTGCTCAAGCTGTTTACGCACCGCATCCAGCACGTCCGGATGGCTGTGGCCGAGGATCATCGGGCCCCAGGAGCCGACGTAATCCACATAACGTTTGTTGTCTTCGTCGGTGACGTAGGCGCCTTCCGCGTGCTTGAAGAACAACGGCGTGCCGCCAACACTCTTGAACGCGCGAACCGGCGAGTTCACACCACCGGGAATGTGTTTCTGGGCATTGGCAAACAGGGTTTCGGAACGAGACATGATCGGGCTCTCAAAAATCAGGATTTGAACAATTCGTTGAATGCGCGGGCGCGGCGTGTCACTTCAGCAGTGCTGTCGGCGCCGAATAGGCCGTGGACTACCGCGAGCAGGTCGACGCCGTGCGCCACCAGCGGGGCGGCGTTGTCCAGGGTGATGCCGCCGATGGCGCAGATCGGCAGGTGCAGTTTGCTGCGGGCCTGGTCGAGCAGTTCGAGGCTGCAGGTCGGTGCGCCGGGTTTGGTATTGGAATTGAAGAAACGACCGAACGCGACATAACTGGCGCCTTCCTTGGCCGCTTGCTCGGCGAGTTCGAGCTGCGCGTGGCAGGTCGAACCGATGATCGCCTGGCGACCGAGCAACGCGCGTGCCGGGGTCAGTGGGCCGTCGGTCTGGCCCAGGTGGACGCCGACGTTGAGGCGCGCGGCCAGTTCGGCATCGTCGTTGATGATCAGTTGGGTCTTGTAGCGTTCGCACAGATCGCGCAGGGTTTCGGCCTCACGCAGGCGGCGGGCCTCGTCGCTGCTCTTGTCGCGGTATTGCAGCAGGGTGACGCCGCCTTCCAGCGCCGCCTCCACGTACGAAAGAAATTTACCGGCCAGTAACTGACTGTCGGTAATGGCGTACAGGCCACGTAGTTTCATCGGACAAGCCTCACCGCAGTGCTAAAAGAAAGTTACGAACAGAAGTCCAGCGGCAGGCGGCGTGGCACGAATTGGCCTTTGCCCAGCTGTTCGGCATCACGCAGGGTGCGCCACGTGTAGTTAAGCGCGGTCTGCACGGCGCTGACGAGATTTTCACCCTGGGCCAGACGGCCGGCGAGGGCGCTGGCCAGTGTGCAACCCGAACCGTGATAACTGCCGGGCAAGCGTTGGCAGGTGTAGGTTTCGCGCAGGCCGTCGCGGCTGTACAGGCGATTGTGTATTTCGTGTTCATCGCCGTGGCCGCCGGTGATCAGCAGGTGTTTGACGTACGGCAGGAGTTTTGCAGCGCACTCGTCCGCGGTGCCGTCGGGCAATTCGGCGAGGATGCGGGCTTCAGGAAGGTTAGGGGTGGCAATGATTGCCAGGGGCAGCAGGCGTTCGCGCATGGCGTAGCCGACTTCATCCTTGCCCAGTCGTCCGCCGCCACCGGCACGCAGCACCGGGTCGCAGACCATTGGCAGATGCGGGTGCGCCGAAAGCAGTTCGACGACGGTGTCGACCATTTCCAGGGAACCGAGCATGCCCAGTTTGACGGCGGCGACTTCGGAATCGTTGAGCACGGCGTTGGCCTGGGCCAACACCCACTCACGGTCCAGGACGCGGAAGTCAGTGACGTTGACCGTGTCTTGCACGGTCAGGGCGGTGACGGCCGGGGCCGCATGACATCCCTGGGCGAGCAGGGCTTCGATATCTGCCTGCAAGCCGGCGCCACCACTTGGATCGTGGCCGGAGAGACAGAGGACAACGGGGCGAGAGCTGTAGATATTCATGGTGCGCGAGCTTACCACCAGTCGACCAGCGAGTCATGACAGGGACTTTGTAGCAGCTGGCGAAGCCTGCGTTCGGCTGCGCAGCAGTCGTAAACCCAGCATCCACAATTCACCTGAAACACCGCAGTGCCTGATTTTACGACTGCTGCGCAGCCGGACGCAGCCTTCGGCAGCTGCTACAGGGTATGGGGTGTTTGCGGGTCAACAGCTCTAACTCAATGGCTGGCGCTGGAACGCCCGTCCTAGAGCCTTTGTGGGAAAAGTTTCGATGGTGTTCAAAGGCCATCAACGGCTATGCTAGAGTGGATCCAAACCAATAACAGGTCTGCCGGTTTTACGTCTACTCAAAAGGAATGGGGGGCTTCCTGACTCAACCGGAAAGGCCACGCTGGGGCTTCAATGCGCTATTTGTTGATGTTGCTGTTGTATTTGCCCCTTATGGCGAGTGCTGTCGAATTCGATGAGTTCACTCAAAGCCTTCCCTTGGGACGAACCCTGCAAGTGTTCGAAGACGCGGGTGGTCAGGCGACCATCGCGGATATCCGTGCGCAAGCGGCGGCTGGAAACTTCAAGCCCCACCACAAAGACACCCTCAACGCCGGTTACTCGCGTTCAGCGTTCTGGCTGAAAATCGATTTGCAATACCGCCCGACAAACCCGGCTGTGCAACGCAGCTGGCTGCTGGAATTGGCCTATCCGCCTCTCGACCACCTTGATCTTTATTTGCCCAATGCGGGTGGTGACTATCAGAGAGTTCGACAGACCGGCGATGCCTTGCCATTCGCCACGCGCGAGATCCGCCAGAACAATTACCTGTTCGATCTGAATTTCACCCCTGGCCAGATGCAGACCGTGTACCTGCGCCTGCAAAGCGAAGGCTCGATCCAGGCTCCGGTCACGTTGTGGTCGAGCACCGCGTACCTCGAAGAGCAGCCGGTTCGACTCTACGTGCTGGGGCTGATTTATGGCGTGTTGCTGGGGATGCTGGTCTACAACCTGTTCATCTACCTCAGCGTGCGCGACACCAGTTACCTCTATTACATCTTCTACATCGCCTCGTTCGGTCTGTATCAGTTGTCGGTGAACGGCGCGGCCGTGCAATATTTCTGGCCGGACAATCCCTGGTGGGCCAACGCCGCGACGCCGTTCTTCATTGGTTGTGCGGGGCTGTTCGGCAGCCAGTTCGCCCGCAGTTTCCTGCAGACGGCCACTCACAGTCGTTGGCTTGACCGCTTGCTGCTAGCGTTGATTGCGTTCGGTGCGCTGGTGGTCGGCTTATCGTTGATGACCAGTTACGCCCTGGCCCTGCGACTGGCGACGGCATTGGCGCTGACGTTCACCGTGGTCATCTTCACCGCGGGGATTTTTGCCTGGCTGCGCGGTTTGCGCGTGGCGCGATATTTCATTATTGCCTGGTCGGCGTTTTTACTCGGCGGCATCATCAACACGCTGATGGTGTTGGGTTACCTGCCAAATGTGTTCCTGACCATGTATTCCAGCCAGATTGGTTCGGCGATCGAAGTCGCGTTGCTGTCGCTGGCGCTGGCCGACCGCATCAACGCCATGCGTGAGCAGCAGGCGCAGACCCTGTTCGATGCCGGCCAGAAGCTGGAAGTGCTCAACCAGCAACTGGCGCACAGCAACAAGCTCAAGGATGAATTCCTCGCCACGCTGACCCACGAACTGCGCACCCCCATGAACGGGGTGATCGGTTCGCTGGAACTGATGCAGACCGTGGAGATGGACCCGGAGCTGGAGCAATATCAGCAAACCGCCGCAGGTTCGGCACGGGACATGATGCGCATGGTCAATGGCATCCTCACGTTGACCGAACTGCAGGCCGGCAAGCTCAAGGCTTCGGCGACCACCTTCAGTTTGCGTAGCGTGGTTGAAGCGTTGCGCCTGCAGTTCCAGGGCAATGCTGCGAGCAAGTCGCTGGACTTCAAGGTCGAGGTGACACAGGGGTTGCCGGATCGCTTGCACGGCGACAGTGCCAAGTTGGCGCAATGCCTGGAATGCCTGCTGGATAACGCCATCAAGTTCACCAAGGTTGGCGGTCTGGCGTTGCGGGTGACGGGCAAGCTTCTGGAAAACAATCGTCTGGCGCTATCGTTTGCCGTGATCGACACCGGCATCGGCTTCACCGATCTGGGGGAGGCGACGCTGTATCAGCGCTTCTTCCAGCTCGATGGCTCGATGACCCGTGAGTACGGCGGCCTGGGTGTCGGCCTGGCGATTTGTCGGCAACTGGTCGAATTGCTCGGCGGGCGGCTGACTCATCGCTCCGAACCGGGAAGCGGCAGCCGCTTCCAACTGGATGTCGAGTTCGAACTGCCGGTGATCGAGCGGGTGCAAACGCCTTTTATGACGGGGGCGTTTCCGCGCCTGCGATTGCCTCAGGACTGCACGGTGCTGCTGGTGGATGACAGCGGCGTCAACCAGTGGGTGATGCGCGGGATGCTGCTCAAACTCGGGTTTCGGGTGCGCACCGCCGCCGGCGGCACCGCTGCGCTGGATTATCTGCAACGTGAGGCGTTCGACGCCGTGCTGCTTGATTGTCAATTGCCAGCCGTGGACGGCGTGTCCCTGTGCTGCCAGATCCGCACTTTGCCAGGCTGCGCCGAATTGCCGGTGTTTTTGGTGGCGCTGAGCGCGGATCGCGAGCGTTGTCCGACCGGCGCGCTGATCGATTACTTGAGCAAACCGGTGAAATTCGAGGATTTGCAGGCAGCGCTCTATCGACGGGTGCTGTGTTCGGAACAGGGTGAAAGCGCCGGCAGTTAGGCGGGTATGACACTTTGATCGGCCAAGGAGCGGTGCTTAACTGAAATCCCTTGGCTGACCAAAGGAGCCCCGTCATGAACCTGCATCAGTTCGCCGAAACCCACGAAGTCACCAACCAGCCACCGTCGCTGGACGGCACCAATCTGTATCGCATCGACTTGCCGTTGCAGGAGTGGTCGCGGCGTTTCGGGGCCGGCTGGGCCGAGTCGCGAATCGATGCGTATGGCGCACTGGCCGGCGGCCCTCTGATGGAAGCGGGGTTTCTGGCCAATCAAAACAAGCCGGTGTTCAGCAGTCATGACCGTTATGGCCATCGCATTGATCTGGTGGAGTTTCACCCGGCTTATCACGAGCTGATGCGTACGGCGGTCGAGCACGGTCTGACCTCCTTGCCTTGGGCCCATCCGCAGTCCGGCGCCCACGTCGCCCGCGCGTCCATGACCTACCTGCACAGCCAGGCCGAAGCCGGCAGCGGTTGTCCGTTGACCATGACCTTCGCCAGCGTTCCAGCGATGCGCCTGCAACCGGACCTGGCCGAGCAATGGCTGCCGAAAATCCTGTCTACCGAATATGACCCGCGCAACGTCGGCATGGCCCACAAGGCCGGCGTCACGATCGGCATGGCCATGACCGAGAAACAGGGCGGCACCGACGTTCGGGCCAACACCACCAAGGCCTATCCGGTCGGTGCCAGCGGTCCGGGCCAGGCTTATGAACTGGTGGGCCACAAGTGGTTCTGTTCGGCACCGATGTGCGATGCCTTCCTGACCCTGGCCCAGACGGACAAAGGGCTGACCTGTTTCCTCCTGCCGCGCCATCGCCCGGACGACACGCGCAATCAGTTCTACATTCAGCGGCTCAAGAACAAACTCGGCAACGTCTCCAACGCTTCCAGCGAAGTGGAGTTTCGTGGCGCGCTGGCGTGGATGGTGGGCGAAGAAGGGCGGGGCGTTCCGACCATCATCGAAATGGTCGCCATGACCCGGTTCGATTGCATGGTCGGTTCCAGTTCGCTGATGCGTCAGGCGCTGACCCAGGCCAGCCATCACTGCGCTCATCGCACCGTCGGCAGTAAATTGCTCAGCCAACAGCCGCTGATGCAGAACGTGTTGGCCGACCTGGCCCTGGAAAGCGAAGCGGCGCTGGCCTTGAGCCTGCGCATGGGCCGGGCGCTGGATCACCTGGATGACGAGCACGAGGCGAAGTTCGCGCGACTGGTCACTGCGGTGGGCAAATACTGGATCTGCAAACGCGCGCCCGCCATGATCAACGAGGCTGCCGAGTGCATGGGCGGCGCCGGTTATGTCGAAGAAAGCATCCTGCCGCGCCTGTACCGTGAGGCGCCGGTGAACTCGACGTGGGAAGGCTCCGGTAACGTGCAATGCCTTGATGTCCTGCGGGCCTTGTCGAAAGAGCCGGGTGTGCTGGAGGTGTTGTTCAGCGAGTTGGGTGATGGCCATGGCGACAAGCGCCTGGCCGCGCACATCAATCAATTGCAGGCCGCTTTCAAGGACACCAGCGACATTCAATACCGCGCCCGGCAATTGACCGAAGACATTGCCTTGGGGCTGCAAGCCAAGCTGTTGCTGGAAGCGGGTAATGCGGCGGTGAGCGATGCCTTTATTGCCAGTCGCCTGGGTTCCGCCGGCCGGGTGTATGGCGCGTTGCCACGCGGGCTGGAGGTGGAAGCGATCGTGGCGCGCTCGACTCCGCAGGGCTGTTGAATAGCTAAAAGATCGCAGCCATCGGCAGCTCCTACAGGTGTATGAGGTGCCTGTGTTGGAGCTGCCGAAGGCTGCGATCTTTTTTCACTGTTCCCGTGAAGCGACGATGCAGGCAAGATGAAGGCCTGCAAGTCAGAACACAGGATGCTGATCGTGACCGAAGCTTTTATTATCGTTCAAACCGCCGAGCAAGCCGTGGACCGGCTTGCGCTCTTGCACAATCGTGCAACCACCGCGCTGAATCAGGCGCTCAAGCGTTACCTCAAGGACCGTGTTGAGCCGGACGCCGAACAGCGTGCGATGTTTCGTTATCCTGAACTGCGTCTGACCTACCATTGCCAGGGCGAAGTCCCACAAACCACGCGCGCCTACGCCAAGGTCCAGCTGCCGGGAACCTACAGCGTCACCGTCACCCATCCGGCGGCGTTCCGTAAATATCTGCTGGAACAACTGGTGCCCTTGATGCACGACTTCACCGTGACGGTAGAAGTGGGCATCAGCCAGCAGAACATTCCTTATCCGTACGTGGTCGAGCAGGGCGATGAACTGGCCGGCTCCGGCGTTACCGCCGCCGTGCTGGCGCGGGTGTTCCCCAGTACTGACCTGTCGGCCGCGACCGATGGCATTGCCGATGGTCTGTACGATTGGGAAAACACCGATCCGCTGCCGTTGGCCCTGTTCGATGCCGCGCGCGTGGATTTTTCCCTGCGCCGACTGGTGCATTACACCGGCAGCGACTGGCGTCATGTGCAGCCCTGGATTCTGCTGACCAACTACCACCGTTATGTTGACCAGTTCATCGTCCATGGCCTGGAGCAGTTGCGCAGCGATCCGCGTTTTGTGCGTATGGTATTGCCGGGCAACGTGATCATCGAAAAAAGCATGGACCACGGCGAGGCGTCGGCCATTGCGGCGGGCGTGGTCTGGCATCGCTACCAGATGCCGGCCTATCACTTGATTGCCAACGACGGCCACGGTGTGACGCTGGTGAACATCGGCGTCGGCCCGTCCAATGCCAAGAACATCACCGACCATTTGGCGGTGCTGCGTCCGCATTGCTGGTTGATGATCGGCCACTGTGGCGGTTTGCGTCAGTCGCAGACCATCGGCGACTACGTGCTGGCTCACGCCTACATGCGCCGCGACGGGATTCTCGACCGGGTCGTGCCGCCGAACATTCCGATTCCGGCCCTGGCTGAAGTGCAGATGGCGTTGCAGCAAGCGGCGGCCAACATCACCGGCGAGAAGGGCGACGAACTGAAGAAACGCCTGCGCACCGGTACCGTGCTGACCTACGACGACCGTAACTGGGAACTGCGCTGGGCTCAGGAACGCCCGTTGATCAACCTGTCGCGCGCCGTGGCAGTGGACATGGAAAGCGGCACCATTGCTGCGCAAGGCTATCGCTTGCGCGTGCCGTACGGCACGCTGCTCTGCGTTTCGGACAAGCCGTTGCACAGTGAAATCAAGCTGCCGGGCTCGGCCAACGCGTTCTACGAGCGTGCGGTGAGCCAACACTTGAAGATTGGCATCGAGGCAGTGGATCTGCTGCGCACGGAACTCAACTCATTGCACTCGCGCAAATTGCGCAGCTTCGACGAGCCGCCGTTCCGCTAACGGTTGTCATGGTCATTTAGCAGTCAGGGCACTAGCATTAGCAGCCCTGACCGCTAGATGTTCTCTTTGCCATGTCCCGTCCCCAACGTCCTGCATCTCGCCGTCCTGGCGCGAGTAACCCGCCATCAGCCCCGCGCCGTGTCGCCAAGGCGCCACCGGCCGAGCCGAAGCTGATTCTGTTCAACAAGCCTTTCGATGTGCTGACGCAATTCAGCGACGGCGAAGGGCGGGCGACGCTCAAGGACTATATCGAGATTCCCGGGATTTACCCGGCAGGACGGCTGGACCGCGACAGCGAAGGTTTGCTGCTGTTGACTAATGACGGGCAGCTTCAAGCGCGGATCGCCGATCCGAAGCACAAACTGGCCAAGACCTATTGGGTGCAGGTGGAAGGCGAGCCGAGCGCGGAACAGTTGCAACGCCTGCGCGATGGCGTCGAGTTGAACGACGGCATGACCTTGCCGGCCGAGGCGCGACAGCTTGAAGAGCCCGAGCTGTGGCCGCGCAATCCGCCGGTGCGCTTTCGCAAAAGCGTGCCGACCAGTTGGCTGGAATTGGTGATTCGCGAAGGGCGCAACCGTCAGGTGCGACGCATGACCGCCGCAGTCGGTTTGCCGACGCTACGGCTGGTGCGGGTCAGAATCGGCGACTGGTCGATCGAGGGGCTCGATCAGGGCCAGTGGAAGGAAGTGCCGGCGCGTTTATGAGGCGTTTTCGATGTACGCGATCACGACGCTTTTGATGATGAACGCGAGAATCCCCAGGCCTAGCACAAAGAACAGAATGAGCGTGCCGAACTTGCCGGCCTTGGACTTCTTCGCCAGGTCCCAAACGATGAAACCCATGAAAATGATCAGGATGGTGACCAGGCCGGTCATCATCCATTCTTCAAATACTGCAGGATCCATCGAACATCTCCAGCGCGAGCGGGGCGAAAAGGGCGGGGGCGAGTATACGCCAAGGGGGATTGGCGGGGCATTGACCTGTGTCGGTGTGCCGCGGCTATTCGTCGCCCGATCCGCTCTTGTAGGAGCTGCCGCAGGCTGCGATCTTTTGATTTTGCTTTTTGAAAACAAGATCAAAAGATCGCAGCCTCGTTGCACTCGGCAGCTCCTACAGAAGAGCGGCTTAGCTGCGCAGGTGAGTCAGGGGTAATTCGGTGCTGTTGAGCACCTGGTTCAACACAAAGCTCGAGCGCACGCTTGTCACGCCTTCAATCCGCGTCAGATGCCCCAGCAGCAATTTCTGATAGTGGTCCATGTCTGGCACCACCACCTTGAGCTGATAGTCGGCATCCATCCCGGTCACCAGGCTGCATTCCAGCACCTGCGGCAAGGTACGAATCGCCGCTTCGAAATTTTCGAACCGCTCCGGCGTGTGACGGTCCATGCCGATCAGTACGTAAGCCGTCAGGCTCAGGCCGAGCATTTTGCGGTCGAGCAAGGCGACCTGGCGAGTGATGTAGCCGTCGTCTTCCAGTTGCTTGACCCGCCGCGAGCAAGGCGAAGGCGACAGGCCGATGCGCTCGGCCAGTTCCTGGTTGGAGATGCGCGCGTCACGCTGCAATTCCGCCAAAATGCTCAGGTCGTATCGGTCGAGTTTGCTCATCAATCAGGCCTTTGTCATAACTATTGCGGCAGATTATCTATCCAGGGTTAAAAATTGCGCAAGTAATGTTTGTTTGAGCAATCTTCGCAATCCTCTGCCGGCGCGGCGAGCCTATTCTTATCACCAGAATCACTGCTCGGACAAACAGTCCACAGCGGCTCGCCCAATCAGGCCAGTCGCGGTCGCCACCCCCAACAGGGGGATGAGCCGGCCCCCGAGCTACACACTGTCCAGAAGACGGCGTGAGGTGAGCCGACGTCAAAAGCGTCGAGCACGGACGAAGTTCTCAAAGGGAGGCCGACGGGTCTCCCTTTTGTTTTGCCCGCGATTTTTCATGCCCTTGAGAAAGTGTCCCTCAATAAATAAGTTGCGCGACTGATAACCTGTAGCAGAACCGGCCTGAGCTTTCCCAGTCTTACGTACAGGCCCTAACCCGCAGTGAGGAAAAGCATGAAGTCGCGCATCTGGCGTTTGGCCGGTGTTGGTTTGCTGTGTGTAAGTGTCACTGCGCAATCGCTGGCCGATGAGCCGCAAAACCGTGGCCCCGAGGGCGGGCAACACGGGTCGGATGGCCAACAGGGAAATAATCAGGGGCATGGCGGCAACAATCAGCCGCGTCCGCAAAATAATCCTCAACAGAATAATCAGCCGCGTCCGCAAAATGGTCAGCAGCAGAATCAGCCGCGCCCGCAGAACAACGACATCATTCGGGGCGACAACAGCCGTCAGTTCGAGCACAACGGCCAGAATCAGCAGAACCGTCAGCCACACGACTACAACAGTCCGGTTCGTCCGCCACCACCACCGCCGCAGTTACCGGCCAACGACCTGCCGATCCAGGGCCGGCCCGACACCGTGCGCCAGACCCAGCAACCACAGCGTGGTTACTACCAGGACGTGCCACGGCGCAATGACAACAACGCGCATTGGCAGAACAACGGTTCGCGCCCCAATGACACGCACTGGGCTGGTCGCCCAGAGGGGCACGGGAACGGCTGGGGCCCAGGGCCGCAATATCGTCCCGGGCACGTGATCGACCGCTTCCCGGACCGTGAATATCGCGTGCCTTATGGCGGGCGGGACTATTTCTATTCCGGTGGCTACTGGTATCGCCCGCAAGGTCCACGTTATGTGGTGATTCAACCACCGCGCGGGATTCGCGTCGGCTACCTGCCCGATTACGCCCGTGAAGTGTGGATCGGCGGTGCGCTGTTGTTCCTCGCGGCGGGTTCGTATTACGCCTATCAGGAAAGCACTCAGGATTACGTGGTGGTCGAACCGCCCGTGCAATCTCAACCGCAACCGACCAGCAATGGCTATGACGTGACGGCGTATCCGGCTAGCGGCCAGTCGCCGGAGCAAGTCAGTCAGGACGGTTACGAATGCTATCAATACGCGGTGCAGCAAAGTGGCTTCGATCCGCGAACAGCCACCTATCAACCCGACCCGTCGGTGGTGCAAGCCTACCGCCAGGCCCAGGGTAACTGCCTGGGCAGTCGCGGTTATCAGGTAACGTTCTGAGTCCTGGCGGCCAGCACCACTTCCTGCGGGTCGGCGTGCACCAGCACCTCGGCTCGCGGGTAGGCGGCTTGAATGGCATCGGCGGCCTGATCGCTGATGCCGTGAGCGACTGACAGGGTCAGGTCGCCCGGCAATTCCAAGTGCAGTTGCACGAACCACTGGTTGCCGGAAATGCGCGTGCGCAGGTCATGCGCACCCAAGACGCCCGGTACGCTGCACGCCAGTTCGAGCATGTGTTGGCTGACATCCGGCGGCAGTTCTTCATCCATCAGCACGGTAAAACTCTCGCGGGCGATCTCAATCGCGCTCCACAGAATGTAGACCGCGATCCCCAAGCCAAACCACGCATCCACCTGATGCCAGCCAAACCCGGCCAGTACGAGCGCGACCAGAATGCTGCCGTTGAGCAACATGTCCGAACGGTAATGCAGCGAGTCGGCGCGCACCGCGTTAGACCCGGTGGCCTTGACCACCCGATGCTGCAACATCAGCAGGGCCAGGGTCAATGCCAGGGAAAACACGATCACCCCGATGCTGATCCACGGCGCCCCCACCGGTTCCGGATGCTTCAACCGATCGAATGCCTGCAAGGCAATCAACACCGCACTGCCGCCAATGAACAGCGCCTGAGCCATGCCGGCCAGAGACTCGGCCTTGCCATGCCCGTAACGATGATCGTCATCGGCCGGGCGCAAGGCGTAATGCACCGCCAGCAAATTCAGCAGCGAAGTGACACCGTCGAGCGCCGAGTCGGTCAGCCCGGCGAGCATGCTCACTGATCCGCTCAACCACCAGGCGATGGCCTTGGCGACGATGAGCGAGCACGCCACCGCCACCGAGGCACGGGTCGCCAACCGCAGCAGGCGGGCGTGTTCGGAGCTTGAGATCATAAGTGCGGCTTTTCCTTGAGTGTCAGGCGGCGGGCTGCAGGCCGAACATGGCCAGTTGCTGGGTGCTGCCTTTGTGCTGGATCAAGCGTGGGTCATCCAGCGGGAAGCTGCGGCCCAGTTCAGTTTCGAGAATAGTCTGCAACTTGCGGTTATCGACTTTACCGTCGGCGCCGATGGCTTCCTTGAGTTTTTCCGGGGCGACCTGAGCGGTGTGGCCAGGCTCGAAGTAAATGGCGCCGGTGGCGAAGTCGACAGCAAAAGCGATTAAGCCGGGGATGATGTAAAACAGCAGGCCCACGGCATCCAGCGCAGCAATGGCCGGGTCGATCTTGCCGTCAATCTGGCCACGGCGATCGGGGTAGAAAATCGATCCGCACGCGGTCACTTGGGTCAGCAGGGTTGCCACCAATACACCGCCAATCAGGCGAAAGGGTACACGCATAGGAAAACTCCTGAGTCATCTGGAAAGCGTCGTCGATATGAATTAGGACAGCAACGAGCGATAAGCAGTTCGCCGTTATACTCGGCCCTCTGTTTGGGAGCCAGCATGATTTCTTTGCCGATTGATGAAGTTTTACCCGCCCTGCGTGAAGCCTTGGCGACACGCCACGAAGCCGTGCTCGAAGCACCGCCTGGCGCCGGTAAAACCACCCGCGTTCCACTGGCCTTGCTCAATGAGACGTGGTTGGCCGGGCAGACCATTTTGATGCTCGAGCCGCGTCGGTTGGCTGCGCGTGCAGCGGCGGAGCGATTGGCCAGTGAGCTGGGCGAAAAGGTCGGCGAAACCGTCGGCTATCGCATTCGGCTCGACAGCAAAGTCGGCCCCAATACCCGTATCGAAGTGGTCACTGAGGGCATCCTCACCCGGCGCTTGCAGGATGATCCGGCGCTGGAAGGCGTGGGTTTGCTGATTTTTGATGAATTTCACGAACGCAGCCTCGACGCCGACCTGGCGTTGGCCTTGAGCCTGAATGGCCGCGAGCTGTTCCGTGACGATCAACCGCTGAAAATCCTCTTGATGTCGGCAACCCTGGAAGGCGAACGCCTGGCCGGGTTGCTCGACGCCGCGCCGATCCTGCGCAGCGAAGGCCGCATGTACCCGGTGGCGATGCGCTGGGGCCGGCCGTTCCAGCCCGGTGAATTCATCGAGCCGCGCCTGGTGCAGACCATCCTCGAAGCCTTGAACGACGAAACCGGCAGCGTGCTGGTTTTCCTGCCGGGGCAGGCGGAAATCCGTCGGGTGCATCAACAACTGGCCGATGCTTTGGGCGAGGGCACGCCGGTGTTGCTCTGTCCGTTGCACGGCGAACTGGACCTGGCAGCGCAACGTGCGGCGATCGACCCGGCGCCGACCGGCAAACGTAAAGTGGTGCTGGCGACCAACATCGCCGAGACCAGCCTGACCATTGATGGCGTACGCGTGGTGATTGATGCCGGGTTGGCGCGAGTGCCGCGTTTCGATCCGGGCAGCGGCATGACCCGCCTCGATACTCAGCGTATTTCCAAGGCCAGTGCGACTCAGCGTGCAGGTCGGGCCGGGCGCCTGGAACCGGGCGTGTGTTATCGCTTGTGGTCGCAGGATCAACACGAGCAACTGGCGGCGTACGCCAGTGCGGAAATTCTTTCGGCGGACCTTGCCGGCTTGGCCTTGCAACTTGGACGCTGGGGCGTTCTGCCGGGGCAACTGGTTTGGCTCGACGTGCCACCCGCTGCCGCTTATGCACAGGCTCAGGATTTGCTTGATCGCCTGGGCGCACTGGATGGCGACGCGTTGACCCGCCATGGGCAAGCCATGGCCGAACTGCCGGCGCATCCGCGCATCGCGCATTTGCTGTTGCGCGGGCAGGCACTGGGTCTGGCGGACATGGCGTGCGATGTTGCGGCACTGCTCGGTGAACGGGATATCTTGCGCGGTGCGGGTGCTGATCTGCACAGCCGACTGGTGCTGTTGTCCGGCGAAGCACGTGCCGCGCGCGGCGCTCAGGGCGGGGTGCAGCGAGCCCGGCAACTGGCCCGGCAGTATCGCGGTTATCTGCGCGGCAAAGCGTCGGCGCCGGTCAGCGATCCGGATCATCCGCGCTGGCTCGGTGCGCTGCTGGCGCTGGCTTATCCCGACCGCGTTGCCCAACAGCGGCGAGCCGGTGGCGCGGAATATCGCCTGGCCAACGGTCGCGCTGCGCTGTTCGCCGAAGCCGACAGTTTGATGAAGCAACCGTGGCTGGTGATCGCCGATCTCGGCAGCCGTCAGGGCCAGCGTGAAGAGAGGATTTATCTGGCGACGGATTTCGATCCGGCGTTGTTTGATTCGGTACTGGCCGAGCAAGTGCGGGTGGTCGATCAACTGGATTGGGACGAGCGCGAAGGCGTGTTGCGTGCCGAGCGTCAGCGCAAGGTCGGCGAGTTGATCCTCAGTCGCGAGCCACTGACCGGTCTCGATGAAACCGCTCGCACTCAGGCGCTGGTGAATCTGGTGCGGCGCAAAGGCCTGGAATTGTTGCCGTGGACCCCGGAGCTGCGCCAGTGGCAGGCGCGCGTGGCGTTGTTGCGTCAGTTGGACCTCGGTAGCAAGCGTGAGAGTGAGTGGCCGGATGTCAGCGACGCTGCGCTGCTCAAAAGCCTTGAACACTGGCTGATGCCCTATCTGGGGAAGGTCTCGCGGCTCAGTCACTTCGCCAACCTTGACCTGTCGAGCATCGTCCACAACCTTTTACCGTGGCCGCTGCCGCAACGGCTCGATGAGTTGGCGCCGCATCATTTGAGCGTGCCGTCGGGCTCCTCGATTCGTCTGGACTACAGCGAACAGCCGCCGATTCTGGCGGTGCGTTTGCAAGAGCTGTTCGGCCTGGCCGAAACCCCGCGCATTGCCGGTGGCCGGCAAGTGGTGAAGTTGCATTTGCTGTCCCCGGCGCGGCGGCCGGTGCAGGTGACGCAGGATTTGGCGAACTTCTGGCGCAGCACCTACGCCGAGGTAAAGAAGGATTTAAAGGGGCGTTATCCGAAGCATTATTGGCCGGATGATCCGTTGGTGGCCGAGGCTACTGCTCGGATCAAGCCCCGTAAGGGCTGAAGATCAAAAGATCGCAGGCTGCGCCAGCTCCTACAAGGGATCGCATTTCCCTGTAGGAGCTGCCGAAGGCTGCGATCTTTTGACGTTGATGTTAGAAGGATTTGAAGGGGCGTTATCCGAAGCACTATTGGCCGGATGATCCGTTGGTGACCGAGGCTACTGCTCGGATCAAGCCGCGTAAGGGCTGAAGATCAAAAGATCGCAGGCTGCGCCAGCTCCTACAGGGGATCGCATTTCCCTGTAGGAGCTGCCGAAGGCTGCGATCTCCGAAGCATTATTGGCCGGATGATCCGTTGGTGGCCGAGGCTACTGCTCGGATCAAGCCCCGTAAGGGCTGAAGATCAAAAGATCGCAGGCTGCGCCAGCTCCTACAAGGGATCGCATTTCCCTGTAGGAGCTGCCGAAGGCTGCGATCTTTTGACGTTGATGTTAGAAGGATTTGAAGGGGCGTTATCCGAAGCATTATTGGCCGGATGATCCGTTGGTGGCCGAGGCTACTGCTCGGATCAAGCCCCGTAAGGGCTGAAGATCAAAAGATCGCAGGCTGCGCCAGCTCCTACAGGGGATCGCATTTCCCTGTAGGAGCTGCCGAAGGCTGCGATCTTTAAGAGGCCGCCTTGGCCGTCAACTGCTCCCGACAATAATCAGCAAACAACTGCGCCGGTTTGGTCAGTTGCCCGCGCTTGAGCCACGCCGCCACCAGCCCTGAACCGGTGACGTCTTCGACGATGTCCACGCACACCACTTTCTGGCCGTCGTAGGTGCACTCCGAGTGCGGGCGGGTGACCAGGATCGAGAAGCCGAAACCTTGGCCGACCATGCCTCGGACCATCTCGATCGACGGGGAGCTGAAGGCAATGTTCGGCGACAGGTTCAGCTCTTCGAACAGGCTGACGAAGTAAGTCCGGCTCGGTTGCACGTCCAGCAGAATCATCGGCTCCAGGCACAGATCGCGCAGCGACACCTGCTTCAACTGCGCAAAGCGATGATCCGCCGGCAGCAATGCATAAGGCCGCTGCGCCGGCATCAGCGGTTCGGTCTGGATGGTGGCGTCGAGGTCGTGTTCATAGAGGATCGCCAGGTCGAAAGTGCCCGAGGTCAGGCCTTGCACCAGCTCTTGCTGCTCACCGTCGCGGATGCGGATTTTCACCCCCGGGTACAACGCCGAAAACCCGGCAATCAATTGCGGCAGGTACAGCGGCGCGACTGTTTCGAAGCAGCCGATATCGATTTGTCCGGCCACCACGTCGTTGTCGGCCAGGGCGTTCTGTTCGAACTCCTTGGCCATGCGCAACAGCTCCTGGGCTTTGCGGTAAAACCGCGCACCGCTGGGGGTCAAGGACACGCCTTGTGCGTGATGACGGATCAGCAGTTGCACGCCGAAGCTGTCTTCCAGGCCTTTGATCGCCGTGGAAATGGCCGGCTGGGCGATGTACAGCTTGCGCGAGGCCTCGGCGACGCTGCCGCATTCGACGGTGGTGATGAAGTACTTCAGTTGACGCAGGTTGTAGGCAGCCACGGCAAACCTCGGGGTGGATGATGTCGACATCCAAGCAAATTGCGAGCCGCCCGCATCCGTTCGTTCGACGGTGTTGTTGTGTTTGAACAATAACCACATGGCGCACAACTAGGGAGATTGGCTGCCCAGTTTTTTCATGGTCTGCGAAGACATTTTTACTATTTTTCCTCGACACGGGCCTCAGCCACCATCCAGACACAAGAAAAGCCCATGGAGCATCTGAACGTGTTCGAGCTGACCTACTGGCAAAACAAAGCCGCTGCGCTGCAGTTTCCCGACCAGGCCGTGATCGACGGCAAATTCCGTTCGGCGCATTCAGGCCAGACCTTCGCCGCGATCAACCCGGCCACCGGCCAGTGCCTGGCCAACGTGGCCGCTTGCGGCATTGAAGACGTGGACGTCGCAGTTAAAAATGCACGGCAAGTATTTGCGGCCGGGATCTGGTCGGCGCGTTCGCCGAGTGAGCGCAAGCAAGTGCTGCTGCGCCTTGCCGATCTGATCATGACTCACCGTGAAGAACTGGCCTTGCTCGATTCGCTGAACATGGGCAAACCGGTGATGGATGCCTATAACATCGACGTGCCGGGCGCGGCCGGGGTGTTTCGCTGGTACGCCGAAAGCCTCGACAAACTCTACGACCAGATCGCCCCCAGCGCGCAAAACGTGTTGGCAACCATCACTCGTGAAGCGCTGGGGGTGGTCGCTGCCGTTGTGCCGTGGAACTTCCCGCTGGACATGGCCGCGTGGAAGCTCGCGCCGGCCCTGGCTGCGGGTAATTCGGTGATCCTCAAACCCGCCGAGCAGTCGCCGTTTTCCGCTCTGCGTCTGGCCGAGCTGGCGTTGGAGGCCGGATTGCCGGCAGGCGTGCTGAACGTGCTACCGGGCCTCGGCGAACAGACCGGCAAAGCCCTCGGTTTGCACCCGGATGTCGATTGCCTGGTGTTCACCGGCTCCACCGAAGTCGGCAAATATTTCATGCAATATTCCGCGCAGTCGAACCTGAAACAGGTGTGGCTGGAATGCGGCGGCAAGAGTGCCAACTTGGTGTTCGCCGATTGTCAGGACCTTGATCTGGCTGCCGAGAAAGCCGCCTTCGGCATCTTCTTCAACCAGGGCGAAGTGTGCTCCGCCAACTCGCGGTTGCTGGTGGAGCGCTCGATTCACGATGAGCTCGTCGAGCGCCTCAAAGCGCAGGCCGAGCGCTGGCTGCCGGGGGATCCGCTGGACCCGTCCAGCAGCGCCGGGGCCATTGTCGACAGCCGTCAGACCGCGCGCATCATGAAATTCATCGAACAGGCCGAACGCCAAGGCGCGACAAAAATATGTGGCGGTCGGCAGTCGATTTTCAACGGCTCCGACAACTTCATCCAACCCACGATTTTCACCGGTGTGAGCCCGGACATGCCGCTGTTTCGCGACGAAGTATTCGGCCCGGTGCTGGCCGTCACGGCGTTCGATGACGAGGCACACGCCTTGCAATTGGCCAACGACAGCGTCTACGGTTTGGCCGCCTCGCTGTGGACCGACGACCTCAATCGCGCGCACCGCGTGGCGCGGCAATTGCGAGCGGGCACGGTGTCGGTCAACAGCGTCGATGCGCTCGATGTGACCGTGCCTTTCGGCGGCGGCAAACAGTCGGGCTTCGGCCGCGACCTGTCACTGCACTCATTCGATAAATACACCCAGTTGAAGACCACCTGGTTTCAGCTGCGCTCATAACAGCCGCTAACAACAAAACGGAGAACTGGCGATGACCACACCACGTGAAACCCGCGACTACCAGGCCGCCGATGCTGCGCACCACATCCATGCATTCGTCGATCAAAAAGCACTCAACGACGAAGGGCCGCGAGTGATGGTCCGTGGCGAGCGCTTGCACCTGTGGGACAACGATGGTCGGCGGTACCTCGACGGCATGTCCGGGCTGTGGTGCACCAACCTCGGTTATGGCCGCAAGGACCTGGCGGCTGCGGCCACTCAACAGCTTGAGCAATTGCCGTACTACAACATGTTTTTCCACACCACCCACCCGCAGGTGATCGAGCTGTCGGAGCTGCTGTTCAGCTTGCTGCCGGGGCACTACAGCCACGCGATCTACACCAACTCCGGCTCGGAAGCCAACGAGGTGCTGATCCGCACCGTGCGCCGGTACTGGCAAGTGCTGGGCAAGCCCGAGAAGAAAGTCATGATCGGTCGCTGGAACGGTTACCACGGCTCGACCCTGGCGGCGACGGCGCTCGGCGGGATGAAGTTCATGCACGAAATGGGTGGCATGATTCCGGACATCGAGCACATCGACGAGCCGTACTTCTTCGCCCACGAAGGCCACCTGACCCCGGCTGAATTTGGTCTGCGGGCGGCGCAACAACTGGAAGCGAAGATTCTCGAACTGGGCGCGGACAAGGTCGCCGGGTTCATCGCCGAGCCGTTCCAGGGCGCCGGCGGGATGATTTTTCCACCCGAGAGTTACTGGCCGGAAATTCAGCGGATCTGCCGCAAGTACGACGTGCTGCTGTGCGCCGACGAAGTGATCGGTGGCTTCGGTCGCACCGGCGAATGGTTCGCCCACGAGTACTTCGGTTTCGAGCCCGACACCCTGTCGATCGCCAAGGGTCTGACCTCCGGTTACATCCCTATGGGCGGGCTGATTCTGTCGAAGAAAATGGCCCGGGTGCTGGTGGAGCAGGGCGGGGTGTTTGCCCACGGCCTGACCTACTCCGGGCACCCGGTGGCGGCGGCGGTGGCCATTGCCAACCTCAAGGCGTTGCGCGATGAAGGGGTGGTGACGCGGGTCAAGGACGACATCGGGCCGTACTTGCAACAGTGCTTGCGCGAGGTGTTCGGCAATCACCCGTTGGTGGGTGATATTCAGGGTGTCGGGATGGTCGCGGCGCTGCAGTTGGCCGAGGACAAAAGCAGTCGCAAGCGCTTTGCCAACGAGAATGACATTGCCTGGCGCTGCCGCACGATTGGCTTTGAGGAAGGGGTGATCATTCGTTCGACACTCGGGCGGATGATCATGGCGCCGGCGTTGATTGCCAGTCGTGAGGAGATTGATGAACTCGTCGGCAAGACCTTGAGGGCGCTGGATCGCACGGCGCAGGAATACGGCCGGCTTTGATATAAAAGGAAGGTCCTTCGGGCCTTTTCGCGAGCCTGCTCGCGAACGCTTCTGCCCATGAAAAGATCGCAGCCTTCGACAGCTCCTACAGGGGATCGCATTCCAATGTAGGAGCTGCCGAGTGCTGCGATCTTTTGCTTTCCAGAGAATTGCACCCGCCCAGTGCGCCCCCTTACACGCCGCCCTTTTCCGGCGCACGCTACCCAGTTTTTTCATCGCTCGCCTCGACATATTTCCTATTTTTCCTAATCCCGGCCTTGGGCCAACATCGACTTCGCCAGTCAGCCGAACGCTGCCCACCGAAAGGTCCTCCAGAGACCACAGGTCGCAGCACTTCTCCAGGGCCGCTGGCCGTACTGCCCATGACAAAACTAAATCAACAGCTTTGGGAGTGCTCCATGATCAAGTCCTTGTTTACCCGCTTCGCTCATCCACTGGCGGTCACCGCCATCGCCGCGACGGTCGCCACCAGCGCCCAGGCCGGTACCCTGTCCATCGGTCATACCACGTGGGTCGGCTACGGCACGCTGTACCTGGCTCAGGACCTGGGCTACTTCAAGGAAAACGGTCTGACCGTCGAATTACCCGTGGTCGAAGAAGCCTCGATGTACATGGCCGCGCAGGCTTCGGGCGAATTGTCCGGCTCGGCGTCGACCATCGACGAAGTGCTCAAGTACCGCCCGCAATTCTGCTTCAAGGCAGTCGCCGCACTCGATGACAGCCATGGTGGCGACGGTGTGCTGGTGGGCAAGGACGTCAAGAGCCTGCAAGAGCTCAAAGGCAAGTCCGTGGCGGTGAACGAAGGGTCGACCTCGCAGTTCTGGCTGTCGTACTTGCTGAAAAAACATGGCATGACCATGAGCGACATCACCGTGCAGAACATGACGGCTGACGACGCCGCCACCGCGTTCATCGCCGGTCGCGTGCCGGCCGCCGTGACGTGGGAGCCGCACCTGTCGATGGTCCGTGACAAGAAACAGGGCAAGGTGCTGATCGACAGCAGCAGCACACCGGGCGTGATTGTCGACGTGGTCGCGCTGAATTGCTCGGTCATCGAGAAACAGCCGGAAGACGTCAAGGCCTTGGTCGCCGGACTGTACAAGGCCGTGAAATACACCCAGGACCATCCAGACGAAGCCTACAAAATCATGGCCAAAGGCGTCGGCGGCTACCTCGCCGATCCAAAGGAACTGGCCGCCGCCGCGCAAGGCGTACGTTTTTACGATCAGGCGATGAGCGAAAAACTCCTGGGCTCGCCCGGCAAGCCGGGGGACAGCGAGCCGTTGATCAAACTGGCCAATGAAACCGCCAGTGAATTGCAGGGCAAACCCTACAACGTCAGCAATGACGACCTGATCGACAACCGTTTCGTCAGCCCGCTCTAGGAGTTTCCCATGTTCAAGCGCAATTCATGGCTGAGCCGCTGCATCACGCCCAAGACCGGCCTGCCCGTGCAGGTCATCTGGAGCGCGAGCGGCCTGGCCTGGGTGTTGTTGATCGGCCTGTGGGCCGGGTTGTCTTACGGGGGCGTGGTGCCGGGCATGTTCCTGCCGACACCGGGTGCGGTGGTGGAGGCCGCTGTGCGCCTGGGCCGCGACGGCACGCTCGGCCAACATGTGTGGGCCAGCGTCGAAGTGGTGATGGTCGGCTTCATCGTGTCGTCGCTGGTGGCGGTGCCGCTGGGTCTGTTGATGGGCAGCTTTCGCATCGTCCAGGCGTTCCTCGAGCCGCTGGTCAATTTCATTCGCTACCTGCCGGTGACCTCGTTTGTGCCGTTGTTCATCCTGTGGATCGGCATCGGCCTGGAGCAGCGGGTGTCGGTGATTATCTTCGGCGTGTTTTTCCAGCAATTGGTGATGATTGCCGACGTGTCCAAAGGCATCTCCAAGGACCTGATCAACGCCTCCTACACCCTGGGCTCGAACCGTCGCGATGCGGTGTTGCACGTGATCGCCCCGGCGTCGTTGCCGGGTGTGCTCGATACCTTGCGCGTGACCATGGGCTGGGCCTGGACTTATCTGGTGGTCGCCGAACTGGTGGCGGCGTCCAGTGGACTGGGCTACCTCAGCCTCAAAGCCATGCGCGGCTTTCAAGTGGATGTGATTTTCCTGGCCATCGCGATCATCGGCCTGCTGGGCCTGGTCACCGATCAACTGTTCCGTTTCCTACGTCTGAGGATCACCGCATGGGCTCAGTAACCGCAGTCAACCCGCGTGTCGTCACCCCGACGGTCGCATCGGCCCACGCTGCGCCACGCCTGCAAGTGGACAAGGTCAGCTTGCGCTATCAGAAGCCCGACGGCGGCATGTTCACCGCGCTGGAGCAGGTGTCGTTCGAAGTGCCGGATCAGCAATTCGCGGTGCTGGTGGGGCCGTCGGGTTGCGGCAAGTCGAGTTTGCTGTACCTCACTGCCGGTCTGAATGAACCCACCGAAGGCGAGATCTACGTCGGTGGCCAGCAAGTGCAGGGGCCGGGCGCGGACCGTGGCATGGTGTTCCAGAGCTACACGCTATTCCCGTGGCTGACGGTGCGGCAGAACGTCGAGTTCGGCCTCAAGCGGCGCGGCATGGCCGCTGCGCAGCGCAAGGAAATCGTCGACTACTACGTTAACGAAGTCGGCTTGACCGGGTTCGCCGACAACTACGCCAAGCAGTTGTCCGGCGGCATGATGCAGCGTGTGGCGATTGCTCGCGCGTTAGCCAATGATCCGCAAATCCTGCTGATGGACGAACCCTTCGGCGCGCTCGACAGCCAGACTCGCCTGCAAATGCAGCAACTGTTGTTGCGGGTCTGGGGCAATAGCAAGAAGACCGTGCTGTTCGTGACCCACGATATCGATGAGGCGATTCTGTTGGGCGACCGGGTTTACGTCATGGGCGCCCGGCCCGGGCGGATCAAGCAGATTCTGGACGTGCCGATCGAACGCCCACGGACACTCGACATGGTCATGGAGCGCTCGTTCATCGATATGAAACGCAAGATTTTTGGGCTGCTGCATGACGAACTGGAAGAAGAACATTGATGGTTGACGGACAACCCCTGTAGGAGCTGCCGCAGGCTGCGATCTTTTGATTTTGCTTTTTTCAAGATCAAAAGATCGCAGCCTGCGGCAGCTCCTACAGGGGTTGCGTTTCAAGGCGCGGCGGGCAGGAGGAAGCGGGCGATTACCGGCAGGTGATCGGAGATGCGCAACGTGTCGTCCTGCCGCACCATCGCTTCGACTCGTTTGATTCGCGGACTGTAGAACAGGTAATCGACAGTCCGGTCCGGGCCGTTCAAGCCGGGGTCGTTCGGGTAGTGGGTCAGCCACCGTGCCCGGTCGACACCACTGGCTTCGTTGTTGGTCGGGATCATCGGGTACCTGTCCCACAGCAGGTGCAGTGCGCTGTCGGTGGTGTAAGGCGTGCGTTGATCGTCAGACAAGCGTCGATATTGCCCCAGCGGCAGCAGGTTGAAGTCACCGCCGATCAACCACGGCGTGCCACGGCTTTCGTACTTGTCGAGCACTTTGGCCACGGCCGTCACCTGGTCTTGCAAGGTTTGGTCGGGTTCGGTGACGCGATCCAGATGGGTATTGAGCACCGCCATCTGGCCGCCGTCGCTCAAGGGAAAGTAACTCACCAGCAAGGCGTTTTTCGGCTTGAATTGGCGACTGATGGCATTGGCCGGTAGGGTCGGCAGTTGCAGACGTTCGGCGTGTTCGATCTGGAAGCGGCTCAGGGTCGCCAATTGTCGGCCAACGCTGCCAAAGATGTGCGGGTCAGGAACGAAATCGGCTTTCCAGTCGAAAGCGTGAGCGCTACACGGATAAAGGTCCGCCACCCGTTCCTGAAGCAACTTGAGCTGGTTCTGGTAATCGCTGGCCTTGGCGCCGTCATCGAGTTCCTGCAGCAGCACGATGTCGGGTTGCTCATCGCGAATCACCCGTGCCACTTCATCGAGGCTGAAGGCCATGTCTTCGGCGGTCGGATTTTCGTCGTCGCCGCGCGCCAGGTCATTCCAGAACACATAGCGTTTGCCCGCCAGGAACTGGACGTTCCAGGTCATCACTTTCAAGGCCTGACCAGGCACCAGGGTCGGCGCTTGAGCGTTGCAACTGACCGGCAACACCTCCTTGGCACCGGGGCGCCAGGTCAGGTTGTAGAGCAGCAGTGCAAATACGCCGATGACAATCAGCAAGGTCAGCAGGGTGTAGCGCAGTAGACGGGTCATGGCTCGGCTTATAGCGTTACAAAAGATGGCCCCGAGCATAACCGAGCGTAAGGGGCATGCCCATCATTTAGCCATGACACGCACTTTTGTAGCAGCTGGCGAAGCCTGCGTCCGGCTGCGCAGCAGCCGTAAATCCAGTGCGCACGGTCTACCTGCTACACCGTGAGCATTGATTTTACGACTGCTGCGCAGCCGGACGCAGGCTTCGCCAGCTGCTACAAGGGGCGTATCGTCAGTCAGAGTGATCGATCAATTTTCTCGGGCGTCTCGCCGATCAGCATGAACAGGCGGAACAGCACCACGCTGGTGAACAGTTGCAGGAAACTGTGAGCGCTGTCGATTAGCAGCGAAACCACCGGATTCGGATCGGGGTACACCGCCACGGTCGCGCCCTTGAGTATCCACAACGGCCCCATCACGCAAAGGATGCACAGCAGGATGCGCAGGAAATGGCCACGGGTCAGGCGCATGCTTTCCTTCATCGCCGCCAGCGGGGCCAGGCCGCGCAGCACCAGCAGGTACTCGGCGAACGCCAGGGTCACCATCAGCCAGATGCCCGGCAGGAAATACAACGACAGGCCGATCAGGATCAGCACGGTATTGAGCGCCGTGAGCAGGGCGAAGCGCGGCCACAGGGTCGCGGACATCGCCAGCAGGTCGCGGGTGCGCGGCGACTCGCCACGGCTGCGGGCATCGAGAAACAGGATCAGCGCGGCGGTGTACAGCGGATACACCAGCAGGCCGACAATCACGCTGTAACCGGGAAATCCTTCCGGGCCGGCGGTGTTGTCGACGATTTGTTGCAACAGCGCCTCAAGGATCACCAGCGGCAGGCACAGCTGCACGATCTGGCCCAGATTGCGTTTGAAGAAATACAAAGAGTCACGCAGTACATCAAACGGATTCATCAGTCGGTATCGCAGGTTATAAGCAGTTACACACTTTAACCGATGATGTGCCGCCAGAAGCAAACGTAAACGTTAGGTAAAGGCCATTGAAACAACTTGTTTCAGCCTCCATTAAGGTCGGGCACCTTATCCTCTGTGGAGAAGGACAACGATTTTCCCGGCAATCTACGAGGTCGCCATGAACAGCGAAGAACAAACCCTGATCGATGGACTGTTTTCCCGGCTGCAACAGGCCGAAACGAATTCAGCCCCGCGCGATGCCCAGGCTGAGGCGCGGATCAAGGAACACCTGACTCGCCAACCCGCGGCAGGTTATTTCATGACCCAGGCGATTCTGGTGCAAGAGGCGGCCATCAAGAGCCTCGACGAACAGAACCAGCAATTGACCCGGCAAGTCCAGCAGTTGCAGGCCGAACTGCAATCGGCCAAGGCTCAGGCACCGGCTGTTGCGCCTGCCAGTGGCGGCTTTTTATCAAGCATCTTTGGTGGCGGTTCGCGTGATTCTCAGCCAGCACCGGCCCAGAGCGCACCGCCATCGAGTGGCGGCTGGCGTGAACCGGCGCGGCCGTCGTTCAACGCGCAGCCGGCCCAGCAGAACTTTGGTGCAGCGCCGCCTCAGCAGAATTACGCGCCGCAACAACCAGCCGGCAGCGGTTTCATGGGCGGCGCGCTGAAAACGGCAGCGGGCGTGGCAGGTGGCGTGATGCTGGCGCAAGGCATCAGCAGCCTGTTCCATCACAACCAGCAACCGGACGTAGTTGAAGTGATCAAGGAAGAACCGGCTCAGGTCAGCGATCAAAGCGGTGACAAAGGCTGGGGCGATGATCAGCGTGTGGCCGACAACGCCTCCAATGATCAGGGCGGTTATGCCGACACTGATTACAACGATGACAGCTCATCGTTCTTCGGCGGCGACGACGATTCCTTCGTCTGACACGCCATTCGTCCGGAGCGCTGCGGCGCTCCGGGCCGATTATTCGCGGAACAATCCTTATGGCTGGCATACTGGGCGACCTTTCGGGCCTGGTGCCTGATCCAGCCTGCGCGTCTGTGCGCTCATGAGGATGCACGGTGAAGAAAATTGCAGTGTTCGCCGACGTTCAAAACCTCTATTACACCGTGCGTCAGGCCTATGGTTGCCACTTCAACTACGCCGCGTTGTGGGCTGACATCAGCAAACAGGGCGAGATCGTCGAGGCCTATGCCTACGCGATCGATCGTGGCGACAGCAAACAGCAACAATTCCAGCAGATCCTGCGCAACCTCGGCTTCATCGTGAAGCTCAAACCCTACATCCAGCGCAGCGATGGCTCGGCCAAGGGCGACTGGGACGTGGGCATCACCCTCGACATCATGGACGCCGCCGATCACGTCGACGAAGTGGTACTGGCCTCCGGCGACGGTGATTTCGACATGCTGCTGGAGCGCATCATTAGCAAACACGGCGTGCAAGCGGTGGCTTATGGCGTGCCGGGCCTGACGGCCAACTCGCTGATCCGCGCCGCCAGCCGCTACGTGCCGATCGAAGGCGCGTTGCTGCTCAAGAATTGATTTTTACGGAGTTGAAACAGGTTTGGAACGCATAGCAGTCATCGACTTTGAAACCACCGGGATCTCCCCGAGCAGCAGCTGCCGGGCCACGGAAATTGCCGTGGTGATCCTTGAACAGGGGCGCATCGTCGAGCGTTACCAGAGCCTGATGAACGCTGGCGTGCGCGTCCCGGCCTTCATCGAACAACTGACCGGCATCAGCAACGCCATGCTGCGCACCGCGCCATCGGCCGAGCAGGTGATGAACGAGGTCAACGAATTCGTCGGCTGCACTCCATTGCTCGCGCATAATGCCGCGTTCGACCAGAAGTTCTGGGACTTTGAACTGGGGCGCATCAAACGCACCCGCTTGCAGAACTTTGCCTGCTCGCTCTTACTGGCCCGTCGCCTGATGCCTGCGGCGCCGAATCACAAGCTCGGCACCCTCACCACTTTCGCCAAACTGCCCCACACCGGCCAGGCTCACCGGGCCATGGCCGATGCGGAAATGGCCGCCAACCTGACGACGCATCTTGCGCAGGAGTTGCGGCAGAAGCACGGGTTGCGCGAGTTGTCGCATGATCTGCTGGTCAGCCTGCAGAAAGTGCCGGCGGCGAAGATCAACGAACATCTCAAGCGCCACCGCGGGTTCTGACCACAACACCCAAATCCCCAGCGTTATTTTCCATTGCCTTCCAACTGCCCGGTGATCTCTGTGCTTTGAAAAGTGTACCGGCCCTATAAATAGGTTTTGTAACTTATTTTTCGCCGTTGGCCTTTCTAGAATGGCTGTTCACTTGCCTTGCCTACGAGCTACCCAATGCCTGGCCTACGTCGCTTTCCCTTGCCGTTGATCGCTGCTTTTTTCGCTTTGTATGTGATTTGGGGGTCGACTTACCTGGTGATTCGTATCGGCATCGAATACTGGCCGCCGTTGCTGCTCGCGGGTATTCGGTTTGTGATTGCCGGTTCGTTGATGTACGCCTTCCTGCGTTGGCGCGGGGCGCCGGCACCGACCTGGGCGCAGTGGAAAGCCGCGGGGATCATCGGGATTTTGCTGCTCAGTTGCGGCAACGGCGCGGTCAGCGTGGCTGAGCACACGGGCGTGGCCTCGGGCGTGGCTGCATTGGCCGTGGCGACGGTGCCGTTGTTTACTTTGCTCTGCGGATATTTCTGGGGCGCGCGTAATACCCGTCTCGAATGGGCCGGGATTGTGCTCGGGCTGATCGGCATCGCCATGCTCAATCTCGGCTCGAACCTGCAATCGAGTCCGCTGGGCGCTGTGTTGCTGGTGTTCGCGGCGGCGGCTTGGGCATTCGGGTCGGTCTGGAGCAAACACTTGCCGTTGCCCCAGGGCGCGATGGCCAGTGCCGTGGAAATGCTGGTGGGCGGCGTGGTGCTGTTGATCGGCAGCGCGGTCAGCGGTGAACACCTGGAAAGCCTGCCACCCATCGAGGGTTGGGCCGCGCTGGCGTACCTGATCTTTTTCGGTTCGATCATCGCCTTCAACGCCTACATGTACCTGTTGAAAAACGTGCGTCCGGCGGCGGCCACCAGTTATGCCTACGTCAATCCGGCGGTGGCGGTGTTGCTGGGGATCGTGTTTGTCGGCGAAACCATCGGTATCGAAGAGGCACTGGCGATGCTGGTGATCATCAGCGCCGTGGTGTTGATCGGGTTACCCCAGTGGCGTAGGGCTGCTGTTCGGCCTGCCGTAGCGGTGCCGACAGAATCCCGTGTGAATTAGGGTAAACTGCGCGCCATTGCACACTCGTTTTGCACAACCGCGCTGAATTTTCCTACGGTACTCCCATGACTTTCGCCACCCTTGGCCTGATCGAACCCTTGCTGCGCTCTCTCGAGACGCTCGGCTACCAGACCCCGACGCCGGTTCAGGCGCAAGCCATTCCGGCGGTGCTGGCCGGTCGCGACCTGATGGCTGCCGCCCAGACCGGCACCGGCAAGACCGCCGGTTTCGCACTGCCGCTGCTGCAATTGCTGGCCATGGAAGGACCGAAAGTGGCGTCCAACTCGGTACGCGCGCTGATCCTGGTACCGACCCGCGAACTGGCCGAACAGGTTCACGAAGCCGTGCGGCAGTACGCCGAGAACCTGCCGTTGAGCACTTACGCGGTGTACGGCGGCGTCAGCATCAACCCGCAAATGATGAAGCTGCGTAAAGGTGTCGACGTGCTGGTGGCGACGCCGGGGCGTTTGCTCGACCTCTATCGCCAAAAGGCTCTCAAGTTCAATCAACTGCAAACCCTGATTCTTGACGAAGCCGATCGCATGCTCGACCTGGGTTTCTCCGAGGAGCTGGGGAACATTTACCGCGTGCTGCCGAAGCAACGTCAGACGCTGCTGTTCTCCGCGACCTTCTCCGATGCGATCCGCTTACTGGCCGGGCAAATGCTCAACGATCCGCTGAGCATCGAAGTCAGCCCGCGTAACGTGGCTGCCAGCACCGTCAAGCAATGGGTGGTGGTGGTAGACAAGAAGCGCAAGCCGGAGCTGTTCATCCATTTGCTGCGCAAGGGCAAGTGGAAACAGGTGCTGGTGTTCGCCAAGACCCGTAACGGCGTGGACGCACTGGTGGAAAAACTCCAGGGCCTGGGCATAAACGCCGACGGCATCCATGGCGACAAACCGCAGGCGACCCGTCAACGGGCACTGGACCGGTTCAAGGCCAGCGAAGTGCAAATCCTGGTCGCCACCGACGTCGCGGCCCGTGGTCTGGATATTGAAGATTTGCCCTTGGTGGTCAACTTCGACCTGCCGATCGTGGCTGAGGACTACATCCACCGCATCGGTCGCACCGGTCGCGCGGGTGCCACCGGGCAGGCTATTTCGCTGGTTTGCGCCGATGAAGTGAATCTGCTGTCGGCCATCGAGACGTTGACCCGTCAGACGTTGCCTCGGCAGGTGGAACATGACTTCGAGCCTGAGCACCGCGTGCCGGACACCGATGCCAGTGGTCAGGTGGTCAAAAAACCTAAAAAGCCGAAGAAGCCGAAGACTTCCAGTGGCGGTAAACGCAACCTGGGTAAATGGGTTGAGAGCGGCGATGCTTCGGCGCCGGAGCCTTCGATCAAGCCTGTGCGCAAGGTGCCGGTGTTTAATACCGGGCCGCGTAAGCGTAAGCCTTGATCTACTGCGGCGGCTGTTAGGCCGCCTTCGCGAGCAAGCCCGCTCCCACACTGGATTTTCTGTGGACACATCATTTGTGAACACCAGAGATCAAATGTGGGAGCGGGCTTGCTCGCGAAGAGCGCGCCTCGGTCTTCAGCCTTGGCGCTTCAACCACTCCACCATCCCCAATCCCGCAGCTCGCCCACTGGCGAAACACGCCGTCAGCAGATAGCCGCCTGTGGGCGCTTCCCAATCCAGCATTTCTCCCGCGCAAAACACTCCAGGCAGTTGCTTGAGCATCAAGCGCTCATCCATTGATTCGAACATCACGCCCCCCGCGCTGCTGATGGCTTCGTCCAACGGGCGGGTTTTCACCAGCGTCAGTGGCAGCGCCTTGATCGCTTTGGCCAGCAATGCCGGGTCGGCGAAACATTCAACGGCTGTCAGCTCGCGCAGCAACGCCGCTTTCACGCCATCAATCCCGAGCTGACTGTGCAGGTGTTTGGACATCGAACGCGAACCGCGCGGTTTGCTCAGCGCAGCCTGAACTTTATCCACAGGCTTGCCGGGCAGCAGGTCGAGATGAACAGTCGCCGAGCCGTGCAGGTTGATGGCTTCGCGAATAGGCGCCGACAGGGCGTAAATCAAACTGCCTTCAACCCCGGTCGCCGTGATTACACACTCGCCAAGGCGTGGTACGTCGTCGTTGAGGCCGATGGCGATGTTTTTCAGCGGTGCGCCGGCGAATTTGCAGACCATCAACTCGCTCCAGGCCTGCACCTCGAAGCCGCAATTGCTGGGTTGCAGCGGCGCCAGTCCTACACCGAGCTGTTCGAGTGGCCGCATCCACGCGCCGTCCGAACCCAGGCGCGACCAACTGCCGCCGCCGAGGGCCAGCAAGGTCGCAGAGGGCATTAAGGTTTTCTCACCCTCAGGGCTGGCAACTTTCAGGCTGCCATCGGCGTTCCAGCCAAGCCAGCGGTGGCGGGTGTGGATAACGACGCCGGCCTCTCGCAACCGCTTGAGCCAGGCCCGCAACAGCGGGGCGGCCTTCATGTCGGTAGGAAACACCCGGCCCGAGCTGCCGACAAATGTTTCGATGCCCAGGTCATGAATCCATTGGCACAGTGCCTCGGCGCCAAATGAGCGAAGCAGCGGTGCAATGTGCGGGGCGCGTTCAGCGTAGCGTGAGAGAAACGCCGGGTAGGCTTCGGAATGAGTGATGTTCATGCCGCCGACACCGGCCAGCAGGAATTTTCGCCCCACTGAAGGCATGCCGTCGTACAGATCGACCTTGAGTCCGGCCTGGCTCAGCACTTGCGCCGCCATCAAACCGGCGGGACCGCCGCCGATGATGGCGACGTGAGGGGAGGAGGGCGAAGGCTGGGTCATGGTGAGAGCTGCGGCGTGGCGGAATAAGCCGGGCATTCTATCAGCACAAATTAATGTGGGAGCGGGCTTGCTCGCGAAAGCGCTGTGTCGGTCAACATCAGTGTTGAATGTTAAATCGCCTTCGCGAGCAAGCCCGCTCCCACAAGGGGTCGTGGTGTTTCAAAGATGTGATCAAAAAACAACCACCGCTTTGCAGGCTATATGCAATCTGGCCTGTAGGACCTTTCACTCAGGTTATCCACAGGCAGTTCCACAGGCATTGTGGGTAAAGCATCCACAGCTCAATGACAACCTGATGACGTCCACACCCGCTGCGCGCTGTGATGCAGGATTCCATGACGACGCGCCAACGCCTGGCGGTCCTTGCTGTAACCGCCGCCAATCACTCCGACCACCGGAATATCCCGGCCCAGGCAATGCCGCATCACGCTTTCATCGCGAGCGGCAACCCCTTCGTCGGTCAACTTCAAGTACCCCAGTGCGTCATCTTTATGCACATCGACCCCGGCGTCATACAGCATCAGGTCCGGTTGGTAGAGCGGCAGCAGGTAGTTGAGCGCATCGTCTACTACCTTCAGGTAATCCGCATCGCCCATGCCCTTGGGCAACGGGATATCCCAGTCACTTTCGGCTTTGCGTGCAGGAAAGTTCTTTTCGCAATGCAGGGAGACGGTCACCGCTTCCGGGGTGTTGTGCAGGATGCGTGCAGTCCCGTCGCCTTGATGCACGTCGCAATCGAAGATCAGCACCCGATTCACACGACCGCTTTCCAGCAGGAACCGGCTGATCACCGCCAGGTCATTAAAGATGCAAAATCCCGCCGGATAATCGTAGTGCGCGTGATGCGTACCGCCCGCCAGGTGACAGGCGAGGCCATGTTCAAGTGCCTGCTCGGCCGCCAGCAACGAACCACCCACCGCCCGCACCGTGCGCCGGGCCAGGGCTTCGCTCCACGGCAAACCGAGGCGCCGCTGGTCTTCGCGGGACAACTGGCCACTCATGTAACGCTCGATATAGGCAGCGTCATGGGCGAGGGCGAGAATCTCCGGCGGACAGAGTTCCGGTCGCAGCAAGTCAGCGTCGCGGGTCAGGCCGCTGTCCACCAGGTGATCGCGCAGCAGGCGAAACTTGTCCATCGGGAAGCGGTGATCCGCCGGAAACTCGGGACTGTAGTCTTCGTGGTAGATCAGCGGCAGTGACATGAGTGATTTCATGGGTGAATGAAGGAAGGATCCTACCAGCGTTGTAGACTTGCGGCATGGAAAGGGGAGGACACGATGGAGCCGATACTGGAACTCGAGAGCGCGCGACTGCTATTGCGGCAGTGGCGCGATGAGGATTTGCCGGAGTTTGCGGCGATGTGCACCGATCCCCAGGTGATGCGGTATTTCCCGGCGCCCTTGAGTCGACTGGAAAGCGCTTCGTTGATCGGCCGGATTCGTGGGCATTTTGCCGAGCACGGTTTCGGCCTTTGGGCGCTGGAGCGCAAGGACACCGGCGCTTTCATCGGTTTTACCGGGCTGGGTGTGGTCGGTTTCGACGCGCCCTTCACCCCGGCCGTGGAGATCGGCTGGCGCCTGGCGCGTGAACATTGGGGGCTGGGCTATGCCAGTGAAGCGGCGTGGACCGCTCTGCGCTGCGGTTTTGACCGCCTGGCGCTGGAAGAGGTCGTGTCCTTCACCACTCAAGCCAATACGCCTTCGGAAAAAGTCATGCAGGCGATTGGCATGCACCATGATTCAGCCGACGACTTCGAACACCCGAAGCTCGCGGTCGATCATCCCCTGCGGCACCATGTGCTGTACCGCATCAGTCGTGAACAATGGCTGCAAACCTTGCATGGATAAGCGGGCGCAGACGTTTACAATGGCGGCCATAGAGTGGCCCGGGCCAGAACCTGAATCGACCGCCGCAGCCAAGACTGCGCGGCATTGTGTTGTGTGAGGAGAGTCTGAATGAGCCAAGTGTTGGATGATCTGGTCGACCTGCTGACCCTTGAACCGATCGAAGAAAACCTGTTCCGTGGCCGCAGTCAGGACCTGGGCTTTCGTCAGTTGTTCGGCGGTCAGGTGATCGGCCAATCCCTGTCGGCGGCCAGCCAAACCGTCGAAGAAGCGCGGCACGTGCATTCGATGCACGGTTATTTCCTGCGTCCGGGGGATTCCGCGTTGCCGGTGGTGTATCAGGTTGATCGGGTGCGCGACGGCGGCAGTTTCAGCACGCGTCGGGTGACGGCGATCCAGAAGGGCAACCCGATCTTCACCTGTAGCGCTTCGTTCCAGTACGACGAAGAAGGCTTTCAGCACCAGGCCGAGATGCCGACTGTGGTCGGCCCGGAAAACCTGCCCTCGGAGCTGGAGCTCACTCAGCAGCGTGCGCACCTGATTCCGGAGCACATGCGCGAAAAATTCCTGTGCCCCAAACCGATCGAATTCCGACCGATCACCGAGAAAGATCCCTACAACCCGCAACCGTCGGATCCGATCAAGTACGTCTGGTTTCGCGCCGACGGTGCGCTTGCCGACTCCCCGGCGCTGCACAAATACCTGCTGGCTTATGCCTCGGACTTCGGCCTGCTGACCACGTCGATGCAGCCCCATGGCAAATCGGTCTGGCAGAAAGACATGCAGGTCGCCAGCCTCGATCACGCGCTGTGGTTCCACGCCGATCTGCGCGCAGATGACTGGTTGCTCTACGCCATGGACAGCCCGTGGGCCGGCAATTCTCGTGGCTTCACCCGGGGCAGCGTGTTCAATCGTGCCGGGCAACTGGTGGCTTCGGTCACTCAGGAAGGCCTGATTCGTCACCGCAAGGATTGGGCATGAGCCTCGCCGAGGTGCGGCATTGGGTGTTCGACATGGACGGCACCCTGACGGTGGCCGTGCATGACTTCGCGGCGATCCGCGTGGCCTTGGCGATTCCTGCCGAAGACGACATCCTGACCCACCTCGCGGCGCTCCCGGCGGATGAAGCGGCAGCCAAGCATGCGTGGTTGCTGGAGCACGAACGGGATCTGGCGCTGGGTTCGAAGCCAGCACCGGGTGCGGTGGAGTTGGTGCGAGAGTTGGCCGGACGTGGTTATCGCCTCGGCATTCTGACGCGCAATGCTCGGGAGCTGGCGCATGTGACGCTGGAGGCGATCGGCCTGGCCGACTGTTTCGCGGTGGAGGATGTGTTGGGCCGCGACGAAGCGCCGCCTAAACCGCATCCGGGTGGTTTGCTGAAGTTGGCGCACGCCTGGAACGTGCCAGCGAGCGAGCTGGTGATGGTCGGTGATTACCGCTTTGATCTGGATTGCGGGCGGGCGGCGGGGGCACGGACGGTGCTGGTGAATCTGCCGGATAACCCGTGGCCTGAGCTGACCGATTGGCATGCGGCGGATTGTGTGGTGTTGCGGGAAATGCTGTTGGCTTGAGAATTAAGGTCAAAAGATCGCAGCCTCCGGCAGCTCCTACAGGGGTACGCGATTTCCTGTAGGAGCTGCCGGAGGCAGCGATCTCTTGATCTTTTTATTGAAACAACACCTTCTGCCCCTCCGGCGACGTGAACATCCCATCCCCATTGTGCCCAACCCCGGGCACTTCGATCAGCCGCTGACTCAAGCCCTGAGGATGGCTGCGCTTCAAATAATCAAAATAATTTCGCCCGCGGATCAACCGATACGCACCCTGGGCCTCAGCCTCACAGCCTTTATCCAGCGCCGGGTGTTTTGGGTCGATGTCTTGCTGGCCCAGAAGATAAACGATGTCACGCTTGACGTAGTTTTCTTCCAGCTGCGCAGGTGCTTTTCCCTCAGCATAGGCAGGTAAATCCGACAGCCCGTATTTCCAACGATTGAAACCGGGACACGCCGCGTGATTGAACGCCACCGGCCGGCGCTCATCGAAATACGCGTAGGAAGACGGGTTGGCGATGACATAGCGCACCTGAACGCCGGCGGCCTTGAGTTCTGGCTGATCCTCGCTCAGCAAGGCATATCGCTGAACGACTTGAGCTCCGCCGGAATGCCCGGCAATCACGACTTCTTTCAGATCTGGAAACTGTTGATGATCACCGAAGCGGGCGATGATTTGATCGAGGGCGCCGTAGGAACTCAGCGGGAACGGAGCGGTGGATAATCCGCCAGCCATCCAGTCATTTCCCTGCCAGCGCAAGACCGTGTCCGCCACGGGGTGGCGTGCAATGTCGGTTTCATTGAGGAATTGCGGGGCGATCACCAGCGTGGTCGCGCTTTGCCCGGCCTGTTCGGCTGCGTGCTCGGCGCTCTGACGATAGGTTTCGGCATTGCGCAGCCGACCGTGGATGATGATCAGTACGCGTTCGATTTTTGCTGGAGCCGGGCCGATGCCCACGGCCATCTCACCTTCTTTCAACAGCAGGCGACCGGTGCTGATCTCCTTGACCCCATTTTCGGCCGCCAAGGTATTTGCGCAGGTGAACAGCAGTACCAGCAGCCACTTATTCATTTACAGGTTTTTCGCCGCAAAGGTATCGCACTGGCCGACCTGGCCTTGTGCGAACCCGGTTTTGAACCAGCGCACCCTTTGCGCCGACGTACCATGGGTAAACGAGTCCGGTACTACGCGCCCCTGGCCTTTTTGCTGCAAACGGTCGTCGCCAATGGCGTTGGCGGCATTCAGCGCTTCTTCGATGTCACCCGGTTCCAGCCAGTTCAGGCGTTTTTGTGCGTTGTTGGCCCAGACCCCGGCCAGGCAATCGGCTTGCAGTTCTTGGCGCACCAGCAAACCGCCGTCTCCTTCCATCTGCCGGCCTTGCTGGCGAGCCGTCTGAATTTTCGCTGAAACGCCGAGCAGCGTCTGAACGTGGTGTCCGACTTCGTGAGCGATCACGTAGGCCTGGGCGAAGTCGCCGGCGGCAGAAAACCGTTGTGACATTTCCTGGAAGAACGCCATGTCCAGATAGACCTTCTGGTCTGCCGGGCAGTAGAACGGGCCTGTCGCTGACGTCGCCAGACCGCAGGCCGAGTTCACGCGGTTGCTGAACAGCACCAGCGTCGGATTTTTATACTGCCGACCGGCCTGCTGGAAAATCTGGCCCCACGTGTCTTCGGTATCGCCGAGAATCGAGCGCACGAACTCGGCGCCTTCATCATTGGCGGGCGGCGCCTTGCGGGTTTGGGACGAGGCCGGTGCCGATTGCTCGCTCATCTGACCGGTCAGTTGGCCGAGGATCTGCATCGGGTCCTGGCCGGTGATCCAGCCGATTCCGACGATCAAGATGATGGCGGTCAGGCTCAGGCCCTTGCCGCCACCGAAGCGCATCCCGCCACCACCGCCACCGCCGACATCATCACCACGGGCATCGACCACGTTGTCGCTGCGTCGGCCTTTTTTCCATAGCATGTGGGAATCCTCTATTTGTCCGTGGGGTTGAGTGTAGCTGTGTGGGGACGGCGTCAGTCCGGTTGTCCGGCTTTCGCGTACGGAGCGTTTGCCTTGCTGACAGTAGGAACATGGATAACCCATCGAATTCCTTCACGTGTCGGGTTTTTATCGAGCGGGCGAATGCCAATTGCCGAACAGTCAAGCCGTAATACGGTCTGTAGCAGCTGGCGAAGCCTGCGTCCGGCTGCGCAGCAGTCGTATTCCAGCGATGTGGTGTTTCAGGAAAAACTCGCGCTCAGGTTTTTCGAGTGCTGCGCAGCCGGACGCAGGCTTCGCCAGCGGCTACATAAAGCGCGTTTTGCCTGCCATTTCTTAACTGACTGGTATTGGGGCTAACGCCTGTGTTTATCCCGCGTCGAGTTCCAGATTTCGCAATAATCGGTTCGTCTTCTAGAATCAGGCAAATTATGTACGGAACCTCCCATGGCCGGCAGTCAGATCGAACGTGTCTTCAACGTGCTGGAAAGCCTGACCAGTGATCCGCGGGGCCTGCCGATGCAGACGCTGGCGGGGCAACTGGACATCCCCAAAAGTGCAACTCATCGTCTGCTCGCGGAGCTGATTCGGCTGGGTTATGTGCGGCAGAATCCGGAAAACCTGCGGTACCACCTGTCGACCAAATTGGTGGCGATGGGTTTTCGTTTCCTGTCGGGCAGCGGTGCCGATATCGTTCAGCCGGTGCTTGATCGCCTGGCTCAGGAGACCGGTGAGTTGGTGCGTCTCGGGGTGATTGAAGGGGAGCGGCAGATCTGGATTGCCAAGTCTCAGGGTGCCCGTTCCGGTCTGCGTTATGACCCGGACATGGGTCGCGATGCACCGTTGTTCTATACCGCGTCCGGCCATGCATGGCTGGCGTGCATGAGCGATGCCCAGGCGTTGTCGCTGGTGGAGCGCCAGGGTGGCGACCGGCCTAAAGACCTCGGGCCAAATGCACCGCGGTCCACTATTGAACTGCTGGAACGGCTGCGACTCGCGCGGGAGCAGGGTTATGCCTGGGTCGAGGAAAGCTCGGCGGTGGGCACCTCGGCGATCGCGGCGGTGGTACGGCATCCGAGCGAGGGCCGAGTGCTGGGTGTGTTGAGCATCGCCGGGCCGAGTGCGCGTATGCCGGGGGCACGACTGCACGAGTTGGCGCCGTTGTTATTGGGGTATGCCGAAGAGTTGTCGGCGGCGAGCCTGGCGTCGGAGTTCTTCAACTAATTTGGATTCATTGTAGGAGCGAGCTTGCTCGCGATGGAGTGTCAGCTTGCGCGGTGTCGACTGACACTCCATCGCGAGCAAGCTCGCTCCTACAGTAAAGGGTGATTTCCGGAAAATTGTGCGCTGTTCGCCCATTTTCGGGTTGTGGTCATGTCAGAATCTGGAACCCGGTTCTAAATTAGTGAATTTGCAAGGCATAAGGGAAACCCATGACCGTCAGCACCCCGCTCTCCGGCGTAAACCAACCCTTTAAAGGGATTTTGCTGATCGTCGTCGCGACCTTCCTCTTCTCCAGCCATGACGCCTTGTCGAAATACCTGTCGGGCTTCTACCCGATTGTCATGGTGGTCTGGGCCCGCTATGTGGTTCACACCTTACTGATGGCCGGGATTTTTTTGCCGCAAGCCGGGTTGCGTGTCCTACGCACTAAACGGCCGCTGCTGCAGGTGCTGAGGGCGTTGTGTCTGTTGGGCACCAGTTTGTTTTTCACCACGGGTCTGCAGTACATCCCGTTGGCCGAAGCCACGGCGGTCAACTTCCTTGCGCCGGTGCTGGTCACCGCGTTGTCGTTGCCACTGCTGGGTGAACACGTCAGCCGAGGCCAATGGATCGCGGTGATCTGCGGCTTTATCGGCGTGGTGATCATCGTCCATCCCGGCGGCGATCTGTTTACGCCCGCGGTGTTGCTGCCGCTCTGTTCTGCGCTGTTTTTCTGCTTCTATCAATTGCTCACTCGCAAGCTCAGCAACATCGACAGCCCGACCACTAGCAACTTCTTTGCTGGCCTGTGCAATACGTTGGCCATGAGTGCGCTGGTGCCGTTCTTCTGGCAGATGCCAAGCGTTGGGCACGGCTTCATGATGGTGGCGCTGGGCGCCTGCGGGATGACGGCACACTTGTTTCTGACCCAGGCTTTCCGTTACGCCGCCCCCGCGCTGCTGGCGCCATTCGGCTATTGCCAGATTGTGTTTGCCGGTTTGCTGGGCTGGCTGTTGTTTTCCCACACACCGACCTTGACCACGGTGGTCGGGATCGCGGTGATTTGCTGCAGCGGGTTGGCGGCAGCGTGGCAGCAGAGCCGTCGGTAAAACGGTGAACGAACTGTGGGAGCGAGCCTTTGTGGCGAGGGGACAAGTCCCCTCGCCACAAAGGCTCGCTCCCACAGGGGAATTGCGTCGGATTTTTACTCGGTAACGGTTGGAATCTTGCGCGGCGCCATGAAGTACATCCAGGTCAGCGCGATGAAGTACATCGCCGGAATCAGGGTGAACAGCACGGTGTAGTTGTTGTTGGTGACCGTCAGAATGTGGCCGACCAATTGAGTCATGAACATCCCGCCGATGGCGGCGCACATGCCGCCGAAACCGAACACCGTGCTCATCATGTGTTTAGGCGTGTAGTCCATCACCAGGCTCCAGATGTTCGCGGTCCAGGCCTGGTGTGCGCCGATGGCCAGGGAGATGGCGAACACCGCGACCCACAGGCTGCTCGAACCGGCGGCCATGATCACGCCGATGATGCAGCAGGCGAACAGGAACATGGACATCAGTCGCGCCTTGATCGGGTTGATTCCGCGGCCGATCAGGAACGAAGACAGGATCCCGCCACCCACACTACCGAAGTCAGCCGTCAGGTAGATGATGATCAGCGGGATACCCATCTGGGTCACGTTGATCCCCAGATTGTATTGCTGGTTCAGAAACGGCGGCAGCCAATACAGGTAGAACCAGAACACCGGCGCCGTCATCGAGTAGGCGAGGGCGAAAGCCCAGGTGCCACGCATGCGCAGGATTTTCGAGAATGGCACGCGGGCCTGTTCCGGTTCGACTTCTTTCTGGATGTAGTCCAGTTCCGATTGTTTAACGCTCGGGTGTTCTTCCGGGTTGAAATACTTCAAGCCCCAGAACAGCAACCAGATCCCGCCCAGTGCCGACATGCACAGGAACGCCGCTTGCCAGCCCCACACATGGAGGATCAGCGGCAAGAGCATCGGGGTGAACATCGCGCCGACGTTTGTCCCGGCGTTGAAGATGCCGGTGGCCACGGCGCGTTCGCCGGCCGGGAACCACAGCCGCGTGGTTTTCACGCAGGCCGGGTAATTGGCGGCCTCAGTCAGGCCGAGGATAAACCGGCAGACCATGAAGCCGACCGCCGACGTGGCCAGGCCGTGAGCGCCGGTGGCAATGCTCCAGAGCAGCACCGCGCAGAAGAACACACGTTTCACGCCGACCCGGTCGATCAACCTGCCTTGCAGCACGAAGCCGATGGCGTAGCCGACCTGGAACCAGAAGTTGATGTTGGCGTAATCCATCGCCGTCCAGCTCATTTCCTTGGCCAGGATGGGCTGCATGACGCCCAGTGCGGCGCGGTCGATGTAGTTCAGGGTGGTGGCGAAAAACACCAGCGCCAGCATGCCCCAACGGGTTTTGCCAACCGCCATGGCGCCACGGATCTTGTCGCCGATGCCGCCAGCGGCAGGAGACATGGAGGAACGCTCCACGGGAGAGCTTTGAGAAGGAGTCATGTAGGCCACCGATTATTTTTATGTGGTGTTCTGGGTCTTTGGTCACCGAGACCGATGTTGTCACCGGACTCAATGTGAAGTCGATGGTGGGCAGTGGACGAAAAATCGTCAATTCGCCAAGGGCCTTTTTGTTCGATAATCGAACGGAAAACTAACTGGATAGTACACATTGAGTGTCTCGCAGCCAATAATTCCCCCAGGATAAACGCCACCCCTGTAGGAGCTGCCGAGTGAAACGAGGCTGCGATCTTTTGATTTTATAAAACCAACATCAAAAGATCGCAGCCTGCGGCAGCTCCTACAGGAATGCAAAACCTCGATAACAAGATTGTCTCCACCACCGGGAGTCGAAACATGCAGCGTTCCATTGCCACCGTGTCCTTGAGCGGTACCCTGCCGGAAAAACTCGAAGCCATTGCCGCCGCCGGTTTTGACGGCGTGGAGATTTTCGAAAACGACCTGCTCTATTACGACGGCAGTCCCCGGGAAATTAAACAGATGTGTGCCGATCTCGGGATCGCCATCACGCTGTTCCAACCTTTCCGCGACTTCGAAGGCTGCCGCCGCGATCGCCTGTCGCGCAACCTGGAGCGGGCCGAGCGCAAGTTCGACCTGATGCAGGAACTGGGCACCGATCTGGTGCTGGTGTGCAGCAACGCCTCGGCCGATTCAATCGGTGATGAACGCATCCTTGTTGACGACTTGCGCCTGCTGGCCGAGCGGGCCGGTGCTCGTGGCTTGCGGATCGGTTACGAAGCGCTGGCGTGGGGGCGGCATGTAAATACTTATCAACAGGTCTGGAACATCGTCCGTCAGGCCGATCACCCAAGCCTCGGTGTGTTGCTGGACAGTTTTCACACGCTGTCGCTCAAGGGGGATCCGAGCGCCATCGCCGAGATTCCGGGTGACAAGATTTTCTTCGTGCAAATGGCCGACGCACCGATCCTGGCCATGGACGTCCTGGAGTGGAGCCGGCATTTCCGTTGCTTCCCCGGGCAGGGTGAATTCGATTTGCCGGGGTTTCTTGCCCCTATCATCAAGAGTGGCTACACCGGGCCGCTGTCGCTGGAAATCTTCAATGACGGCTTTCGCGCCGCGCCGCCTCGGGCCAATGCCGCCGACGGTTTGCGTTCGTTGCTGTACCTCGAGGAAAAAACCCGTGAGCGGTTGGCGCAGGAGGCCAAACCAGCGACCAGCGCCGACATTCTGTTCGAGACGCCCAAGGCCAGCGAGTACAACGGCGTCGAGTTTCTCGAGTTCGCCGTGGACGAAAGCCTTGGCGCCAAGCTCTCCCATTGGCTGGAGCGGTTGGGGTTCGTCAAGGTGGGCCAGCATCGTTCCAAGAGCGTCAGCCTGTTCCGCCAGGGGGATATCAACCTGATTCTCAACTCCGAGCCTTACTCATTCGCCCACAGTTTTTTCGAGGCTCACGGCCCATCGCTGTGTGCCACGGCTGTGCGGGTCAAGGACAGCGCCAGCGCTTTGGCTCGGGCCGTGGCCTACAAAGGCCAGCCGTATCGCGGACTGGTGGGGCCCAATGAACTGGAGCTCGCGGCCGTGCGCGCACCGGACGGCAGCCTGATTTACCTGGTGGATCAGGACGCCGATGTCTACGGGACTGATTTCAATCTGCAACCGACGGCGGCGGTCAGCGGCGGCCTCAAGCGCATCGACCACATGGCGATGGCTCTGCCGGCCGACAGCCTCGACAGCTGGGTGCTGTTCTATAAAAGCTTGCTGGATTTCGAGGCCGACGACGAAGTGGTGTTGCCCGATCCGTACGGTCTGGTGAAGAGCCGAGCCTTGCGCAGCCGCGACAGTTCGATCCGCTTGCCACTGAACATTTCCGAGAACCGCAACACCGCGATCTCACATGCGTTGTCGAGTTATCGCGGCTCGGGCGTGCACCATATTGCCTTCGATTGCGACGACATTTTCACTGAGGTCAGCCGGGCCAAGGAGGCGGGGGTGCCGCTGCTGGATATCCCGCTGAATTACTACGATGACTTGGCGGCGCGGTTCGATTTCGACGACGAGTTCCTTAGCGAACTGGCCTATTTCAACGTGCTTTACGACCGTGACGCTCAAGGAGGCGAGCTGTTCCACGTCTATACAGAGCCGTTCGAAGGGCGGTTTTTCTTTGAGATTATCCAGCGCAAGAACGGGTATGCCGGTTACGGCGCGGCGAACGTGGCGGTGCGACTGGCCGCCATGGCCAAATCTCGCAGTGGCGCCGTTCGTCAGGCAAAGTTGTAGGGAATTCGTAAGCGCGGGGCTAATCCGTTGCCGCACGACTTCCTTCAGTGTGCGGCGCGGCCCATAATCGCCAGCCTGTGCAGTAATGGCCGTGAGCCCGCAATGACAATACATTCAGACCTCTCTGCAGCCGCCGAAGAACCCATCGTCGAGCCGCGCAAGAGTCGCAAGAACAACCCGGAAAAAACCCGCGAGAACATCCTTCAGGAGGCCATCGTCGAGTTCGTCCAGCAAGGGCTCTCCGGTGCTCGCGTCGATGCTATCGCCGAGCGCATCCACACTTCCAAACGCATGATCTATTACTACTTCGGCAGTAAGGAACAGCTCTACGTCGAGGTACTGGAGAAACTCTACGGCGATATCCGCAGCACTGAAAACCGCCTGCATCTGGCGGAGCTGGCGCCGCTGGAGGCCATTCGACGGCTAGTGGAGTTCACCTTTGATCACCATGATCGAAACGTTGATTTCGTGCGCATCGTCAGTATCGAGAACATTCACAACGCCGAGTATGTAAAACGCTCCGATGCGATCAAGGCGATGAACAACACCATCCTCGATTCATTAGGCGTGATTTTGCAGCGCGGTGCTGAGGAGGGGGTGTTCCGTAGTGGCTTCAATCCGCTGGACGTGCATTTGCTGATCACGTCGTTTTGCTTCTATCGTGTCTCGAACCGCCATACCCTGGGTGAGATTTTTCAGATCGACTTGTCGGAAGAAAGCGTCAAGCAACGTCATCGGGAAATGGTCTGCGAGTCGGTTTTGCGCTATCTGCAGGCCTGAAAAGATCGCAGCCTGCGGCAGCTCCTACAAAGGCACGTATTCCCATGTAGGAGCTGCCGCAGGCTGCGATCTTTTGATCCTCAACCGTTCATGCTCTGAAAATGCGCCAGCATTCGCCGGGCATCCGGCACCACGCCGCTGAATAACTCGAACGCCTTGACCGCCTGGAACACCGCCATGTTGCCGCCATCCAGCGTGCGGCAACCCAAGGCCCGGGCATTGCACAGCAGTTCGGTTTCCAGCGGGAAGTAAACGATCTCCGCCACCCATAACTGCGCCCGAAGCAACTCCACCGGTACCGGCATGCCCGGCAGCTTTTTCATGCCCATGGGCGTGGTATTCACCAGGCCGTCGGCCTGCGCCATCGTGCTCGACAAATCATGCCCGGCCACCGCCCGGCCGGCGCCGAAGGTCTGATTGAGGTTGTCGGCCAGACTTTGGGCGCGGCTGATTTCCACATCAAAAATGCTCAGTTGTTGTACGCCCTCGCTCAATAGCGCGTGGGCCACCGCCGCCCCGGCGCCACCTGCGCCCATTTGTACGATACGTTCGACGGCAACGCCCTTCAGGCCTCGACGAAAACCTTCGGCAAAACCCAGGCAGTCAGTGTTGTGGCCGATGCGTTTGCCATCCTTCAGAACGACGGTGTTCACCGCGCCAATGGCTCGGGCTTCCGGCGACAATTCGTCGAGCAGCGGGATGATCGTCTGCTTGCACGGGAAGGTGATGTTCAGCCCTGTGAAATTCATACGCTCCGCGGCCATTAGCAGGTCGGGCAGGGCGGCGCTGTCGAGTTGCAACTGATCAAGGTCGATCAGGCGATAGAGGTAACGCAAACCCTGGGCATCGCCCTCCTGCTCGTGCAGCGCCGGAGTGCGGGAAGCCTGGATGCCGGCGCCGATCAGTCCGGCCAGTACCCCGTTGTTCTGAGTCATGGTGTTCACCCTTTCAAACGCTGGCTGAAATGCTCCAGCGCGAGGCGATAACCATGGCTACCGAAACCGGCCATTACCGCGGTGGCAATGGCCGAAACGAATGAGTGGTGGCGGAAGGGCTCGCGGGCGTGGACGTTGGACAGGTGAACTTCAATCACCGGCAACTCGCTGGCGACGAGGGCATCGCGGATCGCAACCGACGTGTGGGTCCAGGCAGCCGGGTTGATGACGATCCCGGCGCAACGGCCCCTCGCGGCATGAATCCAGTCGAGCAATTCGCCTTCATGGTTGGTCTGGCGAAACTCCACCGCCAGACCGAACTCTTCGGAGGCACGTGCGCACAACACCGAGATATCCGCCAGGGTTTCGTGGCCGTAAGTCGCCGGTTCACGGGTGCCGAGCAGGTTCAGGTTCGGGCCATTGAGCACCAGAACGATAGGGTTCATCGGGGACTCTCCACTTATTATTTTTGGCATTGGCTGAGGGGTTCAGCCTGTGGAGATAAATTGTACTAGATGGTTAATTTGGTCAATCGGAGAGGTGCTGTGCCGGGCTTTTGTGTGCGGTGATCGAACATCAAAAGATCGCAGCCTTCGGCAGCTCCTACAGGGGAACGCGTTCAAAATGTAGGGGCTGCCGAAGGCTGCGATCTTTTAACGTGGCAAATGCTCAACCAGAAAATCGATGAATGCTCTTAGCCGCAACGGCACATGCCGACTTTGCGGGTAAAGCAGGGTGAACGGCCGCGAGCGTCCGCTATAAGGCTGGAGCACTTCCACCAGCGAGCCATCGGCCAGTTCGTTTTCGACAATGAAGCGATAGGTTTGAAACAACCCCGCCCCGTGTTTTGCCAGGGTCACGCCACCCAGCACATCGTCCGAACAACTGAGGTTGCCCTCGGCAAGAATCTCGCGCTGCACGCCGTCGTCGTTGAACAGCCAGGCAATCCGTCGGCCGCTGCTGGGCAGTTCGTACTGGACGCATTCGTGTTGCTTGAGGTCGTCCAGGGTGTGCGGAGTGCCCGCACGCTTCAGGTAATCGGGGCTGGCAATCATCACCAGCGCCGCGTCCTCAAGGTGTCGGGCGATCAGCCCCGAATCCGGAATCGCCCGCACGCGGATGGCCATGTCATACCCTTCGCCGACGAAATCGATGTTGCGGTTGCTGATGTGCGACTCGACTTTTACTGACGGGAACCGGGCCCGAAACTCAGGCAGCAACGGCAGGATGCGATGGTGGGCGTAGGTGGTGGGAATACTGATGCGCAAGGTGCCGGAAGGCTCCTGCTGCTGGCCCATGACCTCACGTTGGGCTTCGACCAGTTGTGCCAGCGCCTGACGACATTCCTCGTAATAACGCCGACCACTGTCGCTCAGTTTGACGCTGCGGGTGGTGCGCGCGAACAACCGCACACCCAGGCGTTCCTCCATGCGCGATACCGAACGGCTCACGGCCGCCGGCGTAACACCGGCCACCAGTGCGGCCGCGGTAAAACTGCCAGCCTCGGCGGCCAGGCAAAACAGTTCGATGCTGCCGAGCTGAAGATCGTCGAAGGTTCGCTGCATGATTGATTACACCGGGGATCAAATGAAGTAGTGAATTGCGCCACTGTAGATGAAATAGCCGGAGCAGTGCTTTACTTGACCTGCGCCTAATTTAATTACCGGACAGGAGCAATATCATGCCTTTCGTCAGCGTACGCATCACCCGTGACGGCGTGACTCGGGAGCAGAAAGCCCAGGTCATCGCCGAAATCACCGACACTTTGAAGCGCGTCCTCGGCAAGCCTCCGGAGCTGACCCACATCGTCATTGAGGAAGTCGACACCGATAACTGGGGGTATGCGGGCATCACCACCACTGAATATCGAAAAAATCAGCCGGGTTGATTCGGTTATGGAGTTGTAGGAGCGAGCTTGCTCGCGATGATCGTTAACGATAACGCGTGTTTGCTGGATAAAACACGGCGCTTTGAGTCCATCGCGAGCAAGCTCGCTCCTACAGGGGGCTGCTCAGCGCCGGGTCAACAACACCCCGGACTCCATGTGATGAGTCCACGGGAACTGGTCGAACATTGCACACCGGGTGATGCGGTGAGTGTCGTGCAGTTGGGCGATGTTGGCCGCCAGGGTTTGCGGGTTGCAGGAAATGTACAGGATGTTGTCGAAGCGGCGCGTCAGCTCGCAAGTGTCCGGGTCCATGCCGGCGCGAGGCGGATCGACGAAGACGCTACCAAACTCGTAGCTCTTGAGGTCGATGCCGTGCAGGCGACGGAATGGCCGCACTTCGTTCAGCGCTTCGGTCAGCTCTTCGGCAGACAAACGCACCAGGGTGACGTTATCCACAGCGTTTTCGCTGAGGTTGCTCAACGCCGCGTTGACTGAACTCTTGCTGATTTCGGTGGCCAGCACTTTGCGCACACGGGTGGCGAGTGGCAGCGTGAAGTTGCCGTTGCCGCAATACAACTCCAGCAAATCATCCGGGCGATCACCGAGTGAGTCATAAGCCCAGTTGAGCATCTTCTGGTTCACGGTGCCGTTCGGCTGGGTGAACGCGCCTTCCGGCTGGCGGTAGCTGAAGGTGCGGCCGCCGACTTCGAATTGCTCGACCACGTAATCGTGGCCGATCACTTCGCGCTTGCCTTTGGATCGGCCAATAACACTGACGTTAAGGTCAGCCGCGAGTTTGGACGCGGCAGCGTGCCAGTGCTCGTCCAGCGGGCGGTGATAACACAGGGTGATCATCGCATCGCCGGCCAGGGTGGTCAGGAACTCCACCTGAAACAGTTTGTGGCTCAGGGCCGCGCTGGCTTTCCACGCCGCTTTAAGCTGCGGCATCAACTCATTGATGCGCAGGCTGGCAATCGGAAACTCTTCGATCAGGATCGGCGTGCGTTTGTCTTCCTGGGAAAACATCGCGTAGTGCCGCTCGCCCGCTTCGCGCCACAAACGGAACTCGGCCCGCAGACGGAAGTTTTTCAGGGGCGAATCGAACACGACGGGCTCCGGCGCATCGAACGGAGCCAGCAGGTCACGCAGGCGCGTGGCCTTTTCTTCGAGTTGAACGGCGTATGCCTGGGAATCAAAAGTCATGCGTTGAACCAACCCAGCTTGATGACGAACAGAATCGATAGAATCACCAGTGCCGAGTTCAGCTCACGGCCGCGACCGGACAACAGCTTGATCACGGTCCAGGAAATGAAACCGAACGCGATGCCGTTGGCGATGGAGTAGGTGAACGGCATGGCCAGCGCGGTGACCACGACCGGTGCGGCCACAGTGATGTCGTCCCAATCTATTTCGGCCAGGCCGGAAGTCATCAGTACCGCGACGAACAGCAGTGCCGGTGCGGTGGCAAACGCGGGAACGCTGGCGGCCAGTGGCGAGAAGAACAGCGCCAGCAGGAACAGAATGGCCACCACCACAGCGGTCAGGCCCGTGCGGCCACCGGCACTCACGCCGGCGGCGGATTCGATGTAGCTGGTGGTGGTCGAAGTGCCCAGCAAGGACCCGGCCATGGCAGCGGTACTGTCGGCGATCAGGGCACGGCCCATTTTCGGCATGTGGCCATCCTTGCTCATCAGGCCGGCGCGCTTGGCGACGCCGATCAGGGTGCCGGAGTTGTCGAACAGGTCGACGAACAGGAAGGCAAAGATCACGCTGACCAGACCGATGTCCAGTGCGCCTTTGATGTCCAGTTGCAGGAAAGTCGGCGCCAGCGACGGCGGCATCGACATGACACCGCCGAACGGTGTGAAGCCCAAGGCGATGGAAGCGATGGTCACTACCAGGATGCCGATCAGCACTGCGCCGCGCACCGCCAGTGCTTCGAGGGCAACGATCAGGGCAAAACCGAGGGTGGCGAGGATCGGGGCCGGTTGCTTCAGGTCACCGAGGCCGACCATGGTCGCGGGGTTGCTGACCACGATGCCGGCGTTGTGCAGGGCAATCAGTGCCAGGAACAGGCCGATACCGGCGGCAATCGCCGAGCGCAGCGGCAGCGGGATGCTGTTGATGATCCATTCACGGATGCGGAAGATCGACAACAGGAAGAAGCACACTGCCGAAATGAACACCGCGCCCAGCGCCACTTGCCAGGTGTGGCCCATGTGCAGGACCACGGTGTAGGTGAAGAAGGCGTTCAGGCCCATGCCCGGTGCGAGGGCGATCGGGTAGTTGGCAATCAGGCCCATCACTGTCGAGCCGAAGGCGGCTGCCAGACAGGTCGCGACAAACACCGCGCCCTTGTCCATGCCGGTCTCGCCGAGGATGCTCGGGTTGACGAACAGAATGTAGGCCATGGCCAAAAAGGTCGTGACGCCCGCCAGAATCTCGGTGCGTACGTTGGTGTTGTGTGCCTTGAGTTGAAACAGCCTTTCCAGCATGTCTGCTCCCCGTGGCGCGCCCGGCGCCGTGAATGTATCGACCTCAACAGCAAAGCACAGACCGCTGCAGGCGCCTGGTAATTTTCTGTGGGTCGGAAAAAGCCGCGCATCATACCAGCAGCGTGGGGTTATGGCTGCTTATGGCTGCGATCGTCGTCGATGTTTTGCGGTCAAGCCAAGTGCGCCATACTGCGCGCTGGTTTTGGGGCTAGATAGGAATTGCATGAAAAAGCCTGGTTTTGCCGCATTCGGCGCAATGATCGGCCTGTTTCTGATCACACAAACCGCCTTGGCGGCCTCGGCACCGCCGTTGACCCAGGTGAAAGTGCTCAAAGTCGAATCGCCGGGCTGCGGCTTTGAAGATATTGCCGAGGGTCAGGAGCAGACCCGTTGCAATCACAGCGGACCGCACATCAAGGTCTACGTGCTGGAGGTCGGTTACGGTCGCCAGCCCCGGGTCGCACTGGATGGCTTCGAAGTGGACGGCACCCGGAGCAAGGTGTGCGCGTTCGCTAACGGCAACCTGACCGATTGTTCCGAACGGACGAAAATAGTGGGCTATCTGTATGTCTTCGATCTGGCTGGAAAACAGGAAGGCACCTTCACTTTCAGCAACACGTCGATCAATGCGCCCGGCAACACGATATCAACGCAGCTTTACATCAAGTAAAGACAGGCTCGAACAAGGGGCAGGAAAGCTGACTACGCTCTAAAGATCATCCTGTGGACTGCGCCCATGACCTTTAGAGCCTTGATTACCCTCGCCGAGGGCATCGATGACCTGCAAACAGTGACGTTGATCGATGTGTTGCGCCGCGCCAAAGTTGAAGTGGTGGTGGCGAGCATCGAAGGACGGCGCATGCTCACCTGTGCCCGTGGCACCCGAGTGACAGCCGACGCGATGTTGGTGGATTTGCTGGCCCAACCGTTCGACCTGATCGCACTGCCAGGTGGCGCCGTCGGGGCGCAACACCTGGCGGCCCATCAACCCTTGCAACAATTGCTCAAGGATCAGGCAGCGGCCGGGCGTTTGTTCGCCGGCATCGCCGAAGCCCCGGCCCTGGCACTGCAAGCCTTTGGCGTCCTGCGTCAGCGGCGCATGACCTGCCTGCCTTTGGTCAGCCATCAACTCTCGGGCTGCAACTTCATCGATCAGCCGGTGGTGGTCGATGGCAATTGCATCACTGCCCAAGGCTCCGGTGCGGCGTTGGAGTTTGCGCTGACGCTGGTGGAGCAACTCTGCGGCAAAGCCATGCGGGTGACGGTGGCGGGGGAGTTGCTGGTTTAGAAATGTCAGGCGTGAACGGCAAGGAGTTTGATGACCGGTTGCTCTCGCTGCTCTGCTTGCCAGAGATCGTAGTCGGTCTGAGCCCCTAGCCACATCCGCGCCTTACCAAGCCCGGCCCGCTCCAGACGAACCGCGAGGTCTGGGCTGATCGGCGCGTGTCCATGCAGTACACGCGAAAGGTGCGGGCGTTGGGGTGAAACAGGTGTAAACCTATTTCAGGACTAGACAGCGCTTCAAACTTTGGCTTCTTCCGCCGGCACATGCATCCGGTCGCGACTGGCCAGGGTCGGGAACAGTTTGATCCAGACGCCCGTCACCACCAGCGTGCCTATGCCGCCCATGACCACCGCCGGCACGGTGCCAAACCAATGGGCGGTGAGACCGGATTCGAACTCACCCAGCTGGTTCGAAGCGCCGATGAACAAGCCGTTCACCGCGCTCACCCGGCCACGCATTTCGTCCGGCGTTTCCAGCTGCACGAAGGACGCGCGAATCACCATGCTGATCATGTCTGCTGCGCCCAGGACCACCAGCACCGCCAGTGAGAACCAGAATGATGTGGACAGGCCGAACGCAATGGTCGCGACACCGAACACGCCGACGGCGGTGAACATCACCCGGCCGACCTTGCGATCCACGGAGAACCGCGCGAGCCAAAGCGACATCAGCAACGCACCGACGGCGGGAGCCGAACGCAGCAGGCCCAGGCCCCAAGGGCCGGTCAGCAGAATGTCTTTGGCGAACACCGGCAGCAACGCTGTCGCGCCACCCAGCAATACGGCAAACAGGTCCAGGGAGATCGCCCCGAGAATATCCGGGCGGCTGCGGATGAAACGGATGCCCGCCATCAACGAATGGAGCGTTGCCTTGCCCTTGTTCAACGGTGTTTGTCGGGCCGGGAGGTTGAGCATCAATGTGCAGGCGATGATGTAGAGAATCACCGTCGGCCCATAGACCCAGACACTGCCGAAGGCGTAGAGCAGGCCACCGAGGGCCGGAGCGACGATCGTTGCCGATTGTTGTGCCGATTGGGCTGCCGCGACGGCGCGGGGGAACAGTGCGTTGGGAACGATGCTCGGGAGCAAGGCTTGCGTCGTCGGCATCTCGAAGGAGCGCGCAGCGCCGAGCATAAACGCCAGGATGAAGATCATCTCGCGGGTGACATGATCGGTCGCGCTGCCAATGGCCAGCGACAGCGCGATCAACGCTTGCACGGATTGGCAGATCGCCGCGACCTTGCGCCGGTCATAGCGGTCCGCGACATGTCCGGTGTGCAGCATGAAGAGCACGCGAGGGGCGAATTCCACCAGCCCTACCAAACCCAGATCGAGCACGTTCCCGGTCAGTTGATACAGGTTCCAGCCGATGGCGACGGTGAGCATCTGAAAGCCGCTGGCGGTAAACACCCGAGCCAGCCAGAACGCGATGAAAGGGCGGTGATGACGTAACAGCAACGGTGCTTGGCTGGGCATCTGAGGCAGAGTCTTGGGCGAGGGGAGGCCCGAGATTATCACCAACCTGTAACCAGAAGTTGCAGCAGGGGGAAATTTAGTTAGCTAGACACCGATGTTGGTTCTGTGACTTGTAGCAGCTGCCGAAGGCTGCGTTCGGCTGCGCAGCAGTCGTCATATCGAACACTGCGGTGCTTCAGGCAGAACCGAGTTAGCCGGATGTGCGCCTGCTCCGCAGCCGAACGCAGCCGAACGCAGCCGAACGCAGCCTTCGGCAGCTGCTACAGGGGCTATGAGGCAACCTGTCACGCGGCAAAAGACCACACCGTCCATCATCCAAAACCGGACTACTCTTTTACCCATGCTTGATCCAGATCAAAACCTGTATGGAATTGATCCGGCGGCCAGATGGCCAGACTCCCTACGTTGTGATGTTTGTAAAAAAAGAACGAATTCAAATTCGCCACACTCCATATCCGTGGGGGCAGTGGGTGTAGGCCGCAAGCCTTCAGCCGGAATTACCTGACAGAGGAAGACTTATGTTCGGTTTGGAGGCGCTTGATCTCGCCCGAATTCAGTTCGCGTTCACCATCTCATTCCACATTCTGTTCCCGGCCATCACCATTGGCCTGGCGAGTTACCTGGCGGTGCTCGAAGGTTTGTGGCTGAAAACCCATAACGACACTTACCGCGATCTGTACCACTTCTGGTCGAAGATCTTTGCCGTCAACTTCGGCATGGGCGTGGTGTCCGGGCTGGTCATGGCCTACCAATTCGGCACCAACTGGAGCCGCTTTTCTGACTTCGCCGGTTCGGTTACCGGGCCGTTGCTGACGTACGAAGTCCTCACGGCCTTCTTCCTTGAGGCCGGTTTCCTTGGCGTCATGCTGTTTGGCTGGAATAAGGTCGGACGCAAACTGCACTTCTTCGCCACGGTCATGGTCGCCATTGGGACCTTGATTTCGACCTTCTGGATTCTCGCCTCCAACAGCTGGATGCAAACCCCGCAGGGCTACGAAATCGTCAACGGCCAGGTTATTCCCACCGATTGGCTGGCGGTGATTTTCAACCCGTCGTTCCCCTACCGCTTGATGCACATGGCCACGGCGGCGTTTGTCGCCACCGCGTTCTTCGTCGGCTCGTCGGCGGCCTGGCACTTGCTGCGTGGCAAGGACAACCCGGCGATTCGCACCATGCTGTCGATGGCGATGTGGATGGCGTTGATCGTGGCGCCGATTCAGGCCGTCATCGGGGACTTCCACGGTCTCAACACGCTTGAGCATCAGCCGGCGAAAATCGCCGCGATTGAAGGTCACTGGGAAAACGTCGGTGATGAACCGACGCCACTGATCCTCTTTGGCTGGCCCGACATGAAAGCCGAGAAGACCAAATTCGCGGTCGAGATTCCGTACCTGGGCAGCCTGATCCTGACGCACTCCCTGGATAAACAGGTGCCGGCGCTCAAGGAGTTTCCACCGCAAGACCGGCCAAATTCGACCATCGTGTTCTGGTCATTCCGCGTCATGGTCGGCCTGGGCTTCCTGATGATCTTCACCGGTTTGTGGAGCCTGTGGCTGCGCAAGCGCGACAAGCTGTATACCTCGCGGCCGTTCCTGTACCTGGCGTTGTGGATGGGGCCATCGGGGCTGATTGCCATTCTCGCCGGCTGGTTCACCACTGAAATCGGTCGTCAGCCGTGGGTGGTTTACGGCCTGATGCGCACGGCGGATGCGTCCTCCAATCACAGCTTCATGCAGATGAGCATCACCCTGGTCCTGTTTGTCGTGGTCTATTTCGCATTGTTTGGTGCCGGTCTGGGCTACATGATGCGCCTGGTGCGCAAAGGGCCGAAGATCGACGAAGGCGCGGAGACGCCCGATGGCGGTCCAGGCAAGAAACGTACGCCGGCCCGTCCGCTGTCCGCAGCCGACGATTCCGCCGATGCCGACCACGGCCCAAGCCTACAAAAGGAGATTTGAGTCATGGGTATTGATCTTCCGCTGATCTGGGCCGTGATCATCATCTTCGGCATCATGATGTACGTGGTCATGGACGGTTTCGATTTGGGAATCGGGATTCTCTTCCCGTTCATCAAGGGTAAAACCGATCGTGACGTGATGATGAACACCGTCGCGCCGGTCTGGGACGGTAACGAAACCTGGCTGGTGCTCGGTGGTGCCGCGTTGTTCGGGGCCTTCCCGCTAGCCTATTCGGTGGTGCTTTCGGCCTTGTACCTGCCGCTGATTTTCATGCTCATCGGGCTGATTTTCCGCGGGGTGGCTTTCGAGTTCCGCTTCAAGGCCAAGGACGACAAGCGTCATTTGTGGGACAAGGCGTTTATTGGTGGTTCGGTCGCTGCGACGTTCTTCCAGGGTGTAGCGCTGGGGGCATTCATTGATGGGCTGCCGGTGGTCAACCGTCAATTTGCCGGTGGCTCACTGGACTGGCTGACGCCGTTCACCCTGTTCTGCGGCGTAGCGCTGGTGGTGGCTTATGCGCTGCTCGGCTGTACCTGGCTGATCATGAAAACCGAGGGCAAGTTGCAGGAACAGATGCACGATCTGGCGCGGCCACTGGCGTTCGTGGTGCTGGCAGTGATTGGTATCGTCAGTATCTGGACTCCGTTGGCCCATGCCGAGATCGCGGCGCGCTGGTTTACCCTGCCGAACCTGTTCTGGTTCCTGCCGGTGCCCATCCTGGTATTGGTGACCATGTATGGTCTGATTCGCGCGGTGGCTCGCAATGCGCACTACACGCCGTTTCTGCTGACGCTGGTGCTTATTTTCCTCGGCTACAGCGGTTTGGGTATCAGCCTGTGGCCGAACATCGTGCCGCCGTCAATCTCGATCTGGGACGCCGCCGCACCGCCGCAAAGCCAGGGCTTCATGCTGGTCGGCACCTTGTTCATCATCCCGTTCATCCTGGGTTACACCTTCTGGAGCTACTACGTGTTCCGTGGCAAGGTGACCCACGAAGATGGTTACCACTAGAGGAGATCCCGATGATGGCTGGCAAACATTCCTTGCAGGAGATCGAAGCCGCGGAGAAAAAGCCGCTTTGGCAGCGGCTCGGCTGGCTGGCAATGATCTGGACCGGCAGCGTCGTGGCGCTGTTCATCGTGGCGAGCCTGATGCGCATGTTCATGAATGCCGCAGGCTTGACGACCCACTGATCTGCACCTGATCCCATCCCGTTGCCCTGTGGCACGGATTTGTAACCCTCCTGACGGAGGGTTTTTTTTGCAGTTACTTGCGTGCCTTGAGAATCACGAATTTCGGCGTCGCCGCCACTTGTTCGACACCGCGGAACAACCGCGCCAGCTTGCTGTGATAACCCAGGTGACGATTGCCGACGATGTACAGCGCACCGCCTGTCACCAGCGCCTCACGCGCTTGCTGGAACATCCGCCAGGCAAGAAAGTCGCCGACGACCTGTTGCTGGTGAAACGGTGGGTTACACAGCACCACCTCCAGCGACTGAGGTTCCTGGCCCGCCAAGCCATCGCCGGCACGCATGATCACCTCACGCTCACCCAGTGCCGCGCGCCAGTTGTCGGCCGCCGACTGCACGGCCATGAACGATTCGTCCACCAGCGTGTAGTGAGCCTCGGGGTTTTGCAGGGCGCTGGCGATGGCGAGCACTCCGTTGCCGCAACCCAGGTCGGCGACGCGCGCTGCGCCCAGATTCTTCGGCAAGTGCGGCAGAAATGCGCGTGTGCCGATATCCAGGCCCTCGCGGCAGAATACATTGGCGTGGTTGAGCAGTTCGATTGCCGGTTCGTCGAGCCGATAGCGCGAAGGATAAGGCGATACGGCAGGCGTTCTGGTTTCAGCGGTAGCGATGAGCAACCGAGCCTTCTTCACGGCCAACGATGCCTGTACCGGACCGATGTAGCGCTCCAGCAGATCGCCTGCCGCGCGGGGCAAATGCTTGATCATAGCGGCGGCAATGACTTGGGCGCCGGGGGCCAAATGACCTTGCAGGCGAATCAATTGCTCCTCCAGCAGGGCCAGTGTCTTGGGAACTCGAATCAGTACCCGGTCGAACGACCCCGTGAAGGCATCGCTGGCAGGCACGCTCGGCACCGCATCGAACGCCTGCCCATTACGCATCAGATTTTTTTCCATCCCCTGAAAGGCCAGGAACGAGTCCCCGCTGCTGGTCACCAGAACCTTGCCCACCAGACTGGCAGCCAATGCGCCGAAGCTGTCATTGAGCACCAGTACCCGTGTTTCGGTGGACGGTTGCTGTTCGGCCAGATGATTGAGCAAGTACTCGTCGGCTGCGTCAAACGCTTGAAGGGGTTCGTTCTGTTGTTCAGGCTGGCGGATCAGGTCGAGTCGGGCGAAGGGTGTTTCGAGCAAAGGCATCGGGCGGGGGCTCTTGGTAATCAACGGGTGTCCCGCCGCCAAGAGGCGTTTTCGCGGGCGGAACCGGCTGAGTGGAATGCGCCGTGGAGGTTCACACAACATCACTCAGGAGGGACCGCAAATGGTACGTTTTTTTCTTTTGGATTACTCGCAGGTTTTTTGATCAGCCGGGTAGATAGCCTGCCTTCGCAGCCGCAATAACCGCGGAAAGCTTGTTATTGACTCTGAATTTCTCAATCACCTTCTGTACGTGGAAATTGACGGTACGGGGGGTGACGTTGAGGATGACCGCGCTCTCGCCCGCGGTCTTGCCATCGGCCGCCAGTTTCAATACGTCGATTTCACGCTGTGACAAATGCGGCGTAGCAGGGGGAGGGGCTTTCCTGGGCAACGTCTGCGCCACCAGTGCGTGGAGGTGCTGCCCCATGAAAATTGAAAAGCCGAGGTGTTCATACAGCTCAAGTGCCGTGACCGGACAATGGCTTCTGGCCAGGCTCAAAATGCTGTAAAGGCCGGTTTCTTCGTCAAGCACCGATTGTGACCACCCATGCCGCATATTATGGTAATCGAGCGAATCCCATAACCACGGAACCTTGGAGAAGAGTTCTTCATGCCACATGATTGGCATCATTGTGTGATTGCAATGCGCTACTACCGGGTCAATGTCACGATGCAGTTTTTCCACATAATTCTTATCGAACCCGGTCGGGTAATTGTTTAATCGCACAGTGTGAAGCGTCCCGCCTTTTGTTTGATAAGTTGTTGAAAAAGCGAAAAATTTGTAGCCGATATTTTTCGCAAAAGTGAGGGAGATTCGATAGGCAGTCTCAATGTCCTTCGTCATCAAAAGTTGATTGAGGTGCGATTCCTTCCACCGTTCCATAGGGGACTCCAATTGTATATTTTCGCGAGGGTGCTTATTGGATCCGAGACCCGGCACGTTGCGAGTGTAGGATATTTCCTATAAAAGCGCTGAAATATTTTGATGTTATTGTCTTATAAAAAACACTTGTTCGGTTCTAATACCGGTTGGCGTTTTGTTTGTGATTTTAAATGTCATGATTAATATTAAATAGTTCGTATGCTAACAAAGGTGTTAGTCAGAGGCATATATGAGAGTGAAATTCAATGACACTACAAATCGTCGGTGTTTAATTCGAATGCTTTGAGGGACACTGGGGCTGCCAGTTCAACGGAGCGACCCATGACCGCCAGTGCAGAAAAATTCACTCTCCAGACCTTGCTCGACGTCCAGCCGTTGACCCCGAACCTCTTTAGCCTGCGGACCACCCGGGACTCGGGCTTTCGGTTTCGCGCGGGTCAATTTGCCCGATTGGGGGTAACCAAGGCTGACGGCAGCACGGTATGGCGGGCTTATTCCATGGTGTCGTCGCCCTACGACGAGTTTCTCGAGTTCTTTTCAATCGTGGTGCCTGGGGGCGAATTCACCAGTGAATTGAGCCGCCTGGAAGTCGGCGATACGTTATTGGTCGAGCGCCAGGCCTTTGGTTACCTGACACTTGATCGCTTCGTCGACGGGCGTGACTTGTGGCTGTTATCCACAGGCACCGGCGTGGCGCCGTTTCTGTCGATCCTGCAAGACTTCGAGGTGTGGGAGAAATTCGAGCGAATCATCCTGGTCTACAGCGTGCGTGAGTCGCGTGAATTGGCCTATCAAGAGCTGATCGCCGGGCTGGCACAGCGTGATTATCTGGCGGAGGTCGCACACAAGTTGCAATTTATAGCCACCGTCACTCGCGAACAGCATCCGGGCGCGTTGAGTGGCCGGATTACGACGCTGATCGAAAGTGGCGAGCTGGAGCGAACGACCGGCCTGGCCCTGACCGCTGAACATTCACGGGTGATGCTTTGCGGTAACCCGCAGATGATCGATGACACCCGCCAGCTGCTTAAACAGCGGGACATGCACTTGAGCCTCAGCCGACGACCCGCGCAAGTGGCGGTAGAAAACTACTGGTAAAAAAAACGGCGCCCCAAAGGCGCCGTTTTTTCTTGCACTAAAGCGAGGGCCGATTGTTCTGGGCTTTCAACAGGTCGCGGATCTCGCTTAATAGCTCCTCTTCCTTGGTCGGAACCGGCGGCAAAGTAGGGGCGACCGCTTCCTCACGCTTCAGGCGGTTGATGGCCTTGACGCCCATGAAAATTGCGAACGCGACGATGATGAAGTCGATCATGCTCTGGATGAATTTACCGTACGCGAGCACCACCGCCGGGACATTGCCGTCGGCGGCCTTGAGCGTGATGGCCAGGTCACTGAAGTCCACCCCACCGATCAGCAGGCCGATCGGAGGCATCACGACATCGCCCACGAACGACGACACGATCTTGCCGAAGGCGGCGCCGATGATGATACCGACGGCCATGTCGACGACGTTGCCTTTGACCGCGAAGGCCTTGAACTCACTTATCACGCCCATAGGTTATTTCCTTGTTACAGATGAGGTTGGTGAACGCAGTGTAAATCAGCAAAATGCTTCCTGCTCGAAACACCTGCTTACAGCGCTTGCGTGGTATCGACCGGGTCCCCGGCAAAAAGTTTACAAAATGCGATCCCCATTGTGCGAGCAACCTGGTCAAACCGGGGGAATGCTTTCAGTGATTTTTATGCTCGGCTCGGCGTATCTTTCCATGGTTGTTTCTATCGGTCACTGTCGAGGCTGGATGGACTGACTATTACTAAAGTTCTACAGATAAGTTGGTTGTGTATCGAAATATCGCCAAGACATAACCACGAGCATGACGCACTCATCGAGTGCTCGATTTTCTTGATTGTATTTCCAAGCTGATTATTGGGGAGGAGGTTGTACGGCTATGTTGAAGTTGATTAAGGCCTGTACAGGTTTGTCGCTAAGTGCTGGGGATGTTTTAAATCTATTGTTGTGGGAGAGTTATACAGGCGTTCATTAGTTGTATTGATTCAATGTCGTTAATTCGAAAAGTTGTCACCCCGAAATCGCCAAGCCACAGCGTCGCACTGATCCGGCCTACCTGAGTTATCATCGGGTCTTTTGCCGGGAGTTCAAATGGCCAAGGCCAAGCGCATGTATGGCTGCACCGAATGCGGGTCGACTTTTCCCAAGTGGGCCGGTCAATGCGGCGAGTGCGGCGCCTGGAACACCTTGACTGAGACCATGGTCGAGAGCGGTGGTGCTGCGGCTCCGAGCGGGCGTACCGGCTGGACGGGGCAACAGGCCCAGATCAAGACCCTGGCCGAAGTCAGCGTGGAAGAAATTCCGCGTTTCTCCACTGCGTCCAGCGAGCTTGACCGCGTGCTGGGCGGTGGCCTGGTGGATGGGTCGGTGGTGTTGATCGGCGGTGACCCCGGCATCGGTAAATCGACCATTCTGTTGCAAACCCTATGCAACCTGGCCAAGAGCATGCCGGCGCTCTATGTCACTGGCGAAGAATCCCAGCAGCAAGTAGCCATGCGCGCCCGTCGCCTCGGCTTGCCGCAGGACCAACTGCGGGTCATGACCGAAACCTGCATCGAAACCATCATCGCTACGGCTCGGGTCGAAAAACCCAAGGTCATGGTGATCGACTCGATCCAGACGATCTTCACCGAACAGTTGCAATCGGCGCCGGGCGGGGTGTCCCAGGTTCGTGAAAGTGCGGCGTTGCTGGTGCGCTATGCGAAGCAGAGTGGCACCGCGATTTTCCTGGTCGGTCACGTCACAAAAGAAGGCTCGTTGGCCGGGCCACGAGTGCTCGAGCACATGGTCGACACTGTGCTGTATTTCGAAGGGGAGTCCGATGGACGCTTGCGTCTGTTGCGGGCGGTGAAAAATCGTTTCGGCGCCGTCAACGAATTGGGCGTGTTCGGGATGACCGACAAGGGTTTGAAAGAAGTCTCTAACCCTTCGGCGATTTTTCTCACGCGCGCTCAGGAGGAAGTCCCGGGCAGTGTGGTCATGGCGACGTGGGAAGGCACACGGCCGATGCTGGTGGAGGTTCAAGCGCTGGTGGATGACAGCCACCTGGCCAATCCGCGACGGGTCACGCTGGGGCTGGATCAGAATCGGCTGGCGATGTTGTTGGCCGTGTTGCACCGGCACGGTGGCATTCCGACCCACGATCAGGACGTGTTCCTCAACGTGGTGGGCGGTGTGAAAGTGCTTGAAACGGCCTCCGACCTGGCGCTGATGGCCGCGGTGATGTCCAGTTTGCGCAACCGGCCATTGCCGCATGATCTGCTGGTGTTCGGCGAAGTGGGTTTGTCGGGTGAAGTGCGTCCGGTGCCGAGCGGCCAGGAGCGCTTGAAGGAAGCCGCCAAGCACGGTTTCAAACGCGCCATCGTGCCCAAGGGGAATGCGCCGAAAGAGGCCCCGCCGGGGTTGCAGATCATCGCCGTCACACGCCTCGAGCAAGCCCTCGACGCACTATTCGAATAACCCCCCTGTAGGAGCTGCCGCAGGCTGCGATCTTTTGATCTTGGCGTCTTCAAGGGCGTTGAAAATCAAAATCAAAAGATCGCAACCTGCGGCAGTTCCTACATAGAACGTTCAAACCTCAATCAGCGCACCCAGCTCACGTTCCAGCTCCTGAGCATCGCCCAGATTGAGCTCGATCAACCGCCGCAGGCGTTCGATGGATTCCAGGCTTATGTGCCGGCAGACGAAGCCCAGCTGACCGTGGTCTTCGTGCGTCAGGTGCACATCCATGGCGATGTCGATTTCGTCGGTCAGATGAATATCGACGAAGAAGTCCTTCGATTGATCCCCCGACCACAGAACGGGCTTCTCAATCAGCAACCCCTTGAGCGACAAGTCCACCAGCTTCACTGGCCAGGTGACTTCCCCTTGACTCAGCTCAGTTCTGGCATCGAACGCTATACGTTTGAAGCGGCGGCGATCGGCGCGATGGTCGCTCATGGTGCAATCCTCGATAAGGTTCGCTGACTATAGACCCGCATCGCCTAAGGCTGCCACCGAAGGCAAATTCCTAGACCAATGTCGGGGTATGGCCTTTGCCGTCAGGAGAGCTAAACTCGGGGTGGCTGTCTTTCTTGTCCACCCTGGCTGGAATCATAAAATGAAAAATAATAATAGCCTGCTACGCCATCTGCCCTGGCTGCTGCTGGCAATCGTAGGAGCGTGCGCCCTTGGCGTAGTGGCATTGCGCCGAGGCGAGGCGATCAATGCCTTGTGGATTGTGGTCGCCGCCGTGGCCATTTATCTGGTTGCATACCGCTATTACAGTCTGTTCATCGCTACCAATGTGATGCAACTCGACCCGCGACGGGCCACCCCCGCCGTGCTCAACAATGACGGTCTGGACTATGTGCCGACCAACAAACACATTCTCTTCGGTCACCACTTCGCGGCCATCGCTGGCGCGGGGCCGCTGGTCGGTCCTGTGTTGGCGGCGCAGATGGGTTATCTGCCCGGCACACTGTGGCTGATTGCCGGCGTGGTGCTGGCCGGTGCGGTTCAGGACTTCATGGTCCTGTTCCTGTCCACCCGCCGCAACGGTCGCTCGCTGGGCGACATGGTCCGTGAAGAAATGGGCCGCATCCCCGGGACCATCGCGCTGTTTGGCTGCTTCCTGATCATGATCATCATCCTCGCGGTGCTGGCGCTGATCGTGGTCAAGGCCCTGGCCGAAAGCCCGTGGGGCATTTTCACGGTGATGGCGACCATCCCGATCGCGATGTTCATGGGCATTTACATGCGCTACATCCGCCCGGGCCGCATCGGTGAAATATCCGTGGTTGGCGTGCTGTTGCTGCTGGGTTCTATCTGGCTCGGCGGGCAGATTGCTGCCGATCCGGTCTGGGCCAAGGCGTTCAGCTTCACCGGAATCCAGATCACCTGGATGCTCATCGGCTACGGTTTCGTTGCCGCCGTGCTGCCGGTGTGGCTGATTCTCGCACCGCGCGACTACCTGTCGACCTTTCTGAAAATCGGCACCATTGTCGCGTTGGCGATCGGCATCCTGATCACCATGCCCGAGCTGAAAATGCCGGCACTGACCCAGTTCATCGACGGCACCGGGCCGGTGTGGAAGGGCGGTCTGTTCCCGTTCCTGTTCATCACCATCGCCTGTGGTGCGGTCTCGGGTTTCCACGCGCTGATTGCCTCCGGTACGACACCGAAGTTGCTCGCCAGCGAAGGCCATGCCCGCTACATCGGTTATGGCGGCATGCTGATGGAATCCTTTGTGGCCATCATGGCCATGGTTGCCGCATCGGTGATCGAGCCAGGCGTGTACTTCGCCATGAACAGCCCCGCGGCAATTGTCGGCGGTGATGTGATGCAAGTGGCGCAAACCGTCAGCAGCTGGGGTTTTGCAATTACTCCGGAAGCCTTGCAAGCGGTGGCCAAGGATATCGGTGAAACCACTGTCCTGGCTCGCGCCGGCGGCGCACCGACCCTGGCGGTCGGTATCGCGCAGATCCTGCACAGCGTGCTGCCGGGTGAAAACACCATGGCATTCTGGTACCACTTCGCGATTCTGTTCGAAGCGCTGTTCATCCTGACCGCAGTCGACGCCGGTACCCGTGCCGGACGGTTCATGCTGCAGGACTTGCTTGGCTCCTTCGTGCCGGCGCTTAAACGCACCGAATCCTGGACCGCCAACCTGATCGCAACGGCCGGTTGCGTGGCGATGTGGGGTTACTTGCTGTACCAAGGTGTGATCGATCCGCTCGGTGGTATCAACACCTTGTGGCCGCTGTTCGGTATTTCCAACCAGATGCTGGCCGGTATCGCGCTGATGCTGGCGACCGTGGTACTGATCAAAATGAAACGCCAGCGCTACATCTGGGTCACGATGCTGCCCGCCGTGTGGCTGCTGATCTGCACCGTCACCGCAGGCTTCATCAAGCTGTTCGACGCCAACCCGGCGATCGGCTTCCTGGCCCTGGCGAAAAAATACAGCGATGCGCTGGCCAACGGTCAGATCCTTGCCCCGGCCAAGGACATCACGCAGATGCAGCACGTGATCTTCAACGCCTACACCAACGCGACGCTGACGGCGCTGTTCCTGTTCGTGGTCTTCAGTATCCTGTTTTATGCGCTCAAGGTCGGCATTGCTGCCTGGGGTACAAAGGAACGTACGGATAAAGAAGCGCCATTTCATGCTGTGCCAGACGCGTAATCGAGGATTGCAACCATGTTCAATGACCTGAGTCGCCTCGGTAAATACCTGGGTCAGGCCGCACGCCTGATGGTCGGCATGCCCGACTACGACAACTACGTCGAGCACATGCAAACCAAGCACCCGGACAAACCGGTGATGAGCTACGAGATGTTCTTCCGGGAACGCCAGGAAGCTCGTTACGGTGGCAAGGGTGGGCCGAAGTGCTGTTGACCCGTTAAGCCTCTTGTAGGAGCGAGCTCGCTCGCGATGGACGTCAACGATAACGCGTGCTTTCTGAATGCACGCGTTGTCCTTGTGTTTATCGCGAGCAAGCTCGCTCCTACAGTTATTTTTGCGCCCTTATTTTTGAAGGAAAATCAGGTTTGCTATCTCCCATCCCAGTCACGATCCTCAGCGGCTTCCTCGGCGCGGGCAAAACCACGCTGTTGCGCCATCTGCTCAAAGTCGAGCACGGACTGAAAATCGCCGTGATCGAGAACGAATTCAGTGACGCCGGCATCGACACCCAGTTGTTGGGCGATGAGCCGGTGCAAGTGATGACGCTGTCCAATGGCTGCGTCTGCTGCACCATCCACACCGACCTGACCAAGGCGTTGTACCTGCTGCTCGAACGCCTGGACAGCGGTGAAATCGCCTTCGATCGCCTCGTGATCGAATGCACCGGGCTGGCCGATCCGGCACCGGTGGCGCAAACCTTCTTCATCGACGAAGAGCTGCGCGAACGTTACATCCTTGACGGCATCATTACCCTTGTCGATGCCGCGCACGCTGACGTGCACCTGACCCAGACCATCGCCCAGGCACAGATCGGTTTCGCCGATCGCCTGTTGGTGAGCAAGCGCGATCTGGTGGATGAGCCGACGTTCAACGCCTTAAGCGAGCGCCTGACCCGTATCAACCGTCGCGCGCCGATCCGTGTGGTCGATCATGGCCAGATCGATCTCGCCGAATTGCTTGACGTGCGTGGTTTCAACCTCAATGCCGACCTCGGCGGCGGTGTGAGTTTGCGCCCGGTCAGCAAAACGCCGTCTATTGATCGTATTTCCAGCCTGGTGCTGCGTACCGACAAGCCGCTGGATATCGACAGGCTCAGTGAATTCATGAACGACTTGCTGGAAGAGCACGGCAAGCAACTGCTGCGTTACAAAGGTGTGCTAAGCATCGTTGGTGAGCCTCGGCGGATGGTGTTTCAGGGAGTGCTGAAGCTTTACGGTTTCGACTGGGACACGGAATGGGCAGAGGGCGAGGTGCGGGAAAGCGTGATCGTGTTTATTGCCGATGATTTGCCGGAAGAGAAGATTCGTGCGGGGTTTGCGCGAGTGGCGGCCATCTGATGCATCTGCGGCGTTAGTTATGACCCCTTCGCGAGCAGGCTCGCTCCCACAGGGGAGTGCATTCATTCCCCCTGTGGGAGCGAGCCTGCTCGCGAAGGCGATCTAGCCGGCAACACGATTTTGACTGAGTGACGGTCCGGCGTTCAGCAAAGTCTCTTCCAAATGATCCAGATGCCGGCTCAGCAATGTCTCCGCCATCAACGCGTCCCCCCGCTGCACAGCCTGCAGAATTGCCTGATGCACCTGCCAAACGCAATATCCCTGCGCCCGAGATTCAAACTGCGCAATCGCGAGGGAAACGAGTGGCACGAGGCTGCCAAGAAAGTGCGCCAACGGAGCATTTTCCGCCATTTCTGCCAGCCGCAAATGAAACTCCCCCGACAGCCGAATCGCCGCGCCTCGCTCGGTACAGTGGCGCTCGCTGTCGATCAACGCACCCAGGCGTTTCAAATCATCTGCACAAGGTTCCCGACAGGCCAGCCGCACCAGCGTGGTCTCCGTCAGCCGCCGCGCATGCAGCGTTTGCCCGATCTGCTCCGCATCAAGCGCAGCGACACGCGGCCGGTGATTCGTGCGAAGGACAATAATCTGCTGATGGGACAGCTGCGTCAGCACGCCACGAATATCACTGCGTCGAGCACTGAACATTTGCGCCAGGCTTTCTTCGGTAAAGCGGCTGGTCGTATCGATTCGCTGTTCGAGTATCGCGTCGAAGACCCGCGAATAAAGATCGTCCGCCCGCGGCGAAAAGGGCAGGGCAGAGAGTGTTTGCGCTGAAGCGAAGCTGTTCATGGCCTGTCTCCGGTTCCAGGGGGTTCAACTGCCGAGGTTGTCATCCGGGATGTTCAATTCGATGCCCATCCGCTGGCCTTCGCGAAGGATGTGCCGACGCATTTCGGCGCTGGCCTGGGCGCTGTTCTTGCTGCGGATCGCGCGCACCACGGCTTCGTTTTCTTCGAGGCGCTCGGCCAGGTGTTCGGGTGAGTTGCGCAGCACGTCGGCGCTTTGTTTGAGGGCGTTGCTGGTCTGTTGCACCACGCTCTGGAAAATCGGGTTTGAGGTCAACGTGAACAGCTCTTCGTGGAACGCGATATAGGCGTTCGCGCCGGCTTCACTGTCATTGGCGTCAAGCGCTTCTCGCATGTCCATCAGGGTCAGGCGCAATTGTCCGACTTCCTTGCTGCTGATCGACTGCGCCACCAACCCGACAATGAACGGCTCGAGTGTGTAGCGCAGTTGCAGCACATCCTCCAGGCTCGCCCCGGCCACCGCGCTGTCGTGGCTTTGGCTGTCGCTGAGATTGGCGTCCAGCACCACCACGCCTTTGCCCGGCATCGAACGCACCAGGCCTAGGGTTTCCAGGACGATCACTGCTTCACGCAGGCTCGGGCGGCTGATGCCCAGTTGTTCGGCCAGGTCACGCTGTCCCGGCAACATTTCGCCGGTGCGCCACTGACCGCGGGCCAGGGCGGCCCGAAGTTTTTCTACGACTGAATTGACGACGGTTGACGTGGTAATCACTTGATTGCTCCATGAGCCTATAAGGACGGCGTCGCAGGCAAGATCAAAAGATCGCAGCCTGCGGCAGCTCCTACAGGGAGTCAGAATTCTTGTTGATGAGGTGGGGCGACCGGTTTTCTGGGCTGAAAGGTATAACCCTGTTGGCCGGAAAGCACCTTGTTCGCGCGCTGGATGTCGATGTCCTTTTCCCAGCGGGCGATGGCGACGGTCGCCACGCAGTTACCGATCAGGTTGGTCAGCGCTCGACCGATGCCCATGAACCAGTCCACCGCCAGCACCAGCACCAGGCCGACCACCGGAATTGCCGGGATGGCCGTCAGGGTTGCCGCCAGAATCACCAGCGCCGAGCCGGGAATCCCATGGGCGCCTTTGGAGGTGATCAACGACACCAGCAGAATTGTCAGCAGATCTGTCATGGCCAGCGGCGTGCCGGTGGCGTTGGCGATGAACACGATGGCCAGCGTGAGATAGATCGAAAAGCCGTCGAGGTTGAACGAGTAACCCGTCGGAATCACCAGCCCGACTGTCGAACTGCCAATGCCCAGATGCTCCAGCTTGCGCATGATCTGTGGCAACACGGCGTCGGACGAGGCGGTGCCCATGACGATCAACAGTTCTTCGCGCAGGTACTTGAGCAATGGCCACATTCGCAGGCCGGACAAGCGCATCACCAGGCCGAGAATCAACGACACGAACGCCGCGCAAGTCAGGTAGAACAAGCCGACCAGGCTGCCCAGATGCTGCAGCGAGTCCAGGCCATATTTGCTGGTGGTGAACGCAATCGCCCCGAACACGCCAATCGGCGCCAACCGCACGATCATGCCCATGATGCGGAAAATAACGTGGCTGAGCTCATTGATCAGCCGGGAAATGCCCGAAGCCGCTTCACCCACCAGGTTCAATGCACTGCCGAACAGCACTGAAAACAGCAGCACTTGCAGGATGTTGTTCTCGGCAAAGGCGCCGATCACCGAAGTCGGGATCAGGTCCATCAGGAACTGGGTGGTGGTGTGCATCTGCTGGCCACGCTGGGCCAGATCGCCCATGTCGGCTTTGGCCAGTTGATCCAGGTGAATATTCGCGCCACTCCCGATGCCGGTGCTGAAGGCGAATACCAAGCCGATCACCAGGGCGATGGTGGTCAGCACTTCAAAGTAGATCACCGATTTCAGGCCGATGCGCCCGACCTTCTTCAGGTCGCCGGCACCGCTGATGCCGCTGACCACCACGCAGAACACGATTAAGCCAATGAGCATCTTGATCAGTTTGATGAAACCGTCGCCGAGCGGTTTTAGCTGGGCGGAGTATTCAGGAAGGGTCAGCCCGCAGACGATGCCGAGCACCAGTCCGAGAACCACTTGGAGGAAGATTGAACGCGAGCACCATCTGAGCATGGGAGGAATCCTGGTCGGTGTCCTGGCTGCCGTGCGCGGAGCGCATCAGATTCAGGACTTAATTATTTTGGTCTTACCGGTATGTCCAGTGCAGGCGCAGTCTACGCTCCGATTTTTGGGAATTACAAGATGAAATGTCAAAATTGGCATGACCGGTCTGACCAGTGGCGCCGATTTCCTACACGGTGATATGCGGGCGAAAAAAAACCGGCCATCACTGGCCGGTTTTTTTACTGCTGCGGTTCAGCGATGCAATTAAGCGCCGTACACCGGCAGCTTCTTGCAGATGGTCTTGACCTTCTCACGAACGGCGTCGATCACCGCTTCGTTGTTCAGGTCAGCCAGGATGTCGCAGATCCAGCCAGCCAGTTCCTTGCACTCTGCTTCCTTGAAGCCGCGAGTGGTCACAGCCGGAGTACCGAAACGCAGGCCGGAGGTGACGAACGGGGAGCGTGGGTCGTTTGGTACGGAGTTCTTGTTCACGGTGATGAAAGCCTTGCCCAGAGCGGCGTCGGCGTCTTTACCGGAGATTTCCTGCTTGATCAGCGACAGCAGGAACAGGTGGTTTTCAGTACCACCGGACACCACGTCGAAACCGCGCTCGATGAACACGCCAGCCATCGCCTTGGCGTTTTTCACCACTTGTTGCTGGTAGGTCTTGAACTCAGGCTGCAGCGCTTCCTTGAAGCAGATCGCTTTAGCGGCGATCACGTGCTCCAGTGGGCCACCCTGGGCGCCCGGGAATACCGCGGAGTTCAGCTTTTTCTCGATGTCGGCGTTGGCGCGAGCCAGGATCAGGCCGCCACGTGGACCGCGCAGGGTCTTGTGCGTGGTGGTGGTCACGACGTCAGCGAAAGGCACCGGGTTCGGGTAGACGCCAGCGGCGACCAGACCGGCCACGTGGGCCATGTCGACGAACAGGTAGGCGCCAACCTTGTCAGCGATTTCGCGGAAGCGCGGGAAGTCGAGGATCTGCGAGTAGGCAGAGAAACCGGCCACGATCATTTTCGGCTTGTGCTCAACGGCCAGGCGCTCGACTTCGTCGTAGTCGATCAGGCCATTGGCGTCGATGCCGTACTGCACGGCGTTGTACAGCTTGCCGGAGGACGAAACGCTGGCACCGTGAGTCAGGTGACCACCGTGGGCCAGGCTCATGCCCAGGATGGTGTCGCCTGCTTGCAGCAGGGCCAGGTAAACGGCGCTGTTGGCTTGCGAGCCAGCGTGCGGTTGAACGTTGGCGTAATCGGCGCCGAACAGTTCTTTTGCACGGTCGATGGCCAGCTGTTCAACCACGTCGACGAACTCGCAACCACCGTAGTAGCGCTTGCCCGGGTAGCCTTCGGCGTACTTGTTGGTCAGTACCGAGCCTTGAGCTTCCATCACCGCTGGGCTGGTGTAGTTTTCCGAAGCGATCAGCTCGATGTGTTCTTCCTGACGCTGAGCTTCTTGCTCCATGGCGGCAAAGAGATCGGCGTCGTACTTGGCAATAGTCAGATCACGGCTGAACATGGCGGTCCTCAAGGATCGGGGCAGAAAAGGGGGGCATTCTAACCCAATGGGTTTTAGATGGCATATGAAAGGACATCATGTCGCAGACAAGTGGCGTTCATGACAAGCCAGTGGATTGGGGGGGCATCAAAAGATCGCAGCCTTCGGCAGCTCCTACAGGGGGACGCGATCAACTGTAGGAGCTGCCGAAGGCTGCGATCTTTTCATACCCAACACAGAGCTTCAGTCGAACACGAAGAGCGCATCATTACTGAACTGCGCTTCAAAGCGGCTGGCCGGCATCGGGTGCCCAAACAGATACCCCTGAACCTCATCGCACCCATGCTCGCGCAGGAAATCGAGTTGCTCTTGAGTTTCCACGCCCTCGGCGATCACCGCCAGATTGAGGCTGTGGGCCATGGCGATAATGGCGCGGGCAATCTGCGCGTCCTGCTCGCCAGACGGCAGGCCATCGACGAAGGTGCGGTCGATTTTCAGCACGTCGATCGGGAACTGCTTGAGGTAGTTGAGCGATGAATAACCGGTGCCAAAGTCGTCGACCGCAATGCTCAAGCCGAGGTTTTTCAGCCCGGCGAGAATCTGCATGGCTTCGCTGACTTCGCGCATCAGGATACTTTCGGTCAGTTCGAGCTCCAGGCACGCCGGCGGCAGGCCGGTTTCCTTGAGAATGGTGGCGATCCGTGTCCCGAGCTGGCCATCCGAGAACTGCCGCGCCGAAATGTTCACCGACACCTTCGGGACGCGGACCTTGGCCTGATGCCAGGTCTTGAGCTGACGACAGGCCTCGCTGAGCACCCAGTCGCCGACATCGACCACCAGGCCAAGCTCTTCGAGCACCGGAATGAAATCGCCCGGCGGCACCAGGCCGCGTCGCGGATGACGCCAGCGCAGCAGGGCTTCGGCACCGGTCAAGCGTTTTCCATCGCCGCTGAACTGCGGTTGGTAATACAGAACGAATTCGTCCTGTTCCAGGGCGTGACGCAAATCGCTTTCCAGCTCCAGGCGTTCCAGGGCGCTGGCGTTCATGTCGGCCTGATAGAACTGGAAGTTGTTCTTGCCGCGCTCCTTGGCGTGGTACATCGCCGTGTCGGCGTTCTTCATCAGCTGGCTGAGTTCGTTGCCGTCCTGTGGGCTCAGGGCGATGCCGATACTGGCCGTGACGAAGAACTCGCGGCCTTCAAGGACGAAGGGTTTCACCAGGCTGGCGAGGATCTGTTCCGCGACGTGAATGGCCCGGTTCAGCGCGATTTCACGATTGACCTTCGGTTGTAGCAGCAAGGTGAACTCATCACCGCCCATGCGTGCCACGGTGTCGTCATCGTCGACGCAGCCGAGCAGGCGCGAGGCCATTTCCTTGAGCATGCGGTCGCCGGCGGCGTGGCCCAGGGAGTCGTTGATCGGCTTGAAGCGGTCCAGGTCGAGGAACATCAGTACGACCCAGGACTTCTGGCGATCGGCCGATTGCAGCGCAGTGTGCAGGCGATCCTGGAACAGCGTGCGGTTGGGCAGATGAGTCAGGGCGTCGTAGTAGGCGAGCCGGTGAATTCGCTGTTCACTGGCCTTGCGCTCGCTGATGTCGCTGAAGAAACACACATAGCTGGCCAGGTCGCCTTCGTCATCCAGTACCGCGGTTATCCCGACCCAGGCCGGGTAATGTTCGCCATTGCGCCGCTTGAGCCAGACTTCACCTTCCCAGGTGCTGTGCTGGTGCAGTTGCTTGAGCACATAACGCAGGTGCGCTTCCTGCTGTTCGTCGACAGTCAGCATGTTCGGCAACTGGTCGAGGACTTGCTCCACCGCATAGCCGCTGACGCGACTGAAGGCTTCGTTGGCCTGGACGATGTAGCCGGCCGGATCGGTGATCAGGATCGCCGAGGTCGAGTGTTCGAATACGGTGGCCGCCATGCGCAGGTCTTTTTCGGCCCGGCGTTGCTGGCTGATGTCGCGCCCGACGCCCAACACACCCTCAAATGCACCGTGCTCGTCCCAGACCAATACCAGCCGCAGCTCGATGGGGATCTTGCGCCCGTCGGCCCGCAGGCAGTCGAACAGAAATAGCTGGGTCTGCACCTGGCTGCGCAACAGCGCCAGGTGCTCGGGTTGCCCCAGCGCTTTGCTGACCCGGTCCATCAGGTTGTAAATGCCGGTCAGTTGTTGCGGGTTGGCGATGGTCGATTGCCAACCGTTCTGGAAAATCCACTCGGCGTCGTAGCCCAGCACCGCTTGCACCGACGGGCTGACGTAGTTGAGCGTCAGCTTGCTGTCGGTGGAGAAAATCACGTCGCTGATGCTTTCGGCGAGCATTCGATAGCGCTGCTCACTGTCGCGCAGGGACTCGCTGGCTTCGATCTGTTCGGTGATGTCCTTGGCCACGCCGATGATGCGTGTGACCTGATCGTGCTTGTCCCGCGCCAACGCCTGTTCGCGAATCTCGAAACGCCGCCACTTGCCATCCCGGTGCCGGAAGCGCAGTTGGCACTGCAGCAATTGCCGGTAGCCGGCATGCCGCTGGTTCTGGCGCGAACGGTGGTAAAAGTCGGCATCTTCGGGGTGCAGGAGAATTTCCCAGAAGTACTCGCCCATCTGGTGCAACTCGGTACGGTTGTAACCGAGCGTCTGGCCCAGGTGGTGGTTGCTGAAGATCATTCGCTGGCTGATCACGTCTTGCACATAAAGGTGATCCGGCACGGTGCGTACCACATCAGACCAGAACCCTTCACGCTCCAGCAGCGACAGCTCAATGAGTTTGCGACTGGTGATGTCGGTGATGCTCAGGATCACCGCGTTATAGTCGTCCTGGTCTTCCGGCAGGCGCAGCACCAGCCACAGGTGCTGGTCACGGCCACCGGCGTCCTGGAGTTTGATTTCCAGCTCAAGCTGCTTTTGCTGATTGAGGACCGCTTCGAGCATTTGACTGCCGATGTCGGTGCCATCCAGCGGCCCGCCGTCGATCAGCAGTTTCCAGGCTTGATCGCGCGAATTGACGTTGAGCAGGTTCAGCGCGACCTGGTTGACCTCGGTGATGCGCAGTTCTCGCAGCAATTGTTGACGTTGCTCCGGTGTTTGCAGCCAGGCCTGCAGTTGTTCGTTGTTTTGCAGCTGGGCCTTGTCGAAACAGTTTTTAAGTCTGCAGACGTCGAGTACACACAAGGCGACGCCGGTACCTTCAAAAATATCCTGATAACGTCGACGGCCTTCGTGTAGCTGGCGCTGACGGCGGCGCATGTTCAGCAGAACGATGAACGGCAGCAGGGAAAACGCCAGGCCCAGCAGGCATTTGCCGACGAACGCCGGCATCAGTTGTTCGAGCACGAGTTGCCGGTCGAACAGCCCGCGCAATTGCCAGTCGCTGCTGCTCAACGGGACCGTCAGCACGCTGTTGGCCACATCGTCCGGGCTCAACACGCCCGGGTTGCTCGAGGGCATTCTTTCGTCGCGGCTGATGATCTGGTGATTCAAGCGGTTTTCAACCAGCCACAGCGGACGCAGGCTGGCTTCGTTTTGTTGGGTCAGCGTGGTGAAAAATGTCGGTTTCAGGCGCAGGGCCCAATAGCCACGGGTGCTGCCGCTGGCTTGATGCAGTAACAGATGCACCACCGAGCCATCGTCGGCATTGCTGAAATAGTGCGCCTGGGCGCGGCTGCGCCGAACCAGTTCGCTCAGGTAGTCGGCGTCTTCGCTGCTGGCGGCGCTGTCGCTGAGGATGTTTCCGGAGGGACTGAGCAAGGCGAGGCTGCGCAGTTCAGGTAACGACTGTTGCAGTTTGCGCAGCAGTGCCTGTTGTTCATCGTCACTTTGCGGTTGCTCGACGATCGGTAGCAGGTTGAGCGCAATTTGCGCCTTCAGCGTCATGTTCAAGCTGACTTGCGCGGCCAGATCGGCGGTGTAGTCGATGGTGTACTGGCGCTGGCTTTTCTGGGTTGCGCGAAGTTGATCCAGTAACTGCCAGAACATCAGCGCGAGCAGCAACAGGACGAGCATGGCCAACACGCCCTTCAAGCTTCCGCTCAGGGGGGAGCCGGGCGCAACAGTCGGTGCACGGGAGGTCAGGGGCGGAGTGACATTAGACAAACTGTAATCCTGCGGTTTGGCTGGACTGGCGCGACGTGCACTATAAGCCGGACGCCCGAAGGGCGGCTAGCATGCCTTGAGTTGTGGCGAAGTGCCAGCCCCTTCCGGCTGGACTGCCTTCCGTCAATCAGGTAGCTTTGCCGGTTACGCGGGAGCGTTCCAGCTCCTAGAATCAGGTTTTTTCAGCGCGCAGCATTGATATCCATCAATGATCGACGCGCACGGCCTGGCCGGGCATCGCCCGCGCTCCAACCATTCATCTGTCACTGACCCAAGGTTCTCCATGGCTCAATACGTCTTCACCATGCATCGGCTGGGCAAAGTTGTTCCGCCGAAGCGGGAAATCCTGAAAAACATTTCTCTGTCGTTCTTCCCTGGCGCGAAGATCGGCGTACTCGGTCTCAACGGCTCGGGTAAATCCACGCTGCTGAAAATCATGGCTGGCGTCGACACCGAATTCGAGGGCGAAGCCCGTCCGATGCCGGAGCTGAACATTGGCTACCTGCCGCAAGAGCCGATCCTTGACCCGACCAAAACCGTGCGTGAAGTGGTCGAGGAAGCGGTCAGCGTGATCAAGAACGCCCAGGCGCGCCTGGACGAGGTCTACGCGGCTTACGCTGATGAAGATGCCGACTTTGACAAGCTCGCGGCAGAACAGGCCAAGCTCGAAGCCATCCTGCAAGCCAGCGATGGTCACAACCTGGATCGCCAACTGGAAGTCGCTGCCGATGCGCTGCGTCTGCCGGCGTGGGATGCCAAGGTCGAATTCCTTTCCGGTGGTGAAAAGCGTCGTGTGGCCCTCTGCCGCCTGCTGCTGTCCGCCCCCGACATGCTGCTGCTCGACGAACCGACCAACCACCTGGACGCCGATTCCGTCGCCTGGCTGGAGCACTTCCTGCACGACTTCCCGGGCACCGTGGTCGCGATCACGCACGACCGGTACTTCCTGGACAACGTCGCCGGCTGGATCCTCGAGCTCGACCGTGGCGCCGGTATTCCTTACGAGGGCAACTATTCGGGTTGGCTCGAAGCCAAGTCCAATCGTCTGGCTGCCGAATCCAAGCAGCAGTCGGCCCACGAAAAAGCCATGAAGGAAGAACTGGAGTGGGTGCGCCAAGGCGCCAAGGCCCGCCAGTCCAAATCCAAGGCTCGCCTGCAACGCTTCGAAGAAATGCAATCGCAGGAATTCCAGAAGCGCAGCGAGACCAACGAGATCTACATCCCGGCCGGCCCGCGCCTGGGTGACAAGGTCATCGAGTTCAAGAACGTCAGCAAGGGCTACGGCGATCGCGTGTTGATCGACAACCTGTCGTTCTCCATGCCTAAGGGCGCCATCGTCGGCGTGATCGGCGGTAACGGTGCCGGTAAGTCGACCTTGTTTCGCATGCTGATGGGCAAGGAAACGCCGGATTCGGGCAGCATCGAAGTCGGTGAAACCGTGCAACTGGCCTGCGTCGACCAGAGCCGCGACGACCTGGACGGCAGCAAGACTGTGTTCCAGCAAATCTCCGACGGTTCGGACCAGATCCGCATCGGCAACTACGAGATTCCGTCGCGTACCTATGTCGGTCGCTTCAACTTCAAGGGTGGCGATCAGCAGAAGTTCGTCAAGGACCTGTCCGGTGGTGAGCGCGGTCGCTTGCACCTGGCCCTGACCCTGAAGGAGGGCGGCAACGTCCTGCTGCTCGACGAACCGTCCAACGACCTCGACGTTGAAACCCTGCGTTCCCTGGAAGAAGCCCTGCTGGACTTCCCGGGCGCCGCCATTGTGATCTCTCACGATCGGTGGTTCCTTGACCGCGTCGCGACGCACATCCTGGCGTACGAAGACGACTCGCAAGCGGTGTTCTTCGAAGGCAACTACACCGAGTACGAAGCTGATCGCCGCAAACGCCTTGGCGAAGCTGCTGCCCAGCCGCATCGGGTACGGCACAAGAAACTGGCCTGATATCGGGTTGGTTGCATAAAAAACGGAGCCTTCAGGGGCTCCGTTTTTTTTATGGGGGTTTCAGTTACACCGTGGTGCGGCCTTCGCGAGCAAGCCCGCTCCCACATTGGTTTTGTGAACGCCACGGATTAAATGTGGGAGCGGGCTTGCTCGCGAAGGCGTTCTCAATATCACCCGATCTCTACGCCTAAAATCTCAATCGCCAAATCCCCCACCGGCCGCCTCCACACCACTTCATCACCCACTCGCGCGCCCAACATTGCCCGCCCCAACGGCGAGCTCCAGTTGATCAGCCCACTGGACGCATCCGCCTGATCCTCACCCACCAACTGCACGCGCTGTTCGTTGCCTTGCTCATCGGCAAAGGTCACCCAACTGCCAATCTGCACTTTATCGGTGGAGGAAGCCGGCGTGACCACCTGAGCGCTTTGCACGCGTTGATTGAAATATCGCCAGTCGCGCTCAAGGTCGGCCTGGCGCTGTTTATCGGCCAGTTCACCCTGCGCATTCTGTTCATTGATCAGGTTTTGCACCTCGGCGACTTTCGCCTGCAACTGGGCGAGGCCGGCCGGTGTGACGTAGTTGGGCTGCGTGCTGACCTGCCGTTCGACAGGCTGATCGGCTTGCGCAGCGGCATTATCTTCATTGACGAAGGCGCGACTCATGGTTTTCTCCCGTTATAGGGTTTGGGCCATGGTCGCAGCCTTTTAGTTTCGACGGATGTCTGTCAGCGACTCATTGCGCGCGATACGCCCTGGCCGCGCCCTGGTCTTTTTCCTGCTGCCAGGCTTTTTCTCGCTCGTCCCAATGGTGGCTGTGGTAGTCATCGCGATCCTGGTTGTCCAGCATGGCCTGGCACTGGCGAAAACCATCGCCCCAGCCTTCGGCGTACTGCTTGTCCTTGAGATAGCGCGGGACGTTCTTGCGGAATTCACCGGTGATTGCGCCTGCGGCTTGTCGGCCACTGACACATCCGTCATCGAAGCCATCGGCGAACGCCGGCGGATACCCCTTGGCGATCAGATCTTCGTGGGTCGACTGGCAACCCGCGATCAGCATCATCAAACACATTACAGCCACACACCGCCACATTCCGGACTCCCGGCCGTTCAACGGCCTATGTTGGAAGTCTAGGATTCGAGTCGTGATCGGGGTGTGAAAGAAAGATCAAAAGATCGCAGCCTGCGGCAGCTCCTACAGGTGTCCGCGATCGAATGTAGGAGCTGCCGCAGGCTGCGATCTTTTGATCTAGTAGTGATACCACTTCACCTCGAGCATCACTTCATTCTCGGGCGAGGCAAGGTGGCTGAACTCGCGCTGGGCGCTCAGGCGCAGACCCAGGTTGCGCGACAATTCCCACTGCTGATTCAGACTCACGCTACGGCGCACTTCGCCGTTGGTGAAGAAATCGCCCTTGGTTTCCAGGCTGAAGTTGCCCAACGGGTTTTTCCACAGCACCCCGCTGTTGAAACCCGCCGCCGGGGCGATGAAGCCGGCGAAGTCATTGTTGTGCTCCACACGCACTGTGCCCAGGGCGAACCCGAGCACGTCCTCGCCCAGTTGCCAGGTGCCGCCGCCGCCACCGTTGACGTGGCTGACCAAGGTTTCGTCATCATGCTTGCCCGGCACGCGCTCCAGCCCGCCGGTGACTTGCCATGAAAGCGGTTGCAGCAATTCATTGCGCGGAGTCAGTGAGCGGATAGTCGCCAGATCAAGCTGTTGAAACTGCCAGTGATTGCCTTCGTACTGGCGCAGTTTCATTTGCAGGATCTCGATTTGCGCGCCGAGCGGAAAGCTTTCGGCGTTGTCATTGAGGTCGTGATAGGCCATGCGCAAGCCATATTCGCCAAACGCCTTGTCGCCACGGGTGCCGAGACCGGCCTGCCAGGTGCGGGATTCATGGCCGTCTTCGGGCAGGCCGGGTCGGGCAATATCCAGCTCCGGTGCCGGGTTCTGGTTGATGGCCCGCAGCAGCTCGAAACTGCGCTGGGCCCGTTGTGGGTCGCGCTCCTGGCCGTTGGCGCGGTAACGCTCCAGGCGATAGGCGGCGTCGATGATCAGCGCCTGCCGGTCGCGCGGTTGCGCCTTGAATGCCGGTTCCTGCAATTGCTTCTGGTCGGCGCTGACTTTCAGCACCCACTGCTGCTCTTCGTCTGTCAACGGCTCGGCGCGGCTCAGCAATTCGCGCTCGCGCGACGGGCGATATTGAATGGATTCCACCAGTCCCGCTTCTTTCACGGCTTTGACGGTGTCGGTGGGGATCGCGGTCAGCGGAAATTGTTCGGTCAGGCGCAGGCTTGGCCGGGCGACCTGCAGCAGCTCCAGGAGGCGATAGGAGCAGTTTTCGTCGAAGAAAAAGTAGTCGAACTGGATCTGCTTGAGTTCCCAGACATGCTCGACCATGCGCCCGGTTTCCTGTTGGGTCAGGTTCAGCCGGTATTCCCACAGGTCGCGGTTCTCGAGGCTGCGGTACTCCGAGAGTTTTTCCTGATACGGCACCAGCGCAAACAGCCCCGGGTAGCCGCCCATCAAACCTTTCCAGGCATAGAGAATGCTGTTGTCCGAACCCTCGATGTAGGCACCGAAATTGATCGCGTAACTGAGCAGGGCAGTGTGATCGCTTTGCACATCCGCCTGATCGATTCGCAGCAACGTGTGGCCGAACATCGAGGACGGACTGTTCAGGTAGGCCGCGGGGAAAATCATCACGGCGCTGTGGGGCGAGACATCCTTGAACCATTGCTTGAATTCTGTGCAGTCCAGCGTCGGCAGATCGGTCAGGCTGAGCTGCGCCTTGAGCCAGCGGGTACGCGCCGGGTAAACACATTGCGCGTGTTTTTCACCGGCACTGGCCGGGGCGTACAGCGCCTGTACGGTCGCCGCGAGTTCACGATCAGGGTGTTCGTTGCCATCGGGGGCCAGGAAGAACTTCTTGTCGCTGACATAGCTGCGCCAGCCGCCGAGCTTGGCGGTTTCGTAGTGGCCCAGGGAAATCCAGAAGGGGTCGTTGGCCAGTTGCTGCAAACGTTGATTGTCGATGTGGGGCGCGGCGGACAGCGGGGCGCAGACACAGAGCGCCAGCCAGGCAAGGCGTTTGAGCATAGTGGGCAACTTAAGTCGAAAAAAATAAAGACCCGGCGCGGTCGATGCCATTTGCCTGTAGGAGCTGTCGAGTGCAACGAGGCTGCGATCTTTTGATCTTTAAAAGCAAAGATCGCAGCCTCGTTGCACTCGACAGCTCCTACAGTTGATGGGCATTACCCAAAGGGGGCAGGTCCAAAAAACAAAACCCGCTCCCCGAAAGGAACGGGCGGGTCCGAGCTTAAGCTTGAGTAGCGTACTTGGCCAGACGCGGATCGTTCTTCAGGACGGCCAGGGTATTGGTATGCACGTCGTCAGCGGTCACGTCAGCCTTGCTGAAGATCTGCTGGAAATGCTCATGAGTGACGGCGGCGAAATGCGCACGGTCTTCCGGCGCCACGCCCAGTACCACAGCGTAAGTAGTCAGCGCTTCGCCCTGACCTTTAGCCATGTCTTCGGACAGCTCATTCATCATGCCATTCATGGCAAACCAGGATTTGCCGCCATAGGTCAGCGACGCATTAGTTGAGCAACCGTTGGTACCTGAAGTCATACCGAACGTTGCGTTGCCGGAAGTGCCGTTGGTGGTGGATGCCAGGAAATGAGCCGGGGTGCCACGCTGACCTTCGAACAGCATGTTGCCCCAACCGCAATCCGGACCGCCTGGCGCCTGTGCCATGGCGTTGAGGGATACAACGGTGAAGAGAGTACCGAGAAGAATCCGTTTCATAGCTTTGTTCTCTTTATGTGCATACCAATGGACAAGGGGTTCTGGCCAATGTGGGCGCCAGTTGGGCCGGTTATTAGTCCAGCCGCGCAGTTTGGAGTTTAGGCACGATCCCGGGGTTCCGTGATTTTTTGCAAAACATTCGTTGAAATCATTGATTTGGCCCCGGCCCGCCTGCAGATGGCTGCTTGTCTATGCTTTGGCTTGAGGCGCGCCTTGCAAGTGAGGTATGGGCAGCGCCAGAATGCCGCTATCTGCCCCGCCTGATGTAAGGAAGCCCGATGCCTGATCCTGTTGCTGCCAGCTTGCGTCTAGCGCCCGAAGCGCTGACCCGTCCGTTTTCCGCTGAACAGTTCAGCTTCTCTACCACTAATGATCTGGAGCCCTTCCGTGGTGTGCTCGGCCAGGAACGTGCGGTCGAAGCCTTGCAGTTCGGTGTGGCCATGCCACGCCCCGGTTACAACGTATTCGTCATGGGCGAGCCCGGCACGGGTCGGTTCTCATTCGTCAAACGCTACCTGAAAGCCGAAGGCAAGCGCCTGCAGACCCCGGCGGACTGGGTCTACGTCAACAATTTCGATGAGCCGCGCGAGCCTCGCGCCCTGGAATTGCCATCGGGCACGGCCGGCGCCTTCATCGGTGACATCAACGGTTTGATCGACAACCTGCTGGCGACTTTCCCCGCGGTATTCGAACACCCGTCCTACCAACAGAAGAAAAGTGCCATTGATCGCGCTTTTAACCAGCGCTATGACAAGGCCCTGGACGTGATCGAGCGCCTGGCGCTGGAGAAAGAAGTCGCGCTTTACCGCGACGCCAGCAACATCGCGTTCACCCCGATGAGCGAAGGCAAGGCTCTGGACGAAGCAGAATTCGCCCAGTTGCCGGAAGCCGATCGCGAGCGCTTCCATGACGACATTTCATGGCTGGAAGAGCGACTGAACGAAGAACTCGCCAGCTTGCCGCAATGGAAGCGCGAGTCGAGCAATCAACTGCGTCACCTCAACGAGGAAACCATCACGCTGGCTTTGCAGCCGCTGCTGTCGCCGTTGTCCGAGAAATATGCCGAGAACGCAGCGGTGTGCGGTTATCTGCAAGCCATGCAGGTTTACCTGTTGAAAACCGTGGTCGAGCAATTGGTCGACGACAGCAAAGTCGACGCCGTGGCCCGCAAAATGCTGGAAGAGCAATATGCGCCAAGCCTGGTGGTCGGTCATTCGGCCAGCGGTGGCGCGCCGGTGGTGTTCGAGCCGCACCCGACCTACGAAAACCTGTTCGGCCGCATCGAATACAGCACCGATCAGGGCGCGCTGTACACGACCTATCGCCAACTGCGTCCGGGTGCGTTGCATCGGGCCAACGGCGGTTTCCTGATCCTTGAAGCGGACAAAATGCTCAGCGAGCCGTTCGTATGGGATGCGCTCAAGCGTGCCCTGCAATCGCGCAAGCTGAAAATGGAGTCGCCCCTGGGCGAGTTGGGCCGCCTGGCCACGGTGACACTCACGCCGCAACACATTCCGTTGCAGGTCAAAGTCATCATCATCGGCGCCCGGCAGCTCTACTACACGCTGCAAGACCTCGATCCGGACTTCCAGGAGATGTTCCGCGTCCTGGTGGATTTCGACGAAGACATCCCGATGGTCGATGAGAGCCTGGAGCAGTTCGCCCAGTTGCTCAAGACCCGGACTTCCGAAGAGGGCATGGCGCCGCTGACCGCCGATGCGGTGGCACGGCTGGCAACCTATAGCGCGCGCCTGGCCGAACATCAGGGGCGTCTATCGGCGCGGATCGGTGACCTGTTCCAACTGGTCAGCGAGGCGGATTTCATTCGCCACCTGGCGAGTGACGAAATGACCGACGCCGGCCACATCGAGCGTGCGCTCAAGGCCAAAGCCACGCGTACCGGGCGTGTCTCGGCACGCATTCTCGATGACATGCTGGCCGGGATCATCCTGATCGATACCGATGGCGCTGCGGTCGGCAAGTGCAACGGGCTGACGGTGCTGGAAGTTGGCGACTCGGCGTTCGGTGTGCCGGCGCGGATTTCGGCCACGGTCTATCCGGGCGGCAGCGGCATCGTCGACATTGAACGTGAGGTCAACCTCGGCCAGCCGATTCACTCCAAAGGCGTGATGATCCTCACCGGGTACCTGGGCAGCCGCTACGCCCAGGAATTCCCGCTGGCGATTTCTGCCAGCATCGCCCTGGAGCAATCCTACGGCTATGTCGATGGCGACAGCGCTTCGTTGGGCGAGGCTTGCACCTTGATTTCGGCCTTGTCGAAAACGCCGCTCAAACAGTGCTTTGCGATCACCGGCTCGATCAACCAGTTCGGTGAAGTGCAGGCGGTGGGCGGGGTCAACGAGAAGATCGAAGGCTTCTTCCGGCTCTGCGAAGCGCGTGGCCTGACCGGTGAACAGGGGGCAATCATCCCCCAGGCCAACGTCGCGACGCTGATGCTCGACGAGAAAGTCCTGGCAGCGGTGCGCGCCGGGCAGTTCCACGTGTACGCGGTACGTCAGGCCGACGAGGCGCTGAGCCTGTTGGTGGGCGAGCCGGCGGGTGCGCCGGATGAAAATGGTGAATTCCCTGAAGGCAGTGTGAATGCGCGGGTGGTGGAACGCCTGCGGGTGATCGCTGAAATGATCAGTGAAGAAGACCTCAAGGAAGCCGAAAAAGAAGCGGCGCAGGAAGCACTGGTCGAAGCCAAGCCAGCCTGATGCAGCAAAAGATCGCAGCCTGCGGCAGCTCCTACAGGGGAACGTATTCCAATGTAGGAGCTGCCGCAGGTTGCGATCTTTTTTTGGTCCTGGTATTAAGTCCCGGAACTGACATTGCGTCACAAGTCTGACGTCAAACTTCACACAATGACCGCTCGGCGCCTTCTGGTGCCGGTCAGTATGCTAGCCGTACTTTTCTTCTATTCTCAGCTCAAGGATATCGACAGTAATCACTGGATCGAGACAGCCTTCCCGTGGGGGCTGAATACCGGATCTACCGAGGGTCGCCGCCATGTCGCGCAACCTCTGCCTCACCCGTCAATGCCTGGGTCTTGTGACCCGTATCGAATGTGCCATCCGCCCTTTGGCGGGGGATACGGGCATGTGGACCTTACTGTTCGCTGCCGGAATGGCCGGTGAACAACCTTCAGCCATCAAGGCCCAAGGCCCGTTTCATGGACCTTTTGCCGCTGAGTCGATTCTCGACACCATTGTTGAAAGCCTGACGCTGCACGGCTATGAACTGGCCGATGATCCGCAAATCTGGTGCCTGCATCTGCAAGCCCAGCTGCGGGAAATCAATGGTGGCCGTGGCCGATCGCTTAGCGGTTCCTAGTTGCTGCCGGAATACTGAGCAGGCTATTGGGCAAGGTGTGAAGTGTCAGCCTTGTCGAGTTTGACCTCGAAACCATATTGCACGGTGGTGAGATCGGTTCGTTGGTAGGTTTCCAGTCGAGTGGGTTGGCCGTAGAAGTAATGCACGCCGAACAACGCCGGGCCTTGAGCGCTGGCGTCGTGGCTGACTGAAAGAATTTCCTTCAAGTAATTACCGCTGTCGTCCTTGGCGAAGAAACGCCACTCCTCTGCCGCAAACAGCTTCTGATCCACCACCAGCGCATTGCCCTTGAGTTCCAGGCCCTTGGGCAGCTGGTGGGCGTCGATGGTTTTCTTCTCGACCGTCGCCAGGAACAACGGCATGGAACCCACCGCGTAAGCCGGTGTTTCCGGAAACAGGTTCAGATCGTAGGTGATGGTGCCGCGCAGGGGATCGACCTGGTAAGCCTCCGGCGGCAGTTCGATCGGCTCGTCGCGTTTGCCGTTACCATCCTCGGTAAAGAAGCTGACCGGGCTATCGCCGGGGTTGAAGGACGTGCCGAGCAATTCATTATTGAAGCTTTTGGGGTGATCGAACTCGATACGCGCAGCACTCGGATCATCGACTGCCTGACTGATACTGACACTCTTTTTCAGTTGTTCCTCACCCAGCGTGGCTCCCTTTAACCAGATCGGGGCCTGATCGTCGTACACCACCACCGGCAGCGTCAGTGGCGGGATGGTTTTCTCCGTGGTGCTGCGGTCGAAGCGTCGTACTGGCAGGTTCAGGTCTTTGCGGGTGACCGTGGCCGCTGAGAAGTCCAGCACACTGACTTCAAGCGTATCGATCAACCCATTGAAATACACCTTGGTGTAGTGGTGGTTCTGTTGTTTCTCAAAAGTGCGCTGTTCTTCATCGATCTGTTTTTCGAACGCCTCGCTCCAAGCCTTCTGTTGCTGCATTTTCGCCAATTGTTTTTGATAAAAGGCAATTTGAGTGGCGGTTTCGTTGATCGAGCCTGAGCGCGAGAGGAATTGCCCGCTGGTGTCCCTGGCCTGGACGATCAGCGGGTTCAAGGGGGTATCGCCGACCTCCGGGGCCAGCGGCGCGCTGTTGTTGAATTCGACTTCGGCGTAGTTCTTTGTAAGGTTCAACAGGGTGACGCTAAGGTTGTCGTTGGTGCGCGTCTGGCCAATGTCCTTTTTCGTCAGGTCGAAACTGTAGAGCCTGCGCGGTGCAATGACTTCTACTTTGCCTTGCAGGCTCACGGGTTGTGGCTGGTTCTTGTTATCAACCTGCAGGCCATCGATGAACGGGTAGGTCACCGTCAGGTCATCGGGGTTGGTCAGGTTGGAACTCGAGGGGCTCAGCTGAATACCGGGATCGGTTTCCGACCATTCCGGCTGAAACGGGATCACGCGTTTGTCGCTCAGGGTGACCGACTGCCATTCCAGCCCGTGAGGAAACAGAAACTCGGCCGGAATGCTGAAGTTGAAGGGAAATACGGGTTGCAGGTCGGTCAGGTAATCGGAGCTTGAGTCCTTGTGCAATACGAACAGGCCGTTGATGTAGGTGTCGACCAAAGCCTGAGGGGTCGGGTAGTGCTTGAGTACGGCGAGTACATCTTCACCGTATTCGGTATCAACCGGTTTACTGTCGAGCTTGAGTTGAGCGCGCTCGAGCAACAACAGTGAGCCACCGAGTTCGGCTACGGCATCCTTGAGTTTCGGGTCCGCAATCGCATCCAGGGTCTTCTCGAACTGTGCGGTTTTTTCCTCGAGGCTGAGCTGGCGCTTCTCATCGCTGGGTGAACAGCCGCTGATCAGCAGAGCCAGGCAAAGCCCGGCGCTCGTTAAAGGCAATCGCACATCCATTTCCAGTCTTCCTGTCCGATGTCGCTGAGCTGTCAATGCTTTGGACACTAGCAGAAAAACTTTGTGACACATGCGCAGGTGGCGGATTTCCCGACGGTTTCTGGCTGTTACAGGCGACTGTTATACTCGCGGCCATTTCCAGCCCACCTGTGAGATTCAATGGAACGCTTTATCGAAAATGCAATGTACGCCTCCCGCTGGTTGCTCGCGCCGATCTATTTCGGGTTGTCCCTGGGTTTGCTGGCCCTGGCGCTGAAATTCTTCCAGGAGGTCTTCCACGTTATCCCTAACGTCTTTTCGATGGCTGAGTCGGACCTGATCCTGGTGCTGCTGTCGTTGATCGACATGGCGCTGGTGGGCGGTTTGCTGGTGATGGTGATGATTTCCGGTTACGAGAACTTCGTCTCGCAGCTGGACATCGACGAAAGCAAAGAGAAGCTCAACTGGCTGGGAACCATGGATTCGTCTTCGTTGAAGATGAAGGTGGCCGCTTCCATCGTGGCGATTTCGTCCATCCACCTGCTGCGGATTTTCATGGACGCCAAGAACGTCGATCCCGAGCATTTGAAGTGGTACGTGATCATCCACATGACCTTCGTGATCTCGGCGTTTGCCATGGGCTATCTGGATAAGCTCACCAAGCACTGATTTCGCTCCCCTGTGCGGGAGCGAGCTTGCTCGCGAAAATCGCCAACGATGACGCGCTGTATCTGCGAAAGCGAGGCGCCAGATGGTTTTTCGCGAGCAAGCTCGCTCCTACAACAGATAGAGGTGAAACAGACGGGCGGTGTGGTTCGTGGCTTGTACTTTGATGCGCCGAGGCCTATGTCTGTAAGAGTCTTGGCTCGCCACTGTGTGAGGTGCGTTCATGAACCTGCAAGAGCTGAATGCCTATGCCATCGCCGGGAAGGTCGATGAGTTGAATCTGATTTCCATGGAAGGCGGTATCTATTTGCTGGAAGCGCGAATGCATGGCTCCGCGTACCCCTTGAGTGATGCCCATGGACAGATGTTTCATGTCCGCTCGGTCGAGCACGCGAGGGAGGTGCTCCACACCTGTCCCCGCTTGCCGTTCAACCTGGTGCACACGTCGGTTCATGACGAAATGTGCGGGCTCGGTAACAATACCGAGGAAAGCCTGAAGGTGCCGATCGCCTTCCGTTCTGTCTGGCAACGCTGACCCTCTCATCAGCGCGATGACATCTGTGCTAGTCTGCTGGCCCTTTTGGTTCCGGGCGCTCCGGGACGCGCTGTGCACGCACGGCGAGTTCCTGGGCCGTCCGCACAGCGGAGCAATGTCATGTCCGAAGTAAATCTGTCCACCGACGAAACCCGCGTCAGCTACGGTATTGGCCGTCAGTTGGGCGACCAACTGCGTGACAACCCGCCACCGGGCGTTAACCTGGACGCGATCCTGGCAGGCCTGACCGACGCTTTCGCCGGTAAGCCAAGCCGTGTAGCCCAGGAAGAAATGGCTGCGAGCTTCAAGGTCATCCGCGAAATCATGCAAGCCGAAGCAGCCGCGAAAGCTGAAGCGGCCGCTGGCGAAGGCCTGGCATTCCTGGCTGAAAACGCCAAGCGTGATGGCATCACCACTCTGGCGTCCGGCCTGCAATTCGAAGTCCTGACTCAAGGTGAAGGCGCCAAGCCAACCCGTGAAGATCAAGTGCGCACGCACTATCACGGCACCCTGATCGACGGCACTGTGTTCGACAGCTCCTATGATCGTGGCGAGCCGGCAGAATTCCCGGTTGGCGGCGTGATCCCGGGCTGGACCGAAGCCCTGCAACTGATGAATGCTGGCAGCAAATGGCGCCTGTACGTGCCGAGCGAACTGGCTTACGGCGCTCAAGGCGTTGGCAGCATCCCGCCGCACAGCGTTCTGGTATTCGACGTCGAACTGCTCGACGTTCTGTAAGACCAGGCCTGTCACCATGACGGGCTAATGTGGGAGCGAGCCTGCTCGCGAATGCATCACCTCGGTTTCAAAGTAATACCGGGTTGGCTGCATCGCGAGCAGGCTCGCTCCCACAGTTTTTTGCGGGGTTCTCATACTTCGATCTTGTGGTGCAGTTCACTTGTCGGGCGCAACGCCCTGGCATAGCAGAACAGAAACAGATTGCGCACCAGTTCCTTGAGCACCACCGGTTCGCTGGAACTCAGGCCATTGACGTCCAGATCACCCTGATCCTGCAGCTCGTTCAAGGCTTCTTCTTCAAGTACCGCACAGACTTCCCCAGTTTCCCGATGCAAGATCCTGAGGTAAGGGTGTGGGCGGTCCAGCCAGGCATCGATCAAATAAGTCATGTCTCATCTCCATTGATTCGGGTTTCAATGAGAATAATTCTTATTCATTAAATAGCAAGGTCCTATTGGTGCTTTGTGTTTTTTTCCGGGTAAAGATTGCGTAAGGTCAAAACGGCTTGCGTTTGGCTATTGCGAGGGATCGTTGGGCGAGGCGGGGAGGGCGAAGCACCATCCCGCGCCAGGCGCAGGATGGAATACAGCAGGTTCAGACTTTTCTGACAAACTCGGATTTGAGCTTCATTGGGCCGATGCCATCGATCTTGCAATCAATGTCGTGATCGCCATCGCACAGGCGGATGTTCTTGACCTTGGTGCCGACCTTGACCACCAGAGACGTGCCCTTGACCTTGAGATCCTTGATCACGGTGATGGTATCGCCGTCCTGCAGGACATTGCCGACCGAATCCTTTTTCACGCTGTCATCGGACGCGACTTCGGCTTCGCCGCCGGCGGACCACTCGTGGGCGCACTCGGGGCAGATCAGCTGCGCGCCGTCTTCATAGGTGAATTCGGAATTGCATTTTGGGCAGGGTGGCAACGTGCTCACTAAAGCTCCTTGGATTGAGGATCGCTAAAAGTCGCACATTATATAGGGTTTCTACGGGGAGGGGGCGCGCGACCTGTGTAGGAGCGAGCTTGCTCGCGAAGGACGTAAGGGCGCCGCATACATCCGGGCAGCGCTCGTTATCGTTAACGTCCATCGCGAGCAAGCTCGCTCCTACAAGTTAGTGCGTACGGGCAACCGCAAACTCACTCAACTCAATCAACGCATCGCGATATTCGCTGGCCGGCAGCGCGTCGAGGCATTTGATCGCCCGGGCTACATACTGCCGTGCAAGCTGCGCCGTGTAATCCAGCGAACCGGACGCTTCCACCGCTTCGCGGATGCTTTCCAGGTCTTCGATGCCGCCTTTCTGGATCGCCTTGCGCACCAGTGCAGCCTGCTCCGGCGTACCTTCGCGCATGGTGTAGATCAGCGGCAGGGTCGGTTTGCCTTCGGCCAGATCGTCGCCGACGTTCTTGCCCAGGGTTTCGGCGTCGCCCTTGTAGTCCAGCAGGTCGTCGACCAGTTGGAAGGCGACGCCCAGGTGATCACCAAAGGTGCGCAGGGCTTCAGCCTGTTCCGCAGTGGCTTCGCAGAGGGCGGCAGCGCTGTGGGTCGAGGCTTCGAAGAGCATCGCGGTCTTGCCCCGGATGACTTCCATGTAGGTTTCTTCGGTGGTGCTGGCGTCGCGAACCTTGGACAGCTGCAACACTTCGCCTTCGGCGATGATCCGCGTGGCTTGCGAAAGGATCTTCATGACTGGCATTGAGCCCAGTTCGACCATCATTTCGAAAGAGCGCGAATACAGGAAGTCGCCGACCAGTACGCTGGGCGCGTTGCCCCACATGGCGTTGGCAGTCGAACGGCCGCGGCGCATGCCGGACATGTCGACCACGTCGTCGTGCAGCAGGGTGGCGGTGTGCAGGAACTCAATGGTTGCGGCCAGCAGGCGCAGGTCATCGCCTTCGCGGCCGAGGGCCTTGCCACACAGCAATACCAATAAAGGACGCAGGCGTTTGCCGCCGGCCGAGGTAATGTAGTCGCCGATTTTCGAAACCAGCGGCACTCGGGAAGTCAGCTGCTTCTTGATGATGCCGTCGACGGCGTTAAAATCGTCCGCCACCGCGCGGTAGAAAGCTTGGGGTTGCATCAGCGACAGTTGCTCCAGAAGGGTTGCGCGGCATGCTAGGACCCACGTCGGCGGGTGTCAAGGTACGATGGACGGCCTCTTGCATCGCCTCGGCAGCTTGCGTACAATCGCGCACCCTGAACTTCCTGGGCAGCACCTGCCTTACGCAATTGCAAACAGGCCTTCCAGCCTTATGCAGCCATGCCAGCCAATACCTCTTCTTATAAAGAGCTGGGTGAGCAGGATTATCGGAGAAATACCATGTCGTACGCAGTAATCGTTACTGGTGGCAAGCAGTACAAAGTCGCCCCAGGTGAATACCTGAAGATTGAAAAACTGGAAATCGCTACCGGCGAATCCGTAACTTTTGATCGCGTTCTGTTGGTCGCCAATGGCGATGACGTGAATATCGGCGCTCCAGTTGTTGCTGGCGCTACCGTTGTGGCTGAAGTGATCTCCCAAGGTCGTCACGATAAAGTCCGCATCATCAAGTTCCGTCGTCGTAAGCACCACATGAAGCGTATGGGCCACCGCCAGTGGTACACCGAGATCAAAATCACCGGTATTCAGGCTTAATTTCAGCCTAATTCCTCACTAGGAGAATTGAACTCATGGCACACAAAAAAGCTGGTGGTAGTACCCGTAACGGTCGCGACTCAGAAGCCAAACGCCTTGGCGTGAAGATGTATGGCGGCCAGGTTATCATTCCGGGCAACATCATCGTGCGTCAGCGCGGCACCCAATTCCACGCTGGCTACGGCGTTGGCATGGGCAAAGATCACACTCTGTTCGCTAAAATCGACGGCGTGATCAAGTTCGAAGTAAAAGGCGCCTTCGGTCGTCGTTACGTAAGCATTGTTCCGAAGACTGACGTCGTCGCGGCATAATTACGTAGTTGCTGGAAAAGCCCTGTCTTGCGACGGGGCTTTTTCGTTTGTGGGGTGAGTCTCTTGCAAAGCTGTTTGTGATGGGCGAAAGCAGCTGGATTTGCGGTCGTTGCTTGAGGTCGCTGCGCTCATTTTTGCAAGAGTCTTATGTCTAGGTTTTTTCGGCTCGTCCGTATGGCGAGAGGCGTTTTGTTATGAAGTTTGTTGATGAAGTATCGATTCGAGTAAAGGCCGGTGACGGCGGCAACGGTTGCATGAGCTTCCGTCGCGAGAAATTCATTGAAAACGGCGGCCCGAACGGCGGTGACGGTGGTGATGGCGGCTCGGTCTACATGATCGCCGACGAAAACCTCAACACCCTGGTGGACTACCGTTACACCCGGCACTTCGATGCCGAGCGTGGTTCCAACGGCGGCAGCACCGACTGCACCGGCAAGAAAGGTGAAGAGCTGGTGCTGCGTGTTCCGGTCGGCACCACGGTGATCGACTCGGCCACCCAGGAAGTGATCGGCGACCTGACCAAGGCTGGTCAGAAGCTGCTGGTTGCTCACGGCGGCTGGCACGGCCTGGGCAATACCCGATTCAAATCCAGTACCAACCGCGCTCCGCGTCAGACCACTCCGGGTAAGCCGGGTGAGGCGCGTGACCTCAAGCTGGAAATGAAAGTGCTGGCGGACGTTGGTCTGCTGGGCTTGCCGAATGCGGGTAAAAGTACCTTCATTCGCTCGGTATCGGCTGCCAAACCGAAAGTCGCCGACTACCCGTTCACCACGTTGGTGCCGAACCTGGGTGTGGTCAGTGTCGATCGCTGGAAGAGCTTCGTGGTCGCGGACATTCCGGGCCTGATCGAAGGCGCTTCCGATGGCGCGGGCCTGGGGATTCGTTTCCTCAAGCACTTGTCGCGTACCCGTTTGCTGCTGCATCTCGTGGACATGGCGCCACTGGATGACGCCAGCGCCCCGGATGCGGCTGAAGTCATCGTCAGCGAGCTGACCAAGTTCAGCCCGTCCCTGGCTGAGCGTGATCGTTGGCTGGTGTTGAACAAGTGCGACCAGATCCTTGAAGAAGAGCACGATGCTCGCGTCAAGGAAATCGTCGATCGCCTGGAGTGGACCGGTCCGGTTTACGTGATCTCCGCTATCTCCAAGCTTGGCACCGAGCGTCTGTGTCACGACATCATGCGTTACATGGAAGATCGTGCCGATCGCCTGGCGAACGACCCGGCTTACAAGGAAGAGCTGGCCGAACTCGATCAGCGCATCGAAGACGAAGCCCGTGCCCAGCTGCAGGCGCTGGATGATCAGCGTGCCCTGCGTCGCAGTGGCGTGAAGTCGGTCCACGACATTGGTGACGATGATTGGGACGAAGAAGATGTGGATGACGAAGACGGTCCGGAAATCATTTACGTGCGTGACTGATTCGTTGCGATAAACTTGAACGCCGCTCACCAGAGCGGCGTTTTGGTATCTGGAAATCGGAAGTCACGAATAACGTCATGGGCAGCGCTGGGTCGTGCTGCCCTCAAGCTAAGGTTGAAGATGATGCGGAGCAAGGTGACAGGTGCGCAGCGTTGGGTCGTGAAAATCGGCAGCGCGTTGCTGACGGCAGACGGCAAGGGCCTGGATCGCGCGGCAATGAGTGTCTGGGTCGAGCAGATGGTGGCTTTGCACGAAGCGGGTGTCGAACTGGTGCTGGTGTCCTCTGGGGCGGTAGCGGCGGGGATGAGCCGCTTGGGCTGGACCGTACGACCCAGTGCAATGCACGAACTGCAGGCCGCTGCCGCCATCGGCCAGATGGGGTTGGTGCAGGCCTGGGAGTCGAGCTTTGCCGAGCATGGTCGGCACACCGCGCAGATTCTCCTGACCCACGACGACTTGTCCGACCGCAAGCGCTACCTGAATGCTCGCAGCACCTTGCGTGCGTTGGTTGAGTTGAAAGTGATTCCGGTGATCAACGAGAACGACACCGTGGTCACCGATGAAATCCGATTCGGCGACAACGATACGCTCGCGGCGCTGGTGGCCAACCTGGTCGAAGCGGACCTGCTGGTCATCCTGACGGACCGCGACGGCATGTTTGATGCTGATCCGCGCAATAACCCTGACGCGAACCTGATTTACGAGGCGCGTGCCGATGATCCGGCGTTGGATGCGGTGGCCGGTGGTACGGGTGGTGCGTTGGGTCGCGGCGGGATGCAGACCAAATTACGCGCTGCGCGTCTCGCGGCGCGTTCCGGTGCGCATACGATCATTGTCGGTGGGCGCCTTGAGCGTGTGCTGGATCGCCTGAAGGCGGGCGAGCGCATCGGCACCTTGCTATCGCCTGAGCGCGGCATGCTGGCGGCGCGCAAGCAGTGGCTGGCCGGGCATCTGCAAACCCGTGGCACGCTGGTGCTGGATGCGGGTGCGGTGACGGCGTTGTCCCAGGGCAACAAAAGTTTGCTGCCGGTCGGTGTCAAATTGGTCCAGGGCAGCTTCCGTCGTGGCGAAATGGTGGTGTGCGTGGCGCCAGACGGTCGTGAAATCGCCCGTGGGCTGGCCAACTACAGCGCGCTGGAAGCGCAAAAAATCATCGGTCAGTCGTCTGAGGCGATTGTCGGTCTGTTGGGTTACATGGCGGAGCCTGAGCTGGTTCACCGCGATAACCTGATCCTGGTCTGAAGGAATACCTGAATGCGCGTGGCAAAAGGATTGTTGGGTCTGTTGTTGGCGATGCCGCTGCTGGCCTCGGCCGAGGAGATTGGTCAGGTGTCGACGGTGTTCAAGTTCGTCGGCCCGAACGACCGTATTGTGGTCGAGGCGTTTGATGATCCGAAGGTCGAGGGCGTGACTTGCTACCTGTCGCGAGCCAAGACGGGTGGCGTGAAAGGTGGCCTGGGTCTGGCTGAGGATCGCGCCGAGGCGTCTATTGCTTGCCGTCAGGTCGGCCCGATCAGCTTCAAGGGCGAACTGAAGGATGGCGACGAGGTGTTCAAGGAGCGTACGTCGCTGGTGTTCAAGACCATGCAGGTGGTGCGATTCCTCGACAAGAAGCGCAATACGCTGGTGTACCTGGTCTACAGCGACCGATTGATCGAAGGCAGTCCGCAGAATGCGGTCACCGCAATCCCGATCCTGCCGTGGACGCACGCCCAATAACCTGACGCAGATCGAAATGTGGGAGCGGGCTTGCTCGCGAAAGCGGTGTATCAGGCGGTATGAATGTCGACTGATACGCCCTCTTCGCGAGCAAGCCCGCTCCCACATTTTTTTGCGCTGCGTTCACCAAATCACAGGCAATAAAAAACCGACCCAGAGGTCGGTTTTTCAACAAGCTTATCGCTTATGCGGCAACAGCAAGGTTCAGAGCCTTGACGTGACCGTTCAGGCGGCTCTTATGACGAGCAGCCTTGTTCTTGTGGATGATGCCTTTATCGGCCATACGGTCGATAACTGGCACGGCCAGAACGTAAGCAGCTTGAGCTTTTTCAGCGTCTTTTGCGTCGATGGCTTTAACTACATTCTTGATGTAGGTACGAACCATGGAACGCAGGCTGGCGTTGTGGCTGCGACGCTTCTCAGCCTGTTTTGCACGTTTTTTGGCGGAAGGTGTGTTGGCCACCGTCGAGCTCCTCGAAAGACTTTTTAGGAAATAGCAAACAAAATAGGCCGCGAATCATGCCGATGAGTTGATGTCTTGTCAAGGGCGGTTGAGACGTTCCGCTAAGTGGTAGGTATAAAGAGGCGGGATATTTATTTCCGGCGCTTGACCTGTAAACTCGCGAGCTTTGGCTCTGTGCTGCTGCGGCGCGGAGTATCGCATAAGTAGGCGCTTTGTTCGCCTGCTGTTTATCGACAGGCACAAACTCTTTCAATGAATCTGCTCAAATCGTTGGCCGCCGTCAGCTCTATCACGATGATTTCCCGGGTTTTGGGGTTTGTTCGTGACACCCTCATTGCGCGTACATTTGGCGCCGGGATGGCGACCGACGCCTTCTTTATCGCCTTCAAACTGCCGAATCTATTGCGGCGGATCTTCGCTGAGGGCGCTTTTTCACAAGCATTCGTGCCAATTCTTGCCGAATATAAAAGCCAGAAAGGCGAGGAGGCGACGCGAACGTTCATTGCCTATGTATCGGGCCTGCTGACGCTGGTGCTGGCGCTGGTGACCGCTTTGGGCATGCTCGCCGCGCCGTGGGTCATCTGGGCCACCGCGCCGGGCTTTGCCGATACGCCGGAAAAATTCCAGCTGACGTCCAGCCTGTTGCGGGTGACCTTCCCCTACATATTGCTGATCTCCCTGTCTTCATTGGCCGGGGCGATCCTCAACACGTACAACCGTTTCTCGGTGCCGGCCTTCGTGCCGACCCTGCTCAACGTCAGCATGATCATCTTCGCGGTGTTCCTGACACCGTACTTCGATCCGCCGGTCATGGCACTGGGCTGGGCGGTGCTGGCGGGTGGCCTGGCGCAATTGCTGTATCAGCTGCCGCACCTGAAAAAGATCGGCATGCTCGTGTTGCCACGCCTGAACCTGCGTGACAGTGGGGTCTGGCGGGTGATGAAACAGATGTTGCCGGCGATACTCGGCGTTTCCGTGAGCCAGATTTCTCTGATCATCAACACCATCTTCGCCTCATTCCTGGTCGCCGGGTCCGTCTCCTGGATGTACTACGCCGACCGTTTGATGGAATTGCCATCCGGCGTACTGGGCGTGGCGTTGGGCACGATTCTGCTGCCGACACTGGCCAAGACCTACGCCAGCAAGGATCGCCAGGAGTACTCGCGCATCCTCGACTGGGGACTGCGCCTGTGCTTCGTGCTGGTGTTGCCGTGCTCCCTGGCGCTGGGGATTCTCGCCGAACCGCTGACGGTTTCGCTGTTCCAGTACGGCCAGTTCAACGCATTTGATGCGTCGATGACCCAGCGCGCGCTGATTGCCTATTCAGTCGGGTTGCTCGGTATTATCGTGATCAAAGTGCTGGCTCCGGGCTTTTATGCGCAACAAAACATCCGGACGCCGGTGAAAATCGCGATTTTCACCCTGATCGTCACTCAGTTGTTTAACCTGGTGTTGATTGGCCCGCTGGCCCACGCCGGCCTGGCCTTGGCCATCAGCGCCGGTGCCTGCATAAACGCCGGGCTGCTGTTCTACCAACTGCGCAAGCAGCAGATGTATCAGCCGCAGCCGGGTTGGGCGAAGTTTGGTGCCAAACTGGTGGTCGCTGTCGTTGTAATGTCCGCCGTATTGCTGGGCGCCATGCACTTCATGCCCGCCTGGGATCAGGGGCACATGCTCGAACGCTTCCTGCGTCTGGGGGCTTTGGTCGTCGCGGGTGTGGTGGCGTATTTCGGTATGCTGGGGCTGATGGGCTTCAGGTTGCGCGACTTCAATCGCAAGGCCTTGAGCTGAGGTCTTGACCTCGATAAACACGGGCGGGCCGGCGTTTTTGTCGGCTCGATCACTTTGGGTTACGGTGTTGCCTGTCGTCGGCCGCCGGGTGTGGTTATAATCGACCACTTTATGAGCAAGAAGCGCGTTATGCAGCTGGTTCGAGGCCTCCACAATCTGCGCCCCCAGCATCGGGGCTGTGTCGCCACTATTGGCAACTTTGACGGTGTTCACCGTGGCCACCAGGCAATCCTGGCGCGTCTGCGTGAACGTGCGATCGAGTTGGGTGTGCCCAGCTGCGTGGTGATTTTCGAGCCGCAGCCCCGGGAGTTCTTCGCTCCGGACACGGCGCCTGCCCGTTTGGCACGTCTGCGGGACAAACTGCAGCTGCTGGCCGACGAAGGTGTCGACCGGGTGTTGTGCCTGGCCTTCAACCAGCGCCTGAGCAAGCTCAGCGCCAGCGAATTCGTCGATACCATTCTGGTGGACGGCTTGGGCGTACAGCACCTGGAGGTCGGTGACGACTTCCGCTTCGGCTGCGATCGCGTAGGAGATTTCGATTTCCTGCAACAAGCCGGCGTCATGCAGGGCTTTACCGTCGAAGCGGCGCAAACCGTGGAGCTGGACGGCATCCGTGTCAGCAGCACTCAGGTGCGAAATGCCCTGGCCGCTGCCGATTTTGCCTTGGCCGAGCGCCTGCTCGGTCGTCCGTTCCAGATTACCGGGCGGGTGCTGCATGGCCAGAAGCTGGCGCGCCAACTGGGTACGCCAACCGCCAACATACAACTCAAGCGTCGTCGCGTGCCGCTGACCGGGGTTTACCTGGTCAACGTCGACATCGACGGCAAGACCTGGCCAGGCGTCGCCAATATTGGCGTGCGTCCAACGGTTCAGGGAGATGGCAAAGCCCACCTCGAAGTGCACCTTTTAGATTTTGCCGGCGATCTGTATGACCGGCGTTTGACGGTGGTTTTCCACCACAAGCTGCGTGAAGAGCAGCGTTTCGCCTCTCTGGAGGCGCTTAAGACGGCGATCAATGCGGATGTCGCCGCCGCCCGTGCCCTGTCGCACCTAGCGCCAATCGCTAATGAAGAGCCTTAAATGACCGACTATAAAGCCACGCTAAACCTTCCGGACACCGCCTTCCCAATGAAGGCCGGCCTGCCTCAGCGCGAACCGCAGATTCTGCAGCGCTGGGACAGCATTGGCCTGTACGGAAAGTTGCGCGAGATTGGCAAGGATCGTCCGAAGTTCGTGCTTCACGACGGTCCTCCCTATGCCAACGGCACGATTCACATCGGTCATGCGCTGAACAAGATTCTCAAGGACATGATCATCCGCTCGAAAACCCTGTCGGGTTTCGACGCGCCTTATGTTCCGGGCTGGGATTGCCACGGCCTGCCGATCGAGCACAAAGTCGAAGTGACCCACGGTAAAAACCTGGGTGCGGACAAGACCCGCGAACTGTGCCGTGCCTACGCCACCGAGCAGATCGAAGGCCAGAAATCCGAATTCATCCGTCTGGGCGTGTTGGGCGACTTCGCCAACCCGTACAAGACCATGGACTTCAAAAACGAGGCCGGTGAAATCCGTGCCTTGGCCGAAATCGTCAAGGGCGGTTTCGTGTTCAAGGGCTTGAAGCCTGTGAACTGGTGCTTTGACTGCGGTTCGGCGCTGGCTGAAGCGGAAGTCGAGTACGAAAACAAAAAGTCCTCGACCATCGACGTGGCGTTCCCGATTGCCGATGAAGCCAAACTGGCTGCCGCTTTCGGTCTGCCGTCGCTGGGCAAGCCGGCTTCGATCGTGATCTGGACCACCACCCCGTGGACCATCCCGGCCAACCAGGCGCTGAACGTTCATCCGGAATTCAACTACGCTCTGGTCGATGTCGGCGACAAACTGCTGGTGCTGGCGGAAGAGCTGGTCGAGTCGTGCCTGGCCCGTTACAGCCTGGAAGGTTCGGTCATCGCGACCACCACCGGTAAAGAGCTGGAACTGATCAACTTCCGTCACCCGTTCTACGATCGCCTGTCGCCGGTTTACCTGGCCGACTACGTCGAACTGGGCGCTGGCACTGGCGTGGTTCACTCCTCGCCGGCCTACGGCGTAGACGACTTCGTGACCTGCAAGAAGTACGGCATGGTCAACGATGACATCATCAATCCGGTACAAAGCAACGGCGTTTACGTACCGTCGCTGGAGTTCTTCGGCGGCCAGTTCATCTGGAAAGCCAACCCGGCCATCGTCGACAAGTTGACCGAAGTCGGTGCGCTGCTGCACACCACCATCATCGAACACAGCTACATGCACTGCTGGCGCCACAAGACGCCGCTGATCTACCGCGCCACCGCGCAGTGGTTCATCGGCATGGACAAAGAGCCTGTGTCTGGCGATACCCTGCGCAAGCGCGCGATCAAAGCCATCGAAGAAACCAAGTTCGTCCCGGCCTGGGGCCAGGCGCGCCTACACTCGATGATCGCCAACCGTCCGGACTGGTGCATCTCCCGTCAGCGCAACTGGGGCGTGCCGATCCCGTTCTTCCTGAACAAGGAAAGCGGCGAGCTGCACCCACGTACCGCCGAGCTGATGGAAGAAGTCGCCAAGCGCGTCGAAGTCGAAGGCATCGAAGCCTGGTTCAAGATGGACGCTGCCGAGTTGCTCGGTGACGAAGCGCCGCAGTACGACAAGATCAGCGACACCCTGGACGTCTGGTTCGATTCGGGCACCACGCACTGGCACGTCCTGCGCGGTTCGCACCCGATGGGTCACGAGACCGGTCCACGCGCCGACCTGTACCTGGAAGGCTCTGACCAACACCGCGGCTGGTTTCACTCGTCGCTGCTGACCGGTTGCGCCATCGACAATCACGCGCCGTACCGCGAGTTGCTGACACACGGTTTCACCGTCGACGAGTCCGGCCGCAAGATGTCCAAATCCCTGGGCAACGTGATCGCACCGCAAAAGGTCAACGACACATTGGGCGCCGATATCATGCGCCTGTGGGTCGCTTCCACTGATTACTCGGGTGAAATGGCGGTTTCCGAGCAGATCCTGCAGCGCAGTGCGGACGCCTATCGGCGGATCCGTAACACCGCGCGCTTCCTGCTCTCCAACCTGACCGGTTTCAACCCGGCCACCGACATCCTGCCCGCCGAAGAAATGCTCGCGCTGGACCGTTGGGCCGTGGACCGTACCCTGTTGCTGCAACGTGAGTTGCAGGAGCACTACAGCGAATACCGCTTCTGGAACGTCTACTCCAAGATCCACAACTTCTGCGTGCAGGAGCTGGGTGGTTTCTACCTCGACATCATCAAGGACCGTCAGTACACCACTGGCGCCAACAGCAAGGCGCGCCGTTCGGCGCAAACCGCGCTGTATCACATCTCCGAAGCGCTGGTGCGCTGGATCGCGCCGATCCTCGCATTCACCGCCGACGAGCTGTGGGAGTATCTGCCGGGCGAACGTAATGAATCGGTGATGCTCAACACCTGGTACGAAGGCCTGACCGAACTGCCGGAAAACGTCGAACTGGGCCGCGCCTACTGGGAGCGGATCATGGCGGTGAAGGTCGCGGTCAACAAGGAAATGGAAATCCAGCGCGCGGCCAAGGCCGTCGGTGGCAACCTGCAAGCCGAAGTGACACTGTTCGCCGAGGACGCACTGAGCGCCGACCTGGCCAAGCTGAGCAACGAACTGCGTTTCGTGCTGATCACTTCCACCGCCAGCGTTGCACCGTTCGTGCAAGCTCCGGCCGATGCGGTAGTCACCGAAGTCAGCGGCCTGAAGCTGAAAATCGTCAAGTCGGCCTTCGCCAAGTGCGCCCGTTGCTGGCACTGCCGTGAAGACGTCGGCGTGAATCCGGAGCATCCGGAAATCTGCGGCCGTTGCGTCGACAACATCAGCGGCGCTGGCGAGGTTCGTCACTATGCCTAACGCCGTTGGCCGTTTCGGACGGCTTGGCTGGCTCTGGTTGAGCTTGCTGGTCCTGGTCATCGACCAGGCCAGCAAGTTCTACTTCGAGGGCACGCTGAACATGTACCAGCAGATCGTGGTGATCCGCGATTACTTCAGCTGGACCCTGGCCTACAACACCGGCGCTGCGTTCAGCTTCCTGGCCGACAGCTCCGGCTGGCAACGCTGGTTGTTCGCCCTGATCGCGGTCGTGGTCAGTGCGGTGCTGGTGGTGTGGCTCAAGCGTCTGGGGCGCAACGAAACCTGGCTGGCGATTGCGCTGGCCCTGGTGCTCGGTGGCGCGCTGGGCAATCTGTACGACCGCATTGCCCTGGGCCATGTGATCGATTTCATTCTGGTGCATTGGCAGAACCGCTGGTACTTCCCGGCGTTCAACTTCGCCGACAGTGCAATTACTGTCGGTGCCGTGATGCTTGCACTGGATATGTTCAAAAGTAAGAAGACCGGAGAAGCCGTTCATGACTGAACAGGTATTGGCTGAGCAACGCATCCGCCAGAACACGGAAGTCACCTTGCACTTTGCATTGCGCCTGGAGAACGGCGACACCGTCGACAGCACCTTCGACAAAGCCCCGGCGACCTTCAAGGTCGGCGATGGCAACCTGCTACCGGGTTTCGAAGCAGCACTGTTCGGCTTCAAGGCAGGCGACAAGCGGACGCTGACGATTCAGCCGGAAAACGCTTTTGGCCAACCCAACCCGCAGAACGTGCAGATCATCCCGCGCTCACAGTTCAAGGACATGGAGCTGTCGCCTGGCTTGCTGGTAATCTTCAACGATGCGGCGAATACCGAGTTGCCTGGCGTGGTAAAAGAGTTTGATGACGAGCAAGTGACCATCGACTTCAACCACCCGCTGGCCGGTAAAACCTTGACCTTTGACGTTGAGATCATCACCGTCAAATCGCTGTAACTGACTGTATAGGGTCAAATGTGGGAGCGAGCTTTGTGGCGAGGGGATTTATCCCCGTTGGGGTGCGAAGCGCCCCTGAAACCAACCACCGCGGTCTTGAATGAGAACGCGCTGTCTTTTGTACGATTGCTGCGCAATCGAACGGGGATAAATCCCCTCACCACAAAGGCCTGCTCCCACATCAAGATTTTCAATGTATTCGCGCGCAAGACACGAGGCACAGCATGCAAATCAAACTCGCCAATCCCCGTGGCTTCTGCGCCGGTGTGGACCGGGCGATCGAAATCGTCAACCGCGCCCTGGAAGTCTTCGGGCCGCCGATCTATGTGCGCCATGAAGTGGTGCACAACAAGTTCGTCGTTGAAGACCTGCGCGCACGCGGAGCAATTTTCGTCGAAGAACTGGATCAGGTGCCGGATGACGTCATCGTGATATTCAGCGCCCACGGCGTTTCCCAGGCCGTGCGTACCGAAGCCGCTGGCCGTGGCTTGAAAGTGTTCGACGCGACCTGCCCGCTGGTGACCAAGGTGCACATCGAAGTCGCGCGCTACAGCCGCGACGGCCGCGAATGCATCCTCATCGGCCACGCCGGCCACCCGGAAGTCGAAGGCACCATGGGCCAGTACGATGGCAGCAACGGTGGTGCGATCTACCTGGTCGAAGACGAGAAAGACGTCGCCGCGTTGCAGGTACACAACCCCGAAAAACTAGCGTTCGTGACCCAGACCACCCTGTCCATGGACGATACCAGTCGCGTCATCGATGCCCTGCGTGCGCGTTTCCCTGCCATCGGCGGCCCGCGCAAGGACGACATTTGCTACGCGACGCAAAACCGTCAGGACGCGGTCAAGCAACTGGCTGATGAATGCGATGTGGTGTTGGTGGTCGGCAGCCCGAACAGCTCCAACTCCAACCGCCTGCGTGAGTTGGCCGAACGCATGTCCACGCCGGCCTACCTGATCGACGGTGCCGAAGACCTGCAAAAGAGCTGGTTCGACGGTGTCGAGCGCATCGGCATCACTGCAGGCGCCTCGGCACCGGAAGTCCTGGTGCGTGGCGTGATCCATCAGTTGCAGGCTTGGGGCGCTACCGGTGCCGATGAATTGGCCGGTCGCGAGGAAAACATCACGTTCTCCATGCCGAAAGAGCTACGCGTCCGCTCGCTGCTCTGAGTTTTCCCCTCCAGTGCATAACGCCTGTGCAGTCTTATTGCTGCGCAGGCTGACGCGACCGCTTGGGGCCAGCACCACCTGCATTAGACTCACCGGCTCGCTGGTTGCGCAAATGTGTATTGTCCCTGCCTGAAACTCTCCTCTGGCGAACTGCGGTTCGCCCAGATCGCTGAAACGCAGGAAATTTCTGACCGGCCGATTGCCAGCGATCAACACCCGAGTCCCGCTCTGGCGCTCGGCCAGCAGCGGATTGCTGCTGTCTTTATGCCCCTTTCCGCTGATGTCCAGAATGATCCGCCAACCTTGGCCCCAGTCACCGTTGAGGGCATGAATCACAACGCCCTGATGGCGTGTGATGGCCTCCGTTCTGGCGGTACGAATTCCACTGTAAAGCGACTGCGCCGCGTCCTCACGATGGTTCGATTCCGTGAGTGCTGCAAACGCCGGACTGACCAACAGCAGAACAATCCCGGCAATTGCCAGTCCCATAAGCAGTTCGATCAGGCTGAAGCCTCGCTGATGCATGTATTTCCCTCCGTGGCGTACTGCGGTTCGCGCAATCCATGCGCGAGTAATGGCAAAACAAACGAACATCTGCCGGTCGAATGTTCTAGCGTGTAGATGCAGGTATAGCCGACGGCTACGGAGGGCACAGATGGATCATCGTTCAAAAGGTTTCACGCTGATCGAGTTGCTGGTGACGCTCGCGGTTTTTTTGATCCTGATCACCCTGGCTGTTCCGGCATTCACCCGCTCGGTGCAAAGCACCAAGGCCGACACCGAGATCGGCGACCTGCAACGAGCTTTGAATTTCGCCCGGCTGGAAGCAATCGATCGAGGCATTACCACGCGGGTACGTCCAACGGTGGTGGGTGGCGCCTGGACCGGGGAGCTGACGGTCTACGACAGTACTGGCAATCCGGCGAATGTATTGCGGGTTGTTCCCGCAATGAGCAGCGGCGCGATCCTGGCGCTAACCTCAGGAGTGACCCCTATTGATTTCAACAACCTCGGGGGCTTGTCGGCGCCGTCCACGGTGGTGGTGATCAATTATGTATTGGGGGCGCAAAGCAGGACGCTGAATGTGTGTCTGAACGGACGAATTCTATTGGGTGGAAATTGCGGATGAGGGAAGGGAGCAAACGTGCACAGGAGGGCATGACGCTGATCGAAGTCTTGGTCGCGTTGGTGATTCTGAGTGTTGGCCTATTGGGGGCGGCGGCGATTCAGCTCAACGCGCTGAAGTACACTGACAGCTCGCGGATGACCAGCCAGGCGAGTTTTATCGCCTACGACATGATGGACCGCATACGCGCCAACGCTGGCGCCGATTACACCGTCACACCACCCGCCGCAGGCAACTTGAACGTCGCGCGGGATCAGGACCTCTACGATTTCACCTCCAACATCGTCAATTTCCTCGGCACTACCGCGACGGGCAGCGTCACCCTCAACCAGCGGGTGTACACCATCACCATTACCTGGGATGACTCGCGGGCGGCCAATATCGCCAATACCCGTCGCAGCTTTGTGCTGACCAGTCGCGCCACCGTCGACCCGGTGTCGACGCCATGAATACAAACAGCAGAGGTTTCGGCTTGATCGAGTTGCTGATCGCCTTGGCCTTAAGCCTGATCGTCGTGCTGGGCGTGGCGCAGGTTTTCATCGCGGCCAAGAACACCTACGTCAGCCAGAACACCTCGGCCGGCATGCAGGAAGATGCGCGTTTTGCGCTGAGCAAGCTGATCCAGGAAATTCGCATGGTAGGGATGTTCGGGTGTCTGGCGACAATCACTGACGCTAGTGCGGGAGCGAGCTTCACTGCCAGTCAGGTCGCGCCGATCAGTTGGGACAACGCCAACCTCAAGCTGACCCTGGTCACGGCAGATGTCGGGGGGAGTGGCGGTACACCGACCTGGACGGTGGTTTCCGATTGCCGCAACACGGCGACGGCCTACTCCAATCAGCAGGCTCCTGCGACGGGACAACTGGCCTTTCCGATTCGTCGACTGATCTACAGCCTCAAGAATGGTCAGCTGACAATGGGTAGCGGTATCGGTACGCCGGCTCAGGCGGTGCTCGTCGACAACGTCAGTGCTTTCAATGTGAGCTTCGGCCTTGCCGCTTCGGCCACCGATACGGCCGCGTCCAGTTACAGCACCAATCCGTCGGACCCGGCGCGAATACGTAGCGTGCGCCTGACCTTGACCCTCACTGACCCGAACAAACGGGTGCGCGATCAAACTTTCAACGTGGTTGCCGCTTTGCGCAATCGCTTGCCATGAGGGGCGGCCGATGAGTTTCTCTCCCGTGACCCCTGATTCCCAACGCGGCATGGCGCTGCTGGTCAGCCTGGTGTTCCTGTTGTTGCTGACCCTGATCGGACTTTCATCGATGCAGAACGCCACCCTGCAGGAAAAAATGGCCAACAGCGTGACTTTGCGCAATCAATCGTTCCAGGCTGCCGAAGCCGCGCTGCGCATCGGTGAAAGTGCGGTGCAACTGGACACCTATACGTTGCCGATATGCAGCGGTACCACTCAATGCGCGCCACCGGCCGAGTCATCGTTGATCGCCGCTGCCGGGTTCAATGGCACCTCGGGCGTGACCTGGATTGCCGCTGGCGGTGGTTTTTATGGCGTGCAAAACATCGGTACAACGCTGACAGCGGTGAATGTGCCGAGCAACACCTCTGCGACGCTTTATCGGGTTACGGCAGTGGCCATCGTGGGCAACAACGTGCGCAGTGTGGTGGAGAGTATTTATGCGAAGTACTGAGAGGCGCGCCGGGTTTTGGCAGCTTTTGTGCGGCGCGTTGCTGGGGTTGTATCTCTCGGCTCCGGCGTATGCCTTCACCCCTTCGGATTCGCCGCTGTTGAGTGCTGCGGCGGTTGCGCCGAACGTGATGCTGATGATTGACGATTCAGGGAGCATGAACAGCATCATCTGGGCGACGGGTTTTGACCCGACGATTACCAATCGCCCCCAAGTGACCATCTGCAGTTCTGACTTCTCCTGCCTGGGGGGGCAAAACCTCGACATGACCGATACCAACATATTTCTGTCGAGCCTGAATCGTGGTGGTTGTCCATCGGGCTATTTCGGTTTTTATGCCGGCTTCCTGGGATTCAGTTCGTTTTGCCTGAAACTTCCCGATCCCGTGGGCAACCAGAACACGCGTTACTCGGCTAACTACCTGGCTTACCTGAGCAATTTGGCCAACTACTCGACCAAGGATTTCACCACCGGCTCGATCCCCACGGATTACCGGATGAGGGTCGCGCGCAAGGTGTCGACCGATCTGGTCGCCAACAACCGCGCGCTGCGCATCGGCCTGGCGACGTTCAACCCGGCCACCAGCAACAACTCCGGTAATGGTGGTTACATCGCTCGCTCCATCAGCGACCTGTCGGACCAGAGCAACTACAACGCATTGATCGACTCCATCAATGGCTTGAGTGCGGTCGCCAACACGCCGCTGGCGGAAACCTATTACGAAGTGACCCGCTACTTGCGCGGCATGGCGCCGTACTACAACTCGACGCCTGCGACCTACACCAGTCCGATCCAGTACCGTTGCCAGAAAAACTACGGTGTGGTGATCACAGACGGCCTGCCCACTTACGACCGAACCTTCCCGACCAACGATCCCCTGGGCGGCACCCGACTTCCCAACTGGGATGGTGTGAACAATGACGGCCCGGACCTCACTGGCGATGATGAGGGCGACACCCTTTATCTGGATGACATCGCCAAGTTCGCTTTCGATATCGACATGCGCACCACCGGTGTCGATCTGGCGAACAAAAGCTGGAACGCAGCGGATTTTCCCAAGCAAAACTTGAATACCTACACCGTGGGCTTCACCACCTCTAACCAGATGTTGTCGGACGCAGCGAATTACGGACAGGGCAAGTACTACCAGGCGACAGACAGCGCCGGTCTCAATAGCGCATTGTCATCGGCCTTGAGCGACATCACCTCCAAGGCCGGGTCCGGAGGGAGTGGCACCACCAGCGGTACAATTGTGGGCGTCGGTTCTTCCTACTATCAGACCAGTTACGACCCCAAGGACTGGCGCGGCACGATCAAATCCTATGGGTTCACTTCGACGGGTACGGTCAATACAGCCTCGGTACTCTGGACTACAGACACGGCCATCGTTCCTGGCGCCACGGCGCCCATTTATCAATCCTGGAACAACCTGAGCAACGCTCCCGTCACGCTGGCCTATGCCAATTTAGCCCCGGCACAGCAGACGGCGTTGAGTCAGAGCCTGCCCACCGGCATCACCGGCACTGATCTGGTGGAATGGAGCAAGGGCACCAACAAAGCAGGGTTGAAGTCGCGCAGCGTGTTGCTGGGCGACATCATCAACTCACCGTTGGTGCTTGCTTCGCCCACAGACAAAACCGCGTCCGACCTGGTGGGCGACACCTCCTACAGCACTTACCTGACCATCAAAAAAGCCGCCAACATGAATGCCAGTCTGGTGGTGAACGGCAACGACGGGTTCGTCAGCGTCATCAACTCGGGCAACGGCGCGAGGCGCTATGCCTACATGCCCTCCAGTGTCCTGCCTTCGCTGCGTTATATCGCCGATACCACTTACATCAATGGCGTCAGCCACAAGTTTCTGGTGGACGGCCAGGTCGGTGTATTCGATGCCCAACTCAACAGTGCCTGGAAAACCCTCGCACTGGGCGGGACGGGCGCAGGCGGCAAGACGTTTTATGCGCTGCAATTGTTCGACGCTTCGGCAGGCAACGTGATCAAGGCGTTGTGGGAAATCAGCGCGCCGGCCACTCCAAACCCGGCGAACGTTTTCAATGATCTGGGTTATGCCTATGCCCGCCCGGAAGTGGCACGCTTGGCCGATGGTCGGTGGGCGGCGTTCATCTCCAATGGCTATGGCAGCAGCTCAGGTGTCGCGGCGTTGTATGTGGTGGATGTCAATGATGGGTCATTGATCAAAAAAATCGTCATCGACAGCACCGAAACCACCAATGGCTTGTCCTCGGTGAAACTCAAGGTCAACTCACAGAACGTGGTACAGGCGGCCTACGGTGGAGACCTGAAAGGACGGTTGTGGAAATTTGATTTGAGCGGCACCACCACGGACACCTGGGGCCTGGCGTTTTCGGGCAAACCGCTGTTCACCACGGTGGGTGGCGTCACTCAGCCGATCACTGCGCAACCGTTGCTGGCCGATAATTCCCAGGGCGGCAAGGAAGTGTTTTTCGGCACCGGCAAGTTCAACGAGACCGCTGACAAGACCAACAAGGATCTCCAGGCGTTCTATGCGGTGTGGGACGCGGACGGTGGCTCCGGACAGATCGCCCCCTCCAGTTTGCAGCTCCAGTCGGTGACGGGTGTGTTCTCGGGAAGCACGGGGCAATTCATCACCACCAGCCAGAACGACGTGACCTATCCGGCAGAGAAGGGCTGGTATCTGCCACTGGTCTACTCCAGCGTGTTGACCGGGGAGCGGGTGATCAATCAGGCAGCACTGATATTGGGGCGGATCGTGTTTACCACCGCCAGTGTGGACACCACCGACCCGTGTGCCAGTTTCGGCACCGGCAAACTGGTCGAACTGGATGCGTTCAGCGGTAAGATGCTCAACTATGCAGTGCTCGACACCAATAGCGATGGCTTGGTCGACGGCACTGACACGATTTCCAGCGGCGTGATTTTCACGGGCGGGATGCCGGTGTTGAATGCCATTGTCAATGGAGGAACCGGCAAGATCGTAACCGATTCCAGTGCGGCGGTGACCCGGCTGGCTGAAAAGGGCGGCGGTGGCAGCCGTCGCATCATGTGGCGACAAATACAGTAAGTGAGAGTTGAGGCATGCGCAGATCCAACCGAGGTTTTACCCTGATCGAAATCATGATCGTGATTGCGATCATCGGGATCGTTATCACCATTGGCTACCCGAGCCTCACCGAATACGTGAAAAAGGGGCGTCGCGCCGAAGTGGTCGGCGTGTTGTCCGAACAGGCGCAGACCCTGGAACGGTTCTACTCGAACAAGAATGTCTACACCGGAGCCATCGGCCTCAGCGCCGGCACCGATTACTACACCATTACGCCGACGCTGACTGACCAGACGTTCCTGCTGACGGCCGTGCGCAAGCCCGGCGCCATGGCGTCTGACAAGTGTGGCGATTTCACCCTGACCAACACCGGCGTCAGAAGCATGATCAATGCAACGGCCGGATTGACCACCAAGGATTGCTGGGGTCGCTGAGCGTGTTTTTCGGGCGCCTTTTGCGCCTCTGTCTATTTATCGGTTGGATCAGAACATGACCATGCAACAGCAAGTGGTGATTGTCGGCGGTGGGGTGATTGGCCTGCTGACGGCATTCAATCTCGCGTCCGAAGTGCAGAGCGTTGTGCTGCTGGATCGCTCGAATGTCGGTCAGGAATCGTCCTGGGCCGGCGGTGGCATCGTTTCGCCGCTTTACCCATGGCGTTACAGCCCGGCGGTCACTGCGCTGGCCCATTGGTCCCAGGACTTTTATCCACAGCTGGGCGAGCGGCTATTTGCGGTCACCGGTGTCGATCCTGAAGTGCACACCACCGGGTTGTACTGGCTGGACCTGGATGACGAAGCCGAGGCACTGGCTTGGGCCGAGCGCGAAAACCGCCCGCTAAAAGCTGTGGATATCTCGGCCGCTCACGACGCGGTGCCGGTGCTGGGCCCAGGATTCACACGGGCAATTTACATGGCCGATGTGGCCAACGTGCGTAATCCGCGGCTGGTGAAATCCCTCAAGGCGGCGTTGCTGGCGCTGCCGAACGTGACGATTCATGAGCAGTGCGAAGTCAGCGGGTTTGTCCGCGAAGGCGATCAAGTGGTCGGCGTACAGACTTCGGCGGGAGCCATTCTGGGTGATCAGGTGGTTCTGACGGCTGGCGCCTGGAGTGGCGATCTGTTGAAAACACTGGGGCTGGCGCTGCCTGTCGAACCGGTGAAAGGGCAGATGATTCTGTATAAGTGCGCGGCCGACTTTCTGCCGAGCATGGTGTTGGCCAAGGGGCGTTATGCAATTCCGCGGCGTGACGGGCACATTCTGATTGGCAGTACGCTGGAGCACGAAGGCTACGACAAGACGCCTACCGAGTCTGCTTTGGACAGTCTGAAAGCGTCGGCCATCGAGTTGCTTCCGGCGCTGGCGAATGCCGAGGTGGTGGGGCATTGGGCCGGGCTGCGACCGGGTTCACCTGAGGGCATTCCCTATATCGGTCGGGTGCCGGGGTTCAATGGGCTTTGGCTCAATTGCGGGCATTACCGCAACGGGTTGGTGTTGGCGCCGGCATCGTGCCAGTTGTTTGCCGATGTGATGTTGGGCAGGGCACCGATTATTGATCCGGCGCCGTATGCGCCTGCTGGGCGGATCTGAAAGCAAGATCAAAAGATCGCAGCCTGCGGCAGCTCCTGCAGGAGATCGCGTTCCCTGTAGGAGCTGCCGAAGGCTGCGATCTTTTCAGGCCTTAATCCAAACCCAATTTCTTGAGCCGATAACGCATCGAACGAAACGACAAATTCAGCCGCTGAGCCGCCGCCGTGCGGTTCCAGCGGGTTTCTTCCAGCGCCTGGAGAATGAGTTTGCGTTCGACGTTTTCCAGATAATCTTCCAGGTTATCGATCTGCGTCAGGTCCGGCACACCGCTTTCGGCGGCACAATTACCTTCGGCCAATCGCAGGTCGGCGGCTTCGATCTGTTTGTTTTCGCACAAGGTGTGGGCCCGTTCGAGCATGTTCTCCAGTTCCCGCACATTGCCAGGGAAGCGGTAGCTTTTCAGCGCGTCGAGGGCCTGTGGATGGAGTTTCGCGGCGGGCTGCCCGCTGCCGGCTGCCAGGCGCTTGAGCACATGGCTGGCCAAGGGCTCAATGTCGTCCCGGCGTTCGCGCAAGGGCGGAACCCGTAGTTCGATCACGTTGAGCCTGTAATACAAATCCTGGCGAAAGCGTTCCGCGGCGACTTCGGCGTCGAGGTCTTTGTGAGTGGCGCAGAGGATGCGCACATCGACCACGATTTCCTGTTGCCCTCCGACACATCGGACAGCTTTTTCCTGAATGGCCCGCAGCAATTTGACTTGCATCGCCAGCGGCAAATCAGCCACTTCGTCGAGGAACAACGTGCCGCCATTGGCCGCCTGGAAGAGGCCGGGCTTGTCTTCGATGGCACCGCTGAAGCTGCCTTTGCGGTGGCCGAAAAACTCGCTCTCCATCAATTCCGACGGGATCGCTCCGCAGTTCACCGGAATAAACGGCTGGTTAGCGCGAGGTCCTTGCTCATGGATCAGTCGAGCGACCAACTCCTTGCCACTGCCGGATTCGCCGCTGATGTACACAGGCGCCTGGCTGCGGGCCAGCTTGTCGATTTGTTTGCGCAGGTTACGCATGGGCAACGAGTCACCCAGCAGCTGGCGATCAATGGCGTGACTGACGCCGCCGGGCACGGGCAGGCGCAGGGCGCTGGTGACCAGCTCCCGCAGTCGAGTGAGGTCGACGGGTTTGGTGAGAAAGTCGAAGGCGCCGGCCTTGAGGGCATTGATCGCCGTTTCCAGGCTGCCGTAAGCGGTGATCATCGCCACCGGGACTTGCGGATAGCGCTGCTGGATGTGTTGCACCAGCTCAAGACCGGTGCCGTCCGGCAGGCGCATGTCGGTCAGGCACAGGTCGAATGTCTCCCGGGTCAGCAGCGCCTGGGCTTCGCCAAGGTTGCGGGCACTGAAAGTGTCGAGTTTCATCCGTCCCAGGGTGATTTCCAGGAGTTCGCGGATATCCGGTTCGTCGTCGACGATCAGGATTTTTTGCCGTGGGCACATGTTCAACTTTGTTTCCGTCCGTGAGCAAAGGTGATGCGAAAGCAGCCGCCGCCTTGGCGTGGTTTGAAGTCTAGGCGGGCCTGGTTGCTTTCGCACAGCTCACGGGACAGATAAAGCCCCAGGCCTGTGCCTTGGGTACGGGTGGTGAAAAACGGTTCGAACAAATGCGCTTGATGCTCCGGGGCAACGCCGGGACCGTTGTCCACGACGTCGAGGATCGGCAGCTGGCTGTCAGGCTCGACAAACAGCTCTAGCCAGACGTGCGCGTCATCGTGGCTGAGCGCGCTGTGGTGCCAGGCATTTCGCACCAGGTTGTCGAGAATCTGGCCCAGCTGGTTCGGGTCCATCAAGGTTTTGAAGTCTCCCGAACCGATGTGCAGATGGATCTGCTGGCGCTCGCTCGCGCCTTCGCGGGTTTCGGCGACGTACCGCTCCAGCCACGGCTTCAGATCGAGCCGTTGCGGCACGGTTTGCTGGCGGCGGGACAGTTGCAGGACGTTTTCGATGACTCGATTCATTCGCTGAGAGTGGTCTTGAATAATCTGTGTCAGACGTCGGTCCGCGCCGTTCAGTTCCTCGGATTCCTGCAATAGCTGCGCGGCATGACTAATGGCGCCCAACGGGTTGCGGATTTCATGGGCGATGCTGGCGGTCAGGCGGCCGAGGGCGACGAGTTTCAGTTGCTGGGCTTGTTGGGCAATCTGCGCGAGGTCCTCGAGGAAAACCAGCGTCTGGTGATGCGGGCTATGGTCCAGCGTAATGAAGCTCGGTTGCAGCTCCAGGCCATTACTGAGGATTTTCAGGCTCTGGGGGCGCAGTGTAGGGTTGTTGAGCCACAACTGCAGGCGTTCGACCAGCGCAGGGGAGTGGTCGTCGATCAATTGATCTTCGAGGCTGTCGCGGCCCAGCAGGGTCAAGGCGCTGTGGTTGGCCAGTTGCACTCGCCGGTGATGGTCGAGCACCAGGATGCCGGTACGCATGCGTTGCAGGATCAGCGTATTCAGGGTTTCGAGACCGACGACTTCGCTGGCTCGCTGCTCGGCCAGCGTTTCGCTGTCGTCCAGGCGCCGAATCAAGCCTTGAACCAGTAATGCCGCCGCAAAACACAAAGCGCCCAGCGTGCCGACTTGCAAGTAGTCGTTAGGGCTGGTGGGATGGCTGACGCTCAAGAGAAAGCTCAGGCCGACGATGCCAAGCGCGCCGACGGCCGCTATCAGCAGGCCGATCCGGCTTCGCAGCAAGGTGTTGCTGATGGCCACCGATACGATCAGCAAATTGCCAATGGCGCTGGCCACGCCTCCCGCGGCGTAGAACAGGCCACACAGCAACAACACGTCGACCAGCGCCAGGCTGAACAACTGCGCCGGGTACCGGGTGTTCTCGAAAAAAACCACCAACAGGATATTCAGGACCAGGTACAGCCAGCTGCCACTGCGCAGCAGGTCATCGTTGGCAGATGTCAGCAACTGGTTGTCCATGTTGCTGGAGATCAACAACACCAGGGTGATGCCGATGCTCAGACGGTAGAAGTGATAAAGGCGCAGCAGTCGCTGGGCCTGTTTGCTGCCGGGACTGGACGTCTCAGCGATCACTGGAACTCGGGCCTTGCTCAAGGTGAGCCTGGCTGCAATACCACTGTTGTTGAACATTCAGCGCGCGGTCGCGGGGCAGGTGGACACCGCAATGAGCGCAGCGGACCATGGGTGCCGCTTCCAGCTCGGCAGAGGACTTGGGCACGGAAGCCTGGCCCTTGAACTTGCGCCAGAACCATACCGCAGCGGCAATCAGAGCGATCCAGAACAATAAACGAAGCATGGTGAGCTGCTATTTGATTAATGATTCAGCAGTTTAGCCAAGGACGGGTCAGGCGCACAGCGTAATAGCTTGTCATTAAAAAGCAGGCAATAAAAAGGGAGACCCGAGGGTCTCCCTTTTTGCGCAACCCAAGGTGTCAGTCGAACACGCCAAAGGTCATGTAGCTGAACCACGAGCGGTCGCTGTTGTTGCCTTCGGCTTCGTGATTTTCCTCTTCGATCACATCGCCATTGGAATCTTTAGGCTTGAGATCACTCGGAATCGCGTCCTTGGCGTCCTGGAATTGCTTCTGCACGTCCTGGTTGGCGCGGGTTTCGCCCGGCGGCAGCGGTGGACGGGATTCGATCAGGCCCAGAGTCGCCTTGCTCAACCACGAACGGTTGTCGGCTTCGGCGACCGACGGCACGAACTGACCGTCCACCAGGCTTGGGTGGTTCGGGTAGTTGAGTTTCAGGGTTTCGAGGCTGGTGGCAGCCAGTTCGTCCAGGTGCAGACGCTGGTAGGCCTCAGTCATCACCGCCAGGCCGTCGCCGACCGAAGGTGTTTCCTGGAAGTTTTCCACCACGTAACGCCCGCGGTTGGCGGCGGCAACATAGGCCTGACGGGTCAGGTAGTAGTCGGCAACGTGAATCTCGTAGGCCGCCAGCAGGTTGCGCAGGTAGATCATGCGCTGCTTGGCGTCCGGCGAGTAGCGGCTGTTCGGGAAGCGGCTGGTCAGCTGGGCGAACTCGTTGTAGGAGTCGCGAGCAGCACCCGGGTCACGCTTGGTCATGTCCAGCGGCAGGAAACGCGACAGCAGGCCGACGTCCTGGTCGAAAGACGTCAGACCCTTGAGGTAATAAGCGTAATCCACGTTCGGATGCTGTGGGTGCAAACGAATGAAGCGCTCGGCAGCGGACTTCGCAGCCTCTGGCTCGGTGTTCTTGTAGTTAGCGTAGATAAGCTCGAGTTGAGCCTGATCGGCATAGCGGCCGAACGGATAACGCGACTCCAGCGCCTTCAGCTTGGCTGTGGCGGCGGTGTAGCTATTGTTGTCCAGATCGTGCTGAGCCTGTTGGTACAGCTCGACTTCGCTAAGGTTTTCGTCTACGACTTCCTTCGATGAGCAAGCAGCGGTCAATGCGAGGATGGCGATCAGCAGCAGGTGTTTCACTTGCATGGCGGCTTGCGTCCCTATGACGGCCGCTGTCTTGGGCGGGGCCGTCCTGTTATGATGAGCGCCCCGTTGAATAGCCTCGGGGCAAAAGACGCCGTATTTAACCACAAGCGCGCAGCCGAAACCAAAGGCTGTGCCGACGCCTAGCCTGAGCATGTCCGATAAAATTGAACTTCGCGCAGAGGTGCCGTCCGAATTGGGCGGCCAACGCCTCGATCAAGTCGCCGCACAATTATTCGCTGAGCACTCGCGCTCGCGCCTTTCCGCCTGGATCAAAGACGGCCGCCTGACTGTGGATGGGGCGGTTATCCGCCCGCGAGACATCGTTCACGGTGGCGCCATTCTTGAGCTGACTGCCGAGCAGGAAGCTCAGGGCGAATGGATCGCTCAAGACATCGAGCTGGACATCGTCTACGAAGACGACGACATCCTGGTGATCAACAAACCTGCGGGTTTGGTGGTGCATCCGGCTGCCGGCCACGCTGATGGCACCTTGCTCAACGCCTTGCTGCACCACGTGCCGGACATCATCAATGTGCCCCGCGCCGGTATCGTGCATCGCCTGGACAAGGACACCACCGGTCTGATGGTGGTGGCCAAGACCATTCAAGCCCAGACGCAGCTGGTTACACAGTTGCAGAGCCGTAGCGTCAGCCGGATCTACGAGTGCATCGTGATCGGCGTGGTGACGGCGGGTGGCAAGATCAATGCGCCGATCGGCCGACATGGCCAGCAGCGCCAGCGCATGGCAGTCATGGAAGGTGGCAAGCAAGCCGTCAGCCATTACCGCGTGCTCGAGCGTTTCCGCTCTCACACTCATGTGCGGGTGAAGCTGGAAACCGGTCGTACGCACCAGATTCGTGTGCACATGGCCCACATCAACTACCCGTTGGTCGGAGATCCTGCCTACGGCGGTCGTTTCCGCATTCCGCCGGCAGCCAGTGTGACCATGGTCGAGTCGTTGAAGGCGTTCCCGCGTCAGGCACTGCATGCGCGGTTCCTGGAACTGGATCACCCGACCACCGGTAAACGCATGAGCTGGGAATCGCCACTGCCGGACGACTTCGTCTGGTTGCTGACCCTGCTCAAGCAAGACCGTGAGGCGTTCATCGGATGAGTGACTGGCTGATTCCCGACTGGCCTGCGCCTGCCGGGGTCAAAGCCTGCGTCACCACTCGGGTGGGCGGCGTCAGCCTGGCGCCGTTCGACAGCCTCAACCTCGGCGATCACGTCGATGACAGCCCCGAAGCTGTTGCCGAAAATCGCCGGCGCCTGACCGATCATTTCTCTATTCAACCGGCCTGGTTAAAGCAGGTTCACGGCATCGCCGTGGCCCATGCCGACCCAAGTCTGGTGGTCGCTGCGGATGCCAGCTGGACGGCAACGCCCGGTATCGCCTGCACGGCAATGACCGCTGATTGCCTGCCGGTATTGTTTAGTGACCGTGCCGGTACTCGCGTTGCCGCTGCCCATGCCGGTTGGCGTGGTTTGGCAGCAGGTGTATTGGAAGCAACGCTCGACACACTGGCCGTGCCGCCAGAAGAAGTGCTGGTCTGGCTAGGCCCGGCCATTGGCCCGCAAGCCTTTGAAGTCGGCCCCGAAGTGCGCGAAACCTTCGTCCAGCAATTACCTGAGGCTGCCAAAGCCTTTGTACCGAGCCAAAACGCTGGCAAATTCATGGCCGACATCTGTGAACTGGCGCGTTTGCGACTGGCTGTTCGCGGTGTCACCGCTGTCTATGGTGGCGGTTTCTGTACCGTGACCGATCCGCGCTTCTTTTCTTACCGCCGCAGTCCAAAAACCGGTCGGTTTGCCTCCCTTATCTGGCTCGAACGCTAGACTTCCCTGATCTGCATCAACCTCGTGACGCTTGAAACTTCCAGAATCGACCACATCTAGTGAGGTATCTGGCAGGTTTCTTCATTCAGGATGTTTTATAGGTCCGGCCTGCTCAAAAGGAAGGTGACCCATGCGTATAGATCGTTTAACCAGCAAATTGCAGTTAGCTCTATCCGACGCCCAATCTCTGGCCGTCGGCCTTGACCATCCCGGCATTGAGCCGGCGCATTTGATGCAAGCCATGCTTGAACAGCAAGGCGGTTCGATCAAGCCCCTGCTGATGCAGGTCGGTTTTGACGTCAACAGCCTGCGTAAAGAGCTGACCAAAGAGCTCGACCAGCTTCCAAAAATCCAGAACCCGACCGGCGACGTCAACATGTCGCAGGATCTGGCGCGTCTGCTCAATCAGGCCGACCGTCTGGCCCAGCAAAAAGGCGACCAGTTCATCTCCAGTGAACTCGTGTTGCTCGCCGCCATGGACGAGAACAGCAAGCTTGGCAAATTGTTGCTCGGCCAGGGCGTGAGCAAGAAAGCCCTGGAAAACGCGATCAACAACTTGCGTGGCGGCGAAGCCGTCAATGACGCCAACCACGAAGAGTCGCGCCAGGCGCTGGACAAATACACCGTCGACCTGACCAAGCGCGCCGAAGAAGGCAAGCTCGATCCGGTGATTGGCCGTGACGACGAAATTCGCCGGACGATTCAGGTCCTGCAACGTCGCACCAAAAACAACCCGGTGCTGATCGGTGAGCCTGGCGTGGGTAAAACCGCCATCGCCGAGGGCCTGGCCCAACGCATCATCAACGGTGAAGTGCCGGATGGCCTGAAAGGCAAACGCCTGTTGTCCCTGGACATGGGGGCGTTGATTGCCGGTGCCAAGTATCGCGGCGAGTTCGAAGAGCGCCTCAAATCCCTGCTGAATGAATTGTCGAAGCAGGAAGGGCAGATCATTCTGTTCATCGACGAATTGCACACCATGGTCGGCGCCGGCAAAGGCGAAGGCTCGATGGATGCGGGCAACATGCTCAAGCCTGCGTTGGCGCGCGGTGAACTGCACTGTGTCGGCGCGACCACGCTTAACGAGTATCGCCAATATATAGAGAAGGACGCGGCCCTCGAGCGGCGCTTCCAGAAAGTATTGGTGGATGAGCCGAGCGAAGAAGACACCATCGCCATCCTGCGTGGCCTGAAAGAGCGTTACGAGGTTCACCACAAAGTGGCGATCACCGACGGCGCGATCATTGCCGCGGCCAAGCTCAGTCATCGTTACATTACGGACCGTCAGCTGCCGGACAAGGCCATTGACCTGATCGACGAAGCCGCCAGCCGCATCCGCATGGAGATCGATTCCAAGCCGGAAGTGCTGGACCGCCTGGAGCGTCGTCTGATTCAGCTGAAGGTGGAATCCCAGGCACTGAAGAAAGAAAGCGACGAAGCCGCGATCAAACGCCTGGAAAAACTTCAGGAAGAAATCGTTCGTCTGGAGCGTGAGTACTCGGATCTCGAAGAAATCTGGAACGCGGAAAAAGCCGAAGTCCAGGGTTCTGCGCAGATCCAGCAGAAAATCGAACAGTCCCGTCAGGAACTGGAAGCCGCGCGCCGCAAAGGCGACCTGAACCGCATGGCCGAGCTGCAATACGGTGTGATCCCGGACCTGGAGCGCAGCCTGCAAATGGTCGACCAGCACGGCAAAAGCGAAAACCAGTTGCTGCGCAGCAAAGTGACCGAGGAAGAGATTGCCGAAGTCGTGTCGAAGTGGACCGGCATTCCGGTGTCGAAAATGCTCGAAGGCGAGCGCGACAAACTGATGAAGATGGAAAGCCTGTTGCACCAACGTGTGATTGGCCAGGACGAAGCGGTCATCGCGGTTTCCAACGCGGTGCGACGTTCGCGAGCCGGGTTGTCCGACCCGAATCGTCCGAGCGGTTCGTTCATGTTCCTCGGCCCGACCGGCGTCGGTAAAACCGAGCTATGCAAGGCGTTGGCCGAGTTCCTCTTTGATACCGAAGAGGCCATGGTGCGGATCGATATGTCCGAGTTCATGGAGAAACATTCCGTGGCCCGACTGATCGGCGCGCCACCAGGCTATGTAGGCTATGAAGAAGGCGGTTACCTGACCGAGGCGGTGCGTCGCAAGCCTTATTCGGTGATCCTGCTGGACGAGGTCGAGAAGGCCCACCCGGATGTGTTCAACATCTTGCTGCAAGTGCTGGAAGACGGCCGCCTGACCGACAGCCATGGTCGCACGGTGGATTTCAAAAACACCGTGATCGTGATGACCTCCAACCTGGGCTCGGTGCAGATTCAGGAACTGGTCGGTGATCGCGAGGCGCAGCGCGCCGCGGTAATGGACGCGATATCCACGCACTTCCGGCCGGAGTTTATCAACCGGGTTGACGAAGTGGTGATCTTCGAGCCGTTGGCCCGGGATCAGATTGCAGGCATTACCGAGATCCAGTTGGGTCGTCTGCGCAGCCGCCTGACTGAACGGGAACTGAAGCTGGAACTCAGCCCTGAAGCCATGGATAAGCTGATCGCGGTGGGTTACGACCCGGTGTATGGCGCTCGTCCGCTGAAACGGGCGATCCAGCGCTGGATCGAGAACCCGTTGGCGCAGCTGATTCTGTCGGGTCGTTTCATGCCCGGCGACACCGCCAAGGGCGTCGTGGAAAACGACGAAATCGTCTTCGTCTGACCCACGGTGGCAACAAAATGAACGAGGCCTCGCATTGCGAGGCCTTTTTTTCGTTAGGCTGTTGAACTGAAAGGAAAAGGCTTGTAAAGTGCGCCCCGCAGTAAGTCACCCGGAAGGGTTTCTGCTCCCCAAGCAGGAATCTGAAATAAGTTGCAAATCATTAACTTGAATGCAATTTAGGGGGTTGACAGAGGTGCTTAAGATTGTAGAATAGCGCGCCTCAGACACACGAACGCAGCGATGCGAACGGGTCGAAGAGGTGAAGCAAGCTTCACAGTTGTAAATTGAAATATGTAGTTCCGTGATAGCTCAGTCGGTAGAGCAAATGACTGTTAATCATTGGGTCCCAGGTTCGAGTCCTGGTCACGGAGCCAATTTCAAACCGGGGTATAGCGCAGTCCGGTAGCGCGCCTGCTTTGGGAGCAGGATGTCAGGAGTTCGAATCCCCTTACCCCGACCATTTTTGGGTCGTTAGCTCAGTTGGTAGAGCAGTTGGCTTTTAACCAATTGGTCGTAGGTTCGAATCCCACACGACCCACCATTTTTGAAACCAGTTGATGCTGGGATCAGATCTTAAGATCAGAGGCCAAAAGCGCTGATCGAAGAAGGCGACTGTAAAGGTCGCCTTTTTTTTACCGGGGTATAGCGCAGTCCGGTAGCGCGCCTGCTTTGGGAGCAGGATGTCAGGAGTTCGAATCCCCTTACCCCGACCATATTAAGAATCCTCGTATCGAAAGATACGGGGATTTTTTTTTGCCTTCAAAAAAGGTCAAGTCATCGTACAACTTGCCGATAACGAAGCGACGGGGTTCTGCCAAAACACGCCCCTTATCCAAGCCACTACAAGAAAAAGGGCGCTCGTTATGTTGCTTCGCCAATTGAATATTGCCCCTCGGGCCGCCTTGGGCTTTGCCTTGATCGCCGTGCTGGTGGCGTTGCTCGGGATTTTTGCGCTGGGACAAATGTCGAGCATTCGCGAAAGCGAAGTGGCGGTGGAGAAACAGTGGTTGCCGAGCATTCGTGGTGGCGACGACATTCGTGAACTGATGTTGCGCATCCGCACCATTTCCTTGCGCATGGCCCTCGATCAGGACCCGAAAAACATTCCGGTCTACCGCGGGCAGATGGATACCCGTGACAAAGAGCTCAGCGAGAAGATCGCGGCCTATGACAAGCTGGTCGAAACCGCCGAAGGCCAAGCCTTGTATGACCAGTTCAAAACCACGTTTGCCGCTTATCGCACTGGCATCGCCCAGTCGTTCACCCTGGCCGAACAAGGCCGCCATGACGAGTTGACCAAACTGCTGCTGGTCGACATGAAGACCGTGGTCGATGGTTCCGGCAAACAGCTTAATGACCTGGCGGAAATGTTCGCCAAACAAGTCGCCGCCGAAAGCCAGAAATCCGCAGCGCATTATGAAACGTCGCGAATGATTGTCAGCCTGTTCATCGCACTCGCGGCCCTGGCCACCGTCGCCTTGGCCATGTTGCTGACCCGCAGCATCGTCCGCCCGTTAAGTGAAGCCTTGAGCGCCGCAGAACACGTGGCCCAGGGTGATCTGACCTGGCCTATCGAAACCCATGGCAATGACGAAGTGAGCCGTTTGCTCAAGGCCCTGTCGGCCATGCAGCAGAACCTGCGCGAAACCCTGCAAGGCATCAGCGGTTCGGCAACGCAATTGGCTACCGCAGCGGACGAGTTGAACGCGGTGACGCTCGACAGCACTCAGGGCCTGCAACAACAGAACAACGAGATTGAACAGGCCGCCACCGCGGTCAATGAAATGACGATCGCCGTGGAAGAAGTGGCGCGCAACGCGGTGTCCACCTCCGACGCCACCCGTCAGTCCAGTGAATCGGCGCATCAGGGGCAGGAGCGGGTCAGCGAAACTGCCAGCGCCATCAGCGCCCTTGCCAGCGATGTGCAGCATACCGGTGAGTTGGTGCAGTCCCTGGCCAATCAGTCACAGGACATTGGCAAGGTGCTGGATGTGATTCGGGCCATTGCAGAGCAAACCAATCTGCTGGCGCTCAACGCTGCCATTGAAGCGGCGCGGGCGGGCGAGAGTGGTCGCGGTTTTGCGGTCGTGGCCGACGAAGTGCGCGCGTTGGCGCACCGCACGCAGCAATCGACCCAGGAAATCGAACAAATGGTGCAAGGCATGCGCAACGGTTCAAGCCTGGCGCTGGACTCCATGCAGGCCAGTGCCACCCGTGCCGCCAGTACGCTCGTGCTGGCTGAGCGGGCAGGCGAAGCCCTGCTAACCATCACCGCATCGGTTCACGAGATTCACGAGCGTAACCTGGTGATCGCCAGTGCTGCCGAAGAACAGGCTCAGGTGGCGCGGGAAGTCGATCGCAACCTGGTGAACATTCGCGACCTGTCGGTGCGCTCTGCTGCCGGCGCCGATCAGACCAGCGCTTCCAGTCATGAGTTGTCAAAACTGGCCAATGCCCTGCAAGGCATGGTGCAGCGCTTTCGGGTGTAAATCCTTCAGACGAAAAAAAGCCGCGCTTCCCGATGGAAAAGCGCGGCGTGGTGCCCAGAGGCTTAGGCGCCGTCTTGGTCTTTCAGGTGTTCGAACAGGCCTTTTGGCATTTTCTTGCCATTGGCTTCGTAGTTGGCTTTCACGTTATCGAACGCCTCTTGTTCATCGATGAAGCCGTCATGGTTGGTGTCGATCTTGTCGAAGTTGGACTTCGGCGCGACTTTCAGGAATTCGGCACGGGATACTTTGCCGTCGCCATCGGTGTCGGTCTTGGCCATCGACGCATCACCACACTTGCCTTCACCGCACTTGCCCTCAGGGGTTTTCACAACCTGCTCGGCCGACGCCAGCAGATAGCCTTGGGTCAGTGGTTGGGAGGCGAAGACGGAGCCTGTCAACATCATGCCACCGGCCAAAACAGCGCCGAGCAGACCGATAGTGTTTTTGGTGGTACGGGACATTTAAATACTCCTGGGTTGCACGACACAACCGCTCGATAGTGGGCGCCACGTGAGTGCGGCGGTAGCCGAAGCTGGCGGGGTGCCTTGCTCGGATGTGGCTATTTAACGGGCGGGGTGTATCGCTACTGTGTCGCGCAAGGGGGAGTTTGTAAGCGAAGGGGCGTAATCGCGGGGGGAGATACAGTGAGACACAGATCTACAGATCGATGAGTAAAAATGTGGGAGCGGGCTTGCTCGCGAAAGCGGTGGATCAGCCAGCACTCATGTCGACTGGCACTCCCTCTTCGCGAGCAAGCCCGCTCCCACAGGGTGGAGCTTGATCAGTGCAGCTTCAGTCGCGGCTCGGTCCCGCGTCCGATCTTGCTGCCCAACATCAACATCGCCGTACGAAACGCGCCATACAGTGCCATCTGGTGCATGCGGTACAGCGACACGTAAAACATCCGCGCCAGCCAACCCTCAAGCATCACGCTGCCGGTCAGGTTGCCCATCAAGTTACCCACAGCCGAAAAACGCGACAGCGAGATCAGCGAACCGTAATCGGTGTACTTGTACTCTGGCAGGGTCTTGCCTTCGATCCGCAGCTTCAACGATTTAGCCAGCAACGAGGCTTGCTGATGGGCTGCCTGCGCCCGCGGCGGCACATTGCGATCGGTACCCGGTTGCGGACAGGCCGCACAGTCACCGAAGGCGAAGATGTTTTCGTCGCGAGTGGTTTGCAGGGTCGGCAGCACTTGCAGCTGATTGATCCGGTTGGTTTCCAGGCCGTCGATGTCCTTGAGGAAGCCGGGGGCACGGATGCCGGCAGCCCAGACTTTCAGGCTGGCATTGATCACTTTGCCATCGGCGGTGATCAAGCTGTCGGCCGTCACTTCGCTGACGGCGGCATTGGTCATCACGTTGACCCCGAGTTTCTCCAGGGTTTTATGCACAGGCCCGCCGATCCGCTCAGGCAGCGCTGGCAGCACCCGTGGTCCGGCTTCGATCAGGGTGATGTGCATGTTTTCCGGTTTGATCCGGTCCAGGCCGTAAGCCGCCAATTCGTGCGCCGCGTTGTGCAGTTCGGCGGCCAGTTCGACGCCGGTGGCGCCCGCGCCGACGATGGCCACGCTGATTTGCTCGACCTTGTCGGTTTGCCCGGCATGGGCGCGCAGGTAGTGATTGAGCAGTTGCTGGTGGAAGCGTTCAGCCTGTTTGCGGGTGTCGAGGAACAGGCAATGCTGCGCCGCACCCTGCGTGCCGAAATCGTTGGTGGTGCTGCCGACCGCGATCACCAGCGAGTCATAACCCACTTCACGGGCTGGAACCAGTTCCACGCCGGCTTCGTCGTAAGTCGCCGCCAGCTGGATTTTCTTCTGTGCGCGATCAAGCCCGCTCATGCGTCCAAGCTGGAACTCGAAGTGGTTCCATTTGGCCTGGGCCACATAGTTGAGTTCGTCTTCGGAAGAGTTCAGCGACCCGGCCGCCACTTCATGCAACAGCGGCTTCCAGATGTGGGTCAGGTTCGCGTCGACCAGCATCACACTGGCCGTGCCACGTTTGCCCAGAGTCTTACCCAGACGGGTAGCCAACTCCAGACCGCCGGCGCCGCCGCCAACGATGACAATACGATGAGTCATGGGGATATCTCGCAAGGCTAAAAGAAATCTGTGCAGTTACCCGAGCGAGCGCGAGGCAGCTCATAGCGTCAGGTAACTGATAAGTCGGCTCAACAGGCCCAGGCCAATGGTCACTGCCAACACCACCACCAGGAGCATCCACGGCCGGAAAGGCCGGCGCTCGACTCGGTGCTGGGACAGGTGCAGGTACTCTTCGACATGCTTCTGGTCGTCGGGGTTCAAGCGGCTCGTCATAAAGCCCTCCTCAGGTAGACGTTGCTGAATGTGTAGAAGCTACAGGCTGATCTAGCGAACGTTGAACGGAGCATAGCCGCTGTCCGGAATCGGCTCGACGCTCACCCTATCGTCCAGGCGAATGATTCCACTTTGTAACACTCGGGCAGTGATTCCGCCATGTCCGCGAACCGCCTGGAACGTCCCCGGCCCGAGGTTGTTTTCGAGGCGTGCGCACGGTTGGCACCAGCCGGTGGTCTCGAAGATGGCCTGGCCGATTTTAAAGCGCCGGCCCTTGAGGCTGAACAGGTTGATCCCGCTGATCACCAGGTTGCGCCGCAAATCAGCAGGCAATACCGGTTTATCCTGCGGTCGGCCCATCAGCGAGCTGATCACCGCCAGATGCTCCCACTGAATCAGCGTCACCTGCCGCGCGTTGCGCACGCCGGGACGGGCACGATCGCCGGTCAAGCCAGCCTCAAGCCGTGCTTCCACGGCATCAAGCTCAATCATCGGCACGTGAGGCTCCGGGCGCACGCCAATCCAGCGCACTTGACCGATTTGCGGGACTTCAGCGATCAATGCCTGCAATGGGCTCACAAGCTGATCCCGACATCGAAAACGATGCTGCGACCCAGGTTGCTGCGCAGGAAGTCCGGTGCGTCCGGATGCGCGAACAGCACACGGGCGAAGGTCGGACCGACCAGCGATAGCGAACGCCAACCCTGGCGCAGGTATTCAGTGGGAGGCGGAAAATGGCTGTTGAGGTCCAGCACTTCGCGCTTGAGGCTGGCGAAGGCGATGATGTCCAGCTCGCCCAGGTCCATGCCGCGTTCTTTGTAGTTGTGCGCTTTTTTGCGCAAGGTAGGCGCCAGTCTCAGCAAAAATTCATTGGCCGGGATGCGTTTGGGTTTCGCTTCGCGGCGTACCAGCGAACTGAGCGAAAAGGCGCTACGCCGACGTTGCAACTCGTCGCGCCATTCGTCGTTGAGGCGCCGGCCTTCGTCGAGGACAAAGAACACCTCGAAACTGGCATCACGAAACAGCACATCCGGCGGCTCCCCGGCAGGCGCGAATTCGTCGGCGCGATAGGGAATGTTCAGGCCTTGCAGCAGGCGCTGGCAGACCCAACGCTCACGCTCCCATTTGCGGGCATTGGACAGGAACGCGTTGGCTTGCTCGGCCGCGATGGTCAGCAGGCGTAAGTAATCTGAGTCATCCATAGGCCCAAGCTTAGCGTTCAAATGCGACAAGCAGAAAGCTTTGCATCGACTGAAGCAACTTCGAGGTCGTAGTAGACTGCTGCGCATGGGGCCGTATTCAATCTAGAAGTCGGCAGTGGCGCTCAAGGAGTTTCCCAAATGATCGGCGCAGAGTTGCTGTCACCGCTGACGCTGACGATCGGCTGGCTGATTTATGTGCCGGTGATTATCTGGGCGGTCTGTCGAGCGCCTTGGGTCGAATTGTTCACTGATAGTCGGCGTCAGCATCTGCTGTTCGGCACGGTGTTCGCGTTGTTCATGCTGTGGCTGGTGCGACGGGATTTCGATACAGGTGTCTCGTATCACTTTATCGGCATGACAGCGGTGACCTTGCTGCTGGACTGGCCGCTGGCGATCATCGGCGGGCTGGTGGCGCAAGGCGGATTGGTGCTGCTCGGACGCCAGGACCTGGCCGCAATCGGGGTTAATGGCACGCTGTTCATCCTGCTGCCGGTGCTGGTCACCGAGTGCTGCGCCATCCTCGTCGAGCGTGCTCAGCCGCGTAATCCCTTCGTGTATATCTTCGTTTCAGGTTTCTTTGCGGCGGCGCTGTCGGCATTGCTGTGCCTGCTGCTGGCGTTGACATTGCTGTGGTTCGACGAACGTTTCGCGATGCCGTACTGGCTGGAAGATTTTGTCGGTTATCTGTGGCTGCTGATTTTCCCGGAAGCCTTTATCAACGGCATGATCGTCAGTGCGCTGGTGGTGTTCAGTCCCGAGTGGCTGGAAACGTTCAACCGCACGCGCTATCTGTCGGCGCCGTGGAAAGACGACGACCCCAAGTCTTGATCCCTCTCAAGTCTGAAGTCGTCGTTGCATGGGTCAGTGACGCGGCTCGAAGTCTTCGCTGAACAGGTCGTCCTCGGCCTCCGGGCTAACCGGAATCTTGTGTTCTTCCGACGCCCAGGCCCCCAGGTCGATCAGTTTGCAGCGGTCCGAACAAAATGGCCGGAACGTGCTGGTGGCGCTCCATTCGACAGGGGCGCCGCAGGTTGGGCAATTGACGGTTGGGGTCTGGCTCATGACTGGCCTCCACGCAAAGTAAGGTAATAGTGATGCAGGCGTTCGACCTCGCTGTGCAGCCAGGCGAGGTCGCGGTCGTTGACCACCACATCGTCGGCATGACTCACGCGGTCCTGGCGGCTGGATTGCACCTTGAGGATCGCCTGGACCTGTTGCTCCGTAGTCTGGTCGCGCTGCAGGGTGCGTTCGATCTGTAGCTGTTCTGGGGCATCGATTACCAGGACCCGCTGGGTCATGGCGTACTGCCCCGACTCGATCAGTAACGGCGAAACCAGAATCGCGTAAGGTGATTTTGCCAGCGCCAGATGATGGGCGATTTCTTCGCCGATCAGTGGATGCAGCAAGGCTTCAAGCCAGCGACGCTCGTCCGGCACTTCGAAGATCAGTTTGCGCAGCGCACCGCGATCCAGTTGCCCATCGGCGTGCAACACGCCGGGGCCGAAGTGTTCGGCGATCTTCACCAGCGCCGGACGCCCCGGCTCCACCACCCAGCGGGCGGCGTGATCGGCGTCCACCACGTGCACGCCAAGGTCGATGAAGTGCTGGGCAGCAGCGCTTTTGCCGCTGCCGATGCCGCCGGTCAGGCCGAGAATCCAGGGTTTTTCCACAGGGGTATTCATTTCAAACCGACAAACTGCCAATAGAAGTCGGTTATTTGACCACCCCAGAGCAACGCAATCCAGCCAGCAATTGCCAGATAGGGGCCGAAGGGGATCGGTGTAGAGGTTTTCGCGTTGCGCAGGCGCAGCAAAATCAAACCGAGCAACGCACCCACCAGCGATGACAGCAGGATGGTCAGGGGCAAAGTCTGCCAGCCACCCCAGGCACCGAGCATCGCCAGCAACTTGAAGTCACCGTGACCCATGCCGTCCTTGCCCGTGATCAATTTGAACAGCCAGAACACCGACCACAGCGCCACGTAGCCGGCAATCGCGCCCCATAACGCGTCTTGCAGAGGCACGAACAGCTCGAAACTGTTGACGATCAGGCCCAGCCAGATCAGCGGCAGCACCAGCACATCCGGTAGCAGTTGATGCTCTGCATCGATCAGGCTCATGGCCAACAAGCCCCAACTCAGGACCAGCACCATGCAGGCTGGCCAGCCGAAACCGAAGTGCCAGGCGATAAACGCCGACAGCAGACCGCAGGCCAGTTCAGTGAGCGGGTAGCGTTTGCTGATGGGTGTGGCGCAGTTTGAACAGCATCCACGCAGAAACACAAAACTGATGACCGGGATATTTTCCCACGCACGGATCCGATGGCCACAGTGCGGGCACTGGGAGTGGGGCAGCATCAGGTTGTAGGTTGGCAGCGGTGTTTCGGTTGGCAGGTCCAGAAGTTCATGGGCCTGTTGGCGCCATTCACGCTCGAGCATTTTCGGCAGGCGCCAGATCAGCACATTGAGAAAGCTGCCGATCAGCAGGCCGACAGCCAGGGCGATGCCGACGAAAACCAGTGGATAGAAGGTCAGAATTTCATTCAAGGGCATGTCAGATCGCTGAGCCGAGTTGAAAGATAGGCAAGTACATGGCAACGACCAAGCCGCCGACAATGACCCCCAGCACCACCATGATGAACGGCTCCATCAGGCTGGTGAGGTTATCGACCATGTTATCGACTTCCGCCTCATAGAAACTCGCGACCTTGTCGAGCATGTCGTCCAGCGCGCCGGACTCTTCGCCGATGGCGGTCATTTGGATCGCCATGTTCGGAAAAATGCCGGAGGAGCGCATGGAGAAATTCAGCTGAATGCCGGTGGATACATCCTGTCTTATCCGCAGTACGGCGCGCTTGAAAACGATGTTGCCGGTCGCTCCGGCCACCGATTCGAGGGCATCCACCAGTGGCACGCCAGCGGCGAACGTAGTCGACAGCGTGCGGGCGTATCGAGCCACCGCGGACTTGTACATCAGCGTGCCAATCAACGGCAGTTTCAGCAGCCAGGTGTCCGTCCAGTCCCGAAAACCTTGCGACGTCTTGAAGGCGTGACGCACACCGAAGATCGCCGCGACCAGCCCGCCGAGCAGTGCCCACCACCATTGCTGCATGAATTCCGACAGTCCGATGACCATCACGGTGAACGCCGGCAGTTCGGCACCAAACCCTTTGAACACCGACTCGAACTGCGGCACCACCTTGACCAGCAGAATCGCGCTCACAATGATCGCGACCAACACCACGGCCAATGGATAGGTCATGGCTTTCTTGATCTTGGCCTTGAGGCTTTCGCTTTTTTCCTTGTAGGTGGCGACCCGCTCCAGCAGGGTATCCAGGGCACCGGCCTGTTCGCCGGCATCCACCAGGTTGCAGTACAGCTCATCGAAATATTGCGGTTTTTTGCGCAGGGACGCCGCGAAGCTGTTACCCGCTGCGACTTCCTGTTTCACCTCGTCCACCAATTTACGCATGGCCGGGTTATCGAAGCCTTCGCCGATGATGTCGAACGACTGCAGCAACGGCACCCCGGCTTTCATCATGGTTGCCATCTGCCGGGTGAACAGGGCGATGTCCTGGGCCTTGATGCGCTTGCCCAGGCTGAAAATCGAGGCGGATTTGCGGCGTACCTTACCGGGGTTGATGCCTTGCTTGCGCAGTTGTGCCTTGATCAGCGCCGGATTTTGACCACTGAGTTCGCCGGTTATTTTCGTGCCTTTGCGGTCCGTGCCTTCCCAGGCATATACGCTGATTTTTGCTGCTTTGACCGCCATGTTCAGTCCTTGGTGACCCGGTTGATTTCTTCAAGGCTGGTGATGCCTTGCATGGCCTTGCGCAGGCCCGAAGTACGCAGGTCGTCGAAGCCGTCCTTACGCATCTGGATATCGATTTCCAGTGAATTGCCTTCGGCCATGATCAGCCGTTGCAGGTCCGGTGTGTTCTTTACCACTTCATAAATCCCCACGCGTCCTTTGTACCCGCCGTTGCAGTGTTCGCAACCGACCGGCTCATAGATCGTGAACGAGCCGATGCGTTCCTCGGGGAAGCCTTCCTTGATCAGCGCCTCGCGCGGGATCTCGATCGGTTTCTTGCAATGGCTGCACAGCTTGCGCGCCAGGCGCTGGGCGATGATCAGGCTCACCGAGGTGGCAATGTTGAAGCCCTGGATGCCCATGTTGTGCAGGCGCGTCAGGGTTTCCGCCGCGCTGTTGGTGTGCAGGGTCGACAGCACCAGGTGCCCGGTCTGCGCAGCCTTGATGGCGATCTCGGCAGTTTCGAGGTCGCGGATTTCGCCGACCATGATCACGTCCGGGTCCTGGCGCAGGAACGAGCGCAGCGCTTGGGCGAAGTCCATCCCCTGCCGGGGGTTGACGTTGACCTGGTTGATGCCTTCCATATTGATTTCCACCGGGTCCTCGGCGGTAGAGATGTTGATGTCCACGGTGTTGAGGATATTCAGCCCGGTATACAACGACACGGTCTTGCCCGAACCGGTGGGCCCGGTCACCAGAATCATCCCTTGCGGCTGCTTGAGGGCGGCCATGTACAAGGCTTTCTGCTCAGGTTCGTAGCCAAGGGCGTCGATGCCCATTTGTGCGCTGGACGGGTCGAGTATCCGGATCACCACTTTCTCGCCCCACAGGGTCGGCAGCGTGTTCACCCGGAAGTCGATGGACTTGCTCTTGGACAGGCGCATCTTGATTCGGCCGTCCTGCGGTTTGCGCCGCTCGGAGATGTCGAGGCTGGCCATGACTTTCAGCCTCGCGGCAATCCGGCTGGCCAGTTGAATCGGTGGTTTTGCGACTTCACGCAGGATGCCGTCGGTGCGCATTCGCACGCGGTAGGTTTTTTCGTAGGGTTCGAAATGCAGGTCGGAGGAGCCACTCTTGATCGCATCCAGCAACATTTTGTGAACGAAGCGCACCACCGGCGCGTCGTCGGCATCCTGGCCGGCGATGGAATCCTGTTTGTGGTCGTCGTTCGATTCGATGTCGAGACTGTCGAGGTCAACGTCGGCCATGTCTTCCAGGCCGGTGCCATGGCTGTCGAAGAATTTTTCGATGGCGTCGCTGAGCTTGTCGTCCTCCACCAGGATGGCTTCGGTGTTCAGCCCGGTGCTGAACTGGATGTCGTTGATGGCCTGGTGATTGGTCGGATCGGAAACCCCCACGAACAGCTTGTTGCCGCGCCGCCAAAGGGGCAGGGCATGGTGCTGACGGACCAGCTTCTCGCTGACCAGCCCCTTGGGCTGGGATTCCTTGTCCAGGCTGTTGAGGTCCAGCAAGGCCATGCCGAAGTGCTCCGAAGCGATCTCGGCGACCTGGCGGCTTTTCACCAGTCTGTTTTGCACCAGGTAACTGACCAGGGAGATTCGGTTGCGTAGTGCTTGCTGATACGCCTGTTGCGCGCTTTGGTCAGTGAGCAGCTCGGCCAGCACCAATTGCTTGGCCAGACCGCTAAGGGCGATGTCATTCATTGGGATACCGGACGCAGACAGTTCATGACTTATAGCCTAGTCAAGGAGCTGAGCCAAACCAGCGGGGTCGAGGTGACAAAAAGTGTCAGATAGTGCGGATGCTGGGGGTAGAAAGGGCGTTGCGTTGTTCTCGCGCCCCGTTAACAGGGGGCGAAGGGCTTGGCATGGGCTGTGCTGCAGCTAGTTCAGATCATGAGATTTCGACTCATGCATGGAGCTTGTTTATGAATACTCAGAAAGGTTTTACGCTGATTGAGCTGCTGATCGTGGTGGCGATCATCGGGATTCTGGCGACGTTTGCGTTGCCGCAGTACTCCAAGTATCAGGCCAAGGCCAAGGTCACGGCCGGTGTCGCCGAGGCGTCTGCGCTTAAAGTCGATTTTGAAAATGTGATGAACGACGGGGTTACCAATCCAAGCACCTCTAATGTGAGTCCAAACGTGACCTCGACTCAAAACTGCACGTTCACGATCGCGGGTACTGTTGCTGACGGCAAAGGGACGATTGCTTGCAAGCTGATCAATGCCCCACCGCCAGTCTTGAATCAAACCATTACTCTGACACGTACCGCTACAGCTGGCTGGACCTGTGCGTTCACGGGGTCGAAAGACTATACAAACAACACCTGCCCGGGCGTCTGACTTATAGCTCTATCTATCAAAGCCCCGCCTCTTACGGCGAAATGCTGTTCGTTGGGGGGGGGATTGGGGGCATATCCGTTTCTGCGGGTGCTGCCGCTGGCCGTTTCGCTCTTACAGCGAGTCACTTGGAAAAGCCCCAAGTAACCAAGGGCTCTTGCCCCTGGCGTACGGCCCTTCGCTGAGGCTCAGGGTTCCCTCGCTCCGGTCCTGCTCCGTGGGCGCGCCGCGATCGGCCATCCATGGCCGTGCGCGGCTAACCCGGCATCCATGCCGGGTTGCCCACTGCGCAGAACCTGCGCTCGGCCTGCCGATGGGGCAAGAAGATCAAAAGCCAAAGCAAAAGCGAGGCGGCCTACCGGCCGGCCTGTCCTTCAAGCGCGCTCGCGTCGCCTACCAATGTTGATCGTTCCCACGCGTGGGAACGATCATCGGCAAGGCTTTTGATCTTCACCACTCAAGGCCGAGCGTTAGCTCGCCTGTAGCTTTTGATCTTGACGCACCGCCCCCTCGTGAGGCCGAGTGGAGGTTCTGCGCAGTGGGCAACCCGGCATGGATGCCGGGTTAGCCGCCCCCGGCCATGGATGGCCGATGGCGGCGTGCCCACGGAGCAGGACCGGAGCGAGGGCATGCCGAGCCACAGCGAGGCACCGAACGAAAGGGGCAGAAGCACTTTGGTTACTTTGGTGCTTTTCCAAAGTGACTCGCCGTAAGGGCGAAACCGCTAGCCGCTGCTGCCCAAATAACGGATATGCCCCAATCCCAATCCCAATCCCAATCCCAACCCCAAAACTCAGGCTATTTTGTTGTCCGGCGTTTGATCCTCAGCAAGCCAACCAGAAAACCCCGACAATTCATGGCCTTAGGCCCACGCCAAAACCCGCAACTTGCATGTAGATAATTCCGAAGTCATGCAATTTGCATGATTTCGAAAATTGAACGATTTTATAAGTAGTTGATTTTAATAGATTTATAGCCTGTCTCAAAGTTGGCACAGCGTTCGCAATATACCCAGTAACCCTGCTGACAAGACACGCAGCAGACTATCTGGAAAAACAGGAGTTACTCGTATGAAGAAGTTCGCTATCGCTGCCGCTACTGCAACCGCGCTGACCCTGACTATGGCCAACGTAGCATTTGCACAGACTCAAACCACCCAGGCGCCAATGACTCTGGCTGCTGGTGAAATGACCAAGGCAAAAGAAACCACTTCCGATACCTGGATCACCACCAAAGTTAAAAGTGACCTGGTAACCGAAAAAGGCATTCCTGGTACCGACATCAAAGTTGAAACCAACAAAGGTGTTGTATCGCTGTCGTCCACCGTCGCGGTGACCGAAGCTCAGAAAACCACCGCCGTGGCCATCACCAAGAAAATCAAAGGCGTCAAAGCGGTCTCCGCTGACGGCCTGAAAGCCGAGTAAGGCAAGACTTCTCGCCTGGACCGGGAGAAGGCGTGGCGGACGAGCCGAGCCATACGTCTGCCGCTTCTTAGGAGTTCATGCGAAGGCCATAAGGATGTGGCCATTACAGGCCTTCGACATTCGTGTCGGGGGCCTGTTCTATTGTGTGGACCCAAAAAAGATCGCAGCCTGCGGCAGCTCCTACATGGGGATACTTGTAGGAGCTGCCGAAGGCTGCGATCTTTTGATTTTAATTACCGCGTTTGCTGGAGATCTGCTTCAGGCGATTACCTTCGAAACGCAAGTATTGATACATCCCGCCATTCGGCCCGTAGGTCCATTCCTCGACCTGAAACTCCTCCCGCCGATTGGCGCTGCGCTTGTAGCCCAACAGATCGCGGCTCACCGGCTCGCCGCACTTTTGCAGCACTTCGCTGGACCGGTCGCCAACGCTGACCAACTGGCTGCCGCAACGCAGCGTATCCGCCGCCCAAGCCTGACTGGCAGCTATCGCCAATACCAGGCCGATCAGCCATCGCTTGATCATCACTCGGCATCCAGATGCAACGGTGTGACTACCCGACCATCACTTTCCGCTTCGCTGAGGTTGGCGTCGATGAAGTACACGCGGTCATCGGCAAGCTGAGTCTTGTCGACCAGATAATCCTTGATGCTGCTGGCGCGATCCTGACCCAGCTGGCGCAAGAGAACGTCGCTGGAGCTCCAGAACTTGATCACGTCGGCGCGCATTTTCGCGGTGCGTTCTTCCCTGCCCAGATCCTTCCATTCTGCTGGCGGCTGAGTCTTCAGGCGCGTGCGATAGATCCCTTCCAGCAGCGGGCCTTTCTCAACGTCCGGCACTTGCAACATGGACGCCTGAGCCGGCACTTTGTCACCGCGCCGCTGGAGCATTTTGTAATAGTTGTATTGGTATTCGCGCTCCAGGCGTTGCTCGGCGATCAGCGGGCCGTCGCTGCTTTTCGCGGCAGTGCCTTCGATTTCCAGGCGCAAGGCCGGCCGTTCCTTGAGCGCCTTGGACAGCTTGACCAACGAATCCTCGGCGTCTTTGCTCAATTCACTTGAACCCGGTGCAAACGCAACAGTACCCAAGTCTTCCGAACCACCGCCATTGATCAGCCCGCCGATCATTTTGAACGGCGCGGCAGCGGCCTTGACGATCAGGTTGCGCAAGGTCTGCCAGACAATCGGCATGACGCTGAATTGCGGGTTGTTCAGGTCGCCGGTGACCGGCAGCTCGATGGAAATCTTGCCGTCGACGTCCTTGAGCAGGGCAATCGCCAGTTTCAGCGGCAGGCTCACAGCATCCGGGCTGTCGACTTTTTCACCCAGTTGCAGTTGCTCGACCACCACTTTGTTTTCTGCCTTCAGCTGGCCCTTGGTGATCAGGTAGTGCAGGTCCAGATTGAGTCGACCTTTGCGGATGCGGTAACCGGCGAATTTGCCGGAGTAGGGGGTCAGCGTGGTCAGCTCTACGCGTTTGAAACTGGTGGCGATGTCGAGACTGGCCATCGGGTCGAACGGGTTGACCGCGCCCTTGATGGTCACTGGCGCATAACGATCGACCTTGCCTTTGATATCGACGCTGGCCGGTTTTGCGTTACGGCTGTCGATCGTGCCGATCTGGCCATTGAGCTGTTGAACCGCCGTGGCGAAATTCGGTGTGAGGCTGAAGTCGGCGAAATTGGCCGAGCCATCATTGATGGCGATGCCGCCAATGTGAATGCCCAGTGGCTTGTCCTTGCTCGCGGCAGGCTTGGCAGCGGTCTTGGCAGCGGAATCGGCCGGTTGCGGGATCAACAGGTCATCGACGTTGGTGGTGCGATCATCGTTGATCATGAAACGCGCATAGGGCTGGAACAGGTTGACCTTGTCGATCGACAGGCTGTCGCCGTGCTGATAATTCAAGCCTTCGAGTACCAACTGCTGCCACTTGAGGACGTCGCGGGTTTTCAGGGTGTCGAGGGTATGCAGTTGATCGACCTGTGCGCGACCGGTGATGCTGAATGCCAGCGGATCGGTGCTTTTCAGGTTGACCGCCAGGTCACTGCCCAGCATGCCGCTGCGCAGTTCCAGGCGTATGAACGGCGTGATATAGGACTGGGCAACGCGCAGGTCGATGTCCTTGGTTTGCACTTTCAACCTGGCACTGACCGGGGCCAGGTTGACCTCGCCATCCGCGGTGATCTTGCCTTGCTTGCCCACGCCGGTGTCGAGCTTGAGGTTGAAAGGCGAGCCATTGAGGCTGTCGAAATTTTGCAGGTCCAGGTTCAGTGGTCCGACATCCAGCGCCACGGCTGGCTGTGCCTTGCGGTCTGCCAGATGAACCTGGTAATCGCGCAGTTGCACGTCTTTGAGCAACACCTGCCAGGGTTTGCTTGGCGCGGCAGGTTCCTTCGGCGAATCGGCCGTCGCCGGGGTGCTGGCCGGTTCGGCGGCGGCTTTGGCGGCCGGTTTCGACGGTTGACTGGCGAACAGTTTCTGCCAGTCGAGTTGCCCGTCAGCTTCAAGGGCTGCCCACGTTTCGAGTTTGTTACTGCGGATTTTTCCCACCACCACTTGCTGTTTGGCCAGGTCCACGGTGGTTTCGCTGACATCGAGTCGCTCGAGTTTCACCAGTGGCCTTCCGTCCGGCGCCTTGATGGCGAAGGGCGCAATACTGACCGCTGTATTGCTCAGCAGCAGTTCGGTTTCCTTGGACAGGTTGAGTTTGTAGTCTGTGCTCAAGCTGACGGTGCCGCTTTCGAGGTCCAGTGGCACCGCGTCGCGCACATAGGGCCAAAAGGCTTTCATCTGGCCGTCGGTGATTTTCAGCTTACCCTCGGAGGCGATGGGGATCAGGCTGAAGTTACCGGTCCAGTCGATCTGCCCACCTGCGGGGCCGACGGCCACCAACGTCATGTCCGCACTGTCGTCGGGCAGGGTGCTGAGGTTGTTCAGCTCGAAGTCGAGTGTGTCGTAGAGGAATTCGATCGGCTCACTGGGACGTGAATCCTTGAAGTGCACCGCGCCGCCAGCCAGTTTGATCCGCTCGATGCGCATCGGAAACGGTTTGGCGTTCGGGTCGGCCGGGGTCGGTTCGCTGGCGGGGATCTTGAACAGGCCGAGCAGGTTGAGTTTGCCGTCCTTGTCGAACAGGATCTCAGTCTTGGGTTTGTCCAGTTCGATATCGGACAAGTGCAGCGCCTTGGTCCACAGGCTGTCGATCTGCAGGTTGGCGTACAGGCGTTCGAAGCCGACCTGTTCCTTGCCCGGCTCGCCGATGATCAGGCCCCAAAGGGTCACTTCAAGGCTGAAGGGGTTGAGTTCGATCCGCGAAATCGTTGCGGGCACCGTGGCGTAGTTAGCCAGTTGTTGGTTGGCAACCCGCAAGGCGATGCCCGGTAAAATCAGAAACCCCAGCAGGCTGTAAAGGGCGAGAGCAGTCAACAAGGCGCCGATAGCGCGAATCAATCCTTTGGGCATGTGCGGCTTCATCTGTCTGAATCGGAGTGCGTTGGAGTATGGCACGCGAATCCGGTTCCGAAGTGATCCTGCTTTATAGGATTAATCTGATTTTGCGGTTGAATCTCAGAGTTGCAGGATCAGGGTTTTCAGCGGCGGCTGTTGATCCATGGACGGGAAATCCCCACCCGGTTTCATCACGGTCCACTCACGCACAGGCCGCCCGGCCTTTTCCGCGCAACGCAGAACCTGTTCGCGCCAATCGTCCATGCTGACTTTTGCCAGGTTGTTGCAGCAGATCAACACGCCATTCTCAGCGGTGGTCAGCAGTGCCGGTTTCAGCAGGCTCTGGTAGTCGCGTAGCAGGTCGACGGTGCCGAACGCGCTCTTCGCCCAGGCCGGCGGATCCAGCAGCACAACATCGTACTGACGTTGTTCCAGGCGCTGGTAGCTCGGCAGTTTCTGCCCGCGACGCTGACTGATCGGCAAACCAGCCAACTGGCGGATCGCCGGGAAGTAGTCCGACTGGATGAACTGCATGGTCGGCAATTGCGGATTGAGCAGGCCGTTTTCGCGACCGACCGCCAGGTTACCCTCGGCGAAGTCCAGGTTGCAGACTTCGCTGGCGCCACCGGCCGCTGCGCTCAGGCCAACGCCGCAGGTGTAGGCAAACAGGTTGAGCACGCTCTTGTCCTTGCTGTGATCCTTGACCCAGCCGCGGGTGTTGCGCAGGTCGAGGAACAACAACGGATCCTGGCCGGGGTGGCGGCCGCGAACCCGATAGTTCAGGCCCCATTCATGGCCGACCAGGTCTTGCAACGCGGCTTCGTCGGCGCGGTAGACGGTGTCTTCGCGGTCGATGCGGGAATTGCCACGGGAACGGTCGTTGTAGACCAGCAGGGTTTCAAGGCCCAGGTGCTGATTGATGGTCTGGTGCAATTGCTGCAGATCAGCACGTTCCAGCGACTGGTGAAAGCTTTGCACCAGCAGTTGCGGGCCGTAGCGGTCGATTGTCAGGCCGCCTGCGCCTTCCTGGCTGCCGTGGAACAACCTGTAGCAATCGGTGCCTTGCTGATACAGCTCGGCGAGCAGGTCCTGGCGATGTTCGAGGGCGGCGCACAGCGCCTGGTTCAAGGAAGACATGCTGGGCGCCTTGCAGGAGGGAATTTGGCGCGGGAGTTTAACAGCTTGAGCGGTGAAGAACCTGTAGGAGCGAGCGGTGCGACGATTCGACTTGCCCGCGAAGAAGGTCGCGCGGTCTGGTTGATACACCGCGTTATCGTTCTTCGCGGGCAAGCCTCGCTCCTACGGGAATGATTCAGGTCAGCAACCCCATCCGCCGTTTGGCCCGATGCACCGAGCCGTTGCGTACCGCCCAGCGCAGCATCGGTGCGCTGCGGTTGACGCTGGCGCGGATCAGTTTGCGCTGCAGCAGGCCTTGGTGGACGCCGAGCATGTCGCTGGCCCAGTCCGGTAGCAGGTCGATGCCGGCCTGCATCATCAACCCGCCGAAAGGCTTGGCCAGGCGACTCGGTGATGGCGCATTCAACAACAACCGCAACACTTCGCGACTGCGCTCGTCGCACAGTAGCTGCGGGCGAATTCGTTCCAGATATTCGGAAACTTCCTGCCGCGAGCGGGGCACATCACGGGCGCCCAGGCGTTCGGCGACAAGCGCGATTTCACCGTAGTAACGATCCTGATCGGCCAGCGACAAGTGCGGATTTCGGTAGCGCAGGTGCGCCGCGAGGAAGTTGCTGACTTCAGCGACATGCACCCAGGTCAGCAGGTCAGGATCGCTGGCGGCGTAGGGCCGGCCATCGGGCGCCGTGCCGGTCACTTGCAGGTGGATGGTGCGGACCTTTTCGATCAACCAGTCGGCATCCTTGCGCGAGCCGAAGGTGGTGCCGGAGATGAATTGCCCGGTGCGACGCAACCGGCCAAGCATGTCCTCGCGAAAATTCGAATGGTCCCAGACCCCGGCCAGGGCCAGTGGATGCAAGGCTTGCAGCATCAGGGCGCTGATGCCGCCGATGAGCATGCTGCTGAAGTCGCCATGAACTTGCCAGCTCACCGAATCCGGGCCAAACAGACCGGGATCACCCTTGGGGTTTTCCAGGTCGAGCTTGCCGAGGGACAGGCCGGTGAGGCTCATGACCTGGGTTTCGATGCGGCTGCGGATGAATTCCATGGCAACTCGGTGGCGAAAAAAATGCGGACTTGGCGCCTTGTGTAGGAGCTGCCGAAGGCCGCGATCTTTTGACTTTTGTTTTCAAGATCAAAAGATCGCAGCCTGCGGCAGCTCCTACAAGGGCGGTCCGGGTGTTATTGGTTCAGGCGTTTATCGACCAGATCCTGCACCACGCTCGGATCGGCCAGGGTCGAGGTGTCGCCCAGACTGTCGAGCTCGTTGCAGGCGATCTTGCGCAGAATCCGCCGCATGATCTTGCCCGAACGGGTTTTTGGCAAGGCCGGAGCCCACTGGATCAAGTCCGGTTTGGCGAAACTGCCGATTTCCTTGCTGACATGGGCCAGCAATTCTTTCTTCAGTTCGTCGCTGGGCTCGGTACCGTTCATGGGCGTGACGAAGGCATAGATGCCCTGGCCTTTGACGTCGTGAGGGTAACCGACCACGGCGGCCTCGGCGATGCTGTCGTGCAGCACCAGCGCACTTTCCACCTCGGCGGTCCCGATGCGATGCCCGGAGACGTTGATCACATCGTCGATGCGCCCGGTGATCCAGTAATCGCCATCCTCGTCGCGCCGTGCACCGTCACCGGTAAAGTAGTAGCCGGGGTACGGCTTGAAGTAGGTGTCGACCATTCGTTGCGGGTCGCCGTAGACACTGCGGATCTGTGCCGGCCAGCTGGATTTGATTGCCAGTACGCCACTGCCGGCGCCCTTGATTTCCTTGCCCGTTTCATCCAGCAGCACCGGTTGCACACCAAACATGGGTTGGGTGGCGCAGCCGGGTTTGATCCGTTGCGCGCTGACCAAGGGGCTGAGCATGATGCCGCCGGTTTCGGTCTGCCACCAAGTGTCGACAATGGGGCAGCGCTGTTCGCCGACGGCATTGAAGTACCAGTCCCACGCTTCCGGGTTGATCGGCTCACCGACACTGCCGAGTAATCTGAGGCTCGCCCGGGACGTTTCCTTCAACGGCTCGGGGCCTTCGCGCATCAGCGAGCGCAGGGCGGTCGGCGCGGTGTAGAAAATGTTCACGTGGTGTTTGTCGATGACCTGCCAGAAGCGTGAACTGCTCGGGTAGCTCGGCACGCCTTCGAAGATCAGTGTGGTCGCGCCGTTGGCCAGCGGGCCGTAGACGATGTAGCTGTGGCCGGTGACCCAGCCGACGTCGGCGGTGCACCAGAAGACTTCGTTGTCGCGGTAGTCGAGCACGTACTTGAAGGTCATCGCCGCTTGCAGCAGATAGCCGCCGGTGGTGTGCAGGACGCCTTTGGGTTTGCCGGTGCTGCCGGAGGTGTAGAGGATAAACAGCGGGTCTTCGGCGTCCATCGGCTCGGGTGGGCAATCGTCGCTGACGTCCCGCAGTGCCTGGTGATACCAGATGTCCCGGCCTTCGACCCAGTTCACGTCACCCTGGGTCCGCTCGACCACGATCACCGTGCTGACATTCGGGCAACTGAGCAGCGCCTTGTCGACCTTCTCTTTGAGCGGCACGAATTTACCGCCGCGAACGCCTTCATCGGCGGTGATCACGGTGCGGCAGTCGGCATCGAGGATCCTGTCGCGCACAGAGTCCGGGGAGAAACCGCCAAACACCACCGAATGCACCGCGCCAATCCGTGTGCAGGCGAGCATGGCGTAGGCGGCTTCGGGGATCATCGGCATGTAGATGCACACCCGGTCACCTTTCTTCACGCCACGGCTTTTGAGCACGTTGGCCAGGCGGCAGACGTTGTGATGCAGTTTTTTGTAGGTGATTTGGGCGGATTCGACAGGGTTGTCGCCTTCCCAGATGATCGCGATCTGGTCGCCGCGCTTTTCCAGGTGACGGTCGATGCAGTTGTAACTGACGTTCAGTTTTCCACCCGCGAACCAGCTGGCTTCACCGGTTTTCAGGTTATAGCGCTGGACCGTGTCCCACGGAGCGCTCCAGTCGAGAAAGCGTGTGGCCTGTTCAGCCCAGAAGGTACTGGGGTGTTCGATGGATTGGCGATACAGGCGATGGTAGTCGTCTTGACTCAAGTGTGCAGCCCGGCGGACGGCATCGGCTTTGGGGAACGTGCTGATATCGAACATGACGGTTCCTTATTCTTGTTTGCGACAAGAGGGGAGCTTCGCGACCCCCTGTGTAGGAGCTGCCGCAGGCTGCGATCTTTTGATCTTGAAGTTTAAAAAACAAGATCAAAAGATCGCAGCCTGCGGCAGCTCCTACACAGTGATAGCGCACGCCACCGATTTTGCAGTAAACCCGGTGCCGTGGAATTGTCATGCTGCAGGTTGAAGGGGCGAGTAAACCGCCCCTTCAGCCTATCACCCGCGGTGACGACCGCGGAAGTAGTTGATCAGCCCTTGGGTGGAGGCATCGTCAGCCGGGGTTTCTTCGCTGCCGACCAGACGGTTGTAGACACCTTTGCCCAACTCTTTACCCAGTTCCACTCCCCATTGGTCAAAGGCGTTGATGCCCCAGATCACGCTTTGCACGAAGACTTTGTGTTCGTACATCGCCACCAGGGCGCCAAGACGACGCGGGCTGATGCGTTCGACCACCAGGGTGTTGCTCGGACGGTTGCCCGGGATCACCTTGTGCGGTGCGAGCTTCTGCACGTCTTCTTCGCTCATGCCCTTGTCACGCAGCTCGGCTTCGGCCTCGGCGCGGGTCTTGCCGAGCATCAGTGCCTGGCTTTGGGACAGGCAGTTGGCGTACAGCCACTGATGGTGGTCGGAGACCGGGTTGAAGCTGACGATGGGCACGATGAAATCGGCCGGGATCAGTTGGGTGCCCTGGTGCAGCAACTGGTGGTACGCGTGCTGGCCGTTGCAGCCCACGCCACCCCAAATCACAGGGCCCGTGTCGGTGGACACTGGCGTGCCGTCCTGGCGCACGCTCTTGCCGTTGGACTCCATGTCCAGCTGTTGCAAGTGCTTGGTGATGTTGCGCAGGTAGTGGTCGTACGGCAGGATCGCGTGGCTCTGCGCACCCCAGAAGTTGCCGTACCAGACGCCGAGCAAGGCCAGCAGCACCGGCATGTTCTGGTCGAAAGGCGCGCTCTGGAAATGTTGGTCCATGGTGTAGGCGCCGGACAACAGCTCCTTGAAGTTCGACATGCCGATGGCCAGGGCAATCGGCAAACCGATGGCCGACCACAGCGAGTAACGCCCGCCGACCCAGTCCCACATCGGGAAGATGTTTTCTTCGCGGATACCGAACGCCACAGCCGCCGCGTTGTTGCTGGAAACGGCGATGAAGTGACGATACAGCTCGGCTTCAGAACCCCCCTGGGCCAGGTACCAGGCGCGAGCGGCCTGGGCATTTTTCAGGGTTTCGAGGGTATTGAAGGATTTCGACGAGACGATGAACAACGTGGTCTCGGCGCGCAGCTTCATGGTCAGTTCGTGGAACTCACTGCCGTCGATGTTCGCCAGGTAGTGGCAGCGTACGCCTTTCTGGGCGTAGGACAGCAGCGCTTCGGAAACGAGTTCTGGACCGAGGAACGAACCACCGATGCCGATGTTCACCACGTCGGTGATCGGTTTTTCGGTGTACCCGCGCCATAGGCCGTCATGGATCCGGCCGACGAGGTCAGTAATCTGGTTCAGGACTTTGTGCACTTCCGGCATCACGTTGACGCCGTTGACCGACAGTTTGTCGCCGACAGGGCGGCGCAGGGCGGTGTGCAAGGCCGGACGACCCTCGGACGAGTTGACGATTTCGCCTTCGAAGAGTGCTTTGATCGCGCCCTTGAGGTCGACTTCGTCGGCCAGGCCCACCAGCAAATTGCGGGTCTCGGCGTTAATCAGGTTCTTCGAATAATCGAGAAACAGGCCACAGCTGCTGAGGGTAAATTGAGTAAAGCGCTGCGGGTCGGCATTGAAGGCTTCGCGCATGCTGAAATCCTGCATGGCTTGGCGGTGGTCATTCAACGCTTGCCAGGCGGGCAGAGCGGTCACGTCGTGAGGAGTGCGGTAATACGCCATCGCTGCGGGTTTCCTTTTTACTTGAACGGCCTTTTGAACACGATAAATCCCGGAGCGCTGCGGGTGAGCGTCCGGTCAACTGCGTCGACACGATTTCATGACACAGGGCGAATACAGTAAACCTCGCGCTGCAATCTGTCTTGACTTTGTCTGACCCGTTCCCGGTACTTTTTTATACATCAAGCAGGGATCGGTCCGACAAACGGAGAGAGGGTTTGAACAGGCGGGCTGAGCCGGGGTGGAATATGGCGCAAAAGATCGCAGCCTTCGGCAGCTCCTACAGGGAGACGCCGTAGGCTGCGATCTTTTGATCTTGCCGTTTAAACCGCGCCGTCGAGGTTGAGGTGCAGGTTGTCGATCAACCGGGTGGTGCCGAGAAACGCCGCCACCAGAATCACCAGGTCCCGATCCTCAGCAGTCGCTGGACGCAAGGTCAGCGCATGACGGATTTCCAGATAGTCCGGACGCAATCCCGCCGCTTCAAGCTGTTTGATCTGGGTGTCGATCAACGTCGGGTAATCGCGATCACCCTGTTTGATCGCCTCGGCAATCTGGCACAAGCCGCGATACACAACCGGCGCAACGGCCCGCTGTTCTTCGCTGAGGAAGCCATTGCGCGACGACAGCGCCAGGCCATCTGCGGCCCTTACGGTCGGCTCGCCGATGATCTGGACCGGCATATTCAGGTCATGCACCAGCGCGCGGATAACCGCCAATTGCTGGAAGTCTTTCTGGCCAAAGATCGCCAGGTCCGGCTGGACCATGTTGAACAGCTTGCTGACCACCGTCGCCACACCTTCAAAATGCCCGGGACGGCTGGCGCCACACAGGCCTTCGGAAAGTTGCGGCACGCTGACGCGAGTCTGGCCGGTCATGCCGTCGGGGTACATTTCTTCGACGGTTGGCGCGAACAGCAAGTGGCAGCCGGCCTGGAGCAGTTTTTCCTGGTCGGCTGCGAGGGTGCGCGGGTACTTGTCGAGGTCTTCGCCGGCGCCGAATTGCAACGGGTTGACGAAGATGCTCGCGACCACGAAATCCACCCGTTGGGAGGCTTTGGTAATCAGCGCGACATGACCACTGTGCAGGTTGCCCATGGTCGGCACGAAGCCGATGCGCTTGCCTTCACTGCGGGCACGGGCCACGGCGGCCCGCAATTCGCGTACGGTTTTTACGGTGTTCATGCAGAGAATCCGTGCTCGATACCAGGGAAAGTGGCTGCTTTGACTTCGGCGACATAGGCACTCAAGGCTGCTTGAATGCTGTCTTGACCTGCCATGAAGTTTTTCACGAATTTCGGCATACGGCCGGTAATGGACAAGCCGAGCATGTCATGCAGGACCAGTACCTGGCCGTCGGTGGCGTTGCCGGCACCGATGCCGATCACCGGGATTTTCACCGCTTGGGTGATTTCTTCGGCCAGTTCGCTCGGTACGCATTCGAGCAGCAACATCGCCGCACCGGCCTGCTCGAGGGAAATTGCGTCGGCACGCATCTGCCGCGCCTGGTTTTCGTTGCGGCCCTGGACTTTGTAACCTCCGAGGATGTTCACCGATTGCGGCGTGAGCCCCATGTGCGCGCACACCGGAATACCGCGTTCGGCCAACAGCCGAATCGAGTCCGCCAGCCACAGTGCGCCTTCCACTTTGACCATGTGCGCACCGGCCTGCATCAACAGCGCGCTGTTGGTCATGGCTTGCTCGGTGGTGGCATAGGCCATGAACGGCAGGTCGGCGAGGATCAATGCATCGGTGTTGCCACGTTTGACGGCGGCCACGTGGTAAGCCATCTCAGCGGTAGTGACCGGCAAGGTGCTGTCGTGACCTTGCAAAACCATGCCGAGGGAGTCGCCCACCAGCAGCACTTCGACACCGGCCTCATTGCAGGCATGGGCGAAGGTTGCGTCATAGCAGGTCAGCATGGTGATTTTTTCACCTTTTTGCTTGATACCTTGCAAGGTGGTCAGGGTGATGGCTGGCATGAAAAATTCCTCATTCAGGCGCTGTGGAAACTACTGCGAGTAACGCGCGTGATTCTTCGTTTAAATACAGGCGCACGGTCTATTGTCGTGCTTTTAAGGCCTGGATTGCGCCCTTCAACGCCCTATTGGCGGCAACGGGACGCCTATAGTCGTGAGGAGAACTCGGGAAGTCAATTGCATGTGTTACCGCGTTGTTACGCGTGGGGTGTTACCGGCGTAACTGATGCGATTCAGCAAGATTTCGGTGTGGCTTGCATCGTCAAAAGATCACAGCCATCGGCAGCTCCTACAGGTGCGGCGTACGCCATGTAGGAGCTGCCGAAGGCTGCGATCTTTTGATGGGGATTCAAGTCGGGGGTAGGCGTTCCAACCCGACGAACGGGCAGGCAGCGAGCAATTCCTTCAGGCTGCGGCCATCGGCCAAACGCAGATCTACAGGCGCCAGCTCGGCCAGCGGATACAGAACGAAGGGGCGTTCCTGCAGATGGTAGTGGGGGACTTTGAGGCGCGGCTCGTCGATCAGTCGATCACCGAACAGAACGATGTCGAGATCAAGCGTGCGTGGTCCCCAGCGTTCGAGACGCTCGCGACCCTGTTGGTTTTCGATGGCTTGCAGCGCATCGAGCAGGTCCAGCGGGGCAAGCAGGCTGTCGAGCGCGGCGACCGCGTTGGTGTAACGCGGTTGGCCGGGCAATAGCGAGTCGCTTTGATAAAACGCGGACACCCCGACCAGTTCAGTCTGCGGCAACCGGGCCAGCGCCTCGACGGCGCTGCGCAGTTGTTCGACGGGGGCAGCGAGATTGCTGCCCATGCCGATGTAGATGCGTTCCATGGATTACTCGCCCGTAGCGCTCGGTGCGCCGGCAGCGCGTTTGCGCTTGGCACCGCCGCTGCGACGACGTTTGCGGGGCGCGCCGGTGCCGTCATCCTTGCCGCTGAGGTCGCGGATCATGTCGCGGCGCTCGCTGTCGTTGGCGTCCTGATAGTCCGTCCACCATTCGCCCAGCCCATCGGTCTGCTCGCCCGCACTTTCGCGCAGCAGCAGGAAGTCGTAGCCGGCGCGGAACCGTGGATTGTCCAGCAACAGGTCGGCGCGCTTGCCGCTGCGGCGTGGCAAACGCTCCTGCATGTCCCAGATCTCGCGGATCGGCATGGTGAAGCGTTTGGGGATCGCAATCCGTTGGCACTGTTCGGCAATCAGTTCGTGCGCCGCTTCCTGCATCGCCGGAATCGGCGGCATGCCGCGCTCTTGCAGGCGCAACACGCGGGCCGGCAGGGCAGGCCACAACAGGGCTGCAAACAGGAACGCCGGGGTCACCGGCTTGTTCTGCTTGATCCGCAGGTCGGTGTTGATCAGCGCTTCGCTGATCAGGGTGTGGGTGTACGTCGGGTTGTATTCCAGCGCCTCGGCACTGGCCGGGAACAGCGGATCGAACAACTGCAAGTCGACCAGCATCTCGAAGGTGTCCGCGGCATGGCCGGAAAGGAACAGCTTGAGCACTTCTTCGAACAGGCGGGCCGATGGGATCTCGCGCAGCATCGGTGCCAGGTCGCGGATCGGCAGGGCGCTGTGTTTTTCGATGCCGAAATTCAGCTTGGCGGCGAAACGCACGGCTCGCAGCATCCGCACCGGGTCTTCCTGGTAGCGTTGCTTTGGATCGCCGATCAGCCGGATCAAGTGATTGCGAATGTCGTGTACGCCGTTGGCGTAATCGAGAATGCGCTCGCTGACCGGGTCGTAATACAGGGCGTTGATGGTGAAGTCGCGACGTTGCGCGTCTTCTTCCAGCGTGCCGTAGACGTTATCGCGCAGGATGCGTCCGCTCTCGTTGCGGGAAGACTGGTTGCTGTCTTCCTCTTCATCGTTTTGCGGGTGATTGGCGCGGAAAGTCGCCACTTCAATGATTTCGCGACCGAAGTGGATGTGCACCAGTTTGAAGCGGCGACCGATGATACGCGCGTTGCGGAATTCGGCCCGGATTTGTTCTGGTGTAGCGCTGGTAGCAACGTCGAAATCTTTGGGCGTGATGCCCAACAGCATGTCGCGCACGCAGCCGCCGACCAGATAGGCCTGGTAACCGGCGTTCTGCAGGCGTTCGACGATGTTCACCGCATAACGGCTGAATTGGCCCTTCTGCAGCGAATGTTGGCCGCTGTTGAGCACTTCAGGCGTACTGCGAATGTGTTGCGTATGACGCTTGGGAGAACGGAGTGACTGGAACAGCTTCTTCAGCATGGGATGCACTGTTTGAAGGAATGTTCGGCCAAAACGAAGAATGACCGCATGATGGGCGGGGATTCTAGCATTTAGTCAGGGGATGGTGTAGGAAGCTGCGCAAGCGCTTGAAGGGGATGTCTAAAAGATTTGGCTACTGTAGGAGCGAGCTTGCTCGCGAAAGACGTGAACGATAACGCGTGTTTCCTGAATGTACGCGGCGCGCCTGAATTCATCGCGAGCAAGCTCGCTCCTACAGTACGCAGGTTTTTCGAATCGCAGAAACTACAAGGGGAGCCGAAGCTCCCCAAGAAAGTAGTTGCATGTTCTATTTTTGTTATTGGTTTCGGGCTTTTTGTTTTTGTTGAGTGCCCGCGTCATGAAGTGTTTCTTTCATGACCCTCCCAATCGGGAGCCAAGAGCAAACGGATTGCTTTGGTCGCTGTGCTGCAGTGATCTTGCGATCCAACCAGTTCAGGCTCTGTCTTAAGACAGTTTTTTGTTGTTCTCGGCCTGGTCGTGGGGCAAGCCCCAAATACAACGCCTCTCCAAAAGAATCAGTTAGCTGCGCCTCTCGCCGTCTTGTTTTTATTGTGCGTGAGTCGATTCGTCTTATTTTTATTGTCTTGTGCATTACTTGTTATTGTTCTTGTACTGAACATATAGCAGGGTGCGTGCCAACTTTTGCGAACCCCAGTAAATAAAGGGCTTAGGTCGTATGGTGGCTTTGCAGGGGGCCAAAAAAAGCCGGGGCTTCGTTACCGTAAGCCCCGGCTTCTGTTACGTGAAAAAGCTGAGGTAACAGTTTTTTCACATTGTCACGTGTTACCCACACCTTCGACAGGCGAGGTTCAGCTCTCGCTGGCGACCCCTGTCTTGCGCCGTGGAATGCCCAGGCGTTGACGACGTTCCCACAGGCATTTGCGACTGACCCCGAGTTTGCGCGCCAACTCGGTTTCGGTCATATGGTCCTGATGCTCGAGTACGAAGTGCTGGAAGTAGTCTTCCAGTGACAGGTCTTCGGTGGGCTCGTGACTGTTGTTACTGGCGCTGTTGCCCTGTTGCGGCGCCAGGCCGATGAAGTCGTCGTCTTCCAGGTCGCTCAGCTCGATATCGATACCCAGCAGCTCGGCGGAAATCTCCGGGCTCTCACACAGGATGACCGCGCGCTCGACGGCGTTCTCCAGCTCACGAACGTTACCTGGCCAGGTGTAATGACGAATGGCCTGCTCGGCATCCGGAGCGAATTTCAGGTCGGTGCGGTTGACCCGCGCGCTCTGTCGCGCCAGGAAGGCATTGGCAATTTCGTTAACGTCGGCGCCGCGTTCGCGCAGGGCCGGCAATTTCAGGGCGATAACGTGGAGGCGGTAATAAAGGTCTTCACGGAACTGGCCAATCTTCGCCAGGCTCTTGAGGTCCCGGTGAGTGGCGGCGATCAGGCGTACATCGACTTTCTGCGATTGCACCGAGCCCACCCGGCGAATTTCACCTTCCTGCAATACACGCAGCAGGCGAGCCTGGGCTTCCAGTGGCAGTTCGCCGATTTCGTCGAGGAACAAGGTGCCGCCGTCCGCTGCTTCCACCAGGCCTGCGCGCCCGGCGCTGGCGCCAGTGAACGCACCCTTTTCGTGGCCGAACAGTTCGGATTCGATCAGGCTTTCCGGGATGGCCGCGCAGTTCACCGAAATCATCGGCGCCTTGGCGCGCTTGGACAGGTTGTGCAGGGCCCGCGCCACCAGTTCTTTACCGGTGCCGGATTCGCCCTGGATCAGGACATTGGAGTCGGTCGGTGCGACTTTGCGGATCTTGCTGTACAGATCCTGCATCGGCGGGCAGGACCCGATGATGCCGATCTCTCCGTTGCTGTTGTCGACGCCCGCCTTCGCGGCGCCATTGGTGGCTTTGCCAACGACAGGCTCGCCGCTGGCTTGCACCGATTGCCGGTCACGCAGGATTCGCGCGACGGCCTGAAGCATTTCGTCGTGGTCGAAAGGCTTGGCGATGTAATCCACCGCGCCCATCTTCATTGAGTCGACGGCAGAACGCAGGCTGGCGTAGCTGGTCATGATCAGCACCGGTGTGCCCTGGCCGAGTTTGATCAACTCGGTACCCGGCGCGCCCGGCAGGCGCAGGTCGCTGACGATCAGGTCGAACGTGGGAATAGTGAAGCGTTCTTGTGCTTCCTGCACTGAACCGGCTTCGCTGACCTGATACTGGTTACGTTCCAGCAGGCGGCGCAAGGCGGAGCGGATAATTGTTTCGTCTTCGACGATCAAAATGTGCGGCATTGATTCGATACTCTCGACGGTCTCAGTTCACAGCGGACGTCGCTTCGACATGACGCGGTAAAGTCACCCGGATACGGGTGCCGCGTTGGCTTTGAACATCAGCCGGGCTGTCGATGGTGATTTGTCCATAATGCTCTTCAACGATGGAATAGACCAGTGCAAGGCCCAGACCGGTGCCTTCACCAGGGTCCTTGGTGGTGAAGAAAGGTTCGAACAATCTATCCATGATGTTCTTCGGAATGCCGCTGCCTTCGTCTTCCACGATCAGGTCGACCGTGTGTTCGCCGGCTTCGCTCTTGACCCGTACCGCACTGCCGGGAGGCGAGGCGTCGCGGGCGTTTGAGAGCAGGTTGATCAACACTTGGGCGAGTCGTTGCGGGTCGCCTTCGACCCAGTGATCGGGGTCGCACAGGTTGTAGAACTGCACTTCGAAATTGCGTCGGTTCAGGGCCAGCAGGCCTATCGCATCCTGGGCCACTTCGGCCAGACAGACGGGCTCGTCACTGTGCTGATGACTGCCGGCATGGGCGAAACTCATCAGCGATTGAACGATGCGCGATACGCGTTTGGTCTGCTCAAGAATCTGCCCGCTGATTTCCTTCAGCTCGCCATCGTCTTCCCGTTCTTCGCGCAGGTTTTGCGCGAGGCAGGCGATCCCGGTGATGGGATTGCCGATTTCATGGGCTACCCCGGCGGCCAGTCGACCGATACTCGCCAGACGCTCGGAATGCACCAGTTTGTCTTCGAGCATCTGGGTTTCGGTCAGGTCTTCTACCAGTAACACCAGGCCGCTGTTACCAGGGGCGAGTGGTTCATCGATTGCCGCTTTGTGCAGGTTCAGCCAGCGGGTCTGGCCATCGAGCGCCAAGTGCTGTTTGTGCAGGTGTTCGTCCGGCAGATTGATGAAGCCTTGCAGCAGTTCTTTCCACGGATCGGCAATGGTGCTCAACCGCGAGCCGACCACACGCTGTGCGGCTATCCCGGTCAGTTCCTCCATGGCTTTGTTCCACATGAGGATTTCCTGATCCTTGGCCAGCGAGCAGACGCCCATCGGCAGTTCCTGCAAGGTCTGGCGGTGGTAGCGGCGCAGCGCATCGAGTTCGGCGGCCAGGCCGGTCAGGCGCGAGTGGTAATCCTCAAGGCGACTTTCGATGAAGTGGATGTCTTCCGTGACATAGTTTTCGCCGCCAGCCTTATAAGGCAGGAACGTCTCGACCATGTCCTGGGCCACGCTCGGCCCCATCAAGCCGGAGAGGTTGGCCTCGATCCGGTCGCGCAAGCGGCGCAAGGCATACGGCCGGCGCTCGTCGAACGGCAAATAAAGATCGCGCAAGGCCTGCTCGACTTCTTTCTGTGCCGCCTTGGCGCCCAATGGTTTGGCCAGTTGCGTGGCGAATTCCTGAGGCGACGCCGCGTGCAATTCGCGGCGCTGGGGGCGACGCACGTTGTCCACGGCGCAGGCTTCGGCGGCGCTGGCCTCTTCGGTGCTGGCGTTGGTGAACAGCGAGATCAGGGTGAACATCAGCACGTTGGCGGCCAGCGAGGCAATCGCTGCCATGTGCCAACTGGTGTCGTCCAGCACGTAGATCATGTTCAACAGTGGAATGTAGAAGCCTTGCAGATTGCCTACCAGCGGCAACAGCATGGTCACCAGCCAGACCAGAATCCCCGCCAGCAAACCCGCGATGAAACCACGACGGTTGGCGGTCGGCCAATACAGGACCGAGAGTACGCCCGGCAGGAATTGCAGGGTGGCCACGAACGCGACGATGCCGAGGTTGGCCAGGTCTTGTTCGGCGCCCAGCAACAGGTAGAAACCGTAGCCAGCCATGATGATGGCGACAATCAGCGCCCGGCGGGTCCACTTCAGCCAGCGGTAGATGTTGCCTTCGGCCGGCGGCTGATACAGCGGCAGCACCAGGTGATTGAGGGCCATCCCCGACAGCGCCAGCGTGGTCACGATGATCAGCCCGCTGGCGGCTGACAGCCCGCCGACATACGCCAAAAGCGCCAGGGCTTTATTGTTGGCGGCGATGCCGATGCCCAGCGTGAAATATTCCGGATTGGTGGTGGCGCCGAGTTTCAGGCCCGCCCAGAGAATCAGCGGCACGGCCAGGCTCATCAACAGCAGGAACAGCGGCAAACCCCAGCTCGCACTTACCAAGGAGCGCGGATTGAGGTTTTCGGTGAATGTCATGTGGTACATGTGCGGCATCACGATCGCCGAGGCGAAGAACACCAGCAGCAGTGTGCGCCAAGGGCCTTCCTGCAGAGGTGTGTGCAGGGCGGCGAGGGCGGTCTGGTTTTGCAGCAGCCACAGCTCGAGCTGTTGCGGGCCGTCGAATACACCATAAAGGGCATACAGCCCGACACCGCCAATGGCGATCAGCTTGATCACGGATTCGAAGGCAATCGCGAATACCAGGCCTTCGTGTTTTTCGCGGGTAGCGATGTGGCGTGAGCCGAAGAAAATCGTGAACAACGTAATCAGCGCGCAGAAGCTCAACGCCACGCGATGCTGCACCGGCTCGCGGGTCAGGATGCCAATGGAGTCGGCCACGGCTTGTATCTGCAAGGCCAGCAGCGGCAGCACACCAATAAACATGAAAATCGTGGTCAGTGCGCCCGCCCAGGTGCTGCGGAAACGGAACGCGAACAGGTCGGCCAGGGACGACAGCTGATAAGTGCGGGTGATTTTCAGGATCGGATACAACAACACCGGTGCCAGCAGAAACGCCCCGGAAACCCCGAGGTAGCTGGACAGGAAGCCATAGCCATATTGATAGGCCAGGCCGACCGTGCCGTAAAACGCCCAGGCACTGGCATAAACCCCCAGCGACAGGGTGTACGTCAGTGGGTGGCGAATGATCGCCCGGGGGATCATGCCCCGTTCGCTGACCCATGCCACACCGAACAGCACCGCCAGGTACGCGGCGCTGATCAGGATCATCTGGGTCAGGCTAAAGCTCATCGGCATCTTTTTGGCTCTGCAGGATGAAAGTCACGACGATCAGGATCAGCCAGAGCAAATAAGGGCGATACCAGGCGCCAGTGGCGTCGATCCACCAATCCATGATGGCCGGGGAAAACAGATAAATCCCCACTACCAGGAGCAGGACCAAGCGATAGATGTACATCCCGGCCTCTCTTTATTTATGCGCGTGCCCGAAAACGTGCGGCGATGGTAACGGATGGGCGCGCCACTGCAAGCGCGATCACTGCAGTTGCGCCTCGGGCAGGCTCAGTGTGCGCGGGATCTGCAGCGCATCCCAGTGGGTGATCCCCCAGTTCAGCACTTCCCGGGGCGTTGCGTATGCCAGTTCCGGCCCGGGATTCTGGCCCAGTGCGCGTAAGGCACGCAGCAACAACGGTGTCGCCTGATCTTCGGTCAGCGGCGGCGAGCGGTAGGATTTGCCAAGTTTGTTGCCATCGGGCTGGGTAATCAGCGGGATGTGCAGATATCGCGGCTGGCGCAGGCCGAGCAGTTCTTGCAGGTAAAGCTGTCGAGGCGTGGAGTCGAGCAGGTCGGCGCCACGGACGATATCGGTGATGCCCTGCCAGGCGTCATCGAGCACCACCGCCAATTGATAGGCGTAGAGCCCGTCGCGGCGGCGAATCACAAAATCACCGACTTCCCGTCCCAGGTGTTGGCGATATTCGCCCTGCACGCGATCGATGAAGTGGTATTCCAGCTCGGGGACGCGCAAGCGAATCGCGGCATTTTCAGGGCCATGACCGGCGTTGCGGCAAAGCCCCGGATAAATACCCTTATACGGCTCAAGTTGTTTGCGCGAGCAGGTGCAGGCGTAGGCCAGACCGTGATTGAACAGGCGATTGAGGACTTCGGCATAGGCGTCGTGCCGGTCGCTCTGGCGGACCATTTCGCCGTCCCATTCAAAACCGTAGCTTTCCAGTGCCTTGAGGATGGCCACCTGGGCGCCGGGCTCTTCCCGGGGCGGATCGAGATCTTCCATGCGCATCAGCCAGCGGCCGCCCACCGAGCGCGCGTCGAGGTACGAGGCCAGCGCTGCAACCAGAGAACCGAAATGCAGATGCCCACTGGGCGTGGGGGCGAAGCGACCGATGTATGAGGTGGCAGTCATAAGGGCGACGTTACTTTTCCAGGCTTGCGCCAGACCCCTGTGGGAGCGGGCTTGCTTGCGAAAGCGGTGGGTCAGGCAACATAGATGTTGACGCTGATGGCCCCTTCGCGAGCAAGCCCGCTCCCACAGGGTTCGCTGTGGTGGCAAATATCAGAAACAAAAACGGAGCGTTCGCACGCTCCGTTCTTCGTTCAAGTCGAGATTACTTGCCGACTTGCTTTTCCTTGATTTCCGCCAGGGTCTTGCAGTCAACACACATGTCGGCGGTAGGGCGGGCTTCCAGTCGCTTGACGCCGATTTCGACGCCGCAGGACTCGCACCAGCCATATTCTTCGTCTTCGATCAGCTGAAGCGTCTTGTCGATTTTCTTGATCAACTTGCGCTCGCGGTCGCGGGCGCGCAATTCGAGGCTGAATTCTTCTTCCTGGCTGGCACGATCTGCCGGATCAGGGAAGTTGGCTGCTTCGTCTTTCATGTGATCAACCGTACGGTCGACTTCCTGCATCAAGTCCTGCTTCCACTTGTTCAGGATCTTGGTGAAGTGAGCGCGCATGGGCTTGCCCATGTACTCCTCGCCCTTAACTTCTTTGTAGGGTTCGAAGCCGCTGATCGACTGGTTTTGCTGTTGCTTTGCTTGGGTGGACATGAAATAGACCGCCTCTACTCTTGTAATCCATTGCGCAGGATTGCTCCATCACCGACACCTGCCGGCCCTGCGGCTGCAAGCGGGCGAACTTACCAGATCAAATCGGACCGCGCTACTCCCGGATGTCGAGGTAGTGGCCCGGCGGGCTTGCAAATGATTGCAAAGCCTTGTCTGGTGGTGCTGGAGACCTGTTCAAATATTGATTTTAGTCAAACCTGGGGCACACGCTTGAGTCGTTTGAGACCAGAGTTATAAGGGTCTGACCGCTTTAGGTTCTCGCTCGTTCCTGCGCTTGGGTAGAATCGATTTTTTTCCCCGTTGAAGGAAGGCCAATGGCTCAGTCCTACAGTGCCCGCAGTCGCGCAATCGAACCTTTCCATGTGATGGCGTTGCTGGCGCGGGCCAATGAATTGCAAGCGGCCGGCCACGATGTCATCCACCTGGAGATCGGCGAGCCGGATTTCACCACGGCCGAGCCCATCATCCAGGCCGGCCAGGCCGCCCTGACGGCGGGTAAGACCCGATACACCGCTGCGCGTGGCATTCCTGAGTTGCGGGAAGCCATTTCGGGCTTTTATCAGCAACGTTATGGGTTGAACATCGATCCGCAGCGAATCCTCATCACCCCCGGCGGTTCCGGCGCACTCCTGCTGGCCAGCGCCTTGCTGGTGGACCCGGGCAAACACTGGTTGCTGGCGGACCCGGGTTATCCCTGCAATCGCCACTTCCTGCGGCTGGTCGAAGGCGCGGCGCAGCTTGTTCCTGTGGGGCCGGACGTGCGCTATCAGCTGACCCCGGATCTGGTGGCGCGCCATTGGGATCACGACAGTGTTGGCGCCCTGGTGGCGTCGCCGGCGAATCCGACCGGGACAATTTTGACCCGCGACGAGTTGGCCGGGCTGTCCGCCGCTATCAAGCAGCGCCACGGCCATCTGGTAGTGGACGAGATTTATCACGGCCTGACCTACGGCACCGATGCGGCCAGCGTTCTGGAAGTCGATGACAGCGCCTTTGTCTTGAATAGCTTTTCCAAATACTTCGGCATGACCGGATGGCGCCTCGGGTGGCTGGTCGCGCCTGAAGCGGCCGTGGGTGAGCTGGAAAAGCTGGCGCAAAATCTCTACATCAGCGCCCCGAGCATGGCTCAGCACGCCGCGCTGGCCTGCTTCGAACCGGCGACCATCAGCATTCTCGAAGAGCGCCGCGCCGAGTTCGGACGGCGTCGGGATTATCTGCTACCCGCCTTGCGTGAGCTGGGCTTCAACATCGCGGTGGAACCGGAAGGGGCGTTCTACTTGTACGCCGATATCAGCAAATTCGGCGGCGATGCCTTCGCATTCTGCCGGTATTTTCTCGAAACCGAGCATGTGGCGATTACGCCGGGGCTGGACTTTGGTCGCTATCAGGCCGGGCATCATGTGCGCTTTGCCTACACCCAAAGCCTCCCTCGCCTGCAGGAAGCGGTCGAGCGGATTGCTCGCGGCTTGAAGAGCTGGCAAGGCTGATGCGTTTTCATCCTCCCCTCGAAGAAGGTCGCCTGATCCGACGTTACAAGCGTTTTCTCGCCGATATCGAAACCGTTGACGGCGAGTTGCTGACAATCCACTGTCCGAACACCGGCTCGATGCTCAACTGTCAGGTCGAAGGAGGGCAGGTCTGGTTCAGCCGTTCCAACGATCCCAAGCGCAAGTTGCCTGGCACCTGGGAAATCGGCGAAACCCCACAGGGGCGCCTGTTTTGCGTCAACACCGGACGGGCCAACGGCTTGATTGAGGAGGCGCTGCGGGCTGACGTCATCACCGAACTCAATGGCTTTACCGAACTGAGGCGCGAAGTGGCCTACGGTCAGGAAAGTAGCCGCATCGATTTCCGTCTCGATTACCCGGCCGGACCGGCGTATGTGGAAGTCAAAAGCGTGACCCTGGGCTTCGATGGCTCTGCGGTGGCGGCGTTTCCGGATGCGGTGACGCAACGCGGGGCCAAGCATTTGCGGGAACTGGCCCATTTGGCCAGGGACGGGATTCGTGCGGTGCAGTTGTATTGCGTGAACCTCAGCGGCATCGATGCCGTGCGTCCTGCAGAAGAAATCGATTCGGCCTACGCGGCGGCGTTGCGTGAGGCGGTGGCGTGCGGGGTCGAGTTGCTGGCTTACGGTGTGCGCTTGAGCCACGAAGAAATGGTGGTCGATCGGCGGCTCGACGTGTTGATTTAAAGACTGATCCAGACCCCTTGCTCGTCTTCACGGCAGGCGACGGCGGTCAGGGATTGTCCGGCGCACGGACCGGAGACGCATTCACCGTCCTCGATCAGAAACAGTGCGCCGTGGGTGGCGCACTGAATCAGGCTGTTGCTGGGGTCGAGAAACTGGTCGGGTGTCCATTCCAGCCCGACCCCGCGGTGCGGGCATCGATTGATGTAGACATAAACCTGGCCGCCCCGGCGCACGGCAAAAAGCTTTTGACCGTCAATCTCGAAACCGCGACTGCTGTCGCCCGCCAGTTCGGCACCCGTGCAAAGCAACTTCATGTCTATCCTCAAATTTCGCCGCGTCGTAGGAAATGTCTGAGCTTGACGTTCAAATGCAAACAATTATCAAATGGCTGCTTCGCCCGTCGGCGCTAGTGCCGGATGCCAAGGATACTTGGCCTGTCATCTCGATGTCCGGGAAAACCTTTAAGGAAGCTGTTTATGCGCCTGAGTACCCGCGTTGTTGCGCTCTGTGTCGGACTCCTCGTCAGCCATCACGCCGCAGCGGCCGAGTTGCCACAACGCTGGGTCAGTGCCGGGGGCGCGCTGTCGGAGTGGGTCAGTGCGCTGGGCGGTGAGTCGAAACTGGTCGGGGTCGATACCACCAGCCAGCACCCCGAATCCCTCAAGGCGTTGCCGAGCATTGGTTATCAGCGTCAATTGTCAGCGGAAGGCATCTTGAGCTTACGCCCGCAGATTCTGGTCGGCACCGAAGAAATGGGACCACCGTCGGTGCTTTCGCAGATCCGCAATGCCGGCGTGCAGGTTGAACTGTTCTCGGCCCAGCCGGACCTGTCGGCGTTGCAGGGTAATTTGCAGCATTTGGGCAAGTTGCTCGGCGCTGAAGAGCGGGCTTCGCAGATGTACCAGACTTATCAGCAACAGCTCGAACAACAAAAGATCCGGATCACCAAAGCGCAACTGACACAAAAATCACCGGGCGTGCTGGTGCTGATCGGTCACGCGGGCGGCAAGCCGCTCATCGCTGGAAAAGACACCGCCGCCGACTGGCTGTTGCGACAGGCCGGAGGGCACAACCTGGCAACCCATACGGGTTACAAACCGTTCTCTGTCGAGTCCCTGGTCAGCCTGGACCCCGAGGTGTTGGTATTTGCCGATCGTGCATTGACCGGCGACGCTGCGCGTGCGGCGTTGTTCAAGGAAAATCCGGCTCTGTCCTCGACCCGCGCCGCCAAGGATGGACGCGTCATGGAGCTTGATCCGACGCTGCTGGTGGGCGGGCTCGGTCCACGGCTGCCGGATGCATTGAAGAACATCAGTGACAGCTTCTACCCCGGCACTGCCGCCCAATGACCGTCCTGGTAAAACCTCGTACGTTGTTCGTTGGTCTGAGCCTGCTGTGCTTGCTGGCGATCTGGCTGTCGTTGGCGCTGGGACCGGTGAGCCTGCCGCTGCTCGATACCTTGCACGCGGCGTTACGCATGATCGGCCTGCCCATTGCGCCTGACGGGTTGGAACAGGCTGAACTGATCCTCGGGCAGATTCGCCTGCCGCGCACCTTGTTGGGGTTGGCGGTGGGCGGTGTGCTGGCGTTGTCAGGGGTGGCGATGCAGGGATTGTTTCGTAATCCGCTGGCGGACCCTGGGCTGGTGGGCGTTTCCAGCGGTGCAGCACTGGGCGCGGCGATAGCGATTGTCGGCGGCTCGGCCTTCGGTGGTCTGCCTGAATCCTTCGGACCGTATCTGTTATCGCTCTGCGCTTTTCTGGGCGGGCTTGGCGTCACGTCGCTGGTGTACCGACTCGGCCGGCGCAACGGCCAGACCCATGTCGCGACCATGTTGCTGGCGGGTATTGCCCTGACCGCGCTGGCCGGCTCGGCTGTCGGGCTGTTCACCTATCTGGCAGACGACGCGACCCTGCGCACGCTTACGTTCTGGAACCTGGGCAGTCTCAACGGTGCGAGCTACTCGCGGCTCTGGCCGTTGCTGCTGATCAGCGTCGGTGTGGCGCTGTGGCTGCCGCGACGGGCCAAAGCCTTGAATGCATTGTTGCTGGGGGAGTCGGAAGCCGGTCACTTGGGCATCGACGTCGAAGGCCTCAAACGCGAGTTGGTGTTCTGCACGGCGCTGGGTGTCGGCGCGGCAGTAGCGGCAGCAGGGATGATCGGCTTTGTTGGCCTGGTGGTGCCCCATCTGGTGCGACTGCTGGCCGGACCCGATCATCGGGTGCTGTTGCCCGCCTCGGTGCTGGCAGGTGCGAGTCTTCTGTTGTTTGCCGATCTGGTGGCGCGACTGGCCCTGGCGCCGGCCGAATTGCCGATCGGGATCGTCACGGCTTTCATCGGTGCGCCGTTCTTTCTGTATTTATTGCTCAGAGGGCGTGCCTGATGTTGCGAACGCAGAATTTGCAGATCCGCCGGGGTCAAAAAATCGTCCTGGCGAATATCACGCTTGAGCTCAAACCGGGCGAAGTGCTCGGTGTGCTGGGGCCTAACGGCGCCGGCAAGAGCACCTTGCTCGGCGCTTTGTGTGGCGAGCTGCAGGCTGATCAGGGCAGTGTCTGGCTGGATGACCGCGAATTGAGTCATTGGGGCGGCATGCTGCGAGCCCGGCGATTGGCCGTACTGCCGCAGGTGTCGACGCTGGACTTTGCCTTTCGCGTGGAAGAAGTGGTCGGCATGGGGCGTTTGCCTTACCAGAGCGGTCGGGTCCGTGATGATGAAATCGTCGCCGCCGCATTACTCGCTGCCGATGCCAGGCATTTGAGCGGTCGCAGCTACCTGGCCTTATCCGGTGGAGAACGGCAACGGGTGCATCTGGCGCGGGTACTGGCGCAGCTCTGGCCGGGTGAAGCCGGGCAGACCTTGTTGCTCGACGAACCGACTTCGATGCTCGATCCGTTGCACCAGCACACCACCCTGCAAGCGGTGCGCGAGTTTGCCGGCCGCGGCGCGGCGGTGTTGGTGATCCTGCATGATCTAAACCTGGCGGCGCGCTATTGTGATCGCTTGTTGCTGCTCGAAGGCGGGCGCCCGGTGGCGCTCGATACGCCGGAGCAGGTGTTGCGTCCAGAACCGCTCAAGGCAGTGTTCGGGCTGGAAGTGCTGGTGCAGCAGCATCCGGAGCGTGGGCATCCGCTGATCATCGCCCGCTGAGCTTTTCAAGGGAGGTGAGTACATGCGTGGGATCCTGATGCTGGCCTTGCTGTTGTTGAGTGCCTGTCAGCACGCATCGGCGCCACCGCCGATTGCGGGCGAAATTCGCGACTTGCGCAGCGGACAGGTCCTCACGGCGCAGGAGTTGGTGGCCCGATTGGCCGAGCCTGCGCGGCTGATCGTGGGCGAGCAGCATGACAATCGCGATCACCATGCACTGCAATTGTGGTTGCTGAAGTCGTTGGCAGAGCAGCGACCACAAGGCAGTCTGCTGCTGGAAATGCTCACGCCGGATCAACAACTGCGCGTCGATGACGTTCGCCACGCGTCGACACCGCCAGTGGATTTGCCCGCTGCATTAGCCTGGCAACCTGGCTGGGATTGGGAATTGTACGGGCCGATCCTGCGGTTCGCCTTGGCTCAGCCATACCCGTTGCTGGCGGCCAATCTGGACACGGTTGAAGTCCGTAGTGTCTACGCCAAACCTCCGGCGCTGAGTGGGTCGCGCTCCAACGCTGCTTCCGTCAGGGACGAACTGTTGGAGCAAGTCAGCGAGTCTCACTGCGGCCTGCTGCCGCAATCGCAAATGCCGGCGATGCTAGCGGTGCAGCAGCAACGTGATCGGCGGATGGCTGAGCGTCTGCTGGCGGCGCCTACGCCGTCATTACTGTTTGCCGGTGCTTACCATGCGCGAAAGGATGTCGGCGTGCCGATCCATGCGCTGGATCTTGGAGCGACGCAGGCGCCAGTTGTATTGATGCTGGCGCAGCAGGGCGGTGAGGTTACGGCGGCGATGGCCGATTATGTTTGGTACACGCCTGCCACGCCCGTGCAGGATTACTGTGCGCAGATGCGTAAGCAATTCGGTAAATGAGCGGGTGTCGTTTCGACAGGCAAAAAAAGACCCGGCAAGAGCCGGGTCAAATAACCGTGATTAGCCTGATGAGGAGATATCTGAGAGTCCGAACCAAGGGCTTTTCAAATATCGACCAGTCTCGCGACCAGTTGTGATAATCATAGCGATTCTCATTACCAAGTCAACCGCTGATTTCTCAATTACTTGAAATTCGCCACCTGCTCGTTGGAAAGCCCCGTAATCATTGGGCGGCAGGCTGCTGTCTACAGCGCCATTCACCTGTTCAGTTTTTATGGCGCGAAGAAATCGCATCCAGTTGCTTGTTCAGTGCTTCCTTGCGCTCGGCGGGGATGTCGTTCCAATGCACATCCATCAAGGCGCCTTCAATCGCATACAACAACACCTTGGACGCTCTGAATCCGCGCGTGCGCACGGCCCGATAAGCATCCACCGCCCCCAGGCGACGCAAGTCCGAAGCGCTGTGAATGCCCACGGCATGCAGCCACTGCGCCGACGTCTTGCCAAGATTCTTCAGGTGTTGCAATTCATCATTCATCAAGCCTCCTTGCGACAGCCGAACGGAGCGTGGGCGAGCTTCTCAGGAGTGTAGCCATCAGTAGGAAAAGCGTGATTGTTTGGTCGGTTTCGGCGCAAAAGCTTCTAAGCGGCCAACCCTGGCGTGTCAGTAAAATCCGCGAGCGCTGTAGGAAAAGAGGAGAGGGAATCAGCTTTCAGGCGGGCGATGCACAGAGCCCAGCGCGAATCGAAGGGGCGCCGGACTTGTCGGTTGCAGGTCGCTTTTAGCGAGTGCGGTAACGCAGGCGTGTCCCGAAGTTCATCGACATCAGAATCTCATCGGCACTCAGCTCTGGCGGAAAGTAGGCACCGGATATCTGCGCATGGGCCAGGCTCGCGCCTTCAAGAGAGGCATTACGAAAGTCGATGCCGCGCAGGTCGGCAGAGCGGAAGTACGCATCGGTGAAGTCGACACCCTCGGCATTCAATTCGCGAAGATCCAGGCCCCGGAAGTCACCGCCGACCATGTCGATAGGGCCGTCCAAGGGACGCTCCTTGTTAAAACCTGTGATGTCGTCTTTGTGCAGCAAGGCATAAAGCGGAGTGTCGAGAAGTTTGGGCTGGCTCATGTCACATCACCTGATGGTTTTATGACGCCAGTATAGTGCCACTATTTGACAGCCGTGAAGCCGGCGAGGGCTACACGGCTGAAATACTTTCTCAGAGGCCCGGCAGGCGTTGGCGGATCTGTGCCACGACGGTGTCGAGAGTCCCGCTTTCATTGGTTTGCACGCGTTTGCTGCAGAGAATTTCTGCCGGTGTCAGCGCTTCGCGACTCGCCTGCTGTGCTTCGATAACGGCCAGGTTGGCGTCGGACGGATCCTTTTTGTCTGCCTGGCGCAGGGCCAGCCAGGTCTCGATCACCGCTTGCGGCGCATTGCAATCGAGGATCAGGAACGGCGCGCCGGTGGCCTCGGCAATTTTCGCTGCGCCATCGCGCTGGTCACGCTTGAGGTAGGTGGCATCGATCACGACCGGGAAACCGGCGCGCAGGATCACGGCGGCGATTTCATGCAGGCGAGTGTAAGTGGCGGCGCTAGCGTCAGCACTATAGATGCCGGCCTGTGGGTCGTTCGCGACGGTTTGCTCGCCGAACAGGCGTTTGCGTTCTACATCGGAGCGCAGGCGAATGGCGCCCAGCGCTTCAACCAGACGCATGGCCACGTGGCTCTTGCCGACAGCCGAAACACCGTGGGTGATGGCCATGAAGCGCGAAGGAATGGTGCTGTAGCTTTCTGCGAGGTTGGCATAGTTGCGGTACTGGCGCAGGGTGGTGGCGCGCTGCACGGGGTCGGCCTCGGCCGGCATGCTGAACAGGCTGACCTTGGCGCGAACCAGTGCACGGTAGGCTTTATAGAAGTTCAGCAACTCAAGACCCTGGTAGTCGCCGGTCAGCTCCAGGTATTGGCTGATGAAGCGACGTGCCAGGCTTTTCAGGCCGCGGTCTTCCAGGTCCATCGCGAGGAAACCGGTGTCGGCATAAACGTCGGTGAAGCGGAACGGTTCGTTGAACTCGATGCAGTCGAAGATCACGACCTTGCCATCGATCACGGTGGCATTACCCAAATGGATGTCGCCGTGGCATTCGCGGATAAAGCCGTCAGCCTTGCGTTGGGCGAACAGTGGCTTGAGGCGTTCGAAGCTGCTTTCAGCCCAGGCTTGCAGGGCGTCGAGTTGCAGCAGATCGGCCTTGTCGCTGAGGAATGGGCGGATCTGGTCGAAATTCTGGCGCACTGGCGCCATCACGCTGTCCGGAGTGCCGGCTTCGTGTTCGGCCGGTACTTTCGGGGCCGTAAGATGGAATTGAGCAATCTGTACCGCCATCTCGTCGATGTGCGCGGTGGTCAATTCGCCGTTGGCCTGCAGCGTGCTCAGCAGCTGGCTCTGTGGGAACTGGCGCATTTTCAGGGCGTAGTCGACGACCGGGCCATCACCGCCCAGTTGTGGCGCTTCGGCGCTTCCGGTGATCGGCAATACTTCGAGGTACAAATCATTGGTCAGGCGCTGGTTCAGACGCAGCTCTTCACCGCAGAAATGCTCACGGGCATCGAGGGTGGTGAAGTCGAGGAAGCCGAAATTCATCGGCTTCTTCACTTTATAAGCAAAGGGACCTGTGAGGATGACCCAGGAAATATGGGTTTCGATAACCTGGAATCCGTCTACAGGATGCGGGTAGAGGGCAGGGTTTTGCAGGGCGGCGATCAGGGACTGGCTCACAGGCGATCCTTCAGAGTCTAAGAAATTCGAGGCCGCCATTATGGCTGCAAGTCCGTCTGACGCAAACCTCGGAGGGCGCCTGTTGAGTATGAATAAAGTGCGTATAATCCGCCGCCATGACTCGTACTCGATCCCCCCGCACTCCCAAAAAACCACCTTCCAAGGGCCTGCGCCCTTGGCTGGGCTGGGCCCTTAAACTCAGTCTGGTCGGCCTTGTGGTGCTCGCCGGGTTCGCGGTTTACCTCGACGCCATCGTCCAGGAGAAGTTCTCCGGCAAGCGTTGGACGATCCCGGCCAAGGTGTATGCGCGCCCGCTGGAGCTGTTCACCGGCCAGAAGTTGAGCAAGGATGACTTCCTTACCGAGCTCGACGCGTTGGGTTATCGACGCGAAAGCGTGAGCAACGGCCCCGGCGCTGCGGCGGTCAACGGCAATACCGTCGACTTGAATACCCGTGGCTTCCAGTTCTATGAAGGTCTGGAGAAGGCTCAACCGGTGCGTGTGCGTTTCTCCGGTGACTACGTGGCCGAACTCTCGGCGACGAACGGTTCAAAGCTTTCCGTGGTGCGGCTGGAACCGCTGCTGATCGGCGGGATTTACCCGAAAAATCTCGAAGATCGCATTCTGATCAAAATTGATCAGGTCCCGCCGTATCTGCTGGAAACCCTGGTCGCCGTGGAAGACCGGGATTTTTATAGCCACTGGGGCGTGTCGCCCAAGTCGATTGCACGAGCCGTCTACGTCAACACCTCTGGCGGCAAGATGACCCAGGGCGGCAGTACGCTGACGCAGCAGTTGGTCAAGAACTTCTACCTCACCAGCGAGCGCAGCCTGACCCGCAAACTCACCGAAGCCATGATGGCGATGTTGCTTGAGCTGCATTACGACAAACGAGAAATCCTTGAGGCTTACCTCAATGAAGTGTTCGTCGGTCAGGATGGTCAGCGGGCCGTGCACGGTTTCGGCTTGGCTAGCCAGTTTTTCTTCGGGCAGCCGTTATCCGAGCTGAAATTACAACAGGTAGCCTTGCTGGTGGGCATGGTCAAGGGACCGTCCTATTACAACCCGCGGCGCAATCCTGAGCGGGCGCTTGAGCGGCGCAACCTGGTGCTTGATGTGCTTGAGCAGCAAGGCGTCGCCAGCGCCGAGCAGGTCGCTGCTGCGAAGAAAATGCCATTGGGTGTCACCACTCGCGGCAAACTGGCCGACAGCTCGTTCCCGGGTTTTATCGATCTGGTTAAACGTCAGCTTCGCGAAGACTACCGCGACGAAGACTTGACTGAAGAAGGCCTGCGGATCTTCACCAGCTTCGATCCGATCCTGCAAATGAAAGCCGAAGCGTCGGTCAACGACACCTTCAAGCGTTTGTCCGGGCGCAAAGGCGCGGATGATGTGGAAGCGGCCATGGTCGTGACCAACCCGGAAACCGGCGAAGTCCAGGCCATGATCGGCAGTCGTCAGGCGAGTTTTGCCGGTTTCAACCGTGCGCTGGATGCCGTGCGACCTGTCGGCTCGTTGATCAAGCCGGCGGTGTACCTGACCGCCCTTGAGAAGCCGAGCCAGTACACCTTGACCAGTTGGCTGTCGGACGAGTCGTTCTCGGTCAAGGGCGCTGACGGTCAGGTCTGGAAACCACAGAACTATGATCGTCGCTCCCATGGCACCGTTTTCCTGTACCAGGGCCTGGCCCATTCCTACAACTTGTCGACCGCGCGTCTCGGGTTGGCGGTAGGTGTGCCGAACGTCTTGAAGACCCTGGGGCGCCTGGGCGTGACGCGCGAGTTCCCGGCCTTCCCGTCGATGCTGCTGGGTGCGGGTGGAATGACTCCGATCGAAGTGGCCACCATGTACCAGACGCTCGCCAACGGTGGTTTCAATACGCCAATGCGCGGGATCCGCAGCGTGCTGACCGCCGAAGGAGAGCCGCTCAAGCGTTACCCGTTCCAGATTCAGCAGCGTTTCGATCCGGCCTCCATTTACCTGATCCAGAGCGCCATGCAGCGGGTCATGCGTGAAGGGACCGGCAGTTCGGTTTATAACGTCTTGCCGAAGACCCTGACGCTGGCTGGGAAGACCGGTACCAGTAACGATTCGCGAGACAGTTGGTTCGCCGGTTTCAGTCAGGATCTGCTGGCGGTGGTCTGGCTGGGCCGCGACGACAACGGCAAAACACCGTTCACCGGTGCAACCGGTGCGTTGCAGGTCTGGACCAGCTTCATGCGCAAAGCCGATCCGCTGCCGCTGGACATGCCGCAACCCGACAACATTGTTCAGGCGTGGGTCGATTCCCGTACCGGACAAGGCTCTGATGCCAACTGCCCAGGTGCCGTGCAGATGCCGTATATTCGCGGCAGTGAACCGCCTCCCGGTGCTGCTTGCGGTGGCGAAAGCCCTGTTTCCGGCGAAACGGTGATGGATTGGGTCAAGGGCTGGATGAATTAAGCAAAGAGGGTTTCAAGTGAACAAGTGGTTGATTCCAGCAGTTACCGTAGTGGCGTTGCTCAGCGGTTGCTCCAGCGTACAGCGCGGTTCGATTCCGGTTGTGGATTCCGGTAGCGCCGTTTCGAACAGTGAACGTGTTTCGGCAAATGGCGGTTACCGTCAGACGACGACCAAACGTCCTGTGCAAGCCCAGACTCAGGCGATCCCGCAAGGCGATACCGGCGTGGTTGTGATGGTGCCAGGTGGCGGTGCAGTGACATCGGCGCCAATCAGCACTGCGCCGATCACCCCTGGCCCGATTACCCCGGGGCCGATCGATACCTCGCCGGTCCAGTCCGCTCCGATCAATCAAGGCAGCTACAGCATGCCGTCGACGCCGAGTGGAATTCCTTCGGCCAGTACCGGCGGCGGCCTGTCTGCGGATGAGCAGCTCGATGGTCCGGTATTGGCGCTGTTGACCACCGCTCAGCAGCAACAGGCGGGCGGTGACCTCAATGGTGCCTCGTCCAGCCTTGAGCGCGCCCAGCGGGTTGCGCCGCGTGAGCCGCAAGTGCTTTATCGTCTGGCTCAGGTACGCATGGCTCAAGGCGATGCGGCACAGGCCGAGCAGTTCGCGCGTCGTGGTTTGACGCTGGCCAATGGTCGTCCGGATCTTCAAGCCAGCCTGTGGGGTTTGATCGCTCAGGCACGTGAGAAGCAGGGCGATTCCGCCGGCGCTGCACTGGCTCGTCAGAAGGCCAAGGTTTCGCTGTGATGGATGCTCGTTTTCCGAAGATTGCCGAGCAGCTGCTGTTGATCGAGCGCGAGCTGCGAATTCAGGGCTGGTGGGACGAAGTCTCGCCCTCCGCTGAGGCGCTTTCCAGTGTCGAGCCATTCTCGGTCGATACACTGGATTTCGAGCAGTGGCTGCAATGGATCTTCCTGCCGCGCATGAAGACTATCCTGGAGCAGGATCTGCCGCTGCCCAACGCATCGGGAATTCAGGAGATGGCCGAAATGGTTTTCGCCGCCCGCAATGTCCAGGGCAGGGATCGGCAATTGCAGGTCCTGCTCAAAGAATTCGATCTGCTGATCACCGCCTCCCGCTGACGCCGATAGCTGTGTAGGACTTGTAGGAGCTGCCGAGAGAAACGAGGCTGCGATCTTTTGATCTTGTTTCTTAAAAAGCAAAATCAAAAGATCGCAGCCTCGTTTCACTCGGCAGCTCCTACAGCTCCTACAGCTCCTGCACAGTTCTCCGCTATCTGTTTCTGTGCTTCGGTAATGCGCTCCTGACGTGTTTGGTCGGTCAAGCGGCGCATCTCGCCATCAACCTCTTCCCGTAGTCGCGGATTGTTCTGCAGTTGAGCCAAATTTGTCCGGGCCTGCTCGCAAAACACCTTTAGCTGGGCCTGCTGCTCGGCCACCTGTTTTTTCACAGTGTTATCGATGGCCCCTTGATCGCCGATGGCGCTGTCGCGTGGTGGCGCGGCCGGTTTGCCGGCAGGCGAGGAGGGCGTCACCAGCGTCGTCGCTGCCTGGCCTTGAGGTGGTTGTGCGTCGAAGTGGGTGACGCCTTGGGCGTCGACCCATTTGTAGATCTGGCCCGCCATGCACCAAGGGCTGATGAGCAGACCGACCATGAAGAGCTTTCGCATGTCATTTCCTTGCCATGAGTTGCGCAATTGAAGCTAACACAGTTGATGTTTAGCGGTTTTTTCTTGCTTTCTCATGTGCTTACTTCAATAAAGCACATAGACGACTTGACTTGCGGGGGACGAAACAGAAGAATCCAAAGTCCGCTGTAGAGGGACTGCCAGAAGCAGGCCCACTCGGCAGATCATGAGGCGCACATCCGCGCCGACCTGTTACACCCGCAACGCGTTACCTCGCGCTGGGTGGGAAAGGCCCGCAACACTTGGGACGATCCCAATACTTGCTCAGTCAGTGCTGACGTAGTCGGCGACCACCGTCGCTCATGCTCTGCTGAGAAGTAAACCTATTAAGACCCGTCCCCTTGTGTGTGGACGGTATTCTGGCGTTTTAGAGGTGAACAACGTGGAGCTTTTATCTGGCGGTGAGATGCTCGTCCGCTTTTTGCGTGACGAAGGCGTCAAATATATCTATGGGTACCCGGGCGGTGCCGCATTGCATATCTATGACGCGCTGTTCAAAGAACCAGCCGTTCAACATATTCTCGTTCGTCATGAGCAAGCAGCCACTCACATGGCTGACGGCTATGCGCGTGCAACCGGCAAGGCCGGCGTCGTACTGGTGACCTCCGGTCCCGGCGCGACCAACGTCATTACCGGTATTGCCACCGCGTACATGGACTCGATCCCGATGGTCATCCTGACCGCCCAGGTGCCTAGCACCATGGTCGGTACCGATGCGTTCCAGGAAACCGACATGATCGGTATCTCCCGGCCAATCGTGAAACACAGTTTCATGATCAAGCATGCTTCCGAAATCCCGGAAATCATGAAAAAGGCCTTCTACCTGGCGCAGTCCGGTCGTCCTGGTCCCGTCGTTGTCGACATTCCAAAAGACATGACCAACCCGGCCGAGAAGTTCGAATATATCTTCCCGAAAAAAGCCAAACTGCGTTCCTACAGCCCGGCGGTTCGTGGTCACTCCGGCCAGATCCGCAAAGCCGTGGAAATGTTGCTGGCGGCCAAGCGGCCGATCATCTACGCCGGCGGCGGCGTCATCCTGGGTAACGGCTCCGCGCCGTTGACCGAGTTGGCGCAACTGCTGAACGCGCCGGTGACCAATACGTTGATGGGCCTTGGCGCCTATCCGGGCAGCGACCGCCAGTTCCTTGGCATGCTCGGTATGCACGGCAGCTACACGGCCAATCTGGCGATGCACCATGCGGACGTGATCATGGCCGTAGGCGCGCGTTTCGATGACCGTGTTATCAACGGTGCGTCGAAGTTCTGCCCAAGCGCCAAGATCATCCACATCGATATCGACCCGGCTTCGATCTCCAAGACCATCAAGGCCGACGTTCCTATCGTAGGGCCGGTGGAAAGCGTATTGACCGAAATGGTCGCTACCTTCAAGGAGATCGGCGAGACCCCTAACAAGGATTCGGTCGCTGCCTGGTGGAAGCAAGTGGAAGAGTGGCGCGGTGATCGCGACATGTTCCCTTACAACAAGGGTGACGGCAGCATCATCAAGCCGCAAACCGTGATCGAGACCCTTCATGAAGTGACCAAGGGCGACGCCTATGTGGCTTCGGACGTCGGTCAGCATCAGATGTTCGCCGCCCAATACTACCGCTTCAACAAGCCAAATCGCTGGATCAACTCCGGTGGCCTGGGCACGATGGGCTTCGGTTTTCCGGCAGCAATGGGCGTGAAACTGAACTTCCCGGACGCTGACGTGGCGTGCGTTACCGGTGAAGGCAGTATCCAGATGAACATCCAGGAGCTGTCGACCTGTCTGCAGCATGACCTGCCGGTGAAGATCATCCTGCTCAACAACGGCGTGCTGGGCATGGTCCGTCAGTGGCAGGACATGAGCTACGGCGCGCGTCACTCGCACTCCTATATGGAATCGTTGCCGGACTTCGTCAAGTTGGCGGAAGCCTATGGTCACGTCGGTATGCGCATCACCGACTTGAAAGATTTGAAGCCGATGATGGAACAAGCGTTCGCCATGAAGGATCGCCTGGTATTCATCGATATCAAGGTCGATGCCGCCGAGCACGTCTACCCGATGCAGATCAAAGACGGCTCCATGCGCGATATGTGGCTGAGCAAGACGGAGCGTACTTAATCATGCGGCACATTATTTCCTTGCTTCTGGAAAACGAACCCGGTGCTCTGTCTCGTGTAGTCGGCCTGTTCTCGCAGCGCAACTACAACATCGAAAGCCTCACTGTGGCGCCAACCGAAGACCCGACTCTGTCGCGTCTGACGCTGACCACGGTTGGCCACGATGAAATCATCGAGCAGATCACCAAGAACCTGAACAAGCTGATCGAAGTGGTCAAATTGGTCGACCTGTCGGAAAGTGCTCATATCGAGCGCGAACTGATGCTGGTCAAGGTCAAGGCCACCGGCGCCCAGCGCGCTGAGATCAAGCGCACTACCGATATTTACCGTGGGCAGATCGTCGATGTCAGCGCTAGCGTGTATACCGTTCAACTGACCGGTACCAGCGACAAGCTCGACAGCTTCATTCAGTCCATCGGCACCGCCTCGATTCTGGAAACCGTCCGTAGCGGCGTAACCGGTATCGCTCGCGGCGATAAAGTACTCAGCATCTAAACCAAATTAGCGAATGGCCTGAACGGCCTGGATATATAGGGGAATTTCATGAAAGTTTATTACGAAAAAGACTGCGACCTGTCGATCATCCAGGGCAAGAAAGTTGCCATCATTGGTTACGGTTCCCAGGGCCACGCTCAAGCGTGCAACCTGAAAGACTCCGGCGTTGACGTTACTGTTGGTCTGCGTAAAGGTTCGGCGACTGTTGCCAAAGCCGAAGCTCACGGCCTGAAAGTGACCGACGTTGCTTCCGCTGTTGCTGCTGCCGACCTGGTCATGATCCTGACCCCGGACGAGTTCCAGTCTGCCCTGTACAAAAATGAAATCGAGCCGAACATCAAGAAAGGCGCCACCCTGGCCTTCTCCCACGGCTTCGCGATCCACTACAACCAGGTTGTTCCGCGCGCCGACCTCGACGTGATCATGATCGCGCCGAAAGCACCGGGTCACACCGTGCGTTCCGAGTTCGTCAAAGGCGGCGGCATTCCTGACCTGATCGCGATCTATCAGGATGCTTCCGGCAACGCTAAAAACGTTGCACTGTCCTACGCTGCTGGCGTGGGTGGCGGCCGTACCGGCATCATCGAAACCACCTTCAAGGACGAGACCGAAACCGACCTGTTCGGCGAACAAGCCGTTCTGTGTGGCGGTACCGTTGAACTGGTCAAAGCCGGTTTCGAAACCCTGGTTGAAGCTGGCTACGCGCCGGAAATGGCCTACTTCGAATGCCTGCACGAACTGAAACTGATCGTTGACCTCATGTACGAAGGCGGTATCGCCAACATGAACTACTCGATCTCCAACAACGCTGAATACGGCGAATACGTGACCGGTCCGGAAGTGATCAACGCCGAGTCCCGTCAGGCCATGCGCAACGCCCTGAAACGTATTCAGGACGGTGAATACGCCAAGATGTTCATCAGCGAAGGCGCTACCGGCTATCCTTCGATGACCGCCAAGCGTCGTAATAACGCCGCTCACGGTATCGAAATCATCGGCGAGCAACTGCGCTCCATGATGCCGTGGATCGGTGCCAACAAGATCGTCGACAAAGCCAAAAACTAAGTCGCGCACTTGTACGGAAAACGCGGCCTAGGCCGCGTTTTTTCGTTTGGGTGGCCGGTTCTGGTATAAAGCTGCATCGTTTGCGGCCGAACCGTCGTCCCAGACACCTGTCGAAACTTTCCACCCCGTTGCAAGGTAATGTCCATGAGCGAACGTCCCGAAGAGCCAAACCAGGCTTCTGACGCCGAAAGCCTGCTGCCCATCGATGAACACATCGAAGAAGGGCACGACGCTGAAGGCCGTAAAGTCCGGCATCGTGGTATCTATCTTCTGCCGAATCTGTTCACCACTGCGAACCTGTTCGCAGGGTTTTATTCCATCATCAACTCGATGAGTGCCCAGGCGGCGTTGAGCGCAGGTGATTCAGTCAACGCGAGCAAGTATTTTGCTTTTGCGGCGATCGCGATTTTCGTTGCCATGGTGCTCGATGGCCTCGATGGTCGCGTCGCCCGTATGACCAATACCCAGAGCGCGTTTGGCGCCGAGTACGACTCGCTGTCGGACATGGTCGCCTTTGGTGTTGCGCCGGCCTTGCTGGCATTCGGCTGGGCCCTGGGAGACATGGGCAAGGTCGGCTGGATGGTCGCCTTCATCTATGTCGCCGGCGCTGCGTTACGCCTGGCGCGCTTCAACACCCAGGTCGGCACCGCCGATAAACGCTACTTCATTGGGTTGGCCAGTCCGGCTGCCGCAGGTGTGGTTGCAGGTATTGTGTGGGCGTTCAGTGATTACGGGATCCAGGGATCCAAGATGTCTTTCCTGGTGGCGCTGATGGTTGCGGCTGCCGGTATGCTGATGGTCAGTAACATCAAGTACAACAGCTTCAAGGAGCTGGACTTGAAAGGGCGGGTTCCCTTTGTTGCGATCCTCGCTGTGGTATTGGTGTTTGCAGTGGTGTTCAGCGATCCTCCGCGTATCCTGCTGCTGGTTTTCCTCGCCTATGCGGCCTCTGGTCCGGTTCAATATCTGTTACGCCTTCGTCGGAACAAGAACGCGTAATTTCCCTCATACTCCGCAGTCTATTGGTGCATCTGTCCTCCAATGCTGCGGAGTTGCCATGCTGATCAAAGTCCCCAAGTCGTCTGACTGTCATGAGTCGGACGTCACGCCTGAATCCTTCTATCTGTCTCGTCGTAAAGTGCTCGGTGCTGCCGTTGCTGGTTTGGCCGTGGGCGGTCTTCCGGGTTGGGCCTCTGCCGATGATGCTGCGCGTTATGCCGATGTCGAGCCTGGCAAGGCGCCTTCCTGGTTTACAGAAAAGCTCCCTTCTACCAAGTGGGGTGCTATCAGCGTCAAGGATGAAGCGATCACGCCATTCAAGGACGCGACCCACTACAACAACTTCTATGAGTTCGGCACCGATAAAGGTGATCCGGCCGCCAATGCTGGCGCCCTGAAAACTGAGCCATGGAGTGTGGTGATTGACGGTGAAGTGGGTAAGCCGGGGCGGTATGCGCTGGAGGACTTCATGAAGCCTTATCAGTTGGAGGAGCGGGTCTATCGTCTTCGTTGTGTGGAGGCCTGGTCGATGGTCATCCCATGGATCGGATTTCCCATCTCGGCCTTGCTGAATGTCGTCGAGCCGACCTCCAAGGCGAAATTCATTCGCTTCGAGACACTGCAGGATCCAAAAGCCATGCCGGGGCAGCGCTCCGGTTTTGCCTTGATAGAGTGGCCTTATGTAGAAGGGCTGCGTCTGGATGAGGCGATGAACCCGTTGGCGATTCTTGCGGTGGGGATGTACGGACGAGAGTTGCCGAATCAGAACGGCGCACCTTTACGCTTGGTGGTGCCTTGGAAGTATGGCTTCAAGAGCGTCAAATCCATCGTGCGGATCAGTCTGGTTGCCGAGCAGCCGAAAACCACTTGGCAGAGCATTGCAGCCGATGAGTATGGTTTCTATGCGAATGTGAATCCTGCGGTTGATCACCCGCGCTGGACTCAGGCCCGCGAGCGACGGTTGCCGAGTGGTCTGTTCAAGCCCAATGTGCGTGACACGCAAATGTTTAACGGGTACTCGGATGAAGTCGCTTCTTTATATGCAGGGCTCGATCTGCGGAAGAACTACTGATGCGATATCCGCTCTGGCGCTTGGGTATTTTCATCGCGGCTTCGATTTGGCCTTTGCTCTGGTTGTATCAGGCTTGGGCGGATGTGCTCGGGCCTGATCCGGGCAAAGTGCTGGTTGATCGGCTCGGGCTGGGGACGCTTGTCCTCTTGCTTATTACATTGAGCATGACGCCTCTGCAGAAAATGACCGGATGGGCAGGGTGGATTGCTGTTCGGCGGCAGCTGGGCCTGTGGTGCTTTGCTTATGTAGTTTTGCATCTGAGCGGCTATACAGCGTTTATTCTCGGGTTTGACTGGTCGCAACTGGGGGTCGAGTTGCGCAAGCGGCCGTATATCATTGTCGGGACACTGGGGTTTCTGTGTTTGCTGGCAATGGCGGTGACCTCAAATCGCTACAGTCAGCGACGTCTGGGTTCGCGCTGGAAGAAGCTGCATCGGCTGGTTTATGTGATTCTCGGGCTTGGATTACTGCATATGTTGTGGATTGTGCGTGCCGACCTGAAGGAGTGGGCAATCTATGCCTCTATAGGGGCGGTGCTGTTGATACTGCGTATACCAGCGGTTACCCGCCGAATCCCGCGTCTAATGGCTAAAAAGGCACCCTCCACAAGAAAGGCATAATTAAGGCTTGACGGCAGATTCTGAACCTCTATAATTCGCCCCACTTCCGGCGCAGTCGAAACGGAAAACTCCTTGCTAAACAAAGAGTTACGCAGTTTTCGACAGTGAGTTGCTTCAGGTCATCGAAGCCGAAAGGGAGTTGAAAAAGAGGTGTTGACAGCAGCGAGTAACGCTGTAGAATTCGCCTCCCGCTGACGAGAGATCGAAAGCGCAAGTGGTTGAAGTTGCAGAGGAAACTTTGAAAACTTCGAAAAATAACCGCTTGACAGCAACAGAGGCTGCTGTAGAATGCGCGCCTCGGTTGAGACGAAAGATCTTAACCAACCGCTCTTTAACAACTGAATCAAGCAATTCGTGTGGGTGCTTGTGGAGTCAGACTGATAGTCAACAAGATTATCAGCATCACAAGTTACTCCGCGAGAAATCAAAGATGTAACCAACGATTGCTGAGCCAAGTTTAGGGTTTCTTAAAAACCCAAAGATGTTTGAACTGAAGAGTTTGATCATGGCTCAGATTGAACGCTGGCGGCAGGCCTAACACATGCAAGTCGAGCGGTAGAGAGAAGCTTGCTTCTCTTGAGAGCGGCGGACGGGTGAGTAATGCCTAGGAATCTGCCTGGTAGTGGGGGATAACGCTCGGAAACGGACGCTAATACCGCATACGTCCTACGGGAGAAAGCAGGGGACCTTCGGGCCTTGCGCTATCAGATGAGCCTAGGTCGGATTAGCTAGTTGGTGAGGTAATGGCTCACCAAGGCGACGATCCGTAACTGGTCTGAGAGGATGATCAGTCACACTGGAACTGAGACACGGTCCAGACTCCTACGGGAGGCAGCAGTGGGGAATATTGGACAATGGGCGAAAGCCTGATCCAGCCATGCCGCGTGTGTGAAGAAGGTCTTCGGATTGTAAAGCACTTTAAGTTGGGAGGAAGGGCAGTACATTAATACTGTGCTGTTTTGACGTTACCGACAGAATAAGCACCGGCTAACTCTGTGCCAGCAGCCGCGGTAATACAGAGGGTGCAAGCGTTAATCGGAATTACTGGGCGTAAAGCGCGCGTAGGTGGTTCGTTAAGTTGGATGTGAAATCCCCGGGCTCAACCTGGGAACTGCATTCAAAACTGTCGAGCTAGAGTATGGTAGAGGGTGGTGGAATTTCCTGTGTAGCGGTGAAATGCGTAGATATAGGAAGGAACACCAGTGGCGAAGGCGACCACCTGGACTGATACTGACACTGAGGTGCGAAAGCGTGGGGAGCAAACAGGATTAGATACCCTGGTAGTCCACGCCGTAAACGATGTCAACTAGCCGTTGGGAGCCTTGAGCTCTTAGTGGCGCAGCTAACGCATTAAGTTGACCGCCTGGGGAGTACGGCCGCAAGGTTAAAACTCAAATGAATTGACGGGGGCCCGCACAAGCGGTGGAGCATGTGGTTTAATTCGAAGCAACGCGAAGAACCTTACCAGGCCTTGACATCCAATGAACTTTCCAGAGATGGATTGGTGCCTTCGGGAACATTGAGACAGGTGCTGCATGGCTGTCGTCAGCTCGTGTCGTGAGATGTTGGGTTAAGTCCCGTAACGAGCGCAACCCTTGTCCTTAGTTACCAGCACGTAATGGTGGGCACTCTAAGGAGACTGCCGGTGACAAACCGGAGGAAGGTGGGGATGACGTCAAGTCATCATGGCCCTTACGGCCTGGGCTACACACGTGCTACAATGGTCGGTACAGAGGGTTGCCAAGCCGCGAGGTGGAGCTAATCCCAGAAAACCGATCGTAGTCCGGATCGCAGTCTGCAACTCGACTGCGTGAAGTCGGAATCGCTAGTAATCGCGAATCAGAATGTCGCGGTGAATACGTTCCCGGGCCTTGTACACACCGCCCGTCACACCATGGGAGTGGGTTGCACCAGAAGTAGCTAGTCTAACCTTCGGGAGGACGGTTACCACGGTGTGATTCATGACTGGGGTGAAGTCGTAACAAGGTAGCCGTAGGGGAACCTGCGGCTGGATCACCTCCTTAATCGACGACATCAGCTGCTCCATAAGTTCCCACACGAATTGCTTGATTCATTGAAGAAGACGATAAGAAGCAGCCCGAAATTGGGTCTGTAGCTCAGTTGGTTAGAGCGCACCCCTGATAAGGGTGAGGTCGGCAGTTCGAATCTGCCCAGACCCACCAATTTTTGTGTGGGAACCTGTAGCAATACGGGGCCATAGCTCAGCTGGGAGAGCGCCTGCCTTGCACGCAGGAGGTCAACGGTTCGATCCCGTTTGGCTCCACCACTACTGCTTCTGTTGTTGAAAGCTTAGAAATGAGCATTCCATCGTGATGATGGTGAATGTTGATTTCTAGTCTTTGATTAGATCGTTCTTTAAAAATTTGGGTATGTGATAGAAAGATAGACTGAACGTTACTTTCACTGGTAACGGATCAGGCTAAGGTAAAATTTTTGAGTTGCTCTTAATTGAGTATTATCGAATTTTCGGCGAATGTCGTCTTCACAGTATAACCAGATTGCTTGGGGTTATATGGTCAAGTGAAGAAGCGCATACGGTGGATGCCTTGGCAGTCAGAGGCGATGAAAGACGTGGTAGCCTGCGAAAAGCTTCGGGGAGTCGGCAAACAGACTTTGATCCGGAGATGTCTGAATGGGGGAACCCAGCCATCATAAGATGGTTATCTTAAGCTGAATACATAGGCTTAAGAGGCGAACCAGGGGAACTGAAACATCTAAGTACCCTGAGGAAAAGAAATCAACCGAGATTCCCTTAGTAGTGGCGAGCGAACGGGGACTAGCCCTTAAGTGGCTTTGAGATTAGCGGAACGTTCTGGAAAGTACGGCCATAGTGGGTGATAGCCCTGTACGCGAAAATCTCTTAGTCATGAAATCGAGTAGGACGGAGCACGAGAAACTTTGTCTGAATATGGGGGGACCATCCTCCAAGGCTAAATACTACTGACTGACCGATAGTGAACTAGTACCGTGAGGGAAAGGCGAAAAGAACCCCGGAGAGGGGAGTGAAATAGATCCTGAAACCGTATGCGTACAAGCAGTGGGAGCCCACTTTGTTGGGTGACTGCGTACCTTTTGTATAATGGGTCAGCGACTTATTTTCAGTGGCGAGCTTAACCGAATAGGGGAGGCGTAGCGAAAGCGAGTCTTAATAGGGCGTCTAGTCGCTGGGAATAGACCCGAAACCGGGCGATCTATCCATGGGCAGGTTGAAGGTTGGGTAACACTAACTGGAGGACCGAACCGACTACCGTTGAAAAGTTAGCGGATGACCTGTGGATCGGAGTGAAAGGCTAATCAAGCTCGGAGATAGCTGGTTCTCCTCGAAAGCTATTTAGGTAGCGCCTCATGTATCACTGTAGGGGGTAGAGCACTGTTTCGGCTAGGGGGTCATCCCGACTTACCAAACCGATGCAAACTCCGAATACCTACAAGTGCCGAGCATGGGAGACACACGGCGGGTGCTAACGTCCGTCGTGAAAAGGGAAACAACCCAGACCGTCAGCTAAGGTCCCAAAGTTATGGTTAAGTGGGAAACGATGTGGGAAGGCTTAGACAGCTAGGAGGTTGGCTTAGAAGCAGCCACCCTTTAAAGAAAGCGTAATAGCTCACTAGTCGAGTCGGCCTGCGCGGAAGATGTAACGGGGCTCAAACCATACACCGAAGCTACGGGTATCACTTAGGTGATGCGGTAGAGGAGCGTTCTGTAAGCCTGTGAAGGTGAGTTGAGAAGCTTGCTGGAGGTATCAGAAGTGCGAATGCTGACATGAGTAACGACAATGGGTGTGAAAAACACCCACGCCGAAAGACCAAGGTTTCCTGCGCAACGTTAATCGACGCAGGGTTAGTCGGTCCCTAAGGCGAGGCTGAAAAGCGTAGTCGATGGAAAACAGGTTAATATTCCTGTACTTCTGGTTATTGCGATGGAGGGACGGAGAAGGCTAGGCCAGCTTGGCGTTGGTTGTCCAAGTTTAAGGTGGTAGGCTGGAATCTTAGGTAAATCCGGGATTCTAAGGCCGAGAGCTGATGACGAGTTACCCTTTGGGTGACGAAGTGGTTGATGCCATGCTTCCAAGAAAAGCTTCTAAGCTTCAGGTAACCAGGAACCGTACCCCAAACCGACACAGGTGGTTGGGTAGAGAATACCAAGGCGCTTGAGAGAACTCGGGTGAAGGAACTAGGCAAAATGGCACCGTAACTTCGGGAGAAGGTGCGCCGGTGAGGGTGAAGCATTTACTGCGTAAGCCCATGCCGGTCGAAGATACCAGGCCGCTGCGACTGTTTATTAAAAACACAGCACTCTGCAAACACGAAAGTGGACGTATAGGGTGTGACGCCTGCCCGGTGCCGGAAGGTTAATTGATGGGGTTAGCTAACGCGAAGCTCTTGATCGAAGCCCCGGTAAACGGCGGCCGTAACTATAACGGTCCTAAGGTAGCGAAATTCCTTGTCGGGTAAGTTCCGACCTGCACGAATGGCGTAACGATGGCGGCGCTGTCTCCACCCGAGACTCAGTGAAATTGAAATCGCTGTGAAGATGCAGTGTATCCGCGGCTAGACGGAAAGACCCCGTGAACCTTTACTATAGCTTTGCACTGGACTTTGAATTTGCTTGTGTAGGATAGGTGGGAGGCTTTGAAGCGTGGACGCCAGTTCGCGTGGAGCCAACCTTGAAATACCACCCTGGCAACTTTGAGGTTCTAACTCAGGTCCGTTATCCGGATCGAGGACAGTGTATGGTGGGTAGTTTGACTGGGGCGGTCTCCTCCTAAAGAGTAACGGAGGAGTACGAAGGTGCGCTCAGACCGGTCGGAAATCGGTCGTAGAGTATAAAGGCAAAAGCGCGCTTGACTGCGAGACAGACACGTCGAGCAGGTACGAAAGTAGGTCTTAGTGATCCGGTGGTTCTGTATGGAAGGGCCATCGCTCAACGGATAAAAGGTACTCCGGGGATAACAGGCTGATACCGCCCAAGAGTTCATATCGACGGCGGTGTTTGGCACCTCGATGTCGGCTCATCACATCCTGGGGCTGAAGCCGGTCCCAAGGGTATGGCTGTTCGCCATTTAAAGTGGTACGCGAGCTGGGTTTAGAACGTCGTGAGACAGTTCGGTCCCTATCTGCCGTGGACGTTTGAGATTTGAGAGGGGCTGCTCCTAGTACGAGAGGACCGGAGTGGACGAACCTCTGGTGTTCCGGTTGTCACGCCAGTGGCATTGCCGGGTAGCTATGTTCGGAATAGATAACCGCTGAAAGCATCTAAGCGGGAAACTAGCCTCAAGATGAGATCTCACTGGGACCTTGAGTCCCCTGAAGGGCCGTCGAAGACTACGACGTTGATAGGTTGGGTGTGTAAGCGCTGTGAGGCGTTGAGCTAACCAATACTAATTGCCCGTGAGGCTTGACCATATAACACCCAAGCAATTTGTGAACTCGAAAGAGGCCAGATTGCGGTGTGTGAAGACGAAACGAACCGAAAGTTCGAGATACTCACAAAGCACCAAGATCTATCACATACCCATTCGCTGGAGCGTGATCCGCAAGGAGAACGAGCCGGCTACCGAATTTCTTGACGACCATAGAGCATTGGAACCACCTGATCCCATCCCGAACTCAGCAGTGAAACGATGCATCGCCGATGGTAGTGTGGGGTTTCCCCATGTGAGAGTAGGTCATCGTCAAGATTAAATTCCGAAACCCCTATCTGCGTACGCAGGTAGGGGTTTTGTTTTGCCTGGAATAAAAGCACGATCCAGGTACAGCAAAAATTTGCACAGTTATTTTCGATTCTGGACACTAGAATAGGTCCACCTTTTTCGGAGCCAGAGCCCTTATGCCAGATCCGGTTGACGCCCCTGGGCTGTCAGAATTACCGCTGGACGACTTGGTGGCGTGTCATGAGTGCGACTTGCTGATGCGCAAGCCCGAGCTCGCTCAAGGCGAGAAAGCCCTGTGTCCACGCTGCGGATACGAGCTCTACGCCCATCGACACAATGTTGTGCAGCGCAGTCTTGCCTTAGTCATTGCCGCATTATTGTTGTATATCCCGGCGAACTTTTTACCCATCATGCAGCTCCATCTACTCGGGCAATCGTCGCATGACACTGTCTGGACCGGCGTTGTCGGCCTGTTCGATACCGGCATGCAAGGCGTTGCAGTCGTAGTCTTCCTCTGCAGCATGGGGATCCCGCTGCTCAAGTTGCTCTGCCAACTGGTCGTGCTGTTGAGTATCCGTTTTGATATTGGCCGCAGCTATGGCCTTCTGCTCTACCGCATTTATCACCATCTACGAGACTGGGGGATGCTTGAGGTCTACCTCATGGGTGTACTGGTAGCAATCGTAAAGCTGGCAGATATGGCAGCAATTACCGTAGGCCTCGGTCTGGCGTGCTTCATCAGTTTGTTGTTGGTTCAGGTCTGGTTGGAGGTGGTGATGTCGCCTCATCAGATCTGGCAGGCTTTATCAGGAGAGGATGCCCATGCGGGCGATTGATGCAGGCATTCTGATTTGTACCGAATGCCACGAATTGAACAAGCAGGAAGCTGATAGCGATGAACAGACCTGCACCCGTTGCGGTGCGTTGGTGCACGCGCGTCGCCCGAACAGTCTGGCGCGCACGTGGGCACTTCTGGTCACCGCTGCCATTCTCTACATCCCGGCAAACGTGCTGCCAATCATGACGGTCAGTTCCTTGGGGCAGGGTGACCCCAGCACCATCATGTCCGGCGTCATTCAACTGGTTCAGCACGGCATGATTCCAATCGCTGCCGTGGTTTTTATCGCCAGTATCCTGGTCCCGACGTTCAAGTTGGTAGGCATCGCGCTTCTGCTGTTTTCGGTGCAGCGCCGCCAGCCGCTCTCGGCTCGTCAACGTATCTGGATGTACCGCTTTATCGAGTTCATCGGCCGCTGGTCAATGCTGGACATCTTTGTGATCGCGATCCTGGTGGCGGTCGTGAATTTCGGACGGCTTGCCAGCGTCGAAGCCAATCTTGGTGCTATCGCTTTCGCCAGTGTGGTGATTCTGACGATGCTTGCCGCAGTTACTTTCGATCCCCGACTGATTTGGGATAACACGGAGTCGGACGACGACTATGACTGATTTGCCTACAGCTAAAACCCGACCGGCTTCGAACTGGTCTGCCATTTGGGTGTTGCCCCTGATTGCCTTGATCATCGGTGGCTGGCTCGGCTGGCGTGCCTACAACGAAACGGGCATCGAGATTCAAGTGCGTTTCGAAAGCGGCGAAGGCATTCAAGCCAACAAGACTGAAGTCGTCTACAAAGGCATGTCGGTCGGTAAGGTGAAAGCCCTCAAGCTCGACGACGAAGGTGCCGCCAAAGGCGTGATCGCCACCGTCGAGATGAACAAGGACGTGGAGCAATACCTCAGGACCAGCACGCGCTTCTGGCTGGTCAAACCGAGCGTGACCCTGGCCGGTATCACGGGCCTGGAGACTCTGGTGTCGGGCAACTACGTGGCCATCAGCCCCGGCGAAGGCGAACCTACGCGCAAGTTCAAGGCCCTGGCCGAAGAGCCGCCGCTGTCAGATGCGAAGCCCGGCCTGCACCTGACTATCAAGGCTGATCGCCTCGGTTCGCTCAACCGCGGCAGTCCGGTGTTCTACAAACAGATCAAGGTCGGTCAGATCAAAAGTTACCTGCTGTCCGAAGACCAAAGCACGGTTGAGTTAAAAGTCTTCATTGAGCCCACTTACGCCAAACTGGTGCGCAAACACACGCGTTTCTGGAATGCCAGCGGCATCAGCATCGACGCTAACCTGTCGGGTGTGAAAGTGCGCAGTGAGTCTTTGGCCAGCATTGTCGCGGGCGGTATTGCCTTCGCCACACCGGAAAACCGCAAGGACAGTCCTCCCACCGATCCAAGCCTGCCGTTCCGTCTGTATGAAGACTTCGACGCAGCTGCTGCCGGCATCCGGGTCAAGGTCAAACTCAGCGACTTCGAAGGCTTGCAAGCTGGCCGAACCCCCGTGATGTACAAAGGCATCCAGGTCGGCAACCTGAAAGCGCTGAAGATCGATCCGGACCTGTCCGGCGCCACTGCTGAATTGACGCTTGATCCGTTGGCCGAGGATTACCTGGTAGAGGGCACGCAGTTCTGGGTGGTCAAGCCGTCGATCTCCCTTGCGGGGATCACTGGCCTGGAAGCACTGGTCAAAGGTAACTACATCGCCGTTCGTCCCGGCGACAAAGGCGCAGCGCCACAACGCGAGTTTGTAGCACGGCCCAAGGCCCCGCCGCTGGATCTGCGGTCACCAGGATTGCACTTGGTGTTGTTCACCGAAAATCTTGGTTCGCTGGAGGTTGGCAGTCCAATACTCTACAAGCAGGTCAAGGTCGGTTCGGTCCAGAGCTATCAATTCTCCAAGACCAAGAAACAACTGGTCATCGGTGTCCACATCGAGAAGGAGTATGAAGGGCTCGTCAACGCCTCGACCCGTTTCTGGAATGCCAGCGGAATTACGCTTACCGGTGGATTGACTGGCGGAATCCAGGTCAAAAGCGAGTCGCTGCAAAGCCTGATGGCCGGCGGTATCGCTTTTGAAACGCCGGAAGCCAAGGCACCGTTACAGAAGCGGATCCCACGTTTCCGTCTGTTCGCCAGTCATGATGATGCGACGCAAAAAGGTGCGGTGGTGACCATCAAGGTTGATCGCGCCGACGGCTTGCGAACCGGCACGCCGATTCGATTCAAAGGTCTGGATGTCGGCAAGATTGAAGACGTCGATCTCACTGACGACCTGCAATCGGTGATGCTCACCGCGCGGATTACCGAAGTGCCGGAGCGCATTGCTCGGGTAGGAAGTCAATTCTGGGTGGTCAAGCCTGAGCTCGGCCTGATCAAGACGTCCAACCTCGAAACCCTGGTTACCGGGCAATACATCGAAGTACAACCGGCTGCGAAAAACCTCGGGCCACAGAAGAACTTCGTGGCCCTGGCCAACCCGCCGGAGACAGCCAAGTCTGAACCCGGATTGAGTCTGGTCCTGAGCGCCGCTCGCCGTGGTTCGCTGAAAACCGGAGTGCCAGTGACCTACCGTGAGGTCACCGTGGGCAAGGTGACAGGTTATGAACTGGGTCAGACCGCTGACCGTGTGTTGGTGCATATTCTGATCGAGCCGAAGTACGCGCCGCTGGTGCGCAGCGGCACGCGTTTCTGGAATTCCAGTGGCTTCGGTTTTGACTATGACTTGTTCAAAGGTGCCACAGTGCGCACCGAATCGCTGGAGACGCTGATTCAGGGCGGTATCGCTTTTGCCACGCCGGACGGTGACCGCATGGGTAGCCCGGCACGACCGGAGCAGACGTTCCCGTTGTTCGATAAGTTCGAGGATGAATGGCTGACGTGGGCGCCGAAGATTTCGCTCGGTAAATAGTCTATCGGCGTCTGTGACGACGCCTTCGCGGGCAAGCCCGCTCCCACAGTGGCCAGCGTCGTAAACAGATTTTGTATACGACACAGATCAAATGTGGGAGCGGGCTTGCTCGCGAAGAGGCCCTAAAGCTCACTACAAATCCCACACCATGAAAAAGGCCGCGATCCATTGGGTCGCGGCCTTTTCGTATCTAACGGTTTAACTCAGACCGCATCGAGCTCCGGTTCATCCGCTTCAACATTCACGGAAGCCTTCACTTCATCGTGCCGGCGAATGTACTTCCAGTCCGCCTCGTCGATGTAAATCCCGTTCGGCCCGCTGCCGCCTTCCAGGTCAATCGCAACACTGGCGCAGACCTGTGGCTTCACACTCGCCAGGATCGGCACGAAGCCCAGTTGCAGGCTGGTTTCCAGCAGCGCGGCCTGGTTCTTCTCGTCGATGTCCGCCGCTTCGTCGAGGTAGTACGGCAAACGCACGCGACCGGCCTGGTCGCGGTCCATCAAGTGCAGCAACAAGTACATGTTGGTCAGCGCCTTGATGGTCATCGTGGTGCCGTTGGACGCAGCGCCGTCGATGTCGGTGTGGATAACCGGCTGGCCGTTGACCTTGGTGATCTCGAACGCCAGCTCGAACAAATCCTTGAGGCCGAGCTGGTTGTGGTTTGCCGCCACCAGGCGCGCCAGGTATTCCTTGGCTTCTTCGTTCTTGTTGTCCTGATCGGCGCTTTGGCTCAGGTCGAAGACCGAAAGGGTTTCGCCTTCTTCATACTGGCCGGCGCTGTGGATGATCTGGTCGATGTGCTTGAGCGCTTCCTTGTTCGGCGCAAGCACGATGCGGAAGCTCTGCAGGTTGGAGACCTGACGCTTGTTGATCTCGCGGTTGAACAGCGCCAGTTGATGCTCGAGGCTGTCGTAGTCGCTGCGGATGTTGCGCAGGGTCCGGGCGATGTCGGTCACCGCCGCACGGCGTGCCTTGCCAAGGGTCAGGGCTTCGTCGGTGCGGTGCGCGTACGCGTTGATCAGCAGTTGCAGGCGACGCTCCATATCGTCTTCGCTGTCGAACTTGGCCACGCCCTTGAGACGAACCTGCGCGTACAGCGCCTCGATCTGACCATCGCTGCGCTGCAAACCCTGCCAGCTGTCCTGATAGTCATTGAGCAGCGGCAGCAGGTTATCCATGGAATCGTCGATCGGGTCCATGAACGGCGTGCCGAACGGCAGGTCTGCCGGCAACAACTGACGGCGGCGCAGGGCGTCGTCGAGGGTGCGTTGCTTGGCTTCCATGTCGCCAATCTGCCGGCCGACCAATTGCAGCTTGGCCGACAACTGCTGGACGCGCTCGGTGAAGGCGTCGCTGGAACGCTTCAATTCTTCCTGAGCAGCTTCCATCTGTGCCAGTTGCTCAAGCTTGTCGTCTTCCTCGGCGCTCAGGGTTTGCGCGCGGCGGAAATCTTCCAGGGCTTTCTGCGCATCCAGCACTTGCTGGTACAGCGCTTCGGTCTGGGTTTTGCTGGCCGCGCGGTCTGCTGCCACGGCCGCTTGAGTTTTAAGCTGCTTGAGTTCTTTTTCCAGACGCTCTTTCTGATCGCGCAATGCGGCGCGATCGGCCAGGGCTTGCAGAGCGGGCGGCTCGATGTGCGAGATGTCGATGGACAACCCCGGCACTTCGAAGCGCTCGCCTTTGAAGCCGTCGAGGATCAGTTCCATGGATTTGACCCACCGGCCGTCCTCGTCCAGCGTAATGCCGTGCTCACCCAGCGGCAGGCTGAACAGCGCACTGTTGAACAGGCGCATCAGGCGCTCGACGTCTTGTTGCGAGAATTCTTCGCGCAGACGGGCGTAGCTGTTGTTGTCGGCGTGATCGAGTTGCTGCTTGACCGATTTCAGGCGCTTTTCCAGATCCCGCAGACGTTCTTCCAGGTCTTCGGCACTGAACTGTCGCGACTGCGCCAATGCGCCGGCCAGTTCATCGTGCGCGTCCTTGGCCGCGAGCAGTTGCTGCTCCAGGACTTTGACGTCATCGACTAAAGCGAAGCGATGCTTGAGCACCGCCAATTCGCCGAGCCAGCGCTGGATGCCGGTGATTTCCCGCTCCAGTCGCATCAGTTCCTGAGTGCCGCCGCGCTGGTCGTTTTGCAGCGCGTCTTGCTCGTTGCGGTAATGCTCGGCTTGAATCGTCAGCTCTTCCTTGCGTGCACTGGCGTAGTCCGACCAGGTGCCGAGCAAGGAATCGAGCAGCGGCGAGATCCGGTGCAGTTTGCCGCGCAGGATGTTGCGCTGGGTCACGCCGGCGGCGAGGGCTTCGACTAACGGGCCGGCCGTGACCAGCGAGTTGTAGTCCTGCTCCATGCGTCGTACATCGCGGAACGCTTCTTCGCACGCGGCGATGTAATCGACGCTACCGGAACGCAAACTGTGTTCGAACGCATCGAGGAACAGCTGCTTAAGCTTGGCCGCCGTGATTTCGCGCATGTGCAGCAGGTTGATGAACAACGCGCGGAACGTCTTCAGGCTTTGCTCACTGGTGGAACGCAGCGGGATCAGTGTCAGGTCCAGCGGAATCGAGGTGTGACCACCGACCAGCAAGCGACGCAGTTCATCCGGCTTGAGTTCGTAGGCTTTCAGGCCTTCGCGCTCAAGGTTGGTGAATAGCTCTTTCTGGCGCAGGCAGGTGTCGTTTTTCTGGTAGTGGGCCAGATCCAGTTTGCCGGCGTAGGCAAAGAACTGGTGACCGAAACCACCACCCGGGCCGCGACCGACCACGCCGATTACATGCGGACCGTGGGGCAGCGAGACCTCAACGAGGATGTAACTGGTGTCCGAGGCGAAGTAGAAACGCCGGGATTGTTCCAGGCTGTACTTGCCGAAGCTCATGTCCGACATGCGCGCCAGGATCGGGAACTGCAAGGCGTTGATCGAGGCGGATTTACCGAGGTTGTTCGCGCCGTAAACCGACAACGGCTCTTCCAGCGGAAACAAGCCGAGGCTGTAACCGGCGGTGTTCAAAAGGGCGAAGCGGCGAATGCCGTAGCGTTCCTTGCTCATGCGTCGGTCTCCTGTTCTTCGGCGATGGCGCGGGCCATGGCGTCTTCTTCGCTTTCTTCTTCGAAGTCGCTAAGGTCCAGCGGGTCATCGGTTTCCAACAGCTTTTCGTCGCTGTCGTCATCGATCAGCACTGGCGCTGGCAATGGCAGCACGCTGTGCAGACTGGCGGCCAGATCGCGATCCTGCTGAACCGACAGGCAGACATCGAGGAAGCGGTGCATTGGCGGCAGGAAACGGTAAACGCCGTTTTCTTCACCGGCGAAACCGAGTTGGGTCATGCGGCGCATGATTTTTTCTTCGAGTTCTTCGACGGTCTGCACTTCGGCCTGGATGAACAGGTCGCGGTACTTTTCCAGCAGCGACGGCAATTCATCGCGACCGAGGCTGCCGCCGTCGAGCACGGCGACCGGGTCACGGCCCTGATCCGCCAGGTGCTCGACGAGGATAAAGGTGAACAACGCCAGGCGCTGGGCAGTCTTGTTCACCGCCGCCGCGGCCAGATCCGGCACGAAGTAGTAGAAACCACGGGTGTCACAGACCAGTTCAAAACCCAGCGCCTTGAACAGCGTGCGGTACTGGTCCTGGAAGTTTGACAGTTGCGCGTACAGCTCGGGATCGCGGCGGCTGACGTGGTAGCCCTTGAACAGCTCGCGAAAGATCGGCGCCAGCTGGGACAGTTCGGATAGATCAAAATGCATGTGGAATGCTCGCAGAATTCTCGGCGGCGCTGTCGCCGGCCGAGAGCAGGGCGAAGGAGCGCAGGCTGACCTGGTGCTCATGAGTGTGGTAATCGCGGCGTTCCAGACGCTCGCGTTTGAAGCGTTTCTCGCGAGACAGGCGCGAGAACCAGTACAACAATTCGTCGGTGGCGCCGTTCGGTTCCTGCTCCAGCAGCCAGGTCATCAGGTCCGGCATCGGCAGGGCGTCTTCGCAGCGTTCGAGCATTTCCCGAACCGTACGCGGCGCGCGCGGTGTTTCGCCTTTTTGAGTCTTGTGGGCCTTGGGGAAACGTGCCGGTTTCGGCTCGAATCGGGCCAGCGCATAGACGTAGGCTTCGACCTGACTGGCGCTGCCAAGGAAGGTGCTTTGCGGGCGGGTGAACATCGGCATGGCGGCTTGCGGCACCGCATCGAGGCCTTTACGGCGGATGGCCGACAGGGCCAGCGCCGCGCCACGAGTCACAGCGTTATGACGACGGGCCTCTTCACGCAGCGGCAGTAGCAGCTCGCGGGCGTGGCGCAGGGTCAGTTGGGCGCTGGTCTGCATTTCGAGGATGCGCGCGTGGGTGCGCAACAGCATGTCGTCATCGACCAGATGGCCGAGGCGCTGCTGCTCGGTGAGCATTTTCAGCAGGACGTTTTCGACTTTGCGCACGCCTTGTTCGAAAGCGCCGTCGGCGTTCACCAGCTGGATCATCGGCTCGACGTATTCGTCCCAGGTCGCCAGCACTTCGGCGTAGCGCTGGCGCAGCGGAATCTGCCGGTCGCTGGTCTTGGCGCGTTCGGCGACGGCCACCAGTGCCTGTTCGTCGTTGGCGAGCTTCTTCAGAACATCGCGCACTCGCATGTCGAGCAAACGCAGCTGACGCGCAAGATCGTTGCCATCGCGAATGTCGAAGGCATCCTGGATGTAACCGGCCAGGCGCTCGAGGTGGCGCAAATAGGCTTCGATTTCCAGGCACAGGCCCAGACGGTGCTCACGGCGCAGGTAAGCGAGGAAGTCGTGGATCTGCGCGTTGAGCTCGAAACGGTTCGGGCTTTTCGCCACGGGAACCAGAATGTCGAGGCGGATCCACACGTCCAGCAGGCTGGTGATGTCCTGCGGCGTACTGTCGAGCTGCTGGGCGGCCAACTGTGAACGCAGTTCGTTGAGGCTCAGGGTGCCCTGGTCGAAATGCTCGCACAGTGGCTCCAGAAGTGCCCAGTGTTCAGCGAGGGCGCGCAAGACGCGCTTGGGTTCGATCATCGGAATGGCCGGCTGGTTGGCAATTAAAAGCCGCGATTGTACTGCATCGCGGCCGATGCGATTCACTCTCGGGACGGGCTGTCACATTTTTCATAGGTGGAAAGACTATCGGTGAAGTCTATCGATCAACAGCGCGGGCGATCTTGAGCGAAGGGCGGTAGAATCACCGCACTTTAGTTATCCACAAGTGGCCGACCTTTGCTTATCGAGTCCCGCCGCCGCGCCTATTTGACCGCCATGCAGGTGGTCAACTGGCTGCCGCGCACCGAATTGCCCTTCGCCGCGCCCTCGCGCCCAGAGCTGCTGGAGATGCCCGAGCCGTTGGTCGTCGCCCCGTTTGCGCCCGCGCCTGTGGCCGATGCGCCCGTGGAGCCTGTGGTCAAACAGGCCGAACGGGTGAAAGTCGAGGTGCCGCGCCCATCGCTGGCCAGCACACGCACCAATGCCAAGGTCGAAGAGGAGGCACCGGTCGCGGTCAAGGCGCCGGTCGTGCCACCACCGCGTTTTGCCCTGCAATTGCTGCGCGCCGGGCGCTGCCTGCTGCTGGTGGAGTTACCCACAGGCGAATCCTTCCAGACCCGCGATCCCGCCTATCTGTTGCTCAAGGACATGTTGCGCGCCGCCGGTCTGCCGGACAGCCCGCAAATCGTCGGCGAGCCCGTGCGCTGGCCGTTGCTGGCTCGGGGCACCATGGATCAAGGCCCGGAAGCGGCCCGCGATTTTGTGCAAGGTTTTCTCTCGGCCCGGCTGGAAGACGCTCCGTGCGTTTGCGTGTGGCTGATCGGCCTGCCGGCGGTGCGGTTTGCCGGTGAGGCGAACGCCGAGTCCTTCAACCGTGAACTCCAGGTCGAAGGCCTGGGCTCGGTCTGGGCCCTGCCGGGCCTGGAATTATTAATGGAAGAGCCACAGCGTAAGGCTGATGTCTGGCAAGCCATGCGTCGGCTGATGGCGCGCTGGAAAGAATCGAATGAGTGACGCTGTATCGTTTCGCCCGATGACCGAGGCGGACCTTGACGCTGTATTGAAAATAGAATTTGCGGCCTATAGCCATCCCTGGACCCGCGGGATTTTTCTTGATGGGCTGGGCAAGTACCAGATCTGGCTGATGTTCGAAGGCGAGCAGCAGGTCGGTCATGGTGTGGTGCAGATCATTCTGGACGAGGCGCATCTGCTGAACATCACCGTCAAGCCGGAAAACCAGGGCCGTGGCCTGGGCTTGACGCTGCTGGAACATCTGATGTCCCGGGCGTATGACGCCAAGGCCCGCGAGTGTTTCCTGGAAGTTCGCGACAGCAACCGTGGCGCGTTTCGATTGTATGAGCGCTATGGCTTCAATGAAATCGGGCGTCGCCGGGATTACTACCCCGCCGTCGGCGGCCGGGAAGATGCGGTCGTCATGGCCTGCACCCTGGTCGATTGAACACCTTGTAGGAGCTGCCGAAGGCTGCGATCTTTTGATCTTTGTTATCGCGATACAGAAAAATCAAAAGATCGCAGCCTTCGGCAGCTCCTACAGGCCGGTCCATCCGATAGATCAACGGTGTTCATTTACAGTCCGGTCCATCCGATAGATCAACGGTGTGCGTTTAGGCCGATTGTTCAACGATTACCGTCCATCGGATCCCGCTGTGCCATTTCGGCCTCATCCAACCCATTGCCCCCGCCAATGTCGTCTTCGTCGACAATGCTCAAATCCCAGTCCGCCGGCTCACTTTCCCCGGCCTCTTGGGCATCCCTTGCACCATCTTCATGGATCAATGTTTCCGGGCTCATGTCGTCATCGGTGGATTCATGGTCAGCGGTCGAGGCGCCTGTCATGCCCGCTTCACGCACGCGTTCGCTGGGCATAAGCTGTTCGCGTTGGTTTTCCGGCAGCTCGTCGCCGATTTTGGCGCTGGGTTCTTCCTCGTCGAAATCCAGCTCATGCATCGAACCCATGCGGTCTTCGTTGTCGTCGATGGGTTCGGGTTGCGTCGCATCGAAAGGACGTCGTGAATCATTCATGGCAATTCCTCATACTGTGGGCCTTACTAGGGTGGACCCACAGGGTTCTGCAGAATTCCAACGCAATGGAGCCCAGGTAACAGGCATCATCGGCAATCTGCATCGCGCGCGTGACCCCGACGGACGGTTGGCTGTCAAAGCAGCGCATCATTCACGAGGCTTCATTGCATGAACGAATTACAAGATCTGATTGATAACAACGAACGCTGGGCTGACGCGATCACCAAAGAAGATCCTGACTTCTTCGCCAAGCTGGCCCGTCAGCAGACGCCGGAGTTCCTCTGGATCGGCTGCTCTGACGCCCGTGTGCCGGCGAACGAGATTGTTGGCATGTTGCCCGGCGATCTGTTCGTGCACCGCAACGTGGCTAACGTGGTCTTGCACACCGACCTCAATTGCCTGTCGGTGATTCAGTACGCGGTGGACGTGCTCAAGGTCAAACACATCCTGGTCACCGGTCACTACGGTTGCGGCGGCGTGCGCGCCTCGATGCAGGATCGCCAGCTCGGCCTGATCGACGGTTGGTTGCGCTCGATTCGTGATCTCTACTACGAAAAACGCGAAGAGCTGGCGGAGTTGCCGACCGAAGAAGAACGGGTCGACCGCCTCTGCGAACTTAACGTGATCCAGCAGGTGGCCAACGTCGGCCACACCAGCATTGTGCAAAACGCCTGGCATCGCGGGCAGAAGCTGTCGATCCACGGCTGCATCTACGGCATCAAGGACGGCCGCTGGAAAAGCCTGAACACGACCATCAGCGGTTTTGAGCAGTTGCCACCGCAGTATCGCCTGCGTCCGGTCGAGGCCCAATAAGGTTTCGGGTTTTACAGCGCAGGTGCGGGAACCGCAGTCACCGGCGCCGGGGTCGCCAGCTGTTTGAGCTGGGACTTTATCGGCGCCGTTGCGCATTGGGCCACGGCCTGTTCGGGCGTCAGGTTGCGGATCGAGGTGTAGAACAGTTCGCAGGTTCTTTCTTTGCGGGTGACTTGCCAGGTCTGAGTGCAGCTTTTCAACTGGGCGGCGGGATCGCTTCCCGGTTTGCTGCCCATTCCGGCTTGCCAGCACGCGGCGCTCAAATCCTGTCCCATGACTTTCAGGCCTGCGGCGTCGGCCTTGGCTTGTGCATCATCACCGGTGTAAGTCGCAGGATCGGCGGCGTACCAGATATAGCTCGGATGATTGGAACCCAGCACGGGCACTTTCACCCCTTCGCTCGGGCTGATCGTGGCCAGTCCAAGCACATTGACGGTTGGCCCGTATTGCGCCTTGATCCAGTTACGCACCGGCGCACCGAAGGCGACCATGGGCAGTGTCGCGCCGCTGGCGGTCCGGCTGATTTCCTTGACCATGGTGGTCTGGTAGGCCTTGAAGTGGTCGTAGACGCCTTCCAGATCCTTGCCAGCGCTGGCCGGCGCCGCAATCGGTGCGATGTCGATGATGGTCTGGTAACCCGGCGTCTGATCGGCAGGGATGCCGTTGTCGGTGAGCAGCGTGGCCCAGCGATCCGTGGTGGCTGATCGCAGGTAATCCTGGGCCTGGGTCAGCGAATAATCTGGCGGGAAGTGCAGAAGTTCGACGCTTTTGCGGTTTTCCAGGGCCATGCCCAATGGCAGGAACAGGTACCAGTTGTAGGCCCATTTGCCGTCGGTATTCAGCTTGCGGGCACCGGAGTAGGCCAGGTCGCCTGCATCGAGCAGCGCTGCCAATGGCTTTTGATAGCCATGGGGCACGCCGCTGATTTCAGCGTAGAGATGATCGTTATCGGTTTTGACCCGGACTTTCGCCGCACTGTAGCCATCGCGTTGCACGCTTTGGGTCAGGTAGTGCTCGACGGTTTGTTCCAGCGTCCAGTCGCGAAAACAAATCACATTGCAGTTGTTGGGGTAGGCGAACAGTCGAGTGACACGTTCGGTACTGCCCAGGCTCACATCGACATCGGCGTGGGCGGCGGTACTCAGGGTGAGGGTGGCGAGAGTCAGTCCTGCAAGTTTGAACATGCTCAGATCCTTTTCAGCGTGTGGGCTCCTGGAAGGGAGGGGTACAGTGGGATGTGACAGGCGGGGTTACAAGTGGTGCAGTGTTTACCACTCTCAAGCACTGCTAGACTGGCGCAATACTGCACTCGGTAAAGGTGGAATATGAAGCCCTCCACCGCTCTTGATCTACAGCGAGCAGCCGTTCGCGAGGTTGTAGGCCGTTTTCGTACAGCCAATCCCCGTGTATTCGGTTCGGCACTGCTCGGTTCGGATAAGGAGGGGAGTGACCTTGATTTGCTGGTAGATGCTTTACCAGGTGCCACGCTTTTTGATCTGGGCGGACTTCAGGTTGAACTTGAGGATTTGTTGGGGGTGAGCGTAGACCTGCTGACTCACGCCGCGCAGAACACTCAAGTGCCATGGCGCAGCATGCGGGGTATGCGTAATCGCATTGCTCATGGCTACTTCGATATCAATCTAGACGTAGTTTGGGAGACCGTTCAGGCGGCATTGCCTGAGCTTCTGAAGGTGTTGCCCACCGATCAAGCCTGATTGCACCTGCTTCATAGCAGGTGCAATCAACTCTTTTTACGGCATCACAGGCGCCGTATACGTCAGCGTCGTCCCCAGCGCCCACAGCAGGAACAACACCAGCGGCGTGTGCACCAGCAACTGCACGAACGAGAATCCGATCAAGTCCCGTGCCTTCAATCCCAGTACGCCGAGCAGTGGCAGCATATAGAACGGGTTGATCAGGTTCGGCAGGGCCTCGGCGGCGTTGTAGATCTGCACGGCCCAGCCCAGGTGGTAATTCAGGTCGGTGGCCACTTGCATGACGTACGGCGCTTCGATGATCCACTTGCCGCCGCCGGACGGGATGAAGAACCCAAGGATGGCCGAGTACACGCCCATCAGCAGCGCATAGGTGTCATGGGACGCGATGCTGACAAAGAAGGTCGAGATGTGGTGAGCCAGGGTCTGGGCGTCGGAACCTTTGACGGTGGTCATCAGCGCAGCGATCGAGCCGTAAAGCGGGAACTGGATCAGCACACCCGTGGTGGTCGGCACCGCACGGGCCACTGCGTCGAGGAAGCTGCGCGGGCGCCAGTGAAGCAGTGCGCCGAGCATCAGGAACAGAAAGTTGTAGGTGTTCAGGCCCGAGATGGCACTGATCGCCGGTTTTGTCGAAAACTCATGGAACAGCCAACCGGCGGCCAGCAGCACCAGCAGAATGGTCAGCAGCGGACTGTGTTCCAGCCATTCGCCGGGCCGGGTGCGCGGTTGCAGCGGCGGCAGGTTGAAACTCGGGTCGATGCCACACGCTTTGGCATCACGCGCCGTGTTCGGGCCGGGGGCGGTGGCGTAGGCGATGATCAGCGAAATGATGATCAAGGCCAGCAACATCACGCCGGACTGCCAGAGAAAAATGGTTTGCGTGAAGGGAATCACGCCGGTGATCGACAGGATCGAGGGTGGCAGGCTGGCCGGGTTGGCCTGCAATTGCGCGGCCGACGACGACAGGCCCAGGGCCCACACCGCGCCGAGGCCAAGATACGCCGCAGCGCCCGCGGCGCGATAGTCCATTTTCAAATCGGTACGGCGGGCGAGGGCGCGTACCAGCAAACCGCCAAACACCAGCGACAGCCCCCAGTTCAGCAGCGACGCGACCATGGAAATCAACGCCACCCAAGCCACGGCGGAACGGCCGTTTTTCGGGATGCGCGCCAGACGATCGATCAGTTTCACCGCCGGCGGCGAACTGGCCACCACATAACCACCGATGACCACGAACGCCATCTGCATCGTGAACGGGATCAGGCTCCAGAACCCGTCACCGAAGGCCATGGCGGCATCGGTGGGCTTGGCGCCCATGGCCATGGTCGCCACCGCGACAATAATCACCGCCAGCGCGGCAAACACCCAAGAGTCGGGAAACCACTTTTCAGCAAAACTTGAACAGCGCAGGGCAAAGCGGGCATAGCGGCTATCTTCGATGTCAGCGGCCACGGGAATACCTCGAGTTTTTATGTTTGTAGTGGTCTTCAGGGCGGCAAACGCCCATTTGGACAGGTGCCCACAGTAAAACAATAGGATGCTTTTTGCGGCGCCGTTTCAGGCGTTTAGGACTATGGTCTAACGGGTTGTTCGTGGGCGCGTTTGCGTAGACCATGGACGCCTTGGTTTTTTGCCTATGCCAGAGTTCTCTTCATGACTGCCAACACCCACTCGCGCCCGACGCCCTTCAGCCGCTCGGACTACAAAACCCTGGGGCTCGCGGCCCTCGGCGGGGCGCTGGAAATTTACGATTTCATCATTTTCGTATTTTTCGCCCTGACCCTCAGCCAGCTGTTCTTTCCACCGGAAATGCCCGAATGGCTGCGGCTGCTGCAAAGCTTCGGGATCTTTGCCACCGGCTATCTGGCGCGGCCACTGGGCGGGATTCTGATGGCGCATTTCGCCGACAGACTGGGGCGCAAGAAGGTTTTCAGCCTGAGCATCTTGATGATGGCGCTGCCATGCCTGCTGATCGGCATCATGCCGACCTATGCGCAAATCGGCTATTTCGCACCGCTGTTGTTGCTGGCGCTGCGCATTCTCCAGGGCGCGGCGGTCGGCGGTGAAGTACCGAGCGCCTGGGTGTTCGTCGCCGAGCACGCGCCGGCTGGCCATCGCGGGTATGCCCTGGGCTTTTTGCAAGCCGGGCTGACCTTTGGTTATTTGATCGGCGCATTGACGGCGACGTTTCTGGCGCAGGCATTTACCCCGGACGAAATCCTTGATTACGCCTGGCGTTACCCGTTCCTGCTGGGAGGCGTATTCGGCGTGATCGGTGTCTGGTTGAGGCGCTGGCTCAGCGAAACGCCGGTGTTCATGGCCCTGCAGGCTCAGCGTGAAGCGGCCGTCGAATTGCCGCTACGCACTGTCCTGCGTGAGCATCGACTGGCCATGCTACCAGCGATCATCCTCACCTGCGTGCTGACGTCAGCGGTGGTGGTGTTCGTGGTGATCACGCCGACCATGATGCAGAAAACCTTCGGCATGACGGCCGGCCACACGTTTGCCCTCAGCGCCTTGGGCATTGTTTTCCTGAATATTGGCTGCGTGTTCGCCGGATTGCTGGTCGACCGCATCGGCGCCTGGCGTACCGTCATGTTGTATAGCCTGTTGCTGCCGCTGGGGATCGGCGTGCTCTATAGCTGCCTGATTGGTGGAGGCAACTGGATTGGCCTGGCGTACGCGGTGGCGGGTCTTGGTTGTGGGGTCGTCGGCGCGGTGCCGTCGGTCATGGTCAGCCTGTTCCCGGCGCGGATTCGCGTCTCGGGCATTTCCTTCACCTATAACATTGCCTACGCCGCGTGGGCGAGTATCACACCGCTGTTGTTGATCGGTCTGATGCCGTGGAGTCCGTGGATCTGCGTGATTTTTTGCGCGGTGATGGGCGCGGTGGGCGTGGGCAGCGCCGCGTATTTTGGCGCGCGGATGCCCAGAGCGGGAGGCTGCCCGGCCGCTGGCGCGATCTGATTGAAGGCGGCAGCGTGCTTGCCGCCATTATTTTTGTAGGACAAACCGCAGACGCTCTTCAGAAAATATGTTCAGCGCCGATGGCTAGGCTGCATTCCGCTTTCTATCCCTGTCCATCGGTGCTTTCCCATGTTCAACAAACGCTTGAAGCAAGAGTTGTCGGCTCTTCGCGAAGAACTCTCCAGCCTTCAGCAAGTGAAGGAAAGTCTGGAAAGCGAGATGCTGGTTCTGACCCTCGATCCCGATGGCCGGATTTTATCGGCCAACCAGAATTTTACCGGCGAGATGCTCTACAAGAGCGGCGATCTGATCGGTCGACAGCTCGAAGACATCGTCCCGGCCCACGTAAAATCCGACGACTTTCACCGCCGCTTCAAGACCGCGCTGACCCGCGGCGAGCACTTTGCCGGCGCAGTGCGTTTGTTGCGCGGCAATGGCCAGGAAGCCTGGTTGCGTTCGATAGTGCAGCCGGTGCGCGGCGCGGACAGCCGGATCAGGCACTTCTCGGTCTACTCCAGTGACCTGACTCGCACTATCGAGGCCTCCCGTGAACACGAGAACCTGATCGGCGCGCTGGTGCGCTCGACGGCGGTGATCGAGTTCGATCTCAATGGCAACGTGCTGACGGCCAACGACCGGTTTCTCAACGGCATGGGTTACAGCCTGGCGCAGATCAAGGGCAAACATCACCGTACGTTCTGCGTACCGGAAGATTACAACAGCGCCGAGTATCAAAACTTCTGGCGCCGCCTGAACGCCGGCGAGTTCGTGGCCGCACGTTTCAAACGCGTCGACAGCCACGGTCGTACGGTTTGGCTGGAGGCTTCCTACAACCCGGTGGTCGATGCCAACAACAAACTCTACAAAGTGGTGAAGTTCGCCACGGTGATTACCGATCAGGTCAATCAGGAGCAGGCAGTGGCCGAAGCGGCCAACATCGCCTACAGCACTTCACAGCAAACCGATAACAGTGCTCAGCGCGGCAATGCCGTGGTGACACAAGCGGTGAATGTGATGCGTGACCTGGCCAAGCATATGCAAACCGCTGGCGAAGGCATCGAAGCCCTGAACGAGCAATCGCTGGTGATTGGCACCATCGTCAAGACCATCAGTGGCATTGCCGAACAAACCAACTTGCTGGCGCTCAACGCCGCTATCGAAGCGGCCCGGGCAGGTGAACAAGGACGTGGTTTTGCCGTGGTGGCGGACGAGGTCCGACAACTGGCTTCGCGTACCAGCCAGGCCACCGATGAAATTGTTGGCGTGGTGCGGCAGAACCAGGACATGGCCCGCAACGCCGTAGCCCTGATTACCGATGGCAAGCTTCAGGCCGAACATGGCCTGGCGCTGGCGGCAGAGGCCGGTACAGTGATCGTCGAGATTCAGGACGGCGCGAAGAAAGTGGTGAACGCGGTCGGGCAGTTTGCCAATCAGTTATCGACTTGAGTGCGCGCGTTTAGCGGTTAAAAGATCGCAGCCTTCTGTAGGAGCTGCCGAAGGCTGCGATCTTTTCCGCGTCTCGCCGGATATCGCTACAATCGGCTCTTTTCCAGGAGCAGCCAGCATGAGCGTTTCCCATCGCCGCCCGGTTCCGTTGTCCAAGGCTTATCGCCTGCTCAATCATGGGCCGACCGTGCTGGTCAGCGCGGCCCATGACGGCCAGCGTAATATCATGGCCGCCGCCTGGGCCATGCCGCTGGATTTCGAACCACCGAAAATTGCGGTGGTGCTGGACAAGTCCACCTGGACCCGTCAACTGCTGGAAGCCTCGGGCACGTTCGTGTTGAACGTGCCCTGCGCGGCCCAGGCCGATATCGTGCAGACCGTCGGCTCGACGTCCGGCCTTGAACTGGCTCAGGACCAAGGCCGGGACAAGTTCCAGGTCTATGATTTGCCAACCTTCAGCGCCGAGTTGATCGATGCACCGATGCTCGAAGGCTGCGTCGCCTGGCTTGAATGCCGGTTGCTGCCGGAACCGGATAATCACCAGCAATACGATCTGTTCCTGGCCGAAGTGATTGCCGCTCAGGCTGACGAACGCGTCTTCAGTGACGGTCGGTGGCACTTCGAGGGGCAAGACGCACTGCGCACCTTGCATCACGTCGCTGGCGGGCACTTCTTGAAGATTGGCGACCCGGTGGACGGCAAAGCCTTGCAGGCGTAAGCCGCTGGCTTTTCACACCGGGTAGAAAACCGAGGGGGAATGTTGCAATGTGTTCCACATCTCTGAATCCACCACGGCGACCCGCATCATGGAAATCTCTGACCTGAGCTACGCCACGCCATTGTTGTCGCTGGCGCTACTGTGGACGGTTGCGGTGGTAACACCAGGCCCGAACTTTTTCAACATCGCACAACTGGCTGCCAGTCATTCCAAGCGTCACGGCGTAGTGGCCGCGCTGGGCGTGGCAACGGGCACGGTGCTTTGGGGGCTGGCGGGCGGGTTGGGGATCAAGTCGCTGTTCAGCGCGGCGCCGACGCTTTACCTGAGCTTCAAGATTGCCGGAGGCTGTTACCTGATCTATCTGGGCCTGAAGCAGTTCAAGCGCAAATCGCGAATCGTTGCAGGTGATACCGGCTCGATTGATGGAGCGGGACGTACGTTGTTGTCGGTGTACGGCCAAGGTTTCCTGGGCAACATGACCAACCCGAAATCCGCATTGTTCGTCGCGACCATCTTCGCGACAGCCATGCCCTCGTCGGTCCCACCCACGTTGCTGGCGCTGGCCGTGCTGACCATGGCGAGCTTGTCCTTCAGTTGGTATTGCGGCGTCGCGCTGCTGTTCTCCAGTCGTCGGATGGCGGGGGCTTACGAACGTTCGCGCAAATGGCTGGATCGCTTTGCCGGCAGTTGCTACCTGCTGTTCGGTGTGCATCTGGTGGCCAATCGCTGAGGAGTTTTTGACCGTCGTGCATTGTGGCAGGCCACCGGCATGAGCTATAGCGAACTGGTCAGCCGCTTGATCGAGCTGGCGCTGGAGAAACACAAGGTGCGGCAGGTGCTGGAGATCTCTCGGTAGGTTGTATCAAACAATAATTCGAGGCGATAACGTCATGAAAGTCAGTGCACGTAACGTATTCAAAGGCACCATCAGTCAACTGCAGCCTGGCGCCGTCAACGCCGAAGTCTTGCTGAAACTGCCAAGTGGCAATGAGCTGGTGGCCGTGGTGACCATGGAAAGCGTGAAGAATCTCGGCCTGGCGGTCGGCAAGGAAGCGGTCGCGCTGGTCAAGGCCCCGTGGGTCATGCTGATGACCGAATCCAGCGACATTCGCCTCTCGGCCCGCAACTGCCTGGAAGGCAAGGTCACCAGCGTCATCGATGGCTCGGTGAACGCCGAAGTCGTCATCCAGCTCGACGGCGGCACCGAGGTCTACTCGATCGTGACGCGCCAGGCGGTTGCGGAGCTGGGGCTGGCGCCAGGCGTGAGCGCGACGGCGGTGATCAAGGCGTCGCATATTATTTTGGGTGTGCCGGCTTGATGCATTTTTGTGGGTAGGAAGAGCGAGCATGGCTTATCCGACCGGTATTTGTAGAAGCGAGCTTGCTCGCGATGGTCGTTAACGGTAATGCGTGTTTTGTGGGATAAACGCGTTGTGCTTGAGTCCATCGCGAGCAAGCTCGCTCCTACAAGCATTATGCCTCCTGGTATGACGCTTCTATGTTGCATAGGACTCAATCCCCCAACGCTTTCCCCTCGCGCCGTGGATCAGCCCCTCCCGCCAACGACGCTTTCCCCTGCGCATCCTTGACCCGAACAATCGCCTGGGTGCCGCTGGTCATGTCGATCTCGCTCACGCTGTGCCCCTTGTCCTTTAGCGCCTGAATCAATCCCGGGCTGAACTGGCCCTGCTCCAGCTCGGTCGGGCCGTTGCGGCTGCCGAAGTTGGGCAGGCGGATGGCGGTTTGCGGGTCGAGGTTCCAGTCGAGCAGGCCGATGGTGGATTTGGCCACGTATTCGATGATCTGCGAGCCGCCCGGGGAGCCAAGGGTGGCCAAGAATTCGCCGCTCTGGCGGTCGAAAATCAGGGTGGGGGCCATGGACGAACGTGGGCGCTTGCCGGGTTCGACGCGGTTGGCGACTTTTTGGCCGTTCTCTTCAGGGATGAACGAGAAGTCGGTCAGCTGGTTGTTGAGCAAAAAGCCCTGGACCATCAAGTGCGAGCCAAAGGCAGATTCGACGGTGGTGGTCATCGACACGGCGCCACCCTCGTCATCGACCGCCACCACTTGCGAGGTGGAGATTCGCAGCGGTGAGCGGTCCGGTGCGTAGGCAACCTCGATGCCTGGAGGCGTGCCGGGTTTGGCCGTGCCCATGCTGCGATCGCCGATCAGGGCGGCGCGGCTGGCCAGGTACGTCGGGTCCACCAGGCCTTTGACGGGGACGGGCACGAAGTCCGTATCGGCGACGTACTGCGCCCGATCGGCGTAGGCCAGGCGCTCGGCTTCGGAGATCAGGTGCACGGCCTCGGCGGGCGGTTCGATACCCGCTGGTGTGTCGGTCTTGAGCGGTTTGAGCGGTGCCAGGGCAAAGCGCTTATCGCGCGCCTCCAGCGCTTGCAGCGTGCCGAGGATCTGCGCCACGGCGATCCCGCCGGACGACGGCGGCGGCATACCGCACACCTGCCAGCGTTTGTAGTCGGTACACAGCGGTGCGCGCTCTTTGGCGCTGTAGCCTTTCAGATCGTTCAGCGACAGGCTGCCGGGATTGGCATGGCCCTGAACCTTGGCGACGATCTCTTGCGCGATCGCGCCGTTGTAGAACGCATCGGGTCCTTCCGTGGCGATGCGTTTCAACACCACGGCCAGCGCCGGATTTTTTAGCCGCGTGCCGACGGCTTTCGGACTTCCATCAGCATTCAGGAAGTAAGCCATCATGTCTGGTGAGCGCTGCATGGACGAATCCGAGGCGATCAACTGATGCAGGCGCGGCGAGATGGCGAAGCCTGCTTGCGCCAGGTTGATGGCCGGTTCGAACAGCTTCGCCCACGGCAGGCGACCGTGTTTTTGATGGGCCAGTTCAAGCGCTCGCAACACGCCCGGCGTGCCCACCGAGCGACCTCCAATCTGCGCCTGGGTGAACGGCATCGGTGTGCCGTCGGCTTGCAGGAAAAGCTTCTCGGTGGCACCGGCCGGGGCGGTTTCACGACCATCGTAAGTGCGTACAGACTTGCCATCCCAAAGCACGATCAACGCACCGCCACCAATGCCGGAGGACTGCGGCTCGACCAGGGTCAGCACAGCTTGCATCGCAATCGCCGCATCAATCGCCGAACCGCCACGACGCAGCATCTCCCGCCCGGCTTCGGCCGCGAGCGGGTTCGCCGCTGCCGCCATGTACTTCGATGCGTGGCGGGTGTGCAGGTCGGTGCGAAAGCCCGAGCCGGCTTCCGGCGCAACCGGCAGCGTCGACGCGGGAGGGGCGTTGCACGCCGCGAGGGTCAACGCACTGGCGATCAGCGCAAATGCTGACAGGCGGCAGCGGCTCGGGTGAAAGGCTGAGAACACGTGGGGGCACTCCGTCCGTGGGAAAACATCAGGGGACTGTATCGGCCGACAGGAGGGGACGCAAACCACGGGTCGCTTTTGTCCTTCATCCGTTGACGGATTTTCTGTAGGGTCGAGGGCAACAGGCAGACCAGAAAATCAACAAGAGGCAGACATGCACAACGACTTTCCTACTCAGCCGAGCTATCTCACCCAGCGTGAACAGTTTCTGGCGGCAGCGAGCGCGGCCGGCGCGACGTTGACCGAGTATCCGCACCCGCTCAAGGGGCCGTTCGGTGAGGCGTTGAGCACCGATGTGGCCGTGCTCGGTGATCCGGGCGCCAAGCACTTGCTGATCGCGTTGAGCGGCACCCACGGCGTCGAGGGTTTCTACGGTTCCGGTTGCCAGATCAAGTGGCTGCAGGAGTTGGGCAAGCGTTCATTGCCGGCGGATGTCGCGGTGGTGTTCGTTCACCTGATCAACCCCTGGGGCACGGCGTGGCTGCGTCGGGTCAACGAAGACAACATCGACCTGAATCGCAATCACCTGAACTTCGACGGCCCGCTGCCGGACAACCGGGCCTACGCCGCACTGCATGAAATTTACGCCTGTCGCGAGCTGCAAGGTCCCGAGCGAGATCGTGCCGATGCGTTGCTCGAAAAGCAGATACGCGCACATGGCTGGCCGGCGGTGATGTCGATTGTCGAGGGCGGCCAGCACAGCCATCCCGATGGATTGTTTTACGGCGGGTTGGCGCCGAGCTGGTCGAATCGCACGCTGCAGCGAATTCTGAAGAAACATGTCGCCCATGCCGACGTCGCCATGTGCTTCGACCTGCACACCGGTGCCGGGGAATATGGCCACCCGATGTTGCTGACCATCACCGAGTCGGCCTATCCGGCGCTCCCGGAAGCGCAGGGCATTTATGGGCCGTGGCTCTACACGCTGCTGACCGGCGCCAACACGCTGAGCGAAACCGGCGTTGCAGCCACCGCGACCGGGTACACGTCGCAGGCGCTGATCAACGCGCTGCCGCAGGTGCGATTGATGCCTTTCGTGATCGAGTGCGGAACGTATCCGGGGGCTGACGTGCATCGTCATTTGCGCGATGACCATTGGCTGCATCTGTACGGCAACCCGCTTGATGCGGTGGGGCGCGGGATTAAGCTGAACCTGCTGGAACAGTTCTATCCCGCCGACAACGACTGGCAGGCAATGGTCTGGCTGCGGACGTGGCAGATCTGGGAGCGGGGGTTGTCTGCGTTGGCGTCGACGCGATTGTGACAGACACAGGTGGCCGGCACAGGTTGTGTGTCGGCCAAAGATTTCGCACACAACACATCCTCCTGTAGGAGCCGGCTTGCCGGCGAAGCTTTTAGCGCCCTCGTGCGCACCCTCTTTCAAAAAAAATCAGTTAATTAGCGATTTGCCCTACATTCGCTTCCTACTTTCCTGACTTCTTTCTTTTCTGATCCCCCGCACAGTCTCGCGCGCCATTTTCTGCGCGAGGGATTGCCTGTGATCGACCCGTTTGTTTACGTCATTGCCCGCCGTTGGGTGCGTTGATGGAGCCCGTGGCGCGCATCGAGCAGGAACTCGACGGCTTCAAGGACACGCTGGGTCTGTATCGCAAGCAGCTTGGCCGCTTGTTGAGTCGCAATGTCGACCAGGTCAGCCAGGCGTTGGACAGGCCCTCGCTTATCGGCATGGAGCGGATCATCAAAGTCGGCGACACCAGCAAGTCGGTGAGCAGTGGCGATGACGATTTTTTCTCCACCGTTGCGCAATGTCCGAAGAGCAGGATTCTGCTGATCGAGAGCAAGTTCGAATCGGTCTATGACATACCGCTAGGCAATATCCAGGTTGATGTCATCGCGAGGGATGGCGGTGAAAAGACGACGATCACGCTCGATGAAAACGGCAGGGGAAAGTTTGAGGGGAAGGCCGGGAAGTTCTACCGCGTTCATGTCCAGAGTGAAGTGACGCCGGATCAGGTCGACGATCTTTTCAAGTCCTACAACGGCCTGACTCAACAACTGGAAGACTGGCTGCGCCAGGAGTGGGAAGGGTTCAAGCCGCAATGGTCGCAACAGTCTGCATCGGCGTCGTTGGCCGCGGCGGGCAACGGTCTATTGGCGGGTGGTTGGGCGGCGATTCGGGCGGTTTGGGATGGCATCGGCGAACTGACCGACATCCTGAAAGACCCCAACGCCTTTGCCGAAAAACTCGGTGAAAGCGCTGGTGAGCTGGCCCGGCTGGCGCAGAGCGCGCCCGCAACGATGGAAAAAGCCATGTTGCTGGCCAGTGACGAGGCCGCGCTGTGTTTGCTGATGCGCACCGCCACGCTGTGGCTGGACATGTTGCCACCTTCACAGTTGGCCGGCTCGTTGGCCGAGGCCATTTCCAAGGTGGTGGTCGGTTTGGTGATCGACCTGTTGATTGGCCTGGTGTTGAGCGTGGTCGGTGTCGGTGTGGCGTGGTTGACCGTGCGCCTGGCGAAGTACGGCGCGCAGATTTACCGAGCGGCGATGGCTTTCGTTACGTCGATGGTCACGTTCATCGACACCTTTACGGACTACGTCGACCGTTACAAAAAGGTCGCGGCGAGTGGCGCGGCGGCGGGCTTGAAAAACGGTCAGATGCAGCTGCGCTGGGATGCCAAACGCAACACCACGCTCAAGCAAAACGCACACCACGATGACGTCTCTGTGCCGGCGAAAAATCCGAACGGCGACAGTGTCGATTCAGCGGAAAACACCGCCACCAACAAGTGCCCGGTATCGATGGTCACCGGCGAAGAACTGCTGACCCTTAGTGACGGGGTCCTTGATGGGGTTTTGCCGTTCGACTTCACCCGGCTCTATCGCACCAGTGCCGCCGAGATCGACTGCGGGCTCGGTTTTGGGTGGAGTCATTCGTTATCCCATCGGCTGCAAATCGATGGCGACACGGTTCTCTGGATCGACCACGAAAACCGTCGCACTGCTTTTCCGTTGCCGACTGTTGGACGTCCGGCGATCCACAACAGCTTGTCGCGGGCCGCGATTTTTCTCGGGGATGAACCGGAAGAACTGATCCTCGCCCAGGCCGGCGACGACATACGGTTTTATCACTTCATCAACGGTCGGCTGACCGCCATCAGCGACGGCTACGACAACTGCCTGCGCATCAGCCGCGACCGTCAGGACCGCATTCAGCGACTCGATAACGGTGCTGGTCGCGCGTTGTTGTTGCGCTATGACCGCGCGCATTTGATCGCCGTCGACTACCAGTTTTTTGTCCCGGCCGACTCGCTGGCGGACGCGTGGGTCACCGAGCAGACGCTGATCGTCTATCGCTATAACGAGCGCGGTCAGTTGATCGAAGCGACCAACGCCGCCGGGGAAAGCGAGCGCTACGACTACGACGACCGGCACGTCATTCTGCAGCGGCAGCTGGCCGGTGGCGCGAGTTTCTTCTGGGAGTGGGAACGGTCCGGCAAGGCTGCGCGGTGCGTCCTACATTGGGCGTCGTTTGCGCAGATGGAAGCGCGCTATGTCTGGGATGACGCCGGCAGCGTCACGGTCCAGAACAGCGATGGCAGTGAAGAGGTTTACCAGCACGACGATCGGGCGCGGCTGGTACGCCGGGTCGGGCTCGAGGGCGGCGAGGCGCTCAAGACCTACGACGACAAGGGCCGGTTGATCGCCGAGCAGGATCCGCTGGGCGCCGTCTCCGAATACCGGTACGACGAGGTCGGACGGCTGGTGGCGCTGATTCCGCCGGAAGATGAGCCCACATCCTACGAGTACCGCAACGGTTTCCTGCATGCGCGCTACCGCGGCACAGCGGTGTGGAAGTACCAGCGCAACGCCGAGGGTGACATCACTGAAGCCACCGACCCGGACGGCCAGGTCACCCACTATCACTACGACGTCAAAGGTTTGCTGCTCGCGATCCGTTACCCGGATCTGAGTCGTCACCTCTTCGTCTGGAATGCCTTGGGGCAGTTGGTTGAAGAGACTCTGCCGGACGGTGGTCGGCGGCGGTTTTCCTACGATGTGCTGGGGCGGCGGATTACCCGTCAGGACCAACACGGGGCGGTCACGCGGTATCAGTGGGACGCGGTTGGACGACTGCTTCAAACGGTATTTCCTACCGGTGCCAGCCGCGCTTACAGCTACAACGCCTACGGCAAGGTCATTGCCGAGCGCGACGAACTGGGTCGTGTCACCCGATATGAATATGCCGATGATCTGCACCTCGTCTCGCGGCGGATCAACCCCGACGGCAGCCAACTGCGTTATCGCTACGACAACGCGCAGTTGTTGCTCACGGACATCGAGAATGAATCCGGCGAACACTATCGGCTGGACTACACGCCCGGCGGACTGATCCGACAGGAAACCGGGTTCGATGGGCGGCGCACGGCGTATGCCTACGACCTCAACGGTCAGTTGCTGGAGAAAACCGAGTTCGGCGATGACGGTTCGCAGCTGGTTACAGCGTATGCGCGGGACGCCGCCGGGCGCCTGCTGGTCAAAACGCTGGCCGATGGCGTCAAGGTTGAGTACCGCTACGACAGCCTCGGCCGACTGGTCAGCGTCGACGATGGCCAAGATCACCCGCTGGAGTTCGAGTACGACTCACAGGACCGGCTGATCACCGAACACCAGGGTTGGGGCACGTTGCGGTATGGCTACGACGCCTGCGGCCAGCTCAACCGCCTGCGTCTGCCGGACGGCAGCAAACTTGATTACCACCACGCCAGGGGCGGCGCCCTGACCGCCATCGACCTGAATGGCGCTCGACTGACCGCTCATGTCTACTTAGCCGGTCGCGAACACTCCCGGCAACAAGGCCTGCTGCTCAGCGAATTTGCCTACGACGATCAGGGACGCCTGAAGGCCCACGCTGTCAGCCAAACCCAACAACCGCTGTACCGCCGCGACTATGCCTACAGCCTCAACGGCAATCTCGACAGCATCGCCGACACCCGCCACGGCCAACGCACCTACCACTACGACCCGCTCAATCGCCTGACCCGCGTCCGCCATTCTCGCGATCAGCCACCGGAAAGCTTCGCCCACGACCCGGCCGGCAACCTGCTGATGCAGGACCGCCCCGGGCCGAGCACCGTCAAAGGCAATCGCCTGCTCATGCAAGGCGACCGCCACTACGACTACGACTACGACGCCTTCGGCAACCTGATCCGCGAACGCCGCGGCACCGGGCAAAAACTCGTCACCGACTACCGCTACGACTGCCAACACCGCCTGATCGGTATCACCACCCCGGACGGCCGCTGCGCCAGCTACCGCTACGACGCCTTTGGCCGGCGCATCGCCAAAACCATCGACGGCAAAACCACCGAATTCTTCTGGCAAGGCGACCACCTCGTCGCCGAAAGCAGCCGCGAGCACTACCGCAGCTACGTCTATGAACCGGGCACTTTCCGTCCATTGGCCATGCTCGACGGCAAAGGCCCGCTGAAGGCTTGCCCGTTTTACTACCAGCTTGATCACCTGGGCACGCCGATGGAGCTGACGGATTACAGCGGGGATATCGTCTGGGCGGCGAAGTACAACGCCTACGGCAAAGTCACGAATCTGGCGTTCGGCGGAGGAGAGCAACTCGAACAACCGCTGCGGTTTCAAGGGCAATACTTCGACGCCGAGAGCGGCCTGCACTACAACCGGCATCGGTACTATGATCCGGAGACTGGCCGGTATTTGACGCCGGACCCGATCAAGCTGGCGGGGGGCTGAACCAGTATCAGTACACGCCGAATCCGACGGGGTGGATTGATCCGTTGGGGTTGAGTGGGAATTGCCCGCCAAAGTCCCCGAAGTCATCAAATTGCGCGAATCCAGGCGAACCCGATTTACCTCAACTTTCCAGGCAAGGTGCTTTTAGGCAGGCAAAGTCTGATGCAAAAATTCCTAGAAATCAGCAGCCAGATGTTCAGCTGGATGATATTGATGGAAGGCCACGTCAATTCACTTATGCCAATATGACTGATATAAACGGAAAAAATATTCTCAACGAAAAAGGATTTCCGATTAGGACTAGGCAATACTTTTTTACACGAGAGGATGGATTTAAATTAATACTTCAAGATCATGCTGCGGGACATAAATTTGGTGCCAAAAACGGTCAAGGCGATCAAGGGCCGCATTTTAATGTTCGACCCGCGGCCGGCCCAAGAAACGGAAAAGTTGAAAACACAGCTGAGCACTATCCATTTAGGAGGTAAAGCATGAAATTCTGGAATGAGCTTGATGGTAGTAAATTTTTCTCTATGGTTTTTAGCGGGGATGTTGTAATTGATCAAGTCAAACTGTTTTCATTGGTCGTAGATAATAATCAATCCACGATAACACTTTTGTTTGATATCAAAGAATTGCCAGACACCCCTCCGGGGAAATGGAAAGCTATCTCATATAATGCTTGCCGTGTAGGAATCACAGGAAGTGAGGTTGAGAATTTGATAGTTCGACGATTGCCTACAACCGAATCTTTAAAACTTACTATCGAAAAGGTTGGTTCCTGCTTTGTGGTTTCTGCTAAGTCGGAGTGCTCAATGGTAGAGTTTACGGCGTCATTTATAGCTCTTCGTGATCCTACGGTTTATTTAACACAGACTCCCTTTGTTTGAGGTCGAAAAATATTTGCTTGTCACTCATATTAGGAGAGATTTCATCTGATGAAATTTCCTTACTGGAAAATGATGACTTGGCTCGTCAGGTTGGTTTCCTTAAAGAAGTTTTGCTGCAGGTGGAATATTCATCCAATCTTTTGTTAGATGTTGGTTGGTACCCATCATTCGATCTTGATGGGCGTTTCCAAGTAAGAGTCATTGAAAATGGTGGTTGGGATGAGCCGCTTTATTTAGCAGAAGCTGACTCAATTCCGTTACTGATAAAAAAGTTGACCGCCGCGCAGGGCGAAATTTTAAGATTTCTACAGACTTGAAATGATAGAGAAAGTTAATGTTTTGGATGTTCATGGACAAGGGTGGCGATCTATGTCAGCGATGGATCAGTTCAAAGATCTGTGGTGCTTAATCCTGCCTCATCGCGAGCAGGCTCGCTCTCAAAGGATAGAAGACATTCCTGTTATTGGTGGTTCGCATCGAGCGAGTCTTGCCCGCGAAATTTCCGGGCAAGGTTGTCGGAAGTTTCCTTCAATTTCTATCGGTTTCCATGAACTGGTGCGAAACGTTTTCCCTCGATAGTCTCTGTTGGTCGCTGCAAATGCAGTGGCAGGGTGTAGGAACCCTTTAAGACTAGAGAGGACGCTTTGGCGTCGTCACCTGTATTTGCGGCCGTCAGCGTGCGTCCGTAAGATCAGTTGCGGCGGCTGTGCGCGGGCACGCTTCGGTGTGGTCGAGTTCTCTGGTCTCGATATTCCTACCCCGCGTATAGCTGCCACCCAAGCCTGTAGGAAGGCCGATGGCAGCTTCCCTTCTTACCAGAGGTTTAAAAATGACAAATCTTCACCCCGATCCACCCTACGAAAAACCAGCCCCTCCACCCAAAAGCCGTTTCATGGCACTCACCAGCAACTGCGACGACATGCCCACCTTGTTCGTCGATACCCTCGCACCCCTCGACGTTTTATACGATGCGGCCAGCTATCGAATTCGCGCCGTCACCCAGGTAATGGAAAACTTGTCGATGCGTGGCTCGATTGAATGTCAGTCCTTCATCCTCAGCGACTTTGCATTGCTCTGCGCCATTCCGTTGCGGGATGGGTGTGATGTCCTGGATGTGTTGGGGCGGCGGTTGAAGGCGCGGCGTTCGGAGTAGCGTCGGGGACGCTGTTGTGGCGGGGGAGCAGGTTCCTTCGCCACCAGGGTCAAGAGATCGCAGCCTTCGGCAGCTACAGGGTTTGTGTGTGGGCAGTGCGGGCTGCGTACTTTTCTCGAGGCATAAAAAAACGGCCTACCTTTCGGTAAGCCGTTTTTAGTACTTGGTGGCTACACAGGGACTTGAACCCCGGACCCCAGCATTATGAATGCTATGCTCTAACCAACTGAGCTATGTAGCCAAGTGGCGCGCATTATTCGCGGGAAACGAATATGCGTCAAGCGCTTTTTTAAAAAATTTATCTACGCTATCAACCGTTTATCAAAATCCCTCACTTAACAGGGGCGAAGGGCAGCGCTGAAACCAGCGACTGGCCTGTTCGTAGGCGTGGGCCAGTTGCAGGACGGCGAAGTCGGCCTGGTGCCTGCCGATGATTTGCAAACCCATTGGCAAACCGTTCGAATTGAAGCCTGCTTGCACGTTCGCCACCGGACAGCCCGATAAAGTGCCAGGGATCACCACTTCCATCCAGCGATGATAGGTGTCCATGGTCACGCCTTCGATAGACTCGGGCCACGGCCGGGTTTTATCGAACGGGAATACCTGGGCACTGGGCAGCAGCAAGTAATCAAACCGTTCAAACAGTCGGGAGATCGCCCGGTACCAGTTGCTGCGGTCCACGGAAGCCTGGAACACCTCGCTGGCCGACAGCTTGAGGCCGTTTTCGATTTCCCAGCAGGCTTCCGGTTTCAGGTGCGCGCGTTTTTGCGGGTCGGCATAAGTGGCGCCGAGGGAGCCCGCGACCATCCAGTGACGCAAGGTGCGCCAGCTGCTCCACAGCTGTTGCGGGGCGAATTCGGGCTGTACTGCTTCGATCTGACAACCGAGGCTTTCGAAGTCGGCGAAGGTTTTTTCGCAGAGTTCCAGTACGCCCTTTTCCATCGGCAGATAGCCGTTGAAATCCCCCAGCCAACCCAACCGGGTACCTTTGAAATCCCGCTCCAGCGGAGCGGTAAAAGCGTTGCCGGATTCGGCGATGGACAGCGGCGCCCGGGCGTCGGCGCCGGCCTGCACCGACAGCAGCAACGCAGCATCACGCACGCTGCGCGCCATCGGGCCTTCGTAACCGAGCTGATCGATGAACAGGTCGGCGCTGTCATCAAAGGGCACGCGCCCTTGGGACGGGCGAAAGCCGAAGATGTTGTTGAAGGCTGCCGGATTTCGCAGCGAGCCCATCATGTCGCTGCCGTCGGCCACCGGCACCAGGTGCATCGCCAGCGCCGCCGCCGCACCACCGCTGCTGCCGCCGGCCGTTTTGCTCGGGTCATAAGCGCAGCCTGTGGCACCGAACAGTGGGTTGTAACTTTGCGAGCCGAGCCCGAATTCCGGGGTGTTGCTCTTGCCAATGATGATCGCGCCGGCCGCCTTCAGCCGCTCCACCATGATGCCGTCGCGGTCGGGAATGAAGTCCTTGAACAACGGCGAACCCAGTGTCGTGCGAATGCCACGGGTTAGCGACAGGTCTTTGACTGCATGGGGCAGTCCGTGCATCCACCCACGGTATTCGCCCCGTGCCAGTTCGACGTCGCGCAGGTCGGCCTGGGCCAGTAAATCTTCCGGCGTTTGCAGGCTGATCAGCGCATTCACCCGCGGGTTGAAGCGATCGATATGGGCAAGGTAAGTCTGCATCACTTCCCGGCAGGAAACCTGGCGCAGGCGGATGCGTTCGGCGAGTTCATGGGCCTGCAACAGGACCAGTTCGCTGATGTTATTAGAAGTCATTGCAACGCTGCCTTTCGGAGGCTGGAGAGACACCCCGTCGCAGGACGGGGCGGTAGAAATCAACGCATCAGGCTGGTCCATAGACGGTCGGCCAGACGGATCGCACCTTCGCCGCAGGTCTTGCTGAACACCACTTTAGTGCCCTCGGGAATGTGCAGCTCCGGGGCGTCCTTGAGCCCGGCGTCGAGGAACGGTTCCACCCCCTTGATCGGGCTCTGGTGCTTGAGGAAGTTCTGCGTCATCGCGGCGTTTTCCGGCTGGCTGAGAAAGGCGATGAACGCCTTGGCATTCGCCGGGTTCTTGCTGCCGGTCGGGATCACCATGTTGTCGACCCACGCCAGCACGCCTTCTTTCGGGTAGAGGTATTTCAGGCTCGGTTTCATTTCCCGGGCGCGCATCGACGAACCGCCCCAGAACATCGACATGTCGATTTCGCCGGCGGCGAGGTTTTCGCGTATCGAGCCGGCCTTGGAACTGTAGGTTTTGACGAATGGCTTCTGGGCCTTGAGCAGTGTCAGTACTTGCTGCATCTGCTTGGGATCTTCACTGCACAGCGGGATATTCAAGTAGAGGCTGGCCATGTCGATCACTTCGCTGACCGAGTCGAACATGTTGATCCGCCCCTGCAATTGCGCCGGCGGCTCATAAAGCACCTTGTAGCTGTCGGCCGGGCCTTTGTAGCGATCACCGTTCAGCACCACGCTGGTGGTGCCCCAGATGAACGGTACGGAATAGGCGCCTTCCGGGTCCCAGCTGGGCTTTTTCAAGTTATCCACAACGCTGGCGTAGTACGGCTCTTTGACCGGATCAAAGCGTTCCAGCAGATTTTCCTTGATCAGGATCGGCACGAACTGGTGCGACGGAATCGCCACGTCGTAACCGGCACCGCCCTGTTTCAGCTTGGCCAGCAAGGTTTCGTTGGAGTCGTAGGAATCCACCGTGACTTCGATGCCGGTCTGTTTCTGGAACTTGGCGAGGATTTCTGGCGAAAAGTAGCCACTCCAGCTCACCACGTTGAGTTTTTCTGTGGCTTGAACACTGCCCGCCAAGGTCAGTAACAACGAGGTTCCGATGCTTGCAATCAACTTGCTCATGCTATTTCCCCACGGTACGTAGAAGGTTCAGGTGTTCTTTTTGCCCAGCAAGTAAGAGAGGCTGACGAACAGCACCGAGACGCCCAGAATCAAGGTCGAAACGGCATTGACGTCGGGTGTCACGCCCATGCGTAACAGACCGAAGATGAAGATTGGCAAGGTGGTGGTGCCGGCCTGGGAGACCATCATCGAGATCACGAAGTTATCCAGCGACACGATGAAGGCCAGCATCAGCCCGGAGAAAATCCCCGGCATCAGCAGTGGCAGGGTGACCTTGCGAAAGGTCCGCCACGGGCCGGCGTAGAGGTCGGCCGAGGCTTGTTCCAGGGACAGGTCCATGTCGTTGAGCCGCGCACGAATCGGCAGATAGGCAAAAGGAATGCAGAACACCGTGTGGGCGATGATCAGGTTGCCGTAACCCAGGGACAGGCCAATGGTGGAAAACAACGCCAGGGTGGCGACACCGACTACGATTTCCGGCAGCACCAGCGGCAGCATGATCGCGCCCATCGACAGTTGCAGGCCTTTGAATTTGGCGCCACGTGACGTGCCGAGGGCCGCGAGAGTCGCGATGGCCGTAGCGACCATGCTGGCGCAAACGGCGATCAACAGGCTGTTGCCGGCCGCCTGGCGCAGGGCCTGATTGGCGAACGCTGCGCGGTACCAGTCCAGACTGAACCCGGTCCACACCGTGGCAGACTGGTTGGCGTTGAACGAGAACACCACCAGCACCACGATCGGCGCGTAGAGGTACAGGTAGAACAGGAAACTGAAACCACCGAAGCCCGGAAAATCCTGCACGCCCAAGCCGTTTCGTTTAAATAAACGCAGCATCACGCACCTCCCTTGGCGATACGCTGGCGTTCGGCGCGCAAGGCGTAAACCGTCAGCACCAGCATCACTGCGGCCATCAACACCAGCGACAACGCTGCGCCGAAAGGCCAGTTACGCGCATCGCTGAACTGACGGAAGATCAGGTTGCCGAGCATCATGCGCGTCCCGCCGCCTAACAATTCCGGGGCAACCATCGCGCCCAGGCAAGGTACGAAGGTGAGGATGGCGCCGGCGAGAATCCCTGGTTTGGCGATGGGCAGCACCACTTTGCGCAAGGTGCGCAGGCGTCCGGCGTAGAGGTCCTGAGCAGCCTCCAGCAGGCGTATGTCCATTTTTTCCAGCGTCGCGTAAATCGGCAGAACGACGAAGGGCGCGTAGGTGTAAACCAGACCCAGCAACACAGCGCCATCGGTGTAGAGCAATTGCAACGGCTGGTCGATGAGCCCGAGGCCCATCAGGCTGTTATTGATCACCCCGGTATTGCGCAGCAGCAAAATCCACGCGTAGGTGCGGATCAGCAGATTGGCCCAGAACGGTACGGTGATCAGGAAAATCAACAGACCGCGCCGATGCGCCGGTTGCATGGCCAGCCACACCGCCACCGGAAAGCCGATCAACAAGGTGATCAGTGTTGTCAGCCCGGCAATGCCGATGGAACGCAAGGCGATCAGCACGTAGGAATCGGCAAAGGCCAGGCTGTCGTCCAGTTGCCGTTCGAACAGCAGCGAGGTGTAGGCGTCGCTGCTGAAGACTTTATTAACCCCGCCGTAGGGATTGGCTTCCATCAGTGAGTAACCGATGACGATCAGGATCGGCACGATCAGAAACAGGCCGATGGCGATCAACGCCGGGCTGACACCGAGAAAGCTCTGGAAGGCCCGACGGCGCTCCAGGGTATTGGCGATCGGTAAAGCGTGCATGGCAAATCCTCGGGCTCAATCGTGCAGGACGCTGGCGCTACCACTGTCAAACAACAGACCGGCCTGGGTGCCCACGGCGAAACGCAAGCTGCGGTCAACGCTATTGGGTGTGCGCACGGTGAGGCGCGAGCCGTCGCTCAGGCTGACTTGATATTGCAGGTCGGTGCCGAGGTAGATCTGTGCATCGATCCGGCACGGTAATGCGCCGTCGGTGTTGGCCGGCATCAGGTGCAGACGCTCGGGGCGCACGGACAGCGCGACGGTTGTGCCGATCTGAACGTCGCAGCAGGGCTGTGCTGGCAGCGGATGCCCGGCGGGGCCGGCAAACCAGGCGAGGCCGTTTTCGACACGGGTGACCGTGCCTTCGATGAAGTTAGTTTCGCCGATGAAGTCCGCCACAAAGCGATTGCGCGGGCGTTCGTAGATGTCTTCCGGCCGGCCGACTTGCTGAACCTCGCCTTCGGACAGCACGGCGATACGGTCGGACATGGTCAGCGCTTCTTCCTGGTCGTGGGTGACGAAGATGAAGGTGATGCCAGTCTTGGCCTGAATGGTTTTCAGCTCTTCGCGCATGGCCTGGCGCAGCTTGAGGTCCAGGGCCGAGAGCGGCTCGTCGAGCAGTAACACTTTGGGGTGCGGTGCCAGTGCCCGAGCCAGCGCAACGCGCTGTTGCTGACCGCCTGACAGTTGCTCCGGTTTGCGTGCGGCAAAACGCTCCATCTGCACCAGGGCGAGCATTTCGCGTACTCGCTGGGCGACCTGGGACGTGTTCATGACCTTGCCCATCGGGTGCGATTCGAGGCCGAAGGCCAGATTTTCGGCGATGGTCATGTGCGGGAACAGCGCGTAGTGCTGAAACACCGTGTTGACCGGGCGTTCGAAGGGCGGACGGTCGGCGATGTTTTCGCCGTAAAGCAGAATCTCGCCCTCGGTCGGAAACTCAAACCCGGCAATCATCCGCAGCAGCGTGGTTTTGCCGCAGCCGGAAGGGCCGAGAAGGGTAAAGAATTCGTTGTCGCGAATGTCCAGGTCGATGCTTTTCAGCGCCACCGGGCCGGTCTGTGGATCACCGTAGACTTTGCGCACCGAGCGGATCGACACCGCTAGTGTTTGCAGCGAATGCACAGCATTCATGCGTGACCTCCGATTCCCCCATCGCCTGCGAATTCGCTGAAATCAGCGGCGCCGTCGGGCCATGGATATTATTTTTTTGGGCAGGATCGAGATGTGTTCGGGTGTATCGCGCCAGCTATTTTTTGTTTTGCCGTGCTTCGATTATCAGTGAGGGGTTGCGGGGGCGAAACTTCAATTTTAACATACGACCTGTTAAATAATTTAATAGCAGAAGGCAGCCCAAAACCATGCCTGACCACCGTTTACCTCCGCTCAATGCGGTACGTGCCTTCGATGCGGCGGCCCGTCTTGGGAGTTATGTCGAGGCCTCGAAAGCGCTGCACGTGACCCAACCTGCCATCGGTCGGCATGTGAAGTTGTTGGAGGAATGGCTGGGCATCCAACTGTTCGAGCGCACGTCCCGAGGGGTGACCTTGACGCTGGCGGGAGAGAAATATCACCGCAAAATTTGCGCGGCTTTGCAGATGATTATCGAGGCCGGCAAAGAGGTAAGGCCCAAGGATGCCGAGCGTTGGCTACGCATCATGGTGGTGCCGGGGTTTGCCAAGCGCTGGCTGATGCCGCGTATTGAAGTCATGCGGCATTTGCGGCCGGGATTGAAGTTCGCTATCGAGCCCCACTCCACCTTTACCGATGTCGACGGCAAGAGCGCCGACCTGGGAATTGTCTACGGCGTGGATGGGCAATACACGCAGTCCCGCGCCAGTCTGATCCGCCCTCGCGTGTTCCCGATCTGTACCCCGGAGTATCTGGCCAGCATCGACCCCATCGACGGTCCCGCCGATCTGGTGAAGCACAACCTGATTCACGTCGATGACGGCGAGTGGTGGAACCTGTGGTTCGCCGCTCACGATCTGGACTTTCACCTCAACTCGGACATGCTCTACGTCAACAACGACCACGCACTTTCAGTGGCCGAGAGCGGGCAGGGCATTGCATTGGCCAACGAAGTGCTGGTGCGTGAAGAACTCAGGACTGGCGCGCTGGTGCGGGTCCTCGACGCAGAAGTGAAACTGGAAAGCTATCGCGTGTTGACGCCATCTGCCGAGCTCTCGGCGGATGTGTCGTGGTTCATCCAATGGCTGAAAACCGAGTTGGAGCAAGACTTTCCCGAAGCGGTGATCTAAACACCACGCCCCCCTGTAGGCGCTGCCGCAGGCTGCGATCTTTTGCCTTTAAAAACCAAAAGATCAAAAGATCGCAGCCTGCGGCAGCTCCTACAGGGTTCGTGTCAGCTCAGGCGAAACCGTCCGGTGTTATCGCTAAGGGCCTTGCTGCCATGACTCAAGGTGTCTGCCGCCAGGTTCACCGCCCGTGCGCCTTCGAGCAAGCGTACCGCCGCCTGATCGACTTGCTGGATGTTGCCGCTGACCTCATCGGCGGTGGTCGCTTGCTCGTCGACCGCCGTGGCGATTTGCGCCAGGGTATCGGTGACGCTTTGCACGGCGCTGGCGATTTCCCCCAGTCGTTCGCCGAGGCCAGTGACCGCTTGCGCATCGGATTGTGCCTGGCCGCAGGCGGCTTGCATCAGGCTGACCGCTTCATTCACCGTGTTGCGCAGGCTGTCGACGGTGCCGGCAATCTGCGCGGTGGACGACTGCGTACGTTGCGACAGGCTGCGTACTTCATCGGCCACAACGGCAAATCCGCGACCCTGCTCGCCGGCCCGAGCCGCCTCGATGGCCGCGTTGAGCGCGAGCAAGTTGGTTTGCTCGGCCACGCCGCGAATGGTGTCCACCACCAGTTGAATCTGCTGCCCCTGTTCACTGACCCGTCCGAGTGCCGCCGCCGTGTCGTTCAAGCGCTGGTTGAGCTGCTGAATGCTCGCGGTGGTGCGTTGGCTGTCACGGCTGCTGTCGGCGGCGATGCGTTGGGTGTGCTGCGCGCTGCCGGAAGCTTGTTCACAACTTTGGGCGACACCCAGGGAAGTAGCGGCCAATTGCGTCGCGGCGGCGGCGATCTGGCTGATCTGCAATTGCTGGGCTTCGACCTCGCCCAGGGCACCGCTGGAATGTTGATTGAGCGTGCGCACCGCATTACTCAGCTGCAGTGTTTCGTGATCGACCCCCAGCAAACTGTTGCGCAGTTGCACCACGGCAACGTTGAGCGCAGTGCTGATCGCCGCCAGTTCGTCGCGGCCTTCAACCGGAACCTGCAGGCTCAGGTTGCCGTCGCGCAGGGCTTCGGCCAACAACGTGATGCCGCTGGCGCTGCGACGAATCGAGGCCTGCAAACAGATGAAAAGGTACAGCGCGGCCAAGAGCAGGCAACCAAAGATTGTCGCCACCACAATGAACTGGCGAATCGCTGAGCCGTGGTAGTAATCCAGGCGCTGATCCAGTGACACCAACGATTGCTGGCGCAGTGAGGCGAGGTCGGAGAGCAGGGCATCCAGGCTGCGTTCGAAGTCTTCCGGCTTGAGGTTGATGCTGCCGCCGAAAACGCCGTCATCCAGTACTTTCAAACCGGCATCCAGATGCTTGAGGCTGTCATGGTATTGCCCGGCCCAGGCTTGCAAGGCGCTGGGCAGGCGCGCTTCCAGGAGCGCCGCGGTTTTCACCAGTTGCTCGCGTGCGTCGCCGATTCGGCTGCGCAAATCCCGCAATTGCAGACGGCTTTGCAGGGTGAACTGCCCGGACACCACGGACGCCTGGCCGACGCTGGCGAGACGACCGACCCGTTCGATCAGGTCTGGCGCGTGCTGTGTGGAGATCTGCGTCAGCAGATAGGTTTCCAGCCACGGTGCGAGGGTCAGGCGGTTGTCCATGGCAATCTGTTCGCGCAAGGCTTGCAGCGCGCTCAAGGCGTTGGTGAAACGATCGTAGCCATCCGGCCACCAGCCGACGCTACTCAGGCTTTTCGAGTCCAGGCCGTTGAGGGCCGTTAGCAAGGCTTGGTATCGGGCCAGGGTTTCGCCCTCGGCGCCTTGGGTTTTCAGCGCATTGCCAAGGTCTGACGTGGCCTGGGTGACGGCTGGTTGAACCGCATCGAAAGCGGCCATCGCGGCAAGCGTGGCTGGCGTTGGTTGGCGATTGGTTTCTGTGGCGCGCCAGCGAGCGGCACGGTCGCGTTGGGCGGCGAGCAGGTTATCGAGTGCATCGAGAGAGAGCAGTTGCTTGACGCCGGCACGCTCGCCGGAGATCAGGCTCAGTTTCTCGCGATAGTCCTGACCGATCATTAACAGGCTGCCCGTCAGCGGCAGGATAAACAGCAGAAACAACAGCTGAAATTTGCGTGCGAAACCGAAGCGCCCCAGCAGTCCGATCCCCGGTGATAAAAAAGCCTGCATGCCCCATGACTCCCCTGAGCACCACGCACCATTGGCGTGCGCCGAGGCCGTTACGACCACGACTTGTGCCCTCTTAAAAGGCCTCGAAAGTTCACCCTCGTCAGCTCTGTAGGCCGACTCTGTTGCGAAACTTCCCATTCTCGGTCCCCTTTGTAAGGGGGCCGCATTGAAGCGGAGAAACAAGGCAAGATTCAGACCATGGCGTTGCGCTACCACCTACTGAGCGATGAAATTGGAGGTCGTTAGCAGGCTAAGGGGATAGCGCTGTTGCACTGAAAAATGGCACATTGACGCACCTGCGCGTGCGCACCCATCGGCTGTACGGAAATTCTCATGGCTATCAGCAATGCCCAGTCCGGCACAACGCCGGCGTCCGCGACTTCACAAAGCAGCCCCTTGGTCATGCGCATCATCGGCGCGGTGGCGCTGGCGCATTTGATCAATGACCTGATTCAGTCGGTGCTGCCGTCGATCTATCCAATGCTCAAGGCCAATTACGGCCTGACCTTTACTCAGGTTGGATTGATTACCCTGACCTTCCAGCTGACGGCCTCGTTGCTGCAGCCGTGGGTCGGCTACTACACCGATCGCCACCCTAAACCCTGGTTGCTTCCGGCCGGGACGGTCTGCACCTTGATTGGCATTTTGATGATGTCGGTGGTCGGCACGTTCCCGTTAATTCTGCTGGCGGCGGGGTTGATCGGTATCGGCTCGTCGACCTTTCACCCGGAAGCTTCCCGCGTTGCACGCCTGGCCTCGGGTGGGCGATTCGGTCTGGCGCAATCGACCTTTCAGGTTGGTGGTAATGCGGGCTCGGCGTTCGGCCCGTTGCTGGCTGCCGCGATCATCATTCCTTTCGGTCAGGGCCATGTCGCATGGTTCGGGCTGTTCGCCGTGTTTGCGCTGTTTGTGCTCTATCGGATCAGCCGCTGGTACGCCAACCATTTGAGCCTGTTCAAGCTCAAGGCGGGGCAGGCGGCGACTCACGGCTTGTCGAAAGGCCGGGTGACCAGTGCGCTCGTGGTACTCGGGTTGCTGGTGTTTTCGAAGTATTTCTACATGGCCAGTTTCACCAGCTACTTCACCTTCTACCTGATCGAGAAGTTCGACCTGTCAGTGGCGAGTTCGCAGTTGCATCTGTTCCTGTTTCTCGGAGCGGTAGCGGCGGGGACCTTCTTCGGCGGACCGATCGGCGACAAGATCGGGCGTAAGGCGGTGATCTGGTTTTCGATCCTCGGCGTAGCGCCGTTCACCCTGATCCTGCCTCACGTCGATCTGTTCTGGACCAGCATTCTTAGCGTAGTGATCGGTTTTATCCTCGCCTCGGCGTTCTCGGCCATTGTGGTGTATGCGCAAGAGCTGGTGCCGGGGAATGTCGGGATGATTGCCGGGGTGTTCTTCGGCTTGATGTTCGGTTTCGGCGGGATCGGCGCGGCGCTGCTGGGGCACCTGGCGGACGTGCACGGCATCGAATACGTGTACTTCCTGTGTTCGTTCCTGCCGTTGTTCGGGGTGCTGGCGATTTTCCTGCCCAGAACCAAAAAAGCTTAAACCTTAAAAGATCGCAGCCTGCGGCAGCTCCTACATTGGGATGGCGTACACCGTGTAGGAGCTGCCGCAGGCTGCGATCTTTTAAAATCTGTCAGGCACAAAAAAGCCGCGTATGAACGCGGCTTTTTCTTGTGCGAATGTTTTAGACGTTGAAACGGAAGTGCATCACGTCGCCGTCTTTAACGATGTAGTCCTTGCCTTCCAGACGCCATTTACCGGCTTCTTTGGTGCCGGCTTCGCCCTTGTACTGGATGAAGTCGTCATAGGCGATGACTTCGGCGCGGATGAAGCCTTTCTCGAAGTCGGTGTGGATCACGCCAGCGGCTTGTGGTGCGGTAGCACCGACGCGGACGGTCCAGGCGCGGACTTCTTCGACACCGGCGGTGAAGTAGGTCTGCAGGTGCAGCATTTCGTAGCCAGCGCGAATCACGCGATTCAGGCCAGGCTCTTCAAGGCCCAGGGCTTCGAGGAACATGTCTTTCTCTTCGCCGTCGTCCAGTTCAGCGATTTCGGCTTCGATCTTGTTGCAGACCGGAACCACCATGGCGCCTTCTTCTTCGGCGATGGCCTTGACGATGTCCAGCAGCGGGTTGTTCTCGAAACCGTCTTCAGCGACGTTGGCGATGTACATGACCGGCTTGGTGGTCAGCAGGTGGAAGCCACGAATCACCGCTTTGTCGTCGGCGCCCATGCTCTTCATCAGCGTGCGCGCTGGCTTGCCGAGGGTGAAGTGAGCAATCAGTTGCTCCAGCAGGCCTTTCTGGACCACGGCGTCCTTGTCACCACCCTTGGCGTTGCGCGCGACTTTCTGCAGCTGCTTCTCGCAGCTGTCGAGGTCGGCAAAGATCAGTTCCAGGTCGATGATTTCGATGTCGCGTTTCGGGTCGACGCTGTTGGAGACGTGAATCACGTTCTCGTCTTCGAAGCAGCGGACCACGTGGGCGATGGCATCGGTCTCGCGGATGTTGGCGAGGAACTTGTTGCCCAGGCCTTCACCCTTCGAAGCACCGGCCACCAGGCCTGCGATGTCGACGAATTCCATGGTGGTCGGCAGGATGCGCTTTGGATTGACGATGGCTGCCAGGGCTTCCAGACGCGGATCCGGCATCGGCACGATACCGGTGTTCGGCTCGATGGTGCAGAAGGGGAAGTTCTCGGCCGCGATCCCGGATTTGGTCAGGGCGTTGAATAGGGTGGACTTGCCGACGTTAGGCAGGCCGACGATGCCGCAATTGAATCCCATGGTGTTGTCCCCGAGGAGTGAGTCAGGCCTTCTGGCTGTGCAGGTTTTTCATCGCGCGGTTCCATTCCCCGGCGAGGATATCCGGCAGCACGCCGAGGGCAAAGTCGATGCTGGCATCGAGTTTTTCCTGTTCGGCGCGTGGCGCACGACCCAGGACGAAATTTGAAACCATACTGGCTACGCCCGGGTGGCCAATGCCAAGCCGCAAGCGGTAGAAGGTATTCTGATTGCCCAGTTGCGCGATGATGTCGCGCAACCCGTTGTGACCGCCATGGCCGCCGCCCTGTTTGAGTTTGGCAACGCCCGGAGGCAGGTCGAGTTCGTCATGCGCCACGAGGATTTCTTCAGGCTTGATACGGAAGAAACCAGCGAGTGCCGCCACGGCCTGGCCGCTGCGGTTCATGTACGTGGTGGGAATCAGCAGACGAACATCCTGACCTTGATGCGAATAGCGCCCGGTCAGGCCGAAATATTTGCGATCGGCCACAAGGTTTGCGCCTTGTGCGTTCGCGATGCGCTCAACAAAAAGGGCCCCTGCGTTATGCCGGGTCTGTTCGTATTCAGCGCCTGGATTTCCCAGGCCAACGATCAGTTTGATGGCAGTCACGATAGGGGCCCTTCCTTGGAGTGGTGGATAACATCGCCGCGATCAGTCTGTGCGGCGAAAGTGGACGACAAGTGCTCATTTACCATTATGTAAACTCCGCGTTCTCGCCCGCTTTCTCGCTACGTTCCAGTCCGCGATGTTACTTGATCACTCCGGCATCACAGAGTGAATTACTCTGCAGCGCCTTCTTCAGTAGCTTCTGGAGCAACACGTGGGGCGTGAACGTTGGCAACTGCCTTGTCATCACCGTGTGCCAGAGCAACGAACTCAACGCCTTTAGGGGCTTTGAGGTCAGACAGGTGAATGATCGAGCCGACTTCGGCATTAGCCAGGTCAACTTCGATGAATTCAGGCAGGTCTTTTGGCAGGCAGGTCACTTCGATTTCGGAAACAACGTGCGAGATCTCGCCGCCTTTCTTGATCGGAGCTTCTTCACCAACAAAGTGTACAGGCACGATAGCGGTCAGTTTCTGGCCAGCTACAACGCGTACGAAGTCGGCGTGCATCACGTGGCCTTTGGCCGGGTGACGTTGCAGAGCTTTGATGATTACGTTTTGCTTGGTGCCGCCAACGTTCAGCTCGATGATGTGGCTGTAAGCCGCTTCGTTTTCGAGCAGTTTGGCAACTTCTTTAGCCAGCATGCTGATGGATTCAGGGGCTTTTTCGCCACCGTAAACTACAGCTGGAACCAGGCTTGCGAGACGACGCAGGCGGCGGCTCGCACCTTTCCCCAGGTCGGAACGCACTTCAGCATTCAGAGTAAAATCGTTCATGTTGTATCTCCAAAATAACCACATTCGCCCCAGCGTTTGCGACCAGCGCTAAAGGCGATATGGGCAAAAAAGCCCCGCCCCGACAGGAATGCCGGGGCGGGGCGCTTTTCGTCAACGAGATGTTCGAGAAGGGCAGGGCCCTTAACGGAACATCGCGCTGATCGATTCTTCATTGCTGATGCGGCGGACCGCTTCGGCAACAACCGGCGCGATATCCAGTTGACGGATACGCGAGCAGGCTTGAGCAGCAGCGGACAACGGGATGGTGTTGGTCACCACCAGTTCGTCCAGCATGGAATTTTCAATGTTTTCGATCGCCCGACCGGACAGCACAGGGTGAGTGCAGTAGGCGAAAACCTTGGCAGCGCCATGCTCTTTCAGGGCCTTGGCCGCGTGGCATAAAGTGCCGGCGGTATCGACCATGTCATCGACCAGAATACAGGTACGCCCTTCGACATCACCGATGATATGCATCACTTCAGAGTGATTGGCTTTCTCACGGCGTTTGTCGATGATCCCGAGATCCACGCCCAGGGATTTGGCAACGGCACGTGCACGCACGACGCCACCAATGTCCGGGGACACAATCATCAGGTTTTCGAAGCGCTGATCTTCAATGTCATCCACCAATACCGGGGAGCCGTAGATGTTATCTACCGGAATATCGAAGAAACCCTGAATTTGGTCAGCATGCAAATCAACCGTGAGAACACGATCGATGCCGACTACGGTAAGCATGTCAGCAACGACTTTCGCGCTGATAGCCACACGTGCGGAACGCGGACGGCGATCCTGACGGGCATAACCAAAGTAAGGAATAACAGCAGTGATACGAGTAGCCGAGGAGCGGCGGAAGGCATCAGCCATCACTACCAGTTCCATCAGGTTGTCGTTGGTCGGAGCGCAAGTCGGCTGAATAATGAAGACATCTTTACCGCGGACGTTTTCATTGATCTCGGCAGTAATTTCGCCGTCGGAGAACTTACCGACAGAGATGTCACCGAGAGGGATATGCAGCTGACGTACAACACGCCGAGCCAGATCGGGGTTAGCGTTCCCCGTAAAGACCATCATCTTGGACACGCGCAGTACCTAGAGGCTGAGGGTAACCTGGATGAGTATAGGAAAATGGCAGGGGCGGCTGGATTCGAACCAACGCATGGCAGGATCAAAACCTGCTGCCTTACCGCTTGGCGACGCCCCTGTATCTGTTGCAACGATTACCCAGTAATCGATTCCTTTAGAGCAGACTTTGCAGCTTGCGATGCAACATCGAAATGTTGCTTCCCTTTGCTACAAACCCTGTAAGGGTCTCTGTCAGAAGGGCCGAGACTTTATCAGCTTCAGCTTTGCTTGGGAAGCCCCCAAACACACAACTTCCAGTTCCGGTGAGTTTTGCTTCGGTAAATTTACCTAACAAATTCAATGCGTTACGTACATCTGGATAACGCCTTGCTACCACCGGCAAGCAGTCATTTCGACTGTTTCCCTTGGGAACGGGGCGCACTTTAATGGGAGAAGAGTTACGTGTCAACAACGGATCTGAAAAAATTTCTGCTGTACTTACAGATACTTGCGGTACCAGCACGACGTACCACGGTTCTTCGGGTTCTACAGGGGTCAGTTTCTCCCCCACGCCCTCCGCAAAAGCCGCGTGGCCACGCACGAAAACCGGGACGTCGGCGCCCAGCGTCAGGCCCAGCGCAGCCAGTCGATCCTCATCCCAGCCCAGTTGCCAGAGATGATTCAGGCCGAGAAGCGTCGTCGCGGCATTTGAACTGCCGCCACCGATTCCACCGCCCATGGGCAGGATTTTCTTGATCCAGATGTCGATGCCGAGCGAACAAGAGGATTGCTCCTGAAGTTTTTTCGCGGCCTTGACGATCAGATTGCTGTCGTGAGGAACACCCTCGAATTCGGTGTGCAACTGGATTGCGCCGTCGTCGCGCACGGCGAAGGTGATTTCATCTCCGTAATCGAGAAACTGAAAAATCGTCTGCAACTCGTGATAACCGTCTTCACGGCGACCGAGGATGTGCAGCATCAGATTGAGTTTGGCCGGAGAGGGAAGCGTCAAGCGCGGAGCCGTCATGTTCACTGCCCCAATTTGCGAGGTTGCCATTCCTTGATCACCAGCGTGACATCAAGGTCGGTGCCATGCAGTTTGATCCGCTCGGGCAGCCAATAGCCGTTTTGCTCGGCATAGCTCAAATACTCTACCTGCCAGCCGTCCTGTTCCAGGTTGGCCAGGCGACTGTCGGCGTCCAGGGTCAGACGACTCTTGGTGTCGGGGGCCGGAAGTCCGCGAACCCACCAGGCCAGATTGGACACCGGTAATTTCCAGCCGAGCTGTTCTTCGAGCAGCGCTTCCGGAGACGTCGCGTCAAAGCGGCCCTGGTTGGCCACTTCCAGTGAGACTTTGCCGGGGCGCCCGGTCAGGCGCGCCGCACCGCGACCCAGTGGGCCAGAAAGGCGAATATCGTAGTAATCCTGTCGCTGCAACCAGAACAAGGTGCCGCTGCCCGAGTCTTTCGGCGCGCGAATGCCGATTTTGCCGTTGATCTGCCAGCCATCGAGGGCGGCCAGTTGCTGTTTGTACTCGCGCCATTGGGCCGGGTTGCCTTGACCCTGGACCGATTCACGGGCGCCGAAACCCGCGCAACCGGCGAGCAGGGCGATAAAACTGAAAACGACGATGTGGCGCAAAAACATAATCTTAAAGAGTCTCTGATCCGGTCAGGCGCTTGATGGTGCCGCGCAGGGTAGGGCTGTCGGGCTGTTCCTTGAGGAACTTGCCCCAGATTTGCTTGGCTTCGCGCTGTTTGCCGTTGGCCCACAGGACTTCGCCCAGGTGAGCGGCAACTTCCTGGTCGGGAAAGCGATCCAGGGCCTTGCGCAGCAGGCGTTCGGCTTCATCGAGATTGCCCAGGCGGTAGTTCACCCAGCCGAGGCTGTCGAGTACGGCCGGGTCTTCCGGATTGAGCTGGTGAGCCTGTTCGATCAGGGCCTTGGCTTCGGCATAACGGGTTGTACGGTCCGACAAGGTGTAACCGAGGGCGTTCAACGCCATGGCATTGTCGGGATCGCGCTTGATGATCAGTCGCAGGTCTTTTTCCATCTGCGCCAGGTCATTGCGTTTTTCCGCTTGCATGGCCCGGGTGTAGAGCAGATTCAGATCGTCCGGGTATTGCTGCAAGGCTTTCTGCAATACGTTCCAGGCCTTGTCGGGCTGTTTGTTGGCGGACAGCGTTTCCGCCTCGATCAGGTAAAGTTGAATCGCGTAATCCGGTTGTTCGTCGCGCTGTGTCGCCAGACGGCTTTGAGCTTCGGCGGTCCTGCCGTTGTTCATCAGGATATCGGCCTGACGCAATTGCGCTGGCAGGTAGTCGGTGCCCGGGCCTACCTGGGCGTACTCGATCAGCGCACCTTGAGGGTCGTTGCGTTCTTCAGCGATGCGGCCAAGGTTGAGGTGCGCCGAATCGACGTGGCTTTCCCGGGCGATCAAGTCTTCCAGGTAGCCTTTGGCTTCGTCCCAGGCCTTGGCTTCCAGGCATACCAGGGCCAATGAATAACGCAGTTCGTCGTCTTCCGGGTACTGCTGGACCAGGCTCGAGAACTCGGCTTTGGCGTCGTCCATGCGGTCCTGTTCAACCAGCATGCGGGCGTAAGTCAGGCGCAGGCGTTTGTCGTCCGGGTATTTCTTGATGCTTTTTTGCAGCAGAGGCAGCGCTTCGTCGCCACGATTGAGTGTTTGCAGCAAGCGTGCGCGCAGCAGGATCGGGGCGATTTCGCCATCGTCCGGCGGATTGTCTTCCAGCAAGGTCAGCGCGCCCTTGGCGTCGCCGTCCTGTTGCATTAACAGGGCCTTGCCGAAAATCAGCTGACTGTTGTTCGGATGGCGCTGCAATAAACGATCAAAGCTTTTCATCAAGCCGTTGCGCGTGTCCTGGTCGGTGTCGGCCGCGGACAGGGCGAGGAAGTCGAAATGTGTGTCGCCCTTGCCTTGCAAGACCTTCTCCATATAGACCATGGAGTCGTCATAGCGCCCGGCGCGAGCCAGTTGCACGGCAGCTGCCCGTTGGGCCTCAAGGTCGTCCGGGGCGTTTTTCGCCCAGATCAGTGCGGTGTCCAGCGCGGCCTGGTCGGCGCCCAGATACTCGGCGATGCGGAATGCGCGCTCGGAGACGCCCGGGTCCTGGGTGTTGATGGCCTGGGTGACATAGTTGTCCAGGGCAATGTCGAAACGATTGCGCTGGCCAGCCAATTCAGCGCTCAACAGGCTGAAGACGGTTTCTTCGCTGAAGGAACTGTAGACCTTGGGCTTTTCAGGGGCCGGAGTGCTGTCTTCGACCGGCGGCGTACCGTCCGACGAAACGGGTGCCAAGGCCTGGCAGCCGCTGAGGAAGACAAAAGCAAGGAGCAACGCGGAAGATCTATTCATATAGGAAGAGGACGACTAACCTGCGGTCGGATCATCATGACACAAGCCTTCGGCCAAACATAACCGCCCTAACAATTAACCCGCACACCCAAAGCACGATCCTTCGATTGCCGCGATGCGATGCCATTGTAGGAGCTGCCGCAGGCTGCGATCTTTTGATCTAGCTCTTTAAAGTCAAAAGTTCGCAGCCTGCGGCAGCTCCTACAAAAGCGGGTTAACGAGAACCGATCTCAGTCTTCCGCATTGCCTACAGGGGCGATAGATATCGAGTGGTTGTTCTGAATCAGGCGAAGTAGGACAATTGCCGGCTTCACGTCACCATCAGCGACTTTGAATGGCCTTCCTCGCACTCGGTATCAACCACAAGACTGCTTCAGTAGACGTCCGCGAGCGCGTGGCTTTTACCCCCGAGCAGTTGGTGGAGGCGCTGCAGCAGCTCTGCCGACTCACCGACAGCCGCGAAGCCGCGATCCTCTCCACCTGCAATCGCAGTGAACTCTATATAGAACAGGATCACCTTTCGGCTGACATGGTGTTGCGCTGGCTGGCCGATTATCACCATTTGAGCCTCGACGAGCTGCGCGCGAGCAGTTATGTGCACGAAGATGATGCGGCAGTTCGTCACATGATGCGGGTGGCCTCCGGGCTCGATTCGCTGGTGTTGGGCGAACCGCAGATTCTCGGCCAGATGAAATCGGCCTACGCCGTGGCCCGCGAGGCCGGCACCATCGGTCCGCTGCTCGGGCGTTTGTTTCAGGCGACGTTCAACGCGGCCAAGCAAGTGCGTACCGACACCGCCATTGGCGAAAACCCGGTGTCCGTGGCGTTTGCCGCGGTCAGCCTGGCGAAACAGATTTTCAGCGACTTGCAACGCAGCCAGGCCTTGCTGATCGGCGCCGGCGAGACCATCACCCTGGTCGCCCGCCATTTGCATGAGCTGGGGGTGAAACGCATTGTGGTCGCCAACCGCACGCTGGAGCGCGCAAGCATTCTGGCCGAGCAGTTTGGTGCCCATGCGGTGCTGCTCTCGGACATCCCGGCAGAGCTGGTGCGCAGCGACATTGTTATCAGCTCCACCGCCAGTCAACTGCCGATCCTCGGTAAGGGTGCGGTGGAAAGCGCCTTGAAGCTGCGCAAACACAAGCCGATCTTCATGGTGGACATCGCCGTACCGCGCGATATCGAGCCGGAAGTCGGCGAGCTGGACGACGTTTACCTTTATAGCGTCGACGATCTCCATGAAGTGGTCGCCGAAAACCTCAAGAGCCGCCAAGGCGCTGCGCAAGCGGCAGAGGAGATGGTGTCGGTCGGCGCCGAAGATTTCATGGTGCGCCTGCGCGAATTGGCGGCAGTGGATGTGCTCAAGGCCTATCGCCAACAAAGCGAGCGCATGCGCGACGAAGAATTGCAGAAAGCCCAGCGCATGCTGGCCAACGGCAGCAGCGCCGAAGACGTGCTGGTGCAACTGGCGCGGGGCCTGACCAACAAACTCTTGCACGCACCGAGCGTGCAGTTGAAAAAGCTCTCTGCCGAAGGACGCCTCGACGCACTGGCCATGGCCCAGGAACTCTTTGCCCTCGGTGAGGGCTCATCGGATAGCTTTTCGGATAAGAAACCGCAATGAAAGCGTCACTGCTCAATAAGCTGGACATCCTCCAGGACCGTTTCGAGGAATTGACCGCCTTGCTTGGCGACGGCGAAGTCATTTCCGATCAGACCAAATTCCGCACCTATTCCAAGGAATACGCGGAAGTCGAGCCGATTGTCGACACCTATAAACAGTTGCTCAAGGTGCAAAGTGACCTCGAAGGCGCCCAGGCACTGCTCAAGGACAGCGACCCGGACATGCGCGAAATGGCCGTGGAAGAAGTCCGCGAAGCCAAAGAGCAACTGATCGAAATCGAGGCCAGCCTGCAACGCATGCTGCTGCCCAAGGATCCGAACGACGGGCGCAACGTGTTCCTCGAGATTCGCGCCGGCACCGGCGGTGACGAGGCGGCGATTTTCTCCGGCGACCTGTTCCGCATGTATTCGCGTTACGCCGAGCGTCGCGGCTGGCGGGTGGAAATCCTCTCGGAGAACATCGGCGAACACGGCGGCTATAAAGAAGTCATCGCTCGGGTCGAAGGCGAAAACGTCTACGGCAAGCTCAAGTTCGAATCCGGTGCGCACCGCGTGCAGCGGGTGCCGGCCACCGAATCCCAGGGTCGCATCCACACCTCGGCCTGCACCGTCGCGGTGTTGCCTGAGCCGGACGAACAGGAAGCGATCGAGATCAACCCGGCGGATATACGGGTCGATACCTACAAGTCCTCGGGTGCTGGCGGTCAGCACGTCAACAAGACCGACTCGGCGATCCGCATCACGCACTTGCCGTCCGGTATCGTTGTCGAGTGCCAGGAAGAACGTTCGCAGCACAAAAACCGCGCCCGGGCGATGTCCTGGCTGTCGGCCAAGCTCAACGACCAGCAGACCAGCGCCGCCGCCAATGCCATCGCCAGTGAACGTAAGTTGCTGGTGGGTTCCGGCGATCGCTCCGAGCGCATTCGTACGTACAACTTTGCCCAGGGCCGGGTCACCGACCACCGGGTCAACCTGACGCTGTATTCCCTCGACGAAATCCTCGCGGGCGGTGTCGATGCGGTGATTGAGCCGTTGCTGGCCGAGTACCAGGCCGACCAATTGGCAGCGATAGGTGAGTAAATGACGATCATTGCCAGTTTGTTGCGCGCCGCTGATTTGCCGGACTCGCCGACAGCGCGCCTGGATGCCGAGTTGTTGCTGGCCTCGGCGTTGGGCAAGTCCCGCAGTTTTCTGCACACCTGGCCAGAGCGCATCGTGCCCAGCGACGCCGCGCTGAAATTTGCCGACTACCTGCAACGCCGTCGCGGCGGCGAGCCGGTGGCGTACATTCTGGGCCAGCAAGGTTTCTGGAAACTTGACCTGGAAGTCGCGCCACACACCTTGATTCCGCGACCGGACACCGAACTGTTGGTGGAAGCTGCGCTGGAATTGTTGCCCACAACGCCCGCCAAGGTCCTTGACCTCGGCACCGGCAGTGGTGCCATTGCGCTGGCGTTGGCCAGTGAGCGTCCGGCCTGGAACGTCACCGCTGTGGATCGCGTGCTCGAAGCGGTCGCCCTGGCCGAACGCAATCGGCAGCGCCTGCACCTGAACAACGCCACCGTGCTGAGCAGTCATTGGTTCAGCGCCCTGGAAGGTCAACGTTTTCAACTGATCATCAGCAACCCGCCTTACATCGCCTCCGCCGACCCGCATCTGGTGGAAGGCGACGTACGCTTCGAGCCGGCCAGTGCGTTGGTGGCCGGCATCGACGGACTCGACGATCTGCGGTTGATCGTGGCCCAGGCGCCCGCTCACCTTGAAGCCGGTGGCTGGCTGATGCTCGAACACGGTTATGATCAAGCCGAAGCCGTGCGCGATTTGCTGCTGGCCCAAGGTTTTGAAGCAGTCCACAGCCGCACCGACCTGGGCGGACACGAACGTATCAGCCTGGGGCGCTTGCCGTGCTGAATGATCAGGAATTGTTGCGTTACAGCCGGCAAATTCTGTTGCAACACGTCGACATTGACGGTCAGTTGCGACTCAAGGAAAGCCGTGCGCTGATCGTCGGCCTCGGTGGTCTTGGTTCACCGGTTGCACTTTACCTGGCCGCCGCTGGCGTCGGTGAGCTGCATCTGGCGGACTTTGACACCGTCGACCTGACCAACCTGCAACGCCAGATCATTCATGACACCGACAGTATCGGCGTGAGCAAGGTCGATTCGGCGATCCGTCGCTTGAGTGCGATCAACCCGGACATTCAATTGATCGCCCATCGTGCCGCCCTGGACGAAGACTCGCTGGCCGCCGCAGTGGCGGCAGTGGATCTGGTGCTGGACTGCTCCGACAATTTTTCCACCCGTGAAGCAGTTAACGCGGCGTGTGTGGTGGCTCGCAAACCGCTGGTCAGCGGTGCGGCCATTCGCCTTGAAGGGCAATTGTCTGTGTTCGACCCGCGTCGTCCAGAGAGTCCGTGCTACCACTGTTTATACGGGCACGGCAGCGAAGCTGAATTGACGTGCAGCGAAGCCGGTGTCATCGGTCCATTGGTCGGGCTGGTCGGCAGTCTCCAGGCGCTGGAAGCGCTGAAGCTGTTGGCCGGGTTCGGCGAGCCGCTGGTAGGGCGCCTGTTGTTGATCGATGCCTTGGGTTCACGCTTCCGTGAATTGCGCGTCAAGCGTGATCCGGGTTGCAGCGTCTGTGGTACTGCCCATGCGTGAAGCGCCCATTGGCGTGTTCGACTCCGGTGTCGGCGGCCTTTCGGTGCTGGCCGAGATCCAGCGTTTGCTGCCCAATGAATCACTGCTGTACGTCGCCGATTGCGGGAATATTCCCTACGGCGAGAAAACCCCGGAATTCATTCGTCAGCGTTGCAGTGTCATGGCCGAATTTTTTCAGCAGCAGGGCGCCAAGGCGCTGGTGCTGGCCTGCAACACAGCGACGGTGGCCGGCGTTGCCGAGTTGCGGCGCGATTATCCCCGGTGGCCCATCGTCGGCATGGAACCGGCGGTCAAACCGGCCGCCGCCGCCACCCGCAGCGGGGTGGTGGGTGTCCTGGCCACCACTGGCACGTTGCAGAGTGCGAAGTTCGCCGCGTTGCTCGACCGTTTTGCCACCGATGTGCGCGTGATCACACAGCCGTGCCCGGGGTTGGTAGAGTTGATTGAAAACGGCGACTTGCACAGTCCCGCCTTACGCCAGTTACTGGCCAGGTATGTCGAACCTCTGCTTGGCGCCGGGTGCGACACGATAATTCTCGGCTGCACGCATTATCCCTTCCTAAAGCCGCTGCTAAAGCAGATGATCCCTGAGGACATCAGCTTGATTGATACCGGCGCCGCTGTAGCGCGGCAACTTCAGCGCCTGTTGGCCGAGCGTGAATTGCTGGCCGATGGGCCTGTTCGTCTTGCGCAGTTCTGGACAAGTTCTGATCCGCTACATTTTAGAAATATCTTGCCGATACTGTGGAATACCTCGGGCATTGTGCGAAGCTTCGACAAGTAGTTGAGTTTTTGGGGAACACGGGTCATTGGGGTGAACTTCTGATTAGGCGTCGACTTCTATAGCGTGAAGTAACAAAAAAACCATACGAAATTTGTTCGGAAAAGGATGTTTCTAGTGAAGCGACTATTCTGCTTGGCCGCGATTGCGGCCGCTCTGATGGGGCATACTTTTACCGCACAAGCGGCAGGCGTGGAGTTCGGGGTCGGCCAGACCAGCGATTCGACCATGACCTATCGACTGGGTATGCAATTCGATTGGGACAAGAGTTGGTGGCAGAGTGACGTCGGTCGTCTGACCGGTTATTGGAGTGGCGCCTATACCTATTGGGAAGGTGACAAGACCTCCAGCAACAACAGCCTGTCTTTCTCGCCGGTGTTTGTTTATGAGTTTGCCGGTCAAAACATCAAACCGTACCTCGAGGCGGGGATTGGTGTAGCGTTTTTCTCCAATACCGAACTTGAAAACAACAACATTGGCCAGTCATTCCAGTTTGAAGATCGTTTCGGTTTCGGTGCGCGTTTTGCGGGCGGACATGAAGTCGGTATTCGTGCGACGCACTATTCCAACGCCGGTCTCGCCAGTCATAACGATGGTGTAGAGAGTTACTCGCTGCACTACACGATGCCGTTGTAACACTCGGCCAATGTGGGAGCGAGCCTGCTCGCGAAAACGGTCTGTCATTCAACATTACTGTTGAATCTTAAATCGCTTTCGCGAGCAGGCTCGCTCCCACATTTTTAGATCTTCAGTGTCTTGAGAGTCAGCGATACACCGAGGTAATCCCCTGACGCTCGTCGATGCACTCCGGCGAGCCTGTCTCGAATTCCCGACAGATCAGCGGGCGTTTCTCGTAGATGGTGCACATCATCGTGTTGCGATCCAGCGCCGCACACCAGCCGTCATCCAGACGCAGCATGACTTCCCCGCCCCAATCATCGGTATCGATAAAACGATCAGGCACGCCCGTATCGGTGATCAGCATGACTTCGAGCTGGCAGCAGCAGGCTGAGCAGGTCGAGCACGTGACCGCCGTTTCGGCAATTTGCGTGTGGGGAATGGTTTTCATGGCGCGCAGTGTAAGGCAGTGGGGCGGCGCTGTGTGAAAGGCCTGACAGACGTCTAGTCGCGTGTGTCGCTCGCCAACCGGGTTGCCATGAAGTGCAGCATCGGAAACAGCAGTGCCCAGAGCAGTCCGATGCCGATCAGTGTCGGCAGTTGACCGTAAGGGAATTGCACCCCCGCCAGTTGTCCTCCCGCGTAATACGACAGTGGCCCGCCGATGGCGCCGAGCAAGCTGCCCAGCCACCAAGGGTTTGCGGTCCATTGCAGGCAATGGCGCAAGGTCGTTGCCAGTAGCGCCCACAAGATAATCAGCCAGGGCGGGATCAGCGGCGCGACATCGTTAAAGTCGAACACCCCGAGCCAGCGCAAGGAGCTGTCGACGGTCGTGCCCAGCAGTACGACGCTGAGGATCAGTCGACCTTCATCGGCCCAGCGACTTATCCACAGCAGATGAATGACCAATGCCGCCAGCGCCACAAATAACCACAAGCTGTTGCCGCCCACTACGCAAGCAAACCAGCCGATTTGGAACAGCGCAGCATTGCCCAGGCGTTCAAGCATCGAAACGGCCGAGTAGCGGGGCGGTCATTGCTGAAGGTTTGGCCAGCAGCAATTGCGCGGTGCCGATGGTGCGCTCCAGGAAGCCGCCTTCGCAGTAGCACAGGTAAAACTCCCACAGCCGCAAGAAATAGTCGTCATAGCCCAATTCACTCAAGCGACCCTGGGCACGCCGAAAATTCTCGTGCCACAAGCGCAGCGTCCGGGCGTAGTGCAGCCCGAAATCCTCCATGTGCAGCAGGTTCATGTCGGTGTCGCGGCTGACGATCTCCAGCATCTTTTGCACACAGGGCAGGGCACCGCCGGGGAAGATGTAGCGCTGAATGAAATCGACGTTGACCTTGGCTTGTTCGTAGCGCTGGTCACGGATGGTGATGGCCTGCAACAGCATCAAGCCGTTGCTCTTGAGCAGGTGCGCGCATTGCTTGAAGTAAGTCGGCAGAAAGCGATGGCCCACGGCTTCGATCATCTCGATCGACACCAGTTTGTCGTACTGCCCGGTGAGATCGCGGTAGTCCTCGAGCAACAGCGTGACCTGATCTTGCAACCCTAGGGCTTCGATTCGTTGGGCGGTAAAGGCGTACTGCTCTTTCGAAAGCGTGGTGGTGGTGACTTTGCAGCCGTAATTTTGCGCCGCGTAAAGCGCCATGCTGCCCCAGCCTGTGCCGATTTCCAGCAAGTGATCAGTCGGTTTCAGGGCAAGCTTCTGGCAGATCCGTTCCAGTTTGTTCAGTTGTGCCTGTTCGAGGGTGTCCTCGTCGGTCATGAACTGCGCGGCGGAATACATCATGGTCGGGTCGAGAAACTGTTCGAACAGATCGTTGCCCAGGTCGTAATGCGCGGCGATGTTTTTCTGCGAGCCTTTGCGGGTGTTGCGATTGAGCCAGTGCAGCCCTTGAACGAATGGGCGGCCGAGTTTCGCCAAACCGCCTTCCAGTGCATCCAGCACTTCAAGGTTGCTGACGAACACTCGGACCACCGCTGTCAGGTCCGGCGAACTCCAGTAACCATGGATGAAGGCCTCGCCCGCGCCAATCGAACCGTTACTCGCCACCAGCCCCCAGGCCGCGGCGTCAAGGATATGGATCTCCCCCACCAAGTGACTGCCTGCGGTGCCGAAAACGTGACGTTCGCCGTCTTCTACGACAACCAATTGCCCGTGTTGGAGTTGCGCCAGTTGCCGCAAGACACCTCGACGCAGCAGCGTTCCGGTCAGGCCGTTGGTACTGAACAGGGTGGCCTTGGCCGACAGGCTAGAGGATTTCATGGCGGCGATCCTTGGGCGGAATGGTGGCGGTTCGAAAGCTGCCATCGGCAACTTTATGAGCAAAAATTGGTGCGCGCTTGAGTAACAGGCGCAGGGCCTGCCAATAGATCGCCAGACAAGTTTTTGCCGTCATCCACGGAAAACGACGCAGATAACGGTGCAGGCTGGCGCGATCCAGCGTTTCGCGTTTCAGGTTGAGGGTGGCGTCGAAGAGTTTCAGTTCGCCCTGCCAGTCGGCCATGTGCACGCCGAGTTTTTTCGCGGCGGGGCTGAAGCTCATGCGGTACTCGAGATCGCGCGGCAAAAACGGCGACACGTGAAACGCCTTGGCCACGGCGAAATGCTGATGGAAATCGCCCAGGTCTTCCGGCGCCTTTGCCGGCAACACGTAGTGGTAATGCTCACGCCACGGCGTGTTGGTGACTTCGCAGAGGATGGCCGCCAGTTGCCCGTCGGCTTCATGGCAATAGAAAAAACTCACCGGGTTGAACGACAGACCCCAGCTGCGGGCTTGGGTCAGCAGGCAGATCGAACCCTGCGGGACGTGTCCGATGGCCGCGCCGACTTGCTGGCGCACGGCATCGATCAGGCGCATGCCGCTGCCGGTAAAGGTTTTGAGGTAATCGCTTTCGCGAAATGAAAATGGTGCAAAACGGCTGCTGCCCGACCATGGCGACAAGCCGAGTACCGCGTCCTGTTCGTCGAGATCGAGGTACAGCAGGCCGATCCGGTAACGGAATTCGTGGCGCCTTGGGGCAAACCGCCGATGGGCGATCCAACCGCTGTAGAGAGCGCTGTTCACAGGGTTTCTCCAAACGTGCGGGCCACGCGCAGGGCGCTGACCACTCCGTCTTCATGGAAACCGTTGGCCCAGTAGGCGCCGCAATAAAACGTGTGTTGCGCGTCGATCAATTCTTCCCAGCGCGCTTGCGCCGCGACTGCCGCCAGGCTGTATTGCGGATGGGCGTAGGTGTATTTGGCGAGCACTTTGAACGGGTTGATGGCGGCGCTCTGGTTGAGGCTGACGCAGAAGGTGGTCTCGCTCTGTATCCCTTGCAGAATATTCATGTCGTAGGTCACGGCCGCCGACGTGTGGCCGGGACCGCCGAGGCGATAATTCCAGCTGGCCCAGGCGAGCTGGCGTTCCGGTAGCAGGCGCGTGTCGGTGTGCAACACCACTTCGTTGTCGGCGTAGGGCAGGGCACTGAGGATCGATTGTTCGGCGTCGCTTGGTGTGGCGAGCAATTTCAACGCCTGGTCGCTGTGGCAGGCGAACACCACTTTGTCGAAGCGCTCAATGCCGGCGGCGCTGTGGATAACGACGCCGTGCACGTCTCGATCGACGCGGGTTACCGGGCAATTCAGGCGGATTCGTTCACGGAACGAGGCGGTCAATGGTGCGACATAAGCACTTGACCCCCCCTCGATCACCCGCCATTGCGGGCGATTGCTGACGGACAGCAAACCGTGATTCTTGAAAAAACGGACGAATGATTGCAGCGGAAAACCCAGCATGTCGGCCATGGACATCGACCAGATTGCCGCGCCCATCGGCACGATGTAATGCAGGATGAAACGCTCGCCGTAGCCGTTGCTCTTCAGGTACTCATCCAGCGTGGTGTTGGCCTTTATCGTCTGCTCGTCGAGGTCGCGCAGGGCCTCTTTGTTGAAACGCAGAATGTCGCGAAGCATGCCCCAGAACCCGGGCGATAACAGGTTGCGACGTTGGGCGAACAGACTGTTGAGGTTGTTGCCGTTGTACTCAAGACCACTGTCCGGATCGGTGACGGAAAAACTCATTTCCGTTGGCTTGCTCGCGACGCCCAGTTGATCCAGCAGACGAATGAAATTCGGGTAGGTCCAGTCGTTGAACACAATAAAACCGGTGTCCACCTCAAAGCTTTCGCCATGGACGGTCACGTTCACGGTGTGGGTATGACCACCGATCCAGTCGCAGGCCTCGAACAGGGTGATCTCGTGATTGCGATTCAGCAAATACGCACTGGTCAGCCCCGAGATACCGCTGCCGATAATGGCGATGTTCACAGGACGTCCCTGATCGGCGGGTTGCTGCGCACCATGCGCTTGCCGATCGCCAATTTTACCCGGTTGGGCATTTTCGATAGCGGCCATAGGACGGCCATGAACAGCGCCGGAAATGCGATCTCGAGTGGGCGGTTCTTGAGCTTGCTGAAAATGTGTCGAGCGGCTTTATCCACAGGCCAGCTGAGGGGCATCGGGAAATCATTTTTTGCGGTCAGCGGCGTGTCGACGAAGCCTGGGCTGACGACGGTGACTTCAATGCCTTCCGGCGCCAGGTCAATGCGCAGGGACTCGAACAAATAACGCAGCCCCGCCTTCGACGCACCATAAGCTTCAGCCCTTGGCAGCGGCAGATACGTTACCGAACTGGCGACACCCACCAGATGCGGCGCGGTGCCGCGTCGCAGCAGGGGCAGCGCGGCTTCTATGCAGTAGGCACTGGCGAGCAGGTTGGTGCGCACCACGTGTTCGACAATTGAAGCATCAAACTTCTGAGTGTCGACATACTCACAGGTGCCAGCGTTAAGAATCACCGTGTCCAGTGAGCCCCAGTCTTCGGCAATCTGCTCACCGATTTCGCGCACTCGCTGGCTGTTCGTCAGGTCGCCTGCCACCACCATCACTTGCCCCGGATAACGCTGGGACAAGACTTTCAAGGGCGGCAACGACCGAGAACTGGCGGCCAGGTGAGCACCGGTCTTTAGAATTTCTTCGGCCAGCGCCGCGCCAATGCCACTGCTGGCGCCGGTCAACCAGTATCGCCGTGGAGGTGTAAGGCTCATCCCATTCTCCTTTTCAGCCAGGCAATCGCCCGGCCCAATACCGGTAAATGTTCATAAAGCAGTGCCCCCGCGTCGAAGTAGTCCCGGTGGCGATAAACCTTGTCGCGCCAAAGCAAGTGCGAGCAGCCGTCGACACGGATCAATCGACCGCCGGCCAGTCGTGGGTGGCGGTAACTCATGACCCAGCGCAGATAACCTTCACCTTCGCCGATCTGGTCGAAGCCGTGAAAATCGAAACGCAGTTCACTGACGTTGGCGTAGAGTTCGGCAAAGTAAGTGCGCAAGTGCCCAAGCCCCTGTACTTCGTGCAGCGGGTCGGTGAAATGCACGTCGTCGGTATAGAGCGCAGCGAGGCGGTGCAAATTGTCTTTGTCCAGGTCCGCGAACTGCCGGGCAAAGTGGCGCAGGAAACTACTCATGACCACCCCCGGCCTGTTGTCGCGTCGGCAGATTTTTGAACGCGGCCAATGCTCGCTGGCGCGAGGTGCTCAGGTTGACGATGGGCGACGGATAGTCCGCCACGCCGAACAGGCCGCCCAGGTTCGCCGGGTTATGCACGTCTTTTTTGTTCAGTCCGGCCAGTTCCGGCAGCCAGTGCTTGATGAACACACCTTCGGCGTCGAATTTCTCCGACTGACTCAGCGGGTTGAAAATCCGAAAGTAAGGCGCGGAGTCAGTGCCTGTGGACGAGCTCCATTGCCAGCCGCCGTTGTTCGCCGCGAGGTCGCCGTCGATCAGATGCCGCATGAAAAAACGCTCGCCTTCGCGCCAGTCGATCAGCAGGTTTTTGGTCAGGAACATCGCCACCACCATGCGCAAGCGGTTGTGCATCCAGCCGGTGTCGAGCAATTGGCGCATGGCAGCGTCGATGATCGGCAGGCCGGTGCGGGCTTCTTGCCAGGCCAACAGTTCTTCCGGTGCATCACGCCAGGCGAGCGCTTCGGTTTCCGGGCGGAAGGCACGGTGGCGCGAGACCCGTGGGTAGCCCACCAGGATGTGTTTGTAGAACTCGCGCCACAGCAGTTCGTTGATCCAGGTGACAGCGCCGACCTTGCCGCTTTCAAATTCGCCCTGATTGCTTTGCACCGCAGCGTGCAGGCACTGCCGAGGGGAAATCACTCCGGCAGCCAGATACGCCGAGAGCTGGCTGGTGCCGGGTTTCGCCGGGAAGTCGCGTTCGTTTTTGTAGTAGTCGATTTGGCTGTCGGCGAAGGTGTCGAGACGGCGCAGGGCTTCGGCTTCACCGGCTGGCCAGAGGGCACGCAATCGATCGCTGGGCGTTTCGAAGCCTTCGACGGTTGAAGGGACTGTGTCGCTGTCGATATCGAGCCGCACCTGAACGCCGGGTTTGCGCACCAGGCTTGGCAATGAACTGCGCAGGCGGTCATAGCAGACTTTACGGAACTGACTGAAGACCTGGAACCAGGTGCCGGTCTTGGTCAGCACGGTGCCAGGCTTGAACAGCAACTGATCGAGGTGGCTGTGAAAATCTACGCCGTTGCTTTTCAGCGTTTCGGCTACCGCCGCATCGCGACGGGTTTCGTGAATGCCGTATTCCTCGTTGACGTGCACCGTGTCGATCTTCAATTGCTGACACAGTTCGAGCAGAACGTTCGGTGCCTCATCCCAGCGCGGTGCGCTGCGGATCAGCAGGGGTATGTTCAGTTCATCCAGCGCGCGGCTTAGCTCGCTCAAGTTGCGCAGCCAGAAGTCCACTTTGCACGGCGCGTCATCGTGCTCCAGCCACTGCTCCGGGCTTAGTACATACGCGGCCACCGTCGGACCGCGGGCTGCAGCAGCCGAGAGGGCGGTGTTGTCGTGTAGGCGCAAGTCGCTGCGCAGCCAGATCAATTGCATGGTGGTGTCCGCTGAAAACGTTAAATGAGCCCGCGCTGAACCAGTTCCTGATGCGCCGATAACGGATCTTCGGCCAGGAGCAAATCAGTGATCTCGGAAGTTCTTACGGACAACTCGGCGTAATGGATGCATACCGTTGGTCCGGCAATCATTTTTGGGCAACTGACACCATTCAAAAGTTTCGGCAGCTGCGACAGATTCATGGCTTTGCTGGAATACATCAGTACGCCGCGAGCTTGCAGGTGATCGATTGCCAGCGCGAGTTCGCCGGCGGGAAGTGGCCAGTCGAACACCTCCACCGGGCAATCGGAACTGCTGATCAGCCAGGCGGTGAGCCACAGCTGAGGTTCCAGCGGCAGGTCCGAGAGGTTGATCAACAGCAGCGGCGCGGCGCGCAACTGGCGATTGTTATGGTAGATCCGGGCGCCAAATTTGCTGCGCAACCAGGAGTAGAAAAACACCCGCTCCATCTGCGCGCCGAACTGGCCTTGCCAGCGTTGCTCGAGTTCCGTCAGCAAGGGCATCAGCAACTGTTCGCACAAGGTCCGTGGCGGGTACAGCGCCATGGCCTGGTTGACGGTGTCGTCCAGGGTGCGTTCGTTCAGTTGACTGACGGCATGCAGTAATGTGTGGCGCAGCACCTGCCAATCGTTTTCAACGGACTCGGTAAAGGCCTGTGGCGTATCGAGCAGTTGCTTGACCTGGCTGACGGCGACGCCGCGATTGAGCCAGGTGAGGATGGTCAGGATCCGTTGCACATGTTCGGCACTGAACAGCCGATGGCCCTTGGGCGTGCGTTGCGGCACGATCAGGCCATAACGCCGTTCCCAGGCGCGCAATGTGACGGCGTTGACGCCAGTCTGCCGGGCCACTTCACGGATCGGCAGCCAGCCCTCGTCGAGGGCTTTCTTGAAGTCGGCGCCGAGGTCTTCGCTGGCACTGGTGTCGAGTGGGATTTTCATCAGATCGCGTTTCGCAGGCTGAGGTTTTCCGGATGCGGTTGCAGGTAAACCTGCTGCGCGATGTACGGGTCCGGGTGTTGACGGAAGTAATGTTTGAGCAATGTCAGCGGCACCACCAGCGGCACGATGCCTTGGCGGTACTGACCGATGACGTGCTGCACTTCCTGTTTATCTTCAGCGCTGATGACCTGCTTGAGGTAACCGCTGAGGTGCTGCAAGACGTTGGTGTGCGTGCGGCGTGTGGCGCATTTTTTCAGAGCGGCCATCAGCTCGCTGAAATAACGCGGGCCGAGTTCATCGGCATCGGTCTGGCCCATGTTGCCCAGCAAATTGCCCAGGGTTTTGTATTGCACCGGGTTATGGGCCATCAGCAGGTATTTGTAGCGAGCGTGAAATTCGGTAAGGCCACGACGAGTCAGGCCTTCTTGCCGTAATTGCTGCCAGGCGCTGTAGGCAAATACCCGAGTCAGGAAGTTTTCCCGCAGTACCGGGTCGTTGAGGCGGCCGTCTTCTTCCACAGGTAAATCCGGATGTTGCGCGCAGAAAGCCCGGGCGTAGATGCCACGGCCACCGCCATCCACTGGCGCGCCGTTGGCGTGGTAGACCTTGACCCGTTCCAGGCCGCACGAAGGGGATTTCTGCATGAAAATGTAGCCGCAAATATCCGCCAGTTCTGCCGCCATTTTCTGACCGTATTCGGCGAGCGGTTGGGTGACGTTGATCGCAGGGTTGACCGTGCCGACCGCCTCGGGTTGTTCGGGGTCGCCTACCAGGCGGATCGGCTCTCGGGGAATGCCGAGGCCGATGGCGACTTCCGGACAGACCGGAACGAAATCGAAGTAGCCAGTGAGGGTCCGACTGCACAGCCGCGACTCTTTGTGCCCGCCGTTGTAGCGCACCTCTTCCCCCATCAGACAGGCGCTGATAGCGATTTTCGGTTTTGCGGCGGCGTTGGGCATCGGAGCACCTCGAATCTAAACCTGTACAGAAAAATTATTCTGTACAACATTCTTCCATCATAGATTCAAAGGTGTACAAGTCAAATCGTTTGTATAGGTTTTTGAACGTTGATCCCTGTAGGAGCTGCCGAAGGCTGCGATCTTTTGATCTTGATCTTGTTCTTTTCTGAAGCAGATGAAGATAAAGATCAAAAGATCGCAGCCTGCGGCAGCTCCTACATCCAGCCCATTTGCCAGAGAGAATTGTCGCGCAAGGATTGCCAGGTGAAACGTTCGCTGCGTTTTGTCAGCACTGCCTGCAACTCGACTTCCAGCACCGTGCCTTCCTCGTCGCGGAACAGTTCAGTGACCAAAAAATGTTTCTCGCGATTTTGCGGGTGGGCTGCTGTCCATTTCGACAGCAGCAATTTGCTCGGGTTGATGCGGTTCATTGCAGGTGCGCATGCAGTCGGCGGGCCGCTTCCTGGCCACTGAGCCAGGCGCCTTCGACCCGGCCGGAAAGGCACCAGTCACCACACACGTAAAGGCCCAGGTCGGCATCGGCCAGCACGCCCCATTCGTGGCTGCTGGCGGGCCGGGCGTAGAGCCAGCGATGAGCGAGGCTGAAGGTCGGGGCGGGCATGGAGCCGTGCAACAGTTCGGCGAATGCGCCGTGCAGCTGCTCGATCACGGCTTCCTTGGGCAGGTCGATGTGTTGCCGGCTCCAGGCGCTGGTGGCGTGCAACACCCAGGTGTCCATCTTGTTATCGCGTCCCGGTTTGCTGCGATTGCGAGCCAGCCAGTCGAGGGGGCTGTCCTGTACGAAGCAGCCTTCCATGGGCGTATCCAGCGGTGTGTCGAAGGCCAGTGCGACCGCCCAGGTCGGGTCCATTTTCACCCCGGCAGCGGCACCGGCGAGTTTCGGCGCGGAGGCCAGCAGGGCGGTTGCTTGAGGGGCTGGCGTCGCAATCACGACATGACTGAACGGACCATGGGTGAAGCCCTCGGCATCCTGCAGGTGCCAGTGTTCTTCACCGCGGTAGACCTCGGTGATCCGGCAGGCGAAATGCACTTCAAGGTCGCCGAGCAGTCCGCGAGTGATGGCGCTCATGCGGGGAGTTCCGACCCAGCGAGTCTGTTCGTCCGGCGACAGGTTGAGTTGACCGCCGTGGTAGGTGTAGAGCTGCGGCGTCCATTCGGCGACCCAGCCGTTGGATTGCCAACGCTGGACTTCAGTGACGAAGCGGCGATCACGGGCGGTGAAATATTGCGCCCCCATGTCCAGCGCGCCGGCATCGCTGCGCTTGCTGGACATGCGGCCGCCGCTGCCGCGGCTTTTATCGAAAAGTTGAACGACATGCCCGGTCTCGGTAAGCGCCTGGGCGGCTGAAAGCCCGGCGATGCCGGTGCCGATGATTGCGATAGGTACAGTCATAGGGGCCTCGTTTACCTTTCTGTACAGACTACGCCGTGGTTAAAACCTGTACAATATTGTTTTTTGGTATAACTTTTAACGTTCTGGTTCTGACAGCTTGGCCTATTGTTATTCACAGAGACTGCCCGATACCGAAGATCCCTGCTTATAAAAATAGACTAGTGATCAGGGTAAAACGCCACGCGAGGAAGAAGTCATGCACATATTGCTGACCGGCGGTACTGGTTTGATAGGACGTCAGCTCTGCCGACTCTGGTTGAGTCAAGGCCATAACCTGACAGTCTGGAGTCGCAAGCCTGGCAATGTCGCGAAACGTTGTGGCACCCAGGTGCGTGGCATTGCCCGACTCGAGGAACTCGGTCAGGACCCGGTCGATGCAATTATCAACCTGGCGGGCGCACCGATTGCCGACCGACCCTGGACGTCCCGGCGCAAAGCGTTGCTCTGGAGCAGTCGGATCGCCCTGACTGAAACGCTGCTGGCCTGGCTCGAAACCCGTGAGCAGAAGCCCCCGGTGTTGATCTCGGGCTCTGCCATTGGCTGGTATGGCGATGGTGGCGAGCGGGAACTGACTGAAGAATCCCCGCCCGTGATCGACGATTTCGCCAGTCAGTTGTGCATTGCCTGGGAGGAAACGGCCCAGCGTGCCGAAGCGTTGGGCATGCGTGTCATCCTGATTCGCACCGGGTTGGTGTTGTCCGCCGAGGGCGGCTTTTTGTCGCGGCTGCTGCTGCCGTTCAAACTGGGACTGGGCGGGCCTATCGGCAATGGTCGGCAATGGATGCCTTGGATTCATATCAAGGATCAAATCGCCTTGATTGATTTTCTTCTGCATCATCAAGGCGCCAGCGGTCCTTATAATGCCTGCGCGCCTAAACCGGTGCGCAATCGCGAGTTTGCCAAGACGTTGGGCAGCGTGTTGCATCGCCCGGCGTTCATGCCCATGCCGGCCCTGGCCTTGAAGGTGGGCCTGGGCGAATTGTCATTGCTGTTGCTGGGCGGCCAAAAAGCCATTCCGGCTCGCTTGCTGGAAGCGGGTTTCACTTTCCAGTTCACTGATCTGCGCGCGGCTCTGGACGACTTGTCCAGCCGCCTTTGAAATAGGAAGTTGCATGACCGATCACGCGTTGCTTCTGGTCAACCTGGGTTCACCTGCCTCCACGTCGGTGGCGGATGTGCGCAGCTACCTCAATCAATTTCTGATGGACCCGTATGTCATCGACCTTTCATGGCCGGTGCGGCGTTTGCTGGTCTCGCTGATCCTGATCAAGCGTCCGCAGCAGTCAGCCCACGCCTACGCCTCGATCTGGTGGAAGGAGGGCTCGCCACTGGTGGTGCTCAGCCGTCGCCTGCAACAGGCCATGACCGCCGAATGGACTCAAGGCCCGGTAGAGTTGGCGATGCGTTACGGCGAGCCGTCGATTGAATCGAAGCTGCTGCAACTGGCGAGTCAGGGCTGCAAAAAAATCACTCTTGCGCCGCTTTATCCACAGTTCGCCGACAGCACCGTGACCACGGTGATCGAGGAAGCCAGGCGAGTGGTGCGGGAGAAGAAGCTCGACATGCAGTTCTCGATTCTTGAGCCGTTCTACGATCAGCCGGAATACCTCGATGCGTTGGTGGCCAGCGCCAAGCCTTATCTGGAGCAGGATTTTGATCACCTGCTGCTCAGCTTTCATGGCTTGCCGGAGCGGCACCTGAAAAAGCTCAATCCGGGGCACTGTTTCGAAGGGGGCGGCGATTGCTGCGCCAGTGCGCCGCCGCAGGTGCTTGCAACCTGTTATCGCGCCCAGTGCCTGCGTACAGCGGCGCAATTTGCCAAGCGCATGGGGTTGCCGGATGGCAAATGGTCCGTGTCGTTTCAGTCACGGCTGGGCCGCGCGAAATGGATCGAACCCTACACCGAAGCGCGCCTGGATGAATTGGCAGGAGTGGGTGTGAAGAAGGTGCTGGTCATGTGCCCGGCGTTCGTCGCCGATTGCATCGAGACGCTTGAGGAAATCGGTGATCGTGGGAAGGAACTGTTCCGCGAAGCGGGAGGGGATGAGTTGGTGCTGGTGCCGTGTCTCAACGATGATCCGCAATGGGCGCGGGCGTTGGCAACCTTGTGCGAAAGAGCGCCGTTGGCGCTTTAAAGGCTTCGCGGGCAAGCCTCGCTCCTACATGGAATTCATTGTCCTTGTAGGAGCGAGGCTTGCCCGCGAAGGCAATCTAAAGGCTGGCCTACAACAGCGGCTCATCCGCCTTCTTGTGCTTCCAGCTGTCATTGCCCGGCAGCAACAGGTTCAGCGCAATCGCCACCACCGCGCACAACGCGATGCCCTTGAGGCCGAAATCGTCCGGACCTGTACCGGTGCCGACCAGAACGCCGCCAATCCCGAACACCAGTGTTACCGACACAATCACCAGGTTGCGCGCTTCGCCCAGGTCGATCTTGTGGCGAATCAGCGTGTTCATCCCCACGGCAGCAATCGATCCGAACAACAGGCACAGAATCCCGCCCATCACCGGCACCGGGATGCTTTGCAGCAGCGCGCCGAACTTGCCGACGAACGCCAGGCTGATAGCGAAGATCGCCGCCCAGGTCATGATTTTCGGGTTGTAGTTCTTGGTCAACATCACCGCGCCCGTGACTTCGGCGTAAGTGGTGTTGGGCGGACCGCCAAACAGGCCGGCTGCGGTGGTGGCAATGCCATCGCCGAGCAGCGTGCGGTGCAAGCCGGGTTTCTTCAGGTAATCGCGGCCGGTCACGCTACCCACGGCAATCACACCGCCGATGTGCTCGATGGCCGGAGCCAACGCGACAGGAACGATGAACAGGATCGCCTGCCAGTTGAATTCCGGTGCCGTGAAGTGCGGAATGGCGAACCACGGGGCCGCGGCGATCTTCGCGGTGTCGACCACGCCGAAGTAGAACGCCATCGCAAAGCCAACCAGTACCCCGGAGATTATCGGGACCAGGCGGAAAATGCCTTTGCCAAACACCGCGACAATCAGTGTGGTCAGCAGCGCGGGCATCGAGATCAACATCGCTGTCTGATAATGAATCAGCTCAGAACCGTCGCCAGCCTTGCCCATCGCCATGTTGGCAGCGATCGGCGCCATGGCCAGGCCGATGGAGATGATCACCGGACCAATCACCACCGGTGGCAGCAAGCGGTCGATAAAACCGGTGCCTTTGATCTTCACGGCCAGGCCGAGGAAGGTGTAGACAAACCCGGCCGCCATCACGCCGCCCATGGTCGCCGCCAGGCCGAACTGGCCCTTGGCGAGAATGATCGGGGTGATGAAGGCGAAGCTCGATGCCAGGAACACCGGCACCTGACGCCCGGTGACGATCTGGAACAGAATCGTCCCCAGGCCAGCCGTGAACAGCGCCACGTTCGGGTCGAGGCCGGTAATCAGCGGCATCAACACCAGCGCGCCAAACGCCACGAACAGCATCTGGGCGCCGGACAGCACCGTGCGCCAGAGCGGATCGTTAAACTCTTGCTGCATGGTCACGCGTCCTTCTGCTTGGTGCCGAAGATCTTGTCACCGGCATCGCCAAGGCCTGGGATGATGTAACCGTGTTCGTTCAGTTTCTCGTCGATGGAAGCGGTGTAGATGGTCACGTCCGGGTGAGCCTTCCCTACGGCGGCGATGCCTTCCGGCGCGGCCACCAGCACCATCGCGCGGATGTCGCGGCAACCGGCTTTTTTCAGCAGGTCGATGGTGGCGACCATGGAGCTGCCGGTGGCGAGCATGGGGTCGATGATCATCGCCAGGCGTTCGTTGATTTCCGGAACCAGTTTTTCCAGGTACGTATGGGCTTGCAGGGTTTGTTCGTTGCGGGCTACGCCCACGGCGCTGACCTTGGCGCCCGGGATCAGGCTCAGCACGCCTTCGAGCATACCGATGCCGGCACGCAGGATCGGTACTACAGTAATTTTCTTGCCGGCGATTTTCTCGACCGACACGGTGCCGGCCCAACCTTCGATATCGTAGGTTTCCAGCGGCAGGTCTTTGGTGGCTTCATAGGTCAGCAGGGCGCCGACTTCCTGAGCGAGCTCACGGAAATTCTTGGTGCTGATGTCTGCGCGGCGCATCAGGCCAAGTTTATGACGGATCAGCGGATGGCGGATCTCGAGGATGGGCATGGGAAAGGCTCCGGCGGCGGGCAAAAAAACCGGCTTAGATTAATCTATCCGAGGGTGTTGTCCTATAGACATAGAGTACGTTAGTCCACAAACGCTTGATCTGGCCTCGCTTGATGCGTACCTTTGCCCGCTTTTCCTAACCGTCCCTCCCCCTCAAACCCCCTGGAGAGCGCCATGTCCGCTGATCTCGAGCATATCCGTCAAATCATGCGAGAGGCTGACTGCCTGTACACCGAAGCTGAAGTCGAGGCGGCCATCGCCCGCGTCGGTGCGCACATCAACGAACAAATGGCGGACACTAATCCAGTGGTGTTCTGTGTGATGAACGGTGGCCTGATTTTCGCCGGCAAGCTGCTCACCCATCTGCACTTCCCGCTGGAGGCGTCCTATCTGCACGCCACTCGTTATCGCAATGAAACCAGCGGCGGCGACCTGTTCTGGAAAGCCAAGCCGGAAGTGTCGTTCATCGACCGAGACGTGCTGATCATCGACGACATCCTCGACGAAGGTCACACCTTGGGTGCGATCATCGACTTCTGCAAACACGCCGGCGCGCGCAAAGTGCACACCGCCGTGCTGATCGACAAGGATCACGACCGCAAGGCTCGCCCGGACCTGAAAGCCGATTTCGTCGGCCTGCCGTGCATCGACCGTTACATCTTCGGTTATGGCATGGACTACAAAGGCTACTGGCGTAACGCCAACGGGATTTTTGCCGTTAAAGGCATGTAAGCCCCGCCACATCAAAAGATCGCAGCCTGCGGCAGCTCCTACAGGAGTTGGGTCCACCAATTTTTTCCGGTGTGGCGCGGCCTCTGTAGGAGCTGCCGCAGGCTGCGATCTTTTGCTTTTGAACCCATGTTAGAGTGCCCGGCCCCGCCCTCCGGAGCCTGTCATGAGCCTTTTGATCCGCAGCTGCGCCGCCCTGTTGCTGACTCTCAGCCTACCCCTGGCGGCCGCCCCGGCGCCGATGCACGCGCAATTTCTGCCTCCGGATGACCTGACCCTGCGTGACGCCGAGCCTGAGCAACAACAGCTGTTGCAGGTCACCGAATACGCTGTGGTGGTTGGCAGCCAGCGCCAGTCCAACCAACAGCCGATTCCGGTCACGTCACCGTTGCTGATCCGACTCAAGGGCAAATCCTTGAACAAAGGTGCAACCATCAACCAGGTGCTGGTCTACTTCGACGGCGAAAGCAAAAGCCTGAAAAAGCCGATCTACGATGACAAAAGTAAAACCCTGACGCTTTATTACCCGATGGTCCAATACCGGGTGGTGATTGATTTATTGCGCAACGACACGGTGTATTGCCAGTTCCTCAGCTACGCCAACGGCCATATCTGGGCCGATCTGCACACAGGCGGCACTCGTCCGCGTTGAGCCCTGTGCCCGGTGAGGGGTAAACTGCCCGCCCCGTGAAATGTCTGCGAGCTGGAGTCGGCAATGCGTAAAGATAAGAAGCAAGTGATTGGTGACGAGATCGGCGATGAGCAGATCAAGTTGTTCCTCGATTTCGAGCCGGTCGACGCTACTTCGCCGTCCCTGCACAAACTGATCAAGGCCTACCGTGGTCTGCGTATCGATGATTTCGAGCGTTTTCTGACGTTCTTCGTCGAAGCCGGTTTTGACCTGGACGGCAAGGATGAGCACGGCAACGATTTTGTCGCGGTGATCAAGGATCAGCGCAATGCGGCCGAGTACATCGAGTTGATCGCGAAGGCTCGCGGTTAAGATCAAAAGATAAGATCAAAAGATCGCAGCCTTCGGCAGCTCCTACAGGGAATTGTGAACACCTGTAGGAGCTGCCGCAGGCTGCGATCTTTTAAACGGCACAAAAAAACGCCCCGCTCTCAATGAGAACGGGGCGTTTTTTATGCGGATGAATCAAGCGTAGCTTTCGGTTTCGCTGCTTGCTTCAACCAGTTCCAGCGCGATGTTGTTCTGCGCGTTGATCTTGCGATACAGCGCAGCATCGGTTTCCAGAACCTTTTCCCGAGCCGGGAAGATTTCTGCCAGTTTGGCAGCCCACTCGCCGGAAGCTTTGGCCGGGAAGCATTTTTCGATCAGCTCAAGCATGATCGAAACGGTTACCGAAGCGCCTGGGGATGCGCCAAGCAGGGCGGCAAGAGAACCGTCCTTGGACGCAACCAGTTCGGTACCGAACTGCAGGACGCCGCCCTTTTTCGGGTCTTTCTTGATGATCTGCACCCGTTGGCCAGCCACTTCCAGGCGCCAGTCTTCGGCTTTCGCCTCAGGGTAGAAACGACGCAGCGAGTCCAGGCGTTGTTCCATCGACTGCATCACTTCGCTGACCAGGTACTTGGTCAAGTCCATGTTGTTTTTCGCCACGGCCAGCATCGGGCCGATGTTGCCGGCGCGAACCGACATCGGCAGGTCCATGAAGGAACCGTGCTTGAGGAACTTGGTGGTGAAACCGGCATAAGGTCCGAACAGCAGGGATTTCTTGCCATCGACGACGCGGGTATCCAGGTGCGGCACCGACATCGGTGGCGAACCCACGGCGGCCTGGCTGTAGACCTTGGCCTGGTGGTGCTTGACCACTTCCGGGTTGTCGCAACGCAGCCACTGGCCACTGATCGGGAAGCCGCCGAAGCCTTTGCTTTCTTCGATGCCCGACGCCTGCAGCAGCGGTAACGCCGCGCCGCCAGCACCGAGGAAGACGAACTTGGCGTCGACTTCACGGGTGTTGCCGCTGTTCACGTCCTTGATGCTGACGGTCCAGCCGCCATTGTTACGCTTGAGGCCGGTGACGCGCTTGCAGTACTTGACCTGGGCATCGGGTGCGCTGGTCAGGTGCTTGAGCAATTGGTTGGTCAGGGCGCCGAAGTTGACGTCGGTGCCGTTCATCACGCGGGTTGCAGCGACCACTTCGTCAGCCGGACGGCCAGGCATCATCAATGGCATCCAGTCCGCCATTTTTGCCTTGTCTTCGGTGTATTCCATGTCCGCGAAGGCGTGGTGCTTGCTCAGCACCTTGAAGCGCTCCTTGAGGAAGGACACACCGCTGTCGTTCTGCACGAAGCTCAGGTGTGGGACCGGGCTGATGAACGATTTGCACGAGCCGAACGTGCCTTTCTTGGTCAGGTACGACCAGAACTGCTTCGACACCTCGAACTGGGTGTTGATGTGCACGGCTTTCTTGATGTCGACGGTGCCGTCGGCGGCCTGCGGCGTGTAATTGAGCTCACACAGCCCGGCGTGACCGGTACCGGCGTTGTTCCACGGGTTCGAACTCTCCGCGGCACCGGAATCCATCAGCTCGACGACTTCCAGCTTGATCGCGGGGTCGAGCTCTTTGAGCAGTACAGCGAGGGTGGCACTCATGATGCCGGCCCCAACGAGTACTACGTCGACTGCTTCGTTATGCGCCATTTAACGCGTCTCCAAAATCTGCAGCACCAAATTGTCGGCATGGCTGCCAGGCGTTCCGGGGCGTGTCAGTGATGCCCCTGGTACCCATGGCAGTGTCGCCATGTCCGAATCTTCGCAATTTTTCGCAACTTCGACGGACGCTGCCGGCCGGGTCTAAAAGAGTTACATGAACTCACTTCAACGTGCGGCTGGCAATTCGACTTATGGTCGATACATCCGTTTGTGCAACCAAATCCGTAGCGGACAGGCTTCAGGCTCCGGTGTTCGAGGAATACTCGGTCCTGTGTCGTTGGGCTGTTTCAGACGCTAATGGTGCATGTTCAGACGCAAAACTATTCATTTGCTCGCCACACTCTTGTGAAGTTGTGAAAACCCGTTTTTTTCACGCTCTTTTGAAGACGTGAACCTCAAAAAAGGGCTGTCCCAGCCTGGCACCGTACCCGGATGGATTGCCGTCATGGGATACATGACAGGCAAAACGGGCAAACAGCTCAGTGACCGAGCGTAATGACAGCTCTGCAGATTCGCGAAAAGTGGGTTTTTGCTAAAGGAACAGCAAGCGCGCCAGCTTCACTCGATCTGTGTGGGCGGCTCTCTGTGGGCGGTGCGGGGTGCCAATACCGAGGCATTGACGATGCTGCGAGGCCCGATCAGGAGACGTCCTTATAATCGGGGGGAGATTGTATCTAAGAAACGTAGAGAAATGGGCGTGTTTAATGACTTTTATTAGGCTTCTGGTCAGGTGGTTAACAGATGTTGCACTCGCGCACGTGGCTGGCGCTGGCTGACACGGGCGCTCGGGGGCAGGGGATGGTGCAGCCAGTTGAGGCGGATTTCTTCGATTTCGACCCAGCCATCGCCCATCGGCTGGAGGCTGCACTGCTTGAAAGCCTGGCAGTGACCATTGCGGTCGAGCAGGGCGAAGCAGCGATGCAACGGGCGTGGCGCGAACAGCGAGATGAGGTAGCGCATGGCAAAGTACCGTGTGGGGTGACTGCTGTGGAGGTTGCCAGCGAGCCGTGACGTGCACGTGTATAGGCGGTGACAGATGTGTGACAGGAACCGCGGTCTGCAGGGTTTGTCAGAGATTTCAGTAATCGCATCGAGACGCTAGTTCGCGACGATGGCCCACCGCTATACTGCCGGCCTGTTTGTGCCTGATTCTGGAGAGAAAAGCATGTTGCAACGCCTGTTGTTCGGTTTGATCACTGTGACCAGTTTGACTCTGGTCGGCTGCGCCCACAGCCCGCAACAACTGAACCCGGAACCGAAGCTGACCACTCAGCTGGCACCGGTTGGCCATGGCCAGCAAGTGGTGGTGCGTGTGGTGGACGGTCGTCCGTCGCCAACCCTGGGCACGCGTGGTGGCCTGTATCCGGAGACCAGCGCGATTACCGTGCAGGGCGCGCAGGTTCTGCCGAAGTTGCAGGCTCAGGCCGAAGCGGCCGTGCGTTTGCTGGGTTTTACACCGGTCACCAATGGCATGAATGCGCCACAGTTGACCGTGACCCTGGCCGAGCTGAAGTATCAGTCGCCTAAAGAAGGCATGTATGTGACGGAAGCGACCATCGGCGCGACGTTCCGCTCTGATGTACAGAATGCCAATCGTCGTTACAGCGGTCGTTACGGTGCGTCCCTGGATCAGCGTTTTGGTATGGCGCCAAATCAGGAAACCAACACCAAGCTGGTCAGTGATGTGTTGAGCGATGCGTTGACGCGTCTGTTCAAGGATCCGACTGTTGGTCAGATCCTCGGCGAATAAACTTCGCTGAGTGCAAAAAGCCCGGCGCCAGCAATGGCCCCGGGCTTTTTCATGCCTGCCGACATTTCGTTCCCCCCTGTAGGAGCTGCCGAAGGCTGCGATCTTTTGATCTTGCTTTTAATAAGACAAGATCAAAAGATCGCAGCCTTCGGCAGCTCCTACAGGGGTGTCAGGGGTGTCAGGGGTGTTGGCGGTGTCAGCGGTGTCAGGCGGCTTCGGAGTAGAAATCCAGCACGCTCACGCCCGTCAGCAAATCAGTCTCAGGCAAATCCGCGTGTTGATGCCCGCCCAGCGCGCAATACACCAGCCAATGGCGGTCCTGAACGTTGAAGGCGAGACTTCCGACGAGGTTCTGTTGTTCGTCGCTTTGGGCGATGAGGTAGAGGCGATCCTGGTTTTCGGCGTGCAGCATGACGGGCTCCGTGCGGGTTTTGAGGAGCGCAGACTGGCGTATTCAGATGACGGTGCCGTGACGCAGGACAGGAATCTGCCCGATGGTTCGTTATTTGTCGTAAAGCAGAGGGCAAGAAGGAAGGCTTTCGGTAGAATCCGCGCCGCGGTCGTCGGTCCGGCGTCTGCCACACGTGTTTTGCTTGAGGTCCGTGATGTCGCTGCATTTGATGACGCTGTTTACCGCCCATCCCGCCAAACTGATCAACCTGCTGGCGTTGTTGTTTGCGTTCCCGGGGAGCTGGTTGCTGCACGCCACGCGTCGCCGCGAACAGCGCGCGTTGGCCAGCCTGGACGCGCAAACCCAGAGCCGTCGTATCGATGAGCCATCCTTGACGCTGGATGGCGCGACCTTGCGCATGAACCGGTTTTTCTATCGATTCGGTTTAGCTTGCCTGGCCGTGGCGCTGGTCGTTTCGTGGATTAGCACCCGCGTCTGAACGGTCAATGTAGCAGCTGGCGCAGCCTGCGTTCGGCGGCGTAGCCGTCGTAAATCCTGAGTTCACGGTTTATCTGAAGGATCGCGGCGAATGATTTCGCGACGGCTACGCCGCCGAACGCAGGCTGCGCCAGCTGCTACATGGCGTGTGTCGCTATTGAAAACACTGCATCGATCGGGCAAACATAAACGGCGCCGAAGGCGCCGTTGTCGTATCCGGAACAAAACCTTACAACGCCAACCCTGCTTTCACCCGGTACTGATTCCTCACCGGCGTCGCATATTGCAGCACCAGGAACGGACGATGTTCCTCCGGACAAGCTTCCAGCCGCTGCTGCCACTGCTCCTGGGCCTTGGCCAGTTCGTCGGCCGGGAACACCTCGGCGGCTTTTGGCACCTGCAATTGCGGGTCGGCATCCTTCCACTGCGCGTAGGCCAGGTAATGCACCGGGAACAGGCGGTAGCCGCCGAGAATCTGCCGGTCCATCTCTATCGCCAACAACTTGGTGTCGTCGAACAGTTCGGTAATCGGAGCGGCGAAGTTCACGTGAACGCGGCCCTTGTAGCCGGTGATGCCCTTGGCGATGCTCACGTCATCCTCGCCCGGCACTTTGGTGTAGCTGCCGGTGGTGGCGCGGATGAACAGCTCGCGGGCCTTGGCCTGGTCGCACGGGTCGTACTCGTAGCTGATCGACACCGGGGTGACGTTCAGCGAGCGGATGACTTCGCCGAACGGCTCATCCTTGCGGCTCATGTGGAACATCTTGAGGATGGCCGACTCGGTGCGGTCGTCGCCGTCCTTGGCTCGGCCTTCGGCCTGGGCGATCCAGATCGATGCGCAATCGTTGCGGATCGAGTGGTTGATGTACGCCGACAGCAATTGATAAGCGGCCATTTTCTCGCGGCGACCGGTGATCGAACGGTGCACGATAAAGCTCTTGTTCAGGCGCATCAGGTCGCTGACAAAGGGCTTTTGCAGCAGGTTGTCGCCGATCGCGATGCGCGGTGTCGGCAGGCCAGCGTGGTACACGGCGTAGTTGACGAAGGCCGGGTCCATCACGATGTCGCGGTGGTTGGCGATGAACAGGTAGGCGCTACCGGACTTGAACTGCTCGACGCCGGTGTAGGTCACCCCATCCGTGGCGCGCTCGATGGTGTGGTCGACGTACATCTCGACTTTGTCCTGCAACGTCGCCACCGAAGTGACGCCGGCGAACTCACGGCGCAGCCGATGAGCTATAAGAGGTTTGAGCGCCCAGCCGAACGCACCGGCAAAGCGCGGGAAGCGGAAGTGGATGAGGATATCTAGAAACGCCTTGTCGCCGAGCAGTCGGTCCAGCACTGCTGGGACTTCGCTGTCGTCGTAAGGTCGGATGGCATCGAATTCGCCCATCATGCTCTCTTGTTAGAAACGGCTAGGGTAAGTAAAGGTTTTGATCGAAAACCGACGGGGCACGGTCTGAAAAGGTAGCCAGACAAAAATAGCCCTGCAAATAGACCGGCGATTATACGCACAAGTCACCTGGGAGACCGCGATGCTGGAAACCGAGCGCTACGAATGTCCGTATTGTGGTGAAGAGGCGGAGGCCGTCCTCGATTTGTCCGGCGGAGACCAGACCTATATCGAGGACTGTCCGGTGTGTTGTCGCCCGATTACGTTTGTGCTCCAGACCGACGGTCAGGAATGGTTGCTCGAAGTTCACAGCGAAAACGAATGAAAGGGGCATCCCATGCAGCGAATCTACGAGCCGGAAAACCTGATGGAGGGCGAGTTGCTGCAAAGCATGTTGGCCAGCGAAGGTATTGAGGCGCACTTGGTCGGCCGCGACTTGCTCGGTGGCACCGGCGAATTGCCGATCTTTGGCCTTTTGGGATTGTCGGTGGATAACGACCAGGCGCAATACGCGCGGGAGTTGATCACCGCGTACAATGCCGCGCTGCCGCTGCCCGGTGATGAACCGGAGAGCTTTCCCGGCACGCTGGTCTGTTAGGCTGGCGTTCGTTTTATCAAGAGTCGTGCTGCCCCATGTGTGGACGTTATGCCCTGTTTCGCTGGAACCCCGCCTTCGCGGCCCTGCCTGGCTTCCCCGCCGATCAGCAGGCCCAGTGGAATATTTCCCCCAACGATTCGGTGTTGATGCTGCGTGCAGGCGTCGATGGTCAGCGTGAGCTGGCCCGGGCGCGCTGGGGATTGACGCCACCGTGGCTGACCGATCTGTCCCGTACGCCGGCCCATGCCCGTGCCGAAACCGTTGCCGAACAACCGATGTTTCGTCAGGCGTTGCGCGAGCGCCGTTGCCTGCTGCCGGCCAACGGCTTTTATGAATGGCGCGGTACGACACGCAAGCGTCCGTATTGGCTGACACCCGGGGAGGGCTCGGCGCTGTATTTCGCGGCGATCTGGGAAGCTTATCCAGTGCAAGAGCAGGTGTGGCTGAGTACGGCAGTGATTACGCTGCCGGCGGCGAGTCAGCGTCGGCCGTTGATTCTGGATGCGGCGGGTCAGGAGACGTGGCTGAATCCCGAAACACCGTTGCATGAGTTGCAGGCATTGCTGGCCAGCGAACCCGCCGCGTTGCGCGAGCGGGTGTTGGCGAATCTGGTGAATGATCCGAAGCTGAATGCGCCGGAGTGTTTGACCCCGGGTTGAGTGGCGTATTGGAAAAGATCGCAGCCTTCGGCAGCTCCTACATGGGATCGGCGTACACCCTGTAGGAGCTGCCGAAGGCTGCGATCTTTTGATCTTGCCCTTAAACGCTAAACTTTGAACTGATTGATCAACCGCCGCTGCTGCTCTGCCAACTTGGTCAGATCCGCACTCGCCGCACTCGATTCATCCGCGCCGCCCGCCACTTCATTCGCCACTTGCCCGATGTTGATCACATTACGGTTGATGTCATCCGCTACCGCACTCTGCTCCTCGGCCGCGCTGGCAATTTGCGTGTTCATGTCGTTGATCACCGACACCGCCTGGGTAATGGTTTCCAGCGCTTCAGCCGCTTTCGCCGCATGTTGCACGCTTTCGTCCGTACGGTGTTGACTGTCCTCCATCACCCGCACCACATCACGCGTGCCTTGTTGCAAATGCTGGATCATGGCCTGGATTTCTTCAGTGGCCTTCTGGGTTTTCTGCGCCAGGTTGCGCACCTCATCGGCCACCACCGCAAAGCCACGGCCCTGTTCACCGGCGCGTGCCGCTTCGATGGCCGCGTTCAAGGCCAGCAGGTTGGTCTGCTCGGCAATCCCGCGAATGGCGGTGAGGATCGCATTGATGTTCTCGCTGTCCTTGGCCAGGGTCTGCACCACGCCGACGGCCTTACCGATTTCAATCGCCAGCACGCCAATTGAGTTCGACGTATCCCGCACGATCTGCTTGCCCTGTGCCGCTGCCTGATCGGCATGGCTGGCGGCTTGCGCGGCCTGGGTCGCATTGCGCGCCACGTCCTGCGCGGTGGCGGTCATTTCATGTACCGCAGTGGCGACCTGATCGATCTCGGCCATTTGTTTCTGCACGCCGATGTTGGTGCGGATGGCAATGTCCGCCGTGTGTTCCGACGAATCGCTGACACTCTGCACCGAAGTCACGACTTGAGTGATCATCGCCTGCAACTTGGCCAGGAAGGTGTTGAAGCCTTTAGCGATCGAGCCCAGTTCGTCGGCGCGATCGCTGGTCAGGCGACGCGTGAGGTCGCCTTCACCTTTGGCAATGTCATCCAGCATCGCGACCATCTGTTTGAGCGGCCGGGCAATGCCGTGGCCGACCAACCAAATCACCAGCAAGCCGATTCCCGCGATCAACAAGCCGACCATGGCCATGCCGAAGGTGTCCGACTTGCGCTGGGTGTTCAGGTCGCCCTGAAGTTTTTGCAGGTCGGCCATCACCGCGTTCAGTGGCAGTTGCAGCATCAGGGTCCAGCGGGCGTCGGTCTGGCCGATGCCGAACGGCAGGTACAATTCGATCCGGCCTTGGGCCTTGTCGACGGTGTAGGTGACTTCGCCGCGCTTGAGATTGGCCATGTTGGCGATCTGCTGGCTGTCGAGGATGTCGCTGACTTTCTCGCCGAATTTGCTCGGGTCCTTGGTGTAGGCAACGATCCGGCCATTGCCCCCGATCAGGGCCATGACGCCTGAGCCGCTGTAGAGTTTCTGGTTCGCCCCCAGCAGCATTTCCTGGATGAAGTTCACCGACAGGTCTGCGCCGACAATGCCCTGGAAGGCGCCGTTGAGCATGATCGGTTCAATAAAGGAGGCGAGCATGACGATCTTGTCGCCGACCTTGTAGGGCGCCGGATCGATCACGCAGGATTTTTTGGTTTCTTTGGAGCACAAGTAGTACTCGCTGGCGCGTACGCCGGTGGACAGGGTTTTCTGGTCGTCGACATCCACCAGTTTGTCCAGGCCCAGGCTGCCGTCTTCGTTGCGGAACCACCACGGCAGGAAGCGGCCGTTGCTGGCGTCGATACCGGCCACTTTGGTGTCGACGTAGGCCGCATCGTTGTGGTCGAGCGCGTTTTTTTCCCAGCCTATATAAGTGCCGAGGATTTTCGGGTTCTTGGCGACGTTTTCCTTGATCAGGTTGATCAACTGCTCACGGCTGAGGCTCAGCTGCGGTTGACCATCGGCGCCAGGGGTGCCGATCAATGCGTTGACCCGCACCAGTCCGCCGGCAATCAGCAGGGGGGCCTCGAGCTCGCGCTGGATCTGGCTGACCTGGGTTTGCGCCAGGGAGGTCAGGCGTTGTTCGATGACTTGCTCGAATTGTGCCTGGGTCCGTTCCTGGACCATTTCTTGAGTCCTGGCGCCGGAAAATAGCGCGTACAGCACCAAGGCCGCCACGACGCTAAGAACGATGGCGCCGGCAAGGGCCGCCACGGAAAACTGGATCGACTTGAATTTCATGGGTGCTCCGCACGCAAGAGGACGTCTGCGGAGGTGTATCGGCAGGGGGAGCGAAGCCCATGAGCGGGGGCGGGTGAATTGGCTGTTTTGCGGTGGTTGATGTCGCAAACGAATCACTGGAGGCCGTTATCGACCGTGGTGCGCAGCCTTATGTGAATATTTTCCTGCAGTGGCGAGGGCTTTGTCTGAAATGTGCGTCTTCGGGGCGGTTGTATCTGGCGCCGATACAATTCCCCGCCTAGGATACCCGGCATGTTTTCAGGGAGTTGTTTGATGAACAAGACATTGGTTGTGTGTGCACTGAGTGCAGGTTTGTTGCTCGCCGGCTGCCAGTCGGTCAATACCACCAGCGGTGGCGCCGTGGGCGTAGAGCGCAAGCAGTATATGTTCAGCATGCTGTCGACGGATGAGGTCAACCAGATGTACGCCCAGTCTTATCAAAAGACAGTGGGTGAGGCGAGCTCCAAAGGCGTGCTGGACAAGACCAGTAACGATGCCAAGCGCATTCAATTGATTTCCGACCGGCTGATTGCACAGGCTCCGGTTTTTCGTCCGGATTCGGCCCAGTGGAAGTGGGAAGTCAATCTGATCAAGAGCGATGAGCTCAATGCCAACTGCGGGCCTGGCGGCAAGATCATTTTCTATACCGGTCTGATGGACAGCCTGAAACTGACTGATGACGAAATCGCCGCCATCCTCGGTCATGAAATCGCCCATGCCCTGCGCGAGCACGGGCGTGAAGCGATGTCCAAGGCTTACGGCATCGAAATGGCCAAGCAGGGTGCTGGCGCCCTGTTCGGGCTGGGGCAGGACAGCCTGGCGCTGGCAGATACCGTGGCCAACTACGGCATGACCTTGCCCAACAGTCGCGCCAATGAAAACGAGGCCGACCTGATCGGCCTGGAACTGGCCGCCCGCGCCGGATATAACCCGAATGCCGCGATCACGTTGTGGAACAAGATGAGCAAGGCCTCGGAAGGTTCACCACCAGAGTTCATGAGCACTCACCCGGCGTCGACCAGTCGTATTGCTTCGTTGCAGGCGGCGATTCCGAAAGTCATGCCGCTTTACAACAGCGCCAAGAAATAAGCTGCAAGCTGCAAGTTTGAAGCAAGGCAGATCTGCTCTGCTTCAAACTTTTGGCTCATTGCTTGAAGCTTGCCGCTGCTTTAAACCCAACCGCTGCTCTGCATCGCTTTGTACACCGCCACCACCGCCAGGATGAAAAACGCCGAGGCTGCCAAACGACGGATCAACGTCAGTGGCAATTTATCCGCCGCAAAGTTACCCGCCAAAACCACCGGCACGTTGGCAATCAGCATGCCGAGGGTGGTGCCGATGATCACCAGCCACAATTCCGGATATTGCGCGGCGAGCATCACCGTTGCGATCTGGGTCTTGTCGCCGATTTCCGCGAGGAAAAACGCAATCAGCGTGGTCAGGAACGGCCCGAACTTGCGGGCGGTGCTGGCTTCGTCGTCATCCATCTTGTCCGGCACCAGTGTCCATAGCGCGGTCGCGGTGAAGCTCGCGGCGAGGATCCAGTGCAGCATCGTGTCCGAGAAGAAACTGCCGACCCAGGCACCTACCGCGCCGGCTGCCGCGTGGTTGGCCAGGGTCGCGGCGACGATACCGGCGATGATCGGCCAAGGCTTGCGAAAACGAGCGGCGAGAATGAGCGCGAGCAGTTGCGTCTTGTCGCCGATTTCGGCCAAGGCAACGATTGCGGTGGGAACGAGTAAAGAATCCAGCATCAGGGTTTTCCTAAGGGGCGGGTCGACACGGCTATGACACGTACAGCCTTCCCGCCCCGGGTAAGGTGTTCGTGTCATAGGTCTTGTCAAACCCTGCGATCCGTCTGATGCGGACGCTTGGGTCGCATACGCCATGGTCTGAGGACCAAGTATGTTGACGTATGCCGGACGAGCATGGCGCTCGTGGGAGACTACTCCCCTAGGACGGAGCGGATTCTGCCTAGGCAAATCCGTTTGGGCAAGAACAAATTTCTAACCGCGTTTGGCCCGGTAAATTCTGAAACCTTGTCCTTCAGCCTTGATTGCACACACGCCGAGGTGCTCTTCGATCAACGGTTGATACTTCAGGAAGCTATTCGCAACCAACCGCAGTTCGCCGCCGTTTTTCAGATGTTTGGCTGCTTTTCGCAGCAAGTTCTCCGTGGCGAAATAATCGGTGTGCACACCGACATGGAACGGAGGGTTACTCAAAATCGCACTCAGCCCCATCGGCGCCGCGTCGATGCCATCACCGGTAATCACCTCGGCTTCAAGACCGTTGGCAGCCAATGTCAGGCGACTGCTGGCGGCGGCAAACGCATCGACGTCGAGCAACGTGACCTGATTGTGCGGGTAACGACGCTTGACCGCCGCACCCAATACGCCCGCGCCGCACCCGAAGTCCAGCAAATGGCCGCTGGGCAACTTGTCCAGATGCTCCAGCAGCAACGCACTGCCGCGATCCAGCCGGCCGTGGCTGAACACGCCCGGCAGGCTGATGACTTTCAGCGGACCTTCGGCGAGCGGCAGTTCATAGGTCTGGGCCAGGCTTTCCAAAGTTTTTGCTTCTGGCGCATTGGCCACGGTGACCTGCCAGAGCTGGCAATGACGTGCGCTGTCGAGCTTGCGCGGTTTGCCAAAGGGGTTCAGTTGCTTTGCCGCGCCCTCGATGCCGCTGCGTTTTTCGCCCACCAGGTACAGTTCACGACCGGCCAGGCGAGAGGCGAGGGCGTTCAGAATGTAGTCGGTCAGGTCCTTGGACTTGGGCAGGAACACCACGGCGCTGTCGAACTCGCGCGCCGGCGCGTTCACGCCGAAATGGCTGCGCTCGGCAAAACGGGCGTCCAGCGCCGCCTGATCGCCAGCATGCCAGCACCAGCCATGGGTATCGGGCAAGCGGCCTAACAGATCATCGGCGGGCAAACCCGCCAGCAGCACCGAACCCTGGAATAACTCGGCCTGACGAAGCAGTACTTCACTGCGCGGATCCATAACTGCTCCTGTGAAAAAAAGTGCCGCAGTCTATCAACTGACGACCCGCAGCGCTTTACCGCTGAAAAATCCCTGGGCGTTTTCGGTCAACTGACCAACGATCCGCTGCCGCGCCTCGCGACTGCCCCAGGCATTGTGGGGCGTGACGATCAGCCGTGGAATGTCGGCGGCCAGGAGCGGGTTGCCAGCGGTCGGCGGTTCGACGCTCAGAACGTCGGTCGCCGCCCCTCCAAGGTGACCGTTGCGCAAGGCATCGGCCAGGGCCTGTTCGTCAATCAAGCCACCGCGTGCGGTGTTGACCACGAAGGCGCCGGGCTTCATCGACGCCAGCTCACGGGCGCCGATGAAGTGGCGGGTGTGTTCGTTGAGCGGGCAGTGCAGGGTCAGCGCGTCGATTTGCGGCAACAGTTCATCCAGCGGCAATCGGTCCGGTCGGGCAGGGCGCCCCGGGATTTGACCGAGCAATACGCGCATGCCGAAGGCTTCGGCCAGTCGCGCGACGGCGCCGCCCAGTTCGCCATGTCCGAGCAGGCCAAGGGTTTTGCCTTGCAGTTCGACAATCGGGTAATCCAGCAAGCAGAACTGTTTCGCTTGCTGCCAGCGGCCTTCGCCGACGGCTTTCTGATAGTCGACCAGGCGCGTTGCCAGGTTAAGCAGCAACATGATCGTGTGTTGCGCCACCGACGGTGTGCCGTATCCCTGGCAGTTACACACGGTAATGCCGTGCGCACGGGCGGCGGCGAGGTCGACGTTGTTGGTGCCGGTGGCGGTGATCAGAATCAGCTTCAGTTCGGGACTGGCTGCGATGGCCGCGGCGTCGATCAGGATCTTGTTGCTGATGGCGACGGTGGCGCCCTCAAGGCGTTCGATGACTTGATCGGGAGCGGTCTGCGCAAACAGTTGCAAATCATCGAAGCAATCGCGCAACGGACTGAGGTCGAGATCGCCGAGGTCCAGCGAGGGATGGTCGAGGAAAACGGCGCGGCGAGAGTTCGTCATCAACTGTACCTTTTGTGCGTTGAACTGAAGGCGTAATCTGCCGAGCCTAACAGATGAAACAAATGGTTACCCATTGCACCAAAGTGGCTAAGTTTACGCACCGGACAACGAAGCCGCGATGCACCCCTGTAGCAGCTGCCGAGGTACGAGGCTGCGTTGCGTGTCTGCAGGACCGCTCTCGAGGGCCGCTGCGCAGCCCAACGCAGCCTCGTACCTCGGCAGCTGCTACAACGAACGCAGGCTTCGCCAGCTGCTACAGGTGATGTCGTTGCCCGAGATTTTATTTGACTGATCTGCACCAAGAGGAGCACCCATGTACTGGACAGAATTTTTGACCGTTGCCCTGATCCACTTGCTGGCCGTTGCCAGCCCCGGGCCGGACTTTGCCGTGGTGGTGCGCGAGAGCGTGACTCACGGTCGCCGCGCGGGTACCTGGACGGCGCTGGGCGTCGGTACGGCGATTTTCCTGCACGTGGGCTATTCGCTGCTGGGCATCGGCCTGATCGTCTCGCAGTCGATCGTGCTGTTCAACGCCCTGAAATGGGCCGCTGCCGCTTACTTGTTGTACATCGGCTTCAAGGCGCTGCGTGCGCAACCGGCCAAACCGGTGGAGGATGATTTGCACAAGGAAGTGGGCGAGCGCACGGCGCGTAGCGCCTTCACGTCCGGTTTTGTGACCAACGGTCTGAACCCGAAAGCCACTTTGTTTTTCCTGTCGTTGTTCACCGTGGTGATCAATCCGCACACGCCACTGGCGGTGCAGGCGGGGTACGGGGTTTACCTCGCGGTGGCGACGGCTTTCTGGTTCTGCCTGGTGGCGATGTTGTTCAGCCAGCAGCGCGTGCGCGCCGGTTTCGCTCGCATGGGGCACTGGTTCGACCGGACCATGGGCGTCGTGCTGATCGCCATCGGCGTGAAACTCGCGTTCACCGAGATGCATTGATCAAACCGGCGTGAGCCCTGTAGGAGCTGCCGCAGGCTGCAATCTTTTGATCTTCGCTTTTAAGCAACATCAAAAGATCGCAGCCTGCGGCAGCTCCTACAGGGTGTACCCATTGCAAGGTGGGAATCTGTGATGGCTGAAGAATTCCTCTTGATGCTGGCGCAAAGCTAGCATTTGTCCGACTCTATAAATCATCCCTTTGGCTGATTTGGCTGGCGTGCAAGGGCACTAAAGTGCTTACTTTCAGTCACGACCGTGCAGTCAGAAAAGGGATTCTTATGTTGCAGACACGCGTTATCCCCCCAGCCGAAGGCGCTTACCAGTATCCGCTGCTGATTAAACGGCTGCTGATGTCCGGCGCGCGCTATGAGAAAACCCGCGAGATCGTGTACCGCGATCAGTTGCGCTATAGCTATCCGACCCTGATCGAGCGAGTCGCCCGGCTGGCCAACGTGTTGACGGCGGCCGGGGTCAAGCCCGGGGATACCGTGGCGGTGATGGACTGGGACAGCCATCGTTACCTGGAATGCATGTTCGCCATCCCCATGATCGGCGCCGTGATCCACACCATTAATGTGCGCCTGTCACCGGAGCAGATCCTCTACACGATGAACCACGCCGAGGACCGCTTCGTGCTGGTCAATAGCGAGTTCGTGGGACTCTACCAGGCTATCGCCGGGCACCTGACCACGGTCGAGAAAACCCTGCTGCTGACCGACTTGCCGGAAAAAACCGCTGACCTGCCGAATCTCATCGGCGAGTACGAGCAGTTGCTGGCGGCCGCGAGCACGCAGTACGACTTCCAGGACTTTGACGAAAACTCGGTCGCGACCACGTTCTACACGACTGGTACCACCGGTAACCCAAAAGGCGTGTACTTCACCCATCGGCAATTGGTGCTGCACACCATGGGCGTGTCGACCATCATGGGCGCCATCGACAGTGTGCGCCTGTTGGGCACCAACGACGTCTACATGCCGATCACCCCGATGTTCCATGTGCACGCCTGGGGCTTGCCGTATGTGGCGACCATGCTCGGGCTCAAGCAGGTTTATCCCGGCCGCTACGACCCGGAATACCTGGTGGAGCTGTGGCGCAAGGAAAAGGTCAGTTTTTCCCATTGCGTGCCCACCATCCTGCAAATGGTGCTCAATTCCAAGGCAGCGCAAAACACCGATTTCGGTGGCTGGAAAATCGTTATCGGCGGCAGCGCGCTGAACCGTGCGCTGTACGAAGCCGCCAAGGCCAAGGGTATTCAGCTGACCGCTGCGTACGGCATGTCGGAAACCGGCCCGCTGGTGTCTTGTGCCCACCTCAACGATGAGCTGATGGCCGGCACCGAAGACGAACGCACGACTTACCGGATCAAGGCCGGCGTGCCAGGGCCATTGGTCGAGGCTGCAATCGTCGACCCCGAAGGCAACTTCCTGCCGGCCGATGGCGAGACTCAGGGCGAGTTGGTCCTGCGTGCGCCGTGGCTCACCGAAGGTTATTTCAACGAACCGCAGAAGGGCGCCGAGCTCTGGGCTGGCGGCTGGCTGCACACCGGCGACGTGGCGACCCTGGACAGCATGGGCGTGATCGATATTCGCGACCGCATCAAGGACGTGATCAAGACCGGCGGCGAGTGGATCTCCTCCCTGGACCTGGAAGATCTGATCAGTCGCCACGCGGCGGTACGCGAAGTAGCAGTGGTGGGCATTGCCGATCCCCAGTGGGGCGAGCGTCCGTTTGCCTTGCTGGTGATCCGTGAAGGCCACGTGATTGGGGCCAAGGAACTCAAGGAACACCTCAAGCCGTTTGTGGAATTGGGGCACTTGAGCAAGTGGGCAATCCCGAGTCAGATCGCCCTTGTTACTGAAATTCCCAAGACCAGTGTCGGCAAACTCGACAAGAAGAGGATTCGCGTCGACATCACCGAATGGCAGGCCAACAACAGCACCTTCCTCTCGACGCTTTAAGCGTCCCTCGGCGTGCCAGAAATGGCACGCCAGCCCCACCAAGCAAGCGCTTGGCTTGTGAAATCCGAATTTTCAGCCATCCTTGCCGTGCCGACGGGTGTCGGCCTGGCGAAAGGACTGTTCCAGAGTGGCCGGCAGCTGCAAATCACACTTTAGAGGGATCAAGCAGTACTACCTGCTGGCTATAGTCCGCTCAAGGATTTTTAAGAACGGGGCAAACGCACAAAACGGGGCGATGCAACTTTGGAGTGACTTTGGGACACCTTGGCTCCCAGTCATCCACAGCGTTTTTAGAAGTACTCACTGCCATAACAATAATGCACATGGAGTAGCGTCGATGACATCAGTAAACCAGTTCTGGCGCCGGGCGAAACTGCCTCTGGCGATCAGTCTTGCTTCTACGCTCGCCGGGCCAGCATTCGGCGTCAGTTTCAACGTTGGTGAAATCGAAGGCCAATTCGATTCGTCGCTCTCCCTGGGTATGAGTGTCTCGACCCAGTCGCCGAACAAGAACCTGATTGGTGTCAACAACGGGGGGCACGGTCTGTCGCAGACGTCCGATGACGGTCACTTGAACTTCAAGAGCGGGCAGGCCTTTTCGAAAATCTTCAAGGGTATCCATGACCTTGAACTGAAGTACGGCGACACCGGCGTATTTGTTCGGGGCAAATACTGGTACGACTTCGCACTGCAGAACGAAGACCTGGAATTCAAGAACGTCAGCAATGACGGACGTAAGGAAGGCGCTAAGTCTTCGGGTGGGCAGATCCTCGACGCCTTCATCTACCATAACTATGCCATTGCCGATCAGCCGGGTTCCGTGCGTCTGGGCAAGCAGGTCGTGAGCTGGGGTGAAAGTACCTTCATCGGCGGCGGCATCAACTCGATCAACCCGATCGACGTTTCCGCGTTCCGCCGTCCGGGTGCCGAGATCAAGGAAGGCCTGATCCCGGTCAACATGTTCTACGTGTCCCAGAGCCTCACCGAAAACCTGTCGGCCGAAGCCTTCTACCAGTTGGAATGGGACCAGACCGTCGTCGACAACTGCGGCACGTTCTTCTCTCAGCCAGACATCATTGCCGATGGTTGCGATAACAACCTGCGCGTGCTGAACAAGGCCTCGACCATCCCGGCCGCCGCTCGGCCAACACTGGCCAGACTGGGCGTCCAGGCCGATGAGGAAGGTGTGCTGGTGCGCCGTGGTCCGGACCGCGATGCTCGGGACAGCGGCCAGTGGGGCGCGTCCTTCAAATACATGTTCGACCCGCTGGACACCGAATTCGGTGCCTACTTCATGAACTACCACAGCCGTGCGCCGATCTTCAGCGCCACCGGTGCTCCAGCCTCTACGTTCGCCGGGGTCAGGGCCTTGCCAGCGCAACTTCAGGCACTGGCGCCACTGATCATCGCGGGTAACTCGAACTACTTCGTCGAGTATCCGGAAGACATTCGCCTCTACGGCCTGAGCTTCTCCACCACCCTGCCTACCGGTACGGCGTGGAGCGGTGAGGTCAGCTACCGTCCGAACGCTCCGGTGCAGCTCAACTCCACCGACATTCTGTTCGCAGGCATTCGTCCACTGGGCGGCGGGAATCCGAACAACCCTCTGACCAACGCTTCGTTGCTCGCCGGTGCGCCGGGCCAGGACCTTCACGGCTTTCGCCGTAAGGAAGTCACTCAGTTCCAGACCACGTTGACGCACTTCTTCGACCAGGTCATGGGCGCCAGCCGTCTGACGCTGGTGGGTGAAGTGGGCGTAACCCACGTCGGCGGCCTGGAAAGCACCTCTGACGTGCGTTATGGCCGTGATCCGGTCTACGGTCCTGGCGAGCTGCCTGCTACCGGCACTGCCAATACGTGCGTTGGGCTGAACGCCAGCACCATCGCGGGTGCCGGTCCGGGTGCTGCCACCAACAACCTCAGCCGTAACTGCAACGACGAAGGCTTCACTACAGCTACCTCCTGGGGCTACCGCGGTCGTGCCATCTGGGAATACAACGACGTGTTCGCCGGTGTGAACCTGAAGCCGAACGTGGCCTGGTCCCATGACGTTGAAGGTTACTCGCCTGGCCCTGGCGGCAACTTCGAGGAAGGTCGCAAAGCGGTCAGCCTGGGTCTTGATGCCGAGTACCAGAACACCTACACCGCCAGCCTGGCATACACCAACTTCTTCGACGGCAAGTACACCACCGTGGATGACCGTGACTTCGTCGCGCTCAGCGTCGGCGTGAACTTCTAAGCACTGTATTTTCAGGACGAACACACATATGAAAATAACAAAGAGTCTGTTCCACGCGGGTGTTCTGGGGCTTTCGCTGCTGGCGACCAGCGTAATGGCGGCGGTCCCTGCGGCCGAAGCGGACAAGCTGGGCAAGAGCCTGACACCAATGGGCGCCGAAATGGCGGGTAATGCCGACGGTTCGATTCCGGCCTGGAAGCCACTGCCGAAAAACGCCGGCACCGTTGACAGCAAAGGTTTCCTGTCCGATCCGTTCGCCAGTGAAAAACCACTGTTCACCATCACGGCGCAGAACGTCGACCAGTACAAGGAGAAGCTTGCTCCGGGCCAGTACGCGATGTTCAAGCGTTATCCGGAAACCTTCAAGATGCCGGTTTACCCGTCGCATCGTGGCTCGACCGTGCCGGATGATGTGTTTGCTGCCATCAAGAAAAACGCCACCAGCACCAACCTGGTGTCTGGCGGCAACGGTCTGGAAAACTTCGAAACCGCCGTACCGTTTCCGATTCCGAAAAGCGGCGTCGAAGTCATCTGGAACCACATCACCCGCTATCGCGGCGGCAGCGTGACCCGTCTGGTAACCCAGGCGACACCGCAACCGAATGGCTCGTATAGCCTGGTGTACTTCCAGGACCAGTTCGTGTTCCGTGACAAGATGAAGGATTACGATCCGGCGAACCCGGGCAACATCCTGTTCTACTTCAAGCAGAAAGTGACCGCGCCGGCACGTCTGGCCGGTGGTGTGCTGTTGGTGCACGAAACCCTGGACCAGGTTAAGGAGCCGCGTTCGGCATGGGTCTACAACGCCGGCCAACGCCGTGTGCGTCGTGCGCCACAAGTGTCCTATGACGGGCCGGGTACCGCTGCCGATGGCCTGCGTACCTCCGACAACCTGGACATGTTCAACGGTGCGCCGGATCGCTATGACTGGAAACTCGAAGGCAAGAAAGAGATGTACATCGCCTCCGACAGCTACAAGCTCGATTCGCCGAACCTGAAATATGACGACATCATCAAGGCCGGCCACATCAACCAGGACCTGACGCGTTACGAGCTGCGCCGGGTCTGGCATGTGGTTGCAACCCTGAAGGAAGGTCAGCGCCACATCTACGCCAAACGTGACTTCTACATTGACGAAGACACCTGGCAAGCGGCAGTGATCGATCACTACGACGGTCGTAATCAGCTGTGGCGTGTGGCAGAAGCTCATGCCCAGGATTACTACAACGTTCAAGTGCCGTGGTACACCCTGGAAACCTTGTACGACCTGCAATCGGGCCGTTACCTGGCGCTGGGCATGAAGAACGAAGAGAAGTCGGCCTACGACTTCGGTTTCACTGCAACCACCAGCGACTTCACCCCGGCGGCATTGCGTCAGGATGGTGTTCGCTAACCTGCACTGAACCGAGGCCGCATCGTCTAAAAACGCCCCGACTGGTTCGGGGCGTTTTTTTGGTCGTTGAGAAAGATCGCAGCCTCGTTTCACTCGGCAGCTCCTACAGGTGAGTGCGATCCAACGTAGGAGCTGTCGAGTGAAACGAGGCTGCGATCTTTTCTTCGTAGTCTTTTTGTAGCCATTTGTAGCAATTACCTTCATTCCCTCTTCGTTTACCGCTAGTCTGCGGACATCTGCAACGCCGCCAACAGCAATTCAAACAAGAGCCGGCCATGACTGATCTGTCCCCACTTCCGGGCCCTGCAAATATTGCCGTCGCGGCACTCGACGGACGCTTTTTTCGGCCTCCGTTGCCCGACGGCCATGTGCTGCGGCCACGCCTGTGCGAGCGCCTGAGTGCCGGCCTCGGTGGCAGGCTGTTGCTGGTCAGCGCTCCGGCGGGGTTCGGCAAGAGTTCATTGGCGGTGGAGTTCTGTCAGAGCCTGCCGGCTCATTGGCAAAGCCTTTGGCTTGGGTTGAGTCCACGGGATAGCGATCCGGGCCGTTTTCTTGAGCGGTTGCTCGAAGGCCTTCAGGATTATTTTCCGCAGCTCGGGAGGCAGTCCCTGGGGTTGCTGAAAATGCGCCAGCGGCATCAACCGTTTGCTTTCGAAGAATGGCTGGACGGTTTGCTCGATGAGTTGGCCGTGCACTTGCAGCCGACGGCACCGCTGCTACTGGTGCTCGATGACTATCACCTGGCCCAGGGTCCGGTGCTTGATCGCTGCCTGCAATTTTTCCTCAATCATTTGCCCGATGGGTTGCTGGTAATGGTCACCAGTCGTCAGCGCCCGGACTGGCATCTCGCACGTTTGCGCCTGTCACGGCAACTGCTTGAGTTGAATGAGCAGGACTTGCGCCTGACCCATGACGAAGCCTTGACCCTGCTTGATCGGCATAGCAGTTCCTTGCGCGGTGAAGCGCTGGAGAGCTTGATCCAGCGCAGCGAAGGTTGGGTCGCCGGGTTGCGTTTCTGGCTGCTGGCAGCCTCCGAAGCGGGCACCCAGGGTGCATTGCCCCAGGCACTGCATGGCGGGGAGGGGCTGATCCGCGATTACCTGCTCGAAGAAGTCATCGACTGCCTGCCTCCGGAAGTGCAGTCATTCCTGTATGACACGGCCCCGCAGGAGCGTTTTTGCAGCGAACTGTGTGATGCCGTTCGCGAAGCCCATGACAGCGCCGAGATCCTGCGTTTTCTGCTGGCCCATCAAGTGTTCCTGGTGCCGCTGGACGAAAACGGTCACTGGTATCGCTATCACCATCTATTCTCCGACCTGCTGCGCACTCGGCCGACTGCACAGGCATTAGTGCCGGCCGCCAGCCTGCACCTGCGCGCCTGTCGCTGGTTCAACGCCCAGGGACTGCTCGATGAAGCAGTGGAGCAGGCGTTACGCGCCGGGCACCTGGACGTCGCGGCGAACCTGGTGCAAAACCTCTCTGAAGAACAGCTGCTTGCCGAACAGAACGTCGGTATGTTGCTGCGCTGGAAAATGGACTTGCCCGACAGTCTGCTGATCAGTACACCACGGCTGATCGTGCTCTACAGCTGGGCGTTGGGGCTGGCTTGCCAACTGGACGCGGCGGAGGAATTGGCCAGTCATTTGAGTCGCTTCCTGCCGGCGCCATCGGCCACCGCGCAGAAATCCATGTTGGCGCAATGGCTGGCCTTGAGCGCAATCGTCGCGCGCGGGCGCGGCAATCGCGAACTGACCCTGCTCTATTGCACCGAAGCGCTGGAGAGTCTTCCGGCCAAGCGTTACGGTCAGCGACTGATGTGCCTCTCGACCCTGTCCAACCTGGCCATTGCCGACGGCGACTTGTGGCGTGCGCGTGCGTTGAACCGCGACTCACTGGAATTGGCGCAACGGGTCGGTAACCCCTTGTTCGAAGCGCTGGCCCATTACGACCGCGCACGGGTGCTGCAAGCGCGAGGGGAGGTCCTTCGCTCGCTCGATGAAGTCCGACAGGGGCAGGAGCGCCTGCAAGGCTTATCCCCGCAACGGCTCTATGCCGTACGCGCCCGATTGACCTTGTACGAGGGTTTCTTGCTGGCCCTGCGTTTGCAGCCCCAGGCCGCCCGGGTACGGTTGCAGATCGGTTTGAGTGAGGCGCGCGCCTGTCGCGATATCAGCGTGTTGATCGGCCATTGTGTGATCGCCAGGCTCGAAGGCAGCAGCGGCGAATATGCCAAAGCCTTTGCCGAACTCGCCGAAGCCGAACGGCTGATGCACATCTGGGATGTGCCGCCGATTTACTATCTGGCGATGATTACCCTGGTCAAATGCGAACTCTGGCTGGCCCAGGGGCGCACCGATCTGGCCGAGGCCTGGCTGGCGCGATTGGGCCAGACCTACACTGGCGAGCACGCGGCAGCGCCCCCGGAGTTTCATCCGCAATTGCCGCTGCACATCGAGTTGCAGCAAGCCATGTTAGAGGTTATTCAGGGGCAGCCGATGCTGGCCGAAGGGCGATTGAACGCGTTGCTCGAGCATGGTCAGCAATCGGGCAGGCAGATGCTTTGCGTCATGGCGCTGACGCAAAAGGTGACGTTGCTGCTGGGTAGCGGACGTGAACCAGAAGCTCGCAAGGCCTTGAGTCAGGCGCTGGATGCGGCGGCCGGTGGCGTCTTGCAACCCTTCGAAGGGGTGTTGATTGAGCATCCGGACTGGCTGCGTGGCCAACTTCAACTCAATGCGCCGACCGCTATTTCGCAGAGCCTCTGCGAGAAACTTCCGATAGTGGCCCCCCGTGCAGCGCTGGAGTCAGCGTCCGCGGCAGAACAGCTCAGTACACGGGAATTAGCCGTCCTGCGACTGATCGCACAGGGTTGCTCCAACCAGGAAATCAGCGATCAGCTGTTCATTTCCCTGCACACGGTTAAAACCCATGCCAGCCATATCAACAGCAAGCTCGGGGTCGAGCGGCGCACGCAGGCGGTGGCGCGGGCCAAGGAACTGGGAGTATTGGGCTAGTGATTTGTGCGCGGGCCGCAAATGACCTGGCGTGTTTTTATGCCAAAATCGCCCATCCCGATTGTCCAGAGCGTGCCTGATGTCCCAGCAACCCACCCTCATCCGCGAAACCTTCCCCGTCGGCCCTTTGCAGTGCAACTGCACGATCATCGGCGATCCGGTCACGAAAAAGGCCATTGTGGTCGATCCGGGTGGCAATCATGAGCTGATTTTGGCGCGGCTCGACGCGCTCGGTCTGAAGGTGGTCAGCATCATCCATACCCACGCGCATCTGGATCACTTCCTGGCCTCCGGTCAGCTCAAGGAGAAAACCGGCGCGACCCTGCACCTGCATAAAGAAGATCAATTTCTCTGGGACAACCTGGAGATGCAGTGCCAGATGTTCGGGGTGCCGTACACACCGGTGCCATCGCCGGATCGCTGGCTGGCCGATGATGAAGAACTGGCCTGCGGCTGCGGCGTTGCGCTGCACACGCCGGGTCATACGCCGGGGTCGATGAGCTTTTGGTTTGCAGAGGCTAAGCTGCTGATTGCCGGTGACACGTTGTTTCGTCGCGGGGTAGGGCGCACGGATTTGTGGGGTGGCGATCAGGCGACCATCGTGCGTTCGATCAAGCAGCGGTTGTACACCCTCGATGAGGAAGCGACGGTCGTGACCGGGCATGGTCCGGATACCCGTCTGGGCGATGAAATGCGCGAGAACCCTTTTGTGCGGGCCTGATTTGTAACCAACGGAATTTTTGTTGGCCAAAGCGATCCAACGCCCGCAAAGGCCAGATGCTGAGTCCGTTGCACCACAGAATGCAAAAAGTAGGAGCTCTTCATGTTCACCATGCGTCCTTTGATTATTGTCGCTACTGCTGTGGCTTTGCTGTCCGGCTGCACTCGCCTAACCCTTACGACAACCAGGGGCAAGCCGATAGTGGTTCCACGGGGATGAGCAAAACCGCCAAGTACGGTGGCCTCGGGGCTCTGGCCGGTGCGTTGGCCGGTGCAGCCATCGACCACAACAACCGTGGTAAAGGCGCGCTGATTGGCGCGGCGGTGGTCGGTGCTTCCGCCGCCGGTTATGGTTACTACGCTGACCAGCAAGAGAAAAAACTGCGCGCCAGCATGGCCAACACCGGTGTTGAAGTGCAACGCCAAGGCGATCAGATCAAGCTGATCATGCCGGGTAACATCACGTTCGCCACCGATTCGGCGAATATCTCGTCGAGCTTCTATCAGCCGCTGAACAACCTGGCGGGCTCGCTCAAGGAGTTCAGCCAGAACCAGATCGAAATCGTCGGGTACACCGACAGCACCGGCAGCCGTCAGCACAACATGGACCTGTCCCAGCGTCGCGCCCAGAGCGTGGCAACATACCTGACCTCGCAAGGCGTGAGCGGTACCAACCTGTCGGCGCGTGGCGCCGGCCCGGATAACCCGATTGCCAGTAATGCTGACGTCAATGGTCGGGCGCAGAACCGCCGCGTTGAGGTCAATTTGAAGGCGATTCCGGGTCAGCAGTATCCACAGCAGTAAACCGTTCACTTACTAACCTGACTGAACCCCAGGCGTAAAAAAGAAACCGCCCGATCCTCAACAGACCGGGCGGTTTTTTTGTGCCAGCAGTTCCGGCCCCTTCGCGAGCAGGCTCGCTCCCACATGGATTCTGTGGTCATAGCCAAATCCCTGTGGGAGCGGGCTTGCTCGCGAAGAGGCCGGGACAGGCAACCAATCAGTCAGCGACAAAAAAGCCCTCGAACGATGACTCATCCGAGGGCTTTTTCATGTCGCGCGAAACCTGATTACTTCTTCAGGCCGTAATGCTCATCGAGCATGCCCGGCGCGTTCGGGGCTTTGGGGGCGTAGTCGCGAGGCGGCTCCTGATTGCGCGGTGGCGTCAGGCGCTCCCGTGGAGCCACTGCCGCGTCGGCGTGCAGCGAGGCCAGCAAGCGTTGGCGGGTCTGCTCGTCCAGGGCCAGGCGATTGGCACCCTCGGCGAGGTGATCCTGCACTTCCTGATAGCTCTGAGTCAGTTTCTTGACCAGGGTTGCAGTGCTATTGAAGTGGGTGACCACTTCATTCTGATAACTGTCGAAACGTTCCTGAATGTCGTCCAGCTGACGTTGAGTGCTGCTGGGCGCGGCATTCGGCACCAGGCGAGCGACCAGGAATCCAATGGCGACACCCACGACCAGGGCAAGAGTCGGTAACAACCAAACTAAGAGCGAGTGTTCCACGAGTCCTTCCTCTATAAACGGCTTTGCTTTACGTTAACGGCTCGAACCTGCGCTGTATACCGCGATTCACTCGCAATAGATTGGCACAGACAATTTGCTAGACGAGTCGACCCGATTCGAGGTCACGGAGTTCCTTCCTTGCTTATGCGCGAAACCCCTGTTGTGATTGATGGTCCCGTCGGTCAACTGGAAAGTTTGTACCTGGATAACGAGCAGCCTCGCGGCATTGCGCTGGTCTGCCATCCGAACCCGGTGCAGGGCGGCACCATGCTCAACAAAGTGGTCTCGACCCTGCAGCGCACCGCGCGCGATGCCGGTTTGATTACTTTGCGTTTCAATTACCGTGGCGTTGGTGCCAGCGAAGGCAGTCATGACATGGGCACTGGCGAAGTCGACGATGCCCAGGCCGCCGCTGAATGGCTGCGGGCTAAACACCCTGACTTACCGCTGACGCTGTTTGGTTTCTCCTTCGGCGGTTTTGTTGCAGCAAGTCTCGGCGGACGCCTGGAAGCGAAGGGCGAACAGTTGAAACATTTGTTCATGGTCGCGCCCGCGGTCATGCGCCTCGGCGATCAGGATCAACTGCCGCAGCAAGGCCAGTTGACCCTGATCCAGCCGGAAACCGACGAAGTCATCGATCCGCAAGCCGTCTACGACTGGTCCGACACACTCGATCGCCCCCATGAGCTACTGAAAGTGGCAGAATGCGGACACTTTTTTCATGGCAAGCTGACCGATCTCAAGGATCTGATCCTGCCGCGTCTTTCGAATTGATTGCAGTCTGACAAGCGATTACCCATGACGACTCGTACCCGTATCCTCACCGGCATCACCACCACCGGCACGCCGCACCTGGGCAACTACGCCGGCGCCATCCGCCCGGCGATCCTCGCCAGCCGCGACAGTAATGCCGATTCGTTCTACTTCCTGGCCGACTACCACGCCCTGATCAAATGCGATGACCCGCTGCGCATCCAGCGCTCGCGTCTGGAAATCGCCGCGACCTGGCTGGCCGGTGGCCTCGATGTGGACCGCGTGACCTTTTACCGCCAGTCCGACATCCCGGAAATTCCCGAGTTGACCTGGCTGCTGACCTGCGTCGCCGCCAAGGGCCTGCTCAACCGCGCCCACGCCTACAAGGCGTCGGTGGACAAGAACGTCGAAACCGGCGAAGACCCGGATGCCGGCATCACCATGGGCTTGTACAGCTACCCGGTGCTGATGGCCGCGGACATCCTGATGTTCAACGCGCATAAGGTGCCGGTCGGTCGTGACCAGATTCAGCACGTGGAAATGGCCCGCGACATCGGCCAGCGCTTCAACCACCTGTTTGGCCAGGGCAAGGAATTCTTCACCATGCCCGAGGCGCTGATCGAAGAAAGCGTCGCCACGCTGCCAGGTCTCGACGGTCGCAAGATGTCGAAGAGCTACGACAACACCATTCCGTTGTTCAGCAGTGCCAAGGAAATGAAGGACGCGATTTCGCGGATCGTCACCGACTCCCGCGCGCCGGGCGAAGCCAAGGATCCGGACAACTCGCACCTGTTCACCTTGTTCCAGGCCTTCGCCACCCCGGCGCAGTCCGACGAGTTCCGCAGTGAACTGTTGCAGGGCCTGGGTTGGGGCGAGGCGAAGAATCGTCTGTTCCAGCTGCTCGACATCGAGCTGGGCGAATCCCGCGAGCGTTATCACCAGCTGATTGAGCGCCCGGCAGACCTGGAAGATATCTTGCAGACCGGCGCCAAAAAGGCACGCTCGGTGGCCACGCCGTTCCTCCACGAACTGCGTGAGGCGGTCGGCCTGCGTTCTTTTGTCGCCCAGACGCAAGTCGCTACGACGACCAAGAAGAAAGCCGCGAAAGCCGCGCGTTTTGTCAGCTTCCGTGAAGACGACGGCAGTTTCCGCTTCCGTCTGTTGGCGGCCGATGGCGAGCAACTGCTGTTGTCACGCAACTTCGCCGACGGCAAAACCGCCGGTCAGGTGACCAAACAGCTGCAATCGGGCCAGCCTCTGGACGTGCGCAGCGAAGACTTGAGCTTCAGCGTCTGGCTGGAAGGCGAGTGCGTTGCCGACAGCCCGGCTTTCGCCGATAGCGCTGCTCGCGACGTCGCCATCGACGCCCTGCGGATTGCGCTGACGCCCGTTCAGGAATAATCAACGGCTCGGTCCGACCAAGGGCCGATTGCCATTCCCACGGGCCATCGCTACAGTGACGGCCCGTTTTTGTTGCCTTGCTAACGAATTATGACGCCCCTAGAACGATATCAAGCTGATCTGAAACGCCCGGAATTCTTCCATGACGCCGCGCAGGAAACGGCCGTGCGCCATTTGCAGCGCCTGTACGACGATCTGGTCGCGGCCTCGGCAAGCAAACCGGGCCTGTTCGGCAAACTGTTTGGCAAGAAAGAGCAGGCGCCGGTCAAGGGCCTGTACTTCTGGGGCGGCGTGGGTCGCGGCAAGACTTACCTGGTCGACACCTTCTTCGAAGCGCTGCCGTTCAAGGAAAAGGTCCGGACGCACTTCCACCGCTTCATGAAGCGTGTGCACGAAGAAATGAAGACCCTGGGCGGCGAGAAAAACCCGCTGACCATCATCGCCAAGCGCTTCTCCGACGAAGCCCGGGTTATCTGCTTCGATGAATTCTTCGTCTCGGACATCACCGACGCCATGATCCTCGGCACGCTGATGGAAGAACTGTTCAAGAATGGCGTGACCCTGGTCGCAACATCGAACATCGTCCCGGACGGTCTGTACAAGGACGGCCTGCAGCGCGCGCGCTTCCTGCCGGCCATTGCGCTGATCAAGCAAAACACTGAAATCGTCAACGTCGACAGTGGCGTCGACTATCGTCTGCGCCATCTCGAACAAGCGGAGTTGTTCCACTTTCCGCTCGATGAAGCGTCCCACGAAAGCTTGCGCAAGAGCTTCCGCGCGCTGACGCCAGAATGCACGGCGGCCATCGAGAACGACGTGTTGATGATCGAAAACCGCGAAATCCGTGCCTTGCGCACCTGCGATGACGTGGCCTGGTTCGACTTCCGCGAACTCTGCGACGGCCCGCGCAGCCAGAACGATTACATCGAACTGGGCAAGATCTTCCACGCCGTGTTGCTCAGCGGTGTCGAGCAGATGAGCGTCACTACCGACGACATCGCTCGACGCTTTATCAACATGGTCGACGAGTTCTACGACCGTAACGTGAAGCTGATCATTTCTGCCGAAGTCGAGCTCAAAGACCTCTACACCGGCGGCCGCCTGAACTTCGAGTTCCAGCGCACCCTCAGCCGTTTGCTGGAAATGCAGTCCCATGAATTCCTGTCCCGGGCGCATAAGCCGTAGGATATTTTGGAAAATAAAAAAGGGCCTGCCAATGCAGGCCCTTTTTTATACGCGCGGTTTGGCTCACCGCAAATCCTGTAGGAGCGAGCTTGCTCGCGATGGACTCAAGAGCGGCGCGTTTATTCAGAGAGCACGCGTCACCGTTAACGTCCATCGCGAGCAAGCTCGCTCCTACAGGGATGTGTGTCAGATTTCCAGGAGATAACTCGCCAGGGCATCCTGTCGCTGACAGCCAATGAGCAGCCACAACAAAATTCGGGCTTTGCGCGGACAGAGAAATCCCGCCATCAACGCCCCTTTACGAATCAGGTCCATCTCGCTCCCATCAAAACCGTAAGTCGTTTGAGCTGTCGAGCCGGACCCCGTCCGTGTGGCGATAATGACCGGGATTTTACGGGCGATATTTTCAATCGCATCCGCCCAGCCCGCAGAAACGTGTCCCGCACCGAAACCCGCAATCACCAGACCGTCGTAGCCCAGTTCGAGGATGTTCTCCAAGAACAGGGTGTCGGCAGACAATGACGCTTCCAGCAGGGCAACCTTCTGTGCGGTCTGCTGCGGCAAAGGTAAAATCGTCCGCCGGGCCGGTTCTCGTAAGTAGCGGACGGTGTTCTCCACGAGCACCCCAGCAGGGCCAAACACTGGGGAGGAAAACGCCTGCAACGCCTGCGAATCGATTTTGCGAACGTGGGATGCCGGGTGTATCTGCCCGTTCATGACCACCTGAACACCTCGCTGTCGGCTGTTTTCTGCCAGTGCCACCCGGCAGGCGTCCAGCAGATTCGCCGGCCCCTCAGCGCCTGCCTGGCCCGCCGAACGCATGGCGCCCGTCAGGACTAACGGTTCGTCGTGACGCCATAAGTAGTCAAAAAATGTGGCTGTTTCTTCCAATGTGTCCGTGCCCTGAATGATGACGACACCTGAGGCGCCTTGCTTGATTTGAAAATTCGCCCAGGAAAGCACGCTCAGTAGAAACTCGAAATCCAGTGAGGCACTGGGCAGCAGTCCGAGCGTTTCGATCGTCACCCGCGCCAGCGTTGTCAATTGCGGTACAGATGCCAGCAGGGCCTCGCCACTGATGGTCGGGATAACGCCTTCAGCGGCGTTTCTGACTTGCATACACACGGTGCCGCCGAGCGCCGCGATGGCCAGTTTGGGTAAGTCCATGTGATACCTCGCTAACTGTCAGGAGATCGGCTGTAAGCGGATTGAGCCCGCCTTACAGCCGAATGGCGAAGTGGGTCAGATGGCGATGAGAAAACCGATAAACGGAATAATCAGCAGCGTACTGATGGCCATGGAGAGCACATTGCCGATGAAACCATGCATGTCGCTCGGCAATCGCTTGGCGATCGCACACGCCAGCGGTGGTGCAATCAAAGCCCCCAGCAGTGCACTCATGACGATGACCTGCCAGCTGCCGCCGTACGTCAGTACCGCCGCCGGCACCACTGACACCAGCGGTACGTAGGTGGGGTACCAGCCGAGCGACATCCAATGTCGACGCCAGATCACCACACCCAATGCTGAGGTCAGCGCTTGCGCGCCAATCAGCTGTGGCAGCAGTTCCGATCCGTAAACCGGGCTCAACGGGTTCAGCGTGAACGCCAATAGAGCGCCCAGTATCAGGCCGAGACTGGCCCATTCGTTGCCAAAGAATGGCGCTTCCGAAAAGTCCGCCAAGACTCGGCGCAGGCTCCAGATGACGCCGTAGTCAGGCGCTTTGGTGATGGCAGGTTCGGGGGCAGGGCCGGACGACTTCCCGGAGGGATCGGATTTCACCAGGCTTGGCAGATAGCGACAGAGTAGAAAGGCGAACACGCTGGCGACCGCCATGCCCGAGACATTGCCGATCACCACTGGCAATCCCAGCGGGTTGCACACGTAATTGACCATCAGCAAACACATCGGCGTTACGAACATCGCGCCCATGATTGCGCCGTTGATGGTGACCTTCCAGCCGCCGCCAAACATCAGCACCATCGCCGCCGGCAATGAAACGAATGCGACAAACGTGGGTTGCCAGCTATTGGCAGTCACCGTCCAGCCCCAAAGCAGGTTGCTCAATAGCAGCCCAAGCAATGAGCTGGTGATCAACCACGGCCAGAGCCCGCTGCCGTATGAAATGGCAAAGCCTTGCCAGGATTTCCCGGTCCGGTTCGCCCAATAGGCCAGATAAGCACCCGCCAGCAGCCCGATAGAGGCGAACTCGTGCTTGTAGAATGCGACTTCGCTGATGTCTCCGAGCACCCAGCGTAACCAGGCACTTGGCTCGGGAAGGCCCGACACCATATCGGCGTAGCTGGGCCAGTGAGCAGACCAGAAAGTTCGATTGGTGAAGGACAGCCAGATAACCAGCAGTGTGGTGCCGATCATCAGCAGGATGACCGCATTATCGGCAGGCGATCTGCGGATACGTTGTTTTTTGTCGGTTGAGGTTTCCATTAGTCAGCCTCCTTCATCAGCGCGGGAGACATGGGTGTTGTGTGTAACCGAGCATCTGGTCGTAGAGATCGGCTCGACGGTCACGATGCAGATCGTTCAGGTTGTTCCAGATGGGGGCACTGCGCGAACTGGTCAGGTCGATATCGGCAAACAGGATTTCCTGTTTGTCTGCCGAGGCCACCGCGCCGATTGGCCAGCCATTGGTCCCGGCAATCAATGAGCAGCCAAGGTAACGCGCCCCTCGTTCCTCACCGATCCGGCTAGCGGCAGCGATAAACACATTGTTGACGTGGGCCGCGGTCATCGTCAGATACGACGCCATGCACTTGCCTGCATCATCGAATAGCGGCGGTGGCGTCCAGACCCAGTTGTTCAGGCTGCAAATGATGTCCGCGCCTTGCTGGCCAAGGATTCGCGGCACTTCCGGAAACCAGATGTCCCAGCAGATCAACAAGCCAATGCGTCCGATCGGTGTTTCAAATACCGGGAAACCCAGATCGCCAGGGGTAAACCAGAGCTTCTCCAGGTTCCATAAATGGGCTTTTCGATACTTGCCGATGAAGCCATCAGGCCCGACAAGCACGGCGGTATTGAAGAGGCGCATTCCGTCGCGTTCGTTTAAACCGGTGACCAGGTAAACGTTGTGTTTGCGGGCGAAGCTCATCCAGAGTTGCACGCTCGTCCCATCGGGAACCGCCTCCGCATGGGCGAAGGCGTCCTGCCGATTGCTGAAGAAATAGCCGGTGTTGGAGAGCTCGGGCAAAACGATGAGGCGCGCACCGCCATTTACCGCTTCCAGCGCTAATTCCAGACCAAGACGCAGGTTACTTTCACGCTTCTCGATGCCGACTTGTGGGTCGAATTGCACGACGGCTACACGAACAGGGCTTGTTGGCTCACTCATTCCGATGACCTCTTTTTTATTGTTATTCACGCTGTTTAATTGCGTGTTTATAAGAGTTGAAACGGCAGGCGAGCGTAAGTCAGCTGCTTCCGGTAAGGCTGTAGTCCTTATCCGAAGATGAGCGAGGCGTTTTCGGGAGGGTAGAGCCGATGCACGGCGTGCATGGCTCTGGGGGTAATGAAGCCGTCAGGCTTTGACTTGATAGTGCGGATAGTCACTCATGGAAAATCCGCCGTTGAAGGTCGCGGCGGTTTTATCGCAGATGTGAATGACTGCATCGACGGCACCTCGAAAGCAGGGTTCGGTCCAGCCGGCATCTACGGAAAACGACTCTCCGGAAAAATACAGGCCTGAGACATGGGCGTAGTCCCGGTTGTACTTCATCAGGCCCACGGCGTCATAGTAAGTGCCGGGTCGGTAGAGCTTGGCGCAACCCAGGGCATTTTTATCGGTAACCCAGCGTTGGACTACGGCTTGATCAGTACCGATGTAGGGAGAAATTTTCTCCTGGATATTGGCTGACCTCATGAGTATGCGATCCAGCTCCTTGACGCACTTGGTCACCAGCTCTTTGTCGGCGAACGAGGCGAGTTTGGTGGCGTCATCCTCCCATGTGTAACTCAAGAGGATGCAGTCATAGCTGTAGTTGTCGTTGTAGCGGTAGGTGTAGACATCGTGGATAAAACTGTCGGTGACGATGGCTTGCGGGATATTGTGGTTTTTTGAAAGAAACGATTTTTTCAGCGGTGCATAGACTTTGCAACTGGTCTCCCAGTGCGCCGTTTTATAAGCATTGATCGTCTCGAAAGGCAGCATTTCCTGATCGAAATTTTCAAGAGAGATCCGAGTTTCGATCAGCCAGGACGGCAAAGTCATGATGACCGAATCAAAGTCATCGAACTGTTCCTGGGTTTGCTCGGGTCGACTGTGTTGCCAGTTGAAGTAGACGCGCGTTTTCTGATTCGTCAGTTTTTTAAGTTTCGTAACGGATGAGTCCGTGAGGAAGCCATTGCTTCTTTCGCGGCTATGTTCGTAGACGGATTTGCCGGTTTCGTCGTTTTGCATAAAAAACAGGCACTCGTCCAGCGCGGCGAGGCCGATGTAGCGAGGCCTGTCGAAACTCAGCCCCATCGAATCATGAACAACTTCGCTGTGCAGGAAGGGTGAGGCCAGCGGATCGCCATTTGTGTCTACCCGGCCATGGATCAATTGCAACTGGCTGCTGAATCCGAAGATGGCAGTACGTAGTGGATAAAGGCAGCAGACGTCATAAAAGGCGCCCCAGCTACCGTCACCAATGCCAATTGCATAGAAAATCGCAGACTCTTCTGCGGACATCCCCATTCCACCAAAGTCCCCTGGCGAGCGTTTATCCCAGCGCTCCAGTGCCGGCATGCTGACAAGGTCGCGAAACGAAACGCTCTCGTATTTTTCGACGATAGCGGCCCACATGGCTTCCCATTCCTGGCTGGCGTAGACCTCTGCGACGTGTCGGGTCATGCGGTCGGCGAAGGCTTTCCACTTGGCATAGACCTTTTGCAATTCTGTACCAGGAGGTGGGGTCTGACCATCGACGTTCTTCCATATCAACATGTGCGGTTCCGATCTGCCGCCCATGCTGCCCTCTCGAAGATAAACACCGGTCGAGCTGACCCATTGGCTTCCAGGATTGGCAAAGTCTGAAAATGACAAGTCAAAAACCTTGGCGTAGTAGGCCATCAGCGACCTGCCTTCTGTCAGCGGCTCGTCTGCCCGATTGAAGAAAGGCATGCGCATGGCCCCCATTTCAAACGGGGTATGACTTTCCGTGGAGTGTCGACTTCCAGGAACGGTCAGGTGTCTGCCGCCTATGCGCCTGGATTGTTCTATGAGGGTGATATGGGTGAAGCCGCAGCGGTAGAGTTCTCTGGCAGCAGTCAGTCCGGTCACACCGGCACCAATGATGCAGATTTTATGATTCGGGTCGGTTGCCCTGGCGATGCCATTTTCTTGCTCGACCATTGCTCGATAGTCGAAACAGAGGTCGGGAGGATTTGGAAAGCGAGGCTTCCATTTGTTTTCAGTTGAGCGCTTTGTTCGAGCGACAGCCTTGGCCGCGTAGGAGGGGTAGTTGTAGCTTGATCCGATAGTCACTGTTGATCTTCCCTGTCAGCACTGGTGGTGTTTGCAGGGAAAGATGTTGATGCACTGGGCTGTCAGGGTATAGGAGCAAAGTTGGGCGCGGAGCTGCTCTGTATTCGCTTTGTCGCGTGGGAAAAAGGCCTGGGTTGAAGACCTTTCATGCGCTGAAGATCCCCTGTGGGAGCGGGCTTGCTCGCGAATGCGGTATGTCAGTCGACATTGATGTTGAATGTCGGTCCGCCTTCGCGAGCAAGCCCGCTCCCACAGTTGAAAGGTGTTGAGGCTTACGTCCTATGCAGCTTGCTGGAATTGTTGCCGATACTGGTTTGGCGACAGTTCTGTGTGCTGGCGAAACAGCCGTGCGAAGAAACTCGCATCGTCGTAGCCGACTTCATAGCTGATGGTCTTGATGCTTTTGCGGCTGCCGGAGAGCAAACCCTTGGCCGTTTCGATGCGCAGGCGTTGCAGGTAATGCAATGGCTTGTCGCCGGTGGCGGTCTGGAAGCGGCGCATGAAGTTGCGGATGCTCATGCCGTGTTCGCGAGCGACGTCTTCGAAGCGGAATTTGTCGGCGAAGTGTTCTTCCAGCCAGTGCTGGATCTGCAGGATGATCACGTCCTGGTGCAGTTTCTGCCCGCCAAAACCGATTCTTCCAGGCGAATAACTGCGCTGCACTTCATACAGAATGTCCCGCGCTACGGCCTGGGATACGTTGGCGCCGCAGAAGCGCTCGATCAGGTAGATATAGAGGTCGCACGCCGAGGTGGTACCGCCGGCGCAATACAGGTTGTCGGCGTCGGTCAGGTGCTTGTCCTGATTGAGCTGTACCTTCGGGAAACGCTCGGCAAATGCATTGAAGAAGCGCCAGTAGGTGGTCGCTTCCTTGCCATCGAGCAACCCTGCCTCGGCCAGCCAGAACACCCCGGTCGCTTCGCCGCACAGTACCGCGCCGCGCGCATGTTGCTGGCGCAACCACGGCAGGACCTGTGGATAACGTTTGCAGAGCGTTTCGAAGTCGTCCCAGAACGCGGGAAGTATGATGATGTCGGCATTTTCCAGGCCGCCGTCCACCGGCATGATCACATCGCTGAAGCTGTTGACCGGTTTGCCGTCGGGACTGACCAGTCGGGTTTCGAACGCCGGCGTGAGGCCGTGGCCCAGTTGTTTGCCGTAGCGCAGGCTGGCCAGGTGAAAAAAATCCTTGGCTTGCATGAGGGTGGAAGCGAAAACCCGGTCGATAGCCAGGATGCTGACGCGCCGCAACGGCGTGGAGACTTGGTTAGACATAATTCAACTTTATTCTTATAGGGGAAAGTGGTCACCAGACGGCTGGATCGTCTTATTTTTTGTCTGATGTGTCCAGTGTCCTGTATCGGATGCGGGGCTTAGTCTCTGAGGGTTGTTTCCTTCTAACAATAAAAACAGGTGCCGCATGATCCCCAGAACCTTGTTCAGTTCCGAGCACGAACTTTTTCGTGACAGCGTGCGAACATTCCTCGAAAAAGAGGCCGTGCCGTTTCATGGGCAATGGGAAAAACAGGGCTATATCGACCGTCAGCTCTGGAACAAGGCGGGGGAGGCCGGGATGCTCTGCTCGCATCTGCCGGAAGAGTACGGCGGGTTGGGGGCGGATTTTCTCTACAGCGCGGTAGTGATCGAAGAGGTTGGCCGTCTGGGCCTGACTGGCATCGGCTTTTCCCTGCATTCCGATATCGTCGCACCGTACATCCTGCATTACGGCAGTGAAGCGCTGAAGCACAAATACCTGCCAAAACTGGTCTCTGGCGAGATGGTCACCGCGATCGCCATGACCGAGCCGGGCGCCGGTTCCGACCTGCAAGGGGTGAAAACCACAGCAGTGCTGGATGGCGACGAGTATGTGATCAACGGCTCGAAAACCTTTATCACCAACGGCTTTCTGGCTGACCTGGTGATTGTCGTGGCCAAGACCGATCCGAAGGCGGGCGCGAAGGGCACCAGTTTGTTCCTGGTGGAAGCCAACACCCCGGGATTTGCCAAGGGCAAGCGCCTGGAGAAGGTCGGCATGAAGGCCCAGGACACGTCGGAGTTGTTCTTCCAGGATGTGCGGGTGCCTAAGGAAAACCTGCTGGGGCAGGCTGGGATGGGCTTTGCGTACCTGATGCAGGAATTGCCGCAGGAGCGTCTTACTGTTGCGATCGGTGGGGTCGCATCGGCTGAGGCCGGGCTGCAATGGACATTGGAATACACCCGCGAGCGCAAGGCGTTCGGTAAAGCAATCGCCGATTTCCAGAACACCCGCTTCAAGCTGGCGGAGATGGCGACCGAGATTCAGATTGGCCGAGTCTTCGTTGATCGCTGTCTGGAACTGCATCTGCAAGGCAAGCTGGATGTGCCGACGGCGGCGATGGCCAAGTATTGGGGTACGGACCTGCAATGCAGGGTGCTCGACGAGTGCGTGCAGTTGCACGGCGGTTACGGGTTCATGTGGGAATACCCGATAGCCCGGGCGTGGGCGGATGCGCGGGTGCAGCGGATCTATGCCGGGACCAATGAGATCATGAAGGAGATTATTGCTCGGTCGCTTTGAGCCTCTGCGACGGTTGAAAAGATCGCAGCCTGCGGCAGCTCCTACAGGGGAACGCATTCCAATGTAGGAGCTGCCGCAGGCTGCGATCTTTTCGGGATCACCGCAAATTACGGCGCCGGGTTCGGGTGATCCTTGTGAATCGCCTCAATCCCTTCCAGCACTTCATCGGACAGTTTCAGGTCGAAGCTGGCAATGTTGCTCTCCAGCTGCTCCATGGTGGTTGCGCCAATGATGTTGCTGGTAACGAACGGCTGCTGCGTCACGAAGGCCAATGCCATCTGCGCCGGGTCCAGGCCATGTTCACGGGCCAGCGCCACATAACGGCTGCACGCTGCTTCCGATTGCGCGTTGAAATAGCGGCTGAAGCGGCTGTAAAGGCTCAGGCGGCCTTTCGGCGGACGCGCGCCACCTTCGTACTTGCCCGACAGGAAACCGAACGCCAGCGGCGAGTAGGCGAGCAGGCCACACTGTTCGCGGATGGCGATTTCTGCGAGGCCGACTTCAAAGCTGCGGTTGAGCAGGTTGTAGGGGTTCTGGATCGACACCGCGCGCGGCCAGCCACGGGCTTCGGCCAGGGCGAGAAAACGCATGGTGCCCCACGGGGTTTCATTGGACAGGCCGATGTGGCGGATCTTGCCGGCCTTCACCTGCTCGTCCAATGCTTCGAGGGTGTCCTCCAGCGGTGTCAGGTTGGCTTCGCTCTTGTGCTTGTAACCCAACTGGCCGAAGAAGTTGGTGCTGCGTTCAGGCCAGTGCAACTGGTACAGATCGATGTAGTCGGTCTGCAGGCGTTTGAGGCTGGCATCCACCGCTTCGGTGATGTGCTGGCGATTGTGTCGCAGGTTTTTGTCGCGGATGTAGTCGATGGTGTTGCCGGGGCCGGCGATCTTGCTGGCCAGGATCCAGTCGGCGCGATCACCACGACTTTTGAAGTAATTGCCGATGTAGCGCTCGGTGGTGGCGTAGGTTTCGGCCTTGGGCGGTACCGGGTACATCTCGGCGGTGTCGATGAAATTGATCCCGGCGCTTTTGGCCCGTTCAATCTGGGCGAAGGCTTCAGCCTCGCTGTTTTGCTCGCCCCAGGTCATCGTTCCGAGGCAGATGGCGCTCACATTCAGATTGGTTCGGCCTAGCTGTCGATAGTCCATCAGGTGCTCCTTGGGCAAAACAATCATAAAAGCAGGTTGAATTATTTTTCGCAATCTGCATAATTGCGCACCTCTTTCTGCAGTGGAAGTGATGCGCCGCCGCCGAAGAATCTTGCCGTTGAACGGACGCGCCGACCCGAGCCCCCGAAAGCGTCTGTATCCGGCTGCCTTTGACTTGTCAAAGTACGCACTATTCAGTAAGATCCGCCGTCTAATTTACAGGGCGGCCCCTGAGGCTATAAAGAATGAAAACTTTTACTGCTAAACCGGAAACAGTACAGCGCGACTGGTTTGTCGTCGACGCTGCAGGTCAGACCCTGGGTCGTCTGGCCACCGAAATCGCGAGCCGTCTGCGTGGCAAGCATAAAGCTGAGTACACTCCTCACGTTGACACCGGCGATTACATCGTCGTTATCAATGCCGAGCAGATTCGTGTAACCGGTGCTAAAACCACCGACAAAATCTACTACTCCCACTCCGGTTTCCCGGGCGGCATCAAGTCGATCAACTTTGAAAAGCTGATCGCTAAAGCCCCTGAGCGCGTGATCGAGACCGCGGTCAAAGGCATGCTGCCTAAGAACCCACTGGGTCGCGACATGTATCGTAAGCTGAAAGTCTATGCGGGCGCTGTACACCCTCATACTGCTCAGCAGCCCCAAGAACTGAAGTTTTAACGGAATAGTTCATTATGTCGGCGACTCAAAATTACGGCACTGGCCGTCGCAAGACCGCAACCGCACGCGTTTTCCTGCGTCCGGGTACTGGTAACATCTCCATCAACAACCGCACCCTGGAAAATTTCTTCGGCCGCGAAACTGCCCGCATGGTAGTTCGTCAGCCGCTGGAACTGACTGAGACTGTCGAGAAATTCGACATCTACGTCACCGTGATCGGTGGTGGTGTAAGTGGTCAAGCTGGCGCAATCCGCCACGGTATCACTCGCGCACTGATGCAGTACGACGAAACCCTGCGTGGCGCTCTGCGCAAAGCTGGCTTCGTGACTCGCGATGCTCGTGAAGTTGAACGTAAGAAAGTCGGTCTGCGTAAAGCGCGTAAGCGTCCGCAGTACTCGAAGCGTTAATTCGCTTTCACGTTCAAAAAGAACGCCCAGTCTCCTCTCGGAGCTGGGCGTTTTTTTATGCGTGCGATTTATCAAAGAATTGCGCTGTGACAACTTGCCACAGCGGTAGAGCCCCTATACTGCAAGGCTTGGCAGTGGAGCCCTTCGGTAATTACCTTGTCAGAATTGGGGCTTTTCATTACCATTCGGCAAAATTTTTATAAGTACATAGATTTACTTAGTAGATGCCTGATTTAACAGGCCACAAAGCTGATGGGAGAGGACTGAATGAGCAATGACGGCGTGAATGCAGGCCGGCGTCGCTTCTTGGTAGCAGCCACATCCGTGGTGGGTGCTGCAGGAGCGGTGGGGGCTGCGGTCCCGTTCGTGGGGTCATGGTTTCCCAGTGCCAAGGCGAAAGCCGCAGGTGCACCGGTGAAAGTGAATGTCAGCAAAGTCGAGCCAGGCCAGCAGATGATTGCTGAGTGGCGCGGCCAGCCGGTGTTCATTGTCCGCCGTACCGCGGAAATCCTGGGGAATCTGAAAAAGATCGAGGGTCAGTTGTCCGACCCGACCTCCAAGAACTCGACACAACCGACGTATGTTGACCCGGAAACGCGTTCGATCAAGCCAGAAGTTCTGCTGCTGATCGGCATCTGCACGCACTTGGGTTGCTCGCCGACCTTCCGTCCTGAAGTGGCACCTGCGGATCTGGGCAAAGACTGGGTCGGTGGATATTTCTGCCCTTGCCACGGTTCCCACTACGATTTGGCTGGCCGCGTCTACAAGTCGCAACCTGCGCCTTTGAACCTGCCAGTTCCCCCGCATTCCTATGAGACCGATGACGTCATTGTCATTGGCGTCGATACGGAGAAAGCGTGATGAGCAAGTTCATGGATTGGGTTGATGCGCGCTTTCCCGCGACCAAGATGTGGGAAGACCATCTCAGCAAGTACTACGCCCCGAAGAACTTCAACTTCTTCTATTTCTTTGGTTCCCTGGCGTTGCTCGTTCTGGTCAACCAGATCGTTACCGGTGTCTGGCTGACCATGAGCTACACCCCTTCGGCAGAAGAAGCGTTTGCTTCCGTCGAATACATCATGCGCGACGTCGAGTACGGCTCGATCCTGCGTCTGCTGCACTCCACCGGCGCTTCGGCGTTCTTCATCGTGGTTTATCTGCACATGTTCCGTGGTCTGCTCTACGGTTCGTACCAGAAGCCACGTGAGCTGGTGTGGGTCTTCGGCATGCTGATCTACCTGGCGCTGATGGCTGAAGCGTTCATGGGCTACCTGCTGCCGTGGGGCCAGATGTCCTACTGGGGCGCCCAGGTGATCATCTCGCTGTTCGGTGCGATTCCGGTGATCGGTAGCGACCTGACTCAGTGGATCCGTGGTGACTACCTGATTTCCGGTATTACCCTGAACCGCTTCTTCGCCTTGCACGTTGTGGCCTTGCCGATCGTGATTCTCGGTCTGGTGGTGCTGCACGTTTTGGCGCTGCACGAAGTCGGTTCGAACAACCCGGATGGTGTGGACATCAAGAAACACAAAGACGAAAACGGCGTACCGCTGGACGGCATTGCCTTCCACCCGTACTACACCGTGAAAGATATTGTCGGCGTAGTGGTGTTCCTGTTCATCTTCTGCTCGATCGTGTTCTTCTTCCCGGAAATGGGCGGCTACTTCCTCGAGAAGCCGAACTTTGAAGTGGCGAACGCCTTCAAGACGCCAGAGCACATCGCTCCAGTCTGGTACTTCACACCGTTCTACGCGATTCTGCGGGCGATTCCGGACAAGCTCCTGGGCGTTGTTGCCATGGGTGCGTCGATTGCCATGCTGTTCGTCCTGCCCTGGCTTGATCGCAGTCCGGTCAAATCCATGCGCTACAAGGGTTGGCTGAGCAGGATCTGGCTCTGGGTGTTCTGCATCTCGTTCGTGATTCTTGGCTGGCTGGGCGTCATGGCGCCTACCCCTGAACGTACGCTGCTGTCGCAGGTCTGCACTTTCCTGTACTTCGCTTACTTCATTCTGATGCCGTTCTACACCCGGCTCGAGAAGACCAAACCGGTACCGGAAAGGGTGACTGGCTGATGAACAAATTATTTGCTGTATTGATTCTTGCGGCTTTGCCTGTCCTGTCTTTCGCAGCCGAACACGGCGGTCCTGAGTTGGAAAAGGTCGATATCGACGTTTCCGACAAGGCTGCCATGCAGGATGGCGCGCGCACTTTTGCTAACTATTGCATGGGCTGCCACAGCGCCAAGTTCCAGCGTTACGAGCGTGTTGCCGATGACCTGGGCATCCCGCATGACATGATGCTGTCGAATCTGGTGTTCACTGGCGCCAAGATCGGCGACCACATGAGCATCGGCATGCAACCGGCGGATGCCAAGACCTGGTTCGGTGCGGCTCCCCCCGATCTGACCCTGGTGGCTCGCGTTCGGGGTACTGACTGGCTTTACGGTTACCTGCGTTCGTTCTACGAAGACCCGTCGCGTCCCTGGGGCGTGAACAACAAGGTCTTCCCGAACGTCGGGATGCCTAACGTTCTGGTCGGCCTGCAGGGCCGGCAGGTGGTAGGCTGCAAACAAGTTCAAATCGTCGAAGACGGCAAGAAGCAATACGATCCGTTGACCGGTACGCCTCTGACTCATGAAGCGTGCGACCAACTGACCGTGTTGCCGAAAACCGGCACGCTGAATCAAGAGCAGTTCGACGAGAAGGTCAAGAATCTGGTGACCTTCCTGGCCTATTCGGCCAACCCGGTGAAGCTGCAGCATCAGCGCATCGGTACCTATGTGTTGCTGTACCTGGCGTTCTTCTTCGTATTCGCTTACTTGCTCAAGCGTGAATACTGGAAAGACGTCCATTGATTAAGCTGTAACAATTGCTGTTGATCGCGCGCGCCCAAGGGCGTCTCTTAAGGTGTAACGAGCCTGGTGTTCCAGGCGTTACGGGAGGCGCCCTCTGGGCGCGCGCGTTTTTCCGCTTCCGATAATTTCTACAAGCGAGGAGGACCGCCATGGGCGTGACCAATCGGTTGGCCTGTTACTCCGACCCCGCCGACCACTATTCCCACCGAGTGCGTATCGTACTTGCAGAGAAGGGTGTCAGCGCTGAGATCATTTACGTGGAAGCTGGCCGCCAGCCGCCTAAACTGATCGAAGTGAACCCTTACGGCAGCTTGCCCACCCTGGTCGATCGTGACCTGGCGTTGTGGGAGTCGACCGTGGTGATGGAATATCTGGATGAGCGTTACCCGCACCCGCCTTTACTGCCGGTTTATCCTGTGGCGCGTGCAAATAGCCGTTTGCTGATTCATCGTATTCAGCGTGACTGGTGTGGCCTGGTGGATCTGATACTGGATTCGCGGACCAAGGAAGCCGCCCGTGTCGTGGCTCGAAAAGAGCTGCGTGAAAGCCTGACAGGCGTGTCGCCGTTGTTTGCCGACAAGCCGTTTTTCCTCAGTGAGGAACAAAGTCTGGTGGATTGCTGCCTATTGCCAATACTCTGGCGATTGCCGATTCTGGGTATTGAACTGCCGCGGCCTGCCAAGCCGCTGCTTGATTATATGGAGCGCTCGTTTGCGCGTGAGGCTTTCCAGGCGAGTCTGTCTGGTGTCGAACGCGATATGCGCTAAGGCTTAAGGAGCCGCTATGAACTCCAGTCGACCTTATCTGGTCCGCGCGCTCTACGAGTGGATTGTGGATAACGATTGCACCCCGCACATGCTGGTCAATTCCGAGTATCCGTCGGTGCAGGTGCCACAAGGTTTTGCCAGCGACGGACAGATTGTCCTGAACGTATCACCGGCTGCCGTGCGTCATCTGCACATGGACAACGAAGCGGTCAGCTTCGAAGGGCGCTTCGGTGGCGTGCCGCACACCCTGTACGTGCCTATCGCATCAATCCTGGGCATTTACGCCCGGGAGAACGGTCAGGGCATGGTGTTCGATCTGGAATCGCCTATGGAAGACGAGGAAGAGATCGAGCCGGATGATGATGATCTTCCGCCACCCGACACCGAGCCGCCGCGTCCCAGCGGTCGACCGAGTTTGAAGGTGGTGAAGTAATAAAAAAGGCGATCCGAAAGGATCGCCTTTTTTATTACTTCTGTCCCGTCCTGAATAAGGTTTACACCTTCTGATCTGTTTTTCAGGAGGGTGTAATGGAATCAGCAAAAAGGCGTAGTCAGCGAGACTACACGCTGACCTTTAAATTGTCGGTCGTCGACCAGGTCGAAAAAGGCGAGCTGAGTTATAAAGAGGCTCAGGAGCGCTACGGGATTCAAGGCAAAACGACCGTTCTGACATGGTTACGCAAGCACGGTCGTCAAGATTGGAGCCCCGGCACCTACATTGGCTCGCCGAGGATGGGGTCTATGCCCGACAAAAACCGACCATTAACGCCAGAGCAGCGCATCAAAGAGCTTGAAGAGCAGTTGGCGCTGTCCAATCAGAAAGCGCAGTTTTTCGAGGCGGTCGTGGACGTCTTGAAAAATGACTACGGTCTCTCTGTCGTAAAAAAGCGTCCCGGCAAGTCCTCACGCAAAAACGAATCCAAAACCTGAGCATCAGCAGGGCTTGCCAGTTCATGGGGATAAGCCGACAGGCTTACTACAAACGCAATCGCGCCGATGCTGCTCGTCTGATTCTGGATCAGAAAGTTGCCGATTTCGTTCAGCAAAAGCGCCTGCGACAGCCGCGGTTGGGCACTAGAAAGCTGCATTACCTGCTGCAATGTCAGCCGCTGCTTGAGCTGCAAGTAGGGCGAGATCGCCTGTTTTCGATTCTGCGCGAACGGCGTTTATTGGTAGCCCGTAAGCGGGCGTATCACAAGACGACTGACAGCCATCATCGCTTTCGACGCCATCCGAACCTGCTCAAACCTGGGCCTGATCAGGTTGTTCCCAGCGGCCCGGAACAGGTCTGGGTGGCTGACATCACCTATCTGCCCACTCAGGAAGGCGTGGCCTATCTGAGCCTTGTGACGGATGCTTTTTCGCGAAAGATCGTGGGCTATCACGTCCATGAAAGCCTGCACACCGAGTCGGTCGCACAGGCGCTGCGCCGGGCGGTGAAGCACCGTCGAACGGAGCAGCCACTGGTTCATCACTCGGACAGAGGCAGCCAGTATTGCTCGGGAATGTACCAGGAACTGCACGCGAAACACGGCATCAGGTGTTCGATGACGGACGGCTACGATTGTTATCAAAACGCGCTGGCAGAGCGGGTAAACGGGATATTGAAGACGGAGCTTTTGCTCCAGCGACCACAGGATTTAACGCAGGCGAAGAAAATGGTGAGCGAGTCGGTATCGATCTACAACCGCGAGCGTCCGCACCTGTCGTTGAAATACAAAACGCCCGATGCGATGCATCGGGCGTTGGGGTGAAACAGGTGTAAACCTATTTCAGGACTAGACATTCACCACCTTCAAACTGTAGGAGCTGCCGCAGGCTGCGATCTTTTGATCTTAAGAAGCAAAGTCAAAAGATCGCAGCCTGCGGCAGCTCCTACAGGGATTGCGGATCAGCGTGTGCAGGTCAGTCGATGTACTCAAACAGCTTCACAATCTTCTGCACACCCGAGACACCTTGCACCAGGTTGGTGGCCTGAGCGGCTTCCTGTTTGGTCAACAGGCCCAACAGGTAGACGATGCCGTTCTCGGTCACAACCTTGATGCGCGAACCAGGGATGTTCGGGTCGGTGAGCATCTGGGTCTTGATCTTGGAGGTCAGCCAGGTGTCGTTCTGACGGGCAAGGAAGCCGGAAGGTGGCAGAACCTGCAGTTCATTGTGAACCGTCTTCACCCGCTGAACAGCAGCGGCAGCCTGTTCGGCCTTGGCCTTGAGGTCTGCGCGCGGGGTTTGCCCGGCGAGCAGCACGACACCGTTGAAGCTGGTGACGACAATGTGCGAGTCGTTGTCCAGGGCTGGATCGGCCTTGGCGATGTTCACGCCGACCTTGGTGTCGATCAGGGAGTCATCAATCTTACTGCCGAAGGTGCGGGTGCCGCGGTCATCTTCAATCGGTGCTTCACGGCTGGCGTTAACCACCGAGGTGCAGCCGCTGATGCCAAGGCACAGTGTCAAGGCCAGTAGGCCTAGGCGATTAGAGGTCATTCTTCACTCCCGAACAGTTGGCTGTCGATCAAGTCGCAAAGGCAATGGATCGCCAGCAGGTGGACTTCTTGAATACGTGCGGTGACGTTGGCCGGTACCCGGATCTCGACATCCTCAGGCAATAGCAGCGACGCCATGCCGCCGCCATCGCGTCCCGTCAATGCTACGACAATCATTTCTCGATCATGTGCGGCCTGGATCGCTTGAATTATGTTTGCCGAGTTGCCGCTGGTGGAAATTGCCAGCAATACATCGCCCGGCTGGCCAAGAGCGCGGATCTGTTTGGAAAAGATTTCGTTGTAGCTGTAGTCGTTGGCGATCGAGGTGATCGTCGAGCTGTCAGTGGTCAGCGCGATGGCTGGCAAGCTTGGGCGTTCACGCTCGAAGCGGTTGAGCAGCTCGGACGAGAAATGCTGGGCATCACCGGCGGAACCGCCGTTGCCGCAAGAAAGCATTTTGCCTTCGTTGAGCAGGGCGTTGACCATGACCTGGCTGGCTTGCTCGATGTGCGGTGCAAGTACTTCCATCGCCTGTTGCTTGGTGTCGATACTGGCCTGAAAAAGCTGGCGAATTCGGGATTGCATGTCCATCTGTGTGACCTTAATTAGCGCGGCTTCTCGGCACATGAATGTGCAGCCCGCAAAGCAAAGAGCAAAAGTGTTGGGTTAGGTGTCCGGTTCGGGACGTACGCGATCAGCTGTCGAAGGCATTCTGCAGCCAGTTCAACTGATCGAGGTTGCTGTCGATGGCAACCACGTCGAAACGGCAAGGGGAATTGGCCCAACGCGACTCGCGCTGAAGAAAATACTGCGCGGCAAGTATCAGTTTCTGCCGTTTGCGCCCATCGATGCTATCGAGTGCGCCACCCCATTGAGTGTTTTTCCTGTAGCGAACTTCAACGAATACTACTGTATCGCCATCGAGCATGACCAGATCAAGCTCACCGCGTTTACACAACCAGTTCTGCGCCAGCAGGCGCAGACCCTGTTGTTGAAGATGCTCGAGCGCATGGCGCTCGGCATCCTTGCCGCTTTGCTGGCGAGACCTGTCAGGCATCAGTGCGGGGTGTCCGGCAGGCGTTGAACCTGGCCGTTGACGAACTGTGCCCATGGCAGCTGACGTACGACCCGCTGATTCTGGGTCATGCCCAGGCTGCCCGACTGACCTTCGATGCGGCTGTCCGGCAGAGCTTTCAGTTGACCCAGGCGCGGCGCCAGGCGATAGGCATCGACGCCCATTGCATACAGGCGACCCAGGCTGCCAGCGGCTTGTGGCCATTGTGCAGTCACTTGTTTGCGCAGCGGATCATTGGCGTCCAGCAGCCATGGGGTTTCGCAGAAGCGAATGCCATTCATGTCGTTGTACTGGTTCACGTCGCCACTGGCGCTGAACACGTGGGACGTTGCGTAGACCGGCACATCACCTGCGTACTGGAAGTTCAAGGTCGGCTTGATCTGTTGTGCCTGTTGCGGGGTCGCGGCCAGGAAGATGAATTCGATGTCCTGGCGGCGCGAAGGTTGGGCCGCTACTTGCGAGCCAACGGTGCTTTGCAGGCTCTTGGCGCGACCTTCGCTCTGACGCAGCTGGAACATGTCCGCGATCTGCTGGGCGAGTTGAACCGGTTGATCGACGCGTTCGGTAGCGACGATGCTGCCGCCGTTGGCCTGCCAATCCTGGCTGAATGCCCTGAGTACGCGGTCACCCCATTCGCCTTTCGGCACCATGATGGCAGCGCGATGCAGTCCATCGGCGCGAGCGCGACGCGACACTTCACGGGCTTCGTCTTCAGCGGCAAGACCGAACTGGAACAGCTGTGCCGGACCTTGTTCGCCTTCGCTGTAGTTCAGCGCCAACGTGGTGATCGGTAGTTGCGGGCGACTGCTGAGCTGTTTGACCAGCGGCTTCTCCAGCGGGCCGACGACCAGTTGCACGCCATCCGCCTGGGCCTTGCGGTAGAACTCATCCATGGACGTCAGGCGCGAGCTGTCATAGAACTCGATGGCTGGCGGCTTCTGCCCGGCTTGTTGTGCCTGGTAATGAGCGGCCATGAAACCTTCGCGCAACGCTTTGCCGACGGAGGCCAGCGGTCCGTCTTGCGGCAGCAGCAGGGCGATCTTGCCCAGCGGCTGGCTCGCCAGTTCCTTGAGCTTGGTCAGTGGCAGCGGCAGCTGAATAGCCGCCGGGTGCTTGGGATTTTCCGCGCGCCATTTATCGATCGCGGCCTGCTGCTGTTCCAGGGTGCCGGCGGACTTTACAGCCAGCGCCAGGCCCATCCAGCCGCCGAGGTCATCGGTGGTGGATGGCTGCAATTGATCGGTGGGCAGCGAGGCGATCAGGGTCCAGATCGCTTCGTGGTTTTTGCTTGCCGCTTCACCGCTCAGCATCGGCGCGATAAAGATGCGCTCACGTGCGGCGGCCAGGGTCTGGCCATCGGCTTCAAGTGCGCGGGCGTGGATGGTGCCGGTGCGGACCTGTTGCTCGACGGGAAGTTCGCCCAAACGTTGCAGGCTCGGATGGCTCAAGGCGGTCAGCGCGGCTTTCGGCTGATTGCGGGTCATGGCCAATTCGGCTGCCAGCGTGCTGGCGAAAACCTGTTGGGCCGGCTTGAGTTGTTCCACCGGAACCTGTTGCAGGATTTGTGCGGACTGGCCGGCATTGCCCTGGCGATAAGCCAGGTCCGCCGCGCTCAGGCGCAACAGGGAGGCTTTTTCCGGGTCCTTGCTTTGAGCGGCCTGTTCGAGCAGTTGCTCGATACTGGCATCGGCAGTCCGTGGAAGTTCGCCAAGGCTGGAGGAGGGCGAGCTGGCGCAAGCCGCCAGCAAGGCAGCGAGGCAGAGGGCAGTGAACAGCCGCAGGCAAGCGATCATGTAGTGTTCCTGATACTCGATCAAATTAGCGTGGAATTGTACCCAAGCACTGGCCGGGGCGCGATGTTACTGGCGTGAATCGATCAATTTAGCTCGTGCAAATGTTGCAGCACTCCACAAAAGACTGAAAAACCGAGAGCGGCTTGCAGGTATCGCGGTTGTCGCTACGCGCTACAATGGCAATTTTACCGATCATGAGGTGTGCGCTTTGACTGCTCCAGGTGCTTTGAATTCCGCCGCTGGCTCGCTTTATGTGGTGGCGACGCCCATTGGCAACCTGGACGACATCAGCGCGCGTGCGCTGAAGATCCTGCGCGACGTCGCCCTGATCGCTGCCGAGGACACCCGTCATTCTCAGCGGCTGATGCAGCATTTCGGTATTCCTACGCCGCTGGCAGCCTGCCATGAGCATAACGAAAGGGATGAAGGTAGCCGCTTTATTACACGTCTGCTGGCGGGTGATGACGTGGCGTTGATCTCCGACGCCGGCACGCCGTTAATTTCCGATCCGGGTTATCACCTGGTGCGTCAGGCTCGAGCGGCGGGTATCAATGTCGTGCCGGTGCCGGGTGCCTGTGCATTGATTGCTGCGTTGTCGGCAGCAGGGTTGCCGTCGGACCGCTTCATTTTCGAAGGCTTCCTGCCGGCCAAGGCTGTGGGGCGGCGCGCTCGTCTAGAGTTGGTCAAGGAAGAACCGCGCACGCTGATTTTCTATGAGGCTCCGCACCGCATTCTTGAATGTCTGCAAGACATGGAGCTGGTCTTCGGTCCCGAACGCCCGGCGTTGCTGGCGCGCGAGCTGACCAAAACTTTCGAAACCCTTAAAGGCTTGCCTCTGGCCGAGTTGCGCGAGTTCGTCGAGTCGGACAGCAATCAGCAGCGGGGCGAGTGCGTGGTATTGGTGGCGGGATGGTCTGCTCCCGAGACCGAGGATGCGGTCAGCAGTGAGGCGATGCGCATTTTGAATCTGCTGCTCGAAGAGATGCCGCTCAAGCGTGCCGCAGCGTTGGCGGCGCAAATTACCGGCGAGCGTAAGAATGTTCTCTACCAGGTTGCACTCGATAAACAAAAAGGCGAGTAAAACCCGACGCATAGGCGTGTGTGAAGGCTTTTAGCGCTTGTTCTTCGGCCGCTCTGCCGTTAACCTTCGCGGCGGAGAGTCGATCGGACAGTCGCTGCCCTCTATGAAAATTAGGGGGGGGAGGAAAGTCCGGGCTCCATAGGGCGAAGTGCCAGGTAATGCCTGGGAGGCGTGAGCCTACGGAAAGTGCCACAGAAAATAACCGCCTAAGCGCTTCGGCGCCGGTAAGGGTGAAAAGGTGCGGTAAGAGCGCACCGCACGTCTGGCAACAGTTCGTGGCTAGGTAAACCCCACTTGGAGCAAGACCAAATAGGGTCCCAAGGCGTGGCCCGCGCTGGGACCGGGTAGGTTGCTAAAGATGTCCAGTGATGGCCATCGTAGACGAATGACTGTTCAAGACAGAACCCGGCTTACAGATCGACTCTCCACCTTTTTTTCCTCCCTGTTTGAATCATTGAGCAGGGCGCTGGTAATGGCAATTCCCTCCTTCCAGAATCGTCAGCAGAAGCACTTTCGTAATACCGAAAAAATCTTACTCTTAACAAACTACTTTAACTTCTGAACGCAGCCTTCTGTGCTGATTCAAGTTATTAGGCGGTTTCATCCGCCAGATTCTCGTTACTCCTCCCAATACGCTCCTAAATCTCAGTTCTGTAAGGGTTTTCCTTTAATCCGCGCCTTGACGCTGCGGTGGCCGCATTCCTATAGTGTGCACAAGTGGCGGAAAGTGGCATAAAGTGGGTTTTTTAAACGCAAAACGCTAATATTTGGAGAAACGCTGTCGTGTTTCGCGGAGCTAACGCTATCAGTCTCGACGCAAAGGGCCGTCTCGCTATGCCGAGCCGGTACCGTGACGAGCTGGTTTCGCGAAGCTCCGGGCAGTTGATCATTACCATTGATGCCGTTGATCCGTGTTTGTGTGTTTACCCACTCGATGAGTGGGAAATTATTGAAACCAAACTGCGTGCACTGCCTTCGCTTCGCGAAGAGAACCGCCGCCTGCAACGTTTACTGATTGGCAATGCCGTCGACCTCGAGCTCGATGGCAGTGGTCGTTTTCTGGTTCCACCGCGTCTGCGTGAATATGCCAAGTTGGATAAGCGCGCGATGTTGGTAGGCCAACTGAACAAGTTCCAGTTATGGGACGAGGATGCCTGGGATGCGGTTGCTGCCGCTGACCTGGCTGCTATTCAACAACCGGGCGCCATGCCTGATGAACTGCGTGATTTGATCCTGTGACTATTGATAGCGGCTTTAACCACATCACCGTACTGCTCGATGAAGCCGTGGAGGCTCTCGCCGTACGTCCTGATGGCTGCTATTTGGACGGCACGTTCGGGCGCGGCGGGCACAGCCGGTTGATCCTCAGCCAGCTCGGGCCTGATGGTCGGTTGCTCGGGTTCGACAAAGATCCTCAAGCGATTGCCACCGGGCAAGCGCTAGCGGCCGAAGACGGCCGCTTTGTCGTTGTGCAGCGCAGCTTTGCCGAGCTCGGTTCGGAAGTCGTCGAGCGCGGGCTGGACGGCAAGGTCAGCGGCATTCTGCTCGATCTGGGCGTCTCGTCGCCGCAGCTCGACGACCCTGAGCGTGGCTTCAGTTTCCTCAACGATGGCCCGCTGGACATGCGCATGGATCCGTCCCGCGGGATCAGCGCCGCCGAATTCGTCAACACCGCGCCGGCGGAAGAAATAGCTCGCGTGTTCAAGGAATACGGCGAAGAACGTTTCTCCGGTCGCATGGCTCGTGCCGTGGCCGAGCGGCGCGACATCAAGCCGTTCGAGCGTACGAGCGACCTGGCCGAAGTTCTCAAGGTCGCCAATCCGGCCTGGGAAAAAGGCAAGAACCCGGCGACCCGTGCGTTCCAGGGCTTGCGTATCCACGTCAACAACGAACTGGGTGATCTGGAAGCCGGCCTCGAAGCCGCACTGGAATGCCTGGAAGTGGGCGGCCGCCTGGTGGTCATCAGCTTCCACTCACTCGAAGACCGCATCGTCAAACTGTTCATGCGCAAACTGGTAAAAGGCGAAGCCGACAACTTGCCGCGCAACCTGCCGGTTCGTCACGTCGCCTTCGAACCGATCATCAAAATCCATGGCAAAGCGCAGTCCGCCTCCGAGGCCGAACTCAAAGCCAACCCACGTTCCCGTAGCGCCGTCATGCGCGTCGCGGAGAAGCTGCGGTGAGCAAGCTTTTCGCCAAGCCACTTCCCGGCGGAAGCTTTTTCATGCTGCTGCTGTTTATTGGCGTGCTCGTGTCTGCGATCGGCGTGTCCTACAGCGCGCACTGGAACCGTCAGCTGTTGAACTCGCTGTACAACGAGTTGAGTGTGCGCGACAAGGCGCAGGCGGAGTGGGGCCGGTTGATTCTCGAACAGAGCACCTGGACCGCCCACAGCCGGATCGAAGTCCTGGCGACCGAGCAACTGAAGATGCGCATTCCTGGCGCAGCTGAAGTGCAGATGGTGGCGCCATGATGAAGCTCGAAGGCGCACTCTTTCCATGGCGTTTTCGCCTGGTGCTGGGCTTGCTCGGCGTCATGGTGGTAGCTATTTGCTGGCGTATTATCGATCTGCAAGTCGTCGACCGTGCCTTCCTTAAAGGCCAGGGCGATGCGCGCAGTGTTCGTCATATCCCCATTCCGGCTCACCGTGGCCTGATTACCGACCGTAATGGCGAGCCATTGGCTGTCAGTACTCCGGTCACCACCCTGTGGGCCAACGCCAAGGAAATGCAACTGGCCAAGGAAAAGTGGCCAGCACTGGCAGCCGCGCTGGGCCAAGACCCTAAAGCCCTGGCGGAGCGCCTCGAGGCACAAGCCAACAAAGAATTCATTTACCTGGTGCGCGGGCTGACGCCTGAGCAAGGCCAGTCCGTGCTCGACCTGAAAGTCCCGGGCGTTTACGGCATCGAAGAATTCCGCCGCTTCTACCCGGCGGGTGAAGTGACTGCGCACATGGTCGGCTTCACCGACATCGATGACCACGGTCGCGAAGGTGTCGAACTGGCCTACGACGAATGGCTGGCCGGTGTCGCCGGCAAGCGACAGGTCATCAAGGACCGGCGCGGACGACTTATCAAGGATGTCCAGGTCACCAAAAACGCCAAGGCCGGAAAGCCCTTGGCGTTGTCCATTGACCTGCGCCTGCAATACCTGGCCAACCGCGAGCTGCGCAACGCGATCATCGAGAACGGCGCCAAGGCTGGCAGCCTGGTGATCATGGACGTGAAGACCGGCGAAATCCTCGCCATGGTCAACCAGCCGACCTACAACCCGAACAACCGTCGCAACCTGCAACCGGCGATGATGCGTAACCGCGCGATGATCGACGTGTTCGAGCCGGGCTCGACCATGAAAGCGATCTCCATGAGCGCCGCCATCGAAACTGGCCGCTGGAAACCGAGCGACACCGTCGAGGTGTATCCAGGCTCCTTGCAGATTGGCAAATACACCATCAAGGACGTCTCCAAGACCGAAGGCCCGGTGCTCGACCTGACCGGCATTCTGATCAACTCCAGTAACGTCGGCATGAGTAAGGTCGCGTTCGATATCGGCGGCGAAACCATTTTTCGCCTGGCGCAGAAAGTCGGCCTCGGCCAGGACACCGGCCTGGGCTTTCCGGGCGAACGCGTCGGCAACCTGCCGAACTACCGCGAATGGCGCAAGGCTGAAACCGCCACGCTGTCCTACGGCTACGGTATTTCCGTGACCGCGATCCAGTTGGTGCACGCCTTCTCCGCGCTGGCCAACAACGGCCGCATCGCGCCACTGACCCTGATCAAGACCGACAAGGCGCCGCAGACCACGCAAGTGCTGCCAGAAGCCGTCGCGAAAACCATGCAAGGCATGCTGACCCAAGTGATCGAGGCCCCGCGCGGCGTGTTCCGCGCGCAGGTGCCGGCGTATCACGTGGCCGGCAAGTCGGGTACTGCACGTAAAACGTCGGTGGGCACCAAGGGCTACGCCGAAAACTCGTATCGCTCGCTGTTCGCGGGGTTTGGCCCGATGAGCGATCCGCGTTACGCGATCGTGGTGGTGATCGATGAACCGACCAAGGCCGGTTACTTCGGTGGCCTGGTATCGGCGCCGGTGTTCAGCAAGGTGATGTCCGGGACTCTGCGCCTGATGAACATCACCCCGGACAACCTGCCGCCGACCCAGCAGGCCAACGCAACACCGGTCGTTCCGCTGAAAGCCAATGGAGGGCGCGGCTGATGTCTCTGAGTCTGAACAAGATTTTCGCCCACGCCGGCCGCGATCTGCTGATCCGCGAGCTCAGCCTCGACAGCCGTAACGTGCGGGCAGGCGATCTGTTCCTCGCCGTTCCCGGCGGCAAGTTCGACGGGCGCGCGCACATCACCGACGCCTTGCAGCGCGGTGCGGCGGCCGTGGCTTATGAAGTTGAAGGCGCCACCGTACTGCCGATTACCGATGTGCCGTTGATTCCGGTCAAAGGCCTGGCGGCGCAACTGTCGGACATCGCTGGGCGCTTCTATGGCGACCCGAGCCGTCACCTGAACCTGGTCGGCGTGACGGGCACCAATGGCAAGACCAGCGTGACTCAACTGGTTGCGCAAGCGCTGGATTTGCTCGGCCAGCATTGCGGCATCGTTGGCACGCTGGGCACCGGTTTCTACGGCGCGCTGGAAAGCGGCCTGCACACCACGCCGAACCCGATCGCGGTGCAAGCGACCCTCGCCGACCTGAAAAAGGCCGGCGCCAAAGCCGTGGCCATGGAAGTCTCATCCCATGGCCTGGATCAGGGGCGAGTCACGGCGCTGGCGTTCAATGTCGCGGTGATGACCAACCTGTCCCGCGATCATCTGGATTACCACGGCACCATGGAGGCCTATGGCGAAGCCAAGGCCAAGCTGTTTGCCTGGAATGATTTGAAATGCCGGGTGGTCAACCTCGACGACGATTTCGGCCGGCAACTGGCCGCCGAAAAACGCGAATCGCGGCTGATCACCTACAGCCTGCTCGACAGCAACGCCTACCTGTATTGCCGTGAAGCGCAATTCGACGATGAAGGCGTACGCGCCACGCTGGTCACGCCACAGGGCGAACACCATTTGCGCAGCACGTTGCTCGGTCGTTTCAACCTGAGCAACGTTTTGGCCGCCGTCGGCGCCTTGCTGGGGCTGGACTACGCACTGGACGAAATCCTCAAGGTCCTGCCGAAACTCGAAGGGCCGGCCGGTCGCATGCAGCGCCTGGGCGGCGGAACCCAACCGTTGGTGGTGGTCGATTACGCCCACACCCCGGATGCGCTGGAAAAAGTGTTGACCGCCCTGCGCCCGCACGCCAAAGGTCGTTTGCTGTGCCTGTTCGGCTGCGGCGGTGATCGCGATCGCGGCAAGCGCCCGCTGATGGCCGAAGTGGTCGAGCGCCTGGCCGACGGCGTGCTCGTGACCGATGACAACCCGCGCACCGAAGACCCTGCGCTGATCTTCGACGACATCCGTGCCGGTTTCACGGCGGTGGATAAAGTCACTTTCGTCGCGGGCCGTGGCAAAGCCATTGCCCAGTTGATCGCCAGTGCTTCGGCGGATGACGTAATTGTCCTCGCGGGCAAAGGTCACGAGGACTATCAGGAAATCAACGGCGAACGTCACGATTTCTCCGATCTGATCGAGGCCGATCACGCCTTGACTGCCTGGGAGGTGGCCCATGCTTAAAACCTTGAAGCTGAGCGAAATTGCCGGCGCCTTGAATGGTCGCTTGATCTTGGCCGATGCCACCTTTGGCGGTGTCAGCATCGACAGCCGCGCGATCCAGCCAGGCCAGCTCTTTATAGCCCTGACCGGCCCGCGCTTCGACGGTCATGACTACTTGAACGACGTGGCCAACAAAGGCGCCGTCGCAGCGTTGGTCGAGCGCGAAGTCACTGGCAGTGCGTTGCCGCAATTGCTGGTCAAGGACACGCGTCATGCGCTCGGCCAATTGGGCGCAATGAACCGTGCCGCATTCACCAAACCGGTCGCTGCGATCACCGGTTCCAGTGGCAAGACCACGGTCAAGGAAATGCTCGCGAGCATCCTGCGCACCCGCGGTCCGGTGCTGGCGACCCGTGGCAACCTGAACAACGACCTGGGTGTGCCGCTGACCCTGCTCGAACTGGCGCCGGACCACACCGCCGCCGTCATCGAACTCGGTGCTTCGCGCCTTGGCGAAATTGCCTACACCGTCGGCATGACCAAGCCGCATGTGGCCATTCTCAACAACGCCGGGACCGCCCACGTTGGTGAGTTCGGCGGGCCGGAAAAAATCGTTGAAGCCAAGGGCGAGATCATTGAAGGGCTGGATGCCGATGGCGTCGCCGTTCTCAATCTTGACGACAAGGCTTTTCAAATCTGGAAGACCCGTGCCGGCGAGCGCAAGGTGCTGACCTTCGCCCTGAGCAACGTCAGCGCAGATTTCTACGCCAGCGACCTGGACCGTGACGCTCGCGGTTGCCCGGCGTTCAATTTGCACACGCCTGAAGGTGTTGAGCGCGTTCAGCTGAACCTGCTCGGCACCCATAACGTTGCCAACGCCATGGCCGCCGCCGCTGCCGCGCATGCCCTGGGCGTGTCGCTGTTCGGCATCGCTACAGGCCTCGGTGCGGTGCAACCGGTCAAGGGGCGCACCGTTGCGCAACTGGCTACCAACGGCATGCGCGTGATCGATGACACCTACAACGCGAACCCGACTTCCATGTGTGCCGCCGTTGATATACTCGCCGGCTTTTCCGGCCGCACCGTCCTGGTGCTCGGGGATATCGGCGAATTGGGCGATTGGGCGGAGCAGGGGCATCGCGACGTGGGCGAATATGCCCGCGGCAAGGTCTCCGCGCTGTATGCCGTCGGTCCGATGATGACTCACGCCGTAAACGCATTCGGCCAGCAGGCTTTTCACTTCGCCACTCAGGCGCAGTTGATCGAAGCCCTGGGCGCCGAGCAAGACACAAACACCACCATTTTGATCAAGGGCTCGCGCAGCGCTGCGATGGAAAACGTCGTCGCCGCGTTGTGCGGGTCCAGTCTGGAGAAACATTAATGCTGCTGCTGCTAGCGGAGTATCTGCAACAGTTCTACAAAGGCTTCGCGGTCTTCCAGTACCTGACCCTGCGCGGGATTCTCGGTGTGCTGACCGCGCTGGTTTTGTCGCTGTGCTATGGCCCGTGGATGATCCGCACTCTGCAGAACCGTCAGATCGGTCAATCCGTTCGCAACGATGGTCCGCAATCGCACCTGTCCAAATCCGGGACGCCGACCATGGGCGGCGCGCTGATTCTGTCGTCCATCGGCGTCAGCACCTTGCTCTGGGCTGACCTGAGTAACCGCTATGTGTGGACCGTGTTGCTCGTGACGTTGCTGTTCGGCGCCATCGGCTGGGTCGATGACTATCGGAAGGTGATTGAGAAGAACTCCAAAGGCTTGCCAAGCCGCTGGAAGTATTTCTGGCAGTCGGTGTTTGGCCTGGCCGCGGCGATCTTCCTTTATAAAACCGCCGTTACACCGGTAGAAACCACGCTGATCCTGCCGATGCTCAAGGACTACAGCATTCCGCTGGGCGCAGGCTTCATCGTCCTGACCTATTTCGTGATCGTGGGTTCGAGCAACGCGGTCAACCTGACCGACGGCCTCGACGGCCTGGCGATCATGCCGACCGTGATGGTGGGCGGTGGCCTGGGTATTTTCTGCTACCTGTCGGGTAACGTGAAATTCGCTGAATACCTGCTGATTCCTTATGTGCCGGGCGCGGGCGAACTGATCGTGTTCTGCGGCGCGTTGATCGGTGCCGGCCTCGGGTTCCTCTGGTTCAACACCTACCCGGCACAAGTCTTCATGGGCGATGTCGGCGCGCTGGCGCTGGGCGCAGCCTTGGGCACCATCGCGGTGATCGTCCGTCAGGAAATCGTCCTGTTCATCATGGGCGGCGTGTTCGTGATGGAAACCCTGTCAGTCGTCATTCAGGTTGCCTCCTTTAAGCTGACCGGTCGCCGTGTGTTTCGCATGGCACCGATCCACCACCACTTTGAACTCAAGGGCTGGCCCGAGCCACGCGTGATCGTCCGTTTCTGGATCATCACCGTGATTCTCGTGTTGGTCGGCCTTGCCACCCTGAAGCTGAGGTAGAACGAGTGTCTCTGATCGCTTCTGACCACTTCCGCATCGTTGTCGGCCTCGGCAAGAGCGGCATGTCCCTGGTTCGCTTCCTGGCGAACCGGGGCACGTCGTTTGCTGTGGCCGATACGCGGGAAAATCCACCGGAACTGGCCACGCTCAAGCGTGACTATCCGCATGTGGAAGTGCGTTGTGGCGAGCTGGACGTCGAATTCCTGTGCCGCGCCGACGAGCTCTACGTGAGCCCCGGCCTGGCGCTGGCGACCCCGGCCCTGCAGGCCGCCGCTGCCCGTGGCGTGAAACTGTCCGGCGACATCGAACTGTTCGCGCGTAACGCGAAGGCGCCGATCGTGGCGATTAGCGGTTCCAACGCGAAAAGCACCGTCACCACCCTGGTGGGCGAGATGGCGGTTGCGGCGGGCAAGCGTGTTGCTGTCGGCGGCAACCTCGGCACGCCGGCGCTGGACCTGCTCAGCGACGACGTCGAGCTGTACGTGATGGAGCTGTCGAGCTTTCAGCTCGAAACCACCGATCAACTCAACGCCGAAGTGGCGACCGTGCTCAACGTCAGCGAAGACCATATGGACCGCTACAGCGGTCTGCCGGCCTATCACCTGGCCAAACACCGGATCTTCCGCGGAGCCAAACAGTTCGTGGTCAACCGTCAGGATGCCCTGAGCCGTCCGTTGATGGGCGAAGGCCAACCCTGCTGGACCTTCGGTTTGAGCAAACCCGATTTCAAGGCATTCGGTATCCGCGAAGAAGACGGCGAGAAATACCTGGCCTTTGAATTCCAGAACCTGATGCCGGTGCGCAAGTTGAAAATTCGCGGCGCCCATAACCAATCCAATGCCCTGGCGGCGTTGGCACTGGGCCATGCGGTCGGCCTGCCGTTCGATGCCATGCTGTCGAGCCTGCGCACCTTTGCCGGCCTCGAGCATCGCTGCCAATGGGTCCGTGACCTGGATGGTGTGGGCTACTACAACGATTCCAAAGCCACCAACGTTGGTGCCGCACTGGCGGCCATCGAAGGGTTGGGCGCGGACATCGACGGCAAGGTCGTGTTGATCGCCGGTGGCGACGGCAAGGGTGCCGAATTCAAGGATCTGCGTGATCCGGTGGCGGCCAACTGCCGTGCCGTGATCCTGATGGGCCGCGATTCCGACAAGATCGGTGAGGCCATTGGTGACGTCGTGCCGCTGATCCGCGCCGGTTCGCTGGTCGAGGCGGTCGAGCAATGCCGTGCCGCTGCGCATCCGGGTGACGTGGTGCTGCTGTCGCCGGCCTGTGCCAGTTTCGACATGTTCAAACATTACGAAGACCGTGGTCACCAGTTCGTCCGCGCTGTGGAGGATCTGGCATGAGCCTGTTAAATATCATCAAGCCGTACCCATCGCCGATCATCACCGGGCGTGGAATCGACCTCGACTTCCCGATGCTCGCAGGCTGCCTGGCATTGATCGGCCTGGGGCTGGTCATGATCGCCTCGGCGTCGACCGAAGTGGCGGCGGTGCAGTCGGGCAGTGCCCTGTATTACATGATTCGCCACCTGATCTACATCGTGTTGGGCCTGGGTGCCTGCGTCATCACCATGATGATTCCGATCGCCACCTGGCAACGCCTGGGCTGGCTGATGCTGCTGGGTGCATTCGGTTTGCTGGTGATGGTGATCGTCCCGGGGATTGGCCGTGAAGTGAACGGTTCGATGCGCTGGATCGGCTTCAGCTTCTTCAACGTGCAGCCTTCCGAGATCGCCAAGGTGTTCGTGGTGATCTACCTCGCCGGTTATCTGGTGCGGCGCCAGAAAGAAGTACGTGAAAGCTGGATGGGCTTCTTCAAGCCGTTCATCGTGCTGCTGCCGATGGCAGGTCTGCTGCTGATGGAACCGGACTTCGGTGCCACCGTCGTGATGATGGGCGCGGCCGCGGCCATGCTGTTTCTCGGCGGGGTCGGGCTGTTCCGTTTTTCCTTGATGGTTGTCCTGGCGGTCGCGGCGGTGGTGCTGTTGATTCAAGTGCAGCCGTATCGAATGGCGCGCCTGACCAACTTTGCCGATCCATGGGCCGACCAGTTCGGCGCGGGCTACCAGTTGTCGCAAGCATTGATCGCTTTCGGTCGCGGTGAATGGCTGGGCGTTGGCCTGGGTAACAGCGTGCAGAAACAGTTCTACCTGCCGGAAGCTCACACCGACTTCGTGTTCTCGGTCCTGGCCGAAGAGCTGGGTGCCGTGGGTTCGTTGTGCACGGTCGCGCTGTTCGTCTTTGTTTGTATTCGTGGCATGTACATCGGCTATTGGGCCGAGAAGGCCAAGCAATTCTTCGCCGCCTACATTGCGTACGGCCTGTCGTTCCTGTGGATCGGTCAGTTCCTGATCAACATCGGGGTGAACGTCGGCCTGCTGCCGACCAAAGGCCTGACCCTGCCGTTCCTCAGTTATGGCGGCAGTTCGTTGGTGATTTGTGGTGCCTGTCTGGGCTTGTTGCTGCGCATCGAGTGGGAGAGTCGAACCCACCTGGGCAGTGAAGAGACGGAGTTCCATGAGAGTGACTTCGCCGAGGAGTCCCCCCATGGGCGCTAACGTCTTGATCATGGCGGGCGGCACCGGCGGCCACGTGTTCCCGGCGCTGGCCTGTGCGCGCGAATTCCAGGCCCGCGGTTATACCGTGCATTGGCTCGGGACACCGCGTGGCATCGAGAACGACCTGGTGCCGATGGCCGGAATCGAGCTGCACCGGATCAATGCCAGCGGACTGCGCGGCAAGGGCAAGTTGTCCCTGCTCAAGGCGCCGTTCATGTTGCTCAAATCCATCTGGCAGGCGCGGACGATCATTCGCCAGCTGCGGCCGGTGTGTGTCGTCGGCTTCGGTGGTTATGTGACCGGCCCTGGCGGCGTTGCAGCCAAACTGGCCGGCGTACCGGTGATCGTTCATGAACAGAACGCCGTGGCCGGTACCGCCAATCGGTTGCTGGTGCCGTTGGCCGCCCGAGTCTGTGAAGCATTCCCCGACACCTTTACCCTGTCGGACAGCCGACGGACCACCGGTAACCCGGTGCGCACCGAGCTGTTCCTCGACACACCGCGACCTGCTCTGGCCGGTCGCAAGGCGCGTTTGCTGGTCCTCGGCGGAAGCCTGGGCGCAGAACCGTTGAACAAGTTGCTGCCTGAAGCCTTGTCGCAAGTCGCCCCTGACCTGCGCCCGGAAGTGTTTCATCAGGCCGGCAAAAACCACGATGAAGTGACTGCAGAGCGCTATCGCGCGGCTGGCGTCGAGGCGCAAGTGCAGCCCTTCATCAAAGACATGGCCCAAGCCTATGGCTGGGCCGACCTGGTGGTATGCCGCGCAGGCGCGCTGACCATCAGTGAACTGGCCGCCGCCGGTCTGCCCTCGATGCTGGTGCCTTTGCCCCACGCGATCGATGATCACCAGACCCGCAACGCCGACTATTTGGCCCGTGAAGGCGCTGCCTTCCTGATGCCGCAAAGAACGACTGGCGCAGCGGATCTTGCCGCACGCCTGACAGAGGTCCTGATGCAACCACAACGTCTAACCGACATGGCCGCCGCGGCACGCCGCCTGGCCAAACCCGATGCAACCCGTAGCGTGGTCGATACCTGCCTGGAGGTGGCCCATGGTTGAGAATCAGAAAGCCATGCCGCAACCGGAAATGCGCCGCATCCGTCGCATCCACTTCGTCGGGATCGGCGGCGTGGGCATGTGCGGGATCGCCGAAGTGTTGTTGAACCTGGGCTATGACGTGTCCGGTTCCGACCTGAAAGCTTCGCCGGTGACCGAGCGCCTGGAATCTTTCGGTGCGACGATTTTCATCGGCCATCGTGCCGAGAACGCCGCTGCTGCCGATGTGCTGGTGGTGTCCAGTGCCGTGAACACGTCCAACCCGGAAGTCGCCACCGCGCTGGAGCGCCGGATTCCCGTGGTGCCGCGCGCAGAAATGCTCGCCGAGCTGATGCGTTACCGCCATGGCATTGCCGTTGCCGGCACACACGGCAAAACCACCACCACCAGCCTGATCGCCTCGGTGTTTGCGGCGGGTGGCCTGGACCCGACGTTCGTCATCGGTGGCCGTCTGAATGCCGCGGGCACCAATGCCCAGCTGGGCACCAGCCGCTACCTGATTGCCGAAGCCGACGAAAGCGATGCCAGCTTCCTGCACTTGCAACCGCTGGTGGCCGTGGTCACCAATATCGACGCCGACCACATGGCGACCTACGACGGCGACTTCAACAAGCTGAAGAAAACCTTCGTCGAATTCCTGCACAACCTGCCGTTCTACGGGTTGGCGGTGGTGTGCCTGGACGATCCGGTCGTGCGTGAAATCCTGCCACTGGTTAAACGTCCGACGGTCACCTACGGCTTCGGCGACGATTGCGACGTGCGCGCCATCAATGTGCGCCAGCAAGGCATGCAAACCTTCTTCACGGTCTTGCGTCCTGATCGCGAGCCGCTGGACGTCTCGGTCAACATGCCGGGTAACCACAACGTGCTCAACGCGCTGGCCACCATCTGCATCGCCAGCGACGAAGGCGTCAGCGACGAAGCCATCGTCCAGGGTCTGTCCGGGTTCCAGGGTGTGGGCCGACGTTTCCAGGTCTACGGCGAACTGCCGGTAGACGGTGGCAGCGTGATGCTGGTCGACGACTACGGTCACCACCCGACGGAAGTCGCCGCGGTGATCAAAGCGGTACGCGGTGGCTGGCCGGAGCGTCGCCTGGTGATGGTGTACCAGCCGCACCGCTACAGCCGCACGCGGGACCTGTATGACGATTTCGTCAATGTGCTGGCCGACGCCAACGTCCTGTTGCTGATGGAAGTGTATCCGGCCGGCGAAGAACCGATCCCGGGCGCTGACAGCCGCAAGCTGTGCAACAGCATCCGCCAGCGCGGTCAGCTCGATCCGATCTATATCGAGCGTGGTGTCGACCTCGCGCCAGTGGTCAAGCCGCTGCTGCGTGCCGGCGACATCCTGCTGTGCCAGGGCGCCGGCGATATCGGTGGTCTCGCGCCAAAACTGTTGATTAGTCCGTTGTTTGCTGGCGCCGTTGCCGCGCCAAGTGTGGGGAAGTTGAAATGACCGCTGCTTACGCCAATCTCGTCTCCACACTCTTGCCGAAAGATTTCGGCCGCGTCGCCGTGCTGTTCGGCGGCAAGAGTGCCGAGCGTGAGGTGTCCCTGAAGTCGGGTAACGCGGTTCTCGAAGCGCTGCAAAGCGCGGGTGTGGATGCGTTCGGTCTCGACGTGGGCGATGACCTGTTGCAGCGTCTGCTCAACGAAAAAATCGACCGCGCCTTCATCATTCTCCACGGTCGTGGCGGTGAAGACGGCAGCATGCAGGGCCTGCTGGAATGCCTGGGTATTCCGTACACCGGCAGCGGCATCCTGGCTTCAGCATTGGCAATGGACAAGCTGCGGACCAAACAGGTCTGGCACAGCCTGGGCATTCCGACGCCACGTCATGCGGTACTGAGTTCCGAAGCCGATTGTATTTGCGCGGCCACGGAACTGGGCTTCCCTTTGATCGTCAAACCGGCCCATGAAGGTTCAAGTATCGGGATGGCCAAAGTGTCTTCAGCTCCAGAGTTGATCGACGCATGGAAAGCGGCCAGTACCTACGATTCGCAAGTGTTGGTCGAGCAATGGATTCAAGGTCCGGAGTTCACCATCGCCACCCTGCGTGACCAGGTGTTGCCTCCAATAGCCCTGGGCACGACGCACAGTTTCTACGACTACGACGCCAAGTATGTGGCCAACGATACCCAGTACCGGATTCCGTGCGGCCTCGACAGCAACAAGGAAAAAGAATTGATGGACCTCACGGCGAAAGCCTGTGAGGCGCTGGGTATCGCCGGTTGGGGCAGGGCAGACGTGATGCAGGACGCCGACGGGCAGTTCTGGTTCCTGGAAGTCAACACCGCACCGGGCATGACCGATCACAGTCTGGTGCCGATGGCAGCGCGTGCCGCCGGCCTGGATTTCCAGCAACTGGTTCTGGCGATTCTGGCCGCCAGCATTGCCGGCAACAACGAGCCGCGAGGTTAAGACCATGCAAGGCGCTCAACTAAGACATCAGCCACCCCCGGCACCCGGCCGCAAGCCGGTGCCACGGGGTGCCAGCCGAATGGTGGCCAAAGAGCCGATGTCCGCGCGCCTGCCGAAAGCCAATTTTGGCTTTCTGAAAAGCCTGTTCTGGCCAGTGCTGTTGGTCGCGCTGGGTTTCGGCACTTACGAAGGCGCGCAGCGTTTGCTGCCGTACGCCGACCGGCCGATCACCAAGATCAACGTGCAGGGTGATTTGAGCTACATCAGCCAGCAAGCGGTACAGCAGCGGATCGCCCCTTATGTGGCGTCGAGCTTCTTCACCATTGACCTGGAGAGCATGCGCACCGAGCTGGAAACGATGCCATGGATTGCCCACGCCGAAGTACGTCGGGTGTGGCCGGATCAAGTGGTGATCCGCCTGGAAGAACAGCTGCCGGTGGCCCGTTGGGGCGATGAGTCGCTGTTGAACAACCAGGGTCAGGCGTTCACCCCGCGTGAGCTGGCCAACTACGAACACTTGCCCCAGCTGTTCGGCCCACAACGGGCTCAACAGCAAGTGATGCAGCAATACCAGGTGCTGAGCCAGATGCTCAGGCCGTTGGGCTTCTCGATTGCACGCCTGGAATTGCGTGAACGAGGCAGCTGGTTCCTGACCACCGGCGCCGGCAGCGCGGGCCCGGGAATCGAACTGTTGCTGGGACGCGGCAACCTGGTGGAAAAGATGCGCCGTTTCATTGCCATCTACGACAAGACGCTTAAAGAACAGATTACGAACATTGCGCGCATCGATCTGCGCTACGCCAACGGCCTCGCTGTTGGCTGGCGGGAACCTGTAGCGCCCACGACAGCCCAACCCGCTGTCGCGAAGAATTAAGAAGAGGCAGGACCCATGGCAAACGTGCAAAGCGGCAAAATGATCGTCGGTCTCGATATCGGCACCTCCAAGGTGGTGGCGCTGGTAGGCGAGGTTTCGGACGACGGCACGCTCGAAATCGTCGGGATCGGCACTCATCCGTCCCGCGGCCTGAAGAAGGGCGTGGTGGTGAACATCGAGTCCACCGTGCAGTCGATCCAGCGCGCGATCGAAGAAGCGCAGTTGATGGCCGGTTGCCGGATCCACTCGGCGTTCGTTGGCGTGGCGGGCAATCACATCCGCAGCCTGAACTCCCACGGCATCGTCGCCATCCGTGATCGCGAAGTCAGCTCCGCCGACCTTGAGCGCGTGCTGGATGCCGCCCAGGCTGTGGCGATCCCGGCTGACCAGCGCGTGCTGCACACCCTGCCGCAGGATTACGTGATCGATAACCAGGAAGGCGTTCGTGAGCCTCTGGGCATGTCGGGCGTGCGTCTGGAAGCCAAGGTCCATGTGGTCACCTGCGCCGTTAACGCCGCACAGAACATTGAAAAATGCGTGCGCCGCTGCGGTCTGGAAATCGACGACATCATTCTCGAGCAACTGGCTTCCGCGTACTCGGTGCTGACCGACGACGAAAAAGAGCTGGGCGTGTGCCTGGTGGACATCGGCGGCGGTACCACGGACATCGCGATCTTCACCGAAGGCGCGATCCGTCACACCGCGGTGATCCCGATTGCGGGCGATCAGGTGACCAACGACATCGCCATGGCGTTGCGCACCCCGACCCAGTACGCCGAGGAAATCAAGATTCGCTACGCCTGCGCCCTGGCCAAACTGGCCGGTGCCGGTGAAACCATCAAGGTCCCAAGCGTGGGCGACCGTCCACCGCGCGAGCTGTCCCGCCAGGCCTTGGCCGAAGTGGTCGAGCCGCGCTACGACGAACTGTTCACGCTGATCCAGGCCGAACTGCGTCGCAGCGGCTACGAAGACCTGATCCCGGCCGGCATCGTCCTGACCGGCGGTACGTCGAAGATGGAAGGCGCCACCGAACTGGCCGAGGAAATCTTCCACATGCCGGTCCGCCTGGGCGTGCCCCATGGCGTCAAGGGCCTGGACGACGTGGTCCGCAACCCGATTTATTCCACTGGCGTCGGCTTGTTGATGTACGGCCTGCAAAAGCAGTCCGACGGGGTTTCGTTCTCGGGCATCAGCAGCCGCGACAGCTACAGCAATGAAGAACCGAAAGCCGCCTTGCTCGATCGCATCAAGAGCTGGGTACAAGGCAACTTCTAAAGATTTACCGCAGCACCGTTGTAGATACAGGCAGTAGGCGAAAAAACTAGAGAATCAAAGGAGAGGGAAAATGTTCGAACTCGTAGACAACATCCCCGCAAGCCCGGTCATTAAAGTTATCGGTGTTGGCGGAGGCGGCGGCAACGCTGTCAACCACATGGTCAAGAGCAACATTGAAGGCGTCGAATTCATCTGCGCCAACACTGATGCCCAGGCGCTGAAATCGATCGGCGCGCGGACCATCCTGCAACTGGGCACCGGCGTGACCAAAGGTCTCGGCGCTGGCGCCAACCCTGAAGTAGGTCGTCAGGCCGCTCTCGAAGATCGTGAGCGCATTGCCGAAGTCCTGCAGGGCACCAACATGGTGTTCATTACCACCGGCATGGGCGGTGGCACCGGTACCGGTGCTGCGCCGATCATCGCTGAAGTGGCCAAGGAAATGGGGATCCTCACCGTTGCGGTGGTGACCCGTCCGTTCCCGTTCGAAGGTCGCAAGCGTATGCAGATCGCCGACGAAGGAATTCGTCTGCTGTCTGAAAGCGTCGACTCGTTGATCACCATTCCCAACGAGAAGCTGCTGACCATCCTCGGTAAAGACGCCAGCCTGCTGTCGGCTTTCGCCAAGGCAGACGATGTACTGGCCGGTGCCGTTCGCGGTATCTCCGACATCATCAAGCGTCCGGGCATGATCAACGTCGACTTTGCCGACGTACGCACCGTGATGAGCGAAATGGGCATGGCGATGATGGGCACTGGCTGCGCCAGCGGTCCGAACCGTGCACGTGAGGCCACTGAAGCGGCCATTCGCAACCCGTTGCTGGAAGACGTGAACCTGCAAGGTGCACGCGGCATCCTGGTGAACATCACCGCCGGTCCTGACCTGTCCCTGGGTGAGTACTCCGATGTGGGTAGCATCATCGAAGCCTTCGCTTCCGAGCACGCCATGGTCAAGGTCGGTACCGTTATCGATCCGGACATGCGCGACGAACTGCACGTGACCGTGGTTGCCACCGGTCTGGGCGCGAAAATCGAGAAGCCTGTGAAGGTCATCGACAATACCGTTCACACCTCCATGGCCTCCCAGCCGCAGCAACAAGCGTCTGCTCGTCAGGAAGCGCCTGCGGTGAACTACCGTGACCTCGACCGTCCGACCGTCATGCGCAACCAGGCTCAGGCCGGTGCTGCGACTGCCGCGAAGATGAATCCGCAAGATGATCTGGACTACCTGGACATCCCGGCTTTCCTGCGTCGTCAGGCCGATTAATGGAATGTATCAGGGCTATGAAGGTGATTGGTGTTCAGCAAAGGTCTGGTCTGCTATCATCGCCAGCCTTTGTTGATACCAGTTCGCAATTTGCGCTGAAGCGGCCCAAGCCATGATTAAACAACGCACACTGAAAAATATTATCCGTGCTACAGGTGTAGGCCTGCACTCCGGGGAGAAGGTATACCTGACCCTCAAGCCTGCACCTATCGACACCGGCATTGTGTTTGTTCGTGCCGATCTCGACCCTGTGGTGCAGATTCCTGCCCGCGCGGAAAACGTTGGTGAAACCACGATGTCGACCACGTTGGTCAGTGGTGACACCAAAGTGGATACGGTGGAGCACCTGCTCTCGGCCATGGCTGGCCTGGGCATCGATAACGCCTACGTCGAGCTCTCCGCGTCCGAAGTTCCGATCATGGATGGTAGCGCTGGACCTTTCGTATTCCTGATTCAATCGGCCGGCCTGGAAGAACAGGACGCAGCCAAGAAGTTCATCCGGATCCTGCGGGAAGTGACAGTGGAAGACGGCGACAAGCGCGCCACTTTCGTCCCTTTCGAAGGCTTCAAAGTGAGCTTCGAGATCGATTTCGATCACCCGGTTTTCCGTGACCGCACACAAAGTGCAAGCGTGGATTTTTCCAGCACTTCGTTCGTAAAAGAAGTCAGCCGCGCCCGTACCTTTGGTTTCATGAGTGATATCGAGTACCTGCGCAAGCACAACCTCGCACTCGGCGGCAGCGTTGAAAACGCTATTGTGGTCGACGCGGATGGTGTACTGAACGAAGACGGCCTTCGCTATGAAGACGAATTCGTGAAGCACAAGATCCTCGATGCAATTGGTGACCTCTACCTGCTGGGCAATAGCCTGATTGGTGAGTTCAAGGGCTTCAAGTCCGGACATGCATTGAACAACCAGCTGCTGCGCAAGTTGATTGAGCAGACAGATGCTTGGGAAGTCGTGACTTTCGAAGACGCCAGCACTGCACCGATCTCTTACATGCGACCCGTCGCGGCGGTGTAAGTAAAAAAACCTCTCTAGTTTTTAAAGGCTGCCTTCGGGTGGCCTTTTTTTATGCCCAAAGATCAAAAGATCGCAGCCTGCGGCAGCTCCTACAGGGGAATGCATTTCTACTGTAGGAGCTGCCGCAGGCTGCGATCTTTTGATCTTCAGGTACCCGCGACCACCCGATTCCGCCCACTCTCTTTGGCCTGATACAGCGCCTTATCCGCCGCAAACAGCAACTGTTCAAGGCTGGTGTCGGTCGTCGTGGTCCAGGTGCTGATACCGATACTGACAGTAACCGGTGATTCAACGCCCGCCACGAACGGCAATTGCTCCACCGCTACGCGGATGTTTTCGGCTATCTGCTTCGCGCCCGCGCCGTCTGTTTCAGCCAGGATCACCGAAAACTCTTCCCCCCCGTATCGGGCGACCAGGTCCGCCGGTCGCCGTACGCTCTCGGAAATCACCTTGGCCAACGCGCGCAGCGCATCATCACCGGCCTGATGGCCATGTTGATCGTTGAAAGCCTTGAAGTGGTCGGCATCAATCATCAGCAACGACAGTGGTTTGCCGGAGCGTTGGGCGCGAAACCACTCGTGGCGCAGGGTCTGATCCAGCGTCCGGCGGTTGGCCACGCCGGTCAAGGCATCGGTGGCGGCCAGTTGCGCCAGTTCCTGCTCGGCGTTGTGACGCAGGCGCAGTTCCCGGCATAGCAACCACGTCAGCCAGAGCAGGCCGATGCATAGCACGCCGGTAGCGCCGCTGATCACCACCGCCGTGCGTTCCCAGGTCGCGAATACTTCTTCGCCGGAGAGCGCGACGATCACCGTCAAGGGCAGGTTACCGACCCTGGAAAAGGTATACAGGCGCTGTTGATGATCGACGCTCGACACGCTGTCGAAACTGCCGCTGCCCTCGCGCAGCATGCGCAAGACATTGGGGCGGCTGGCGAAGTTTTTGCCAATCGGGTTATTTTCCAGGTGGGGCTTTTGGGCCAGCAGGAAGCCCTCGCGGTTGATGATGGCCAGCGTGCTGCCGGTGCCGATGTTCAGGCTGTTGAACAACTGATCGAAGTAGTTCAGGCGCATCGACGCCACGGCGACACCCAGGAATTCACCCGTGGCCGAGGAGATGCGGCGGCTGAAGCTGATGCGCCATTCGTCACGATCGTCGCAATCGCAGCGGGGTTTGAAGGGCTGACTGATGAACATGCCGGTGTCGGGGTTGGAGGCATGGGCGCGGAAATAATCGCGATCAGCGAAATTACCGGATTTGGGCTCGATCAACGACGAGTCGGCCAACACCTCGCCCTGCTTGTCCAGTAACAGGATGTCACCCTTGAAGCGCGCCGTGGTGGAGCGGTCAAACAGCACCAGATGGCGGATCTGCGGCGAAACCTGTTTCAGGTCGTCTCGTTGCGAGGCTGCGATCAGGCCTTGCAAGGTCAAATCATAGAGTTCGACGGTGCGCAGCACGTCGGCGTCGATCAACTGCGCGATGGTGGTCGCGCCGCGGGTGGCGACCTGCTGGGCGTTGGCGTGTTCGCGGATCAACAAAAAAGCAACGATGGCGAGAATGGCGATGACGGTCAGGCAACTGCCGAGAATCACCATGAGCTCAGGTCGCCCGGTGGTACCTGAAACATGTGAAGGGCGGCTTTCGGTCATAGGGGCTGATGTCTGCTAGAGGCTCTGGTGTGGCCTTTTACTTATTGAGAGCTTAGAAGACATTGAGCGGGTAGTCGACGATCACCGGTATTCATCGTCAACGGCACAGCGAATCGTTACAGAACCTGCAACGAATAGCGTGTTTGAAGCACAAAAAAAAGCCGCTGGTAACAGCGGCTTTGAAGACAACTTTCCAGCAGGAAGAGCCGATGAAAAGTGTCGAGGGAAATCGAGCGGTCAGTTGCAATCAGCTGTCTTTCTCGACCCGTGGCTGAGCCAGGGGAGTCGACGCTTGAGGAGGTTGCGCAGCATCCTGGGCCTTGGCCGTCATTTCGCTCTGGTACTCTTCGTAAGCGGCGGCGCGCGCTGCGTTGTGCGTGACAAACGTCTGCGACTCTTCAGCCATGGCGAACGGGGAGAGGAACAAAGAGGACAAAACGAAAGTGCTGGCAATACCCATAGTGTTGGACATCTTGTTAAAACCTTCTTGCTTGGCAAGTGCTGTTTGGTGCGGGCAAAGATAAGGCGCTTTGGAGAAGGGAAAAAGAGCGGATTCATGAAAGGACTGTTGCGGTTAAAGCAATAGTAAGCGGCCAGCGCCATACCTGTAGCCGCTGGCGAAGCCTGCGTCCGGCTGCGAAGCAGTCGTAATTCGGCGCGCGCGGTTTACCTGACTGACCGCAGCGTCTGATCTCACGACTGCTTCGCAGCCGGACGCAGGCTTCGCCAGCTGCTACAGGGACTGGGTGGGTCAAACAGGAAGATGAATGCCGAACGTATTCATCCCATGATCACTGCGCACAAACACATCCCCGCCATGCATCAGCGCAATCGCCTTGACGATCGCCAACCCCAAACCGTGGTTGTTGCCGCTGTTGCTGCGCGACGCATCGACCCGGTAGAAACGCTCGAAGAGGCGCGGCAGGTGCTCGCTGGCAATCGGCGAACCGGGGTTTGCGACGCCAATGCTGACTTGATGTTCCGCGGCTTCAATCCGCACCTGAATCACCTGCCCGGGCTCGGTGTGCTGCACCGCATTGCTCAGCAGGTTGATCAACGCGCGACGCAAATGGGCGATCTCGATTCGCACCTGCGCATCGCCACTGACCTGCACCTGGACCTGTGCATCCTCAAGAATGAAATCCAGATACTCCAACGTCGTCGCCACTTCATGCGCCAGCGAGGTGGACGTCAGTTTGGTGGCCTTGCTGCCCTGGTCCGCACTGGCGAGGAACAGCATGTCGTTGATGATCGAACGCAGTCGCTCCAGCTCTTCAAGGTTCGATTGCAGCACTTCAAAATAGTGTTCTGCCGAACGCCCGCGCGTCAGCGCAACCTGAGTCTGACCAATCAGATTGGTCAACGGCGAGCGCAGTTCATGGGCGACGTCGGCGTTGAACGACTCCAGTCGCGAATACGCCTGTTCGACCCGCTCCAGCGTGGAGTTGAACGAGTTGACGAACTGGTTCAGCTCCGGCGGCAGCGACGATAAACGCAAACGCCCGGAACGCAACGGCGGTGCCAGGCGCTGGGCTTCCTGGGACAATTTGATCAGGGGCTTGAGGCCAATCCGTGCCACCCAGTAACCCAACGCCGATGCCAGCAGCACGCCGACAATCGCCAGGCTGATCAATGCGATCAGCAAGTGGTGCTGAGTCTGGAAAAACGTTTCGGTGTCGATGCCGATCATGAAGCGCAACGGCGGTCGTTGATCCTTGGCCGGGAACTGGCTGACCAACACTTTCAATGGATAAGGCTGGTCCGGTAGCTGCATGTCACGCATGCCCAGCGGCCCGTCGGCAAAGGCGCGAATCTGCGGCGTCAGGTTGCCGTATTCGTAGTGCGGGTCGGCGCTGATGATCCAGAAGCTGATGCGCTTGTCTTCTTCACCGAGCAGCTTGAGCTTGTTGTTGATCTTCACCCAATGCTCAGGCGTGCCGTAACGACCGACAGTGGATTCAAGCACGCTGTAACGCGCGTCCAGCTCGGCTTCAGGCAGCAAGCCCAAACCTTTGTCGACCTGTTGATACAGCGCCCAGCCGATCAACAGGAACACCAGCAACGCCACCAGCGTGAACATCCCGCTCAGGCGCAGCGCAATGGAATTACTGGACACCTCGGCTCTCCAGCACATAACCCATGCCACGAATCGTGTGCAGCAGCTTTTCATCGAACGGGCCGTCGAGTTTGGCGCGCAGGCGTTTGATCGCGACTTCAACGACGTTGGCGTCACTGTCGAAATTGATGTCCCAGACCATTTCGGCGATGGCGGTTTTCGAGAGGATTTCACCCTGGCGACGTGCCAGCACACTCAGTAGCGAGAACTCTTTGGCGGTCAGGTCCAGACGAGTGCCGGCGCGGGTGGCTTTGCGGCTGATCAAATCTATCCACAGGTCGGCGATGCTCACTTGCACGGGTTCATGGCCGCCACTGCGCCGGGTCAGCGCTTGCAGGCGCGCCACCAGTTCAAGAAACGAGAACGGTTTGCCCAGGTAATCGTCGGCGCCATCGCGCAGGCCTTTGATCCGGTCTTCGACCCGTTCGCGGGCGGTCAGCATGATCACCGGGGTTTGTTTGCGCGCACGCAAGGCACGCAGTACGCCGAAGCCGTCGAGGCCCGGCAGCATGACGTCGAGGACGATCACCGCGTAGTCGCTTTCCAGCGCCAGGTGCAGGCCTTCGACGCCGTCCCGCGCCAGGTCCACGGTGTACCCCTGTTCCGTCAGGCCGCGGTGCAAATAATCCGCGGTTTTTTCTTCGTCTTCGATAATCAGAACGCGCATGACCCCGCCTCAGTCTGTGATCGCCAGCGCCGGAATCGGGGCTGGTTGTGGCCGATGGAAAAGCCGTTCAAGCCACAAGTATATGACCGGCGTGGTAAACAGCGTCAGCGCCTGGCTCACCAGCAAGCCGCCGACCACCGCGATCCCCAAGGGTTGGCGCAGTTCGGCGCCGGTGCCGTAGCCGAGCATCAGCGGCAAGGCGCCGAGCAGGGCGGCGAGGGTGGTCATGATGATCGGCCGGAACCGTGTGATACAGGCCTGGTAGATCGCCTCTTCCGGCGGCAAGCCACCCTTGCGTTGGGCTTCGAGGGCGAAGTCGATCATCAGGATGCCGTTTTTCTTCACGATCCCGATCAGCAACACCAGCCCGATCAGGGCCATGATCGAAAAGTCCTGCCCGCAAATCCACAGCATGATCACCGCGCCGAGGCCTGCCGAAGGCAATGTCGAAATGATGGTCAGCGGGTGGACGAAGCTTTCATAAAGCACACCGAGAATGATGTACACCGCCACCAGTGCCGCCAGGATCAGCCACGGCTGGCTGGCCAGCGAGCTCTGGAACGCCTGGGCCGCACCCTGGAAATTGCCGCTCATGGCCGCCGGCATGCCGATGTCGGCCTTGGCCTGGTTGAGCATGATCACGGCATCACCGAGTGCCACACCGGGCGCCAGGTTGAATGACAGGTTGGCGGCCGGGAACATGCCGTCATGGGCGATGGACAGTGGGCCCACCGTTGGCGCATCGAATTTCGCCAGCGCCGACAGTGGCACCATTTCCCCGCTCAACGGCGAGCGCAGGTAGAAATAGTTGAGGCTTTCGGCCTTGCCGCGTTGCTTGGTGTCGAGTTCCAGAATCACGTTGTACTGGTTGATCTGGGTCTGGAATTCGTTGATCTGCCGCTGGCCGAAGGCGTCGTACAGCGCTTCGTCGACGTCACTGGCGGTCAGGCCGAAACGCGCGGCGGCGCTGCGGTCGATGCTGATGTGGGTGATGCTGCCACCCAGTTGCAGGTCGTTGGAAATGTCGCGGAACGCCGGGTTGCTGCGCAGTTTTTCCGTGAGGCGCTGGGTCCAGGTGCTGAGGGTCGGGCCATCGTTGCTCTTGAGCACGTATTGATACTGTGCGCGGCTCGGGCCGGAGCTGAGGTTGATGTCCTGGCCGGCGCGCAAGTACAGCACGATGCCCGGGACTTTCATCAGTTGCGGACGGATGCGGTCAATGAACTGGCTGGCCGAGACGTCGCGGTCACCGCGTTTTTTCAGGGAGATCCAGAAGCGACCGTTGGCGATGGTCTGGTTACTGCCCGAGACACCGACCGAGTGGGAAAACGCCTCGACCGCCGGATCTGCGGCGACAATTTCTGCCATCGCCAAGTGTTTTTTCACCATGTCGCCGTAGGAAATGTCGGCGGCGGCTTCGGTAGTGCCAAGGACAAAACCAGTGTCCTGCACAGGGAAGAAACCCTTCGGAATGAAGATGTACCCGGCGATGGCCAGGCCGAGGGACAGAGTAAACACTCCGATCATCAATTTCTGATGGGCGAGGGCGCGGCGCAGCAGTTTTTCATACCCTGCCAGCAAGCGTTCGCCGAACGTCGGTTTGCTGTGGGCGTGGTGCACCGGCGCACGCATGAACAGTGCCGCCAGCGTCGGCGCCAAGGTCAGCGAGACCACCACCGAAATCATGATCGTGGACGTGGCGGTCAGGGCGAACTCCTTGAACAACCGCCCGACCACGCCGCCCATGAACAGCAGCGGAATGAACGCTGCCACCAGCGAGAAACTGATCGAGACCACGGTAAAACCAATCTCGCCCGCGCCCTTGATCGCCGCCTCACGCATGCCGTCACCGGCTTCAAGGTGTCGGTGAATGTTCTCCACCACCACGATCGCGTCGTCGACCACAAACCCCACGGCCACCACGATCGCCACCAGCGTCAGGTTGTTCAGGCTGAAGCCCATGATGTACATCAGGGCAAAACTGGCAGTCAGCGAAACGCCCAGCACCGCCGATACGATCATCGTTGCCGACCATTGGCGCAGGAACAGCGCCATCACTGCCACTACCAGCATAATCGCGATCAGCAGGGTGATTTCCACTTCATGCAACGAAGCGCGGATGGTCTGCGTGCGGTCGACCAGCACTTTGACCTGCACTGACGCCGGCAGCATGGCTTCGAGGCCGGGGAGGGCGGCCTGAATGCGATCCACGGTTTCGACGATGTTGGCCCCTGGTTGTCGGGAAATCACCAGGTTTACCCCGGGCTTGTCGCCGGCCCAGGCTTGCACGTAGGCATCTTCCGAACCGTTGACGACTTTGGCGACATCCTTCAGGTGAACCGGCGCACCGTCCTTGTAGGAAACGATAAGTTGGCTGTACTCCTCGGGATGAAACAACTGGTCGTTGGTCGACAGCGTCGAGATACTCGACTCGCCATACAGCGCACCTTTCGCCAGGTTAAGGCTGGTCTGCTGGATCGCCAGGCGAATGTCCGCCAGCGTCAGACCGATGGCCGCGAGTTTGTCTGCCGAGGCTTGAACGCGGATCGCCGGGCGTTGCTGGCCGGTGATGTTGATTTGGCCTACGCCGTCGATCTGACTGATCTGACGGGACAGCAGGGTTTCGACCAGATCGCTGAGTTCGGTGCCGGGCATCTGCGTCGAGTTGATGCTCAGGATCAGCACCGGGCTGTCGGCCGGGTTGACCTTGCGCCATGTCGGCAGGGTCGGCATGTCCTTGGGCAATTTGCCGGCGGCGGTGTTAATCGCGGCCTGCACTTCCTGCGCGGCGGTATCGATGCTTTTGTCGAGGGTGAATTGCAGGGTCAGGTTGGTCGAGCCGAGGGCGCTGCTCGAGGTCATCTGGGTGACGCCGGGGATAGCGCTGAATTGCACTTCAAGGGGCGTGGCCACCGACGAAGCCATGGTTTCCGGGCTGGCGCCGGGCAGTTGCGCGGCCACCTGGATGGTCGGGAACTCGGCTTCCGGCAGCGGCGCAATCGGCAGGCGCGGGAAGGCGATGACGCCGAGCAATACCAAGGCAAACGTCAGCAGGATCGTGGCCACCGGATGATCGATGCACCACGCGGAAACCGAGCCATGGCCCTTCATGGTTTCGGCTCCGTTTGCACCACTTGCGGCGGTTCGGTCAGCACCTGCACGGTCGAGCCGGGTTTGAGCCGCGATTGGCCGTCGCTGACCAGCACGTCACCCGGTTTGACGCCTTTGATGATGTCCTGGCCGCTGCCTTGATAGACCATCTGCACCTGGACGGTTTCGACTTTGTCGCCGTTGACCCGATACACGAAATGTTGATCGAGGCCACGTTGTACGACGGTCGGCGGCACCACCAGCGCATCTTTCTCCAGCGCCGTCTGAATCTTTACCGTCACCAGCAGCCCCGGCCAGAGTTTCTGCCCGGCGTTGCTGAATTCAGCCTTGGCGCGGATGGTCCCGGTGTTGGCGTTGATCTGGTTGTCGATCAATGTCAGGTGGCCTTCGCCCAGCAGGTTACCGGTTTCGCCATCGGTGTCGGCGCCGATGTAAGCCTTGACCTGCGCGTGCTCCGGATCGCTGATCAAGCCTTGCAGGGTCGGCAGCATTTGCTGTGGCAGGGAAAACTCCACGGCAATCGGGTCGATCTGGGTCACGGTGAACAGCCCTTGGGCGTCAGTCATGCGCAGGAAGTTGCCTTCGTCCACCGTGCGAATGCCGACACGACCGGTAACCGGCGAGCGAATCTGCGTGTAGGAGAGTTGCACCTGAGCCGCGTCGATCGAAGCCTGGTTGCCTTGGGCGGTGGCTTTCAGTTGGTTGACCAAGGCTTGTTGCTGATCGTAGGTCTGCTTGGAAACGCCGTCGTCAACGCTCAACAACTTGTAGCGCTTGAGATTGACCAGCGCCACTTGCAGTTGCGCCTGGCTTTCGCCCAATTGAGCCCGGGTCTGGTCGAGGCTGGCGCGGATCGAGCGGTCGTCGATGGTGGCCAGCAGGTCGCCTTTGTTCACTAGTTGGCCTTCCTTGACCAGGATTTTGGTGAGGATGCCGTCGATCTGCGGGCGGACCACGACGCTGTGCAGTGACAACACGGAACCGATGCCGCTGACGTAACGGGGCACGTCTTTTTCGGTGACGCTGACCACCCGCACGGGAATGGCGTTGGAGGTCGCGAGTTTTGTGCTGGCGGGTTTGGTGGCGTACCACAGGCCCAGCGCTGCCAGAACAATCAGAAGGGCTGCGAGCAGGACGGGTTTTTTCTGAATTCGCATGCGAGTGGGGCGCCGGGGCTGGTGGGTCGGGAGTGGGGGCAGGTTTATACCTTCCTTTATAAACCTGTTCGACGGTCAGCAAGGTGACTGCTAACTGACGGCGCTGTCAGTTTGGGTCCGTCCCTTGAAGGAGCTGGCTCGCCAGCGATGGACGTTGACGAAAACGCTGGCTGCCTGAATGTACGCGGTGCCTGGACGTTTTTCGCGAGCATGCTCGCTCCTACAGGATCGCGGGGAGGTATACTGCCGCCTTTCGCGGCTCGCTGACCGGGCCCGACTCTATTGCATCACCCGGAGCTTTCATGACTTCCCCGACACAACCGCCGGTTGCCGACGCCTTGAGCGACGACCAGGCAGACCTGCCAGACAGCGTCGACTCCAGCGCAGACAGCGAAACCTCAACCGCGATCCCGGCGTTCAAGTTCCCGTTCAAACCGGGTGACCTGGCCGCCGCCAAGAACGCCGGCCAGCCGTGGTACAAGAACGGCGCCAAGAATGGCCACACCAAAACCCCGGGTGCCGCGCCGCCGGGTACTCGCCGGTCGATGGGTAAGCGCTGAGTTCCAATGCCTGCGGTGCTCAAACTATCGCCTTCGCGAGCAAGCCCGCTCCCACAGTGGAATCTTCAGTGAACACAGATTGTGTGCACAATGAAGATCTACTGTGGGAGCGGGCTTGCTCGCAAAAGGGGCCAGTAAAGATTGCGCAGACTTTGAATCAAGCCGCCCGTAACGAAATAAACGCATAGTTCAGTGGTACATCAGTCGCCACTCGCGCGCCGGCTGCCCCTACTTGCCCGGCGATATCATCACCCGACACATGAAACAACCACTCACTGGCCAACATCGCCATCGGCTGCTCGGCAACTTGGTCGATCACTGCGGCAAACGCCGTCATGTCCGGCAGATAAGCGGTGAATCCATCGCCCTTCAGCGCTGTAGTCCGAATCCCTAGCAGCGCGCAAATCGCATCCTTTGCCTGGATATCATCGCGATCGGCCTGGCGGGAGCGCTGGATCAAATCGGCAAGTGCCTGATCCACCAACTCACCACCGACAATCAGTTGCGGCCCTTTTTCCCACGACTCGGGCGGACATTCCTTCACTGCCTTATTCAGGGGAATGTGCGGATTGATTTCCATCGGGTAGATGCGACACACCAGCGGCCGGCGTTCGTAAATGCGGCAGAGCTTGTCTTCGTCAAGATTGCGGCAGGGGCCGACGTTGTAGGCGGCAAAGGTGATCGCCACGCAGGCTTCGGCTCCGCCGCTTCGGACCACCACCGATCGGCGTTCGGCGTGTTCGCGTTGCTGCAGGGGCAGGCCCAGGCCGTTGTCGAGGAATCCTTCCACCAACACAATGACCTGGCCACCATCGTTCGCCCATAGGCGGGCTTCGGACAGTGTCAGGGGCACGTGGTGGTCATTGCAGCATTTGCCACACCCTACGCAGGAAAACGTCGTATTCATCGAGCGGTCAGTCGCATCCGAGGGCATACACAGCGACAGAATGCCGCCACAAAGACCGGTATTGAAGCAAGTTATACGCCACTCATTGGGCGTTAGCCGTCGGGCGGATGGAGTCCCATTCGGTGACGTACGCGGTTTTGCTTTTCTTGTTGTAAAGGCACAGTTCGGAGCCTTGCTGGCCTTTCATGTGCTTTTGCGGGTATTGGCCCTGGAGCAGCAGGGCGGTGTAGCCGACCCGGTCATCGAACTGCGCGGCGTTGCCGACCGGTTTGGCGTTCTTCAGGCCACTGGCCTTGGTGCAACTGGCGAGCACGGCTTTATCGAAGGCGGCCCATGCGTCAGGGCTGGAAGCGTGAGCCTGGGTGGCGAGGGCGGTGAGGCAGAGGAAGGTCAGGGTTAAGGTTTTCACGGGGCAGGCATCCTTGGGCTGGTGGTAGCCAAAGTTGCAGTATGCCTCAAGGGATCTGGGTTAGCCGACATCGCCAAGATCGCAGCCTTCGGCAGCGCCTACAAGGGAACGCATTCCAAATGTAGGAGCTGCCGAAGGCTGCGATCTTTTAGCGGTATCAGGAGGGAACCGGTTCCCGGCGAACTACATACATCCCGGCACTTTCATACAGCCGCTGTGCCCGAAGGTTATCTTCCAGCACCTTCAAATCCACAAAACCTTCACGGCGCTGTTTGAACACGTTGAACGTATGCAGCAGCAATGCGCGTCCAAGGCCTTGCCTCTGAGCCCGCGCATGCACCACCAGATTCTTGATGTAGGCGCTGGTCCAGCATTGAGCAACCCCGACGACGCCATCGGCATCCAGTGCAATAAAGCACAGGCCAGGATCGTATTCGGGATCGGATTCAAAGCGCTGCTGCCAGACATTGAGTGCCGGCACGCGGCCGCCACCTTCCTGATAACCCAGTAGCATCAGCTGATGAACCGCGTCGGCGAGGTCGGGACGGTATTCGATCAATTCGATGCCGTTGGGCCACTGGATGGCTGGAACAGCCTCGGCAAGGTTGCGCCGCATCAAAAAGCAAAATGCTTCGGCCAACACTCAATGACCTTGTTCGGCGACGGCCTTGGCCGCTTCGATCAGGCACTTGGTCAGTTCTGGCGAAGAGAACTTCGTCAGCACCGCATTCGCACCGGCAAGACGCGCCTTTTCGCTGTTCATCGCGCTGTCCAGCGAGGTGTGGAGCAACACATACAGATGCGAAAAGTCGGGAGTCTCACGCAGGGTGCGGGTGAAGGCATAGCCGTCCATCTCGGACATTTCGATGTCCGACACGATCAGGTTGATCTGCTGCGCCGTGCCTTGCAGGTCCAGCAGGCAATCGATGGCTTCCTTGGCGCTGCGGGCGGTGTGGCATTGCAGGCCGAGGTTGCGCAGGGTGTGAACCGATTGTTGCAACGCGACCTGGCTGTCATCGACCACCAGTATTCGCGCATTGCCCAGGACTTCGGCGTCTTCCATGCTGAGTTCGGTCGGGGCCATTTCAATCTGTGCCGGGGCGATGCCGTGGATCACTTTTTCGATGTCCAGCACCTGCACCAATGTGCCGTCGACGGACGTCACGCCGGTGATATAGGAGCGCACACCGCCAGAACCGAAGGGCGGCGGGCGGATGTCGGTGGTCAGGCAATGGACGATCTTGCTCACCGCTTGAACGTGCAGGCCTTGTTTGGAGCGGCTGACGTCGGTGACGATCAGGCAGCCACCGTTCGGGTCTTCCAACGGTCGTTCGCCGATGGCGCGGCTCAGGTCGATCACCGACAAAGAGGCACCGCGCAGGGTGGCGATACCTTTGACGTGGGGGTGTGACTCGGGGAGTCTGGTCAGTGGCGGGCAGGGGATGATTTCACTGACTTTCAGCAGGTTGATCGCCATGAGCTTGCCGCTGCGCAAGGTAAACAGCAGAAGCGAAAGTGAGTCTGCGCGGGCTTTGTTGGAAGACATAAAAACCTTCTGTGGAAAAAGGTGGCGGGCGATCAGGGGATCGCCAACAGCTCTCGATGCCGGGTTATCGACTTGATGGGGGCAGGCTTTAGGAATATTCCCCCTGCAGTAGAGACTAAAAAGCCCCGTCTCATTAAAAGAGAGCGGGGCTTTTTATAGTCTCGCGTCTAGCAGGCGTTAACTTACTCTTCGCCCATCTGCGATTGCAGATAATTCTCAAGACCGACTTTATCGATCAGGCCCAGTTGGGTTTCCAGCCAGTCGATATGTTCTTCTTCAGACTCAAGAATGTCTTCAAGCAGTTCGCGGCTACCGAAGTCGCCCACGGTTTCGCAATGCGCGATGGCAACTTTGAGATCGGCGTGGCCGGTACGCTCGATGCGCAGGTCGCATTCGAGCATTTCCTGGGTGTGTTCGCCGATCTGCAGCTTGCCCAGATCCTGGACATTCGGCAGGCCTTCAAGGAACAGGATGCGCTTGATCAGCTTGTCCGCGTGTTTCATCTCGTCGATGGATTCGTGGTACTCGTGCTTGCCGAGCTTGTTCAGGCCCCAATCTTCGTACATGCGCGCATGCAGGAAATATTGATTGATCGCGACCAGCTCATTGGCAAGGATCTTGTTGAGATGCTGGATGACTGTAATGTCGCCTTTCATGATGGGGTCCTGCCCTGTATTAGCTGTCTATAGCGCAGAGTTTGAGCCGCGTAATTAGGAGTGTCAAACCTAAGTTATTGAAACTTAAGTGAAAATTAATCGGAATAAGAATGTTTGTGTTCCGCGTCTAGCGCCTAAGCAATTGATTTTCAGGCATAAAAAAACCGGACAAGTGTCCGGTTCTTTAAAATACGGTAATTAGGCGGCTGTAAATTCAACTGGAAAAGGTATAGAAGCCTGGGCCGATTGCAATTTCGTCAGGGTTTCGCGAACCACTTCCTTGGCAAGGCAGGCACATTTGCCGCATTGACTCGCAACGCCGGTGGCCTGACGGACTTCTTTGTAGCTGCAGCAACCTTCATAGATTGCATCGCGGATTTGACCGTCGGTAACGCCAGTGCAGAGGCAAACATACATAACTGAAAACCGTCGCTGGTTGTGACTCAATTGCGATGGATCTTAATGTTAACGAGAATGATTGTCAAAGTGGTTTCTAAGGCCATTGCGGCATAAAGCCGTGTGACTGACGAACGGTTTTCGTACGAGTGATCCTCGCTGAAATGTAACGGACGCTTTTTTGGACAGGTCAAACACGCAGTGTATGATGGCCGGTCTTTGCGAAACGGGTTCGTGTCACAGGGCTGTCGCCTCAGGGTGGCAGGCTGGTGCGAACCCGGTTCTTCACGTCTTTACACCAGGAGATATCCAATGAGCGTACTCGTAGGCAAACAAGCCCCTGACTTCACCGTCCCGGCCGTACTCGGCAATGGCGAGATCGTAGACAGCTACACCCTGTCCTCGGCCATCAAAGGCAAATACGGCCTGGTGTTCTTCTACCCACTGGACTTCACCTTCGTTTGCCCGTCCGAGCTGATCGCTCTGGACCACCGCATGGCTGACTTCAAGGCACGCAATGTTGAAGTGGTCGCGGTTTCGATCGACTCGCACTTCACCCACAACGCATGGCGCAACACCCCGGTGAACAATGGTGGCATCGGCCAGGTTCAATACACCATGGCTGCCGACATGAAACACGAAATCGCCAAGGCCTACGACGTTGAGTCCGAAGGCGGCGTGGCTTTCCGTGGCGCGTTCCTGATCGACGACAAAGGCGTTGTTCGCTCGCAGATCATCAACGACCTGCCGCTGGGCCGTAACATGGAAGAGCTGATCCGTCTGGTCGACGCGCTGCAATTCCACGAAGAGCACGGCGAAGTTTGCCCTGCCAACTGGAAAAAAGGCGACAAAGGCATGACCGCTTCGACCGAAGGCGTCGCGGCTTACCTGACCGAGAACGCTGGCAAGCTGTAAGCCACGCGTCAGGCATAAAAAAAACCGGCCGCTGAGGCCGGTTTTTTTATGGGCGGAAACTGCAATCCCTGTAGGAGCAAGCTCGCTCCTACATAGACAAAATCAGTCGTTGAAATCTTCCCAGCCACCCATTTGTTTCCAGCGATTGACGATGCCGCAGAACAGTTCGGCCGTCTTCTCGGTGTCGTAGCGAGCCGAGTGGGCTTCACGACCGTCGAAATCGATATCGGCTGCCTGGCAAGCCTTGGCCAGTACGGTTTGGCCGTACGCCAGGCCCGCCAGTGTTGCGGTATCGAAGCTGGAGAATGGATGAAACGGGTTGCGCTTCATGTCCAGGCGCGCGACGGCCGCATTGAGAAAGCCCAGGTCGAAGCTGCTGTTGTGCCCGACCAGAATCGCCCGCTTGCAGCCGTTGGCTTTCAAGGCCTTGCGAATGCCGCGGAAGATATCGGTCAGCGCCGCTTCTTCACTGACCGCCATGCGCAGCGGGTGATCGAGCTTGATCCCGGTGAATTCCAGCGCGGCCGCTTCGATGTTCGCGCCCTCAAAGGGTTCTACACGGAAGAAGTAGGTGTGGTCGGGGTACACAAACCCTTTTTCGTCCATGCCGATGGTGGTTGCGGCAATTTCCAGCAAGGCGTCAGTGGCAGAGTTGAAACCACCGGTTTCAACGTCGACAACGACTGGCAGGTACCCACGGAAGCGAGCGGCCATCGGGTGGCGTGAACCACCTCCACCGCCTTGACCGTCCTGTTCGTCGTCGTAATGGTCTTCACTCACGCGTGTTCCTCCAGCAGGCGCCAGCGCAGTTTTTCACCGGCGCGCAGCGGGATAACGGTCAGCTCGCCAAATGGCAGGCTGGTGGGGGCGGTCCATTCTTCGCGGACCAGGGTAATGCGATCGGTGTTCACCGGCAGGCCATAGAAGCGCGGGCCGTTGAGGCTGGCGAAGGCTTCGAGCTTGTCCAGCGCGTTACGTTGTTCGAAGGCCTCGGCATACATCTCGATCGCCGCATAAGCGGTGTAGCAACCGGCGCAACCGCAAGCGGCTTCCTTGGCGTGCTGCGCGTGAGGCGCCGAGTCGGTACCCAGGAAGAATTTCTCGCTGCCGCTGGTGGCGGCGTCGAGCAGGGCTTCCTGGTGCGTATTGCGCTTGAGAATCGGCAGGCAATAGAAGTGGGGCCGAATACCGCCGACCAGCATGTGGTTGCGGTTGTACAGCAAGTGATGAGCGGTGATGGTCGCGCCGACGTTGGCCGGGGCGGCGTTGACGAACTGCACGGCATCGGCGGTGGTGATGTGTTCAAACACCACTTTGAGGGTCGGAAAACGCTCGACCACACGACGCATGTGTTCATCGATGAAGATTTTTTCGCGGTCGAACACGTCGACATCGCCACGGGTGACTTCACCGTGAATCAACAACGGCATCCCGACTTCGGCCATGGCCTCGATCGCCGGGAAGATCTTGTCGATGCTGGTGACGCCAGAATCCGAATTGGTGGTCGCGCCGGCCGGGTACAACTTGGCGGCGTGAACGAAACCGCTGGCCTTGGCCTCGCGAATTTCTTCAGGCTGGGTGCGGTCGGTCAGGTAAAGCACCATCAGCGGTTCGAAGCGACTGCCGGCCGGGCGTGCAGCGAGAATCCGCTGGCGATAGCCGTCGGCTTCAGCCGCATTGCGCACCGGAGGTACGAGGTTAGGCATGATGATCGCGCGACCAAAGGTGCGCGCGACATCCGCGACGGTATTGGGCAACACGGCACCATCGCGAAGATGAATATGCCAGTCGTCGGGACGCAGCAGGGTCAGGCGGTCGGACATGAGGGGATTCCAGGCGGGTCAAACTGAGGGGAATGCTACCGGAAAAGACTCTTGCAGGCACTCGCTATCAAGTTTTGCAGGAAGCTTCCGATATCCAACAGGTACGCCGTAAACAAGTGTGTGTCGGTCTTTTTGTCGTAGAAGCCAGTGGAGCCTCCCGTGCGCCAGCGTTATTTAGCCTTGCTCAGTGTGTTTGCCAGCCTTCCTGCGATGGCGCTCACTTTCCAGACCCGTCTGGAGAGCATCGAGTGGACGGTCGAAGGTGACCAGTTCGAATGCCGCCTGGCTCAGCCGATCACCGATTTCGGTTCGGGGGAGTTCGTGCGTCGCGCCGGCGAGCAGGCGACGTTCCGTCTGAAGACCTACAACGCGATGATCGGCGGTGGTTCGGCGACCTTGCTGGCGGCCGCCGCGCCGTGGCAGCCAGGGCGCGGCGACATCAACCTGGGGTCCGTGCGAATCGGCAGCGGCAATGTACTGTTCAACAGCTCGCAAGTTCAGGCCGGGCGCTTGATCAGTGGCTTGATGGACGGGCGCAGTCCGGTCATCCGGCATTCCTCGGGCGATGGTCGGGTGTCCGAAGTACGCCTGTTGCCCGTCAAGTTCAGTAAAGCCTTCAATGATTACCAGAGTTGCGTGGCGAAACTGCTGCCGAAAAATTTTGAACAGGTCAAACAGTCCGAGATCGGTTTTCCGGGCGAGGGCATCGAACTGGATCCGCAAGCCAAGTCGCAGCTGCAGGTCATGCTGGAATTCATGAAGGCGGATCCGACGGTCAATCACATCGAGCTTGATGGTCACTCCGACAATAGCGGCAATCGCCTGACCAACCGCGAGTTGTCACGCCGCCGAGCGTTGGCGGTGATGGACTTTTTCAAGGCCAATGGCGTTCAGGAATCGCAGATCACCATGCGCTTCCACGGCGAGCGCTACCCTGTGGCGCCGAACACCAATGCCACCAACCGCGCGAAGAATCGCCGGGTCGCCGTGCGCCTGGAGCGGGTGGCGCCGACCGACAAGGTTGCACCTCAGGTCACGACGCCGGGCAGCAGTTCGGCAACTTCCTGACTTGTTGGTCATCGTCGCGCGTTCGACAGATTCTGTCGCTTCGTCGTCATAAGCTGTCGCGCCTCTGTAAATTATTCTGCATGCCCGGTAGACTCGACGGCTTTCCGTAGAACCCCGTGGAGTGATGGCATGGCGGACGTAAACAAGGTCGTTCTGGCGTATTCCGGCGGCCTGGACACTTCGGTGATCCTCAAGTGGCTGCAGGATACTTATAACTGTGAAGTCGTGACCTTCACCGCTGACCTGGGTCAGGGCGAAGAGGTCGAACCTGCACGCGCCAAGGCTCAGGCCATGGGCGTCAAAGAGATCTACATCGACGACTTGCGCGAAGAATTCGTGCGCGATTTCGTTTTCCCGATGTTCCGCGCCAACACCGTTTATGAAGGCGAGTACCTGCTCGGTACTTCCATCGCTCGTCCGTTGATCGCCAAGCGCCTGATCGAAATCGCCAACGAAACCGGCGCTGACGCCATTTCTCACGGCGCCACCGGCAAAGGCAACGACCAGGTTCGTTTCGAACTCGGCGCGTACGCCTTGAAACCAGGTGTGAAAGTGATCGCTCCGTGGCGCGAATGGGACCTGCTGTCCCGTGAAAAGCTGATGGATTACGCAGAAAAGCACAACATCCCGATCGAGCGTCACGGCAAGAAAAAATCCCCGTACTCGATGGACGCCAACCTGCTGCACATCTCCTATGAAGGCGGCGTGCTGGAAGACACCTGGACCGAGCACGAAGAAGACATGTGGAAATGGACCGTCTCCCCGGAGAAGGCTCCTGACAAAGCGCAATACCTGGAACTGACCTACCGTAACGGCGACATCGTCGCATTGGACGGCGTCGAAATGTCCCCGGCCACCGTGCTGGCGACCCTGAACCGTATCGGTGGTGAACACGGTATTGGCCGTCTCGACATCGTCGAGAACCGTTACGTGGGCATGAAGTCCCGTGGCTGCTATGAAACCCCGGGCGGCACCATCATGCTGCGCGCTCACCGTGCGATCGAATCGATCACCCTGGACCGCGAAGTCGCTCACCTCAAAGACGAGCTGATGCCGAAATACGCCAGCCTGATCTACACCGGTTACTGGTGGAGCCCTGAGCGTCTGATGCTGCAACAGATGATCGATGCATCCCAGGCGCACGTGAACGGCGTTGTACGCCTGAAGCTGTACAAGGGCAACGTGATCGTCACTGGCCGTAAGTCCGACGAATCGTTGTTCGACGCCAACATCGCAACCTTCGAAGAAGATGGCGGCGCCTACAACCAGGCTGACGCGGCGGGCTTTATCAAGCTCAACGCCTTGCGCATGCGTATCGCGGCGAACAAAGGCCGGAAGCTGTTCTGAAGCCTTTGAGACCGTAGAACGAATTGAATGTGTGGCCCCGTCGTCGACGCGGCCACACATTTGAAAAAAGTGATGTTACCTGCTCTTGCGATTCAGTTCTTCACGTGTCCGTTTATCTCTCCCGCCAATCCATAAAACGCTAATGATTGTTGCGTTTGCGTGGATGTTTTGAATTTTTCGGCTCGCTGTCCTTCAGTTTATCTTCCAGTGCGACGTCATCGTCCAAGCGCTCAGTGCTATCCATGATTTTTATGAAATGCTTGCCCTTTTGAAAATCCGAGGGGGCGTAAAGCGATTTATAGTTGAAGTTGAGTGTGGCGAAAAAGAGTAAGAGTAAATAAAAAGGAAATCCGATTAGAAACCAGATGTAGATCTCCCTGTCTTTGTTGTCGAGGAAGGGCAGCGATAGAGCTGCCGAAGTTTCAGACAGTGTTGCAAATATTGCAATGATAGTCAGGGGGGTAGTGGTTTGATGTTTGAGTTTTTTCATTGTATATGCTCATTTAAGTTCGTCTGTTCTCGAAGGGTTGATGGGTGATTGTTTTGTATCATTGTCAATATAGTAGATTTGTCGTGAGGGGTTCGTTATAGCTCTATTGTTATGGCAGAAGTGTTGGCGATTTTTTGTTTCTTGCTTTGTTAGTTTGGATTTATGGTCGTAACTCGATACAAAAAAGCCGTGCATAGAGAAATGCCGTCAGTCTGAAAGTGTTTCTGGTATGGCTTTTTCAAGGGGGATTTGTAGGAATAATCTGCATTATTTGTAGGGAATGTCTCTCGCTGTGGATGGCTGGGTGGGCCGGCATGCCAGGGGTGAAACGACTAGGCTATTGTGCGGGCTCTAAAAATTCGAACAGCGAAATTGGACTAGCCCATGAATAAAGTGCTGATCGTGGATGATCACCCCGTCATTCGTCTTGCGGTACGTATGCTAATGGAACGTCATGGCTACGAAGTCATTGCAGAAACAGATAATGGCGTGGATGCATTGCAACTTGCGCGTGAACATATGCCGGATATTGTCATTCTGGATATTGGAATTCCGAAACTGGATGGACTGGAAGTCATCGCGCGCCTGACGTCGGTCGCGTTGCCCATGAAAGTACTGATATTGACTTCCCAGGCTCCCGGGCATTTTTCAATGCGTTGTATGCAATCGGGGGCCGCGGGATATGTTTGCAAACAGCAGGATCTCACTGAATTGCTCAGCGCAATTAAAGCAGTATTGTCAGGCTACAGTTATTTTCCGAACCAGGCTTTGCATACCGTGCGCTCCAGCCTGGGGAATGCCAGTGAATCCGATATGGTGGATCGTCTGTCAGGACGGGAAATGATGGTCTTGCAGCAATTGGCGCGAGGCAAGACAAACAAGGAGATTGCCGACGGGATGTTCCTGAGCAATAAAACCGTCAGTACTTACAAGACTCGCCTGTTATTGAAACTCAATGCACGTTCCCTGGTCGACCTCATCGAACTGGCTCAGCGCAATGGCCTGGTGTGATTGCGCGAGCATTCGGCACTTAGTAAAAAGCCTCCGTTTCGGGAGGCTTTTAGGTGTCATAGGTCAAAATCGTAATCGGCCAATTGCTTTTGCAGTCGGCGCTCCTCCAGCAGATTGTCGATGGTACGGCGTTTGCTCAGGTTGGTCTTCGCCACTTCCACCACCGGTTCAGCGTCCTCGGCCTCCACGGGGGTGAAGTCGTCCTCTACGTCCAATTGCTCTTTGCCAGTGCTCATAGGTTAACTCCAGGCTTAGACTGCCTTTGGCGCCCCTTATAGCGACAATCTTCCTGCGGGTAAAAAAGATTTTTTCAATCGATGTATCAGTAAACTTAATAGTGCCTCAATCGTCCGAGGTCTTTTGCTTGTACTCGCACAAGTCTTCGATGCGGCAACTGCCACAACGAGGCTTTCGGGCCAGGCAGACATAGCGCCCGTGCAGGATCAACCAGTGATGGGAATCGAGCAGGTATTCCTTGGGCACAAATTTCATCAGTTTTTTCTCGACCTCGACCACATTCTTGCCCGGAGCAATGCCGGTGCGGTTGCTGACCCGGAAAATATGCGTGTCCACAGCCATGGTCAGCTGGCGGAAGGCGGTATTGAGCACCACGTTGGCGGTCTTGCGGCCTACACCGGGTAGCGCTTCCAGTTCTTCGCGGGACTGCGGCACTTCGCCGCCATGACGCTCTACCAGCAAGCGACAGGTCTCGATCACGTTTTTCGCTTTGCTGTTGAACAGGCCGATGGTCTTGATGTACTCCGACAGCCCCGCGACACCCAGCGCATGAATCGCCGCCGGAGTATTGGCCACCGGATAGAGTTTGGCGGTGGCCTTGTTGACGCCGACGTCGGTCGACTGCGCCGAAAGAATCACGGCAATCAGCAATTCAAAGGGCGAGGAGTAGGCCAGTTCGGTCTTCGGTTCCGGGTTGTCTTCGTGAAACCTGCGGAAAATTTCCAAACGTTTTGCGGCATTCATGGGCGAAGCGTTTCCTCGAAGGCAATCAATGTGAGGGTGTCGGGCGACTACAGGCCTGCCAGCCTGCTATCAGCAGGCCCAGCAAAATGAATCCGCCGGGGACCAGAGTAGCCAAGTGAAAGCCACCGCTGCCCAGGAGTTCACGCAGCAGACTCATGCTCGCCATCAGCGCGCCGAACACAGCACACAAGCGCAGGCGATCACGCCATGGGCTCTGGAAAAAACCGCTGTGTTCCAGCACGACGCATTGCAAGGCGATCAAACCGGCGTAGAACCCCAGATGTTGGTGCACTGGCAGTGACCAGGTCTGCGCGGCAAGTTCTGCGCAGCTGGTCAGGGTGGCCGCCAGTAGCACGCCCGCCAGCAAGTGCGTTGCCGGGGTCAGACGGGCTCGCAAGGTGCCCATGGTCAAGCCGAAGGCATTGATCACCACGACGAACATCAGCCACAGGCTCAGCGCGGTAATCCATGAGTCGGTGGCGCCGACCAGCGGCGCCAGCATCAGCGAGTGCTGCAACGGCGATAACTTATTCATGGGAACTGCCCTCGATCACCGATTGCCGGTGTTCATCGAAGTAGCGCAATGCGTCATGGACGGCGTTGATCACCGCTCTTGAAGTGATCGTGGCGCCCGCGATCTGATCAAATTGACCCTGATCCTTTTTCAGCGCCCAGCCACTGTCGGCAGGTTCGGTTCGCGATTTGCCGGAGAAAACCTGGAGCCAGCTATTGGGCCAATCGGCGATTTTAGCGCCCAGACCGGTCGTTTCCGACTGCTTGAGGGTTTTGACGCCCAGCAGCCTGCCGTTGACGTCGATGGCGATCAGCAAGTCGATGGCACCTGCATACCCCAAGGTCTGGCTGCGCAGCAACACTGCATAAGGTTGGCCGGCCTTGGTCGCGCGATAGCCGGCCAGCAGGGTGCTGTTGGCCAACGTGCTGCTGTCGAGGGTGAGCGGTTGATCCAGCGGTTGATTGTCGTAGCTGTCCGGGGGCAACACGTCCAGCAGGTTACGGCTGTCGATCAGGCGTTGTTCGGCTGCAACGCGCGGTGCAACGGCGCGTTGCACGAGGTAAGTCACGCCAATCCCCACGGTGGCCAACAACACCAATGTCACAGCGCTCGATGTTCGATTCATGGCGCACCCCGCTCCAGTCTGGACGCGACAAAGCGCTCCAGCGCCGGTACACACAAGTTCATCAGCAGCACCGCAAAGGCCACGCCGTCCGGGTAGCCGCCCCACGTGCGAATCAAATACGTCAGCAGCCCGACACCCGCGCCGAACAGCAGTCGGGCGCCGGGGCTTTTGGCGCCGGACACAGGCTCCGTGATGATGAAGAAGGCACCGAGCATGCTCGCGCCGGTCAGCAGATGAAACAGCGGCGAGCCGTGGGAGTCGGAGCCGGACCCGTTCCAGCACAGCAGGCTGATGACAAACAGGCTGGCCAGCATGCCGACCGGCGCATGCCACGTGAAAATGCGCTGTTGCAACAGAAACGCGCCGCCCGCCAGAAACGCCAGGTTGACCCATTCCACGCCGCGCCCACCAACGTGGCCGAACGCCGGGTTGCCGGCGAAGAGTTCGTCCATGGTCAGGCTTTTGTTGATCCGCAGACTGTCCAGCGCCGTGGCCTGGACCCAGGCATCCGGGGTCTGGCTGAGGCTGAAACCGAACACCTGCTGCAACCCACCGAGCAGGTCCATGCCATGGGAGGACGGCCAATGGGTCATTTGTTGAGGAAACGTTACGAGCGCCAAGGCGAAACCGAGCATGGCCGGATTGAACGGATTCTTGCCGACACCGCCATACAGCTGCTTGCCAAACACTATCGCGAAGACCGCGGCGCTGACCGTCAGCCACCATGGGCAATAAGGTGGCAACGCCAGTGCCAATAACGTCGCACTGACCAGAGCGCTGCCGTCGCTCAGGGTGGGTTGGAGCTGTCGCTTGCGCAACTGCAACACGGCGGCTTCGGCAGCCAATGCGGTCACGCACGCCAGAATCAGGTTGATCAATACACCCCAGCCATACAACCAGAACAACACCAGCGCTCCCGGCACGGTGGCCAGCAGCACCAGCTTCATGGCCTGCTGAAGGCGTTCGTCGACCGACTCAAGGGGTGGCATAAGTGTCCACCTGACGCTCGGCTTCCTTCACGGCGAGTTCCAGCGCTTCGATCTGTTCCTGCGCAGCTGCGTTCGCCTGGGCTTTTTTGAGTTCGGCGCGGCGCATGGCCAACTGGATCTTGGCCCGATTCAGCTGCGCATTTTTCGCCGGAGCAGCGGGTGCCGGGGTCGGCGCAGCACTGCTTTCCAGCTGTGCCAACGCTTGCTCGGCGACCTCGAATTGCTGTTGCAGGACAATCAACTGCGCTTGCTGCTCGAACGTCGGCGGATGCCCGAAAGCCTTGAGCGACTTGTTCAGTTGCGCCCGGCTCATGGCCAGGTCGACCTTGGCTTTTTTTAAGGCCGCATCGGCAGTGGCGGCCTTCTGGGCGCGTACCCGTTCAAGAGCGGCCCGCACAGGGTCGAGAGGCACGACGTCACTGGTCTGTGGCACTGCGCGATGCGCACGGGCTTGGCGTTCGGCGAGTTTCTGTTCTTCTTCGCGCTGCAGCCGGGCGTTGCGTTGTTCGAAGCGGCGCCGTGCATGATCGCGTTTGACGGCACGGGCCCGTTGCTCCTCAAGGCTGAAGGCCAGGCCACCGACAATCGGCAACACCGTGGCCAGCGGCAACGGTCGCATCTCGATGCAATCCACCGGGCAGGGCGCCACGCAGAGGTCGCATCCCGTGCATTCGTCGACGATGACCGTGTGCATCAATTTGGCGGCACCGACGATGGCGTCCACCGGGCAGGCCTGGATGCATTTGGTGCAACCAATGCACTCGGCTTCACGAATGTAGGCAAGCTGTGCCGGGGCCGAACCGCGACTGACATCAAGTTCCAGCACCGGCACCTTCAACAGGTCGGCCAAGGCCGAAATGGTTTCGCTGCCACCGGGTGGGCACTTGTTGATCGGCTCGCCGCTGGCGATGCCCTCGGCGTACGGCTTGCATCCGGGGTGGCCACACTTGCCGCATTGGGTCTGCGGCAGGAGGGCATCGATGCGTTGAATCAGACTCATGTTTTGATCAGTCCGCTGAATCCGAGAAAAGCCACTGCAATCAGTCCGGCGCCGATCAGGTCGATCGGCAGGCCGCGAAAGGGGAGCGGGACGTCGTTATCGACCGTGCGCTGACGCAAGTCGGTAAACAGGCTCAGCACCAGCCAGAAACCCAGTCCGGCGCCGATACTCAAAGCGCTGGCGTGAAAAAAACCTTTGTCTTCCTGAACATTGATCAGCGCCAGCCCGAGCATGCCGGCATTACCGAGCAGCAGCGGCCACAGACCTTCGAACGACAGCGTCGAAAACACCTGCGCAAGCAGCTTCAGCAACGGCGCGATCAACAACACGCTCAACGGCAAAAACACGAACAGACGCAGCGACGTCAGCTCCAGCGGCAGCAGCAACCCATGATAGAGCGCATAACCGAGGATGCCGACGATCAGCATCAGGCACGTTGTCGCAATGCCCAGTGCATGGACCTGCCGTTGTCCTGAACCCAACAGCGGATCGACGCCCAGCGGCCAGTGCAACACGAAGTTGTTGATCAGGGCGGCGCTGACAAGCGTAAGGAGCAGTTCGGTCATGATCGTCCGTATCCACGCATCGCAAGGCTAACCCCGTAGGAGCTGCCGCAGGCTGCGATCTTTTGATCTCCAGCGGTTTGGAGATTGCCATAGATCAAAAGATCGCAGCCTTCGGCAGCTCCGACAAGGCGAGGCCAGACGTTAGATCTATTATGGGCCACACATGAAAATCCCACAGTCGCGCCGGGCACGACTGTGGGATTCGATTCAGCGCAAAAACCTTACTTGATGCGCTGACCCGGCTTGGCGCCGCTGTCAGGGCTGAGCAGGTAGATTTCTTCGCCGCCAGGACCGGCCGCCATCACCATGCCTTCGGAAATCCCGAACTTCATTTTGCGCGGCTTGAGGTTGGCGATCATCATGGTCAGGCGACCATTGAGCTTGGACGGGTCCGGGTAAGCGCTCTTGATCCCGGAGAACACGTTGCGTTGCTCGTCACCGATGTCCAGGGTCAAGCGCAGCAGTTTATCGGCACCTTCCACGGCTTCGGCCTTGAGGATCAGCGCCACGCGCAAGTCGACGGCAGCAAACGCGTCGAACTCGATTTCCGGCGACAGCGGATCCTTGGCCAGTTCGCCATTGCCGGCAGGTGCAGCCTCACCGGTGTCGGTCTGGCTGGCAGTCAGGTCTTCTTTCGAGGCATCGGTCATCGCTTGTACTTTCACCGGGTCGATACGGGTCATCAACGGTTTGAACTCGTTCAACTGATGGTTGCTGAGCAAGGTCGCGTGGTCGTTCCAGGTCAGCGGCGCGACGTTGAGGAACGCCTCGGCGTCAGCGGCCAACAGTGGCAGCACCGGTTTGAGGAAGATCACCAGTTGGCGGAACAGATTGACGCCCAGCGCGCAGATCGCCTGGACTTCGTCTTGCTTGCCTTCCTGTTTGTTCAGCGACCACGGTGCCTTGTCGGCGATCCAGGCGTTGGCACGGTCGGCCAGGCCCATGATCTCGCGCATGGCGCGGGCGAAGTCGCGAGCCTCGTAGGCCTCGGCGATGCTCGGCGCAGCGGCGAGGAACGCGTCGGTCAGTTCTGGCGCGGCGTTACCGGCCACCAGCACGCCAGCGTTGCCTTTGTGGATGAAACCGGCGCAACGGCTGGCGATGTTGACGACTTTACCGACGAGGTCGGAGTTGACCTTCTGCACGAAGTCCTCGAGGTTCAGGTCCAGGTCGTCGACGCCACGACCCAGTTTGGCCGCGTAGTAATAACGCAGGTATTCCGGGGACAGGTGATCGAGGTAGGTCCGGGCCTTGATGAAGGTGCCGCGAGACTTGGACATTTTCTGGCCGTTGACGGTCAGGTAGCCGTGTACGTTGATGCCGGTTGGCTTGCGGTAGCCCGCGCCTTCGAGCATCGCCGGCCAGAACAGCGCGTGGAAGTTGACGATGTCCTTGCCGATGAAGTGGTACAGCTCGGCGGTGGAATCCTTGCCCCAGAACGCATCGAAATCCAGCTCCGGCGTGCGATCGCAGAGGTTCTTGAAGCTGGCCATGTAGCCGATCGGCGCGTCCAGCCACACGTAGAAGTATTTGCCCGGCTCGTCCGGAATTTCGAAACCGAAGTACGGCGCATCGCGGGAGATGTCCCACTGTTGCAGGCCGGCATCCAGCCATTCGGCGATCTTGTTGGCGACCGCATCTTGCAGGGTGCCGCTGCGGGTCCAGGCTTGCAGCATTTCCTGGAAGTCCGGCAGCTTGAAGAAGAAGTGCTGCGAATCCTTGAGCACCGGCGTGGCGCCAGAGATGGCCGACTTCGGATCCTTCAGGTCAGTCGGTGCGTAGGTCGCGCCGCATTTCTCGCAGTTGTCGCCGTACTGGTCTTCGGTGCCGCATTTCGGGCAAGTGCCCTTGATGAAGCGGTCGGCCAGGAACATTTTCTTTTCCGGGTCGAAGTACTGCGTGATCGAGCGCGTGGCGATGTGCCCGGCGTCGCGCAGCTTCAGGTAGATCTGGCTCGACAGCTCACGGTTTTCTTCGGCGTGAGTGGAGTGGAAGTTGTCGAAGTCCACCAGGAACTCGGCAAAGTCGGCGCTGTGTTCAGCCTGGACGTTGGCGATCAATTGTTCCGGGGTGATGCCTTCCTTTTCCGCGCGCAGCATGATGGCCGAACCGTGGGCGTCGTCGGCGCAGACATAAATGCATTGGTTGCCGCGGTGCTTCTGGAAGCGCACCCACATGTCGGTCTGGATGTATTCCAGCATGTGGCCAAGATGGATCGAACCATTGGCATAGGGCAGGGCGCTGGTGACGAGGATCTTGCGTGGCTCGGACATGGGGCTCGGCTACTTGATGAAACGGAGGTCGGCCACTATAAAGCGCTGGCGCATATTTTTCACCCCCGCGACCGGCATCCACGGTGCTTTGTAGCAGCTGGCGAAGCCTGCGTTCGGCTGCGAAGCAGTCGTAAAACCAGACAACGCGGCGCTTCAGGCAAACCGAGTTGTCCGGTTGGCGACCGCTGCGCAGTCGGACGCAGGCTTCGCCAGCTGCTACAGGTAGCATTCGATCATGGGGATTTGTCATATCCTGAAAGCATGCCGTCTGACCGATAGAACGGTTAGGATACCCGCCTGATTTTCCTGTCTTGTTATCGGAGTTGCCCATGAGCGCCGTCAATCGCGCAGCGGTGGAAGCCGTCCTTCGCCAATATACCGACCCTTACCTAAACCAGGACCCGGTCAGCGCCGGGTGCGTGCGCAATATCGACATTCAGGGCGATCGCGTCAGCGTCCAGCTGGAGTTGGGTTACGCGGCCGGCCTGTTCAAAAGCGGCTGGTCGCAGATGCTGCAGATGGCCATTGAAGGCCTGGACGGCGTGACGACCGCTCGCGTCGACATCACCAGCGTGATCGCCGCGCACAAGGCTCAGGCACAGATCCCGGGCCTGGCTAACGTCAAGAACGTCGTAGCCGTGGCATCCGGCAAGGGCGGCGTGGGCAAGTCCACCACCGCAGCCAACCTGGCATTGGCCCTGGCCCGTGAAGGCGCCAAGGTCGGGATTCTCGACGCGGATATCTACGGTCCGAGCCAGGGCATCATGTTCGGCATCCCTGAAGGCACCCGACCAAAGGTCAAGGATCAGAAGTGGTTTGTTCCAATCGAGTCTCATGGCGTCGAAGTGATGTCCATGGCATTCCTGACTGACGACAACACGCCGATGGTCTGGCGCGGGCCGATGGTCTCCGGTGCGCTGTTGCAGCTCGTCACCCAGACCGCTTGGGGCGATCTGGATTACCTGGTCATCGACATGCCGCCAGGCACCGGTGACATCCAGCTGACCCTGGCGCAGAAAGTCCCGGTGGCCGGTGCCGTCATCGTTACCACACCGCAAGACCTGGCGTTGCTGGACGCGCGCAAAGGCGTGGAGATGTTCCGCAAGGTCAACATCCCTGTGTTGGGCGTGGTGGAAAACATGGCCGTGCACATCTGCTCGAATTGTGGGCATGCCGAGCATCTGTTCGGTGAAGGTGGCGGGGTGAAGCTGGCCAATCAATATGGCGTCGAGCTCCTGGCTTCGTTGCCACTGGCGATGGCCATTCGCGAGCAGGCGGATGGCGGCAAGCCAACGGTGATCGCCGAGCCGGACAGCCCGATCGCACTGGTTTACCAGGAACTGGCCCGCCATGTCGGCGCGCGGATCGTGTTGCAGGAAGCGGCGACACCGGCGATGCCGACTATCACCATCAGCGACGATTGATCTGCGTCGTCTGTTAAAAGATCGCAGCCTGCGGCAGCTCCTACAAGTGGCCCCTGTAGGAGCTGCCGCAGGCTGCGATCTTTTGATCTTCCTTTAGATGCGCAACCCGCCATCCATTTCCAGAATCCGGCCGGTGTAATAGTCGTTCTCGAAAATGTACGCCGCCGAATGGGCTATTTCTTCTGGCTTGCCCATGCGCTTGAGCGGGATCCCGGACGTCATTTTCTCCAGCGCTTCCGGTTTCATGCCAAGGGTCATCTCGGTTTCGATGAACCCCGGGGCAATGCCCGCCACACGAATGCCGTAGCGTGCCAGTTCCTTGGCCCAAGTCACCGTCGCCGCAGCGACACCGGCCTTGGCGGCGGAGTAGTTGGTCTGGCCGACGTTGCCGGCGCGGGAGATCGACGAAATATTGATGATCGCGCCGCTGTTTTTCAGCTCGACCATTTTTGCCGCGACTTCGCGGGTGCACAGGAAGACGCCGGTCAGGTTGACGTCAATCACCGCCTGCCATTGGGCCAGGCTCATCTTGGTCATCTCGCCGTCCTTGACCTTCAACAGCAATCCATCACGCAGGATCCCGGCGTTGTTGATCAAGCCGTGGATCGCGCCGAAGTCTTCGGCGACCTGAGCGACCATGTGCGTCACTTGTTCTTCATTGGCGACGTTACACAGATAGGCGCGGGCCTCGACACCCTTGGCCTTGCACGCGGCGACGGCGGCGTCGAGCTTTTCCTGGTTCAAGTCCACCAGCGCCAGCTTCGCGCCCTTGCCGGCGAAATACTCGGCCATGGAACGGCCTAAACCCTGGCAACCGCCAGTGATAATGATTACTTTGTCAGTGAGTTGCATTCGCATGCCCCAATAAGCAGGTCAGAGTGGTTTCCTTTTAGGGGGCCTCTCGATCTGCGCCAATGGAGGCCGGCTGCACATGAGAACTGCCCCGATGGCGTACTGGGAACTTATCCCCAGTCGCCTGTCCGTTTTTTCGACGGATTCTATATAAGGAGTCATAAGTTGAGCGTTGAAGCGGCCAAGAATGCCCGAGAATTGCTTCTCAAGGAATACCGTGGAGTGCTGTCGACACACTCCAAGGCGATGCCCGGTTTCCCGTTTGGCTCCGTGGTTCCGTACTGCCTGGACGGCCAGGGCCGACCGCTGATCCTGATCAGCCGCATTGCCCAGCACACCCACAACCTGCAGAAAGACCCGAAATGTTCGCTGTTTGTGGGCGAGCGCGGGGCCGAAGATGTGCAGGCCGTTGGTCGGCTGACCTACCTCGCCGAAGCGGAAAAGCTCGAGGACGAGGCCGCCATCGAATCGGCGGCCGAACGTTATTACCGCTACTTCCCGGAATCGCAGAGCTATCACAAGGCTCACGATTTCGACTTCTGGGTGCTCAAGCCAGTGCGCCATCGGTACATCGGTGGCTTCGGCGCGATTCACTGGGTCGACCATCTGACGCTGGCCAACCCGTTCGCCGGCAAAGCCGAGGTGAGCATGGTCGAGCACATGAATGCCGATCACGCCAAAGCCATTGCTCACTATGTCGATCTGGCCGGCCTGCCGAAAACCGAGCCAGCGCAACTGGCCGGGATTGACACTGAAGGCATGCACCTGCGCATTGGTCAGGTGCTGTACTGGTTGCCGTTTCAAACGCCTTGTAATACGCCGACACAAGTCCGGGAAGCCTTGGTTTTCCTGGCTCACGCCGAGCATTGGCCGAAAAATGAAGTGGTCGACGCTTGAATTCACGAAAGGGCGACGTCATCTAGGGAAGACTGGCAAGGCATTCTTGCGTTGAGGAACCATTTGATGCGCCCTTTTTTATTGCTCTTTGTACTGTTTCCAGTGTTGGAGCTGTTCGTATTCGTCAAGGTCACTGGAGCGATCGGGTTTTTCCCGGCCTTGTTGCTGGTCATTCTCGGCTCGATGCTCGGCGTGTTCGTGCTGCGTATCGCCGGCCTGGCCACAGCGCTACGTGCCCGTGAAAGCCTGAACCGCGGCGAACTGCCCGCCCAGACCATGCTTGAAGGCCTGATGCTGGCGTTGGCGGGCGGTCTGTTGATCCTGCCGGGCTTCGTCACTGACGTGCTGGGTCTGATCATGCTGCTGCCGATCTCTCGTCGGCTGCTGGCCAACAAAATGCGCCAGCGTGCCGAGGAGCAAGCGATCCGCCAACGCGCGTTCGCCGACGACCTCCAGCCACGTGGCGGTCCTGCCCCACGCGAGCCTCTGGGCCGCGAGCCGAACGTGATCGAAGGCGAGTTCGAACACCGCGATCCGAAGTAAACCGTTTCAGCTGCACGGCACCCTCAGGTGCCGTGTTCGTTTTCGGGTATCAATGTAAAAAATTTCGATCCCCGCTCTTGTAATAAGCTTATGCGCCCTTATGTAACGGTCACCGCAAGGTTTCTGGCAATCATGCCAGACAGACTTCCGCGTCTCGCTTGTCGAGGCGCACCCGGCACCGCCGGATTTGTTAAACCCGCCGGGAATACACCGGCCGATGAAAACCACAATTAGGAGAGATCGACAATGAAGCTTCGTCCTCTGCATGACCGCGTCGTCATCCGTCGCAGCGAAGAAGAAAAGAAAACCGCTGGCGGTATCGTCCTGCCAGGTTCGGCTGCTGAAAAAGCCAACAGCGGCGAGATCCTCGCTGTCGGTACCGGCCGTGTGCTGGAAAACGGTGAAGTGCGTGCACTGGCCGTAAAAGTGGGTGACAAGGTTGTGTTCGGCCCGTACTCCGGCAGCAACACTGTGAAAGTTGACGGCGAAGACCTGCTGGTAATGGCTGAGAACGAGATTCTCGCTGTTATCGAAGGCTGATTCCCCGCTCATTTTCCCGTTACTACAAAGTATTTAAGGAATATCGATCATGGCTGCTAAAGAAGTTAAATTCGGCGACTCCGCCCGCAAGAAAATGCTCGCCGGTGTAAACGTCCTGGCTGACGCAGTAAAAGCGACCCTGGGCCCTAAAGGCCGTAACGTGATCATCGAGAAGAGCTTCGGCGCTCCGACCATCACCAAGGACGGCGTTTCCGTAGCCAAAGAAATCGAACTGAAAGACCGTTTCGAAAACATGGGCGCGCAGCTGGTCAAAGACGTTGCCTCCCGTGCCAACGATGACGCAGGCGACGGCACCACCACCGCTACCGTTCTGGCTCAATCGATCGTCAACGAAGGCCTGAAAGCCGTCGCTGCCGGCATGAACCCGATGGACCTGAAGCGCGGCATCGACAAAGCGACCATCGCGATCGTCAAAGAGCTGAAAGCTCTGTCCAAGCCTTGCGCTGACACCAAGGCAATCGCTCAGGTCGGCACCATCTCGGCCAACTCCGACAACTCCATCGGCGACATCATTGCCGAAGCCATGGAAAAAGTCGGTAAAGAAGGCGTGATCACTGTTGAAGAAGGCTCGGGCCTGGAAAACGAACTGTCGGTTGTTGAAGGCATGCAGTTCGACCGTGGCTACCTGTCCCCGTACTTCGTCAACAAGCCAGAGACCATGACTGCCGAGCTGGACGGTCCGCTGATCCTGCTGGTCGACAAAAAGATCTCGAACATCCGCGAAATGCTGCCAGTACTGGAAGCCGTTGCCAAAGCCGGCCGTCCACTGCTGATCGTGGCCGAAGACGTTGAAGGCGAAGCCCTGGCGACTCTGGTTGTGAACAACATGCGTGGCATCGTTAAAGTCGCAGCCGTCAAGGCACCAGGCTTCGGCGACCGTCGCAAGGCCATGCTGCAGGACATCGCTGTCCTGACGGGCGGTACCGTTATCTCCGAAGAGATCGGCCTGAGCCTGGAAAGCACTACCCTGGAACACCTGGGTAATGCCAAGCGCGTGATCCTGTCGAAAGAAAACACCACCGTGATCGACGGTGCCGGCGTTGAGGCTGACATCCAGGCTCGCGTTCTGCAGATCCGTCAGCAAGTAGCCGACACTTCGTCCGACTACGACCGTGAAAAACTGCAAGAGCGTCTGGCCAAGCTGTCCGGCGGCGTTGCAGTGATCAAGGTTGGCGCCGGTTCCGAAGTTGAAATGAAAGAGAAGAAGGCCCGCGTTGAAGACGCCCTGCACGCTACCCGTGCAGCCGTTGAAGAAGGCGTGGTACCTGGCGGCGGCGTGGCACTGGTTCGTGCTCTGCAAGCCATCAGCGAACTGAAAGGCGACAACGCCGATCAGGACGTTGGTATCCAGTTGCTGCGTCGCGCTGTCGAAGCTCCACTGCGCCAGATCGTTGCCAACTCCGGCGACGAGCCAAGCGTAGTAGTCGACAAGGTCAAGCAGGGTTCGGGTAACTACGGTTACAACGCTGCTACCGGCGAATACGGCGACATGATTGAAATGGGTATCCTTGACCCGGCTAAAGTGACTCGTTCGGCTCTGCAGGCAGCGGCTTCCATCGCCAGCCTGATGATCACCACCGAAGCCATGATCGCCGAGATCAAGGAAGACGGTCCAGCTGGCGGCGGCATGCCAGACATGGGCGGTATGGGCGGCATGGGCGGCATGATGTAAGCCAGCCTTACCCCTATAAAAAACCCCGCCTGCGAAAGCAGGCGGGGTTTTTTTTTGCCGTTGATAAAGATCGCAGGCTTCACGCAATCCCTGTAGGAGCTGGCGAAGCCTGCGATCTTTTGATCTAAACGTTTTAACTTTCACCGAAGATATTGAATGTAGAACCGCTTTCGCGAGCAAGCCCGCTCCCACATTAGACCTGTGTTTCAGATGCTGACCGGTTCGGCCTTGCTAACTTTCTCAGCCTTCGACGCCGGGTGATACAGGATGTAGTAATACGCCCCCAAGCAAATCAGCCAGCAGAAAATCGCCGTCCACACGTTGTGCGAGAAAAAGTGTGCACCCTGCATCATCCGGCTGATGGAAAACACCGTGCCCAAGGCGAAGGCAAATACAAAGGCTTTGCGAGCCAGCTTCGGACGACGGTCACGCAGTACGAAGAACAATGCAAACAGCGTGAAGCCGGTGGCCGCATGCCCACCCGGCCAGCAACGACCGGGTTTGTCGGTCTGTGGGCGCGGGCTGAGCAGTTCGCTGTAGGTTTCGTGACCGCCGAATTGCTCAAGGCTCCAGGGGCATTGCACTGCCGTTACCGCTTTGACCGGGGTGACAAAGGATGTCGCCAGCGCCAGCGACAGCACCAGACAGCCCAACTCCCGTTTGAACGGCTTGAGCTTGTCTACGAAAAAGGAGGCAATGAACCCGAAGATCGCAAACACCGAAAATGCGATGACCACTTGCTTGGCCCGGTCGTGCAGGATGTTTTCGAGGAAATAACTGTGTCGGCCTATGAAGTCCCCCGCGGCCGGGTCATAGAACAGCTGGGCAATGTCCATGTCCACGGACGTCAACTCAAGCAGCACCAGAATGATTGCCGCAACGGCGGGAACACCCAGGCACACCCAGAGATTTAGAGGGCGAGAGGCGGGGCGGACAGTGGTCGACACCATGGCAGTTCCTTGATCTGTTAAATGTTCTGAAGAGCGCAGCCGCGCGGAGTTTGCACCAAATCCCGTGGTCAGCGTGTGAATCGATAGTGAAAAAATCGTTAAGGTCGCAACGGGTTTAACGTTTGGATTGCAACTGCACGCAATCCTAGCCCTGAGCCACACTTGGCCTTAAGCTGCGCGGGCCAAGACGGCCGTTACTGTGTACGGAGTAGATGCCCATGCGAATTTTATTGGTTGAAGACAACCGCGATATCCTGGCCAATCTGGCCGATTACCTGGGGCTCAAAGGCTACACCGTGGATTGCGCGCAGGACGGTTTGTCAGGCTTGCACCTGGCGGCCACCGAGCATTACGACTTGATCGTGCTCGACATCATGTTGCCCGGCATCGACGGCTACACCCTGTGCAAACGCCTGCGTGAAGACGCCCGACGCGACACGCCGGTGATCATGCTCACCGCTCGTGATCAATTGGACGACCGGCTGCAAGGCTTCAAATCCGGCGCCGATGATTACCTGATCAAACCCTTTGCCTTGTCTGAACTGGCCGCGCGCATCGAAGCGGTCATGCGCCGGGCCCAAGGCGGCGGTCGTCGCACGTTGCAGGTCGCTGATCTGAGCTATGACCTCGATACCCTTGAGGTGACCCGCGAAGGTCGCCTGCTGAAACTCAACCCGGTGGGCCTGAAATTGCTGGCCGTGCTGATGCAGAAAAGCCCTCATGTGCTGCGCCGCGAAATTCTCGAAGAAGCTTTGTGGGGCGATGACTGCCCGGACAGCGACAGCCTGCGCAGCCACGTCCATCAATTGCGCCAGGTGATTGACAAGCCGTTCGCCAAGCCATTGCTGCAAACGGTACACGGTGTCGGTTATCGCCTGGCCGAGGGCCGTGATGGAGTTTAAGCAGAGCCTCGCCCAACGGATCATCATCGCCTTTGCGCTGATGAGCGCACTGGTGGCGGGCGCCTTCGCCATGGGCATTGTGGCGACCGTGCACCTGGTGGAAGAAAAACTGATCTCCGCCGGCCTGGGGGGCGATCTGCAGCGTCTGCTGCTGATGGACAGTGTGTCGGACTGGAGCCATCGTCCCGAACCGGATCAACTGTTCTATTTCAGCGGCGGGCCGGGCGACTTCCAGTTGCCCAAGGATTTGCGTCACCTTGAGCCGGGGTTTCACGAAGTGTTCCGCGAGCAGCTGTCGTACCACGCCATGGTCGAAGTCGTCGACGGCCGGCGGTATGTGCTGTTGCAGGACCAGAGCGATTTCGAAGAGCGTGAACGCGTGCTGTTTGCCGTGGTGCTGGTGGGGTTTGTGTTGAGCCTGGCGCTGGCAGTGTTTCTCGGTTGGGTGCTGGCGCGCAAAGTGATGGCCCCGGTGGTGCGGCTGGCCCGCCAGGTCCGCCACCGCGATCAGTTGTTGGGGCTGGCGCCGCCACTGGCACCGGATTATGCCGCCGATGAAGTGGGCGAACTGGCCGTAGCCTTCGACGCCACCCTCGGGCGCTTGCGCCAGGCATTGACCCGGGAACGGCTGTTCACCAGTGACGTCAGCCACGAACTGCGTACGCCCTTGATGGTGCTGGCCAGCTCCTGTGAGCTGCTGCTGGAAAACCCTGGCATCGATCAACGCGGCCGTGCACAGGTGGAGCGGATTGCGCGTGCCTGCGAGGAGATGCGCGAGCTGGTGCAAACCTTCCTGATGCTGGCCCGTGCGCAACGTGAAGATGCGAGCATGTCGCCGCAACAGAGTCTGAGCCAGGTGTCCGATGGGCTGCTCAATCTATGGCGCGAACCGATCGAGGCCAAAGGACTGCGGCTGATCTTCGAACCGGGTAAACCGGAAAACACCTGTTACAACGCAACCCTCCTGCACGCGGTCATGGGCAACCTGCTGCGTAATGCGCTGCATTACACCGAGCGCGGCTTCATTCGCCTGACCCTGACGGGCACGGGCTTCATGGTTGAGGACAGTGGCGTAGGCATTCCCGAAGAAAAGCGCGAGGCGATGTTCGAGCCTTTCGTGCGTGGCACCGAAAAACGCGGTGAGGGCTTGGGGTTGGGACTCTCGCTGGTGCAGCGGATTTGCGAAAACCAGGGTTGGAGCGTCAGCCTGACGAACATGGAACCCAATGGCTGCCGTTTTTATGTGGAGTTGAGTCAGATCCCGACTTGATCAGGCCTGAAAGATCGCAGCCTGCGGCAGCTCCTACATTGATAGGCGTGCTCTGTAGGAGCTGCCGCAGGCTGCATTCTTTTCATCGGTGGCCCTAAGCCATCGTTGGCGCCTGTAAAATCTCGAAATACTTCTGGGTTTTACATGACAAATCTTTCACAAAGTCATGACCTGACACTGACATGGCGCTACCTATGGTGGCTGTCATCAGTAGTTAGGAGACTTTGATGATGGACGGCCCGATCAAACTGGATTTTTCCGAAAAATACGACGATGAGCACGCTCAGCGCTATCTGCGAAAACACAAAGTCGGCATAAGTCGCCGACTGTCTCACTGGCGTGACGAACAACTGGCGCGAAAGGCGCTGGCACTGGCCGGCGAGCCGGGGCTGGTCCTGGATTTGCCATGCGGCGCAGGGCGTTTCTGGCCATTGCTCGCAGAGAAGAGCAATCGCGCAATCATCGGAGCCGACAACTCCGAGTCGATGGTGAAGATCGCCATGCACGCGCAACCCGCCGATGTGGTGAAACGGGTACAACCCTTGCACACATCTGCATTCGACATCGCCTTGCCTGATAACGCCGTCGACAGCATTTTCTGCATGCGTTTGCTCCACCACATCGGTGAAGCCGAGCATCGACTGGCAATTTTGCGTGAGTTCGAGCGCGTTACCCGTGACAGCGTGATCCTTTCGCTATGGGTGGACGGCAATTTCAAAGCATGGAAACGCAAGCGTGCAGAGAAAACCCGTGGGCAGGAAGGTTACCAAAACCGGTTTGTGTTACCGGCTGCTACGGTAGAAAAGGAATTTGAACAGGCGGGTTTCCGCATCCAGGAACAACTGGACTTTTTACCGCTCTATGCCATGTGGCGAGTTTACGTATTACGCAAGAGGTAACAAGATGGCAGTGCAGTGTGCAGCAGAAACGGAAGTCGCTCCCCAGGACCGCTTCGACTATTTCTGGAACCAGCGCGGTGAGTGGGTTGAAGAACCCAACGTCCGTCGCGGTGGGGAAAGTGGCGTGCAGCGTGTCGTGAGCAGCAATGGTTCGCTGCTCTACGTCAAGCGTCAGACCGGGCATATTCATCGCAGCTGGCTGCACCCGTTCGGCCGGCCGACGGTATTGCGTGAACGCGATGCCTTGACCGGCCTGCGTCTGCTCGACGTGCGCGTTCCGGAGATCGTGTTCTGTGGTGCGCAGCGCGATCCTGTGCACAAATGGCGTGCATTGCTGGTCACCAAGTCGCTGGACGGGTTCGAGGAAATCGAGCACTGGTACGCGGGCGGCGGTCGCGAGCGTCATGGTGAAGCCGTGCATGATCGCGTATTGAAGGATCTGGCCGAGAATCTGGCCCGCATGCACAAGGGGCGTTGGCAGCATAGCTGCATCTATATCAAGCACGTTTTTGTTAGCGTGACGGGTGAGGGCGAGGCGGCCAAAGTCGAGGTGGCTTTGATCGATCTCGAGAAGTGCAGACAGCGTTTGACCGCCCATGCCGCGGCTGCTCATGACATGAAGCAATTGCGTCGCCATTCGTCGTTCAGCACGGCGGACTGGAAGAAACTGGTCTATTTTTATGAGACGGCGTTTGGCAGCGCTATCAAAGGTTTATAGCAATGAAACTCGAAATTGCACGAGGTTTGTTTCTTGTAGGAGCCTTGGCAGTTGCTTCGCTGGCGGTGGCTGCCTGGGAGCAGCCCCGCACGCAAGTTCTCAGTTCAGTGAGCGCTGAGGCTCACTGTCCGTTACCTCGCATTGCGAAGTCCTCGGTGGCAACGCGTCCCGATCATGATTTATTGCTGTTCATGTTCGGACTTTCTCAAGGATTGAGGCCGCAAAGTTGAACAGATTAAAGCCCAAGTAAAAGGCCTCGCAAATGCGAGGCCTTTTGTTTTTTGGGGCAACATCTTTTGACTTTAGGGCTTATCGGGTTTTGCCAGCACCGTGTACACGCACGGCAATACGAACAATGTAAACAACGTCCCGATGGACATCCCTGTAGCGATCACCGTACCGATGTCGAACCGACTGACCGCGCCCGCGCCGGTGGCGATAATCAGCGGCACCATGCCGAACACCATCGCAGCGGTCGTCATCAACACGGGGCGCAGGCGTATTGCCGCCGCTTCCTCCACCGCTTCGCGGGGTGTCAGGCCTTTGTCCTTGCGCAGCTGGTTGGCGAACTCGACGATCAGGATCCCGTGCTTGCTGATCAGTCCGATCAACGTCACCAACCCCACCTGGGTGTAGATATTCATGCTCGACCAGCCCAGGAACAGCGGGATCAATGCGCCGCAAATTGACAGGGGCACCGTCACCAGAATCACCAGCGGATCGCGGAAGCTTTCAAATTGCGCGGCCAGCACCAGAAAGATAATCGCCAGGGCCAGGCCAAAGGTGACCCACAGAGCGCTGCCTTCCTGAACGAATTGCCGCGACGCGCCGGCATAGTCGAACGCATAACCTACGGGGGCTTCTTCCCGGGCGATCTGGCGCACCGTGTCGAGGGCTTCACCCATGCTCACCAGCGGGACGCCAGAAAGGATGGCCGAGTTGAGCTGCTGGAACTGGTTCAACTGCCGAGGGCGCGCCCGGTCGGTCACGGTAATCAGTGTCGACAGGGCCAGCAATTCGCCTTGGGTGTTCTTGACGTAATAGTTGTTCAGCCAGTCCGGGTTATCGCGGAAGGGCCGTTCAACCTGGGCGATGACTTTGTAGCTGCGGCCTTCGATGGTGAACCGGTTGATCTCGGCCTCACCCAGCAATGTCGCCAGCGTTCCGCCCAGCTCCTGCATCGACACGCCCATTTGGGCCGCCTTGGCCCGATCGATATCCACCACCACTTCCGGTTTGTCGAAGGCCAGGTCAACGTCGGCGAAGGCAAATTTGCCGGATTCCAGCGCTCGCTTTTTCACCCGTTCAGTCACTTGCAGTAAAGACTCGTAATCATTGGCGGAGTTGATCACGAACTGAAACGGCAAGCCTTCGCCCGTACCCGGCAGGGAAGGCAGGTTGAAGCCAAAAATCTGCAAGCCGGGAATGCTCCCGAGTTTGCCCTGGACCTCTGGAAGGATCTGCATCTGCGTCCGGCTGCGCTCGTTCCAGGGTTTGAGCAGGAAGCCGCCGACGCCCGATTGCACGCCATTGAATCCATTGATCTGGAACGAGGAGTAGTACTCGGGAAACTCCTTGAAGATCGTGATGAACTCGTCTGTGTAGGTGCTCAGATAATCCAGGTTGGTGGGCTGCGGCGCGTTGGCCAGCATGAAAATAATGCCCTGGTCCTCGTCCGGTGCCAGCTCCGATTTGGTGAACGTGAGCAGCACCGGGATCAGGCACAGCACGATCACCGCGAACACCAGCACCACGGGACGGGTATTGAGCGTGCCATGGAGCATGCTCCGGTAACGGCGCTTGAGGCCTTCGAAAATCAGGTCGAGGCGATGGGCCAGGCCGCTGGGGTTTTCATCGTGGCGCAGCAGCAGGGCGCACATCATCGGCGATAGGGTCAGGGCGACAATGCCGGAGATCACCACGGCACCGGCCAGGGTCAGGGCAAACTCCTTGAACAGCGCCCCGGTCAGCCCCGTCAGGAAGCCGATCGGCGCATAGACCGCCGCCAGTGTGATGGTCATCGAGACCACCGGCATGGCGATTTCCCGAGCGCCCTCGATGGCCGCGTCCAGCGGCGTCTTGCCTTCTTCGATGTGCCGGTGGACGTTTTCCACCACCACGATCGCGTCGTCCACCACCAGCCCGATGGCCAAGACCATCGCCAGCAAGGTCAGCAGGTTGATCGAGTAACCCATCATCTGCATGAAGAACATCACGCCGATCATCGACAGCGGGATGGTGACCACCGGAATCACCACCGAGCGCAGGGCACCGAGGAACAGGAACACCACCACGATAACGATCAGCACCGCCTCGAACAGTGTCTTGATTACCTCGTTGATCGAGGCCTGGATGAACAATGTCGCATCGTAGGCAATTTCACCCTTGAGGTTGGGCGGCAGCTGGGCCTCCAGGTCCGGCATGATCTTGCGCACTTCCTTGATCACTTCCAGCGGGTTGGCGCCTGGAGTGGCCTTGATGCCGATGTACACCGAGGGTGTGCCGCCGAAGGAGCTGACGGAGTCGTAGTTCTCCGCACCCATTTCAACCCGCGCCACATCGCTGAGCAGCACGCGACTGTCGCCTTCGACCTTGAGCGGAATCGCGGCAAAGGCTTCGGCGGATTTGAGCTCGGTGTTGGCATTGATGCTGGTGACCACGTACTCGCCTTTCACTTCGCCGGCGGCGGAAAGGAAGTTGTACTGGCGCACCGCGTTGGTCACATCGCTGGCGCTCAAGCCGAAACCGGCCAGTTTTACCGGGTCCAGCCACAGGCGCATGGCGAAAACCTGGTTGCCGAGGATCTCGGCCTCGGCCATGCCCGGCAGGGTCGCGAGTTTGGGCTGGATAACCCGGGACAAGTAGTCGGTAATCTGCGGGTTGCTCAGTTCCTTGCTGAAGAAGCTGATGTACATCAGCGCCGAGGCATCGGCGGCTTCCTTGCTCAGTACCGGGTCTTCGGCGTCCTGGGGCAGCTGGTTTTTCACCTCGTTGGCCTTGGCCAGCAGTTCGGTAAACAAGCGGTCACTGTTGGCGCCGATACGCGCGTAGATCGAGATCACCGAGAAGTTCTGGCGGCTGACCGAGGTCATGTAGTCGATGCCCTCGGCGCTGGCCAGGCTCTGTTGCATCGGTTGGGTGATGTAGCCCTGGATGGTTTCGGCGTTGGCCCCGGGGTACGCGGTGGTCACCGTGATCAGGGCGTTTTCCATTTGCGGGTATTGGCGCAGCGGCAGCTTGCTCCAGGCTTGAAAGCCCAGCAGCACAATCAGCAGGCTGACCACGGTGGCGAGCACCGGGCGGCGGATGAACGGGTCGGTAAAAGCCATGGGGATTCCTTGATCAGTCCGCACGCGGCGGGCTGTTCTTCTCGGCTAAAGTCTTGTCGTCGCTGATGGCAATATGTGCGCCGTTGTCCAGTTTGATCTGGCCGGCCGTGACCACTTTTTCGCCGTCCTGCACACCTTTGGTAATGATTACCTGGCCGTCGCGTCGTTCGCCGGTTTCGATGAAGCGGCGTTCGGCGATCAGGATCGGTTGGCCCTTGTCGTCTTTTTCGAGGCTGCCGTCTTCGGCTTTTTTCTGCGCGACCACATAGAGCGAGTTGCCGTACAGCGTGTAGGTGATCGCGCTTTCCGGGACGACGATGCGCGGCTGCGGGTTGGGCAGCAGCACTTGCAGGCTGGCGAACATGCCCGGTAGCAGCTTGCCCTCGGGGTTGGCCAGGGTGGCGCGAACCTGAACGTTGCGCGTGCTGTTCTCCACTTTCGGGTTGATCGCGCTGATGGTGCCGGGGAAGGTTTGTGCCGGGTAAGCCGAGACAATGACCTGCACTGGCTGGCCGATGCCGATCTTCGGCACCGATTGCTCGGGCAGGAAAAAATCGACATAGAGACTGCTGAGGTCTTGGAGCGTGGCAATCATGGTGCCGCTGGCGACGTAGTCGCCGACATCCACCTGGCGAATACCAATAGTCCCGCTGAAGGGCGCAACAATGCGTTTTTTCTCGAGTGAAGCCTTGAGCTGATTGACCGTGGCCTTGTTCTTTTTCAGGACCGCCGAGAGGCGGTCGAATTCGCCCTTGGAAATGGCCTGGCTGCCCACCAGTTGGCTGCCACGAGCGTAATCCACCTGGGCCAGCCCAAGGTCGGCCTGAGCGGTTTCCAGCAAAGCGGATTCGACGGCGCTGTCGAGCTGGACAATCGGTTGGCCGGCCTTGACCTTCTGCCCTGACTGGAACTGCACATCGGTGACGGTGCCGGCGATCTCCAGGCTCAGGTCCACGCCTTGCAGCGCCTTCAGCGTACCCACCGTGGGCAGGCGCATTTGCCACGGCTGTTGGGTCGCAGTGGCCACGGCGACGCTTATCGGCGGTTTCGGCGCGGCAAACCCCTGGATCATCGTGTAGATCGAAAAGGCTTTGTACCCGGCCAGGATCAGGACGATCAAAAGAACAACACCCAACATGATCAGCATGCGGCGACGCAGCATATTCCAGTTCCTTGGAGAAAATCAGGTGAGACAGAGGGGCACATTACCCCGAGTCGCAGAGGGTTTCCAACTGGTAGAACTTACAGCGCGACCCCTGTAGCAGCTGGCGTAGCCTGCGTTCGGCGGCGCAGCCGTCGTAAAACCATGCACCTCGGTGTGTCAGGCGAAACTGGGTGTCCGGGATGACGACTGCTTCGCAGCCGGACGCAGGCTGCGCCAGTTGCTACAGAGGACCGTGTTCAGATCATATGAAGGTGGTTGTCCCAGAGCCCTGCCGGGAGCTCCAACGGTTTTGCAAGCAGATTTGTCTGGCGGCAATCGTAGTACCGGCATCGTCCTTGACCCGAGGTCACGACGAAACCGTCGGCCACGGCCCCGACCCCGGCGCAATCGGGAAGCGGCGCATCCAGGCGTACTTCACCGCTGTCCAGGTCCCAGATGAAAAAACGGTTGCCCCGTGGTGCGGTCAACGCGACCAGGCGCAAATCACTGTGTACGGCGACGCTCGCGGTGTAATGCCCCATGGCCTGCAGCTGGTGCTCCGGGACAGGAAAGGCCACGAACGGCTGGCCTGGACGTTTGATCGCCAACAGCTCCGAAGACTCGTGTGACGGCCCCATGAATTGCTGACCGGCGACGATGGTGCCATCGCTGGCAATCCCCAGGTGCCGCACGCTGTTCATCTGCTGGGCAAGGGTTTCCTTGCTGAGCAAAGTGCCGTCGCGTTGCATCAACACCAGGCTTGGCTCCATGGCATTGAGGTTCATCTCGACCCGGCTTTCGGCCTCGGTGCGAATTCCGCCGTTGGCCACCACCAGGGTTTCGCCATCCGGCATCCACGACACTTGATGCGGGCCGACGCCATGGGTCGGGATCTCGCCGCTGTGGATAAGTCGTTCACCTTCAAACTTATACACACCCAGCAAGCCACGGCCCGGATCGGACGTGTCGTTCTCGGTTGCGTATAGCCAGTCGCCGCTCTTGTGAATCACCGCGTGACCGTAGAAGTGCCGGTTGGGTTGCGAGATCACGGTTTGCAACAGCGTGCCGTCGCGCAAGTCGATCAGGTAACTCTCAGTGCCCGGCCTCCTGGCGACGAACAGCGCAATGGGCAGCGTCGGATGGTTGATGATGTCGTGGCAACGCTGGCCGACCTGGGTCGCAAACACCCGAGTGCCGTCCAGGCGATAGCCGACGGCGTAATGCTTGCCGTCGTTATCGTCCCGCGCCGAGAGCAGCAGCGGGCTTTTGTCCTTTTGCTTGAACAGCGTCCAGCCGCCCAGCGTCACTGCTCCCAGCAGCAAACTACCTAACGTCAGAGCCTGTCGTCGCAGCATGGCACTTGCCCTCATCAGTCACCGTCGTTGGCGTTGAAGCCCAGTTGGATGCCCAGCGCCTTGGCCAGTTCGCCTTCGTGCAGGCGATGGACGACGTTGAGGCTGTCGTAGAGATCGTTGAGCTGTTGGCGACCGGCGTCGTCGTTGAGCATGTCGGTCAGCGGACGCTGGTTGCTGGCGAACAGTTTCAAGGCGGCGGCGTAAGCGGCGTCGATCTTGTCGGCCAACGGTTTCTGCTCGCTCGGCAACAAGCCGCGCAGGCCTTTATTGTCGACACCTTCCCAGACTGTCTTGGCGGCGGCGAGGCTGGCTTCGAGGCCGGCCAGGGACGACTGGCTGCGCCATGCATCGGCCTGGAACGGTTGCGGCACGCCTTTGCTCTGGCGGCCCATCGGCGTGCCGAGTTTTTTCTTCAGGGTGTCGAGGGCGGTGACCTGCACACGCAGCAAATCGGCGATGGCTTCGTGGGAGTCGGCGTAACGCTGGTTCGGGAATTTGCTCATCTGCGCGAGCATGCCGTCGGTGCTGTTCCAGCTTTTCAGAATATCTTCAGCCAGCTGTTTCTGACGTTCGCCAATCGCCTTCAGCAGCGGGCAATACTTGGCTTTTTGCGCGTCGTTGGCCACGTCCGGCTTGCTGTCGAACAGGATGTATTCATAGGCGGAGAGGCCTTGAACCACCACGCTGGACTTGGCCAGGGCAGCGGCATCGATCTGCGGCTGCGCGGTGACCAGTTGCTCGACCTGACGGCCGACCAGGTTTTTCTTGTCGGGCCAGAACTGCACCTGCCACGCACGGTTGCCTTCGGCCAGCGGACCGATCAGCAGCGGTTGCAGCTCGGCCCAGGCTTTCTGTGCGTGCAGGAAGTCGGCGCGGGCGGTGTCGAGGTTTTCCTTGCCTTCGCAGTAGGCGAGGGCGCTGACGGCCAATTGGCGGTCGGCTTCAACCCAACGGGTGTAGGTCGGCAGGATCACCGACTTGGCGATGGCCGCCGAGGTGACGGCTTGCGGGTCCTGAGGCGAACAGGCGCCCAAGGCGAGTGCGGCGAGGCTGGTGAACAACAATTTGGGGCGGAACATGTCGGGCTCCCGATTCTTTGTAAGTGTTTAAAGAGAATTCAAAAACGCCAGCAACGCAGCGCGCTGCTCGGCATTGAAAGACAAAACCTGTTGCCGCGCCGCGGCTGCTTCGCCGTCATGCCAAAGCACGGCCTCAAGCAGATTGCGGGCGCGGCCGTCATGCAAGAACTGGGTGTGGCCACTGACCGCTTCGGTCAAACCGATGCCCCACAACGGCGGCGTGCGCCAGTCGCGGCCGCTGGCCTGGAATTCGCTGCGGTTGTCGGCCAGGCCGTCGCCCATGTCATGCAACAGCAGATCGCTGTACGGGCGAATCACTTGATTGGCCAGTTCAGGTTCGGCGGCATTGGCGGCGGTGGTGTATTTCGGTGTGTGACAGGACTGGCACCCGGCCTGGAAAAACAGGGTCTTGCCGGCCAGCACTTCGGGCGCACTGACATCGCGTCGGGCGGGAACGGCGAGGTTACGGCTGTAGAACAGCACCAGGCGCAGGATGTTATCGCTGACTTCCGGTTCGCCGTTGGGACCGTTGCCATTCGGTGCCTGTTTGCAGGCGGTCTGCGCGCCGGTGCAATCATCGACGGTTCTCAGGCTGGTCGTGAGGCCCATGTCTCCAGAGAACGCATGCACGTTTTGTTGATTGAGGTTCGGTTGACCGGCCTTCCAGCCAAATCGGCCGACGACGGTTTTTTGTTGCGCATCATCCCAGACCCGGTTCGGGCGTCCGGCGATGCCGTTCTTGTCCTTCGCCTGGGCCTGGGCATTGGCCAGGATTGCTTCGTCAGGGATGGCTTCAAGCAAGCCCAGGCCAATCATCGGCGGCGCAACCCGGGCCGAGAAACGGGTGTCGGGGTGCATCGGGCCGTAACCCAGTTGGGTGATGTTCAGGGTCGGCTTACGCAATTCGATTTTGGTACCGTCCTTGAACTGCACTGTGACGGGTGTGTAATCAACGCGCACCTTGCCTTCCGGGGTGACACCGGGCACGGCCATGTCCTGCAATTGTCCGCCGTAAACCGGCTCCGGCACGACGCCGAGTTGCTCGATCACTTTGGCATAGGCCGGTGCATCGGGAATCGACAGGCGCACCAACATCGATACGGCATTCGCCGCATCGGGCGTCGGCGGATGACCGCGACCGTCCTTGATGTGGCAGTTCTGGCAGGCGTTGGTGTTGAACAACGGGCCGAGGCCATCCCGGGCGGTGGTGGTCGACGGGGCAATCACCCAGGGGTTGCGAAAGAAACTGTTGCCAACGCTGAAGTCCACACGCCGGGACGGCGGCAGGTTGGCGGAGGGCAGGGAGAATGCGTTCTGATCGGTCTTGCGCACGGTGGCGCTGCCACCGGACCGGGCCTCACCGGGTTCGGCCTTGGTAAAACGCGGGGCGTCATCGCAGGCACTCAGGCTCAAGGCCAGAAACAGTGCGGACAAGCGAAGAAGCAACGGGGGCATCAGACATCCTGCAAGACGAGCAAAACAAGGGCGCAAAGTCTAACAGGGCAGTCAGGTTTGAATAAGAGGAATTATCGTTTGCTTTGAACTGTAGGAGCTGCCGCAGGCTGCGATCTTTTGATCTTGCTTTAAAAGATCGCAGCCTCGTTGCACTCGACAGCTCCTACAGAATGGTCCGCGTTCAGGCAGGAATGAAAAAGGCGACCCGAAGGTCGCCTTTTTATTCAGCCGGCGTTGATCAGAATTCGTGATCAGCGTTGTCCGGGTTCAGGTCGCTGATGCCCAGTTTGCCAGCGGCGGCTTCGATCGAACCGGTCTGTTTGACCAGCGATGCGATCGCGTCGCGGACGATCTGGTTGCCAGCGGTGTTGCCGGCGGCGATCAGCTGGTCGTAGTGCTCACCCTTGTTGGCGTGATCGACGATGACCTGCATCTTGGCTTCGGTCGCAGCCAGGTCGGCTTTCAACGCGGTGTCAGCCGCCGGGTCAGCCTTGGCCACCAGGGAGGACAGGCTGGCGCCGGTCATTTTGGTGCCATCGACACGGGTGTATTCGCCCAGGTACACGTTACGAACGCCTTTGGCATCGTAGAACTGCGAGTTGTGGGTGTTGTCGCTGAAGCAGTCGTGTTCGTCTTCCGGGGAATTGGCTTCCAGGGAAACCTTCATGCGCTCACCCGCCAGTTCGCCCAGGGACAAGCTGCCCATGCCGAACAGCATTTTGCGCAGGCCGGAATCCACCGGTTCCGCTTCCAGGGTGGCGCGGTAGTTGTCGGCCACGTTCGGCTTCCAGTTACCGACCATTTCTTCCAGGTCGCTGACCAGCAGTTGGGTCACGGATTTCAGGTAGGCGCGACGACGATCGTTGTGGCCGCCGGTGGCGCCTGCACCTTGCAGGTAGTCGGACGCTGGGCGATTACCGGCGCCAGGGCCGGTGCCGTTCAGGTCCTGGCCCCACAGCAGGAATTCGATGGCGTGGTAGCCCGTGGCGACGTTGGCCTCGGCACCGCCCAGTTCGTTCAGGCTGGCGAGTTTTTCCGGGGTGATTTCTTTCACGTCGATCTTGTCTTCGCCAACCTGGAGTTCGGTGTTGGCGATGATGTTAGCCGTGGCGCCAGGGTTGCCCAGTGCGTGCTCGTAGGATTTGTCGACGTAGTCGATCAGGCCTTCGTCCAGGGGCCAGGCGTTAACCTGACCTTCCCAGTCGTCGATGATGGTGTTGCCGAAGCGGAATACTTCGCTCTGCAGATAAGGAACGCGGGCAGCGATCCAGGCAGCCTTGGCGGCTTTCAGGGTGTCGGCGTTCGGCTTGGCGAGGAAGGCGTCGACGGCGGTTTGCAGGGTTTTCGCGGTGGATTCGGCATCGCTGTAAACGGCGAAGACCATGTCGGCGTAATGCGCAACAACGGCTTTGGCGGCCGCCTCATCGACTTTACCGGCAGCGGCCGGAGCCGCAGCTGGAGCGGTCGTGGTGGCAGCCGGCGCAGGTGCTGGCGCAGCGGCGGTCTTGTCTTTGCCTTCGCCACAACCGGCGAGGGAAATAGCGATGGCCAACAGACTGGCGGTAGCCAGAGGCATACGAATCATGGCGAACATCCTGCTTCGAGAGGGGGTGGAATGGCGCCGTAAGCGCGCAAAACTGCGACATAATGCAAATCTTTCGCATTATGTGTAAAGGGTTGTACCTGGAAATATTTCTTATTCAAGAACTCGTTACCTGTAGCAGCTGGCGTAGCCGGCGTTCGGCGGCGTAGCCGTCGTGAAATCAAACGGCGCGGTGTGCCAGGCATACCGAGTTGTATGGATTTACGACGGCGACGCCGCCGAACGCAGGCTGCGCCAGCTGCTACAAAGATCGCGTCAGATCAAAGGATGGCGGCGTTACTGCGCTGCGCCTGCTTCAGATACGCGCTCAGCTCCCGTGCCGGCAGCGGTTTGCTGTAGAAGTAGCCCTGACCTTCGTGGCAGCCTTCGGAGATGATGTAGGCCTCTTGCTCGGCGGTTTCCACGCCTTCGGCAATCACCTGCATGCCCAGGCTCTTGCCCAGCTGGATGATGGCTCGAACGATGGTCGCATCGTCGTCGTCATCGAGCAGGTCCTGAACGAAGCTCTTGTCGATCTTGATCTTGTCCAGGGGCAGGCTTTTCAGATAGCTCAATGACGAATAACCGGTACCGAAGTCGTCAATCGCGATTAGCGCGCCCGAACGACGCAGGCTCAGCAGGTGCTGGGCGGCGGTGCTGATGTCTTCCATCAGGCCGGTTTCGGTCACTTCCAGCTCCAGGCTGCGCGGTGGCAGGCGGTACATCTGCAACAGGTTGTTAACCACCCGTGGCAACTCGGCATGGTGCAGTTGCACCGTGGACAGGTTTACCGCCATGCGCAGGTCGACGAAACCCTGGTCATGCCATTCGCGCAACTGCTTGCACGCCTGATCCAGCACCCACTCACCGATGGCGATGATGGTGCCGTTCTGCTCGGCGAGCGGGATAAACAGGTCCGGCGGAACCAGCCCGTGTTCGGGATGCTGCCAGCGAATCAACGCCTCGACCCCGACCACGCGGTGATCGCGATAGCTGATCTGCGGTTGATAGACGAGGTAGAACTGGTCGCGGGTCAAGGCATCGCGCAGGTCTTTTTCCAGCTCGCGACGTCGGCGCATCTCGGTGTCGACGCTGGCGATATAGAACTGATAGCGATTGCGTGAGCGGGTCTTGGCCAGCGTCATGGTCTGTTCGGCTTTTTGCAGCAGCTTTTCAGTGCTGTCACCGTCTTCGGGGAACAGGGTGATGCCGATGGTGGCGCGCAGGCGAATCTCTTGATGATCGAGGGCGAATGCCGCTTCCAGGTCATCGAGAATGCTTTGGGCCAGTTCGGCGGCTTCATAGGGTTGCTCGATATCGGCCTGGACCAGGGCAAACTGATCGCCGCCGAGGCGGGCGAGGGCGCCGAGGCGACCGCTGTGGGCGCGCAGACGGTCGGCCAGGGCCAGCAGCAGTTGGTCGCCGGTCTGGTAGCTGAACTGCTCGTTGATGCCCTTGAAGTCATCGAGGCCTACAACCAGCACGGCGACCCGACGTTGCAGCTTGCCGGCGTCCACCAGGATCTTGTCCAGTTGCTGCTGCAATTGCTGGCGGTTCGGCAGGCCGGTGAGGAAATCGTACTGGGCCATGCGCAGCAGGCTGTTTTCTGCTTCGTGGCGTAAATGGGTGTTGCGCTCGATGGACTCGAGCAACTGGTTGGCGGTGTTGATCCAGATCCCCAGTTCGTTTTTCTCATGCCCCTTGAGCTGCGGAATTTTGTGCTCGCTGGGCCGATCCGGGTTGATTTCTGTCAGGTGTTCGATGATCCGTGACAGCGGTTTGGTGAGCAGCCAGTGATAAACCAGATACAGCACCAGGCCCATGGCCAATGCGCGCAAGACGCCGGAAATGAAGATGATCACTGAACTGACGATAAAACCCTGGCCATAGGTGGCGGTGTCGAGGGTGATGCTCAAGTCGCCGTAATACTCGCTGTACGGGCCGCGACCCACCAGTTGGGTGGTGAAGGTGCGTTCCTTGCCGAGAATCAGGTCGGTCAGCCAGCGACTGTGGGATTGCTGCAACTCACGCGTCTTTTGCGCGAGCATGGCCTCGTTGGGATGGCCGATGGAAGCCTGGCGCACGGCATCGTCCTGGAACAGGCCTTCGATCACCTGCATGCCCATTTCCCGGTCCAGGCTGTAGACGGCCTGGGTCGAGGGGTCGCGGAACATGTCGAGGATGCGCTGGGCGTCGCTGGCCACGGCCTGGCGTGTTTTATAGGCATCGAAAACGATCTGCGCGCAGCTCAAGACCACGCCGACGATCAATGCCGACAGGAGCACGACCCGGAGCAACTTCACCGACAAGCTGTTCTTGAGTTCCAGCTTCAAAGAGTCATTCCTTGTTCCGTGCGGGTAGCATCAAGTTGCCATGAGTATTGGCAATCCCGTGATGGCAGTCAAAGGGACATTCATACACAGGGGAATTTTGCCTGTGGCTTGGCCGATAGGCTGCTGTTTCGAGGCGCTGATCTATTAGTACTGTGTCGGTAGTCGAGTCCTTCAACTTGAGGGGGATTGAGACATATTTTCCATTTGTTTGATGTTAGACGGCTGTGGCGTTGGAGCAAGGTGCCGAACGCTGCTTTCATTGTGGGAAATCGCCCTGATTTTTGTAGAGACAGGCCATTTGGCGGTGGGAGTACTTTCCCGTCGCTCACAAAAAAGGCGACTCCCTCACAGGAGTCGCCTTTCGTTACTGGCGGCTAGTGTTTATTCCGACAGTTTGTACGCCATTACATAGTCACCTTGCTTGGTGCCCAGCGAACCGTGACCACCCGCAACGACGAGCACGTATTGCTTGCCGTCCTTGCCGGTGTAGGTCATCGGCGTGGTTTGCGCGCCAGCGGGCAGGCGGCCTTCCCACAACTGCTTGCCGTTTTTCACGTCATAGGCGCGCAAGAACTGGTCAAGGGTGCCGCTCAGGAAGGCGACGCCCCCGGCGGTTGTGAAAGTGCCACCCAGGCTAGGCACGCCCATGCTCAGCGGGATCGGTACCGGCGAGCTGTCGCGCACGGTGCCGTTCTTGTGTTTCCAGATGACTTTGCTGGTGGTCAGGTCGACCGCTGTCACGTAACCCCAGGCCGGTGCCTGGCACGGCAGGCCCATTGGCGAGAGCAGGGGTTCGAGGACGACACCGTAGGGCGCGCCTTTGTTTGGCTGCACGCCTTCGGTTTCGCTTTTACGCGGGCCTTGGGCAGCGATTTCAGCGGCCGGGATCAGTTTCGATTTGAACGCCATGTAGTCCGGGTTCATGAAAGCGATCTGACGCACCGGGTCAACCGAGATACCACCCCAGTCAAACACACCGAAGTTGCCGGGATAGACGATCGAACCTTGCAGCGATGGCGGTGTGAACGGGCCGTCGTAGCGCAGGGATTTGAAGCTGATCCGGCAGACCAGTTGGTCAAACGGCGTCACGCCCCACATGTCGCGCTCCTTCAGCGGCGGCGGCATCAGGTTCAGGTCGGATTTCGGTTGGGTCGGCGACGTGTGATCACCGTCGACCGCACCTTGTGGCACCGGTACTTCGTTGATCGGCACGATCGCTTGGCCGGTGCTGCGGTCCAGCACGTAGATGCTGCCTTGCTTGGTGGACGCGAGGACCGCAGGCTTCACGCCGCCAGCGGTTTTCAGGTCCATCAGGGTTGGCTGGCCACCGACGTCCATGTCCCAGAGGTCATGATGGGTGAACTGAAAGTGCCAGCGCACTTTACCGGTGGCGATGTCCAGCGCGGTCAGGCCGGCGGCGTGCAATTCCGATTCCGGTGTACGCTCGCCACCGAACTGGTCCGGGGTCTGGTTGCCCATCGGCAGGTAAAGCATGCCGAGTTTTTCATCGACGGCGAACAGGGACCACATGTTCGGCGAGTTGCGGGTGTAGACCTTGCCTTCGGCAATCGGCGTGGTGTCGTCCGGGTTGCCGCTGTCCCAGTTCCACACCAGTTTGCCGGTGTGCACGTCGAACGCACGGATCACGCCGCTTGGCTCGTCGGTGGAAACGTTATCGGTGACGTGGCCGCCAATCACCACCAGGTCTTTGGTGACCGCTGGAGGCGAAGTGGAGTAATAGCCGCCGGCGTTGAAGCCGCCGATGTTGGCGGAGAGGTCGATCTGGCCTTTGTTGCCGAAGTCTTCGCACATCTTGCCGGTGTCGGCGTTCAGGGCGATCAGGCGGGTGTCGGCGGTCGGCAGGAAGATCCGGCGCGGGCAGGCATTGCTGGCGGCTGCCGGGGTGGCGCTGCCCGTCGGGCTTTGCTCGGAAGCGTAAGCGGCGTCATCGTGATACGACACGCCACGGCAGGTCATGTGCGCCCATCCCTTGAAGTTCGCCGCGTTTTGCGTGGAGAGCTTCGGATCGAAACGCCAGATTTCCTTGCCGGTGTCCGGGTCCAGCGCGATCACCTGGCTGTGTGGCGTGCACACGTAGAGCATGCCGTTGACTTTCAGCGGGGTGTTTTCGGCGGTGGTTTCGCCCGGATCGTTAGGGCCAGGAAGGTCGCCGGTGCGATAAGTCCAGGCTGGAACGAGCTTATGCGCGTTTTCCGGGGTGATCTGTGCCAGTGGCGAATAACGATCGCCATGGGCGCTGCGACCGTAGGAATTCCAATCACCGTCCGGCATGACCGGGGCCGTGTTGGTCATGCCTGGCACGCTGTCGCGGTCCAGTTGGCCTTTGATTTCACCGGGGTTGGTAAATTGACTGGCCAGCGCGGCAACGCCGGCCAGCACGACCGCGACGCTCAGGGCGCCCGTACCCATTGGCGCAGCGCCGTCGCGCAGCAGCGGACGGCGGAACCACGGCAGCAGCATCACGATGCCCAGCGCAAACAGCATTGCCAGGCGCGGCACCAGTTGCCACCAGTCGAGGCCGACTTCCCACAAGGCCCAGACCGTACTGGCGAACAACACCAGTGCATAGAGGCCTAGCGCAACGCGGCGTGCGGCAATCAGCAGCACCCCGGTCAGTGCCAGTCCGATACCGGCCAGCAGGTAATACAGCGAGCCGCCGAGCATGCTCAGCTTGATCCCGCCTGCCAGCATGGCCAGGCCCATTAGCAGAAGCAGAATGCCGAGCAGGGTCGGCAAGATACGACTTCGACTCAAAGCACCATCAGTGCTCATAGTGTGGTTCTCCGTGACGTTTCAAGTAGTCCCGCGCAAGTTCACTGTAGATGACGATCTGGCGCAGGCATGGTTCAGTTCTGTAGGAGCGAGCTTGCTCGCGATGGTGGATAACGATGACTCGGGCTTTCTGAATGAACGTAGCGCTCACAAGTCCATCGCGAGCAAGCTCGCTCCTACAGGGTGTTGTGGTGTTGATTAGAAGGATGCGCAGGCAATAAGGCAGCGCTGTCTCTCAACGATTTGAAATGAACTGAAAACGACAGGATTGAATTGGTTGACGGAATCGTTTCAGCTTAACGGGCGCAAGGATAATGTTCTGTTACAAATAGAAAAAGAGGTTTTATTGACATGGTTCGTTTCGGATTTTGTAACAGTCCGTGGGAAAAGATCGCAGCCTTCGGCAGCTCCTACAGGGATTTGCGTTTCAATATAGGAGCTGCCGCAGGCTGCGATCTTTTCCGGAACACCTACATTTAACAGACAGCGCATAGAGCCCTTCCACCCGACACCCCCCTCGGCTAAGGTGCGCGCCTTCCCAACCTCTCATCGCTGAAGGCCCGGCATGACCGAACAGAACAACAACCCGCTACACGGCGTGACGCTGGAGCAGATCCTTAACGCACTGGTTGAGCATTACGAATGGTCGGGGCTGGCCGAGCGCATTGATATCCGCTGCTTCAAGAGTGACCCGAGCATCAAGTCGAGCCTGACGTTCCTGCGCAAAACCCCGTGGGCGAGGGAGAAGGTCGAGCGCTTGTACGTGAAGTTGATGCGCACCAAGCGACCGCTCTGAGCATGGTCGTCTGGTCTGCTGTGCGGCGTCGTCTTGTGGCCGTGGCCGCAGTCCTCGGCTGGGCGGGATTGAGCATTCAGCTGTACCTGATTTTCTACTCGCGCTGGACGCTGGCCGCCAGTCTGCTGGGCGGGCTGGTGAGTTTTTTCAGCTATTTCACGGTGCTGACCAACACACTGGTGGCCACCGTGTTGACCTGCGAACTGACGTCTCGAGAATCGGCAGCTCGACGCTGGTTTTTGCAGCCGTGGGTGAGCAGCGCGATTGCCGTGAGCATCGCCGTGGTCGGCCTGGCGTACAACGTTCTGTTACGCCATTTGTGGCATCCCGAAGGCTGGCAGTTCCTGGCCGACGAGCTCATGCATGACGTCATGCCGCTGCTGTTTCTGGTCTGGTGGTGGTTCTGCGTGCCCAAAGGCACGTTGCGTCTTCGGCACATCGCGTTATGGGTAATCTACCCGCTGGTTTACTTCGGTTATGCATTGTGGCGCGGACATCTCCTGGCGGTTTATCCCTATCCGTTCATTGATGTCGACAAATTGGGTTATCCACAGGTGTTTTTGAATGCCGGGGGATTGTTGGTGGGGTTTGTGGTGATCGCGTTGTTATTGATCGGTGCGGATCGGTGGCTCGGGCGTCGGGGTACAGGCCTGCAATTGTAGTGTTTGAGCTATTTCCATCGCGAGCAGGCTCGCTCCCACAGGTCATTTGGTAACAATCGATCCAATGTGGGAGCGAGCCTGCTCGCGAAGAGGCCCTGGAGCCAATCACTCGTCGTCGCTGTCATCCAGCCGCCAGTACCCGACGGCCTTGACGAACTGGTCATTCAGGCCATGTTCATCGAGCAAGACTCGTCGGATCTGCCGCGACACTTTGGTCTCGGTCGCAACCCACGCATACAGATTACCGGCAGGCACTTGCACCTGTTTCACGGTGGTCAACAAAGGGTCCTTGCCCCCTTCGCGCAGCACCCAGATCACATTGACTTCGGCCGCGCTCTGCAGCACCTGCTGCTCCTTGCCGCTTTCCACTTCCACGATCACCAGCGCTCGACGATTGGCCGCCAGACCTTCCAGGCGACGGGCGATGGCGGGCAGGGCGGTTTCGTCGCCGATCAGCAAGTAGCTGTCGAAGATGTCCGGCACAATCATCGAGCCGCGTGGGCCGCCGATGTGCAGGAACTGGCCCGGTCTTGCCTGCTCGGCCCAGGTCGCGGCAGGGCCGTCGCCGTGCAGTACGAAGTCGATGTCCAGTTCCAGTGTGTCCAAATCGTAGCGACGCGGCGTGTAGTCGCGCATCGCCGGCATCGGCCCGTTGTCTTTGCCGGCTCCGAGCACCAGGTTTTCCAGTGCCGCCTGTTCCGCCGCATTCTGCGGGAACAGCAGCTTGACGTGGTCGTCGGTGCCGAGGCTGATGAAGCCTGCCAGCTCAGGCCCGCCCAGGGTGATCCGACGCATGCGCGGAGTCAGGTCGACCACGCGTAGCACTTCAAGGCGACGGCGTTTGATCTCGTGCATGACACGGTGAATGGTTTGGGTTTCGACTGCAGTCATTCGACGTTCTCCTGTGCAGTTTTAACGGCCGGGCCGTCGACGATGGCTTTGGCGGTGTTGTTGAGCAGGTCGGCGACGCGCTGGATTTCTTCAGCACTCCAGCGCCCGTGATGCAGTTGCAAGGCATGACGCAAGTTATGCACAGCCTCGTGGATTTCAGCCGGGCGATCATGGCCGCGCAATGAACGCTTGCTGACCTCAATGCGCATCCGCACACCGTCGAGGGCAATCGCTTGCTCGCTCAGGGACAGGCGTCCCGCATCGGTCACGCTGTAGCGTTTTTTTCCGCCTTCGGCGTCGCCCTGAATCATTTCGCTTTCTTCCAGAAAGGTCAGGGTCGGGTAGATCACGCCGGGGCTGGGGCTGTAGGCGCCGTCGAACATGGCTTCGATCTGGCGGATCAAGTCGTAGCCGTGGCAGGGCTGTTCGGCGATCAGTGCCAGCAGCAGCAATTTCAGGTCGCCGGGGGCAAATACCCGTGGTCCGCGACCGCCGCGTTCTCGGCCGGGGCGCTTTTCAAAGCCGTCACGGCCATCGCCGTGTTCGCGGTGGGGGGAATGATGGTCTCTCATTTTTTCCTTCTCTTCGTCGTGTTTAGATACAACTTAAGATATATCTTATTGTAAAGGCAAGCGGTCATGACGAACGGTCGAGGCCTTCACGGTAGATTTTTGTAGCCGCCAGGCTTGCCGGCGAAGGCATTCACGAGCACGCCTTCGCCGGCAAGCCTGGCGGCTACGGGGATCAACGTTAGGGCTTGCTCTTTTAGAGTGATTGAACTAATTATCGGCCTTCTAATGTTTGTTCTTACAGACATTGCGGTAAGTTTTATCTGTGTGCTTTTTAGACTAAAACTGTATGTAGTATTTGTCTGAAGGTTGAACAATTGAATTAGTGTTTTTCCGGCTTTTTTCCTCCTGCTCTCGGGTCGTTTTAACTACATGTTCTTCGGAAGTTACGTACTTACTTTCTTGTGGGATTGGTTGATCATTCTCCGGCGTCGAAAGTTAAGCCAAAGCGCCATCACTTCGGTGATTGGCCCGGCCTTTCAATACTTTCCACGAAACAATCCTTCGAAAAATACAGGTACTCAACAATGTTCAAGAAGTTTGCAATCGCCGTCCCGATGACCCTCCTGGCACTGAGCACTTCGGCGGCGTTCGCTGCAGAAGAAGCGCGCACCTCCATCAATATCAGCGCCACTATCCCGACCACGGCTTTCCATGCTCAACCGGTGGACAAGGACTTCGGTAAGGCTGAAGTCATGCAGTACAACATTGCCAACGGTACTTTGTCGGAAGTCCGTGGCGCCTTTGATATCCGTAACACCACCGGCGCAGTAGCGGCTTACGTCGAGGGTGGTCCAGCGCCACTTTTCAACGGCAATCCCACCCAGAACATTCCTCTCACCTACGCCTTCAACGGCACGACGCTGACAGGTGTTGCGCAAGAAGTGGTCGGCGACACTGAATCCAACGGCGGCATGCGAGCGGACCTGGTCATTACTGCGGCCAAACCAACTAATGCGCAAGTCGGTTTGTATACTGCGAACCCGATCGTAGTGTTTGATGCTCTGGTTCGTCCTTGATTGATCTCTGTGTAGTTTTCAATAAAAACTAGTCCTTATTTGGTAAAGCTTGCCGGTCGGTGGGTAAATTGTTGCTCATCGACCGGGTTTAACCTATCTGTTTCCAGAGAATTCAGTTCATGTTTCCGATGACTCCCATCGCGACCGCGCTTGCCTTGTGTTTTTGTGCCAGTGCCTTGGCAGCGCCACCGGATAACGGCACTTCACCTAGAAGTTTACTTGCGCAGGCCAAGGGTTTACCGACTGACTTCGAAGAGCACTTCTTCGATGTCCCGTTGGCGGTGCGCGTGGAACTTGATAAACAATTTCTAGGTGAGGCGATGGTGGTGCTAACCCGCGACGATCGCATTACCCTCGTTGACTTCACCGATGTCAGCGATAGCCAGTTCAAACCCACTGAGCGGGAGATCTGGTCAAACTATCTTAAACAAGGTGTGGGCCTCGGCGGCTGCCAGGCCAAGTGCCCGGAGCAACTGCTGGCGGTGCATTACAGCCTGGAAGACTCACTGGTCTCGATCCTCACCGAAAACGCTGAGCGTGACGATCAGGAGCAGCGGTACTACTCGCTCCCCGAGGGCGGCAGCACCGGCCTCATCGTGCGTAACCAGTTGAACCTCAACGGTGGCCAGAACCAGGACCTCGGCGGGCGCTACGGCCTGGAAGCCAGCAGCAGCCTGGGTAACTGGACGCAAGCGGTCAACCTGCAATTGTCCCGGCTGGGCGGCATGGATAACCAGCTCTATCACGCCGTGCACGAACTGTTCACCCAACGTGAACTGCAAGGCAATTTTGTGCGCCTGGGGTATTTCACGCCGAATTCCGAAGGCCTGACGCGCCAGCCACGCACCTTTGGCGCAAGCCCCGACACGGCGGTGGGCGTGATGTACGGCAGCTCCGACAGCCTGGCGATCAACAACCCGAAACCTGCGGTGTATCCGATCTACGTCACGGCCAATCGCCTGGGGTCGGTCGAGATCTACCGCGACGGCTTGTTGATCAACACCCAAGCGGTACCAGCCGGGTTGCAGACCCTCGATACCCGACCGCTACCGGGCGGGATTTATGAGGTGGAAGTGCGCCTGATCGAAGACGGCCAAATCACCTCCAGCACTCAGGAGCTGGTCTACAAGCCGAACAACTGGCGCAACCATGACGAGCGCTGGCGCTACAACCTGTTCGCCGGCCGTGAATCCAAATTGCTCAGCAACTGGGACGATCAGGCCGATGGCGATATGACCGCCGGCGCCGCGTTCAACTTCTTGCTGCACCCGCGAGTGATCCTCGGCTTGACCGGCCGGCAGGTGCGCGACAGTTTGCAATACGGCACCTCGGTCGACTGGGCAATCGTCAACAACGCCAGCCTCTACGCCAACATTTACCAGACCGAGGATTACGGCACCGGCCTCGACGTGCAAGGGCTGTATTCCTACGGCAGTGGCAGCGTTGTCGCCAGCCACAACCGCAGCTGGCTCGATACCACCAAGCTGTATGACACCTTGCCGGATGGCACGCGGGTACGGCAGCGCAATGTGTTCGTCGGGCAGACCAGCAACTCGTCGTTGTCGATCAACCACCGGCTCACCAGCAAAAGCTCGGTCAACGCCCGGGTGTCCCACAGCGAAGGCAACACCAATGGCACGGGTGTAGACCTGGGCTGGACCCAGCGCACGCAATTGTTTGGCAGCGACGCCAACTGGCGGCTGTCGCTGTTCGACCGGCCAGGCAGCATCAGCTCGGGAGACGATCGCAATCGCGGTATCGATTTGAGCGTCAACATCGCGTTGGGCGGGCCGGGTGAACAGCTATCCGGCAGTATCGGATCGCGCACTGCCCGTGAGGGTGGTCGCGATAACAACGCCTCGGTCACCTACCGCAAAAACCTTCAGGATCACTTGCTGCAAAGCGTTTCGGCCACCGCCATTACCGATACCTACGGCGTTGGGTTGAACGCGATGGCGACGATGTCTTCGGACGTGGTCAGTGGCGATGGTTTCATCCAGCGTTCGTCCTTCAACAATGACTTCACCGGTGGTTTGAACCTGGACAGTACCGTGGCTGTGGGTGGCGAGAAGATGGTCATGACCAGCCAGTATCACCGCAACGGCGCCGGCATGATCATCGACGTGGAGTCTGACATCGAAGGCATCGCCCTGCGTGCCGACGATTTAAGCGGCGGCAGTGCGGTACTCAAGCCCGGGCGCAATTTCGTGCCGATCACCGCTTACAAAAGCAGCTCCGTCAGTTTTGACTTCGAAGGCAACCACGTGCCTGCGGCGACCATACAACCGGCCCGCTCCAGTTATCACCTGAACAAGGGCGGCGTGGAATATCGCCAGGTGCGGGTGATGAAAACCCTCACCGTGCTCGGGCGCCTGATCGACCCCCAGGGCAATCCGCTCAAAGGCCACCACATCATCAACCACGCCAGTCGTGGGGTGAGCGAGGTGGACGGGTTCTTCTCCATGGAAATGAACGCCGGTTCACCGACCCTGGAGGTGCGCCATGGCAACCAGTTGCTGTGTCAGTTCCGCCTCGATCCGAGTACCGCTCGCACTGAAAACAACGTGTTGATGATTGGTGATTTGCGTTGCACGCCGCAGACCCTGGCGAATGCCGGGCTTGTAGCCGCAGAGGCGGGTTGATCCGCGATCGATGTACTTTCAAGAGGGAAGTGAAGGTGAAAGCATTTCGTGTATTTATGGCGGCTGGGTGTGGAAAAACCGCACCCATGCTACTCGCTTTGATGTGGCCAATTTCGGCTTCGGCCACAGTGACTCAGCAAATCCATGCTGTGTTCAATCCGGATTCCGCCAACCCGCAATTCAACCAGTTCAAGAACCTGACGCCGAACAGCGGGTTTTGTCTGGATAACCCTCCGCAGTGCAAACAAGCCAATCTTTTCAGTCTGCGGCTACCGATTCCTTCCAATTCGATAGCCACCATCCGGGGCGAGCATGCGGATCCACGCCAAGGGGCGATGTTCAGGATTCCTTCGGACTGGCAGGACATCGAAGTCAGCCAGCCCGGCTCACCCCCGCAAGTGGTCAAGTTTCGAGTCGCCGGGATGGGCGTTGCCTACAAACTGCCTCGACCCGCTCCAGAGCTGACAGGGGGGCTTGGGCATAGTTTTCTCTTCGAGAAGGGTACGTGGATGACCGCCGGCGCGCCTTGCACTGGCCTGGCCGGGGCGGGCAATGACATCGGTTACAACAGCTTCTGGAGGCATCCTGTCGGAGCGGGCACCTGTGCGAAAAAAGCGATGTTCGATATTCCTCCACCCTTTCGCTATGAAACGTTCGACATCACCTATGAGCTGATCACACCCAATCCCCTGCAAATGACCGCGGGTGAATACACCGGTCAACATGTGTTCCGGGTTGGGCCTCATCAGGATTTTGATCTGGGCGACGTCATGGACGCCGAAGACAAGGAGATCGTGCTCGATTTTTTGCTCAAGGTTGAACACGTGTTGAAAGTTGATGTTCCTCCAGGTGGCAACCGCGTGGAACTGGAGCCGCAGGGTGGCTGGCAGTCCTGGCTGCAAAACGGGCGAAAACCAACGCGATTGTTCAGGGATCAAACCTTCAATGTTTCAGCGAGTACACGTTTCAAAATGAAACTGGACTGTTCTGTTTACATTGGTGACGGCTGTGGTTTGTACGATCCCGTTAATGGTGCCGTTCCGTTGGACGTCAGCGTCAGTCTGCCCCACGGTTTGACCGACGCTGACGGGAAAATCGTCAACCGTCAATTGTTAAAGACCAATCAGGAACCGCTTTTTCAGCCGGGTTTCTATGTGGATCGCAAACCCGGAACCTTGCACTTTGACGTGCGAGCGGACTACGTGGCCTTCATCATCCGACCGGGGCAGTCCCGAAAATACTCCGGCAGGGTCACGGTGATCTGGGATTCAGACGTCTAGTGGATCAAGGCATTTCTGCATTCATTTAAAGAGGTACAGGACTATGAAACGTCTGTTGGCATTATTTGGTTTTTGTTTTTTTACCCAGGCAACTTTCGCCGGCCCCAGCATCAATATCGGCACCGTTTATGACTACCTCGACGGCGACAAAAGTACCTACCTGAAGCGAGTCTTCAACGGCGGCGACAGCACCGCTTTTGTGAAGGTCAACATCCTCGAGATTCTGTTTGCCGCCGACGGTACCTCGCGGGAAGTACCGCTCAAGAGCCAGGCCGATAACAGCGCCCGTGATGGCTTGATGGCCAGCCCGGCCCGGCTGATCGTGCCGGCCAATGGCATGCAGGGCACGCGATTGCTGTACATGGGCGAACGTGACAAGGAACGTTATTTCAGGGTGCGTTTCGTCCCGGTGGTGCCGGAGAAGGAAGACGAGTTTGCGGTCTCCAGCGACGAACGCGAGGACTACAAAAAAAGCCTCTCTGCCGGGGTCACGGTGCTGGCGGGTTATGGCGCGATATTTTTCGTGCGACCAAAGGAAACCCATTTCGACAGCGTGATCGAAAACACCTCGGGCACCTACAGGATTCGCAACAACGGCAACACCGTGGTGGTCATCGACGAGTTCAAGGATTGCGCAATCAAGAGCGAACAGGACTGCCAACCGACGACCAAACACCACGTTCTCGCGGGCCGCACGTTCAACTTTGAAAAGAAGGCCGGTCGGGAATATCGCTTCACGCTGGTGGAAGGCGAGAAAAGTAAAAAAATCGAAGTGAAGGGCTGAGCCATGTTGAAGAAACTGACCGTGATGCTTTTGTCGGTTGCCACAATAGGGGCGAGCCCCTGGGCCATCGGCGCCAGAGAAGTGCATCAATTCGAAGTGTTCGTCACGATTCCGACCCACGCGTTTTATGTCATCCCGTCGGACCCGGGCTGGATTCATCGGGAACAACAACTGCCGTGGAATCTGACGGCGTCGACCTTGGGCGGCCTGCGCAAGTATTTCGACGTGCGCAATGAGGCCGGCTCGATCGAAGCCCGGCTGGAGGGCCGACCGTACTTGTCCAACGGCACCGCGGCCCATGACATTGATTTGCGCGTGCTGTTCAACGGCCAGTTGTTGAGCGAGCAGGAGAGCAGCGAAGTGGTTTCCCAGGCCGACGCCGCCCCCGGCAAACGCGTGTTGCTGGAAATCGTCCCGACGCCGCCTGCCGATGGGGTTTACAAACCCGGCACCTACTTCGGCAGCGTCAACATGATCTTCAACGCAGTTATGCCAGGTGCTTGACGCCGAGGCTATGAGGCTAAAGGGATGGACTGTTTTCGGGTGTTCCAACGCTGTGCTGGCGCGACTTTTTTGTTTGCGCTGTGGCTGTCTTCGGCCTGGGCTGAGGAGGTATCGATTGATGCCTCGTTCAAACCGGATTCGGCAAATCCGCAACGCAATAAATTCACCAACGACACGCCGCCCAGTGGCTACTGCGCCTCTTATCCCCAGCAATGCAAAGACAATGAAATGTTCAGCCTGCGCGTGCCGATCGTGTTCGATTCCGTCGGCCCCATCCTGGCTAATCATCCTGCTGTGCGGCAGGGCGCGATGTTCAAGGTGCCGGCGCAATGGCGGGATTTGACGGTTTACCACGAGCGCACTGGTGAGGCGGAAACCGTGAGGGTGCGTATTGCCGGCCTGGGTTCCCGGTATGTCACTGATATCGTCACGACCATTGTCGGCCCAACCGACACGCCTCGCGATGCCCACTGGAAGTTATGGGATGGCACGTGGGTCAACACACCACCACCCTGCACTTACAGCGGCGTGGGCCTGATCTGGGAGCACGCCTACGGTTTCTTCTGGAAAACACCGACAGACGGTGTTTGTTCACGGCAGGCGAAATTCACTATTCCCTGGATGAAGTATGAATACCTCGACTTCGCCTATGAACTGGAGACGCCCAATCCGTTGGGCATGTCCTCGGGCAAGTACCGTGGCAACCTGGTGTACACCGTAGGTCCCAATGGGGACTTCGACATGGGCGACATCATGCAGCCCAGCAGTTCGACACTGGCACTGAACTTCACGCTGGACGTCCAGCACACCCTCAAAGTCGACGTGCCACCGGGTGGTAATCGCGTTGAGCTGACCCCTCAGGGTGGCTGGCAATCCTGGTTGCAACAGGGCCGAAAACCGACGCGGTTGTTCAGGGATCAAACCTTCAATATTTCCGCCAGTTCACGTTTCAAGATGAATCTGGAGTGTCAGTACTCACAGGACGGCCGAACCTGTTCCGTCCGGGACGCTGTGTCCGGTCACGTCGTGCCCCTGAACGTCAGCGTCAGTCTGCCCCATGGTTTGACCGACGCCGGTGGCCAATCCGTCAACCGGCGCCAGTTGCTGCGTGATGGCAGCGGTACCGAACTGTTTCAGCCAGGTATTTACGTGGACCGCAAGCCCGGAACCCTGCACTTCGAAATTCCTGCGGGTGAAGTCATCGAGATGATTCGCCCCGGACAACCGCGGCAGTACTCGGGCAGCGTGACAGTGATTTGGGATTCGGAGGTTTAGTCGCTTGATGGCCGTTCATCAACGCCGGGCTACCTCGACAGGCAAGCACTGCGTGTTACTTCCCGGTTGCAGATACGGCGTGAGAATCGGTGCCATGCCCTTGAGTACCTGGACTGGCAGCGCCGAGGTGAACTTGAAGGTTTCGGCGGACCGCCCGGGTACGAACGCGGTCAAGGTGCCGAAGTGATGATCGCCAATGTAGAACACGAAAGTGGCCGTGCGGTTGATGGATTTCGAGCTGAGAATCCGCCCCCCTGAACCGATGGCTTCAATGCGGTTATCACCGGTTCCCGTCTTGCCGCCCATGGCCAACGGTTTGCCATCCGGCGTGATGAAGCTGCCGGAAACACGCTTGGCAGTGCCGGCGTCCACCACTTGTGACAAGGCTTCACGCATGGCGGTAGCGACTTCGGACGGCATGACGCGTTTGCCCACGTCCGGGTCATTGATCAGCTTGGTTTCATACGGTGTGTTCGCGGCGAAGTGCAGGCTGTCGATGCGCAGTGTCGGCATGCGCACACCGTCGTTGAGGATGGTGCCGATCAGTTCGCCCAGCGCCGCCGGACGGTCGCCGGAACTGCCGATGGCGGTGGCCAGCGACGGCACCAGGTGATCGAACGGGTAGCCGACTTTCTGCCAGCGCTGGTGAATGTCGAGGAACGCTTCGATCTCCAGCATGGTGCGGATACGGCTGTCGCGGGCGCCTTTGTGCCGGCTTTTGAACAGCCAGCTATAGACTTCCTGGCGTTCGAACTGGCTGGCCTTGACGATCTGGCTCCACTTGGCATCAGGGTTGTTCAGCAGGTAACCCATCAGCCACAGGTCCAGCGGGTGAACCTTGGCAATAAAGCCTTGGTCCGGCAGGTCGTAGGCGCCGGGGCTGTAATTTTCATAAAGCCGTTGGAGGCGTTCGTCGGTGAGTTTTTCGGTCAGCTTGGCGCCTTTGAGGTGCGAGCGCACGAAGGTATTGAAGCTTTCCTGGCTGGCCTGCGGTAGCAGATACCGGTGCACGGCGGCCATGCGGATCGGGGTCGGGCGCATGCTGTCGAGGAAGGTATCGAGCCGTGCCTGAGTGTCTTTGTTTTTGTATTTCTTCCAGAACTTCAGCAGGAACGACGTGCCTTCACGGTCGGCAAAATCGGCCAGATATTCCTGACGCCGAGGGTCTCGATCATCCCCGAGCAATTCGGCACTGTTGTTGGGGCCGGAATAGGTGGTGTAGCGCACCAGGTCACGCATCAGGCGGATGAAGGGCAGGTTGATCGACTCACGTATCGCATCGCGCAAGGTCGGAATACGGCCGTTGTCTTCTTTACGGAAGTTATGGAACACATGGAGCCCACCCCCGGTGAAAAATGCTTCGCCGGGGCTGGCGGAGTATTTGCGATCCAGCGCGGCGCCGAGCATGGTTTGCAAGTTGCGATCTTTGTTCTGGATCAGGTAATCAACGGCCCAGCGGCTCAGGCGGTCCTGGTCGGGGACGTCGACTTTCTTCAGTTCAGGGATGGTCATCCCGGCGTATTTGTCGTGCAGCTCGGAGATGATCTGCAAATAGGTGGTGAGTACGCGCATCTTGGCGGTGGAGCCCAGTTCCAGCTTGCTGCCTTCGTTGATGTCGAACGGCTGGTCGGTGCTGTCGGTCTGTACTCGCACGCGCGCACCGTCCGGTGTCAGTTCAAACAGGGTGAAGCTGTAACGCACCTGGGTGGTACTGGTGGGGGTGAGCAAGCGTTCGCCCATCAAGCCGATCTGCGCCGCAAATGCCGGGTCGGCCAGATGCTTGAGGTATTCGGTGGTCCGGGTTTGCAGATCGCCTTGCAGGGTGCTGGTGGCCGAGAGGTCGAGGCGGTCGAGGTCGTACAGCGGACGATTGAGCAGCCCGCCCAAACGACTGCGCGCTACACTGATGCCTTTGTTGGTTTCGATGGGCTGAATGGTGGGCTGGGTCTGCCAGTCGCGGTAAGTCACTTTGCTGGCCAACGCAGCTGCCGCGAAGGGCGCATCGATCACATTGTTCTGTGCCAGCAGGCGAATGTGGCTGTCGGTAAGGTCGGCCAGTTCATCACGACCCTTGGTCAGGTAGTGGGAAGGGCGGCGTTGGGCAATCATTAACGAAAGCATTTCACGCAGGGCCAGGCCCTTGGCGGCCAGGGTCTTGGGGTCCGTTTGGGTGCTGGCCAGCGTTTCATTGGCCTGGTTGAAATCGGCGCCATACCAGACGCGCAACCCTTCGGCCATGCCATGCACTTCACCGTGGCCCGGCACGGCGGACAGGGGCACGCTGTTGAGGTAGTCACGCACCACGTTTTTGCGAGCCTCAAGTGTTTCCGGTCCGGGCTGATAAGCGCGCACGGTGGCGGAAATCATCTGCCGGATCTTTTCCGCTCCCGACACCGTCAGGCCATCGGGCGAATGCCGGTACTTTTCCAGTTGCGTCGCCAGCGTACTGCCACCCGCGGACTGGCCGGGCATGTGCAGCAACTTGGCCACCTGCGACCACGCCGCCATGCCGAAACGCGGCCAATCCACTGCGGGGTTGGCCAGGGGTTGCTTGGGGTCGAGCAGAAAACGGTTCTCGATGAACAGCAAACTGTTGACCACCACCGGCGGTATCGAGTTAAAGCTCGAATAAAGCTGTTGTGGATATTTGAACTGATACAGCGGCGCGGCTCTGCAATCGGTAATCGATAAACCGGCCTGGATTTTCTCCGAATAGGGCACGAAAAGGCCCTTGTCGCTGTAATCCATCAGCTTCTGGGAAAAACGGGTCTGGGCCGCAATCACGTAGTCGCGCTTGATCAACCGAGGCAGGAATTCGCCCAGTGAGCTGTAGCCCAGCCGTAAATCGAAAGGCCCCGCGCCGGGGTAACGAATGGCATCGCTGGGGCCGGGTTGCAGGGTGTAACTCAGGGAGGCGGCAAATTGGCTGACTTCCCGGGCCTGGAATTTCGAGGTGCGCATTTCCTTGGCCGCCGCGAGTCCCAGGACAATCAGGAAAATCAGCAGCAACAACCAAAACGCCTTCCAGCCGTGTTTGACACGACTGCGACGAGGTTTTTCAGGTATAGGCGCTTCATCCACACGTTCAGTCGGGACCACGGTTTTACTCGAATCGGTTTGCCATAACGCGCCCATAGTCGACTGATCCATTCACGCAGATTGATCGGACTTGTCTGAAGCTTAGACGGTGGTGAGCGATGGTGAAAAAATTGTGAATACACAAATCTCGAATATCCAGCGTTTAGCGCCCGTGGAAGGGGTGAGGGGATTTTGTGATGAGGGGATTTTTGTGGGGGCTTTTGTGGTGAGGGGATTTCGGTCGTTACAGAAAAGGGGACGTTACAACCAGCAGGCATCCCATAGCGGGTAATCACCGATTTTTTCCACCAACCCTGCACGCAATGGGTTCGCAACTATGTAACGAGCGAATGGTAGAAGATCTTCGCCATCACGGATGGTTCGGTCGTGATAGCCGGTTTGCCACAGAGCGCCACTTCGGCCGGTCGTTTTGTTCAGTGCCTGGGTGCATCGGGCTTTGATGGCACCGATGACATGTCCCAAATTGTCATCTTGCAATTGCATCAGCCAATGAAAGTGATCGGGCATGACAACCCAGGCGATTGAATTCACCTGCCCGGAGTCGTGAGCTCGTCGCAGTTCTGCGACAAGCAGGCGGCCTAATGGCCAGTGAGAGAAAATGGGTTTGCGATCTTGGATTACTGCAGTGATGAGGTAGGCGCGACCGGCTTCAGAGTGTCGGCCTAAGCGCAGGCGATGAGAGTTTGGTTGAGTAGGCAATCCATTGCTTCCTTGTGCGGCCGTCGATAGATGCTTTCAGGCTAGTGCCGAACAGGCAGATTGGGAGCTGCAACCTTTGTGTGAAAATTCTGATTCTTGCGAAAAATTGGGGCTGGGTGGCTTTTTGGTAGGGATTTTTTTGCTGAAGGGGCTTTTGTGGTGAATGGGCTTTTGTGGGTGAATGGCTTTTGTGGGTGAATGGGCTTTTGTGGTGAGGGGATTTATCCCCGTTCGGCTGCGCAGCAGTCGTAAGTTTTTGGGGCGGCTGCGCCACCCAACGGGGATAAATCCCCTCGCCACAAAAGCCCCGGCGTTCCTGGTGCTGCTGACGGTGTTTGGTTTTGAAGATCAAAAGATCGCAGGCTGCGATTTTTTGATTGTCTGGTTCAACCGTTTATTGAAATCCAGCCACGCCCCCAACAACGCCATCAACCCGGCACCCACCAGCGCGGTGAATATCTGCATGGCAAAGGCATCGTCAGTCATGGCGTTGACCATGTCGGCCAAGGGCGCCAGCAGTACGCCGAGGCAGAAAATTTCCAGTGAATAACGCCCCATTCGACAGCTTTGCTGCGCCAGCCAGTTTTGCGTCCAGCCAGTGTCCGGCAACAATTTCGCCGTGACATACGCCAGCGCCAGGAAGTGCAGCAGCCGCACCGGCGACAGGTCGGTCTTGCTGATCGGGTACAGCAGGTTGCTCAGCCAGGTTGGCATCAGCGCGTCGTGAATGTCCGGCCAGCGCCAGGAGAGGGTAATTAAGCCGGTGACGACCACGTATAGCAGTGCAGTGATAAATAACGGCTTAAAAGATCGCAGCCTGCGGCAGCTCCTACATGGATCGCGTACCCCTGTAGGAGCTGCCGCAGGCTGCGATCTTTTGATCCGCTGCCCGTGAACAGCCGCCGCACCACCCAGCACAAACAGCAATTGCCAGACCACCGGGTTGAAGTACCAGACGCCGTCCTTGATGGCCGCCAGGTTCCAGCCGAACCATGGCGCCAGCAGGTACACCGTCAACGACACCGCCACCACCGCGCATGCCTTGCGCACCAGCAGCGGCAGCACCAGCGGCAACCCGGCCAACAGCACGATGTACAGCGGCAGCGGGTCCATGAGGTTCGGTTTGAAGCGCAGCAGCAGTTCATCCACCAAGGCTTGCTGAGGGTTGGTGATGAAGTGGTGCATGCCCATTTCCTCCACCAGATCACGGGTTTCCACATGGCTGTTGGCGAAGAACACGATGCCCATCAGCATCGCCAGCAGGAAAATATGCACCACGTAGAGCACCCAGACGCGACGCAGAATCTTGACGCAAGCGATCAGATAACCATCGCGCGCAAGGACTTTGCCGTAGGCCAGCACCGCCGCGTACCCGGCCAGGAACACGAAGATTTCCGCCGCATCGCTGAAGCCGACATTACGCAGGGTGATTTGGCCGAGGGGGTTGTGCGGCACGTGATCCCAGAAAATGAAGATCAGCGCCAGGCCTCGAAAAAAGTCGATCCGATGATCGCGTTCAAACGTCATGACAGCGGGCTCGTGAACGGAAATTGAAATAAGAAGTAGCCGAAGGGGCGCCGTGGATTGCGCGCCGCTCATTGGCGGCGCGCAGGGTGGCGTTATTCGTGGGCGATTGCAAAGTCGGGATATTACGAGATGTTGAAGCGGCGTTTAACCGCTGGTCCGAAAGGCCATCATCCCTGTGATTTCTGACAGTAGACAGGCTCAAATATGAGTGGGTGGTGTGCAGCGTTCTCGCTCAGGAGCGTCCCCATGAGAAGGGTGTGGAAAGGCTTGTCGAGTTACACGGTGATCGGCGTCGCGAATACGCTGATTCACTGGCAAATCTTTTTCCTGCTCAGTGTGGCGGCAGGTTTCAGTCAGGCTGTCAGCAACCTGGCGGCCTTCTGCGTGGCGGCCTCGTTTTCCTTTTATATGAATGCGCTCTATACCTTCGAGGCGAAGGCGTCGGTTGGCGGCTACCTGCTGTTTCTGACCGCGATGGGGGCGTTGAGCCTGGGCGTTGGCCATTTGGGTGACGTGTGGCGGCTGCATGGCTTGCTGACCGTGGCGTTGTTTTCGGCGTTGAGCCTGGTGCTCGGCTTCCTGTTTTCCAAATACGTGGTGTTTCGCGAGCGTGATGTATGAAGGTTTCGCTCATCGTGCCGGTGTTCAATGAGGAGCAGGCGATCAACCTGTTTTATATGGCAGTTCGACAGGAGTTGAAACTTGAACACGCGGAGGTCGAAATCGTCTTCATCAACGATGGCAGTACCGACCACACGGCAGACCAGATCAAGGCCCTGGCACAGACGGATGATCAGGTCATGCTGATCAATTTCTCACGCAACTTCGGCAAGGAACCGGCGCTGTTCGCCGGCCTGGAATATGCCACGGGCGATGCGGTGATCCCCATGGACGTGGACCTGCAAGATCCGATCAGCGTCATCCCGTTATTGATCGAACAATGGCAGAAGGGCGCGGACGTGGTGCTCGCCAAGCGCAGGAACCGTAGCGCCGACAGTTATTTAAAACGCCACAGCGCCTCGATGTTCTACCACCTGTTGAACCGCATTTCCTACACCCGGATCGAAGAGAACGTCGGTGATTTCCGCTTGATGGATCGCAAGGTAGTCGACGTGATTCGTGCCCTGCCCGAGCACCAATTGTTCATGAAGGGCGTGCTGTCGTGGGCCGGGTTCAACACCGTGGTGGTGGAATACGAGCGCGACAGACGGGTGGCGGGGACCAGCAAGTTCAATGGCTGGAAACTGTGGAACCTGGCGCTGGAGGGCGTGACTTCATTCAGTACGGTGCCATTGCGTTTATGGACCTACGTCGGTGGCTGTATTTCGATCTTCGCGGTGCTGTACGCGGTGTACATGGTGCTGGACAAGATTTTCAACGGCAACAGCGTTCCCGGATACCCCTCGCTGATGACCGCCATTCTGTTTCTCGGCGGCGTGCAACTGATCGGAATCGGCATCCTCGGTGAGTACATCGGCCGGATCTACATCGAAGCCAAGCACCGGCCGCGTTATGTGGTGAAAGACATCGTTGGCGGCAAAGACCGGCTCGGGCTCTAGCATGGGCAGGTTCAGCGATTTTCTCGGCAAGGAACTCGGCAGCCGTCAGGTCTGGTTGTTTTTTCTGCTCGCGACCCTGGTGTATGTGTTGCCGCTGATCCTCGCGGACTATCCCTATATCGATGACAACTGGCGTTCGCTGTCGGCCGGCATGGCTTGGGCGAAAGAGGGACGATTGTTTGCCGAGCTGTTTTACAACATGCTCACCTTCGGCACGGGCGCACCAAACATTTTTCCGTTGCCGCTGTTGATCGCCACGCTGGCCATGGCCTGCGCTCTGACCAGCCTGACGTTTCATTACGCCCCGCAGCCGACGATTTCCCACTGCCTGGTGCTGTTGCCGCTTTGGTACAGCCCGTTCTTCCTGCAAAACCTGTCTTATCAATACGACGGCCCCACCATGGTCTTGAGCCTGGTGGCGGTCATCTACGCGATCACGTTCCGGCATGCCTCGCGCACTCTTCAGTGGCTGGTGCCGTCCATGCTGATTGCACTGGCGTTGGGGCTCTATCAGGTGAGCCTCAATGTGTTTCTGGGCTTGTGTTGCCTGGAGCTGCTGCGGGGCGCCAATGACCGGATGCCGTGGGCGCAATGGTGCGGGTTGATCGGCTGGAAAATCGCGCAGTTTGCGATGGGCTGGTTGCTGTATGGCGTCAGTGCCGTGGCGTTCATGACCCAGGATCGCGTCTTGCTGTTAAACCGGGACGCCGCGCCGTTGCTGCAACTGCAAATCAACCTGGGCCGAGTGCTGGATAAAGTGGTGCTGCTGTTTCACGGAGGATTTGCCTGGGTGTTCGCTGCGTTGTTGCTGTGCGCCATTGTCGGTGGTGCTCGATTGGGGGCGAACGTGCTTGAGCGTGATGACGGCGGGCTGAAGAAACTTCTGATCGGCCTGGTGTGTGTGCTGACTTTGCCGGTCTTGATGCTGCTGGTGTCAGGTGTTGCCTTGTTTTTCCGGGACTTCAACGAAGGCGCCAGGACCTTGATGGGCTTCGCCGTGCTGTTGGTGATGCTGTTTTACCTGAGCCACCTGGCACTGGAACGAGTACACCAACGGCTGCCGCTGTTATTGGTGATCCCATTGCTGGCGCTGCTTTCACTGTCGTACGCCTATGGCCGCGTGTTGACGGTGCAGAAAGCCTTCTCTAATGGTGCGCTTTTCAGCCTCGAGCGTGACTTCGCTACCCATCCCCAGCTGCGCGAAGCCAAACGGATTTATCTGTCGGTGACGTATTCCGACGACTGGCTAGTGGGTGCTGCGGGGTCGTTCAAGCAGATGCCGGTGTTGCACTACCTGCTCAACATCGACTTTTTCATGCTGGCCGAGAACTTGCCGAAGGTGGGCATTACCAACGTGGTGGCGGAGAAGGAGCGCCGCAATGCGACGCGGGTCGGGTACCTCGGGTATCCGGCGCTGCTGGAGCGCCAGTACTACCGGGTTTATCTGGTGGGGGATTATGGGTTTATCGTTATGAAGGAGCCGGCGCCGATTAAGGCGCTGCGTTGGTGACAGATCTGAAGATCAAAAGATCGCAGCCTTCGGCAGCTCCTACAAGGGTCAGGCGGCGGCGATTTCGTTGGGCTCGAAACTGTCGGCCCGCGCCATTTGCCACATGCGCGAGTAGAACTCGCCGTTCACCTCGCCGGTGAGCAACTCTCCTGGTTTCAAGAACACATGCAGTTGCGAGAACAGCTTGATCTCGGTGGCGGACATGCGGCGTACCAAATGCTTGGCGGACAGCTGCGACGGATGATCGAGGCCGGCGGCGGCGAGCATTTCGGCCAGGGCCTTGAGGGTGTTGCGGTGGAAGTTGAACACCCGTTGCGCCTTGTCCGGTACGACGAGCGCGCGTTGGCGCAAGGTGTCCTGAGTGGCGACGCCGGTCGGGCATTTGTTGGTGTGACAGCTCTGTGACTGGATGCAGCCGATGGCGAACATGAAACCGCGCGCCGAGTTGGCCCAGTCGGCACCGATGGCCAGCACGCTGGCGATGTCGAAGGCGCTGACGATCTTGCCGCTGGCGCCGAGTTTGATCTTGTCCCGCAGGTTCAGGCCCACCAGCGTGTTGTGCACGAACAACAAACCTTCACGCATCGGCACACCGATGTGGTCGGTAAACTCCACGGGTGCGGCGCCGGTGCCGCCTTCCTTGCCGTCAACGACGATGAAGTCCGGCAGGATGCCGGTTTCCAGCATGGCCTTGGCAATGCCCATGAATTCCCACGGGTGACCGAGGCAAAACTTGAAGCCAACCGGTTTGCCGCCAGACAGTTCACGCAGTTGCTGGATGAAATGCATCATCTCGATTGGCGTGGAAAACGCACTGTGGCGCGACGGCGAGATGCAGTCTTCGCCCATCATGATGCCGCGGGTTTCGGCGATTTCCCTGGTGACTTTATGCTTGGGCAGAATCCCGCCATGGCCAGGTTTGGCGCCTTGGCTCATCTTGATTTCGATCATCCGCACTTGCGGTGTCTGCGCTTGTGCGGCGAAGCGTTCCGGGTCGAAACGACCGTCAGCGGTGCGGCAACCGAAATAGCCACTGCCGAGCTCCCAGGTCAGGTCGCCGCCCTTTTCCCGGTGATAGGCGCTGATGCTGCCTTCACCGGTGTCGTGGGCGAAGTTGCCGAGCTTGGCGCCCTGGTTCAGGGCGCGGATTGCGTTGGCGCTCAGGGAGCCGAAACTCATGGCCGAGATGTTGAACACCGACGCCGAGTACGGCTGGGTGCATTGCGGGCCGCCAACGATCACGCGAAACGCACTCGGATCGCTCAACGGTGCCGGGCGCATGGAGTGGCCGATGAATTCGAAACCGGACTGATACACGTCGATCAATGTGCCGAAGGGTTTATCCGCACTTTCATTTTTTGCACGGGAATAGACCAGCGAACGCTGGGCCCGGGAGAAGGGCAGGGCGTCGCTGTCGGATTCGAGCAGGTATTGGCGGATTTCCGGGCGAATGCCTTCGACCAGATAACGAATATTGCCGAGGATCGGGTAGTTTCGGCGCACGGCGTGCGGGCTTTGCAGCAAGTCGAAAAGACCGATCAGGCTGAGAATGCCGGTCACCGCGGTGATCGGCCAGAGCCAGTCGTGTTGGAGGAAGGGCAGGCTGGCGAGGGTGAATATCACACAGACGGCAAAGAAGGCGTAGCGGCTCAGGAGTGACAGGCTCATACGGGTTCCTTGGTTCGGACTCGGATTTTTAAAAGATCGCAGCCTGCGGCAGCTCCTACATGGGATCGACGCACTCCCTGTAGGAGCTGCCGCAGGCTGCGATCTTTTCAGGCATTCTGCGCCTGGAGAAAGATCGAAAACAGCTCGGACTGGGACTTGATCCCCAGCTTGCTATACATGTGTTTCTTATGGACTTTCACGGTTTCGACAGAGATTTCCAGCTTACGGGCGATTTCCTTACTGGAGCAACCGCTGAGCATCAAGCGCCCGACGTCCAGCTCCCGGGCGGTCAATTGCGCGCCTTTGAGTTGCTGCACCGAGGCTTCCAGCTGCACTCGCCAGTCGGGTTGCGGTGGCGATGGCGCGAGGGCCACGACTTCGTTGATTTCGTAGGGCAGGCGCTGGCGCAACAGCCCCAGCACCCACGGCTGGATCAGCGACAGCAAGGCAATTTGCTGGCCGCTGAACCGCTGCTTGCTGCCCAGTGACAGGCACAGCGTGCGGTCGCCTTCGAGCTGGCAATTGAACTGGATTTCATCGGCGACCACATTCAGACGAAAGTAGCGTTGGTAATACTCGGTCAGCTCGAAGTGCTCCGGCGCCACTTCCGACAAGCGATAGAGCCCGGTGCGCGATTGCTCGCGGCAAGCGATGTAGAACGGATCGAGCAGGTACAAACCGCGCAGGTAGTCCTGGAACAACTGATCGGGGCTGCCGTCCTCGCCCGGGCATTCGGCAAACACCTGCGGGTGCCGGTCGGCGCTGAAAAGCAGGGCCACCCAGCTGTCGAAGGTGACGTACTGATCCAGCAGGCGCACCAGCTGCGTCCAGAAATTGGGCTTGTCCAGGGCGTCGATCAGTTGCCCCACCGAACGGTGCCAGGCGATGTCGTCCAACGAGAGTGTCATGCATCTACCCCTATCGTGTTACCCCAGCGGCGTGATTCCCCGGCCGGTTGCTTGCTGCGCATACTGGCGCACAGACACCGACCGGGCAATCTTTCTGCCGCCCGGCCACTAGAACAAGGAATACCCATGAAGGTCGAACTCGCCCAATTGGCGGGCCGTGACAACGACACGGCTTACAACCTCGAACGCGCCCTGGCCGCAATGGCTGCCTGCGCGGCGGATACGCAACTGATCATGTTTCCTGAAAGCCACTTGATGGGCTTTCCTTCGGCCGACACCGTGGCCGCAGTCGCCGAACCCCTGGATGGCCCGGCCGTCAGCGCGATTGTCGCCGCGGCCCGCGAGCGCAACATTGCCGTGGTCATCGGCACGGCCGAGAACGACAACGGTCGCTTTTTCAACACCACCTTGCTGGTCACCCCTGAAGGCATCGCGCTGAAATATCGCAAGACGCATTTGTGGGCGTCGGATCGCGGTGTCTATGAGCCGGGCGATCGCTACGCGACCTGCCTGTGGAACGGCGTACGCGTCGGGCTGCTGATTTGCTACGACATCGAGTTCCCCGAAACCGCCCGCGCCCTGGCGCAACTGGGCGCTGAACTGCTGATCGTTACCAACGGCAACATGGACCCCTATGGCCCGACGCACCGCACCGCGATCATGGCTCGCGCCCAGGAAAACCAGGCGTTTGCGCTGATGGTCAACCGGGTGGAAGCGGGCGATGGCGGGTTGCTGTTCGCCGGTGGCAGTGCACTGGTGGATCCGCTGGGCACGCTGTTGTTCGAGGCTGGACGCGATGAAGGACAGTTTGCGGTTGAACTGGACCTCAAGCAGCTGACGGCGGCGCGCCAGGATTATCGGTATCTGGATGACCAGCGGCTGAAGTTGCCGGGGGAATTGGTTGAGCATGCTGGCGGATTGCGCGAGCTGCTGATTCCTTCGCGCTGAAGATCAAAAGATCGCAGCCTGCGGCAGCTCCTACAGGGGCACACGACCCCTGTAGGAGCTGCCGCAGGCTGCGATCTTTTAACGATTCACCTGACTCAACACCCAAAACAACAATGCAACACCCGTAATTTTGCGCCGAACTCGGCTCTGCCATAAATCCAATAAAATTCGGAGTAGTCGCTCATGGCTCGTTTGCAACGCACCCTGTCATTGGGGTCGGTGGTGCTGTTTGGCATTGCCTACATGACGCCGATCATTGTGCTCGGCACCTTTGGCATCCTCGCTCAATCCACCGCCGGCATGGTCCCGGCCGCGTATCTCGCGGCGCTGGTGGCGATGTTCTTCACCGCCATGAGCTACGGCCGGATGGCTTCGGCATTCCCCGTCGCAGGCTCGGCCTACAGCTATGTGCGCAAAGCCATCAGCCCGAAACTCGGCTTCATCGCCGGTTGGGCGGTATTGCTTGATTATCTGTTCCTGCCCATGGCGATCTGGCTGATCGGCGCGGCTTACCTCAATTCCGCGTTCCCGGCGGTGCCGCAGTGGATCTGGGTGCTGGCCTTTATCGGCATCACCAGCGCGATCAATATCGTCGGCCTGAAACTGGCCAATGGCATCAACGCCCTGCTGATGCTTGTGCAATTCCTGGTGCTGATCACCTTCGTCGCGCTCTGCGTGCATTACATCGGCGGCGATGCGAGCACGCCATTGTGGTCGGTCAAGCCGTTCTTCAACGGCGATATGCAAATGCCGTTGATCATGAGCGGCGCGGCCATCGCCTGTTACTCGTTCCTCGGTTTCGACGCAGTCAGCACCCTGACCGAAGAAACCCGCGACCCGCGCCGCACCATCCCGCGAGCGATCATGCTGATCACCTTGATCGGCGGGTTGATCTTCGTGAGCGTGTCGTACTTCGTGCAGATCGCACACCCGTCGTTCCAGTTCGACAACGTCGACTCGGCGGCTTATGAGATCGCCCGCAACATTGGTGGCGACCTGTTTGTATCGATCTTCCTGATCGGTCTGATTGTCGGCCAGTTCGCTTCGGGCCTCTCGGCTCAGGCCAGCGGATCGCGACTGCTGTTCGCGATGGGGCGTGACGGCGTATTGCCAAAATCATTCTTCGGCACCTTGCACGAACGCTTCGGCACCCCGGTCAACAGCATCCTGTTGTGCGCTGTCGTGGCGTTACTGGCACTGAAGCTGGACGTCACCACCTCAACCTCGTTCATCAACTTCGGGGCGTTCCTCGCGTTCAGCCTGGTCAACCTCTCGGTGATTTTCCATTACTGGATCGGCGGCGAAAAGAAAGGCCCGCGCGAGCTGGTGCTGTTCCTGATCTTCCCGTTCATCGGCCTGGCGGCGGACCTGTGGCTGATGGTCAGCCTTGATCACCTGGCGATTTACCTGGGCTTGAGCTGGCTGGCGATTGGCGTGGTGTACCTGGCGGTGCTGACCGGCGGTTTCCGCCGCCAGCCGCCGGAGATGGATTTCCAGGAAGCCACCTAAGGTAGGCCGAACCCCTTGTAGGAGCCGGCTTGCCGGCGATAGCGGTCTGAAGACTTACAGGGCTCTTGAGATTGCTTTCGCTGGCAAGCAGCTCCCTCAGGGATGCGCCGGAGTTCAGGCAATCGGCGTGGTGTTCAGGCGGCGGGTTTTGTCTGGTGAATCGGCAATTCGACGCGAAACGTGCTGCCCACCCCGACTTCACTCACCACCGAAATCTCCCCTCGGTGTTTCTTCACAATGCCATAGGACAGGGACAACCCCAGCCCTGTCCCCTGGCCCACCGGTTTGGTGGTGAAGAACGGGTCGAAGATTTGCTTCAGGCTGCCCGGCGGGATGCCGGCGCCGGTGTCGGCGACCTCGATCCACACTGTTTCACCGTCAATTCCGGTGCGCAGGGTGAGGGTGCCGCGATCCGGGCCGATGGCCTGTGACGCGTTGACGATGAGATTCATGATTACCTGGTTGATTTGCGAGGGCAGGCATTCGATGTCGGGCAGGACCTGATAATCTTTCACCACATCGGCCTTGTACTTCAGTTCATTGGCCACGATGTTCAGTGTCGATTCGATGCCTTGCTGCAGATTGGCCCACTGCCATTCCTGGTTCGAGTCCACCCGCGAGAAGTCCTTCAGGTCTTTGACGATCTGCCCGACGCGGCTGATTCCTTCCTTGGATTCCTTGATCAGCAGCGGAATGTCGTCGCGCAGGAACTCCAGTTCGACCCGTTCACGCAACTCACCCAGACGCTCGACAAGCTCGATGGAGCCAATCGCCTCTTCCGCCCCCCGATACGCATCGAGCATTTCCTGTAGCTGGTTGAAATAGCCATCGAGAGTGCCAAGGTTGGAAGAAATGAAGCCGATGGGGTTGTTGATTTCATGGGCGACACCCGCCGCCAGTTGTCCCAGCGAAGCGAGTTTTTCCGATTGCACCAATTGGGATTCAAGCTGTTTACGTTCGTCGATTTCCCGCTGCAACGATTCACTGGCCTGTTTGAACTGCATCGTTCGCTGGTCCACCAGATGCTCCAGATGGCTCATCTGTACGAAGGCCAGTTCGGTCATGTCCCATTTGGTCAGCAGGGTGTTGGCCATCTGCTGGACTTCAATGTTGTCGAACGGTTTTTTCAGAATAAGCAGCCGGTCATGGGCCTGCAAACGGTCCAACAGTTCATCCCAGGAATAGTCGGAGTAGGCAGTACACACCACCACTTGCAGGCGCGGGTCTTCCTGCCACAACTGTTCAATAGTCTTCGCGCCGTCCCAGCCCTCGGGCATGCGCATGTCGACAAAAGCTAGCGCGTAAGGACGGTTTTCCTGCAAGGCATCCTTGAGTTTTCCCAGTCCCTCTTGCCCGCCATACGCCGAATCCAGCTCGAACAGCACGCTGGCGGAATTCACTTCACTGCCGAACAGCTTGGCTTCCATCTTGTCCAGTTCGACGGTCGGCACCGGCGTCGGCGTCAGAATCTTGCGGAAATCCACATGAATGGACGGCGTGTCGTCGATCAGCAAAATGCGTCGGTTAGAAAGCTCGCTCATGCGTCCTCCGTGACGGCTTTCAGGGGGATCTGCAGGGTGAACTGCGCGCCTTTGCCCGGTCCATCGCTGTGGGCAGTGAGGTGGCCGTTCATCTCGATGGCGGCCAGGGCGCAGCTGTGCAGGCCGAAGCCGTGACCTTCCTTGCGGGTGGTGAACCCGTGGGCAAAGATGCGCGTCATGTTTTCCGGGGCGATGCCTTCGCCGTCATCCTTGACGCTGACTTGCAGCGTCGTGTCGTCGATGATTTTGACCCCGAGGGTCATTTGTCGCGGGCGATTGCTGAGGTCAGACATGGCGTATTTGGCGTTGCTGATCAGGTTGATCAGAATCAGCAACAAACGGTGCTTGTCGCCCATGACCTGAGGCACCTCGCCGTACTCCTTGACCACCCTGACGTGATGCCGGGTCAGCGCGCCGGCGTTCATGCGCAGGGCGTCCTCCAGCAATTCGCTGATGTGCAGCGGTTCCATCAGGCTGTTGGCGCCCGCGTAGGACTGCTGGGTGGCGACGATGTCCTTGATGTGATCGACACTTTTACTCAATTGGGCAAGTTCGTCGGTCATGCCTTGCTGTTCGAGGGCGATGGCCTCCACCAGTTGATTGAGGTAGCCAGGCAGCAACTTGCCTTTCTCGTCCTGGGTCAGGAAGGTGCCGAGGTCGCCCGTGTGCTGATTGATCAGTTGCATGGCCTTGCCAAGCCCCTGGGCCTTGCTGGCGCGCAGTTTGCGCGAGACCAGGTCGGCCGAGATGTTGACGCTGTTGAGCACGTTGCCGACGTTGTGCAACACGTTCGTGGCAATCTCGGCCATGCCGGCTTGGCGTGCGGTGTCGAGCAGTTCGCTCTGGGTGTCCTTGAGTTCGCGGGTGCGCTCTTCCACCCGCAGTTCCAGGTCGTCATTGGCGGTTTTCAGGGCTTTGTTGACGCGATTGATGATGGTGAAACTGCGCATCAGGTGAGTGGCCAGGTACACCAGCAGCAGGACCAGCAGCACTGAGAACACCAACATGTAAAAGTGATAACGCTGGTAGACCGCGTCGACCTGTTGCTGGTCGGTGTTCAGCAGGCTGGTAATGTCGTCCAGGCGTTCGGCAACGGGAATAGCTTCGATGTTTTCCAGCAAGCGGTTGACCACCGGTTGTTCCCGCAGAATCAGCGAAATGTGGCTGTTCAAAACATCGATCGGGCTGTGAAACTGCTCAGGCAGGCGCAGTTTGTTCACCTGCATTTTGTTCAGTCCGACCAGAATATCCGCGGCCTTGTCGTCGGAGGTGGCCTGGGAAAACTCCAGGCTGCTGAGCAGCAAATCGTAAGTGTCGGTGGCGATGTTCTGCAGTTGCAGTTTGTCGCCATCGACCAACTGAGCCAGTTGCTGCTGAATGTCGTCCTCGGCGGTGGGCAGGAACGCCAGCGAGTTGCGCAGCACCGCGTTGTGAGACTTGAACTGCTCCACCAGCCGGGTCTTTTCCCGGATGGCGGTCAGGTACGCATCATGGCTGGCTTGCCAGACGGGCGAGTCGTTGCGGCCGTGGTTCGACTCCATCGTGTCGAACCGATCCCAGAGTTGCGTCATCTCCGTCAGCGGTGCGACCAGCGGATCGTAGTTGTATTTAGTGGCGATCCTGGCCTTGAGTATCTCGGTTTCCCATTGCGCGTTCAGCTGTTTGATCCGGCGGATCAGGTCCTGGGATTCGGTGTAGGTCGAGGACTGGTAGGAGCTGGATTTGAGGTAAAGGAACAACAACGTCGAGGCCAGTAACAGGGCAACGACACCCAGCAATGCCAGACTGCGGCGACGGGACATTTTCATAACGGTTTGCCATCCCATTCGCCGGTCAGGGTCTTGAGGAATTGGATGATCAGCGTTTTGTCTTTCTCGGAAGGAATGCGCCCAAGCTGGAACTTGAACATCACGTCCACCGCCTCTTCGAGCGTTTTGGCCGAAGCGTCGTGAAAGTAAGGTGCAGTCACCGCGACGTTGCGCAGGCTCGGCACCTTGAACACATAGCGGTCCTCTTCATCCTTGGTCACCAGATAGCGTCCCAGGTCGGTTTCAGTCGGCTGGACCCGCCCCTTGAAGTAGTCGCCCAACACCCCGAACTTCTGGAACATGTTGCCGCCGATGTTCACCCCTTGATGGCAGGCGATGCAGCCGTATTCCTTGAAGCGTTGGTAACCGTACTTTTCGTCGATCGTGAGAATGTCGGTATTGCCTTGCAGGTATTGGTCGAAACGCGAGTTGGCAGTGATCAGCGTGCGCTCGTAGCTGGCTAATGCGTTTTGCACATTGGCTATGGTCACGCCGTTCGGGTAGGCGCTGGCGAACGCGCTTTGGTACGCCGGGTCGGTGGACAGTACCTGCACCACATGCTCCCAATTGCTGCCCATTTCGCTGGGGCTCTTCACCACCTCATTGACCTGGGATTCCAGGGTGTCGGCGCGCCCGTTCCAGAACTGCCGGAAATTCAGGCTGGCGTTGAACACGCTGGGGGTGTTGATACTCACTGGCAGACCGGCGAAACCGATGGAAAACGCCTTGATATCGGCACCTCCGTTTTCCAGACGATGGCAACTGGCGCAGGACAGCGTGTTGTTGACCGACAACTGCGTTTCGTTGAACAACTGACGACCGAGTTCGACCCGCAGCGGATTCTGCTGGGGCACCGCAGGCAGCGGTTTGAGCGGTTCATCCAGCGGCGCGGCGGCCGCGGTCGGACAGAATCCGAGCAGCGGCACGAGGAGCAAGTAGTGAAAGGACGGCGACATCTGATGGTTCCTTGGCTGATAGCCCGAGTGTCGTTGCGCATCGTTCACGTGGCGGCAAATGGGGTAGGTTTCACGGCATGTACATAACGGACGAAGGCATCCGGTTCCACGGCTTTGCTGAAGTAGTAACCCTGGCCTTCCTCGCATTGATGGGCCTTGAGGAAGTCCAGTTGCTCGAGGGTTTCCACCCCTTCGGCGATGATGGTCAATTTGAGGCTGCGGCCCAGGCTGATGATGGCGCCGACCAGAGCGGCGTCGTTACTGTCGTTGCTCAAGCCACGAATGAACGACTGGTCGATTTTCAGCACATCGATGGGAAAGCGTCGCAAGTAACTCAGGCTGGAATAGCCGGTGCCGAAGTCATCGATGGCCAACCGCACGCCCAATGCCTTAAGCCGATTCAGGGAGGTAATGGTGGCATCTATGTTTTGCATCAACACCCCTTCGGTGATTTCCAACTCCAGCAAGGCTGGCTCCAGGCCCGTCTGTTTGAGGGTCTGTTCGATACCGTCGACAAAGTCCCGTTGACGGAAATCGATGGCCGACATGTTCACCGACATGCAGATTTTCGGCAGCCCGCAAGCCTGCCAGGCGCAGGCTTGTCGGCAGGCCTCGGCCAACACCCATTTGCTCAACGGGACGATCAGACCGCTGTCTTCGGCGACCCCGATGAAATCCGATGGATAGACCAGGCCGTGCCCCGGTTTTTGCCAGCGAATCAGCGCCTCGGCGCCGACCACCTGACCACTGCCAAGGTCCAGTTTGGGTTGGTAATGCAACACAAATTCGTTGCGCTCCAGCGCCAGGCGAATGCCGGTCTCGATACTTTGCTGATCCCGGGCGCGCTGGTTCATTTCGTCGATGAAAAAACTGAAATCGTTCGGTCCGCTTTCCTTGACGTTGCGCATCGCGGTTTCGGCTTTTTTGATCAGAGAGATGGCATCGAAACCGTCGTCAGGGTAAATGCTGATGCCCAGGCTGGCGGTCACGCTCAGGTCATGGCCGGCGATGTGCTGGGGCGTGCGGATGGCGCCCAACAGTTTTTCGGCGATACCCTTGGTCTGCTGCGGGTGGCGGATATCGGCGAGAATCACCACGAACTCGTCGGAGCCGTAGCGGAACACCGAGTCGGACTCGCGCACCGTGGACACCAGATTGCGCCCGACATGCTTGAGCATTTGGTCACCGGCCGGATGGCCGAGGGCATTGTTGATGCGCTTGAAGCGGTCGAGCCCCAGAAACATCACCGCCAGTTGTTTGTCATGTCGCCTGGACAAAGCGAGTGACTGATTCAACCGATCACCCAGCAACGTGCTGTTGGGCAACTCGGTCAACACGTCGTACTGCAACAGATGCGATACTTTGAGCAGCTCGTGAACCCGGGCCTCGATGGTTTGCTCCAGGCTCTGCACTTTCATTGCCGCGTCCTGCGCCATCTGCCACTTCCAGGTCAGGGCGCTGGCCATCTGACGGATTTCCAGGCTGTCGAAGGGCTTTTTCAGCACCAGCATCTGGTCGCCGAATTCCAGACGTTCGGCCATGGCTTCCCAGGTGTAATCCGAATAAGCGGTGCACAAGGCGATTTGCAGGTGCGGGTCGGCTTTCCACAGTTGTTCGATGGTCTCAAGACCGTCCCAGCCAGGTGGCATTCGCATGTCGGTGAACACCAGGGCGTAAGGGCGACCCTCGGCCAGTGCACGCTGGACCAGTTCAAGCGCTTCCTGACCCTGATAGGCCGAGTCGAGCTGAAACGTCAGCCGGTCAATCTGCAGGGTGCCGAACAGCGCTTCTTCGGTACTGGCCAGAGTCTCTTCATTCTCTGTTTCAGGACTGAGGATCTTGCGAAAATCATCATGAATCGAAGGCGTGTCGTCGACGATCAGGATGCGCCGGTTGGTCCGCACGAAAGGCGTTTTCATCCTTTGTCCTCCGTGGAGCGTTGCGGATTATCGCGGATGGGTCCGATGTCGTGGCTGGGCGGCACGATACTCCCAGCCTTCAACAACTCGGCGGCCTGCTCACTGCTGACCGCCTTGCTGAAGTAGTAACCCTGGGCGTTCATCGGTGATCCGGTGGCCATCAGCGAACTGCGTTGTTCCAGGGTTTCCACACCTTCGGCGATGATGCCGATACCGACGTCCCGGGCGAAGTTGATGATGGCGCGCAGAGTGTTGGCGCTGGCCGGGTCGCGGGCGGCCGTGTCGATAAAGGCCTGGGCGAGTTTCAGGTGATTGACCTGGTACGTTTTGAGGTAGTCGAACGACGAATACTCGGTGCCGAAGTCGTCGATGGCGATCGTCACCCCCAGCTCACGCAGGCGCGGCAGCACATCGTTGTGGGTCCATTTGGTCTGGGCCAGCGTTGCTTCGGTGACGTCGAAACGCAGGTCCCAGGCGCCAAGCTCCCAGCGCGCGGTAGTGCGCAACACGTCATAGATCAGCTCGGGGCCGCTTTTGAGCTGGGCCAGGGACAGCTTGATCGCAATCACCGGTGGTGCGACGCCTTCATCCCGCCACTGGCGCATTTGCCGGCAGGCGCGATCCAGCACCCAGTGACCGAGGGCAACAATGGTGCCAGTCTTTTCGGCGGTGGGCAGGAACGCCGAGGCTTCGAGCAAACCACGCTGGGGGTGGTTCCAGCTGACCACCGCCTCCATACCAAGGATTTTACCGGTGCTCAGGTCCACTTCCGGCCAGTAATGCAATTCGAGTTCATCGTGTTCGATAGCGGCTCTCAAGTCGCTGGCAATGGTCATGCGTTCGACCACCTCCTGATTGATCTCCTCGGAATGGAAGTGGTACTGGTTGCGGCCCTTTTCCTTGGAGCGATAAAGCGCCATGTCGGCTTGGGTCAACAGGCCGTCGGCACTGGTGCTGGTCGGGCTGTAACTGCTGATGCCGATGCTGACCGACACCCTTACATCGTTGCCGGCCAGGGAATAGGGCAGCACTAGCGCATCGCGGACCTTGGCAGCCAAGGCCGCGGAGTGGGTCGGGTCGCTGACGTCCAGTTGCAGGATCGCGAATTCGTCGCCGCCGAGGCGCGCGACGACATCGTTCTCGCGCACGCAAGCCTTGATCCGGCGGGCGACTTCTTGCAGCAACAGATCGCCCACCGGATGCCCGAGGGTATCGTTGATGCGTTTGAAGTGATCCAGGTCCAGATAAAAGATGGCAAACGGTGCCGCGCCCCGACGCGCCGCAGCGAATGCCTGGTGCAGTCGGTCGATCAGCGTCGCGCGGTTGGCCAGCCTGGTCAGCCCGTCGGTGCGCGCCAGCAGGGCGATTTTTTCCTCGGCCAGTTTGCGTTCGGTAACGTCGATGATGATGCCTTCGACTTCCAATAGTCGGCCTTCGTCGTCGCGCACCGGGATGTAGCGGTTTTCCACCCAGCGCCACGCACCCTCGCCGGTGCGCATGCGAAACTCGATGGAAGCCCCGGCGGCATGGCGGTCCAGCACCCTGGCCATGGCGGTGTCGACCTTTGTTTGATCGTCGGGATGAATCAGCTCCTGGGCCCAATTGGCCGAGGCCACCAGGTTGGCCGCAATGTGGCCGTATTTGGTGATGTTGTGCGAGATGTACATCAGCGGAAACGATGGTTCGCCCCGCAGCCGATAGAGAATGGTCGGGCTGTTCTGCACGATGATGTTGGCATCGGACAGTTCTCGGGTGCGCTCTTCGACTGCTTGTTCGAGCAGCGTCATCTTCAGTGCTGCGTCTTCGGTCATTTGCCACTTGGCGGCTAGTGCGCTGGCCATCTGACGGATTTCGATGGCATCGAACGGCTTCTTGAGAATCAGCAGGCGATCACCCAGTTCCAGGCGCTCGTCGATGTCTTCCCAGGAGTAGTCGGAGTAGGCCGTGCAGAGCGCCACTTGCAGCTTGGGATCGATCTGCCACAGCCGCTCTATGGTTTCCAGACCGTCCCAGCCCGGTGGCATGCGCATGTCGATGAAGGCCATTGCGTAGGGCAGGTCGTTGGCCAGTGCCGTTTCGACCTTGTCCAGTGCTTCTACGCCCTGAAATGCCGAATCGAGCACGAAACTCTGCAACGTTACCGCCGCAGTGGTTCCGAACAGGGCGTTTTCAGCGCTGGTCAGGCTGGTGTCATCGAACGATGGCGGGCAGAGGATCTTGATGAAATCCTCATGGATCGAGGCGGTGTCGTCGACGATGAGAATCCGCCGGTTGGTCCGCGCCATCAGTGTATTCATCGACATGTGCCGGAACCGGCAGCGGTTGCGGTTGGATGAACAGTGTCCATAGGGGGCATCCTTTCCCTGATCACCTGGCCGAACGTACAGATTATGGATCCGAGTCCTCTGAGCATAGTCGCCTAGCCATGACTTCGCGCGGCGAGTCAGTCGAATCATTTCGTTGGGGCGCTAAAAATCATCTAGCCTGTAGGTCAGGTTCCGGCAATAGGGGATGTTCGCCCGGCGCCTGACACGACGCTGTAGCCGTCTTGCTTTGAGGTAATGCCATGGAAGCGCAACTCCCCACGATGTTGACCGAAAAACCCACAGTGCTGCTGGTCGATGATGAGGAGTCGATCCTCAACAGCCTGCGTCGCCTGTTACGCGGGCAACCCTACACCGTGCTGCTGGCGACCAGCGGTGCCCAGGCTCTGGAAATCATGGCGCAACAGCCCATCGACCTGGTGATGAGCGACGCGCGCATGCCCAACATGGACGGCGCCACGCTGCTGGCACATATCCACCAGCAGCACCCCGAAACCACCTGCATTTTGCTCACCGGATACGCCGATCTGCCGACGATCATCAAAGCCATCAACGAAGGGCAGATCCACCGTTACCTCAGCAAGCCCTGGAACGACGAGGAAATGCTCCTGACCTTGCGCCAGGCCTTGGCTCATCAGCATTCAGAGCGCGAACGCCAGCGCCTGCTGCAGTTGTCCCGGCAGCAGAACGAACAGCTGAAGTCGCTCAATACCACCCTGGAAAAACATGTCGCGGCCCGCACCGCCGAACTCCAGCAAACGGCCGATATGCTCGATCTGGCCTACGAAGAGCTCAAGCGCAGTTACGTCACCGGCACCGAGGTGTTCTCGTTGCTGGCCAACCTGCGTCTGCCGCCAGCCAAGCAAACCAACCGCCAGATCATCGAACTGGTGCGGGTCTACTGCAAATTGCATGGCCTGGACGAAGGCACCAGCCGCGACCTGACCATGGCCGCCGCGCTCTACAACATGGGCAAGCTGAGCTGGACCGATAGCATGATGACTGCGCCTTCGGACCTGCTGCTCCACAATGACCGCGAACGCTATCGCAGTTACCCTAAGCAGAGCGAATCGCTGCTGATGACACTCGATCCGATGAAGGATGCCGCCCGTCTGATTCTTCACCATCAGGAGCGCTGGGACGGCAGCGGCTTTCCCGATCGGCTCAAGGGCGAGGCGATCCCGTTCGGTTCACGGCTGCTGAAACTGGCGGTGGATTTCATCGAATTGCAGCGCGGGCTGATTCTTGAGCGGCAGATGAACAGCGATGAAGCGCTGGTCTATATCCGTAGCTATGCCGGTCGACTCTATGACCCGGGCCTGGTGGAGGATTTCATTCAGGTCTGTGCTGCGTACCTGAGCGATGTCTCCCTGGCCGACCCGACGGTCAAGGTGATGACCACTCGGGAAGTCGCGGCGGGGATGATCCTGGCGCGCAATCTCAATGCCGATAATGGAATGCTGCTGCTTAACGCCGGGAAGGTGCTGAACGGACCGCTGGTAGAAAAACTGATCGCCTTCGAAGCCATGGAAGGCGCGAGATACAGCATTTTTGTAAAAGTCCCGGAAGACGTAGAGATCGCGATTCAGAAGGCAGGGCAGGCTTCCCAGGCGTTGCACTGATGAAAAATCAGAGCGAATACCTGTCAGCCTGAGAATTCAGGGTTGCCGGGCAACATAGAATCTCCCACAGGGGCGCTACGGAGATTTTTCGGCGTGACGACGCCCCGATAGTCGTGTGATCCTTGGCGCCTTTGCATTCAAGGCCAGTGCTGATCCATGACGCTTTCATCCGCTGCTTCACCCCGCCTCGTTCGCATCGCTGCCGCCCTGTTGATCGGCCCCGACGGCCGCACCTTGCTGGTCCGCAAGCGTGGCACCGAAGCCTTCATGCAACCGGGTGGCAAGATCGAAGCCCATGAACAGCCGGTCCACGCCCTGGCCCGGGAACTGGAAGAGGAGTTGGGGCTGGTCATCGATCCGGCGTGCGCCACTTACCTGGGGACGTTTTCGGCACCCGCGGCCAACGAGCCGGGATTTATCGTAGAGGCCGAGCTCTTTCAGGTGACGATCAATTCCGACGTTTCGCCGGCGGCGGAGATCGAAGAGGTGCGCTGGATTGACCCGGCTACGGACGGTGATGTCACGCTGGCGCCATTGACACGGGATCTGATCCTGCCGTTTTATCGAGCCACGCTGACAACCGCCTGAGTATTCTCATGATCCCGCTTCAAGACGTGCTGATTTTCGCCGCTGCCGCAAGGTTGATGGTGCTGACGCCGGGGCCGAACCTGCTTGAGCAACGAAGGGCGGCTTGATCATGTGGATCGAACGACTGGACGCGAGCCATGCCCTGGATTACCGGGCGCTGATGCTTGAAGCCTACGACTTGCATCCCCAGGCCTTCACGTCGAGTGTGCGCGAGCGCGCCACGATGCCGCTGGCCTGGTGGGAATCGCGCCTGACCAGCAAGCTGGACATGGTGTTCGGGGCATTCGAGGAGGGGAAGTTGGCAGGCATCGTCGGCCTCGCCTTCGAACCTCGGGAAAAGGCCCGGCACAAGGCGACGTTGTTTGGCATGTACGTGTCAGGCAAGGTTCGGCAGCGTGGGCTCGGTTATCAATTGGTGCAGGCGGCCTTGGCTGAGGCGCAATCCCATCAGGGCCTACGTCTGATCCAGTTGACCGTCACCGCCGGCAACGAAGCCGCGTTCAACCTGTACCAGCGTTGTGGCTTCATCCAGTTCGGCCTCGAACCGTTGGCCGTGCGCGTGGGCGAGGACTACTTCGACAAAATCCACATGTGGCGCGAAATCTAAACCCACCGCAATCCCCTGTAGGAGCTGCCGAAGGCTGCGATCTTTTGATCTTGTTTTTTCGGGACTGCTGAAGATCAAGATCAAAAGATCGCAGCCTTCGGCAGCTCCTACAGGGGATTGCGGACGGCGCTGACACCGTCGAGCGTCGAGAACGACGTGTCCTTGGCCGTCAGCAAAAAGTCGCGCATGTACGGCGCATCCAGCATGTCCGCGCGAATCCCCGCATACAGCGTGGCAAACAATCCTTTCTCCCCCAGCCGCTTGGCTTTCACGTAGCCCCGCGAGCTGTATTCATGCAGCGCCCAATGCGGCACGCCACACACGCCGCGTCCGCTGGCCACCAGTTGCATCATCATCACCGTCAGTTCCGAGGTGCGGACCTGCGCCGGTTCAATGTCGGCGGGTTCGAGGAAGCGGGTGAAGATGTCCAGCCGATCCCGCTCCACCGGATAGGTGATCAGCGTTTCCGTGAGCAAGTCTTCCGGAACGATGTACGCCTTGTTCGCCAGACGATGCTGGTTGGCCACCGCGAGCATCGCTTCATACGTGAACAACGGCACGTAGGTGATCCCGGCCAGTTCCAGCGGGTCGGAGGTCACCACCAGGTCCAGATCGCCACGGGCCAGCGCCGGTAATGGCGCGAAGGAGAACCCCGACGCCAGGTCCAGCTCGACCTCCGGCCAGGCATCGCGGAACTGGTCGATGGTCGGCATCAGCCACTGAAAGCAACTGTGGCATTCGATCGCCATGTGCAAGCGCCCGGCGGTGCCACCGGCCAGTCGCGCAATATCGCGCTCGGCGCCGCGCAGCAGCGGCAGGGTCGCGTCGGCCAGTTGCAACAGGCGCAAACCGGCACTGGTGAAGCGCACCGGTTTGGTCTTGCGCACGAACAGCGGCATGCCCATGCGCTCCTCCAGTTCTTTGAACTGGTGGGACAGGGCCGATTGCGTCAGGTGCAGGCGGTCGGCGGCATCGACCAGGCTGTCGGCTTCGCGCAAGGCGTGCAGGGTCTTCAGGTGGCGGATTTCAAGCACCGGATTGCTCCATGAGTAAAACTTGTGATCAACACGAAAAGGTTGAGTTTGTCTCATGTTGGGTGGGCTGTCGACAATGGCGCCATGTTTTACACCATCTTTAAAGGGAGAAACTCACCATGGCTCTGGCCCACACACTTGGTTTTCCACGCATCGGCGCGGACCGCGAACTGAAAAAAGCCCTCGAATCCTACTGGAAGGGCGACCTCGATCAGGACGCGCTGAACAGCGTCGGCCGCCAATTGCGCGCCACCCACTGGCAATTGCAGAAAGACGCCGGCATCGACCTGTTGCCGGTCGGCGACTTCGCCTGGTACGACCAGGTGTTGACCCATTCCCTGACGTTCGGCGTAATCCCCGAGCGTTTCGACAGCGCCAGGGATGCCAACGGCCTGCCGACTCTCGATACCTTGTTTGCCATGGCCCGTGGCGCCACCGCGACGTGCTGCGGCGGCGAACATGGCAAAGCTCAATACGCCCAGGAACTGACCAAGTGGTTCGACACCAACTACCACTACCTGGTCCCGGAGTTCACCGCTGACCAGCCATTCAAACTGAGCTGGGAACAGCTGTTCGATGAAGTCGACGAAGCCAAGGCCCTCGGCCACAACGTCAAACCCGTGATCATCGGCCCGCTGACCTACCTGTGGCTGGGCAAGGCCAAAGGTAATGACTTCGACAAGCTCGACCTGCTGGAACGCCTGCTGCCGGTCTACAACGAAATCCTCGGTCGCCTCGCGGCCCAAGGAGTGGAATGGGTGCAGATCGACGAACCGATCCTGACCCTCGACCTGCCGCAAGCCTGGAAAAGCGCCTTCGAACGCGCCTACCACATTCTTCAGTATTCACCGCTGAAGAAACTGCTCGCGACCTACTTCAGTGGCCTGGAAGACAACCTCGGCCTGGCTGCTGGCTTGCCGGTGCAAGGGTTGCACATCGACGCCGTGCGCGCGCCGGATCAACTCGGCCAGGTGCTGGATCGTCTGCCGACCTACAAGATTCTCTCGGTGGGCCTGGTCAATGGCCGCAACGTCTGGCGTTGCGAACTGGAACCCGTGCTCGCGCAACTGCAATCGGCCCAGGAGCGCTTTGGCGACAACCTGTGGGTCAGCAGTTCCTGCTCGCTGCTGCACAGCCCGGTGGACCTGGACCGCGAAGACAAGCTCGACCCGGAACTGAAAAGCTGGCTGGCGTTTGCGGTGCAGAAGTGTGGCGAAATTGCCGTGCTGCGCGATGCCTTGAACGATCCGCAATCGCCCAAAGTGCAAGCCGCTCTGGCCGAGAGCCGCGCGATTCAGGCCAGTCGCGCCGAATCGCCGCGTATTCATAAAGCCGCCGTACAAGCGCGGATTGCGGCCATCGTTGCGGCAGACAGCCAACGCCATTCGCGGTTTGCCAAACGCATCGAGCAGCAACGTGCACGGTTGAAGCTGCCGGCGTTCCCGACCACCACCATCGGTTCGTTCCCACAAACCGGTTCGATTCGCCTGGCCCGTCAGGCCTTCAAGCAAGGCAAGCTGTCGGCCAACGATTACACCGACGCCATGCACAGCGAAATCCGCCACGCGGTGCAAGTCCAGGAACGCCTGGGCCTGGACGTGCTGGTGCACGGTGAAGCCGAGCGTAACGACATGGTCGAATACTTCGCCGAGCAGCTTGATGGTTATCTGTTCACCCGATTCGGTTGGGTGCAGAGCTACGGTTCGCGTTGCGTGAAGCCGGCGATTATCTACGGCGACCTGAGCCGACCGAACGCCATGACCGTCGACTGGATCACTTATGCGCAGAGCCTGACCGACAAGGTCATGAAAGGCATGCTCACCGGTCCCGTGACCATGCTGATGTGGTCGTTCCCGCGTGATGACGTCTCGCGCAAAATCCAGGCGCAGCAGTTGGCCCTGGCCCTGCGTGACGAAGTGGTGGACCTGGAAAACGCCGGGATCAAAATCGTGCAGATCGACGAAGCTGCATTCCGCGAAGGTTTGCCGCTGCGTCGGGCGCAATGGCAGGAATACCTGGACTGGGCGGTTGAAGCGTTCCGCTTGAGCGCCTCCGGTGTGCGTGATGAAACCCAGATCCATACCCACATGTACTACAGCGAATTCAACGATGTGATCCAGTCCATCGCGGCAATGGACGCGGACGTGATCACCATCGAAACCTCGCGCTCGGACATGGAATTGCTGGAGGTCTTCGAAGCGTTCGACTACCCGAACGACATCGGCCCGGGCGTCTACGACATCCACTCGCCACGGGTGCCGGACACGGCGGAGATGGTCAAGTTGATGAGCAAGGCGGTGACGCGTATTCCGGCTGAGCGGTTGTGGGTGAATCCGGATTGCGGGTTGAAGACCCGGGCGTGGCCGGAAACTGAGGCGGCGCTGGTCAACATGGTGGCGGCGGCGCGGCAGTTGCGGAGTCAATTGGCTTAACTGAAGAGCAAAAGATCGCAGCCTGCGGCAGCTCCTACAGGTGTACACAAAACCCAGTAGGAGCTGCCGCAGGCTGCGATCTTTTTGCTTTGGCAAATGACCGTTCGGCACTCTTCATCAAACTGTCACGCAACTGTGGCAGCGCGCTTGTACAAACTTCATCAGACTCGCGCTCTACTGGGGTTCTGCGTTTCGGTGTTTTTCATGCGTGCATTCATTTTCCTGGCCGTGCTGTTATTCGGCCTGCCGTCTTTCGCGGCGTCCCGTTGCGATGTCAACGTTCCAACCGAGCATGCCGATCTGGCGCAGGTAAGCCTGGCGTACCAGAGCATCGGCCGTGCGTCGGACCCCGCGCTGTTGCTGGTGATGGGGCTGGGCGGGCAGTTGATTCACTGGCCGGACGAGGTAGTGGTCGCGCTGTGTCAGCAGGGCTTTCGGGTGATTCGTTATGACAACCGCGACGTCGGCCTCTCCACCTGGCGGCAGGCGCCAGCCGATGCCAACCTGACCTTCGAAGTGCTGCGCTACAAACTCGGTTTGCCGGTGTCGGCGCCGTATACCCTGACCGACATGGCTGACGATGCCTTTGGGTTGATGGATGCGTTGCACGTTGAGCAATTCCACGTATTGGGCGCGAGCATGGGCGGGATGATCGCCCAGCACATGGCGGCGATGGCGCCGCAGCGTGTGGAAAGTCTCACTTTGATCATGACCAGTTCCGGTGCCGAAGGGTTGCCGGCGCCGAGTGCGGCGTTGGTGCAGTTGCTCGCACGCCGAGGCGCGCCGAATCGTGAAGTGGCGCTGGAGCAACAGGCCGATTTGCTGGCGGCGCTGGGCAGTCCGACGGTGACGGATGATCGGCAGGCGCTGCTGCATCAAGCGGCGCTGTCCTATGACCGGGCGTTTAACCCTGAAGGGGTGAAGCGTCAGATCATGGCGATTCTCGCTGAGCCGAGTCGGGTGGCGTTGTTGAATCAGTTGCGGGTGCCGACGCTGGTGGTGCATGGCACAGCCGACCCCCTGTTGCCGGTGATGCATGGCGTACACCTGGCGGCGCACATTCATGGCAGCCAATTGAAGTTGATTCCGGGATTGGCCCATCGTTTCCAGGAAGCGTTCAAGGCGCCTCTACTCGCAGCCGTATTGCCCTACCTGCAGGCTCACCGCGAGGACACTTCACATTGGGCACAGATCGAACCAGTAACCGAACACAACCTCCTCTAACACCACCCCCCCCTGTAGGAGCTGCCGCAGGCTGCGATCTTTTGATCTTGTTTTTTTCGGGACCCTGAAAATCAAGATCAAAAGATCGTCCGAACGCGGCCCGAGCCTGCGGCAGCTCCTACACAATCCGGTTTGTGCAGGTGTATCGTTCGACTTCCCGGTGCGTTTGCGTCTGCGAGGTGTGTGATGAGTAACCCTTTGAAAATCGATTTCGTCAGCGATGTGTCGTGCCCTTGGTGCGTCGTGGGTCTGTATGGCTTGACGCGGGCCCTGGATTTGTTGGGTGACGAGGTGCAGGCCGAGATCCGTTTTCAGCCGTTCGAGCTGAATCCGAACATGGGGCCTGAAGGGCAGAACATCACCGAACACATCACTGAGAAGTACGGCTCGACACCCGAGCAGTCGCAGAAAAACCGCGAGATGATCCGCGCGCGCGGCGCTGAAGTCGGGTTTGCTTTTCGCACGGACGGTAATAGCCGTATTTACAACACCTTTGATGCTCATCGGTTACTGCACTGGGCCGGGCTCGAAGGGTTGCAGTTCAATCTGAAAGAGGCGCTGTTCAAGGCGTATTTCACCGATGGCGGCAATCCTTCCGACCCTCGACAGTTGGCGCAGATCGCTGAAAGCGTGGGGCTGGATCGGCAGCGGGCCGAGGCGATTCTGCGCTCGGACGAGTTTGCGCAGGAAGTTCGCGAAGAGGAAAAACTATGGCTTGCGCGTGGCGTGAGCTCGGTGCCGACGGTGGTGTTCAACGGCCAATACGCGGTCAGTGGCGGGCAACCGGTGGAGACGTTTGTCGGGGCGATTCGGCAAATCATGAGTGAAGCGAAAGGCGGAACGGTCAGCTGACGGATTACAGTCGTCAAAAAAGTATCAATGTGCCACTATGGTTTTCGGATTGCTGCCGATACAGGCAGTGACTTTAAATCATAGGGATTTGATTCATGACCTACCGCGCTCTACGTACCTGGGCTGTGCTGACACTGCTCGCCTGCCTGACCCTCACTGGCTGTGCCCACGTTCAACCACCTGTCCCGCTGGACCACCAATTCTGGGATGCCAAAGAGCCGACTATCGGCGTGGCGATCACCGTGGTCCCGGCGCCGGTGCTGGCGTTGACCGGGAACCAGGGGATTCTGGATTTCGCGATCAACAAGGGCGTCAACAGCAAGCTCAGTGACAACGTCGAGAAATGGCAAGTGCGCGACCTCAACACCTTGCCGGATGTGATCGTCGCCAAGCTGCAAGCCAAGGGCTACAAGGTCAAGCGGATCAACGAGCCGGTGGACCTGACGGTCTACAAGGAAACCAGTTTCCGCGAAGGCTACATGGCGCGGGACTTGACCCCGATCAAGGGCGCTTACGGCGTCGATCGTCTATTACTGGTGAACGTCTACGCCACCGGCGCCACTCGCAGTTATTACAGCATCGTACCAACCAGCGTGCCGATGGCGCAGGTCGGCGGACAGGGCCTGGTCGTCGACCTGGCAGACAACAAACTGCTGTGGTTCAAGCCTTTTGTCGCGATACAAGCGGCCCAGGGCGAGTGGGATGAGCCGACTTACACCAACCTGTCCAACGCCTTCTACCAGGCCATGGACAATAGCCGCCAGCAAATGATCACGCCGTTCGAGCAATGAAGCGGCCTATTGCAGTGGCCAGTGCGCTGGCCCTGCTGATGCTGACCGGGTGTGCGCAGAAACCGGCTCCCGAGACCGGTTTCAAGGCCCAGAGTGCCTTGCCCTATGTCCAGGCCCACGGGCTTAAAGTGGACATGCAGCTGCCGCCATCGTTCGTCGGTGCCAGCACCGTGATTGACGCCGAAGCGGCGCAGAAAGCGGCGTCGTCGAGCCATAACCTGGTGGCGAGTTCCGGTAATACCGCGGGGCTTGCCGGGTTGCTGGTGGCCAGTCTGATCAATACGCAGATGGGCAGCGGCAGCTTGCAGCGCGATGCGGAAAAATCGGCGCTCAAGGACTCACTCCCGATGGCCGACTTGCTCGCCGGCGTGCCGTTGCAGGAACGCCTGCAGAAGCGCTATCAACAGGCGTCGCAAGTGGCGGGGCTCAAGCAGGGTGAGGGGCAAGTCACGGCGCGTCTGGTGATCGAACCCAAACTGATGCTCACCCCTGATCGCGGCAGTTTTGTGCTGATCAACCAGGTGCAGGTCCAGGACATTGCCGGTTCGGCGTTGTACCGCATGCGGATCGAGGTGACCAGCCAGCCGATTCGACGCTGCGGCAACCAGTGCATCGACGACGGCAGTCTTGACCTGGCGAGGGTCACGGCCGTGCTCGACGAATGCATCGATGAATCCATGCGCGTCCTGGCCACCGACCTGATGCAGCCAGCCCCACCCGAGGCCGCCCAGGAAACCCTGCGCTACGTCCTCGACGGCCAGCGCGTGGTCGAGCGCGGTTATCAACTGGCCAACAACGGCAACTACTGGCGTTACCGCAACCTCTACGGCGCAGTGAAATCAGTGCCGGTGCCGTTCGAAGATGCGCTGACGCAAGCCCAACTGCAGAAAGTCTACGGCCAATAACCGAACGCTACGGGGAATATGTGGGCCTACTGCCAATCACTTATCTCATACGCGATCTGTAGCAGCTGGCGAAGCCTGCGTTCGGCTGCGCAGCAGTCGTAGAACCTGAGCGTGAGGTCTTCCTGAAACACCGCGTCACCTGATTTCACGACTGCTACGCAGCCGAACGCAGGCTTCGCCAGCTGCTACCAAGAGCGTGTTTCGCTCTGTTTTTTAACGCACGATTTTGTCGACATGGATGCCGAGTTTTTTAGCCGATACCAGAAGCTGCGTTCGGAGATTCCGATTAGTTGGGCCGCGGCTGCCTGCACGCCGTTGCTCTGCTGAAGCACCGCCAGAATGTAGGCTTTCTCGACTTCGGCCAGCGCCGCTTCCAGGTCCGCGGGCACGCTGCCTTCTGTGATCAATGTGCCGCTGGCGGCGGGACTTGAGGCGAACAGATAGGCCGGCAGATCGTCCTCTTCAATCACCGGCTCTGGCAAATCGGTCAGGAAGGCCGGGGTCAAATGGTGGTCATCGCCGGAGCCGACGAAGAAGATTTCCGGCTGCGGGCCGCAGTGGCGCGGTCGTTGTTGCAGGCGTTCGACAAAGCGGCGAAAGGTGCGTTCGCTGGACCAGAGCCGCAGTTTCGGGCCGAGGTCGAGCAAGTCCAGGCGTTTGGCGCGGCCGCTGTCGAGCAACTGCGCAATCGGTGCCTGCGCTGTCAGGCTGTGGTCGAGATCTTAAATATTCAAGGTCGCAATTCACCCTTGGCCGGCCCTCCCAGACACCGGCTTCATCGATCATGAAGGCCACCGAGAGGGCTTTAGGGGGTAAATGCAAGGGCCGGGCCAGCAGCAAAAACATCGCAGCCTTCGGCAGCTCCTACAGGTGTATGCAATACCCTGTAGGAGCTGCCGAAGGCTGCGATCTTTTGATCTTAAGCGTGAAAGCGAACCCAAACGCTGACCAGCGGCGTCAGTGGCTCAGCCCATACTTCTTCACTTTGTCGAACAGTGTCGTCTTGGCCATCCCCAGTTCCAGGCTGGCCTGGGTCAGGTTGCCGCCGCTGCGCTGCAAGGCATCGCCAAGCAGGTTGCGCTCGAAGGCTTCCACCGCTTCGGCGAAGGCCAAGCCCTGATTGCTGCTGCTGGCGCCGGACTTCTTGAAGGCCGGCAGGCCGAGGGCGAAGCGCTCGGCGACGTTGCGCAGTTCGCGCACGTTGCCCGGCCAGTCGTGGCTCATCAGGTTCGACAGGGTCTGGTTGTCCAGTTCCGGTACGGCGCGGTCGAAGCGCAGGGAAGACTGCTGCAGGAAGTGTTCGAACAGTTGCAGGATGTCTTCGCGACGTTCACGCAGCGGCGGCAGTTCGAGGGTCACCACGTTCAGCCGGTAATACAGGTCGCTGCGGAACTCGCCGGCCTTGCTCGATTCATCCAGATCGGACTTGGTCGCTGCGATGACCCGGCAATCCACCGCCACACTCTGGTTTGAGCCGAGGCGTTCGAGGGTGCGCTCCTGCAATACCCGCAGCAGTTTGATCTGCAGGGGCAGCGGCATGCTTTCCACTTCGTCGAGAAACAGCGTGCCGCCGTCGGCGTGTTCGATCTTGCCGATCCGCCGTTTGCCGGCACCGGTAAAGGCGTTGGCTTCATGGCCAAAGATCTCGCTTTCGAACAGGTTCTCCGGCAGGCCGCCGCAGTTCAACGCGACGAACTGCTTGGTGTGCCGCCGACTGAAGTCGTGCAGGCAGCGCGCGACCAGTTCCTTGCCAGTGCCGGTCTCGCCTTCGATCAAGACGTTGGCCGACGTGTCGGCGACATTGGCGATCAGTTCCCGCAGGTTCTGCATGGCCGGCGAACGCCCGATGATCCGGCCCTCGAGGGAATCCCGCTCCGCCAGTTGCCGGCGCAAGGACGACACTTCCCGCGCCAGGCTGCGCTGCTCCAGCGCACGACGAGCCACGTCCACCAGCCGTTCGGGAGAAAAGGGTTTCTCCATGAAGTCGTAGGCGCCTTTCTGCATCGCGCCGACGGCCATGGAGATGTCGCCGTGGCCGGTGATCAACACCACCGGCAGGCTGCGGTCGCGGGCCTTGAGCCGGGTCAACAGTTCCAGGCCATCGATGCCTGGCAGGCGAATGTCGCTGATGACGATGCCGGCAAAGTTGTCGCCCACCCGCTCCAGCGCTTCTTCGGCGCTACCGACGCCCACGCAGGGAATGTCTTCCAGGGTCAGCGCCTGTTGGCAGCCGAGCAGCACATGGGGGTCGTCTTCGACGATCAGCACACTAAGGTCGTTGTTCATATTGGCTCGTCGGGAGTGGGGCTTACCAACGGTAAACTGAGGGCGAACGTGGTGCCACCGCTGGCCGGGTGCTCGACACCCAGGTGCCCGCCGGTCGCGGCGGCCAGGCTCGCCGACAGGGTCAGGCCGAGGCCCAGGCCGTGTTCGCCGGGTTTGGTGGTGAAGAACGGTTCGAACAGATGCTTGCGCGCTTCGGCGTCGATGCCGTGCCCGTTGTCGCGCACCCGAAGGCGATATTTTCCATCGACATGTTCGCCTTCGAGCCACAATTCCGGCAGCGGTTGTACCTGCATGGCGTCGAGGGCATTGCCGATCAGGTTGACCAGAATCTGTTCGAGGCGGGTCTGGTCGATCTGCACCTGCACATCCGTGAAATCACGATGCACTTGCAGATGGACACTGTCCACACGGCCGCCAAGCAGTTGCAGCGCGGCGTCCACCGCTTTGCCGAGGCAGGCCTGACCTTTGTCGTCGCCACGACGGGCGAAGGAACGCAAACTGGCGGTGATCCGGCCCATGCGATCGATCAGTTCGTTGATGGTCTTGAGATTGGTGCTGGCCACGTCCAACTGACCGCGCTCCAGAAAGCGCACGGTGTTGCCGGACAAGGTGCGCAGCGCGGCCAGTGGCTGGTTCAATTCGTGGGCGATGCTGGTGGACATCTGACCGATGGCGGCGAGTTTGCCAGCCTGCACCAGTTCATCTTGTGCGCGGCGCAGCGTTTCTTCCGCCTGGCGTCGTTCACGGATCTGACCCTTGAGCCGTTCGTTGCTGGCGCGCAGGTCAGTGGTGCGGTCGGTAATCCGACGCTCCAGCTGGTTGTTGGCTTCCTCCAAGGCTTCCCGGGCGGCGAGGCGCGTGGCGATGACCTTGCGCCGCTCATTCCAGGCAATCAGCAGGAACGCCACGAGGGCGAATGCCACCGCCACCAGGATTCCCTGATTGATCGCTTCGCGACGCAAATCCTGCAGCGGCGTGAGGAGGGTGAAATTCCACGGGGTGTCGCTCAAGGGGCGGGTTTGCGAGAGGTAACTGATGTCCTCTTCGTCGGATTTGACTTCGCTGTTGGCGGGAAAGGTCAGTTTTTCCTCGCCTTCGGCCAATTTTTCCCGGGCCAGCGGTTGCAGTTCGTTCAGTGGAAACCAGTAGTACTGAAGGCTGCGCGCGAGTTTTTCCTTGGTCTCGTCGCTCAATGGAACGACCGACTTCAGGCGTCGCGCCGGATCGCTGGACAGAATGATGATGCCGTTTTCGTCGCTGACGAAGGCTTCGAGGCGTGCCCGCTGCCAGCGTTCTTCCATGGCTTCGAGGCGGACTTTGACCACCGCGACGCCGATGATCTTGCCGTGTTCTTCCAGGCCGTGGGCCAGGTAGTAACCGGGTTCGCCGTTGGTGCTGCCGATGCCGTAGAAACGACCCGGCTGACCGCGCACGGCGTTCTGGAAATAGGCGCGAAAGGACAGGTCTTCACCGAGGTAACTGTCGACATCGCGCCAGTTGCTGGTGGCCATGACGCGGCCGGTGGTGTCCATCACATAAATGGCCCGGCTGCGGCTGCGCCGGTTCAGGCCTTCGAGGTAGTCATTGACCGTCTGCCGGTGCTCCGGTGTCGGGTCGGCCAACAGTGTTGAAACACTGGATTCGAGTTCCAGCAGGCTGGGCAGGTACGTGTATTTGCTGATCTCGCTCTCGACGGCGCTGGCGTGCAGTTCGAGCTGACGCTGGCCGTTCTCGCTGAGGCTGCGAATCCCGTAATGCTCACTGATCCAGAAGCCGAGGTAACCCAATCCGATCATCAGGGCGATGATCAGCGGCGGCAGGAACAGATGGCGGATTAAACGGGGTTTCACGGCGAGTGATGGCTTTGCAGCGCGATAGAGAGTGGGGTCGCATTTCATCACAGATGCCTTGGGTCAACCACAACTACAGGCGCTATGGATCCCTGTAGGAGCTGCCGAAGGCTGCGATCTTTTGACTTTGCTTTTCAAGATTAAGATCAAGATCAAAAGATCGCAGCCTGCGGCAGCTCCTACACGGGGGGGCGTGCAGGTTTTAGTGCTGCAGAATCTTGTTGAGGAAATGCTGCGTACGCTCGGCGCGGTGGCTGATGTCGCCGAAGAAGTCCTCTTTCTTGCAGTCTTCGATGATCTTGCCAGCGTCCATGAAGATCACCCGGTCTGCCACTTTACGGGCGAAGCCCATTTCGTGGGTCACGCACATCATGGTCATGCCTTCGTGGGCCAGTTGCACCATCACGTCGAGCACTTCGTTGACCATTTCGGGGTCGAGTGCCGAGGTCGGTTCGTCGAACAGCATGACGATCGGGTCCATCGCCAGCGCACGGGCAATCGCCACACGCTGCTGTTGACCACCGGAGAGCTGGCCCGGGTGCTTGTGGGCGTGAGCCGAGAGGCCGACGCGCTCCAGCAGTTGCAGGCCTTTCTTGGTGGCTTCGGCCTTGCTGCGGCCCAATACCTTGATCTGCGCGATGGTCAGGTTTTCGGTAATGGTCAGGTGCGGGAACAGTTCGAAGTGCTGGAACACCATGCCCACCCGCGAACGCAGTTTCGGCAGGTCGGTCTTCGGGTCGGCGATGGACGTGCCATCGACCACCACGTCGCCTTTCTGGAACGGTTCCAGCGCGTTCACGCATTTGATCAGGGTGGACTTGCCGGAGCCGGACGGCCCGCACACCACAATCACTTCGCCTTTTTTGACCTCGGTGCTGCAGTCAGTCAGTACCTGGAAGTCGCCATACCACTTGTTGACATTCTTGATAGAGATCATACGGCAAACCTTTTTTGCAGACGCTTGACCAGCAGCGAGGCGGCAAAGCTGATTGTGAAGTACACGAGCCCTGCGAAGATCAGGAACTCATTGGAGCGGCCGATGATGTCGCCGCTGGCACGCGAGGCGTTGAGGAAGTCCACCAGGCCGACCGCGTAGACCAGCGAGGTGTCTTGAAACAGGATGATGCTCTGTTGCAGCAGCAGCGGGGTCATCTTGCGGAACGCTTGCGGCAGGATGATCAAGCGCATCATCTGGCCATACGACATGCCCAGGGCTTGGGCAGCGCCCATCTGGCCTTTGGGAATCGATTGCACGCCAGCCCGGACGATTTCGCAGAAGTACGCCGCTTCGAACATCATGAAGGCCACGATGCACGAGGCGAACGCGCCGATCGGTGTGTCTTCGCCGGTGATCCAGCGCAGCACGAACGGTACCGCCAGGTAGAACCAGGTGATGACCAGCAGCAGCGGGATCGAGCGGAAATAGTTAACGTAGGCGCCGGCAAGGTTCGACAGCAGTTTGCTGTGGGACAGGCGCATCAGCGCGAGGATCGTGCCGAGGATGATGCCGCCGACCACGCCCATGACCATCAGCTTGAGGGTCATGAGCATGCCGTTCCACAAGCCCGGCAGGGACGGGATGATGCCCGAGAAGTCGAATTCCATCATTTACCCCCTACGGAGATCAGGCCCGGTACGGCAACTTTCTTCTCGACCAGGCGCATCAGCAGCATCAGGCTCATGTTCAGGGTGAAGTAGATCAGCGTCGCCAGGGTGAAGGCTTCAAACAGGTTGGCGGAGAACTCGGCGGTCTGTTTGGTCTGCGCGAGCAGCTCCATCAGGCCGATCAGCGAGGCCACGGAGGTGTTCTTGAAAACGTTCAGGAATTCCGATGTGAGCGGCGGAATGATGATCCGGTAGGCCTGGGGCAGCAGCACGTTCCAGTAGATCTGCGGCAGCTTGAAACCCATGGCGCGCGCAGCGGCTTCCTGGCCTTTGGGCAAGGCCTGGATGCCGGTGCGCACCTGTTCGCAAACGCGAGCCGTGGTGAACAGGCCCAGGCAGACGACGACGCTGAGGAACGCCGAGGTGGTCGGGTTCAGGTCCTGCTTGTACCAGTCTTGCAGGTTCTGCGGCAGCAGGTCGGGCACCAGGAAGTACCAGATGAACAGCTGAACCAGCAGCGGCACGTTACGGAAGAGTTCGACGTAGCAGGTCGCGATGCCCGATACGATGCGATTCGGCACGGTGCGCATGACACCCAGAACCGAGCCCAGTGTCAGGGCGATGATCCAGGCCACGATGGCGATGGCAATGGTCCAGCCCAAACCGGTGAGGTACCAGTCGAAATAAATTTCGCTGCCCACGCCGGTGGACTTGAAGAACACGCCCCAGTCCCAGTTGTAATTCATTAGGGTCTCCCCTCGGATTCGTTCGATGTACAAGTGCCCGCTTGGGGAGATCCTTTCCCGCCTAACCGCGAAGGTCAGGCACACACGAACGGCTCGACAGCCACCGGTTCGAGTGTTTCCAAAAATGCCAGCAGGGAGTGACAACCTCCTGAAAGGGCAGCGGCCCTCTCAGGAGATAAGGTTAGTCAGGAATCAGGATTTCTTGTCGTCAGCCGCTTTATCAGTCGGATTGGCGATCAGGGCCTTGAGCTCTTCGCTCATCGGGAAGTTCAGGTTCAGGTTTTTTGGCGGGATTGGCGACATGAACCATTTGTCGTAGATCTTGTTGATCTCACCGGACTTATAAGTCGCGATGATCGCGTCATCCACGGCCTTTTTGAACGGCTCGTCGCCCTTGCGAACCATGCAGCCGTAGATTTCGTAGGACTGTGGCGTACCGGTCACGGCCCAGTCCTCGGCTTTCTTGGCCTTGGCGGCTTCACCGGCGAGCAAGGCGTCGTCCATCATGAACGCAACAGCGCGGCCCGATTCCAGCATCTGGAAGGACTCGCCGTGGTCTTTGGCGGAGATGACGTTCATGCCCATCTGTTTGTCGGCGTTCATCGACTTGAGGAGGCGCTCGGACGTGGTGCCCGCGGTGGTCACGACGTTCTTGCCTTTGAGGTCGTCGAAATCCTTGTACGCGGAACCTTTCTTGGACAGCAGGCGGGTACCGATTTCGAAGATGCCGACGGAGAAGTCAACTTGCTGCTGACGTTCTACGTTGTTGGTGGTGGAGCCGCATTCGACGTCCACGGTGCCGTTCTGCACCAGCGGGATACGGGTTTGCGAGGTGACCAGGTTGTATTTCACCTCGAGGTTCGGCAGGTCCAGGTCTTTCTTGATGGCTTCGACGATTTTCAGCTGGATATCGTGGGAGTAGCCAACCGGTTTGCCGGAAGCGTCCGCGATATAGGAAAACGGAATTGAAGCGTCACGATGCCCGAGGGTGATGACGCCGGACTCTTTGATCTTCTTCAGTGTGCCGGTGAGTTCGGCAGCGAAAACTGGAGTGGTAATCAGAGCGGCAGCAATGGCTGCGCCCAGGATATGGGGAACGATGCGCATCAAATTTTCCTCGACATTGTTTTTTTTATGGAGCCAGTTCACCGGCCCTTTTGTGCTTCGAATGTTCGGCGGCCCTGAAGGTTCGCCACAACAAGCATTCGTCCAAGAGTGTAGAGCATGACTCGTGCCAGGCCAGGCGATACAGGTCAACATATTGATTTATAAGGATATTAAATATTTATGATGTGATTTTGCAGGTTGAATAATCCGGTTAACCGAATCGACCGCCAAGTCGCGTTCGGAAAACCGAATGCAAAAGATCGCAGCCTTCGGCAGCTCCTACAGGATTGTGTGGGACTGCCGAAGGCTGCGATCTTTTGATCTTCTGCTTTACCGCGATCAGGCCGCTTCGATCTTGCTGCGGTTATGCTCGACCTTGCTCAGGTAATCCGCCAGCTTCTGCTGTTCCGCCGGAGTGGTGAACAGCCCGAGCTTGCTGCGGCGCCACAGAATATCGTGCGCGGTGGTTGCCCACTCTTCGCTGCACAGGTAATCGACTTCGCGGGTGTAGAGCCCGCCGCCAATGTGTTCGCCCATGTCACTGAGGTTCTCTACACCTTCAAGCATGCGCCAGGTGCGGCTGCCGTAGGTGGTGGCCCAGCGGCGCGAAATTTCGGTTGGAACCCAGTCGAACCTGTCGCGAATCAACGAGCTCAGCGCCTGGGGGGTGCTCATGTCTTCGCCGCCCGGCAGGGTAGCGGTGGCCGTCCAGCTCGGCTTGATGTGCTTGAAGTACGGCGCCAGTTGCGCCAGCGCCGACTCGGCCAGCTTGCGGTAGGTGGTCAACTTGCCGCCAAACACTGACAACAGCGGCGCTTCTTCGCCGCTGCCGGACAGCGCCAGGGTGTAGTCGCGGGTGACGGCCGACGGATTGTCGGATTCGTCGTTGCACAACGGCCGAACGCCGGAATAGCTGTGCAGGATGTCGTCGCGGCTGATTTGCTTCTTGAAGTGGGCGTTGACCACTTTCAACAGGTAATCGGTTTCGCCTTCGGTGATCGCAACGGCAGCCGGATCGCCGGTGTATTCTCGGTCGGTGGTGCCGATCAGGGTGAAGTGGTTCAGGTAGGGAATGGTGAACACGATGCGCTGATCTTCATTTTGCAGAATGTGCGCGTGTTCGCCTTCGTACAGTTTCGGCACGATCAGGTGGCTGCCCTGGATCAGACGAATGCCGTAGGGCGATTCCATCTTCAGGTCGTCACGGATGAACTTGGCGACCCATGGACCGGCCGCATTCACCAGCGCCTTGGCGCGGATCGAAAACAGACTGCCATCGGCACGTTCCAGGTGCAGGTGCCAAAAACCTTTGGTGCGACGGGCGCTGACGCAACGGGTCTGGGTGTGAACATGAGCGCCGTTCTCGCGGGCGGCCATGGCGTTCAGCACCACCAGGCGCGCATCGTCGACCCAGCAATCGGAGTATTCGAAGCCTTTGGTTATCTCGCTTTTCAGTGGGCTGTCGGGGCCAAACTTCAGGCTTTTCGAACCTTCGAGCTTTTCACGCTTGCCGAGGTTGTCATAAAGGAACAGCCCGGCGCGAATCATCCAGGCCGGACGCAGGTGCGGGCGGTGCGGCAACACGAAGCGCATCTGCTTGACGATGTGCGGCGCCTTGGCCAACAGCACTTCACGCTCGGCAAGGGCTTCGCGCACCAGGCGGAACTCGTAATGTTCGAGGTAGCGCAGGCCACCGTGGATCAGCTTGCTGCTGGCGGACGAGGTATGGCTGGCCAGATCGTCTTTTTCGCAAAGGAACACTGACAGACCGCGACCGGAGGCATCCGCTGCGATCCCGACGCCATTGATCCCGCCACCGATGACGGCGATGTCGTAGACCTCAGCGAGAGGGGGCGTAGACAAGGTAGAAGTGGGCATCGGCTGGCCTCGGGCTTTTTTGATTTTCTGTATTTGATTTCGAACATAAATGTTCATTTGCGAAAATGGTAGCCCATAAAGACGCGCACAGCCAGTCAGCTTCGATTGAAAATACTCATCGAAGGGCCATTAAAGGAAAATTATCGAACATTAGAAGCAAAAGATCGCAGCCTGCGGCAGCTCCTACAGGGGTACGCGTATCCTTGTAGGAGCTGCCGAAGGCTGCGATCTTTAGAGGCTGAAAGCCTTAAACGACTTCGAGTCGAATTTTGTGCTGACTCAACAACTGCGCCAGCGCCGGCACCGGTTGCTGATCGGTCACCAGGCAATCAATCAGGCTGATCGGCCCCAGTCGAATCATCGCGTTGCGCCCGAATTTGCTGGAGTCCGCTGCCAGGATCACCTGCCGCGCATTGGCGATGATCGCCTGTGAAACGCGAACTTCCTGATAATCGAAGTCCAGCAGGCTGCCGTCTTCATCGATGCCGCTGATACCGACCAGCGCGAAGTCGACCTTGAACTGGTTGATAAAATCGACGCTGGCCTGACCGACCACGCCACCGTCTCGCCTGACATTGCCACCGGTCAGCAGAACGTCGAAGTCGTCCTTGGCGCTGAGCATCGAGGCCACATGCAGGTTGTTGGTGATGATCTTCAGATGGTTGTGGTTGAGCAGCGCCCGGGCAATCGATTCGGTTGTTGTACCGATGTTGATGAACAATGAGGCGTGATCGGGAATCTGTGCCGCAATGGCTTCGCCGATACGCTGCTTTTCATCGCGCATCTGGTCGGCGCGCATGGCGTAGGCGGTGTTTTCGACACTGGAGTCATAGGCTGCGCCGCCGTGGTAGCGACGCAGTAGATTGGCTTCCGCAAGCTGATTGATGTCGCGGCGGATGGTTTGCGGTGTAACGACGAACAGCGTGGCCATTTCCTCGATGCTGACATAGCCGCGTTCGCGAACCAGTTCGAGGATTTGCTGCTGACGGGGAGGCAGATTCATGGGGCTTCCTTTGGGCTGCCGTGCAAAATTTGCCCATGATGCCGCAGGAATCTGCTCCCTACCAGTTAGAACCCAAATGGATCCTGTCGTTGGCTTATTCAGCGCCCTCGTGCGGTTCCCAATCGCGGGTACGGCTGACGGCTTTTTTCCAGCCAGCGTAGAGTTTTTCCTTCGCGGTTTCGTCCAGGGTCGGTTCGAATTCGCGTTCGATCACCGCCTTGCCGCGCAACTCTTCCAGGCTGCCCCAGAAACCGCACGCCAGGCCGGCCAGGTAAGCAGCACCCAATGCGGTGGTTTCACGCATTTTCGGGCGCTCGACCTGAGTCCCGAGGATATCGGCCTGGAACTGCATCAGGAAGTTGTTGGCCACCGCGCCGCCATCCACGCGCAGGGCTTTCAGGCGTTCGCCGGAATCCTGTTGCATGGCGTCAAGCACGTCGCGGGTCTGGTAGGCGATCGACTCCAGGGCTGCACGAATAATGTGATCCACGCGTACGCCGCGGGTCAGGCCGAACAGTGCGCCACGGGCATACGGGTCCCAGTACGGAGCGCCCAGGCCGGTGAAGGCCGGCACCAGGTACACGCCGTTGCTGTCCTTGACCTTGTTGGCGAAGTATTCGGTGTCATGGGCGTCGTTGATGATCTTCAGTTCATCACGCAGCCACTGAACCGTGGAGCCGCCGTTGAAGACCGCGCCTTCCAGCGCGTAGGCCACTTCGCCACGCGGGCCGCAGGCGATGGTGGTCAGCATGCCGTGCTTCGACTTCACGGCTTTGTCGCCGGTGTTCATCAACAGGAAGCAGCCGGTGCCGTAGGTGTTTTTTGCCTGGCCTGGCTCGACGCACATCTGGCCGAACAGGGCTGCTTGCTGGTCGCCCGCGATGCCGCCGATAGCGATGCCGCTTTTGGTGTTGCCGTAGATTTCCGACGATGACTTAACTTCCGGCAGCATCTCGCGCGGGATATCCAGCACTTCCAGCATCTTCGCATCCCACTGCAGTGTGTGGATGTTGAACAGCAGGGTGCGCGAAGCGTTGGTGTAGTCGGTAACGTGCACCTTGCCGCCGGTAAATTTCCAGATCAGCCAGCTGTCGACGGTGCCGAACAGCAGTTCGCCTTTGCGCGCGCGCTCGCGGCTGCCTTCGACGTTGTCGAGGATCCACTTGAGCTTGGTGCCGGAGAAGTACGGATCGGTCACAAGGCCGGTGGTGTCACTGATGTATTGCTCGTGGCCGTCGCGCTTGAGCTGCTGGCAGATCTCGGTGCTGCGGCGGCACTGCCAGACGATCGCGTTGTAGATCGGGCGGCCGGTGGTCTTGTCCCAGACCACCGTGGTTTCGCGCTGATTGGTGATCCCGATGGCGGCGACCTGGTCGTGATGCAGGCCGGCTTGTGCCAGGGCCTCGACCATCACGGCGCTTTGGGTGGCGAAGATTTCCATCGGGTCGTGTTCGACCCAGCCGGCTTGTGGGTAATGCTGTGCGAATTCGCGTTGCGCGGTGCAGACCACGTTCGCGTCGCGGTCGAAAATGATCGCGCGAGAGCTGGTCGTACCCTGGTCGAGGGCAATGATGTAGTTCTTATTCTGAATGTCGGTCATGTCGATTGCCTTGGACGAAATAAGGGAGTGAGGTCACGCGCGGGACCAAAGGGCAGGATCACGCGCCTACGGTATCAAGAAGTTCGTGGTTTGCCGTCAATGGCCGGTGATACGTCCTTTGTAGCAGCAATGGCGTTGGGCAGATGGCGGGCAATCAGCCCGCGATAGGCCGCAGCGCCGAGGCAGGCACCGACAATCGGTGCAAAAATCGGAATCAGGAAGTACGGGATATTGCGCCCGCCGGTTAAGGAAATTTCACCCCAGCCCGCGAAGAAAGTCATCAGTTTGGGGCCGAAGTCGCGCGCCGGGTTCATCGCGAAACCAGTGAGCGGGCCCATCGAACTGCCAATCACCGCAATCAGCAGGCCGATCAGCAAGGGCGCCATTGGCCCGTTCGGCAAACCATTGTTGTCATCGGTCAGGGACATGATCACGCCCATCAGGATCGCGGTAATGATTACTTCAACCAGGAACGCCTGGGCCGTGGTCAGGGCAGGGTTGGGGAACGTGGAGAAGACCGACGCCAGTTCGAGGCTGGCCTGGGTGCCACGAACCATATGGTGAGTTTGTTCGAAATCGAAGAATAGGTTGCTGTACAGCGTGTACACCAACAAGGCCCCGCAGAAAGCCCCCGCCACTTGGGCGAGCACGTAGAACGGCAGTTTGCGCTTTTCGAAGTCAGCGAAAATGCTCAGTGCGATGCTGACGGCAGGATTGAGATGGGCCCCGGAAACCCCGGCGGTCAGATAGATCGCCATGCTCACGCCGATGCCCCAAATGATGCTGATTTCCCACAGGCCAAAGCTGGCACCCGCGACCTTGAGCGCGGCGACGCAACCCGTACCAAAAAATATAAGCAGCGCTGTCCCCAGGAACTCGGCCATGCATTGGCTGGAGAGCGATGGATGTTGTAAAGCAGTTGTCATTCAAACCTCGGTTCTTGTTGTTGTCTGGCGCTTGTCCTTCCTGAACGAAGCGCGATTTTCACCGAGGCAGGATCCCCATCCTGTTCTCGGCTTACTGCTGGTACCGCAAAGGAACATTCGTACAGTATTCGTAAACGAAAAAATATAGACAAGAAACGCTGCTGTCAAAGATCGAAAGCGAACAGGTAGTCACAATTCAACTATTAGTCATGTGAATGATCGTATTGTTCACGCTGTAGGAGCTGCCGAAGGCTGCGATCTTTTGATTTTAAAAGATCAAAAGATCGCAGCCTTCGGCAGCTCCTACAGGGATCAATGACCTAGAATCGAGCCCAGGATTTTTCTACCGCCGCCCAGTCTGGAACTGCCATGACCCCCGCATTGGATTTGTTGAAAAAAGTTCGAGCCGAACATCACGTGCACAGCTACGAACATGACCCCAAGGCAGCGTCCTACGGATTGGAGGCTGCGGAAAAGCTGGGGCTCGACCCGGCGCAGGTGTTCAAGACCTTGCTGGCAGCCAGTGAGAAAGGTGAATTGTTGGTGGCGGTGGTGCCGGTCGTCGGAAGTCTGGACTTGAAGGCTCTGGCTCACGCTGCCGGCGTGAAAAAAGTCGAAATGGCCGACCCCGCCGCGGCTCAGCGTTCGACCGGTTATTTGTTGGGCGGGATCAGTCCGCTGGGCCAAAAGAAGCGCTTGCGCACCTTTATTGACAGCTCGGCCCAACCCTTCGCCAGCATTTTTGTCAGTGCAGGGCGTCGTGGTCTGGAGGTGGAACTGGCACCGTCGGTGCTGGCTGAACAGACCCAGGCGAAGTTCGCCGATATCGGCCGCGCTTGAGCGACCTGGACAAGGAGTAGTGACATGCAGCTGGAGTTTTATCAGGTCGATGCGTTCAGTGATCGACCGTTTGGCGGCAACCCGGCGATGGTTTATCGGCTAGACGCCTGGCTCGCCGATGAGCTGATGCAGAAGATCGCCGCCGAGCACAACCTCGCCGAAACCGCATTTGTGGTACGCGAAGCGCAGGCCTGGCGCATTCGCTGGTTTACGCCGACCACCGAAGTTCCATTGTGTGGTCATGCGACGCTGGCCAGCGCTTACGTGCTATTTGAGATCTATAAAGAGCCGGTCGAGCGGCTGGATTTCATCTGCAAGTCCGGGCCATTGAGTGTGAGTCGTGAGGACGAGCGCTTATGGCTGGATTTTCCGGCGATTGAGCCATCGGAAATGGGCGTGACGCTGGATGTCGAGCGTGCGCTGGGTGTCGAAGCGGTCGATGTGTTGGGTTCGAATGAATTGTTCGTGGTGCTGGAGTCCGAGCAAGCGGTGCTCGAATGTCAGCCGGACATGGTCGCCCTGGCGAAGCTGCCCTGGCTGGGCGCCATCGTGACTGCGCGGGGAAGCAAGCACGACTTCGTGTCCCGTTACTTTGCACCCAAGATTGGCATCAACGAAGACCCGGTGACGGGTTCAACCCATTGCAGCCTGATTCCGTACTGGTCGAAGCGTTTGGGCAAGTCGAGTCTGACGGCGTATCAGTGTTCGGCGCGAGGTGGGGAGTTGTTCTGCCGGCTGGAAGGCGATCGGGTGAAGATCGGCGGGCATGTGACGCTGGTTGCCAGCGGTACGCTGATGCTGGGTTGACCCGAAAAGATCGCAGCCTTCGGCAGCTACAGGGTATGCATTCCATGTAGGAGCTGCCGAAGGCTGCGATCTTTTGATCTTCTAATGAGCAGAACTGTAACGACGAACACCCGCCTCTACAGTCGGCATCTGCGCCGCCGTGCTGCCAGACGCCTGGAACAACACCAAGTGTTCCGCCGCGACACGAATACCCACCTCTGCACCGACCTGACGATCTACATGACTCGGAAATATCGACTCAAGCTGTGCGCCAGTCGGTAACTGCAAGCGATACAAGGTCGACGCACCCTGGAACGACTTGCCGGCAATCCGCGCCTTCAAGGCGCTGTCTGGCGCATAAACGATATCGTCCGGACGCAGCAACACGTCCACCGCGCCACCGACTGGCCAGGTGTAGGCACGATTGCCGCGCAATTCACCCAGCTCGGTCTGCACCGATTCCGGGCTGTTCAGCTGGCCGCGAATGAAGTAACCCTGACCAATGAAACTGGCCACGAATGGCGTCAGCGGTTCGTGATAGAGGTTGTAGGGCGTATCCCACTGCTCCAGGCGACCTTCCTTGAAAACCCCAACATGATCGCTGACCGCGAAGGCTTCTTCCTGGTCGTGGGTCACCAGAATCGCACTGGTGCCCCGGGCCTTGAGGATGTCGCGCACTTCGTGGCTGAGCTTGCGCCGCAATTCGCCATCAAGGTTGGAGAAAGGTTCATCGAGCAGCAGCAGTTGCGGTTCCGGCGCCAGGGCCCGGGCCAGTGCGACACGCTGTTGCTGGCCACCCGAAAGTTCGTGTGGAAAGCGCTTGCCGAGGTTTTTCAGGTTGACCAGTTCGAGCAGCTCTTCGGTGACGCGATCCTTTTGCGGATGCTTGCGGATCCCGAAGGCGATGTTCTCGGCCACGCTCAAATGCGGAAACAGCGCGTAGTCCTGGAACACCATGCCGATCCGGCGTTTCTCCGGTGCGAGGGTGAAACCGGCGCGGGAGATCGTCTCGCCCGCCAGCGTGATTTCACCTTCGTGCACCGGTTCAAAACCGGCAATCGCGCGCAGGGTGGTGGTCTTGCCGCAACCCGAAGAGCCGAGCAGGCAACCGATGTCACCGGCATTCAGATGCAGGTTGAGGTTCTGCACGACTCGCTGGTCTTGATAGCCGCAGGCGAGGTTGCGCAGGTTCAGCAGTAATGGCTGGCTCATGCGTGGTGATACGCCGGTTCGACGAGAAATTCGAGCAGGGCCTTTTGGGCGTGAAGCCGGTTTTCGGCTTGATCCCAGGCGACCGAGCGCTTGTCGTCGAGCAGGTCGACGCTGATTTCTTCGCCGCGGTGGGCAGGCAGGCAGTGCATGAACAGCACGTCTTCTGCGGCCAGATCCAGCAACGCACGGTTGACCTGGAACGGTGCGAACAGCTTCAGGCGCTTGGCGGTCTCTTCTTCCTGGCCCATGGAGGTCCAGACGTCGGTGCTCACCAGGTGGGCGCCACGTACGGCATCCTTTGGATCGCGGACGATGGTCACACGGTCACCGGCCTTGGCCACGAACTCAGGGTTCGGCTCGTAGCCTTCCGGGCAGGCAATGCGCAACTGGAAGTCGAACTGGATCGCCGCTTCTATATAGCTGTTGCACATGTTGTTGCCGTCGCCGATCCAGGCCACGGTCTTGCCTTGAATGGAGCCACGGTGTTCGAGGAATGTCTGCATGTCGGCCAGCAACTGGCACGGGTGCAGGTCATCGGACAAGCCGTTGATCAACGGGACGCGCGAATTGGCGGCGAATTCGGTCAGTGTGCTGTGGGAAAACGTACGGATCATCACCGCATCGAGCATGCTCGACATGACGATGGCGGCGTCGCCGATCGGCTCGCCACGGCCCAACTGAGTGTCGCGCGGCGAGAGGAAGATTGCCTGGCCGCCGAGCTGGATCATGCCGGCTTCGAACGAGATTCGGGTGCGGGTGGAGGATTTCTCGAAAATCATCCCGAGCACGCGATTTTTCAGAGGCTCGAACAGTACGCCGCGGTTACGCAGGTCCTTGAGCTCAACGCCTCGACGGATCACGCTGACCAGCTCTTCGGGCGTGCAATCCATCAGGGAGAGAAAGTGCCTTGCGCTCATCATTGACTACCTTTTTGCTACAAACCGCAGATGCTCAAAGCCTTGTTTAATTGAACAACGGGCGAGACCTGCGGCGTAAGCCGCACGGGGCGACGAAATAGGGGAAGGCGCGATCTTGACATTAAATGTCGCGTTTTTCCAATAGGCTACGGTGCCGAGGGGATTTCAGAGGGGCTACGGGGGTTTCGCAGTAGCGCTTTTGAAGCCTGTTTCCTGACCAGTAGCCCGTCATTTGTACACTGGGCTCACAGAGCTTTGCAATCAAACAGGACGGGGGTGGCGCGGTGGCGGTCGGTTTCTGGACCGGTATTCGAAACCTCGGATGGCAATGTGCCTCGTCTGAAACATTTGCTAATGCAAAGTGCTGGGTTATAACTAAGTCCACGAGCGACGCAGGAAGCCTTCGGAATGGAATCGAAAGAACAGCAATTGATGGAATTACTCGGCCTCACGGCCCGCTCACTGACGCACCTCACTGCTTCCATGACCTCGATGTCCTTTGAGTTGTTGCGCAGTAACGACGAGGTCACCAAAGCTGCCGGCCGACGCATGATCGACCGCATGGCCACCATCAGTTCCGGGCTCGATGAGCACTGGCGACTGATCGGCGAACTCACGGGCGTGCATGTCGCCCACGAGCAGATCGAGACCATCCAGGAGATCCAGTTACAGGCGCCGCCGAGGCTGCCGCGCAACTGAACCCGATTGGCTATCGGCTGGCCTGATGGCCGCCGATTCACAAGACGAACGTCGCTGGCGCAGCGGCGGGGCTCGGGCCATAGTTTTGTTCCCGCGGCTGCTATTGCCCGCCCAGAACAAGACAGAGACTGGCCATGACCAAGACTCTCCATCACCGTGCCTGCCACCTGTGCGAAGCCATTTGCGGCCTGACCATCGAAACCACCGAGGCTGAAGGCACCATACAGATCACTTCGATCAAGGGTGACCCCCAGGACACCTTCAGCCGCGGGCATATCTGCCCCAAGGCCGTGGCCCTGCAGGATATTCAGAACGATCCGGATCGCCTGCATCAGCCCATGCGGCGGGTCGGCAGCGAATGGCAACCCATTGAGTGGGAAGAGGCCTTTGACCTCGTAGCCGAACGCCTGGCGGCGATTCAGGAACGGCACGGGCAGAACGCGGTGGCGGTCTATCAAGGCAACCCCAGCGTGCATAACTATGGGCTGATGACGCACAGCAATTACTTTCTCGGCCTGTTGAAAACCCGCAACCGGTTTTCCGCCACGTCGGTCGACCAGTTGCCCCATCACCTGACCAGCCATTTGATGTACGGCCACGGCTTGCTGTTGCCGATCCCGGACATCGATCACACCGACTTCATGCTGATCCTCGGTGGCAACCCGTTGGCCTCCAATGGCAGCATCATGACCGTGCCGGATGTAGAAAAGCGCCTGAAGGCGATTCAGGCGCGTGGCGGCAAAGTGGTGGTGGTCGATCCGCGTCGCAGCGAAACGGCGGCGATTGCCGATCAGCATCTGTTCGTGCGTCCCGGTGGCGATGCGGCGTTGTTGTTCGGGCTGCTCAATACCTTGTTCGCTGAAGGCCTGACCCGCGACAGTCATTTACCGGTGGACGGTCTGGATGAGGTGCGCGAGGCGGTTGCCCGTTTCACGGCCGAGGCGATGAGCCCGCTGTGCGCCGTTCCGGCGGAGCAGATTCGCCAGTTGGCGCGGGACTTCGCGGCGGCACCGACGGCGGTCTGTTACGGCCGCATGGGTGTTTCGACCCAGGCGTTTGGCACCTTGTGCCACTGGGTGGTGCAGTTGATCAACCTGGTCACCGGTAACCTTGACCGCGTGGGCGGTGCACTGTGCACCGAACCGGCGGTGGACCTGGTGGCATCGACCTCGGGCGGGCATTTCAACCTGTGGCAGAGCCGCGTGTCCGGACGTCCGGAGTACGCGGGTGAACTGCCGGTGTCGGCGCTGGCCGAAGAAATGCTCACTGAAGGCGAGGGGCAGGTTCGCGCATTGATCACCGTGGCCGGCAATCCGGTGTTGTCGACGCCCAATGGCCGACAACTGGAGCAGGCGCTGGATGGCCTGGAGTTCATGGTCAGCATCGACCTGTACATCAATGAAACCACGCGCTATGCCGACCTGATCCTGCCGTCCACCTCGGCCCTGGAAAACGATCATTACGACACCACGTTCAACATGTTTGCCGTGCGTAACGTCAGCCGCTTCAATCGCGCAATCCTGGCCAAACCGCAAGGCGCGCTGCACGACTGGGAGATTTTCGTCGGGCTGGCCAAGGCCTTTGCGGCGAAGACCGGCAAGGAACTGAAACCGACCATCGCCCCGGCACAAATGATCGACCGTGGCCTGCGCATGGGTGCGTATGGCGATGCTTCGGAACACAAGTTGTCGGTGGCGACCCTGTTCGATCACCCGCACGGGATTGACCTCGGCGCCTTGAAATCCAACCTTGCGCCACGGCTGAAAACGGCGAACCAGCGAATTCAGGCAGCGCCTGCGCCGATTCTTGCTGACCTGAGCCGCTTTGCAGCCTTGCAGGCGCCGGCCGCCGATGAGCTATTGATGATCGGCCGTCGCCATGTGCGCAGCAACAACTCGTGGATGCACAACTACCACCGTCTGGTGAAGGGCAAGCCACGCCATCAATTGCTGATGCACCCGGATGACCTGGCCAGCCGGGGGCTCAACGATGGGCAGCGGGTACGGGTCAGTTCGCGGGTCGGGGTGATCGAAGTCGAGGTGCTGGGCAGCCTGGATATGATGAAAGGCGTGGTCAGCCTGCCTCACGGCTGGGGTCATGCGCGGCCGGGCGTGCAGATGACGATTGCCAGTGGCCAGCCAGGTTCCAGCGCCAATGACCTGACCGATGAGTGTCAGCTCGATGAGTTGTCCGGGAATGCGGCGCTGAATGGCGTGCCGGTGACGGTGGCGGCGGCTTGATCGAGTCTGTCGGGGAGACCGAGCATGGCGCTCGGGTTTCCGTTACAATGCGCCACCGTGCCGACCCTTGAGTCGGAAAGTTCAGCCGAGGTGCTCCATGGATATCATCGAAACGATTAAAGAGCAGATTGCTAACAACACCATTCTGCTTTACATGAAAGGCTCGCCGAATGCCCCGCAGTGTGGCTTCTCCGCGAAAGCCGCGCAGGCCGTGATGGCATGTGGCGAAAAGTTTGCGTACGTGGACATCCTGCAGAACCCGGAAATCCGCGCCAACCTGCCAAAATACGCCAACTGGCCAACCTTCCCGCAACTGTGGGTCGGTGGTGAGCTGGTCGGCGGTAGCGACATCATGACTGAAATGGCTGCCGACGGTTCGTTGCAGAACACGATCAAAGCCGCTGCTGAAAAAGCCGCAGCTGCCAAGACCGAAGCCTGATACCCGGGCATCAAAAAAGGCCCTTCACGGCAATCCGTGAAGGGTTTTTTTTCGCCCGCGAATTGTAGGAGCGAGCTTGCTCGCGATGGACGTTAACGATGACGAGGTCTGCCTGGATGAGCGAGGCGTCCGTACGTTCTTCGCGAGCAAGCTCGCTCCTACAGGGTTGTCCTCTCGAACCAAGCTGACTAACATGTCCCGAAATTCATCCTATGATTGGATGAAAGGGCGAATCCCATGTCAGAAATTTCTCCATTGATTAAACGTTCCCTGGTCGATCAAGCCCTGGAGCAATTGCGCCTGCGCATCTCCCAAGGCATCTGGACCGTCGGCCGGCGCCTGCCCACCGAGCCCGAGCTGTCTGCCGAACTCGGCATCAGCCGCAACACGGTACGTGAAGCCATGCGGGTGCTGGCGTTTTCCGGATTGATTGAAATCCGTCAGGGCGACGGCAGTTATGTGCGGGCCGTGGTCGATCCTTTGGACACCCTGAAAGCGTTGTCCCGCTGCTCCCACGAGCAGGCCCGGGAAACCCGGCACATTCTGGAAGTTGAAGCGATTGGTCTCGCGGCAGTGCGCCGTACCGATGAAGACCTGGTGGCGTTGCGCGAGGCGCTCGGCGTCAGCGGTAGCCACTATCACGGCGATCTCGACAGCTACATCGCCTGCGATCTGGTGTTCCATCGCCGTCTGGTGGACGCCGCGCACAACCCGGCGCTCAGCGAGTTGTATCGCTACTTCTCCAGCATCATCGGCGCGCAACTGCGCCAGACCCTGAACATTTCCCCGCGACGCCAAGAGGTATTCGACCTTCACATCGAACTGCTGGATGCCGTCGAGCAACGCGACCCCGAACGGGCGAAAGCCCTGTCGAGGCAGTTGATCAATGAACCTTGAAACCGAGAATCCCATGTCCAGCGACAACCGCACCATCACGCAACCCAAACGCACGGCGGAGCTCGAAGAGCTGCTGATCGACGCCGAGGCCGATGACGAAACGGTCCAGCAGAGTCACCCGATCCTGCGTCGTCCGTGGCTGTTGTTGCTCGGCCTGATTCTGGTCGCGCTGAACCTGCGTCCCGCGCTTTCGAGCATGGCGCCGATGCTCAGCGAGGTCTCGAAGACCCTCGGCTTGTCCGCCGCACAGGCCGGCCTGCTGACGACCTTGCCGGTGCTTTGCCTCGGTCTGTTCGCACCGCTGGCGCCGATCCTGGCTCGACGTTTCGGCGCTGAACGGGTGGTGTTGGGCATTCTCCTGACCTTGGCGGGCGGGATTATCCTGCGCAGTTCGTTCGGCGAAGTCGGCCTGTTTGCCGGCAGCGTGCTGGCCGGCGCGAGCATCGGTGTGATCGGCGTCTTGTTGCCGGGCATCGTCAAGCGCGACTTTGCCAAACACGCCGGGACCATGACCGGCGTCTACACCATGGCCCTGTGCCTCGGCGCAGCCATGGCGGCCGGTGCGACCGTGCCGTTGAGCGAGCATTTCGACAAGAGCTGGGCCTTGGGTCTGGGCTTCTGGGTGTTTCCGGCGTTGCTCGCGGCGGTGTTCTGGTTGCCACAAGTCGGTCAGAAACACGGCGCGCATAACGTCGCGTATCGAGTCCGTGGCCTGTTGCGTGATCCGCTGGCCTGGCAAGTGACGTTGTACATGGGCCTGCAATCGTCGCTGGCGTACATCGTGTTTGGCTGGTTGCCTTCGATTCTCATCGGGCGCGGCTTGACGCCGACTCAAGCGGGTCTGGTGTTGTCGGGATCGGTAATCATCCAGCTGGCCAGCTCACTGGCGGCGCCGTGGCTGGCGACGCGCGGCAAGGATCAGCGCCTGGCGATCGTGATCGTCATGGCACTGACCCTCGGTGGTTTGTTCGGTTGCCTGTATGCGCCGATCGAAGGTCTGTGGGGCTGGGCGATTCTGCTGGGTCTGGGGCAGGGCGGCACGTTCAGCCTGGCGCTGACCCTGATTGTATTGCGTTCGCGGGATGCTCATGTGGCGGCCAACCTGTCGAGCATGGCCCAAGGGTTCGGTTACACACTGGCATCGATGGGGCCGTTCGCGGTCGGTATCGTGCATGACTGGACCGGTGGCTGGAACGCTGTGGGCTGGATTTTCGGCGTCGTTGGCCTCGGTGCGATCCTCGCGGGCCTGGGGGCCGGGCGTTCGTTGTACGTTCAGGTGCAAAGCGAGAAGGTCTGACACCTGCGCACTGTCGGTATTCTGCGCACGAATGCCGATAGTGTTCCGCGCATTTGTTGACTATCGTGCAGGCAAACTTTCGAAGCTTTTTTGTACATCAGGGAGCCTGCACATGAGTGATGCCCACAGCGCATTGATCACCCAGTTCTACCAAGCGTTCCAGCGGCTGGATGCCGAAGCCATGAGCGCCTGCTACACCGACGACGTGGTGTTCAGTGATCCGGCGTTTGGCGAACTGCGCGGCCGGGACGCCGGCGACATGTGGCGGATGCTCACTACCCGGGCCAAGGACTTCTCACTGACCTTCGATAACGTTCGTGCCGATGAGCGCACCGGCGGCGCCCACTGGGTGGCGACCTACCTGTTCAGCCAGACCGGCAACATCGTGGTCAATGATATCCAGGCGCGCTTTGTTTTTCGCGACGGCAAGATTTGCGAGCATCACGACAGCTTCGATCTGTGGGCCTGGTCCCGCCAGGCGCTGGGTTTCAAAGGCCTGTTGTTGGGCTGGACGCCTTTGGTGAGAAACGCCGTCCGCGCTCAAGCCTTGAAGGGGTTGAAGGCATTCCAGGCCAGTCGCTGATAAGATCGCGGCTTGTTTCCTACAAGCCTTGATCGTCACGTGAACACCCCGAGCGAATCCGCCGTCATTGCCGCCGAACCGACGCCCGTCAGCAAACCCTGGTTTGTCTACCTCGTTCGTGCGGCCAATGGTTCGCTCTATTGCGGAATCAGCGATGATCCCGTGCGTCGCTTCGCCATGCATCAAAGCGGCAAGGGTGCACGGTTCTTTCTCTCCAGTCCTGCCATGGCCTTGGTCTACACCGAAATCTGCCGCGACAAAAGCGAAGCGCTGCGTCAGGAACGGTTGATCAAAAAGCTCAAGAAGAGCGCCAAGGAATGCCTGGTGGCGAGCGCTGCTACCGCCTTATCAATCTGACTGATAAGTTCCCATCAGGCAGATCTGTAGGCTGCTAACCGATTGCGCGCTAAGCTGCGGACTCCTGATCTTTGCGGCGGAGCCGAGCATGTCCGAGTTGATTCTGCATCATTACCCGACGTCCCCCTTCGCCGAAAAGGCCCGCCTGCTGCTGGGCTTCAAGGGCCTGTCCTGGCGCTCGGTGAAGATCTCGCCGGTGATGCCAAAACCCGATTTGACCGCACTGACGGGCGGCTACCGCAAGACGCCGGTGTTGCAGATTGGCGCGGATATCTATTGCGACACTTCGCTGATCGCACGCCGACTGGAACAGGAAAAAGCTTTGCCGGCGTTCTTCCCTGAAGGTCAGGAAATGATTGCTGCGACCTTCGCGGCATGGGCTGATTCGGTGGTGTTCCAGCATGCGGTGAGCCTGGTGTTTCAGCCAGAATCGGTCGCCGTGCGCTTTGGCAATTTGCCGCCGGAAGCGATCAAGGCGTTTATTGCCGACCGCGCCGGGTTGTTTAGTGGTGGCAGCGCCACACGGTTGTCGGCCGAGCAGGCTCGGCATCAGTGGCCGACGATCATGGCGCGTCTGGAGCAGCAGCTGCAACGTGAGCAGGGCGATTTCCTGTTCGGTGAGCCATCGATTGCCGACTTTGCCCTGGCTCATTGCCTGTGGTTCCTCAAAGCCACGCCGGTCACCGCGCCGCTGGTCGATGCTTATCCGGCGGTGGCTGCGTGGCACGCACGGGTATTGGGCTTTGGTCACGGTGCCTTCAGCGAGATGACGTCCGAGGAGGCGCTGGAGGTGGCGCGCAATGCCACGCCGGCCGCATTGCCGGATGAGCAGTTCGATGAGCCGAACGGGTTTGAGGCGGGCCAGCAGGTGGTGATCGCCGCCACTGATTATGGCGTCGATCCGGTGGCCGGAGAGTTGTTGTTTGCAGGGCGGGAAGAATTGATTCTGCGTCGTGAAGACGAGCGTGGCGGCATGGTGCATGTGCACTTTCCACGGTTTGGCTTCCGCATCGAAAAACACTGATAAACACACACCTGTGGCGAGGGGATTTATCCCCGTCCGGCTGCGAAGCAGTCGTAAATCCGGTGAATGCGTTTCGCCCATTGAAACGCTGGGGATGCTTCGCAGCCCAACGGGGCGGTGCGACGTTTCGCTAAATCCCCTCACCACAAGGATTGTGTGAGCCTGATCAGTTATTTTAACGCGGCGAGGATTGCATCCGGGTCGTACCCGCGAATCAACGTCCCGTTGACATCGATGATCGGAATCCCTCCGCCACCCAACGCCTCATAAGCCTTGCGCGCCTCGGCGTCTTTCTCGATATCGAATTCCGTGTACGGAATGCCTTTCTGATCGAGAAAACGCCGGGTCAGCTTGCAGTAACCACACCACTCGGTGGCGTAGAGCACGACGTTGGCCTTGGCCTGGGTCTGCTCGGACACCACCTGCGCGGGATTGAACACCCGCTCGATCTTGCCCCAGTTCTGGTAAACCACGACCACCAGCAGGATCAGCAGGAATTTTTTCAGCACGCCGCCCAACATCAGTTGCGTCGCTTGAGCTGGTCAGTCAGCTGGGTCGGCAGGCCTTTGATGATCAGCGTGCCGGCTTCTTCGTCGTATTCGATCTTCGAGCCCAGCAGGTGCGCTTCAAAGCTGATGGACAAGCCTTCGGCGCGGCCAGTGAAGCGACGGAACTGGTTCAGGGTACGTTTGTCCGCCGGAATCTCCGGAGACAGGCCGTAGTCCTTGTTGCGGATGTGATCGTAGAAGGCTTTCGGACGTTCTTCGTCGATCAGCTCCGAGAGCTCCTCCAGTCCCATGGGTTCACCCCGTTTTGCCTGGCTGCTGGCGTAATCCACCAGGGTCTTGGTTTTCTCGCGGGCGGATTCTTCCGGCAAGTCTTCGCTTTCGACGAAGTCGCTGAAGGCCTTGAGCAAGGTGCGGGTTTCTCCGGGGCCGTCGACGCCTTCCTGGCAGCCAATGAAGTCACGGAAATACTCTGAAACCTTTTTCCCGTTCTTGCCCTTGATGAACGAAATGTACTGCTTGGACTGTTTGTTGTTCTGCCACTCGGAGACGTTGATCCGTGCCGCCAGGTGCAACTGACCCAGGTCCAGGTGCCGCGACGGCGTCACGTCCAGTTGCTCGGTCACTGCAACGCCTTCGCTGTGGTGCAGCAGGGCGATCGCCAGGTAATCGGTCATGCCTTGCTGGTAATGCGCGAAGAGCACGTGGCCGCCCACCGAGAGGTTCGACTCTTCCATCAGTTTTTGCAGGTGTTCCACCGCCACACGACTGAAGGCCGTGAAATCCTTGCCGCCCTCGAAGTATTCTTTCAGCCAGCCACTGAACGGGTGCGCCCCGGACTCGGCATGGAAAAAGCCCCAGGCCTTGCCTTGTTTGGCGTTGTAGCTTTCGTTGAGGTCGGCAAGCATGTTCTCGATGGCGCTCGACTCGGCCAATTCGGAGTCGCGAGCATGGAGAATTGCAGGTGTGCCGTCGGGTTTTTTGTCGATCAGGTGGACGATGCAATGACGGATCGGCATGGGCTTCTCGGCTGATTGAAGAGAGGAGGGCGTGCTCCCCCAAAAAGTGCCAAGTGTACCGCAATCATTGGTTTTGGCGCGGTGTGAAGGGCAATTCGGCCCCGACCACCGGTGCTTATGCAGTTTTTTACCGATTTAGAGCAATAAAGCTGACCAAATGGGTAGCTAGAGGCGGATATTTCCCCGTCTCTGTGCTAGTTTTGCCCGGTCTTGCGCGAAGTCACTGCGTTAAGCGTGCATTCAGCATTTGTCAGGTCGAACCAAACCCTGATTTCGGTATCTATAACCCCGATCCAGTGGTTATTGGCCGAGGGTGCCAGATCCAGAAGATCGGGCTCGATGGCTGACACTGCACTCTGCAATCCATATGAATTTGATAGGGAAGGAACACTACATGGCTCTTACTAAAGACCAACTGATCGCCGACATCGCTGAAGCTATCGACGCGCCAAAAACCACCGCGCGTAACGCTCTGGACCAACTGGGCCAAATCGTTGCCGATCAGCTGGAAAACGGCGGCGAAATCACTCTGCCAGGTATCGGCAAACTGAAAGTGACTGAGCGTCCTGCCCGTACCGGCCGCAACCCTTCGACTGGCGCTGCCATCGAAATCGCTGCCAAGAAAGTTATCAAGCTGGTTGTGGCCAAAGGCCTGACCGACGCTGTTAACAAGTAAGACGCAGAAAAAAAAGCCGTGCTCTGGAGCGATCCGGGCACGGTTTTTTTGTGCCTGTGATTTGGCGATTGCCAGCCAACACAGCAAAACCAATGTGGGAGCGGGCTTGCTCGCGAAGGCGGTGTGTCAGTCGCCTAATAAGTTGACTGACACACCCCATTCGCGAGCAAGCCCGCTCCCACAGTTTGATCTGCGTCGGTCAATTACTCAGCTTTTACGAGTCCAGCGTTCGCGCCAGACCTGCTGTTCGGATTTGGTCTGGAACGTCCAGGCGACGAAGCGGCTTTGCTTCTGCCCCTGGGACATCTCCACGACCTGGCTTTCCAGGACGCCGGCTTTTTTCAGCGCCGTCTGGATCGCAGGCAGGTTGGAGGCTTTCGAGACCAGAGTGCTGAACCACAGCACTTTGTGCTGGAAATGCGCGCTCTCGGCGATCAGTTGCGTTACAAACCGTGCTTCACCGCCTTCACACCACAATTCCGCCGACTGGCCGCCAAAATTCAGCACCGGCAGTTTGCGTTTAGGGTCGGCGCGGCCCAAGGCGCGCCATTTACGCTCGCTGCCCTTGGTGGCTTCGTCCATCGAGGCGTGGAACGGCGGGTTGCACATGGTCAGGTCGAAGCGTTCGCCGGGTTCAAGCAGGCCCAGCAGAATGTGCTTGGGATTGCTTTGCTGGCGCAACTGGATGGCCTTGTTCAGTCCGTTGGACTGCACGATGGCTTTGGCGGCAGCCACGGCCGTCGGGTCGATTTCCGAGCCAAGGAAGTGCCAGCGGTAGTCGCTGTAGCCGATCAGCGGATAGACGCAGTTGGCGCCCATGCCGATATCGAGCACCTTGACCGGGGCACCACGCGGGATTTCGCCGTCGTTGACGCTGGCCAGCAGGTCGGCCAGGAAGTGCACGTAATCGGCACGCCCCGGCACCGGCGGGCAGAGGTAATCCGCCGGAATGTCCCAATGGGCAATGCCATAGAACGACTTCAGCAGCGCCCGATTGAACACCCGCACCGCGTCCGGGCTGGCGAAGTCGATGCTTTCCTTGCCATACGGGTTGATGATCACGAACTTCGCCAGTTCCGGCGTGGTTTTGATCAGCGCCGGGAAGTCGTAACGACCCTGATGGCGATTGCGCGGGTGCAGGCTGGCCTTTTCACGCGGTTCCACGGCTTTGGCCGGGGTGGCGGAGTCAGGCTTCTTGCGCGCAGGGCGGGGTGTGCGGGGGGCGGTCATGGGCGTGGTCGATTCGGGTATGGCTGAAAGTGGCGGGTATTGTCCCACATCCGCTCCCCGATGACGCATATCCCCTGTGTAGGAGCTGCCGAGTGAAACGAGGCTGCGATCTTTTGATCTTGTTTTTTAAAAAGCAAAGTCAAAAGATCGCAGCCTGCGGCAGCTCCTACAGGGGGAATGTGGCAGGCATAAAAAAGGGAGGCCATTGCGGGCCTCCCTCGTTCATTGCGATTTGCTGTTACAAACTGGCAATCCGCGCATGCTGCTCGGCCAGCTTGCCCAAAGCCTGTTCGGCTTCAGCCAGTTTGGCGCGCTCCTTCTCGATGACTTCGGCCGGAGCCTTGTCGACGAAACCGGCATTGGACAGCTTGCCGCCCACGCGCTGGACTTCGCCTTGCAGGCGCAGGATTTCCTTGTCCAGACGTGCCAGTTCGGCGTCCTTGTCGATCAGGCCAGCCATCGGCACCAGCACTTCCATCTCACCCACCAGCGCAGTGGCGGACAGCGGTGCTTCTTCGCCGGCGGCCAATACAGTGATCGATTCCAGACGCGCCAGCTTCTTCAGCAGGGCTTCGTTCTCGGTGAGACGACGCTGATCTTCGGCGCTGACGTTTTTCAGGAACAGGTTCAGTGGTTTGCCCGGACCGATGTTCATTTCGCCACGGATGTTGCGCGTGCCGAGCATCAGTTCCTTGAGCCATTCGATGTCGTTCTCGGCGGCCGGATCGATGCGCTCTTCATTGGCCACTGGCCAAGGTTGCAGCATGATCGTCTTGCCTTCGATACCGGCCAGCGGCGCGATGCGCTGCCAGATTTCTTCGGTGATGAACGGCATGAACGGATGCGCCAGGCGCAGCGCCACTTCCAGTACCCGAACCAGGGTGCGGCGGGTGCCGCGCTGGCGTTCAACCGGCGCGTTCTCGTCCCACAGCACCGGCTTGGAGAGTTCCAGGTACCAGTCGCAATACTGGTTCCAGATGAATTCGTACAAGGCTTGTGCCGCCAGGTCGAAGCGGAACTGGTCGAGTTGACGCGTCACTTCGGCTTCGGTGCGTTGCAGTTGCGAGATGATCCAGCGATCCGCCAGGGACAGCTCGTAGGCTTCGCCGTTCTGGCCGCAGTCTTCGCCCTTGTCCAGCACATAACGAGCGGCGTTCCAGATCTTGTTGCAGAAGTTGCGATAGCCTTCGACGCGGCCCATGTCGAACTTGATGTCGCGACCGGTGGACGCCAGCGAGCAGAAGGTGAAACGCAGGGCGTCGGTGCCGTAGCTGGCGATGCCGTCGGCAAATTCGTCGCGGGTCTGCTTCTCGATCTTCTTCGCCAGTTTCGGCTGCATCATGCCGGAGGTGCGTTTCTGCACCAGCTCTTCCAGTTCGATACCGTCGATGATGTCCAGTGGGTCCAGGACGTTGCCCTTGGACTTGGACATCTTCTGGCCCTGGCCATCACGCACCAGACCGTGAACGTAAACGGTCTTGAACGGAACCTGCGGCGTGCCGTCTTCGTTTTTCACCAAATGCATGGTGAGCATGATCATCCGGGCGACCCAGAAGAAAATGATGTCGAAGCCGGTGACCAGCACGTCGGTGGAATGGAATTTCTTCAGGAACTCGGTCTGCTCCGGCCAGCCAAGGGTGGAGAAAGTCCACAGGCCCGAACTGAACCAGGTGTCGAGAACGTCGTTGTCCTGTTGCAGCGCAACGTCCGGCCCGAGGTTGTGCTTGGCACGGACTTCGGCTTCATCGCGACCGACGTAGACTTTGCCCGACTCGTCGTACCAGGCCGGAATCCGGTGGCCCCACCACAGTTGACGGCTGATGCACCAGTCCTGGATGTCGCGCATCCACGAGAAATACATGTTTTCGTACTGTTTAGGCACGAACTGGATGCGACCGTCTTCAACGGCGGCAATCGCAGGTTCGGCCAATGGTTTGGTCGACACATACCACTGGTCGGTCAGCCACGGCTCGATGATAGTGCCGGAACGGTCGCCTTTCGGTACTTTCAGGGCGTGATCGTTGACGCTGACCAACAAGCCGGCAGCATCGAACGCCGCAACGATTTGCTTGCGCGCTTCGAAGCGGTCGAGGCCGACGTATTCGGCCGGGATCTTGCCATCGATGCTTTCGTTGAGCGTGCCGTCGAGGTTGAACACCTGGCAGGCCGGCAGAACGGCGGCGTTCTTGTCGAAGATGTTCAACAGCGGCAGGTTGTGGCGCTTGCCGACTTCGTAGTCGTTGAAATCGTGGGCCGGGGTGATTTTCACGCAACCGGTGCCGAATTCAGGATCGCAGTAATCGTCGGCGATGATCGGGATGCGACGGCCGACCAACGGCAGCTCGACAAACGTGCCGATCAGGGCTTTGTAGCGTTCATCGTTCGGGTTAACCGCCACGGCGGCGTCGCCGAGCATGGTTTCCGGGCGAGTGGTCGCGACGATCAGGAAATCGTTGCCTTCAGCGGTCTTGACGCCGTCGGCCAGCGGGTATTTCAGGTTCCACAGGAAGCCTTTCTCGTCGTGGTTTTCCACTTCGAGGTCGGAAATCGCCGTGTGCAACTTGGTGTCCCAGTTGACCAGACGCTTGCCGCGGTAGATCAAACCGTCTTCGTGCAGGCGTACGAAGGCTTCCTTGACCGCTTCCGAGAGGCCGTCATCCATGGTGAAGCGCTCGCGGCCCCAGTCCACGGACGAACCTAGGCGACGGATCTGACGGCTGATATTGCCGCCGGACTGATCCTTCCATTCCCAGACTTTTTCGAGAAATTTCTCGCGGCCCAGGTCGTGGCGATTCTGGCCCTGGGCTTCGAGTTGACGCTCCACCAGCATTTGCGTGGCGATACCGGCGTGGTCGGTGCCCGGCTGCCACAGGGTGTTGCGACCCTGCATGCGGCGGAAACGGATCAGGGCGTCCATGATCGCGTTGTTGAAGCCGTGACCCATGTGCAGGCTGCCGGTGACGTTCGGCGGCGGGATCATGATGGTGTAGGACTCGCCCGCGCCTTGCGGGGCGAAGTAATTCTCAGACTCCCAGGTGTTGTACCAGGAAGTTTCAATGGCGTGCGGCTGGTAGGTCTTATCCATGCGCGGCGGGACCCTATTGGCATTAATTCAGGAAAAGCCGACGAGTATAGCGGGGCAAGGGGCGCAGGGCGAGCGGGTGCGGACAGGGCGCACCATCAATCGTGATGCAAAACAAATGGGGGGGCTGGGATGTGGTGATGGGTATTGCACTGTAGGAGCTGCCGAAGGCTGCGATCTTTTGATCTTGATCTTTCTGGCATCGCTAAAGATCAAGATCAAAAGATCGCAGCCTTCGGCAGCTCCTACATAGCGCGGGTTTATTCGTATTGGCTGAGCAGCCGTTCCATCCGCGCTGCGAGGCGACGTTTGATTTCGGTTTCGATGTGCGGGGCGAAGTCGTCGATCACGTCTTGCATGATCAATTGCGCGGCGGCGCGCAGTTCGCCGTCCAGGTGCAGCAGGTCGTCGGGGTTCTTGCTGACGGCCGGTGCCGGTTGGGTTGCAGTGGCAGGTGGTGTCGGTTCGACGGTTGGCTGGCTGCCACTGACCGTATCGAACAACATCGGGATCTGTTCCTGGTCACCGTCCTCGACCGTGTCGGTCAGCAGCGGTGGCTGCAGGTTGTCATCGCCGAGCAGTTGGCGGATCGACTCAAGGTCGTCCAGCAGATGCGCGGACTGTTGTTGCGGTTTTGGAGTGTCCATCGGAATACTCAGAGTCGCTGTAAACGGTGATCTTGCAGAGGATAGCCCTGTTCGCGATAGAAGCGGAAACTCTCCCGCGCCGCCGTGCGAATCACCGGGTCTTCTACCACTACTTCCGCCACGCGGGCGAACTGCTTGGCGAAGTCCGGGACTTTCAGGTCGAGATTGACCAACAGATCCTGATGCTGGCCGCAGTCATCGCCAAGACCCAGGACAATCAAGCTATCCGGTTCACTTTCGGCAGGGCCATGGGGCACAAAGCTTTCGCCCTTGAAGGCCCACAAACGCGCATCGAGATCGTCGCGCTGGGCGGCATCGCTGCAATGCAGGTAGATGCGATGGCCCATGCGCCAGGCTTTTTCGGTGAGCTTGCAGGCGAAATCCAGCCGCGCCGAAGGATCGGTGCTGGGCAGGATATAGAAGTCGACTTTGGTCATTGCAGGTTCCTGGAATCAACTTCCGCGGAATCTGTAGGAGCGAGCTTGCTCGCGAAGGTCGTCAACGATGACGCGGGAAACCAGGTTAATCGCGGCGATCTTGAGTTTTTCGCGAGCAAGCTCGCTCCTACAGTAGGCAGTGAGTTGATATTTAGGCTTTGGCGCGGTCCAGCAGGTATTGGGTCAGCAGGGGAACCGGACGGCCAGTGGCGCCCTTGTCCTTGCCGCCGCTGGTCCATGCGGTGCCGGCGATGTCCAGGTGCGCCCAGTTCAGGTTCTTGGTGAAGCGCGACAGGAAGCAGGCCGCGGTAATGGTGCCGGCTTTCGGGCCGCCAATGTTGGCGATGTCAGCGAACGGGCTGTCCAGCTGCTCTTGGTACTCGTCGAACAGCGGCAGTTGCCAGGCGCGGTCGTCGGCGGCCTGGCCGGCGCTCAGCAGTTGACCGATCAGTTCGTCATTGTTGCCCAGCAGGCCCGACGTGTGGGAGCCCAGTGCGACGACGCAGGCACCGGTCAGGGTCGCGATGTCGATCACCGCTTGCGGCTTGAAGCGCTCGGAGTAGGTCAGGGCATCGCACAGCACCAGACGGCCTTCGGCGTCAGTGTTGAGGATCTCCACGGTCTGGCCGCTCATGGTGGTGACGATGTCGCCAGGGCGCGAAGCGTTGCCGCTCGGCATGTTCTCGGCGCAGGCCAGGATGCACACCAGGTTGATCGGCAGTTTCAGTTCGAGCACGGCACGCAGGGTGCCGAATACGCTGGCAGCGCCGCCCATGTCGTACTTCATTTCGTCCATGCCGGCGCCTGGCTTCAGGCTGATGCCGCCCGTGTCAAAGGTGATGCCTTTGCCAACCAGTGCGTACGGCTTTTCGGATTTCTTGCCGCCGTTGTATTGCATGACGATCAGGCGTGGCGGTTGCGCGCTGCCCTGGCCGACGGCGTAGAACGAGCCCATGCCCAGGTCCTTGATTTTCTTCTCATCGAGGACTTCGACTTTTAGATCCTTGAACTCTTTGCCCAGGTTCTTCGCTTGTTCGCCAAGGAAAGTCGGGTGGCAGATGTTCGGCGGCAGGTTGCCCAGGTTGCGGGTGAAGGCCATGCCGTTGGCAATTGCGGTGGCGTGGGTCACGGCGCGTTGCACTTCAGCCTGAGCGGCCTTGATGGTCACCAGGGTGACTTTCTTCAGGGCGCGAGGTTCGGCTTTCTGGCTCTTGAACTCGTCGAAGGTGTATTCGCCATCTACCAGGGTTTCGGCCAGCAGGCGGGTCTTGCCGTAGCTGTCGCGGCCTTTGACCACGACTTCGTCCAGCGCCAGTACGGCATCACTGCCGCCCAGGCCTTTGAGGGTGTTGAGGACGCCGGCGATGATTTTACGGAACGGGCGATCGCCCAGCTCTTCGTCCTTACCCACGCCGACCAGCAACACGCGCTCGGCCTTGAGGTTCGGCAGGCTGTGCAGCAGCAGGCTCTGGCCGACCTTGCCGGCGAGATCGCCGCGCTTGAGCACAGCGCTGATCGCGCCACCGCTCAGTTCGTCGAGTTGTTTGGCAATGGCGCCGAGCTTGCGGCCTTCGCCGACGGCGACCACCAGAGTGGCGGTCTTCAACGTTTCTGGGCTAACGCTTTTTACAACCAGTTCCATGTCCGGGTCCCTGAATTAATGGTCAACACGCAAGCGCTCGACGCTGGGCGTCCGCCGCTTGCTTATAAATAGAAAGACGCAAGTCACGGCCTGCGACAAAGGCCGCAGTTTGAACCTCACGGCCCGCGCCTGACAACCCTCGCTCTCACGATTGTAGGAGCGAGCTTGCTCGCGAAGAATCCGTGAACTGCGCGGGGTGTCTGGCTGGTAGCGTTATCGTTGGCGACCTTCGCGAGCGAGCTTGCTCCTACAGTCCCCTCCCACGCATTGCGCAGTGACAGGCGCACCCAATCACAGGATAATGCGCCATCTTTTTCGGCGGCTCTGCCCTGCGGGTCGCCTGATACGTTTGCTTGTTTGGCCGCCTTAGCCTGACAACCCTGGAGTGTCTGGTTTGATCGTCTTCCGTTATCTGTCCCGCGAAGTCCTGTTGACCTTGAGCGCCGTCAGCGCCGTGCTGCTGGTCATCATCATGAGCGGGCGTTTCATCAAATACCTCGCCCAGGCAGCCTCGGGTCTCCTGGACCCAGGCTCATTGTTCCTGATCATGGGCTTCCGCCTGCCGGGTTTCCTGCAGCTGATCCTGCCATTGGGGCTGTTCCTGGGGATTCTGCTGGCGTATGGCCGGCTGTACCTGGAAAGCGAAATGACCGTGTTGTCGGCGACCGGCATGAGCCAGCAACGTCTGTTTGTCATAACCTTGTTTCCCGCCACGCTGGTTGCACTGGTCGTGGCCTGGTTGAGCCTGAGCCTGGCGCCGCAAGGAGCCAATCAGTTCCAGCTGTTGCTGAACAAGCAAGATGCCCTGACTGAGTTCGATACCCTGGAGCCGGGTCGCTTCCAGGCCCTGCGCGACGGAACCCGGGTGACCTACACCGAAATGTTGTCGGATGACCGCGTCAACCTCGGCGGCGTGTTCATTTCGCAGAAGAACGCCGCGTCCGATAACAAGGATCGCGGCATTTCAGTGTTGGTGGCCGAAAAAGGTCGCCAGGAAATTCGCGCTGACGGCAACCGCTACCTGATTCTCGACAACGGCTATCGCTACGACGGCAACCCGGGGCAGGCCGACTACCGTGCGATCAAGTACGACGAGTACGGCGTCCTGCTGCCAAAACCGGATGTCAGCGACGAAGTCACCGACCGCGATGCCATGACCACCAGTTCCTTGCTCGGTAGCGACGACCTGCGCTCACGCACTGAACTGCAATGGCGCCTGTCCCTGCCGCTGTTGGTATTCATCGTGACCCTGATGGCAGTGCCACTGTCGCGCGTCAATCCGCGACAGGGTCGTTTCCTCAAGCTTTTACCGGCGATTCTTCTTTATATGGCTTACCTGTCCATTCTGATTGCCGCTCGCGGCGCCCTCGAAAAGGGCAAGATCCCGCCAGCACTGGGCTTGTGGTGGGTGCACGCGATCTTCCTGGCCATCGGCCTGGGCCTGCTTTATTGGGAACCCCTGCAGTTGAAGCGTGCGAGTCGTCGCAGCGCGCTGGAGGTGGCCCGTGGTTAAGCTCGACCGCTACATTGGTAGCAGTGTGTTCGTGGCGATCCTGGCGGTATTGGGGATCATTCTCGGTCTGGCAACGCTGTTTGCCTTCATCGACGAAATGGGTGAGGTCAGCGACACCTACACCTTGTCTGACGTATTGAGTTACGTACTGCTGACCGCGCCGCGTCGTCTGTACGACATGTTGCCGATGGCAGCGCTGATCGGTTGCCTGATTGGTCTCGGCAGCCTGGCGAGTCACAGCGAGTTGACCATCATGCGTGCTGCGGGCGTATCGATCGGGCGCATTGTCTGGGCGGTCATGAAGCCGATGCTGGTCCTGATGGTGGTGGGTGTGTTGATTGGCGAGTACGTGGCGCCGGCCACCGAAAGCACCGCGCAGGCCAACCGTTCCCTGGCGCAGGGCAGTGGTGATGCGCAAAGCGCCAGGCATGGCCTGTGGCACCGCCAGGGAGACGAGTTCATTCACGTCAACTCCGTGCAGCCCAATGGCCTGCTGTATGGCGTGACTCGTTATCGCTTCGACGATCAGCGCCACATGTTGTCTTCGAGCTTCGCCAAGCGTGCGGAGTTCGACAAGGATCACTGGCAGTTGAGCGATGTCACGACCACGCTGTTCCATGAGAAGAACACCGAAGTGGTGACCGCGCCGGTCGAGCGCTGGAACGTGGCGCTGAGCCCGCAATTGCTGAGCACGGTGGTGATGTCGCCCGATTCGCTGTCGATCACCGGGTTGTGGGGTTACATCCACTATCTGGCCGACCAGGGGCTGAACAATGGCCGTTACTGGCTGGCATTTTGGGTCAAGGTGTTGCAACCGCTGGTCACCGCCGCGCTGGTGCTGATGGCGATCTCCTTTATCTTCGGTCCACTGCGCTCGGTGACCCTCGGTCAGCGGGTGTTCACCGGCGTGCTGGTGGGTTTCACCTTCCGCATCGTCCAGGACTTGCTGGGGCCTTCGAGCCTGGTGTTCGGGTTCTCGCCACTGTTTGCGGTGCTGGTTCCGGCGGGTGTCTGCGCCCTGGCCGGGGTCTGGTTGTTGCGCCGGGCCGGTTGAATCCGGGTATTTCCCGTGCTGGCTAATCATGAAAAACGCCCCTGTCGCAAGACCGGGGCGTTTTTGTACGTGCCGTCTGACCTGCGAACGTGACGCTTGCGCCGTGGATCAGGTACAATTCCCGGCTATTTTTCGGCGGGCTATGCCTGCAGCCTTTTTGAGTGTTGATCCGTGAGTGATTTGAGTCATATCCGCAATTTCTCCATCATCGCCCACATTGACCATGGCAAGTCGACGCTGGCCGATCGATTCATCCAGATGTGCGGCGGCCTTGCCGAGCGCGAAATGGAAGCCCAGGTCCTGGACTCCATGGACCTGGAGCGTGAACGCGGGATCACCATCAAGGCGCACAGCGTCACCCTGTATTACACCGCTCGCGATGGCATCAAGTACCAGCTGAACTTCATTGACACCCCGGGCCACGTTGACTTCACCTACGAAGTCAGCCGGTCGCTGGCGGCCTGTGAAGGTGCGTTGCTGGTCGTCGATGCCGGTCAGGGCGTGGAAGCGCAGTCGGTTGCCAACTGCTACACCGCGATCGAGCAGGGCCTGGAAGTCATGCCGGTCCTGAACAAGATCGACCTGCCGCAGGCCGATCCGGACCGTGTGAAAGAAGAAATCGAAAAAATCATCGGCATCGACGCTACCGATGCGGTCGAGTGCTCGGCCAAGACCGGCCTGGGCGTCGACGAAGTGCTCGAGCGCCTGGTCAAGACCATCCCTGCGCCAACCGGCAACTACGAAGATCCGCTGCAAGCGTTGATCATCGACTCCTGGTTCGACAATTACCTGGGCGTTGTTTCCCTGGTACGCGTGCGTCACGGTCGTGTGAAGAAAGGCGACAAGATCCTGGTCAAGTCCACCGGCAAGATCCACCTGGTGGACAGCGTCGGTGTATTCAACCCGAAACACACCGCCACCGTCGACCTGAAGGCTGGCGAAGTGGGCTTCATCATTGCCGGCATCAAGGACATTCACGGTGCGCCGGTCGGTGACACCCTGACCTTGAGCTCCACGCCAGACGTTGACGTGCTGCCAGGCTTCAAACGCATCCAGCCGCAGGTGTATGCCGGTCTGTTCCCGGTCAGCTCCGATGACTTCGAAGATTTCCGTGAAGCCCTGCAAAAGCTCACGCTCAACGACTCGTCGCTGCAATACACCCCGGAAAGCTCCGACGCCTTGGGCTTCGGCTTCCGTTGTGGATTCCTCGGCATGCTGCACATGGAAATCATCCAGGAGCGCCTGGAGCGCGAATACGACCTGGACCTGATCACCACGGCGCCGACGGTAATTTTCGAACTGTTGCTGAAAACCGGTGAAACGATTTACGTCGACAACCCGTCGAAGCTTCCGGACGTGTCTTCGATCGAAGACATGCGCGAACCGATCGTGCGGGCCAACATCCTTGTGCCGCAAGAGCACCTGGGCAACGTCATTACCCTGTGCATCGAGAAGCGTGGCGTGCAGCACGACATGCTGTTCCTCGGGTCTCAGGTCCAGGTGACCTACGATATTCCGATGAACGAAGTGGTCCTGGACTTCTTTGACCGTCTGAAGTCCACCAGCCGTGGCTATGCTTCGCTGGATTACCATTTCGATCGTTATCAATCGGCTAGTCTGGTGAAATTGGATGTGCTGATTAACGGTGACAAGGTCGACGCCCTGGCGTTGATCGTGCACCGAGATAACGCGCACTACAAAGGTCGCCAGTTGACCGAGAAGATGAAAGAACTGATTCCGCGCCAGATGTTCGACGTCGCGATCCAGGCCGCCATTGGCGGGCAGATTATTGCGCGAACCTCCGTCAAGGCACTCAGAAAGAACGTATTGGCCAAATGCTACGGCGGTGACGTTAGCCGTAAGCGCAAGCTGTTGGAAAAGCAAAAGGCCGGTAAGAAACGCATGAAGCAAGTCGGCAACGTGGAAATTCCACAAGAAGCCTTCCTTGCAGTGCTCAGGTTGGATAGTTAGGTCCTATGTCACTAAATTTCCCGCTGTTGCTGGTCATCGCCGTGTTCGTCTGCGGCCTGTTGGCGTTGCTAGATCTGGTTTTCCTGGCACCGCGTCGACGGGCCGCCATTGCCTCCTATCAGGGCAGCGTCAGCCAGCCTGATGGGGTGGTGGTCGAAAAACTGAATAAAGAGCCGCTGCTGGTTGAATACGGCAAATCGTTCTTCCCGGTGTTGTTCATCGTGCTGGTGCTGCGTTCGTTCCTGGTGGAACCGTTCCAGATTCCTTCCGGCTCGATGAAACCGACCCTGGACGTCGGCGATTTCATTCTGGTGAGCAAGTTTTCTTACGGGATCCGCCTGCCGGTGATCGACAAGAAAGTCATCGAAGTCGGTGATCCGCAGCGCGGCGATGTGATGGTGTTCCGCTACCCGAGCGATCCGAACGTCAACTACATTAAACGTGTGGTCGGCCTGCCGGGTGACCAGATTCGTTACACCGCCGACAAGCGCCTGTTCGTCAACGGCGAGTCGATCGCCGAGCAACTGGTCGGCTCCGAGCCTGGCACGTTGGGCAGTGCAGAGCTCTACAAGGAAAAACTCGGCGCAGCCGAGCACCTGATCCGCAAGGAAATGAGCCGCTACCGCGCAACGCCGGACCGTTCGTGGACCGTACCTGCCGGGCACTACTTCATGATGGGCGACAACCGCGACAACTCGAACGACAGTCGCTACTGGGATGATCCGAGCATTCCCAAGGATCTGCTGGGCATGGTTCCCGACAAGAATATCGTCGGCAAAGCCTTCGCAGTCTGGATGAGCTGGCCGGAACCCAAACTCAGTCACCTGCCGAATTTCTCGCGGGTTGGCCTGATCAAGTAATCACACACGGCGCTGTTGAACACAGCGCCGAATGCATTTCTGGAACCGCCACAATCGGCGCCAGAGGCATGAAAACAATGATATTCAGGACGTTATTTTTGAACACAGCGTTAATTGTCCCAAGCCTGCGCCGCACCACGGCGATGGCGGTGGAAACCAGCCACGAACTCAGCGTGGGTAAACCGTGAGCGTCTCCTTAAGCCGTCTTGAGCGTCAGCTCGGCTACACCTTCAAGGATCAGGAACTGATGGTCCTGGCCCTGACTCACCGCAGCTTTGCCGGGCGCAACAACGAACGCCTGGAATTCCTCGGTGATGCCATCCTCAACTTCGTCGCTGGCGAGGCGTTGTTCGATCGCTTCCCGTTGGCGCGCGAAGGCCAGCTGTCGCGTTTGCGCGCACGCCTGGTGAAAGGCGAGACCCTGGCCGTACTGGCGCGCGGTTTCGATCTGGGCGAATACTTGCGCCTGGGTTCCGGTGAATTGAAAAGCGGCGGCTTCCGTCGCGAATCGATTCTGGCCGATGCCCTGGAAGCGCTGATTGGTGCGATCTACCTGGACGCCGGCATGGACATGGCGCGCGAACGCGTGCTGGCCTGGCTGGCCGGTGAGTTCGAGGGACTGACCCTGGTCGACACCAACAAAGATCCTAAAACCCGCCTGCAGGAATTCCTGCAGTCCCGTGGTTGTGAGCTGCCGCGTTACGAAGTGGTGGATATCCAGGGTGAGCCGCATTGCCGAGTTTTCTTCGTCGAATGCGAAATCACCTTACTGAATGAAAAAAGCCGAGGTCAGGGTGTGAGTCGTCGTATTGCCGAACAGGTAGCGGCCGCCGCAGCACTGATTGCCCTGGGTGTGGAGAATGGCAATGACTGATTCAACCGCAACACGCTGTGGCTATGTTGCCATCGTCGGCCGTCCCAACGTGGGCAAGTCCACGCTGCTGAACCACATCCTTGGCCAGAAGCTCGCGATCACTTCGCGCAAGCCGCAGACCACCCGTCACAACATGCTGGGCATCAAGACCGAAGGCGCCGTCCAGGCGATCTACGTCGACACCCCGGGCATGCACAAGGGTGGCGAAAAGGCGTTGAACCGCTACATGAACAAGACCGCTTCGGCAGCGTTGAAAGATGTCGACGTGGTGATCTTCGTGGTTGACCGTACCAAATGGACCGACGAGGACCAGATGGTTCTCGAGCGCGTGCAGTACGTGACCGGCCCGCTGATCGTCGCGCTGAACAAGACCGATCGCATCGAAGACAAAGCCGAGCTGATGCCACACCTGACCTGGTTGCAGGAACAGCTGCCGAATGCGCAGATCATGCCGATCTCGGCCCAGCACGGGCATAACCTCGAAACGCTGGAGCGCGTGATTGCCGGTTACCTGCCGGAAAACGATCACTTCTTCCCGGAAGACCAGATCACAGACCGCAGCAGCCGCTTCCTCGCCGCTGAACTGGTGCGCGAGAAAATCATGCGCCAGATGGGCGCCGAGCTGCCGTACCAGATCACCGTGGAAATCGAAGAGTTCAAGCAGCAGGGCAAAACCCTGCATATCCATGCGTTGATTCTCGTTGAACGTGACGGCCAGAAAAAAATCATCATTGGTGACAAGGGCGAGCGAATCAAACGCATCGGCACCGAGGCGCGCAAGGACATGGAGCTGCTGTTCGACTCCAAGATCATGCTCAACCTCTGGGTCAAGGTTAAGGGCGGCTGGTCCGATGACGAACGTGCCCTGCGTTCGCTGGGTTACGGCGACCTGTAATACCCTTCGAAGATCAAAAGATCGCAGCCTTCGGCAGCTCCTACAGAGTTTGGTGTACACCTGTAGGAGCTGCCGAAGGCTGCGATCTTTTTGTAATCCCTGACAGGTACAACCATCACCATGTCGACCACTCCGCCCATCGGCCAACCCGCCTACGTGCTCCACTCCCGCGCCTACCGTGAAAACAGCGCGCTGGTGGACTTCCTCACGCCGCAAGGTCGGCTGCGGGCGGTGTTGCGCAGTGCTCGGGGCAAGGCCGGGACGCTGGCGCGGCCGTTCGTGCCGCTGGAAGTCGAATTCCGCGGGCGAGGTGAGCTGAAGAACGTCGGCCGCATGGAAAGCGCCGGGGTTTCCACCTGGCTTATCGGTGAGGCGCTGTTCAGCGGCCTCTACCTCAATGAATTGCTGATTCGCCTGTTGCCCTCCGAAGATCCGCATCCCGGCGTATTCGATCACTATGCCGCGACGCTGCTCGCACTGGCCGAAGGCCGTCCGCTGGAGCCGTTGCTGCGTTCATTCGAGTGGCGGCTGCTGGACGATCTGGGTTACGGCTTCGCGTTGAATACCGACATCCACGGCGAGTCCATCGCGCCGGACGGTCTCTACCGTCTGCAAGTCGACGCGGGTCTGGAGCGGGTCCACCTGCTACAACCCGGCCTGTTCAACGGCACCGAGTTGTTGGCCATGGCCGAGGCCGACTGGACCGCCCCCGGCGCATTGTCTGCTGCGAAACGCCTGATGCGCCAAGCGCTGGCCGTGCATTTGGGCGGGCGGCCGCTGGTTTCCAGAGAGTTGTTTCGAAAGCCGTAGGCGCGTGGGAGCGAGCCTGCTCGCGACAGCGGTGTGACAGCCAACATCAATGCTGAATGTTACTTCGTCTTCGCGAGCAGGCTCGCGCCCACCAAGCGTCAACAGACCCTATCTCCCCGTGTATGCTGTGCACCGAACTTTCCCCTCTTCAGGAGCGCTTCCGTGACCACCAGCAATCGCATTCTTCTCGGCGTGAACATCGACCATGTCGCCACCCTGCGTCAGGCCCGGGGTACTCGTTATCCCGATCCGGTGAAGGCCGCACTGGACGCGGAAGAGGCGGGCGCTGATGGCATCACCGTGCACCTGCGCGAAGACCGTCGGCACATCCAGGAACGTGACGTGCTGCTGCTCAAGGACGTGCTGCAAACCCGCATGAACTTCGAAATGGGTGTCACCGAAGAAATGATGGCGTTCGCCGAGCGCATTCGTCCGGCGCACATTTGCCTGGTCCCGGAAACCCGTCAGGAGCTGACCACCGAAGGCGGCCTGGATGTAGCGGGGCAGGAAGCGCGGATCAAGGCTGCGGTGGATCGCCTGGCGAAGATCGGTTGTGAAGTGTCGTTGTTCATCGATGCTGACGAACGGCAGATTGAAGCGTCCCGTCGTGTTGGTGCGCCAGCCATCGAGCTGCACACCGGCCGTTACGCCGATGCCGAGACGCCGACCGAAGTGGCCGAAGAGCTCAAGCGTGTGGCCGATGGCGTGGCGTTTGGTTTGGCTCAGGGCCTGATCGTCAACGCCGGTCATGGCCTGCATTACCACAACGTCGAAGCGGTCGCCGCGATCCAGGGTATCAACGAATTGAACATCGGCCATGCGCTGGTGGCGCATGCGTTGTTCGTCGGTTTCAAGTCGGCGGTGTCGGAGATGAAGGCGCTGATCCTGGCTGCTGCGTTGAAGGGCTAAGATCAAAAGATCGCAATCCTGTAGGAGCTGCCGAAGGCTGCGATCTTTTGATCTTGATTTTTAAAGGCAAAATCAAAAGATCGCAGCCTTCGGCAGCTCCTACAAGGCTGCGATCTTTTGCTTTAAAGCGGCGGGGTTTCCTGATTCGGCTTGGTCTTATCGATCCCGGGCACATGCAGGTTGCCCTCAGCCACCTGATTACCTTCAAGCTGCGGCTGCGTGACCCACGTCAGGATGTCGTAGTAGCGACGAATGTTCGCCACGAAATGCACCGGCTCGCCGCCCCGGGCGTAGCCATAACGCGTCTTGCTGTACCACTTCTTCTCTGACAGGCGTGGCAGGATCTTCTTCACGTCCAGCCACTTGTCCGGGTTCAGCCCTTCCTTCGCCGCCAGTTTGCGCGCGTCATCCAGGTGACCGCTGCCGACGTTGTAGGCCGCCAGTGCAAACCATGTGCGATCCGGCTCCTGGATCGACTCATCCAGCTGATCCTTCATGTAGGCCAGGTACTTGGCGCCGCCCATGATGCTTTGTTTCGGGTCGAGGCGGTTGGACACGCCCATGGCCTGTGCGGTGTTCTGGGTCAGCATCATCAAGCCGCGCACGCCGGTCTTCGAGGTAACCGCCGGCTGCCACAGTGATTCCTGATAACCGATGGCCGCCAGCAGGCGCCAGTCGACCTGTTCTTTCTTGGCGTACGCCTTGAAGTGCTGTTCGTATTTGGGCAGCCGTTGCTGCAAATGCTGGGCGAAGGTGTTCGCGCCCATGTAACCGAGCACATCGACGTGGCCGTAATAGCGGTCTTTCAAACGTTGCAGGGTGCCGTTTTTCTTGACCTTGTCGAGGTAGGCGTTGATCTCGTTGAGCAGGCTGTTGTCATCACCGGCGGCCACGGCCCAGCTCTGGTTGCTGGTGTCGCCGAGGTCGAAGGCGACCCGAATGTTGGTGAAGTACACCTGGTTCATCGCGACTTCGTTGGAGTCGACCAGGGTCAGGTCGATCTGACCTTCATCGACCATCCGCAGCAGGTCGACGACTTCAACCGCGTCGGATTCTTCGTATTCAATGCCGGGATATTTCTTTTTCAGCTCCGCCAACTGCTCGGAGTGGGTGCTGCCCTTGAGCACCATGATCTTCTTGCCGACCAGGTCACCCGCGTCGGTGGGGCGCGACTGGCCGTTGCGATAGATGATCTGTGGCGTGACTTCCAGGTAGGAGTGGGAAAACCGCACCTGCTTTTTGCGTTCTTCACTGCTGACCAGGCCCGCCGCGGCCAGCACCGGGCCGTTGGGCTTGCCTACCTGACTGAACAGGTCGTCAAGGTTGTCGGCGGTTTCGATTTTGAGTTCGACCCCCAGATCGTCGGCGAAGCGCTTCACCAGCTCGTATTCGAAGCCGGTTTCACCGTTGCGATCCTGAAAGTAGGTGGCGGGGCTGTTACGGGTAACCACCCGCAGCACGCCATCCTCCTTTACGCGCTCCAGCGTGTTGGGTTTATCAACACAGCCACTGAGCATCAGGAAGAGTCCGGTTGCGATCAGCCATTTGGCGTACCGCGGACGCAAAGCCGTTGGGGAAAACATCTGCGCAGTATACGCAAAGGACCACGAGCGCCATATCTCGACAGCGAAGGGCTTGTCTGCTAGAGAGCGAAAAACCGCTCGCGAGCCCGCAGGAATGGGCCCTGACCGTCATTTATGACAGTAAAAATATCCCTTCGGCGAGCAACTGGCCAAGGCCCAAATACCCGGCCCGACGTTCGGGTGGAGCCACGCGTACCGTTTCGGGTGATGTCGCGGGCGGTTTAGGCTAGAATGCACGGCCTCAAAGCACACCCCTTCCCGAGGCTGTCCCGAAGATGTTGATCCTGCGCGGCGCTCCTGCCCTTTCTGCCTTTCGCCACAGCAAACTCCTTGAGCAACTGAGCCAGAAGGTCCCGGCTGTCAGCGGCTTGTATGCTGAATTCGCTCACTTCGCCGAAGTCACCGGTGTCCTGACCGGCGACGAACAGCAGGTGCTTGCGCGCCTTCTGAAGTACGGCCCAAGTGTCCCGGTACAAGAGCCGACCGGTCGTCTGTTCCTGGTGTTGCCGCGTTTCGGCACCATCTCGCCGTGGTCCAGTAAAGCCAGCGACATCGCTCGCAACTGCGGCCTGACCAAGATCCAGCGCCTGGAACGCGGCATCGCGTTCTACGTGGCCGGTCAGTTCAGCGACGCTGAGGCTCAACTGATCTCGGACGCGCTGCACGACCGCATGACCCAGATCGTCCTCGCCAACCTTGAACAAGCCGCCGGCCTGTTCAGCCACGCCGAACCCAAGCCGCTGACCGCGATCGACGTGCTGGGTGGCGGCCGCGCCGCGCTGGAAAAAGCCAACACCGAGCTGGGCCTGGCCCTGGCCGAAGACGAAATCGATTACCTGGTCAACGCCTTCGTCGGCTTGAAGCGCAACCCGCATGACATCGAACTGATGATGTTCGCCCAGGCGAACTCCGAGCACTGCCGTCACAAGATCTTCAACGCCAGTTGGGACATCGACGGCCAGAGCCAGGAAAAAAGCCTGTTCGGCATGATCAAGAACACCTACGTGATGCACAGCGAAGGCGTGCTGTCGGCTTATAAGGACAACGCTTCGGTGATCGTCGGTAACGTCGCCGGCCGCTTCTTCCCGGACCCTGAAACCCGCCAGTACGGTGCGGTGCAGGAACCGGTGCATATCCTGATGAAAGTCGAGACCCACAACCACCCGACCGCGATTGCCCCGTTCCCGGGCGCATCGACCGGCAGTGGCGGCGAGATTCGTGACGAAGGCGCCACCGGTCGTGGCGCCAAGCCAAAGGCTGGCCTGACCGGTTTCACCGTGTCCAACCTGCAAATCCCGGGCTTCGAACAGCCGTGGGAAGTGCCGTACGGCAAGCCTGAGCGCATCGTTACCGCGCTGGACATCATGATCGAAGGCCCATTGGGCGGCGCCGCGTTCAACAACGAATTCGGTCGCCCGGCCCTGACCGGTTACTTCCGCACCTTCGAACAGTCGATCACCACCCCGCGTGGCGACGAAGTTCGCGGTTACCACAAGCCGATCATGCTGGCCGGCGGCATGGGTAACATCCGTGCCGAACACGTACAGAAAGCCGAGATTATCGTTGGCTCCAAGCTGATCGTGCTTGGCGGCCCGGCGATGCTGATCGGTCTGGGTGGCGGCGCCGCTTCCTCCATGGCCACCGGCACCAGCTCGGCGGACCTGGACTTCGCTTCCGTACAGCGCGAAAACCCGGAAATGGAACGTCGCTGCCAGGAAGTCATCGACCGTTGCTGGCAGTTGGGTGACAAGAACCCGATCAGCTTCATCCACGACGTCGGCGCGGGCGGTCTGTCCAACGCCTTCCCTGAACTGGTCAACGACGGCGACCGTGGTGGCCGCTTCGAACTGCGCAACATTCCAAACGACGAGCCGGGCATGGCCCCGCACGAAATCTGGAGTAACGAATCCCAGGAACGCTACGTCCTGGCGGTTGGTCCGGCGGACTTCGAACGTTTCCAGGCGATTTGCGAACGCGAGCGTTGCCCATTCGCCGTCGTCGGCGAAGCCACTGCCGAGCCGCAACTGACCGTCACCGACAGTCACTTCGGCAACAGCCCGGTGGACATGCCACTCGAAGTGCTGCTGGGCAAAGCCCCGCGCATGCACCGTTCGGCCGTTCGTGAAAACGAACTGGGCGACGACTTCGATCCTTCGACGCTTGAGATTGCAGACTGCGTAGAACGCGTCCTGCATCACCCGGCTGTCGCAAGCAAAAGCTTCCTGATCACCATCGGCGACCGCACCATCACCGGCCTCGTGGCCCGTGACCAGATGGTCGGCCCGTGGCAGGTTCCAGTGGCTGACGTTGCTGTCACCGCCACCAGCTTCGACGTCTACACCGGCGAAGCCATGGCCATGGGCGAGCGCACTCCGCTGGCACTGCTGGACGCCCCGGCGTCGGGCCGCATGGCCATCGGCGAAACCCTGACCAACATCGCCGCTTCGCGCATCAACAAGATCTCCGACATCAAGCTGTCGGCGAACTGGATGTCCGCTGCCGGTCACCCGGGTGAAGATGCGCGCCTGTACGACACCGTGAAAGCGGTCGGCATGGAACTGTGCCCTGAGCTGGGCATCACCATTCCGGTGGGCAAGGACTCCATGTCCATGGCCACACGCTGGAACGACAACGGCGAAGACAAGACCGTGACCTCGCCGATGTCCCTGATCGTGACCGGTTTCGCGCCAGTGGCTGACATCCGTCAGACCCTGACCCCGGAACTGCGAATGAACAAGGGCACCACCGACCTGATCCTGATCGACCTGGGCCGTGGCCAGAACCGCATGGGCGCCTCGATCCTGGCCCAGGTTCACGGCAAGCTCGGTTCGCAAGCGCCGGACGTCGATGATGCCGAAGACCTGAAAGCCTTCTTCGCCGTGATCCAGGGACTCAACGCCGACGGTCACCTGCTTGCGTACCACGACCGTTCCGACGGTGGTCTGCTGACCAGCGTCGTGGAAATGGCCTTCGCCGGCCACTGCGGTCTGAGCCTGAACCTCGATGGCCTGGCAGAAACGTCCGCCGACATCGCCGCCATCTTGTTCAACGAAGAGCTGGGCGCCGTGATCCAGGTTCGCCAGGACGCTACCCCGGACATCCTCGCGCAGTTCAGCGCTGCCGGTCTGGGCGATTGTGTGTCGGTAGTCGGTCAGCCGATGAACAACGGCCAGATCAACATCACCTTCAACGGCGAAACCGTATTCGAAGGTCAGCGTCGTTTGCTGCAACGCCAGTGGGCTGAAACCAGCTACCAGATCCAGCGTCTGCGTGATAACGCCGACTGCGCCGAACAAGAGTTCGACGTGCTGCTGGAAGAAGACAACCCGGGCCTGAGCGTCAAGCTGAGCTACGACGTCAACCAGGACGTCGCTGCGCCTTATATCAAGAAAGGCATCCGTCCACAGATTGCCGTGCTGCGTGAGCAGGGCGTCAACGGTCAGGTGGAAATGGCCGCAGCATTCGATCGCGCCGGTTTCAACGCGATCGACGTGCACATGAGCGACATTCTGGCCGGCCGTGTCGACCTGAATGAGTTCAAAGGCTTGGTGGCGTGCGGCGGTTTCTCCTACGGCGACGTACTGGGTGCCGGTGAAGGCTGGGCCAAATCAGCCCTGTTCAACAGCCGCGCTCGCGATGCGTTCCAGGGCTTCTTCGAACGTAACGACAGCTTCACCCTCGGTGTGTGCAACGGTTGCCAGATGATGTCCAACCTGCACGAGCTGATCCCGGGCAGCGAGTTCTGGCCGCACTTCGTGCGTAACCGTTCCGAGCAGTTCGAAGCTCGTGTGGCGATGGTTCAGGTCCAGGAGTCGAACTCGATCTTCCTGCAGGGCATGGCCGGTTCGCGCATGCCGATCGCCATCGCTCACGGTGAAGGTCATGCCGAGTTCGCCAGCGAAGAAGCGTTGCTGGAAGCCGATCTGTCCGGTTGCGTGGCGATGCGTTTTGTCGACAACCATGGCAAGGTCACTGAGAAGTACCCGGCCAACCCGAACGGCTCGCCGCGCGGCATCACCGGGCTGACCAGCCGTGACGGTCGCGTGACCATCATGATGCCGCACCCGGAGCGTGTGTTCCGCGCCGTGCAGAACTCGTGGCGTTCGGAAGACTGGAACGAAGACGCACCTTGGATGCGTATGTTCCGTAATGCTCGCGTGTGGGTGAATTAAGCGTCGTGTACAAGCTCAGCTTTTTTGTTCCGGTCAGCCATCTTGATGTGGTCAAGAGTGCTGTATTCGCTGCCGGTGGCGGTCGAATCGGGGCTTATGATCACTGCGCATGGCAGGTGCTTGGGCTAGGTCAGTTTCGGCCACTGGACGGCAGCCAGCCGTTCATTGGCGAAGCAGGGCAGGTCGAGCAGGTTGATGAATGGAAAGTTGAGCTGGTGGCGGCGGATGAGTTGATCCGTTCGGTGGTGGCGGCTCTAAAAGAGAGTCATCCCTATGAGACGCCGGCTTATGAGGTGTGGCGGTTGGAGGATTTCTGATCCTCTGGCTGCTGCGATGAAAAACCCGCTGATTCGTCAGCGGGTTTTTTTTATGCCAGCGTTAACCTGGAATGACTGTGGTGTTGGGGCATACGCCAAGATCGCAGCCTTCGGCAGCTCCTACAGGAGTACACATTTTTCTGTAGGAGCTGCCGAAGGCTGCGATCTTTTGACGGAATAAAAAAACCCGGCATAAGCCGGGTTTTTTGTGGGCGTCGATCTTAAGCGGTGAAGGTTTTGCCTTCGAACTGCTCAGCCACGAACTTCCAGTTGACCAGGTTCCAGAACGCTTCGACATACTTCGGACGCACGTTGCGGTAGTCGATGTAGTAAGCGTGTTCCCAGACGTCGCAGGTCAGCAGCGGGGTGTCGCCGCTGGTCAGCGGGTTGCCGGCGCCGATGGTGCTGGCCAGGGCCAGGGAACCGTCAGCCTTTTTCACCAGCCAGCCCCAACCGGAACCGAAGGTGCCGATGGACGTCTTGCTGAACTCTTCCTTGAACTTGTCGAACGAACCGAACGAAGCGTTGATGGCATCAGCCAGCGCGCCGGTTGGTTGACCGCCAGCGTTTGGCGCCAGGCAGTTCCAGTAGAACGTGTGGTTCCACACTTGAGCGGCGTTGTTGAAGATACCGCCGGAGGAAGACTTGACGATTTCTTCCAGGGTTTTGCCTTCGAACTCGGTGCCTGGCACCAGATTGTTCAGGTTCACGACGTAGGTGTTGTGGTGCTTGTCGTGGTGGTATTCCAGAGTTTCCTTGGAAATGTGCGGCTGCAGGGCATCGTGTGCGTAGGGCAGCGGCGGCAATTCGAAAGCCATGATGATTCTCCTAATCAGGTCAGTTGCGGTGAGCGCAAGGCCGATCACGGGCGGCCAGACAAGCGCCGGGGAGTTTGTACTCTTTGCGGCGCATCGAACCGGATCATAGCACCGGGGGTGCGGCATAACCACGCAACAACTGTGTGGAATAGAGGTTCCAGAGCCTTTTGGAATAATCAGCGGCTGGTGATTAATTGAAAGGCGACGGTGAACATCATCACGGCCACCAGCAAATCGAGGATTCGCCAGGTGCTTGGCCGGGCCAGCCATGGCGCCAACCACGCGGCACCCAGCGCCAGGGTGAAAAACCACAGCAACGACGCGCTGGCCGCGCCGACCACGTAAGCGCCGGGTTCGGTTTGTTGGGCGCCAAGGGAGCCGATCAACAGCACCGTGTCCAGATAGACGTGCGGGTTGAGCAACGTTACCGCCAGGGCGCTGAGCATCACCGCGCGCAACGATCGCACGGTCTGGGTTTCACCTTGTTGCAGGCTTTGTTTGGAGCAGGCCCGACGTAGCGCCTGGCTGCCATACCCAATCAGGAATACAGCGCCGCCCCACCGGGCGACGGCCAACAGGGTCGGGTTTTGCGCCAGTACCGTCGCCAGGCCGAATACGCCGGCGGCGACCAATAATGCGTCGCATGTCACGCAGAGCGCGGCCACTGGCAAGTGATGTTCGCGCCGCAGGCTTTGAGCGAGCACAAACGCGTTCTGCGTGCCGATCGCCATGATCAGCCCGGCGGCCACCAACAGGCCGTTCACATAGCTTTGCCACATAAGATGTTTACTCCGCGTTCGCTGCCAGGTCCCGCAGCACTTGAAGTGCGCGTTGGGCGTCGGCTTGACCGACGAACAGGTGGTCATGGTAGTAACCGGCGATCACGTTGCAGCTGATGCCGGCCTTGCCCAACGCCGTGGCGAACGCAGCGGTCAGACCAACGGCTTCGAGCGCCGAGTGCACGTTCAAGGTGATCCACGCGGCGACGTAATCGAAACTGAAACCGGCCTTTTCGGCGTGGGAACGTTCGAGAATCACTGTCAGACCTTCCGGCTCGCGAAAGCTGCCGACGGTTTCGAGGCCTGCCGGCAGCTTGCCGTCGCGCAGTGTGCAGAACACGTAGTCGCCGGCGTTGAGTTGCGGGCTCATGCTGCGCAACAGCGTTGCCAATGAAGTTTCGCCAGCCATGTCGGTGTTCCTTGTTCAAGAGTGCTTGCCGGGTATTCTCCGCGGCTAACCTGTATAAGAAAAACCAATCATGCTGATTGCTCATTAGGAGAACTGATGTTCGACTATAAATTACTCTCTGCCTTGGCCGCCGTGGTCGAGCAGGCCGGTTTCGAACGTGCCGCCCAGGTGCTCGGCTTGTCGCAATCGGCGATCTCCCAGCGCATCAAATTGCTTGAGGCGCGAGTCGGCCAACCGGTGCTGGTGCGGGTCACGCCACCGGCGCCGACCGAGATCGGCCGTCGATTGCTCAACCATGTGCAGCAGGTGCGTCTGCTCGAGCGTGATTTGCAAAGCCTGGTGCCGGCGCTGGACGAAGAAGGCCTGCCGGAGCGCCTGCGAATCGCCCTGAATGCCGACAGTCTCGCCACGTGGTGGGCGCAGGCGGTCGGCGGCTTTTGCGCGGAGCAGCACCTGCTGCTCGATCTGGTGGTCGAGGATCAGACCGTCGGCCTCAAACGCATGCGCGCCGGCGAAGTGGCGGCGTGTGTCTGTGCCAGCGAACGTCCGGTGGCCGGTGCGCGCAGCGTGTTGCTGGGCGCGATGCGCTATAGAGCGCTGGCCAGTCCAGCCTTTATTGCCCGGCATTTTCCGCAAGGCGTGCGCGCCGATCAGTTGTCGAAAACCCCGGCGCTGGTGTTCGGTCCCGACGACTTCCTGCAGCATCGCTATCTGGCGACACTCGGCGTGGAGGGTGGTTTCGAGCACCATTTATGCCCGTCGTCCGAAGGCTTCATCCGCCTCACGGAAGCGGGGCTTGGCTGGGGGCTGGTGCCTGAATTACAGGTGCGCGAGCAACTCGAACGCGGTGTTTTGGTAGAGCTTTTGCCAGATAAGCCCATCGATGTGCCGCTGTACTGGCATCATTGGCGCAACGGCGGTCAGCTACTGGGGTTGTTGACCGATCAATTGGTGCGCTCGGCGAAGCAATGGCTGGTGCCGTTGGACTGACGGGCAGCGTCAAGACTCACGCATTACGCAAAACGAAAGACATCGGAGCACTACATGAAAATTCTGGTCACCGGCGCAAGCGGCTTCATTGGCGGACGCTTTGCGCGTTTTGCCCTGGAGCAGGGCCTGGACGTGCGGGTCAATGGTCGCCGGGCCGAAAGCGTTGAACACCTGGTGCGCCGTGGCGCCGAGTTCATTCAGGGCGACCTGAGCGATCCGGAACTGGCGCGCGAGCTGTGTTCAGACGTCGAAGCCGTGGTGCATTGCGCCGGTGCGGTGGGCGTGTGGGGGCGTTATCAGGACTTCCATCAGGGCAACGTGCAGGTCACCGAAAACGTGGTCGAGGCCTGCCTGAAACAACGGGTTCGACGCCTGGTGCACTTGTCGTCGCCATCAATCTACTTCGATGGCCGCGATCACCTCGGGTTGACCGAAGAACAGGTCCCAAAGCGCTTCAAGCATCCCTACGCGGCGACCAAGTTCCTGGCTGAGCAAAAGGTGTTCGGCGCCCAGGAGTTCGGCCTCGAAACCCTGGCCCTGCGCCCTCGCTTCGTGACCGGCGCCGGTGACATGAGTATTTTCCCGCGACTGCTGAAGATGCAGCGCAAGGGGCGCCTGGCGATTGTCGGCAATGGCCTGAACAAGGTCGATTTCACCAGCGTGCACAACCTCAATGAAGCGTTGCTCAGCAGTTTGCTGGCCAGCGGCTCGGCGTTGGGCAAGGCGTACAACATCAGCAATGGCACGCCGATTCCGTTGTGGGACGTGGTCAACTACGTCATGCGCAAAATGGAAGTCCCACAAGTAACCCGCTATCGTTCCTACGGTTTGGCCTACACCGTGGCGGCACTCAACGAGGGCGTGTGCACACTGTGGCCCGGTCGTCCCGAGCCGACGCTGTCGCGGCTGGGCATGCAGGTCATGAACAAAAGTTTCACGTTGGACATCAGCCGCGCCCGGCATTATCTGGATTACGATCCGAAGGTCAGTCTCTGGACGGCCCTTGATGAATTCTGTGGCTGGTGGAAGGCCCAGGACATTCGCTGACCGGCCCAGCACTGAACCGAGCTCGGGGTTGAGGGTCAATCGATGCGGCAGTCGAGGTTATACTGCGCCGCATCAAGCCATCACCGCGTTTCACAAAGGTTGACTCAATGTCCATGCGTAACGATGCCAACGACGACTTCGATGATGTACCGAGCCTGCGCGCCGACAGCCTCGACGACGATGATTTTGTGCCCACTGCCCGTACCTCCGTGCATTCGCGGCCCGCGCCGGTGGTCAAGGTCAAGGGTCCGAGCACCGGCCCGCTATGGGCGCTGGTCGGCGCCTTGCTCTTTGCGTTCGCCGGCCTTGCCTGGTGGAGTTTTCAACAGCTGTCGCTGATGGAACAGCAACTGGTGGCGACCCAGGAGAGTTTCGCGCGCATCAGCGAAGAAGCGGCGGGGCGCCTGCAGGACATTTCCGGCAAGGTGGTCGCCAGCCAGACCAATGTCACCAGCGACAGCGAAGCGCTGAAGCTGCAAATCAAACAGCTGGAAAGCAAACTCCAGGATCAGAGCCAGCAGCAGCAAGGCGTTGTCGGCCAGGCTTCGGAGCTGGACAAGCGTCTGGCGCAGATGACGGCGCAAACCGCGGATCTGGACAAGCGCCTGGTGCAAGCCACCGCTCAAAACACCGAGCACCAGACCGTCAACACCCAATTGCAGGCGCAGGTCAAAGCCTTGAGCAGCGACCTGGCCGCGCTGAAAAGCGCCCCGGTCGATACCAGTAAAGTCGATACGGAGCTGAAAAGCCTCAATGCGGACATTGCCGCGCTGAAGAAACAGGGCAACCCGAGCGCCGCCATCGAGCGTCTGGAGCAGGAAGTCATTGTCCTGAAAAGCGAACAGGACAATCGTCCGGCACCTGCCCAAGGCGCCACCAACACCGCCGAGTTCGACGCCTTCCGCGCCCAGGTCACCCGCAACATCAACACCCTGCAAGCGCAGATCCAGAACCTGCAGCAACAACTCCGCGCCCGCCAATAAAACCGCCCTGTAGGAGCTGCCGCAGGCTGCGATCTTTTGATCCTGTTTTTAAAATCAAAAGATCGCAGCCTCCGGCAGCTCCTACACATTCAACGTCGTGTCCTGAATATTCGTACATATCCACAACCCGTCTACGCTCTTGAAACACCGACAAGAACGAGGGGATGCGCAATGGGGGTTTTGCATAGGTTGGCGTTGTTGGGGGCGATGCTATTGCTGTGCCTGGGCCAGGCTCACGCCGCCGGGACAGAGAAAGACGACAGCCAGGCCGCCAAGGCCTTGCTGGAAAGAGCCCTGGCGTACTATCACGACAATGGCGACAAGGCCTTTGCGGCTTTCAGTCGTCAGGGCGAGTTTGTCGACAAGGATCGCTACGTTTTCGTGGTCGACACCAACGGCGTGATGCTCGCCAGCGGTGGGCCGTCCTCGGCGCTGATCGGGCGTGATGTCACTGAAACCCTCGGGCCGGATCTGCAGAAAGCCTTCAAGGACGCCTTGAAAGTCCCTGAGGGCAATGGCATCCAGCAGGCGGAATATCGCTGGCAGAACTGGTCCGACGGCAAGGTCGAACGCAAGCATGTGTTCTACCAGCGCGTCGGGCAGCGGATCCTGGCTGTGGGTTATTACCTTCCACGGGCGTCGGCGGAGCAGGCGATGGCGTTGCTGAACAAAGCGGCGACCGACCTGGCCAAGGACGAGAAGGGCACCCTCACGGCAATCAACTCGCTCAAGGGGGGTTACTTGCAGGATGACTTGTATGTGTTCGTCGTCGACCTGGACACCCAGCGCTACGTTGCCCATGGCACCAACCTGCGGTTGATCAACACTGACTTCAGCAAGATCAGCGACCCTGAAGGCAAACCGGTGGGCGAGCCGATCCTGGCGTTGATTGCCAAGCAGAATTACGGCGAATACCAATACCGCTGGAAAAACCCGGTGACCGGCAAGGTCGAGGACAAACATGCCTACCTGAAAAAGGTTGGGCATTTTCTGGTAGCTGTCGGGTATTACAGCCCTTGAAGATCAAAAGATCGCAGCCTGCGGCAGCTCCTACAGCGTACGCATTACCCTGTAGGAGCTGCCGCAGGCTGCGATCTTTTCGCATTTAACGGACCTTGTCCTCGCGCCCGCGCAACACCCTGTTCGGCATGGCAATCGCCGCCGCCAGCCCCAGCAACGACACCGCCGCACTGACCATCAGCAAATGCCGGAAGGTCAGCAGCAACTCGGCACGCAAGGCGTTCTGCGCATCCCCCGGTGCGGCGTTCAGGCCATCGAGCAACACACTCCCCGAACTGCCCTCGGCCATCATCGACGAGCCCGCCAGGTGGGCGAAGCTCGAATCCTGCAGCAACGCCAGCAGCAGCGCCGACATCAACGAAACCCCCACTGCGCCGCCCAACGCACGGAACAGATTGGTGGTGCTGGTGGCAACCCCGATGTCCCGTTGTTCCACCGAATTCTGCGTCCCGACCAATGAAGTCGGAAACTGCATGCCCGAGGCAATGCCGCAGAGCAACATGAACACACTGCTCAACCACACAGATTGGGGCGGGCTGAACGCCATGCCCAGAATCGAGATCGGCATGAGCACGGCACCGCCGAGGATCATCGGTTTGTAGCGCCCGGTCACCGAGGACCGCCGACCGGCGAAATACGCGCCCATCGGCAAACCCATGGCCAGCGGCAACAGGTGCAGGGCAGCACTGTCCGCCCCGGCGCCGGTGACACTCTGGAAGCGCAGCGGCATCAATACAATCAGCGAGATCGCCTGGAAACTGGTGAAGAAAATCGTGCACCAGCACAGGATCGCATTGCGGTTGGCGAACAGGTGCATCGGCAGCAATGGCTCCCGCGCACGGCGCTCGTGCCAGACGAACACCACCAGGACGACCACCGCGCAGACGAGCAAGCCCAACACATCGGCACTGCGCCACGAATGGCCCTGGCCGACCTGGGTGATGCCCAGCAACAAGGCCGTCAAACCGATGATCATCAGCACGGTACCGAGGTAATCAATGATCGGTTTGCGTTGCGGTATCGGCAGTCCCACCAACGTGCGATTAGCCACCAGCCAGGCGCCAAGGCCCAGCGGCAGGTTGATCAGGAACACCCAGCGCCAGGACAGGTATTCGGTCATGTAACCACCCAGCACCGGGCCGGCCACACTGGCGACTGCGTACATGCTGCTGAAGTAACCTTGATAGCGACCGCGTTCCCGAGGCGGCACGATGTCGCCGATGATCGCCTGGCTCACCGAAACCATCCCGCCGGCGCCAATGCCCTGGATAATCCGCGCCAGCACCAGTTGCTCCATGCTCTGGGCCATGCCACAGAACAACGACGCGAGCGTGAACAAACCCATGCCAAACAGCATCAACTTGCGTCGGCCGTACAAATCGCCCAGTTTGCCGTAGATCGGCACCGCCACCGTCATCGCCACCATGTAGCCGGAAATCACCCAGGCCAGCAGATTGACGTCCTTGAATTGCGCGGAAATGGCCGGCATTGACACGGCGACGATGGTCTGGTCCAGCGCGGCGAGAAAGATCGCCAGCATCAGCGCAATCAATACACTGCGAATGGCTGATTTGGGCATTTCAGGCTGGTTGAGATTGGTCACGGGTAAAACCTGCAGGCAGTGATTGACCCGCAAGGAGCAAGGCGAGCGGGGATGCTCGCCAGTGTAAGTCGATAGCAGGCTATTCGATAGCCTCGTATGGAAGGCCGACGTAATTTTCTGCAATGGTTTTTCGACCGGCCTCAGAGTCGACAAAATACGCCAACTCCGACTCGGCAATCCGCTGACTGAAGGCGTCGTGATCGTCGAAGCGGTGCAGCATCGACGTCATCCACCAGGAAAAGCGCTCGGCTTTCCACACCCGGCGCAGGCACACCTCAGAATATTTCTCCAGCAAATCGACACGGCCTTCGTGGTAGACCTTCAGCAGGATATTGAACAACGTACTGACATCGCTGGCCGCCAGGTTCAGGCCTTTTGCCCCCGTCGGCGGAACGATGTGTGCGGCGTCGCCGACCAGAAACATCCGCCCGTACTGCATCGGTTCAACCACGAAACTGCGCAGCGGCGCGATGCTTTTTTCGATGGACGGCCCGGTCACCAGCGACTCGGCCAACGCCGACGGCAGACGGGATTTGAGTTCATCCCAGAACCGCTGATCGGACCAGTTTTCCACCTGCTCATCGGCCGGGACCTGGAGGTAATAGCGTGTACGCGTCGCCGAACGCATGCTGCACAGGGCAAAGCCGCGTTCATGGCGGGCGTAGACCAGCTCATCGTGAACCGGCGGGGTGTCGGCGAGAATTCCCAGCCAGCCAAACGGGTAGACCCGCTCGAACACCTTGAGGCTCTCGGCGGGAATCGACTGCCGCGCCACACCATGGAAGCCGTCGCAACCGGCGATGTAGTCGCAATCGAGCCGATACGCCTCACCGTCCTTTTCGAATGTGACGAACGCTTCATCGGTTTTCATCCCGTGCGGCACAACGTTGGTCGCTTGGTAGATCGTCTGCGCGCCGGCGACCTGACGAGCGGCCATCAGGTCGCGGGTGACTTCGGTCTGGCCGTAGATCATCACGGTTTTGCCGCCGGTCAGGGCCTGCAGATCGATGTGCACCTGGCGCCCGTCGAGGGCCAGTTCGAACCCGCCATGCACCAGCCCTTCGGCGTCCATGCGCTGGCCTACACCGGCCTGGCGCAGCAGCTCTACCATGCCTTGTTCGAGGACACCGGCACGGATTCGGCCTTGCACATAATCCGGGGTCTGGCGTTCGAGGATGAGGGTATCGATGCCGGCGTTGTGCAGGAGTTGGCCGAGCAGCAGGCCGGAAGGGCCAGCACCGATAATGGCCACTTGGGTTTTTAGCGTTTTCATTGTTTTTATGACTCGCAAGCTCCACGCGACCAAGGCCGGTGAATGATTTTTATGGATCGAGTGCTTGCATTTTTCACTTGCGGGTCCGTCAATTGAAGGTGAAAACTGAGCCGATACCTGTACATTCTGCCAATCGGTGCGATTATCGCCCGCTACCATCCCGAGGCCTGGATTGAAGTTATGAACAAGCCTGCCCTGCCTTCGATACCGGTGTTCAAGCTCTACGGTGAAAGCCTGGACTGGCCGACCCCGGACTTGTTGCACTGTGAAACCATTTCCAAACGCAGCCGCGAACATCAATGGGAAATCAAACCTCATCGTCATGCTGATTTGTGCCAGTTGCTCTTCGTATTCAAAGGTCAGGCAGAGCTTGAAATCGAAGGCAAACAGACGCAATTGAGCGAACCGGCGATCCTCGTGTTGCCGCCGTTATCGGTGCATGGCTATCGTTTTTCCGAAGACGTCGACGGGTTTGTCGTGACCCTGGCCGCGCCGCTGGTCGCGCATCTCCAGGCGCAACTGGGTAACTCGGTGAACGCCCTGGCCCAGGCTGAAAGTTACCCGGCGGGCAAGGACAGCGAGTACCTCAACAGCCTGTTTTCGGCGCTGCAAAACGAATACACCGGCCATCAGCCCGCCCGGGAAATGCTCATGCATTCGCTGGTCAGCGTAATCATGGTCTGGGTCAGCCGTCAGGTGCTGCAGCGCCGCTCGGCTACCCAACGTCCGCAGCGTGCCCGGGAGTACCTGAACGGTTTTATCCAGCTGGTGGAAGAGACCTATCGCCAGCACGTCAAGGTCGAGGACCTGGCCCATCGCCTGGGGATTTCCGTGTCCCACCTCAACGGCACGTGCCGTGAACTGGCGGGACAACCGGCGTTGCAGATCATGCACGAGCGACAACTGCTGGAGGCCAAGCGCTTGCTGACCTATACCAGCATGACCATTTACGAAATGTCCGATGTGTTGGGGTTTTCCGATCCGACCAACTTCACGCGTCTTTTCCGACGTCGAGTGGGGATCTCGCCCAAGGCTTTTCGCGACCGCTTGAAGGCCGATCAGGACAACGAGGCCTGACCCCCTGCGTTACCGGAGGGCGTTGAGGGTCGCGTTGTGAGGGATACAGCGCTCGAAGTTGCAGCTCGCGTATTCACGGGGCAGATTGCGCAACTGTTCGACGCGCCAGGCTGCAGCGCCATACAGCCCGAGCGTGACAGCGCAGGTGATGAAAATCGCGAGGTATCTTCTTGTTTTGATGTTCATGGCGTTGACCTCTGAACGAAATACCCTTGGGTACTTCTTTCAGCATAGGCCAGGACTGTAGGAGCTGCCGCAGGCTGCGATCTTTTGATGTTGATTTTTTAAGATCAAAAGATCGCAGCCTGCGGCAGCTCCTACGGGTGTGCATCCGGGGTTTTTACAGGCCTGTATCCCACTCTGGTTCTTCGGGGAATCTTGAAACAAGAAAATCCAGCATGCTGCGCAGTGCCGCCGGCATGTGTTTGCGTGAGGCGTACACCGCGTAGATGTTCATCTGGCGTGGCTCGGCCTCAGGCAGCAGGCGGATCAGCTCGCCGCTGTGGATGTGCACGCCGGCCTGATAACTCGGCAGCATCGCCACCCCGGCTCCGGCCATCGTTGCGCGCAGCAGGGTGCTGGCCTCGTTGGCGCTGATGTTGCCTTGCACCGGCACCGAGACCGGTTCGCCGTCCTGTTCGAAATGCCACAGGCTTTTGCCGAAATAGGAGTGGGTCAGGCAATTGTGCAGGCTGAGGTCCTCGACCCGCTGCGGCGCCGGGTGTTCGCGTAGATAAGCAGGGGCGGCACAGATCACCGAGCGGCAGACAGTCAGCCGCCGCGCAATGAGGTTCGGGTCCAGGTCATTGCTGGTACGAATCGCCAAATCGATGCGCTCATCCACCAGGTTCACCGTGCGGTCGAGCATCTGCAAATCGATGCTGACGCCGGGATAACGTTTGACGTAGGCGGCCATGGCGTCCGCCAGTTGCGCCTGGCCGAACGAAGTGCTGACGCTGATCCGCAGCAAGCCGCGCGGGGCAGCGTCCGGTTCGCTGACGGCGGCTTGCAGGTCTGTGGATAAGTCGAGCATCTGTCGGCAACGGGGCAGGATTTCGCTGCCGGCAGCGGTCAGGCTCAACTTGCGCGTAGTGCGGTGCATCAAACGCGCGCCGACCCAGTCTTCCAGCTCCGCCAAATACCGCGAAACCACCGGCCGAGAGAGGTCCAGATGATCGGCGGCGGCCGACTGGCTGCCGAGGTCGACCACCGTGACGAACACGCGCATTGCTTGTAGACGATCCATGATTTGCCCGATTTCAGAAACAAACTATGTTCCAGCATCGCATTTTTTGTACTGAGTCACGCAACTAACCTCTGTGCCCTATATGAACTTCGTACGACCTCTGTAGGAGCTGCCGCAGGCTGCGATCTTTTGATCTTGATCTTTAAAAAAGCAAGATCAAAAGATCGCAGCCTGCGGCAGCTCCTACAGAGTTCGTACACAGCCATTGGCCAAGCCTGGCCTTCGACAACGGAGCAACAGATGATCGGTTTCACTTTCCTCAAGCGCATTTTACTGTCCACTGCCGCCCTCGGGTTCGCGGTCCACGCGGCGGCGTCGACATTGACGCTGGACGTGTACAACCCCGGCGCGAACGCCATTTTCCCGGTGACTTCCGTGCTGGTCAGTGGTGAGAAAGACGCGATCCTGGTCGACGCGCAATTCGGTAAATCTCAAGCCGAAGCAGTGGTGGAAAAAATCCGCGCCAGTGGCAAGCAACTGACCACGATCTATATCAGTCACGGTGACCCGGATTACTACTTCGGCCTCGACACCCTGACCCGCGCATTCCCGCAAGCCAAGGTGCTCGCCTCGCGGCCGACCGTGGATCACATCAAGAAAACCGTCGACGGAAAACTGGCGTTCTGGGGCCCGAAAATGGGCGCTGATGTACCGGCCAATACGATCGTCCCGGACGTTCTCAAAGGCGACAGCCTGATACTCGAAGGGCAGAAATTGCAGGTAGTGGGCCTGGAGGGCCAGCAGCCAGACCGTACTTTTGTGTGGATCCCGTCGATCAAGGCGGTGGTCGGTGGCGTGGTTGTCGCAGAAAACATCCATGTCTGGATGGCCGATACCCAAACGGCGCAGTCCCACACTGATTGGTTGGCTACGCTGCACTCCATCGAAACCCTGAAACCGAAAACCATCGTGCCGGGGCACACCCTCGGCGACAGCGCCCGATCCTTGGCCGCCGTGCAGTTCACCGCCGATTACATCAGGGCCTTCGACGAAGAGACCGCCAAGGCCAAGGATTCCGCCGCGTTGATCGCCGCGATGAAAAAACGCTACCCGACACTCGGCGAAGAGAGCTCGCTGGAACTGAGCGCCAAAGTCGCCAAGGGTGAGTTGAAGTGGTAACCCCTACCGAACACGCTTGACCCTGTAGGAGCTGCCGAAGGCTGCGATCTTTTGATCTTGCTTTTTAAGATCAAGATCAAAAGATCGCAGCCTTCGGCAGCTCCTACAGAGAGCGATTATGTGTAAGCCAGCTGGAGAACGTCATGAGCAATATCGCAATCATCGGTGCCACCGGTCGTGCCGGTAGTCAATTGTTGGAAGAAGCCCTGCGTCGCGGTCACAGTGTCACGGCCATCGCCCGTGATACGTCGAAGATCGGCCAGCGTGCCGGGGTGGTCAGCAAGAATGTCGACGCACTCGACGCCGAGTCGTTGCAAGCGGCGGTCAAGGGGCATGATGTTGTGATCAGCGCTGCGCACTTCTCGACCCTTCCTGCCGTCGCTATCATCGCGCCGGTGAAAAGGGCCGGGGTCAAACGGTTGCTGGTGGTGGGGGGCGCCGGGTCGCTGTTGCTGCCGGACGGAACTCGCCTAATCGACAGCAAGGGCTTTCCCGAGGTTTACAAAGCCGAGGCGGGTGCCGGGGCTTTGTTTCTTGAAAACCTTCGCCAGGAACAGGATCTGGACTGGACCTTCCTGTCGCCGTCGGCGGAGTTCGTCGAAGGCGAGCGTACGGGCAGGTTTCGGATCGGACAGGATGATTTGCTGGTGAGCAGTGCGGGGCGAAGCTGGATGACCTTTGCCGACTATGCGATTGCGATGATGGATGAAGTGGAAGTGCCGAAGCATTCCCGACAACGGTTCACCGTCGGGTATTGATTCCCCGCAACACCGCAAACCTGTAGCAGCTGGCGAAGCCTGCGTTCGGCTGCGTAGCAGTCGTAAAATCATGCAATGCGGTTTGCCTGACACACCGCATCTACTGAATTTACGACTGCTGCGCAGCCGAACGCAGGCTTCGCCAGCTGCTACAGGGTTTCAGCGGGACTGGGCCTGTTCTACCAACCATCCCATCAATTCACGCAATTTCGGCGAAGGTCCGGGTTTTTCAGGGAAAACAAGGTAATACGCCAAGCCGGTCTTCACCTTCAATTCAAACGGCATCACCAGTCGCCCGGCGCTCAAATCATCGCCAATCAACGACCAATCCCCAATCGCCACCCCGGTCCCCTGGGACGCCATCGACATGGCCAGGTCCAGCGTTTCGAAATGCTGGCCCTTGCCGACATTGCTCAAGCGAACATCCGCCGTCGCCAGCCAGGCTTTCCAGTCCCGTTCATCCCGGGTCGGGTGCAGCAGCATGTGCTGTTCCAGGTCCTCCGGCGTCAGCAGCGGCACCGGGCCTTCGAGCAGCGGTTTGGAGCACACCGGTGTCAGTTGTTCATCAAACAGCCGTTGGGACACCAATGAACTGTCCGGCGGCGGGCCGTACATCACCGCCGCATCGAATTGTTCGCGATGAAAATCCACGCCGTGCTTGACCGTGGTAGTCAGCTCCACCGGCACATCCGGGCGCTCCCGTTGCCACTGCAACAGCCGTGGCAACAGCCAACGCATGACGCAGGTCGGTGCCTTGAGTTGCAGGGTTTCGCGCCTCTCGCCGACTTGTTCGACCGCCTCGTCGATCAACTCGAAAATCTGCTGGACCCGCGGTAGCCATTCCCGTCCTTCGGCGGTCAAGTCCAGGCCCCGGGCCTGGCGAATGAACAGCTCATAACCCAGGTGCTCCTCCAGCCCGGCGATCTGCCGACTCACCGCGCCTTGGGTGATGAACAGCTGTTCGGCTGCGCGGGTGAAGTTGCAGCACTGCGCGGTGATCAGAAAAGTGTGCAGGGCCGGGAGGGGAGGCAGTCGTTTCATTGGGATCCAAGGTATGACGTGAGGACATGGCTAGTATGACTTTTTATCCATTGTTGCGGCTACGTGTCGCCCGTTCCAATGAGGCCATCCCTGGACCTGCGAATTCATCATAAACACTGCGCAGGTTCGGCGTCTCAAACGAACAAGAAGGGCAATGACATGGCGACGTGCGGCGAAGTATTGGTCAAGTTACTCGAAGATTACGGGGTTGAGCAGGTGTTCGGCATTCCCGGGGTCCACACCGTGGAGCTGTATCGCGGGCTGGCCCGTTCGAGCATCAACCACGTCACTCCGCGGCACGAACAGGGCGCCGGTTTCATGGCCGACGGCTACGCTCGCACCAGCGGCAAGCCGGGCGTGTGCTTCATCATCACCGGCCCGGGCATGACCAACATCACCACGGCGATGGGCCAGGCGTACGCGGATTCGATCCCGATGCTGGTGATCTCCAGCGTACAGTCCCGCAGCCAATTGGGCGGCGGTCGCGGCAAGCTCCACGAGTTGCCGAACCAGAGCGCATTGGTCGGCGGCGTGGCAGCGTTTTCCCATACCCTGATGTCGGCGTCCGAACTGCCGGGCGTTCTGGCTCGCGCCTTCGCACTGTTCCAGGCCGGTCGCCCGCGCCCGGTGCACATCGAAATTCCGTTGGACGTGCTGGTCGAAGAGGCCGATGACCTGCTCACCAGCCTGCCGGTCAACATCGACCGCGCCGGTGCCTCGCCGAGCGCCATTTCGCGCATGACCGATTTACTCGCTGGCGCCAAGCGCCCGCTGATTCTCGCCGGTGGCGGCGCCATCGATGCGGCTGCCGAGCTGACTGAGCTGGCCGAATTGCTCGACGCGCCCGTGGCCCTGACCATCAATGCCAAAGGCATGCTGGAATCCGGCCATCCCTTGCTGATCGGTTCGACCCAAAGCCTGGTCGCCACACGCGCCCTGGTGGCCGAGGCCGACGTGGTGCTGGCGATCGGCACCGAACTGGCCGAGACCGACTACGACGTCACCTTCGCTGGCGGCTTCGAGATTCCTGGCAAGCTACTGCGTGTGGACATCGATCCAGACCAGACCGTGCGCAACTACCCGCCGCACGTGGCGCTGGTGGCTGATTCGCGCAACGCCGCCCAGGCCTTGCTGAGCGCGCTGTCGCACAAGCCGTTGGCCGAACGCCGCAACGATTGGGGTCAGGTCCGCGCCGCACGTCTGCGTGAAGAGTTGGCAGCCACGTGGGATGCCCCGACGCTGGCCCAGACCCGCTTCCTGGAAACCGTCCTGCACGTATTGCCGGAGGCAGTATTCGTCGGCGACTCGACCCAACCGGTGTACACCGGCAACCTGACGTTCAACCCGGAACGCCCGCGTCGCTGGTTCAACTCGTCGACCGGTTACGGCACCCTCGGCTACGCCTTGCCGGCGGCGATTGGCGCCTGGCTCGGCGGCAGCATTGAAAACGGTGCGCGTCCTCCGGTGGTGTGTTTGATCGGCGATGGCGGGTTGCAATTTACCCTGCCGGAACTGGCCAGTGCCGTTGAAGCGCGCACCCCGGTGATCGTCCTGTTGTGGAATAACCAGGGCTACGAAGAGATCAAGAAATACATGGTCAACCGCGCCATCGAGCCGGTCGGCGTGGACATCTATACCCCGGACTTTATCGGTGTCGCCAAGGCCTTGGGCTGTGCGGCGGAAGCGGTCAACGGTGTCGATCAGCTGCGTACGGCCTTGCGTGTTGCCGCCGATCGCCAGGGCCCGACCCTGATTGAAATCGATCAGACCGTGTGGATGAAGGCGGTGTCGAAATGACTTTCCCAACCACGTTGGACGGCCTGTTCATCGATGGCCAATGGTCGGCCGGCGACGAACATTTGCGCGTGATCAACCCGGCGACCGAGGCCCTGTTGACCACCGTAAACGGCGGCGATGCGCACGCTGTTGATCGAGCGGTCAATGCGGCAACCGCAGCGTTCAAGGATTGGTCAAAGACCACCGGCGCCGAGCGTGGCGCGATCCTGCGCAAAATCGCCGCGGGTGTGCAGGCCGGTCGCGAACAATTGATGCACTTGCAGTCGAGCAACAACGGCAAGCCGCTGTTCGAAGCGGCCATCGACGTCGATGACGTGATTGCCACCTTCGAGTACTACGCCGGTCTCGCCGAAGGCCTCGACGCCAAACAGGACAGCAACGTCGAGCTGCCGACCGACGACTTCAGCGCCCGCGTGCGCCGTGAGCCGTGCGGTGTGGTCGGCCTGATCGTGCCGTGGAATTTCCCGATGGTGACCACCGCCTGGAAACTTGCCCCGGCCCTGGCCGCGGGTTGCTGCGTGGTGCTCAAACCTTCGGAAGTCACGCCACTGCCGGAGCTGGAATTGGCGGCGATCATCGCCGAGGCCGGTCTGCCCAACGGCGTGTTCAACCTGGTCTGCGGCACCGGCCTGGCCGTCGGCGCGCCGATGTCGGCCGACCCGCGTATTGCCAAGATTTCCTTCACCGGCAGCAACGCGGTTGGCGTGCAGGTGATGCAACGCGCGGCAGAAACCGTGAAGGGCGTGAGCCTGGAACTGGGCGGCAAATCCTCGCTGCTGGTGCTCGAGGATGCAGACCTCGAACTGGCCGTGGAAGTGGCCTGTGGCGGTGGTTTCTTCAACGCCGGGCAGATGTGCTCCGCCACCAGCCGCGTGCTGGTTGCCGATGAACTGGCCGATGAATTCCTCTTGCGCCTGAAGGCACGCGCCGAAGCCATTCGCGTGGCGGACCCGTTCGACCCGAACGTGGAAATGGGCGCGCTGGTCAATCAGGCGCAATACCAGCGTGTGTTGGGCCACATCGATCGCGGCTTAAGCGCTGGCGCCAAGCTGATTTGTGGCGGCAATCGCCCCGCAGACCTGCCGCGCGGATATTTTTTGCAGCCGACGATTTTCACCGAAGTGCCCTCAGACAGTGCGTTGTGGTGTGAAGAGATTTTCGGCCCGGTGATTTGCGTACGCAGTTTTGCCTCCGAAGCTGAGGCGATTGCCCTGGCCAACGACAGCCAGTTTGGCCTGGTCGCCAGCGTCGTCACGCGCAATGCCGAAGCGGCTGATCGAGTCGCCAACGCGTTGCAGGCAGGGCTGGTGTGGATCAACGCGCCGCAAGTGATCTTCCCGCAGACCGCGTGGGGTGGCTACAAGCAGAGCAGCATCGGCCGCGAGTTGGGGCCGTGGGGCTTGCAAGCCTTTCAGGAAATCAAACACGTGATTCGCGCCGTCTGAAGGCACGAAAAAGGTCAACGCATGCCTCCCGATGAGGCATGCGCTGGCGTCATGGCTTCAATGAGTTTTTATCGATAGTCAGGTGTTTTACACAACCTCAGGATGAACTCGCTGGCTCAGCCAAGCCCCCGAAAATACGGGGGCTAACGCTGGTCCGGTCGCGCGGATGCAACAGTTTTCGACCTGCCTTATACCTACAAAAACAAAGGGAGTCCGTAATGGGCGAGCATGATCTGAACAGACGTCAATTTATCAAGACCGTGGGCGTAGCCTCGGTTGCCGCGGCGGCCATGAGCATGCCGTTCATCAAGGCCAGTGCCAGCGACACGCGTTTCCAGGGCAAGACCTTGAAGTTGCTGACCTGGTCCGATGACACCGGCCTGGCAGCACTGCGCAACATTGCCGCGACCTTCGAAGACAAGTACGGCTGCAAGGTTGTCGCTGACCGCACCGGCAGTACCTCGGAAATGGTCGCCAAACTCAAGGCCGGCGGTGATCGTCCGCAGTACGACATCATCACCCTGGCCGGCGTCGGCGCCGAAGGCCTGGCCGCCGCCAACCTGCTGGAAAAACCCGACCTCAACCGCATCCCCAACCTGGTCGACGTGCCGGAGAAATACCGCACCGGCGCCATTGGCCACGGTATCGGTTACCTGCTCTGGTGCAACAGCCTGGTCTACAGCACTCGCACCCAAAAAGAAGCCCCGACCAGCTACGCCGCGCTGTGGGATGCCGAGTTGGCGCCGAACATCTTCCTGCCGCCGCCGAACTGGACCGAGGCCATGGACCTGATCATCATCGCCGCCAAACTGGCGGGTGGTGACGAGCACAACATCGAGCCTGGCTTCAAGAAACTCGCCGAGCTGAAAGACCGCGTGGTGACCCTGGGTGAAAACCCGAACCAGATCGCCGAGCTGTTCCGCACCGGTTCCCTGGACATGGGCGGCCTGTACGCACCGGCCTTCTTCCCGAAACAGATTCGCGATCCGGCCTACGGCCTGGGCGCTACGTTCGGCATGAAGGAAGGTTTCTACACCGACCTGATGCTCTCGGTCATGCCGAAGAATCGTCCGGGCGACACCGACCTGGCGTACGCCTTCATCAACCACTCCCTGGACCCGCTGGTGCAAGGCAAGATGGCTGAAGACATCTACAACGGCCCGGTCAACGCCAAGGCGATCATCTCCGCCGAAGCGCGCAAGAGCCCGTACATCCTCACGCCGGAGCAGATTGCCGAGAAGGCGATCATGCACGACAACGCCTTCCTGGCGACCGTGCATGACCAATGGATTCGTCGCTACACGGAAATCTTCTCTTCCTGATCTGCGTCCCCCTGTAGGAGCTGCCGCAGGCTGCGATCTTTTGATCTTGATCTTTTTGAAGATCAAAAGATCGCAGCCTGCGGCAGCTCCTACAGGGAACGTGTACTCGGGTTTTCCTGCGTACCTGATCTTCCATTGACGAGACCCTTGCTATGGAACACCAACCTCTGACTCATCCGGTAAGCGCGGCTCCAGTGCGCGCCAATCGGGGTGTTTCGCCGACGACCCGCGCCTGGCTTTTCCTCTCGCCGTCGATGCTGTTTCTCGGCGTACTGATTGCCGCCAGCCTGCTGGTACTGCGCATGAGCGTCGGCACCAAAGGCGCGGAATGGTCCGGGTTCAGCCTGGCCAGTTACGCCCAGTTGCTGGAACCGTATTACCTCAAATCCTTGCTGCTGACCCTGCGCCTGGCCTTGATCAGCGCAGTGATCGCCGTGGTGCTGGCGATCCCGGTGGCCTACACCATGTCGCGTCTGACCTCACCGTTCATACGCCGGATTTTCCTCGCCGCGGTGCTGTTGCCATTGCTGGTCAACCTGCTGCTGCAAAGCTATGGCTGGCTGGTGATTCTGGGCCCGGGCGGGATGCTCAACCAGGCGCTGATGGGCCTGGGCCTGATCAAACGACCGATCATGCTGCTGTACAACCAGAACGGCGTCTTGATGGGCCTGGTGCAAACCGCGTTCCCGTTGGCCGTGCTGCCGATTGCCAGCGCCATGCGCGGTGTCGCCCGTACCTACGAAGAAGCCGCCGCCACCCTGGGCGCCAGTCGCTTGCAGGTGTTCCGCCAAGTGGTTCTGCCAATGAGTTTTCCGGGGATCATCACCGGTGCGACGCTGGTGTTCGCCTACAACGCGAGCAGCTTCGTGGTGCCTTTGCTGCTCGGCGGCCGTCGTGTGCCGATGCTGGCGGTGATGGTCCATGACCAGATCGCCCCGCTGATGAACTGGCCTGCCGCGTCCGCTGCCGGTGTGGTGCTGATTGTCACCACGCTCGCGATCATGACCTTGTCCGAATACATCACTGGCCGTCGTCGGCGCATGCTGGAGGCTTCCCAATGAGCACCCTGACCAAGAAACGTTATGGGTTGTTGCCCGGCGAGACCGGCAAGTTCGCCGGCATCCTCTCGGGCTTCATCCTGCTGTTGGCGGTGTTGCCGATCCTGACCATGATCGTGATGTCGTTCAGCGGATCGTCGAACCTCGACTTCCCGCCGAGCAGCTACAGCCTGCAATGGTACAAGGCCGCCTGGCACACCTTTGTGTCGCCGGATTCCAGCGATGTGCTGAGCCTCGGCAAAGCCATGACCACCAGCCTGATGGTGGCGTGCCTGACCATGGTTTTCGCGACGATTATCGCGGTGCCGGCGGCGTATGCGCTGACCCGTTGCGAGTTCCGCGGCAAAGCCGTGGCGCTGCAACTGATGTCGCTGCCCCTGGTGTTTCCGATGGTGGTGTTGGGCCTGGCGTTGCTGCTGGTGTTCGACAGCCTGCCATTCCAGATGACCACCTCGCGCTTGGTGATTGCCCACGTGATTCTGGCGCTGCCATTTGTCGTGAAGAACTGCACTGCGGCGATGCTCTCCATCGGCAGTGAAGTCGAAGAGGCCGCGCAAATGCTCGGTGCCTCGCCGACCCGGGCGATTATCGATGTGGTGGTGCCGTTGATGAAATCGGGGATCCTGGCGGGCATGCTGCTGGCGTTCATCGTCTCGTTCAACGAATTCACCGTGACCTATTTTCTCTACACCATCGATGTCATGACCGTGCCGATCTGGATGTACAGCCGCACCGTGTCATCGCTCGACCCCACCGTTTTCTCGTTTGCCGTGCTGATCGTGCTGATCGACTTCGTCCTGATCTGGGCGCTGGAGAAGCTGGTTGGTGAAGGTGGCGTTTCGTTCTGATTTCTTGAGGTGATTCATATGTCTGGTCTGATTCTGGAAAACGTCGAGAAACATTACGGCACGGCCTGCGCGGTAAAGGATGTGAACCTGCATTTGCCGGAAGGCAAACTGGTGTGTTTTCTCGGCCCTTCGGGCTGCGGCAAAACCACCTTGCTGCGGATGATCGCCGGGCTTGAAACCCTGTCTGGCGGCGAGATTCGCCTGGACGGTGAAGACATCGGCCATACGCCGGCGCACCAGCGCAATTTCGGCATGGTGTTTCAATCCCTGGCGCTGTTCCCGCACATGACGGTCGGCGAGAACATCGCCTACCCGTTGAAACTGCGCGGCGTCAGCAAGGCTGACCAGCAGAAGCGTGTGGTGGAATTGCTGGAACTGATCCAGCTGCAGGAAATGATTGATCGCCCGGTGGCGAAACTCTCAGGCGGTCAGCGTCAGCGCGTGGCGATTGCGCGGGCGATTGCCTCGCACCCGAAAATCCTGTTGCTCGACGAACCGCTGTCGGCGCTGGATGCCAAGCTGCGTGAATCGATGCAGGTGGAAATCCGTCAGTTGCAACAGCGCTTGAACATCACCACGATCATGGTGACCCACGACCAGCGTGAAGCCATGACCATGGCCGACATCGTCGTGGTATTGGGTGAGCATCGTGTGCAGCAGGTGGGGACGCCGATTGAAATCTACCGGCACCCGGCCAACGAGTTTGTCGCGGACTTTATCGGTTCGGGCAATATCTTCCCCGCTACCGCGCTGGGTAACGGCAAGGTCGGTTTGCCCGGTGGCGATGCGCTGGAAGTACCGATCTGCAGCAGCATCGTGGTCGGTGAGAAAGTGAAGATGTTGATTCGCCCTGAGGATCTGCAGCTGTCGCACCCACAGGCAACGGCGGGTAACCGGTTGCTCGGCAAAGTTACGTTTGTGCGCGATATCGGCGCAACGATCGAGACGACCGTGGAGTGTTCGGGTGTGTCGTTTACGGCGTTGAGCACGCCGTGTCAGGGTTTCGGGTTGAGCATTGGCAATCCGGTGTCGGTGACATTGCCGGCTGAGGCTTGCCGCGTACTCGGCGCCTGATTCAGCTTCGATGTTGTCCTGGCTGGCCTCTTCGCGAGCAAGCCCGCTCCCCCATTTAATCTTTGGTGTTCACAAATTCGGTGTTCACAGGAGATTCAATGTGGGAGCGGGCTTGCCCGCGAAGAGGCCAGTGGCCGCACCCTAAAAATTCAGATCAGACGTTCAGCCGCAGCCGCGCCAAATCCCGCAACGGCGGCGCCCCGAACAACCGGCTGTACTCCCGGCTGAACTGCGAAGGGCTTTCATACCCCACGCGATACCCCGCCGCCGACGCTTCCAGCCCCTCCGCCAGCATCAACCGCCGCGCCTCCTGCAACCGCAACTGCTTCTGATACTGCAACGGACTCATCGCCGTCATCGCCTTGAACCGGTGGTGCAGCGTCGACACGCTCAGGTTCACTTCCTTCGCCAGATCATCGATACGCAGCGGCTGCTCATAGTTGCCGTTCAGCCATTTGATCGCCTGGCTGATGCGATGGCTCTGGCTATTGGCGATGGCAATTTCATACAGCCGATGACCCTGCTGGCTGCGCAGCAACCGATATAGAATCTCCCGGCGAATCAGCGGCGCGAGCATCGCGATGTCTTTCGGTGTATCCAGCAGTCGGGCCAGGCGCAGCACGGCGTCGAGCATCGCGCTGTCGATCCGCTCGACGTACAAGCCGCGCCCCGTAGGCCGGGTCGGTACGCCCAAAGGCCCGGCGTCGGCAATCAGCGCGGTGATTTCTGCCGGATCAATGTCCAGCCGCACCGCCAGGATCGGTTCTTCAGACGTGACATTCACCACCCGTCCGCTCAGCGGCATCGAGACCGACACCACCAGGTAATTCAGCGGATCGTAATTGAAGTATTCATCGGCCAGCCGCACCTCTTTGCGCCCTTGCGCCATGATGCATAGCGCCGGTTGTGCCAGCACCGGGGCAAAGTCATGCGATTGACCGTGTCGCGACATGAACAGCGAGCCGACGGCAGTCGCATAATTGCCATCCTCTTGCGTGTTGCGGCGGATGATGGCGGCCAGTTCCGCGCGCTGTTTCTCCATCTCGGCATCCAGCGGGGCTTGGAAATGATCGAGCGACGACATGCAGGGCATCCTCGGCGAAGCAGTGGTAATGAGCGCAGCTTAAGTTTGTGCAAGACGAAGCGGTAGACACATCCTGCCTCAAGCTTGCCTGATACTGCACGGGGTTGAACGGTTGCACGTCTATGGCAGACCCCTGCCGGGGAAACTTGCTTGAAAGTCGTGTTTGCCTCCTGTGCCAGGATTCACACGTTGTTACAGGTGCGGAATGCAGCCGCGCAGGATTGTGCAATGAGCCGGCAGGAATCGACTAACCGTGCTTCTCCCGGCGCGCTTAACCTTTGATCCTGTCGCAGCCCGTCCCCCGGCTGCCACTCGACTACCTGGGAGGGTTGAACATGTCTACGCAGATCCCCGTCAGTCATATGGCCTTTGTCCGCGCCCGCGTCGGGCGTTCGGCCGAACTCGGTGTGCGCCTCAGTGCCCTGATCGAACCATCGCGCAGCGCACCGGGTTGCCTGAGCTTTGCCTTGCAACACTCGCAATGCGATCCCGAGTTGTGGCTGGTGTCCGGCTTCTGGACTCATCAACAGGCCATGACGGCCTACTTCAATACCCCGGCGATGGAAATTTTTGCCGAGCTGGTGCAGGAACTGGTGGTCAATAGCCTGGATTTTCACACCTTCAAGGACGTGTCTGCCGCCCAGGCGCTCGGTCAGTCCCAGTCGTGGGTACACAAAATGGCGGGTTGAGGGTTTAATGGCCCCACTCTCAATCAGCCAGGATCCGCGACATGGCACGCAAAGCCTTTGATCATTTCGAAGCTGTTTCCGCTGTAGTACCGGGCGAGGGCGGTTACCACGCCGCAATCGCTGTCAAAGCGCTGGGTGGTTCAGGCGCACCGCGTTTTCACAAAGTCCTCGAAGACCAGATCTTCAAAACGGCAAACGAGGCTGACCTGGCCGCCGCCAAAGAGCTGACCCGCCTCAAGGACGTCAAAGAAGACACCGACCTGCTGTGGTGAATTACCTTTTCGCCCCCGGGCGATACATCTTGAATAACGCCTCAGGCCCCAGCTGGAAATAATCCGCTGGCCCGCCGCCGCGCAGAATCGGTTCTGCCGCGGCGGTGTCGTATACGCCATCCTTCAACAGCCACTTGGCGATATGCACGGCGACCACTTCGCCGAGAATCAGCCAGCTCGGCACGACTTCTCCATCCGCCCGTTGCAACTGAATGATCTGCGTGACCTTGCACTCGAAGGACACCGGGCATTCGGCAACCCGTGGCACCTGGATGATTTTCGACGCGACCGCTGTCAGCCCCGACAGCTCGAACTCATTGACCTGCGGCCCGACCATGGCGCAGCTCTGGTTCATCTGCTCGGCCAGTGGCCGGGTCGCCAGGTTCCAGGCAAATTCGCCCGTCTGTTCGATGTTATTCAGGCTGTCTTTGCGCCCGACGCTGGAAAAACCAATGATCGGCGGAATGTAGTTGAAGGCGTTGAAGAAGCTGTAGGGCGCCAGGTTCAGGCGACCCTCGGCATCCTGCGAAGAAATCCAGCCGATGGGGCGCGGGCCGACGATGGCGTTGAACGGGTCGTGGGGCAGGCCGTGGCCATTCGCTGGTTCGTAGAAGTGGATGTCGTCGGGCATGGAAGGGTGTCCTGGGGCGTTGTTCGGGTGGCGTTCTGTAGGAGCGAGCTCGCTCGCGAAAAACGTTTGGGCAACGCGTTTCTTCAGGCGGCCCACGTTATCGTTGTCGTTCATCGCGAGCAAGCTCGCTCCTACAGGGGGCTGTGTCGATTCAACGAAAAAGGGGCAGACCCGCTAAGGTCTGCCCCTGTTTTTGTCGCGTTGGTGGACTCAGTCAGTCTCGATCCGCGAATGCTTGCGCGTGTCTTTCATGGTCACGTACACCAGCAGCGACATCGCGATACACGCCGTCACATACCAGTAGTAACCGGTTTCCATGCCGATGCTCTTGAACCACAGCGCGATGTATTCAGCCGTACCGCCGAAGATCGACACGGTGAGCGCGTACGGCAGGCCGACGCCTAGCGCACGAATTTCGGTCGGGAACAGTTCGGCTTTGACCACGGCGTTGATCGAGGTGTAGCCGCTGACGATGATCAGCGCCGCCATGATCAGGAAGAACGCGCCCCACCAGCTCTGGACGGTGTGCAGGGTGGTCAGGATCGGCACGGTGAACAGCGTGCCGAGGATGCCGAAGGCAATCAGGATCGGCCGGCGACCGACCTTGTCCGACAGCCCGCCCACCAGCGGTTGCAAACACATGAACAGGAACAGCGTGGCCGCCGAAATGGTGGTGGAGTCGGAGATGCTCATGCCGACGGTGTTCACCAGGTATTTCTGCATGTACGTGGTGTAGGTGTAGAACGCCAGGGTGCCGCCCATGGTCAGGCCGACGACGGTCATCAGTTCCTTCGGATGGCGCATCAAGGTGCGCATCGCGCTTTCCTTGGCCTTCTCTTTCTTGGTGAACGACTCGGTTTCTTCCATGCCGCGACGCAGGTACAGCGCGACCACGGCACACAGCGCGCCGATGGCGAACGGGATGCGCCAGCCCCAATCGTACAGTTGCTCGGTGGTCAGGGTCTGTTGCAGCACGATCAGCACCGCCAGCGCGATGAGCTGGCCGGAGATCAGGGTCACGTACTGGAAGCTGGAGTAGAAGCCGCGACGTTCCTTGGTCGCCATCTCGCTGAGGTAAGTGGCGGAGGTGCCGTATTCGCCACCGACCGACAAGCCTTGCAGCAGGCGAGCGAACACCAGCAGGATCGGCGCGCCGATGCCGATGGTTTCATAACCCGGGCTCAGGGCGATCAGCAGCGAGCCGAAGCACATCAGATACACCGAAGCCATCAAGGCGCGTTTACGACCGGCCTTGTCGGCGTAGAGCCCCATCAGCCAGCCACCGATCGGGCGCATCAGGAACCCCACGGCGAAGATCGCGGCGGTGTTCAGCAGTTGTGCGGTGGTGTCGCCTTTGGGGAAAAAGGCTTTGGCGAAGTACAGGGAGAAGGCCGCGTAGACATACCAGTCGTACCACTCGACCATGTTGCCGACGGAGCCGCTGAAGATCGATTTGATCCGGCTGGAAGTGGTTCTTTCTTTGGCGGGCACGGCAGCCGACCCAAGGGGCAAGGCATTGGAGTTATCCATTGAAGGATCCTTCGTTTAATTGTTTTTGTGGAGCGCGTTGAAACGCAGCCTGTGGGGGCTATAGCAGGAGGTGTGCCAAGGGGAGGAGGGGCGGTTTAGAGGGGTTTTGGAGCTTCGGTGAGCGGAAATCCGCTTGTCTTTGATGGGGTGTGAGCAGAAATCCGCCTATAGGATCAAAAGATCGCAGCCTTCGGCAGCTCCTAAATGAATTCGCGTGGCCCTTGTAGGAGCTGCCGAAGGCTGCGATCTTTTGATCTTCACCGTCAATTACACAAACATCTCCCGGGTCAATCCATGCCGCTGCATCTTTTCATTGAAGGTCCGACGCGGCAGTTGCAGTTCTTCAAGCACTGCTTTCACATCACCTTTATGCCGGCTCAACGCCGCGCGCAGGCAGTGCGCTTCAAACGCTTCCTGCTGCGCCGCCAGCGACTGTCCAGGATCGACGCCCGCAGGCACAGGCTCACCGAGTCCCAATACCTGACGCTCGGCGACGTTCGCCAGTTCGCGTACATTGCCTGGCCAGTCGTGGCTCAGCAGATGGCTCAACTGCGGGCCGGTCAACGGTGGAAACGTTCGGCCCAACCGTTCGGCGGCATGCTGGGCGAATGACTCGAACAGCAACGGAATGTCTTCGCGCCGCTCGCGTAACGGCGGCAGCCGCAACTCGGCCACATTCAAGCGGTAGGCCAGGTCTTCGCGAAAACGCCCGGCCCGGGCCTCGTCCAGCAAGTCCGGTTTGGTCGCGGCGATGATCCGCAAGTCCACGCGAATGCTCTGGTTCGACCCCAATCGCTCCAGCTTCTGCTCCTGCAACACCCGCAGTAACTTCACCTGCTGGGCCAGAGGCATGCTTTCGATTTCATCGAGAAACAGCGTGCCGCCATCGGCGTATTCAAGCTTACCGATGCGCTTGCCCTGAGCGCCGGTGAAGGCGCCGCTTTCGTGGCCGAACAACTCGGCTTCGAACAACTGCTCGGGAATCGCCGCGCAATTCAGCGCCACAAACGGCTTGTTGGCGCGTGGGCCAAAGTCATGCAGGCAACGGGCAACCAACTCTTTACCGCTGCCGGTTTCACCGCGGATCAGCACGTTCACCGGCAGCCCCGCCAACTCCAGCACCTGTCGGCGTAAGGTCTGCAAGCCACGGGACACTCCCAGCAGCGTCGCATCGAGCTTGGTCCGATTGTCCGCCTGTTCGTGCAAGGCACGGTTTTCCAGCACCAGCCGGCGCTTGTCCAGCGCGCGGCGCAGGCTGCCGAGCAGGGTTTCCGGGCTGAACGGTTTTTCGAGGAAGTCGTAGGCACCGTCACGCATCGCATCGACGGCCATCGGCACATCGCCGTGCCCGGTCAGCAAGATCACCGGCAGGTCGGCATCGCGGCGCTGAACCTCGGCCAGCAACTCCAGACCGGTCATGCCGGGCATGCGCACATCGCTGAGAATCACCCCGGGGAAATGCCTGGGCAACTGCGCCAGGCACTCATCAGCGCGGCTGAACAGCTGCACCTCGAAACCTGACAGGCTCAGCCATTGTTCGACGGCGCTGCGGATGCTGCTTTCATCGTCGACCACCATCACTGAATTCAGCATGCGCCCGTCACCTCCCGATCAATCGGCAGCGTCATGGTGAACGCTGCGCCGTTGCCCTGATTGTCCGCGCTCAGGCGGCCGCCCGACTCGTGAACGATGGCGAACGATACCGCCAAGCCAATGCCCAGGCCATCGCCCACCGCTTTGGTGGTGAAAAACGGATCGAACACCTTCGCCAGGTTTTCTTCGGCGATGCCGCCACCGTTGTCGGCAACGGTCAGGCGCCAGAGTTGCTCGTCGGCTTCGAGACGGATTTCCAGGCGCTTGCACGGTTTATCCTGCATCGCGTCCAGCGCATTGCGCAGCAGATTGATCAGCACCTGTTCCAGACGAATCGCATCGCCACGCACCCAGGCCGGGCGTGTCAGGTGCAGCACCGTGCTGACCTGTTCATCGCGCAGCCGTGTATCGAGCAGTTGCAACGATTGGTCGACCACGGCGCCAAGATCGAGGCGTTCGCGCAAGCCGCTGGGGCTTTTGCGGGCGAAGGTTTTCAGGTGGCCGGTAAGGGCAGCCATGCGTGTCAGCATGTCATCCACCGGTTTGAGCGCCTTGTAAGCGTCGTCGACGCGGCCGTGATCGAGCAGCAGCCTCAGCGTGGCGAGCTGCATACGCTGGGCAGTCAACGGTTGGTTGATTTCGTGGGCCAGCGCCGCAGACATCTGGCCGAGGGCAGCGAGCTTGGCCGATTGCACCAGACCGTCCTGAGCGGTGCGCAAATCGCGGGTGCGTTCTTCCACCAATTGCTCGAGCTCTTCGCGACTGCGTTGGCGCATTTTCGCCAGACGCCAGCGCTGGTTGAGAAACAGCAACAGGAACACCAGTGTCAGCCACACCCCGGCAGCGGCAAGCGCGGCGTTGCGGCTGTCTTCGAAGGCGACTTGCGGTCGGCGCAGCAAATGCAAAGTCCAGCCTTCGGCGGACAGCGGCAGGGATTCCCACAGGTAATCCTTCTGGCCGTTTGGGCCATCGACTCGCGCTAGATCACTGTTGTCGTCGAAACGGCGCAGCGATTGATAAGCCAGCGGGGTCAGCGGTTGCTTGTCGTATTGGCGGGTGGCCTTGAGTTCGACGTGATCGCTCTCGCTCAACGGTTTCAACAGGCGATAACGCCAGCCCGGCTGATTGGCGATGAAAATGATGCCGCGTGCGTCGCTGACCAGCAGCGTGTCGCTGCCCTGGCGCCATTCGCGTTCCAGTTCGGGAAACTCGAGTTTGACCACCATCGCGCCGAGAAACTGCCCACCGTCATCGGTCACGGCGCTGGACAGGAAATAACCGGGAATCCCGCTGGTCACCCCCACCGCATAAAAGCGCCCGGTGCCCTGGGTGCGGGTCTGGCTGAAGTAGGGGCGAAAGCCATAGTTGTGGCCGACGTAACTGCTGGGCAAGCGCCAGTTGCTCGCCGCCACGGCACGGCCGGTGCGATCGAGCAGTTCCAGGGTCGAGGACTCGGCCGCGCCGTTGATCTTTTCCAGTTTGCGGTTCAGCACGTCCTGCTGGTCGGGGGTTACCGGACCGTTGAGTGCCGAACGCAACTCCGGGTCCAGCGCCAGCACGGCGGGCAGGGCGCGGTATCGTTCGATCAGGGTGTGCAGGGACGTGGCGTACAAGCCCAGTTGCTGATTGGCGCGGGCGGCGTCTTCCACCAGGGCCTGACGCTCGGCGTGACGCATGGCCAGGGTAGCGGCGATGGCTGCACCGGCGAGGATTACAACGGTGTACAGCGCCAGGCGCAGGGGACGGGAAAACTCAGACATGCCGGGCATTACACAATGTTTACAGGGGGCCGCACCATAACACGGGGCCTGGTAGGAGCTGCCGCAGGCTGCGATCTTTTGATCTTGATTTTTTTGATACCGCCGAAGATCAAGATCAAAAGATCGCAGCCTGCGGCAGCTCCTACAGGACAACCATAAAAAAGGCGACAGGAGCGTGACCCCTGTCGCCTTTGCTTAGCCGGTCGAAGCGCTTATTGCACTTCTACCGCCAGGCTTTCACTGATCTTTTTCTGCCAGATGGCAGGACCGGTGATGTGTACCGATTCACCCTTGCTATCCACCGCAACGGTCACCGGCATATCTTTAACGTCGAACTCGTAGATCGCTTCCATGCCCAGCTCGGCGAACGCCACCACGCGGGATTTCTTGATGGCTTGCGCCACCAGGTACGCCGCGCCGCCGACTGCCATCAGGTAAACGGCCTTGTGGTCCTTGATCGCTTCGATCGCGGTCGGGCCGCGCTCGGATTTGCCGATCATGCCCAGCAAGCCGGTTTGCTCGAGGATCTGACGGGTGAACTTGTCCATCCGCGTCGCGGTGGTCGGACCGGCAGGGCCAACCACTTCTTCGCGCACCGGATCGACCGGGCCAACGTAGTAGATGAAGCGACCCTTCAGGTCCACCGGCAAGGTTTCGCCCTTGTTCAGCATCTCGACCATGCGCTTGTGCGCCGCGTCGCGACCGGTGAGCATTTTGCCGTTGAGCAGGACGGTTTCGCCCGGCTTCCAGCTCTGCACGTCTTCCGGGGTCAGCGTGTCGAGGTTGACGCGACGGGCCGAAGGGCCAGCTTCCCAGACGATCTCCGGGTAGGCGTCCAGCGGTGGTGCTTCCAGCGAAGCCGGGCCGGAACCGTCGAGCACGAAGTGCGCGTGACGGGTGGCGGCACAGTTCGGGATCATGCACACCGGCAACGAAGCGGCGTGGGTCGGGTAATCCATGATCTTCACGTCGAGCACGGTGGTCAGGCCACCCAGGCCCTGGGCGCCGATGCCCAGTTGGTTGACCTTCTCGAACAGCTCCAGGCGCATCTCTTCGATACGGTTGGACGGGCCGCGCTTTTTCAGCTCGTGAATGTCGATGGACTCCATCAACACTTCCTTGGCCATGACGGCGGCTTTCTCGGCGGTACCGCCGATGCCGATGCCGAGCATGCCCGGTGGGCACCAGCCGGCGCCCATGGTCGGAACGGTCTTCAGCACCCAGTCGACGATCGAGTCGGACGGGTTGAGCATGGCCATTTTCGACTTGTTCTCGGAACCGCCGCCCTTGGCCGCCACGTCCACTTCCACAGTGTTGCCCGGAACGATGGAGTAGTGGATAACGGCCGGGGTATTGTCCTTGGTGTTTTTACGAGCGCCCGCCGGGTCGGCGAGGATCGAGGCACGCAGGACGTTTTCCGGCAGGTTGTAAGCCTGGCGCACGCCCTGGTTGATCATGTCGTCCAGGCTCATGGTGGCGCCATCCCAACGCACGTCCATGCCCACACGGACGAACACGGTCACGATGCCGGTGTCCTGGCAGATCGGGCGGTGACCGGTGGCGCACATCCGCGAGTTGATCAGGATTTGCGCCATCGAATCGCGGGCTGCCGGCGATTCTTCACGCAGGTAGGCCTCGTGCATCGCCTGGATGAAATCAACGGGGTGGTAATAGGAAATGAACTGCAGGGCGTCGGCAACGCTCTGAATCAGGTCGTCTTGCTTGATCACGGTCATGAGTCGCGCTCCTCTAAAAGACGGGAACATTCAATAAGGTGCTTGCAGCTTGGGTGCATCGGTCGGTTGCAAGCACCTTTCAAGGCACGCCGGGGCTGCTGGCGCGACGCTAAAAAGGCGCGGCAGTATACCGCGGCTCGCTGACGGGTACACGCGCCGGCAGTCAATCGTTGGTCGCATACCGCCCACAATCCCTGTAGCAGCTGGCGAAGCCTGCGTTCGGCTGCGCAGCAGTCGTGTAAATGCGCACCGAGATATGTCAGGTAAAACGCGGCGTCTGTGGTACGACTGCTACGCAGGCTTCGCCAGCTGCTACAAGGGGTGGTGTTTTAGGGCGAGCAGGGTCATGGTTTTGACGCCAGTTTTTCGCTCTAAAATTGAATGGTCATTTATCAGACACGCCACTAAAGTGGCATCCGGCCTGTAGAGTAGGACACTCAAACAGCCTCCCTTCGCACGGTGAGTCAACGATTGACCCATAACGCCATCCAACGTCTTCTGCTCAAACGCTTTGCCCTCGCAGCCGGCACTTACGCCCTGGCTTTGATTCTGCTGTGGCTGGCGTTTTTCACCGGTCACTTTGATGAGTCTTTAGCCAGCGTGGCCACCGGCAGTGCGCTGATAGTGATCAGCCAGGCGGCGCTTTTTGCGGTGTTTTATTCAGGTTGCAACCTGCGGTTCAGCGACCCTAGCCTGACCGAAGCGCAAGTGCTGCTGGGGCTGTGTTGGCAAACCTGGCTGATCGCCCATCTGGATGTGGCGCGCGGCGCGTTTCTGGTTTTCTACGTACTGATTCTGATGTTCGGCCTGTTCCATCTATCCCGACGAGCCTTGATTCGTTGTGCGCTATTGGTGTTCTTCAGCTTCTGCGCGATCAATCTCTGGGAGGGCTACCACTTCGAGTTGGCCGATCCGGCGCTGGCCGTCTTGCAGGTGTGCGTGCTGTTTATTGTGCTGGTCTGGCTGGTGTTTTACGCCCGTTACGTCCAGGCCTCGAGGCAACGCATGCGTCAGCGGCGCTTCGCTTTGCAGGCCCACCAGGACACATTGCGCGGAATGATGCGCCAGCTTGAAGACCTGGTGGCCACCGACGAATTGACCGGCCTGTTCAATCGCCGGCATTTCCTGCGCCTGGCTTCCCGCGAGCTGAACGCCATGGAAGCCGGGGTGGTGCATGGCCTGGCACTGATCGACCTCGACCATTTCAAACGGATCAACGATGTGCACGGCCACGCCGCCGGCGATCAGGTGCTGCAAGCCTTTGCCGGCGTCGCCACCGCCTGCCTGCGCGAGGGTGATGTGCTGGCCCGTTACGGTGGCGAAGAGTTTGTGGTGTTGTTACCCGATTGCAACGCCGAGCGTTTGACTTCGTGTTGCGAACGGCTGCGCATCGCATTCACCGATGTCGAGTTGATCGGCCTTAAAGTGGGCAATCTCAGCCTTTGCGCCGGCATGACCCTGCTGGAGCTCGGTGATGATCTGGACGACGCGTTGCAACGCGCCGATCAGGCGCTCTATCGCGCCAAGCGCGACGGCCGCAATCGTTGCGCGGCGGCATGGGAGAACGTCGATGCCTGAGCTACGGGTCGGCGATCGCCATTGGTCGGTGGCGGCCGGCAGCAATTTGCTCGATGCCTTGAATCAGAACGGCGTGTCGGTGCCTTACAGCTGTCGCGCTGGCAGTTGCCATGCGTGCCTGGTGCAGTGTGTGCAAGGACTGCCCAGCGACAGCCGACCCGATGCCTTGAGCGCCGAGCAACGTCAGCAAGGCTGGCGCCTGGCGTGCCAGTGCCAGGTGACTGAAGACTTGCAGGTCCACACCTTTGACCCGGAGCAGGACGGGAGTCCCGCCGAGGTCATCGCCGTCGATTGGTTGAGTGCCAGCGTGTTGCGCTTGCGCCTGGTCACTCAGCGTCCATTACGCTACAACGCCGGGCAGCATCTGGTGTTGTGGACGGGGCACGTGGCACGCCCGTATTCCCTTGCGAGCCTGCCGGAAGATGACCGATTCCTGGAGTTCCATCTTGATTGTCGCCAATCGGGGGCATTCAGCGACGCCGCCCGCCAATTCAAGATCGGTGATTCGATCCGCCTCGGTGAGTTGCGCGGCGGCGCATTGCACTACGACGCCGACTGGCACAACCGACCGCTGTGGCTGATGGCCGCCGGCACGGGGCTGGGGCCATTGTTCGGTGTCTTGCGCGAAGCATTGCGTCAGGATCATCAGGGCGCTATCCGCGTCATTCACCTGGCCCATGACGGCAACGAGCATTATCTGGCCAAACCCCTGCAAGCCATGGCCGCCAGCCGCCCGAACCTCATTATCGAGCTCTGGACCCCGGCCGAGCTGCCAGCAGCTTTGGCGCAACTGCGGCTTGTTTCCCGGCAAACCCTGGCCTTACTCTGCGGTGCCCCCGACAGTGTCGACGCCTTTGCCCGGCGGCTTTACCTGGCGGGACTGCCGCGCAATCAACTGCTGGCCGATGTCTTCCTGCCCCGTGGTTGAGCGCTGATTTTCAGACGCGAGACTGACCATGATCGATGCCATCCAGATTGAACGCGAACGCGGCTTGCTGACCCTGCGGCTGAACCGCCCGGACAAGAAAAACGCCCTGACTCGCGCCATGTACAGTCACTTGGCGCAAGCGCTGAAGCAGGCCGACAGCGATCCCGAAATCAACGCTGTGCTGATCACCGGCAGCAGCGAATGTTTTACGGCTGGCAATGACATCGCCGACTTCCTGCAGCAACCCCCGAGCAATCTCGATAGCCCGGTTTTTCATTTCATGCTCAATTTGCTCGAATGCCGCAAGCCGGTGATCGCAGCCGTGGCCGGTGCGGCGGTGGGGATTGGCACGACGATGCTGCTGCATTGTGATCTGGTGTACATCAGCCGGGATTCGCGGTTGCGCATGCCGTTCGTCAATCTTGGGTTGTGCCCTGAGTTCGGTTCCAGCTTGATCCTGCCGAATTTGCTCGGGCACGCGAAAGCCGCCGAATTGTTGTTGCTCGGCGAAGGCTTCAGTGGCGAGCAGGCGGCTGCATGGGGCATTGCCACTGAAGCGCTCGGCAGCGGCGAAGCCGCATTGGCCAAGGCGCGGGAGATGGCGATGCGTTTCGAAGCCTTGCCACCTGAGGCGGTGCGCATCAGCAAGCAGTTGATGAAAGCCCCGGGTCGGGAGCAGTTGCGCAAGGTCATCGAAGAAGAGGGCGCGTTGTTCACCCAGCGACTGCGCTCGCCGGAAGCGATTGCGGCGTTGTCGGGGTTTATCCGCCGGCGGTGAATGTGTGGTGCGCCCGAAAAGATCGCAGCCTTCGGCAGCTCCTACATGGACCGCAATCCCCTGTAGGAGCTGCCGAAGGCTGCGATCTTTTGATCTTCAAAACGCAAAAAGCCCCGCCATTCACATGGCGGGGCTTTTGTTTTTCAGTGGTCGATCACTCAGACCATCGGGTCGCCAACGTGCAGGATTTTCATGCCGTTGGTGCCGCCGATGGTGTGGTAGCTATCACCTTTGGTCAGGATGACCCAGTCGCCTTTCTCCACAACACCGCGCTTGAGCAACTCGTCGATTGCGGCCTGGCTGACTTGCTCAGGCGGCAACGATGCCGGGTCGAACGGTACGGTGTAGACGCCACGGAACATCGCCGCGCGGGCCTGGGTTTCACGGTGCGGGGAGAACGCATAGATCGGCACCGAGGAACGGATGCGCGACATGATCAACGGCGTGTAGCCGCTTTCGGTCAGGGCGATGATCGCCTTCACGCCCGGGAAGTGGTTGGCGGTGTACATGGCCGCCAGGGCGATGCTCTGGTCGCAGCTTTCGAAGACCTTGCCGATGCGGTGGCTGGAGGTCTTGCTGGTCGGATGCTTTTCAGCGCCGACACAGATGCGTGCCATGGCTTGCACCGCTTCCAGCGGGTACAGGCCGGCAGCACTTTCCGCCGAGAGCATCACGGCGTCGGTGTAGTCGAGCACGGCGTTGGCCACGTCGGACACTTCGGCGCGGGTCGGCATCGGGTTCTGGATCATCGACTCCATCATCTGGGTCGCGACGATGACTGCCTTGTTGTGGCGGCGTGCGTGCAGAATGATTTTCTTCTGAATGCCCACCAGCTCGGCGTCGCCGATTTCCACGCCCAAGTCACCACGGGCCACCATGACGGCGTCGGATGCATTGATCAGCGCGTCGAGGGTGTCGTCGTCAGCCACGGCTTCGGCGCGTTCGATCTTCGCCACCAGCCAGGCAGTACCGCCGGCTTCGTCGCGCAGTTGACGGGCGTATTCCATGTCGGCGGCGTCACGCGGGAAGGACACCGCGAGGTAGTCGACTTCCATTTCGGCGGCGAGCTTGATGTCGGCCTTGTCTTTTTCAGTCAGGGCCGGAGCAGTCAGGCCGCCACCGCGACGGTTGATGCCTTTATGGTCCGACAGCGGACCGCCGATCAGTACGGTGCAATTCAGTTCGGTGGCGGTGGCGGTATCAACGCGCATGACCACTCGGCCGTCGTCGAGCAGCAGCTCGTCGCCCACGCCACAGTCCTTGACCAGGTCCGGGTAGTCGATGCCGACTACTTGCTGGTTGCCTTCGGTCAACGGATGGCTGGTGGAGAAGGTGAACGTGTCACCGATCTTCAGCTCGATCTTCTTGTTGGCGAATTTGGCAATACGGATTTTCGGGCCTTGCAGGTCACCCAGCAGGGCGACGAAGCGGCCGTGCTTGGCAGCGAGCTCACGCACCAGCTTCGCGCGAGCCTTGTGCTCGTCGGGAGTGCCGTGGGAGAAGTTCAGTCGGGCGACGTCCAGGCCAGCCAGAATCAACTGTTCGAGAACTTCCGGCGAGTTACTGGCCGGGCCAAGGGTAGCGACGATTTTGGTACGACGGACGGACATGCAAAGACTCCTGAGTTCAAGCGCTGAGTGAGGCTACTATGCTCTCTGGTTGTAGTCATTGTTCATGTGCACTACTTATTCGCTTGTTTCTTTAAAACGAACATTCCTGAAGATTTTCACAAACGGGTCGATAAAGAGCTCAAGACAGGAGAACCCCCATGCGATTTGCGCTCATTGCCGTCCTTGCCCTCAGTGTTGTGGGCTGCACCCGTTGGTCGATGAACCATCATTTGAATAACGCCTACAGTGCCTATGACCGTGGCAATTGCGAGCAAGTGATGCTCGAACTGTCCAAGGTCGATCGCGCCAGCCGCGAGCGGCGTTACGTGCAACCTGAAGTGTCGATGATGCGCGGCCAGTGCCTGGAGCGTCAGAAGTTGTTTATCGATGCGGCCCAGACCTATCAGTACATCATCGCGTCCTATCCGCAAAGCGAGTACGCCTACCGCGCCCGCGCGCGGCTGGAAACCTTGCAGAGCCTGGGTCATTACCCGACCCGCTCTGCCGCAGTCGTGCGCCCGACGCAGTTCTGATTGCACGTATCATTTAAAGGCTGGCCGACCGGTGGTGGTGAGCTATAGTCGAATAAACCGGTGTTGGAGTCGTGTCTCTAAACCGAGGTAACACCTGTGATCGGCGGATGTAAGCGGCAGCGGTTTCATCGACTGTCGCACCGGGATCAGGGAGAGCGCGTCTGCCACGCAGATCCGTTCCGAAGCATTAGTGCGGTCCTGCTTAAGGGCCTTGCATAGCGAATTCAGTATGTTCACTGACCGCCGGATCGAGCGGCATCAACTGCCGTATTTTCTGAAAGTGTTTAACAGCGTCACCGACAAACCCATCGGCTTCCTGGGCAACGTGTCCGAAGACGGGCTGATGCTGATCAGCCATCTGCCGATGATGATCGGCGCGGACTTCGATCTGCGCCTGAAAATCCCATCCATCGATGGCCTCCTGCAGGTCATTGATGTGCGGGCGTGTTGTTTGTGGTGCCATGAAGACGCGACACCTCATCACTATGACGCAGGGTTCAGCCTGCAACGGGCGCCTGCGGAATATGGGCAGTTGGTCAGTGCGTTGCGGACGTACTTCAGTTTTCAGCCGATGCCTGCGTCTGCCTAAAATCAAAAGATCGCAGCCTGCGGCAGCTCCTACATGAACGGTTTCACCGCCAATATCGCGGATAAATCGATCCTGTAGGAGCTGCCGCAGGCTGCGATCTTTTGATCTTAACTGCCACCCCCACGTTTCCAGTTCAAGTAATGCGTCACCAACGTAGTCCCCAACTCGCTCGGCCGCGCATCCAGTACAGGAACACCATGGGCGCTCAAACGTTCATGGAGTTCTGCGCGTGCATTCAAATACTCGACAGTCCCGCAATAGTTCAGCGCTTCGGCCAAGGTTTGAACCGGCGATTGTCGGGTAGCGTCGAGCGTTTCCTCGCGCAGGCTCGCCACGAGTACGCGATGCTGTCTGCTTAGCCGCTGGACCGCGCTCAACAGTTCGTCATCGTCTTCGTCGCGCAAGTTGGTGACCAGCACCACCAGTCCTCGACGTTTCTGGCGGGCCAGTAGCTGGCTGGCTGCCGCCTGATAATCTGCCGGTCCCTGGGTGGTGTCCAGATCGTAAACCGTGTTGAGTAGCACGTTGAGCTGGCCGCTGCCTTTGACCGGGGCCAGGTAACGTGGCTGCTCGCTGGCAAATGTGCTCAACCCCACCGCATCACCCTGGCGCAACGCGACATAACTCAGCAGCAGGCAGGCATTGAGCGCGTGATCGAAATGCGCGAGTTCACTGTCCTGGCTGCGCATGCGGCGACCGCAATCGAGCATGAAAATGATCTGTTGGTCACGCTCGTCCTGATACTCCCGGGCGATCGGCGTGCGCTGGCGGGCAGTGGCTTTCCAGTCGATCTGGCGCAGGCTGTCGCCTTCGCGAAATTCGCGAAGCTGATGAAACTCCAGGCCCAGGCCGCGCCGTTGATGTTGGCGCACGCCGAGTTGGCTCAGCCAGTTGTCCACCGCCAAAAGCTGTCCGCCATAAAGGCGGGCGAAGTCGGGGTAGACGCGGGTGATGTCGGTCACGTTCACCATGCGTTTGCCGGACCACAGTCCCAACGGACTCGGCAGGCTGATTTCGCAATGTTCGAAGCTGAAGTGCCCGCGTTTGAGCGGGCGCAGGCGGTAGCCGATCTGACAGCGCTGGCCGGGCTGCAATTCGACCGACAGCGGGAGGTTTTCGAAGCTCAGGCCTGCGGGCACATGGTCGAAGATCTCTATGTTCAGTGGTTGAGCAAAATCGTGCGCGACCTCCAGCCGCACTTCACCCCAACGGCCCAACGAGAGGCTGCCAGGCATCTGCCGCTGCACGTGGGGGGAGGGCAGGCGTTTGAGGCGGATGGCGTCAAGTATCGCCAAGGCCAGTAGTGCCAGCAGCAGTCCCCAGTTGATCCGTAGCAGGTTCTCGGGCACGGCAAAATCCAACGCCCGCAATGCGCCCAGCACGATGCCGATGGCCAGCAGCACGGTCAGCCAGATGAGCAGCAGGCGTGAGGGTTTCATGGTGTGACACCGGGGAGCCAGATCAAAAGATCGCAGCCTTCGGCAGCTCCTACAGGGGGATGCGAAAGGCTGCGATCTTTTATTCCTGCCGCGCCGTTCACAGGCGCGGCGCCGGTACTTGGTCGAGCAGTTGCCGCAGTACGTGATCGACCTCCAGTCCTTCGATATCCAGCTCCGGGGCGATGCGCACGCGATGGCGCAGTACCGCCAATGCACAACCTTTTATGTCATCCGGAATCACGAATTCTCCGCCGCGCAACAAGGCACGCGCCCGGGCGCAGCGTACCAGGGCAATGGAAGCCCTGGGGCCGGCGCCGAGGGTCAGCCCCGGCCAGCTGCGGGTGCTGCGGGCCAGGCGCACGGCGTAATCGAGCACCTGGTCGTCCAGCGGCAGGTCGCTGGCGATGCGTTGCAAAACCAGCACGTCCTTGGCTTGCAGCACGGTGCGCAGGGGGTGCACGTCGAGCATGTCGGCACGGGTCGAGCGACTGACCTGGCGCACCATATTCAGTTCTTGTTCCGCGTCGGGGTAATCCATGCGCACCTTGAGCATGAAGCGATCCAGCTCGGCTTCCGGCAGCGGGTAGGTGCCTTCCTGTTCGATGGGGTTTTGCGTGGCGAGCACCATGAAGGGTTGCGCGATGGGAAGGGCGCGACCTTCGAGGGTGACCTGCCGTTCCTGCATGGCTTCAAGCAGTGCGGCCTGGGTTTTGGCCGGGGCGCGGTTGATTTCATCGGCCAGCAACAGGTTGGTGAACAGCGGACCTTTGCGCAGTTTGAATTGCTCGGTCTGCAAGTCATACACCGCGTGCCCGGTGACGTCGCTGGGCATCAGGTCCGGGGTGAACTGGATGCGCGCAAACTCGCCGCCGAAGCAGCGAGCCAGTGCCCGCACCAGCAAGGTCTTGCCCAGCCCCGGCACCCCTTCGAGCAGCACGTGGCCACCGGCGATCAGTGCCGTGAGCACGTCGTCGATCACGCTGTTCTGGCCGATCACGGCTTTTTGCAGTTCAAGGCGCACGGCCTGGGCCAACTGGCTGGCACGTTGGCGTTGTTGAATGGCGTGGCTGGGTGCTTCAGGCTCGATCTGTTCAGTCATAAGGCATTCCTCAAGGTTTGCAGGTGAGCCACCTGGCGGCTGAATTCAACGCTTGCAAGCCGTTGCTTCGGCCGCGGGCTCATGGCCTGGCTGATTGCGCGTGTGGGTTGGCCGCTCAGGCGCGCGAGCACCAGCCATTGTTCGGCAACGCCGAGCTGTTCAAAACCAGGGTGGCGGCGCCGCACGCGCCGCAAGATGTCCTGTTGCAAGGCGTGCAACAGACGCTGCTGACCGTTGTGGCGCAACATGAAATCGGCACTGGCGTGCAGGTGCTCCTGAAGTTGCCGGCGGCCCTTCGAGGCGTGTTCCAGCAGCGGACCATGGCGCACCCCGACGTGCCAGAAGCCGAGACCGATCAAGGCAATCAATGCCACCAATGCTTGCGGGAAGTAACGCAGCAGCAAGGTCAGCAGGCTGTCGTGTTCGATGTTGAACAGCAATGTCACGCTCGTGTCCGTATTCAGGTACCACAGCAGCCAGGCATTGTCGTATTGGCCGATGGCCGGGGTTTTCCACAGATCGGCGTCGGTCACCACGGTGATCGAGCCTAGCCCGTGGTTCAGCTGCATCATGTGCGTGGCCTTGCCACTGTTGGCCCAGGCCTGTGCGAGGTTTTTCGGGTCGTCGAGATGGAATGCCGTGTCGAAACTCGCGTAGGCCGGCGCGTCTTCGTCTTCCAGATAGAGCTTGGTCAGGTTGGGGTAAGGGTCGTCGACTTTATCGGGCGGCGGGTCCTTGAGGTCTTTGCTCAGAGACTGGTGCAGTTGGACCCGGTCCAGCAGCAGGTCATTGCTTTGGCCGGTCTTGTCATCCCACAGCGATTGGGCGACAAACAATAGACGCCCGCCCGCGCGAGTCCAGTTCATCACTTGATCGATCTGGCGCGGGGTCATGTTGTACCGGTCCCCGAGCAACAACAGGCTGTGCTGACGCGGGTCCAGAGTGGGCAGGATGTCGAGGCTGTTGGCATGGCTGACGGTCAGTCCCTGTTGGCGCAGGAAATGCTCGGCGGCCAGGTAAGGATTGGCCAGGGCTTCAGGCGAGGGGCCGTGATCGATTTCTGCCTGATACGGCGTCGCCTTCACATACAGGTAAATACTCAGCGCACCCAACAGTACGGCGATGGACACGCCAGCCGTCAGCCACAGCCGGCGGCTCAATGGGTTGCTCCGGGGCTGAACAACGTTCGCCAACCGTCACACAACTCCTGTTGCAAATGCGCGGGTGGCAGGCGATGCCCATAGGCCATGTTTTGCCAGTGCCCGGTCAGCTTTTTGCTGAAGGCCAGCAAGGCCGGTTGTTGCAATTGTTCAACATGCTCCAGCACCTGGCCTTCGGTATCGGCGGGTTTCAACGCCATGTTGTAGTCGTGCAGCAAGTGGCTGAGCAGGGCGCGATAGAGCAAGCCGAGCGCCTCGCGAGGACTGGACTGCCAGAGGCTTTCAGCAGTGCCGGCAATGTCCGGGGGCAGGGATTCGCGGTTGAGGTCCAGGCCGAACGCCTGCTGCGGCAACGGGCGTGCGACTTTGTTTTTCAAGGACGGTCGACGACTGACGAAGGCCTGCAACCAGTCACGGTAACGCCAGATCAACAAGCCTATGGCTCCGACCACCGACCCCCACAGCAACACTTCAATCAAGGTCGCCAATGCGCCGAAGCGTTGGTTACCCAGCAGCTTGAGCAGCGCCTTCAGCCATTCGGGTGCCTGGTCATCGTTCGCGGTTTCGGTGGCGGGCTTGTCCTCGCCAAAACGATAGCGCGTGATGGTTTCCTTGTTCTTGAACGGCGGCTGATCGAGGATCGCCTTGATGCTGTCCCGGGACGCCTGGCTGGTCAGCGGCTGGTCCAGCAGGCGCGGAGTGTCGGGTGAAATGACGGGGTCGGCGGCCCAGACGGAGTGCGCCGCAGGCATCAGCAGCAATGCCCCCATTAGCAGCGTGACGGCTACACTGCTCAAGCGTTGGCGCATGCGGCGGAACACCAGTTCGATATCCCAGGCCTCCAGCACCGTGCGCCGGTTCAGGTAAAGGCTGAAACCGCAGGCTACGTAGATCGGTTCCCAAATCACCAGCACTAACACGTAAAACACATTGGTCAGGTGCTCCAGCCAGCGCCAGTCTTGTGTGGCGGCGGACAGCAACGTCTGCCAGCTCCATTCGAGTTCCACCTGTTGCGGCAGGAGCATGTAGAACAACACCGTCAGGCCGATCCACAACGCGCTTTCCAGGTGCGCGCCGATGATCGTCAGCCACCGCGCCGCGCCGCCGTTGCGCTGCAGCAGCACCTGCAAGCGCTGTTGTCGTGCCTGTCCATTCAAGCCTTCGAGTTGCACCACCGGCAGCAGGAAGCTGCGAGTCAGGCTAAAACGTCGCCAGGTCAGGCTGGCCAGCAGTTGTGGCTTGAGCAATCGTGGCCATTGGCGCAGCGCCTGTTTGAGCGTGGGTGTTTCGCCGAACATGGCTTTGGAAAGGATGTACAGCGGCAGACGTTCGAACGCCGGTTTCAACCACCAGAAAATGAACGCCGCGAGGGAGGGGGAGTCCCACAGCAGCCAGGTGAGCAGGGTGAAAACAGGCACGGTCACGATGGCCCAACTGGTCATCAGCAGGCGTCGGTGACGCTGGCTCAGCAGCACCCCCAGGTCCATGGCTTCCCAGGTTGTTCGAGGGCGAATAACGACCGTCGCGTCACTCAGGCGCATGGCGCGTCCGTCCGGCAAACAGCAGATACATCGCCACCAGCCACCAGAGCGCCGTGCCGACCAGGTATTTGGTCATCGGTGCAGGCGCGGTCATGGACGACCAGTAGGCTTCGATAAAGGCCGCAATCAGCAGAAACAGCATGACCCCGCAAATCAACAGCACACTCTTGCGCGCTGCCAGGCGCAAGGCTTCGGCCCGAGGCAAGCGCCCCGGTGCGATCAAGGCCCAGCCCAGTTTCAGGCCTGCTGCCCCGGCGAGTGCGATGGCGCTGAGTTCGAAAGCGCCGTGGCCAATCACGAATGACCAGAAGGTCTGCCCGTAGCCGATATACGTCAGGTGCCCGGCCACCGCGCCAATCATCAAGCCATTGAAGAACAGGAAAAACACACTGCCCAGGCCAAACAGCACACCGCTGGCGAAGGTCTGAAAAGCGATGCCGATGTTGTGCATGATGTAGAAGCCGAACATCACCCAGTCTTCACTGGCCGCCCGTTCCGCCGAGCGCCCGAGGTGACCGGCAACGGGGTCGTACATGCTCTGCATCTCACTGACCTGCTCGGCCGGGATCAGGTTGTAGATCAGGTCCGGGAACAAATACACCAGCAGGGCGAAGCCGATCAGGCTGCCAAAAAACATCAGGCCGGAGGCAAGCACGAAACGCCATTGTTCGCGCACCAGCCGCGGGAAGCCCGCCAGGATGAAGCCCGCTACATTGGCCCCCAGACGACTGCGGTGGCGGTAAAGTTGTTGATGACCCCGCAGTACATATTGCTGCAAGGAATCAATCAGGAAACTGCTGTAGCCGCGTGCCCGGGCCAGCGCCAGGTGGTGGCACAGACGTCGGTAATCGCCTGCAAAACTTGCGACCTGCGAGGCTTCCTTGCCCTGTTCCAGCCGTTCAAGCGTCAGGGAAAACTGTTCCCATTCGGCCTGGTGGCGATTTTCGAAAAGGCTTTGTTTCATGCGGGGCCCAACAAGCCACGGGCGATGCCGTTGAGTTCGGCCACCGCGCGTGGCGCTGGAACCTGTAGCGGTTGGGCGAGGATGGAGGCGAGTTCGTTGACCCGCGCCTCGGAAAGTTCACCCTGGCGTTCGGCAAAGCCGAGAATCGCGCGTTGTTCGGTCAGCGTCAGGGCAAAGCCCGGGCGCCGGGGTTCGGCGGCGGGAAGTTGCGGTCGGATGAGCGGATGTTCCCGGTAGATCACCAGCGTACCGGCGGCCAGGTCGCCGAGGCGCTTGAAGCTGGGATGTTGCAGGCAGCTGATCGCCCCGAGGAAGTAGCCAAACGGCAGCATGTCGACGAATCGCAGCAGATTGCGCAGTAGCGAAGAAGACCAGCCGATCGGCGTGCCGTCATCTTGCACAACCCGCAGGCCCATCCACTGCTTGCCCGGCGATCGGCCCTGGTTGAGCACTTCGAACAGGACCATGTACCACCAGCTCACGACGAACAGCAGGATCGAGCCGAGACCTGCACCGAGCTTTCCCAGAAACGCCAGGACAATAAACAGCACACCAAGGATCAGCCCTCGCAGGCCGAGGTCGATGGAGAACGCCAGCGCACGGGCCATCAACCCGGCAGGGCGCAGTGGCAGGTCGATGCCTTCGGGCGTTTCGACTTGATACCGCGTATCCAGTGGCGGGGACAGCGTCGCTTTCCTTGGCAGTGCTGTGGTCTCGAGCATGGGCTACCTGATGATGTGGCCTGATCGGGATTCTCTATCCGTCCGATGCTAGCAGCCTCTCGGGGAAAAACGACATAACTATGTATTGCACGGTGAGTAGCGAGAGGTGATTGAATGACGAGACTACTGGCCTGGGCAGGATGTGAACGCCTAGACTTCGCCGATCTTCAGTTCAGGAATAGCCCGTGACCTCCATCTTCTGGTACGACTATGAAACCACGGGCATCAACCCCCGTTGCGACCGGCCACTGCAAATGGCGGGGCTGCGCACCGACTTCGATCTCAACGAAATAGACGAACCGCTCAACCTCTACTGCCAACCCAGTGAAGACATCCTGCCGCATCCGGCGGCCTGCGCGATCACCGGTATAACGCCAGGCCGATTGGCCGAACACGGTTTGAGCGAAGCGGACTTCATGACTCGGGTGCATGCCCAGCTCGCCGCGCCCGGCACCTGTGGGGCGGGGTATAACACGCTGCGTTTCGACGACGAGATGACCCGTTACAGTCTGTATCGAAACTTTTTCGATCCTTATGCACGCGAGTGGCAGGGCGGTAACAGTCGCTGGGACTTGATCGATGTGGTGCGGGCGGCTTATGCCTTGCGCCCTGATGGCATCGTTTGGCCGAAGGACGACGAGGGGCGGGTAACGCTCAAACTCGAGCGTCTGACCGCCGCCAACGGTATTGACCACGGAAATGCCCACGAAGCGCTGTCGGACGTTCGCGCCACCATTGCCCTCGCACGCTTGATTCGTGAAAAACAGCCAAAGCTATATGACTGGTTGTTTCAATTGCGCGGTAAACAAAAGGTCATGGACCAGATTCGGCTATTGCAGCCGATGGTGCATGTTTCCGGGCGCTTTTCGGCAGCTCGCCACTTCGTCGGCGTGGTGCTGCCACTGGCCTGGCATCCTCGTAATCGCAACGCCTTGATTGTCTGTGACCTGCACCTGGACCCTCAAGGCTTGCTCGATCTGGATGCCGACACCTTGCGCCAGCGGTTGTATACCCGGCGCGATGACCTGGCCGAGGGCGAGTTGCCAGTGCCGCTCAAACTTATCCACATCAATAAATGCCCGGTGGTGGCACCGTTGTCGGTACTTCGCCCGGAAGATCAGCAGCGGCTCGGCCTGGATATGGCGCTCTATCAGGCGCGGGCCCTGCGGCTAAGTGACGCACAAACAGTTTGGCAAGACAAAGTGCAGGCGATTTATGCGAGCGAGGATTTTTCCTCGAGCCAGGACCCTGAGCAACAGTTATACGATGGTTTTATCGGTGATCGGGATCGGCGTCTATGCGAGCAAGTCCGAGCGGCGGACCCTGCACAATTAGCGCAAGAGCAATGGCCTTTCGATGATGAACGTTTACCCCAATTATTGTTTCGATATCGCGCACGAAACTTCCCCGATACCTTGAGTTTCGAAGAGCAAGAGCGTTGGCGAATATTCTGTCAGCAACGTTTGTCAGACCTTGAGTGGGGGGCGCCCAATACACTGCAAAGTTTCGTAGACGCCGCAGCCCAATTGAACATTACGGCTACAACGTTTCAGCAGGAAGTGCTCAATGAATGGCAGGATTATGTGCAGGGATTACGCAAACGTTTGAATCTTTGAAAACGAATATGTCCGAGGGCTCGAATAGCGGGCATAAAAAAACGCCAGCATTTGCTGGCGTTCTTTTTTTGTCGCGGATCAGTCTGCGACAAGCTCTGTGGCTTAGCCCAGCAGAGTAGCCCAGCCTTCAACCACGTCACCGCCCCACTTGGCTTTCCACTCTTTCAGAGTTTTGTGGTTGCCACCTTTGGTTTCGATGACTTCGCCGTTGTGCGGGTTTTTGTATTGTTTAACTTTGCGAGCACGCTTGGTGCCAGTAGCTTTTACTGCGCCGCCACGTGGAGCTTTGGTTTTGGCTTCCGGATCCAACAGCGCAATGATGTCACGCAGGGACTTGGAGTACTCGCCCATCAGGGTACGCAGTTTGCCTTCGAATTCCAGCTCGGTTTGCAGTTTGTCGTCTTGGGACAGGTTCTTCAAACGGGCTTGCAGCTCTTTGATAGCTTCTTCGGTGGCGCGATATTCGTTGATCAAGGACATGAGGACTACCTTATGTTGGGCGCTGGATGGCAGGGGACAGTGCCGCAATAATAGTCAGGGTGTTTCATCAAGTAAACATTTAACCGGAGTTTATTTAATTTAGTTGCGGTGAATAGGGCATAAATTGGATGTGCATTTAAAAAGTCTGATGCATTCATCACAGATATTCACAATTGGGCTATTGAAAGTGGTTGCAATAGCACCATCGCGCGGGCGGTGGGGCTAGCGGAATTTGTGTCACTGCAACGATCTGAGACCCAGGGCATCATCATATACTGCAGTTTTGCTGCGCAATCGCTAGAATGGCGGCCTTTGCGAAGTTCTGGAGTTTCCCCCTCATGCGCACTTTTCGGCTGGTGATTTCTTGCCCGGACCGCGTCGGTATCGTTGCTAAAGTCAGTAACTTTCTGGCGTCACATAACGGCTGGATCACTGAAGCGAGCCATCACTCGGACAATCTCAGTGGCTGGTTCTTCATGCGTCACGAAATTCGTGCCGACTCGCTGCCGTTTGGCATTGAAACCTTTCGCGAGGCGTTTGCGCCGATTGCCGAAGAGTTTTCGATGGACTGGCGCATTACCGATACCGCGCAAAAGAAGCGGGTGGTATTGATGGCCAGCCGCGAGTCACACTGCCTGGCCGACTTGCTGCACCGCTGGCACAGCGATGAACTGGATTGCGAAATTTCCTGCGTGATTTCCAACCATGACGACTTGCGCAGCATGGTTGAGTGGCACGGCATTCCTTACTATCACGTTCCGGTCAATCCACAGGACAAAGAGCCAGCATTTGCCGAAGTTTCGCGCCTGGTCAAACTGCACGATGCCGAAGTGGTCGTACTTGCCCGTTATATGCAAATCCTGCCGCCGGAGTTGTGCCGCGAATATGCACACAAAGTCATCAATATTCACCACAGCTTCCTGCCATCGTTCGTCGGTGCGAAGCCGTATCACCAGGCTTCCTTACGCGGTGTGAAGTTGATTGGCGCTACTTGCCACTACGTGACCGAAGAACTGGACGCCGGCCCGATCATCGAGCAGGACGTGGTGCGCGTCAGTCACAGCGACAGTATCGAAGACATGGTGCGTTTCGGTCGTGACGTCGAGAAGATGGTGCTGGCTCGCGGACTGCGCTATCACCTGGAAGACCGGGTGTTGGTGCACGGCAACAAGACAGTCGTGTTCTGACCGCAGCACGGAACGGTTGATATTCGAAGGGCCTGGGCGTTCAATCGCTGCAGGCCCTTCGCCGTTTTTGCACTGAGGACATGATCATGGCCGATCCACTGGACAAAGCTACCTCCAAGGCGCCCGCCACATTGGGCGAAGGCTGTTTGAGCCGTTATGACCCGGAAGACATGAGCGCGGAAGATGGGACGGAGTTTCCCGGTGCGGCGGAGTTGTGGGAGCAGTTGCAAGAGAAGTCTTACGATAAAACCGGGGACGCCTGAAAAGATCGCAGCCTGCGGCAGCTCCTACATGGATCGCATTCCCCTGTAGGAGTTGCCGAAGGCTGCGATCTTTTAGGCTTGTTTGACCTTCATCAACCTCTTCAACAGCGGCCGCCCCAGCATCAGCAAAAATACCGGGCCACCGACCACTAGATAGAAGTAATACGTCACCGCCCGCCAAATCAGTATGGCCGCCGCCGCCGTGGATTTTCCCACCATCGGCGCCAACAGCGCCGCCGAGGTCAGCTCTGCCGCGCCGGCACCGCCCGGCAACAGACTGAACTGCCCCGCGCTCAGTGAAAGCATCTGGATCAGAAAGCTCCAGGCCCACTGCAAATCCGCGCCAAGCCCGCGCAGCGCCAGATACAGCACGCTGTAGCGCAGCACCCAATGCACGCAGGTGAGGGCGAAGACTTTGATCAGCGTCTGATAGGGCAACTTCAACGTGTCGGTAAAGGCCGCCAGGAAGTGCAGGAGTTTTCGCGCCCAGCGCAGGCGCGTGGTGCTTTTGACATTGAGGCGGGCCAGCAACCGACCGCTCAACCGAATCAGCAGACGGTGATACCGGGCGACCACGACACAACTGAGTAATCCGCCGAACATCGAAATCGCGCTCACCATCAATAGCCATTCCATGCGCTGGCTGAGGTGCTGGAACAAGGCGTAGATCAGAATGCCGCTCAACGCGCAGAGAAAAAACAGCAAATCGCTCAGTTGATCCATGGCAAACACCGCACTGCCCCGGGCCGGCCGCACGCCATTGCGCGCCAGTAGCGCCATGATCGTCAGGGGCCCACCGCTGCCGCCCGGTGTGGCGCAGTAGGCGAATTCGGCGGCCATTACCACTCCGAGGCTTTTGACCGGGCTCACCTTGTCGCACTGATCACCCAGCAACAGGCGTAAACGCAGGGTGTTGACCACCCAACACAGCAGGATCATGCCAAACATGATCAACAGCCACGTCAACGGAAAGCTTTGCAGTCGCGACCATGTCTGGTTACCGCCGAGCAGCAGCGGGATCAGCACCGCAGCGAGCAGGGCGACGAACAGCAGAATTCCGCGACTCATGCGGCTTGACCGATACGGTCGTCGTGCAGCGCCAGCCAGTTGACCTTGGTCATCGGCATGCGACCTGCGTCGAGCAAACGCTTGAGGGTTTGCAGCCAGTAAGTTCGCGAAAATTCATGACGCATGTCCACCGGATGCAGGCCGAGGCGAATCACCGGCGCCTGGCGCCAGCGTCCCTCGCGCTGATCGCTGACCAGTTTTGACAGGCCTCGGCGCCAGGCACTGCGGGCACTCCAGACCAGTCCTGGTGCATCGATCGGGGTGAAGTCCGGCAGGCGGTATAAATGCTGTGGATCGCTGGTGTAGCTCAGCGGTAACCGGCGCAAAGCCTCGCGGGTGCCATCGCTCATCAACCACGCCGGGGCGACGAACCCCTGCAGCGGCCAGTCATATCGCTGGAAGACTTCGATGCCAGCGCGTAGACGGACCAGTGCGGCCTCCTGCGACAGGCCGTAAAATTCGCCTTCATGGGTGTAGACCCGGCGCATGAACCAGTCTCGGGGATTGCTCGCCATGGGGCCGTCATCGCAATGGAAGTAACCGTGCAACGCCAATTCGTCGCCCCGGGCAACCCGGCGGGTCAGCAGGCGTCGAAAGCCCGGATGGGCATCCAGGTCGTTGTGCTTGTGGAAATTCGGCACCACCAGCCAGGTAATCGGTACGGCACCTAACGCATCGACGGCTTCGACGAAGGGTTGGTAATCGGCCCAGGTTTGCGGTGCGACGTCGTGCAGCACCAGTAGAAGGCTCGGCACGTTCATGAGCTCATCCATTGGCGGCCAGCGGCCATTGGCTGCCGAGGACGGCGTGATAGTGTCCCAGCAGGCTGTTAACCACTGCATCCCACGAGTAGTGCTGTTCAACATGGCTGCGGGCCTGTTTGCCCAAAACCGCGCTGCCCGAATTGAACAGCTCGCGTATGGCATTGGCCATCGCCAGCGGATTGTTTGGCGCACAGAGCAGGCCGCATTGATCGGTGACAATTTCCTGAAACGCCCCGGCCGCCACCGCTACCACGGGAATGCCACTGGCCATGGCTTCCAGTATGACCAGGCCGAAGGTTTCCTGATCGCCGGCATGCACCAGCGCATCAGCACTGGCCATCAGTCGCGCGACTTGCGTCGCCGGGCAGAACTCATCGATCACGGTGACATTGTCCGGTACCTCGGCTGGCATCGATGAGCCCACCAGCAACAGGTGATAGCGCCGTCCCAGGCGACGCATGCAATCGAGCAGCACCGGCAGGTTTTTTTCCTTGGAGCCGCGTCCGGCGAAGATCAGCAGGTGGGTGTTTTCATCGATGCCCAATTCCGCCCGCAGCTCTGGATCACGCGCATCGGGATTGAAGATTTGCAAGTCGACGCCCAGCGGCTGCACGAATACTTTTTTCACGCCTAGCCCGATCAGCTTGTCGGCCATGACCTGGCTCGGCGCCAAAACCCGGTCGAAGTTGCCGTACAGCTTGCTGACATAGGCTTCGACATTGGTGGTGACCCAGTTGCCCATGCGGTTGCTGACCAGCAGCGGCAGGTCCGAGTGATAAAAGCCGATCGCCGGGACATCGAGTTGGCGTTTGGCATCGAGCGCCGCCCACGCCGTGAGGTAAGGATCGCCGACCTCGATCAGGTCCGGCTGCAGATCCTGCAAGACATTGCGCCAGGGCGCGAGACGGAGGGGGAAGCGATAACCCTTGCCGAAGGGCAGGGCGGGGGCCGGCACCGTGTAGACGCCATCCCGTTCACTCAAGGACGCCCCGGGAATCAACAGGCTATGGCGAATGCCCGGCTTGATGCCCAGGCGACGGTGTTTTGCATCCAGATAAGTGCGCACGCCACCGCTGGCAGGGGCGTAGAACATAGTTATGTCAGCGATATGCACGATGAGCATCCCTCCGGTCCGTTGTTCTCCCTTGGTTGACCTTTATGAAGGATAGATGTTCGTTTGGGGTTTTGTGGTGGGGTGTCAGTGAGTTGTGTGTAGCTGGGCGTGACGCCTTCGCGGGCAAGCCTCGCTCCTACAGGGGCGGTGTGAATCTGTAGGAGCGAGGCTTGCCCGCGAAGACGCCAGTTCAGACACTAAATACGGAAACTGCCCACCAATTGCTTCAGGCGCGCCGCCTGATGCTCAAGGTCAGAACACGCCCGCAATGTCGCTTGCAGGTTTTCCACCCCTTCCTGGTTCAACGTGTTGATCTCGGTAATGTCCACGTTGATCGACTCAACCACGGCATGCTGTTCCTCGGTCGCCGTCGCCACCGACTGGTTCATGCCGTCAATTTCACCAATACGCAAGGTCACGCTGTTCAGACGCTCGCCGGCCAGGTTGGCGATTTCCACGCTGTCCTGGCTGTGGCGCTGGCTGTCGCTCATGGTGCTGACGGATTCGCGGGCCCCGACTTGCAGCTCCTCGATCATGGTCTGCACCTGTTGAGCCGATTCCTGGGTGCGGTGCGCCAGGTTGCGCACTTCATCGGCCACCACCGCAAAACCACGACCGGCTTCACCGGCCCGTGCCGCTTCGATGGCCGCGTTCAGCGCCAACAGGTTGGTTTGCTGGGAAATACTGGTGATCACTTCCAGAATCTGCCCGATGTTCACGGTTTTGCTGTTCAGCGATTCGATGTTGGTACTCGATGCGCTGAGCATGCTCGACAGCTGGTTCATCGCGGCAATACTGCGATCCACCACCTGCTGGCCGTCCTCGGCCAGGCTGCGGGCATCGCTGGCCTGGTTCGACGCTTGCGCGGCGTTGCGGGCAATTTCCTGGGCGGCGGCACCGAGCTGATTGATCGCGGCGGCGACGCTGTTGGTGCGCGAGGCTTGCTGGTCGGAGTTGAACATCGACGAGTTCGAGGCGGCCACTACCCGCAGGGCCACTTCGTTGACTTGCCCGGTCGCCGAGGACACTTCGCGGATCGAACCGTGAATACGCTCGACGAAACGGTTGAACGCGGTGCCGAGAATGCCGAATTCGTCGTTGTTCTGGATGGTCAGGCGTTTGGTCAGGTCGCCTTCACCGTCGGCAATGTCGGCCATGGCGCGGGTCATGACGTGCAGCGGCTGGATCAGGATGCGGATCAGCATGCCCAGCAAGGCAATGATAACTGCCACGGCAATAATGGTCGCGACCACTGCCGAGGTGCGGAACTGGCTGAGCATCGAGTAGGCTTTTTCTTTATCAACCGACAGACCGATGTACCAATTAACCGAAGGCAGTCCTTTGATCTGGGTGAAATTGAAGATGCGGGTCTTGCCGTTGACCTCGACTTCGCTGAAGTCCCTGCTGATGCGCGGCGTTCCTTGCGGGTACGCCTCAGTCAACGACTTCATCACTAGCGTTTTATCCGGATGGACCAGGATTTTGCCGTCGGCACTGACCAGAAACGCATAGCCCATGCCGCCGAAGTCGCGGGCACTGAGGTTGTCGATCAGGGTTTGCAGGCTCAGGTCGCCGCCGACTACGCCAACGCTTTGCCCGGCCTTTTTCGAGGCGGTGGCGATGGAGATGATGGTCTGGCCGGTGGCCGCATCGATGTAGGGTTCAGTCAGGGTCGCCGTACTGCTGCTTTCTGCACCTTTGTACCAAGGGCGCACCCGAGGATCGAAGCCCGAGGGCATTTTTGCGTCCGGACGAATAATGAAACTCCCGGTGGCATCGCCCAGGTAGGACGCCATGAAGGTCGATGTCAGGGCTTTCTGCTCAAGCAGGCTGGTGACCGTGCCTTGCTCCGGGTTGATGGCGATGTTCTGCGCGAGGTTATCGATGAGCAGGATGCGGCCGTTCAGCCATGTCTGGATGTCATTGGCGGTGACATCCCCCATCTCGTTGAAATAGCTGTTCAAGTCGTCGCGGATAGCGTTGCGCTGCAAGTAGTCGTTATACAGAGTGAACGAGGCAAAAGCGGCAATGACGATAAGCGCGGCGGCAAGCAGGATTTTGTGGCTGAAACGCAGATTTTTGTTCATGGCATGGACTGTCCGCTAAGGTCTTATTATGTGTAAGGCGTGTTGCTGATAACGCGCGCAAATGGCTGCGCAGAGGCGCGGTCGTATATTCCAGGCCTCCATGCGGAACGTAAGACCTTGCGATCCGTTGGGTCTCTTGCTTTTCTCTATCGGCCGTGAAGGATCAAAGATTAACCATGGGTGACCAAATGCCTGATTCATTGCAACTCGTTATCGGTGCCGATCTCGCCGGGCAGCCGATCGCTCAGGCCATGCGCCTGGCAAACCGTCATGGTCTGGTCGCGGGCGCCACCGGGACGGGTAAAACCGTCACCTTGCAACGCATGGCCGAAGCGTTCAGCGATGCCGGCGTAGCGGTATTTGCCGCGGATATCAAAGGCGATTTGTGCGGTTTGGGTGCCGCCGGCAACCCTCAAGGCAAGATCGCCGAGCGAATCGCCGGGATGCCTTGGCTGAACCACAAACCTCAGGCTTATCCGGTGACCCTGTGGGATATTCACGGCGAGTCCGGTCATCCATTGCGCACCACCTTGAGTGAAATGGGCCCGTTGCTGATTGGCGCGCTGCTGGAATTGACCGACAGCCAGCAATCAGCGCTGTACGCCGCCTTCAAGGTGGCGGATCGCGAAGGCTTGCTGCTGCTGGACCTCAAGGATTTGAAGGCACTGCTCAATCATCTGCGTGATCACCCCGAATTGCTCGGGGATGACGCTGCGCTGATGACCACTGGTTCCAGCCAGGCACTGCTGCGGCGCTTGGCTACTCTGGAACAACAAGGCGCTGAAGCCTTGTTCGGCGAACCGGCCCTGCAACTCGAAGACATCCTGCAGCCGACCGCCGATGGCCGTGGGCGCATTCATTTGCTCGACGCTAGCCGTCTGGTGCATGAAGCGCCGAAGGTCTACGCGACGTTCCTGCTGTGGTTGCTGGCCGAACTGTTCGAGCAACTGCCGGAGCGCGGTGATGCCGACAAACCATTGCTGGCGCTGTTTTTCGATGAGGCGCACTTGTTGTTCGCGGGTACGCCCAAGGCGTTGCAGGATCGCCTGGAACAGGTGGTGCGACTGATTCGTTCGAAAGGCGTGGGTGTTTATTTCGTCACCCAGTCACCGGGCGACTTGCCAGATGACGTGCTGGCGCAACTGGGTCTGCGGATCCAGCATGGCTTGCGCGCATTCACCGCCAAGGAGCAGAAGTCCCTGCGTGCGGTGGCGGAAGGCTTCCGGCCGAACCCGGCGTTCGATGCCTTGTCGGTGCTGACCGAGTTGGGGATTGGCGAGGCACTGGTCGGTACCTTGCAGGACAAGGGCACGCCGGAGATGGTCCAGCGTGTACTGGTCGCGCCGCCACAATCGCGGATCGGACCGTTGACCGAAACGGAACGCACGATGCTGATCGCGGGTTCGCCGTTCAAGGGACGTTATGACAAACCGGTTGATCGAGAGTCGGCGTATGAAGTGCTGATGGGACGCAAGGGCCTGGCGCCAGAGGCCGAAACGGTTCCGGGCAAACCGGCGGCTGAAGAGCCGAGCTTCACCGACAAGGCCGGGGAGTTCCTGGGAACGGCGGCGGGGCAGGCACTGAAATCGGCGATGCGGCAGGCGGCTAATCAATTGGGCCGGCAATTGGTACGCGGCTTGATGGGCTCCCTACTCGGCGGCAGCAAACGCCGCTAAAAGTAAAAGATCGCAGCCTTCGGCAGCTCCTACATTGGATGGCGTACCCTGTAGGAGCTGCCGAAGGCTGCGATCTTTTGATCTTGCTTCTATTCCTTGGGTTTGGCGTGAGCCGCGAGTCGTTCAAGCGCCGCTCTTAGTTTCGGATCACTGATCCCATCCGCCGTGGCCTGAATGGTCGCACCCGCATCGCTGGACAAACTGATGGTATGCCCCACTGCCCCTTGCTGAACGGTCGGCGGCTGAACCTTGAACAGAATCCGCGTCAGGCTGGCGAATTCGTCGAACATCTGCAGTTGCCGTTGCAGCCGCTTTTGCTGGTAGCGCAGACGGGTTGCCCAATGACCATCGGTGACAATCAGCAACAAACTGCCCTCGCGCCACGACGCTACATGGCAGTGCTCGCGCGCGGCGGGCTGCAATTGGCTTTCCACCAGGCGTTGTAAATGACCCAGGCGTTGAGCATGGCCGAAGATGGCTTTCAGCGGTTTGGCTTCGCGAAGCAGAACGGCGGGTGCTCTGGCCGTAAGAGGGCGAAATGCCATGATCAGACACCTGAAGTAACAGAGCCGCCATGGTAGCAGAAAGCACCCGATTGGCCCGACCCATTGCTTTGCGAGCGCTTTACCCATTAAATCAACAAGTAACTTATGCCGTGAATGGCTTGAAGTTCAGTAAAAAGCCCTTATTTTAAGTGAGCCCCGTCACAGCGCTGTGCCAGCATCGTGGAATAACGCCACTTTCCTCACCATCGTTTCCGGGTAGAATGCTCGTTCGCATGCGGCCATGAGGGCTGCACGGGCGACTCACGGGGCCGCCCTCCATCCCTTTAGTGTGGAAGATCCTGCCGATATGTTTGCGCCTTTGTTAAAGAAACTTTTTGGAAGCAAGAACGAGCGTGAAGTCAAACGCATGCTCAAGACGGTGCAATTCGTCAATGCCTTCGAAGAGCAAATGGTGGCCCTTTCGGACGATCAATTGCGTGCCAAGACAGACGAGTTCAAGGCCCGCATCGCCAAAGGGGAAACCCTCGACAAACTGCTGCCAGAAGCCTTTGCGGTCGCCCGCGAAGCCGGTAAGCGTGTCATGGGTATGCGCCACTTCGATGTCCAGCTGATCGGCGGCATGACCTTGCATGAAGGCATGATCGCGGAAATGCGTACCGGTGAAGGCAAGACCCTGGTGGCAACACTGGGCGTTTACCTGAACGCGCTGTCCGGGAAAGGCGTGCACGTTGTTACCGTGAACGACTACCTGGCCCGTCGTGACGCCAACTGGATGCGTCCGCTCTACGAATTCCTCGGCCTGACGGTCGGCGTGGTCACGCCATTCCAGCCGCCGGAAGAGAAACGTCTGGCCTACGCCGCCGACATTACCTACGGCACCAACAACGAATTCGGTTTCGACTACCTGCGCGACAACATGGCGTTCAGCATGGAAGAAAAATTCCAGCGCGAACTCAATTTTGCCGTCATCGACGAAGTCGACTCCATTCTCATCGACGAAGCCCGTACCCCGCTGATCATTTCCGGTCAGGCCGAGGACAGCTCCAAGCTGTACATCGAAGTCAACAAACTGATCCCGCAGCTGGAATTGCACGTCGAAGAAGTGGAAGGCGAAGTCACCAAGGCCGGTCACTACACCGTCGACGAGAAGACTCGCCAGGTCGAGCTCAATGAAGCCGGGCACCAGTACGTGGAAGAAACGCTGACCCGCATCGGCCTGCTGGCTGAAGGCGAAAGCCTGTACTCGGCGCACAACCTGAGCCTGCTGACTCACGTGTATGCCGGTCTGCGCGCGCACAAACTGTTCCATCGCAACGTCGAATACATCGTGCAAGACGGTCAGGTTGTCCTGGTCGACGAACACACCGGTCGTACCATGCCGGGTCGTCGTTTGTCCGAAGGCCTGCACCAGGCCATCGAAGCCAAGGAAAACCTCAACATCCAGGCCGAAAGCCAGACGTTGGCGTCGACCACGTTCCAGAACTACTTCCGTCTTTACAACAAGCTGTCCGGCATGACCGGTACGGCCGATACCGAAGCGTTCGAGTTCCACCAGATCTATGGCCTGCAGGTCCTCGTCATTCCGACGAACAAGCCGTTGGCCCGTAAAGACTACAACGACCTGGTGTTCCTGACCGCCGACGAGAAATACACGGCTATCGTCGCCGACATCAAGGAAAGCATGGCGTCGGGTCGTCCGGTGCTGGTCGGTACTGCGACCATCGAAACTTCCGAGCGCATGTCCGACCTGCTCAACAAGGAAGGCATCGAACACAAGGTCCTGAACGCCAAGTTCCACGAAAAAGAAGCCGAGATCATTGCGCAAGCCGGTCGTCCGGGTGCACTGACCATCGCCACCAACATGGCCGGTCGTGGTACCGACATCCTGTTGGGCGGCAACTGGGAAGTGGAAGTTGCTTCGCTGGAAGACCCGACCCCTGAGCAGATTGCCCAGATCAAGGCCGACTGGCAGAAACGTCACCAGCAAGTGCTGGAGTCGGGAGGTTTGCAGGTGATCGCTTCCGAGCGTCACGAATCGCGCCGTATCGACAACCAGTTGCGTGGTCGTGCCGGTCGCCAGGGTGACGCCGGTTCCAGCCGTTTCTACTTGTCGCTCGAAGACAGCCTGATGCGCATCTTCGCCTCGGACCGGGTGAAGAACTTCATGAAAGCCCTGGGCATGCAGCCTGGCGAAGCGATTGAGCACCGCATGGTGACCAACGCCATCGAAAAGGCGCAGCGCAAGGTTGAAGGCCGCAACTTCGACATTCGTAAGCAACTGCTTGAGTTCGACGACGTCAACAACGAACAACGTAAAGTGATCTATCACATGCGTAACACGTTGCTGGCTGCCGACAACATTGGTGAAACCATCGCCGATTTCCGTCAGGACGTACTCAACGCCACGGTCAGCGCCCACATTCCTCCGCAATCGCTGCCTGAGCAGTGGGATGTGGCGGGTCTGGAAGCGGCGTTGCAGAGCGACTTCGGTGTGGCGCTGCCGATCCAGCAATGGCTCGACGAAGACGATCACCTGTATGAAGAAACCCTGCGCGAGAAGCTGCTGAACGAATTGCTCGCTGCCTACAACGAGAAAGAAGAGCAAGCGAGCGCCGAAGCGCTGCGCACCTTCGAGAAACAAATCGTTCTGCGTGTGCTTGATGACCTGTGGAAAGACCACCTGTCGACCATGGATCACCTGCGTCACGGCATTCACTTGCGTGGTTATGCGCAGAAGAACCCGAAACAAGAGTACAAGCGCGAGTCCTACACGCTGTTCTCCGAGCTGCTGGATTCGATCAAGCGCGACTCGATCCGTGTGCTGTCGCACGTCCAGGTTCGCCGCGAAGATCCAATCGAGGAAGAGCAACGCCTGCGTCAGGAAGCCGAAGCACTGGCGGCACGCATGCAGTTCCAGCACGACGAAGCACCGGGTCTTGAGCAACCGGAACTGCTGGGTGAAGAGGTCGATGTAGCCCTTGCCACCGCGCCGGTCCGTAACGAACAAAAGCTGGGCCGTAACGAACTGTGCTACTGCGGTTCGGGCAAGAAGTTCAAGCATTGCCACGGGCAGATCCAGTAAAACCCGTTTCATACGCTGAAATACCCGCGCCGCGACCGGCATCAGCCGTCGCGGCGTTTTGCCATTTAAACCACCGTCCTTCCTGACGACGGTGCTGACATCTTTATAAGGAGCGCATTCATGGCTGTTGGTCTTGGTCCTTTGCCAACGTTGCACCCGGTTGCCGGTTTTGAACTCGGTATCGCCTCGGCCGGCATCAAGCGCCCGGGGCGCAAGGATGTTGTGGTCATGCGCTGTGCCGAAGGCTCCACGGTAGCGGGTGTGTTCACCTTGAACGCCTTTTGCGCCGCGCCAGTGATCCTGGCCAAGCAACGCGTGCAAGGTCCGGTGCGCTACCTGTTGACCAACACCGGCAATGCCAACGCCGGTACTGGCGAACCTGGCCTCGCCGCTGCCGAACGCACCTGCGCCAAACTGGCTGAGCTGACCGGCGTCGATGCCAGCCTGGTGCTGCCGTATTCCACCGGCGTGATCGGCGAGCCGCTGCCGGTCGAGAAGATTGAAGGCGCATTGCAAGCCGCCCTCGACGACCTGTCGGTCAACAACTGGGAAGCTGCCGCCACCGGCATCATGACCACCGATACCCTGCCCAAAGGCGCCAGCCGCCAGTTCGAGCATGACGGCGTGACCATCACCGTCACCGGTATCAGCAAAGGCGCGGGCATGATTCGTCCGAACATGGCGACCATGCTCGGCTACATCGCTACCGACGCCAAAGTCTCCCGCGATGTCTTGCAAAACCTGTTGCTGGATGGCGCCAACAAGTCGTTCAACCGCATCACCATCGACGGCGACACTTCGACCAACGACTGCTGCATGTTGATCGCCACGGGTCAGGCTGCGCTGCCGGAAATCACCCGCGCCGAAGGCGAGTTGTTCGCCAAGTTGAAACAAGCGGTGTTCGAAGTGTGCATGGACGTGGCCCAGGCCATCGTTCGCGATGGCGAAGGCGCGACCAAATTCGTCACCGTTGAAGTCAACGGCGGCGGCAATCACCAGGAATGCCTGGATGTGGGTTACACCGTGGCTCACTCGCCGCTGATCAAGACCGCACTGTTCGCCTCGGACCCGAACTGGGGCCGTATCCTTGCCGCGGTCGGTCGTGCCGGTGTGCCGAATCTGGATGTGAGCAAGATCGACGTTTTCCTCGGTGATGTGTGCATCGCCAGCCGTGGCGCTCGGGCCGCGACTTACACCGAAGCCCAAGGCGCGGCCGTGATGCAGCAGGAAGAAATCACCATCCGTATCGAACTGGGTCGCGGCGATTGCAGCGAAACCATCTGGACCACCGACCTGTCCCACGAATACGTGAAGATCAACGCCGAGTACCGTACCTGATCAACCGTTAGACCGAGTCGCTGCCTTCGCGGGCAAGCCTCGCTCCTACAGGGTTTTGCGCGAACCCGTAGGAGCGAGGCTTGCCCGCGAAGGCAGCCTTCCAGTCACCACCTAGACTGGCTTGTTTCCCTCATTGAAAGGTCCCGAACATGAGCCTCCACCTGATCATCGGCGACAAACTGCTTTCCTCCTGGTCCCTGCGCGGCGCTCTGGCCCTCGACCTGACTGGCGCCCCTTACACCGAAGAACTGATCAAGTTGAACCAGCCGGACACCCGTGACCGTCTGCTCAAGCATTCGCCGACCGGCAAAGTCCCGTTGCTGAAAACCGAACACGGCACCGTCGCTGATTCCCTGGCCATTGCCGAGTACCTGGCCGAGCAATTTCCCGAGGCTGGCCTCTGGCCCAAAGACATCGCCGCCCGTGCCCAGGCGCGTTCGGCGTGTGCGCAGATGCACGCCGGGTTCTTTGCCATGCGCGGCAACATGCCGTTCGACCTCAGTCGCGACGCCGCGCTGTCGCCGACACCGGCTGACGTCAAGGCCGATATAGAACGCATGCTGGCGTTGTGGGCGGAATGTCGCGCCGCCGCGACTGAAACCGGGCCGTACCTGTTTGGCGGTGCAACCCTGGCCGATGCTTTCTTCGCCCCGATTGCCGTTCGCCTGCGCACCTATCAGGTGAAACTGCCGGCGGCGGACGAGGCCTACGTCAACACCCTTTATCAATGGCCTGCCTTCAAGGCCTGGCAGAAGGCGGGGCTGGAGGAGGTCGGACAGTGAAACGAGTACACGTAGCCGCCGCCGTCATTCGCGATGGCAGTGGCAAGATCCTCATCGCTCGGCGCGCTGATACTGCGCATCAGGGCGGCTTGTGGGAATTTCCGGGGGGCAAGGTCGAGGCTGATGAATCCGTCGAAACCGCCCTGGCCCGCGAACTCCATGAAGAGTTGGGCATCGTGGTCAGCGCGGCGCGCCCGTTGATCAAGGTTCATCACGACTACCCGGACAAGCAGGTATTGCTGGATGTCTGGGAAGTGTCGGCTTTTACCGGCGAGCCCCACGGCGCCGAAGGTCAGCCTTTGGAATGGGTGGCGCCGCGTGATTTGTTGAACTATGAGTTTCCGGCAGCCAACCAGCCAATCGTCTCCGCTGCACGGTTACCGGCCGAATACCTGATCACCCCCGAAGAGCTGGAAACTCCGGCATTGCTGCGTGGCATCCAGAAAGCCATCGCCGGTGGTATCAAGTTGATCCAGCTGCGGGCGCCCAACGGCTATGATCCGAAATACCGCGACCTGGCGGTGGATGCGGCGGGGCTGTGTGCCGGCAAGGCGCAGTTGATGATCAAGGGGCCTTTCGAATGGCTCGGTGATTTTCCCTCCGCTGGTTGGCACATCACCTCGGCCCAGTTGCGTAAATACGCGGCGGCGGGGCGACCACTGCCCGCGTCGCGCTGGTTGGCGGCGTCGTGTCATAACGCTGAAGAACTGACGCTGGCCGAGCAGATGGGTGTGGACTTTGTGACGCTGTCACCCGTGCAGCCGACCCTGACGCATCCAGGGGCTGAGCAGTTGGGTTGGGAAAAGGCTTCGGTTTTGATCGAAGGTTTCAGTAAACCGGTGTTCTTGCTCGGTGGCGTTGGCCCGGAAGACCTTGAGAAAGCCTGGGCAGCGGGTGCGCAGGGTGTGGCGGGGATTCGGGCGTTTTGGCCTGATCCTTTGGTGTAGCTGCCGGCCTCCTCGTGGGCAAGCCTCGCTCCGACAGATTCGCGCGAAAACCTGTAGGAGCGAGGCTTGCCCGCGAAGGCGTCCTTGAAGACGCCAACTAAACCTGAGGTTTCGCCGCCGGCTGCCACAATATCTCGGCAATCCCCTGACGCTTCGCAATCATCCGCGCCATCACAAACAACAAATCCGACAACCGATTGATATACGCCAGGCCAACCCCGGCCAATGGTTCGACCGCATTCAAATGCTGGCATCGCCGCTCCGCAGTACGCGCGAGGCTCCTGCACACGTGAGCCTGGGCAATCAGCGCTGAACCGCCCGGCAAGATGAAATTCTCCAGCGGCCCCAGTTCCTCATTCCACACATCAATCGCCGCTTCCAGCCGCTCTATTTCTGCCGCGTCCAGCGCCTGATACACCGGCATCGCCAGCTCGCCACCCAGATCGAACAACCGATGCTGGCAGGGCGCCAACACCTCGATCACTTCGCTCAAGCCCGGATGCTTGGCACTCTGTTCCGCCAGCCCGGCCAGCAGCACGCCGACCTGGCTGTTCAGCGTATCGACTTCGCCAATGGCTTCGATCCGTGGATGATCCTTGGGTACGCGGCGGCCGTCGCCGAGCCCGGTTTCGCCTTTGTCGCCGGTGCGGGTGTAAATCTTCGACAAGCGAAAGCCCATGGTTACCTCGATAGCTGATTGAGTTCTTGAGAGACCACCGGGGTGCCCGCCAAGGGCAGGCGTAGCGTGAAACACGTGCCTTGGCCCAGGGTCGATTGCACTTCCATCTGTCCCTTATGGTTGTTGGTGATGATGAAATACGAGACCGACAGGCCAAGGCCGGTGCCCTGGCCGATTTCCTTGGTGGTAAAGAACGGCTCGAATGTGCGTTTGCGTACGCTTTCGCTCATGCCGATGCCATTATCCTCGACCTGGATTTCCGCCCACGGCGGATTCAGTTTGGTGCGCAGAATGATTCGCCCCGGTTCGCGGTCATCTTCGCGTTGGTGAATGGCTTGCGCGGCGTTTTTCAGCAGGTTGAGCAGCACCTGCTCCAGTTCGTTGGCGGTGCCGGGAACCGGCCCCAGCGCCGGATCGAACTGGCGAGTGATCGCCTGGCCTTTAAAGTCGAAACCAATCGCCAGGTCGAAGTCGTTGCCAGCGATTTCCACGGCCTGATCGATCAGCGCCGGCAAATCGCACGGCGCCATTTGCCGAGTGCTGCGGCGGCTGAAACTGAGCATGTGGGTCACGATCTTCGCCGCCCGTGCGCCAGCCTGCTGAATGCCGTCGAGCAGTTGCGGTACTTCGCGCGCTTGCAGGTATTTATTGACCGTGTCCAGTTCGATGCCGATGTGTTCCGCCTGTTCGAGGTTCTTCGGCAATTCTGGGGACAGGCGTCGGCGAATGTTTTGCACGTTATGCAGAATCGCGCCGAGCGGGTTGTTGATTTCATGGGCCATGCCAGCGGCGAGGCCGCCGACCGAGAGCATTTTTTCCGACTGCACCATCATTTCTTCGAGGGACAGGCGCTGGGTGATGTCATCGATCCGGATCACCACGCCACGCCCGGCGCCGCCCATCAGCGGATAGAACGTCAAGGCGTAATGCTTGGGCTCTTCGTCCTTGAACCAGGTCACGCGCTCGATTTTCGCGACGGTGTGCTGTTCGACGGTTTGCTTGAGCTGCGGCAGAAACGGCTTCAGCGGTTCAAAGGCGAGGAAAATCGGCTGGTTCAAGGCTTCGTCCAGGCGTGTGCCGGACAGTGCGCTGGCCTCCTGATTCCACTGCGTCACGTAGAGCTGTTCATCAAGGGCGATCAGCGCCGAGGGCATGGAGTCGATAATGCTGTTGAGGTAGTTCTGGAACCCGGTGAGTTTCTTCTCGATCTTGCTCCGCACCTGGACTTCGAGCTCCAGTTTGCGGTTGGTGTGGCGGGTTTCTTCGGCCAGTCCCTGCGCCTGGTCATACGCGGCCTGGGAGTCATCCCGTGCCCGTTTCAATTGCTGCTCCCGCGCTTCGATGCGCGAGAGCATGGTATTGAAGGCCTCGGCCAGGCTGCCGATTTCGTCGTGATTGCCGCGGGAAGCCCGCAGGGCGTAGTTCTCTTCCCGTGTCACTTGCCGGGACAACTCTTCGAGTTGATGGATCGGCCGGGTGATTAGGCGTTTGATCTGCCGTGCAATCACCAGCCACAACAGCACGCTGAAGATCAGGATTCCCAGGCTTGCGGTCAATGTGCCGGTGTAAAACGCGACGGGCAGCTCGCTGCTGGCGACCAGTAGCAGGTGGCCGGGCGCGGTGCCGGGGCGGGGCAGGGTGATTATTTGATTGCTGCGAAATTCGGTGGCTTGCCAGGACTCGATGTGCCGGAAACGCTCCGGCAGATTGAGTTTTTCGCCATGTTGCAATTGTGCCAGGCGCTCGCCTTTTCCGTCATAAAGCGCCGCTGCACGCAGCGGGGAATAGCTGTTGAGTTCATTGAGCAGGCGCTCGGCACTTTGTGGCGACTGCAACGCTTCGGACACCAGGCTCGGGTTCGACACCAGGCGGCCGATGGTCTGCAAGGCCTGAGGTGCCATGCTTTCCTGGGAGATGTAGTACGCGGCGCTGATAAAGGTCAGGTTGGCGACCAGCAGGACGGTGGTCAACAGCACCAGCAGGGCGGCCAGGAGTTTCTGGCCGACCGGAAGGTTTTCAAGGCGCTGGCGCAATGGCATCAGGTTCATCGCTGAATAGGAACAAGTGGCCAGCGTAGCCGCTGCTCAGTCGCTGGGCAATCCGAGGCTGTGCAGATGGGCGATCAACCGTGACTCCAGCTGATTGAGGTGGGGCAGGTTCAACTGGTGCCGTGCGGCCACTTTGCAAACATGGCCGAGCAGGTAGCTGATTTCGGTCCGGCGCTGGTTCGCCACGTCCTGGTGCATCGAAGAGTAGTTGGCGGCTGTGGCGTGGATCACTCGTTCAACTTCCTGCTGGAGGTCCTCGGCCGCTGCCGGCTGGCCACAGCGTTCAAGCAACTCAGTCAGTTCGCCGCAGAGGGTCGCGACTTCGCAATGATGTTCCTGTAACCCGCCATTGCGGCAATCGTGCAGCACCGTCAGCGGATTGATCGCGCAATTGAGCGCCAGTTTTCGCCACAGCCGGGTCAGAATTTCGGTGCTCCACTCGTGCGGAATACCTGCGGCGCTCAGATCATCCAGCCAGATGGGTGCCACGGGATGACCGGCATCGCCGAGCCAGGTGTAACCGTGGCCGGCGAATACCACGCGCCAGTCGCCATCGCGAAAAGCGCCTTCAGTGCTCGAGGCCCAGATGCAGCGCGCCTGTGGAACCTGCGCCGCCACGGCGTCCTGGCTGCCGAGGCCGTTCTGCAGCAGGATCAATTCGGCGCCGGGCGCCAGGCGCGGCGCCAGTTGCGCCACTGCTTTTTCCGCATCGTAGGCTTTGCAGGCCACCAGCAGACGGTTGATCGGCTCGCTGTTGTCGGGTGTCTCACCGGGGATGTCGTAGGTTTTTGCTGCGCCGTGTTCCACCAGCGTCAGTCCACCCGTCGCCTCATAGGCCTGCAAGCGCACCGCGTCCCTCACGATCAGTCGGACCGGTACGCCGGCCCGTGCCAGACGCGTGGCCCATAAAGTGCCGAGACTACCCGCGCCCAGGACATGCCAGGTGGTGGCCATCAGCTTTTTGCTCTGTTTATCGCGCGCATGGGAGGCTCGCAGTGAATGATGGGAAAGACCCGTTATAATCAGCGCGGATTTTAACCGCAAGCCAGGCGTGCTCCCTCGTGATTGAGCGCGCCCTTTTATTGGAGAGATTACATGCCGTCGTTCGACGTGGTATCCGAACTGGACAAACACGAAGTCACCAACGCGGTCGAGAACGCCGTCAAGGAACTCGATCGTCGTTATGACCTGAAAGGCAAAGGCACCTTCGAGTTCAAGGAAAAAGACCTGACCGTCAACCTGACCGCGGAAGCCGATTTCCAGCTCGAAGCGATGATTGAGATCCTCAAGCTGGCGCTGGTCAAGCGCAAAATCGACGTGCAGTGCCTTGAGGTCAAGGATGCCTATGCGTCGGGCAAGTTGATGAAACAGGAAGCGGTCCTCAAGGAAGGCATCGATAAAGAGCTGGCGAAGAAAATCGTCGCTCACGTCAAAGACGCCAAGCTCAAGGTCCAGGCGGCCATTCAGGGCGAGCAGGTGCGTATCACCGGCAAGAAGCGTGACGACTTGCAGGAAGCCATCGCCGCCCTGCGCGCCAAGACTTTCGATATGCCGCTGCAGTTCAACAACTTCCGCGACTGACCTTCGAAGCGGGAACCTGTGGGAGCGGGCTTGCTCGCGAAGAGGGCGTGTCAGTCGACATCACTGTTGAATGACACACCGCCTTCGCGAGCAAGCCCGCTCCCACCAATGAGCTAACCCGGCGGTTTTTTCTGCCGCTTATTTTTTCGCGTGCCGGGTAGCCGGAAATCAGGAGAAAGTAGATGGATTTGAATGCTGAAGTAGACAACCTGGTCAAGGCGTCTCAAGCCTGGATTCCAATGATCATGGAATACGGTAGCCGCGTGCTGCTGGCGGTCATCACCCTGGCCGTTGGCTGGTGGCTGATCAACAAAGTGACGCAAAAGCTCGGCGGCCTGTTGGCACTGCGCAACGCCGACCTGGCGCTGCAAGGATTCATCAGCAGCCTGGCAAATATCATTCTCAAGGTGCTGTTGATTGTCAGCGTAGCGTCGATGATTGGTGTTGAAACCACCTCGTTCGTTGCGGCGATCGGTGCGGCAGGCCTGGCCATAGGTCTGGCGCTGCAGGGTAGCCTGGCGAACTTCGCCGGCGGCGTGCTGATTCTGTTGTTCCGTCCGTTCCGTATTGGTGACTGGATCGAAGCCCAAGGTGTTGCCGGTACTGTCGATAGCATCCAGATCTTCCATACCGTACTGCGTACCGGCGATAACAAAACCATCATCGTGCCTAACGGCAACTTGTCGAACGGCATTATTACCAACACTAACCGTCAGCCGACCCGTAAGGTTGTGTTTGATGTGGGCGTAGATTACGAAGCGGACTTGCAGAAAGCCCGTCATGTATTGCTGGAACTGGCCAAAGACGAGCGTGTTTTGGCTGAACCGGCACCGCAGGCCGTGATTTCTACCCTGGGCGACAGTTCGATTACTGTTTCTCTGCGAGTGTGGGTGCAGACGGCGGATTACTGGGATGTGATGTTCATGTTCAACGAACAGTCCCGTGATCGTTTGAAAACGGCGGGTATCGACATTCCTTTTCCGCAGAGGACGATTCGAGTGGTTCAGGAATCGGCAGTGCAGTAAGTAACAAACAGGCAACAAAAAAAGGCCCATCCGAAGATGGGCCTTTTTGTTTGTTACCGCAAAACTAACTGCTAGCGATTACAAAACCGACAGCGGGTAGTCGACGATGAAACGGAACTCTTTCACGTCGCCTTCACCTTCGTCGGCGTTAGCAGTGTGCCAAGCCTGACGAATACGGAAGGACAGGTCTTTTGCTGGGCCAGTCTGAACAACGTACTTGGCTTCGAAGTTGGTTTCGTGGTGTTTGCCGTCTTCGCCGTAAAATGGTTGGCCGAAGTTAGCCGCCGTTGGATCGCTGAAACGGTACGCGCTGTTGGCAGGTGCACCGGAACCGTCGATGTTCCAACCGTTCACGTAACGGGTCATGAAGCTCAGGCCTGGAACGCCGTACTCAGCCATTTTCAGGTCGTAACGAATCTGGGCAGATTTCTCGCCAGGGGCGTTAAAGTCAGAGTACTGGATGGAGTTGGCGAGGAAGATCGAGTCGCCGCCGCGATCGTTCTTGCCCACACCGATGTAGTCAAACGGGGTGTCGCCGTTAACCTTCTGGAAGGCAAGAGTGATCGTGTGTGCTTTCAGGAACGAGAAAGCAGCAGCCAAAGAGTAGGCGGTGTTGCTGATGTCACCGGCTTTGGCATCACCAGTATCTTTGGTGCGGTAGATGTTACCGTCCAGGTTAACCGACTGATCGCCACCCAATGGGATGGTGTAGTTCAGGTTGGCGTAGTACTGGTTCCAGATATCTTCCAGCTTGGCGCCATACAGCGATGCGGAAAGGTTATCGGTAATACCGTACTTGCCACCGAAGTAGTCGATGGAGTTGGCTTGCACGCCAGCGTAGGTTGCCCACAGGCTACCATCACGGGCGTTGCGGTCCTGGCTGGTCGACGAGTAGAAGTGACCGCCTTCGAGGTCAAGGTCTTTGACTTCGCTGCTCTGCAGTTGGATACCGCTGGCAGTTTGAGGAAGAATACGGGAACCGCCAACAGCGAACACTGGAGCAGTGCTTGGCTGCATGTCACCGATTTTCAGCTCGGTTTTGGAAATGCGGAACTTAGCGGCTGCGCCTGCTTTGCCCTGGCTGTCGTTGACGTGGCCATCGGCGTCGCGGCTCATATTGCCCGTACCGCCAGTGCCGTCGCCACCGTCCAGCTTGATAGCCAGGTAACCGAATGCATCAACACCAACGCCGATAAGACCTTGAGTGTAACCGGAGCTGAAGTTGCCCCAAATGCCCTGGGTCCAGTCTTTCTGGTCGGCGTTGCCATTCTTGTTGTCACGGTTGAAGTAGTAGTTACGAACCAGCAAGTTCAAATGCGAGTCTTCAACAAGACCTTTGGCTTCAGACTGGTCAGTTACAAAAGGTGCGGCCGTAGCCAATTGAGTACTGGCTGCTGCTGCAACTGCCAGTGCGATCATGCTCCACTTCATCACGCGCATCGTGATTTGCTCCTTTGGTTTTATAAGAGTACTGCCGTCCCACCTGATTTATTATCTGGGCGGCTCTTTCTTTTTGTGTCGGCGCAAACTTATATCACGCCGACCATGTTGGCGATACTTGCGAATCTAACCTTTCAGCTTCTTTACGACGGTGTCGCAAACAGCTTCGTAGGTGTCGCAAATTTACAGCCCCGACGCAAGCGGACTGACAACTTTAGCGTTGTTTTCCAGGGCCTGAGCATCGGTGAATAAGAGTCCCTGGTAAAACGCTTGAATCTCCATCGGGCTACCTTGCCACTGTTTTTATTTGCCTTGAGGCTTCCACTTCCAGCGGAGGCTTGCAAGGCGATGTGGGTGTGAATGCAACAAGCGTGCACAAAACAGAATTCCTGCGTTTTTTTTTCTGAATACCTGCCTGTCGCTGTAAAAATCTCATAAATCCGGGGGGTTCAAGCCTGTTTATGCGGGCTTGACGCCATGAATTGCCGTGTGGTGCACCGTCGTGTTCGACGGCATGACAACCAAAAACGTTACCGGTTCACCCCATCGGTGAGTAAATGGCGGATACCCGAAGGAGTCAGCGTAGACGCACTGTACGATTTTGGTGCAAAAAATTTCAATCGGTGTACTGATTTCATACAGCAGGGCCAGTAGCCGGACGTGGACGCGTCGTTATTTATCAGTCGTTTCGGCATTTTCTGTGGGGGCATTGGTCCAGAAGTGGTGCGTTCCGTCGGAAAATGTCTCAAGTCAGGGCGTCCGCCGACCTGTTTGGGGAGGCACTTCACCATGAAGCGCGCGACGTTCGCAGGTATGCTGCCGTCCTGTCGCTTGGTGCGCCGTCTCTCGATACGGGCACTAAGCTGAAATTGATGACCCGGCGGGAGTGCGCGCAGTGTTCGCTTTAGATCCACGACTTCAACAAGACACGGTAACGATCGGGGATTTCCCACTGTGCCGGTTGCTTTTGTCCAATGATTCGAACTACCCCTGGTTCATCCTGGTGCCACGCCGTGACGGTATCAGTGAGATATTTCAGTTGGGTGTCGCGGATCAGCAGCTGCTCTGGCAGGAAACGACCGCGCTAGCGGAAATCCTCAACGACTTGTTCGATGCCGACAAGATGAATGCTGCGGCCTTGGGTAACGTCGTCAGTCAGTTGCACATGCATGTGATTGTGCGCAAACGCGAGGATGCCGCTTGGCCAGCCCCGGTATGGGGCAAGCATCCAGCCAAACCGTACACTCCCGAACAGATTGCGCAGGTTCGCGAGCGGCTGCGCCCGGTGTTAACCAATGACTTCACGTTTCTGGAGGGTTGAATCATGAGCCTGGAAGAACGCGTTACCGATCTGGAGAGCCAGTTGGCGTTTCAGGATGACACCATCCAGGCATTGAGTGATGTGCTGGCCACCCAGCAGCGCGCCGTTGAGCGTCTGCAGCTGCAAATGGCGGCATTGCTCAAGCGGCAGGAAGAAATGGCCGGCCAGTTCGAAACGTTCGAAGAAGAGGCGCCACCACCGCATTACTAAGTGGTTAGTAAAAAGAGCAGGCAATAAAAAACCGCGAACAGCCAGGCTGCTCGCGGTTTTTTTTCAGCCTTGAATCAGCGTCGCGGCAGTGCGGCGATCACGTCTTCGGCTTGCAGGCCCTTGTCACGATTCATGACAGAGAATTCCACGCGCTGGCCTTCGACCAGGACGCGGTGGCCTTCGCCACGAATAGCCCGAAAATGCACGAAAATATCATCGCCGGAATCACGGGAAATAAAGCCGAAGCCTTTCGAGGTGTTGAACCACTTGACGGTGCCAGTATCGCGGTTGCTCATGTCATAGCTTGGCGAGTTAGCGGTCGGAGAAGACTTGTAGAAGCTGATGGCCAGGTGCAAAAGAACAGCGATCAGAGCTGCCACGAGGCTGAACAGAACGGCAGGCTGACCGGCGATGACAGGCATCGGCGCGAGCAGCGTCAGGATTTGCAATACAACAGCCAGGATCAGCAGGGCGCTGACCAGGTTTTGCAATTGATGACGCGGGCCTTTGTTCCAGTAAGGGATAACAGGAGCGAGGGTGAGGTTGAGGAGGCCGAAAAAGGCCAGGTAAAGCGCATCGGGTTGTTGCAGGTACGGTGCCGCTTCAGATCGCAGGCTAGGGATGAAGGACAGCAGCAAAGCAGCTGCGCCCGTTAGCAGGTGGACGATTTTCAACATTTTGATTAACTCACGTTAAGACGGATCGCAAGGAAGAGCTGATAGGGCACGGTTCGCTTCAGAACAATAAGAGGCGTTGGACACGTACCGGCTACCAGCCTATGCGCTGCCCCCGGAAAATAGGGAGTAGCGACACACTGCCTATTTAACAGCAAAGCCTGCAGCTACTCAAATCAGCCAGTCCGGCGGTGTATGTCGGTCGATTTGTCGCAGCTCGCCGGGGCATTCGGGGCTGCGACGTGGTAGCGGGCTTGCTAGAGTAGGGCGGCACCTGTTGGATGAATTTCATCACCTTTAGGGGAAACACATGGCAATCGATATCGGTATCAGTGAAGAAGATCGCAAGTCTATCGTCGACGGACTGTCGCGGCTGCTGTCGGACACTTATGTACTTTATTTGAAAACCCATAACTTCCATTGGAATGTCACCGGCCCGATGTTCCGGACCCTGCACCTGATGTTCGAAGAGCAATATAACGAGTTGGCGCTGGCCGTCGACTTGATTGCCGAGCGAATTCGCGCGCTCGGGTTTCCTGCTCCGGGGGCCTATTCCATTTATGCGCGACTTTCTTCTATCAAGGAAGAAGAGGGCGTTCCCGCTGCCGAAGACATGATCAGGCAACTGGTCCAGGGCCAGGAAGCCGTCACGCGTACTGCGCGCGGGATCTTTCCACTGCTCGACAAGGTCAGCGACGAGCCCACGGCCGATTTGCTGACGCAGCGCATGCAGGTTCACGAGAAAACTGCGTGGATGTTGCGCTCGCTACTGGATCAGTGACCCTCCGACTGTACGTAGAGTGGCCTGATTGTTGAGTGATTTTGCATCAGGTCATGTAGGAGATTTTACGGAGTAGGACGCACTCCGCGATCTCCCAACAGTTGTTGGCTTATCCTACGACGATGGTCATAAAGTCATCTGGATATACCTTTGCGCCTGCGGTTTTATAAGCAACAGGATTGCTCTTATAGAAGGCAAGGATGGCAAAGGAGTGTCAACGATATGGATTACGAACACAGGCGAAGTGAAGGGAGGATCAGTCCGGCCAAGGACATAAGGATTGATCCATTTGTCAGCGAATTCGATATGGGGCTGGCCCAGCCGCTGTCTCGATCAGTACGACTCAACGGTTTTGCCACCTGTTTGCGGCTTGAGCAGGTGTATTGGGATATTTTGGGCGAAATGGCCAAGGTCAATTGCTGTTCGGTCAGTGCGCTCCTGTCCCACGTGGACCGCGAAGTGCATTTGCGCCACGGCGGGGTGAAGAATTTCAGCGGGCTGGTGCGGGTTGTCTGTGTCGTACACAGCTTGAAGGACGGGAGTTGCGCCGTCATGGCCTGACCGTGGCGGTGGAATGGGCAGAGTGTCGGCCTGTGCAGTCTTACGGCTGCACAGGCTGCATTTAATGGATATAATCCCGCTCTTTGCCGCAAAACCCAGTGTAAGCGGTAGCAATCTGATCGCCGAGACAACCCCCATGCCGATGTACGACTATCAATGTGCTTCCTGTGGTCATCAGTTGGAAGCCATTCAAAAGATCAGCGCAGCACCGCTGGTCGACTGCCCTGCCTGCCAGGCGCCAGAGCTGAAAAAGATGCTGTCCATGCCAGGCTTCCGCCTTAGCGGCACCGGCTGGTACGAAACCGATTTCAAGACCGGTTCCAAGAAGAATCTGGCCGGCGGCGACAAAGCCGACTAGGGTCTGGAACCTGAGTTGAACGACACGTGCGAGCGCTTGCAACCTCCAGCACCTTTATCAGGGGCGGGATGTACGCAAGGTCTCCAACCGAATTTCGAATTACGAGAAGTGAAACCACTACCATGATGCGCAGCCATTATTGCGGCCAACTGAACGAAAGCCTGGAAGGCCAGGAAATTACTCTTTGCGGTTGGGTTCACCGTCGCCGTGACCACGGTGGGGTGATTTTCCTCGATATCCGTGATCGTGATGGTCTGGCCCAGGTGGTGTTCGACCCGGACCGCGCTGAATCCTTCGCCGCCGCCGATCGCGTGCGCAGCGAATACGTCGTGAAGATCACCGGCAAGGTTCGCCTGCGTCCGGCCGGTGCCACCAACGCCAACATGGCGTCGGGCATGATCGAAGTCCTCGGCTATGAGCTGGAAGTGCTGAACGAATCGGAAACCCCGCCGTTCCCGCTGAACGAGTTCTCGGATGTCGGCGAAGAAACCCGCCTGCGCTATCGCTTTCTTGATCTGCGTCGTCCGGAAATGGCCGAGAAGCTGCGCCTGCGTTCGCGCATGACCACCAGCATCCGTCGCTTCCTGGACGAGAACGGCTTCCTCGACGTCGAGACGCCGATCCTGACCCGTGCCACCCCTGAAGGTGCGCGTGACTACCTGGTGCCAAGCCGTACTCACGCCGGTTCGTTCTTCGCCTTGCCGCAATCGCCGCAACTGTTCAAGCAACTGCTGATGGTGGCCGGCTTCGACCGTTACTACCAGATCGCCAAGTGCTTCCGTGACGAAGACCTGCGGGCCGACCGCCAGCCGGAATTCACCCAGATCGACATCGAGACCAGCTTCCTTGATGAAAAAGAGATCATGGGCATCACCGAACAAATGATCCGCAACCTGTTCAAGGAAGTGCTGGACCTGGAATTCGGCGATTTCCCGCACATGACCTTCGAAGAGGCCATGCGTCGTTACGGCTCCGACAAGCCGGACCTGCGTAACCCGCTGGAACTGGTTGACGTTGCCGACCAACTGAAAGAAGTCGACTTCAAGGTGTTCAGCGGTCCGGCCAATGATCCGAAATGCCGCATCGCCGCCTTGCGCGTTCCAGGCGCGGCAAGCATGCCGCGCAAGCAGATCGACGACTACACCAAGTTCGTCGGCATCTACGGTGCCAAGGGCCTGGCGTACATCAAGGTCAACGAGCGCGCGAAGGGCGTCGAGGGGCTGCAATCGCCTATCGTCAAAAATATCCCTGAGGCCAACCTCAACGTGATCCTTGATCGCGTTGGTGCAGTCGATGGCGACATCGTGTTCTTTGGCGCCGATAAAGCCAAGATCGTCAGCGAAGCCCTGGGCGCGCTGCGGATCAAGGTCGGTAACGACCTGGACCTGCTGACCTGCAAGTGGGCGCCAATGTGGGTCGTCGACTTCCCGATGTTCGAAGAAAACGACGACGGCAGCTTCAGCGCCTTGCACCACCCGTTCACCGCGCCGAAGTGCACCCCGCAAGAGCTGGAAGCCAACCCGGCGACCGCTCTGTCCCGTGCCTACGACATGGTCCTGAACGGCACTGAGCTGGGTGGCGGTTCGATCCGTATCCACCGCAAGGAAATGCAGCAGACCGTATTCCGCCTGCTGGGTATCAATGAGGCCGAACAGGAAGAGAAGTTCGGCTTCCTGCTCGACGCCCTGAAGTACGGTGCACCGCCGCACGGTGGCCTGGCCTTCGGCCTGGACCGTCTGGTGATGCTGATGACCGGCGCCCAGTCGATCCGTGAAGTGATCGCCTTCCCGAAAACCCAGAGCGCGGCGGACGTCATGACTCAGGCACCGGGGCAGGTGGACGCCAAGGCACTGCGCGAGCTGCACATCCGTCTGCGCGAAACGCCAAAGGCTGAGTAAGGCTGACCGCAAAGGCGCATCCTTATGGGATGCGCCTTTTCTTTAGGTCGAGATTTTTTGCTTGCTGGCCGGCACCCTGTGTGTGGCGGGCAATGTTTCAAAGAGAATTCGGAGCGAGATATGGCGGGTCATTCCAAGTGGGCGAACATCAAGCACCGCAAAGAACGTCAGGATGCCAAGAAGGGCAAGATTTTCACCAAGTGGATTCGTGAACTGACCGTTGCTGCCCGTCAGGGTGGCGGTGATCCGGGTTCCAACCCGCGCCTGCGCCTGGCGCTGGACAAGGCCCTTGGTGCAAACATGAGCCGCGACATCATCGATCGCGCGGTGGCACGCGGTGCCGGTGCTGCCGATACCGACGACATGGTCGAGCTGAGTTACGAAGGTTACGGCCCGGGCGGCGTGGCGGTGATGGTCGAGTGCATGACCGACAACCGCAACCGCACTGCAGCCGCTGTCCGCCACGCGTTCAGCAAGTGCGGCGGCAACCTCGGTACTGACGGTTCGGTGGCTTATTTGTTCGAGCGCAAGGGGCAGATTTCCTTCGCGCCGGGCGTCGATGAAGACGCGCTGATGGAGGCGGCCATGGAAGCCGATGCCGATGACGTGGTGACCCACGAAGACGGATCGATCGACGTGTTCACCTCGTTTGCCGGCTTCTACTCGGTGCGTAACGCATTGGAAGCCGCGGGTTTCAAAGGTGATGACGCGGAGATCGTCATGTTGCCGACCACCAGCGCCGAGCTGGATCTGGAAGGCGCCGAGAAGGTACTCAAGCTGATCGACATGCTCGAGGACCTGGATGACGTGCAGAACGTTTATTCCAACGCCGACATTCCCGAATCGGTCGCCGCCCAGCTCGGTTGACCGCAGCCTCCTGTGTAGGAGCTGCCGCAGGCTGCGATCTTTTGATTTTTAAAATCAACATCAAAAGATCGCAGCCTTCGGCAGCTCCTACAGTTAACCTCTGATATCGCAGTAAACCCCCGCAGGCGTTATGACTTTAATCCTTGGTATCGACCCCGGTTCGCGCATTACCGGTTATGGCGTGGTACGCGATACCGGGCGTGGCTGCGTCTACGTGGCATCTGGCTGTATTCGCACCGGTTCCGGCGAGTTGCACGAACGCCTGCAAATCGTCTATCGCGGCGTGCGTGAAGTCATCCAGACCTACGGCCCGGTCACCATGGGCATCGAAAAGGTGTTTATGGCGCGCAACGCCGACTCAGCGCTGAAACTCGGCCAGGCCCGTGGCGCGGCCATCGTGGCCGGCGCCGAAGAAAATCTGGAAATCGCCGAATACACCGCAACCCAAGTTAAACAGGCCGTAACCGGCACCGGCGCGGCGAATAAAGAGCAAGTGCAAATGATGGTCATGCACATGCTGAAGTTGACCAGCAAGCCGCAAATCGATGCCTCGGACGCCCTGGCCATCGCCATTTGCCATGCTCACACCCGTTCCAGTCTGTTACCGCATGGCCTGGGCACGGCACGCAGTCGTGGCGGGCGCCTGCGTCTCTGATAGCATCAGCAATCATTTTTTATGGAATGAGGACTTTGCGCCTGTGTTGCCGGCGCAAAACCCTCGCTCTGTCAGTCGCTAGCCATTGAACTGGCCAACGCTCAAGGATTTGAAACGTGATTGGACGCTTGCGCGGCACACTGGCTGAAAAACAGCCGCCGCACCTGATTCTTGATGTAAATGGACTGGGGTATGAGCTGGAAGTGCCCATGACCACGCTATATCGCTTGCCGTCGGTCGGTGAACCGCTGACGCTGCACACCCATTTGGTCGTACGCGAAGACGCGCAGTTACTCTATGGCTTCTTCGGCAAGCGGGAGCGAGACTTTTTTCGCGAATTGATCCGTCTCAATGGTGTAGGTCCGAAACTGGCGCTGGCGTTGATGTCGAGCCTGGAAGTCGATGAGTTGGTCCGTTGCGTGCAGTCCCAGGACACCTCGGCGCTGACCAAGGTGCCGGGCGTGGGCAAGAAGACCGCCGAGCGTTTGCTGGTGGAACTCAAGGATCGCTTCAAGGCCTGGGAAACCGTACCGGCGATGTTCGCCCTGGTGCCTAACCAGCCGGGAGGCCTGGATGCGCCGGCCCCGGTGGCCACCGCCGAAAATGATGCGGTCAGCGCGCTGATTTCCCTGGGCTACAAACCGCAGGAAGCCAGCAAGGCGATTTCCGCGATCAAGGAGAAAGGTTTGAGCAGTGAAGACATGATTCGCCGTGCCCTGAAGGGAATGATCTAAGTGATTGAAGCTGATCGTCTGATTGCCGCCACGCCGGGCCCTCGCGACCGCGAGGAAGTCCAGGATCGCGCGATTCGTCCTGTCAGCCTGGCCGAATACATCGGCCAGCCGACCGTTCGCGAGCAAATGGAGCTGTTTATCCAGGCTGCCCGTGGGCGTAACGAATCCCTGGACCACACCCTGATTTTCGGCCCGCCAGGCCTGGGTAAGACCACGCTGGCGAATATCATTGCCCAGGAAATGGGCGTGTCGATAAAGAGTACTTCCGGGCCGGTACTTGAGCGCCCGGGTGATCTCGCGGCGCTGCTGACCAACCTTGAGCCGCACGACGTGTTGTTCATCGACGAAATTCATCGGCTGTCGCCGATCGTCGAAGAAGTGCTGTACCCGGCCATGGAGGATTTCCAGCTCGACATCATGATCGGCGAAGGGCCGGCGGCGCGTTCAATCAAGCTCGATCTGCCGCCGTTCACCCTGGTCGGCGCCACGACGCGTGCCGGCATGCTGACCAATCCGTTGCGTGACCGTTTCGGTATCGTGCAGCGTCTTGAGTTCTATAACACCGCTGATTTGGCGACGATTGTCAGCCGTTCGGCAAACATTCTCGGCTTGCCGCTGGACCCGGAAGGCGCCTTCGAAATCGCCCGTCGGGCCCGTGGCACGCCGCGTATCGCCAACCGGCTGCTGCGCCGGGTGCGCGATTTTGCCGAAGTTCGCGCCAAGGGTCACATCACCAAGCCGATTGCCGATCTTGCCTTGAATCTGCTGGATGTCGATGAGCGTGGCTTCGACCACCAGGACCGACGTCTGCTGTTGACCATGATCGAGAAATTCGACGGTGGGCCGGTCGGCGTCGACAGCCTGGCGGCCGCGATCAGTGAAGAGCGTCACACCATTGAAGACGTGCTGGAGCCGTACCTGATCCAGCAGGGCTACATCATGCGCACACCCCGGGGGCGGGTGGTCACTCGTCATGCGTACCTGCATTTCGGATTAAACATTCCGTCACGAATGGGCGAGATGCCTGTGGTAGACGAGTTCCTCGATGCCGTGGACGATTAATTAACTTTTGCGCGCTGAATTTTCGGGCATTGTGCTGTCCTAGGACCGTACTTTTGCAAGAAAGCCGCAGAACAATGAAAAACAGTTGCCTGGCCGGATTGGCAACCCGAGGAGTAAGCACTAGAGTATGCGCGCGCAAAACGGGCTTGAGCCTTTCGCACATCGTTGTCGCGTTTATTACGAGGACACCGATGCGGGCGGCATCGTGTATTACGTTAATTACCTCAAGTTTATGGAACGGGCTCGAACCGAGCGGCTCCGGGAGCTGGGCTTTGCCCAATCCCAGCTGGCAGGGGAAGACCTGTTGTTCGTCGTGCATTCCAGCGAAGCGCGTTACCACGCGCCGGCGCGACTGGACGACGAGCTTCTGGTAAGCGCTGAAGTAATCGAATTGAACCGTGTCAGCCTGCGCTTTAAACAGCAGGTCAGGCGGGCTACGGATAATGTGCTGCTCTGCGAAGGGCAGTTTTTGGTGGCCTGTGTGCGCACTAACAGTTTGAAACCCCGGGCCATTCCCGAAGCTCTACGTGCGGCCTTTGCCGACGTGAGCGGCGCGGGTACACACTCAAAGCAGGAGATAAAGCGTGGAAGCTAACGTCGTCGACCATTCCTCCATGTGGAGCCTGGTCAGCAATGCCAGCGTCGTGGTGCAGTTGGTAATGCTGATTCTGGTAGCCGCATCGGTGACCTCATGGATCATGATCTTTCAGCGCAGCAACCTGCTGCGCGCCGGTCGACGTGCCCTGGAGAGCTTTGAAGAGCGCTTCTGGTCGGGTATCGACCTGTCCAAACTCTACCGCCAGGCCGGCAGCAACCCTGATCCGGATTCGGGCGTCGAGCAGATCTTCCGCGCGGGCTTCAAGGAATTCTCCCGCCTGCGTCAGCAGCCTGGCGTTGATCCTGAAGCGGTCATGGAAGGCGTGGCCCGTGCCATGCGTGTCGCGATTTCCCGCGAAGAAGAAAAGCTCGAACAGAGCCTGCCGTTCCTCGCCACCGTCGGTTCCGTCAGCCCGTACATCGGTCTGTTCGGTACGGTCTGGGGCATCATGAACTCCTTCCGTGGCCTGGCTACTGCCCAGCAAGCGACCCTGGCCACTGTGGCACCCGGCATCGCCGAAGCGCTGATTGCTACCGCGATCGGCCTGTTCGCCGCCATCCCGGCCGTTATCGCTTACAACCGCTTTGCTGCCCGCAGCGAAACGCTGATCAGCCGTTACTACACCTTCGCCGATGAATTCCAGGCGATCCTGCACCGTAAAGTGCACACCAGCGAAGAATAAGCAGGTAATTACCAATGGCTTTAATCGCTCGAGCTCGCAAAAAGCGCAAGCCGGTTGCCGAGATGAACGTGGTGCCTTACATCGACGTGATGCTGGTACTGCTGGTCATCTTCATGGTGACTGCTCCGATGCTCAATCAGGGCGTGAAGGTTGATTTGCCCAAGGTTTCCAGCGAAGCCTTGCCGCAGGACAACAACACCCAGGTTCTGACCATTTCGATCAAGGCTGACAAGACCTATTACTGGAACCTTGGCAGCGAAGTCGACACCGAAAAGCAGCAGGACAAGGCCATGACCTTGCCGCAAATGACCGATGCGGTGACCAAAATCATTCGCGCCGGCAACGAAGGCGGCAAGCACACCCAGGTCTTCATTCGCGGCGACAAGACCGTCGATTACGGTGCCGTCATGGGCGCCATGGGCGGATTGCAGAAAGCCGGGGTCGGTAATGTTGGCTTGATTACCGAGGCACCCTGATGCAGCAAATGCGAGAGCCGTCCGCCTCGGAAAGCTACTTCTGGCCCAGTGTCCTGGCGATCGTCTTGCACGTGCTGGTATTCGGCATGCTGTTCGTCAGTTTCGCCTTCACGCCTGAGCTGCCGCCAGCCAAACCGATTGTCCAGGCGACCTTGTACCAGCTGAAGTCGAAAAGTCGGGCGACCACCCAGACCAATCAGAAGATTGCGGGTGAGGCGCAGAAATCTGCTGCGCGTCAGACCGAAGTCGAACAGATGGAACAGAAAAAGGTCGAGCAGGAAGCGGTGAAGGCTGCGGAACAAAAGAAAGAAGAAGCGGCTCAAAAGGCCGAGGAAGCCAAGAAGGCCGACGAGTCGAAGAAAGCGGATGAGGCGAAAAAGGCTGATGAAGCCAAGAAAGCCGATGAAGCGAAGAAGACCGCCGAAGCCAAGAAGGCAGAAGAGAAACAATTGGCTGATATAGCCAAGAAGAAATCTGAAGAAGAAGCCAAGAAAGCCGCTGAAGAAGAGGCCAAGAAAGCGGCCGCTGAAGAAGCGAAGAAAAAGATCGTCGAAGACGCGAAGAAGAAAGCCGCGGAAGACGCCAAGAAGAAAGCTGAAGCTGAAGAGGCGAAGAAGAAAGTCGCCGAAGACGCGAAGAAGAAAGCTGCTGCCGATGCTGCGAAGAAGAAATCGCAGGATGCGGCACGTAAATCTACCGAAGATAAAAAGGCCCAGGCCCTGGCAGATTTGCTTTCCGACACGCCGCAGCGCCAGCAGGCCTTGGCGGATGAGCAGGGTGACGAAGTCGCCGGCAGTTTCGATGATTTGATTCGTGCTCGTGCAGCGGAAGGTTGGGCTCGTCCTCCTTCGGCACGCAAAGGCATGACGGTCGTGCTGCAAATCGGCATGTTGCCGGACGGTACGGTGACTTCGGTCAGCGTGATCAAGTCCAGTGGCGATGGACCGTTTGACGCTTCGACTGTAGCGGCGGTCAAGAATATTGGACGTTTGACAGAAATGCAGGGAATGAAGCCGAGCGATTTCGCTCCGTATCGTTCATTCAAGATGACATTCACACCTGAGGATCTAGCCTTGTGAGAAACCTTCTTCGAGGAATGCTTGTCGTTATTTGCTGCCTGGCAGGAATAGCGGCGGCGGATGAAAAAAACATTCTGGTCACCAGTGGCAGTGACCGGGCAACCCCGATCGCGGTAGTGCCGTTCGGTTTCCAGGGCGGCACTGTCCTGCCGGATGACATGGCCGAAATTATCGGCAATGACCTGCGCAACTCGGGCTACTACTCGCCGATTCCAAAGCAGAACATGATCAGCCAGCCGAGCCAGGCCAGCGAAATCATTTTCCGTGACTGGAAGGCTGTTGGCGCGCAGTACATCATGGTCGGCAGCATTGTTCCGGCGGGCGGTCGCCTGCAGGTCCAGTACGCTCTGTTCAACGTCGCTACCGAGCAGCAAGTGCTGACCGGCAGCGTCTCGGGCAGCGTCGACCAACTGCGCGACATGGCGCACTACATCTCCGACCAGTCGTTCGAAAAACTCACCGGCATCAAAGGTGCGTTCTCGACACGCCTGCTGTACGTGACGGCCGAGCGTTTCTCCGAGAAGAACACGCGCTACACGCTGCAACGTTCGGACTATGACGGTGCCCGCGCGGTGACTCTGCTGCAATCGCGCGAGCCGATCCTGTCGCCGCGTTTCGCACCGGATGGCAAGCGCATCGCTTATGTCTCGTTCGAGCAGAAGCGCCCACGTATCTTCATGCAGAACATCGACACGGGTCGTCGTGAGCAGATCACCAACTTCGAAGGCCTGAATGGCGCGCCAGCCTGGTCGCCGGATGGCAATCGCCTGGCGTTCGTTCTGTCGAAAGACGGCAACCCGGACATCTATGTGATGAACCTGGGTTCGCGTCAGATTTCACGCGTTACCAACGGTCCCGGCATCAACACCGAACCGTTCTGGGGCAAGGATGGTTCGACCATCTACTTCACGTCCGACCGTGGCGGCAAGCCACAGATCTACAAAACCAGCGTCAGCGGCGGCGGTGCGGAGCGTGTGACCTTCATTGGTAACTACAACGCCAACCCCAAGCTTTCGGCTGATGAAAAGACCCTGGTGATGATTCACCGCCAGGATGGCTTCACTAATTTCAAGGTGGCGGCCCAGGATTTGCAGCGCGGAAGCGTAAAAATCCTCACTGATAGCACTCTGGACGAGTCGCCTACTGTTGCGCCCAACGGCACCATGGTAATCTACGCCACCCGCCAGCAGGGCCGGGGAGTCTTGATGCTCGTGTCCATTAATGGACGCGTAAGGCTCCCGCTTCCTACCGCACAAGGCGAAGTCAGAGAACCTTCCTGGTCCCCTTACCTGAACTGACGCGGCGCTACACGTTGTACTTAACACACTGGGGTTCATTAGGAGTTTCACGATGGAAATGCTGAAGTTTGGTAAATTTGCTGCGCTGGCTCTGGCCATGGCTGTAGCTGTAGGTTGCTCGTCCAAAGGCGGCGACAACGCCGGTGAAGGCGCTGTTGATCCAAACGCTGGTTACGGCGCAAACACTGGTGCCGTTGACGGTTCCCTGAGCGAAGAAGCTGCTCTGCGCGCAATCACCACCTTCTACTTCGAATACGACAGCTCGGACCTGAAGCCAGAAGCCATGCGCGCTCTGGACGTTCACGCCAAAGACCTGAAAGCAAACGGCGCTCGCGTTGTTCTGGAAGGCAACACCGACGAACGTGGTACTCGTGAGTACAACATGGCACTGGGCGAGCGTCGTGCGAAAGCCGTTCAGCGCTACCTGGTACTGCAAGGTGTTTCCCCAGCTCAGCTGGAACTGGTTTCCTACGGCGAAGAGCGTCCAGTTGCTACCGGCAACGACGAGCAGTCCTGGGCTCAAAACCGTCGCGTCGAACTGCGTAAGTAATTCGTCATGCGAACGTGCCGTCGTGCTGTAACTGTTCTGGCTCTCAGTCTCGCACCGCTTGCGGTGTGGGCTGCGGTTCCTGTGGTCGATAATGACTCCGGCTATAACAATAGCGGGAGCAGTTATCCGCCTGCGGGTTACGGTACGAACGGCGCCTATGCCGGGGGAGGGGTTTCGGCCCCTGTCTCGGCACAGGGCGAGCTGTTCAACCAACTGCAATCCATGCAGGAGCAGATCTCGCGCCAACAAGGCATCATCGAAGTTCTGCAAAATGATGTAGCGCGCATGAAGCAGGAAAACCTGGAGCGATACCAGGATCTTGATCGGCGCATTGGATCCGGCGTTGCACCAGCCGCGACTCCTGAAAATTCTTCCACCGGTGGCGATTTGAATGCCCCCGGTGCAGCAGCAGGCGCAAGTGCAGGAGCGGCAGCCGCTGCCACTTCAACAAAAGCGCCTGCCGCGGGTAGCGAGCCGGCTGATCCGGCTGATCCGGCGAAGGAAAAACTGTATTACGATGCAGCCTTCGACCTGATCAAGGCCAAGGATTTCGACAAGGCCAGCCAGGCTTTCACCGCGTTCCTGCGCAAATACCCGAGCAGCCAATACGCGGGCAATGCCCAGTACTGGTTGGGCGAAGTCAATCTGGCCAAAGGCGATCTGCAAGGTGCAGGTCAAGCATTTGCCAAGGTTTCGCAGCTGTACCCAAAGCACCCAAAAGTGCCTGATTCGCTGTACAAGCTCGCAGATGTAGAGCGCCGCCTCGGTCATCCCGACAAGGTCAAAGGCATTCTGCAGCAGGTAGTGTCGCAATATCCGGGCACTTCTGCCGCTCAGCTGGCTCAGCGCGATCTGCAGCGCATGTAAGCCTGATTGGCTCGTTTTGAAGAAACCCGCACTTGTTGCGGGTTTTTTCGTTAGAATTCACGCCCTTTTTATGAAACACGCTTTTTGGGATCTGCGCGTTGGCGGGGTTCCTTGAAGTGCCTGACGGAGGCGGACAGCCTGTTTAGCTGTTATGCCCGTGGCGACTATGCAAGACACATTGAGAATTACTGAAGTTTTTTACTCGTTGCAGGGTGAAACGCGGACCGCCGGGCTGCCCACTGTATTTGTGCGCCTGACCGGTTGCCCACTGCGTTGCCAATACTGCGACAGCGCCTATGCGTTCACGGGCGGCACCATTCGCCCGCTCGACGATATCCTCGAGCAAGTGGCCGGTTTTCGTCCGCGCTATGTCTGTGTCACCGGCGGCGAGCCGCTGGCGCAACCCAACGCCATCCCATTGCTCAAGCAGTTGTGTGACGCCGGTTACGAAGTGTCACTGGAAACCAGTGGTGCCCTCGACATCTCGGCAGTAGATTCTCGGGTCAGTCGCGTCGTCGACCTGAAAACCCCGGGATCGAAGGAAGCGCACCGCAACCGCTACGAGAACATCGAACTGCTCACGCCCAACGACCAGGTGAAGTTTGTCATCTGCTCACGGGAAGACTACGACTGGGCCGTGTCCAAGCTGATTCAGTACGGTCTGGATCGGCGTGCGGGTGAGGTGCTGTTTTCGCCCAGCCACCATGACCTGAACGCTCGAGATCTCGCGGACTGGGTGGTAGCGGACAACCTGCCAGTGCGACTGCAATTGCAGCTGCATAAATATCTTTGGAATGACGAGCCGGGGCGCTGATATGACGGAACAACTGAACACTGCTGAAAAACGTGCGGTCATCCTGCTGTCCGGCGGCCTCGACTCGGCAACGGTTGTTGCCATGGCGCGTGCCGAAGGCTACCGCTGCTACACGATGAGTTTCGACTACGGCCAACGGTCCCACGCAGAATTGCACGCTGCCGAACGTGTTGCCCGAGACTTGGGTGTGGTCGAGCACAAGGTGATCGGTCTGAACCTGAACGGCATCGGCGGTTCGGCGCTGACCGACAGCAGCATCGATATACCGGAAGTCGCGGGTGAGGGTATTCCGGTGACTTACGTACCGGCGCGCAACACCGTGTTTCTGTCCCTGGCGTTGGGTTGGGCGGAGGTGCTTGGCGCGCGTGACATCTTTATCGGTGTGAACGCGGTGGATTATTCCGGTTACCCGGATTGCCGTCCCGAGTTCATCGAGTCCTTTGAGCGAATGGCCAATCTGGCGACCAAGGCCGGCGTGGAAGGCAATGGTTTCCGTATCCAGGCGCCACTGCAGAACCTGAGCAAGGCACAGATCGTCCAGGCAGGCGTGAAGCTGGGTGTTAATTATGGGCTGACCGTTTCCTGCTATCAGGCCGACGATAAAGGCTACGCTTGCGGCAAATGCGACAGCTGCCGTCTGCGTGCAGAAGGCTTCGCAGCGGCCGGAATCAGTGACCCAACACCTTATTTTTGAAATATTTCAAATTAGGTGTTGAATAGTCCTTAAAAATCAGTATTATACGCGCCACCACACAGCGGGTCGTTAGCTCAGTTGGTAGAGCAGTTGGCTTTTAACCAATTGGTCGTAGGTTCGAATCCCACACGACCCACCATTTTTGTAGCAGTTTTAAAAGTCTGGAAGGCCCACGCAAGTGAGGATTTCCGGATTTTTTTTTGCCCGGAATTTAAGGTGGCCCCCAGTAAGGGCCGCACTGCGTGACACAGGTCAGAATCATCTTTTGCATCCGCCGGATATTCTGTAGCCTTGCGCAGCTTCAACGCTGTCCGTGCCTGATGAATACTCACTTTCCCGGCGGTACCCTGTAGGGTCCGGAGCCGGGTGTATACTCGACTTTCGCGCGAAAGCGCCTGCAGGTCTTGCGAACATGACGCAGATTTCCGAACGCCTTCTGGTTCAAGCCCACCTCGACGCCAAACAGCCCAAGCTGCTGACGGTTGAGGAAGAGGCCTATTACCGTGCCGCCATCGCCGCCGAGCTCAAGGCTCAGGACGCGGTGCTGGTTGCGCACTTCTATTGCGATCCCGTTATTCAGGCCCTGGCCGAAGAAACCGGTGGTTGCGTCTCCGATTCCCTGGAGATGGCCCGCTTCGGCAATGCTCATCCGGCCAAGACCGTGGTGGTCGCCGGTGTGAAGTTCATGGGCGAAACCGCCAAGATCCTCAATCCTGAAAAACGCGTGCTGATGCCGACCCTGGAAGCGACGTGCTCGCTGGACCTGGGTTGTCCGGTGGACGAGTTCTCCGCGTTCTGCGATCTGCATCCGGAGCGCACGGTGGTGGTGTATGCCAACACGTCGGCGGCGGTCAAGGCCCGGGCGGATTGGGTGGTGACGTCCAGCTGCGCGCTGGAAATCGTCGAAAGCCTGATGGATAACGGCGAAACGATCATCTGGGGACCGGACAAGCATCTGGGCACTTATATCCAGCGAAAGACCGGTGCCGACATGCTGCTGTGGGACGGTGCCTGCATCGTTCACGAAGAGTTCAAATCCAAGCAGCTCGAAGACATGAAGGCGCTGTACCCGGATGCAGCGATCCTCGTGCACCCGGAGTCGCCGACCTCGGTGATCGAGCTGGCGGATGCCGTCGGTTCTACCAGTCAATTGATCGCAGCGGCGCAGAGCCTGCCGAACAAGACGCTGATCGTCGCCACCGACCGCGGCATCTTCTACAAGATGCAGCAGCTGTGCCCGGACAAGGTCTTCATCGAGGCGCCAACGGCCGGTAACGGCGCAGCTTGCCGCAGTTGCGCGCACTGCCCGTGGATGGCGATGAATACCCTTGAGCGGACGCTGAAGAGCTTGAAGGAGGGCGCGAACGAGATCTTCGTTGATCCGGCGTTGATTCCGCAGGCGATTCGGCCGTTGAAGCGGATGCTCGATTTCACCCAGGCTGCACGGATGAAACTGGCTGGTAACGCTTAAGAGCAAGATCAATAGATCGCAGCCTTCGGCAGCTCCTACATAGGTATCCCTGTAGGAGCTGCCGAAGGCTGCGGTCTTTTTTGTGGCCGTTACTTGGTTTTCTTCGGAATCCGCACCAGTTGCGTATTGGAATACATGTCATGCCAGCTGCGTTTCTGTTTGTCGAACAGCGACCAGAAGAACCCAAGCCCCACGCACAGCCAGGACGCAATCGATACCACAAAGCGCAGCAACGCCTGCCACAGGCTGATCGATGAACCATCCGCATTCTGTACGCGAATGCACCACACCTGCATGCCCAGGGTCTGGCCGGACCAGGTCCAGAACTTGGCGAAGAAACCGAACAACACGAACAGCAGCACGGTCGACAACAACGGGTCACCGTCCAGCGCGCCCGCCTCGGTGAGGCTGCGCATCTTGTCTTCGCCGATGATTGCCATCTGAATCATCTTGTAAGCGCCACTGGTGACAATCAGCAGGGCGGTGCACAACAGAAAGTCATAGAACATCGCTGCCAGACGACGACCCAGGCCAGCGGCGGGAAATTCGCCCTGGGGAGTAAGCAGGTGTTTCGACATGGCAGGCTCTCGGCGGAAAAAGAAGCCATTTTACGGATTTACGCGCACAAAAAAGCCCCTGATGTCAGCATCAGGGGCTTTTTCGTTACAGAAGATTAGGCTTCTGCTTGTACTTCGTCAGCCTGCATGCCTTTCTGGCCTTGCACAGCAACGAAAGTCACTTTTTGGCCTTCTTTCAGGCTCTTGAAGCCGTTGCCCTGGATGGCGCGGAAATGCACGAACAGATCCGGACCGCTTTCAGGAGTGATAAAACCAAAACCTTTCTCGTCGTTAAACCACTTGACGGTACCGCTCTGACGTTGGGACATTTCTTATTTCCTTTGACGCAAAAATTAATGACAGCCTCCTTCTCATGAAAGAGTACTGGGGCTGGTTGCAGGAGAGTAAGAAGACGTCGAACGGGATGTAGCTAACTTGTAGGCTACTGCCCAGGTCACGATTCCAAGCGACCCATGCAAACACAGTGAACAAACTCTACGCCAACTACGGGAGAAAAAACAAGCCCTGTGCAGAGCCCGGTTTTGCTGAGCTTGGCGACTGTAGTGAGTGTACTAGTGCTGTCTTATTCGATAGAGGTGTTCAATTGTTTTCGATCGTTATAAGGAACGTTCACAATCGAAGCTTACAGAAAGGTATGCACTGTTTTATGGCAGTTGCGTTACACATTAGTGCACTGTTAACGCAACTGCGTTACTTATAGAAACAGTCAATCAACCGCGATAGTAGCGTAGCGGAACAAATGGCATTTTGCTTACAAGCAATGGCACCTTTTTCCCACGAACAATCGCCCAGACGGGTGTGTCGATCGCGATGTAATCGCTGTCGAGGTAACCCATGGCCAACGGACCGCCCAGCGTCGGGCCGAAACCACCGCTGCAAACAGCGCCGATGATGTCGCCGGCTTCGTTGACGATCTCTGCACCTTCTCGCACCGGGGTGCGCTCCTGAGGCAACAGGCCAACGCGTTTGCGGCTGACGCCTGCTTGCTGTTGGGCGAATACGGTTTCAGCGCCAGGGAAGCCACCGGCCCGTCCGCCGTCTGCGCGACGTGGCTTGGAAATGGCCCACAGCAGGCTTGCTTCAATTGGCGTGGTGTCGGTGTTCATGTCGTGGCCATAGAGGCACAGGCCGGCTTCCAGGCGCAGAGAGTCGCGAGCGCCAAGGCCGATGGCCGCTACTTCCGGTTCGGCCAGCAAGGCACGGGCCAGCGCGTCGGCGTCAGCGGCCGGTACGGAGATTTCGTAACCGTCTTCACCGGTATAGCCCGAGCGGCTTACAAAGCAGTCCACACCGAGCAGCTTCACGCGAGCGAACTGCATGAAGGTCATTTTTGCCACTTCAGGCGCCAGGCGTGCAAGCACGGTGACAGCAGCCGGGCCTTGCAACGCCAACAGTGCGCGCTCTTCGAACAGCGGCTCGATCGAGCACTGCTCGCCGATGTGCTGGCGTAGGTGCGCCAAGTCCTGATCCTTGCAGGCGGCGTTGACCACCAGGAACAGCTTGTCGTTGCCGAGGTTGGCGACCATCAAGTCGTCGAGGATGCCGCCGGTTTCGTTGGTAAACATCGCATAACGCTGCATGCCCACCGGCAGGTCGATGATGTCCACCGGCACCAGCGTTTCCAGGGCCTTGGCGGCATTGGCGCCGGAGAGGCGGATCTGGCCCATGTGCGACACATCGAACAGCCCGGCCTGGTCACGGGTGTGCTGGTGCTCTTTCATCACACCCAACGGGTATTGCACCGGCATGTCGTAGCCAGCAAACGGCACCATGCGGGCGCCGAGTTCGATGTGAAGTGCGTGCAACGGGGTTTTCAGCAATTGTTCGGTGGACATATTCAGCTCCTGAAAAAGTCTGCAGATGCAGTGAGCGCGCATCAGCACTCGATAATGTTGACCGCCAAACCGCCACGGGCGGTTTCCTTGTATTTGCTTTTCATGTCGGCGCCGGTCTGGCGCATGGTGCGGATGACCTTGTCGAGGGAGACGAAGTGCTGACCGTCGCCGCGCAGGGCCATGCGTACGGCATTGATCGCTTTCACCGAACCCATGGCGTTGCGTTCGATGCAAGGCACTTGCACCAGTCCGCCAATCGGGTCGCAAGTCAGGCCGAGGTTGTGTTCCATGCCGATTTCGGCGGCGTTTTCCACTTGCTGCACCGTGCCGCCAAGCACTTCACACAAGGCGCCGGCGGCCATGGAGCACGCCACGCCGACTTCACCCTGGCAGCCCACTTCGGCGCCCGAGATCGAGGCGTTTTCCTTGTAGAGAATGCCGATGGCGGCGGCTGTCAGCAGAAACCGCACGACGCCGTCTTCATTCGCGCCGGGAATAAAGCGCATGTAGTAGTGCAAGACGGCCGGGACAATGCCCGCTGCACCGTTGGTGGGTGCAGTGACGACGCGTCCGCCGTTGGCGTTTTCTTCGTTGACCGCCAGGGCATACAGGTTGACCCAGTCCAGCACCGACAGCGGGTCGCGCAGTGAGGATTCCGGGTTCTTGCACAATTGCCGATGCAGCGCTGCGGCCCGACGCTTGACCTTCAGACCTCCGGGCAAAATGCCTTCGTTGCGGCAACCGGCGTCGACGCAATCCTGCATCACTTGCCAGATTTTCAGCAGGCCGGCGCGGGTTTCCGCTTCCGGGCGCCAGGCACTTTCATTGGTCAGCATCACCTGGCTGATGGACAAGCCATAGGTGGCGCAGTGACCCAGCAGGTCCTTGGCGCTTTTGAAGGGGAACGTCAGCGGTGTGGCATCTTCGACGATGCGGTCGGCGCCGGCGGCGTCTTCATCGACCACAAAACCGCCACCGACCGAGTAGTACTCGCGGCTGCGGATTTGTAGGCCCGCGACGTCGAAGGCGCGAAAGATCATGCCGTTGGGGTGATAGGCCAACGGTTTGCGAATCATCGCCAGGTGTTCTTTCTCGTTGAACGCAATGCTGTGTTCGCCGAGCAGGTTCAAGCGCCCGCTGTCACGAATGGCGTGCAGGCGGGCGGCGACGGTTTCGGTATTCACGGTATCCGGGTGTTCGCCTTCCAGGCCGAGCAGCACCGCTTTGTCGCTGCCGTGGCCCTTGCCGGTGGCGCCGAGCGAGCCATAAAGCTCGACTTTGACCGTGGTGGTTGCCGACAACAGCTCTTCACGCCGTAACCCTTCGGCAAACCGCGCTGCTGCGCGCATCGGGCCGACGGTGTGGGAGCTGGAGGGGCCGATGCCAATCTTGAACAGGTCGAACACGCTTAACGACATGGTTGTTCTCCGGTTTTCTTGTTATAGGCGCAGGAGATGCACTGTAGGAGCTGCCGCAGGCTGCGATCTTTTGATCTTGCTCTTGAAACGCAAGATCAAAAGATCGCAGCCTGCGGCAGCTCCTACAGGGGGAGCGGTGTGCCCGCTCCCTCATTGGTTTAAGCGTAGCTTTCGATCGACGGGCAGGCGCACACCAGGTTGCGATCGCCGAAGACATTGTCGACACGACCGACCGGTGGCCAGTATTTGCCTTCGATCAACGACGCAACCGGATACACCGCTTGCTCGCGGCTGTACGGGTGCGTCCACTCGCCAACCAACTCCGCCGCCGTGTGCGGGGCGTTTTTCAGCGGGTTGTCGTCCTTGTCCAGGGTGCCGTTTTCCACCGCGCGGATTTCTTCGCGGATGCGGATCATGGCGTCGCAGAAGCGGTCCAGTTCTTCCTTGGATTCGCTCTCGGTCGGTTCGATCATCAGCGTGCCAGCCACCGGGAACGACATGGTCGGGGCATGGAAGCCGAAGTCGATCAGGCGCTTGGCGACGTCATCGACACTGATGCCGCTGCTGTCTTTCAGCGGGCGCAGGTCAAGGATGCATTCGTGCGCCACCAGGCCGTTACTGCCGGTGTAGAGCACTGGGTAGTGCTCTTCGAGGCGACGGGAAATGTAGTTGGCATTCAGGATCGCCAATTGCGAAGCGCGCTTGAGACCTGCACCACCCATCATCCGAATGTACATCCAGGTGATCGGCAAAATGCTCGCGCTGCCGAACGGTGCGGCGCAGACCGCGCCTTCCTTGCGTTCCATCTGGGCATGGCCCGGCAGGAACGGGGTCAGGTGCGATTTCACGCCGATCGGGCCGACGCCCGGGCCGCCACCGCCGTGGGGGATGCAGAAGGTTTTGTGCAGGTTCAGGTGCGACACGTCGCCGCCAAACTTGCCCGGTGCGCAGAGGCCGACCATCGCGTTCATGTTCGCGCCGTCGATGTACACCTGGCCGCCGTTGTCATGAATGATGCCGCAGATTTCGCGGATGCCTTCTTCGAACACGCCGTGAGTCGACGGGTAAGTGATCATCAGTGCAGCGAGGTGTTCGCGGTGCTCGATGGCCTTGGCGCGCAGGTCTTCGATGTCGACGTTGCCGCGGGCATCGCACGCGGTCACGACCACGCGCATGCCGGCCATGTTGGCGGTAGCCGGGTTGGTGCCGTGGGCGGACGACGGGATCAGGCAGATGTCGCGACGGTCTTCGCCACGGCTCTGGTGATAGGCGCGAATCGCCAGCAGACCGGCGTATTCACCTTGGGAACCGGCGTTCGGTTGCAGCGAGATCGAGTCGTAACCGGTGGCGGCGCAGAGCATCGCTTCCAGTTCATCGGTCAGTTGCTGGTAACCGGAGCTTTGCTCGGCCGGAGCGAACGGGTGCAAAGCACCGAATTCAGCCCAGGTCACCGGGATCATTTCGCTGGCGGCGTTGAGTTTCATGGTGCACGAGCCCAGCGGAATCATGGTGCGGTCCAGCGCCAGGTCCTTGTCGGCGAGCTTGCGCAGATAACGCATCAACTCGGTTTCCGAGTGATAGCGGTTGAACACCGGGTGGCTGAGGATCGGCGATTGGCGAACCAGGGCGGCCGGGAGGGTGCTTTGGACGCTTGCAGCCAAGGCGGCGAAGTCCGGCAGCGCTTTGCCGTCGGCCAGCAGGCTCCACAGGTTTTCGACGTCGGCTTGCGACGTGGTTTCGTCGAGGGACAGGCCCAGACGTTCAGCATCGACGACACGCAGGTTGATCTGCTGGGCGTGAGCCTTGTCGTGCAGGGCGGCGGTGTTGGCGCCGGTTTTGATCGTCAGGGTGTCGAAGAAGCTTTCTTGTTCGACGGTCAAGCCCAGTGCGCTCAAGCCCTTGGCCAGGATCGCGGTCAGGTGATGCACGCGATTGGCGATCTGCGTCAGGCCTTTCGGACCGTGATACACGGCGTACATGCTGGCGATGTTGGCCAGCAGCACTTGGGCGGTGCAGATGTTGCTCGTGGCCTTCTCGCGGCGGATGTGTTGCTCGCGAGTCTGCATCGCCAGGCGCAGGGCCGGCTTGCCGAAGCGGTCCACGGAGACGCCGACCAGACGGCCCGGCATGTCACGCTTGAATGCATCTTTGGTGGAGAAATAAGCGGCGTGCGGGCCACCGAAGCCCAGCGGCACGCCGAAGCGCTGCGCGCTGCCGATGGCCACGTCAGCACCGAATTCTCCCGGAGGCGTCAGTACGGTCAACGCCAGCAGGTCCGCGGCGACCGCGACCAGCGCGTTGGCGGCGTGGAAGCGTTCGGTCAGTGCGCGATAGTCGAACACGTCACCGTTGCTCGCCGGGTATTGCAGCAAGGCGCCGAAGAACGGCGTCACGTCAGTCAATTCGAGTTCGTCGCCGACCACCACGTCAATGCCCAGCGGCTCGGCACGGGTGCGCAGCACGTCGAGGGTTTGCGGGTGGCAATGCACGGAGGCGAAGAAGGCGTGGCTGCCCTTGTTCTTGCTCAGGCGTTTGCAGAAGGTCATCGCTTCGGCGGCGGCGGTGGCTTCGTCGAGCAGCGAGGCGTTGGCAATCGGCAGGCCGGTCAGGTCGCTGATCAGGGTCTGGAAGTTCAGCAGCGCTTCGAGACGGCCCTGGGAAATTTCTGGCTGGTACGGGGTGTACGCGGTGTACCAGGCCGGGTTTTCCAGCAGGTTGCGCAGGATCGGCGACGGCGTGTGGGTGCCGTAGTAGCCCTGGCCGATGTAGGTCTTGAACAGCTGGTTTTTGCCGGCGATGGATTTGATCAAGGCCAAGGCATCGGCTTCGCTCAGGCCGTCTTCGAGGCCGAGCACGCTGGTGCCTTTGATGCTGTCCGGAATGACGCTGGCGCTCAGGGCTTCCAGCGAATCGAAACCGAGGCTGTTGAGCATGGCTTGCTCGTCGCCGGAACGCGGGCCGATGTGGCGGGCGATGAATTCGTTGGCGGTGGTCAGGTTGACTTGAGTCATGTGTTCGCTCCTCAGGCTTCGGCGTTGGCTTTGATCAGGCGGTCGTAGGCGTCTTGATCCAGCAGTTTGGCGACGGCAGCAGCGTCGGCGGGCTGGAAGCGGAAGAACCAGCCTTCGCCCAGCGGATCTTCGTTGACCAGTTCAGGGCTGCTATCGAGTGCCGGGTTCACTTCCAGCACTTCACCGTCCAGTGGCATGTACACGCCGCTGGCGGCTTTTACCGATTCCACGGTGGCGGCTTCGGCGCCTTTGTCGTAGGACTGCAGCTCAGGCAGTTGTACGAAAACCACGTCGCCCAAGGCGTTCTGCGCGAAAGCGGTGATGCCGACGGTGACGGTGCCGTCAGCTTCAGTGCGCAGCCATTCGTGATCTTCAGTAAAACGCAACTCGCTCATGGAAACTCCTAAGGGGCCAGACTCGTCTGGTGGACGCGATTGAATGCTTGGGCTAAAGCCCTGCTTTATGACTGGTTACTAAGCAAAATCGCGGCCAATGTTTTTTATTTGTTATAAATCAATTGGTTAGTAGTTTTTTGAAGGTGTAGGTCTGCGCCGGTTGTAGCGAAATCGCTACAGCTGGAGGTAAAGAAAAAAGCGTAGTGGGATCAAAGCCTTGCACAGCGGTGATCAGGAGCGGGTGTAGCGATATCGTTCCGCTGTAGCGCTTTCAGTACAGATGGAGGTCGCTTTTAAAACAGGGTAGAAGCCTTTGAATTGGAATACGCCCCGTAGGAGCTGCCGAAGGCTGCGATCTTGTCGCAGGCAACACAAGGTCAAAGTCAAAAGATCGCAGCCTTCGGCAGCTCCTACAGTTGACCGCGTATAGTTTAAGGCTTGTTTGGGATGCCGTATTTGCGCAATCGATGAGCGATGGCGGTGTGGGAGGTTTGCAAGCGATTGGCCAGTTGGCGGGTCGAGGGGTAGCTGACGTAGAGTTTTTCCAGCAGGGTTTTCTCGAACTCTTCCATGGCCTGCTCCAGGCTGTCGACGTCGCTATCGCTTTGCCGCGCCACCGAGGTGCCGGCGATGTCGAGGTCGCCGATGTCCACCAGGGTGCTTTCGCAGATCGCCGCCGCGCGGAAAATCACGTTCTGCAATTGCCGCACGTTACCCGGCCAGCGATTGCCCAGCAGCGCCGGATAAGTCCCGGGTGCCAGGCGACAGACCGGGCGCTGGATCTGCGCGCAGGCCTGCTGCATGAAGTAACGCGCCAGCAGCAGGATGTCTTGGCCGCGGTCGCGCAGGGGCGGGACTTCGACGTTGAGGACATTGAGGCGATAGAACAAGTCTTCGCGGAACGAACCTTCGCTGACCATTTTTTCCAGATCGCGGTGGGTCGCGCTGAGGATCCGCACGTTGACCTTCACTTCACGATCACCGCCCACCCGACGAAAACTGCCGTCGTTCAAGAACCGCAGCAACTTTGCCTGCAAGTACGGCGACATCTCGCCGATTTCGTCGAGAAATACCGTGCCTTGGTTGGCCAGTTCCATCAACCCCGGTTTGCCCCCGCGTTGCGCGCCGGTGAAAGCGCCGGGCGCGTAGCCAAACAGCTCGCTTTCGGCGAGGTTCTCCGGCAATGCCGCACAATTCAACGCCAGGAACGGCGAGCTGTGACGGGCGCTGATGGCGTGGCAGGCACGGGCCACCAACTCTTTGCCGGTGCCGGTTTCGCCCTGGATCAATAACGGTGCATCAAGGGTCGCCACGCGCTGGGCGCGGGCCTTGAGCGTGCGAATCACCGGCGACTCGCCGAGCAGCGCATCGAAACCTTCGGCGTGGTCGTGGTGCAGCGCGGACAGGCGTTCGCCGATGCGGTTCGGTTGATACAGGGTCAGCAGGGCGCCGGCGTCAGTGATGGGCGTGGCGTCCAGCAGCAAGGTCTGGCCGTTGACCGTGATCTCGCGCAGCGGCAAGCGGAAACCGTGCTCCAGCAAGGCGTCGAGCAGTCCCGAATCGGAAAAAAGCTCGGCAACACTTTCGCCCGCCGGTTCGCGGCCGTACAACGCAATCAGCGCCGGGTTCGCCAGCAGCACTTTACCGGCACTGTCCAATGCCAGGACCGGGTCAGTCATGGCCGCGAGCAATGCGTCCAGTTGCAGGTGCCGGCGCTGACCCGGAAGGATGTCGACCACCGTCATTGCCTGCACGCCACGCACGCTGAGCAGCGCATCACGCAGCTCTTCGAGCACGTCGGGGCTCAGCGTCGGAGCGTCGATGTAGACATTGGGCGGAACCATTTCCACCGCGTCCAGATTGAGATTGCGCCCACCGAGTAAGGCCAGGACTTCCTGGGTAATACCGACGCGGTCGATGAAGCTGACGTGGATACGCATGGGGCGGTTTTTGGTTCTGACGTGCGGAGGGTGGCAAGTATGCCTTGGAGGAGGGTTGGAGGTGAAATCGGCGATGGGGGATCGCCCAAAAGATCGCAGCCTTCGGCAGCTCCTACAAGGTTATGCGTACACCTGTAGGAGCTGCCGAAGGCTGCGATCTTTTGATCTGGGGGATAAAAAATTATTCCAGGTGTTCGGGTTTTACCGGGTCCCCCGATTTCATGTCCAGTTGCACCCGCACGTCTTCGAACATCGCATCGTAATGCGTGTGGACCGAACCAATACTGCTATGGGTCTTGGGAAGGCCGTACTTCTCGGCGATTTTCGTCACGTTGCTGGCGAAGTTGTACGCCTGATCCTTGGGCAGGAAAAACTCTTCGTTCATGTCCTTGCCCTCGATGCTGCCGTGCATCTTGAACAACATCCCCGTGCCTTCCTTGGGATCCTGTGACACCTCATAGTCGATGCACACGTCGTAGCTGAAATCGTCATCGTTCAGCGCATGACGCTCCATGTGCAGCTTGCCCGGCTCGAACGTTGCCATGGACGTTTCTCCTTATGAATAAGTTATGCCAGGTTGAGCCGTGCTGATACGGGTGCCGGCCGTGCCCTGGACGATCGCTTCGATGTCCGAGAGTGAACCGATCACCGCGGTTTTTCCAGTGTGGCGGGCGAACTCGCAGGCAGCCTGAACCTTGGGGCCCATGGAGCCGGCGGCGAAGCCGAGTTTTTCCAAGTCGTCGGGGTGGGCCTGGGCAATGGCTTTCTGGGTGGGTTTGCCGAAATCGATGAACGCCGCGTTGACGTCGGTGGCGATCACCAGCAGGTCGCTGTCCAGCTGTTCGGCCAGCAGCGCCGAGCACAGGTCCTTGTCGATCACCGCTTCCACGCCTTGCAGCTTGCCGTGGGGACCGTACATCGTCGGAATGCCGCCACCGCCGGCGCAGATCACGATGCTGCCTTTTTCCAGCAGCCACTTGATCGGGCGGATTTCGAAAATGCGTTTGGGTTTGGGGCTGGCCACCACACGCCGGAATTTATCGCCGTCCGGGGCAATCGCCCAGCCTTTCTCGGCGGCAAGTTTTTCCGCCTCGGCCTTGGTGTATACCGGGCCGATGGGTTTGCTCGGGTTCTGGAACGCCGGGTCGTTGGCGTCGACTTCGACCTGGGTCAGCAGGGTGGCGAACGGCACTTCGAAGTCCAGCAGGTTACCCAGTTCCTGTTCGATGATGTAGCCGATCATGCCTTCGGTTTCGGCGCCGAGCACGTCCAGCGGGTAGGGCGACACCGAGGTGTAGGCGGCCGCCTGCAGCGACAGCAGGCCGACTTGAGGGCCATTGCCGTGAGCGATCACCAGTTCATTGCCGGCATGAATCCTGGCGATTTGTTCGGTGGCGATCCGGATGTTGGCGCGTTGATTATCCGCGGTCATGGGTTCACGACGGCGGAGCAGGGCGTTACCGCCCAGAGCAACGACGATACGCATAATGCAGTCCTTCTACAGAGAGCTGGCAAACGGCCCGGTCTACTGTGGGAGCGGGCTTGCTCGCGAAGGCAGTGTTTCAGTCACCGTTCAAGTTGCCTGACACTCCGCTTTCGCGAGCAAGCCCGCTCCCACATTTGACCGTGTTTCGTCAGTGGGAGCCGGGTGGGTCTTTAGATATCCGCCAGCGCTGACACCAGGATCGCCTTGATGGTGTGCATGCGGTTTTCCGCTTGCTCGAAGGCGATGTTGGCCGGCGATTCGAAGACTTCTTCGGTCACTTCGACGCCATTGGCCAGGTGCGGATACCGCGCGGCGATGTTCTTGCCGACCTTGGTTTCGCTGTTATGGAAGGCTGGCAAACAGTGCATGAACTTCACGCGCGGGTTGCCGGCGGCCTTCATCATCGCGGCGTTGACCTGATACGGCAGCAGTTGTTCGATGCGCTCGTCCCACGCTTCCACCGGCTCACCCATCGACACCCAGATGTCGGTGTGGATGAAGTCGACGCCCTTGACCGCGGCTTTCGGGTCTTCGGTGATGGTAATGCGCGCGCCGCTGTCTTCAGCGAACGCCTTGCACTGGTCGATGAAATCCTGATGCGGCCACAACGCTTTCGGCGCGGCAATGCGCACGTCCATGCCCAGTTTGGCGCCGATCATCAGCAGCGAGTTGCCCATGTTGTAGCGGGCGTCGCCGAGGTAGGCGTAGCTGATTTCATGCAGCGGTTTGTCGCTGTGTTCACGCATGGTCAGGGTGTCGGCGATCATTTGCGTCGGGTGGAACTCGGCGGTCAAGCCGTTGAATACCGGCACGCCGGCGAACTTGGCCAGCTCTTCGACGATTTCCTGTTCGAAGCCCCGGTACTCGATGGCATCGAACATCCGCCCGAGCACGCGGGCGGTGTCTTTCATGCTTTCCTTGTGGCCGATCTGTGACGATACCGGGTCGATGTAGGTGACGTGGGCGCCCTGGTCATGGGCCGCCACTTCGAAGGCGCAACGGGTGCGGGTCGAGGTTTTTTCGAAGATCAGCGCGATGTTTTTGCCTTGCAGGTGCGGACGCTCGGTGCCGGTGTACTTGGCGCGCTTGAGGTCGCGGGACAGGTCCAACAGGTAATGCAACTCGCGCGTGGTGTGATGCATCAGCGAGAGCAGGCTGCGGTTGCGCATGTTGAAAGCCATGATGGAATCTCCTTAATAGTCGATAGGATCGCGGATGATCGGGCAGGTCATGCAGTGGCCACCGCCACGCCCACGACCCAATTCACCGGCGCTGATGGTGATGACTTCCACACCGGCCTTGCGCAACTGCGTGTTGGTGTAGGTGTTGCGGTCATAACCGATCACCACACCGGGCTCAACGGCCACCACGTTGTTGCCGTCATCCCACTGCTCACGTTCGGCGGCGAAGCTGTTGCCGCCGGTTTCCACCACGCGCAACGCTTTCAGATTGAGCGCCTTGGCCACGGTCTCGAGGAAGCTGGTTTCTTCGCGGCGGATGTCGATGCCGCCTTGTTTGCTGTCGTCCGGGCGCAGGGTGAAGGCGACGATCTGGTTCACCACTTCCGGGAAAATCGTCACCAAGTCGCGGTCGCAGAAGCTGAACACGGTGTCCAGGTGCATCGCGGCGCGGGACTTCGGCAGGCCGGCGACGATGATTTTTTCGACGGCGTTGTGCTTGAACAGGTTCAGTGCCAGTTGGCCGATGGCCTGGCGGGACGAGCGTTCGCCCATGCCGATCAACACCACTCCGTTGCCGATCGGCATGACGTCGCCACCTTCAAGGGTCGAGTTGCCGTGATCCTTGTCCGGGTCGCCGTACCAGATGTCGAAATCGGCGTTGGTGAACTGCGGGTGGAATGTGTAGATGGCGGCGGCCAGCAGGGTTTCCTGGCGGCGGGCCGGCCAGTACATCGGGTTGAGTGTCACACCACCGTAAATCCAGCAGGTGGTGTCACGGGTGAACTGAGTGTTGGGCAGCGGCGGCAGAATGAAGCTGGAGTGGCCGAGGAAGTCGCGGAACATTTGAATGGTCTTGCCGCCGAAGCTGTCCGGCAGGTCATCGGCAGAGACGCCGCCAATCAGGAATTCGGCGATGTGGCGCGGTTCCAGACTGCGCAACCACGAGCCCACTTCGTTGATCAGGCCGAGGCCGACCGAATCGGCCGTGACCTTGCGATCCAGAATCCAGTCCAGGGCTTCAGGGATGGCAACGATGTCGGTCAGCAGGTTGTGCATTTCCAGCACGTCGATGTTGCGTTCACGCATCTTGGTGACGAAATCGAAATGGTCGCGTTTGGCCTGGGCGACCCACAGCACATCATCGAACAGCAGTTCGTCGCAGTTGTTCGGGGTCAGCCGCTGGTGAGCCAGGCCGGGGGAGCAAACCATGACTTTGCGCAGTTTTCCGGCTTCGGAGTGGACGCCGTACTTAACTTTTTCCGTGGTCATTACCGTGTTCCTCCAGATGACAAATAAGGCGGGTGCTACAGGGTCAGGAAGCCGTCATACAGGCCATAGGCTGCCACCAGGGCGCCCACGACGACTGCGGCGAAAATCAGCTTCTCGACATTGGTGAAAATCGGTTTGTTGAGCTCCAGCTTGGCCTTGGCGAACAGGATCGCGCCGGGCGCATAGAGCAGGGCCGACAACAGCAGGTATTTGACGCCGCCGGCGTAGATCAGCCAGAGCGCGTAAATCAACGCGACGGCGCCGATGAACAGGTCTTTGCGGCGCTCAGCCGCTGCGTTTTCATAACTCTCGCCGCGCACCGCCAGCAGCAGCGCGTAGGCCGCCGACCACAGGTAGGGCACCAGAATCATCGAGGTGGCGAGGTAGATCAGCGACAGGTAAGTGCTGGCCGAAAACAGGGTGATGATCAGGAACACCTGCACCATGGCGTTGGTCAGCCACAAGGCGTTGACCGGCACATGGTTGGCGTTTTCCTTGCGCAGGAACGACGGCATGGTGTGGTCCTTGGCGGCGGCGAACATGATCTCCGCACACAGCAGCACCCACGACAGCAGGGCCCCGAGCAACGAGATGATCAAGCCGACGCTGATCAGCACCGCGCCCCAATGCCCGACCACGTGTTCGAGCACGGCGGCCATAGACGGGTTCTGCAGTTTGGCCAATTCCGGTTGGGTCATGATGCCCAGCGACAGCACGTTCACCAGCACCAGGAACAGCAGCACGGTGATGAAACCGATCACCGTGGCCTTACCCACGTCGCTGCGTTTTTCCGCGCGGGCCGAGAAAATGCTCGCGCCTTCGATACCGATGAACACCCACACGGTAACCAGCATCATCTTGCGCACCTGGTTCATCACGCTGCCCAGGTCCGGGTTTTTCACGCCCCAGATGTCAGCGGTGAAGATGTCCAGCTTGAACGCGAAAATCGCGATCAGCACAAACAACAGCAATGGCACGACCTTGGCCACGGTGGTCACCAGGTTGATGAACGCCGCTTCCTTGATCCCGCGCAGCACGAGGAAGTGCACGGCCCAGAGCAGCACCGACGCGCCGATCACGGCGGCAGGAGTATTTCCCTCTCCAAATAGTGGGAAGAAATAACCGAGGGTGCTGAACAGCAGAACGAAGTACCCCACGTTGCCCAGCCAGGCACTGATCCAGTAACCCCAGGCGGACGAGAAACCCATGTAGTCGCCGAACCCGGCCTTGGCGTAGGCGTAGACCCCGCCGTCCAGATCAGGCTTGCGATTGGCCAGGGTTTGAAAAACGAAAGCCAGGGTCAACATGCCCACGGCGGTGATGGCCCAACCGATCAGCACGGCGCCGACGTCGGCACTGGCGGCCATGTTCTGCGGCAAGGAGAAGATCCCGCCACCGATCATGGAGCCGACCACCAGCGCAACAAGTGCACCGAGTTTCAATTTTCCGGGGGATTCAGACATTGCATGACTCCAATGCAGGAGAAAAGAGGCAACAGATTAATTCCGTTGGCCATTCAATCAGCTGACTTAGATCAGTGCATTGGGCACATTCCATTGTTAATTAAAGATTTATGAAGCTTCCCCGGATATAGCGATGTTGCCGGAAAAGCCCTATTTCAAAGGCATCCTGCCGGAAAATAGGAATTAAGTCAGATCCTTGGAGTGTTTAAGCTAGTTTGTTTAACGATTTCCGCAAATTTGGGTTTGGCGCTATTTAATAAACGTTATTACGCTGTCTCTATTTAGTTAAAAACAACTCTGTGGAGACGCAGGAATGTCGCAACCGACGTAAAAACTTCGACTGAGCGCGCTGTGTAACGCGGTGTGGTTACTGTGAGGTTGTTGCTTGAGTATCAACCACCCTATGACTGGGCCGCGATGCTGGGTTTTTTATCCGCTGGGGCGGTGACCGGGATGGAAACAGTGGTCGACGGCGTTTACTCGCGCAGCATCAGTTTGAACGGAGTTCATGGCACGTTTTCGATCAAGCCTGCGACGACGGACGCCTTTGAGCTGACGCTGGAATTTCCAGGTAGCGCGTCGGTGCCGGATATCGTTGTGCGACTGCGACGGATGTTTGATCTGGACACGGATCTGGTAGCGATTCATCGGCAGCTGGCGGTTGATCCGTTGATGGCGCGGTTGCTGGCGCTGCACGGGGTGGGTGACTGGACGGCGCAGTACATTGCATTACGGCAGTTGCGGGAGATGGATGCATTTCCGAGTGGGGATGTGGGGTTGATCAATGCGCTGGCGGCGCTTGAGGGAGGGCCGGTGACGGCGCGGGAATTGTTGCAGCGTGCTGAAATCTGGAGACCTTATCGAGGGTATGCGGCGCAGTTGCTTTGGACATCGCTGAGCCGGTCTGACTGAACTGATCCAAGGTGTGGGTTGATTATTCTGGCCTCTTCGCGAGCAAGCCCGCTCCCACATTGGCCTTGCGTCGATCACAAAACCTGTGGGAGCGGGCTTGCTCGCGAAGACGCCCGGTCAATCACCACCACTGCGCGCGATGGGAACCCAATTTAGAAGCCGCCAGCGCCCATTGCAACGGCGTCCCCGTGATCTTCAGCGGCACATGCAGTCGATGCGCCGCCCCCCAGGGTGTCTGCTCAATGAGCATCCCTTGATCGTTTTCATCCTCCGCCCGTAACGCCTCGTCAGTCCCTGCGCCCTGTTCAATCAACAACTTCGCCGTCCGCGCCAACGACAGCCTTGCCGATCCACCACGGCCCAACAACGTGATCGCTGCCGCCGCCATCAAATACCCGGTGGCGTGATCCAGCGCTTGCACCGGCAACGGCGTCGGCTTGTCCGTTTTCTTCCACTGCATTCCCGCCTCGGCAATCCCGCTGCTCATTTGCACCAGGCTGTCGAACCCGCGACGGTTCTGCCAGGGGCCACTCCAGCCATAGGCGTTGAGGCAAACATCAATCAGGCCGGGCGCCAGGTGTTGACGTTGGGCGACACCGTAACCCAAACGCTCCAGTGCGTCGGCACGGTAGCCGTGGAGCAGGATGTCGGCGTCCTTGAGCAAGTGTTCAAAGACTGCGCGATCGGTTTTGTCGTGGAGGTCGAGCCGCGCACAGCGTTTGCCCAAGGTGACTTCCGGCACTACACCCGGTTCGTTCCAGGTCGGTGGATCGATACGCAAGACATCGGCGCCGAGGCCCGCGAGAAAACGGCTGGCGACGGGGCCGGCGAGAACACGCGTGAGGTCCAGCACTTTGATTCCGGCCAGCGGTTGCGCCACAGAGCCTTGCCACGGTTTCGGCAGTAGATGGCTGCTGGAGCTGAACTCAATCAATGGCTCGGCGTTCACCGCCAAACCCTGGGGATGCGTTTGCCATTGCGCCCAATTGCGCATTTCGGCTGCGCAACCACCGGCGTCGACCACGGCGTGCTCCAGATCACTTTTCGCCCACTGCGCGACCTTGCTCGCCATCGCGGCGCGGTCGGCACAGGCGCCCAGCACACGTTCGGCCGCCGCACGATGATGAGGCGCGTTGGTGTGCAAGCGGATCCAGCCATCCTGGGTCGCGTAGTCCCCGGCCACCGGGTCCCATAACGATGGAGCACTCCAGCCGACAGGGCGGATCGACGTCGAGAACCAGAAAGACGCGAGACGACGGTCGACTTCAAGGGTGGGCAAACGACCGGTTTGTTGCTGCAACAGTTCACCGACAGCCTGACCGGCAGCGGCAATGCTGGCGCACGCAAGGTCGGTGACGGCGAACGCCGAGGGCAGGGCGCCACTCGAGGTAAAGGGTATCGGCGTGTGAGGCAAGCCGAGCGCGGCTTGAATGGACGTGAGTAAACCAGTCATCGAAGGCCCTCCGGAGGAAAGGGCAGCATAGAACAAAAGGTCAAAAGATCGCAGCCTGCGGCAGCTCCTGCAGAGATCAATGTAGGAGCTGCCGCAGGCTGCGATCTTTTAGGGTTACACCCGGAACTGGTCCATCAATTTCATCTGGTGGGTGGTCAGGGAGTTGAGCTGGCTGCTGATCTGAGCCGACTCGGTGGCCTGGCCGGTCAGCGTTTCGGTGACGGTGCGGATCGCCGAGACATTGCGGTTAACCTCTTCCGCCACAGCGCTTTGCTGTTCGGCGGCGCTGGCGATTTGCAAGTTCATGTCGCTGATCACGGTGACCGCATCGCTGATTTTGCTCAGGGCCTGCACCGCTTGCTGGATTTGCCCGGCGTTGCTGTGGGCCTGGGTCTGGCTTGAATGCATGGTCGCAACCACGCCCCGGGTGCCAGTCTGGATGCGTTCGATGACGATGCGGATTTCTTCCACCGAATCCTGCGTGCGTTTGGCCAGGTTGCGCACTTCGTCGGCGACCACCGCAAACCCGCGACCGCTTTCGCCGGCACGGGCGGCTTCGATCGCTGCGTTGAGGGCCAACAGATTGGTCTGCTCGGCGATGCTGCGGATCACTTCCAGTACCGAACCGATCTGCTCACTGTTGACGGCCAACGCTTCCACTTCAGTCACGGCTTTGCTGACCTCGTCGGCCAGCTGATTGATGTCGCGGGTGCTGCGCTCGATGATCGACATGCCGTCGCGGGCCGATTGATCGGCACCTTTGGCGGCATTGGCCGCATTCGAGGCACTGTTGGCGACGTCGTGGGCGGTGGCGCTCATCTCATTGGACGCCGTGGCGACTTGATCGATTTCGCGGAATTGCACCTGCATGCCTTCGCTGGTCTGGCGGGCGATTTCCGAAGACTGGTCGGCCGTGCCGCGGGCATCGGTGATGCTTTGCTTGATCTGCGCGATCGTCGGTTGCAGCTTGTCGAGGAAGCGGTTGAACCAACTGACCAGTTCGCCCAGTTCGTCCTTCTTGCTGTAGTGCAGGCGTTGGGTCAGGTCACCGTCGCCGCTGGCAATGGCCTTGAGCATCTCGGCGACGCTGTTGATCGGCCGTGTCACGCCCGAGGCGGTGAGCCAGATCAGCAACAGTCCCACCAGACCGGCAACGACCGCGACCAGAACCGCTTTGATCGTGCCGCTTTGCTGGGCGTCATCGAGGACCATTTGCAGCTTCACCGAATCGGCGAGCAACACTTGTTTCGGCAGGTCGATCACCACCCCCCAGGCTTTGGACTCGGTAATCGGGCTGACCGGATAAACGGCGCGAATCAGGTCGCCTTGTTCGAGAATCTTCGGCGTGCCAGCGCTGAGCAACTGCAGGACATCCTTGCCCTCTGCGCCGAGGGTGTCCGCGATGCTTTTACCCACCTTGCTCGCGTCGACACTGTAACCGGCGAGGACGCCGCTGCCCGAGACGATCAGCATGTGCCCGGCGTTGTTGAACAGTTCACGTTGGGAGTCCACCGACGCCGCTTGCAGCGCATCGAGGGCTATATCCACACCGACCACGCCGATGGGTTTTCCGTCCACCAGCAGCGGCACGGAAATAGTGGTCATCAGCATTTCCTTGCCGCCGACGGTGTCGGCGTAAGGGTCTAGCAGGCAGGTACGTTTGCTGTCGCGAGGGCAGGTGTACCAGCTGTTGTATGGAATGCCGCTGATATTCTGGGTGGTCTTGGTCATGTCGTCTTCGACCATGATCGTGTTCAGCGCTTCACCTCCGGCACGGCTCCAGTAGCTGGCGAAACGTCCTGCTTCGTTGGACTGACGGGGCGCGTCATTGGCAAATTCGCTGTCCTTGCCGTCCAGGCCATTGGGTTCGAACGCCAACCAGATCCCCAATACCTTGCTGTTACGCTCGAAGGCGGTTTTCAGGCTCTGGTTCAACTCTTCACGCAGGGCACCAGCGTCAAGCGAACGCTTGGCGGCCATGTTGCGCATGTCCTTGATTTGATCGGCCAGGGCGGTGACCACCAGCAGGCTTTCACCGAACGTCTTCTGCACCCGCACCGCTTGCTCGGCAGCCTTGGCCTGGAGCAGGTCCTGCACACTCTCGGTGAGCATCTTGCTGCTGGAGGCGCTGACCAGTTCGTCGTTCTGATTGGTCTGGTAGAAGTTCATGCCAACGATCAGCGCGACCACGCCCAGCAGGCACAGGCCTGAAAGCAGGACGATTTTCAGACGGATTGAGAGAGAGTCGAACATAGGGCGAACTCGCGAATGAATGAGATGTTGGCTGTGAGTCGGGGCCGACCCGGTTCGCCAAATCCATTCAGCGCCATTAATTGCACATCGGCGAGCAGTGGAGGTTGCATGAGGGGGATGCCGACGAACGGTATTGGTTGATCGTTTGCGCGGGAAAATGTGCCGAAATGCGGGTTAAAACGGGAAAAAACTCGGTATCGATCAGGAAGGTTGCGGCAGCGATTCCGGGCGTGACCAGATCCATAGATTGCCCAGGCTCATGCCCGCGATGGCCAGGTAAATCGGCCAGCCGTGATCGAGCATCACCAGCATCAACCCGGCGCACAACAGCATGCTCACGGTGGCGCTGACCTTGGCCCGGCGGGCAATGATTTTGCCGTTGCGCCAGTTGCCGAGTATCGGGCCGAACAGTCGATGATTTTCCAGCCAGGCACTCAAACGCGGCGAACTCCTGGTTGCTGCCCAAGCGGCGAGCAGGATGAATTCGGTGGTCGGCAGGCCCGGCACGACAATGGCGATCAGGCCGATGCCGAGGCTGACATAGGCGAGCAGGCCGAAGAGGATGCGGGCGATTTTCGAGGATGTTCGAGATTTGCGGGTCATGGTGTAGGAGCTGCCGCAGGCTGCGATCTTCAAGATCAAAAGATCGCAGGCTTCGCCAGCTCCTACAGGGAGTTGGTGAGCCTGCGAAGTGGGGATTACGCGAGTTCCGGGGTGGGGATGTAAGCCTGTTCCAGCAACACAGTGAAGCGGTTGAACGCGTCGATTGCGCCTTTATCCAGATCGGCTTCTTCTTGCGCACTGAGCGCCAGCCCATCCAGGGTTTTGACGAAGCTTTTCCAGCCCTCGGCGCGACCACCGGCCGGTTCGCCGAGGTGACGGGCGCCGAAGATTTCGCTCAAGCCCAGGCCCACGGCACGCTTGATCAAAAACGCCGCCCCGAGTTTCGAGCCCTCAGACACGAACAGCCAACCCAGCGCTTCGGCTTTGCTCGGGTTGTTCACGGCGCCCACAACGGGAGCCGGGACTTCGGTTTCCAGGTCAGCGAGATCAGCCTTGGCCGCTTCCGCACGGCAGCGAGCCGACAGGTCCGGGACGATGGCGGTCAGTTCTGCGTCGTTGTACAGCGCTACCAGTTCTGACTGGAACAGGTACTGCGCCACCACGAAACGGGCGAAGTTGGCTTGGGTTTCAAACGGAGCGTGGGCTTTGACCAGGGCATCGAGCTTGGTGTGTGGCTCATTGGTGATCTGGTTCAAGCGTTGTGAACGCAGGGCGGGGCGTTGAGCAGTGTCCTGAATCGTCATGAGAAATCCTTGATGAGTAGAGGCGCTTGGTAACGAGACGAATAAGAAAGCGCCTGACAGTAAAAAAACTTCACTGCCCTGTTTTGAAAAAGCAGGGCAGTGAGGTCGGCAGGGTCAGATATCCCAGACCAGATTGATCGCGAAGTTGCGCCCCGGTTGGGTCAGGCGATCGAGATTGGCCGGTTGCGTGATCGAGGCTTCGCCGACGCTGTCGTAACCGCGCACGTCATCCCACTGCCAGTACTTTTTGTTGGTCAGGTTGTAGAGGCCGGCGTTGACGGTTACGTCGTCGGTCACCTTGTAGAAGCCTGCGAGGTCGAGCACGCCATAACCCGGCGTCTTGAATTGGGTGCTGGTACCGTCCGGAGTCTTGAAGCTGGTGCTGTCGACGCGGGTCTTGCGTTTGACCAGTGTCCAGTTCAACAGGGCGCCGTAGTTGTCCTGGTCATACCCCAGGCCGAAAACACCGGTCAGCGGATTGATGCTGTTCAGCGGCTGGCCGCTGTCATCGTTGCGACCATACAAATAGGCCACCGAGCCTTGGGTATAAAGACCGGCCGGGGCGCCGAAGCTGTCCAGGTTCAGACGACCCTTGAGCTCAACGCCTTTGATGGTGGCGTGGGCGATGTTGTTGCTCTGGAACGTGGTCTCGGTGTAACCGGGTGTGATGGCATTCTCGTCAATGAAGTCGCGGTATTTGTTGTAGAACACCGCCATATCGAATGTGCCTGCCTCGAACTGCCCACGCAGGCCGGTTTCATAGCTTTTGCTCTTTTCCGGTTCCAAATCAGGATTCGGAGCGACCTGATAGCCGCCGGCCAGGTTTTCGAAGCGACCATACAGGGCCTTGGCGGTCGGCGTGCGGAACCCTTCAGCGTACTGGCCATACCAGGTGTAGTTATCGTTAAAGCTGTAGGTGGTGCCAAGTTTTGGCGACACACGATGCCAGGTTTTGGTGTCGTCGCTTACGACGCCATTGCCGCTCTGGTCGGCGGTGACCAGGAACTTGTCGGTGATATGAGGCTTGAGTTCGGTGTAGTCGTAGCGTGCGCCAGGCAGGAAGGTCCAATTGCCCCAGCTGATTTGATCCTGCGCGAACAGGCTGTAGGTGTTAGTGGTCGGGTCCGGGAAATCGCTGGCCGGTTTCAGGGTGTCGGCGGCGCTTGGGGCACCGATGACCCGACAGGCGCCGGCCACGGTCAGACAGGTTCCGCTGCCTGTACGCAGCCCGGTGACTTTGTCCTGTTTGAGAGTGGTGCCATAGGTCACACGATGTTCGGTGTCGGCGATGGCAAACGACTTGTCAGCCTGGGCATCGAACACCCATTGACGGTCCTTGTAGGTGGTATCGCGGTTACGCAGCACGGTACGCGACGGCGCGTAGATTTCTTCGGTGCTCTGGTCGGTCTTGGCGATCTGATAGTTCAGCGACCACTTGATGTTGTCGGCCAGTACGGTGTCAAGGCCGAAGCGGTGCTCCAGGCCGAAGCGTTCGCGAGTGATGGTGTCGTTGCCGGTACGCGATTTGTAGAAGCCCAGGCCGCGTCCTGCGGCGAAGGGACCGCCAGCGGCGCTCAGTTGATTGGTGTCGCTATCATCCTTGTAGTGCTCGTAGGTCAGGCCAAGGCGCCCGTCGTCGGCGTAGTCCCAACCCAGCTTGGCCAGCACGTTGGTGGTGCGTACGTCCTCGGGGTTGGCCTCGGTGCGGTTCAAGCCTGTGCCGCCGGTCTCGCCATAGGATTCGGTTTCATGACCGTTGCGTTGGCTCAGGTGCAGCAAGCCATCGAATTCCCCGGTGCGGCCTGCCACCGTGCCCGAGGTCAGCCAACTGTCGTCAGCCGAGCTGTAACCGGTTTTCAGGCGCGCGCCTACGTCTTTGCCCGGTTTGATGATGTCGTCCGGGTCCAGCGTGTAGTAGCTGACCGCGCCACCGATGGCGTTGCTGCCGTAGAGGACGGACGCTGGGCCGCGCAGGATCTCGACGCGTTTGACGATCTCGGGGTCGACGTAGTTGCGGTTGGTCTGGGCATAAGGTCCGTTGAAGAAGCTGTCGGGCACTTGCACACCGTCGACCTGAGTCAGTACGCGGTCACCGTCGATACCGCGGATGTTAAAGCCAGTGAGACCACCGCGCTGACCGGCACCACCCACCGAAACCCCCGGTTCGTAGCGCACCAGTTCCTTGATGGTGTTGACGTTGTTGCGGTCCAGGTCTTCGCGCGTCTGCACGGTGACAGTGCTGGGCACGCTGTTCACGCTCTGTTCGTTACGAGTGGCGCTGATGGTCACCTGGTCAAGATTGAGCGCGCCGCCGTTGTTGCGCTTCTCCAGCACGATGTTGTTATTGCCCAGTTTGCGATAGCTCAGGTTGGTCCCCACCAACAGGCGATCCAGGGCTTTTTCCGGGGGCAGCGAACCACGTACGCCCGGCGAGGCGACGCCTTCAGCCAGTTCGGCCGGCAAGCCGACCTGCCAGCCTGTCACGGCGGTAAACGCATTGAGCGCCGACACCAATGACTGTTGCGCGATAGCGAACGAATAATCGCCCATGCTGCGGGTTGGCTGCTCGGCGGCGGTGGCGGCCATCAGCGGTGCAGCGCCTGCCATCAGGATGGCGGCGGTCAGCAGCGATAGCACGCGAGAGGGTGAAGAGGACTGGCGGGTAAGGCGAGAGGACATCGATAGCGCTCCGTGTCGCACGAATCTTTATAGGTGCTGATTGGCATTCAGAGATGCGAATCAATTGCATTGGCTATAACGAGACGTACGAGCTTTGGCTATCGAGTAAAAATAATTCTCATTTAGTTCAAAATCACCAGCGCCGGGAATTCCTGAAGCCGCGCAGAGGTGATGTGAGCGAGGGAGCGGACCACGTCCAGCGGCTGGTCGAGGCGGTAATTGCCCGTCACGGCGACATCAGCCAACTGCTCGTTGTTGTTGATGATCCAGCCCGGATAGTAGCGACGCAGTTCCGCCAGTACCTGGCTCAGCGGGCAGTTTTCGAACACCAGTCGACCCTGGATCCACGCCAGGTCTGTGGCCGCATCGAGCTTGGCGGGACGATCAAAACCGTTTGGGCCGATGCGAATGCTTTCCCCGGCAGTCAGCCGAACCCTGGCATCGTCGCGGGTTGCCCGCAGGTCGACATCGCCACGCTGCACGCGAACCTGTGCCACGCCGTCCAGATAACGTACGGCAAATGCAGTGTCCTGAACGCTAGCCTTGACCGGGCCGGCGTCAATCTCCAGTGCTCGGCCGCGCTCGGCTGGCACTTCGAAAAACGCCTCGCCCTGATACAAGCGGGCGACACGTTGCTGATCGTTGATGGTGCTGGAAAACGCCGAGTTGGTATTGAGCAGGACTTTCGAACCGTCCTCCAGTTGCAGGCGCTGACGTTCACCGACGACGGTCAAGTGATCGGCCTGGAGGCGCATGGGCAAGTTGCTGAAACTGAACAAGCCGAGGATCAGCACGGCGGCGGTGGCCAAGGGTTTCCAATGCGGACGAAGACGCGACAGGACCGTCACTTTCGGCGGCAGGGTGGCCAGGTTTTGTGCGCATTGCACGACGTGCGGGCCATCCCAGATCGCTTGGGCCTTGGCAAATGCTTCGGCATGTAATGGACTGGCGGCCATCCATTCGTGGAATTGTCGAGTCTGCTCTTCGTTCGGACTGCCCAGCACAATCAGCCAGTCCAACGCCTGGTCCATCGCGCTTGCGGGGTCCCGCGCCGGGGAGGGCGGAGGGGGGGCGGGGGGAGACGCTCGTTGAGTGTCCGTCACGGTGTTTCCTCGGCAGTGTCTGTGCACGGCTGTTTTTTTAATGAAGCTCGAAAGAGAGGCAAGGGTAGCAAAGCCTTGCCGGCTCAGTCGCCGTTTAACCGCTCGGCGACGCCAATGCAGATCGCCATGATCAGCTTCAGTTCCTTTTGCACGGTACTCAACGACACATCGAGCTTCTCGGCAATCTCCAGATAGCTGTGCCCGTGCAATCGGCTGAGGATGAAAATCTGTTGCTGACGGCGGCTGAGTTGACTGAGGCTCACGTTCAAACGCTCCAGCAGTTGTTCGGCGTGGGCGGCATCCTCGGCACTGCTGGCGGGGGCGGCAATGCTTTCCACCACCTCCGGCGGGACGTCGTCGAGCAGGGTCCGCGACTGGATGCGTCGCGCACGCAAATGGTCCAGCGCCAGGTTGCGAGCGGTCTGGAAAACAAAAGGTTCAAGGTGATCGATCGCCCGTTCACTCAGCGCGCGGGTCACTCGCAGGTAGGTCTCCTGCAAGAGATCTTCGGCGGTGCTGTGATTGTTGACCATCCGCTCCAACGTGCGCAGCAGCGAGACTCGCTGGGCGATGAAGACGTGATTGAAGCGAGATTGACTCACGGGAGGACCTGATCCATTTCGAGTTAATGATAATGCTTATCATCTTTGTCGGCGGTCAAGTACTAGTTTGTAAGCGTTATCACTAGGTTCAGAGCGTGAGGACGTTGATGAAGCGGTGTTCGCTTGGCAGAAAGTTGCGCACTTTTACCCACCGCAGGGCTGCATATGTCAGATATTTCAGAGACTGGCGTAGGCGTGTTCCCAAACGTTTCCTGGCCCCTCAGACAGTTCTGGATGACTGCTATACCCCCTATTGATACTTCGTTTTTTACGGGGGCAAATGGCAGGGGCATCAAGTGACGGCACTCCAGGAATGGGAAACGCCAGTTCTCAACAACGGCACATTATTGTGTTTCGCCAACCGGCCATTTGCCCGCGCATTGGCAATCGCTTTTCTGGCGCTCGCCACTGGCGGTTGTGTTTTTGCGCCGGCGCAGAGCTTTACCTTGCAGGCCGAAGTGCCGGCTGATTTCAGGGTCAAGGCTGATGCCTTTTATGTGCCGGCCACCGGCGAAACGTGTGAGGCGCCGCCGCGTGAGAGCAGAAAAGTGGCCCCCAATCGCAAGTTCTTTACCAGTGAATACCAGAGCGTTGCGCGCACGGCCGAGTTTCAGATTCCGCTGACGACGCGTGCGGGTGGGTGTCCGTTGGTGTTGAGTAGTTTGAGGCTGAACCTCGACGCGAAGTGGGGCTCGCGCTGGTCTGACATAGGTGGCGACTTTGCCAGCCTGTCCTTTCGCGATGTGCTTGGTGCTGATCTTCCAGCCTTTTCGAGCGTTGGTGTTCAGGCGTTTCAAGGGCAATGCCAGTGGCTGTTTCGTACCGTTGGCCCCAAACGCAATATCCGGAAAATCCTGCACTGCCGCGCCGTCGACGCGGACGCGGACGGGCAGATGGTGAAACGCATGGCAGGCGGGGTGTTGCAGCGTGATCAGTTACCGGGCAGGGAGGCGAGGATGGTGTTCAGGATGGCAGAACAGGAAACGCCTTATTTCGATCTGTATTGGTTCAAAACACTGAGTGGCTGGAAACCCTGTGGGGGGCGGTGGGGACGAGATATAGAAGAACTCTGTCTGGAGCCGCCTCAATTCAAGGATTTCAAAATGCCTGATGGCAGGACCTGCACCATCTATCCCAACTGTACTGAATAAGGAAATCAGACATGGCACTCCAGGAATGGGAAACGCCAGTTCTCAACAACGGCACATTATTGTGTTTCGCCAACCGGCCATTTGCCCGCGCATTGGCAATCGTTTTTCTGGCGCTCGCCACTGGCGGTTGTGTTTTTGCGCCGGCGCAGAGCTTTACCTTGCAGGCCGAAGTGCCGGCTGATTTCAGGGTCAAGGCTGATGCCTTTTATGTGCCGGCCACCGGCGAAACGTGTGAGGCGCCGCCGCGTGAGAGCGGAAAAGTGGCCCCCAATCGCAAGTTTTTTACCAGTGAATACCAGAGCGTTGCGCGCACGGCTGAGTTTCAGATTCCGCTGACGACGCGTGCGGGTGGGTGTCCGTTGGTGTTGAGTAGTTTGAGGCTGAACCTCGACGCGAAGTGGGGCTCGCGCTGGTCTGACATAGGTGGCGATTTTGCCAGCCTGGCCTTTCGCGATGTGCTTGGGGCTGATCTTCCAGCCTTTCCGAGCGCTGGCGTTCAGGCGTTTCAAGGGCAATGCCAGTGGTTGTTTCGCACCGTGGGGCCCAAACGCAACATCCGGAAAATCCTGCACTGCCGGGCCGTCGACGCGGACGGGCAGATGGTGAAGCGCATGGCGGGCGGGGTGTTGCAGCGCGATCAGCTATCGGGCAGGACGGTGAGGATGGAGTTCAGGATGGCTGCTCAGGACCAGCCGTATTACCGCGGATGGTGGTTCGAAACGACCAATGGTTGGAAACCATGCACAGGGCGTTGGGGAACTAACAATGAGGAAAGATGCACCGAGCCTCCCCAATTTACTGATTTCAAATTTTCTGATGGCAGAGCCTGCACCGTTTATCCCAATTGCACTGAATAAGGAGATCAGTCATGACACTTCAGGAGCGAGATATCCTTTGTTTCAGCAAAAAAATGCTGGCTTGCCCGCTACGGGGGCATTGGACGAGTTTTCGATTAGTTGACGAGCAGGGTGACGGTAAACCTTATGGTGGTTTGCCTTTTACCGCTGTGGACAGCGTTGGTCAGCAATACACCGGACGATTGAATGGTGAAGGTTTCGCAAAGGTGGAAAATCACTATCGAGGCTCTGTCGTACTCAAATTGGACGCTTCGTATCAAGGCATGGAGGCAACTTACCGCGACTTGATGATACGGAAGTCTTACCCCCTCCCCATCACCGAACTCCAGTTCCGCGCCGAACAAACCCGCTTCTTCCACGAAGACGGATTTCGTCGCGAACATAACCCGGTGATGAAGGAAGCCGACATTTTCCTCCAGATCGAGGTGCGGGACCTGGTCCGTGAATGCGCGCATTTACCACCGGTGGTCAAGCGCTTCTACGAACCACAAAGGACACTGCTCAGGGCCATGGGCGAACTGGGGTTCGGTCCGGAACAGTCGTTCGGCGTTGCGTTGAGCCCCAACAAACACAATGTGCTGGAAGTGCGGCCGATGCGGGCCTTGCGGCCCATGCTGTCCACCGATGACGAATTCTGTGCGCTGAACCTCTATCAATTGGCGCTGATGGCAACGCTGAGTTACACCGACTTCGCGCAGGACCCGACGAAAAATCCGCTGGACAAGGTGCGCTTCGCGCTGGACCCAAGCATCGGAAATCTGTTTGGCGAGGCGTTGGCCAGTTACCGGGAGAGCTGGCGAATCGACAAGAATCAGTCCCACCGGTATTACCCGTTGTACGAGGATGTGCCGTATTCAAAGCGACTGGAGATCCTGCCGTTCGACCCCACGCTGTATGAGCAAAACCACCCGGACAAAGGCAAAGACCAGGAACACCCGGCAAACCAGCATTTTTTCGATGATCAGGAAGATGGTGGCGATACCCAGGCGTTTATCTGTCATCACGACGAGGTCGTTCTGATTGCGGTGCGCGGCACGGCCAGCCTGAAAGACACGCTACGTGATGTGCACGCGCTGCAAGTTCCGTTTGAGGAAGGTATCGGGAGCGTCCATCAGGGTTTTTACAGCGCTTTTCAGGCGATGAAAGCGTTTGTCTTGCGGTATCTGGATAAATTTCACTCCGGCCAAAAGATCATCATTTGCGGCCACAGCCTGGGCGGCGCCATCGCCTTGTTGTTGGCAGAAGCATTACGCCGTTTCCCGGATGAGGATTACAACATCCTCCTCTACACCTACGGCGCCCCACGCGCCGGCGACTCGACCTTCGTCAAAGGCGCCGCCGACCTCGTCCACCACCGCATGGTCAATAACAACGACCCGGTGCCCGGCGTGCCGGCGCCGTGGATGGACGCTAACTGGAAGGTCTGGGTCCCGGGCCTGGCGACGACGGTCCTTTCCGGGCCGTATGGCATGTTGCTGTTTGGCGCCGGTCTGGTGCGCGTCGGCGGTGATCCCTATCAGCATCACGGGCAACAACAGCACTTCATGCCCGTGCTCTTTAATGACAAAGAGTGGTCGTCGGTTTTATGGGACCCGGATTGCGAGTCCATCGAAGACGCCGCCTGTACCGCCATGCTGGAAAAGACGCGGCGGGGCGATATGCCGGTGCGCGACGGCCTGCTCGCCCAACTGATCAACTACAAAGACCACATGATGGTTGCCAGTTACATTCCTTTCGCCTGGGCGACCTTGCGCCGCTGGCAGCAAACCCAGGAAGCCAAGGTGACCATCGTCACCGAGCGTGAGTACGGCGCTGTCGATGACGCCATCACGATGCTCAAGGACAAACTGTACGAGTATGCCCGGTGGACGCGCCAAAACGAGGGACCGCGTGGCGCGACGAAAGTTGAAAGCGCCACCATGGATGCCTTGTTCCGTGAGCGTACTCGACTGGAGAGAACCCGCGAACGCCTGGAAACCCTGCGCTATAGCCGTCTCACCCTGGCTGACGTGTATGGCAGCGCTGCGCAACTTCCGGAGTTCGCCGGGGGCGTGGAGCGCTGGTTCAAACACGCTGAAAATCAGCGTTTGGAGCAGTACGCAATGATTCCAAGGCAATTGGATGATGGATTTCGGCTGGCCCGCGAGCCGTTCGATATCGATTCGTACAGCTGAGTGTGGCCAACCTTGCATTTAAAGGACTATCCAATGCATGACGCAATCTCCAAACCTCGCTTCTATCTCGATATCAGCGGGTTGCAACATGACTTCCAGGTGCTGGCCTTCAAAGCCAGTGAATCGATCAGTGAGCCCTATGAAGTCAATCTGGAACTGGTCAGCGAACGATCAGACGTTGATCTTGAGAGGCTGCTGCACAAACCTGCCTTCCTTGGCTTTGGGCCTCCCGGCGAGGGCATGCACGGATTGATTGATGGCTTTGCGCAGCGTGAAACGGGTAATCGACTGACGCGTTATGAGCTGAGACTGGTCCCCCAACTGGCGTATCTGGGCCTGTGTAGCGACCGGCGAATTTTTCAGCAACGCAGCGTCGAGCAGATCATCACCGAAGTCCTGAACAAGCACGGCATGCTCGGCGATGTGTTCACTTTTCAACTGGGCCCAAGTGTCTATTTGCCACGCGAGTATTGCGTTCAGTTCAACGAAACAGATCTGGGGTTTATTCAGCGACTCTGTGAAGAGTCGGGTATTCACTACCATTTTCAGCACAGCCCACAAGGGCACCTGTTGGTCTTTGGCGATGATCAGACGTGTTTCCGTCGGTTAGCCCCGTCCACCTTTCGACAAAAAAATGGTCAGGTGGCTGATCACCCGGTGATTGACACCTTCGGCGTGCGTTTGGCCACTCGTCCCAGTCAGGTGGCGATTCGGGACTATGATTTCGAAAAACCGAACCGACGACTCGAACAAGTGAGCAGAAGCCCGGTCGCTCCGCGCCTGGAGGATTACCGGGCGCCGGGACGTTTTAAAACCGGTGATGAGGGCAAGCGTTTGGCCGCCCGCCAGCTGGAGCAGCATCGCAGCGATTACCGGTTGGCCGACGGCGCCAGCGACCTCGGTAACTTGCACAGCGGTCATTTCCTCGTCTTGTGTGAACATCATCGTGTTGAATGGAATGACCTTTGGCTGCTGACCGGGCTCACGCATGAAGGCCAGCAATTACAAGTGCTTGAAGAGGCGATGCACAGCCAAATTCATTCCTCGGACTTTCAGGGCTATCGCAACACCTTTGCCGCGACGCCTTGGGATGCACCGTATCGGCCGCCGGTCAAACACCCTAAACCCACCATTTCCGGCAGTCAGACCGCCAAAGTCACCGGGCCGGAGGGAGAGGAGATTCACTGCGATGAATACGGCCGGGTCAAAGTCCGTTTTTACTGGGATCGTACTGATCCGCAAACCGATAAAAGCAGTTGCTGGTTGAGAGTCTCGACCGTTTTGGCTGGCGACGGCTACGGGGCGGTCAGCATTCCCCGTGTCGGCATGGAAGTATCGGTCACCTTTTTGGATGGCGACCCTGATCGCCCCATGATTACGGGCTGCCTGCCTCACCTTACCAACCCGGTGCCCCATGAATTGCCGGCGAACAAAACCCGAAGCGTCTTTCGAAGTCGCAGCTCACCCAAGAGCACAGGGTTCAGCGAGTTGCACATCGAAGACCGCGTCGGGCAAGAGCTGATCTACCTTCGAGCGCAGCGGGACCTTGAGCAAAACATTAAAAACGACAGTCGGCTGGAAGTCGGCCGCGAACGTCGGGAAACGATCAAGGGCACCAGCACCAGTGTGTTCGAGGCGGAAGAACATCGAACGACCACAGGCGACCGAAAAACCCGGCTGATGGCCAATGATCATCTGCACGTCGCGCAAAGCAGCCATACCTATGTGGGCCAGGTGCTGGTCACAGAGGCGGGTCAGGAAATTCATTTAAAGGGCGGTGTAAAACTGGTGCTCGATGCCGGCGAAAACATGACCTTGTGTGCTGGCGATAATCATTTAGTGATCAGTTCGAGTGGCATTTACAGCAGTTGTGCAATCGAGGTGGGAGGCAGGCCCGCGCAGGGTACGTTGGCTGCGCCGCTGCTACCGGGTACATCCCAGGGATTGAAAGCTCCCATCGAAAGAGCGCCGGTTATCGCCCTTGGTCAACAGGCGTTGATGACGCTGGCTGGCGAGCAAGCTGCAGCCTTCTGCCCAGTCTGCGAAGCCTGTTGCGAGGGGATTTGTTCAGATGAAGGAGCTGCGTATGAATAACTTGCCTGATCAGTGGATGGCACAGCAATCACAACTTGGCCGTAGCCTGTGCCTGATCCTCGATTCGGCGGCTGTGCCCGGTATTCATCAGGTCTTGTTACGCCAGTTGATACCTGAGCACTGTCACAGTGTCTACAGCCAGAGCGCCGTTGCCGCGCTGGTTGTGGGCGGTCCGATGATTTTTTTAATTGATAGCCTGAATCCGTCATCGCTCAATGAGATGTTCGAAGGGCAGCCAAGGAATTGGGGTTGGCTGGCGAGCATCGAAACTCACTCAATCGGGAGACTGGTCAAACATTGGCGAGAACGCCTGTTCATCGGGAAACGGCCGCACCAGGCGCTCTACCGTTTCCACGACAATCGGGTGTTGGCGCGGGCTCTGGCTCATCTTCCCGAGTCGGTGTATCCCCAATACCTCGGCCCGGTCATCAGTATCTGTTACTGGCTGGGCGAGCAATGGACGACAACCGAGAATTCGGCACCTGGCGAATATCCTGTCCCTGGCAGTCCGCCATGGCTGGATGTCCCTGCGCCGGTCAGTCAGGAACAGGCGATATTGTTGGCTAATATTGGTCAGTACCTGTTGGCCGAGCACAGTCAGGACCTGGCCAGAATGCCCGAACACCTTTCGCCAAAAACCTGGCTGACGGAGCAACTCGAACTGGCACAACAATGGGGATGGCAGACACCGGAGCAACTGCATTTTTTGATTACCGAACGCTTGCAGGAGATGCACACGCCCGGTATCAAAAACTGGAACCCGCAACCTGAAGAGCCGCCTCAGGCTCATTTTGAACGCCTGCGCGGTGAGTTGCTGCCCGAGCTCAAAACCTGGCCGTAGACCGCAGCTCTGTACTAACCCCGTCCCGATAAATACGTCGCGTAATCCGGGATGCGCTGCGAGTGAGCCTGATCCATCAATGGACTGCTGAGCAGGTAGTCGGCGCTGCATTCATTGCACGCCACCGGAATATTCCAGACCGCCGCGACGCGCAGCAACGCCTTGATATCCGGGTCATGGGGTTGCGGTTCGAACGGGTCCCAGAAAAACACCAGCATATCGACCCGTTGCTCGGCGATGCGCGCGCCGAGCTGTTGATCGCCACCCAAGGGGCCGCTGATCATGCTCTCCACTTGCAGGCCGAGGCGTTGTTGCAACAACAATCCCGTGGTGCCAGTGGCGACCAGTTCATGTTGTGTGAGTTTGTCTTTGTGCCGCTCGGCCCAGTCCAGCAAAAACACCTTGCAATGGTCATGGGCGACCAGGGCGATCCGCTTGCGCGCCGCCACGGTCTTGTGCGTAAAGCTGATACCGATCATCAATCACTGCTCCAAAACGTACTGCACTGCACTGCGCAAACACCCGTAGGAGCTGCCGAAGGCTGCGATCTTTTGATCTTGATCTTCTTCGGATAGCTAAGAATCAAGATCAAAAGATCGCAGCCTTCGGCAGCTCCTACAGGTCCGCGCCGATGCGGTTTCATGCCCAGTCATTGCGGGAGGCGCCAACACGTAGTGCGGTTTCGTGCCCCGACATTGCGGGGGGAGCGCCAGCACTTAGTGCGGTTTCGCGCCCGGTTATTGCGGGAGGCGCGTCGCGTCGATTACTCGGCGTTACAGAGCGCCAGGCAGTTATCGAGCATGCGGTTGGAGAAGCCCCATTCGTTGTCGTACCAGGCCAGCACTTTGAGCAGCTTGCCGCTGGATTTGGTGTGGTTGGCGTCGAAAATCGACGACAGCGGGTTGTGATTGAAGTCACTGGAAACCAGCGGCAGGGTGTTGTAACCGAGAATTTTCGAGTGCTGGCTGGCTTCTTTCAGCAGCGCGTTCACTTCATCGGCCGACGCTTCGCGCTTGAGCTGCACGGTCAGGTCCACCAGCGACACGTTGATCACTGGGACACGCACCGCCATGCCAGTCAGCTTGCCCGCCAGTTCCGGCAGCACCAGGCCAACGGCTTCGGCGGCGCCGGTCTTGCTCGGGATCATGTTCTGCGTGGCGGAACGCGCGCGGTACGGGTCGGTGTGGTAGACGTCGGTCAGGTTCTGGTCATTGGTGTAGGCATGAATCGTGGTCATCAGACCGCTTTCGATGCCCAACTCGCGGTGCAGCACCTGAGCCACCGGGGCCAGGCAGTTGGTGGTGCACGACGCATTGGAAATAATCTGGTGGGACTGGCGCAAAATATCGTGGTTAACCCCATAAACCACGGTGGCGTCAGCGCCTTTGGCCGGGGCGGAGATGATCACTTTGCGCGCGCCGGCCGTAATATGCGCGGCGGCTTTGGTGCGATCGGTGAACAGGCCGGTGCATTCGAACACGACATCAATCTTTTCCGCGGCCCAAGGCAGGTCAGCCGGATTGCGAATGGCGCTGACGGCAATACGGTCGCCGTTGACGGTCAGGCTTTCCTCATCATGCTGAACATCGGCGTCGAACGTGCCGTGAACGGTGTCGTACTTGAGCAGATGAGCGTTGATCGAGCTGTCACCCAGGTCGTTGATGGCAACGATCTGTAAATCCTGACGGTAGCCTTGGGTATACAGTGCGCGAAGGACGTTGCGGCCAATCCGGCCAAAACCATTGATTGCAATTCGAAGAGTCATTTAACTGGGCCGCCGTCGTTTTGTTGTTGGAATTACAAGATTATTCGCATAAAAATAGAAAACAAGCCTTTTTAATGGCAATATTTTGTTCAATCTACAACGAGTGACCTGAATCAACTGGTCCGACCGATCAAGAAAGCCGTTTGTCATCCCAATCACAACGGTCCTTGTTCAGCATAGACAATCAGGTCGCCACATCCGTTAGCCTGGAGTTCTAAACATGCATCCCCGCGTCCTTGAGGTCACCGAACGGCTTATCGCCCGCAGCCGCGCAACCCGCGAGGCTTACCTTGCGCTCATTCGCGGTGCAGCCAGCGACGGTCCGATGCGCGGCAAACTGCAATGCGCCAACTTCGCCCATGGCGTGGCCGGTTGCGGCACCGACGACAAGAACAGCCTGCGCATGATGAACTCGGCAAACATTGCGATTGTTTCGTCATATAACGACATGCTGTCGGCGCATCAGCCGTACGAAGTCTTCCCCGAACAGATCAAGAAAGCCCTGCGCGAGATCGGCTCGGTCGGCCAGTTCGCCGGTGGTACCCCGGCCATGTGCGATGGCGTGACCCAAGGCGAGCCAGGCATGGAGCTGAGCCTGCCGAGCCGTGAAGTGATTGCGATGTCCACCGCCGTGGCGTTGTCCCACAACATGTTCGACGGTGCGCTGATGCTCGGCATCTGCGACAAGATCGTGCCGGGCCTGATGATGGGCGCGTTGCGTTTCGGTCATTTGCCAACGATCTTCGTGCCGGGCGGGCCGATGGTCTCGGGCATTTCCAACAAGCAGAAAGCCGACGTCCGTCAGCGCTACGCCGAAGGCAAGGCCAGCCGCGAAGAGCTGCTGGAGTCGGAAATGAACTCTTATCACAGCCCGGGCACCTGCACCTTTTACGGCACTGCCAACACCAATCAGCTGCTGATGGAAGTCATGGGCCTGCACTTGCCGGGCGCCTCTTTCGTCAACCCGAACACCCCATTGCGCAATGCCCTGACCCGCGAAGCGGCGCATCAGGTCACCCGCCTGACCAAACAGAACGGCGACTTCATGCCGATCGGCGAAATCGTCGACGAACGTTCGCTGGTCAACTCGATCGTGGCCCTGCACGCCACCGGCGGCTCGACCAACCACACGCTGCACATGCCGGCCATCGCCATGGCGGCGGGCATTCAATTGACCTGGCAGGACATGGCCGACCTCTCCGAGGTGGTGCCGACCCTGAGCCACGTCTACCCGAATGGCAAAGCCGACATCAACCACTTCCAGGCGGCGGGCGGCATGTCGTTCCTGATTCGCGAATTGCTGGAAGCCGGGTTGCTCCACGAAAACGTCAACACCGTGCTCGGCCATGGCCTGAGCCGCTACACCATGGAGCCGTTCCTCGACAACGGCGAACTGGTCTGGCGCGAAGGCCCGACCGAAAGCCTCGACGAAACCATCCTGCGTCCGGTCGCTCGTGCGTTTTCGCCAGAGGGCGGTCTGCGTGTGATGGAAGGCAATCTGGGGCGCGGCGTCATGAAGGTCTCAGCCGTCGCCCTGGAAAACCAGATTGTTGAAGCACCAGCCATGGTGTTCCAGGATCAGCAGGATTTGGCCGATGCCTTCAAGGCTGGTTTGCTGGAGAAGGATTTTGTCGCGGTGATGCGCTTCCAGGGCCCGCGTTCCAACGGCATGCCGGAACTGCACAAGATGACCCCGTTCCTCGGCGTGCTGCAGGATCGAGGCTTCAAGGTCGCGTTGGTCACTGATGGCCGCATGTCTGGCGCCTCGGGGAAAATCCCGGCGGCGATTCACGTCAGCCCCGAAGCTTATGTGGGCGGCGCTTTGGCGCGGGTGCAAGAGGGCGATATCATCCGCGTCGATGGCGTTAAAGGCACCCTGGAGCTTAAGGTGGACGCCGAAGAATTTGCAGCGCGCGAACCTGCCAAGGGCCTGTTGGGCAATAACATCGGCAGCGGTCGCGAACTGTTTGGTTTCATGCGCATGGCCTTCAGCTCCGCAGAGCAGGGCGCCAGCGCCTTTACTTCTGCCCTGGAGACGCTTAATTGAAACTGGCTTTGGTCGGTGACATCGGTGGGACCAACGCACGTTTCGCGTTGTGGAAAAACCAGCAGCTGGAATCAATCCAGGTGCTGGCGACGGCCGATCATGCCAGCCCGGAGGAGGCCATTGGTGTCTACCTGGGCGGGTTGGGCTTGAAACCGGGTGCCATCGGCTCGGTGTGCCTGTCGGTCGCCGGTCCCGTGAGTGGTGATGAATTCAAGTTCACCAACAATCACTGGCGCCTGAGTCGCAAGGGTTTCTGCAAGTCCTTGCAGGTCGATCAACTGCTGCTGGTCAACGACTTCTCGGCCATGGCGCTGGGCATGACCCGTTTGCAGCCGGACGAATTTCGCGTGGTCTGCGCAGGCACGCCGGAACCGTTGCGGCCAGCGGTGGTGATCGGCCCGGGCACTGGCCTGGGTGTCGGCACCTTGCTCGACCTCGGTGAGGGCCGTTATGCGGCGTTGCCGGGGGAGGGTGGTCACGTCGATTTGCCCCTGAGCAGTCCGCGCGAAACTCAACTGTGGCAACACATCTTCAACGAGATCGGCCATGTCAGCGCTGAAACCGCCTTGAGCGGCAGCGGCTTGCCACGGGTTTATCGGGCGATCTGCGCGGTGGATGGTCACGAAGCGGTGCTCGACACCCCGGAGGCGATTACCGCCGCCGGGTTGGCGGGGGATCCGATTGCCCTGGAAGTGCTGGAGCAATTCTGCTGCTGGCTCGGCCGCGTCGCGGGCAACAACGTGCTGACCACCGGTGGCCGCGGTGGCGTGTTTATCGTCGGTGGGGTGATTCCGCGGTTTGCCGATTTCTTCATCGAAAGCGGTTTCGCCCGGTGCTTCGCCGACAAGGGCTGCATGAGCGACTACTTCAAAGGCATTCCGGTGTGGCTGGTGACGGCGCCGTATTCCGGCCTGGTTGGCGCAGGTGTGGCGTTGGATCAATCCATCCCAGCCTGAATGCAGTTACCTGTAGGAGCGAGCTTGCTCGCGATGGACTTGAGAGCGCCGCGCGCATCCGGAAATGACGAGTTATCGTTGACGTCCATCGCGAGCAAGCTCGCTCCTACAGTGTTTTGCGGTGTTTGCAGGTTCTGTGGTTAAGGCATAATCCGCCCAATTCAAACAACAAGGACGCCGCCCCGTGAGCTCAGTCAACAAGTCGATTTTGTTGGTCGATGACGATCAAGAGATACGCGAGTTGCTGGACACCTACCTGACTCGCGCCGGTTTTCAGGTCCGCACCACGCCCGATGGCGCCGGTTTCCGTCAAGCCATGAACGATGCGCCGAGCGATCTGGTGATCCTCGATGTGATGTTGCCGGACGAAGACGGTTTCAGTCTGTGCCGCTGGATTCGCCAGCACCCGCGTCAGGCGCAGGTGCCGATCATCATGCTCACCGCCAGCTCCGACGAGGCCGATCGCGTCATCGGTCTGGAGTTGGGTGCGGATGATTACCTCGGCAAACCCTTCAGCCCCCGCGAGTTACAGGCGCGCATCAAAGCGCTGTTGCGCCGCGCGCAGTTCGGTCAGGAACGCTCCGGCAGTGAAGTGCTGGCCTTTGACGACTGGCGCCTGGACATGGTCAGCCATCGGCTGTTCCACATCGACGGCGAAGAAGTGATTCTCTCCGGCGCCGATTTCGCGCTGTTGAAACTGTTCCTCGATCATCCTCAGGAAATCCTCGACCGCGACACCATTGGCAACGCTACCCGTGGCCGTGACCTGATGCCGCTGGATCGCATCGTCGACATGGCTGTCAGCCGCTTGCGCCAGCGCTTGCGCGACACTGAAAAACCGCCACGGCTGATCCGCACCGTGCGTGGCAGCGGCTACCAACTGGCGGCCAATGTGGTTGCCACTAATGGTCACTGAGTTTTTCCGCACGCTCATCGCACGGGTGCCGGTGCCGCGCTCACTGCTGGGCCGGATGTTGCTGCTGACACTGTTGGCTGTGCTGTTCGCCCAGACGTTGTCCAGCGTGATCTGGGTCTCGCAACTGCGCGCCACGCAGCTTGAAGGCCTGGTCACCAGCGCCCGTAGCCTCGCCCATTCGATGACCGCCAGTGTCAGTTATTTCCGTTCGTTGCCTGTGGCGTTCCGGCCGTTAGTGCTCGACCAGTTGCGCAGCATGGGCGGCACCCGGTTCGTGGTCACCCTCAACGACAAACCCTTGGGCATGGAAGTGCTGCCGATCACCCCGCGCAAAGAAGCCGTGCTCAAGGCGGTGGACCAGGTATTGCGCGAGTCCCTGGGCCACGATACGGACATCTCCGTGACCTTCGTCAGCCCCGAAGACCTGCGAATCTTTAACAGCGGTTTGAAGCTCGACGAATTGCCGCGTTCCTGGGCGCATTACGCATTGACCCTGGAACCGGTGAACCCACCGGTGCTGGTCACGCAAATCCAGATGGCGCCGGGTGAATGGCTGTACATCGCCTCGCTGTTGCCTGAACCCTACACCAGTCTTGAAGAGCAAGGCCTGCCGGCGCAACAGGTCTGGTTCATCGTCCTCACCAGTGGCTTTTTGCTGTTGTTCATCGGCTTGCTGGTGCATTGGCAGAGCCGGCCGCTCAAGCGCCTGGCGCGTGCCGCGCGGGACATGTCCCTCGGTGCGGAAGTCGAGCCGGTGGCCGAAGGCGGTGGCAGTGAAGTGGTCGAAGTGGGTCGTGCCTTCAATGCGATGCGTGAACGCATCAGCCGATACCTGACCGAACGAAGTCAGTTATTCAGTGCGATTTCCCACGATTTGCGTACACCCATTACCCGGCTGCGACTGCGCGTGGAGTTGCTCGAAGACGAAAAGCTGCAGGCCAAGTTCGGTCGCGATCTGGATGAGTTGGAGTTGCTGGTCAAAGGTGCGCTGCAATGCGTGAAAGACACCGACATCCACGAGAACATCGAACCGGTGGACCTCAACCATGTGCTCGATTGTCTGGTGGAGCCGTATCTGGCGCCCAATGGCAATGGTCGCGTCACCCAGCAAGGGCGGGCACTGGCGGCGTATCCCGGCAAGCCGTTGGCGCTTAAGCGCTGCATCGGCAACCTGATCGACAATGCCCTGAAGTACGGGCAGAACGCGCACCTGCACATCGATGACGATGAAAACGCATTCGTGCTGCATGTCGACGATGAAGGCCCTGGTGTGCCGGAGCAGCGGCTGGAGCAGGTCTTCGAGCCGCACTTCCGCTTGGCCGGACAGCAGCAGGGTTACGGGTTGGGGTTGGGGATTGCGCGCAACATCGCCCATAGCCATGGCGGGGAAGTCAGCCTGCAGAATTTACGTGAAGGCGGGTTGCGGGTGACGTTGCAGTTGCCGCGGTCGATGGATTGAGAAGATCAAAAGATCGCAGCCTGCGGCAGCTCCTACAGGGATCTGTGTAGGAGCTGCCGCAGGCTGCGATCTTTTGATCTTGTTTTGTCACTGATTGGTGACAAACCCTGCCTCCTTCGTTACAAGCCCAGCACCGCCCGTTGTTTAGACTGCCTCCAGTCATAACAACAAAAAAGGCACCCCATGGACACCTTCCAACCGGCCTTCAGCAGTTGGCTGAACGCACCTGCCCATCAGCAATGGCTTGCCGCTGAGGGCCTGCGCCTGCTGGCGTTCGCCAAGGCCTCGAAGCTTCCCGAAGGCTCTGGCAATCTCGATGAAAAGGGCCGCCTTGCGGCCAATGCCCACGCCGAAACCATGAACACCGCACGCATGACCCACAGCTTCGCCATGGCCCATATCCAGGGTCTGCCAGGGTTTGCTGAACTTGTGGATCACGGCGTCCGAGCTCTCAGCGGCCCGCTAAAGGATGCCGAGCACGGCGGCTGGTTCGCCACGGCCCATCATCGCGACGGCAACACCGGCAAGGCCGCTTACCTGCATGCCTTCGTTGCCCTGGCCGCCAGTTCCGCCGTGGTCGCCCAGCGCCCCGGTGCGCAAGTCTTGCTCGATGAGGCGATCAACATTATCGACACGCATTTCTGGAGCGAGGAGGAGGGCGCGATGCGCGAATCCTTCAGCCGCGACTGGAGTGAAGAAGAAAGCTATCGCGGCGCCAACAGCAACATGCACGCCACCGAAGCGTTCCTCGCGCTGGCCGATGTCACTGATGACAACCGTTGGCTGTGCCGCGCGCAGCGCATCGTCGAACGCGTTATCCACAACCAAGCGGCAGCCAATGACTATCTGGTGGTCGAGCATTTCGACCGCGACTGGCAACCGCTGCGCGACTACAACCACGACAACCCGGCCGATGGTTTCCGCCCGTTCGGCACCACGCCCGGGCACGGTTTTGAATGGGCGCGCCTGTTGCTGCACCTCGAAGCCGCGCGGGTACAGGCGGGGATGCTGACCCCAGGCTGGCTCGCCACTGACGCGCAAAAACTCTTCGACCACAACTGTCGTCACGGCTGGAACGTCGACGGCGCGCCGGGGATTGTCTACACCCTCGACTGGGACAATCGCGCCGTGGTTCGTCATCGCCTGCACTGGACCCATTGCGAAGCCAGCGCTGCCGCCAGTGCCCTGCTGAAACGCACCGGCGATGAACAATACGAAACCTGGTACCGACTGTTCTGGGAATTCTGTGACGGTCATTTCATCGACCGCTGTTATGGCAGTTGGCACCATGAACTTGATCCGCAGAACCTTCCCAGTGCCGATATCTGGGCCGGAAAACCCGACCTGTATCACGCCTGGCAGTCGGTATTGATTCCGCGCTTGCCGTTGGCGCCGAGCATGGCCACGGCCCTGGCGAGGTTGTCCCAGAGCGCTCCTGTGTAACCATGTGGTGACATTCAAGCGTCCCTTCGTTACCTGCGAAGGCAAAACTCCTGTTTAAAATCCTATGCAGCGCAAGCACCAGACTTGCATGCATAACAACAAGAAAGGTAATTCTAGATGAATGCGATTTCTCGCCTCGCTACTGTCATTTCTCTTGCCTCATTGCTTCCTATCTCTGCATTCCCTGTCAGTGCGCTTGCCGCCGATTCCAAAGGTTCGGTAGAAGTCGTTCACTGGTGGACCTCCGGTGGCGAGAAAGCTGCCGTTGATGTCCTCAAGGCCCAAGTCGAAAAAGACGGCTTCACCTGGAAAGACGGCGCAGTCGCGGGCGGTGGCGGTGCCACGGCCATGACCGTACTGAAAAGCCGCGCCGTTGCCGGTAACCCGCCGGGTGTAGCGCAGATCAAAGGTCCGGACATCCAGGAATGGGCGTCCACCGGTCTGCTCGACACCGACGTCTTGAAAGAAACTGCAAAATCAGAGAAGTGGGACAGCCTGCTCGACAAGAAAGTCTCCGATACCGTGAAGTACGACGGTGACTACGTGGCCGTGCCGGTGAACATTCACCGCGTCAACTGGCTGTGGATCAACCCGGAAGTCTTCAAGAAAGCCGGCATCGAAAAAGCCCCGACTACCCTTCAGGAATTCTATGCGGCCGGCGACAAGCTCAAGGCTGCGGGCTTCATCGCGCTCGCCCACGGTGGCCAGCCTTGGCAGGACAGCACCGTGTTCGAAGCGGTGGTGCTTTCGGTCATGGGCGTCGATGGCTACAAGAAGGCCCTGGTCGACCTGGACAACGCTACGCTGACTGGCCCGGAAATGGTCAAGGCGCTGACCGAGCTGAAGAAAGTCGCGACCTACATGGACGTCGACGGCAAAGGCCAGGACTGGAACCTGGAAGCGGCCAAGGTCATCAACGGCAAGGCCGGCATGCAGATCATGGGTGACTGGGCCAAGAGCGAGTGGACGGCAGCCAAGAAAGTCGCCGGCAAAGACTACGAGTGCGTAGCCTTCCCGGGCACCGACAAGGCCTTCACCTACAACATCGACTCCCTGGCCGTGTTTAAACAGAAAGACAAGGGCACTTCTGCTGCTCAGCAAGACATTGCCAGGATCGTGCTGGGTGAAAACTTCCAGAAAGTCTTCAGCATCAACAAGGGTTCGATCCCGGTTCGAAACGACATGCTGAGCGACATGGGCAAGTACGGTTTCGACTCCTGCGCCCAGACCGCTGCCAAGGACTTCCTGGCGGACGCCAAGTCCGGCGGCCTGCAGCCGAGCATGGCGCACAACATGGCGACCACGTTGGCGGTGCAGGGTGCGTTCTTTGATGTCGTGACCAACTTCATCAACGATCCGAAAGCCGATCCTGCCACTGCCGCCAAGCAACTGGGCACGGCGATCAAAGCTGCCAAGTAACCGTTAGAGCGCAGGCCCCTCCTGTGGGAGCGGGCTTGCTCGCGAATGCGGTGTGTTAGTCGACATTTGTTTTGAATGACACACCGCATTCGCGAGCAAGCCCGCTCCCACAAGGGAATGCGTTTGTAATCCTTTTTCCAAGTACGGGATCTTCCCATGAGTTCTGTTGCTGTGTTCAGCAAGGCCTCGCCGTTCGATGCACTGCAGCGCTGGCTCCCCAAACTGGTGCTGGCGCCCAGCATGTTCATCGTCCTGGTGGGCTTCTATGGCTATATCCTGTGGACGTTTGTCCTGTCGTTCACCAGTTCGACCTTTCTGCCGACTTACAAATGGGCGGGCCTGGCGCAATACCAGCGGCTGTTCGACAACGACCGTTGGTGGGTAGCGAGCAAGAACCTGGCGGTGTTCGGCGGCATGTTTATCGGCATCACCCTGGTGATCGGTGTGCTGCTGGCCGTGTTTCTTGATCAGCGCATTCGACGCGAAGGTTTCATTCGCACCATTTACCTGTACCCGATGGCGCTCTCGATGATCGTCACCGGTACCGCGTGGAAGTGGCTGCTCAACCCGGGCATGGGCCTGGACAAATTATTGCGGGACTGGGGCTGGGAAGGCTTTCGCCTGGACTGGCTGATCGACCCGGATCGCGTGGTGTATTGCCTGGTGATCGCTGCGGTGTGGCAAGCCTCGGGCTTTATCATGGCGATGTTCCTCGCCGGCCTGCGTGGCGTTGATCAATCGATCATCCGTGCCGCCCAGATCGATGGCGCGAGCATGCCGCGGATTTACCTGAGAGTGGTGTTGCCCAGCCTGCGCCCGGTGTTCTTCAGCGCGGTGATGATCCTGGCCCACATCGCGATCAAGAGTTTCGACCTGGTGGCGGCGATGACTGCCGGTGGCCCGGGTTACTCCTCCGACTTGCCTGCGATGTTCATGTATTCCTTCACGTTCAGTCGCGGGCAGATGGGCATGGGCTCGGCCAGTGCGATTCTGATGCTCGGTGCGATTCTCGCAATCATCGTGCCTTACCTGTACTCCGAGCTGAGGACCAAGCGTCATGACTAGTTTCGCTGCCAAACCTTCCATCAGCCTGAGTCGCATCGCGATTTATGGCGTGTTGATCCTTGCCGTATTCCTGTACCTGATACCGCTGGTGATCATGCTGTTGACCAGTTTCAAGACGCCGGAAGACATCAACACCGGCAACCTGCTGAGCTGGCCGACCGTGGTCAGCGGCATTGGCTGGGTCAAGGCCTGGGGCACGGTCGACGGTTATTTCTGGAACTCGATCAAGATCACCGTCCCGGCGGTGCTGATCTCCACCGCCATCGGTGCGCTGAACGGCTACGTGCTGTCGATGTGGCGCTTTCGTGGCTCGCAGTTGTTCTTCGGTCTGCTGCTGTTCGGTTGCTTCCTGCCGTTCCAGACTGTCCTGCTGCCGGCCTCGTTCACCCTCGGCAAGATGGGCCTGGCCAGCACCACCACCGGCCTGGTGTTCGTGCACGTGGTCTACGGCCTGGCGTTCACCACGCTGTTCTTCCGTAACTACTACGTCAGCGTTCCCGATGCGCTGGTGAAGGCGGCGCGGCTCGATGGCGCGGGTTTCTTCACCATCTTCCGCTTGATCATCCTGCCGATGTCCACCCCGATCATCATGGTCTGCCTGATCTGGCAGTTCACCCAGATCTGGAACGATTTCCTGTTCGGCGTGGTGTTCTCCAGCGGTGACTCGCAACCCATCACAGTGGCGCTGAACAACTTGGTCAACACCAGTACCGGGGCCAAGGAATACAACGTTGATATGGCGGCGGCGATGATCGCCGGGCTGCCGACCCTGCTGGTCTATGTGGTCGCAGGCAAGTATTTCGTGCGCGGGCTGACGGCCGGCGCAGTCAAGGGGTAATCATGGCAACGCTCGAACTTCGCAATGTAAACAAGACCTATGGCCCCGGCCTGCCGGACACCCTCAAGAACATCGAACTGTCGATCAAGGACGGTGAGTTCCTGATCCTGGTCGGACCTTCGGGTTGCGGCAAGTCGACCCTGATGAATTGCATCGCTGGCCTTGAGACCATCACCGGCGGCGCGATCATGATCGGTGACCAGGACGTCAGCGGCATGAGCCCGAAAGATCGCGACATCGCCATGGTGTTCCAGTCTTACGCGCTGTACCCGACCATGAGCGTGCGCGAGAACATCGCCTTCGGCTTGAAGATTCGCAAAATGCCCGCAGCCGACATCGAAGCGGAAGTGGCGCGGGTGGCCAAGCTGCTGCAGATCGAACACTTGCTCAACCGCAAACCCGGCCAGCTCTCCGGTGGCCAGCAACAGCGCGTGGCCATGGGTCGTGCCTTGGCGCGGCGACCGAAGATTTACCTGTTCGACGAACCGCTGTCCAACCTCGACGCCAAGCTGCGGGTCGAGATGCGTACCGAAATGAAGCTGATGCACCAGCGCTTGAAAACCACCACCGTCTACGTGACCCACGACCAGATCGAAGCCATGACCCTGGGCGACAAAGTGGCGGTGATGAAGGACGGGATCATTCAGCAGTTCGGCACGCCGAAGCAGATCTACAACGACCCGGCCAACCTGTTCGTGGCGAGCTTCATCGGTTCGCCGCCGATGAACTTCATCCCCCTGCGTTTGCAGCGCCAGGACGGTCGTCTGATCGCCTTGCTCGACAGTGGCCAGGCGCGCTGCGAATTGCCCATGGGCATGCAGGACGCCGGCCTCGAAGATCGCGAAGTGATCCTCGGCCTGCGTCCGGAACAGATCGTGCTGGCGAACGGCGAGCCGAACGGTTTGCCGACCATTCGCGCCGAAGTCCAGGTCACCGAGCCGACCGGTCCCGACACGCTGGTGTTCGTCAATCTCAATGACACCAAAGTTTGCTGCCGTCTGGCGCCGGACGTCGCGCCCAATGTTGGCGAGACCCTGACCCTGCAATTCGATCCATCGAAAGTGCTGCTGTTCGATGCCAAGACCGGGGAACGCCTGGGGGTGGCCGGTGTGCCGAAGACCGAAGCGTCGGTGGGTAACATCGCGCAATTTAAAGGCCGCTGAAGATCAAAAACTGTAGGAGCGAGCTTTTGTGGTGAGGGGATTTATCCCCGTTGGACTGCGCAGCAGTCCCATTTTTTAGGGCCGCTTCGCGACCCAACGGGGATAAATCCCCTCGCCACAGGAGCAGTTGCCACAGGGGGAATCCGCGGTGGATAGCCTGTTATCCGCCGCAACTGATGTAACCGCGTTAGATAAAAACAGTTAATAACAATAAAACGAGGATGTAGGGATGAAGAAGAACAACAACGCTCAGCTTATCTGCCAATTGACTGCCATTGCGGCAATGATGCTGGCCGGTAGTGTGCACGCGGCTGACGCGTTCAGCGCCGATTCCGAATGGATGACCGGTGATTGGGGCGGCGAGCGGACCAAGCTGATCGAGCAAGGTATCGACATCAAGATGGATTACGTCGGTGAAGTGGGCGGCAACCTTCACGGCGGCTACAACAACGACAAGACTGCACGGTACTCCGACCAGTTTGGCCTGGGCGTGGCGCTGGACCTGCAAAAATTGCTGGGCTGGGATAACACCCAGGCCAAGGTCCAGTTCACCAACCGTAACGGTGAGAACATCTCCAATGACCGTGTCGGCGATCCGCGTGCCGGCACCTTGAGTTCTTCCCAGGAAGTCTACGGTCGTGGCCACATGGTCCGTCTGACGCAGTTGTGGGTCAAACACCAGTTCCTCGACGGCAAACTGGACGTCAAGGCCGGTTACTTCGGCGAAGGCGAAGACTTCAACACCTTCCCTTGCGAGTTCCAGAACCTGGCGTTCTGCGGTTCCCAAGTGGGTAACTGGGCGACCAACATCTGGTACAACTGGCCAGTCAGCCAGGCCGCGATACGCGTGAAGTACAACATCTCGCCTGAGTTCTATGCGCAGATCGGCGCGTACAACCAGAACCCGTCGCAACTGGAGCACGGCAACGGCTTCAAACTCAGCGGCAGCGGTACTGCAGGCACCGTCCTGCCGGTCGAACTGGTGTGGTTGCCTAACCCGAACAACCTGCCGGGCGAATACCGTGTCGGTTACTACAAAAGCACGGCCGAGGCCAATGACGTTCTTGAGGACGACAACGGCAATAATGCGGCAACCAGCGGCAACGCCTATCGCAGCCACAGCAGCAAGCACGGCTACTGGTTCGTTGCGCAACAACAACTCACCAGCCACAACGGTGACGCTACTCGCGGTCTGAACGTTGCCGCCAACGCCACTTTCCACGACAAGGACACCAACGTCGTCGACAACTACCAGTCGCTGATGTTTGTGTACAAGGGCCCGTTCGATGCACGTCCAAAAGATGACGTCGGTATCGGTTTCGCCCGTATCCATGTCAACGATGACGTGAAGAAAAACGCCGAGTTGGTCAACGCTTCCAATGGCGTCAGCGACTACGAAGATCCACTGTTCTCGCCACTGCGTACGACCGAGTACAACTACGAGCTCAACTATGGCTTCCACGTTACCAATTGGCTGACCGTGCGTCCTAACCTGCAATACATCACTCACCCGGGTGGTGTTGATGAAGTCGACAACGCGCTGGTGGCCGGCCTGAAAATTCAGTCCGTGTTCTAACGCTGTTGCGATAAGCTCCTCTCTATATGTGCGCATATTTGCGGACAGCCCAGGCTGTCCGCTTTTTTTTGGGGCGGCGCACCTCGGGTGACAGATGATTTCAGGACAGTGGCACATGCATGAGCATCCGCTACAACGCTTCTTCAAATCCTTGCGCGAACGTCCGGTGTTTGCGTGGGAGCGCTATCAGATGCGCGACGTGCTGGTGATCGATCATCCACGGTGTCAGGCGGTATTCAGTCGACAGGGCGCGCAATTGCTGCACTTCCAGCCAACGGGGCAGAAGCCCTGGCTCTGGTGCGCGGCGAAGTGGCCGCACGTCGGCGCGATTCGCGGCGGCGTGCCGGTGTGCTGGCCTTGGTATGGCCGTCATCCAAGCGAAAACGCGTGGCCGTCCCATGGCTGGGCACGGTTGCTGGACTGGAAACTGCTCGACAGCAGTCATGACGAAGAGGGTGTGCGTCTGCATTGGCAACTGCAGTTGTGTGACTGGCAAGTGGACCTGCATGCCCACTTGGGTGAACGGATGGATTTGCGCCTGAGCACCGAGCATCAAGACAGCTTGCCGTGCCAATTGAGCCAGGCCTTGCACGCTTACTGGCGTATTGGTGATGTTGGTGAGGTAGCGCTGTCCGGGCTTGAAGGCGCGCAGGGTTACGACCAGTTGAACCGTCAGGTGTGTCTTCAGGAAGGCGAGTTGCGCGTCGACGGTGGCTGTCAGCGCGTGTTTCAGCATGACGGCGAATTGCAGCTCAAGGACCACGCCTGGCAGCGGGAATTGTGCATCGATACTGGGGATGATGCGGACACGGTGGTCTGGCACCCGGGTTCACGGCCGTTGCTGGGAGTGAGTTGGAATGAGATTTCCGAGTTTGTCTGCGTGGAGGCGGCCAGCGGCGGGACGGATAGCCTGAGCCTCGCGCCCGGGGAAAAAGCGCATTTGAGTTTGCAGGCGCGGGTTGGCGTTTAAAGCAAGATCAAAAGATCGCAGCCTGCGGCAGCTCCTACAGGTCTACGCAATCCTTGTAGGAGCTGCCGAGTGAAACGAGGCTGCGATCTTTTAATTGAATTCGTCGCCCACCGGATACCGGCTCGCATTCAAGCTCTCTTTGATCTTGCGCAGATGCGGCTGGAAGTCCACGCCCCGGCGCAAGGTCATGCCGGTCGCCAGTACGTCCAGCACCGTCAGCTGAATGATCCGCGACGTCATCGGCATATAGATGTCGGTGTCTTCCGGCAGCGGAATGTTCAGGCTCAACGTACTGGCCTTGGCCAATGGCGAACCTTCGGCGGTCAAACCCAGCACTGAGGCGCCGTTTTCCCGGGCGATGCGTGCTACTTCCACCAGTTCGCGGGTGCGGCCGGTGTAGGAAATGATCACGAACAATTCGCCGGTGTGCGCCACCGACGCAATCATGCGCTGCATCAGCACGTCGGCATGGGCAGTGACGGCCAGGTTGAAGCGGAAGAACTTGTGTTGCGCATCCAGCGCCACCGGGGCCGAGGCGCCGAGACCGAAGAAGTGGATCTGCCGGGCCTGGATCAGCAAGTCGACCGCGCGGCTGATCAGGTTCGGGTCCAGCGCCTGCAAGGCGCTGTCCAGCGACGCGATGGCGCTGCCGAAAATTTTCTTGGTGTACGCTTCCGGATTGTCGTCGGCCTCGACCGCGCGGCTGACATAGGCAGCGCCGCTGGCCAGGCTTTGGGCCAGTTGAAGTTTGAGCTCAGGGTAGCCGCTGACACCGAATGAACGGCAGAAACGGTTGACCGTCGGCTCGCTGACCTTTGAGGCCTGGGCGAGGGCGGCGATGCTGAACCGGGTGGCCTGCTGTGGATTAAGCAGGATCACTTCGGCGACTTTGCGTTCCGCCTTGTTCAGGTCTTCAAGGCGATTCTGGATCTGCTCCAGTAAGTTTCGCACGCGGTCCATATATGTTCCTTGGGTCAGCTGCGCAAATTAGAGTTCGGCTATGCCAAAAGGGCCTTTGATGCGGCCCCAAACGGTGGCCTATCCTACTGATGGCTCCGACCGACCACCACTCGGAATCTGTATTTTGCGAAAATGTTGTGGTTATTACTACATTTTCCCTTGAGTGATGCCTTGAAAAAAGGTATTTGTAGCTTAACTTGATAAAAGAACAAACATCATGCCTTCGATTACGGTTGAACCGTGCACCTTTGCCTTGTTCGGCGCCCTCGGCGACCTGGCCTTGCGCAAACTGTTTCCTGCCCTTTATCAACTGGATGGAGCAGGCCTGCTGCACGAGGACACGCGGGTTATCGCGCTGGCCCGTGAGCCCGGTAGTGAGCAAGAGCATTTGGCGTTCATCGCTACCGAGCTGCGTCGCTACGTCGGTGCCAAAGAGCTGGACGAAGCGGTGGTCGAACGTTTTCTGGCCCGCCTGACCTACCTGCACGTCGACTTCCTCAGGGCCGAAGATTATGTGGCCCTGGCCGAGATGGCCGGCACCGCCCAGCGCGTGATTGCCTACTTCGCCACGCCGGCCGCCGTTTACGGCGCGATCTGCGAGAACCTGGCGAAAGTCGGTCTGGCTGAAAACACCCGCGTGGTACTGGAAAAACCCATCGGTTCGGACCTGGAATCCTCGCGCAAGGTCAACGACGCCGTGGCGCAGTTCTTCCCGGAGAACCGCACTTACCGCATCGACCACTACCTGGGCAAAGAGACCGTTCAAAACCTGATCGCCCTGCGTTTTGCCAACAGCCTGTTCGAAACCCAGTGGAACCAGAACTACATCTCCCACGTGGAAATCACCGTGGCCGAGAAGGTCGGGATCGAAGGTCGCTGGGGTTACTTCGACAAGGCCGGGCAGCTGCGGGATATGATCCAGAATCACCTGCTGCAACTGCTCTGCCTGATCGCCATGGACCCGCCGGCCGACCTGTCCGCCGACAGCATCCGTGACGAGAAAGTCAAAGTGCTCAAGGCGCTGGCGCCGATCAGCCCCGAAGGCCTGACCACTCAGGTGGTGCGCGGCCAGTACATTGCCGGTTACAGCGAAGGCAAACCGGTGCCCGGCTACCTGGAAGAGCCGAACTCCAACACCCAGAGCGACACCGAAACCTTCGTCGCCCTGCGCGCCGACATTCGCAACTGGCGCTGGGCGGGTGTGCCGTTTTACCTGCGAACTGGCAAGCGCATGCCGCAGAAGCTGTCGCAGATTGTCATCCACTTCAAGGAACCGTCGCACTACATCTTCGCTCCCGAGCAGCGCTTGCAGATCAGCAACAAGCTGATTATCCGCCTGCAACCGGACGAAGGCATTTCCTTGCGCGTGATGACCAAAGAACAAGGCCTGGACAAGGGCATGCAGCTGCGCAGCGGTCCATTGCAGCTGAATTTTTCCGACACCTGGCGCAGCGCACGGATTCCCGATGCCTACGAGCGGTTGTTGCTGGAAGTGATGCGCGGCAATCAGAACCTGTTTGTCCGTAAAGATGAAATCGAAGCCGCGTGGAAGTGGTGTGACCAGTTGATCGCCGGGTGGAAAAAATCCGGTGATGCGCCCAAGCCGTACGCGGCCGGGTCCTGGGGACCCATGAGCTCCATTGCTCTGATCACGCGGGATGGGAGGTCGTGGTATGGCGATATCTGAATTGAAACTGCCTCAGGGCGTCAGCGCCCATGCGTTCAAGAGCCCGGTGTTGCTGGCCGACGGTTTGGCACTGAAGGTGACCCAGCAACTGAGTGACGCCATCGACGCTCGCGGCAGCGCGACGCTGGTGGTGTCCGGTGGGCGCAGCCCGGTGGCGTTTTTCCAGAACCTGGCCAAGCAGAAACTGGACTGGTCCAAGGTGGTCGTCACCCTGGCCGACGAGCGCTGGGTGCCGGTCGAGCACGCCGACAGCAATGCCGGCCTGCTCAAGCGTTATCTGCTGCAAGGCCCGGCGGCCAAGGCTAAGTTCCTGAGTCTGTACAGCGCCACCGCAAACCTTGAGCTGGCAGCCGAGCAGGCAGACCGTTTGCTCGCCGAGTTGCCGCCGATCGACGTGTTGATACTCGGCATGGGCGATGACGGTCACACCGCGTCGCTGTTCCCGAACAGCCCGAACCTGGCCGACGCCCTGAAGGTTGACGGCACCCGCCGTTGCTACCCAATGCTGGCGCCGACCGTGCCACATCAGCGCCTGACCATGAGTCGTGCGCTGCTGGCATCCGCGAAGAACACCGTTTTGTCGATTTCCGGTCAATCCAAATTGACCACCCTGAGTGCCGCATTGGCCGGTGATGATGTCGCCGCCATGCCGATTCGCGCGTTTCTGCAACCTACGTTAGAGATTTACTGGTGCCCATGAGCCAAGGATCACCCGCTATGACAAACACATCCCCAACCGTTTCCATGGCGGACAAAGTCGCCCTTATCGACAGCCTCTGCGCCAAGGCGCGGATCCTGCCGGTCATCACCATCGCCCGCGAGCAGGACATCCTGCCACTGGCCGACGCTCTCGCGGCCGGTGGCCTGACGGCGCTGGAAGTGACGCTGCGTTCGCAGTTCGGCCTCAAGGCCATCCAGATTCTGCGTGAGCAGCGTCCGGAACTGGTCACCGGTGCCGGCACCGTGCTGGACCGCACCATGCTCGCCGCTGCCGAAGCCGCCGGTTCGCAGTTCATCGTCACGCCGGGTATCACCCGTGACCTGCTGGAAGCCAGTGTCGACAGCCCGATTCCGCTGTTGCCAGGCATCAGCAATGCGTCGGGCATCATGGAAGGTTATGGCCTGGGCTATCGCCGCTTCAAGTTGTTCCCGGCGGAAGTCAGCGGCGGTGTCGCAGCGATCAAGGCACTGGGCGGCCCGTTTGGCGAAGTGAAATTCTGCCCGACCGGCGGCGTCGGTCCGGGCAACATCAAGAGTTACATGGCGTTGAAAAACGTCATGTGCGTGGGCGGCAGCTGGATGCTGGATCCGGAGTGGATCAAGAACGGCGACTGGGCCCGCATTCAGGAATGCACCGCCGAGGCATTGGCGCTGCTGGACTGATTCGGCTTTTACCAAACACTTCGTTGTGTGTTCTACGGCTTTACGGTGCGCTCGGTCGGTGCACCGTTTTTTTTTGCCCTGAAAATCTCCTGGCTGCCCACACGCCCCTTGCCGACACGCCCTTTGTAGCAGCTGGCGAAGCCTGCGTTCGGCTGCGTAGCAGTCGTAAATCCGGATTGCAGGGCCTGCCTGACACACCGCGAACCCTGATTTTACGACTGCTACGCAGCCGAACGCAGGCTTCGCCAGCTGCTACACAAGTCGAAACGCTGCGATACATAGTTACCGCATTTCGCTGCGCGTCCGGCGCTAACCTGCGTTCATCTTATTGAAGAGAGAACGTCATGGACGACAACACCTCGGTTGCACCCACACCTGCGGTCTACCTGCTTGCTCCCGAACAGATCGCCGGTCCGTATTTTCGAAATCCGAAACTGATCAGACGAAACATCAGTGAAAGCTCCGAGGGTGTTCCGTTGGTGCTGCGGCTGACCATCGTCGATGCCATGACCGGTCAGCCAGTGACCGATGCATTGGTGGACATCTGGCACTGCAATGCGCGGGGGGCGTACTCGGGCTGGGGCAAGGTCAATCCCGATCAAGAGGTCGATGTCGGTGACATCGGCTCGATCCCGCGCACCGACGACGATACCTATCTGCGTGGCGGACAATTCACGGACCAGAAGGGCATCGTGCGGTTTACCACGACTTATCCTGGGTTCTATGCCGGGCGGGCGCTGCATATTCATGTCGCCGTGCGCATCACGGCCGGCAACAATTATCTGGAAGAGCGCCATGTCGCCTGGGTCGGCCAGTTGTACTTTCCGGACGTCGCGTCGCGGTCTGTGCTCAAGTCCAGGGACTACGGCGGTCGCACGGTATCCGCGCTGACCAACGATGAAGACTTTCACTACACACGCCATGGCGGCGAAGCCTCGACCTTGAACGTCCACACCCTCGGTCGGGACTCGAAAGAGGACGGCTTTTTCGGATACCTGACCATCGGTGTCGATACGTTTGCGGTTTCATCGCAGATCAAGCCCGAGGACTTCGACAAGTACACCGTGTGACGTCAGCGCAGTTCGTCCAGTGCCTTGGTCAGTAACGCCATGTCCGCAGCGGTGGTGGTAAGTCCAGGTGTGATGCGTATACACGGACCACATGCCGCGCCACTGCGCATCACGGTAAACAGGTTGTACTCATTGAGCAGCCGCTCGACCAGCGCCTGCTGATCGGCATGCCGGGTGAAGCGCAGCGCCGTGATGCAGCAATAAAGGCGCGGGTCGTCCGGGGTCAGGACTTCGATCCCCGGCAGGTCCCGCACCGCACTCACCCACAGGTTGCGCAGGTAATTGAGCCGTGCACCCTTGGCGGCGGAACCGCCCATCGCGTGATGTTCCTCGAACACCAGCGGCAGGGTTCGCAGTGCCGGAATATTCGGCGTGCTGTACGGCGTGCGGGCGCGAATGTCGCTGAGCGGAAAATGCATCTCACCCATGTCCGGGTCGATATCGGCCAGACGATGCGACGCGATGTAGATAAACCCCAGGGTCAGTGGCGCACCGATCCACTTATGCAGGTTATAGCCGGCGAAGGCGATGCCCAGATCATCAAGATTGAACTCGATCTGACCGAGCGCATGAGCGCCGTCGAGGATCACGTCGATGCCGTGCTCCTTCGCGGCGGCGGCAATCGCCCTCACCGGCATCACCAGGCCGGTGCGATGCGTAACGTGGGTCAGGGCCATCAGCTTGAGTTTTGGATAACGCTCGAAGGCTTCGCGGTAAGTGGCCAGCAAGCTGTCGAAACTCGCGGGGTGCGCGTGCTCGATCTCGATCACCTCGACCCCGCGATGGCGCGCGAGCCAGCGCATTGCGCCTTTGACCGTGTCGTATTCAAGATCACAAAACAGCACCTGGTCGCCTGGCTCCAGGCGGTTGTAGTTGCGGATCAGCGATTGCAAACCCTCGGTAGCGTTGCGCGTGAGGGCGACTGTTTCGGCGGGAACGCTAACCAACTCGGCCAGCCGCGCGCGAATTTCCAGGCTTTCGCCCTGTTCGAAACGCTGGCGCACGTGCACCGAGTTGCTGCGGTTGATGAGTTCGATGTTGCGCTGATATTCCTCGACCACCGTGCGCGACATGCGCCCGAAATAGCCGTTTTCCAGGTTTATCGCACCGGGTTCTACGGTGTATCGGTCGGCAAATGTCTGCCAGAAGGCTTCATCACGGGCGCGGAGGGTGTTATCGGGCATGGGCTACTCAGTCAGGCTCAATGGCGGGGTGCGGGTTTGCCATGTTTGGCGCGCAGGGGTTCGAGTAATTCCGACAATCCGTTGTGGTCGATTTCCTGCATCAGGGCCAGCAAGCCGCCGAGTTCGCCATGAGGGAATCCTTCCCGGGCGAACCAGTTCAGGTACGGACCGGGGAGGTCGGCAATGATTCGGCCCTTGTATTTGCCGAAGGGCATTTCACGGGTAATCAGCAGTTCGAGCTTTTCAGGGTTCATCGATCAGTCGTCTTATTCAAACAGTCTGGAAAATACAGGCATTCTGCATGCAGGCCAAATGACAGATCATGCAAAAAAAGCGGATACAGATTTGGCTTTAAAAACTAACCAATTGAAAAATAACAATTAAATCTTCAATTCGAAGCTGGCATGCAGGGTGCAATAGTTATTGCACCTTTCATCAACCCGCAAGGAATTGAAAAATGACCGACATGAATAAAGAAGCCATTTCTGTACTCAACGACCTGATTGAAACCAGCAAGGACGGTCAGGAAGGGTTCAAGACTTGCGCTGAAGACATCAAACACCCAGAACTGAAAACCCTGTTCATCCAGCGTTCCGCCGATTGCGCGACCGCAGCCGCCGAATTGCAGAGTACCGTACGTTCGATGGGCGGCGATCCTGAAACGTCGACCAGTGTCAGCGGTGACCTGCACCGTCGTTGGGTCGACGTAAAAGCCATGTTCACCGGCAAGGATGAAGAAGCCGTGCTGAACGAAGCCGAACGCGGTGAGGACCATGCGCTGAAGGCTTACAAAGAAGCCATCGAAAAAATCAACAAACACAACCTGGTGGGCATTCGTGACCTGGTTGAGCGTCAGTATCACGGCGTGCAACGCAATCACGATCAGGTAAAAGCCCTGCGCAACCAGGCTCGCGCACGCTCGTAAGCGCTCAACGCCTGTAAAAAACGCCAGCCAGCCTGGCGTTTTTTTGTGCCCGGCAATCAACCCTTGTAGGAGCTGCCGCAGGCTGCGATCTTTTGATCTGTGGCGTCTTCAAGGCCGCCAAAAATCAAGATCAAAAGATCGCAGCCTGCGGCAGCTCCTACAGGAACCGTGATCTTTTGTCGGTTTGCCAACGAACCCGCTATCGTTAAACCGTTCCTTCAAGAGTGTTTTACGTGCCGATCACTTTGCAGGCTTTATTCGCGCCTGACCGCCGCGCCATTCAGTTCGCGATCAAGACGTTGATTGGCGGCGGCCTGGCGCTGTGGCTGGCGTTGCGCTGGGGTCTGGAGCAACCGGCCTGGGCGTTGATGACAGCGTTCATCGTTGCTCAGCCGTTGTCCGGAATGGTGGTGCAGAAAGGTTTGGCGCGGCTGCTGGGTACGCTGATCGGGACGATCATGTCGGTGGTGTTCATGGGCTTGTTCGCCCAGACACCCTGGCTGTTTTTGCTGGCGTTGGCGCTGTGGCTCGGGTTGTGTACCGCCAGTTCGACCCTGCTGCGCAGTGCCTGGTCCTATTCTTTTGTATTGGCGGGTTACACGGTGGCGATCATTGCGTTGCCGGCCATCAGTCATCCGCTGACGGTGTTCGACCAAGCCGTGGCGCGCTGTACGGAAATCTGCCTGGGCATTCTTTGCGCGACCGCCGCCAGTGCACTGCTGTGGCCGATGCGGGCTGAGCGACAACTGTCGGATCAAGCGCGAGCAGCCTGGCAAAGTGGCACGAATGCGGCCCGCGCGACCCTGGCTGGCGATGGACAGGCGCGCAGAGGTTTGCTGGAAATTCTTGGCAGAATCGTCGCCGTGGATGCCCAGCGCGAGCATGCCTGGTTCGAAGGCGGCCTCGGTCGGCAACGGGCGCGGGCCATCAGCGGGCTGAGCCAGAAGCTGCTGATGTTGCTGCGCATCGCGCGTGCGGTGCGCCGCCAGTGGAAGCAGTTGGAGCCCCGGGAAGCCGAGCAACTGTTGCCATGGATGACCGAGGTTCAGCAGGCGCTCATCGGTTCCGATGCGGCGACGCTGCAAGCCTTGCGCCCGAGGTTGCTTGATGCCTCTCACGATCCGCACATCAGCTCGGCACAAAGTTACTGCCTGGCGCGCTTCACCTTGCTGCTCGATACTGCCATGGCAGCGATTGTGGCGCTGCAAGCGGTCGAGGAGGGCAAGGAAACCGTTGATCCGCCGCGAACCCTGACGCCGCACCGCGACCTGTCATTGGCGCTGGTCTTTGGAACGCGCAGTGCCTTGGCTTTTTTGGTGGTCTCGTGTTTCTGGCTGGCGACGGCGTGGCCCGCCGCCTCGGGGGCGCTGGTGCTGACCTGCGTGGTGTGCAGCTTGTTCGCCAGCCGCGAAAACGGTGCGCAAATCGGCATGAGTTTCCTGCGCGGCATCCTGCTGGCGATTCCTTCGGCGTTTATCGTCGGACAGATTCTGCTGCCGCAATGGAGCGGTTTTGCAATGCTCTGCATGGGGATGGGGGTGCCGCTTTTTTTCGGCGCGCTGGGCATGGCCAAGCCGCAGATCGGCGCCACGGCGACCTCATTCTGTCTGCACTTCATCGTGTTGGTCTCACCGCTCAACACCATGAAATTTGATGTCGCCAATTTCTTCAACAGTGCCCAGGCCATGCTGATCGGTGTCGGCGCCGCGGTGCTGGCGTTCCACTTGCTGATCCTGCGCAACCCGGCGTGGCATGGCCGCCGTTTGCTGGCAGCGACGCTCGACGATCTGGTGCGCCTGACCCGGCGCAATCTGCGCGGTGCCGAAAGCTGGTTCGGTGGGCGAATGGCCGACCGTTTGCTGCAACTGGCGCGGCATTATCCGGAGCTGCCGGAACCGGCGCGCAGTCGTTGGGATGACGGCTTGCTCGGCTTGGACATCGGCGACGAATTGCTGCATTTGCGCTTGAGCCTGGCGGTGGCGCAGGCACCGGTCAGTACGCCGCAACGGCGTTATCTTGAGCAACTGGAAAAAGTCCTTGAGCGAGGCCCGACCGGCAGCAGTGCCGATGCGCTGGAGCAACCCAGCGAAGAATTCTTGAAAACCTTGTACGCGTTACCACCCAGCGATGCGGTGAAACTGGCCCAGGGTGCCGTGCTGCAGTTGCAGAGCAGCTGGCGTGCCTGGTGTCGTCAACAGGAGCAAAGCCATGGGCTTGCGTGAATGGTCGGTGGGCGGCGTGCTGCTCAGTCCGTTTCTGATTTATGTGTTGCTGGCGCTGCTGGTGACCGGTGCCTTGCGCATGCTGTTGCGCCTGACGCCGGCGGGCCGCTGGATCTGGCACGAAGCGCTATTCGATTGCGCCCTGTACGTTTGTATATTGACCTTGGTCACCGTCGTCCTCGGACCTTTATAAAGGAGTTGAACATGCGTACACCCGTACGTGTCGCGGTCACCCTGTGCCTGGTCGCGGTGGCGATCTTTGCCGGATTTCATTTGTGGCAGTACTACATGCTCACGCCGTGGACCCGCGACGCGCGGATTCGCGCCGACGTGGTGGTCATCGCCCCGGACGTCTCGGGTTGGGTGCGTGAACTCAAGGCGTTCGATAACCAATCAGTGAAGGCTGGCGACCTGCTGTTGAGCATTGATCGCGGTCGGTTCGAAGCCGCGCTGGAGAAGGCTAAAGCCGTGGTGGAAACCCGCCAGCAGCAACTCAATCTGCGCGAGCGTGAAGCCAGTCGCCGCGCGGCCCTCGGTCCGCAAGCGATCAGTGCCGAGCTGCGGGAGAACGCACAGATCAACGCCGGCATCGCCCGGGGCGAACTGCGCGAAGCCCAGGCCGAAGCCAAGGTCGCGGAACTCAATCTGGCCCGCAGCCAGGTGCATGCACCCCGCAATGGCCACATCACCAACCTGCGTCTGGCAGAAGGCAATTATGTGAATGCCGGGCAGGCGGTGATGGCGTTGATCGACGATTCTACGTTCTATGTGCAGGCGTATTTCGAAGAGACCAAGTTGCCGCGGATTCGTGTTGGCGACCCGGTGAAGGTCTGGCTGATGAGTGCGGGAGAGGCGCTGGACGGGCGTGTGGAAAGCATCAGCCGCGGGATTACCGATCGCAACACCACGCCGGATGGGCAATTGCTGGCGGAGGTGGAACCGACGTTTAACTGGGTGAGGCTGGCGCAGCGGATTCCGGTGCGGATCAAACTGGACAAGGTGCCGGAGGGGATCAATCTGAGTTCGGGGATGACGGCGAGTGTGCAGGTGCGGGAGGTCCCTTAAGATCAAAAGATCGCCGCCTGCGGCAGCGCCTACACGGGGTACCTGTAGGAGCTGCCGCAGGCTGCGATCTTTTAATGCCATCAGCCAATGCTGATGGCGGGCAATGTCGGCAATGTCACCGTCTGCTGCTTGCGCGGCGCCAGGATCTCCGCCTCGCCATCCACCACCAACTCATCGCGCTGGTTGAACACACGAGTGGCAATGCGCACACGAAACTTTGGCAGCTTCTCGAGAATCTCCAGACGCACGGTCAGTGTGTCGCCAATTTTCACCGGCTTCTGGAAGCTCATCTGCTGGCCGATATAAATAGTGCCCGGCCCAGGCAATTCGCAGGCCACGGCCGCACTGATCAGCGCGCCGCTGAACATGCCGTGCGCGATGCGCTCCTTGAACATGGTGCCGGCGGCGAATTCAGCATCCAGGTGCACCGGGTTGTGATCGCCGGACATCGCGGCGAACAACTGAATGTCACGTTCTTCGACCGTCTTGCTGTAGCTGGCGGTCTGGCCGACTTCGAGGGCTTCGTAAGGGGTGTTGGTAACCTGGGTCATGTGTTTCGATTCCTGTCACGAATAAAAAAATGTACAAAAGCTATTCGGTTCTTTGTGGTCGGCCAGTGCTCAGCGTCTGGGCGATCCAGTTCAGCACATCGGCAATCACTTCATCACGGTTGCTCTCGTTGAACAGTTCGTGCCGTGCCTGTGGATAAACCGTCAGTTGCAGATGGCGGCTGCCAGCCTCGCGCAGTGCGTCAGCCAGATCTTTAAGACGTTTGCCTTCGCTCACCGGATCACATTCGCCACCGATCACCAGCAGCGGCAGGCCCGGATCGATCTGGGCGAGATTGGACGCTTTGCTGATTTGCTGCAACCCGCCGAGTAAATCGATCCACAGCTGATTGGTGCAGCGAAAGCCGCAGAGCGGGTCGTTGGCGTACAGGTCGACCTCCGCCGGATCACGGCTAAGCCAGTCGAAGCGGGTGCGTGCCGGCTTGAATTTGTTGTTGAACGAGCCGAACGACAACCATTCGATCAGCGCGCTGCGCCCCTTGGGTCCCTGGCGCAGCTTTTCGAGACGGGCGATTTGCCGCGCCGCACGGTAAAGCGTGATGGGTTGGAAGTTCGAACCGCTGAGCACAGCCCCATGCAGGCTGGCGCTGTGGTGCAGCAGGTAGGCCTGGGCAATGTAGCTGCCCATGCTGTGGCCCAATAGCACGATCGGCATGCCGGGATGCTGTTGGCCGATGTGCTGATTCAGGCTCGCCAGGTCGCCGACCACCTTGCACCAGCCATCATCGTCAGCGAAATGCCCCAGTGTCCCGTTTTCGGCAGTTTTGCCATGTCCACGCAGGTCCGGTGCATAAATGCCGTAGCCCTGATTGCAGAGTTTTTCTGCCAGGCGAGCGTAGCGACCGCTGTGTTCGGCCATGCCGTGGGCCAGCAGGATGACGGCCTTGAGCGGGCCAGCAGGCAGCCACTGGTTGACGAAGAGGCGGCTGCGGTCACTCGCGGTCAGCCAGAAAGTGTCGTGGATCATGGCGATTCCTTTGCATGCATGGGCACGGGCTGGTTGCATTGTATAGCGCATCCCGTCGCTGGCGTCTGATCAGGCCACGCCACGGCAGGAAGATTCACACGGTCAATGACGCCCATTGGCATATTTGCCTGATTCGCCATAGCTGCTAGTGTCCGTGAAGCTCCGCTTTTCTCTCCTGGTTTTTATAGGAAGGACAGAAAGCGGCCCCGGATAGGTTCAGGTAAAGAGGACAAGAACAATGCAACCTGATTTCTGGAATGACAAACGCCCGGCCGGCGTGCCCCTGGATATCGACGTTGGGGCCTACAAGTCGGTGATTGAGGTGTTCGAACGTTCCTGCAAGAAATTTGCTGATCGCCCGGCCTTCAGCAACATGGGCGTCACCCTGACCTACGCCGAACTGGAACGCTACAGCCTGGCGTTCGCCGGTTACCTGCAAGCCCACACCGATCTGGTGCCGGGGGATCGCATCGCGGTGCAGATGCCCAACGTCCTGCATTACCCGATTGCCGTGTTTGGCGCATTGCGCGCCGGGCTGATCGTCGTCAATACCAATCCGCTGTATACCGCGCGGGAGATGCGTCATCAGTTCAAGGATTCCGGTGCCCGGGCGCTGGTGTACCTGAACATGTTCGGCGCCAAAGTCCAGGAAGTGCTTCCCGACACCGACATTCAGTACCTGATCGAAGCCAGGATGGGCGACCTGATGCCGAGCGCCAAGGGTTGGCTGGTCAATACCCTGGTGAGCAAGGTCAAGAAAATGGTCCCTGCCTATAACTTGCCCCAGGCCATTTCCTTCAAGAGCGCGTTGCGTCAGGGCCGGGGCTTGGGTATCAAGCCGCTGAAAGTCGGCCTCGACGACATCGCGGTGCTGCAATACACCGGCGGCACGACTGGCCTGGCCAAGGGGGCGATGCTGACTCACGGCAACCTGGTGGCCAACATGCAGCAAGTGCGTGCGTGCCTGGAGCAGTTCGGCAAAGACGGCCAGCCATTGCTGCGCGAAGGGCAGGAGGTGATGATCGCGCCGCTGCCGCTGTACCATATCTATGCGTTCACCGCGAATTGCATGTGCATGATGGTCTCGGGCAACCACAACGTACTGATCACCAATCCGCGGGACATCGGTGGCTTCATCAAGGAATTGAAGAACTGGCGGTTCTCGGCACTGCTGGGGCTCAATACGCTGTTCGTCGCGCTGATGGACCATCCGGACTTCAAGACCCTGGATTTCTCCAGCCTCAAACTCACCAACTCTGGCGGCACTGCGCTGGTCAAGGCCACCGCCGAACGCTGGGAACAGCTCACCGGGTGCCGTATCACCGAAGGCTACGGCCTGACCGAAACCTCGCCGGTGGCCTGCACCAACCCGTACGGCGACCAGTCGCGACTCGGTACGGTCGGCCTGCCGGTGCCGGGTACTGCGCTGAAGGTCATCAATGACGAAGGCGTCGAGCAACCGTTGGGCGAGCGCGGCGAACTGTGCATCAAGGGCCCGCAGATCATGAAGGGCTACTGGCAGAAACCCGAAGCCACTGCCGAAGTGCTGGATGCCGAGGGCTGGTTCAAGTCCGGCGACATCGCGGTGATCGACCCGGACGGTTTTGTGCGCATCGTCGACCGCAAGAAGGACATGATCATTGTGTCGGGTTTCAACGTGTACCCGAACGAGATCGAAGACGTGGTGATGGCTCACCCGAAAGTCGCCAACTGCGCAGTGATCGGCGTGCCGGACGAGCGTTCGGGGGAAGCGGTGAAGTTGTTCGTGGTGGCCCGTGAATCGGGGGTCAGCCTTGAAGAACTGAAGGCGTACTGCAAGGAGAACTTCACGGCCTACAAAGTACCCAAGCACATTGTGTTGCGTGAGTCGTTGCCGATGACACCGGTGGGCAAGATCTTGCGGCGGGAGTTGCGGGATATTGCGTAACCGGTCGTAGACCGGGGCGGTCCCAAAAGATCGCAGCCTTCGGCAGCTCCTACAGGGGATCGCAATCCATGTAGGAGCTGCCGAAGGCTGCGATCTTTTGCTTTGAGTCCCCAATTTACGGGGCTTTCAAGGAGGTATAGATTTTTTACTCTAAAATGACCGTCTGCCATTCTTGAGTCACAAAAGTGACCGTAGAGGCCGCTTTTGGCCCTAGTCGACCCATAGCAAAGCTGCTACTCTCGGCGCGCTTTGTGACTTCTCGGCCTACGTAAAAAAGCCAGACTCACCTATTAAACAAACACCAATAATAATCGCATCAAATGCGGTATTGAATTCGCGTTGCTGAGGAGTGGGCTTCCATGATCGAAGACTTTTGGAAGGATAAGTACCCAGCTGGGATTGCTGCCGACATCAATCCAGACGAGTATCCGAATATTCAGGCAGTGTTGAAGCAGTCCTGCCAACGCTTCGCCGACAAGCCGGCATTCAGCAACCTGGGCAAGACACTCACCTACGGTGAACTGTATGAATTGTCGGGTGCTTTCGCCGCTTACCTGCAACAGCATACCGACTTGCAGCCGGGCGATCGAATCGCCGTGCAACTGCCCAACGTGTTGCAGTACCCGGTCGCCGTCTTCGGTGCTATCCGCGCCGGGCTGATCGTGGTCAACACCAACCCGCTGTACACCGCGCGGGAAATGGAACACCAATTCAACGACTCCGGTGCCAAAGCCCTGGTCTGCCTGGCCAACATGGCTCATCTGGCCCAGACCGTCGTGCCGAAAACCGGCGTCAAGCACGTCATCGTCACCGAAGTGGCCGACCTGCTGCCACCGCTCAAGCGCCTGCTGGTCAACAGCGTCATCAAGTACGTGAAGAAGATGGTCCCGGCGTATCACTTGCCCAAAGCCATCAAGTTCAACGACGTGTTGAGCAAAGGTCACGGCCAGCCAGTGGCTGAAGCCAACCCGGCCAGCAGCGACGTTGCGGTGTTGCAATACACCGGCGGCACCACCGGCGTAGCCAAGGGCGCAATGCTGACCCACCGCAACCTCGTGGCCAACATGCTGCAATGCAAGGCGCTGATGGGGTCCAATCTTCACGAAGGCTGCGAGATCCTGATCACGCCGCTGCCGCTGTACCACATTTATGCGTTCACCTTTCATTGCATGGCGATGATGCTGATCGGCAACCACAACATCCTGATCAGCAACCCGCGTGACTTGCCGGCGATGGTCAAGGAACTGTCGAAGTGGAAGTTCAGCGGCTTCGTCGGCCTGAACACGCTGTTTGTCGCTCTGTGCAATAACGAAGGCTTCCGCAAGCTGGATTTCTCGGCACTGAAGGTCACCCTGTCCGGTGGCATGGCCCTGCAACTGGCCGCGGCCGAGCGCTGGAAAGCGGTCACCGGTTGCGCCATCTGCGAAGGTTACGGCATGACCGAAACCAGCCCGGTGGCCACCGTGAATCCGATCCAGAACATCCAGATCGGCACTATCGGTATCCCGGTGCCGTCGACCCAGTGCAAAGTCATCGACGATGCCGGCGTGGAACAACCATTGGGTGCCATCGGCGAGTTGTGCGTGAAAGGTCCGCAGGTCATGAAGGGTTACTGGCAGCGTCAGGAAGCCACTGATGAAATCCTCGACAGCGAAGGCTGGTTGAAGACCGGTGACATCGCGCTGATCCAGGCGGATGGCTACATGCGCATCGTTGATCGCAAGAAAGACATGATCCTGGTGTCCGGTTTCAACGTGTACCCGAACGAACTCGAAGACGTGCTCGCGACCCTGCCGGGTGTGCTGCAATGTGCTGCCATCGGTATACCGGACGAGAAGTCGGGCGAAGCGATCAAGATCTTCATCGTCGCCAAGCCGGGCGTGACCCTGACCAAGGAGCAGGTGATGGAGCACATGCGTGCCAACGTCACCGGCTACAAGGTGCCGCGCTCGGTGGAATTCCGCGATGCGCTGCCGACTACCAACGTCGGCAAGATCCTGCGCCGCGAGCTGCGGGATGAAGAGCTGAAGAAGTTAGCCGCCAAGAAAGTCGGCGCCTGACCCACAAAAAGCCCCGCAGATGCGGGGCTTTTTGTTGAAGATCAAAAGATCGCAGCCTTCGGCAGCTCCTACATTGGAATGCGATCCCTGTAGGAGCTGCCGAAGGCTGCGATCTTTTGCTTTTAAAGTCGGAACTGCGCGAAATTGACGTTGGTGCCCGCCGGCCGCATGTCCTGCAGGTAGGAGTCCTTGTCGGCACTCAACTCCAGGCTCAAAGCAGCTTTACGCTTGCCTTCGTTGCGCACCACCAACCCTTCGAGCTTCTCGCGCAGGAACACCGTCGGCACTTTCAGGTGCAGCAGCTCGTCGGTGTCGGGGGTGTGCATCAGCAAGTGAATCCACTCGTACTGACCAACGGCCAGACGTGCCACCGGGATATCGAACCACCAGATGTTGCGGTTGCGGTTCAATTCGGTGAAGTGGCAGTTGTTGACGCCAAGCACAGCACCGCCGAGTTCCTGGTTTCTGCGGGCAATGGCCTGCTTTTTATCGAGTTTCATAACATTCCTACGGGATTGGATCTTCAGCGCCATGGCCTGAATACGTTGCGCATTCTCGGGGGTTGCTCGGCAAACATAAAGCCCAACCTGCCCGTATCGATGAAATGTCCTGCTGAAAATAAATGAAACTCCCTGCAAACGCCTCCGGTCAATCCTTGTGTAACGACTTTTCTCATTGATTTGTTCACAGGAGACACACCATGAGCAGCACTGGCGATAAAGTAAAAGGCATGGCCAACGAAGCTGTCGGCAACGTCAAGCAAGGCGTTGGCAAGGCGACTGACAACACCAAACTGCAAGCCGAAGGCAAAGTGCAGGAAAAGAAAGGCGAAGCCCAGCAAGCGGTCGGCAAAGCCAAGGACGCGATCAAGAAAGGCGTCGACAAGGCGTGATCCGGCCTGCAGTGAGCACAAGAAACGGCCATCCACGGATGGCCGTTTTTGTGTCAGCCTGAACTTGCGCACGGAAATTGTTTCAAAGTCGCCAAGTAGGCTACTTTGATGTAGGAAACGGCCCCTGAGTCGCCACGATTTCAACCCATTTTGCGGCGAAAGGAGACGCTCTAATGTTTTTCCCTCACATGAAAGGCTTGCGCCTGCACCGTGTCATGGTGCGCACGGTTACCGAGTTCGTCGACGACGAGATGTCGACCTATGCTTCGGCGCTGGCCTACCAGATGCTGTTCTCGCTATTCCCCTTCATTCTGTTCCTGATCGCCCTTATCGGTTTCCTGCACTTGCCGGACTTCTTCTCCTGGCTGCGCCTGCAGTCGGAACTTGTCCTGCCGCCCCAGGCGCTGGAGCAGGTGAACCCGGTCATCGACCAACTCCAGCAATCCAAGGGTGGTTTGCTGTCGATTGGTATCGTGATTGCGCTGTGGACTGCGTCAGCCGGTGTGCGGTTGATGATGAGCGCGATGAACGCCGCCTATGACGTGGTCGAAGGCCGGCCCGCGTGGAAGCGATTTCCGCTGTCGATTATCTACACGGTCGGCATCGCCGGCATGCTGTTGGTTGCCGCCGCGCTGATGGTGCTCGGGCCTCAGGTCATGGGCTGGATCGCCGCGCAAGTTGGCATGGAAGATTTCATCGTGACCCTCTGGACCATCGTGCGCTGGCCAGTGGTCGTGATTCTGCTGATGGTGGCCGTGGCGCTGATCTATTACGTCATGCCCGACGTCAAACAGGAGTTTCGCTTTATCACCCCAGGCTCAGTGCTGGCGGTGGTGGTGTGGATCCTCGCTTCCGTGGGCTTCGGCCTGTACGTCAAGGAGTTCGCCAACTACAACGCCATGTATGGCAGTATCGGCGCGATCATCGTGCTGTTGCTGTACTTCTATATTTCCGCCGCGGTGCTATTGCTCGGCGCCGAGATGAACGCGGTGATCGAACACATGTCGACCGAGGGCAAGAATGATGGTGAAAAAGTCCCGGGCGAACTCGACCACGAACCCAAACACCACGTTTCGGGACTGGGTCGGGACCACTCGATCAAGCCGACCACTGATGAAGTCATAAAATGATCCGTGAAATTCTTAAAATGGGCGATGAACGCCTGCTGCGTATCGCGCCGCCGGTGCCCGCCGAAATGTTCGACAGCCCCGAGTTGTGGCAACTGATCGACGACATGTTCCAGACCATGGAAAGCGTCGGCGGGGTTGGCCTTGCCGCGCCGCAGATCGGTGTCGACCTGCAACTGGTGATCTTCGGTTTCGAGCACAGCGAGCGCTATCCGGATGCTGAAGCGGTGCCGCAGACCATTCTGATCAATCCGCTGATTACACCGCTGAGCCCGACGCGGGAAGAGGGATTCGAAGGTTGCCTGTCGGTGCCCGGCCTGCGCGGCGCAGTGGATCGTTATCAGCAGATTCGCTATGAAGGTTTCGATCCCAAGGGCAATCCGATCGTGCGCATCGCCTCGGGGTTTCATGCGCGGGTGGTGCAGCACGAATGCGATCACCTGATCGGCCGGTTGTATCCGTCGCGGATTACCGACTTCAGCAAATTCGGCTTCACCGAAGTCATGTTTCCGGATCTTGATCCCAACGCCGACGATTGAAATCGTTAAAAGATCGCAGCCTTCGGCAGCTCCTACAGGAGTTGCCGAAGGCTGCGATCTTTTGATCCTGACTTTATTTCCCCGGTTTAACGAACCGCAACGTCATCCGGTCAGACTCGCCAATCGCCACATACTTTGCGCGATCCTTGTCCCCCAACGTCAACGCCGGCGGCAAGGTCCAGACGCCTTCCGGGTAGTCCTTGGTGTCCTTCGGATTGGCATTGATCTCGCTCTGACTCTCAAGCTTGAACCCTGCATCCGTCGCCAGCTTCACCACGTACTCGGTGGTCAGGTAGCCGCTGTGTTTGATGTCCTCCAGCGACGCCCCATCCTTGGCCCGGTGATCGACCACACCGAGCACACCGCCCGGTTTCAGTACCTTGAAGAACGCCTCGAACATCCGCGGTGAGGTGTCCGCCAGTACCCAATTGTGCACATTGCGAAAGGTCAGCACGGTGTCCGCCGAGCCAGGTTTGCCGAACACCGGGTTCTTGGGGTCGAACTCCTGCACCTGGGCCTTGGCGTATTGCGTGGGATCCGCAGCGAATTTGGCCTTGAGCTTTTCCTCGTTCTTGCGCGCGTAATCACTCACCGTCGGCGCCTGGACCGCGGCCACATACTGCCCATGCTCCTTGAGCAGCGGCGCTAGCAATTCGCTGTACCAGCCGTTGCCCGGGGTGATTTCAACAACGGTCTGCTTCGGCCCCAAACCAAAGAATTGCAGCGTCTGCTGCGGATGACGGTAGCCGTCGCGCGCGACGTTCTCCGGAGCTCGCCAAGGGCCTTTGAGCACCTTTGCGTATTGCTCGGCGGACACCGATAGGGTTTCGTCGGCCTGACTCATGGCAGGGGCCAGCAGAGCGGTAAGCGTCAAAGCCAGAAGAGCAGGTTTCATGAAGCATTCCTGAGAAGTCGAAGTCGATCCCGAGGCTAGCACGCAGCAATCAGCGGCCGATCACACATTATCGACGGACGACCTCACCAACGGTTCTAAGCCCATGGCGATCATCGGTTTGCTGCGCGCATAACGGGTCAGGCGTTCGACCATGGCGCACGGCATTGGCGGGTCGAAGGAAAACCCTCGGCGTTCATAAAAGCCACGCAAGTCCGGATGGCAAAACAACCAGACCGGGTGGTCGAGACCTTTTACCGCTTCGGTAATCAACGCCGCCGCAACCCCTTGTTCGCGGCAGGCCGGATCGACGAACAAACCGGTCAACCAATGTCCGCCAGAGACCGGTCGCAAACACAACGCAGCAATTATTTCGTCGCGGCGTGCGACCCACAGTTGAGCGTCGCGGACCGCTTTCATCGATGACTGGTGGGCGCGATAAAACTTGTTCATCAACGGCCACAAGGGCTCGGCGAGCAAGGTGTATTGGGGGTCGGGCATGGTCGTGGGCTGTCGGTGTGCAAAGCGGGCGATTATAAAAGAACGCGCGCGTGGGGATAGGTGTATACCTGATCTCACATCCCGTATGAGTGGAGTACGTATCATGGCCAAAGGCATGGATTCAAAGAAAGCAGCAAAGAAAAAACCGGCAAAAACCGCCGATGAAAAACGCGCAGACAAGAAGGCCAAGAAGGTGGATGTGTTCGGCCATTGAGCCTGATACCCCTGTAGGAGCTGCCGAAGGCTGCGATCTTTTGATCTTGATTTTTTCGGGATCGCTGAAACACAAGGTCAAAAGATCGCAGCCTGCGGCAGCTCCTACAGGGGGAGTTTGAAATAGAAAAATAATCTGCAAGATTTCCCGCGGCCATTGCACAGAAGGGGATTGGTCCCCGATCTGAGCAACGCCATGCCCTATTACTTCGATAATACCCACCGAGAAGAAATCGAAACCCTGCGTCGGCGCCTGACCGCGCGAACCGAATGGCCGACCTGGTTGCTGCTGGTCGGCGTGTATGTCGGCTGGTTCAGCATCGTGCTGAACAGTGATCGATTGGGCAGCGCGTGGAGTACCTTGCTGTTGATTCCGCTGGTGGTGCTCTGGTTGTCGGTGCAGCACGAATTGCTGCACGGGCACCCCACTCGCTGGCAATGGCTGAACAAAATCCTCGGCTACGCACCGTTCGCCGTCTGGTATCCCTACACCCTCTATCGCGACAGCCATTTGCTGCATCACCGCGACGAAGACCTGACCCTCCCCGGAATCGACCCGGAAAGCCGTTACCTGAGCGCCGAACAGTGGCAGGGCAGTTCGCTGTTCGAACAAAGCCTGCACTGGCTGAACAAAACCGTGCTTGGGCGCTTTTTTCTCGGTGCGCCTCTGGCCTTGCTGGGGCTGGCTCGGGAAGAGCTGCGGCGTCTGAAATCGGGCGATCGACAGGCCTGGCTGATGTGGTTGAGCCATGGTGCGCTGACGGTGTTGATGCTGACTTTCATCGCCCGCTACAGCGTGTTGCCGGTCTGGCATTACCTGTTGCTGATCAGCGTGCCGGCGCTGTCGATTGCCATGATTCGCTCCTACTATGAACACCGGCCGCATGCGCAACCGGAGCAACGCACCGTGCTCAATGAAGCCGCCTGGCCATGGCGCTGGTTGTTCCTGAACCTCAATCTGCACCTGGTGCATCACGACTTGCCAGGCCTGCCCTGGTTCGACTTGCCCCGCGCCTATCACGCGCGCCGTGAGCAGTGGCTGACACGCAGCGGCGGGTTTCTGGTGCAGGGTTATGGTCAGTTGTGGCGCGAACATGGGGTGCGGGCGATCGACAGCCCAAGGCATCCGTTTCACTGATTTTTTATGATCAACGCTAGCCCTTGTAGGAGCGAGCACTGTTGTTTGGGATATTTCGATGACTCAACACATCGCTGAATTACTGATGTACATCGCCCCCGAACCGATTCGTCAGGCCAACGAGCGTTGGCTGACGCGAATCCTCGAGCAATTGGGCATCATTCGTCGCAACGCCGAAAGCCTCTCGCTGATGGACCTGTGGCTGTCCCCGGATTTGCTGCTGACCCAAACCTGCGGCTATCCGTTGATGACCGCCTTGCGCGGCCAGGTCCGGGTGGTCGGTCGGCCTCGCTATGAACTGCCGGACAGCTGCGGCGGCAATCATTGCAGCCTGCTGCTGAGTCGCGCCGATGATCCGCGCCGGACCTTGCCCGCGTTTCGCGGCAGTCGTGGGGTGATCAACGGTGAAGACTCCAACAGCGGCATGAACCTGCTGCGCCAACGATTGGCGCCGTTGCATCACGACGGGCAGTTCTTCGCCCGTGTCGGTGTCAGTGGCAGCCACCGCGAAAGCCTGCGCTGGCTGCGTGAAGACAAGGCCGACCTCGCGGCCATCGACAGCGTGACCTTTGCATACCTCGCGCGGCACGCCGAAGAGGAAGTGTCGGGATTGCGTGTGGTGACGCGCAGTGCATTCGGCCCGACCTTGCCTTACATCACCGTTGCGACTGCCAGCGATGAACAGGTCGAGGCGCTGCGGCAGGTGATGAACGAGGCGTTGAGGGCGTTGCCAGACGTCGTGGAAATCCTGGGTTTGCGCGAGGTGCTGCCGGCCAGCGAGAGCGACTATCAGGTCATTCTCGATTATCAGCAGGAAGCTGAGGCGTTGGGGTTCGGGCGGTTGCGTTAGGTATTGGAAAAGATCGCAGCCTACGGCAGCTCCTACAGGGGTTAGTGCAACCCGATATTGATCCTGTAGGAGCTGCCGAAGGCTGCGATCTTGGCGATTAAATGAGCGCTGAAAATGGTTGACCGCTTATTCTTTTATATAATATAAAAATGCATTTTAAGTATTATTAAAGCATAAGTCTCCTTGCTAGGATTCGCCTCACCGGACCTCCGGACATTCAGCGACCCCTAACCCTTGGAGCCTCTATGTCCGGCACCGATTTATCCCATCGCAATGACGTGGGCGGATTGTTCCGTGCGCATTACCCCTGGCTGTGCGCTCGCTTGCGTCAGTTCCTGGGGGCCAATTCCGGCGTCGAAGACATTGCCGCCGAGACCTTCGTGCAGTTGCTCGAATCACCAGGATTGACCCCGATCCGCGAGCCTCGCGCCTTGCTCATCACCATCGCTCGCCGGCTGATCTATCGACTCTGGCGTCACCGCGATCTGGAACGTCAACACCTGGACCAACTGCAACACATTGATCAGCGGCCTGTGACCTCGCCAGAGGTTTTGCTGCAACTGACCCAGGCCTTGCATGGCCTCGACCTCACGCTGCAGCGGTTGCCGGGAAAAGTCCGGGCAACCTTCCTGTTGTCGCGAATCGACGGCCTGACGTACCCGCAAATCGCCGCCGAGCTGGGCATTTCCCAGCGTTCGGTCAGCGTCTACATGACCCGCTCCCAGGCGTTGTGCGCCCAGCACAGCGCCAATGAACCCTTGCACCAGAGGTCCGCATGAAATCAATCAAACACCTGCTCGGCAGTTTGCTGCTGGCCCTGAGCCTCGTGGCAAGCCACGCTCCCGCGGCGGAAAAGAACGCGCCCATTCACTTCGGCGACATCACGTGGGAGAGCGGCAGCCTGATCACCGAGATCCTGCGGTTGATCGTCGAGAAGGGTTACGGCTACCCGACCGACACACTGCCGGGCAGCACCGTCAGCCTCGAAGCGGCGCTGGCCAAGAACGACATTCAAGTGATCGGTGAAGAGTGGGCCGGGCGCAGTCCGGCCTGGGTCAAAGCGGCCTCGGAAGGCAAAGTGTTTGGCTTGGGCGACACGGTCAAAGGCGCCACCGAAGGCTGGTGGGTGCCGGAATACGTGATCAAGGGCGACCCGGAGCGCGGGATAAAACCCCTGGCACCGGAGTTGAAGTCCGTCGCTGACCTGGCGCGCTACAAGGACGTGTTTCGCGACCCCGAAGACCCAAGCCGCGGACGCTTTCTCAACAGCCCGACCGGCTGGACTTCGGAGATCGTCAACAGCCAGAAACTCAAGGCCTATGACCTGACCGCCAGTTTCGTCAACTTCCGCACAGGCTCCGGGGCGGCGCTGGATGCTGAAGTCGCTTCATCGATCCGTCGTGGCAAACCGGTGCTGTTTTACTACTGGTCACCGACACCGTTGTTGGGTCGTTTCAAACTGGTGAAGCTCGAAGAACCGCCATTCGACTCCGAGGCCTGGAAGACCCTGGCCGATGCCAACAATCCGAATCCCAAGGGAACCCGCTCGATGCCAGCCAGTTTGGCCATCGGTGTTTCCGCACCGTTCAAGACGCAATATCCGGATCTGGTGGCGTTCTTCGAGAAAGTTGATTTTCCGATCGATCTGCTGAACCAGACGCTGGCGCAGATGAGCGAAAAGCGCGAAAAACCGCGTCAGGTGGCGGAGACGTTTTTGCGGGATCAGCCGCAAATCTGGAAAGGTTGGGTGCCGGGGGAGGTGGCTAGCAAAGTGAGTGCAAGTCTGTAATTCAGCGGTGTCAGGAAAACGGCCTTCGCGGGCAAGCCTCGCTCCTACAAGGATTGCGCTAATCCGTAGGAGCGAGGCTGCCCGCGATGGTCTAAAGACTTACACCGGGCCTTGCTTAGCCAAGACGGCTGTCTATGCTCCTTCGTAACTAACTGTGTCGGCCGCTTGTGCAGACGACAGGGCGAGAGTGCGCAACCCAAGGCACCGTGCTTTACGACAGGGAGATGTTAGTTAAATGGACGTTACTTATCACAACGTTAGGGCTGGCCCGGCTCCGGGCTATCAAGAGAAGGATGTCTTGATAAGAGCGTCTCTCAATGGACTCTCCGATTGAACATCAGTTATCACCTGACAATGCCTCCAGTGGAGGTATGCGTGTGCCTGTTCCGTGGAACGTCGTGGTGGATACGTTGAAAGACCGAAGAACTTTCATCAATCAGAAGAACGCGCTTAGGGTGATACGACCATGTTTAACCTACATCACAAGGCTGACCTGCTGGAAATCGAACGATTCAACTGTGCGTTGACCGAGGCCAATGCGAAGTTGGCCGCTGTCAGCCGCTCGATGGCGATGATTGAGTTCACACCCGAAGGCATCGTGCTCGAGGCCAATGAAAATTTTTGCAACGTCATGGGTTACAGCGCCGAAGAAGTGCGTGGCAAACATCACCGTGTCTTCTGTGAAGAAGCGTTTTATCGCAGTGAGGAGTATGCGAAGTTGTGGCGTGACCTGGCGCGTGGCGAACCGGTCAGCGGTACGTTCCTGCGGTTGAACAAGAGTGGCAAAGAAGTCTGGCTCGAAGCCAGTTACATGCCGGTATTAGGCGCTGATCGCTTGGTCAAAAGCATCATCAAGGTTGCGTCGGACATCACCGCCAGAGTCAATAAAGAGCACGAAAACGAAAGCCTGCTCGCCGCCATCGGTCGCTCCATGGCCGTGATCGAATTCACTCCGGAAGGCAAGGTGATGACGGCCAACGAAAACTTCCTGAAAACCATGCACTACTCGCTCAACGAAGTGGTTGGCCAACACCACAGCCTGTTTTGCCATCGAGCCGAAGCCGATTCACAGGCTTACAAAGCCTTTTGGGCGTCACTCAATCGTGGTGAATACCACTCGCACCGTTTCGAGCGCAAAGATAAGTACGGCCATACGGTATTTCTGGAAGCTTCCTACAACCCATTGTTCGACGCCAAAGGCCGGCTGTACAAAGTGGTCAAGTTCGCCAGCGACATTACGAACCAGGTGACCACGCTGCAAACCGCCGCGGAATCGGCCCACAGCACTTCGGTGCAGAATGACGCCTGTGCGCAGAAAGGTTCGCAGGTGGTGCAGCAAACAGTGCAAATCATCCAGGACATTTCGAAAGATTTGAACGAAGCGGCGCTGAGTATCGACGCGGTCAGCAAACAGTCCGACATCATCGGCACCATCGTTCAGACCATTCGTGGCATTGCCGATCAAACCAACTTGCTGGCGCTCAACGCAGCGATAGAAGCGGCCAGGGCAGGGGAGCATGGGCGCGGTTTTGCGGTGGTGGCGGATGAAGTCCGCAGCCTCGCGGCACGCACCAGCCAGGCGACGCTGGAGATCGTTGAAGTGGTGCGCAAAAACCATGACTTGTCGCTGAGTGCCGTGTCGAGCATGCAGTCGAGCTTGAGTCGAACCGGTCTTGGCGTGGAGCTGGCAAACGAGGCGGGCGAGGTCATCCTGGAAATCCAGCAGGGCTCGCGGCACGTGGTGGACGCGATCAGCCAGTTCAGCTCGTCGTTGCAGTTGAACTGACTGATTTACTGTAGGCGCTGCCGCAGGCTGCGATCTTTCGATCTCGATTTTTTAAGATCAAAAGATCGCAGCCTGCGGCAGCTCCTACACAAGCAGAGCGTGTTGTTTCAGTTCGATTAGAGCGAGGCCAGGAACTTGTCGACCACCTGGCTGCTGCCTTTTTCACTGTCACTGCTGCTGTCTTGATTCTCGGTCTTCGCCAGCTTCAACTTGTCTTCCATACGCTGGGCGATCTCTTTGCCGACGGCCAGTTGTTGTTCCGGCGGCATTGCATTCACCTCCTCTTCCGTCAGCCCCATCTCTTGCAGAATGCTGTCGTGCAAGCGTTGCTCCGGCGATTTGCTCATGTAGTCCTTGAACTCGGTCATGGCCGAACTATCGCTGGACTTTGACGTACTCGAGGCATCGGTCGCTTGTAGCGTCACGCGGGTTTTGGCGAACGCTTCATCCACGTTGTCACTGATTTTGCTGGCGGCACTGACCTGTTGCGTGGCCTGTTTAGCAATGAGTGCCTCAATGCGCCCATCGCTTTTCACGGTTTGCCCCTGAAGCGTGTTTTGCAGGTTCTGCACGAGATTGGCTTGGAGGCCACTGGCGGCGTCTGCGGTCGGTTCGTCACCGGGGCGCTTGGGAAGTGGAGTCACTAACGTTTGTTTGGCACTGACCAACATGTTGAGTAGACCTTGTAGGTGTTTGCGGGTACAGCGGCTGGAGCAATTAGCGTGCCGTCGTCCAAACCCCCTGTTTCAGGGGGTTTGACGTCAGTTCAATGGAGTCGGCGGTAAACCCTTGCCGTTTGGCGGCAGTCGCGAACCGCCGCCGCTTCAGCGATGGGCGATGTTTTCCAGCGCCAGGTTGCGGGTGCGCGGGCCGAACCAGCCGATGGTCAGCATTACGATCAACATGCTGCTGACAATGAACGCCAACACCCCGGGCGTGCCAAAGTGTTCGAGGAAAATCCCGATCAGCAGACTGCTGAACACCGTCGACAACCGGCTGAAGGAATAACAGAACCCGACTGCCCGGGCGCGGATATTGGTGGGGAACAATTCGCTTTGGTAGGAGTGATAACTGAAGCTCAGCCACGCGTTGCAAAAGGTGATCATCACCCCGCAGAAGATCAGGCCGAAGGCGCTGGTCTGCAAGGCGAACAGCGTGCCGAACGTCATGGCGCCCAGTGCCGAGCCGACGATCTGCCACTTGTTCTCGAAGCGGTTGGCGAACTTCACGAACAACAGCGGCCCCAACGGGTAGGCGAGGGTGATGATGAACGCGTACATCAGGCTGTGCGTCACGCTCACGCCCTGGCCGGAAAGCAGTGCCGGCAGCCAGTTGCCAAAGCCGAAGAAACCGATGGCCTGGAACACGTGAAACACGATCAGCATCAACGCCCGACGACGGTACGGCGGCTGCCAGATATCAGCGAAACGCCCGGTGCCCTGAATATCCACCGCTGCCGGCTCCGGCTCATCCAGTGGCTTGCCTTGATCCTTCACGCAGCGCGCTTCAATGCCTTCAAGAATCTTGCTGGCCTCGTCGAACCGCCCATGCTGGGCCAGCCAACGCGGCGACTCCGGCAGGCGCTTGCGCAGCCACCAGATGAACAACGCGAACACCGCACTCGCCAACACCACCCAACGCCAGCCGGACACACCGAACGGCGCTTGCGGCACCAGCCACCACGACATCAACGCCACTGCCGGCACCGACAAAAACTGCACAAAAAAAGCGAAGGCAAACGCCGAACTGCGCATACGCTTGGGCACCAGTTCCGAGAGGTACGCGTCGATGGTCACCAATTCAATGCCCAACCCGATGCCCACCAGAAAGCGCATGCAGATAATGCCCAACGCCGAACTCTGGACCCCCATTGCGACAGTCGCGAGCGTGTACCAAATCAGCGCGAAGGTGAAGATTGCGCGTCGGCCGAAACGGTCGGCCATCGGGCTCAGAAGGCTGGCGCCGAGAAACAACCCGAGAAACGTCGCCGAGGCGAATGCCGCCTGATCGGAGAAACCGAAAACACCCTGGCTGCCGGTGGCGAAGATGCCGTCGCGAATCAGTCCCGGACTGATGTAGGCGGTCTGGAACAGGTCATAGAGCTCAAAAAAACCACCGATAGAGAGCAGCGCCACCAGTCGCCAGATCGTGGAGACGGCGGGGAGTCGGTCGATACGGGCGGAAATCTGTGCGGCGCGAACGGGGTCTATGCCGTCCGGTTCGGCGACGGAGGGACTGTGAGCAGACATATGCAGATCCATTTTTTATTGATGGAAGAGCTTAGCCTGCTATCGGATATCAATGTTTGTAAATCTCGGCGCCTGTCTCAGTAACGTGCAAGCCGCTCAAGCCAGGCCATTGCAGCCGTGCTTAAGGAATCCCGGACGTTGGGCCAACCGTTGGAAATATTCGTCGATGGCCGGGAAGTCGGGGCGCTCCATAGGCGTCATCAGCCAACGGTTGACCGACAGCCCGATGACAATGTCAGCCAGCGTGAAATGCGGCCCGGCAACATAGGCTTTAGTGACCGCGAGCTGATGCTCAAGGATCGCCATCTTCTGGTTCCAGCCTCGTACGCCGACGGCAATCCGGTGCGCGTCCTGGAATTCCGGGTCTTTGCGCACCAGCGCCGTGAAGGCGTAGCTCCATGACGGATTGAGTTCGGTGGCTTGCCAGTCCATCCACTGCTCGACCCGGGCGCGCGCTGCAGGATCGTGCGGCAGCAGATTGGTGTCTTGGTGTTTACCGGCCAGATAGCGGCAGATGGTGTTGGATTCCCACAGCACGCCGGCCTCGTCGATGAGCACCGGCACTTGCGCGTTGGGGTTGAGCCTGAGGAACTCCGGCGTGTGGGTCGACGCGTAACCGCTGCCCCAGTCTTCACGTTCGTAGGAAACGCCCAGCTCCTCGCACGTCCAAAGGACTTTTCGGACATTGATGGAAGAGGCTTTACCCAGGATCTTCAGTGCATGTTCCATTGAGCTACTCCGTTAGCGATTTGACGCTTCAGGAATCTAACAGAATGCCGGCCACACTAGGCGATCAGCGGGATGAGAATACCCTCAAGATTAGTTGAAAACCCACGAAGTGGCGTTTATCGAGTTGACGGGGCGTGCTTAACCGGGCGGTAACAGGTCGGTCCAGATTGGTGTAGAGCAAGCACTGGGAATGTGCTGATTGAGGAAGGGTTGCCTGAGTATCCAACCCTGAAGCTGTTGGTCGATGAATACCGGGGTGGGTTCAATGCACTCACCCTTGGGCGCAACCCTGACTTGATCCACCGAAACAAACAGTGGACCGGGCAGATCGAACACCGTCCTGGATCGGCTTTCAACGCCCGTGTCCTTTCTGGCAAAACATACATTTTTTCGGCCGGTGAGATCTGTGGTCATGACGCCAGCTTCTTCGACGCTTGCATGCCAAACGCTCATCACCACGGCTGGCCCTTGATTATTCGGGTGAGCGGCGAGACAGCTTTTGATCGCCGGCATGAAACGAGGATCGCTTAAAAAATCAATCCAGTCGTCCGGCTCTGAAGCCTGCACATGAATTGTCTGTCCTAGCGAGAACGCAAGCAGGGAGGCCAGGATGATGATCTTGCGCATGTGAGAATCCGCCGGGAATGGAGATTGCGGATTCTGCACTCGAGTCGTATGAGAGGGAGGGTAAAAGGTGTTTCGAAATACGGATAAGCGGAACCGTACTGCATTGTAGGAAGGGGCCGAAGGAAAGCGGTTTCAGCAGATTTCCAAAGGCTACAGTTTCTTGCGCCATTGCCTACAACTACGCCAGAATCCGCCGGCTTGTGCGTCTGGTCACCGGGTTCTATCGTCCCGTGTCGCTGCCAATTCAGCGATCGGGTCTAGCAGCCTGCGTACTTTAGATGCAGAGCGTCCACCGTTCGTGATCCGTTCACGTTATGGCGGCTGTGCGTGGGAAGACCTTCGGGTCTACCGGTTCTAGAGTCCCGGTCTGCTAGCCCGCGCACAGCTGCCACCTTACTTTCGCCTAGCAGCGAATCGTGGCAGCTCCATGACTCTAGGAGCAACGCCATGCTCAAACCAACCCCAACCCCCCCTCGTAAACCCAGCCCAATGTTCTTCATCGCTCCCGACATCAATAACGAAACACTGCTGGCGCACGCCTGCGAATCGCTGGCCTCGGCGAGTGTCATGACCAATGACTTTGCAACCTTTCTGGAAAATCCCCACCGCAATACCGCACTGGCAATTGCACAGATCATCATGCTGGCGGAACTGGCGGTGAACCGGGTGCTGGATAACCTCGATCCACAGGACTAAACACACCGCGCCCCTGTAGGAGCTGCCGGAGGCTGCGATCTTTTGATCTTGACCTTAAAAGCAAGATCAAAAGATCGCAGCCTTCGGCAGCTCCTACAGGGGGTGCGAGAGCGTCAGGTGCTTTCGCGCACCTTTTGCTCGATATCGGCATATCCACCATTCCGCAATATGTAATTGGATGGACTCGCCCAAGCCGAGGCGTCAATGCGCCACGGTGGCAGTCTAAACAGCCAACGACAGCGAGGGCGAGTCCATGAAAAATCATAGTTCGATTGATCAATCCCTGTCTTCTTCCGATTTGTCGGCCTGCACAACCTTAGCGGTCGATCTGGCCAAGCAGGTCTTTCAGGTCGCCGGCGAAGATGTCCTCGGCCAAGTGCGCTACGAGCAGCGGATCAAGTCTCGCGAGGCGTTTTATGAATTTCTCCAACAGTTGGCGCCTCATGTCGTGGTTTTGATGGAGACCGGTCCGGGTGCTCAAGCCTGGGCCCGGCAGCTGCAAAACCAAGGCAATCTGGCGCGGATTCTTCCAGCCGGTTTGGTGGCCACACATCGCAGCGGACCTAAAAATGATCGCAACGATGCGCTGGCAATTCTGCGGGCTGGTCGCGATGAAAAAATCTGCGCAGTACCGGTCAAAAGCGTTGCAGCGCTGGCAATGCAGGCGCTGCATCGCGCCCGTCAGGGCTATGTGCGTCGGCGCACGGCAGTCAGTAATCAGATGCGCGGCCTGCTGCTTGAGCACGGCGTGGCCTTGTCGCAGGGCGATGTTGCGATCAGCCAGAAAACTCCGCGGATACTGGAAGATGCTACCCAGCCAGTGCCGGGCCTGCTGCGTGAACTGATCGACGAATTGTTGGCCGAGTGGCGCCATTTGGGCGAGCGCATCAGCGTGCTGACGGGACGCCTGGAAGTGGCTGCCAACGCCGACATGACGGCGAAGCGACTGATGACTGTGCGCGGCATCGGCCCAGTCACGGCCACGGCACTGGTGGCCAAGGAAACCAAGCCTGAGCGATTTCCCAATGCCCGCAAGTTTGCCGCGTACTTTGGCATGGTGCCTGACCAGCACAGCAGCGGGGATACGGTCCGGCTGGGGGACATGACCAAGCGAGGTGATGTTTATTTACGCAGCCTGATGATCCAGGGAGCCCATGCGGTGCTGCAACAACTACGACCTGACTCCCAGCAACCCGATGACCTCCGTTTGTTGCGCTGGATGAGCCGGCTGGGCCGTAAGGAGGCTGCGATCAGGCTAGCCAACCGCAACCTGCGAATCGTCTGGGTGCTTTTACAGAATGACCAGACTTATCGTCGCCACGCTGGTGATGGCCAGCAAGCGACGATGAGCCACTGAGCAACAGAGTTCTGCCACCGAGGTACTAACTGTCCGACCCTTGCTGAAAAAAATTGACCCCAGGTAAGACCGGCGTGGATTGATGCCTAAGCTGCTACTGGCCTTCGAGGCCTGACTGTAATCGGCATACCACGAGCTTTTCCAATTTTGGCCAGAAGCCGACGACGGCTTCCACGAATAGGCCTGATACATAGATGCAACGGGGCGACGGTTTTTCAAAAGCGGGTAGACAGTGGGGGCGAGTCCATACATAGCAGCTGGCGAAGCCTGCGTTCGGCTGCGCAGCAGTCGTGAAATCAGCCGACGCGGTGATTCAGGAAGACCATACGCACAGGTTTTACGACTGCTGCGCAGCCGAACGCAGGCTCCGCCAGCTGCTACAGAGAGCGCATTTCGCGAGTCCTGCGCCACCTCAGGTTAATCGGGTGCTGGATAACCTCGACCCACAAGACTAAACGCACGCGATTAGATGCGAGGACGTCAGCTGCTTTCGCGCACCTTCAGCTCAAACCCCATGTCCTGCACCGGTTTCGCCACGGTGTTGCCGGCCAGCAAGGTCAGCATCAGTTCCGCCGAACGACGGCCAATGGCCTCGCGCGGGGTGCTGATACTGCTCAGGCGCGGCACCATGTGCGACGAGGCCGGCAGGTCGTTGAAACCGAGGATCGCCACTTGTTCGGGGATCTTGATCCCGCAGCGCATTGCCTCAAGCAATGCGCCCTGCGCCAGGTCGTCGTTGCCAAAGAAGATCGCATCGACATCGGGATGACTGGCGATCAGTTGCAGGAACAGCTCTCCGCCCAACCCGACGGAGGAGGCACGAGGCGTCAGCACTTCCAGGCCCGGGTCATACAAACCGGCCTTTTGCAGGGCTTTGCGGAAACCTTCGCCACGCAGCAACGTGCGTTGATCCAGTTGCGCGCCAATGTAGGCCAGGCGCTTGCGACCGCGCGACAGCAAATGCTCCGCGGCTGTTTCACCGGCAGCCAGTTGCGAAAAGCCCACGCAATTCACACCCGCCGCACTGTCCAGCTCCATCATGTACACGCACGGAATGTTGCTCGCCTCGATCATCCGCCGTGAGCTTTCTGTACGGTCAAACCCGGTCAGCAGCAAGCCGCGCGGCTGATACGCCATGTAATTGCGCAGCAGGTTTTCTTCTTCATCGCGTGAGTAATGGAAGTTGCCGATCAGCACTTCGAAGCCCTTGGGGCGCAACACCTGATGAATGGCTTCCAGCGTATCGATGAACAGCAAGTTGGACAGCGACGGCACCAGCACCACCACCGAATGGCTCTGCGCCGAGGCCAAAGCGCGGGCGGCGGGGTTGACCACGTAGTTGAGTTCAAGTGCTGCTTTCTGGACTTTTTCCGCCAGTTCGGTGGCCACCGTGCTGACGCCACGCAAGGCGCGGGAGGCGGTGATCGGGCTGACGCCGGCCAGTCGGGCGACTTCATTGAGGGTGGGACGGCCAGTGGTGCGAGTATTTTTATCGTTTTTAGGGGCGGTCATCGGGCGGCTTGCCAAACAAAATTCAAGGCACTAAGGTAGCGCTGTCCCGAAGCAGCTGCAAATGCGTAAGCGAGTTTTGCCTGAACCTCGCTTTTCGGCGTTGGGAACGAACATGCTGCAACCCACAAAAATGACAAGAAGGCGTCGGCAACTTCTGCTTTTGATCTAGTGTCATAACTGGCAAAGGTAGCGCTGTCTGCGCGCTGAGGTGTTACATGAATCATCCCATCACCGCCCTGGTCATCATGGGTGTTGCCGGTTGCGGCAAGACATGCGTCAGCGAAGCCCTGTGCGAGCTCAGCGGCGCAACGGCCATTGAAGGCGATACTTTCCACCCTGCCGCCAATATCGAAAAGATGAGCGCGGGTATCCCCCTGGACGACGACGACCGTGCCGGCTGGCTCGACAGCTTGTGCGATGAACTGCGCCGCGTCGACGCCACGGGCCAGCGCCCGGTGTTGACCTGCTCGGCCCTCAAACACATTTACCGCGAACGCCTGCGCAGTGCCTTGCCAGGCCTGGGCTTCGTATTCCTTGAACTCACGCCTGAAGTCGCCGCCGATCGTGTCTCCCATCGGCCGGGCCACTTCATGCCGTCGACATTGATCGACAGCCAGTTCGCAACCCTTGAATCACCGGTTGGCGAGCCCTTGACCCTGGCTCTGGACGCGTCGAACCACAGCGTCGACCAATTGGCGAAGCAGGCGCACATCTGGTGGCTGGCCCATGGCCTGAAACAAGCCGTATGAGTGCCGCTGAAAAAGATAGCGCTGTCCTGATGGCGCGCGAATTACCCGCTTTAATAACAACAACAACCAGGAGACACCCCTAATGTTTGGCATGTCCCACGAGACGTTCCTGCTGCTCGATGCAGTGGTCACGGTCATCGGGCTTATTGTCCTGATCACCAAGTTCAAGTTGCACCCGTTCATTGCCCTGATCATCGCCGCGGCCTTTCTCGGGCTGACCTCCGGCATGCCGATCGGCACCATCATCAAAGCGTTCCAGGACGGCTTCGGTGGCGTGCTGGGCTTCGTCGGGATCATCCTCGCGCTGGGCACGATGCTCGGCAAAATGATGGCCGAGTCGGGTGGGGCGGATCAAATTGCCCAGACCCTGATCCGGGCGTTCGGCAAGGATAAGGTGCAGTGGGCGATGATGTTCGCGGCCTTCCTGGTCGGCATTCCGCTGTTCTTCGAAATCGGTTTTGTCTTGCTGATCCCGCTGGTGTTCATCGTTGCCCGGCGTACGGGCGTGTCGATCATCAAGATCGGCATTCCGCTGCTGGCCGGCCTGTCCGCCGTGCACGGCCTGGTGCCACCGCACCCGGGCCCGTTGCTGGCCATCGGCGTGTTCGGTGCCGACATCGGTAAAACCATTCTGTACGGACTGATCGTTGCACTGCCGACGGCCATTATTGCCGGCCCGATCTACGGCACGTTCATTGCCAAATACATCCCCGGCCATCCTAATCAGGAGCTGGTGGATCAACTGGCGCGCGAGCCGGATTCTGCTGAACTGCCGAGCTTCGGCATCACCCTGATCACCGTGCTGCTGCCAGTGTTCCTGATGTTGCTCAAGACCTTTGCTGACGTGGTGCTTCCGGACGGCAATTTCTTGCGCACGTTCATGGACCTGGTCGGTCACCCGATTTCGGCACTGTTGCTGGCCTTGCTGCTGTCGCTGTACACCTTTGGCCACAAGCAAGGCATGGGTTCCAGCAAGATTCTGAAATTGCTCGACGCAAGCCTCGCGCCGACCGCCGCGATCATTCTGATCATTGGTGCCGGTGGTGGCTTCAAGCAGATGCTGGTGACCAGCGGCGTGGGTGACGTGATCGGCCACATGGCGGTGAACGCACAGATCTCACCGATCCTGCTGGCGTGGCTGGTGGCGGCAGTGATTCGTGTAGCGACCGGTTCGGCAACCGTGGCAACCATTACGGGCGCAGGCATTGTGGTGCCGGTGGTGGGGATGATTCCCGGTGTGAACCGCGAGCTGCTGGTGCTGGCGACCGGCGCCGGTTCGTTGATCCTGTCTCACGTCAACGACGCGGGTTTCTGGCTGGTGAAGCAGTACTTCAACATGACCGTGGCGGAAACCTTCAAGACCTGGACGGCGATGGAAACCATCCTGTCCATCGTTGCGTTGGGCTTTATCCTGCTGCTGTCGATGTTCGTCTGACACGATTGCCTGGCACAAAAAAACCGCAGCGATGCGGTTTTTTTGTGGCCTATTCCCCCTGTAGGAGCTGCCGCAGGCTGCGATCTTTTGATCTTGACCTTAAAGCAAGATCAAAAGATCGCAGCCTGCGGCAGCTCCTACAGGGAACGGTTATTTGGTCACTAGCCCATCCGCCCGGAACATCCCGCGAATCCCGCGCACGGCCTGACGAATCCGGTCCTGGTTTTCGATCAGTGCGAAGCGCACATGATCATCCCCATATTCCCCAAACCCGACACCCGGCGAGACGCAGACTTTCGCTTCGGCGAGCAGTTTCTTGGCGAACTCCAGAGAACCCAAATGCGCATACGCCTCAGGGATCTTGGCCCAGACGTACATCGCCGCTTTCGGGTTCTCAACCATCCAGCCCAGTTCATGCAGGCCTTTGACCAACACGTTGCGTCGCTGGCGGTACTGTTCGGCGATGTCCTTGACGCACTGCTGATCGCCTTCCAGCGCCGCAATCGCCGCGACTTGCAGTGGCGTGAAGGTGCCGTAGTCGTGGTAACTCTTGATCCGCGCCAGGGCGTTGACCAGCTCAGCGTTGCCGACCATGAAACCGATGCGCCAGCCGGCCATGTTGTAGCTCTTGGACAGGGTGAAAAACTCCACCGCGATATCCTTGGCGCCGGGCACCTGCATGATCGACGGGGCTTTCCAGCCGTCGTAGACGATGTCGGCGTAGGCCAGGTCATGCACCACCAGCACGTCGTACTGCTTGGCGAGGGCGATCACTCGCTCGAAGAAGTCGAGCTCCACGCACTGCGCGGTCGGGTTGGACGGGAAGCCGAGGATCATCATTTTCGGTTTCGGGATCGAGCCACGAATCGCTCGTTCCAGCTCGGCGAAGAAATCCACGCCTGGAATCAATGGCACCGAACGCACTTGGGCGCCGGCAATCACGGCGCCGTAGATGTGAATCGGGTAGCTCGGGTTGGGCACCAGTACCGTGTCGCCCTGATCGAGCGTCGCCAGCATCAGATGCGCCAGGCCTTCCTTGGAACCGATGGTGACAATGGCCTCGGTTTCCGGGTCGATGTCGACCTCGTAGCGATCCTTGTACCAGTTGGAAATCGCCCGGCGCAGGCGCGGAATACCCTTGGACGTCGAGTAACCGTGGGTGTCTTCGCGTTGGGCGACGGTGACGAGTTTTTCGACGATGTGCGGCGGCGTCGGGCCGTCGGGATTGCCCATGCTGAAGTCGATGATGTCTTCGCCACGACGACGGGCGGCCATCTTCAGCTCGGCAGTGATGTTGAATACGTAAGGAGGGAGTCGATCTATGCGCGCAAAGCGGCGCGGCGAACCTGGGTTAGCCATTGTTGCCTCGGTAACGTGAGCGCCCGGAACCGTCCGAGCGACGCTGGCCACTGCGGTGGCCTGTTGCGGAAGATAAGGGCTGGTATGGCAAACTGTCCAGCGACGATGTAAACAAATTTTTCCGAAGGAAATGTGTGGATGGAATTTACCAGTGGCTTCCTGCTGAGCCTTTCGCTGTGCCTGGATATCGGCGTGGCCAATATCGCGATGATCACGTTGGCCATGCAGCGCGGCTATTTCCAGGGGTTTGCGCTGGGATTGGGCACCTGTGTTGGCGACCTGATCTACGCGGTGCTGGCATTGGCCGGCATGACCGTTTTGCTGCAATACGAAAGCGTGCGCTGGGTGCTGTGGATCGGTGGTTCGGCGCTGCTGATTTATTTCGCGGCGAAGATGATCTATTCGGCGATTCACCACGAGGCGGTGTTGGCCCAGACCGCCGAAGCCGGCCACAACTCTCACCGCAAAGAGTTTTTCCGTGGCATTTTTCTCGCGATGTCGTCACCCAGCGCCATCCTCTGGTTCGCAGCGGTCGGTGGCACCCTGATTGCACGCTCCGGCACGTCAGGCCCGGTCAGTTCGGCGCTGTTCCTGAGCGGGTTCTTCTTCGCGGGGCTGCTCTGGAGTGCAGGCCTGTGCTTCGCCGCGAGCCATGGCGGCAAGTTGCTGGGCGACAAATTGCTGCGTTACTCGTACATGGCATCGGCAGCGATCTTCTGCTATTTCGCGGTGTACGTGATCCTATCGGGGTACAACGAGTTTGTCGGCGCGGGCGCCGTCGAGCAGTTGCACGCACTGTAGGTGGGCGAATCGGGTTTGGCTTCTATACTCCCAGCCAAACCCACTTTTTTGATCCAGGAGTCGAGTCATGGAAGAGCAAACAGGCGTCGAACCCACTGGGCCACGCTTCGAACACGGGCACTTCCTGCTGATTGCGGGGTTTGGTGGACGTTTTACCCAGCAAACCACGGCAAGCATTCCCGACCTCTGGGAACAATTCAAACCTCACATCGGTAATGTTCCGGGGCAGGTTGGCGAAGCGACTTACGGCATCTGCTGCAACCCCGACGGCAAGGGTGGTTTCGAATACATCGCCGGTGTCGAAATCAGCAAACTCGACGACTTGCCGGACAAGTACCGCTGGGTCGAGGTTCAACCGCAGAAATATGCAGTGTTCGAACACCAAGGCCCGCTGAAAACGTTGCCCGAGACCTTCCATTACATCTGGAAAACCTGGCTGCCACAGTCCGGTTTTCACGCAGCGGACGCTCCGGAGTTCGAACGCTATAGCGCAGACTTCAACCCGAAGCTCAACACCGGCGTATTGGAAATCTGGCTGCCGATCAAGGCGCAATAACTTATGATCGCCAGCCTTTCCATCGCTGATTCCGAGCTGCCATGAACACCGTCATCCGCCACGTCACGCCTGCTGATCTGGACCGTTGCTACGCCATCGAAACCGTCGCCTACGAAGGCGACGAAGCCGCTACCCGCGAGAAAATTGCCACCCGCATCGCCACGTGGCCCGAGGGCTTTATCGTGGCTGAAGTCGACGGCGTTGTAGCCGGGTTCATCAATTCCGGTGCGGCGTTTCAGGTGGAAATGTCGGACGAGGCGTTCAAGGAATTGATCGGCCACGACCCGGCCGGTCCGCACGTGGTGATCATGTCGGTGGTGGTGCATCCGGACTATCAGGGGCAAGGTTTGGCCAAGCGTCTGATGGGGGAGTTCATCGAGCGGATGCGTGCGCTGGGCAAGACCAGCATCCACCTGATGTGCAAAGAAAGGCACATCCCGCTCTACGCCGGGTTCGGTTTTGCCTACATCAAGCCATCAGCGTCCGACCATGGCGGCATGGCCTGGCACGAGATGACGCTAAACCTGTAAACCCGATCCCTGTAGGAGCTGCCGCAGGCTGCGATCTTTTGATTTTGCTTTTTTAAAAAACACCATCAAAAGATCGCAGCCTGCGGCAGCTCCTACAAGGTGCACTTCAGAAAACCAGGCCCATTCGCCGTTCATAGCCGATCCGGCCCTTGTACGCTTCGCCGCTGTCGACCCAGCCGAATTTTTCATAAAGCGCGATGGCTGCAGCATTGTCCGCATCCACCGACAATTCCAGCGCTTTTATTTCCGGAAACGCCTGACGCGCCACCTCGGGCAGCGCTTGCAGGCAGGCCTTGCCGTAGCCCTTGCCCTGGGCGTGCTGATCGACCTGCAGCGCATGCAGCGTGGCGCTGTGTTCATCGGCCCAGGCGGGTAATACCGGCGGGCGCTTGAGCAGCAGGAAAGCGACGGGGATGTCTTCGGCCAACAGGGCAAATCCTTTGACGCCAGGTCCCGGTTTGGACAACAGGCTGTGCAAGGCACCGTGGATGTCGCCGGAGAACCTGATTTGTTCTTTGTGCACTTCGATGGCCTCGACCTGCTGGCGCTGCAGCGCATTCAGGCTTTCGTAAGGCACGAGTCGGGTTGTCACTGGAGTGTCCTTTTTCCTACACAAATGAGTCTCGAATTCTAGCGAGTTTGTGTGCATGGATTATTTTTATTTCGGCTGTCGATTTGGCGTTTCACCAGGCGACTAAGGGTGTCTCACAACAAAAAAACACGGAGAACCACCATGAGCGCAACCACCGAAATCCAGACCTTGATCGACCGTTATCGCCAGGCAGTCATCGCCAAGGATGTCGAGAAAATCATGACGTTTTACGCCGACGACATCGTCTCGTACGACGCCGTCAAGGCCCTGCAATTCCGGGGCAAGGCCGCCTACCGCGCCCATTGGCAGGACTGCATGGAAATGTGCCAGGGCCCGCACAAGTTCGACTTTGACCACATGAACATCGTGGCCGACGAACACATCGCTTTCGCACACTGGCTGGCCCATTGCGGCGGCACCAACGACAAAGGCGAAACCCAGGCCTGCTGGATGCGCGTCACCGCCTGCTATCGTCGTGAGGCGGGACAATGGCGCATCGTCCACGAACACTGGTCGGCCCCGTTCGACATGGTGAGCGGGACCGCGCTGTTCAACCTGGAACCCTGATCGTCGGGAAATTCACCAAAGCGTCCGTCAGCAGCCATAGTTGATCAGTTCGATCCGGGAGAATCCCATGAAGTACTTATGCCTGGTCTACAGCAACGAACATGAGCTGCACAGCCAGCCTGACAGCCCCCATGATGCCGAGTGCATGGCCTACGCCGAGTCGATCCAGGGCAGCGGCCGGATGGTGGCGGCCGAGGCGCTCGAGTCGGTGCAGACCGCGACCACCGTGCGCATGCGTAACGGGAAAATGTCGATCACCGACGGACCGTTCGCCGAAACCAAGGAGCAGTTGGCCGGCTTCTACCTGATCGATGCCAAGGACCTGAACGAAGCAATCCAGCTCGCCGGCAACATTCCGGCGGCGCGCGTCGGCTGTGTCGAGGTGCGTCCGGTTCGCCAGTTGAATGCCTGAGTAAAATCACCACAGGAGAGCCCATGAATCCACAGCCATTGCAGGCATGCCTGACTGATGCCTGATGTGTCGGTAACGGCTCGGGTCGAGCAGGTTTACCGCGAAGATTCGCGGCGAATACTGGCGACCCTGATCCGCCTGCTCGGCGATTTCGATCTTGCCGAAGAGGCCTTGCACGAGGCGTTTTTCGTCGCAGTCGAGCGTTGGCAGCGGGACGGCGTGCCGGACAATCCGCGCACCTGGCTGGTGTCCACCGGGCGCTTCAAGGCGATCGATGTGTTGCGTCGGCGGGCGCGCTTCAGGGCGTCCCAGCCAATGCTGAACGCGCAACTGGAGACGCTCGAGCAGGCCGATTGGAGTGACGAAGACGTGGAAGATGATCGCCTGCGCCTGATCTTCACCTGCTGTCACCCGGCACTCGCGGCGGACGCCCAGGTACCGTTGACGCTGCGCGAAGTCTGCGACCTGACCACCGAGGAAATCGCCCGGGCGTTTCTCTCGGCACCGGCGACCATCGCCCAGCGCATCGTGCGCGCCAAAGCCAAGATTCGTGATGCAAAAATCCCTTATCAAGTGCCGACCCTGGCCGAATTGCCTGAACGTCTCGACAGCGTTCTGCGGGTGATTTACCTGGTGTTCAACGAAGGGTATTCGGCGTCCATCGGTGCTGAATTGACCCGGGAAGAGTTGACCCGCGAGGCGATTCGGCTCGGACGATTGCTCATGGAGCTGTTGCCTGAACCGGAGGTAATGGGGTTACTGGCGCTGATGCTGCTGCATGAATCGCGGCGCCCGGCGCGGGCCTCGTCGAGTGGTGAGCTGATTGTGCTGGATGAGCAGGACCGTTCGTTGTGGGATGCCGGGTTGATTGCCGAAGGCTGTGCGCTGATTGAACGGGCGCTGACGACGCAGCGATTCGGGCCGTACTGCCTGCAAGCGGCGATTGCCGCGGTGCATGCTGAGGCACCGACGGCGGGGGAGACAGACTGGGCGCAAATTGTCGGTTTGTATGAGGTGCTGCTGGTTGCGGTGCCTTCGCCGGTGATCGAGCTGAACCGTGCGGCAGCGATCTCCAAACGGGATGGGCCGTTGGCGGCGCTGACCTTGGTTGAAGGGATTCTGGGGCGGGGGGATTTGCTGGACTACCACCTGGCGCATTCGGCGCGGGCGGAATTCTGTCGGCAGCTGGGGCGGGTTGAAGAGGCGAGGGCAGCGTATGGGCGGGCGCTGGAGTTGACGCAGCAGGTGCCGGAGCGGCGGTTTATCGAGGCGCGGATCAGGGCTTTGTAGCAAAAAGATCGCAGCCTGCGGCAGCTCCTACAGGAGATCGCATGTAGGAGCTGCCGCAGGCTGCGATCTTTTGATCTACTCCAGCATCTTGTTCAATAGCCAACTCCCCGCCGGCCCCGGTGGATGCAGCCGCGACCACAGTGCATCGACAAACACCGGTTTTGGCCAGCCACGCACCTGCAGTTCCACCAACGTCCCGGTATCAAACCGTCCCACTAACCAACGCGGCAAAGGCGCCCAGCCAAACCCGCCCTGAGCCATTTCCAGCAGCATCAGATAACTCGGCGCCGACCACACTCGCCCTTTCGCCCGGCTTTCATACGGATTGACGATCGTCGCCAGGCGCAGCTCCCGATGTTGCTGCAGCACCTCCTGATCGATTCGGCTCAATGCGGCCAACGGATGTTCGCGGGACACAAACAAAGCGATTTCGGTCTTTTCCTCCACCGTCGAGCTGACCAGGTCCGGCGGATAAATATCCTGCATCTCGGCGAAGGCCACATGCGCCCGACCGCTTTGCACCAGCGCAATCAAGTCATCGCACTCGGCGATCAGGCATTCAAGTTCCAGGTCTGGATAACGCTGCTCGAACGCACTGAGCGCCGCTTCGAACCGGTCGGACTGATAGGTATCGGAAATTGCTACCGTCAGCTTCGGCTCAACCCCTTGCGACAGTTGGCTGGCGGTCATTTCCAGGCGGCTGGTGGCGGCCAGGATCTCTTCGGCCCGTTGCAACATCACGTGCCCCGCGGGGGTGAGGCTGGGCTTGCGGCTGCTGCGGTCGAAGAGGACCAGGTCCAGATCGATCTCAAGGCTGGCAACCGCGGCGCTGATGGTCGACTGACTGCGCCCCAGTTTGCGTGCCGCCGCGGAAAACGAGCCTTGCGTCGCCGCTTGCACAAACGCTTGCAACACTTCCTGAGAGGCCATGAACTATCGCCTTGATCGATGGTTATTGGTTATGAAGTATCGGTGTGAGGGCGGATCATGGCAACCACAGTCACTCAGAGGAGCCTGACCATGAGCGTCAACAAATCCATTACTGAACGTATTTTCCAGGCCATTGGTTTCGAACTGCTGGCCATCCTGATCTGTACGCCACTGCTGGCGTGGATCATGGACAAACCGATGCTCGACATGGGCATTGTCACCGTGGTGATCGCCGCACTGGCCCTGGCCTGGAACGTGGTGTTCAACGGCCTGTTCGACCGGGTGCTCAAGCGTTTCGAGATTGCGCATACCGCCTGGGTTCGGGTGATCCATGCGCTGCTGTTCGAAGGCGGACTGGTCGCGGTCGGCGTTCCACTGATTGCCTGGTGGCTGAACATCAGCCTGTGGCAGGCGTTCCTGCTGGATATCGGGGTGTTGCTGTTTTTCCTGCCGTACACCTACGTTTATCACTGGGTGTATGACGTGGTGCGCGAGCGGCTTGTCATGCGCAATGTTTGCGAAGGTTAAAAGCCAAAAGATCGCAGCCTGCGGCAGCTCCTACAATTGAAATGCGATCCCCTGTAGGAGCTGCCGCAGGCTGCGATCTTTTGATCCTGACCTACCGCGCAATACAAAGCTCACTGACAAAGTCCATGAACGCCCGCACCTTGGCCGCCGGTAAATGCCGCGAAGGGTACAAGGCATACAACGGAAAACGCTCGTCGGGCCAGTCAGGAAACAACTCCACCAAGCGTCCCTCCTTCAAGGCCGGCGCTATACCCAGGTCCAACACCTGGGCGATGGCCTGGCCGCTTTCGCAGACGCTGTGCAGCGTCCCGACATCATTGACCAGCAATCGGCAATGGGGCTGCACATGGAGCACCGGGCGCCCCGGCCGATGAAATTCCCAGCCGAACGGCCGAGCGGTTTGCGGATCACGAAACTGCATGCACACATGCCGGTCGTCTTCCATGTCCTGCGGTGTCAGCGGTCGACCGTGTTTCTTCAGATACGCCGGTGAGGCGAGCGTCAGTACCCGCACCTCCAATAGCTTGCGCGCGACCAATGACGAGGACGCCGGATGGCCGAAACGCACGGCGAGATCAAAGCCGTCCGCAACCATGTCGCCCAGTTGGTCGCGGGTTTGCAGCTCCAGGTACAGCTCGGGATAACGCGTCATGAATTGCCCCAGCGCCGGCCCCAGGATCAGCCGCGAAAAGTACGGGTCCATGTTGACCCGTAACCGTCCCCTGACCTGAACCGCACTGGTGGATACCGAATGGGCAGCCTCTTCGAGACTGGCGAGCAGCGGCGCGATTTCGCCGTAGAAACGCCGACCTTCATCGGTCAGGGTGACGGTTCGTGTGGTGCGGTCGAACAGGCGAATGCCCAGGCGCTTTTCCAACCGGGCAATGGCCCGGCTCACGCCCGATGGTGTCAACTCCAGGGCTTCGGCGGCCCGAACAAAACTGCCGCCATCAACCACCGCGCTGAATACACTCATGCCGCTGGCGAGATTGGCATCAAAGCTCATTAGTGATTCCAGATCATTTGTGCAATGACATTCATGCTATCGGAGAACCTGTGTATTTCGCTGAATATTCTCCCCATCGCGACCAACGTCGTCTTCGAGCAGGAGAACAGTTCATGTACGCAGTCATGGGAATTACCGGTCAGGTGGGCGGCGAAGTTGCCCGTACGTTGTTGGCCGCTGGCCACACCGTGCGCGCCGTGGTGCGCAGTGTCGATAAAGGCGCAGTGTGGGCGCAACGCGGGTGTGAAGTGGCCATCGCTGATATTGATGATCGTGCCGCAATGGCGCAGGCATTCACTGGGGTGGTGGGGGTTTTTGTGATGATGCCGTCGAACTTCGACCCTTCACCCGGCTTCCCCGAAGCCCGACAAGTGGTGGACAACATTCGTCAGGCACTTGAAACAGCGGGGCCTGGCAACGTGGTGTGTCTGTCAACCATTGGCGCCCAAGCCTCCCAGCCAAACTTGCTGAACCAGCTGCAATTGCTGGAACAGGCGCTGGCCACGCTGGAATCGCCCGTCACCTTTTTGCGCCCGGCCTGGTTCATGGAAAACGCCCAATGGGATGTCGAGCACGCGACGGGCTCAGGGATGATTCCGAGTTTCCTGCAACCACTGGATAAACCGGTGCCGATGATCGCCACGGCGGATGTCGGGCGGGTGGCTGCCGAATTGTTGCAGGAGGCAGCGCGAGGTCAACGCATCGTCGAACTGGAAGGTCCACAGCGCATCACCCCTCTGCAATTGGGCGCCGGTTTCAGCGAACTGCTGGGTAAACCGGTGCGGATGCAACACGTGCCGCGAGCGTCCTGGCAGGCGTTGTTCGAGAGCCAAGGCATGCGCAATCCACTGCCGCGCATGCAGATGATCGATGGGTTCAACGAAGGTTGGATCGAGTTTGAAGGCGAGCCACGCAAAGGCAGGGTGGAGTTGCTGGCGGTGTTGAAGGGACTGCTTTCTCGTCGTTGAAGCATGAACGGGCTGAAGATCAGCCCGTTCGAAACCGCTGCGATTTACAAAAACATCCCGCCCGACGCCTCAACCCGTTGCCCGTTGATCCACTGGCTACCCGGCGCCAGCAGCAGCGCAATCGCGGCGCCGATATCGTCCGGCTGGCCGACGCGGCCCAATGCGGTATTGCACGGTCGGAAGGTTTTTTTGTACGAGCAAGAGGTCTCGTTGCTCTACGCCCGGCAACGGCATTTGCCGCTGCGGGTGCGAGCGTTCATGGACTGGCTGGCACACATCATCCAGTCCACAACCTGAAAAACAACACACGTCCCCTGTAGGAGCGAGCTTGCTCGCGATGGTGTGTCAGGCGCATTGATGTCGACTGACACTCCTTCGCGAGCAAGCTCGCTCCTACAAAGTGATGTGTCAGACGTGGAAGTAGCCTACGCAGCTATCAAACGGCAAACGCTTCAGTTCGATCTTGTTCAGGTCGAGCACTTCGCGCAGGGCTTTAGTTTCGCCCGGGAAGTTGCGGTAAGCGACTTCGTCCAGCACCACGACCGCACCTTTTGGCATGTACGGCAGGAAAGTTTCCAGTGCGACTTTGGTCGATTCGTACAGGTCGGTGTCAAGGATCAGCATGGCCACGACCAGGTCCGGACGGGTCTTGACCCACTCAGGCACGGTCTTGACGATGTCGCCCTTGACCAGCTCGCAGCGCGGGATACGGTTGACCGGGCGCAGCAGGTCGTTGGCGTCGATCATGTCCTGGATCAGCGACTGGTCGGTGTCGGAGAACATGGTCTCGTTGACGTCGGCCGGGTCTTCTTTCTTGTCGATGCTTTGGAAGCCTTCGAAGGTGTCAAAGCCCACGATCGAACGGTTGATCGCGTACGGTTCGAGAATCATCGACAAGTGCATGTAGAGCATCAGCGAGTTGCCCTTGTACACGCCGCACTCGATGATCGCGCCCGGTACTTCGGCGACTTTCTTGAACAGCTCCATGCGCGACAGGGCAGCGGTCACGCCGATGCGGTTGGCGAACACGAACGGCGCGTCGGCTACATACTCGGCATCGACCCGTTTCAGGACGTTGGCACGGGTTTCGTTGTACTGGGCCTCTGCAGGCGTGATGCGACGCTTGGTCATGCTTCGATTCCTTGGAAATTAGAAAAGTCGTGGGCGTGGAAATAGTCTTTGAAGCCTGCGCCGACGTCCGGGCACGCGCTGTCGACGTTGATCGCGCCGCGCTTGTGCTTGAGGTCGTCGAGGTGCATCAGGCGGAAGTCCACGCTGAAGCGGGTTTGATTGGTGTGGTTGGCAACCGTGCCATGCAGGTGCGAGCCAGAGAAGATCAGCATTTCACCGGTGTTGCCGGCGACGCGCAGTTCAGACGCTGCATTGATCTCTTCCAGCGGCACCGGGTGCACGCGGACTTCCTCCTTGAGGTTGTCCTTGGCTTTGTGCCGCTGGTTGCTGATCCAGTCGTTGAGGCTCCATTCACTGGAGGTGTTCTTCACCGGCACGTCGAAGTAGCCGCCGTTGATCATCATGGTCTGGTCGGGGCGAATGGTATGCACCGGCATCCAGGTGTTGATCTGGCAATCGACGCTGCCGTACCACGTGTCGCGATGCGGCTTGTACGCGTAGCTGACACCGGCGTGCAGGTAGTCGTAGTTCGGCACCACGCGAATGCGCGGCACGTCGAAAATATACTCGTGCGGGTCAACGCCGATCTCGTCGATGAACGACAGGATCAGGTCCTTGGCGCGCTGGCTGTTGGTGAACTGGCCCTTGAGGCGCGTCACCAGTACCACGAATTCTTCCACCGGCATCAGCGTGTGCAGCGCCTGGTGATTAGTCTCGCCGTCGAAAGCGGCGGTGATGCTTTCCTGAGCGAACGCACACAGCTCTTTGGCGGCGCGCAGCTGAGTGTTCAGGAAAATATCGCCGGCGTAGATGGCTTCTTTGAAGTCAGCTTTGTGCTGAAGCTGATTGATATACAGATTCACGGTTCCTCTCCTGAATGCATCGAGTCTCTTAAGAATCGGCAACACGTTAACAAACTGAAGTGCGATCCGGCGGGTAGTGGATCAATAAAAGCGCAATCCCCTGAATTTGCGACGAAATGCTTTCTCCAGGCAAAAAAAATCCCGGCTCGCAAGGGCCGGGACTGGCCCCTGTAGGAGCTGCCGAAGGCTGCGATCCGTTGATCTTGCTTTTCAAGATCAAGATCAAAAGATCGCAGCCTGCGGCAGCTCCTACAGGGATCGGTGTTCGCCAAGCCACGCCTGGCCGTCGGATCAGAAGATTTGGGTGAACAGCCAATACAGGCTGCCCGACAACAGAATTGCCGCTGGCAAGGTCAGCACCCAGGCCATCAGCAGGTTGCGGATGGTCTTCATCTGCAACCCGCCACCGTTGGCGACCATGGTCCCGGCGACGCCCGAAGACAGCACGTGAGTGGTCGAGACCGGCAGCCCGAACATGTCAGCCGCGCCGATGGTCAGCATCGCGACGGTTTCCGCCGAGGCGCCTTGGGCGTAGGTCAGGTGCGTCTTGCCGATCTTCTCGCCGACCGTCACCACGATGCGCTTCCAGCCGACCATGGTGCCGAGCCCGAGCGCAATGGCCACGGCGATTTTCACCCACAGCGGAATGAACCGCGTCGAGTTGTCGATCTGCTGCTTGAACAGTTGCAGCTTGCCGCTGGTGTCGGCGTCGAAGTTGCCGACCTTGTTCTTGTCCATCAGGCGAATGGTTTCGCTGGTCAGGTACATGTCGTTACGCACGTTACCCACAGCCTCGGCCGGGACTTTGGACAGCGAGCCGTAGCCCTTGACCTGCGCGCCAATACTGCCGGTGAGGGCGGCCAGGGCCGGGACCAGCTGCGGCGTGGCTTCCTTGCTGCGCACGTACTCGGAGAGCACCGGACGCGGGTCGGCGGGTGACGGCTGCGGTGACACTTTCACCAGCGCCTGCTGGGTGACTTCGGCGACGGCGGCAAACTGCAGCGCCTGATCGGCCGGCATGGTGCGGTTCAGGGCGTAGGCCATTGGCAGCGTGCCGACCAGGATCAACATGATCAGGCCCATGCCTTTTTGACCGTCGTTGGAGCCGTGGGCAAACGAAACGCCGGTGCAGGTCACAATCAGCATGCCGCGAATCCACCACGGTGGCGGGGTGTTGCCTTCCGGCGCTTTATACAGCGAGCGGTTCTTGACGAAGGCACGCAAGGCCAGCAGCAACAGGGCGGCGAATCCGAAACCGACCAGCGGCGATAGCAGCAACGCATAACCGATCTTGGTCGCCTGCGCCCAATCCACGCCGCTGGTACCGTCGCGACCATGCATCAGGGCATTGGCCACGCCGACGCCGATGATCGAGCCGATCAGGGTGTGCGAGGAAGACGCCGGCAAGCCCAGCCACCAGGTGCCGAGGTTCCACAGGATCGCGGCGATCAGCAGGGCGAAGATCATCGCGAAACCGGCGGAAGAGCCGACTTGCAGAATCAGCTCCACCGGCAACAGCGCGATGATGCCAAACGCAACCGCGCCGCTCGAGAGCAGCACCCCCAGGAAGTTGAAGAATCCTGACCAGGCCACCGCGAAATTCGGTGGCATCGAGTTGGTGTAGATCACCGTGGCGACCGCGTTGGCGGTGTCGTGGAAACCGTTGACGAACTCGAAGCCCAGCGCAATCAGCAACGCCACGCCCAACAGCAGAAACGGTGTCCAGGTGGTCACCACCGTGCCGAGTTCGTGCATGTCGTGCATCAGGCTGTAGGCGGTGAACAACAGCCCGATGGCCAGCACGCCAAAAAAAATCACCAGGGTGAACAGGCCGGGTTTTTTATCGAACTGGGGTTTGCCGCTACGGGCGGGAGCCTGCGCTTCGGTGGTGTAGGAAGGAGTAGCCATGACGGACAATCCTGAGGAGGGAAGGAGTGTTGGTCATGATCGTTGCTGAATGTTACAGGGAGACTGCGTCAGGTCAGGGTTTAGGTTTTTTGTCGATCCGTTGATCTGAATCCAATGCCGTCCCCTGTAGGAGCGAGCTTGCTCGCGAAAGTCGGGAACGATAACGCGTAAAACCAGATACCCAGCGACGCCCTCGGGTTTTTCGCGAGCAAGCTCGCTCCTACAGAGGCGTGTGTCCGGTCAATAATCCTGACGCTTTCGAAACGCCCAGCGCCCGGCAATCACGGTGAACGTCGCCACCAGCGCCACCAGAATCCAGAACCCTTCCGGATCCCCCGAAAGCGGCACCCCGCCCACGTTCATCCCAAAGAAACCGGCGATGATGTTGATCGGCAATGCCAGCACCGTCACCACCGTCAGGGTGAACAGCGTCCGGTTGCTCTGCTCATTCAGGTTGGCGGCGATTTCTTCCTGCAACAGTTTGATCCGCTCTCCCAACGCCGTGAGGTCGTTGATGATCAGCGCAAACTCCTCGGTGGATTTACGCAGCTCCTTCACGTCTTCCTTTTGCAGCCACTGGGGCGGGCGATTGAGCAGGCGCAGCAACGAGCCCGGCTCCAGCGCCAGCAGCCGTTGCAGGCGCACCAGCACCCGGCGATTGGCACCCAGCTCCGCACGGTTGGTCGACAGCCGTGAAGACAGCAACTCATCCTCGATCTGATCCACGCTGAGGCTGGTCTTGCGCACGATCTGCGTCAGCACCTCGCCCTGATCGCGCAGCAAGTGCACCAGCAACTCCAGCGGCGAACGAAAACACTCGCCGGCTTTCACCGACGAACGCAGCTTGTCCACCGAGTGCAGCGGTTGCAGGCGCGCGCTGATGATCAGCCGACTGCGGGCGCACACCCACAGCGTCGATACATCGGAGGAAATCATGCTGCTGAGGTTGAACACCACATCGTTGACCACCGCCAGCAGCGCTGAATCCACATGCTCGATGCGCGTTGAGCGGGAGCCTTCGTGCAAGGCTTCGAAAAACTCATCCGGCAACTCCAGATTGCTTTTCATCCAGCGCTCGCACGCGGCGTGAGCCAGATTCAAATGCAGCCAGAGAAACTCGTCGCTGTCGGTAGGTGTTTGCAGGCATTGCAACGCCATCGCCGAATCAATCTCCCGCCCACGCTCGCCGGGACGAAAACTGAAACCGTAAAGCAGGCCGAACAGGTCCGGGTCGCGATGGCTTTGATCGATGCTGTGGTTCATGAGGTCTCGCAGAGGAGGTGCCAGATTCGGTGTCGGCTTCTGTAGGAGCTGCCGCAGTCTGCGATCTTTTGATCTTGATCTTTAAAAGCAAAAGATCGCAGCCTTCGGCAGCTCCTACAGGTCGCGGTGCGGTGGGGTTCGCAGGTTCACGTGAGCCGCATCATCGCAAGGAGTCTTGACGGTTTTGTGACAGATCAATGGCGGCCAAATAGTGGCCACGCCAGTGGTCGGAATTAATTCAAGAACCGCTCTGGCACGCCGATTACGCAGACGTTGACTTGCACGGCCTTGGCCCATAGCCAAGACCGCAGACAGGGATGTCCAGACACCTTTCACGCCTTGTTGCGGCGTGCCTCATCCCTGTCATGAGAATCACTCGATGCTGCAAAAATCCCTGAGAGCACAAATCCTCGCCTTGTTGAGCGGCAGCCTGTTGGCGATGTTGCTGATCGCCCTGGCCTGCTTTCATTTCCTGTCCAGCGGCGTTCAGAGCTACGCCAATCTGATCGATGGTCCGTTGCACACTTCACAGCTGATCGACGAAGCCAACCTGCAATTCAAGGTGCAGGTTCAGGAATGGAAAAACGTCCTGCTGCGCGGCAAGCAACCGGCCGACCTGGACAAATACTGGAAGCAGTTCGAAGACCGTCAGCGCGATGTACAAGGCATCCTCGGCGAACTGGCCACGCAGAAAGGCATCGAGCCGCAACTGAAAACCCGCATCGAACGCCTGCGTGACGAACACCGCCAGTTGGGCAGCGCTTACCAGAAGGGGCGCGATGCTTACGTGGCGGCGGGTTCCGATCCGACGGCCGGCGACACTGCGGTCAAAGGCGTGGACCGTGCGACCAGCGATCAGATGAGTGAGCTGGTCAGCGAGCTGCGCAAGCAGGGCGCCGAGCAGTCGACGCTGATCAGCGCCAGCGCCGACCGTACGGTGTTGCTGGGGATCATCGTGATGCTCGCCTCGGGCCTGTTGATTGGCCTGTTAAGCCTGTGGCTGGTCAACCGCAACCTGGTCGAACCGATTCGCAAACTGATCGAGTACGTGGCGCAATTGAGCCAGGGCAAGTTTGCCGAACGCGTGGCCAGCACCCGTCAGGACGAGTTGGGCAAGTTGGCGGTAGCGGCCAACACCCTGCGCGATTTCCTCGCCGAAACCTTCACCCGTTTGCAGCGCAGCGCCAAGGATCTGGATAGCGCCAGCGGTGAGCTGAATTCGATCGCCAGCCTGATGGCCTGCGGCACCAACGAGCAGTTCAACCGCACCGACCAGGTGGCCACGGCCATGAACGAAATGTCCGCCACCGCGCAGGAAGTCGCGCGTCACGCCGCCGATGCAGCGCGCGCGGCCGACGACGCCGACCAGTCCGCCCAGCAGGGCGAAAAAGTCATGCAGGGCACCATTCACACCATCACTCAAATGCGCGGCGAAATCGCCAACACCGCGACGGTCATTCGCCAGCTGGAAACCGACAGCGGACGCATCGGCAAGGTGCTGGAAGTGATTCGCGGCATCGCCGAACAGACCAACTTGCTGGCGCTCAACGCCGCCATTGAAGCGGCCCGTGCCGGTGAAGCCGGGCGCGGTTTTGCGGTGGTGGCCGACGAAGTCCGCAGCCTGGCCCAGCGCACGGCAGCGTCGATCATCGAGATCAACCAAATCATTCAAACCGTGCAAACCGGTGCGGTGGACGCGGCCCAGGCGATTGAAAGCGGCCAGTCGCGTAGCGAGGAAAGCGTGCAGCAAGTGACCGAGGCTGGCGCGATGCTGGAGCGCATCACCCATGCCGTGGAAGCGATACGCGACATGAACCGCCAGATCGCCACAGCCGCTGAGGAGCAGACCTCAGTGGCCGAAGACATCTCGCGTAACCTCACCGAAATCACCAGCATCGCCAGTACCAACCTGGACAACGTGCAACGAACCGAAGCGGCCAGCCACAACCTGAACGGGCTGTCGAGCCAGTTGAATGAAGTAACGGCACGGTTAAGCGCGTAATGGAAAGTGCTGTGTACCGGTTCGGGTACCGAGTCGGTACACAGTCGATCTCAAGTCCATGCAGCCAATGTCGATGACGGGTTAACCTGAACCCACATTGGAAAACAGCCATGGTCAGCATCACGTCGGTATCGATCGCCCAACCTCTCTCGACCGCTTCGAGCAAAGTCGCTGTCAGCGACAGCACCGAAGACACTTCCGTAACAGCAACCACTGACAGTTCCGGCGATAGCACCAAGGTGTCCGCCGGTGGCGCGCCTGCGTCGAGCGGCAGCGGCTCCAACAGCAGCGAAGAATCCGATTCGGTGAAGGAATTGCGAAAGCAGATCGCCGAGCTGCAAAAGCAAATGCAGGAGCAACAACAGCAACTGCAAGCAGCACAGGCTAAACAGGAAAGCGCCGATGCGAAGGCCGCCGACGTGGCAGCGGCCCAGTCGCAGATTGCGAGCACATCGGGGGCATTGCAGACAGCAACGGCGGCCCTGTTGCAGGCGTTGCAGGATTCCGATTCCAGCACGTCGGGTTCGCTGGTCAGTACGTCGGCTTAAACCGCGGCGGGCAGGCTGAAAGTAAACAGCGTGCCGTTTTGCACTGTCGATGCCACGTGCAGGCGGCCACCGTGGGACTGCGCAATCTGGCTGGCAATGTACAAGCCCAATCCCAGGCCGGCCTGCGGTGTATCGCGGGTCGGTCGCGAGTAGGGCTGGAACAGATGGGGCAGCACCGCTTCGGGAATCTGGCCCTGATTTTTTACCGCCAGCATCAACGCACCCTGATCGACCCGGGCGGTGATCTCCACTTCACCCTGTTCATCGCCGTGGGTAATGGCATTGGCCAGGAGGTTGGAGAGCAATTGCGCGACGCGCTCGCGATCGCACTGTACGCCCCGCAAATCGCTAATCGACGTGCGAATGGTTCGGTCGGGGTGCACGCTTTGTATTTCTGAAATCACATGCAGCAACGCCTCTTTGAGGTCCGGACATGGCGCGACGTTGACCGGGATGCCGTTGCCCAGGCGTCCACGAGCAAAGTCCAGCACGTCGTCGACCAGTTGCGCGGCGCGGTTGGCGCTGGTGAGAATGTGCCGCACTAGTTTATCGCTGGCCGGATTGGGGAATTTGCGCTGGAGCGTTTCAGCCGAGGCGCCGATGGCGAACAGCGGGTTGCGCAGGTCATGGCCAAGCACGGCGATAAACTGTTCACGCAGTTCGGCGGTTTCGCGTTCGTGCTGCAACGCCGCTTCGGTCTGTTGCTGGTTTTCTTCGGCTTCGATCTGCAGCGACAGCAAGCGGGCGAAGGATTCCATGGTGCTCTGGATGGCGCTGGCCTTGAGTTCGGCGGGGTTCGGATCGAGGGCGCAGATGGTGCCGAAAAAACGCCCGTCGGTACGGAATACCGGCACCGAGATATAGCTTTCGAACTTGTACAGGCGCGGGGTGTGGTGGTCGCGGTACAGCGGATCTTCACTGGCCTTGTCGATCACCACCGACACATGGGCGCTGCGAATTTCATGGCACAGGGTGGTGACCACATCCAGCTCACCGCCGACTTTGAGACCGAAATCCAGCTGGTCGAGCACGGCGCAGGCAGTCCACGAATCTTCGGTGACGCGAGCCACGGCGGCAAAACGCAGGCCGGTCATCTCCCGGATCACTTGCAGAATGGCGGGCACGGCGCTGATCCGACCGATCGTGGCGATGTCTGCTGCCGCTGTTTGCCTCATTTCAATGATTCTCTGCGTGAACACCGTGGGGGATTCTAGCGGGGTGGCGCCGTGTTGGCGCGACTACGTTATTTGAATCGGACACGCAAAAAAGCCGCACGATCCGAAAATCGTGCGGCTTTGTGGTGTGGGCGTCAATCGTCTAGTTTGTTTTTCAGGACTTCGCCGGTGGCGGCGTTCAAATCCACGTCGAATTCAACGCCTTTGGCATCTTTCAGTTCGACTTCGTATTCGTAGATGTTGGAGTGCTTGTCCAGGTCGCTGTCGGTAATCGTCGCACCCGGGTGCAACTTCAGCACGATCTGGTTCAACTCTTCCAACGACTTGATCTTGCCATCCTTGACCAACTGAGGGATCTGGTCGACCGGAACATCAGCGGCCTGGGCCAGGCCAGCGGTGAGGGTCAGGGCAGCAGCGGTGAACAGGGCAGTCAGGGTCTTCATGAGGTTCTTTCCTTGGGCGATCCGTTTAAGTGGGGCCAGATTAACTGTGGCAACTTAATTCAGGCTTAATTCCCGGAACCGTGTTGTTTTTAAAAGCTTCGCGGGCAAGCCTCGCTCCTACACGTCTTGTTTGTGATCAACATAATCCGGTAGGAGCGAGGCTTGCCCGCGAAGGCCGCACCAAGGTCCCGGATCAATACCCGTTATTCAGCAGCAACTGCGCAACAGTCCCCGCCGCCGGCCGCTTGTAGAACTTCAACAGTTCGCTGGCGCGGTTGGTAAAGATCCCATCAACCCCAGCGTCCATCACCTTCTGGTAATCCACCGCATCGTCAATGGTGTAGACGTGCACCAATAGCCCCTGATCATGGGTGAACTGGTTCATCCACGGTTTCACCAGGTCCGAGTAGCTCTGATCGCCGCCCTTGGTCAGCGCGGCAGAAGGGCCGGTGCCGATCGCGCCCCGGGCCTTGGCGTACTCGACCCATTGCTGGAATTCGGCTTTGCTCTTCGGTTGCTGTTTGGCGTAGTAAGTCGCTTTGTCCTTGTCGCCCGACTCGGCAAACGTCGCTTTGGATTCTGGCTCGATGCTGCCTTCACCGACCCACAACAGCAGGATTTTCGGCACTTGCGGCATTTCTTTCTGCAGCAATTCGAGGCTGCTCTTCTCGAAGGTTTGCAGCACCACTTTGCCTTTGCCCTGGCCAACGGCCAGATCGCTTTTCGCCAGTTTCGAACCGGCCGGGCTCAACCAGCCGCGATCCTGGAGTTTCTCCTTGAGATCCCGCTCGATGCCGGGAAACTGCTTCGGCTCTTTGGTTTCAATGTACAGCCCCGGCTTGTGCAACGGGTTGCCTTGGGCGATGTCGATGATTTCGTCGAGGGTCAGGATCTTCAGGCCGGCGTAGGAAGGGCGCGCGCGATCCGGGTAAGCCGTGTTGAACCAGCTGCCGGCATCCAGGGTTTTGAGTTCGGCTATCGTGAATTCGTTGGCCGGGCTGTCCTTGCGCTCGGGGAACCGGGTGGCCACATCCGTGGTGCGTTGCAGCGTGTTGTCGTGCAGGGCAAACAGCACGCCGTCCTTGCTGCGTTGCAGGTCCATTTCCAGGTAATCGGCGCCCAGATCGCGCGCCAGTTTGTAGGCGGCGGCGGTGGATTCAGGGGCATCGAACGAGGCGCCGCGGTGAGCGATGACCGCCGGATGCGGGATGCCGATGCGGGTCGCCAGCGCGGTCGGGCTTGGCTCACTGGTAGCCTGTGCCTGGCCGAGACCGAGCATCAGGCTCAGCAACAGGGCGCTCTTGGTGAAGGTTGCAGGCATGGTCGAGATCCTTTCGCAGAGTTTTCAAAGAGGTCTCTTTTAACAACTGAACGCCGCTCGCGCTATCGCCAGACCGACATAAACGTGTTTAAAGCGGATTTTTCCAGCGGTTTTGTGCGGTTCTTTGCAGTACTCTTGGCGTCGGCAGATTCCCCGACAGAGGGAATCCCGTTCGCTTTGCCCTGCGTGTAAACCATCGATCACCGGTCCTCTGCGACCTTTTGTGAGGTTTATATGCGCATCACTTCCGAGCTTATCTGTCAGGCCGCCGACCAACTCAAAGGCTTCGTCGGCCTCAATCGCAAGACCGGCCATTACCTTGTTCGTTTCAGCGAAGACGCCTTCGGCATGGACGTGGCGGACGACGGCATCATGGCTGCCAGTGAATTTGTCTGGGCTCTGGGACCGGAGCAGGCGATGACGCTCAGGCGTGAGTTGATTCAGTTGTTGCTGGACCAGAATATCGATGACCGGATCAACATCACCGAGCCGTTGCGGGTGTACATGAAGCGGCGGGAAGTGCCGGAGATTTCGGCGGTGCGCAGCCTTGTGCTGGTCTGAACTTTTGCGGTGACTGTGCCGGCCCCTTCGCGAGCAAGCCCGCTCCCACATTGGTTATGTGTCGATCACAAGACCCCTGTGGGAGCGGGCTTGCTCGCGAAGGCGGCCTCAAGCACACCACATCATTTACTGCTCGAACGCATACGCCCGCTCAACCTCGCACACCCGCGTATGACACGCCGAATACCACGTCGAACGCCCACGCTCACGGATCTCGCTGTGCTCCGGATGATTTTTCCACGCCAGAATCGCCGCCTCACTGGCCCAATAGGAAACCGTGATCCCAAGCCCATCCTCGCCCCGAGCCGACTCCACCCCGAGAAACCCCGGCTGCTCACGCGCCAGTTCCACCATGCGTTCGGCCGCCTCGGCGTAACCCTGATCACCCTCCGTACGCAGCGAGGTAAAAATCACCGCGTAATAAGGCGCTGACGGTGTTTTAGCGATCATGCCGGGTGCCTCGCACACGCAGCGACCAGCGCCTGGACAAGCGGCGGAACAATGCCTTTGAGCGCTGCACGCTCAGGCTGAAACAACGTCGCGACAAAAAACGGATGACCTTGCAGCTCCACCGCGCGCAAATCCCCCTGCGAATCGTGGCCCACGGCACACAGCTGTCGGGTCAATAACTCACGTTCAAACTCGGGATTCACACCGTAGCGGCAGCGATAGCCTTCGACAATCCCGGCGCTTTCGTACGCCTTGGCGATCAACGAGCCTTCAACCAGATGAATGCTGTCGACGGCCTCCACCAGTGAACACGTCAATGGTGTGAGCAGCGCGCGTGTCGCTTCAGGGTGGGTTTCACCATGCTCGGCATCATCCCAACCCAACACGTTTCGCGCGAACTCAAGCACCGCGTGTTGAAATCCGCCACACGTACCGAGGAACGGTCGCTGCTGTTCCCGGGCAAAACGAATCGCCCGCAGCGCGCCGTCCATATCGCGATAGGGACTGGCGGGCACACACCAGAAACCGTCGAAGTCGTGCAGTGTGCTACCGGAGTTGATGCGGTCAGTGGCCAGCCACTTGAACTGCACGTCCCTGTCGGCGTGCTTGGCGGCCATGTCGAGGGCGATGGGGATTGCTTGGTGGGCGGTGACTTGCGGGTCGTAGTCACCGATCAGGGCGATGCGGATTGCGTTGGCTTCCATGAGTGATCTCGATGCTTGTTGATTCCTGGTGTCCACTTATAGTTTGGCGTTAACGCACTCGCCATAGGCGCTGTCCTGACGTTGCCGTGAGGTAGATCAAGCCTTCGGCTGATCCATGCCCACAAAGTGGTGGTGCATTTCCGACGTCAGGTTTTCGATGCGCTCGGTCAAGGCCTTGGTCATTTCGGTGAGCCGGGTGTTCTGCTCGAGCAATTCCAGCAGCTGCGCGGAGTTCTGCGCCGCTTGAGCCTGACGTTCGCTGTTGGCCACGGCCAAGGCTTCGCGGTGTTGCGCATCGGCCTCGGACTGGGCTTTGTCCCGTGCCGCCTGACGGGTCTGGGCCAACAGGATCAGCGGTGCGGCGTAAGCCGATTGCAGGCTGAACGCCAGGTTGAGCAGGATGAACGGATACAAGTCGAAGTGCGCCACGCCAAACAGATTGAGGCAAACCCACAACACCACGATCAGCGTCTGCGCGCCGAGAAAGGTCGGCGTACCGAAGAACCGCGCAAAGGCCTCGGCGCGCAGGGCAAACTTGTCATTGCCGAAGGTCGGCGCCAGATGAGCGTGAGGGCGATGGAAACGCAAGTGGTCGACTGGGGCGGCGGGTTTGGTTTCGGTGGTCGAGGTGGTCATGATGCTCTCTGCATGGCGCGGGGACTGAGGCTCACTATAGCCCCAGCGCCAGTTTCATTCTGAAACACATTGCGCTGTCGTAATCAGAGCTCACCGGTGATCGGTAAAGCGGCGGACATTGTCATTTATCGCAGCTGGTAGCACGCCAGGAACATGTCCAGTGCCGAATCCACCACGGTGTTCTGCATGTCGGGCGACAGGCCCGGGAGCCCCATGGAGATCTGCGGCCAGAACGCAAAGGACTTGAGCATCCCCTGAATCTGTTGTGCGGCAAATTCCGGGTCGACAGGTTTCAAGCGGCCATCGGCCTGGGCGGCACGAATCCACACGGTCAGGCCCTCTTCGCGTTCGCCCATTCGAGCGACCATATTCTGCGCGCGCTCGGGCGAATGGATGGTGGCGGCGATGGCTACCCGCGCCAGGTCGAGAAAGTTGTCATCGCCCAGCATCTGCAATTTCGCCATCAACATCAGGCGCATCTGCTCGCGCAGTGGCAACTCAGGGCGGTAGGACGTTTCCTGTCCAGCCGTCACCCGCGCCCATAATTGATTGAGGATTTCGGCGAACAACTCCTCCTTGCTTGGGAAGTGGTTGTACACCGTGCGCTTCGACACGCCGGCGGTGGCTGCAATCTTGTCCATGCTGGTGATCTCGAAACCGTTGGCACGGAATTCGATAATCGCCGCCTGAATGATGGCTTCGCGTTTTCGGTCGGTCAGGCGCTGTGGAGCTGTCATAAGTACGCTTCGGCAGGAAAAAATGAAGATTTACACTCGGTAGTTTACTTGTAGTCCGCTTTGATGCAACCTAGAAACTACACTGTGCAGTGTAATGTTTTGTTAATCATGCGCGGTGAAGATCAGAAAGTCCGGCTAATGCGTGCGTGCGTGCTTTGGCCATTTATCGTCCCACCGTGAAGAACCGCAGCTTTGCGTTTCTTCTGGAGTCACTCAATCATGGTCACTGCAACTTCCCCAGCGGACAACGTCCGCGAACCTGAGTCTTCCCGTCAGGTAGAGGGGCACTTCAAAAACCATGCGCCGGTGCAGCGCGAAGGCTTTCGCAAAATGCTGCGCATCATGTGGAACATGATCTTCCACAAACCGCGTAGCACTCGCCCGACCGCGCCCGTCCCGGTGCAAACCCTGACGCAAGCGGCGTTGATCGCAGCGCCTAACCACAGCGTCTACCGCCTCGGCCACTCCACCGTATTGCTGAAACTGCGGGACAAATTCTGGATCACCGACCCGGTCTTTGCCGAACGCGCCTCACCGGTGCAATGGGCTGGCCCGAAACGCTTTCACCAGCCACCGATCAGCCTCGAAGCGTTACCGCCGATCGAAGCCGTGATCCTGTCCCATGATCACTACGACCACCTCGATTATCACGCCGTCCTCAAACTGGCGGACAAGGCCAAGTACTTCCTCACGCCGCTGGGCGTCGGCGATACCCTGATCAAATGGGGCATCGACGCCAGCAAAGTGCGCCAAATGGATTGGTGGCAGGGCACCGAAGTCGATGGCATTCAGTTTATCGCCACACCCTCGCAGCACTTTTCCGGTCGCGGCCTGTTCGATGGCAACAGCACGCTGTGGGCCTCTTGGGTGATGATCGACGGCGACACACGGATCTTCTTCAGCGGCGACAGCGGCTACTTCGACGGCTTCAAACGCATCGGCGAACAGTACGGCCCGTTCGACCTGACGCTCATGGAAACCGGCGCCTACAACGTCGAGTGGCCACATGTGCACATGCAGCCGGAGCAAACCCTGCAAGCGCACATTGACCTGAAAGGTCGGTGGTTGCTGCCGATTCATAACGGCACGTTCGATCTGTCGATGCACGCCTGGTACGAACCGTTTGACCGGATACTGGCACTGGCCTGGGAGCGGAATGTGTCGATCACTACGCCGCAAATGGGTGAGGCGTTTAACGTGATGCATCCGCAGCGGGGGAGTGCGTGGTGGTATGAGGTCGAGCAGCAGGTGTACCAACAGAGTGCCGGCTGAGCGGCTACAGACGGGGGCGAATATTCATACGTGATCTGGCGACAAGTGATGACGGACATTTCCGGCGGCGTCTGTAGGCTGGGAAAACGAGTGAGCTCAATCGCTCGCTATCCGTCATCACAAGGATCTTTATCACATGGATGTAACGTTAAACGGCTGCATGACGCGGCTGGCCCAGATAGTCCTGCTTTTCATTGCGAGCGAAGCGAGCGCAGCCCATGCGCAAACGCCGGTACCCGAGTCGAAGCTGGAATATTTAAGCGTCGATGAAATCAGCCAAAGAATGGAACGCAATCAGCTGAGTGCTGTAAGTCTCGTGCATCACCTGCAAAACCGGATTGAAGCGCTGGATAAACAGGGGCTGGCGATCAATGCGATCATCGAAATCAACCCGGATGCGTTAGCCATCGCCGAGTCGCTGGATCAAGAGCGACAACGAGGACACGTCCGGGGCCCCTTGCATGGCATTCCCGTATTACTCAAAGAGAATATCAATACCTCTGACCAGATGCAGACCAGCGCCGGTTCACTGGCCATGGTCGGTCAACCCGCCGCGCAGGATGCCTTCGTCGTGCAGCGACTCAGGGCGGCGGGGGCTGTGATTCTCGGAAAAACCAACCTCAGTGAATGGGCCAGTTTTCGCGACCCCGCCATTCCCGATGGTTGGAGCAGCCGCGGCGGGCAAACCAAAAATCCGCACGTGCTGAGCGTCACGCCTTGTGGTTCCAGTTCCGGCTCCGGCGCGGCCGTTGCCGCAGGTTTTGCACCGCTGGCAGTGGGAACCGAAACCGCCGGCTCGATTATTTGCCCGGCGTCCCTCAACGGTGTGGTAGGCCTCAAGCCTACCGTGGGTTTGCTCAGTCGCAGTGGCATCGTTCCGGTGAGTCTCAAGGTCGACACACCTGGACCCATGGCGCGCACCGTTCGCGAGGCTGCGTTGATGTTAAATGCGATGACGGGCAATGACGACGCTGAACCGATCAAAAAGCCTGGCGCCATCAGTACGGTGGACTACACGGCATTGCTGCTTCCGAACTCGCTGGTCGGGCGGCGCATTGGGATTCCGGCCAAGTTCGAGACCACCGGCGAGGCGGCACAGAGCGACCCTCTGTTTTCCCGGGCGCTGGAGGTCATGCAGGCCGCAGGGGCCACATTGATCCCCGTAGAGTTCAATGATCCTGCATCGCAAACCACGGAGCAGGTGGATAAGGCCTTCTGGATGGGTAGCAAGCGTGATCTTCCACGGTATCTGGCGACACGAACCGGTCTTGCAATCCAGAATCTGGAAGAACTTGTGCAATACAACGAGAAGTTTCCCGGCGCCGAGGGTTACGGGCAAACCACGCTGCGCGCGGCCAGCAACGTTGATTTTGACGAGCGCATTTACAACGAGTCTTGGCAAAAAATTCAACGTGAAAATGCGGCGGCCATCGATGATTTGCTGGTAGTGCATCAACTGGATGCGCTGGTATTGGATGTTGGCTCACCCGGTTTGAACGTCATACCGCTGGCAGGTTATCCCGGCATCATGATGCCTTCCGGTGTAGGCGATGACGGAGTGCCTACCTCGGTGTTTTTCTTCGGAACTCGCTGGAGCGAGGCGAAGCTTCTGGCGTTGGCTTATGGTTATGAACAAGCCTCCAATATGCGGCCAAAGCCTGCGTTCAAACCGTAACGACATCGAGTGCAAAGCATCGGGTTTTGTACTTCAGGTGAACACCACCTCAATTCGCTAACGCCAGTCAGTTAGGCCCTAACGCGATCTGTAGCAGCTGGCGAAGCCTGCGTTCGGCGGCGAAGCCGTCGTGAAATCAGCCGACGCGGTGCATCAGAAACACCTCAGTCACAGGTTTCACGACGGCTTCGCCGCCGAACGCAGGCTTCGCCAGCTGCTACAGAGATACACACGCCGGATGGCCATAATGCTGGAATGCTTCGTCACTCAACCATCGCAAAATCTGTCCGTCCCACATGATCAGGCGCCGCTCCTTTCATACTCATCCCCCGCCCCGGCGCAAACCCCGGGAAGAACACCAACCCCTCGGACTCAAATCGATACGCCAACGTCAGCCGGGTAACATCCGGCACATCGCGCTCGGCCTCAAACCGCTCGATCGCGTCGACCGAGACACCGGACTCCCGGGAAAGCTCATCAACACTCCAACCCAGCATCGCCCGGGCCTGGGCGCAATGCGCGGGGGTGAATTGGAAGAGGGCGATACGTTCCAGGGTGATTTTCATCGCATAAGAGGCCATGGTGTTCTCCGGGCTCGAGAGTGCTGATTCAAAAATTACTGTGTTTTTGTACAGTTGTTTTGCGCCCGGATCAAACTCATTTTTTGATTTGTTTTATTTCGCCCCTTCCAACCAGACGGACGGCGCCTGCCCCAGTACGCGACGAAACATCGTTGAGAATGCCGCTGGGCTGTCATAACCAAAATCCAGCGCAATCCGCGTTACCGGTTCACCCCCCACCAGCCGCGCAAGGGCCAGCACCACGCAAGCGCGCTGGCGCCACTGGCTGAAACTCAGGTCAGTTTGTTGACGAAACAGGCGATTGAACGTGCGCAAACTGATGTGCAATTGATCCGCCCATTGCTGCGGCGACTGATGAGCATCCGGCCGCTGCAAAAAGCCCTGGCACAACCCGAGAAGCCGCGCATCGACAGGCAGCGGAATGTGCAACGGCAGGTGAGCACTGCGCGCGAGTTCGTGCAGCAGCAAATCGACCAACGCCCCATCGCGCCCGGTCTCGTCGTACACCAGTGGGATCTCCACAGCTTCCATCAGCAAATGCCGCATCAACGGTGAAACGCTGATCACCTGACAACGGTTGCCCAAATCCACAGCCGTCGGCTCGATATACAGGCTGCGAGTGCTCACCCCGAGCATCAACACCTCATGCGCCACCCCCGCAGGAATCCACACCGCCCGCTGCGGCGGCACCACCCAATTGCCGTCGTGCGTGCTGACCTGCATCACCCCAGTCGCGCCGTACAACAGCTGCGCCCGCCGGTGTGTATGACGGGGTAGCACATGACCGTAGGAATAATCCGTACCGATCGCCACCACCGGCCGTGGCGTCTCATCCAGCAGATTTATCGAAACATTGCGCATCGAGCAGCTTCCAACGGTTGGCGTAAACGCAAACATTATTGGCTGACTTGCTGAAGCAGGCCAAGCCGCATCGCTCTATCGTCGACCGCTCTCAAACAACGGAAGGCGCGCGATGTTCTATCTCTTGCTGACACTCTTCGGCTGCACGACCGGCGTCACCGCCGTGCTGTTCGGCTTCGGCGGCGGATTCGTCGTGGTGCCATTGCTCTATCGCATGCTCATGGCCAGCCACAGTGCCGACGACCCGATTAGCCAATCGGCGATGCACATCGCCGTGGCTACTTCGACCTGCGTGATGATCGTCAACGCGCTGGTCGCCACCGGAAATCATCACCGCGCGGGTAATCTGATTCGCCATTACCTGTGGCCGTTGGGTGGGTTCATCGGTTTGGGGGCGGTGGTCGGCGCCGTGGCTGCGATGTGGGTGAGTGGCGAGATGATTCGGTATGCCTTCATCGCGTACCTGGGCGTGACCATTGTGGACTGCCTGTTCAGACGCGGATTTCTTACGCAGTCCAACAATGAAATCCCACGTCGATTGGGGAGGGCAGAAGTGTCGGGTGGCGGCGTAGGAATCGGCGCGGTCGCTACATTTCTGGGCGTAGGCGGCAGCGTCATGACCGTGCCGTTGTTGCGTCGCTGTGGGTTGAGCATGTCACAGGCGACGTCCATGGCTAATCCACTAAGCCTGCCGGTGGCGCTGGCCGGGACGGTGACTTACATGGCGATGGCTGGATTTACCGAATTTGATCTGGGCGCGTGGTTTATCGGCTATGTGGATCTGCTGGCGTTTGCGGTTTTGACGATGGGGTCGTTGCTGGGGATTCGATTGGCCACGCCGTGGATCGGACGGATACCGGACCGAATCCATGCACGGGTTTATGTTGGATTGCTGGTGTTAGTGATGATTAGCATGAGCCTGAATTGACCTACTTCGCCTCTAACCCCGGCACCTCACGAATAATAAAGTGATCCAGGTTCTCGATATTCGCACTGAACACCCCGAACGTCTGCTCGGGGTTTTTCTTGCTCGGCACCTGCTTCAACTCCGGCGTCACGCCATAAAAGAAGCAAAACAACTCGGCATCGCTGTCGATGGCGTGCTTGATCTCTTCCAGAAACGCTTTGCGCTTGCGGTAGTTCTCGATCAACTTCTTGCTCAGGTAAACATTGACCGAATAAGGCTTCTTCTTCGCCTCATCCGCCTGCTTGAACCAGACCTTCTGCTCGAAATCGATGCGAAAGCTCTGCGTGTAATCCTTGATCTCCTTGATCTTGCCCCAGTAAATCAGCCCCTTGTTGTCCGTCAGGTATTCGATCTTCTTGAAGAACGACCCATAAGGCGCCGTGTGCTCGCCAATCTTCAGCGGCATGCGCTTGAGCAGGTCCTTGTCTTCGAAGTTCGACACGAAGCACTCCACCGGGTGGGCGAAGATGCTGGTCTTGTCGGGTGCTGATTCGTGGCTCGGGTGCTCAGCGTCATTGGTTTTGGAAGAGGGTTTCAGATCTTCCCGTACCACATCCTCCGCCACCGCCGGGTTCGACGCCTTACGCACATACTGACGCCGGGTCAGCAACAACTCCGACGGAAAATGCTCCTCGCGGCTGTCATCCGTTTCCGCATCCACACCTGATGGCGAAGCCTTGAGGCTGACATAAGGACAATCCGCCACATGCCGGGTGCTGGGCGTGTTCTTGAAGTGCGGGGTGCGAACGTAATTCACGTTCTTGGCGTTGAACGTCGTCAACACATTCGCCCCATCAAACGCCAAACGACAGGCATCGTTGGGGCACTGGAAGTGCTCCTTGGCGGAATCGAACACCATGGTTTCGTCGAAATTCAAATCGCGAACGTCATAGATCGACAACTTGTCGTCGAGGCTGAGGCAGTAGGCGAGATCGAATTTCATGGTGGGCTCGGGTCCTTGAGGGGGAATGGTATTAATAGCGGGAGGCGGGGCGGGTTGCACTGAAAGTTTTCAACACACCGCAAAATCTGCGGCAACACACCAAACCTGTGGGAGCTAGCCTGCTCGCGAAAAACCTGAGAGCACCACTGAACATCTGCTCTACGCACCATCATTCACAACCGTCCACGGCACACCGCCAAGAGCAGGCTCGCCACGTCTATCGAAACTCTAGAAATAGTGGCTATACGCCCTGTTACGTATTGAAACCCTTTGGTACTTTGGCGGTGGTAGGACTTTTCCTACGGCAATTGTCGATAAAGGACAGCGCTCGTGGTGATCAAAGCGGTTTCGAAGGAACGAATAGACAAAGCGTTGCTGGAGTTTGACCGTAAATTTCGGAGTAAGCGCGAATGGCAGGGCTGGGAAAATAATCTAGCTCACCGTTACGCCATTCACGATTGCGGTGAACTGTATCCGGCAAAGAAAATCGTCTCTCTGGCTACAGGTATTGCCGTAGAAGAATTCTCAGGCGGACACCCGACCAACAGCTACCTAGAAAAGCGAGGCTTCACTATTGTGGAGTTGCCGCGTGGCGAGAGCGCGCCCGTATTGCAGTTCACGCCGGGTGCTGTTTACGATCGAAAAACTGAAATTAATGGACCGTTCGGGGGGAGCTTGCAAAGCGGCATTGCTCCGTCCGCTACCTACCCTGCAATATTTTTGTTCACTGGCGATAGTGGTGCGCAATATGGGTATACCGACGATTGGGACAACGGCGCCTATCTTTATACCGGTGAAGGACAAAGCGGACCGATGACTTTGATCCGAGGCAACCGATCGATTGCTAATCATGCCGAGGATGGCCGAGCGCTTCACTTGTTTAAATCCCTCGGCAAAAGTAAAGGCAACGAATACGTAGGTGAGTTTTCTTGCGCCGACATGTTTGAACGGACCCAGCCGGATGTGAACGGCCAGGATCGGACGGCGATTGTTTTTCGGTTAGTTCCTGTGGGCATTCCTGGTGAACTAATTGAAGCTGAAGAACAGTACGAAGACGAGGCTGACCTTTCCGGTTCTCTGGCTGCTGCGAGGTTGGCTGCGTTGGCTGCATGTAAGCCTAACAGCGGTGATTTAGAGCAATCTGCTCCGCGTAAGATCTATCAGCGCAGCCGAAAGGTTGCGCATTATGTGCTGATGCGTGCCGAGGGTGAATGTGAGAGCTGTGAGAAACCGGCTCCTTTTATGAAAAAGGATGGCACGCCCTACCTAGAGCCCCATCACGTAAACCGGCTCTCGGACGGTGGGTTAGATCATCCACGCTATGTAGGGGCTGTATGCCCAAGTTGCCATCGGGAAATTCATTCTGGAGTGCACGGGGCGTTGGTGAATGAGAGGTTGAAGCAGCGGTTGGAAGTAATTGAAAGCTGATTGAGTGGTGTGCCAAGGCAATTGGCCCTAAATCCCCAAAGCGCTCCAGGCGCTTTCTTTCTTCTTTACGCACATAACATCGCCGAGGTTTGAAAACCCTCGGGCGATGCTGAGTGGACTGTCTACGAAAATACCTACGGAGAACTGCGAAGCTTCTTTCTGTCGATCCTAAAAAGTCTAACCTACCGAATGCTTCGACGATTGAAAAGCCTCCAAAACCTTACGCCACCAAGGCTTAACTGCTGGAACGCGCCTTCGCGTTCGATTGAGCAACAAGTAAGGCATGACCCTCAGCCGAATCCAGCCATCATCCTGCCAATGCAACAGACTCAACGACATCTCCGGCCAATCCAACAAACTCAACATCGGTCGATCCGCATTCTTCGACGGCCCCGCATCGCGCAACGCCGGCACCACTTGATGAGTTAACCATTCACGCAACAACCGATTCCCCGGCGCATAGTGATAAACCAACAACGCATAGACGCCGGACTCGCTGAGCATCAACCGTTTTTCCGGTTGCCCGTGGTACTCAATTAACAACGTGTGCCGCTGATCTTCGTCGAGTTTGCTAACCACCCGATCACTCAAATGAAAACCCATCAACCGACCAAAATCGCAGGCGCAGAACCATGCTTGGTTTTCCAGGAGGAGGGCGTGAAGGACAAGGTTGTGGCGGGAGAAAGCCTTTGCAGAGAAGGGATCAGACATAGCTGATCTCCAGAGTTCCGAGAGTGTGGGGTCGATCATGTTTAGGCATATCCATTACCTCTACGTTTAGATTTTAGAGGGCCGGAACCCAACGTAGAGTGGACTTAAGAAATCCCAACGAGCTAAGCCATCACACACCGGAACGACAAATCACCGAAAGGTGATTGCGGATCTGAGTGATTGGCCAAGCTTTCTACGTTGGGCGTTTCTTAGGCACCTGCAATGGAGCTTAGAGGTGCTTTGAATGGGCATCAATGCGGAAGTATCTGGAACTGCTGTAGGAGTTTTTGCGGGGGCATCGAGATGAGCAAGAGTTTTCCTACCTAGAAAAAACCAAAATCAGATTCTGTCTTGATTTGCTGATTCATTAAAATTGTGAGTTTGGTAGTTCTTAGGATGAATGCGGGGCACAGTCGCCCCGCATCATCGTTTACGTTAGCGGTTGCTATCAGGTGTACGTTCTACCTGCACCCAGGTGTGCCCTGGTTGAGTGGTAGGCGGTAATGATGTTCGGTCTGGGACGGTTGCAAAATTATCCTTAAGACCGCCGCGAGGGCCTTGTTCCTGATAGATACCACCATTTTTTCCGGTGTTTACACCGGGCTTTTTACCACTTGCCATGAGAAATTCTCCTATTGGCAGTTTAAGCCCGATTCGTACGAAGGTAGGCGGGATTAGCCATTTCACGTCTTGCGCTTTTAGGCATTTCGTCCTAAAAATTTGTAGACGGATGATCTGGTCTGTACACTCCGCGTCCAACCTCAATCCTAATCGGGTTGAGATGCTTTCCTTGGGGTAGGCCTTCGAAACTTTCCCCCTTGGATCGCCGTTAAATCCCAGACCGCATGCGGTCTGGGTTTCTTATTTGCGTAAGAAACTACGCAAACTCGATTCTAAGAGCCGTCCTGGCTTGAGCAAAAAATCTATTATTCTTTGTGTGCTTTGTCGCTAATAACTTGCGCAAGATTGCGCTTTGTTCATTAGTAATTTACTTATCCAAATGAAACCGTTTCACAGTTAGATGAAACGGTTCAAATTTAGATGATGTTCATCGCAGTTTTGGATTTAATCCCAGCTCAACGCCCCACCAGTCTGATACTCAATAACCCGAGTCTCAAAGAAATTCTTCTCTTTCTTCAAGTCCATAATCTCGCTCATCCAAGGGAACGGGTTCGTAGTCCCTGGATACTCTTCCTTCAACCCAATCTGCGACAAACGACGGTTAGCGATGAACTTCAGATAATCCTCCATCATCGCCGCGTTCATGCCGAGTACGCCGCGAGGCATGGTGTCACGCGCGTATTCAATCTCCAGCTGAGTCCCCTGCAGAATCATCTGCGAAGCCTCTTCCTTCATCTCCGCATCCCACAAGTGCGGGTTTTCGATTTTGATCTGGTTGATCACGTCGATGCCGAAGTTCAGGTGCATGGACTCGTCGCGCAGGATGTATTGGAACTGCTCGGCGACGCCGGTCATTTTGTTGCGGCGGCCCATGGAGAGGATTTGGGTGAAGCCGCAGTAGAAGAAGATGCCTTCCAGGACGCAGTAGTAGGCGATCAGGTTGCGCAGCAGTTCTTTGTCGGTTTCGACGGTGCCGGTTTCGAACTTCGGATCGGAGATCGAGCGGGTGTATTTGAGGCCCCAGGTGGCTTTTTTCGCGACCGATGGGATCTCGTGGTACATGTTGAAGATCTCGCCTTCATCCATGGCCAACGATTCGATGCAGTACTGGTAGGCGTGGGTGTGGATCGCCTCTTCGAAGGCCTGGCGCAGGATGTACTGGCGGCATTCCGGGTTGGTGATCAGGCGGTACACGGCCAGCACCAGGTTGTTGGCAACCAGGGAGTCGGCGGTGGAGAAGAAGCCGAGGTTGCGCATGACGATGCGGCGCTCGTCGTCGGTCAGGCCTTCCGGGTCTTTCCAGAGGGCGATGTCGGCGGTCATGTTGACTTCTTGCGGCATCCAGTGGTTTGCGCAGCCGTCCAGGTATTTCTGCCAGGCCCAGTCGTACTTGAAGGGTACGAGTTGGTTGAGGTCGGCGCGGCAGTTGATCATGCGCTTTTCGTCGACGGCGACACGGGCGGAGGCGCCTTCGAGTTCGGCGAGGCCTTCGGCGACGTCGAGATTGTCCAGGGCCGCTTTGGCACGGGCGATTGCGGCTGAGTCCGACGCGGTGACGGCGCGAGCTTCTTGAGCGGCGACGCCACCAGCGGTGTCGAGTCGGTCCATGTTGGCTTCAGTCGCGTGGCCGGCGTTGGCGCCTTTTACCACGGTCTCGCCGCTGTCTTCTTTGTCGAATTCGTCCCAGCTCAGCATGACGTGTCGTCTCCTGCGTGAGGGCCAGATGCCCGTGTGAAAACTGATAGGTTGGTTTTTCACACGACCGGTCTGGCCGCGTTGGATCTAATGGAAATCGTTTTTTGCAGCGGTACAACGCAGGCAATAAACAGAATTTTGTACGGGTGTTCTGAGGCCACTGACGGGCGCAGACAATGCGAACAGCTTCTGCGTGGGCTTCAGACTGGCTTGTTCCCCCTGTAAGGGAATATTGCAGGCCCGATTAACGCCGCATTATAGGGAAATTTTCGGTCGCGTGGTGCGACGAAATGGCACTGAGAAGGGTAGGCAGGGGACGTTTTTAGGCAGGAGTGAGGGTTTACAGGGCTTTGGCTGGTATCGCGGGTGCAGAATTTTTTTTCATAAAATTTGGCGCTCGATTATTTTTGCTCAAAAAACAATCAAAAACCGCCTTTTCCACTACATGTTGTGTTTTGAATCGGTTTTCGGTAGCTCCAGACACAACTAAGCCCGACCAACGTCGGGCTTTGAAGTCGCGCTCATTTATCAGCTGAGACGAGCTGCACCCACGTGGTCCGCACCATCGGCAGCGACCTTGGCAGCACCGATGTGATCGGCGCCATCGGAAGCGAAGGACGCCGAACCGGTAGAGTCGTAACCGGCACAAGCGACAGGCGTTTCAGCGGTGAAAGCAGCCGAGCCGGTGCGATCGTAGCCATCGGCGGCGAAGGTGTTCGCGGCCAGGATAGACAGGGTCAGAGCGAGGATCAGTTTGGTTTTCATCGTATTGGCTCCAGGTTCGGCGCTTCATCTGCCTTAATTAGCGGGCGGATGGGTCGAACCTTGGGAAAGAGAGAGGGCGGGTGATTAGCCGTTAGAGCAGCCGTTACCCATGACGCTGTAGCGCAGAATGTGGCGTTGGCCTTTCGAGTCGTCGTATTCCATTGTTGCTGGTACAACTTCACACACATTCGGGACTTCGCTCATGGAGATAACTTTGGCGATGTCCAAGTGGGTGGAGTAAGTGTATTCCTCTACCGCGGGTTGTTGCTGTGCGACATCAGTCGGGACCTCGTCTGCCATGGCGGTTGCGCACAGGCTGGAGAGGGCCAGAACTAATAAAGCTTTCATTTCGTTTTTACCTTTTAGAGGTCGAGTGGGGTCACGCAACCTTTTTGGGGTTGCGTGTGGAACTTGATTACCGGTGTTTTGATTAACTGCCTTCGTGGGGGCTGCAACTTGGTTAATCAGGGTTTGCCTTGTTGGCGAGGCGGATTCTAGGCGCGGGGTCTGGATTCATATAGGTGGGCTTTTGATAAACACCTTTGACAGTTTTCGTAACAATCCCCCCAAACCGGCCTGTACACATCCCCTGTAGGAGCTGCCGAAGGCTGCGATCTTTTGATCTTCAAGACCGCCAAGATCAAAAGATCGCAGCCTGCGGCAGCTCCTACATTGGCCGTAGATACCGTGGTTGAGCGTTTCGGCGCGGTATAGCCACATTTTGTAGGGGCTTGTTACTACCATCGTCGAATGGTTCTATAGCCCCGGCCCGGCTACAACGGAGTCATACAAAAACAACTATTCCACCGAGGTAAGAAAGATGAGTGCGGCTTCTCTGTATCCCGTTCGTCCCGAGGTAGCAGCCAACACGCTGACCGACGAGGCAACCTACAAAGCCATGTACCAGCAGTCGGTCGTCAACCCGGACGGCTTCTGGCGTGAGCAAGCCAAGCGCCTCGACTGGATCAAGCCTTTCACCACGGTGAAGCAGACGTCCTTCGACGATCACCATGTCGACATCAAATGGTTCGCCGACGGCACCCTGAACGTTTCCTACAACTGCCTCGACCGTCATCTGGCCGAGCGCGGCGATCAAGTCGCGATCATTTGGGAAGGGGATGACCCTGCCGAAAGCCGCAACATCACCTACCGCGAGCTGCACGAGCAAGTCTGCAAGTTCGCCAACGCCTTGCGCGGCCAGGATGTTCACCGCGGCGACGTGGTGACTATCTATATGCCGATGATCCCCGAAGCCGTGGTCGCCATGCTGGCCTGCACCCGGATCGGCGCGATTCACTCGGTGGTGTTCGGTGGTTTCTCGCCGGAAGCCCTGGCGGGTCGCATCATCGACTGCAAATCCAAAGTGGTGATCACCGCTGACGAAGGCATTCGTGCCGGCAAGAAAATCCCGCTCAAGTCTAACGTCGATGACGCGCTGACCAACCCGGAAACCAGCAGCATCCAGAAAGTCATTGTGTGCAAGCGCACCGGTGGCAACATCAAGTGGAACCAGCATCGCGACATCTGGTACGAAGACCTGATGAAAGTGGCGGGCAGCGTTTGCGCGCCGAAAGAGATGGGCGCCGAAGAAGCGCTGTTCATCCTTTACACCTCCGGTTCCACCGGCAAGCCGAAGGGCGTGCAGCACACCACCGGCGGTTACCTGCTTTACGCCGCCATGACCCATGAGCGCGTGTTCGACTACCGTCCGGGCGAAATCTACTGGTGCACCGCCGACGTGGGTTGGGTCACCGGCCACACCTATATCGTCTATGGCCCGCTGGCCAACGGCGCGACCACCGTGTTGTTCGAAGGCGTGCCGAACTATCCGGACATCACCCGGGTGGCGAAGATCGTCGACAAGCACAAGGTCAACATCCTCTACACCGCGCCGACCGCGATCCGCGCGATGATGGCGTCGGGCAAGGCCGCTGTTGAAGGCGCTGATGGCAGCAGCTTGCGTCTGCTGGGTTCGGTCGGTGAGCCGATCAACCCGGAAGCGTGGGATTGGTACTACAAGAACGTCGGCCAATCTCGATGCCCGATCGTCGATACCTGGTGGCAGACCGAAACCGGCGGCAACATGATGAGCCCGTTGCCGGGCGCTCACGGTCTCAAGCCGGGTTCGGCGGCACGTCCGTTTTTCGGCGTGGTGCCAGCATTGGTGGACAACCTGGGCAACATCCTCGAGGGCGTTGCCGAGGGCAACCTGGTGATTCTCGATTCGTGGCCTGGCCAGGCGCGCACGCTGTATGGCGACCATGACCGTTTCGTCGACACCTACTTCAAGACGTTCCGTGGCATGTACTTCACCGGTGACGGTGCCCGTCGTGACGAAGACGGTTACTACTGGATTACCGGTCGTGTGGATGACGTGCTCAACGTGTCCGGCCACCGCATGGGCACCGCCGAGATCGAAAGCGCGATGGTTGCGCACCCGAAAGTCGCCGAGGCTGCCGTGGTTGGTGTGCCGCACGACATCAAGGGGCAAGGCATTTATGTCTACGTCACGTTGATCGGTGGTGAGGAACCGACCGAGCAATTACGCCTGGAACTGAAAAACTGGGTGCGCAAGGAGATCGGCCCAATTGCTTCGCCGGACGTGATCCAGTGGGCGCCGGGGCTGCCGAAAACGCGTTCGGGCAAGATCATGCGCCGGATTCTGCGCAAGATCGCTACGGCGGAATACGATGGGTTGGGTGATATCTCGACGCTGGCGGATCCGGGTGTGGTGCAGCATTTGATTGATACGCACAAGACGATGAACGTTGCATAAGTAGCGCTTCTTGAGTCATCAAAGCCCTGCCAGGTGGTGAGCCTGGTGGGGCTTTTTTATGAGCAACATCAAAAGATCGCAGCCTTCGGCAGCTCCTACAGGAGAATGCGTTTCCCTGTAGGAGCTGCCGAAGGCTGCGATCTTTTGATGTTCAACCAATATTTATCGGTTCACCTGTCAGCCGATTCCCACTGTTACCGCCGCCCTTCAAGTAACTGAATGTGTAACCGCTCGCTCGGATACGGGGCATTGGGAAACGCAAAGCCCTATCCTCGGGCTTCTCCACGCCCTCAAAAAAATAAGAACTAACGCTGCACTTGCCGGATTAGAAGGCTTTGCCAATAATAGGCCCGCAATTTGCAGCATAGATCGGTTAACTGTCTTTTGCCTTTGCATGAATTTGCAAGGCTGTCAACGTGCCCAAACGGCTTTCTCGGTGCATCTGTAATTTGTTGTCGCATTGAAGAAATATCGGCTTCGGGCCTGTCGTTAGAATGCCGATCACTCGCTCGTCGTTGTCCGTGTTGAAAACAACACGCGATTCCTAGGACGCAGCAACCGCTTTTCCGGTTCACCCATTCGCATATTGGGCTGTTGCTCACTCTGCCGTTTTAGCCCTTTACCGATGGAGTCCCAACATGAAGAAACTCGTGCTGCTCGGCGCCCTGGCACTGTCCGTGCTGTCCTTGCCAACCTTCGCCGATGAAAAGCCTCTGAAAATTGGTATCGAAGCGGCTTACCCTCCGTTCGCCTCCAAAGCGCCGGACGGCAGCATCGTTGGTTTCGACTACGACATCGGCAACGCTCTGTGCGAACAGATGCAGGTCAAGTGCGTGTGGGTCGAGCAAGAGTTCGACGGTCTGATCCCGGCACTCAAAGTGCGCAAGATCGACGCGATCCTGTCGTCCATGTCGATCACTGAAGATCGCAAGAAGTCCGTCGACTTCACCAACAAGTACTACAACACCCCGGCGCGCCTGGTCATGAAGGCTGGCACAGTTGTCAGCGACAACCTGACCGAGCTCAAGGGCAAGAACATCGGCGTGCAACGTGGTTCGATCCACGAGCGTTTCGCCCGCGAAGTCCTGGCCCCGCTGGGTGCCGAGATCAAGCCTTACGGTTCGCAGAACGAAATCTACCTCGACGTGGCCGCCGGTCGCCTCGACGGCACCGTGGCAGACGCTACGCTGCTGGATGACGGTTTCCTGAAAACCGACGCTGGCAAAGGTTTCGCTTTCGTCGGCCCGGCCTTCACCGACGTCAAATACTTCGGTGATGGCGTGGGTATCGCGGTTCGCAAAGGCGACGCGTTGAAAGACAAGATCAACGGTGCGATCGCTGCCATTCGCGAGAACGGCAAGTACAAGCAAATCCAGGACAAGTACTTCGCCTTCGATATCTACGGCAAGTAACACGTCCGAGCGACAAGTCCGAAATGGCGCAAGCAACAGGATCACTGAGGTTTGCGCCATTTTTTCATCCCAACTTTCGAGGACCTGAATCATGTTGAAAGGCTACGGGGCTGTCATCCTCGATGGCGCATGGCTGACGCTTCAGCTCGCCTTGTCGTCCATGGTCTTGGCCATTGTTCTGGGTCTGATCGGCGTTGCGCTGCGTCTGTCCCCAATCCGCTGGCTGGCCTGGCTGGGCGACCTGTATTCCACGGTGATCCGCGGGATTCCCGACCTGGTGCTGATCCTGCTGATTTTCTACGGTGGTCAGGACCTGCTCAACCGCGTCGCACCCATGCTTGGTTTTGACGATTACATCGACCTGAACCCGTTGGCCGCCGGTATCGGCACCCTGGGCTTCATCTTCGGTGCGTACCTGTCGGAAACGTTCCGCGGCGCCTTCATGGCAATCCCGAAGGGGCAGGCAGAAGCCGGCATGGCGTACGGCATGAGCAGTTTTCAGGTGTTCTTCCGGGTGTTGGTGCCGCAGATGATTCGCCTGGCGATTCCGGGTTTCACCAATAACTGGCTGGTACTCACCAAGGCCACCGCGCTGATTTCGGTGGTGGGTCTGCAAGACATGATGTTCAAGGCCAAGCAGGCGGCAGATGCCACCCGCGAGCCTTTCACCTTCTTCCTCGCAGTGGCGGCGATGTACCTGGTGATTACCAGCGTCTCGTTGCTGGCATTGCGTCACCTTGAGAAGCGCTACTCGGTAGGCGTAAGGGCGGCTGATCTATGATCTTCGACTACAACGTCATTTGGGAGGCCCTGCCGCTGTACTTCGGCGGTCTGGTAACCACCCTCAAATTGCTCGCGCTGTCGCTGTTTTTCGGCCTGCTGTGTGCCTTGCCGCTGGGCTTGATGCGCGTCTCGAAAAACGCTGTCGTCAACATGACGGCCTGGCTCTACACCTATGTGATCCGCGGCACGCCGATGCTGGTGCAGCTATTTTTGATCTACTACGGTCTGGCGCAATTCGAAGCGGTACGTGAAAGCTTCTTGTGGCCTTGGCTGTCCAGCGCCACGTTCTGTGCGTGCCTGGCCTTCGCCATCAACACCAGCGCCTATACCGCTGAAATCATCGCCGGCAGCCTGCGCGCTACGCCGAACGGTGAGATCGAAGCCGCCAAGGCGATGGGCATGTCGCGCTACAAAATGTACAAGCGCATCCTGCTGCCATCGGCCCTGCGCCGGGCGCTGCCGCAGTACAGCAACGAAGTGATCATGATGCTGCAGACCACCAGTCTGGCGTCCATCGTGACCCTGATCGACATAACCGGTGCCGCGCGCACGGTCAACGCCCAGTTCTACTTGCCGTTCGAAGCCTACATCACGGCAGGTGTGTTCTATCTCTGCCTGACCTTCATTCTGGTGAAACTGTTCAAACTGGCCGAGCGCCGCTGGCTGGGCTATCTGGCCCCGCGGAAGCATTGATATGGAACGCATCGATCATGCATTGCCGTGGAGCCATCTGGGCAGCGAACGTCAGATTTCCGTGTTCCGCTTCGGGAGTGGCGAGCGCAAGGCCTACATTCAGGCCAGCCTGCACGCCGATGAATTACCGGGGATGCGCGTAGCCTGGGAGCTGAAAAAGCGCCTGGCCGAACTCGAAGCCCAAGGCTTGCTCAACGGCGTGATCGAACTGGTGCCAGTGGCCAATCCACTGGGCCTCGGTCAACTGCTGCAAGGCAACCATCAAGGTCGTTTCGAGGCGGGCAGCGGCAAGAACTTCAACCGGGATTTCGTCGAGCTGAGCGCGCCGGTGGCCGCCGAACTTGATGGGCATCTGGGTGATGATCCTCACGCCAATATCCGGCTCATCCGTCAGGCTATGAGCGATCATCTGGCGGCGTTGCCAGAGGCGAGCAGTCAGTTGCAAGGCATGCAGCGCATCCTGCTCAGCCATGCCTGCACCGCCGACGTCGTGCTGGATCTGCATTGCGACGCCGAAGCGGCGCTGCACATGTACGCCTTGCCGCAACACTGGCCGCAATGGCGTTCGTTGGCCGCGCACCTGGACGTGAAGGTTGGCTTGCTGGCGGAAGATTCCGGCGGCAGCTCTTTCGACGAAGCCTGTTCGTTGCCGTGGTTGCGTCTGTCGCGTCAATTCCCGGAAGCGCAGATTCCACTGGCCTGCCTGGCGACTACCATTGAACTGGGCGGTCAGGCCGATACCGGTCGCGCGGATGCCGAAGCTTACGCCGAAGGCATTCTCGCGTTCCTCGCCGAGCAAGGCTTGATCAGCGGCGAATGGCCGAAACCTGCGCAAGACGCGTGCGAGGGCATGCCGTTCGAGGGCACCGAATTGCTGTTCGCGCCGCATCCTGGCGTGATCAGTTTCCTGCGTGAACCCGGTGAGTGGATCGAAGCCGGCGACGAAATTTTCGAAGTGATCGATCCGTTATCGGATCGGGTCAGCACGGTGTGTGCTGGTACGTCCGGGGTGCTGTTTGCCATTGAGCGGCTGCGTTATGCCCAACCCGGTTTCTGGCTGGCCAAGGTGGCGGGGCGCGAAGCGCTGCGTCACGGGCGCTTGCTCAACGACTGACTGACTGTTTTTGTGAGAACCGACCGCATGTACAAACTTGAAGTCCAAGACCTGCATAAACGCTATGGCAGTCACGAAGTGCTCAAGGGCGTGTCCCTGAAAGCGGCGGCTGGCGATGTGATCAGCATCATCGGCTCCAGTGGCTCCGGCAAAAGTACCTTCCTGCGTTGCATCAACCTGCTGGAGCAGCCGCATGCGGGCAGGATTCTTCTCAACAACGAAGAGCTGAAACTGGTGGCGAACAAGGACGGCGCAATGAAAGCCGCCGACCCGAAACAGCTGCAACGCATGCGTTCGCGTCTGTCGATGGTGTTCCAGCATTTCAACCTCTGGTCGCACATGACTGCGCTGGAAAACATCATGGAAGCGCCGGTCCACGTACTCGGCATGTCCAAGGCCGAAGCCCGCGAGAAAGCCGAGCACTACCTGAACAAGGTTGGCGTGGCGCATCGTAAAGATGCTTACCCGGGCCACATGTCCGGCGGCGAACAGCAGCGCGTGGCCATTGCCCGTGCGCTGGCGATGGAACCCGAGGTGATGCTGTTCGACGAACCGACCTCGGCACTCGACCCGGAACTGGTCGGCGACGTCCTGAAAGTGATGCAGGCCCTGGCCCTCGAAGGCCGGACCATGGTCGTGGTGACACACGAAATGGGCTTCGCCCGTGAAGTGTCGAACCAGCTGGTGTTCCTGCACAAAGGTATCGTCGAAGAAAGCGGCAACCCGCGTGAGGTGCTGGTGAACCCGCAATCCGAACGCCTGCAGCAGTTCCTGTCGGGCAGCCTGAAGTAAACCGAACTCCCGTTGTGCATCCCTGTAGGCGCTGTCGAGTGAGACGAGGCTGCGATCTTTTGATTTGAACAATCAAGGTCAAAAGATCGCAGCCTCGTTACACTCGACAGCTCCTACAGGGGGACTCGCGTTCATTTTCGGGCTAGCATTGGCCCATGCCTTCATCACTGTTCTTCGTTTCGGATTGCCCACAATGACTGCCCATCGAATTGGTTTCCTGATTTGGCCCAGCACTAAAGCACTGACGCTTGCGCTGGCTGAGGAGGCCTTGCGTGTTGCCCAGCGTGTGCATCCGGACGTGGTCTACGAACTCTCGTTCTTGCAGGCCGAACCACCGGCCGAAGGCGCCTGGCAATTGCCCGGTGAGCCGTGGGCCGGCAAGCTCGAAAACTTCCAGAAACTGTTCCTGCTCGCCGATGAGCCGCCGACCAGCCTCGCACCGGCACTCAGCAGTTCGTTGAAACAACTGGTGCGAGCCGGTTGTGTGATCGGCGGTTTGTCCGCCGGTGTCTACCCATTGGCGCAACTCGGCTTGCTCGACGGTTATCGCGCTGCCGTGCATTGGCGCTGGCAGGACGATTTTGCCGAGCGCTTCCCGAAAGTCATTGCCACCAGCCATCTATTCGACTGGGATCGTGATCGCCTGACTGCGTGCGGCGGCCTGTCGGTGCTCGACTTGTTGCTGGCGGTGCTGGCCCGTGATCACGGCGCCGAACTCGCTGGCGCAGTGTCCGAAGAACTGGTGGTCGAGCGCATTCGTGAGGGCGGCGAGCGTCAACGCATTCCGCTGCAGAATCGTCTCGGTTCCAGCCACCCGAAGCTCACCCAAGCGGTATTGCTGATGGAAGCCAATATCGAAGAACCGCTGACCACCGACGAAATCGCGCAGCACGTGTGCGTGTCCCGTCGGCAGCTGGAGCGGATCTTCAAGCAATACCTCAACCGTGTGCCGAGCCAGTACTACCTGGAATTGCGCCTGAACAAGGCCCGGCAGATGTTGATGCAAACCAGCAAGTCGATCATTCAGATCGGCCTGTCCTGTGGCTTCTCCTCGGGGCCGCACTTCTCCAGCGCCTATCGCAACTTCTTCGGTGCCACGCCGCGGGAAGATCGCAACCAGCGGCGCAGCAGCAGCCCGTTCGAGTTGTCGTCGGTGCCTTCGGAGCGTGGCTGAGGGCGGCTTTATTCGTCGACTTCAGAACCGTCTGTGGAAGAAATTTCCATTTCGCCTCGGTTGATCACCTCTTCGACACCGAAATCCACGCTCGTACGTTCGTAGTAGCTGATCAGCCGTAGCAGGCTTGCCTCGGAAAACGGGTTGCCTCTGAAGCTGATGTTCTCCGTGGTGGTCGTGGGTGCTTCCAATACATCAGCGGACACTTCAGTGATCGCGTTTGTGCTCAGGTCAGCCCAATCCAGTTCTTCCAGCTCGAACAGACCCCGAGGGATCTCCGTGATGCCCGTGTCATGCAGCAGCACGGTAGCGAGTTCCTTCATTTGGCTCAGGTCGGGCGCTTGCCCCAGCGGATTGAGGCCCAGGTCCAGGTAATCGAGCTTATCCATTGTCGCTAATGCATTGGCCGATTCCGCTGACAATGTGATTCGGCAGCCTGGCAGGGACAGTGATCGCAGACGACCCATTTTGAACACTGCGCCGGGAATGTTGCTCAGGTTGAAGTCACGCAGCCTCAGGCTTTTGAGATTGGGAAAACCCTCCAGGAAACGCCCGATACGTGTCACGCCAGCGACACCTGACAGGTCCAGTGCTGACACATGACTGAAGTCGGCATTCAGGGTTGGAAGCTCTCCATTTATTTCCGAGATGACCCTGAGCTCAAAGGTGGGCTCAAGCGCATTATTGAAATCATCCAGTTCGCTTTCATGCCGCCAGCACAGTTCTACCGCCTGTTTGAACTCGTCGCGGTTTGCATGCTCGACAAGCAGCTGCTGCGCATTGAAGGGTTCGCCGGTCAGCGGGTGTTGCTGTGGCAGGTCGGCGGTCCAGGCAGACAGATCGGTACCGAGTCGGGTGTATTCCGTTTCCAGGCGGCTCAACTCGATGCGGCCGTCGTCCAGTGTGCCGGGTAACTCATAGACGAATTCGCTGGCCTGCTCGACTTCCATGTGCGGGTACAGTGCCCGGACTCGCGCGGTATCTGCTTCGGGGGCATAGACACCCAAATCGTATGAGGTTTCGAAGTACTGTTGTTTGATGAGTTGGTGCTCTTTGGCGAGCAGCGGGTTATGCGAAAGGTGTATTCCGCGTTTGTCGTACACCGCGCTGTCGAACAGCCCGGCAGGCAGCTCCGTAATTCTGTTGTTCATCAGCATGAGCGTGTCGAGCTTCGGGTGTTTCAGGCTGTTGGCGGGGACTTCGCCCAGGCCGGTGTCACTCAGGTCCAAGTGCACGAGTTCGGGCATCGAACCAATGTCGGGTACCACCTCAAAAGGATTTTTGTAGAGGTCCAGCATCACCAGTTTTTTCAGCGAAGACAGCTTTGACCAAGTGACGTCGTCAAACGTGACAGCGCAATCGTTGAGTATCAGAGCGTCGAGATTCGCCATTTTCGGTATGGCGTCGGGCAGGGTGCCCAAGGAAAAGCGACGTAAGTCGAGGCGACGAAGGTCATTGAACCGTTGCAGAAAGCCGTGGATGCCTTGCTCCGCATGAGTACCTTCAAGGGCAACCAGTGAGACGTGAGCAAAGTCGGCCGTCAGTACCGGCAGATCGCCCAGAATCGGCTCCGCAAATCGCAGTGTATATCGGTCACTGTTGTCAGGTGAGTCCAGGTCTCTGTCCGATTGTCGGCGCCAGCTGCGCTGTATTTCTTGAGCCAGCAATCGGCGACTTTGTTGGACGGCCTGCCGATCCAGATCATTAAGCGGGAGTCCGGTTTCGGGGTGGACGGTGGGGGCATTCTTCAACCAGTTTTCGAGGTCAAGATGCAATCGCTCAAGTTCGCGGGCCAGGCGAGAAAGTTCTACGCGAGCGCCATCGGGGTGGCGCTGCAAATGGGCGACAACGGACTGCAGTTCTTCGCGGGTAAGGCTGGGATAAACCTCGAGAACCCGGTCGTTGAGTGTCGGTGTGTTGGATTGAATGCGGTTGTAACCCTCCGTTCCACCGGGCAGACGCATGGTGGTTGGGTCATAGAAGGGTTTTCGCTGGGGATTTTTTGCAAACAGTTTACGCAACGCCGGTTGATCCAGTGCGTGCTCTGCAACGCGCCGCTTGAGGGCCTGCGCGTTTTCGCGGGAAAGGCCCAGTGCATGGCGATCGGCTTCCGGCAGTGCTTGCAGTAGGGCGGTGTAAAAATCACCGGGCAGTTGACTGCTCTCGTGAATCTGATAAGTGCCATCGTCGGCGCGCACCAGTGTTTTAAGCGTCGGTGAATCGGCACGGCCAACGCTGTCGCGCAGCACGCCGTCAGGTGAATAATCCCTCACCTCGATGCGCAGGGTGTCCGGCCAGCCGGGCAGTGATTCCAGACGGTGTAACGCCAGACGATGGGTATCCAGGGTTTCCAGCGCATCGGAATAAAGTCCCTCGTAGGCGCGGCTCGCCCGTACCGCTCCCATGGCTTTTTGCGCCACGTCCATGAGGCGCCGGGGCACACGTCCATTGTGCAGTTGCAGCAGTTCGGAGCCTGTTGCATTGCTGACCAGTTCTTGCGCGACATCGGTGGGTAATCCCGGCACATCGGCGATCAGTCGCTGAGCGGCTCGATTGTCTGTTGCTTCAAGTGCCCGGTAGCGAGATTCGAACAGTAACCCGCGCTGTGTCAGGGCTTGATAGTGCTCGGGGTCTGCGCTGCCGATCTGTTCGCTGAGTGTCTGGATGTCCCGATCGATCTTGAAACGCTTGATCACGTCGGTCAGCAGTGACGGTGGGGGCAGGTTATCGACATGCATCTCGCGCAAGACGTTGTCGTGATAGCCGCTGATGCGCAGGATTTGCTCGCGCTCGACCGCATTGAATGACTCGACGCTATGGCCGATTCGACGCATGACGGTGTCCCGATCCCAGGTTAGCGGTCGCTCCAGCATGGTCTGCCAGGCGCCGTGGCCGTTGTGGCGCAGAGGCGGCTGATAAGCCTCGGCGCGCTCGGGATGCTGGATCTCGAATTGCCCGGTCTGGCTGTTGCGTTCTACGGCATAGCGCTTGCCTTCAATGGGCAGCAGTTTTTTGCCCTCATGCCGGTACAGACCGAGAAGGTCGGGTTTGGCCGTTGTAGGCAGGTTGGCGGAGTGCTCGTAGGGTGAAAGGTCCGGTTTCCAGTAGCGGGTTTTGCGGCCGGATGCCTTGACCGGGGTGAACCGGGCGAAAAACGCCAGCGTGTCCTCGGACAGCAAAGGCTTGAGTTCTCCAACGGCAATCATGCCTCCAACGACGAATGTCCCCAGTTGGACGGCCGACTCAACGACGCCCATCAAGTGCCCGAACGCTTCCTTTCTCAAGCCCTCGGCCCAGTCCACGATGCCTTCGAAGGTTTCGTCGAGTGCCTGGTAGGCCATGTAGGCCAGCATCAGCTCTCCCAAAAACGGTACAAAGGGCAGGGCCACGAACGCCGCCACTTCAAGGATTGTCGACGCGACTTTGCTGAAGGTGTCCCACAGCGCCCATCGTGCGTTTTGGTCGGCGCGCGCGGTGGAGACCGCGAGCGCGCTGGCGTCATTGAGGATTTTGTCCAGCTGTCGTTGATACAGGTGGTTCCACACACCCGCTATGAACGGGGTCATTGAAAATCTCAGGCTGGGCCTGTCGATGGGCGTCTCGCGCCAGCTCGGCAACGGGTCGCCCTGCATGTGTTGGTGCCAGGTCACAGCCTGCAAGCGGCGGTTGAGGTCGGCGAAAAAATGCCCGCGTTCCTGATGGTCAACGAACCGACTGAAGAATGTTTGATAGGCGGGCGAACGCAGCTTGCGGGTCAGCTCGGTCATGAACGCCAAGGTGTCCGGGTACTGCTTGAGCGGATGCTCCGGATCATCGGGGATGTAGGCGATGATCGGTGTGGGCTTGCTGGCGCGGCTAGCGTTGGTACCGAAAATGACAATGCCGGTCAGCGACGAAGACATCATTGTCAGGTCGTGGCAGTGGAGCCGCGCACCGTCCAGGGGAACGTCCGGTAGTCCTTCCAGTAATCGGTAAATCGAGTTGTAGGCGTTGTCATCAATGTCCCGTCGCGCGTGGCTCAGTCGCATCGCAGACTTGAAGGCGGCTTTGTGCGTTCGGAGCACATCCGGCTTCAGAACGGCGGCCACTACCCGGTTGGTCAGCCCCAGATTGTCTTTGAGATAGACGTTGTACTGGCCACCAATGTCCAACTCGCGGCACAAACGGACAAAACCCTGAATCGTTATTTTTCGGGAGACTGCCGGCAGCGTATCGAACTGGCCATTGGGCGACGGTTCGGTGATGAAGGTCGAATCGCGCTCGTAAGCCTGTGACTCGGCCTCCGATGCCTGAAAGTTGTGCAGCGCGGCATCCAGCAGTGACACCGTCCATGTCCGCGCGGCGCCGGACTTGATCGGGAATAAGGGAATGGATTGGGGGATGTATAGACGCAGGAAAGTGGTCTTGACGTCCAGGTCCAGGCCGAAGCGGCTTTTCAGCGCCTCACTCAAGAGCGGTTCGGCGAAGTCCCGGGCGTTCTGCAGTTTATCGAGCCTTGCCTCCAGGCGATTACGCTGGGTCCAGTGGTCCTCGCTGGCGGTTTTCAGTGCCAGCTGTTGTTGGCGGGTGGCTGTGGCATGCCAGTCCGGTACTTCCAACACAGCGCTTTTCAGTGCGCTGCGCGTAGCGGGCGATGCTTTCAAGACCCAGGCGGGCAGATTGTTGGACGCATGCTGGTAGTGAGCGTCTGGCTGAGCAATTAGCTCGGATTCATGTTTCGTCATTGCGCTAGTCCCTTAGCGTTTGGATGGAAGCCAAGGAAAACAAAGGACGAAGGTCGGTGTGCGGTACATATTTACCGCACTTCTCGACGAGCCTGCCTATAACCTGTGCCGCCAGTTAAACTGCGCCTTTGCGACCCTATATGTCGCATTGCCGTAAACCCGGCTGAAACCGGGGTTTGCGCTATAAGAAGTTGTCGCTTGGCGGCAAGGCCGGGCTGAAAACTGTCCTTACAATCCCCCCATCGCTCGCCAGTTTCAGGCGGGTGTTCCTCTTCAGGAGACTCCGATGTCCGTTGAGCACGCTGCGGTAGAACGCGCCGATTTCGACCAGGTAATGGTTCCCAACTATGCGCCTGCCGCATTCATTCCTGTGCGTGGCGCCGGTTCCCGCGTTTGGGACCAGTCTGGCCGCGAGCTGATTGACTTCGCCGGCGGCATTGCCGTTAACGTATTGGGCCATGCGCACCCGGCGCTGGTCGGTGCCTTGACCGAACAGGCGAACAAGCTGTGGCACGTGTCGAACGTGTTCACCAATGAGCCGGCCCTGCGCCTGGCGCATAAGCTGATCGATGCGACGTTTGCCGAGCGTGCGTTCTTCTGCAACTCCGGCGCCGAAGCCAACGAGGCCGCCTTCAAGCTGGCCCGTCGTGTCGGCTTCGATCGGTTTGGCAGCGAGAAGTACGAAATCATCGCCGCCCTGAACAGCTTCCACGGCCGCACCCTGTTCACCGTGAACGTCGGTGGCCAGTCGAAATACTCCGACGGCTTCGGTCCGAAAATCACCGGTATCACTCACGTACCGTTCAATGATCTGGCTGCGCTGAAAGCCGCCATTTCCGACAAGACCTGCGCTGTGGTGCTGGAGCCGATCCAGGGCGAGAGCGGTGTTATCCCGGCCGAACTTGAATACCTGCAAGGCGCCCGTGAACTGTGCACCGCGCACAACGCGCTGCTGATTTTCGACGAAGTGCAAACCGGCATGGGCCGCAGCGGCAAGCTGTTCGCTTACCAGCATTACGGCGTGACCCCGGACATCCTGACCAGCGCCAAGAGCCTGGGCGGCGGTTTCCCGATCGCGGCTATGCTGACCACCGAAGACCTGGCCAAACACCTGGTTGTCGGCACCCACGGCACCACGTATGGCGGCAACCCGCTGGCGTGCGCTGTCGCTGAAGCCGTGATCGACGTGGTCAATACCCCTGAAGTGCTGGCCGGCGTCAACGCCAAGCACGACAAGTTCAAGGCGCGCCTGGAGCAGATCGGCGAGAAATACGGCCTGTTCACCCAGGTCCGTGGCCTGGGCCTGTTGATCGGTTGCGTACTGAGCGATGCCTGGAAAGGCAAAGCCAAGGACATCTTCAACGCCGCTGAAAAAGAAGGCCTGATGATTCTGCAAGCCGGCCCGGACGTGGTGCGTTTCGCGCCAAGCCTGGTCGTTGAAGACGCCGATATCGATGCCGGCCTGGATCGTTTCGAGCGTGCTGCAGCGAAATTGACGCAAGCCTGATAGCCCCTTCGACGCCTGACCATTCAGGCGTCGAACCCAATTTTTATGCCAGCCCCGCTTTACTGTAGGAGCGAGCTTGCTCGCGATGGTGTGTCAGTCGACATCAATGTGGCTGACACACCATCGCGAGCAAGCTCGCTCCTACAAGGGGCCGGCTTATTTTCCTCAAAGAGTTTTACGAGAAAGGAGTGACACCATGCTGGTGATGCGCCCCGCGCAAATGGCTGATCTGGGCGAGGTACAGCGTCTGGCTGCGGACAGCCCGATTGGTGTCACTTCCTTGCCGGATGACGTTGAACGCCTGAGCGACAAGATTGCCGCGTCTGAAGCCTCGTTCGCCGCTGAAGTCAGCTTCAACGGTGAAGAGAGTTATTTCTTCGTCCTCGAAGACACTGCCACCGGCAAACTGGTCGGTTGCTCGGCGATCGTTGCCTCGGCTGGTTACTCGGAGCCGTTCTACAGTTTTCGCAATGAAACCTTCGTCCACGCTTCCCGCGAGCTGAAGATTCATAACAAGATCCACGTGCTCTCCCAGTGCCACGACCTGACCGGCAACAGCTTGCTGACCAGTTTCTACGTGCAACGCGAGTTGGTCGGTTCGCCTTGGGCGGAACTCAACTCCCGTGGGCGCCTGCTGTTCGTGGCCAGCCATCCGGAGCGTTTTGCCGATTCCGTGGTGACTGAGATCGTCGGCTACAGCGACGAAAATGGCGATTCACCGTTCTGGGATGCCATCGGTCGCAACTTCTTCGACCTCAACTACGCCGAAGCCGAACGTTTGTGCGGCTTGAAGAGCCGGACCTTCCTCGCCGAGCTGATGCCGCATTACCCGATTTACGTGCCACTGCTGCCGGACACCGCTCAAGAAGCGATGGGCCAGGTGCACCCCCGGGCGCAGATCACTTTCGACATCCTGATGCGCGAAGGCTTCGAGACCGATCACTACATCGATATTTTCGACGGCGGCCCAACCTTGCACGCGCGCGTCTCGGGGATCCGATCGATTGCCCAGAGCCGTGTGGTGCCGGTGAAAATCGGTGAGCCAGTCAAAGGTGTCGGTCGTCAGTACCTGGTGGCCAATGCGCAGTTGCAGGATTACCGCGCGGTATTGCTCGAGCTCGATTACGCGCCGGGCAAACCCGTGACCCTGGATCTGGAAACGGCCGAAGCCCTGGGCGTCGGTGAAGGTGCCAGCGTGCGCCTGGTAGCGGTTTGACGCCTGCGTTAGATCGCTAGAGAGCATTACCTGGAAAGCAGCGAAGTTTCGCGGGTGGCGTTGGCGGCCCGTTTGAGGAGATAGCATGATCGTTCGTCCCGTACGCAGCAGCGATTTACCCGCTCTGATCGACCTGGCCCGCAGCACCGGCACCGGCCTGACCACCTTGCCGGCCAATGAAGAGCGTCTGGCCCATCGGGTCGGTTGGGCCGAGAAGACCTTTCGCGGCGAAGCCGGGCGGGGCGATGCGGACTACCTGTTCGTGCTCGAAGATGATGACGGTCGTGTGGTGGGCATTTCCGCCATTGCTGGCGCTGTTGGCCTGCGTGAGCCGTGGTACAACTTCCGGGTCGGCCTGACCGTCAGCGCTTCGCAAGAGCTGAACATCTATCGCGAAATTCCGACGCTGTTCCTGGCCAACGACCTGACCGGAAACTCTGAACTGTGCTCGCTGTTCCTGCACGCCGATTACCGCACGGGCCTCAACGGCCGCATGCTGGCCAAGGCGCGGATGCTGTTCATCGCCGAGTTCCCGCAGCTGTTCGGCAACAAGATCATCGCCGAGATGCGCGGTGTGTCCGACGAAGCCGGGCGTTCGCCGTTCTGGGAGAGCCTCGGTCGGCACTTCTTCAAAATGGAATTCAGCCAGGCCGATTACCTGACGGGCGTAGGTAACAAGGCGTTCATCGCCGAGTTGATGCCGAAATTCCCGCTGTATACCTGCTTCCTGTCGCCGGACGCACGCAACGTCATTGGCCAGGTTCACCCGGACACCGAGCCCGCACTGGCCATGCTCAAGAGCGAAGGCTTCAGCTACCAAGGCTATGTCGACATCTTCGACGCCGGCCCTGCCGTGGAATGCGAAACCGGCAAGATCCGCGCGGTTCGCGACAGCCAGGCGCTGGTGCTGGCCATCGGCACACCGGGTGACGACGCTACGCCATTCCTGATTCACAACCGCAAGCGCGAAGACTGCCGGATGACTGCCGCGCCAGCACGCTTCGCCGCCGGCACGCTGGTGGTTGATCCACTGACCGCCAAACGCCTTCAACTCAACGCCGGCGATCAAGTACGCGCCGTTCCGTTGTCTGCTGCTCGGGAGTCGAAATAATGAATTCGCTATACATCGCAGGTGAATGGCTGGCCGGTCAGGGCGAAGCGTTCCAGTCGCTGAACCCGGTCACCCAGCAAGTAGTGTGGGCCGGTGAGGGCGCCACTGCCGCTCAGGTTGAATCCGCCGTGCAAGCCGCGCGTCAGGCATTCCCGGGCTGGGCCCGTCGCACCCTGGAAGAGCGCATCACCGTGCTGGAGGCTTTTGCCGCCGCGCTGAAAAATCACGCTGACGAACTGGCTCGTACCATCGGTGAAGAAACCGGCAAGCCACTGTGGGAAGCCGCGACTGAAGTGACCAGCATGGTCAACAAGATTGCGATCTCGGTGCAAAGCTACCGCGAACGCACGGGCGAGAAGAGCGGCCCATTGGGCGACGCCACCGCCGTGCTGCGCCACAAGCCGCACGGAGTGGTCGCGGTATTCGGCCCCTACAACTTCCCTGGTCACCTGCCGAACGGTCACATCGTTCCGGCACTGCTGGCCGGCAACAGTGTGCTGTTCAAACCAAGCGAACTGACCCCGAAAGTCGCCGAGTTGACGGTCAAGTGCTGGATCGAAGCCGGTTTGCCGGCTGGCGTATTGAATCTGCTGCAAGGCGCTCGCGAAACCGGTATCGCCCTGGCGGCGAACCCGGGCATCGACGGCTTGTTCTTTACCGGTTCCAGCCGCACCGGCAATCATCTGCACCAGCAATTCGCCGGTCGCCCGGACAAGATCCTCGCCCTGGAAATGGGCGGTAACAACCCGCTGGTAGTGGATCAGGTCGCAGACCTTGATGCTGCCGTTTACACCATCATCCAGTCGGCGTTCATTTCTGCTGGCCAGCGTTGCACTTGCGCGCGCCGCTTGCTGGTGCCGCAAGGTGCCTGGGGCGATACGCTACTGGCGCGCCTGGTAGCGGTCAGCTCGACGATTGAAGTCGGTGCCTTCGACCAACAACCGGCGCCGTTCATGGGCTCGGTGATTTCCCTCGGCGCTGCGAAAGCCTTGATGGACGCACAAGAGCATTTGCTGGCCAACGGCGCGGTCGCGCTGCTGGAAATGACTCAGCCTCAGGCGCAAGCCGCGTTGCTGACGCCAGGCATTCTGGACGTGACGGCCGTAGCCGATCGTCCTGACGAAGAGCTGTTCGGTCCACTGCTGCAAGTGATCCGCTACGCTGATTTTGAAGCGGCCATCGCGGAAGCCAACGATACCGACTATGGCCTGGCAGCAGGTTTGCTGTCGGACTCGGAAGCGCGATATCAGCAGTTCTGGCTGGAAAGCCGTGCCGGTATCGTCAACTGGAACAAGCAGCTGACCGGTGCTGCGAGCAGCGCGCCCTTCGGCGGCGTCGGTGCCTCGGGCAACCATCGCGCCAGCGCTTACTACGCCGCAGATTATTGCGCGTACCCGGTGGCCTCGCTGGAAACCCCGAGCCTGACCTTGCCAGCGACCCTGACGCCCGGCGTGCGGATGTCGTAAGACCGCTTTCGCGAGCAAGCTTCGCTCCTACAGGATTGTGCAAAACCTGTAGGAGCGAGGCTTGCCCGCGAAGGCCGCGACGCGGTCTCAAAGATAGTTACTGAAGCCTATAACAACAGATTCTCGTGGAGCCTCGCTGATGAAATCCTATGAAGTCAATTTTGACGGTCTAGTGGGGCCGACCCATAACTACGGCGGCCTGTCCTACGGCAACGTCGCGTCCCAGAGCAACAGCCAGCAATCTTCGAACCCGAAAGAAGCCGCGCTGCAAGGTCTGGCGAAAATGAAAGCGCTGATGGAAATGGGCTTTCAGCAAGGCGTTCTCGCCCCACAGGAACGTCCTGACGTGGCCGCACTGCGTCGCTTGGGTTTCAGCGGCACCGACGCCCAAGTCATCGAACAAGCCGCCAAAGACGCCATGCCGTTGCTGGTTGCCAGTTGCTCGGCGTCGAGCATGTGGGTAGCCAACGCCGCCACGGTCAGCCCGAGCGCCGACACCGCCGACGGTCGCGTGCATTTCACCGCCGCCAACCTCAACTGCAAATACCACCGCAGCATCGAACACCCGACCACCAGCCGCGTGCTGGGGGCGATGTTCGCTGATCAGAAGCACTTCGCGCACCACGCCGCTTTGCCGGCTGTCGCGCAGTTCGGTGACGAAGGCGCGGCCAACCACACCCGGTTCTGCCGTGAATACGGTGAAGCCGGCGTCGAGTTCTTCGTGTTCGGCCGCAGTGCGTTCGACACCCGTTACCCGGCGCCGCAGAAATACCCGGCGCGCCAAACCCTCGAAGCCTCGCAAGCGGTTGCGCGCCTGCATGGCTTGAGCGATGACGGCGTGGTCTACGCTCAGCAGAACCCGTCGGTGATCGATCAGGGCGTGTTCCACAACGACGTGATCGCGGTGGGTAACGGTGAGGTGCTGTTCTATCACGAGGACGCGTTCCTCGACACCGAGCAGATGCTGGCCGAACTGCAAGGCAAGCTCGCCAAAGTGGGCGGGAAATTTCAGTCGGTGTGCGTACCTCGTTCGGCGGTCACCGTCGAAGACGCCGTTCGTTCCTACCTGTTCAATAGTCAGTTGCTGACTCGTCCTGACGGTTCGATGCTGTTGATCGTGCCGGAAGAGTGCCGTGGCAACGAGCGTGTCTGGCAGTACCTGCAAGGCCTGACCAGCTCTGGCGGCCTGATTCAAGAGGTCAAGGTTTTCGATCTGAAACAAAGCATGCAGAACGGCGGTGGCCCGGCTTGCCTGCGCTTGCGTGTCGCGCTGAATGAAACCGAACTGGCGGCCGTCAACCCAGGCGTTATCATGACGGCTCCGTTGTACGGCACGCTGACCGAATGGGTCGACAAGCACTACCGCGACCGCATGACCGAAAACGATCTCGCGGACCCGCAATTGCTGCTTGAGTGCCGGACGGCACTGGATGAACTGACGCAAATCCTTAAACTGGGCGCGGTTTATCCCTTCCAGATCAATTGAACGTCGAGAGCGTAAAAAACATGAGCGATACCCTGCAGCTGATCCTTGAAGACACTGACGGCACGCAACTGGAAACTTCCTGCACCCGCGTCGCGGTCATTTGGCAAGGCAAAGAGCTGTGGATTCAGCATGACGGCCGCGGCCAACTGCTGATCGGCGTGGACGTCGAAGAAGGTGACGCTGAATACGCAAACCTGCTGCTGCGCCCATTGGCAACTAATCTGGTAAGTCTGCAACTGGAAATGGAACCGGCTGAAGTCGGTGACGAAGACCACGTGCACGGCCCGGATTGCGCACACGACCACTAAGGAAACCGCGCTATGCTCGCCCTCGGCAAACTGCTTGAACTGACCCTCGCCGGCCGCGAACCGGCGGAGAAGACTCAACTGACTGTCGAAGGCGTGCGCATGCGCTGGTTGAGCGAAGGTGCGCTGGAAGTCCGGCCACCTGAAGCTCGCGACAACGGCCTGGACCTGCTGCTGTCGGCCGGTATCCATGGTAACGAAACAGCGCCGATCGAGTTGCTCGACCGCCTGTTGCATGACATTGCCCGCGGAGATTTGAAGCCGCGTGCCCGTATTCTGTTCCTGTTCGGCAACCCCGAAGCGATTCGCAAAGGCGAGCGTTTCGTCGAGCAGGACGTCAATCGACTGTTCAATGGCCGTCACGAACAAACCAGCGGTTCAGAAGCCCTTCGCGCCTGTGAGCTGGAGCGGCTGGCGGCCAGTTTCTTCAGCCTGCCGGATCGCGAGCGTCTGCACTACGACTTGCACACGGCGATTCGTGGTTCAAAAATCGAGCAGTTCGCGCTGTATCCCTGGAAAGAAGGCCGTCAGCATTCCCGTCAGGAGTTGGCCCGCCTGCGCGCGGCCGGGATGGAAGCGGTGCTGTTGCAGAACAAACCGTCCATCGTTTTCAGCTCCTACACCTACGACAAACTGGGTGCCGAATCTTTTACCCTGGAGCTGGGCAAGGCACGGCCGTTCGGGCAGAACGCCGGGGTCAATGTCGAACGGCTGGAAACCCGCCTGAAGCAGATTATCGAAGGCAACGAGCCGGCCGTCACCGAAGCGGCGCTGGACGGTTTGCAGTTGTTCAGCGTGGCGCGGGAAATCATCAAGCACAGCGATAGCTTCCATCTGAACTTGCCAGCGGACATCGAGAACTTTTCGGAGTTGGAAGTGGGTTATCTGCTGGCCGAAGACATCGCCCAGACCCGCTGGATAATTGAGGAGAAGGGCACCCGGATCATTTTCCCGAACCCCAAGGTGAAGAATGGCCTGCGTGCCGGCATCCTGATCGTGCCGACCACTGACGAAAACCTCGCCTAACAAACGCCACCCCTGTAGGAGCTGCCGAAGGCTGCGATCTTTTGATCTTATTTAAAATCAAAAGATCGCAGCCTCGTTTCACTCGACAGCTCCTACAAGCGCCTACAAGCGCCTACAAGCTCAGGCTTGAATCAGACCGCTACTGCGCGGTGTTCATTACGGCGCAACGCCCGCATCTTGTGCAGCGTATCCGCGCAAGTCTTCGCCGCTTCCTGGCCCTTATGCACAAAGTGCTCGAAGAAAAATTTCTGATGCTCTTCGCCGGCATGGAAGTGGTGCGGGGTCAACACCACCGAGAAGACGGGCACTTCGGTTTCCAGTTGAACCTGCATCAGGCCGCTGATCACCGACTGGGCAACGAATTCGTGGCGATAGATGCCGCCGTCAACCACCAGGCCTGCGGCAACGATACCGGCATAACGACCGGACTTGGCCAGCAGCTTGGCGTGTAGCGGGATTTCAAAGGCGCCGCCGACTTCAAAGAAATCGATCTCCGATTCCTGATAGCCCTGAGCGATCATTTCGGCGACGAAGCCCTTACGGCTCTGATCGACGATTTCCTTGTGCCAGCAAGCCTGGATGAACGCAACGCGTTCGCCCTGATGGTTTTTGCTTTTGCTATCGATTGCGGTGGGTTGCATGTTCTGATTCCTGTTTATGTAAAAAACAGGGCTTATGAATCGAATGGGATTTAAGGGTGCGCACGCTCGCACGAATGCCTGCGGACGGCCCTTTGGCGCCAATCCCGTTCTCTCTTCATCCGGACTATGACCGTCGGCCCCGGGATCACACCGGGTCTGCTGACCTTGCCGCCGGACACTACCAAAGTCGAGTCTGACGCCAAGCGCTCGCGGGCTATGCGCGTTGCGCGCAATTACCGCCGGTGGGGAGTTGCACCCCGCCCTGAGAACGTTTTGCCGACAGATTGTCTGGCGGCGCAGCGTTTTTACCACATATTTCCGAGCTGTGCATCGCTGCTATCTGATGATTGCCATCGACTTTTTCGCTGGCTTGGGATGCCTTTTGCGACCCAAGGGTTGATTATTCGTCGTCATGACCGCAGTAATTCCTTCTTGAAAGGGATTTTCCCCTGCTTACCGAGGCCAGATTCATGAGCGTTATCGATCTTCGCAGCGACACTGTCACCCAACCGTCCGCCGGGATGCTCGACGCAATGGCCACAGCGGCCACCGGTGACGACGTTTACGGCGAGGATCCAACGGTCAACCATCTGGAAGCTGAACTGGCAAAACGACTGGGTTTTGCTGCCGCGCTCTTCGTCCCGACGGGCACCATGAGCAACCTGCTGGGCCTGATGGCCCACTGCGAACGCGGTGACGAGTACATCGTCGGTCAACAGGCCCACACCTATAAGTACGAAGGCGGCGGTGCGGCAGTGCTCGGTTCAATTCAGCCACAGCCACTGGAGGTGCAGGCCGATGGTTCGCTGGACCTGGCGCACGTCGCCGCTGCGATCAAACCGGACGACTTCCACTTCGCGCGTACCCGTTTGCTGGCGTTGGAAAACACCATGCAGGGCAAGGTCCTGCCATTGGATTACCTGGCCAAGGCACGCAGTTTTACCCGCGAGCATGGGCTGCAACTGCACCTGGACGGCGCGCGGCTGTACAACGCTGCCGTTAAACTGGGTGTTGATGCCCGGGAAATAACCCGGTATTTCGATTCCGTTTCGGTCTGCTTGTCCAAAGGCCTGGGCGCCCCCGTCGGTTCGGTGCTGTGTGGTTCGGCCGAGTTGATCGGCAAGGCAAGACGCCTGCGCAAAATGGTCGGCGGCGGCATGCGTCAGGTCGGCATTCTGGCGGCAGCAGGTCTGTATGCCCTGGATAACAACGTCCAGCGGCTGGCCGATGACCACGCCAATGCCCAGCTTCTGGCTGAAGGCTTGCGCGCGGCGGGCTATGAAGTCGAACCTGTACAGACCAACATGGTTTACGTGGCGATGGGCGATAAGGCCGACGCTATCAAGGCCTTCGCCGCTGAGCGGGGGATCAAGCTGAGCGCTGCCGCACGCCTGCGGATGGTCACGCATATGGACGTCAGCCGCGCGCAAATCGAGCAAGTCGTCGCGACATTCGTCGAGTTTTCTCGTAACTGATAGCGTTAGCGGTCCAATTGACCGTTTCTATCGTATAAACACGCTGTACCCCGCGCGCAGGGCCGATATAATGCGGCCCTTTGCCGTCGCTTCGTCTGTTGACGTTTCGCACAGGCCTTTGGCCGCAGCCTCCGTGGAAGAACCTAATGAAAAGCGCAGAAATCCGTGAAGCCTTCCTTCGCTTCTTCGAAGAGCAAGGCCACACCCGTGTAGCCTCCAGCTCTTTGATTCCGGGCAACGACCCAACCCTGCTGTTCACTAACGCGGGGATGAACCAATTCAAGGACTGTTTCCTGGGCCAGGAAAAGCGCGCGTACACCCGCGCTGTCAGCAGCCAGAAATGCGTGCGGGCTGGCGGTAAGCACAACGACCTGGAAAACGTCGGTTATACCGCTCGTCACCACACTTTCTTCGAAATGCTGGGTAACTTCAGCTTCGGTGACTACTTCAAGCGTGACGCGATCACCTACGCCTGGAACTTCCTGACCTCCGAGCAGTGGTTGAACCTGCCGAAGGAAAAGCTCTGGGTCACCGTCTACGCCAGCGATGACGAGGCGTACGACATCTGGACCAAGGAGATCGGGGTTCCGGCCGAGCGCATGGTTCGCATCGGCGACAACAAGGGCGCGCCATACGCCTCCGACAACTTCTGGACCATGGGCGATACCGGCCCGTGCGGTCCTTGCACCGAGATTTTCTACGATCACGGCGCCGACATCTGGGGCGGCCCACCGGGCTCGCCGGAAGAAGACGGCGATCGTTACATCGAAATCTGGAACAACGTATTCATGCAGTTCAACCGCACCGCCGATGGCGTGTTGCACCCGTTGCCAGCACCGTCGGTCGACACCGGCATGGGCCTGGAGCGGATCAGTGCCGTGCTGCAGCACGTTCACTCGAACTATGAAATCGACCTGTTCCAGAGCCTGCTGAACGCAGCGGCCAAGGCCATCGGTTGCACCAACGACGCACAGGCGTCGCTGAAAGTCGTGGCTGACCACATTCGTTCGTGCGGCTTCCTGATTGCCGACGGCGTGCTGCCGTCCAACGAAGGTCGTGGCTACGTGCTGCGCCGGATCATTCGTCGCGCCTGCCGTCACGGCAACAAACTGGGCGCCAAGGGCAGCTTCTTCTACCAGATCGTTGCGGCCCTGGTCGCCGAGATGGGCGAAGCGTTCCCTGAGCTGAAATCCCAACAGGCGCACATCGAGCGCGTCCTGAAAGCTGAGGAAGAGCAGTTCTCCAAAACCTTGGAGCACGGCCTGAAAATTCTCGAGCAGGATCTGTCCGAGCTCAAAGGTGACGTGGTTCCGGGCGACGTGGTGTTCAAACTCTACGACACCTACGGTTTCCCGATGGACCTGACCGGCGACATCGCTCGCGAGCGCAGCCTGTCCATCGACGAAGAAGGCTTCGAACGCGAAATGGAAGCCCAGCGCGTCCGTGCCCGTTCCGCCAGCTCTTTCGGCATGGACTACAACAGCCTGGTCAAGGTTGATGTCGCCACGGAATTTACCGGTTACAAAGCTACCAGCGGTTCGGCGAAAGTCGTTGCTCTCTATAAAGAAGGGCAGTCGGTAGACGTACTCAGCGAAGGCGAAGAGGGCGTTGTCGTTCTGAATCAGACACCGTTCTACGCGGAATCCGGTGGTCAGATTGGCGACTGCGGCTATCTGCAGGCCGGCAACAGCCGTTTCGACGTGCGCGACACCACCAAGACTGGCGGCGCGTTCCTGCACCACGGTGTGTTGGCCTCGGGCAGCCTGATCGTTGGTGCGCCGGTTGAAGCTCACGTCGAAGCCGATGTGCGTCACGCGACTTCGCTTAACCACTCGGCGACTCACTTGCTGCACGCCGCATTGCGTCAGGTGCTGGGTGAACACGTTCAGCAGAAAGGCTCGTTGGTCGACAGTCAGCGCCTGCGCTTTGACTTCAGCCACTTCGAAGCCATCAAGCCTGAGCAATTGAAGGCACTGGAAGACATCGTCAACGCCGAGATTCGCAAGAACTCCGCCGTTGAAACCGAAGAAACCGACATCGAGACCGCCAAGCAAAAAGGCGCCATGGCGCTGTTCGGCGAGAAATATGGCGATAACGTGCGCGTGCTGAGCATGGGCGGTGATTTCTCCGTCGAACTGTGCGGCGGTATTCACGCCAACCGTACCGGCGACATCGGCCTGCTGAAAATCATCAGCGAAGGCGGTGTGGCTTCCGGCGTACGTCGTATCGAAGCGGTCACAGGGGCTGCGGCATTAGCCTACTTGAACGCTGCCGAAGAACAACTCAAGGAAGCGGCCAATCTGGTCAAGGGCAGCCGCGATAACCTGATCGACAAGCTGTCGGCTGTGCTGGAGCGCAACCGTCTGCTGGAGAAGCAACTCGAGCAGTTGCAGGCCAAGGCAGCCAGTGCAGCGGGCGACGATCTGTCGGCTTCCGCTCTGGATGTCAAAGGTGTGAAAGTGCTGGCCGTGCGTCTGGACGGTCAGGATGGCAAGGCGCTGCTGGCGCTGGTCGATCAACTGAAAAACAAACTCGGTCGCGCAGTGATCCTGCTCGGCAGTGTCCATGAGGAAAAGGTCGTTCTGGTTGCAGGCGTAACCAAAGACCTGACTGGCCAACTCAAAGCCGGTGATTTGATGAAGCAAGCCGCTGCGGCAGTGGGCGGGAAGGGCGGTGGTCGTCCAGACATGGCGCAAGGCGGCGGTACCGACGCTGGCGCACTGGATGCCGCATTGGCCCTGACCGTTCCATTTGTAGAGCAGGGTCTATAAGGCAGTATGTTCGGCCCGCAGTCTAGTGGCGGGCCGGAATGCTGTTTGAGTGATTATTTGGGCGCCCGTCATGGGCAGAGGCGGCTTTGAAATGGCTTTGATCGTACAGAAATTTGGAGGCACCTCAGTCGGCACTGTCGAGAGAATCGGGCAGGTCGCCGACAAGGTTAAGAAATTCCGCGATGCCGGCGATGACCTGGTGGTTGTGCTGTCTGCAATGAGCGGCGAAACCAACCGTCTGATCGATCTGGCCAAGCAAATCAGTGGCGACGACCAACCGGTTCCGCGTGAGCTGGATGTGATCGTCTCCACCGGCGAGCAGGTGACGATTGCACTGTTGGCCATGGCGCTGATCAAGCGCGGCGTGCCAGCGGTGTCTTACACCGGCAATCAGGTACGGATTCTGACGGACAGCGCGCACAATAAAGCGCGTATCTTGCAGATTGATGACCAGAAGATTCGCGGTGATCTGAAGGCAGGTCGTGTGGTGGTTGTCGCCGGTTTCCAGGGCGTCGACGAGCACGGCAACATCACCACCCTCGGGCGTGGCGGTTCCGACACCACCGGCGTGGCCCTGGCAGCAGCCTTGAAGGCTGACGAATGCCAGATCTACACCGATGTCGACGGCGTCTACACCACCGACCCGCGTGTGGTGTCCGTGGCTCAGCGCCTGGACAAGATTACCTTCGAAGAGATGCTGGAAATGGCCAGCCTCGGTTCGAAGGTGTTGCAGATCCGTGCGGTCGAGTTCGCCGGCAAGTACAACGTTCCGCTGCGCGTACTGCACAGCTTCAAGGAGGGTCCGGGCACCCTCATTACTATTGATGAAGAGGAAACCATGGAACAGCCGATCATTTCCGGCATCGCTTTCAACCGCGATGAAGCCAAGCTGACCATCCGTGGCGTGCCAGACACCCCGGGCGTTGCGTTCAAGATTCTCGGTCCGATCAGCGGCGCGAACATCGAAGTCGACATGATCGTGCAGAATGTCGCGCACGATAACACCACCGACTTCACCTTCACCGTGCACCGCAATGACTTCCAGGCCGCACAAACCGTGCTGGAAAACACTGCTCGCGAGATCGGTGCCCGTGAAGTGGTTGGCGACATCAAGATCGCCAAGGTTTCGATCGTCGGCGTCGGCATGCGTTCTCACGCAGGCGTGGCCAGCCGTATGTTCGAATCCCTGGCCAAGGAAAGCATCAACATCCAGATGATCTCGACTTCGGAAATCAAAGTCTCCGTAGTGATCGAAGAGAAGTACCTGGAACTGGCTGTGCGCGCTCTGCACACAGCTTTCGAACTGGACGCGCCGGCCCGTCAGGGCGAGTGATGCGTTTGCCAAAGGGCGCGGTCTGACCGCGCCTTTTGTTTTTTGCAAGGCGCGACCCAGGAACTGTTCTTTTGCTCGCGCTGGTCAATACTCAGGCATGTAGGGCTGCGACCTTTCAGGTTGTAGGTCGAGTGCCTTTTTTTTGCAGACTGTTGTCCCTGAAATGAAATGCGTGAGGAGAAAGGTATGCTGATTCTGACTCGTCGGTGCGCAGAAAGCCTGATTATTGGTGATGGCGAAATCACTGTGACCGTGCTCGGCGTCAAAGGAAATCAAGTGCGTATCGGTGTCAACGCCCCGAAAGAGGTTGCTGTCCACCGTGAGGAAATCTACCTGCGTATAAAGAAAGAGAAGGACGAAGAACCAAGCCATTAATTTTTATCGTTTTTTATGTTTGCAAACGGGGAAAAGGTTGGTTAAGATACGCCCCGTGTTGCGGAGAGCTGGCCGAGTGGCCGAAGGCGCTCCCCTGCTAAGGGAGTACACCTCACAAGGGTGTCGGGGGTTCGAATCCCCCGTTCTCCGCCATTATTTGCGTAGTACGTTGTAATCTGGCTTCTTCGGTAAGTTGTTGAAATTACTAGAAAAAAGCGCTTTACAAAAAGATTCAACGGCCTATAATGCGCGGCAACAAATGCACTCGTAGCTCAGCTGGATAGAGTACTCGGCTACGAACCGAGCGGTCACAGGTTCGAATCCTGTCGAGTGCACCATTTAAGAGTTGTTTGCAGTAATGTGAATGACTTGGCTTCAACCAGTTGTGATCTGGTATAAAACCACAAATGCACTCGTAGCTCAGCTGGATAGAGTACTCGGCTACGAACCGAGCGGTCACAGGTTCGAATCCTGTCGAGTGCACCAAACACCAAAAAGCCCGCGTTTAACGCGGGCTTTTTGCCGTCTAGGATTTGGCTTTTCCTTTGGTGCATCCTCTCTCGTCGAACTCGACATGTGCGCTACGACCTCGCTTGGTGTCGTATCGATAGCTCGTGGCCGAATTCCGAATACTGACCTTGTCTGGCTTGCCCAAAGCGCTCTCGACGTCCTGCTGACTCATGCCGGCGACAACGCGCTGATTGATGATGGCTTCACGACGTTCCCGGGCGCTGATCAGGTTTCCACATTTATCCTCGCTCTGGCCGACCACGGTCGGCTCTCTCCTGTTGATTTTCTTGGCTGATGTTTCACGAATGTCGGCCTCTGGCATCAGGGCCGTCGTGCTGCCTGGAGTGAAAGTGCGTACCTCCTGAAGCGAAAGGCTTTCTCCAGGGCTACAGCTCAGCGTGGTGAAGGTAATGCGTCCGTCGACCGCTTCGCATCGGTGAATGTTCGTCGCAAGCGCCCAGGGTGGCGGGCAGAGTAGGGTAATCAGCAAAAAACAATGTGTTTTGGATAGCATCCAGCGTCCTCCATGACGGTCCATCTCCAGAGTAGCCCTTACATTTTTCGACTGCGGTGTGTTTTCTTTTCAGGATGAGTCGTCGCATTTTCATGTATCAGGACAGTGCTCAGGTTTGTCTCGCAAGCGCTTGTTTCAGCCATGATTTTTTAACATTTAAAAATGCTAGCCGGTGTATCATTGCGGCCGTCAGCCCCGCCGGGGCTTGTGGAATACCTCCATGGACTTACCCAGTAGTTACTCAGTAAACCGTTTTTCCAATCATGAATTGACTGATTGATCCTTCCGGCGTGCCCCGCTGCTGGGAGTGGAGTTCGCCTATGTCTGAAGTTGAAGTAAAGAAAACGCAAGAAAGCCTGCAGGACCGCCTCGCTCAAGTGATTGAGCTGTTGCAGCGCCAGCGGGTGGTTGAAGATCTGACTCACCGCCAGGAAGGTCCGCATCACGACCGGGTCGAAAACCTGGTCCACCGGCAGAACCTCGTCGAATTGCAACGCAAGCTCGATGACCTGCACTCCGCTGACGTCGCCTATATCCTTGAAGCCCTGCCGCTGGACGATCGTCTGTCGCTCTGGCAATTGGTCAAGGCTGATCGCGACGGCGACATTCTTCTCGAAGTATCCGACTCTGTTCGTGAAACCCTGATCGCCGACATGGACGATCACGAGCTCCTGGCTGCGGCCAAGGACATGGACGCCGACGAACTTGCTGACCTGGCCTCTGAGCTGCCGCGAGACGTTGTCCACGAGTTGATGGAAACCCTCGATGGTCAGCAGCGTGAGCGCGTGCGCTCTGCCTTGTCTTACGACGAGGAGCAGGTCGGTGCGCTGATGGACTTCGAGATGGTTACCATCCGCGAAGATGTCAGTCTTGAAGTGGTACTGCGCTATCTGCGTCGCCTGAAAGAATTGCCCGGCCACACCGACAAATTGTTTGTGGTCGATTATGACGGCGTACTCAAGGGCGTTTTGCCGATCAAACGTTTGCTGGTGAACGACCCGGAAAAACAAGTTTCGGAAGTCATGGCAAGCGACCCGGTTAGTTTTCATCCGGATGAGGATGCCTATGATGCTGCCCAGGCGTTCGAGCGTTATGACCTGATTTCGGCCCCTGTGGTCGACAAAAACGGCAAGCTGATCGGCCGTCTGACCATAGATGAGATGGTCGATCTGATTCGTGAAGAGAGCGAAAACGAAGTTCTCAACATGGCAGGTCTGCGTGAAGAGGAAGATATTTTCGCATCGGTCTGGAAATCCCTTCGCAACCGCTGGGCCTGGCTGGCGGTAAACCTGATTACTGCGTTTATCGCGTCACGGGTAATCGGACTGTTTGAAGGCTCGATCGAGAAGTTAGTGGCGCTCGCGGCATTAATGCCGATTGTGGCGGGTATTGGTGGCAACTCGGGTAACCAGACCATCACCATGATCGTTCGGGCGATGGCGCTGGATCAGGTGAGCACCGGCAATACTTCGCGCTTGATGCGTAAGGAGTTGGCGGTCGGCCTGATTAATGGCCTGGTCTGGGGCGGGGTGATCGGCGTTGTTGCCTACTTGCTATATGGCAGCTGGTCTCTGGGCGTGGTAATGACCGCCGCCATGACGCTCAACCTTTTGCTTGCTGCGCTGATGGGGGTTTTGATCCCGATGACCTTGGCACGACTCGGGCGTGACCCAGCAATGGGCGCCAGCGTGATGATCACCGCCATGACCGATAGCGGCGGGTTTTTCATATTCCTGGGGTTAGCAACCATCTTTCTGCTCTGATCGCTTTTTTTGAAAACCCGCCAATCGGCGGGTTTTTTTTGATCGAATTTCAGGCAAAAAAAAGCCAGCAATTACGCTGGCTTTGGATTTTCGGATGAATCAGGACGGGTCTGCGGCCAGTTCGGCGTCATGGGCAATCAGCGAAACAAGTGCGTTCTGCTGACGGTGAGAAAGTTGGCGAAAGCGTTGCAGCAGTTCTCGTTCGTGCAATGACAGCTCGGGGCTGTCCAGGCGCATGCTCAACTCTTCCCCCAACGCGCCTTCCTGAATGAGGCTCTGTTCAAGGCGCGCGATGATTTCGGAGTTCATGCTGCGATGATGATTGCGAGCCACCTCGGCAATGCGTTCACGCATTCCGTCTGGCAGACGTACGACGAACTTGTCAGCCGTACGGCTGGAATAAATTGCCTGTTTCAATGGGCGCATATATTTAACCGGTTAGTTCAGGGGAGCGGTTCTCGGGATTGGCCGCAGGATGTCTGATAGGACAAGCGCTCTGGCCAAATGTTCAACCTGAATTGATAGAGGCTCGCATCATGCCTCAAATTAGCCAGATCATTGGCGTCAATTCTGTGACAAATATTGAACTGGATAAAGGCGTTATGCCAGCACCAATTATCAGAAATGCGGACTGGTTTGAAAAGTCCGGCCTCGTCCGCATCACTGATCGCATCGCTCGCCCGACGGGTACTGCCTGCGCAGGCTTGAAGGTGCATGCTAAGCGGATTCGATCAATGTTCCTTACCTATACAGGATAGTGGCAAATGGCCGATTTACTAGGGGCAGACGTTCAGTGGAGGGCGAATTCAGGATGGATGGCAGGCTAATTTTTTTGATGGGGCCTTCCGGGTCTGGTAAGGACAGTCTTATTGACGCCGCTAGAGAACAATTGCGCGCACTTAATTGCGAAGTGGTACGTAGAGTCATCACTCGCTCGGCAGAGTCGGTGGGTGAGGATGCTATTGGCGTTTCCCGAGATGAGTTCGAGCGACGCAAGCTTGAGGGCTGCTTTGCGCTGTCCTGGAAAGCCAATGGTCTGGGTTATGGAATTCCGACTGAAATTGATCTATGGCTTAAAGGCGGCCGACATGTTCTGGTCAACGGCTCCCGTGGCCATTTTGCTGAAGCGATATCGCGGTATCCCACGTTATTGCCAGTTCTTTTGGTAGTCGAGAGCGATGTTCTGCGACAACGTATATCGCTGCGTGGGCGGGAAAGTTCTGCGGAGATTGATGCGAGGCTGCTGCGCAATGGGTTATTCACGGCGAACGCCACAATCGGCGGTACGAAGGTTTATCGGCTCGACAACTCGGGAGACCTCGCTGGCACGGTTACTAATCTGTTGGATTTGCTGAGGGTTAGCGCAGTACGGGATCGAACTTGATCCTGCGTCCTGCGACCAGCGCCAGTACGAATAACGCACCAAATACGCAGCAAGCGATCAGGGCGAGGGTACTAAGGGTGTCCCTGTCCATGGATAGATGAGTAATGCCGCTCAGTAAGGCAAGGATGAAAAATCCAGCGGCTGATTTGGACATGCTGCGCTCCTATGAAGTGATTCAAAATACCAGGTGCCCGGAAGTCTGAGTCGTCGGCGGGCTATCGTCACTGCTGACGAGAACTCGCTGTTCATTCATGACCGCCAGTTGTGGGGCTCGTTGTAGCTGGAGATAGTGCGGCATGCGTTGGGCAACCGGTTCTGCTCCGCTCTCAGGGGCAAAATGAAAGCCCAACAAAACCGTCAGGGCGATCGCATTTGAGAGTAAAAGGGCGCTATTCATCAGAGTTGGCCTCCGTTGTTCTTTGAGAACAGCTAAAGCAGCCTGTATGCCAAGAGCTTAACGTCTATTAAAGTCTTCAAAAACAATAGGTTAGGATATTTTTGTCGGGTGTCATCATTGCATTTTGCAATGATATCTTTTCCCAGAGGGTGCAATTTGCACGATTATCGCATTCGTGTGGCGATTAGGAGTGTGCCTACACTTAATAGCGCAACGGACGACATGACAAATGCAGGGTTGGCCGTTAACATGCACGCCGTCTATTGCCTTGCCGTCCTGGCAGGCGGCTTGTGTCTCAGTAGCTCAATTGGATAGAGCATCCCCCTCCTAAGGGGAAGGTTGGCAGTTCGAACCTGCCCTGGGACACCATTTTCATTCAGAATCTCCTACGTTACGGATACTTCCACTGGATCCTCATCGGGGTGTGGCGGAAGGGCGTAGGAGTGTTTCTGAAAGCAAAAAGCCCCGTATTACCCCTCTTCTCCGGCTGATCTCCTGTTAGTCAGGTGTCCTTTCGGTTTCGTCTATATAGATGCAGCGATTTTGAGATCCTGATAGAAAAGCAAAATCAGCGCTTGACGGCAGATTCTGAGCCTCTATAATTCGCCCCACTTCCGGCGCAGTCGAAACGGAAAACTCCTTGGTAAACAAAGAGTTACGCAGTTTTCGACAGTGAGTTGCTTCAGGTCATCGAAGCCGAAAGGGAGTTGAAAAAGAGGTGTTGACAGCAGCGAGTTACGCTGTAGAATTCGCCTCCCGCTGACGAGAGATCGAAAGCGCAAGTGGTTGAAGTTGCAGAGGAAACTTTGAAAACTTCGAAAAATAACCGCTTGACAGCAACAGAGGCTGCTGTAGAATGCGCGCCTCGGTTGAGACGAAAGATCTTAACCAACCGCTCTTTAACAACTGAATCAAGCAATTCGTGTGGGTGCTTGTGGAGTCAGACTGATAGTCAACAAGATTATCAGCATCACAAGTTACTCCGCGAGAAATCAAAGATGTAACCAACGATTGCTGAGCCAAGTTTAGGGTTTCTTAAAAACCCAAAGATGTTTGAACTGAAGAGTTTGATCATGGCTCAGATTGAACGCTGGCGGCAGGCCTAACACATGCAAGTCGAGCGGTAGAGAGAAGCTTGCTTCTCTTGAGAGCGGCGGACGGGTGAGTAATGCCTAGGAATCTGCCTGGTAGTGGGGGATAACGCTCGGAAACGGACGCTAATACCGCATACGTCCTACGGGAGAAAGCAGGGGACCTTCGGGCCTTGCGCTATCAGATGAGCCTAGGTCGGATTAGCTAGTTGGTGAGGTAATGGCTCACCAAGGCGACGATCCGTAACTGGTCTGAGAGGATGATCAGTCACACTGGAACTGAGACACGGTCCAGACTCCTACGGGAGGCAGCAGTGGGGAATATTGGACAATGGGCGAAAGCCTGATCCAGCCATGCCGCGTGTGTGAAGAAGGTCTTCGGATTGTAAAGCACTTTAAGTTGGGAGGAAGGGCAGTACATTAATACTGTGCTGTTTTGACGTTACCGACAGAATAAGCACCGGCTAACTCTGTGCCAGCAGCCGCGGTAATACAGAGGGTGCAAGCGTTAATCGGAATTACTGGGCGTAAAGCGCGCGTAGGTGGTTCGTTAAGTTGGATGTGAAATCCCCGGGCTCAACCTGGGAACTGCATTCAAAACTGTCGAGCTAGAGTATGGTAGAGGGTGGTGGAATTTCCTGTGTAGCGGTGAAATGCGTAGATATAGGAAGGAACACCAGTGGCGAAGGCGACCACCTGGACTGATACTGACACTGAGGTGCGAAAGCGTGGGGAGCAAACAGGATTAGATACCCTGGTAGTCCACGCCGTAAACGATGTCAACTAGCCGTTGGGAGCCTTGAGCTCTTAGTGGCGCAGCTAACGCATTAAGTTGACCGCCTGGGGAGTACGGCCGCAAGGTTAAAACTCAAATGAATTGACGGGGGCCCGCACAAGCGGTGGAGCATGTGGTTTAATTCGAAGCAACGCGAAGAACCTTACCAGGCCTTGACATCCAATGAACTTTCCAGAGATGGATTGGTGCCTTCGGGAACATTGAGACAGGTGCTGCATGGCTGTCGTCAGCTCGTGTCGTGAGATGTTGGGTTAAGTCCCGTAACGAGCGCAACCCTTGTCCTTAGTTACCAGCACGTAATGGTGGGCACTCTAAGGAGACTGCCGGTGACAAACCGGAGGAAGGTGGGGATGACGTCAAGTCATCATGGCCCTTACGGCCTGGGCTACACACGTGCTACAATGGTCGGTACAGAGGGTTGCCAAGCCGCGAGGTGGAGCTAATCCCAGAAAACCGATCGTAGTCCGGATCGCAGTCTGCAACTCGACTGCGTGAAGTCGGAATCGCTAGTAATCGCGAATCAGAATGTCGCGGTGAATACGTTCCCGGGCCTTGTACACACCGCCCGTCACACCATGGGAGTGGGTTGCACCAGAAGTAGCTAGTCTAACCTTCGGGAGGACGGTTACCACGGTGTGATTCATGACTGGGGTGAAGTCGTAACAAGGTAGCCGTAGGGGAACCTGCGGCTGGATCACCTCCTTAATCGACGACATCAGCTGCTCCATAAGTTCCCACACGAATTGCTTGATTCATTGAAGAAGACGATAGAAGCAGCTTTAAGCTCCAAGCTGATAGCTCAACGCTAACAGTTACGCGCTCGAAATTGGGTCTGTAGCTCAGTTGGTTAGAGCGCACCCCTGATAAGGGTGAGGTCGGCAGTTCGAATCTGCCCAGACCCACCAATTTTGTATGGGGCCATAGCTCAGCTGGGAGAGCGCCTGCCTTGCACGCAGGAGGTCAACGGTTCGATCCCGTTTGGCTCCACCATTAACTGCTTCTGCTGTTAGAGTTTAGAAATGAATATTCCAGCGTGAATATTGATTTCTAGTCTTTGATTAGATCGTTCTTTAAAAATTTGGGTATGTGATAGAAAGATAGACTGGACGTTACTTTCACTGGTAACGGATCAGGCTAAGGTAAAATTTGTGAGTTGCTCTTAATTGAGTATTATCGAATTTTCGGCGAATGTCGTCTTCACAGTATAACCAGATTGCTTGGGGTTATATGGTCAAGTGAAGAAGCGCATACGGTGGATGCCTTGGCAGTCAGAGGCGATGAAAGACGTGGTAGCCTGCGAAAAGCTTCGGGGAGTCGGCAAACAGACTTTGATCCGGAGATGTCTGAATGGGGGAACCCAGCCATCATAAGATGGTTATCTTAAGCTGAATACATAGGCTTAAGAGGCGAACCAGGGGAACTGAAACATCTAAGTACCCTGAGGAAAAGAAATCAACCGAGATTCCCTTAGTAGTGGCGAGCGAACGGGGACTAGCCCTTAAGTGGCTTTGAGATTAGCGGAACGTTCTGGAAAGTACGGCCATAGTGGGTGATAGCCCTGTACGCGAAAATCTCTTAGTCATGAAATCGAGTAGGACGGAGCACGAGAAACTTTGTCTGAATATGGGGGGACCATCCTCCAAGGCTAAATACTACTGACTGACCGATAGTGAACTAGTACCGTGAGGGAAAGGCGAAAAGAACCCCGGAGAGGGGAGTGAAATAGATCCTGAAACCGTATGCGTACAAGCAGTGGGAGCCCACTTTGTTGGGTGACTGCGTACCTTTTGTATAATGGGTCAGCGACTTATTTTCAGTGGCGAGCTTAACCGAATAGGGGAGGCGTAGCGAAAGCGAGTCTTAATAGGGCGTCTAGTCGCTGGGAATAGACCCGAAACCGGGCGATCTATCCATGGGCAGGTTGAAGGTTGGGTAACACTAACTGGAGGACCGAACCGACTACCGTTGAAAAGTTAGCGGATGACCTGTGGATCGGAGTGAAAGGCTAATCAAGCTCGGAGATAGCTGGTTCTCCTCGAAAGCTATTTAGGTAGCGCCTCATGTATCACTGTAGGGGGTAGAGCACTGTTTCGGCTAGGGGGTCATCCCGACTTACCAAACCGATGCAAACTCCGAATACCTACAAGTGCCGAGCATGGGAGACACACGGCGGGTGCTAACGTCCGTCGTGAAAAGGGAAACAACCCAGACCGTCAGCTAAGGTCCCAAAGTTATGGTTAAGTGGGAAACGATGTGGGAAGGCTTAGACAGCTAGGAGGTTGGCTTAGAAGCAGCCACCCTTTAAAGAAAGCGTAATAGCTCACTAGTCGAGTCGGCCTGCGCGGAAGATGTAACGGGGCTCAAACCATACACCGAAGCTACGGGTATCACTTAGGTGATGCGGTAGAGGAGCGTTCTGTAAGCCTGTGAAGGTGAGTTGAGAAGCTTGCTGGAGGTATCAGAAGTGCGAATGCTGACATGAGTAACGACAATGGGTGTGAAAAACACCCACGCCGAAAGACCAAGGTTTCCTGCGCAACGTTAATCGACGCAGGGTTAGTCGGTCCCTAAGGCGAGGCTGAAAAGCGTAGTCGATGGAAAACAGGTTAATATTCCTGTACTTCTGGTTATTGCGATGGAGGGACGGAGAAGGCTAGGCCAGCTTGGCGTTGGTTGTCCAAGTTTAAGGTGGTAGGCTGGAATCTTAGGTAAATCCGGGATTCTAAGGCCGAGAGCTGATGACGAGTTACCCTTTGGGTGACGAAGTGGTTGATGCCATGCTTCCAAGAAAAGCTTCTAAGCTTCAGGTAACCAGGAACCGTACCCCAAACCGACACAGGTGGTTGGGTAGAGAATACCAAGGCGCTTGAGAGAACTCGGGTGAAGGAACTAGGCAAAATGGCACCGTAACTTCGGGAGAAGGTGCGCCGGTGAGGGTGAAGCATTTACTGCGTAAGCCCATGCCGGTCGAAGATACCAGGCCGCTGCGACTGTTTATTAAAAACACAGCACTCTGCAAACACGAAAGTGGACGTATAGGGTGTGACGCCTGCCCGGTGCCGGAAGGTTAATTGATGGGGTTAGCTAACGCGAAGCTCTTGATCGAAGCCCCGGTAAACGGCGGCCGTAACTATAACGGTCCTAAGGTAGCGAAATTCCTTGTCGGGTAAGTTCCGACCTGCACGAATGGCGTAACGATGGCGGCGCTGTCTCCACCCGAGACTCAGTGAAATTGAAATCGCTGTGAAGATGCAGTGTATCCGCGGCTAGACGGAAAGACCCCGTGAACCTTTACTATAGCTTTGCACTGGACTTTGAATTTGCTTGTGTAGGATAGGTGGGAGGCTTTGAAGCGTGGACGCCAGTTCGCGTGGAGCCAACCTTGAAATACCACCCTGGCAACTTTGAGGTTCTAACTCAGGTCCGTTATCCGGATCGAGGACAGTGTATGGTGGGTAGTTTGACTGGGGCGGTCTCCTCCTAAAGAGTAACGGAGGAGTACGAAGGTGCGCTCAGACCGGTCGGAAATCGGTCGTAGAGTATAAAGGCAAAAGCGCGCTTGACTGCGAGACAGACACGTCGAGCAGGTACGAAAGTAGGTCTTAGTGATCCGGTGGTTCTGTATGGAAGGGCCATCGCTCAACGGATAAAAGGTACTCCGGGGATAACAGGCTGATACCGCCCAAGAGTTCATATCGACGGCGGTGTTTGGCACCTCGATGTCGGCTCATCACATCCTGGGGCTGAAGCCGGTCCCAAGGGTATGGCTGTTCGCCATTTAAAGTGGTACGCGAGCTGGGTTTAGAACGTCGTGAGACAGTTCGGTCCCTATCTGCCGTGGACGTTTGAGATTTGAGAGGGGCTGCTCCTAGTACGAGAGGACCGGAGTGGACGAACCTCTGGTGTTCCGGTTGTCACGCCAGTGGCATTGCCGGGTAGCTATGTTCGGAATAGATAACCGCTGAAAGCATCTAAGCGGGAAACTAGCCTCAAGATGAGATCTCACTGGGACCTTGAGTCCCCTGAAGGGCCGTCGAAGACTACGACGTTGATAGGTTGGGTGTGTAAGCGCTGTGAGGCGTTGAGCTAACCAATACTAATTGCCCGTGAGGCTTGACCATATAACACCCAAGCAATTTGTGAACTCGAAAGAGGCCAGATTGCGGTGTGTGAAGACGAAACGAACCGAAAGTTCGAGATACTCACAAAGCACCAAGATCTATCACATACCCATTCGCTGGAGCGTGATCCGCAAGGAGAACGACCTGGCTACCGAATTTCTTGACGACCATAGAGCATTGGAACCACCTGATCCCATCCCGAACTCAGCAGTGAAACGATGCATCGCCGATGGTAGTGTGGGGTTTCCCCATGTGAGAGTAGGTCATCGTCAAGATTAAATTCCGAAACCCCTATCTGCGTATGCAGGTAGGGGTTTTGTTTTGCCCGCAGGAAAGTTTGCCTGCGCCGGAGCGGCGGTGCCGGTCTTGGCGCGGAAGATCCGGTTGCGTTTATCCACCGGGGCAAACAGCTCGTGACAAGCGTCAGCACTTTCGGACCTCTCAAGGAACAGGAAGCCGCCAGGGCGCAGCGCGAAGTGGAACATCTGGAGGATTTCGCACATTTAGAGGGTGCTTGCGTAGCAGGAGTTCTCAAGGGAATGGTACTTCTGGCCGATAACCCGAACGGTCATGGTCTTCTACTTAATTTGCCTGGAAATCTTCGATGCTGTCGTATCACCAAAAGAGCTTTCTGATCGTCGACGATTTCTCGGATTTCCGCAGTTCCGTCAGGTCCATGCTCCGGGAGTTGGGCATCAAGGACGTCGATACCGCGGATACCGGTGAGCAGGCGCTGCGCATGTGCTCGCAAAAGTCTTACGATTTTATCCTGCAGGATTTTCACCTGGGGGATGGCAAGAAGAACGGCCAGCAGGTACTCGAAGACCTGATGATCGAAAAGCTCATCAGCCACGAGGCCGTATTCGTCATGGTCACCGCCGAGACGAGCCAGGCCATGGTGCTCAGCGCCCTGGAGCACGAACCTGATGCCTACCTGACGAAACCCTTCAACCGATCCGGCCTGGCCCAGCGCCTGGATCGGCTGGAGCAACGCAAGAACCTGCTCAAGCCTATCCTGCAAGCACTCGATCGGGGCAAGCCACTCGAGGTGCTCAACGCCTGCATCGAGTTGTGCAAGAAAGACATCCGATATTCACCGCTGTGCCTGCGTTATCGCGCGGACGCGTTGCGCGACTTGAATCAGAACGAAGCACTGGAGCGTCTGTACGACAGCATTATTGCTGACCGCCCTTTGCCGTGGGCGTTTGCCGGATTGGGCAAGTTGCTGTTCAAGCGCGGCCAGGTCAGTCAGGCCAAAGGCATTTACGAAAAAGCCCTTAAAGTGTTTCCGATGATGCCGGCGCTGTACGACGGTATGGCCGACGTGCTGGTCGTCGAGGGGGACACCAAGGCCGCCCAAAAAGTGTTGGAAGAGGCGATTCGCCTGTCGCCGCTGGCGGTTCGCCGGCAAGCGCTGCTGGGCAAACTGGCGATGTCCAACGAAGATTTCGAAACCGCCTCCAAGGCTTATCGCCAAGCCGTATCGCAGGGCGCGCAGTCACGTTTCAAGGACGCCGAAAGCAACTTGGGCCTGGCTCACGCGTTAATCAGCAAGGGCAGCGATAAAGGTCTGGATACCCGCACGCGACTGGAAATCAACACGACCCTCAGTATGGTGGCCAAGGAGAATCCGAGCGATCCAGGTTTGCAGATCCGTGCGCGGCTGATGAAAGCCACCAGTCTGCTGCTCAACGATGCTGAAACCGCCGAAAAGCTCACCGAACAGGCGATGATGCGCCTCGATGGCATGGAGCAATTCATGAGCCCCGAAGCGGCGCTGTTGGTGGCCAAGCAGTTGCAAATGCTCGGCCAGGCGAGCGCTGGAGCGTCTATGTTGAAAAGCTGTGCGGAAATTTATGGTGACGATCCTGTGGTGATGCAAGGGATCGCCAAATTGACCGATGACCCGGCGATTCTCAGTTCCAGCAACATGGCCGCCGACCTCAACCGTCAAGGCGTACGGGTGTACAAGTCCGGTAACTTGCCGGAGGCCCGCGCGGTATTTCGCAAAGCCCTGGCGATGCAGCCGAAAAACATCAGCATCGCGCTCAACATGGCGCAGTCGCTGCTCCATGGCACTGACACCCGTGTGCCTTCGGCCGAAATGGAAGAATGTAGGGCTTGCCTGAAACTGGTCGGCATGATGCCCGACACCGACGCGCGTTATCCGCGCTACCAAAAACTGAAAATCAAGGCGTTCGGTGGATGAGCCAGGACAACCCCGCATTGGATTTTTCGACGGTGATTGCCTCCACCGTGCACGACATGAAGAACTCGCTGGCCATGCTGATGCAGGCCCACAGCCAGTGGCTGGCACGTTTACCCGATCCTGAGCACCACAGTCCCGAGCAGGGCGTCATCGAGTACGAGTTCGCTCATCTCAATGGCATGCTGGTGCAGTTACTGGGCTTGTACAAACTGGGCGTCAACCAGATGCCGTTGCAGCCGGCTTACCACGAGCTGGACGATTTCATCGAAGCGCAACTGGCCTCCCATCAAGAGGTCTTTGCCAGCCGCGGGATCATCGCAACCTATGAAGTGGACCCGTTGAGCCCCCTGGGCTTTTTCGACCGGGAACTGGTCGCCTCGGTGCTGGGCAACAGCATCAACAATGCCATCCGTTACGCCCGCCACGCGCTGCTGATTACCGTCAGTGACGAGGCCGGGCAGTTGGTCTTGACCATCAACGATGATGGCGAGGGTTATTCGCCCGAGATGATCGAGCGTCAGGCTGATTACGTGCAGGGCATCAACCACAGCACGGGCAGTACCGGGCTGGGCTTGTACTTCGCCGGGCGGATTGCCGCGCTGCATCAGCGTAATGGTGTGGGCGGACGCACCGAAATCAGCAATGGCGGCTCTTTGGGCGGCGGAAAATTCAGCCTCTACCTCCCCTGACGAACACTTCCCCTATAGGAGCTGCCGCAGGCTGCGATCTTTTGATCTTGTTTTTAAAAAGCAACGTCAAAAGATCGCAGCCTGCGGCAGCTCCTACAGGGGGGGGGCGTGAATTCTTTGTGTGGGGTGCTTGATATTCCGAACACGCGGAGCCTATTTTGTACGCGTCGCCGTTCGCGGCTCGTACAACAACAAGGATTGCGTCATGACTACCGACGGCCAGGGCTCACTCGCGCAGCGATTGACGGGCATCAATGAGATCGAATGCGTCACGCCGGATTTGAATGGAGTACCCCGGGGCAAGGTGATGACCGCCGAGGGGTTCCTCGAAGGGCGGCGCTTGCAGATGGCGCGGGGTGTGCTGCTGCAATGCATCATGGGCGGATATCCGCCAGCGCGCTTTTACGGGAGTGATGATGGCGATCTCGCCCTCGTCCCCGATCCAGCGCAAATCCATCGCTTGCCCTGGAGCGAGCAGTCACGAGCTTTCGCCATTTGCGATGCAGATGAATTGACCGGTGAGAGCTCTCGTCTTTCGACACGCGGCCAACTCAAGGCCGTGATCGCCCGTTATGCCACGCTCGGTCTGTCACCCGTGGTGGCAACCGAGCTCGAATTCTTCATCTTTGCGCCCAATACCGACCCGACTCAACCGTTCGTGCCACCGGTCGGTCTGGATGGTCGCCGCGAGGAAGGTCATTCGGCATTCAGCGTCAGTTCCAACAACGGTTTGCGGCCGTTCTTCAGTGAAGTGTATGAATGCATGTCCGCACTGGGTTTGCCACGCGACACGTTCATGCACGAGATGGGTGTCAGCCAGTTCGAGATCAACCTGTTGCACGGCGATCCGTTGCTGTTGGCCGACCAGACGTTCCTGTTCAAACACCTGCTGAAAGAAGTCGCACTCAAGCACGGATTGACGGTGGTGTGCATGGCCAAGCCGCTGGCACATACACCGGGCAGTTCGATGCATATTCACCAGAGCATCGTCGACATCGGCACCGGCCGTAACGTGTTCAGCGACGAGGACGGCCAGCCGACCGCGACCTTCCGTCACTTCATCGGTGGCCTGCAGGCTGGCATGGCGGACTTCACCGCCCTCTTCGCGCCGAACGTGAACTCCTATCAGCGTCTGTGCCATCCGTTCGCCTCACCGAACAATGCCTGTTGGTCCCACGATAATCGCGCCGCCGGGTTGCGCATTCCCGCCAGTTCGCCGGCCGCTCGTCGGGTCGAAAACCGTTTGCCGGGCGCCGATGCCAACCCGTATCTGGCGATTGCAGCGAGCCTGGCAGCCGGGTTGTATGGCATCGTCAACGAACTGGAGCCGAGCGAGCCGATCCAGGGTGAATTCGAAGTGCCGGACAATCTTTCATTGCCGTGTACCTTGCATGCCGCCCTTGAGCGTCTGAAACGTAGCCAATTGGCGAAGGAACTGTTCGGCAAGGAGTTCATCGAAGGCTACGTCGCTTCGAAGACCATGGAGTTGACCAGTTTCTTCGATGAAATTACTCCCTGGGAGCGACGTGTCCTCGCCGCCCAGGCCTGACGAACCTTCGTCTTCGGGCTATCGTTTGATTAGTCCGTTTCTCACTGCAAGGAGCCGCTCGGAACGCCGATGCGCCAAATCTGGAAACCTTTTCGAGCGCTTTATTTTGCCTCGCTGATGATGTTGATCGGCTCTGGCTTGCTGAGTACTTACCTGGGCTTGCGCCTGGCGGCTGATCACGTCGACAGCCTGTGGGTCGGCGCGCTGATGGCGGCGAACTATTTCGGTCTCGTCCTGGGCGGCAAGATCGGTCACCGTTTGATTGCCCGGGTCGGGCATATTCGAGCCTACTCGGCCTGCGCGGGGATTGTCGGTGCAGCGGTGCTTGGTCACGGCCTGATCGACTGGCTGCCGGCCTGGATATTCCTGCGGGTCATCGTCGGCCTCGGCATGATGTGCCAGTACATGGTCATCGAAAGCTGGCTCAATGAGCAGGCCGAAGCCTCACAGCGCGGGGCGGTGTTCAGCGGCTATATGATCGCCTCGTACCTGGGGCTGGTGCTGGGTCAGCTGATTTTGGTCATGCACCCGGCGCTGGGCCTGGAACTGTTGATGCTGGTCGCGTTGTGCTTCGCGCTGTGCCTGGTGCCGGTGGCCCTGACTCGCCGGATTCACCCGGCACCGCTGCATCCCGCGCCGATGGAGCCGCGGTTCTTCATCAAGCGCGTGCCGCAGTCGTTGAGCACGGTGCTGGGGGCAGGGCTGATCATTGGTTCTTTTTACGGTCTGGCGCCGCTTTATGCCTCTCAGCAAGGGTTATCCACGGAGCAGGTCGGTCTGTTCATGGGTAGCTGCGTTTTCGCCGGGCTGATGGTGCAGTGGCCGTTGGGCTGGCTGTCCGACCGTTATGATCGGGCGTTGTTGATTCGCTGTTTTGCGACCGTCCTGGCCGTGGCTGCGTTGCCGTTGGCAATCATGCAACAGGTGTCACTGGAGATATTGTTCATCGCCGGGTTTGTGTGTTCGCTGGTCATGTTCTGCCTGTATCCGCTGGCGGTGGCCTTCTCCAATGACCACGTCGAAGGCGATCGTCGCGTGTCCCTGACCGCAATGCTGCTGGTGACCTACGGCGTCGGCGCCAGTATCGGGCCGTTGGTGGCCGGGGTGCTGATGAAGCTGTTCGGCAGTCATATGCTGTATGCGTTCTTCAGTTTTTTCGCGTTGGTGCTGGTGTGGCGGATCCGCCCGAAAGCGGTCACCAACCTGCATCAGGTCGACGACGCACCGCTGCATCACGTGGCCATGCCGGACAGTATGTCGAGTTCGCCGCTGGTGGCGTGCCTTGACCCGCGTGTCGACGAGCAAGTGGTACACGATCAGATGCAGAACCCGATCAACCCCGAGCCTGAGCCTGAGTCGGGACCCGAGTCAGAGCCCGACGCCGATTCGGATCCGAAAGACCCTGACGCGGGGCGCGAGCAAAGCTTTACCGAGGCGAGGCCCTGAATCCAGGGCATAAAAAAACGGGCAGTCACCGTAAGGGACTGCCCGTTTTCATTGAAGGATTTTATTACATGTCGTCTTTGTCAAAGCGCCGTGCTTCGCGCTGAAGCTGATAGACGAAGCGCTCGACCTGACGCTGTACCAGCCCGCTCATGTTGTGAAAGCGTACGCCGGCAAACGTCGTGGAGATTTTTTCTTCGAAGTGCAAGTACCGCAATTCGACCGGCGCCGTCATGTTGCCAAAAGGCAAGGAGGCCATGAAGCGGTCGTAGACCTGACCCAGTTGCAGGCGGCCAGTGATGTCACCTTCGAAGCGCAACTTGCAACCGGTCGCGGAAATGTCCAGCAGCTTGCCGCCGATAGGTGACTTGAGTTTCTCACCACCGATCTCGACATCGACCAGTTGCGCAAGCTTCAACGCAGCCCGGAAGGCATTGCGACGCTGGTGGTAGACGACTTCGTCGGGCAGAGGGCCCCGATAGCAGCGGGTGTTATTGGACTCGTCGATGCTCAGTGGCGCGTTGCTTTCCCAGGCAATGCGCACACCGTCATGAAACCCTTCAATCCGGAACGATTCGCCGGCCAGCAAATAGCGCTCGCCGTCGCGGGGCACCATTTCATCCAGGGCAATCATGTTGTTTTCACGGTCGACGTCTACCAGATAAGTCTGGAAGCGCTGGTTGCGCTCGTGGAACGTGATGATCAGCGGGTCATGGCTTTCCTGCAGCTGCCGCAGGTTGCCAGCGATTTCCATGGGCGTCGCGAGCACCTTGGGTGGCTGCGGAGTATCTTCCGCGGTTAAGGCATTAGACACGGTTCATCAATCTCCACACAAAATATGACTGCGGCTGGCCATCATATTGCCAGCATGTGACGCGTCTTGATAGGGCAAGCTCATCGGATGGACTTAAGCCTGACTGAGCGGGCGTGGCATGGCAAGCTTGGAGGTTGATCCACGGGCGTCGTAAAGCGCTGGCGGTTCGCCGCCGGTGAGGATTTTCAGCTGATTGGCCGTGGCGGCCTGCTGTACCAGGATCGATTGGCCATTGTTGACGTTGATGGCTTGGCACTGGGCCAAAAGTTGCGTGAGCACGTCGCTCTGCTCCAGCAGCTGGTCACCGATGCTCGAATGGCTGGCGAGTTGCTCCAGTCCATTGCGATTGGCAGGCAGACTCAGGCTGGCGAGAATTTCACTGCGCTTGCGGCCATGCTGCTCGAGCAAGATGATCAATGCCTGTTTCTGCGCCAGAATTTCTTCTAGCAGTTGCATCTCCCGACCGTGCAGCGCGAGTGACTCGGTCTGCAGCAACGCCAGCAATTGTTGCGCTGGAGCAAAGTCGTCGGTGATCAGTTGCAGTAAATTAGTGTCGTGCATGGCTGGCCTTGGGTTTTAAGCGTCCAAAAGCCTGGCGCCGGCCTTGGCCTAGCGCTGGGCTTCGAAGTTGAGCAGTTTGCTGGCTACACGGTTGCTGTCGACTTTATAGCTGCCATCGGCAATCGCTGCTTTCAACTCGGCCACGCGGGCGTTGTCGACGGCAGGCTGATCGCGCAGCTTGTCAGTGACCTTCTGCAACTGTTGAGCCTCATCGCTGAAATGTACCGATTCCCCGCTCTTGACGGTACTGGCCTGTTCGGCCGGGGTAGTCAGCGGCGCGGATTTGCCGGCTTCGGCAGTGTCCTTGGCAGCGCTGGTACGTGTACCACCGGTAAGTGACGAGGAGCTGTTCAACCGGCTGAAATCGATGACCATGATAAAAAACCTCTGGGTATTTGGACGCTTGCCATGTTTTCGGCCATACCCGGAAAAACTTTAGGCCCAATTATCAATGAGCTTGCGCGCGTCAACGCTTGCCCTGCATGGGGCACAGTTTAGGGAACAGTCGGTCTGTTCGCCACATCCACACCAACAGAAAGCCCTACATGGCCACTTCCACCTGACCCGGCGCGATGACTTGCGCCTTGATCACCCGTTGGGAGTTGAGGTTTTTCACCCGGATCTGTTCACGCAAACCGCCGTTGGACAATGCTTCCCCCGGCATGCGCACGCTGAGCGTACCACTGCGCGCGGTAATCACCACTTGGTCACCCTTGCTGATCACTTCCGCCTGTTCCATGTGCACCAAGGTAATGACTTGGTCGGCGACCATTGGTCGGGTCAATTTTTGCCCGATCGCCTGGTCGACCGACGTCAGGTAGCCCTGGCTGATCAGGCTGATGTCGCGCTCGCGCAGCGCCACGTCTTGAGGTTCGATAATGCCGGCGCGGCGCAGGGGGCGGGTGGTGGTCACAATGTCGCGAAACAGGCGCACTTGAGCGGGTACGAAGACCGTCCAGGGTGACGCCCCCTCGCAGCGAACCTTGACCGTAACCCGACCCAGTGGCTTGGCCGGACTCTCGAGGGTGGCTGTCAATTCCTTGTCGCACATGGGCATGCGCAGACGCGGATCAAGCTGGTTGACTTCGATTTCGTAACGGCCTTCCGTTTGACTCGTAGCCAGATAGTCCTCTACGGTGAATTCAAGAAAGCCCTGAGTGACGCCGATAAGCATGTCAGGCAAGGTAACCGCGTCAGCAAGGGCAGGGCTGCCAGCGTTGAACAGGCAAACGGCCGACATCGCGCAAAGCACTTTGCGCAAGTTTGATGTCAGGCGTCGAAAAAATGTCGGTTCTGTGTTCATAAGAGTTAAAAAGCAAGCGCCGTGCCGTTTAGTGATGAAGGTGCGTCGCAACACACTTAAGCGTTGGTGTAGGAGTCTGTGCATGGCTGGGGTAATGGATGCGGTAAACCAGCGCACGCAACTGGTGGGGCAGAATCGCCTTGAGCTGTTGTTGTTCCGTCTCGACGGCCAGCAGCTCTACGGGATCAATGTGTTCAAGGTTCGCGAGGTGCTGCAATGCCCCAAGCTGACCCTGATGCCCAAGTCCAGTCCTGTCGTGTGCGGTGTGGCAAACATCCGGGGGGCGACCATTCCGATTCTGGATCTGGCGATGGCGACCGGTTCCGGCGCGCTGAAGGATCAAAGCAATCCTTTCGTGATCATCACGGAGTACAACACCAAGACCCAGGGTTTCCTGGTGCGGTCGGTGGAACGTATCGTCAACATGAACTGGGAGGAGATTCATCCGCCACCCAAGGGCACGGGGCGCGACCATTACCTGACGGCTGTGACTCGGGTCGACAATCAGTTAGTCGAAATCATCGACGTCGAGAAAGTGCTGGCAGAAGTGGCGCCGACACCGGAAGCGATTTCGGTGGGCGTGGTGGATGTCGAAACCCAGCACAAGGCGCTGTCCCTGAAAGTATTGACGGTCGATGACTCGTCGGTGGCGCGCAAGCAAGTCACCCGTTGCCTGCAGACGGTCGGCGTCGAAGTGGTGGCGTTGAACGACGGCAAGCAAGCGCTGGATTACCTGCGCAAGCTGGTCGACGAGGGCAAGAAGCCGGAAGAAGAGTTCCTGATGATGATTTCCGACATTGAGATGCCGGAAATGGACGGGTACACCCTGACGGCCGAGATCCGCAACGACCCTCGCATGCAAAAGCTTCATATCATCCTGCATACTTCGTTGTCGGGCGTATTCAATCAGGCGATGGTCAAGAAAGTCGGAGCCGATGACTTCCTTGCCAAATTCCGTCCTGATGACCTGGCATCCCGGGTAGTCGACCGGATCAAAGCAGCAGACATCAGCTAGGGGCCTTCTGCTCCTGGTGATAAACACGATTTAAGAGGCGGCATCATTGTCTACGGGTAATTTGGATTTCGAACAATTCCGGGTATTTCTGGAAAAAGCCTGTGGCATTTTGCTCGGTGAAAACAAGCAGTACCTGGTCTCGAGCCGTCTCAACAAGCTGATGGAACAGCAGGGCATCAAGTCTTTGGGTGAGTTGGTCCAGCGCATCCAGACCCAGCCGCGCAGCGGTTTGCGCGAAATGGTGGTGGATGCCATGACCACCAATGAAACCCTGTGGTTTCGTGACACCTATCCGTTTGAAGTCTTGAAGAACAAGGTGTTGCCCGAAGCGATCAAGGCGGCCCCTGGCCAGCGTCTGCGGATCTGGTCGGCGGCGTGCTCATCGGGTCAGGAACCGTATTCGCTGTCGATGTCCATCGATGAGTTCGAACGGGTCAACCTGGGTCAGTTGAAGATGGGTGTGCAGATTGTTGCCACTGACCTGTCCGGCACCATGCTGACCAATTGCAAGACCGGCGAGTACGACAGCCTGGCGATCGGCCGGGGTCTGTCGCCCGAGCGCCTCCAGCGTTACTTCGACCCGAAAGGGCCGGGCCGCTGGGCAATCAAGGCACCGATCAAAAGTCGGGTGGACTTTCGTTCGTTCAACCTGCTGGACAGCTATGCCAGCCTCGGCAAGTTCGACATCGTGTTCTGCCGCAACGTATTGATCTACTTCTCTGCCGAGGTGAAGAAAGACATTCTGTTGCGCATCCACAGCACGTTGAAGCCGGGCGGGTATCTGTTCCTCGGCGCGTCCGAAGCGCTGAACGGTTTGCCGGACCACTACCAGATGGTCCAGTGCAGCCCGGGAATTATTTACCAGGCGAAGTGATGCAAGTGCGGCAGTCAAAAAAAAGCGGGAGCCCAAGGCTCCCGTTTTTTTTTGCCTGCCGCACTTGCATCACGTAGGAGCTGCCGCAGGCTGCGATCTTTTGATCTTGTATTTTTAAGAGCGAGATCAAGATCAAAAGATCGCAGCCTGCGGCAGCTTCTACAGGGAGGAGGGGAAAGCGGCAGAAAAGCGGCAGGCGGCGGAAAACGGTTGCCGCTTTTCTGGCATTGCCGCGTTGCCACCGCCCGCAAAGCCACGGTTTATGGGCTTTTTTGAATTGGCACGCCGCTTGCTATGTTCAACCTACGAAAAATCAGGTCACCCGAAGGTTTCCCGGCATGAGCATCAGTTTCGATAAAGCGCTCGGTATCCACGAACAAGCCCTGGGCTTCCGCGCTCAGCGTGCCGAAGTCCTGGCCAACAACATCGCCAACGCCGATACCCCGAACTACAAGGCTCGGGATCTGGACTTCTCGAAAGTGCTCGCCGAGCAGAACGAGAAAACCAAGAACGGTACTTTCGCCTTGAACATGACCAACAGCCGCCATATCGAAGCTGAAGGCCTGGGCAATGGCGACGAGTCGCTGCTGTATCGCACGCCGATGCAACCGTCGATCGACCAGAACACCGTGGACGCCCAACTGGAGCAGTCGAACTACGCGGAAAACGCGGTCAACTTCCAGGCCAGCTTCACCCTGCTCAACAGCAAATTCAAAGGGCTGGTGTCAGCCCTTCGCGGAGAGTAAGCCATGTCTCTATCCAGTGTTTTCAACATTGCCGGTAGCGGCATGAGTGCCCAGACCACTCGCTTGAACACCGTGGCCTCGAACATCGCCAACGCCGAAACCGTCTCGTCGAGCATCGACAAGACCTATCGTGCGCGGCACCCGGTGTTCGCCACCATGTTCCAGGGCGGCCAGAGCGGCGGCAGCGATTCGTTGTTCCAGAGCCAGGACGCGGCCGGTCAAGGCGTACAAGTGCTTGGCGTGGTCGAAGACCAGAGCAACCTTGAAGCGCGCTATGAGCCGAACCATCCGGCGGCCGACGCCAAGGGCTACGTCTACTACCCGAACGTCAACGTGGTGGAAGAAATGGCTGACATGATTTCCGCGAGCCGTTCGTTCCAGACCAACGCCGAAATGATGAACACCGCCAAAACCATGATGCAGAAGGTCCTGACCCTCGGTCAGTGATAAGGGGCGACTTTCATGAGTATTACCGATACCACCAGCAGCTTGAGCCTCAACGACATCCTGGCCAACTCCTCAGTCAAGACCAACACCAGCGCCGACGGCCTGGCGTCGGCGACCAACAGTGCCACGGGCAAACAGTCCCTGGGCAAGGACGCGTTCCTGCAATTGCTGGTCACCCAGCTGAAAAACCAGAACCCGCTCGAACCGCAGGACAACGGTGCGTTCGTCGCCCAGTTGGCGCAGTTCAGTAGTCTGGAAGGCATCACCACGCTCAACGACACGGTGAGCGGCATTGCCGGCAACTACAACTCGTCCCAGGCCTTGCAGGCTTCGTCGCTGGTGGGCCGTTCGGTCATCGCGCCGGGCGACAAGGCAGTGGTCGACACGTCCAAGAGCCTCAACGGCTCGGTCGTGGTGCCAGGTTCGGTGGCCGGGGTCACCCTCAAGATTGCGGACAAGGACGGCAAGGTTGTCCGCACCATCGATATGGGCAGTCAGTCCGCCGGCAATGCCAGTTTCATCTGGGACGGCAAGGACGATGCGGGCACCACCGCCGCACCGGGCACCTACACCTTTACTGCGTCGACCACCATCGACAGCCAGGCGGTATCGCTGGTCACCAATCTGCCGGCGACCGTCAACAGCGTCACCATCAGCCAGACGGGCGGTGAGCTGATGCTCAACCTGGCCGGGCTGGGCAGCATTGCCCTGTCCAAAGTTCAAACCATTGGTATATAGAGCCGACTAACCGGCACAAAGGAGTGGAATATGTCTTTCAATATCGGCCTTAGCGGTCTCTATGCAGCCAACAAACAACTGGACGTTACCGGCAACAACATCGCCAACGTCGCGACCACCGGTTTCAAGTCGTCCCGTGCAGAATTCGAAGACGTTTACTCGGCCACCAAGCTGGGCACCGGCAGCAAGACTGTTGGTAACGGCGTGCGTCTGGCCAACGTGTCCCAGCAGTTCACCCAGGGTGACATCAACAACACCGGTAACGTGCTGGACATGGGCATCAACGGCTCCGGCTTTTTCGTGCTGAACGACAGTGGTTCGCTGTCCTACACCCGTTCCGGTACGTTCAAGGTCGACAAGGACGGTTACATCACCAACACCGACTACTCTGCTCGTCTGCAAGGTTACGGTGTGGATTCCAATGGCAAGATCGTCAATGGCGTGTTGACCGACCTGCGTATCGACACCTCCAACCTGGCGCCGAAATCGACCAGCTCTGTGTCGTCGACCATCAACCTGAACTCCTCGGCGGATGTAATCGATCAGGCCGTGGTGGCCAACAAGTTCGATCCGACCAAGCCCGCGACCTTCACCAAGCAGTTCAGCACCCCGATTTTCGATACGCAGGGCAACCAGCACACCATGGATCAATTCATGGTCAAGACTGCAGGCAACACGTGGGATACCTACACCCTGATCGATGGTCGCAACCCGGATGGCAGCGACCCTGCTATTGCGGCTAATGCGCCGGTCCCTTCGACCATGACGTTCGACACGTCAGGTAAGCTGCTTTCGGTCAGCACACCGGCACCGGTCACTATTCCGCCGACCGTTCCGACACCTGCGCCTACCATCAGCAGCGATCTGAAGATCACCAACTGGACACCAGGCACTGTGACCGGCGGCGTCTGGACAGCCAACGGTGCGGCCGCCAACCCGGCAGGCGTGTCCATTGCCATGGCCAACACCACCCAGTTCAACGCCGACACCGCGCGTTCGATTCCTGCGCAGAATGGCTACGCTACCGGCCAGATCACTAACCTGACCATCGACGGCAGCGGTGTGTTGCTGGCCAACTTCAGCAACAACCAGACCAAGGCTATCGGCCAGATCTCCCTGGCGAGCTTTACCAACGAACAAGGCTTGCAGCCGGTTGGTGGCACCAGCTGGAAGGAAACCTACATTTCCGGCATCCCAGGCTACGATGCGCCGCAAACCGGCACTCTGGGCGAGATTCACTCCAACTCCCTGGAAGAGTCCAACGTCAACCTGACCAACGAACTGGTCGACCTGATCAAGGCGCAGAGCAACTACCAGGCGAACGCGAAGACCATCTCCACTCAAAGCACCATCATGCAGACCATCATTCAGATGACTTGATGTTGTTGGGTTGTAGCGCTTGACAAGAAGCCCCTCGAAAGAGGGGCTTTTTTGTGGTCAAAAGATCGCAGCCTTCGGCAGCTCCTACAGGTAATCGCATGCCCCTGTAGGAGCTGCCGAAGGCTGCGATCTTTTGATCTTAAAGAGAGGGCAAAAGAAAACCCCCGACAAGCCAGGGGGCTGTCGGGGGTTTGGTATTACCGGCTCAGCTTATTGGCAAGCTTCGCAATCCGGCTCGTCGATGGCGCAAGCCTTTGGCACTGGAGCAGGGCCGGCCGGTGCTGCCAGGACCGAGTCTTCACCGTGGTTGCCGCCGCTGGAAACAGCGTTCAGCTTGCCGGTGTTGATGGTCGACTTCTCGGTGCTGGTCGCGGCCAGGGCACGGAGGTAGTAAGTGGTTTTCAGGCCACGGTACCAGGCCATGCGGTAGGTCACGTCCAGCTTCTTGCCCGAAGCGCCAGCGATGTACAGGTTCAGCGACTGAGCCTGGTCGATCCACTTCTGGCGACGGCTTGCCGCGTCGACGATCCACTTGGTGTCCACTTCGAACGCGGTGGCGTAGAGCTCTTTGAGTTCTTGCGGGATGCGCTCGATCTGCTGCACCGAACCGTCGTAGTACTTCAGGTCGTTGATCATGACCGAGTCCCACAGGCCACGGGCTTTCAGGTCGCGAACCAGGTACGGGTTGATCACGGTGAATTCGCCCGACAGGTTCGATTTCACGTAGAGGTTCTGGTAGGTCGGTTCGATCGACTGCGATACGCCAGTGATGTTGGCGATGGTCGCGGTCGGTGCGATGGCCATGATGTTGGAGTTACGAATGCCTTTCTGTACACGGGCGCGAACCGGTGCCCAGTCCAGGGATTCGTTCAGGTCAACGTCGATGTACTTCTGGCCACGTTGCTCGATCAGGATCTGTTGCGAATCCAGCGGCAGGATGCCTTTGGACCACAGCGAACCCTGGAACGTCTCGTAGGCGCCACGCTCGTCAGCCAGGTCGCAGGAAGCCTGGATCGCGAAGTAGCTGACCGCTTCCATCGACTTGTCGGCGAACTCGACGGCAGCGTCGGAACCGTAAGGGATGTGCTGCAGGTACAAAGCGTCCTGGAAGCCCATGATGCCCAGGCCGACCGGACGGTGCTTGAAGTTGGAGTTCTTCGCTTGTGGCACCGAGTAGTAGTTGATGTCGATCACGTTATCGAGCATGCGGACTGCGGTGTTCACGGTGCGTTCCAGCTTGGCGGTGTCCAGCTTGCCGTTGACGATGTGGTTCGGCAGGTTGATCGAGCCCAGGTTGCAAACGGCGATCTCGTCCTTGTTGGTGTTCAAGGTGATCTCGGTGCACAGGTTCGAGCTGTGGACCACACCAACGTGCTGCTGCGGGCTACGCAGGTTGCACGGGTCTTTGAAGGTCAGCCATGGGTGGCCGGTTTCAAACAGCATGGACAGCATTTTGCGCCACAGGTCTTTGGCCTGGATGGTCTTGAACAGCTTGATCTTGCCCGGGTACTGGGACAGTGCTTCGTAGTACTCGTAACGCTCTTCGAAGGCTTTGCCGGTCAGGTCGTGCAGGTCCGGCACTTCGGAAGGCGAGAACAGGGTCCACGGACCATCATCGAAGACGCGCTTCATGAACAGGTCAGGGATCCAGTTGGCGGTGTTCATGTCGTGGGTACGACGACGATCATCGCCGGTGTTCTTGCGCAGCTCGATGAACTCTTCGATGTCCATGTGCCAGGTTTCCAGGTAGGCACAGACAGCGCCTTTGCGCTTGCCACCCTGGTTAACGGCGACGGCGGTGTCGTTCACCACTTTCAGGAACGGCACAACGCCTTGGGATTTGCCGTTGGTGCCCTTGATGTACGAGCCCAGCGCACGAACCGGCGTCCAGTCGTTGCCCAGGCCGCCCGCGAATTTCGACAACATGGCGTTGTCGTGGATCGCGTGGTAGATGCCCGACAGGTCATCCGGTACGGTGGTCAGGTAGCAGCTCGACAGCTGTGGACGCAGCGTGCCGGCGTTGAACAGGGTTGGGGTCGAGGACATGTAGTCGAAGGACGACAACAGGTTGTAGAACTCGATCGCACGGTCTTCCTTGTTCTTCTCTTCGATCGCCAGGCCCATGGCCACGCGCATGAAGAAAATCTGCGGCAGTTCGAAACGCACGCCATCCTTGTGGATGAAGTAACGGTCGTACAGGGTTTGCAGGCCCAGGTAAGTGAACTGCTGGTCGCGTTCGTGGTTGATCGCCTTGCCGAGTTTTTCCAGGTCGAAGGTGGCCAGGACCGGGTTCAGCAATTCGAATTCGATGCCCTTGGCGATGTACGAAGGCAGGGCCTTGGCGTACAGGTCGACCATTTCGTGGTGGGTCGCGCTTTCAGCGACTTCCAGGAAGCTCAAGCCTTCGGCACGCAGGGTGTCCATCAGCAGGCGGGCGGTGACGAACGAGTAGTTCGGCTCACGCTCGACCAGGGTACGGGCGGTCATCACCAGGGCGGTGTTGACGTCGGTCAGGGCCACGCCGTCGTACAGGTTTTTCAGGGTTTCGCGCTGGATCAGGTCGCCGTCGACTTCTTCCAGGCCTTCGCACGCTTCGGTGACGATGGTGTTCAGGCGACCCATGTCCAGCGGTGCAAAAGTGCCATCGGCGCGGGTGATGCGGATCGATGGGTGAGCGTTGACCGCTTCTTCTGCCGGGGCGTGGGCGGCGCGTTGTTTCGAACGGCCGTCGCGGTAGATCACGTAGTCGCGGGCTACTTTCTGCTCGCCGGCACGCATCAGGGCCAGTTCAACCTGGTCCTGGATTTCTTCGATGTGGATGGTGCCGCCCGATGGCATGCGACGCTTGAAGGTCGCGGTGACTTGTTCGGTCAGGCGGGCAACGGTGTCGTGGATTCGCGACGAAGCGGCAGCGGTGCCGCCTTCAACTGCGAGAAACGCTTTGGTGATGGCGACGGTGATTTTGTCATCGGTGTAAGGAACGACAGTGCCGTTACGCTTGATCACGCGCAGCTGGCCAGGCGCGGTGGCGGACAGATCCGAAGTCGAATCAGCGGCCTGCGGCAAGGTGCCCTGCGGGTTCTCGCGAGTTGTGTCGGTTTGCATGGGGGAGTGTCTCCACATTCTCTATGTTTGTTTGGGCACCATCACGGTGCCCACCGTTCCGTCCTGAAGCACTACAACCGGCAGGGCCGGGCATACCAACTTCGGGACAGATCAGGAAGGGGGCTATTGGGGCGCCGCTTCCATGCCGAAGTCTTTGGTCCCAGGCTTTGAGCCTGACACCGGGATCCTTTTGGGTGGCAGCAATTGACTGCAACACCCGTACCGTCAGCGCCGTTTTCGGCTCAAGAACAGTAGCCATCCGCACGCGCGGTTTGGTCTTTAGAAAATACGTTTGGTTCAACCGGACAGAGGCTAATAAAGCGCTTGAAATAGGTGTCCGGTTTGTGTTTGGTTTTTGGCTTAAAACCCTACATGTAGGGTTTTTTTGGCGCCGGGGTACAAGATAATGCGTTTTGGAGGGTGTTGCAACGTACTACCTGTGGATAAACCTGTGCGTAAATTGTGTGTGAAACAGGGAACCGGCGTGTAGGCCGCGACGCTGCTGGAGCGGACCGTTTTTCAGCGAATTTCAATGATTGAAAACAGCCGTGCGGATTTTTAAGGGCGCGAACCCTATCACAAAAAACAGCGCGTCCAAACGCATTTGCCGGCTTGTGTTCTCGGCGAGCGGCGTTTATACAATCGGCCCGTGTTTACGCATTCTTATCCTCCCCATTCATTACAAAAAGACGGGCGGATCCTTCCTTATTAGTGTTTGGCAATGTAGAGGTCACCCGTGGAGCAAGAAGCCTGGCAGGTATTGATTGTCGAGGACGACCAGCGACTGGCCGAACTGACGCGCGATTACCTGGAAGCCAATGGCCTGCGCGTTTCCATCGAAGGCAACGGCGCGCTCGCAGCGGCCCGCATCATCAAGGAGCAGCCGGACCTGGTGATCCTCGACCTCATGCTCCCCGGCGAAGACGGCCTGAGCATCTGCCGCAAGGTTCGCGACAAGTACGACGGCCCGATCCTGATGTTGACCGCCCGCACCGACGACACCGACCAGATCCTCGGCCTGGACCTGGGCGCTGACGACTATGTGTGTAAACCCGTTCGCCCACGCCTGCTGCTGGCGCGCATCCAGGCCCTGTTGCGACGCAGTGAAGCCCCGGAAGTGGCCCCGGAAAAACAGCGACGCCTGCAGTTTGGCCCGCTGGTGGTGGACAACGCGCTGCGTGAAGCGTGGCTGAACGATGCCGGCATCGAACTGACCAGCGCCGAGTTCGACCTGCTGTGGCTGCTGGTGGCGAATGCGGGGCGCATTCTGTCCCGGGAAGAAATATTCACCGCACTGCGCGGCATCGGTTATGACGGCCAGGACCGCTCCATCGACGTACGCATCTCGCGCATCCGGCCGAAGATCGGCGATGACCCGGACCATCCGCGACTGATCAAGACGGTTCGCAGCAAAGGTTATCTGTTCGTGCCTGAAGCCTGCGTAGACCCGTCGCTGTGAATTCGATCTTCCTGCGCATTTATGGCGGCATGTGCGCAGCGCTGGTGCTGGTGGCGGTGCTCGGTGTGCTGGCCTTGCACATGCTCAATCAGGTGCGCAGCGAGCAATACCGTGAACACCTGGCCCACGGCACGTTCTCGCTGATGGCCGACAACCTGCAACCGATGAACGAAACCGAGCGCCACCGTGCCTTGGTGGGGTGGGAACGCTTGCTGGGGATTCCGCTGGGTCTGAAAACCTTCGCCCAGACCGAGCTTGATGTCACGCAGCGCACCCGCGTGCTGCGCGGTCAGGCGCTGGTGGAGCAGACCGGTCCGCACGCGGCGGTGGTTTACCGGTTGGTCAGCGACAAGGAACAGCTTGTACTCACGGGGGAAGTCCAGCAGATCAGCGAGCAATTGGCCCGGGCGACCATTTACCTGCTGGCCGATGAGTTGGTGCGCGTCCCGGTGGCCGATCAGCCCAAGCGCCTGGCGCAATTGAAGCAAGACAAAGGGTTCGGGTTCGACTTGCGGCTGGTCACGGTCGACGAGGCGGACATGGACGAAGATCAGAGTCGCCGGGTGTCCGAGGGTGACACGGTGATGGCGCTGGGCAAGGGCGGCGATTCGATCCGGGTATTTGCCGGGATGGTCGGGACGCCCTGGGTCCTGGAAATCGGTCCGCTGTACCAGATGAATCCGTATCCGCCGGAATGGCTGGTGTTAATTGCGGCCCTCGGCCTGACCCTGATCGGTTTGATCGTCTACCTGTTGGTGCGTCAACTGGAGCGCCGATTGCGCGGGCTCGAAGCCGCGGCCACGCGCATTGCCAAAGGCAGCCTGGAAACCCGGGTACCGGCACGCGGCGCGGACTCGGTGGGGCGCCTGGCTTCGGCGTTCAACGGGATGGCCGAACACTTGCAGCAGTTGCTGGCGATTCAGCGCGAACTGGTGCGCGCCGTGTCCCACGAATTGCGCACCCCGGTGGCGCGCCTGCGTTTTGGCCTGGAGATGATCGGTTCGGCGACGACGCCGCAGGCGCTGGAGAAATACTGTGAAGGCATGGACCATGACATCGAGGATCTCGACCGACTGGTGGACGAAATGCTCACCTACGCGCGACTGGAGCAGGGTTCGCCGGCGCTGAATTTCCAGCGGATCGATCTGGATGCGCTGGTCAATCAAGTCATTGAGGAATTGGCGCCGCTTCGGGCCGACGTGACGGTCCAGCGCGGCTTATGCCTGTCGGCGGCCGATTGTGACGACGCGTGGGTCGAGGCCGAGCCGCGTTATTTACATCGGGCGATACAAAATCTGGTGAGCAACGCCATGCGTCACGCAACGTCCAGGGTGACCGTCAGTTATCAGGTGGGCCAGCAGCGCTGCCGGGTGGATATCGAGGATGACGGGCCGGGCGTGCCGGAGTTGGCGTGGGAGAAAATCTTCACGCCGTTCCTGCGCCTTGATGACAGCCGCACCCGCGCCTCGGGCGGGCATGGGCTGGGGTTGTCCATCGTGCGGCGGATCATCCATTGGCACGATGGGCGGGCGTTGATCAGCAAGAGCAAGAGTTTGGGCGGGGCGTGTTTTAGCTTGAGCTGGCCGAGGAATCAGGAGAAGCGTTGAGGCTTGGCACATAACCTGTAGCAGCTGCCGAAGGCTGCGTTCGGCTGCGAAGCAGACGCTTAATGATGCACCGCGGTGTTCCAGACAAACCCAGTGCGCAGGATTTACGACTGCTGCGTCCGAACGCGGCCCGAACCGAACGCAGGCTTCGCCAGCTGCTACAGGTCAGGCCTTGATACTGACCAGACTCAACAACTGCCCATCCTTCACCCCAAACTGTGCATCCAGCTCGGTACCGTCGCGCCATTCACTGGACAGGTCAGTGAGTAGTCGCAGGCGTACTTGACCGCTCTCGGCCCATTCCAGCACCTCGGCATGTTCAAAATAGAAGCGCTTCTGAACGATCGGGTACAGCGCCTTGAACAGGCTTTCCTTCACCGAAAACGTCAGCGTCACCAACAGCGCCAGCTGTTCACGGCGCCCGGCAGCCATGCGCTGCAACTCGGGCGGGGTGAGGATTTCCCCGGCCAGGCGTTCGGCCCGTTCAGGGTTGAGCAGGTTTTCCATGTCCATCCCCAATCCGCGCCAATGGCTTTTCTTCGCTACAATCGCCGCGGCCCGGCCGGTGCTGTGGGTGATCGAGCCGGCGATGTGCGACGGCCACACCGGCGCCCGGTCTTCGCCGATGGCCGGGCTGAAGTTCAGACCTTCCAGTTGTTGTAACGCGGCCCGCGCGCACACCCGTCCGGCGAGAAATTCCGCCTGGCGCTTGGCGACTGAGCGCTGGATGGTGGGCGGCGGCTCGATGGCGCTGCGCTGGAAATCGTCGCTGGCCAGTTGCGTGGTATCGAAGTGGGTACTCAGCAGCACCGCATCGGGCAGCACATGCGGTAGCGGCCAATGGGCATCGAGCGGGGTGCAGCAGGCGGGCAGGGCGGGGATGGGATTCATGTCGGGCATTTTGCCGGGTTGTCACGTGTGAGGGTAGTGTCAGTTGGACCGCGTAACGGCCTTCGCCGGCAAGCCTCGCTCCTACAGTTTCGATGCAGTCTGTACGAGCGAGGCTTGCCGGCGAAGGCCGTTACTCGGTCCAGAGTCTTAACCAAAAATCTTCTTGAAGAACGCCTTCATGTCCGCCCACGAACTTTCATCGGCGGCCTTGTTGTAACCAATGTCCGGCCCACCATGATCGCCATGGCTCAAACGATCCGCATCCGGATTGCTGAACCCGTGTTTGGCGCCGTCCAGGCTGACGAATTTATAGTCGGCGCCAGCCTTGTCCATCTCGGCCTTGAAGGCCGCGACGATTTCCGGGGTGATCATGCTGTCCTTGGCGCCATGTTCGACGAGGATTTTCGCTTTGACACTGCCCGGCGTAGCGGGGGTGTTGGTCGCCAGCGCACCGTGGAAACTCACCACGCCGGCCAGCGGCACGCCTTGGCGCGCCGCATTCAGGACCACGCCGCCGCCGAAGCAATAACCGATGGCCGCGAGTTTGTTCGGGTCGGTTTGCGGCTGTTTCTTCAGCAAGTCGAGCCCGGCCTGGAACCGTGCGCTGGCCGCGGTACTGTCCTTCAACACGGCCTGCATGAACGCCATGGCGTCCTTCGGATGCTCGGTGTTCTTGCCGTCACCATACATGTCGATGGCCAGCGCGCTGTAACCCAGCCCGGCAAGATCACGGGCCCGGCGCTTGGCGTAATCGTTCAGCCCCCAGAATTCATGCACCACCACGATACCGGGGCGCGGGCCTTTAATGGCGTCGTCGTAGGCGTAGTAGCCGATCATTTTGGTGCCGTCGGCACTTTGGTAGGGAATTTCCTGGGTCTTGATAGCGGCCTGGCTGAGGCCGCTCAATGCCAGGAACACAAGGGCGAGAAAAACACGCATGGTCGGTCTCCTGCGAGAAAGTCATCAACAGAGCCTAGTCGATTTGATTCAGCTCAGGTTCAGAGTGCGTTCAGGGTGAGTTCAGGGCCGGGTGCGTAACCTTGCCCGTACCCAAAAAGCACCTGGCGCATGAGGAAATTCCCTAATGACTGGCTTTAAAAACCTGCTTCTGGCTTTCACCGTCCTGAGCGCGAGTACCGCGGCGCTTGCTTCCGACGAGATTTTCGCCAGCCCTGCTCTTGGGAAGACCAGCGACAAGGTCAAAAAGTCCCACAGCCTGATTAGCTCGAACATTGAAGCCGTGGTTGACCATGACAGCGTCTGGGGCGCACGTCTGCGGCAACCCAACAGCGGGGGTAGTTACCAGGCCTCTTACGACAACGTGTCGGTCTCGCACAATGGCATTAAACTCCGTGAGGAAGACCTCATGGGTCGCTACGATCTTTCCTGACCGGAGGGTGGCAGCCAGCCGTTGCACTGTTGTTCATCGTGATACGCCGTTGTACCTCTGGAGATGATGATTTGCCCGGGAGAGCGTTATGAAACTGCTGGTCGTCGAAGATGAAGCGCTGTTGCGCCATCACCTGCAAACCCGCCTGACGGATAGCGGCCATGTGGTCGAGTCCGTGGCCAATGCCGAAGAGGCGCTGTACCAGACCGAGCAGTTCAACCATGACCTGGCGGTGATCGACCTCGGCCTGCCGGGCATGGGCGGGCTCGACCTGATCCGTCAGCTGCGCTCGCGGGGCAAGACGTTTCCGATCCTGATCCTCACCGCGCGTGGCAACTGGCAGGACAAGGTCGAAGGCCTGGCCGCCGGTGCCGACGATTACGTGGTCAAGCCGTTCCAGTTCGAGGAGCTCGATGCGCGCCTCAATGCGTTGCTGCGCCGCTCCAGCGGTTTTACCCAGTCGACCATTGTCGCCGGGCCGTTGTTGCTCGACCTCAATCGCAAGCAGGCGTCGCTCGATGAACAACCGCTGGCGCTGACCGCTTACGAGTACCGGATCCTTGAGTACCTGATGCGCCATCATCAGCAAGTGGTGGCTAAGGATCGCTTGATGGAACAACTCTACCCGGACGACGACGAACGTGACCCGAACGTCATCGAAGTATTGGTCGGCCGCCTGCGCCGCAAACTCGAAGGCCCCGCCGGGTTCAAGCCGATCGATACCGTGCGCGGCCTCGGCTACCTGTTCAACGAGCGCTGCACTTGATTCGTTCTCTTCGCGTTCGCTTGATGCTCGCCGCCACCCTCCTGGCGGTGTTGTTCATGCTGGCGTTGCTGCCGGCGATGCAGGGCGCGTTCAGCCTGGCGTTGCAGGATTCGATCGAGCAGCGCCTGGCGTCCGATGTCACGACGCTCATCTCCGCCGCCCGGGTGGAGAGCAACCACTTGCAGATGCCCGCGCAATTACCCGATGAGCGCTTCAACCTCACCGACAGCCGTTTGCTCGGCTACATCTACGACCGCGAAGGTCACTTGGTCTGGCGCTCGAAGGGCACCCAGGAAGAGCACATCAACTACACACCGCGTTATGACGGGCGCGGTAACGAGTTCGCGAGAATTCGCGAAGCCAATGGCCAGGAATTCTTCGTCTACGACGTCGAGGTCAAACTGCTCGGTGGCAAAAGTGCGGCGTTCAGCATCGTCGCGCTGCAACCGGTGCGCGAATACGAAGTTACCCTCGAAGGGTTGCGGGAAAATCTTTACCTGGGGTTTGGCGCCGCCTTGCTGGTGTTGCTCGCCTTGCTCTGGATCGGCCTGACGTGGGGCTTGCAGGCGTTGCGCCGGCTGAGTCAGGAACTCGACGAGATTGAAAGCGGCACCCGCGAAAGCCTCAGCGAGCAACACCCGCGCGAATTGCTGCGCCTGACCGGCTCTCTCAACCGCCTGTTGCACAGCGAACGCGAACAGCGCACCCGCTATCGCGATTCACTCGACGACCTGGCCCACAGCCTGAAAACCCCGTTGACCGTGTTGCAGGGCGTCAGCGAAGACATGGCGCAGCGCCCGGAAGATCGCGATCAAGCCTGGGTGCTGCAAACCCAGATCGAACGCATGAGCCAGCAGATCAGCTATCAATTGCAACGCGCCAGCCTGCGCAAAAGTGGCCTGGTGCGCCATCAGGTGCGCCTGCGGCCGGTGCTGCAAAGCCTTTGCGACACCCTGGACAAGGTCTATCGCGACAAACGCGTGAAGGTTGCTTTCGATCTGCCGGATCCGTGTTACGTGCCGATCGAGCAGGGCGCCTTGCTGGAGATGATGGGCAACCTGCTGGAAAACGCCTATCGGCTGTGCCTTGGCGAAGTGCGCATCAGCGTGCGTGAAACCCTCGCAGGCCTCGAGTTGTGCGTTGAGGACGATGGCCCCGGTGTGCCATCGGACCAGCGTGCGCGGATTCTCCAGCGGGGTGAACGGCTGGATCGTCAGCATCCGGGGCAGGGGATCGGGTTGGCGGTGGTCAAGGACATCATTGAGAGTTACAGCGCCAAACTGACCCTGGGCGATTCACCGATGGGCGGGGCGGCGTTCCGGATACATTTCCCGGTAGCTTGATAGAAAAGATCGCAGCCTTCGGCAGCTCCTACATGGATTGGCGTACACCTGTAGGAGCTGCCGAAGGCTGCGATCTTTTGATCCTAATTTTCCTGCGCGCGATAAGCCCCCGGCGTCAATCCAGTCCACTTCTTGAACGCCCGGTGAAACGCCGAAGGCTCGGAAAACCCCAATTGCTCGGCTATCTGTTGCAACGACAGATCCGCTCGTCCCAAGTGATAAATCGCAATATCCCGGCGCAACTGGTCCTTCAACTCCTGAAAACTCGAACCCTCTTCACGCAGATGCCGACGCAGCGTCTGCGGGCTGATGTGCAGGTGCGCGGCCACCGCTTCCAGGTCTGGCCAGCGTGAACTGTCGCGGCTGAGCAAGCGCCGCAACTGGCTGCTAAGGCTGTCGCCGTCATCGGGGCGCGACAACAGGTCGGCGGGCGAATGTTCTAGAAAATGCTTGAGGGTGCGCTCATCCTGTAACAACGGCATGTTCAGGTAGCGACTGTGAAACAGCAGGCTGCTCTGCGTCGTCGTGCTTTTTCCCGTGGAGAATTCCATCGGACAAGGGAACAGCAAATCGTATTCGGCGCCGTGTACAGGTTTCGGGTAGCTGAAGGTGGCCTGTTCCAGTCGAATCCGCTGGCCGATCAGCCAGCTGCCGAGGCGATGCCAGACCATCAGCTGGCTCTCGGTGAGGAAATGGTCCGGGTCCTGGAATTTCGAATCATCCAGGCTGAGGCGGATCATTTCGTCTTCCCGGGTCAGGGTCAGGCGCGGACCCTCAGGGAATAGGCTATAAAACAATAAGCCGCGATGAAGTGCCTTTTCGAGGGTACGGCAGTGAATCACGGCGTGACACATCATCGCGAAACTCCCGGTTTTGCTCGGGACCGGTCCAAACCCGAGGTACTCGTCGTCGAGTGCCAGCCACAAACCCTGGATCAATCGAGTGAACTGCTCCGGCGCAATTCGCGCACGCGGCTCCTCGAGCAACTCGGGGCTGATGCCGAGTTGTTGCAGCAGGTTTGAATAGTCATATCCCAGCCGGCGCGCTCCGCCGAGGACTGCACGGGCGAAATGACTGGCAATGGTGCGTTCGCGCATAGAAGGCAGGTCCGTCATTGAACGGCGGATAGTAGACGGGGTTGTCGGGCAGGAACAAGGCGGATATCCGCCAAATTGCAGGACGTGATTTGGGAGATGGGCGGAAATCCGCCAGTGTGCGGTAACCGTGGAGAGGCAAGGTAAAAGCTGTAACCCTTAATGTCAAAAGGCTTTCAGGCAATTCGGCAAAGGTGGCACGGGCCTTGCGATACAACGAGCAGATGCCTGCCGTCGCGCGGCTCGAAAAAACAAATCCCTCCAGAAGCAGGAGGGTTCGCAATTCAGGTGTCATGGACAACAGATGGATGTTGTCAGCGGGCACTCTTGAGGAACTTTGCAATGACTACTCGTCAGCCACTGTATAAATCCCTGTATTTCCAGGTGATCGTTGCCATCGCCATCGGCATCCTGGTCGGTCACTTCTATCCGCAGACTGGTGTGGCCCTCAAGCCGCTGGGTGACGGGTTCATCAAACTGATCAAAATGATCATCGCTCCGATCATCTTCTGCACCGTCGTCAGCGGTATCGCGGGCATGCAGAGCATGAAGTCGGTCGGCAAGACCGGCGGTTACGCGTTGCTCTACTTCGAAATCGTTTCGACCATCGCCTTGCTGGTGGGTCTGGTGGTGGTCAACGTCGTGCAGCCGGGTGCCGGCATGCACATCGATGTGGCCACTCTGGATGCCTCCAAAGTTGCTCAATATGTAGCGGCCGGTGCTGACCAAAGCGTCATTGGCTTCCTGCTGAACGTGATCCCCAACACCATCTTCGGCGCGTTCGCGACCGGCGATATCCTGCAAGTGCTGATGTTCTCGGTGATCTTCGGTTTCGCCCTGCATCGCCTGGGTGCCTACGGCAAGCCGATCCTGGACTTCATCGATCGCTTCGCCCACGTGATGTTCAACATCATCAACATGATCATGAAGCTCGCGCCACTCGGCGCCCTGGGCGCCATGGCCTTCACCATCGGTGCGTACGGTGTGGGTTCGCTGGTGCAACTGGGTCAGTTGATGGCCTGCTTCTACATCACTTGCCTGGTGTTCGTCCTCGTTGTGTTGGGCGGTATCGCTCGCGCTCACGGCTTCAGCGTGCTGAAAGTGATTCGCTACATCCGTGAAGAACTGCTGATCGTGCTGGGTACTTCCTCTTCGGAGTCGGTGCTGCCACGCATGCTGATCAAAATGGAACGCCTGGGCGCGAAGAAATCCGTGGTAGGCCTGGTGATTCCGACCGGTTACTCGTTCAACCTCGACGGTACGGCGATCTACCTGACCATGGCGGCCGTGTTCATCGCTCAGGCAACCGACACCCACATGGACATCACTCACCAGATCACCCTGCTGGTGGTGTTGCTGCTGTCGTCCAAAGGTGCTGCTGGCGTGACCGGTAGCGGCTTCATCGTACTGGCGGCCACCCTGTCCGCGGTGGGGCACTTGCCGGTTGCCGGTCTGGCGCTGATCCTCGGCATCGACCGTTTCATGTCCGAAGCCCGTGCGCTGACCAACCTGGTGGGTAACGCGGTTGCCACACTGGTGGTGGCCAAGTGGGTCAAGGAGCTGGACGTTGACGTGATGCACGCCGAGCTGGCTTCCGGCGGTCGCGGTATCTCCGACGAGCGCGTTGAAGACGACCTGGGTGTTGCCGAAGGCCCAACCCCGAGCAACGTCAAGTAAGATTCACCGAATGAAAAAAACCGTGCCGAAAGGAATATTGGGTAAAACACGCTTTATGTAGCAGCTGGCGCAGCCTGCGTCCGGCTGCGCAGCAGTCGTAAAATCAAGCGATGCGGTGTTTCAGGAAAACCCCGTATTCAGGTTTTACGACTGCTGCGCAGCCGGACGCAGGCTTCGCCAGCTGCTACAGACCGTGTTACGGCTTAACAGATCGACACTACCCGCTTCGGCGGGTTTTTTTTTGCCTGCGATTTGAGCGTAACGGTCAGCGTATCTGACGTATCAGGTGATTGCTGCCATGCCGTGCGCTGCCTAGTCTGGAGGCATCGCTCAAGGAGAACACCCATGCTCGGTCCACTGGCATCACTCAAGGTTCTGGATTTCTCGACACTGCTGCCGGGGCCGTTCGCCTCGTTATTGCTGGCGGACATGGGCGCCGAGGTGTTGCGCATCGAGTCGCCGACCCGCATGGACCTGCTGCGGGTGCTGCCTCCGCACGATCAGGGCGTCTCCGCCAGCCACGCCTGGCTCAATCGCAACAAGCGCAGCCTGGCCCTGGACCTCAAGCAGCCCGAGGCGCTGGAGGTGATCAAGCAACTGCTGCAGGACCACGACATTGTGCTGGAGCAGTTCCGTCCCGGGGTCATGGCGCGACTGGGCCTGGGCTATGAAGCGTTGAAGGCGATCAATCCGAAACTGATCTATGTCTCGATCACCGGTTATGGGCAGACCGGCCCGTACAAGGACCGCGCAGGCCATGACATCAATTATCTGGCGCTGGCGGGGCTGGCGAGCTATACCGGCCGCGCCGACAGTGGGCCATTGCCCTTGGGCATGCAGGTGGCGGACATCGCCGGAGGTTCGCTGCATGGCGTTATCGGACTGTTGGCGGCGGTGATCGCCCGGCAGCAGAGCGGGCAGGGGCAGCATCTGGACGTGAGCATGACCGACTGCGCGTTCAGCCTGAACGCCATGGCCGGCGCCGGGTATCTGGCCTGTGGTACGGAGCCGGGGCGGGAGGAACAGATGCTCAACGGCGGCAGCTTCTACGATTACTACCGTTCGCGTGATGGCCGGTGGTTGTCGGTGGGCAGCCTGGAGCCGGCGTTCATGCAGCCACTTTGCACGGCGCTGGGGCGCCCGGAACTGGCGGCCAAAGGCCTGTCACCCCAACTCGCCGAGCAACAGGTGCTGAAGAATGAGTTGAAAGCCGAATTCGAAAAACATGACTTTGCCCAGCTGTGCGAACTGTTTGCCGGGGTCGATGCCTGTGTTGAACCGGTGTTGAGTGTGGGCGAGGCCGTGCGGCATCCGCAGTTGAAGGCGCGGGAGGTGGTGACTGAAGTGCCTCGGGGTGATGGTTCTGCGCAGGCGCAGATAGCGTGTCCGTTGAAGTTTTCCGATGGGCTGCCCGAGCCTCGGCACATTGGCGCGGCGTTGGGGCTGCATACGGATCAGGTGTTGGGGGAGTTGGGGTTCAGTGCTGAGCGGATCGAGGAACTGCGGCGTGCCAAGGTGGTTGTGTAGCGCTTTCTCTGGCCTCTTCGCGGGCAAGCCTCGCTCCTACAGGGACGGCGCAAGTCCGTAGGAGCGAGGCTTGCCCGCGAAGGCTTCCTCAAAAACACCACAATTCTGACCTACTCGACCCGCATCTCCCCGCTAAACACCAACGTGCTGCGGCATCGGCGACACAAATACCGCCGCCCCTGCCGCACCAGCCCATGGCGCTGGGCTGAAAACGGGAAATCGCTGTCTACGCACGGGCACTTATAGATATAGCGCGTCACACTGCGGCGTTTGACGTCATACGTATGGCAACGATTGGGCGGCAGTTCATAGACACCGCGCATGATCAATTGCCATTCTTCGCCATGGGGCTGGATACGGTCGCCGAACAGCTGATGGGCGATCAGGTGCGCGACCTCATGGGCCACGGTTTGCTTGAGGAAGTCTTCAGTGTTTTCGCGGTACAACTGGGGATTGAAGCGCAGCAGGTTCTCGTGCAAATGCGCGACACCGGCTTTTTGGCCGCGCAGCTTGAGGCTCACCACGGGGCGTTTGAAAGGTCGTTTGAAAAAGGATTCGGCTAGCTGGTAACAGTCTTCGACGCGGGTATTGAGTTGCTCGGGCATGCTTGATGGATCTCCAGAGACGTCGAGTATGCCGCAACCCTCGGGCGTTGCGAATCGCTCAGGCGCCGAATGGTCGTCGCCCGGTTCTGCGCTGGACAGCAGAAGGCCGCCTTGCGGCGGCCTGTGCTGGCAGATCTGCTTTTTTGGTGAACGTGTCGCTAATTAGTATAGACCGGCCCCACGCCGAGTCCCCAGACAATCACCGTGAACGCCATGATGGCTACCAGCACCACCAGGCCGACGGCGAGCACCGAACTTGAAAACAGAAATCCCTCGTCAGATGGAATGTTCATGAAAGTGGGTAGCCCCACGTACAGCAGGTAAACCGTGTAGCAGATGGCCGCCGTCCCGACGATCATCCCTAGCCACATGTGTGGGTACAGTGCCGCGAGGCCGCCGACGAACAGCGGGGTCGCGGTATACGTCGCAAACGCTACGCAGCGCGCCAGACTTGGGTTGGCGTCATACGTGCGAGCCATCCAGTGGATGAACGCACCCATCACTGCAACACCGCCCAGCATCGCCACGTAAGACATGATCGTCATCCATAGCGCGCTTTCCTGCGTCAGCATCACCGGCGCTCGGCTGCCAATCACCCAACCGACCTGCGTGGTGCCGATAAACGCCGACACGGCGGGGATCGCCGCCAGAATCAGCGTGTGCGTCAGGTACATGTGGCTGATACTTTCCTCCTGATCGCCACGAATTTCTTTCCATTCCTGGTCTGGGTGGGTGAATAGCCCCACTACGTGATGGATCATGCCAGTCACTCCTCTTGTTTTTACCGTCGCCCCCCAGTGGAGCGCTTACGGGCCAAAGCGGCCAAGTAAGTAATAGGTCTGGATATGTATGTGACCTTATGTCGCAGTATAGAAAGGACTTACCCACGCAGGTGATAGGGGCTTAGAGCAAATCGCGCTGTAAACGCCCCTCGTAATCGCAGTTGTGTCTTATGTAGGAGCTGCCGAAGGCTGCGATCTTTTGATCTGGGCAATTTCAAGTGGCCCCGAAGATCAAGATTAAAAGATCGCAGCCTTCGGCAGCTCCTACAGGGGGCACTTCGCCGGCGGGGGAATTTTGCGTAAAATGCCGGCCTTTCGTCACACCTCACGGATTCGCGTCATGGGCACTCTTACGGTCAACCAGAACAAACTGCAAAAGCGCATTCGCCGTCAGGCCGGTGAGGCTATTGCCGATTTCAACATGATTGAAGACGGCGACAAGGTCATGGTCTGCCTTTCCGGTGGCAAAGACAGCTACACCCTGCTCGACGTGCTGATGCATTTGCAGAAGGTCGCCCCGATCAAATTCGAGATCGTGGCCGTGAACATGGACCAGAAACAGCCGGGGTTCCCCGAGCACGTGCTGCCGGCCTACCTCAAGGCGTTGGGTGTCGAGTATCACATCGTCGAGAAAGACACGTACTCGGTGGTCAAGGAGCTGATCCCGGAAGGCAAGACCACCTGCTCGCTGTGTTCACGCTTGCGTCGCGGCACGCTCTACACGTTTGCCGACGAAATCGGCGCGACCAAAATGGCCCTCGGTCATCACCGCGACGACATCGTCGAGACATTCTTCCTCAACATGTTCTTCAACGGTTCGCTTAAAGCGATGCCGCCGAAGCTGCGCGCCGACGATGGCCGTAACGTAGTGATCCGCCCGCTGGCCTACTGCAATGAGAAAGACATCCAGGCGTACTCGGACCTCAAGCAATTCCCGATCATCCCGTGCAACCTGTGTGGTTCCCAGGAAAACCTGCAGCGCCAAGTGGTCAAGGACATGCTGCAAGAGTGGGAACGCAAGACGCCGGGCCGCACCGAGAGCATTTTCCGCAGTTTGCAGAATGTGATCCCGTCGCAATTGGCGGACCGCAATCTGTTCGACTTCACCAACTTGCGTATCGACGAAACCGCCCTGTCGCGCTTCGTCAATGTCGTAAACCTCTGACCACAAATTAATGTGGGAGCAGGCTTGCTCAGGACCCTGTAGGAGCTGCCGAAGGCTGCGATCTTTTGATTTTGTTTCTTTTTCAAGATCAAAAGATCGCAGCCTTCGGCAGCTCCTACAGAACCCGGAGCGCGCTTGCTTCCACAGGTTTTTCGTTAACCTCAGGAGAGGGCATGCGTGATTACAAGTGGCTGCACGAGTACTGCCTGAACCGCTTCGGTTCAGCAGCTGAACTGGAAGCCCATCTGCCCGTTCCCAAGACCCCGGCTCAATTGCGCAAAATCAGTGATGATCGCTATCTCTCGACCATGGCCCTGCGCGTGTTCCGCGCCGGGCTCAAGCACAGTCTGGTGGATGCGAAATGGCCGGCGTTCGAAGAAGTGTTTTTCAAGTTCGATCCGGAAAAAGTCGTGCTGATGAGCGCCGAACACCTTGAGCGCCTGATGCAGGACGCGCGAATCATCCGTCATCTGGGCAAGCTCAAGAGTGTGCCGCGCAATGCGCAGTTCCTGCTGGATGTGGCGCACGAGCAAGGCAGTTTCGGCGCGTTGATCGCCGATTGGCCGGTGACCGATATCGTTGGGCTGTGGACGTTCTTGAAAAAGCGTGGCCATCAGTTGGGCGGGTTGTCGGCACCGCGCTTCTTGCGGATGGTCGGAAAGGACACGTTTGTTCCGAGCTACGACGTTGTGGCGGGTTTGAATGCACAGAAGATTGTCGACAAGGTGCCGACCAGTCAGCGAGATCTGGCGTTGGTGCAGGATGTGTTCAACCAGTGGCATGAACAGAGTGGTGGGCGGGCGATGAGCCAGATTTCGATGATGTTGGCTTATACCGTCAATCATTGATATTGGGGGTGACCCCAAAAGATCGCAGCCTGCGGCAGCTCCTACAGGGGAACGCATTCCAATGTAGGAGCTGCCGAAAGCTGCGATCTTTTTCTGTCAGGCGGCGGAGATCTCGCCTTCACCCGACAACTTGCGATTCAACTGAAACCGCCACCGCACAAACAACAGCGCCGAGCAGAACACCGCCAGGCTCGCGCCCATTTCCAGCAAGCCAAACAGCTGCCGGTTCGGGTCATACGCGGCCAGCGCGCCCTTGATGAAATACAGGTTCACCACAAAGCACATCCACGAATGCCCTCGCGCACTGCCGACAAGCATTCCTGGCGCTAACAACAGCAACGGCACCAGTTCGATCAGCAATATCACCCACGGCCGCGCACCATGCAGGTCGGCGACCACCAGGTAGTAGACGCAGAGCAATCCCACCAGACCGAGAAAGCACAGCAGACTGATGACGCGCATCGCCCGGACTCGCGGTTCGAGCCATTGGATGGAAGGCAAAATCTTCGGCTTCTTCGCCACGTCAGTTCCCCAGCTTTTGCGCGGTTTTTGCCAGTCGCAGACCCAAGGCACGACACAGTGCCACTTCGTGCTCGTTCAACCCGCTTTTGCCGTCGGCTCCGGCGTGATGGCTGGCGCCATAGGGCGTGCCACCGCCACGGGTTTCCAGCAACGCGGACTCGCTGTAAGGCAGGCCAGTGATCAGCATGCCGTGGTGCAGCAGCGGCAACATCATCGACAGCAGCGTGGTTTCCTGGCCGCCGTGCAGGCTGGCGGTGGAGGTGAAGACCCCGGCCGGTTTGCCGACGAGTGCGCCGGTCAGCCACAGGTTGCTGGTGCCATCGAGAAAGTACTTGAGCGGCGCCGCCATATTGCCGAAACGCGTCGGGCTGCCGAGGGCCAGGCCCGCGCAGTTTTTCAGGTCGTCAAGGCTGGCGTACAGCGCGCCTTCGTCCGGGATGTCCGGCGATACGGCTTCACACTCGGTAGAGATCGCCGGCACGGTGCGCAGGCGCGCTTCCATCCCGGCCTGCTCGACACCCCGGGCAATCTGCCGGGCCATTTCGTTGGTCGAGCCGCTACGGCTGTAATACAGAACCAGAACGTATGGCGCGGTCACGGCAGCAACTCCAGCACATTCTCCGGCGGACGGCCGATGATGGCTTTGTCGCCGACTTCGAGTATCGGTCGCTCCATGAGTTTGGGATGGGCGGCGATGGCGGCGATCAATTGCGCCTCGCTCAGGCTGCTGTCGGCCAGGTTGAGGGTTTTAAATTCCTCTTCGCCGGTGCGCAACAGTTGCCGGGCGCTGATGCCGAGTTTGGTCAGCAGGCTCTGGATTTGCGCCGCGTCCAGCGGGGTTTCCAGATAGCGGACCACCGTCGGGATCAGGCCACGGGCTTCGAGCAGTTCGAGCGCACCGCGGGATTTCGAGCAGCGCGGGTTGTGATAAAGCGTCAGATCGGTCATGTGCGGGTCGCATCTTGCGTAAGGTGGCGGCTATTCTAACTGTGCAGCGCGCAATCCAGAACCTTGGGAGGCGATGGGTCGCAGGCGCAATCATTTTTTGACAGGGATAACGACATGGCACGACGACTGGCAGCGGCATTGGCGATCATCGGCACGTTGATGCTGGGGGGCTGCGGCAACGACTATGGCATTGACCAGAACGGCCACAAAGTCGCCGCCGATCGACTGGATAAACAATGGCTGGTGCTCAATTACTGGGCCGAATGGTGTGGGCCATGCCGGACCGAGATCCCGCAGTTGAACGCGTTGGCCGATCAGCTCAAGGCCAAGAAGATCGGCGTGTTCGGGGTCAACTTTGACAATGTGCAGGGTGAAGAGCTGAAAAGCGCCAGCGACAAACTCGGCATCCAGTTCACCGTGCTTGCTTCGGACCCGGCGGAGCTTTTTGAATTGCCCCGCAGCGAGGCGCTGCCGGTGACTTACATCATCGATAACAAGGGCAAGGTGCGGGAACAGTTGATGGGCGAGCAGACAGCGGCGGGGGTGATGGCGAAGCTTGAGGCGTTGCAGGCTAAAAATTAAGTCAAAAGATCGCAGCCTTCGGCAGCTCCTACATGGATTGCCGAACACCTGTAGGAGCTGCCGCAGGCTGCGATTTTTTCAGGGCTGAACAATCAACCCTCTTCAAGCCACCAACGCAGCGGCTTGCCTTCCGCCGGCCAGAAGCGCATCTGGTCGATCGGCGAAATATCCCAGCGCTGTACAGCTTCCAGCGCTTGCAGGAAGCGTGTTTCCTGCTCCATCACTGCCGGGGCACACAGTTTGCGCGTGCTGCCGATTTTACCGAAGCTCAGCTTGTCGCCTTCGAGCGTGTACGGCGCGAACCAATGGTTGCAGCCGCCATTACCGTAGGCCCGACCGTCTTCGCCGAGGGTGACGGTCAGGTGGCTGTAGTCCATCAACGGACGTTCGCCGATCCACTCAAGAATGTAGCTGCGGTTCTGTTGCAATTGCACCGGCTCGGCGGCGCAGCCCAGCAGGCTGGCGCCGACCAAGGCGGTCAGAGCGAGGCGTTTCATCACGCAGGCTCCTGGCATTTCGGGCACAGGTGCTTCTCGCCGACGGTGGTCCAGCCCAACTCAGCGATCCGCGCGGTGGCGGCAGGCTTTTCAGCCTTGTTGCCGAGCTTGGCGTCGACCGCGAACTCGAAGCTCAACTCTTTGGCGCAGCTGTCGCAGTTGACTTTCCAGGTGTGGATCGCCAATTCGCCGAACACCGGGCCACTGGCCACCGCGACCCATTGACCGGGCGGGTTGATCAAGTGGCGCACCGTTTCGACGGTCAGGCGCATGGACAAGTCCTTGCTGCCTTTGAGGGTCACTACCAGCACGTCGTTATTACGAATCGAGCCGCCGTTGCCGGTGACTTGATAACGCCCCGGCACCAGGGCGCGGCATTCGGTGAGGGTGTGTTGCGGGTTCATCAGGCTGTAGCGGAAATCGTGTTCGACCATGGGTCCTCCAAATATGCGCGGCATGCTAGCACGGACATCAACGCAGCATGGCGCGGGCAGATGACCTTCGATCTGGTTCAGTTGTCCTTCACCAGATTCTCCGGCGCGCCCGCCGCCCAGGCTGCGATGTTGTGCAGGGTGGTCTGGGCAATGGCGCCCAGCGCTTCCCGGGTCAGGAACGCCTGGTGCGCCGTCACGATCACGTTCGGGAAGGTCAGCAGGCGCGCCAGCACATCGTCCTGTAGCGGCAAGTCGGAACGGTCCTCGAAGAACAGCTGCGCCTCTTCTTCATACACATCCAGTCCCAAATAACCGAGTTGGCCGTCCTTCAGCGCGTCGATCAGCGCCGGGGTGTCCACCAGACCGCCACGCCCAGTGTTGATCAACATCGCGCCGGGCTGCATGTGCGCCAGTGACTCGCGGTTGATCAAATGCTTGCTGTGCTCATTGAGCGGGCAGTGCAGGCTGATGATCTGCGACTCGGCCAGCAACTCCGGCAAACTCAGGTAACGGGCGCCGAGCGCCTCGACTTGCGGGTTGGGCCAGGGGTCATAGGCCAGCAACCGGCAGCCGAAGCCGTTCATGATTTTCGCGAAGGTCGCGCCGATCTGCCCGGTGCCGACCACGCCTACGGTCTTACCGACCAGGTCGAAGCCGGTCAATCCGTGGAGGCTGAAATCACCTTCGCGGGTACGGTTGTAGGCGCGATGCAGGCGGCGGTTAAGCGCCAGGATCAGCGCCACCGCATGTTCGGCCACGGCGTGCGGCGAATAGGCCGGGACCCGCACAATCGCCAGTCCCAGAAGCTTCGCCACCGCCAGGTCAACATGGTTGTAACCGGCCGAGCGCAAGGCGATCAGGCGAGTACCGCCGGCGGCCAGGCGTTCGAGCACCGGAGCGCTGAGGTCATCATTGATGAAGGCGCACACCACTTCGTGATACTCCGCCAGCGCCACCGTATCGAGGCTCAGTCGCGCCGATTGAAAGTGCAACTCGATGCCGGGCGGCAAGTCGGCGGCCAGAAAACTGTCACGGTCGTAGGTCTGGCTGCTGAAAAGAATCGTGCGCATGGTGTCCTCCTGGAAGTTTCAAACGTTCACGCTTTCATGCTTTTGTAGCAGCTGCCGAGGCACGAGGCTGCGTTGCGTGGCCGCAGGACCGCCCGACGGGGGCCGCTTCGCAGCCCAACGCAGCCTCGTGCCTCGGCAGCTGCTACAAAAATTACATCACGCATTAATACGAGCCTGGGCGGCCAGTCGGTTGATCGCCCGGTCGAGCTCTTCGAGGGCACTGTAGGCTCGCGGGTCCTGTTGCTTGAGCAAGGTTTCACTGCGCTGGCAGGCGGCGCGCAGTTGCGGCACGCCACAATATCGGGTCGCGCCGTGCAAGCGATGAACGCGCTCGATCAGCGCATTGTGATCGTCCGTATCGCGGGCAAAACGAATCGCTTCACGGTCGGCTTCCAGCGAGGCAAGCAACATCGCCAGCATGTCCGCCGCCAGATCGGCTTTGCCGGCGGCCAGGCGCAAACCTTCTTCGTGATCCAGTACCTGCAACTCCGGAGCGCCGATGTGGCTCTCGCCGGACCGCTCCGGCCCGTGATTACGTAGCGCGAGGCCGCTCCACTTCAGCACCACCTGCGCCAGTTGCCGCTCGCTGATCGGCTTGGTCAGGTAGTCGTCCATGCCGCTCTGCAGCAGCGCGCGTTTTTCGTTGGCCATGGCGTGAGCGGTGAGGGCGACGATCGGCAGTGGTGTGCAATGCCGCTCACTCTCCCACTGGCGGATCGCTTCGGTGCTCTGACGGCCGTCCATGCCAGGCATTTGCACGTCCATCAACACCAGGTCGAAGGTTTCGTTCTGCACCGCTTTGACGGCGGCGTAACCGCTTTCCACCGCGAGTACCTTGGCGCCCATATCTTCGAGAAGGGTTTGCACCAGCAGCAGGTTGGCCGGGTTGTCGTCGACACAAAGGACTTTCGGCGCACGGCTCGACACGGGTTCGGCGGGGTCGCTGCGTTGCTGGCGCGGGTTGACCAGATCGGACAAGGCGCGCCGCAGCTTGCGGGTACAGGCCGGTTTGGCCTGGAGCTGGCTGTGTGGGTTCGGTACCGAGAGATGAAACAGGGTCTGCTCGGTGGTCGGGCACAACACCAGCACTTTGCAGCCCAGGTGTTCGAGATCCCAGATGTGCTGATTAAGGCGTTCCGGCGGCATGTCGTTGCTGGTAATGCCGAGCACCGCCAGGTTAATCGCCTGGTCAGTCTGATGCGCGCCCATCACGCCATTGGCCAAGCTTTCCAGGGTATTGAACGGCGTCACTTCCAGGCCGCAGTCTTCCAATTGATGTTGCAATGCCTGACGCGCCAGTTCATGGTTTTCGACCACCGCTACCCGACGCCCGAGCAGCGGCGGGCCGGGCAGGTCTTCGGCGTCGTCGCGGGTCTTGGGCAAGCTGAGGCTGATCCAGAATTCCGAGCCTTCCCCCGGCGTGCTGTCAACGCCGATCTCGCCCCCCATCTGTTCGATCAACCGCTTGGAAATCACCAACCCCAGACCGGTGCCGCCGGGTTGCCGGGACAGCGAATTGTCGGCCTGGCTGAACGCCTGGAACAGCGCGCGCACGTCCTGGTTCGACAGGCCGATGCCGGTGTCCTGAATGCTGATGCGCAGTTGCACGCTGTCTTCATGTTCTTCTTCGAGCATGGCCCGGGCGACGATGGTGCCTTCACGGGTGAACTTGATTGCATTGCTCACCAGGTTGGTGAGGATCTGCTTGAGGCGCAGCGGATCGCCGACCAGCGACAGCGGCGTGTCGCGATACACCAGGCTCACCAGTTCCAGCTGCTTGGCGTGCGCGGCGGGGGCCAGAATGGTCAGCGTGTCCTGGAGCAAGTCGCGCAGGTTGAACGGAATATGGTCGAGCACCAGTTTGCCAGCCTCGATTTTCGAGAAATCGAGAATCTCGTTGATGATCCCCAGCAGGCTGTCGGCGGATTTTTCGATGGTACCCAGATAGTCGAGTTGGCGCGGGGTCAGTTCGCTTTTTTGCAGCAGGTGGGTGAAGCCGAGAATGCCGTTGAGCGGGGTGCGGATTTCATGGCTCATGTTGGCCAGGAACTCGGATTTGATCCGGCTCGCCTCCAGCGCTTCCTTGCGTGCGAGGTCCAGCTCGATGTTCTGGATTTCGATGGTTTCCAGATTTTGGCGCACATCCTCGGTGGCCTGATCAACACTGTGTTGCAATTCTTCCTGCGCGTTTTGCAGGGTGCTGGCCATGCGGTTGATGCCGGACGCCAGTTCATCCAGCTCCTGGCTGCCGAGGGGCGGCAGGCGGGTTTCCAGGTGACCATCTTTAAGCTGCGCCACCGCTTGCTTGATCTGGCTCAGCGGTCGATTGATGGTTCGGCCCATGCGCAACGCCAGCAATGCCGCTCCGCCAAGACCCGCGCCGATCAACAACAGGCTGGCGAACAGGCTGCGGTAACCGCGCAGCAGCATGCCGTTGTGGGACAGTTCAAGTTCGACCCAGCCCAGCAGGCGGTCGGCTTCATCGGGAATCAGGTCACCGGCCAGGTTGCGATGTTTGCCGAACACCGGCAGCAGGTAACGGGTCGCGTCATTGCCGCTGCGGCGCAACATCTGCGAGCTGTTGCCGACCGGTGCCTGGTTGAGCATCGTCGGGCCGGCATGGGCCAGCAACGTGCGGTCGGGGGCGAGGAACGACACGGCGCGTACGTCCGATTGTTCCAGCGATTGGGTGGCGATGCGCTCCAGCAATTCGTTGTTCTTGTGACCCATGGCCGGGGCCACCAGCGGTGCCAGTTGCTCGGCGATCATTTCGCCGCGCTGCATGAGTTGGGATTGCAGGTCGGATTGCTGCATCCAGGTGAAATAGCCGCCCAGGACCAACGCCATCAGGGTGGTCGGCAACAGGGTCAGCAACAGCACGCGGCCTTTAATTCCCAGTTTCTTGAGCACGCATCTCTCCTGCATCCAGCGATTAATGACCTGCACGTACATCCGGCACGCACCAGCACCGCAGTGTAGCGATTTGCATGCGGGCAATCTTCGTAAAATTGATGTCGTCATTCGTCGCTTGGCCCCGCACTTTTACCCGCCGGGCCATCCGTGGGTTGCCCATGGCGAAGCAATCTTGAATAATCAACAACTGAGAATTATTTGCAGATAGTCATGACTCCCATCTCTGTTGCTCATCCCCGGATTCTTTCCATCGAAGACGACCTCGTTCTGGGAGCTTATGTCCATGAGCATCTGGGGCGTTGCGGTTTTCAGGTGACCTGGTGCCAGAACGGCCAGGAAGGGCTGGACATCGCACGTGAGCAAGCCTTCGATGTGGTGTTGATGGATATCCTGCTGCCGGGGCTAAACGGGTTGAACATCCTGACCCAATTGCGTCAGAGCCATTCCACGCCGGTGGTGTTGATGTCGGCCCTCGGCGCCGAGGCGGACCGCATCAGCGGCTTTCGACTGGGCGCAGATGATTACCTGCCCAAACCCTTCAGCATGGTTGAGCTGCGGGTGCGCATCGAAGCGATCCTGCGACGGGTGGCGCTTGATCGTCGGCCAGCGCCGGTGCTGATCGAGCCTTTGACGGACAACCTGCGTTTTGATGATGAACTCTGCGACGTATTTTTTGGCGAGCAGGCTGCCAGCCTGACCCGCAGCGAGTACCGATTGCTGGAAACGCTGAACCGCAACGCTGATGAAGTGCTGAGCAAAGCCTTCCTTTATCAGCACGTTCTGCAACGCGGGTACGCGGCGCATGACCGCAGCCTGGATATGCACATCAGCCAGATCCGCCGCAAACTCAAGGCCATCGGCTACACCGAGCGGGAAGTGCGCACGGTGTGGGGCAAGGGTTACGTATTGAGTGCTGCCGATGAAATGGTCTGACCTGCCAGGCCGGCACTCGCTGTTCTGGAAGCTTGCCTGTTTGCTGGTGGCGTTCTGTCTGCTGATGATCTGGTTGAGTTGGTCCTGGGGTCGCTATATGGAAGAGCGCAACCAGTTCCTGTCGGATCAGGCTCGAGGCACGCTGACGGGGTATGCCGCCGAGGCTGAGCAGGCGTGGCGTCAGCGACAGAGCACGGGCGTCGATGCGTGGCTGCAAGGTATGAAGCAGCGTGAAACAGGTTGGGTGGGCGTCATTGGCGGTAATTTGCAGTCGTTGAGCAGCCAGCCGCTCACCAACAACGACATCGAGCACCTGACTTTCCTGCGTGGCCTCGATTGGCCGATCCACAAGCGAAACCTGCCGTGGATGCGCGTGCCGTTTCCCGGCGACCCGTCCGCCGGCAGCCTGGTCATTGAACTGCCAAAGCGCTTCGCGCCCGGGCAATACCGGGTGTTCTGGCGAGTGATCACCAACGGCGTGATTCCCGGACTTTTCACCTTATTGCTCTGCATCGGGCTGTATCGATTGCTGGTAGTCCCGCTCAATACCTTGCGCGAACAGGCCAATGCCTGGCGTGCAGATCAGTTGAATGTGCGGCTGTCGCACCGCACCACCAATCGTTCGGACGAATTGGGAGAACTGGGCAGGGCGTTCGACCACATGGCCGAGCGCCTGCAAAGCACCGTGGCCTTGCAACAACAATTGTTGCGCGATCTTTCCCACGAATTACGCACGCCACTAAGTCGCCTGCGGGTAGCCAGTGAAAGTGAGCAAAGCCTGGAGCAATTGCGCGAGCGCATTGGCCGCGAGGTCGATGGCATGCAACGGCTGGTGGAAGACACCCTGCAACTGGCCTGGCTCGACACCGAACGCACCCGGTTGCCGGATGAAGCGATCCAGGTCCAGGCGCTGTGGGAAATGCTCACGGAAAACGCCTGTTATGAAAGCTGTTGGCCGGAGGGGCAGTTGCAGTGTTCGGTGGATTCGTCCTGCTGGGTTCGCGGGCATCTCAATACGCTGGCCCAGGCGCTGGAAAACATCCTGCGTAATGCGATTCGACATTCTCCCGAGGGTGGTGTCGTGCATCTTGGCAGTCGGCGGGAGGGGGATTACTGGCATCTGTGGCTGGAAGATCAGGGTGGCGGGGTGGATGACGCGGATCTGGAGCGGATTTTCCTGCCATTTACTCGTCTTGACGGTTCGCGGCCGGGGGATGGCGGGTTTGGATTGGGCTTGAGTATCGCGAGGAATGCAGTGCGGCGGCAGGGCGGCAGTTTGAGTGCGGAGAATGGTGGGGAAGGTCTGCGGTTGAATATGCGTTTGGTGGCGGAATCGCCGGTTTAGTACTAAAAGAAGCACTGCGTAAATACATTCATACATCTTCATCGGATATATCCTACGAGGTGAGAAGTATTGAAGTAGGAAGTTTCTGAAAATAACATTGCACCCTCAAGCCTTTGAAGTGGCGGTCGATATTCAACTTGCGGCTACAACCCAAGGAGGAATGTCGATGAATGTATTAATAAGAATGCCCGTTTTATCAATGCAGGCTGATGCCTATTTTATTAAAAATCCTAACGAGATAACAAACACTCATACAATAACCAGTGCTCAAGATGCTGCTGATGTGTTGAGTTTGACAGGCGAATCTTCGATTGATGAGTTGAAGGGCTTGATAAGAGGGTGCGATTTTACATCGATAAGCACCAACGAACTCGTGACGGTCGGATTGAGACTTTATGAACTGGATCTAATAGATAAGCATGTGTTTGGTGCCTTTATATCTGGAAATATGGCGTTTGATAAATTTGGTCATCAGACTGAAAGAAACGTTAAATTCAATTCGATCGCCATGTTTAATCAGATGCTGGATGACAACAAAGTATACGCCCGCGCATGGCCTATATATGCCCAGCAAGAGTCATTCAAGTTCGTAACGAGAGAGTTGCTCGCCGTGAATCAGGTTGTAAACGCACTGGCCTATTTTGCCAATTCAGCTGAAAATGACTTGTCAGTCAATCTCAAAGTTTAAATCAACCGATGTCCGAAAAATGCCCGGACATCGGCGACCTATTCTTTATCGAGCGTAACGCACGGTTCCGGAATATTGCCTATTGACGGAAAGCGTATTTTTGTGACGGATTCGGTAAGTTCCAAGAGGCCCAAGTGTTGAAGCTGTATTGCCGTTGCCACCGGCGACTTTCGTCCAGATTGAACCTATTAGCCTGTCAATGTATAGGTCTGGTGGAGCGCCCGCGCCTATGGCAGCGATAGTGGCCGAAATATTGGCTTGGCGACACCCGTTTGCTCCCGTGATTGTAAAAGGCCCCTGTGCAATAACTTCGGAGGTGGGCGCTGTGTTGCCACTATAGGTATTGAGAATGCTTGTACACGCCGCAGAAGCCTGGCCTGCTGCGAGCATCAGGCTTGCGAAAGAAAGCGCAAGAAATGTCTTCATGTTTATGTTTTCCGTAAGTAACAACCGATTGGATAGCAGGGGCGTCCCCTTGTTGAACGCTGAGCGCATCACAAAAGACTATCCATGGAACCCGTTACGCACTAGTTCATGCCTGCGCTACGACTCGCGAGAAAAATCCGATGGTCGTGCATAGCATGCCTGCAATCTTTTCGCGGGCACGCCTCGTTCCTACAGATCGGCGGGTGCATTCCGTAGTTGCTCTCCCTCATCAATAACCTTTTTCAGATTTTGCCGGAGCGTTCGCTGCTTTCTGTATGACATTTGCCAAATGGTATCAGTGGCAATTTGAAGCCTCGTTGACCGTTTAAGCTCTGGCTTTTACTCGTATCAAGGAATTGGGCATGAATGCATCGAACTTTACCGGCAACGCCACCGACGACCGCTTCAATGAAATGCTTGCGCTGATTCACGGTGCCAGGCAACAGGCGATTCAGACGGTAAATACTCAACTGATCGAATTGTATTGGCAGGTCGGTGCCTACATCAGTTGCAAGCTTGAACGGGCTGAATGGGGCGATTCCGTGGTCAGTCAACTGGCCGAACATCTGGCTCTGAGTCAGCCGGGGTTACGTGGTTTTACCCGATCTAATTTGTTCCGCATGCGCCAGTTCTATGAGACTTACCACGCTGACGAGAAAGTCGCGCCACTGGTGCGACAATTATCCTGGTCGCACAACCTGATCATTTTCAGCCAGAGCAAACGCCCGGAAGAGAGGGAGTTCTATGTGCGTATGGCCGTTCAGGAAAAGTGGTCGAAGCGCGAATTGGAGCGCCAGTTCAAGACATCACTGTTCGAACGCAGCATGACCGAACCGGCAAAAGCCTCCGCAGCGCTGAAACAAACTCACCCTTCGGCGCTTGAGATATTCCGCGATGCCTACATGGTCGAGTTTCTAGACCTGCCCGGTGCCCACGCGGAAACTGATCTGCATAAGGGTTTGCTGGCACGCCTCAAGGAGTTCCTGATCGAGCTTGGCCGCGACTTCTGCTTTGTCGGTTCCGAATACCCCCTGCAGGTGGGCGGGCGGGATTTTGCGCTGGATCTGTTGTTCTTTCACCGTGGGCTCAACTGCCTCGTGGCCATTGAACTCAAGGTCGGTCGATTCGAGCCGGAGTATTTGGGCAAGCTGGACTTCTATCTGGAGGCGCTGGATCGCGATGAGTGCAAGCCCCACGAAAACCCTGCAATTGGTGTATTGCTCTGTGCCAACAAAGACGATGAGGTGGTCGAGTACGCCCTTAACCGCAGCCTTTCGCCAGCGTTGGTTGCTGAATATCAGGTCCAGCTTCCGGACAAACAGTTGCTTCAGGCCAAGCTGCATGAGTTTTATGCAATGAATGTCGTGCAAACAGAAGACTGCTGAGTTGGCTTATTCCCATAAGCCATAAGCACCGCACTTTGCGTGATATGGCCTGCGAACGTTTGCCGGTATGATAGGCGCCCCCGCAGTCTGGATTGCGAATACGCCATGACCTTGCAGTACCCAACCATCGCCGATTGCGTCGGCAACACTCCGCTGGTCCGTTTGCAGCGCCTGCCGGGCGCCACCAGCAATACCCTTTTGCTCAAGCTCGAAGGGAACAACCCGGCGGGTTCGGTCAAGGACCGGCCGGCGCTGTCGATGATCACCCGTGCCGAATTGCGCGGGCAGATTCACGCCGGCGATACGCTGATCGAAGCGACCTCGGGTAACACCGGGATTGCGCTGGCCATGGCCGCCGCAATCAAGGGTTACAAGATGATCCTGATCATGCCGGACAACTCCAGCGCCGAGCGCAAAGCCGCGATGACGGCCTATGGCGCCGAGCTGATTCTGGTGACCCAGGAAGAGGGCATGGAAGGTGCGCGCGACCTCGCTCAGCGAATGGAAGCCGAAGGCCGTGGCAAGGTGCTGGATCAGTTCGCCAACGGCGACAACCCGGAGGCGCACTACACCACCACCGGCCCGGAAATCTGGCATCAGACCGAGGGCACCATCACCCATTTCGTCAGTTCGATGGGCACTACCGGCACCATCATGGGCGTCTCGCGCTACTTGAAAGAGCAGAGTGACAACGTGCAGATCATCGGCCTGCAACCGATGGAAGGCTCGGCGATTCCGGGCATCCGTCGCTGGCCGCAGGAATACCTGCCGAAGATTTATCAAGCCGAACGCGTGGACCGGATCGTCGACATGGCGCAAAGCGAAGCCGAGGACGTGACCCGTCGCCTGGCTCGCGAAGAAGGGATATTCTGCGGCGTGTCCTCCGGCGGTGCGGTAGCAGCGATGCTGCGCTTGTCCCAAGAAGTTGAAAACGCGGTGATCGTCGCGATCATTTGCGACCGTGGCGACCGTTACTTGTCGACCGGCATATTCGACGCGCCCAACTGATGGCCAAGCATGAGAGAGGCCTGCGCTTCCAGCCCACCGGCGGCAGCAAGGTCCCGCAAATTCCGACCGGCAAAAAGCAGCGCCTGAGCATCGAGCGCCTGGCCAATGACGGTCGCGGTATCGCTTTTTTCGAAGGTCGCACCTGGTTTGTCATCGGCGCCCTGGCCGGTGAAGAAATCGAGGCGCGGGTTCTCGGCGCCCACGGCAAAGTGGTCGAGGCGCGCACCGAGCGAGTATTCACGGCCAGCGCACTGCGCCGCCCGGCGCCTTGCCCGCATGCCGGCCGTTGTGGCGGTTGCAGCGTGCAGCATCTGCCGCACAACGAACAACTCGCCCTGAAACAACGCATGCTTGCCGAGCAACTGTCGAAGGTCGCCGGTGTCGAACCCGAAGAGTGGGCAGCGCCATTGAGCGGTCCGGAATTCGGTTACCGCCGTCGCGCCCGTATCGCGGTGCGCTGGGACATGAAAGCGAAAAAACTCGAGGTCGGTTTCCGCGCGGCAGGCAGTCAGGACATCGTTGCGATCAACGAATGCCCGGTGCTGGTACAGCCGTTGCAACCGATCATGACCCGTCTGCCGGAAATGCTCCGTCGCTTGAGCAAGCCTCAGGCGCTGGGCCATGTGGAATTGTTCAGCGGTTCATCGCTGGCGGTATTGCTGCGGCACATGGCGCCGTTATCCGACGCCGACATGACGATTCTCAAGGATTTCTGCGCCTTCCATGAAGCCCAGTTGTGGCTGCACGGTGACGGTGAACCGCAACCCGTCGAGGCCGGTCAGTCGTTGGGTTATCGTCTTGAACAGTGGGATCTGGATCTGGCGTACCGGCCGGGAGATTTCATCCAGGTCAACGCTGGCGTTAATGAGGCAATGGTTGCCCAGGCGCTGGACTGGCTGAAACCGAACGCCGATGAACGCGTTCTCGATCTATTCTGTGGGTTAGGCAACTTTGCCTTGCCGTTGGCCAAGGCTGTTCGCGAAGTGGTGGCGGTGGAAGGTGTGCAGGCAATGGTCGAGCGGGCAGAAGCGAACGCTGCTGCTAACCATCTGCATAACGCACGGTTTTTTCAGGCCGATTTATCCCAGCCTTTGACCGATGCCGAATGGGCCCGCGAAGGCTTTTCTGCGGTACTCTTGGATCCACCGCGCGATGGCGCTTTCGAGGCCGTGCGCAAGTTGGCGTCCCTGGGTGCCAAACGGTTGGTGTATGTGTCGTGCAACCCGGCAACGCTGGCGCGCGATACGGTGGAATTGATCAAGCAGGGCTACCGGTTAAAACGTGCCGGGATTCTCGATATGTTTCCTCAAACGGCACATGTCGAAGCCATGGCGTTATTTGAAGCGAGCTAGGAAGGCTCGTCTGGTCCGACTGGCCCGCCCGTGCAGCCGCGCACCAGCCCAGCGTGGGCTCACGGGCAACGAAGGTCAGCGATTTTGACGCATTGAATCTGCGTCGTAGGGAAGGTAAGCAAGATGGTACAGGTGAGAGCACACCAGCCGATCAACACCGACGGCAGTATCAATCTCGAGGCTTGGCTCGATCACGCGGTCAGTGTCGATCTGGCACTGGATCGCGAAGCCTTGAAGGACGCGTGCGAGTTCGCTCGTACGTCCGAACAACAAGCCAATGCGGCGAAGAATCTATGGTCTGAAGGGACCTCGAGTTTCCGCACGGGCCTTGAGATCGCCGAGATTCTCGCCGACCTCAAACTCGATCAGGATTCGCTGGTCGCGGCAGTGTTGTACCGTGGCGTGCGCGAAGGCCAGATCCAATTGCCGGCCGTCAGCCAGCGCTTCGGTCCGGTGGTCGCCAAACTCATCGATGGCGTGCTGCGCATGGCGGCGATTAGCGCCAGCCTGAGCCCACGACAATCGCTGGTGCTAGGCACGCAGGGCCAGGTGGAAAACCTGCGCAAGATGTTGGTGGCCATGGTCGACGACGTGCGCGTCGCGCTGATCAAGCTGGCCGAGCGAACCTGCGCGATCCGTGCGGTGAAAACCGCCGACGACGAGAAGCGCAACCGCGTTGCCCGTGAAGTCTTCGACATCTACGCGCCGCTCGCCCACCGCCTCGGTATTGGCCACATCAAGTGGGAGCTGGAGGACTTGTCCTTCCGTTACCTCGAGCCCGATCAGTACAAGCAAATTGCCAAGTTGCTGCACGAGCGGCGTCTGGATCGCGAGCGCTTCATCGCCGATGTGATGAGCCAACTCAAGAATGAATTGCAGGCCACCGGCGTCGATGCCGATATCAGCGGCCGGGCCAAACACATCTATTCAATCTGGCGCAAAATGCAGCGCAAGGGTCTGGAATTCAGCCAGATCTACGACGTGCGCGCCGTTCGCGTGCTGGTGCCGGAAATGCGCGATTGCTACACCGCGCTCGGCATCGTCCACACCTTGTGGCGGCACATTCCGAAAGAATTCGACGACTACATCGCCAACCCGAAAGAGAACGGCTACCGCTCGTTGCACACGGCGGTCATCGGGCCTGAGGGCAAGGTGCTGGAAGTGCAGATCCGCACCCATGCCATGCACGAAGAAGCCGAGTTGGGCGTGTGCGCGCACTGGAAGTACAAGGGCACCGACGTTAAATCCGGCTCCAACCACTACGAAGAGAAAATCTCCTGGCTGCGTCAGGTGCTCGAGTGGCACGAAGAGTTGGGCGACATCGGCGGCCTGGCGGAACAGCTGCGGGTCGACATCGAGCCGGATCGGGTCTACATCTTCACTCCGGATGGCCACGCCATCGACTTGCCGAAAGGCTCGACGCCGCTGGATTTCGCCTACCGCGTGCACACCGAAATCGGTCACAACTGCCGTGGCGCGAAGATCAATGGGCGCATTGTGCCGCTCAACTATAGCCTGCAAACCGGTGAGCAGGTCGAGATCATCACCAGCAAGCACGGCACCCCGAGCCGCGACTGGCTGAACTCGAACCTGGGTTACGTCACCACCTCGCGAGCGCGGGCGAAGATCGTTCACTGGTTCAAACTGCAGGCTCGGGACCAGAACGTCGCGGCCGGTAAAACCCTGCTCGAACGCGAACTCACCCGTCTCGGCCTGCCAGCGGTAGATTTCGACAAGCTGGCCGAAAAGGCCAACATGAAGACCGCCGAGGACATGTTCGCCGCGTTGGGCGCCGGCGATTTGCGCCTGGCGCAACTGGTCAACCTGGCCCAGCAACTGGTCGAACCGGAACGCGGCAGCGAACAGCTGGAGCTGATCCCGCGCAAAGCCACCGGCTACAAGCCGGGCAAGCGCGGCGACATTCAGATCCAGGGCGTCGGCAACCTCATGACCCAGATGGCGGGCTGCTGCCAGCCGCTTCCGGGGGATGCGATCGTCGGTTACATCACCCAGGGCCGTGGCGTCAGTATTCACCGTCAGGACTGCGCCTCGGTGCTGCAACTGGGCGGTCGCGAGCCGGAACGGATTATCCAGGTCAGCTGGGGCCCGGTACCGGTGCTCACCTACCCGGTGGACATCATCATCCGCGCCTACGACCGGTCCGGTTTGCTGCGTGACGTGTCGCAGGTGCTGCTCAACGAGCGGATCAACGTGCTGGCGGTCAACACCCGCTCGAATAAGGAGGACAACACCGCGTTGATGTCCCTGACCATCGAGATTCCGGGGCTGGATGCGCTGGGGCGGCTGCTGGGGCGTATTTCCCAATTGCCGAACATCATCGAAACCCGGCGTAACCGCACCCCGTAAGTGGTGCCCCTGTGTAGGAGCTGCCGCAGGCTGCGATCTTTTGATCTTGTTTTATACAATCAAAAGAGCGCAGCCTGCGGCAGCTCCTACAGGGACCGGGTTTTAACGAGAGAATTTGATGTACAGCCTTGAAGACTTATTGCACCTGATGAACCGCCTGCGTGACCCGCAGTTTGGTTGCCCGTGGGACATCAAGCAAACCTACGCCACCATCGTCCCGCACACGCTCGAGGAAGCCTACGAAGTGGCCGACGCCATCGAGCGTGGCGACTTCGATCACTTGCAGGGTGAGTTGGGCGATTTACTGTTCCAGGTGGTTTATTACAGCCAACTGGCTCGGGAAGAAGGGCGCTTCGAATTTGCAGGCGTCATCGACGGCATTACTCGCAAGCTGATCCGCCGTCATCCTCACGTGTTCCCCACTGGCGACCTGTACGCACCGCTGGATGTTCCGCGCCTGAGTGAAGAGCAAGTCAAGCAACGCTGGGAAGAGATCAAGGCCGAAGAACGCGCCGAGAAGTCATCCGCGCCCGAGCAATTGTCGCTGCTTGATGACGTGCCCGCCGCATTGCCGGCGCTGTCTCGCTCGGCAAAATTGCAGAAGCGTGCAGGGCAGGTCGGTTTCGACTGGCCGGATGCCTTGCCGGTGCTGGACAAGGTCCGCGAAGAGCTCGATGAAGTGCTTGAAGCCATGGCCGATAGCGACTCGGTTGCGATTGCCGATGAAATCGGGGATCTGCTGTTTTCCGTGGTCAATCTGGCGCGTCATCTCAAGGTCGACCCGGAAACTGCATTGCGTGGCGCCAACAGCAAGTTCGAAAGACGCTTCCGTTTTATCGAACAGGCATTGCGCGACACCCACCGTCCCATGGAAGATTGCACCCTCGAAGAGTTGGACGCCCTGTGGGGCGAAGCCAAACGTCAGGAAAAGAATTTGCCCAGCTGCGGTTGAGCAGTGGCCTAAGTGAGAAATAAGCACCATGAGCATTTCCCTTCGCGACCAGTTGCTCAAAGCAGGGCTGGTCAACCAAAAGCAGGCCAAACAGGTCGGCAAAGAGAAGCAGAAGCAGCAGCGTCTGGTCCATAAAGGCCAGATCGAGCAGGACGACACCCAACAGCGTCTGGCGCAGGAAGCACTGGCCGAGAAGGTCAAACGTGACCAGGAACTGAACCGTCAGCAGCAAGAGAAGGTTGAAGCCAAGGCGCGCGCCGCGCAGGTCAAGCAGTTGATCGAAGTCTCGCGCCTGCCGAAGCTGACGACCGAGGACTACTACAACTTTGTCGACGACAAGAAGGTCAAGCGCCTCTCCGTCAACACACTGATGCGCAATAAGCTCAGCAATGGTTCGCTGGCGATCGTGCACCATGCCGGCGGCTACGAAGTGATCCCCCGTGAAGCGGCCCTGAAGATCCAGGAACGCGATCCACAGCGCATCGTGCAGTTGAACGTGCAGACGGAAGAAGCGGCTGCTGAAGATGATCCGTACGCGGCCTATCAGATCCCGGACGATCTGATGTGGTAAGCCGTTAGAGGCTGCAACAACGACAAACCCCGCTCATGGCGGGGTTTGTTGTTTTCAATGCTGTCATTGCTTATGCGGATCGGAGCTCTCGTTGCTGCTCCAGTTTTTCCAGTTCGGCCTTGTAGCTGTGGGCGTCGGTTTCGGAATGAAACATCCCCACCAGCATGTCCTGTTGGTGTACATCCCAGATCCGGATACCGGCGGCTACGCCTTCATGGGATTTATGTGAATCGTCGCGTTCAGTTACTTTTACAGTCATCTGCTAGCTCCAATCTCTTTGATATCTGCAGCAAGGCGTGTGCAGGTCTCTGTTATATGTTTGGTTAGCTTGCTAAGTAAATGACTGAGTTTGGTAACTAACAATTGCGAATTTTGCAACAGTGCTGCAGCCCGCCAAATACGCGACATTCGGTCGCAGGCCACTGAGTTTCATGACAAAAGCTTCATGTTCGGGCGCCACACAAACCCTGTAGGAGCTGCCGCAGGCTGCGATCTTTTGATCTTGATTTGTGATTTCTAAAGATCAAAAGATCAAAAGATCGCAGCCTGCGGCAGCTCCTACAGGGAAAATTTTCCCAGGCACAAAAAAACGCCCCGAACCAGTCGGGGCGTTTTTATGTGCGGCGTAGAACTGGGTGTATTACTTACCCGCCCAGCGCTTCAGTACCAGCGTGGCGTTGGTGCCGCCGAAGCCGAAGCTGTTGCTCATCACGGTGTTGATGGTGGCGTTTTCGCGAGTCTTGGTCAGGATCGGCATGTCTGCCACTTCCGGGTCCAGTTCGTCGATGTTGGCGGAACCCGCCATGAAGTTGCCTTCCATCATCAGCATGCAGTAGATCGCTTCGTGAACGCCGGCGGCGCCCAGGGAGTGACCCGACAGGCTCTTGGTGGAGCTGATGGCCGGAGCCTTATCGCCGAATACTTCACGCACACCTTTCATTTCCGCGACGTCGCCGACCGGAGTCGAAGTGCCGTGGGTGTTCAGGTAGTCGATCGGAGCGTCAACGGTGGACATGGCCATCTGCATGCAGCGGATGGCGCCTTCGCCGCTTGGCGCGACCATGTCGTAGCCGTCGGACGTTGCGCCGTAACCAACGATTTCGGCGTAGATCTTCGCGCCGCGAGCCAGAGCGTGTTCCAGCTCTTCGACCACGACCATGCCGCCACCGCCGGCGATGACGAAACCGTCACGCTTGGCGTCGTAGGCACGAGAAGCTTTTTCCGGGGTTTCGTTGTACTGGCTGGACAGCGCGCCCATGGCGTCGAACAGGAACGATTGGCTCCAATGCTCTTCTTCACCGCCGCCGGCGAACACGATGTCCTGCTTGCCCATCTGGATCTGTTCCATCGCGGTACCGATGCAGTGAGCACTGGTGGCGCAGGCGGAAGCGATGGAGTAGTTCAGGCCCTTGATCTTGAACGGGGTGGCCAGGCAAGCGGAAACGGTGCTGCTCATGGTCCGCGTAACGCGGTAGGGGCCAACGCGCTTCACGCCTTTCTCGCGCAGGATGTCCAGCGCTTCCATCTGGTTCAGCGTGGAGGCGCCACCGGAACCGGCGATCAGGCCGGTACGCGGGTTGGAGACTTGCTCATCGGTCAGACCGGAGTCGGTGATGGCGTCTTTCATGGCCAGGTAGGCGTAAGCCGCCGCGTGGCCGACGAAGCGATAGATCTTGCGATCGATCAGCTCTTCGAGGGGAAGGTCAATGGAGCCGGAAACCTGGCTACGCAGACCCATTTCGGCATATTCCGGGTTGAACCGGATGCCAGGGCGACTTGCACGCAGGTTAGCGGAGACGGTCTCTTTGTCATTGCCCAGGCACGAAACGATGCCCAGACCAGTGATAACGACGCGGCGCATGCGGATAACCCTTAGAAGTTTTCAGTGGAGGTGAACACGCCGACCCGGAGGCCTTCGGCGGTGTAGATTTCGCGGCCGTCGACACTGACCGAACCATCGGCAATGGCCAGGTTCAGCTTGCCCTTCAGCACGCGCTTGATCTGAATGTTATACGTAACTTTCTTGGCGGTCGGCAGGACCTGACCAAAGAACTTCACTTCGCCCGAACCCAGGGCGCGGCCGCGGCCCGGCAGACCTTGCCAGCCCAGGAAGAAGCCGACCAGTTGCCACATGGCGTCGAGGCCCAGGCAGCCAGGCATCACCGGATCACCCTCGAAGTGGCAGGCGAAGAACCACAGGTCCGGAGTGATATCCAGCTCGGCGACCAATTCACCTTTGCCATACTTGCCACCTTCTTCGCTGATATGGGTGATGCGATCCACCATCAGCATGTTCGGGGCGGGCAGTTGCGCGTTACCTGGGCCGAACAGCTCACCGCGACTGCAGCGCAGCAGGTCTTCCCGGGTAAAGGCGTTTTGTTTGGTCATGCGAGCTCCTCAATAATCCCATGCGGCAGGTGGGGCAAATCTTCCCGGCCGATCGAAGCGGTCATGCCTCGAGTCAGCAGCCTACTCATAGACTATTGCGTTGTGGTGAAAGTCACAGCACCAAGGACATGAATGTACACTTGTGCACTGAAATTATTATTCAAGCCCCTTTTCGGGCCTGTTCGGGTGCCTAAGACTGCCGCACTTTCGCCTTTCACGCCAGTCGCAGATGGTCGAAAGGCCTGCACTACTGCACCCAGCGCTGCAGAATTTGCTGCAGATCAGTGCGTTTGAAGGGCTTGGCCAGGTAATCGTTCATTCCCGCGGATAAACAGGCTTCGCGGTCGCCCTGCAAGGCATTGGCGGTCAGTGCGATGATCGGCAAATCTACACAACCGGGCAGTTGGCGAATCTGCCTCGTCGCCTCGTAGCCGTCGATAATCGGCAGTCGGCAGTCCATCAGAATCGCTTCGAAAATCAGGCTCTCGGCGCTGCGCACCGCCTGCGCGCCATCGGTGGCAACGCTGACAGTAAAGCCCAGACTGCGCAACATTGCTTCAATGACCGTCTGATTGACCGGGTTGTCCTCGACCAGCAGCACATTGCGCCCCTCACCATCGCCGCTGCCGGTCGGCGTGCGCGGCACCCGCACTGGCAGCGTCTGTTTATAGAGCGCCAGGGGGATTTCCAGGGTGAACACCGAGCCATGACCTTCTTCGCTCTGGGCACGTAAGGTGCCGCCCATGCGTTCGGCCAGGGTGCGGGCAATCGGCAGGCCCAGGCCGGTGCCGCCGTAACGCCTTGAAATAGAACTGTCGGCCTGCTGGAACGCGTTGAACATCAATTCCAGGCTCTCGGCCGAGATGCCGATCCCGCTGTCGCGCACGGTGCAGGTGAACCACAGCAACTCATGATCCAGCGACTGCCATTGCGGTTCGATGGAGACGAGACCCTTTTCGGTGAATTTCAGCGCGTTGCCGACCAGATTCACCAGGATCTGCCGGATCCGCGTCGGGTCGCCTTGCACCTGCAGCGCGCGCATGTCTTCGGGGAGCCGCAGTTGCAAATCGAGCCCGCGTTGTACCGCAGTGTGCTGGAACGCCTGGGCGCAACTGCTGATCAGGTCCGCGAGGTTGAACGGAATGTGCTCGAGTTCCAGTTCCGAACGCTCGATGCGCGAGAAGTCGAGAATGTCGTTGATGACTTTGAGCAGGTGTTCAGTGGACTCCGAAGCCAGTGCCGCATATTCGACCTGCTCCTCGGTCATCTCGGTGGTTTCCAGCAGCTGCAGCATGCCCAGCACTCCGTTCATCGGCGTGCGCAGTTCGTGGCTCATCATCGCCAGGAAATCCGACTTGGCGTTGTTGGCATTTTCTGCTTCCTCGCGGGTCTGGATCAACTGCGCCATCGCCTGGTGCTGTTCACGACTGGCTTGTTCGAGGCCGTGGGCAAGGTTGTTGATGTGTTGCGACAGCGCCCCCAGTTCGGTGTCATCGACGATTGGCAATGGGGTTTTGTAGTCACCTTCCTGAATCGCCTTGACCGCATTGCCGATGTCACGGATCGGCTGCGACAGGCTGCCGGCCAGGCGCCGGGCCACGAGAAAGGTAAACAGCAGGGCGAACAGCGCGAGAATCCCGGCCTTGAGCAGGATTTCCTGCTGGCGTTGATTGAACGCGTCATTGGACAGGCCGACGATCACCCGTCCCAGATAGTCCTCGGCGGGAGCAATAGTGGTGGCTTTGCTGTTCTGGAAAAAATCATTGTGCAGCTGGATTTGTTGCAACCGCACCGGGGCCTGGAACACTTCGACCTGTTGCGAACGGTTGTGGGTTTCCGACGGTTGCTCGACGTACACCAGAATCCGGTTGGCGCTGTCCTGCACTTCCAGAAAGCGCACGTTCGGCGTGGCCAGGGTGGCCTTGAGCAAACTGTCGAGGACCTCGTTGTTACCCGAGATCACCCCATATTCGGTGGCGGGTGCCAGTTGGTTGGCGATCAGCTGGCCGGTGTGGTTGAGTTCCTGGCGCAGGTCCTGAATGCGCACGAAGGTGAAGAAACTGATCAACAGCAACGTCAACAACAGGGCCGGGCCGAGGCTGATGATCTGAGTGCGCGTGTTGATGTCCCAACGGCGGCGGAAGGTCATGGGCGGCGTTCTCCTTCGGCCAACTGTGTAGCGACAGACGTTTCATTTATTGGCTCAATACCTAATGAACGCGCCACTTGCGCGTTGCCCAAGACTTTGAAGTGTTGCGGATAGTGGGCGCGCGGCCAGGTGGCCGGCGGCCGGTCGAGCAGTTCGTCGAGAGTCGCCAGCCAGTCGCTCTGATCGCTGTAGGTACTGGCCAGGCTGCCAGCCTTGACGAATCCGGCGTTGGGGCCGATGAGCGCCAGTTGCCGCGCGTAACTGCTGAGCAGCAGGTTTTTTGCGGTTTTCGGGTTGTACAGATCGGGGTCGTCAAGACCTAGCAACACATCGCTGTTTTTCAGCAAGTCCTGCAACGGCTTGCTGTCATTGGTGTTGTCCCAGCGCTCGGGGACGACTTCCAAGCCGAGGGGTTGGGCAGCCTGACGCAATTCTTTCAGCAGGAATTCACTGTGGCTGTCGTAGAGCACGCCGATCCGTCGGACCTGTGGCAGCAGGACTCGGGTCAGGCGCAATTGCCGGTCCAGCGGCGGATCGCTCCAGAGCAGGCTGAGGTATTGGGGCAAGGCAGTGCCGATATGTTGCCGGGCTTGCAGGCGACTGATGCGCAGCACCAACGTCGCCGGGCCTTGGTCGACTTGAAGGCGCCAGTCGAGGCTCGGCAGATCGAGCAGTATCAAGCGGCTGTCGGCCGGCAATTTGTCCGGTACAGGCAAGCTGCCCAATGACTGGTAGCGCACACTGTCGGATGGACGCAACTCGCTCAAGGCCTTGGCGAAAGATTGCACCCCGGGGCCGTCCTCGGCACCGATCAGCAGAATGTCTGCCGCGTTTGTCGGCAGGCTGCTCAACAAGCCGGCAAACAGCAGGCACACCACGGCCAGCTGGCGACCAAAGGTAGGTGTCTTGCCTATCCCGTTGCACATTTAGAATGCCAGCTCTGTGAGAAAGTCGTCAGCCAGCAACGACGAGCTGAAAACCAGCGCCAGTACCTGCGGCGAGCGGGTGGGAAGTGAGCCAAAAGACACGACACAGCCTTGATAGCGATTACCTGCCGCGCATGTTAACCGAGCCGGTCGACTTTTCCAGTCACGATGCCGGCATTTTCCTCGGTTTTGTTGGTCTTCTTTCTACAAGTGTCGGTAATTGTTGCGGGGGCTGGCCGCCACTGGGCCGCTCCGTATAATGCCGACATCGCCATTGGTATGGATTAACGGATTGCATATGACTGAACAGCGCCCAATTGCGGTCCTGGGAGGCGGAAGTTTTGGTACCGCCGTGGCAAATCTTCTGGCCGAGAACGGGCATCAGGTCCGGCAATGGATGCGTGATCCGGAACAGGCCGAGTCCATTCGGGTCAATCGCGAGAACCCGCGTTACCTTAAAGGCATCAAGATTCTTCCGGCCGTAGAGCCGGTCACTGACTTGCAAGCCACACTGGAAGCCTGCGACTTGTGCTTCGTCGCACTGCCCTCCAGCGCGTTGCGTTCGGTACTGGTCCCACATGCCGAGCGTTTGAGCGGTAAATTGCTGGTGAGCCTGACCAAAGGCATCGAAGCCCACACGTTCAAGCTGATGAGCGAGATCCTCGAAGAGATCGCCCCGCAAGCGCGCATCGGCGTGTTGTCCGGGCCGAACCTGGCCCGTGAAATCGCCGAACACGCGTTGACCGCCACGGTGGTCGCCAGCGAAGACGAAGAACTCTGCCAACGGGTCCAGGAGGCTTTGCACGGTCGGACCTTTCGGGTGTACGCCAGCGCCGACCGCTTCGGCGTCGAGTTGGGCGGGGCGCTGAAAAACGTGTACGCGATCATCGCCGGCATGGCGGTGGCGCTGGGCATGGGCGAAAACACCAAGAGCATGCTGATCACCCGGGCGCTGGCGGAAATGACCCGTTTCGCGGTGAATCAGGGCGCCAACCCGATGACGTTTCTTGGCCTGGCGGGCGTGGGCGATTTGATCGTCACTTGCTCCTCGCCGAAAAGCCGAAACTACCAGGTCGGGTTCGCCCTCGGTCAAGGCTTGAGCCTGGAAGATGCGGTGACGCGCCTGGGCGAAGTCGCCGAAGGCGTGAACACCCTCAAGGTGTTGAAAGCCAAGGCCCAGGAAGTCGGGGTGTACATGCCGCTGGTCGCCGGCCTGCACGCGATCCTGTTCGAAGGGCGCACGCTGAATCAGGTGATTGAGCTGTTGATGCGCGGCGAGCCGAAAACCGATGTCGACTTTATTTCTACCAGCGGTTTCAACTGATTATCAGGGAGCGCGAGACATGAACGATCCGAAAGTAGAAGCCAGTTACGAATCCATCCTGCTGCGCGTGCTGTGGATGATCGTCTTCCTGTTGGTCTGGCAGGTGGCGCAATTCATTCTCGGCGCCGTGGTACTGGTGCAGCTGGTCTATCGTTTGATTTATGGCGCCCCGAGCGCCAGCCTGATGAACTTCGGCGACAGCCTGAGCCAGTTCCTGGCGCAGATCGGTCGTTTCGGCACGTTCCACAGCGACCAGAAACCCTGGCCGTTCGCCGACTGGCCGACGCCGCGTACACCGGAAGGTGAAGCGCCGCACGTCGTGGCGCCCGCCCCGCATCCGGTCCGAGATGAGGAACCCAAGCTATGAAACTCTGGGTATTGCGTCATGGTGAAGCCGAACCATTCGGCTCGCGTCCCGACTCCGAGCGGGCACTGACCCCGCACGGTCGCGAAGAAGTGCTGAAAAGTGCGGCCAAGCTGATCGGTGAGCCTATTACAGCGATCTACGCCAGCCCCTATCTGCGAGCGCAACAGACCGCGCAACTGGTGCGGGAAGCCTTGGGCTTTCAGCCGGATATTCGCACTGTCGAATGGCTGACTCCCGGCTACAGCCCGCAATCGGTGTCAGAGCAATTGGTCTCTGTGGACCGCGCATTGCTGGTCAGTCACAACCCGCTGGTGGGCAATTTGCTGGGGTACCTGCAGCACGGTCATGTGCAACAACCGGAAGCGGTGAAAACCGCCGGCCTTGCCGAGCTTGAAGGTGATTTGCCGCTGGCCGGGGCGATGAAACTCAACGGTATCAAGCACCCGTAAAGCAAAAGATCGCAGCCTGCATGGCTCTCTGTAGGAGCTGCCGCAGGCTGCGATCTTTTGATCCTGGTTTTTCTATCAAATAATCGACCAAGCAACTGCTCGGTTGACTACGCTTGCTCCAGACCAATAAAAACAGGAGCGAGTTGTATGTCTGCTGCTTTTCGTTTGCCGCTGGACGTCTTTTATGAGCGTGAAGCCCGCCATCCCCGCCAGCGCTTCCTGGTCCAGCCCACGGGCGCTGGACAGGTCGAGACCCTGACCTGGGAAGACGTTGGTCACCAGGCGCGCTGCGCCGCGCACTGGCTGCGAGCGCGTGAATTGCCGCAGGGCAGCCACATTGCCCTGATCTCGAAAAACTGCGCCCATTGGATCATCGCCGACCTGGCGATCTGGATGGCCGGGCACGTCTCCGTGCCGCTGTACCCGAACCTGACAGCCGAGTCCGTGGCTCAAGTGCTCGAACACTCGGAGGCGGTGCTGGCGTTCATCGGCAAGCTCGACGACTGGCCTGGCATGTCCCGGGGTGTCAGCTCGGACCTGCCGACCATCAGCCTGCCGTTGCACCCTCAAGGCACTTTCGATTTCAGCTGGGCCGACCTGCAACGCAGCTCTCCAATCCAGGACAATCCCAAACCCGCCGCCGATCAATTGGCAACCATCATTTATACCTCCGGCACCACGGGCATGCCCAAAGGCGTGATGCACAGCTTCGGCACTCTGGGGTTTGCCACCACGCGTGGTACGCAGCTGTTTGGCCTCAACGAGTCGGATCGACTGCTGTCCTACCTGCCGCTGTGCCATGTCGCCGAGCGGATGTTCGTCGAGCTGGCGTCGATCTACACCGGGCAAAGCGTGTTCTTCGCCGAGAGCCTCGATACCTTCCTCACCGATTTGCAGCGTGCGCGGCCCACCGCGCTGTTCGGCGTGCCGCGGATCTGGACCAAGTTCCAGATGGGCGTCTTCAGCAAGATCCCGGCAAAGCGTCTCGACTTCCTGCTCGGCCTGCCCATTATCGGCAAGCGAGTCGGGCACAAGGTATTAGCCGGGCTTGGGCTCGATGCCTTGCGCATTGCCTTGTCCGGCGCCGCGCCGGTGCCGCAGACGTTGCTGCTCTGGTACCGCAAGCTGGGGCTGGATGTGCTGGAGGTCTATGGCATGACCGAAAGCTGCGGTTATTCACACATTGGCCTGCCGGGCCAGAACAAACCGGGGTGGATTGGCAAGCCATGTCCGGAAGTCGAGGTGCGGATCGCCGAGTCGGGCGAGGTGATGGTGCGTAGTGGCGCGACCATGCTCGGGTATTTCAAGGAACCTGGAAAAACCGCCGAAACCATCACCGCGGACGGTTTTCTGCACACCGGTGACAAGGGCGAGGAAGACGCCGAAGGCAACCTGCGCCTGACCGGACGGCTGAAGGAGATCTTCAAGACCAGCAAAGGTAAATACGTGGCTCCGGCGCCGATCGAAAATCGTCTGGCGGTGCATTCGCGGATTGAACAGGTGTGCGTGGTCGGCGATGGCTTGAGCGCGCCGCTGGGCTTGTGCGTGCTCTCGGCGATCGGGCAGCAGGACGCGGGCGGAACTGCGCGCGCCGGCCTGCATTCGAGCCTGGAGAAACTGCTGGAAGAGGTCAACGGCGCCCTCGACAAACATGAGCGGCTACGCCGGCTCGTTGTCGTCAAGGACAGTTGGGCTGTGGAAAACGGCTTTCTGACGCCGACCCTGAAGATCAAGCGCAATATGATCGAAGCGGCATACGGGGGGCGGTTCGAAGAATGGAGCGAGCGCAGTGAGGCGGTGCTGTGGCAGGATTGAGTCACGAACAAAACCCACAAAGGAATATCAGCGATGAGTCTGTGGCGCACCACTCCCAACATCGAGCAGTTGAACGCGATCCAGAAAAACACCATCGGTGAAGTGTTGGATATTCGCTTCGAAGCCTGCGATGAAGAATCCCTGGCCGCGAGCATGGTCATCGACCACCGTACTCACCAGCCCTATGGCTTGCTGCACGGCGGCGCCTCGGTGGTGCTGGCCGAAACCGTCGGCTCGATGGCCAGTTATTTGTGCATCGACGCCAGCAAGTTCTACTGCGTCGGTCTGGAAATCAACGCCAACCATTTGCGCGGCTTGCGCAGCGGGCGGGTAACAGCAGTGGCCAAGCCGATCCACATCGGTCGCACGACGCATGTCTGGGATATCCGCTTGACCAGTGATGAGGGCAAGGCCAGTTGTGTGTCGCGGTTAACCATGGCGGTCGTGCCGTTGGGTGAGAATCCACCTGCACGCTGAAACGCCATCCCTGTAGCAGCTGGCGCAGCCTGCGTCCGACTGCGCAGCAGTCGTAAAACCATTCACCGCAGTGGTTCAGAAAGATTGCGGTTGCGGTATTTACGACTGCTGCGCAGTCGGACGCAGGCTGCGCCAGCTGCTACACAGATATTCATTGGCCGGACTGTCATCATTCCTGTCAGTTACGGTCATTGCTGTAGGACGTCGTCTTACGGACAATCAAGCTTCGTTTTCGTTGATGGATCGACCGGTATGTCGCAACAGATATTTTTCGCCCACGCCAATGGATTCCCTTCGGGGACTTACGGCAAATTGTTCGCGGCGCTGGCGCCCGAGTATCAGGTGACGCATCTGGAGCAGCATGCGCATGACCCGCGTTTTCCGGCGGATGACAACTGGCACAACCTGGTGGATGAGCTGATTCATCACCTGAAACAGCAACCGGAACCCGTGTGGGGTGTCGGGCATTCCTTTGGCGGCGTACTGCATCTGCATGCGGCGTTGTGTTGTCCCGAACTGTACCGCGGCGTGGTAATGCTCGATTCGCCGGTACTGACCCGTGCCGATCAATGGGTCATCCGCGCCGCCAAGCGCTTTGGTTTCATCGACCGTCTGACCCCCGCTGGCCGCACATTGGGGCGCCGGGAAGAGTTTGCCGACCTGGAAGCCGCCCGGCTGTATTTCGCCGGCAAAACCTTGTTCCGTGGATTTGACCCGGAGTGCTTCGACGCGTACCTGCAACACGGTTTGCAAAAGGTGGGCGACAAGCTGCGCCTGCGCTTCGACCCGGCCACGGAAATCAGCATCTATCGCGGTGTTCCCCACATCAGTCCCGGTCGCGCGCGGCAGCTCAAAGTGCCGCTGGCGGTCGTGCGTGGGCACAAGAGCCGCGTGGTCATGCGTCATCACGCCAGCAGCGTCGGACGCATGCCGTTGGGTGAGTCCCTGACCATGCACGGTGGCCACATGTTTCCCCTCGAACGTCCACAAGACACCGCCACGCTCCTGAAAAATCTGTTCAGTCGCTGGGAAGGTCGTCGTCAGCAGGATTGCGCATGAGCCATGTCGTCGAAGAAGTTCGCCTGAGCCTGCCGCACATTGAGCTGGCGGCGCACTTGTTCGGCCCTGAAGACGGCCTGCCGGTCATCGCGTTACATGGCTGGCTCGACAACGCCAACAGCTTCGCTCGACTGGCACCGAAACTCAAAGGCCTGCGGATCATCGCACTGGACATGGCCGGCCACGGTCACTCCGGGCATCGCCCGACCGGTGCCGGCTACGCGATGTGGGACTATGCCCACGACGTGCTGCAGGTTGCCGAACAGCTGGGACTAAAAAGATTTGCGCTGATGGGCCACTCGATGGGCGCGATCGCTTCGTTGATCATTGCCGGGTCAATGCCGGAACGTGTCACCCATCTGGCCTTGATCGACGGCATCATTCCTCCTACAGACAAGGGCGAAAATGCGGCTGAGCGTATGGGCATGGCCCTGCAAGCGCAGCTTGATCTGCGGGAAAAGCGCAAACCGGTTTACACCACTCAGGACCGCGCCATAGAGGCGCGCATGAAAGGTGTGGTGGCTGTCAGTCGTGAAGCCGCCGAACTGCTGGCCCAGCGAGGGCTGATGCCGGTGCCGGGCGGCTATACCTGGCGCACCGATAATCGGCTCACGCTGCCATCGCCGCTACGTCTTACAACCGAACAGGCGATGGCCTTCGTCCAGCGGGTCAGTTGTCCTGCGTTATTGGTGGTGGCGGCCGACGGCATGCTCGCCAAACATCCCGAGTTGCTGGAACGTCTACCCTTTAGCCGAGAACAGCTGCCTGGCGGCCATCATTTGCACCTGAATGACGAACCCGGCGCCGACCTTGTCGCAGACTGTTTCAATCGGTTCTTCGCCGTTCCTTGACTTGCACCGGGCAACTGTCGAGGCTGGGCGGCTTGAAATGGGAGACAACCATGATAGACCTCTACACCGCTGCGACCCCGAATGGCCTCAAGGTCTCTGATGTCCGCGTCGTCAAAGGCGCCCAGGCCATGCTGATCCGATGAGCCTATCCATGCGTTCATTCAGTGTGCTGGCGCTATGTTGTTTCAGCCCCTTGTTGTTTGCCGCCGACCTTGCGGGCAGTCAGGACCTGCCGATCGTGCCGCGCATGGCCGATGCGCAAATTGTCGACTATCGCCCGGCTGTGGAACTTGAGCGGATCTACCCGCTGGGATCGATCCGCAAGATCAGCGGCCAGTTGCGTTTCGACGGGCAGGTCACCGCGCGTGGGCAGACCACTTCCGTCACGTACGAATTGCCACCGGAGCATTCCTCCACCGAAGCCTTCACTGCCGCTCGCGAAGCGTTGCAGAAGCAGGGTGCCGAGTTGCTGTTCTGGTGCCAGGCCCGTGATTGCGGTGAAAGCAGCCTGTGGGCCAATGAGGTCTTCGGCAACGCCAAGCTCTATGGTGCTGACGATCAACAGGCGTACCTGCTGTTGCGGCTGGCGGCGCCAAAGGACAGCACGCTGGTGGCGCTCTACAGCATCACGCGCGGTAATCGCAAAGCTTATCTGCACGTCGAGCAGTTCGATGCCGCTGCGCCGCTGGGTGATTTGCTGCCGACTTCAGCGACCCTGTTACGCCAACTCAAAAGCACCGGCGAACTCGATTTACCCAAACTGACCGCTGCCCCTGACGATACCTGGCTGCGCTTGCTCTCACGCGGCTTGAATCTGGACACGACCCTGCGGGTTACTGTGTCCGGGACGAACGCCGAAGCCTGGCGCCAGGCGTTGATTGCACAGGGCGTGCGGGCGGCCCGGATGGAAACCGGCAGCGTCGACGGCACCGGTCTGCGCCTAGAACTGTTGCGATAAGCTTCACCAGGTGAACGCGCCAGCCGCGCTCGCCTACTCTTTTGCAGACTGACTTTTTCGAGACCTGGATGATCAATAACGATCGGCTGTTGGTGCAGATCCTGCTCCTGGTGTTGTTTGGCGCGAGCTTTTGGGTGATGGCGCCGTTCTGGTCAGCGTTGTTCTGGGGCGCAGTGCTGGCATTTGCCAGTTGGCCCCTGATGCGCTTGCTGACCCGATTACTGAAGGGGCGCGAGGCCTTGGCGGCGGCATTGCTGACGCTTGGCTGGATGTTGCTGGTGGCGGTGCCACTGGTGTGGCTGGGCTTCAACCTGGCGGATCACGTGCGCGATGCCACGGCGTTCATCAAGGATGTGCAGGTCGACGGTCTGCCCGAGGCGCCGACCTGGCTGGGCAGTATTCCCTTGGTGGGCGAGCGGTTGGTGGTGATCTGGAACAGCATCGATCAGCAGGGCGCGGCCATGATGGTTTCGCTCAAGCCTTATCTGGGACAGGTGGGTAACTGGTTGCTGGCGCGCAGTGCGCAGATTGGCGGCGGGATTCTCGAGCTGACGCTGAGCATTGTCTTCGTGTTCTTTTTCTACCGCGACGGGCCGCGACTGGCGGCATTTGTCCATGGGTTGCTGGAGCGGCTGATCGGTAACCGTGCCGGGTATTACATCGAGCTGGTGGCGGGCACGGTTCAGCGGGTGGTGAACGGTGTGATCGGGACGGCGGCGGCTCAGGCGGTCCTGGCATTGATCGGGTTCTTGATTGCCGGCGTGCCTGGGGCTCTGGTACTTGGCATCGTGACGTTTTTACTGAGCCTGATTCCGATGGGGCCACCGTTGGTGTGGATTCCGGCGACAGCCTGGCTGGCGTGGAAGGGCGAGTATGGAATGGCAGTGTTTCTCGGGATCTGGGGCACGTTCATCATCAGCGGGGTCGATAACGTACTTAAACCGTACCTGATCAGCCGCGGTGGGAATCTGCCGCTGGTGATCGTGTTGCTGGGTGTGTTTGGCGGCTTGATTGCGTTCGGGTTTATTGGCTTGTTCATCGGCCCGACCTTGTTGGCGGTGGCTTACAGCCTGCTGACCGACTGGAGCAAGAGCCAGGCGCGGGTTGAAGAACGCCGGCCTTGAGTTTCTTTTATGGGGCTTAGGGCCTCTTCGCGGGCAAGTCGGATCGCCGCACCGCTCGCTCCTACAAGTATCTGTCGTGTAGGAGCGAGGCTTGCCCGCGAAGCTTTTGACTTAAGTGGCCACGTTGAGGTATTTGCCCACGGTCGCCACCTTGTCGAGCGAATACTGCTTGCTCAGGTTAGCGATCATTTTGTTCAGCGCTTCGGAAGCATTCGACTGATCGGTGGAACTGTCGGATTTTTTCTCGCGACCGGCTTGTAGCGCGATTTTCAGTTCGTCACTGCTGACGCCCCCGCTCTTGTCGCTATCCAGCACTTTGAGCAACGCGGCGCTGGTGTCGGTGTTGGTCGATGAAGTGCTGTCACTGGCCTGCAACGCGCTGCTCAATTCGGTGGCGGTGACACTGCCGTCGCTGTCTGCATCCAGTTGGCTGAACAGTTCGTCGCTGGACACCTGCTGTGGCGGTGGTGGAGGCGGGGCCAGGCTGGCAGCGAGTTCGTCCTTGCTGACGGTGCCGTCTTCGTTCTTGTCCAGGGCCGAGAAGATTTCCTTGCTGTCGGCACTGCTGCCAGCACTGGTCAGGCCGTTGCTCAATTCGTCGCTGCTGATGGCGCCGTCACCGTCGGCGTCGAGGGCACTGATCAGCGCATCGGCGAGTTCGGTGCTCGGTGCCTGGTCCCCCGGCGGTGGCGGCGGAGGCGCCATCGCGGCCATTTCTTCGCTGCTCAGGCTGCCGCTGTCGTCACTGTCCAGGTCGGCGAAATTTTTGCTCAGGCTGACCAGCAGGCCGTCGTCGGTTTTCTGCGACAGGGCGCTTTTCAGCTCGTCCTGATCCACTGCGCCGTCGCTGTTGGTATCGAGTTTGGCGAGCAGCTCTTTCTGAAATTGCTGACTGCGGGCGTTATTGGTTGTGGTGCTGCTGGTGCTGGTATAACTCGTGTAGTTGCTGACGCTACCGATCATTGGACTCACTCCTTGGAATGGGAAACCGGTGGGTGCACCGGCTTATGCAGCCTCAAGGGGCAAGGTGTCGTGGGTGTGTGGGGTTTGTACCGATGACTACACAGAGCACGATGAGATCATGTAGCAGCTGGCGAAGCCTGCGTTCGGCTGCGAAGCAGTCGTAAATCCGGTATACACGGTATCCCTGAAAGACCGCGCTGACCGATTTTACGACTGCTGCGCAGCCGGACGCAGGCTTCGCCAGCTGCTACAAGGATCGGGGTAACTGGATGACTGCGGTCAGGCCTCCACCGGGCGTTTCTTCCAGGCTCAATTGTCCGCCCAGTCGTTCGGCCGCCTCGCGGGCAATGGTCATGCCTAGACCCACTCCACCCGAATTACGATTACGCGAACCTTCCAGGCGGAAGAACGGTTCGAACACGACTTCACGCTTATCCGCCGCGATCCCCGGCCCGTGGTCGATGACCCGGATCACCAGTTGCTCACGATGGTCTTCGAGCGAGATCAACCCTTGCCCGGCATAGCGCAGGGCATTGTCCAGCAGATTGTTGATACACGAACGCAACGCCATCGGCTGCACCTGCAACGGCGCGCAGTGGCCGCTGACCTGAACATCGGCGCCTTGATCCTGGGCGTTCTCGCACAACGACTCCACCAACGCCTGCACGTCCATCCACTGCCGGGCCTCGCTGGTGCGCTGTTCATGCAGGTAGGTCAGGGTGGCGTCGAGCATGCTGATCATGTCATCCAGATCCTGTCGCATCTGGCCTTGCAGTTTGTCGTCGTCGATCTGCTCCAACCGCAACTTCAACCGTGACAACGGCGTACGCAGATCGTGGGACACGGCACCCAGCATCCGTGAGCGCTGCTGCACTTGTTCGCGAATACGTTGCTGCATCTTGTTGAACGTGTGCGCTGCCTGCCGCGCTTCCCGTGGGCCGGATTCATCCAGAGGCGGGCTGTCGAGGTTTTCGCTCAGGCGCTCGGCAGCGTCACTCAGGCGCTGGATCGGCCGGCTGAGCAGTTTGGCGCCGTACCAGGCGGCAATAATCAGCGAGACCAACTGAAACGTCAGCGGCACCAAGGGGCCGCCGAACCACGGCCGGGGTGGTCTGTTTTCGAAACGAGGGTCCATCGGAGGCCGTTGCCCGTCGAAGTTTTCGGCAAACTCCGGCGGCGGCGGAGGCGGCGGCGGGCCGTAATGGTGGAACCAGGCAAACGCCAAAAGGTGCGCCAGGATAATCGCTACCAGCAGCACGCCAAACAGGCGGCCGAACAGCGTATCGAAGCGCGCACGCATCAGCCGATGTCTCGTGCGTCGAACAGATAACCCTCACCGCGAACCGTTTTGATCAACTGAGGCGCTTTCGGGTCATCGCCGAGTTTCTGGCGCAGGCGCGAGACCAGCAGGTCAATGCTGCGATCAAAGGCTTCGATCGAGCGACCGCGGGCGGCATCCAGCAATTGTTCACGGCTGAGAACCCGGCGCGGACGCTCAATGAAGACCCAGAGCAAGCGGAATTCGGCATTGGAAAGTGGCACCACCAGGCCATCGGCTGCGATCAACTGGCGCAGCACGCTGTTCAGGCGCCAGTTGTCGAAGCGGATGTTGGCGCGCTGTTCGGTGCGATCGTCGCGCACCCGGCGCAGAATGGTCTGGATCCGTGCCACCAGTTCGCGCGGCTCGAACGGCTTGGCCATGTAATCGTCGGCGCCCAGTTCCAGGCCGATGATCCGGTCGGTGGGTTCGCAGCGGGCGGTGAGCATCAGGATCGGGATATCCGAATCGGCGCGCAGCCAGCGGCACAGCGACAAACCATCTTCGCCGGGCAGCATCAGGTCCAGTACCACCACGTCGAAATGTTCAGCCTGCATCGCCAGACGCATGGCAGCGCCATCGGTGACGCCACTGGCATGGATGTTGAACCGGGCGAGGTAGTCGATCATCAGCTCGCGGATCGGGACGTCATCGTCGACGATCAGGGCGCGAATGCTCCAGCGTTTGTCGTCGCCGGGCGCTTTTTGATCGTCGTTAACGGTAGCTTGGGTGTTGTGCATGCGTGCGTTCATCTGCCAGGTAGGCTGCCAACCACAAAGATAGGCTGCGAGGTTGTGGTTTCAGCATAGGCGTCCGGCCCGGAGGCGGGAAGAGCTGTAAGGACGTGTTGCGACTGCCGAGGGTAGTGATGAAGGATGTTGTGGGCGTGTCGTGAGTGTATCGGGCTCGACACAATTGGCCAAAGGGCTAGTCTTGCTTGAGCGCCGACGACGAAATACCGATCATCGGGTCCCGCAGCCGCGCTGGTTCCGCTACAATGCGCGCCGATTTCGTCCTGCCTGAGAGCCCGCACATGTCCGTCTGCCAGACTCCTATCATCGTCGCCCTGGATTTCCCCACCCGTGACGCCGCACTGAAGCTGGCCGACCAGTTGGACCCGAAACTGTGCCGCGTTAAAGTCGGTAAGGAACTGTTCACCAGTTGCGCCTCGGAAATCGTCGGCACCCTGCGCGACAAGGGTTTCGAGGTGTTCCTGGACCTCAAGTTCCACGACATCCCGAACACCACCGCCATGGCCGTGAAAGCGGCGGCGGAAATGGGCGTGTGGATGGTCAACGTGCACTGCTCCGGTGGCCTGCGCATGATGGCCGCCTGCCGCGAAGTGCTCGACCAGCGTACCGGCTCGAAACCACTGCTGATCGGCGTGACCGTGCTGACCAGCATGGAGCGCGAAGACCTGGCGGGCATCGGCCTGGACATCGAGCCGCAGGAGCAGGTACTGCGCCTGGCCGCGTTGGCGGAAAAAGCCGGGATGGATGGTCTGGTGTGCTCGGCCCTGGAAGCCCAGGCCTTGAAATCGGCGCATCCGTCGCTGCAACTGGTGACCCCAGGGATTCGTCCGGCGGGCAGCGCCCAGGACGACCAGCGCCGCATTTTGACGCCGCGTCAGGCGCTGGATGCGGGTTCGGATTATCTGGTGATCGGCCGTCCGATCAGCCAGGCGGCGGATCCGGCCAAAGCGTTGGCTGCCGTAGTCGCCGAACTGGCGTAAAAAGATCGCAGCCTTCGGCAGCTCCTACATGAGACCTTGTAGGAGCTGGCGTAGCCTGCGATCTTTTGATCTACCGCTTTAAACCTTCAACACCAACTTGCCGAAATTCTCCCCGCTGAACAACTTCATCAGCGTCTCCGGGAACGTCTCAAGTCCTTCGACGATGTCTTCCTTGCTCTTGAGCTGCCCCTTGGCCATCCAGCCGGCCATTTCCTGCCCGGCAGCGGCGAATTGCGCGGCGTAGTCCATCACCACAAAGCCTTCCATCCGTGCGCGGTTGACCAGCAGCGCCAGGTAATTGGCCGGGCCTTTGACCGCTTCCTTGTTGTTGTATTGGCTGATGGCGCCACAAATCACCACTCGCGCCTTCATGTTCAGACGGCTCAGCACCGCGTCGAGAATATCGCCGCCGACGTTATCGAAATACACGTCGACACCTTTCGGGCACTCGCGCTTGAGACCGGCGATGACGTCTTCGTTCTTGTAGTCGATGGCGCCATCGAAACCCAGTTCGTCGATCAGGAACTGGCACTTGTCCGCGCCACCGGCGATGCCGACCACGCGGCAACCTTTGATCTTGGCAATCTGCCCGGCAATGCTGCCCACTGCGCCAGCGGCGCCTGAGAGCACGACGGTGTCACCGGCCTTGGGTGCGCCGACGTCGAGCAGGGCGAAGTAGGCGGTCATCCCGGTCATGCCCAATGCGGACAAGTAACGCGGCAGCGGCGCCAGTTTCGGATCGACTTTATAGAAGCCGCGTGGCTCGCCGAGGAAATAATCCTGCACGCCCAGCGCGCCATTGACATAGTCCCCGACGGCGAAGCCCGGATTGTTCGACGCCACGACTTTGCCTACACCCAATGCGCGCATCACCTCGCCGATACCGACGGGCGGGATGTAGGACTTGCCCTCGTTCATCCAGCCACGCATGGCCGGGTCCAGGGACAGGTATTCGTTTTTGACCAGGATCTGACCCGCGGCCGGTTCGCCGACCGGAACTTCCTGATAGGTGAACGTCTCGCGGGTCGCCGGGCCCACTGGACGTTTGGCGAGCAGGAATTGGCGATTGGTCTGGGTAGTCATGACAGGCACTCAAGATGAATGAAGCCTTGTTGATAGACCTTCATGATCGATGCCGCAAGTTTGGCTGATGCGGCGAATGCATATCGATCCAGTGCAGTGATAGTCACGCTGGTGGTTCTATCACTGCAACTCATGTGTAACCAACCGGCCTTCTGATAGTGCTGCCGTGGTACGGGTCCCTGTGACTAGACTGGGAACACGCGATCCCCCGCATTCTTGTTTTCGAGGACCTAGCAATGAGCATGACGTTTTCCGGCCGAGTCGCCGTTGTGACCGGCGCTGCCAATGGTATTGGCCGTGCGACTGCCCAGGCGTTCGCCGCCGAAGGGTTGAAAGTGGTCGTCGCCGATCTGGACACGGCGGGCGGCGAGGGCACAGTGGCACTGATTCGTACGGCGGGGGGCGAAGCGACCTTCGTGCGCTGTAATGTCACGCTGGAAAGCGATGTAAAAAATCTGATGGACGAAGTGGTGAATACCTACGGCCGTCTCGACTATGCGTTCAACAATGCTGGCATCGAGATCGAAAAGGGCAAGCTGGCCGAAGGCACGGCCGATGAGTTCGACGCGATCATGGGCGTCAATGTCAAAGGCGTCTGGCTGTGCATGAAATACCAACTACCGTTGCTGCTGGCGCAAGGGGGCGGTGCAATCGTCAACACCGCGTCGGTAGCCGGTCTCGGCGCTGCGCCGAAAATGAGCATTTACGCGGCTTCCAAGCACGCAGTGATTGGCCTGACCAAATCGGCTGCCATTGAATACGCCAAGAAAAAGATTCGGGTGAATGCGGTATGCCCGGCGGTGATCGATACCGACATGTTCCGCCGTGCCTATGAAGCGGACCCGAAGAAAGGCGAGTTCGCCAGCGCCATGCACCCGGTGGGTCGTATCGGCAAGGTCGAGGAAATCGCCAGTGCGGTGTTGTACCTGTGCAGTGATGGCGCCGCGTTCACCACGGGTCACTCGTTGGCGGTGGATGGTGGTGTCACGGCGTTTTGAAGAATCAACGTCAAAAGATCGCAGCCTGCGGCAGATCCTCTGTAGGAGCTGCCGAAGGTTCGGGCCGCGTTCGGACGATCTTTTGATTGTGTTTCAAATGGTTAGAACCGCGGGTTTTGACGGCGTTGTCGCACAACCCGTCCGGCGCTCCTGTGATTAACTGACTCCTGCAAAACGAACAGGAGTTTGCTTGCTCATGGAGTTGAGAATCGATCGACAGGCATTGGTGCCGGTCGTACAGCAAATCGTCGACGCGCTAACCGGCTGGCTCCATTGCAGCAAGGTGCCGCCGGGAACGCGATTACCGTCCGTGCGGCAAATCGCGCGAATCAATTTGCTCAGTCAACACAGCGTGGTTGAGGCGTGCGAGCGTCTAGTGGTTCAAGGGTTGCTGGCTTCGCGTCATGGGGCCGGTTTCTTTGTTGCCGCTGCGCCACTGGCTGCTCAGGGTCAACAGGATTCTCCATGGTTCGAGGACGTGGAGGCCAAACAAGACAGTCATCTGCAACTGGGCAATGGCGGACTTCCCGACAGCTGGCGTGAGACCGACGACCTGAGCTACGCGATCCGTCATGTCACCCGTACCGACATGGCCGGTCTATTCAGCTACGGCACGCCGCTGGGCCTGCCAGCCCTGCGTCAACAAATCCTCAAGCGCCTGAAACAGCTGGATATCGTGGTGGAGGACCATTGCGTCCTGACGACGGCGGGCGCCAGTCAGGGGCTCGACCTGATCGTGCGCACCTTGTTCAAGCCGGGTGATTGCGTGGTTGTGGAAAATCCCGGCTATCCCTCGCTGTTCGATCTGCTCCGGTTGCACGGTGTCAGCATGATCGAAGTCCCCAGGACCCCTCGCGGGCCAGACATCGGAGCGCTGGAGGTGCTTTTGCAGCAGTACAAGCCTCGTGGATTGTTCATCAACAGTTTCTTTCACAATCCGACGGGAAGCTGCCTCACGACGGTGGTGGCGCAGCGGGTCCTGCAACTGGCCAAAACCCATGGCGTGCAGGTCATCGAGGACGACGTCCTGGCAGATCTGCACAGCGGCCCCGGTACGCGGCTCGCTGCGCTGGAGGCCAATGTGATTTACGTCGGCAGCTATTCCAAAACGCTCAGCAGTTCGTTGCGGGTTGGCTTTGTGGTGGCCAACGCCGAGGTTATTTCGCGGCTGGCCGAGATCAAGATGATCAGCAGTATGGGCGCTTCACGGTTTGGCGAGTCGGTGTTGGCATGCCTGTTGATCAGTGGTGCCTATCGCAAGTTGGTACAGCGCCAGCGCCAGCGTCTGAGCAGCGATAGGGCGGCGGCGCTGCAGGCGCTCGAAGATGCCGATTGGGAGGTCTTCGGTAAACCCGTTGGAGGCCTGTTTATCTGGGCGCGATCGCGGATGTCCGACTACGCTCAGGTGCGTTCGCAGGCCCGGCGCTTTGGTATCTTGCTTGCGCCTGCGGCAGCATTCAGTCCCACGGGTGAAACCAGCGACTGGCAACGCATCAATGTAGCCTGTGCCTGTGATCCACGCGCCCGGGCGTTTTTTCAGGCCACCGCTCGGGATCGACCTAAAGCGTTCTGAAAACGACGCGTGCGTAGCTTTTTGCCATTATTCCGACGCCAGAGACTTGTGTTGGCAAAGGCCCGTTGCGAATCTGCGTCAACTCACAATGGCAGGGGACTAAGCGCAATGATTTCGGCCGTGCAAGGACGTTTTGCCAACCTCGGTATGGCGAAAAAAATGGGTGTCGGGTTTGTACTGGTGCTGCTGCTGACAGCCTTGGTGGCCGCTATCGGCGTATGGTCCCTGCAAACCATCAGTCATCGCTTCGATGGTCTCAAGCAGATGTCGTCGCTCAACAGCGGTTTGCTCAAGGTGAGACTGCTTGAGCAGGAATACGCGTTGCACGGCAATCCGAAAACCGCCGATACCTTGCACCAGGGCGTTGACGCCTTGATTGCCCTGGCGACCCAGCTGAAAGAAGCGTCTGCGGCCAACGTGCCGGTGATGAATGACGTCGAGCAGTCCCTGGGGGCCTATCGCAAGGCCTTTGACGAGTTCGTCTCGCTCAGCCAGGCCAAGGACCTGGCACTGGAAATGGCCAGTTGGTCGGTGTCCAGCGTGGCCAATAACCTTGACGTGTTGCAGGCCGGACTCGCCGACGACGGCGCCTATGCCTTGAAAGAATCCGAGGGCAAGGACGGTTCGCAATTTATTGAGCAAGCCAGTCAGGTCAGCCAGGTGTCGCGGTTGATGTTGCAAGCCATGAACGAAGCGCGTGTGCGCCTGGATCAGAGCCGCAAGGGTGACGACAGCGCAGGGCAGGGCAAGATCGAGCAGGCCGACCAGGCGCTGACCCAGGCGGAGCAGTTAAAAACCACGGTCAAGGATGAGGGCTATCAGACTGTCCTTAATGAAGTCACCGGCCACATCGGCAGTTTCAGCGAAAAACTCACGGAGTACACCGGCCTGCTGGCACAGGAAAAAACGGTCTATGAGCAACTGCATCAACGCGCCGCTCAGGTGATGGAGCGGGTTGATCAGGCTTATGTCGCCGAAGATCACTCGATGCAGGCGGAGCTGAAAAAGAATTCGCTGTTGATCATCGGTTCGTCGGCATTGGCTTTGCTGGTCGGATTGATTGCTGCGTTGGTGATTACCCGTTTGATTGTGGCGCCGTTGCGCAGTGTGATTCGAGTGGCGCAGCAGATCGCCGCTGGCGACTTGAGTGCGACCGTTGAAGTGACCCGCCGAGACGAGATCGGCCAATTGATGCAGGCCATGCAGCAAATGGGCGCGGGCCTGAGCAGTATTGTCAGCGGTTTGCAGGCCGGCATCGAGCAGTTGGCCAGCTCGGCACAATCGCTTTCGGCAGTGACTGAGCAGACCAATCTTGAGGTCAGTAGCCAGAAGGAAGAAACCGAGCAGGTCGCTACGGCGATGAATCAGATGACCGCTACCGTGCACGATGTTGCGCTTAACGCGGAAGAAGCCGCCCAGGCGGCGCAGACAGCGGATGGCAAAGTCGAAAGTGGCCAGGCGGTGGTGCGTCAGAGCATGGCGCGGATCGAGCAACTGGCGGACTCGGCCAGTTCGGCCAGTGCCAGCATTGAAAGCCTCAGCGCAGAAATCCAGAACATCGGCACGGTGCTGAGCGTCATCAAGAGTGTGGCAGAGCAGACCAATCTGTTGGCGCTCAATGCGGCCATCGAAGCGGCTCGGGCAGGCGAGCAGGGTCGGGGCTTTGCGGTGGTGGCCGATGAAGTGCGGGCACTGGCCAAGCGCACTCAACAATCGACGGAGGAGATCGAACGACTGGTCAGCGCCTTGCGCTCGGCCGCACAGTCTTCTGTGCAGCAGATTCAGAGCAGTGGCGAGTTGGTGAAGCTGGCGGTGAGTGATGCGTTGCAGACTGAGAGTGCGCTGGGGAGTATTGCGGTGGCTGTATCGTTGATTCAGCAGATGAATCAGCAGATTGCGGCCGCCGCCGAGGAGCAGAGTTCGGTGGCGGAGGAGATTAATCGCAGTGTGACGAGTATTCGCGCGAGTGCGGATCAGTCATCGTTGGCAATGCAGGGGAATGCGGTTTCCAGTAATGAGTTGGCGCAGTTGGGGGTTGAGTTGAAGGGGATGGTGGGGCACTTTCGGCTTTGATTTTTGATTTTTGATTTTTGATTTTTGATGGGGTACATATCCGTTGCTGCGGTAACGGCCGCTTGGGGTTTCGCGCTTACGGCGACTCACTTTTTTTTCAAACGCCAAAAAAAGGTAAGCAAAAAAAGGCTCGCCCCGAGCGTCCGGCCCCTCGCTAAGGCTCGGCGTTCCTTCGCTCCGGTATCCATCCGGGGACACTGCCCTCCGGTCTGCTTCGCGACGACCTACATGCAGCGTGTTCGACTGTGTCGAACGGCGCTGCGCGCCACTCCCCGGATGCACACCTCCACTCAGCCTCCCGATATAGGGCGGGTGGATCAAGATCAAGAGCTGCAGGCGAGCTAACGCTCGGCCTGATGAGTGGTGAAAAGCGGGCGTTCGCCTTTGACTCTGTAGGAGCTGCCGAAGGCTGCGATCTTTTGATCTTGGCGGCCTGCCAGCCGACCAGTCCCCCCAGCTGTACCCAAGTTCCTGTGGGAGCCGGGCTTGCCCGCGAAGGCGGCCTGACAGTCGACCTGCTTTCTTGGATGTACTCACGTGTCAAATCCAACTCAAAAAAAAGCCACCTTCCGGTGGCTTTCCTGTTTTTGCTGATCAGTCGTAGATCACTCTCTTTTTCCAGTCCGCATCGGCCTCGACGTCTTTGAGGCCTACGTTCAACTGGTTGGCTTCGGCTTCAACCGAGGCGATGTTGTCCATCACCATGGCATTGGCACGCGCCAGGAGTTTTTCCAGGTACTCCAGTTGTTCGGCATACACCTGCGGCTCTTGCTGTTTGCGCAGGTATTGCACGCCGCGTTCGAACGCCAGGCGGGCCTGGCCAGGCTGGTTTTGTTGCAGGTATTGCTGGCCGAGGTGGTTGAAGAACTCGATATGCAGCAGGACCAGGATATGGCGAACTTCACGGATCCAGCGTTTGGCTTCGTTGGTCGGCAGGTAGCCATCCTGTGCAGCGCGGGTGATTTGGCCGTGCAGGGCTTCGAGCAGGAAGCGGACGTCCTTGGCTTTGGCTTCGGTCTGGATCGGCGCTGGCGGGTTATTGACCGGGATCGATTCGCCTTGGGCGGCAAGGGCCGTCAGCTCGGTAATGCGTGCCCTGAGGTTGCTGCTGGTTTTTTCCAGGTTGAGCAAGCGTTGGCAAACGTTCAGTTCCAGGCGGGTCAACAGCAGCTTGAGCGCCGGAGTCATCAACTGGCCAGGGAACGTCTCGGTGATTTCACCGCAGCGACGCAGGCGATCGTTGAGCTCTACCTTGGCGCGGGCCTTTTCCAGTTTGTTGTTTTCCACCACATGGTTCATGTAGCCAATGGCGATCAATAGTGCGATCCCGGCTACGACTAGCAGGGTGATCATGAGTGGTGTCAACGGTAAGACCTCTTCATAGGGTTCGCGTGCGAGTGTAGTGGCTTTGCCAGTGAAGCGCATAGCGCCGCTCGGCGTGTTGAGCCGGCTACCTCTCCGTCTATATCGGCCGCGTTGCTGCTTATATAAGTAATGGTGTGCGAGGTGCACATTGCCACCATCTTCGCGTGGGTGGACTATAACGTCTTGGCGGGTGTCAGAATATACACGTCAGATGCCGGGGGGGCGAAAAGCCGGATCCGCGTCTCAAAGCAGGGCGAAGTCATTGATTTAAATAAATTTATATCAGGGGGTTGACGACCCCTCAATCCATCCATAGAATGCGCGCCACTTACAGCGTAAAGCACAGAGCGAAACGCGGTAGGAAGTGAATGTTGTACGTGTGTCCCCTTCGTCTAGTGGCCTAGGACACCGCCCTTTCACGGCGGTAACAGGGGTTCGAGTCCCCTAGGGGACGCCAATGCGGGAATAGCTCAGTTGGTAGAGCACGACCTTGCCAAGGTCGGGGTCGCGAGTTCGAGTCTCGTTTCCCGCTCCAATTTTAAACAGCGTTGCTTTCGGGCAGCGCTGAGTGAAACCAGAACCGGTATCTTCGGATACGGATTTGGGCACTGAAATACACACCATGTGTTTCAGTTAGCGTGTCCCCTTCGTCTAGTGGCCTAGGACACCGCCCTTTCACGGCGGTAACAGGGGTTCGAGTCCCCTAGGGGACGCCATTTGCGGGAATAGCTCAGTTGGTAGAGCACGACCTTGCCAAGGTCGGGGTCGCGAGTTCGAGTCTCGTTTCCCGCTCCATATTTAACAAAAACGCCGCTCATTGAGCGGCGTTTTTGTGTGCGCGTTATTTGCATTTCATCCTGAAAAAGGCCCGCCAGTCAGACTGTGCGGGCGTTTTGTAAGGCCGGGTTTTTACATCGACAGAATCAGTCGCCCCGCAAACAGGATCAGGATCACTCCCATGCTCCGCTCGAACCAGTGCCCCAAGCGCATGAACAGCAACCGCACCCTGCTGCTTGAGAAGAACAGCGCAACGATGACAAACCACAGGGCGTTCACGAAACACATCCAGACACCGTAGAGCGCCTGAATCTTGAGCGGTGTCGTGGCGCTGATGATGGTGGTGAAGATCGCGAGAAAAAACAGCGTGGCCTTGGGATTGGTGGCGTTGGTCAGAAAACCAGTGGTGAACGCCCTCAGCAGCGTTTGCTCGACCACCGGATCGTCGGTGCCGTTGTCGCCCTCCAGCACGGTTTTAGGTTTGCTGCGCAGCAGGCTGACACCGAGATACAAAATGTAGGCACCGCCCACGACCTTGGCCACGGTCAACAACCAGGGGGTCGTGTGCATCAGCGCGCCGACGCCAAGCAAGGTGTAAAGCACGTGCACGGAAATGCCTGCGCCAATGCCCAATGCTGTGCAGATTCCCACCATTCGCCCGAATCGCACGCTCTGGCGGATGGTGACGGCAAAGTCCGGACCGGGTGCGACCACGGCCAGGAAGTGGATGATCGCCAACGCCAGGAACTCGCCCAGGTAATTTGAAAACTGCATCTCAACTCCAGAAGGTCAGGGGTGAAGCATTGCCGCGATAACCGACAAAAAATGAAAGGCTCAGGCGCGGATCGGCCACGCCTGGTGTCACCGAGTGCATGCGGCGTGAATTGAACATGATGAAATCCCCCGGATCGGGATGGATCTCCAGGGTCGGTGGGCCGAGCAGGGACGGGTCGATGCCGTAGCTGCTGCCGCGCATTTCGTCGAACTGGTCCGGGGAAATATCGTCGTCCCAGATCTGCAGCGCGCCACCCTCGGTTGGCATGTTCAGGTAAACATTGCAGGCGAACTGCGCCTCCAGGCTTCGCGCCTGGAAACTGTCCGGGGCATCCTTGGCAAAAATGTCGTGATGAGCCAGGAAGCACACGCCGGGTTTCACCACCCTTGAAAGCCCGACGTACATCTTGCGACCGTAGAGATTCTCCAGGTGCGCACCCGCCGGCCAGGATTCGTCGAGCATGCAGCGCAGGGTGTCGATCGGGGATGAGTAGGGCGCGCAGCGATTGCGCAACTCCGCGATGTTGCGGGTGGCCCGCTCGAAGTAATCTTCAATTAGCAGCGGCTGGTTTTCCGCTTCATAAAACGCCATGCCGATGCGACCGATACTCGGCGCGTTGATGTAACCCTCGAAGCCAGGAGCAAGGATCTTGTCGCCGATCTGAATCGCCAGCGGTCGGGGCAGAAAGCCTTTGACGCGGAGGGCGAGGACTTCTTCGTTGGCCAGTTTTTTTATGCACGTCTCATCGAGACGCTCGACGTCAAGCATCATGTCTCAGGTCCATCTATCAGAGAGTCAACGGGAGGCGCGAATGCGCGCTCCCCCGGCATCAGGCGATGACACCGCCCAACGAGTCAGTCCACGCTGTAGTGAACTGACAGCGTGCCTTTCTTCTGCGAAAGGGAGGCGATCGTGACCGTGCCCAAATCCTTCAGGCTACGTACATGGGTGCCGCCGCAACCATAGGCAGGCAGTTCACCGAAACCGATTTCTCGGGCGCCTTCGCGCAACGACGTCAGGCGCGGCCAGTCATCGGCGATCCACTGCTCAATGCCAAACTGAACGGCCTGTGCATCAACTTCCTGCGCGGACTCTGCCGGTTTGAATTGCACTCGACCTTCGCCCGGCCAGTGATGCGCCTTGATGGGCATCCAGCCCAAGGCCTGCACGAAGTGGCCGATCAGATGGCCGGCGGAGTGCATGCGGGTATTGAACTGGCGACGTTGTTCGTCGACCCGAATCTGGGTCATGCCGAGCTTCACCGGTTGATCGACGAAATGGATGATCCGGTCCGGATCCTGCACGACCCGCAGCACCTGGCTTTCGCCGATCCAACCGGTATCGCAGGGTTGTCCGCCGCCCTGCGGGTGAAACAATGTGGCGCGCAGTACCACGGCGAATTCGTTCTCATGGGGCGTGCACGCCAGGACTTCCACATTGGCCTTGAGGTCATCGCTATGGAAAAAGAGGCGAAGCGTCATATTCCAGCCCTTATCAGAATTTCTGTTTTTTATTATAGGGAGGGTGGAATTGCGTGATAATCCGTTCAAATCTCAAAGGACTGTTGCGTCGTGAGCATAAATCTTCCACTGCCGCTGCTCGGTGAAATGGCGATTTTCGTCAAGGTTGTCGAGACCGGCAGTTTCTCCGAGGCTGCTCGTCAGTTGGGTTCTTCACCTTCGGCGGTCAGTCGTAGCATTTCCCGTCTGGAGAAAGCGCTCGCCACCCGTCTGCTGCAACGGACTACGCGCAAGCTGCGCTTGAGCGACGGTGGCGAGGAAGTATTCAAGCGTTGCCAGGACATGGTCAGTGCGGCCAAGTCGGTGATGGAAATCAGCGGCCAGTTCACCCAGGAAGCGGAAGGGCTGATACGTGTCAGCGTGCCGAAGGCCGTGGGGCGTTTTGTGATTCATCCGCACATGCCCGAATTTCTTCGGCGTTATCCCAAAGTGGATGTGGAATTGATGCTTGAAGACCGGCAGGTGGATTTGATCGATGACAATGTCGACCTGGCGATTCGCATTACTGATCGGCCACCCGCCGGGCTGGTCGGGCGGCAATTGCTGACCATCGACCATATGCTCTGTGCCACGCCGCAGTACCTGGCCGAACACGGCACACCGACCCATCCCCATGACTTGCTCAATCACAGTTGCATCTACCTGGGCGAAACGCCGAGCGATGCGCGCTGGAAATTCAAGAAAGGCACCAAAGCCGTGACAGTCGGTGTGCGTGGGCGTTATGCCGCCAATCACACCGGTGTGCGATTGGGCGCCGTGTTGCAGCACATCGGCATCGGCAGCTTGCCGTATTTCACTGCGCGTTATGCGCTGGAGCAGGGGTTGATCGTGCAGGTGCTGCCGGACTGGACCTTTCTGGCCTCATACCATGGTGGCGCTTGGTTGCTGCATTCGCCAACCCGATACCTGCCGCCGAAGTTGCGGGCGTTTATCGATTATCTGGTGGAATGCCTGGAGAAGGAACCGACCTTGAGTAAGCCGGGGGCGCAGGGTAAGGTCGCGGCGGAGTATGAGTTGCCCGAGAGTGATGGGTTGTATTGAACACAAGATCAAAAGATCGCAGCCTGCGGCAGCTCCTACATTGGAATCTCGCTCACCCTGTAGGAGCTGCCGAAGGCTGCGATCTTTTGATCTGCGAGACAAAAAAAGGCCCACATGTTCAACCATGCGGGCCTTTTGTATTTCCGGTCGTGGATCAGTGCTTGCTGTCGTCGTTCGACATCGCCAGCAGTTGTTTTTCCTGATTCCAGTCGAACGGTTCATCGTTCTGTTCGGCTTCGAAACGACGCTCTTCCAGCGCCTGATACAAGTCGATTTCGTCATCGGGCATGTAATGCAGGCAGTCGCCGGCGAAGTACCACAGCAGGTCGCGCGGGACCAGGTGGGCGATTTGCGGGTAGCGGGTGATCACCTGGCACAGAATGTCCTGGCCCAGGTATTGGCTTTCGATCGGGTCGATCGGCAGCAAGGCACGCAGTTCGTCAAAGCGCTCCAGGAACAAGGCATGGCTTTCTTCGGGAACCTGCTCGGCCTCACCTACGGCGACCAGGATGCTGCGCAGGTGGTCGAGCAAAACGAGATGATCGGCAACGATGTTGGACACGAGATAAGTCCTCAAGAGCAAAACAGGCGCAGGAGTATAAAGCTCCGGCGCCTCTTTTTACAGGCTGGGCTGGATCAGCGGACCTTGCCGTCAGCCAGCGTCAGCTGCTCTTTGTCGAAATCATCGACATCAATTACCTTGCGCCGCGCCATTTCGGCTTCACGCAAGGTCTGCGCTTCCACGGGCTGCAACACGCCAGCCTCCAGCGCTGCGTCGATGACGTGTTCCCCGGCGGCCGGTTTGACTTGGCCACTTTTGAGGGCGACATGCAGTTTTTTCTGCAATGGCTGCGCCGCATTCAGCAGGTTGCAGGCGTGTTGCAGGGCGCCGACCGCGTCATCCGCCGATTGCGGACGGTAGCAACCACCGAGCAATTCCTCCAATGTCGGATCGCCCTTGGCGCGGCCGATGACGGCGGCGACTTCGGCACCGAGTTTGTCCGACGGTCCTTTGTGACGGCGGCCGAACGGGAACACGATCACTCGCAACAGACAACCCAGCACTTTATTCGGGAAGTTGGTCAGCAGTTCATCCAGCGCGCGTTCGGACTGGCCAAGGCTTTCCTCCATGGCCCACGTAAACAGCGGTGCCATGTGATCCGGCGAGTCGAGGTCGTGGTAGCGCTTGAGCGCCGCCGAAGCCAGGTACATGTTGCTGAGCACATCCCCCAGCCGTGCCGACAGACGTTCGCGGCGTTTCAGTTCACCCCCCAGCAGCATCATGCTGAGGTCGGCGAGCATGGCAAACGCAGCAGCCTGACGATTGAGCGCACGGAAGTAGCCCTGACTGAGCTTGTTGCCCGGCGCATGTTCCAGGTGCCCAAAGCCCAGGTTCAGCACCAGGGTGCTGGCGGCGTTGCTGACCGCGAAACCGATGTGCTTGAGCAGCAGGCCATCGAACTCGGTGAGGGCCTGGTCCTTGTCTTCCCGGCCGGCGAGGGCCATTTCCTTGAGCACGAAGGGATGGCAGCGAATCGCCCCCTGGCCGAAGATCATCAGGTTGCGCGAGAGAATGTTCGCGCCTTCCACGGTGATGAAGATGGGCGCGCCATTCCAGTTGCGACCGAGGTAGTTGTTCGGCCCCATGATGATCGCCTTGCCGCCGTGCACATCCATGGCGTGGCTGATGCACTCGCGGCCGCGTTCGGTGAGGTGATACTTGAGAATCGCCGACAGCACCGACGGTTTCTCGCCCAGATCCACCGCGTTGGCGGTCAGCATGCGCGCGGCGTCCATCATCCAGGCGTTACCGCCGATGCGCGCCATGGCTTCCTGAATGCCTTCGAACGCGGCCAAGGGAACGTTGAATTGCTCACGCACCTGCGCGTATTGGCCGGTCACCAGACTGGTGAACTTCGCCGCGCCAGTGCCCACCGCCGGCAGCGAAATCGAACGCCCGACCGACAGGCAATTCATCAGCATCATCCAGCCTTTGCCGAGCATTTCCTGACCGCCGATGAGGAAGTCCAAAGGAACGAACACGTCCTTGCCGGCGTTCGGCCCGTTCATGAAGGCCGCGCCCAATGGCAGGTGGCGACGGCCGATCTCAACGCCTTCAGTGTCGGTCGGGATTAAAGCCAGGCTGATGCCCAAGTCTTCTTCGTCACCCAGCAAATGATCCGGGTCATACGCCTTGAAGGCCAGGCCGAGCAGGGTGGCGACCGGACCCAGCGTGATGTAGCGCTTTTCCCAGTTCAGGCGCAGGCCGAGGGTTTCCTTGCCTTCCCATTGACCTTTGCAGATCACCCCGGTGTCGGGCATGGAGCCGGCGTCGGAGCCAGCCAATGGCCCGGTCAATGCGAAGCACGGAATGTCGTCGCCGCGTGCCAGTCGTGGCAGGTAATGGTTGCGTTGTTCGTCAGTGCCGTAATGCAGCAGCAGTTCGGCCGGGCCGAGGGAGTTGGGGACCATCACGGTGGAGGCGAGGTCGCCGCTACGGGTCGCCAGTTTCATCGCGACCTGGGAGTGGGCGTAGGCAGAGAAACCCTTGCCGCCAAACTCCTTGGGAATGATCAGGGCGAAGAAGCCGTTTTCCTTGATGTGGGTCCAGGCTGCGGCAGGCAGATCCATGGTTTGACCGATCTGCCAGTCGCTGACCATGGCGCAGAGTTCTTCGGTCGGGCCGTCGATGAAGGCCTGTTCTTCTTCGCTCAATTGCGCTTTTGGATAGGACAGCAGTTTGTCCCAGTCGGGGCGACCACTGAACAGTTCCCCATCCCACCACACCGTGCCGGCGTCGATGGCGTCACGTTCGGTTTCCGACATCGGTGGCAGGGTTTTCTGGAACCAGCTGAACAGTGGCGCGCTGAAGAATTTACGGCGCAGGTCGGGGAGCAACAACGGTGCTGCGACCGCCGCGATCAACACCCAGAAAATCAGCAGCAGCCAACCCGGAGCGTGGCTGAACGCGCCCATCGCAACGACGTAGACCGCCACGATGCCCAGGGCGGGCAGCGGGGCGATACGCCGGTGAGCCAGGTACGCAATCCCGATAACCAGAACCAGTATCCACAACAGCAGCATATTCAATCCTCCGTGAAACAGGGCAAAAACAACCTTCAGAGCTTAGACGGCATCCGCGAAACGCGGTGGTCAGAGCGCTGTGATTGAAATCGTGGGAAACCTTGGATGAGTTTTGTAGGACCGGTTGCCATCGAACCGCGCAAATCGTTCGTTGGGCGGACGGCAAACGTCCAAGTTTGGCCGAAACGTCGTTACACCTGTGCTGAGCCTGTCGCTAGACTCGTGGCTTCCAAAGGAGATTGTCCTCATGCACGAGTACCTGAGTCCCGGCCGCTTCATCGATAGTGACCATCCGTCGGTGGTGGAGTTCGCCGAAAAGCATCGCGGTAACCGTCGCGACCCGCTCGAGCAGGCGATCAATCTCTATTACGCCGTGCGTGAGACCGTGCGTTACAACCCTTATACGTTCAGCCGCGATCCAGACACTTTGTGTGGCAGTTATGCGCTGGCCGCCGGGGAAAGTTATTGCGTGCCCAAAGCGACGCTGCTGGCAGGCGCAGCCCGGCACTGCGGGATTCCCGCGCGGATCGGTCTGGCGGATGTGCGCAATCATTTGTCGACCCCACGTTTGCTGGCGTTGCTCAAGAGTGACGTGTTCGCCATGCATGGTTATACAGAGCTGTACCTGAACGGCCGCTGGGTCAAAGCCACCCCGGCGTTCAACCAGCAGCTCTGCGAATTGTTCAACGTTGCGCCGCTGGAATTCGACGGGATCAACGACAGCGTGTTCCATCCCTTCAATCGCGCCGGCGAGCAATTGATGGAATACCTGATCGATCACGGCCAGTTTGCCGACGTGCCTGAAGTGTTCTTTTTCGAGCACCTGGAAAAGTGCTATCCGCACCTGTTCAGCCAGACACTGCCGCCGCTGCTGGGGGATATGCAGAGCGATTTGAGTCGCGCCTGATCCGGCGTATGCTGCCTGCGCATTCATCCATAAAGAGGCGGTCATGCTGAAGATCTGGGGTCGGAAAAATTCGTCGAATGTCAGAAAGCCTTTGTGGGCCGCGCAAGAGCTCGGCCTGGCCTATGAAGCCATCGATGCGGGCGGCGCCTTTGGCGTGGTCGACACGCCTGAATATCGTGCGATGAATCCCAATGGTCGCGTGCCGGTGATTGAAGACGACGGGTTCGTGCTGTGGGAATCCAACGCTATCGTGCGTTACCTGATGGCCGTCCACGCCAGCGGCACCGCGTGGTACCCCAGCGATCTGAAGGCCCGTGCCTCGGCCGATAAGTGGATGGACTGGACCACATCGAGTTTTGCCGGCCCGTTCCGTACGGTGTTCTGGGGCGTGCTGCGCACCCCGGAAGACAAGCAGGACTGGCCCGCCATCAACGCCGCCATCAAGGAATGCGACGAGTTGCTGGCGATGGCCGATCAGGCGCTGGCCGCCAAGCCGTACCTGTCGGGCGATGAAATCGGCATGGGCGACATCCCGTTGGGCAGCTTCATTTATGCCTGGTTCGAGATGCCGATCGAGCGTGCGCCGCAGCCTCATCTGGAAGCCTGGTATGCACGCCTGAAACAGCGTCCGGCGTATCAGAAAGCGGTCATGACCGCGTTGACTTAATACTCACTATCGACACACTTGACTGTACTTGTGTGGCGACGACAAGCACCATTGCGCTCATGCGCCGTGGCTGTGTTCGTCGCCACTCGCCCTTGTTCGTCCCTTTCCCCCCATCTTGGTGCGTAAATCCGATATGAGTTCCGCTCTGTCCATCCGGCAGCTAACCAAAACCTACGGCAACGGTTTCCAGGCCCTGAGTGGTATCGATCTGGACGTCGCCGAAGGTGACTTTTTCGCTTTGCTCGGCCCCAACGGCGCCGGCAAATCCACGACCATCGGCATTCTCTCGACCCTGGTGAACAAATCCAGCGGAACGGTGAATATCTTCGGTCACGACCTGGACAAGAATCCTGCGCAGCTCAAGCGCTCAATTGGCGTGGTGCCTCAGGAATTCAACTTCAACCAGTTCGAAAAGACCTTCGATATTGTGGTGACCCAGGCCGGTTACTACGGTATCCCGCCGAAAATCGCCAAGGAACGCGCGGAGCAGTACCTGACCCAGCTCGGTCTGTGGGACAAGCGCGATACGCCGTCGCGTTCGCTGTCCGGCGGCATGAAGCGTCGACTGATGATCGCCCGTGCGCTGGTTCACGAACCGCGCCTGCTGATCCTCGACGAACCGACGGCGGGGGTGGACATCGAACTGCGTCGCTCGATGTGGACCTTCCTCACCGAGCTGAACAAGAAAGGCATCACCATCATCCTCACCACACACTACCTGGAAGAGGCTGAACAGTTGTGCCGCAACATCGGGATCATCGACCACGGCACCATCGTCGAAAACACCAGCATGAAGCAGTTGCTCGGCCAACTGCATGTGGAAACCTTCCTGCTCGACCTCAAGAACACCTTGAGCACGCCACCGCAGTTGCTCGGTTATCCGACGAAGCTGCTCGACAGTCACACCATTGAGGTTCAGGTCGACAAGGCCATGGGCATCACGGCGCTGTTCACTCAGTTGGCGCAGCAAAACATCGAAGTACTGAGCCTGCGTAACAAAACCAATCGCCTTGAGGAGCTGTTCGTGTCCCTGGTGGAGAAAAATCTGTCGAAGGTGGCGTTATGAGTTCCGAGCTGCAACCCAACCTCGTTGCCCTCAATACCATCGTCTACCGTGAGGTGCGGCGCTTTACCCGGATCTGGCCGCAGACGTTGCTGCCGCCGGCGATCACCATGGTTTTGTACTTTGTGATCTTCGGCAATCTGATCGGTCGGCAGATCGGTGATATGGGTGGTTTCACCTATATGGAATACATCGTGCCGGGGCTGATCATGATGTCGGTGATCACCAACTCCTATGGCAACGTGGTCTCGAGTTTCTTTGGCAGTAAGTTCCAGCGTTCGATCGAAGAGTTGATGGTGTCGCCGGTGTCGCCGCATACCATTCTGATCGGCTACACCTTGGGTGGTGTGCTGCGTGGTTTGATGGTCGGGATTATCGTGACGTTGCTGTCGCTGTTTTTCACCCATTTGCAGGTGCATCACCTGGGTGTGACCATTTTGGTGGTGGTGCTGACGGCGACGATCTTCTCGCTGTTGGGCTTTATCAACGCTGTGTTTGCGCGCAACTTCGATGACATCTCGATTATTCCGACTTTCGTTTTGACGCCGCTGACGTATTTGGGTGGGGTGTTTTACTCGATTACATTGCTGCCGCCGTTTTGGCAGACGGTGTCGTTGGCGAACCCGGTGTTGCACATGGTTAACGCCTTTCGCTACGGCATCCTTGGCGTTTCGGACATCAAGATCAGTGTGGCGATTACCTTTATGGTGGTGGCGACGGTGGCGCTTTATATTAGTTGCGCTCGGCTGCTGGTGAGTGGGCGCGGGATGCGTACTTGATTGTTCTTGTTGGATGCTCGCTGAAGTTGTGGGTTGGGCGGATTTGATTTGATTTGATTTTGATGGTGGGCATATCCGTTATTTTTGTAGCGGCGGCTAATGGTTCCGCCCTTACGGCGGGTCACTTGGAAAAGCGCCAAGTAACCAAGCGCTCTTGCCCCTTTCGTTCGGTGCCTCGCTGTGGCTCGGCATGCCCTCGCTCCGGTCCTGCTCCGTGGGCCCGCCGCCATCGGCCATCCATGGCCGGGGGCGGCTAACCCGGCATCCATGCCGGGTTGCCCACTGCGCAGAACCTCCACTCGGCCTCACGAGGGGGCGGTGCGTCAAGATCAAGAGCTACAGGCGAGCTAACGCTCGGCCTTGAGTGGTGAACATCAAAAGCCGTATGCCGATCTGCTTTATGTGGGAGCGAGCCTGCTCGCGAAGGCGGCCTGACAGCCGACCAGTTCTTGCGGGTATACGCGTTCTCACTGTAGGAGCTGCCGCAGGCTGCGATCTTTTGATCTGGCTGTTGCTTTAGATTTTGATCTGCCTGCCCCTTTCCCAGAGGCCGAACGCAGGCGTTGCGCAGGGGGCACCGCGGCAAGGATGCCGCGGTAGCCGCCCCCGGAGCAATGCCGGAGTGAGGGCATGCCGAGCCATAGCGAGGCACCGAATGGAGGGGCAAAGCCTTTTGCTTCCTTTTCGCTGGGCCGGCATTCCGGCGTTTGGAAAAGGGAGTCGCTGTAAAAGCGAAACCGCCAGCAGCCGCTACCGCAGAAACGGATATGCCCCCAATCAACCAAAAAAAACGGCCTCCCAAGCAGAGGCCGTTTTACATTCTCACATTCGTCTTTGCTTGCGCCGCTTCCATTGCCGCGCAACCCACCAGCGCCAGTACAACATGGTCAGGCAATAGGCGAGGGCGCCCAAGACCAGCCCCACGACCACCGAACCCAGCAAAAACGGCTGCCACAACGTAGACAGCTCACCGCTAATCCATTCCCACGTCAGCTCATCCGGCAGGTGGCGGGACGGGACGTCCATCAACCAGGCACCGGTCTGGTAAGTGCAAAAGAATACGGCCGGCATGGTGATCGGGTTGGTCAGCCAGACCAGGCTCACCGCAATCGGCATATTGCCGCGCACCATGATCGCGAGGATGGCGGCTACCAGCATTTGCAACGGGATCGGCAGGAATGCCGCGAACAAACCCACCGCCATGGCCCGGGCGACGGAGTGGCGATTGAGGTGCCAGAGGTTCGGGTCATGCAGCAGCGTACCGAGAAAGCGTAAGGATTTGTGTTCCCTGATGCTCTTCGGGTCTGGCATGTAACGTTTGAATAAGCGCCGGGGCATAGGGCTTCTCGGTCGGTTAAGGCGGCAAGTATGTCTTGATTCTATGAGCTACCCATTCAGACTTTGTGACAATTAATAACGACGCTCGTGCGTTCGGCCGGCTATGCCTAGGGAGGGAACTCTCAAGGACGGACGTATGCGCACAGGGATGATAGCGCTGGCGTTGGGTCTGTTGGCCTTGCGTTTTTTACCGGTGTTACCACCGGTCTGGTTATGGATGTTGCTTGCGGTAGTGGGTTTGATGGCGTTGCCGTTTAAAACTTATCCACTGGCGTTTTTCCTGTTCGGCTTCAGTTGGGCGTGCGCGAACGCGCAGTGGGCGCTGAATGATCGACTGCCGCAAACACTTGACGGCGAGACGCGCTGGATCGAAGGACGGGTGACGGGGTTGCCGCAAGATGCCGACGGTGTGGTGCGATTCGAGCTGACAGACAGTCAGTCACGGCGTACGAAGCTCCCCCGGCATCTGCGCCTGGCCTGGTACAACGGACTCTCCGTCAACAGCGGCGAGCGCTGGCGACTGGCGGTGAAACTCAAGCGGCCTGCCGGACTGCTCAATCCTCATGCTTTCGATTACGACGCCTGGCTGCTGGCGCAACACATTGGCGCAACGGGCACGGTCAAGGATGGCGTGAGGCTGAGCGAAGCCCGTTGGGCCTGGCGTGACGGTATCCGCCAGCGTTTGCAGGCCGTTGATGCGCAGGGCCGAACCGGTGCGTTGCTCGCGTTGGTGCTGGGGGATGGCGCAGGACTCAGTCGTGAGGACTGGCAGGTATTGCAAGACACCGGCACCGTGCACCTGTTAGTGATATCGGGTCAGCACATCGGCTTGCTCGCGGGGCTGGTGTACCTGCTGATCGCCGGTCTGGCACGTTATGGTCTGTGGCCGAACCGCTTGCCCTGGCTGCCTTGGGCGTGTGCGCTCGCCTTCACCGCGGCGCTCGGTTACGGGCTGCTGGCCGGCTTTGAAGTGCCGGTGCGCCGGGCGTGCGTGATGATCGGCCTGGTGCTGTTGTGGCGCCTGCGCTTTCGTCACTTGGGGGCTTGGTGGCCGCTGCTGCTGGCGCTCAATGGCGTTTTGCTGCTGGACCCGCTGGCGAGCCTGTTACCGGGTTTCTGGTTGTCTTTCGCGGCGGTAGCGGTGTTGATCTTCACCTTCGGTGGCCGGTTGGGCCCTTGGCGCTGGTGGCAAACCTGGACCCGTGCCCAATGGCTGATCGCAATCGGCTTGTGCCCGCTGTTGCTGGTGCTCGGATTGCCGATCAGCCTCAGCGGGCCGCTGGCCAATCTGCTGGCCGTGCCTTGGATCAGTCTGGTGGTGTTGCCGCCAGCGCTGCTCGGGACGTTATTGTTGCCCATTCCCTATGTGGGTGAAGGGCTGTTGTGGCTGGCGGGCGGACTGATCGATTGGCTGTTCAAAGGCCTGGCGTTGATGGCCGGTGAATTGCCGGCGTGGGTGCCAGTCGCGGTGCCGTGGTGGATCTTTATGCTCGGCGCGCTGGGTGCCGTTCTTTTGTTGCTGCCCCGAGGTGTGCCGTTGCGGCCGCTGGGTTGGCCATTGCTATTGTTGCTGGTTTTTCCACCCCGCGAATCCATGCCAGAAGGTATTGCCGACATACTGCAACTGGATGTCGGCCAGGGCTTGGCCATCCTGGTGCGCACCCGCCATCACACCTTGCTGTATGACGCCGGACCGCGTTTCGGTGATTTCGACCTGGGCGCGCGCGTGGTGTTGCCAACCTTGCGCAAACTGGGTGTGGACGAGATCGACCTGATGCTGATCAGCCACGCCGACGCCGATCATGCCGGCGGGGCTCGGGCCGTTGCCGACGGCTTGCCAGTGAAACGGGTGCTGAGTGGTGACCCCGAGGCGCTGCCCGCGCAATTGCAGGCGCAGCGCTGTGAAAGCGGCCAACGCTGGAATTGGGACGGTGTGAGCTTTCAGCTTTGGCAATGGGCGTCAGCCAGTGACAGCAATCAAAAGTCCTGCGTGTTGCAAATCGAGGCGAACGGCGAGCGGATACTGCTGACCGGCGATATTGACACCACCGCCGAGCGAGCCCTGCTCGACAGCCCTCTCGCGGTGCCCACCGATTGGTTGCAGTCACCGCATCACGGCAGCCGCAGTTCCTCTTCAATGGCGCTGTTGGCGGTGTTGCAACCCGGTGCGGTGCTGATCTCCCGTGGCCAGGGCAATTCGTTTGGCCACCCGCATTCCACGGTCATTGCACGTTATAGAAAACGCGGCATGGCGATCTTCGACAGTGCCGGGCAGGGCGCCATTCGTCTGCAACTCGGACACTTCAAGCCACCCTGGACGATGCGTCTGGAACGCCGCTTCTGGCGCGATCCGCCAGCGCTCGGCCATTAGCCGCGAGTGATGAAAGGCCGACCGGATGCGACATCACGGTCTTCGGTGCGCCGACCCCCTATGTTAGAGTGGCGCACTTTTTCGAGGGGACTGTCACTGTGTGGGAATTGGTCAAATCCGGCGGATGGATGATGATACCGATCATTCTGAGTTCCATCGCGGCCATGGCGATCGTCGCCGAGCGTCTCTGGACCCTGCGCGCCAGCCGTGTGACCCCGGAGCACTTGCTCGGGCAGGTCTGGGTGTGGATCAAGGACAAGCAACTCAATAAGGAAAAACTCAAGGAACTGCGCGCCAACTCGCCGTTGGGCGAGATTCTTGCCGCCGGCCTGGCCAATTCCAGGCATGGTCGCGAGATCATGAAAGAGTGCATCGAAGAGGCTGCGGCGCGGGTCATCCACGAACTCGAACGCTACATCAATGCCTTGGGCACCATTGCCGCCATGGCCCCCTTGCTAGGCTTGCTGGGGACCGTGCTGGGCATGATCGATATCTTCAGTTCGTTCATGGGCACGGGCATGACTACCAACGCCGCGGTGCTGGCCGGCGGTATTTCCAAAGCCTTGATCACCACAGCGTCGGGTTTGATCGTCGGTATTCCCTCGGTGTTCTTCCACCGTTTCCTGCAACGGCGTATCGATGAACTCGTCGTGGGCATGGAGCAGGAAGCCATCAAGCTCGTTGAAGTGGTGCAGGGCGATCGCGACGTTGATCTGGCTGAGGGCAAAGCGTGAAATTCCGCCGCAAGCAACGGGAGAACGTGGACATCAACCTCGTGTCGCTGATCGACGTGGTGTTTGTCCTGCTGCTGTTTTTCGTGGTGACCACGACCTTTACCCGTGAAACCCAGTTGCGCGTCGACCTGCCGGAAGCCGTCAGCGGTTCGCCGGCCGAAGACCAGACCAAACAGCTGGACATCGCCATCAGCGCCGACGGGACGTTCTCGGTGAACAATCAGGTGTTGCCCAAGAGCGACCTGGCCACCGTGATGGACGCGCTGCAGAAAGAATCCAACGGTGATACCAACAGGCCACTGGCGATCAGTGCCGATGGCAAGACTCAGCATCAAAGCGTTATTACCGCCATGGACGCCGCCGGCAAGCTCGGTTTCAGTCATTTGCGCATGACCACAGTCGAGGCGGCGCCGCCCGCACCCTGATGGCCATGTCCGATCGCTTGCTCGCCGCGTGGTACGAGGGTCATCCGGCCCTGAAACTCTTGCAGCCACTGGAGTGGCTGTATCGGCGCGTCGTCATGGGCAAGCGCAAGCGTTTCCTGGCGGGCGCGGGTGAGATCTATCAGCCACCCGTGCCGCTGATCGTGGTCGGCAACATCACCGTGGGCGGCACCGGCAAGACGCCGCTGATTCTGTGGATGATCCAGCACTGCCAGCGCAGTGGTTTGCGAGTCGGCGTGGTCAGTCGGGGTTACGGCGCCAAACCGCCGCAGTTGCCCTGGCGCGTCGAGGCGGATCAAAGCGCCGGCATCGCGGGCGACGAACCGCTGTTGATCGTGCAGCGCACCGGCGTGCCATTGATGATCGACCCGGATCGCAGCAGCGCCGTCAAAGCATTGTTGGCGAGTGAGCCGCTGGACCTGATCCTTTCCGACGATGGCATGCAGCATTACCGGCTGGCCCGAGACCTTGAGTTGGTGCTGATCGACGCCGCCCGTGGCCTGGGCAATCAGCGCTGCCTGCCTGCCGGACCCTTGCGCGAACCGGTCGAACGCCTGCAAAGCGTCGATGCGGTGCTGTACAACGGCGCCGCCCAGGATCGCGATAACGGTTTTGCTTTCCAGCTGCAACCCACGGAACTGGTCAATCTGCAAAGCGGCGAGCGGCGTCCCCTCGACCACTTTCCCGCCGGTCAGGCCTTGCATGCCGTGGCCGGGATCGGCAATCCGCAGCGTTTCTTCACAACCCTCGAAACGCTACACTGGCAGCCAGTTCCCCATGCGTTTGCCGACCACGCCGAATACAGCGTGCAGGCGTTGAGTTTTACACCGTCATTGCCATTGGTAATGACCGAAAAGGACGCGGTGAAGTGCCGTGCCTTCGCCGCCGCCGACTGGTGGTACCTGGCGGTCGATGCCGCGCCATCGCCGGCCTTTGTGGCCTGGTTCAATACGCAGCTGATGCGCCTGTTGCCGGATCGTCTTTTGCCTTAAATCCGTTTTTATCCAGGGAATGCTCATGGACACCAAATTGCTCGACATCCTCGCTTGCCCGGTCTGCAAAGGCCCGCTCAAGCTCAGCGCCGACAAAACCGAGCTGATCAGCAAGGGCGCCGGCCTGGCGTACCCGATTCGCGATGGCATTCCGGTGATGCTCGAAACCGAAGCCCGTACCTTGACCACCGACGAGCGTCTGGATAAATGACCACCGCCTTTACCGTTGTCATCCCATCGCGTTACGCCTCCACTCGTCTGCCGGGCAAACCGCTGCTGCTGATCGCCGGCAAGCCGATGATCCAGCACGTGTGGGAGCAGGCGAGCAAAAGCAGCGCCGAGCGCGTGGTGGTTGCCACTGACGATGCGCGCATTGTCGAGGCGTGTCATGCGTTTGGCGCCGAAGTGGTGCTGACCCGCGAAGATCACAATTCCGGCACCGATCGCCTGGCCGAAGTCGCCGCGAAACTGGGCCTGGCCCCTGACGCCATCGTGGTCAATGTCCAGGGTGACGAACCGCTGATCCCGCCGAGCGTGATCGATCAGGTGGCCGCCAACCTGGCCGCCCACACTGAAGCGCGCATGGCCACATTGGCCGAGCCGATCGAAGACGTTGAAACCCTGTTCAACCCCAACGTGGTCAAGGTCGTCAGCGACCTCAACGGCCTGGCGCTGACGTTCAGTCGCGCGACCTTGCCTTGGGCGCGGGATGCGTTTGCAAAAAATCGCGAAACGTTGCCAGAAGGCGTGCCCTACCGCCGCCACATAGGCATCTATGCCTACCGCGCCGGTTTCCTGCATGACTTCGTCAGCTGGGGCCCATGCTGGCTGGAAAACACCGAATCCCTAGAGCAACTGCGTGCCTTGTGGCACGGCGTGCGGATTCACGTCGCCGATGCGGCGATCGCCCCGCCAACCGGCGTCGACACCGTTGAAGACCTCGAGCGCGTTCGTCGTCTACTGGAGGCCTGATGCGGATTTTGTTCGTATGCCTGGGCAATATCTGCCGTTCACCTACGGCTGAAGGCGTGCTGCGGCACAAACTGCGCGAAGCGGGGCTGGCCGATCAAATCGAAGTCGCCTCCGCCGGCACCGGTGACTGGCACGTCGGCAAGGCGCCGGACCGACGCAGTCAGGCCGCGGCCAGGCTGCGCGGTTACGACCTGTCCGCCCAGCGCGGCCAGCAAGTGACCCGTGCCGATTTCGCCACCTACGACTTGATCCTGGCGATGGACCACAGCAATCTGCGCAATCTCCAAGCCATGCAACCGGCCAGGAGTAAAGCCGAGCTGGACCTGTTTCTGCGTCGCTACCAGTCGGAAGTCGATGAAGTACCGGACCCGTATTACGACGGCGACCAGGGCTTTGACCTCGTGCTGGACCTGATCGAACGCGCGAGCGACCAGCTGGTGATCGATTTGAAAGGCCGTTTATGAGTTTGCAGGTACAACAGCAGGTTTCGCTCAAGCCTTACAACAGCTTTGGCGTGGATGTTCAGGCTCGTTTGTTTGCGCAAGCCCACAGCGATGACGATGTGCGTGAAGCGCTGGCCTATGCAGCGGAACATGATGTACCGCTGCTGGTGATTGGCGGCGGCAGCAATTTGCTGCTGACGGCCGATATCCAGTCGCTGGTGTTGCGCATGGCAACCCGGGGGATTCGCATCCTGAGCGATGACGGCAGCAAAGTCGTCATTGAAGCCGAAGCGGGCGAGCCTTGGCATCCGTTCGTGCAGCACACCCTCGCGCAGGGTTTGTCGGGCCTGGAGAACCTCAGCTTGATTCCCGGCACCGTGGGCGCGGCACCGATGCAGAACATCGGCGCCTATGGTGTGGAGATCAAGGACGTGTTCGCCGGCCTGACCGCGCTGGATCGCCAGACCGGCGAGCTGCGCGACTTCACGCTTGCAGAGTGCAACTTCGCCTACCGTGACAGCCTGTTCAAGCAGGACCCAGGGCGCTGGTTGATTCTGCGTGTCCGTTTCACCCTGGACCGCGCCGCGCATTTGCACCTGGAATACGGCCCGGTGCGTCAACGCCTGACCGAGCAAGGCATCGATCACCCGACCGCCTCCGATGTCAGCCAGGCCATTTGCAGCATCCGCAACGAAAAACTGCCGGACCCGGCCGTGCTCGGCAATGCCGGCAGCTTCTTCAAGAATCCGCTGGTGCCCGCAGCGCTGGTCGCCCGGCTCAAAGGTGAATACCCGGACCTGGTGGCTTACGCGCAACCCGATGGGCAAATGAAACTGGCCGCGGGCTGGCTAATCGAACGGGCGGGCTGGAAGGGTTTTCGTGATGCCGACGCCGGTGTGCATAAGCTGCAAGCGCTGGTGCTGGTCAACTACGGCAGCGCCAGCGGCCTGCAATTGCTGAACCTGGCGCAGCGCATTCAGAAAGATATATCCGAGCGTTTCCATGTCGACCTGGAAATGGAGCCGAATCAGTATTGAATCTACGCTTCAAGGACTGATCTCAAAGCCCTGCACACTGATAACTGTGCAGGGCTTTTTTGTTAATGCCGGGTTAACGTAGCCACCCGACGATGCAAGCATTTCTCCATCAAAGGCCCGATGCAGACGCTCCCGTCCGCATAAGAGAGCCTCCTTAGCCTGAGCCGATCTGCGTGTTGCCAACCGCCACCCCCGGCGGCAGATTGCTCGACCCGATAACCTGAAAATATGCGGGCGTGCCCATGATTACCCTGAAGCTCAACGGTCAAGACCATCAACTCGACGTCACCGAGGACATGCCGCTGCTCTGGGCAATCCGCGACGTGGCCGGTTACAACGGCACCAAGTTCGGCTGCGGCATGGGCCTGTGCGGTGCCTGCACCATTCATATCGAAGGCGCCCCGGCGCGCAGTTGCATCACGCCGATTGGTTCGGTGGTCGGCCAGAACGTGACCACCATCGACAACCTGCACGCCGACCCGGTCGGGCAGGTCGTCCAGCAAGCCTGGCTCGACACCGCCGTCGCTCAGTGCGGTTTCTGCCAGGGCGGGCAGATCATGTCGGCGACAGCCTTGCTCAAGAGCAATCCGCACCCCAGCGACGAACAGATTGAAGAGGCGATGGTCGGCAATATTTGCCGTTGCGGCACTTATAACCGCATCAAGACCGCCATCCGCCAGGCGTCCACTCACCTGAAGGAGGCCAAGGCATGAGCCAGTTACCCAATGATTTCGCGCTGAGCAATCTCAGCCACCTCAGCCGGCGTGGCTTCCTCAGGGGCGTCGGTGCCACCAGCGTGCTGGTGCTGGCGGCAAGCTGGGGCTGGCAGGACGCTTTTGCCGAAGAGGCAGTGAAGAAGTTCGGTGCCGACGGCATGCCCCACGGCGCGATCGATGATCCCAAGGTTTACGTCAGCATCGCCGCCGATGGCACGGTGACCGTGGTCTGCAACCGTTCGGAAATGGGCCAGGGTGTGCGCACCAGCCTGACCATGGTGGTGGCCGATGAACTGGACGCCGACTGGGCAATGGTGAAGGTGCAGCAGGCACCGGGTGACGAAGTGCGCTTCGGCAACCAGGACACCGATGGCTCGCGCAGCATGCGCCACTGGTACGAACCGATGCGCCGTTGTGGGGCTGCCGCGCGAACCATGCTTGAGCAAGCGGCGGCCGAGCAGTGGAAAGTGCCGGTCGGCGAGTGTCATGCACAACTGCACAAAGTCATTCATCAACCGACCGGGCGAGAACTGGGTTATGGCGCGCTGGCCGCCGCTGCCAGTGCGCTGGCGGTGCCGGCCCGTGACAGCGTGCGGCTCAAGCAGCCCGCGGAATTTCGCTATATCGGCAAGGAGGGCACCAAGGCTATCGACGGTGCCGACATCGTCAACGGCCGGGCAGTCTACGGCGCCGATGTGCACTTCGATGGCATGCTCTACCCACCATTGCGCGCCCGGCGGTGTACGGCGGCAAGGTCAAGTCCGTCGACTCGATAGCCGCGATGAAAGTCCCCGGTGTGATCAAAGTCATCCAGATCGAAGGCCGTCCGCTGCCGTCGGAGTTCCAGCCGCTGGGCGGCGTGGCGGTGGTCGCGAGCAATACCTGGGCGGCGATCAAGGGGCGCGAGGCGCTGAAAATCGAATGGGATGACGGCCCCAACGCCAGTTATGACTCGATCGCTTACCGCAAGGAGCTGGAAGCCGCGTCCCTCAAGCCGGGCAAGGTGGTGCGCAACACCGGCAACATCGACGAGGCCATGGGCAGCGCCGACAGCACCCTCGAAGCCTCCTACTACTTGCCCCACCTGGCACAGGCGCCAATGGAGCCGATGGTCGCCATCGCCCGCTTCAAGGACGGCGTGTGTGAAGCCTGGGGGCCCAGTCAGGCGCCGCAAGTCACCCGTACCCGAATCGGAGAACGCCTCGGCATCCCGTTCGATAACGTCACCTTCAACGTCACGTTGCTGGGCGGCGGTTTCGGGCGTAAGTCCAAGCCGGACTTCATTATCGAAGCGGCCATCCTCGCCAAGGAATTCCCTGGTAAAGCGGTGCGGGTGCAATGGACCCGCGAAGACGACATCCATTGCTCCTACTTCCACACGGTGTCGGCGGAATACCTGAAGGCCAGCCTGAACAAGGACGGCCTGCCGTCGGGCTGGTTGCACCGCACCGTGGCACCGAGCATCACCGCGCTGTTTGCGCCGGGCATGAACCACGAGGCGGCGTTCGAGTTGGGCATGGGTTTCACCAACATGGCCTATGCGATCCCTAACGTGCGTCTGGAAAACCCTGAAGCGACGATCCACACCCGGGTCGGCTGGTACCGTTCGGTATCGAACATTCCTCACGGCTTCGCGATTCAGAGCTTCGTCGATGAACTGGCGCACAAGGCCGGGCAGGACCCGCTGAAATACCAGATCAAACTGCTCGGTCCGGATCGTCAGATCGATCCGCGCACCTTGAGTGAGGAGTGGAACTACGGCGAATCGCCCGAGCGTTATCCAATCGATACCGCTCGTCTGCGCACGGTGCTGGAAACCGCTGCCAAAGCCGCCGGGTGGGGGCGTGAACTACCCAAGGGCCGTGGCCTGGGCCTGGCGGTGCATTACAGCTTCGTCACCTATGTGGCGGCGGTGATCGAAGTCGAGGTCAAGGACGATGGCACGTTGATCGTGCACAAGGCTGACATCGCGGTGGATTGCGGTCCGCAGATCAACCCCGAGCGGATTCGCTCGCAGTTTGAAGGCGCCTGCGTGATGGGACTGGGCAACGCCGTATTGGGGGAAATCAGCTTCAAGGACGGCAAGGTCCAGCAGGACAACTTCCACATGTACGAAGTGGCACGCATGTCGCTGGCGCCGAAGGAGGTCGCCGTGCATCTGGTGACGCCGCCGGGCAACGTCCCGTTGGGCGGTGTCGGTGAACCGGGTGTGCCGCCGATCGCGCCGGCGCTGTGCAACGCGATCTTCGCGGCCACGGGGAAGCGCATCCGTAACTTGCCGGTTCGCTATCAACTGCAAGGTTGGCAGAAGGCCGGGGCCTGATGGACAGCGTCGATCTGAATGTCCTGCGCAGTGTGCTGGAGTGGCGCCGCGCCGGTCATCGCGTGGTGTTGTACAGCGTGGTCCAGACCTGGGGCACCGCGCCCCGGGCCCCCGGTGCGATGCTGGCGCTACGTGAAGATGGCGTGGTGATTGGCTCGGTGTCCGGTGGCTGTGTCGAGGATGATTTGATTGCCCGGTTGCATGATGGCCGGATTCCGGCCGACGGGCCGCCGGTGCAATTGATTACCTATGGCGTCACCCGGGAGGAGGCCGCCCGGTTTGGCCTGCCGTGCGGCGGAACGTTGCGTTTGACCGAGGAGCGTGTCGGCGATTCAGCCTGGGTTGCCGAGTTGTTGGCACGCTGCGAGGCCCATGAAATTGTGGCTCGCTCACTGGATATTGCGAGCGGCACCGTGGTCCTGCAATCGGCAAGCAAGTCCGACCTGCTGACGTTTGACGGGCAGACCTTGCGCGCCATCTACGGTCCGCGCTGGCGATTGTTGCTGATCGGCGCCGGGCAACTGTCGCGGTATGTCGCGGAAATGGCCCGTCTGCTGGATTTCGAAGTATTGATCTGCGATCCACGCACCGAGTTCGTCTATGGCTGGGAAGAGCAACATGGGCGATTTGTTTCCGGCATGCCCGATGAAGCGGTGCTGAACATTCAGACCGACGAACGCACCGCCATTGTCGCCCTGACCCACGATCCTCGACTGGATGACATGGCGCTGCTGACCGCCCTGGATTCCAAGGCTTTCTATGTAGGAGCACTGGGGTCACGGGTCAACAGCCTGAAGCGCCGGGACAACCTGGCTCAGCTAGGCTTGTCACAGCAGGCCATCGATCGCCTGCACGGCCCTATCGGGTTGCACATCGGTAGCCATAGTCCGGCGGAAATCGCGTTGTCGCTGATGGCGGAAATCGTGGCGATCAAGAATGGCGTGGCACTGAAGCAGAAGAAACTGTTGCAGGAGGACCTATGAGTGGGCCAATCGGCGTGATCGTGTTGGCGGCGGGGCTGGGCATTCGGTTTCGGCAAATTGCCGGCGCCGAGAAGGACAAGCTGCTGGCTGACTGCACCGGTCGGGATGGAGCGGTTCGTTCCGTGATTGAACACGTGTTGGTCAACCTGCCAACTGCAGTTGAAAAGCGTGTGCTGGTGACTACCGAGGCTCGACCGCAAGTGATTCGCATGGCACAGGCGTATGGTTTCGAGAGTGTGCTGATCGATTCGACTGGCATGGGCGACAGCATTGCGGCCGGGGTGGCGGCGTGTCCGCAGCTCGCTGGTTGGTTGATTGTGTTGGGCGACATGCCGTTTATTTTGCCATCCACGATCGAGCGGGTGCGCGCAGGGATTGCTGATAATGGGATCAGCGTCCCGGTGATCAATGGCGAGTACGGACATCCAGTGGGTTTCGGGCGTTCGTTTGGACCGGGATTGATGGCGTTGTCCGGGGATCGAGGGGCAAAGCCGTTGTTTGCATCGGCGAGGGTGGTGGAGGTGGCGGTGGATGATCCTGGGGCGTTGTGGGACGTGGATGTGCCGACGAAGTTGGTGTTTGTGTAAAGATCAAAAGATCGCAGCCTTCGGCAGCTCCTACAGGGGATTGCATACTGTAGGAGCTGCCGCAGGCTGCGATCTTTTGATCTTCTGATTTTGGACATAAAAAAGCCCCGCCTGGATCACCAAGCGGGGCTTTTTAGTGGCCGATGGAATCAGACGAGGGGTTTAGGCTCGTGCTCTTTTTCCAGGGCTTGCTCGTGTTGCTCAACCGCTTCCTGAACGGAACGCGGTGCTTCGTCGATCACCGATGCAACCGGCTCTGCAGCAGGTTCAGCCGCCTCAACCGCTTCAGCCGGAGCAGCAACGGCAGCCAGTTCGGCTTCCTTCTGCAGGCGCTCGGCTTCACGCTTGCGACGACGCACTTCACGCGGATCGTTCGGTGCACGGCCATTTTCGGTCAGGGCGCTGACTGGGGCGGCTTCAACCACTGGCTCAGCCACTTTGGCTACCACAGGGGCTTCAACCACCGGAGCAGGCTCTGGTTCGGCAACAACAACCACTGGCTCGGCAACCGCTACTTCAGCGACTGGCGCTGGCGCTTCGACCACTGCTGGCTCGGCAACCCAGTTGAACGCGGTTTGTTCTTCGCGAACTTCACGAACCGTTTCAGTCACTGTTTCAGCAACGGTTTCAACAGCCGGCTCTGCAAACACGGCAGGCGCTTCAGCAACCACCACAGGTTCAGCGGCAGCTTCAACGTGAGGCTGTGCTTCTTGAACCGGTGCCACTTCGATTTCCGGAGCGGCGGTTACTTCGACAGGCGTGGTCGCTTCAACGACCGGCGCTTCTACTGGAGCAGTTTCCAGGGTGGCGGCCGTGGCGCGTTCGGCTTGCTCGTTGGCCTGTGCTTCAGCAGGTGCGCTGATCACAGTGCTGGCAACGGCTGCAGTTACCGCCAGGCCAGCAGCCAGGTCGGCAGTGCTTGGCGCTTCGTTGCCTTCGCCAGCTTCGTTACCTTCGGCGGATTCGGATTCTTCCGAACCTTCAATCACATTGCCGTTGGCATCGCGTTGACGCTCACGACGGTTGCTGCGACGACGTTGGCCACGGGAGCGGCGGCGTGGACGATCGCCTTCGGCGCCATCCTGACCGTCTTCCTGCAGTTGCTCTTCGTTGCCGGTCAGCTCTTCTTCGGCAACGGCGGCAACAGCTTGCTCGGCACGCGGTTGACGTTCTTCACGCGGTGGGCGTGGAGCGCGTTCTTCACGTGGCTGGCGAGCTGGACGCTCTTCAGCGGTAGCCGTTGCAGTAGCGGTAGCTGCAGCAGCGGCCGGAGCAGCATCCAGAGGCTCGCGCAGTTCACGAACCGGACGCTCTTCACGATCGCCACGTGGCTTGCGATCTTCGCGAGGCGCGCGCGGTGCACGTTCTTCACGAGGTGCACGAGGGGCGCGTTCTTCGCGGGCAACGGCTACCGCTGGCGTTTCTTCACGAGCTTCACGTGGTTGACGCTCTTCGCGTGGCTCACGTGGTGCGCGTTCTTCACGCGGAGCACGCTCCTCACGAGGCTTGCGTTCTTCATCGCGGCGACCATTACGGTTACGGCTCTGTTGACGACCGTTGCGACGCTCTTCGTTGCGGGCCGGACGTTCGGTGGTCACTGGTTTTTCAACCACAACCGGAGCGGCAGGCTCTTCCTTGGTCGCGAACAGGCTGACCAGCGACTTCACCAGACCTTTGAACAGGCTCGGCTCAGGCGCGGCAACCGGTGCGGCGACTGGGGTGGCAGCGACGACTTCGGTCGGAACCGGAGCGTTGGCGCGGGCCGGAGCGGTCTTGACCGCGGCTTCCTGGCGAACCAGGGTGCGGGTCGCAGCGGCTGGCTGGACTTCTTCGACTTCGGCAGCGGCAGCAGCGATTTCGTAGCTGGACTGGTTGATGCTGGCTTCCGGGCTGTCATCGCGCAGACGCTGAACTTCGAAGTGCGGCGTTTCGAGGTGATCGTTCGGCAGAATGACGATGCGGGCACGGGTGCGCAGTTCGATCTTGGTGATCGAGTTGCGTTTTTCGTTGAGCAGGAAAGCTGCAACCGGAATCGGCACTTGTGCGCGGACTTCGGCGGTGCGGTCTTTCAGGGCTTCTTCTTCGATCAGGCGCAGGATCGCCAGCGACAGCGATTCGACGTCACGGATGATGCCGGTGCCGTTGCAACGCGGGCAAACGATGCCGCTGCTTTCGCCCAGGGACGGACGCAGGCGTTGGCGGGACATTTCCAGCAGGCCGAAGCGCGAGATGCGACCGACTTGCACGCGAGCGCGATCGGCTTCCAGGCATTCGCGGACTTTCTCTTCCACGGCGCGCTGGTTCTTGGCAGGGGTCATGTCGATGAAGTCGATGACGATCAGGCCGCCGATGTCGCGCAGGCGCAACTGACGGGCGATTTCTTCGGCGGCTTCAAGGTTGGTCTGCAGGGCGGTTTCTTCGATGTCGCTGCCTTTGGTGGCGCGCGCCGAGTTGATGTCGATGGACACCAGGGCTTCGGTCGGATCGATAACGATGGAACCACCGGAAGGCAGTTCAACGACGCGCTGGAAAGCGGTCTCGATCTGGCTTTCGATCTGGAAACGGTTGAACAGCGGAACGCTGTCTTCGTACAGCTTGATCTTGCTGGCGTACTGCGGCATTACCTGGCGGATGAAGGTCAGGGCTTCGTCCTGGGCTTCAACGCTGTCGATCAGCACTTCGCCGATGTCCTGGCGCAGGTAATCGCGGATGGCGCGGATGATCACGTTGCTTTCCTGGTAGATCAGGAACGGCGCGGAGCGATCCAGCGAGGCTTCTTTGATGGCGGTCCAGAGTTGCAGCAGGTAGTCGAGGTCCCACTGCATTTCTTCGCTGCTGCGGCCAAGGCCTGCAGTACGAACGATCAGGCCCATGTCGGCTGGCGCAACCAGGCCGTTCAGGGCTTCACGCAGTTCGTTGCGCTCTTCACCTTCGATGCGACGGGAGATACCGCCGGCACGCGGGTTGTTCGGCATCAGAACCAGGTAACGACCGGCCAGGCTGATGAAGGTGGTCAGGGCGGCGCCCTTGTTGCCACGTTCTTCTTTTTCGACCTGAACGATGACTTCCTGGCCTTCGCTCAGGACGTCCTTGATGTTGACGCGGCCTTCAGGGGCTTTCTTGAAGTATTCGCGGGAGATTTCTTTGAGGGGCAGGAAGCCGTGGCGCTCGGAGCCGAAATCGACAAAGGCAGCCTCAAGGCTTGGTTCGATGCGAGTAATCCGGCCTTTATAGATGTTGGCCTTTTTTTGCTCGCGTGCACCGGATTCGATGTCCAGGTCGTAGAGGCGTTGGCCATCTACCAGTGCAACACGCAACTCTTCGGGTTGAGTTGCGTTAATCAGCATTCTTTTCATGTAGTACCGTCGGTTTCCGGGCTGCCGGAAACGGCGTTCGGCACACACGACTTCTCACGGTCGGTGTCAGGTGCGTCAGGAGTGGTTGGACACTCCAGTGTCTAGCGATGGCGGCCAATGTGGGCCGGCGTCGCGACGTACGCGTCCTGCTTGCTGTGGCTACTTAAGCACTCAGTCAGGAGGAGGAATCAACCAGCGGCTGTGGACGAGATGAAGCGTCTTGATAAAGCCTATTGCTACACAGTCCAGCGGTTGTGCATCTCCACCCTACACGTATCCCTGATAATTCGGGTGCTGCCGCGCGCAGAATCCGCAGCGGGTTGGCATTTACCGTGAGCTCCGAAAGGGGGAGGTCACGCATCATGGCTAATTTAGGCGTTGTTTCCGAAGCGTTCGCTCGGGGTCATTTGCAGCTGACTGCACTTTGTGAACTGGCCGTGAATATTGGCTCGCAAGGCGAGTGAAAACTCTGCTTTGCCGCTTGATTCAGGCCTCATGTCACCTGCGCTCGTTACACCTGCAAACTCCACCGTTACGTAGCGAAAGCCCCGTAGGACGGCCTCGCGTCCTGGTGAATTGCGTTGGTCAGGGCCGGTTTTTGACCGTTAGTCCGCTGTCCAGGCCGCTTTTGGCGGCGTTCGCGACTATAGCAGCAATGATTAAGTGCTTCAATTCCATAAAAAATTGTTATCATCCGCGGCATGACGACTACAGCCCCTTCGACCCCAGCCGTACAACTGCTGGAGGTCTCGCCGGAATATGCCGGCCAACGTATTGACAACTTCCTTCTCGCTCGGCTCAAAGGCGTGCCCAAGACCTTGATTTACCGCATTTTGCGCAAGGGCGAAGTGCGGGTGAACAAAGGTCGGATCAAGCCCGAATACAAGCTGCAGGCGGGCGATATCGTGCGCGTGCCGCCGGTTCGCGTGCCTGAGCGCGATGAGCCCGTGCCGCTGGCTCAAGGCCTGTTGCAACGGCTCGAAGCCTCGATTGTCTTCGAAGACAAGGCGCTGATCGTGATCAACAAGCCTTGTGGCATTGCCGTTCATGGCGGCAGTGGCTTGACGTACGGCGTGATCGAAGCCTTTCGTCAGTTGCGTCCGGATTGCAAGGAGCTTGAGCTGGTTCACCGTCTCGATCGTGACACCTCCGGCCTGCTGATGATCGCCAAGAAGCGCAGCATGCTGCGTCACTTGCACACGGCATTGCGCGGCGATGGCGTCGATAAGCGCTATATGGCGCTGGTTCGCGGTAACTGGGCGACCTCGATCAAGCAAGTCCGTGCATCGCTGGGCAAGAGCAATCTGCGCTCTGGCGAGCGCATGGTCGAGGTCGACGAGGAGGAGGGCAAGGAGTCCGTGACCGTGTTCAAGGTGTTGCGTCGTTTTGGCGACTTTGCCACCCTGATCGAAGCCAAGCCGATCACCGGTCGGACTCACCAGATTCGCGTCCATACCCTGCACGCCGGGCATTGCATCGCCGGCGACACCAAGTATGGCGATGAAACCTTCAGTAAAGAAATTCGCGACCTCGGCGGCAAGCGCCTGTTCCTCCACGCCTATATGCTGACCGTACCGTTGCCAGATGGCGGCGAGCTGAAGTTGCAGGCCCCCGTGGATGAAATGTGGGCCAAGACCGTGGAGCGACTGAGTGCACCCCTCTGATTACAAGCTGCTGATTTTTGATTGGGATGGCACGCTGGCCGATTCCATTGGTCGGATTGTCGAGGCGATGCATGTCGCGTCGGAGCGCTCAGGTTTTCAGTTGCGCGATGATTTTGCCGTCAAAGGCATCATCGGCCTGGGCTTGCCGGAAGCGATCCGCACGTTGTACCCCGAGATCAGCGATACCGGACTGGTAGCGTTTCGCGAGCATTATGCGGACCACTACATTGCGGCGGAAGCGGTGCCTTCGCCGTTGTTTGAAGGCGTTGTCGAGTCGATGGAGGCGTTCCGTGCCGAGGGTTATCACTTGGCGGTCGCCACCGGCAAGGCCCGTCGCGGGCTGGATCGGGTGCTGAAAGCGCACGGTTGGGAGCGTTATTTCGACATCACCCGTGCCGCCGATGAAACCGCCAGCAAGCCCCATCCGCTGATGCTTGAGCAGATCCTCGCCCATTGCGAGGTTCGCCCGGAGCAAGCGTTGATGGTTGGCGACTCATCATTTGATCTGCAGATGGCGCGCAACGCCGGAATGGATTCAGTGGCGGTCAGTTACGGCGCCCAATCGATTGACGCGCTGAAGCTGTTCGAGCCGGCCTTGTCGATTGATCGCTTTTCAGAATTGCATGCCTGGCTGAATCAGCAGGCTTAATCAGATTTTGCTGGGGAAGATGTCATGACCGACGAATGGAAAGCGCCCGCGAAGGCGAGCGCAGAGAGCGGTGACGATAAAAGCTGGAAGCTTCTGGAAAAGACCCTGCTGGCCAGTGTGCAAGAGCAGCGCCGGTCGCGCCGCTGGGGGATTTTCTTCAAGCTGCTGACCTTTGTTTACCTGTTTGGCGCGTTGATCCTGTTCACGCCGCTGATGGACATGGAAAAAGCCGCCACCCGCAGTGCCCACTACACCGCGTTGATCGACGTGACCGGCATGATTGCCGACAAGGAGCCTGCCAGCGCTGACAACATTGTCGGCAGCCTGCGTGCAGCTTTCGAGGACGAGAAGGTCAAGGGTGTCATCCTGCGCATCAACAGCCCGGGCGGCAGTCCGGTGCAGTCGGGCTACGTCTATGACGAAATTCGCCGGTTGCGCGGCCTGCACCCGGACACCAAGGTTTATGCGGTGATTTCGGACCTGGGTGCTTCCGGTGCTTATTACATCGCCAGTGCCGCGGACCAGATCTACGCCGACAAGGCGAGCCTGGTGGGCTCCATTGGCGTGACGGCGGCCGGCTACGGGTTCGTCGGTACCATGGAGAAGCTCGGTGTAGAGCGTCGGACCTACACCTCTGGCGAGCATAAATCGTTCCTCGATCCGTTCCAGCCGCAGAAGCCTGAAGAAACTCAGTTCTGGCAGGGAGTGCTGGATACCACGCATCAACAGTTCATCAACAGCGTCAAGCAGGGTCGTGGTGACCGCCTCAAGGACAAAGAGCATCCGGAACTGTTCTCCGGATTGGTCTGGAACGGTGAGCAAGCGCTGCCGCTGGGTCTGATCGATGGCCTGGGGAATGCCAGCTCGGTCGCGCGGGACGTCATTGGCGAGAAAGAGTTGGTGGACTTCACTGTGCAGGAGTCGCCGTTCGATCGCTTCTCGAAAAAGCTCGGTGCCAGCGTGGCTGAGCAATTAGCCATGTGGATGGGCTTTCACGGTCCTTCGCTGCGCTGATTCTTGGGCGGCATTAAAAAAAACCGGCTTTGGCCGGTTTTTTTAAGATCAAAAGATCGCAGCCTGCGGCAGCTCCTACAGGGGATTCGCGTCCATTTGCAGGAGCTGCCGCAGGCTGCGATCTTTTGATCTTCAGGGGATTTGCGCACCTTCAGCCAGCAGCATGTCGATCAGGCGAATCAGCGGCAGGCCGATCAGGCTGGTGGCGTCATGGCCTTCGGTGCTTTGAAACAGGCTCACCCCCAGTCCTTCGGCCTTGAAGCTGCCTGCGCAGTCGTAGGGCTGTTCGGCGCGCAGGTAGCGTTCAATGCGTGTCGTGTCGAGTGTGCGCATGTGCACGGTGAATGGCACGCAGTCGACCTGGCAGTGTCCGGTCTGGCTGTTGAGCAGGGCGACGCCGGTCAGGAAGGTCACGCTGGCGCCGCTTGAGGCCAGCAATTGCTCGCGGGCCTTTTCGAACGTGTGGGGTTTGCCGATAATCCTGTCGCCGAGCACGGCTACCTGATCGGAGCCAATGATCAGATGAGCGGGGTGTCTGCCTGCGAGGGCCTGTGCTTTTTCCTTGGCGAGGCGCTTTACCAGCTCGATGGCAGACTCTTTCGGGCGATGACTTTCGTCGATATCCGGCGAGCTGCAAGTGAACGGCAGCTGCAAGCGGGCCAGCAATTCCCGGCGATACACCGAGCTCGAAGCAAGTAATAAAGGCAGCATGCGCATCTCCAGAAGACAGGCGCGAATTCTAGCGAGGCTTCCAAGTGACGGACAGGGCTGAATTTCCTTTGACATGGCTGGGGGCATCCCTATAATGCTGCGCCTATGTTGAATGACCCGATTCCACCTCACGTTGACCCGCGCAAATTGGCTGATCGTGGCACCACCCTTCAAGGTGAACTGCTGCTGGCCGATTTGAAGAGACTCTGCGACCCGCTTTCCGACACTGTCGGTACGGTGCAGGCTAAATTCGTTTTTGAACGAGATGAACGTAAGTCTGTGGTAATCCACAGCTTTATCGACACCGAAGTCAAAATGGTTTGCCAGCGTTGTCTTGAGCTGGTCACCCTGCCGATCCACAGCGAATGCAGTTATGCTGTGGTGAAGGAGGGTGCGAATACCCAGTCGTTGCCGAAAGGTTATGACGTGCTGGAACTGGGCGAAGATCCTTTGGATCTGCAGTCACTGATCGAGGAGGAGCTTCTGCTCGCCTTGCCCATTGTGCCTGCTCATCATCCGGAAGAATGCCAGCAGCCGGCGGGTCTCGATGAGCCCGAACCGAGCGAGGACGAGGTAACGCGGTCCAACCCGTTCAGTGTATTGGCGCAGTTAAAGCGTGACCCAAACGTTTAGGAGTTAATCAATTATGGCTGTTCAGCAGAACAAAAAATCCCGCTCTGCCCGTGACATGCGTCGTTCGCACGACGCCCTGACGGCAAGCACTCTGTCTGTAGAAAAAACCACCGGTGAAATTCACCTGCGTCACCACGTATCGCCAGAAGGCGTATACCGTGGCCGTAAAGTGATCGACAAGGGCGCTGACGAGTAATCACTTGTCTGCTCAAGTCATCGCGATTGACGCAATGGGCGGGGACTTCGGTCCCCGCAGCATTGTTCAGGCCAGCCTTGCTTGTCTGAATGCTACGCCCTCGCTGCACCTGACCCTTGTCGGTCAACCCTCCCTTCTTGAAGAATTGCTCTCCGGCCAATCGGCTGTGGATCGCTCGCGCCTGACGATTGCTCCAGCGTCCGAAGTCATCACCATGGACGAAAAGCCTGCCCAGGCCTTGCGTGGCAAGCCTGATTCGTCGATGCGCGTGGCGCTCGAGTTGCTGCGCGACGGCAAAGTCCAGGCCTGCGTCAGCGCCGGTAACACCGGTGCGCTGATGGCGCTGTCGCGATTCGTGCTCAAGACCCTGCCGGGCATTGATCGGCCAGCCATGGTGGCGGCGATACCGACGCAGAAGGGTTATTGTCAGTTACTTGATTTGGGCGCTAACGTCGATTGCAGTGCCGAGCACTTGTTGCAGTTCGCGGTGATGGGCTCGGTGGCGGCGGAAACCCTGGGCATCGTCCGTCCGCGCGTGGCGCTGCTGAACATTGGAACCGAAGACATCAAGGGCAACCAACAGGTCAAGCTCGCTGCTACCTTGTTGCAGGCGGCCCGCGGCATCAATTACATCGGTTTTGTCGAAGGCGACGGTTTGTACCGTGGCGAAGCGGATGTCGTGGTGTGCGACGGTTTCGTCGGTAATATCTTGCTGAAGTCCAGCGAAGGCCTGGCGACCATGATTGCCGGGCGGATAGAAGCACTGTTCAAGAAAAATGCTGCGTCGCGACTGGTCGGCGCGCTGGCGTTACCGTTGATGAAGCGTCTGCAAGCCGATCTGGCGCCCGCGCGGCATAACGGCGCAAGTTTCCTTGGGTTGCAGGGCATTGTGGTGAAAAGTCACGGTTCGGCGGGGGTCCAGGGCTTCCAGAGTGCGATCTCTCGCGCGTTGATCGAGATTCAGGAAAACCTGCCGGAACGGATTCACGGTCGTCTGGAGGATTTGTTGCTTTAGGCGTTTTCGTCGGACAATGCTTAAATGTGACCGCTCAGTTCAATTGGCCATCCAACTGTCAGTTTCTTGCGTCCCTCCGACGGGACGTCAATTCTCCGACGACAAGATCATTAGGGGCTTGTTACATGTCTGCTTCCCTCGCATTCGTCTTTCCAGGACAGGGTTCGCAGTCCCTCGGCATGCTGGCCGAGTTGGGCGCACAACATCCGGTTGTCCTCGAAACATTCAAAGAAGCATCCGACGCTCTCGGTTACGACCTGTGGGCACTGACCCAGCAGGGGCCGGAAGAGCAACTCAATCAAACCGATAAAACCCAGCCGGCCATTCTGACCGCCTCGATCGCTTTGTGGCGTCTGTGGCTGGCGGAAGGCGGGGCGCGTCCGGCTTACGTGGCCGGGCACAGCCTGGGCGAGTACAGCGCGCTTGTCGCTGCGGGCAGCCTGAGCCTGGGCGACGCAGTGAAGCTGGTTGAACGTCGCGGTCAGTTGATGCAGGAAGCCGTTCCGGCCGGGCAGGGCGGCATGGCTGCCATCCTCGGTCTGGACGATGCTGATGTACTGGCAGCCTGCGCTGAAGCGGCGCAAGGCGAAGTGGTCAGCGCGGTCAACTTCAACTCCCCGGGTCAAGTGGTCATCGCCGGTGCCAAGGCTGCGGTCGAGCGCGCCATCGAAGGCTGCAAGGCGCGTGGTGCCAAGCGCGCCATGCCGTTGCCGGTCAGCGTGCCGTCGCACTGTGAGCTGATGCGTCCGGCCGCCGAGCGCTTCGCCGAATCGATTGCAGCGATTGACTGGCAAACTCCGCAGATCCCTGTGGTACAAAACGTCAGCGCCAACGTGCCGGCCGATCTGGAAACCCTCAAGCGCGATCTGCTTGAGCAGCTCTACAAACCTGTACGCTGGGTCGAATCGGTCCAGGCGCTGGCCGCCAAGGGCGCGACCCAGTTGGTAGAATGTGGTCCGGGCAAAGTGTTGGCCGGCCTGAACAAACGTTGCGCCGAAGGCGTGTCGACATCCAACCTCAATACCCCAGATGCGTTCGCTGCCGCCCGTGCAGCGCTGGTCTGAATCAGGAGAAGCTTGCATGAGTCTGCAAGGTAAAGTTGCACTGGTCACCGGTGCGAGCCGCGGTATCGGCCAGGCCATCGCCCTGGAGTTGGGTCGTCAGGGCGCCATCGTCATTGGCACCGCGACCTCCGCCTCGGGTGCCGAGCGCATCGCCGCTACCCTGAAAGAAAACGGTATCCAAGGCACTGGCCTGGAGCTCAATGTCACCAGCGACGAGTCCGTGGCGACCGTTCTGGCGAGCATTCAGGAGCAGTTCGGTGCGCCGGCGATCCTGGTCAACAATGCCGGTATCACCCGCGATAACCTGATGATGCGTATGAAAGACGACGAGTGGCATGACGTCGTCGATACCAACCTGAACAGTCTGTTCCGCCTGTCCAAGGGCGTTTTGCGTGGTATGACCAAAGCCCGTTGGGGACGAATTATCAGTATTGGCTCGGTAGTGGGTGCCATGGGCAACGCAGGCCAAGTAAACTACGCTGCGGCCAAGGCCGGTCTGGAAGGTTTCAGCCGTGCACTGGCGCGTGAAGTCGGTTCGCGTTCGATTACGGTAAACTCGGTGGCCCCAGGGTTCATCGACACCGATATGACCCGCGAACTGCCCGAGGCACAGCGTGAAGCCTTGCAGACGCAAATTCCGCTGGGCCGTTTGGGACAAGCACAAGAGATCGCGTCTGTGGTCGCTTTTCTTGCTTCCGACGGTGCGGCTTACGTTACTGGGGCTACAATCCCGGTGAACGGCGGGATGTACATGAGTTAAATGTGACGGATTGCTTCAAAAAAATGTCATACGAGCTGTCTAAAATCCGTTATAAAGCTGCAATCTATTTATAGGCAGAGGGCCACCGGGTTTGAGGAGTGAAGCTTTCAGTTGAAATGCTGAAAAGTCTTTCTATACACTTACCCACTGGCCAGCTGCCTGAATTTGTCCATTAGGAGTGAAAACAAGGTATGAGCACCATCGAAGAGCGCGTCAAGAAAATCGTTGCTGAGCAACTGGGCGTTAAAGAAGAAGAAGTGGTCAACACTGCTTCCTTCGTTGAAGACCTGGGTGCCGACTCCCTTGACACCGTTGAGCTGGTGATGGCTCTGGAAGAGGAATTCGAGACCGAAATCCCTGACGAAGAAGCTGAGAAGATCACTACTGTACAAGCCGCAATCGATTACGTTACTAACCACCAGGCTTAATAGCTTGTAATCGTTGCTTGCTGTCATGGAAAAACCGCACTGCCATCACGGCGTGCGGTTTTTTCTTTAGGCCTGATGCAAAGTCGTCATTTGAAAAAGGAGAGTGCTGTGTCGCGTAGACGCGTCGTAGTCACCGGTATGGGTATGTTGTCGCCACTGGGCACGGATGTGCCGAGCAGTTGGCAGGGCATTCTGGCTGGCCGCAGTGGCATTGGTCTGATCGAACACACCGACCTTTCTGCCTATTCCACCCGTTTTGGCGGCTCGGTAAAGGGCTTCAATGTCGAGGAATACCTGTCGGTCAAGGAAGCTCGCAAGCTCGACCTGTTCATTCAGTACGGTCTGGCCGCAGGTTTTCAGGCTGTACGTAACGCAGGTCTCGAAGTCACCGATGCCAACCGTGAGCGCATCGGCGTGGCCATGGGTTCGGGCATTGGCGGTCTGACCAATATCGAAGAAACCAGCCGCACCCTGCATGATTCCGGCCCACGACGGATATCTCCGTTTTTCGTGCCTGGCTCGATCATCAATATGATTTCCGGTTTCCTGTCGATCCATCTGGGTGCACAGGGACCCAACTACGCCATCGCCACCGCGTGTACTACCGGTACGCACTGTATCGGCATGGCGGCACGCAACATCATGTACGACGAAGCCGATGTGATGATTGCCGGCGGTGCCGAGATGGCCGCGTGCGGTCTGGGCATGGGCGGCTTTGGTGCCTCTCGCGCGCTGTCGACCCGCAACGACGAGCCGGCCCGTGCCAGTCGTCCCTGGGACAAGGGCCGTGACGGCTTCGTCCTGTCCGACGGTGCCGGTGCGCTGGTTCTCGAGGAGCTGGAACACGCCAAGGCTCGCGGCGCGACCATCTACGCCGAGCTGATTGGTTTCGGCACCAGCGGCGACGCCTACCACATGACGTCGCCTCCGGCCGATGGCGCAGGCGCGGCGCGCTGCATCACCAATGCCTTGCGCGACGCGAAGATCAATGGCGACCAGGTGCAGTACGTCAACGCCCACGGCACTTCGACTTCGGCGGGCGACCTCGCCGAAGCCTGCGCGATCAAGTCGGTATTCGGCGATCACGCCTACAAGCTGGCGGTCAGTTCCACCAAGTCCATGACCGGTCACCTGTTGGGTGCGGCGGGCGCGGTTGAAGCGATCTTCAGTGTGCTGGCAATCAACAGCCAGGTAGCGCCACCGACCATCAACCTCGATGAGCCGGACGAAGGCTGCGACCTCGACTTCGTGCCGCACACCGCGCGCAACATGGACATCGATGTGGTGCTTTCCAATTCGTTCGGGTTTGGTGGTACCAACGGCTCGCTGGTATTCCGCCGGTTCGCTGACTGATGGAAAGCTGGGTCGACGGTCAACCGGCTGACGCTCTGTCGCTGAAGGATCGCGGCCTGGCTTACGGTGATGGACTGTTCGAGACCATTGCCGTGCGCGACGGGCAGCCGCTGTTGCTGGACCGGCATTTGTCGCGTCTGGCGCAAGGCTGTTCGCGACTGGCGATTGTTGCCGACCACCCGTTGATCCGCAGCGAGCTGTTGGCCTACGCCGCAGCGCTGGGTGAGGGCGTGCTCAAGCTCATCCTCACGCGCGGCGACAGCCTGCGCGGTTACGCTCCCGACCCTTCGGCGCAGGCCCGACGCATTCTGCAAGGCAATCCTCCTGCGGCGTATCCTGCCCTGCATGGCGAGCAGGGTGTTCGGCTGTTTCCTTGTGTCACACGACTGTCCAGGCAACCTTTGCTCGCCGGTCTCAAACACCTGAATCGGCTTGAGCAAGTCCTTGCCCGTTCCGAATGGCAGGACACCGAGCATGCCGAAGGCTTGATGCTCGATCAGGCCGGGCGCGTGATCGAAGGTGTGTTCAGTAATCTGTTCCTGGTCCGCGATGGCGTCTTGATCACCGCCGATCTCAAACGCTGCGGTGTCGCCGGCGTGATGCGCGCTGAATTATTGTTTCAAGCCGAGTCGTTGGGGATCCCTACGCAAATCACCGACATCACCCTCGATCAGCTGCAATGGGCTGAAGAAGTCTTTATCTGCAACAGTGTGTACGGCGTCTGGCCGGTGCGCGCCTATGCTGCACTGAGCTGGCCGGTTGGGCCGCTCACCCGTAAACTCCAAACCATTGCCCGCGCGCTACTGGATGCTTGATACGTGAGACGTAAATTCTTGCTGCTGCTGGAAACCGGATTGGTTCTGGCAGGGCTGTGTTTGGGCGCTTCGGCCTGGAAAATCCATTCGGCGCTGGAACAGCCGCTGAACATCACCCAGGAAGAACTGCTGGATGTGCCCAAAGGCACGACCCCCACCCGCACCTTCTATCGACTCGAAGCCGATGGCGTCATCAAGGACGCGTTTTGGCTGCGCGTGTATTGGCGTTTCAATCTGGCCAGGCAACCCTTGCACAGTGGCGAATACCGGATGCAGCCCGGCATGACCGTCGAAGGCCTGATCGACTTGTGGAAGCGTGGGGAAATGGTTCAGTACAGCCTGACCCTGGTCGAAGGCTGGAATTTCCATCAAGTGCGTGCGGCGTTGGCCAAGGCTGAAAAACTGGATCAGTCCCTGAGCGGTTTGAGTGACAGCGAAGTGATGGCCAAGCTCGGCCACTCCGGCATTTTCCCGGAAGGACGTTTCTTCCCGGACACCTACCGCTACGTGCGTGGCATGAGCGACGCCGAGCTGCTGAAAAAAGCTTACGATCGCCTCGATGAAGTCCTCGCCAAGGAATGGGATCAGCGCGCCGCCGATGTGCCGTACACCGAACCTTATCAGGCGTTGATCATGGCTTCGCTGGTGGAAAAGGAAACCGGCGTGCCACAGGAGCGTGGGCAAATTGCTGGCGTGTTTGTGCGGCGCATGGCGATTGGCATGCTGCTGCAAACCGACCCGACCGTGATCTACGGTCTCGGTGATCGCTACAACGGCAAGTTGACGCGCGCTCATCTCAAGGAAGCGACCCCGTACAATACCTACATGATTTCCGGTTTGCCGCCGACTCCGATTGCGATGGTCGGGCGCGAAGCGATCCATGCCGCGCTGAACCCGGTGGCCGGCAACAGCCTGTATTTCGTGGCTCGCGGCGATGGCAGCCACGAGTTCTCCGACGACCTGGATGCACACAACAACGCCGTGCGCGAATTCCAGCTCAAGCGTCGCGCCGATTACCGTTCCAGCCCGGCGCCTGTGACCGCGCCAGGCGCGCCAGACACTCCGCAAGCTCAGGACCCGATCCCGGCGGCTTCGCCTGACACCGCGCCTGAAGAATTGCCGCCTGTAGCGCCGCAAGAACCCGCGCCTGCGCCCGTGCCCGAACCGGATGCACCCGCGCCGCAAAGCCCGCAATGACTCTGACTAAGGACTGCCTGTGACTGGCTTGTTTATTACCCTGGAAGGCCCGGAAGGCGCCGGCAAGAGCACCAATCGCGAATACCTGGCAGAGCGCCTGCGCGCCGCCGGTATCGAGGTCGTGCTGACCCGCGAGCCGGGCGGTACGCCGTTGGCCGAGCGCATTCGCGAGGTGCTGCTGGCACCGGTCGACGAAGTCATGAATCCGGACACCGAGTTGCTGTTGGTTTTCGCCGCGCGGGCCCAGCATCTGGCCGAGGTGATTCGCCCGGCACTGGCCCGCGGAGCCGTGGTGTTGTGTGACCGTTTTACCGATTCGACGTATGCCTATCAGGGGGGAGGGCGCGGCTTGTCGCTGGAGCGGATCGCGGCGCTGGAAGCCTTCGTCCAGGGCGACCTGCGACCGGACCTGACGCTGATTTTCGATCTGCCTGTCGAAGTCGGGCTGGCCCGGGCCAGTGCTCGTGGGCGGCTGGACCGTTTCGAACTCGAAGGCCGAACCTTCTTTGATGCCGTGCGCAGTGCGTTCCTCAAGCGCGCTGAAGCCGATCCCACGCGTTATGAGCTGGTCGATGCCGCCCAACCGCTGGCACAGGTTCAGCAGTCGCTGGATACCTTGCTCCCGCGTTTGCTGGAGTTGACTCGTGGCTGAAGCCTATCCGTGGCAGGACAGCCTCTGGCAGCAGTTGGCCGGTCGCAAGCAGCATGCTCACGCCTATCTGCTGCATGGTCCGGCCGGGATCGGCAAGCGGGCGTTGGCCGAGCGGTTAATGGCCAGTTTGCTGTGCCAGCGTCCGACCGCGCAGGACGCTTGCGGCGAATGCAAATCCTGCCTGTTGCTGAAGGCTGGCAGCCACCCCGACAACTACATCCTCGAGCCGGAAGAAGCCGACAAGGCAATCAAGGTCGATCAGGTGCGAGATCTGGTCAGCTTCGTGGTGCAGACCTCGCAGATGGGCGGCCGCAAAGTGGTACTGATCGAGCCGGTCGAGTCGATGAACGTCAACGCCGCCAACGCGTTGCTCAAAAGTCTTGAAGAACCTTCCGGCGACACTGTTTTGCTGTTGGTCAGCCACCAGACCAGCCGTCTGTTGCCAACCATCAAGAGCCGTTGTGTGCAGCAGGCGTGTCCACTGCCGAGCGAGGCGATGAGTCTGGCCTGGCTGGCGAAGGCGTTGCCGGACTGCTCGGAAGAAGAACGCATCGAACTGTTGACCCTGGCCGCCGGTTCACCATTGGCCGCGGTCAATTTGCAGGCCCAAGGTGTACGCGAACAGCGCGCGCAGGTGGTCGACGGGGTGAAAAAATTGCTCAAGCAGCAGCAATCGCCGACCCAGCTCGCCGAAGGCTGGAATGCCATTCCGCTGTTGTTGCTGTTCGACTGGTTCTGCGATTGGTCGAGCCTGATTCTGCGCTATCAGCTGACCCAGGATGAAGAAGGGTTGGGGCTGGCGGACATGCGCAAAGTCATTCAGTACCTGGCGCAGAAAACCAGCCAGGACAAAGTCCTGAATATTCAGGACTGGATCCTCGCCCAGCGCCAGAAAGTCATGAGCAAGGCCAATCTCAATCGGGTGCTGTTGCTGGAAGCGCTACTGGTGCAGTGGGCGTCTTTACCTATCCAGAAGTGAACGTCTGAGCCTAGACTCTGAATATCAGCAGTGGAGGTCAGCATGAATGAAGCCGTCAACCAGGGACCGCGCAACGGCATCTTGTCCCTGACCATCAAGGACAAGTCCGTGCTTTACGCGGCCTACATGCCGTTCATCAAGAACGGTGGCCTGTTTATCCCGACCAACAAGAGCTACAAGTTGGGCGATGAAGTCTTCATGCTGCTGAACCTGATGGACGAGGCCGAAAAAATTCCGGTCGCCGGCAAGGTCGCCTGGATCACCCCCAAAGGCGCTCAGGGCAACCGGGCCGCCGGGGTCGGCGTGCAATTCAACGATGGCGACAATGCCGCGCGCAGTCGAATCGAAACCCACCTGGCCGGAGCCCTGAAATCCGACCGTCCCACTCATACGATGTAAGTTGCAGCCCTTTTATGCTCGTAGATTCCCATTGTCACCTTGATCGTCTCGACCTCACCGCCCACGACGGCTCACTGGATGCCGCCCTCGATGCGGCGCGTCAACGCGGGGTCGGGCACTTTCTGTGCATCGGCGTCAGCGTCGAAAACGCGGCGGACGTCAAAGCCCTGGCCGAACGTTATGACGATGTCGACTGCTCCGTAGGCGTACATCCGCTGGATGTGCAGCCGGGTGCCGCGCCGGCGCTGGATTGGTTGCTGCAGGAGCTCAACCATCCGCGTGTGGTGGCGATTGGTGAAACCGGTCTGGATTATCACTACGAACCGGAAGCGGCGGAGTTGCAGCAGGCTTCGTTTCGCCTGCACCTGCAAGCCGCTCAGCAGACTGGCAAGCCGGTGATCATTCATACCCGAGGCGCCCGCGCCGATACGTTGAACCTCCTGCGTGAAGCCGCGCTGCCTAACGCGGGCGTACTGCATTGCTTCACCGAAGACTGGGAGATGGCCAAAGCGGCGCTGGACATGGGTTACTACATTTCCCTGTCCGGCATCGTCACTTTCCGCAATGCCGATGCGTTGCGGGATGTGGCGAGCAAAGTGCCGGCAGACCGTTTACTGGTGGAAACCGATTCACCGTATCTGGCACCGATTCCTTATCGGGGCAAACCGAACTTGCCGCAATATGTGCGGGAAGTGGCAGAATTCCTGGCGATGCTGCGCGGTGAGTCCTATGAGCGGTTTGCCGAGCAGACCACCGAGAACTTCAAACGATTGTTTCCGTTGGCGCACGTCAGGGCATCGGCGTAACGCCGGGAAAGATCGCAGCCTGCGGCAGCTTCTACGGGGTTTTGGTCGCCTGAATCGCAGGCAAAAAAAACCCGGGTTCTGGGGGGTGAATCCGGGTTAAGACCATTAGGAGTAAAACAATGGTACGCGGTCCGTTGGTACCAATATCGGCGCGACACTTGGGGGAGATGCCCCGCCGACAGTTGAAGTATTGATCAGTATTGCGCCGAGTCCAGTTTACCGAGCGCGGTTTTTAAACAATTTTGGAATACGTCCGCTTCGGAAGCGTTCTCATCAACTGACGACTTTGCGGGAAATCATCAAGAAACACAGATATGGACGGATGATCCGTGCATTTTTGCGCAAGTTAGGCATAATACGCGGCTTCGAATTTTGACCCCTACAGACCTTTTCTTATGCATAAAGAACCTCGTAAGGTCCGTGAGTTTCGTCGCCGCGAGCAAGAAATTCTCGATACCGCGCTCAAGCTGTTCCTCGACCAAGGTGAAGACAGTGTCACCGTCGAGATGATTGCTGATGCCGTCGGTATCGGCAAAGGCACGATCTACAAGCACTTCAAATCCAAGGCGGAGATCTATTTGCGCCTGATGCTCGATTACGAGCGCGATTTGAACGAGCTGTTGCATTCGGCCGATGTCGACAAGGACAAGGAAGCACTGTCCCGGGCCTACTTCGAATTCCGCATGCGCGACCCGCAGCGCTATCGGTTGTTCGATCGCCTGGAAGAGAAGGTGGTCAAGGGCAACCAGGTGCCGGAGATGGTCGAGGAGTTGCACAAGATTCGTGCCTCGAACTTCGAACGCCTGACGTTGCTGATCAAGGGGCGCATCAGTGAAGGCAAGCTCGAAGACGTGCCGCCTTACTTCCACTACTGCGCGTCCTGGGCGTTGGTGCACGGCGCGGTCGCGCTGTATCACTCGCCGTTCTGGAGCAATGTGCTCGAAGATCAGGAAGGCTTCTTCCAGTTTCTGATGGACATCGGCGTGCGCATGGGGAACAAGCGCAAGCGTGATACCGACACGCCGAGCAGCTGAGCCATTCAGTTGCCTTATTGCGCCATGATTTCGCAACATGGCGCAGTACCTCAGGAATATACTCAGGCATAGGACTTGCTAAAACTTGATTTGTGAGTCAAGTTTTACGTCGTCCGATTTCCTTGTGCCGGAGTGACCATGATCGTTGACCGTCAAGGCAGGCGTTTCCGCAATTTGCGAATCAGCCTGACCTCAGCCTGCAATTACGCGTGTACCTACTGCGTGCCCAACGGCAAGCGGCTGGTGGCTGCGCAGGATGAATTGTCGGCCGAAGCCATGGCGCGCGGTGTGGCGTATTTGATCGAAGCCGCCGGTATCGAACGCTTGCGCATCACCGGTGGCGAGCCGCTGGTCAGCCCTAAGCTCGAAGCCTTCATGACGGCTGTCGGGAAGATGGGCCTGGAGGACATCAGCCTGACCACCAATGGTCAGCTGCTGGCGAAGAAACTACCGCTGCTGGTGGACGCCGGCATTCGTCGCATCAACGTTTCCCTCGATACCCTGGATGCCAGCGCATTCCGCAGCATTGCACGCGGCGGCGACCTGGCGACGGTGCTCGACGGCATGGACCAGGCCAGTGCGGCGGGCCTGAAGATCAAGGTCAACATGGTCCCGTTGCGCGGACAGAATCTCGATCAAGTGATGCCGTTGCTCGATTACTGTCTGGAGCGTGGCTATGAGCTTCGCTTCATCGAGCTGATGCGCATGGGCCACCTGGCCAGCGACAACAATGCGTTCCTGCAACAATTCGTCAGCCTTCAGCAATTGCTGAGTCTGATCGGCGAGCGCTACGAATACCTTCAGGCCAACGCGCCGGTCGATGCCACCGCCGTGCGTTACCAAATTCCGGGGCAGGGCTACTTCGGCGTGATCGCCAACGAAAGCGTTCCATTCTGCCGGACCTGCTCGCGGCTGCGGTTGTCGTCTACGGGCTGGTTGCATGGCTGCCTGTCGTCGAGCAACCGTCACTATGTGGGTGATCTGTTGGACAAGCCTCGTCATCAGGCACTGCCTGCTTTGCAGCGACTGCTGGTCAAAGCGTTGGGCGACAAGCAGGAAGTGGCGTTCTCGGGTGGTGCGACGGTCATGAAAATCATCGGCGGCTGAATCCGATTCCTGTAGCAGCTGCCGAAGGCTGCGTTCGGCTGCGAAGCAGCCGTAAAACCTATAAGCACAATATTTCTGACACACCGCATCGCGTGGTCTCGCGACTGCTTCACAGCCGAACGCAGCCGAACGCAGCCTTCGGCAGCTGCTACAAGGTTGTGCTCCTCCATAGCTGGCGCGGAAGCTGCATCCCATGGCCATTCGCCGGTTTTCCGTCACCGGCCTCTGGAGGGTAGGATGCGTAGCCTGGTTTTGCTGCTGGCCGTTTTGGCGCTTGGTGGCTGCATGAATGTCAGCGATATGGCTGAAGGGACTCGCTACCACATGAGCGACGCTGGGCTGCTGGATCACAGCGACAGTCGCCGCGTGAACAACCTGCGCATCCAGCCGGATTCGTTCGTCTACATCGCCCAGGGTGCCTTCGTGCCGCCAGGCAGTGCAACCTATCCACGGCCGAACGTGATCGCTGAAGTCGCGTTCGATGGCTTTATCGAATACTTCCCGATGGTCCGCCGCGCGCGCATGCCCGAAGGTCTCGATGAGGCCATGGGTGAAGCTCGTGCAGCCGGGGCCCATTACCTGCTCTATACCCGTTTCGCCAAGTCTGACGACCGTATTGGCAACTCGGACGAATGGCTCGACCAGGAAGCCGTGGATCGCCTCGGGGTCGACACTGGCGTGATTCAGATCATGTTGATCGAGACCAGCACCCAGTATTTGATTGATACTGCGCGTATCAAGAGTCGTGGCGGTTTACTGACATTCCACGACACCAAGCCAGAAGACCTGATGGGCCCGCCGCTTGAGCAATACGCGCGCAGCCTGCTGGGGCTCAGCGACCAGTAGACCTAAGGAGAACGCCATGAGTGGCCCGGAAAAAGCCCACGACCTGTTGGGGCAAATCCCCAAAACCAAAGGCTTGCCGCCGGTCCATTTGTGGAATCCCGACTTTTGCGGCGATATCGACATGCGCATTGCCCGCGACGGCACCTGGTATTACCTGGGCACGCCGATCGGGCGCAAACCGATGGTCAAGCTGTTCTCCACCATCATTCGCCGCGACGGCGATGATTATTTCCTGATCACCCCGGTCGAGAAAGTCGGCATCAAGGTCGACGATGCACCGTTTGTGGCGATTGCCGTGGACGTGGAAGGCGAGGGTGAAGCCCAGGTCTTGCGTTTCACGACCAACGTCGATGAAAGCGCCGAGGCCGGCGCCGAACACCCGATTCGCGTGGTGATCGATCCGGTGACGCAAGAGCCCGCGCCTTACGTTCATGTACGCACCAACCTTGAAGCACTCATCCATCGCAACGTGTTCTACCAACTGGTGGAGCTGGCCGTGACCCGTGAAATCGACGGGCAGCGCTGGCTAGGCGTGTGGAGCCGTAGCGAGTTCTTCCCTATCGGGCTTGAGCCCTGAAAAGATCGCAGCCTCCGGCAGCTCCTACAATGAAATGTGTACTCCTGTAGGAGCTGCCGAAAGCTGCGATCTTTTTTATCCACCAAAATTCAAATTGACACTCAATCGTATGATGATTAGCGTGGGCCTCCATAACGAATGCCGTTGAGGTGCTCATGTCCAGCAGTTTTCATGCGTCCACGGTCGATTGGCTGGGTTGCTGGATCGCCACCGGCCAGGTAAAGCCCGGCGAGACTCTCAAGGTTGAAGCCGACCTGGGTGAGCAACTGGGTGTCAGCCGTACCGTCATCCGTGAAGCCATCAAGACCCTGGTCGCCAAAGGCATGCTCGAAGTCGGGCCGAAAGTCGGCACGCGCGTATTGCCGGTGCGTCGCTGGAACCTTTTCGATCCGCAAGTTGTGGGCTGGCTATCGCGCAGCGGCTTGCCGGAGAACTTCGTCGACGACCTGCTCGACCTGCGTCGCACCATCGAACCGATGGCCGTGCGCTGGGCATGCGAGCGCGCTACCGTCGAACAGGTTCAAGCCATCCTCCAGGCTTACAACGCCCTGGAAAGGGCAGTGGACAGCGGCGTCGATTACAACCGCGCCGACCAGTTCTTCCACGAGTGCATCCTTGCGGCCAGCCACAACCAATTCATCGAACAAATGGTGCCGGCGCTTGGCGCGTTGTTGGCGGTGTCTTTCGAGGTGTCCGCCGCCGACCCCGATGAGTTGCGCCGCACGTTACCGATTCACAAAGACATGGCCGACGCCATCGCCGCCCGGGATGCCGCGCGGGGTGTGTGGGCCTGCATGACCCTGATCGATAACGCTGACCTGGCGATCAAGCGTTTCTACCCGCAAGTCATGGCAGACAGGTGTAGGAGCGAGCTTGCTCGCGAAGGGGTGTCAGTCGACACCAATGTTGCTGACACACCATCGCGAGCAAGCTCGCTCCTACACCATTAAAAACAAGAATAATGCAGGAGGTTTCATGACGTGGAATGCAGTTACCGAACACCGTGCGCGGCTCGGCGAAGGCCCGTTCTGGGATGTGCCGACTCAAGCACTGTACTGGGTCGATATCGCCGGCAAGCAAGCGCTGCGATTGATCGGCGCCAACGTGCAAATCTGGGAAATGCCGGAACACATATCCGCGTTCATTCCCTGCGAAAGCGGCGATGCCCTGGTCACACTCAGCAGTGGGGTCTATCGGTTGGACCTCGATTCCCCGGGGCTTGAGCCGCGACTGACACTGTTCTGCGTCGCCGACCCGCAACCTGGCAATCGCGCCAATGAAGCGCGCTGTGATGCACAGGGCCGGCTCTGGCTCGGCACGATGCAAAACAATATTGGCGAACAGGGCGAAGACCTGCCCATCGAGCGGCGTTCGGGCGGGCTGTTCCGCATTGATCGCGATGCCCGCGTCACACCGTTGCTCCGAGGGTTGGGGATTCCCAACACCTTGCTGTGGAGCGATGACGCTACCACCGTGTATTTCGGCGACAGTCTCGACAGCACGCTGCATCAGTTTTTCATTCGCGCCGACGGCAACCTCGACCCGGCGCAGGTCTGGTTTGGACCCCATCGGCGCGGCGGCCCCGATGGTTCGGCGATGGATGCCGAGGGGTATGCCTGGAACGCCCGTTGGGATGGCAGTTGTCTGCTGCGACTGACACCGGACGGGCAGGTCGACCGAGTGATCGAACTGCCGGTGAGTCGCCCGACCAGTTGCGTGTTTGGCGGTGCAGACCTGAAAACGCTCTACATCACCAGCGCCGCGAGCCCGCTCAATCATCCACTGGACGGCGCGGTGTTATCGATTCAGGTCGATGTCGCCGGTAAACGTTGCACACGTTTTGCTGGTTAGATCCCAAAATATGGGATGTAAAATTATATATTGAGATTATTCGGCGGTCGGGTTTATAGTCGGCGCCATCAGTTACACGCACTCACACTTAAAAAAACAAAACAGGTGAAGTGATGCAGCGATTTTCCACACAGTTTTTTCACCGGACATCGACAGATGCCCGGTTTTTGTCGTGCCTGAAAAGGGGAGTTTTGATCCATGGCTGAACCTCTCTCCCTGCCACCGGTGCCTGAACCGCCCAAGGGTGAACGCCTGAAAAACAAGGTCGTGCTGTTGACCGGTGCCGCTCAGGGGATCGGCGAAGCCATCGTTGCGACGTTCGCGTCCCAGCAGGCGAAATTGCTCATCAGCGATATTCAGGGCGATAAAGTCGAAAAAGTCGCGGCCCACTGGCGCGACAAAGGCTTTGATGTTCAAGCGATCAAGGCAGACGTTTCCAACCAGCAGGACCTGCATGCGATGGCCAGGTTGGCCGTCGAACGTCATGGCCGGATCGACGTGCTGGTCAACTGCGCCGGCGTCAATGTGTTCCGCGATCCGCTGGAAATGACCGAAGAGGACTGGCGTCGTTGTTTCGCCATCGATCTGGACGGCGCCTGGTTCGGCTGCAAAGCAGTGCTGCCACAGATGATCGAGCAGGGCATCGGCAGCATCATCAACATCGCCTCGACCCATTCGACCCACATCATCCCGGGCTGCTTCCCGTACCCGGTGGCAAAGCACGGCTTGCTCGGTTTGACCCGTGCCTTGGGCATCGAGTACGCACCCAAGGGCATCCGTGTGAACGCGATTGCGCCGGGCTACATCGAAACCCAACTCAACGTCGATTACTGGAACGGCTTTGCCGATCCGCATGCCGAGCGTCAACGGGCATTCGATCTGCATCCGCCGCGCCGGATCGGTCAGCCCATCGAAGTGGCAATGACCGCCGTATTCCTGGCCAGCGATGAAGCACCGTTCATCAATGCCTCGTGCATCACCATCGATGGTGGTCGCTCGGTGATGTACCACGACTGAGCACATTAAGTTTCAGGCGCGGAACTCCGTCTGAAATCCAATCATCATACGATATGACTATTGGCTACAACCTCTACACCGGCTTTCAAAATAACGCTCAAAAAAAATAACAAGGAGTCAGCTTATGAATCGTCGTCGTGGGATCCGTTCCCTGTGCTGTGCCGCTTTGGCGGTTACCGCGGTCAGCCTCAGCAGCACGTTGCTGGCGGCCGAGGAAGTGAAGATCGGTTTTCTGGTCAAGCAAGCAGAAGAGCCCTGGTTCCAGACCGAATGGGCATTCGCGGAAAAGGCTGGTAAAGACAAAGGCTTCACCGTCATCAAGATTGCCGTGCCTGACGGTGAGAAAACCCTCTCCGCCATCGACAGCCTTGCCGCCAACGGCGCCAAGGGCTTCGTGATCTGCCCGCCGGACGTGTCCCTTGGCCCGGCCATCATGGCCAAGGCCAAGGCCAACGGCATGAAAGTGATTGCCGTCGATGACCGTTTTGTCGACGCCAGCGGCAAGTTCATGGAAGACGTGCCTTACCTCGGCATGGCGGCGTTCGAAGTCGGCCAGAAACAGGGCAACGCCATGGCTGCTGAAGCGAAAAACCGCAAATGGGACTGGAAAGACACCTACGCGGTGATCAACACGTTCAATGAGCTCGACACCGGCAAGAAACGTACTGACGGTTCCATTGATGCCCTGAAAAAGGCTGGCATGCCGGCCGACCATATTCTGACCTCGGCCCTGAAAACCCTCGACGTACCGGGCAGCATGGACGCCACCAACTCGGCGCTGGTGAAACTGCCCGGCGCGGCGAAAAACCTGATCATCGGCGGCATGAACGACAACACCGTGCTGGGCGGTGTACGCGCCACCGAGAGCGCCGGGTTTGCCGCGGCCAACGTGATCGGTATCGGCATCAACGGCACCGACGCCATCGGCGAACTGAAAAAGCCTAACAGCGGCTTCTTCGGCTCGATGCTGCCAAGCCCGCACATCGAGGGCTACAACACCGCGAACATGATGTTCGAGTGGGTCACCACCGGCAAAGAACCCCCAAAATACACCGCGATGGACGACGTGACCCTGATCACTCGCGAGAACTTCAAGCAGGAACTGGAAAAGATCGGCCTCTGGAATTGAGGGCCGGTTGATTTCATCGGCGGCCCTGGCGACGGGGCTGCCTGATCTGTGTGATGAGGTGGGTTTATGCAAGCGCAAGTACAGACACAACAAGACAGCGTCGGCGGCAGCTTGCGCTTCAACGGGATCGGCAAAACCTTTCCCGGGGTGAAAGCGCTGGATGGCATCAGTTTCATTGCCCATCCCGGGCAGGTTCACGCCTTGATGGGCGAGAACGGTGCCGGCAAATCGACGCTGTTGAAAATCCTCGGCGGTGCTTACACGCCGAGCAGCGGCGACCTGCAAATCGGCGAGCGGACGATGGTCTTCAAATCCACCGCCGACAGTATTGGCAGCGGCGTTGCAGTGATCCATCAAGAGCTGCACCTGGTCCCGGAGATGACCGTGGCAGAAAACCTGTTCCTCGGTCATCTGCCCGCCAGTTTCGGCCTGATCAATCGCGGTGCCTTGCGCCAACAGGCGCTGGCCTGTCTCAAGGGACTGGCCGATGAAATCGATCCGCAACAGAAAGTAGGGCGCTTGTCCCTCGGTCAACGGCAACTGGTGGAAATCGCCAAGGCGTTGTCCCGAGGCGCGCATGTGATTGCGTTCGACGAGCCGACCAGTAGCCTCTCGGCGCGGGAGATCGATCGCTTGATGACGATCATCGGTCGCCTGCGCGATGAAGGCAAAGTGGTGCTGTACGTCTCCCATCGCATGGAAGAAGTGTTCCGCATCTGCAACGCGGTGACGGTGTTCAAGGACGGCCGCTTCGTACGCACTTTCGAGGACATGAGCGAACTGACCCACGACCAGTTGGTGACCTGCATGGTCGGTCGCGACATTCAGGATATCTACGATTATCGTCCGCGCAAGCGTGGCGCAGTGGCGCTCAAAGTTGACGGTCTGCTCGGTCCCGGGTTGCGCGAGCCGGTGAGTTTCGAGGTGCACAAAGGTGAAATCCTGGGGCTGTTCGGTCTGGTCGGCGCGGGTCGTACGGAGCTGTTCCGCATGCTCAGCGGTCTTGAACGCAACACATCCGGACGCCTGGAATTGCGCGGTCATGAACTGAAACTGCGCTCGCCCCGGGATGCGATCGCGGCGGGGATTCTGCTCTGCCCCGAGGACCGCAAGAAGGAGGGCATCATGCCGCTCTCCAGTGTCGCCGAGAACATCAACATCAGCGCCCGCGGCGCCCATTCCACGTTCGGTTGCCTGTTGCGCAGCCTGTGGGAGAAGGGCAACGCCGACAAGCAGATCAAGGCGCTGAAAGTGAAAACACCCAACGCGTCGCAGAAGATCATGTACCTGTCCGGCGGCAATCAGCAGAAGGCCATCCTCGGTCGCTGGCTGTCGATGCCGATGAAAGTCCTGTTGCTCGACGAGCCGACCCGTGGCATCGACATCGGAGCCAAAGCCGAGATCTATCAAATCATTCACACCCTGGCCGAAAGTGGCATCGCGGTGATCGTGGTCTCCAGTGACTTGATGGAAGTGATGGGTATTTCCGACCGCATCCTGGTGCTCTGTGAAGGCGCGATGCGCGGCGAACTGTCCCGCGACGAGGCCAATGAATCCAACCTGCTGCAACTGGCTTTGCCGCGCCAACGCGCTGACGGCGTGGCGAACTGAGAGGTGACTATGACAATCCAAAACAACGCTTTGCCGACTGCGCGCAAACCCCTGGACCTGCGGCGCTTTCTCGATGACTGGGTGATGCTGCTGGCGGCCGTCGGGATCTTCGTGCTCTGCACGCTGCTGATCGACAACTTCCTTTCGCCGCTGAACATGCGCGGCCTGGGCCTGGCAATTTCCACCACCGGGATCGCCGCGTGCACCATGTTGTACTGCTTGGCGTCCGGGCATTTCGACTTGTCGGTGGGCTCGGTGATTGCCTGCGCCGGCGTGGTCGCGGCGGTGGTGATGCGTGACACCGACAGCGTATTTCTCGGTGTGGTGGCCGCGCTGTTCATGGGGCTGATTGTCGGACTGATCAACGGGATCGTGATCGCCAAGCTGCGGGTCAATGCGTTGATTACCACGCTGGCGACCATGCAGATCGTTCGTGGGCTGGCTTACATTTTTGCCAATGGCAAAGCGGTGGGCGTATCACAGGAGTCGTTCTTCGTTTTCGGTAACGGGCAGTTGTTTGGTGTGCCGGTGCCGATTTTGATCACCATCGTGTGCTTCCTGTTCTTCGGCTGGCTGCTGAACTACACCACCTACGGTCGCAACACCATGGCGATTGGCGGTAATCAGGAGGCGGCGTTGCTGGCCGGGGTCAACGTTGACCGGACCAAGATCATCATCTTTGCCGTGCACGGCGTGATCGGGGCGTTGGCCGGGGTGATTCTGGCATCGCGCATGACCTCGGGTCAGCCGATGATCGGCCAGGGTTTCGAGCTGACGGTGATTTCGGCGTGTGTGTTGGGCGGGGTATCGTTGAGCGGCGGGATTGGCATGATTCGGCATGTGATTGCCGGGGTGTTGATTCTGGCGATTATCGAGAATGCGATGAACCTGAAGAATATCGATACGTTTTATCAGTATGTGATTCGGGGTTCGATCTTGCTGCTGGCCGTTGTGATCGACCGACTCAAGCAACGCTGAGATTTGTGTTGTCTGGGCTGACGTCTTCGCGGGCAAGCCACGTTCCCACAGGGTTTCGCGTAACCCTGTGGGAGCGGGCTTGCTCGCGAAAGCGGTGGGTCTGACACATTGATGTTGGATGTGCCTGCGCCTTCGCGAGCAAGCCCGCTCCCACAGGGATTTGTTTAATCCCGCTCCTTCTGTCATCTCCCTTAAATATTCCTTGCCTGCCGCAGCCCGTTTCGGTTATCAATTTGTACATGATTAGACAGGTACGATTTGACAAGAAACAACGGGTGGTCGACGAGCTCATCCGGCGTATCGAGAGCGGCCTCATGGAGGACGGCTTTCTGTTGCCGGGCGAGCATCAGTTGGCTCAGGAATTCAAAGTCAGCCGCGGTACGCTGCGTGAAGCCCTGGCCGAGCTGAAACGGCGCAACTACATTGCGACCCAAAGCGGTGTCGGTTCCATCGTCACGTTCGACGGTGTGGTGCTGGATCAGCGCAGCGGCTGGGCGCAGGCACTGGCCGACAGCGGGGCGATGATCAACACCGAAGTGCTGCGGCTGGAGGCGGTTACGCGTCCCGACCTGCTGCCGCGTTTCGGCACCGTCCAGTTCATCACCCTGGACCGGCGCCGCCGTTCCAACGACGGCACGCTGGTTTCCCTCGAACGCTCATTGATGCCCGCTACCGGAGGCCTGGAAAGCTTGCCGCGCGTGGGCCTTATCGACAATTCCCTGACCATCACCCTGGCCGCCTACGGCTACATCGGCGAGCGCGGCGATCAATGGATCGGCGCCGAACCCTTGAGCGCCGAAGATGCCGAACTGCTCGGTCGACCGGTCGGCACCGTATTTCTCAAAGCCTTGCGCACCACCTATGACCGGCAAAACCGGTTCATGGAGCAAGTCGAAAGCTTGCTCGATCCGGTACATTTTCGCCTGCACCTGCCATTTGGAAACCCACAATGACCGCGCTCAATCGTGCCTTGGGTGCGTTTTACGGACTGGCCCTGGGTGACGCGCTGGGCATGCCGACTCAATCCCTGAGTCGCGCTGAAATCAAGGCGCGTTTCGGTGAAATCACCGATCTGCAAGACGCTGGCCCGGAGCAGCCGATCGCCGCCAACATGCCCAAGGGCTCGATCACCGACGACACTGAACAGGCGATCCTGGTCGGTCAGTTGTTGATCGATGGCCAGGGCCGGATCGACCCGGCCGTGCTGGCCCAGCGGTTGATCGAATGGGAGGCCGAGATGCGGGCCAAGGGCTCGCAGGATTTGCTGGGTCCGTCGACCAAACGGGCGATCGAGATGATCCTCGCCGGCCATTCGGCGGAAGAAGCGGGGCGCTATGGCACCACCAACGGCGCGGCGATGCGCATTACGCCCGTCGGTATTTCGGCGGATGTCAGCGACCCGCAACGTTTCATCAACGCCGTGGTGCAGGCTTGTCAGGTGACCCACAACACTACGTTAGGTATTTCCAGCGCGGCGGCGGTGGCGGCGGTGATCTCGGCCGGGATCAATGGCATGGATTTGGGCGAGGCCCTGAACCTCGGCCAGCAAATCGCTCTGCAAGCTGAAAGCCGCGGTCATTGGGTCGCGGGTGGACGCATCGCCTCGCGCATCAGCTGGGCACGAAGCATCAGCGTCGACAGCGACAACGCGTTGCTGGCGGATCTGCTGTATGACGTGATCGGCACGTCGGTGGCTTCACAGGAATCGGTGGTGGTCTCGTTTGCCTTGGCGCAACAAGTCGCCATCGGGGAAATGAACGCGTTCGACGCGGTGTGCATGGCCGCGAGCCTGGGCGGTGACACCGACACCATCGCGGCGATTCTCGGCGCCATGCTCGGGGCCTGCCTGGGGCTGGAGAGTTGGCCGGTGGCGATGATCGACAAGGTCAAAACAGTCAATGGGCTGGAGCTGGAACCCCTCGTGAAAGGACTCCTCACCCTCCGCTGAGGCGCACACCTGTAGGAGCTGCCGAAGGCTGCGATCTTTTGATCTTGATCTTCGGCAATCTCAAGGCTGCCAAAGAGCGAAAGATCAAAAGATCGCAGCCTTCGGCAGCTCCTGCGAGGGGGCGCCAAGTGTCCGTTTTGCCCACAACCATAACAAAGGCAACAGGAGCATTTTTCATGAGTTCATCCAACGCCGGGCCAAGCGCCGGGCAACTTGAAACCCGCGGCATCGAACCGGTGCCGGAAGCCGAGTGCAACGGGCATCCGCTGCAACTGTTCTGGGTCTGGTTCGCCGCCAACATCTCCATCCTCGGCCTGCCACTGGGCGCCACGTTGGTCGCGTTTCGCGGCTTGGCCATCTGGCAAGCGATCATCGTCGCAATCCTTGGCGCTGCCGGTTCTTTCGCCGTGGTCGGGATCATCTCCATCGCCGGTCGTCGTGGCCGGGCACCGAGCCTGACCCTGTCGCGAGCTATCTTCGGCGTACGCGGCAACATCGGCCCGACCCTGGTTTCGCTGATGTCGCGCCTGGGCTGGGAAACCGTCAACACCACCACCGCCGCGTTCGTGTTGCTGTCGCTGTGCTCGATCCTGTTCGGCTCTCCGGTGGAAGCCAAAAGCGCGCCGGTCCTGACCCTGGTTTTCATCGCGATATTCGTGTTGCTGACGTTGTCGGTGTCCGGCCTTGGTCATGCGACGTTGCTGGTGATCCAGAAGTGGGCGACTTACGTGTTCGGCGCGCTGAACATTCTGGTCGGTGGTTTCCTCTGCGCCACCATCGACTGGAGCGCCGTGTTCAACGCCACTCCGGCCCCGCTTAGCGCAATGATCATCGGCGTCGGCACCATGGCCGCCGGCACCGGGATCGGATGGGCCAACGCCGGTGCCGACATGTCGCGCTATCAGCACCGCAGCGTCAAAGCCGTGCGCCTGGTGGCATCAGCGGCGTTCGGCGCGGGGATTCCGCTGGTATTGCTGATCACCCTCGGCGGCCTGCTGTCGGTGGGCAACAATGACCTGGCCTCGGCCACTGACCCGATCATTGCGATCCGCGACATGCTGCCGACCTGGATGGCCGTGCCTTACCTGATCACTGCGTTCGGCGGGCTGCTGCTTTCAAACAACCTGTCGGTGTACTCCGCTGGCTTGACCACGCTGACGCTCGGCCTGAAGGTCAAGCGCGTCTATGCGGTGGTGGTCGATATCGTCGCCATTTTCGCCGGCTCGATCTACTTCATGCTGATCGCCGACAGTTTCTACGGCCCGTTCATTACCTTCATTTCATTGTTGGCGGTGCCTATCACGGCCTGGGTCGGGATCTTCGTCATCGACCTGATTCACCGTCATTACTACAGCCCGAAAGACCTGTTAGACGTCAGCCCGAGCAGTGCCTACTGGTATCGCGGCGGTGTCGAGTGGCGTGCGTTCGGCGCATGGGCGGTGGCGATTGTGTTGGGTTTCAGCTTCACCACCATCGGCACAACCGAACAGACCGTCTGGTTCCGCGGCTTCCTGTCCGACTCGTGGCTGGGGCATAACGGCCTGGGCTGGATCGTGACGTTCCTGGTCGCCGGTGGACTCTATTGTGTACTCGGTGGGGCCAAGGATCGCCGCGCTGCACGGGTTGAGAATGCTCATGCCTAAGTTGCTGCATACCGGCCAGGTCATTATCGACCTGGTCATGGCCGTGGATAAATTGCCCCAGGCGGGCGGCGACGTGCTGGCGCAATCCGCCAGTTTCGAAGCCGGCGGCGGCTTCAACGTGATGGCCGCCGCTGCGCGCAATGGGTTGCCGGTGGTGTACCTCGGCCGTCATGGCACCGGTCGTTTTGGCGACCTGGCTCGGGATGCGATGAAGGCTGAAGGCATTCGCCTCGGCATCGCGCACAGCGCTGAACGGGATACCGGATTGTGCGTCGCGGTGACGGATGCGTCGGCCGAGCGCAGTTTCATTTCCTATATCGGTGCCGAAGGTGAAGTGACCGCCGAGGATTTGGCCAGCGTGCCGGCCGAGGCGGGCGATTACGTCTACGTCAGCGGCTACAGCTTGTTGCAGGTCGGCAAGGCTCAGGCGCTGGTGAATTGGGTGTTGGGCTTGCCGGCAGGAATCAACGTGGTGTTCGATCCGGGACCGCTGGTGGAATCGCCGGACGCGCCGTTGATGCAGGCCCTGTTGCCGCGCATTGATCTGTGGACCAGCAACAGCGTCGAGGCGCTGCGGTTTAGCGGGGCGTCGGACATTGCCCAGGCGCTGGATCGCTTGATGGATCATCTGCCGGACGATGCGTTGATGGTCGTTCGCGATGGGCCGCAAGGGTGCTGGATCAGTCAGCATGGTAACCGGGAGCATGTACCGGGTTTCAAGGTCGAGGCCGTGGACAGTAATGGCGCTGGTGATGCGCATGCCGGGGTGTTTGTGGCCGGATTGGCGCGAGGGTTGCCAGCGGTTGACGCGGCACGGCGGGCGAATGCGGCCGCGGCGTTGGCAGTGACTCGGTGGGGGCCGGCGACTTCTCCGGGGACAGCTGAAGTAGATGCGTTAATCAACGAGACTTTTGGCGGCTGATCTGACCCCTTCGCGGGCTTACCCGCGAAGAGGCCCTCCCATTCAACACAAATCGATACCCTAACCAGCCCGGGATTTCCTGCTTCTTGTAGGAGTTGGCGAGGCCTGCGATCTTTTGATCTTCACGTGTTCAAAGGCAAAAGATCGCAGCCTGCGGCAGCTCCTACAGTGTTAGATATCCAGCTTACGCGCCGCCTCAACCCCCGCCGCGCTTAGTTTTATCGGCAGTTGCAACGCGTGTTCGCCAGCCTCGTTACAGGTCACATGACCGTGCTGAATCAAACCGCGATCCTGCAGCGTGGCGAGGGTGCTGGCCACGACTTTCTCCCCCCGGTAATTGTCCAGGACCTCTTTGCCCAACCCGCCAGGGTGAGCGTGCAGCAGGCGGGTCAGGACTTCTTTCTCAAGGTTTTTATCGACGTTCATGGTTACCTCTTCATGGATGTGGACAGGTCTTGCCTCTCGCATCGGCGAATTATTGGCTGGCACCGCCTTCGGAGCCCGAACCACCGGTGGTGGTTTTCGAGCCGATGCCGGGGCCGGCGTTATCAGGTGTCTGGGTGTCCGGCGTGTTCATTCCGCCTTGTCGGCCCGTGTCGTTGCCCTGGAGACGAGGATCAGTGCCGGTGGCCGGCGGCAGGTTGTTGTCGATGCTCTCGCCATTGGTGTTGATGCCCGGTGCACTCTGGATGGCGGGCGACTTGGGCGCTTCGACCGGGTTGGTCGGGCCAGTGCCAGAAGCGGCGATCGCGGCAGAGGACAACAGGGCAGTGAGAGCGAGGGAAGTCAGCCTGGACGTGATCATGGTGGCGTCTCCATTAATTAGAGTCCTTACCTGATGTTGGTCCGCCCCTGATTTGGATTGGTGCCTGATGAACGACGAACGGTCTAGGCCTGTTGCAGGGTTTTAGTCGTCACTACCCGGCGCCAGATCAGGCGGCCCACCGTGATCAGCCAGTTCAGCAGCGCGACGGCGAGCACTGTTAATAGAAGTGTCGTCATCCCGTGTTCAACAATGATTTTCCCCGCCAGCAACGGAAAGCCGAACACGCCGATGAAGTAGGACAAACTGAACAGCAGCAACGATTGCGAGGTGGTGCCGTTCGGCGCTTCATTCGCCGCCAAACCGTTGATCACGGAATACGTCAGGCCGTAACCGACGCCGAGCATCATCGCTGCCAGCACATAGCTGAAGCTGTTGTCGACCACGAAACCGAACAGCACGATCGAGCCCATCATCAGTCCCGACAGCAGGCAAGACGCCCAAAACGGATCGCGTTTGACCACGAAACCGGCGATCAACATTCGGCCACTGATCGCCGCGCCCATGAAGCCGAAAAAGAACAGCGAGTAATCCAGCGAACGAGACGCCGCGTAACTGGTTTGAAAACTCGACAAGCCGCCAAATACACAGCCGCCAAGGCCGACCATCATGATGGGAAACACCGCACGCGACGACAGCACTTGAGCGCCAGTGCGCCAGGAAATGCGAGCGGCCACGGCGGCGGGAGAGGGCGTTTTGTTCAACTGCGAACCCAGCCGCCAAAACAGCAACACGCCGATCAGGCTGGCCAGTGCGGCGAGGTAAAACGCTGCCGTGACGGGATAGCCGAGCGCGCTGGCGGCGCGGCCCAGCAAAGGCCCGCTGCCGATCCCGGTCATCATGCTGCCCGACAGCAGCGCAAAGTATTTCGCGCGTTGGGCGGGCGTTACCAGGCTCGCGACGATGATCGGCCCCAAGGTATAAAACACGCCCCAACCCAGCCCCAGCAGCAGCCCGAAAAACAGCAACAGATTGCCCAAGCCTGGCGTCAGCGCAAAGCCCAGACAGGCGGCCACCAGCAGCACGCCGAACAGTGCTATCGAGCGCGCCGCGCCGAGCAAATCGGACAAGTGCCCGGAGACAATCACCGCTGCAAACGTACTGAGCATCGCCGCCGAAATCACGCTGCCGGCATCGTGCTCGTTGCCACCCCGGGAGCTGATCAACAACGACAACAAAAACGTCGAGCCGTAGGACAGCGACAACAAATAACTGGCGAGGCAGAACAGGCCGAACAACCTGCCTGAAATCTGAGGTGTTGCGATAGACATGACGCGGTTCCTTGACCCGATAAATCAGCTGTTGATCTATTTACCATGCAAGGCGCCAATATTAAGTCCGAGGTTATCGATTCCAGGATTACCGCCGGGCGGAGTAATGAACATCACCCTGTAGCAGCTGGCGAAGCCTGCGTTCGGCTGCGCAGCAGTCGTAAAACCTGAATGCGCGGTTTTCCTGAAACAGCGCACCGTCTGATTTCATGACTGCTTCGCAGCCGAACGCAGGCTTCGCCAGCTGCTACACAGTCTCGATAAATTCCCATGTGACGAGCGCCTCGTGCCGACTTAGTATGGCGTTTTCCACTTTTGACGAAGGCACGTCCATGACGATCGAGATCCGCCCGGCGACCCCCAGCGATGCACCGCAAATCCTCGGGTTCATCACTGAACTGGCCGACTATGAACGTGCCCGCCACGAAGTCATCGCCAGCGTCGCCGACATTGAACGCAGCCTGTTCAGCGAAGGCGCCACCGCTCACGGCCTGATCTGCCTGCGCGACGGTTTGCCCATCGGCTTCGCGGTGTTTTTCTTCAGCTATTCCACCTGGCTCGGCAGCAATTGCCTGTACCTCGAAGACCTCTACATCACCCCCGAACAACGCGGCGGGGGAGCCGGCAAAACCTTGTTGCGCCACCTCGCCAAAATCGCCTGCGCCAATGACTGCGGACGGTTTGAATGGAGCGTGCTGGACTGGAACAAACCGGCGATTGATTTCTATAAGTCGTTGGGCGCGCAGCCGCAGGAAGAATGGGTGAGGTATCGGATGGATGGGGCGGTGTTGCGGGATTTTGCTGCGGGTCATTGAATCGTTAAAAGATCGCAGCCTTCGGCAGCTCCTACAGGGTGCACACCATCCCCCTGTAGGAGCTGCCGAAGGCTGCGATCTTTTTTTAAGTAAATCCCAAAATATGGGAGTGATATTTATATATTGAGATTTGCCAGCCTCCGGGTTTATAGTCCAGCGCACTCACTGCCAATAAACAGAACAGGTGAAGCGATGCTGGCGCAATTGATCGCGCTCGATTGGGGGACAACCTCATTACGTGCTTACAAACTGGCCGCAGGTGGCCATGTGCTCGAACAGCGTTCGCTGTCGTGCGGCATCATGCAGCTGCCGAAAACGCCGCGAGTGATTGCCGGTCACGAATGCATCGACGGTTTTGAACTGGCGTTTGATGAGGCCTGCGGCGACTGGCTCGACGCCCAGCCCGATTTACCCGTGATTGCCTGTGGCATGGTCGGCAGCGCTCAAGGCTGGCGCGAAGCGGCTTACCGCGATACCCCGGCGAACGTCGCCAACCTCGGAACTTGCCTACAAACCGTTCGCAGTATTCGCGGGGTCGATGTGCACATAGTGCCCGGCGTGATTCAGCGTTCGCGCCTGCCGAATGTGATGCGAGGCGAAGAAACCCAAGTGCTGGGTGTGTTGCAAAACCTGCCGAGTGGCACGGGCAACGATCTATTGATCGGCTTGCCGGGCAGTCATTCGAAATGGGTGGAAGTGGCCGACGGCTGCATCGTGCATTTCGATACGTTCATGACCGGCGAAGTCTTCGCCGTGCTCAGTGAGCACAGCATTCTCGGGCGCACCCAACAGCGCGGTGCGTCGTTTGATGGCGACGCGTTCGACCGTGGTGTGCAAGTGGCGCTTTCGGCGGACGGCGAAATCGGTCCGCTGTCGACGCTGTTCAGTGCCCGCAGCCTGGGGCTGACCGGCGAACTGAGTGCCACGGCTCAACCGGATTATCTGTCCGGCCTGCTGATCGGCCATGAACTGTCGGCGCTGGCCACGGTTCTGCGGCATCGGCGCCACAGTGTTCACCTGCCTTCGATCATCCTCATCGGTAATTCTCAACTCTGTGCCCGTTACAGGCGGGCCCTCGATGCCTGCGGCTTCACGCGCGTGACGCTGGCCGAACAAGCCACCGAACGCGGGTTATGGCAGCTGGCGGTCGCCGCCGGCCTGATCACCGCACACCCATCCCGTTAAACCTGACTGGAGGTCTGACATGCTCAAGCAAGCATTGGCGCAAAACGGTCTGATCGCGATTCTGCGTGGCCTGCGCCCGCAAGAAGCGGCGGCCATCGGTGAAGTTCTTTATGCCGCCGGATTTCGCGTCATCGAAGTGCCGCTCAATTCCCCCGAGCCGTACGAAAGTATCCGCATCCTGCGCAGTACCTTGCCCGCTGATTGCCTGATCGGTGCGGGAACGGTGTTGACGCCGGAACAGGTCGAGCAGGTGAAGGCGGCGGGTGGCCAGGTGATCGTCATGCCCCACAGCGATCCCAAGGTGTTGCGCGCAGCGAAAGCGGCGGGGTTGTTCCTGTCGCCGGGGGTGGCGACGCCGACCGAGGCGTTTGCCGCGCTGGCCGAAGGCGCGGATGTGCTGAAGATGTTCCCGGCCGAGCAAATGGGCCCTGCCGTCGTCAAAGCCTGGCTTGCGGTATTGCCTGCGGGAACGATTCTGGCACCGGTCGGCGGGATCACGCCGGACAACATGCAGGTGTTTATCGACGCGGGCGTCAAAGGCTTCGGCCTCGGTTCCGGGTTGTTCAAACCCGGCATGACAGCGCAAGAAGTGGCCGTGAACGCCAAGGCGTATGTCGCTGCATGGAACGCTCTGCGTTAAGACTTTCTGGCGCCGAGCGCGCTGCATCTAATAAAAGAGACAATGAGATGAAAATCACCAAACTGACCACCTTCATCGTTCCCCCACGCTGGTGCTTCCTCAAGGTAGAAACCGACGAGGGCGTCACCGGTTGGGGTGAGCCCGTGGTCGAGGGCCGCGCCCACACCGTGGCGGCTGCCGTTGAAGAATTGTCCGACTACCTGATCGGCAAGGACCCACGCAATATCGAAGACATCTGGACCGTGCTTTATCGCGGCGGCTTCTACCGTGGCGGCGCGATCCACATGAGCGCGCTGGCCGGTATCGACCAGGCGCTGTGGGACATCAAGGGCAAGGCCTTGGGCGTGTCGGTCAGCGATTTGCTCGGTGGCCAGGTGCGCGACAAGATTCGGGTGTATTCGTGGATCGGCGGCGATCGGCCGGCGGACACTGCTCGCGCGGCGAAAGAAGCGGTATCGCGTGGTTTCACTGCGGTGAAAATGAACGGCACCGAAGAGCTGCAATTTCTCGATTCTTTCGAGAAAGTCGACCTGGCCCTGGCTAACGTGGCCGCGGTGCGTGACGCGGTTGGCCCGAACGTCGGCATCGGCGTCGACTTCCATGGCCGGGTGCACAAGCCCATGGCCAAGGTGCTGATGAAAGAACTCGATCCGTACAAACTGATGTTCATCGAAGAACCGGTGCTCAGCGAAAACTACGAAGCGCTGAAAGAACTGGCACCGCTGACCAGCACGCCGATTGCCCTCGGCGAGCGCCTATTCTCCCGTTGGGATTTCAAGCGCGTGCTCAGCGAAGGTTATGTCGACATCATCCAGCCGGATGCGTCCCACGCCGGCGGCATCACCGAGACCCGCAAGATCGCCAACATGGCCGAAGCCTATGACGTGGCGCTGGCGCTGCATTGTCCGCTCGGGCCGATTGCACTGGCGGCGTGCCTGCAATTGGATGCTGTCTGCTACAACGCGTTCATCCAGGAGCAGAGCCTGGGCATTCACTACAACGAGAGCAACGACCTGCTGGATTACGTGAAAGATCCGCGGGTGTTCGATTACGACAAAGGCTTCGTGAAAATCCCCAATGGCCCAGGCCTGGGCATCGAGATCAACGAGGAATACGTCATCGAACGTGCGGCCGTCGGCCACCGCTGGCGCAACCCGATCTGGCGCCATGCCGATGGCAGTTTTGCCGAGTGGTGAGTTCTTTCTGACCCACCACTACCCCCTGTGGGAGCGGGCTTGCTCGCGAAGGCGGCATCACATTCAACATTGATGTCGACGGACACACCGCTTTCGCGAGCAAGCCCGCTCCCACAGTGGGGATGTGCACGCCTTTAAATCGACCTCAATAAACATAAGAAGAGGTACTCCCCATGCAACCGCAAACCCTCGCAGGGCAGGCGTCGTTGGTGACGCCCAGTCGCAAGCGTTTTTTCATCATGGTCCTGCTGTTCATCACCGTGGTGATCAACTACCTGGACCGCAGTAACCTCTCCATCGCGGCCCCGGCGCTGACCAGCGAACTGGGGATTGATCCCATCCATGTCGGGCTGATCTTCTCGGCATTTGGCTGGACCTACGCCGCCATGCAGATCCCCGGCGGCTGGCTGGTGGATCGGGTTCCGCCGCGCATCCTCTACAGCGTCGCGTTGCTGCTGTGGTCGGTGGCCACGGTGATGCTCGGGTTCGCCGCCAGTTTCATCGCGTTGTTCGTGCTGCGCATGGCAGTGGGGGCACTTGAAGCGCCGGCGTATCCGATCAACAGCCGCGTGGTAACGACCTGGTTTCCCGAGCGCGAGCGCGCCACCGCCATTGGTTTCTACACCTCCGGGCAGTTTGTCGGGTTGGCGTTCCTGACGCCGGTACTCGCCTGGTTGCAGCATGAGTTTGGCTGGCACATGGTGTTCGTCAGCACCGGTGCAGTGGGCATTCTCTGGGCGGTGATCTGGTACGCCGTGTATCGCGAGCCACGGGATTTCAAAGGCGCCAACGAGGCGGAAATCGACCTGATTCGTGAAGGTGGCGGGTTGGTGGATATCCAGGCCGAACAAGCCAAGGCCAAGGCGAAATTCAGCTGGACCGACCTCGGCATCGTCCTGAGCCAACGCAAGTTGTGGGGCATCTACCTCGGTCAGTTCTGCCTCAACTCGACACTGTGGTTTTTCCTGACGTGGTTTCCGACTTACCTGGTGAAATATCGCGGCATGGACTTCATCAAGTCCGGTCTGTTGGCGTCGCTGCCCTTTCTCGCGGCCTTCGTCGGCGTACTCTGTTCCGGGTTCTTCTCTGACGTGCTGATTCGTCGCGGCTACACAGTGGGTTTCGCCCGCAAGCTGCCAATCATTGGCGGCCTGCTGATTTCCACTTCAATCATCGGCGCCAACTTCGTTGAATCGACGCCGCTGGTGATAGCCTTCCTCGCCTTGGCGTTCTTCGGCAACGGGTTGGCTTCGATCACCTGGTCGCTGGTTTCAACCTTGGCGCCGGCACGTTTGTTGGGGCTGACCGGCGGAGTGTTCAACTTCATTGGCAACCTGTCGGCGATTACGACGCCGATCGTCATCGGTTTCCTCGCGACCGGTGATTCGTTTGCCCCGGCGATTACCTACATCTCGGTTCTTGCGTTGATTGGTGCGCTTTCCTACATCTTGCTGGTCGGCAAAGTCGAGCGTATCAAGTTGTAGTCGCTGCCATCGGGCGACCATAATGCCGCCCGTTCACTCGCTCAACGGTAAAGGCTGGATATGCAGGAAGACGCCCCAAAAATCGCCAAGGACGCCGCGCCGACCGGCACCCAGACACTGCTTCGTGGCTTGGGTGTGGTTCAGGCCGTGGCCAGTGGCGCCCGCGATCTCAAGGAGATTGCACGGCTGATCGGCACGACGCGCAGCACCACTCATCGTCTGGCCAGCTGCCTGGTGGACGAGCGTTACCTGCGCGTGGTGCCGCAAGTCGGTTATCTGTTGGGGCCCAAGCTCATAGAGTTGGGTTTCCAGGCGCGTGAAGAACTGCCGCTGGTGACCCTGGCCGGGCCGTATCTGGATGAGTTGTCGGCGTTGACCGGTGACACCATTCACCTGGCGATTCGCGAAGGTGACGAGGTGCTGTACCTGCACAAGAATCCGGGGCGCAATGGCCCGGAAATGCGTTCGCGGGTCGGCCATCGCATGCCATTGGCTCGCACCGGTATCGGCAAGGCGCTGATGCTGGATGACACGCAGGAAGAATGGCAACGGCTGTACGAAGTCAGCTTGCCGGCGGGTGGGAAAAATCTGTTTTGGCCACAGCACCCGGAGCAATCCTGGGAGCAGTTTCAGCAGCGCATGGTCGAGTACGTCGCGGGCGGTTACGCCTTTGATCTGGAAGACAACGAGCCGTCGATCCGCTGTGTAGCGGCGCCGATCCGTGATGCCAGCAAGCGCATCGTCGCCGGCATCAGCATCGCCAGCACCGTGCCCTACATGCCGCTGGAAAAAATGGCCGAGCTGATTCCCCTGATCAAAGGGGTCACGGCCCGGCTCTCGGCGGAACTTGGCGCTAAGGCCTGATCAGACTTTCAGCGTCGCCATGTCGATCACGAAGCGGTACTTCACATCACCGGCAATCATGCGGGCGTAAGCCTCGTTGATCTGACGGATGTCGAGCATTTCGATGTCGCAGGTGATGTTGTGCTCGGCGCAGAAATCCAGCACTTCCTGGGTTTCAGCGATGCCGCCGATCAGCGAGCCGGCCAACACACGACGGCTCATCACCAGTTTGCCGGCATGCACCGGTGGATCGACCGGTTCGATCAGGCCCACCAGTATGTGCACGCCGTCGAAACGCAGGGTGTCGAGGTAGGGATTGAGGTCGTGCTGCACTGGAATGGTGTCCAGCAGGAAGTCGAAATGTCCGGCAGCTGCCTTCATTTGTTCGGCATCGGTGGACACGATCACGTGGTCCGCGCCCTGGCGACGACCTTCTTCAGCCTTGCTCGCCGAGCGGGTGAACAGCGTCACTTCCGCGCCCATGGCCTTGGCGAACTTGATGCCCATGTGGCCGAGGCCGCCCATGCCGAGAATCCCGACCTTGTCGCCCGCTTTCACGCCGTAGTGCTTGAGCGGCGAGTAGGTGGTGATGCCGGCGCAGAGAATCGGCGCGGCGCTGGCCAGGTCGAGTTTTTCCGGGATGCGCACCACGAAGTGCTCGCTGACCACGATGCTGTCGGAGTAGCCGCCCATGGTGTTGCTGCCATCAACCCGGTCCGGGGTTGCGTAAGTCATGGTCGGACCTTCGAGGCAGTATTGTTCAAGGTTGGACTGGCAGGCTTCGCAACTGCGGCACGAATCGACCATACAGCCGACGCCGACCAGATCGCCGACTTTATGTTGGGTGACGTTCGCACCGACGGCGGTAACTTTGCCTACGATCTCGTGGCCGGGCATCAGTGGGTAAACGGCAATGCCCCACTCGTTGCGTGCCTGATGGATGTCGGAATGGCAGACGCCACAGTAGAGAATATCGATCGCAACATCGTCGGCCCGCAGGCTGCGGCGTTCGAATTTCACGGGGGCGAGGGGAGTGGTGGCCGACTGGGCGGCGTATCCGATGGCGGTGTACATGAGGAACCTCGCAAAAGCAGTGACAGGTGAGGTGGGGCATTCTGGGCGCGATACCTGTCAGCGGCCATGGCGATTCCTCCGGGTGTTATGCCTAATCCTCCGGGATCAAACGTTGAACGATCGCATTAGCGATCAGACCTGCGATGATGTTTTCATCCCTTTTTCCGCGACTTTTTTTGTGAAGGTCTCTCATGTTGTTGACCCGTCATCTTGACGCCAATGCCACGCTGGTTTCGTTGATTGAGCCTCTGACCACTCGCGATGGTTTCGCGCCCACCGCCTTGCCGGGGGTGCAGGTTTTGCGCGCCAGTTGCGATGTCGCCCGTGGCCCGCAGATCTACGAGCCAAGCCTGGTGATCATCGCCCAAGGCAGCAAATTGGCGTATCTGGGCCCGCGTGCGCTGGAATACGGCGCCGGGCATTATTTGATTCAGGCACTGCCTGTGCCTTTTGAGTGCGAAACGTTTTCGGCACCGGATGGGCCGATGCTCGGGGTTTCCATCGCCATCGATCGGGCGCTGCTGGGTGAGTTGGTGTTAGCCATGGGGCGGGTGCCGGGGCGCACTATCGCTGCCCAGACGCCGGAGTCCATGACCTCGGCAGTGCTCGACGATGCCATGCGCGGTTGCGTGGAACGGTTGCTGCGCTGCCTGCACGATCCGCTGGAATGCCAGATCATGGGTCAGGCGCGTTTGCGTGAATTGCTGTTCGTCGCCTTGCGCGGGCCGCAAGCCGATGTGCTGCGGGCGCTGGTGGAGCAACAGGGGCAATTCGCCCGGATTGCCGCCTCCCTCAACCATTTGCATGGGCATTTCACCGAACCGTTGAACGTCGAGACACTGGCCAGTTGCGCGAACATGAGTGCGTCGACCTTTCACGAGCATTTCAAGCGCAGCACCTTGTTGTCCCCGGTGCAGTACTTGAAGCGCTTGCGCTTGCTCAAGGCGCAGACGTTGCTGGTAGCCGAAGGGTTGGGCGTGGCGCAAGTGGCGCATCGAGTGGGGTATCAGAGCACGTCGCAGTTCAGTCGGGAGTACAAGCGCTACTTCGAGCGTAATCCTGGCGACGAACGCGCTGCCTGATTCACCGATGACCCCTTGTAGGAGCGAGCTTGCTCGCGATGGAGTGTCATTCAGCGTGATTTCGTCTGACACACCATCGCGAGCAAGCTTGCTCCTACAGGGATCTTTGTCGGGGTATAAATCGCAGGCAACAAAAAGGCCCCCATTTCGGGAGCCTCGATGTTCAGGCAGTTGACTTACATGTTCGGGTAAGTCGGGCCGCCAGCACCTTCCGGTGCCACCCACGTGATGTTCTGTGCAGGGTCCTTGATGTCGCAGGTCTTGCAGTGAACGCAGTTCTGGGCGTTGATCTGGAAGCGTTTTTCGCCGTCTTCCTTGGTCACCACTTCGTACACGCCGGCCGGGCAGTAACGCTGGGCAGGCTCATCGTACAGTGGCAGGTTCTTGCTGATCGGGATGCTCGGGTCGGTCAGCTTCAGGTGGCACGGCTGTTCTTCTTCGTGGTTGGTACCGGAGATGAATACCGAGCTGAGTTTGTCGAAGCTGATCTTGCCGTCTGGTTTCGGGTAGTCGATCTTCTTGCAGTCGGCCGCGAGTTTCAGGCAAGCGTAGTCCGGCTTGGTGTCGTGCAAGGTGAACGGCAGTTTGCCGCCGAAGATGTTCTGGTCCAGCCAGTTGAAACCACCGCCGACGATAGCACCGAACTTGTGGATCGCCGGGCCGAAGTTACGGCTGGCGAACAGTTCGTCGTAAAGCCAGCTCTTCTTGAACGCATCGACGTAAGTGGTCAGCTCCTCGGTACCGTCTTTTTCAGCGAACAGCGCCTCGGCCACGGATTCAGCGGCGAGCATGCCGGACTTCATCGCGGTGTGGCTGCCTTTGATCTTGGCGAAGTTCAGGGTGCCGAGGTCGCAACCGATCAGCGCGCCGCCCTTGAAGACCATTTTCGGCAGCGAGTTCAGGCCACCCTTGCAGATGGCGCGAGCGCCGTAACTGATGCGCTTGCCGCCTTCCAGGTACTGCTTGAGCACCGGGTGGTGCTTGAGGCGCTGGAACTCGTCGAACGGCGACAGGTAGGTGTTGCTGTAGGACAGATCGACGATCAGGCCGACGACCACCTGGTTGTTTTCCAGGTGATAGAGGAACGAGCCACCGGTGTTCTCGGTGCCCATGATGTCCAGCGGCCAACCGGCGGTGTGCACCACCAGGCCTGGCTGATGCTTGGCAGGGTCGATTTCCCAGATTTCTTTCAGGCCGATGCCGTAGTGCTGGGCGTCGGCATCGCTGTCGAGGTTGAAGCGCTTGATCAGTTGCTTGCCGATGTGGCCACGGCAACCTTCGGCGAACAGCGTGTACTTGCCACGCAGTTCCATGCCTGGGGTGTACAGGCCTTCTTTCGGATGGCCTTCGCGGTCAACACCGAGGTCGCCGGTGATGATCCCGCGAACCACGCCGTTCTCGTCGAACAGCGCTTCCTGAGCGGCGAAGCCTGGGTAGATTTCTACGCCAAGGTTCTCGGCCTGCTGGGCCAGCCAGCGGCACAGGTTGCCCAGGGAGATGATGTAGTTGCCTTCGTTGTGCATGGTCTTGGGCACAAAGAGGTCAGGAATTTTCTGCGCGCTGTCAGCGTTCTTGAGGACGAAAATGTCATCGCGAGTGACCGGCGTGTTCAGCGGGGCGCCAAGTTCTTTCCAGTCCGGGAACAATTCGTTCAGGGCGCGTGGTTCGAACACGGCACCGGACAGGATGTGAGCACCGACCTCGGAGCCTTTTTCGACCACGCAGACGCTGATTTCCTTACCGGCTTCGGCGGCCTTCTGCTTCAATCGGCAGGCAGCGGAAAGACCAGCGGGGCCGGCACCGACGATGACCACGTCGAATTCCATGTATTCGCGTTCCACAGGTTATCTCCTACTCAAGGCTCAACAGTTTTTTTTCTAATTGGAGGTTTGGTGTCGCATCCATGAACCCCTGCACGAGCGGGGGAGAGGACAATCGATGAACCACCTTTCTCTCTGGGTGGCGCATTATATCTACACCACTCCCAGCGTCCAATACAAACGTTTGTTTGAATCGGCTCCAGGCCAGATAAATCAAAGTCACCCGGCTTATGAACGGCCATTTTGCCGTATTGACCAGAATAGGCGTTCCGGTCAAGATACGGTCGGTTTTGCGCTCGCCGTAGGCTGACTATAGGTTTCAAGAGCACCTCTAAAGACAGGGCGATGGCAGTACCGGATGATGCGTTGCGATCTTTGAGCGCGCAGTCTACACGTCGCGATAATGAATGACTCCTCGGTCACCACTGACGAACGGTCATACCCTCATGAGCGCGTTCACCGGATTCTGTGCCAGCGTTTTTAGAGGTGCCCTTGCGCCGATGAGCATCAACCGCCAGGTTCGCCTAGGCGACTTTCTTTTCACCGGAGAGTAACGAGGAATCCATGAAGGTTCTTGTAGCTGTCAAACGCGTTGTGGATTACAACGTCAAGGTCCGCGTCAAGGCGGACAATTCCGGCGTCGACCTCGCTAACGTGAAGATGTCGATGAACCCGTTCTGCGAAATCGCAGTGGAAGAAGCCGTACGCCTGAAAGAGAAAGGCGTTGCGACTGAAATCGTCGTCGTCTCCGTCGGCCCGTCCACTGCTCAAGAGCAACTGCGCACCGCGCTGGCTCTGGGTGCCGATCGCGCCATCCTCGTCGAATCCGCCGAAGACCTGACGTCCCTGGCCGTTGCCAAACTGTTGAAAGCGGTTGTCGACAAGGAACAGCCTCAGCTGGTGATCCTTGGCAAACAAGCCATCGACAGCGACAACAACCAGACGGGCCAAATGCTCGCTGCATTGAGCGGCTACGGTCAGGGCACCTTCGCGTCGAAAGTCGAAATCAGCGGCGACAGCGTTGCCGTGACTCGCGAAGTCGACGGCGGGGCGCAGACGGTTTCCCTGAAACTGCCAGCCATCGTCACCACCGACCTGCGTTTGAACGAGCCGCGCTACGCGTCCCTGCCAAACATCATGAAAGCCAAGAAAAAGCCTCTCGAAGTGCTGACTCCGGACGCTTTGGGCGTTTCCACCGCCTCCACCAACAAGACCGTGAAAGTCGAAGCGCCTGCTGCACGCAGCGCGGGTATCAAGGTCAAGTCGGTGGCTGAACTGGTCGAGAAACTGAAAAACGAAGCGAAGGTAATCTAAATGACTATCTTGGTTATTGCAGAACACGACAACAAAGTAGTGGCCCCGGCCACACTGAACACCGTTGCTGCTGCCGCCAAAATCGGTGGTGACATCCACGTTCTGGTTGCTGGCCTTGGCGTTGGCGCCGTGGCTGAAGCCGCTGCGAAAATCGCTGGCGTGGCTAAAGTGCTGGTGGCCGACAACGCCGCCTACGCTCACCAACTGCCGGAAAACGTAGCTCCGCTGGTGGCCGAACTGGGCGCTGGCTACAGCCATATCCTGGCTGCCGCTACCTCCAACGGCAAAAACATCCTGCCGCGCGTTGCCGCTCAGCTGGACGTTGACCAGATCTCCGAGATCATCTCGGTCGAAAGCGCTGACACCTTCAAGCGCCCGATCTACGCCGGTAACGCGATCGCAACCGTTCAATCGAACGCCGCGGTCAAAGTGATCACCGTGCGTGCCACCGGTTTCGACCCGGTAGCTGCTGAAGGCGGTTCGGCTTCGGTTGAAGCGGTTGCTGCTGCTCACGACGCTGGCACTTCCAGCTTCGTCGGCGAAGAACTGGCCAAGTCCGATCGTCCGGAACTGACCGCTGCCAAGATCGTCGTTTCCGGCGGTCGTGGCATGCAGAACGGCGACAACTTCAAACACCTGTACGCCTTGGCTGACAAGCTGGGCGCCGCTGTCGGTGCTTCCCGCGCCGCGGTCGACGCAGGTTTTGTACCCAACGATATGCAGGTCGGTCAGACCGGCAAGATCGTTGCTCCACAGCTGTACATCGCGGTCGGTATCTCCGGCGCGATCCAGCACCTGGCCGGCATGAAAGACTCCAAGGTGATCGTTGCGATCAACAAGGACGAAGAAGCGCCGATCTTCCAGGTGGCCGATTACGGCCTGGTGGCGGACCTGTTCGAAGCCATCCCCGAGTTCGAGAAGCTGGTCTAATCCAGCCGCTTGACCTATAAAGAGCCCGACCTTTTGGTCGGGCTTTTTTTTGTTCTTCTGTAGGAGCTGTGTAGGAGCTGCCGAGTGAAACGAGGCTGCGATCTTTTGATTTTTCTTTTTAAAAATAAGATCAAAAGATCGCAGCCTCGTTTCACTCGGCAGCTCCTACACAGTTCCACAGGGGATATAACCGAGTTTGAGTGGAGAGGATTGCCATGGATCTGCGCGGAGCGTTCAGTTGGTCACTGCTGCTGGGCCTGATGACATTACCCGGGCTGTCCATCGCAGCGGGCAAGTGCGAACGCCTGGTCGTCACCGGCAGTCCGGATGCGCCACCCTATCTGTGGCAAGACCCGCAAAACCCCAAGCACCTGATCGGCGCCAGTGCCGATCTGTTGCAGCAAGTGGCAGGGCAGTTGGGCATCAAGGTCGAGCTGCTTTACGCCGGCAAACGTGCCCAGGCTCTTGATGAAGTGCGTAGCGGGCGCATGGACATGCTGGCCGATGCGCCGCTGACGGTCAGCGGGCTGGAAACCCTGGATTACATTCATCCGCCGTTGCTGGAAAACGATTATCTGGTCTGGACCCGCAAAGACTCGGCATTGGTCTACAACGAAGCGCAGGACCTTCACGGACATCCCGGCGCTTTGTCGGAAAAGTCTCGAATGACCTCGGCATTTGGCACGTTCGCCGAGCAGCAATTAACCCTCGCGCGTACTCCGAACCTGACCCAGGCCTTTCAGAAATTGCTCATGGGCGAGGTGGAATTTGTCCTGGCTGGACGCTACTCGGGCATGGCGGCCGCGCAGGCATTGAGCATGGCCAACGACCTGGTCGCACGTCCACAACCGGTCGACAAACCCGGTCTGTACCTTGCGCTTTCCCATAACTCCGCCTGCAACGATCCGTGGTTGCGCGGACAGCTGGCCAAAAAGATGACAGAATTGCCCGCGTCCGGACTGACGGAGGCTGTGCTGCAACGCAATATCGAGCGTTGGAAATCACAGCAGCAACAACCCGCCAGTACCCCAAAACAGTAGGGATTTTTAGTGAGTATTCGACCTCTTTTCGCTGCCCTGGCCGTTCTGGCTCTGGCGGGTTGTGCAGCCGATCCGGCGCCGAATGAACAAATACGATTGACTGAACAGGCACTTGAACAAGCCAAGGCCGTGGGCGCCACTGCCGACGACGTGCCGGAAATGAAGCTGGCCGAAGAAAAATTCACCCGTGCCCAGGGCGACATGACCGATCAGTCCTACAAACATGCGCGCATGCGGGCCGAACAGGCCGAGCTGGACGCGCGCCTGGCCGAGGCCAAAGTGCTGACCCTCAAGAGCGAGGAGCAGTTGAACGTGCTCAACACCCGCATCACCCGTCTGCGCAAGCAGCTGGGAGATGCCCAATGAGCCTCAAGTCCACAGTGCTCGGCGGTTTGATCCTTGCCGGTTGCGCCAGCCTTTATGGTTGCGCGGGCCAGCACAGCGAGGCCGCGTTGCAGCAGGCCGGCACTGACTTCCAGAAGGTCAAGGAAGATTCCAATGTGTTGCGTATCGCGCCCAAGGATGTGATTCGCGCCGGTGAGTCCCTGGCCCGTGCGGATCGACTGTCCAGCTACTGGGGCAGCGGTTCGGATGTGCTGCAATACGCTTATCTTAGCCAGCGTTACAGCGAAATCGCCCGAGAGCACACCAATCAAGTGCTCAACGAAGAGCGTGCGGCGAAGCTCGAACTGGAGCGTCAGCGCCTTCAACTCGCCCTGCGCGAATCCAAACTGCTGAGCGTGCAGCAGCAGGGCAAGTGGCTTGAAGAACAGATCGTTGCGCTGGCCACGACTCAGACCGACCGTGGTTTGGTGATGACGCTGGGCGATGTGCTGTTCGACACGGGCGAGGCGGAGTTGAAAAACTCCGCAAACCGCGTGGTGCTGAAAATCGTGCAGTTCCTGCAGCTCAACCCCAAGCGTGTGGTGCGTATCGAAGGCTACACCGACAGCACCGGCGGTAAACAGGACAACCTCAAGCTGTCGCGTGACCGTGCGCAATCGGTGGCGGACGTGCTGATGGACCTTGGCATCGATGACAAACGCATCCAGGTCGAAGGTTATGGCGACGAGTACCCGGTGGACGTGAACGCTTCCGAGCGAGGTCGTGCACAGAACCGTCGGGTGGAAATTGTGTTCTCCGACGAAAAAGGCCAGCTCGGCGCCGCCCGCTGAGTCCGGCATGCATCCTGTAGGAGCTGCCGAGAGAAACGAGGCTGCGATCTTTTGATCTTTCGCTTGGGACGCAAGTGAACCGGAAAGATCGCAGCCTCGTTTCACTCGACAGCTCCTACACAGCTCCGACAACCCGGCCTGCCAGACAGCGCCGGGTTTTTTTGCGCCTGCCATTTGCCTCGAAAGCAGTACAGATTTTGCTGACACTGCACTGTACTGTCGACTATTGTGGCAACTGTCCCCGTACACTTCTAAACTGTTCCGGTATTGTTTTACACAAGAATAAAATGCCCGTGAAATCGAGTGCTGCGTCATGACCAATCTCTTGCTCTACCAACGTATTGCTCAGCAACTGGCCGAAGACATCCGTCGCGGTGTCTATCAACCGGGAGAGCGCGTGCCTTCGGTGCGCAAGATGAGCTCGCAGCTAAACGTCAGCCATGCCACGGTGTTGCAGGCTTACGCCAATCTCGAAGATCAGGGGCTGATCCGTGCCCGGCCGCAGTCGGGTTACTACGTGCACCAGACGCCGGCGCTGACGGCGCCGACGCCGGATATCGCGCGGGTCGAGCGCCCCGGCCTGGTCACTCGCAGCAGCATCATTCAGCAAGTGTTGGTCGAATCTCGTCGCGAGGGTGTATTTCCCTTGGGCGCGGCAGTACCGAGCGTGGATTATCTGCCGGTGCGAGCGCTGCACCAGCAACTGGCCAAAGTCACCCGTTTCCATAGCCCGCGCGCTTTCAGCTACATGTTCAGCCCCGGTTTCGAGCCGTTGCGTCGGCAAGTGGCGATCCGCATGCGTGACGCCGGCGTGGTGGTCGATCCGTCCGAGGTGGTGATCACCCATGGCTGCGTCGATGCGTTACAGATGTCGCTGCGCGTGCTGACCCGGCCCGGTGACTTGATCGCGGCCGAGTCGCCGACCTATTACGGGTTGCTGCAACTGGCAGACCTGCTGGGCCTGAAAGTCATTGAGATCCCCAGCGATCCAGCCACCGGCATGAGCCTCGAAGCGCTGCAACTGGCGGCCAACCAATGGTCGATCAAGGCGTTGGTGCTGACCACTCGTCTGAGCAATCCTTTGGGCGGCACCATGCCAGAAGAACGGCAGAAGCAACTGCTGCGCCTGGCTTCTGATTTCGATATCCAGATTGTCGAAGATGATATCTACGGCGAATTGATGTTTGAGCAGGGTCGCACCAAATCCCTCAAGGCGTATGACCGGCTGGATCGGGTGATCTATTGCTCGAGCTTCTCCAAAACCCTCTCGCCGGGGGTGCGTATTGGCTGGATGATCGCCGGCAAGTACCAGCAGGAAATCCAGCGCTTGCAAACGTTCAGTACGCATTCCGCCTGCAGCGTCACGCAGATGGGCATCGCGGCTTATCTGGAAAATGGTGGATACGACCGTCACTTGCGTTACATCCGCCAGGAATACCGTAAAAACCTCAGCGCTTTCCAGCTGGCAGTGCAGCAGTATTTCCCGGAAGGCACGCAGATGACGCGGCCAACCGGCGGTTTCATTCTGTGGGTCAGTTTGCCTGGGCGGGTCAACACCCAGGAGTTGCACGTGCGGGCCTTGCAGCAAGGCATCAGCATCGCGCCGGGGCTGATTTTCAGTAATACCGAGCAGTTCAATCACTGCATCCGGTTGAACTGCGGTACACCCTGGAACCGTGAGGCCGAGCGCGCGTTGATGACCCTTGGCATGCTGGCTACCCAGCTCTGCCAGGAGATGGCAGGCGGAATTTGAGAGGATGGGCAGGTTCTTCCTGCCCGAGCTTGTCTTGTTGCGTCCAACAGGCGAGCATACGGCCCTCTGCCGTTAGCGCTGTTGTGTCCATGAAACCTATTTTTCTCGCCGTCTGGCTATCGATCTGCCTGTTGATGACTGTTCGCGCCGAAGGCGTCATGGCGGCTGCCGTTCAGGAAAAACCGGCCGCCAGCACTGCGTCGAAAAAAACGGCACAGACCAAAAAAGCCGCGCCGGTCAAAAAGAATCCGGCAACTGTCAAGAAACGTCCACCGATTGCCTCCAAATCGAAACCGGCCAGTGAGGTGGTGAAAACCCCACTGCCTTCGGCCAACCTCGATTTGAGCCTGCCCAAGGACATGGCCGAGGAACTGAAACCGATCGGCACGGTGCCGTTGCCCAAACACGATACGGTGTTACCGCAAATGTTCGGTGACAAGGGCAATGCACCGTTTCAGCTCAACGGAAGGCTGATCAACAACGAAATGCAGTTGCAACTGCGCAATGAAGAGCGTCGTGAGGTGGAAGGTGCTGCACTTGAATTCGAGTTCAAGCGGTAATTCCTTCCCATCCGTGACCCGCCAGCCAGACGCTTTGTCGGAGACTGGTCAGTCACCTTCGTTTCAGCGAAAAAACCCGGCTTCAGGTAATTTTAAACAACTGTTTTAGCGGTTACTCTGTGCCCCGTCCTTTAACACATCGCCCGTCGCGAGGAGCTCGTCGTCATGAAATGCCGTGAAGGCTGTGGCGCTTGTTGCATTGCCCCTTCCATCAGTTCACCGATTCCCGGAATGCCCAATGGCAAAGCTGCCGGAGAACGTTGCCTGCAACTTTCTGTCGATAATCTGTGCAGTATTTTCGGAAAACCGGAGCGTCCAGCGGTTTGCTCCGCATTTGAAGCCGATATCGAGGTGTGTGGCGGCAGCAGTGAAGAGGCCGTCAGGCTGCTTGGCTGGTGGGAACAAATGACGGCGGCGTGATGTGTTCAACAAACGGAATTTCAACAATAAGGAATAAGATTATGGGTTCGCTGCATCGTTTGGCTGTGCTGTGTGGTTTGACGGTTGTTCTGGGTACGTCGGCCGCTCAGGCCGAAGACTGGAAGGTGGCCAAGAATGAGGACGGCATCAAGGTGTCCTTGAGCGAAGTGGCCGGCTCTGACTACAAGGCTTATCAGGGCGTTACCCTGATGAAAACCACCATGGCCAAACTGCGTGCGTTGCAGGAGGACGTGGCAGGAGCCTGCGCCTGGATTCATGAGTGCAAGATGCAGAAGCTGCTCAAGCACGAAGGTGATCAGAGCTGGACTTACACCCAGTTCAATACGCCGTGGCCGGTCACGCCGCGCGATTCGGTATTGCATGTCACCACCGTCGAAGGCGCCGATGGCAGCCTGACCCGTAAGCTCGAAGGCGTGCCGAAGTACATTCCTGAAGAAAAGGGTTTTGTGCGGGTGGCCAAGGTCGACGGTTTCTGGAAGTTCGTGCCCAAGGGCGACCAGATTGAAGTGACCTACCAGGTGCACACCGAGCCGGGCGGCAGCATACCGTCGATGGTCGCCAACAAGTTTGTGGTCGATGCGCCGTTCAATACTTTGAAAGCTTTGAAGGAACGCGCTGAGAAGTAATCGCGCAGTTTTTTTTCATCGATTGGGGGCATATCCGTTTTTTTGGTAAAGGCTGATGTTGGTTTCGCTTTTACAGCGACTCCCTTTTTGCAAACCGTTTGAAAAAGGGACTCGCTGTAAAAGCGAAACCGCCAGCAGCCGTTACTGCAGAAATGGATATGTACCCCAACCCAACCCAACGATCAGGCCGGTAATTGCCGTAAGCGGCACAACACCGCCGGTTTTTCGACTTTGACACAATCCCCATTTCTCCTCCGACCCCCTCAAACCCTTTGTTTCCCAGCCCCCACGCCGCCAAAAAAAAGTTGGTCTGCAAATTGCTTATGGTCCAGCAGTACAGCAGTGGGCGGCAAACGTCCGGCATGCAGAGGAAAGAGTGTGGACAAGTACCTTTATGTGGCAATGACCGGCGCCAGCCAGAATGCACTGGCGCAGAAGGCTCATGCCAACAACCTGGCGAACATCTCCACGAACGGCTTCCAGAAAGACCTGGAGCAGGCGCGTTCGATGCCCGTGTTTGGTGACAGCTTTCCGGCGCGTGCGTTTGCCATGTCCGAGCGTCCGGCCACCGACTTCTCGCCGGGCGCCTTGATCGAAACCGGTCGCGACCTCGACGTCGCCGTGCAAGGCAGTGGCTGGCTTGCCGTGCAGAACCCGGACGGTGGCGAAAGCTATGTGCGCACCGGCAGCCTGAACGTTGACGCCCTGGGCGTGCTGCGTGCCGGCAACGGTATGCCGGTGATCGGCAATGGCGGTCCGATTGCCGTGCCGCCCGAGCAGCAAATCGAAGTGGGCGAGGATGGCACCATCAGCATCCGTGCGATGGGCGAAGGTCCGCGCGTGATGGCCGAAGTCGACCGCATCAAGCTGGTCAATCCTGATTTCAAGAACATGACCAAGGGGCTGGATGGTTCGATCCACACCAAGGACGGCCAGCCGGCGCAAGCCGATGCCGGCGTGAAGCTGATCTCCGGTTTCCTGGAGTCGAGCAACGTCAATGCCGTGGAAGAAATGACCTCGGTGCTGGCTTTGTCCAAGCAGTTCGAGCTGCACATCAAGATGATGAACACCGCCAAAGACGATGACCAGGCCATGGCTCGGGTCTTGCAGATCAGCTAATTATCAGAACGTCGCGCCGTAAAACAGGCGCACGAGGAGAATCGAATGCTTCCGGCTCTATGGGTTGCCAAAACAGGTCTGTCCGCCCAGGACACCAACCTGACGACCATTTCCAACAACCTGGCGAACGTGTCGACCACGGGTTTCAAACGTGACCGCGCCGAGTTCCAGGACTTGCTCTACCAGATCAAACGCCAGCCTGGCGCCCAGTCGACCCAGGACAGCGAACTGCCGTCGGGTCTGCAACTGGGTACCGGCGTGCGCATTGTCGGCACCCAGAAAAACTTCACCGCTGGCAGCCTGCAAACCACCGAGCAGCCGTTGGACCTGGCGGTCGACGGTCGCGGTTTCTTCCAGATTCTGCAGCCGGACGGCACCACGTCCTACACCCGTGACGGTACGTTCCACCTGGACTCCAATGGCCAGATCGTGAACGCCAGCGGCTTCGCCCTGGAACCGGCCATTGTCATCCCGAACGATGCCCAGACCTTCACGGTCGGCCGCGACGGTACCGTGTCCATCACCGTTGCCGGCAACCCGGCCTCCCAGGTGATCGGTAACCTGCAAACCGCCGACTTCATCAACCCGGCCGGTCTGCAAGCGGTGGGTAACAACCTGTTCCTGGAAACCGCTGCCAGCGGCGCGCCGCAAGTCGGTACGCCGGGCCTCGCCGGTTTCGGCACCACGCTGCAGAACACCCTGGAAACGTCCAACGTCAGCACCGTTGAGGAGATGGTCAACATGATCACCACTCAGCGCGCCTACGAGATGAACTCCAAGGTGATCTCCACCGCCGACCAGATGCTCTCGTTCGTAACGCAGAATCTGTAATCAAGTCTATGAGGCGGCCATGAGGTCGCCTGCAACACCGTGAGGTAGGGTCATGAATCGCTTCGTTTCTGTTCTGGCATTGAGTGGGATCGCCGTGCTCGCGGGCTGTGTTCCTACGACACCCAAGCCCAATGATCCCTACTACGCCCCGGTGATGCCGCGAACGCCGTTGCCGGCTGCCGCGAATAACGGCTCGATCTACCAGGCCGGTTTCGAACAGAACCTGTATGGCGACCGCAAGGCGTTCCGGGTCGGTGACATCATCACCATTACCCTGAACGAGAAGACCCAGGCGAGCAAAAACGCCAACTCGCAAATTGGCAAGAACAGCAAGGCCAGCATCGGCCTCAGTTCGCTGTTTGGCTCCACGCCCAATACCAACAACCCGTTCGGCAGTGGTGACCTGAGTCTGGATGCCAGCTATGAAGGCGATCGTGCAACCAAAGGCGACAGTAAGGCAGCGCAGGGCAACACCCTGACCGGTTCTATCACCGTGACCGTGGCCGACGTATTGCCCAACGGCATCATCGCTGTACGTGGCGAGAAGTGGATGACCCTCAATACCGGCGACGAGTTGGTACGGATTGCCGGTCTGGTCCGCGCCGACGATATCTCTACGGACAACACCGTGTCGTCGACCCGCGTCGCCGATGCACGCATCACCTACTCGGGCACCGGTTCGTTTGCCGATGCGAGTCAGCCAGGCTGGTTCGACCGTTTCTTCCTCAGCCCGCTGTTCCCTTTCTAGGTGGCTACGTTGAATTTCAAAAGCCTGATGGTGGCCGCACTTTTGCTGTCCGCGGCCTTCAACGCTCAAGCCGAGCGGCTGAAGGACATCGCCAGTATTTCCGGCGTGCGTTCCAACCAATTGATCGGCTACGGCCTGGTGGTCGGGCTTAACGGTACCGGCGACCAGACGACGCAAACGCCATTCACCCTGCAAACCTTCAACAACATGCTCTCGCAGTTCGGCATCAAGGTGCCGCCGGGTTCGGGCAACGTGCAGTTGAAGAACGTCGCGGCGGTGTCGATCAGCGCCGACTTGCCGGCGTTCGCCAAGCCGGGTCAGCAGGTCGACATCACCGTGTCGTCCATTGGTAACTCCAAGAGCTTGCGCGGCGGCACCTTGCTGCTGACGCCGCTCAAAGGTATCGACGGCAACGTTTATGCAATTGCCCAGGGCAACCTGGTCGTCGGCGGTTTTGATGCCGAAGGTCGCGACGGTTCGAAGATCACCGTCAACGTTCCGTCGGCAGGTCGCATCCCGGGCGGTGCATCGGTCGAGCGAGCGGTGCCGAGCGGTTTCAACCAGGGCAACAGCTTGACCCTGAACCTCAATCGTTCGGATTTCACCACTGCCAAACGCATCGTCGACAAGATCAACAACATGCTTGGCCCTGGTGTTGCCCAGGCCATCGACGGTGGTTCAATTCGCGTCAGTGCGCCGCTCGATCCAAGCCAGCGGGTCGACTACCTGTCGATCCTCGAAAACCTTGAAGTTGATCCGGGCCAGGCGGTGGCGAAAGTCATCATCAACTCCCGTACCGGCACCATCGTGATCGGGCAGAACGTCAAGGTTTCACCGGCCGCCGTGACTCATGGCAGCTTGACCGTGACCATCACCGAAGACCCGATCGTCAGCCAACCCGGCCCTCTGTCCAATGGTCAGACGGCGGTCGTGCCGCGCTCGCGGGTCAACGCCCAGCAAGAAGCCAAGCCGATGTTCAAGTTTGGCCCGGGCACCACCCTCGACGAAATCGTACGTGCGGTGAATCAGGTAGGCGCCGCGCCGGGTGACTTGATGGCGATCCTTGAAGCACTGAAGCAGGCTGGCGCGTTGCAAGCCGACCTGATCGTGATCTGAGGACGGCGACCATGGATATGCGCAAGAGCGGTCTGGTCAGCAGTAGCGACTCGGGTTCCTATTCGGACCTCAATCGACTGAACCAACTTAAGGTCGGCGACAAGGACAGCGACGGCAACATGCGCAAGGTGGCGCAGGAATTCGAGTCGCTGTTCCTCGGTGAAATGCTCAAGTCCATGCGCTCGGCCACCGAAGCGCTGGGCCAGGACAATCCGCTGAACACGCCCGCCGCCAAGCAATACCAGGAAATGTACGATCAGCAACTGGCCGTTTCCATGTCCCGCGAAGGCGGCGGTATCGGTTTGGCAGACGTGCTGATGCGTCAGATGTCGAAGAACAAACCGTTGGCGCCGGGTGAAGCTGCGGCGGCGTCGGCAGCTAAACAGGCTGCTGCGAAAGCTGCGGTTGAAACGCCGATTGCCGCCGGTACGACCGCCACTAACGGGCCGCTGTCGCGTCTCAACGGGGAGCGTCCGTTGTGGGCGTCGCGCTCCGTGCGTTCACCGCAAGCGGCGGGCGAGGGCGCACATCGCAACGACATGGCACTGATCAATCAGCGACGCCTGGCGCTGCCGCCGAAACTGGCTGATCGCTTGCTCGCAGGCCTGGTTCCGTCGGCCTCGACCAGCGCAACGACTGCCGCGAACGCGCTGAATAAAACCCAATTGCCGTCGAGTGCCAAGACCGGTGCCGGTCCATTGTTCAATGGCGACTGGCTGGCCTCGCAAACAGATTCGACCTCCACCGGGCGCATGCAGGTCTACGGCCGTGCCATGGCTCAGATACCGCTGGCGCCGGCGAAGAAAGCCTTCAGTTCCGCCGACGAATTCGTCAACACCATGCTGCCAATGGCCAAGGAAGCCGCCGACCGCATCGGTGTCGATCCGCGTTACCTGGTGGCTCAGGCGGCCCTGGAAACCGGTTGGGGCAAATCGGTCATGCGCGCCCAGGATGGCAGCAGCAGCCACAACCTGTTCGGCATCAAGGCCGGCAGCAGCTGGAAGGGCGATTCGGCGCGGGCGATTACCAGCGAGTTCAGGAATGGCGAGATGGTCAAGGAGACGGCCGAGTTCCGTTCCTACGGCTCGTACAAGGACAGCTTCCATGACCTCGTGACGCTGCTGCAAACCAATAATCGCTATCAAGATGTTGTGAAGTCGGCCGATAACCCAGAACAGTTTGTACGCGAACTGCAAAAGGCCGGTTATGCAACCGACCCGGAATACGCTAGCAAGATTTCGCAGATAGCCAAGCAGATGACGAGTTATCAGAACTACGCTGCGGCGGGCGCCTCCACTACGCCTCTTTGAGGCATAAGTTATAAGGTCTGAACCATGAGTTTGCTCAATATCGGGATGTCGGGTCTGGCCGCTGGCCAATCCTCGCTGATGACTACCGGCAACAACATTGCCAACGTCGATACCGCCGGGTACTCCCGCCAGCAAACCGTGCAGGGCACCAAGGCCTCGCAGCAGTTCGGCAATGTTTACATCGGCACCGGGACGACCCTGGCCGATGTCCGTCGGGTGTACAACAGCTACCTCGATGCGCAACTGCAAACCAGCACTTCGCTCAACAGTGATTCGGCTGCCTACCTGGGCCAGGTCACGCCACTCGATACCTTGCTCTCGGACAGCGGCACTGGCCTGAACGGTGCCCTGACCAAGTTTTTCGCGTCGGTGCAGAACGTCAACGCCAAGCCGGGGGACGATGCATCCCGCCAGTTGCTGCTCAGCGATGCCCAGGCCTTGAGCAATCGTTTCAACTCGATGTCCAGCCAGTTGAACTCGCAGAACGCGAGCATCAACGGCAACCTCACGAACATGGCCGATCAGGTCAACAAACTGGCCGCGACCGTGGCGCAGTTGAACCAGAAGATTTCCGAAGTCTCCAGCTCCGGCGGCATGCCGAATGATTTGCTCGATGCCCGTAACGAGACCGTCCGCCAGCTGTCGACCTTTACCGGTGCGCAAGTGGTCGAGCGCGAAGGGAACATCGACATTTACCTGGGTAGCGGCCAGCCACTGGTGATGGGCAACACCGTCAACAAGCTTGAAGTGGTGCCGACCAAAGACGATCCAGGTCGCCTGGGCCTGCAACTCAATCGTGGCTCGAGCACTATCGATATCACGTCGATCATGACCGGCGGCGAAATCGGTGGCCTGCTGCGTTATCGCAGCACCGTGCTGGACCCGGCCATGAACGAACTGGGCCGCGTGGCCCTGGTCGTCGCCGACCAGATGAACAGCCTCCAGGCGCAAGGCATCGACAAGAACGGTGACTTCGGCTCGAACCTGTTCAACAGCATCAACAGTGCCGCACAAGTAGCTCAACGCAGCGTGGCCTCCACCGGCAACAGCGTTGGCTCGGGCACCTTCGGTGTGAACATCGAGGACTCGGGCAAGCTGACGATCAATGATTACAAGGTGACGTTCACCAGCGCCACCGACTTCAACGTCCAGCGCCTGCCGGACAACACCGACATGGGCACGTTCAGCACGGCGCCACCGGCAACGGCACCGGTCATCGATGGCTTCTCGTTGAGTTTTGGTGGTGGCACGGCTGCCGCGGGCGATACCTACCGGATCACGCCGACGCGTAACGCGGCGGCGAACATCAAGACCGAGATGACCGACTCCAAGCGCTTGGCCATCGCCGCGCCGCTGAGCGCGGCCATCACGCCGGGCGGCAGTGGCACGCTGACTATTTCGTCCAGCGGTCAACCTGCACTGACGACGCAGTTCGATATCTACGATGCGGCGACCACCAAGATCATGCAGGACGGGTTGAAGAACTCGACGCCGGTCAAAGTAGTGTTCGGTGCTTCCGGTGGTTCGACCCAGACCTATCAACTGCTCGATGCCAAGGGCAACCTGCTCAGCAGCGGCAATATCGTGCCGAACCAGAACAACACCCTGAGCCTGAAAATTCCGCTGGTCGACGCCAGCGGCGCAGCGATCATGGACCCGGGGCCACCTTCGGTACAGCGTACCGTCGCGTTCGACATGACCGTCGCGGGCTCGCCGGGCACGGCGTCGGCGATCGACATCTCGCTCGCTCAAGCGGGTACCCTGGACAACCGCAACGGCACTGCTCTGGCCGGCTTGCAGACCAAGCAGACTGTGGACACCGGTTCCGCCAGCAAGGGTATTTCCCTGAACGACGCCTACGGCAAACTGGTCGAAGGCGTGGGCTCCAAAGCGGCCCAGGGCAAACTCGACAGCGCTGCGACGGGTGCGATCCTGGCCAACGCCAAGGGCGCCCGGGATTCGCTGTCGGGGGTCGACCTCGACGAGGAAACCGGCAACCTGGTCAAGTATCAGCAGTACTACACCGCCTCTTCGCAGATCATCAAGGCTGCGCAGGAAATCTTCAGCACACTGATCAACAGTCTTTAAGGAGTCGTAGCCCATGCGCATTTCTACCGGCCAGTTTTACGAGTCCTCGGCTGCAAACTATCAAAAGAATTTCGCCAACGCGGTCAAGAGCAGCGAAGAGGCGAGCAGCCTGGTTCGCGTCAACACCGCTGCCGATGATCCGGTCGGTGCCTCGCGTCTGTTGCAATTGGGTCAGCAGGCTTCGATGCTCGACCAGTACGGCGCCAACACCAACACGATCAAGGCGACCCTGGGCCAGACCGAGTCGGTCATGACCAGCATCAACAACGTGCTGCAGCGCGCCCGGGAATTGGCGATTGGTGTCGGTAACAGCGGTTACACCGATGCCGACCGTCAGGCCAACGCTTCGGAGTTGGGCCAGATCGAAGAGCAACTACTGAGCCTGATGAACTCCAAGGACGAAAACGGCACCTACATTTTCTCCGGTTCCAAGGGCGATACCGCGCCGTTCTCGCGCAACACCGACGGCACCTACAGCTACAACGGCGACCAGGTGACCCTCGATCTGCCTGTCGGCGATACCATGTCGATGGCCACCAACAGCACCGGTTGGGACGTTTTCCAGCAGGCGATCAATACCAGCCGCAGCCAGGTCACCATGACCGCGCCTGTGATAGATGATGGCCGCGTGGCCCTGTCCAACGGTCAGGTGTCTTCGAACGTCACCTACAACAGCAAATTCCGCAGCGGCGAGCCGTACACGGTGAGTTTCGTCAGCGGCACCCAGCTGAAAATCACTGACTCGGGCGGTACCGACGTCACCGCCGAAGCCAGTCAGGGTGGTGTTTTTGACTCGACAGGCTCCCAGACCCAAGGCGTCACTTTCCGCGGTGTCGAACTGAACCTCAACATCAACCTGCAAGCCGGTGATAATGCCGCTACCGTGCTGCCTGGCCATACCTTCACCCTGGCTGCCAAACCCGATTCCTTCACGGCGACCCGCAGTCCAGGCAACCCGACGACAGCGCAGGTCACCTCGAGCACCATTACCAACTCGGCGAATTACCACGCCAGTTTCCCGACGGGTTCGGCTGTGCTGAAGTTCACCAGCGCCACGGCGTTTGAGCTGTATGCGGCGCCGTTGACCGCCAGCAGCAAGCCGGTGTCCACCGGGACCATGGTCGGCAACGTTGCCACTGCATCGGGTGTCAGTTTCACCATGACCGGCGCACCGGCGCCGGGGCCGAACGATCAATTCAATATTGCCGTCAATACTCATGAAACCCAGAACATCCTGGAGACCGTGAGCCAGTTGAAGAGCGCATTGAACACGCCAACCAACGGCAATCCGCTCCTGATCCAGAAGCAGCAAGCCGCCGTGGCTTCGGGCGTTGCCAACCTGGCCAGTGGCAACGATCAGTTGTCCAGCGCCTTGAGTTCGGTGGGTGGGCGTGGTTCGGCCCTGGATACTCAAACCGAGATCAACCAAAGCCTGAGCATGGCCAACAAGACGACCCAGTCGTCGATCCGCGATTCCGATCCGGCGGAAGTGATGACGCGTCTGACCTTGCAGCAAACCATGCTGCAGGCCTCGCAACTGGCGTTCAGCAAAATTACGCAGTTGGGTTTGTTCAACAAGATCTAAAGGCGTCGGGCGCGGAAGCGCCCGGCCGTCATTCGCCGAATACCAATCGCCTTTTTTCAGCGGTTCCAGGGGCTCACTCGGCCGGGTGAGCATCCGCCGCTTGAGAGTCCCGCCGTGAATCCAGTCTCGTTAGTCAGCCTCGTCATTCCCGCCTTCAATCCCCGCTTTTTCGACCGGGCCCTGCGCAGTGCCCTGAACCAGCAATACGCCAACCTTGAAATTATTGTGTGCGACGACAGTCGGGGCGATGAAATCCAGCAGGTTGTCGAGTCGCTGACGGGCGATGCCGCGCTGCGCGTGCGTTATGTGCGAAACCCACGCACATTGGGTTTTGTCGGCAACCTGCTGGCGTGCCTGGACGAAGCCAAAGGCGAGTTCATCAAGTTTCTGTGCGATGACGATCAATTGTCGCCTTCTTGCATCGAACGCCAGGCGAAGGTGTTGGCTGAGAATGCCGACATCAACCTGGTGCTGGCTCAGCGCACGTTCTGGGATGCAGACGATCACCCGTTGCCGCCGCGGTTGGAGAACAGCACGCTGTCGCCTGTTTGCGGAATCTTCAAGGGCGATGACCTGCTGGCGATTTTCGAGAACTTCCCGGTCAACTTCCTCGGCGGATTCAGTAATGCGCTGTTCCGCCGCGAGGATGTCCAGGAGCTCATGCCCGCCCTGACGCAACCCGGCCATTGCTTTGTTGCATCACTCGATCTGGCCTTGTTCATCTGCCTGATGCGGCGGGGCAACATGGCGCAGCTCAACTATGTGTTGAGTGTCGAGCGACTGCATCCGCAGCGATTGAGTCGCCAGCAATCGATGAAAGACGCGGCCGAGGTGGAAAAGCACTGGCTGGTGCAGATGCTCAAGGTTCGCGGTGGCGAAGGTGCGCCTGCGGGCGGCTGGGTGCGGTGCCTGCCACTGAGCCGCCATAAAGAAGAACCGCGCGTCTGGGACGAATTACCCCTGGCTCGAACCCTGGGCGCCAACCAGGCCGGCCTGGAATATCGGGTGGGCGTCGCCAGCGAGAGTTTTTCCGAGCTCTACGCTCAATGGCTGGCGTGTCGCACGCTCAACGACACTCAACGGCGCCAATTGCCGGAAACCCTGGCCGGTTGGTCGCGGCAACCGAAAATCGTACCGATCATCATTGATGACCAGGCCAGCCGTGCCGGTCTGGATCTCACGCTCCGCAGCCTTGCCGGACAGCTCTATGCGCCGGACCTGACCCTGGTATTGTCCAGCGCCTGTACCGAAGCGCTACTCGACGAGCGGGTGTTCAATTTACCGCTGCAGGACGACGGGTTCGAGCAGATCAACGGGCTGCTGGCACAACTCGACGGGGTCGACTGGTTCTATGTGCTGCGTGCCGGCGATCGTCTGGTAGAGCCGGCGCTGTTGCTGCTGGCCGAGCGCATCAGCGTCTCGCCGAGTGCCTTGTGCCTCTACAGCGATGAAGGCGGATTGCGCGACGGTGAGTCGGAAGATCCGGTCTTCAAGCCGGATTTCAATCTGGACCTGATGCGCAGTTATCCCTACGTCGGGCGCTCGCTGGCGTTTCAGCGCGAGCGCTTCCTGGCACTCGGCGGTTTCAATTCGAGCTACGGCGAACTGGCGCCGCACGATGTGCTGTGGCGTATGGTCGAAAATGACGGCGTCGAAGTCGTCGAACATATTGCCGAGGTGATGCTGGAATCGACGTTCAGCCTCGCGCAGTGGCTGGCACTGCCGGAAGTCATTGAGCTCAACCCACAGGTGGTGGAAGCGCATCTTCAGCGATTGGGCGTTGCCCATGAGATTCGCCAGGGCAGTTACACCTCGCTCAATCGTGTCGATTACCGGCACGCAGCGCGGCCGTTGGTGTCGATCATTATTGTCTGCAAAGACCAGTTGGCCGCCGTGCAGCGTTGTGTTGAAACACTCCTCGAGAAAACCGCCTACAGCGAATACGAGTTGCTGTTGGTCGACAATGGCAGCGAATCACCGCAGACCCTCGAGTGGCTGGGCGGTATGGCGCAACTGGGCAGCGACCGGTTGCGGGTGGAGGCGTTTGCGCCGCAAGGGAATGTTGCGGCAACGCGCAACTTCGCGGCGCAGCACGCCCGTGGTGAATACTTGCTGGTCCTCGACCCGTACGCGGTGATCACCCGTGGCGACTGGCTGGATGAGCTGCTCAATCATGCGCAGCGTCCGGAAGTCGGTGTAGTCGGGGCCAAGCTGTTCAATCCTGACGGTCTGGTGGTGCATGCCGGCCTGATTCTGGGCCTGCAAGGGCCGGCCGGGTCACCGTTTTTCGGCGACCCGCTGAATTCGGCCGGCTATATGCACCGCTTGCAGGTGGTTCAGGACATGAGCGCGGTCGGTGCCAACTGCCTGATGGTGCGCAAAGCGCTGTTCGACAGTCTGGGTGGTTTCCAGGCGCAGGACTTTGCCTTGACCCTCAACGAGGTGGACCTGTGTCTGCGGGTCCGTCAAAGCGGCTATCTGGTGGTGTGGACACCGTATGCCCAACTGGCCCTCGGGACGGCGCCTGCGACCGAAGTTGACGAGGCCGGACTGGCGCTTCGAACGCTGGAGCAGCAAGCGTTTTACCGACACTGGCTACCCATCATTGCCCGCGATCCGGCCTACAATCCGAACCTGATGTTGAATACGCCGGGGGGTTCCAGTTTCGGTCTGGAGCCAGGCTTGCGCACCGGGTGGAGCCCGTTTTCCACTCGGCAAGTGCCCAAGGTCATGGCCCTGCCAATCAACTCCTCTGCGGTCGGACACTATCGCGCGATCCAGCCGCTGATCGAGTTGGAGAAAGCAGGCCGGGCGACCGGGCGGATTTACTATGACCTGCCATCGGTCATTGAAATCGAGCGTGAGTCGCCGGACGTCATCATTTTGCAGGGGCGCTACAGCGAGGGACCGATCAACGATATCGCCGCCTTCAAGCCCTACACCAATGCCCGACTGATTTTCGAGCTGGATGACTATGTCATCAAGGCGTCGAAGAAGAACCTGCACGTGCGCAATATGCCGGACAACGTCGAGATGGAACGGCTGGTTCGTCGGGGCATCGGCTTGTGCGATCGGGTCGTGGTGTCGACTCAACCACTGGCCGAGGCGCTGTCGTCCATGCACCACGACATTCGCGTCGTGCCGAACATGCTCGCCACACATCTTTGGAGTGATCTGCGCAGTCAGCGCCGGACCTCGAAAAAACCACGGATTGGCTGGGGTGGCGGTACCAGTCACTCAGGTGACCTGGCGATCATTGCCGATGTGGTTCGCGAACTGGCCAACGAGGTCGACTGGGTATTCTTCGGCATGTGTCCGGAGGAGTTGCTGCCTTACGTGTATGAATTCCACGGGGTGATCGACCTGAGCATCTACCCGGCGAAGCTGGCCAGTCTGAACCTGGACCTGGCGCTGGCACCGCTGGAGTTCCATATCTTCAACGACTGCAAGAGCAACCTGCGTTTGCTGGAGTACGGCGCGTGCGGCTATCCGGTCGTCTGTACCGATACCGAGGCTTACCGGGGTTATCTGCCCTGCACGCGGGTGATCAGCAACTCCACCGATGAGTGGTTGCAAGCCATTCGCATGCACCTGGCCGACCCGGACGCCAGCTACCGCATGGGCGATGAATTGCGCGAGGCGGTACTGCGCGATTTCATGCTGCGCGGCGATAACGTGCGCTACTGGGAGAACGGCTGGCTGGCCGATTGACCCTGTAGGAGCTGCCGCAGGCTGCGATCTTTTGATCTTGATCTGATCAATGAAAATCAAGATCAAGATCAAAAGATCGCAGCCTGCGGCAGCTCCTACGCCAGTTCCAGTTCCAGTTACCGTTTATGGTGTCAGTGTTAGCTGGCGCGTTTCCTGCAAGTCCCCTGAAAATCGCCATAAATCTAGCATGTGCGACGCAGCCAGAAGGTCATGGGTGCTGCCTCATGCGATTTATCCAGATGGTCGCAAAGCCTTGTCGGGCTTGGGCTGGCCCTGTGACGAACAAGAGGGGAAACGATGAAGGCAGTTATTCTGGCGGGTGGCCTGGGCACGCGGATCAGCGAAGAGTCGCACCTCAAGCCCAAGCCAATGATCGAGATCGGTGGCAAGCCAATTCTCTGGCACATCATGAAGCAATATTCCGCACACGGAATTCACGACTTCGTGATTTGCCTGGGCTACAAGGGCTATGCGATCAAGGATTTCTTCGCCAACTACTTCCTGCACACCTCTGACGTTACGTTCGACATGTGCAACAACCGCATGGACGTTCACCAGAACTACAGCGAGCCGTGGCGCGTGACCCTGATCGATACCGGCGAAGACACCATGACCGGTGGCCGCCTGCGTCGCGCCGCCCGTTACCTGGAAGGCGAGCAGGCATTCTGCTTCACCTACGGCGACGGCGTCTCGGACCTCAATATCGGGGCGCTGGTGGACTTCCACTTGACGCACGGCAAGCTCGCGACCGTCACCGCCGTACAGCCACCGGGCCGCTACGGCGCCCTGGAGCGCGACGGTGACAGCGTAAAAGGCTTCATTGAAAAACCACGCGGTGATGGCGGCTGGATCAATGGCGGTTTCTTTGTGCTGTCGCCCAAAGTGCTGCCGTACATCGCCGACGACCAGACTTCCTGGGAAGCCGAGCCGCTGGCGGCGCTGGCCAACGAACAGCAGCTGCAAGCGTTCCAGCACGATGGCTTCTGGCATCCGATGGACACCCTGCGCGACAAAAACCACCTTGAACACCTGTGGATGAGCGGGGAGGCCCCATGGAAGCAATGGGACTGAGCCCGGAGTTCTGGCGCGGCAAGCGGGTTTTGCTGACGGGCCACACCGGTTTCAAAGGCAGTTGGTTGACGTTGTGGCTGCAAAGCCTCGGTGCCGAGGTCAGCGGCTTTTCCCTGGACCCGTCGACCGAGCCGAGTCTGTTCGAACTGGCGCGTGTTCACGAGGGTATCAACGACCAGCGCGGCGACCTGCGTGACCTGGGCGCGCTACTGGAACTGATCGCTGAAACCCAACCGGAAATCGTCCTGCACCTGGCGGCCCAACCGCTGGTGCGCGAAGGCTATCGTGACCCGCTGGGGACCTACTCCAGCAATGTCATGGGCACGCTCAATCTGCTCGAAGCGATTCGCCAGGTCGGCGGCGTTCGTGCCTGCGTGCTGGTGACCACCGACAAGGTCTACGCCAATCAGGAATGGTTGTGGCCCTACCGTGAAAACGAAGCCCTCGGCGGACACGATCCTTACAGCAGCAGCAAGGCCTGCTGTGAATTGCTCGCGCAGTCTTACGCGGCGTCGTTCTTTCCGGCCGAGAAACATGCCGAACACGGCCTGGCCCTGGCCACGGCGCGCGCCGGCAACGTGCTGGGCGGCGGCGACTTTGCGCCTGAGCGTTTGATTCCGGATGTGCTGAAAGCCTGGACGGCCGACGAACCGGTCACCCTGCGTTATCCGCAAGCCGTACGTCCGTGGCAGCACGCACTGGAACCGCTGGCCGGTTACCTGCAACTGGCTGCCGGGCTCTACGAGCAAGGTCCGAAGTTTGCCGGTGCATGGAACTTCGGCCCGAGCGAAGCGGACATGTGCAGCGTCGGCGAAGTGGTCGAGTTGCTCGCCAACCGCTGGCCGCAAGCCCGTGGCTTGCGCATCGAACCGAGTGAATTGCATGAAGCGGGACTGCTGCGCCTGGACAGCAGCCGCGCTCGCCAATTGTTGGCCTGGCAACCGCGCTGGTCGTTGCAACAGTGCCTGACCCAAACCCTCGATTGGCACCTGGCCTGGCAGAACGGTGACGACATGCGCGCCATCACCCTGGGTCAATTGAACCTGTACCGAGGCGCGCTGTGAGTGAGTTTCTGTTGAAGCCGTTGCCGCTGGCCGGCCTGTTCAGCGTGCAACACAAACGCTTCGAAGATGAACGCGGGCATTTCGCGCGGCTGTTTTGCGAAGGCAGCCTGAGCGCGTTCGGCCAGCCGTTTCATATCCGTCAGATCAACCATTCCTGCACCCGCGAACGCGGCAGTGTGCGCGGCCTGCATTATCAGAACGCCAGCGCGCCGGAAGCCAAGTTGATCACCTGCCTGCGCGGTGAAGTCTGGGATGTGGCGGTGGACTTGCGCCCCGACTCCGAGACGTTCCTGCACTGGCACGCCGAACACCTGCGGGCCGGCGACGGTCGCAGCCTGTTGATCCCGGCAGGGTTCGCCCATGGTTTCCAGACCCTTACCGACGACGCCGAATTGCTCTACCTGCACAGCGCGGACTACACGCCGGCGCACGAGGGTGGTTTGAGCGTCAACGATCCACGGCTGGCCATCGCCTGGCCGTTGCCTGTCAATAATCTGTCGGCCAGGGATTCCAGCCATCCCTTGCTCGATGACCACTTCGCTGGAGTGCGTGTATGAACTGCCGTGGTTGCGGGACTTCCCTGGCCTTGCCGCTGATCGACCTCGGCACCTCGCCGCCGTCCAACGCCTACGTGCGCGCCGATCAGCTGGAGCAGGCCGAGCAATGGGTGCCCTTGAAGGTGGCCGTGTGTCAGCAATGCTGGCTCGTGCAGACCGAGGATTACACCAGCGCCGACAGCCTGTTCGACGCCGAGTACGCCTATTTCAGTTCGTTCTCCAGCACCTGGCTCGCCCACGCCGAGCAGTACGTGGCGAAGATGGTCGAGCGATTTGGCCTGACGCCTGACAGCCGCGTGGTGGAAATCGCCGCCAACGACGGCTACCTGTTGCAGTACGTGGCCGGGCGCGGCATTCCTTGCCTGGGCGTGGAGCCAACCCGCAGCACCGCACAAGCGGCGCGGGAAAAAGGCCTGGACATCCGTGAGCTGTTCTTCGGTCGTGACACCGCAGCGCAATTGGTCGGTGAAGGCTGGTCGGCGGACCTGATGGCCGCCAACAACGTGCTGGCCCATGTACCGGACATCAATGATTTCCTCGGTGGTTTCGCGACGTTGCTCAAGCCGACCGGCGTGGCGACGTTCGAGTTTCCGCAACTGCTGACGCTGATGGCGGGCCAGCAGTTCGACACGCTGTATCACGAGCATTATTCGTACCTGTCATTGACGTCCGTGCAGACGTTGTGCGCGCGCAACGGCCTGGAAGTGTTCGACGTCAGTCAGCTGTCGACTCACGGCGGATCGCTGCGGGTCTTCGTCCAGCGCGCCGAGGGCGTTCGCCGCGAGGTGCAGCCGGCGGTGGCTCAGCAGCTGCAAGCCGAACTCGACGCCGGGGTGAAAACCCCTGCGTACTACGCGACCCTCGCGCCTAACGCCGAACGCATCAAACACGAACTGCTGCGCTTCCTGTTGCAGGCCAAGGCTGACGGCAAACGCGTGGTCGGTTACGGCGCTGCCGCCAAGGGCAACACCTTGCTCAACTATGCCGGGGTCAAGCCGGACCTGCTGGCCTGGGTCGCCGATGCCAATCCGCACAAGCAGGGCAAGTACCTGCCGGGCAGTCGCATCCCGATTGTTTCGCCGGCACAGATCGACATCGAGAAACCCGATTACGTGTTGGTCCTGCCATGGAACCTGCTGCACGAAGTCAGTCAGCAACTGGCCCAGATGCGGCAGTGGGACGGCCGTTTCGTGATCGCCGTGCCTGAGTTGACCGTCCTGTGAAAGTCCTGGTGACCGGTGCCACCGGATTCGTCGGCCGCCATCTGGTCGCAGCGTTGCTCGCCCGTGGTTGCGAAGTTCGGGCCGTGGCGCGCAATGCAGAGACCGCAGCAAGCCTGTCGTGGATCAATGCGGTGGAATTCATCTCAGCGGATATTCACGCCGATGACCTGGACCTCGCCGCGTTGACCGAGGGTGTCGATGCCTTGGCGCATCTGGCCTGGCCAGGGTTACCGAACTATCAGGCGCTGTTTCACTTCGAGCACAGCCTGATGGCCGATTACCGGTTCATCAAGGGCGCGGTCGAGGCGGGCGTGTCGCAAGTGCTGGTCACCGGGACCTGTTTTGAATACGGCATGCAGAGCGGACCGCTCAGTGAGCAGACCGAACCGCAGCCGAGCAATCCGTACGGCTTGGCAAAGAACACGCTGCGCCTGTTCGTCGAAAACCTGCAGCGGGTTCAACCGTTCACCCTGCAATGGGCGCGGCTGTTTTACCTGCACGGCGAGGGGCAAAACCCCAACAGCCTGCTGGCGGCGCTGGACCGGGCGATCGATGCCGGTGACGACAGCTTCAACATGTCGGCCGGTGAACAGTTGCGTGATTACCTGGCGATCGATACCGCCGCCGCTTACCTCGCCGCGATCCTGCACCAGCGCGACTTCGATGGCGTGATCAATTGCGCCAGCGGCCGACCGGTTTCGGTGCGGGCACTGGTCGAGCAGCGGCTTCGCGAACGCGGCGCGTCGATCCATTTGAACCTGGGTCATTACCCATACCCGACCCATGAACCGATGGCGTTCTGGGGCGTGGCGGACCGTTTGCAACAGCTACTGGGAGCAGAGCATGAGGCATGAGTTGTATTGGGTATCCGACCTGCCGGTGTTGCAGAACCGCACCTTCGCCGACCCGGCGTCGGCCAAGGCCTCGGCGTGCGCCGACATGGTGCTGGTGCAGGATGAAAAGAGCGGGTTGATCTTCAACCAGGCCTTCGATGCCGACAAGCTCAGCTACGATGCCGACTACCAGAACGAGCAGGCGCATTCCGGCCAGTTCCAGAAGCACCTGAGTGACGTCGAAGGCATCATTGCCCGGCATTTCAAGGGGCAGGAACTGATCGAAGTCGGCTGCGGCAAAGGCTACTTCCTGGAGCTGCTCAAAGGTCTGGGCTACGCCATCACCGGCATCGACCCGGCCTACGAAGGCAGCAACGCCGACGTGATCAAGGCGCCGTTTACTCGCGGCCTGGGCCTGGCGGCAGACGCCATTGTCCTGCGCCATGTGCTGGAACACATTCAGGACCCGGTGAGCTTTCTGGCCGAGATGGCCGACGCCAATCAGGGCGGGCAGATCTACATCGAAGTGCCGTGCTTCGACTGGATCCTCGAGCACCGCGCCTGGTTCGACCTGTTCTACGAGCACGTCAATTATTTCCGCCTCGATGACCTGCGCCGGATGTTCGGCACCGTGCATGAGGCCGGCCACCTGTTCGGTGGCCAATACCTGTACATCGTCGCGGACCTGGCCACCTTGCGCCTGACCCCGGAACAACCGGTGCCGCGCCTGGAATTGCCTGATGGCTTTACCCAGAGCCTCGAGCGCGCAGTGCAGATTATTCAAGCCGCACCAGAACAAGGTTCGGCGATCTGGGGCGCGTCATCCAAAGGCGTGATCTATTCGCTGTTCCTGCAACGGGCCGGCGTGGCGGTGGATCGCGTGGTGGATATCAACCCGGCCAAACAGGGGCGCTATCTGCCCCTGAGTGGCGTGCGCGTGTCCTCGCCGCAAGAAGCCATGGACGCCTTGCCCGAAGGCGCCCACCTGTTTGTGATGAACTCCAACTACCTCGAAGAAATCAAGCGGATGACCGGTGGACACTACGTCTATCACGCCGTCGACAGCGCTTCGTTCCAGTGACTATTGAGATTCTAAAAAATGACCGACAACACCATCAATAAAGCGTTCGAAGCCCAATGTCAGGCAGAAATCGCAGCTCAGGGCGATGACCAGAAACTGACGGGCCTGGCCCAGGATTTCTTCAATCAATCGGCCAAGCACAAGTACAGCTACCACTTCTCGTGGATGGGCCGTCCGATCATCCAGCTGCCGCAAGACATGATGGCGATGCAGGAAATCATCTGGCAGGTCAAACCGGACCTGGTGATTGAATGTGGCATCGCCCACGGCGGTTCGATCATCTACTACGCATCCTTGCTGGAGCTGCAAGGTCACGGTGAAGTGCTGGGCATCGACCTCGATATTCGTCCGCACAACCGCGACGCCATCGAAAGCCACCCGATGAGCAAGCGCATCAAAATGATCGAAGGTTCGAGCATCGACCCGGCCATCGCCGAGCAAGTGCGTGTGGCCGCCGAAGGCAAGAAAGTCATCCTGGTGCTGGATTCGAACCACACCCACGACCACGTGCTGGAAGAGCTGCGCCTGTACGCGCCACTGGTGTCGGTGGACAGCTACTGCGTGGTCATGGACACCGTGGTCGAAGACATGCCGGCCGATTTCTTCCCGGATCGTCCTTGGGGCCCGGGCGACAACCCGAAGACCGCGGTATGGAAATACCTGGAAGAGAACGCTGACTTCGAGATCGATCGTCAGTTGCAGAACAAGCTGCTGATCACCGTGGCGCCGGACGGCTATCTGCGTCGCGTTCGCTAAGCAACGACATCATTGTTGAGTTCATCGGGCGCTGCGCCGGTTGTGGGGAAGAAAATGCAAGGCAAGTATGGTTCTGAAAGCGGATTACCACTGAACGAGTTGTTGACGGTGGTGCTGGTCACCCACAACCGTCCGGCCTTTGTGCGCCGGGCAGTCAAGTTTTACAGCGCCTTGCCTTGCAGGATTTTGCTGCTGGACTCTTCGACCCAGGTCACCAATGGCATCGAGGGTGTGTTCCCTTCGGTCGACTATCGGCATGTGCCGCAGTTCGGCTATCAGGGCCTGCGGGCCAAGCTCGACTATGGCGTGCAACAGGTCACTACGCCGTACATGATATTTGCCGCCGACGATGATTTCATCGTGCATGACGCGATCCAGGCTTCGGTTTCGTTCCTGGAGTCGAACCCGGATTACGGCATGTGCCACGGCTACTGCCTGATGTACCTGACCCTGGCGAGCAGCGTGAGCTACTACCGCCGTGACAAGAAGGTCTGTGAAGACTACTCGGCCGAGCGCGCTCAGGACCGGGTCATCGACTTCATGCAGCAGTACATTCCGCCGTTCTATGCGGTTCACCGCGTGGAGCTGTTGCGCGACTGGTACGCGATCATGCCGGAAGACACCAGCTTCGAATGGCAGGAAATCGGCCATGCGTACTACATGCTGGCCACGTCCAAGGCGCGCATGTTGCCGATCCCTTACGTGGTGCGTGAGGTCAACTACCTGGCCTCGGAGCACAAGACCGAGGTGTTCAGCACCCTGACCGCCAGCGACGCCAAATCGGTGGCGGAGCGTGAGGCGTTCGCCGAGTTGCTGTCGACGTTGCCGAGCGCGCTGACCGGTCTCGATCCGGCGCAGGGCAAGCAGTTGGCACTGGACAGTTTCGAGGCCATGGGCGACTGCCTGCGCACCGGGCGCTCGCTGACCGCCGAACCGATTATCGAGTCGCGCTGGACCAACGTGCAGAAGGGGCCAGATCGTACCTTCGGGCTTCATCAGTACGTTGAGCTGCCTTACTACAATCAGCCGTTCTTCGATCTGTTGAGCCAATACGAGTTTCTGCTGCACGCCATGCCGGCCGGCCGCGTTCAGCTGCAAGGGCTCGAAGGCATCTGGGCGGATCAGGAAGACATGATGCGGCCACGCAACAACGACACCGCCGAAAGCGTTGTCGATCGGTTGTGGCATGCGTACGAAGCGGGTCGGTTCAACCGTCAGGTGGTCAAGCGTCTGGCGCAGCAGTTGGAACTGCTGGGCGAAGCCGACGGAGCGCGGGACATGTTCGCCTGGGCCGAGCGCCTGGACGCGGTGTCGACCCAAGGCAATGAAGAGGCGTTCGGTGCCATGCGCTCCGGTCGCTTGCTCAAGTGGCTGGCGGCGCGTGCGCCGGACGCTGATGAAGTCGCCGCGACCTCGCGTTACCTGGCTGAACACAGCGGCGGCCCACAGTTCGGCATTCTGGTGCTGGACCTCGACAACGACGCCGCCAAGTTGCAGATGACCCTCGACAGTTTGCTGGAAGGTCGCAACCACGCCTTCAAGATCGTGGTGTTCACCACGGGCGAACCGCTGGCCGCAACGACCGAACACAACACGCTGCACTTTGTTCGCGTGACACCGGTTAACTATGTCGACAAGCTCAATCAGGTCGCGCGTCAATCGACGTGCGACTGGTTGCTGCTGACCGAGGCGGGTGATGAGTTCACCGCTGGCGGCCTGTTGCGTGCTGGTCTGGAACTGCTCGCCGCGCCGGAATGCCGCGCGGTGGCGTCGGACGAAATTCAGCGCGACGCTCATGGCGCGCTGGTTGACGTGTTCCGTCCCGGCTTCAATCTCGATTTGCTGCAAAGCCTGCCAACGCTGATGGCGCGACACTGGCTGATCCGCAAGGATGTGCTGCTGGCCGCAGGTGGCTATCAGGCCGACTTCAGCAAGGCGCTGGAATTCGACCTGTTGCTGCGCATCATCGAAGACGGTGGCCTGGCCTGGCTGGCGCATTTGGACGAACCGCTGCTGATCGCCCGGGCACCGGTGCTGGCAGACAATGCCCACGAACGCCAGGCGTTGATCCGACACCTCGCGACCCGTGGCTACAAGGCGCAAGTCAGCTCGGAAGAACCGGGTACTTACCGTATCGACTACCGTCACCCGGAACGTCCGCTGGTGTCGATCATCGTTCCAAGCCAGGACAACCTGGAGCAGTTGCAACGTTGCCTGACCGGCATCGTCCAACGCACCCGCTATACCCGTTACGAAGTGCTGATCGCCGATAACGCGAGCCAGTCCCCGGAACTCGTGCAATGGTTGGACGGTCTCGGGCAGCCGGGCGATCGGGTCCGTGTGCTGCGCACGCAAGAGCGCCTCAGCACGTCGGCGTTGTTCAACGAAGCCAGTCAGCAGGCCCAGGGTGAATACCTGGTGCTGTTGGCGGCGGACGGCGAGGTGGTCAACCCGAACTGGCTCGAATCCCTGCTCAACCAGGCCCAGCGTCCGGAAGTCGGCGTGGTCGGTGCCAAGTTGCAGGACCGCGACGGCAACGTGACCCAGGCCGGTCTGATCCTGGGCATGAACGACGGTGTCGGTTCGGCCTTTGTCGGCGAGCCGAAAGACGCCAAGGGCTACCTGAATCGCCTGGTGCTGGAGCAAAACTACTCGGCCGTTTCCGCCGTGTGCCTGATGATCCGTAAAGCGTTGTTCGACGAGGTCGGTGGTCTGGACGAAGACGCGTTCGCCGACGCTTTCGCTGATGTCGACCTGTGCCTCAAGGCTGGTCAGGCGGGTTATCTGGTGGTGTGGACGCCGCAAGTGCAGGTCATTCACCCAGGCACCTTGCCCGACGCGCCGCAGGCCCTGCAGGCCTTGCGTGAAAAATGGGTCGGGCCGTTTGAGCATGATCTGGCGTACAACAAGAACCTCGCCTTGACCGGCAAGGGTTTCACCCTTGGCAACGCCTCCAGCGTGGACTGGGCGCGGTTGCTGGTTTAAGTCTGGTCTACAGGTAGAAGGATTCGCGGCATGTTCAACGGTAAATCGATTTTCATCTCCGGGGGCACCGGCTCGTTCGGTCGCAACTTCATCCGCCGCTTGCTGGAGCAATACCAGCCCAAGCGCGTGGTGGTGTTCTCCCGTGATGAGCTCAAGCAATACGAAATGCAGCAGACGTTCAATGCGCCGTGCATGCGTTACTTCCTGGGCGACGTGCGCGATGCCGAGCGTTTGCGCCAGGCCATGCGCGGCATTGACTACGTGGTGCACGCCGCGGCCCTGAAGCAAGTGCCGGCGGCCGAGTACAACCCGACCGAATGCATCCGCACCAACGTCAATGGTGCGGAAAACATCATCGCCGCGGCCATCGACAATGGCGTCAAGCAAGTCGTCGCGCTGTCCACCGACAAGGCGGCCAGCCCGATCAACCTGTACGGCGCGACCAAGTTGCTGTCGGACAAACTGTTCGTGGCCGCCAACAACATTGCCGGCGAACAGCAGACCCGATTTGCCGTGGTGCGCTACGGCAACGTGGCCGGCTCGCGCGGCTCGGTCGTACCGTTTTTCAGCAAGCTGATTACAGAGGGCGCGACAGAGTTGCCGATTACCGATGAACGCATGACGCGCTTCTGGATCACCCTCGATCACGGTGTGCAGTTCGTGCTCGACAGCTTCGCCCGCATGCATGGCGGCGAAGTGTTCGTGCCGAAGATTCCGTCCATCCGTATCGTCGATCTGGCGCGGGGCATGGCCGAGCAGTTGCCGCACAAAAATGTCGGCATTCGCCCGGGCGAAAAACTCCACGAGCTGATGGTGCCGCTGGACGATGCGCGCATGACCCTGGAGTTCGACGATCACTACACGATTCAACCGTCGATTCGCTTCACCAGCGTCGACGTGGATTTTGCCGTGGACAAACTGGGCGAGCAGGGCAGGCCGGTGAGCGAAGATTTCGAGTACCGCTCCGACACCAACCCGCACTTCCTTTCTGTTGGCCAGATTGCTGACCTGCACGCGGAGCTGTCGGCATGATTCCCTATGGTCGGCAAAGCCTCGACCAGGCAGACATCGATGCGGTGGTTGCCGTGTTGCAGTCTGACTGGCTGACTCAAGGGCCGACCATCGAGCGTTTCGAGCAGGCGATGGCCGAGCGTTGCCAGGCCGATTACGCGGTGGCTGTGTGCAACGCCACTGCGGCGTTGCACATTGCTTGCCTGGCGGCGGGGCTTGGGCCGGGCGACCGGTTGTGGACCACGCCCAACACTTTTCTGGCGTCGGCCAATTGCGGTCGCTACTGCGGCGCCGACGTGGATTTCGTCGACATCGATCCGCTGACCTGGAACCTCGACGCCTATGCGCTGGCTGCAAAACTGGAACAGGCAGAGCGCGACGGCACCTTGCCCAAGGTGCTGGTGGCGGTAGCGTTCTCCGGCCAGAGCTGCGACATGCGCATGATCGGCGCGCTAGCGGAGCGTTATGGCTTCACCGTGATCGAAGACGCCTCCCATGCGGTCGGTGCGACCTATGCCGGACGACCGGTGGGCTGTGGTGAATTCGCGGCCATGACGGTGTTCAGTTTTCACCCGGTGAAGATCATCACCAGCGCCGAAGGCGGCATGGTCCTGACCAATCGCCCGGAACTGGCCGAGCGCTTGCAGCGCCTGCGCAGCCACGGCATGACCCGCGACCCGCAGCAGATGACCGAAGCCAGTCACGGTCCCTGGTACTACCAGCAAGTGGAACTGGGCTTCAATTACCGGATCACCGATCTGCAAGCGGCGCTTGGCCTGTCGCAACTGAACAAACTGGACGGCTTCATCGAACGGCGCCGGGAACTGGCGGCGCGTTATGACCGCTTGCTCGCGTACTTGCCGCTGACCTTGCCGAGTGCTCAACCCGAGGCTGAGTCGGCCTGGCATCTATACGTGGTGCGGTTGCAGACGGATCGGATCAACCTCAGCCACCGGCAGGTGTTCGAAGGCTTGCGGGCCGTCGGCGTCGGTGTAAACCTGCATTACATTCCGGTGCATTTGCAGCCGTACTATCGCGACCTGGGTTTCGCCGCGGGTGATTTCCCGCAGGCCGAGCGTTACTACGCCGAGGCGATCAGCCTGCCGCTGTTTCCTTTGCTGAGCGATGAACAACAGGACTACGTGGTCGAGCAACTGCGCCGACTGGTCCTGTAGGAGCTGCCGAAGGCTGCGATCTTTTGATCTTGCTTTTTCGCGAGATCGCTGAAGATCAAGATCAAAAGATCGCAGCCTTCGGCAGCTCCTACGGGGAGAGCACCAGGCCTTTGAGAGAGCAGGAGGAAAAACACAATTGAACAACGTCGCAATTATCCCGGCTCGCGGCGGCAGTAAACGCATACCGCGCAAGAACCTCAAGCTGTTCGACGGTGTGCCAATGATCGTGCGTTCGATCCGCACAGCGCTCGAGTCGGCACTGTTCGACCAGGTGATCGTCAGCACCGACGATGAAGAAATCGCCGAGGTGGCGCGGGCGCACGGGGCGCAGGTGCCGTTCATGCGGCCCGCGGCATTGGCCGATGATTTCACCGGTACCGCGGCGGTCGTCGTGCATGCTTTGAATGAACTGCCGGCGTTCGATTTTGCCTGTTGCCTCTACGCGACCGCGCCGCTGTTGCAGGCGCGGTATCTACGTCAGGGGCATGAGTTGTTGGTGCAGCATCCCGACAAGTCGTTCGCGTTTTCCGTCGCCCGTTTCGGTTTTCCGGTCCAGCGTGCCTTGACCCTCGACGAGCAGGGCGCGCTGACGTCGCTTTACCCGGAATTTCGCACGACGCGCTCGCAGGATTTGCCCGAAGCTTTTCAGGACGCCGGCCAATTCTATTGGGGGCGCAGTGAAGCCTGGTTGCGTGGCGATGTATTGTTTTCGCCGGCGAGTTTGCCGGTGATCCTGCCGCGACACTTGGTTCAGGACATCGATACCTCCGAAGACTGGACGCGTGCCGAATACCTGTACGCCGCGCTCAAGGCCGGTGGTGAATTGCAATGAGAGTGCTGATCCGTTCCGACGCGTCGCCCACCATTGGCAGTGGCCATATCGCGCGCTTGTTGCCGCTGGCCAGAACCTTGCGCCAGCAGGGCTCATACGTTGCGTTTGCGTGTCGTCTGCTGCCGGGGCATCGACTGGAGGCATTGGCGGCCGAAGGTTTCGAAACCTTTGCGCTGCCAGATCGTTACCCTGGTGAGGATCCGCAGCAGGCCATCGAATCCATGCTGCCGTGGCAGGCGGACATAGACGCATTGGCGCAAGCGCTGGAGCAACATCCAGCGTTTGACTGGATCATCGTCGATCACTACGGCCTCGATCATCATTGGCAGACGGCGGCCCGTCGTTGGGCTCCGCGGATTGCCGCTGTGGATGACCTGGCGACTCGCACCTACGACGTCGATCTGCTGCTCAATCAGAACATGTCCGGCACGCCAGAGGCTTACGCTTCGCTGCTGACGCCTGATTGCCAGACCTTGCTCGGTCCCCGTTTTGCGCTGCTGCGCGATGAATTCTGCGGGCCGGCAATCGAGATCAAGTCTCAGGCGAAGCAGGTTCTGGTGAACTTCGGCGGCTTCGATGTGGCGATGCAGACGCATCACGCGATGCTGGCACTGGCGGATTTTCATGAATTGGAAGTCGATTTTGTGGCGGGTGCCGCTAACCCTGCCTGGGATCAGATGCAGGCTATGGCGGCGAATCACCCGAACTGGCGCTTGCACGGTTTTGTCAGCGACTTCTACCGATTGATGACTGAGGCTGACCTGTTCGTCGGCGCCGGCGGTGGCACCAGTTGGGAGCGGGCGGCCATGGGGCTGCCAACCATCTGCATTGCGGTCTCGAATAATCAGCAAGCCAACGGTGAAGCCATGGCAACTTCGGGGGCTCATGTTTATCTGGGCCCCCGGGAGCAGGTCAGCGTCGAACAGCTACGTCAGGCGATCGGCTTTGTCGCGGGCAATCAGGGCATACGCCAGAGTCTGGCCGAACGCTCGCGGCAACTGGTCGATGGCCGAGGGGCGGCGCGCGTTGCAGCAGCGCTGGCCGGTGCAGTGTTGCAGGTGCGTCCGGCCACGGCAGACGATTCGCGGTTGTTGTTCGACGGGCGCAATGCCGAGGCGGTGCGGCGCTGGTCGCTGGAAACCGGGGTGATCGAATGGCAGCAACATCAAAACTGGCTGACGGCCAGTTTGAGCAATGACCAGCGCTTGTTGTTGATCGCCGAAGCCGATGACGGCCCGGTCGGGGTGCTGCGTTACGACTTGCGTGGCTTCGAAGCCGAAGTCTCGATTTACCTGTTCGAAGGGCGGTTCGGCCTGGGCTGGGGCAGGGCGTTGCTGGCGCGAGGCGAAGCTTTTGTGACGGCCCACTGGCCGCAATTGAAAGCCATCACCGCGCAGGTTTTACCGGCCAATCAACCCTCTCTGAAAATCTTTCGTGAAGCAGGTTTCACTCAGCGTGCCTGCGCGTTCACACGCGTTTTAAAGGAACACCGCAATGACTAGTTTCATGATCGGTCACCGCATGATCGGTGCGGATGCGCCGCCGTTCATCATTGCCGAGATGAGCGGCAACCATAACCAGTCCCTTGAAGTGGCGCTGCAGATCGTCGAAGCCGCGGCCAAGGCCGGTGCGCATGCCTTGAAGCTGCAAACCTACACCGCCGAGACCATGACTCTGGACCTGTCCGAAGGTGAATTCTTCATCAAGGACCCCAACAGTCTGTGGGCCGGAACGTCGCTGTACGCGCTGTACGAGAAAGCACATACGCCCTGGGAATGGCACGCTCCGATTTTCGCTCGGGCCAAGGAGCTGGGCATGCTCGCGTTCTCGACACCGTTCGATGACAGCGCTGTCGATTTTCTCGAAAGCCTCGACGTACCGGCCTACAAGATTGCCAGTTTCGAGAACACCGACCTGCCGCTGATTCGGCGGGTCGCGGCGACCGGCAAGCCGTTGATCATTTCCACGGGCATGGCCAGCATCGCTGAACTCGACGAAACCGTGCGTGCCGCCCGCGAGGCCGGTTGCAAGGATCTGGTGTTGCTCAAGTGCACCAGCACTTACCCGGCGACGCCAGCCAATAGCAATGTGCGGACGATTCCGCACTTGCGTGAATTGTTTGGCTGTGAAGTCGGCCTGTCCGATCACTCCATGGGCGTGGGTGTGTCCGTGGCCGCCGTGGCGCTGGGGGCGACGGTGGTGGAAAAGCACTTCACCCTCGACCGTGCCGCCGGTGGCGTGGACGCCAGTTTTTCACTGGAACCTGCCGAGCTGGCCAGCCTGGTGCTCGAAACCGAACGCGCCTGGCAAGCCATGGGGCAGGTGCATTACGGCGTCACCGAGGCTGAGCGCAAGTCGCTGGTGTATCGCCGTTCGTTGTACGTCACGCAGGACATGGCGGCCGGAGAGCCTTTCACCGCGGCTAATGTGCGCGCCATTCGTCCTGGCCTGGGGTTGGCCCCTAAACACGCGGAAACCCTTCTGGGGCGCCGTGCGCGCCACGCCATCAAGCGCGGGACACCGCTGGACTGGTCGTTGGTCGAATAACGCCTGATCGCCCTGATTCGGCAAAATAGCGTGACCTGCGAGTCATAACGCGCATCTTCACTGTATTGTATTGATCGGGAAGGTGGCGCCTGGCCTGTTTTTGGCCCAGTGATAGCCTTTTACGCTTCCCGTTGTCGCCTTATTGAGGCGACGATTTCCTTTGTTCGTCGGCGCCCCTCGAATCATTACGAGCGGTGGTATTGGGCTGTTTATTATTGGGAAGCCGTAATGATTGGCATAAAAAGCATTGCGAGCTACGTTCCTGTAGCCGGCGTGGACAATTACGCACAAGGTGCAAAATTCGAGAAGGATGAAGAATTCATCCTGGGCAAGATCGGTTCGGCCTTCCTGCCACGCAAAGACGATGGGCAGGAAACTTCGGACCTGTGTGTCGAAGCAGCCAACGCGCTGTTCGCCAACAACCCCGATTTGAAACGTGAAGCCATTGACGTGGTGATCGTCGTCACCCAGAACGGCGATGAAGAAGGCTTGCCACACACCGCCGCCATTGTTCAGGACAAACTGGGCCTGCCGACGACCGTGGCGGCATTTGATATTTCCCTGGGCTGCTCCGGCTACGTCTATGGCATCTACGCGATGAAGGGCTTCATGGAAGCCACGGGCCTGAAGAATGGCCTGCTGATTACTGCCGATCCGTATTCGAAGATCGTCGACCCGGAAGACCGCAACACCACCATGCTCTTCGGCGACGCTGCCACCGCGACCTGGATGGGTGAAAACGCACCCTGGCAGTTGGGCAAGGCCAAGTTCGGCACCGACGGTTCCGGTGCGCCGCACCTGAAAGTCACCGATGGCGTGTTTTATATGAACGGCCGTCAGGTGTTCAACTTCGCGCTGCTCAAAGTCCCGGCGCATTTGCATGAACTGCTGGCCGACTCGCAGCTGACGGCTGCCGATATCGATGCCTTCTGCATTCACCAGGGCAGCGCGGCGATTGTCGACGCGGTGGCGCGACGCTTCGAAGGCGAGCCGGAAAAATTCATCAAGGACATGGTCGAGACCGGTAATACCGTGTCGTCGAGCATCCCGTTGCTGCTGGAAAAACACGTCCTCGATTCCAGCTGGAAGCGCGTGGCGTTGAGCGGTTTTGGTGTCGGTCTGTCTTGGGGTTCGGCGATTATTTATCGTCCTTGACCTGAACTTTGAGGGATAAAAAATAGCGCTCAAGGTGTAATCTTGAGCGCTATTTTTTTTGTATGGCGAGCGAGGCGATATGAGCGACAGCTTTGACCACAATGCTCAGGTGATAGAGCGACGCTGGCCGGCGCTGTTTGCGCGGTTGATGACCGAAGGCAGCATGCAAGAGCAGGCCGAACTGGTGGAAGGTTTGGGCTCGACCTTGAGCATCGCCGGCATTCAGCTCACCAGTCGCCATGACCGCACGCGTGAAGCTCGCCTGCAGGCCGCCAGTCTGCCCCCGGCCAGCCCGGTGGTGCATGTCTATGGCACAGGGTTGGGTGACTTGCCGACCGTGTTGCTGGAAAGCGCCGACCCTCAGCGTGTGTTCGTGCATATCCTCAACGGGGCGATTTTCAAGTTGACCCTGCAGCTGCTCGATCAGCGCCACTGGCTCAGTGATCCACGGGTCGAGTTGAGGTACGCCGGTGAGTCGCCGGACATCTACATGCCGTTTTTTGCCTTGCCCTCCGAGATGCTACTGGCTGACGATTTCAACGCCAAGATTCGTGATCGGCTGATCAGTGAAGTGCACCTGGCCTTCAACAATCGCGAGTTCGATCCGCAGTCCCCGGAAATTATCCAGCGGCTGGAAGAGAGTCTTGAACTGGTCAGCCAGGATGCCGATGTCGCCGAACTGTTCGCGACCTGCCCGGGGCGGGAGGTCTACGTCATCGCCACGGGGCCCAGCCTCGAACAGCACTTCGAGCAACTGCGGGCCCTGCGCGAGCAGGAGCCACGGCCGTTGTTCATCAGCGTCGATACCGCCTATCGACCGCTGCGCGAGCATGGCATCGCGCCGGACGTGGTGGTCAGTATCGACCAGCGCATCGGCTTCAAGCATCTGCCGCCCGAGGACACAGGCAACATCCCTCTGGTTTACCTGCCCCTGAGCGATCCACAGGTGCTGGCGGCCTGGCAAGGGGCCCGTTACGTCGGGTATTCCGCCAGCCCGGTCTATGCCGCTCTGCGTCAGCAACTCCCCAAGGCTGAACTGTACGTCGGCGGCAGCGTGATTCATCCAGCGGTGGACCTGGCGGTAAAAATGGGCGCGGACCGGATCACGCTGTTCGGCGCCGACTTTGCGTTCCCCATGAATAAAACCCATGCCGGCTGGAGCGATGGCGATTTGGGGCCTGGTGTCAGCCAGGCCAGGCACTGGGTACTCGACGGGAATGGTCAGCGGGTCAGCACGCAGTTGAATTTCCGCAGTTACCTGTGCGAACTGGAGCGCTACATCGCCGGGCACCCGCAGGTACGCTTTTTCAACAGCAGTCGGGCAGGCGCGATGATTGTTGGTACGACGTTCAATCAGGAGTTCGTGCAGTGAACGGGTTTGCACAATGCGTCATCGATTGCCGCCACTGTGCGGGGCTGTTCCGTCTTGGGCGTGATGTCGAGGCGGCGCTGAACATGGTCGATGTCTTCGAAAAGTCGCAGGACCTGTTCAGTCAAATGCCTCAGGCGATCCAGCAGCAGTGGGCGCAATTACTGATGTCGATGTTCGCCGCTCAGGAAGCGCAGGACTGGTTGGGACTGGCTGATTCGATTGAGTATGAATTGGTCGAGTTGCTGGAAGCCGGTCAGTCTCACCTCTAGGCAGCCTCTGCCGGCTGACGCGATTCAAGGTCGCCGGCAATTCTCTGGCGTCATTTTTCTCTCGTGGGTGTCTTGCAAGCCTTTGTTTTCGTAGGGGTGGCAGTGTGATGGCAATTTTTTTTTAAAAAGCCCTCAAGCAACCTGCAATCGCGACGATAACTACTACGAAGGTTCTCTAGGCCATACCCGGCGGTTGCCAGGGCCGGAAGCCAGTACCCAACCAACGAGGAATTCATCATGCCATTAGGCGTAAACACTAACGTTGCATCCCTGAACGTTCAAAAGAACCTGGGCCGTGCTTCGGATGCTCTGTCGACCTCCATGACTCGCTTGTCTTCCGGCCTGAAAATCAACAGCGCTAAAGACGACGCCGCCGGCCTGCAGATCGCTACCCGTATGACCAGCCAGATCCGTGGTCAGACCGTAGCAATCAAGAACGCCAACGATGGTATCTCGATGGCTCAGACCGCTGAAGGCGCTCTGCAAGAGACCACCAACATTCTGCAGCGTATGCGTGAACTGGCTGTACAGGCACGCAACGGTACCAACATCACTGCTGACCGTACCGCAACCAACGCCGAGTTCACCCAGCTGTCCGACGAGCTGACTCGTATTGCCCAAAGCACCAACTTGAACGGCAAAAACCTGCTGGACGGTTCCGCTGGCAGCATGACTCTGCAAGTGGGTTCCAACACCGGTACCGCTAACCAGATCACCCTGACCCTGAGCAGCAGCTTCGCCGCTTCCAGCTTGTCCGTAGGTTCGGGTACTACCGTTCTGACGGGTGCTACCAGTGCTGCAGCGTTCTCGGCCATCGACGGTGCAATCACCGCGATCGACAAAGCTCTGGACACGGTCAACGCCGTTCGCGCCAACCTTGGTGCTTCGCAAAACCGTCTGACCAGCACCATCTCCAACCTGCAGAACGTCAACGAAAACGCCACCGCTGCACTGGGTCGCGTACAAGACACTGACTTCGCTGCTGAAACTGCCAACCTGACCAAACAGCAAACTCTGCAACAAGCTTCCACCGCTGTTCTGGCTCAAGCCAACCAGTTGCCTTCCGCTGTACTGAAGCTGCTTCAGTAATTCGGTTGAGTTTTAGCGGGGGAGTGCGCTTGTCGTGCTCTCTCGCTTTTTAGTTTCAGGAGTGATGGATATGGACATGAGCGTAAAGCTGAACTTGTCTTACCTGGCTGCTCATCCGGCGAACGCGGCGGCTGCTCACCCGGCAGGCGTGTCTCACAGCGCAAGCGATAGCGTTCAGCCGGTGGCTGAAAGTAAAGACTCGGATCCGAACAAGCTTAAGAAGGCTGTGCAGGAAATCGAGAAGTTCGTCCAGTCGATCAAGCGCAATCTGGAGTTCTCGATTGATGAGGCGTCCGGAAAAGTGGTTGTGAAAGTGATTGCCACGGAATCCGGTGAAGTGGTGCGACAGATCCCTTCGGAAGAAGTGTTGAAGCTGGCGGAAAGTTTGACCACTGCGAGCAATGTGCTGTTTGATGCCAAAGCCTGACAGCTGGCATGAATCGTGTTTGTGCGTTGATGTGACGGCGTGACCGGTCAAAAGACCGGCGGCAGACATTAAGGGAGATGTACATGGCAAGTCCAATTACAGGTACGGGTCTTGGCTCCAACCTGGACATCAATGCGATCGTTACTGCGTTGGTCAACGCCGACAAATCGGCCAAGCAGAACCAGATCACCACCCAGACCACGCTCAATACATCGAAAATTTCCGGTGTAGGCACGCTGAAAAGTGCCCTGGCCGCCTATCAGGCCGCCATGGACAAGCTAAGCAGTGCAACAAGCCCTGCATTCAGCGGTTTTGCCGCCACTTCGTCGGCCGCAACCGTCTTGACCGCGACCTCTGATAACACTGCCGTCAACGGTACCTACAACATTAAGGTCACCAACCTGGCTACCAGCTCCAAAGTTGCCAGTGCTTCTTTCGCAGGCGGTGCGACCAGTGCCATTCCGACTGGTACGTTGAAAATCAGTCAAAATGGCACTGACTACAACGTTGCAATACCTGCCGGTGCTACGTTGCAGACCACTCGTGACGCGATCAACACCACACTGAGTGCCCAAGGTATTTCGGCCAACATCGTCACCGACAGCACTGGCTCGCGCCTGGTGATCGGGTCGACCACGACCGGCAAGGGCTCGGACCTGGTCGTCAGCGGTATTGCAGGTTTGAATATTAACGGCGCGCAGTTGATGGGGACTATCCCCGATCCTGCAAACCCGGGGCAGACACTGCCGGATCCGGCCAGTGCCGGTACCATTGGTGCATTAGCCGTTGATGCGAACCTGACCATTGATGGTCTGCCAGTGACCAGCAAAACCAACACCATCAGCGGGTCGGTAGGCGGATTGAGCCTGACCCTGGCAGCGGCGGGCACTTCGACTGTCACTGTGGCGACCAACGCGACAGGCTTGCAGACTTCGATCCAGTCGTTTGTCGATGCCTACAACACGTTGGTGAAAACGGTTAACTCGCTGACTCAGGCTACTGCCGACAAAGATGGCAAGTTGACGGTCTCTGCGCCAATGACCGGCGATTCGCTACCGCGCTCGTTGATTGCCGATATCCGTAAAGAGCTGACTACTCCAGGCCCTGGCGGACAGTTGTCGGTGCTCGCGCAATTGGGTATCACCACCGATCAGAAGACCGGCACGCTGAACTTTGACTCCGCCAAGTTCAGCACGGCGATGAAAGACAAGTCGCTGGGCAGTCAGGTGCAAACACTGTTCACCGGTACTAACAGCACGAACGGCCTGCTGGCCCGGATGAAGACGGCGATCAGTCCGTACGCGCAGACTGGCGGCATCCTGGATCAGCGCAATACGAGCCTGAACAAACAGAAAACCAACCTGAGTACTCAGCAGGTTGCACTGGACTTGCGTGTTACCACGATGACAGCAACGTTGACCGCCAAGTACAACGCGATGGACCTGTTGGTCGGGCAGATGAAGGCGACGGCGAGCAACATTACTTCGTTCTTCGACACCCTGAACGCTCAAGCCAAAGCCTGATCGTTAAATTTGTGGCGTAAAAAAACCCGGCTGCGTTTTAACGCGCCGGGTTTTTGTCTTCTGCTTTAAAGTTTTTTGACTCGCAGACGATATATTGGTTAGGCGAGCCCTAGAGTTGTGATGAGGTAAGAACATGAATCCGATGTTGGCCCTTCGGCAATATCAGAAAGTTGGAGCGCAAGCTCAGGTCTCCGAGGCCAGTCCGTACCGCTTGGTGCAGATGCTGATGGAGGGTGGGCTGGATCGCATTGCCCAGGCCAAAGGGGCCATGGAGCGTAACGATATTCCGGGTAAAGGCGTCCTGATCAGCAAGGCCATTGGTATCATTGGCGGCCTGCGTGAGGGCCTGGATCTTGAGAACAAGGCTGACGAAGTTGAGCGCCTGGACAATCTCTACATCTACATGATGAAGCGTCTGGCAGAGGCGAACATCAAGACCGACCCGGCCATTCTCGATGAGGTCGCCGATTTGCTTCGCACCGTCAAGGACGGCTGGGATGGCATCGCCGAGCCGACGAGTCCGCAGTTTTAAGGAGATCACCATGAGTCTTGTATTGCAGCGAATCGAGCAGACCCGAGAAGCGTTGGTCGGTGCGTTGGCCGAACGCAACTGGGAAGCCATCGGTGAATTGGACCTGGCTTGCCGTTCCTGCATGGAAGACGTCTTGAGTGAGGCAATACTGGATGAGGCCGCGTTGCGCGTTAACCTCGAGGAGTTGCTGGGGGTGTACAAGCAGCTTCTTGCGGCGGCAACCGGAGAAAGGCAGGCGATAGTCGACGAGATGTCGCAGATCCATCAAGCACAGAACGCGGCAAAGGTTTACCATCTGTTTGGTTAATTAATCCTCTGTTAATCCAAACATAGTGCGCCATAAATTTGACTGTGCACGGTTTTTTGACTTAACTAGTGGCTGGTTCCAGATTTCAGGCGTCTACAGGCGTAACGTGTCTGCAAGCGTCTAGCTTGCCCCATCATTTCGGGCATTGAGTTGACTAGGGAAGTTGCTATTGCATGTGGCGTGAAACCAAAATTCTGCTGATTGATGACGATAGCGTCCGCCGCCGCGATTTGGCGGTGATTCTAAATTTTCTCGGTGAAGAAAATTTACCCTGCGGTAGCCATGACTGGCAGCAGGCTGTCGGCTCTTTGTCATCTAGTCGTGAAGTGATCTGTGTCCTTATCGGGACGGTCAATGCGCCTGGCGCACTTCCGGGACTTTTAAAGACACTCTCAACCTGGGATGAGTTCCTTCCGGTTTTGTTAATGGGCGATAATTCTTCCGTTGACCTGCCGGACGACCAGCGTCGTCGAGTGCTTTCGACCCTCGAAATGCCGCCCAGCTACAGCAAGCTGCTCGACTCGCTGCACCGTGCCCAGGTCTATCGTGAGATGTACGACCAGGCCCGTGAGCGCGGTCGTCACCGTGAACCCAATCTTTTCCGCAGTCTTGTCGGCACCAGCCGGGCGATTCAACATGTCCGCCAGATGATGCAGCAAGTCGCCGACACCGATGCCAGCGTGCTGATCCTCGGTGAGTCTGGCACCGGCAAGGAAGTGGTTGCGCGCAACCTGCACTATCACTCCAAGCGTCGCGAAGCGCCGTTCGTACCCGTCAACTGCGGGGCGATCCCGGCCGAGTTGCTGGAAAGCGAATTGTTCGGCCACGAGAAGGGCGCCTTTACCGGGGCGATCACCAGCCGTGCCGGACGTTTTGAACTGGCTAACGGCGGCACACTGTTCCTCGACGAAATCGGCGACATGCCGCTGCCGATGCAGGTCAAGTTGCTGCGCGTGTTGCAGGAGCGCACCTTCGAGCGCGTGGGTAGCAACAAGACCCAGAGCGTCGATGTGCGGATCATTGCGGCGACCCACAAGAATCTCGAAAGCATGATCGAGATCGGCACCTTCCGCGAAGACTTGTACTATCGCCTGAACGTGTTCCCGATCGAGATGGCGCCACTGCGTGAGCGCGTCGAAGACATTCCGTTGCTGATGAACGAGTTGATCTCGCGCATGGAGCACGAGAAGCGGGGTTCGATCCGTTTCAATTCCGCGGCAATCATGTCGCTGTGCCGTCATGGCTGGCCGGGCAACGTTCGCGAACTCGCCAACCTGGTGGAACGCATGGCAATCATGCATCCCTACGGGGTGATCGGCGTGGTCGAGTTGCCGAAGAAATTCCGTTATGTCGATGACGAAGACGAGCAACTGGTCGACAGCCTGCGCAGCGATCTCGAAGAGCGCGTGGCCATCAACGGCCATACACCGGATTTCGCTGCCGGCGCGATGTTGCCGCCGGAAGGCCTGGACCTCAAGGACTACCTCGGTGGCCTGGAGCAAGGGCTGATTCAGCAGGCGCTGGATGATGCCAATGGCATCGTGGCGCGCGCCGCTGAACGGCTGCGTATTCGTCGCACCACACTGGTGGAGAAGATGCGCAAGTACGGCATGAGTCGTCGTGAGGGTGATGAACAGGCGGATGATTGACGCCTGTTTTTCTAGCTCTTCATAGAGGCGGTTTTTTTTAGGTTCTTTACGGATTACCGGGAAAACCGCTTTTAATCTTCACTCGCTGGCGATCCGGGGGGCAATCCCCCGCCAGCCCACCACTAACGTCGATTCTTGAAGTTGGAACGCTTCCTGCTTTGCCCCTCCTCTGGTTAGTAAAGAACAACATTTCATTGGCGGTTGTGTGCCGGGGCATTTTCACGTGCTGATGTCCAATGTGCTGCGCCACGCCGAAGGGCCCTTGCCCTCAGCGAGTTCTGCCTTCGCCCCCTATTCAAATTGGTGTGAACATGACAAATACCCCGTCAGCCCAAGGCGCTTACCTGGCTTCTGAAACCCGGCCCATCAATGCACCCAGTAGCGAAGGCGCGTTCGTCGAGGCGTGCGAAGCGCTGGTCGTGCAGCAGCCATCTCTCGAAGACGGCGAACCGCCAGTCGGCGTGGTCATCCATGCGTATCACCCTGATGTGCTGCGGGACATTTTGGTCCGTTTGATTAGCCTGCATGAACGCCTGCACCTCTACGTCACCTGCGTGGCCGGCCGTGACGATACGGTCCATGCCCAGTTGGCGGCGAGCGGGCTGAGTTATTCGCTGTACCGCGTGCCCGACCACGGGAGGGATGTTTTGCCATTCCTGCAGGTGCTGCCGTTTTTACGTGCCGATAACATTCACACACTGGTCAAGCTGCATACCCAGCACCCGGTGCGGCTGAACGTGGCGAACGCCTTGGCCGATGACCTTTTCGATGACCTGCTAAGCCCCGTTCGCTTCCGCCAATCGTTGGAACACCTTGCCGACCCGGCGCGCCATCCCCTGCTCGGCACCGAGAAGTATTGGCTACCGGTCAGCAAAAACCTTGATGAAAGCACCCGCGCACATTTGGTCGCCCTGTCCGAGCGTGCCGGCTTTGACCCACAAGGAATCGACGCTGCGCATTTCTTTGCCGGCACGATGTTTTTTGTGCGCACCGAAGCGCTGGCTCCCCTGGAGCGGATGCACCTGACGGGCAAAGATTTCGAAACTGAAAGCGGCCAGCTTCAAGGCACCCTGGCACACGCCCTGGAACGCTTTTTCGGCGTGCTGGCGAATGCCGGCCAACAGCAGCGCAATATTGACCTGTATCAGCGCTGGCTGGACACCCGGCAACTGGCTGCCGCCGAGCTCGAAGGTCTGCCGGCGCGACTTGCGAGCTGGCCGCAGCAACCGGACGTGTTGTTGGTGTTGACCGATACCACCGGCGACATTGCGATGTTGCGTTCCAGCCTGGAAAGCATCGACCGCCAGCTTTACGGGGCGGCAGCCATTGTGGTGCTGTCGAATGCCGAACCGGTAGGGGTGACGCCGGCCGACAATCTGGTCTGGCTGCCGCTGGCTGAATCCTGGCCGAGCCAGCTCAATGAGCTGCTGCAGGGCATCCAGGTCGACTGGTGCTACCTGCTGCGGGGCGGCGACCAACTTGATCCTCATGCGCTGCTATTGCTCGCCGAAGGCATCGCCCTGAACCCCGGCATCAGCGCTTGCTACAGCGATGAAGACTCGCTGACCGCAACCGGCTGCCAGGACCCGGTATTCAAGCCGGACCTGAACCTGGATCTGTTGCGCAGTTATCCGTATGTCGGCCGAGCCTTGGCGTTCAGTCGCGAGGCCGTGCTGGCTGCTGATGGCTTCGATCCCGCTTTCACCGAACTGGCGCCCCATGACCTGCTGTATCGGCTGGTTGAAACTCATGGGCTGGGTACCGTCGGGCACCTCGCTGATGTGCTGGTGCACCAGGCAATCAACTTCGGCCAGTGGCTCGGCGAACCCCAAGTCATCGCGCACTCCGCGGCGATCGTCGAGGCGCACTTGCAGCGCCTGGGCGTGGCGCATGAACTGCGCGCAGGACCTGTGCCGGTGGTCAATCGCGTGGTTTACCAACACGCCGAGCAGCCGTTGGTGTCCATCCTGATTCCCACCAAGGACTGCCTGCCGATGCTGCTCCGCTGCATCGAAAGCATCATGGAGAAAACCCGCTATACGAATTACGAACTGATCATCATCGACAACAACAGTGAAACCGCCGAAGCCCGGGATTGGTTCGGGGGGATGGAGAGCTTGAACGACCCCAAGGTGCGCATCCTGCGTTACCCGCACCCTTTCAACTATTCGGCGATCAACAACTTTGCCGTCAGCCAGGCCCATGGCGATTACCTGGTGCTGCTCAACAATGACACCGCGATCATTGATGGGGACTGGCTTGGCGCACTGCTCCATCACGCCCAGCGGCCGGAAGTAGGGATAGTCGGCGCCAAATTATTATTCCCCAACGGGACTATTCAACATGCAGGTGTGGTACTCGGCTTGCGTGGCGTCGCAGACCACCCATTCTTCGGCGACCCAATGCAGTCCAACGGTTACCTTCATCGTTTGCAGGTTGACCAGAACTACAGCGCGGTAACCGCCGCCTGCCTGATGATCCGCACCGAGCTGTACCGTGAGGTGGGCGGGATGGACGAGGCCGGCCTGACGGTGTGCTTTAACGACGTAGATTTGTGCCTGAAAGTCGGCCAGGCCGGGCGACTGATTGTCTGGACGCCTTTTTCGGTGCTCATGCACGAATCCAACGTGAGCCAGAACCAAGTCGACACGACGAAGCTGGAAGCCAAGCGCGAACGCTTCAAGCGCGAACAAGCGGTGATGTACCAGCGTTGGCTGCCGCTGCTCGCCAACGACCAGGCCTACAACCGCAACCTGACCCTGGAAGGCAGCGGCTTCGGCGCCGAATGCCGCAGCGAGGCCGGCTGGCAACCGTTCGCCAGTCGCGCGGTGCCTTACGCGCTGTGCTACCCCGGCGACTCTTCCGGTTGCGGACATTATCGGGTGCGCCAGCCCTTCGCTGCGATGAAAGCCGCGCAGCTGGTCGAGGGTGCGGTGAGCGACTGGGCGCTTCAACCGGTAGAGCTGGAGCGCCTGGCGCCGGACACGATCATTTTCCAGCGGCAATACACGACGCCTCAGCTGGAATTCATGCAGAACACCAAGGCATTCTCCAAGGCCTTCAAGGTTTACGAGCTGGACGACTACATTCTCGACATGCCCACCGGCAACTCAAGCCGCGACCTGCCTCCCAAAGACATTGCCAAGCGCTTGAAGAAAGCCGTGGGTTTGTGCGACCGGCTGGTGGTGTCGACGCAGCCGCTGGCCAATGCACTTAAGGGTTATAACGCCGACATTCGCGTGGTCGAGAACCGGCTGCCAAGCCAGTGGTGGAGCGGCCTGAACAGCCATCGCCAACAAGGCCGCAAGCCTCGGGTCGGCTGGGCGGGCGGTTCGGGCCACGGCGCGGACTTGCACCTCATTGCCGAAGTGGTTCGTGAACTGGCAGGGGAAGTGGAGTGGGTGTTTATGGGCATGTGCCCACCAGCACTGCGTCCCTATGTCCACGAGTTCCATCGAGGCGTGAATATCGAGAAATACCCGGCACGCTTGGCCAGCTTAAACCTGGACCTGGCGTTGGCACCTCTGAAAGACACTGTTTTCAACGCCTGCAAAAGCAATCTGCGGTTATTGGAATACGGCGCTTGTGGCTTCCCGGTGATCTGCTCCGACATCCTCTGTTATCGCGGCGACTTCCCGGTGACCAGGGTCAGGAACAAGGCGAAAGACTGGATTGCCGCTATTCGCGAACATCTTGCTGAACCCGACGCCAACGCTGCAGCCGGAGATGCCCTGCGCAACGTGGTACTCGATAACTGGATGCTCAGGGACGAACACCTGCTGGCGTGGCGAAACGCCTGGCTGGCGGATTGAATAAGAGGCCAGCGTTGCGCGCTGGCCTTTTTTTAGGCACGGGTATTGCTATGTCCCTCGCAACGTTCCATTTAACTGACGGTCAGCCCAGCGAGAGAGCACGATGCCCCAAGCCGCCCAGATGTCTCCTGTCCCTGACGCTTCGGGGCAACCGTCGTCCGTAGAGCAGGCAAGCCGGCTTGGCCTTGAGCAGGCGTTCGCACTCTTCAGCCAGATGTCGAGCCAGTTGACCGACTCCTACAGCATGCTCGAAGCCCGGGTCACCGAGCTCAAGGGTGAGCTGGCGGTCGTCAGTGCTCAACGCATGCAGGAACTGGCGGAAAAAGAACGCCTGGCCAACCGTCTGCAAAACCTCCTCGATCTGTTGCCCGGCGGCGTCATCGTTATCGACGCCCAGGGCATCGTGCGTGAAGCCAACCCCGCCGCCTGTGAATTGCTCGGCCTGCCCCTCGAAGGCGAGTTGTGGCGCCAAGTGATCGCGCGTTGCTTTGCACCGCGTGAAGACGACGGTCACGAAATCTCCCTCAAGGACGGTCGGCGTCTCTCCATCGCCACTCGTTCGCTGGATGCCGAGCCCGGTCAGTTGGTGTTGCTCAATGACCTGACTGAAACCCGTCACCTGCAAGATCAACTGGCCCGGCACGAACGCCTGTCGTCCCTCGGGCGGATGGTGGCATCGCTGGCTCATCAGATCCGTACGCCGTTATCCGCTGCGTTGCTCTACGCCAGTCATTTGACTGAGCAGGAGTTGCCAGTCGCCACTCAGCAACGATTTGCCGGACGTTTGAAAGAGCGTCTGCATGAGCTGGAACATCAGGTTCGCGACATGCTGGTGTTCGCGCGCGGCGAGTTGCCGCTGACCGATCGCGTCACGCCGAAAGTGTTGATGCAATCGCTGCAAGCGGCGGCGTTGACCCACGTACAAGACCTGCCGATCCGCTGGCAGTGCGACAGTCATTCGGGCGAGTTGTTGTGCAATCGCGACACGCTGGTCGGGGCAATCCTGAACCTGATCGAGAACGCCATCCAGGCCAGTGCCGGCGAGGTGCGCCTGAAGGTCCACCTCTACACCCGAGGCAACAACCTGCGCCTGTGCGTCAGTGACAGCGGCAGCGGCATCGAGACCAAGGTGCTGGCGCGTTTGGGTGAACCATTCTTTACCACTAAAACCACGGGAACCGGCCTTGGCCTGACCGTCGTCAAAGCCGTGGCGCGTGCCCATCAGGGAGAATTGCAGCTGCGCTCGCGGCTGGGGCGCGGCACTTGCGCGCAGGTGATCCTGCCGCTGTTTTCTGATGAGAAACGCAGCGCTCGGGGAGCAGAGTGAAGGTCATGGGGATCAAGGTTCTACTGGTCGAGGACGACCGCGCGCTACGCGAGGCGTTGACTGACACGCTGTTGCTGGCCGGGCACAATTACAAAGCCGTCGGTTCGGCGGAAGAGGCGCTGGAAGCGGTCGCAAGCGAGGCCTTTAACCTGGTGCTCAGCGACGTCAATATGCCGGGCATGGACGGCCATCAGTTGCTCGGACTGTTGCGCGCTCGTCAGCCGCAATTGCCTGTATTGCTGATGACTGCTCACGGTGCCGTCGAGCGCGCGGTCGATGCGATGCGCCAGGGCGCGGCGGATTATCTAGTCAAGCCGTTCGAGCCCAAGGCGTTGCTCGATCTGGTGGCGCGGCATGCGCTAGGCAGTATCGGCGTTGCCGAAAGCGAAGGGCCGGTGGCGTTCGAACCGGCCAGCGCGCAACTGCTGGAATTGGCCGCGAGGGTCGCGCGCAGTGATTCAACGGTGTTGATCTCCGGTGAGTCCGGGACCGGCAAAGAAGTGTTGGCGCGGTACATTCATCAACATTCCCATCGCGCCAGTCAGCCGTTCATTGCGATCAACTGCGCCGCCATTCCCGACAACATGCTGGAAGCCACGCTGTTCGGTCATGAAAAGGGCTCGTTTACCGGCGCCATCGCGGCGCAGGCCGGCAAGTTCGAACAGGCTGACGGCGGGACCATTCTGCTCGACGAAATTTCTGAAATGCCCCTCGGTCTCCAGGCCAAGTTACTGCGTGTGCTGCAAGAGCGCGAAGTGGAGCGCGTGGGCGCGCGCAAGCCGATCACGCTGGATATTCGCGTCGTCGCGACCACCAACCGTGACCTGGCCGGGGAAGTGGCGGCGGGGCGTTTCCGTGAAGACCTTTACTACCGTCTCTCGGTGTTTCCACTGGCCTGGCGTCCGTTGCGCGAGCGCACCGCCGACATCCTGCCGCTGGCCGAGCGCCTGCTGGCCAAACACGTCAATAAAATGAAGCACGCCGCGGCGAGGCTCTCGCCCGAGGCTCAGGCCTGCCTGATCGGTTATCCATGGCCGGGCAACGTGCGCGAGCTGGATAACGCCATTCAGCGGGCGTTGATTCTGCAGCAGGGCGGGTTGATCCAGCCGCAGGATTTCTGCCTGGCCGGGCCGGTCGCCTGTGCGCCGTTGCCGGCATTGGCAGCAGCGCCCGTGCGGGCTGTAGAGGTTGAATCCGAGACCGTCGGTGCGCTGGGCGATGACCTGCGTCGCCGTGAGTTCCAGATGATCATCGACACGCTGCGCGCCGAGCGCGGCCGTCGCAAGGAAGCTGCCGAACGCTTGGGCATCAGCCCGCGTACGCTGCGCTACAAGCTGGCGCAAATGCGTGATGCCGGGATGGACGTCGAAGCCTACCTGTTCGCCACCTGATTTCATTTTGTAGGAGCGAGCTTGCTCGCGATGGTCTTGAGGGCGCCGCGCTTAACCAGAAGACCCGCGTCATCGTTGACGACCATCGCGAGCAAGCTCGCTCCTGCAGAGATTGGAATGAGAGCTCGGGACGGGCTTTTGTTTAGATAGGCCACGGAGCTGGCACCCTTGTTGCTAACACCTCACTACCCGCCGAGTGAGTGTCAAAAAATTGCGGGTCGCCAACGAGAGTAGACCATGAGCCAAGGTATTGAATTTAATCGGTTGATGCTGGACATGCGTTCCATGCAAATGGATGCCATGTCTGCGCCGAAATCGACTGCCGCAGTCCCTGAACTGGGTGGCAGCAGCTTTTCCGACATGCTCGGTCAGGCGGTCAATAAAGTGAACGACACCCAGCAGGCGTCGAATCAATTGGCCAGTGCCTTCGAGATTGGCAAAAGCGGCGTCGACCTGACGGACGTGATGATTTCTTCGCAGAAGGCCAGCGTGTCCTTTCAGGCGTTGACCCAAGTGCGCAACAAGCTGGTTCAGGCATACCAAGACATCATGCAGATGCCGGTTTAAGGACGAATTGAGTCATGGCAGAAGCAATCGCCGATAACGTTCCGGCCAAGGCCACCCCGATTGACGGTAAACCGCCGCTCTTCGGGTTGTCCTTCCTGGAAAACCTCTCAGAGATGACCATGCTGCGTCAGGTGGGCCTGTTGGTCGGCCTGGCTGCGAGCGTGGCGATTGGCTTTGCCGTGGTGTTGTGGTCCCAGCAGCCGGACTACCGCCCTCTGTACGGCAGCCTTGCCGGCATGGACGCCAAACAGGTCATGGATACCCTGGCCGCTGCCGATATCCCTTATACCGTTGAACCCAATTCCGGTGCCTTGCTGGTCAAGGCCGATGACTTGTCCCGTGCGCGGCTCAAACTCGCGGGCGCTGGTGTCACTCCCAGCGACGGCAACATCGGTTTTGAAATCCTCGACAAGGACCAGGGCCTGGGGACCAGCCAGTTCATGGAAGCGACCCGTTATCGTCGCGGCCTCGAAGGTGAACTGGCCCGCACCATTTCCAGCCTGAACAACGTCAAGGGTGCCCGCGTGCACCTGGCGATTCCGAAAAGCTCGGTATTCGTGCGCGACGAGCGCAAGCCAAGCGCTTCGGTTCTGGTGGAACTGTACTCCGGTCGTTCGCTGGAACCAGGCCAGGTACTGGCGATCATCAACCTGGTCGCCACCAGTGTTCCCGAGCTGAGCAAATCGCAGATCACCGTCGTCGACCAGAAGGGCACGCTGCTGTCGGATCAGGCGGAAAATTCCGAACTGACCATGGCCGGCAAGCAATTCGATTACAGCCGCCGCATGGAAAGCATGCTCACCCAGCGTGTGCACAACATCCTGCAACCGGTACTGGGCAACGACCGCTATAAAGCCGAAGTTTCGGCTGATGTGGATTTCAGCGCTGTCGAGTCGACCTCCGAGCAGTTCAACCCGGATCAACCGGCGTTGCGCAGCGAGCAGTCGGTCAATGAGCAGCGCACCGCCAGCAACGGTCCGCAAGGCGTGCCGGGTGCCCTGAGCAACCAGCCGCCAGCGCCGGCTTCCGCACCGCAAACCACCGGCGGCGCTACCGCGTCGGCTGGCATGGTGCAGCCAGGCCAGCCACTGATTGATGCCAATGGCCAGCAAATCATGGACCCGGCCACCGGGCAGCCGATGCTGGCGCCATACCCGGCCGACAAGCGTCAACAATCCACCAAGAACTTCGAGCTGGATCGCTCCATCAGCCACACCAAACAACAACAGGGCCGTTTGAATCGCCTGTCGGTGTCGGTGGTGGTCGATGATCAGGTCAAGATCAACGCTGCCAACGGTGAAACCACCCGCGCACCGTGGAGCGCCGACGAATTGGCGCGCTTCACGCGCTTGGTGCAAGACGCCGTCGGCTTCGACGCCAGCCGTGGCGACAGCGTCAGCGTAATCAACATGCCGTTCTCCGCCGAGCGCGGTGAAGTGATTGCCGATATTCCGTTCTACTCCCAGCCGTGGTTCTGGGACATCGTCAAGCAAGTGCTGGGTGTGTTGTTCATCCTGGTGCTGGTCTTCGGTGTGCTGCGTCCGGTGCTCAACAACATCACCGGTGGCGGCAAAGGCAAACAGCTGGCTGGCATCGGCAGCGACGTGGAACTCGGTGGCATGGGCGGCCTGGACGGCGAACTGGCCAACGACCGCGTCAGCCTCGGCGGCCCGCAGAGCATTCTGCTGCCGAGCCCGAGCGAAGGCTATGACGCACAGTTGAACGCAATCAAGAGTCTGGTGGCAGAAGATCCGGGTCGCGTGGCCCAGGTCGTGAAAGAGTGGATTAACGCAGATGAGTGATAACCGAGCCGTTGCCGCCAAACTGACCAAGGTCGACAAAGCCGCGATTCTGCTGCTGTCCCTCGGTTCGACCGATGCTGCCCAAGTGCTGCGTCACATGGGGCCCAAAGAGGTCCAGCGTGTGGGTGTCGCGATGGCCCAGATGGGCAACGTGCACCGCGAGCAGGTCGAGCAGGTCATGAGCGAGTTCGTCGACATCGTCGGCGACCAGACCAGCCTGGGCGTCGGCTCCGACGACTACGTGCGCAAAATGCTCACCCAGGCACTGGGCGAAGACAAGGCCAACGGCCTGATCGACCGCATCCTGCTGGGCGGCAACACCAGTGGCCTCGACAGCCTGAAGTGGATGGAACCGCGCGCCGTCGCCGACGTGATCCGCTACGAGCACCCGCAGATCCAGGCGATCGTCGTGGCGTACCTCGACCCCGATCAAGCCGGCGAAGTGTTGGGCAACTTCGACCACAAGGTGCGTCTGGACATCATTCTGCGAGTCTCCTCGCTGAACACCGTGCAGCCGGCAGCCTTGAAAGAACTCAACCAGATTCTCGAGAAGCAGTTCTCCGGCAACTCGAACGCTTCGCGCACGACCCTGGGTGGCATCAAGCGCGCAGCCGACATCATGAACTTCCTCGACAGTTCGATCGAAGGTCAGTTGATGGATTCGATCCGCGAAGTCGACGAAGACCTGTCCGGTCAGATCGAAGACCTTATGTTCGTGTTCAACAACCTGTCCGATGTCGACGACCGTGGCATTCAGGCCCTGTTGCGCGAAGTGTCCTCCGACGTGCTGGTGCTGGCCCTCAAGGGTTCGGACGAAGGCGTCAAGGAAAAGATCTTCAAGAACATGTCCAAACGAGCCGCCGAACTGTTGCGCGACGACCTCGAGGCCAAGGGCCCGGTGCGCGTCAGCGACGTGGAAACCGCGCAGAAAGAAATCCTCACCATTGCCCGCCGTATGGCCGAAGCCGGAGAAATCGTTCTCGGCGGGAAGGGCGGCGAAGAGATGATCTAAGGTCACTATGTCGTCCAAACATGATGAGTCCAAGACCGACCTGATTCGTGCCAAGGACGTCGGTGGTTTCGACGTTTGGTCGCTGCCCAGTTTCGACCCTTTTGTCCCGGAGCCCGAGCCAGAACCTGAGCCCGAGCCTCCGGAAATGGAAGAAGTGCCGCTGGAAGAAGTCCAGCCACTGACCCTGGAAGAACTGGAAAGCATTCGCCAGGAAGCCTACAACGAAGGCTTCGCTACCGGCGAAAGAGAAGGGTTCCACAGCACCACGCTCAAGGTCCGTCAGGAAGCCGAAGTGGCGCTGGCGGCCAAGATTGCCAGTCTGGAGCAACTGATGGGGCACCTGTTCGAACCCATCGCCGAGCAGGACACCCTGATTGAAAAGTCGTTGGTCGACCTGGTGCAGCACATCACCAAGCAGGTGATTCAGCGCGAACTGGCCATCGACTCGACGCAGATCGAACACGTCATGCGCGAGGCCCTCAAGCTCTTGCCGCTGGGCGTTGGCAATGTGCGGCTGTACATCAATCCCCAGGATTTCGAACAGGTCAAAGCCCTGCGCGAACGTCATGAGGAAACCTGGCGCATCGTCGAGGACGAGGCTCTGTTGCCTGGCGGTTGCCGGGTCGAGACCGAACACAGTCGGATCGACGCCACCGTCGAAACTCGCGTCGCTCGGGTAATGGATAAGCTGTTCGATCAGTTGCATGAACAAGCGCTGCACCCCGCCGAGCCGGACATGAGCCTTGAACTGGCGATGGCAACCAAGCCTGCAGTCACAACGCCAGAACCTGAGCCGGACGCCCCTGATGCGCCTTGATCGCACCAGCTTCTCCAAGCGCCTCGGCAGCTATGCCGAGGCCACGGAGCTGGCCGGCGCACCGATCCTCGAAGGTCGTTTGCTGCGCATGGTCGGTCTCACGCTTGAAGCCGAAGGCCTGCGCGCGGCCATGGGCAGTCGCTGCATGGTCATTAACGACGACAGCTATCACCCGGTGCAGGTCGAAGCCGAAGTCATGGGCTTCTCCGGCAGCAAAGTCTTCCTGATGCCGGTCGGCAGCGTCGCCGGCATCGCTCCAGGTGCGCGCGTAGTGCCGATGGCTGATACCGGTCGCCTGCCGATGGGCATGAGCATGCTCGGTCGCGTGCTTGATGGCGCCGGTCGTGCCCTGGACGGCAAGGGCGGGATGAAGGCTGAAGACTGGGTGCCGATGGACGGCCCGACCATCAATCCGCTCAAGCGCGAACCGATCAGCGAGCCGCTGGACGTGGGCATTCGCTCCATCAACGGTTTGTTGACGGTCGGTCGCGGGCAGCGGCTTGGGTTGTTCGCGGGTACAGGCGTCGGCAAGAGTGTGCTGCTGGGCATGATGACCCGCTTCACCGAGGCCGATATCATCGTCGTCGGGCTGATCGGTGAGCGGGGTCGTGAAGTTAAAGAATTCATCGAGCACATCCTCGGTGAAGAAGGGCTCAAGCGTTCGGTGGTGGTCGCGTCCCCCGCCGACGACGCGCCGCTGATGCGTCTGCGCGCCGCCATGTACTGCACCCGGATCGCCGAGTATTTCCGCGACAAGGGCAAGAACGTCCTGTTGCTCATGGACTCCCTGACCCGTTTTGCCCAGGCCCAGCGGGAAATTGCCCTGGCCATCGGCGAACCGCCCGCGACCAAGGGCTATCCGCCTTCCGTGTTCGCCAAATTGCCGAAACTGGTGGAGCGCGCCGGTAACGCCGAGAAGGGCGGCGGCTCGATCACGGCGTTCTACACCGTATTGTCCGAAGGCGACGACCAGCAGGATCCGATTGCCGATGCGGCGCGGGGCGTGCTCGACGGGCATATCGTGCTGTCCCGGCGACTGGCGGAAGAAGGCCATTACCCGGCCATCGACATCGAAGCGTCCATCAGCCGGGTCATGCCGTCGGTGGTGACGAAGGAGCACATGGCTCGCGCCCAGTATTTCAAGCAGTTGTGGTCGCGCTATCAACAGAGTCGAGACCTGATCAGCGTCGGTGCCTACGTCGCCGGCGGTGACCGGGAAACCGATCTGGCGATCTCCCTGCAACCGCAACTGGTCAAATACCTGCGCCAGGGCCTGAACGACAGCATCAGCCTGGGCGAGAGCGAAGCCTATCTGGGCTCGATCTTCGCACCTGCGGCAGGCGGCTAATCGACCATGGCCCAGAGTCGGGCAGGGCGTTTGGCGCCGGTGGTGCAAATGGCCGAAAAGACCGAGAAAACCGCCGCCCAACGGTTGGGCCACTTTCAAGGCCAGGTTCGCCTGGCTGAAAGCAAACTCGCCGACCTTGAAGCGTTTCGCCTCGATTATCAGGAACAGTGGATCGTGCGCGGCAGCAGCGGCGTGTCGGGGCAATGGTTGCTGGGTTACCAGGGGTTTCTCGCGCAACTGGGCACCGCCATCGACCAGCAGCGACAAAGCCTGGCCTGGCATCAGAACAATCTGAACAAGGCGCGGGAATCCTGGCAGCAGGCGTTCGCCCGGGTCGAAGGTTTGCGCAAGCTGGTGCAACGCTATGCGGATGAGGCACGGCAACTGGAAGACAAGCGTGAGCAGAAACTGCTGGACGAGTTGTCCCAGCGGCTGCCGCGGCATGACCCATATTAAAAGATCGCAGCCTTCGGCAGCTCCTACATGTGAATGCATTTCCCTGTAGGAGCTGCCGCAGGCTGCGATCTTTTGATCTTGCTCCGGCCTTCACCAAATGCTAAACCTTGTACAAGCACGTTCCTCAAAGACAAGGAAGCCGTTCAATGTCAGTCGTTACAGAAATCTCCCAGGATGGGCAAAAGCTGACGATCTCGATCAAGGGACGATTCGACTTCGCCAAGCATCAGGAATTTCGTGAGGCTTACGAAAACCTTCAGCCCAAACCCGAATCCTTCGAGGTGAACCTGAAGGACGCCACTTACCTCGACAGTTCAGCGCTCGGCATGCTGTTGCTGCTGCGTGATCATGCTGGCGGCGAGAATGCCGAGATCACCTTGAGCCACGCCAACGCCGATGTGCGCAAGATTCTCGCCATCTCCAATTTCGAACAGATATTCGACGTCGCGTGAGCGCCGTGCTTCCCGCGTTCGAGTCGCTGACGATACTGATCGCTGAAGACAGCGCGGCTGATCGCCTGTTGTTGTCGAGCATCGTCCGGCGCCAGGGGCATGAAGTGCTGACGGCCGCCAACGGTGCCGAGGCGGTCGACGTGTTCCGTCAGCAACGTCCGCAATTGGTGTTGATGGACGCGATGATGCCGGTCATGGACGGTTTCGAGGCGGCGCAGCAGATCAAGGCGCTGGCCGGGGAAACCTTGGTGCCGATCATCTTCCTGACCTCGCTGAGTGAGAACGAGGCGCTGGCCCGGTGTCTGGAGGTCGGGGGCGACGATTTTTTGGCAAAGCCTTACAACCAGGTGATTCTCGGCGCCAAGATCAAGGCCATGGACCGTTTGCGACGGTTGCAGGCCACCGTTCTGCAGCAGCGAGACCAGATCGCCAGGCACCATGATTACCTGCTCAACGAGCAACGCGTGGCCAAGGCCGTGTTTGACAAGGTGGCCCACTCTGGCTGCCTGAACGCCCCCAACATCCGCTACCTGCAATCGCCCTATGCATTATTCAACGGTGATTTGCTGCTGGCTGCGTTCACGCCGTCCGGTGATATGCATGTGTTGCTCGGCGATTTCACCGGCCATGGTTTGCCGGCAGCGGTCGGCGCCATGCCCCTGGCCGAAGTGTTCTACGGGATGACGGCTAAAGGTTACGGCTTGTCGGAAACCTTGCGCGAGATGAACGCCAAGCTCAAGCGCATCTTGCCCGTGGACATGTTCTGTTGTGCGACGCTGTTGTCCCTGAGTTTTCAGCGGCGCTCGGTGGAAGTCTGGAACGGCGGGATGCCGGACGGTTACCTGCACAATGTTGTCAGTGGTACGCGCACACCGCTGAAAGCGCGGCATCTGCCGCTCGGCGTATTGAGCGCGCAAACGTTTGATGATCGCACTGAAGTGTTTCCGATGGCCGTGGGCGATCGGGTCTTCCTGTTATCCGACGGGGTGATCGATACCTGCGATGCCAACGAACAGTTGTTTGGCGTAGAGCGATTGCAGCAGGTGTTTGCCGCCAATCGTCAGCCCGACGAGCTGTTCGAGGAGATTGAACAGGCGCTGCGGGATTTTCGTGGCGAGGCCCGCGACGATGTCAGCATGGTCGAGGTCCGCTTGCTGGCAGCTGAGCAGCTATCACCGCCGGCGCTGGTCTATTCCGACAGCGGCCAGTCCTGCCCGCTGGACTGGTCAGCGAGCTTCGAGTTTCGCGCCGCCACGCTCAAGCGCTTCAATCCGCTGCCGTATCTTCTGCAATTGCTGCTTGAGGTGCATGGTCTGCGGGCGCAAAGCGGAGCGTTATACAGCGTTCTGGCCGAGCTCTATTCCAATGCGCTGGAACACGGCGTACTGGGCCTGGACTCGAGCCTCAAGCGCGATGCCCTGGGTTTTACCCGCTATTATCAACAGCGCAATGCGCGCCTGGAGGCGTTGCAGGAAGGTTTTGTGCGCGTGCATTTGCAGGTGACGCCAAAAGGCGAGGGCGGTTGCCTGACGGTGCGCGTCGAAGACAGTGGCCAGGGGTTCGATGTGCAGAAGGTGATGGCGCGTCCCCTCGATGGTGTCCGTTTGTCGGGGCGTGGGGTCAGCCTGATCCGCCAACTGGGCCGCAACGCCAGTTGGTCCGACGATGGTCGAAGTGCCCGCGTGGAGTTTTTCTGGGAGGCTCTGGCATAATTCACGCATTCTTGATCAAGGAGTGAGCAAGTGGCTGACACACATCTGGACCGAAACGTGCTGAGCGCGTTGCAGGAAGTCATGGAGGACGAGTATCCGACGTTACTGGATACCTTCCTCGCCGATTCCGAAGAGCGGCTGAAACTGTTGCGCAAGGCTGGCGATACCGCGCTGCTGATGAACACTGCCCATAGTTTCAAGGGCAGCAGCAGTAACATGGGCGCCCTTCGCCTGGCGGAGCTGTGCCATGAACTGGAGCAGCGAGCCAAGCACCAACGCCTGGCGGACATTGAGAAACTGGTCGGAGAAATCGACGGCGAATTTGCCATCGTCCGACCGCTCTATGAGGCGGAGCGCCAGCGCTCTCTCGACGCCAATGCCGCCATCCGGCGCTAATAACGCCTGCGAACAAAAGCTGGCTCGACCTTTGCAGTAATCTCGGTCAACTGTACCTACGATCCCAGTGCAGCGGAGACCGTGTCATGCCCGTTACCCCCAATATCCTTCTACAGGCCGCCGCGCAGGCCAAGACTCAAGCCGCTTCCGCCAATACTCCGGCGGTGGCCGCTGAGCCCGGGGACAAGGCGTCCAGCTTCGCTCAGGTCTATGCCAATCAAGCCCAGAACAAACCTGCTGCCGTAAGTAACGCGCCGGCCAAGCCAGCGCGCGATCAAGCCCCGGATAGCGCCGGCAAAAAAGAGCTGAGCAGCGACAAGCCTGCCGCCGCGGAACCGGCGGTTGCCGATAGCGGCAATTCCTTGCCCGCCGATAAACTGGCGCCGGCCGATGACCAGGCTGCCAGCGACGATACGTCGGAGACACTTGAAGCCCCAGTTACCGATGCCGCGCCTGTTGACCCGGCGCTCGATCCCGCATTGATGCAGGCATTGCAATCAACGGTGACGGCGCCAGTGCCGACTACTCCACCGGTGGAAGCCATCGTGCAAGCTCCGGTCGAGGCGCCAATTGCTGCGGCAACGGCGGCGGCTGTAGCGGCACCGACTGTTACCACCGCGCCCGTCGCCAGCACCGATACCGATTTCGACCCGGAAGCCGATCCCCTTGATGCGCTGCCGGCCGTGCGTATGGCTATGGAGCAGAGCGGGCACGTTTCCGCGTCCAGTCAGTCTCAGCCCAAAGCGGCAGCAACGTCGGCCCAGGCCCAGGCCGATGGCGAACAAACGTCGGCGCAAAACTTTGCCGCCGGCATGGCGAGCATGCTTGATGTGCAAGCCGACAAGGACAGCACTAGCCAGGGTGGCGACAAGGCCTTCAGTGGTTTGATCGATGACGGCCTCAAGGACCTGAAGTCGGCCAGCAGCGATACCCGTGTCGATGACTTCGCCAACCGCCTGGCGGCACTGACTCAGGCTGCCACGCCGAAAACCGCCAATGCATTGCCGGTGAACCAGCCGATCGCCATGCATCAGAGCGGCTGGACCGAAGAAGTGGTGAATCGGGTCATGTACCTGTCCAGCGCCAATCTCAAGGCGGCGGACATTCAATTGCAGCCGGCTGAGTTGGGGCGCCTGGATATTCGGGTCAACATGGTTCCGGATCAGCAGACTCAAGTGACGTTCATGAGTGCGCATCCGAGCGTTCGTGAGGCGCTGGACGGGCAGATGCATCGCTTGCGTGACATGTTTGCGCAGCAGGGGATGGGTCAGGTCGACGTCAATGTTTCCGATCAGTCTCGTGGCTGGCAGGGCCAGGGGCAGGATCAGTCGCAGCAGGGCCAAGGCCAGGGTGGGCGTACCAACGCCAGTGGTGGTCGTCTCGATTCCATGGATGACGAGGTTGCGCCAGCAGTTGCCGAAGTGGCGGTCAGTACGACTAGCGTGATTGGTTCGAGCGCCGTTGATTATTACGCCTGATCACATGCACAAACGCTGGGGGGCATATCCGTTTTTGGGTGATGGCTGATATGGGTTCCGCCCTTACGGCGGGTCACTTTGGAAAAGCACCAAAGTAACCAAAGTGCTTCTGCCCCTTTCGTTCGGTGCCTCGCTGTGGCTCGGCATACCCTCGCTCCGGTCCTGCTCCGTGGGCCCGCCGCGATCGGCCATCCATGGCCGTGCGCGGCTAACCCGGCATCCATGCCGGGTTGCCCACTGCGCAGAACCTCCACTCGGCCTCTCGAGGGGGCGGTGCGTCAAGATCAAGAGCTACAGGCGAGCTAACGCTCGGCCTTGAGTGGTGAAGATCAAAAGCGGTACGCCGATCTGCTGTATGTGGGAGCGAGCCTGCTCGCGAAGGCGGCCTGACAGCCGACCAGTTCTTGCGGGTATACGCGTTCTCACTGTAGGAGCTGCCGCAGGCTGCGATCTTTTGATCTGGCTGTTGCTTTAGATTTTGATCTGCCTGCCCCTTTCCCAGAGGCCGAACGCAGGCGTTGCGCAGGGGGCACCGCGGCAAGGATGCCGCGGTAGCCGCCCCCGGCCATGGATGGCCGATGGCGGCGGGCCCCCGGAGCAATGCCGGAGTGAGGGCATGCCGAGCCTTAGCGAGGCACCGAATGGAGGGGCAAAGCCTTATGGTTGCTTTTTGGCGTTTGAAAAAGGGACTCGCTGTAAGAGCGAAACCGCCAGCAGCCGCTACCGCAGAAACGGATATGTACCCCAAACCAAACCAAACCTATTCCAATAAGTGAACAACATTACGCCCCCACATGGGTTTCGTGGTGGCCGAACACCCACTGTCTCCCATCCCCCCAGACACTTCTGGCATAACACTTGCTCTTGCCTTGCCGTGCGACTGTGAAAACCCGAATAGTGACGGATTATTGGCATGGCGAAGAGCGACGCAGCAGTAAAAGACCCCGCAACCAAAGGCAAACTCAAGCTGATCATAGTGATCGTGGTGGCCCTGCTGCTGGCGATCGGCTTGTCCGTGGGGGCGACCTGGTACTTCATGCACAGCGCCCAGAGCAAGCCTGTCGCCGCGGCTGATGCAGCCCCGCTCGGCAAGCAGCCAGCGATTTTCGAGCCAATGGCACCCGCCTTCGTGGCCAACTACAACCAGAACGGCCGTCAGCGCTACATGCAAGTGAGCATCACCATGCAGGGCCGCAACCAGGCCGATCTGGAAGCGCTCAAAGTTCACATGCCAGTGATCCGCAATAACCTGGTCATGCTGTTCTCCGGGCAGGACTTCGCGACCCTGGCGTCGCCGGTCGGCCAGGAGATGTTGCGTCAGAAAGCCACGGCCAGCGTCCAGGAAGTGGCGCAGAAAGAACTCGGCAAAGTGGTCATCGAACAGTTGCTTTTCACTAATTTCGTACTGCAGTAGGAACACGACATGGCCGTGCAAGACCTGCTGTCCCAGGATGAGATCGATGCGCTGTTGCATGGCGTCGACGATGGTCTGGTACAGACCGATATCGCTGCCGAACCCGGCACCGTCAAAAGCTACGACCTGACCAGCCAGGATCGCATCGTCCGTGGACGCATGCCGACCCTGGAAATGATCAACGAGCGTTTCGCCCGCTACACCCGCATCAGCATGTTCAACATGCTGCGCCGTTCGGCAGACGTGGCCGTCGGTGGCGTGCAGGTGATGAAGTTTGGCGAATACGTGCACTCGCTGTACGTGCCGACCAGCCTCAACCTGGTCAAGATCAAACCGTTGCGCGGCACGGCGTTGTTCATCCTCGACGCCAAGCTGGTGTTCAAGCTGGTGGACAACTTCTTCGGCGGCGACGGCCGTCACGCGAAGATCGAGGGGCGTGAATTCACCCCGACCGAACTGCGTGTGGTGCGCATGGTGCTCGAGCAGGCCTTCGTCGATTTGAAGGAAGCCTGGCAGGCGATCATGGAAGTCAACTTCGAGTACATCAACTCGGAAGTGAACCCGGCCATGGCCAACATCGTCGGCCCGAGCGAAGCCGTTGTGGTGTCGACGTTCCACATCGAACTTGATGGCGGTGGCGGCGACCTGCACGTGACCATGCCGTACTCGATGATCGAGCCGGTGCGCGAAATGCTCGACGCCGGTTTCCAGTCGGACCTCGACGATCAGGACGAGCGCTGGGTCAACGCCTTGCGCCAGGACGTGCTGGACGTGGACGTGCCGATCGGGGCCACGGTCGCCCGCCGCCAGTTGCGCCTGCGGGACATTCTGCACATGCAGCCGGGGGACATTATCCCGGTCGAGATGCCGGACGAAATGATCATGCGCGCCAACGGCGTGCCTGCGTTCAAGGTCAAGATGGGCTCGCACAAAGGCAACCTCGCGTTGCAAGTGATCGAGCCGATCGAGCGCCGCTGAGCGGCGCCTCCCAATTCGCTTTAACCGCACCTAATTGAATTTTTGCCCGCCGAGGACAAATGATGGCTGACGATATGAATACCCAGGACGACCAGGCGCTGGCCGATGAATGGGCTGCTGCCCTGGAAGAAACCGGTGATGCCGGCCAGGATGACATCGATGCCTTGCTGGCCGCCGACGCCGCCAGTTCGCCGTCCAGCCGACTGCCGATGGAAGAGTTCGGCAGCGTGCCGAAGAACAACGACCCGGTCAGCCTGGAAGGCCCCAACCTGGACGTGATTCTCGACATCCCGGTGTCGATTTCCATGGAAGTCGGCAGTACCGACATCAACATCCGCAACCTGCTGCAACTCAACCAAGGCTCGGTGATCGAGCTTGATCGCCTGGCCGGTGAGCCGCTGGACGTGCTGGTCAACGGCACGCTCATCGCTCACGGCGAAGTGGTTGTGGTCAACGAGAAGTTCGGCATCCGCCTGACTGACGTGATCAGCCCAAGCGAACGTATCAAGAAGCTGCGCTAGGTGAAAAAGGTTCTGGGGTTTGTGCTGGCACTGCCGTTCAGCGTTCTGGCAGCCGAGCCGGTGGCGACGGCTGCCACCGCCGCTGCGCCAGCGGTCAGCAGTGGCGTGGCCGGGCAATTGACGCAACTGGTATTCGGCTTGCTGCTGGTGCTAGGGCTGATTTTCTTCCTCGCCTGGCTGCTCCGCCGGGTCCAGCAGGCAGGACCCGCGGGCAAAGGGCAAGTGATCGAGCTGATCGGTTCCCGCGCGCTCGGTCCTCGTGACCGATTGATGCTGGTGCAGGTCGGCAACGAGCAGATTCTGCTCGGCCTGAGCCCTGGAACCATTACCGCGTTGCATGTGCTCAAGGAGCCGGTGCAAGTGCCGAGCGGTACCGAAAAAGCGACTCCGGAGTTTGCCCAGCGTCTATTGGAGATGCTCGGCAAGGATCAGAAGGATAAGAAGTAATGGGTGCGCTACGCATCGTCTTGACGCTGGCCCTGATGCTGGCGGCGCCGCTGGCGTTGGCCGCCGATCCGTTGTCGATCCCGGCGATCACGTTGGGCACCAATGCCAACGGCGCTCAGGAATACTCGGTCAGCCTGCAGATCCTGCTGATCATGACCGCGCTGAGCTTTATTCCAGCGTTTGTCATGCTGATGACCAGTTTCACCCGGATCATCATTGTCTTCTCGATCCTGCGTCAGGCCCTGGGTCTGCAACAAACACCGTCGAACCAGATCCTCACCGGCATGGCGCTGTTCCTGACCCTGTTCATCATGGCGCCGGTATTCGACCGGGTAAACCAGGATGCCTTGCAGCCGTACCTGGCGGAAAAAATGACCGCTCAGGATGCCGTGGCCAAGGCCCAGGTGCCGATCAAGGACTTCATGCTGGCGCAGACACGCAGCAGCGATCTTGAGCTGTTCATGCGCTTGTCCAAACGCACGGATATCGCTTCGCCGGATCAGGCGCCATTGACCATCCTGGTCCCGGCCTTCGTCACGTCCGAATTGAAAACCGCGTTCCAGATCGGCTTCATGATCTTCATTCCGTTCCTGATCATCGACTTGGTCGTGGCCAGTGTGTTGATGGCCATGGGCATGATGATGCTCTCGCCGCTGATCATTTCCCTGCCGTTCAAAATCATGCTGTTTGTGCTGGTAGATGGCTGGGCGTTGATCATTGGCACCTTGGCCAGCAGCTTCGGCGGTGTCTCGCCATGACGCCAGAAGTTGCGGTCGACATCTTCCGCGAAGCGCTGTGGCTGACCACCATGATGGTCGCTGTGCTGGTGATCCCGAGCTTGCTGGTGGGTTTGCTGGTCGCGATGTTCCAGGCCGCCACGCAGATCAACGAACAGACCCTGAGCTTCCTCCCGCGTTTGCTGGTGATGCTGGTGACGCTGATCGTGGCCGGCCCTTGGCTGGTGCAGACCTTCATGGAATACATCCTGCAGTTGTACGGCAGCATTCCTCAGGTCATTGGCTAAGCCATGCCGTCGTTGCTGCAGCTGACCGATACCCAGATCAGTACCTGGGTGGCGACGTTCATGTTGCCGCTGTTTCGCGTCGGTGCCGTATTGATGGTCATGCCGGTATTCGGTACGACCCTGGTGCCCAAGCGCGTACGTCTTTATTTCGCCCTGGCGATTACCGTGGTGATCGCGCCCGGCCTGCCGCCGATGCCACCGGTCAATGCGCTGGACTTGAGCGGATTGCTGCTGATTGCCGAGCAGATTCTCGTCGGCGCGGTGCTGGGGTTTTCCTTGCAGCTGTTCTTCCAGGCCTTCGTGGTCGCCGGGCAAATCGTCGCGATTCAGATGGGCATGGGCTTCGCGTCCATGGTTGACCCCACCAACGGCGTGTCGGTGGCGGTGATCGGGCAGTTCTTCACCATGCTCGTGACCCTGATGTTCCTGTCGATGAACGGTCATCTGGTGGTGTTCGAAGTCCTCACAGAAAGCTTCACCACGTTGCCAGTTGGCAGCGGCTTGATGGTCAATCATTTCTGGGAACTGGCCGGCAAACTGGGCTGGGTGCTCGGGGCCGCGTTGATGCTGGTCTTGCCGGCCATCACCGCGCTGCTGGTGGTCAACATCGCTTTTGGCGTGATGACCCGCGCCGCACCGCAGCTGAACATCTTTTCCATCGGCTTCCCGCTGATCCTGGTGCTGGGCCTGTTTATTGTGTGGGTCGGGCTGGCGGACATTCTCAATCAGTATCAACCGCTGGCCTCCGAGGCCCTGCAGTTTTTACGCGAACTGGCGCGGGCGAGCTGAGCCATGGCTGAGAGCGAAAGCGGTCAGGACAAAACAGAAGACCCCACGGACAAACGCAAAAAAGACTCCCGGGATAAAGGCGAGATCGCGCGCTCCAAGGAGCTCAATACCCTGGCGATCATGCTCGCGGGTGCCGGCGCCTTGCTGATTTTCGGCGGCGCATTGGCGCAGGACATGATGGAGCTGATGCGCATCAACTTTTCGCTCTCGCGGGAAGTGATCCTGGATCAGCGCAGCATGGGCACTTTTCTGCTGCACTCCGGGCAGATCGCGCTGGTAGCCATCCAGCCCGTGATGATCACCTTGCTGCTGGCGGCGGTGATCGGCCCGATCTCGCTCGGCGGCTGGTTGTTTGCGGCGGGCTCCATGGCGCCGAAATTCAGCCGCATGAACCCTGGCGCGGGGCTGAAGCGGATGTTCTCGCCCAAGGCATTGGTGGAGTTGCTCAAGGCCCTGGCGAAGTTTTTTATCGTGCTGACTGTGGCGCTGGCCGTGTTGTCTTCAGACATCGACGACTTGCTGCGCATCGCCCATGAGCCGCTGGATCAAGCGATTACACACAGCCTGCAAGTGGTCGGCTGGAGCACGTTGTGGATGGCCTGCGGCCTGATCATCATTGCGGCCGTGGATGTGCCGGTGCAGCTGTGGGAAAGCCACAAGAAACTGCTGATGACCAAGCAGGAAGTGCGCGACGAGCATAAGGATCAGGAAGGGCGGCCCGAGGTCAAACAGCGGATTCGCCAGCTGCAACGCGAAATGTCCCAGCGCCGGATGATGGCGGCGATTCCCGACGCGGACGTGGTCATCACCAACCCGACCCACTACGCCGTGGCGCTCAAGTACGACCCCGACAAGGGCGGGGCGCCGATGTTGATCGCCAAGGGCAGTGATTTCCTGGCGCTGAAAATCCGTGAAATCGCCGTGGCGAATGAAGTGTTGTTGCTGGAGTCGCCGGCGTTGGCACGGTCGATTTATTACTCCACGGAACTCGACCAGGAAATTCCCGGCGGTCTCTACCTCGCCGTCGCCCAAGTACTGGCCTACGTTTACCAGATCCGACAGCACCGGGCTGGCAAGGGCAAGCGGCCGGATCCGATTAAGGATGATTTGCCCATTCCGCCGGATTTGCGCCGCGATTCTTGATAAATCCAAAGCAAAAGATCGTCCGAACGCGGCCCGAGCCTTCGGCAGCTCCTACAGGGTGTACGCAATACCTGTGTAGGAGCTGCCGAAGGCTGCGATCTTTTGATCTTCCGGGCTTGCAAACACCTCTATCCCGCCTCCGAAAAAGTTGCGCTTAAATAACCCCCCCCCCTTTTTTTAGAAATTCTACTACTCCACCGAATTGGATCCGGAAAGCATCCGGCTAGGCGTAAGTTGTTGATCTAGCCTGTCTTTAAGTGCGCCGCAAATTAGCTATTGCTGCGTCCATTACTTTGTCTAATTTACCGAAAAATAATTTTTGGGAGGTGGGTGATAAAGGTGGTAGTCCACTTGCAGAGCCAAGCTCAAGCTCGCTTATACCTCCGAGCTCGGCGCGGCCAGCTATTCCTAATCTGCCGTACCTGACGAAACTTCTTTCTAGCTGTTCAGTCACGTATTGCTCGCGGGTTTCGTGGAGGGTTGTCTCGATATTTGCAACGGCTGATTTCGCATCTGTGAAGGCTTGGGGGATTGGGGCGTCTCGCTCCGTTATTCCTAGACTTTTTACTTTCTGTAAGGAGATTCTTTTTAAGCTGATGCTACTGTTCTTTGCGGCTTGCAGTTGTTCCAGAGCATTGAGTGGAAAAGGCATTGGGGAGGTCGTGGACGATAATTCCGTCAGTTTTTTAAGTTGCCGGGTTGTAGCCGCTCTAGCAATTGCTCGATCCCTCCAAGCTGCAAGTTTCACAATCATGCGCAAGGAAACATGTCCGTTCGAATCGTCCTGATTGACCGGGTCTCCAAGGCAATACATATACGGATTCAACCCACCTTCCCCAAACGGACTCCAACTATCCGGACTATTAAACCGCATCAACACCGGATTAAACGCCCGGTACCCATTGCCCAATAAATAATGCCCGGTCACCGGATCCAGCCTTTCACCGTTGAAGCCAAGCAGGCTGAGTAATCCGTTTTCAACGTTTCGCTGCCCGTAGGGCAAATAGGCGATGGGTTGTTGGGAGTGCTTGGCCTCCAGCGCGTACAGCACCGAGCGCTGCTGGTCGGTTACCAGCAGCGTGGCATCGAGTGCATCGCCCTCGCCCTGCCGTTGCGCCAGAAGCTGGTCGCCGTGCTGGACGATTGAATAGCGCATCGCTCCCTGTATCTCTGTGGCCAGCCGGCTTTTGCAATAAAAGCGCTGATGCTCGGGCGCGCTGGGCGGCGAATGGGCAATCAACCGGTCCAAGGCGTCGTAGCGGTAATGGCAGGTCTGGGTTTCGCGCCGTGGTTGCATGAGTGAATGCTCCAAAGGTCCGAAGGACTGGCGCTCAGTATTGGCGGTTTCGCCAGGGTCGGGTACTAGCAGAACTGATAGGTAGGTTGGTGCAGGCCCGTTCGATTGACGACTGCGCTGAACTCGACGCGCGATTTCTGCGCTGACGCTTGTAGCAGCTGTCGAGCCCGCGAGGCTGCGTTCGAGCCGGGGGTGCGCTCGACCAAAGTCCTCGTGGGGTTTTTACGACTGCTGCGCAGCCGGACGCAGCCTCGCGGGCTCGACAGCTGCTACATGAGGTCAGCGGTGAGTCCAGACATTCCTGATCTCAAAATCAAAAGATCGCAGCCTTCGGCCGCTCCTACAGGTGTACGCATTTCAATGTAGGAGCTGCCGAAGGCTGCGATCTTTTTTGTAGGCGAAATTTCTCTATTTCAAACCCCGGCAAAAGTTGGAAAGCTTCTTGCAGTACCCGCTCTGCGCCTGCTTCAGGCGTCAAAAGTTTGCTTTAAGGCACGGGGAAAACCGGTGGATCGCTCTCAGTTACTCAACACTGCTCGCACAAACGTTGCCGACTTAAGTCGGGGCAATCTGGGCGTGCCGTTGTTGCTGCTGGTCATGCTGGCGATGATGATGCTGCCGGTGCCGCCGTTCCTGCTTGACGTGTTTTTCACGTTCAACATCGCGTTGTCGATTGTGGTGTTGCTGGTCTGCGTGTACGCCTTGCGGCCGCTGGATTTTGCGGTGTTCCCGACCATTCTGCTGGTGGCGACACTGCTGCGACTGGCGCTGAACGTGGCCTCCACGCGGGTGGTGATGCTCCACGGTCAGGACGGCCATGCTGCCGCCGGCAAGGTGATCCAGGCCTTCGGTGAGGTGGTAATCGGCGGTAACTACGTGGTCGGTATCGTGGTCTTCGCGATTTTGATGATCATCAACTTCGTCGTGGTGACCAAGGGTGCCGGGCGGATTTCCGAGGTGAGCGCGCGTTTCACCCTCGATGCGATGCCCGGCAAACAGATGGCCATCGACGCCGACTTGAACGCCGGCCTGATCGATCAGAACCAGGCCAAGTTGCGCCGGATGGAAGTGGCACAGGAAGCCGAGTTCTACGGTTCCATGGACGGCGCCAGCAAGTTCGTCCGTGGTGATGCCATCGCCGGCCTGTTGATTCTGTTCATCAACCTTATCGGCGGCATGGCGGTTGGTATTTTCCAGCACGGCATGAGCTTCGGCGATGCCGGCAAGGTTTACGCGCTGTTGACCATTGGTGACGGTTTGGTGGCGCAATTGCCATCACTGTTGTTATCCACAGCCGCCGCGATCATGGTGACCCGTGCTTCCGGCTCGGAAGACATGGGCAAGCAAATCAATCGCCAGATGTTCGCCTCGCCTAAAGCGTTGGCGGTGGCGGCCGGTCTGATGGCAGTCATGGGCCTGGTGCCCGGCATGCCGCACTTCTCCTTTCTCAGCATGGCGGCCCTCGCGGCCGGCGGCGCGTACCTGTTCTGGAAAAAGCAGAACGTCGTCAAGGTTCAGGCCCTGCAAGAGGTCAAGCGCCAGCAGGAACTGCTGCCATCGCCAGCCCGCGCCCAGGAAACCAAGGAACTTGGCTGGGACGACGTCACCCCAATCGACATGATTGGCCTGGAAGTGGGCTATCGCCTGATTCCGCTGGTGGACCGCAACCAGGGTGGCCAGCTGCTGGCGCGGATCAAAGGTGTGCGCAAGAAGCTGTCCCAGGACCTGGGCTTCCTGATGCCAACTGTGCATATCCGTGACAACCTTGACTTGGCGCCTAGCGCCTATCGCCTGACCCTGATGGGCGTGATCCTGGCGGAGGCGGAGATTTATCCGGACCGCGAACTGGCGATCAACCCCGGGCAGGTCTACGGTTCGCTCAACGGCATAACCGCCAAAGATCCGGCTTTTGGGCTGGAGGCTGTCTGGATCGAAATCAGCCAGCGCGCGCAGGCGCAATCCCTCGGTTACACCGTGGTCGATGCCAGTACGGTGGTGGCAACCCACTTGAACCAAATTCTGTACAAGCACTCCAGTGAACTGATCGGTCACGAAGAAGTGCAGCAACTCATGCAGTTGCTGGCGAAAAGCTCGCCGAAACTGGCGGAAGAGTTGGTGCCGGGCGTGGTGTCGCTGTCGCAATTGCTCAAGGTCCTGCAAGCACTGTTGGCTGAACAAGTGCCGGTGCGCGACATTCGCAGCATCGCCGAAGCCATCGCCAACAATGCTGCCAAGAGTCAAGATACTGCCGCATTGGTCGCCGCCGTACGCGTCGGCGTATCCCGTGCAATCGTCCAAAGCATTGTAGGGACTGAGTCCGAGCTGCCAGTTATCACCTTGGAGCCAAGGTTGGAACAAATATTGCTCAATAGTCTGCAGAAGGCAGGACAAGGCTCGGAAGAGGGCGTTCTGCTGGAGCCAAGCATGGCTGAGAAACTGCAGCGCTCGTTGATCGAAGCGGCGCAGCGTCAGGAAATGCAAGGTCAACCGGTGATTCTGCTGGTAGCCGGTCCGGTTCGCGCGATGTTGTCGCGATTCGGCCGACTGGCAGTCCCGGGTTTGCATGTGTTGGCTTACCAGGAAATTCCTGACAACAAGCAAGTGACCATCGTTGCGACAGTAGGGCCCAACGGCTGAGGTAGTGGTTTATGCAAGTTAAGCGTTTTTTCGCCGCCGATATGCGTCAGGCCATGAAACTGGTTCGTGATGAGCTGGGCGCTGATGCCGCCATTATTGGCAACCGCCGGATCGCCGGTGGTGTCGAGCTGACGGCCGCTCTGGATTACAAACTGTCGGCGTTGGCCCCGCGTGTTCCGAACATGGAACTCGAGGATGAGCTGCGCAAGACCCAGTCGCGGATCGTGACCGCCCAGGCCGAGCTGAGCCTGCGTGGCGATGGCGAGAGCGACAAGAGCACCAACCGCCAGTTGTTCGCCGGTCTGCCGCTGACCGCCGCCGAGCCGCTGATCGAACCGACCTACGCCGAACCCCGTCGTGCTGCGCCGACCCCTGCGCCGACCTCGACGGGCGTTGATCCCCGGGCGTTCGACTCGATGCGTTTCGAACTCAACAGCCTGCGCGAGCTGATGGAAGTTCAGCTGGGCTCCCTGGCCTGGAATCAGCTGCAAGGCAGCCGTCCGGCCCAGGCCAATCTCTGGCGTCGCCTGCAACGCATCGGCCTGTCCGGGCCGTTGTCGCGCGATCTGCTGGCGATGATTACCGACATTGAAGAACCCCGCCAGGCCTGGCGCATGTTGCTGGCGCACCTGGCGCGGATGATCTCCACTCCGGAAGTCGAGCCTCTGGAGGAGGGCGGAGTCATTGCCATGGTCGGCCCTGCCGGCATGGGCAAGACCACCACCCTGGCCAAGCTCGCGGCCCGTTACGTGCTCAAGTACGGCGCGCAAAACATCGCGCTGGTGAGCATGGACAGCTACCGTATCGGTGCCCAGGAGCAGCTCAAGACCCTCGGCCGTATTCTCAATGTGTCGGTGACCCACGTCGATCCGGGCCAGTCATTGGTTCAGGCACTGGATCCCTTGCTGCGCAAGCGCGTGGTGCTGATCGATACCGCCGGCCTGCAAGCCAGCGATCCAGCCCTGCGCATGCAGCTCGAGAGCCTGGCCGGGCGTGGTATACGATCGAAAAATTATCTGGTCCTGGCAACCACCAGCCAGAAACAGGTTCTAACGGCCGCTTATCACAGTTACAAGCGCTGCGGGCTCGCTGGCTGCATCCTGACTAAACTGGATGAAACGGCAAGCCTGGGCGAAGTGTTGAGCCTGGCCATCAGTCATGACTTGCCGGTGGCGTACCTGACCGATGGCCCGCGGATTCCGGATGATTTGCATCTGCCGCGCCGTCATCAGTTGGTCAGTCGCGCCGTCAGCGTGCAAATGCAGGAAGAACCCAGCGAAGAAGCCATGGCTGACATGTTCGCTGATATTTACCACAGCCCGACCAAGCAGGTTGGCTGAGGTATTAATGAACAGTTTTTGTACCTACATCGATGGTCTGCCATGCATTGTTCCGTTTGTGAACGCGCAGCCAGTAATGTGGCCTCCGTCTATGCAAGACAAGGTAAAGAAATAACATGGGCAGCATGCATCCCGTACAGGTGATCGCGGTGACCGGCGGCAAAGGTGGCGTCGGCAAGACTAACGTGTCAGTGAATTTGTCACTGGCCCTGGCTGAGCTCGGCCGTCGCGTCATGCTGTTGGACGCCGACCTGGGGCTGGCAAATGTCGACGTCCTGCTGGGACTGACACCCAAACGTACCCTGGCCGACGTGATCGAAGGCCGCTGCGAGCTGCGCGACGTTCTGTTGCAGGGCCCTGGCGGCATCCGCATCGTCCCGGCAGCGTCCGGCACCCAGAGCATGGTTCATCTGAGCCCGGCTCAACACGCCGGCCTGATCCAGGCATTCAGCGATATCGGCGACAACCTCGACGTGCTGGTGATCGACACCGCTGCGGGCATTGGTGACTCGGTGGTCAGTTTCGTCCGCGCCGCCCAGGAAGTCCTGCTGGTGGTGTGCGATGAACCGACCTCGATCACAGACGCCTACGCCCTGATCAAACTGCTTAACCGCGATTACGGCATGAACCGCTTCCGCGTCCTGGCCAACATGGCCCAGAGCCCGCAGGAAGGTCGCAACCTGTTCGCCAAGTTGACCAAGGTCACGGATCGCTTCCTCGACGTCGCCCTACAATACGTCGGTGCGGTGCCGTACGACGAAAGCGTGCGCAAGGCCGTGCAAAAGCAACGTGCCGTGTATGAAGCCTTTCCGCGTTCCAAGTGCTCGCTGGCCTTCAAGGCGATTGCACAGAAGGTCGATACCTGGCCGCTGCCTGCCAACCCGCGTGGGCACCTGGAGTTTTTCGTCGAGCGCCTCGTGCAACAAACGGCAGGACCGGTTCTATGACAGCCAGCGGTTACAACCTCTACAAGAAGTCGGCACGTGACGCGCAGTACGAGCTGATCGAGCGTTACGCGCCACTGGTTAAACGCATTGCCTATCACTTGCTGGCGCGTCTGCCGGCCAGTGTCCAGGTCGAAGACCTGATCCAGGCCGGGATGATCGGTCTGCTGGAAGTGTCGACCAAATACGACGCCAGCAAAGGCGCGAGTTTCGAGACGTACGCGGGCATTCGAATCCGCGGCGCCATGCTCGATGAAGTCCGCAAGGGGGACTGGGCGCCACGTTCGGTCCACCGCAATACCCGGATGGTCAGCGACGCCATTCGCTCGATTGAAGCTAAAACCGGTCGTGACGCTAAAGATCACGAGGTTGCGGCCGAACTCCAATTGAGTCTCGACGATTATTACGGGATTTTGAACGACACCCTGGGCAGCCGTTTATTCAGTTTCGACGATCTGTTGCAGGACGGCGAACACGAAGGGCTGCACGAGGATGGCGCGAGTGCTCATCTCGAGCCGTCACGCGATCTGGAAGATGAACGCTTCCAGGCAGCGCTGGCGGACGCGATTGCCAATTTGCCGGAGCGTGAGCGACTGGTGTTGGCGCTGTACTACGACGAAGAGCTGAATCTCAAGGAAATCGGTGAAGTCCTGGGGGTCAGCGAATCTCGGGTCAGCCAGTTACACAGCCAGTGCGCGGCCCGTTTGCGGGGGCGTTTGGGGGAGTGGCGAGCGCGCTGAAGGCAGTGTGGGGACACTGCGAACGTGGCTGGTGTGGTGTTGAACTGCGCCGGTCTCGATCTGTTGTGCTCCAGACAGTCATTGAGTGCTTTGCCGGATTGATTGAAATGGCGCGTCCAGGTGCTGGGCGCGTTTAAGACTGCTTGGAGGTCGAATTGGACAAGAACATGAAAATCCTCATCGTTGATGACTTCTCAACGATGCGGCGGATCATAAAAAACCTGTTGCGTGACCTTGGGTTCACCAACACGGTCGAGGCCGACGATGGCACTACTGCCATTCCGGTTCTCAACAGCGGGAGCATCGACTTTCTGGTAACGGACTGGAACATGCCTGGCATGACCGGTATCGACCTGCTGCGCCACGTGCGCGCCGATGAAAAGCTCAAGCACCTGCCGGTGCTGATGGTGACCGCTGAAGCCAAGCGCGAGCAGATCATCGAAGCGGCCCAGGCCGGTGTAAACGGCTATGTGGTCAAACCCTTCACGGCCCAGGCGTTGAAAGAAAAAATCGAGAAGATTTTCGAACGCATCGGTTGATGGACTGCGCCACGGGGGAGCTATGGAGCATAAAGAATCTTCACAGGGCGATTTTGAATCGACCCTGAAAAAACACGCCGTCGAACTGGTCGCGAGCCTTGAAAAAGGCAGGTTCGGCGATGCGGTGCAACTGATCCATGAGCTCAATCAGACCCGTGACCGTGGCCTGTACCAGGAAGTGGGCAAGCTCACCCGTGAGCTGCATAGCGCGATCGTCAATTTCCAGATTGACCCGAACATGCCGCAAGCCGAGGAAGTGTCACAGATCACCGACGCCACCGAGCGCCTGGGGTATGTGGTCAAGCTGACCGAGGCGGCGGCCAACCGCACCATGGATCTGGTGGAAAACTCCACGCCGCTGGTCAACAGCCTGAGCGAAGAAGCCCAGGCCTTGAGCGCGGACTGGGGTCGGTTCATGCGTCGCGAAGTCGGAGCCGAAGAGTTCCGCGAGCTGGCCCGTCGCGTCGACGGTTTCCTGACGCGCAGCAGTGAAGACAACCGCGCCGTGTCGAGCAACCTCAACGACATTCTGCTGGCCCAGGATTACCAGGACCTCACCGGTCAGGTGATCAAGCGTGTGACCCAATTGGTCACCGAAGTTGAAAGCAACCTGCTCAAGCTCGTGCTGATGGCCAGTCAGGTGGACCGCTTTGCGGGCATCGAACATGACCGTGATGCGATGCTTGCAGAAAAAGATCCGCAAAAACATCTCTCTCAGGGTGAAGGTCCGCAGATTCATGCCGATAAAAGAGAAGACGTTGTGTCCGGTCAGGACGATGTGGACGATTTGCTATCCAGCCTAGGGTTTTAGAATTTTAGGTATTTTAGGTTTTTAAACCTGTTAGGAGCACCCCATACATGAGCTTCGGCGCCGATGAAGAGATCCTTCAGGATTTCCTGGTTGAGGCCGGCGAGATTCTAGAGCAACTGTCCGAACAGCTGGTCGAGCTTGAAAGCCGACCGGATGATGCGGACTTGCTCAATGCAATTTTTCGCGGTTTTCACACTGTAAAAGGGGGCGCCGGCTTCCTCCAGCTCAACGAGCTGGTGGAGTGCTGTCACATCGCCGAGAACGTGTTCGACATCCTGCGCAAGGGTGAGCGTCGCGTCGACTCGGAACTGATGGACGTGGTTCTCGAAGCGCTGGACGCGGTGAACAGCATGTTTACCGAAGTCCGTGAACGCAGCCCGATCACGGCCGCGACACCTGAATTGCTCGCTGCCCTGGCCCGTCTGGCCGAGCCGCAAACCGCTGATGAGTCGGCCCCGGTTGCCGAAGTGTTCGAAGCGCCGGCGGCTGAAGGCGAATCGGGCGACATCACTGATAACGAATTCGAACAACTGCTGGACTCGCTGAATGCCGTCAAGGCTCAGGCCGAGGCCCCGGCTCCGCTGCCCGCGGGCAATGCAGCAACCAGCGACGAAATTACCGATGCCGAGTTTGAGTCACTGCTCGATCAGTTGCACGGCAAAGGCCAGTTCGCCGTCGACGCGGTAGCCGCGCCTGCGGCCCCGGCTGCCCCGAAAGCGCCAGGCGACAGTTCCGACATTACCGACGACGAGTTTGAAGCACTGCTTGATCAGCTGCATGGCAAGGGTAACTTTGCTGTCGAAGCGCTGGAATCGGCGATTGCCTCGGTACCGACCCCGGCTGCGCCAAAGGCAGCAGCGGCCGGCGGCGATCTGATCTCGGATCACGAGTTCGAATCGCTGCTCGACGAATTGCACGGCAAAGGCAAGTTCACTGAAGTCGGTACCGGCTCTGCGTCTTCTTCGGTAGCCGCGCCAGTCGCCAAAGCGCCGGCACCCGTCGCCAAAGCGCCCGCGCCAAAAGCCGAGGCACCGAAGCCTGCTGCCGCTGCTGCACCGGCGCCTGCCCGTGCACCCGCTGCGCCGCCTGCGGAAAAGCCAGCCAGCGAAGCCGAGACCACCGTGCGGGTCGACACCGCGCGTCTCGACGAAATCATGAACATGGTCGGCGAATTGGTGCTGGTGCGTAACCGCCTGGTCCGCCTCGGTGCCAACAGCGCCGATGAAGCCATGTCCAAGGCCGTATCCAACCTCGACGTGGTCACGGCCGACCTGCAAACCGCGGTCATGAAGACCCGGATGCAACCGATCAAGAAGGTCTTCGGGCGCTTCCCGCGCCTGGTTCGCGACCTGGCTCGCCAGCTCAAGAAAGAGATCAACCTGGAGCTGGTCGGCGAAGAAACCGACCTCGACAAGAACCTCGTCGAGGCCCTGGCCGACCCGCTGGTCCACTTGGTGCGCAACGCGGTCGACCACGGCATCGAGTCGCCGGAAGAACGCGAAGCGTCGGGCAAGTCCCGCGGCGGCAAGGTGATCCTGGCGGCTGAACAGGAAGGCGACCATATCCTGCTGTCGATCTCCGATGACGGCAAAGGCATGGACCCGAACGTCCTGCGTTCCATTGCCGTTAAACGCGGAGTGATGGACAAGGACGCGGCCGATCGCTTGAGCGACACCGAGTGCTACAACCTGATTTTCGCGCCAGGGTTCTCGACCAAAACCGAGATTTCCGACGTGTCGGGTCGTGGCGTGGGCATGGACGTGGTGAAAACCAAGATTTCCCAGCTCAACGGCTCGATCAACATCTACTCGGCCAAGGGCCAGGGCTCGAAAATCGTCATCAAGGTCCCGTTGACCCTGGCGATCATGCCGACGCTGATGGTCATGCTCGGCAACCAGGCGTTCGCGTTCCCGCTGGTGAACGTCAACGAGATCTTCCACCTCGACCTGTCGCGCACCAACGTGGTGGACGGCCAGGAAGTGGTGATCGTGCGGGACAAGGCGCTGCCACTGTTCTACCTCAAGCGCTGGCTGGTCAGCTCCGCCGCTCACGAAGAGCAGCGCGAAGGCCATGTGGTGATCCTTTCGGTGGGCACCCAGCGGATCGGCTTCGTCGTCGATCAGCTGGTTGGCCAGGAAGAAGTGGTCATCAAGCCTTTGGGCAAAATGCTCCAGGGAACCCCGGGCATGTCCGGCGCCACCATCACCGGTGACGGCCGTATTGCGCTGATTCTCGATGTTCCGAGCATGCTCAAGCGTTACGCCGCACGGCGTATTTGATTCTGGTGGGGCGGGGCGACTGAGCCTCGCTCTGTCTAACGGAGTGTTTATGGCAGTCAAAGTCCTGGTGGTGGATGATTCGGGGTTTTTCCGCCGCCGCGTCTCGGAAATTCTTTCAGCGGATCCGAATATCCAGGTCGTCGGCACGGCGACCAACGGAAAAGAGGCGATCGATCAGGCCCTGGCCCTCAAGCCCGACGTGATCACCATGGACTACGAGATGCCCATGATGGACGGCATCACGGCCGTGCGGCATATCATGCAGCGCTGCCCGACGCCGGTTTTGATGTTCTCGTCGCTGACCCACGAAGGCGCCCGGGTCACCCTGGATGCGCTGGACGCCGGTGCAGTGGATTTCCTGCCGAAGAATTTCGAAGACATCTCGCGCAATCCCGAGAAGGTCAAGCAACTGCTGTGCGAGAAGATTCTGAGCATCTCGCGCAGTAACCGTCGTGCCAATGCCTACAGTGCTCCGGTACCGGTCGCCGCGCCTGCACCGACACCGCCGCCTTCGAGCATTGGCAGCTACGGCAGCAGTGCACCGGCACGTCCGGCTCCGACACCGATTCCGGCCCCGGCGCGTACGTACGCACCGGCCTCCTCGGGTCCGTCGTCGCCTGCGCCGAAACGCAAGGCCTACAAGCTGGTTGCCATCGGCACGTCCACCGGTGGCCCGGTTGCGCTGCAGCGGGTCCTGACCCAGTTGCCGGCCAACTTCCCCGCGCCGATCGTCTTGATCCAACACATGCCGGCCGCCTTCACCAAGGCCTTCGCCGAGCGCCTGGACAAACTCTGCCGCATTCACGTCAAGGAAGCCGAGGATGGTGACATCCTGCGTCCGGGCCTGGCGTTGCTGGCACCGGGTGGCAAGCAAATGATGATCGACGGCCGTGGCGCGGTAAAAATCCTCCCGGGCGACGAGCGCCTGAATTACAAACCCTGCGTGGACATCACTTTCGGTTCCGCGGCCAAGTCCTACGGTGACAAAGTTCTGGCGGTCGTGCTGACCGGCATGGGCGCCGACGGTCGCGAAGGCGCGCGCCTGCTCAAGCAGGGCGGCAGCGCGATCTGGGCCCAGGACGAAGCCAGTTGCGTGATCTACGGCATGCCGATGGCCATCGTCAAAGCCGAACTCGCCGACGCGGTGTACAGCCTCGATGACATTGGCAAGCATTTGGTCGAGGCGTGTATCTGATGGATGTTCTAAGCCTTATCGGGATCATCATGGCGTTCGTCGCCATCATTGGCGGCAACTACCTTGAAGGCGGTCACCTTGGCGCCCTGGCCAACGGCCCGGCGGCGTTGATCGTACTGGGCGGGACCATCGGCGCAGCGCTGCTGCAATCGCCGATGAGCGCCTTCAAGCGTGCCATGCAGATACTCGGCTGGATCCTGTTTCCGCCTCGCGTGGACCTGGCCGGTGGTATCGATCGTGTTGTGAACTGGAGCCTGACGGCGCGCAAGGAAGGACTGCTCGGTCTGGAAGGCGTGGCCGATTCCGAACCCGACAGCTATTCGCGCAAGGGTCTGCAACTGCTGGTTGACGGCGCCGAGCCTGAAGCGATTCGCAGCATTCTGGAAGTGGATTTCTATACCCAGGAAAGCCGCGACATCGAAGCCGCGAAAGTTTTCGAAAGCATGGGCGGCTACGCGCCGACCATCGGCATCATCGGTGCCGTGATGGGCCTGATCCATGTCATGGGCAACCTGGGCGATCCATCGCAACTGGGCAGCGGCATCGCCGTGGCCTTCGTCGCGACCATCTACGGCGTGGCCAGTGCGAACCTGGTGTTGCTGCCGATTGCCTCGAAACTCAAGTCTGTTGCGCTGCGCCAGTCGCGTTATCGCGAAATGTTGCTGGAAGGCATCCTGTCGATCGCCGAAGGTGAAAACCCTCGCTCTATCGAGCTGAAGCTTCAGGGCTTCATGGACTGATTGGGGGTAATGGATTATGGCTCGTCGCCGGCAACCTGAAGAACACGTCAACCATGAACGCTGGCTCGTTTCCTACGCCGACTTCATCACGTTGCTGTTCGCGTTCTTTGTGGTGATGTACTCGATTTCTTCGATCAACGAAGGCAAGTACAAAGTCATCTCCCAGGCGCTGATCGGTGTCTTTACCGACGCTGATCGCTCGCTCAAGCCGATTCCGATTGGCGAAGAGCGGCCCAAGACCGTGACCCCGGCCAAGCCGCTGGTCAAGGACAGCGAGCAGGTCGATGCCGGTGTTGCCGGTGCCAGCGATCCTCTGAAAAGCATCGCCGATGACATCAGCGCCGCGTTCGGCGACCTGATCAGCTCCAACCAGATGACCGTGCGCGGCAATGAGCTATGGGTCGAGATCGAACTCAATTCCAGCCTGTTGTTCGGCAGCGGCGATGCCATGCCCAGCGACATGGCGTTCAATATCATCGACAAGGTCGCCGGCGTTCTGAAGCCGTTCGACAACCCGATTCACGTCGAGGGTTTCACCGACGATCAACCGATCCGTACCTCGCAATACCCGACCAACTGGGAGCTGTCGTCAGCCCGTTCCGCCAGTATCGTGCGCATGTTGGCGATGCAGGGTGTGAACCCGGGTCGCCTGGCGTCGGTGGGCTACGGTGAGTTCCAGCCAGTGGCCAACAATGCCACTGCCGAAGGCCGGGCGCGCAACCGACGGGTCGTGCTGGTGGTATCGCGAAATCTTGATGTCCGTCGCAGCCTTACCGGCACCGGCACGGCGAATGCAAAACCGGATGCCGCATTGAAGCGTGCTGGCACACAAACTGCACCGACCCCGGTCAAGCCGCCGGGACGAGAGAGCGCCGTCAATTCTCCGTCACCCGCATTAACACGCTGAGCTATTTCTCGGTCGATCTCGTCGACCGGGAGGAACATTCCGAATGAGAGTCTGGGCCGTTGCCAATCAAAAGGGTGGTGTTGGTAAAACCACTTCCTCTATCGCTTTAGCCGGGTTACTGGCCGAGGCGGGCAAGCGCGTGGTTGTGGTCGATCTCGACCCCCACGGCTCGATGACCAGCTACTTTGGCTACGACCCTGACACCCTGGAACACAGTAGCTACGACCTTTTCCTGCATAAGGGCAGCGTGCCGCAAGGCTTGCCTGGCCAGTTGTTGTTGCCGACCAGTCACGAAAGCATTTCTTTATTGCCGTCGAGCACCGCGCTGGCGACCCTTGAGCGCCAGTCGCCGGGCCAGAGTGGTTTGGGCCTGGTGATTGCCAAGAGCCTGGCGCAACTGTGGCAAGACTTCGATTACGCCGTGATCGACAGCCCGCCGTTGCTCGGAGTGCTGATGGTCAATGCCTTGGCGGCGAGCCAGCAGTTGGTGATCCCGGTGCAGACCGAACACCTGGCCGTCAAGGGCCTGGAGCGCATGGTCAATACGCTGGCAATGATCAATCGCTCACGCAAGCAGGCGCTGCCGTTTACCATCATCCCGACCCTGTTTGACCGCCGCACGCAAGCGTCCTTGGGGACGCTGCGCGTCTTGCGTGACAAATACCCGGAAGAAATCTGGCAGGGCTACATTCCGGTCGACACGCGCTTGCGTGATGCCAGCCGCGCCGGGCTGACGCCTTCGCAATTCGACGGCAAAAGCCGTGGTGTCCTCGCTTACCGCGCACTGCTCAAGCACCTGCTTGCCCAACAGCTCGTCCCGCAGGTGGCCTGACATGAACCCAATCCCTGTAGGAACTGCCGCAGGCTGCGATCTTTTGATCTTGTTGTGCAGCATCTTTGAAACCGCTAAAAGATCGCAGCCTTCGGCAGCTCCTACAGGGGGGCGCGCATGAATCGGCCGGTGAAGATCACCTCGCGTCCGCAATTGGCGCTGCAGTCTTATCTGGACAACTTGCTGATGGAGGCAACTGAAGAGTTGCCGGTGGAAGTCGAAGCACTTCCCGAAGTTGCCGAAGTTCTAAAGGTTGTCGAGGTTGTCGAGGTTGAAGCCGCGCTAGACGAATTCCAGGCGGCGGTGCTTGAAGAGCAGGCCCGTGATGCGCAGAAACCTGCGGTGGTTGCTGTACCGATGATCACTCCGGTTGAGAATGCCGCAATTACGCTGATCGAAGCACCGGCACCGGTCCTCTCGCCCATATCGACCATTGCGCCGCTGCTGCAAACCCTGGTTCCACCGGTCGTCGAAGTCCATCTGCCGCCGAGCAACACGCCGCCACCGGTGGAAACCGACGGGCGCCCGTCATGGGCTGCCGAGCCTTTCGAATGCCTGTTGTTCGACGTCGCCGGGTTGACGCTCGCCGTGCCGCTGGTGTGCCTGGGCTCGATTTATTCACTGGCCGGGCATGAGCTGACACCGCTGTTCGGTCAGCCGGAATGGTTCCTCGGGATCCTGCCGAGCCAGGCCGGTAACCTGAAAGTCCTCGACACCGCGCGTTGGGTCATGCCCGATCGTTATCGCGACGATTTCCGTCAGGGCCTGCAATACGTTATTTCCGTTCAGGGCTACGAGTGGGGGTTGGCGGTGCATCAGGTCAGCCGCTCATTGCGCCTGGACCCGAACGAAATCAAATGGAGAAGTCACCGAGGTCAGCGGCCATGGCTCGCCGGCACGGTGATTGAGCACATGTGCGCCTTGCTGGACGTTGCCGCGCTGGCCGAGTTGATCGCCAGTGGCGGGGCAAAGCACATGGGCGGCAGTAAGCCGCTACACAAATTGACATAGCAGCCGACATAACAAGTACGCGATGGCATTGTTGAATGCCGCCAACAGAACACACACCGCCAGAAGCGGTATTTCGAGGGGTCAGGTATGAGTAATCACGCGACGAATGCAAAGGGTTCCGAAGATCCGATCCTGCAATGGGTAACCTTCAAACTGGACAATGAAACCTACGGCATCAACGTGATGCGCGTTCAGGAAGTCCTGCGCTACACCGAAATCGCCCCGGTCCCGGGTGCTCCGAGTTATGTGCTGGGCATCATCAACCTGCGCGGTAACGTGGTCACCGTGATCGACACCCGTCAGCGCTTCGGCCTGATGAATGCCGAGATCAGTGACAACACCCGTATCGTCATCATCGAAGCCGACAAGCAAGTGGTCGGGATCATGGTCGATAGCGTGGCTGAAGTGGTTTACCTGCGTCAGTCGGAAATCGAAACCGCGCCAAACGTCGGTAACGAAGAATCCGCCAAGTTCATTCAAGGCGTGTGCAACAAGAACAACGAATTGCTGATCCTGGTCGAGCTGGACAAGATGATGAGCGAAGAAGAATGGTCGGACCTGGAGAACATCTGATTGATTCTTGAGGTAGCGGTCATTGTCCTGTTCCTGTTCTGGGCAGGCACGCTGGCGATGTTCCTGGCGTACATACGCGGCCAACGGCTGATCGCCGCGCAACAGGCCGAGGGCGATGCGCTGCGCGATCAGCGCATCAAGGACCTGGCCAAGCGCGTCGATAATTATCAGGGCGGCATCGTGCGCATGGGTGAAGACCTGCACGAACTGCGCGCAGTGGTCGCGCCGTTGCCGGACAAACTGGCGCAGCTTGAGCAGCGGGACCCGTCGAGCCTGTCGTTTGCCCAAGCGGCGCGATTGGTGGGGATGGGGGCTACCGTTGATGAACTGACTCAGTCTTGCGGGTTGACCCAGGCTGAGGCGGAGTTGATGCGTAAGTTGCACAAGAACTGAGACGATCAAAAGATCGCAGCCTTCGGCAGCTCCTACACGTAACCCCCTGTAGGAGCTGCCGAAGGCTGCGATCTTTTGCTTCTAAATCACCAAATCAATAGTCGTCCCCACGCTCTGTAACATCCTTCTCCACCATCCCCGCCTCCGGATCATGCCCCGCCGGAAACTTGCCCTTCAGATTCCACGCGAACGCGATGATCTCGGCGATCGTGCGGTACAACTCTTCCGGAATACTCTCCCCCAGCTCCATCCGCGCCAGCAGTTTCACCACCTTGGCGTCTCATAGATAGACATTCCTGACGTCATCCCTGAGCTATTTTGCCGAGGTAAATTGGGCTTTCATCCAATACGACCCCTGAACGACTAATTTCTTGCCGTATAAAATGTCATCTTGAGTGTTTCAGAATGATTCTGAATGCTATGTCGTCTCGAAAACCAAGTCCTACTCTTAGAAGTCCTAAATAGACTTCTACAGTCAGTTCAGTCCTACAAAATTAAGTGCGAGCTTTCCTACAAGTACTGCCGTTTTTAAACGTCATGTTGTTGTCGGATTCAATGCAGTCATAATCTTTGAGTTGACAGAATAAATTGCAAATCTTTAAGTTGGATTGTAAAGGAGGCAATGAAACAACCACGTAAATAAGCTGGAAATTATATTTTTTGGACGTTATCACTGCGGTGAGAGGGAGGGGCTCATGCAAAATGTCTTTGTTTTAGGTGCTGGAAATATGGGTGGAGCAATAATATTTGGGTTGAGAAAAAAGTTCGGCGCAATTCGTTTGAAGCCAGTCGAAATTAACGTTGATCGATCCGCATACTTTACAGCCTGTGGGTTCGAAGTTAGTAAAAATATCACCAATATTGACAGTAACGATATTGTCGTTATAGCTGTGCCGCCCCACAATTTTCAGTGTGCAGTTCGTGATAACCCGTTATTGCGTTCTCATGGTGGGCCAGTCATATCCGTAATGGCTGGTATCACGGCCAAGTTACTTTATGAAACGTTAGGCGATATACGACTTATCCGCTCGATACCAAATACGCCGTCAGAAGTCCAAGAAGGAATCACTGTTTATTACGCTCGAGAAGATGCTGATAGTGATTTGATAGCTGCTGCAGAAATGATATTCGGGGCGATAGGCGAATACATACGAGTTGATGATGAAAGCCAGATCGATTCAGGTACAGCGCTCGCGGGAGGCGGTCCTGCACTGGTCGCGTATTTTGCCAATGCATTACAGATGTACGCGGAGGATGAGGGGTTTGACTGCGAGACCGCCTGGAAAATTTCCACGCAGTTGTTATTTGGTACCTCAATGTTGTTGAGGTCAACTGGGAAAGCTTCGATGCAACTTTGTAAAGAAGTTCAAACATCAGGTGGAACAACTGAACGAGCAATCCATGTTTTTGATCAGAATGACTTGAGTGGAATTATTTCTTCTGCTTTAACGGCTGCAGCCAAACATTCGGTGGCGCTGGGAAGCAGTTTCTCTGTTAAAGGATTGATATGAATATTGAACAGTCAAATCAGATAGGTCCTGGACATAATGATGTATCCGGACGACGCGATAACTTGTATAGCATTTATTTTGGTATGGGGCACTGTATAAAACTTATTGATGATCCCAAGGTTTTTAGAGTGAGCCCCGCAGGTATTGCATTTGGGTCACTGTTGGCGCGCTACTTAAATTATGAATGCATGGGTGCCAGATTTTTGGATCTTGGTACCGGAAGTGGTGTGCATTCTTTGCTGCTAAAAAGTTTGGGCGTAAAATCGGTCACTGGAACTGACATTTCTAAGGATGCGGTCTTTGTAGCAAAGAGAAACGAGCTGTGCAATTTCAGTATGAGCACTATTGAATTTGCTTGTGCAGATCTTTTTCAAGGGGTTTCAGACGGATCGGCAAAGTACGATGTTATTTTGTTTAATCCGCCAGGTTGGAGAACACCTTCTGATGACTTCCTCAAAGCACTCAAGAAGTCAATTAGTATAGATGGTCTTTCAATCGATTCTATGTTTTATGGCGATAGAACCCTCGAAAGGTTTTTTGAGGCTCTGCCTGGTCATTTGGTTGATGGTGGCAAGGTCATAATAGGCCTTAATTCCTTGGTCGGTATTCGGCAGGTTATTAATAGACTCCGAGAATTGCACGAAGAAGAATATTTAATTAGTTGTAGGCTTTTAGAGCGACATGATTTTCCATTGTTTTTTTATACAGGGGAATGGGCAAAGATAAAAAATCTACTGATTGAAGAAGTGTTGAATTGGACGCGAAAAGATGAGGCTTACTGTAGTATTAGGAAAAATGGTGAGATTGTCTGGTCGTATGAAATAGTTGAACTAATTTTGTGGAAACGATAGGAGTGTTACTTTCAAGTGAGAGGCGACATTTTTTTTTAGGGGCGCTTAGCGGGATATTGGCGAATGTGCTATTGGGACTATCCTCTGTCTTTTGGAAATATATTGGATCTTTGAGCGCGCTTACGTTAGTTGGATACAGAGTCTACCTGTCTTTGCTTGCAGCTTTCATTGTCGTCTACGCATGCAGGACGATGAGGTCTTTACGCGTGCAGTTTAATTTAAGGTTGTTTTTCCTACATGCAGTTGCGGCCCTACTGATAGCAATAAACTGGGGTGTATTTATATGGGCTTCTATCCATGGTCGGGTGCTAGAAAGCAGTATCGGTTATTTAATAGCGCCAATTTTAAGCGTAGTCATAGGTGTTGTGGTTTATAAAGAGCGTGTTTCGGCGATCAAATCGGTCGCTATGGCTGTCATGATCACTGGTGTATTGGTTCTTTTGACGTTAAGTAATGGTCTTGATGAAAGAGTTTATTTGTCTATTGGCATCAGTTGGGGCTTTTATTCGTGCCTGAAAAAGATGACATCTTTAAATATATTTAGTGGTCTGCTTTTGGAGTCTTCTGTGCTTGCGGTATTTTGCACCATGGTTTTGTTTGTCTCAAACTTTAGTATGAATATTCCTGCCGATTTTGGTATGTGGCGGACATTGATGGTTTTTTGTTGCGGATTGGTGTCAATTATTCCTTTGGCGTTGTATTCGTTTTCAGCTAAAAAACTTTCTATGACTTATATAGGGTTAATACAGTTTGTGCTGCCAATTACGCAGTTTTTTGTAGCAGCGATCATTTATAAGCAAATAGTTTCACCGTTGATTTTAGCGATGCTTCTGACTGTCATGAGTGGATTGTTATTGGTTGTGGTTGAGCCCGTGATTAGAAAAGTTTTTTTTACGAAGAAAGGGTGGCGAGATGAAACGTAAGTACAGTGTGGTTGTTATTGGTCTAGGTATTGTTGGGAGTGCTTCGCTGTGGCGACTCTCGCGTTTAAATTGTGATGTGCTTGGCGTTGACTCTGGGGCGCCTATAAATCTCATGGGCTCATCACATGGTGCTTCCAGAATTTTTAGACGTGCTTATTGGGAAGGCCAATCTTACTTGCCTTTGCTTTCATTGTCTGATCATTTATGGCATGAGCTTGCCTGCTCCTCTAGTAGGCGTCTGATTTTCAACACTGGAGGACTGTTTGTTGGTCCGGTTGCCTCAGGAGTGGTCCCAAAAAGTGCCGCAAGCGCCTTAAAAGGCGATATTAAGCATAGGATTTTTTCTGGGACGCAGATTGCGCGGACTTTTCCCGAATTTCATATCCTGGAAGGTATGGAGGCAGTTTATGAAGAGGGGGCATACACTATTGCAGCGGATGACTCGAAATTGCATATGGTCAACTTGGCCGTGAGAAATGGCGCTGAGGTCCGGTTTGGGACTTCAGTGACGAGCATTTTTCGGACCTCCGAAGGCTTGGCAGTTCAACTGGGTCGAGGTGATGTTGTCCACACAAAACGAGTGATCCTGTCGACAGGTTTTGGTATGAGTACTTCTCTAATTAATGATCTTTCAGGCTTGCTCCAGCCGAAAAGTGTCCCGATCTACTGGTTTAAGCCAAAAATAGAGCGAGGTTTAGATTTAACAAAAAACTTCCCCGCTTTTTTGTATCAATTGCCAGACGGGCGCCTGCTCTACGGTACGCCAGAAATTGGCAAGGAGGAGTCGGGTATTAAGATTGGTTTTCATAATCATCAACAAGTCCCATTTGTTCCTGAGACGCATATTCAACCTGTAGTGCAAGCTGATATTGAACAGATTTCTGATTGTGTAGAACAGTTGTTTCCAGGTTTGCATTCGACTCCATATACATCTAAAAAGTGCATATACACGATGAGTCAGGATGGGTCGTTCATATTAGGTGAGTCCGTGGATTTGCCGGGTGTTTTTTATGTTTCAGCATGCTCCGGTCATGGATTCAAGTTTGCGACGGGTCTAGGCGATGTACTTGCGAAAGCTGTATTGAATGGGCGGTTTGATGAAGAGATTTCGATATTCAGTGTAAGCAGGTTCTCCGCTAGCGCCAAGTGAAAATGCTTGTCAGAAAAAGTGCTGATAGATTCTTTTTTTGAGTTTGATTAAGTTTTACATGGTTGAGAAAATAGAAATTCCGGTTTTAGATAAATGTGTTTATTAATATAGAGACGGGTAGGGGGTTGGTTAAGTTAAACAGATAAGCACTACATCAATTAATAATCATCCCCACGATCCGTTACATCCTTCTCCACCATCCCCGCCTCCGGATCATGCCCCGCCGGAAACTTGCCCTTCAGATTCCACGCGAACGCGATGATCTCGGCGATCGTGCGGTACAACTCTTCCGGAATACTCTCCCCCAGCTCCATCCGCGCCAGCAGTTTCACCAACTCGGCGTTCTCGTAGATCGGCACTTCATAGTCGCGGGCAATCTTCAGTATGGCTTCGGCCAGTGCTTCGTCACCTTTAGCCGTGAGGGTAGGAGCGTGGGTGCCGTCGTATTTGAGGGCGATGGCCTGGCGTGGGGCGTTGGGGTTGCTCATGCGGTTTCGTCGACCCAGCGTTGTTCGAGGCGGGTTTGCGGGCCTTGTGGCGGTGTCCCGAGGTGGCAATCGAGATCGCCGACATTAAGGCCAGACGCCAGCAAGCGTTCGCGTAACCCGGCCAGATTGCTTTCGATCAGGCTGGCGGTGTACGGCCGTTCGGCCCAGAGCTGACTGGACAGGCTGCCCTTGATCAATTGCGCCTGAACTTGCAGCGGGCCTAACGGCTCCATGTCGAACGCCAGGTCGACCCGCCACAGCTGCTGTTTTGGCTCGCGTTCGTCGCGGCGTTCGTGCGGTTGTTCTTTCTCGGGCGCTTCCTCGCGCTGGAACTTGACCTGCAACGGCACGATGTCTTGCAGGTTGCGCATCGGGATTTCCAGCTGCCAGGTACTGAGCAGGCGTCCGTCGTCAGTGACGCCGGTCTGCTCCAGGCTCGACAGTTGGTGGCTTTGCAGGCGCGAAACCGCTGCAGCGGCCAGTCGCAACAAGTGCTCCAGATCGCCTTCGCCGTCCATACTCTGCAACAAGCGTTCAGGTATTGGAAAACTGCTGGGCAGCGGTTTCGCGCTGACCTGGCCGAGCATGCCCAGAGCACTGCGCACGAAACTCGGCATGGCCTGGGCCAACGTGTTGGCGGCGATGATTGCGTTCAAATTGGTGTTGGCCGGCAATCCTTGCGTCAGTTGGGCGATCAGCTTGAGCAAATCGCCCTTCATGTCCGGCGCCAGTGTCGGGTTTTGCCCGGTCAGCAGTTTTGCTTCGAGGAACAGGCCGCTATTCGCCAGCGCCTGGGCCAGACCTTTTGGCGAACTTAGCTGCTGAACGTCCGGCAAACCGGCGAGCAGTTTCTCTACAGCCACCCGCAGGTCGCTGGAAGTCTGATCCGACTGCGGCAGGTTCTGCAGGACTTTGATCAGGCCATCCAGCGAACCTTGGCGGCTTTGCTGGCTGACCAGTTGCTGTGTCACCGCCAATTGCTCCTGACGACTGCTCAAAGGCATGAACTTCAGCGTCTGCGTGTCCTGCACCAAAGCGCTCAACAACGTGCCGATGCGCAGTGGCGTCGGGCTGTCGATGCTCAACGTGCTGCCGCTCAACGCGGTGTTGAGCAGGCTGACCATCGAACGAAACACCGTCGGCTGGCCCGGCACCTGCGGCATGACTTGCGAGGTCAGGACTTTGCCTTGCAGCAAGGTGCCGACCGGCAGTTGCGCGGTGTCGATACGGGTGAGGGTGGCGACGCTCGAGGCGATGGCCTGTTGCACCGTGATCGCCAGGTTGCTCGCCGACGGCTGGGTGATTGCCAGGCTGGTGCCTTGTGGCAACGGCTGCGTGCTGGTGGCCTGGACCGTGGTCTGACGGCCGCTGTCGAGGGTCACCTTGAGCAACAATTGAAACGTCTGGTCCGCCTGCTTCAGCGACAGCACTTCGGCTTTCGCCGTCTGACCGGCGGTGATCAGTCCTTCCATCGGCGTCAGTAATTTGAGCAGATCGCCACTCACTACCAGCGGCCGCGTGGTCGCGGACGTGGTTTGCGGTACCGGAAGGATGTTCATTTCGCCTGTCATACGCGGTCACAACCTGAGGAAATTGCACTCTTTAGAGTAGGGCATGGCATGTATAATGCCGCCCGTCTTTCGGGGAGTGGCGAAAACATTGCAATTGTTTGACGCAGCTCTCTAGAACAGGCCGCCAATGCATCTATGCTGCATCTCTTTAGCGGCCGCTCCGCCGCCGACTTGAACCGTAAAGGCCCGTGATCTCTTGACCAGTCCTGTCCTGCAAACCGTTGCCCTCGCTTGTGAGCGAGACCTTCGGCTGCTCTTCGAAAATCTCGAATTGAGACTGGCCAGTGGCGAAATGGTACAGATCAGCGGCCCCAACGGCAGTGGCAAGACCAGCCTTTTGCGGCTGCTGTCCGGCCTGATGCAGCCGACCGCCGGTAAAGTGTTGCTCAACGGCCAGCCGCTGAACGAACAACGCAGTGAGCTGGCGCGCAACCTGCTGTGGATCGGCCATGCCGCCGGCATCAAAGACCTGCTGACCCCGGAAGAGAATTTGAGCTGGCTCTGCGCGCTGCATCAACCGGCCTCCCACGACGCCATAGGGCAAGCGCTGGCGGCTGTCGGCCTGCGCGGTTTCGAAGATGTTCCTTGCCACACCCTTTCCGCCGGCCAGCAACGTCGCGTGGCGTTGGCGCGCCTGTATCTGGACAGCCCGCCGCTGTGGATCCTCGACGAGCCGTTTACCGCGCTCGACAAACAAGGCGTGGCGCAACTCGAAGAACACCTGGCCACCCACTGCGAGCGCGGGGGCATGGTGGTGTTGACCACGCACCACACGCTGACCCGGATGCCAGCCGGCTATCGCGACATTGATCTGGGGAACTGGGCCGTATGAGTGTTTTCGGCCTGCTGGTCGCCCGTGAGGCTCGCTTGCTGTTTCGCCGCCCTGCGGAGTTGGCCAATCCGCTGGTGTTCTTCGCGATTGTGGTTTCGCTGTTCCCGTTGGCCGTGGGTCCTGAGTCTCAATTGTTGCAAACCTTGTCTCCGGGGCTGGTCTGGGTAGCGGCCCTTTTATCGGTCTTGCTCTCGCTGGACGGGCTTTTCCGCAGTGATTTCGAAGATGGATCACTTGAACAGTGGGTCCTTTCGCCGCACCCCCTGCCTCTTCTGGTATTGGCCAAGGTGCTGGCACACTGGTCGTTTTCTGGCCTGGCACTGGTTTTGCTCGCTCCACTGCTGGCATTGATGCTCGGTTTGCCAACCGCCTGTCTGCCGGTGTTGCTGCTGTCGTTGTTGCTGGGTACACCGGTGCTGAGCCTGCTCGGTGCAGTGGGCGCGGCCCTGACGGTGGGATTGAAACGTGGCGGCCTGTTGCTGGCGCTGCTGATTCTGCCGCTGTATATCCCGGTGTTGATTCTCGGCAGTGGCGCCTTGCAGGCGGCGTTGCAGGGCATGCCGGCGACCGGTTATCTGTTGTGGCTTGGTAGCCTGACCGCCCTGGCGATAACCCTGACACCCTTTGCAATAGCCGCTGGCCTGAAGATCAGCGTCGGCGAATAATGAGGTCTGGTTATTTTTTAGCCAGTAAAGACCCTTGGCTTTTCATAGCGAAGAGCAACCGTGATTGGAAACAGTAATGAACTGGACCTGGTTTCATAAGCTCGGCTCGCCCAAATGGTTTTACGGCATCAGTGGCAAACTGCTGCCGTGGCTGAGCGTCGCGGCGTTGCTGCTGATCGGCGTTGGCGTCGTCTGGGGCCTGGCCTTCGCGCCGCCGGACTACCAGCAAGGCAACAGCTTTCGCATCATCTACATCCACGTTCCAGCCGCCATGCTGGCGCAGTCCTGCTACGTGATGCTGGCCGTGTGCGGCGTTGTCGGGCTGGTGTGGAAGATGAAACTGGCCGACGTCGCCCTGCAATGCGCCGCGCCCATCGGTGCCTGGATGACCGCCGTGGCGCTGGTCACTGGCGCGATCTGGGGCAAACCGACCTGGGGCTCGTGGTGGGTCTGGGATGCGCGATTGACATCCATGCTGATTCTGCTGTTCCTGTACTTCGGTCTCATTGCGCTGGGCAACGCGATCAGCAATCGTGACAGCGCCGCCAAGGCCTGCGCGGTGCTGGCGATTGTCGGCGTGATCAATATCCCGATCATCAAATACTCGGTGGAGTGGTGGAACACCCTGCACCAGGGCGCGACGTTCACCCTCACTGAAAAACCGGCAATGCCGGCCGAGATGTGGCTGCCATTGCTGCTGACGGTGCTGGGTTTCTACTGCTTCTTCGGCGCGGTGCTGCTGCTGCGTATGCGCCTGGAAGTGCTCAAGCGTGAAGCCCGGGCGAGCTGGGTCAAGGCCGAAGTGCAGAACAGTCTGGAGGCCGCTCGATGAGTTTTGCTTCATTCGGCGACTTCCTCGCCATGGGCCATCACGCCCTGTATGTCTGGTCAGCCTATGGCATTTGCCTGGCGGTGCTGGCCCTTAACGTGGCGGCGCCAATCCTGGCCCGCAAGCGGTATCTGCAACAAGAGGCGCGTCGTTTGCGCCGGGAGAACGGCAAGTGAATCCGCTGCGTAAAAAGCGACTTATCATCATTCTCGCGATCCTGGTCGGGGTCGGCGCTGCCGTCGGCCTGGCCCTGAGCGCCCTGCAGCAGAACATCAATCTGTTTTATACCCCGACCCAGATCGCCAACGGCGAAGCGCCGCAGGACACGCGAATCCGCGCCGGCGGTATGGTCGAGAAAGGTTCGCTGCAACGTTCCGGCGATTCCCTGGACGTGAAGTTCATCGTCACCGACTTCAACAAGTCCGTGACCATCAGCTACCGCGGCATCCTTCCAGACCTGTTCCGCGAAGGGCAGGGCATCGTCGCACTCGGCAAGCTCAATGCTGACGGCGTGGTGGTGGCCGATGAAGTGCTGGCCAAGCACGATGAGAAATACATGCCGCCGGAAGTGACCAAGGCCCTGAAAGACAGCGGCCAGTCGGCACCCACTCCCGCCAAAGAGGGCTAACTGATGACATCTGGAATCTTCATTCCCGAACTGGGCCAACTGGCTATGATCCTGGCGCTGTGTTTCGCGCTGGTTCAGGCCATCGTGCCGTTACTCGGTGCCTGGCGCGGTGACCGCTTGTGGATGAGCCTCGCCCAGCCGGCCGCGTGGGGGCAGTTCACCTTTCTGGTGTTCGCCTTCGGTTGCCTGACCTACGCGTTCATGACCGACGACTTCTCCGTCGCCTACGTGGCCAGCAACTCCAACAGCGCTTTGCCGTGGTACTACAAGTTCAGCGCGGTGTGGGGCGCGCACGAAGGGTCGTTGCTGCTCTGGGCGTTGATCCTCGGCGGCTGGACATTTGCCGTGTCGGTGTTCTCCCGGCAATTGCCGCAAGTGATGCTGGCCCGCGTGTTGGCGGTGATGGGCATGATCAGCACCGGTTTCCTGATGTTCCTGATCCTCACGTCCAACCCCTTCGCCCGCATCCTGCCGCAGATTCCGGCGGACGGTCGTGACCTCAACCCGCTGCTGCAAGACATCGGCCTGATCGTCCACCCGCCAATGCTGTACATGGGGTATGTCGGTTTCTCCGTGGCCTTCGCGTTCGCCATCGCCGCATTATTGGGCGGTCGCCTTGATGCGGCATGGGCGCGCTGGTCGCGTCCTTGGACCATCGTCGCCTGGGCCTTCCTCGGCATTGGCATCACCCTCGGTTCGTGGTGGGCTTATTACGAACTCGGCTGGGGCGGGTGGTGGTTCTGGGACCCGGTGGAAAACGCCTCGTTCATGCCATGGCTGGTCGGTACAGCGCTGATTCACTCACTGGCGGTCACGGAAAAACGTGGCGTGTTCAAGAGCTGGACCGTGTTGCTGGCGATCGCTGCGTTCTCGTTGAGCCTGCTCGGGACCTTCCTCGTGCGTTCCGGTGTGCTGACTTCGGTTCACGCCTTTGCGTCGGACCCTGAGCGCGGCGTGTTCATCCTGATTTTCCTGCTGTTCGTGGTCGGCGGCTCGCTGACGCTGTTCGCCCTGCGCGCGCCCGTGGTCAAAAGCCATGTCGGCTTCAACCTCTGGTCCCGGGAAACCCTGCTGCTGGGCAACAACCTGGTGCTGGTCGTGGCGGCGTCGATGATCCTGCTCGGCACCTTGTACCCGCTGATTCTGGATGCGATGACCGGCGCCAAGCTGTCGGTTGGCCCGCCGTACTTCAACGCGCTGTTCATTCCTTTGATGGCGTTGCTGATGGTGGTGATGGCGGTCGGCATGCTGGTGCGCTGGAAAGACACCCCGGTCAAATGGCTGATGAGCATGTTGACCCCGGTGCTGCTCGGCAGCGCCGCGTTGGCGGTGGTGGCCGGCGTCGCTTATGGCGACTTCAACTGGGCCGTCATCGCGACGTTCATGCTCGCGGCCTGGGTGTTGCTGGCCGGCGTGCGTGACATCCTCGACAAGACTCGCCACAAAGGCCTGATTAAAGGCCTGCCAACATTGACCCGCAGTTACTGGGGCATGCAAGTCGCTCACCTCGGCATCGCCGTGTGTGCCCTCGGTGTCGTGCTGTCGAGCCAGAACAGTGCCGAGCGCGATTTGCGCCTGGCTCCGGGCGAGTCCATGGACCTCGCGGGTTACCACTTCGTGTTCGAAGGCGCGAAGCACTTCGAAGGCCCGAACTTCACCTCTGACAAAGGCACCGTGCGGGTGATTCGCGACGGCAAGGAAGTCAGCGTGCTGCACCCGGAAAAGCGTCTTTACACCGTGCAGAACTCGGTCATGACCGAAGCCGGGATCGACGCCGGTTTCACCCGTGATCTCTACGTCGCACTCGGCGAACCGCTGGGTGATGGCGCCTGGGCCGTACGCGTCCACGTCAAACCGTTTGTGCGCTGGATCTGGTTTGGCGGGTTGCTCACCGGTCTGGGCGGTTTGCTGGCGGCGCTGGATCGCCGTTATCGGGTCAAGGTAAAAAGCCGTGTGCGCGAAGCACTGGGCATGACTGGAGCCACTGCATGAGACGTTGGTTGATGCTGTTGCCACTGGCGATTTTTCTGGTGGTGGCTGTTTTCCTTTATCGCGGGCTTTACCTGGACCCGGCCGAACTGCCTTCGGCAATGATCAACAAACCGTTCCCGGAGTTTTCCCTGCCGGCGGTGCAGGGCGACAAGACCCTGACCAAGGCCGACATTCTCGGTAAGCCGGCGCTGGTCAACGTCTGGGGCACCTGGTGCATTTCCTGCCGGGTCGAGCACCCGGTGTTGAACAAGCTGGCCCAGCAGGGCGTGGTGATTTACGGCATCAACTACAAAGACGTCAACACGGACGCCTTGAAGTGGCTGGTGGAATTCCACAACCCGTACCAACTGGACATCCGTGACGATGAGGGCTCCCTGGGCTTGAACCTCGGTGTGTACGGCGCCCCGGAAACCTTCTTCATCGACGCCAAGGGCATCATCCGCGACAAATTCGTTGGCGTGATCGACGAGCAGGTATGGCGTGAAAAACTGGCGGCCAAGTATCAGGCGCTGGTCGACGAGGCCAAGCCATGAAGCGCTGGATCGCCGCCGTCGTTTTGGGTTTGAGCATGGCCGGCGTAGCGCATGCCGCCATCGACACTTACGAGTTCGCCAAAGAGAGTGATCGCGAGCGTTTTCGCGAGTTGACTAAAGAGTTGCGTTGCCCAAAGTGCCAGAATCAGGACATCGCCGATTCCAACGCCCCCATCGCCGCCGACCTGCGCAAAGAGATTTTCCGCATGCTCGGCGAAGGGAAGGACAACCAGCAGATCATCGATTTCATGGTCGACCGCTACGGTGATTTCGTCCGCTACAAACCTGCTCTGAACGCCAAGACTGCTTTGCTCTGGTTCGGCCCGGCCGGCTTGCTGCTGGGTGGTTTTGTGATCATCGCCGTGATCGTCCGCCGTCGTCGCGTGCAACGCGCTGACACACCGGACACGCTTTCCTCTGATGAGCGCGAGCGCCTCGACCAACTGTTGGATAAAAACCAAGAATGATTGATTTCTGGCTCGCTGCAGGTCTGCTACTTCTGGTTGCCCTGAGTTTTCTGTTGATCCCCGTTCTGCGTGGCCGTCGTGCCCAACTCGAAGAGGATCGTACTGCCCTGAACGTCGCGCTGTATCAGGAGCGCGTGGCTGAGCTGCAGACTCAACAAGAGGAGGGTGTGCTCGACGCTGCGCAAATGGACTCCGGTCGCGCTGAAGCAGCCCGTGAATTGCTGGCGGACACCGAAGGTGTTGCGGCACCGCGCGTGTCGCGTCTGGGCAAGCCGCTGCCACTGCTGGCGGCGATCCTGGTGCCGGTGTTGGGCCTTGGCCTTTACCTGCATTTCGGCGCCAGCGACAAAGTCGAGCTGACGCGCGAATTCGCCCAGGCGCCGCAGTCGATGGAAGAGATGACCCGTCGCCTGGAACGGGCAGTCGCGGCGCAGCCGGATTCGGCTGAAGGCCTGTATTTCCTGGGGCGTACGTACATGGCGCAGGATCGCCCTGGCGACGCGGCGAAAATCTTCGAGCGCACCGTGAACCTGGCCGGTCGCCAACCGGAGTTGCTTGGCCAGTGGGCTCAAGCCCAGTATTTCGCCGACGGCAAAAAGTGGTCGGACAAGGTGCAGGCGCTGACGGACGAAGCGCTGAAAGCCGATCCGAAAGAAGTCACCAGCCTTGGCCTGCTCGGCATTGCGGCCTTCGAAGGCCAGCGTTACCAGGACGCTATCGACTACTGGAATCGCCTGCTGGCGCAACTACCACCAGACGACAACTCCCGAGACGCGTTGCAAGGCGGAATCACCCGAGCCACCGAAAAACTGCAAGCCAGCGGTGGCAAGGTTGCCCCGGCACCGGCGGCCAAAGCGGCAGCGCTGCTTAACGTCACCGTCGATCTGGCGCCCGAGCTGAAAGACAAAGTGCAACCGGGCGACAGCGTGTTCATCTTTGCCCGCGCCACCTCAGGCCCGCCCGCACCACTGGCCGCCAAGCGCTTGACCGTGGCCGACCTGCCGGCAACCGTCGAACTGGGTGATGCCGACGCAATGATGCCGCAGTTGAAACTGTCGAACTTCCCTGAAGTCCAACTGGTTGCGCGCATTTCCCGTGCCGGCCAACCGACTGCCGGCGAATGGATCGGTCGCAGCCAGCCCTTGGCCAGCAGCAGCACCGCGCCGCAAAAACTGACCATCGACAGCCCGGATAAATAACAGGAACCCTCGCCATGACCGCTATCGCCCGTATTACCCTGCTCAGTCTGGTTCTGGGGTTAAGCGCGTGTGCGGTCCAGCGGCCGGAGCCGACATCACTGCCACCGATCCCGCCGTCGCAGCCCAGCCCGACGCCGTCTCCTGCACCCACGCCGAGCAAGCCGAGCATTCCGGCCAAGCCCGCCAAACCGCTGCCGCGCACCTCTGCCAGCTTCGCGCCGCCGCCGGGTGGCGAAAGCCATTGGGACCCGAAAATGGGCGTTTATGTGCTCGATGACCAGCCCAATACCTTCTATCGCCAGCGCACCTACTACCGTTGGAACAATGGCTGGAGCCGGTCGATCAGCCCGAACGGGCCTTGGGAGGAGACGGACATCCATGGCGTGCCTGGAGGACTGGGCAGGCAATTCGGGCAGTAAATGAAAACGGCGATCTCAGGATCGCCGTATTGCTATCTGGAGTATGGAAATGACGTTTTAGAGCATCGCGCGGTACTCGGCCAATGCCTTGCTTGACTGAACCAATCCCTGGCGCACCAGAAGCTCAAGGTAGGTGCCAACATCCATCGGCGGCAGCTTTAACTGTTGACGCTGCCGTTGCGCCGCCGCGACCACTGCTGTCGGGTCCAGATCGAAAAGGTTATCGACGAACTCGTCAGGGTGCTGAGCTTCGATACCGAAGGGACTGAGTGCGGTGCAGGGGAAATCTTTCTGGTTGAAGGTGACGATGACGCTGGCATTGCAGTGAATGGCAGCGGCCAGGACATGTCGATCATCAACATCGGGTAGCGTTAGCCCTTCAATCAGCTCTTCGTAACCGGACACGCAGGCGTCGGGTAATGCCTGATTCATCAGTTCGGACGTGCGATCCAATTGCCCCGCGGTCAGATCCGGACGGTTTTTTAGCAAATTGCGTTTCCATTCGTTGTGTATCTCCAGGGTCCATTTCGCTCTGAAACGTCCGGAGAGTGCAAGCCACATCAAAAAATCTCTCAGGGGGGCGGGGTACAGCACACATGCGTCATATACAGCAGTAAAAGAGGAGTGCCTCACTCGTATCCTGTCCTTAACGCTTGTGCCTGCTCGGCGAGAAGCGTCATTGCTCGCTCGCTGGTGGTGTCGCGCCGGGTTTTATAGTCCATCAAATCAGCAAAGCGCACACGTCGGTGCTTGCCGGTTTTATGGTAGGACAACTCGCCAGACTCCAGTAGTTTGATCAGGTGCGGACGTGAGACGTTGAGCAAGTCTGCCGCTTCCTGAGTGGTGAGTTCCGCATGAACCGGGACCACTTTGACGGCGTTGCCCGCCGCCAGCTCGGCCAGGATGTCAACCAACAACCGGAGTGCCGAGGTAGGTAGTTCGACCGTGTGAGCTTCGTTATGCTCATCAAAAATCTGAATGAGTTGAGTGTCGAACTGAGTCGCCAAATAAGCCGCCAAGGCGTGTTGACCTTCAATAGCAGCTTGTATCTCGCGCTCCAGGGGCAAGTTGATCGGCGGGTGAATGAGGTTTGACATGATGATTTCCAGTTGCCTGAATTAGCAATGCTTGAAGGCTATTCGAATTATTCGAAAATCGCAATAAACGAAACTGACGGGCTTTTTAAACCTCTTTCACCAATCCCCCCCGCACATACTCCACAAATGCCCGAGCTTTTGCGCTGGCCATTCGCCCGGTAGGAAATACCGCCCACAGTTCCTGCTTCGGCAGTGTCCATTCCTTCATCACTTCCCGGACCGCCCCGCTGGCCAGCTCCGGCGCAAACATCCACTCCGACGCCATGGTCAGCCCCTGATGGGCGAGTACCGATTCACGCAGGCCTTCGGCAGCACTGATGCGAATCCTGCCGTTGACCATGAAGGGTTGTTCTTCGTCAGCTTTTTTGAATGGCCAGCTGGCGCCACCGCCCAAGGTGTAGATGATCGCCTGATGCTTGCCCAGATCGGCAGGGCAGGTTGGTTCACCGTGTTTTTCGAAGTACGCCGGCGTACCCAATACCACACGCCGGCATTCGGCGATCTTGCGCGCGGTGTAGCTCGAGTCGCTCAAGGCGCCCATTCGCAGGGCGACGTCGACGCCTTCTTCCACCAGATTAACGTTGCGATCATCGAGCATCAGGTCGATGTTCAGTTCCGGGTTTTGATCGAGGAATGGGCCGAGGTGCGGGACGATGTGCATCCGGCCAAAGGTCACGGCGGCGCAAATGCGCAGGTTGCCTGTCAGCCCGTTGGCGGCACCGCGAGCTGCATTGTCAGCTTCGTCGGCTTCTTCGATGGCACGCTTGGAGCGTTCGAAAAACGCCAGGCCGGCTTCAGTGGGTGTCAGCCCACGGGTCGAGCGCAATAGCAGCCGCACCGCAAGCCGCGCTTCCAGTTGCGCGATGGTCTTCGAGACGGCTGGCTGGCCGATGTCCAGGCGTCGTGCGGCGGCGGAAAATGAGCCGGTTTCCACCACATAGATGAAGGTTTCCATTGCGGCCAAGCGGTCCATCTTAAGTCCTTGTAGAGATCAAAATGTGGGAGCGAGCCTGCTCGCGAAAGCGGACTTTCATTCAACATCTATATTGGATGTTCCGCCAATTTCGCGAGCAGGCTCGCTCCCACAGGGGGTTGGTGTTATTGGTCAGAACGCGGCTTTGCCTATCGAAGAACCGCCATCGACAAACAACGTTTGCCCTGTGATAAACCCGCTCTGTTCGGACAACAAAAACGCAATCGCCGCCGCGATCTCCTGAGGCTGTCCCAGGCGCGCCATCGGCACGCCGGCCAGATAACGCGCCTCGCCTTCGCTGCCTGGCGGGTTGTTGGCGCGGAACAGTTCCGTTTCGGTCGGTCCCGGCGCCACTGCGTTGACCGTCACGCCGGTTTGCGCCAGTTCCAGCGCCCAGGATCGCGTGAAGCTGATCAACGCGGCTTTCGCCGCTGCATAGGCCGTGCGTTGAGTGATGCCAAGCACGGTCAAACTGGAAATGTTGACCACCCGACCCCAACCCTTGGCCCGCATGTTCGGCAGCAGTGCCTGAGTGGCTTGCAAGGCTGAATGCAGGTTGACTCGCATCACGTCGTCGAAGGTGTCCAGATCGATTTCCCCCAGAACCTGCGGGCGTACCAGGCCGACGTTATTCACGAGACCATCAAACTCATAGGTCCTGGCCAGATCTGCCAGCACTTCCTGAGTCAGCACTCTGTCGCTCAAATCCAGCGGAAACAGAATGCCCGGAAAGCTCAAGTCCGGCGTCCGGGCAATGCCGACCACCCGGTGTCCCGCGCGATCCAGATGCTCGGCCACCGCGCGGCCAATGCCTTTGCTGGCGCCGGTGATGAGAAAAGTACGTCGGGTCATTGCAAGCTCCTTGTCTTGAGAGGGGTGGCCGCGAATCGCATCCAGCATCGCTTCAGGCTCAGGCGGCTGAGTGTAATCCGGGATGATTTCGGTGTAACCGTGCATTCAGCGCAAAAGATTCATTCCTGGGAAGAATGCGCTCGACCGCAATCACACGCTGTAAAACAACCGAGCGTCCAGATCGGGGTTTTTGTGCTTGAATAAAGATAACTCTAGAGTTACTTTTATAGGGGCCGTCGCAAGGAGGCTGGTGGTGCAAAGCAGGTTATTGATCAAGGAACTTGAGGAGGCGGGATGGACGCTGGATCGGATTACTGCCAGCCATCATCTTTTCACCCACCGATACAACCCGTACACGATTCCCGTCCCTCACCCGAAAAAGGATTTACCGATCGGGACGGTTAAAAGCATCAGGAGGCGAGCCGGGCTGTACTGCCCGCCAGCCAGTAACGCAGGAGATCCATAATGCAATATCCAATCTGTATCGAGTGGGGCGACGAGAACACCGCCATCGGTATTCAGATCCCCGATATCCCGGGTGCCGTGACGGCCGGGGATACGTTTGAAGACGCCTATAACGCGGCGGTCGAGATTGCTCACATCATGCTTCAGGAGATTGCGGCTGATGGGGACTCCATTCCCATGCCTTCGTCTGCGGCTACGCACCGTGGCAATGCCGATTTTGCCGAGATGGGCTGGGGCATGCTGGAGCTGGACATCTCGCCGTATATGGGCAAAACCGAGAAGGTCAACGTGACGCTGCCCGGTTATGTGATCCAGCGGATTGACCGCTATGTGCGTGAGCACAATGTGAAAAGCCGCTCCTCTTTCCTGGCGGATGCGGCGATGGAGAAGTTGGTTCGACATTGAGTGGTGTCAGTCATATCGCCATCGCGGGTAAGCCTCGCTCCGACACTGTAGGAGCGAGGCTTGCCCGCGATGCTTTTAATGGCTCACGCCGTCACCAGCGCGCGCTTCTGTGAAACGCTCAAGAACCGCAACAGTGCCAGCAGTGGAAACACGCTGCCGACAATCACGATCCACATCCAGCCGCCATGTTCATACACCGCACTGGCCACCGAGGAACCAAACGCGCCGCCGATGAAGATGCTGGTCATGTACAGCGCGTTCAAACGACTGCGGCTTTTGGCGTCGAGCGCGTAGACCGCACGTTGGCCGAGGACCATGTTCATCTGCACGCAGAAATCGAGTACCACGCCGGTGACGGCGAGGCCGATGACGCTGTAGACCGGATGGATGAACGCCGGCAGGAAGCTCAGGCTGGCGAACAGCAAGGCCAGCAGCGACGCGATGCGAGTGTGGCCGGCGTCGGCCAGTCGACCGGCGATCGGCGCGGCGATGGCACCGATGGCACCGACCAGGGCGAAGAGTGCGATCTGGGTTTGCGACAAGCTATGATTGCGCGCCAGTTCCAGCGGCACGGCAGTCCAGAACAGGCTGAAGGTGGCGAACATGCAACCCTGATAAAAGGCGCGCTGGCGCAATACCGGTTGTTGGCGCAACAGCGTCCACAGCGAGCCCAGCAACTGGCCATAGGTCGCGCTGTGATCAGGCTGGCGCTTGGGAATCGTCAGGGCCAGCACGATGCTGATCGCGGCCATCAACACCGCCGCGATCACAAACATCGCGCGCCAGCCAAAGTGGTCAGCCACCAGGCTGGACACCGGTCGCGCCAACAGAATCCCCAGCAGCAAGCCGCCCATGATCCCGCCGACCACGCGGCCACGGGATTCTTCCGGCGCCAGGTGTGCGGCCAGCGGGATCAGGATCTGCACCGACACCGAACTGAACCCCACCAACAGCGATATCAACAAAAATACGTTCGGCTGATCGGTGAATGCTGCGCCCAGCAGACTGGCAATCGCCACCACCGTGGTGATGATCATCAACCGGCGGTTTTCCAGCAGGTCACCCAGCGGCACGAGAAAGAACAGGCCCAGCGCATAACCAATCTGAGTCAGCGAAACAATCAGGCTGGCCATGGTGCTGGTCAGGCCGATGTCCGGCGCGATCAGACCAATAATCGGTTGGGCGTAGTAAATGTTGGCCACGATAGCGCCGCAGCAGAAGGCAAAGAGCAACACCATGCCTTTGGTCATCGTCGTTGCGCCGCGGGGCACCTGGTTTGCTGGGTTCATAACGTTTCTCGCTGAACGGAAGGGAATGCGCGCAGGCTAAAGACAGATCGGATTAGGCAGAAGAGGGCTTTGGGTGATAGCAATCATTCCTTTGCGGAATGACTGACGGACGTGCGTGATGTCCATCGATGAGCCTTGCGTCAAAACATTGAGGTCCGATGATACATTCACTTACATCCTGTTCGATAGCGTGCTTATGTTCTCTCCTCACGTTTCATAACCGGAAGGCACTTCCATGAATGCGATGTTTCGTCACCTGATTCGCAGCGCTTCAGCGTTAACCTTGATCACCCTGTTCACCGCAGGTATCGCCCAGGCCGCCGACGCGCCGGGCATGCGCGTCGGCGTGCGCGGCGAAATAACGGGAGTCAGCCCTGATGTGTTGAAAGTACACGTTAACAGCGGTGAAAACGTAGTGATCCACCTGACCAACGACACCAAAGTCCGCGCTGTCACCCTGGCCAATATCGAAGACATCAAGCCCGGCAGCTACATCGGCTCGGCAGCCATTCCGCAGGATGATGGCACGCTCAAGGCGCTGGAAGTCCACGTCTTTCCACCGGAACTGGCCGGTAGCGGCGACGGCCATCGGCCTTTTGACCTGGCCAAGGGCAGCAGCATGACCAACGGCAGCGTGGGCGATCTGGTGGTCAGCAATGGCCGGGTCTTGACCGTTAACTACAAGGGCGGGCAGCAGAAGATTCTGGTGCCCGAAGATGTGCCGATCGTGAACCTGCTGCCGGGGGATCGCAGCTTGCTGAAGGTGGGGGTGAAGATCGTGACGTTCGTCACCCAGAGTGCGGACGGAACGCTCACTGCGCAATCCATATCGGCCGGCAAGGACGGCGTAACCCCGCCGATGTAACCGCGCCCCCCTGTAGGAGCTGCCGAAGGCTGCGATCTTTTGATCTTGAGCTTGATTTTCAGCGGTTCCGAATGGTCAAGATCAAAAGATCGCAGCCTTCGGCAGCTCCTACAGGTACCGTGCGTGCAGTCACACAGAGGCCGTGCTTGCAGCCACAAAAAAGGCGACCTTCGCAGGTCGCCTTTTTCATAGGGCTATCAGCGTTTACTGCGCGTAAATCTGGTCAAAGATCCCGCCATCGTTGAAGTGAGTCTTCTGCACGGTGCGCCAGTCACCAAAGGTCTTCTCGACCGACAGGAAGTCCACTTTCGGGAAACGATCGGTGTACTTTGCCAGCACCGCTGGATCCCGCGGACGCAGGTAGTTGGCGGCTGCAATTTCCTGACCTTCCGGCGACCACAGGTACTTCAGGTATTCTTCGGCGGCCGCGCGGGTGCCTTTCTTCTCGACCACTTTATCGACCACTGACACCGGCGGCTCGGCTTCAGCGGAAACGCTTGGGTAGATCACTTCAAACTGGTCACGACCGAACTCGCGGGCAATCATTTCCGCTTCGTTTTCGAAGGTCACCAGCACGTCGCCGATCTGGTTGGTCATGAACGTGGTAGTGGCTGCACGGCCACCGGTGTCCAGCACTGGTGCCTGTTTGAACAGTTTGCCGACGAAAGCCTTGGCCTTGTTCTCGTCACCACCGTTCTTCAGTACATAACCCCAGGCCGAGAGGTAGGTGTAGCGGCCGTTGCCTGAAGTCTTCGGGTTCGGCACGATGACTTGCACGCCATCCTTGAGCAGGTCCGGCCAGTCTTTCAGGGCTTTCGGGTTGCCTTTGCGCACGATGAACACCGTGGCCGATGTGAATGGCGCGCTGTTGTTTGGCAGACGCGTGACCCAGTTGTCCGGCACCAGTTTGCCGTTATCCGCCAGCGCATTGATGTCGGTCGCCATGTTCATGGTAATGACGTCAGCCGGCAGGCCGTCGATCACGGAACGTGCCTGTTTGCTCGAACCACCGAAGGACATCTGCAACGTGATGTTTTCGTTGTGCTCGGCTTGCCAGTGTTTCTGGAAGGCAGCGTTGTAGTCCTTGTAGAAATCGCGCATCACGTCGTAGGAAACGTTAAGCAGGGTAGGTGCGGCCTGAGCCACGCTGGTCAATGCCAGGCCAGCGGCCAGAAGTGAGGCGCCAAAGAGTTTTTTCACCACGAATTCCTTGTTCTATGTAGGAGCTGCCGCAGGCTGCGATCTTTTGATTTTGCTGTTTAGAGATCAGAGTCAAAAGATCGCAGCCTGCGGCAGCTCCTACAGGTTGTTTACCATTGAAAGAGGTGTTGCCACCGTTTTGCCAGCGACTATAGCCGGGCTTGCATAGTCCTTTAAAGATTAAAAAGCACTTTGCTTATTCCAGTTTTTTGAACAACTGATTACCACAGCGTGAGCAAAACGCGGCGCCGTGTTCATGGCTGTTTTTCTTGCACACCGGGCAGTCGTGTTGCAACTGCTCGCCGCGCATGGCGTTGGCCAGTTCAGCAGTGAAAATACCGGTCGGCACAGCAATGATCGAATAACCGGTGATCATGACCAATGACGAAATCACCTGGCCGAGCGGTGTCTTCGGCACGATGTCGCCGAAGCCCACGGTGGTCAACGTCACGATCGCCCAATAGATGCCTTTGGGAATGCTGGTGAAGCCGTGTTCCGGGCCTTCGATCACGTACATCAGCGTGCCGAACACCGTCACCAGCGTGCAGACGCTGACCAGAAACACCACGATCTTCTGCTTGCTGCCGCGCAGCGCCGACATCAAATAGTTGGCTTGTTTAAGGTAGGGGCTGAGTTTGAGCACGCGGAATATCCGCAGCATCCGGATGATCCGGATAATCAGCAGATACTGCGCATCGGCGTAATACAGCGCCAGGACGCCGGGCACGATGGCCAGCAAATCCACCAGCCCATAGAAACTGAACGCGTAGCGCAGCGGCTTGGGCGAACAGTACAGGCGCAAGCCGTATTCGATGGCGAAGATGATCGTGAAGCCCCACTCGATGTACGCCAGCACGTCGGCGTAGTTCTGGTGGATGGCGTCGATGCTGTCGAGCATCACAATCACAATGCTCGCGAGAATGATCAACAGCAGGATGCCGTCGAAGCGACGTCCGGCCTTGGTGTCGCTTTGGAAAACCATGACGTAAAGCTCTTTACGCCAGTTTTTGCTGCTGTCCATGGATACCGCCTGAACCGAGAATCAGCGAAGCCTAGGTTGATTCTCCCCGAGAGCGCAAGGCGCGCTTTCAAGAGTGGCTTTGCCGAACATTTGCACGGTGCTACGGATCACCCAGCAAGCGAGGATGAACGGCGCGGTCAACGTGGGCAGACCGACGGCGGCAAACACCGGCGTCAGCAACAGCGCCATGCCAATGCCCACCAGTGGCAGCCACGGCTGGCGACGCTGCGAGGTGAAGGCGAGGGCGGCAAGGACGGCGTTATAGCCACCGAGGCCGAGCAGTGCGGTGTAGAAGTCGTGGTGCAGCAGGCTCCAGCTCATGCCCGCGACAGACGCCAGCACCGCCCAGCAGAAGGCGCGGCGATCAGCGATCAGCAAACCGGCGGCAATCATCGCACCGGCCAGTGGATGACCGAGGAACATCACCTGGCCGAGGCCTTTGAGGGGGGCGGCGAGCATGTTCAGCGTGTTGATTTCGATCAAATGCGCCTGGGTCGAAGGCGTGGCGAAGCACAGCAACACCCAGCTCAGGCCCACGAAAGGCGAGGTGTACGCGGGCAGGTATTGGCTGAAACGGATGCGTTTCAGCCATTGCTGGGTGAGCATGGCACTCAGGCCACCGGCAGCGATGATCAACAGCGGCAGCATCGCGGACCAGGGGAAGTACAGGCTCAGCAGCAAACCGAGCAAAACACCGTTGTAGCTGAAGACCCCGGCTTGGCGGTCAGACTTGGCGTAATTGCGTCGTTGCGCGGTAAGCAAACCGGCGACGCCGCCCAGCAATGCGCCGCCGAGCAAGGTCGGTGCGGTAAAAAGAATCGCCAACAGGCACAGCAGACCGCACAGCGGATGACGCTGCAGGAAGATCTGGCTGAAGCCGTTGAGCAGGGCCGTGGCCCAATCGGGGCAGTGGGTGTTGAAGTGGTTGGCAGGCATGATGAAGTCTGTGGTGTTTCAGTTAAACCGTGTCGCCACCTTCGCGAGCAGGCTCACTCCCACACTGAATCTTCGTTCAGTCGCGGAATCTGTGAGCAACACAGATCCACTGTGGGAGCGAGCCTGCTCGCGAAGAGGCCGGGAAGGACGCTAAATTAACGTCTCAATGCGCAAGGAGTTAGTCGACCCAGGCTGCCCAAACGGCACACCCGCCGTGATCAATAATGTGTCCCCGCGCTTGGCCATCCCTTGGGCCTGTGCAATCTCCAGCGCCGTCGAACACACCTCGTCCACCTGCCGTAACCGATCATTGACCACCGAATGCACGCCCCACGCGACCGTCAACCGGCGCGCTGTCTGAAGGTTCGGCGTCAGGTTCAGAATCGGCACCGTTGGCCGCTCCCGCGCCGCCCGCAGGCTCGACGTCCCGGACTCGCTGTAATTCACCAGCACCGCCACCGGCAGCACGTTACTGATGCGGCGGATCGCGCAGCTGATCGCATCGGAAACAGTCGCCTCGGCTTTCGGCCGGCTCACATCCAGTTGCGCCTGGTAATCCGGGCCGTTTTCCACCTGGCGAATGATTTTGCTCATCATCTGCACGGCTTCCATCGGGTATTCGCCGGACGCGGTTTCCGCCGACAGCATGACCGCGTCTGCACCTTCGGCCACGGCGTTGGCAACGTCGGTCACCTCGGCGCGGGTCGGCGCGGGAGAGAAGCGCATCGACTCCAGCATCTGCGTCGCCACCACCACCGGTTTACCCAATTCGCGGCACAGGCTGATGATGTTTTTCTGAATCTGCGGCACGCTCTCGGCCGGCACTTCGACGCCGAGGTCGCCACGAGCGACCATGATCGCGTCGCTCAATTCAGCGATTTCCCGCAGATGAATGACCGCCGACGGCTTCTCGATCTTGGCCATCAAAAATGCCTTGTCGCCAATCAATTCACGGGCCTCGCGAATGTCTTCCGGGCGCTGCACGAACGACAGGGCTACCCAGTCCACGCCCAACTCCAGACCGAAGCTCAGGTCACGTCGATCCTTGGCGGTCAGCGGGCTCAGTTCCAGCACCGCTTGTGGCACGTTCACGCCTTTGCGGTCCGACAGTTCGCCGCCATTGAGCACCGTGGTGGCGATGGCGTCGGCATGTTTGGTGACCACGCGCAGGCGCAATTTGCCGTCGTCCAGCAGCAGGTCCATGCCTGGCTCCAGCGCCGCGATGATTTCCGGGTGCGGCAGATTAACCCGACGTTGATCGCCCGGCGTCGGGTCCAGGTCCAGGCGCAGGGCCTGACCACGGACCAGTTGCACCTTGCCTTCGGCGAATTTGCCGACCCGCAGTTTCGGGCCTTGCAAGTCCATCAGAATGCCCAGCGGATAATTCAGCTGGCGCTCGACTTCACGAATCCACTGATAGCGCTGGGCGTGGTCGGCATGATCGCCGTGGCTGAAGTTCAGGCGGAAGATGTTGACCCCGGCCTGCACCAGTTCACGGATGTCTTCGATCCCGTCGGTAGCCGGGCCGAGGGTGGCGAGTATTTTGACCTTTTTGTCAGGCGTCATGTTTAGGGCTCTCGAGAATCAGAATGGCACGGAAGTCGTTGACGTTGGTGCGGGTCGGCTCGGTGACGATCAGTGCGTCCAGTGCCTCGAAATAGCCGTAGCCATTGTTGTTATCGAGTTCATCGCTGGCGCTCAGGCCGAGGGCGGCGGCGCGGGCGTAACTGTCCGGGGTCATGATCGCGCCGGCGTTGTCTTCGGAGCCATCGATGCCATCGGTGTCGCCAGCCAGTGCATAAACGCCGGGCAGGCCTTTCAGGCTGTCGGTCAGGCTGAGCAGGAATTCGGCGTTGCGTCCGCCTCGGCCATTGCCGCGCACGGTAACCGTGGTTTCACCGCCCGAGAGGATCACGCACGGCGCGGCCAACGGTTGGCCGTGCAAGACCACTTGCCGCGCGATGCCGGCGTGGACCTTGGCCACTTCGCGGGATTCGCCTTCCAGATCGCCGAGAATCAACGGACTGAAACCGGCCTGGCGGGCTTTAACCGCAGCGGCTTCGAGTGACTGTTGAGGGCGGGCAATCAACTGGAAATGGCTGCGCTCGAGACTTGGGTCGCCGGGTTTGACGGTTTCCGATTCCGGGCTTTGCAGCCAGTGACGCACCGACGCCGGGGCTTCTATGCCATAGCGTTTGAGGATCGCCAGGGCTTCGGCCGAGGTACTAGGGTCGGCCACGGTGGGGCCGGAGGCGATGACCGTGGCGAGGTCGCCCGGTACATCGGAAATCGCATAGGTATACACAGTGGCGGGCCAGCAGGCCTTGCCGAGGCGGCCGCCCTTGATCGCCGAGAGGTGCTTGCGTACGCAATTCATCTCGCCAATGGTCGCGCCGGATTTGAGCAGGGCTTTGTTGATCGATTGCTTGTCGGCCAGCGTGATGCCGGCAGCGGGTAACGCCAGCAATGCCGAGCCACCGCCGGAGAGCAGGAAAATTACGTGGTCGTCTTCGGTCAGGTTGCTGACCAGTTCAAATACGCGCTTGGCGACGGCCTGGCCGGCGGCATCCGGCACCGGGTGCGCGGCTTCAACGACTTCGATTTTTTCGCACGGGGCGCCGTGACCGTAGCGCGTCACCACCAGGCCGGACACTTCACCCTGCCAGCAGCGCTCGACCACCTGGGCCATGGCGGCGGCGGCCTTGCCAGCGCCGATGACGATCACGCGACCGCTGCGATCAGCGGGCAAATGCGCTTCGAGGACTTGCTGCGGATGGGCCGCGTCGATGGCTGTGGCAAACAGCTCGCGCAGGAATTGTTGCGGATCGACCGACATGGCGGGCTCCCGGAATTCTTGTTGTTGGGTTTGATGCGGACTCTGTGGGAGCGAGCCTGCTCGCGAAAGCGGTGTGTCAGTCAACCTGGATGTTGAATGTCAGGGCCTCTTCGCGAGCAGGCTCGCTCCCACAGGGGTTGTGCAGGGCTTACTTATCGCGAATCGAGAAATTCGCCATATGCTCCAGTCCCTTGATCAGCGCCGAGTGGTCCCAGTTGCTGCCACCAATCGCCGCGCACGTGCTGAATACTTGCTGGGTGTTGGCGGTGTTCGGCAGGTTGATGTTCAGTTCCTTGGCGCCTTGCAGGGCCAGGTTGAGGTCCTTCTGGTGCAGGCTGATGCGGAAGCCCGGATCGAAAGTGCCTTTGATCATGCGCTCGCCGTGCACTTCGAGAATCTTCGACGAAGCGAAACCGCCCATCAGTGCTTCACGCACCTTGGCGGGATCAGCACCGTTTTTCGAGGCGAACAGCAGGGCTTCGGCCACGGCCTGGATGTTCAGCGCCACGATGATCTGGTTCGCCACTTTCGCGGTTTGACCGTCGCCGTTACCACCGACCAGGGTGATGTTCTTGCCCATGGCCTGGAACAGCGGCAAGGCGCGTTCGAAGGCATCGGCATCGCCGCCGATCATGATGCTCAGGGTGGCAGCCTTGGCACCGACTTCACCGCCGGATACTGGAGCGTCGAGGTACTGGGCGCCTTTTTCGTTGATCTTGGCGGCGAACGCTTTGGTGGCGGTGGGCGAGATCGAACTCATGTCGATGACGATTTTGCCTTTGCCCACACCGGCCGCAATGCCGTCGGCGCGGAACAGCACGTCATCGACCTGCGGGGTGTCCGGCACCATGACGATGATGAATTCGGCTTCTTGCGCGACTTCTTTCGGGTTCGCCAGGGCGACGGCGCCAGCGGCCACCAGGTCGGCAGGCGCGGCGTCGTGGTGCGCTGACAGGAACAGGCTGTGACCGGCTTTCTGCAGGTTCAACGCCATTGGGTGGCCCATGATGCCAGTGCCGATAAATCCGATTTTAGCCATGAGAAAATCCTCTTGTATTTATGTGGCCCCCTGTAGGAGCTGCCGCAGGCTGCGATCTTTTGATCTTCAGGTTTTTAAAATCAAAAGATCGCAGCCTTCGGCAGCTCCTACAGGAATAGCGTTAGATCGCGTTATGGGTTTTCAGCCAGCCCAGGCCTGCTTCAGTAGTGGTCAGCGGCTTGTATTCACAGCCGATCCAACCCTGATAACCGATGCGGTCCAGGTGCTCGAACAGGAAGCGGTAGTTGATTTCACCGGTGCCCGGTTCGTTGCGCCCAGGGTTATCGGCCAACTGGATATGGTTGATCTCGCCCAGGTGCGCGGCCATGGTGCGGGCCAGGTCGCCCTCCATGATTTGCATGTGGTAGATGTCGTATTGCAGGAACAGATGGGCGCTACCAACCTGCTCGCGAATCGACAGGGCTTGCGCCGTGTTGTTCAGGTAGAAACCCGGGATGTCGCGGGTGTTGATCGCTTCCATCACCAGCTTGATGCCCGCCGCTTGCAGCTTGTCGGCGGCGTACTTGAGGTTGGCGACGAAGGTTTTTTCCACGGTGGGATCGTCGACGCCTTGTGGGCGAATACCGGCCAGGCAGTTGACCTGGGTGTTGCCGAGCACTTGCGCATAGGCGATCGCCAGATCGACACCGGCGCGAAACTCTTCGACCCGGTCCGGCAGGCACGCGATACCGCGCTCGCCCTTGGCCCAGTCACCGGCCGGCAGGTTGAACAACACTTGGGTCAGACCGTTGGCGTCGAGCTTGGCCTTGATCTCGGCGGAGCTGAAGTCATAAGGGAACAGGTACTCGACACCACTGAAGCCGGCCTTGGCGGCCGCTTCGAAACGGGCAAGAAAATCCTGCTCAGTGAACAGCATGGACAGGTTGGCTGCGAAACGCGGCATGGTGGTCTCCCGTGCAAATTTAGAATGATGGCTCTGTAGGAGCTGCCGCAGGCTGCGATCTTTTGATCTTTCATTTTTGAAAAACCAAAGATCAAAAGATCGCAGCCTGCGGCAGCTCCTACAGGTATCAGGTCAATTTAATCGAGCAACGAAATCGCCGTCGGTGCGTCGTTGCCGACCAGCGCCAGGTCTTCGAATTCGTTGACGGCGTTGATCTCGGTGCCCATGGAAATGTTGGTCACGCGCTCCAGAATGATCTCGACGATCACCGGCACCTTGAACTCTTCGATCAGTTCCTGGGCCCTGCGCAGGGCTGGCTGGATCTGAGCCGGTTCGAACACACGCAGTGCCTTGCAACCGAGGCCCTCGGCGACTGCGACGTGATCGACACCGTAACCGTTGAGTTCCGGAGCGTTCAGGTTGTCGAAGGACAGCTGCACGCAGTAGTCCATGTCGAAACCACGCTGAGCCTGACGAATCAGCCCCAGGTACGAGTTGTTGACCACCACGTGGATGTACGGCAGCTTGAACTGCGCGCCCACCGCCAATTCTTCAATCATGAACTGGAAGTCATAGTCGCCCGACAGTGCCACGACCTTGCGAGTCGGATCAGCCTTGACCACGCCGAGCGCTGCCGGAATGGTCCAGCCCAACGGGCCGGCCTGACCGCAGTTGATCCAGTGACGCGGCTTGTAGACGTGCAGGAACTGCGCGCCGGCAATTTGCGACAGACCAATGGTGCTGACGTAGCAGGTGTCTTTGCCGAACACCTGGTTCATCTCTTCGTAAACACGCTGCGGCTTGACCGGCACGTTGTCGAAGTGGGTTTTACGCTGCAGGCTGGCTTTGCGCTGCTGGCAATCTTGCAGCCAGGCGCTGCGGTTTTTCAGCTTGCCGGCAGCTTGCCATTCGCGAGCAACTTCGATGAACACGGTCAGCGCGGCAGCGGCGTCGGACACGATGCCCAGGTCCGGGTTGAACACGCGGCCGATTTGCGTCGGCTCAATGTCGACGTGAATGAACTTGCGGCCTTCGGTGTAGACATCAATCGAACCGGTGTGACGGTTGGCCCAACGGTTACCGACGCCCAGCACCACGTCTGACTTGAGCAGGGTGGCGTTACCGTAGCGGTGCGAAGTCTGCAGACCGACCATGCCGACCATCAGCGGGTGATCGTCCGGGATCGTGCCCCAGCCCATCAGGGTCGGAATCACTGGAATGCCGGTCAGCTCGGCGAATTCCACCAGCAACTCGCTGGCGTCGGCATTGATGATGCCGCCGCCGGCAACCAGCAATGGGCGCTCAGCCTGATCGAGCATGGCCAGGGCCTTCTCGATCTGCACGCGGTTAGCGGTTGGCTTGGCCAGTGGCAGTGGTTCGTAGGCCTCGATGTCGAATTCGATTTCAGCCATCTGCACGTCGAATGGCAGATCGATCAGCACCGGGCCTGGACGGCCGGAGCGCATTTCGTAGAAGGCTTTCTGGAAGGCGTAAGGCACTTGGCCCGGTTCCATGACGGTGGTCGCCCACTTGGTCACTGGCTTGACGATGGCGGTGATGTCGACGGCCTGGAAGTCTTCCTTGTGCATACGGGCGCGGGGCGCTTGCCCGGTGATGCACAGAATCGGGATCGAGTCGGCCGAGGCGCTGTAGAGCCCGGTGACCATGTCCGTACCCGCCGGGCCGGAAGTGCCGATGCACACGCCGATGTTGCCGGCCTTGGTGCGGGTGTATCCCTCGGCCATGTGCGAGGCGCCTTCAACGTGGCGAGCGAGGACGTGATCGATGCCACCGACCTTTTGCAAGGCGGAGTACAGCGGGTTGATCGCGGCGCCCGGGATGCCAAAAGCGGTATCAACCCCTTCACGGCGCATCACCAGAACGGCGGCTTCGATTGCTCTCATTTTGCTCATGGTTTTGTGCCTCTTACGTTTTGTAATTGTATACAAGTGGCTTTGCGCAGAGTGTATTCACGGCGGACGGCGCAGGTCAATCCATTTTCTCAAGCGGTTGTTTCATTTGTCGGAAGCCCGATCTACTGTGGCTTTTCGTCGCATGTGACGCTTTTCGATAATTATTGTATACAAAAAAATTACTCATTGTGTTCTATTTGTTGCATCGGACTTCTGGAAAAAAAAGAAGGCCAACCGCTTTCCCTATAACAAAATGAGGACGGCACCATGAGCGCTTTAACCTTGAAAGTTGCAGTCAACCTGACCAGTCAGGCCATCTCCGCCGCTCGGGCAATCTGCGCAGCTCCCTTGACCATCGCCGTGCTGGATGCCGGCGGGCACTTGGTCAGCCTGCAACGTGAAGACGGCGCCAGCCTTCTACGCCCGCAAATCGCCATCGGCAAAGCCTGGGGCGCCATCGCCTTGGGCAAAGGCTCACGCTTACTGGCGCTGGACGCCCAGCAACGCCCGGCATTCATCGCTGCCTTGAACAGTCTGGGGCAGGGCAGTGTCGTGCCGGCACCGGGTGGTGTATTGATCCGGGATCAGGAGGGGAATGTGCTGGGGGCGGTGGGCATCAGCGGGGATCTGTCGGATGTTGACGAGCAGTGCGCGATCAATGCGATCGAGGCGTTGGGGTTGCGGGCGGATGCGGGGGTGACCGCTTGATTTGTGGTGAATGATTGACCGCTTTCGCGAGCAAGCCCGCTCCCACACTGATCTTCGCAACACTGGAGATCCACTGTGGGAGCGGGCTTGCTCGCGAAGGCGGCTTCCCAGACACATCCAGCCAAAGTCTGCCCTCACCCTCAAGCATTACCCTGTCTAGTCTTCTCATGAGCTCACAATGAGAGAGGCAAAGGAATGCCTGAACTATCAGCATCACACCGCTTGCGCATCGGCCGCTACGCCGAACAAAACCGGATCTATCTACTGACGGCTAACACCCTCAAGCGGGAACCTGTTTTCAGGGATTTCAACTTAGGTAGATTGGTTGTTCATCAATTCAAGCAAGCACGGGACCAGGGGTTTGCCGATTCCTTGGCCTTTGTCGTGATGCCGGACCATTTTCATTGGCTTGTTCAATTGCAAAAAGGGTCGCTGGCTCAATTGATGTGTCAGACCAAATCGTTAAGCACTCGAACAATCAACGCTGCCACTGGCAGGACGGGCAGTCTGTGGCAGCAGAGTTTTCATGATCATGCTTTGCGGCGAGAGGAGAATTTGGTGAAACTTGCTCGTTACGTTGTCGCCAACCCATTGCGGGCGGGTCTTGTAGAGCGCGTTGGTGACTACCCACTGTGGGATGCTATTTGGGTTTGAACTGAAACCGAGTTGCCCCTTTCGCGAGCAGGCTCGCTCCCACATTGGATTTGTGAACACCACAGATTATCTGTGGGAGCGAGCCTGCTCGCGAATGGCTGCGCCGCGGTCTATCAGTCCGGCTCACACCCCTTCAGCACCAACCGGATAATCGTCTGCGCCGCCGCTTCATAATCCTCTTCATCCAGCTTGGTTTTGCCGGTAATGGCGGTGATCTGCCAGTCAAAATCAGCATAGGTCTGGGTGGCGGCCCAGATGCTGAACATCAGGTGGTTGGGGTCGATGGGGGCGATCTGGCCGCGGTCGATCCAGGTCTGGATGCAGTCGATATTATGCTTGGCCTGGCCGTTTAGCTGTTCGACCAGGTCAGGGCTCAGGTGGGGAGCACCGTGCATGATTTCGCTGGCGAACACCTTCGAGGCAAAAGGCAAATCGCGGGATATACGGATTTTCGAGCGAATGTAGCCGCTCAACACTTCGCTGGGCACGCCGTCGGCGTTGAACGGCGTCGAAGCCTGCAGGATCGGCTCGATAATGCTTTCCAGGACCTCGCGGTAGAGGTTTTCCTTGGATTTGAAATAGTAATAGACGTTCGGCTTGGGTAATCCCGCCTTGGCTGCGATGTCACTGGTTTTGGTCGCAGCGAAGCCCTTGTCGGCAAATTCTTCACTGGCGGCACGCAGGATCAGTTCTTTGTTGCGCTCGCGGATAGTGCTCATAAACCAGGTGATTCCTTGCCTGTTCTGGCGGTTGCGCATGGTAGCACCGGCCTCGCGCGCCGCTCAAGAATGCCCCGTGTGCCAGCGGGCCGCGCTATGCTGCGCAGCATTCATTCAAGAAGGACACCCGATTCATGGCAGGAAGCAGTTTGCTGGTGCTGATCGACGATATCGCCGTCGTACTCGACGACGTGGCATTGATGACCAAAATGGCGGCGAAGAAGACCGCTGGCGTCCTCGGCGACGATCTGGCGCTCAATGCGCAACAGGTCAGTGGCGTGCGTGCGGAGCGGGAAATTCCGGTGGTGTGGGCGGTGGCCAAGGGCTCGTTCCGCAACAAACTGATCCTGGTGCCGTCGGCATTGGCCATCAGTGCCTTCATTCCGTGGTTGGTCACGCCGCTGTTGATGATTGGCGGTGCTTACCTGTGCTTCGAGGGTTTCGAAAAACTGGCTCACAAATTCCTGCACAGCCACGCTGAAGACCAGGCCGACCATGCGGAGCTGGTTGAGGCCGTGGCCGATCCGGCGGTCGATCTGGTGGCGTTCGAGCAGGACAAGATCAAAGGCGCTGTTCGCACCGATTTCATCCTTTCGGCAGAAATCATCGCCATTACGTTGGGGACGGTGGCGGGTGCCTCGCTGACCCAGCAAGTCATTGTGCTGTCGGGGATTGCCATCGTCATGACCGTCGGTGTCTATGGCCTGGTAGCGGGCATCGTCAAACTCGATGACCTCGGTTTGTGGCTGACGCAGAAACCTGGGCAGTTGGCCAAAAGCATCGGCGGCGGGATTTTGCGTGCGGCGCCGTACATGATGAAAAGCCTGTCGGTGATCGGCACGGCGGCGATGTTCCTGGTGGGCGGCGGGATTCTCACGCATGGCGTGCCAGTGGTTCATCACTGGATTGAAAGCGTCAGCGCCGGGGCGGGCGGAGCAGGATTTATCGTGCCGACGTTGCTGAATGCGGTGGCGGGGATTGTGGCGGGTGCGGTTGTGTTGGCGGGTGTGATGTTGGTGAGCAAAATCTGGAAAGCGCTGAGAGGCTGAAAAGATCGCAGCCTGCGGCAGCTCCTACAGGTTTTGGGCATGCCGCAGACACTGTTGGAGCTGCCGAAGGCTGCGATCTTGGCGATGTAAGCTACGCCAAATGAAAAAAGGCCATTCGATTCGCATCGAATGGCCTTTTTTGTAGTCGCCGGAATTACTCGGCGATCTGCAACTTGCGCGACTCGGTGTACACGTAACGCACTTTCTCGTACTCGAACGGCGAGTTCAGCTGGCCGTAGCGGAAACTGGTCTGGTAGCGCTTGTCGATACCGCGCAGGATCCAGATTTCCGGGTGGTTTTCGCTGACTTGGGCGACGTTCAGGAAGTTGATGGCCGATTCCGCCGTGAAGTCGACTGCCAGACCGCCGGTGTCGCGGATGTTCGACGGGCCGAGGATTGGCAGCACGAAGTAGGCGCCGCCCGGTACGCCGTAGAAGCCCAACGTTTGGCCGAAGTCTTCGTTCTGGCGCGGCAGGCCCATGGCGGTTGCCGGGTCCCACAGGCCAGCGATACCGATAGTGGTATTGAGCAACAGCCGCCCGGTGATCTCCATCGAGCGCTGGCCCTTGAATTGCAGCAGGCTGTTCAGCAGGTTCGGTACGTCACCGAGGTTGTTGAAAAAGTTGCTGACGCCGGTGCGCAGGAAGCTCGGCGTGATGTAGCGATAGCCGTCGACTACGGGCAGGAACACCCATTGGTCGAAACGGTAGTTGAAGTGATAAACCCGGCGGTTCCACTCTTCCAGCGGGTCGTAGACCGCCAGTGCGCTGAGCGTCGAGCGCTCGAATTCGCGCTGGTCCAGGCCCGGGTTGATTTTCAGTTTGCTCAGCGGCTCCTTGAAGCCGTCACTGTCGATCACGACAGGTGCATTGGCCTTGCTGTTGTCGGCATTGGCGACGCCTGCACAGAGTAACGCTGCGATAAGCAGGAGGTATTTAGCCACGGAAGAACTCCAGCATGGCGTCGCTGTTGACGCGGTAGTTAAGGTTGCCGCAATGGCCACCCAATGGATAAACGGTCAAGCGGTCGCCGAATGTCTTGCGCAGGAAACCGAGGTCGCCAGGGCCGAGGATCACGTCGTCAGCGTTGTGCATGACCGCGATTTTCGGGCTGTCGTGCAGGTAATCCTTCAATGCATACAAACTCACCTGGTCAATCAATTGCAGCAGGCTGCCGCCGTCGGTGCGGGCGCGCCACATCGGGATGACCTGTTCGGTGATGTAGCAGTCGAAGTCGCATTGCAGCGCACGCTTGAGGAACGGCGTGAGGCTGGTGCCTTCGGTGATCGGGTATTTCGGAGGGGTGATCAGGCCGCGACGGTTGATCAGGTCCGAGGTGAACGCGATGTCCGCCGCCGAGAAGCGGAACGAGGTGCCGATCAACATGGCCATCTGTTCGTTGGTCAGGTGTTGCTTGGACTGCTGGAAGTCGTAGAGCAGGGCATCGTTGAGGTCGATGTAGCCTTTCTGCTGGAAGTATCGGGTCAGTTTGTTCAGCACCAGCTCATAGAACGTGGTGCTGTTGTTGATGCCCTTGACCTCGGTCTGGACCAGCTTGTCCAGGTTGGTGATCGAGGTGTAGAGGTTGACCGGCGGGTTGAGCAGCAGGACTTTCTTGAAGTTGAAGCTGCGGCGGGTTTCGTCGAGGTGTGCGACGAACGCCGCGTCCAGCGCGCCCAGGCTGTAGCCGGTCAGGTAGTAATCAGTGACGGCGACGTTCGGGTTTTGTGCCCGCACAGCTTGCATCACCCGGTACATGTCTTCGGCGTCTTCCTTGGTGATGCCCGGGGTGGCAAAGCGTGAAGCGGCGCTCATGAAGTCGAAGCTGGTGGGCGACGACAGCTGCACCACGTGGTAGCCGGCCTTGTAGTAGAGCTTTTTCAGGTATTCGTTGAGGCTGCTGTCATAGCGCGCACCAGTGCCGGCGATCAGGAAGATCAGCGGCGCGGCTTTGTCTTGCGTGGCGATGCGGTAGGTGAGCTTCTTGACCGGCCAGAAGTTGTCCGGCAGTTCGAAGGCACGCTCCGGGCGCAGTGTAATGCTGCGTGTCTGCTGATCGATGTCATCGTCCAGCGGCAGCTCGGGACGCAAGTCCGGAGGTGTCGTGGCGATGGTCGCCTCGAACGGGTTGGTCAAGGGGTAGCCATAACTGGCGGCGTCGATATCGACCGCCAGTGCAGACGCACTCAAAATAAGGCCGCCAAACAGGGCGGCGAAGCGCAAGGAACGGAGCATGACTAGATCCCTTAGAGAAAGGTGCCGAATGAAGTTCGCAGGCTATGACCATCGGATTTGCGCCAAAGTGCCATGCATCGGCACCAAACAGGCCTAATTCTGAGTAATAGTAGCTGGACGATACACTTTGCAGCGATTGGATGACCAGTTAACTGTTGTTAAGGCTTGCGTCAGGCTGTCGGGAGATTAAGCTGGCCGCCGTTTTTCGTGATTTGGAGTGCTTCATGTCCCGCCGTTTACCCGTGATTCTGTTGCTTGTTTTGCTGCCGTTGTGGCTTGCCGCCAGTTATGGCGCACGTTATGGCTTCATGGAGGATGCGCAATGGGTCGGCCTCTGCGTGGATGAAGCGAGCCGTTGGGAATGCCAGGTTCGTTCGAACCTGGGCTTGATGATTCACTTTGGTGTATTGGTATGGGCGGCATTGGCCGCTGCCGTGATCGGTTTTGTGTTGCCGGGGCGGGCAGGGTGGTGGCTGGCAGTGCTGGCGCTGGTGCTCGGGTTCCCGGCGCTGGCGTTGTACAACACGACGTTGGCGGTATTTGCGGTGGTGATTGCCGCTTTGCGTCTGGTCCGGGCTTCCCGTAGCGCCGGATAAAAAAAATCGCAGCCTGCGGCAGCTCCTACAGGTAAACGCATAGTCCTGTGTAGGAGCTGCCGCAGGCTGCGATTTTTTGATCTTGCTTAGAAGGTTATCCGCGAACCCGCAAACTGCGCCACAACGCCGCCACCATCAATACACTCACCAGCGCCCAACCCCAGGCCTGCTGGTTCTGCAAGCCTTCACGGAACAGCTGCGGCGCAACGCCGGCGCCGATGATGAAGGTCAGCAGGGCGATTTCACGGCGCGGCACGCTCACCGGGCGGCACAGGTAGACCAGCGCCGGGACGATGAAGGCGACGCTCGGAAAGCTGCGGTAGCGCGGATCAAACACCAACTCCAACATCGACACTGCGGCGGCAAACCCTGCTACCGCCAGCAACCAGCCAGCTCGACGTTCCAGCGCAATGAATGCCCGTTCACGCCAGCCGGTGCGTGCGCTTAGCGTCAACGCTGCGTGGGCCAGCACCAATAGATTCAACGCCGTGAGCAGCGCGACCCACAACCATTCACTGGTAAAGCGGGTGGTGACCCGAGCCAGATCGCCCCAGGCGCCAATCGAGCAAGCGGCCAACGCACCCAGCAGCGGCAGGACCAACGCTGCGCGAGTGCTGCGAACACGGCCGCCAAGGATCAGCGTACCGAGGAAGATCAAGCCACCCACCGCCAGCCATTGCGACCAGTACGGCACGTTCGATACCGGCCCGGCCAGCACCCCCTTGTCCTGACGATCGGCATCGAACAGCCCCCAGTAACCACCGACCGCGCCTTCACTGGCACGTTTCCACGGCTGGTCGAAGGCTTCGATCAGGTTGTAATGCCAACCTTGCTGTTCGGCGATGATGACAAACGCGCGAATGAACTTGGCTTCATTGACCCGGCTCGGTAGCGCAGTTTCACGTTGGCGGCCTTCGCTGGGCCAGCCAGTTTCGCCAATCATCACGTCCTTGGGCGCAAATTTGTTGCCGAACACCTGGCGCACTTCGCTGACATGTTTCAGCGCGGCGTCGATGCTGGATGGATCATCTTCCCAATAAGGCAGCAAGTGGATGGTCAGGAAGTCCACCGCCGGCGCGACTTCCGGGTGCTTGAGCCAGAACTCCCAGACGTCGGCATAAGTAACAGGCTGTTTGACCCGGCTTTTGACCTTGTTGATCAACTTCGCCAATTGCGCGCCGGTGACTTCTTTGCGCAACAGGGCTTCGTTACCGACGATTACCGACGTCACCACGTCCGGGTTGGCGTTGGCGGAGGCAATCAGCAGGTCGACTTCCTTTTCGGTGTCCACCGGATTGCTGTTGACCCAGGCACCGATCATCAACTTCAAACCATGCTTGCGTGCCAGTTCGGGCAGGGCCTCGAGGCCGGTCATGGAGTAGGTGCGGATGCATTCAAAGCGGGTAGCCAGCAGCGCGAGGTCGGCGTCCATGCGCTCAGGCCGCAACTTGAAGGGTTGATCGAACGGCGACTGATCCTTATCAAACGGGGTGTAGGACGCGCATTGCAATTTGGGCTTGTGCGTCTCGTTGGCCACGTCAGCCAGGACCACCGGTTTGCCGAGGCCGTACCAGAAACCACCCAGGGCAAAAAGCCCCAGCAGGCAGGCAAATAGATAAGCAAAAAAAGGAAAGCGTGATGTCGCGGGCATGGTCAGGCCGTCTGGGAGCAAAGCCGCGCATGTTACCTGCATTTGCCGCGCGCTTGGTGGCCTGCAGTGTTTTGACATGCAAAGTTCGGGCGGGTTGGCCGGCTGGCTTCCGATGGTCTAGCTTAATGGCGTTCTGATGTCGTTTCTCGATGCCTTGAGGTCGCTGACAGCACAGGTCGCGGATGGCGTCAGGTTGATTATCGACGCATCAGTGCTCTCATAGATAAATCGCGCTGATGTTCGAACGAGTTTGCGGTGAGGCGTGATGGGGGCGCTGTGCACCATAACAATACGTTGACGCGACTCGGCACCCGTCGAGCGCAGCACTTTCGGGGAAGTAACGATGAAGATGCGACGACTTTTAGGCGCAGGTGCCGCTCTGGTGCTTGCGATTGGCTCCACGATGGCCAGTGCCGAGAGCAAAACCCTGAGCATCGGTTACGTTGATGGTTGGTCCGACAGCGTCGCGACCACCCACGTGGCGGCCGAAGTGATCAAGCAGAAGCTGGGTTATGACGTGAAGCTGCAAGCCGTCGCCACCGGGATCATGTGGCAGGGTGTGGCCACAGGCAAACTGGACGCCATGCTGTCTGCCTGGCTGCCAGTCACTCACGGCGAATATTGGACCAAGAACAAGGACCAGGTCGTCGACTACGGCCCGAACTTCAAAGACGCAAAAATTGGCTTGATCGTGCCTGAGTACGTCAAGGCCAAGACCATTGACGATCTGAAAACCGATGAGAGTTTCAAGAAGCGCATCGTCGGCATCGACGCCGGTTCGGGTGTGATGCTCAAAACCGAGCAGGCGATCAAGGACTACGACCTGACCGGCTATCAACTCAAGGCCAGTTCCGGCGCCGGCATGATTGCCGAGCTGACCCGTGCCGAGAAGAAAAACGAATCCATTGCAGTCACCGGTTGGGTGCCGCACTGGATGTTCGCCAAATGGAAACTGCGCTTCCTCGACGATCCGAAAGGCGTTTATGGCGCGGCTGAAACCGTAAACAACATCGGCAGCAAAGATCTGGCAACCAAGGCACCGGAAGTGGCCAAGTTCCTGAAGAACTTCCAGTGGGCGTCTAAAGATGAGATCGGCGAGGTCATGCTGGCGATCCAGGACGGTGCCAAACCTGAAGCAGCGGCGAAGGATTGGGTCGCCAAACACCCTGAACGCGTTGCAGACTGGATCAAATGATTTGAGCTGACGCATCTGGTCAGCACCTTTCAAGGCCGCTTGGCATCAGTGCCAAGCGGCTTTTTTTTTTCCATGTGGGAGCGGGCTTGCTCGCGAAGGCGTCGTGTCAGCCAACGTTGATATCGACTGACACGACGCCTTCGCGAGCAAGCCCGCTCCCACATTTATTTAATGTGTGCCGGAAATTGGCAATTCTGTCATGTCGTTCTAATACTAAGGTCGTCTGGAACCTGTACCGCAGCCGCATAGAGTGGATACCGTTCCAACAATAATCTGTGCTGCGAGGATAAAAACAATGAACGACAGCATTTACCTCTCGATTCAAAACAGCCCGCGCTTCAAGGAGCTGGTTAGTAAGAGGGAACGATTCGCCTGGATTCTTTCGGCAATCATGCTTGGGCTTTACTCCGGATTCATCCTTTTGATTGCTTACGGGCCGCATATTCTGGGGGCGAAAATCAGCCCCGAGTCTTCGATTACCTGGGGGATACCGATTGGTGTCGGGCTGATTCTCTCGGCCTTTGTCCTGACTGCAATCTACGTGCGACGCGCCAATGGCGAATTCGACGACCTGAACAATGCGATTCTCAAGGAGGCTCAGCAATGATCCGGCGTCTAATGGCTCTATTGAGCATCGCAGCCTTTGCACCTGGCGCCTGGGCAGCTGAAGCCCTGACCGGCGAAGTGCACAAGCAACCGCTCAACGTTTCCGCGATCCTGATGTTCGTCGCGTTCGTCGGTTTGACTCTGTGCATCACCTACTGGGCTTCCAAACGCAACAAGTCGGCGGCCGACTACTATGCGGCGGGCGGCAAGATCACCGGTTTCCAGAACGGTCTGGCGATTGCCGGTGACTATATGTCGGCGGCGTCCTTCCTGGGTATTTCCGCCCTGGTGTTCACCTCTGGCTACGATGGCCTGATCTACTCGATCGGCTTCCTGGTGGGCTGGCCGATCATTCTGTTTCTGATCGCCGAGCGCTTGCGTAACCTGGGTAAGTACACCTTTGCCGACGTCGCGTCCTACCGCCTCGGGCAAACCCAGATCCGCACGCTGTCCGCTTGCGGTTCGCTGGTGGTGGTGGCGTTCTATCTGATCGCGCAAATGGTCGGTGCCGGCAAGCTGATTCAGCTGCTGTTCGGTCTCGACTACTACGTTGCGGTGATCCTGGTCGGTATCCTGATGTGCCTCTATGTGTTGTTCGGCGGCATGCTGGCGACCACCTGGGTGCAAATCATCAAGGCGGTTTTGTTGCTGTCGGGCGCCTCGTTCATGGCGCTGATGGTGATGAAGCACGTCAACTTCGACTTCAACATGCTGTTTTCCGAAGCGATCAAGGTTCACCCTAAAGGTGAGGCGATCATGAGCCCGGGCGGTCTGGTCAAGGATCCGGTCTCGGCGTTCTCCCTGGGCCTGGCCCTGATGTTCGGTACGGCTGGCCTGCCGCACATTCTGATGCGCTTCTTCACCGTAAGTGACGCAAAAGAAGCTCGCAAGAGCGTGCTGTACGCAACCGGCTTCATCGGCTACTTCTACATCCTGACGTTCATCATCGGCTTCGGCGCGATCCTGCTGGTCAGCACCAACCCGGCGTTTAAAGATGCGGCTGGCGCGTTGTTGGGCGGTAACAACATGGCGGCGGTGCACCTGGCCAACGCAGTGGGTGGCAGTATCTTCCTGGGCTTCATCTCGGCGGTAGCGTTCGCGACCATCCTGGCTGTTGTGGCCGGTTTGACCCTGGCCGGTGCCACGGCGGTGTCTCACGACCTTTACGCCAGCGTGATCAAGAAGGGTAAGGCCAACGACAAGGATGAGATCCGCGTTTCGAAAATCACCACCATTTTTCTCGGGGTGTTGGCGATCGGTCTGGGTATTTTGTTCGAAAGCCAGAACATCGCGTTCATGGTGGGCCTGGCGTTCTCCATCGCGGCAAGCTGTAACTTCCCGGTGCTGCTGCTTTCCATGTACTGGAAGAAGCTGACCACTCGTGGTGCGATGATCGGTGGCTGGATGGGGCTGATCAGTGCTGTTGGCTTGATGGTGCTTGGGCCAACCATCTGGGTGCAGATCATGCATCACGAGAAGGCTATCTTCCCGTATGAGTATCCAGCGCTGTTCTCGATGGCGATTGCCTTTGTCGGGATCTGGTTCTTCTCGATTACTGACAAGTCAACCGCTGCAGACAAAGAGCGGGCGCTGTTCTTCCCGCAATTTGTTCGTTCGCAGACAGGGTTGGGGTCGAGTGGGGCGGTTTCGCACTAAGGCTTCACGCTTTTATATATAAGCGACGTCGAATAGAAATGCCCCGGTCGAGAGATTGGGGCATTTTTTTTGGGCGGTTATCGGACTCAGGGCGTGAAGGGGCGGGCAGATCAAGATCGAGATCTAAAGCCAAGGCAACGGCAAGATCAAAAGATCGCAGCCTGCGGCAGCTCCTACAAAGATCGGTGTAGGAGCTGCCGAAGGCTGCGATCTTTTGATCTTGGCGCGCCGGCCCCTCGAGGGCATGCCGAGCCTGGGCGAGGCGCCGAACGAAAGGGGCAGAAACCCTTAGTTGCTTGGGGTTTTTCCAAGTGACTCGCTGTAAAAGCGAAATCGCCAGCGGCCACTACCCAAAAAACGGATATGCCCCCCAATCGCCACAAACAAAAACGGCCTCTATATAAGAGGCCGTTCCCGGTACAACTCAAGACGTTATCGCAAGACAGGTCTTATTTGCGGTCTTCCAGCTTGGTAATGTCACGCGACTCATAGCCGGTGTACAACTGGCGCGGGCGGCCAATCTTGTACGGGCTGGAGAGCATTTCTTTCCAGTGGGAGATCCAGCCGACGGTCCGCGCCAGGGCGAAGATCACGGTGAACATGCTGGTTGGAATGCCGATCGCCTTGAGGATGATCCCCGAGTAGAAGTCGACGTTCGGGTACAGCGAGCGTTCAATGAAGTACGGGTCGGTCAGGGCGATCTCTTCCAGGCGCATGGCCAGTTCGAGTTGCGGATCGTTGTTGATGCCCAGTTCCTTCAGCACTTCGTCGCAGGTCTGCTTCATCACGGTGGCGCGTGGGTCGCGGTTTTTGTAAACCCGGTGACCGAAGCCCATCAGTTTGAACGGATCGTTCTTGTCCTTGGCCTTGGCGATGAACTTGTCGATGTTCGAGACATCGCCAATTTCGTCGAGCATGGTCAGAACAGCTTCGTTCGCGCCGCCGTGGGCAGGGCCCCACAGTGCAGCGATGCCGGCGGCAATACAGGCGAACGGGTTGGCTCCCGACGAACCTGCCAGACGTACGGTAGAAGTCGATGCGTTCTGCTCGTGGTCGGCATGGAGGATGAAGATCCGGTCCATGGCCTTGGCGAGCACCGGGCTGATCGGTTTGATCTCGCACGGAGTGTTGAACATCATGTGCAGGAAGTTTTCCGCGTATGTCAGGTCGTTGCGCGGGTACATCATGGGCTGGCCCATGGAGTACTTGTAAACCATCGCGGCCAGGGTCGGCATCTTGGCAACCAGGCGGATCGCGGAGATTTCGCGATGCTGCGGGTTATTAATGTCGAGGGAGTCGTGGTAGAAGGCCGAGAGGGCGCCGACTACGCCGCACATGACGGCCATTGGGTGGGCGTCGCGACGGAAGCCGTTGAAGAACGTCTTCAACTGCTCGTGAACCATGGTGTGGTTTTTCACGGTGCTGACGAACTGGGCCTTCTGTTCTGCGGTCGGCAATTCGCCGTTGAGCAGCAGATAGCAGGTTTCCAGATAGTCCGACTTTTCAGCCAGCTGTTCGATCGGGTAGCCGCGGTGCAGCAGAATGCCGTTGTCGCCGTCGATATAGGTGATCTTCGACTCGCAGGAAGCTGTCGACATGAAACCAGGGTCAAAGGTGAAACGGCCCGTGGCCGTCAGGCCCCGAACGTCGATAACATCGGGACCAACGGTGCCGGTTAAAATGGGCAGCTCGACGGGGGCTGCGCCCTCGATGATCAACTGCGCTTTTTTGTCAGCCATGTGGCCTCCTATTTATGCTTGAAATCATCAGACAGACCCCCCACGCAGGGCCCGCACCACTATAGTGAGATAAATTCGAATGTCAATTTGCCTAAAGTCTTGCTCCAGAAGGCTTTAACCGGACTTTTTCCTCGAATTTGACTGCCATTTACGCCTTTTATCCAACTTGTGCAATGAGCTATTTGGGGTAGGTGAACGCGTTGTCATTAGTAGCCTAACTGTCTATACTCGGCCTCCGACCGCCAGGGGCTTTTGGGCCTGCTTTATTGGGGGTCGCACTCCCTGGGTGGTGGGTACCTGACCAGTGCACTCCCCAACAACTTTGCCCTGATTGTTAGGGGCTCTTCAGTGTGAAAAAAAGCCGTGAATAGCCAACGACCTGTAAACCTAGACCTAAGGACCATCAAACTCCCAGTCACTGCTTACACGTCCATTCTTCACCGAGTCTCCGGAATCATCCTCTTTATCAGCCTGGCCATCATGCTTTATGCATTGGACAAGTCGCTGAGCTCTGAAGAAGGTTTCGGCCAGGTGAAAGCGTGTCTGACCAGTCCGCTAGCCAAGCTAGTGATTTGGGGCATCCTGTCCGCCTTGCTGTATCACCTGGTTGCCGGTGTGCGCCATTTGATCATGGACATGGGCATCGGCGAGTCGCTTGAAGGCGGCAAACTGGGCTCGAAAATCGTTATCGCCGTTTCCGTGGTGGTAATCGTTCTGGCAGGAGTTTGGATATGGTAACTAACGTCACGAACCTGTCGCGTTCGGGCCTCTATGACTGGATGGCACAGCGTGTGTCTGCGGTCGTTCTCGCGGCTTACTTCATTTTCCTGATCGGATACGTCGTCGCCCATCCTGGCCTCGGCTACGCCCAATGGCATGAACTGTTCGCAAGCAACTGGATGCGTATTTTCAGTCTCCTGGCGCTCGTTGCCCTCGGCGCTCACGCCTGGGTCGGCATGTGGACCATCGCGACCGACTACCTGACGCCAATGGCGTTCGGCAAGTCTGCGACTGCAATACGTTTCCTCTTCCAGGCAGTATGCGGCGTCGCGATGTTCGCGTACTTCGTCTGGGGTGTGCAGATTCTTTGGGGTATCTGATTCATGTCTACTACAGTTAATACGCTTTCGTTCGACGCCATCATCATTGGCGGCGGCGGTGCTGGCATGCGCGCTGCTCTGCAGCTGGCACAGGGTGGTCACAAGACTGCCGTAGTTACCAAGGTTTTCCCGACTCGTTCGCACACTGTATCCGCCCAGGGTGGCATTACCTGCGCCATCGCCTCGGCCGATCCGAACGATGACTGGCGCTGGCACATGTACGATACCGTCAAGGGTTCCGACTACATCGGTGACCAGGACGCTATCGAATACATGTGTTCCGTTGGCCCGGAAGCAGTCTTCGAGCTCGAGCACATGGGCTTGCCGTTCTCCCGTACCGAACAGGGCCGCATCTATCAGCGTCCGTTCGGCGGTCAGTCCAAAGACTTCGGTAAAGGTGGCCAGGCTGCACGTACTTGCGCCGCTGCCGACCGTACCGGTCACGCACTGCTGCACACCCTGTACCAGGCCAACCTCAAGGCCGGCACCGTATTCCTCAACGAATACTACGGCGTCGACCTGGTGAAGAACGAAGACGGTGCCTTTGTCGGCATGATCGTCATCTGCATCGAAACCGGCGAAACCTCGTACGTCCGCGCTAACGCCACCGTTTTGGCGACCGGCGGTGCAGGTCGTATCTACTCGTCCACCACCAACGCCCTGATCAACACCGGTGACGGCGTCGGCATGGCCCTGCGTGCTGGCGTGCCGGTACAAGACATCGAAATGTGGCAGTTCCACCCGACCGGCATCGCCGGCGCCGGTGTACTGGTTACAGAAGGTTGCCGTGGTGAAGGTGGTTACCTGATCAACAAGCATGGCGAGCGTTTCATGGAGCGTTATGCTCCGAACGCCAAAGACCTTGCAGGTCGTGACGTTGTTGCTCGCTCGATGGTGAAAGAAATCATCGCCGGCAACGGTTGCGGTCCGGATGGCGACCACGTAATGCTGAAACTCGATCACCTTGGTGAAGAAGTTCTGCACAGCCGTCTGCCAGGCATCATGGAACTGTCCAAGACCTTCGCTCACGTCGATCCAGCCGTGGCGCCGATTCCGGTCGTTCCAACCTGCCACTATATGATGGGCGGCGTGCCAACCAACATTCATGGCCAGGCAATCACCCAGGACGCTGACGGCGTTGACCAGATCATCCCGGGCCTGTTCGCTGTAGGCGAAGTGGCCTGCGTATCGGTTCACGGTGCCAACCGTCTGGGCGGCAACTCGCTGCTCGACCTGGTGGTATTCGGCCGTGCGGCCGGCCTGTTCCTGGAACAGACTCTGAAAGAAGGCGTTGATTACGCCCGTCCTCGCCAGTCCGACATCGACGCTGCCCTGGCACGTCTCGATGGCCTGAACTCGCGTACCGAAGGCGAAGACGTCGCTACCCTGCGTAAAGAGCTGCAAAGCTGCATGCAGAATTACTTCGGTGTATTCCGTACCGGCGAATACATGCAGAAGGGTATCGCTCAGTTGGCTGATCTGCGTGGCCGTATCGCCAACGTCAAGATCAACGACAAGAGCCAGGCGTTCAACACCGCTCGTATCGAAGCGCTGGAACTGCAGAACCTGCTGGAAGTGGCCGAAGCCACCGCCATCGCTGCAGAGATCCGCAAAGAGTCCCGCGGTGCTCACGCCCGTGAAGACTACGAAGACCGCGACGACGAAAACTGGCTGTGCCACACCCTGTACTTCCCGGGTGACAAGCGCGTCACCAAGCGTGCTGTGAACTTCTCGCCGAAGACTGTTCCGACTTTTGAACCTAAGATTCGGACTTATTAAGGGTGGCCGCCATGTTGCAAGTCAGTGTTTATCGCTACAACCCTGATCAGGACGCTGCGCCGTTCATGCAGGAATTCCAGGTCGATACCGGTGGTAAAGACCTGATGGTGCTGGACGTGCTGGCCCTGATCAAAGAGCAGGACGAAGGTTTCTCCTATCGTCGCTCTTGCCGTGAAGGTGTTTGCGGTTCCGACGGCATGAACATCAACGGCAAAAACGGCCTGGCGTGTGTCACGCCGCTGTCTTCTGTCGTAAAAGGTAACAAGCTGATCGTTCGTCCGCTGCCAGGTTTGCCGGTTATCCGTGACCTGGTCGTCGATATGAGCATCTTCTACAAGCAATACGAGAAGGTTAAGCCATACCTGCAGAACGACACGCCGGCCCCGGCCATCGAACGTCTGCAGACCCCGGAAGAGCGTGAAAAGCTGGACGGTCTGTACGAGTGCATCCTGTGCGCTTGCTGCTCGACTTCCTGCCCATCCTTCTGGTGGAACCCGGACAAGTTCCTGGGTCCAGCTGCACTGCTGCAAGCGTATCGCTTCCTGGCAGACAGCCGCGACACCAAGACTGCCGAGCGTCTGGCTTCGCTGGATGACCCGTTCAGCGTATTCCGCTGCCGCGGGATCATGAACTGCGTCAACGTCTGCCCGAAAGGCCTGAACCCGACTAAGGCCATCGGACACGTACGTAACATGCTGCTGCAAAGCGGCGTGTGATTCAGCTGCTGTACCCGTAACACCGCTGTACCGTAGATGCTACGGCGCAGGCTTCAACCGGCGCCGTAGTTTTAACCTGAGCAGCAGCCCATAAAGCTGCGGCTCTTATTTTGAAGAAATGAGACAAGCAGGGGCATCCGGGCTGGTACCCGGACTATCAGCGTGATCCTAAGTGGCTTGTTTTGGTCGCTGCATTCGGACTTCTGCAAGTTTGCTCGGTGTCGACGCCGGTGGTGTTCCCCTAACCGAGGGTGACCAAGCATGCAAGAAAGCGTGATGCAGCGCATGTGGAACAGCGCCTACCTATCCGGTAGTAACGCTGCCTATGTGGAAGAGCTCTACGAGCTCTACCTGCACGACCCTAACGCTGTGCCAGAAGAGTGGCGCACCTATTTCCAGAAGTTGCCTGCTGACGGCAACACTGCCACCGATGTTTCGCACTCCACAATTCGCGATCATTTCGTCTTGCTGGCAAAGAACCAGCGCCGCGCACAACCGGTTTCCGCCGGCAGCGTGAGCAGTGAGCACGAGAAGAAGCAAGTTGAAGTGCTGCGATTGATCCAGGCCTACCGTATGCGTGGCCACCAGGCAGCCCAGCTTGACCCGCTGGGGCTGTGGCAGCGTCCTGCACCTGCAGACCTGTCGATCAATCATTACGGCTTGACCAATGCCGATCTTGATACGACCTTCCGTGCCGGCGACCTGTTCATCGGCAAAGAGGAAGCGAGCCTACGCGAAATTCACGAAGCGTTGCAGCAGACATATTGCCGCACCATCGGCGCTGAATTCACGCATATCACCGATTCCGAGCAGCGCCAGTGGTTCCAGCAGCGTCTGGAAAGCGTGCGCGGCCGTCCGACGTACTCCGCCGACATCAAGAGCCACCTGCTTGAGCGCGTCACCGCCGGCGAAGGCCTGGAAAAATACCTGGGCACCAAATACCCGGGTACCAAGCGTTTCGGTCTGGAAGGCGGCGAGAGCCTGATTCCGATGCTCGACGAGTTGATCCAGCGTTCCGGTTCCTACGGCACCAAGGAAATCGTGATCGGCATGGCCCACCGTGGCCGTCTCAACGTACTGGTCAACACCTTCGGCAAGAACCCGCGCGAGCTGTTCGACGAGTTCGAAGGCAAGAAGAAGGTCGAGCTGGGTTCCGGTGACGTCAAGTATCACCAGGGCTTCTCGTCCAACGTGATGACCGCCGGCGGTGAAGTTCACCTGGCCATGGCATTCAACCCGTCCCACCTGGAAATCGTTTCCCCGGTGGTCGAAGGTTCGGTTCGCGCCCGTCAGGATCGTCGTAACGACCCTACCGGCGAGAAGGTTCTGCCGATCTCCATCCACGGTGACGCGGCATTCGCCGGTCAGGGCGTGGTCATGGAAACCTTCCAGATGTCGCAGACCCGCGGTTTCAAGACCGGCGGCACTGTGCACATCGTGATCAACAACCAGGTCGGTTTCACCATCAGCAACCCGCTGGACGCCCGCTCTACCGAGTACGCGACCGACGTTGCAAAAATGATCCAGGCGCCGATCCTCCATGTGAATGGTGATGATCCGGAAGCCGTATTGTTCGTGACCCAGCTGGCCATCGACTACCGCATGCAGTTCAAGCGTGACGTGGTCATCGACATGTTCTGCTACCGTCGTCGCGGCCACAACGAGGCCGACGAACCTAGCGGTACCCAGCCTCTGATGTATCAGCAGATCGCCAAGCAGCGCACCACCCGTGAGCTGTACGCCGATCGCCTGACCCAGGGCGGTGTGCTGGACGCAGAGCGTGTTCAGGCGAAGATCGATGAATACCGCAACGCGCTGGACAACGGTCTGCATGTTGTAAAAAGCCTGGTCAAAGAGCCGAACAAAGAGTTGTTCGTGGACTGGCGTCCGTACCTGGGCCACGCCTGGACTGCGCGTCACGACACGAGCTTCGACTTGAAAACCTTGCAGGAACTGTCCGCCAAGCTGCTGGAAATTCCAGAAGGCTTCGTGGTTCAGCGCCAGGTTGCCAAGATCTACGAAGACCGTCAGAAGATGCAAGCCGGCGGCCTGCCGATCAACTGGGGTTACGCCGAAACCATGGCGTACGCGACTCTGGCGTTCGAAGGTCACCCGATTCGCATGACGGGTCAGGACATCGGTCGCGGTACGTTCTCGCACCGTCACGCTGTCTTGCACAACCAGAAAGATGCGGGCACCTACATTCCGCTGCAGAATCTGTACAAAGGTCAGCCGCGTTTCGACCTGTACGATTCGTTCCTGTCCGAAGAAGCCGTTCTGGCGTTCGAATACGGTTATTCCACCACCACGCCTGAGGCGCTGGTGATCTGGGAAGCCCAGTTCGGCGACTTTGCCAACGGTGCCCAGGTGGTTATCGACCAGTTCATCACCAGTGGCGAGCACAAGTGGGGCCGTCTGTGCGGTCTGACCATGCTGCTGCCGCACGGTTACGAAGGTCAGGGACCGGAGCACTCTTCGGCTCGTCTGGAGCGTTACCTGCAGCTGTGCGCCGAGCACAACATTCAGGTGTGCTTGCCGACGACGCCTGCCCAGATCTACCACTTGCTGCGCCGTCAGGTGATTCGCCCGCTGCGCAAACCATTGGTAGTCCTGACTCCGAAGTCGTTGCTGCGTCACAAACTGGCCATCTCGACTCTGGAAGACCTGGCTGAAGGTTCGTTCCAGACCGTTATCCCGGAAATCGATGTTCAAGACCCGAAAAAGGTCGAGCGCATTGTTCTGTGCAGCGGCAAGGTCTACTACGACTTGCTGGAAAAACGCCGTGCCGAAGGTCGTGACGACATCGCCGTCGTGCGTATCGAGCAGCTGTACCCATTCCCTGAGGACGACTTGAACGAAGTCCTGGCTCCTTACACCAACCTCAAACATATCGTTTGGTGTCAGGAAGAGCCGATGAACCAGGGTGCGTGGTACTGCAGCCAACACCACATGCGTCGCATCGTCGGCAATCACAACAAAGCGCTCGTTCTCGAGTACGCCGGTCGTGATGCTTCCGCTGCACCTGCTTGTGGTTATGCATCGATGCACGCCGAGCAGCAGGAAAAACTGCTGAAAGACGCCTTTACTGTTTAACGCCTTCGCGCACCTGAAACCGAATTTAAGGACCCACAGATAATGGCTATCGAAATCAAAGCCCCCACTTTCCCGGAATCGGTTGCCGATGGCACCGTTGCCACCTGGCACAAACAACCGGGCGACGCCGTCAAGCGTGATGACCTGATCGTCGACATCGAAACCGACAAGGTTGTGCTGGAAGTGTTGGCGACTGCCGACGGCGTGCTGGGCGCAATCGTCAAGAACGAAGGCGACACCGTTCTGTCCGACGAAGTCCTGGGCTCCATCGAAGCGGGCGGTGCTGCTGCCGCTCCAGCTGCTGCCGCTGCTCCGGCCGCTGCACAAGCTGCTGCTCCTGCCGCCGAAGGCGAAGACGATCCTGTTGCTGCACCGGCTGCTCGCAAGCTGGCTGAAGAAAACGGCATCAACATCGCTTCCGTTGCCGGCACTGGCAAAGGCGGTCGTGTGACCAAGGAAGACGTGGTAGCGGCTGTTGCTGCCAAGAAAGCCGCGCCGGCTGCCGCGCCTGCCAAGGCCGCTGCTCCGGCCGCTGCTGCTCCGGTGTTCGCTGCTGGCGACCGCATCGAGAAGCGCGTACCGATGACCCGTGTGCGGGCCACCGTTGCCAAGCGTCTGGTTGAAGCTCAGTCGAACATGGCGATGCTGACCACGTTCAACGAAGTCGACATGACCGAAGTCATGGCCCTGCGCTCGAAGTACAAGGACCTGTTCGAGAAGTCCCACAACGGCGTACGCCTGGGCTTCATGTCGTTCTTCGTCAAAGCAGCCACCGAAGCGCTGAAACGCTACCCGGCGGTCAACGCGTCGATCGACGGTGCCGACATCGTTTACCACGGCTACGCCGACGTTGGTGTTGCTGTTTCCAGCGACCGCGGCCTGGTTGTACCGGTTCTGCGTAACGCCGAACTGATGAGCCTGGCTGAAATCGAAGGCGGCATCGCTGCTTTCGGCAAGAAAGCCCGTGACGGCAAACTGTCGATGGACGAAATGACCGGCGGCACGTTCACCATCACCAACGGTGGTACCTTCGGTTCGATGATGTCGACCCCGATCGTCAACCCGCCGCAAGCGGCTATCCTGGGCATGCACAACATTCTGCAGCGCCCTATGGCGATCAACGGTCAGGTCGTTATCCGTCCGATGATGTACCTGGCTCTGTCCTACGATCACCGTCTGATCGATGGCAAAGAAGCTGTGACCTTCCTGGTTACCATCAAGAACCTGCTGGAAGACCCGGCTCGCCTCCTTCTGGATATCTGATAGAGAGGCAGCAGCAAGCCTCAAGCTACAAGCTGAAAGAAGCAGCTTGGTTTGAGGTTTGTCGCATCGCATACGGCCACGAGCTGCAAGCTACAGGTTGCAAGGTAAATGCAGCTTGGCTTGCCGCTTGAAGCTTGAAGCTTGAAGCTAAAAGAGGATTCTTTTACATGTCGCAGAAATTTGACGTAGTAGTGATCGGCGCAGGCCCTGGCGGCTACGTGGCTGCCATTAAAGCAGCCCAGTTGGGCCTCACCACTGCCTGCATCGAGAAGTACACCGACAAGGAAGGCAAACTGGCCCTTGGCGGTACTTGCCTGAACGTCGGCTGCATTCCATCCAAGGCGCTGCTGGACAGCTCCTGGAAGTACAAGGAAGCCAAAGAAGGCTTCGCTATCCACGGTATCAATCACGCTGGCGTGACCATGGATGTGGCAGCAATGGTTGGCCGTAAAGCCAACATCGTCAAAGGCCTGACCTCTGGCGTCGCCACCCTGTTCAAAGCCAACGGTGTGACCTCCATTGAAGGTCACGGCAAGCTGCTGGCCGGCAAGAAAGTTGAAGTCACCAAGCCTGACGGTTCGGTAGAAATCATCGAAGCCGAAAACGTGATTCTGGCGCCAGGCTCGCGTCCGATCGACATTCCGCCGGCTCCGGTCGACCAGAATGTGATCGTCGATTCGACGGGTGCGCTGGAGTTCCAGACCGTACCCAAGCGTCTGGGCGTGATCGGCGCTGGCGTGATCGGTCTGGAACTGGGTTCGGTCTGGTCCCGTCTGGGCGCCGAAGTGACCGTTCTCGAAGCGCTGGACACCTTCCTGATGGCGGCTGACGCTGCTGTTTCCAAGGAAGCGCTGAAAACCCTGACCAAACAAGGTCTGGACATCAAGCTGGGCGCTCGCGTCACCGGTTCCAAAGTGAACGGTGACGAAGTCGTTGTGAACTACACCGATGCCAATGGCGAACAGAACATCACTTTCGACAAACTGATCGTAGCCGTTGGTCGCCGTCCGGTGACCACTGATCTGCTGTCCGCTGATTGCGGCGTGACCCTCGACGAGCGCGGTTTTGTGCACGTTGACGATCACTGCGCTACCACCGTACCGGGCGTTTACGCCATCGGTGACGTGGTTCGCGGCATGATGCTGGCACACAAGGCCTCGGAAGAGGGCATCATGGTTGTCGAGCGCATCAAGGGCCACAAAGCCCAGATGAACTATGACTTGATCCCGTCTGTTATTTATACTCACCCGGAAATCGCGTGGGTCGGTAAAACCGAGCAGGCCTTGAAAGCGGAAGGCGTTGAAGTTAACGTCGGCACTTTCCCGTTCGCAGCCAGTGGCCGTGCCATGGCAGCCAACGATACCGGCGGTTTCGTGAAAGTCATTGCCGATGCCAAGACAGATCGCGTACTGGGCGTCCACGTGATTGGCCCGAGCGCTGCAGAACTGGTTCAGCAGGGCGCGATCGGTATGGAATTCGGCACCAGCGCTGAAGACCTGGGCATGATGGTTTTCTCCCATCCGACCCTGTCCGAAGCCTTGCACGAAGCAGCTCTGGCTGTGAATGGCGGCGCCATCCACATCGCCAACCGCAAGAAGCGTTAAGACAATAAGAAACCACGGCGGTATAGCCCGTCGTGAGCCTTGCACGCAAGACTCACCGCGGAAAATCCGCTGGACGCAGTCTTGCGTAGCTGCACCGGTTGTCCGGAAAGGCTACGCAAGCAGCAGTCACAGGTGGTGCGGCACTTGAACAAGTGCAGCACCGAATGCGCAGTACCTAACGAAGACGGTAATAAGCATGAATCTTCACGAGTATCAGGGTAAGCAGCTGTTCGCTGAGTACGGCCTGCCAGTATCCCAGGGTTTCGCCGTAGACACCCCGGAAGCAGCAGCAGAAGCTTGCGACAAAATCGGTGGCACCGAGTGGGTTGTCAAAGCCCAGGTCCACGCTGGTGGTCGCGGTAAAGCGGGCGGCGTAAAGCTGGTTCGCAGCAAAGAAGACGCTAAGGCCTTCGCACAGCAGTGGCTGGGCAAGCGTCTGGTGACTTACCAGACTGACGCCAATGGTCAGCCAGTCACCAAGATCCTGGTTGAATCGTGCACTGATATCGCTAAAGAGCTGTACCTGGGCGCTGTCGTTGACCGTTCGAGCCGTCGCATCGTGTTCATGGCTTCCACCGAAGGTGGCGTGGACATCGAGAAAATCGCTCACGATACCCCTGAGAAAATCCTCAAGGCTACTATCGATCCACTGGTTGGCGCTCAGCCATTCCAGGGTCGCGAGCTGGCATTCCAGCTGGGCCTGGAAGGCAAGCAAGTTGCTCAGTTCGCCAAGATCTTCGTAGGTCTGGCCAAGCTGTTCAAGGATCACGACCTGGCTCTGCTGGAAGTGAACCCGCTGGTGATCAAGGCTGACGGCGATCTGCATTGCCTCGATGCCAAGATCAACATCGACGCCAACGCCATGTACCGTCAGCCTAAGCTGAAGACTTTCCACGATCCGTCGCAAGACGATCCGCGCGAAGCGCACGCTGCCAAGTTCGAACTGAACTACGTAGCGCTGGAAGGCAACATCGGTTGCATGGTCAACGGTGCTGGCCTGGCCATGGGTACCATGGACATCGTCAACCTGCATGGCGGCAAACCAGCCAACTTCCTCGACGTGGGCGGCGGTGCTACCAAAGAACGCGTTACCGAAGCATTCAAGATCATCCTGTCCGACACTAACGTCGCTGCAGTATTGGTCAACATCTTCGGCGGCATCGTTCGCTGCGACATGATTGCCGAAGGCATCATCGGCGCTGTGAAAGAAGTCGGCGTGAAAATCCCGGTTGTTGTTCGCCTTGAAGGCAACAACGCTGAGCTGGGCGCTAAAGTACTGGCAGAAAGCGGTTTGAACATCATCGCTGCTACCAGCCTGACCGACGCTGCTCAACAAGTCGTTAAAGCTGCGGAGGGCAAATAATGAGCGTCCTGATCAATAAAGACACCAAAGTTATCTGCCAGGGTATTACCGGTTCGCAAGGTAGTTTCCACACCCAGCAAGCCATCGAATACGGCACCAAGATGGTGGGTGGTGTAACTCCTGGTAAAGGCGGTACCGAACACCTGGGCCTGCCAGTGTTCAACACCGTGAAAGATGCTGTAGCTGCCACTGGCGCCACCGCCAGCGTGATCTACGTTCCAGCTCCTTTCTGCAAGGATTCCATCCTGGAAGCAGCATTCGGCGGCATCAAGCTGATCGTTTGCATCACTGAGGGCATTCCTACCCTGGATATGCTGGATGCCAAGGTCAAGTGCGACGAGCTGGGCGTAGTCCTGATCGGTCCTAACTGCCCAGGCGTGATCACTCCAGGCGAATGCAAGATCGGCATCATGCCAGGTCACATTCACTTGCCAGGCAAGGTCGGTATCGTTTCCCGTTCCGGCACCCTGACCTACGAAGCTGTGAAGCAGACTACTGACGCCGGTTTCGGTCAGTCGACTTGCGTCGGCATCGGCGGTGACCCGATCCCAGGCTCGAACTTCATCGATATCCTGAAGCTGTTCCAGGAAGACCCGAAGACCGAAGCGATCGTCATGATCGGCGAGATCGGCGGTTCGGCTGAAGAAGAAGCGGCTGCCTACATCAAGGCACACGTGACCAAGCCGGTTGTTTCCTACATCGCTGGTGTGACTGCCCCTGCGGGCAAGCGCATGGGCCATGCTGGCGCAATCATCTCTGGCGGCAAAGGCACTGCAGACGAGAAGTTTGCTGCCCTGGAAGACGCAGGCGTTAAAACCGTGCGTTCGCTGGCAGACATCGGCAAGGCTTTGTCCGAGCTGACCGGTTGGGCTGTCAAGTAAGCCACGCGCTTAGCTGACGCTTCACCAAACAAAGGCCACCTTCGGGTGGCCTTTGTTGTTTCCAAAGATCAAAAGATCGCAGCCTTCGGCAGCTCCTACATAGAGCGCATTCCCCTGTAGGAGCTGCCGAAGGCTGCGATCTTTTGATCTTTTAATACGTAAACGCGACAAAGAAGTGTCGCAGATCGGATAGTTCGCCCCCTAACAGTGCGTTTATTGCCCAAATTCGTTAGGCTAGCCGCCATTTTTGCGTCCGCAGCCCACAAGGCCGCCGCGCGCTAAACGGGTCAGTCCTATACGGACCGACAGCATTTCCCTCACCCAATAGGGAAATCCATCTCTAAATTCCGATTCAGTAGTGTGGTATTTCCTTAATGAAAGTGTTGAAAGGCCAGGACATCCTGGCACTTGGTTTTATGACGTTTGCCCTGTTTGTCGGGGCTGGCAACATTATCTTCCCGCCTATCGTCGGTTTGCAGTCCGGGCCTCATGTCTGGATGGCGGCGCTGGGCTTTCTGATCACCGCGGTCGGTCTGCCGGTGATCACCGTGGTTGCCCTGGCCAAGGTCGGCGGCGCCATGGATGCCTTGAGCAGCCCGATCGGCAAAGTCGCCGGTGGCCTGCTGGCCGCCGCGTGCTATCTCGCCGTGGGCCCGCTGTTCGCGACACCACGCACGGCGACCGTGTCCTTCGAAGTGGGTCTCGCGCCGTTGACCGGTGAAAGTCCGCTGGCGTTGTTTCTCTATAGCTCGGTGTATTTCCTGCTGGTGTTCTTCATCTCGCTCTACCCGGGCCGTTTGCTGGATACCGTAGGACGTTTTCTTGCACCGCTGAAGATCATCGCCCTGGCTGCACTGGGTATCGCCGCGTTTGCCTTGCCGGCTGGCGACATCGGCGTAGCCACCCCGGAATACGTGGCAGCACCGTTTTCCCAAGGCTTCATTAATGGTTACCTGACCATGGATACCCTGGGCGCACTGGTGTTCGGCATCGTTATCGTCAACGCGATCCGCTCCCGTGGCGTGGACTCGCCAGCGCTGATCACCCGTTACGCGATCATTGCCGGATTGATTGCCGGTGTCGGCCTGGCGCTCGTCTATGTCAGCCTGTTCCGCCTGGGTTCGGGCAGCCATGAAGTGGCGGCCGGTGCTACCAACGGCGCGGCGGTATTGCACGCTTACGTGCAGCACACCTTCGGTTCCCTGGGCAGCGGTTTCCTTGCTGTGCTGATTTCCCTGGCTTGCCTGGTAACAGCGGTCGGCCTGACCTGTGCGTGCGCCGAGTACTTCAGTCGCGTGCTGCCACTGTCCTACAAAACGTTGGTCATTATCCTCGCCGTGTTCTCCCTGCTGGTGTCCAACCTGGGCCTCACCAAGCTGATTGCCTTCTCGATCCCGGTACTGACGGCGATTTACCCGCCGTGCATCGCCTTGGTGGCTTTGAGCTTCTGCAAAGACTTCTGGCATGAGCAGGGCCGCATTGTCGGTCCGGTGATGCTGGTGTCGTTCATCTTTGGTTTGATTGATGCTCTAAAGGGCGCAGGCCTGGCAGGCTGGATGCCGACAGAGCTTTCCCACCTGCCACTGAGCGAGCAGGGCCTGGCGTGGCTGGTGCCGTCGGTCATGACGCTGGTGGTCGCGGTGGCCTGCGACCGTCTGCTGGGCAAGCGCGAAGAAGCCCTGGCTTAAGCCGCTGCAAGGCCCGTCACGAGCGGGACTCGAGCACACATGGAAATGCCCCGTATCAATCGATACGGGGCATTTTTTATGGGCATGAGGCAGTGTCTTTTTCCTTGAACTAACGTCGAACCACTCGTAGGAGCGAGGCTTGCCCGCGAAGAGGGAATAACATTCAGCCTATTAGTAGACTGACACACCGTCTTCGCGGGCAAGCCTCGCTCCTACAGTTTCACCATCGCCAATACATCAAAGGACCTGCATGTCGTTCATCCACGCCAACCTGATCCATCTCCTCGCCGCACTCTGGTTCGTCATCTGCTGGGGCGGTTACACCCGTTATGCCTCATGGAAAGGCCGCGACACCGCGTGCCTGGCCAGCGTGCTGCACTTGTACCGCGAAGACTGGATGCGCCGCATGCTGCTGCGCGATAACCGTATTGCCGACGCCAGCGTGATCGGCAACCTGGAGCGCAACGCCTCGTTCTTCGCCTCAAGCACCCTGATTATCCTGGCCGGTATTCTCACCGTCCTCGGTGCATCCGAAAGGGCCGTCTCGTTGTTGGCAGACATTCCGATGGTGCAACAGGCGTCCCAGGGGATGTCGGAAATCAAATTGCTGTGCCTGGCGCTGGTGTTTGTCTATGCGTTCTTCACGTTCAGCTGGTGTATGCGTCAGTACAACTTCGCCGCCATTCTGGTGGGCTCGGCGCCGATGGTCGGCGAGCGCCATGTTTCCGAACAGGAGCGTAAGGCTTTCGCGGCCCGTGCGGCCCGAGTTATCTCCATGGCCGCCAACCAGTTCAACTTCGGCCTGCGGTCCTACTATTTCGGTATGACCATGCTGGCCTGGTTCGTCAGTCCCTGGTTGTTCATGTTGATGAGTACCGGGGTGGTGCTGGTGTTGTATCGACGGGAGTTTCATTCCGACGTTCTCGACGTGATGGTCTATACCCCTACAGAGGCGCCATTGCCCGAAGCCAACAAAGAGGTTGCTTGATGAGTATTCCGTTCTGGTGCGTGTTTATCAGTGCCTTGCTGATCTATGTGGCTCGCATGCCAGTGGCCAAGGCCATGAAAGAGCAGGGCGGTTACAACAATCATTTGCCACGTCAGCAACAGGCGCAACTAACCGGCTTGGGTGCCCGTGCGGTGGCGGCACATCAGAACTGTTTTGAAGCATTCATATTGTTTGCGGTGGGGGTCTTGATGGCGCACACCACGCAGACGGCGGGATGGCTGATTGATACGCTGGCAATCATCTTTGTGATGACACGCGTCATTTACTTACTGTGCTATTGGGGTGATCTCGCCTGGCAGCGGAGTCTGGTGTGGTTTATCGGTCTGGTGTGTTCGTTGCTATTGATGATTAGTCCGACTTTTAGAGCTTTTTTACTGTAACTGCACAAACTGACAGGCAAAAGAAAACCCGCATTTGGCGGGTTTTCTTATCGCACTAAAAACTGTTTTAGTTTTTAGGTGCTTCTTTCGCAGCGGCTTCGTTCGATTCTGCCTGAGCTTTGGCAGCATCGGCGTTTTCTTTCGCTGCGTCGTTCACTTTATCCTGAGCTTTATTCATGTCTTGCTGAGCTTGCTCAGCATGTTTGTCGGCTTCTTGAGCTTTGTCCTCGGATTTTTTATCGCAGGCTGCGAGACCGAGGGAAGCGGTCAACATCAAGGCAATAGCTAAAGTCTTACGCATGGGGTGTTTCTCCTTATGGAAAATATCTACTGGCCTTTCGAGCACAGCCCATAGCGTTAAGTTCCTCAATTCGTTCAGATATATAAGATTATTCCTACGGGAACTTTTGCTGAATACGCCTAGTGCGATGTCCGAATATTATGAAGAGTCTTTAACAAATGGCCGAAAACCCCGTTTTTGAGCGTGCGACGCGATTTATGTCGGCGTTGCGACATTGTCAGGTGCTCGGGCTGCGGCTTCACAGCGTCAGCAGTGAGGGCCTGACCGTCATGCTGCCGTACAGCCCACAAATCGTCGGCAATCCGCAAACCGGTGTGATCCACGGTGGCGCGCTGACCACACTGATGGACACGGCTTGCGGCATGTCCACCCTCTGCGTCTTGCCGGAATTCGAGGTCTGTCCGACCCTCGACCTGCGTATCGACTACATGCACGCTGCCGAACCCGATAAAGATGTCTATGGTTTCGCCCAGTGCTACCGGGTGACGACTGATGTGATATTCACCCGGGGTTTTGCCTATCAGGATGATCCCCTGCAACCCATCGCCCATGTGGTGGGCACCTTCATGCGCATGGGCACGGCCATCAAAGGCACCAAAGGTTTTGGCGGCGTCATCGCCGGAGGTGCGAAATGACCGACTTCAAGTCGCAACTGCAACGCGCGCATGAACAGGGAGACTACGCTTCGCTGTTGCAGCTGCTTCCCTACGCCAAGCTGATCGGTATCGAATGTTCCCGGGTCGGGGATGAATTGCTGTTTCGCCTCCCGGCCAACAAAGACAACATTGGTAACCCTTTATTGCCGGCGATTCATGGCGGTGTGATCGCCGGATTCATGGAACTGTCTGCTGCGCTGCACTTGCTGATTTGCACCGGTTCGCCGGGTATCCCGAAGATCATCGACTTCTCGCTCGACTACCTGCGCGCCGGGCAGTTTCGCGATACGTGGGCGCGCTGTCAGGTTTGTCGCCAGGGCCGTCGGGTGGCCAACGTCGCCATTACGGCCTGGCAAACCACCGAAGCCGAACCCATTGCCACGGCCCGGGCACATTTCAAAATTGAAGAGCCCTTGAAATCCGAGTCACAGCCCCAACCTTGATGACATCCCGCCGCTAACCCTTTCGGGCGCGGCCACTGCCATCCAATTGGAGTTTGATGACCATGAGCGTGGAAACTCAAAAGGAAACCCTGGGCTTCCAGACCGAGGTGAAGCAACTGCTGCACCTCATGATCCATTCGCTGTATTCCAACAAGGAAATTTTCCTTCGCGAATTGATCTCGAACGCCTCTGATGCTGTCGACAAATTACGCTTCGAAGCCCTGTCCAAGCCTGAACTGCTGGAAGGTGGCGCCGAACTGAAAATCCGTGTGAGCTTCGACAAGGACGCCAAGACCGTCACCCTCGAAGACAACGGCATCGGCATGAGCCGTGAAGATGCGATTACCCACCTGGGGACTATCGCCAAATCCGGCACCGCCGATTTCATGAAACACCTCTCTGGCGATCAGAAAAAAGACTCGCACCTGATCGGTCAATTCGGTGTCGGTTTCTACTCCGCGTTCATCGTCGCCGATAAAGTTGACGTGTTCAGTCGCCGTGCCGGTGCTGCCGCCAGCGAAGGCGTGCATTGGTCGTCCAAAGGCGAGGGTGACTTCGAAGTCGCCACCGTTGAGAAAGCCGAACGCGGCACCCGTATCGTCCTGCACCTGAAGTCGGGTGAAGACGAGTTTGCCGATGGCTGGCGCCTGCGCAATATCATCAAGAAGTACTCCGACCACATCGCTTTGCCGATCGAGTTGCCGAAAGAAGTGGCAGCCGCTGAAGGCGAGGAAAAACCTGCCGTTGAATGGGAAACCGTCAACCGCGCCAGTGCCCTGTGGACCCGTCCGCGTACCGAGATCAAGGACGAGGAATACCAGGAGTTCTACAAACACATCGCTCACGACCATCAGAACCCGCTGAGCTGGAGCCACAACAAGGTCGAAGGCAAGCTCGAATACAGCTCGCTGCTGTACGTGCCGCCCCGTGCTCCGTTCGACTTGTACCAGCGTGAAGCGCCGAAAGGCCTGAAGCTGTACGTGCAGCGCGTGTTCGTCATGGACCAGGCCGAGTCGTTCCTGCCGCTGTATCTGCGCTTTATCAAGGGTGTGGTTGATTCCAACGACCTGTCGCTGAACGTGTCGCGGGAAATCCTGCAGAAAGACCCGATCATCGACTCCATGAAATCGGCGCTGACCAAGCGTGTGCTGGACATGCTGGAAAAACTGGCGAAGAACGAGCCTGAGCAATACAAAGGTTTCTGGAAGAACTTCGGTCAGGTCATGAAAGAAGGCCCGGCAGAAGACTTCGCCAACAAAGAGAAAATCGCCGGCCTGCTGCGCTTCGCGTCCACCCAGGGCGAGGAAGGCGAGCAAGTCGTGGGTCTGGCCGAATACCTGGCTCGCGCCAAGGAAGGTCAGGACAAGATTTACTACCTGACCGGCGAAACCTACGCCCAAGTCAAAAACAGCCCGCACCTGGAAGTCTTCCGCAAGAAAGGCATCGAAGTGTTGCTGCTGACCGATCGTATCGATGAGTGGCTGATGAGCTACCTCAGCGACTTCGATGGCAAGAGCTTTGTCGACGTGGCACGCGGTGACCTGGACCTGGGCAACCTGGACTCGGAAGAGGACAAGAAAGCCGCGGAAGAAGTCGCCAAGTCCAAAGAAGGACTGGTTGAACGCCTGAAAACAGCACTGGGCGACTCCGTTGCCGAAGTGCGGGTTTCCCACCGTCTGACCGATTCCCCGGCGATTCTGGCCATCGGCGAGCAGGACCTGGGCATGCAGATGCGTCAGATCCTGGAAGCCAGCGGTCAGAAGGTTCCGGATTCGAAGCCTATCTTCGAATTCAACCCGGCTCACCCGCTGATCGAGAAGCTCGACAACGAGCAGAGCGACGAGCGCTTCGGCGACCTGTCGCACATTCTCTTCGATCAGGCAGCCCTGGCTGCCGGCGACAGCTTGAAGGACCCGGCCGCGTATGTGCGCCGCCTCAACAAGCTGCTGGTTGAACTGTCGGCTTAACTGCGTTGTACAAAAACCCGCTTCGGCGGGTTTTTTCATTCTGGTGTCTTTTACTGGGAGTTAGTCATGAGTCAAATCAAGGTTCGTTCGGTTGCTTATCAGATTGATGGCCAGTCTTATGAAAGCCGTCTGGCGTTCGATGCCGACCACCAAGGCCCGCGTCCGGGTCTGTTGATGGCGCCGAACTGGATGGGCATCAGCGCCGGTGCCGAGGAGATCGCCAAGTCGGTGGCGTCCAAGGGTTACGTGGTGTTGATCGCGGACGTCTATGGCCAATCGGTTCGTCCTCAGAACGGTGACGAGGCGGGCGCGGCGATGATGCCGCTGAAGAATGACCGCGCGTTGCTGCGCAAGCGCTTGCAAGCGGCATTCGCGCAACTGCAGAGCCAGGGCGAGGCGGCGGTCGATCCCTCGAAACTGGCGACGTTCGGTTTCTGCTTCGGCGGTTGCTGTGCCCTGGACCTGGTGCGCACGGGTGCACCCGTGAAAGCGGCCGTGTCGTTTCACGGAAGCCTGGACTCACCGAATCCGGCCGATGCCAAGAACATCAAAGGCTCGGTGCTGGTGCTGCATGGCGCTGCCGATCCATTGGTGCCGAAAGAGCAACTGCCAGCGTTTGAAGATGAGATGAATGCGGCGGGTGTGGATTGGCAGTTGCTGAGCTATGGCGGTGCGGTGCATTCGTTTACTGACCCGCATGCGAATGTGCCGGGCAAGATGATGTATGACGCGAAGACGGCCGCTCGGGCGTTTACATCGATGCATAACTTGCTGGATGAAGTGTTTAAAGGCTGATAGTTCCTAAGATCAAAAGATCGCAGCCTGCGGCAGCTCCTACACGGACCCATGTAGGAGCTGCCGCAGGCTGCGATCTTTTGACTTTGCATCTAAGGCAGTTCAATCCGCTCGATTTCCCCTGGCACCGTCGGCCAATCCCCAGCCGCCCAGCGCCGACGCGCTTCATCGATCACCGTCGGATCGCTCGCCACGAAATTCCAGTTGATTCGCCGTGGCCCGTCCAGTGGCGCACCGCCAAACAACACCGCATGACAGTCGCTCTCGGCGAACAAGGTCATCTCTTCGCCGGTCGGTAAAACCACCAGCGAATTCAATTCCAGCGGTTCGCCCTCAAGCTGCGCTTCGCCACTCAACACATACAGCGCCCGTTCCTCATGTTCGGCGGGAATCAGCAATGTCGTCGCCGTTTGCAGGTTCAATTCCGCGTACAACGTAGGAGAAAGCACCGGCACCGGCGATTCCAGACAAAAGCCTGAGCCCGCAATCATGCGGATTTTCACCCCCAGGTTATCGCTGACCGGCAGTGTGGCGGCCGGGTGATGGCTGTAATGGCCCGGGCCTGTTTCATGAGCCTTTGGCGAAGCCAGCCAAATCTGCAAGCCGTGCATCGTGAATCCGCTGTTCTTCAACGCCTCCGGGGTGCGTTCGACGTGGGCAATTGCGCTGCCCGCCGTCATCCAGCTGACATCACCGGCTTCCACCACCTGATCGGAGCCGAGGCTGTCCTTATGCTGGATCTGCCCCTGAAACAGGTAGGTGAGGGTGGAGAGGCCGATGTGCGGGTGCTGACGAATGTTCATGCCTTTACCCGCCGGATAGCGGGTTTCGAGCATGTGATCAAAAAACACAAAAGGCCCGACGCTGCGGCATTTGGCCGACGGCAGTGGGCGAAGAATCGGTTGGCCTTCGACATCTTCGGCGCGAGGGCGGATCACGAGCGGAGTGTTCATGGTGCATTCCAGGCTGAGCGGGTGACGCATGGAGCATAACCCGCTTGTGCAGCCCTTGCCGCTACTGGCTGAAGGCGCCTTCGGCCAGGTGGGTTTCGATACTGACTTCGGTGGTGGTCATCAGTTTGTGGACCGGGCAGCGGTCCGCCACGCGATGCAGCTCTTCACGCTCGGCGTCGGTGAGCACGCCCTTGAGCGTCAGTTTGACGTGCAGCGCATATTTGCCCTTTTGCTCTTCGCTGTTGTCGCGTTTGACCTCGACCGTCACGCCCGTCAGCGGGATGTTTTTCTTCTTGGCGTACATTTTCAGGGTCAATGCTTTGCAAGCACCGAGGGCGGCGTCGAAGTAATCATGGGGCTCCGGTGCCGAACCTTCGCCACCGACGGATTGAGGTACATCGGCGAAGAGTTCGTGCTCATCGATCTGCACGCTGTGACGAAAACCTTCGCTGGAGATGGTATTGACGGTGACTGACATGGAAAAACCTCGCAGGCAGTAGGAAAGTCATTCGATCAAAAAAGACCTTGAAGTTATAGAGCATTCCTCGTGACGGGCGTTCCACTATTTGCACCGGGGTCTCTGATTACGCCGAATCGTTATGGCGATGCGACCGGTTGGCTGCGCATGGTTGCGGGTGGCGCGATCCCGGCCTATGGTCCAAGCGACGCATTGCTGGCGACTGGCGCGCGATGATTCGCCGCAGGTTGCTGTCCATCCAGCGGGGTTTCCCGCATTAAGGTGACGACATGCCGAACGACTCCCGTCCTGCCGTGCTTGAACTGATCGGAAACACGCCGCTGGTCCGCGTCAGCCGCTTCGATACCGGTCCGTGCACGCTGTTCCTCAAGCTCGAATCACAGAACCCCGGCGGATCGATCAAGGACCGCATCGGCCTGGCAATGATCGACGCCGCCGAGCGCGATGGCCGTCTGCGCCCCGGTGGCACCATCGTCGAAGCCACCGCCGGCAACACCGGGCTCGGCCTGGCCCTGGTCGGTCGTGCCAAGGGCTACCGGGTGGTGTTGGTGGTGCCGGACAAGATGTCCACCGAGAAGGTCTTGCACTTGAAGGCCATGGGCGCCGAGGTGCACATCACCCGTTCCGACGTCGGCAAGGGCCATCCCGATTACTATCAGGACGTCGCGGCGCGGCTTGCGCAGGAAATTCCCGACGCTTTCTTTGCCGATCAATTCAACAACCCGGCCAACCCGCTGGCCCACGAGTGCAGCACCGCGCCGGAGATCTGGGCGCAGACTCAACACGATCTGGATGCCATCGTCGTCGGCGTCGGCTCGGCCGGCACGCTCACCGGGTTGACCCGTTTCTTCAAACGCGTGCAGCCAAACCTGGAAATGGTGCTGGCCGATCCAATCGGGTCGGTAATGGCCGAATACAGCCGCAGCGGCAACCTCATTACGCCCGGTTCGTGGGCGGTGGAGGGCATCGGTGAAGACTTCATTCCATCAATTGCCGATCTCTCAAGTGTGCGCCACGCCTATTCGATCAGTGACGAGGAAAGCTTCGATCATGCCCGCCAACTGCTGCGCGCCGAGGGTATTCTCGGCGGCTCCTCTACGGGCACCTTGCTGGCGGCGGCCTTGCGCTACTGCCGCGAGCAGCCCGAGCCGAAGCGCGTGGTCAGCTTTGTTTGCGACACCGGCACTCGCTACCTGTCGAAGGTGTACAACGACCAATGGATGAACGATCAGGGTTTGCTTGCGCGTAAGCCGTATGGCGATCTGCGTGACGTGATCGCGCGGCGTTTCGAAGATGGCCGGGTGGTCAGCGTAGGCCCGGACGACACGCTGCTCACAGCCTTCCAGCGCATGCGCCTGGCGGACGTCTCGCAACTGCCGGTGCTGGCGGACGGGCAGCGGCTGGTCGGCGTGATCGACGAGTCCGATATTTTGCTGGGCATGCAGGAAGGCGCGTCGAATTTCCGCCTGACCGTGGCCAGCGCAATGACTGACAAGCTGCAAACCCTGCCGCCCGGTGCCAGCCTGGCCGAACTACGGGCCGAGCTCGACCGTGGGCTGGTGGCGATCATCGCCGACGCCTCAGGCTTCCATGGCTTGGTTACTCGAGTCGACATGCTCAATCATTTACGGAGATCCCTTACATGAGTCAGCACGATGAAAATGCGCCGCCACGGGGTTTCGCCACCCGTGTCATCCATGCCGGACAGACGCCGGACCCCACCACCGGGGCGCTGATGCCACCGATTTACGCCAATTCCACTTACTTGCAGCAGAGCCCTGGTGTGCACAAGGGTTTCGACTACGGGCGCTCGCACAATCCAACACGTTTTGCGCTGGAGCGTTGTGTGGCCGACCTCGAGGGCGGCACGCAGGCGTTCGCCTTCGCTTCCGGGCTGGCGACTATCTCGACCGTGCTTGAGCTGCTCGATACCGGCTCGCACATTGTTTCCGGCAATGACCTGTACGGCGGCACCTTCCGCTTGTTCGACAAAGTGCGTCGGCGCAGTGCCGGGCATCGCTTCACCTTTGTCGATCTGACTGACCTGTCGGCCTTCGAGGCGGCGCTACAGGACGACACGCGCATGGTCTGTGTCGAGACGCCAAGCAATCCCTTGTTGCGCCTGACCGACCTCGCCGCCATTGCGCGTATCTGCCGCGACCGAGGCATCATCTGCGTGGCCGACAACACCTTTGCCAGCCCGTGGATCCAGCGTCCCCTGGAGCTGGGCTTCGATATCGTGGTGCATTCGACGACCAAGTACCTGAACGGCCACTCCGACGTCATCGGCGGCATCGCGGTGGTCGGGCAGAACGCGGAACTGGCCGAGCGCCTGGGCTTCTTGCAGAACGCGGTCGGCGCTATCGCCGGGCCATTCGACGCCTTCCTCACGCTACGTGGCGTGAAGACGCTGGCGCTGCGCATGGAGCGCCACTGCAGCAATGCGCTGGAGCTGGCGCAATGGCTGGAGCGTCAACCGCAAGTGGCGCGTGTCTACTACCCGGGCCTGCCGTCACACCCGCAGCACGAACTGGCGCGGCAGCAGATGCGCGGTTTCGGCGGGATGATTTCTCTCGACCTGAACAGTGACCTGGCGGGCGCCAAGCGTTTCCTGGAGAGCATGCAGATCTTTGCCCTGGCCGAGAGCCTGGGCGGGGTGGAAAGCCTGATCGAGCACCCGGCGATCATGACCCACGCCACAATCCCGGCAGACACCCGCGCCGAGCTGGGCATTGGCGATGCGCTGGTGCGATTGTCTGTAGGTGTCGAGGATGTGGAAGACCTGCGCGCCGACCTGGCTCAGGGCCTGGCGCGGATCTGACAATACATTAGGCATAAAAAAATCCGGAATCCTCATCGGATTCCGGATTTTCGTGTCGACCCGGATCAGCTGCCTTTGACAGCCTTGCCGTTGACCGTACCGTCGAGGAGCATGATGTTGTACTCCTTGCCGTCGGTTTCAACCTGTTGCAGGCGAACCAGCAAGTAATCCCAGTCCTTGGCGAACCACAGCACGGTGATGCGCTTGCTTTGTGTGGGGTCGCGCACGCGCTCGACCTTGATTGCCTCAATCTGGCCAGCCTTGGTGTCGACCTTCTCCGAACCCAGCACGCGGAAGTCATAGGTATCGACTTCGCCATCATCGACGACCTGATAGCTCATGCTTTTCTTGCCGGCCGCGACGTCATGCTGCAGCGCAAGTTGATAGGTGGACTTGTCGACCATGCCGCGATTCAGCGGGATCTTGACCGGGTCACCACGATCGGTGCCGGTGACCATTTTGGTGGTCCAGTCGAAATCCAGATCGGCTTTCTTGGCTTTGCCCAAGCCGCCACGTTCGAAGTGATAGGACTGTGGCAGCAGTGTGTCCTTGTCGAGGGTCAGGGTGCTTTCCTCGGACAGGCTGGCAATCATCATCGACGCCTTGAAGCTGAGTTTCCAGACGCCGTTGGCTTGCTTGGTCAGGCTGCGTTCAGCCGTGCCGCTCATCGGCAGTTGTTTCCAGTCGGCGGTGTAGCTGGCGGAGAAGGGTTGAAGTTCTGCAGCCTGCGCAAAGGGCAGGGCGAGCAGAGCGCAAGCGAAGAGCAGGGCGCGACGCATAAAATCTCCTAGGTTCGAATCAAGTGGCCGCTGGCCGCGAGTATCTGGCCATCCAGTAAAGCACCTTGTTCACCGAGTGATAAACGACCTTCGGCAAACCAGCGTATGGCCATCGGGTAGATCAGGTGTTCCTGAGCGTGAACCCGCTGCGCCAGACTCTGCGGCGAATCCTGCAACTCTACCGGTATTACTGCCTGTACGACCAGTGGTCCGCCATCGAGTTCCTCGGTGACGAAATGCACGGAGCAGCCGTGCTCGGTGTCGCCGGCCTCCAAAGCGCGCTGATGAGTGTGTAACCCTTTGTATTTGGGCAACAGCGAGGGATGGATGTTGAGCAGGCGCCCCTGATAGTGGCGCACGAAGTCTGCGCTGAGAATGCGCATGAAACCGGCCAGTACCACGAGTTTTGGATTGAACGCGTCGATCAGTTCGATCAGCGCGGCATCGAAGGCTTCGCGGCCTTCGAACGCCTTGTGATCCAGGGAGCGGGTGTCGATACCTGCGTCCCTGGCGCGTTGCAGACCGTAGGCGTCGGCGCGGTTGGAAATCACCGCAGCGATGCGGACCGGGCTGTCGCCGGTCCGCGTGCTGTCGATCAAGGCCTGCAAGTTACTGCCGGTGCCAGACAACAGCACCACGACATCACAGGTGACGGACATTAGTGCGCCTTAAGGTTCTTCAGTTCGACCTGAGCCGCGCCTTCGGCAGCGGTGGAGATCTGGCCGATGACCCAAGGCTGCTCGCCGGCTTCGCGCAATACGTTCAACGCGGTTTCAACGTGCTCTTGAGCCACGCAGATGACCATGCCGACGCCGCAGTTCAGCACGCGGTGCATTTCGTTTTCGTCGACGTTGCCTTTCTCTTGCAGCCAGTCGAACACCGCAGGGCGGGTCCAGCTCGCCACGTCAACCACCGCTTGTGCGCCTTTTGGCAGCACGCGCGGGATGTTGTCCAGCAGGCCACCACCGGTGATGTGGGCCATGGCTTTGACCGCGCCGGTTTCCTTGATCAGTTTGAGCAGCGGCTTCACGTAGATACGGGTCGGGGCCATCAACAGGTCGGTCAGCGGCTTGCCGTCGAGCTGGATGTTTTCGATGTCTGCACCGGACACTTCGATGATCTTGCGGATCAGCGAGTAGCCGTTGGAGTGCGGGCCGGAAGACGGCAGGGCGAGCAATGCGTCACCGGCAGCGACTTTGGAACCGTCGATGATTTCGGATTTTTCCACGACGCCAACACAGAAGCCGGCCAGGTCGTAGTCTTCGCCTTCGTACATGCCAGGCATTTCAGCGGTTTCGCCGCCGACCAGGGAGCAGCCGGACAGTTCACAGCCAGCGCCGATGCCGGTCACGACCTGGGTCGCGGTTTCGACGTTCAGTTTGCCGGTGGCGTAGTAGTCGAGGAAGAACAGCGGCTCGGCGCCACAGACCACCAGATCGTTGACGCACATGGCCACCAGGTCGATGCCGATGCTGTCGTGCTTGTTCAGGTTCAGTGCCAGGCGCAGTTTGGTGCCGACGCCGTCAGTACCAGAAACCAGCACAGGCTGCTTGTAGCCGGCCGGGATTTCGCAGAGGGCGCCGAAACCGCCCAGGCCGCCCATGACTTCCGGGCGCGCAGTGCGCTTGGCGACGCTCTTGATGCGTTCGACCAATGCTTCACCGGCGTCGATGTCTACACCGGCGTCCTTGTAGCTCAGGGAGGGTTGCTTGCTCATGATCCAGGCCTTTAGGGGGGATTCAGGGGTAACGACCGAGTCCAGTGGGACCGCCGAAACAGACGAAGGCGAGTGCCATGCGCGAATTTCAGGGTGCCCGGCTGTTGCCGGTCTGCGAAGGCGCGCGATTTTATCAGGCTTGAGGGGCAGCGGCCATCCTCACGCCGACGGCAGGGGCATATCGCATTAAAAAAATTGATATTGCGCGTTTTGGTGGGGTCTTACATGGCTGTATAAGGTATCGCTATTAACCGTCTATCGTTAGGACAGTGCGAAAACTTAGTTGGATCGTGGTGAATGTTTTGCGCAGGGATGTGGTCACAGCCTTGCCCGATCTTCTTCATGCGGTCTGTTCCAGCCGCTCTTGTCGTCAGGAATCCTCCATGCGTTTTTGTAAATTCTTGTTTGTGGGTTGTTTGTCTCTTTTCAGCCTGGCGAGTCATGCCGAAACCGTCAAAGGCCTTTATCAAGTTCGCGAGCCCGTCAGCAGCCAGACCCAGGAGGAGCGCGATCAAGCGACGCAGCGCGCGTTGGATACCCTGGTGCTGCGCCTGACCGGCGACCCCAAGGCTGCGCAAAACCCGGGGCTGGCGGCGGTGCGCAAAGATCCGCAACAAATCATTAGTCAATACGGCTTTGAGGCCGGCCCGCCGGAAGTGCTGAAAGTCGATTTCGACCCGGCGACCACCGAGCAGGCGCTGCGGCGCGCCGGGCTGTCGCTGTGGGGCGCCAATCGGCCGTCGATCCTCGGCTGGTGGCTGAACGACTCCACCGAGGGCTCGAGCCTGGTGGGCGATGGCCAGGCCAGTGCTGCACCGTTGCGTCGCGCGGCACAACACCGGGGCTTGCCGTTGCGTCTGCCGTTGGCGGACTTGAGTGAACAGCTGGTAGCGACGGCGCCGAATCTTGAAGGTACGGACGCAACACCCCTGCGCGCAGCGTCGGAACGATACAACGCGGATGCCTTGCTGGCGGTGCATGCCCATGAAGAGGGTGGCCAATGGCAAGCCAAGTGGCATTTGTTTCTGGGCGATCAGAAGGAAGCGGGGAGTGTGCAGGGCGCGGATCAGGCCGCCGTCGCCGATGCGGTGATGCTGGCGGTCAGTGAGCGCCTGGCACCGCGATTTGTGGTCAAGGCGGGTGTTTCGGGCGAGCAGTTGCTGGAAGTGCAAGGCATGAACCTGGAGCACTACGCGGCGCTCGGGCGTTTGTTGGAACCGTTTGGTGCGCGCCTGCAAAGCGTCGATGGCGACCGCATTCTCTATCGGGTCAATGGCAGTGCCGAACAGTTGCGGGCGCAGTTGTCGCTGGCGAAATTGCAGGAGGTCCCGGCCGGTCAGGCACCGGCGCCAACGGCTCCGGTTCAGCCGGCCGAGGGTTCGGCACCGGTTGTAGCGCCAGCTCCGGCGCCTGTGCCGCAGTTGCGATTCCGTTGGTAAGGTTTTCTTTCTTTATATAGATGCATAGGGAGTTGTACATGGCCGATACGCGGCGTTGGTTCTGGTTGGGTGGGGTTGTCCTGCTCTGCGCGTTTGTCTGGCTGTTGCATCCAATCTTGACGCCGTTCCTGGTGGCGCTGCTGTTGGCCTATCTGTTCGATCCGCTGGTGGATCGGCTGGAAAAGGCCGGGTTATCGCGGACCTGGGGCGTGATCGCGGTGTTTGCACTGTTCGCGCTGATCTTCACGACATTGCTGCTGGTGTTGGTGCCGATGCTCGCCAGGCAGCTTTTTCGTCTGTACGAGTTGGCGCCGCAGATGCTCGACTGGTTGCAACACACCGCGTTGCCGTGGGCGCAATCGAAATTCGGGCTGTCGGATAATTTCTGGAAGTTCGACAAGTTGAAGGCTGCGATCAGTGAACACATGGGCCAGACCAGTGACATTGTCGGCGTGGTGCTTAGCCAGGCAACGGCTTCCGGGCTGGCATTGATCGGCTGGCTGGCGAATCTGGTGCTGATTCCGGTGGTGAGTTTCTACTTGCTACGGGATTGGGACGTCATGATGGCCAAGGTCCGCAGCCTGCTGCCCCGTGATCGCGAAGAGCGCGTGGTTTCCCTGGCGGGGGAATGCCATGAAGTGCTCGGGGCGTTTGTCCGCGGGCAGTTACTGGTGATGCTGGCGTTGGGTGTGATCTACGCGGCGGGCTTGATGCTGGTCGGATTGGAGTTGGGGCTGTTGATTGGCCTGATTGCCGGTCTGGCGGCGATCGTGCCCTACATGGGGTTTGTGATTGGCATTGGCGCGGCGTTGATTGCCGGCCTGTTTCAGTTTGGTGGCGACTTGTATCCCATGATCGGCATCGTCGCGGTGTTCATGATCGGCCAGGCGCTGGAAGGCATGGTGCTGACGCCATTGCTGGTGGGCGACCGGATCGGTCTACATCCTGTGGCGGTGATTTTTGCGATTCTGGCGGGCGGTGAACTGTTCGGGTTTACCGGCGTATTGCTGGCGCTGCCGGTGGCGGCGGTCATCATGGTGCTGGTGCGTCATGTGCATGATTTGTATAAAGATTCTGATATGTACAGTGGCGTCGACGAACCGGAACTGTAAGAACGGTCGATGACCCTTGGCGGGCAGCCTGGTTTGATGCCAGGTGAGCCCGCTTCCTTCGCGCAGCTGTCACATGCGCCGCCAAAGAAACTGTCATAAAACCAGTGCGTTAACGCAAACCTTTGATTTTGCTTGTGGTCTGTCGCATTGTGCGGGCAGCTTCACGGGTATAAACTTCGCAAACTTTACACAGAGGCCACTAACGGTTCCGTTGGAACTGTTCAGTCAGCATGAAACCGATTCAGCTGCCCCTAGGTGTGCGTCTGCGTGATGACGCTACCTTTATCAACTACTACCCAGGCGCCAATGCCGCAGCACTCGGCTATGTCGAGCGGCTATGCGAAGCCGACGCCGGCTGGACCGAAAGCCTGATTTATCTCTGGGGCAAGGACGGGGTAGGGCGTACCCACTTGTTGCAGGCCGCTTGCCTGCGCTTTGAACAGTTGGGGGAGCCGGCGGTGTACCTGCCGTTGGCCGAGTTGCTGGATCGCGGCACCGAAATTCTCGATAACCTCGAACAATACGAACTGGTCTGCCTGGATGATCTGCAGGCGGTAGCCGGGCGTGCGGATTGGGAAGAGGCGCTGTTCCATCTGTTCAATCGTTTACGTGATAGCGGTCGACGCCTTCTGATCGCTGCGTCGACCTCCCCGCGTGAATTGCCGGTGAAGCTGGCGGACCTGAAATCCCGTCTCACACTGGCACTGATCTTCCAGATGCGCCCGCTTTCCGACGAAGACAAATTACGTGCATTGCAACTGCGCGCGTCGCGTCGCGGCCTGCACCTGACCGATGAAGTCGGGCATTTTATCCTGACCCGTGGCACTCGCAGCATGAGCGCACTTTTCGAGCTGCTCGAGCGTCTCGATCAGGCCTCACTTCAAGCCCAGCGCAAGCTGACCATTCCGTTTCTAAAAGAGACGCTGGGCTGGTAAAACCCAAGCCCTACAGGGTTTTTGGCATATTTCAGGCGCCAAAAAATCCGCTTTCCTACAGGCTGTAGGCCGCGCAAGTGTCTAAATGGGGCTTTAGCGCTTAGATGTAAACGCGAAACCGGAAAGTCACATAAAGTTCGATTGAATTTGCAAATGAGGATGATAGCGGGCATAGTCTCGGCTTCTTTACAACTATCAGCCACGGTCGTGCCCATGCTAAATCGCTTTGCACCCCTCGTGCCTCTCGCACTTGTCACCCTGTTGTTCGGTTGCGCCGCTCACTCTCCAGTGTCCGAGCAGGCCCCTCAACAGCAGGTTAATAATTCTGTTACCGCCCAGTCTTCCGCTCTTTACCAGGAAGAACTGGCTACCGAAAAAGAACTGGCAGACTTCGCTGATGGCAAGTCCTACCAGCTTCCGGCTCTCGCTGACAGCATCCTCGAACGCGGCATGTCCCTGATCGGTACCCGTTACCGTTTCGGCGGCACCTCCGAAGCCGGCTTTGATTGCAGCGGCTTCATCGGTTACCTGTTCCGTGAAGAAGCCGGCATGAACCTGCCGCGCTCTACGCGTGAAATGATCAACGTCGACGCTCCGCTGGTTTCTCGCAGCAAGCTGGAACCTGGCGATTTGCTGTTTTTCGCCACCAATGGTCGTCGCGGTCGCGTCAGTCACGCCGGGATCTACCTGGGTGACAACCAGTTCATCCATTCCAGCAGCCGCCGTAGCGGTGGCGTCCGCATCGACAGCCTGGGCGATAGCTACTGGAATAAAACCTTCATCGAAGCCAAGCGCGCACTCGCGATGGCCCCGACTGCCGCCCCGGAAATCGTCACGGCGCGTAAGTAAGCGGACAGTTTGTAAGGTGAACTTAAAGTCTTACTTGAAGTTTGCCGCGTAGCCGCTAGAATCCAGATCTATTATTGATGGCAAACCGCCTGCGTCCTGCGCAGGCGGTTTTCTTTTCTGCGTCCCCGCAGAAAAAGCCGCAGCCAGATCAGGATGTTCTGCCATGACGAACTCGGCCCGCCTCGCAATCATGTTCTTCGCAGCGCTGCTCAGCGCCTGCGCCAGCCGCACACCGCCCCCTGCGCCGGTGGTTCGCGCTCCGATCGTTTTCAGCTCCGCCCAACCCTTTTCGCCCGAAGCGGAAGACGTGCTGTTTCGAGCGTTGGGCCTGGTGGGCACACCTTATCGCTGGGGCGGCAACACGCCGGATTCGGGCTTCGATTGCAGCGGATTGATCGGCTATGTTTACCGTGATGTCACGGGCATCTCTCTGCCACGTACCACGCGCGAGATGATCAGCATGCAGGCGGCCGATGTCGGCAAGGAAGGCCTGCAGACCGGCGACCTGATTTTCTTCGCCACCAATGGCGGCTCGCAGGTCAGCCACGCCGGTATCTATGTCGGCGAAGGTCGTTTCGTCCATGCGCCAGCCACTGGCGGCACGGTCAAGCTCGACAGCCTGTCCAAGGCGTATTGGCAGAAAGCCTACCTGAGCGCCAAGCGTGTCTTGCAGCCCGAGCACTTGGCGCGCAACCCGTAACAGCCAGAGGTTGTGGTCATGACCGCACGCACGCTCAATCTCGACGATTCCCTGTACCAATACCTGCTCGACGTCTCCCTGAGGGAGACGCCGCTGCTCAAGCGTTTGCGCGATGAAACCCAGGCGCTGCCCATGGCTCGCTGGCAGGTGGCGCCAGAGCAGGGGCAATTTCTCGCGTTATTGGTGAAGCTCACGGGGGCGAAGCGTTTGCTGGAAGTCGGTACCTTTACCGGTTACAGCGCCTTGTGCATGGCGGCGGCATTGCCGGATGACGGTTCACTGATCTGCTGTGATGTTCCCGGCGACTACAACGCCACCGCACGCCGTTACTGGCAGGCGGCGGGGCTTGCCGATCGAATTGATCTGCGCCTGGCGCCGGCGCTGGAGACGCTCAGCCAGTTGAATCAGCCAGGGCACTTTGATTTGATTTTCATTGATGCCGACAAGGCCAACTATCCCGCTTACCTGGAGCACGCCTTGCGTTTGCTGCGGGTTGGTGGTCTGGCGGTGTTCGATAACACGCTGTGGAGCGGGCGGGTGCTTGAGGAGAGTCCTGAAAGCGAGGACACCCGAGCCATCCAGGCACTCAATTGCGCGCTAAAGGATGACTCGCGTGTGGATCTATCGTTGCTGCCGTTAGGTGATGGACTGACACTTTGCCGTAAGCGATAAACGCCGATCCCCTCTACGAGCGAGCTTGCTCGCGAAGGCGTCATCCCATTCAGCATCAGCATTGACTGACCCACCGCTATCGCGAGCAGGCTCACTCCTAACGGGAGATTTTGGACGTACACAAATCCCAGGCTGCCAACAAAACCTGTGGGAGCGGGCTTGCTCGCGAAGGCGTCATCACATTCAACATCAGTGATGACTGACCCACCGCTTTCGCGAGCAAGCCCGCTCCCACATTGGATATGTGTAGGCAGTTGGAGATTTACTTAACCGCAGAAACCCGCCACACCTTGTTCCCCACATCATCCGCCACCAGCAGATCACCCTGCTGATCAATCACCACGCCCACCGGCCGGCCCATCGCATCGTCCTCGGCGTTGAGGAAGCCGGTAAGCACATCCACCGGCGGTCCGTTCGGTTTGCCGGCGCTGAACGGTACGAATATCACTTTGTAGCCGCTGTGCGGGTTGCGGTTCCATGAGCCGTGCTGGCCGATGAAGGCTCCTTCCCTGAATTGAGTGGGGAGGGTGTTGCCTTCAGCAAACGTCAGGCCCAGCGACGCAGTATGCGGGCCGACGGCATAGTCCGGGGCAATCGCCTTGGCTACCAGGTCAGGGTTTTGCGGGTCCACGCGGATGTCGACGTGCTGGCCGTAATAGCTGAACGGCCAGCCGTAGAACGCGCCGTCCTTGACCGAGGTGATGTAGTCGGGCACCAGGTCGCTGCCGATTTCGTCTCGCTCGTTAACCGCTGTCCACAATGCGCCACTGTGCGGTTCCCAGGCCATGCCGTTCGGGTTGCGCAGGCCGGAAGCGAAGATCCGGTGGTTGCCGGTGGCCCGGTCCACTTCCCAGATCGCTGCGCGACCTTCTTCCTTATCCAAACCGTTTTCGGCGACATTGCTGTTGGAACCCACCGTGACGTACAACTTACTGCCGTCCTTGCTGGCGATGACGTTTTTGGTCCAGTGGTGATTCAGCGTGCCGCCCGGCAAGTCGACCACTTTGACCGGTTGCGACTTGATCGTTGTATCGCCGCTTTCATAGTGGAAACGCAGCAAGCGGTCCGTGTCGGCCACGTACAGATCATTGCCGACCAGGGTCATGCCAAAAGGCGAGTTAAGGTTTTCCAGGAACACCGTGCGGGTTTCGGCGATGCCGTCATGGTCCGTGTCCCGCAGCAACGTGATGCGGTTCGGACTCGGTACGCCGGCACCGGCGCGGCCCATGACTTTTTTCATGACCCAGCCTTTAACACCTTTGCCGTCATCGGGTTTCGGCGGTGCGTTGGTTTCGGCTACCAATATGTCGCCATTGGGCAACACGTAGAGCCATCGCGGATGGTCGAGGCCTTCTGCAAAAGCCGCCACCTGAGTCCCTGTGGCGGCCGTGGGGGTTGCGCCGGCCGGCCAGCCGACCGCCGGGGCGATGTTCATGGTCGGCAACAAAGTTTTGTTGGGTTCTGGCAGTTTGGGCGACGGGCCGGTGCCGTCGGAAACTTGCAGGCTGGAGGTTTCACCACAGGCGGCGAGCCCTCCGGCGAGCGCGATGACGAGAACGAGCTGGGGCTTACGCATGCTGGTTTTCCCTATGAATGCCTTATCTATTCATAGAGGAGCTGAAAGGTTCGAAGGTTCAACAGGTCAGCCGCGGGCTTCCTTGAACAGCACGGCAATGCCCGGGTGATAGTTGCCTGCTTCATTGCGCAACTTGCGGTAGGCGTAGGGGAAATACCAGGCGACGGCGCAGCTGTGTTCCTTCTGCAGGTCGTCGACCATGTCCTGGAGTTCCTCCGGCTTTGCGCCATGCTGGGCTTTTTGCGGCGCGACAAACAGGCAACCGAGTTTCAGGTCGCTGGCATAGCTGATTTTCTTCGCGTCGCTGGTGATGTCGATCAGGGCCTGGGTCAGGTGAAGGCTGTTGACCTGCGGCCAGCGCTGCGTGACCTGAAGGTAAGCGCGTTCTTCCGCGGTGGCGATAAACAGGTCGGCGCGGCCATTGCGCTCGCCTTCTTCGGTCTGTTTGCGGGTCGGCGATTGTTGCAGCGTGACCATTTCCGCCATCCAGGCCGCTGCGGAAAGCAGCCCGAGGTTGGCTTTTTCATCGAACCAGTACGGGGTGTCGTTATCGCCGCGCACGGCGTTGTAACGGTCGATACAGTCAAACCAGCGTTCGAGCACCGGGCGTAGGAATTCCAGCTTCGGATTGCTGATGATCATGCCTTGCATGTTGCTCACCCTTGTTATTTTGATTGTAGGTTGTGGCTCTTTGATATCATTGCTGGCAGCGTGGCACAACAATGACGTCGGCCGATTGACCGGCGGCAGTATATCGTTCGCCAGCGTTCTGTCTTCAATTGACGCTCCACCCCCAACACTCTAACCTTCGCGGCTTGTTTCAGGTGCTCTGTGACCCTGGTCGACAGAGTGAAACAGGGAAGCCGGTGAGTGGGCTCATTTCACAATGACGAGCCACGATCCCGGCGCTGCCCCCGCAACGGTAAATGAGTGAAGACTGCGCCTTGAGCCACTGTGTCGATTGTCGGCATGGGAAGGCGCGCAGTCAGGCGTATCGCCGCTCATGAGCCCGGAGACCGGCCTGACTCATCCAGCGGCATCACGGTGGGCGATGCCAGGCTTTTTGCCGTCTATTCTTGTGCCTGCCCGCCGTTATTCCAGCCTCAACGGAGAGCTCCCCCATGACTGATACCCCCGATCGTGACGAACGCCATCTGGCGCGCATGCAGCGCAAAAAGGCCGTGATCGACGAACGCATCGCCAATTCCCCGAATGAATGCGGCCTGCTGCTGGTGCTGACCGGCAACGGCAAAGGCAAAAGTAGCTCGGCGTTTGGCATGCTCGCCCGGTCCATGGGCCACGGCATGCAGTGCGGCGTGGTGCAGTTCATCAAGGGGCGCAACAGCACCGGCGAAGAGTTGTTCTTTCGGCGCTTTCCGGAGCAGGTGCGTTTTCATGTGATGGGTGAGGGTTTTACCTGGGAAACCCAGGATCGCCAGCGTGATATCGCTGCCGCCGAAGCCGCGTGGGCCGTGTCGCAGCAATTGCTGCGCGATCCGTCGATCGGCCTGGTAGTGCTCGATGAATTGAACATCGCGCTCAAACACGGCTATCTCGACCTCGATATGGTGCTCAGCGATTTGCAGGCCCGTCCGCCGATGCAGCACGTTGTCGTCACGGGTCGCGGCGCCAAACCGGAAATGATCGAACTGGCGGATACCGTCACCGAAATGGACGTGATCAAGCACGCGTTCCAGGCCGGGATCAAAGCGCAAAAAGGCGTCGAACTGTGAATCAACCACGTCATTGCCCGGCGGTTCTCATAGCCGCGCCGGCCTCCGGCCAGGGCAAGACCACCGTCACTGCTGCGCTGGCCCGTTTGCATCGCAATCAGGGGCGCAAGGTCCGTGTGTTCAAATGTGGCCCGGACTTTCTCGACCCGATGATTCTCGAGCGCGCCAGCGGTGCGCCGGTCTATCAACTGGACATGTGGATGGTCGGCGAGCAGGAAAGTCGTCGGCTGTTGTGGGAAGCCGCCGGTGAGGCGGACCTGATCCTCATCGAAGGCGTCATGGGCCTCTTCGACGGTACGCCGTCCAGCGCTGACCTGGCGCGGCACTTCGGTGTGCCGGTGCTCGGTGTGATCGACGGCACCGCCATGGCCCAGACTTTTGGTGCGCTGGCATTGGGGCTTGCAAAGTATCAGCCGGACTTGCCGTTTGCCGGCGTGTTGGCCAACCGCGTCGGCACCTTGCGTCACGCACAATTGCTCGAAGGCAGTTTGACCGAAGGCTTGCGTTGGTACGGCGCGTTGTCGCGGGAAACCGGGATCGAATTGCCGAGCCGCCATCTCGGTCTGGTCCAGGCCAGTGAGTTGAACGATCTCGATGTGCGCCTCGATGCAGCAGCCGATGCCTTGGCCAGTAGCTGTGAAGTCGCGCTACCACCGGCAGTGGAATTTGCCGCCCCGGATGTGATCGCTGTCGAGCCTTTGCTGGCCGGTGTGCGGATTGCCGTGGCCCGTGACGAAGCGTTTGCCTTCACCTACGGCGCAAGCCTGGATTTGCTGCGAGCCATGGGCGCCGAGTTGCTGTTTTTCTCGCCGATCCGTGATGCGCAGTTGCCGGAGGCTGACAGCCTTTATCTTCCCGGTGGTTATCCGGAATTGCACCATGTGGCGCTGTCGCAGAACAGCTCGATGCTCGACGCTATTCGCGCTCACCATGGCGCAGGCAAACCGCTGCTGGCGGAGTGTGGCGGCATGTTGTACCTGCTCGATTCATTGACTGATGTCGAAGGCACTCGCGCTGAGTTGGTGGGTTTGCTGACGGGGGATGCGGTGATGCAAAAGCGCCTCGCCGCGTTGGCCTTGCAGGCGGTTGAGTTGCCGGAAGGCTCGTTGCGCGGGCACACCTATCACCATTCACTGACCAGCACCGAGCTTGAGCCGATTGCTCGAGGGTTGAGCCCGAATGGTGGGCGCGGGGCGGAGGCGGTTTATCGTCAGGGGCGGATGACGGCCTCTTATGTGCATTTTTATTTTCCGTCGAATCCATCGGCGATTGCCGCACTGTTTGCGCCTGACCTTGAGGCCGCCTTCGCGAGCAAGCCCGCTCCCACATTGGATCACCTAAACCCTGTGGGAGCGGGCTTGCTCGCGAAGAGGCCATGACCGACAACGCATTCTCCGAAGCCGAACGCGCAGCGGTTTACCGAGTCATCGCCGAACGCCGCGACATGCGTCACTTCAGCGGCGGCACGGTCGAACCCGAACTGCTGCGGCGCCTGCTCGAAGCCGCACATCAGGCCCCGAGCGTCGGCCTGATGCAGCCCTGGCGCTTCATTCGCATCAGTGACCGAGCCCTGCGCGGCAAGATCCAGTGGCTGGTGGAAGAGGAGCGTATTCGTACCGCCGAAGCCCTCGGCGAGCGCACCGACGAATTCATGAAGCTCAAGGTCGAGGGCATCAGCGACTGCGCCGAAGTGCTGGTCGCTGCGCTGATGGACGATCGCGAGCGACATGTCTTCGGCCGCCGCACCTTGCCGGAAATGGACATGGCCTCGCTGTCCTGCGCGATCCAGAACCTGTGGTTGGCGTCCCGCGCCGAAGGACTGGGCATGGGTTGGGTCTCGCTGTTCGAACCGCAAGCCCTGGCAGACCTGCTGGGTTTGCCAGCCGGCGCCAAACCGCTGGCCGTTCTCTGTTTGGGACCGGTCAAGGAATTCTATCCAGCGCCGATGCTGGTGCTCGAAGGCTGGGCAGAGGCGCGTCCGCTCAGCGAATTGTTGTATGAGAATTATTGGGGAGTGAGTCAATGAGTGTGGCGTTGTTGAGTGTCGCCGCGGTTGCGCTGGATGCGCTGCTGGGTGAACCCAAACGCTGGCATCCGCTGGTGGCGTTCGGCCGGTTTGCCGACCGCATCGAACAGCGTTTCAACAGCGGCGGTCGCGGCTGGCGCAGTCATGGCGTCACCGCTTGGGTGCTCGCCGTCCTGCCGCTGACGTTGCTGGCCACAGCACTTTCCTGGGCGCCCTATGTCGGCTGGATCGTCGAGATTCTCGCCCTTTATTGCGCCCTCGGCATGCGCAGTCTCGGCGAGCACGTCGAGCCGGTGGCCAAAGCCTTGCGCAGCGATGACCTGGAACAAGCGCGTAAGCGCGTGGGGTATCTGGTCAGCCGTCAGACCAGCGAACTGGATAAAACCGAAGTCGCCCGCGCGGCCACCGAATCGGTCCTGGAAAACGGCAGTGATGCAGTGTTTGCCGCGCTGTTCTGGTTTGCGGTGGCCGGCGCGCCCGGCGTGGTGCTCTACCGATTGAGCAATACGCTGGATGCGATGTGGGGCTATCGCAACGAACGTTTTGAACGTTTCGGCTGGGCCGCGGCAAAGATCGACGACGTCCTCAACTACATTCCGGCGCGCCTGGTGGCATTGACCTACGCGCTGCTGGGCAAAACCCGATTGGCACTCAAATGCTGGCGCAGCCAGGGCCCGACCTGGGACAGTCCGAATGCCGGTCCGGTGATGGCGGCCGGTGCCGGTGCACTCGGCGTGGAGTTGGGTGGGGCGGCGATTTATCACGGCGAACTGCACCAGCGTCCGTCTCTGGGCGAAGGCGTGCCGGCGGATGCCGACTCCATCGACCGTGGCTGGCAATTGGTCCAGCGCGGCGTATGGTTATGGCTGCTGATTCTCTGCGTGGGGGCAGAATTTTATGCTTGAGCACGGTGGTCGGTTACGTAAAGCGGCGCTCGAATACGGCATTGCCGAAGCCGATTGGCTCGACCTGTCCAGCGGCCTCGCGCCTTGGCCGTTTCCGGTGCCGGAGATTGCGTTGCGGGCCTGGGCGCGTTTGCCGGAAACCGATGACGGTCTGGAGCAGGCCGCTTGCGACTACTACGGTGCCGTGCAGGTGTTGCCAGTCGCCGGTTCGCAAATGGCCATCCAGTTGCTGCCGCGTTTGCGTCGGGCCGGCAAGGTCGGCGTAGTGTCGCCGTGTTATGCCGAACACGCCGAAGCCTGGCGACGCAATGGCTACATCGTGCGTGAAGTGCTGGAGCAGGAAGTCGACTTTTATCTCGACAGCCTCGACGTGCTGGTGGTGGTCAACCCGAACAACCCCACCGGCCTGAGCCTGCCCCCGAGTCGCTTGCTCGACTGGCACGCGCGGCTTGCCCAGCGCGGTGGCTGGCTGGTGGTGGACGAGGCGTTCATGGACAACACGCCAGCACTGAGCCTGGCACCTATTGCCAATCAGGTGGGTTTGATTGTGCTGCGTTCCTTCGGCAAATTTTTCGGCCTGGCCGGTGTGCGGCTAGGCTTTGTGCTGGCCGAGCGCAAGTTGCTCAAATTGCTGGCCGAACAAGTGGGGCCATGGGCGGTCAGCGGCCCGACCCGTGTGGTCGGCCAGGCGTGCCTGCTGGATACCGAAGGGCATGTCCGGCAACGGCAGCGCACCGCGCAGGCGAGTGAACGCCTGGCGCTGCTGCTTGAGCAGCACGGTTTCAAACCCCAGGGCGGTTGCGCGCTGTTTCAATGGCTGATAACCGACCGCGCCGAACATCTGCATGAGTTCATGGCCCGACGCGGCATCCTGCTGCGGTTGTTCACCCACAACACCAGCCTGCGTTTTGGCTTGCCCGGCGACGAAGCCGAATGGGCTCGCCTCGCACAAGCGTTCGATGCCTACGCCGGGGAAGCACAATGACTACGCTGATGGTGCAGGGCACGACGTCCGACGCCGGTAAAAGCACCTTGGTGACGGCGCTCTGCCGTTGGGTCACGCGCCAAGGCGTGCGTGTCGTGCCATTCAAGCCGCAAAACATGGCGCTCAACAGCGCGGTGACGGCGGACGGTGGCGAGATCGGTCGTGCGCAAGCGGTGCAGGCCCAGGCGGCCAATCTGCAACCGCACACCGACATGAACCCGGTACTGCTCAAACCCAACAGCGATACCGGCGCCCAGGTGATCATTCATGGGCGCGCCGTCACCACGATGAACGCTGTCGCCTACCACGACTACAAAGCCATCGCGATGCAAGCGGTACTGGCTTCCCATCAACGGTTGAGCGCAGCGTATCCGGTGGTGATGGTCGAAGGTGCCGGCTCGCCGGCCGAGATCAATCTGCGCGCCGGTGACATCGCCAACATGGGCTTCGCCGAAGCCGTCGATTGCCCGGTGTTGCTGATTGCCGACATCAATCGTGGCGGCGTCTTCGCGCATTTGGTGGGCACCCTGGAACTGTTGTCGCCGAGCGAGCAGGCGCGGGTCAAAGGTTTCATCATCAATCGCTTTCGCGGTGACATCGCCCTGCTGCAACCGGGCCTGGATTGGCTGGAAGCGCGCACCGGCAAACCGGTGATCGGCGTGCTGCCTTACGTGATGGATCTGCATCTGGAAGCGGAGGACGGCATCGACCAGCGTCAGACCGAAAAGGCTGCGCAAGTGCTGAAAGTGGTGGTGCCGGTTTTACCGCGGATCAGTAACCACACCGATTTCGATCCGCTGCGCCTGCACCCGCAAGTGGACCTGCAATTCATCGGCCCTGGTCAGTCGATTCCGCCCGCGGACCTGATGATTCTCCCCGGCTCGAAAAGCGTGCGCAGCGACCTCGCTTACCTGCGTGCCAGCGGCTGGGACAGCGCCATTGCCCGTCACCTGCGTTACGGTGGCAAAGTGTTGGGGATTTGCGGTGGCCTGCAAATGCTCGGTGAGCAGGTGCATGACCCGTTGGGCCTTGAAGGCGCGCCGGGTTCCAGTGCCGGCCTGGGGTTGCTGGCGTTCGAAACGCAGCTCGAAGAAGAGAAGCAATTGCGCAATGTGCGCGGGCATTTGGCGTTGGAAAACGCTGAAGTCAGCGGCTACGAAATTCACGCCGGCGTGACCACCGGGCCGGCGTTGGAAAACGCCGCCGTGCAGCTGGATGACGGTCGCTGCGACGGTGCGCAAAGTGTCGACGGGCAGATTTTCGGTACGTACTTGCATGGGTTGTTCGAGTCGCCGACCGCGTGCAGCGCGTTGTTGCGCTGGGCGGGTTTGCAGGCTGTGCAGGAAGTCGATTACCACGCGTTGCGCGAGCGTGATATCGAGCGGCTGGCGGATCTGGTGGAACAGCATCTGGATACGCGGCTGTTGCGTGAACTCTGCGGATTATGAGGTGACTGGTCCAGCCTCTTCGCGAGCAAGCCCGCTCCCACATTGGATTGGCGCCTAACACCAATCCTATGTTCACTGGAGACCCAATGTGGGGGCGGGCTTGCTCGCGAAGACGGAATTGGCGACACCCCACATTTGAAAGGAATGAACCATGCTGCAACTGATCCTCGGCGGCGCCCGCTCCGGCAAAAGTCGCCTGGCCGAAAAACTCGCGTCCGACAGCACGCTGGCCGTGACCTACATCGCCACCAGCCAACCCCTCGACGGTGAAATGAGCGAACGGGTGGCCCATCACCGCGCCCGTCGTCCGGCCGAATGGGCGTTGATCGAAGAGCCGCTGGAACTGGCCCGCGTGCTGCGCGAAAGCGCCAGCGAAGGGCGCTGCCTGCTGGTGGATTGCCTGACCCTGTGGTTGACCAACTTGCTAATGCTCGACGATCCCCAGCGGCTGACGGTCGAGCGCGATGCATTGCTCGATTGCCTGGCGTCGTTGCCGGGAGAAATCATTTTTGTCAGCAACGAGACCGGAATGGGTGTCGTGCCGCTGGGCGAATTGACTCGCCGCTATGTCGATGAAGCCGGTTGGCTGCATCAAGCTTTGGCCGAGCGCTGTCAGCGAGTCATCCTGACCGTCGCCGGCCTGCCCCTGACTTTGAAAGGAACTGCGTTATGACTCAATCCTGGTGGCTGAACCCGTGCAAGCCAGTCGATGCCCAAGCGGTCGAACAGGCGCAGGCCCGTCAACTGCAGTTGACCAAGCCGGCCGGTTCCCTCGGTCGACTGGAGTCGATGGCGGTGCAATTGGCGGGGTTGCAGGGGCGGGTCAAGCCGAGTCTGGATCAGCTGTGGATCGCGATTTTTGCCGGTGACCATGGCGTGGTCGCCGAAGGGGTGTCGGCGTTTCCACAGGAAGTCACCGGGCAGATGTTGCACAACTTCGTCAACGGCGGCGCGGCGATCAGCGTGTTAGCGCGACAGCTCGGAGCCTCCCTGGAAGTGGTGGACCTTGGTACGGTCACGCCGACGTTGAACCTGCCCGGCGTGCGCCACCTGAATATCGGCCCGGGCACGATGAATTTTGTGCAAGGCCCGGCGATGACGCCTGCCCAGGGCGAACGCGCCTTGCAGGCCGGTCGCGACAGCGTGCAGCGCGCTATCGCGGCGGGCGCGCAGTTGTTCATCGGGGGTGAGATGGGCATTGGCAACACCACGTCGGCCAGCGCGTTGGCGTGTGCTTTGCTCGATTGCCCGGTGGTGCATCTGGCCGGTCCGGGCACCGGGCTGGACGCGGCGGGGGTCAGTCATAAAGCCGAGGTCATCGAGCGCGCCTTAGCCTTGCACAGCGCTCAGCGCGGCGATGCGTTGCGCACCCTGTTCAACCTCGGCGGTTTTGAAATCGCCGCGCTGGTGGGCGCGTACCTGGCCTGTGCCCAGGAAGGTGTCGCGGCGCTGGTAGACGGTTTCATTTGCAGCGTCGCGGCGTTGGTGGCGGTGCGTTTGAACCCTGAATGCCGTCAGTGGCTGTTGTTCGGTCATTGCGGCGCGGAGCCGGGTCATCGCCATGTGCTGGAAACCCTGAACGCCGAACCGTTGCTGGATCTCGGCCTGCGTTTGGGTGAGGGCAGCGGCGCTGCGCTGGCCGTGCCGCTGCTGCGTCTGGCCTGCGACCTTCACGGGCAGATGGCAACCTTTGCCGAAGCCGCGGTGGCGGATCGCCCGGCATGACCTTGCGCCTGGATCTGTTACGCCACGGCGAAACCGAACTCGGCGGCGGCTTGCGTGGCAGCCTCGACGATGCGCTGACCGGCAAGGGGTGGGCGCAGATGCGTGCGGCGGTGATCGAGCAGGGACCTTGGGATCGCCTGGTCAGCTCGCCGTTGCAGCGTTGCGCGCGGTTCGCACAAGAACTCGGTGCGCAACTGGGGTTGCCGGTGCAGTTGGAGAAGGATTTGCAAGAGCTGCACTTCGGCGCGTGGGAAGGGCACAGTGCGGTCGCGTTGATGGAAACCGATGCCGAGGCATTGGGGTTGTTCTGGGCTGACCCCTATTCGTTTACGCCGCCTCAGGGTGAGCCGGTCGAGGATTTTTCGGCGCGCGTGCTGGCGGCGGTCGGGCGCTTGCAGGCGGCCTATGCCGGCGAGCGGGTGTTGCTGATCAGTCATGGCGGTGTGATGCGTTTATTGTTGGCGCAGGCGCGGGGATTGCCCCGGGAGCAGTTGCTCAACGTTGAAGTCGGCCATGGTGCGCTGTTTTCGGTGAGCGTCGAGACCGGCGTCATTCTCAAGGAAGTGCGCTGATCATGTTCCCGTTCTGGATCGCCCTGCAATTCTTGAGCAGTCTGCCGGTTCGCCTGCCGGGCATGCCGACGCCTCAGGAGTTGGGGCGGTCGCTGCTGTTTTATCCGCTGGTGGGGCTGCTGTTTGGCGGGATCTTGTGGGCGTTGAACTGGCTGTTGCTCGGCACGCCGTTGCTGCTGCACGCGGCGTTATTGCTGACCGTGTGGGTGTTGCTCAGCGGTGCGCTGCACCTGGACGGCCTGGCCGATAGCGCCGATGCATGGCTCGGCGGGTTCGGCGACCGTGAGCGCACGTTGATCATCATGAAAGACCCGCGCAGCGGTCCGATCGCGGTGGTGACACTGGTGCTGGTGTTGCTGCTCAAGTTCGCCGCGTTGCTGGCGTTGATCGAGCAGCAGAACGCGGTCGTCCTGATCATCGTTCCTTTGATTGGCCGCGGCGCAATGCTGGGATTGTTCCTGACCACGCCTTATGTGCGTGCCGGGGGTTTGGGACAGGCGTTGGCCGATCATCTTCCGCGTTTGGCTGGCAAATGGGTGTTGGCGGCCGGCGCGTTGGCCTGTGTTCTGATTGCGGGCTTCAGCGCTGTATGGGCACTTGGGGTGGCGGCGATTGTTTTTGTCTGGTTGCGGCAGGTGATGCTGCGGCGATTGGGTGGCACCACGGGTGACACGGCGGGGGCGTTGCTGGAGTTGCTGGAAATGGCGGTGTTGGTGGGGCTGGCGTTGACCTGATGTCCATGGGGGGGCTGGCCCCTTCGCGAGCAAGCCCGCTCCCACATTAGATCTCCAGCGGACATGGATTTTGTGTTCGATGCCGATCAAATGTGGGAGCGGGCTTGCTCGCGAAGGCGGTCTGCCAGACACTTCAATAATCCCTGTAACTTGATTTAACACACTCGCGGGTATATACACGCACCATGCTCGACTCCCAATGCTTATGCATCAACCTGCGTCGCGCCGCTCGTGGCGTCAGCAGGCATTACGACGGCGCTCTCGACGGCTTCGGCATCAACGTTGCCCAGTATTCTTTGCTGTGCAATCTGCAGCGTCTTGACCAACCGAGTATTTCCACCCTGGCCGAGGCCATGGGCCTGGATCGCAGCACCCTCGGGCGCAATTTGCGCGTGCTGGAAGGTGAAGGCTTGCTGATGCTGGTCGAGGGCGAAGACATGCGCAATCGCATCGTGATCCTTACCGAGGCCGGTGTTGAACGGCTCGCAGCCGCATTGCCGGCGTGGGAAGCGGCGCAGCAGCGATTGATTGATCGCTTGGGCGCCGAGAAACGCAAAACCTTGTTGAGACTGCTGGACGAACTGGCTTGATGCCGGTTTGCTCGATCTTAAGCGGGTATATACCCGCTACCGGAGAATAAGAATGACATCGATGTGGCGTACGTGCGGTTGGGTGTTGGTGGGGAGTGCGCTGATCCTTGCGTTGTCTTTGGGCGTTCGACATGGTTTTGGACTGTTTCTGGCGCCGATGAGTGCCGAGTTCGGCTGGGGGCGTGAGACGTTTGCGTTTGCCATTGCCTTGCAGAACCTGATCTGGGGCCTGGCGCAGCCGTTCACCGGTGCGCTGGCCGACCGCTTCGGTGCGGCGAAAGTCGTGCTGGTCGGTGGCGTCCTGTATGCAGTGGGCCTGGTGTGCATGGGGATGTCCGATTCGGCCGTGACCTTGTCCCTGAGCGCCGGTCTGTTGATCGGTCTCGGGCTGTCGGGCACCTCGTTCTCGGTGATTCTCGGTGTGGTCGGCCGCGCAGTGCCGCCGGAAAAGCGCAGCATGGGCATGGGGATCGCCAGCGCCGCCGGTTCTTTCGGCCAGTTCGCGATGCTGCCGGGCACGCTGGGGCTGATCGGCTGGCTCGGCTGGTCCGCGGCATTGCTGGTGTTGGGCCTGCTGGTGGCCCTGATCGTGCCACTGGTGAGCATGCTCAAGGACACGCCATTGCCCGTGCTCGGCCATGAACAGACCTTGTCCGAAGCGCTGCGCGAGGCGTGCTCACACTCGGGGTTCTGGCTGCTGGCGTTCGGTTTTTTTGTCTGCGGTTTCCAAGTGGTCTTCATCGGCGTGCATTTGCCGGCGTACCTGGTGGATCAGCATCTCCCGGCGACGGTGGGCACCACGGTGCTGGCGCTGATCGGGCTGTTTAATATTTTCGGGACTTACACGGCCGGCTGGCTCGGCGGGCGGATGTCCAAGCCGCGTTTGCTCACCGGCCTGTATCTGCTGCGGGCGGTGGTCATCGGATTGTTCCTTTGGGCGCCGGTGACGACCACCACTGCATACCTGTTTGGCATGGCGATGGGCTTTTTGTGGCTGTCCACCGTGCCCTTGACCAACGGCACTGTGGCGACCTTGTTTGGTGTGCGAAACCTGTCCATGCTCGGTGGGATTGTTTTCCTGTTCCACCAGCTCGGATCGTTCCTCGGCGGCTGGTTGGGCGGGGTGGTGTATGACAGAACCGGGAGCTATGACTTGATCTGGCACGTAGCGATTGTCTTGAGCCTGGTGGCCGCGGCCCTCAACTGGCCGGTGCGTGAGCAGCCAGTGGCGCGGCTGGACACCCGCATGAGTGTCGCATGAGCAGTCTCTGGTCGCGCCTTGCTGTAGCAGCCGGATGCGCCTTGCTATTGGCCTTGGCGTGGTGGGGTTGGCAGCGGGGCGGGCTGGCATTGATGCAATTGGGCATGGGTGCTTGCTAGCAGGGTATGAGGGCGAGTAATTTCGTTTTTGACGATATCTCAAGGAAGCACCGACATGCTGATGCGCTGGTTGGCAGTTCCCGCGTTACTGGTAGCGTTTACCGGGCTGGCTCAGGCAACCGAGTGCCCGGACCTTTTGCAGGGCTCGTTACCCAAGCTGCGCGCCAAAGAAACCATCGACCTGTGCCAACGGTTTGAGGGTAAACCGCTGGTGGTGGTCAATACGGCGAGCTTCTGTGGCTTCGCCCCTCAGTTCAAAGGCCTTGAGGCGCTGAATCAACGTTATAAGGACCAGGGGCTGGAGGTGCTCGGCGTTCCGTCGAATGACTTCAAGCAAGAGTCCAAGGACGGCGCAGAAACGGCCAAGGTCTGCTACGTGAACTACGGCGTGACCTTTACCATGACCGAACCGCAGAAAGTCCGCGGCGATGAGGCGACTCACTTGTTCAAGATCCTCGCCAAGCAGTCCAGCGCACCCAAGTGGAATTTTTATAAGTACGTGGTCGATCGCCAGGGCAAAGTGATCGCCAGTTTCTCCAGCCTGACCAAACCCGATGATCCGGACTTCATCGCTGCGGTGGAGAAGGCCCTGGCGTCGCCGCCATTGGCTTCCACCCCCTGATCGACGCCCACTAAAAAGCCCCGCCTCTGTACAAGAGAGCGGGGCTTTTTCAATTCAGGCGGCGAGGGGTTCAGGTTCGCCGTGAATCATCAGAAGCGGTATGTCGCGCCAACACCGAAACCGTTTGCCCAGTTTTCATACTTGGCGTTGTAGCTCTGGTTGCGAGGAGCACCGTTGTTGTCGTTGACCTTGACCGACTCTTCGCGCAGGTACGAGTACGCTACGTCGATGGTCAGGTCGTCGGTCGGGCTCCAGCCGGCGCCCAGGCTGAATACCTTGCGGTCACCAGTCGGGATGCGTGGGGAGCGGTTTTCGTTGTTGGTCGGTGCCTGGTCAACGGAGAAACCGGTACGCAATACCCACTGCTTGTTCAACTGATAGGAAGCACCGATGGCGTGAGCCCAGGTGTCGTGCCAGTTCTGTTCTTCGGTGATAGTGCCGAACAGGGGGTTCAGGCCAGCAGGAACACCGCTGTTCTCGACGCTGATTTCCTTCAGGCGGCTCCAGCGAGTCCAGGTGCTGCCTGCATAGAGGGTCCACTGGTCGTCCAGCTGATGAGTGACCGAGAAGTCGACCGACTCAGGCGTGGTGATATCCAGCGAAGCGTCATACTTCTGGTTCGGGCTCTGACGCAGGGCAGCGAGGCCGACGTAGTTGACTTTGGTGTCACCGTCGAGCTTGTACTTCACTTTCGAGTGATAGGTCAGGCCAACGCGAGTGGAGTCGGTGGCTTGAACCAGGATACCGATGTTGTAGCCCAGCGCAGTGTCGTCACCCTTGATTTTGACTTGACCGTCCGGTGCGGCTGGGTTTGGGCTCAGCGACAGGTTCGATTCCAGGGTACCGTCGATACGGTTGATGGTCGGACCGAAACCGATCGACACCTTGTCGTTGAAGGCGTAGCTGACGGTTGGCTGCAGAGTCACGATTTTGACTTCGCTTTTGGTGCCGAAGTATTTGCCGGCGAAGCCGTTCTCGTAGTCGGTCACCAGGCCGAACGGAGCGTAGACGCCGAAACCGACTGCCCACTGGTCATCGATTGGCTTTACGTAGTAGCCCATGGGCACGCCCATGAAAGGGACCATGTCACCTTTGTTGGTACCACTATTCGGGCGGGAGCTGGCATCACTGATGTCAGTGTGCGCGTCGATAAACGCAACACCACCGGTCACTTGTTCGCGCTTGAGGCGAGCCATGCCGGCAGGGTTGCCAAAAACGGTGGATGCGTCGTCGGCAGAAGAAGATCGCCCGGCAAAACCTGACCCCATCCCGCTGATACTTTGTTCGTTCAGGGCAAAGCCACTTGCGAAGATTTGGGTGGATGCCAAGGTAACGGCGAGGCTAAGGGTGGTTTTGAGCATTACTTTTTTCATTATTAGAACTCCTGGTGATCACCGGGGCGAAAATTACCAACATTTTCGTCCCAGCGCTATAGGCTGTATGGCTTGATTTAGAGCGGTTTTGTAGGACAATCCGACCAGATTCGCGACCTGTTGTGCGATCTTGTGAAAATGGTGGATCAGCAGGCGACCTGATTCAGCGGTGAAACACAGGTTTGCCAGGCGTAGGTGAAGTCTCTGAGTCGTCCTTGAGGCTGAAAGGTCTGGCGCCAGATGCGCGCCATACCCAGCAGATCATCGGCTTCGGGGAGCTGGGTGTTCTGTTCTTCTACCAGCAGCCAGGCGATGGCAGTGGCGTAACGCAGGTTGACGGTCAACTCGAGGTGCGGACCACTCAGGAACGCATGTTGGCTTGCCAGGCCGCGCACGAGGCTCGCGCGTTCCGGGTCCAGTGCGAGGTAGTGATCCCAAAGTGCCTGGTGGCGGGGTTCGGCGATTCGGTACAGGCCGTGTCCACGACGATCATGTAACGCGGTACCAAGGGCAGACTGGCTGGCGGCGATGCCCAGCAGCAGGGATTCGGCAGTTGCGCTGTGGCGTCCCAGGTAGATCAAGGTGGGGCGGATCACATAGCGGCACAGTTCGCTGGCAGCGATACCCATAAAACCCTCGAAACATGAAATAGGCGGCGAGACCTGAAGGTAGCGTTGGCAGCGATGAATCGACTCAGGCTCGCCGGAAAGCGGATCAAGCCGCTTGAGTTGAAGTGTAGTGTCATATTCGCGCTGTAAAGGTCTGTTTTTAAAATATTTCCGGCTTCGAGTTATAACCGTTATACCGGTTAGTGCTTAGGCGACGTCGACCAAAAGAGAAATATCGGGCAATAAAAAGCCCCGCTTTTTGAGCGGGGCCTTTGAGGTTTTCAGTCGTACTGGCGTATCAGGCAATCAGTGCCTGACGGGTACGATCGATCACGGCCTGCAGCGGTTCGGCGCTGGAGTATTGATCGGGGTACAGGCGTTCACTGTGACGAGCGATGCCGTGTTCGTTGACCAGAGTGAAGCTGAAGCAGCCTTTGCGAGCGGCCATGATCAGGCAGTTCATTGGTGCAAAAGCGTTGGTTAGGGTGCGAATGGCATCCTGAGTGTGGATTTGAGTATTCATGTATGGGTGTTCCTACAAGCGACACGGATAAGAACCGTGCAAAATTTAAACGTTCCAGTGACGACGACCACCATTGGTCGAACGAAGAACCCGACTGGAACAAAGCAGCCAGTTTGAAGCGCTGATAATTGGCGCGCTTGGGCTGGCAGGTAGGTACTTAGGAGGGCAGGCAACACATCAAGGGCAAAGGTTCTGGGCCCGGGGTGAAGATCCTGATCAATTTGCAGGCTGGTTCGGTCAGAGTAAGTGAGCTTCGCAACACCCTTCGCTTTCGATTCAAAGGCTGTGTTGACGCAAGGTTTACCTGGAAACCATCGAGGTGGTCGATCCCGCTTGTTCGGTTGAGGCTTCCTTTGGGAAGGCTGTCCGGGGGGATTTGTTCGACCAGAATTGACTTTCAGCTTGGTACTAACGCCGCGGATAGTAACGGATTGAATCCAGGAAAGGAAGTGTGTTAGCGAAAAAGATCGATTGCGCCCCGTTATAGCCCAGGATTCCGACCGCTGGTCATCCCCGTTCGTCGACCTTCAACGCGCCTGGTTCAAGGGTTTGGCTAGATATATCCACAGGCCTGAGGATCAATTGCGCCGAAAAAGCGCATGGATATAACCGCATCGAAGGTAGTTGTGCACACAAGTCGGGCAGCTTGTCACCCCCCTGTCATCTTCCCTTCAACTGCAGTGGGTGCCTGTAACCAAAATTTAAGTCAATGAAAAACATCGGTTTTTTTTACTGGTGAAAAAATCGTCAGTTTGACTGCAGGCCCCATTCCACAGGGCTTTGCGAGAGTTCAAGGGCGGTTGTCCACTGAGTTATCCACAGCTTCTGTGGATTGTCCCGAGCGCTTGCTCTAGCACGGGCGTGCAGGGTTTTTTTAGGCTTTACCTGTAAGAAAAAAAGAGTAGAGTGGCGCGCCTTCCGATCTGCCCTACAGTGCGTTATGAAGTTTCGTTCAGTATCAATCTCCACAACCTCTACGCCCCCCACTGTTATTCCTCCCAAGCGATTTTCGATGCGTGTGGCCGAGTGGCTGCTCGACAGCCCGCACTTGGGCGAAAACTCCAACGTCAAACATTTCGCCGGACGCTTGCTCAAGCAGCCGGCGCGTGAAGGCGTCGTGGCCGCGCAAAGCCGTCTCGGCCAACTGATGTGCCGTGAGTGCGGGAATGCCCGGGACCGCCGCATTGGTCAGGATCTGTTACGTCAGGCCGCGCGGGCAGGTGATCGGCGCGCCCAACAGGAACTGGGCCTGATCGAAGACTGAGCTGTCCAAGACCTGACGCCTTGGTTAACCTTCAAGCTTTATCTCATCGACAGGAATCGCTATGGCTATGGATTTGACCAGCCTGTTGCTGGGTCTGGCGGGCGCGGCATTGCCCTTGCTGGTACTGGCCTGGCAAATTCAGCGGCGGGCGAGCGCCACGCAGTCAGCGTCGGCGCTGCTGGAAGAGCGTCTGGCCATGGCCCTTTTGGCGCAGGACGGCTTGAACGCCCAACTTGAAGCCAGTCGCGACGAAATTGCTGATCTGGGGCAGGCCAACACCGCCAAACAGGCAGACCTGGCTGCCCTGCGCCGTGAAGTCGAACTGCTGCAGATCGAACGCGACGACGCGCGCGATGCCTCCCACGCCTGGAATCTGGAACGCGCCGGTAAAGACGCCGAATTGCGCCGCCTGGACGCCCAGGCTGCCTCGCTCACTGCCGAGTTGCGCGAGCAGCAGGAAAGCCACCAGCAGCGCCTCAACGACCTGCAGGGCTCACGCGATGAGTTGCGCGCGCAGTTTGCCGAGCTGGCGGGGAAGATCTTCGACGAGCGCGAGCAGCGCTTTGCCGAAACCAGTCAGCAGCGGCTGGGGCAATTGCTCGATCCATTGAAGGAACGTATCCAGTCTTTCGAGAAGCGCGTCGAGGAAAGTTACCAGGCTGAAGCCCGCGAGCGCTTTTCCCTGGCCAAGGAACTGGAGCGGCTGCAACAGCTCAACTTGCGCCTGAGTGACGAAGCCAACAACCTGACCCGCGCCTTGAAAGGGCAGAAGACCCAGGGCAACTGGGGCGAGCTGATTCTCGAGCGAGTGCTTGAACACGCCGGGCTGGAAAAGGGCCGCGAGTACCAGACCCAAGTCAATCTGAAGGGCGCGGACGGCGAGCGGTTCCAGCCGGACGTGATCATTTATCTGCCGGGTGACAAGCAGGTCGTGGTCGATTCCAAGGTCAGTCTCACGGCTTATCAGCAATACGTGGCAGCGGAAGACGATGCCATCGGCCAGATCGCCATCAAGCAGCACGTGCTGTCGCTGCGCAATCATGTCAAAGGCCTGGCCGGCAAGGATTACAAGCGTCTCGACGGCTTGCACAGCCTGGATTTCGTCTTGCTATTCGTGCCGATCGAAGCGGCGTTTTCCGCCGCGTTGCAGGCTGAGCCGACCCTGTTCCAGGAGGCATTCGACCGCAATATCGTGATCGTCAGCCCGACCACATTACTGGCGACCCTGCGCGTCATCGACAGCCTGTGGAAGCAGGAGCGCCAGAGCCAGAATGCCCGGGAAATCGCCGAGCGTGCCGGGTGGCTGTACGACAAGTTCGTGCTGTTTATCCAGGACCTGGATGAAGTCGGCAATCGCCTGCAGCAACTGGACAAGGCCTACAGCTCGGCGCGCAACAAGCTGACAGAGGGGCGGGGCAATCTGGTCAGCCGCAGTGAGCAGCTGAAGTTGCTGGGTGCGCGGGCGAGCAAGAGCTTGCCCGCCGATTTGCTGGAACGGGCGATGACGGATGTGGATGGGTTGGCTGAGTTACCCGAGTAGGAGCGAGCTTGCTCGCGATGGTGGCACAAGCATCGCGGGGTATCAGGCTGTAAGCGTTTTCGTTGACGACCATCGCGAGCAAGCTCGCTCCTACAACGGCAAATGTCGACTCAACAACGCCCGCAACGCTGCGGGTTTCACCGGTTTGGCCAGGTAATCCAGCCCCGCCGCGTGCACTTGGGCCACTGTTTCCGGCCGCGCGTCGGCGCTGATCACTACCCCTGGCACCGGCTCTCCCAATCGGGTCCGCAGCCACGCCATCAACTCAGTCCCGGTTTCTCCATCGTCCAGATGGTAATCCACCAGTGCCAATTGCGGACGCACACCCTCGCTTAGCAGCGCCGCACATTCATCGCGATTGCGTGCCGTCCAGACCTGGCAACCCCAGCGGGTCAGCAGGCTGTTCATGCCGATCAGGATGCTGTCTTCATTGTCGATGCACAGGACCTGCGCGCCGCCGGGCAATTTGCCGTTGAGTGCGGCGACCTTGGTCGGCACCGCGGTTTGCGCTCGAGCCAACGGCACGCTGACGCTGAAGACACTGCCTCGCCCCGGCCAGGAACGAACCTGCAGGGTGTGACCCAGCACGCGACACAAGCCATCCGCAATCGCCAGGCCCAGGCCCAGTCCTTTCTCGGCACGGGTCTGATGACTGTCGAGACGTTTGAATTCTTCGAAAATCACCTGCTGTTTATCTTCCGGAATGCCCGGCCCACGGTCCCAGACCTCCAGGCACAACTCGCCCTTGCGTCGCCGCACACCCAGCAATACCGGGCCCTTGGCGTAACGGAAAGCATTGGTCAGAAAATTCTGCAGGATCCGGCGCAACAGTTTGATGTCGCTGTTGACCCGCAAAGTGCTGCCCCGGACGCGAAATGTCAGTCCCTGGTCCTGGGCGAGTGCCTTGAACTCGGCCCCCAGCATGTCGAACAACTCATTGAGCGCGAACGGTTTGGAATCAGGGTTGATCTTGCCGTTCTCCAAGCGGGAAATGTCCAGCAGATCGCTGATCAGATCCTCGGCCGAGCGCAGCGAGGAGTCCAGGTGATGCACCAGTTTCTGAGCTTCACTCGACAAGCCATCGTCTTGGTGGGAAAGGGCGGCGGAAAACAAACGAGCAGCGTTCAGAGGTTGCATCAAGTCATGGCTGACAGCGGCCAGGAAACGGGTTTTCGACTGGTTCGCCGACTCGGCAGTGCCCTTGGCTTCGGTCAGGGCCACGTTGAGTTGCGACAGTTCGTGGGTCCGCGCGGTGACCCGTTGTTCCAGGCCCTCGTTGGCTTCGGTCAGTGCCTGTTCGGCTTCGCGGAACGCGGTAATGTCGGTGAAGCTCATCACAAACCCGCCGCCGGGCATTGGATTGCCAATCAGCTCAATCACACGACCATTAGGGAAAAGTCTTTCAGACGTATGGGCGCGGCCCTGACGCATCCAGTGCAGGCGGCGGGCGACGTGGACTTCGGCTTCGCCGGGACCGCACAAACCGCGCTCGGCGTTGTAGCGAATGATGTCGGCAATCGGGCGGCCGACGCTGATCAAACCATCCGGGTAGTTGAACAGCTCCAGGTAACGCCGGTTCCAGGCGACCAGTTTCAGCGACTGGTCGACCACGCTGATGCCCTGGGTGATGTTCTCGATGGCCCCTTGCAGCAAGGCGCGGTTGAATTGCAGGACTTCCGAGGCTTCGTCGGCGATACGCACGACATCCTCCAGTTGCATCTCCCGTCCTTCGATGGCGGCTTTTACGACGGCGCGGGTCGACGAGGCACCCAGCACACCGGCCAGCAAACGTTCGGTGTGGGCGATCCATTCACTGTCGGCATTCTGGTTCGGGTTGAAGCCTTTGCCTTGGCGGTAGGCGAAGCGGATGAAACTCTGGCGGGCGCGTTCTTCACCGACGAAGCGGGCGGCCAGTTGCAGCAAATCGTCTATTTGTACCGACAGCATCGAACGGGCGCTCGGGCGGGCGCTGATTTCCTGGCCGATGAAACGGCCGGCCTGCCAGTGTTCCGAGACCCGTGTGCGTGATAACACCGACACCCAGGCGAACAGGGTGAAGTTGGCCGCCAGTGACAACACTACGCCTTGGGTCAGAGGGGTGAGCGGCAGTTTTAGCGGGTTGCTGTGCAGCCAGGCGAGGCCGGGGAACGTGCTCAGCGACCAACCGAGGCTATGGGCGGCAATCGGCAGGATCAGCGTGTAGAACCAGAGGAATGTCCCGGCGGCGAGGCCGGCGAACACACCGCGGCGGTTGGCCTGTTTCCAATACAGCGCGCCAAGCATCGCCGGCGCGAGTTGCGTCACGGCGGCGAAGGCGATCTGGCCGATGGTCGCCAGGCTCGCGGTCGACCCCAGCAGGCGGTAACTGACATACGCCAGCAGCAGAATCACCACAATGCTTACGCGGCGTACCGAGAGCATCCACTGGCGGAACACTTCGAATGGCCGCTCGGCGTTGTTGCGTCGCAGCAACCACGGCAACAGCATGTCGTTGGAGACCATGGTCGACAGCGCGACGCTGGCCACGATGACCATCCCGGTCGCCGCGGAGGCGCCCCCGATAAAGGCCAGCAGTGCCAAGGCCGGATGAGCCTGGGCCAGAGGCAGGCTGATGACGAAGGAGTCCGGCAGCACCGAGCTCGGCAGCATCATCTGACCCGCCAATGCGATCGGTACTACAAACAACGCAGCCAATGCGAGGTAGGCCGGGAACACCCACTTGGCCAGGCGCAGGTCCTGCGGATCGATGTTCTCCACCACGGTCACATGAAACTGCCGGGGCAGGCAGATGATGGCCATCATGGCCACGCCGGTCTGCACCACCATTGACGGCCAATTCACGGTTTCTTTCCAGTACTCCTCCAGGCGCGGAGCGAGCATGGCCTGGTTGAACAGGTCGTCGAAACCGTCATACAGGCCGTAGGTCACAAACGCGCCGACCGCCAGAAAAGCGAACAGCTTGACCAGCGCCTCAAACGCTATCGCCAGCACCATGCCGCGGTGGTGTTCGGTGGCGTCGAGGTTGCGGGTACCGAACACAATGGTGAACAGCGCCAGCACCAGCGACACGATCAGCGCCGTGTCTTGCGCGCGAACACCCATGGCGTCGGCGCCGGCGCCGATCAGCAGGTTCACCCCCAGCACGATGCCTTTGAGTTGCAGCGCGATGTAGGGCAAGACACCCACCAGGCAGATCAGCGCCACCACCACCGCCAGTGACTGCGATTTGCCGTAGCGCGCGGCGATGAAGTCGGCAATCGAGGTGATGTTCTCCTGCTTGCTGATCATCACCATTTTTTGCAGGACCCACGGCGCGCAGACCAGCAGCAGGATCGGCCCGAGGTAGATGGGCAGGAATGACCAGAGTTGTTCGGCGGCCTGACCCACGGCGCCGAAGAAGGTCCAGCTGGTGCAGTAAACCGCCAGCGACAGGCTGTACACCCAGGCACGCACCCGCGGCGGCAATGGCGCGCTGCGGCGGTCGCCGTAGAAGGCGATGGCGAACATGATGGCCATATAGGCGAGGGCGACGGCGGCGATCAGCCCGCTGGACAGCGACATGGGAACTCCCGACAAAATGACACCCGGGACTCCCGCCCGGTCAGACAGTCTCGCACGATGGCAGGGGTTAGTCAGTGTCGACCAAGGTCGTGGCGCGGCGGGGTGTCACAGGCGGTGTGTCAGTTGGTTTTGTGTGGGTAATTTGGGCCCCTTCGCGAGCAAGCCCGCTCCCACATTGGACCGCATTCATCTAGGAGAACTCGGTTCAATGTGGGAGCGGGCTTGCTCGCGAAGGCGGCCTCACTGACTGAGCGCAATCTCGATCAACCGGTGCAACTCCTCAACCTCCAGCGGCGCCTGCGAAAACAGGATACGGAACACGGAAGGCGCCGCCACCAGGTTGATCAGCCGGTCGACACTCGGCTTCGGCTGATCCGGATAGCGATCCAGTATCGTCCGCAACTGCCCGCCGATGAGCGCCGCGCAAAAGCCTGGCGTCGGGCTCGACTGCACATCACGCAACATATTGCGTCCGGGTTCGGAGCTCATTTCGTCCAGGTACTGTTCGGCCCAGGCGCGCACGTCACCGGACAGGCTTCCGGTATTGGCCGGCTCGGTCTCGGGCTGCAGGCGGGCGAGGGCGACATCCGCCAGCAACACCGACAAATCGCCCCAACGCCGGTAAATGGTCGACGGCGTAACCCCCGCGCGAGCGGCGATTTGTGGCACGGTCACACTGGCGCGATCCTGCTCTTCGAGAAGCGCGCGGACTGCCGAATGAACCGACTCCTGCACCCGGGCGCTTCTGCCGCCTGGGCGTAAACCTTCTTTAATAGCCATGCGTCAGACCTTAACACAAAGAATTTGCTTTAAGCGTGAGCCAGTAGCACATTCGACAAAAGCGAAAAATTAGCTTTAGCGGAGTGTGCCCATGTCCCGTCCTACTTCCAACCGGTCCAGCCTGTGGTTTCTGGCGATCACCTTACTCAGTTTTCTCGCGGCTTCCACCGCGCCGACGCCGTTGTATCACTTGTATCAGCAACAGCTGCAGTTTTCGGCGGCGACCCTGACCATCATCTTCGGTGTGTACGCCATCAGTTTGCTGGTGGCGTTGCTGACGGTGGGTTCGCTGTCAGATCACCTGGGGCGCAGACCGGTGATATTTACCGCGGTGGTGCTGAACATTCTGGCGATGTTGCTGTTCATCAACGCCAACAGTGTCGCCTGGTTGATCAGTGCCCGGGTGCTTCAGGGGTTTGCGACGGGGATGGCCACGGCGGTATTGAGTGCTGCGCTGCTGGACACCGATCGCCAGCAAGGGCCATTGGTCAATAGTGTTGCGCCGCTGCTGGGTATGGCGGTCGGCGCAATGGGTTGCGGTTTATTGGCCGAGTTTGCGCCGCTGCCGTTGCAGTTGACCTATTGGGTGCTGTTCGCGTTGTTTGTGATACAGGCGTTGTACGTCTGGCGTCTGCCGGAAAGCGTGAGCCCGCAGCCGGGGGCGTGGGCCTCGCTGCGCCCGACCCTACACGTGCCGGTGCAGGCACGCTCGACGTTGTGGCGGGTCCTGCCGCTCAATATCTCGACCTGGGCCCTCGGCGGTTTTTACGCATCGCTCGCCCCCTCGCTGGTGCGCACGGCCACCGGTTCAACGTCGAACCTGATAGGCGGATCGGCGGTGGCGGCATTGACGCTGACCGGCGCGCTGATGATCTTCACCCTGCGCAATCGGCCTGCCGCAACCGCGCTGTTGTTGGGCGGCACATTGCTGCCAACGGGCGTCGTCTTGCTGTTGCTGGGCGTGCACAGCGCCAGCCTGCCCTTGTTTTTCCTCGGCACCTTGGTAGCCGGTTGCGGATTCGGCTCCGGTTTCATGGGGTCGGTGCGCAGTCTGGTACCGCTGGCGCTGCCTCATGAACGGGCAGGGTTGATGTCGGCGTTCTATGTGCTCAGTTACCTGGCGTTTTGTTTGCCGTCGTTGCTGGCGGGGAATCTGACGCGCACGTTTGGCCTGGTCGCGACGACGGACGGATACGGTGTCGTGCTGATCGTTCTTTCTGTTGCGGCTTTGCTCGGGCTGATACGCCAGCGTTCGTTGCCGCCGCTTATCTGCAAAACAGATAACAGTTAGAGATATTACCCGTTATATAGATATTCGATCGGGATCTATGATGAATTCCACCTCACCAGAGGACAGGAGTTCGCCATGACATGCCCCAACACTGCCAGACCCGGCATTAAGCCCTTCACACATTTACAGCATCCGCGGGAAGTGATCCGCCAGTTCACCCCGAACTGGTTTGCCGCGACCATGGGCACCGGTGTCCTGGCGTTGGCACTGGCGCAGTTGCCGGTCGCGATCCCCGGTTTACACGCCGTCGCGGAAGGCCTTTGGCTGTTCAATATCGTTCTGTTCGCTGTGTTCACGGCGGTGTACGCAGCGCGCTGGGTGATGTTTTTCGACGAGGCGCGACGGATCTTCGGCCACTCCACGGTTTCGATGTTCTTTGGCACCATCCCCATGGGGCTGGCGACCATCATCAATGGCTTCCTGGTGTTCGGTCTGCCGCGATGGGGCGATGGCGTGATCCCCGTCGCCGAAATGCTGTGGTGGCTGGATGTGGCGCTGTCGCTGGCCTGTGGCGTGCTGATTCCCTACATGATGTTCACCCGTCAGGAACACAGCATCGACCAGATGACCGCCGTTTGGCTGTTGCCCGTGGTGGCGGCGGAAGTGGCGGCCGCCAGCGGTGGTCTGCTGGCACCGCACTTGGCCGAGGCCCATTCGCAACTGGTGGTGTTGGTGACCAGCTACGTGCTTTGGGCGTTTTCCCTACCGGTCGCGTTCAGCATTCTGACCATTCTGTTGTTGCGCATGGCGCTGCACAAATTGCCCCACGAAAACATGGCCGCGTCGAGCTGGCTGGCGCTCGGCCCGATTGGCACCGGGGCGCTGGGCATGTTGCTGCTGGGCGCCGACGCGCCGGCCATCTTCGCCGCCAACGCCTTGCCTGGCATCGGTGAAATCGCTGCCGGGCTAGGGTTGGTGGCGGGGATCACGCTGTGGGGCTTTGGCCTATGGTGGATGCTGATCGCGCTGTTGATCACCGGGCGCTACCTGCGCGCCGGGATTCCGTTCAACCTCGGTTGGTGGGGTTTCACCTTTCCGTTGGGCGTCTATTCTTTGGCGACGTTGAAACTGGCCAGCACCTTGAACCTGACGTTTTTCAGTGTCTTTGGTTGCGTGTTGGTCGCGTTGCTGGCAGTGATGTGGCTGATCGTCGCCAAACGTACCGTCCAGGGTGCATGGCGCGGCGAGTTGTTTGTTTCGCCCTGCATTGCAGGATTGAAGAAATAACTGGCCAGGATTAGGTAATGTGTGGCCTGGATCGGCGTTCGACATTCCAGTAACAGCCACGCCACTCTCTACCCACACTTTATGCCAATCAGGGACACACGGAAGATGAGTCACCCCTCACAGTTCACCTTGCTTCGCACCCGGCGCTTCCTGCCGTTTTTCGTGACCCAGTCACTTGGGGCGTTCAACGACAACATCTTCAAGCAGTCGTTGATCCTCGCCATTTTGTACAAATTGACGATCGAGGGTGACCGCTCGATCTGGGTCAACCTCTGTGCGCTGCTGTTCATCCTGCCGTTTTTTCTGTTTTCGGCGCTGGCCGGGCAATTCGGTGAAAAGTTCGCCAAGGACACGCTGATCCGCCTGATCAAGCTTGGGGAAATCGCCATCATGGCGGTCGGCGCGGTCGGTTTCCTGTTCGATCACTTGTCGCTGATGCTGGTGGCGCTGTTCGCCATGGGCACGCACTCGGCGCTGTTCGGTCCGGTGAAGTACTCGATCCTGCCCCAAGCCTTGCGTGACGAAGAGTTGGTGGGTGGCAACGGACTGGTGGAAATGGGCACCTTCCTGGCCATCCTCGCCGGGACGATCGGTGCCGGGGTCATGATGTCGTCCGTGCATTACGCGCCCATCGTTTCCACGGCAATCATCGGTATTGCGGTGCTCGGTTATCTGGCGAGTCGCAGCATTCCGCGCGCGGCGGCCTCGGCGCCGGAAATGCGCTTGAACTGGAACATTTTCAGCCAGTCCTGGGCCACCTTGAAACTGGGCCTGGGCCAGACCCCAGCCGTGTCACGCTCGATTATCGGCAACTCGTGGTTCTGGTTTGTGGGGGCGATTTACCTGACGCAGATCCCGGCTTATGCCAAGGACTGGATGCACGGTGACGAGACCGTGGTCACGCTGATTCTTACTGTGTTCTCGGTCGGTATCGCACTCGGTTCGATGCTTTGCGAGAAACTGTCCGGGCGCAAAGTCGAGATCGGCCTGGTACCGTTCGGCTCGTTCGGCCTGACGGTGTTCGGTTTGCTGTTGTGGTGGCATTCCGGGGGAATCCCGGCCAGCGTCGAGGGCCATGGCTGGATCGCGGTCCTCGGTTTTGGCCACGCCTGGCTGGTGTTGATGGACGTCCTCGGCTTGGGGATCTTCGGTGGTTTCTACATCGTGCCACTGTACGCACTGATCCAGTCCCGCACCCCCGAAAAGGAGCGGGCACGGGTGATTGCCGCCAACAACATCCTTAATGCGCTGTTCATGGTGGTGTCGGCGATTGTCTCGATCATTTTGCTCAGCGTGGTCAAGCTGTCGATCCCGCAGCTATTCCTGGTGGTCTCGTTGCTGAACATTGGCGTCAACGCCTACATCTTCAAAATTGTCCCCGAGTTCAGCATGCGCTTCATGATCTGGCTGCTCAGCCACTCCATGTACCGCGTCGAACATCGCAACCTGGAGCTGATTCCGGATGAGGGCGCGGCATTGCTGGTCTGCAACCATGTGTCGTTTGTCGATGCCTTGCTGATTGGTGGTGCGGTGCGTCGGCCGATTCGCTTTGTGATGTACTACAAAATCTACAACCTGCCGGTGCTGAACTTCATCTTTCGCACGGCCGGGACGATTCCGATAGCGGGGCGTCAGGAAGACATTCAGATTTACGAAAAAGCCTTCACCCGGATCGCCCAGTATCTGAAGGATGGAGAACTGGTGTGCATCTTTCCCGAAGGTAAATTGACCGTTGACGGTGAGATCAATGAGTTCAGGGGTGGGCTGACACGGATTCTCGAAGAGACACCGGTGCCGGTGATTCCGTTGGCGTTGCAGGGGTTATGGGGGAGTTTCTTCAGCCGCGATCCGGGCAAGGGATTGTTTCGTCGACTGTGGTCACGGGTGACGCTGGTGGCAGGGCCGGCGGTGGCCGTCGACGCGGCAGAACCGGCCAGGCTGCAAGACTTAGTTGGAGAGTTACGCGGCGCAGTCCGCTGACGACCATTCACTGTAGGAGCGAGCTTGCTCGCGATGGTCGATAACGATTACGCGTGTTAACGGGTTAAACGCGGCGCTCTCGAGTCCATCGCGAGCAAGCTCGCTCCTACAATTGTCCGGAGTTATTTCCGTTAGCCTGCCATCGCCAACCGGTTGCGCCCCTCGCGCTTGGCGACATACAGCGCACTGTCGGCGCGTCGCAACAGGCTCTCTACAGACTCGCCGGGCAACAAGGTCGAACAGCCGAGGCTGACCGTCAGCTCAATCAACTTTCCATCGGCCTTATAGTCCTCGGCCTGCGCCGCAAAACGCAGGCGTTCGCCGACCATCGCGGCGGCTTCCCGGCTGGTGTTGGACAGCAGGATCAAAAACTCTTCGCCGCCAAACCGGAACACCATGTCCACGTTGCGCAACTGGCTTTTGATCGAAGCGGCGACAGCCTTGAGCACCTCGTCTCCGGCACTGTGTCCGTGGGTGTCATTGATGTGTTTGAAGTGGTCGATGTCGAGCATCAACAGCGACAGGGGCTGCATATGGCGTCGGGACATCTCGACTTCCCGCTGCAGCGTCTGATCCATGGCGATGCGGTTGCCGGTGTCCGTGAGCGGGTCGCGCAATGCACTTTGAGTGGCCACGCGGTACAGCAAGGCATTGCGCATCGGAAACAGCAACGACGACAGCGAGGACTCAAGGTTGCCCTGTTCCTGCTCGCTGAAGCGCTGGTTACGGCGGAATACCAGTTCGCCCAAGTGCTCGCCCTGGTGGCTGAGGCTGTAACTGATCGAGTGGTGTCCGCGGTGGCCGAACTCCAGGCGCAAGTCGCTGGACTTGTGCTCGTAGCACAAGGCGTCCAAGGGTACCAATTTCTGAATTTCGCGAAAGAACAGCCCGAGAATGCGCTGCGGCTCAAGACTGGTCTGCAGTTGCAGACTCAGTTGCTGGCGCAATTGTGCAAGGCTGACGGGCCTTTCTGGAAGAAGGGGCTGTTGACCAAAGCCCAGGCGTTGCAATTTGGCGCTATCGAAGTCAATTGCGTTGGTCTGGGAAGGTGATTTCATATGGCAATGCGCCCCTAAGCAGTAAGGCTGTCTTACAGGCTGGGTGAGAGCGGCTTTGGGCTGCGCGTCGTACTGGTCCGTCAGTCCCGTAGGACATTTCGTACAAGTCTAATCTGCTTTTCGGAAGATTAGTAACTATCGACTCAAGCGCTGCGCCATCTGCTTTCACACGGCGTGTCTGAGCAATGTTAGAGCGAAAGTCGTGCCATTCGGTTCAGTTGGATAAAAAACGTTCTAAATCAATATTTTGAAGATTTCGCTGAAGGGTGCGGTCAGCTTCGGCGGCATTTGTTTGACTTGAGATGGGTAGAGTTGCAACGCTCTTTGAGTACCGCGACGGAAATTCGTCGCGGCACAAATGCGACGCGTGGCGTTTATTGCGCGTTGAACGCATGGCCGTTAATGCCCGTGCTATCCGGTCCCATCAGATAGAGGTAGACCGGCATGATCTCCTCGGGCGTCGGGTTGTTCAGCGGGTTCTCACCCGGATACGCCTGAGCGCGCATGCTGGTGCGGGTGGCGCCAGGGTTGATGCTGTTGGAGCGCACCGGTGCCACGGTCTCGACTTCGTCGGCCAGGGTTTGCATCAGGCCTTCGGTGGCGAACTTGGAGACACCATAAGCGCCCCAATACGCACGTCCCTTGCGGCCGACGCTGCTGGAGGTGAACACCACCGAGGCATCCTGGGACAGCTTGAGCAGCGGCAACAAGGTGCTGGTGAGCATGAACATGGCGTTGACGTTGATGTGCATGACGCGCATGAAATTTTCGCCGGAGAGCTGCTCGATCGGCGTGCGTGGGCCGATGATCGACGCGTTGTGGAGCAGGCCGTCGAGGTGGCCGAATTCGGTTTCGATCATTGCTGCCAGCTCATCGTATTGATGGGGCAGGGCGGTTTCGAGGTTGAACGGGATGACCGCCGGTTGCGGATGACCGGCAGCCTCGATCTCGTCGTAGACCTGAGTCAGGTTGGCTTCGGTCTTGCCCAGCAACAGCACGGTAGCGCCGTGCGCGGCGTATGTTTTCGCAGCGGCAGCGCCAATGCCGCGACCAGCGCCGGTGACCAGGATGACCCGATCCTTGAGCAATTCAGGGCGGGCGGAATAATCAAACATAAAAAACCTCAACAATCCATTAACAGGCTGGAAAAGATCGCAGCCTGCGGCAGCTCCTACGCCGATCGCGTTCCCCTGTAGGAGCTGCCGCAGGCTGCGATCTTTTGACTCTAATCAGCAACTACACAAAGCGCTATCCAACACCTTGCGCAACTCCAGCGGGTGGTCCACCACCACATCCGCGCCCCAATGCCGCGGGTTATCGTCTGGATGGATGTAGCCATAAGTCACGGCGGCGGTCTTGGTGCCGGCATCGCGACCGGACTCGATATCGCGCAAGTCGTCGCCCACGAACAGCACGCTGGCCGGGTCCAGGTCGAGCATCTTGCACGCCAGGATCAATGGCTCCGGGTCCGGTTTGCTGTTCTTCACGTGATCCGGGCAAATCAGCAGCGCCGAACGCTCGGCCAGCCCCAGTTGCTGCATGATCGGCTCGGCAAAACGCAGTGGCTTGTTGGTGACCACGCCCCAGATCAGGTTGGCTTTCTCGATATCCGCCAACAGCTCGCCCATGCCGTCGAACAGTTTGCTGTGCACTGCGCAGCCGACCAGGTAGCGCTCCAGGAACTCCAGGCGCAACTCCTCGAAACCCGGCGATTCCGGGTCCATGGAAAAGGTCACCGCGACCATTGCCCTGGCGCCACCGGAGATTTCGTCGCGGATATGCTGGTCATTCATCGGCGGCAAGCCGCGATCGGCGCGCATCGCCTGACAGATCGCAATGAAGTCCGGCGCCGTGTCGAGCAGCGTGCCGTCCATGTCGAAAAGGACTGCTCTGATACGCATCGGCTTACTCCTCGCGCAGGGTCTGGATCATGTAATTGACGTCCACGTCCGACGCCAGTTTGTAGTGCTTGGTCAGCGGGTTGTACGTCAGGCCGATGATGTCCTTGACGGTCAGGCCGGCCATGCGGCTCCAGGCACCCAGCTCGGAAGGGCGGATGAATTTCTTGAAGTCGTGGGTGCCGCGCGGCAGCAGCTTCATGATGTATTCGGCACCGACGATGGCGAACAGGTACGCCTTCGGATTGCGGTTGATGGTGGAGAAAAACACCTGGCCGCCAGGCTTGACCATGCGGAAGCAGGCGCGGATCACCGAGGACGGGTCCGGCACGTGCTCGAGCATTTCCAGGCAGGTGACCACGTCGAACTGCTCGGGCATTTCTTCTGCCAGGGCTTCGGCGGTGATCTGCCGGTACTCGACGCTCACGCCCGATTCCAGCTGATGCAACTGCGCGACCGCCAATGGCGCTTCGCCCATGTCGATGCCCATCACGGTCGCGCCGCGTTGGGCCATGGCTTCGCTGAGGATGCCGCCGCCGCAACCGACGTCGAGGACTTTCTTGCCGGCCAGGTTGACCCGTTCATCAATCCAGTTGACCCGCAGCGGGTTGATGTCGTGCAGCGGTTTGAACTCGCTTTCACGGTCCCACCAGCGATGGGCCAGCGCTTCGAATTTAGCGATTTCGGCGTAGTCGACGTTGCTCATGGTTAAGTCCTCTAAAACTTGAAAAATTTTGTCGCCCCGGTGTTCAGTCCGGGGTGCTTACGATTCGGTATGGCCACTGATGCGCTGGCCCCAGGCCTTGGCGCTGGCGCACAGCTGTTCTTCGTCCAGGCGGGTCAGGCGGCGGTCGTCGAGCAGTTGCTTGCCGGCGACCCACAGGTGTTTCACGCAATCGCGGCCGGTGGCATATATAAGTTGCGAAACCGGGTCGTAGACCGGTTGCTGCGCCAGGCCGGAGAGGTCGAACGCGACGATGTCCGCGGCTTTGCCCACTTCCAGTGAGCCGACTTCCGCCTCGATTCCCAGCGCACGGGCACCGTTGAGCGTGGCCATGCGCAAGGCGCGATGGGCGTCCAGTGCGGTGGCCGAGCCGGCAACGGCTTTGGCCAGCAACGCGGCGGTACGGGTTTCGCCGAGCAGGTCGAGGTCATTGTTGCTGGCCGCGCCATCGGTGCCGATGCCCACATTGACCCCGGCCTGCCACAAGCGCTCGACCGGGCAGAAACCACTGGCCAGCTTCAGGTTCGACTCCGGGCAATGAATCACGCTGGAGTTGCTTTCTACCAGCAATACCAGGTCTTCATCGCTGATCTGCGTCATATGCACGGCCTGGAAACGTGGTCCCAGCAAGCCCAGGCGAGCGAGTCGCGCCAGCGGGCGTTCGCCACGCTGCTCGAGCGATTGCTGCACTTCAAAAGCCGTTTCATGCACGTGCATGTGAATCGAAGCGTCCAGCTCTTCGGCGATCACCCGGATTTTCTCCAGGTTTTCATCGCCCACGGTGTAGGGCGCGTGGGGGCCGAACGTGATTTTGATGCGCTCATGATGCTTGAGGTCGTTGAACAATTCGACGCCCTGACGAATGGCTTCGTCCGCCGTGCTGGCGCCCGGGATCGGGAAGTCGAGGATCGGGATGGCGATTTGCGCGCGGATGCCGCTGTTATGGACACGCTCGCTGGCAACCTTCGGAAAGAAATACATGTCAGAGAAGCAGGTGATGCCACCTTTGATCTGTTCGGCGATCGCCAGATCGGTGCCATCGCGCACAAAAGCCTCATCGACCCACTTGGCTTCGGCGGGCCAGATGTGGTTTTCCAGCCAAGTCATCAACGGCAGATCGTCGGCCAGGCCGCGGAACAGCGTCATCGCCGCATGCCCGTGGGCATTGATCAGGCCCGGGCTGAGCAGTACGTCGGGCAGCTCCCGGACTTCGGTTGCGTTAAGCTTCAGCGCGGCGGAACGTGGGCCGATGAAGACGATGCGCCCGTCGCGGATGCCCAGCGCATGTTCCTTGAGGACAACGCCAGCGGGTTCGACGGGTACCAGCCAGGTCGGCAGCAATAACAGGTCGAGCGCAACGGCAGTGTTCGGCATCGAGGGTCGGTCCCGGGGCTTTTGTAAAAGATGGCGAAGTATACCCGAGCGTCTTCGCGGGGGGATCGCTATAATCGGCGGCTTTTGTGCTTGAGTGCGGGGTGAAGGATGCGCGATCGACTGTTGGCTGCTGAGAAGGTGAAGGCCATCGATTGGCGTGATGGCGCCCTGTATCTGCTGGATCAGCGTATTTTGCCGTTCGAGGAAACGTGGATCGCCTATACCAGCGCCGCTGGCGTGGCCGAGGCGATTCGTTCGATGGTCGTGCGCGGCGCGCCGGCCATTGGCATCAGCGCTGCGTATGCCATGGTGCTTTCAGCCCGCGCCCGAATTGCCGAGGGCGGTGACTGGCAGGCAGCGTGGGAAGAGGATTACGCGTTGCTGGCCGACGCCCGTCCAACGGCAGTGAATCTGTTCTGGGCCCTGAGTCGCATGCGTGACCGCCTTGATCGACTGAAAAAGCACAGCGACCCGTTGGCCGCGCTCGAGGCTGAGGCCATCGCCATTCACGAAAGTGATCGCGAAGCCAACCTGACCATGGCGCAACTCGGTGTGGACTTGATCCGCAAACACCAGGGCAATGCCCAGACGATCCTGACCCACTGCAACACCGGCGCCCTGGCCACAGGTGGCTTCGGCACGGCGTTGGGGGTGATTCGCGGGGCGTTCATCGAGGGCATGGTCGAGCGTGTCTACGCCGATGAAACCCGTCCATGGCTGCAAGGTTCGCGCTTGACCGCCTGGGAACTGGCCAACGAAGGCATTCCTGTGACAGTCAATGCCGACGCCGCGGCGGCCCACATCATGAAAACCAAAGGCATCACCTGGGTGATCGTCGGCGCCGACCGGATCACCGCCAATGGCGACGTGGCCAACAAGATCGGCACCTATCAGCTGGCGGTGAACGCCATGCACCACGGCGTGCGCTTCATGGTGGTCGCGCCGAGTTCGACCATCGACATGAACCTGGCCAGTGGCGACGACATTCCTATCGAGGAGCGTGATGGCCGTGAGTTGCTGGAGGTGGGCGGCACGCGGGTCGGGGCGGATGTGGATGCGTTCAACCCGGTGTTCGACGTGACCCCGGCGGACCTGATCGACGCGATCGTCACTGAAAAAGGCATCGTCGAACGGCCCGATACGGCGAAAATGACGCAGTTGATGTGCCGCAAACGCCTGCACTAGGTTGACGCAAACCCCTGTAGGAGCTGCCGAAGGCTGCGATCTTTTGATCCTGATCTTCGGCTCCTCGGCGATTGCAAAGATCAAAATCAAAAGATCGCAGCCTTCGGCAGCTCCTACAGGTCGGTCAGATCGGTGCTGAATGTTCAATAAAACATCAGTGCTTGCCGGCTTATCCTGGCTCTAAGCCTCTCACGTCCCCTTCAAGCCTGTCACCGGTCAACTAACTATGCTCCATGCTCGTCAGGGGGATAGGTGCGTGGCGGCTCTTGTGATAACATTCGGCGGTTTCCAAGGTAGCCCGATGTGGCTACCTTTACTGCGCAGATCCATGGCATAACTCGTTGATTTGTCGTAAGTCGGTGCATGGCACTCAGCCTGCAGCGGCGAGCTTCGTTCGTCCCATATGGATGTGACGAAGTTTCACCAGAAAAAGGAATCAGGCTTCTCATGGGCGAACTGGCCAAAGAAATCCTCCCGGTCAATATCGAAGACGAGCTGAAGCAGTCCTACCTCGACTACGCGATGAGCGTAATTGTCGGGCGGGCACTGCCGGATGCGCGCGATGGCTTGAAGCCCGTGCACCGGCGTGTGCTGTTCGCGATGAGCGAGCTGGGCAACGACTTCAACAAGCCGTACAAGAAATCTGCCCGTGTTGTCGGTGACGTGATCGGTAAGTATCACCCGCACGGTGATACCGCGGTGTACGACACCATCGTTCGGATGGCGCAGCCATTCTCGCTGCGCTACCTGCTGGTAGACGGCCAGGGCAACTTCGGTTCGGTGGACGGCGATAACGCCGCGGCCATGCGATACACCGAAGTGCGCATGACCAAGCTGGCGCACGAGCTGCTGGCTGACCTGCACAAAGAAACCGTGGACTGGGTGCCGAACTACGACGGCACCGAAATGATCCCGGCGGTCATGCCGACCCGTATTCCCAACCTGCTGGTCAACGGCTCCAGCGGTATCGCCGTGGGCATGGCGACCAACATCCCGCCGCACAACCTCGGTGAAGTCATCGACGGTTGCCTGGCCCTCATCGACAACCCTGAGTTGACCATCGATGAGCTGATGCAATACATCCCCGGTCCGGACTTCCCGACCGCCGCGATCATCAACGGTCGCGCCGGCATCATCGAAGCCTACCGCACCGGTCGCGGGCGCATTTACATGCGCGCCCGCTCGATGATCGAAGACATCGACAAGGTCGGTGGTCGTCAGCAGATCGTCATCACCGAACTTCCTTACCAGCTGAACAAGGCTCGTCTGATCGAGAAGATCGCCGAGCTGGTTAAAGAGAAGAAGCTGGAAGGCATCACCGAGCTGCGTGACGAGTCCGACAAGGACGGCATGCGCGTCGTGATCGAGCTGCGTCGCGGCGAAGTGCCTGAGGTGATCCTCAACAACCTCTACGCCCAGACTCAACTGCAAGCGGTGTTTGGTATCAACATCGTTGCACTGATCGACGGCCGTCCACGGATCCTGAACCTCAAGGACCTGCTGGAAGCCTTCGTTCGTCACCGTCGAGAAGTCGTTACCCGTCGTACCGTGTTCGAACTGCGTAAAGCGCGCGAACGTGGCCACATCCTTGAAGGTCAAGCGGTTGCCCTGTCGAACATCGACCCGGTCATCGCCCTGATCAAGGCCTCGCCAACTCCATCGGAAGCCAAGGAAGCGCTGATCAAGACGGCGTGGGAATCTTCTGCGGTGGTTGCGATGGTGGAACGCGCTGGCGCCGACTCTTGCCGTCCAGAGACCCTGGACCCGCAATACGGCCTGCGCGAAGGCAAGTACTTCCTGTCGCCGGAGCAGGCGCAAGCCATTCTGGAACTGCGTCTGCACCGCCTGACCGGTCTGGAACACGAAAAACTGCTGGCCGAGTATCAAGAGATCCTCAACCAGATCGGCGAGCTGATCCGCATCCTCAACAGCGCCACGCGCCTGATGGAAGTGATCCGCGAAGAGCTGGAAGTGATCCGCGCCGAATACGGCGACGTGCGTCGCACCGAGATTCTTGATGCCCGTCTCGACCTGACCCTGGGTGACATGATCCCGGAAGAAGAGCGCGTCGTGACCATTTCCCACGGTGGCTACGCCAAGACCCAGCCATTGGCTGCGTACCAGGCCCAGCGTCGTGGCGGTAAAGGCAAATCGGCGACCGGCGTCAAGGATGAGGACTACATTGCTCACCTGCTGGTCGCCAACAGCCACACCACGCTGCTGCTGTTCTCCAGCAAAGGCAAAGTGTACTGGCTGAAAACCTACGAAATCCCGGAAGCGTCCCGCGCTGCCCGTGGTCGTCCGCTGGTCAACCTGCTGCCGCTGGACAGTGATGAATACATCACCACCATGCTGCCGGTCGACGAGTACACCGAAGGTCACTTCATCTTCATGGCGACTGCCAAAGGCACCGTGAAGAAGACCCCGCTGGAATCCTTCAGCCGTCAACGCAGCGTCGGCCTGATCGCGCTGGAGCTGGACGAAGGTGACGTATTGATCTCTGCCGCCATTACCGATGGCGAGCGCGAAGTCATGCTGTTCTCCGACGGCGGCAAGGTGACTCGCTTCAAGGAAACCGACGTTCGCGCCATGGGCCGTACCGCTCGCGGTGTTCGCGGCATGCGTCTGCCGGAAGGCCAGAAGCTGATTTCCATGTTGATCCCGGAAGAAGGCAGTGAAATTCTGACGGCTTCGGCTCGCGGTTTCGGCAAGCGCACGGCGATCTCCGAGTTCCCTGAGTACAAGCGTGGCGGTCAGGGCGTGATCGCCATGGTCAGCAACGACCGCAACGGCCGTCTGGTCGGCGCGGTTCAGGTGCTCGACGGCGAGGAGATCATGCTGATTTCCGACCAGGGCACGTTGGTTCGTACGCGTGTCGACGAGGTCTCCAGCCTGGGTCGTAACACCCAGGGCGTGACCCTGATCAAGCTGGCCAGCGATGAAACGCTGGTAGGTCTGGAACGGGTTCAGGAACCTTCGGAAGTCGAAGGCGAAGAACTGGAAGGTGAAGAGGGTGAAGAAGGTGCAGTGTTCGACGGTGAAGTCGTGATCGACGACGCTGTTGAAGACCAGCAACTCGACGCCGCCGCCGACGAAGAACCACAGGAATAAGCGGGCAAGCAGGGGGCGGATGAAAATTCGCCCCCTTCTTGTTTCTCCTGTTTGAATATAGGACCTGTTGGACCTGTTGGACCTGTAGGGCCTGTAGGAGCTGCCGAGTGAAACGAGGCTGCGATCTTTTGATCTTTTTTTAGATCAGGATCAAAAGATCGCAGCCTCGTTTCACTCGGCAGCTCCTACAGTTGTCCGGATGTCCGGATGTTCAGATGTCCGGATGTCCGGATGTCCGGATGTCCGGATGTCCGGATGTCCAGATGTCCGGATGTCCGGATGTCCAGATGTCCAGATGTCCAGATGTCCAGATGTCCAGATGTTCAGAATTATTGCGTGATTACCACCAAATCAGAGCGAGATTGGATGTGAGCAAGAGAGCCTATAACTTCTGTGCCGGTCCTGCGGCGCTTCCCGAAGCTGTCCTGACGCGCGCTCAGGGTGAACTCCTTGACTGGCACGGCAAGGGCCTGTCGGTCATGGAAATGAGCCATCGCAGTGATGAGTTCGTGTCCATCGCTACCAAGGCCGAGCAGGATCTACGTGATCTGCTGGATATCCCCTCGAACTATAAAGTGCTGTTTCTGCAAGGTGGCGCCAGCCAGCAATTTGCTCAGATCCCTCTGAACCTGTTGCCGGAAGGTGGTACAGCCGACTATATCGACACCGGTATCTGGTCGCAGAAAGCTATCGAAGAAGCTTCGCGCTACGGCCACGTCAACGTTGCCGCGACGTCCAAGCCTTACGACTATTTCGCTATTCCCGGTCAGAACGAATGGAACCTGTCTGCCGATGCGGCCTACGTTCACTACGCACCGAACGAAACCATCGGTGGCCTGGAATTCCAGTGGGTCCCGGAAACCGGTGACGTCCCGCTGGTCGCTGACATGTCCTCGGACATCCTCTCGCGTCCAATCGATGTTTCGAGCTTTGGCATGATCTACGCCGGCGCCCAGAAAAACATCGGCCCGAGCGGCATCGTCGTCAACATCGTTCGCGAAGACCTGCTGGGCCACGCCCGTTCCCTGTGCCCGACCATGCTCAACTACAAGGTCGCGGCCGATAACGGCTCGATGTACAACACGCCGCCAACCCTGGCCTGGTACCTCTCGGGTCTGGTATTCGAGTGGCTGAAGGAGCAGGGTGGTGTTGCAGCCATCGGCAAGCTCAATGACGTGAAACAGCGCACGCTGTACGACTTCATCGACGCCAGCGGCCTCTACAGCAACCCGATCAACAAGTCGGACCGCTCGTGGATGAACGTGCCGTTCCGCCTGGCGGACGACCGTCTCGACAAGCCATTCCTGGCCGGCGCCGACGAACGTGGCCTGTTGAACCTCAAGGGTCACCGTTCCGTGGGCGGCATGCGCGCCTCCATCTATAACGCCGTCGACATCGTTGCGATCAACGCACTGGTTTCGTACATGGCAGAGTTCGAGAAGGAACACGGCTAATGTCTGAGCAAGAACTCAAGGCACTGCGCGTTCGCATTGACGCCCTGGACACCAAAGTCCTGGAGTTGATCAGTGAGCGCGCACGCTGCGCCCAGGAAGTTGCGCGAGTAAAGATGGCCTCGCTGGCCGAAGGCGAAGTGCCTGTGTTCTATCGTCCTGAGCGCGAAGCTCAGGTGCTCAAGCGTGTGATGGAGCGTAACCAGGGGCCGCTGGGTAACGAAGAAATGGCGCGGTTGTTCCGCGAAATCATGTCCTCGTGCCTGGCCCTCGAGCAGCCGCTGAAAGTGGCTTACCTGGGCCCTGAAGGCACCTTCACTCAAGCGGCGGCCATGAAGCATTTCGGTCACGCTGTGATCAGCAAGCCGATGGCGGCCATCGACGAAGTGTTCCGTGAAGTGGCAGCCGGCGCGGTGAATTTTGGCGTGGTCCCGGTGGAAAACTCCACCGAAGGCGCGGTCAACCATACCCTCGACAGCTTCCTCGAGCACGACATGGTCATCTGTGGCGAAGTCGAGTTGCGGATTCACCATCACCTGTTGGTCGGTGAAAACACCAAGACTGACAGCATCAGCCGCATCTATTCCCACGCCCAGTCCCTGGCCCAGTGCCGCAAGTGGCTGGACGCCCATTACCCGAATGTCGAGCGCGTGGCGGTGTCCAGCAACGCCGAAGCCGCCAAGCGGGTCAAGGGTGAGTGGAACTCGGCGGCGATTGCCGGCGACATGGCGGCAGGCCTGTACGGGTTGACCCGCCTGGCCGAGAAAATCGAGGATCGCCCGGACAACTCCACGCGATTCCTGATGATCGGTAGCCAGGAAGTACCGCCGACTGGCGACGACAAGACCTCGATCATCGTCTCCATGAGCAACAAGCCGGGTGCGCTGCACGAGTTGCTGGTGCCGTTCCACGACAACGGTATCGACCTGACGCGCATCGAGACTCGTCCTTCGCGCAGCGGTAAATGGACTTACGTGTTCTTCATCGACTTCGTCGGCCACCACCGCGACCCGTTGATAAAAGGTGTGCTGGAAAAGATCAGTCAGGAAGCAGTAGCACTCAAAGTGCTGGGTTCCTACCCAAAAGCAGTTCTTTAAGGGGTAGCAAATGAGTGGCGACTTCCTCGCTCTGGCACAGCCGGGCGTGCAACAACTTTCGCCTTACGTTCCGGGCAAACCCGTGGACGAACTGGCACGCGAGCTGGGCATCGATCCGGCTGGCATCGTCAAATTGGCGAGCAACGAAAACCCGCTAGGCGCCAGTCCCAAGGCGCTGACGGCGATTCGAGAAGCGCTGGCCGAACTGACCCGCTATCCGGACGGCAACGGTTTTGCGCTCAAGACCCTGCTGGCCGAACAGTGCCGCGTCGAGCTGAACCAGGTGACGTTGGGTAACGGTTCCAATGACATTCTGGAGCTGGTGGCGCGTGCCTATTTGGCGCCGGGCCTGAATGCCGTATTCAGCGAGCATGCGTTTGCGGTCTATCCGATCGCCACGCAAGCGGTCGGCGCTACGGCCAAAGTGATCCCGGCCAAAGACTGGGGTCATGATCTGTCGGCCATGCTGGCCGCGATCGACGCCGATACTCGTGTGGTCTTCATCGCCAACCCGAACAACCCGACCGGGACCTGGTTTGGCGCCGAAGCGCTGGATGAATTCCTGCAGGATGTGCCGGAGCACGTGCTGGTGGTGCTGGACGAGGCCTACATCGAGTACGCCGAAGGCAGCGACTTGCCGGATGGCCTGGACTTCCTGGCGGCGTACCCGAACCTGCTGGTGTCGCGCACCTTCTCCAAGGCCTATGGCCTGGCGGCGCTACGGGTCGGTTATGGCTTGTCCACCGCGGTCGTCGCGGATGTGCTGAACCGCGTGCGTCAGCCGTTCAACGTCAACAGCCTGGCCCTGGCCGCTGCGTGCGCTGCGCTGCAAGACGCGGAATACCTGGCTGAAAGCCGCCACCTGAACGAAGCCGGCATGCAACAACTCGAGGCGGGCTTCCGTGAGTTGGGTTTGAGCTGGATTCCGTCCAAGGGCAACTTCATTTGTGTCGACCTCGGTCGCGTGGCTTTGCCGGTCTTCCAGGGTTTGCTGCGCGAAGGCGTGATCGTGCGCCCGGTGGCCAACTACGGCATGCCAAACCACCTGCGCATCACCATCGGCCTGCCGGCGGAAAACAGCCGCTTCCTCGAGGCGCTGACCAAGGTTCTGCCTCGTGGTTGATGTCACTGCACCGTCTGCTGCACCTATGATCGAGCGCCTGGTGGTGGTCGGCTTGGGGTTGATCGGCGGTTCGTTTGCCAAGGGTTTGCGTGAAAGTGGCCTGTGTCGCGAAGTGGTCGGGGTCGATCTCGACCCGCAATCGCGCAAGCTCGCGGTCGAGCTGGGCGTGGTCGATCGCTGCGAAGAAGACCTGGCCGTTGCTTGCCAGGGGGCTGACGTGATTCAGCTCGCCGTACCGATCCTCGCCATGGAAAAAATGCTCGGCCTCTTGGCCGCCATGGACTTGGGGCAGGCCATCCTTACCGACGTCGGCAGCGCCAAAGGCAACGTGGTGCGTGCGGCAACCGAAGCGTTTGGCAGCATGCCGTCGCGTTTCGTGCCCGGGCACCCGATTGCCGGTTCCGAGCAGAGCGGGGTGGAAGCCTCCAACGCCGAGCTGTTCCGTCGCCATAAAGTGATTTTGACGCCGCTGGATCAAACCGATCCGGCCGCGCTGGCAGTGGTCGACCGCTTGTGGCGCGAATTGGGCGCCGATGTCGAGCACATGCAGGTCGAGCGTCACGACGAAGTATTGGCAGCAACCAGCCATTTGCCGCACTTGCTGGCGTTCGGTTTGGTCGACTCGCTAGCCAAGCGCAATGAAAACCTTGAGATCTTCCGTTACGCTGCGGGCGGTTTCCGCGATTTCACAAGAATCGCCGGGAGCGACCCGGTCATGTGGCACGATATCTTCCTCGCCAATCGCGAAGCTGTCCTGCGCACACTCGATACATTTCGCAGCGACCTCGACGCCTTGCGCGACGCGGTCGATGCAGGGGATGGGCACCAATTGTTGGGCGTATTCACTCGCGCCCGGGTTGCCCGCGAACATTTCAGTAAAATCCTGGCCCGCCGGGCTTATGTGGACGCTATGAACTCCAACGACCTGATTTTCCTGGCACAACCTGGTGGCCGCCTGACTGGGCGGATTCGTGTACCGGGCGATAAATCGATTTCCCACCGTTCGATCATGCTCGGCTCCCTGGCCGAAGGCGTCACCGAAGTCGAAGGCTTCCTTGAGGGCGAAGACGCCCTGGCGACCTTGCAGGCCTTCCGCGACATGGGCGTGGTGATCGAAGGTCCGCACCACGGTCGCGTGACCATTCACGGCGTCGGCCTGCATGGCCTGAAGCCTGCGCCGGGCCCGATCTATCTGGGCAACTCCGGCACCTCGATGCGCCTGCTGTCCGGCCTGTTGGCTGCGCAGAATTTCGACAGCACCCTGACGGGTGACGCTTCGCTGTCCAAGCGTCCGATGAATCGCGTGGCCAATCCACTGCGTGAAATGGGCGCCGTGATCGAGACCGCTGCCGAAGGTCGCCCACCGATGACCATCCGTGGCGGCAACAAGCTCAAAGGCCTGACCTACACCATGCCGATGGCCAGTGCCCAGGTTAAATCCTGCCTGCTGTTGGCCGGTCTTTACGCCGAAGGCAAGACCACGGTCACCGAGCCGGCTCCGACTCGCGACCATACCGAGCGCATGCTGCGGGGCTTCGGCTACCCGGTCACCGTCAACGGCGCGACCGCGTCGGTCGAGTCCGGGCATAAGCTGACCGCGACCCATATTGAAGTGCCGGGCGATATCTCGTCTTCGGCATTCTTCCTGGTGGCCGCGTCGATCGCCGAAGGCTCCGAGCTGGTGCTCGAGCACGTCGGCATCAACCCGACCCGTACCGGCGTGATCGACATCCTGCGTCTGATGGGCGCGGACATCACCCTGGAAAACCAGCGTGAAGTCGGCGGCGAGCCTGTGGCTGACCTGCGCGTACGTGCAGCTAAACTCAAAGGTATCGAGATTCCCGAAGAGCTGGTTCCACTGGCTATCGACGAATTCCCGGTACTGTTCGTGGCGGCGGCCTGTGCCGAAGGGCGCACTATCCTGCGCGGCGCCGAAGAACTGCGCGTCAAGGAGTCGGACCGGATCCAGGTCATGGCTGATGGCTTGCTGGCACTGGGCGTCAAATGCGAACCGACCCCGGACGGCATCATCATCGACGGCGGCCTGATCGGCGGCGGCGAAGTGCATGGCCACGGCGATCACCGGATTGCCATGGCCTTCAGCGTTGCCTCGTTGCGCGCCACTGCACCGATTCGCATCCATGACTGCGCCAACGTCGCTACGTCGTTCCCGAACTTCCTGGCGCTGTGCGCGCAGGTCGGCATTCGTGTTGCACAAGAGGCTCAGTCGTGAATATCAAGCCACCGGTCATCACCATCGACGGCCCGAGCGGGTCGGGCAAAGGCACCATCGCCGGGATTCTGGCCAAGCGTCTGGGCTGGTGCCTGCTCGATTCCGGTGCGCTGTACCGCCTGCTGGCATTTGCCGCGCGTAACCATGGCGTGGACCTGACCAATGAAGAATCGCTGAAGCTACTCGCGGCGCATCTGGACGTGCAGTTCGTCGGAGCGACCGAAGGTCATCCGCAGCGAATCATCCTCGAAGGTGACGATGTCACTGATGATTTGCGCAACGAACAGGTCGGCGCATGGGCCTCGCAAGTGGCCGCGTTGCCGGCCGTGCGCGATGCCCTGCTGCAGCGCCAGCGGGCGTTTCAGGAGGCGCCGGGCCTGGTGGCCGATGGTCGCGACATGGGCACCGTGGTGTTCCCGGATGCACCGCTGAAGATATTCCTCACTGCCAGTGCCGAGGAGCGTGCGCGCCGTCGATACTTGCAGTTGAAGGGCAAAGTCGATGGTGTTAGTCTGTCGAGTCTGCTAGATGAGATACGTGTCCGCGATGAGCGTGACACCCAGCGAGCGGTAGCCCCGCTCAAGCCGGCGGCTGACGCCATACAGCTGGATTCCACGGAATTATCCATCGATCAGGTGCTGGAACGCATCATGAGCGAGATCGCCATTCGCGATATCGCCGGGTGACCAAGAAGGCCGCGGGGGACCAGTCATAGTCTCGCAGCGCTTCTTTTAAATGAAACTAACCCACACCGTCTGGGGTGTGGAGATGGGCGTATTCTTCGCCCTCATCAACAGGAATTAAAATGAGCGAAAGCTTTGCGGAACTCTTTGAAGAAAGCCTAAAAACCCTGAACCTTCAGGCAGGCTCCATCATCACCGGTGTTATCGTTGATATCGATTACCAAGCTCGCTGGGTAACCGTTCACGCTGGCCTGAAGTCTGAAGCACTCATCCCGCTTGAGCAGTTCTACAACGACGCTGGCGATCTGACTATCAATGTCGGTGACGAAGTTCACGTTGCGCTGGACTCGGTTGAAGACGGCTTTGGCGAAACCAAGCTGTCCCGTGAAAAAGCCAAGCGCGCTGAGTGCTGGATTGTTCTGGAAGCTGCCTTCGCAGCCGAGGAAGTGGTCAAGGGCGTTATCAACGGTAAGGTTAAAGGCGGCTTCACTGTCGACGTTAACGGCATCCGTGCGTTCCTGCCAGGTTCCCTGGTTGACGTCCGTCCTGTGCGCGATACCACGCACCTGGAAGGCAAAGAGCTGGAATTCAAGGTCATCAAGCTCGACCAGAAACGCAACAACGTTGTCGTTTCCCGTCGCAGCGTCCTCGAAGCCGAGAACTCCGCCGAGCGTGAAGCTCTGCTGGAATCCCTGCAGGAAGGTCAACAAGTCAAAGGTATCGTCAAGAACCTCACCGATTACGGCGCATTCGTCGATCTGGGTGGCGTCGATGGCCTGCTGCACATTACCGACATGGCTTGGAAGCGTATCAAGCATCCTTCCGAAATCGTCAACGTTGGCGACGAGATCGATGTCAAGGTTCTGAAGTACGATCGCGAACGCAATCGTGTTTCCCTGGGCCTCAAGCAACTGGGCGAAGATCCATGGGTTGCTATCAAAGCCCGTTACCCAGAAAGCACCCGCGTTACCGCTCGTGTAACCAACCTGACCGACTACGGCTGCTTCGCTGAGCTGGAAGAAGGCGTTGAAGGCCTGGTACACGTTTCCGAAATGGACTGGACCAACAAGAACATCCACCCTTCGAAAGTCGTACAAGTCGGCGACGAAGTGGAAGTTATGGTTCTGGACATCGACGAAGAGCGTCGTCGTATCTCCCTCGGCATCAAACAGTGCAAATCTAACCCATGGGAAGATTTCTCTGGCCAGTTCAACAAGGGCGATAAAATCTCCGGCACCATCAAGTCGATCACCGATTTCGGTATCTTCATTGGTCTGGACGGCGGCATCGACGGTCTGGTTCACCTGTCCGACATCTCCTGGAACGAAGTGGGCGAAGAAGCCGTTCGCCGCTTCAAGAAAGGCGACGAGCTGGACACCGTTATCCTGTCGGTTGACCCAGAGCGCGAGCGCATCTCCCTGGGTATCAAGCAACTGGAAAGCGATCCGTTCTCCGAGTACGTTCAAGAGAACGACAAAGGCGCAATCGTTAAAGGCATCGTGAAAGAAGTTGACGCTAAAGGCGCCATCATCACTCTGGCCGACGATATCGAAGCGACTCTGAAAGCCTCCGAAATCAGCCGTGACCGCGTTGAAGACGCGCGCAACGTTCTGAAAGAAGGCCAGGAAGTAGAAGCCAAGATCATCAGCGTTGACCGCAAGAGCCGCGTAATCCAGCTCTCCATCAAGTCGAAAGACGATGCTGAAGAGAAAGAAGCAATCCAGAGCCTGCGCGACAAGCCAGCTTCGGATACTCCTGCTGCTGGTCCTACCACTCTGGGCGACCTGTTGCGTGCACAAATGGAAAAACAGAACTAAGTTCTGTCAGACCATAGAAAAAGGGCGACTTCGGTCGCCCTTTTTTGTGCCTGAAATTTGATGCTCCCGCCAACCACCCAAGCGCCATCACGCGCTCAATTCCGAAACCCCAAGCGAAACACCCACCCCTTGTAGCAGCTGGCGCAGCCTGCGTCCGGCTGCGCAGCAGTCGTAAATCCTGCGCACGCGGTCTTCCCGAGGTATCGCGCCGGCTGATCTCACGACTGCTGCGCAGCCGAACGCAGGCTTCGCCAGCTGCTACAAAATCGCGTTACACGTCCGAGCGCAGTGCATAGGCCATGAAACCAACGGTCCCAACTCGCTGTCCCTTTCTTTAATCGGATCAATCGCTTATTTGCAGCTAGTCTTTAGCCTCAAGCGAACGAGCCGGGCAGGGTGCCTGGCATAGGGAAGTGAATGAACAAGCTCATTGTCGCAATAGCAGTACTGACATTGGCGGGCTGTACCACCAACGCCAAGACTCATGCGGTGCGTGGGGTCAGTGGCATCGAGATCGATTGTTCGGGGTTAGGGTCCAGTTGGGAGCGGTGCCAGAAGAGGGCGGCCAAGGAATGCAAGGCCACGGGCTACAAGGTCGTGGCAAGGTCCGATGATGCCAAAGATGAGGATGAATTCCCCTTTGGTTTCAATCCGGCAGGCTTTTTCACACGCACCATGTTGGTTATCTGTCGGTGATTGTGCAGGGTGGGCCAAGTGTTCCGCTGCTCCGAAATCGGGCACCTCACGGTCGATAAAGATATGTCATGGCCCGGGCTGTTCAAATTCATCGAGGCGTGCTAAAACCTTTGAAGCGCTGATCTAGCTGCTTGAAAAAGAAGGGAAAAATATGACGAAGTCGGAGTTGATCGAACGAATTGTCACCCATCAAGGGCTGCTCTCATCCAAGGATGTGGAGCTGGCTATCAAGACCATGCTCGAACAAATGTCCCAATGTCTGGCCACCGGTGATCGCATCGAAATCCGTGGTTTTGGCAGCTTCTCACTGCACTACCGCGCGCCGCGCGTAGGTCGCAATCCGAAAACCGGTCAATCCGTCAGCCTCGACGGCAAGTTCGTGCCGCATTTCAAGCCAGGCAAAGAACTGCGTGATCGTGTGAACGAGGATGAGGAGGAAGGGCTTTGACAGTGACCGCCATTCAGGGAGTCGCTCATGCGTAATCTCAAACGCATATTCCTCGGTGTAGTGATCCTGCTGCTGGTTTTGGCTGTCCTGGCGTTTGTTCTCGAAAATCAGCAATCGGTGTCCTTGCTGTTTCTCGGCTGGGCAGGGCCACAACTTCCGGTATCTGTGATCATGGTGATTGCGCTGCTGATCGGTATGGTGATCGGGCCAATTCTGGGTTGGTTTTTGGGGCGGTCGTCCAGAGTTTCGCGCAAGCGCCTTGTTTGATCGTTTAAAGGGTGCGTTGCGCGTGGTATTCGCTCCAATGTTTATCCATATCCATTAGTAGAATCCGTATGAAGCTGTACTATGCTGCGCTTGTTGCTATGGCGGCATATTGCCGGTTCGGTTCACACTGACTCCCCGTCAGTAACTTCAAGGGTATGGCTATACGTGAAAATTCTAGTCACTGGCGGCGCAGGATTTATCGGTTCGGCAGTCATTCGCCACATCATCTCCAACACTTCTGATTCTGTGGTCAATGTCGATAAGCTGACTTACGCCGGCAACCTTGAGTCGCTGGCAGGGGTTAGCCAGAGCTCGCGTTATGTGTTCGAGCATGTCGACATCTGCGACCGTGAGCAGATCGACCGCATCCTGCGTGAACACCAACCGGATGCCATCATGCATTTGGCTGCAGAGTCTCATGTAGATCGCTCAATCACCGGTCCCTCTGAATTCATCCAGACCAACATCGTCGGCACCTACACCCTGCTGGAAGCCGCACGCCACTATTGGGCCGCGCTGGACGATTCACGCAAAGCCGTCTTCCGCTTTCACCATATTTCGACTGACGAGGTTTACGGCGACCTCGAAGGTCCTGAAGACCTGTTCACCGAAACCACACCCTATCAACCAAGTTCGCCGTATTCGGCCAGCAAGGCGAGTTCCGATCACCTGGTTCGCGCCTGGAGCCGTACCTACGGCCTGCCAACGCTCGTCACCAACTGCTCGAACAACTACGGTCCGTGCCACTTCCCTGAGAAGTTGATCCCCTTGATCATTCTCAATGCGCTGGAGGGCAAGCCGCTGCCGGTTTATGGCAAAGGCAATCAGGTCCGTGACTGGCTGTACGTCGAAGATCACGCGCGCGCTTTGTACAAAGTGGTGACTGAAGGGGTTGTCGGCGAGACCTATAACATCGGTGGCCATAACGAAAAGCAAAACATAGAAGTGGTGCATACCCTGTGTGCGTTGCTGGATGAACTGCGTCCAGAATCGGCTCATCGTCCACATGCCAGCCTGATCACCTATGTTCAGGATCGTCCTGGTCACGACCTGCGCTATGCAATCGATGCCAGCAAAATCCAGCGTGAACTGGGTTGGACTCCGGAAGAAACCTTTGAAACCGGTATCCGCAAAACCGTCGAGTGGTACCTCGAAAACACCGAGTGGGTAGCGCACGTAAAAAGCGGCAGCTATCAGAAGTGGATTGATCAGAATTACGCTTATCGCTCGAGCACAGTATGAAAATATTGCTCCTGGGAAAGAGCGGCCAAGTGGGCTGGGAGCTCCAACGCTCGCTTGCGCCCCTTGGCGAGCTGATTGCTCTGGATCGGCATCCTGCAGGCGAATTATCCGGCGATCTGACTGATCTCGACGCATTGCGCTCGACGATCCGTCGGGTCAGCCCCGATGTCATTGTCAACGCTGCGGCCTACACCGCTGTCGATAAAGCAGAATCAGAGCCCGAGCTGGCCGACCTGGTAAACGCCCGAGCGACCCAAGTCATGGCCGAAGAAGCTGCCACATTGGGCGCATGGCTCGTTCATTATTCGACTGACTACGTCTTCAGTGGTGAAGGTTCAACGCCATGGCGCGAACTGGATGCGGTTGCACCCTTGAATCACTACGGTGCGAGCAAGCTCGCGGGTGAGGGGGCGATTATCGCGTCCGGCTGCAAGCACCTGATCTTCCGCACAAGCTGGGTCTATGGTTCTCGCGGCAACAACTTTGCGAAAACCATGCTGCGTCTGGCCAAGGACCGCGAGACACTGGGTGTTGTCGCGGACCAGATCGGCGCGCCTACCGGTGCGGACTTGATCGCTGACGTGACAGCGCTAGCCATTCACAAAGTCATGCAATTCCCCGAGCTGGCGGGCTTGTATCATCTGGCCGCCAGTGGCGAAGTGTCGTGGCACGGATACGCCCAGTACGTGATTGAGTTCGCCCAGGCGCATGGCGAGCAGCTTGCCACCATCGCAATCAATCCGATCGAGACGACAGCTTATCCAACACCTGCGCGTCGTCCTTTGAATTCACGTCTGGATACACAAAAGCTAAGGGCCAATTTCTCTCTTCACCTGCCGGATTGGCAAAGTGGTGTCACTCGAATGCTTAGGGAGTTTCTGAACAAATGACCACGACAAATCGTAAGGGCATCATCCTCGCCGGCGGCTCAGGCACTCGTTTGCACCCTTTGACCCTTGGTGTGTCAAAGCAGATGCTGCCGATCTACGACAAGCCAATGATCTTTTATCCGTTGTCGGTACTGATGCTCGCGGGCATGCGCGAGATTCTGATCATCTCGACACCTGACGACTTGCCAAACTTTCGCAAGCTGCTGGGAGATGGCAGCCTGTACGGCATCAAGCTGTCCTACGCCGAACAACCCAGCCCGGATGGCCTGGCGCAGGCTTTTATTATCGGCGAAGAGTTCATCGGCGAAGATCCTTGCTGCCTGGTCCTCGGCGACAACATTTTTTACGGTCAGAGTTTCTCGGAAAACCTGCGCTCCGCCAGCAATCAACCGCACGGCGCGACAGTGTTCGGGTATCACGTGTCTGATCCGGAACGTTTCGGCGTGGTGGAATTCGATTCCGCTGGTCGTGCGCTGAGCATTGAAGAGAAACCGCAGAAACCCAAGTCGAACTATGTGGTGACCGGCCTGTATTTCTACGACAACCAGGTCGTGGAGATCGCCAAGAGCATCAAGCCGTCAGCGCGTGGTGAGCTGGAAATCACCGACGTCAACCGGGTTTATCTTGAGCAAAATGCCCTGAACGTCGAAATTCTTGGACGCGGATTCGCTTGGCTGGACACCGGTACTCACGACTCGCTCCTCGAGGCCAGTCACTTCGTGCACACCATTGAGAAGCGTCAGGGTTTGAAGGTCGCTTGCCTTGAGGAGATTGCATACAACAGCGGGTGGATAACCGCAGATGAGCTGTCGGTTCAAGCTGATCGGCTTGGGAAGACGGGGTATGGGCAGTACTTGCAGAAACTGCTGGTTGCGTCTGGTCGTTGAATTTGAGCTATGTGAGCGGAAGATTGTCATCGCTTGAAACACTTGTTTGTTTTCAAACGATTTTTGTCTCCTGCCTGCCGCATGAGTTATTAATTTCCGGCGCTACCTGTAGAATGGCCGGCAGAATTATCTGACTCGTTAAGCATTGCATTCCTAATTGATCGGATCTGCCCTCCCTTCCAAGGAAGCCGCCATATGTCGATATCAGCTCCCAAATAAAGGGGCAAGCTGGTATATCCGATAAATGACAGGGCAGATCGATCAGAGAGGCGCTAGGCACAGAGCCGATGGGTTTGGATCGAAGTCGAGCTGTCACCTTGCAATTGCTTCGAGCAAAAAAATTGCATCGATTACGATGCAGCAACGACCGGAAATATAACTGAGCCCCACTTTCTGGATGCACTTTCCAGGAGGGGGATTAAGGATTAGAGCATGGAACTGATTCCCGTAATTTTGTCTGGTGGAGTGGGCAGCCGGTTGTGGCCGGTATCTCGAGAAGCCCATCCAAAGCCTTTCATGGATCTGCCAGACGGTCAGAATCTAATCCAGAAAACCTTCCTACGTGCTTCGCGCCTGGAAAGTGTCGTGGAAGTTCTTACGGTGACAAACCGCGAACTCCTGTTCAAGACCGAAGATGAGTACGGTGCTGTCAACACAGCCAAGCATGCTCAAGGTTTTATCCTGGAGCCTTTCGGGCGCAACACGGCTGCTGCCGTTGCCGCCGCTGCGCTTCAGTTGGAAACCACGCACGGTCCCGATGCTCAAATGTTGGTGCTGGCCGCTGACCATCTAATCAAAGACGAAACAGCGTTTGCCGCGGCCGTAGCCAGTGCGATGGCGCTGGCCGCCGATGGCTGGCTGGTCACGTTCGGTATTCAGCCGACGTATCCTGAAACAGGTTTTGGTTACATCGAAGCGCAAAAAAATGCCCCTCTGAAGGGTGGCCTGAAGGTCGCGCGCTTTGTCGAGAAACCTAATCTCGAGACCGCTCAAGATTACGTCAGTGCCGGGAATTACTATTGGAACTCCGGGATGTTCTGCTTCCGGGTGGGCACTGTCCTCGAAGAACTTCGCCTGCATGCTCCAGACGTCGTCGAAGCAGTCAGCAAAACGATTGAAATCTCCCGCCTTACGTCGTCCGCCAAATACCGTTGCCTAGCGCTCGATGCCGATGCATTCGCAGAGGTACCGGATATCTCCATCGACTACGCATTGATGGAACGTTCCTCCAAGGTAGCGACCGTTCCTTGTGATATTGGCTGGAGTGACATCGGTTCCTGGAATGCAGTCAGCGAGCTGACTGAGCCTGACGAGAACGGTAACCGTTTTGAAGGCGAGGTTCTGTCACATAACTCTCGCAATAACTACGTAAATAGCGAAGGTCGACTGACCGCTCTGGTGGGTGTCGAGGATTTGTTGGTGATCGACACCCCAGACGCGGTGATGATTGCCCACAAAGACCACGCCCAAGACGTAAAACATATCGTCAATCAGCTCAAAGCCTGCAGTCACACGGTTCATTTGCTTCACCGCACTGTGCATCGCCCTTGGGGCACCTACACCACGCTTGAGAATGGCGAGCGCTTCAAAATCAAGCGTATTGTGGTGAAGCCGAAGGCTTCTCTGTCCCTGCAAATGCATCACCACAGAAGCGAGCACTGGATCGTGGTCAGCGGCATGGCAGTCGTCGTCAACGATCAGAAAGAGCTGATGTTGAACACCAACGAGTCCACATTTATTCGTGCTGGACATCAGCACCGTCTGATGAACCCGGGTGTTATCGATCTAGTGCTAATCGAAGTGCAGAGCGGTGACTATCTGGGCGAAGATGACATCGTGCGTTTTGAAGATAACTACGGTCGCGTCGATAAGTAACGACACTGAACCCGATGCGAGCCCCGCCCTTGGAGGGGGTAGCGCGCCAGCGGCATCAGGCCCTGGCGGTCCATTTTTGCCGTTGCCGCCTCAAGGCGGCTTCGGATACTTCAGTTAGTGAGTAGAATGTATCCTCCTATCGTGACGCAGTGCTTCAAAGCCTATGACATTCGTGGTCAGGTTCCGACTCAACTCAATGAAGACATCGCCTACCGCATAGGTCGTGCTCTCGTAGTCGAGTTGCGGGGGCAAACCTTTGTGGTCGGTCAGGACATGAGGCTCGAGAGCCCACCCCTGGCCATGGCGCTGATACGAGGGATTACCGAGGCCGGCGCTGATGTGATCGACATTGGGCTTTGTGGCACCGAGGAAGTCTATTTCGCGACCAGTCACTACAAGGTCGACGGCGGCGTGATGATCACTGCCAGTCACAACCCCAAAGGCTACAACGGCATGAAGCTGGTCAAGGCCGAGTCCCGCCCTATCAGCGGCGACACTGGCCTCGACGCCATCCGCCAGCGTGTCGATCAGGGTAACCTAGGCAACGTCGCGGCAGAAAAAGGTGCAGTTCGCCAAGCGTTCGCCAAAACCGCTTACATCGACCATTTGCTTACCTACGTCGACGTCAGCACCTTGAAACCCATCAAGATCCTTGCTGACCCGGGTAACGGCGCTGCCGGCCCCGTGCTGCGCGCGCTGGCTGCGAGGCTGCCACTGCAATGGGTATTTATCAACGAAGTACCCGATGGCCACTTTCCGAACGGCGTACCTAATCCACTGCTGCCGGAGAACCGCGAACTGACTCGCCAAGCGCTTCTGGACAACCAGTGCGACTTAGGTTTGGCTTGGGACGGTGACTTTGATCGCTGCTTTTTCTTCGATGCTGATGGGCGATTCATCGAGGGTTATTACCTCGTCGGCCTGCTGGCCGAGATGCTGCTGAAACAACACCCTGGCAGCAAAATCATTCATGACCCGCGTTTGACCTGGAACACCATTGACCAAGTTGAGCAGGGGGGTGGTGTGCCGGTACTTTGCAAGACAGGTCATGCCTTTATCAAGGAGCGCATGCGTCTTGAAGATGCGGTCTATGGTGGCGAGATGAGTGCCCATCACTATTTCCGCGACTTCGCTTATTGCGACAGCGGCATGATCCCCTGGTTGCTAGTCACTGCGTTGATGTCCTCAACAGGAAAGACTCTGGCGCAACTGGTGGATGAGCGTATCGAGGCATATCCGTGCTCTGGCGAAATAAACTATCATGTTGAGAATGTGGCGGAGACGCTTCAAAAAGTACTGTCCCATTATTCTGCCCTAAATCCTGATCTTGATAAAACAGACGGCATAAGTCTCGATTTTTCAGATTGGCGCTTCAATCTACGCGGTTCAAATACTGAACCATTGCTACGATTGAATGTTGAATCTCGCGGTAATTCAGAACTTATGCGTATGCGATTGGCCGAAATTGAATCGTTAATTCAAAAATGAAAATGTAAATAGTTGTGTAGTTATTTTAAGGGTTTAACGAACATTGGATGCAAGGGAGTCACCTTGATGTATGTTGAGGACGCGCCCAGTTGGTTAGCTCACTACCGCATATCTAGCTGATGTCATTTTGCAATTGTGGCGTGCAGGTTGTGATGCAGAGGAGGCGGGTCAGATTTGTTTAGACTTTTCTAAAATTTGGTTATGATAGCTATCTGCAAAATTGGGTCTGCTTTTTTTGCTTGTACCCAACATTGAACGAAAATTGATCGAGGATTATGTTTTGACAAAGAAAAAAGCGCTAATTACTGGGATTACGGGCCAAGACGGCGCCTACCTGGCAGAGTTTTTGCTTGCCAAAGGGTACGAAGTCCACGGTATTCGCCGCCGAGCCTCTATGTTCAACACTCATCGTATTGATCATCTTTATCATGATCCTCACAGTCAAGGTTTTGATCTAACGCTGCATTATGGCGACCTGACCGATTCTTCGAGTTTGATTCGAATTGTCCAACAGGTAAAACCGGATGAAATTTATAACTTAGCTGCGCAAAGTCACGTTGCAGTTTCATTTGAAGAGCCTGAATACACCGCTAACTCCGATGCGTTGGGGACGCTGCGTCTTTTGGAAGCAATTCGAATCGCAGGTCTTGAAAAGACTACTCGATTCTATCAGGCCTCAACATCTGAGCTTTATGGCTTGGTGCAAGAAATTCCGCAGAAAGAAACCACTCCATTCTATCCTCGGTCTCCCTATGCCGCAGCGAAAATGTATGCCTACTGGATCACGATAAACTACCGTGAATCTTATGGTATGTATGCTTGTAACGGAATTTTGTTTAACCACGAGTCTCCTATTCGTGGCGAAACCTTTGTTACCCGGAAAATTACGCGGGCTTTGGCTCGGATAAAACTTGGCCTGCAAGAATGTCTGTATCTCGGCAATATGGACGCATTGCGGGACTGGGGGCATGCTCGTGATTATGTAGAAATGCAATGGCTTATGCTGCAGCAAGAGTCGGCAGAAGATTTTGTTATTGCTACGGGCGAGCAGCATTCGGTGCGAGAGTTTGTAGAACTTGCCGCCGCCGAAATCGATATTAAAATTCGCTGGGAAGGCAAGGGCGTAGAAGAAAAAGGTTTCGATGTGGATAGCGGGAAATGCATCGTGTCGATCGATCCAGTGTACTTCCGACCTGCAGAAGTAGAAACGCTTCTTGGCGATCCTACAAAAGCCAAGGAAAAGCTTGGTTGGGTTCCAACAACCTCCTTCAGCGAGCTTGTTAAAGAGATGATGCAGTCGGATCTGAAAGAGGCTCAGAGAGACGAACTGGTGAAGCAGCACGGATTTAAATACTTCAATCACCATGAATAATATTTCATTGGATTCTTCCATCCTTATTACAGGCGCGGGCGGCGGACTGGGGAAAGCGTTGGTCGCCTCGCTTCAAAAAAAAGGATATAAAAATATACTGACTCCGTCGAGGCAGGTCTTAGACCTGCTTGACTCCCAGGCAGTCCTTAATTATTTTTCAGAGCACAAGCCCCAAATTGTGCTTCATCTTGCTTCTGTTGTTTTTGGTCTTCTAGGTAACCTTGAAAACCAAATGCGTTCTTTGGTGGAAAATACTCAGATCAACTCCAATCTGTTTTCTGCCATAAATGTGCATCCAGTTGAGTATGTTTTTTTTGCTGGAACAGTTGCCGCATATTCGTATCCATATGTTCAAGTTCCTCTCAAAGAAACCGATTTTTTTGGGGGGCTTCCACACGGAGGGGAATTTGGATACGCGATGTCCAAGAGGCATGCGTATGCCTATCTGCGGATTCTCTCAGAGACAAAGGGCGTTAACTTTACATACGGAGTCTTTACAAATCTGTATGGTGAAAATGACCGCTTCAACGAGAATAGTGGTCATGTAATTCCTTCACTGATCATGAAAGCTCATCGTGCTAGTCAAGCGGGTGAGCCGTTCTATGTATGGGGTGATGGTTCGGCTCAGAGAGATTTCTTGCATTTTGATGATGCTGCTGAGGCAATTGTATTATGCATGAACTCTAAAAATGCATCGTCGCTGATTAACATTTCAAGTGGTAAAGCCGCCACTATTCGTGAATTGACTGAGCTGGTTGCTGGAGAGGCAGGTATTACTGATGTCAGGTATCAATCTGATAAGCCTGTCGGTATTCAGTCTAGAGTCGTTGATAACAAACTTTTAGTTGCACTAGGGTTTGCGCAGTCAATAAGCTTGAAGAGCGGAATAGAAAACTTGTACAAATGGTATTCGGACAATGTGAAAGGAGTTCGAGTGTGAACAGCAGGAAAATGGCAATAGTTTCAAGTTATTCGGAAAGTTGTGGTAATGCCGCTTTCACGAGAATACTGCATGATAGCATTGAGCATTTCCGTGAGGATATGCAGGTTGAAGTGGTTGAGCTTGATTTGAAGTTGCTGCAATCAATCAATCGCCAGGTCAGAACCAAGGGGGATGAGCATATTGTAGAGATATGCGATCGTCTTAAAAAATACGACTTGGTAAACATCCAGATGGAAGCTGGGCTATATGGCACTTTGCCGGGAGATATTGTCGGTCGCTTTCGAAAGCTGGTATCGGCTAATCCTAATACTAGCGTAACTCTACATTCGCCACGATTGATCTCATCAGCTCAGTCTGGGTCGCGCGGTGCGATTAAGAAACTGCTACGTTTCGACATCAAGGGTGGCTTGCGCGATTTGATTGGCGATAAGTACGCGCAAGTGCACTTGAATATCAATAAAAAAATAATCGCTGCTGCAATTAAGCAAAACGCACAGTTGATCGTGCACACATCCAGATCGGAAAAACAAATAAAAGACTTTTTTTCCTATACCAATATAGTGGTTCATCCATTAAAGATGATTCCCGTGGATTATGTGAAAGATACCAGTACTTTTGAACGGATTGTGCATCAAGCAAACTTTGCTGAGGGCGATCGTCTGGTTGGTATGTTCGGTTATATTAGTGCTTACAAAGGGCACGTGGATGCGTTGAAAGCTCTCGAGCAACTGCCTGAAAATTACAAGTTGCTTATTTTTGGTCGCCAGCATCCACAGACTCTCAAGGCTAATGGTAAGACTGACGAGTACTTGGATCATTTGGTTAGTCTTGTCAAAAAAAGTAAAGTACTAAAAAATCGTGTCTTTTTTATGGGTGAACTGAACGATAAAGATTTTTTAGATGTTGTTAGCAGTGTCGATATTGCTTGGTTACCGTATTATGAAAACGGCCAGGATGGCTCCGGTATTGCGTCAATTTGCGTAGATTTGTGCCCTAAAGTGCTCTGCTCAACTTCTTTTGCTTTTGATGAGCTGTTCAAGCTTGTTACCTACAATAACGTTATGCGTTTTGATATCGGCAATATTCTTGAAATGGCACTGAAAACCGAGATGTTTTTGCGTACCGAAAGACATGATGGCCCATATTGTGATGAGTCCACTTATAGTTTGAAATCACAGGCTGAAACATATATTGGCGGGGGTGCGGTTTGAAGGTTGAACGGTCTCCTGTATTTTTAGGATCCCAGCGGAAGGCCTTCCTGGACGGTGTCAATGACATCGCCCAGGGATTACAAAGACTTGGTTTGGCGTTCTTTTTTGCATGGGGAGATACCAAGGCCAGATACCGTCGTAGCGTGCTTGGTCCATTCTGGATGGTGTTAAGTACTGCAGTAAGTGTTGCTGGCCTAGGTTTTCTTTGGAGCATGTTACTTAAAGATGACCCGATCAAGTTGGTGCCTTCGCTTACGGTAGGGTTGGTTGTTTGGCAGTTTATATCAGGCTGCATTCTTGAGGCGCCATCTATTTTTTCTAGAAATGCGCATTTCATTAGAAATATAAAGATTCCATTTTTTATTTTTCCAATGCAATTAGTTATGCGGCAACTCATAAATTTTGGACACAACGCGGTAGTGGTTATTGTTGTCGTGCTTTATTTTTCTCCGACACTACATATTAACCAGCTATTGATTATCCCTGGTCTTCTTTTGGTTGTTGGAAACTTATGCTGGATAATATTGCTGATAGCAATGCTGGGCTCAAGGTTTCGTGATTTTGAGCAAATTATCGGGGCAGTAATGCCTTTGATGTTCTTCCTGAGTCCAGTTATTTATCGTCCAAGCCAGCTTAGTTTCGGTCAGCAAATAGTATGGATGAATCCTTTTAGTTATTTTATAACTTTGATTCGAGACCCGATCTCCGGAAATGTTCCACCACTCTTTGTTTACCAAGTTTCAATTGTTGCCTTGCTGATCGGTAGCCTATTTACGGTGTATCAATTTGGAAAACAGCGTAAAAATATTTCATTTTGGGTTTAGTCATGGCGCACATAACGTTTGATAACGTAACCGTAAAGTACCCGATATATAATGGGGCAGCCAAGTCTTTAAAAAAGACACTGGTTGATGTCAGTACTGGCGGATTTTTGTCTAAAGATCCGGGCGAAGTTTTGACCATCAAAGCCTTGGATAAAGTAAGCTTCAAGTTGTCTGACGGTGATTCGATTGGATTAATCGGTCACAATGGAGCGGGAAAAACTACTCTTTTGAGAACCATGGCCGGTATTTATTCGCCAATTTCAGGTTCTGTTAGCACAGAAGGGAGAATTTCTACTATTATTGAGCTGGGCGCTGGTCTTGATTCAGAGCTCTCTGGTTATGAGAATATTTACCGACTAGGTTTATTACTCGGTATGAGTAAGTCTCACGTGCAGAATCTTATTCCCTCGATCGAAGATTTCACAGAGCTCGGAAACTTTCTAGAGGCGCCGGTGCGCACATACTCATCTGGCATGCTGATGCGCTTGATGTTTGCTGTGAGTACATCGAATCAACCCGAAATATTGTTAGTTGACGAGATGTTTGGTACTGGCGACAAAGGCTTTCAAGAAAAAGCTCAAGCTCGTATGGAAAGTATAATATCCTCGGCCAAGATTTTCGTATTTGCTTCCCACTCTGAAGATTTGATTAAAAGATTTTGTAATCGAATTTTCGAATTGAAGCATGGTTCTGTTCGTGAAATAAGTTAGTCATTAGGCACTATGTTTTTTAAGCGACCCATCAATCTCACTTTTAAATTGGTGGGATTGGTATCCTATTGTTTGCTGCCGCTGATTTCTTAGCTGTTGCATTGCACCTCTGCCCGCAACGATATTTAGTAAGGATATCCATAGCGGGTTTCGTCTTCCCAGCTTTTTCTGGAGCCGCTCCCTCATTCACGCCCCCCTAGGCAAGCGGTTGTGACCTCTGGCTCTAATGCACCAAGTATACGGCTCCGATTTGTCGTTTGATTCAGTGTGGTTTACGGGCTACTTGAGAAAAATGCTGGGGCAGCGCGAGTCTCCTACGCGCATCGTTGTTAATCTTGAAAAGGAAACGCGGTGGCTATGACAGCGCCTATTCGGGAGTAAGTCTTAGCAAACGGCTTGTTCGGTAATGCCTCAGTTGGAGCGGTTCAATGACGCGGAACGCATTTCCGTGACTTTCAACGAATCAGAGCAGGATGTTGCGCCAGCCCAACGGCGTGGCAATTTCAAACAGAGGCCCGCTGATCTCCCTCGCATCAAGGTAAGCATGGGCTGGCGTCTTCATTTGGCGGCTGCAAACATGCTATCGGCGGGCGAGCATGCCAAAATGAGACTACCGCTGGGATGTCGTGCATACCTTTCCTGTCTCCTTTACGAGACCGACATGGCTAGATTTCAAGATTTATGCAGCAAGGGAGGGCTGTCATCCATCGGCTGGTCAGCCGTGTTGCACGGATTAGCATCGAGAATTTCTATTTATTTGGTATTTCAAAGCTGATAAGTTTTCCTTTTCGGAATCATAAGAGATTGCCAAATGGATAGTAGGCAGAAACTAATCACAAAAATGCTTGATCTTTCTGGCTGTGGCCTTGAGATATCCCCTTTATTTCGCCCAATAGTGCCAAAATCGGTAAATAATGTTTTTTATACTGACTATGCGCCGGCGGAAGAGCTAAGAGCAAAGAATCGAGAAAATGTAAATCTTACTTCCGGCTCGTTTTCTGGGATCGTAGATTTAGATTTTGTATGGGCTCCCGGGTCGAAACTTTCAGAAAGCGCTCCTAAAGATATTCTGTTTGACTACGCCGTAGCGTCACATGTTATAGAGCACGTGCCCAATGTTGTTGGCTGGTTAAATGAAATTTTGAGTGTTCTAAAAATTGGTGGAGTTTTGGCTCTTGCTGTGCCAAACAAGAAATCGAGCTTTGATTACTATCGTCAAACTACAAGTGCAGCTGAAATATTTGATGCATGGATTCGAGGGGCTTCTACCCCATCACCCAAACAGATTTTTGACTGTCTTTCTTTGGCAGCCGTTGACACTGGACAGCCTGGAACCAGGTCGTTCGACTTAGATCTCCCGCTGAAAAAGGCGAACCTCACGTATTCGCTTGATGAGGCGGCATCATATGCAATCGACACCTATGCCTCTGGTAACTACCTAGATGTCCACTGCTCTGTTTTTACGCCTGAGAGTTTTGTTGACGTATTTCAGACGTTGGTTGGCTTGAAATTATTGAATGTATCGATATCTGAAGCAGTTGAAGGAGAGCCGGCTGGAGTTCCTGGGTCTTTAGTTTCTTCAGAATTTGTTGTCTTCTTAACTAAGCTCGGAGAGCCCGAGCGTAGGTCGCCTGCAAATGATTTAAAAATATCTGCTGGATCAACGTCAGCAGTTTCTCATTTACATAAAGCATTTGCTGAGGCGATCGAAGCTCAAGAGGATTTAAAACGTTATATAAAAGTTCTTGAGTCTCAGTTGCGGCTTAAGACTGTGGTAAAGCGCGTATTGCGAAGATTTATTGGTCGTGCATAGAAATGTAAAAGTAATCAGCAGAGCTCACCCAGTGTGGGATTTTTTGTGCTCCCGGCAGGGCGCACTTAGTTGGGGAGGATAAATCCCCCGCCGGCAATGGGAAGCGCTAACCAGAAGTAAGGGTATCAGTTGATTACGCCGCGAGGTGCGGAGATGACAGTGCAAAAGTCAGCAGAGGGCATAGTAGGTCGCAAGACTGAAGGCCTGCACAATTAATACCGGGAGTAGGACGAATGTAAGCGCTCCATGAGCCCCACCTTTTAATGTGGGGTTCATGGAGCGCTTACTATGAATGAAAGGTCTCGAGGTGTTGTGGCTGCTTGCCAACGCCGGCTGCACATCGCGGGAGGCTGTCTTGCTGGTGATGGTAAGTCCGGTATCCCCTTCGGCGCCCGCTTGGATGACGGTCCCGGGTATTTCAAAAGTAAGGACGTGCCCGGCTATATTGACCGAGAGTACTTTTTCTTACGGATATACAATCGAGAGGTCTTTCCCTAGTAGCTTCGCGAAAGCATGCTCGGTGAGGGGAATTGTTTTGGTTTGACCGGGTTCATTATGAAACGCTACAAGTATTCCCCAGCCATCGACGCCGGCACCGCTTTCTGCAAGAGGTCGAAGCAAGAGAGTTTTCACCGTACCGAAGATAGATATATCGACTCGATCGGTGGATCCAAAAATGTTTCTGCCGCCTGGGATAAACTCAATGTGCCGCCCATTGACAGAGGGAGGTGGTTTGGTTAGGGATTTTTCAGAGCCTTTAGGTGAGGCCGTTGGAGCGAAGAGGGGGTGAGGTTCCATCCAAATTCCATCCGCCCGGTACCTGATAAGCCAGGACTCAATTTGTTTGTAGAGATTCGCAACAGTATTCAGCCTACTCTCGATGGGAAGCATGTGTAGCCCAATGTTGATAACTCCTGCATTGGCATGTGTGTCTTCCTGCGTAATTTTCACTTCATCCATCATGAGCCTCCGTAGAATATTATCCGTACCGACAACTTGGTATAGGTCCATTTCCCCGTAGTGTCAAAGCTCCAACCCATCTGTGGCGGCAATGCCAGTCCGCGAAGCACCCCATTTCGGTTGGCTGCTTTATAAATCTGCCGGGCTTACTGTCGTGTGGAAAATTCATTATCCGGTGGAGAACGATACGACCGCATACGTGCGGGCAGTTGAGGCAGGTGCCGGCATTCTACCTGGCGCAGAGATCGATTTGGCTCAGGCACCAGTCATATACGGATTCAGCGTCTGAACGCATCATTTAGGGAGCAAGCTCCAGAAAGAAATCGGAAGCTCAGCTTCAGGCTTTAAAAAAAGTATTGAATGTGGGTTTCATGGAGCGCTTTCGTAACAATTAGCCAATATTTTTGTGATAGGAAACCATGCATATCACCTACGTCGCGGTAGAGTTGTCGTTGCCGAGTAGATACTGATCAACGTTAATTCTTTCATTCTGATCGCCTCCGAAAAGCTCCCTGCTAAGGCGTAGCCTCGTAGTGTGTAGGGGGCGATTTTCATTAATCCGGAATCTTAATCAGATTCCGGATTTTTCTACCGTCCCAGGATTATCTAGCGGATATTAAGTTGCCAACATGCACATCAATGTGGGGCTGCATTGCTAGGGCGTTACCCTAGGATACTAAAATATTTCGTACCCATTTTGGTACCCACGATTTCAAATGTAGGGAGTTGCGTTCTAGTTTGTGGATCGATGCTTTTAGCGATTCTTGTACTGCAACAGCGTCAACAAAGGCCTTTCTTGCATGCTCAAGATCCTTGGTGAAACCCGCAACGTCTGATTCATAAACAACACCTATTGCGGCGCTGTGCGGTAAACCCGGATGTTTTACCCTTGGTTCGCCGATTTTTTTAAGTGTCACATAAAACTCATTCTCATTCCCCGTAGGGGTTGATATCTCGACATTCGTTATTCCGATGTCATTGAGCTTCGAAAAAAGGGTACAAAAACTTTCAGGGGTAAATGCTGAGCAATGGACATCGAAGTACGCTCCTGTAGTCCAGGAATTAACAACAAAATTTAACGCTTCTTGATCTGTGTAACTCCTAGCGGCATCTTCGAATTTTTCCGCTACTTCAAAGGCTCGTGTTCCTGGCTCTCCACTTCCGTCTACCGAGCGGCTGAGAAAGTCATAAATCTGACGCGGGCTCGGTATTCTTTGTTGGCGAACCCATTGGTCAATGAGGTCAGAAACGTCAGTTTCTCGACGAAACTTATCATAGCAAAAGCGTTTATCGGGAAGGGCTAATGAAAATATTCCTCCATTTTCAAGAACCTCGAAAACCTCGAGCACCCATCCAATAGGATCTGGAACATGTTCAAGAACATGGGACGAAACTGCCCATTTGAACTTCTGTCCAGCTGGAACGCACTCAATCAACTTCTTGCCAGGAGTCCAAACGAAATCAATTTCCATGATTTCATCATGTTCGTAATTCGAATGTTTCTGCCTTGAGTCTTCTGCAGTTGTATAGTCCGTATAGTACACATTATGGTTGCTTTTTAATGCTGTTGGCCGGTATAGAGGGGAAACTTCGAGCCCCGGCTTATCAGTTTCAAGACCTCTAAGTAATACTTCACGCCGATCTTCTTGAGATTCCGCAACCATTCTAAAGCCCTTTTTATATATGAATAAGTTTTAATTATAAAGCTATATAGCAATGAACATGAAATCCGCTAAACTTTTGAAATCTACCTCAGTCGGAGTGGTTTGACAATATGATTTATGGCTAACCTAGGGGGCATGAAAGTGGTTTTCATCTCTGGCGGAATGCCCGGCTTACACGGACTGGACGGTTGCGCCTCGATTAGGCGGATAACGCATCGCTGATGCGGGTGCCGGCAAACTTAGTCACCCCCGCTATCGAGATGGATCAGGTCGTGCCCTGAAGGGGCTTGATTGCCTGAATCAAGCTGCTTTATCTATATGGCATTGGTGGTCGCCCGACGTATCGATTGGCAGTCATGCTGCGGATTCATCCGATACAGAACTTACAGCGATCCGGAAATGGCAGCAGCGCTCTACGGGGTCACGTGCTTACGCCAAATGTTGGCCTGCGCTTGGATCGCATTCTTGAGGAGACCGCCATGCGCAACTACCTGGTCAAAAAATATGAGCAGTCACCCAGCGCAGAGGTTTAGAAATAGATTGCTATTTCAAGTCTCCATTTATGAGTGGGTGGAGTGGCGTTTGGTTGGTGGTTGAAGCAAGCTGCCCGCAGCTTAAGATCGATTAATACCATTTTAAAGTTTTTATCGTTTTGAATTATTGTTTGCTGGATTTCATGTTGATGAAGGTTGCGGGGTTGGGTCGTGTTGAACCAGCAGAGGGTTTATTTTGCATCAAGTGATGGTTGGTTGACGCGAATGAGTCTATTGCTTATCTAAAATGACTAATGTCGCTATCTTGATAATAATTTTAGCTTATGTACAATTGGAAGCCTGAGGTCGGAGATTTTGCTTTGGGGTTTGGGTCCCATTAACAATCATAAGGTTCGAAAACACTAATGATTAAGGTTCTGCATTTTTTCAAAACTTACTATCCCGAGACTATGGGCGGGATTGAACAAGTCATTTTCCAGCTAGCGGAAGGTTGCATCAAGCACGGCATCGAATCTGAAGTTTTGTACTTGAGTCGGGAAGGGGCTGAACGGGGAATGCGAGTGGCCAATCATGTGAGCCATCGTTCAAAGCAGGATTTACAAATAGCGTCTACAGGCTTTTCAATTTCGGCCTTTAAAGACTTTGTTGAATTGGTAAAGGATGCGGATGTAATACACTATCACTTCCCTTGGCCTTACATGGATTTAGTGCATTTTGCCTCGCGATTAAAAAAGCCGACGGTAGTAACGTATCATTCGGATATTGTGAAACAAAAAATTCTGCTGAAGCTTTATCGGCCTTTGATGCGGTGCTTTCTTACTGATGTCGATAAGATTGTCGCCTCCTCTCCTAATTATGTTGAGAGTAGCTCCGTCCTGGAGGAGTTTAAAAGTAAAGTCTCTGTTATTCCGTTTGGACTTGATAAGGCTACATATCCAGAAGCTTCGCCTGAGAAGCTGGAATATTGGCGAAGTCATCTCGGAGAGCGTTTTTTTCTATTTGTTGGAGCGCTGCGTTATTATAAGGGATTGAATTTTCTGCTGGAGGCGGCAAAGGAAACTAATCTCCCAGTTGCTATTGTCGGCGCTGGACCGCTTGAACACGAGTTGAGGCAACAGGTCGAACGATTAGGGATTGATAATGTTCATTTTTTGGGTGCGTTGGCTGATGACGACAAATTTGCATTGCTGAGTCTTTGCTACGCATTGGTTTTCCCCTCCCATCTGCGTTCAGAGGCATTTGGAATCTCATTGCTTGAGGGGGCGATGTACGGTAGGCCCCTAATATCCTGTGAAATTGGTACGGGAACAACTTACATTAATATTGCAGATGAGACTGGGTTAGTCGTTCCTCCGCGTGATTCAAAGGCTCTTGCGGATGCGATGCGAAAACTTTGGCAAAATCCATCGCTTGCTGAAGCTATGGGAAAGGCTGCAGCAGTTCGCTGCGAGAAGTTTTTTTCTGTTGATTCGATGGTTAGTTCTTACGCTAGCCTTTATCGTAGTTTGTTATGACGCTTGCGAGCGCGAGTATGGTATTTGTTAGAGGTTAGAGGTTAGAGGTTAGAGGTTAGAGGTTAGAGGTTAGTGGTTTGGTTATAGTTTTAAAGAGATTTTGTTTTTTAAGTGTGGGTGAAGGTGTATTTTGTTTTAATAGGTTGCTTACGTAGGTTGGCAGTATTACTATCTATGGTGTTTATTTTAATGAGTCGTTGACATGAGCTCTGCATCTATCCTCGTCACCGGAGCTTCTGGCTTTTTGGGGGGGGCGTTAATCAGGCATTTGAGTTCAATTAAATCACTGACGCTAACTGCAGCTGTTAGGAGCCAGGATATTGTTCTCCCTCCTGGCGTGCGTTTACTGCCGATGCCCAGTCTAGACGGGGCTGCTGATTGGCATCATGCACTTCGTGATGTTGATATTGTGGTGCATGCCGCTGCGCGTGTGCACGTAATGAAAGAGGTCTCTGTCGATCCCCTATCAGCGTTTCGTGAAGTCAACGTCGATGGCACACTTAATCTCGCCCGGCAAGCCGCATCTGCGGGCGTCAAGCGCTTTATTTTTATTAGCTCTATCAAAGTCAATGGGGAATTTACCCGACCAGGTGAGGCCTTCACAGCAGATGAATCTCCGGCTCCAGTTGATCCTTACGGGATCTCTAAGTTTGAAGCGGAGCGGGGACTTCGCGAAATAGCCGCTGCGACGTCTATGGAAGTGGTGATTATCCGGCCGGTGCTGATATATGGAGTGGGGGTAAAAGCAAATTTTTTGAGTTTGATGCGATGGCTGTATAAAGGGATACCTTTGCCATTTGGGGCTGTTCATAATAGTCGAAGCTTTGTTGCGCTAGATAATCTGGTTGATCTTATAGTTATCTGTCTGCAGCATCCAGGAGCTGTTAACCAAACGTTCTTAGCTAGTGATGGTGAGGATGTTTCCACCACAGAGTTGTTATGTAAGATAGGCCGGGCTTTAGGTAAGTCTGCACGTTTATTCCCTTTTCCGAGTTGGGCTTTGCAATGCGCGCTTGTGATGATAGGCAAAGTCTCACACGGCCAGCGCCTGCTTGGCTCCCTTCAGGTAGACATCAGTAAAAATGCAAGGCTGTTGAACTGGACGCCTCCTGTCAAAATGGACGATGCCCTCCGTAGGACAGCACAACACTTTTTGGAACATCACAAAACATGAACTTCTGGTGGTTTATACCGGTTATCGCCGGCATTTCTCTGTTCCTCACCGCAGTACTTCGCCGCTATGCACTGTCACGCAGTTTGATGGATATCCCCAATGAGCGGAGTTCACACTCGATTTCCACCCCTCGCGGAGGCGGGGTAGCAATAGTAGTTGCTTTTTTGTTGGCTCTTACGATGCTCTGGGTTATCGGGCAGCTATCATTGGCGCATTTTGTTGGCATTGTGGGTTCGGGGGCGTTTGTCGCTTTAATCGGCTTTATGGATGATCACGGCCATATCGCCGCCCGCTGGCGATTGCTGGGACATTTCTCCGGAGCAGCCTGGGTTTTGTTTTGGCTGGGTGGTTCGCCACCGATTGTCGTGCTTGGCGTCAATCTAGAGCTTTCATGGTTCGGGTATCTGCTCGGCGTGTTCTATCTGGTCTGGTTGCTCAATCTCTACAACTTCATGGACGGAATCGACGGCATCGCCAGCGTCGAAGCGATTTGTGCCTGCCTGAGCGCCAGCCTGCTTTATTGGTTAGCGGGTCTGGACAGTCTGGTTTGGGCCACCCTGTTGCTTGCAGCTTCCGTCGCAGGCTTCCTTTACTGGAATTTCCCTCCCGCAAGGATTTTCATGGGCGATGCCGGCAGTGGGTTTCTGGGCATCATCCTGGGTGGTCTTTCTCTGCAGGCCGCGTGGGTCAGTGCCCCAATGCTTTGGGCCTGGTTGATTCTGCTCGGGGTGTTCATCGTTGACGCGACGTTCACACTGTTCCGCCGTCTGTTTAGAGGGGACAAAGTCTATGAAGCCCATCGCAGCCATGCCTACCAGTTTGCTTCACGCCGTTTCGGCAAGCATCTACCGGTCACTATTGCGGTCGGTGTGATCAACGTCCTCTGGTTGTTGCCGATAGCCCTGTGCGTGACGCATTTTGGTCTGGATGGCGCGTTGGGTGTCGTTTTGGCTTACGCACCATTGATCGCGCTGGCTATAAAGTTTCATGCCGGAGAACTTGAAGTCCCGGCGATATAGAACTAAGCAAAAACTACTGTGTTATTAGGTTTAAAGTGATCACCAGGCGCATTTGAAGAATGTGAACAGGTTGCTACCAGGAGGGGAAAGAGTGTTCGAAGCGTCCATGGGTAAAGTCAGAGGGTTTCTGGTAGGGCTTCCTCGGCGCCGAAAAAGGCTGATTCAGGTGGCCACGGACATTGTGTTGGTCTGGGTTGCATTGTGGCTGGCATTTATCGTACGTCTGGGCCTGGACGATATGTACAACCCACTGAGAGTCCATCTCTGGCTCTTCGTTTGCGCGCCTGTTATTGCTATTCCCTTGTTTATACGTTTTGGCATGTACCGTGCGGTCATGCGCTATTTCGGCAATGACGCACTTGTTGCCATCATCAAAGCCGTCAGCCTTTCAGCGCTTATCCTGGCGCTCGTCGTCTATTGGTACAGCAATCACGAAGCCATAGTCCCGCGCTCCATCGTTTTCAATTACTGGTGGCTCAGCCTCGTCATCATCGGCGGCCTGCGCCTCTGCATGCGTCAATATTTCATGGGCGACTGGTTCAGCGGTGGAAAACATATGCCCTTCACCAGTCGCGATGATGGGTTGACCAAGGTCGCTATCTACGGCGCCGGTGTGGCGGGCAATCAGCTGGTAGCGGCGTTGCGGATGGGTCGGGTCATGCGTCCGGTGGCGTTTCTGGACGATGATCCAAGTATTGCGGAACGATCGATTGCCGGGCTGCAAGTCTATAAACCCAAGCACATTCAACAGATGATCGATGAAACAGGTGCACAGGAAATCCTCCTGGCCCTGCCGTCGTCCACCCGTGCGCGTCGTAGGGAAATTCTCACGTTGTTGGAGCGTTATCCGCTTCACATCCGAAGCGTTCCTAACTTCACTGACCTGGCCAGCGGCCGGGTAAAGGTCGAAGACATCCAGGAAGTGGATATTGCGGACTTGCTGGGGCGTGATTCGGTGCCTGCGCAACCGGACTTGCTCGAGCGTTGTATCAAAGGCAAGACCGTGATGGTCACTGGCGCGGGCGGTTCGATTGGTGCGGAGCTCTGCCGGCAGATCTATTCGCTTGGTCCGACCACGCTTTTGCTGTTCGATCACAGCGAGTTCAACCTCTACAGCATTTTGACGGAGCTGGAGCAGCGCGGAAGCCGGAAGTCGGTGCCTGTGCGTCTGCTGCCGATCCTGGGTTCCGTTCGTCACCAGGACAAACTTCTGGATGTGATGAAGACCTGGGGCGTGGAGACGGTCTATCACGCCGCCGCGTACAAGCATGTGCCGATGGTTGAGCACAACATTGCTGAAGGCGTACTGAACAACGTCATTGGCACGCTCAATACTGCTCAAGCGGCGTTGCAGTCGGGTGTTTCCAACTTTGTGCTGATTTCCACCGATAAGGCCGTGCGGCCGACCAATATCATGGGCAGCACCAAGCGCTTGGCCGAGCTGACTCTTCAAGCGCTCAGCCGTGAAATCGCCCCGGTGTTGTTTGGTGACAAAGCCAATGTCTCTCGGGTCAACAAAACTCGCTTCACCATGGTTCGCTTTGGCAATGTGCTGGGGTCTTCCGGTTCGGTGATTCCACTTTTCCACAGCCAGATTAAGTCCGGTGGTCCGCTGACGGTCACCCACCCGAAAATCACCCGCTATTTCATGACCATCCCCGAAGCCGCGCAATTGGTGATCCAGGCCGGTTCCATGGGGCAGGGTGGTGATGTATTCGTTCTCGACATGGGCGAGCCGGTGAAGATCGTCGAGCTGGCCGAGAAGATGATTCACCTGTCTGGCTTGAGCGTGCGTTCGGACAAGAATCTTCAGGGCGACATTTCTATCGAATTCACCGGTCTGCGTCCCGGTGAAAAGCTTTACGAAGAGTTGCTGATTGGCGACAACGTGGCGGCGACCCCGCATCCCATGATCATGAGCGCCAACGAAGATCATCTACCGTGGGATCTGCTCAAGGTTCGGTTGACGGAGTTGCTGAGCGCCGTTGATCAGGACGATTACTCTCGCGTGCGGCAGATTCTGCGCGAAACCGTCAGCGGTTACACCCCCGACGGCGATATCGTTGACTGGATCTACCAGCAACGTCGCCTCGAGCCCTGATTGTTTCACATCCTGTAACGGACACATTTTTGACAGGCTCCAGACATCGCCTAAATTTGGGAGGCAGCTTCGGAAAAGCTGCTTTCTCAATTGATGTCATGGAGCTTCATTTATGCGTACAGGCTATTTCTACTCTCTGGTTTTTGCCCTGCTGACTAGTGCCTCGATGGGTGCTTTGGCCGCGCCGGCGGTCAAGGTTGAGGCTGGCAAGGCACCCATCGTTCTGGAAACTGCTTCCAAGGCACAGTCTGGCAAGGTTGACTTGAATGGGGCTGATGCGCCGACCCTGCAACGGGAGTTGTCCGGGGTGGGTGAGGCCAAGGCCAAGGCGATTGTTGCGTATCGTGACAGTAATGGGCCGTTTGCGTCGGTGGAGGAATTGCTTGAGGTGAAGGGGATTGGTAAGGCGATTCTGGATAAGAATCGCGAGAAGCTTGAGGTGAACTAAGCTTGTAGGTTCAGCGCCGTGAAGGCCGGTCATTGACCGGCCTTTTTGCGTTTTGGCGTGAGGGATCGCGTTTGAAGATCAAAAGATCGCAGCCTTCGGCAGCTCCTACAAGGGCGGGCCTTTTGTCGGTGGGGGGAAAATTACGGCTATCATATGGTGATGGGATTATGCCTATAATAATTTGGTTTTCTGCTGCGGCGCCTTAAGCGTCGGGCGCTTGTATTTCCTCTCAAGCATCTCTCAGGAGCACAGTCATGACTTCCACCCAGTCCCAAGGTACGGCCCTTGTCACCGGTGCTTCTTCCGGTATCGGGGCGATTTACGCTGAGCGGTTGGCGGCGCGTGGTTTTGATTTGTTGTTGGTCGCTCGCGACGAGCAGCGGTTGCAGGCGGCGGCGAGCAAGTTGCGCGCCGAGCATGGTGTTCAAGTCGAGGTGTTGAAGGCCGACCTCACGCAGAAGGATGATGTGCTGAAGCTGGAGCAGCGTCTTCGCAGTGATTCGAGTATCAGTTTGTTGCTGAACAATGCCGGTGTTGCCGCCGATGGTTTGTTGGCCAATGCCGACTTGGATCAGCTGGAGCGCTTGATTCAATTGAACGTTACGACGGTGACGCGATTGGCGTCGGCAGCGGCTGCCAGTTTCGCCAAGGCAGGTCGGGGTTCGATCATCAATATTGCCTCGGTGGTGGCGTTGTTTCCCGAGCGCTTCAACGCAACGTACAGCGCGAGCAAGGCGTATGTGTTAAGTCTTACCCAGTCGTTGAATGCCGAGCTGGATGGCACAGGGGTCAAGGTCCAGGCGGTGTTGCCAGGCGTAACACGCACAGAGATCTGGGAGCGCTCCGGTATCGATGCTTCCCAGATACCGGCCGACATGGTCATGGAAGCGGGTGAGATGGTCGACGCGGCGTTGTCGGGTCTGGACCAGGGTGAGTTGATCACCATTCCGTCATTGCCGAATGCGGCCGATTGGGATGCCTTCGTTGCGGCGCGTCATGTGATGGCGCCGAATCTGTCTAAAAGTTCTGCCGCCGCGCGTTACAAGTGAGGCGCCATGAATCGGCCTGAGGTGTTAGCGGTATGAGTGATCGTCGAGTAGTTGTAACTGGCATGGGCCTGGTGTCGCCGCTGGGTAGCGGTGTCGAGGCGGTTTGGGCGCGTCTGTTGGCGGGGCGTTCCGGTTTGCGCAAGTTGCCGGACGAGGTGGTTGCCGATCTGCCGGCCAAGGTCGGGGGCACGGTGCCGACGCTGGCGGAGGATGCAGAGGCGGGTTTTGATCCGGACCGGGCCATACCGCCCAAAGAGCAGAAGAAGATGGACCGCTTCATTACGTTTGCCATGGAAGCGGCGCGTCAGGCATTGGAACAAGCCGGGTGGCAGGCGCTGGACGCCAATGCCCAGGAGCGCACTGCGACCATTATCGGTTCAGGCGTGGGTGGTTTCGGCGCGATAGCCGATGCGGTGCGCACCACGGACACCCGTGGCCCGCGACGTTTGTCGCCGTTTACTATCCCTTCGTTCCTGGTCAATCTCGCGGCGGGTCATGTTTCGATCCAGCATGGTTTCAAGGGGCCGCTGGGTGCACCGGTGACGGCGTGTGCTGCCGGGGTTCAGGCGATTGGTGACGCTGCGCGCTTGATTCGTTGTGGCGAAGCGGACATCGCGGTATGCGGTGGCGCGGAGGCGGCGATCGATCGTGTCAGTCTCGCCGGATTTGCTGCCGCGCGTGCCTTGTCCAGTAGTTTCAACGAGACGCCTGAGCGCGCTTCACGGCCTTTCGACAGTGACCGCGACGGCTTCGTCATGGGCGAGGGCGCCGGCGTTCTGGTGATCGAATCTCTGGAGCATGCGCTGGCCCGCGGTGCTCAACCGTTGGCTGAGCTGGTCGGTTACGGCACCAGCGCCGATGCCTATCACCTGACGGCAGGCCCGGAAGATGGCAGCGGCGCGCGCCGTGCGATGTCGCTGGCGCTGGCACAGGCAGGCGTTTCTGCGGCACAGGTGCAGCATCTGAATGCTCACGCGACGTCGACGCCGGTCGGTGATCTTGGGGAGCTGGCGGCGATCAAGGCGTTGTTTGGCGCCGATAACAAGATTGCGGTCACTTCGACCAAGTCCGCTACTGGGCATTTGCTGGGCGCGGCAGGTGGAATCGAGGCGATCTTCACGCTGTTGGCGATTCGCGATCAGGTCGTGCCGGCTACCCTCAACTTCGAAACGCCGGACCCTGCGGCTCAAGGCGTGGACATCGTCCACGGCAAGGCGCGGCCGATGGCTATCGAATACGCGCTGTCCAATGGCTTCGGGTTTGGCGGGGTGAATGCGAGCGTGTTGTTCAAGCGCTGGCAGGGTTAGTCCCGGGTTGTTTGAGAGACTCGCGAGTGACGTCGAGAATCCGCTGGGCCAATTCGGGATTCTCGACGCTGCGCGATAGCAGCAACGCGCCGATCAGCGTGGACATGATGACGATGCTGCGGTCGGCGGTGTCGTCGCCCTCAAGTGTGCCTTGCACTTGTTCGAGCCGCGCGTTGAGCACCGCATCAGTGGTCGGGCTCGGCTGCCCGCGCATCCCCAGTTCCGATGACATGGTCAGCAGTGGACAGCCTTCCTGGGGCGACGTCTGGTGCCATTCGGACAGATAGGCGTCGATGAACGCGTCCAGCGGCTGATCCTGCGCAAACAGTTCGGCGCAGAGGCCGTCGACCTGATCGCCTGCGGCCTGCAAGGCCTTTTCTACCAGTTCGTCCTTGGATTTGAAGTGCGAATAAAACCCGCCATGGGTCAAGCCCAATGCCTTCATCAACGGTTGCAGGCCTGTTGCGCCAATGCCGTCGCGACGAAAGCGTTCTGAGGCTTCCTTGATAATGCGTTGATGTGTCTGGGCTTTATGGTCCTGCGAGTAACGCATGTCGAATCTCCGCAACAATGCACCATATTAACCAATGAAAATTGAATGGTGGCTGTACTTCTACTTCTAAAAAGCATGCAGATGCGTCGAACTTGATCGAAGGGCGCTGTAGCTGGTGGCACGAAAAGTGATTACTCGTTCAGTGACGATTGTTGAACAATCACGAGGCGATGAGCATGAGCAGCGGACTGTCCCTGGCCGACCACATCACATTGGAGTTGCGCGCCGACATTATTGGCGGTCGTTTGCTGCCCGGCATGGCGCTGGTGGAGAACGATCTGGTGTCGGCCTACAACGCCTCCCGCAACACGATTCGCGAAGCGTTGCATCGCCTGGGGCAGGAAGGCCTGACCCGTTATGTCCGCAACAAGGGCGTGATGGTGCGCCGACTCGGCGTCGACGATGTGCGGGATCTGTTTAACGTGCGTAGGACCCTGGAACTGCACGCCATCAGCGCCAGTCAGCCGCTGCGCGAGTATCAATCCGATCGGATGCTCGAGGCGCTGGAGGCCACCGAGCTTGCCCGGGAGCGTGAGGACTGGCGCGCCGTCGGTACGCACAGCCTGGCCTTTCATCAGCATATCGTCGGGTTACTGCGCAGTCCGTTGTTCAATGAATTCTTCACCAACGTCGTCGCGCAATTGCGCCTGGTGTTTTGCACCGCGCCCGATGAATCACGCTTTCAAGCGCCCTGGCTGGCGCGCGACCGACAGATACATGAGTTGCTGGCCGAAGGCGACAAGCGCGCGGCCGAAGATGCAATGAGCCTTTATCTCGACGATTCCGAACACCTTCTGGTGCAATTGCTTGCACCTTCGTCCCCTCACTGATCGAGGATTTGAGCCATGTACAAAGACTATCCGGCGGCCTATCAAGTCAGCAAAGGCTCAGCCTTGCAGGTGGATAAACCCTTTTATGAGCGAGTCCGCGACACGAAGGAGGGGCGCACGCTGATCGAGTCGTTCGAAGTGCCGATCCGCACCGGTCGTGCCTGGAAAGTGCCGGCAGGGCATGTGTTTCGTGTGACCACGCCAGTCGGGCCGCAAGTCGGTGACTTCAACGTCTGGAACGCCAATGATCCGCGTGAACGCCTGTGGGCGGCGCGGACCCGGCAGTTACAGGGCGCTCACGTCAGCACTCATGACCGGCTCTGGTCGAACCTGCCATTTTTGCGGCCGCTGGTGACCATCACCGATGACAGCCTGGCCGGTTATGGCATCGACGAACATGGTGGCCGCCTGCATGATTTGCTCGGCACCCGTTGCGATCCTTATGTGAACAAAATGCTCACTGGCGAGGATTTTCATCATCACTGCCACTCGAACCTGACTCGCGCGGTGTTGCCTCATGGGCTGACCGAGTTTGACGTGCATGACGTGCTCAACATTTTCCAGTGCACCGGCCTGAATCACGATGACATGTATTTCATGAAAGCCTGCCCGGCGCAGAAGGGCGACTATCTGGAGTTCTTTGCCGAGATCGATTTGCTGTGTGCGCTTTCAACCTGTCCCGGCGGCGATCTTTCGCTGGCCATGTGGGGGCCGGATGCGCAGGATCCGCTGAGCGTTTGTCGCCCGTTGGGCGTGGAGATCTATCGTTTGGACGATTCGTTGCTGGAGGGCTGGAGCCAGCCTGAGCGCGCAGCCTACAAAGGGCTGCACGGTTTGCACATTGCCAAGGCGGAGTGGGAAAAGTAGGCGCAAAAAGGATCGCGGCTTGTGGCGGCGCCTGCATGGAGCCTGGGGCTGCCCAAGGCTCGGCGCTTTTCAAGGCTGGCGCATGTCCTTGACGCTGCTCATATTTTTTAATCCGCCCGAACGGTTGTAACTTCGTCTCAGATAGGTACAATGGCGCGGCTCGCCGTCAGGTGAGCGTCGTTATGGTGACCCCATCGGTCCCCCCGCAACGATTACCCGTGAACCTGGTCAGATCCGGAAGGAAGCAGCCACAGCGGGAACATTGTGTGCCGGGGTGTGGCTGGTGGGGTTGCCTCCATAACGCCCCGCGAGTTTTCTCTCGTGGTATCTGATTACAAATACTTTATTTTTTTACACTGCCATGGACCTTGTCCAAGGGCGGTTTTTTGTCGTCCCCAATTTTAAACAGCGCCACAATCTGTAGCAGCTGGCGAAGCCTGCGTTCGGCTGCGCAGCAGTCGTAAAATCAGGCAATGCGGTGTTTCAGTAATACCTCGCGCTCAGGTTTCACGACTGCTGCGCAGCCGAACGCAGGCTTCGCCAGCTGCTACAAAATGTGCGGCGCCTCAGGGCTGGCTGATGCGTTCGCTGGAGGGTTCACCACCGATATACAGCCGGATAATGTCATCGATCTCCCCGGACATTTTCATCCGCAACAATGTGCGCAGAATCCGCTGCACGGGCACTTTCGGATCGTTGCGCACGAAGCAACCGACACTGTGCTCCTCCAACACCGCTACGGCTTTCAGTTGGCGGTCGGGCAGCAGGCGCTGATTGAACCAGTTCAACGTCCATTCATTGCTCACCGCATAGCGATAACGCCCTGCGATGAGTTTTTCCAGCACTTGTTCCTGATTGCGCGCGTCTTCGCGTTGCAGTCGATCGGCATCGAACAACGGTTGCAGCGTCGGATAGCTATAGCCAAGCACCGTGCCGATGCTTTGTCGCGACAAGTTAGCGGGGACTATCGAGGCTGCCGGCTCTTGCTGGCTAATCAACACATCGCGCTGAAACCACAGCGGAATACTCCAGATGTAGTCCCCGGATTGATTTGGCAGCCAGGATTGTGCGGCATAGCAGCGGATATCGACCTCGCCGTGTTCCATGGCGCTTTGCACGCGGGCCCGAGGCAGCACGTGAAATTCGGCCGGTACACCGACCTGAGTCGCGAGGCTGAGCATCACGTCATGCAGGATGCCCTGTGTCGGGTGCCCACGGTCCAGTTGCACCATCGGCATCGCCCAACTATCGGGTATAACGAAGCGCAACGGCGCGTCAGTCGCCGCGACGTTCAGGCTGATCAACAGCAACGCCCCCAAGGCCAACCGCATAAACGCTCCGGTACTGATAAAACCCGAGCCGATAAAAGCCCCCCAAACTGCATCTTAGCCAGATTAGACGAGCGCGCCGGATGCAATTTTGGCCTTGCTCCGCTAGCATTAGCCGCTTCTGTTCCTTCGTTGCGACGGTTTTCGATGAGTTATCAGGTTCTTGCACGTAAATGGCGTCCGCGCTCGTTCCGCGAAATGGTCGGCCAGACCCATGTGCTCAAGGCTCTGATCAACGCCTTGGACAGCCAGCGGCTGCACCACGCCTATCTGTTTACCGGCACCCGCGGGGTCGGCAAGACCACCATCGCGCGGATTATCGCCAAATGCCTGAACTGTGAAACAGGTATCACTTCGACGCCGTGCGGCGAGTGCTCGGTGTGCCGCGAAATCGACGAGGGCCGTTTCGTCGACTTGATCGAGATCGACGCCGCGAGCCGGACCAAGGTCGAGGACACCCGCGAACTGCTCGACAACGTGCAGTACGCGCCAAGCCGTGGGCGCTTCAAGGTTTACCTGATCGACGAAGTGCACATGCTCTCCAGCCATTCCTTCAATGCGCTGTTGAAAACCCTCGAAGAGCCGCCGCCCTACGTCAAGTTCATCCTGGCCACCACCGACCCGCAGAAACTTCCGGCGACGATTTTGTCGCGATGCCTGCAGTTCTCCCTGAAAAACATGACGCCTGAACGGGTGGTCGAGCATTTGACCCATGTGCTGGGTGTCGAGCAGGTGCCGTTCGAAGACGACGCACTGTGGTTGCTCGGTCGCGCCGCGGACGGTTCGATGCGGGACGCCATGAGCCTGACCGACCAGGCCATCGCCTTCGGTGAAGGCAAGGTCATGGCCGCCGACGTGCGGGCGATGCTCGGCACGCTCGATCACGGCCAGGTCTACGACGTTCTGCATGCGCTGATCGAAGGCGACGCCAAGGCGTTGCTCGAAGGGGTCCGCCATCTGGCTGAACAAGGCCCGGACTGGAACGGCGTGCTCTCGGAAATTCTCAACGTGCTGCACCGCGTCGCCATCGCCCAGGCCTTGCCTGAAGGTGTCGACAACGGCCAGGGCGATCGCGACCGGGTGCTGGCACTGGCCCAGGCGCTGCCGGCCGAAGATGTGCAGTTCTACTATCAAATGGGCCTGATTGGCCGCCGCGATTTGCCGCTGGCGCCAGACCCCCGTGGTGGCTTCGAAATGGTCCTGTTGCGAATGCTCGCATTCCGACCGGCCGACACCGCGGATGCGCCGAGGCAACCGCTAAAGCCAGTGGGGATCAGCCAGGCCACAGTTGATTCCGCACATTCAGTGGCTGCCGCGCCCAAAGTTGCGCCGGTAGTCGCTGCGGCAGTTGCACCTGCGCCGGTTGCTCCAGTTCCCGTTCCAGCCGCTGAGCCTGAGCCTGAGCCGGTTGCGCCCGTCGTCACGCCTGAGCCAGTGATCGAGCCTGTCGCGATCGAAGCCGTGGTCGACCTGCCATGGAATGACCCGGTCGAGCCTGAGCCCGTCCAGCAACCCGCCGTCGAGCCAGTGCTGGAAACCGCTAGCGAGCAGCCCGAGCTGGCGCCAATGCCGTTGCCAACGCCTGACAGCGTGGTGCCGGACGCGCCGGAGTGGGCCGCCGCGCCGATTCCGGAGCCCTCCGTGGCCGAAGTCGATGCCGCGACGCCGGGTGTGGACCTGGACGACGAGCCGCCGCTGGACGAAGACTACATCGAGCCGGACATGGATTCGGCCTACAGTTACCTGGATGAACTGGCCAGCGAACACGCCGCCGATCCGGTGCCCGAACCCGAGCCTGAACCGGCCGCGATGCCCGCCACCGGGCTGGCCCTGCAATGGCTGGAGCTGTTCCCGAAACTGCCGATCTCCGGCATGACCGGCAGCATTGCCGCCAACTGCACGCTGATCGCGGTCGATGGCGACAATTGGCTGATGCACCTGGACCCGGCGCACAGCGCCTTGTTCAATGCGACCCAGCAACGTCGTCTCAACGATGCGCTGAATCAGTTTCACGGGCGTACGCTGACCCTGAGCATGGAGCTGATCAAGCCCGAGCAGGAAACCCCGGCCCAGGCTGCGTCCCGGCGCCGTGCGAACCGTCAGCGCGAGGCCGAGGAATCGATCCATGGCGATCCGTTCATCCAGCAAATGATGCAGCAGTTCGGTGCGGTGGTCCGTAACGATACTATTGAACCTGTCGAAGCTCTGGTCAGTCAGGGCTAATAACTGAAGGCGTTGGGCCGAAAGGCCGGGCGCTGATTAATCCAAGTACGTTTGAGGTGATTCCCATGATGAAAGGTGGCATGGCCGGCCTGATGAAGCAGGCACAGCAGATGCAGGAAAAAATGGCCAAGATGCAGGAAGAACTGGCCAACGCCGAAGTCACCGGTAAAGCCGGCGGCGATATGGTCACCGTAGTGATGACCGGTCGTCACGACGTCAAGCGCGTGACCATCGACCCAAGCCTGGTCGAAGGCTTGAGCGAAGACGACAAAGAGATGCTGGAGGCCGTATTCGCCGCCGCCGTCAACGATGCCGTGCGCAAGATCGAAGCCAACAGCCAGGACAAAATGTCCGGCGTGACCGCTGGCATGCAATTGCCACCGGGCATGAAGCTGCCATTCTGATTCGCTAAAGCGCATCGGATGAGCTACAAAAAAATGCCAGGCATCGCGCCTGGCATTTTTGTTTTTGCCTGTTGGAATTATTGTGTCTGGGAGGCTGCCTTCGCGAGCAAGCCCGCTCCCACATTGGATCTCCAGTGTTCACAAAATCCCTGTGGGAGCGGGCTTGCTCGCGAAGGGGGCGACCCGGTCCTCCGTTAGAAACATCGAACGCCATACCACCGCCAAGGTCTGCTCCCTACTACCGCCAAATTCACCGATCAAAGGAGACGCTCACATGCCAGACGCATTGACCCTCAACCAACGTATCGTCCTGGCGTCCCGCCCTACAGGCGCGCCGACGCCGGAGAATTTCCGCCTGGAGCGCGAAGCGCTGCCAGAACTCACCGACGGGCAAGTGCTGCTCAAGACCCTCTACCTGTCGCTGGACCCGTACATGCGCGGTCGCATGAGTGACGCCCCGTCCTACGCGGCTCCTGTCGAAATCGGCGGCGTGATGACCGGGGGCGCGGTCAGCCGCGTGGAGCGTTCGCTGAATCCGAAGTTTCAGGAAGGGGATGTGGTAGTCGGTTCCACCGGTTGGCAGAGCCACAGCATCAGCGACGGCCGCAACATCATCCCGGTGCCGTCCGGGCTGCCAAGCCCGTCAATGGCGCTGGGTGTGCTCGGTATGCCGGGCATGACCGCTTACATGGGTTTGATGGACATCGGCCAGCCCAAGGCTGGCGAGACCCTGGTGGTCGCGGCGGCGTCCGGCGCGGTGGGCTCAGTGGTCGGTCAGGTGGCGAAGATCAAAGGCCTGCGCGTGGTCGGCGTGGCCGGCGGTGCGGAAAAGTGCCGTTATGTGATCGACGAGTTGGGTTTTGATGCCTGCATCGATCACAAGAGCCCGAACTTCGCTGCCGAGTTGGCGCAGGCCTGCCCGACAGGCATCGACATTTACTACGAGAACGTCGGCGGCAAAGTATTCGACGCGGTATTGCCGCTGCTCAATCCCAAGGCGCGAATTCCGCTGTGCGGCCTGATTGCGGGCTACAACGCCCATGAAGCCCCGACCGGCCCGGATCGCTTGCCGCAATTGCAACGCACGTTGCTGACCAAACGCGTGCGAATCCAGGGCTTTATCGTGTTCGACGACTATGGCGATCGCCAGCCGGAATTCGTCAGTGCAATGGCGCCGTGGGTGCGCGATGGCAAGGTGAAATTCCGCGAAGACGTGGTCGATGGCCTCGAACAGGCGCCTGAGGCGTTCATCGGTCTGCTGGAAGGACGCAACTTCGGCAAACTGGTGGTGCGGGTCGCGCAAGACTGAGTATTTGACGCTAAAGAGAGGCGCGGGTATAAACCGCGTCTCGTTGTTTAGTCGGACGTTTCCCCATGAGCTTCAGCCCTTTGATTCGCCAACTGATCGATGCCCTGCGTACGCTGCCGGGCGTGGGTCAGAAAACCGCCCAGCGCATGGCGCTGCAACTGCTCGAGCGTGATCGCAGCGGTGGTTCGCGTCTGGCGCTGGCGTTGAGCCAGGCCATGGAAGGGGTGGGCCATTGCCGCTTGTGCCGCACGCTGACGGAAGACGACCTGTGCCCGCAATGTGCGGATACGCGCCGCGATGACACCTTGTTGTGCGTGGTGGAAGGGCCGATGGACGTTTACGCGGTGGAGCAGACCGGTTTCCGTGGTCGCTACTTCGTGCTCAAGGGGCATCTGTCGCCGCTTGACGGTCTCGGACCGGAGGCGATTGGCATCCCACAATTGATGACGCGGATCGAAGAGGCCGGGACCTTCACCGAAGTCATCCTCGCGACCAACCCGACGGTGGAAGGTGAGGCGACGGCGCATTACATCGCGCAGCTGCTGAGCAATAAAGGCCTGATTGCATCGCGAATCGCACACGGCGTGCCGTTGGGTGGTGAGCTGGAGCTGGTCGACGGTGGAACGTTGGCGCATTCGTTTGCCGGGCGTAAGCCGATCGCCTTGTAACAAAATCAAAAGATCGCAGCCTTCGGCAGCTCCTACAGGGATCAGGTACGGCTCGCGTCCTGTAGGAGCTGCCGAAGGCTGCGATCTTTTGATCTTGAAATTCCCTGTTGAAACCCAAGCAAGCGCTCGGTTAACGTCACTGAACCTTCAGTGGAGTTCGCCGATGCCTGCCTTTCAGGAATACTTCGATCCCAGCCACCAATTGGTCCGCGACAGCGTCAGGCGTTTCGTCGAGCGCGAGATCCTTCCGGACATTGACCAGTGGGAAGAAGCCGAAGGCTTTCCCCGCGAACTCTATCTCAAGGCCGGCGCAGCGGGGATTCTGGGCATCGGTTATCCCGAAGCGCTGGGCGGCAGCCACGAAGGGGATGTGTTCGCCAAAATAGCCGCCAGCGAAGAGCTGATGCGTTGCGGCTCCGGTGGTTTGGTGGCGGGCCTCGGTTCGCTGGACATCGGCCTGCCGCCGATCCTCAAATGGGCCAGCCCTGAAGTTCGCGACCGCGTGGTGCCGCAGGTGTTGGCCGGTGAGAAGATCAGCGCCTTGGCCGTGACCGAGCCCAGCGGCGGTTCCGATGTGGCCAACCTGCAAACCCGCGCCGTGCGTGACGGTGATGTCTACCGGGTCAGTGGCAGCAAGACCTTTATCACCAGCGGTGTCCGTGCGGATTTCTACACCGTCGCGGTGCGCACCGGTCCGCCCGGTTTCGGCGGCATCAGCCTGTTGCTGATCGAGAAGGGCACCCCGGGTTTCACCGTCGGCCGTCAGTTGAAGAAAATGGGCTGGTGGGCGTCAGACACGGCCGAGTTGTTCTTCGATGATTGCCGGGTGCCTGTAGGAAACTTGATCGGGGCCGAGAACATGGGTTTCGCCTGCATCATGGGCAACTTCCAGAGCGAACGCCTGGCGTTGGCGCTGATGGCCAACATGACCGCGCAACTGGCCCTGGAAGAGAGCCTGAAATGGGCCCGCCAGCGTGAAGCCTTCGGCAAACCGATCGGCAAGTTCCAGGTGCTGAAGCACCGCCTCGCGGAAATGGCCACGGCACTGGAGGTTTCTCGGGAGTTCACCTACCGGCAGGCGGCGAAAATGGCGGCGGGGCAGAGCGTGATCAAGGAGATTTCCATGGCCAAGAACTTTGCGACTGACACCGCTGATCGCATCACCACCGATGCGGTGCAGATCCTCGGTGGTCTCGGTTATATGCGCGAGAGCCTGGTGGAGCGGCTGTACCGGGATAACCGGATTCTGTCGATCGGCGGCGGGACGCGGGAAGTGATGAACGAAATCATCAGCAAGCAGATGGGGCTTTAGATGCAAAAAGATCGCAGCCTTCGGCAGCTCCTACAGTGGGTTGGCGTACACACTGTAGGAGCTGCCGAAGGCTGCGATCTTTTGATTTTTGTTACTTATCGCTAAGAGCAAACTGCGTCAGACAAAACGTCGCAATCCCCATATCTTCCAGGCGCTGCGAACCACCCAACTCCGGCAGATCAATAATCGCCGCCGCTTCATGCACTCGTGCGCCCATGCGCCGGATCAGGTTCGCCGCCGCAATCAGCGTGCCGCCCGTGGCGATCAGGTCATCGAACATCACCACCGAATCGCCCTCACACAGGCTGTCGGCGTGGACTTCAAGGAACGCTTCGCCGTACTCGGTCGCATAGCCCTCGGCCAACACGTCGGCCGGCAGTTTGCCCTGCTTGCGAAACAGCACCAGCGGCTTGTTCAACTGATAGGCCAGCACCGAACCGATCAGGAAACCACGCGCATCCATCGCGCCGATGTGGGTGAAGTCGGCCTCGACATAACGCTGGGCAAAGCTGTCCATCACCAGGCGCAAGGCCCTGGGCGACTGGAACAGCGGGGTGATGTCGCGAAAGATCACCCCAGGCTTGGGAAAGTCGATCACGGGGCGGATCAGGGATTTGATGTCGAAGGCGTCGAAGGCCATAGTCGAAGAATCCTGGCAGGCTGCAAACGTCGCAGTATAACGGCGGCTGAACCGTTTCGCTCAGCCGCGTTCGTCGCCATCAGCCTTCGATGGAACCGCCAGCCAGGGCGCAGAGCTGGATCGGGTCGAGGATATGGATTTCCTTGCCTTCGGCGGCGATCAATTCGTTCTGCTGGAAGCGCGTGAACACCCGGGACACGGTTTCCACCGCAAGGCCCAGGTAGTTGCCGATTTCGTTGCGCGACATGCTCAGGCGAAACTGGTTGGCCGAGAAACCCCGCGCGCGGAAACGCGCCGACAGGTTGACCAGGAACGTGGCGATACGCTCGTCGGCGGTTTTTTTCGACAGCAGCAACATCATTTGCTGATCGTCACGGATTTCTCGGCTCATCACGCGCATTAACTGACGGCGCAGTTGCGGCAGTTGCAGGGCCAGTTCGTCGAGACGTTCGAAGGGGATTTCACACACCGAAGTGGTTTCCAGGGCTTGCGCCGACACCGGGTGTTTTTCGGTGTCCATGCCCGACAGGCCCACCAACTCGCTTGGCAGATGGAAACCGGTGAGCTGTTCTTCACCGCCATCGCTCAGGCTGAACGTCTTGAGGGCGCCGGAGCGAACTGCGTAAACGGAATCGAAGGTGTCGCCCTGGCGAAACAGGAACTCGCCTTTTTTCAGCGGACGGCCACGTTTAACGATTTCGTCCAGCGCTTCCATGTCTTCCAGATTCAGTGAAAGTGGCAAACAGAGGGGAGCCAGGCTGCAATCCTTGCAATGGGCCTGACTGTGAGCGCGCAGTTTTACTGGCTCGGACATTTCTTCAATCCTTGTGGGAAAACACACATAAGACGTAAGGGTAACTCACCAGAGGACATCCAGGCGCGACGATTTTGCCATTGGGTCTAGATCACCCGTGAAAACCGCTGGCGATTCTGCTCTCCAAGATACGCATCGAACACCATGCACACCGACCGCACCAGCAAACGGCCGGCGGGGAGCACATTGATTGTTTCGTTATCCAGTTCGATCAGTCCGTCGTCGGCCATCGCCCGCAATTGTGGCCACAACTCGCCAAAGTAACCGCGAAAATCAATGTTGAAGGTGTGTTCGATGTTCGCGAATTCCAGGCTGAAATTGCAGATCAGTTGTTGAATCACGGCGCGCCGCAGACGGTCGTCGGCATTGCACAACAGGCCCCGGCTGGTGGCCAGTTGGGACGAGGCCAGGCTGTTTTGGTACTGGTTCAAATCGCTGTTGTTCTGGCAATACAGGTCGCCAATCTGACTGATGGCGGACACGCCCAGGCCAATCAGGTCGCAATGACCGTGGGTGGTGTAGCCCTGGAAGTTGCGTTGCAGGGTCGACTCTTCCTGGGCAATCGCCAGTTCATCATCGGGCAGTGCGAAGTGATCCATGCCGATGTAGCGGTAGCCGGCAGCGGTCAGTTGTTCGATGGTGCGCTGGAGCATTTCCAGTTTCTGCGCCGGCGTCGGCAGTTCGTTGGCGTTGATTCGCCGTTGCGGCATGAAGCGTTCCGGCAGGTGCGCGTAGTTGAACACCGAGAGGCGGTCCGGTTGCAGGTTGATGACCTCATCGACGGTGCGGGCGAAGTTTTCGGGCGTCTGTCTCGGCAAGCCGTAGATCAGGTCAATGTTGATCGAGCGGAATTGCAGGGTCCTGGCGGCGTCGATCACCGCGCGGGTTTCTTCCAGGCTTTGCAGGCGATTGACTGCCCGTTGCACCACCGGGTCGAGGTCTTGCAGGCCGATGCTGACCCGGTTGAAACCCAGTTCACGGAGCAGGCCCATGGTCGACCAGTCCGCTTCTCGAGGATCGATTTCGATGCCGTAGTCGCCAGAATCGTCGTCCAGCAAATTGAAGTGTTTACGCAGTTGGGCCATCAGCTGGCGCAGTTCATCGTGGCTGAGAAAGGTCGGCGTGCCGCCACCGAAATGCAGCTGTTCGACCTTTTGCGCCGGGTCGAGGTGGCAGGCGATCAGCTGGATTTCCTGCTCAAGGCGCTGCAAGTAGGGCAGGGCGCGGCCACGGTCTTTGGTGATGACTTTGTTGCAGGCGCAGTAGTAGCAAATGTTCGCGCAGAACGGCACGTGCACGTACAGCGACAATGGGCGCAGCGCTTTGCGACTTTCGCGCAAGGCGTGAAACAGATCGAACGTGCCGACATGCCCGTCGAATTGCACGGCGGTCGGGTATGAGGTGTAGCGCGGGCCCGCCAGGTCATAACGGCGGATCAGATCGGTGTCCCAACGAATGGCGTCGAGCATCATGCGGGCATTCCCCGGATAGGCTGGCAGTGTCAGCGAGTCTAGGGGCGGCGGCGGTGAGGCATGTTGATTTGCATCAACGGCGAGCGCGGATCTGTAGCAGCTGCCGAAGGCTGCGTCCGGCGGCGAAGCCGTCGTAAACCATCCACCTGGGAATTTCAGAAAGATTGCGTACACCTTATTGCGAGGACTGCGTCCTCGAACGCAGCCTTCGGCAGCTGCTACAGGGGCGCCTTGCGGATCTAATGCCCCATCAACCAATGCTGATGCGGCCCGGGCAATGTCCAGATCCCAAACAGCATCACCAACAACCCACCAGCCATACGCACGCTGCGTTTGCGCAACAACGCCGTCACCCGCTCAGCCGCCAGCCCCGTGGCGAGCAACACCGGCCAGGTCCCGAGCCCGAACGCCAGCATCAACAACGCACTGTCCAGTGCATTGCCCTGGCTCGCCGACCACAGCAGCGTGCTGTAGACCAATCCACACGGCAGCCAGCCCCAGAGCGCGCCCAACAGTAATGCGCGAGGCAGGCTCGACACGGGCAGCAGTTTGTTGGCAACCGGCTGGATATGCCGCCACAGGCCGCGACCGAGGCTTTCGATGCGGGTCAGGCCGCTCCACCAGCCGGCCAGGTACAGGCCCATGGCAATCAACAGCATCCCGGCGATGACCCGCATAAACATCGCCGCCGGGCTGTTGGCCACCGCCCAACCGGCCAGCCCGATCAGCAGTCCGGCCGTTGCATAGCTGAGGATTCGCCCGAGGTTGTAGGCCAGCAGCAGTCGAAAGCGTCGGCTGCGCTGCTCCTTGGGAATCGCCAGGGTCAATGCGCCCATCAAGCCGCCGCACATTCCCAGGCAATGCCCGCCACCGAGCAGGCCAAGGATCACCGCAGACACCAGCAGCGGCGCCAACTCAAGCATGAGGTGGCGCCTTGTCGTCCGGTTTGGCCGGATGGCCACTGGCTTCGTCGACCGCTGCCTTGTGATTCGGGTCCTGGTCGTCGAACAGAATGCTGTGGGCCGGGCCATCGAGGTCGTCGTACTGACCGCTGTCGACTGCCCAGAAAAAGATATAAACAGCGATGGCCACGATCAGCAGCGCGGCCGGGATCATCACGTAGAGAGCTGGCATCTGGACTCCATGCCCGCGCGGCTCAGGCCGGCAGCGGACGGGTTTCGGGGGCGGTGCTGGCGGCCGGCGCGCTCGGCAGGCGAGTCAGGCGCAGGGCGTTCAACACCACGGTCAACGAACTGATGGACATGCCCACCGCGGCCCACACGGGAGTGATCCAGCCGAGGGCGGCGAACGGCAACATGAGGCCATTGTACAGCCCGGCCCACAGCAGGTTCTCGATGATTACCCGACGGGTGCGCCGAGCCACGCTGAAGGCCTGCACCAGCGCGTCGAGACGGTTCGAAAGCAGGACCGCATCGGCACTGGTTTTCGCCAGGTCGGTGGCCGAGCCCATGGCCACGCTGATGTCGGCAGCCGCCAGCACGGGCACGTCGTTGACCCCGTCACCGAGCATCAACACCTTGCGACCTTCCTTGTGCAACTGTTGCAGGACCTGCAATTTATCGTCCGGACACAAACCACCATGGGCCTCGTCGATGCCCAGTTCCGCGGCGACACTGGCGACCATGGGCGAGCTGTCGCCCGACAGCAGCAGCGTGCGCCAGCCGCGAGCCTTGCACGCCTGCAATAGCGCCGGCGCATCGGCGCGCAATCGGTCATCGAGGACAAACCATGCCAGCGGTCCCTGGCTATCGCCGAGCAGCAGCCATTGCCCGGCTTCATCGGGCATTCGCGGTACGACGGCGCCGCTGAGTTCGCAGACAAAACCCGGTTGGCCGATGCGCAGCCGTTGTTCGCCGACCCGCCCTTCGAGGCCCAGGCCCGGCGTGCTGTGGACTTCTTCAGCGGCCAGCGGCGCTCGCCCAAAGGCGCGGGCGATCGGGTGTTCGGAACGGTTTTCCAGGGCGGCGGCGAGGCTCAGGCATTGATCGCTGTCGAGGGCGCCGAGCGGGCGGATCGAGCGCAGCGCCAGGCGACCTTCGGTGAGCGTGCCGGTCTTGTCGAAAATCACCGTGTCGATCTGGTTCAGGCCTTCCAGCACATGGCCGCGCGTCAACAACAAGCCCAGCTTATGCAGCGTGCCGGTCGCGGCGGTGAGGGCGGTCGGCGTGGCAAGGGACAAGGCGCACGGGCACGTCGCAACCAGCATCGCCAGCACAATCCAGAACGCTCGCGATGAGTCCAGTTCCCACCAGACCAGGCCGATGACGGCCGCGGCGATCAACGACAGCAGCAGAAACCATTGCGCCGCGCGGTCGGCGATTTCCGCCAGTCGCGGCTTCTCGGCTTGCGCGCGGTCCAGCAGGCGGACGATGGCGGACAGTCGCGTGTCCTGACCGAGCGCGAGCACTTCAACCGTCAGCGCGCCTTCGACGTTCAGCGTGCCGGCCGTCACCGCGTCGCCCCGGGTTCGAGGTTGCGGCAGGTATTCGCCGGTCAGCAAGGACTCGTCGACACTTGATTGACCGTCGAGGATCTTGCCGTCAGCCGGGAGGACCGCACCGGGATGCACCAGCACTTGATCGCCGACGCGAAGTTCGCTGAGCAGGATTCGCTCGCTCTGGCCATCGGCACTCAGGCGCAAGCACGAGGCGGGCAACAGGTTTACCAACTGTGCGGTGGCGGCAGCGGTGCGTTCCCGGGCCCGGCGTTCCAGGTAGCGCCCGGCCAGCAGGAACAGCGCAAACATGCCGACGGCATCGAAATACAGTTCACCGATGCCGGTGATCGAGGTCCAGATCCCGGCGAGGTAGGCGCTGCCGATCGCCAGCGATACCGACACGTCCATGGTCAGGTGGCGGGTGCGCAAATCGCGCATGGCGCCCTTGAAGAACGGCGCGCAGCTGTAGAACACAATCGGGGTGGTGAGAAACAGCGCCACCCAGCGCAGGATGGTGTGCAGCTCGGGGCTGAGGTCGATGTTGAATTCCGGCCAGGTGGCCATCGTTGCCATCATCGCCTGGAACCACAGCAGCCCGGCCACGCCGAGTTGACGCAAGGCCAGGCGGTTTTCGCTGGCCAGTTGTTCGCTGGCGCGGTCGGCTTGATACGGGTGGGCGGCGTAGCCGATATGGCGCAGTTCGCTCAGGACCTGGCTTAGCGGCAATTGGGCATCGGCCCAACGCACGTGCAGGCGGTGGTTGGACAGGTTCAGGCGCGCTTCGGCCACGGCGGGCAGGGTGCGCAGGTGCTTCTCGATCAGCCAGCCACAAGCGGCGCAACTGATGCCTTCCATCAGCAGCGTGGTTTCGGCGAGATCGCCGTCGTGGCGCACGAACGGAGCTTGCACGTCGGCCCGGTCGTAGAGCGCCAGTTCGTCCACCAACTGCACGGGCAGCGCTTGCGGGTTGGCCGATGACTCGCTGCGGTGCTGGTAATAGCTTTCCAGTCCACCGGCCACGATGGCCTCCGCCACAGCCTGGCAACCCGGGCAGCAGAATTCGCGGGTTTCCCCGAGAACGGCCGCGGTGAAACGGCTGCCGGCCGGGACGGGCAGGGCGCAGTGGTAGCAGGGAAGTTGCGTGGTCATGAGGTGGAGTCTATATCGTCCGGGAGGGCCCTAACCCCTGTAGGAGCTGCCGAAGGCTGCGATCTTTTGATTTTGCTCTTCAAAACAACATCAAAAGATCGCAGCCTCGTTTCACTCGGCAGCGCCTACAGGGTTTTACGCGGGGTTACGCGGTTTTACTTTTTCAGGTCTTCCGCGCCTTGCAGCGGCTCATCACCCAGCAGCAAATCCTTGTCTTGGCTGACCTGTTCTTCTTCAAACAGGCGCCAGGTTTTCTCATCCTGCACACCCAGCAGTTCCACAAAGCGACGGCCTTCGACCTTGTCGCTCAACTGGCCGATGTAACGGCCCTGTTCGGTTTCGCTGCGGGCGAGGGTGATCTTGCGATCCTTCTCCGGCTGCGTCGGCGAGATAAGGTTCAGTTCCAGGGTTTTCGGTTGGCTGTTGCCGGTCAGGTGCAGGTCGACTTCGCCGGTCACATCATCCAGGTGAACGCTGGCGCGCAGCAGCAGTGTCTGCGCCAGTAATTCACGGTCGAGGGAACGGTTGATGCCCTTGCCGGCCTCGTAGTAATTGTCGTTGACCAGGTTGTCCGGGTGGTTTACCGCAATGGTCACCATGGTCAGGGTCAGGGTCACCGAGCAGGCCAGAATCCCGATGATGATCCACGGCCAAAGGTGCTTGTACCAAGGGCTTGCGGCGTTTGCTGCGGTCATGATCACTTCTCTCAACGAACTTGCGGGCCGATGAATCGGCTCTTGGCTTCAATGTGGACGGACTCGTCATCGGCATCCTTGAGGATGAATTTCACCTCGTTGGTGCTCGATGGCAGTTTTTCCGGGGCGATGGACAACTCGACCGGCTGGCTGAAAATCTCCCCGGCAGCGACCTTGATCTCGCGCTTGCCTTGCAGCTTGAGGTCCGGCAAACCGGCGGCTTCCAGCACGTAGGTGTGGTCGCGTTGGTCCTTGTTCATGATCTTCAGGCTGTAGACGTTTTCGATCCGGCCTTCGGCGTTCTCGCGGTACAACACGCGGTCTTTGCTGACGTCGAACCCGACCAGCGAACGCATGAAGAAAGCGCCCGCCAGCAAGCCCATCATCGCCAGCAACACCACGGCATAGCCGATCAACCGTGGGCGCAGTTTATGGGTTTTCTGCCCGGACAGGTTGTGTTCGGTGGTGTAGCTGATCAGGCCGCGCGGATAGTCCATTTTGTCCATGATGCTGTCGCAGGCATCAATGCACGCGGCGCAACCGATGCACTCGATTTGCAGGCCGTCGCGGATGTCGATGCCGGTCGGGCAAACCTGTACGCACATGGTGCAGTCGATGCAGTCGCCCAGCCCCTGAGCCTTGTAGTCGATGCCTTTCTTGCGCGGGCCGCGGCTTTCACCGCGACGCGGGTCGTAGGAGACGATCAGGGTGTCCTTGTCGAACATCACGCTCTGGAAGCGCGCGTACGGGCACATGTAAATGCACACTTGCTCACGCAACCAACCGGCGTTGCCGTAGGTGGCGAGGGTGAAGAAGCCAACCCAGAAATACGACCAGCCATCGGCTTCACCGGTGAAGAAGTCGATGGTCAGCTCGCGGATCGGCGAGAAGTAACCGACGAAGGTCATGCCGGTGACGAAGCCGATCAACAGCCACATCGTGTGCTTGCTGAGCTTTCGCAGTAATTTGTTGGCGCTCATCGGCGCCTTGTCAAGCTTGATGCGCTGGTTGCGGTCGCCTTCGGTGACCTTCTCGCACCACATGAAAATCCACGTCCAGACGCTCTGCGGGCAGGTATAGCCGCACCAGACGCGACCGGCATAAACGGTGATAAAGAACAGGCCGAAGGCGCTGACAATCAGAATTCCCGAGAGCAGGATGAAATCCTGAGGCCAGAAGGTCGCGCCAAAAATGAAGAATTTGCGCTCCGGCAGGTTCCACCAGACGGCTTGATGGCCGCCCCAGTTCAGCCATACCGTGCCGAAATACAACAGAAACAAAAAGGCCCCGCCCATCATCCGCAGGTTGCGGAACAGGCCGGTGAAGGCGCGGGTGTAAATCTTTTCTCGCGAGGCGTAGAGGTCGACGCTTTGGTTAGCGTCTTTGGCAGGTGGAGTTACGTCGTGTACCGGAATCTGGTTACTCATCGGTTGCATCCCACGGCAGTGGAAAAATGCCTCGGTCAGTACATGCCGACCGCGGTCAAAAAGAGGTGTTGCAGTGGCGCAATGATACGCCTGTCGCTCTAGCTCAAGGGTGCGACCTTTGGTCACGTTGGTGGAAATCAATCGACAGTGTAATGACTTGAATCAATTGACTAGTGAAATTATGGACGGTTTTGCGGGTGTCGGCGCTCAATCGGCCCATGGGTCGATCAGGGCAACGCCACTGGATTGAAAGTCGCCGATGTTGCGGGTAACCACTGCCAGTCCATGAACCAGCGCGGTTGCGGCGATCAGGGCGTCGCACTCATTGGTCCGATCCGGAACATGCAAACTGGCGCAGCGCAGCGCCACGGCGGCATCGACCGGCAGGATTCTGCCATCGAAGGCCGGCATGACGTGTCGCTTCAGCCAGGTGCGCAAGACCTTGCCCTGCGCTGGGTCGCGGCGCTCCATTCGCAGCACCCCCGTTTCCAGTTCCTTCAAGGTGATAGCTGAAATGAACATGCGTGGAGCAATGACACTTTTGGCCCAGGCGACGACGTTGGCATCAGCCTGGGGTTTGCGCAGCTCAGAAATTACATTGGTGTCGAGGAGAAACATCAGGAAAGGTCCACGGGGCGATGGATGATCACGGCACGCTCGGTTTCGAGCTCGATGTCCGCCGCTTCTGGCATCACCAGCAGATCGACAATGGTAGCGTCCATGCCGGTTAGCTTTTGATACTCCTCAATGCTTAGCAGTACGTGCGCAGGCTTGCCACGATCAGTGATGATAACCGGCCCCTGACGCGTGGCTTTTTTGGCACTACTTGTGTCCTGATTGAATTCACGGCTGGAAATGGTGGTGATGGCCATCATGGGTGACCCTCCTGGAAATGCTGATGTAGGAACGTTACTACTTGGCCCTTCGCCGAGCAACCCGAATGCACGAGGGCGGCTGTACCGTTCGTCGTTGTCTGGAGGGGGACCAGACCGGGGCAGTTTGCGTCGCACCTGGCAAATAGAAAAGTAATGTTGAACTAACGATTGAATAAGCGCTTAACGATAGTTAGATTTCATGGGAGTCCACTTCCGGTAACAAGAGTATGTTTGCCGTTTTTCATTTGCTCGATATATTTTGCTCGGCGAAAGATGAGCAAGTAATTTTATATAAACGGAAATGGACTTCGATGAGATTTTATAGAAAGAGTAATTTGTTGCTGTGTCTTGCAATCATGCTGTCACTCCCTGTGGCCCACGGCGCATTGGCGGCGCAAGTACCGCGGCATCTGGTATTTGCCTCTGATCCGCAATACCCATGGAGTGATCTCACCGATGACGACATTTCAGACCCCAATAAAGAGGCGCGCTCGAAAGAGTTGATAGAGTTGCAGTATTCCGATATAGCGAGCTTTCGCAAGTTGAACGGCGGTTCCGCCCGTATACCGGTCATGATCAATGGTGATATTACGGCGTTCGGTCATGGGGGTGAACGTTCATACATGAAGTCCTTGTTCAACAATAAACTGGACGGGCTGTATGACTACGGATTGGGTAATCATGACTATGCGAATAATGTGGATGACTGTTTTTTAAATAACTGCGCGGCCGGAAGTGTCAATGATCTGAAGGATCGTTACTGGGGGAAAGTGATCTCCATGGATTGGGCGGCGAGAAACTCAGGCCTGGGGAAAACCTACTATGGCAGTCTCGCTTATTCGAAGAGTTTCGGTGATGTGCACATGGTGCAGTTGAACAACGAGCCGACCTATTCAGTGAATTTTTCATCCGGCAATCCGCTCGCGCGAACATCCTTTGAAATCACACCGGCCCTTGATTGGCTTGAGCAGGATCTGAAGCGTGCTCGAGAGCAGGGCAAGATCATTATTCTCAATATGCACAAGGTGTACGACTGGCATGGAAGTGACGAGCAGATTGCCCGGTTTCAACAAATGATCGAACACTATCGGGTAACAGCGATTTTTGGCGGGCACGATCACTGGAAGGCCGGGGCTTACCTGGATTGGGATACACCGAAGTATTTTGGGGCGGTGCCGGTATTTCTCAGCGGATCTGCCTCACAGCAAACCTATTTGATTGCCAGTTTTTCCAATGACAGGCAGTCACTGACCGTGAGTGCCGTTCAAAACAGCAATTGGCCAAGCCGTGAAGCCGTCGAGGTCATTGCGGTCCTCAATTAAGCGTTGAAACAAAACGGCCCCGCCAATTCACATGGGCGGGGCCGTTTTTTTGCTGCAGGCGTTTGCCTTACTGGGCGTCTGCCACCGGCGCTTTCTCACCGTGAGACAGGCTGTAGACGTAAGCGGCCAGCAGGTGAACCTTGTCATTGCCTTGCAGCTGTTCTTGCGCAGGCATCTGGCCCTGACGGCCATAACGGATGGTCTGCTGCAGTTGAGCGAAGCTCGAACCGTAGATGAACGCTGCCGGGTGGGTCAGGTTAGGCGCGCCCATTGCTGGCGTACCTTTGCCTTCCGGACCGTGGCACGCCACGCAGTTGGCCGCGAACAGTTTCTGGCCGGCAACCGGGTCGGCCTTGGTGCCTTCCGGCAGCTTGCGGCCATCGAGGTTGGTCACCACGAACGCGGCAACGTCGGCAACGCCTTGCTCGCCGATCACTTCAGCCCAGGCCGGCATCACGGCGTGACGGCCGCCCATGATGGTGGTCTTGATGGTTTCCGGTTCGCCGCCCCAGCGCCAGTCGGCGTCGGTCAGGTTAGGGAAGCCATAAGCGCCCTTGGCGTCGGAACCGTGGCAGACCGAGCAGTTGGAGGCGAACAGGCGGCCACCCATCTTCAGGGCTTGCGGGTCCTTGGCCACTTCTTCGATGGGCATGGAAGCGAACTTGGCGAAGATCGGACCGAACTTGGCGTCCGACTTGGCCATTTCCTTTTCCCATTCGTGAACGCCGGTCCAGCCGTTCTGGCCGTTGGCGAACGCGGTCTGCTTGTCGTTATCGAGGTAGTTGTAACCCGGCAGCAGGCCTTTCCAGTTGCCCAGGCCTGGATACAGCACCAGGTAGCCCAGGGCGAAAATGATGGTGCCCACGAACAGCATGAACCACCATTTTGGCAGTGGGTTGTCGTACTCCTCGATCCCGTCGAAGGAGTGGCCAACCGTTTCTTCGGTGGCTTCGCTGCGCTGGCCCTTACGGGTGGACAGCAGCAGCCAGGTCAGGGCGAAGATGGTGCCGAGACTGAGGACTGTGACGTACAGACTCCAGAACGTAGTCATTCTTTGTTACTCCTAGAAGCTTGCTCGACGTGCTTGATGGCTTCGGGATCATCCGCGAAAGGCAGCAAGGTCGCGTCTTCAAACTCCGACTTGCGCTTGGGGCTGAACACCCACAACGCCAGACCGATGAAGGCCACCATCACAACAACGGTGCCCAGGCCACGAATCATCCCGATATCCATCTAAATCACCGTTTGCTTTTGATGATGGTGCCCAGGCCTTGCAGATAGGCCACCAGCGCGTCCATTTCGGTTTTGCCCTTCACAGCATCCTTGGCGCCGGCGATGTCTTCGTCGGTGTAAGGGACGCCGAGCGTGCGCAAGACTTCCATTTTCTTGGCGGTGTCTTTGCCGTCGAGCTTGTTTTCCACGAGGAACGGGTAGGCCGGCATTTTCGACTCAGGCACAACGTTGCGCGGGTTGTACAAATGCGCACGCTGCCAGTCATCGGAGTAACGACCGCCGACACGGGCCAGGTCCGGACCGGTACGCTTGGAACCCCACAGGAACGGGTGGTCCCAGACGCTTTCACCGGCGACCGAGTAGTGGCCGTAGCGTTCGGTTTCAGCACGGAACGGGCGGATCATCTGCGAGTGGCAGCTGACACAACCGTTGGCGATGAAAATGTCACGGCCTTCAAGTTCCAGCGCCGGGCGCGGCTTCATGCCCTCGACCGGCTTGTTGGTGACGTCCTGGAAAAACAGCGGAACGATCTGGGTCAGGCCGCCGACGCTGACGGCGATAACCATGAAGAAGGCCAGCAGGCCAATGTTCTTCTCGACTGCTTCATGCTTCATCAGTGAGCTCCAACTACAGCAATCTGAGCGGCGGCTTCGGCTTCAGCCGGGTTCGAGGCACGTACGGTACGCCATACGTTGTAGGCCATGAACAGCATGCCGCTGGCAAAGAACGCACCGCCCAGGGCGCGAACGATGAAACCAGGGTGGCTGGCTTGCAGCGCTTCGACGAACGAATAGGTGAGGGTGCCGTCGTCGTTGATTGCACGCCACATCAGGCCCTGGGTGATGCCGTTGACCCACATCGAAGCGATGTACAGCACGGTACCGATGGTCGCGAGCCAGAAGTGCGTGTTGATCAGGCCGATGCTGTGCATCTGCGCACGACCGAACAGTTTCGGGATCATGTGGTAGATCGCGCCGATCGAGATCATCGCTACCCAGCCAAGAGCGCCGGCGTGTACGTGGCCGATGGTCCAGTCGGTGTAGTGCGACAGCGAGTTGACGGTCTTGATGGCCATCATCGGGCCTTCGAAGGTCGACATGCCGTAGAACGCCAGGGATACGACGAGGAAGCGCAGGATCGGGTCGGTGCGCAGCTTATGCCAGGCGCCCGACAGGGTCATCATGCCGTTGATCATGCCGCCCCAGCTTGGCGCCAGCAGGATGATCGACATCGCCATGCCCAGGGACTGTGCCCAGTCCGGCAGTGCGGTGTAGTGCAGGTGGTGCGGACCGGCCCAGATGTACAGGGTGATCAGCGCCCAGAAGTGCACGATGGACAGGCGATAGGAGTAGATCGGGCGCTCGGCCTGCTTCGGCACGAAGTAGTACATCATCCCCAGGAAACCGGTGGTCAGGAAGAAACCGACCGCGTTGTGGCCGTACCACCACTGGATCATCGCGTCCGTCGCACCCGAGTAGGCGGAGTAGGACTTGAACAGGCTGACCGGCAGCGACATGTGGTTGACGATGTGCAGCATCGCCGTCACCACGATAAACGCACCGTAGAACCAGTTACCCACATAGATATGCTTGGTCTTGCGCTTGACGATGGTGCCGAAGAACACCAGGCCGTAGGTAACCCAGACGATGGCCAGCAGAATAGCCAGGGGCCATTCCAGTTCGGCGTATTCCTTGGTGGTGGTGTAACCCAGCGGCAAGGTAACGATGGCGCCGATGATTACCGCTTGCCAACCCCAGAAGTGGAAGGCCGCGAGGCTGTCGGAAATCAGTCGCGTTTGGCAGGTTCGCTGCACGACGTAATAAGAAGTGGCAAACAGTGCACAACCACCGAAGGCGAAGATCACCAGGTTGGTGTGCAACGGGCGTAAGCGTCCAAAAGTCGTCCACGGCAGACCGAAGTTCAATTCCGGCCATACGAGCTGTGAGGCGATGAAGACACCAAGCCCCATGCCAAGGATCCCCCAGACCACCGTCATGATGGCGAACTGGCGGACTACCTTATAGTTATAAGCAGTCGGACTGATTGCTGTGCTCATTCTAAGGTTCCACGGTTTGGGTGTTTTATTAGGAGTAAAAATCGGCCGCAAGTATGGAGAAAGCAGGGGGTCATTGCAACGCGCCATGACCTGGGTCAATGCTTTCAAAAGCTGATTCTGCGGCCTTTCCATGCGCCGCGTAAGGACAAAATTGCCCAGGGCCAAAATGTCGCAGCGGATGAAAGAGGCGAGGGGGTCAGGTCAGTTGTAACGGGGTATGTTCAAACGCAACGACAAGGTGACCGATGGCATTTGGCACGACAGCCGGTATCTACCAGCCTTTGCGGCCTGTCATCGAGCTGAATCGTCAAACACATCGCGCCAAGGTCGACCTGGAACCGGCTCATTACCAGTCCGCATCGAGTAGCTTAGACCCGAATCTGGGGAACCGAAAGGCGGACCAACGGAGGGTGCGACACTTGGTCGCAAAGGGGCAGGGAACTGCCGCATCCGGGTGAATGCGGCAGCAGAGCGGTCGAGAATTATTCGCCTTTGCCTTCAGCCTGCAAACGCTCGGTGCTGACACCGTGAGACAAGCTGTAAACGTAGGCCGCGAGCAATTGCACCTTATCGTTGCCGAGCAGTTCGTTCTGCGCGGGCATATGGCCCTGGCGGCCATGACGAATGGTTTGTTGCAGTTGCGCCAGGCTCGTACCGTAAATAAAACCGGCCGGGTGCGTCAGATTCGGCGCACCCATGGCTTCAGTGCCTTGGCCGTTTGCCCCATGACAGGCTACGCACGTGGTGCTGAACACTTGCTGTCCGGCGTGCAGGTCGGCACTGCTGTCGGCTGGCAACGGCAGGCCGGCTAGATCGTGACGCACATAAGCCGCGACGTTTTTCACGCCCGCTTCACCGAGGATCTCACCCCACGCTGGCATCGCCGCCATGCGACCGCCCATGATGGTGGTCTTGATCATCTCGGCGTCGCCGCCCCAGCGCCAGTTGCTGTCAGCCAGGTTGGGGAAGCCGAAAGCGCCCTTGGCATCCGAGCCGTGGCAGACCGAGCAGTTCGACGCGAAAAGCCGACCGCCCATTTTCAGCGCTTGCGGGTCCTGGGCTACCTCTTCCAGGGGCATGGCGGCGAATTTGGCGAAGATCGGTCCGAATTTGGCCTCCGCCTTGTTCATTTCCTTTTCCCACTCGTGAACGCCGGTCCAGCCGTCCTCGTAACCCGGCAGGATGCCTTTCCAGTTGCCCAGCCCCGGGTAAAGCACCAGATAACCCACGGCAAACACCAACGTGCCGGCGAACAGCACGAACCACCACTGCGGCAGCGGGTTGTCGTACTCTTCGATGCCGTCGAAGCTGTGGCCCATGGTCTGGTCGACGCTGCCCTTGGTCTCGCCCTTGCGGGTGCCGATCAGCAGCCAGGTCAGGCCGATCAGGCTGCCGAGGGTCAGTACGCAGATCCACGTACTCCAGAAGGTGGTCATGGCCGGGTACTCCTTGTTGTTGCAGGTTCTTGGGTGTTATCGGTTTGCGGCTCATCGGCGAACGGCAGCAGGCGCGCTTCGGCAAATTCTGGATTGCGCTTGCCGTTGAACACCCACAGCGTCAGGCCGACAAAGGCCACGAACACCACGACCGTGCCCAGGCCGCGGATCATTCCACTGCTCAACTCAAAGATCATGGTTCACCTCTTGCTCTTGATGGCAGTGCCGAGCACTTGCAGGTAGGCGACCAGGGCATCCATTTCGGTCTTACCCTTGAGCGAGGCCATTGCACCGGCGATGTCGCCGTCGGTGTACGGCACGCCGAGGGTGCGCATGGCGCGGAGCTTGGTTTCGGTGTGGCTGCTGTCGAGTTGATTGGCCACCAGCCATGGGTAGCCAGGCATTTTCGATTCCGGCACCACGTTGCGCGGGTTGTACAAGTGGGCGCGGTGCCAGTCTTCTGAGTAACGACCGCCGACCCGTGCCAGGTCCGGCCCGGTGCGTTTCGAGCCCCACAGGAACGGGTGATCCCAGACGCTTTCCCCGGCCACCGAGTAGTGCCCGTAGCGTTCGGTCTCGGCGCGAAACGGACGGATCATCTGCGAGTGGCAACCGACGCAGCCTTCGCGGATGTAAATGTCGCGACCTTCCAGTTGCAGCGCGGTGTAGGGCTTCATGCCTTCCACCGGTTTATTGGTCACGTCCTGGAAGAACAGCGGGACGATCTGGGTCAGGCCACCGATGCTCACGGCAAGGACCATCAGCAACAGCAGCAGGCCGACGTTTTTCTCGATTGTTTCGTGTTTCATGGCGGACTCCTCAGGCCATCTGCGCGGCAGCGGCGACTTCGGCAGGCTGCGAGGCCCGCACGGTGCGCCAGGTGTTGTAAGCCATCAGGAACATGCCGCTGAGGAAGATCGCACCGCCCACCAGTCGCACGACGAAGCCCGGGTGGCTGGCCACCAGGGTTTCGACGAAGGAGTAGGTCAGCGTGCCGTCCTCGTTCACTGCGCGCCACATCAGGCCCTGGGCAATGCCGTTGACCCACATCGACGCGATGTAGAGCACGGTGCCGATGGTCGCGAGCCAGAAGTGCGCATTGATCAGGCCGATGCTGTGCATCTGCGCGCGGCCGAAGATTTTCGGGATCATGTGGTACAGCGCGCCGATGGAAATCATCGCCACCCAGCCGAGCGCGCCGGCGTGAACATGGCCGATGGTCCAGTCGGTGTAATGGGAGAGGGCGTTGACGGTCTTGATCGCCATCATCGGGCCTTCGAAGGTCGACATGCCGTAGAACGCCAGCGAGACCACGAGGAAGCGCAGGATCGGATCGCTGCGCAACTTATGCCAGGCGCCCGAGAGCGTCATCATGCCGTTGATCATCCCGCCCCAGCTCGGCGCCAGCAGGATCAGCGACATCACCATGCCCAGCGACTGCGCCCAGTCCGGCAGTGCGGTGTAGTGCAAGTGGTGCGGGCCGGCCCAGATGTACAGGGTGATCAGTGCCCAGAAGTGCACGATGGACAGGCGATAGGAATACACCGGACGTTCGGCCTGTTTCGGCACGAAGTAGTACATCATCCCGAGGAAACCGGCGGTGAGGAAAAAGCCCACGGCGTTGTGCCCGTACCACCACTGAACCATGGCGTCAGTCGCGCCGCCGTACAGCGAGTAGGACTTGGTCAGGCTGACCGGGATTTCCATATTGTTGACGATGTGCAGAATCGCGACGGTGATGATGAATGCACCGAAGAACCAGTTGCCGACGTAGATGTGCTTGGTCTTGCGCTTGGCCAATGTGCCAAAGAACACGATGGCGTAGGCGACCCAGACGATGGTGATCAGGATGTCGATCGGCCATTCCAGCTCGGCGTATTCCTTGGAGCTGGTGTAACCCAGCGGCAGGCTGATGGCAGCCATCAGAATCACCAGTTGCCAGCCCCAGAAGCAGAAGGCAGCAATTTTCGGCGCGAACAATTGCGTTTGGCAGGTGCGCTGCACCGAATAGAACGAACTGGCGAACAAGGCACAGCCGCCAAAAGCGAAAATCACGGCGTTGGTGTGCAATGGGCGCAACCGCCCGAAACTGGTCCATGGCAAATTGAAGTTGAGTTCGGGCCAGACCAACTGGGCCGCGAGAAAAACCCCGAGCCCCATGCCGACGATGCCCCACACCACCGTCATAATGGCGAATTGGCGGACCACCTTGTAGTTGTAGGCGGTACTGATAGAAGTGTTCATGGTTCCCCATCCACGGTTCAGCCGAAGTGAAGGCGCTTGCGCAAGGCAATGGCGCTTCCTTCGCCTGGAGTTATAGGCAGACTAAAAGCGAGGCAAGCATGGACAAAGAGCACAAGGCCAGTATTGACGGGGATCAATGGGCGCGGTGTGTGCAGGATCATGGATGGTTGTGGAATGCCGCAGTCGCGCCGGCTTCGGCGACGCTGATTCTCGCGCATGGTGCCGGCGCGCCGATGGACAGCGGCTGGATGAACGACATGGCTGAACGCCTCGCCGCTCAAGGCGTCAACGTGTTGCGCTTCGAGTTTCCGTACATGGCGCAACGGCGTGTCGATGGCGGTAAACGCCCGCCAAATCCAGCGCCGAAACTGATGGAATGCTGGCGTGAGGTCTATGCCGTGGTGCGACGCCATGTCACTGGGCGCCTGGCCATTGGCGGCAAGTCCATGGGCGGGCGGATGGCCAGTCTTTTAGCTGATGAGCTGGGAGCCGATGCGTTGGTGTGCCTCGGGTATCCGTTTTATGCCGTGGGCAAACCGGAGAAACCTCGGGTCGAGCATCTGGCCGGGGTCAAGACACCGTCCTTGATTATTCAGGGAGAGCGCGATGCGCTGGGCAATCGCGAGGCGGTCGAAGCGTATGAGCTATCGCCGAGTATCGAGGTGTTCTGGCTGACCGCGGGGGACCATGACTTGAAGCCGCTGAAGGCTTCGGGGTTTACCCATGCGCAGCATCTGGCGGCTGCGGCGGGGAGGGTTGCTACGTTTTTGTGACAAGCAAGATCAAAAGATCGCAGGCTGCGCCAGCTCCTACAGTGTGACGCGATCCCTGTAGGAGCTGCCGAAGGCTGCGATCTTTTAGCGGTTAAACCGCTCTACCAACGAATACTGCACATTCGCCGTCTTGGTCAGCTCTTCACTCAACAACGCTGAATGCTGAGCCTGCTCCGACGTCTGATCAGCCAGTTGCGAAATATTGCTGATGTTGCGGCTGATTTCTTCGGCGACAGCGCTTTGCTCTTCGGTCGCGGCGGCGATCTGGGTGGTCATGTCGGTGATGTTGGCCACCGCTTCACTGATGCCCACCAGCGCCTTATCCGCTTCCATTACCCGCGCCACACCTTCTTCCGCCTGGCGATGCCCGGCTTCCATGGTTTGCACCGCAGTGCCCGCCGTTTGCTGGAGCTTGGCGATCAGCGCATGAATCTGCCCGGTGGATTCGCTGGTGCGTTGCGCCAGTTGACGGACTTCGTCAGCCACCACCGCAAAACCACGGCCCATCTCACCGGCACGGGCGGCTTCGATGGCGGCGTTCAATGCCAGCAAGTTGGTCTGGTCTGCGATGCCTTTGATCACATCGACCACACCACCGATTTCGTCGCTGTCCTTGGCCAGTTGCGTCACGGTCAGGCCGGTTTCGCCGACCACCACCGACAGGCGCTGGATGGCTTCGCGGGTTTCCCCGGCGATATCCCGACCGCGACCGGTCAGGCGATTGGCTTCCTGGGTCGCATCCGCCGTGCGCTGCACGTGGCTGGCGACTTCCTGCGTGGTGGCGGCCATCTGGTTGACGGCGGTGGCCACTTGTTCGGTTTCGACGCGCTGACGTTCCAGGCCGGTGGAGCTGGACTGGGCCAGCTTGTCGGACTGTTTCGCCTGGTCGCTCAGGTGCTCGGCGGTGTCCTGCAGACGCGTCAGACAGGTTTTCAGGCGCGCTTCCTGGCTCAGGATCGACATTTCCAGGCGCGCTTGGGCACCGCGGCTGTCGGTGTACATCTGCGCGATCAACGGGTCGGAGGTGGTCTGCCCGGCGAGGCGCAACAAACGCTTGAGGCCGCGTTGTTGCCAGCTCAGGCCCATCAGGCCCAGCGGCACCGAAAGACCGGCGGCGAGGGCAAAGCCCCATTGAGAGTTGAGCGTCGCGCCGATGATGAAGCTCAGCTGACTGACCAGAATGAACGGCAGCCAGTCCTGAAGCACCGGCAGCCATTTGTCTGTCGAGGGGATGGCGGACTTGCCCTGGTTGATGCGCTGGTAGAGCGCTTCGGCACGCTGGATCTGTTCGGCGGTCGGTTTGATCCGCACCGACTCGTAACCAATGACCTGATTGCCCTCAAACACTGGCGTCACATAGGCGTTAACCCAGTAGTGATCACCACTTTTGCAGCGATTCTTGACGATGCCCATCCATGGCAAGCCTTGTTTCAGTGTGCCCCACATATGCGCGAACACCGCGGCCGGGACGTCGGGGTGACGGACCAGGTTATGCGGCGCACGGATCAACTCCTCACGCGAAAAACCGCTGATCTCGACGAAAGCGTCGTTGCAGTAGGTAATCACGCCCTTGGCATCGGTGGTGGAAATCAACCGTTGCTGAGTCGGGAAAGTCCGTTCGCGCTGGGTAATGGGCTGGTTGTTACGCATGGCATTTTCAATCCGTGAGGCTTTGACAGGTTTTCGGCGAGGTTGGCGATTAGTTGAAATTATTTTTCATTTTTCAGGAGCACGTCGCAAAACGGCGATTGCGTTATAGGCAGTTACTGTAGGAGCGCGCTTGCTCGCGATGGATTCAAGAGCGCCGCGTTTATTCAGAAAACGCGCGTCATTGTTAACGTCCATCGCGAGCAAGCTCGCTCCTACAAGGGCTTGGTTGTTACGACGCGATCAACTGCCGCAACACGTAATGCAAAATCCCTCCCGATTTGAAGTATTCGACTTCATTGAGCGTATCGATCCGGCACAACACCTCGACTTTTTCACGGCTGCCATCTTCACGGGTGATCACCAGCGTCAGGTTCATCCGCGGTGTCAGTTCGGCGCCGGTCAAACCGAGGATGTCCAGGGTTTCCTTGCCGTTGAGGTTCAGGCTTTTGCGATTCTGGTCCAGCTTGAATTGCAACGGCAATACGCCCATGCCCACCAGATTGGAGCGGTGAATCCGTTCGAAGCTCTCGGCGATGACCGCTTTGACCCCCAGCAGGTTAGTGCCCTTGGCGGCCCAGTCTCGGCTCGATCCGGTGCCGTATTCTTGCCCGGCGATCACCACCAGTGGCGTCCCCGACGCTTGATAGCGCATCGCGGCGTCGTAGATCGGCACCTTCTCCCCGGTGGGGATGTAGATCGTATTGCCGCCTTCCTCGCCGCTGAGCATTTCGTTACGAATGCGGATGTTGGCGAAGGTGCCGCGCATCATCACTTCATGGTTGCCGCGACGGGAACCGTACGAGTTGAAGTCCCGCGGCTCCACGCCTTTCTCGCGCAGGTATTGGCCTGCCGGACTGTCGGCCTTGATGTTGCCGGCCGGGGAGATGTGGTCGGTGGTCACCGAATCACCCAGCAGAGCAAGGACTCTGGCGCCGGCGACATCCTTGACCACTGGCGGCGGCCCGCCGATGTCGTCAAAGAAGGGCGGATGCTGGATGTAAGTCGAATCGTCCTGCCAGACATACGTGGCCGCTTGCGGCACTTCAATCGCTTGCCACTGCTCATCGCCGGCAAACACTTCGGCGTATTCCTTGTGGAACATCGACGTATTGACCTGGTTGACCGCATCGGCGATCTCTTTGGTGCTTGGCCAGATGTCCCGCAGATACACCAGGTTGCCCTCCTTGTCGGTACCCAAGGGCTCGCTGCTGATGTCGATGCGCATCGTGCCGGCCAACGCATAGGCGACGACCAGCGGTGGCGAGGCGAGCCAGTTGGTTTTCACCAGAGGGTGCACGCGACCTTCGAAGTTGCGGTTGCCCGAGAGCACCGAGGCGACTGTCAGGTCGGCTTTCTGGATCGCTTTTTCGATCGGTTCCGGCAACGGCCCGGAGTTGCCGATGCAGGTGGTGCAGCCATAACCGACCAGGTCGAAGCCGAGTGCATCCAGGTATTGAGTCAACCCGGCGGCCTTGTAGTAATCAGTGACCACTTTCGAGCCCGGCGCCAACGAACTCTTGACCCACGGTTTGCGCTTGAGGCCTTTCTCCACGGCTTTTTTCGCCACCAGCCCTGCGGCCATCATCACGCTCGGGTTGGAGGTGTTGGTGCAGGAGGTGATGGCGGCAATCACCACGGCACCGTTTTTCAGGCGATAGGTCTGGCCGTCATACTCATAGTCCGCCTCACCGGCCAGATCGGCATTGCCCACCGCGACGCCACCGCCGCCTTCACTTTCCAGGCGACCGACTTCCTTGCTGGTGGGTTTGAATTGCAGGTCGATGAAGTCGCTGAACGCTTGCGCGACATCCGGCAGCGAAACCCTGTCCTGTGGCCGTTTCGGCCCGGCGAGGCTGGCTTCGACGCTGCCCATGTCCAGCGCCAGGCTGTCGGTGAATACCGGCTCCTTGCCCGGCAGGCGCCACAAGCCCTGGGCCTTGGTGTAAGCCTCGACCAGTTTCACGGTTTGCACGGGGCGACCGGACAAGCGCAGGTATTCCAGCGTGACATCGTCCACCGGGAAGAAACCACAGGTAGCGCCATATTCCGGGGCCATGTTGGCGATGGTCGCACGGTCGGCCAGCGGCAGATCGGCGAGGCCGTCACCGTAGAACTCGACGAATTTGCCGACCACGCCTTTCTTGCGCAGCATCTGGGTCACGGTCAGCACCAGGTCGGTGGCGGTTATGCCTTCCCTGAGCTTGCCGGTGAGTTTGAAACCGATCACTTCCGGGATCAGCATCGACACCGGTTGGCCGAGCATCGCGGCTTCCGCTTCGATCCCGCCGACGCCCCAGCCGAGCACGCCGAGGCCGTTGATCATGGTGGTGTGCGAATCGGTGCCGACCAGGGTGTCGGGGAAGGCGTAAGTGCGCCCGTCCTCGTCCTTGGTCCAGACGGTGCGGCCGAGGTATTCAAGATTGACCTGGTGACAAATGCCGGTACCCGGTGGCACCACGCTGAAATTGTCGAAGGCGCTCTGGCCCCAGCGCAAAAACGCATAACGTTCACCGTTGCGCTGCATTTCGATGTCGACGTTCTGCTCGAAGGCGCTTGAAGTGCCGAACTTGTCGACCATCACTGAGTGGTCGATCACCAGGTCCACCGGCGACAGCGGGTTGATGCGCTGTGGATCGCCGCCGGCCTTGGCCATGGCCGCGCGCATCGCGGCGAGGTCGACCACGGCGGGCACCCCGGTGAAGTCCTGCATCAATACCCGCGCCGGGCGGTACTGGATTTCGCGATCGGAGCGTCGCTCCTTGAGCCAGGCGGCAATCGCCTTGAGGTCGGCGCCGGTGACGGTTTTTTCGTCTTCCCAGCGCAGCAGGTTTTCCAGCAGCACTTTCAACGACATCGGTAGCTTGTCCAGGTCGCCCAGGCTTTTGGCGGCTTCCGGGAGGCTGAAATAGTGATAGGTCTTGTCGTCGACTTGTAGGGTTTTAAGGGTTTTCAGGCTATCGAGGGACGGCATTGAAATGACTCCTTTGGGTCCGCACGGCTACGGACTGACGGGACGAACAGAGCTTTTAACCTAGCCCTGTTTAGGCGTTAAGGCTAATAACTGGACTCTATGGCAACGTCCAGGGTTTCGAACTCGGCTATCATGCGCCGGTTTTCGTGACAGGCTTTGCTTCAACGCAAGTCTGGGCATCGCGCAGTGGTTGAATTTCTCGCCATCTGCCCAGGAGTAAGAATGAACACCCTCTTTATGCATTGCCGGCCGGGCTTCGAAGGCGAAGTCTGTTCCGAGATTTCCGAACACGCCGCGCGGCTGAACGTGGCCGGTTATGCCAAGGCCAAGACCGCCAGTGCCTGCGCCGAATTCATCTGCACCGAAGAAGACGGTGCAGAGCGCCTGATGCGTGGCCAGCGTTTCGCTGATCTAATCTTCCCGCGGCAATGGGCCCGCGGGATTTTCATCGATCTGCCGGAAACCGACCGCATCAGCGTGATCCTCGCGCACATGGCCGATTTCCCGCTGTGCGGCAGCCTGTGGCTGGAAATGGTCGATACCAACGATGGCAAAGAGCTGTCGAACTTCTGCAAGAAATTCGAAGGTCACCTGCGCAAGGCGTTGATGGCGGCGGGCAAACTGGTCGAAGACGCCAGCAAGCCGCGTTTGTTGTTGACCTTCAAAAGCGGCCGCGAAGTGTTCATGGGCCTGGCCGAGTCGAACAACTCGGCGATGTGGCCGATGGGCATTCCGCGCCTTAAGTTTCCCCGTGAGGCGCCGAGCCGTTCAACGCTGAAGCTCGAAGAGGCCTGGCACCACTTCATCCCACGTGACCAGTGGGACGAGCGCCTGCACAGCGACATGACCGGCGTCGATCTCGGCGCAGCACCCGGCGGCTGGACCTGGCAACTGGTCAACCGTGGCATGCTGGTCACCGCCATCGACAATGGCCCGATGGCCGAAAGCCTGATGGACACCGGTCTGGTGCAACACTTGATGGCCGACGGTTTCACCTTCAAGCCCCGGCAGCCGGTGGACTGGATGGTGTGTGACATCGTCGAGAAACCGGCGCGCAACGCCGCGATGCTGGAAGAATGGATTGGCGAGGGGCATTGCCGCGAAGCGGTGGTCAACCTCAAGCTGCCGATGAAACAGCGTTACGCTGAAGTGAAACGCTTGCTGGAGCGCATCGCCGACGGCTTCAAGGAACGCGGGATTCGGGTGGAGATCGGCTGCAAGCAGCTGTATCACGACCGCGAAGAAGTGACCTGCCATCTGCGCCGGCTCGACGTAAAGAAACCCAAGTCCCGCTAAATCCCTGTAGGAGCTGCCGCAGGCTGCGATCTTTTGATCTTGCCCTTAAAAACAAAATCAAAAGATCGCAGCCTGCGGCAGCTCCTACAGGGAATGCCACAGATGACGTTAAACCCGGCATTGCGCGACAATGCCGGCACGATTCAGGAGTACATCATGAGTGAAATGATCGATACGCCGGTAGACGGCACCCTCGACGCCACCGGCCTCAACTGCCCGGAGCCGGTGATGATGCTGCACCAGCACATCCGCGACCTGGCACCCGGCGGCCTGCTCAAGGTGATCGCCACCGACCCGTCGACGCGCCGCGATATCCCCAAGTTCTGCGTGTTCCTGGACCATGAACTGGTCGCGCAGCACGAAGAGGCCGGCACCTACCTCTACTGGATCCGCAAGAAGCTCGCTTAACCGGCCGATTGGCTGATGCGGATCCGCTTGCGTGCACTGCGCGTCAGGCGGATCGACAGCATCAGCGCCGCGCAACTCAAGCCCACGATCAAACCCTGCCACAGCCCGCTCGGGCCGCTCGGCGCGCCCAGCCAATCAGTCAGCCCCAGTGCGTAACCCACCGGCAGACCAATGCCCCAGTACGCGAACAGGGTGAGGATCATCGTCACCCGCGTGTCCTGATAACCGCGCAATGCGCCAGCGGCTGTGACCTGGATCGCATCGGAAAACTGGAACAGCGCCGAATACACAATCAGCATCGCCGCCACATGAATGACCGTCGGGTCCGAGGTGTAGATGGTCGCGATGTGCTCGCGCAATAACAGCATCATGCTCGCCGAAATACAGGCGTAAGCCAGTGCGGTGCCCATACCGACCCCAGCGGCGAAACGTGCTTCACGCGGTTCCTCGCGACCGAGCGCCTGACCGACTCGCACGGTCACGGCCATGCCAAGCGAGTAGGGAATCATGAACACCAGCGAACTGAAGTTCAGCGCGATCTGATGCCCGGCCACCACCGTGGCGCCAAGACTGCCGATCAATAGTGCGATCACCGCAAAAATGCTTGACTCGGCAAACACCGCGATCCCAATCGGCAGGCCGATGCCGAGCAGGCGCTTGATCACCGACCATTGCGGCCAGTCGAACCGGCTGAACAACTGGCTCGACTGATAGGCCGGCGCCCAGCGTTCCCAACCGGCCATGCCCAGCGCCATGACCCACATCACAATCGCCGTGGCCCAGCCGCAACCGACACCGCCCATGGCCGGCACACCGAAATGGCCATAAATGAAGATGTAGTTCAGCGGAATATTCAGCGCCAAGCCGCACAGGCCGAGCACCATGGCCGGCCGGGTGCGGCCCAGTCCGTCGCTGAAACAGCGCAGTACATGGTAGAAGGCGACGGCGGGCAAACCGCTGGCGATGCCGTGCAGATATTGCATGCACGGGCCGATCAGTTCGGGATCGACGTTCATGGCGTGTAAAATCGGCTCGGCGCTGAACAGCATGCCGGTCGCCATCAATCCCACCACCAAGGCCAGCCACAATGCCTGACGGACAATCGGCCCGATCTCGCCGTGGGTACCGGCGCCGAAGCGCTGTGCGACTTTCGGTGTGGTGGCCAGCAGGGTGCCGGTCATCAACAGAAACACCGGGACCCAGATCGAGTTGCCCAGCGCAACGGCGGCCAGGTCGCGTGGCCCGACACGGCCGGCCATTACCGCGTCGACGAAGCCCATCGCCGTCGTGGCAAGCTGCGCGACCATGATCGGCAGCGCCAGGCCGAGCAGGTTTTTCAGCTCCAGGCGAATCCGGGCGGGGCGGGAGAGGGCAATAGCGGCGGGGCGGTCAGTTACGGAATTCAAGGGCGAAACGTCCAGAGTGTTTGAAGGCGCAGGCGCGCATTCTACGCGTTGACGCAGCGGTCAGGAAAAGACCTGTGTTAGCGATTTGTAATCCCCCTTCGACGCGCACATCCCCTGTAGGAGCTGCCGAAGGCTGCGATCCTTTGATCTGCGCTTTTGACTTTTTGCGCTGCCGTTCAAAAAACAAGATCAAAAGATCGCAGCCTGCGGCAGCTCCTACAGGGATCGGCGCTAGTCGGTGAGGGGCATCTGCGCCTACACTCTCCGTCCGCCAAAGGAGCCTGCCATGCTGATTGTTGCCGACGAAAATATCCCGCTGCTCGATGCCTTCTTTGCAGGTTTGGGTGAAATCCGCCGGGTGCCGGGACGTTCCATCGACCGCGCCACTGTCGAACAGGCCGATGTATTGCTGGTGCGTTCGGTGACCAACGTCAACCGCGCGTTGCTCGAAGGCAGCAAGGTGCGCTTTGTCGGCACGTGCACCATCGGCACCGATCACCTGGACCTGGACTACTTTCAGCAGGCCGGCATCACCTGGTCCAGCGCGCCCGGCTGCAACGCCCGTGGCGTGGTCGACTACGTCCTGGGCAGTTTGTTGACCCTTGCCGAAATCGAAGGCGCCGACCTGACCCGGCGTACTTACGGTGTGGTCGGTGCCGGTGAAGTGGGTGGCCGTTTGGTCAAGGTCCTGCAAGGACTGGGCTGGAACGTTCTGGTCTGCGATCCGCCGCGACAAGCCGCCGAGGGTGGCGATTTCGTCAGCCTTGAGCAAATCATCGAGCAGTGCGACGTCATCAGCCTGCACACACCATTGAAGAAGCACGGTGCTCAGTCCACTTGGCACCTGTTCGATAAACACCGTTTGAACCAGCTCAAGCCCGGTACCTGGCTGATCAACGCCAGTCGCGGCCCGGTGGTGGACAATGCTGCCCTGCGCCAGGTATTGCTGCAGCGCGAAGACCTGCAAGCGGTACTGGATGTGTGGGAAGGTGAGCCTGAAGTCGATGTGGCGCTGGCCGAACTGTGCGTGCTGGCGACACCGCACATCGCCGGTTATAGCCTCGATGGCAGGCAGCGCGGGACCGCGCAGATCTATCAGGCGTATTGCGCATTTCTCGGGCAAGCGGCCCAGGTCAGCCTGAGTGATTTGCTGCCGGCGCCCTGGTTGTCCCAAGTCACCCTGGATGCCGGATGCGATCCGGCCTGGGCGCTGGCGATGTTGTGCCGTGGCGTGTACGACCCGCGCCGCGACGATGCGGATTTTCGCCGCAGCCTTGTAGGCAATGTGAGCGAGCAGCGTGCAGCGTTCGATGCCTTGCGCAAGCATTATCCATCGCGCCGGGAGATCGATGGGTTGCAGGTGCGAATTGACGGGGACTCGCCAGCGTTACGCCAGATCGTCGCAGCCCTTGGCGCAACCGAATCCCTGTAGGAGCTGCCGCAGGCTGCGATCTTTTGATCTTGTTTGTGATTCTCGACAATCAAAAGCCAAGATCAAAAGATCGCAGCCTGCGGCAGCTCCTACACAAGCCAGGCAAAACAAGCACCCACAAAAAACCCGACCATCAGGGGCCGGGTCAAGAAGACGGTGGCTATATCACTTTTGTTCGGCAGGCTTGACCAATCGCTGTTCCAGTTCGCGGCAGGCGTCCTGGATCATGTCTTCAGTGATCGGTACTTCGCGCCCGTCCTTATCGATAATCGAGCAACCCAGAGACTGGTGCGGCTGCGTGCGGATCACTTCAATCTTGTCGTCGCTGCTGTTCTGCAAGGACATGGCCTGTCTCCTCATCAGGTTGTGTGCTTACTTTAGAACCGCCAGGTGACCGGGCTGTGACAACTCCCTGCGATCTTTCCAAGGGCGGCAACACCAGTCCACCAGAAATAGTGCAACCTTGCCACCCGGACTTTAGACCAATAGCGTCTAGGCACTAGTCTTGGCGGTCATAATTAACCGGACTCATTGTGATTTACAGAGTTCCAGGTGCGGGGCGAGTGTAGGCTGGGCCCTGTCTATCTTCTGCGATCAGGCTATCGGATGATTTCAATACTTTCTTCCCGTCAACGTCGCGCGATTCGCTTGACCAGTCGTTTTCTTGCGCCCTATCGCTGGCCGGCGTTCGGTGCCCTGCTGGCGTTGATCGTCACGGCGGGCATTACCTTGTCGATGGGGCAGGGCATTCGGTTACTGGTGGATCAGGGTTTCATGACCCAGTCCGCGCATTTGCTCAACCAGACCATCGGCTTGTTCATGTTGCTGGTGCTCGGTCTGGCGATCGGGACCTTTGCGCGTTTTTACCTGGTGTCCTGGATCGGTGAGCGTGTCGTCGCGGACATCCGTCGCCAAGTGTTCAACCATCTGGTCTATCTGCACCCGGGGTTCTACGAAGACAACCGCAGCTCCGAGATTCAATCGCGCCTGACGGCCGACACTACGCTACTGCAATCGGTGATCGGCTCTTCGCTGTCCCTGTTCTTGCGCAACTTGTTGATGGTGATCGGCGGCATTGTCTTGCTGTTCATCACGAACCCCAAGCTCACCAGCATCGTCGTCATTGCGTTGCCGCTGGTGATCGCGCCGATCCTGATTTTCGGTCGCCGGGTGCGCAACCTGTCCCGGTTGAGTCAGGACCGGATCGCCGATATCGGCAGCTATGTTTCCGAAACCCTGGGCCAGATCAAGACAGTGCAGGCCTACAACCACCAGGTTCAGGACGAGCAGCGTTTTGCCGTGACCGTGGAGGAGGCGTTCAACACGGCGCGCAAACGCATCTTCCAGCGCGCCTGGCTGATTACGCTGGTGATCGTGCTGGTGCTGGGCGCGGTCGGGGTGATGCTCTGGGTCGGCGGCATGGATGTGATCGCCGGGCGGATTTCGGCGGGGGAACTGGCGGCGTTCGTCTTCTATAGCCTGATCGTCGGCAGCGCTTTCGGTACGTTGAGCGAGGTGATCGGTGAGTTGCAGCGAGCAGCAGGCGCAGCTGAGCGGATTGCCGAGTTGCTGCGTTCGGAAAACATCATCCAGCCACCGACGACGGGGTTGGTCACTTTGCCTGAGCGGGTGAGGGGCGATCTGCTGCTGCAGGACGTGCGTTTTTCCTACCCGTCACGTCCCGAAAGCTATGCCGTCGATGGCTTGAATCTGACGATCAATGCCGGCGAAACCCTGGCGCTTGTAGGACCGTCCGGCGCAGGCAAGTCGACGGTGTATGACCTGTTGCTGCGCTTTTACGATCCGGCTGAAGGACGCATCCTGCTGGATGGCGTGCCACTGATTCAACTCGATCCTCTGGACCTGCGTCGCTGCTTCGCCTTGGTCTCGCAAAACCCGGCGCTGTTTTTCGGCAGTATCGAAGAGAATATCCGCTACGGCAATCCGTCGGCCACCCTGGCCCAGGTTCAGGAAGCAGCAAAAATCGCTTATGCCCACGACTTCATCGAGGCCATGCCCAACGGCTACCAGACTCACCTCGGCGACGGCGGCCTCGGATTGTCCGGCGGCCAGCGCCAACGCCTGGCCATCGCCCGCGCATTGTTGGTGGACGCGCCCATCTTGCTGCTCGACGAAGCCACCAGCGCCCTTGATGCCCAGAGCGAGCACCTGATCCAGCAAGCCCTGCCGAGCCTGATGAAAAACCGCACCACCCTGGTCATCGCCCACCGCTTGGCCACGGTGAAAAACGCCGACCGGATCGCGGTGATGGACCAAGGAAAACTGGTGGCGGTGGGGACACATCAGGAATTGATTGCGAGTAATGCGTTGTACGCGCGGTTGGCGGCGTTGCAGTTTAGTGATGGCAAGGCCGCGCTCGACCTCCACCTGTAGGAGCTGCCGCAGCTCCTACATTACCGGCATTACCGGTCATTGATCGTCAAAGTAGCGCTCATGCCAATCCACCAACGGCTGTGGCGAATTGAGCTTCTGGCCGTAGATCACCGAGTACGACAGCACGTTCTGCACGTACTGACGGGTTTCGTCGAACGGGATGCTTTCCACCCAGACGTCGAAGCTCAGGTGGTCCGCGCCGCGCAGCCATTGACGCACACGACCGGGGCCGGCGTTGTAGGCGGCGGAGGCAAGGACACGGTTGCCGTTGAACTGGGCGTGGACCTGGCTCAGGTACGCGGCGCCGAGCTGGATGTTCTTGTCCGGGTCGAGCACCTGCTGCGGCGAGGCCAATGGAATGCTGAATTTGCGCGCGGTTTCCTTGGCGGTCCCCGGCATCAATTGCATCAGGCCGCTGGCGCCGACGCCGGAGCGGGCGTCATCCATGAAGGCGCTTTCCTGGCGGGTGATGGCGAACACCCAACTTGAATGCAGGCCACGGATCTTGGCTTCACGCACCAGGGTTTCGCGATGGGCCATCGGGAAACGAATGTCCAGGTCGTCCCAATACTGGGCCTGGCTGATGGTGCGGATGGCCGGGAAATACCATTTCAGGTCGTAGGCCAATTTCGCCTGGGCGACCATTTCGTCACGGTTGAAATGGCGGCTGACGTAATACCACTCACGGCGACCGTCGACGATCTCCCCGCGGGCATGCAGCTCCAGGGCGCGACGCACACCTGGCGTGTTGCGCACCTTGTTGATCAGCGCCTGGCTCAGCACCAGCGGTTTATTGACCAGCGAATAGGGGGACTGCGAGCGATCGGCAGCGAGGAATCCGTAGAAATCCCGCTCGCGAGCGAGGCCTTTATAAAGCGTCTGTGATTCCGGATTTTGCGGCTGCGCCAGTTCCAGGCTGCGGGCCTGCCAGTAACGCCAGCGGTTGGTCGTCGCCAGATCCTGCGGCAAGCGGCGGGTCAGTTGATAGGCATCGTCCCAGCGGGCCAGGCGCAGCAACAAGCGCAGGCGCCATTCGGACACGGTGTTGTCGCGCAACTCCGGGTCGTATTTGGTCATCACGTCCAGCGCGCGGCTGTCGAAACGTCGTGCGAGGGTCAGGCCAATTTCCCGGGCGATCGCGACTTTTTCGTCTCGGGAAAAGTGCATGCTGCTGGCATAACCGTCGAGCAACTCCATGGCCTTGTCCGGGTCCTGGCGCGCCAGGCGGCGCAGGCCAAGGCTGACGACATCCGACATCGGCTCGTCGGCCGGGGTGAATCGCGACGGCTGGTTGAGCAGCTCGGGTTTCTGCGCCACATCCACCAACAGACGACCGCGAGGAGCGAGGGTGGTCAGGCCGTTGACCAGGCTGTTGGCCAGTGGATAGTTGCGCGCCTGGGCGGCGAGCTTGGTGCGCTCCCAGCGTTTCTGCTCGGTCAACTGGCCTTCGGCGGCCCACATGCCGAACATCGCGTCGCAGGCGGCGGGCTGGGATTTTCCGGTCAGCCAGAGTTTTTCGGCGTTGGCGTAACCTTGGGGCTTGAGGTTATGACTGATTTCATACTGCGCGTTCAAGCAGTCCAGTTCGGTGAAGTTCATCTTCGGGTCGTAGTATTTGACGAACGTCGCCCAGTCGCCGCGATCGGCCAGCCAACGCAACCAGCGCAATTTCATCCAGTTGGCTTGCGGCAGGTCACCGTGTTCGGCGAGGAATTTTTCGATTTCTTCGTTGCTCGCCGTTTTCAGGCGCGCGGTCAGTTCGTCATAGGCCAGGTACGGCTCCAGCGGGTAATCGCTGAGCGCCTGGCTGTAACGGAAGTAAGGACCGGTATCACCCTTGGCCAGGGCGCGCTTGGCCTCATCGTAGTATTGGCGCTGGGTGGACAGGTCAACCGCCTGGACTGATTGAACGGCAGTGGCAGAGAGAAGCAAACACGATAAAAGACTGAAAAGGCGACTGCGCATGAGACATCCGGGCAGAGAAATCATGACAAGTGCGGGCATGCCCGCACTGAATAATCTGTAGCTTAGCCTTTTGCCAGCAGCGGGCGAAAGCTTTGCCGGCCTGTCAGCATCAGTTCGCAACATTTGTCATGCAGAGTCCCACGATGGTGAAATTGCCGGCCTTCTGAAGCCTCAAGTCAGGTAGAATGCGCGCCCGGTTTTTGGAGAAGCTCATGACCCTGCTCAAATTCAGCGATGTGTCCCTTGCTTTCGGCGCTATGCCGTTGTTGGACAAGGTGTCCTGGCAGATCGCCCGTGGTGAGCGGGTGTGCATCATCGGCCGTAACGGCACTGGCAAGTCCAGCATGATGAAGCTCGTCAAGGGCGACCAGAAGCCTGACGAGGGCTCCGTTTGGCGCGCGCCCGGCCTCAAGATTGGCGAATTGCCGCAAGAATTGCCGGTAGCCGACGAGCGGACCGTGTTCGACGTGGTGGCCGAAGGCCTGGACGGTGTTGGCGCACTGCTTGCCGAGTATCACCACCTGAGCCAGAACATCGTCACCGCCGAGGACCTGGACAAATTGATGCACGTCCAGCACGACCTCGAAGCACGCGATGGCTGGCGTCTGCAGCAACTGGTCGACAGCACCTTGAGCCGCCTGCAGTTGCCGGCCGACAAGACCCTCGCCGAATTGTCCGGCGGCTGGCGTCGTCGCGTCCTGCTGGCCCAGGCCCTGGTTTCCGAACCGGACCTGCTGCTGCTCGACGAACCGACCAACCACTTGGACATCGGTGCCATCGCCTGGCTCGAAGAGGCGTTGAAAGATTTCCAGGGCGCCGTGCTGTTCATCACGCACGACCGTTCCTTCTTGCAGAACCTCGCGACGCGCATCCTGGAACTGGATCGCGGTGGCCTGATCGACTGGAACGGCGACTACGCCAGCTTCCTCGTGCACAAGGAAGCGAGTCTGGCGGCTGAAGAAACCGCCAACGCGCTGTTCGACAAGAAACTGGCCCAGGAAGAAGTCTGGATCCGCCAGGGCATCAAGGCGCGTCGCACCCGTAACGAAGGCCGTGTCCGCGCACTGAAAGCCCTGCGCGTCGAGCGCAGCGAGCGTCGTGAGCGCACTGGCAAGGCCAATATTCAGCTGGACACCGCCGACAAGTCCGGCAAGCAGGTGATGGTCCTCGAGAATGTGAGTTTCGCGCATCCGGGCGGTCCGTTCCTGATCAAGGATTTCTCGATGGTCCTGACGCGCGGCGACCGTATCGGTCTGCTCGGCGCCAACGGTACCGGCAAAACCACGCTGTTGAAGTTGATGCTCAGCGGTCTGCAGCCGACCAGCGGCAAAGTGGAAGAGGGTACGCGGATCGACGTGGCCTACTTCGACCAGCTGCGCCATCAGCTGGACCTGGAAAAGACCGTGATCGACAACGTCGCGGAAGGTCGCGACTTCATCGACATCGATGGTCAGAGCCGTCACGTGCTGAGCTACCTCGGCGACTTCCTGTTCAGCCCGCAGCGTGCGCGCACGCCGGTGAAGGCGCTGTCCGGTGGTGAGCGTGCCCGTCTGTTGCTGGCGAAACTGTTCAGCAAACCGGCCAACTTGCTGGTGCTCGACGAACCGACCAACGACCTCGACGTGGAAACACTCGAACTGCTGGAAGAGGTCTTGCTGACCTTCAACGGCACCGTGCTGATGGTCAGCCACGACCGGGCATTCCTCGACAACGTGGTCACCAGCACCCTGGTCTTCGAAGGTGAAGGCAAGGTTCGCGAATATGTCGGTGGTTATCAGGACTGGCTGCGTCAGGGCGGCTCGCCGCGCCTGCTGGGCGTGACCGAAAGCAAATCCGGCAAAGCCGACTTGACCTCCGCGGTAGTGACGGCCGAAGCGGCGCCTGTCGCTGCTGCGGTTGAAGCGCCAGTGGCGAAGAAGAAACTCAGCTACAAATTGCAGCGTGAGCTGGAAATGTTGCCGGGCCAGATCGAAGCCATGGAACAGCAGATTGCGGCCGTTGAAGCGCAGATGGCGGATGCCGCGTTCTATCAGCGTCCGGCAGCGGAAACCGCCGCGGTGATCGCTCAGCTGGAACAGTTGCAGGCTGAGCTCGACGTTATGGTCGAGCGCTGGGCCGAGCTGGATGCCTGATTGATCCTGCGATAAAAAAGCCCGGCTCACTCACGTGAATGCCGGGCTTTTTGTAGGAGCTGCCGAAGGCTGCGATCTTTTGATCTTATATCTTTTGATCTTCAAGACAGCCAAGATCAAAAGATCGCAGCCTGCGGCAGCTCCTACAAGGGTTTAGCTTTTGATCAGGCGCACTGCGAGCACGTCGCAAGGCGCACCGTGCAGCACATCATTGGCGGTGGAACCCAGTAGAAGCGCCAGGCCATGCCGGCCGTGACTGCCCACCACGATCATGTCGCAACCTTGTTCCTTGGCCAGATGGTGAATCTCCTGCCGCGGTTGGCCGTAGGTCAGGTGGCTGTATTCCTTGGAGAGCTCCGGATATTTAACGATCAATCGGTCCAGGCGTTCTCGGGCCTGATCGAACTGCTGTTGTTGCAGTTGTGACAGGTCCATCGGCACGTCGCCGCCAAAGGCCATGGCCATCGGCTCGACGATGTGTACAAGAGACAGTTTTGCGCCATTGCTCACGGACAGTTCGCGAGCGCGGTGGATTACAGGATCGCACTCTTCGGTTAGATCTACAGCGACCAGAATGTGGTGGTAGGGCATGAGGTGCTCCTCCTGAGGATTGCGATATGGGTAAGTATGGCTGGTTTCAAGCGTATTGGTTTCAAAGTGACCCAATGCGCCCATCAAGAATCGGGAGTACAGATATGACGGTCTGGATAGTGGTGTCAATCCTGCTGGTGGTGCTGAGCCCTCTGGCATGGTTGCGGCCGTCTCGCCACCAGAGCGGTCGCATGGCCCTGCGCATGGAGGCGCGACGCATCGGGTTGGCCATGCAACTGGCGCCTCAGGAGTGGCCGCACTGGTTGAGCCACGAGCCGCCGAGCCCTTGCGCCCAGTACCATCGACCGCGTCGGGGCAATCAGCCGGCGTGCTGGAGCTACTGGCAAAAGGCACCGGGAGTCTGGGTGAATCAGTGGCAAGAAGCCTGCGACGATCCGGCGTTGTTGATTCATTTCGAAAAGTTGCCAGACAACGTCTACAAGGTCGAAGCAGACAAGCAAATGATCACCTTGTATTGGGGCGAGAAGGGCGAAGCGACTGTTTTGCAACAAATCGATGCCACCCTGAAGGCATTAGCCTGAACACGATCCCCTGACATTTCCGAATCCTCTGCGTCGCGCGGAATCCTTGTAGGAGCTGCCGCAGGCTGCGATCTTTTGATCTTGCCTCTAAAAAAACAACATCAAAAAATCGCAGCCTTCGGCAGCTCCTACAGGATCGTGTGCATTCTGCGGGCAATAAAAAGCCCGACATCATCATCGGGCGGGGTTGGCCAGGCAGGCCGGTAATTCGTTGTGGGCAAGATCTTACGCCGGGCATTCGCCAAAAGCGTTCATATTTTTTCTCGTGTTCCCGCCAGCGTAGCCTGTTAAACAAAGGCTGCAGCGAATTAGGGCGACTTTTCTAACTATTGATTCTATGAATGGCCTCACATGCAGCCGCGTGTTGCAGGGCTTCGCGGTACGGAAATGACCGGAAAGTCGCATTTCAACCCGCATTTTGGGCGATTGACAATTGCCGGAAATTCCGTGAAGGTGACGTACCCAAATCAAACGGGCGTATGAATTGAGCGTTTGTATTTCAGATCGCTCCTACAGAATCCCGACTATCGCGTTGGAGGGTGTGCCGGGTGGATTGGCGTAGCATCAGACGTTAAACGTCCTGCCGAGCCATTCGCCTGCGTCCGACGTGTACTGTTCAGCTTCCATATCGTGGAGATCAGTTGATGATTTACGAAGGTAAAGCCATCACGGTTAAGGCTCTTGAAAGTGACATCGTCGAATTGAAATTCGACCTCAAGGGTGAGTCCGTCAACAAGTTCAACCGTCTAACCCTGAACGAACTGCGTCAGGCCGTAGACACTATCAAGGCAGATGCTTCGATCAAGGGTGTGATCGTCAGCAGTGGCAAGGACGTGTTCATCGTCGGCGCCGACATCACCGAATTTGTCGAGAACTTCAAGCTGCCTGATGCAGAGCTTGTTGCAGGCAACCTCGAAGCCAACAAGATTTTCAGCGATTTCGAAGACCTCAACGTCCCGACTGTCGCCGCGATCAATGGCATCGCCCTGGGTGGCGGTCTGGAAATGTGCCTGGCGGCGGACTACCGCGTCATGTCGACCAACGCCAAGATCGGTCTGCCGGAAGTCAAGCTGGGCATCTACCCGGGCTTCGGCGGTACCGTGCGCCTGCCGCGCCTCATCGGTGCCGACAATGCCATCGAGTGGATTGCCGCCGGCAAGGAAAACCGTCCTGAAGACGCGCTGAAAGTCGGCGCCGTCGATGCAGTGGTTGCTCCCGAGAAGCTGCAAGAAGCTGCCCTGGAGCTGATCAAACGCGCCATTTCCGGCGAGTTTGACTACAAGGCCAAGCGTCAGCCGAAGCTGGAAAAGCTGAAACTGAACGCGATCGAACAAATGATGGCTTTCGAAACCGCCAAAGGTTTCGTGGCCGGTCAAGCTGGCCCGAACTACCCGGCGCCGGTTGAAGCGATCAAGACCATCCAGAAAGCCGCGAACTTCGGTCGCGACAAAGCGCTGGAAGTCGAAGCCGCCGGTTTCGTCAAGCTGGCCAAGACCTCTGCCGCGCAGAGCTTGATCGGTCTGTTCCTGAACGACCAGGAACTGAAGAAAAAGGCCAAGGCCTACGACGAAATCGCCAAGGACGTGAAGCAGGCTGCCGTATTGGGCGCCGGCATCATGGGTGGCGGTATCGCTTATCAGTCGGCTTCCAAAGGCACGCCGATCCTGATGAAAGACATCAACGAGCACGGCATCGAGCAAGGTCTGGCGGAAGCCGCCAAGCTGCTGGTGAGTCGCGTTGATAAAGGTCGCATGACCGCTGCGAAAATGGCTGAAGTGCTCAACGGCATTCGTCCGACCCTGTCCTACGGTGATTTTGGTCACGTTGACCTGGTCGTCGAAGCAGTCGTCGAGAACCCGAAGGTCAAGCAAGCCGTTCTGGCCGAAGTGGAAGACAAGGTCAAAGAGGACACCATCCTCGCGTCCAACACCTCGACCATTTCCATCACCTTGCTGGCCAAGGCCCTCAAGCGTCCGGAAAACTTCGTCGGCATGCACTTCTTCAACCCGGTGCACATGATGCCGCTGGTTGAAGTGATTCGTGGCGAGAAGTCCAGCGAGCTGGCCGTTGCCACCACCGTTGCCTACGCCAAGAAAATGGGCAAGAACCCGATCGTCGTCAACGACTGCCCGGGCTTCCTGGTCAACCGCGTACTGTTCCCGTACTTTGGCGGTTTCGCCAAATTGGTCAGCGCCGGTGTGGACTTCGTCCGTATCGACAAGGTCATGGAAAAATTCGGCTGGCCAATGGGCCCGGCATACCTGATGGACGTGGTCGGCATCGACACCGGTCACCACGGTCGTGACGTAATGGCTGAAGGCTTCCCGGACCGCATGAAAGACGATCGCCGTACGGCCATCGACGTGCTCTACGAAGCCAAGCGCCTGGGCCAGAAGAATGGCAAGGGTTTCTACGCCTACGAGACCGACAAGAAAGGCAAGCAGAAGAAAGTTGCCGATCCATCGGTACTGGAAGTGCTCAAGCCGATCGTCTACGAGCAGCGCGAAGTCACTGACGAAGACATCATCAACTGGATGATGATCCCGTTGTGCCTGGAAACCGTACGTTGCCTGGAAGACGGCATCGTCGAAACTGCTGCCGAAGCCGACATGGGTCTGGTCTACGGTATTGGTTTCCCTCCATTCCGTGGCGGTGCGCTGCGCTACATCGATTCGATCGGTGTTGCAGAGTTCGTTGCCCTGGCTGACCAGTACGCTGATTTGGGCGCGCTGTACCACCCGACCGCAAAACTGCGTGAAATGGCCAAAACCGGCCAACGGTTCTTCGGTTAAGCGTCCCAACACTTGAGCGAGAGTGAAATTTTATGAGCTTGAATCCAAGAGACGTCGTGATTGTCGACTTCGGTCGTACTCCGATGGGCCGCTCCAAGGGCGGCATGCACCGCAACACCCGCGCCGAAGACATGTCGGCGCACCTGATCAGCAAATTGCTGGAACGCAACGTCAAGGTCGACCCTAACGAAGTCGAAGACGTGATCTGGGGCTGTGTAAACCAGACCCTGGAGCAGGGCTGGAACATCGCTCGCATGGCCTCGCTGATGACGCAAATCCCGCACACCGCTGCCGGCCAGACCGTCAGCCGTCTGTGCGGCTCGTCGATGAGCGCTTTGCACACTGCTGCGCAAGCAATCATGACCGGCAACGGTGACGTGTTCGTCGTCGGCGGCGTCGAGCACATGGGCCACGTGAGCATGATGCACGGTGTCGATCCGAACCCGCACATGTCCCTGTACGCGGCAAAAGCCTCGGGCATGATGGGCCTGACCGCTGAAATGCTGGGCAAAATGCACGGCATCACTCGCGAACAACAGGACGCGTTCGGCGTGCGCTCCCACCAGCTCGCCCACAAGGCAACGGTGGAAGGCAAGTTCAAAGACGAAATCATCCCGATGCAGGGCTACGACGAGAACGGTTTCCTGAAACTGTTCGACTACGACGAAACCATTCGTCCGGAAACCACTCTGGAAAGCCTGGCGGCATTGAAGCCAGCGTTTAACCCGAAGGGCGGCACCGTGACAGCCGGCACTTCGTCGCAAATCACCGATGGTGCTTCGTGCATGATCGTGATGTCGGCACAGCGTGCACAGGACCTGGGCATCCAGCCTCTGGCGGTGATTCGCTCGATGGCAGTGGCAGGTGTGGACCCGGCAATCATGGGCTATGGTCCAGTACCGGCCACACAAAAAGCACTGAAGCGCGCGGGTCTCGGCATTAACGATATCGACTTCTTCGAGCTCAACGAAGCTTTCGCCGCACAGGCCCTGCCAGTGCTGAAAGATCTGAAAGTGCTCGACAAGATGAACGAGAAGGTTAACCTGCACGGCGGCGCGATCGCCCTGGGTCACCCGTTCGGTTGCTCCGGTGCCCGTATCTCCGGCACTTTGCTGAACGTGATGAAGCAAAATGGCGGCACCTTCGGGGTAGCCACCATGTGCATTGGTCTCGGCCAAGGCATCTCCACCGTCTTCGAACGCGTTTAAGCGATCCGTTGATGGAAGCCGGGGCCAAGTGCCCCGGTTTTTGTTTTTCTGAATTTATTTTTGTTTTTATTTTGAAAAGATTTGAGTGAGGGCCAAAGCATGCCGATACAACCTGGGCTCTACCAACATTACAAAGGTCCGCAGTACCGTGTATTCAGTATTGCGCGGCATTCGGAAACCGAAGAAGAAGTCGTCTTCTACCAAGCCCTGTATGGCGATTACGGCTTTTGGGTACGTCCCTTGAGCATGTTCCTGGAGTCGGTCGAGGTTGACGGCGAACAGGTGCCGCGCTTTGCTTTGGTGCAAGCCGAACCGAGCCTTTTTTCGAAGGTATAAGCTGAGTGCGCGCAAGACCCTGCGCTTGACCTCACCTTGTAGCCACTATATATAGCGGTGCCGCGTCAGGCGCCAACCGCCTTTCACTTCTAGAATTCAGGAATTTTCTGATCCATGGGCAAATCGCTGGTCATTGTGGAATCCCCGGCTAAGGCCAAGACCATCAACAAGTATCTGGGTAACCAATACGTGGTGAAGTCGAGTATCGGCCATATCCGAGACCTGCCCACCAGCGGTTCGGCTAGCGCCAGCAAAGAGCCAGCCGCCAAGCGCGGCAAGGCTGCCGCGGGTGAAGGTCCGGTGCTCACGCCAAAAGAGAAGGCGCGCAAACAGCTCGTTTCCCGCATGGGTGTCGATCCTGATCATGGCTGGAAAGCCAAGTACGAGATCCTCCCCGGCAAGGAAAAGGTTATCGAAGAGCTGCGCCGGCTCGCCAAAGATGCTGACACCATCTATCTCGCAACCGACTTGGATCGCGAGGGGGAAGCCATTGCCTGGCACCTGCGCGAAGCCATCGGTGGCGACGACAGCCGCTACAAGCGCGTGGTGTTCAACGAAATCACCAAGAAGGCGATTCAGGAAGCGTTCTCCAAGCCGGGTGAGCTGGACATCGATCGTGTCAATGCCCAACAGGCGCGTCGTTTCCTCGACCGTGTGGTGGGTTACATGGTTTCGCCACTGCTGTGGTCCAAGATCGCCCGTGGCCTGTCTGCCGGTCGCGTGCAATCGGTTGCCGTGAAGCTGGTGGTCGAGCGTGAGCGCGAAATTCGTGCGTTCAACCCGGAAGAATACTGGGAAGTGCACGCCGACCTCGGCACCGCCAAGGGCGCTACTGTGCGCTTCGACGTGGCTCGCGAGAAAGGCGAAGCCTTCAAGCCGCTCAACGAAGCCCAGGCCATGGCCGCGCTGGAGAAGCTCAAGGCTTCCAGCTACAGCATCGTCAAACGCGAAGACAAGCCAACCAGCAGCAAGCCGTCGGCACCGTTCATTACTTCCACCCTGCAACAGGCTGCAAGCAACCGCCTGGGCTTCGGTGTGAAGAAAACCATGATGATGGCCCAGCGTTTGTACGAAGCCGGCTACATCACGTATATGCGTACCGACTCCACCAACCTCTCGGTTGATGCAGTGGCAATGGCGCGCACTTATATTGAAGGCGAGTTCGGCAAGAAGTACCTGCCGGAAACCCCGAACGTCTACAGCAGCAAGGAAGGCGCACAAGAGGCTCACGAAGCGATTCGTCCGTCCGACGCCAACACCGAGCCAAGCAAGCTGTCGGGCATGGAGCGCGACGCGGAGCGGCTCTACGAGCTGATCTGGCGCCAGTTCCTCGCCTGCCAGATGCTGCCGGCCCAATACCTGTCGACCACGGTCACGGTGGGTGCCGGTGACTTCGAGCTGCGCGCCAAGGGCCGCATCCTGAAGTTCGATGGTTACACCCGCGTGATGCCGCAAATTGCCAAGCCAGGCGACGACGACGTGCTGCCCGATATGGCCCAGGGCGACGCGATGAAGCTGATCAAGCTTGATCCGACCCAGCACTTCACCAAGCCGCCTGCGCGTTATTCGGAAGCCAGCCTGGTTAAAGAAATGGAAAAACGCGGCATTGGTCGTCCTTCGACCTACGCAGCGATCATTTCGACCATCCAGGACCGTGGCTATGTAGCGCTGCATAACCGTCGTTTCTATTCGGAAAAGATGGGTGACATCGTTACCGAGCGTCTGGCCGAGAGCTTCTCCAACCTCATGGACTACGGCTTCACCGCCGGCATGGAAGAGAATCTCGATGATGTGGCTCAGGGCGAGCGCGACTGGAAGAATGTTCTCGACGAGTTCTACGGGGACTTCAAGAAGAAGCTCGAAGTAGCCGAAAGTGCCGAAGGCGGCATGCGCGCCAACCAACCGGTAATGACGGACATTCCGTGCGTGGTGTGCGGTCGCCCGATGCAGATTCGTACCGCATCGACCGGCGTGTTCCTCGGTTGCTCGGGCTACAGCCTGCCACCGAAAGAGCGCTGCAAGGCTACCGTTAACCTGGTGCCGGGCGACGAAATTGCCGCGGACGACGAAGGTGAGTCGGAGTCGCTGGTGCTGCGTGGCAAACACCGTTGCCCGATCTGCAGCACCGCGATGGACGCTTACTTGCTCGACGAGAAGCGCAAGCTGCACATTTGCGGCAACAACCCGGATTGCGACGGCTACGAAATCGAAGAGGGTACTTATCGCATCAAGGGCTACGAAGGTCCGAGCCTGGAGTGCGACAAGTGCGGCAGCGAGATGCAACTCAAGACCGGCCGGTTCGGCAAGTTCTTCGGTTGCACCAACGCGACCTGCAAGAACACCCGCAAGCTGCTGAAAAGCGGTGATGCAGCGCCGCCGAAAATGGATCCGGTGAAAATGCCTGAGCTGAAATGCGAAAAGGTCAACGACACCTACATCCTGCGCGACGGGGCTTCCGGCCTGTTCCTGGCGGCCAGCCAATTCCCGAAAAACCGCGAGACGCGTGCCCCGCTGGTCATCGAAATTGTGCCGCACAAGGATGAGATCGATCCGAAGTATCACTTCCTCTGCGAAGCACCGAAGAAGGACCCGGACGGCCTGCCTGCCGTGATCCGTTACAGCCGCAAGACCAAAGAGCAATACGTTCAGACAGAAGTCGACGGTAAGCCGACTGGCTGGAAGGCGTATTACGACGGCGGCAAGTGGACCGTTGAAGACAAGCGTCCGGCGAAGGTCAAGGCTTAAATAGCTTTACTGTAGGAACGAGCTTGCTCCGTTGCACAAAAGGCCGCATGACAACCCTCGGGTTTTCATGCGGCCTTTTTGTTTTGGGGTTGCGGTGTGCTTGGGTGATCCATGACACTGTCCGACCTGCGTGAAGCAATTATTTCGTTGTGGAGGCTGCCGTCATGGCCCACGAACTCTATACCCGTACCAACCAGAAGATTTATTTCGCCGGCCTGTCGCTGGAAGCGCTCGCCAAAGCTGAAGAGGGGCGGGCGATGAATTCCCTGGCGCTGATTCAGGCAGGGCGTGAATCAGCGTTGTTTCACCTGTACGGTGCGCTGTTGGGGCTGTGCCATGAAATCGCCGGTTTCTATCGCTTGCCCCAAGCCAATGCGCCTCGTGCGGAATTGCTGCTGACTCGCGAAGTCCTGGAAACCATCGCTATTCCTGAAATGGCCGAGATGGTCGAACTGGCGCAGAACCCGGAAACATGGCTGGCCAAGCTGCTGGCGGCTCACTCAGCGCTGTTCCAGCCACCTCGTGCCCCGCGCAAACCCAAGGGCGACGTGACGCAACCGCTGATCGTGGCGGTTAATCTGGATGAGGTGGATGCTCCGGAGGAGTTGGGCCGGGAAGAGCTGGAGAGTTGGCGTCAGAACCTTAAAGGGCTGGCTATCCGGTTTCGTGAAGGCTTGAACGAGTGCTGATGACCGCAGTTCCAGTGGCGCGATTAAAAGTGCTGCTGGTCAAGATCATGAGCGAAGCCTGACCGATGCCTATATAATCCCCGCCTTTCGTGGAGAACAGACTTTTATGCCAACGTCCTTTCTAGAAATTGTCGAGTTGCCAGACGGCCGAATCGAGCTGCGCAGGGCTGAGGACGAGGGTTCTCTGGTTACTTTGGATTTCTCCAAGGATGCCAAAGAGTTCCTGCAAGGCCAGCACGTGGAAGTCGCAAAAGCGATGTTGAGCGTCGGCGTGCAGATGGCAGGACGTCTGGTTGAAGGCGATTTCAATACGGATGAGAGTGCTCGGGTTCTCCATTGATCCCGTTCGTCACTTTTTACTGATATCGCTACAGATTGGCTTCTCTATCCCTGGAGAAGCCCTGCGTCGTTCCTGTCGCACATGTTTTGTCCGTTACCCCAATCGAATATTCAAACTTTGTGCGTCCCCGGTGCGGGCTGCGCTGATCAACTGTTGCCGCGAGTTCGCGTTCAGTGGATTGAGCCAACTGACGACCGTGTGGCTGCGGCCCAGGCGCAAGGCTTCACACGTCAATTGCTGGGCGCTTTGGGTGCCGCGCGGTTGCAGCAGCAGGATGCGTTCGCGGTTAAGGCCAGCGTCCCGTAACCAGGCCTGAGTCAGGCTGGCGGGCGGGGCGATCAGTGTCAGCCAGCGCGCATCCTGATCCTCGCTCAGTTCCCTGAGGATCGGTGCCAGTAGGTTCAGGCAGTTCCCGGCCGCACCGCGCAACGACAATTCACTGAACACTTCAGGTTCAGCGATCCAGGGCGATTCGATCACGTCTTTCAGGATCGGCGCCAACGGCTGCACCATGAACGCCTCGAACAACGGCAGTTGGGCTTGCTGGGGTGTGTGCGGGAACTGCATAGAGCCTCCTTTAGCGGCGAATGACGCCGACACTCAAGCCTTCGATCACCAGTTCCTGATCTTTCAGGTCTACTTCGATAGGGGCGAATTCAGGGTTTTCGGCAATCAACCAGACTTTGCTGCCATCGCGCTTGAAGCGCTTGACGGTCACTTCGTCGCCGATCCGTGCAACCACGATCTGACCATTGCGGGCTTCACGGGTGGTATGGACTGCCAGCAGATCGCCGTCGAAAATGCCCACGTCCTTCATGCTCATGCCATGAACGCGCAGCAGGTAGTCAGCCCGAGGATGGAAGAAGGCAGGGTTGATGTTGCAGGATTCTTCGATGTGCTGCTGCGCGAGGATAGGCGCACCGGCAGCCACTCGGCCAATGATCGGCAGGGTGGATTCGTCGGCCTTGGCTTCGAAGCCGGGGATGCGGATCCCGCGGGAGGCGCCGGGCGTCATTTCGATTGCGCCCTTGCGGGCCAGCGCCTTGAGGTGCTCTTCCGCCGCGTTTGGCGACTTGAAGCCCAGCTCCTGAGCGATTTCCGCACGGGTTGGCGGGTAGCCGTTGTCTTCGAGGCAGCGTTTGATGAAGGCCAGAATCTCTGCTTGGCGTGGCGTCAGCTTTAGCATATTGATCGCTCTGTCTTTTTATACAGTGACTGGGATTATATACAGTGAAAGCGTCTTGGCAATGCCCCTTTTTTTGCCTGCCGCCGGACGGTCGATCAGCCTGCTGATTTACGCCTCGCCGTTGTATGGTTAAATAGCTGACCGACCATTCCCAAAACGAACTGCCAGGCTTGACAACGCACAGGCTGAAACGTATGTTTCAAACAAGTGTTTGTCAGGCGGAGTAGCCATGGCCCAGTCGGAAACCGTTGAACGCATTCTCGATGCTGCCGAGCAGTTGTTCGCGGAAAAAGGTTTCGCTGAAACCTCGTTGCGTTTGATCACCAGCAAGGCCGGTGTGAATCTCGCGGCAGTGAACTATCACTTCGGTTCGAAGAAGGCGCTGATCCAAGCGGTCTTCTCGCGCTTCCTCGGGCCGTTCTGCCTGAGCCTCGATAAAGAGCTGGAGCGGCGTCAGGCCAAGCCCGAAAACAAGCCGACACTGGAAGAGCTGCTGGAAATCCTCGTCGAACAAGCCCTGGTGGTCCAGCCACGCAGCGGCAATGATCTCTCTATCTTCATGCGCTTGCTGGGGCTGGCGTTCAGCCAGAGCCAGGGCCACTTGCGTCGTTATCTGGAAGACATGTACGGCAAGGTGTTTCGCCGCTACATGATGCTGGTCAATGAAGCTGCACCGCGTATTCCACCCATCGAACTGTTCTGGCGCGTGCATTTCATGCTCGGTGCCGCGGCGTTCAGCATGTCCGGTATCAAGGCCTTGCGCGCCATTGCCGAGACCGATTTCGGTGTCAATACGTCCATCGAGCAAGTGATGCGACTGATGGTGCCGTTCCTGGCCGCTGGCATGCGTGCCGAAACCGGCGTCACCGATTCGGCCATGGCCACCGCGCAATTGCGTCCGCGCAGCAAATCGGCCCCGGTTGCCGCCAAGGTTTAACCGCACGGGTGGGCGCGGCAGCTTACATCCGCTAAGCTAGCCGCCCATGCCGACTCTCGTTCTGAACCCGCTTCCCATTGTTATCGCCGACCTGCCGGGTACTGCCCATGGCGGCGAACGCGTGCGAGCCGGGTTTATCGTTATCAAGGAATCTCTATGACTGCTGGCCTGCAAGGCTCGTTGATGGTGGACGTCGCCGGTACCTGGCTGACGGCTGAAGATCGCCAATTGTTGCGCCAGCCCGAAGTGGGCGGCCTGATCATTTTTGCCCGTAATATCGAGCACCCGCGTCAGGTGCGTGAGCTGAGTGCTGCGATCCGTGCCATCCGCCCCGATCTGTTGCTGGCGGTGGACCAGGAAGGTGGACGGGTTCAGCGTCTGCGTCAGGGCTTTGTGCGACTGCCGGCGATGCGCGCCATCGCCGACAACCCGAATGCCGAATACCTGGCTGAACAGTGCGGCTGGATAATGGCGACTGAAGTCCTCGCGGTCGGCCTTGACCTGAGCTTCGCCCCGGTACTCGATCTGGACTACCAGCGCAGCGCCGTTGTCGGCACTCGCTCGTTCGAAGGTGACCCCGAGCGCGCAGCGTTGCTGGCCGGTGCGTTTATCCGCGGCATGAACAGCGCCGGCATGGCCGCCACCGGCAAGCATTTTCCCGGTCACGGCTGGGCCGAGGCCGATTCCCACGTCGCCATTCCAAATGACGAACGCAGCCTCGGCGAGATCCGCGCCAACGACTTGGTGCCGTTCGCCAGGTTGAGCAAGCAACTGGCCGCCGTCATGCCGGCCCACGTTATTTACCCGCAAGTCGACTCCCAACCTGCCGGGTTCTCTCGTCGCTGGTTGCAGGACATCCTGCGCGGCGAACTACAATTCGACGGTGTGATTTTCAGCGACGACCTTTCCATGGCCGGTGCCCACGTGGTTGGCGATGCCGCCAGCCGTATCGAGGCGGCGCTGACGGCCGGTTGCGACATGGGCCTGGTGTGCAACGATCGTGCGGCCGCGGAATTGGCCCTGAGCGCCGCCCAGCGTCTGAAGGTCAAACCCTCCGGGCGTATTGCGCGGATGCGCGGCCAGTCGTACGCCGGCACTGAATACCGTCAAGACCCGCGCTGGCTCACAGCCATTGGTGCACTCAAAGAAGCTCAACTGATTGAGTAAGGACTTCCCGTCATGACCGTTTACGCGATTATCGGTGGCACCGGCCTGACTCAACTCGAAGGCCTGAGCATTCGTCAGTCTCTGGCAGTGGACACACCCTATGGCGCTCCGTCGGCCGAGGTGCAGATCGGTGAATACGCGGGCAAGGAAGTGCTGTTTCTCGCACGCCACGGTCATCCTCACCGTTTTCCGCCGCATCAGGTGAACTACCGCGCCAACCTCTGGGCACTGAAACAGGCCGGTGCCGAAGCGATTCTCGCGGTCAACGCGGTCGGTGGGATTAATGCTGCGATGGGCACCGGGCATTTCTGCGTGCCCCATCAGTTGATCGACTACACCAGCGGTCGCGAACACACCTATTTCGCCGATAATCTCGAACAGGTCACCCATATCGATTTCAGCTATCCCTACAGCGAAGCCCTGCGCCAGCAGCTGATCTCGGCATTGGCGGCTGAAGGCGTTGGTTTTAGCCGTCAAGGCGTGTACGCCTGCACCCAAGGACCACGGCTGGAAACCGCTGGTGAAATCGCGCGACTCGAGCGTGACGGCTGCGACATTGTCGGCATGACCGGCATGCCGGAAGCGGCGCTGGCCCGTGAGCTGGAACTGGATTACGCCTGCCTGGCCCTGGTGGTGAATCCGGCGGCGGGCAAGTCGACGGCGGTGATTACCATGGCCGAGATCGAACAGGCGCTGCGTGACGGGATGGGGGCGGTGAAATCGGCGTTGGCGCGGGCGCTTAAGGCCTGAACAGGTTTTACACCGCGTTGACCCCTTCGCGAGCAAGCCCGCTCCCACATTCGACCTAACTCTTCCTAAAGAATACGGTCAAATGTGGGAGCGGGCTTGCTCGCGAAGGCGGCCTACCAGACGCCGCACATTTCAGCGCTTCTCCAGCTTATCCGGCAGCGGCGCAAACAACGCTTCAATGTCGTCACTCTGCAGCTTCCAGTCCCCGGTCTTGCGCCCATCTAGCACGCCTGCCGCCAGGTCGGATTTTTCTTTTTGCAGATGCTGGATCTTCTCTTCCACCGTGCCCCTGGCAATCATCTTGTAGACGAACACCGGTTTCTCCTGGCCGATGCGATAGGCGCGGTCAGTCGCCTGGTTTTCCGTTGCCGGGTTCCACCACGGATCGTAGTGAATCACCGTGTCCGCTTCGGTCAGGTTCAGGCCAACACCGCCGGCCTTCAAGCTGATCAGAAAAATCTGACGCTTGCCGCTCTGGAAGTCTTTCACGGGGGCGCGTCGATCGCGGGTTTGTCCGGTCAGCAACGCATACTCGACACCGCGTTTCTTCAGCTCGACCTCGATTAACGCGAGCATTGAAGTGAACTGCGAGAACAGCAGGATTCGCCGGCCCTCCTCGAACAGTTCCTCAAGCATTTCCATCAGGCTGTCGAGCTTGCCCGACGTGCTGCCACGAGTCGGCAGCACAGCGTCATTCACCAGCCGCAAATCGCAACACACCTGACGCAGCTTCAGCAGCGCCTCAAGAATGATGATCTGGCTGCGGGCCACGCCCTTGCGGGTGATCTCGTCGCGCACTTTCTTGTCCATGGCCAGGCGCATCGTTTCGTACACGTCGCGCTGGGCTTCATTCAGTTCGACCCAGTGAATGATTTCAGTCTTCGGCGGCAATTCCGTCGCGACCTGCTCCTTGGTCCTGCGTAGCAGAAACGGTTTGATCCGACCGTTCAGGTGCTGAAGTCGTACTTCACTGGCGCGCTTTTCAATCGGAACACGGTAATCGCGGTTGAAGCTTTTCACATCACCGAGCCAACCGGGCAGCAGGAAGTGGAACAGCGACCACAGCTCACCCAAGTGGTTTTCCAGTGGCGTACCGCTCAGGCACAAACGCTGGCGGGCATTCAGTTCGCGAGCAGCCTGCGCGGCCTTGCTGTTGGGGTTCTTGATGTATTGGGCTTCGTCCAGCACCAACACATGTAACGGCTGTGCGGCCAGGCGTTCGACGTCCTTGGGCAGCAGCGCATAAGTGGTCAGGATCAGGTCGTAATCGGACAGATTGTCGAAGTGTTTTTTACGGCTGGCGCCGTACAACGCCAGCACTTTCAGTTGCGGCGTGAAATGCGCCGCTTCGTCGAGCCAGTTGGGGATCAGGCTGGTGGGCATCACCACCATGCACGGTCGATCAAGGCGTCCGGCAATTTTCTCGCTAAGAACATGCGCCAGGGTTTGTAGGGTTTTTCCCAGGCCCATGTCGTCCGCGAGAATTCCACCGACTTCCAGTTGCCGCAACGACTGCATCCAGCTCAGGCCCTCCAGCTGATACGGACGCAACGTTGCATTCAAGCCTTCGGGCGCAGTGACAGTGAAGTCCTTGATGTCCCGCAGGCGCTGGGCAAACGTGCGGATCTGTTCGCCACCTTCCCACAGCAGCGGCATGCCTTCCAGCGGATTCAAACGTATGGCGTCGGCCTTGCTCAGGCGCAGCGCGGTTTCGCCGGGCCCTTGCAGATAGAACTCGCCGAGGGTCGCCAGCACCGGTTTCAAGCGGCCGAAGGGCAGGGCGACTTGCAACGGACCGTACTCGGAGTTCGGGCGATTTGGGATGTTCACCAGGATCAACTCGTCATCGCGCCGTCGGGCGAGGCGTTCCGGGTTGAGGATTTCGGTGTGGGAGCGCATCAGGTTCAACAGGATTGGCAACAAGCTCAGCCGTTCACCGTTAACGATGATCCCCAGCTCCAGATCAAACCAGTCACGTTCCGGTGCCTGCTCGACGGTGGCGTACCAGTCGTCCACGGCGGTCAGGTCGAAGCCGAATTCTTCGTCGATCTGCAACTCCCAGCCCTGGGCGCGCAGCTTCGGCAGTTCATTGAGGGTGAAGGTCAGCCAGGCACTGTCGTTGACCATCTCGAACAGCTCGCCGGCACTTTCCGGGAGGGCTTTGCTTTGTCGGGTGGCGACCTTGAAACCGAGGATTCTTAATTGTTCCCTGCAGGCCTGTTCGACTTCCGGGTGACGTTTTATCCGCAGGGTCTGTGTTTCCTGGCGGATCAGGATGTCGGCGTTCTTCTGCCCGGAAACGTATTCATCCAGATAGCTGAACGACAGCGCCGCGCGATGCTGGATGTAGCGTTGCATCTTGCCGTTGCGTGGTTCGAAGGCGCTGAACTCGATACTCGCCAGCCATAGGCGCGGCATCGGTTGCACGTTTTCCACCAACACTTGTGGCGGTGCTTTCGGGCTACGGTTTTCCAGCACGGCCTGAAGTTTTTCCAGTAGCTCGGCGTCCTGGGCGGCGGCGGGATAGGCCAGGGTTTCCTGAACCTTCAGCAGCACTGCCGCGCAATGTTTGCAGTTACTGTGGACGGGGCACGTGCACGTGGCGTCGACCATCAGCAAGGTGGCTTTGGCTGACTCGCGCAGGCGAATGGTCTGACGGTAAACGTTACCACCCGAGCCTTCGCAGGCGGCGATGATGGTGGCGTCGCCCACCTCGACGATCCTGACGCGATTCTCCAGCGCATAGCGTCGGCCGCGTTCCAGGCTTTGTTCCTTGAATCGGCTGACCCAGGAAGGCGCCAGGGGTTTGCTCAGGGTCGGGGGCATAAGGACTTCAATCAGTCCGGAATTTCTTCGGGGACTGGCCGGGGTGCAGGGGCGGTCAGCGAGGTAATCTTGATCAACATTCCGAGATGGCCGGCGTCGAGGAAATTCAGCTGTCCGTTTTTGGTATGGCTTTCTGTCTTCAGGCGTTCACTGGCGGTGACCAGGCCATCGGTGTTGATCTGGTTGACCCAGAAGTCTGCGTCGACATCGGTGAAGCGTCCCAGCTTCAGGTTCAGCGTGCCCTCGATCGGAAACTGGCCGAATTGTTCTTTGCCATCACTGATCGCGACTTTGCTGGCTTCTTCACCGAGCGTCTGTTGCCAGGACTTGTGCAGCAACACCGTGTAGTCATTGCTGGCGGTGAGTTTTTCCACTTCGCCATTGAGGCTCGGCGTGCGCAGGCTGTCGGGGTTGAGGCGCTGGGCGCCGGCAGCCCATTCTTCCGGCGCCGCACGACTGACGATGGCCGGTACGGCGTTTTGGCGGACCAGAATCATTTCAACCTGATACAGGTCAGCGGCGAACGCCGAGGGGGCGAGCAGCGACATCAACAACGTCAGTGAGCGAAACAGGCGCATGCGGCGTCCTTCAAGCAGTTTTCGGAATGAGGCGCTCGAACAGCGCCTCTACAGTATTAAAGCGCTCTTCCGGGCGCTCCATCGGCACCTGGAATTTAAACATCGTGGCGCCTTCGAATTTGTAGCGTTTGGGTTGGCTCTGGATCAATTTGATCAGCGTCAGCGGGTCGACCGGGGTTTGCGTCGCGAACTCGATGCGACCGCCTTGCGGGCCGCCGTCGACTTTCTTGATGCCCAATAGCTCGGCCTGCAATTTCAGCGCAGTGATGCGCATCAGGTTCTTGGTCGGCTCCGGCAACAGGCCGAAACGGTCGATCATCTCCACTTGCAGGTCCTTGAGGCCTTCCTCATCGGTGGCCGAGGCAATGCGTTTGTAGAGGATCAGTCGGGCATGAACGTCCGGCAGGTAGTCTTCGGGAATCAATGCCGGGACCCGCAAATTGACTTCCGGACCACCACCCAGCGGTTGATCGAGGTTCGGTTGTTCGCCCTTGCGGATCGACTTTACGGCGCGCTCGAGCATCTCCATGTACAGCGTGAAACCGACCGCCTGAATTTGCCCGCTCTGGCCATCGCCGAGCAATTCACCGGCACCGCGAATCTCCAGGTCGTTGGTCGCCAGCACGAAACCTGCGCCAAGATCCTGAGTGTTGGCGATCGCTTCCAGGCGCTTTTCCGCGTCCGTGGTGATTTGCTGGCGCGGCGGGGTGAGCAGGTAAGCATAAGCCTGGTGGTGACTGCGGCCGACGCGGCCACGCAATTGGTGCAGTTGCGCCAAACCGAACTTGTCGGCACGTTCGATGATGATGGTGTTCGCGCTCGGCACGTCGATGCCGGTCTCGATGATGGTCGAGGCGATCAGCACGTTGAAGCGCTTGTGGTAGAAGTCGCTCATCACCTGTTCGAGATCACGTTCACGCATCTGCCCGTGGCCGATGCCGATCCGCGCTTCCGGCACCAGTTCGGCGAGGTCGGCGGCGCACTTCTCGATGGTTTTCACGTCGTTATGCAGGTAGTAGACCTGGCCGCCACGCAGCAGCTCGCGGAGCAGGGCCTCTTTGACCGTGCTCTTGTTCTGTTCCATGACGAAGGTCCGCACCGACAGGCGACGAGCCGGCGGTGTGGCGATGATCGACAGGTCGCGCATGCCCGATACTGCCATGTTCAGAGTGCGCGGAATCGGCGTCGCCGTCAGGGTGAGGATGTCGACTTCACTGCGCAGTGCCTTGAGCTGTTCCTTCTGACGGACACCGAAACGGTGTTCTTCGTCGATGATCACCAGCCCGAGGTTTTTGATTTTCACATCGTCGGACAGCAGTTTGTGCGTGCCGATAACGATGTCGATCTTGCCCTCGGCCAGGTTCGCGATGGCCGCGTTCACTTCCTTGGTCGACTTGAAGCGGCTCATCACTTCCACGCTTACCGGCCAATCGGCGAAGCGGTCGCGGAAGCTGTTGTAGTGCTGCTGGGCGAGCAGGGTGGTCGGCACCAGAATGGCGACCTGACGACCACCGTGCACGGCGATAAACGCCGCGCGCATCGCCACTTCGGTCTTGCCGAAGCCGACGTCGCCGCAGACCAGTCGATCCATCGGTTTCGGTGCGAGCATGTCGGCGCGCACGGCTTCGATGGTGGTCTGCTGGTCCGGGGTTTCTTCGAACGGGAAGCCGGCGCTGAAGGTCGCGTAATCGGCTTTCGGGTCGGCGAAGGCATAACCCTCCCGAGCGGCGCGGCGGGCATAGATGTCGAGCAGTTCGGCCGCCACATCGCGCACCTGTTCAGCGGCTTTGCGCTTGGCTTTCTGCCAGGTCTCGGAGCCGAGGCGGTGCAGCGGGGCCAGGGCATCGTCGCTGCCGGTGTAACGGGCGATCAAATGCAGGTTGGCCACCGGCACATACAGCTTGGCGTTTTCAGCGTATTCGAGGGTCAGGAATTCGGCGGCCTGGCTATCGATTTCCAGAATCGTCAGCCCGAGGTAGCGACCAACACCGTGATCGATATGCACCACCGGCGCACCTTCGCGCAGCTCGGTCAGGTTCTTGATCACGGCATCGTTGTTGGCGTCGGCGCGTTTTTCGCGACGACGGCGTTGCATCACCCTTTGACCGAACAACGGACTTTCGGCCACCAGGGCCAGCGCAGGATCGTCCAGCACCAGGCCTTCGTCGAGCGGCGCGATGGTGATCGCCAGGCGCTCCTTGCTCGCCACGAAGTCCGGCCAGCTGTCGACGGTTTTCGGTCGTAGCTTCAGGCGTTCGAGCAATTCCAGCAGCACTTCGCGACGGCCTGCAGACTCGGCGGTAAACAGCACGCGACCCGGGAATTCGTCGAGGAAACCCGCCAGCGCCGCCAACGGCTGGGTGGCCTTGGCTTCGATGGCCAGGTTCGGCAGCTCCCGCGCGGGGAAGCGTTCGCGGCCGACGCCGGTTTCCACGTCCTGTTGACTGGCAACCACCCGCGGCCAGTTCTTCAGGCGAGCGAAGCAGTCTTCCACCGGCAGAAACAACTCGGCCGGTGGCAATAAAGGACGCGCCGGATCAACGCGGCGCTCTTCATAGCGATTGCGCACATCGTTCCAGAAGTTTTCCGCAGCCTGTTCAATGCCCGGCAGGGAAAACACTTGCGTGTCCTGCGGCAGGTAATCGAACAGGGTGGAGGTTTCGTCGAAGAACAGCGGCAGGTAGTACTCGATACCGGCCGGCGTAATCCCGCTGCTCAAATCCTGAAAGATCGGGCAGCGACGGAAGTCGACGTCAAAGCGCTCGCGGAAACGCGCCTTGAAGCGGGTGACGGCGTCTTTTTGCAGTGGAAACTCGCGCGCCGGCAACAGGCGGACGGTGTCTACCTTGTCGATCGAGCGCTGGTTTTCCGGATCGAATGTACGAAGCGTCTCGATTTCGTCATCGAATAGGTCGATGCGGAAGGGCAGTTTGCTGCCCATCGGGAACAGATCGATCAACGAGCCGCGGACGGTGAATTCGCCGTGCTCGTACACCGTGTCGACGTAACGGTAGCCGCTGGCCTCAAGCCGCGTGCGCATCTGCTCGACATCGAGTTTCTGGCCGACGTCCAGGACCAGGCTGCTGCCGAGCAGGAATTTGGTCGGCGCCAGGCGGTGCAGGGCGGTCGTGATCGGCACGACCAACACGCCATGACTCAGCTCCGGCAACCGGTACAGCGCGGAGATGCGCTGGGAAATGATGTCCTGGTGCGGCGAAAACAGATCGTAGGGCAGGGTTTCCCAGTCCGGGAAATGCAGCACCGGCAAATCCGGGGCGAAGAAACTCAGCTCCTGTTCCAGCCGTTCGGCACTCTGGCTGTCGGCGGTCAGTAGCAGGGTAAAGCGCTTGGCAGCGCTGGCAGCCTCGGCGATGGCCAGGCTCAGGGCGGCACCGGGCAGGTTGCCCCAGTGCTGTTTACCTGCCGCGGCAGGGAGAAGCGGTAGACGCAGAACGGGCACGGAAGGTTGAGCTCCAAGCGTTGCGACAAAGTCGGTAATTGTAGCGGCCTCGGGTGCCGCCTGTCAGTTGCAGACTGTGTCTATTACGCAGGTTTGGCGAAATGTAGTGGTAAAGACAAAAAACGCCGGTTTTTTAGCGGAAACGGCCGATTATGTAGTGGCAAAACGACCGGGTGTTACGGAGGGTTACGGACAAGACAGCGTTGTCTCCAAAAAATTGACTGCGCTGAAAGCCCCGGTTCTATTGGGCTTTAGCGGTGTGTGATTTTTTTGGACGGGAATTTGTTACGGATCGCACGACAGGCGCGCATTGCTACGGGAGGCACTCGGCGGCATAATGTAGCCCCTTTTTTCTGCCCCTACATGTGGAAGGTTCCCGTGACTCAGAAGCCCGACCAGTGTCTTGGTGAATGGATCGACCGTGAAGCACTCGCAGAAGCGATGATTCCGCTTATCGGTCAGCTCTACCGCAACAACAACGTGGTGAGCTCGATCTATGGCCGCAGCCTGATCAACCAGTCTGTCATCGCGATTCTCAAAGCTCACCGCTTTGCTCGCCACCGCTCTACCGACGACAGCGAACTCTCCGTCCACGAAACATTCCCTCTGCTTAAAGCCATGAGCGAGCTCAAGCTCGGCGCAGCTTCGGTAGATTTGGGCAAGTTGGCCTTCAAATTCCGTAACGAAGGCAATGGCCGCACCGCCGAGCAGTTCGTCCGTGAAGAAATGGCTGACGTTGTTGGCCAGCAAAACGCTACGGCGCGCAAAGGCACCGACGTTGTACTGTACGGCTTCGGTCGTATCGGCCGTCTGTTGGCGCGCATCCTGATCGAGAAAACCGGTGGCGGCGACGGCCTGCGTCTGCGCGCCATCGTTGTCCGCAAGGGCGCCGAGAACGATCTGGTCAAGCGCGCTAGCCTGCTGCGTCGCGATTCGGTTCATGGTTCCTTCAACGGCACCATCACCATCGATGAAGAGAACAACACCATCACCGCCAACGGCAACCTGATCCAGGTTATCTACGCGAAAAACCCGACTGAAGTGGATTACACCCAGTACGGCATCAAAGACGCGCTCCTGGTGGACAACACCGGAGTATGGCGTGACGCCGAGGGCCTGGGCCAGCACCTGGCCTGCCCGGGTATCGACCGCGTTGTCCTGACCGCGCCAGGTAAAGGCAAGCTGAAGAACATCGTTCACGGTATCAACCACGGTGAAATCACCGCTGACGACAAGATCATCTCGGCTGCTTCCTGCACCACCAACGCCATCGTGCCGGTGCTGAAGGCAGTGAACGACAAGTTCGGCATCATCAACGGTCACGTTGAAACGGTTCACTCGTACACCAACGACCAGAACCTGATCGACAACTTCCACAAAGGCGATCGCCGTGGTCGTAGCGCCGCGTTGAACATGGTCATCACCGAGACCGGTGCTGCCACTGCTGCCGCCAAGGCCCTGCCTGAACTGGCCGGCAAGCTGACCGGTAACGCGATCCGCGTTCCAACGCCAAACGTGTCGATGGCCATTCTCAACCTGAACCTTGAGAAAGCCGCCACCCGTGAAGAGATGAACGAGTACCTGCGCTACATGGCGCTGCACTCCGATCTGCATAAGCAAATCGACTACGTCAACTCGCAGGAAGTGGTTTCCACCGACTTCGTTGGCTCGCGCCACGCAGGCGTTGTGGATGCTGAAGCGACTATCAGCCAAGACAACCGTGTTGTTCTGTACGTTTGGTACGACAACGAGTTCGGTTACAGCTGCCAGGTCGTGCGCGTGATGGAAGACATGGCCGGTGTAAACCCGCCAGCGTTCCCGCGCTAAGCGTTAGCTGCAGATAAAAACGCCCCGACTTAGGTCGGGGCGTTTTTGTTTGGGTCGTACTTATATCGATTTAGTATTTGTCTAGTGATATTAAGAATTATCTAAAAATCGATACAAAGTTCATTTACATATAAAAAATAAAAACTCCCAATAAAAATAAGCAGTTGTCGGGCTATCGCTGTGCAATAAAAAGAACGGATCCAATTTATCGGTCGCTATATAATTGACGTCATTTAATTGTTTCCTGCGGATGCTTGACACCCGAATGCTCTGAATCTAGTGTCGCCAATGACAACGCCCGCTCTGCCTCGGGCTTGGTCAAGATTGTGGTCACCTGCGCTGTAAAGCAATTCTCCAACAAGACAGGAATCTCATTCCTGCTCACATCACCATAATTCCAAATAAAACAGCGTCGGCTTAGTTGCCGTCCAGCGAACTATTTCGTTTTGCTCACCCTGCCAAAAGTGTCTTTCGGTCACGGCCTGCTATTGCCTGACTTTTACGCGGTTGGTTTATCGGGAGAGTCGAACATGGCTGAAGAACGCTCAAGGTTATTGTCATTGTTACCCCGCCTGGTGGGTTTGGGAGTTCTCGGGTTTATCATTTGGCTACTGTTGTCGACGTTATTGATGCCCTTGGTATCGGCCTCCGCCACACGGGCTATTTTGAATGCGCCGGTGATTTTGCTGACCACGCCGATTGACGGCGTAGTGAGTACATTGGAAGTCAAACCCGGCGCGACGTTTGTACAGGGCCAGAAAATCGCCGTAGTGGAGAACCCAAGAGCCAATCAGGAAACATTGCTGACCCTGCAAACACGACGCCTCACCCTTGAGCAGCAGTTGTCCTCTTCGGCCAGCCAGGCCGAGCATGATCAGCAGTATTACGAAGCGCTGGAGAAAACCAGCGAGCAGTACCAAACCGCGTTTCATACCCGCCAACTCTTCACCCAGAAAGCCCTGAAAGCCGAGAGCAGCGCCGCCAGTGCGCGGTTGATGGACGCTCAGGAAACCGTCGAGCGCAATCTTGAGTTGTTCGTTCAAGGCGCCGTGAGTGGCGCGGTGGTCGCCTCGTCGAAAGCCCAACTGGCGTCCCTGCAAGGCGCGGCCGAATCGGTGCGCTCGCAGTTGCGGATTAACGACGGCGACGTCAGTGCGGCCAGCAAACAGGTGTACCTCGATCCCGATCAACTGCGCATGTTCGACCTCAGCGCACAAATGACCACGCTCAAGCTCAGCCTGGAGAATCAGGCGCGCAACCGTGCGACGTATCAACAGGAACTCGACAACCTCAACCAGTTGATTGAAACCGAACAGAACCGCGTCAAGTTGATGGCCGGATACGAGGTTGTGGCGTATTCGCCCGGCACCGTTCAGGAACTGTTGGCGCCGCAGGGCACGCTGGTGCAGGCCGGCTCGACCTTGTTGCGCGCCACCGATTGCGGGCAGAGCTATGTGATTGCGGTATTCCCCGAGCGCATGGCCAGCAAGATCGATCGCGACAGCGTGCTGATCGTCAAAATCCGCGGCCTCGATGAGCCGCTCAAGGCCAATGTGGTGCAGTTGTTGTCCAGCGCTTCGGACATTCGCGCCAACACCTACAGCGTGCCGTTCCCTTATGCCGAGCAGAACTCGGTGTACGTGGTCGGGACCTTTACCGCAGACCTGACGGATAACCAGCGCGCCATGACCTGCAATCCGGGGTTGTGGGCCAGCGCCGAGGTGTCGCGGCCATGAAGGGCATTTTGCGAGGGATCGTCAGCGTGATGCTGATGGGTAGCGGAGTCGGCGCATCAGCAGCGCAAGCCAGGCCGCAACTGGCGGCGATGACTTGCGCGGCGCTGGATCGGGCGGTGGCGTCGCAGCCGTCAGGTCCGGTGCTGGTGGCCAGTTATCCACCGCTCAATGGCCAGCCGGCGCCGATCCTGGCCTTGCGCGGCGTAGCGTTCACTTACGACAACGCCCTGGCCAGCATTGCGTTGTTTGCCTGTGGCAAAGCCGAGTCGGCGCGGCGGATAGCAGATGCCCTGGTCTTCGCCACGAACCACGATCCGGAGTATCAGGACGGACGTATACGTAACGCATATGCCGCCGGCCCGGTAGGTGCACCGTCGATGAAATTGCCGGGCTATTGGAGTACCGAGCGCAACGCCTGGAATCAAGACGCCTATCAAGTCAGCAGCGCCACGGGTAATCAAGCATGGGCGGCGTTGGCCTTGCTCGAGGCTTTTCGTCAAAGCGGCGAGGGGTCTTACCTCGAGGCTGCCAGAAAAGTCCTGCACTGGTCGCAGAAAAACACCTACGACGCTCAATCGCCGGCCGGGTTCAGCGGCGGCTATTACGGCTACTTCACCAAGCAGACCCAACAGAACTGGAAGTCCACTGAACATAACGTCGACCTGGCGGCTGCGTGGTCGGCACTCGACGCGGTGGCGCCGGATCAAGGTTCGGCGCAGCAGGCGCAGATTGCCCGGCAATTTGTCGCCAGCCAGTGGGACGCCGGGGAAGGGCGCTTCCTGATCGGCACGGGGGCGGATGGCCAGACGTCGGACCGCGTGCGATCAGGGCTGGATGCACAGATATGGCCGTTGATTGCCTTGCACGATCCGCCCAGGGATTGGCGTCGAGTCTTTGCGTTCATTGATCACGCGCACCGGGCAGGCGATGGCTACGGTTTCAACCGCGACCCCGATGGCCTATGGACCGAAGGCACCGCTCAGGCCGCCGCCGTCGCGCAATTGAATGGCTTGAGCGACAAGGCGCAGCCGTTGTGGAGCGTGTTGCTCGCACAGCAGGCCGGGGACGGCTGGCTGTTTGCAACACCGGCACCGCGCATCAGTACCGGACTGGCCATAGGTCCGGACTCCGTTACCAATGATTTTTACTATTACCACCTGCCTCACTTGGGCGCCACGGCGTGGGCGGCGATCGCGGCCACCGGCGTCAACCCCTTTACCGGTTCGCTAGAGGCTGACTGACATGCAGGCACTGGACTCGCTGCAACTGCTGCAAATCAATTTCTGGACGCTGGCGGCGGTGATTCTGTTCACTTGCCTGACTCACCGGAACCAATGGGCCGCGCGTGCAGGATTCGGCGCCGTCACTGCGTTGTTGCTGGTCAACTACGCGGCCTGGCGGATTCGTGACACCTTGCCCGACGGCCATTCAGGGTTTGCCACCGTCTGGGCCTACGCCTTTTTGTTTTTCGAAATGTTGGCGATTGGCTACACGCTGTTTTCCATCATCGTCATGCTCTGTCGCTCGGACCACAGCCAGGACGCGGATGCAGGCGAGGGACGGCTGCGCGCTCAAGGCGTGAATGTGCCAGCGGTGGACGTGTTCATCGCCACGTATAACGAAGGCCTGGAAATCCTCGAAAAAACCATTATTGCCGCGCAGGCTATCGACTACCCCAACTTCACCATTTGGGTGCTCGACGACACGCGTCGTGACTGGTTGCGCGATTATTGCGCCGAGGTCGGCGTGCAATACGCGCGACGCCCCGACAACGCCCACGCCAAGGCCGGCAACCTGAACAACGGCTTGCGCCAATCGGCCGCTGGCAGCAACGCACCCTATATTCTGGTGCTCGACGCCGACTTTGCGCCGCAGCAACCGATCCTGTTGCGCACGTTGGGTTTGTTCGACGACCCGAAAGTCGGCCTGGTACAGACACCGCAGTTCTATTACAACCCCGATCCGATTCAGCACAACCTGGGCACAGCAGCCTGCTGGGTGGATGAGCAACGGGTGTTTTTCGATGTGTTTCAACCGGCGAAGGACGGTTGGGATGCGGCGTTTTGCGTCGGTACATCCTTCGTGGTGCGGCGCGATTTGATCAACGAGATTGGCGGGTTTCCTACAGGTTCGGTGTGCGAAGACATCTACACCACGTATCGGCTGTTGCAAAAAGGCTACGTCACCCGCTGGTTGAATGAGCGGTTGTCGATCGGTTTATCGGCGGAGGGCCTGACCGAGTACATCAACCAGCGCGGGCGTTGGTGCCTGGGCACCATTCAAGTGGCGTTGCTCAAGGATGGACCTTTGCGCGGCGGTGGCTACACGCTCAATGACCGACTGCATTACATCCATGGGCTGATGCACTGGTTTTCCAAGCCGTTCATTTTGATGATGCTGGTCTCGCCGGTGTTGTATTGGTACTTCGGCATTGCCGGGTTCTATGCCAACCCGGTGGATTTCCTTGCTTTCGGCATGCCGGCGCTGATTGCGTTCTGGGGGTACGGGACGTGGGTCACGGACCGGCGCACCTTGCCGATTTTCACCGAGGTCACGCAAATCGTTGCCTCTTTGGCGGTCACGGCGACCATCGCCAGCGCCATGGTCCGACCGTTCGGGCGGCCGTTCAAAGTCACCGCCAAAGGCCTTGATCGCACGAAAACCATGGTGCACTGGAAGCTGTTCGGCTTCTTTTTCGCCTTGACGCTGTTTTCACAAATTGGCGCTTACATCGCCATCAGCACCGCCGCGGCGTTCGACGGCAACATGCTGTTCAACTTGTGTTGGACCGTGGTGGCGCTGGTCTACAACCTGGCGACACTGGTGGCCTGTGTTGACCGGCCACGGCTGCACGGTGAAGAGCGTTTTCCGTTCGACAAACCCACCGGGTTGCGTTTTGGCGGCAAGGTCCTCCCCGGTCGCCTGGTGGATATTTCCCTCAGCGGCGCGTCGCTGCATTGCGCCTTCGCCTCGTCGATCAAACCGGGGCTGTGCGGCCAGATGTGGATCGACAAGCTGGGCTGGCTCGACGTCGAAGTCATGCGCAATCACGGTGAAGATCAATTGGGCTTAAGGTTTGCCGAGCTCGATGAAGGCCTGCGGCGGCGGTTGATAGCGCGATTGTTCAGCGACGCGACGATCAATGTGGTCAGCAAAGCCGATCCGGCGCTGGCATTCGGCACCTTGCTGCGCCGCTCATTGCTGGGAGAAAAACGCACGACAGCGCGTTTGCCTGCGCCGGCCAAGGCATCGTCCTACGTCCCGCAACGTCGTTGGCGGCCGGTCAGTGTTCGTTCCCGTAAACAACCGCTGCCGCACATCAGTGTCGGTCGGTCAGGTCTGTGGTCTTTGCTGCTTTCTCCCTTGCGAGCTTTGCTCGGCCAACGTTTTTAGGTGCGCGCCATGAACAGTTGCTTACCGACCTCATGCTTCATGTCTTTGCTCCTGCTCGGCGGCTGTTCGCTGGAGCCGACCTACGAGAAACCCGACGCACCGATCGATCAACAATGGCCGGCCAACACCGCTGGTGAGTGCTGTGCCGGCAAGCAGGCATTCGACAAGGACTGGCGCGGTTTTGTGGTCGATGACCGACTGCGTCAGTTGATCGAAATGGCCCTGGCCAACAACCGCAGCCTGCGTCAGTTCGCCGCCAGCGTCGAAGAGGCGCGGGCGGGGTATGACAGTGCGCAGTCGGGACTTTTTCCTACAATAGGCATCGACACTTATGCCGGACGCAGCAAATTGCCGCCACTGGTGCGCACGCCAACCGGCGGCGTCAGTGCTGGCAGCATCGCCAACACTTTTCAGGCCACGGGTGGGTTCACCTCCTACGAGCTGGATCTGTTTGGTCGTATTCGTAGCCAGCGCAATGCCGCCGGGGCGCGTTTCGAAGCGTCCGAGGCGGACTATCAAACGGCCCGGCTGGCATTGATCGGTGAAGTCGCCAGCACCTGGTTGAGCCTCAAGGCCAATCAGCATTTACTCGATCTCGCACAGAGTACCTACCAATCCCAGGACCGTTACGGACAGCTGCTGCGCAAGAGTTTCAACCTCGGTTCCAGCGCGCGGATCGACGTCCACCAGGCCGATGCGCAAACCAACACGGCGGCGGTGCAGGTCAACACCTATCGCATGCAAGTGGCGCAGAACAGCAATGCATTGCGGGTGCTGGTGGGGCAGCCGGTGCCGGCGGGGTTGCTCCCCACCGGCGCGTTGGGTGAGCAGTTGGCGACGCTGGACGTGCCGGCCGGTTTGCCTTCGTCTTTGGTTGAGCGCCGCCCCGATATCATGTCGGCCGAGGCACAGTTGCGCGCGGCCAACGCGGATATCGGCGCGGCGCGCAGCGCCTACTTTCCAACCTTTTCCCTGACCTCGGCGCTGGGCAGCCTGACCGGGGATTTCTCGCGGTTGCTCACTGGCCCGGCTGAATTCTGGTCGGTGGCGTTGGCCGGGTCCCTGCCATTGATCGATGGCGGTGCGCGGCGGGCGCAGGTAGACGCGAGTCATGCGCGGTTTGACGGTCAAGCGGCAGCGTACGAAGCCACGGTGCAAAACGCTTTTCGCGAAGCGGCCGATGCGTTGAATGCGCGGCAGGAGATGCTCACGCAAGTGGAGTTTCAGAAGAAACTGGTGGGGGATTATCAGGAGGCTTATCGCCAGTCTCGCTTGCGTTTCGAGGCCGGGCTGGACAGCTATTTCTCGACGATGGATGCGCAGCGTTCATTGTTCGATGCGCAGCAGAAGTGGGCGCAGCTGGAACTGGCGCGGGAGATCAATCAGGTGACGTTGTATAAGGCGCTGGGCGGGGGGTGGAGTGGGTCGTTGAAGGTGGCGGGCCGTTGATTTTTTTTGGTGTTTGGCGGCCCCTTCGCGGGCAAGCCTCGCTCCTACAGGTCATGCGCCAATTTTGAAATCGCGCTAATCCTGTAGGAGCGAGGCTTGCCCGCGAAGGCAGTCTATCGGGTGCCGCCTAGTATCGCGGCCTGCGCGGTGCGCAATTCATGCCGGTTGCCACGGAACAACACCAGCGTCGCAATCAACCCCAGCACCGCCGCGCCACTCAGCCAGATCCCCGGCGCAGCCTTGTTGTCCAGCACGTGGATCAGGTATGTACACGCCGCCGGCGTAAAGCCACCAAAGGTCGCGGTCGCCAGGCTGTAGGCCAAGGAGAAGCCAGTCGTACGAACTTCCACCGGCATGATCTCGGTCAGCGCGACCACCATGGCGCCGTTATACGAGCCATACAGGAACGACAGCCACAGCTCGACAAGCAGTAAATGACTGAAGCTGGGGTTTGCGACCAGCCAGGCCAGGGCAGGGTAGGCGGTAAGGATCGCCAGAATAGTCGCCGCCAACAGCAGGGGCTTACGTCCGATCCTGTCAGACACTGAGCCCATGACCGGTAGCCAGAAGAAGTTCGACAGGCCGATGCACACCGTGACCAGCAACGCGTCCATATCCGACAGGTGCAGTTCGGCTTTGCCGAAGGTCGGGGTGTAGGCGGTGATCAAGTAGAACGACACGGTGGTCATGACGACCAGCGCCATGCCGGCAATGACAATGCCGAAGTTCTGGCCGATCGAACGGACGATTTCCTGCAGGGAAGGGCGGTGTTTACGCGCCTGGAACTCAGGTGTTTCCTCCAGTGAGCGACGAATCACGAAGATCACCGGCACGATCATGCAGCCGATCAGGAAGGGCACGCGCCAGCCCCAATCGCCCATTTGTTCCGGGCTCAACCAATGGTTCAAACCCACTCCCAGCAAACCGGCGAATACGACGGCGGCTTGTTGACTGGCAGATTGCCAACTGACAAAGAAGCCCTTGCGGCCCGGAGTGGAAATCTCTGCGAGGTACACCGACACCCCGCCCAGTTCCACGCCGGCGGAGAAGCCTTGCAGCAATCGGCCGAACAGCACGATCAGCGGCGCGGCCACGCCCAATGTGGCGTAACCCGGTACACAGGCAATCAACACCGTGCCGGCAGCCATCAACGCCAGCGTGATGATCAAGCCTTTGCGACGTCCGTGACGGTCGATGTAGGCGCCGAGGAAAATCGCACCCAGCGGGCGCATCAAGAAGCCGGCACCAAAGGTGGCTAGCGAAAGCATCAGGGAAGCGAAAGCGCTGTCGGCAGGAAAGAAGGTTTTGGCAATGGCCGTGGCGTAAAAGCCGTAGACCATAAAGTCGAACATCTCGAGAAAGTTACCGCTGACAACGCGAAAAATCGCTTTGCCTTTGCCCGTATTCGAGGACATTTGAACGTACTCACTTTTGGCTGTCTTGCTGGAAATCCCTGGTTTAGACACGTCCTCGCCGCCGCCCGTGAAGGCAGGCTCCTTCGGCGAACAGTTTTGTAACAATATGTGTGTGGAGATAGATAGGCAACAACTAGTTAGCGTGCTGCTTAAACGATATAACCATTACGCGGCAAGGTTTGCGCACCGAAGCGAATTACAGGGGGTGATGCATAATGGCGGGCATTGGCGTCGGGGAGCGTGGGATTTGTCGAATCGGCGGACGGGGTTTTTCTTGTTGGTAGCCGTTGTGCTTTCCGGCTGCGGCAACGGCGACTCAATGGAAAGCTTCGGCGGCCCGACCATGGGTAGCACGTATTCGATCAAGTACGTGCGCCACGCCGGTCTTCCCGCGCCAAAAGAGGTTCAATTGCAGGTCGAAAAAATTCTCGCTGAAGTCGATCAGCAGATGTCGACCTACCGCAGCGACTCGGACATCGGGCACTTCAACGATCTGCCTGCTAATCGTTGTCAGAAAATGCCCGCGCCCATCCTCAAATTGATCCGGGTGGGTGAACAGCTGTCGGAGCAAAGCGAAGGCTCCTACGATTTGACGGTGGAGCCGCTGCTCAATCTGTGGGGTTTTGGTCCGCAGGCGCGTGAAGAAAAAGTCCCCGCCGTCGAGGCGCTGGCCGAGGTGCGGCAGCGCGTCGGCTACCAGCACCTGCGCATCGATCGCGATCAGTTGTGCAAGGATGCGGCGGTGGAAGTCGACTTCAATAGCATCGCCGCCGGTTACGCGGTTGATACGATTGCCGCAAGACTGGAGGCCATGGGCATTCATGACTACCTCGCCGAAGCTACCGGCGAACTCAAGGCCTCTGGCAAAAAGCTCGACGGTTCCGCCTGGAAGATCGCACTGGAAGAACCCCGTGACGATCAGCAAGTCGCCGAGCGCATCATCAAGGTGGATGGCTACGGTGTGTCCACTTCCGGCGACTACCGAAATTATTTTCAACAGGACGGTCGGCGCTATTCCCACACCTTCGATGCCCGCACCGGCGCACCGGTCTCACACGCGCTGGCGTCAGTCACAGTGATTCATCCTTCAGCGTTGATGGCCGATGGCTTATCGACGCTGTTGCTGATTCTCGGTCCGGAACGGGGTTGGGACTACGCCGAAAGCCACGACATCGGTGCATTCTTTGTGATTCGCGCCGATACAGGTTTCGTCACACGAACCAGTCAGGCTTTTGAGCGCCTGAGTGGCGACAAACCCGAGTGATTACGGCGATTGATGCATCGAAGACTGGCGTTGTAGTGCAGGCAAAACTAGCCTACGACGCGACCAAGGGTTAATGTGCGCGGCGTTGACGCTTCTATAGACTGTGTCCGGGTTCTGCACTGGCCCCAAATTGTTCCTTCACGCCGCAGCTCGGCGTGATTTAGCCGCAGGTGCCGAGGGCGCCGCGGCCTGTTCTGAGGAGTACGCATGGCTGTCTACAACTACGACGTGGTGGTGCTGGGTTCCGGCCCGGCGGGAGAAGGCGCGGCAATGAACGCCGCCAAAGCAGGGCGCAAGGTGGCGATGGTCGATAGCCGTCGCCAGGTCGGCGGCAACTGCACCCACCTGGGTACCATCCCGTCCAAGGCACTGCGTCATTCGGTCCGGCAGATCATGCAGTTCAACACCAACCCGATGTTCCGGGCGATTGGTGAGCCACGCTGGTTCTCGTTCCCGGACGTGTTGAAAAGCGCGGAAAAAGTCATCTCCAAACAAGTCGCCTCGCGCACCGGTTACTACGCCCGTAACCGTGTCGACGTGTTCTTCGGCACCGGCAGCTTCGCCGACGAGCAAACCATCGAAGTGGTCTGCGCCAACGGCGTGGTAGAGAAGCTTGTTGCCAAGCACATCATCATCGCCACTGGCTCGCGCCCGTATCGCCCGGCGGACATCGATTTCCATCACCCGCGTATCTACGATAGCGACACGATCCTCAGCCTTGGCCACACCCCGCGCAAACTCATCGTTTACGGCGCCGGCGTGATCGGTTGCGAGTACGCGTCGATCTTCAGTGGCCTGGGCGTATTGGTTGAACTGGTGGACAACCGCGGTCAGTTGCTGAGCTTCCTCGATTCGGAAATTTCCCAGGCGCTGAGTTACCACTTCAGCAACAACAATATTACGGTGCGCCACAACGAAGACTACGACCGCGTCGAAGGCGTGGACAACGGCGTGATCCTGCACCTCAAGTCCGGCAAGAAGATCAAGGCCGATGCCTTGCTCTGGTGCAACGGCCGTACCGGCAACACCGACCAGTTGGGTCTGGAAAACATCGGCGTGAAGGTCAACAGCCGTGGCCAGATCGAAGTCGACGAGGCTTACCGCACCTGCGTGCCGAACATCTACGGTGCCGGTGACGTGATCGGTTGGCCAAGCCTGGCCAGTGCCGCGCACGACCAGGGCCGTTCGGCCGCTGGCAGCATTGTGGATAACAACAGCTGGCGCTTCGTCAACGACGTGCCGACGGGCATCTACACCATTCCCGAGATCAGCTCGATCGGCAAGAACGAGCAAGAGCTGACCCAGGCCAAGGTGCCGTACGAAGTGGGCAAGGCATTCTTCAAGAGCATGGCGCGCGCACAGATTGCCGGCGAGCCCCAGGGCATGCTGAAAATCCTGTTCCACCGTGAAACGCTGGAAGTGTTGGGCGTTCACTGCTTCGGTTATCAGGCGTCGGAGATCGTGCACATCGGTCAGGCGATCATGAACCAGCCGGGTGAACTGAACACGCTGAAGTACTTCGTCAACACGACGTTCAACTACCCGACCATGGCTGAAGCCTATCGGGTAGCGGCGTACGATGGCCTCAACCGGCTTTTTTGAGTGGCTCCGGCCGGTGGCCTGAGCCGGCCGGGGAGACCGATTTCAGCAATTCTCGAGCGTGGCGCTGGCCAAACCGGGAAAGTCTGTAATCAGGCTGTCAACGCCGAAGTCGGCGAGTCTGCGCATCAGCGCGGGCTCGTTGACTGTCCACACCGACACATGCAGCCCCTGACGCTGCGCCTTCTCCAGGCGTTCCGGCGTACACAGGGTCCAGTTCAGCGCCAGGATTTCGCAGCCATAACTTTGCGCGACCTTCAATGGATCGAGCCACGCATACTCGGCCACCAGTCCGCGAGACACGTCCGGCACCAGATCAAGTGCGGCCTTCAGCACTTCCCGTGAACTCGAGGTGATCGTCACCTTGTCCAGCAAGCCAAAACGCTGGGCCATTTCGCGAATGGCCAGCACCGTCGTTGAGGCGCGGGTGCGTGATGCGCTTTTGACCTCCAGCTGCCAGTGCTCGAAATCGCATTTCTCGAACAGTTCTTCCAGCGTGGGGATCGGGCACGGCTTGATCCAGCCCGGGCCACCCTTGCGCGCATCGTAGGTCACCAGCTCCGCCGCCGAGTGCTCGACGACCTTGCCGCGACGGTCGGTGGTGCGCTTGAGCGTGGGGTCATGAATGACCATCAACTCGTTATCCATGGACAGGTGCAGGTCCAGTTCGCAACGGCGCACGCCGTGCTTGAGACATTCCTGAAAACTGGTCAGGGTGTTTTCCGGTGCTTCGCCCTTGGCGCCGCGATGGCCGTAGATGAGGGTCACGGTTCTTCCTTAAATTAAATGCCTGATTCGTTTTGTTCGCGGGCCAGGCGTCGTTCCTGGGCCTGCCTTTGCAAAATGTAGCGGGCCAGCAATTGCCGTTGGGCATCGGTCGGGCGTTCGAACTCCGTGCCGATGTCATAGCCGCCGCCCTTGCGGTCGCAATGCGTGACCCTGGCCCGGAGCAACAGGCCCAGCGCTTGCGGCATCAGCACCAGTTTGACCGACAGGTGAGCGCCGGCGGCGATGGGCGTCGGGTTCTGGAAGTCGATGCCGCCTTCGGAGATGATCACCGGCTGCGGTTCGCCGATTTGCCCGAGCACCGTGATGGCTATCACCTGGCTGAGCAGATCGATGCGTTTATTCTGGGATTTCAGGAACGCCGCGAGGTTCCGGTCGCGTTCACTGATCTGGCGCAGCAGGTGTTGCGACTCGAATTCGCTCAGGTGCAGTTCGCTGAGCAAGTTGAACAGCGGGGAAGCGTCCTGCAACACTTCCTGTCCTGCCGCTTCGGGAGCGGACAGGGGCCGAATTTCCAGTGCGATCGAATCCTCGATACGGTAGTATTCGCGGCGATCTTCTTCATCTAATGTCGACATGGCGAACCCATGGTAGCGGCGGTGGTCTGAGTGTAAAGCTGGTTACCGACCCCCGCCACAAGGACGTTCCTTTTCCCTCCGAACAAGCCCCGACATGTTCAGACCTCTCTTCGTATTTATTGGCACGCGTTATACCCGTGCAAAGCGTCGCAATCATTTTGTGTCGTTCATTTCCCTGACTTCGATGATCGGACTCGCCCTCGGCGTGGTCGTGATGATTGTGGTGCTGTCGGTCATGAACGGCTTCGATCATGAGATGCGCACCCGCGTGCTGGGCATGGTGCCCCACGCGACCATCGAGTCCGGTGAGCCGATCAGCGACTGGCAAAGCCTGGCCGCCAAGGTCAAGCAGAACCCGCAGGTGACGGCCGTTGCGCCGTTCACCCAGATGCAGGGTTTGCTGACCAACAATGGCAAGGTCTCCAAAGTCCTGCTCAATGCCATCGACCCTGCGCTGGAGCGCAACGTCTCGATCATTGATAAGTTCATGCTGCAGGGCAAACTGGACGACCTGGCGCCCGGCAGCTTTGGCATCGTCATTGGCGACAAGGCGGCAGCCAAGCTCGGCGCGGCCATCGGCGACAAGCTGACATTTGTCGCGCCGGAGGTCACCGTGACCCCGGCCGGAATGTTCCCGCGCATGAAGCGCTTTACCGTGGTCGGCATCTTCCATGTCGGCGCGGGTGAGCTTGATGGCTACCTGGGTGTCACCAACCTGCAGGATCTGGCCAGGCTGCATCGCTGGAAACCGGATCAGGTGCAAGGCATCCGCTTGAAGTTCGACGATCTGTTCCAGGCGCCACGCACCGCGTGGTCCATCGCCCAGCAACTTGGCGAAGACCATTACTACGCACGCGACTGGACCCGCACCCACGGCAACCTGTATCAGGCGATCCGCATGGAAAAAGCCATGATCGGCCTGCTGTTGCTGCTGATTGTTGCCGTGGCCGCGTTCAACATCATTTCCACACTGGTGATGGTGGTGAACGACAAGAAGGGCGACATCGCGATTCTGCGCACCCTTGGCGCCACGCCGGGATCGATCATGGCGATCTTCATGGTGCAGGGCACGGTCATTGGTGTGGTCGGTACGCTGATCGGCGCCGTGGTCGGGATCTTTGCCGCGCTCAACGTCAGCGCCGCGATTTCGGTGCTCGAAGGCTTGATCGGGCACAAGTTCCTGAACGCCGACGTGTACTTCATCGATTACCTGCCGTCGCAGGTGCAGAGCCAGGATGTGTTGACGGTCTGCGCCGCCGCGTTGGTCCTGAGTTTCCTCGCCACCCTGTATCCAGCCTGGCGTGCCGCGCGCACCCAGCCTGCGGAGGCGCTACGTTATGAGTGAGTCGGGCATGAGTGAAAAAGCAATCTTGAGTTGCCGCAACCTGGGCAAATCCTACGAGGAAGGTCCGGAGTCGGTAGAAGTCCTGGCCGGTCTGCAGCTGGAGCTGCATCCAGGTGAGCGCGTGGCGATTGTCGGCACTTCGGGTTCGGGCAAAAGTACTTTACTCAACCTGCTGGGCGGTCTTGATACGCCGACCAAGGGCAGTGTCTGGCTCGACGGCGAAGAGCTCTCGGCACTCAGCGAGAAGAATCGTGGCCTGCTGCGTAACCGCTCCCTTGGGTTCGTGTACCAGTTCCACCATTTGCTACCGGAATTCACCGCGCTGGAAAACGTCTGCATGCCGCTGCTGATCGGCAAGACCGCAATCCCGGAAGCGCGCAAGCGTGCAACGGCGTTGCTGGAGCGGGTAGGCCTGGGGCATCGCCTGGAGCATAAGCCGTCGGAACTGTCCGGCGGTGAACGTCAGCGCGTGGCCATCGCCCGCGCCCTGGTGAACAACCCGGGCCTGGTGATGCTCGACGAACCGACCGGTAACCTCGACTCCCACACCGCCCAGGGCATCCAGGATTTGATGCTGGAACTCAGCACCTCGATGCGCACGGCGTTCCTGGTGGTGACTCACGACATGAACCTGGCTCGCCAGATGGACCGCGTCCTGCATTTGCAGGAAGGTTGCCTGACGCCCATCTGATTGGCTGAAACCCGGCGTCGCTGAAAAGTACGTCGGGTCTTTTATTTTTATACGGTGCCCCAGCGAATGTTCAGACCGTTATCGATCTTTATCGGCATGCGCTATACCCGCGCCAAGCGCCGCAATCGCTTTGTTTCCTTCATCTCGATGACCTCGATGATCGGCCTCGCCCTGGGCGTGCTGGCGATGATCGTGGTGTTGTCGGTGATGAACGGCTTCCAGCGCGAAATGAGCTCGCGCATCCTCGGCATGGTGCCGCACGCGACCATCGTCGGCGTGAACCCGATCGACGATTGGCAACCCGTGGCTGCTGCCGCGATGAAAAATCCGCAAGTGACGGCGGCGGTGCCGTTCACCGAGATGGAAGGCATGCTCTCCTATAAAGGTACGATGCAGCCGATCCAGGTCAGTGGCGTCGATCCGGCGCTGGAAGGCAAGGTGTCGATCGTTGCCCAGCACATCGTTCAGGGGCGCCTCGATGCCTTGAAGCCAGGCGAGTTTGGCGTGGTGGTCGGTGAGATCACGGCGCGGCGCTTCCGCTTGAATGTCGGTGACAAGATCACCCTGATCGTGCCGGAAGTCAGTAACGCACCGGGAGGCATCACCCCGCGCATGCAGCGGCTGAACGTGGTGGGTGTGTTCAAGGTCGGTGCCGAGCTGGACGGCTCCATGGCGCTGATCCACGTCGCAGATGCGGCGCAGATGCAACATTGGCAGCCGAACCAGGTGCAGAGCGTGCGCTTGGCGGTGAAGGATTTGTACGCGGCGCCGAAGGTTTCCAGTGATATTGCGGGCGGCCTGGGCACAGCCTACAAGGCTGACGACTGGACCCACACCCAGGGCAGCCTGTTCAGTGCAATGAAAATGGAGAAAACCATGATCGGCCTGCTGTTGCTGATGATCGTCGCCGTGGCGGCGTTCAACATCATCGCGACCCTGATCATGGTGGTGAACGACAAGGGTGCGGACATCGCGATCCTGCGCACCATCGGCGCGACGCCACGGCAGATCATGGCAATCTTCATGGTGCAGGGCACGGTGATCGGGATTGTCGGCACCGTGATCGGTGGCGTGCTGGGCGTGATTGCGGCGCTTAACGTCAGTGAGCTGGTGGGCTGGATAGAGCGAGTGAGCGGGCAGCACATCTTCAGTTCGGATGTGTACTTCGTCAGCAACTTGCCTTCGGAACTGCAGGGTGGGGATGTGGTGTTGATTTGCTCGGCGGGTTTCATCCTGAGCTTCCTCGCCACCGTTTACCCGGCTTGGCGCGCGGCGAAAATCGAACCGGCTCACGCGTTACGGTATTCATAAGCCGCTCCCTGTAGGAGCTGCCGAAGGCTGCGATCTTTTGATTTTGATTTTTAAGGGCAAGATCAAAAGATCGCAGCCTTCGGCAGCTCCTACAGGGGGCAGGCCTCAATCTCCCTTGGGCAACTCGATCACAAACCGCGTCCATCCGTTATCCGATTCGCAACGAATCTGCCCGCCATGGGCGCGGATGATCGACTGGGTGATCGCCAATCCCAACCCTGCATGTTCACTGCTGCCTTCCTGTCGCGCCGGATCAGCCCGGTAGAAACGGTCGAACAACCGCGGCAGCAATGCTCCGTCAATGCCTTTGCCGCTGTTCTCAACCGTCAGACTCAAACCTGCAGCTTGTTCAATAATCCGCACCCGGACCTCACCCTCGGCCGGCGTAAACCGCAATGCGTTGTCCAGCAGGTTGGACAATGCCCGCCGCAACATGCTGCGGTCGCCCTCCATCTGCGCGCTGCCTTCACGATGGAGCTTTACCTGAGCGTCCTCAGCCAGTGGCGCAAAAAACTCCAACAACAGATCCACTTCCTCCGCCAGCTCCAGCGGTTCGCGCTTGGGCATCAGCAATCCGTGGTCAGCCTTGGCCAGGTACAACATGTCGTTGACCAGTTGGGCCATCCATTGCAGTTCTTCGAGGTTGCTGTGCAGCGCTTCGCGGTAATCCTCGATGGGTCGTGGGCGGGTGAGGGTGACCTGGGTGTGGGTCAGCAGGTTCGACAGCGGCGTGCGCAGTTCATGGGCGATGTCGGCAGAGAAGGCCGAGAGCCGCTGAAAAGAGTCGTCGAGGCGTCCGAGCATGGCGTTGAAGCTGTGGGCCAGTTCCGCGAGTTCTGGCGGCATGTTCTCTTCGGGCAGGCGAGCCGTCAGCGATTGCGCGGAAACACCCCTGGCGACCGCACTCATCCGCCGTAATGGGCGCAAGCCACTGCGCGCTGCCCACGCACCCAACAGCGCAGTCGCCAGGGCCGACAACCCAACGGTGAGCCAGATCAGGTGCTGCATGCGTTGAAGAAAGTGTTGGTGGTGGGTGATGTCCAGCAACAAGGTCAGTTGCGGTGAATCAGGCTGGTCGACAAACAACGGAGCATTCAGCACGCGATAATCGGTGCCGTCGTTGTTCAGGGTCGACAGGCCAGGTATTGGCGGGAGTTTGTCGGGCAGGTGCGTCGAGCTGTCATACCAACGCTGGCCGTCGCTGCCGGTAATCCGCAGCGACAGATCAGCCTGCCGACTCAATTCATCGGCCAGTTTGATTTCGCTATCACTCGATTGAATGTCGTGAAGTGCCCGGCGTAACCCGATCAACTTACCGTCCAGCAATTGCTGATCGAGCTCCACGAAGTGCGCCTCACTGGCGCGACTGAACAACACGCCGGCGAACAACGAGACGACCGCCGTGCAAGCGGCAAACAGCAGCGCCAGGCGACTGCTCAAGGAGAGGCGACGCATCAGGCAGGGCGCTCTTCAAGGACATAACCCATGCCGCGCACCGTGTGAATCAGCTTGTTGGGGAATTCATCGTCGATCTTCAAGCGCAACCGGCGGATCGCGACTTCGATGACATTGGTGTCGCTGTCGAAATTCATGTCCCAGACCTGGGAGGCGATCAGGGACTTGGGCAGCACCTCGCCCTGACGGCGCAGGAGCATTTCCAGCAGGGCAAATTCTTTTGCTGTCAGGTCGATGCGCTGACCGCTGCGTTCGACGCGGCGACGGAGCAAATCCAGGCGCAAATCGGCCAGTTGCAGACTGGTTTCCTGAGGTGGGGCACTGCCGCGACGCAACAGGCTGCGCACCCGGGCCAGCAGTTCGGAGAAGGCGAACGGCTTGACCAGATAATCGTCGGCACCGAGTTCGAGGCCGTGGACCCTGTCCTCCACCGCGTCTCGCGCCGTCAGAAAAAGTACCGGCGTATCAAGGCCGGCAGCGCGTACCGCCTGCAAAATCTGCCAGCCATCGCGACCGGGCAGCATCACATCGAGGATCAACAACGCGTAGTCGCCGGTCAACGCCAGTTGCTGGCCGGTGCTGCCGTCGGCCACCAGTTCAGTGTTGAACCCGGCTTCGGTCAGGCCCTGGCGCAGATAGTGGCCGGTTTTCGCTTGGTCTTCGACAATCAGCAATTTCATGGTCAACTCGGGGCAATGGAACGAACGCGTTATACCGTGGGTAGCGTTAATACAGGTCAACCTGACAAAGTTGTAATCTAGCTGTCAGGTTATGGGCAGTGCCAGCAGTTTAGAGTTTTCCACAGGCTGAACCTTATCTTGTTGGAGTACGACTATGTTTTTGCGCAAACCTCTGGTGCTGGCCGCGTGCATGCTGGCGCTGAGTTCGCCGGTATGGGCCGCTCCGGTGCACACCTATGACTTCGGCCAGCCGGCGCCGGCGGCCAAGGCGACTCGTAGCGTTGAAGTGGTGATGGGTGACATGTCATTCACGCCCAAGGCCATCGATATCAAGGCCGGTGAGACGATTCGCTTTGTGTTGGTGAATAAAGGCCAGTTGCTGCACGAATTCAATCTCGGTGACGCGGCGATGCATGCCCGACATCAGCAGGAAATGATGAAGATGCAGCAAAGCGGCATGCTTACACCTACGGCCATGAAGGAAATGGACCACGGTTCTATGGCCGGAATGGATCATGAAATGAAGCACGATGACCCGAATAGCGTCCTGGTGGAACCGGGAAAGACTGCCGAACTGACGTGGACCTTCACCAAAGCCACCAACCTCGAATTTGCCTGCAATATTCCCGGCCATTATCAGGCGGGCATGGTTGGCAAGTTGACTGTCAGTCAGTAAGCACTCAAAGGCGCGCGCAAAGGCTGGTAGAATCCGCTGATTATTCAGTCAGGTTTCCGCCATGCATCCCGCAGCCGAACACTCGCCGCTGGGCAAATCCAGCGAATACATTGCCACTTACACGCCGTCTCTGCTGTTCCCGATCCCGCGCACCGCAAAGTGGGCCGAGTTGGGCCTGACAGCCGAAACGCTGCCTTATAAAGGCGTGGATTTCTGGAACTGCTTCGAGCTGTCGTGGCTATTGCCGTCGGGCAAACCCGTGGTGGCGATCGGCGAATTCAGCATCCCGGCGGACTCGCCGAACATCATCGAATCGAAGTCGTTCAAGCTGTACCTCAATTCGCTGAACCAGACGCCATTTGCTGACACCGCGGGCCTCGAAGCCACGCTGGTCAAAGACCTGTCGGCCGCTGCCGGCAAGCCGGTTGGCGTGCGAATTCGCAGCCTGAAAGAGGTCGAAGCCGAAGGTGTCGTGGCGTTGCCGGGTGTCTGCATCGATGATCTGGACATCAGCGTCAGCAACTATGAGCACCCGCGCCCTGAGCTGCTGCGTTGTGATGATTCGCAGATTGTCGAAGAAAGCGTGCACAGTCATTTGCTCAAATCCAACTGTCCGGTCACCAGTCAGCCAGACTGGGGCAGTGTGGCGGTGGAATACCGTGGCGCGGCGCTGGATCACGCAAGTTTGCTGGAGTACCTCGTGAGTTTCCGTCAGCACTCCGACTTCCACGAGCAGTGTGTGGAGCGGATCTTCCTGGATCTGCAGCGGTTGCTGAAACCGGAGAAATTGACGGTGTATGCGCGGTATGTGCGACGTGGCGGGTTGGACATCAACCCGTACCGCAGTACTGAAACCGTTCAACTGCCGAATCACCGTTTGGTCCGCCAGTAAGGTCAACAGATCGCAGCCTGCGGCAGCTCCTACAGGGAAACGCGTTCCAATGTAGGAGCTGCCGCAGGCTGCGATCTTGGCGATCTTCCTGGCAAAAACTAAAAAGCCCCGCTATCGCTAGCAGGGCTTTTTTGTATCCGGTGGGTTCAGACCCCCATGCTGACCAATGCATTCATGATGTTGCGCAAGGTGCCAGCAATCGCGGGGTGTTCGACTTCGAAGCGGTCGACGGCCAGGTTAACGCCGTCAGCGAGGTTCGAGTCCTTGGTTTTGGTTTCGAGCTCAAGCTCAAGTTCGATCTGTTGCATCAGTGCATGCAGGTCAGCGCGCTCGGCTTCAGACAGTGGCGGGTTCTGTTCCAATTGCTCGCGCAGAGTATTGAGCTGTTCTTGCAGTTCGCGGGCAGGCATGACGTTCTTCCTTTTATCGATAGGCACTGGCATAGACCGCAGCGGCACGCCAAAGGTCTATGGCTGGCCTTTAGATTAATCCACTCGCGCGCAACCTGCATGCGTTCATAGGTGTGAGGCGGCGATCAGGGCTTTTCGCCCTTGAGCCGGCGCAAGCTGATGTCTGCCAGGCAGGTGTCGAGTTCCCCAAGGTGGTCGATCACCGAATGCACGCCCAGGCCGAACAGCTGGACCGTTGCCTTGCCACGCTTGAGGTCACGCTCCTGCTGGGTCAGCGCCTGCCATTGTGCAGGCGACAGCCCACACAGCGAGCCGCAGGACGCCAGGCCAATGGTCCACAATCCGGCATTGAGCCCCGCTTGCAGCAATCGCGGTTCGCCGCTGACCAGCACGCAGCCATCCAGGCGTTCGACATTCAAAGCCATCAATGCTTGCCAGCAGGCATTCGGCGCCGGCCAAGGATTGTTTGTTGCGGGGTGTTGCGAAGGTTTGATCCATTCCGGCAGGGCGGCAGCCAGGGAATGGCTGAGGGCAGGGGGGAGCTCATCAAGCCAGGCACAGGGAATTTTCTGGCGTTGCAGGCTGCACAGGCTGTCCAAAGCGCCATGCGTTACCTCGGCGTGCTCGGCTGCAACACTGGCGTGCTCGCGTGTGCGGGCGCCGAAATCCACCAGGCAACCACTGAGGCCGAACAAAACGGCGGTCAGGCTGGGCGCAGCGAGGGGCAAGGTTTCGGCGTGCGGCATGTCAACGTCCCTGAAATAACCACAAGGCTAGGCGGCGAGGATGACAGTAGAGTGACAGGGTTGTGAATCACTCACAGTCAGGACAAATCATCCGTAGGCCATCGCGCTCGATACTGCCTAAAGTGGCTGTTACGTCTTATACTAGCCAGCTTAACGCCCGGGCCAAGCGCCCGCGCCAGTACAGTCCAAGGAGCTTTTCTATGCGCTGGAGCAATCATCTCGCTCAGCTATCCGTGTGTGCCAGCCTGTTGCTGGTTCCGTTCGTTGCCCAGGCAGCTTCGGAAGACGACCCTTGGGAAAGCATCAACCGTCCGATCTATAAGTTCAACGACGTGGTCGATACCTACGCACTGAAGCCACTGGCCCAGGGCTATGAGTTCGTGACGCCGCAGTTCCTGGAAGACGGCATCCACAATATGTTCCGCAACGTGGGCGATGTGACCAACCTCGCCAACAACCTCTTGCAGGCCAAACCGGCCGCGGCGGGTGTGGACACCGCGCGCCTGATCTTCAACACCACGTTCGGCGTGCTGGGTTTCTTCGACGTCGGCACCCGGATGGGCTTGCAACGCAGCGACGAAGACTTCGGTCAGACCCTCGGCTATTGGGGCGTAGGAAGCGGTCCATACGTGATGCTGCCACTGCTCGGCCCAAGCACCTTGCGTGATGCACCGTCCAAGTTCGTCGACAGCTACACCGGCCCGTACCCGTATATCAACGACGTGCCGGTGCGTAACTCGATCTTCGGCCTGAATATCGTCGACACCCGTGCCAGCCTGCTGTCAGCCGAAAAGCTGATCAATGGCGACAAGTACATCTTTATTCGCAACGCGTATTTGCAGAACCGCGAATTCAAAGTAAAGGATGGCCAGGTCGAAGACGATTTTTGATCTCGATCGGTAAAACAAAGAAGGCGGCCATTGGGCCGCCTTCTTTCGTTTCATCCGCGGGTTATTTCATCTTCAAGATTGTAAGCCCGAGTTTCTGGTTACTGCCGTCCTGTTCCTTGACCCACACCACTTCGGTGTCAGCCTCGAGCCCTTTGAGGGCGGCGTGCTCTGAATCTATGCGCACGCTCAGTCGGTCACCGACCTTGAACAAGCGAGGCGCCTGTACTTGCATGCCACTGCTGGAAAGGTCGATACAGACGGCTGCAACCTCGTCTCCCTCATGAATCAGCGATACATCGGCATCGACTCGCATGCGGATAAAATCGCGCTTTTCGCTGTAGTCCCGATCAGTTTGACTCATGGGCTTCATCCTTCCATTGAGTTACGGTTTAGCCTGTTCTTATAACTCTCGGTGATTTGACAAGTAAAGTCCTCAAGCGACCATCGGCGTGAGCTTGAAACGCCCCGCGGATGGGAGTACCGTCTGCGCCTTAGAAGGGCACCTTTGGTGGACCTGTGTGTAGGGCGCACGCTCGAAAACAGTGCAGCAGAGAGGCTAGAAAGCGAATCCAGTAGTGTGAGCCGGGCTAAAACCCCTGCTAGCTACGCCAACCTAATTCTGGCGCCGTTTGCCCACATGCCAAAAACCAGTGCCACGCTGCTGATAATCGATGATGACGAAGTAGTGCGCGCGAGCCTCGCCGCCTATTTGGAAGACAGTGGTTTCAGTGTCTTGCAGGCCAGCAATGGCCAGCAAGGTCTTCAGGTATTCGAGCAAGACAAGCCCGACTTGGTTATCTGCGATCTGCGCATGCCGCAGATGGGCGGACTCGAACTTATCCGCCAGGTCACCGAGCGTTCGCCGCAAACTCCGGTCATCGTGGTTTCGGGCGCTGGCGTGATGAACGATGCCGTCGAGGCCTTGCGCCTTGGCGCGGCGGACTACCTGATCAAGCCTCTCGAAGATCTGGCCGTGCTCGAGCACTCTGTGCGCCGGGCCCTGGATCGTGCGCGCCTGCTGCTGGAAAACCAGCGCTACCGCGAGAAGCTGGAAAAGGCCAATCGCGAACTCGAAGCCAGCCTGAACCTGCTCCAGGAAGACCAGAACGCCGGTCGCCAGGTGCAGATGAACATGTTGCCGGTCAGCCCCTGGACGATCGACGAGTTCCAGTTTGCTCACCAGATCATCCCGTCACTGTACCTGTCGGGTGATTTCGTCGACTACTTTCGGGTCGACGAGCGTCGGGTTGCTTTCTACCTGGCGGACGTTTCCGGTCATGGTGCCTCTTCAGCCTTCGTCACCGTGCTGTTGAAATTCATGACCACGCGCTTGCTGTTCGAATCCAAGCGCAGCGGCACATTGCCGGAATTCAAGCCTTCAGAGGTCCTTGGTCATATCAACCGAGGCCTGATCAGTTGTAAGCTGGGTAAACACGTCACAATGGTCGGTGGAGTCATCGACGAGGAGACAGGTTTGTTGACCTATAGCATCGGCGGTCATTTGCCGTTGCCTGTGTTGTACACACCCGACAGTGTCCGTTATCTGGAAGGGCGTGGCTTGCCGGTGGGCCTCTTCAATGAAGCCACCTACGAAGACCACGTGCTGGAGCTGCCGCCGACGTTCAGCCTGACGCTGATGTCTGATGGCATTCTGGACCTTTTGCCAGAACCTACACTCAAAGAAAAAGAAGCGGCTTTGCCCCAACGGGTCAAGGCAGCGGGCGGCAGCCTGGATGGTCTGCGGCAGGTTTTTGGATTGGCCACGCTAGGGGAGATGCCGGATGATATCGCCCTGTTGGTGTTGAGCAGGAATCTTTAATGAGTACCGGTAGAATCCAGTTCGCCGAGCAGGATGGCACTTTCGTCCTGAAGTTTGTCGGTGAAGTTCGCCTGACCCTGTGTTCGGCTTTGGATGCGACTATTGAGCGGATCTTCACGGCATTGAACTTCAATGCAATCGTGATCGACCTGACCGAAACCCGCAGCATCGACAGCACCACGCTTGGCCTGTTGGCCAAACTGTCGATCCTGTCGCGGCAAAAGGTCGGCCTGCTGCCGACCGTCGTCACCACCCATGAAGACATCACCCGGCTGTTGCAGTCGATGGGTTTCGAGCAGGTGTTCAACATTGTTGATCGTCCAATCCCGTGCCCGGAGTGCCTGACCGACCTGCCTGACCAGGACCAGTCCGAAGAAGTGGTGCGGATCAAAGTGCTCGAAGCGCACAAGATCCTCATGGGGCTCAATGACTCCAATCGTGAAGCGTTTCATGATCTGGTGAATGCTTTAGAGCGTCATTGATCCCACGATTGGTGTAGTCCGCACTGGCCCCTTCGCGGGCAAGCCTCGCTCCTACAGGGGAGTTGTGGCAGGTCGCGGTAATTTCAACGACGCGTAACTGTAGGAGCGAGGCTTGCCCGCGAAGGCGGCCTCACAGTCAGCCAATAACCAGCGCGAAGCCGACTCAAATCCAACGCATAAAAAAGGGCGAACCTGTAAGGGTTCGCCCTTTTTGCGTTTGCTGTTAACCGCTTATAGCTTGGCTTGCAGCAATGCCTCGAGTTTTTCCTGGTCACGGGCGAACTGACGAATGCCTTCAGCCAGTTTCTCTGTCGCCATCGCATCTTCGTTGGACAGCCAGCGGAATTGCGCTTCATTCAGGCTCAAGCGTGCTTCGCCGGCATGCCCAGGCGCCAGTTTGCGCTCCAGCTTGCCGTTGTCCGCCGCCAGCTTATCGATCAAGTCCGGGCTGATGGTCAGGCGGTCACAACCGGCCAGTTGCTCGATCTGATTCAGGTTACGGAAGCTCGCGCCCATGACGACAGTCTTGTAGTCATTGGCTTTGTAGTAGTTGTAGATACGGGTCACCGATTGCACGCCCGGGTCATCCGCGCCGGTGTAGTCATTGCCGTTGGCTTTCTTGTACCAGTCGTAGATACGGCCCACGAACGGCGAAATCAGGAACACCCCGGCATCGGCACACGCGGCAGCCTGAGCGAATGAGAACAGCAACGTCAGGTTGGTCTGGATGCCTTCCTTTTCCAGGATCTCGGCAGCGCGGATGCCTTCCCAGGTGGAAGCGACCTTGATCAGCACGCGGTCGCGGCCAATGCCGGCCTTGTCGTACAGCTCGATCAGACGGTGCGCACGCTTCAAGACGGCGTCAGTGTCGAACGACAAGCGTGCATCCACTTCAGTGGAAATCCGGCCCGGGATCACTTTCAGGATCTCTTGCCCTACCGCAACGCCAAAACGGTCGCTGGCCAGGCCCACATCGCCCTTGCAGTCGCTGACGCAGGCGTTGAGCAACTCGGCATAACCGGGAATGGCTGCCGCTTTGAGCAGCAGGGAAGGGTTGGTGGTAGCGTCCACGGGTTTGACGCGAGCGATTGCTTCAAAGTCGCCAGTGTCGGCAACGACGGTGGTGATTTGCTTGAGTTGTTCCAGCTTGGAAGTCATGGGCGTGCTCTGTCCTATGGGTCTGATGACATTACCCGAGCGCTGACAGCCACTCAAGGGCGCGTACGTGTATCGATGGCCCCAGCGGCAACAACCTGAAAACGGCTGTTTGAAAGGCGAGGCGCAGTGTCGATAAATACGATGCCAAACAAGCTCACAGGTTCAATTGGTCTGATGGCTAGCCCGGATTGACGGTTATGAGGCTGAGACCGGGTATAAAGCGTCCGCTCACGTTAGACGGCGCATGCCTGCGGTCTTGGCGGCCTTACTGTCAAAGGTGACGATGTACTCGCAGCCTGCAGCGTTGGCACTGCGCTCAATCAAGCAATCTGCAAAGTCGGCATTGGCCTGGGAGTAAACACGTAATGCCTGCCAAATAATTTCGGGGTTTTCCACTGAAAATTCACGCGTCCGTAAAAGCGTTTCGAGGACTGTAATGATCTCGCTTTTAGCACTCTCGTAGCAGGATTGGAGTACCCATACCAGCTCCACAACTGAAACCGTCGTGATAAAGCCCGGGGAGGTTATGGTCAATGACTCAATCAATTCAGAGGCTAGCGCCGACTGTTTTGGATCATCTTGAGCGACGTACCTCACAAGTACATTGGTATCCAGTCCTATCATATGGCCTTGGAACCCTGGGCTGCGATGGCATGGTTCATGTCCTCGATGCTTACGACTTTAGAGGGCTTGCGAATGAGTCCTTTGAGATCCCGAGCAGAATGCGTGGCAGCCATGATTGCGAATTTACCATCGCCTATGGCGACAAATTCGATGCGATCCCCAGTATCGAGCCCCAGCGAGGCCCGGACCTGTGCAGGAATGGTGATTTGTCCCTTCGAAGTCAATGTAGCAGTGGCCATGGCGGATTCTCCATTCAAACGGTTTTCCTTACATTATGGTAAGGATGACTTCAAATCAATGTTCTAGGAGGTGTAGCGATAGACGGCAAAACGGGATGTGGTTCGGAGCACCGGTGCTGCCCATGGATACATTCCCACGTCGACGGTTCGACGTGGGAAAGATCAGGGCGCAACAATCATCACACGCGGAACTGATCCATCAGGCTCTGCTGCTGATTCGCCAGGCTGTTGAGCGATTGGCTGACCCGTGCCGACTCATTGGCCTGTCCCGACAGGGACTCGGTCACGTCGCGAATGGTCGCCACGTTGTTGTTGATCTCCTCGGCCACGGCGCTCTGCTCTTCGGCGGCACTGGCGATTTGCAGGTTCATGTCGCTGATGACCGTCACCGCGTCGCCGATCTGGCGCAGGGCTGTCACGGCTTGACTGACTTGCTCGACGCTGCCCTGAGCCTGGCGATGACTGTTGCTCATCGAGCCCACCACCTCCTGGGTGCCGCTCTGCAACTGCTCGATCACCAGGCGTGTTTCCTCGACAGACTCCTGAGTCCGACGCGCCAGGTTGCGCACTTCATCCGCCACCACGGCAAAACCTCGTCCGGCTTCGCCGGCACGGGCCGCTTCGATTGCGGCGTTGAGCGCCAGCAGGTTGGTCTGTTCGGCGATGGCACGAATCACTTCCAGCACCGAGCCGATTTTCTCGCTGTTGGCCGCCAGCCCTTCGACTTGCACCATCGCCGAGCTCATGTCGGCGGCGAGGTTGTCGATGCTGGTGGTGGTCTGGTCGATCACGGTCAGGCCACGGCGGGTGGCGTGATCGGCATCCCGCGCGGCCTGGGCAGCTTGCGCTGCACTGCGGGCAACGTCCTGGGCGGTGGCGCTCATTTCGTGGGACGCGGTCGCGACCTGGTCCACCTGACGGTATTGCTGTTCCATGCCGGCACTGGTCTGGGTCGCGATGGCGGACGACTGGTCCGCCGTGCTGCGCGCGTCCTGCACCGAGCGTTTGACCTCGGCGATGATCGGTTGCAGCTTGTCTAGGAAGCGGTTGAACCAACCGGCCAACTGGCCCAGTTCGTCTTTCTTGTCGTAGGCGAGACGGCGCGTCAGGTCTCCTTCGCCGCTGGCAATGTCTTCCAGCATATGTGCGACGCCGAGGATCGGTTTGGTCACGCTGCGCGCCATCAACCACACCAGCAACAGGCCAATCAACGCGGCCAGCACGCCCAGGCCAAGCTCAACCAGGGTGCCGGCGGTGTTGCTGTCATCGAGTTGTTTTTTCAGCGCTTCGGCCGGCCCGACCAGGACTTTTTCCGGCACGTCGAGCAACACGCCCCACGACTTGCCGCCGGGAATAGGCTGGAACGGCGACAGCACTTTCAGTTGCTGATGGCTGCGCAAGCTTTGGGTGCGGGTGCTGGAAGCCAGCATGCGAACGAGTTCGGCGCCGCTGGTCTGGTCTACGGCCTCCAGGCGTTGGCTGAGTTTGCTGGCGTCCGGGCTGTAGCCGGCGAGCAAGCCGGCCGGGCTGATGATGCTGACGTTGGTCTGGCCGTCATAGAGTTTTTTGCTGGCGCCTAGGCTGACCGCTTGCAGGCTGTTGAGGTTGATGTCCACCGACAGCGAGGCGATGACTTTGCCGTTGACTATCAGCGGGAAAACGACGCTGGTCATCAGCACGTTCTGCCCGTCGATCATGTAGAAGTAAGGTTCGATCACACAGGGCTTGAGCGTGGTGCGCGGGCAGGTGAACCAGGCGTTGGCCGCCTCGCCGCTGGGGCCGGTGCTGGTGTCGGCGATGTCTTTTTCGGGGAGCGGCATGGAGGTCAACTGGCCCGGGGTCGGTTGTGACCAGTACAAGGCAAAGCGCCCCTTATCATTGCTGCCGACTTCGCTCTGGCCGGCGAACAGTTCGTCCTTGCCGTCCAGCCCGTTGGGTTCGAACACCAGAGACAAGCCGAGCAGTTCCGGGTTGGCTTGCAGGGCCGACTTGACCTGACGGGTCAAATCTTCACGCAGGTCGAAGGCATCGAGAAAACGTTTCTCGGCCTGATCCCGCAGAAACAGCACCTGACGGGAAAAGCCGTGGCCATATTGATAGGCGTCCATGAATTGCTGACGAATGTTCAGCGCCTGGTTTTCGCCCTGGGATTCGATCCGGGCCTGGGCGGCTTCGTTGAGCATCTCCATGCTCGAGGCTTTCACCAGCGCGGAGCTGTGCTCCATGCGATACAGCGAAAGACCCACGAGCAGGGTCACGATACCCGCCAGGCAAAGCCCGGCCAGCAGGGTGATCTTCCATTGAATGGAAAGTTGTCTGAGCGACATGGAGACGTCCTTTAATCGATATATATCTGAGACTTTGCACTGTAACGGCCGTCATCCCGCTTTCTTTATCCCTCCTGTCGAATATCGAATCCCCTGTAGGAGCTGCCGCAGGCTGCGATCTTTTGATCTTGTTTTTTAAGGGCAAGATCAAAAGATCGCAGCCTGCGGCAGCTCCTACAGGGGATGTGTTGGCTTTGACATGGGGGTGACTCTGCGGCACAGTGCGCGCCCTCTAATAAAACCCATTCCTTAATCCGCTGGCGGCTCTTTGCAGACTGCCGGCCGGACTCTTTCCGCTTGCCTTGAGGTAACAATGATTAATGCTGTAATTGCCGCGGTTGGCGTCATGCTGATCCTCAGCCTGTCCCGCGTGCATGTGGTGATCGCGCTGATCGTGGGTGCATTGGTGGGTGGTTTGACCGGTGGCCTGGGCATCGACGCAACACTTAAAGCCTTCAACAGCGGTCTCGGTGGCGGGGCGACGGTGGCGTTGTCCTACGCGCTACTCGGTGCTTTCGCCGTGGCGATTGCCAAGTCCGGCCTCGCGCATGCACTGGCAGACAAGGCTTTGCTGATGGTCGACCGCCAGCACGCCAGCGGTGGCCGCCAGGTTAAATGGCTGCTGATCGGTTTGCTCTGGGTGGTGGCCATCGCCTCTCAGAACATCTTGCCGATACATATCGCCTTTATTCCGCTGCTGGTTCCGCCCCTGTTATATGTGCTGACCAAACTGCAACTGGACCGCCGGTTGATCGCCTGCGTCATGACGTTCGGCCTGATCACGCCGTACATGGTGCTCCCGGTAGGTTTCGGCAATATCTTCCTGAACCAGATTCTGCTGGCCAATGTCAGCAAGAGCGGCGTGGACATCAGCCAGATCAACGTCATGCACGCCATGGCGATCCCGGCGATGGGCATGGTGTTCGGCCTTTTGGTGGCGGTGTTCTTCAGCTACCGAAAACCACGGGTCTACGACCTGGCAAAGATCGAACAGGTAGAGCAGGTCAGCATCGCGTACAACCCGATGACCCTGGGCATTGCCGGCCTGGCTATTGCGGCGGCCTTCATTATCCAGTTGCTGCTGGATTCGATGATCATCGGTGCGCTGGCAGGTTTCCTGATCTTTTCTGTCTCGGGGATTGTGAAGTGGCGTGAAACAGACGACCTGTTCACCGAAGGCATGAAGATGATGGCGATGATCGGTTTCATCATGATCGCTGCTTCCGGTTTTGCCGAAGTGCTCAAGGCGACCGGGCAAGTGCGCACGCTGGTCGAAAGCGCGGCAGCGTGGATTGATCACAGCCAGGCCATTGGTGCGTTGTTGATGTTGCTGGTGGGGTTGATGGTGACCATCGGCATCGGATCTTCGTTTTCCACCGTGCCGATCCTGGCGGCGATCTTTGTGCCGTTGTGCGTGCAGTTGGGGTTCAGCCCGATGGCGATTGTGTGCATCGTCGGCACCGCAGGGGCGTTGGGTGATACGGGTTCGCCGGCCTCGGACTCGACGCTCGGCCCGACCTCTGGCCTGAACATCGATGGCCAGCATCACCATATCTGGGACACCGTGGTTCCGACCTTTTTGCACTACAACCTGCCGCTGCTGGCGTTTGGCTGGGTGGCGGCGATGGTCCTTTAAGATCAAAAGATCGCAGCCTGCGGCAGCTCCTACAAGGACCGTGTTGGCTGCGATCTTTTTTGGGGGTTCAACTTTTGACCCGGCGTGCCGTTAAAGCCTTCAACCACGCCAACAAAATCAAAAGAGTGAACGTCATGCGCATGAGCCTGAAGGCTAAAGTCCTGTCCCTTGCCGTCCTCCCGATGTTGCTCTTTGCGCTGGTCATCAGCCTGACCACGTTGTTCATTCTTCAGGAACAGGCGCACAAGGAAGTCGAGGAAACGCGTCAGCGTCTGCTCAGCGATGCCAAGGCGACCCTGCAAAGCTACGTCGCCGTGGCCATGACCACGATCAAGCCGCTGTATGACGCCGCCGCTCCCGGCGACGACGCGGCGCGAGCCCAGGTGATCAAGTTGCTGTCGAGCATCACCTATGGCAAGGAAGGCTACTTCTTCGGCTACGACTCCAACACCGTGCGCCTGTTCAAGTCCAACAGTCCCGAAGGCGTGGGCCAGAGCTTCAAGGACAACCGCGATCCGAACGGCGTCTACGTCAACCGCGACCTGGTGAAAGTCGCGAAGGACGGCACCCACTACTTGCAATACAGTTCGCCGTTGCCGGGCAACAGTCAGGTGCTGGTGCCGAAGCTCGGTTACACCGAATACCTGCCGAAGTGGGACATTGCGGTCGGCACCTCGGTCAACCTTGACGGTATCGAAGCGCAGGTGGCGGTGGTCGAAGCCAAGGTTCAGGAGCGCATGGAAGGCGTGGTGTTGAGTATCGTCGGGATCGCCGCCGTGGTGCTGTTGGTGATCGCTGCCGCCGGCATGCTGTTGGCCAATACGATCCTGCGTCCGCTGAACATGATGAAAGCCAACCTCGACGACATCGCGGCGGGCGAGGGCGACCTGACCCGGCGCTTGACCATCACCAGTCAGGACGAGCTCGGCGAGCTGGCCGGCTCGTTCAACCGTTTCGTCGACAAGATCCATGGGCTGGTGCGCCAGATCACCGAAATGACTTCGCAGCTGACCGGGCTGGTGAACCAGGTCTCCGACCAGGCCCAGCGCTCGGATCAAGCGATGGAGCGCCAGCGCCACGAAACCGATCAGGTCGCCACCGCGATCAACGAAATGTCTGCCGCTGCCCAGGAAGTCGCCAAGAGCGCGCAAAACGCGGCGGTGGCTGCCCAGCAGACCGACGAAGAAGGCCAGGCCGCCAAGCGTGTGGTGGCCGGCAGCATCGTGAAGATTCATGCGTTGGTGGATGACATCCGCAGCAGCGGCGTCTCCCTCGACAGCCTGCAAAAGGACGTGTCATCGATTGTCAGCGTGCTCGGGGTGATCCGTTCGATTGCCGAGCAGACCAACTTGCTGGCGCTGAACGCGGCCATCGAAGCGGCCCGTGCCGGTGAGGCCGGTCGTGGTTTTGCGGTGGTGGCGGACGAAGTTCGGGCGCTGGCCAGTCGCACGCAAATCAGCACCCAGGAAATCCAGGGCATGATCGATCGCTTGCAGGCCGGTACCCAATCGGCCGTCGAAGCCATGCGCCGTTCCAGTGAGGCCGGCGACGGCACCTCCGCCCAGGCCAACGAGGCGGGGGCATCGCTCGACACCATGGCGCAGTTGATCGCCACCATCAATTCGATGAACGCGCAGATCGCCAGTGCCGCCGAAGAGCAAACCGCCGTGGCCGAGGAAATCAACCGCAGCGTGCATCAGATCGCCGTGGCTGTGGACAACGTCGCCGACGAAACCCAACTCGGCGCCCAAACCTCGCGCAGCCTCGCCGACCTCGGTCAGCGCCTCGGCAGTCTGGTCGGGCAGTTCCGGATCTAAGCCGAACACCACCCTTGTAGCAGCTGGCGCAGCCTGCGTTCGGCTGCGCAGCAGTCGCAAACCCTGTGTTTGCAGTTTGCCTGATACACCGTGTTCTCTGATTTCACGACTGCTGCGCAGCCGAACGCAGGCTGCGCCAGCTGCTACAGATCGCGTTGCTCCTATGGCCTGTCCCAGTAAGGAACAGCGCCGAAACACTCCACGAAGAAATCGATCACCGTGCGCACCTTCACCGACAACCGGCGGCTGCCGGGCCAGAGCACCGCGATCTGCTGCGGTTCGAGGCTGTTGGAGACCTGATAGTCCCCCAGCACCGGCACCAGCGTGCCGTTGCGCACCGCTTCACCAATCAGCCACGACGGAAACATCACCAGCCCCAGGCCTTGTTCAGCGGCTTGGGTGAGCGTGTCGGCGTGGTTGCCGGTGATGGGCCCTTTTACCGAGTAGGGCGTCCAGTCTTGCTGATCTTTGCGGAAAAACCAGCGTTGCTGGCCGGTCACGCCTTTGTAGGCCAGGCATTGATGGGCCGCCAGTTCCTTGGGATGTTGCGGCGTGCCAAAGCGCTTGAGGTAAGCCGGGCTGGCCGCAACCTGGAACCGATGCGGCGCCAGAATCCGCGCCTGCATACTTGAATCGTGCAACGGCCCGATGCGAAACAGCAGGTCGGCGCCTTCCTGTAGCGGGTCGACGTAACTGTCCGTCTGCTGGATATCCAATTGCAGTTTCGGATAACGCTCGCATAACTGCCCCAACCATGGCGTCAGATGCCGTTGCCCGAAGACCACCGGCGCATTGATGCGCACCAGGCCACTGGGTTCGCTTTGCTGTTCCTGCAGGGCCTGTTCCGCCTCTTCCAACTGCACCAACACCAATCGCGCGTGATGCCCGAGCATCCGCCCGGCTTCGGTGGGTGTCACCGCGCGTGTGTGGCGGTAGAGCAATTGCTGGCTCAGGGCCTGTTCCATCAGCTGGATTTGCCGGGAAATCGAAGAAGGCGCCAGGCCCTCACGGCGGGCGACTTCGGAAAAGCTGCCGTGGTCGAGCACGGCGACAAATAGCCGAAGTGCCTTGAATCCCAGTTCGTTGAGGCCGTGCATGGTGAATCCTGCTGTGCAAGTTGCGCAAAAGTGTTGTCCGGATGCTCCCATTTATCGCAAAGCATTGCCAACCGATAATGCCCACCTTTCCAACCGACAACACAACCCCGGTGTGTGGGACCTGTTGGGCCTGTTGGGCCTGTTGGGCCTGTTGGGCCTGTGGGACCTGTAGGAGCTGCCGAGTGAAACGAGGCTGCGATCTTTTGATCTTGATGTTTATTTAAAGTCAAAAGATCGCAGCCTCGTTTCACTCGGCAGCTCCCACAGGTCCCACAAATCCCACAGGTCCACCAGGTCCCACAAATCCCACAGGTCCCACAGGGGGCGCGCGAGGTGCTGCTTATGCAATCTTCATCAATCGACATCGCTGTCACGCCCGCCACCAAACCCGGGCTGCGGCTGTTGCTGTTACCACTGGTGATTCTCGCCGGCATGGGGCTTTCCGTGGAGGCCGGGTTACTGGGGCCGCTCGGGGTTCAGGTCGGGCACCTGTGGGCGACCTTGAGCATCTTTGGTGTCGGCTCGGCAATTTTGTTTTTGCTGCTGTTGTTCAGCGGCCCACAGCAAGGCCCGGCGCTAAATCAACTGCCACGCTGGCAGTTGATCGGCGGGTTCCTCGGGCCGATGTACGTGGTGGTGCTGACCCTGGCCACGCCACACATCGGCATCGCGATGACCATGATCGCCATTCTCTCCGGACAGGTCGGCAAAAGCGTGCTGATCGACCATTTCGGCTGGTTCGGCGCCACCCGTAAAAAGGTCAACGGCGAGCGTTGGCTGGCCTTGGTGTTGATTGTCGCGGCACTTGTTCTGATCGCTCGGGGTTAATGATGAATCTGATTATTTTGTTGGCGGTGGTCGTGGCGGCCGGTGCGGTGTTGAGTGTCCAGGCGGCGATCAATGGCCGTCTCGGCGAGACAGTCGGCGTGTTGCGCAGCAGTTTGCTGACGTTCGTGGTGGGCGCGGTGGTGAGCGGATTGCTGATCCTGTTTTTCGAACCGGCCCACGCGGTGAGCTTGCTCGACGTGCCGAAATGGCAGCTCAGCGGCGCCTTGTTCGGGGTGGTCTACATGATGGTGATGGTCGGCGCCGTGCCGCGGGTCGGCACGGCGGTGGCGACCGTGGCGGTGATCGTCGGGCAACTGGGCATGGGCATGCTGATCGACAATTTCGGCTGGCTGGGCAATCCGGCGATCGAGTTGTCCGGCAGCCGGATCCTGGCGATGGTCTGCCTCGCGCTGGCGTTGCTGTTCATGTATCGCAGCAATACGCGCCAGGCCTGACGCCGATCAACGGCTGGCAGCGATCTTTTCAGGGCGGGCACGCGTAGAATTGCCTCCTGAATCAGATCTTGAGGTTGCAGTGGTGGATTTACAGCAGGGCTTCGTCCTGACCCGGCATTGGCGCGACACCCCGGCCGGCACGGAAGTCGAGTTCTGGCTGGCGACCGATAACGGTCCCCGGCGCATCCGCCTGCCTCATCAACCGTCGGTGGCGTTCGTTCCGGCAGCCCAGCGTGAACAGGCTGACGCGGTGCTGCTCGGCGAAAAAAACGTCGAGCTACGGCCCTTGGCACTGCTGGATTTCGAACACCGCCCGGTGCTCGGTCTGTATTGCCAGCAGCACGGTCAGTTGATGCGCCTGGACACCGCGCTGCGCAAGTCCGGCGTCGACGTGTTCGAAGCCGACGTGCGTCCGCCGGAACGCTACATGATGGAGCGCTTCATCACCGCGCCAGTCATTTTCGGTGGCACGTCGAACGCTGAGGGCTTGCTGCTCGACGCGCAGATGAAACCCGACCCCGGCTATCGACCGAACCTCAGGCTGGTGTCCCTCGACATCGAAACCACCGCCCAGGGCGAGTTGTATTCGATCGCGCTGGAGGGCTGCGGCGAGCGCCAGGTGTACATGCTCGGACCGCCCAACGGCGATGATTCGGGCGTGGATTTCCAGCTCGAATACTGTGATTCCCGAACCCTGCTGCTGAAAAAACTCAACGAATGGTTCGCCCGGCACGATCCCGACGCGATCATCGGCTGGAACGTCGTGCAGTTCGATTTGCGCGTGCTGCACGAACACGCCCGACGCTTGGCGGTCCCGCTGAAGCTGGGGCGCGGTGGCGAGGAAATGCAGTGGCGCGAACACGGCAGCGGCAACCATTACTTCGCCTCGGCCGCGGGTCGATTGATCATCGACGGCATCGAATCCCTGCGCTCGGCGACCTGGAGTTTTCCCTCGTTCAGCCTGGAAAACGTCGCGCAAACCCTGCTGGGCGAAGGCAAGGCGATCAGCACGCCGTACCAGCGCATGGACGAAATCAACCGCATGTTCGCCGAGGACAAACCGGCGCTGGCCACGTACAACCTCAAGGACTGCGAATTGGTGACGCGGATCTTTGCCAAGACCGAGTTGCTGACGTTCCTGCTGGAGCGCGCCAGCGTCACTGGCCTGCCGGCGGATCGCAGCGGCGGCTCGGTGGCGGCGTTCACGCACCTGTACATGCCGTTGATGCACCGCCAGGGCTTCGTTGCCCCCAATCTCGGCGGCCGTCCCCCGCAAGCCAGCCCCGGTGGTTTTGTCATGGACTCGCAACCGGGGCTGTACGAATCGGTGCTGGTGCTCGATTACAAAAGCCTCTATCCGTCGATCATCCGCACCTTCCTTATCGATCCGGTGGGGCTGATCGAAGGCCTCAAGTATCCCGACGACAGCGAATCCGTCCCGGGTTTTCGCGGTGCACGTTTTTCCAGGACCCGCCATTGCCTGCCCGCCATCGTCGCCCGTGTCGCCGAGGGTCGCGAAACGGCCAAGCGCGAGCACAACGCGCCGTTGTCCCAGGCCCTGAAAATCATCATGAACGCGTTCTACGGCGTGCTCGGTTCCAGCGGTTGTCGCTTCTTCGATACGCGGCTGGCGTCGTCCATCACCTTGCGTGGCCACGAAATCATGTTGCGCACCCGACAGCTGATCGAAGGCCAGGGGCACACCGTGATCTACGGCGACACCGACTCGACCTTCGTCTGGCTTCGCCGCGCGCATGGCCAGGAGGAGGCGGCGAAGATTGGCCACGCGCTGGTGGACCACGTCAATCAATGGTGGCGCGAACACGTACGGCAGGAATATGGGCTGGAAAGTGCCCTGGAGCTGCAATTCGAGATCCACTACAAACGTTTCCTGATGCCGACCATCCGCGGGGCGGAGGAGGGCAGCAAGAAGCGCTATGCCGGGCTGGTGACGCGCGCCGATGGCATCGATGAAATGGTCTACAAGGGCCTGGAAACCGTGCGCACCGACTGGTCGCCACTGGCGCGGCAGTTCCAGCAGGAGCTGTACTCGCGGATTTTTCATCGCCAGCCCTATCAGGATTACGTGCGCGACTACGTGCGCCAAACCCTGGCCGGTGAGTTCGATGATCGTCTGGTTTACCGCAAGCGCCTGCGTCGCACGCTCGATGACTATCAGCGCAACGTGCCGCCCCACGTGCGAGCCGCGCGCATTGCCGACGACTACAACGATCAGCAGGGTCGCCCGCGGCAATACCAGAATGGTGGCTGGATCAGCTATGTCATCAGCGTCGCCGGGCCCGAGCCGCTGGAGATCCGCAGCGCGCCCATCGACTACGACCATTACGTCACACGGCAGCTGCAACCGGTGGCGGACGCAATATTGCCGTTCGTGGACGACGACTTTTCAACCTTGATTGGTGGGCAGTTGGGCCTGTTTTGAGTCCAGCAGCGATAACGTCCAGTCATCCTGAATCCCGTGGAAGTAGCGTTCCAGTGCTTTGTGAAACGGGCTGTCGTCAGGCGCGAACTGGGCGAACAGGGTGATCGATGAGTGAAACTTGAGGTCGTCGGGATGGCCAAAAATGTCCGCGACGGAGCGTTGCTGGACGTTCAGCACCAACTGCGTGCAAGTGCGCAAGCGTGGGCCCAGCAGGGGATGATTCAAGTACGCCGTGGCTTCTGCAGCGGATCCAATGGCGAAATGCCGCGACATCTCGCTGCCGCCCAGCCCGGCGATCTGCGGAAAAATGAACCACATCCAGTGCCGGCGTTTCTTGCCGGCACTCAGTTCTTCCTGAACCCAATCGAACACCGGCGCCTGCGCCTGGACAAAGCGTTGCAGATTATACGAGTCCAACTGGTCGGTGCTTCGCATACGGAAGCCCTCTGATGCAACTGCGATGGCTTAGACCATGGCCAACCGCTGTTTGCGTTGTGGCGCACGAAACGCTTGGTCCAGCGCCTCCAGATCGCCCGCTTCAAGCTGCACCTGCGCCGCTTGCGCATTGAGCCGCACATGCTCGGTGCGGACCGCTTTGGGGATGGCGATCACGCCCTCCTGTCGCAGAATCCATGCCAGCGCAACCTGTGCCGGCGTGACGCCGTGACGGGCGGCAACGTGCTTCAGCGCGGAATGGGCCAGCATTTGCCCACCCTGACCGATCGGGCTGTAGGCCATGACGGGCAAGCGCTGCTGTTGGCATCCGGGCAACAGGTCAAATTCTATGCCGCGCTCTTCTAGATTGTAGAGCACTTGATTGGTGGCACAGGCCGCCGAGGCGAGCTCTTGCAGATCATCCAGGTCGAAATTGGACACGCCCCAGCGGCCAATCTTGCCGGCTTCACGCAGCCGTTCGAAGGCTTCGACGGTTTCCTCCAAGGGGTATTGGCCACGCCAGTGCAGCAAATACAAATCGATGCAGTCGGTGCCCAGACGCTGCAGGCTGCGTTCGCATGCCAGCGGGACGCCGCTGCGACTGGCGTTGTGCGGGTAGACCTTGCTGACGAGAAAGACCTTGTCGCGCTGACCGGCGATGGCTTCGCCCACCACTTCCTCGGCGCCACCTTCGCCGTACATTTCTGCGGTGTCGATCAGGGTCATGCCCAACTCGATGCCTTGGCGCAGCGCGGCAACTTCGGCGGCGCGCCGGGTGTGATCCTCACCCATGCGCCAGGTGCCCTGGCCGATGACGGGTACCTGGGCGCCGGCCAATTCGAGGGTCCGCATGAAAACCTCCTTATTTTGAATCGATGAATGCTCTTTGGTTGGCAGCAGAATACTCCGGTGGTTCAAAAGATCGCAGCCTCTGTAGGAGCTGCCGAAGGCTGCGATCTTTTGATCTTCTCTTTTACTGTGCCGAAAACTTCAACACGGTGGTTTGCGTATACGTCTTGCCCGGATCCAATCGCGTCGACGGGAAGTTCGGCTGATTCGGTGCGTCCGGGTAGTGCTGGGTTTCCAACGTAAACGCGCCCCAGTGCGGATAGACCTTGCCCGACTTGCCCTTCACCGAGCCGTCGAGGAAGTTGCTGGTATAGAACTGCACACCGGGCTCGGTGGTGTAGAGCTGCAAGCGGCGCCCGGAGTGCGGATCGCTGACATCGGCGGCGAGTTGGCCCAGGTCACCGTTGGCATTCAGCACCCAGTTGAAGTCGAAACCGCCTTGTTTCGGTTCGGCGAATTTAAGTTGTGGGTGATCGGCTTTGATATTTTTGCCGATCGCCGTCGGCTGGGTGAAGTCCATCGGCGTGCCGGCGACAGGGGCCAGTTCGCCGGTGGGAATCAACTTGCCGGTGACCGGCGTGTAATGGCTCGCATGCAAGGTGGCGACCTGTTTCAGCACATCGCCATTGCCCGCGCCGGCCAGGTTGAAATAACTGTGGTTGGTCAGGTTCAGCACCGTGGGTTTGTCGGTGGAGGCCTTGTACTCGATGCGCAGTTCGTCGCGTTCGTTGAGGCTGTAGGTGACCTCGGTTTTCAGGTTGCCGGGGAAGCCCATTTCACCGTCTGCCGACAGGTACGTCAGGGTCACGCCGACCGAGTCCTTGTCTTTGACCGGCGCGGCTTGCCAGACATGTTTGTCAAAACCCAGCGGGCCGCCGTGGAGCGAATTTGAACCATCGTTGAGGGGCACCTGATAGCGCTTGCCGTCCAGTTCGAACGCGCCGTTGGCCAGGCGATTGCCGAAGCGGCCGATGGTTGCGCCGAAGTACGCGGTGCCTTTCTGGTAGCCCTGCACATCATCGAAGCCGAGCACGATGTCGTCGAACTTGCCGTTTTTGTCCGGTACTTTCAGCGACTGCAAAATACCGCCGTAGGTAATGACGGTGGCTTGCACGCCATGGCTGTTACGCAACACGTATTGCTCGACGGGCTTGCCGTCATTGGTTTTGCCGAAGGCTTTGTGTTCGCTGGACAGGCCGGCGGCCTGGGCGGAGAGCGTAGCGAGCATCAGGGACAGTCCGAGGCCGCAGAGCTGGTGTCGGGAGTGAAGCATGGTTGACCTTCCTTTTTGTTGTTATTGACTTAGTAGTCATACTAATTGACCGCTTTTCAAGTCGATCAAGGAAGGATTTATAGCTCATGTGCGCTGTCTTGCAATCATAAAGTATGACTAAATTGCTGTTTGAATATGAGCCACTTGCCGCTTGTGGATTGTCGGCACTGCACTTTTTCAGGTTTCACGGCTCTATCCTTGGCCAGCCTGCGGCGATCCCCACCTCAGGCCCATGCCCAAGTGCACGTGCCCATGGTTCGAGTTGTACCCCTCATCATTGCGCCCATCTGCCGCCATTGCCTGCTGCTGGCCTGCGTCTCGATGCTCTTCGCCAGTGGTTGCAGCCAGCAGCAAGGGCGGGACATCGTCAGCCAGTTTCGCGAAGGCCAGCCCCAGGAATTCCTCCAGACCAGCGTCGATCGCATGGCGACCCTGACCATGCGCGACAACCTCGACAGCCTTTACTTGCTGATGAGCAAGCTCTACCTGCGCAACCCCGAGGAGCTGAAAAAGTCCGGTTTCCTCGACGCACGCACCGCAGGCAAGCAAGTGCGCATGGCCATCGAACAGCAACAGCCGCTACCAACCCTGGGTGGCAAAAAAGACCTGGCGGCGCTGAGCTACGCCATGAGCCCGGAATTTCTCGGTGACCGGGTCGGCGCCTTCATCTATGCCATCGGCAGCATGCTGGTCACCGCCCATGGCAATCGGCTGGAGTTTTATATGACGGACGCGATAAACCCGACGTTCGTCAGCAACGCCGCACGCAACATCGAGAAAGCGACGTGGATCCTGAGTCAGCGGCAAAGCAAAAACGGCGAGCCGTTGCTGTTCTCCAATGAAATCTCGGAGGAGGGCAGCAACCTGAGTTTCGCCGTGGAGTTCGGCAAGATCGTCGCGCGCCTGGATTTACTGACGCAGATGCTCGATGAGCGTTACCGACGCATTGGTCTGAATTACGCGCAGAGCTTGCTGTTCCTCAATTTCCTGCCGGTGCAGTAACCCCCTTGTAGGAGCTGCCGAAGGCTGCGATCTTTTGATGTTAAAGATCAAGATCAAAAGATCGCAGCCTTCGGCAGCTCCTACAGGTCTTAGCGAGCAGTCCGGCTGATCGTGTGGTTTAGGGAATAACGATAGTTCGCATCGATATAAGTGGTTATAAGAAAAATCGCTATGCTGCGGGCCAGTTTTTTCATGTGTTTTTTGCGGGCGTGTTAATGGATTTCGTTAACTTCGGGTTGGTAATTGCAGGGCTGGTGGTCGGCTTTATTGTCGGTATGACTGGCGTTGGTGGTGGTTCGTTGATGACCCCGATCCTGTTGTGGTTCGGGATCAACCCGGCCACGGCGGTAGGCACGGACCTGCTGTACGCGGCGATTACCAAGTCCAGTGGTGTGCTGGTTCATCGCAAGAACAAGAACATCGACTGGGCAATCACCGGTTGGCTGACCCTCGGCAGTGTGCCAGCGGTGGCGATGACCCTGTGGTTTCTGAGCACGCTGCACACCTCGCCTGATGCGATGAACGCCGTGATCAAACAGGCACTGGGCTTCGTGCTGTTCGCCACGGCATTGGCGATTTTCTTCAAGAAACGCCTGCTTGATTTCGCTCACAAACGAGCGGGCGGAAATTACAACCCCAGCGGCTCGCGACTGAATGCGATGACCGTCATCACCGGCCTGGTCCTTGGCACCATGGTTGCGCTGACCTCCATCGGCGCTGGCGCCTTGGGCACCGTGGCGCTGTTTATCCTGTATCCGCTGCTGCCTACCCGCCGTCTCATCGGCACCGAAATTGCCCACGCCGTACCGCTGACCCTGGTCGCCGGTCTCGGCCATGCGAGCATGGGCAATATGGATTGGCATGTGCTGGGCTATTTGTTGATCGGCTCGCTGCCGGGGATCTGGCTGGGCAGTCACCTGACTGGCCGCATCTCCGATGAGGTGTTGCGTCCTTGCCTCGCGACGATGCTGGTGATGATCGGCTACAAGCTGGCGTTTTAAGCCAGCCGGGTTTGCTGGTCGCTGCGGTGGCCTAGGTCCGGGTCATGATTTCCAGCAGATGCCCGTCCGGGTCATCGAAATACACCCGTCGGCCACCGCCATACTCATTGATCTCTTTGGGCCGCTGTTTGCCGGGATCTGCCCACCAGGGTTGGTTGCGCGCTTGCAGGCGCGCGAAAGCCGCGTCGAAATCATCGTCGTCGATCAGAAACGCATAGTGCTGAGCCGCAATCGGCGGGTCATTGTCGTAGAAATCCAGCGAGACGCCGTTGTCGAGCTTGACGATGAGCATCGGGCCGAAGGGTTCCGGGGCGGGCAGGCCCAGCATTTCGACGAGAAAAGCAGCCGAAATATTTTTGTCGCGGCACCAGACGATGGTGTGGTTCAACTGAGCGCTCATGCACAGGTCCTCACTGCGGATCAGGTGCCAAGTATTGACCTTCAGATTAGCTCAGCCTGTTGCGCAATGACTGCCCTGACCTAAGCTTGGGGCAAGGCGGAACACAATTGCGGTGCGTCACCCGGAACGAACGCCGCGATGCGCAATCATTAGAGCGTGGATATCAAAAGGAGATGCGCATGCTCATCAGGTCATTGACCCTGGTAACCCTGCTGGCTATCGCCGGCCCCTTGTTTGCCGCCGATGGCGACTCACCACTGGACATGGACAAGGGCAGGTCCCGGCCGTTGATTGTTATCGCTCCCAGCACGGTTGATCCGACATGGGTCGGCCTTAAAAAATCGCTGGAGGAACCGGACAACAAAAAGGCTTTCGCTGATCGAAACATGGTGCTTTACACGGTTCTTAATCTGATGGGCCAGCGCGAAGGCAAAGACCTGGGGCCACAAGACACCGCGGCATTGATCCGTTCGCTCAAGCTGGGGGCCGGGGCCAAGACCAAGGTGATTCTGGTCGGCAAGGACGGCGAGAAAAAACTCGAGCAATCCGATGCGGTAGACCTGAAGGCGATCTTCAGCGCCATCGACCAATTGCCGCCCACCGAGAAAGAAGCCGTGGCGCCAACACCACCGCCCGTGACTGAAGCGGCACCGGAGAAAGGTGCCAAGGGCACCAAACCCGGCAAACCGGCGAAGCCCGCCAAGCCTGCAGAACAGCCGGATGATTGAACACAAACACAAACACAAACCCCTGTAGGAGCTGCCGAGTGAAACGAGGCTGCGATCTCTTGATCTTGCTTTTAAAAAACAAAGTCAAAAGATCGCAGCCTCGTTTCACTCGGCAGCTCCTACAGGTTTTTTTCAGCCTTTAGTTACCAGTTGTAGCGATAACCCAGCGTCACGGCCCAAGGCTGTTCGATATCGCTGCCCTTGGTGTACCTCCACAGATTTCCAACTTGAAATGCTCTCGTAGCAGCTGCCGAGCCTGCGAGGCTGCGTTCGGCTGCGAAGCAGTCGTAAAACCTGTTATTGCGATCTGTCAGGCATTCCGTGTATGCCGGTTTTACGGCTGCTACGCAGCCGAACGCAGCCTCGCAGGCTCGGCAGCTGCTACAGAATAGGGGTGTCCTAGGACGAGGTGTTTAGGCCTTCAACTGCGTCGGACATTTCCTGCAAGACGTGGCGTACTTCATGAACTGGTGCGGCGGTAGAAGGAGTTTTACTTGTAAAGAAAAATATCCCGAATCCCCCCGAAACCCCGTCCGATCCTCTCGAGTGCGCGATTCACCAGCAATTCGGATAACGGGCATCGATTGCCAAATCCCGTCATTGCTGATTGATACAGAAGCGCCGGTGGATGTGTTGCATGCCACGGCGGCGTACCGCATTCGCAGCGTGACGCAATTGCTGGAAAGCCTTTCAGAAGGCGAGGGGATCAGCCGTGATGCGGTACTGCTGCGCGATCGCTGCGATCTGATGGATGTGATCGGGCGACGATTGCAGGTGAAGTAACGAAAATGGGCGACCTCAACCGGTCGCCCATTTTGTTTACGCTGAAGAACCCGTAGGAGCGAGCTTGCTCGCGATGGTCGTCAACGATAACGCGTGCAGCCTGACACCCCACGGCGTTCTCGGGTTTTTCGCGAGTAAGCTCGCTCCTACAGGAAAGTTCGCGAGGTCACTCGGTCAATGCACTCAACACCGCATGGGCGATTTTGATTCGCTCCGGGTTCGGGTAGTTTTTGTTGGCCAGGATCACGATGCCAATGTCTTTCGACGGCACGTAGGCTACGTACGCACCAAAGCCGCTGGTTGAACCGGTTTTGTTGTACAGCACGCTGCCCGGTTGAGCTTGCGGTGGGTTCAGCCACTGGACTTCGTTGGGTTCATAGGCCATCTGCGCCGAATTGCCGGCCAGCAATGTGTCGAGGCTGGCCGGGGCGGTGTAGAACTCCCAACCCAGACCCTGGGTCATGTTGCCCACTTTGTAATACCCGGTGTGCGTCGTCGCGATGGCCCGTTGCATCGGCACTTCAAGGTTCGACGGTTTGATGTTCGCCTCGACATAACGAATCAGGTCCGCCGCGCTGGTTTTCACGCCATACGCTTCTGAATCCAGCGCCCCCGGTCCGACCCGCACGGGCTTGTCATCCTTGCCATAGCCCTGCGCATAGAGCGCCATCTGAGAGGCCGGCACCTTGAGATAGGTGTGCTGCAACCCGAGCTTGGGCAACAAGGTCTTTTCCATCAGTTCGTCAAACGGCTGCCCCAAGCTTTGGGCGGCGAGATAGCCGAACAACCCCAGGCTCGGGTTCGAATACTGCCGGTGGCTGCCGGCTTCGTAAGTCGGTTTCCACTGTTTGAAGTAGCCGAGCATCTTGTCTGGCGCATCAAACTCGCTGGGGAATTGCAGAGGCAGGCCTCCGGCGGTGTAAGTGCCCAGTTGCAGCACGCTAATGGAGTCGAACGCGCTGCCACGCAGTTCCGGCAAGACATGGCTGGCCTTGTCGGACAAGGACAGTTTGCCGCTGGCCTCGGCGTAGCCGGCGAGGGTGGCGGTGAACGTTTTGCTCACCGAACCGATCTCGAACAAGGTGTTTTCAGTGACGACTGTGCCGTTTTCCTTCGAGGCCACACCGTAATTAAAGTAATGCGGCTTGCCATTGAGGGTGATCGCGACCGCCATGCCCGGAATGTTCTGTTGCTGCATGATCGGCACCACGGCAGCTTTCACCGCCGCTTCGATCTGCTCGTCGGTCTGATTCCCGGCAACGCAGTAACCTGCACCAAGGAAAAGTCCGAAAGCGCTGTAGGATAAGGCCTTGCTGAGTTTTAATTTTTGCATGATTGAGCTGCTGTCCCTGATGTTTGATGGTTGCACCCGCTACACTCCGAGCGGCTGTTCGATCCGGCCGCTGATGGGCGGGCCAAATCTATGCAGTCTGTCCCAGCTCGACAACCGATGATATTTAGCACGAGCCATTAGAAAATTTTGGGAGTGGCATGATCCGTCCGCAATTACCACTCAACGCACTGCGCGCCTTCGAAGCCTCCGCACGCCATCTGAGTTTTACACGGGCGGCAGTGGAATTGTGCGTCACCCAGGCCGCGGTGAGTCATCAGGTAAAAAGCCTGGAAGCCCAGCTCAACGTCACGCTGTTCAAACGCCTGCCCCGCGGGCTGATGCTGACCAGCGAAGGCGAAACCCTGTTGCCGGTGCTGCGTGAGTCCTTCGACCGAATCGCCGAGACCCTGGAGCGTTTCGAAGGCGGCCATTTTCGCGAAGTGCTGTCGGTGGGCGCGGTGGGGACGTTCGCGGTGGGCTGGTTATTACCGCGACTAGCCGACTTCCAGACGAAACATCCATTCATAGATTTGCGCCTGTCGACGAATAACAATCGAGTGGACGTGGCAGCTGAAGGGCTGGATTACGCCATTCGTTTTGGCGCGGGCGCGTGGCACGGGATTGAAGCGGTGCGGTTGATCGAGGCGCCGTTGTCAGTGTTGTGCGTCCCCGAGATTGCGCGGCAACTGCACACGCCGGCTGATCTGTTGCAGCAAACGCTGTTGCGCTCCTATCGCACAGACGAATGGCCCGAATGGTTCCAGGCCACCGGCCTGCCTGCCCATGTCGCTACGCCCCGGAGCATTGTCTTCGATTCGTCGCTGGCAATGATGGAGGCGGCGCAGCAAGGGGCGGGCGTGGCGTTGGCACCGCCGCTGATGTTTGGTCGACAACTGGCGGCGGGCGCCATCGAGCAGCCGTTCGCCATCGGCATCACCACCGGCAGCTACTGGCAGACCCGCTTGCAGTCGCGGCCTGAAACGTCGGCGATGACGGCGTTCAAGGGCTGGCTGCTGCAAGCGGCACGACTGAACGATTGAACACCATTTACCCCTGTGGGAGCGGGCTTGCTCGCGAAAGCGGTGTATCAGTCGACATCATTGGTGAATGTCAGACCGCTTTCGCGAGCAAGCCCGCTCCCACATTGGATTGCGGTGTCCGGCTGATTAGCGCACCAGACACGGCCGCTTGTTATCGAACTTCCAGCCCGGAATCAGAAACTGCATCGCCACGCTGTCGTCCCGCGCACCCAGTCCCATGCCTTTGTACAGCTCATGGGCCTTGGCCACTTGATCCATGTCCAGCTCGATGCCCAGCCCCGGTTTTTTCGGCACCTGCACACAACCACCCACAATTTGCAGCGGCGCTTTGGTCAGGCGCTGGCCGTCCTGCCAGATCCAGTGAGTGTCGATGGCGGTGATTTCGCCCGGCGCGGCCGCCGCGACATGGGTAAACATCGCCAGGGAGATATCAAAGTGGTTGTTGGAGTGCGAGCCCCAGGTCAGGCCCCATTCGTGGCACATCTGCGCCACGCGAACCGAGCCCTGCATGGTCCAGAAGTGCGGGTCGGCCAGCGGGATGTCGACTGATTGCAACTGGATCGCGTGACCCATTTCCCGCCAGTCGGTGGCGATCATGTTGGTCGCGGTTTTCAGCCCGGTGGCGCGACGAAATTCCGCCATGACTTCGCGGCCCGAGTAACCGTTTTCCGCACCGCACGGGTCCTCGGCATAAGCGAGAACAGGATGCTGATCCCGGCACAGGCGAATCGCTTCTTTGAGCGACCACGCGCCATTCGGATCCAGGGTGATGCGTGCATCGGGAAAGCGTTCGGCCAGGGCGGTGACGGCCTGGATTTCTTCATCGCCGCTCAGTACGCCGCCCTTGAGTTTGAAATCCTTGAAACCGTAACGGGCATGGGCGGCTTCGGCGAGGCGCACCACGGCGTCGGCGGTCATGGCCTTTTCGTGACGTACGCGGAACCAGTCATTGTCCGCCTCCGGTTCGCTGCGGTAAGCCAGGTCGGTGGTGTTGCGATCCCCGACATAAAACAGATAACCAAGCATCTTCACTTCGTCGCGCTGCTGGCCTTCGCCGAGCAGGGCCGCGACCGGCACGTCCAGATGCTGGCCGAGCAAATCCAGCAGCGCCGCTTCCAGGCCCGTGACCGCGTGAATGGTGATGCGCAGGTCGAACGTCTGCAAGCCGCGACCGCCGGCGTCACGGTCGGCGAAGGTCTGGCGCACTTGATTGAGGATCTTCTGGTACGTGCCGATCGGGCTGCCGACCACCAGGCTGCGCGCATCTTCCAGGGTCTGGCGAATACGCTCGCCACCGGGTACTTCACCGACGCCGGTGTGGCCGGCGTTATCTTTGAGGATGACGATATTGCGGGTGAAAAACGGGCCATGGGCGCCGCTCAGATTGAGCAACATGCCATCGTGACCCGCTACCGGAACCACTTGCATGCTGGTGATGATCGGAGCTTTTGCGGTGTCTTGTGCGTTCATTTTATTGTCCTTGAATAGCAGCAGTCAGGCGTGGTTGGGCGTTGGTTTGCCCAGCGCAACGGCCGGTACGATTTTCGGTGTGTTGCGGGTGGCAAAGACGATGATCGCGGCGATGATCGAGGTCGCGGCCAAGCCGTACAGCCCGCCCTGAATCGAGCCGGTGTGTTCTTCCAGCAGGCCGAAGGTGGTCGGCGCAACGAAGCCGCCGAGGTTGCCCACCGAGTTGATCAGCGCGATGACACCGGCGGCGATCCGTGCATCCAGATACGCCTGGGGAATCGGCCAGAACAGCGACGAGGCGGATTTGAAACCCAGCGCGGCGAAGCAGATCGCGACGAAGGCAAAGATCGGCCCTCCGGTGGTGGACATGAACATCCCGGCAGCGGCGATCAGCAGGGCAGCGGCGACCCAGGCTTGCTGGTGTTTCCATTTCGCCGACAGCGAAGCGAAGGCGTACATGCCGACGATCGACAACAACCACGGGATCGAGTTGAACAACCCGACCTGAATGTCACTGAGGTCGCCCATCTTCTTGATGATGCTCGGCAGCCAGAACGTAGCGGCGTAAATGGTCAGCTGGATAAAGAAGTAGATCAGGCAGAACAGGATGATCTGACGATCCTTGAGCAGCGTGCCCAGTGATGGCTTGATCGGCGTCGCGGCTTCGCGGGCCTGTTGTTCCTCCTCGATCGCGTTGACCAGCGCGTCCTGTTCATCGCGGTTCAGCCATTTGGCGTCGTGGGGTTTGGAGTCCAGCCAGAACCAGACGAAGACGCACAGCCCGACGGAGAACATGCCTTCGATGAAGTACATCCATTGCCAGCCGTGCAGGCCCATTCCCTCGATTTGCAGGAGCATCCCGGACAGTGGGCCGGAAATCAGCGACGCCACGGCCGAACCGCTGAGGAAGATCGCAATGGCCTTGCCGCGCTCGACGCCTGGCAACCAGCGGGTGAAATAGTAAATCACCCCGGGAAAGAACCCGGCTTCGGCCACCCCCAGCAAAAATCGCAAAATGTAGAAGTGGGTTTCGGTCTGGATGAAGGCCATGCCCGCGGCGACCAGGCCCCAGGTCAGCATGATGCGGGTCAGCCAGATTCGCGCGCCGACTTTTTGCAGGAGGAGGTTGGAAGGGACTTCGAACAGCGCGTAACCGATGAAGAACAGGCCTGCGCCGAGGCCGTAGGCGGCAGCGCCAATGCCCAGGTCATGTTCCATGTGGGCGCGGACGAAGCCGATGTTCACGCGGTCAATGTAATTGACGATGAACATGATGACGAACAGCGGCAAGACGTGGCGTTTCACTTTCGAGATGGCGGACTTCAGGACCGAATTGGTGCCTTCGTCCCTCGCGGATAGGGGTGTGTTCACTGCGTTATCTCCCACTGATTATTTTTATGCGGGGTGCGGCTGGGTGCTGCGTGTTGATAGACATCATACAACTGCATTTTTTCGGCACGCAAGTGGAAATCGCTAATGAAATGGCTGTTTAATTGAGTTCTTGCAATTCGGTCGGCGATTGTATGTCAGGTCTTCTTAGGTGTTTTTTAGCGATTTGTTGAGTGTTGTCATACAAGTAGCGGCGCATTTATTGAGGATTCCGCTGGAGCGCAGTGCTACGATCCCGTTAGCCCTGCTTCCGGAACATCGCCATGCAAGAAGACCTCGACGCGCCTGCCCGTAAGCGCACGCACAACCTGGCCCATGACCTGGTCGCCAAACTGACCCAGAGCATCTTGCTCGGCCAGATGCTGCCCGGGGACAAACTGCCATCGGAGAACACCATCGTTCTCGAGCACGGGGTCAGTCGCACCGTGGTGCGCGAGGCCATCTCCAAATTGCAGGCGTCGGGGCTGGTGGAAACACGGCATGGCATCGGCACGTTTGTGATTGAGCGTGCGCCGGAGCAAGGGCTGCGCCTGAATGTCGATACCGCGCTGGGGGTGCGCAGTATTCTGGAGTTGCGGATGGGCCTTGAAACCCAGGCCGCCGCGCTGGCCGCACTGCGTCGCTCGGATCAGCAACTGGCGCAGATGCGCGAGGCGCTGGATGACTATCAAAGCCTGCTGGCCAACAACGACAGCTGCGTCGAAGCCGACAAGCGTTTTCATCTGCTGATCGCCGAAGCCACCGGTAACGTGTGCTTTACCGAAATCATGCAGCACCTGGGCAGCGCCATGATTCCCCGGACCCGCGTCAATGCCGCGGAGCGCGGCGCGGCGGATTTGAGCAAGCTCGGGCAACTGGCCAACCTCGAACACGAGGCGATTCTCAATGCCATCAGGCGCCAGGATGCGGATGCGGCGCGTGCGGCGATGTGGTTGCATCTGACCAACAGCCGCGACCGGTTTCTGGCGGATCGCGGGTAACCGTCGGTCTGCTCGATAGCACGCCTTTTGCAGGCTTGCTTCCAACGAGTACGGCCCAGATTTGCTGGACCTCATCAATGAGGTGCGTCATGGCTAATGCAATGGATCACGATGCTCCACCGGGTATGGACCCTTCACGAGACCCGTCCGGCGCGGAGCCTGATCGACCTGAAGACTGGATGGACCCGGCGGCGGAAGAGGAAGTCCCGGCGCCGGATGAGCAAACGCCATTATCCGACGACAGGCGATAAACAGAACCCGGCCATTGCGCCGGGTTTTTTGTGTGAGGCAGGCCGACCGAGTCATCGTTCTTCGCGAGCAAGCCCGCTCCCACACTGATCTCACGAGCAGTGGAAATCCCCTGTGGGAGCGGGCTTGCTCGCGAAGGCTCCAGATGCATCAACATCCTCAACGATCAGACACTAGCCCCTCGAATCACCACCACCCGCCGCTCCAGGTTCAACGCCAACACACTGACCAACACCACCATCGCCCCGACCACAATCATCACCGTGGGCTGCTCGCCCAATGCCAGCGACGCCATCGCCATCGCCGTCGGTGGCACCAGATACAGGGTCATCGTCGCCCGGCTCAAATCCACATGCGCCAATACATACGCCCACGCGAGGTACGCCAGCGCACTTGGAAAGACGCCCAAGCCGATCACCGCCAACTGCACACGGAGCGGCGCCTCCATCACCTGGTCGGCCAGACCGGGAAGAAACACCAACAGTAACGCCGTTCCCGACCACACGGTGTAACACACCAGTGTCAGCCCGTCGTAGCGCCCGGTGTGATGCTTTTGCAGCGCGAAGTAAACGCTCCAGGACAGCGCCGCCAGCAAAATCAACAAGCCGTGGGCGTCGATGCTGCCCAATCCATGATCGCCGGCCACCACAGTCACCACGCCGATCAATCCCAGAACAACACAGCCCCAGCGCCAGGCGCTCACCCGGTCCTTGAACACGAACCGCGCCAGCAGCGTGCTGAACAGCGGCGTCGATTGCGCCAACACGCTGGAGGCTCCCGCGCTGACACCTTGTTGGCCGAAGTTGATCGAGACGTGGTGCAGGGTGACCGCAAAGAAACCGAGCGCGAGCATCAGTGGCACGTCACCCATCGTGGGCAGGCGGATGCCTCTGAACACCGCGACCACCGCCATGAAGGCCGAGGCCAGGAGAAACCGCAGCAACGCGAGGTGAACCGGGTCGTAGGCTTGCAAACCGATGTGGATACCGGTGGGGGAATACCCCCAGCAAGCGACGACAAATACCATCGCCAGGATAATGTTCAGGGAGGGCGTGAAGGGCTTCATTGTCGAATACCAGTGGGCAGATGCACCGAGTATCAGAATTCGAAGTGCTCACCACAACTGACTTATACTGCTTAAAATGTTCACTTTTGGTGATGTGATGGAGCTGGCTCAGATTCGCATGTTCAAGACCGTCGCCGACGTTGGCAGCATCGCCCGGGCTGCCGAGCAATTGCATTGCGTGCCGTCGAACATCACGGCCCGGATCAAGGCGCTGGAGGCGGAACTGGGCGTTGCGCTGTTTTTGCGCGAGGGACGAGGGCTGCGCATCAGTCCTTCGGGGCAGACCTTTCTGGCCTACGCCTCGAAAATTCTCGCGCTCACGGCTGAAGCCAAGCGCGCGGTAGACCCGTCGGCAGAACCGTCCGGCCCGTTGCGCATCGGTGCCATCGAATCCTCGGCCACTGGTCGTCTGCCGCGTCTGCTCGCCAAGTTCCACAAGCGTTACCCGGCGGTGGCACTGGAACTGACCACCGGTACCTGGAGCCAGTTGCTCGATGACACCGTCAGCCACCGGCTCGACGGCGCGATCGTCGCGGTGGATGTCGAGCGCTCGCAACTCAAGCGCACGCCGATGTACCGCGAAGACTTGCTGCTGATTGCGTCGACGTCGCTGGGGCCGGTGCGTGGCATCGCGGACCTGCAGGACAAGACCGTATTCATGTGGCCACAGGGCTGCCCTTACCGGGCGGCGCTGGAGCATTGGTTGCTGCGGCAGGGGCAGGCGCTGCCGATCGTCAGCCTCGCCAGTTATGGCGCGATTGTCGGTTGCGTCAGCGCTGGCGCCGGTGTCGCGCTGGTGCCCAAAGGGGTGTTCGATCAGTACGCCAAGGGCGCGGGTTGCGCGGGGTATGAATTCCCCGAGCTGACAGCCGTCGACAACCTGTTTTACTGGCATGAAAACGCCGGGGTTCACCCGGCGCGAGAAGCGTTCGTGGCGATGTTGCGTGAGGAGTTCGTTTAAAGATCAAAAGATCGCAACCTGCGGCAGCTCCTCCAGTGCATTCCCTGTAGGAGCTGCCGCAGCCTGCGATCTTTTGATCTTGGGCTTCAAACGACAGCCCTCGATCTGGATCTATGCTTGATGAACAAACGGATGGCACTCGCGCGAACCGTGGCGGACTAAGCATCAGGACGGCTCTTGAGTACGAGAGTACGCGCCCCCTGCGGACTGACATGGATCGAACATGAACGAACAGACGGTACACAACAAATCGCTGGTGATCCTGCTCGGGGTGGTCACCGCTGCGTTTATCTGGATTCTGCTGCCGTTCTACGGCGCGGTGTTCTGGGCGGTGATCCTTGGCATTCTCTTCGCACCGCTCCAGCGTCGCCTGCAACTGAAGTTCGGCTGGCAACGCAACGTGACGTCGCTGCTCACGTTGAGCGTCTGCCTGGTCATCGCCATTCTGCCGGTGATCGTCCTCAGTATCCTGCTCGTGCAAGAGGGGACCACGCTGTACAAGAGTGTCGAAAGCGGTGAGCTGGACATCGCCGGGTATGTGACCCATTTCAAACACAGCCTGCCGGCGTACCTCCAGCACTTGCTCGATCGCGCCGGGGTCGGCGAACTGAACGGGCTGCGCGAGAAAATCATCAAGAGCGCGGTGACCGGCAATGAATTTATTGCCACCCAAGCCTTCAGTTTCGGTCAGGGCACATTCGATTTTGTGGTGGGGTTTTTCATCATGCTCTACCTGCTGTTTTTCTTTTTACGCGACGGTGCCGAGCTGGCGCGCAAAGTTCGCGCCGCCGTGCCGCTGGAGGATCACCAGAAACGCCGTTTGCAGCTCAAGTTCAACCGCGTGGTGCGGGCCACGGTCAAGGGCAACCTGGTGGTGGCCATTACGCAAGGCGCGTTGGGCGGTTTGATTTTCTGGTTTCTGGATATTCCGAGCGCGTTGCTTTGGGCGGTACTGATGGCGTTTCTGTCGCTGTTGCCAGCGGTGGGGGCGGGGATCGTCTGGGGGCCGGTGGCAGCGTTTTTCCTGTTCACTGGCGCCATCTGGCAAGGCGTGGTGTTGGGGTTGTTCGGCGTATTCGTCATCGGTCTGGTGGATAACGTGCTGCGACCGATCCTGGTGGGCAAGGACACGAAGATGCCGGACTACTTGATCCTCATCTCTACCCTCGGCGGCCTGGCGATTTTCGGCCTCAACGGCTTTGTCATCGGGCCGTTGATTGCCGCGCTGTTCATGTCGAGCTGGGCGATTTTCATCGAGACCAAACCACGGGTTCAGCTGCCTTAGGCGCTGAGTTTGCCGGCGTCGATACGTTGCGACAGCGCTTGGGCAGCCGGCAGCGAAGTGAGCGGACCGCTGATCGGTTCGCCGTCCTGCATCAGGTACCAGCAGGCGAGCAATCCCAGTTCCCTGAGGGAGGCGGGAACGGCGCTGCCGATAACGGACATGATTTGAACCTGGGACATAAGTACCTCCATCACTCTATGGAGCTACCTTACGGACCTCGCGGTTTTTCGGACAATCAACGCTTTCGATAGTGGTCATTGATATCAGTGAGGGCAGACGACCGCCTGTCGCTCAGTCGACCACCAGATCCAGCATATGAACCACTTCCTGCTCGTTAAGCAGACCTTTACGCACAAGGTTCTCGGCCAGCAGCGAAAGAAACTTGGCGCTGCGGTGGCCTTCCAGGTGCTTGAGTTCGGTCAAAGCGGTGTACACCTTGCTCGATGTGCACAAGCCGACATTGCGGTGCGGGTTTTGCGTTGGCATGAGGTCGTCCTTGTTTTTATCAACCTGTTGTTGGCGGACGGGCCCAAGCTTGCGGACCCGGTATGACAAAAATATGACCGTTTTCCCTGCTTCGGGGGAAGGTCGGTAGATTCAATCTTGCCAAGTTGAACCCTGGACACTGTCCCGACAGCGACCTTGATGGAATTTATCCAGACCTGTGCCGACGGACGGTCACAAAAAAGCCCCGCTGGTGAGGCGGGGCCTTTTGAGGCTGTTAATAGTGGCCATAACCGTGGGGAGGGCCGTAGTAACCGCGGGGTGGACCGTAGTAACCACGTGGCGGTCCGTAATAAACCGGCGGTGGGCCGTAATAGACCGGTTGTTGCACATACACCGGCGCCGGCTGGTAATAAACCGGTGGTGGCGGTTGTTGCACGTAGACCGGTTGTGGTTGAGCGTAAACCGGTTGTTGTACATAAACCGGCCGGTTGGCGTTTATCAGGGCCGAACCGACGATGGCCGAGCCAACGATCGCACCAAACACCGCTGGACCTTGCCAATAGTTACCACCACCGCCATGGGCTTGCGCCTGCCCTGCGATAGCGAGGGCGCCGATCAGCAAAGCTACTGTGGGGATTTTACGGATCATGATAATTCCTCGGTTCTTCGCCCCGGCGCTTGCGTCTGCAATAGACCCAAGGATTGTCGCGGGGATACATCTAAGACAGCGCTTTTCTGAAAATCAGCACAGTCGTTAGGTAAATTTTGTGTAAGGTCTGTACCGGCTTCCTTACCGACCTGTAATGACTCGCGCAGACAGGCCAATATGATCGAACAGAACTCGATGGGTTGGCTAATCCCGTCCATCCGAAAGTGCAATTGAAGGAGATTCACATGCAGATGAGCCCCAACAAAGACACCCAGTTGTGCATGTCCCTCTCGGGACGCCCGGGGAACTTTGGCCTGCGATTCCACAATCATCTGTACGAACAGCTGGGCCTGAATTTCTACTATAAAGCCTTCAGTAGCCAGGACCTGACCGGCGCTGTCGGCGGTATTCGTGCCCTGGGGATTCGTGGCTGCGGCGTCTCGATGCCATTCAAGGAAGCCTGCATTGCCTTGGTCGATGAACTGGACGCGTCCGCTGCCGCCATTCAGTCGATCAATACCATCGTCAACACCGATGGCCACCTCAAGGCTTACAACACCGATTACATCGCCATCGAGCAACTGCTCAAGACTCATGAGGTACCGAAGGACTCGACCTTTGCCCTGCGCGGCAGCGGCGGCATGGCCAAGGCCGTGGCCAGCGCCCTGCGCGATGGAGGCTACAAAAAAGGCCTGATCGTCGCCCGCAACGAACTGGCCGGGCGGGCGTTGGCCGAATCACTGGGCTTTCAATGGCAGGCGGAGCTGGGCAGCCAGCGGCCGCAAATGCTGATCAATGTCACGCCGATCGGCATGACGGGCGGGCCGGAAGCCGAGCAGCTCGCCTTCGACCCTGAAGCGATCGAATCTGCGGAAACTGTGTTCGATGTGGTGGCGATCCCCTCGGAAACACCACTGATCGTGCGTGGTCGTGCCGAAGGCAAGCGGGTGATCACCGGGCTGGAAGTGATCGCGATCCAGGCGTTGGAGCAGTTTGTGTTGTATACCGGCGTGCGGCCGACGGATGAGCAGTTTCACAAAGCGGTGGAATTTGCCCGCGGTTAAGATCAAAAGATCGCAGCCTTCGGCAGCTCCTACAAGGGAGGTTTTTTATGCATCCGCCCATTCTCAACCTGAACCATGTCGACCTTGAACCGCTGCCCGAAGCCTTGGCGCCCACCGGTAACACGGCAGGACGTTATCAACAGCGGATGGCCCGCGTCGGTCAGCAATTGGGGGCGCAGAAGCTCGGGTATCGCTTGTATGTGCTGGAGCCGGGCATGCGGGGCAGTCCGTTTCATAGCCATCGGGTCAACGAAGAGATGTTTTACGTGGTGGCCGGGGCAGGGGAGGTTCGTCTCGGGGCCGAGCGTTTCCCCATCCGCGCGGGCGACGTGATTGCCTGCCCGCCGGGCGGCCCTGAGGCGGCGCATCAAATCATCAACACCAGCGACGGTGAACTGCGCTATCTGGCGGTCAGCACCCAGCAGTCGCCAGAGATTTGCGAATACCCGGACTCGGGCAAGTACGCGGTGATGGACGACTTCAAGGTCGATGCCGAGGGCAATGCCTCGGGCTTCGTCGCCATCGCCCGGCAATCCGACGGCGTGGATTACTGGGATGGTGAATAACATTCCTGACATCGCCCAAACCCTGTAGCAGCTGCCGAGCCTGCGAGGCTGCGTCCGGCTGCGAAGCAGTCGTGATTCAGGCGATGCGGTGTTTCAGGGGAACCGAGTGTGCAGGGTTTACGACTGCTTCACAGTCGGACGCAGCCTCGCAGGCTCGGCAGCTGCTACAGGACCGGGTTGGTTATTCGAGGCGGGCCAAGCGTTCTTCCAGCGCTGCGATTCGTGCCTCGAGCTCTTCGATTCGCTCGACCGAAACACCGCCACCGCGCTCCACCGGATTTTGCCGTGCCGCGAGGATTACTTCGATATCCGCCGGGTCACCCAAGGCGTGCATATACCGGTCTTCCCGCTGGCCCGCCTGACGCGGTATCAGCAAGGCCAGCCCGCGAGCGATCAAGCGTTCCAGTTGATGCACGACCTGCTCGGCATCTTCAAACTCGTGCATGCGTCCGCTACGGGTCAGCAGTTCGTTCACGGTCTGCGGGCCACGCAAAAACAACAGCCCGGTCAGAATCACCTGCGCCGGGACCAGTTCCAGCGCCTTGTCGACCTTATGTTCCCAACGATCCGCGCGGCTGCCCATCACCAGCTTGGTGAAACCGCGACCTTCAAGGGCGCGCAAGCTCTGGCCGACCTGACCCTGGGTCAGGTTCATCACCGGTTCGCGGCTGGTTTTCTGATTGCAGGCAATGACCATCGCATTGAGGGTCAGCGGATAGGTTTCCGGGCTGGTGGCCTGTTTCTCGATCAACGAACCCAGAATGCGAATTTCGGTGCTGTTAAGTCGCGGCTCGTCAACGGTCGTCTCTTGCTCAGTGCTCACAGTGTCTGGAACCTCGCTAACGGTGGTTTTGATGATCTCGGCTAATAAGACCTCGTAGAGGGAGGTTAGTCGAGCTTTCCCAGCGTGCAGGTCTGCATTCTCTGCCGCATCGCTCGTTCGGACTGTTCGAGGTGGAGGGCGGCTGTCGATTGCCGACGGCTGGCGCCGCGGCCCGCAGCTGGACCGCCAGGGCCGTTGGGCGGTTGGCGAAATGGGCGAGGCCGTCACCCGATTGATGTCCCAGGCCGTACCGGCGGCCAAGGTCTATGGCAGAAAAGACCCGTCGCAGGAGGGGCGAGCATGGCTATAATCGGCCGACGTTTCCCTCCTGTCACTACATGAGACTGCCATGACCATTTTCCTCTACGACGCTTCCGTTCCGGTTTTCAAACAACTGCTTACCGCCCTGAGTGACGTATTGAACAAGGCCGAAGCCCACGCGACCGCCAAGAACATCGACCCGAACGCGTTCCTGCAGGCCCGTCTGTACCCGGACATGTTCCCGCTGGTGCGTCAGGTACAGATCGCCGTTGATTTCAGCAAAGGCGTTTCTGCACGTCTGGCCGAGATCGAACTGCCGAAGTATGAAGACAGCGAAACCACCTTCGCTGAGCTGCAAGCGTTGATCGCCAAGGTTCTGGCCTTCATCGGCGAGATCAAGCCTGAGCAGATCAACGGCAAGGAAGGCATCGAGATCATCACCCGCCAGGGCACGCCGAAAGAGAAACGCTTCACCGGTCAGGCTTACCTGCTGAGCTATGGCCTGCCGCAGTTCTTCTTCCACGTCACCACCGCTTACGCTTTGCTGCGCCACAACGGTGTGGAAGTGGGCAAGCGCGATTACATGGGCGCGTTCTAAACCGCCCAAGTACAAAAAAGCCCGCCAAGGTTCGCGCCTTGGCGGGTTTTTTTTGGGGCAAAGATCAAAAGATCGCAGCCTTCGGCAGCTCCTACAGGGTGTACGTGTTCCAATGTAGGAGCTGCCGAAGGCTGCGATCTTTTGATCTTTTCTTTCCTCCTCACCCTGATTGGAAACACTCTGTTAAGATTTGCCCTCCTCATTTTCATGTACTGCCAGTGGGCCCTCGGGCTATCGCTGGTGTTGTCGTTTTCTGGAGTTTTGCATGCTGTTGCCCATCCTTCTGTTGTCCGCCGCCGGTTTCACGGTGTTGACCACGGAATTCATCATCGTCGGCCTGCTGCCGGCCATCGCTCGAGACCTTGAAGTCAGCATTCCCCAGGCGGGTTTGCTGGTGACCTTGTTCGCGTTCACCGTCGCCGCCTTCGGGCCGTTCCTGACCGCTTATTTCGCCAGGTTTGAACGGCGAAAGCTGTTCGTCTCGGTGCTGATCATGTTCGGTCTGGCAAACACCCTGGCGGCGCTGGCGCCGAACATCTGGGTAATGGCCATTGCCCGGCTGGTCCCGGCACTGGGGCTGACGGTGTTCTGGGCGCTGGCCAGTGAGACAGCGGTGAACATTGTCGGGCCGGACTACGCCGGACGCGCCGTGGCCAAGATCGGATTCGGGATTGTCTGCGCCACGGTGTTCGGCATTCCGGTGGGCACATTGATTTCTGATGCATTCGGCTGGCGCAGCGCTTTCGGGATTCTGGCGGTCATCGCGTTTGCCAAGGCCTTGCTGCTGTTTATCTACTTGCCGAAAACCGATCTGCACCAGCATCAAGTGAGCTTCCGCTCGCAGTTCAAGATCCTGCGCAGCCCGCTGATGCTCGGCCATGTGCTGCTGTCGATTGTCGTCTTCAGCGGCATGTTCACCGCCTATACCTACCTGGCAGACATTCTTGAACGCCTGGCCGGTTTTAACGGCACGGTGGTCGGCTGGTGCCTGATGGGCTTTGGTGCGGTCGGGCTGATTGGCAACTCATTGGGTGGTCGTGCGGTGGATCGTCATCCGCTGATCGCCTCGATGATGTTTTGCGCGTTCCTGATTGCCGGCCTGGTGGCGCTGGTGCCGAACATTCATTCGCCCTTTGGCCTTGCGGCGGCGATGGGCATCTGGGGCGTGACTCAGGCGGCGTTGTTCCTGGTCAGTCATGTGCGCTTGATGAAAGCCGCGCCTGAAGCGCCGGCCTTTGCCGCGTCACTGAACATCGCCGGGGCCAACCTCGGGATCGGGCTTGGCGCCATGGTGGGCGGCCGGGTCATCGACTCCGTTGGCTTGCAGGGCCTGGGTTTCGCGGCGGCGGCTTTCATCTTGGCGTCGATCCTCCTGGCCATGGCATTGATGACGTTCAAGCCGCGCGAAATCTGCGCGTGAAGGTGCTTAGATCTCGGTAAACAGCTCGCGTCGGGCACCCTCGGTAATCGCAACAATGCCCGGATGCTTGACCTTGCGTTCCACCGAAATGGCGTAGAACGACTCGGTCACCGCGTCAGTCTGACCGATCAGCGCTACACCGTATTGGCGTTTCACTTCGTCGGCAATCACGCTCGGGCCGATGAAGATCCCGCTGCCGGATTGACCGAAGGCCTGCATCAGCGCGCTGTCGTCGAACTCGCCGACAATTCGCGGCTGAATCTGTTGCTCGGCAAACCAGCGCTGCAAGCGACTGCGCACCACGGTTTCCGGTCCGGGAATCAGCAGTGGTGCGCCGTGCAGGCTGCGGGGGAAATCCTGGCCGTATTGCGCGGCCAGTTCAGCGGTGGCAAAGAAGCTGATCCCGCATTCCCCGAGTTTTTGGCTGTAGCCCTTGATGTCCAGGTGCGACGGCATCGGGCTATCGGAAATCACCAGGTCCAGGCGCTGGATGGCCAGGTCAGCGAGCAGGCGTTCCAGTTTGTCTTCGCGACAGCTGATCCGCAGCGGCTCGCTCAGCTCCATGGTCGGCGCGATCAAGCGATAGACGATGGATTTTGGCACCACGTCCGCAACCCCGACACGAAACAGAATCTGTTGCTCATTGGGCTGCGCCCGCAGCATCAACTCCAATTCGCCTCCTAGCTGAAACATCTGCTCGGCGTAGGGCAGGGCCTGGCGCCCGGCTTCAGTGAGTTCAAGTTGCCGGCCGACCCGGCGAAACAGTTCGATGCCATAGGTTTGTTCGAGGAGTGAAATCTGCCCGCTGATGGTTTGCGGTGTCAGGTTCAGCTGTTCACAGGCGCGCACGATGCTGCCGGTCTTGGCCACGACCCAGAAGTAATGAAGCTGTCGATAATTCAACATGTTGGTGAATCCCCCTGGTCACATCGCTCGTTCATACCCCTGTAGGAGCTGCCGAGTGAAACGAGGCTGCGATCTTTTGACGTTGTTTTTAAAGGTCAAGATCAAAAGATCGCAGCCTCGTTTCACTCGGCAGCTCCTACAGTGAAACCCTGTACTCGAGTCTAGATTCGTAAAAACCGAAGTATAACCGGTAAAAATACGAATTTTCCTGAAGTGTTTACCTCCCTAGAATGCCCCGCTATCGACGGGAGGCCTTTTTGGCCCCGTCTGTTCTATAGAGGAAGCATCATGAAGCTTAAAGCCACGGTTCTGTTGATTGCGTCTTTACTGGTATTGGCCGGTTGCGACCAGGCCGAGAAAAGTGCCCAGCAATTGATGGGCAAGGCTGCCGAAACCGCTAAACAGGCGATCGACGACACCCACAAGGCAGCCGAGCGAGCCATCAGTGATGCCACGGGCGGCCTGATCAGCAAGAAAGAACAAACGGCCAAAGAGGCGGATAAATCCGACTCTTCGTCCCAGGAAATCTAAACCGTCTAAAACGAGTCAGGACTGACCCATGGAATACCTTTTAGAACTTGCTGCAAGTCCCACCGCCTGGGTCGCCCTGGCTACGTTGATCGTCATGGAAATCGTGCTCGGCATCGATAACCTGATCTTCATTTCGATCCTGACCAACAAACTGCCGGAGCAGCATCGGCAGAAGGCGCGGCGCATCGGTATCGGCATGGCGTTGATTCTGCGACTGGCGCTGTTGAGCACCATTGCGTTTATCGTCCAGCTGACTGAGCCGGTGCTCGACATCCTCGGCCAAACCTTCTCGTGGAAGGACATGATCCTGATTGCCGGTGGCCTGTTCCTGTTGTGGAAGGCGACCACCGAAATCCATCACAGCATGGACCCGGCGCCGGAAGATCCAACCTCGAAGACGTCGACCGTGACCCTGGGCTTTGCCGCCGCTATCGGTCAGATCCTGATGCTGGACATGGTGTTTTCCATCGACAGCATCATTACCGCTGTCGGCATGACCGAACATTTGCCGATCATGATCATCGCGGTAGTGGTGTCGGTACTGGTGATGTTGCTGGCGGCTGATCCTTTGGCCAAGTTCATCAACGACAACCCGACGGTGGTGATGCTGGCCCTGGGCTTCCTGATCATGATCGGCATGACGCTGATCGCCGAAGGCTTCGGTGCCCACGTTCCGAAAGGCTACGTGTATGCGGCCATGGCGTTCTCGGCGACGATCGAGGGCTTGAACATGATGTCGCGACGGGCCAGGCAGAAGCGCAGCGCCGCTGAAGCGTAAGCTGCGTTAAACGAAACGACCGCCTGAACGCATTGTAGGAGCTGCCGCAGGCTGCGATCTTTTGATCTTGAAGAATCAAAGTCAAAAGATTGCAGCCTGCGGCAGCTCCTACAAGGATTGCGTTCAGGCGTTTTTATGTGCGGGGGTCAGTGGGCGTTGGCGTGACGGCCGAGTGCCTTTACGGGTTTTACGGGTTGAACGTGGTGGTGATGGTGCCGGCGGGCAATTCGCAGGACTCCCCACAACATGGCGGCGGCCACGGCCAGCCAGCCGGAAATCAACATCAAAATGGTCATTGTCAGGCTCATCAGTGCCTCCTCTTTGCCCTGCTGCGGGCGCACACTCTTGTGTGCTAGTGACAGTCTAGTCGCTGCAATATTTCAGGCTATTGACCAAAGGTCGCCCATCACTAATCAGTTCGCTCTATTGAATGCAACCAACTACCGGTTAAGGCTATACCGGCGCCGCGCCGCGTCCTATGATCGACAGCCAAGCCGGGAACGCGATTGCCTGGCGTCTTAACAAGAGAGTGATGATGGAGCGGGTAATTTCTCGTATTTTATCGGCGGCGCTGATAGCGGGCTGTGTAGCGGGTCTGGCCGGTTGCGCGGGGAGCGTTGCGCCTGAAATCAAGCGCCTGCCGGAGCGTGTCGAACTCAGTGGTCGGTTCTATCGGGGCGTGGCCAATCAAAGCGGCCCGCAAGTGCTGGCCAGCATGTTGTCCCAGCAAGGCGTGGTGATTACTCCGGGTTTGCTCGACAAGCCGTTGCATTTGCCGGGCGCCGAAGCGCAATTGCCGCAGAACATGCAGAACCTCGCCCGCGAGTACGGCATGGTGGTGTATCCCCTCGACAGCAATCTGCCGGCGCTGTTGACCCAGGTCGCGGCCGGTTTTCCGGTGATGGTGCGCTATACCGAAGGTTCCGCGTTCTGGGCTGAACCTCGTTACGCCATTCTCGCGGGCTTCAACCGCAAGAAGCAGACCGTGCTGCTGCGCTCCGGTATGGATCGCCGGAACCTGATGAGCTTCAGTTCATTTGAATCGGCGTTCAAGGATGCCGGCGGATGGGCGGTGCTGATCCAGAAACCGAACCAGATCCCGGCGAACGTTGATCAACAGCGCTGGCTCAAGGCCGCGAATGATCTTGCCCAGGCAGGCCAGGAGCAAGCCGCTGCCCGTGCGAAGCAGGCACTGACTGCGCACTAGCTTCCGTTCGTCATCTGTCTGGCACTGCCAGGCGCGGTTGGCCTCTGAAGGATAAGGCCCGGATGTTTCCGGGCCAGTATCCAGGAGGCGCCCATGGCACATTCCCCTTCACCTTCCGGTCCGCACTCGTCCGAACATTCGTCGGGCGATGAATTGGGCTTTGATCCCGATTCGCCGGACCTCGCCGATCCTCAGGTCGATCCCATCGGACCTGCCAAGGCGCCCAGAGATGTAAAACCGGGCGAGGAGGGCAAGGCTCCAGCGAAGCCTTACGACCCGCTTGCCGATCTCAAACCCTAGATCCCAGTGAGGTGCGTATGTCTACCGATTCGAGTTTTGACGACAAGCGTCCGGACAGTGTTCCAACAACGCCGCAAGAGGACATTGATCCGGTGATGGATCCGAACGATCCGTTGAGAGATCCGTTGGCGCGTCCGATGGTCGTACCCACGGAGCATCCCCATGGCACCCGTGATCCGAGTGCCGGTGACGGTATCCCGGACGACGACCAGATGCCGCTGCCCAATGATTAAAACGGCAATGTGTAGGAGCTGCCGCAGGCTGCGATCCTTTGATCTTGATTTTGAAAGACAAGATCAAAAGATCGCAGCCTGCGGCAGCTCCTACAACGGTGTTACTTCGAGGCTTCGACTACACCGCTCTGGCGGTGCTTCAGGTTCTTTTCCGATTTGTACTGAACGGCTACTGCCGGCACAGTGCTGCCCTTGCCGGTTTCGATCCAGTTGCGAATACGGCTGGCATCGGCAAAGTGCGTGTACTTGCCGAATGCATCGAGAATCACCAGCGCCACCGGGCGATTGCCCATGCTGGTCACCAGCACCAGGCAGTGGCCTGCTTCGTTGGTGAAACCGGTTTTCGTCAGCTTGATGTCCCAGTTCGGCTTGCCGATCAAATGGTCGGTGTTATGAAAACCCAAGCTGTAGTTTGGCTTGCGGAACGAAACGGTTTTTTCCTTGGTGGTGCTCAGCTCGGTCAATATCGGGTATTTGTGAGCGGCAACCAGCAATTTGCTCAAGTCGCGTGCCGTCGATACGTTACGCGGCGAAAGGCCGGTCGGTTCGACGTAATGGGTGCTGGTCATGCCCAACGCCTTGGCCTTGGCGTTCATGGCGGCAATGAATGCGACATAGCCGCCCGGATAGTGATGCGCCAGGCTGGCGGCGGCACGGTTTTCCGAGGACATCAGCGCAATCAGCAACATTTCCCGGCGTGGCATTTCGCTGTTGAGTTTGACTCGGGAAAACACACCTTTCATTTCCGGCGTGTCGCTGATGTTGATGGAGATGTATTCATCCATGTTCTGTTTGGCTTCAACCACCACCAGCGCCGTCATCAGTTTGCTGACCGAAGCGATCGGCACAACCACATCCGGGTTGCTGGCATAGATGACTTTGTTGGTCTGCAGGTCCATCAGCAATGCACTACCGGAAGCGATCTTCAGTTGTGACGTGTCGCGTGGTGCCGCGGTGATATCAGCGGCATTGACCGCTGGCGTGAGTAACGTCCCTGTAAATGCAAAAACCAGGCTCAGGATGGAAAGACGAATTTTCACGCTGGCAGACTCATAAGGTGTGGATTAGCCGTTTGTAACGGGCTGTTTCTTAAAAACCGACGCATTCTAGGAGTATGGCTGAAGAACTGTCGATAGTTGTTCAATGAACAGGTGAAAGTCCTTGAAAACCCCTACAAAACAGCAGGTTTCCGGCGAATGGTCGTGTTACTTCTCCGGGCAAAAAGAACCCCGCCATTGGCGGGGTCTTTTTGTTCGTAGCCGAGGTCTCAGCTGTGCAGCGTTTCCGCTGCGTACAGCGTGTTTTCCAGCAAGCAAGCGCGGGTCATCGGGCCAACGCCACCCGGCACTGGAGTGATCCAGCCAGCCCGGGGCAGGGCGGTTTCGTAGATCACGTCACCGACCAGCTTGCCGTCTTCCTGGCGATTGATGCCGACGTCGATCACGATCGCGCCTTCCTTGATCCACTCTCCCTTGACCAGGCCCGGCTTGCCGGCGGCGACCACCACCAGGTCGGCGCGACCGACGTGGCCGGCCAGGTCCTTGGTGAAGCGGTGGGTGACGGTCACGGTGCAACCGGCCAGCAGCAATTCCATCGCCATGGGGCGACCGACAATGTTCGACGCACCAACCACCACGGCGTCCATTCCGTAGAGGTCTGCACCGGTGCTTTCCAGCAACGTCATGATGCCTTTGGGGGTGCAGGGGCGCAGCAGCGGAATACGCTGGGCCAGGCGGCCGACGTTATAAGGATGGAAGCCGTCGACGTCTTTGTCCGGACGGATGCGTTCCAGCAATTTGGAGGCGTCCAGGTGTTCAGGTAAAGGCAGCTGGAGCAGAACGCCGTCGATTGCCGGGTCGTCGTTCAGTCGATCGATCAGATCGGTCAGCGCTTCTTGAGTGGTTTCGGAAGGCAGGTCGTAGGCTTGGGAAAGGAAGCCGACCTCTTCACAGTCTTTACGCTTGTGCGAGACATAAACCTGAGAGGCGGGATCGCTGCCGACCAGGATCACCGCGAGACCGGGCGTGCGCAGGCCTTGCTGGCGACGCTCGGTGACGCGTTTGGCGATCTGCTGGCGCAGGCTGGCGGCGATCGATTTGCCGTCGATTAGTTGTGCAGTCATTGCGCGTGATTAACCATCGAGAGGGGAAAAAAAGAGAACGCATTCTCGCATGTCACGAGGTGAGGGCAAAGGCGCTTGGTCCGCAAATTCCGCTAACCCCTTTAATTAAATGAATTTTTTTTAAAAAGGATTTGACGCCCTTTGGGGCGGTCTATACTATTCGTCGCACTTGTCGGGCACAGCCTAGCACTGGTTAAGAAGGTCGAGTGGGATTACGGTTCTACGAGACTGAAAAGCACTTAGTTTGTAGTCCTCCAAGAGTACAGATTAATAAGGCGCCCGTAGCTCAGCTGGATAGAGCATCCGCCTTCTAAGCGGATGGTCGCAGGTTCGAGTCCTGCCGGGTGCGCCATTAGGCAGCTTTGGCACAAGTAGCGCGATATGGTGGGCGTAGCTCAGTTGGTAGAGCACGGGATTGTGACTCCCGTTGTCGAGGGTTCGATCCCCTTCGTCCACCCCATATTTCGAAAGGCGCCAGACTAACTGTCTGGCGCCTTTGCTTTAACAGCTTCAATCCGCGGATGTGGTGGAATTGGTAGACACACTGGATTTAGGTTCCAGCGCCGCGAGGCGTAAGAGTTCGAGTCTCTTCATCCGCACCAAATAAAGCTTCACTCATGCCGGTTGGCCTGGTTGGGGTTCAACAAAGAAGTTGTTTAGCTTCTTTGTTACGCAATATGGTGGGCGTAGCTCAGTTGGTAGAGCACGGGATTGTGACTCCCGTTGTCGTGGGTTCGATCCCCATCGTCCACCCCATATTCCGAAAGGCGCCAGATTTAACAGTCTGGCGCCTTTTTTGTTTCAGTGGTTTGAGTGTTTGGCGGCTGCAGGTTCTGGGTCGCAGGGGCGGGGCGTTTCGTCGTATTTATGTTTCTCGATGATGCCGCACTGCCCGCCGGCCTTGCTCGCAAGACCGGCTGCCAGGGGGTTGGTTGGCAACCGCTTCTATATATAGAAGGGTTGGCGCAGAGCCCTGGCAAGATTGGCTGTATTCGCCACCGGGGCGAGATGCATTCGTGCATTCGCCCCTATAAATTGCCTGCTGCGTTTTTACCCGTTTTCAGTAGGGTGACTTCTTGAGTTTGACCTACTAGAATGCATGCCCTTGATTCTGGGGTCGGAAACGGCCGGCCAACGTCTGTGCAACGAGGAATATCCATGCAAGTTTCTGTTGAAAATACTTCTGCTCTTGAGCGCCGCATGAGCATCACCGTGCCGGCTGAGCGCATCGAGACTCAGGTCAACAAGCGTCTGCAGCAGACTGCCCAAAAGGCCAAGATCGCTGGCTTCCGTCCAGGCAAAGTGCCAATGAGCGAAATCAAGCGCCGTTTTGGTGCTGATGCTCGCCAGGAAGCTGTAGGCGACGTGATCCAGTCTTCGTTCTACGAAGCTGTTGTCGAGCAGAAGCTGAACCCGGCTGGCGCTCCATCGATCGAGCCGAAATCCCTGGAAGCTGGCAAAGACCTGGAATACGTCGCTATTTTCGAAGTGTTCCCTGAGTTCACCGTTGCCGGTTTCGAAGGTATCGCTGTCGAGCGCCTGAGCGCTGACGTGGCTGACGCCGATCTGGACAAGATGCTGGACGTCCTGCGCAAGCAGAACACCCGTTTCGAAGTGGCCGATCGCGCCGCTCAAAATGAAGACCAGCTGAACATCGATTTCGTCGGCAAGGTCGACGGTGAAGTGTTCGCTGGCGGCTCCGCCAAAGGTACTCAGCTGGTCCTGGGTTCCGGCCGCATGATCCCTGGCTTCGAAGACGGTCTGGTTGGCGCTAAAGCTGGCGAAGAGCGCGTTCTGAACCTGACCTTCCCAGAGGACTATCAGAACCTCGACCTGGCAGGCAAGGCCGCTGAGTTCACTGTGACTGTGAACACTGTTTCCGAGCCAAAACTGCCAGAACTGAACGAAGAATTCTTCGCTCAATTCGGCATCAAGGAAACGGGTCTGGAAGGCTTCCGCACCGAAGTTCGCAAGAACATGGAGCGCGAACTGCGTCAGGCGATCAAATCCAAGGTCAAGAATCAGGTAATGGACGGTCTGCTGGCCACCAACCCGATCGAAGTGCCTAAGGCTCTGCTGTCCAACGAAGTTGACCGTCTGCGCGTGCAGGCTGTTCAGCAGTTCGGTGGCAACATCAAGCCTGACCAACTGCCGGCCGAGCTGTTCGAAGAGCAAGCCAAGCGCCGCGTTGTACTGGGTCTGATCGTGGCTGAAGTGGTCAAGCAATTCGACCTCAAGCCTGACGAAGCCCGTGTTCGCGAAATGATTCAGGAAATGGCTTCGGCCTACCAAGAGCCTGAGCAGGTTGTGTCCTGGTACTACAAGAACGACCAGCAACTGAACGAAGTCCGTTCGGTTGTGCTGGAAGAACAAGTTGTGGATACTGTTCTGCAGAAGGCTAACGTGACCGACAAATCGGTCTCTTACGAAGAAGCAGTCAAGCCGGTAGAAGCTCCACAAGCCGACTGATCGTTTTTGCGCTAAGAAGTACACACCATAAGCCAGCCTTCGTGCTGGCTTATGCGTATTCAAGACATAACTATTTGGGAGTGACTGCAGAGCATGTTCCGTAATTCGTATATTCAGCAGAACTCTGATATCCAGGCCGCAGGCGGCCTGGTCCCGATGGTTGTCGAGCAGTCTGCTCGTGGCGAGCGCGCCTATGACATCTACTCGCGCCTTCTCAAGGAACGAGTGATCTTTCTGGTTGGTCCGGTAGAGGACTACATGGCCAACCTGATCTGTGCGCAACTGCTGTTCCTTGAAGCGGAAAACCCGGACAAGGACATCCATCTCTATATCAACTCCCCGGGCGGTTCGGTAACAGCGGGCATGTCGATTTACGACACCATGCAGTTCATCAAGCCAAACGTATCGACCACCTGTATCGGTCAAGCATGCAGCATGGGCGCGTTTCTTCTGACGGCCGGTGCCGCCGGCAAGCGCTACTGCCTGCCGAACTCGCGCGTGATGATTCACCAGCCATTGGGCGGTTTCCAAGGCCAGGCGTCGGATATCGAAATCCATGCCAAGGAAATCCTCTTCATTCGTGAGCGTCTCAACACGCTGATGGCCAAGCACAGCGGGCACACGCTTGAAGAAATCGAGCGCGACACCAACCGCGATAACTTCATGAGTGCGGAAGCTGCGCGTGAATACGGGTTGATCGATGAAGTGATCGCCCAGCGCCCAGCTTAAAAATAAGCGGCTCAAAATAGGCTTGGTCGGCTGCTCTGATCACCGGCGGGCTTGAAAAAGCCCGCAATAGCCTTCATCTTGTGTTGCAAGCCTATCGGATTTGGATCGAACGAATGACTGACACCCGCAACGGCGAGGACAACGGCAAGCTGCTCTATTGCTCCTTCTGTGGCAAAAGCCAGCATGAAGTGCGCAAATTGATTGCCGGCCCCTCGGTCTTTATCTGCGACGAGTGCGTCGACCTGTGCAATGACATCATCCGTGAGGAGGTGCAGGAAGCCCAGGCCGAAAGCAGCGCGCATAAATTGCCTTCGCCTAAAGAAATCAGCGGCATCCTTGATCAGTACGTAATTGGTCAGGAACGTGCGAAAAAGGTTTTGGCCGTAGCGGTGTACAACCACTACAAGCGCCTGAATCAGCGTGACAAAAAGAATGACGACGTCGAACTCGGCAAGAGCAACATCTTGCTGATCGGCCCGACAGGCTCGGGTAAAACCCTGCTTGCCGAAACACTGGCCCGCTTGCTGAACGTTCCGTTCACCATCGCCGACGCAACCACCCTCACCGAGGCGGGTTACGTAGGTGAAGATGTCGAGAACATCATTCAGAAGTTGCTGCAGAAGTGCGACTACGACGTGGAAAAAGCCCAGATGGGCATTGTCTACATCGATGAGATCGACAAGATCTCGCGCAAGTCTGACAACCCGTCGATCACCCGGGACGTTTCCGGCGAAGGCGTGCAGCAGGCCCTGCTCAAGTTGATCGAAGGCACGGTCGCTTCCGTTCCGCCTCAAGGTGGTCGCAAGCATCCGCAGCAGGAATTCCTTCAGGTCGACACCCGTAACATCCTGTTCATCTGCGGCGGTGCGTTCTCCGGTCTGGAGAAAGTCATTCAGAATCGGTCCACCAAAGGTGGCATCGGTTTCAACGCGGAAGTGCGCAGCAAGGAAGAAGGCAAGAAAGTCGGTGAATCCCTGCGTGAAGTCGAGCCTGACGATCTGGTCAAGTTCGGTCTGATCCCGGAATTCGTCGGTCGTCTGCCAGTACTTGCCACGCTGGACGAGCTTGATGAGGCTGCATTGATGCAGATCCTTACCGAGCCGAAAAATGCCCTGACCAAACAGTACGCCAAGCTGTTCGAGATGGAAGGTGTGGACCTGGAATTCCGGGCCGACGCTCTGAAATCGGTCGCCAAACGTGCCCTGGAACGCAAGACCGGTGCCCGTGGACTGCGTTCGATTCTCGAAGGTGTATTGCTCGACACTATGTATGAAATCCCCTCGCAATCCGAGGTGAGTAAAGTAGTGATCGATGAAAGCGTTATAGAAGGCAAGTCCAAGCCACTGTATATCTACGAAAACAGTGAGCCGGCTGCCAAGGCCGCGCCAGACGCTTAAGCGTCACGCAGCTGGAATAAAGAAGGGGCCTTCGGGCCCCTTTGCTATTGTGGGAGCGAGCTTGCTCGCGATGCGGCATGGCATCCAGCTGATTTTTTCGATGTATCCTGATCCCACAGGCGCTGCCGTAAGCAGCGATCTTTTAAGTCGTTCCTTTATCCGCTTGTTTTTTTCCAAACCAGCCCCCATCTTGGTTTCAAGCTTACTTCCATCTGTTTACGGCCTTATGGCCGCCGTAGAGGCGAAATCATGAAGACAACCATCGAATTGCCTCTCCTGCCATTGCGTGATGTTGTGGTTTATCCGCACATGGTTATCCCGCTGTTCGTGGGGCGCGAGAAATCCATCGAAGCCCTCGAGGCCGCGATGACGGGCGACAAGCAGATCCTTCTGCTGGCTCAGCGAAACCCTGCTGACGACGATCCCGGTGAAGATGCACTCTATCGCGTAGGTACTATTGCGACCGTTCTGCAGCTGCTCAAGCTGCCTGATGGCACGGTCAAGGTGTTGGTCGAAGGTGAGCAGCGGGGCGCCGTGGAGCGCTTCAGCGAAGTGGACGGTCACTGCCGTGCCGAAGTCTCATTGATTGACGAAGTCGACGCGCCTGAGCGCGAGTCGGAAGTGTTTGTCCGCAGCCTGCTGGCTCAGTTCGAACAATATGTGCAGCTGGGCAAGAAAGTCCCCGCTGAAGTCCTGTCGTCGCTCAACAGCATCGACGAGCCAGGCCGCCTGGTCGACACCATGGCCGCGCACATGGCCCTGAAGATCGAGCAGAAGCAGGAAATCCTCGAAATCATCGATTTGTCGGCCCGGGTCGAGCACGTTCTGGCGTTGCTGGATGCAGAGATCGATCTGCTGCAAGTCGAAAAACGCATTCGCGGTCGCGTCAAAAAACAAATGGAGCGCAGCCAGCGCGAGTACTACCTGAATGAGCAGATGAAGGCCATTCAGAAGGAGCTCGGCGACAGCGACGAAGGCCATAACGAAATCGAAGAGCTGAAAAAGCGCATCGATGCCGCCGGTCTGCCGAAAGACGCGCTGGCCAAAGCCCAGGGTGAACTGAACAAGCTCAAGCAGATGTCGCCAATGTCCGCGGAAGCGACCGTGGTGCGTTCGTACATCGACTGGCTGGTTCAGGTGCCGTGGAAGGCCCAAAGCAAGGTGCGTCTGGACCTGGCCCGCGCCGAAGACATTCTCGACGCCGACCACTACGGTCTGGAAGAAGTCAAAGAGCGGATCCTCGAATACCTCGCCGTGCAAAAACGCGTGAAGAAAATTCGTGGTCCGGTGTTGTGCCTGGTCGGTCCTCCTGGGGTGGGTAAAACCTCTCTGGCGGAGTCGATTGCTCACGCTACAAACCGCAAATTCGTGCGCATGGCCCTTGGCGGTGTGCGTGATGAGGCGGAAATTCGTGGTCATCGCCGGACTTACATCGGTTCGATGCCAGGAAGATTGATTCAAAAGATGACAAAGGTGGGCGTTCGCAACCCGCTGTTCCTGCTCGACGAAATCGACAAAATGGGCAGCGACATGCGTGGCGATCCGGCGTCAGCGTTGCTGGAAGTACTCGACCCCGAGCAGAACCACAACTTCAACGATCACTATCTGGAAGTCGACTACGACCTGTCCGATGTGATGTTCCTTTGCACCTCGAACTCCATGAACATTCCGCCGGCGCTGCTCGACCGGATGGAAGTGATTCGTCTGCCGGGGTACACCGAAGACGAGAAGATCAACATCGCGGTCAAATACCTTTCGCCGAAGCAGATTACTGCCAATGGCTTGAAGAAAGGCGAGCTGGAATTCGAAGCTGAAGCCATCCGCGATATCATCCGCTACTACACCCGCGAAGCCGGTGTGCGTGGGCTGGAGCGCCAGATTGCCAAGGTTTGCCGCAAGACGGTCAAAGAACATGCACTGGAAAAACGCTTCTCGGTGAAGGTCACGGCCGACATGCTGGAGCACTTCCTGGGCGTGCGTAAATTCCGTTACGGCCTGGCCGAATCGCAAGATCAGATCGGTCAGGTGACCGGCCTGGCATGGACTCAAGTGGGTGGCGAATTGCTGACCATCGAAGCCGCTGTCGTGCCGGGTAAAGGCCAACTGATCAAGACCGGTTCGCTGGGTGACGTGATGGTCGAATCGATCACCGCAGCCTTGACCGTTGTCCGCAGCCGCGCGAAAAGCCTGGGGATCCCCTTGGACTTCCACGAGAAGCGCGACACGCATATCCACATGCCGGAAGGGGCGACCCCGAAGGACGGCCCTAGCGCTGGTGTAGGCATGTGCACGGCGCTGGTATCGGCATTGACCGGGATTCCGGTGCGCGCGGACGTCGCCATGACCGGCGAAATCACCCTGCGTGGTCAGGTACTGGCGATTGGCGGTCTTAAGGAAAAACTGCTCGCGGCTCATCGTGGCGGTATCAAGACGGTGATCATTCCTGAAGAGAACGTACGCGATCTGAAGGAAATTCCTGACAATATCAAGCAAGATCTACAGATTAAACCGGTTAAATGGATTGACGAGGTCCTGCAAATTGCGCTGCAATACGCGCCGGAGCCCTTGCCGGATGTGGTTCCGGAGATCGTTGCAAAGGATGAAAAACGCGAGTCTGACTCTAAGGAAAGAATTAGCACGCATTAGTACGCATTTGCCTGAGGGGCTTCCTTGACAGCTTTTTAGAGCCCTTGTTATAAAGCGGCTCTTCAGTAGTGTCTGTAGGCCATTCAGCACTCGTTTTTGCTTTCACCAAAAAAACTTAGAATCATACTCAAAATAGATATAAGGGGACTTAGAGTGAACAAGTCGGAACTGATTGATGCTATCGCTGCATCCGCTGATATCCCGAAAGCTGCTGCTGGCCGTGCGCTGGACGCTGTAATCGAATCCGTCACTGGCGCTCTCAAGGCTGGCGACTCTGTTGTTCTGGTTGGTTTCGGTACTTTCTCCGTAACTGATCGTCCAGCTCGCATTGGTCGTAACCCACAGACCGGTAAGACGCTGGAAATCGCAGCAGCGAAAAAACCAGGTTTCAAAGCCGGTAAAGCACTGAAAGAAGCTGTCAACTAAGTTCGATTCAGGTTTTTGCCTATCCGGGTCGGGGTCATGCCTGACCTGGCAGCGGAGCGGTAGTCCAGTCGGCGAGTCGCCGGTCCGAGACGCCGAGGGTCGCAAGTTCGAACCCTCGGTCCGTTCCGCCAGTTACGAGAAGGCGCATCCTCGGATGCGCCTTTCTTCTATCCGGATTCTACCCACGCTCCACGGTTGCCTAATTTTGAAGTTCAACCGTTTCTGGGGGACGCATGCTGCAGAATATCAGGGACAATTCACAAGGCTGGATTGCCAAGACCATCATCGGGGTCATCGTTGCACTGATGGCTTTGACCGGTTTCGACGCCATCTTCAAGGCTACGACGCACAGCAATGATGCGGCCAAGGTCAACGGCGAAGAAATCAGCCAGAATGAGCTCAGCCAAGCGGTCGATATGCAACGCCGTCAGCTGATGCAACAGCTGGGCAAGGATTTCGACGCTTCCTTGCTCGATGAAAAAATGCTGCGCGAATCGGCCCTCAAGGGCTTGATCGATCGCAAACTGCTGCTGCAAGGCGCAGAAAATTCGAAATTCGCTTTTTCCGAAGCGGCCTTGGACCAGGTGATCCTGCAAACGCCTGAATTCCAGGTCGATGGCAAGTTCAGCACCGAGCGTTTCGATCAGGTCATTCGCCAACTCGGCTACAGCCGCATGCAATTCCGCCAGATGCTGGCTCAGGAAATGCTGATCGGGCAGCTCCGTGCTGGCTTGGCAGGTAGCGGTTTTGTCACGGATGCACAGGTGTTGTCGTTTGCCCGTCTGGAAAAACAGACCCGCGATTTCGCTTCCCTGAACGTCAAGGCTGACCCGGCAGCTGTGAAGCTGACCGACGATGAGGTCAAGGCCTACTACGACGAACACGCCAAGGAATTCATGACGCCGGATCAGGTGGTCATTGATTACCTCGAGCTGAAGAAGGCTTCCTTCTTCGATCAGGTCAGCGTCAAGGACGAGGACCTGCAAGCGGCGTATCAGAAAGAAATCGCGAACCTGGCCGAACAACGCCGGGCTGCGCACATTCTGATCGAAGTGAATGACAAAGTGACCGAGGCGCAAGCCAAGGCCAAGATCGAAGAAGTTCAGGCGCGCCTGGCCAAAGGCGAGAAGTTCGAGGCACTGGCCAAGGAATTCTCCCAGGATCCAGGTTCGGCGAACAATGGCGGTGACCTCGGTTACGCAGGCCCGGGTGTCTACGATCCAGCGTTCGAAACAGCGCTGTACGCGTTGGCCAAGGATCAAGTATCGGCGCCGGTTCGCACCGACTTCGGTTTCCACCTGATCAAACTGTTGGGCGTTGAAGCGCCGGAAGTTCCGACGCTGGCCAGTCTGAAAGACAAGCTGACCCGCGAGCTGAAGACCCAGCAGGTCGAACAGCGATTCGTCGAGGCGACCAAGCAATTGGAGGACTCCACATTCGAAGCTTCCGATCTGGCTCAGCCGGCGCAGGACTTGAAGCTGACTGTTCACACCTCCAAGCCTTTCGGCCGTGAAGGTGGTGAGGGTGTTGCGGCAAACCGTGCCGTGGTTACCGCTGCGTTCAGTCCTGAAGTGCTGGATGAGGGTGCCAACAGCACCGCCATCGAACTGGACCCGGAAACAGTGGTTGTGCTGCGCGCCAAGGAACACCTGAAGCCTGCGCAATTACCACTCGAAAGCGTGAATGCGAGCATCCGTGGGCAATTGGCCAAGGAGCACGCCAGTGCTGCCGCCAAGACCAAGGCTGAACAGCTGATTGTCAGCCTGCGCGAAGGCAAGACTCCGCTGGACAAGGCGATCGACGGCCAGAACTGGAAAGTGACCCAGGCAGCCACTCGTGGCCAGGAAGGGGTTGACCCTGCCGTGCTGCAAGCGCTGTTCCGCATGCCGAAACCGGCAGCCAAGGACAAGCCGACCTTCAACAGCGTGACCTTGGCCGATGGTAGCCTGGTGATCGTGCGCCTGAACGGCGTGAACGAAGCGGCAGCGCCGACCGATGAAGAGAAGGCTCAATACCGTCGCTACCTCGCTTCGCGTATTGGCCAGCAAGACTTTGCGGCTTACCGCAAACAGCTGGAAAGCCAGGCCGAAATCAAGCGTTACTGATGCCTGACTGAGTTTTACGCTACACAAAAACCCCAGCCGAAAAGCTGGGGTTTTTTTATGGGCACAATCAAAAGATCGCAGCCTGCGGCGAATCTGTAGGAGCTGCCGCAGGCTGCGATCTTTTGATCTTGCGTACACCGGGACTTTTTCCCGTAAATCGCAGTCATTACCCCTGTAACTGTTTTAAGACACAATCGGTGCGACGCTAAGCATCGATCTGTTGCACAATACGCCCCGAACCGTTTTCCTCAGGATGTTCAATGTTTAAATCATTTCCCATGCGTGTTGCCGGGCTGGCGTTGGTGCTGGCCGCTGCGGCCGGTTGCTCGTCAAAAAAGTCCGCCATTTATGAGCATGAGAACTTTGACGACTCCGGTACGTTTTCCCGTAACTACCCGGTGACCGATGCGCAGACCTGCGAGGCCGCTCGTCGGGCGTTGCTCAGCCAGGGTTACATCATCACCAGCAGTGACCCGAAACTGGTCAGCGGCCACAAGAGCTTCCAGCAGACTGGCGATACCCATATGGAGATCAGCTTCAGTGTGGTCTGCGCCGATGACGGCAGTGAGGGGCATCATGCGACGATGTTTGCCAACGCCTTGCAGGATCGTTATGCGCTGAAGAAGACCAACAACTCCGCCAGCCTGGGTGTTGGTGTACTGGGTTCGGTGTCGATGCCGATTGGTTCGTCCGACGACTCGATGGTCAAGGTGGCCAGCGAAACCGTATCGTCGGCCAAGTTCTACGAACGTTTCTTCACGTTGGTCGAGTTGTTTCTGCCGCCGGAAGCGAAAAAGGCCGCGCACATCGTCGAGAAGCCGAAAACCGACCTGGGCGTGCCTGAACCCAAGGCTGCGCCGGCAGCGTTGGCCCCAACCCCGACCCCTGCGGCAGAACCTGCACCGGCACCTGCCGCCTCGGAACCGGTTGCTCCACCGCCTGAAACAGCACCGATCACTCCCGCTGAAAACACCGAGCCAGCACCGTCCACGGAAGCCATTACCCCACCGACGAACCCGAGCGACATGGCACCGCCGAGCGAGCCTATTAAGTCGATGCCGTAACAGCTACCAACGCCATATCCAATGTGGGAGCGAGCCTGCTCCCACATTGGTTTTCGTTGGCATCCCGGTTGCCTCGAAAAAATCCCCTGATAAATTCCCGAGTGCCTGCTACGTTTTAATAAGTAGCGACGAAGTGTCGTGCCTGCGTCATTTTTCTTTCACGCGGGCACTTTATGCTCAAGGCGCTGGTCATTTATTCAAGCGTTTTTTCAATGAGCCGTGAGGGATTCAAAATGGACGATTATCAAGAAGAACTGCTCGAGTTCCAGGCGTTTGAACTGGACCCACTGGAACCGGCGGAAGACGCTACCGAGCTATAAGCGTCAGGCGGATTGACGATGACTGCGGCGAAATTCGCCGGGTGTCTGCCCGCTCCAGCGTTTGAAGGCGCGTTGAAACGCTTCGGCTGAGGCAAAGCCCAGCAGGTAGGCGATTTCACCGAACGCCAGTTCGGTATCGCGAATGTAGGTCATGGCCAGGTCGCGGCGTGTGTCGTTGAGAATCGCGCGGAACTGCGTGCCTTCCTCGGCGAGTTTGCGGCGCAAGGTCCAGGTTGGCAGCTTCAGGCGTGCCGCCACTTCTTCCAGGTCGGGTTCCCGGCCACCATTGAGTAACGGCCCCAGTAACTGAGTGATGCGTTCACGCAGGCTGCGGGTGCGTGTCAGTTGCTCCAGTTCCCGCTCACACAGTTGCAACAAGTGCCGCCAGGTGCTCGGGCAGTGCTCCGGGTTACGCTGGGCGAGGCTTTCCAGGCTCAAGCGCAATTGATTGTGCTCGCCGCCAAATTGAACCGGGCAGTCACCCAGCACCGCATAAGCCTCACGGTAGTCTGGCGCTGCGAACTCGATCTCGATCCGTTCGGCACGCAGTGGGGCAGGGCTGATGCTGGACAGTTGTTGCAACCAACCGGCAATGATCGAATCCACGACGAAGCGGTTATAGGCGTTGTAAGGGCTGATGGAATAAAACCGCAGCCAGGCACCTTGGGCGTCTTCGTGAAAGCTCGATTGTCCGCGATAGTTGGAACCGTACAGGGCTTCGAAACGGATCAGGCAGCGTGCCGCTTCGCGCACCGTCGGCGCCTGCGCGGAGGTGACGCCGGCCAGGCCGGCCTGGCTCAGGCGACTGAGCTGGCCCATGCGCAAACCCAGGGCAGGATTGCCGGTCAACTGAATGGCGCCGTGGCCAAGGCGCATATAGCGCGGGATCGAGAGCCGGGCACCCGCTTCGCCAAGGCGTGCAGCGTCCAGGCCGTATTGTTCGAGCAGTGACTGTGGGTCTGCACCGTGGCTGCGCACGGCATCGGCGAGGCTATGAACGAAGCCTACGGAAAGATCACCGAGACGCATCGGCTGCGGTTTCATCGCCTACAACCACAGATTCAACAGACGTGCGCCACGGGCGTTGCCGTCAGCGAATTGCTGCCCGTTGCTGCTGAGAAAGCTCTGGCCGGCGCTGCCCTGATCCCAGAACTGGCCGCGCAGGAACACACTCATGCCGGCGATTGCCTGGCTGCTGGGCGGTTGCGCGGTCAGCGTCAGGCGATGCCAGGCCTGGCCTTCGCTGAGCTCGCCGGATTTGAGGCTGACGGAACCTGGCGTCAACAGGCCCTTGTACCCGCGCCACGGTTTGTCCCAGGTGCCGTGCCCACTGACATACGCCGGGACCGCCACCAATTGCGCGCCTTGTTCGTCGAGCTTGCGGTAGTTGTCGGGGTACCAGCTGTCGCTGCCAATCAGCACACCCAAACGTCCGGCCGGGGTGTCGACGGTGTTGAGTGTGTGCTCGCCATTGGCCTCGATGACCTCATGCTCAGCGAATATCGGGTGCATCTGGCGCTGGGGCTGGCCGATCGGCAGGCCATCGCGGCCGAACACCACGCTGCTGTTGTACAACGCGCCGCGGCCGATTTTCAGGGTGCCGTCGATGACACTGGGGTCGGGCAGCACGATGGAGCCGGCGACCAGGGTGATATGGAATTCTTTCGCCAGGCCACCGAACAGCGCCTGGTAATCCTTGGCCATGCCCTTGGCTTTCATGCGCAGGTGAGCGTCGTCCAGTCGGCTGTCACCCTTGGCACTGATCAACGCGCGAAGGAACTTCCAGGGGTTGCTCACCGCCAGCCAGTTCATCGCTTCCTTGAGCGTGGTGGCCTGATACAACTCGTCTTTCTCGCCGCTGACCATCAGCCAGGTGCCGACGTGTTCCGGCAAGACGACGATGGTTTTGTCATTCAACAGGCCCTGGTCCTGAGCCTTCTGCAAGTAGGCGGCGAGTTTGCGGTGCAGGCGCTCCGGGCTTTGATAGTCAGTGGGATACAACTCGGGCTGGATGCCCAGCAAGTTGCCGCGATCGGCGGGCGTGCCTTGGTCGACGGCCAGATTGATCCGCAGGTCCGACAGGTAATGGCCCACCGGACGATCCGCGGCCCACATTGCGTAGGTCGTGAGGGCGGCGATCAACGCCATGGAGAAGGTCAGGTACAGAAGTTTGCGCATGGAAAACAGTCAGCGGCCGTGTGCAGGGTTCGTGACTAGGGTAGGGCTCATGCCCGTGCTTGCCAAGGACTAGTGCGCATTTGGATCAATAAGTTGTCAGTTACGGTCATTGAGCGACACGGGCGCGGCTCTTAGTCTGTGCAACATGACTGACGGGGGCCGTAGAGCTCCTGCATTTTTTTCCGTGATCGCTCGTTGTGGAGTTACCGATGGCCGCCGCTCATTACCCGCACCTGTTGGCCCCGCTGGACCTGGGTTTTACCACGTTGCGCAACCGTACCCTGATGGGTTCGATGCACACCGGTCTTGAGGAGAAGCCCGGTGGTTTCGAGCGCATGGCGGCCTACTTCGCCGAACGCGCTCGCGGCGGCGTTGGCTTGATGGTCACCGGCGGTATCGGCCCGAACGACGAGGGCGGCGTGTATTCCGGCGCAGCCAAGCTGACTACCGAGGAAGAAGCGCTCAAGCACCAGATCGTCACCCGCGCGGTGCACGAAGCGGGGGGCAAGATCTGCATGCAGATTCTTCACGCCGGCCGTTATGCCTACAGCCCGAAACAGGTCGCGCCGAGTGCCATTCAGGCGCCGATCAACCCGTTCAAGCCCAAGGAACTGGACGAGGAAGGCATCGAGAAACAGATCAGCGATTTCGTGACCTGTTCGAGCCTGGCGCAAAAGGCCGAGTACGACGGCGTTGAGATCATGGGCTCCGAAGGTTATTTCATTAACCAGTTCCTCGCGGCGCACACCAACCACCGCACTGACCGCTGGGGCGGCAGCTACGAAAACCGCATGCGCCTGCCGGTCGAAATCGTGCGTCGGGTTCGCGAAGCTGTGGGGCCGAACTTCATCATTATTTTCCGTCTGTCGATGCTCGATCTGGTGGAAGGTGGCAGCACCTGGGGAGAAATCGTGACGCTGGCCAAGGCCATCGAGCAGGCGGGTGCAACGATCATCAACACTGGCATTGGCTGGCACGAAGCGCGGATTCCGACCATCGCCACCAAGGTGCCGCGTGCGGCGTTCAGCAAAGTCACGGCCAAGCTGCGCGGTTCGGTGAGTATTCCGCTGATCACCACCAACCGCATCAACACCCCGGAAATCGCTGAGCAGATCCTGGCTGAAGGCGACGCTGACATGGTCTCGATGGCGCGGCCGTTCCTCGCCGATCCGGACTTCGTCAACAAGGCCGCTGCCGGGCGTGCCGATGAAATCAACACCTGCATCGGCTGCAACCAGGCGTGCCTCGATCACACCTTTGGCGGCAAACTGACCAGTTGCCTGGTGAACCCGCGCGCTTGTCACGAAACCGAACTCAACTACTTGCCCGTGCAGCAGATCAAGAAAATTGCCGTGGTGGGTGCCGGTCCTGCGGGCCTGTCCGCCGCCACCGTGGCCGCTGAGCGTGGTCATCAGGTGACGCTGTTCGATTCGGCCAGCGAAATCGGTGGCCAGTTCAATGTCGCCAAACGCGTACCCGGCAAGGAAGAGTTCTTCGAAACCCTGCGTTACTTCAAGCGCAAACTGCAGACCGCCAATGTCGAGGTTTGCCTGAACACTCGTGTCGATGTGGCAAAGCTGGTTGAAGGCGGGTACGACGAGATCATTCTGGCCACCGGCATTGCCCCGAGAACCCCGGCGATTCCAGGCGTGGAAAACGCCAAGGTGTTGAGCTACCTGGACGTGATCCTCGAGCGCAAACCGGTGGGCAAGCGTGTCGCGGTGATTGGCGCCGGTGGTATCGGTTTTGACGTGTCGGAGTTCCTGGTCCATGAAGGTGTTGCGACCAGCCTGGACCGTGAAGCGTTCTGGAAAGAGTGGGGCATCGACACGCACCTTGAAGCACGCGGCGGTGTCGCCGGCATCAAGGCGCAACCGCATGCCCCGGCCCGTGACGTGTTCCTGCTGCAACGCAAGAAGTCCAAGGTCGGCGACGGCCTGGGCAAGACGACCGGCTGGATTCATCGCACCGGTCTGAAAAACAAACAGGTGCAGATGCTCAACAGCGTCGAATACCTGAAGATCGATGACGAAGGCCTGCACATCCGAATTGGCGAAACCGGCGAGCCGCAAGTGCTGGCGGTGGACAACATCGTGATCTGCGCCGGGCAGGATCCGCTGCGTGAGCTGCAGGACGGTTTGCTGGCTGCGGGGCAGAACGTGCATTTGATTGGCGGCGCGGACGTGGCGGCAGAGTTGGATGCGAAGCGGGCGATCAACCAGGGTTCGCGTCTGGCTGCCGAGCTCTAAAACTGTAGGAGCTGCCGCAGGCTGCGATCTTTTGATCTTGCTTTTGTAATGGCAAAGATCAAAAGATCGCAGCCTGCGGCAGCTCCTACAGGATTTGCGTTGGCTGGTAGACTCAATGCTTTCCAGATCGCGCAGAACTAATGATTTATCCCTCCAACTGGCTCCCCCAAGCCCCTTTAGAACCCCTCCATCTCGATTGGCTCACCAACGCCGGCATCGAAGTCGCCATCCTGCGTCTGGATCTAATCGATCCGCTGATCAGCGGCAACAAGTGGTTCAAACTCATCGAGCATCTGAAAGCCGCTGATCTCGCCGGCGCCGATGGCGTCATCAGCCTTGGCGGCGCTCACTCCAATCATCTCCACGCACTGGCGGCTGCGGGCAAACGCTTCGGTTTCAGCACCGTCGGCCTGCTGCGCGGGCATCCGCAAGACACGCCGACAGTAGCCGACTTGCAGGCCTTCGGCATGCGGTTGCACTGGCTGGGTTATGGCGGTTACCGCGCGCGGCACGAAGCGGGTTTCTGGGACCCCTGGCGGGCGCTGTATCCCCGTCTGCACCCAGTGCCTGAAGGTGGCGGCGGTTTGCCGGGCGCCAAGGGCTGCATGCCGTTAAAAGCGATGGTCCGTTCGCAACTAAGCGATTTGGGCTGGGGTGACCACGGCGGCTGGTGGCTGGCCTGCGGCACCGGCACGACGCTGGCCGGCCTGGTGTTGGCCGAAGCGGGGGGACAACCGGTTTATGGTGCGTTGGCGGTGCCCGACGATCATGGCGTGGCGCAGCAGGTCGAATCGATCTTGCAAGCGTCAGGTGTGCAACATCCCGCTTACCAACTGTTCGATGCCAGCCGCGGTGGCTTTGCCAAAGTCGATCCGCTGTTACTCGAATTCATTGAACAGACCGAGCGGGACGGCGGCATTCCCCTCGAGCCGCTGTACACCGGTAAGGCACTGCTGATGCTGAAGCAGCAAATCGAAGCCGGAAAATTTGAACAAGGCACACGCCTGATCTTCATCCACACCGGCGGCTTGCAAGGCCGCCGCGGAATGACGTAATCCCGCGGGGTGTTCAACCGCGCTTCGGCATCATCCGCAGCAGGGTGTTGTCGCCGACCACGTAGTGGTGATAAAGCCCGGCTACGGCATGCAGGCCGATCAGCCAGTAGCCGATGGTGCCGCCGAGTACATGCCAGCCCTCGATTTGCCTGGCCAGCGCTTTGTCCTCCGACACCAGCAGTGGCAGGTCAAAGCCGTAGAACATGACTTGATGACCCTTGGCGCTGGTGACCAGCCAGCCCAGGATCGGCATCGCGATCATGAAAATGTACAACGCCCAGTGCATCAACCGCGCGAGGGTGGTTTGCCAGTGGGCAGAGGCGGGGAATATCTGCGGTGCCGGGCCCAGGCTGCGGGCGAACAATCTGATCCAGACCAGCACAAACACGGTCAGGCCCAGCATGAAGTGCGATTCGGTGATCAGCGCTCGTCCGCCACTGCCTTTGGGAAATATCCCGCGAAATTCGATACAGGCGTAGACCAGCACCAGCAAGACCAGCATCAACCAGTGCAGCGCGATCGATACAGTGCTGTAGCGCGAATCGGAGTTTTTCCACGGCATACGGTGTTCCTCACAGGTCGGGTCAAGCCACCGTTCTTGTTCGACGGTGTGCTTTAACTGTAATCCGTTTTGGAGGGTTTGCCCGAGGCGATCGATTGCCGAGTGCTCTGGTTCAGGTAATTGACAGAAAAAATGCACACACCCCCTGTAGGAGCTGCCGCAGGCTGCGATCTTTTGATCTTTGCCTTTATAAAAGCAACATCAAAAGATCGCAGCCTGCGGCAGCTCCTACAGGGGGCGTGTGCGATCAGCTGGTTTGCGGCATCTCGCCGTTGGCCAGGCGCTGGTTGATGTCAGCGATCACTTGCGGCAAATCGGTGATGGTGTCGATCATGTAATGCGGCCGCGAGCCTTCGAACATCGTGTGGATGCGCTTGCGTTCGCTGTCCAGTTGGTCGCTGCCGAGGGCTTTGTAGCCTTCGTAATCCAGACCCAGCGCGTTGCCCGAGCAGATCAGCGCGACGGTCCACATGCCGGCGCGACGACCTTCGAGGATGCCCGGCACCGTGTCGTCGATCTTCACGCAGGCCGCGACATCGTCGATGCCCAGTGCGATCACGTTGGCCAGAGCTTGCGCCGGCCATGGGCGGCCATTCGGCACTTCGTCGGTGGCTACCACTTGATCGGCGACGTAACCGTTGGTGGCGGCCAGTTCGACCACTTTGTCCATGACCTGTTTCGGGTAGCCAGAACAGGAGCCAATCTTGATCCCTTGCTGGCGCAGGTGGGCGATGGTGTCCAGCGCCCCCGGAATCAGCGCCGAATGCTCGGCGATTTTCTCGATTTGCAGTGGCATGAAGCGTTTGTAGATTGCGGTGACGTCATCGTCGGTCGGCGTGCGGCCGAACGCCTTGCGATAACGTTCGGCGACGGCCGGCTGATCACACAGGGTGCGAATGTGATCCCACTTGCCCATGCCCATCGGCCCGCGTGCTTCTTCGATGGACACCTGGACGTCGAACTCGGCGAAGGCTTCGACAAAAATCTGCGTCGGTGCGAAGGAGCCGAAGTCGACCACGGTGCCGGCCCAGTCGAGGATCGCGGCTTGGAGTTTGGTTGGGTTGCTGTAGTTCATGTCTCAAATTCCTGTAATGAAGAATGTTGACCTGTAGGAGCTGCCGCAGGCTGCGATCTTTTGATGTTGATTTTTAAGATCAAAAGATCGCAGCCTGCGGCAGCTCCTACAGGGGATTAGATGTCGAGGACTTCCATCTCGCGCAGTACTTCGGCCACGGCCGCCACGGCCGCGTGCATCTCGGCCGGGTTGACGTGTCCGATGCAGCCGACGCGGAAGGTGTCGACTTGGGTCAATTTGCCGGGGTAGAGGATGAAACCCTTGGCCTTGACGCGTTCGTAGAATTCCTTGAACTGGTAGCGCGGGTCTTTCGGCGCGTGGAAGGTGACGATGATCGGCGCCTGGATCGCGGCGGGCAGGAAGCTGCGCAAACCGAGTTTGGCCATGTCATCCAACAGCACGTTGCAATTGTCGGCGTAACGCTGATGCCGCGCCGGCAAACCCCCTTCTTCGTTGTATTGCAGCAGCGCTTCGTGCAGCGCCGCGACCACATGAGTCGGCGGGGTGAAGCGCCACTGGCCAGTCTTGGCCATGTAGGTGTGCTGGTCGAACAAGTCCATCGCCAGCGAATGTGAATTGCCGGCGGCATTGGCCAGCGCGTCTTTGCGAGCGAAGACGAAACCCATCCCCGGCACGCCTTCCAGGCATTTGCCCGAGGCGGCAATCAGCGCGTCGAAGGGCACCTGTTGCGCATCGATCGGCAGCGCGCCGAAGGAACTCATGGCATCGATGATCAGGCGTTTACCGTGTTGCGCGATGACGTGGGCAATTTCCGGCAGAGGGTTGAGGATGCCGGTACTGGTTTCGCAGTGGATCAGTGCAACGTGGGTAATGCTGGCGTCGGCCTGCAGCAGACGGTCGACGTCGGCGGCGGTGGTCGGTTCGTCCTCGGCGGTTTCAAAGGTGCTGAAGGAGCGGCCGAGCACTTCGCAGATCTTCGCCAGGCGTTTGCCGTAGGCGCCGTTGATCAGTACCAGGACTTTGCCGTCGCGTGGCACCAGTGTGCCGATCGCCGCCTCGACCGCGAAGGTGCCACTGCCTTGCAGGGGCACGCAGTGGTGGCTGTCGCCGCCGTTGATAATCGCCAGCAATTGCTCGCAGAGGCTGGCGGTCAGTTGATTGAAGCGGTCATCCCATGAACCCCAGTCGACCATCATCGCCTGGCGGGTGCGGGCCGAAGTCGTCAACGGGCCGGGGGTGAGCAGGATGGGGTCGGCAATACTCATTCTCGTGTCCTCGCAATCGATGGGATGAAGCTACGGGGCATAAATTGCAATTTGCCGTGCTATCAATCAAATTGTTTGTTGTTATGCCAACCATTAGTGAGGGTTATTCATGAACCTGTTCCAGCTCCGCGCCTTCGATGCGGTGGCTCGCGAGGGCAGCTTCACCCGCGCCGCCGCGCGGCTGTTCATCAGCCAGCCAGCGGTCACGGGACACATCAAGGCGTTGGAGGAGCACTACCAAATCACCCTGCTGCGCCGCACTGCGCGACGGGTGGAACTGACGGAAGAGGGCTCCAGACTGGCGGCGATCACCCGGGCGATGTTTGGCCTGGCCGAAGAAGCGCAGGTGATGCTGGAGGCCAATCGGCAATTGTTGACCGGGCGTTTGGAGGTCGCTGCGGACGGGCCGCACATGGTCATGCCGATGCTCGCGAGTTTGCGCGCACGGTATCCGGGGATTACGGTCAATCTGCGTCTGGGTAACGCTCAGGAAACCTTGGCGGCGTTGCTCTCTGAGCACGCTGATGTGGCGGTGCTGACAGAAGTCGAGCCGCGCAAGGGTTTGCATTTACAGGCGCTGAGCGAGTCGCGGATTTGTGCGCTGGTGCCCGACAGTCATCCTTGGGTGCAGCGTTCGAAGGGGGTGCCGCTCACGGCGCTTGATCAGGTCATCATGGTGTTGCGGGAACCGAGTTCGATCACCCGCCGGACGTTTGATGAGGCCTGCGTTCAGGCCAAGGTCATTCCACGGGTATTGCTGGAGCTGGACAGTCGGGAGGCGGTGACCGAGGCGGTTGCTGCGGATTTGGGGGTGGGCGTGGTGTCGTCGGTGGAAGTCAGCCATGACCCCCGCGTGGTGGCGGTGCCGATCATCGGTGACGGGTTGGTGAATCGGCACATGATCGGGTGCATGGAGCGGCGGCGGGATTTGCGCTTGATCCAGGCGTTTTTCGGCTTGGCACCCAACCCAAATTGACCCTCCTGTAGGAGCTGCCGAAGGCTGCGATCTTTTGATCTTCGGCTTTTAAAAAGCAAGATCAAAAGATCGCAGCCTGCGGCAGCTCCTACAAGGGGGGTGTGATCTAGACGGACTCTCCGAACCCTCTCCAGAAACGTCGCCGCAGTGGCTGGCAAGGCGGACAAGGGCTGAGGTTCAGGGCGCAAGGTCCTGGCGATTGATCAGCCAATCGAGTAGCAGGCGGCTATCGTTGCGCGGCTTGTAAGCCCTTTGGGGCGTTGGCGGGTCGTCCACCGTGGCGCACAAAACCGGGCGGTCCGGGTCACTGTCCAGAAAGTTGATGAATACCTCGGAACCGCCCACCGGCAGGCTGGATGGATCCATCCTTGGCACCGGCGTTGCGACGGCAACGGGTAGCCACAGGCCAGTGACGTCGTCGGTATCGGAACCCGGCGTGGGCCACAGCCTGACTTGTATGCGCCCACAGTCATCCAGCAGCGGGGGTTGCCCGACAGGGCCCAGCACTCGCGCGGCCTGCAAGCCGGGAATGCTGGGCCGGGTTTGCGCAAGCGCGGGCCGGAACACCGTTGACCATGGAATGGCGGTGAACTGATTGCTGTAACGCCGGACCCTGTGAGGCGGGGGTGGGGTGAGGATCGACGGCTGTTGGCCCTGGTGACGGATCTCGGTCAGCAACCACTGATCGTTGAAGTGCGGGAATGGATGTTCCGACACTTGTACGATGCGTCCGCTGCGCAATTCGTTCTGGTTGCTTTGCCCCTGTATCTGCCGATGCCGGCAGCGCAGCCGCTCGAGTATCCGGCGGCTCTGTTGCTCACGTTGCAGTTGTTGCGCAGCAGCGGGCGCGGTGGGTGGGGGCGAGGTGTGACACTGGAACAATTCACGGATCAGCGGAACATCGCCGTGAAGGGGAGCGTCACCGTGAAAGGGCAGTAGTAGCGGTTCCTGAGGGAAACTCAGGCCATCATCTGCCAGCACCAGCACATGGCCTTCGCGCTGATGTTCGAAATGATAGTGGATACCTTCTTCTTCGCAGAGCCGTTGCAGGAACGCCAGGTCGCTCTCATCAAACTGAATGCAAAATGGCCGGACAGGATAGCGCCCGTGCGGCAGTTCAAAACGATAGCTGTCTTCGGGCAGGGCGTTTTCCTCAAGCAACTGGCGCAGGATGGCGGGCACGTCGAGTTGATGAAATACGCGACGGGAACGCTGTCGGTCGAGGTTTTGCAGGTAGGGCACGAGTACCAGGCGGTAGCCGACGCGGTTCGGGCCGCGATGTTCGCGACTGGCATTGTGCAGGATGCCGTGAATCCCGGTACCGTCGCCCAGGCTCAGGTAAACCGGCTGTTGCAGCAGTCGATCAAGACTCATGGCCGGTGCCAGGCCGATGGCTTCTATGTCGAATCGAAAAGGCTGGTTGAGGGCTTCATGGCCGCTGAACTGTAACACCTGCCAACTTAATGCTCCCTCGAGGAGCGTCAGTGTGTAGGGACTTTCCTTGTCGTTATGCATCGATCGCGCTTCTGCCATGGAATACGGGTGCAGAGGGTACGAAACCGTGGCCGTTTAGGGATATCGCAAATCGACTTTTCAGAATCGCCCTACAACCGCTGGTGAAGATGTCGATTCGTCATGCCGGTGTATCAGTCAGAATTTTTGGTCGATTGCCAACTTTAGGCCGTATAAACTTGCCGCCATGCGTCGGCCAACAGATGTCTCGGCGCCACAGATAAGAGAGTGAGTAATGGGCGCACAGTGGAAGGTTAAACACAAAGAAGCGGCATCTAACGCCAAGGGCAAGATCTTCGGCAAACTGGTGAAAGAAATTACCATTGCTGCGCGTAACGGGGCCGATGTCTCGACCAACGCACACCTGCGTCTGGTCGTGGAGCAGGCTAAAAAAGCCTCGATGCCCCGTGAAACCCTGGAACGTGCGATCAAAAAAGGCTCGGGCCAGCTCGGCGAAACCGTGCAATACCATCGCGTGACCTATGAAGGGTTCGCACCGCATCAGGTGCCTTTGATCGTTGAATGTGTGACCGACAATATCAATCGCACCGTTGCGGAAATTCGCGTTGCATTCCGCAAGGGCCAGTTGGGCGCTTCCGGTTCGGTGTCTTGGGACTTCAATCACGTCGGCATGATCGAGGCGTCCCCGGACAGCCCTGACGCCGATCCGGAAATGGCCGCCATTGAAGCGGGCGCGCAGGATTTCGAGCCGGGCGAAGAAGAGGGCACGACCCTGTTCCTGACCGAGCCTGCGGACCTGGATGCCGTACAGAAAGCCCTGCCTGAACAAGGTTTCACCGTGTTGTCGGCGAAGTTGGGCTACCAGCCGAAGAACCCGGTCAGCGGGTTGAGCGACGAGCAGATGGCAGAAGTCGAAGCGTTCCTGGAAGGCCTCGATAACCATGATGATGTGCAGGATATGTTTGTCGGGTTGGCCGGTTAAAGATCAAGAGATCGCAGCCTGCGGCAGCTCCTACAGTAGATTTGTGATCAACGCAAAACCCCTGTAGGAGCTGCCGCAGGCTGCGATCTTTTTCGCCATTACCGGATATCAAGCTCCCGCAAAATTTGGCTGAACCCCGGCCGTGCCAGCACATCCGGCTGACAGCAGCGCTGCTGCAACGCCTCCAGTCGCCCCCGCGCTTTATCGCTCAACCCCGAGTCGATCCGTTCCAGCAATTCCCCCAGCAACACCCCGAACGCCCGCACTTCGATCCGTTGCAATGCACGGGTTTCCAGGCTGTCCACCGACGCGTGGAATGACGCCGCACCAAAGTCCCCCAGCAGGCATTCGCCTTGCTCGTTGCACAAAATATTGTGGGCATAGAGATCGCCGTGGGTGATGCCCTGGCAGTGCAAATGTTCGGCCGCCGCAGCGATGCCACGGGCGATACGCAACGCCACACCCGCGCTGAACCGGGTGTCGTCGGCGTAGACGTCCCGGGTGCAGGACGCCAGGCTGGGTAGCCCGGCGAGATTACGGTAGCTTGGGTCGATCAGTTGCATCACCAGACCGGCCTGGGCGTGGGGATGCTCGATGATCCGTCCTTCGACCCGGATCAGATTCGGGTGCAGGCCGGCCGTGATGCAGGCGTTCATTTCGTGCAACGGCGAGCCATCGCTGGTCATTTCGCCTTTGTAGAGTTTGACCGCGACCTGCATGGCAGGTTGTTCCGGCCGTTTCCACGTCGCCCGGTGGATCACCCCCGAGGCGCCTTCGCCCAATGGCTGTTCCAGGCGCAGCGCTGACCAGGGGATGCTCGGCGTCGCCTCAAGGGCGGCGGCATCGGCTTCGGTTTCCAGCGGATTGCCGGCGTAGGCCAGCCAGGTCAGGCTCGGCAGGGACAGCAGCCACTCGGGCAGTTCGGTCATTTGGTTGGCGGCGATGCGGATCAGTTCGAGTCGATCGCAGTGACGCAAGCGCTCGGGCAAACGCTGCAAGCGGTTTCCGGCCAGCATGAGCTTTTGCAGATGCGGGCGCTCACCCAGCTCGGCCGGCAGTTCACGGATGCAGTTGTCGGTGAGGATCAGCCAGCGCAACAGCGGTGGCAGGGCGCTGGCCGGGACGTTTTCGATGCGGTTGGCCTTGAAGCCGACCATCGTCAGTGCGGCGCATTGGCCCAGGCAGGCGGGCAGTTCGGTGAACAGGTTGTCCGAGCAGAACAGCACGCGCAAACGGGTCAGTCGGTGCAGGTCGTCCGGCAGGCTGCTCAAGGCATTGCCACTGAGGTTAAGCACCTCCAGCGAGTCCGCCAGGTCGAAGATTTCCCTTGGGAACTCCGTCAGGCCGCAGGCGAGGTCCAGGCGGGTGATGCCCGTCAGCGTGCCGGCGCGAAGTTGAGCGAGGGTGTCCATGAGCAGATCCATTTTGGTCGAGTGGGGGGGGCGGGCGACATGATAACGGGACATAGATCAAAAGATCGTCCGAACGCGGCCCGAGCCTTCGGAGGATCTTTTGATTTATGCCTCCCGCACTTCCACCAGCTGCCCCAACCGGCTGCGCGTGCGCGCCAGGTCGATGGCATCGCCGCCCAGGCTTTCGCGCAGTGAGCGTTCTCCGAGCACAATCAAATGCTTGTCCTGATCGTACAAAACGTCGATCAAATTGATGAAGCGCTGCTGGGCGGCAATCGAACAATCGGCGAGATTGGGCAGTTCAAAGAGGATCCATTGATCGAAGCGCCGGCACAGCTCCAGGTAGTCCATGACCGCTGTCGGGTGGTCGCACAGCTGGCTGAAGGTAAAGCCGACGGTCCGTCCTTCGCAGTATCCGGCTTGAAGATGCCGTGCCCCGACCGCCAGTTCGATGGCAGGCAACCCGGGTTCAGGCAGGCTCAATGCCTGTCGCTGCACCACAGTGGCCGGCCAGACGTAACGGCCCTGAGTGAACAGTTGCTGGGCGTGGCTCCGGACCTGGCTCCGGTAGTCATGGGGGCCACCGACTTCCATGACTTGCATGCGTGCGTTGATCAGGTCGATCACCGGTTTGAAGCGCGCATGGTAGAGCGGGTTGGGCAGCAAGCCTTCGGGTGGGTAATTGGACGTGACCAGCAGCAGGATGCCTCGGCGGAACAAGGCCTTGAACAGTCGGGTGATGAGCATCGCATCGCCGATGTCGTGGACATGAAACTCATCGAAGCACAGCACCCGGCAATCGCGCAGCTGTTCATCGAGGGTGGCCGCCAGGGCATCCGGCTGGTCGCGATGTGTAAACATGCCCTGGTGCAACCGGGCAAAGAACTCATGAAAGTGCAGGCGCTGTTTTTCCGCGAGCGGAAGGGCCTGGAAAAAACCGTCGAGCAACCAACTCTTGCCGCGACCGACGGCGCCATGCAGGTAAAGCCCGGGCAGCGTTTTCACCGACGGGCCCAACAGTGCGTTGGCGTTATGCGCCATGCAGTCGATCACGCGTTGTTGACTGTGGCTGAGGGTGTAGCCCTGGGAATGGGCTTTTTGACGAAACCATTCGTGGACGAGGCGGCCGGACGCAGTGCTGCTGGCGGAACTGGCCGATGCCTTGCCGAATAGACGGCGGAGCGCGGGCCAGCGTGGTGCGAAACGCGAACGGTTGGGCGGTCGAGCGGCCACTGTAATGTCACCCCCTAATTTTCGTGCCGGCTCTGCCGAGCGGCGGCGGCGTAGTGTAACCAAAGGGAGAACAACCCTACCACTACAGCGCATCTCCTGTAGGAGCTGCCGCAGGCTGCGATCTTCAGCAATCCCGGGCGCGCCGAGAAGCAAGGTCAAAAGATCGCAGCCTTCGGCAGCTCCTACAAAGGAGTCGGTAGGGCCGGTGATTGTTTGGTGTCAGTTGTTTAGTGCCGGATGCCACGCAACAGTGTGCGAAACCATGCTCTGCTAGAATCGGTCGCCTTGACTTCGCGAGGTACCCTCCATGAACGAGCCGATCCGTCTGACCCAGTACAGCCACGGTGCAGGTTGTGGCTGCAAGATATCCCCACAAGTGCTAGAGGTGATTCTGGCCGGCAGCGGGGCGCAGAACCTTGATCCAAAACTCTGGGTCGGTAATGCCTCGCGCGATGACGCGGCGGTGTACGCCATTGATGAAGAGCGTGGTGTCGTCTCGACCACCGACTTTTTCATGCCGATCGTCGACGACCCGTTCGACTTCGGCCGCATCGCCGCCACCAATGCCATCAGCGACATTTACGCCATGGGTGGCGATCCGTTGATGGCGATTGCGATCCTCGGCTGGCCGGTGAATGTGCTGGCGCCGGAGATTGCCAGGGAAGTGATTCGTGGCGGGCGCTCGGTGTGCGATGAAGCGGGAATTCCACTGGCCGGCGGGCACTCGATCGATGCGCCGGAACCGATTTTTGGCCTGGCCGTCACCGGGCTGGTGGAAAAGCGCCACATGAAGCGCAACGACACCGCCACCGCCGGTTGTCTGCTCTACCTCACCAAACCCCTGGGCATCGGCATCCTTACCACCGCCGAGAAAAAGGGCAAGTTGCGCGATGCCGACATCGGCCTGGCCCGCGACTGGATGTGCACCTTGAACAAACCCGGCAGCCGTTTCGGCAAGCTTGAGTGCGTGACCGCGATGACCGACGTCACCGGTTTCGGTCTGCTGGGGCATCTGGTGGAAATGGCCGACGGCAGCAACGTGTCTGCCCGTATCGACTATGACCGTGTGCCGCGCCTGCCGGGTGTCGAGTATTACCTCGATCAGGGTTGCGTACCGGGCGGGACACTGCGCAATTTCGACAGCTATGCGAGCAAGGTCGGTCGCCTCCAGGAACTGCATAAACGTGTGCTTTGCGATCCACAGACCAGCGGTGGGCTGCTGATCGCCGTCACCCCCGAAGGCAATGAACAATTCCTCAACGTGGCCGCCGATCTGGGCCTGACTCTGTCGCCGATCGGTGAACTGGTCGAGCGACAGCGCCACGCGGTTGAGGTGTTTTGATGTCCATCGACTTCACCGATTATCGCGACATCTTTCTCTACGACCGGCCGCTGATGGATGCCCGCGCGCCGGTCGAGTTTCACAAAGGTGCTTTCCCCGGTGTGATCAACCTGCCGCTGATGAATGACCTGGAGCGACAACGGATCGGCACTTGCTACAAACAGCACGGTCAGCAAGCGGCCATTACCCTGGGGCATCAGTTGGTGTCTGGCGACATCAAGGCCCAGCGCATCCAGGCCTGGGCTGATTTTGCCCGGACTCATCCTGAGGGATATTTGTATTGTTTTCGCGGTGGTTTGCGCTCGCAGATCGTCCAGCAGTGGCTCAAGGATGAGGCCGGTATCGACTACCCGCGGGTCAGTGGCGGCTATAAGGCCATGCGGACTTTCTTGCTGGAGACGGTCGACCAGGCGGTCGCCCAGTGCGACTTCGTGTTGCTCGGTGGCATGACCGGCACCGGCAAGACCGAAGTGCTCACGCAATTGAGCAATGGTCTGGATCTTGAAGGTCACGCCAATCATCGAGGCTCCAGTTTCGGCAAACGCGCGACGGGCCAACCGTCCAACATCGACTTTGAAAACCGGCTGGCGGTGGACGTGCTGAAGAAGCGTGGCCACGGCATCGAACAGTTTGTACTGGAAGACGAGAGTCGCATGGTCGGCAGTTGCGCCTTGCCGCTGCCGCTCTTTCAGGGCATGCAGCAGTTTCCGATGGTGTGGCTTGAAGACAGCCTGGAAGGACGGGTCGAGCGGATCTTGCGCGACTACGTGGTGGACTTGAGTGCCGAGTTCACCGGCGTGCATGGCGATGAAGGTTTTGCGCTGTTCTCCGAGCGCTTGCTGGCGAGCCTGAACAATGTTCAGAAACGATTGGGCGGCGAGCGGCATCGACGGATGCTGATGTTGATGGAAGACGCGCTGGCGGAACAGGCGAGCGGCGGTGGCGTGGATTTGCACCGGGGCTGGATTGAAGGGTTACTCCGCGAGTATTACGACCCGATGTATGCGTTTCAGCGGGAGAAGAAAGGGGCGCGGATTGAGTTTGTTGGGGAGAAGGATGCGGTTCTTGAGTACCTTCGCGAGCGTGTTAATTACCGGAGATGATGTTGGGATTTCTGGCCCTTTCGCGAGCAAGCCCGCTCCCACTTGGATCTCAGTGCTACACAGATCCAGTGTGGGAGCGGGCTTGCTCGCGAAGGGGCACTTGCAGGCGCTATATATCTTAGAGCAGAGCGGCCCCAATCAACCCGCTAACCACCCCAATCCCCATGGTCATCAGCGCCACGCTCACCAGCACCCGGGCGTCAAAATCCTTGCGCAGCATCAACAGCGACGGCAGGCTGATGCTCGGCAGGGTCATCAACAGCGCGACCGCCGGAGCGATGCCCATACCGAGGGTCATCATGGTTTGTACGATGGGGATCTCCGCGGCGGTGGGGATCACGAACAATGTGCCAATGATCGCCAGCGGTACCAGCCATAGCAGGCTGTTGGCCATCGCACCGTCAATGTGCGGAAACACCCAGACCCGCACTGCGCCCAACACCAGCACGGCCAGGATGTAAATCGGGATGGTGCTCCAGAACAATTGCCACAATGTCCGGCCCCAGCGGGTCAGGAACGGTTGCGTATCCTTTTCGCTGGCGTCGGCCACCGCTTCGACAGCCGCTTCCGGTAACACCTCCGGGCCGGCGATGCGCTGAGCCACCATCGACACACCAAACACCAGCACGATGCCCGCCAGCAGTCGCAACGCCGTAAAGCCCCAACCGAGCACGAAACCCATGAACACCAGGGTGGCCGGGTTGAGCACCGGGTTGCCGATCCAGAACGCGAGCGCTGCGCCCACTGAAACATTCGAACGGCGCATGCCGGCCGCCACCGGCGCCGCACAGCACGAGCACATCATTCCGGGCAGGGCGAACAGACCTCCGCGCACGGTCGAGGCAAAACCGGCCTGGCCGAACAGGCGCAACAACCAGTCTCGCGGGATCAGTACTTGCAGGAGGGAACCGAGAATTACCGCCAGTACGGCAGCTTTCCAGATCGCCAGGAAATACACCTTGGCGTAGGCCAGTGCAGCCGTGAGGGGGGCGGTTTGTGCATCGTTGAGGATCGAGGCGCCGATGCTGTGGTTATCGGCCGCCAGGAAGGCCTTCGCGTAGTAGGGCGACCATTTGACGTAGTAGAGGCCGACACAGGCTACCAGGAGAAACAGGGCGGGTTTCCACCAGAACGACCAACCCCGGGCGGGGACAGCTGCGCTTGAGAGTGACATGAACAGGTTCCGCACATGAGGAGAGATCGGTACAGGATAGCGCAGCCCCTGAACCTGTGGCCCCCACGATTTTTGAGACCCGGCGAATACTTAGGTCGGACAAGTCTCCCGACCGTTATCCAGGCCTTGTTTGTAGCTGTGGCTGACCAGGCTGGCCTTGCCGTTGTGCCACGTCAGGGTGAGCACATACAGCGAGTCGTAGTCACTGGATTCCCAGTCGTTGGTGATGTTTTGTTTCTTGCCGACGGCGTCCCCGGCGACCTTGTTGATCAACTCGGGAAGATAACCGTGGGACCACGCGGTGTAGATGACCGAGTTGTGATACTTGTCGTGCAGCAGCTCATCGGCCAGGTCGCTGGTGTCGTTGGCCGAGAAGTTGATGTTCACCGGCAAACCGAGCTTGATCGCGCTGGGGCTGATGGTCATCAAGGGGCGGATGTAGCTGTAGGAATTGTCCTTCTCTCCTTCCTCGATATTGCGCGTCGGGTTGGCCGCGAACACGTAATTGGCCTTGCCGAATTTTTCCGGCAACAAGGTGGCCAGGTCGATGGCGCGGTTCAATCCCTGGCAATTGAGCTGGCCGAGGCCGCCTTCGGGCTTCTCGGCGTGGCGTAGAAATACCAGCGTCTGGGTGCCGTCGGCCGGTTGGGCGCGGCTTTCACTGATTTCAAACGCCAGGAAAAGCGCGCTGGCCGCCAACAGGGAGGGCAGGACGACATACGCGCGATGCTTGAAGCGTTGGACGAATTTCAAAAAGTTCATCATTGAATTAGGGGTTCTTCAGCGCATTCGATTAAGGCTGACAAACCTTTACACCGCGAGCTCCCAGCGTCGGGTGTTTTCCATGTCGTTGAGCCGGTCCGTCTCCGCAAGGGCAGTACTCAGAGTCCTCTGAAGCCCGTTTGGTTCGATTCCGGCGGAGTGCGCAGCAATGTACCGACAACCTTGAACGGGTTGGAGCAGAGGTTATCGACACGATGTTGCGGATTTATGGACACGTTACACGTGTGGACGCAGGCGATGGCTGCGATCTTTTGATCTTGTTTATCAGCCATATTGATAACGGTAAAAGATCGCAGCCTGCGGCAGCGCCTACATTATGATTGTCGTTCTTAATCTCTTCGTGGATCGTTCCCATGACCGACTTGTCCGCATTCCCCATCACCCACAAATGGCCGGCTCAGTACCCGGAGTGGATTCAGCTGTACTCCTTGCCGACACCCAACGGCGTCAAGGTCTCGATCATGCTTGAAGAGATCGGGCTGCCCTACGAGCCGCATCGGGTAGGCTTCGACACCAACGATCAAATGTCCCCCGAGTTTCTGTCGCTGAACCCCAACAACAAGATCCCCGCGATCCTCGACCCCCACGGGCCCGGCGATCAGCCCCTGGCGTTGTTCGAATCCGGGGCGATTCTGATTTACCTCGCCGACAAGAGCGGGCAATTGCTGGCTCAGGAGTCGGCGGCCCGTTACGAGACGATCCAGTGGCTGATGTTTCAGATGGGGGGTATCGGGCCCATGTTCGGCCAGCTCGGGTTCTTCAACAAATTCGCCGGCAAGGACTACGAGGACAAACGTCCTCGGGATCGCTACGTTGATGAAAGTAAACGGTTGTTGAAAGTTCTGGATGGACGCCTGCAAGGTCGCGACTGGATCATGGGCGAGCGTTACACCATCGCCGACATTGCGACCTTTCCTTGGGTGAGAAACCTGATCGGCTTTTATGAGGCCGGCGAACTGGTGGGCATCAACGATTTTCCGAACGTCACACGCGTGCTGGAGCGCTTTCTGGCACGGCCGGCGGTCATGCGCGGGCTGGAAATTCCCAAGCCAAACACCTCGATTTGATCAGGGACCAGGGACGGCCATGAATTCTTTCAATTTCAAGCAAGTCGATGTCTTCAGTCGCGTCGCCCTCAAGGGCAACCCGCTGGCAGTGGTGTTGGGTGCCGATGAACTCAGCGATGAGCGCATGGCGGCGTTCGCCGCCTGGACCAATCTCAGTGAAACCACGTTCGTCCTCGAACCGAGTGATCCCCGTGCCGACTACCGCGTGCGAATCTTCACGACCCTGAAGGAGCTGCCGTTCGCCGGTCATCCAACGCTGGGCACTTGCCACGCGTGGCTTGAGGCCGGTGGCGTGCCCAAGGGTGAAGACATCATTCAGGAGTGCGGTGTGGGGTTGGTGCGGGTTCGCAGGCGAGGCGCGGAACTGGCGTTTCTTGCGCCGCCACTGATCAAGACCGGCCCGGTGGAAGCGGGCGTGCTGGAGCGCGTGCGCCGTGGGCTGCGACTGGAACCAGGCGCCATTGTGCGGGCGCAATGGGTCGATAATGGTGCCGGCTGGCTGGCGGTGATGGTCGAGGACCGGCAACAGGTACTGGACTTGCAACCGGATCATTCGCACATGCTTGGGCTGGCGGTCGGTGTCATCGCACCGTGGCACGCCGAACGCGATGGGGCTGACGCGCAGTTCGAAGTGCGGGCTTTCATCTCGGGTGACGGCATGCCGGAAGATCCGGCCACGGGTAGCCTCAACGCGGGTATTGCCCAATGGCTGTTCAGTGAAGGGTTGGCGCCGGCGTCCTATGTCGTCAGCCAGGGCCTGACCATGGGCCGCGCCGGGCGAATTCAGGTGGAGCAAGTGGGTGATGAAATCTGGATTGGCGGTTCCGTGATCACGTGTATCACCGGCACATTGACCTTGTAGCAGCTGCCGAGCCTGCGAGGCTGCGTTCGACTGCGCAGCAGTCGCGGTTTCGTAAATTCACGACTGCTTCGCAGCCGAACGCAGCCTCGCAGGCTCGGCAGCTGCTACGGACGTTTGTATCGATTGTTACGGGTGCGGTAACGCAGTCTTGAGCGATCGAGGTTTGTGTCCTGCGCGGCTCAGGGCATAAGCTTTGGCCCCCTACGACTTTCGTCTCGTCCCGTTTTTTCAGGAAACCTCATGTCCAGCCAGTTCCCCGAAGCGCGTCCACGCCGTCTGCGCCGCAACGCGAACCTGCGCAGCTTGTTCCAGGAAACCGAATTCAGCCTGAACGACCTGGTGCTGCCGATTTTCGTCGAAGAAGAAATCGACGATTTTGTACCGATCAAGAGCATGCCCGGCGTGATGCGTATTCCGGAGTCGAAGCTGGCCGGCGAAATCGAGCGTTATGCCCGGGCCGGTATCAAGTCGGTGATGACGTTCGGTGTGTCTCATCATCTGGACAGCAACGGCTGCGACACCTGGAGCGACAATGGCCTGGTGTCACGCATGTCGCGCATCGCCAAGGATGCGGTGCCGGAGATGATTGTCATGTCGGACACCTGTTTCTGTGAATACACCGACCACGGCCATTGTGGCGTGTTGCACAACCATGAAGTCGACAACGACCAGACCCTGGTCAACCTCGGCAAACAAGCCGTGGCCGCCGCCCGTGCCGGTGCCGATGTGATTGCCCCGTCAGCCGCCATGGACGGGCAGGTCCAGGCGATTCGCCGGGCGCTCGATGAGGCCGGTTTCAGCCAGACCGCGATCATGGCTTATTCGACCAAGTTTGCGTCGGCACTCTACGGTCCGTTCCGTGAAGCCGGCGGCAGTGCGCTCAAGGGCGACCGTAAAAGCTATCAGATGAACCCGATGAACCGCCGTGAGGCGGTGCGCGAGTCGTTGCTGGACGAGCAGGAAGGCGCCGATGCGCTGATGGTCAAACCGGCCGGGGCGTACCTGGACATCATCCGCGACATTCGTGAAGTGTCGCGTTTGCCGCTGTCGGCGTATCAGGTGAGCGGTGAATTCGCGATGATCAAATTCGCCGCACAGGCCGGGGCGATCGATGAGGACCGCGTGGTGCGCGAGAGCCTTGGGGCGATCAAGCGAGCGGGGGCGGATTTGATCTTTACCTACTTTGCGATGGAATTGGCGTTGGCGGGGATCTAAACATCAAAAGATCGCAGCCTTCGGCAGCTCCTACAGAGATCGGCGTAGGAGCTGCCGAAGGCTGCGATCTTTTGATCTTCAGCCAAAAAACGGCCGAATCCCGTGATCCCGGAAGTACCGCTCGATCACCTTCGGATCGGAACACGTTTCGGCAATCGCCACATACGTGTCCGGGCGCAACAGATAGAACCCGTTACGCCCCAGGCCCGCCGTTTCGAATGCCGGCCGCCAGTCAAACACGTGCAACGGCAAATGATGCTCGACACACCAGGCAATCATTTCGTCGCTGGTGTCGCCATACACGTGGACCTGCCAGGTCGGACACCGCAGCGATTCGAAATTGTCGCCTTCACCGTCGTGAGCCCAGGGCAATCGATCACCCCCGTGAACCTGTCCGGCCACGCCCGTGCTCAAGGGCATTGCGCGATAATTCAGGGTGATCTGCGACACCGTGCGAAACAGGAACTCGCGAGTGGTCGCAAACGAGGCCATTTTGGGAATCACAAACGGTGCCACACGCGTGCGCAGCACATCCGCCATGCGGCCCTCGGCGGTGGCGAAACTGAACACCCGGTCGGTGGTGGCCACCAGCTTGCGTGCAAAGGCGATGCGCTCGGTTTCGTAGGTGTCGAGCAGTCTGGCCTCGGCACCGCCGCTCAAGACCGACGCGAGTTTCCAGGCCAGGTTGATGGCGTCGCCAATTCCGGTGTTCATGCCCTGGCCACCCGCCGGGCTGTGGACATGGGCGGCGTCACCTAACAGAAAGGCGCGTCCGCTGCGAAAGTGATCCGCCACCCGATGATGCACGCGGTAGGTCGAGAACCAGTTCACCTGTTCGATCTGCACCTTCATATGATCAATCGCATGGCTGCTGACGTCTTCAAACTGCAGGGTTTCAGTGTGCTCCGCACGCTCGTCGCGCACGGTGCCGATCAGCCGGGCACGACCTTCGCCCGCCAGTGGAAACACCGCGAGAAAATCTGCTTCGTCGAGGTCCACGTGCAGCTCGCCGTTGATCGCCGGTCCGCTGGCCTGCACATCCGCCACGTAGAAAATCTGCTGGTAGGTGCCGCCGGGAAATCCGGTGTCGAGGGTCTTGCGCACGATCGACCGGGCACCGTCACAACCTGCCAGATAACAAGCCTGGCAGGCTTCCTGTTGACCGTCGGGCAGGCGCAGCCGAGCGGTGATGCCGTCGCCGGTGTCTTCGAAACTTTCCAGTTCCGTGTTGCGCTCCACGGTGATACCAAAGGCTTCAAGACGCTCAATCAGCAGTCGCTCGTGCTGGTCTTGCGGAAATATTTCCATGAAGGAGTAGGGCGTCAGACCCTCACCGATGTTGGTCAACGGCAAGCGCGCCACCGGTTCGCCCTTGACCCAGAAATTGGCGGCCGCCACCCGATGCCCATTGCGCACGATGGCGTCGCTGAGGTCGAGTTGACGATAGAGTTCCAGGGTCCGTGCCTGGACGGCCAACGCCCGGGACGTGGTGCCGGAGGTCGACGTCTTGTCGATAATCCGCACCCCAATCCCCAGCTTGCTCAGCCACAGCGCCAATACCAGCCCGGTCGGGCCGGCGCCGATAATCAGTACATCGCTACGATTCATGCGCCTGTCCTCCTCGGTGCGTGGGGCAAGTATGGTTCACGCAGGAAAGACGACCAGGCTGCCCGCTCAATGGAAAAAGACTGCCGGCCCTCATAGCCTGCGCCCTGCCATTGATCGTATGGTGATCGCGGCTCAACGGATTTGATGGAGCAACATGCAAGCCAATCGATTGATCATGAGCGTCGCCGCGTTATTGGTTCTGGCGGGTTGCGGCACTCAGCGCACCCAGGAAACCCCGGCGCGCAAGCCCGACGAGGTCAAGGCCGAAATCGTGCGCCTGCTGCCGGCCAAAACCGTCGATCGCCAAGGCTGGGCCACGGACATTTACGCGGCATTTGCTGCCCAGCACCTGTCACCGAGCACACAAAACCTGTGCTCGGTGCTGGCGGTCGCCGAGCAAGAGTCGACCTTTCAAGTGGACCCGCCGGTGCCAGGCCTGGGCACGATCGCCCGCGACGAGATCGACCGCCGAGCCGCCAAAGCCCATATTCCCGGCCTGCTGGTGAGCGCCGCGTTGCAGGTGCGCTCACCCAGCGGCAAAAGCTACAGCGACCGACTGAATGCGGCGCGCAGCGAAAAAGAGCTCAGTGCGATCTTCGATGAGTTCATCGACATGGTGCCCATGGGCCAGACGCTATTCGGTGGTTTCAACCCGGTGCACACCGCCGGGCCGATGCAAGTCAGCATCGACTTTGCCGAGCAACACGCGAAGGATTATCCGTACCCGGTGGACGGTACGATTCGCCATGAAGTCTTCACGCGGCGCGGCGGCCTGTATTTCGGTATCGCCCATCTGCTCGGTTACCCGGTGAGCTACACCCAGCCGCTGTATCGGTTCGCCGACTTCAATGCCGGCTGGTACGCCAGCCGAAATGCCGCGTTTCAGAACGCGGTGAGCCGGGCTTCGGGCATACCGCTGGCGTTGGACGGGGATCTGGTGCGCTACGATTCGATCATGCCCGGCACTACGGAATTGGCGGTGCGTACCCTTGGCAAGCAACTGGACATGCGCAATCCGAGCATTCGTGACCAACTGGAGAAGGGCAAAAGCCTCGAGTTCGAGGACAGCAAGCTTTACCGGCGGGTCTTCGAACTGGCCGAAAAGGCCGAAGACCGGCCATTGCCTCGGGCGGTGTTACCGGGGATCGTACTGCAAAGCCCGAAAATTACCCGCAAACTCACCACAGCATGGTTTGCCAAACGGGTCGATGAGCGCTATCAACGGTGTATGGCGCGCTGACGGATGCGGCGGGATGGCTCGGTCGTCGGGTGGTCACGATAGGGTCGGTTACGGCTTCTACACTGCAATTGATCGAGGTGCTTGGGTAGGTAATGCCGCAAGCTGTGCTGAGGGAGTGCTTATGTACCAGCTCTACGGACACCAGAACTCCGGCGCTGCCGCGATAGAAGCGGCACTGGAACTCTGCGAAATTCCTTACCGTTTCATCGACGTTGAAGTGTCTCGGCAGGCGGCTCAAACGCTGGAGAAACTCAACCCGCTCAAACAGATTCCGACCCTGCAATTGCCTGATGGCAGCATCCTGACCGAGAGTGCGGCGATCCTGATTCACCTGGGGCTGACGTTTCCAAAATCCAGCCTGCTGCCCAAGTTGCCCGCCGAGCGTGACCAGGTCATTCGCGGCATGGTGTATATCGTCAGCAATTGTTATGCGGCCATCGGCGTTATTGATTATCCCGAGCGTTGGCTGGCCGAGGCGGATGAATCGTCCAGGCAAAACCTCGTGGCCGGAGCCCGCGAACGCCTGCATTGGAGTTGGGAGGTGTTTGCCGATCAGTTTTCGGGCGAACTGTATCTGGGGGATGAGAAGCCGGGAGCGCTTGACGTGCTGGCCGCGGTAATCAGCCGGTGGGCCGGCAGTCGCGAGTACCTGCGCAGCGCCCGGCCCGGGTTTTTCGCCTGGCTTGAGCGAATCGACCGGCACCCGACGTTGGCCCCGGTCTTTGCCCGGCATTGGCCGGCCTGAAAAGATCGCAGCCTGCGATACATTTTCCCTGTAGGAGTTGCCGCAGGCTGCGATCTTTTGATCTGCTGTTACTCGCCGCGAATGTACTGCTCCAGCTGACGAATCAACTCAGCCTGTTCGGCGATGGCTTCCTTGACCAGGTCGCCGATCGACAGCAAGCCAATCAACTTGCCGTTTTCCACCACCGGCAGGTGGCGCAGGCGTCTATCCGACATGATGCCCAGGCAGGTGTCGACCGTTTGATGGGTGTCCACGGTGATGACCGGGGACACCATGATGTCGCGAACCGGCGTGCCCACCGAAGAACGTCCATGCAGCACCAGTTTGCGCGCATAGTCGCGCTCACTGATGATGCCCAGCACTTCATCATTCTCCACCACCAGCAAGGCGCCGACGTTCTTCTCGGCCATCTTCATCAGAGCTTCCAGCACCATGTGATCGGGTTTGATCTGGTGCACTTCCTGATTCTTCTGATCTTTCAACTTGAGCAGTTGGGCGACGGTTTTCATGGCGGCTTCTCAGGTGTTGTCGTTGTTCTTGAAGAATCGTAGACCCGAGCGCTGAGGGCAAGGGAGAAAGCGGCAGATAACGCTCAAAAAACGTCATTCGACGGTTTTTCTTCACCTTTCATCGTTTTATCGGGTGGGGGCGAGACGGTATCTACACTGATATTACGGGTGCGCATCCGTCGCACCAGACGACCAAACCACTGGAGTCAGACCATGACCGACCGTATCTGCGACTGCCCCAAATGCTCATGCAAACTGGGCGACCATCCGATCGTGCGCCACGGTAAGCACTATTGCTGCGAAGGGTGCGCCAAGCACCACGAACACGGTGAGGAATGCACCAGCAAGGGCTGCAAATGCGCCCACGGATAACGATGATTTGAACGTGTAGGAGCGAGCTTGCTCGCGATGGACGTTAACGATAACGCGTGCATTCTGAATTAACGCGCCGTTCTCGACTCCATCGCGAGCAGCTCGCTCCTACTGTGGCCACACGTCAATTCGCCGGCCGCCAGGTGACATTCTCGACGCCGAACTTTTCCGCCAGCGGTTTGCTGGTCTTTTGTACCTTCTCTCGGCCAAAGCGAGGGATTCGTCCGACCCCCGCGTCGCAACTCGCCCAATGCCAGGCTTCCGCGTTGTCCATTTTGTCCAGGCGGATAATGAATGACTTGGGCACGCCATGAAGGGTGTATTCAATGACGAAAAGTTTTGCGTTGTTCATAAAGCCTGTATTCCTCCCTGTGGTAATAGAGGGATCGCGGGCGTAAAGGAAAATTCAGTTGGATTGTCGGACGGCGCTGGCCAGTGGCGACAACGCCGGTGGCTCGCTACCATGCAATACCTGCCCAACCCCAATGATTTTTGATCATGGCCCTTGCCGCACCTCCCGACCTGAGTGATACCGATGTGCCCGTGCAACCACTGGCGCGCACTTACCCGCGCGGGCTGTTTATCGAGCCCCACGAGCATGTCTGGGGCCAGTTGCTGTATGCGATGAGTGGCGTAATGTGGGTTGAAACGCCACATGAGGCGCTGGTGGTCCCGCCGCAACGGGCGGTGTGGCTGCCGCCGGGAGTTGCGCACGGGATTCGCGTAGTGTCGGACTTGCAGATGCGCAACATTTACCTGCGGCCATCATTGGCGGCGACACTGGACGCCACTGTCCAGGTGATTGAAGTGGGCGGTTTGCTGCGCGAGCTGATCGTTGGTCTGGTGGAGCAGGGCGACAGTGGTGACCCGGAGTATTACGAGTCTCTGGTCGGCCTCGCGCTGCTGGAGCTTAGGCGGGCCAAGCGTTCTCTGCTGAAAATACCGTTGCCGGATGATTCTGATCGGCGCCTGATCAACCTGTGCCAGTCGGTCATGGCGGCGCCATCTTTGGAGGTTCCCTTCGAACAGCACGCCGAAAACGCCGGGGCCAGTGTGCGTACCCTGGCGCGGCTGTTCAAGGACGGCTTGGGCATGGGCTTCGCCGAATGGCGGCGGCAAGTGCAATTGGCGACGGCCGCTGCCGAGTTGATCCAGGGCGTGCCTGTCAGCGCGATTGCCCGAGAGTTGGGCTATTCGCCGAGCAGCTTCAGCGACATGTTCCGCCGGGAGCTCGGTGTCGCACCCTCTCAGTTTTGCGCGAGCCATTCCAACCAAAACGAAAACCTGTAGGAGCTGCCGCAGGCTGCGATCTTTTGATCTTGCTTTTAAAAGAGAAGATCAAAAGATCGCAGCCTGCGGCAGCTCCTACAGGTTTGCGTCGCGACGGTGTTTTGGCCGACGCACGGAAGGTGTGCGTCGCGCGCGGTGTTTTGGCCGACATTCAGAAGCGCTTGGCCGATGCTCATGGCTGATCCCCTCTAGACTTCGTGCATCCCTTGATTGCCCACGGAGTCTGTCATGAGCTACCTCATCTCGCTGGTCATCGGTCTGGGCGTCGGCCTGCTGTACGGCGCACTGGATTTTCGTTCCCCCGCGCCTCCGGCCATCGCGCTGATAGGTCTGCTGGGCATGCTCGCCGGCGAGAAGCTCTGGCCGATGGGCCGGCAACTGGTCGCTGGCTGGATCTCCTGACGCTCCTTTATCTACTGGATGGACACTCACATGAAAGCACTGCAGTTCGACAAAACCGGCGACCTTTCGGCCTTGCGCTACGTCGAGGTTCCCACCCCCGTTGCCGGCGCCGATGAAGTCCTGGTCCAGATCAAGGCTGCCGGCCTCAACCCCAGCGATGTGAAGAACGTGTTGGGGCGCTTTCCCTACACCACCGTGCCGCGAATTCCCGGTCGTGATTTCGCCGGGGTCGTGGTGGCGGGACCGCAGGCGCTGATCGGGCAGGAAGTCTGGGGCACGGGCCGGGAGCTGGGCTTTTTCGCCGACGGTTCCCATGCGCAATTCGTCAAACTGCCGGCCAATGGCGTGGCGCTCAAGCCGACTCATCTGAGCTTCGCCCAGGCGGCCAGCCTCGGCGTGCCTTACACCACGGCGTGGGATGCTCTGGAACGCAGTCTGGTGGTGGCCGGCACACGGCTGCTGGTGATCGGCGGCGGGGCGGTCGGCAACGCGGCGTTGGCGTTGGCCAAAGTGCGTGGCGCGCAGGTGCTGGCGGCGGCGCGGCGGCCAGAACAGGTCAAGGAGTTGGAAGCCCAGGGGTATCCAACACTGCAGCTGGATAAACCCGAAGATCTGGCGGCTCAAGTACAGGCAGTTTACGCCGGCGGCGCTGACGTGATTTTCGACACCACCGGTTTCTGGCTGCCAGCGTCGGTAGCGGCGTTGGCAGCGTTTGGCCGCATCGCAATCATTGCCGCGCCGGTGGATGGCCTCGTCCAATTGCCCGCCCTGGCGTTGTATCGCAAGGGCGGTTCGGTGGTCGGCATCAACTCGTTGCTGTACGGCGTTCAAGCCTGTGCGGCGATGCTTGATCAGTTCGGCCGGTTTTTCGATCAGGACCTGTTGCCATTGCCGCAAGGGCTGTTCGAATCGCCGCTGGCGGAAGGGGTGACGCGTTATGCGGAGGTCAATCAGGGCAGCGGTGACAAAGTCATCCTGCTGCCTTGATCCCCTGTGCGCTGGCGATGGTCAGAACTGCGCGGTTTGCTTGAGCATCTGTGCCGCCGGTGTATCGGTCGGGCTGACCATTGCGTAGTTGTAACCGCCCCCCGACCAATATTCGGCCTGCAATTCGCCATCGCTGCGACTGCCCCTGGGCAGCAGGTAGTTTTTCGGCCCGGGCGGGCGGACGTAGAAACTGACCTTGTGCCCGCCCTGATCTTCATACACCACCATCGCCGCCGGACCTTGCTCGGTGCTGAGCAAACGCCCGCTGGCCGGTTTGAAACCTGCGCCCGAGAGGTCAGGCAAGCGATTGGCTTGAGTGAAATAACGGTCGAGCCAGGCCTGCATATCGCCGTCATCACTGACCTTGTAGTCGGCCGGCAGCATGCCTTGTTGGGCAAACAGCCGGTAAGCCTGCATGGCGTCGGTCATCGGCAGTTGGGCACTGACCAGCGTCATCTCCCGGGCTTGCCAACCGCTCAACCCGCCGACACTGACGGCTATCAGCAACACGGCGGCGCTGGCCAGATGACGGCGGGACTGGCGTTTAAGGCGTTGTCGAATCAGCGCCGGGTCGAGGTCGGGATTGGCGGGTTGCTGCAACGCGCCACTCAGGGCCGCGCGCAGTTGCTGGGCGTCTTGCTGCCAGGCGCGTACTTGCGCGGCTACAAGCGCATTGCTGGCCAGAAAAGTTTCCACCAGACGTCGGTCGGCATCGCTCAGTTGATGGTCGACGTAGGCGTGCAGGTCACGCTCGCTTGGGGGCATGCTGATCATTTGAGTATCCGCAGAGTGGGGCTGACGATTTCGCCATCGCTTAGTTGGCGCAAGGCCTGGCGAGCACGGGACAGGCGGGACATCACGGTGCCGATCGGGACGTCGAGAATCTCGGCGACCTCTTTATAGCTCAAGCCTTCCACCGACACCCAGAGCAGCAACGCGCGCTGTTCGGTGGTGAGTTGATCGAAGGCCTTGAGGGTGGATTGGGCGATCACGGTGCGCTCCACCGACGGCTGTGCATCATCGCGCCCGGTGAAAAATTCGAGCATCCGCGCATAACGCCGGGAGCGTCGATGTGCATCGAGAAACTGTCGGTAGAGAATTGAAAACAGCCAGGCGCGCAGGTCGCCATCGGGACGTTTATCGCCCCAACGCAACAGTGCCCGCTCAAGGCACGACTGCACCAAATCATCGGCACTGCTCGGATTGCGCGTCAACGACACGGCAAACCGGCGCAATCTGGGAATGATTTCACTCAGTTGTTCGTCGATATCGTTCATGAATTTCTGACTAGTCACTACGCTGTGGACTAGGAAGACGCCCGGCATTCAAGGTTATTCCACGCCTGAAAAAATAAATACCGCGCGCTGGAATAAACCCTCGCGGGGTTCGTCTGCTTGATCCTTCTCACTTGTGGCCGATGGCCCTGGAGTCTTTCATGGTAGATCGCTCATCACCGCCCACCCGGCCACCCTTGAGTGCCGCGAGCCTGGCGTTGCGCCTGGCCGGCATTGCCGTGGTGGTCGCCGTCGTGGCCGGGGCTTTTGCCTACGTCAACGGCACCTTCGACCCACAGCGTCTGACGCCGAAAAAGCTGATCAATGTGCTGGAGACCAACAATGGCGTACACCCTGGGTTCCGTCGTAACCACGCCAAAGGCGTATGCGTGATCGGACATTTCGAGAGCAGTGGCGAGGCGCGCAGCTATTCGACGGCGCAAGTGTTCAATGAGGCGCGCACCCCCGTGGTCGGTCGCTTGGCCTTGCCTGCCGGTACTCCTTATGCCCCGGACAGCGCCGTGCCCATCCGTAGCATGGCGCTGCGATTCACCCAGGCCAACGGCCAACAGTGGCGCACTGGCATGAACAGCATGCCGGTGTTCCCGGTGGGCACGCCCGAGGCGTTCTACCAGTTGCAACAAGCCCAGTCGCCGGACCCGGCCACCGGCAAGCCGAACCCGGCTGCCGTGCCTGCGTTCTTCGGTTCGCACCCGGAAGCCGCGCCGTTCCTGGCCTGGATCAAGACTGCCAAACCGTCGGCCAGTTACGTGACGGAAACCTACAACAGCGTCAACGCGTTTTACCTGGTGAATGCCGCCGGGCAACGCCAGGCAGTGCGCTGGAGCATGACCCCGGTGGCTCAGGATGCGGCGGGTGCCACGGCACCGGAGGGCGCTGACTTCCTCGAGAAAGACTTGGTGCAGCGTATCGCCGCAGGACCACTGCGCTGGCAGCTGAACATCACGCTGGCCAATCCGGGAGATCCGGTCAACGACGCGAGTAAGGCCTGGCCCGACGGCCGCAAGGTGCTGAATGCCGGCACGTTGGTCCTCGAAAGCACGCAGCCGCAACTCAATGGCGAATGTCGGGACATCAACTACGATCCGCTGGTTTTACCGAGCGGTATCGAAGGTTCCGACGACCCGTTACTCGCCGCTCGCTCAGCGGGTTACGCCAGTTCCTACTTACGCCGCACCAGCGAAGTCAGCCAGTTGCCAGCCGCTAAACAGGAGGCTCAACAATGAGCACTCAACCGAATCACTTCGCCCCCTTGGCGCGACTGCTGCACTGGCTGATGGCGCTGATGATCATTGCCATGTTGTTCATTGGCGCGGGCATGGTGGCCTCTGTGTCGGAGCGCCATGAGTGGCTGATCCATCTGCACAAGCCCTTGGGCATCGCCATTCTGCTGTTGGTGATCGTGCGGCTGGGCGTGCGCTTTTCCACGCAACAGCCACCGCTGCCGGCAGACCTGCCGGGCTGGCAAGTGCTCGCGGCCAAGGCTTCGCATGTGTTGCTGTACGCGTTGATGTTTATTTTGCCGATACTCGGCTGGGCGATGATCTCGGCGGCGGGCGATCCGGTGATGCTCAGCAGTTCGTTGCAGTTGCCGTCGATCCTGCCGGCGAATGCACAGATGTTTGCGTTCCTGCGCAAGGCTCACGGGTATTTGGCGTATTTACTGTTTTTGACGGTATTGCTGCATTTGGCGGCGGCGTTGTTTCACGCTTGGGTGCGGCGTGATGATGTGCTGGACAGCATGCTGCGGGGTAAGGATCGCGGCTGATTTTCTGTAGCAGCTGACGCAGCCTGCGTCCGGCTGCGCAGCAGTCGCTATCAACACCACGTTTTGCCTGAAGACCGCGGTGTTTGATTTACGACTGCTTCGCAGCCGGACGCAGGCTGCGCCACCTGCTACATGGACCGGGCGATCAGCGCAGGGTATCGACCATATCTGCAACGGTGGTCAACACATCCTTGCCCAACTGCTTCGAACGCTTGCCCGACCAGCCGGTCAACGCGTTCGGCGCGTCGTTGTTGTCCTTGAAAGGCATTTCCAGGGTCAACGAAAGGCAGTCGAATTTCTGTCCGACACTGTTGCACGCCAACGTCATGTTGGCCTTGCCCGGCTCATCGCGGGTGTAGCCGTGCTTGGTCTGGAAATCTTTGGTCAAATGCTTCAAGTGATCGCGGAAGTGGGTTTCCAGCTTTTCGATCCGCGGCGTGTAGCCCGGGTTGCCTTCGCAACCGGCGGTGAATATGTAGGGGATTTCTTCATCGCCATGGATGTCGAGGAACAGATCGACGCCGTACTTTGCCATCTGCTGTTGTACGAAAAAGACTTCCGGACTGATGTCCTGGCTGGCGCTCTGCCAGGCTCGATTCAGGTCCTGGCCCATGGCGTTGGTGCGCAGATGACCATGGAAGGCGCCGTCCGGGTTCATGTTCGGCACCAGGTACAGGTCGGCACTGGCCAGCAGTTTGTTCAATACCGGATCGTCGTGTTTTTCCAGGCGTTCGATCACGCCTTCCATGAACCATTCAGCCATGTGCTCGCCCGGGTGTTGCTGGGCAATAATCCAGACTTTGCGCTGACCGTCTGCGCCAGTGCCTTTACGTAGTAACTGGATGTCCCGACCTTCCACGCTCTTGCCGGTGGCCAGCAGCTCGGTGCCGGCCTTGCTCAGTGCCTGCTCGATCAGCCAGTCGTGACGGCCGCGGCTGTAGGGTTCGAAATAGGCAAACCAGGCATGGGTGGCGGTCGCTTCAAGGCTGAAACGCAGGCAGTCACCCTCGAAAATGGTCGGCACCCGGAACCAGTTGACGTGGTCGTAGGACGCCACCGCCTGATAACCATCCCAGGCCTTGTTGTAGGAAGACTTGCTGGCATTGTTCAGGCGGAACCAGTGCTCCTGACCGACGTGCAGACCGCTGGCCTTGAAGTGGAACCACTGAAAATGCTGGCTGCGGGTGTCCGGCTTGATGGCCAACAGCGCTTGCAACGGGTTGCTGATATCCAGCACTTCAATGTTGCCGCTGTCGAAGTTTGCGCTGATGTCGAAAGAGGATTTAGCCACGGTCATAGTCGATTCCTGAATATGATTTTTTATGGCTGCTACTTTACACGCTGGGGAGGGGAAACCGGGGGAAATTGCGGGGTGTAGCGGGGGGCGTCCTCCTTGACGCAGACGCAGCTTAGAGACTGTGCAATTGATTCTCAAGTGCTATTTTTCATTAGTTTGCCCCAATGCAGACGGGCTTCCCTTGCCGCCAGAGGTTCTTTTGATATTATCCGCGCCATCGAATTTGTAGCACTTGAAGACTTCGTTAGCCTGAAGGTAAAGCCAGAATAACTGGCAAAAAAAAGACCCGGCAAAAAGCCGGGTCAAAAACCGTGATTAGCCTGATGAGGAGATAGTCCAGGAGACCGACCTAAGGTCACTTGGACAATCGACTGATCTCGCGACCAGCTGCATGAAATAATAATCATTCTCGTTTGAAAGTCAAACGATTTTATCCGCGCGATTGGAAAATTCTTTCCCGCGCTCTCCAATTGCCCCTGTCTGGTTTCAGCCGTTGTGATCGCCGTCCAGGGATCGGTCCAACAACGCCTTGGCCATGTCGATCATGTGCACGGTCGAAAATGCCAGGTCCCGGTTTGCTCCCTGCAGATGGTTAGCCGACTCGAATGCCGTAGCGGCAGCGCAGCGCAACAGGTCCGAAGCATGTACCAGCGCTTCCTCACTGCTGATATTGCGGTTCACAGCAAAAAAACGTTCTGCTTCGGCGACCTTTTCTGACACAACCGGTTTCAAGTAATAGTCCAGCGCTCGCTGCGCGGCGGCAGAGCCTTTTGGCGAGGTGAGGGTGGTATCGATTTGCATGTCTGGCAGGTCGTTGCTGGGGATGTTCATGGCGATGACAAGCTCCGTGTTAGATTCAGATCCGTGAACCAATCCTAGTACGTACTGTATTTGTGACGAGAATTTAAATACTACAAGTTGTGTTTGAAAGGCCGGAGGCGCCCACGTATCGTGCTGCTCATGGATAAATGGATAGAGTTGGTCAAGGCCAAGATGAGTGAACTCAAAGTCACTCAAGAGATACTCGCGGAGCGCGTAGGGATGTCCCAGGGCGGGATTGGCCACTGGCTGTCAAAACGCCGTCAGCCCAGCATCGAGGACATGAATGGTGTCTTGCAGGCGCTGGGCATGGACTATCTGGAAGTGGCAATGGTGATCAGGGAGCCTCTGGTCCTGCAAGACAATGAGACTTGTCTGACGCAAAAATACAACCCGTACTTCCGCTACCCGGTCAGCGACTGGCGAGAAGCCGCCGAGGTACGTGACGGAGAGCAATCGATCTACGGCAAGCCCCGTTTCGAGCTGACCGATTACCACGCTCGGGGCAAGGCGTTCTGGCTGGTCGTGGCCGGCGATGCGATGACGGCACCGAGCGGCGTGAGTATTGCCGAGGACATGTTGATCCTGGTGGACCCGGACGTGGAAGCAGTGCCAGGCAAACTTGTGATCGCCTTGTGGCCGGACAGCACCGAGGCGACTTTCCGCAAACTCATCGAAGAGAGCGGGCAGCGTTACCTGGTGCCGCTCAATCCGACGTATCCGAAAGCCCTTTACACCGAAACATGCCGAATCATCGGCGTGGTGGTTCAGGCAACAGCCAGGTTCTAATCCGATCGGTCCTCGCAATGCGTAGGACCGATCTTCATTTCAGGCTTCTTCCAACTCGACCAGCGCACTGCCTTCGCTGACCATCTCGCCTTCCTGGCAGTACAACGCCTTGATCACCCCGGCGTGTGGCGCACGGATGCTGTGCTCCATCTTCATCGCTTCCAGCACCACCAGTTGTGCGCCGGCTTCGACCGTTTGCCCGGCCTCGACCAGCACGCGGACGATGCTGCCGTTCATTGGCGCCGTCAGCCCGCCCTGATGGCTGTGACTGGCTTCGACGGCGCTGATCGGGTCGTAGGCCTCGATGCGGCGCAATTCACCTTCCCATTGCAGGTACACAACGCCTTCACGGCGGATTGTCCGATGCTGGCGGCGCACGCCGTCGTGTTCTGTCAGCAGTTGCTCGCCCTTGAGTTGCGCCGTGCAGGGGTTGCCCAAGGTCAGCGCCCGGTCCTGGCCTTCGCAACTCAGGTGGAGGGTAATTTCTTTCGGTAAACCGGCACGGAAACCATTGCTAATCCCCCAAGGCGAACTCCGGTCATCGGCGCGTAGCGATCCTGGTTGGCTTTGGGCAAACGCCTGCGCCGCGGCTTGCCAGAATTCGTCACTGAGCAGCGAAGGCTCTGGCAGCAGTTGCTCCTGATGACGGGGGATGAATCCGGTATCCAGTTCTGCCGCTGCAAATGCGGGATGGCCGATGATGCGGCGCAGGAAGTTGATGTTGGTCTTGAGCCCGCCAATCGCAAACTCATCCAGCATGCTCAACAACCGCAGGCGCGCCTGCTCACGATCTTCGCCCCAGGCAATCAATTTGCCGAGCATCGGATCGTAGAACGGTGAGATCTCATCGCCTTCTTCCACGCCACTGTCGACGCGACGCCCCGGACCTTCGGCAGATTCGCGATACAGCTCCAGACGCCCGGTCGCCGGGAGGAAATCATTGCCCGGATCTTCGGCATACAGCCGCACTTCGATGGCATGGCCGAGCAGTGGAACCTCGGCTTGGGTCATCGGCAGCGCTTCACCGCGCGCCACGCGAATCTGCCACGCTACCAGGTCGAGGCCGGTGATGGCTTCGGTCACCGGGTGTTCGACTTGCAAGCGCGTGTTCATCTCCATGAAGAAGAACTCACCGCGCGCATCCAGCAGAAATTCCACGGTGCCGGCACCGACATAACCGATGGCCTGCGCCGAACGCACAGCGGCTTCACCCATGGCGCGGCGCAGTTCCGGGCTCAAACCGGGGGCGGGGGCCTCTTCGACGACTTTCTGGTGCCGACGCTGGATCGAGCAGTCACGTTCATTCAAGTAAAGGCAGTTGCCATGCTGGTCGGCGAAGATCTGAATCTCCACGTGGCGTGGTTTCAGCAGGTATTTCTCTACCAGCATGCGCGAATCGCCGAACGACGATTTTGCTTCACGCTGTGCCGATGCCAGGGCTTCGGCCAGTTGGCTGACATCCTCGACCACTTTCATGCCTTTGCCGCCGCCCCCCGCCGTGGCCTTGAGCAGTACCGGATAGCCGATGCGTTCGCAGGCATCGCGGAAGGTGTCGAGGTCTTGAGCTTCTCCGTGGTAACCGGGCACCAATGGCACGCCAGCGGTTTCCATGAGTGCTTTGGCGGCGGATTTGCTGCCCATGGCATCGATGGCCGAGGCGGGCGGACCGAGGAAGATCAGGCCGGCGGCTTCGATGGCACGAGCGAACCCGGCGTTCTCCGACAAAAAACCATAGCCCGGATGAATCGCCTGCGCACCGCTGGCCTTGGCGGCTGCGATCAGTTTGTCGATTTGCAGGTAACTGTCGGCGGCTTTGCTGCCACCGAGGTCGACGCGGATATCGGCTTCGCGGCTGTGCCTGGCTTCACGGTCCGTGGCGCTGTGCACGGCCACGGTGGTCAGGCCCAGGGCCTTGGCGGTGCGCATGACCCGGCAAGCGATTTCGCCACGGTTGGCCACCAGCAGAGAGGTAATGACAGGGGCGCTCATCAATGCGGCTCCTTGGTGGTGGTTTCGGCTTGCCAGCTCGGCGGACGTTTTTGCAGAAAGGCGCGCAGGCCTTCCTGACCTTCGGGACTGACGCGGATACGCGCGATGGAGTTTTCGGTGTAGCGCCGCAGCGCCGGAGTCAGTGCGCCGTTGCCGACTTCACGCAGCAAATCCTTGCTGACACGCATGGCTGCGGGGCTGTTGAGCAGCAAGTTATCGACCCACTGTTCGACTTTTTGCTCCAGTTCACTGGCCGGATAACTGTCGGACAACAAGCCGATTTCGCGAGCGCGTTGCCCACCGAATCGCTCCGCCGTCAGGGCATAACGACGTGCCGCACGCTCGCCGATGGCTTGCACCACGAACGGGCTGATCACTGCCGGCGCCAGGCCGATACGCACTTCCGACAGGCAGAACTGCGCGTCATCGGCGCCAATCGCCATGTCGCAGCAACTGATCAGGCCGAGCGCGCCGCCGAAAGCGGCGCCTTGCACCACGGCCAGCGTCGGGATTTTCAGCTTGGCCAGGTTGTACATCAACTCCGCCAGTTCCCGGGCGTCGTCGAGATTGGTCTGGTAATCGAGTTCGGCCGATTGCTGCATCCACGCCAGGTCGGCACCGGCGCTGAAGTGCTTGCCGCGACCGCGCACCAGCAAAAATCTCAGGTTGGCGTCTGTCGAGACCTTGTCCAGGGCGAGGATCAATTCACGGATCATCTCGGCGTTGAACGCGTTGTTTTTTTCTTCACGGCTGAGCCACAGGGTCGCGAAACCCCGTGGGTCGGTCAGCAGCTCAAGGGTATTGAAATCGCTCATTTTCGTCCGTCTCCACGGCACTTGTAGGAGCGAGCTCGCTCGCGAAGGACGTCAACGATAACGCGTGCTTTCTGAATTAACGCGGCGCGCTATCGTCCATCGCGAGCAAGCTCGCTCCTACAGTCAGTTCACATCCGGAACACGCCGAAGCGGCTCTGTTCGATTGGCGCGTTCAACGACGCGGACAAGGCCAAAGCCAACACATCGCGGGTCTGCGCCGGGTCGATGACACCGTCGTCCCACAGCCGAGCGCTGGAATAGTAAGGGTGGCCCTGTTCTTCGTATTGATCGAGGATCGGTTGCTTGATCTCGGCTTCCTGCTCGGCGCTGAAAACCTGGCCGCTGCGCTCGGCTTGCTCGCGCTTGACCTGTACCAACACGCCAGCGGCCTGTTCGGCGCCCATCACGCCGATGCGTGCGTTCGGCCACATCCACAGGAAACGCGGATCGTAGGCCCGCCCGCACATGCCGTAGTTACCGGCGCCGAAACTGCCGCCGATGATGACGGTGAACTTCGGCACCTTGGCACAGGCTACGGCGGTGACCAGTTTCGCTCCGTGCTTGGCGATGCCGCCGGCTTCGTATTTCTGGCCGACCATGAAACCAGTGATGTTTTGCAGGAACAGCAGTGGGATGCCGCGCTGGCACGCAAGCTCGATAAAGTGCGCGCCTTTCTGCGCCGCCTCGGCGAAGAGGATGCCGTTGTTGGCGAGGATCGCTATCGGGTAACCGTGCAAGTGGGCAAAGCCGCAGACCAGGGTAGTGCCGAACAGCGCTTTGAATTCATCGAACACCGAACCGTCCACCAGCCGCGAAATGACTTCGCGCACGTCGAACGGCTGCTTGGCGTCGGCCGAGACTACGCCGTACAACTCATCACTGGCGTAGAGCGGAGCGATTGGCGTGCGTTGTTGCAGCTCGCCCATTTTGCGCCAATTGAGGTTGGCGACACTGCGTCGGGCAATGGCCAGGGCATGTTCGTCGCTTTCGGCGTAATGGTCGGCAACCCCGGAAATCTTGCAGTGCACGTCGGCACCGCCCAGATCTTCGGCGCTGACCACTTCACCGGTCGCGGCTTTCACTAACGGTGGGCCGGCGAGGAAAATCGTCGCTTGCTGGCGGACCATGATCGCTTCGTCGGCCATCGCGGGCACGTAGGCGCCACCGGCGGTGCAGGAACCCATCACCACGGCGATCTGCGGAATGCCCATGGCGCTCATGTTGGCCTGGTTGAAGAAGATCCGCCCGAAGTGCTCGCGGTCCGGGAACACTTCATCCTGACGCGGCAGGTTGGCGCCGCCGGAGTCCACCAGGTAAATGCACGGCAGGCGATTCTGCTGGGCGATGGTCTGGGCGCGCAGGTGTTTTTTCACGGTCAGCGGGTAATACGAGCCACCTTTTACGGTGGCATCGTTGGCGACGATCATGCACTCGACGCCTTCGACGCGGCCGATGCCGGCAATCACGCCAGCGGCCGGCACGTCTTCGCCATACACCGCGTAGGCCGCCAGTTGGCTGATTTCGAGAAACGGCGAGCCCGGATCGAGCAGCCGATTGATCCGCTCGCGAGGCAATAATTTACCGCGCGAGGTGTGGCGTTCTTGCGCCTTGGGGCCGCCACCTTGCTGCACTTGGGCGAGCAGGGTGTGCAAGGCGTCGACCTGTTTGAGCATTGCCGCGCTGTTGGCCGCGAACTCCGCCGAACGGGGGTTGAGCTGGGTATGCAGGATAGCCATGGACAGCTCCGTTTTAGCGGGTTTCGTTGAACAGTTCGCGACCGATCAGCATGCGACGGATCTCACTGGTGCCGGCGCCAATTTCGTACAGCTTGGCGTCACGCAGTAGGCGACCGGCCGGAAATTCGTTGATGTAGCCGTTGCCGCCGAGAATCTGGATCGCGTCGAGGGCCATTTGCGTGGCGCGTTCGGCGCTGTAGAGGATCACCCCAGCCGCATCCTTGCGCGTGGTTTCACCGCGCTCGCAGGCTTGGGCCACCGCGTACAGATAGGCGCGGCTGGCGTTGAGTTGGGTGTACATGTCGGCAACTTTGCCCTGGATCAGCTGGAATTCGCCGATGCTCTGGCCGAACTGCTTGCGGTCGTGGATGTACGGCACGATCAGGTCCATGCAGGCCTGCATGATGCCGGTCGGGCCGCCGGACAGGACAACACGTTCGTAATCGAGACCGCTCATCAGTACTTTCACGCCGCCGTTGAGCGCGCCAAGGATGTTTTCTTCCGGTACTTCAACGTCATCGAAAAACAACTCGCACGTGTTGGAACCGCGCATGCCGAGCTTGTCGAACTTGTTGCTGCGGCTGAAGCCTTTCCAGTCGCGCTCGACGATGAAAGCGGTGATGCCGTGGGGGCCTTTTTCAAGGTCGGTTTTGGCATAGATCACGTAGGTGTTGGCGTCTGGACCGTTGGTGATCCAGGTCTTGCTGCCGTTTAGGACGTATTTATCGCCGCGTTTGTCGGCACGCAATTTCATCGATACCACGTCGGAACCGGCATTCGGCTCGCTCATGGCCAAGGCGCCGATGTGCTCGCCGCTGATCAGTTTTGGCAGGTACTTGGTTTTCTGTTCGTGATTGCCGTTGCGGTTGATCTGATTGACGCAGAGATTGGAGTGGGCGCCGTAGGACAGGGCGACGGACGCCGAACCACGGCTGATTTCTTCCATGATCACCACATGGGCCAGGTAACCCAGGCCAGCGCCGCCGTACTCTTCAGGAACGGTCACGCCCAGCAGGCCCATGTCGCCGAATTTGCGCCACAGGTCCGCCGGGAACAGGTTGTCGATGTCGATCTGAGCGGCGCGTGGAGCGATCTCTTTGTCGACGAAGGACTGAACCTGATCGCGCAGCATGTCGATGGTTTCACCGAGGGCAAAGTTCAGGGATGGATAGCTCATGGGTCACCTTTTGGCTTTTTTGTAGGGCGGGGAGGACAGTGATGTGGCTCTCACCTTTACGTTAACGTAAGCCTGTGACGAATGGCTGTCAATCACCCTTTACGTTAACGTCAACTTGAGCGAGAGTAGGACAGCGCTTACAGACTCACGACGGTCACCTGTGGGACCGCCGTAAAGCCCATTAATAAAGATAATAGGGGTCGTCATGGATCAACCCAGTGCAAGCCCGCAGCGCAGCTACACCCGTGGTACTCAGGACAAAGCCTTATTGGCGATGACCATCGGCCAGGCATTCAACCACACGGCGGCGCGGTACCCGAACGGCGAGGCGCTGGTCGTGCGCCATCAACAGTTGCGCTATACGTGGCAGCAGTTGTCCGAGACGGTGGATCTGCATGCCAGGGCCCTGCTCGCGCTGGGCTTGCAAGCCGGCGACCGTGTTGGCATCTGGGCACCGAATTGCGCCCAATGGTGCATAAGCCAGTTTGCCAGCGCGAAGATCGGCGCGGTCCTGGTCAACATCAATCCGGCCTACCGCAGTTCCGAACTTGAATACGCCTTGAAGCAATCCGGTTGCCAATGGCTGATCTGCGCCGGATCTTTCAAAACCTCCAATTACCACGGCATGCTCCAGGGGTTGGTGCCGGAACTGGCCGAGCAATCCATCGGACAGTTGCAGAGCGAGCGCCTGCCGGAGCTGCGCGGCGTCATCAGCCTTGATGCGCAGCCGCCTTCGGGTTTCCTGCCGTGGTCGCAACTGACCGATCTGGCTGCCAGTGTGACGGTCGACCAGTTGTGCGAGCGCGAGGACAGCCTGCACTTCGACCAACCGGTGAACATCCAGTACACCTCCGGCACCACCGGTTTCCCCAAGGGCGCGACCCTCAGTCACTACAACATTCTCAACAACGGTTACATGGTCGGTGAAAGCCTTGGGCTGACGGCCAATGATCGCCTGGTGATTCCGGTGCCGCTGTATCACTGCTTCGGCATGGTCATGGGCAATCTTGGCTGCATCACCCACGGCAGCACGATGATTTACCCCAACGATGCTTTCGATCCGTTGCTGACCCTGACGACCGTCGCCGAAGAAAAGGCCACCGCGCTCTACGGCGTGCCGACCATGTTCATCGCCATGCTTGATCAGCCCAAACGCAGCGAGTTCGACCTGTCGAGCCTGCGCACCGGGATCATGGCCGGGGCGACGTGTCCGATCGAAGTGATGCGCCGGGTCATCAGCGATATGCACATGAGCGAAGTGCAGATTGCCTACGGCATGACGGAAACCAGTCCGGTGTCGTTGCAGACCGGTCCCTCAGATGAACTGGAGTTGCGCGTTACCACTGTCGGTCGGACTCAGCCGCAGCTTGAAAGCAAAATCATCGACGAGGCGGGCAACCTGATGCCGCGCGGCACCATCGGCGAGCTCTGTACCCGCGGTTACAGCGTGATGCTCGGTTACTGGAACAACCCGCAAGGCACCTCGGAAGCGATCGATCAGGCAGGCTGGATGCATACCGGTGACCTGGCGAGCATGAATGACGAAGGCTACGTGTGCATCGCCGGACGCAACAAGGACATGATCATCCGCGGGGGTGAGAATATTTACCCGCGGGAGCTGGAAGAGTTCTTCTTTACCCACCCGGCCGTGGCGGATGTGCAAGTGATCGGCATCCCGTGTTCGCGCTATGGTGAAGAGATCGTCGCCTGGATCAAGTTCCACCCGGGCCACAGTGCTACCGAACAGGAGCTGCAAGCCTGGTGCAAGGAACGCATCGCGCACTTCAAGACGCCGCGTTACTTCAAGTTTGTGGAAGAATTTCCGATGACGGTGACCGGCAAGATCCAGAAATTCAGGATGCGCGAGATAAGCGTTGCGGAGCTCAAAGCGACGCGGTAGGAGCTGCCGAAGGCTGCGATCTCTTGATCTTCGGCATCCCTGAGAGCGCTAAAGATCAAAAGATAAAAGATCAAAAGATCGCAGGCTGCGCCAGCTCCTACAGGGTTGCGATCTTTTCGGGAAATACACAAACACCAGAAAGCACAAAGGGGAGCCGAAGCTCCCCTTTAATTTTGTCGTTGCGCGTGCTCTTTTTTTATTATTGAGGGGCGGTCTGTTTTTGTTTTTAGTGACCGTGACCCTTTACTGCTGTTTTTATCGATCCCCATCCGGGATCAAGAGCAAACGTATTTTTTTGAGCGCTGATCTACTTTTTCGCTGAGCGATCCAACCAGTTCGGGAGCTACCTGAGGGTAGTTTTATTGTTCTCTGCCCGGTTGCGGGTTACTTCGAAAAGCACCCTGAAAAGCACATCTTCTCCAAAAAAATCTGTTAGCTGCGTCTCTGCCGTGTTGTTTTTGTTATGTCAGAGTCGTTACGTCTTATTTTTATTAGGCCTTGCTGCTTTTTTTGTTCTTGTTATGCCATAGAGATAGCAGAAGCCGTGCCAACTTTTAAAAACCCTTTAAAATCAACATCTTGAGTTTTTGTAGGAGTTTTCGCTAAGCTAAATCCTGACAATTTGTTTCCGTGTTACTCGCTTTCGCCCACGTTCCAGCATTCGCGGTAACACCCCACCTCTCACTGTGCGCTACGCGCCTTGGCCACGCGCGAACCGGTCGCTCGCCCTAGCACCGAACAAATCTGCTGGCCGGCAAGAATCAATGCGTCCAGATCAATTCCGGTCTGAATACCCAAGCCATTGAGCAGGTAAACCACGTCTTCGGTCGCGACGTTCCCGCTGGCGCCCTTGGCGTACGGGCAGCCGCCGAGCCCGGCGATAGAGCTGTCAAACACCGAAATGCCTTCCAGCAGGCTGGCGTAGATATTGGCCATGGCCTGGCCATACGTGTCGTGGAAGTGCCCGGCCAGTTTTTCGCGAGGCACATCGGCGGACACCAGTTCAAACATCGTACGGGTGGCGCCGGCGGTGCCGGTGCCTATGGTGTCGCCGAGAGACACTTCGTAGCAGCCCATCGCATAGAGCTCGCGAGCCACCAAGGCGACTTGCGCAGGCTTGACTTGACCTTCGTAAGGGCAGCCCAGCACACAGGACACGTAACCGCGCACGCTTACCCCATGTTGTTTGGCGGCGTCCATGATCGGTACGAAACGCTCCAGGCTCTCTTTGATGGAGCAATTGATGTTGCGCTGGGAAAACGCTTCGGACGCTGCCGCAAATACCGCAACTTCCTTGACCCCGGCCGCCATGGCGTCTTCGAATCCGCGCAGATTGGGGGCTAGCGCACCGTAGCTCACGCCCGGCTTGCGCTGGATTTGCGCGAAGACATCCGCGGAACCGGCCATCTGCGGTACCCATTTGGGCGAAACGAAACTGCCGACTTCTATATAGCCGAGGCCTGCGGCGGTTAGCGCGTCGACCAGTTGCACCTTGTCGGCAACGCTGATCGGTTGGGCTTCGTTTTGCAGACCGTCGCGAGGGCCGACTTCGACCAGGCGTACAAAGGTGGGAAGGGACATGGGATTCGACCTGTGATGATTGTCTGAATGCCCCCTGTAGGAGCTGCCGCAGGCTGCGATCTTTTGATCTTGATTTTTAAGAGCAACGTCAAAAGATCGCAGCCTGCGGCAGCTCCTACAAGGGGATTGTGTTGATCTATTGAACTGCTTGCTGACTTTTGATCGTCTGCTCCAGCGCCTGCACGCAACGCTCTTGCGCCGTATCCAGTTCAAGCTTCATCTGCTCGATGTCGAGCATTTGCTGCTCCAGCTGTTCGCGGCGCTCGGCAATTTTGGTGAGCATGGTCTGCAGTTGTTTTTGATTGCCGCCGGTGGGGTCGTAGAGTTCGATCAGCTCGCGGCACTCGGCCAGTGAGAAGCCAATGCGCTTGCCCCGCAGGATCAGCTTCAGGCTGACCTTGTCGCGGGGCGTATAGATACGTTCCTGGCCACGCCGCTCGGGGCTGAGCAGGCCTTGCTCTTCATAAAAGCGAATGGCCCGGGTGGTGATGTCGAGCTCGCGGGCGAGATCGGAGATGCTATAGGTCAGGCTGCTCATAAGCGCGCTCGAAAAAGGTCATGGCGCTAAGCTAATGTCAGGTTGACGTTTACGTCAAGGGCGAAAAGATCGCAACCTGCGGCAGCTCCTACACGAGAACGCAAATCCCCTGTAGGAGCTGCCGCAGGCTGCGATCTTTTGATCTTTGTTCAACCCGGTTGCTTATCGAGCTTCTTCTCATGTGCCGTCACCTGCTGGCACAACTCGATCATCTGCTCGCGCATCCAGCGGTTGGCCGGATCCTGGTCGGTGCTTTCGTGCCAGTAGAGGTGGGTTTCCACCGGGGGTACGTCGTTAACCGGCAGGCTGAACGCGTGCAAATCATTACGCCGGGCGAAGCGTTCCGGCACGGTCATGACCATGTCGGTTTGCTGCAGTACCTGGGAAGCCATCAGGTAATGCTGGGAACGCAGTGCGATTTTGCGCTGAATGCCCATTTTTCCCAGCGCCAAGTCGACATGCCCCAGGCCACTGCGGCGGCTGGAGATATGAATGTGCGTCAGTGACAGGTAGTCATCGAGGGTGAATTTTTCTTTGCCGGCCAACGGATGGCCCTTGCGCATGGCGCAGACGTAGCGGTCTTCCATCAACTTGACGTGGCGCACCTGCGGGTCAGTGTTGAGCGGCGCATCCACCGCGAAGTCGAGGCGACCGGCCGCCAGTTCTTTGGTGGTTTCCCGGCGTTTGGACAGGAAACTCTCGATGATCACCGTCGGTGCCAGCCGGCGCAGGCGTTGGAACAGCGGCGGCAGGATCACGGCCTCTGTGAGATCGGTCATGCTGATGCGGTAGGTCTTGACCGCTTGCAGCGGGTTGAAGATGCGGCTTTCCTGCACCGACACCCGCAGCAGTGAAAGGGCATTGCGCACCGGGCCGATGATGTTTTGCGCCATGGGCGTCGGCACCATGCCTTGGGCGGTACGCACGAACAATGGGTCGTTGAAGGTCTCGCGCAGGCGGGCCAGAGCGTTCGAGACCGCAGGCTGAGTAATGCCGACAATTTGCCCGGCGCGGGTCAGGTTGGCTTCGGTGTAGATCGCGTCGAAGACGATGAAAAGGTTGAGGTCGACCTTGCTCAGATTCATTGCGCTGCACTCTTATTGTTGGGCTCTCAATCAGCCGATCATATATCGGTGATGAATGTTAATACACGCCGAGAATAGGCTAGGTAAATTTTCGTAGCTGTTCTAGCATCGATTGCATGACTTAAACAACCTCTGCCCAAGAAGGTAAATGCTCATGGATTTCGCTTATTCGCCCAAGGTTCAGGAACTGCGTGAGCGCGTAACCGCGTTCATGGATACCTACGTTTATCCCGCCGAAGCCGTGTTCGAGCGTCAGGTTGCCGAGGGCGATCGTTGGCAGCCGACCGCGATCATGGAAGAACTCAAACTCAAGGCCAAGGCTGAAGGCCTGTGGAATTTGTTTCTTCCTGAGTCCGAGCTCGGTGCCGGGTTGACCAACCTCGAATACGCGCCGCTGGCAGAAATCATGGGTCGCTCGCTGCTGGGGCCTGAGCCTTTCAACTGCTCGGCGCCAGACACCGGCAACATGGAAGTGCTGGTGCGTTACGCCAACGAAGAACAGAAACAACGCTGGCTCGAACCGTTGCTGCGCGGCGAGATCCGCTCCGCGTTTGCCATGACCGAGCCGGACGTGGCGTCCTCCGATGCCACCAACATGGCGGCCCGTGCTGTCCGCGACGGCGATCAGTGGGTGATCAACGGCAAGAAGTGGTGGACCTCCGGTGCCTGCGATCCACGCTGCAAGATCATGATCTTTATGGGCCTGAGCAATCCCGACGCGCCACGCCACGCGCAGCACTCGATGATTTTGGTACCGGTGGATGCACCGGGCGTGAAGATTGTTCGTCCACTGCCGGTATTCGGTTACGACGACGCACCGCACGGCCATGCCGAAGTACTGTTTGAAAACGTCCGCGTGCCGTACGAAAACGTCCTGTTAGGTGAAGGGCGCGGCTTCGAAATCGCTCAGGGTCGCCTTGGCCCGGGCCGGATCCACCACTGCATGCGTTCGATCGGTATGGCTGAACGAGCGCTGGAACTGATGTGCAAACGCTCGGTGAACCGTACGGCGTTCGGCAAACCCCTGGCGCGGCTGGGGGGCAACATCGACAAGATTGCCGACTCGCGGATGGAGATCGACATGGCGCGCCTGTTGACGTTGAAAGCGGCGTACATGATGGACACCGTCGGTAACAAAGTGGCGAAGAGCGAGATCGCGCAGATCAAGGTCGTGGCTCCGAACGTAGCCTTGCGGGTTATCGATCGGGCGATCCAGATCCATGGTGGGGCAGGGGTTTCCAACGATTTCCCGCTGGCCTACATGTATGCGATGCAGCGTACCCTGCGCCTGGCTGACGGCCCGGATGAAGTGCACAGGGCGGCGATCGGCAAATTCGAGATCGGCAAATACGTGCCGAAGGAAATGCTGCGCAGCAGCCACTGAAACTGACGCGATTTTTGTAGGAGCTGGCGAAGCCTGCGATCTTTTGACCTTGATCTTTAAAGTCAAAAGATCGCAGCCTGCGGCAGCTCCTACAAGGGTTGTGTTTAGTCGGGAGATGGCAGCCCGAAAAAGGCCCGCGCACACGCGGTGCTGTGGGCTGCCAGTTCTTCCTCGCTTTCCCCTCGGTGCAATGCCACTTCCCGCAATACTTCGGTCAGGTACGCTGGCTCGTTGCGCCCGTTTTTTGGCTTGGGTCGCAAGCTGCGTGGCAGCAGATACGGCGCATCACTCTCCAGCATCAACCGACCCCGCTTGATCTCTTTCACCAAGGGGTGCAGATGCGTGCCTCGGCGCTCGTCGCAGATCCAGCCAGTGATGCCGATGTGTAGATCCAGATCGAGGTAGCTGAACAGCGCCTTCTTTTCGCCGGTGAAGCAATGAATCACCGCGGCCGGCAGTTGATCACGGTAATCACGGAGGATTTCCAGCAAACGCTGACTGGCATCGCGTTCGTGGAGGAACACCGGCAATTGCAATTCGACCGCCATCGCCAGATGTTCTTCGAGGACCTTTTCCTGTTGCGGGCGCGGCGAGAAATCACGGTTGAAATCCAGCCCGCATTCACCCACGGCCACCACGTTCGGCTCTTTGAGCAAACCGCGCAGACGCTGCGCGCTGTCGGCGTTCCAGTCGCTGGCCGAATGGGGATGAATACCCGCGGTGGCAAACAGCCGTTGCGCCGTTTCATCCAGTTGCTGGCACAGCTCCAGGGCCTGTTCGCTGCCCTCGACGCTGGTGCCTGTCAGCACCAATTGGCAAACGCCGGCCGCGTAGGCGCGGTCGAGTACCGCCTGGTGTTTGTCAGCAAAACTGGGGTTGGTCAGGTTGACGCCGATATCGATGAGTTGCATGGTGCTACCTCGGACCAAAGGCCGGAAAGCATATCAGAGCTGTAGATTTATAAGAAAAGCCAAGAACTACAACGAGTTAAAGCTGTCTCTTGATGCCGCGAGACAAGGCAGGCTGGCTAAGGTGCCATCACTGTGCCAGTCTTTCGCACTTTGCCAGCGCTCAAGGCGCTCTGTTTCTGTCGTTCGATTTCAGCCAAATCTTGAAATCGGCCCAGTATTCTTTCCGGAGAGTGGATGACACGTCCCTCGGTTTTGCTACTGCTGTGTTGTTCGTTGCTGCTGCCGATGCCGGCGGTTGCGCGTCTGGCCGGGCCACTGCAAGCCGTGCCTTCCACCCAGGTGCGCGATCTGGCGGCAATCCGCAGCAGTCGCGTGTTGCGGGTGCTGGTCAATCAGAGCCGCAACAGCTCCGGCGAAGTCCAAGGCCAGGCTATCGGTGTCGAGTACCACCGGTTGCGCGCCTTCGAGCAATACCTCAACGGTCACGCCCGCGACGGTCAGGAAATCACCCTCAAGATCATTCCCAAAGCCAAGGATCAACTCATCGGCGCGTTGCAGCGCGGGGAGGGTGATCTGGTTGCGCCGGGGGAACTGCTGGATCTGCAGCCGGGCTACGCCGTCAGCACCAGCGAGCCGATTGCCAGCAACATCCCGCTGGTACTGGTCGGAATCAAAGGTGAAAAGCGCTATACCCGACTCGAACAGCTCTCCGGCAAGACCTTGGCGTTGCCCACCGGCAGTGCCGCCGGGGATGCGGTCAGTCAGATCAATCAGAAGCTAGCCCTGCACAAACTGCCACCGGTCAAGATCGAGTGGGTCGATCCCACCCTGGCAGTCGAAGATGTACTGGAAATGGTCCAAGGCGGAATCTTTCACCTGACCATTGTCGAACAACCCATTGCCGAGCGCTGGGGCAAGATCCTGCCAAAGCTGCGTTTCGACCGGCAGGTACTGATCAGTGACCCGGGTGAAGAATTCTGGTTTGTACGCCGCGATGCCTCAATGCTGCGGGCGAGCATCGATCGCTTTCTCACCGTCTACAAAAAACCATCCGATCAGGATGCCGCGTTCCTGCGCATCTATCGCCGTCTGTATCAAGTTCACTATCCACTGGCCAAGGCTGATCGCCAGCGCTTGGAAAAACTGCGACCGGTATTGCAGAAACATGCCGATGCCCAAGGCATGGACTGGCTGAACCTGGCGGCACTGGCGTTCAAGGAATCAGCGTTGCAACCGAGCGCCCGCGGCGGCGGTGGCCCCACCGGCCTGATGCAGATCACCCCGTCCGCGGCGCAGCGAGTCGGGGTCAACAACATTCAAGACCTCGATTCCAATGTGCAGGCCGGGGCCAAGTACCTGGCGATGATCCGCCGCAAATTCTTTGCCAGCCCCAAGCTCAACGAACGTGAGCGCATGGCGTTTGTATTGGCGGCTTACAACATCGGACCGGAGCGGGTTCAGGGCATGCGTGCCGAGGCGCGGCGGCGTGGTTTGAATCCCAATCAATGGTTCTTCCAGGTCGAGCGCATCGCCATGGAGCAGGTGGGAATGGGACCTGTCAGCTATGTTAATAGCGTGAACAAGTATTACCTGGCGTTCGATCGGGAGCGGGAGTCGTTGGAGCCTCAGGGGCAAAAAGTTGCCTCACGTAAATGATCGACTAAACTGATTGTTATGGTGGAAATATTGCGCTTTTAACATTTGATTTACTGATTAATATAGCGGCCAACCAACACCTAACTCAAAAATGGATGACACAGCATGAGCTCACTGATCAACAAGGTACTATTTACCCGCGCCGGCTATGGCCTGACTGTCCTGCGGATTTGCGTCGGCATCATCTTCGCTGCTCACGGCTCGCAGAAACTTTTCGGTGCATTTGGTGGCTACGGCCTGGCGGGCACGGCGCAGTACATGGAGAGTATCGGTCTGGCGCCGGGCTACGTGATGGCGACGCTGGCTGGCGGTACTGAGTTCTTCGGCGGTCTGGCCTTGATCATCGGTTTGCTGGTGCGCCCGGCAGCGCTGGGGTTGGCGTTTCTTTCGCTGGTAGCCATCTTCTCGGTGCACCTGCCTCATGGTCTGTTCATGGCCAACAACGGTTATGAATTCGCCTTGGCCCTGCTCGGTGGCACGATTGCCGTGCTGATCGAAGGCGCGGGCAAGTTGTCGGCTGACCGCGCTATCGCTGGCTAAGCACGGATCTTCAAAATCAAAAGATCGCAGCCTCCGGCAGCTCCTACATGCGTACCCTGTAGGAGCTGCCGGAGGCTGCGATCTTTTGATGTTTTGTTGCTCGGGATTCTTGACACTGCCGAGTCAGCTTCTCTAGGATGCTGCTCATGCGCCGATTTAAACAGCTACTTGCGGGGCGCCAGGTGACTCATGGAGTTGCCGATAGAAGCTTGAAACAGGCTTCGAAATACCGCTAAAGCGCTGGTTCGGTGTTGCCTCTCACCTGCCATGCAGACTTTTGAGGCAGAGACACGACTCGATGAATGCACTAAGCCCAGTAATACGCCCCGCGCCGATCACGGCACATCTCACCCAGCGCAATCCAAAAATCCTGCTTGGCGGCAACCATCAGCCGACGCTCTTGCGTTATCTCGACGGCTGGCCACGCCGTACCGGCGGCCCCGCTGCGTTTCTGATCCAGTTTGTCGAAGACGGTGAATCGTTGGCTCGATTTGCCAGCGACAGTTTCGATCTGGCGGTGATTCAATCGCCCAGTCTAGAGGATGCTCCCGAAGTGATCAGGCAACTGACCCGGGTCGCTCGACAAGGTTTGATTGCCCGCCGCTGAGGCACAGAGCGTTGCGGCTCAGAGATACTCGATCGCCACGATATACACGCATTGCTCACCGGTCGGTGTCTGGACTCGAACTTCAGCGTCCAGCGCCTTGCCGATCAGGGCGCGTGCCAAGGGTGAGTCGATGCTGATCAGCCCCCGTTTCAAGTCCAGTTCGTCCGGGCCGACGATGCGATAGCGCGATTCTTTTCCCTCTTCATCTTCGATGGTGACCCAGGCGCCGAAATAGACCTTGTTTGGATCACTGGGCTTCTCGCTGACAACTTTGAGTGCTTCCAGCCTTTTGGTGAGGAAACGTACGCGACTGTCGATCTCGCGCAGCATTTTTTTACCGTAGGTGTACTCGGCGTTTTCAGAACGATCGCCCTGTGCCGCAGCCTCGCTGACCGACTGCGTTACCTGCGGTCGCCGCACATGCCAAAGCTCATGAAATTCGGCCCGCATCCGCGCTTCACCTTCGGGGGTGATCAGCGCGGTGCCAGCAGTGCGAGGAGGGCGATAACGGCTCATGGCAACTTCTTTTGATTGATATCGCTGGAGTCTATCAACCCTCGCGCAGAACTGTCAGCGGGCTGGCATTCAAGGCTCGGCGAGTACCGAACACTCCCGCACTGCCAATGAGCACGGCGCCGATCAATGGCAGGACCAGCAGCCATGGATGTGGATGCCACGGCAGGTCGAATGCATAACGGTAAAGCACCAGGCTCACCAGTTCCGAACCCAGCGCCGCGAGCAATCCGCTGACCGCGCCCAGCAAGCCGAATTCGATCCTCCTGGCCTTGACCAGCAACTGCCGCTCGGCACCGAGTGCCCGCAACAGCGCGCCTTGGCGAATGCGTTCATCCAGCGTCGCCTGCAAGCCGGAAAACAACACCGCCATCCCCGCTGCCAACACAAACAGCAGCACGTATTCCACCGCCAGCGTGACCTGGGCGAGGATGCTGCGCAGCTGCTCCAGCAAGGCTTCGACTTGCAGAATGGTCACCGCTGGAAAGCTGCGCGACAGGTCGACAATCTGTTGATCATGACCCGCTGCCAGATAGAAACTGGTCAGGTAGGTCGCCGGCAGATCCTTCAACGTGCCGGGCTGGAAGATCATGAAAAAATTCGGTTGGAAGTTGTCCCAGTTGATGTCCCTCAAGCTGGTGACTTTCGCTTCGCGATTGACCCCGCCGACCGTAAAGACCAAGTGATCGCCAAGTTTGAGTTTCAGGCTCTCGGCGACTTTGCCTTCCACCGACACGCCCGGCATCTCATCCGGCGTTTGTTCGGCCCACCAGTTGCCGGCGGTGAGCTTATTGCCGGGTGGCAAATCCGCCGCCCAGGTCAGGCTCAGGTCGCGCTGGATCGCCCGATCACCGGCCGAATCCTTGCTGACGATTTCCTGCACCGGCTCGCCGTTGATGCTGATCAGGCGCCCAGGCACCACCGGGTACAGCGGCGCCGATTGCGCCGACAGTTCAATCAGGCGATCGGTGAACGCCTGTTTGTCTGCCGGGAGAATGTTCAGGGCGAAATAGTTAGGTGCGTTTTTCGGCAGCTGGTTCTGCCAGGTATCCAGCAATTCTCCGCGCAGCAAGGCGATCAACGCCATCGACAAGAGGATTAAACCGAAGGCCAGGGATTGTCCCGCGGCCGCCAGGGGATGACGCAACAATTGACCCAGGCCGAGGCGCCAGGGCAAGGACGCACGCGCCAGCATCCGGCGAAGGCTCTTCAACAGCAGCAACAGCAAGCCGCCCAGCACCAGCGCAGCGATCACGCCACCGCCGAGCAGGGCGAAGGTCAGCACCAGGTCCAGACTCAGGCGCCACATGATCAGCCCAAGCGCACCGAGCGCCGCACCGTAGACCGCCCAGGTGCTGGAGGGGATTGGCAGCATGTCCCGGCGCAATACTCGCAATGGCGGCACGCGACCCAACGCTGCCAATGGCGGCAATGCGAAACCGGCCAGTGCCACCAGTCCGGTGCCGATGCCTGCGATGGCCGGAAACAGACCGCCTGGTGGAACGTCGGTCGGCAACAAGTCATGCAGCAGTGCGAATAATCCAAGCTGCGCCAGCCAGCCAATCAACGCGCCGCTGATGCTGGCCAACAATCCGAGCACCGTCAGCTGCAAACTGAACAGCACCATGGTTTCGCGACGGGACAGCCCCAGGCAGCGCAGTAAGGCGCTGGCATCGAACCGGCGAGTGGCGAAGCGCGTCGCCGACAGCGCCACCGCGACACCGGATAACAGAACCGCCACCAGGCTGGCCATGTTCAAGTAACGTTCGGCTTTGCCCAAGGCGCCGCCGATCTGCCGGTTGCCATCGCGAGCATCCTGCAAGCGCTGGTTAGGGGCCAGACCCGGTTTGACCTGTTGCCGATAACTTTCCAGCGCTTGCGCAGTGCCGCGCCAGAGTTCGCGGTAACTGACCCTGCTGCCGGGTTGCACCACGCCGGTCGCGGCGAGGTCGCCGAGGTTGATCAGCACTCTGGGGGTCAGGCTGTAGAAGTTGCCGGCGCGGTCCGGTTCGTAGGTCAGGACCCGCGCCAGTTTCAGGGTGCGCATACCGACATCGATGCTGTCGCCGATCTTCAAATCCAGCGCCGTGAGCAATCGCGACTCAACCCAGGCTTCGCCGGGTTTCGGCCCGCCACCGGCTTCTTCCGGGGCGAAAGGAGCTGGAGCGCTTTTCAGTTCACCGCGCAGTGGATAAACATCGTCAGCAGCCTTGATGCTGGACAGCTGAATGCCATTGTCGGTAGCGATAACGCTGGAGAACTCCACCACCTGAGCATGTTCGAGGCCCAGGTCCGTGCCGCTTTTTATCTGTTCGGGCCGCGCGGGCGAACTGCCTTCAAGCAGCAGGTCGGCACCGAGGAATTCGGTGGCGCGTAGCATCATCGCGCCGTTCAGGCGAGCGCCGAAATAACCGATGGCGGTACTCGCCGCCACGGCCACCACCAGGGCGAAAAACAAAACCCGCAGCTCGCCGGCGCGGGCGTCGCGCAGCAATTGGCTAATGGCAAGGCTGAACAGGCGCAACAGCGGCAGGCGTGCCATCAAGGCTCCAGAGGGGCGACCAGCAGGCCGGCTTCAAGGCGGATCAGGCGCCGGCAACGATGTGCCAGGCGTTCGTCGTGGGTGACCAGCACCAGGGTCGTGCCGCGCTCCTGGTTGAGTTCGAACAGCAGGTCGCTGATGCGCTCGCCGGTGTGGCTATCGAGGTTGCCGGTGGGCTCGTCGGCAAACAACACATCGGGTTCGGCGGCAAAGGCCCGGGCAATCGCCACGCGCTGTTGTTCGCCACCGGAGAGCTGGCGCGGCGAATGGGTCAGGCGCTGGCCGAGGCCAACGCGTTGCAGCAGCTCGGTGGCACGTTCACGGGCATCTTTGCGGCCGTCGAGCTCCAGCGGCAGCATGACGTTTTCGAGGGCATTGAGGCTGTCGAGCAGTTGGAAAGATTGAAAGACAAAACCGACGTGCTCGGCGCGGATGCGGGCACGCTGGTCTTCATCGAGATTGCTCAAGCCTTGCCCGGCGAGGGTGACTTCGCCGCTGCTCGGCAGGTCGAGGCCGGCGAGCAGGCCGAGGAGGGTGGATTTGCCGGAACCGGAAGCGCCAACGATGGCCAGGCTGTCGCCCTTGTTCAGTTCCAGGCTGAGTTCGTGCAGGATAGTCAGTTCACCTTCCGCGCTGGGAACCACTTTGCTGAGGTTCTTCGCGGTGAGAATGCTTGCGCCCATGGAGAATCCGATGCGTGTGTGGTTTTTGAGTGCTGGCCTGGCCTTGATGTGCATGGCCCAGAACGCAGCGGCGGGTACTGTCCTGATCGTTGGCGATAGTATCAGCGCCGGTTTCGGACTGGATACCCGCTTGGGGTGGGTGTCTTTGCTTGAGCAACGGCTCAAGCGCGAAGGTTTCGACGATAAGGTGATCAATGCGTCCATCAGTGGCGACACTAGCGCCGGAGGCCAGGCGCGCCTGCCTGCGCTGCTTGCAGAGCATAAGCCTGAGCTGGTGATCCTCGAATTGGGAGGCAATGACGGGCTGCGCGGATTGCTGCCAACGCAATTGCAACAAAACCTTGCGGCGATGATCGACAGCTCCCGCGCCAGCGGCGCCAGGGTGCTGCTGCTTGGCATGCAATTACCGCCCAACTACGGCGCGCGCTATACCAAGGCCTTTGCCGAGGTCTTCAGCAACGTCGCTACCGAGAAAAAAATCCCGCTGGTGCCGTTTTTTCTCGACGGAGTAGGTGGCCATCCAGACCTGATGCAAGCCGATGGCCTGCACCCGGCTGCCGGGGCTCAGGACAAGTTGCTGGAAAATGTCTGGCCTACTCTGAAACCGCTGCTTTGACGCTTTTCTAGCGGCGGTGTTTCGGCTATCGTGGCGCCCCCGATTTGGAGCCCCCGATGCCGCGTCCCGCCTGGTCACTTTTTGCCTATCAACTGATCGAGCCTGACGAACAGCTGGATCTGTTCGCCTGCCAGGAAGTGCGGGTACATCTGGTGACCCGTCAGCTGGAGCTCGGCGGCTCGGCAGATCGGACTCTGTGCGGTAGCTTGCTGCCAGCACAGCCACGCTGGTCGAGCGTCGACCGCCGGGTGTTTCAGGATCAGCGCCTGTGCTCGCTATGCCGCGCCATCCTGGAATCGCAAAAACGCGGCACATCGCCGATCTGGCCAGAGCTGCGCTTCGAGCTGTAAAGCATTAAAGATAGCGTGCTATCGGCTAAGTCCCCGAATTCACAGATGCCGGTGTACAATCCCGTTTTTATACCCTTGTCGATCATGCGAAGGATTTTCCGGATGTTGCCGCGCTTTCCTGCCGTCACCCGCTGCCTGACTCTTGCCGCCTTCTGTGTGGCCGGTCCCGCTTCAGCATTGGAGTTGCCCCTGCCACCGCCCGGTGAAGACATCATCGGCCAGGTCCAGGTCATCAAGGCCAAGTACGAAGACACCTTCGCCGACCTTGGCACCACGTACGATCTGGGTTACTCGGAAATGGTCGCGGCCAACCCTGGCGTCGATGCCTGGCTGCCGGGCGCCGGTACCGAAATCATTCTGCCGACGCGCTTCATCCTGCCGCCAGGCCCGCGTGAAGGCATTGTCATCAACCTGGCTGAATACCGCCTCTACTACTACCCGAAAGGCCGGAACGTGGTGTACACCTTCCCGCTGGGTATTGGTCGTGAGGGTTGGGGGTCGCCGATCGCCCACACCACCATCACCGCGAAAACGCCTAACCCGACCTGGACCCCTCCTGCGTCGATCAAGGCCGAGCACGCCGCCGATGGTGATCCGTTGCCGAATGTGGTGCCGGCCGGCCCGGATAATCCGTTGGGGCCGTTCAAATTCAGCCTGGGCACTCCGGGCTACCTGATTCACGGCTCGAACAAGAAATTCGGGATCGGCATGCGGACCAGCCACGGCTGCTTCCGGATGTTCAACAACAACGTGCTGGAAATGGCCGGCATGGTGCCCGTTGGTACATCGGTGCGTATCATCAACGACCCCTACAAGTTCGGGGTAAGTGGCGGCAAGGTCTATCTTGAAGCGCACACGCCGCTGGACGACAACGGCAACCCGTCGGTGGTCGACAAGCACACCGCCGTGATCAACGCGATGCTCAAGCGTGAAGACATCACTAACAACCTGCGCATGAACTGGGATGTGGTGCGTGATGTGGTCGCGGCTGAAGATGGCCTGCCGGTGGAAATCGCCGTGCCGAACGCGGCTGCGCCGATGGTCACGAGTGCACCGACCGACCCGCTGCAGTAACGCTTGAAAGGAACCCGCCGATGCTGGCCGCATCGGCGGGTTTTTTATGGCCCGTACAAAACCCGGGCAATAAAAAAGCCGACCCAAAAATGGGTCGGCTTGATAATAATCCCGAAGGACTATTACTTGCGGCTAGCTTTGTCCAGCATGCGCAGAGCACGCTCGTTAGCTTCGTCAGCAGTCTGTTGTGCTTTTTGAGCAGCAGCCAGAGCTTCATCAGCTTTACGGTAAGCTTCGTCTGCACGAGCCTGGGAGCGAGCTGCTGCGTCTTCAGTAGCGGTCAGACGTGCTTCGGTTTCTTTCGATGCGCTGCTGCAACCGGTAGCCAGAACTGCGGCCAGAGCCAGAGCAGAGAATTTCAGAACGTTGTTCATCGTGTTCCCCTTCAAGGACTTTCTATTAAGTAGCTATCTCCTCAGAGTGAGGAATTAGCCGGCGTACATACTACCCATTACTTGTCGTAAGTAAACTGACGTAAAGCAAGAAGCAAAAAAAATTGTAGGCGTTGATTCTTTTTCGAGCAACTTTTAACTGCATTGTTTAAAAAATATCCAGCTGCAAGGCCCGAGCTGAGCGATCCGCAGAAGAAAAGTTCCGCGTCTAAATCGCTGTTTTTCCTGTCTTGGCTAAACTCTGTCTACATGGATTCGTCTATACTTTCGTTCGGATTTTGCGCGCTGCCTCTCATATCTTTATCCATGTTGAGGTGACTTTAAGAGAGGGCGCTCGTCTTAAGTCTCAATATCCGGCAATGTTCAGGCTATCGACCCGCGGAGACCCTCGGGCGAGCCGTCCCTGTATGACCCGGAGCTGCACCCGCCACCCTGCACGATGACGAGCGTACCTTGAGCATTTTTGCCAATGGTGCCTACTATTTGTACGTGCCCGGTTGCGCGGGATTGGTGCGGCTCTTCTCGGTGTCCATTCAGGCACGGGGTGGCGTAGATGTTCCTTCGCCGGAAAAACATCGGTAAGGTAGGGGTCAAAATTCAAGACCCGCGAGGAGTAGTGATGAGCGAGGCGTTGTCCATCCACCATGACCAGGCTGGTCATCAGTTCGAGACCAATGTGGACGGTCATCGTGCCTACCTGACCTATATGGACCTGGGAAAGCAGACCCTGGATATTTACCGCACCTTTGTGCCGAACGCGCTGCGTGGTCGTGGGATCGCGGCCGCATTGACCGAGCAGGCGCTGCAGTACGCCGAGGAAATGGGCTACACCGTGATTCCGTCGTGTTCCTACGTGGAACGCTATATGGAGCGTCACCAGCGCCATGCTGCCAAGCTGAGCCAGTGACCTTTCAAGAATAAAACGCATAAAAAAACGCCGGGCTAAGCCCGGCGTTTTTTTGTCTGCTGAATTTTGCTTGCAGCGCAGCGCGATCAGGTACGAGCGCGTTTTGGCAACACGTCCTTGAGCTTGGCATGCATGCTGCGCAAGGTGTTTTCGGTGGCGGACCAATCAATGCAGGCGTCGGTGATCGACACACCGTATTGCAGGTCGGCGAGGTCTTTCGGGATCGCCTGGCAACCCCAGTTCAGATGGCTTTCGACCATCAGGCCGATGATCGACTGATTGCCTTCGAGGATCTGGTTGGCAACGTTCTCCATCACCAGTGGTTGCAGCGCCGGGTCTTTGTTGGAGTTGGCGTGGCTGCAATCAACCATGACGTTCGGCTTGATCTTCGCTTTGTTCAGCGCTTGCTCACACAGGGCAACGCTGACCGAATCGTAGTTAGGCTTGCCGTTGCCACCGCGCAACACGACGTGACCGTAGGCGTTGCCCTTAGTGGTAACGATCGATACGCCACCTTCCTGGTTGATACCCAGGAAACGGTGCGGGCTGGAAACTGATTGCAAGGCGTTGATCGCCACGGTCAGGCCGCCGTCTGTGCCGTTCTTGAAGCCGACCGCCGAGGACAGGCCGGAAGCCATTTCACGGTGGGTCTGGGATTCGGTGGTGCGTGCGCCGATGGCCGACCAGCTGATCAGGTCCTGCAAGTACTGCGGGGAGATCGGGTCGAGGGCTTCGGTCGCGGTCGGCAGGCCCATCTCGGCCAGGTCCAGCAGCAACTGGCGGCCGATGTGCAGGCCGTCCTGAATCTTGAAGGAATCGTCCAGGTACGGGTCGTTGATCAAGCCTTTCCAGCCGACGGTGGTGCGTGGCTTCTCGAAATACACGCGCATGACCAGATACAGGGTATCGGACACTTCGGCCGCGAGTACTTTCAGGCGCTCGGCGTATTCGTGGGCTGCCTTGATGTCGTGGATCGAGCAAGGCCCGATGACGACAAACAGGCGGTGGTCGGTGCCATCAAGAATATTGCGAATGACTTCGCGACCCTTGGTGACGGTGCGCAGGGCAGCGTCGCTCAGGGGGATATCACGCTTGAGCTGATCGGGAGTGATCAGCGTCTCATTGGAGGCGACGTTTAGGTCGTTGATCGGTAAATCAGCCATCGTTTACTCGTCAGGTCACGGGTGCCGGCCGCCAGCGAACCCGCGCGGCGGAGCACAGCAAATTAAGCGCGTCGGGGAGCAGAACCTTAGCGCGTTACACTGTGGCTCGACAATGGGCAGGCATGGGTTTAATCCAGCACAGCCTGTGCAAATGCCCTGCGAACCGTATCCTGGGAGAACTCGTCGGCATGTTCCTGGACCCATTCAAGCGCCAGTGCCTGAATCTCCTGCAGGTCGTTGTGGGCGTCATGTTCGCGGCAGTACCGTTCGATCTGGCACACCTGTTCGCCCATGCGGGCGCTGAACAGTGTCTGCTCGTCGAGGAAGGCAATGCCCACCAGATAGCCATGCTTGCGTTTCAGGCACCAGGCCACATAGCCCAGGAAACGCAAGTCGGGGCTCAAGGTCGGCATGCGCACCTCGAGCGCCGTGCCGTGGCGCCACGCGCGGTGATAATTGCAAGCCATGCCCCCGAGGCTGCTAGTGTGCAGCTGTTGCCGCGAAATACACTCAGGTTTGAGCAACGTTAATTCAACGGGCACATCGTCAGGATGAGGAATAAATCGTCCCATGAACACGGACTCCATGTGTCGGCCATCTGACATTGTTTCCCCCAGTATAGTGGTCGAATTGGAACTGACCGATTTCGACGCCGACCAACGGCTGCTGGCGATGAGCGGCGTCTCGCTGGTGATTTTCACCAGTGTCGGCTGTGCCAGCTGCCGTTTTGCCCGTGAGCAATTGCCACGACTGGCGCTCGAGGTCGACCGGCTGTGCTGGATCGATGCCGGAAACAATGGCGGGGTGGTCGAGCGTTATCAGGTCTTTCACTTGCCGGCGCTATTCGTGGTGCGCGACGGTGAGTTTTTCGGAGCACTTACATCGCGCCTGACCGCCACCGAACTCAATGCAGCGGTAGGTCAGGCATTGAATCGAATTGCAGAGGAGTTGCCATGATGGGGGCAGTTGCCAAACCGACAATCGGTATTATCGGAACCGGGGCAATCGGCGGTTTCTATGGGGTGATGCTGGCGCGTGCCGGCTTCGATGTGCACTTTCTATTGCGCAGTGAATTTTCAGCGGTGGCTGAACGTGGGCTTCAAGTCGACAGTGCTCCCTACGGGGCGCTGACGCTGAACCCGGTTCAAGCCTATTCGTCCGCCGAAGACATGCCGCCCTGCGATTGGCTGCTAGTGGGCGCGAAAACCACCAATAACGCCGAACTGGCGCCGGTGATCATTCAAGCCGCGGCGCCGAATGCCAAGGTGCTGCTGTTGCAAAATGGCCTGGACGTCGAAGACAGTTTGAGCGAATTGCTCCCCGATTCACTGCACGTGCTGGGTGGGCTCTGCTATATCTGCGTCCATCGCGAGGGGCCAGGCGTCATTACCCATCAGGCGCTCGGTGCGGTGAATGTGGGCTATCACAGCGGTCCCGCACCCGATGACCAGGCACGCATGGCGATTGTCGAGGAGGGCGCCGGGTTCTTCCGCACTGCCGGCATCGACTCCCAGCCCATGGCGAACCTGCATCAGGCGCGCTGGCAAAAACTGGTCTGGAATATTCCTTACAACGGTCTGTCGGTGTTGCTCGAAGCAGGCACCACGGCACTCATGGCCGACGCCGACAGTCGGGAACTGATCAAGTCGCTGATGGCCGAAGTGGTTCAGGGTGCGATAGCCTGCGGTCACGACGTACCGGCCGGTTATGCCGATAATTTGTTCATGATGACCGAGAAAATGCCGGACTACTGGCCGAGCATGTACCACGATTTTCTGCACAAGCGACCGCTGGAGCTGGCGGCGATTTACGCACGCCCACTGGCGGTGGCCAAAGCAGCGGGCTGCGAGTTGCCGCGAATCGAAGCCTTGTATCGCAGTTTGAGTTTCATTGATCGACGCAACACCTGAGTCGATCAACCTGAGGGGGAAGGGCATGGCGAAGACTATCGACGACAAACTGGTGCTGGCGATTTCTTCGCGGGCACTGTTCGATCTGAGTGAGAGCCACAAGGTCTATCTGTCGAGCGGCGTCGAAGCCTATCGGCAATATCAGATTGAGCACGAAGACGAGATCCTCGAGCCCGGCGACGCATTCCCTCTGGTGCAAAAACTCTTGAACCTCAATACCAGCCTCGGCCGTGCAAGGGTCGAGGTGATCCTGGTGTCGCGCAACAGTGCCGACACCGGATTGCGGGTGTTCAACTCAATTCACCACTATGGCCTGGCGATATCCCGCGCGGCGTTTGTCGGCGGGCGCAGTCCCTATCCCTACCTCAAGGCCTTTGGTTGCGACTTGTTTCTGTCGACCCATGCCGAAGACGTGCGCAGCGCGCTGGACGCCGGATTTGCCGCGGCGACGATTTTGTCGGGTGGCGCAAGCCGTGCGGCCAGCGATGAATTGCGCATTGCCTTCGACGGTGACGCCGTGCTGTTTTCAGACGAATCGGAGCGGGTCTATCAGGCCGGTGGTCTGGAAGCGTTTCAGGCCAGCGAACGTGAAGCCGCCCGTGAGCCGTTGCGCGGCGGCCCGTTCAAAGGCTTCCTCGCCGCGCTCAATCTGTTGCAGCGCGAGTTCCCCGATGATGCCTGTCCGATCCGCACCGCCCTGGTGACGGCGCGGTCGGCACCGGCCCATGAGCGGGTGATCCGCACCTTGCGGGAATGGGACATTCGTCTGGATGAGTCGTTGTTCCTCGGTGGCCTGACCAAGTCGGCCTTCCTCGAAGCCTTTGCCGCCGACGTGTTTTTCGACGATCAGGCCGGCCATTGCGAACTGGCCCGCGAAGTCGTCGCCACCGGTCACGTGCCGCATGGCATCAGCAATGAGCAAAAAGTTTAGCCCGTGGTTCAACACGTTACGCGGAACGTCGTACTCGCCAAGGCACTGCTAAGCTGAATCAAATCTCCGCCATGTTGGCACGCGAGGAGGTCATATGATTCGTTCAATGCTGTATGCCACTGACCTCGGTTTGTATGCACCGTTGGTGATGCAGCATGCCTTGGCGCTGGCCCGGACATTCAATGCCGACCTTTATGTTGTTCACGCCGTTGAGCCGATGGGGTTGTTCGCCGAATCGGTGCTTCAGAGCTACCTCGATGAGCAGGCGCTGAACGAATTTCACAGTCAGGGCTTGAACACGGTGATCGCCAACATCGAGCAGCGAGTGCTCGACAGCTTTCGCGAAGAACTGGGGGATGAAGGGGAGCAGGACCTGGAACGGATACGAGCGGTGCGGGTACTTCAGGGGGACCCGTCGCAAGTGATTCTCGACCAGGCGCAGAAACTCTCCGTGGATTTGTTGATCGTAGGTAGTCATAGCCATGGTGCTGGCGCGGAAACGCCGTTGGGCCGGACCGCAGCGCGGGTGTTGCAGTTGGCTCGGGTCCCGGTCTATCTGGTGCCGCTGGTGGAACGCCGTCGCCAAGGGGATCGCTAGAGCAAGAATAGTGGCAGTTTGATAAAAAAGTTCTAGATTTATTCTTCAAACCATTAATATAGTTATATACCGTCGCTGATGCCCGTGGCGTCTACCTGCTTTGAGGGATTCATATGAAGCTTCAACAACTGCGCTACATCTGGGAAGTGGCGCACCACGACCTCAACGTTTCCGCTACTGCCCAAAGTCTTTACACCTCGCAACCGGGCATCAGCAAGCAGATCCGCCTGCTGGAAGACGAACTGGGAGTCGAGGTTTTCGCCCGCAGCGGCAAGCATCTGACGCGCGTCACCCCGGCCGGCGAACGCATCATCACCACCGCCGGTGAAATCCTGCGCAAGGTTGAAAGCATCAAGCAGATTGCCCAGGAATTCTCCAACGAGAAAAAAGGCACCCTGTCGATCGCCACCACGCATACCCAGGCGCGTTACGCCTTGCCGCCGGTGATCAGCAATTTCATCAAGCAATACCCTGACGTTGCCCTGCACATGCACCAGGGTTCGCCGATGCAGATCGCCGAAATGGCCGCTGACGGCACTGTGGATTTCGCCATTGCCACCGAAGCGCTGGAGCTGTTCGGCGATCTGGTAATGATGCCGTGCTATCGCTGGAACCGCTGTGTGGTCGTGCCGCAGGGGCACCCGCTGACCAAGCTGTCGAAGCTGACCCTCGAAGCCCTGGCCGAATACCCGATCGTGACGTACGTGTTCGGCTTCACCGGCCGTTCGAAGCTCGACGAAGCCTTCAGCCACCGCGGCCTGACGCCGAAAGTGGTGTTCACCGCGGCCGACGCCGACGTGATCAAGACTTACGTGCGTTTGGGGCTGGGCGTGGGCATTGTCGCCAAAATGGCGGTCGACGCCAAACTCGATAGCGATCTGGTGATGCTCGATGCCAGCGACCTGTTCGAGTCCAGCATCACCAAGATCGGTTTCCGTCGCGGCACCTTCCTGCGCGGCTTCATGTGCGATTTCATCGAGAAATTCGCCCCGCACCTGACCCGCGAAGTCATGGCCAAAGCCATTCAGTGCCACAACAAGCAGGAACTGGAAGAGCTGTTCGACGGCGTCGAACTGCCGGTCCATTAATCTTCGATTTACACAACCTCGGTAACAGCAAACTGTTGCCGAGCGCCCGCCACCAGAATCTCCACCTCGTCCCCTTCGAACTTGCCCAGCAAGCTTTTGCCCAGCGGTGAACGAGGGGTGATGACGGTGATCCACTGCCCGACCAGATCGACCTTCAGCCCCGCCGCATCGGGGGCCAGAAACAGCCATTGCTCACGGCCCTTTTCGTCTTCCAGACCGAGCAGGGCGCCCACTTCGATACCGCGCTGGTCATCATAGGGGCGCAAGGTCAGGTTCTGGCACAGCGTCAGCGATTGCCTGATTTCTTCGACCCGTTTCGCTTGCCCGGCGGCCAGATAAGATGCTTCCAGACCGAGCGTGTCGTACTTGTTTTCGGCGATGTTTTCTTCGTCGGTCGCCGTTTCGTACGCGGTTTGCGCGGCACGTTCGGCGATGTCGAGATCGACCCGCAGCTTGTCGAGAATCAGTTGGTGGACGGTTTGCTTGTTCATGATCAATCGCAGAATTGCAGGACATTGGCGCGGCTTTTTTCGCTCGGCGCGTTCTGGTCCTGTTGCAGCCAGAACTGGCATTTCGGATTGGACAGGTTACGGCTGGTGCTGCGTGCCTGATCCATTCGTTGCGCCTGCTCGTTCTTGCGCAGGTTCTCTTCGTACCGATCGAACAACGGGCTCTGCGGCGGAATATCCGGCACCGGTTGCGCCACCACCGGCGGCTTGGCCAGTTGCTCGACTGCTTGTGCAACCGGCGCCAGTTGCTCGCTGAACAACAGGCGAGACGCGAGCCAGCAGGTCAGCGCGATTGCAAGGAAACCCAGCCACACACCGAGGGCAATGCTGCCGGTCAGTTGCAGGGCATTGAGCTGGATTGGCAAGCGGCGGCGCGGGTTGGGACGGTAGGGCATGACTGCCTCCTGGCGGGTGGTCGCGGGCGAGTGGCGATTGTCGCATGAAGATTAATCGCCGTCGGCTCTTCTGCACGGGGTAATTTATGCGGACAATCGGCGCCTTTGCCAACGGGAGCCTGGAATGCCTGAATTGAACACCCGCTGGGATATTTTTTGCACCGTGGTCGACAACTTTGGCGACATCGGCGTGACCTGGCGTCTGGCCCGTCAACTGGTGGCCGAGCATGCGTTGGAGGTGCGTTTGTGGGTCGATGATTTGCGAGCCTTCGAACGCCTCTGTCCGGACATCGACATCCATGCCGCGCAACAGTGGCAGGAGGGTGTCGAGGTCCGCCAATGGCCGGCCGACTGGTTACCCACTGGCGCGGCGGATGTGGTGATCGCCGCCTTCGCCTGTCAATTGCCGAGTGCCTACATGGAGGCCATGGCCGAGCGGGAAAAGCCGCCGCTGTGGATGAATCTCGACTACCTGAGTGCCGAGGACTGGGTGATCGGATGCCACGGCTTGCCGTCGGTCAAATACAAGAGCGTGCAGAAGTTCTTCTTCTTTCCGGGGTTCCAGAAGGGCACCGGTGGCCTGCTGCGTGAAAGCGGATTGCTGGAACGTCGCAGGCAATTCCAGCAAGATCCCGCGGCTCAGCGAATATTCCTGCAGGGTTTAGGCATTGATCGTGCGCAAGGCGCACAACTGATCTCGTTGTTTGCCTACGAAAATGCCGGACTGGCCAGTTGGCTGGAGGTGCTGGCCGCTGATACGACGCCAACGCATCTGCTGGTGCCCGAAGGTCGGATTCTGGGAGACGTCGAACGCTGGCTCGGGGTCGACGGCTTGCTGGCCGGCGCCGTGCATGTGCGCGATGCGGTGACGGTGCAGGTGCTGCCGTTCGTCCGACAGGATCAATACGATCACCTGCTGTGGTGCTGCGATTTCAATGCCGTGCGCGGCGAAGATTCGTTCGTTCGCGCGCAATGGGCGGGCCGGCCGCTGCTCTGGCACATCTATCGGCAGGACGAAGACATCCACCTGGACAAGCTCGAAGCCTTCCTGGCGTTGTACACAAAAGGCTTGTCCGAAGCGGCTTGCGAGGCGATCAGCGGTCTTTGGCGTGCGTGGAATGCCGGGCATGATATGTCCGGTCACTGGGTTGCAACGCGTAAACATTGGCCGGAACTGCAAAAACACGCCGAGTCATGGTGTCTGGAACAGGGTTTGCAGGCGGATCTTGCCGCAGCGCTGGTACAGTTTTACCTAAATTGGATATGATACGCGGCCTAGATTTTTGTAAATCCCATCCAAATTCGGATATTCGCAATGAAAACTGGTAAAGAACTGAAACCCGGTACCGTGATCCGTCTCGAAAACGATCCTTGGCTGGTTCAGAAAGCTGAATTCACCAAGTCCGGTCGTAACAGCGCGATCATGAAGACCAAGCTGAAAAACCTGCTGACCGGTTACAAGACCGAGATCGTTTACAGCGCTGACGACAAACTGGACGACGTAATCCTCGACCGCAAAGAAGCGACCCTGTCCTTCATCAGCGGCGACACCTACACGTTCATGGACACCACCGACTACACCATGTACGAGCTGAACGCTGAAGACATCGAAGCCGTTCTGCCTTTCGTTGAAGAAGGCATGACCGATGTTTGCGAAGCGATCTTCTTCGAAGAGCGTCTGGTTTCCGTAGAACTGCCGACCACCATCGTGCGCGTAGTTGACTACACCGAAGGTTCGGCTCGCGGCGACACTTCCGGCAAGGTGATGAAGCCTGCCAAGTTGAGCAACGGTACTGAGCTGCAAGTTGCTGACTTCATCGAAATCGGTGACAAAATCGAGATCGATACCCGCGAAGGCGGTTCCTACAAAGGCCGTGCTAAATAAGCACAGCTTCAGGAATGAAAAAGCCCGACCTTTGAGTCGGGCTTTTTTTTTTGCTGAAGATCAAAAGATCGCAGCCTCGTTTCACTCGGCAGCTCCTACCGGGGGAATGCAAAGCCCATGTAGGAGCTGCCGAGTGAAACGAGGCTGCGATCTTTTGCTTTCAACTCTATTTCAGGTGTTGCTTGAGTTCTTCAGAAGCTTGCAGCATCGCCGAGCGTACTTCCGGCACCTGGCTGACCACGTTCAGCAACCCATAGTCGTGGATCATGCCGTTGTAGCGCACCGACGTGACGGGCACACCGGCCTCGTCAAGCTTGCGGGCGTACGCTTCACCTTCATCGCGCAGTACGTCGTTGCCAGCTGTCTGCACCAGGGCAGGTGGCAGGCCCTTGAGTTGCGCCGTGGTGGCCCGCAGCGGTGAGGCATAAATCTCGTTACGCTGCTTGGCGTCCGTGGTGTAGTTGTCCCAGAACCACTTCATCATGTTTTTGGTGAGGAAGTGCCCTTCGGCAAACTGGTTGTAAGACGCCGTTTCAAAGTTGGCGTCAGTCACCGGCCACAACAGCACCTGGAACTTGATCGCTGGTGTGCCCTGGTCTTTGGCCATCAGCGCAACCACGGCCGCCATGTTGCCGCCGACGCTGTTACCCACTACCGCCAGGCGTTTGCTATCGACGTTGATCTCTTTACCGTGCTCGGCTACCCACTTTGTGGCGGCGTACGCCTGGTTGATCGCCACCGGGAAATGCGCTTCCGGTGACGGCGTGTAATTGACGAACACTGCCACCGCACCCGAACCCGCAACCAGGTCGCGAACCAGACGTTCGTGAGTCGGGAAATCTCCCAGCACCCAACCGCCGCCGTGGAAGAACATGAACACCGGCAGCTCGCCTTTGACCCCGGCCGGCCGGACGATGGTCAGGCTGAGCGGTTGGCCGCCGACTTGAATGGTCTTCTCGCTGACATCCGCTTTTGGCAGCGTCAGCTTCACCGAGGCTTGCGCGCCCACCAACACCGCGCGGGCTTCTTTGGGTGTGAGTTGTTCCATCGGTTTGCCGGTGCCGGCATTCAGAACGTCAAGGAACGCTTGGGTGTTGTGTTCAACACCGTCCCCCGCGAACGCGCTGTGGATGGACAGGGCGAGAAGGGTACCGGTCAAGACTTTGCTGAAAGTGTTCATGTTCGTTTCCTGTTCAGGCCTTGAAATCAGTGGTTAGACGGTGACGTGCAGGCGCACATCGACGTTGCCACGGGTGGCGTTCGAGTACGGGCAGACCAGGTGAGCCGCGTCGACCAGGCTTTGTGCGTCGGCTTGTTCAAGACCCGGCAAGCTGATGTGCAAGTCGATGTCCAGACCGAAGCCGCCAGGGATTTGGCCAATACCGACATGGGCGGTGATCGAGGCGTCGTTCGGGATCGTGCGTTTGGTCTGGCTGGCGACGAATTTCAGTGCGCCGATGAAGCAGGCGGAGTAGCCGGCAGCGAACAGTTGCTCAGGGTTGGTCGCTGCGCCGCCAGCACCACCGAGTTCTTTCGGGGTGGCGAGTTTGACGTCGAGGATGTTGTCGCTGGAAACCGCACGACCGTCACGGCCGCCAGTGGAGGTTGCGATTGCGGTGTAGAGAGTTTGCATGATGTAGGCCTCGCTTCGGGTTTGATTGTTTGCGCTAAATGTTTGCGCGCTAAGTAAGTGCGAAATGAATGTATCGCGCTAATGTTTAGTGCGCAAGATAAATTTTTGAAAAAATATTAGGAGATGAGATTTGCGACGGCCTGGATTTGCGTGGATGTATGGGTTTAGAGCTATCGAGGAGAGATTTTTCAGTGAAAAATTTTTAGGAGAGGGGCCGGATTCCGGGAACACCGCACATCCCTGTGGGAGCGGGCTTGCTCGCGAATGCGGTGTGTCATCCAGCAATGATGTTGACTGACACACCGCATTCGCGAGCAAGCCCGCTCCCACATTGGAGGTGTGGTGATCTTGGGGTCAGAGGCTGTCTTGAAGATTGCCGCGCAGCACTTGCAGCTCCGCTTGCAGTTTTTGCAGGCGCTCCAGGGTCATGCCGCTGGCGCCGAGGATGCACTGGGGAACGCCGCGCGCCTTGTCCCGCAAGGCGCGGCCCTGTTCAGTCAGCTCGACGATCACCACCCGCTCATCCTCACGGCTGCGGGTGCGGCTGAGCAAGCCTTCCACTTCCAGGCGCTTGAGCAGTGGCGTCAGTGAACCGGGATCCGTCAGCAGTCGCGTGCTGATTTCGCCTACCGTCAAACCGTCCCGCTCCCACAGCACCATCATTGCCAGGTATTGCGGGTAGGTCAGTCCCAGTGCCTGCAGCAGCGGTTTATAGACCTTGGTCATCAGCAGCGAGGTGGAATGCAGGGCGAAGCAGGCCTGGTTATCCAACAGCAGGTCGTCGCAATTATCCTGAGTGTTGCGTTCGGTGTTCATTCTGAAGCCTTGATCTGTGATCTTCATGAATCTAGCGGGCGAATGTTTAATGCGCCAGATAATTCTGACCTAGTGTCGGTCGAGGTTGGTCTGCAGCGCCAGGTCCCACGGTGGAATCGGACTGAAGCGGGTTTTCAGATATTCCAGCAACAAGCGGCTCCGAGAGTTGGGCTGTTGCGCCAGGCGAAGCGCGTAAATGCCAGCGCTTTCCGGCGGTGGCAGGCCATTTTCGCAAAACAGTGGCAGCAGTTCGCCGCGCAGCAAATATTCGCTGGTGAGCCAGGTTGGCAGGTGCGCGATGCCCAGCCCGGCCAATGCGCCGCACACCAGCGCTTCGGCATTATTGGCACTCATACGAATGCGCGCCGGTCGGTGCAAGTGCATTTGCCCATCGCGTTCGAAGCGCCAGGCGAACGGCGGGGCCAGGCCATCCCAGTCGAGACCGTCGTGTTCAATCAGCTGCGCCGGATCGGTCGGAACGCCACGGCGCTTCAAATAGCCGGGGCTGGCGCAAGCGATCCGCATCAAGCTCGCCAGCGGTGTGGCCACCAACCGCGTATCGGCCAATTGCCCGGCGCGCAGCACCAGATCGACTTTGCCCAGATTCAAGCCCTGCATGTCGACAAAACTGTCAATCAGGTGCAATTGCACGTCGAGACCGGGGTAGTGCATCAGAAAGTCAGCAATTACCGGTGCCAGGTGCCGGCGTCCGAACGCGGCGGGTGCATCAATCCTGATCAAGCCTTCCGGTGCGCTGCTCAAGGACACCGCCTCCGCCCGCGCCAATTGAAGTTCTGCGACGATTCTCCGTGCACGCTCGGCAAACGCCAGACCTGCCGGTGTCGCGCGCACCGCGTGGGTGCTGCGAACGAACAATTGACTGCCGACTGCGTTTTCGAGGCTGTCGATGCGCCGCGCAACGGCCGAAGGGGTCAATGGATGGCGGCGGGAGGCGCCGGAAAAGCTGCCGGTTTCCAGCACATCGAGAAACAGGCTCAGTTGTTCGGTCAATTGATTGGGGTTCATGGCAGGTTGGCGCTTATGCGAAGTTGGCACAGCCATTGTGCGTTGCTGTGCGTTTCCCCGCCAGAGCCAACTGCGTAGGATGAATTGCCTGACATGAGAGGAATCGCCTGTGATTGAGTTTTTGATGTATCTGGTGTTCGGCGCAGCCCTGGGCACCTTGGGTGGGTTGTTCGGTATTGGCGGTGGCTTGATCGCTATCCCGTTGCTGGGCGTGCTGTTCGGCCTCGATCAGCAGATCGCCCAAGGTACGGCGCTGGTGATGGTGGTGCCGAACGTGATGCTGGCGCTGTGGCGCTATCACCAGCGCAACCGGATCGAATTGCGCCATGCGCTGCCACTGGCCTTGATGGGGTTCTGCTTTGCGTGGATCGGTTCGATCTGGGCGGTGGGCATTGATGCGCAAACCATGCGCGTAGGATTTGTCGCATTCCTGGTGGCGCTGTCTGCCTACAACGTGGTGCGAATGTTCAGCGCCAATGTGTCGACTTCTTCGCAAATGAATTATTCATGGCCATGGTTGGGCGTACTCGGTGCGGCATCCGGCGCCATGGGTGGGTTGTTTGGCGTGGGCGGGGCCGTGGTGGCGACGCCGGTACTGACCAGCGTGTTCGGTACCAGTCAAGTGGTTGCCCAAGGATTGTCACTGGCGCTGGCGTTGCCCAGCACGGGAGTCACTTTGGTGACCTATTCGGTACACCACCAAGTGGACTGGATAATCGGCGTGCCCTTGGCGGTCGGTGGCCTGATGAGCATCAGTTGGGGCGTGAAAATCGCCCACGCAATGCCAGAACGGCTGTTGCGCGGCCTGTTCTGTGGCTTTCTGGTGCTCTGCGCGGTGATGCTCGCCTTTAAAGTTTGAAGCCCTCGACGATGTGTTCGGCCAGGCATTCGGTGATGGGCGAAGGGTTGTGCAGGTTGCGCACCAGCATGATGCTGGCCTCGGGCAGCACCGGCAGACCTTCGGCCTCACCCAGAATGCGCATGTCGGGTGTGATCAGGCTTTCGAGTTGCGCGGTGACGGCCAGGCCGGCGCTGACCACCGCCATGATCGCCGACAGGCTGTCGCTGTTGTACGCCACGCGGTAATCGCGCCCCATGGCATCGAGGGCATTGCATGCCCACAATCTGCAGAAACAATCACTGTTGAACATCGCCAACGGCAGCGGCGTCTGCTCATGGGCGCTGAAACATTGCGCTTCGGCCCAGACGAAATGCTCCTTGCGCAACAATTGGCCGATTTCGCTGCCTGGTTCGCGGGTGACGATGGACAAGTCCAGATCCTGGCGCATCAGCAATTGTTTTGAAGATTCGCAGTGCACCTCGATCTGGATCAGCGGATAGGACTGGGCGAATCGCCGCAGGATCCCCGGCAGGAAACGCATCACATAATCGTCCGGCGTGCCGATGCGGACCATGCCCACCATGTGCGGCTCGCGCAAGGTGTTGAACACCTCGCTGTGCAGCTTGAGGATGCGTCGGGCATAACCCAACAGCACCTGGCCCTCGGCTGTCAGGCGTACCTGCCGTCCGTCACGCTGGAACAGCTGACGCTGCAACACATCCTCTTCCAGCCGCTTCATCTGCATGCTCACGGCCGACTGGGTGCGATTGACCAATTCGCCGGCCCGGGTAAATCCGCCCTGGTCGGCGATGGCGACAAAGGTGCGCAGCACTTCGGTGTCGATACTTGGGAAGGCTGACATTCATCAATCTCCGAGATATGTGACATCAGAAACATTCGTTGGATTGATCTTAGTCCTGGGGCGAGACTGGAACCACCTAAACGGAGGGCAACAAGATGAAAGGTCAACATGAGTATCCAGTCGTAGAAAAACACTCGGTCCACCTGGTATCCAACCTGCTGCATAAATTCAGTCGCTGGTACGAACTTCACCGCGAGCGCGAGCTGTTGGCGAGTTTGAGCGACGAAGCACTGAAGGACATCGGCATGAGCCGTGCGGAGGTGGAGTTCGAGTCGATCAAACCCTTCTGGAATGATCCGATGCACAAATGAGTAACGCACAACTACACAAACCGTCTCCCGGTGAGGTAGGTTGCGAGCAGACAAGGAGATGCTCATGCCCGCAACGCTGTCCTTTTCCCTCAAACAGGCTCGACGCCTGGCGCTGGCCGCCCAAGGGTTCAACGGGCGCCAGCCGCCAGCGGCGATCAAACCGCTTCAGCTCAATCGTCTGATCGAGCGGCTGGGCATTCTGCAGATCGATTCGGTCAATGCGTTGGTGCGTTCGCACTACCTTCCCCTGTTTTCCCGTCGTGGTCATTACTCATCCGACTTGCTCGACCAGGCTGCCTGGAGTTCGGGCCGGCGGCGTACGCTATTCGAGTACTGGGGCCATGAAGCTTCGTTGCTGCCGTTGTCGCTGTACCCGTTGATGCGGTGGCGCATGCTGCGGGCGACCCGTGGCGAAGACATCTATCAGCAACTGGCGCGATTCGGTCGTGAACAGCAGGACACCATCCGCCGGGTGCTGGCCTCGGTTCAGGAGCTGGGTGCGCTGGGCGCCGGAAGCCTTTCGACCCGGCAGGAGCGGGCAGGGCCCTGGTGGGACTGGAGCGCGGAAAAGCATGCGCTGGAGTGGTTGTTCGCCGCTGGTGAAGTGACTGTGGCCGGGCGCCGTGGATTCGAGCGCCTTTACGATCTGCCGGAGCGGGTGCTTCCTTCGGCGATTCTGCAGCAACCGTTGGTGAGTGAGGCTGAAGCCCAGCGGGGCCTGTTGCTGCATGCCGCGACAGCGCTGGGCGTGGGCACGGAAAAGGACCTGCGCGACTATTTTCGCTTGAACCCGACTGACAGCCGTCCGCGCCTGGCGGAATTGCTCGAGACCGGGGCGTTGCAGGCGTGTGAAGTCCAGGGCTGGCGTCAACCCGCGTACTGTCTGCCCGAACCGAAAGTGCCACGCAAAGTCGAATCCAGTGCCTTGCTTTCACCCTTCGATTCGTTGATCTGGGAGCGCAGCCGTACTGAGCGGTTGTTCGATTTTCGATATCGGCTGGAGATTTACACGCCACAGGACAAGCGGGTCTATGGCTATTACGTGTTGCCGTTTTTGCACAACGAACGAATTGCCGCGCGGGTGGACTTACGAGCAGAGCGGGCGCTGGGGAGGCTGGCGGTGCATGCCGTGCATGAGGAAGAGCCAGGGTTGGATGACGAGGGGATGACGGCGTTGGCGGTGAATCTGCGGCAGATGGCGGATTGGCTGGGGCTTGAGCGGGTGCAGTTGAATTGCCAGCGGGTGAGCGCGGCGCGATTGCGGGTGGCATTGGCCAGTATTGGCGGTGATTGATCAGACGCCTTCGCGGGCAAGCCTCGCTCCTACAGGGGTTCGTGTTCATTTGTAGGAGCGAGGCTTGCCCGCGAAGGGAACGGCGCGATGTTAACGTCGGACTTGCTTCAGGGTCTCGGCAATCAAAAACGCCAACTCCAATGACTGGTCGGCATTCATCCGCGGATCGCAATGGGTGTGATACCGGTCCGACAACCCATCCTCGGTAATCGGCCGTGCACCGCCAATACACTCGGTGACATTCTGCCCGGTCATCTCGATGTGGATGCCGCCGGCGTACGTGCCTTCGGCTTCGTGGACCTGGAAGAACTGTTTAACCTCGCCGAGGATCTGCGCAAAATCGCGGGTCTTGTAGCCGCTGCTGGCCTTGATGGTGTTGCCGTGCATCGGGTCGGAACTCCAGAGCACCTGCTTGCCTTCACGTTGCACGGCGCGAATCAGCGCCGGCAAATGATCGCCGACCTTGTTCGCGCCCATGCGCGCAATCAGGTTCAAGCGACCCGGATCGTTGTCCGGATTAAGCACGTCGATCAGCCGAATCAGGTCTTCGGGATTCATGCTCGGCCCGACTTTAACCCCGATCGGGTTGTTCACTCCGCGTAGAAATTCGACGTGAGCACCGTCCAGTTGGCGGGTGCGATCACCGATCCACAGCATGTGCGCCGAGCAATCGTAGTAGTCGTTGGTCAGGCTGTCGCGGCGCACGAAGGCTTCTTCGTAATTCAGCAGCAACGCTTCGTGGGCGGTGAAAAAACTGGTCTCGCGCAGTTGCGGCGAGCTGTCCATGCCGCAGGCGCGCATGAACGCCAGGGTTTCATCGATGCGATCGGCAAGGTGGCTGTATTTTTCCGCCAGCGCCGAGTTGGCGATGAAATCCAGGTTCCACTTGTGCACCTGATGCAGGTCGGCAAAACCGCCCTGGGCGAAGGCACGCAGCAGGTTCAAGGTGGCGGTGGACTGGTGGTAGGACTGGAGCAGACGCTCCGGGTCCGGCACACGGCTTTTCTCATCAAAACCAATGCCGTTGACGATGTCGCCACGGTAGGCGGGCAACGTCACGCCGTCGATGGTTTCGTCATTGGCCGAACGCGGTTTGGCGAACTGACCGGCCATGCGCCCAACCTTGACCACCGGGCAGCCGGCAGCGAAGGTCATGACAATCGCCATTTGCAGCAGCACTTTAAAGGTGTCGCGGATTTTTGCGGCGGAGAACTCGGCAAAGCTCTCGGCACAGTCGCCGCCCTGCAACAGAAACGCTCGGCCCTGGGTCACTTCGGCAAACTGACGTCGCAACTCCCGGGCCTCACCGGCAAACACCAGCGGTGGATAGCTGGCCAGCGTCTGCTCGACGTGCAGCAGATGCGCCGCGTCGGGGTAGTGGGGTTGTTGCTGGATCGGCAGGGCGCGCCAGCTGTCAGGGCTCCAGGGTTGGCTCATCACGGTCTCTGTTGTTTTACGCTCGGACGTTCATGTTATCAGCAATTAGTGCGTGACCTGTTCCCGTCGCTTCGCGGACAATCGCGCCTTTGCCGCTGCATGTTGCGGCGTTTGCGTTGCCGGACCCGGTGACGATCAGGAGACGAAATGACTGAGGAGCGCGTCGAGCATCTGCTCGCCGAGGTACAGGATGAGTTCGGCGTGATTCGCGTGCTGGAAGTGGCCGACTACCGTTTTCTCGAGTTCGGCGATGCCATCGAACAGAGCTGCGTGTTCACGGCCGACCCGAGCTGGCTCGAATATGATTACACCCGTGCGATGCTGATCGGCGCGTTGTGCCACGAGCAACCGGAAAGTGCGCTGTTTCTTGGCCTGGGTGCCGGAACGCTGACCCAAGCCTGCCTGAAGTTCCTGCCGCTGGAAGATGTCGAGGCCATCGAGCTGCGCCCCGACGTGCCGCGCCTGGCGATCGAATACCTTGGGCTGGACGATGACCCGCGGCTGTATATCCGCGTCGGCGATGCGCTGGAGCTGCTGGATACCGCCGAGCCGGCAGACCTGATTTTTGTCGACCTCTATACCGACGTCGGGCCGGGCGTCGGGCACCTCGCGTGGAGCTTCCTCGAAAACTGTCAAAAACGCTTGAATCCTGGCGGTTGGCTGGTGATCAACCAATGGGCCACCGACGACGGTAAACCGCTAGGCGCGGCCTTGTTGCGCGGGCTTTATCACCGGCATTATTGGGAGCTGCCGGTGAAGGAGGGCAACGTGATTCTGATCGTGCCTTCAGAGCTGGATCAGGAATTGGACATGCACGGCCTGATCGCCCGGGCCGAAGGGCTGGCGCCGAGATTGGGCTATTCGTTGCAGTCGTTGATCAAGGCCATCCGCCCGGCTACCTAAAGTTTCGAAGGGCACTGTGGCGAGGGGATTTATCCCCGTTCGGTTGCGCAGCAGTCGTAAAATCCGGCTGATGCGGTGTAGCTGTTATCACCGGGTTGAATGGTTTTGGGGCTGCTTCGCAGCCCAACGGGGATAAATCCCCTCGCCACGGAAACCCCCTCACCAACGGTTAGACGTCAGCAGCCTTTGAAAACGCCCGGCCGCTTCTCAAGCATCGACCGCACCCCCTCCTTGGCGTCCTCACTCGCCAACAATTTCTTCACCAGTGGCGGCAATCCCTGGGCCGCTGCGGTTTCCCCTTCATAGCGCGCCTGCCGGGCAGACATCAACGTTGCCTGAACCCCCAGCGGCGCTTGCCGGGCGATCCGTTCAGCCAGTTCAATCGCCCGCGGCAGCAGATCCTCGCTGGCCATGACTTCCTGCACCAACCCCAGGTGCAGCGCGTCATGGGCGTCAAATTCATCGCCGGTCAGCAACCAGCGCATGGCATTGCCCCAGCCGGCGACCTGATGCAGGCGCAACGTGGCGCCGCCGAACGGAAAGATCCCGCGCTGCACTTCTTTCTGGGCGAAGCGAGTGTTACTGGCGCAGAGGTTGATATCGGCGGCCAGCATTAATTCGATACCGATGGTCAGGCAGTAGCCCTGCGCAGCGACAATCACCGGTTTACTGACTCTCGGCCCCGCAAACACACCCCACGGATCGCAGCCGCCGGATGGCGCCTGCCAGCCTTCGGCGAGGGCCGCGCTGGCATTGACCAGGTCGAGCCCTGCGGTGAAATGCTCGCCATGGCCAAAAACCACCGCGACACGCAGTTCGCTGTCGGCCTCGAACTCGCCATAGGCCAGACTCAGTTCGTTGAGCAGGTCGAGGTCGAATGCGTTGCGCTTGGCCACCCGATCCAGGCCAATCAACAGGACATGACCGTGTCGTTCACGGCTGACGCGACTGGAGCTGGGCTCATTCATAGTGCATTTCCTTGGGCGGGAAGGGGCGGGATGGGCGATGTGAGATCGCGGGTCTGCGTCACAACGGTGAACCGTTTTAGCGCTATCGCCAGCAGGGCCGGGCCTTTGAAAAATAGACCGTTGCACGATTATCCGCAAAGCCTGTGACACAACGGTGTATCCGTCAGTTTTCCGACAAATAATGCTCCCTTTTCGGGCGAATTCCGGTATAGTGCGCGCCGGCCTTTAACCGGGCCGCGTTTAGGTAGCGCAATTCCCCGAAGCCAGCTTCGGCTGCACATCCGCACAGCGGACTCTCCCTTGACGAATCTTTTTCATTCATTCGTTTTCGCAAATCCCCGCCGACAAAGCAGCCAGGGCGACTCTTGAGTCTTACACGGCATGCGCAGCTTTGGAGCATGGGTCTTTGCGGATGCACTTAGAGGCAGACCCATGACCCAGGAAACCGGCGGCTTCGCCGCTTTTAATCTTAATCCGAACATTCTTGCAGCCGTCATCGCGACCGGCTACGAAGAACCTTCGGCTATTCAGCAGCAATCGATCCCGATCATCATGGCCGGCCACGACATGATTGGCCAGGCGCAAACCGGTACGGGTAAAACCGCCGCGTTCGCCCTGCCGATCCTGCATCGCATCGATCCTGCCAAGCGCGAGCCGCAAGCCCTGATCCTGGCGCCAACCCGTGAGTTGGCGCTGCAAGTAGCAACCGCTTTCGAAACCTACGCCAAGCAAATGCCGGGCGTTACCGTTGTGGCCGTTTACGGCGGCGCCCCTATGGGTCCACAACTGAAAGCAATCCGTAATGGCGCACAGATCGTTGTCGCCACTCCGGGCCGTCTGTGCGACCACCTGCGTCGTGACGAAAAAGTGCTGTCGACCGTGAACCACCTGGTTCTCGACGAAGCTGACGAAATGCTCAAACTGGGTTTCATGGACGACCTCGAAGTTATCTTCAAGGCTCTGCCGCCAACCCGTCAGACCGTATTGTTCTCGGCCACCCTGCCGCAGTCGATCCGTGCTATCGCCGAACGTCACCTGCGTGATCCGCAGCACGTGAAGATCCAGACCAAGACTCAGACCGTTACCGCGATCGAACAGGCTCACCTGTTGGTTCACGCTGACCAGAAGACCTCGGCTGTATTGAGCTTGCTGGAAGTCGAAGATTTCGACGCCCTGATCATGTTCGTGCGCACCAAGCAAGCGACCCTGGACCTGGCCAGTGCCCTGGAAGCCAAAGGCTACAAAGCCGCTGCGCTGAACGGTGACATTGCTCAGAACCAACGTGAGCGCGTGATCGAATCCCTCAAGGATGGCCGTCTGGACATCGTTGTGGCGACCGACGTAGCAGCTCGTGGCCTGGACGTTCCGCGCATCACTCACGTATTCAACGTTGACATGCCGTACGACCCGGAATCCTACGTTCACCGTATCGGCCGTACCGGCCGTGCCGGTCGCGAAGGTCGTGCACTGCTGCTGGTGACTCCGCGTGAGCGCCGCATGCTGCAAGTGATCGAGCGTGTAACCGGTCAAAAGGTTGCCGAAGTTCGCCTGCCGGACGCTCAAGCTGTTCTCGATGCTCGCATCAAGAAGTTGACCAACAGCCTGTCGCCGCTGGTTGCTGATGCCGAATCGACCCACGGTGATCTGCTGGATCGCCTGACTGCCGACATCGGTTGCACTCCACGTGCACTGGCCGCTGCTCTGCTGCGCAAAGCCACCAACGCCCAGGCGCTGACCCTGGCCGCGATCGAGAAAGAACGTCCACTGGTGCCTAACAACGCACCGCGTGGCGATCGTCCAGAGCGTACCGGTGATCGTCCGGACCGTGGTGATCGTGAGCGTCGTGCTCCGGTTCCATTGGCTGAAGGCCGTGCTCGTTGCCGTACCGCGCTGGGTGCGCGTGACGGTATTGCTGCCAAAAACCTGCTGGGCGCCATCCTCAACGAAGGTGGCTTGGCTCGTGAAGCGATCGGTCGCATCCAGGTGCGTGACAGCTTCAGCCTCGTCGAGCTGCCGGAAGATGGTCTGGAGCGTCTGCTGACCAAGCTGAAGGACACTCGCGTTGCTGGCAAGCAGTTGAAGCTGCGTCGCTACCGCGAAGATTGATCCGCTCTCGAGCTGATTGATCGAACATAAAAATCCCCGACTGGTTCGGGGATTTTTTTTGCCTGCGATTTTGGAGCCGCTTGTAGCAGCTGCCGAGCCTGCGAGGCTGCGTCCGGCTGCGCAGCAGCCGTAAAATCAGGCGCCACGGTCTTGCAGATATACCGTGCATGCAGGGTTTACGACTGCTGCGCAGCCGGACGCAGCCTCGCAGGCTCGGCAGCTGCTACATGGGATAGGGTTTCGGCAATTACTCCGTTACTTGCCCACCACCCGCAGTGACCACTTGCACGCTCATGCGCGGCGTCGCCAGGTCGAGTCCAGCCTCATCCAGGTGCCGTTTCAGCGACAGGTTAAACGCCCGGGACACTTCCCACTGCTTGATCGGCGCCGTCTTGAACCGGGCTCGGAGAATGGCGTTGCCGGACTCGAAGCTTTCCACACCTTGAATCTCCAGTGGCGACCAGATGTTGCGGCGCTGCAACGGATCGGTGCGCATCTTCTGGCCGACTTCGCGCATCAGTTTGATCGCATTATCGATGTCCATGTTGGACGGCACCGCCACGCGGAAAATGGCGTAGCCGAATTCCCGCGAGTAGTTCTTGATGCTTTTGATTTCGCTGAACGGGATGGTGTGGACGATGCCGTCGATGTCTCGCAGGCGCACGGTTCTGATGGTCAGGCCTTCGACCGTGCCCAGGTGCCCGCCGACATCCACGTAGTCGTCGATGGCCAGGGAGTCTTCGATGATGATGAACAGCCCGGTGATCAGGTCGGCCACCAGCGACTGCGCGCCGAAACCGATGGCCAGGCCGATCACGCCGGCACCGGCCAGCAGTGGCGTGACGTTCATTCCCATGTTGGCCAGCGCAACAATCAGCGCAACGATAAAAATCGCCACGAACAGTACGTTTCGGATCAGCGGCATCATGGTTTGCGCCCGGGCGTTCGCCAGGCCTTTGCGCGAGCGAGTCAGGGCGTGGTGCACCGCGGTGTCGCTGAGAATCCAGATCAGCCAGGCAAAAATCAGTGTGCCGGCGAGGCTGAACAGTTTGACACTGACTTCATGGCCTTCGCCCTCGGTGAAGGTGATCAGCGACATGCCCCAGACCCGCAGGCCGAGTTCGATGAACGTCAACCACACCAGCAAGTGGGCGAGGGTGTAGAAGAAGCTTTTCAGCCGATCCGAATACAGCGCATGACGTTTCACGCCGCGCTGCGGTTTCAGCGAATGACGGCGCACCAGCCCATTGATGACCATGCACAACACCAGCAACACGGTGCAGATCAGCGCCTGACGCAGCGCGGTGCTGGTGTCGCCGGCCGATACGAACGTGGCGAACAGCGAGATGCACACCAGCACCAGGGCCGGAACGTACCAGAAGGTGCCAAGAATATCGATGGTGTCACTGAGGGCGCGGCGAGTCAGGCGCCGGGACAGCGGCTGGTTGCGGATCAGGTGGGCGATGGGGCGACGGAATCGCAAGATAAACAGCCCGGTAGACAGCGCGGCCAGGACATTCGCAACCGTGGCGGCGGTGTGAGCCAGGTGGCTGCCGAGGCTTTCGACCAGGCGCGGATCGTTCAGGGCTTCGCCGAAAGCGGCGAAACTGCCGATCAACCACAGCGGGCGGAACGCTTGATGTCGCAGGATGTAAAGCGCGCGATGGCGGTGGGAGCCGTCGAGCACGGAAAATGCGATCACGCAGATGGCGGAAAAGCAGGTGCCGACCACCAAGGCGTAGGCCAACACCATGGCCAGGCTTTTACCCAATGACGAAGGCAGGGCATAGCTCATGTAAACGGTGATCACCAAGGCTATCAGCCATGGCCCGAGTTTGCGCAAGGCGAAACGCAGCATGTCCAGGGCCTTGGGGTGTTGAGGCAGTTCTTCGGTCAGGCCGAAGCGCATCCGTACTCGGTGACCGAGCCAAATCAATGCGGCAGCCAACAGGCTCCAGACCATCAGAATCATGGCGAAGGCGAAGATGATCGGCAGCCATTCATTGGCCGGCATCATCAGAGCCTTCAATTCGTCTGCGGCCAGGTCAAACTCTTCCGACCAGCGTGTGATCGGGCTGTCTGCCCCGGAAAATTGTTTTTCGAAATTGGCCAGCGTGCCGCCAATCAGGCCCAGCACGCCTTCGTCGGTGCCGGGTTGGGCTTTCTTGGTGGCATCGCGGAGTTTCTTCAGATCGGCGAGCAGTTTGCTGCGCTGCTGATCGTTTTCCAGGGACTTGATGACCTCATCCAGCGATTGCCCCAAGGGTTCCTGGGCTTCTGGCTGAGCCTTCGTGGAGTTGAGCAAGCTCGGCAAACCGACTGCCTGGGCAGGCGCCGTCGGCAGCAACGTCATGAGGCAGACAAGGAAAAAACACGGCAGGGCGAAAAGACGAGCGAACACTAGGCGGTCAACCTTGGAATATGCAGATCGACCGAGTGTACGAGCCCGCCTAAATCAATGCGAGCCGGGGGCGAGGATTTATTCGTTGAGCTTGGCGAGGATCTTGAACACCACGGTGGCGAGGATCATCAGCATGCCGATCCACATCGCGAAGACACCGGCGTTCTTGTCGCGGAAGTTGAAACCGACTGCCAGCATGATCATCCCGGCGAGAATCGGGACCAGCATGGCGTGAAATGAAGACAGAGAGATCATGGCGACTGCCTTGTCGAAAAGAATAATTTAATTGTAGGAGCTGCCGCAGGCTGCGATCTTTTGATCATGAAAAATCAAGATCAAAAGATCGCAGCCTGCGGCAGCTCCTACATGGAATGGTGGCGCCGCCCGAAGACGGCGGTGTTTTGGGGAGTTATGGCAAGTCTTGGCAGGCGTAGAACGCGCTCAGCACTTTGACCAGGTGTGCCAGGTCATGACTGCCGCACAGTTCACGGATCGAGTGCATGGCGAATGTCGGCAGGCCGATGTCCACGGTGCGCACGCCCAGATGGCTGGCGGTGATCGGGCCGATCGTCGAACCGCAGCCCATGTCGCTTCGCACCACGAAGCTTTGTACCGGTACTTCTTCGGCCATGCACAGGTGGCGGAAGAAGCCTGCGGTTTCGCTGTTGGTGGCGTAGCGCTGGTTGCTGTTGACCTTGATCACCGGGCCGGCGTTGAGTTTCGGGCCGTGATTGGCATCGTGCTTGTCGGCATAGTTCGGGTGCACGCCGTGGGCGTTGTCGGCCGAAACCAGCAGGGATTTCTGAATGGTCCGGACGAATTCATCACCTTCAGGCAGCAGGCGACGCAGGGTTTGCTCAAGCATCGGGCCGTCCGCGCCGCAGGCCGAGCAGGAGCCGACTTCTTCGTGGTCGTTGGCGACCAGGACACAGGTTTCGTCGGTTTCGGCAGTCAGCAACGCTTGTAGGCCGGCGTAGCACGACAACAGGTTATCCAGGCGGGCGCCAGCAATGAAATCGCCATGCAGGCCGATGACGGCAGCGCTTTGGGTGTCGTAGAAACTCAACTCGTAATCGAGTACCACGTCGGCGTTCAGGCCGTGCTCGCGGGCAAGTTGGTCGGTGAGCACTGCGCGAAAGTCCACGCGTTCGTCACCGGCGAATTGCGCGAGGATCGGCGGCAGTTCGGTCTGGGCATTGATCGCCCAGCCCATGTTGGCTTCGCGATTGAGGTGAATGGCCAGGTTCGGAATGGTGGCAATCGGTGCCCTGAAGTCGATCAACTGGCTCTCGACCTTGCCGTCGCGGCGGAAGGTCACGCGGCCGGCCAGGGACAGGTCGCGGTCGAACCACGGCGCCAGCAGTGCCCCGCCGTAGACTTCGACACCCAACTGCCAGAAGCCCTGGCGCTGCAGTTCCGGCTGGGGTTTGACCCGCAGGCATGGGCTGTCGGTATGGGCGCCGACCAGGCGAATGCCGCCGTGCAGAGGTGAGTGACGGCCCATCTTGATGGCAACGATCGAAGAGTCATTACGGGTGACGTAATAGCGGCCGTTGGCTTCGGTAGTCCATGGCTCACGCTCATCAAGACGCTGATAGCCTGCCGCTTCCAGGCGCTGAACAAGGCTGGCGGTGGCATGGAATGGGGTAGGGGAGGCCTTGAGGAAGTCGATCAGGCCTTGGTTCAACTCTTCGCGCATAAATAGCTCCAGACAGCAATGGCGCCAGTTTACCGTATTGGTCACATTTTTGGCGGTGGGCGGCTGTAGAAGATCCCTGTAGGAGCGAGCTTGCTCGCGATGGATCTGAGAACGCCGCGGGGTGTCAGGTTTCCAGCGTTATCGTTGACGACCTTCGTCGGAGCGCCGCCCGGAGCAAGCTCGCTCCTACAGTTTTCGGGCAGACATCAGAACGGTGCAGGGCACTCGAAGCGCAGGCGTTCGCCGCTTTGCGGATGAGTGAAGCTGAGCATGCTCGCGTGCAGGCACAGCCGTGGCCAGGCGGCCAGCGCCTGTTCGTGGGCATAAAGCCCGTCACCCAGCAGAGGATGGCCGATGGAAAGCATGTGTACGCGCAACTGATGGGAGCGACCGGTGATCGGTGTCAGTTCGACACGGCACCAGTCGCCGCAACGTTCCAGTACACGCCAGAACGTCAGGGCATGTTTGCCGAACTCATGGTCCACCACATGGCGTGGCTTGGTCGGCGGATCGTAGCGCAAGGGCAAATCGATGCTTCCACTGTCCAGCCCAGGTTGGCCCCAACACAGGGCGGTGTAGGCCTTTTCTGTTTCGCGGTCGTGAAATTGCCGAGACAGCTCGCGATGCGTATCCGGGTCACGGGCCAGCAGGATGATGCCGGAGGTTTCCCAATCCAGCCGATGGACGATTCGCGCTTCCGGGTAGCCATTTTCTTGCAGGCGGGTAATCAGGCAGTCCTTGTTGTCGTCGGCCCGGCCAGGGACGGAGAGCAACAGGGTCGGTTTATCCACCACCAGGACGGCGGCGTCCTGATGGATGATGCGGATGTTGGACAACGGCATTAAAACAGCCTCGTAACAAACGCCAACGGCGACTCAAAACCTTGATTGTCCCCTGTAGGAGCTGCCGCAGGCGGCGATCTTTTGATTTTGCTTTTGAAACAAGATCAAAAGATCGCAGCCTGCGGCAGCTCCTACAAGGGCCCGAAGGTTCTGAGCCGCCGTGGCTCCTGACTGATCGACTAGCGGTCAGGCAGGGTGATATTGAGTTCCAGAATCGAGCAGCTGCCCTGGTTTTCCAGTGCGACGTGCACGTCATCGGACCCGATATTGACGTACTTGCGGATCACTTCGACCAGTTCCTTTTGCAAGGCTGGCAGGTAGTCCGGCGTACTGCGTTGGCCGCGTTCATGCGCCACGATGATCTGTAGACGCTCTTTCGCTACCGAGGCGGTACTTGGCTTCTTATTAGCCCGAAAGAAGTCAAAAATGTTCATTACCGGCCTCCAAACAGACGCTCAAAGAATCCTTTCTTCGTCACATCGAGAAACCGATGCTCCACGGTTTTGCCCAGCAGACGATCCACGGCATCGCTGTACGCCTGGCCGGCGTCGCTCTGGTCGTCAAGGATCACCGGCACGCCGGAGTTGGAAGCCTTGAGGACCGCCTGGGATTCCGGAATCACACCCAGCAGGGTAACGGCAAGAATTTCCTTGACGTCTTCGACGCCAAGCATTTCACCGTCACTGACGCGTTGCGGGTTGTAGCGGGTCAGCAGCAGGTGTTCCTTGATCGGTTCTTCGCCGTTTTCAGCGCGGCGCGACTTGCTGGCCAGCAAGCCCAGCATGCGGTCCGAGTCACGAACCGAGGACACTTCCGGGTTGGTCACGACAATCGCTTCGTCTGCGAAGTACATGGCCAGGTGGGCGCCTTTCTCGATGCCCGCTGGCGAATCGCACACCACGAATTCGAAATCTTCTTTGAGTGCCATCAGCACTTTTTCCACGCCCTCCACGGTCAGCGCGTCTTTATCGCGGGTCTGACTGGCGGCCAGGACGTAGAGGTTTTCCAGGCGTTTGTCTTTGATCAGGGCTTGCTGCAGGTTGGCTTCGCCGTTCACCACGTTGACGAAGTCATACACCACGCGACGTTCGCAACCCATGATCAGGTCGAGGTTACGCAAGCCGACGTCGAAGTCGACGATGACTGTTTTGTGACCGCGCAATGCGAGGCCGGTACCGATAGCGGCGCTGGTGGTGGTCTTACCCACACCACCCTTGCCGGATGTAACCACGAGAATCTTGGCCAAGGTGTTTCACCCCTAAGGAAAAAGGACTTTTAGCCCCTGAAAAACATCTCTTGAAAAACTACTGCAGTCGGACAGCCTTGGTGAAATCGGGCCCTTAACGGCGCTTACCTCCGGTAAACACTGCTTTTGGCCTTTTTCCTACTTCGTTTGAGCCGTTTTCGCTACGTTTTAGAGATGCTTGGAAAATGCGGCAGTATCCGTTAAAGCCGAATGATGTTCAACACATCGCCCGACAGACTCACTTGCACGCCGGCCCCCCATAAAGGATCGCGGCGCAGATCTTCGGAAACCTTGTAGTGGCCTGCGATGGAGACCAGTTCAGCGCTCATTTGCTGACAGAAAATCCTGGCTTTCGTATCGCCTTTGACCCCGGCCAATACGCGACCGCGCATCGGCCCGTATACATGGATGTTCCCATCGGCGAGAAGTTCCGCCCCCGGGCTGACGGAGGAGATCACCACCAAATCGCAACCCTGGGCATAAATCTGCTGGCCGCCGCGGACGGGCGACGTGATGATTTTCGTCGGTTTGACGGTCGGCTCCGGTGGTTTTTCCGGTTTTTTCTTCACTGGCGCTTCGTGCGTCTCCAGTGGTCGCTCCCGGGCACCGGACGGCGGTAGCACGGGCAGGTCGACCGCGATGGCCGCTGCGATGTCTTCGATGCGGCTGGCGCGGATTGCCAGGGTGCGCAAGCCATGCTGGCGGCAAACGCGCATCAGCCCTGGCAGATCGACGGCACCTTCACTGGCCGGGAGCTTGTCCAGGGCCAGCACCAGCGGCGCGTTACTGAAAAAGTTGGGCGCCTGGGCGACTTTCGCGGCCAGCTGCCGATCGAGGCTCTCGAGGTCGTTGCGGGCCAGCTCCAGCACGGTAATGGCGAGCATGCTGCCCTTCAACTGGAACACGGGATCTTGGTCTAGCGGTTCGGTTTGGCTCATGTCGGCATACAACGGCTTGTCACTAAAAGTGCCGAGACTTATAACGAGAACGCCCGCGAGCCGCAAGCCGGGTCGAACGATGTAGAATGCGCGGCCATCGTCTTATCGGAAGCTTTAATGGATCGCCCGCGGTTTCGAACAGCATTTCTTTCCCCACGTTTCTGGCCGCTGTGGTGTGGCTTGGGGCTGTTGTGGCTGATTGTTCAGTTGCCGTATCCGGCGTTGCTGTTTGTCGGTCGCGTCCTCGGTGCATTGATGTATCGAGTGGCCGGCGACAGACGGCGCATCGCCAAGCGTAACCTCGAGCTGTGTTTCCCTGAGAAAACCGCCGACGAGCGCAAGCGCCTGCTCAAGGAAAACTTCGCCTCCACCGGCATCGCGTTTTTCGAAATGGCGATGAGCTGGTGGTGGTCGCGCGAGCGTCTGGCCGGACTCGCCCACGTCGAAGGGCTGGAGCATCTGAAAAAAGCCCAGCGCGAAGGCAAGGGCGTGATTCTGATGGCCGTGCATTTCACCACGCTGGAAATCGGCGCGGCACTGTTGGGTCAGCAGCACACCATCGACGGCATGTACCGTGAGCACAAGAACCCGCTGTTCGATTTCATCCAGCGAAGTGGCCGCGAGCGGCACAACGTTGATTCGCTGGCCGTCGAGCGCGAAGACGTGCGCGGCATGCTCAAGCTGCTGCGGGCCGGTCGGGCGATCTGGTACGCACCCGATCAGGACTACGGCGCCAAGCAAAGTATCTTTGTGCCGCTGTTCGGGATTCAGGCTGCGACAGTCACCGCCACCAGCAAGTTTGCGCGATTGGGCAAGGCGCTGGTGGTGCCGTTCACCCAGGAACGCCTGGCGGACGGCAGCGGTTATCGACTGGTGATCCACGCGCCGCTCGATAACTTCCCCGGTGAGACTGATGAAGCCGATTGCCTGCGGATCAACCAATGGATCGAAGGCGTCTTGCGTGAGTGCCCGGAGCAATACCTCTGGGCCCATCGCCGCTTCAAGAGTCGTCCACCGGGCGAGCCGAAGTTGTACAAGAAACGCGGTTAAGTATTCGACCCCCTTAAGCACCATGGAGCGTTGCGATGAGTCCTGCTGAACCGGTTACAGGGTTGATTCTTTCCGGCGGCGGGGCTCGGGCGGCTTATCAGGTCGGGGTGCTGGCGGCGATTGCCGAGCTGTTGCCGATCGGTGCGAACAATCCGTTTCCGGTGATCGTCGGCACTTCAGCCGGTGCGATCAACGCCGTCAGCCTCGCCAGTGGGGCGATGGACTTCCGTGGCGCTGTCGAGCGCCTGACGGCCTTCTGGCAGGGATTTCGCAGTCATCTGGTGTTACGCAGTGACTGGCCGGGGGTGATCCATCAGGCCAGCCGTTTTGTCGGGCACAGTTTGCTCGGTATCGGCGCGCAGGTTCCCGTGGCCCTGCTCAACAGTTCGCCGCTGCGCAGGTTGCTCAACGACAAACTGCACATGACCGGCATTGCCGACGCCATCGCCCAAAAGCAGTTGCAGGCGGTAGCGGTGACGGCATTCGGCTACGAATCCGGCCAGGCCGTCACGTTCTATCAGGGCGGCGGGACCATCGATGCCTGGTTGCGTCATCGGCGGATCGGCATTCCGATGCAATTGACCGTCGACCATTTGCTCGCCAGTTCTGCCATTCCCCTGTTGTTCGCGCCGGTGAAAATCGGCGAAGAGTATTTCGGCGACGGCGCGGTGCGTCAGTCGGCCCCCATCAGCCCGGCCCTGCACCTGGGCGCCAGTCGAGTGCTGGTGGTGGGGGTCAGTGGCAATCCGCGCGGTGTCGATCCGCATCAGCCGCTGCAACGCGCCTACACCGGTCAACAGCCAACGCTGGCGCAGATTGGCGGGCACATGCTCAACAGTACGTTCATCGACAGCCTGGAGAGTGACATCGAGTTGCTGCAGCGCCTGAATCAGTTCAGTCACCTGTTGCCCGACGGCACGCCGACCCGCGCGCTCGGTGTGGCACCGGTGGAGGTCCTGGTGATTTCGCCGAGCCAGCCGATCGATGAGATTGCGGCTCGGCACCGGCAGGAGTTGCCAGCGGCATTGCGCCTGTTTTTGCGTGGGCCGGGGGCGACCAAGACGAGTGGGGCGGGGGTGTTGAGCTACCTGCTGTTCGAGGCGGGGTATTGCAGCGAGTTGATTGATCTTGGGCGGCGGGATGCGTTGGCCAAGCGGGATGAGTTGTGCCGGTTTCTCGGGTTGTCATAAAGCAAAAGATCGCAGCCTGCGGCAGCTCCTACAAGGGAGTGCGTACCCCTGTAGGAGCTGGCGAAGCCTGCGATCTTTTGACTTCAAATCAGAAGTGGAACTTCACCAGGAAGCTCGTGGTGCTCTGGTCGGTTTTGAAGCCCTGACTGTCTTCAATACCGTACTTGTTTTTCCAGTAGTCATACTCGACACCCACGTACAACTGCTTCTCGCCCAGGCTCAGCGCTTTGCCCAAGTCGTACTTGATCTGCGGATTGAAGTGCAGGTTGGCGTGGTATTCGCCTTTTTTGTTGACGTCGTTGTCGACCACCCAGTCCATGAAACCGTCGATCAGGATGTTCGAATCGCCCACCGGGATGGTGTAGGACCAGACCGGCGTGACCTGCCAGATATTGTCGCCTGGACGGTCGCCTTCGGTATGACGGTTGTAGAAGTTCAGCTGGAAGTAGTCGAAGCCCGGTATGGCCAGGTCGAAACCCGGACCGATCAAGTAGGACTCGGTATCGTCTTCACCGAACTCGTAAGTCATGGCCAGCAGCACGTCTTTGATCGGGCCAAACTCGAGTTTCTGGTCGAAGATCTTGCCGAAGGACAGGCGCGGGCTGATTTCGCCATAGTAGGTGTTCTCACCCGCGAAGGCGTCTTCCTTGCCGTTGTAGTAAATCTTGTCGATGAACATGAAGTTGTCGCCGTACTTCCAGCCATCGGCGTGTTCGAAGGTCACGGTCTGCTGAATGCGCGGGTTGACCTGGAAGTCCTTGCCATACAGGTAGGACAGGCTGTTGTTCTGCCATTGCAGCAAGTCGCCGGCCATGGCCTGGCCCCCAGCCAGCAAAGATCCCGCCAGCATCAGGCTAGTGCACGTGCGTTTCATTCGGTTGCTCCCAAAAAGTAGGTGGTTCCACATTATTTTTCTAAGGTCGGCGCTCTGGTGTGGCGCCTTTTTCTGTAGCTGTAAAAAAATCATCCATTCGGTCAGCTTTAGTGCTGTTAGCAAGAGCTGAGCCAAGGCTTTAAAAAAGCAAAAAAACTCCCGCTCGGCTGCTCAAGAACAGTCGATTGAGTGGGGTTTTGGAGTGCCTTGGTACCGTCCAGAGCCGGGATAAATTGGCTTTCTGGTCAGGAATTAAATCCGGGCTTTTTTTTAAAGCGGATTCAGGCGGCCGCGGAGAATACTGACTCCTTGGCCAGGTCTCAAGTGCCCCGCAACAGCGCACCGACGACAGGTTTGGGGCACGGTTGTCGGCGGTGGGCCTGTTATCGCTGGACAGCAGGCTTGAGTCGGTAAAAACCATCTGTTGCTCCCTCTTGTTTTTATTCTTCAAGGCGCAAGAATCCACCGACCCTGTAGGAGCGAGCTTGCTCGCGATGGTCGCTAACGATGACGCGTGCTATGTGGATAAACGCGGTGCTGATGCGTTCATCGCGAGCAAGCTCGCTCCTACAGGGTTGTGGGGTTTTCAGTCAGTTCGGGTGAGCGTGGCAATCGTTGATGGCCGCGCGTTCGGCGCCACCAAGGATGTTGAACAGCAGGTTCAGCGCCAGCGCACTCAACGTTGCCATCGCAATTCCGCTGTGGGTAATCGGACTCATCCACAGAGGCAGGTGCGCGAAAAACTCCGGGCGCACCACTGGAATCAACCCCATGCCGATGCTCACCGCCACCAACAACTGATTGCGACGGTCACCAATGTCGGCTTCCTGCAGAATCTTGATCCCGGTGGCGGCGACCATGCCGAACATCGCGATCGCTGCACCGCCGAGCACGGCAGGCGGAATCGATGCCACCAGGAACGCCGCTTTCGGCAGCAGGCTCAGCACCACCAGCAAACCGCCGGCGACGATAGTGACCGAACGGCAGCGCACGCCGGTCATCTGTACCAGGCCGATATTCTGCGCGAAGGAGGAGTGGGTGAAGGTGTTGAAGAAGCCGGCGAAGAACGAGGCGCCCGCATCGCAGAGCAAGCCGCGACGGAGCATGCGTGGGCAGACTTCCTGGCCGGTGATTTTGCCCAGCGCGAGGAACATTCCGGTGGACTCGACGAAGATGATTACCACCACCAGGCACATGGACAGGATCGGTGCCAGTTCAAATTTCGGCATGCCGAAATGCAGCGGGGTGACGATCTGCAGCCAGGGTGCTTGAGCCATGCCGCTGAGGTCGACCATGCCGATCAAACCGCAGGTGATATACCCGAGGCACATGCCGATCAGCACGGAAATGTTGACCCAGAAACCGCGCATGAAGCGGTGGACCAGCAGGATGGTGGCCAGCACCAGTGCAGCGATCGCCAGGTAAATCGGTGAGCCGAATTGAGCGGCGCCAGCACCGCCGCCCGCCCAATTCACGGCCACGGGAAACAGCGACAAACCGATCGAGGTGATGACGGTGCCAGTCACCAGCGGCGGGAAAAAGCGCACGACTTTGGACATGAACGGCGCGATGAGCATGCCGAAGAAACCGGCAGCGATAGTAGCGCCGAAGATGCCTTGCAGACCGATGCCCGGCATGCCGGCCATGGCGACCATGCTGCCGACGGCGGCGAAACTGGCGCCCATCATCACGGGCATGCGGATACCCATCGGGCCGATGCCCAGCGATTGCACGATGGTCGCGATGCCGGCGACCAGCAGGTCGGCGTTGATCAGGAAGGCGATTTCTTCACGATTCAAGCCAGCGGCCTGTCCGATGATCAGCGGCACCGCGATGGCTCCGCCGTACATCAGCAAAACGTGTTGCAGGCCGACCAGGATCAGTTGCAAAAGGGGTAAACGCTGAATGGCGGGTGCGTCGGGGATGCGCGCTTCGGATAGCTCGGACATGCAACACCTCGGATCTTTTTTATTCTTGTGATTTTGTGCGTCAGGTTGACCGCGTTGCGGCCATTCGCGAGCAGGCTCGCTCCCACACAGGCCATACAAATCCTGTGGGAGCGAGCCTGCTCGCGAAGCTTTTGTTACTTAATTGGTCTGGGCTCCCTGGACAATCCATGCGCCGATCAGGTCACGTTCCTGCTGGGTCATCTGCGTGATGTTGCCCAGTGGCATGATCTGGCTGGCGACGGCTTGCGCCTGGATACGCGGGGCGTTCTGGCGGATTTGCTCGGGGGTATCGAACATCACTCCGGCCGGTGCGGCACTGAACAGCGGGCTGGTCGGTTTGGCCGAATGGCACACCGCGCAACGTTCCTGAATCACGCTGTGAACCTTGTCGAAACCAGGGCCGGCGTTGGACGCTTGCGCCGGTGCGGCGGCAGGCGCTTCTGCTGGCTTGTCTTCAGCCGGTTTCAAACCGCCACCCAGTGCCGTTTCCGGCAGCGGTTGGTATTCGATTTTAGCCGGTGCCTTGGCCACGTCCGGAGTCATCATCGGCGCTGGGCCGGTAACGTAAGCCAGGCTGATCATCCCGACCGCTGCCACTGGCAGTGTCCAGGCAAACTTGTGGCTGTCGTGACGGGTGTTGAAGTAGTGACGCACCAACACCGCCAGCACCGCGATCCCGGCCAGGATCAGCCAGTTGTACTGGCTGCCGTAGGTGCTCGGGAAGTGGTTGCTGATCATGATGAACAGCACCGGCAAGGTGAAGTAGTTGTTGTGGCGTGAACGCAGCAAACCTTTGGCCGGCAGTGCCGGATCGGGTGTGCGGTTCTCGGCAATCGCCGCCACCAGTGCGCGTTGCGCCGGCATGATGATGCGGAACACGTTGCCGACCATGATGGTGCCGATAATCGCGCCGACGTGCAGGTACGCACCACGACCGCTGAACACTTTGCTGAAGCCGTAGGCGGCGCCGATGATCAGCACGAACAGGATGAAACCGAGCAGGGCAGGGCGTTTGCCCAGTGCCGAGTCACAGAGGAAGGAATAGACGAACCAGCCGATGAACAGCGAGCCGATACCGATGGCCACGCCTTCAGGACCGCTCAGGGTGCTGCCCGGAGCCAGCAAGTAGAGCGTCGGGTTGGAGTAGAACACCACGCACAGCAGCGCGATCCCCGACATCCAGGTGAAGTAGGCTTCCCACTTGAACCAGTGCAGGTTGTCCGGCATGGTCGGTGGGGCCAGTTTGTATTTTTCCAGGTGATAGATACCGCCGCCGTGGATCGCCCACAAATCGCCCGCCAGACCGCTTTTCGGGTTGACCCGATTGAGGTTGTTTTCCAGCCAGACGAAATAGAACGATGCGCCGATCCAGGCCACGCCAGTAATCATGTGAACCCAGCGCACGCTCAGGTTCAGCCATTCCAACAGATGTGCTTCCACAGTCTTTACCTCTCGCTTGTCACTCTGTTGTCGAGTGATCGGAGCGCTTTTTGGGTGGGTCTTATAGGTGGGGGGCAAGGATCAAACGCTCATCCTCTTTGAAAAAATGCTCATCGCAGTTATTGCCTGTGCCACTGCGATCAACCACCAGGAAGTCATCCCGCTTTTCGATCGTCAGCACCGGATGGTGCCAAACGCCGCGATGGTAATTAATGCCCTGCCTGCCGTTGGTGACGAAGGCGCGGACCAAGCCTGATACAGGTTCATCGCCAAGTGGCGCGACCACGATCAGAAAGGGGTTGCCGAGCAGCGGGATGAAAGCCTGGCTGCCCAACGGGTGACGCTCCAGCATGCAGACGGTCAGCGGCATGTCCTGCGCGTCGGCGCGGAAGATGCTGATGATCGCGTTGTCTTCTGGCGTGGCGGTTTCAACCGTAGCCAGTTTATGGAAGCGCATGGTCGAACCGTTGTTGATCATGAAGTGATCGCTGCCGTCGGTTTCGATCACGTCACCGAAAGGGGCGAAGGCTTCTTTGGTCAGCGGTTCAATCGTCAGTGTGCGCATGCTGGTCTTCTTATCCCATTTCGTTGTTGGTTCACTGCACCCCTGTAGGAGCTGGCGAAGCCTGCGATCTTTTGATTTTGACCTTAAAAAACAAGATCAGAAGATCGCAGCCTGCGGCAGCTCCTACAGGCTCAGCATTACTTCGCGACCTTGCCCAAAACGCGCAGGCGGCTCACACCACCGTCCGGGAACACGTTCAGGCGGATGTGGGTGATCGGGCCCAGCGCTTTGATCTGTTCGGCGAAGGTGTGTTCGGCGTGCATTTCCAGTTTCTGCGCTGGCAGCAATTCGCGCCAGAACAGCGATTGGGTTTCGATCTGGCTGTCGGTGCCGCCCTTGACGAACGCGCCCTGGATCGAGCAAGTGTCCGGGTAGTTACCCTTGAAGTGCAGGGTGTCGACGATGACTTTCTCGATCTCGCCCGCATGGCCCAGCGCGACGATCACCCAGTCATTGCCCGGCGTGCGACGACGCGCGGTCTCCCAGCCATCGCCCATGTTGATGCCACGGCCCGGGTTGAGGATGTTGCTCATGCGGCCGAAATGTTCATCGGAGCAGGCGAGTGCGCGGCCACCGTTGAGGGCTGCGGCCAGGTCGACTTGCTCGTTGTCGCCGACAGCCGACCAGTCGCGGAACGGAACGCCGTACACGCGCAGACGGGCCACGCCACCATCCGGGTAGATGTTGAAACGCAGGTGGCTGAAGGCCTGGTCGTTGTTGATTTCGTGGAAGTGGTGGCTGTTGCCCTGCAGCTCGACGGCCGACAGCACTTCAGTCCACTGGGTGTTTTCGTCTGGCTCGCCCGAGGCCAGGAAGCAGGCTTCCAGGGAGGCCGACGGCGGGAAGTTGCCGGTGAAGAATGAAGTGTCGATGTCCACGCCTTTGATCGAGCCCGGAACGCCGAGGCGGATCACCGCGCTGTCGTAGCCTTCGAAGCGCTTGCGGCGCGACTCCCAGCCGTCCATCCACTTGCCGTTGTCATCGAACACGCCTTCTTTCCACACAGCCGGTGTCGGCTGGAACAGGCGGTTGGCATCAGCGAACCAGTCATCGGTGACCGAAATGATTTTGGTGCCCAGGCGGGCGTCGGCCAGGTTGACGAACTTCTCGAAAGGTACGGCGTAAGCTTTCATTCTTCTAGTCTGCCTTTAATTAGTTGGCTTGGGATGCTTGCCGTGCCCTGGGTGTTGTCGCGTTTGTAACACTCGGGCAAGGCTCGCTATAGGGTCAGTAATCGGAACAGGGCGATCTTGTTGATCTCCGCCAGCGCGCATTTGAATTCGGTGTCTGCCGAGTTGTGAATGCGCGTTTCGAACGCCGCGAGGATCTGATGCCGGTTGCTGCCTTTTACCGCCATGATGAAGGGAAACTTGAACTTGGCCTTGTAGGCGTCGTTCAGCTCGGTGAAGCGCTGGAACTCTTCGGCCGTGCATTGGTGAATCCCCGCGCCAGACTGTTCTTCAGTGCTGGCTGCGGTAAGTTGGCCCTGGACGGCGGCTTTGCCGGCCAGGTCCGGGTGAGCGTTGATCAGGGCCAGCTGGCTGGCGTGATCGGCGCTCAACAGGATGTCGCTCATGCGCTGGTGCAGGGTTTCGATCTCGTCGATCGAAGCGTCCTGGCCCACGTCGAAGGCCTTCTCGGCCACCCATGGCGAGTGTTCGTAGATGTCGGCGAAGGCTTTGACGAAGGCGTCGCGGCTCAGGGTCGATGGCTTCAGGGATTGAAAGGTGCTCATTGGGCAGCCCCTTGGTACGGGTGGGTTTCATGCCAGTGGCGAGCGATGTCGACGCGACGGCTGAACCACACCTGTTCATGACTTTTAGCGTATTCGATAAAGCGCTTGAGCGAGGCCAGACGCGCCGGACGGCCAATCAAACGACAGTGCAGGCCGATCGAGAGCATCTTCGGGGCTTCAGCGCCTTCGGCGTACAGCACGTCGAACGCGTCTTTGAGGTATTCAAAGAAATCGTCGCCCTTGTTGAAACCCTGGACCTGGGTGAAGCGCATGTCGTTGGTGTCCAGGGTGTACGGGATCACCAAATGCGGCTTGCCGGTCGGGTTGTTCGGTTCCCAGTAGGGCAGGTCGTCGTCGTAGGTGTCGCAGTCGTAGAGGAAACCGCCTTCTTCCATCACCAGTCGACGGGTATTCGGCCCAGTGCGGCCGGTGTACCAGCCCAGCGGGCGTTCGCCGGTGATTTCGGTCAGCACGCGGATCGCTTCGAGCATGTGCTCGCGTTCCTGCGCTTCGTCCATGTACTGATAGTCGATCCAGCGATAGCCGTGGCTGCAGATTTCGTGGCCGGCATCGACCATGGCGCGGATCACATCCGGGTGGCGCTGGGCGGCCATGGCCACGGCGAAGATGGTCAGCGGAATGTCGAACTCCTTGAACAGTTTCAGAATCCGCCAGACGCCGGCACGGCTGCCATACTCGTAAAGGGATTCCATGCTCATGTTGCGCGCGCCTTGCAGCGGCTGCGCCGAGACCATTTCCGAAAGGAAGGCTTCGGATTCTTTATCGCCGTGCAGGATGTTGCGCTCGCCGCCTTCCTCGTAATTGAGCACGAAGGACAAGGCGATGCGGGCATTGCCCGGCCAGTGTGGGTGAGGAGGGTTACTGCCGTAACCGATCAGGTCGCGTGGGTAGTCAGCGCTCACTGCAGTCTTCCTTCTTATTCGTTGACAGGTTGCGTGGCGGCCTGGCGGTGGGATGACAGGCTGGCGTCACAGCGATGGGCTGATTGTATACAACTTTATATTCACTTTGTAAGCCTGATTTTTTGCATTTTTGATGAACTGTCATCTTTACTTGCTTTAGATACAGAGAGTGCAAGAAACCTGCCTGAATGGTCAGCTAATGGAAAGGAAGTCCGCTGACGGTATGGTTTTGCTGTAGATGCGCCGGGAAATCCCGGATGGCGGGGCTGGACGTAAAAATGTCGTTTTTATTGTGTACAATTTTTTTCAAAAGTGTCTTAATTAGTCGCTCGCCGCAGCGTTTCGTGCTCCGAATCGGTGCGGTCTCCTTTCATCTGACTTCGGGAGGCGCGAGGCCTGACTGCTCCACGCAAGCAGGCGCGCAGAATCAATGGGACGTTTGACTACACACGTTTTGGACGCTGCACATGGTTGCCCGGGCAGCTCGATCAAGGTCGAGTTGTACCGTGTTGAAGGCTCGCAGCTGGAATTGGTCGCCAGCGCGATCACCAACAGCGATGGCCGTGTCGATGCGCCACTGCTGCAAGGTGATGACTACCGCACCGGGGTTTATCAGGTTCAGTTTCATGCGGGCGATTACTACCGTGCTCGTGGCGTCCAGCTGCCGGAGCCCGCGTTCCTGGATGTGGTGGTGCTGCGTTTTGGCATCTCTGCCGAACAGGATCATTACCACGTGCCGCTGCTGATTTCGCCGTACAGCTATTCAACGTACCGAGGAAGCTGATCCCCCAAGCAGCTTTCTCCACATCGAAGCGACTGCGCATATAGCTTCTTTGGTCTTTCGCCCGCTCACACTGCGGGCTTTTTTTTGGGAAAAAATCCGCTCGGGTTCAGGCTGCATAAGCTGCTACATGGAGCTCAACCCGCCAAAACAGGGTGTAGCAAGACAATTCAGTAACTTATTGAGCGGGCAAAAAGCCAATTCATGTAGTATAACTACAAGCGTGCTACATCCCCGGCACCTGCCAATAACAAAGAGTCCAGCCCCTTGAATCTGCTGCAACACATCGCCCAGTCTCGCCACCTGTTACGCAAGTCGGAGCTCAAGGTCGCCGACCATGTGCTGCTCGATCCTGCGGCCGTGATGCACAGCTCCATGGCCGATCTGGCCCACAGCGTGGGTATCAGCGAACCGACCATCGTGCGTTTTTGTCGCGCCATCGGTTGTTCCGGGTTTCAGGACTTGAAGTTGAAGCTGGCGCAAAGCCTGGCAGCAGGCGCGAGTTTCGGGCAGTTCGCAATCCATGAAGATGACTCGGTCGCTGACTACAGCCTGAAAATCTTTGACACCACCTTGCACACGCTGATGGAGGTGCGCGAGAAGCTCGATCCGGTGGAGTTGCAACGGGCTGTGTCGCTCATGTCCCAGGCTCAGCGTGTCGAGTTTTACGGCTTCGGTGCGTCGGGTGCGGTGGCGGCAGATGCCCAGCACAAGTTCTTCCGTTTGCTGCTGACCGCGGCGGCGTATTCCGATCCGCACATGCAGGCGATGTCGGCGGTAACGCTGAAGCCAACCGACGTGGCGATCTGTATTTCCCAGTCGGGGCGCTCCAAAGACCTGTTGATCACGGCCAACCTGGTGCGCGAAAGCGGTGCATCGTTGATCACCTTGTGCCCAAGCCAGACGCCGCTGGCCGAGTTGTCGACCGTGAATCTGGCGATCGATGTGCACGAAGATACTGAAATCTATACACCGCTGACCTCGCGTATCGCCCACCTGGTGGTGATCGACGTGTTGGCGATGGGTGTGGCCATGGCTCGCGGGCCGAGCCTGGTCAACCACCTCAAGAGCGTCAAGCGCAGCCTGCGCAGCTTGCGGTTGTCGCCCAAATCGGTGAAAGCGCTGGACGACTGACAAGATCAAAAGATCGCAGCCTGCGGCAGCTCCTACAGGAATACGCATTACCCTGTAGGAGCTGTCGAAGGCTGCGATCTTTGCTTTTTTAAAGTTCATCAGTCTGTAACGTCCGAGCCGCCAAACCGTCATCCCGCGCGCCTATCTTGAAGTTCCCGCACTCGCCTTGGGAGACCCGAAATGGCCCAGCCCTACGAAGAACGCAACAGTGCTGTCAAAACCCGTCGTCAGCAAGAAGACCAACGCCGCATGGAGTTTCGTCGCGCCATAGAAGATCGCTGCGAACGTCGTCAGCTTCTGGCTGAGATTGGCGATTTTCCTGACGCCCCAGAACTCAATTACTGGCACGCAGCGCCGGCAACTTCCCGTCGAAACGCTCAACCAGCGCGCTGATCTGTACCCGTTCGCTGCGGATAAACGCAAGGAATGCGTGAGCCACCGGTGACAGCCGTTTGGCCTTGGCCTGCACCAGGCACCAGCTGCGAAACAGCGGAAGCTCTTCGACCGGCAACTCAATCAGTCCGCCGGTCGCCAACTCCAGGTTCAGGGCGTGACGAGTCAACAGCGCCACGCCCAGGCCCGCCACGACACACTCACGCTGGGCTTCGGCTGAAGACACTTCCTGGGTCTGGTTGAAGTGCACACGTTTTTCCTTGAAATACTCTTCACAAGCCAGTCGTGTCCCGGAGCCGTGTTCACGCATCAGCAGTGTGTAAGGCTCAAGATCCTGCAAGCGCAGGGGTCCCATATGGCACAACGGATGATCCGGCGGCGCCACGGCGACGATAGGGTTATTGAGGAACGGCAAGAATTCCAGCCCCATGTCTTGCGGCACCATGGACATGATCACCAGATCATCCCGGTTGTCCGACAAGCGCCGAATCACCTGTCCGCGATTGACCACCGTCAGTTGCAGATTCACTTCGGGATGCTGACGCTTGAATGCCGCAAACAGATGCGGCACGAAATACTTGGCGCTGGATTCCACTGCCAGTTTCAGCTGGCCTTGCAGTGATCCCTGCATGTCCGAAAGCTGCATGTCGAGGTTTTCCAGACGGCCGAAAATGTCTCGACTGGCACGCTGGAGGGCTTCCGCTGCCTCGGTCATGTAGAGCTTTTTGCCCACGTAGTCGAATAAAGGCTGGCCGATCAGCTCCTCAAGTTGACGAATCTGCAGGCTCACGGCAGGTTGTGTGAGCGACATTTCTTCTGCTGCACGGCTGTAGGACCTCAAATCGCAGACTTCGTTGAAGATCTGCAATTGACGCAATGTCATACGCATCAAGGACTTACGCATTTTATAAGAGCTCTCGCCGCAGGTTGATGAATCAACTATAAGTCTTTGCTAATGGCTAACCCAATTATTATTCATTTTTGTTAATCCCTTGTGAGCGCTAGTGTGGTGTCGCGACTGAATTGAAACATTTGGTCACGCGTCGACCTGTTCTAGCAGGTCGTGGCTACCACCGGCTCAAGGGAACCTCCAAGTGATAAAAAAGATCCTGATCGCCAACCGTGGTGAGATTGCCGTACGAATCGTGCGTGCCTGCGCCGAGATGGGCATTCGCTCGGTCGCGATCTATTCCGACGCCGACCGCCATGCCTTGCATGTGAAGCGTGCGGACGAAGCCCACAGCATCGGTGCCGAGCCACTGGCCGGTTACCTGAACGCTCGCAAATTGGTGAATCTGGCGGTGGAAACCGGTTGTGATGCATTGCATCCCGGCTACGGCTTCCTCTCGGAAAACGCTGAACTGGCGGACATCTGCGCCGAGCGCGGCATCAAGTTCATTGGTCCCTCGGCTGAAGTGATTCGCCGCATGGGCGACAAAACTGAAGCCCGTCGCAGCATGATCAAGGCGGGCGTGCCCGTCACTCCGGGCACCGAAGGCAACGTCGCGGACATCGCCGAAGCCTTGGTTGAAGGCGACCGCATCGGTTATCCGGTCATGCTTAAGGCCACCTCCGGTGGCGGCGGCCGGGGTATCCGTCGTTGCGACAGCCGGGAAGAACTTGAACAAGCGTTCCCTCGAGTCATTTCCGAGGCGACCAAAGCCTTCGGTTCCGCCGAAGTGTTCCTCGAAAAATGCATCGTCAATCCAAAGCACATCGAAGCGCAGATCCTCGGCGACAGCTTTGGCAACGTGGTGCACCTGTTCGAGCGTGACTGCTCGATCCAGCGCCGCAACCAGAAGCTCATCGAGATCGCCCCGAGCCCGCAACTGACCCCGGAACAGCGCGCCTACATCGGCGACCTGTCGGTGCGCGCAGCCAAAGCCGTGGGTTACGAGAACGCCGGCACCGTGGAGTTCCTGCTCGCCGAGGGCGAGGTGTACTTCATGGAGATGAACACTCGGGTGCAGGTCGAACACACCATCACTGAAGAAATCACCGGCATCGACATCGTGCGTGAGCAGATCCGCATCGCGTCCGGCCTGCCGCTTTCGGTGAAACAGGAAGACATCCAGCACCGCGGTTTCGCGCTGCAATTCCGGATCAACGCCGAAGACCCGAAAAACAACTTCCTGCCGAGCTTCGGCAAGATCACCCGTTACTACGCACCCGGCGGCCCAGGCGTGCGTACCGACACGGCGATCTACACCGGCTACACCATTCCGCCGTTCTACGATTCCATGTGCCTGAAACTGGTGGTGTGGGCGTTGACCTGGGAAGAAGCGATGGACCGTGGCTTGCGCGCCCTCGACGACATGCGTCTGCAAGGGGTCAAGACCACCGCCGCGTACTACCAGGAAATCCTGCGTAACCCGGAATTCCGTAGCGGCCAGTTCAATACCAGCTTTGTTGAAAGCCATCCTGAACTGACCAACTACTCGATCAAGCGCAAACCCGAAGAGCTTGCCCTGGCCATCGCCGCCGCCATCGCCGCCCACGCGGGTTTATGAATAAACAGCGGCAAGCTTTTAGCTGCAAGCGGCAAGTAAGAGCAGATTGGCTTTTTCTTGCGGCTTGTAGCTTGGAGCTTGCAGCTCTGAGGAGACACCAATGACTAAGAAGATCTTCGTTACTGACACAATCCTGCGCGACGCCCACCAATCGCTGCTCGCGACTCGCATGCGCACCGAAGACATGCTGCCGATCTGCGACAAGCTCGACAAAGTCGGCTATTGGTCGCTGGAATGCTGGGGCGGCGCGACCTTCGACGCCTGCGTACGTTTTCTGAAGGAAGATCCGTGGGAGCGTCTGCGCCAACTGCGTGCCGCACTGCCTAACACGCGCCTGCAAATGCTCCTGCGTGGCCAGAACCTGCTGGGCTATCGCCATTACAGCGATGACGTGGTCAGGGCCTTTGTTGCCAAGGCTGCGGTCAACGGCATCGACGTGTTCCGCATCTTCGACGCAATGAACGACGTGCGTAACCTGCGCGTGGCCATCGAAGCGGTGAAAGCTGCCGGCAAACACGCCCAAGGCACCATCGCCTACACCACCAGCCCGGTGCACACCATCGAGGCCTTCGTGGCGCAAGCCAAGCAAATGGAAGCCATGGGTTGCGACTCTGTGGCGATCAAGGACATGGCTGGCCTGCTGACCCCGTACGCTACCGGCGAACTGGTCAGGGCACTGAAAAGCGAGCAGTCGCTGCCCGTGTTCATTCACTCGCACGACACCGCTGGCCTGGCCACCATGTGCCAACTCAAGGCCATCGAAAACGGTGCCGATCACATCGACACCGCGATCTCCAGCTTCGCCTCGGGTACCAGCCACCCAGGCACCGAATCGATGGTTGCTGCCCTTAAAGGCACCGAGTTCGACACCGGCCTGAACCTGGAACTGCTGCAAGAGATCGGCCTGTACTTCTACGCCGTGCGCAAGAAGTACCACCAGTTTGAAAGCGAATTCACTGCCGTCGACACCCGTGTCCAAGTCAACCAGGTTCCGGGCGGGATGATTTCCAACCTGGCGAACCAGTTGAAAGAGCAGGGCGCCCTGAATCGTATGGGCGAAGTGCTGGCCGAAATCCCGCGCGTTCGTGAAGACCTCGGCTTCCCGCCGCTGGTAACCCCGACCTCGCAGATCGTCGGCACCCAGGCATTTTTCAACGTGCTGGCCGGCGAGCGCTACAAGACCATTACCAACGAAGTGAAGCTCTATCTGCAAGGTGGCTACGGCAAAGCGCCGGGCACGGTTAACGAAAAACTGCGTCGCCAGGCGATTGGCAGCGAGGAGGTGATCGACGTCCGTCCAGCCGATTTGCTCAAGCCGGAAATGACCAAGCTGCGTGCCGAAATCGGCGCTGTGGCCAAGTCTGAAGAAGACGTGCTGACCTATGCCATGTTCCCGGACATCGGCCGCAAGTTCCTCGAAGAACGTGCTGCTGGCACCTTGACTCCAGAAGTGCTGCTGCCGATTCCTGAAGCCGGTGGTGTGGCTTCGGCGGGTGGCGAAGGCGTGCCGACCGAATTCGTCATCGACGTCCACGGCGAAACCTACCGCGTCGACATCACCGGTGTTGGCGTCAAGGCTGAAGGCAAGCGTCACTTCTACCTGTCCATCGACGGCATGCCGGAAGAAGTGGTGTTCGAGCCGCTCAACGAGTTCGTCAGCGGCGGCAGCAGCAAGCGCAAGCAAGCCACTGCGCCGGGCCACGTCAGCACCACCATGCCGGGCAACATCGTCGACGTGCTGGTCAACGAAGGCGACACCGTCAAGGCAGGCCAGGCCGTGCTGATCACCGAAGCGATGAAGATGGAAACCGAAGTCCAATCGGCCATCGCCGGCAAAGTCACCGCCATTCACGTGGCCAAGGGCGACCGGGTGAATCCGGGCGAAATCCTGATCGAGATCGAAGGCTGAGTTAACAGCCTCGATAGACCGCTTTAAACCTCGGGGGGGCATGTGCTCCCCTTTTTTTTCGCCCGGGATTTGAGGGGGGTTAGAAGGTCATTCGCCATTGTCCCATTACGCCGTGGGAGCGGCTGTCGGTGCCGATGTCACCGTTGAGGCCGACACCCAGTGTGTGTTTGGCCGACAAACCGAGGTCCAGACCTGCATCCAGCATCAGGCTGTCACGATCCAGTGGTGCACCGTAAACGGTGAAGTTCTCCCCACCCGTTGCCAATCGTTGTCGGGTATCGCTGTAGATATCTCCATAAGTGTGTTTCCAGCCGGCGCTGAATCGCGGCGTCAGTTGCATGCCGTTATCCAGCGTGCTGAGTTTTGCCAGTCGCAGGCCGAATGTACTGTTTATGTTGTTCCGGGTTTGCCCCAGGACTTTGAGTGCTGCTGCGCCCCCTTTTTCTGTGTAACTGTCGCGCTGATAACGTTGATAACCCAGGCTGGCAAAAGGTTCGATGCTGACGTTGGCGCGGCCGAGGTTGTAACCAAACTCGGCGAATGCTTGCTGAGTGTTGGCATCGTAGCGGCCTTCAGGTCGGTCGCTGAAACCGTTGAAGGCAATCCGGCGCTTGGTGTTGCCGTCGTGGCTACTGAAAGTCGCACCAAGGCGCAGCGACATTGGGCCATTTTGACGCATGGCGTAGGCGCCCAAATGCCAGCTGTCGAGTTGGCCGTCGATTCCACGACTGTCCAGACGAGTTTCGGACTTGCCGCCCATTACACCCAGACGCCATTCCTCATCAATACTCCAATCTGCGCCAAGAACTAAACCTTCAGTAGAGTGTTTCAAGGGATCGTAATAGCGATCCAGCGTCCCGCGGTGTCCCAGCGCCTGGAGCCAGACTCTGCCGTTGTCTGCATCGTTGCTGGCGAGGTGCGGTGCATTTTTCTGACTACCGAATACTGCAGCACTGTCCATTTGGCGCATGGCGGAGAGGAGGGTGGCACTGACAGGACTGTCACTGTTGATAGTCGCTTTGGCGAGGTTGGCGTTGCCGCCGCCCGACAACTGTTCGAGAGCAAGAGATGCAGTGAATTTGTTGGCGCTGAGCAGCGCAGCGACAGCCGCGTTTGTCGGGGTGGATGGATTTTTTGCCGTGGCAACGGGGTTGCTGGCCGTCGGGGGATTTGAGGCGGTGACGGGCGTATCAACCGGGGGGAGAGTTGCAGCGGTTGAAGGAGTTTCGGTAGTGGGCGTCGTCGCGGAGCCAGGAGCTGAAGTGTCGGTAGCTGCAGCTGGATTTAGAGATGCAGCGATTGAAGACGAACTGTCAGACGGGACCTGTTCGTTCGGTATGACCTTAGGCTCCTCAGTAATGCTTAGTGCGGCTTCCTTACCATTTTTACTGATCGCGGCGCTTTCGAAGGGCACGTCGTTACGGATGAAAGCCAGATCAACCTGCTTTCCCTTGTAGTCGAGCGTCGGAGATAAAAAGGCAAGATTATTGAGAACTTTGCCAAATTCCCCCTCCACTTTATTGGCAGTAAGAATGGTGTTTTCGTTGACGTGCAGGTAGTCATTCGTTGCCGAAACGATGTTCAGCGTGGCGCCTCCAAGACTGGCGGTTCCACCAACAACTATCGTTTCACTTTTGTGGCTGGCATTGACCTCGTAGGCCAGTTCCGCTGTTTTGGAAAGTTTTAAGTCTCCACGTACTTTCGGGGCGCCGTGCAAGCTGTCGACGGAAAGTTTTCCGTTTATATCAAGAGTGCGAACCTGGCCGTTGCCAGCAAAAAAACCTTTTTCTCTTACAAAAACGTCACCCTCGATGGTTCCCGGATTGGTCAGGGTGCCGCCTGATTCCACGCTCACGTTTCTGTCAATCCTGCCGTTGTTGACTAACGTACCTTGGGCCCACGCATTTCCTGCAATATGGCCATCGTTTATCAGCGTTGCCTTGGGGCGTACCCAGACGCCATCGCTGAAGTCACCGGAACCTTTCAGGGTCCAGGTGCTTCGTTTGGTCTCCAGAACCTGGAAGCGGCGACTCTCGCCCAGCGTGCCACCGCTTGCAGTATCAAGTTGCAGGTAGTTGGAACCTTCACCACCGTCTACCAGCCCGGTCAAACTTCCGCGGCCAGACACCGTGACTAGATCATTTCCGTCGCTGAATGTCGGATCAATACCCTCCTCTTTGGTTTTGATCGTGAATTTATGGGTGTCGGGATCATTAGCGAACGCAGCGAGAGCCATTGCGAGCTGATCCGCTGTTTCCATCGGTGGTGCAGTGGTACCCACCGAGAGTTCTTGAGCAAGCGAAAACTCCGCGCATCCGAGCGCAAGCGCAACGGCCAAAGCCAGGTGATGTGGGCGATATTTGTGTTGAACGGGCATCGTGTTCGGCCTCTGTTGACAGGAGGCCAAACTCTAAAGACAAGGCTATAGGTGCCGATGTCAGCTACTTCTGGCTGAGTTGCGGGCGGCGTGAGTTCCTTACGTAGAAAATTGCCAGTTGCCTGGCTGCGGTCGTTTTTAACCGTTCGAGCTGACGAACTTTCTTACAACGAATGGAGACACCGCCCGCTATCACAATTTCAAAAACTCATCTGCCACTGCCCAATCAACCCATGATTGCGGCTGTTGCTCCCAATCTCCCCGCTGTAACCCACCCCCACCGAATGACGCGCCGAAATCCCCAGGTCCAACCCAGTCTCCAGCACCAGGCTGTCGCGATCCAGCGAAGTGCCATCGACACTAAAGGCCGTGCCGCCCGTCACAAACGCCTGTCGTGTCGAGCTGCTGACATCGCCATAGGTATGCTTCCAGCCCGCGGTCATGCGCGGGGTCAGGCTCATGCCGTTGTCCAGTGAACTCAGGTGCGCCAGGCGCAAACCGAAGGTGCTGCTGAAGTTGTCCTGGGTTTGCTCATCGACTTGAAGCGCAGCAGCACCGCCTTTTTCCTGGTAGCTGTCGCGGTGATAACGCTGGTAGCCAAGGTTGGCAAACGGTTCGGCGCTGAGCCGGCCGCTGCCCATTGCGTAGCCGAGCTCGGCGAAGGCTTGTTGGCTGTCGGCATCGTAATCACCTTTAGGTCGATCGCTGAAACCGTTGAAGGCGATGGTGCGTTTGCTGTCGCCTTGGTGGCCGCTGTAGGCCGCGCCGAGGCGCAAGGCGAACGGGCCGCTTTGGCGCAGGGCATAGACGCCGGCGTGCCAGCTCTCGACATTGCCATCGACACCCGTGGCATCGAGGTCGGTCTTCGAATAGCCGCCGAGCACGCCCAGGCGCCATTGCGGATTGAGCGCCCAGTCGGCACCGAGCACGCTGCCTTTGGTGCGTTGTTCCAGACCGCTGCTGCCATGTTCGCCATCGAGCTTGCCGTAGCCGCCGATGGCTTGTAGCCAGAGTCTGCCCTTGGCGTTCGGATCGTTGAGGTTGCGGGCTTCGGACGGGACACCGGTCGAGGCGAGCACCGGTGTGTCGCGTTGATCGAGACCCACCAACAACCCTGAACTGCCACCCATTTGCTGCATTGCGGACAGCATGCTACCGCCGACCTGGCTGCTGGCACCGAGTGTTGCGCTGGTCAGGTTGGCGTTGCTGGTGCCAGCCAATTGTTCAATCGCCGCACCCGCCGTGGCGCTGGTGGTGTTCAGTAAGGCGTTGTACAGCGCGTTGTTTTTGCTCAGGGAGCCCAGGCTGTTGGCGGCGCTGCTGCCGTTGCCGGTGACTGCGAACTGGTTGAAGGCGACATCGTTGCGGGTATAAGTCAGGTCGACTTGGGTCGGGCTGTAAGCGAGGGTCGGCGTGATGAACGCGTAGTCACTGGTGACGTTGCTGAAACTGCCGTTGATGCTGGCGGCTCGCAATACGGTGTAGTGGTTCTGCCAAGGATACGTGCCGCTGGCGGGGTTCACCGCCAGGGTTGCGCCGTTCAGGTTGGCCACGCCACCGACCTTGATCGGGGCGCTGCTGCCGTCGGCATTCACACCATAGGCCAGGGTTGAACCGCTGCCCATGGTCAGATCGTGGGTGATGGTAGCGGTGCCGAGCCGGGTGTTGGTTTGCAAAGTACCGTTGACCAGCAAGTTGCCTACCGACCCACCACCGGCATATACACCGCCGGCGTCGACAGTCAGGTTACCGGCAATCCCGCCCTGGTTGACCAGCGTGGCGCCATTGCGCACCGCTCCGCCGTCGCTGAAATCGCCGTTGCCATTCAGGGTCCACGCGCCTTGCTTGACCTCCAGCCATTCGAAGTTGCGGCTCGCGCCGAAGCTGCCGCCCGCGGCGTCGTCCATCACCACGCGGTCATAACCGGTGCCGCCGTCGACCACGCCGACAAAGCGGCTGCCGTTGCGCAGCATCAGGCTGTCGTTGCCGCCGCCGAGGTCGAGCGCCAGGCCGTTGCTGCCGGCAATGGTGCCGCCGTTGACGACGCTGTCGGCAAACTCGCCGACCAGCTTCACGCCAAAACCATCCAGGCCCTGGATCGTGCCGTAGTTTTCCAAAGTGGTCGCAGCAACGCCTGCACCGCCACTGCCATCGTCCACCAGAATCGCGCTGTTGGCGCCGCTGATCAGCGCACCCTTGGCGTTCAACACATAACCACCGCCCAACGCGATGCCTTCGCTGCCGTTGGCAAACCCACCCTTGTCGACGCCACCCGCGCCAACACCCTGGATGACGCCGTAGTTTTCGATGTGGGCGAGCTTGTCGATGTCCACGCCATCGCCGTCGCCGTTCGGCTGCAGCCCCGAGTACGCACCGGTGATGGTGCCGTGGTTGATCACCGTGCCGTCACCATCGGAACCGAAACCGGAGCCGTTGCGGCCGGTGATTTGCCCGTAGTTGGTCAGTGTCGCGCCAAGGTCGGTGGTGATGCCATGGCGGCCGCCGGAAATGCTGCCGTAGTTGGTCACCGTCACGCCGGTGGCGGTGTCGATGTCGATACCGTCGAATTTGTCGTCGGCAGTTCTGGAGTCGCCGGTAGAAATCTCACCGTAGTTGGTGATCGTCGCGTTCGCGCCGGTCTTCATGCCATCGCTGGCGTCACCTCGAATCAATCCGCCCGCGCGGTTAATGAGAGTGGTGGTGACGCCGGCGCTGCGCAACGCATCCAGATCCAGCCCCTGGCCGGTGGTGGAGCGGATGATGCCACTGTTGTCGATCAACAGACTGCCGCTGGCGAAATTGCTGTTGATGCGCAGCGCGTCGTTGGCGCCGAGGATCTGCCCGCCGGCACGGTTATAAATGCTGTAGTTGCGCGCTTGGGTGATGTCACCCGAACTGTCGATTGCCCGGCCCGTGGTGGCGACGATCTTGCCCGAGTTGTCGATGACCACGCCGGCGCCGCTGGTGCCATCCTTCAGGCTCACGGTCTTGTCGGTGCTGGTGATGCTGCCGGGTGCCGAGATTGTCAGGGTGTCGCTGCCGCCGAGGGTTTGCGCGGTCGTGGTGGCGGTATCGATCTGCACGGTTTTCGGAGGGCCAGGGACGGCGTTGGCACTGGTACTGATCAGCAGGGCGATGGTGAGCGCCAGACGCTGCGGCGAGAAGGGCATGAGTGAACGGCCTTTTTGTTATAAGCGGGACGTTCTGTATAGCGGAAGGTTTTTACAGAACGATGTCTGCGTCCTGAAGGCAAATCTGCATTTTAATGCGTGTATCTTTGACTTAATGTGCAAAAAATGCATTTTAATGCATGAAATGATCGAGCAAATAGTGGATAACTGCACTATATTGCGTTCCATGCATCATATTCAAGCGAAAGAACGCATTTAATTGCAGGTGGCTTTGTGCACACACTAACTCTGCAGGTCTATACGTCCGGGAAATGGTTGGACGCGATGACCCTGGTTTTTGTCGAGCCGGAAAAGGGTTTTGAAGGCCCTTGCCGATTCGGTTACAAAAACGACTATGTATCAAACAGCTTTGAATACATCGAATCGCCATTCTCTAAAGCGGTTAGCGCCAGATTGCCAATCGATTGGGATAGCACTTCGCTGAAAAAAGCGCCCGCTTTCCTGCTCGATATAGCGCCCGCTGGAGCCGCCAAGCGCTTTCTCATGGCACGCGTTGGCCAGGAAAAACCCGAAGGAATCAGCGATTTGTTTCTGCTGGGTCGAAGCACTCCCGCGCCGATTGGCCATATGCGCATCAAAGAATCGATTGAAGCTATGGGTGAAAGGACTGCGATGGGCTTTCGTCGCGAAGAGGTGATCGCGCGCGACAATACTTTTTTGGAGTATGCCTACGAACAGGGCGCCGCCATTGGTGGTGCAACCGGGGCCGGCGGTGAAGCTCCCAAGCTGCTGATGTCTGAAGGTCGCGACGGTTTGCTGTATCCGGATGCTGTGTTGAGCGACGATCAAGTGGTGCAGCACTGGTTTGTGAAGTTTGCTCGCAACAGGACTAACCAGACAGATCAGATCATTCTCAGAAGCGAGTATCACTACTACAAGGCGTTGCAAACCCTGGGTATTGAGACCGTCGCTGCAGATGGGCTCGCGTTGGAAGAAGCGACAAAACCCAGCCTTTGGATGAAGCGCTTTGACCGCAACGTGACAGATCAGGGTGTTGAGCGGTTGGCAATTGAATCCATCTACTCGCTCGCGGGTGTGACGGTGCCTGGCAGTTACATGAGCCATTTGGAGGTGGTCCAGTTACTCGCTCGACTCTGGACAGAGGCCGGACAGGCCGATCAAATTCCTGATCTGGTAGCCGATTACCTGCGTCGGGATTTGCTCAACAAAATTCTTGGAAACTCCGATAACCACGGTCGCAATACTTCAATTATTCGCGATGTCGATTCCTTGCGCCTCGCTCCGATCTACGATTTGGCTCCAATGGTGATGGACGACGAGGGTGTCACACGTACGACCAAATGGCCCAAAGATCTGGAGGTGGCGGGCGAGGTGAAATGGCGCGAAGTGTGTAATGCGTTAGCGATGATCGGAGACCCTCAAGCACTCTTTGAAGGTCTGCGAAAGGACGCTGATCACTTACTGGCGTTGCCGGACGTTCTGACCGCTAGTGGTCTTCCTGAAGCCACCCTGAATCATCCAGGGATTGCATTGAGAAATCTTGAGCTGCGCTTGAAAAACTGGGGGCTGAAATGACCATTACCATTGACGCTCGGGCGCTGTTGATCGAGAGCATTCAAGAGGGCCTTGCCCAAGGCACGATTGAAATGGGTGAAGCAGTCCGCCGCTTGCGGGTTGAAGTCACTGGCCTGAACCAGAACCAGTTCGCGAAGATGTGCAAAATCTCCGTACGCACGCTCGTGCATATCGAACATGCGGAAGGTAATCAGACTCTGAAATCGCTAAACGCCGTGTTTCGGCCGTTCGGACTGAAGATGGGGGTGGTAAGGATTCGGCGCGAATTCAGCTGAGACAGCTCAATGCAGGGGTTACCGAAGGCTACGACCTTCACTCACCCCGACTCAAATACGCCTTCCCGTAATGCCGCTCCATCCGCGCCTGAATCAGCTCCAGCCCGATCGACATCACCCAATAAATCACCGCAGCGGTCGTCAGCATCTCGATATACCGGTAGCTCGACCGCCCGTACGACTGCGCCAGAAACATCACTTCCCAAACCCCCATCACCGAGATCAGCGACGAGTCCTTGAGCATGGAGATGAATTGGTTGGTGGTCGGCGGGATGATGGTGCGCATCGCCTGGGGCAGGGTAACGCGCCAGAAGATCACGGTTTCGCGCAGGCCCAGGGCGAGGGACGCTTCGCGCTGGCCATGGGGGACGCCGAGGATGCCGGCGCGGAAGATTTCGCTGAGGTAGGCCCCGTAGTTCAGCGACAGGGCGATGATGCCGGCGGCGACGGCGCCGGGCACGATGCCGAGTTGCGGCAGGCCGAGGTAGATCAGCAGGATCTGGATCAGCAACGGCGTGCCGCGAAAGAACGAGGCATAGAAACTCGCGATGCCGAAGGCCACGGCGCTTTTTGACAGCCGCGCGAGGGCGGTGATGAAACCGAGCAGCGACGAGGTGACGATCGAGCACAGGCACAAAAACAGTGTCAGTGCCGCGCCTTGCAGGAAGCCGTTGGGCGCCATGTGCAGGCCGATCAAGTTGGGCAGTTTGTCGAGGATGATCGAGAACTTCAGGTCGAAGCTCAGGAAGAAACTGGCGAACAAACCGAGCATCGCTGCCCACGTCAGGTACAGCCGCGTACGAAAACCGAAGATCCGTTGCAGCCGCGACTCAGCCACCGGTTGCGGCGGCTGAGGAGGTTTTGGGAAGGAAGTCATTTGCTGATGTCGGCGCCGATCCATTTTTGCGAAAGCTTGCTCAGGGTACCGTCCTGTTTCAGTTGGGCGAAGACGTTACGCACCTTGGCATCCCACTGCGCGTCGCCCTTTTCGATGGCGACCGAGTTCGGCTCCGAGTACAGCGGCTCGCCGGCGAGTTTGAAACGTTTGTCTTCGGTCAAGCGCGGTTGCGCGGTGACGAGGTTGGTCAGGATCGCGTCCAGTCGAACCCCGGCGCCCAGGCCCAAGTCCTGAAAGGCCACGTTGTCAGTGTCATACGGGGCGATCTGCACGTCCTCGAACGGGTACTGCAATTGGGTGTCTTCGGCGCCTTCGATCACCAGGTTTTTGTTCAGGTAGCTTTCATAGCTGGAGGCGCTGGTGAGGCCGACTTTCTTGCCGCTCAGGTCTTTGGCGCTGTGAATGCTGTTGTCCTTGGCATTGACCACGATCACGGCCGGCGAGGCGTAGTACTCCACCGGGAAATCGAAGACTTCGGCGCGGGCCTTGCTCGGCGTCATGGAGCAGATGCAAATGTCGTAGCGCCCGCTCCAGCGGCCGGCAGCGATCACGTCCCAGGACGGTGTTTCGAGGCGCAATTTGACCCCCAGTTTTTCCGCGACGGCTTTGGCCACATCGACATCGAAACCGTCTAGCTGGTTCTGGTCATTGAGGAACGAGAAGGGTGGATAGCTCTCCATTAACACGCCCACCAGTTCTTTCTTCTGTTCGACGCGGTCCAGCGTGGCGCCACCAAAGGCGTGGGTGGAGGCAGCTAAAATCGTCAGGCCCAGGGCCAGTAGCGGTTGAAGTTTCAAAGTCGATCCCTGATAAAAAAGAGGTTGTTATTAACAGAATGGTGCGTATTAAATAGTTATAAGAACGGCTCCGGTAGTGAGTAATTTTCATAAGTTTATGAGTGAAATGAATATGGGCGCAGGAAGCACAGTTGTTCTGGATGGTGGCATGGGCCGTGAGCTGCAACGCCGAGGGGCGCCATTCAGACAGCCCGAGTGGTCGGCGCTGGCGTTGAGCGAAGCACCGCAGGCGGTGGAGGCGGTGCACGCGGCTTATATCGAAAGCGGCGCCAACGTGATTACCAGCAACAGTTATGCAGTGGTGCCGTTTCACATTGGCGAAGCGCGTTTTGCCGCAGAAGGTCAGGCCCTCGCGGCGTTGGCCGGCGAGTTGGCCCAGCGTGCGGTGGTGGCTTCGGGCAAATCCGTGCGAGTGGCCGGTTCATTGCCACCGCTGTTTGGTTCTTATCGTCCGGACCTGTTCAACGCGGCTCGAGTGTCTGAGTTGCTGGCGCCGTTGGTGAACGGTCTGGCGCCGCATGTCGACCTGTGGCTGGCTGAAACCCAGAGTTCAATCGCCGAGGCGCGGGCGATCCACGGCGGTCTGCCGAGAGACGGCAAGCCGTTCTGGCTGTCGTTTACCTTGAAGGATGAAGACACGGACGACGTGCCGCGTCTGCGATCCGGTGAACCGGTGTTTGAAGCGGCCGGGGTGGCTGCCGAGCTGGGTGTCGAGACGCTGCTGTTCAATTGCAGCCAGCCGGAAGTGATCGGTGCGGCGATTGATGCCGCGCGCGAAACATTCGAGCGTTTAGGTGTGAAGATTCACATCGGCGCGTACGCCAACGCCTTCCCGCCACAACCGAAAGAGGCCACGGCCAATGACGGGCTGGACCCGTTGCGTGAAGACCTTGATCCGCCGGGTTACTTGCAGTGGGCCGCCGACTGGAAAGAACGCGGCGCCAGCCATTTGGGTGGTTGCTGCGGGATTGGACCGGAGCATATTGCGGTGCTTGTGCAGAAATTGGCTTAAAGATCAAAAGATCGCAGCCTTCGGCAGCTCCTACAGGGGATCACGTTCCCCTGTAGGAGCTGCCGAAGGCTGCGATCTTTTGCTGTTGATTCCTCTACTCGCGACACTCCGCCAGGGTTTTCACCTGCCCCGAACCCGTCTGGTTCTCATCGCTCAACCACTGCTCAAACCCAGCCCCGATCACCGGCCATTCCGAATCCAGAATCGAGTACCAAGCGGTATCGCGGTTCTGGCCCTTGACCACCATGTGCTGGCGAAACACCCCTTCAAAACTGAACCCCAGCCGCTCGGCCGCGTACTTGGAGCGGGCGTTGCCGTTGTTGCACTTCCACTCGAGGCGCCGATAACCCAGGGCAAACGACTCCTTCGCCAACAGATAAATGGCTTCGGTACTTTTTGGCGAACGCTGCATCGGCGCACCAAATGTCACGTGGCCGATTTCGATGCGGCCCTGCGCCGGGACGATCGACATCAAGCTGAGGATGCCTTGTACGTCGCCGCTGGCACGGTCGATCACGCTGAAGAAATACGGATCACTGGCGGCGGCATGATTGTCCAGCCAATCGTTGAAAGCGCTGCGCTCCGGGAAAGGGCCGTAAGGTAAGTAATCCCAGAGTTTCGGGTCGGAGCCCGGGCCTTGCAGGGCTTTCCATAAACCGTCGGCGTGACGCGCCGGGTCGAGTTTTTCCAGGCGAATGTAACGCCCTTCGAGGGTTTGAACCGTCGGCGCAGGGACGCCTTTCCAGTCCGCGAGTGAAGTCGACATGCTGTTCTCCTTGAACCTTAAATGGCTTTGCGAAACTGGATGTAACCGGGGCGCTCGGCGATGCGCTCGTAAAGCTGGATCGCGGTGGCGTTGGTTTCGTGGGTCAGCCAGTGGACCTTGTTGCAGCCGTCGGCCTTGGCCGTGGTGTAGACGAACTCGATCAACTGGCGACCGACGCCGGTGCCGCGGGTTTCCTCAGCCACCAGCAGATCTTGCAGGTAGCAGGAGTTTTCGATGGCCCAGTTCGAACGATGGTAAATGAAATGCACCATGCCCACCGCTTTGCCGTCAGCCCAGGCGAGGGCGGCGTGGGTCGGTTCGTTCGGGTCGAGCATACGCTGCCAGGAACTTTGGGTGACAGCTTGCGGCAATTCGGTTTTATAGAAACGCAGGTAGGCCTGCCAAAGCGGCAGCCACGCGGCGTAGTCGTTGGCGCTGACCTGGCGGATGTCGATCTGACTCATGTTGATTCCTTAACGCATCAAGTGGGCGAGGGCCTGGTCGTGCACGTCAGGGCTGGCGGCCAGCCCCTCGCGTACGCCGGTGATGTCTGCGGTGTTGCGGTTCTGGCTGAGCTTGCGCTTGCCTTCCAGGCGCTGGATCGGCAGGGCAAAGCCGACGATGGCCTTGAGCATGCCGTCGATGTAGTCGGCGGGAGCATCGGCGACTTTCCACGGTTGGGCACGACCGGCTTCATGGCGATCGGTCAGCGCGCTGACCAGATTGCGCAGGCGATCGGCGTCGGTGAACACCTCTGCGATACCGTAAGCGTGAACGGCGACGTAGTTCCAGGTCGGCACGACTTTGCCGTGCTCGGCTTTACTTGGATAAAACCCCGGGCTCACGTAAGCATCGGCGCCGGCAAAAATTACCAGCGCTTCGGCGCCGTTTTGCAGTTCCTTCCATTGCGGATTGGCCTTGGCGAAGTGGCCATACAGCGTGCCATTCGGTCCCTGGTCGGTGTTCAGCAGCAATGGCAGATGGCTGGCCTGCAGGCCTTGTTCGCCATGGGTAATCAGCATGGCGAGGCGGGTGCCGAGTATCTGTTGCTGCAGTTCGTGCAAATCATTGATGGCAAATGCGCTGGGCGTATACATGGAAATATTCCTTGGCGAATGCCTGCATCCTAGGCAGGCTATTGGTCTGTTGTAAGAGCCATTACAGACCAATTTAATAGGTCCAATGCCATGTCAAGCGAGCCACTGTCCTTATCGTTCAACCCGGCGGGAATCGAACTCGATCGGCGCCAAGGCCTGAGCCGTCAGCTCTATCAGGCATTACGCGTGCGAGTGCTCGATGGGCGGCTGGCCAGTGGCACACGTTTGCCCGCCAGTCGGGATCTGGCGGAGGCACTGACGATTTCTCGCAACAGTGTGGTGCGTGCCTACGATCAGCTCTACGCCGAAGGGTTTATCGAGGGACGAGTGGGCGACGGCACCTATGTCGCGCAATTGCCGCAGGCACGGGTATCGGCGAAAAAAACATCCCTGAAAGCGCCGAAAGTCGACGCCACCAACAGTCCGGATGTGCCGTTGGTTCCGTCCGCCAAAACCAGATACGGCAGCGCATTGGCGCGTGTTGAAAACAACCATTTGCCCACGCCGCCGAGTGGTCCGCCCCGGGCATTTCGGGTTGGCGTTCCGGCGTTCGATCTGTTTCCGTTTGAAGTGTGGGGCAAGCTGAACGCGGCGTTCTGGCGCAAACCGGATTTGCAGCAGCTGTGTTATGGCGCGCCTGAAGGGGACGCGCGCTTGCGCGGGCTGATCGCCGCGTACCTGCGCAGCTCTCGCGGCATGCAGTGCACGGCAGAGCAGATTGTGATCACCAGTGGTGCGCAACAGGCGATTAGCCTTTGTGCTCAGTTGCTGGTGGAACCGGGTGATGTGGTGGGGATTGAAAATCCCGGGTATCGGGCCGCTGGTCATGCGTTTGCGGTGGCGGGAGCGCGGTTGAAGGGTGTGGCGGTCGACAATGAGGGCATCGACTGTACGGAGCTGGCAGCGCTGGGCGATTGTCGTCTGGTGTATGTCACGCCTTCTCATCAATACCCGACTGGCGTGGTGATGAGCCTGGCGCGGCGCCTGGAGTTGCTGGCCTGGGCTGAACGCTCCCAAGGCTGGATCGTCGAGGACGACTACGATGGCGAATACCGCTACAGCGGCGCGCCACTGGCGCCGTTGGCGGCACTCGACCGGCAGGGACGGGTGTTGTACGTCGGGACCTTCGGCAAAGTCGCTTTCCCGGCGCTGCGTCTGGGCTATCTGGTGTTGCCACCGGCACTGGTGGCGGCGTTTTCTCAACGTCGCGCGGTGGATGTCCGGCATTCCGAGGTGAGCACTCAAGCGGTGATGGCCGAGTTCATGGCCGCCGGGCACTTTCAGCGGCACATCCGCCGCATGCGCCGGGCGGCGCTGAGCCGGCGCAACACGCTGTTGACCGGTTGGCCGCAAAACATTGCCGGAGTTGGCAGCCTGCCAAGTGTTCCGGCAGGGCTGCATTTGACGGTCGCGGTCGACTCCCAGGCTCGCGAGCGTGAGTTGATCGGGAAGGCTGCCAGCGTCGATGTCGAGATCAATGCGCTGAGCAGCTATTGGTTGCCGGACTCGCAAACACCGGACGACCAGCGTGCCGGGCTGGTCCTGGGTTTTGCGGCAGTGCCCGAGGCCGCGATAATCGAGGCGCTCGGACGATTGGAAACCGTCTGGCGTCGCTAGCGCGCTTACGTCTTGGGCTCCAGATCCACAAACAGTTTGCGCAGACCCGGATCGTCGAGCTTTCGGAACACCCCATCAATCGGCTCGAAGGTACTCAATGCCTGTTGCTGTTCAGGCGTGAGTGTCTTCAGATAAACCTCCGAGACTTTCAGATGCGCGGTCGACGGCTTGTCCGCCGGGCTGATGGATGTTTCGTAATGGAAGTGCGCTACCCACAATTCCTGATCGTTGCCGGTCTTGTCGAGAACGCGGTACTCCTGGAAATAGTCGCCCAGTTGCTTGGTGCGGATCCGCCCCTGTTCGTTGCGGTTGAGGGCTACCTGTTGATTTTCGTGCATCCACTTGAGGGCGCTTTGGGTGGGTTTGCGCAGCTTGTACAGGTTCGCTCGAACGCGCACGCCCTCAGTGCGCAGGGTGCTTGCGGCCTGACGCAGTTCCGCGCTGAGGTTGGCGACCGGGGGAGGGTTTTTCATTCGGGCCATGGCCAGGTCAACGCTGGCGGCGCTCTGTTCAATCTTCAGCGCTTGTTGGTCAAACAGGTCCTGTATGTCCGCGGGGATACGTTTTGGGCGCAGTGCATCTTTACGGGTGCGCTCAATAAATTTCGTTGTATCCAGATTCAGCTCCAGGCCAGCCTCGATGATCTGCAGGTCTTTCAACAGGGGGGCCGGTGGCTGACTCAACGTGGGCATAAATGGCTTGAGCGGCGCTTCGTCAGACGTCGTCGCCTCGCTGGTGCCCGGCTCGCGTGGACGCGACTTGCTCACTTTGACGGGCTGACGTGAAGGCCCCGGGCGGACCCGCACTGGCGGATTCTGCACAGGCAGCAGCTCGTTCTCTGGCAGCAATGCCTGAAGTCGGATAAGCGCCAACTGCGAGAATTCGTCGATAAGCGTGCGCAAATGTTCAAGCTGATTGTGCTTGAGTAAACCAGGGTAGGTGTCGGGCAATTCCTTGAGGCGCTGATCGGCATCGGAAAACGTCTCGACAAGCCCACCGAGTAATTCGACCTGGGCTATAACGTCAGTAGCGCTGGTGGCCACTTTTACCAGGTCCGCGACGTGATGAGCGGCGGTGGCGGCACTGATGATGACTTTGCCGATGTCGGTTCGGGCCGCAGTCATCAGCGGGCTAGCCTGTTCTTCCATGCAAAGCTCTTGTGACATGCCCATTTCATTGGCTTTAAGTTGCAGCGCGGTGAATGACGGCATCAGCTTGCTGATGGCCAGCGCTTCAACGAAACCGGGCCGTCCCGCCGCGCGAATGCCTTTAAGTGTCGATTGGGATAGTGTCAGCTTATCGACCATCTCATGACTCAGGTCGGTCGCCTGCTGGATGCTCTCAACATAGGAATGCCGCGACTCCTCGCCAGGCTTTGGCATCTCGGTCAGGACGGCGGTGGCCTGGACATACTGGTGTTTTTTTAACGTCAACCAGAAAGACAGATGCTTCTGCAACTCGGTGCTCAAACGCAGCAAGTCGTAGGTGTAACCGGTGGTGCCACCGAGGTTTCGCCATTCTTTCAGTTGGTCGAGCGCCTGTTGATACGCCTCAATCTGCCCTTCCAGTTTTCTCGAATACGGCAATGACAGTGGGTCGTACGCACCGGCCTTGGCGTGCAGCATCTCGTTTTGGGCTTTCAGCAGCTCCGACTGCTTGGACGCTTCCTCGGTTTTGAATGCCTGCAGCGCCGTTTCGAGTTCATGTTTGCGATGTTCTTTCGCGGCTTTCAAGGCTTTGAGCCGGCTTTTCGGCCCGCCACCGCGCAGGCGTAAACGCAGGTCCAGGACCCATTGTCCTTTTGCGTCATTCGCCAGCAGCGGGCCGGTTCTGCTGACGTCATCGGGGTGGACGATGGTGACCTGTTCGTCGCCATCGACCAAGACGTTGAACCAGCGTTCAGCCACCTTGGCGTACGTTTTATCATCGAGTTGATAAAGATGCGGCGGCGCTTCGTTCACCGTGGTCAGCGCTTCGTCGCTGAGGTTGGGTGCAGCGACCTTGAGCGTGTCCAGGTAGACGCCCAGCGCCGTAACAGTGCGGCGCGGGATTGCCCCACCAATCTCCAGCGAAGAGCAATGGCTTGCCGGAAGCTCGGCAGCGAGCGGGGCAGGGTTGAGTGTGAGGACGTTTGGCAGGACGGGGGGTTTTTCCTGGGCCATTGGCAATTCTGGCGTGCGCGGTTGACGGGAAACCACCTTGCGTCGCATCACCGCATGATGGCTGATGACGATGCCCACCATCAGTAACACGTCCGCCAGCGACGTCCATTCAATGAAGCTGTCGTCCTGTTCACGGGCATCCAGTGCCTGCTGTATTTCGTTGACGACTTGCCAGACCCAGACGGCGCTGCCGACGGCGCCGCTGAGGAAGTTCGAGGTGACACTGAATAATGCCCAACCGCTGTCTTTGAGCAGGCTCCAGCGTCGCTCGGCATTGGATTGGGATTGCCGGTCAGCGAGGTCGACGACTGCCCGTGCGTTGCTTTTGAACAGGGTCGATAGAACGTTGCCGGTGATTTCCTCCTGCACAAATTCCACCTGGCCGAATCGGTTCGCCCGTTGCAGCGGGTTGACCACCTGTTCAGCCAGCAGCCAGGGGGAGGGCAGTCCAACTGGAAACACATATTGGGCGTACTCAAAACTCAAGGTCTTGTCGGGCAGCCACGCCAGCACTGAATCCCGTAATTCACCGGGTTGGTGCAACGCATAGAGCAGGTTCTGTCGCGAGGGAAATTGCATCAGGGGTTGATCCAGCATCGGACGGTAAAGCAGGCAAGGACCGCCGAGGGCATCTCGAGGGCTGATGATGAACATGTTCGCGACTGTGTCGCTGGTGCTGATCACACGATGCTTGGGCGTCAGCGCCAGAGGGTAGATGGCAACGGCCTGCCGGGTGTTGCTGTCGGGATCGAACAGCGCACGGATGTATTGGTAACCACGCTCGTCGATACCGGCTTGTTGCTTGATCTTGCCTTCCAGCGCCATGAGCGGCAGCAGCAACCGCAACTGGTCGCTGTAGAGATGCTCCTGGCGTTTGGACTCGACCGGGTCATCGATCAGTTTCCGTTTGATCTCTGTGAGATAGGATTGACCCACATCGACCTGAGCGGAAAGGGCCAGGAGGAAATCTGGCGTCAGCCAGGTCGGGACCGCCTCGCCGTGGATGAACGATACCGTCGCCATATAGGGCGCCTCGTTTTCCATGGCAAATTCGGCAAGCGTCTCGGTGCGGTGGTCGAGGGGGTTGGGAAGCGTTAAGTTGTTGACGGTGAAACTGTGGGTGATCCTGATCCGCAGGTCGCCCAAAGGCAGGCTCGCAGCATCGATTGAGCGAGTGTCCGCAATGATCGCTTCTTGCATCTTTCGCTGCGAAAAATCATGGATGGACGCTATTTCTCCTTTGGCAGCGAGCCGGTCAGGTTGCAGGTACAGCTTGCCCAGTGCGCTGATGTAGCGGCCGTAATCTTGTACATCGCGGGCCTGCGCATCGTGCAGCCAATCGGGAATCGCGGCCTCCAGTTGCTTGAACTGCGCATCGTCTTTTCTGCAGAGACCGGTCCTGGACTCAAACTCATCCCTCGTCGGTCTTTGCGGCAATGGCAATGACGCAATGTCATCCAATTGAGCGGCGATCAACGCCCAGGCCATATGGTCGAAGATGTTGCCTTCCGGTTGAAAAAGCCGCCATTCCAGCGTGAGACCCGTCTGGAGCTCAGGCAGGCGCGCGGGCAGCGAGACACCCAATAGCGCCATCGAATCGAAGGACTCAAAACCACGCTCAATGGTGAACATCACCAGCAAATCGCGCTGGCGAAAAGTTGCCCTGAGCACTAAAGCGCCTCCGATCACCAGGTGGCTGGAGAGCTCGTTTTCGACCGTGTCGATATCGATCAGGCAGGCCTGAATCGCTGAAAGCTCGCTGTTCACATTTTTGCGTGAGGCGCTGTCCGGTTCGATAAATACCTCTCGCACCATGGCGCATTCATCAGCATTCAGACCTTTTGCCTTGTGTACATTTAGTGCCTTGCGCAGCGAGTTAGATAGGGCCTCCCAGCGTGCAACCGTGGCAACCTTGCTGTTCCAGAAATCCAGCTGGCGTGCCTGGAATTCGACGAACAATAACGACGCGGCGTCGTTGAGTGCGTCGGCGATTTCCTCGACGCTGACGGCGAGATGAATCGGATTGTCGGCTTTGGGCTCAACGGTCAGGAAGTGTTCGCCTTCGATGTAATTGGCCTTGGCCCCGTAAAGGCCCAGTCGCATCAACGCATGGGTCAGGGACTCAAACCGGGTCGTGCCTGCCTCGATGTGATTGTCCGCCGCCTGCCAGCGTGGTGTCGCGATGAGCGCCAGGTCGGGGTCGATAGCCAGATCGGGATAAAGCGTTTGCAAAGAGTCACGCAGGAGGCTCGAAGCCACGTCATCGAGTGTGGGTCCATGACTGGTCTGGCCGAGCAGATTGCTTTTCTCAACCAGTGGCGTTGAGCTTTCCGGGAGTTGCGGGGAACTGTTAAGTGTCATGACGGATACCTTGGTGCAGGGGTTGAGGCGCCAGCCTCATCTGTTGCACCGAAGGTAAAGGGGCGTTGAATGCCCCAGGTGGTAACTAAATATACGTTTGAAAAAAAGACCCGCCCGGGGCGTAATGCTGTGCACTCAAGAAGACTTTGAACTGGCTAGGGCAGGTCAAAAGATCGCAGCCTGCGGCAGCTCCTACAGGGGGAATGCGTGCTCTCTGTAGGAGCTGCCGAAGGCTGCGATCTTTTGATCTTGAGGCACCGCCCCCTCACGCCCTGAGCCTGTCCGTCAACCTGTCAGGCAAAAAACAACGAACTGGCCAGACGGTGATTGATCTCCGCGCGATAAATGGCAATGGACTGAAGATCGTCCACTGCGCCGCGTTTTTCGTAGGCGCCGCCCAATCCGCGCTGCTCGATGGTCTTCAGGTGAGCGGCCATAAACGCCGTTCGGGGGGTGTCCTGTGCCGGATAATGGAAGTGCGCATACCACAGCACTTTGCCGGTTTCGTGATCGAGGATGCCGTATTCGTCCATGTAATCCTTGCGCTTGCCCTTCAGGCGCTGGCGTTTCGCCGGTTTATCGATCTTCACCCGGCCTTTGTTGTGCAGCCATTCAACACGGCCAGCGGTGGGTGGTTGTCGTTTGGTCATGCTGATACGGATATCGCATCCCTTCTTGTACAGCTCGGCGGCCCGATCGTTGAGCCGCTTGCTGACATCGGATGCCGACCCCGGGCCGCCCTCGGTGACGTTGTTGTCGTTCAGCGCTTTGTCGATTGCGGTCGCGGCCTCTTCCAGCCGGTTGGCGTGCTGATGGAACATCTCCTCGATCTCCCACGGAATGCGCTGCGCACCTTTTGCATGCGCCTCGGTTCGTCGAGTAAAGGCGGGCAACTGTTCCAGCAATGTTTCGCCGCTCTGGACGCTGACGTTGAGCGTGAGGCGGGTTGCCGCCGGCACCTGTTTTTTAGGCGATACCTGTTCAACCCAGACGCCGGGCGTTTTCTCATGGAAGGTGGCGATGACCTTGCCGGTGAGGGGGGAGGTCACATCCACCAGGTCGGTGTCGGTGCTGTTCACTCGGGTTCTGGATTTGCCGACCACGGTGCCTTTGAACCGCGTCTTGATCAGGCGTTGCGGTGCGGCAGCCGCTCGGGAGGGCCCCGGTGTTGGCTCAAGGGTTCTGCGTTCATTCAGCAGGCTCGCCAGATGCTTCACGGCGTGCTGGTTGAACGCCTCGATACGCTGACGCATGAGGTCCAGTAATGGTTGCAGCAGTTGCTCCGGATACTCGCCAGGCAAATCCACAATGCGTTGGTCGATGGTTGCGAACTGTTCGACCAGATCATTGAAACCGTCGATTTGCTCGGATAGCGCGAGGGTGTGCTCATCTTTAGCCAGGCCCAGTGACGACTGAATGGTCAGGCACACGTCTTCGACCAGTGTTTCCAGTGCCTGACGGGCCGAGTCCGTGGCAACCGTGCCTGCGTCGTTGAGGCACAGTTCTTGAGCAAGGCTGATCTGAAACAGTTTCAGGTCCTGCAAGTCAAACCTGGGCAGCGCAGCGGTGTATTCGCCGGCGATTTCGGTCGCCTCTCGGCCCAGTTTTTTAAGCTCATCGATCCGGGCCTGGGCAAATTCGATTTTTTCGATAAAGCCCTGGGTCTGATCGCTGGTTTGTTGATGAGTCTGGCGGGGTGTCTGGGTGTGTTCGGTCGGTTCGTTATCGAGCAGTGCCAAAGAGCGACGCATGCAGGTGCCAAAAAACGGGTTTTGCTGATCGAACCATTTGTCCGTCAGCAATAACTGATGGTCGAGGCAACTGATCATCACCGCCCGGTAGTTGGGGATGGACTCAAGCGAGTTGAAGGTTTTGAGCTGGTCGATGTAGACAGCGTAAACCGCCAGCTGCGATTCCAGCGTTTCGATCAGTCGCTGACTGTTGGGGGTGTGACCCGCCGCTGATGGCTTGCCGGCAGCGCTCTCAGCGGTCTCAAGCGCCGACTTCAGCGTGAGTTTGTGGGCATCGAAAGTGGTCAGTTGTTGTTTCAGTTCAGCCTTTCGTCGTTCATTTTCCCGTGCCATCTCTTTACGGCTGCGACCGCCGCCGCGCAACCTCAGGCGCGTATCGACGACCCATCCCGTGGTCGCGGAATGGCGCAGCAGCGGGCCGGTTCGCGGCGGTGACTGGCGTGTATCAATGATTTGCACATCCTCATCGTCTCTGAGCGCGATTTCAAACCAGCGCTGACCCACTTTGGCGTACCACTGTTGGTTGAGCGGGTACAAATGCCGATGAGGTCCAGCCTCGGTCGGAGCGGTCGTCAGACCAGTGGGTTCGGTAATCGCCAGCTCGTTCAGCAGGACTCCCAAGCCCGTACGGGACGTGGCGCCATGGGTGTACAAGGCGGTTTGGTGAGTCACGGGCAGCGTCTGGACGGCAATATCGGGCAGTTGCGTCACGGTGATTTTTGGCGGTGGCTCTTCCACGGGGTTATCAGTGGGCGTTGCAACTTGCGTTTCCGCTGCGCGTGTTGCCGGTTTATTGCGCATCGCCGCGTGATGGGCGAGCACCATACCCAGCGACAGGAACAAGTCGGTCAATGCCGCCCAAGTGTGTTCACTGTCGCCTAGTTCGCTGGCTTCGTTGGCCTCATGCAAGTCGTCCATGATTTGCCAGACCCAGGCGGCCGTTGCCGCTGTTTTGCCCAGAAACGGCAGCGCGAGGTTGAACAGCATCCAGGCACCGTGCTTGAGCGTCTCCCAGCGACTTTGCGCATTGGAGACCGACTGCCGATCCGCCAGGGTGATCATCGCGTTGGCATTGGCGGTGAACAGCGTGTCCAGCGCCGGTTCGGCGAGTGGCGTTGCAGCCAGCGTCACGGCCCCCATCATGCCGAGGGCGGATGTTGGATCGACCAACCATTGCGACAGTGTCCAGGCCGAAGGCAGCTGACCCGGGAACACGTACTGCGAGTAGTTGAAACGCACATCGTCCGGTAGCCAGGCGAGGACCGACTGACGAAGCGTCTGATTGTGTTTGATCGCATACAGCAGGTTGGCTTCACAGGGGTACTGCAACAGCGGGTGATCGAGCAGCGGGCGAAAGAGCAGGCAAGGTCCTGAGTCGGCGAGCCGTGGACCGATGACGAACATGTTGGCAACTTCATCGGCCTTGTTGTCGGTGCGCCCCCCGGGAATAAACGCCAGCGGGCGGATGATAATCTCCAGGCCATTTACCGAGCGCTCGGCAGCCTTTTGCTGCATCGCGGCGACCACATATTGATAGCCCAGATCGTCAATGCCGGCCTCGCCGCGAATCTTGTATTGCAACGCTTGTAGCGGTAGCTGGATACGCAAGTGGCTGGTAAAAAGGTCTTGTCTGCGCTGTGTTTCCTTGGCGTCCCCGAACAGCTTGTCTTTGATCAGGTCGGGGTAGATTTTGCCGATGTTGACGTCGGTGACCAGTTTTTCCAGGTACTCCGGTGTCAACCATGACGCGACCGCGCGGTCGTCGGTGCGGCGCACGGTCTTGTTGCCCAGCGGCACGGCAATCAGGTTTTGCAGGGCCAGGTCGACCAGCGACAGTGTGACGGTATCGATCTTGCCCGGTACCGCGAGGGTGCCGAGAATGACGGGGCTGGTGATGCTGATTTCAATGTTCTGCAGCTTCAGGTCGCTGGCTTGGGGATGATCTTTCAGTACTTGGGCTTTCAAGGTTTGCAGCGTAAACACCGGCAGCGCGGGTATGTCATCCATGAAAGTTTTTCCGGCGTGCTGTTCCCGCAGCAGGGCCAGGTCCATCAAGTGTCGGCTGTAGCGGGTCAGGTCCGCAGGCGGGGCGTTGAGCAGCCAGTAGGGCAGCAATCGCTGGACCTGGTTAAAGCGATCCTCGTGAGCGGCCTTGGGTTTTTCGGCGGTGGCACTGACCTTGGGTGCCAGAACGCGGGTAGAGATTGAGTCATTGAGCTGACCGATGGCTGCGAGTTCAAGTGCGATCAACGCACAGGCTTGATGGTCGAAAAAATTACCCGTGGGTTCATACAAACGCCACTTCAAGGCTTGCGGAGTGGCTGTCTGGGTGACGCGTCCGGGAAGTGACTCACCGAATGCATCCAGCGAATCGTAGTGCTTGAAACCCTCGGTAATCGAATGGGTAAGCACCCGTGTGCGTGCGCCCTGTGTTCCCACCAGCACGACCATGTCCAGAATCCACAGGTGCTCACCCGATTCTCCCAAGTCGACGTCGACCAGGCAGGCTCTGGTTTTGTAGGTGTCGTCTCGTTGTCGAATGGCCTGCTCGGGTTGAGTGAACAAGGCCAGTGCCATTGCCTTCTGGTCCGCGTCCCAATCTGAGGGCTGTTCAAACTGCCAGAGGTTATGCAGTGACTTCGAGAGTTGATGCCAGCGCGGGGTTGTGCCTTCAACCTGCTGGTTCCAGTAATCGAGTTGTTGCTCTTGGTAGGCGATGAACAGTAATGGAATCAGATGGTTGACCAGTCGCCCGATGGCATCGATTTTAACCGGGAGCTGGATCACTGGATTGACGCCCGGTTGCAGGGTCAGGAAATGCTCGCCGTCGAGGTAGGTCACGGTCTTTGCCGACAGCGTGGACCTCACCAGCGCATCGGTGAGTGACTCGAATCGGCTATCGCCGGCGGTGACCTGGCCGTTGCTGAGGTTCCAGGTTGGCGTCACGACCATCGCTTGGGAGGGTTCAATGTTCAGATTCGGGTACTCAACGTCGAGCACCGCGCGCAATGCGTTCGACGCCACTTCCCGGAGCGAGGGGCCAGTGATCAATTGGGTCAGGATATCTTCGGGGCTGCTGGAGGGAGTATCGGGCATGGCCGTTTCCTTTTTGCCGGTGAGGGCGCTGGCCGTGGGCCGCGCTGTACTGGGGCAAGGTAGAGGGCCGTCGAGGGCAAGAGGTGGTAGATAGTTATCGCAGGCAAAAAAACCGCATCCGTGCGGGTAATGTCAGTCAGTTAAGGCATGAAACTTGTGCGAGCCTGCTCGCGATAGCGGTCTTACATTCAACGTCAATGTTGACTGGTACGGCCCCATCGCGAGCGGGCTCGCTCCCACAGGTTTTTGGGCCTGGCACGCCACCCTTGTAGGAGCTGCCGCAGGCTGCGATCTTTTGATCTTGTCTTTAAAAAATCAACGTCAAAAGATCGCAGCCTTTGGCAGCTCCTACAGGTGTCATGCAGTGATCCCGCATTTTCGCAAGGCTTGATCCCATCACCCCTGTGGAGCCTGCTCGCGAAGAGGCCAGAACTCCCGCCACATCTGCTGTGGTTGGAATACCGCCTTCGCGAGCAGGCTCGCTCCCACAGGGATTACGCTTAACTGATCGGCATTGATCCATGCGGGTCTTCATTTTCAAGTGCTGCTTCAGGTCCCGGATTTGATCTTGGTCCAGGCCCGGGTGCGTGCACGTTCGGCATCACGCGGCAGCGGTTGCAGGGTGTAAAGCGTGCTCATTGCCGTTTCGGTCGGGTACAGGTTCGGGTTGTTGCGGATCGCCGGGTCGACCAATTCGGTGGCGTCCTTGTTTGGGTTTGGGTAGCCGACGAAGTCGCTGACCGGCGCGATCACCTGGGGTTGCAGCAAGTAGTTAATGAAGGTGTAGGCGTCTTCCGTATTCTTCGCACCCTTCGGAATGGCGAGCATGTCGAACCAGATCGGCGCGCCTTCTTTGGGCAAGCGCATGTCGACGATCACACCGTTCTTCGCCTCTTTGGCGCGGTTGGCGGCCTGGGAGAAGCTGCCGGAGTAGCCGACAGCAACGCAGATGTCACCGTTGGCGATGTCGGCCATGTACTTGGAGGAGTGGAAGTAAGTGATGTACGGGCGGATCTTCATCAACAACGCTTCGGCTTTGTCGTAGTCCGCAGGCTTCTTGCTGTTGGGGTCCAGGCCGAGGTGTTGCAGGGCCAGCGGCAGGATCTCCGACGGCGAGTCGAGCAGGGCGACGCCGCACTGCTTGAGCTTGCTGATATTTTCTTCCTTGAAGATCAGGTCCCAACTGTCCACCGGCGCGTTGTCACCCAGCGCGGCTTTGACCTTGTCCGGGTTGAAGCCGATCAGGATGGTGCCGTACATGTACGGTACGGCAAATTTGTTGCCCGGGTCGTTGGCTTCGATCAACTTCATCAGCTTGGGATCCAGGTGGTTCCGGTTCGGCAGTTTGCTGCGGTCCAGGGGCTGGAACACGCCGGCTTCGATCTGCTTGGCGAGGAACACGTTGGACGGCACCACGACGTCGTAGCCGGAGTTGCCGGTCAGCAGCTTGGCCTCCAGCGCTTCGTTGGTGTCGAAGATGTCGTAGACCAGTTTGGTCTGGGTGTTCTGGGCCTTGAAGTCTTCCAGGGCCTTGGGGGTGATGTAGTCGAACCAGTTGTAGACGCGCAACGTTCGCTCTTCGGCATGAACGGCACCACTGAGCACCATGGCGCTCAGGGCTGGAACGATAAAACGCTTGAGTCTGTTCATTGTTCTTGTTTCCTCATTGGGCGCTTTCAAAACCTTCGAGAACGTTCACGGCATTGATGCCGATTTCTTCTACTGCGTAACCGCCTTCCATCACGAACAGCGTCGGCTTGCCGAGGCCCGCGATGCGCGCGCCCATCGCCAGGTAATCCGGGCTGTCGAGCTTGAACTGGGAGATGGGGTCGTCCTTGAAGGTGTCAACGCCCAGGGAGACGACGATAATGTCGGCACCGTACTTTTCGATCTCTTTGCAGGCTTGCTCCAGCGCAGCGCTCCAGGCGCCCCAGCCTGAGCCAGCGGGCAAGGGGTAGTTGAAGTTGAAGCCTTCGCCCGAGCCTTCGCCGAGTTCATCGTCGTAACCGAGGAAGAACGGGAATTCGGCTTCCGGATGGCCATGGATCGAGGTGAACAGCACATCGCTGCGCTCGTAGAAAATCGACTGGGTACCGTTGCCGTGGTGGTAGTCGACGTCGAGGATCGCAACCTTTTTGTGGCCCTGATCGAGGAACGCCTGGGCGGCGATGGCCGCGTTGTTCAGGTAGCAATAACCGCCCATCAGGTCGCTGGCGGCGTGGTGTCCCGGCGGACGGCACAGGGCGAAGGCGCTGCGGGCGCCGCGTTGAATCGCGGCTTGGGCAGTGAGGGCAACTTGTGCTGCGCTGTACGCCGCTTGCCAGGTGCCGGCAGTGATTGGCGCACCTCCGTCGAAGCTGTAATAACCGAGCTGGCCGTGCAGGCTGGTGGGGATGATCCGGCGCAATGTGCGAGCCGGCCAGGTGTAGGGCAGCAAGTCGCCATCGGTACCGAATTCGGTCCAGCGCGCCCAGGCGCCTTCGAAGAAATCGAGGTAGTCGCGGCTGTGAACGCGCGCGATCGGGTCGAGGCCGAAATCCTGCGGCGCTTCAACCGGGCCGAGGTCTTGGTGTTGCACGCGTTGCAGAACGTGGTCGGCCCGCGAGGGCATTTCGAAGCAGGGCATCAGTTGCCCGTCCATCAGTTCACAACGGCCGTGGTGCAGGTGGTGATCGTCCGAGTAGATCGTCAGCATTTCTTGTTCTCCGCAGGCTGATTCGGTTGAACACAGTCTTAAGGCGAGCGACTTTTCGGAGAACGGCAGGAAAGGCCAAAAGGGGATTGATATGGCCAAAAGGTTTGACCGAAATTCGCCCCATGATGAAACGGAAAATCAAAAGATCGCAGCCTGCGGCAGCTCCTACAAGGTTCTGTAGGAGCTGCCGCAGGCTGCGATCTTTTGATCTTCAGGGCCGGAACTGGCTCGGCGCCACGCCACTCCAGCGCACAAACGCATGGCGGAAACTCGCGGTCTCGCTGAAGCCCAGGGCCTCGGCAATCCGGTAAATCGGCATCTGGTCTTCACACAGCATTTGCTTGGCGTGTTCAAACCGCAGCTCATCAAGCAATTCCTGGTAACTGCACCCTAATTCCTTGAGGTGCCGGCGCAATGTCCGCGCTGAACAGTTCATTTGTTCCGCCAGGCCGTCGAGCCCTGGTGCTGCATGCAATTGAGCCCTGAGCAACTGGCGAATCCGTCCCAGCCACACCTGGCGTCCGGTGAACTCGGTGTTCTGCTTGCGGCAGCGCTCGGTCATGGCCTGGTGGGTGATGACGTCGGCTAGGGGCAGTGGTTGATCGAGCCAGCGCCGGTTGAAGGCAAACGCGTTGTCCCGCGCGCCGAAGTGCAGCGGGCCGTTGAAGTGTTCGGCGTAGGTCGACTCGTAGTCGGGCGCGGCATGTTCGAAGCGAGCGGCCAGCAATGGCAACGGGTGGCCCAGCAGGTCGTCGCAGATGACTTTCAACGACACCAGGCAGAACTCGGCGTTGAATACCGCCAGTGCGGGGTTCTCCCGGTAATCGGCGGCGACGAACCAGATGTGCTCACCGTCGTCTTCAAGGCTCAGCTCGAAAAGTGTTCCCAATAGCGCCGGATAACGTATCGCCAGCCGCAAAGCGTCACCGAAGGTGGCACTGGTGAGCAGCGCATAACCGAGCATGCCGTACGACGAAACATGCATCCGCTGGCCCAGTTCCAGGCCGATATCACGCTTGAGGGCGACCGCGTTGGCGCAGACCTGCATCTCCTGGTTGGTGGTGATGCGCGTGTCCGCCCGGCATAAATCCGCTGCGCTGATACCGCTGCCGGCTAACAGCTCTTCGCTGGACAAGCCTTCGGCCTTGAAGGCGTTGAGCACCAACGAGACAGCGTTGAGGGTAGTGAGGTGGGAGTGGAGCATGCTCGGTTCCAGCCATCGGGGGCTTGAACCGAGCAACTTGTGTGCCGATCCGGGGGGCGACGCCTTAATGACCGCTCAACAACGAGGCCGCTCCGGCACCACCGAACAACCCGGCGCTGATCCGGTTAAACCAGCTCTGCCCTTTGCCACTGCGCAAATACCGCGCCGCGCCATGGGCGCCGAGGCCATAGGCCAACTTGCACAGCAGATCCAGCACGGTCCAGGTTGCAATCATTACTAGCAATTGTGGCAAGAAGGGTTGCTCGGCACTCAAGAACTGCGGCAGGAATGCGGCGAAGAACAGGATGTCTTTCGGATTGCTCGCACCCAATACAAACGCGCGGCCGAACAGTGCACGAAAGCGAGGGACTGGCGCAGCCTGAGGCACTTCGGCACCTACTGATGGCTGACGCGACTGCTGCCAGCTCTGCCAGGCGAGGTAGAACAGGTACAGCGCGCCGACGATTTTCAGCGCGCTGAACAGCTGTTCCGATGCCAGCAGCAGGGCGCCCAGACCCAGCGCCGAAGCACTCAACAAGCAGATCGAGGCAATCACGCCGCCCAGGAACGCCGGATAAGAACGGCGCAAACCGTAATTCAGGCTGTTGCTGATCATCAGCAAAGACAGGGGCCCCGGGATCAGGATCACCACCAGCGCAGCGCCGCTGAACAGCAGCCAGGTTTCCAGACTCATCACTTTCCTCCATTTGTGCAAAAGCCCCACCCGACGGGGTGAGGCTGGTTGAAACGGTGCCGCTTACAAGAAGATGAACTTGGCGATGAAGATCGCGCAGAGCACCCACAGACTCACGGAAATTTCCTTGTATTTACCGGTACCGGCCTTCAGCGCCACGTAGGTGATGAAGCCCAGTGCGATGCCATCGGCGACCGAGAAGGTCAGGGGCATCATGATCGCGGTGACGATGGCCGGAATGCTGTCGGTTGCTTCGTCCCATTCGATGTGTGCCATGCCACCCATCATCAGCATCGCGACATAAATCAGCGCACCGGCGGTTGCATAGGCGGGAATCATGCCGGCCAGCGGTGCGAAGAACATGGCCGCAATAAATAACACACCCACGGTCACGGCGGTAAGACCAGTCCGACCACCTGCCGCGACACCTGCAGCACTTTCCACGTAGCTGGTCACCGGTGGCACGCCCACGATTGCCCCGAATACGCTGGACGCACTGTCGGCTTTCATGGCACGGGACAGGTTTTCGATCCGGCCATCAGCGCCCACCAGATTGGCGCGCTGGGCAACGCCCATCAAGGTGCCAGCGGTGTCGAACATGTGCACGAAGAGGAACGCCAATACCACGCTGATCATGCTGACGTTGAACACGCCGGCCAGGTTCATGGCCATCCAGGTCGGCGCCAGGCTCGGTGGGGCCGACATGATCCCTTCGTAATGCACCAGGCCCAGGCCCCAACCGGCAAGGGTCACGGTGATGATGCTGATGAGGATCGCACCAAACACCTTGTGATAGCTGAGGATGGCGATCATCAGGAAGCAGACGGCGGCGAGCAGCGGGCCAGGCTCGCGCAGGGAGCCGAGTTTGATCAGGGTGGCCGGGCTATCGACGACGATGCCTGCGGTTTTCAAGCCGATCAGCCCCAGGAACAAGCCCACCCCGGCGCCCATGGCGAAGCGCAAGCTCACCGGGATACTGTTGAGCAGCCACTCGCGGATCCGCGAAAACGTCAGAATCATGAACAACACACCCGAGACAAACACCGCGCCAAGGGCGGTTTCCCAGTTGTAGCCCATGGTGCCGACCACGGTGTAGGTGAAGAAGGCGTTCAAACCCATGCCCGGCGCCAGGCCGACGGGCCAGTTGGCGTACAGGCCCATCAACAGGCAACCCAGTGCGGCGGCGATGCAGGTAGCAACGAACGCGGCGCCATGATCGATACCGGCGTCGGCCATGATGTTCGGGTTGACGAAAATGATGTAGGCCATGGTGATGAAGGTTGTCAGACCGGCAATCAACTCAGTCTTCACCGTGGTGCCATGCAAGCTGAGTTTAAAGATGCGCTCCAGCCAGCCAGTGCGTAAGGGCGGCGAGAGATCCAGCGTCGATGCTTCGGATTTGCGGCTTTCCACAGCGAGTACTCCTCAAGAGTTTTATTGTTATTTCCAGGGCCGGACCCATGAGGGTGGCAGCGGCCCTTTGAGGCACTTGCGAATTTGTTGACCGAGTGGTCAGGAACTCGCACGAAGTGGATTATGCTTTTGTATACAAATAAAGCAAATAATGTTTTTGGTTTTGTAGACGAAAAGTTTGGCGATAGGGATATATCGGCAGGAAGGCTTACTTGAGGCCTTTTGCTGGATGAAGGGCTGGAACGGTTGGCGGCGGTGGTGCGACAGGTACAAAGGGTAGAAGCAACCTGAGGGGAGGGCATAAACAAATAAACCGGCCATAGGGCCGGTTTATTTGATGTCTGGATTTTGTGGCGGTTGTTCAAGCCTCATCGCGGGCTTGCCCGCGATGAGGCCAAATAAGCTACGCCACAAAACCATCAGGCCGCCGCAAACCGCTTGTCCAGATAATCAATGATCACCTTGGACTCATACATCCACGTGGTCTGCCCGTTCTCCTCAATGCGCAAGCACGGCACCTTGATCTTGCCGCCCTGTGCCAGCAGGGCCTGGCGATCCTGTTCGTTGTTCTTCGCATCACGCAGCGCCACCGGCACGTTCAGGCGGCGCAGGGTGCGGCGAGTTTTCACGCAGAACGGGCAGGCGTGAAACTGATACAGGGTCAGGTCCTTGGCAGCCGTCGCAACCTCAGCCTGAGCGGCGGCGGGGCGCTGCTTTTTGGCTGGGCGAGTCATGAAGTCGATGAAGATGATCAGTTGGCCAAGGCCGACACGCAGCGCTTTTACAAACACAGTTAAGCCTCACAGGGGAAATTCGAAAGGCGCGCAGCTTACCTGATTTTTCGCGGACGAAAAAAAACCGGCGATGAATGCCGGTTTTCTTCTGGGGGCGAGTTACTTGATAAAGCTGAGAAACTCGCTGCGGGTCGCCGCATTGTCGCGGAACGCGCCGAGCATCACCGAAGTGACCATCGTCGAATTCTGTTTCTCTACGCCGCGCATCATCATGCACATGTGCTTGGCCTCGATCACGACCGCAACGCCCAAGGCGCCGGTGACTTGCTGCACCGCATCGGCGATCTGGCGGCTGAGGTTTTCCTGGATCTGCAGGCGGCGGGCGTACATATCGACGATCCGCGCGACTTTCGACAGCCCCAGAACCTTGCCGCTCGGGATGTAGGCGACGTGAGCCTTGCCGATGAACGGCAACAGGTGGTGCTCGCACAACGAGTAGAGCTCGATGTCTTTCACCAGCACCATTTCGCTGTTATCAGAGCTGAACAGGGCACCATTGGTGACCTCTTCCAGCGTCTGTTCATAACCGCGGCAAAGATACTGCATGGCTTTGGCGGCACGCTTTGGCGTGTCGAGCAGGCCCTCGCGGGAAACGTCCTCGCCCAATTGGCCGAGAATCTCGGTGTAATTCTGTTCCAGGGACATGAAACTACCTGTGGGATTTTACGCAAAGAGCAAGGGTACGGTGGCGGACACGGCGCTGCAAGCTTGTCGCAACAGCTTTACTCGTCGCGGCCTTCCATCATGGTCCGTTTTAGCATCACATAAACGGCTCCGGCACCGCCGTGTTTCGCTTGGCACGACGTGAAGCCTAGCACCTGGGAATGCTGGCGCAGCCACGTGTTGACGTGGCTTTTGATCATCGGGCGCTTGCCGTCCAGTCGCACGGCTTTGCCGTGGGTGACGCGCACGCAGCGGATTTCGAATTTGGTCGCTTCGGCCAGGAACGCCCAGAGGGTTTCCCGGGCCTTTTCCACATTCATGCCATGCAGGTCGAGGCTGCCCTCGAACGGAATCTGGCCGATCTTGAGCTTGCGCATCTGGCTTTCCTGCACACCGTCACGCGCCCACATCAGCTCGTCTTCCGGGCCGACATCGATGACAAATTGATCGGACAGCCCGTCAACGGTCGTCGCATCGGTACGCACGGTGGCGGCCTGGCGCAGCTTGGCGATTTGCGCGCGGTCAGCCTTGGGTTTGCCGGTTTCGGCGCGATCGTGCTTGATTGGCTTGACGCCTTGGATCGCGCTTTTGAACAGGGAAAAATCATCGTCTTGCATGTCAGCCTCCGCGAAGGGCGGCCAGTTTACCCAACTCGAGTCGAATGGGGGCGCAAAACGCGGTGCGTTCGGCTCAGTCGTGTTTTTTCATCAGGTGCGGGGACATGTTCAGCCCCCGCGCCTGGCGCGAACGACGACGGCAACGGCGCCACAGCCACACGCCGATGTACAGCACGAACAGGCCGATCGCCAGAATCACGGCCGAACCGACCCGGTTAGTATTCAATTCACCCATGGCGGGTGCGTGGCCAAGCAGGCTGGCAGCACCCGCCATTGCCAGCAACACGCCGCACATCGCCAGCAGGGCAGCAAACGCCGCGCCGAAACGAAAACGCCAGTTGCGTTGGCCTTTGGGCCGCAAGCGGCGAGCGTCAAAACCATCGGATAACTTCATTCCGACCTTCCTCAATGGGTATCGGCCCTTCGACCGGGAGTTGACCGGGATGTTCCTGAGGCTAAGACAATTACAGCAAATGATAGGCTTTTGCGGATGAGCGGCGGCAAGAACCGCTCATCGAGCGTCGATCAGATCAGATCGTGGGTCAGGGCGAGGGTGGCGAAGTTGTCCGCCATGATCGCCATTTCGGTCTGCTGAACGTGCTCGGCGCTCAGGACGCCGCCCTTGTAAGGCAGGTCGCGGGTGGCGCAGGCATCTTCCACCAGGGTGCAACGAAAGCCCAGGTTCTTCGCGGCACGCACGGTGGTGCTGACGCTGGAATGGCTCATGAACCCGCTGACAATCAGGTCAAGGGCGCCGAGGTCCTGCAGGCGCTTTTCAAGTTGGGTGCCGTGAAACGCACTTGGCAACAGTTTGCCGATGATGGTTTCGTCGTCTTGTGGTTCAAGCCCCGGGATGAATTCACCGCGCTCGCCCTGTGGATCGAACAGTCCGCCCACGGTGCCGAGATGACGCACATGCACGATCGGCCGACCGGCGGCCCGGGCAGCGGCCAGCAGTTGCTTGATGTTCGCGACGGCAGCATCCATGCCGCTCAGGGCCAGGGGGCCGCTGAGGTACTCTTTCTGGGCATCGATGATCACAAGCGTCGCATGACTCAGATTGGCGGCTGCGTAACCGCGACCGCTGAGTTGAAACATCGTTTTTGGAACGGACATTCTGGGGCTCCTTCGGGTGGGGCTTTTGCGACATTGTCCTCTGGCTGAGCGCTTCTGTGAATCGCTACCATCGTAGGCGCCGTCGTTACTGGCTTGCAGCCTTGTCAAGATGCTCGTTTTGTTCAATAGCCAGCCCAATAAATAGATTAGTCCTACATCTGAGCCGGTGTTTTTCCTGCGTCGTCGTCGCGCCATTTGGCTGGTAGAATCGCCAGTCGTTTTTTTTGGAGTTTGCCGCTGTGATCACTTCCCGACTTCGTACCCTGCGTGACCATATCCGTTGGGCCGTCAGCCACTTCCATGGGGGGGATCTGTTTTTCGGCCATGGGACTGACAACGCCTGGGACGAAGCCCGTCAACTGGTGTTGGGCGCGTTGCACCTACCGTGGGAAATTGCCGACAGTTACCTCGACTGCAACCTGGAAGAGGACGAGGTGGTCAAGCTGCAGCGCCTGATCAAGCGTCGTATCGAAGAGCGTATTCCCACCGCGTACCTGTTGGGCGAGGCGTGGTTCTGTGGCATGTCGTTCATCGTCGACGATCGTGTATTGATCCCGCGTTCACCCATCGGCGAGCTGATCGAAAAACGCTTTGAACCGTGGCTGGGCGCCGAGCCTGCGCGGATCCTCGACCTGTGCACCGGTTCCGGCTGCATCGGCATCGCGTGTGCGTACGAGTTCCAGAACGCCGAAGTGGTGCTGGGCGACCTGTCGTTCGAAGCGCTGGAGGTGGCCAATCAGAACATCGAGCGGCATGGTGTCGATGAACGGGTGTACACGGTGCAGGGCGATGGTTTTGATGGTTTGCCGGGGCAGCGTTTCGACCTGATCGTGTCGAACCCGCCTTACGTCGATGCCGAAGATTTCGCCGACATGCCGGACGAGTACCAGCATGAGCCGGAGCTGGGCCTGGCCTGCGGTGACGATGGTTTGAACCTGGTGCGACGCATGCTCGCCGAAGCGGCGGATCACCTGACCGAAAAGGGTTTGTTGATTGTTGAAGTGGGTAACAGCCAGGTTCACGTCGAGTCGTTGTACCCGGAAGTCGACTTCGCGTGGCTGGATTTCGAGCGTGGCGGGCATGGCGTGTTCATGTTGACGGCCGAGCAGTGCCGCGAGCATCAGGCGTTGTTCGCTTCCCGAGTCTGACCTTTAAAAGCAAAAGATCGCAGCCTGCGGCAGCTCCTACACCGATCTATGTAGGAGCTGCCGCAGGCTGCGATCTTTTGATCTACCGGTGTGTCGCAATCCAGATCAAAAGCCCCGCCTGAAACACCGCAAACGACACCAGACAGGTAATCGTGAAACGCAGCCCGGCGTCTTCACGTTTGTACTTGCTGACTTTTTCCTCGTGCTTCTTCAGCTTCACTTCCTGCTCGGCCAGGTTCTGCTCGGCTTGCTGGAGCATCGCGGCCGCTTCGAGAATCTCCACAACCTGCAGCTTCTCGGTGTTCCACTCACCCAGCAAATCGCCGACTTGCACTTCTTTGACGCTGCCCTTCAAATGCTGGGCATCGGCGTACGCCACTTCAAAACCGTGGGCCTTCAAAAAGTGATCGCGGCGCAGGCGGGTGTCTTCGTTCAGCGCGTCCTTGTTGTTCAGGTCACTGCCGTCGACGGTGTAGCCGGGCCATCTCTTTTTCGCCCAGGTAATGCCCTGGGCCGCCATGAAACGGCCGATGCCCCGGTTCAACGGTTCGATCTGCAAACCGCTGTCAGGTCCGAAATGCACGCGTTTGGTGGTGTGATCGACCCACACATCAAGATGATTCTGTTCCTTGCGCACGCGCTGGCCAGGCAGCGAAATGCTCATGCGCATCAGGCTGCGTTCTTTGCTGCTGCGGTCGGCGTAACCGAATTCGACAAAGCGCAAGGGGCGCCCACCGGTGTTGCGGTCGGTTTGCAACGGCGCCAGGCGGAGCATCTTGTGGTGCTCGACGTGGACGTCCGCCCATGGCAGCTCGGCCGCTGGCGGTGCGTCTTTTTCAGCGGTGGTGTCGGGTGAAGTCTGGGTATCAGTCATAACGGCGAGGTCCTGTCCAAGCGCTGCTGCCGCCAGTCATAGCGCTGGCGACAAAGGCTTATCGGCCGTTTTTTCCAGGACTGGAGGGTATGTAGCGCTTAACGGGTGCGAAGTCCGTCAATAAACCCGAGGATTCGGCCGCTCAATTCGGCGGCCAGCGGCAATTGCGGATCTTTATAAGAGGCCAGTTGCCGTTTGACGTCGTTAGGCACAATGCGCATGACGTGGTTCATGCCTTCAATCACCGCCAGTTCGGCGTCCGGCTTGGCCTCCTTGAGCATCTTCGCATCACCGACCCCGACTTGAATGTCGTTGCTGCCCTGAATGATCAGCGCCGGCATTTTCAGTTGGGCGAAGGCGGCAGCCGGGTCCTGGCGGAACAGCGAGATCAGGTAAGGTTGCACGCTCGGGCGGAAAATCACCTGCAACTGCGGCGGTACGTTGTCGTCGGTGTGGCCGGCCTTGAGGCTGTCGAGCAGTTCATTGCTGCGCAGCATCAGGGCAGGCGGCAGGCGATTGCCCAGTTGCTGGCGCAGTACCTGATCGATGGGCCGGGCGCTGCCGGACATGGAAATCACCGCCGCCGCATCAAGGCTCGGTGCTGCGAGGCTGGCGATCAACGCACCTTCGCTGTGCCCCAGCAGGATCAGCTTGCCAAAGCGTGGGTCGGCCTTGAGTTTTCGGCCCCAGGCCTCGGCGTCGGCCACATAGGCTTCCACCGACAGGTTGCGCTCGTCCGGGGTCGCCGCAAGGCTCGCCGCCACGCCGCGCTTGTCGTAACGCACGCTGGCGATGTTGTGTTTGGCCAGCACCCAGGCGAGGCGCTTCAGGCTGTCGTTGCGTCCGCCGTCGGGGTTATTGCCGTCGCGATCCGTAGGACCGGAGCCGGAAATGATCAGGACAACCGGTACCGGCGTGTCGGACTTGGGCAGCAGCAGCGAGCCAAATAGCTCGCCGGTGCCGGTGTCCAGACTGATCGGGCGTTGCAGGACGGTGGCCTGAACAAATCCGGTAAACAAGGTAAGGCTCAAGGCTAGAACTCGCAGCATCATCACGCCATCATGAACAAGATGCCGGTTGGACTCGCGGGCACCCATAAGGTTCGAGGATGAACTAGTCGGGTAGCCTGCGTATACTGGCGCGCATTACGTATTCAGGTTCATTTCACGGAGCGTCCTGCATGTCCGGCAATACCTACGGCAAGCTGTTCACTGTCACCACCGCGGGCGAAAGCCATGGCCCGGCGTTGGTCGCCATTGTCGACGGCTGCCCGCCGGGGCTGGAGATTTCCCTGGACGATTTGCAGCGCGACCTCGATCGCCGCAAACCCGGCACCAGCCGCCACACCACCCAGCGCCAGGAAGCCGACGAAGTCGAGATTCTCTCCGGCGTATTCGAAGGCCGCACCACCGGTTGCGCCATCGGCCTGTTGATCCGCAACACCGACCAGAAGTCCAAGGACTACTCGGCGATCAAGGACCTGTTCCGCCCGGCGCACGCTGACTACACCTACCACCACAAGTACGGCGAGCGCGATTACCGCGGCGGCGGTCGCAGTTCGGCGCGGGAAACCGCCATGCGCGTGGCGGCCGGCGCTATCGCCAAGAAATACCTGGCCACCCAGGGCATCGTCATCCGTGGCTACATGAGCCAGCTCGGCCCGATCGAAATCCCGTTCAAGACCTGGGATTCGGTGGAAGAGAACGCCTTCTTCAGCCCTGACCCGGATAAAGTCCCGGAGCTGGAAGCCTATATGGACCAGTTGCGCCGCGACCAGGATTCGGTCGGCGCGAAGATCACCGTGGTCGCTGAAGGCGTGATGCCGGGCCTCGGCGAGCCGATCTTCGACCGTCTTGATGCTGAACTGGCCCACGCGCTGATGAGCATCAACGCGGTCAAGGGCGTGGAAATCGGCGCCGGTTTCGCCAGTGTCGCCCAGCGCGGCACCGAACACCGCGATGAAATGACCCCGGAAGGTTTCCTCAGCAACAACGCGGGCGGCATTTTGGGCGGCATCTCGTCCGGTCAGCCGATCGTTGCGCACCTCGCGTTGAAGCCGACATCGAGCATCACCACGCCGGGCCGTTCCATCGACATCCATGGCAACCCGGTCGAGGTCGTGACCAAGGGCCGTCACGACCCGTGTGTCGGCATCCGCGCCACGCCGATTGCCGAAGCGATGATGGCCATCGTGCTGATGGATCACCTGCTGCGCCACCGCGGGCAGAACGCCGATGTGCGGGTCGGCACGCCGGTGCTGGGTCAGCTTTAATGGCTGACTTCACAGCCGCCGGGGTCTGAGGACGTTGGCGGCGCTCCCGTACTGGCGGCTCTCCAGTTTCTATCTGTTCTATTTCGCCTTGCTGGGCTCCACAGCGCCGTTTCTGGCGCTGTACTTCGATCACCTGGGGTTTTCCAGCGCGCGGATCGGCGAGCTGGTGGCGATCCCGATGTTGATGCGCTGCGTCGCGCCGAACATCTGGGGCTGGCTCGGCGACTACACTGGCCGACGGCTGGCCATCGTGCGGTTCGGCGCGGTGTGCACGCTGCTGACGTTTTCGCTGATTTTCGTCAGCAAGACCTACGCCTGGCTGGCGATGGTCATGGCCTTGCACGCGTTTTTCTGGCACGCGGTGTTGCCGCAGTTCGAAGTCATCACCCTGGCGCACTTGAAGGGGCAGACCTCGCGCTACAGCCAGATCCGCTTGTGGGGGTCCATCGGGTTCATCATTACCGTGGTCGCGCTGGGCAGGTTGTTCGAATGGCTCAGCCTCGACATCTATCCGGTAGCGTTGGTGCTGATCATGGCCGGAATCGTGGTCAGCAGCCTGTGGGTGCCCAATGCCCAGCCGGTTCAGGGCGAACGCCCGGCCGGGGACGGGTTTCTCAAGCAGTTGCGCAGCCCCGGCGTGTTGGCGTTCTACGGATGCGTGGCGTTGATGCAAATGAGCCATGGTCCGTATTACACCTTTCTGACGCTGCACCTTGAGCGACTCGGTTACAGCCGTGGCGTGATCGGCATGCTCTGGGCCGTTGGCGTGGTGGCCGAAGTCCTGATGTTTTTGGCCATGAGCAAGATCCTCGCGCGCTTTTCGGTACGCCGGGTCTTGCTGGCGAGTTTCCTGCTGGCGGCACTGCGTTGGTTGTTGCTCGGTTCGTTCGCGCAATTCCTGTGGGTGTTGCTGTTCGCGCAGTTGCTGCACGCGGCGACGTTCGGCAGCTTTCACGCCGCTGCCATCCAGTTCGTGCAGCGCAGCTTCGGCGCACGCCAACAAGGCCAGGGCCAGGCGTTGTACGCCGCACTGGCCGGCACCGGCGGGGCACTGGGCGCGTTGTACTCGGGCTATAGCTGGAATGCACTCGGGGCCAGCTACACCTTTAGTATTGCCAGCGTCGCAGCCGTTGCCGCTGCCGTTATCATTGCCACACGCATGCAAGAGGACAGGCCATGAGCCTTACCCGCGAGCACCTCGCCCAGGAAATCATCGACGCCGGGCGGTTTCTGGATGGCCGTGGCTGGTCGCCGGCCACCAGCAGCAATTACTCGACGCGCCTGTCGCCAACCGTGGCGCTGCTGACGGTTTCCGGCAAACATAAAGGCCAATTGGGCCTCGACGATGTGCTGGCCACGGATCTGTCTGGCATCAGCCTGGAGCCGGGTAAAAAGCCGTCCGCCGAAACCCTGCTGCACACCCAGCTCTATCGCTGGCGCCCGGAGATCGGTGCGGTGCTGCACACCCATTCGGTGAACGCCACGGTGCTGTCGCGCCTGACGCCTGAAGATTTCATCGAGTTCGAAGACTATGAACTGCAAAAAGCCTTCAGCGGTGTATCGACCCACGAATCCCGGGTGCGCGTGCCGATATTCGACAACGATCAGGACATTGCGCGCCTCGCCGCCAAGGTGCAGCCTTGGCTGGACGCCCATCCTGATTGCGTTGGCTACCTGATTCGCGGCCACGGCCTCTACAGTTGGGGCGCGCGCATGAGCGACGCGCTGCGGCAAATCGAGGCCTTTGAATTTTTGTTTGAGTGCGAGCTGAAGACACGCTTGCTCTTCAACCGTAACGCATGAACCGTTAAGGAGTTGCCCTGATGAGCAGCCTGTCCGTTTACCACGTCTCAAGCCCTGATATTCCTAACAAGGTGCTGACCCATCTCGAAGACATCGCTTCGACCCTGGCCGAGCAGGGCGTGCGCTTCGACCGTTGGCAGGCGGCGGCGAAAATCCAGCCGGGCGCAAGCCAGGAAGAAGTGATTGCGGCGTACCAGGAGCAGATCGACAAACTGATGACCGAACGCGGCTACATCTCCGTCGATGTGATCAGCCTAAACAGCGATCACCCGCAAAAAGCCGAGCTACGCGCCAAGTTCCTCGACGAACACCGCCATGGCGAAGACGAAGTCAGATTTTTCGTTGCCGGGCGTGGTCTGTTCACCCTGCACATCGACGATTACTTCTACGCGGTGCTGTGCGAGAAGAACGACCTGATCTCGGTCCCGGCTGGCACGCCGCACTGGTTCGACATGGGCGAGCATCCGCATTTCGTCGCGATCCGCCTGTTCAACAACACCGAAGGCTGGGTGGCCAACTTCACCGGCGACGACATCGCCAGCCGCTTCCCGCGTCTTGAGGACTGAAGCGATGCCGATCAAGGCGATTCTCACCGACATCGAAGGCACCACCAGTGCGGTGAGTTTTGTGTTCGACGTGCTGTTTCCCTACGCCGCCAGACACCTGCCGGACTTTGTTCGCCAGCACGCCACAAGCGCCGCTGTGGCCGAGCAACTGGACGCCGTGCGCCGGGACACAAGTGAACCTGGCGCCGACGTCGAGCGAGTCATCGAGATCTTGCTGGGCTGGATCGCCGAAGATCGCAAAGCCACACCGCTGAAGGCCTTGCAGGGAATGGTTTGGGCGCAGGGTTATCAGGCTGGCCAGTTGAAAGGTCACGTCTATCCGGATGCCGTTGAAGCGCTCAAGCGCTGGCACCAGGAAGGCTACAAACTGTTTGTCTATTCCTCGGGTTCGATTCAAGCACAAAAACTGATCTTTGGCTGCTCGGAGGCGGGTGACCTGTCGCCGCTGTTCAGCGGCTACTTCGACACCACGTCGGGGCCCAAACGTGAAGCGCAGTCTTACGCGCGCATTACCCAGGCCATGGGCCTCCAAGTTTCGCAGGTGCTGTTTCTGTCGGACATAGTCGAGGAACTCGACGCGGCGCGCGCGGCGGGCATGGCGACGTGCGGGGTGACCCGTGAAGGCGGGGAGTTGGCAGGGCATGTGACTGTGGACAGTTTTGCCCGGATCAATCCTGCAAGTCACGGTGCGTAATGTGTATCTGTAGGAGCGAGCTTGCTCGCGATGGACGTTAACGATAACGCGTTCCTTCTGAATAAACGCGTTGCTCTCAAGTCCTTCGCGAGCAAGCTCGCTCCTACATAGATTTACGCCGAGTGATACGACGGCAGGGCAAACCGTTGCTGGCTTTGCAGCATGGAGATCTGCGGCAGTTCGCTGGCCTGTTCGGCGATGTCACGGCGAATGGCACTGATCACCCACGACAGCTGATCGCCGGCATGCAATTGCTGGTACGAAATCGAGCGTTTGAAGACTTTACCTTCGGCGTTGCTCAGGGTCAGCAAGATGCCACCATCAGGTCGTGCCTGGGTGGTCACGTCGAAGTTGGAGAACAAAGAGGTAAATTTTTCTTGGATCAGGCTCATGTCTATCAGCTCCGTTAGCACTTGAATGGCAAGCATGGAGAGGTAGTTGCAGCCTTTGTGCCAGTATTCGTAATTTAAAAATATCTTATAAATCAATATCTTAATTTTTTCGTCAGATTTTACTTTCGTGCAATCTGCATGAATGGCCATCGTGCATCCTGCATTTTGCGTGGTCGGCCCTATTTATATGGAACCAATCGCCGGCCCCGTGCTCATCCGGTTTCAATGAAGGTTCGCGGATACAAAACATTTCAAAAACCGCATGTACAGCTCCAGAACCGCTGACGTATTTTCGGGGTCATCAACGCCGCCCGACAATAAGAAAAGACCCAACGGGAGCAACCATGCGCGACACGATTACCTGGGGCATGATGCTCCGCAAGCTGCCTTCCATTGCCAAAGCCATTCCCCGAGTGGTGAAGGGCATGAAGGTCGCCAACGTCAAGGACCCGACCCAATCGTGTGGCCTGGGCTGGTGCTTCGAGCAGGCGACCTTGCGCAATCCCGATGGCCCGGCGGTGCTGCACGGTGAGGTGGCGCTCACGTATTGGCAGGTTAACCAGTGGGCCAATCGCATCGCCCATCACCTGATTGCCCAAGGCATCGGCAAGGGTGACGGGGTCGCGGTGTTCATCGAGAACCGCCCGGAACTGCTGGTGACGATCCTGGCGGTGGCCAAGGTTGGTGCAGTCAGCGCGTTGCTCAATACGGCGCAGACGCGCGATGCCCTCGTTCACAGCCTGAACCTGGTGGCGCCGGTTGCGATTATTGTCGGCGAAGAGCTGCTCCCGGCGTTTTCGGCCGTTTGCGAGCGCGTGTCGATCGAGGCGTCACGCACCTGGTTTGTCGCCGATAAAAACACCTACAACCATCCGGGCATTGCGCCCGACGGTTTCATCAACCTGATGACGGCCAGTCTCGACAGTAGCAGCGACAATCCTCCCAGCAGTCAGCAGGTTTTCTTCGACGACCCGTGTTTCTACATTTATACGTCCGGCACCACCGGTTTGCCCAAGGCCGGCGTGTTCAAGCACGGCCGCTGGATGCGCAGTTCCGCGAGCTTCGGCATGATCGCGCTGGATATGCGCCCGGAGGATATCGTCTACTGCACCTTGCCGCTCTATCACGCCACCGGGCTGTGCGTGTGCTGGCGCTCGGCCATCAGCGGCGCTGCAGGGTTCGCCATCCGCCGCAAGTTCAGCGCCAGTCAGTTCTGGAACGACGTGCGCCAGTACCGCGCGACCACCATCGGTTACGTTGGCGAATTGTGTCGTTATCTGGTGGATCAACCGCCCAGCACCGAAGACAGCAATCACGGCGTGACAAAGATGATCGGCAACGGCCTGCGCCCTGGTGCCTGGAGTGAGTTCAAGACACGCTTTGGCGTGAAACATATCTGTGAGCTGTACGCTGCCAGCGACGGCAATATCGGTTTTACCAACATACTCAACTTCGACAACACGGTCGGTTTTTCCCTGATGTCCTGGGAGTTGGTGGCGTACGACCATGACAGCGGCGCGCCGACACGTGAGGCCAATGGTTTCATGCGTAAGGTCGCCAAGGGTGAGCGCGGACTGTTGCTGACGAAAATCGACGACAAGGCGCCACTCGACGGCTACACCGATCCGCAGAAAACCGAAAAAGTCGTGCTGCATGACGTGTTCGCCAAGGGCGACCGTTATTTCAACACTGGGGACCTGCTGCGTAACATCGGTTTTGGTCATGCCCAATTCGTCGACCGGTTGGGCGACACCTATCGCTGGAAAGGCGAAAACGTCTCGACCACTGAAGTCGAGAATATCCTGCTGCAACACCCCACCATTTCCGAGGCTGTGGCCTACGGTGTCGAGATCCGCAATACTAACGGCCGTGCCGGAATGGCGGCGATCACGCCTGCCGAGTCCCTGGCAACCCTGGATTTCAGTGAACTGCTGGCCTTCGCCCGCGAGCAGTTGCCTACCTATGCGGTGCCATTATTCCTGCGGGTGAAAGTGAAAATGGAGACCACCGGGACGTTCAAATACCAGAAGACCCGGCTCAAGGACGAAGCCTTCGATCCAGGTAAAACCGGTGAAGATCCGATCTACGCCTGGCTGCCGGGTACCGAGACCTACGTGCAAGTCACCGAGCAACTGCTGGCGCAGATTCACGACGGCAAGTACCGCTATTGAATGTGGCTATGGCCGGGCATGAGAAAAAAGAAGTGACAGTGGCGGAGCCGCTCGGGAAACTGTCGGCTTTGCGAATAATTGAACGTGGAGTGCCCGATGTCAGACCAAAGCCGCCAGATGACCCCCGAAGAAGCCGCTGAATTTGCCGAGCAGGTATTCAACAAGGCACGTGAGGGCGATGCGGCCATGATGGCTGCGCTGCTGACCAAAGGCCTGCCGCCTAACTTGCGCAACCACAAGGGCGACACCTTGCTGATGCTGGCCGCTTACCATGGCCATGTGGAGACCGTGAAAGTCCTGCTTGAGCACAAGGCAGACCCGGAAATCCGCAACGATAACGGCCAGAGCCCAATTGCCGGTGCGGCGTTCAAGGGCGACCTGGCGGTGGTCAAGGCGTTGGTTGAAGGCGGTGCGCAAGTGGAAGGCTCGTCGTTCGACGGTCGTACCGCGCTGATGATGGCGGCGATGTTCAACCGCGTCGAAATCGTCGACTACCTGATCAGCAAGGGCGCCGATCCGAAAGCCAAGGATGCCAATGGCATCTGCGCGCTGGACGCCGCCAAGACCATGGGCGCAGTGGACACCACGGCGCAACTGGAAAAACTGCTCGGCTGATTCACGCCATGTCGCAGTCTGTAGCAGCTGCCGAGCTTGCGAGGCTGCGTTCGGCGGCGCAGCCGTCGCAAACCCTGTACACCCGATTTACCTGAAAGACCCCATCGTCTGATTTCACGACGGCTGCGCCGCCGAACGCAGCCTCGCAGGCTCGGCAGCTGCTACATACAACGTACGGTGTCAGTAAACCCACACCTCAACCCGCCGATTCCTGATCCGCCCCTCATCCGCGCTGTTCGCGGCTACCGGCATCTCGGCGCCGAAGCCGCGAATCTCGCGAAACACCACGCCGCTTTTCACCAGTTCCCGGCGCACCGCCATGGCCCGCAGTTTCGATAACAAATCCGCGCGTGCCGGGTCACTCTTGGCATCGCCAAACCCCACCAGCGTCACTTGCCGATTGGTTTTGTCGCGCTGCCTTATATAGTCGAGAACCCGCGACAGGTCCTGTCGGGCCTTGTTGTCCAGCGTTGCGCTGCCTTCTTCGAAGCGAAAATTCACCGACAGCCGTTGGGCATGGCGACTGAGCGCCTGATAGCCCTCGGGCATCAGCGCGTTCGGCGTGACCGTCATGGCCTGGACGGTCTGCGCGATGAAACCGTTGGCCGCGACAATGGCCTGTCCCTGGCTGCTCTGGGCGAACGCCACCAGCGCTTCGGCCCAGGGATTCTGACCGTTGGGCGGCAGGTAAAAGAACAACCGACGCGACAACGGATAGTCTTCCGTGGCGATCAGGCTGTTGAGCGGCAACATGGCCTGGGATTGCCCATCGACAATCGCCACGGCTTTGGCCTGGCGCACGTAGGGCAAGCCGATGAACCCAATACCATGGGGGTCGAGGCTGACCGCGTCGGACAATTGCTCGCTGGACTCGAAACGTTTCGCTGTGCCACTCAGCGTTTTTCCTCGACCGCTGAGGACCAATTCCTTGAACGTGTCGTAGGTGCCGGACTGGTCATCCCGCGCATACAGGTGAATCGGCCCGCCCGTGCCGCCGAGTTCTTCCCAGGTTTTCGCCTCGCCACTGAAAATACGTGCCAGTTGCACCGTATCCAGTTGATTCAGCGGGTTTTGCGGATGGAGGATAATCGCCAGTCCATCGATGGCGATGACTTGCTCGGCAGCGCGGCTCTTCAGATCGCCGAGGGCGGCGAGGGAGGTCAGCTCGCTGTCCTTGATCGGGCGCGAGGACGCGGCAAGGTCCGCGCTGGCGTTTTTCAGGGCAGTGAACCCGGTACTGGAACCGTGAGCGGCGATCTCGACCATGACCCGACGGCCCTCAACGGTTTCGCCGACGATGCGCAGTTCGTTGGCAATGTCCGGGGCTTCGCTATGCACCTTGAGCAGGCCTTGTTCGCGCAGCAATCCTTCGACCAACGCCGGGCCCAGCGCCGCGCCGATGGTGTTGGAGCCCTGGATACGCAGCACCGGACCCTGTTCTCGCGTCGGCAAGTCAGCCGCCGACGTTGTCGTGGGCAAGCAGGCGCATAGCATCAACAGTAAGAAAACGCGCAGCGTCATGCCGGCACCTTATTAAGCCAAAGGAAGTGCCGGGAGAATAAGTCAGTAAGGTTTCCGAAAAATGACAGGTCAAAATATTAAAAGATCGCAGCGTTCCGCAGCTCCTACAGGGGGCGCATTTCAATTGTAGGAGCTGCCGAAGGCTGCGATCTTTTGCTTTTAACTCAACTCAAGCCAGATCGGCGCATGATCCGATGGTTTTTCCATGCCGCGCAGATCGTAATCCACGCCGGCATCTTTCACCCGCGGCAGCAAGCCGTGGGACGCCATGATCACGTCAATCCGCAGGCCACGCTTGGGCTCATCCTCAAAACCGCGACTGCGATAATCAAACCAGCTGAAACGGTCGGCCACGTCGGGGTTCAGGTGGCGGAAACTGTCGACCAGCCCCCAATTCTTCAACCGCGCCATCCACTCGCGTTCTTCCGGCAGGAAGCTGCATTTGCCGGTTTTGAGCCAGCGTTTCATGTTGTCCGGGCCGATACCGATGTCGCAGTCTTCGGGGGAAATATTCACATCGCCCATCACCACCACCGGCTGCTCATTGCTGAACTGGCTTTCCAGCAGGTGCTGCAGGTCGTTGTAGAAGCGTTCCTTGGCCGGGAATTTGGTTGGATGGTCGCGGCTTTCGCCCTGTGGGAAATAGCCATTCATGATGGTCACAGGCACGCCATTGGCGTCGGCGAATGTGCCCCAGATAAAGCGGCGCTGAGCATCCTCTTCATCCGTGACGAAACCTTTGTGCAGTGCCAGCGGCTCCTTGCGCGAAAGCAGGGCGACACCGTAGTGACCTTTTTGCCCATGGAAATACACGTGATAGCCCAGCGCCTGAACCTCGGCCAGCGGGAACTGGTCGTCGTGGACCTTGGTTTCCTGCAGGCCGATGACGTCGGGTTGATGCTTTTCAATCAGCGCCGCCAGCTGATGCGGGCGAGCGCGCAGCCCGTTGATGTTGAAGGAGACGATCTTCATGGTCGGCAGTCCTGGCAAAAGGGCGATGCTAGCTGACATGTAGGAATCGGGCCAGTGTTGGGGTGAGGGGATTCACTGTGTTCTGTCAGATCTCCTACAGGGATAGAAGTCGCGGCCCAGTCGATGAAGATCCTGACTTGGTCTATACCTGTCTGGGGAACTGCGAAGCCACACACAAGCTCGTACCAATAAGAGCGTCGCCATTTTGAGCGGCGCCCCGGGGAGATCAACCGTTATGCCCGAAACCTCGACCGCCATCGCCGACATCCACATGCTCGACAGCGGCTATTCCCGTGAAGCCCGCTCCTTGCTGTACCAGGCCTACCGACATGAGCCAACGTTCGGCTACCTGTTCGAGGCTGAACGCCCCGGTTATGAACAGCGGGTCCGTGCCACCGTGCGTGAGCTGGTCAAGCAACATTTCCTCCAGGACTTGCCGGCCATCGGCTTGCTCGTCAACGATCGCTTGATCGGCATCGCGCTGATCGCGCCGCCGCAACGTCGCCTGGGCATTACTGAAAGCTGGGCCTGGCGCCTGCGCATGGTGCTGAGCACCGGGTTTCGCTGCACCCGTCGCTACCTCGAGTATCACGAAGCCGTGGCGTCCTGCGTACCGTCCGACGCGGTGCATGTCCTGCCTTTGCTGGGGATTCATCCGCAATTCCAGGGCAAGCATTTCGGCGAGCAATTACTGCAAGCCGTACATAACTGGTGTGCGGTAGATGAACACTCTCAGGGCGTGATACTCGACACCGGAAACCCGCGTTATCTGGAATTCTACAAACGTCAAGGCTACGAGGAAATTGGCGAAGTGGCCGTAGGACCGATACGCGAACATGTGTTTTTCCACGCCAACCCGCAGGTGCTGCAAACCGCGACGGCATAAAGGTCGAACTTTCGCGGCACCCAAGGCTCTATCACGCTCCCAAGCTCGTGATAGCATCCGCGCCTATGAAGTTTCCAGGAAGAATTACCAGCGGCGTGCTGATGCTGGTCACCAGCTGCGCGGCGCTGGCGCAAAGTGAATTGGATGTGCGGATCAAACCGTCCAACGATGAACTGAAGGCCAATATAGAGGGCTATATCGGCAGCCTCGGCGATCGTGACGAGCAAGCCTTGTTGCGCTTCAGTCGTGGCGCCGAGGAACAGGCGCGCAAGGCCGCCCAGGCCTTGGGTTACTACCAGCCGCAGATCGACAGCGACGTGAAGGGCGGCAAGACGCCGCGCCTGGTGCTCAACATCGATCCGGGCGAACCGGTGCATTTGCGCAACGTCATCATCCGCGTCGACGGCCCGGCCGCCTCCCTCAAAACCTTTCGTGTACCCAAAAGCGCTGCGCTGAAAACCGGCGCAGTGCTTAACCATGGCCATTACGAAGACGCCAAGCGGCTGATCCAGAATCAGGCCTCGCGCTACGGCTTTTTCAGTGGCTATTTTTCAAGTCAGAAATTGTCGGTCGACCCGCGAGCCGGCGTTGCCGACATCGAGCTGATCTATAACAGCGGCCCGCGCTATTCGCTGGGCAAGGTCAGTTTCGAGGGTGACACGCCGTTCGACGAAGATTTGTTGCAGCGCATGGTGCCGTTCAAGGAAGGCGCGCCGTTCGACTCCGAACTGATCGCCGAACTCAATCAGGCCATGCAATCGAGCGGTTATTTCGACAGTGTGCGGGTGGATGCGGCACCGACGGCGTCGAAGAACGATGTGATCCCGGTCGACGTCAAACTCGAAACCCGCAAACCGCGGACCATGGGCCTTGGCCTGGGCTATTCCACCGACGTCGGCCCCCGGATCAAGGCCAACTGGACCCGGCACTGGGTCAATCCTCAAGGTCACAGCTATGGCTGGGAAACCGAAATCTCGGCGCCACGGCAAAACGTCGGTGTGTTCTACGACATTCCCCTGGACCCGCCGCTGACCGACAAACTGCGGTTCGCCGGTGGTTATCAGAACGAAGAAATCGCTGACAAGGACTCCCTCAGCAAACTGCTGACCCTCGGTCCTGAGTGGCACAGCAAGTTGCCCAGTGGCTGGCAGCGGGTGGTGTCGCTCAAATGGCAACGCGAGGAATACAGGCTGGGCGACGACTCGGGGCTCAGTACCTTGCTGATGCCGGGTGTCAGCTATTCCTACCTGAAAAGCGACAACCGCATCGACCCGCACAACGGCTATCGCCTGGAGTTCGAGACCAAAGTGGCCAAGGAAGGGTTGGGGTCCGACACTAACTTGCTGTACGGCACGGCTTTGGTGAAAGGCTTGACCACCGTCTTCGACAAACACCGCTTTCTCGGCCGGGTGCAGGTCGGCGGCAGCGCCACCAATGGCTACAAATCGGTGCCGCCGTCGTTGCGCTTTTTTGCCGGCGGCGATCAAAGCGTGCGCGGCTACGATTATCAGAGCCTGTCCCCGGAAAACTCCGAAGGCGATCGCATCGGTGGCCGTTACATGATCACGGCCAGCGCCGAGTACCAATATTCAATCGCCGAAAAGTGGCGGGTCGCAACCTTCATCGACCAGGGCAACGCGTTTAATACCCTCGAACTGCCGAATCTCAAGACCGGCGTGGGCATCGGCGTGCGCTGGATCTCGCCGGTGGGGCCGATTCGCCTCGACCTGGCCCATGCGCTGGACGACGACGGCGGCATCCGACTGCACTTTTCCATGGGGCCTGAGCTGTGAAGCGTGGTTTGAAAGTAACGCTGCTGGCGATTCCGGCGTTGATGATGCTGGTCGTGCTGACCCTGGCCACCGTGATCGGAACGCAGACGGGCAGCCGTTGGGCGCTGGGCTTCGTGCCGGGTTTGACCGTGGAGAATTTCCAGGGCCGTCTGGGTGGGCAGTGGAGTGCCGATCATCTGTTATGGCAGCAGGACAGCAGTCGGGTCGAGCTGAGCAAAGTCATTTTTGCCTGGTCGCCGCTGTGCCTGACGCGCATGGCCCTGTGCATCGAGCAGTTGCAGGCTGATCAGGTCAGCCTGCAATTTCCGCCGGGCACGGATGAAGACAACAGTGGCGACATCGAGCTGCCCGATCTCAAGTTACCGTTGGCCATCGAACTGGGTGACGTTCAAGTCGGCAGCCTGCTGTTCAATGGCAGCGAAGAACTCAGGGGCCTGCAACTGGCGGCGCACTGGACAGCGTCAGGGATGCAGATTGACTCGGTGAAGTTGCAACGTGATGACCTGAGCCTGAATCTGTCCGGCCTGCTGCAACCGAGCGGCAATTGGCCGCTCAAGGCTGAAGGCAAACTGACCCTGCCGGCCCCCGAACCCTGGACGCTAGCCCTGAAAGTCGACGGCGACCTGCGCAAAACCCTGAACCTGAAAGCCGACAGCAGCGGTTACTTGAACGGCCAACTGACCGGCGAGCTGCAACCGCTGGTGGACAACCTGCCGGCCAAGGTGCGCATCACCGCCGACGGCTTCAAGCCCAGCGCCGATTTGCCGGACACCCTGCAACTCAATCAACTTGTGGTCACCGGCGAGGGCGACCTGAAAAACGGTTACCAATTACTCGGCAACGCCACGCTGCCCGCAGAACTTGGCCCGGTCGCGCTGATGCTGCAAGGCAAGGTTGACGCCAACGGCGCGCAAATCGCCGGGTTGAACCTGACGGCCAGCGACAAGCAAAGCTTGAAACTCACCGGCAACCTCGATTGGAGCAAAGGCCTGAGCGCCGACGCCAAGATCGACTGGCAGGATTTTCCGTGGCACCGCCTCTATCCATTGATCGACGAACCGCAAGTGGCGTTGCGCAGCTTCAACGGCGATGTCTCGTACACCGATGGCAAGTACCTCGGCAGCTTCAATGCCGCGCTGGATGGCCCGGCCGGGGCCTTCAGCCTGACCAGCCCGTTCAGCGGCGACCTGACGAAAATCTACCTGCAACAAATTCAGCTCGAAGCCGGGCAGGGCAAGGCCGAAGGACACTTGAACCTGCAATTCGCTGATGGCATCGCCTGGGATACGGCGCTGGACCTGTCGGCCATCAATCCGGCGTATTGGGTCGCAGAATTGCCGGGCACGCTGGCCGGACCGCTGCGCAGCAAAGGCGAGATGAAGAATGAAAAACTCAGCCTGAACGCGGACCTGGATCTGAAAGGTAAACTGCGTGGGCAGCCGGCGGTGCTGCAAGTCAAAGCCGATGGTGGGGGCGAGCAGTGGAACCTCAGCGCCTTGCAGATTCGCTTGGGCGACAACAGCATCACCGGCAAGGGCAGCCTGCAGCAGAAACTCGCCGGCCAGATCGATATCAAGCTGTCGCGCCTGGCTCAGCTCTGGCCGCAACTGCGCGGTCAGCTCATCGGCCGCGTCGATCTCGCCGGCACGCTCAAGGCGCCGCAGGGCAAACTGGGGCTGCAAGGCACGCAACTGGCTTTCGAAGACAATCGCCTGCAAAGCCTTAATCTCGATGCGACCCTCGACAGCGCGCAACGGGCGAAAATCGATCTGAAGAGCAGCGGCATTCAGGCCGGTGACACCTCGCTGGGCACGCTGACCGCCAGCGGCCAGGGCGATATCAAAAACCAGAAACTCAGCCTCGACCTGCAAGGGCCGCAGCTGAAACTGGCCCTCGGCCTCGACGGTGCGCTGGATAAAGGCAACTGGCGCGGCCGTTTGGCCAGCGGCGACATCCAGGCCGGCGGCCAGGACTGGAAGCTGCAAGGTCCGGCGAAGCTTGAACGGTTGGCCGACGGCAAAATCAACTTCGGCGCCCATTGCTGGATCTCCGGCCCGTCCAGTTTGTGTGGTGAAGACCAGCGCTTGATGCCTGAGCCGAAGCTGCGTTATCACCTCAAACAATTCCCGATTGAAAGCCTCGCCCAGTGGTTGCCGAAGGATTTCGCCTGGAAGGGCAGCCTCAATGCCGACCTGCAATTGGACCTGCCGGCCAGCGGCCCGAACGGCCAGATCAGCGTCGATGCCAGCGGCGGCACCTTGCGCATGAAGGACAAGGATCAGTGGCTGGATTTCCCGTACCAAACCCTGAAACTCACCAGCAAGCTCACGCCTAAGCGCATCGACACCGACCTCAACTTCGTCGGCGGCAAGCTTGGCGAACTGATGGTGCAGGCGCAAATCAATCCGCTGCCGAAGACCAAACCGCTGACAGGCTCGTTCCGTCTCAGTGGGCTGGACGTGTCCGTGGCGCGGCCGTTTGTGCCGATGGTCGAGAAACTTACGGGACGTTTGAATGGCAGCGGCACGATCGCCGGCACGCTGATGGCGCCTCAGGTGAACGGCAATCTGCTGCTGAGTGACGGCGAGGTGTCCGGCCCGGAATTGCCGATGGAACTTCACGCCTTGCAGCTTCAGGCAGTGATCGTCGGCGAAACCGTGCAATTGAACGGCGGCTGGAAAAGCGGCAAGACCGGGCAGGGCAGCTTGAACGGCAACATCGCCTGGGGGCAGGCGTTGGTGGTGGATCTGGCGCTTAAAGGTTCGCAGTTGCCCGTCACCGTCGAACCGTACGCCAAGCTTGAAGTGGCGCCGGACCTGAAGATCTCGATGAAGGGCGACGAGCTGGCCATTGCCGGCAAGGTCCTGGTGCCCAAGGGCGAAATCACGGTGCGCGAGTTGCCGCCGTCGACCGTCAAGATTTCTGATGACACGGTGATCGTCGGCCAACAGACCCAAGAGGGCAAACCGCCGCTGGCCATGAAGATGGACATCGACGTGGTGGTGGGCGACGACAAACTGAGCTTTGTCGGGTTTGGCCTGACCGCCAACCTGAAAGGACACGTGCACATCGGCGATAACATGGACACCCGAGGCGAGCTCTGGCTCAACGACGGGCGATACCGGGCCTACGGTCAGCGCCTGACCGTGCGGCGGGCGCGGCTTTTATTTGCCGGGCCTGTCGATCAGCCGTATCTGGACGTTGAAGCGATTCGCCAGACCGACGACGTGATTGCCGGCATTCGCCTGAGCGGCAGTGCCGAGCAGCCCACCACGCAAATCTTCTCCGAGCCGGCGATGAGCCAGGAGCAGGCGTTGTCGTACCTGGTGCTGGGGCGTCCGCTCAGCACCAACGGTGAAGACAACAACATGCTGGCCCAGGCGGCGCTTGGGTTAGGCTTGATGGGCAGTTCCGGGATGACCGGCAAACTGGCCAACAATCTGGGGATTCAGGATTTCCAGCTCGATACCGAGGGCAGTGGCAACACAACGAGCGTGGTCGCCAGCGGCAATCTGTCCGAGAAACTCACGTTGCGTTACGGGGTTGGCGTATTTGAACCGGCCAACACGATTGCTTTGCGCTACAAGCTGAGCAAGAAGGTCTACCTCGAAGCGGCGGGCGGCGTGGCCAGTTCGCTGGATATTTTCTACAAGCGGGATTTTTAGGGCCCCAAGGTCAAAAGATCGCAGCCTTCGGCAGCTCCTACAAGGACCGCGTTCCCCCGTGAATAATCGGGAGCACGCGACCCTGTAGGAGCTGCCGAAGGCTGCGATCTTTTGCTTTTAGCCCCCACCATTTATCAGCTAATTACAAAGCAACCTAACTATTTCCGTTGACATTCGCTGCCTAGGCAGTAACATCTCGTCATACATTCTCTGCCTAGGCAGCTAATTGGTGGTCAGATGAAACATTTCACCCCGGACGGATTCAAAAATTGCCATCTCGGGCTCCTGCTCGGGCGCGCTGCGTTGCTCAAGGACCGGATCATCGACACGCACATGGAACCCCACGGCATCACCGCCGCGCAGTTCAAAGTGCTGATCATCATGGCCCAGTACGGCGTCGATACCCCGGCCGAGCTGTGCCGGCACCTGTCGCTGGACAGCGGCTCGATGACCCGCATGCTCGATCGTCTGGAACAGAAGGGTTTCCTCGCTCGCCAACGTTCCGAGGCTGACCGCCGCCAGGTGCAACTGGTGCTGACGGAAGAAGGCCAGAAGCTCGCCGACCTCCTGCCGCACATCGGCGCCGACGCCATGAATGAATTGGCCGGCGCGATCACTCCGCAAGAGTTGGAAACCCTGGAACAGATCCTGAAGAAAATTTTGGTGGCAGCCGGTGACTCGATCACGCTGCTGCGGGTAGGTGACAAATGAGCAGCAAAACCCTGCGTACCGGCCTCAGCCTGGTGCTGGCGGCCATGACCCTGGCCGGTTGCGCCAGCTACAGCGGCCTGACCACCGAAGGCGTCAGCCTCGACGCGAAAAACCTCAAGGCCGGGCAATCCCTCAGCGGCGTGACCCTGTCGCCCGCGGCCTGGCCGAAAAGCGACTGGTGGAAAAGCCTTGGCGACCCGCAGCTCGACGGGCTGATCCGTGAAGCCTTGCACGACAGCCCTGACATGCAAATTGCCGACGCCCGCGCGCACCAGGCCAGCGCCGCCGCGTATGCAGCCGATGCTGCGCGGATGCCGACCCTCGATGCCAGCGCCGGCGTCAGCCGTTCGCGTCTGGCTCGCGATCAGGACCCGCAAGGGCAGGGCGATGCTTACGCCACCGTGCGCAATATCGGCGCCAGCTTCAATTACAACTTCGACCTCTGGGGCGGTCAGCGTGACGCCTGGGAAGCGGCGTTGGGCCAGGCCCGTGCGGCTGAAATCGATCAGCAGGCCGCGCAGTTGACCTTGTCTGCCGACGTGGCCCGGGCCTACAGCGATCTCGGTCAGGCGCACATCGTCTATGACCTGGCCAATGAAGACCTCAAGCGCACCAAGCAGATGCTCGACCTGAGCCAGCGTCGCTTGAGCGCCGGGATCGACAGCCAGTACCAGTTCCAGCAGACCGAAAGCCTGGAAGCGACCTCCGAAGCCAGCCTGATCGACGCCGAAAAACGCCTGAACAGCGCGAAAATCGCCTTGGCGGTCTTGCTCGGCAAAGGTCCTGATCGCGGCAATGAAATTGCCCGGCCGAAGATTCTTCAAGCCAGCGCCGTCGCATTGCCGTCGGTATTGCCCGCCGAGTTGCTCGGTCGCCGCCCGGACCTTGTCGCCGCACGTTGGCGGGTTGAGGCCGCGAGCAAGAACATCGCCGCCGGCAAAACCCAGTTCTATCCCAACTTGAACCTTAGCGCCGCGGCGGGTGCCGAATCCTTGTTGGGGGACGCAATGTTTGGTTCGGCCAGTCGTTTCTTCAACATCGCGCCAACGATCTCGGTGCCGATTTTCGACGGCGGCCGCTTGCGGGCCGACCTCGATTCCCGCGATGCCGATTACGACCTCGCGGTGGCGCAGTACAACAAAAGTCTGGTGAAAGCCCTGGGTGATGTCAGCGACACCATCAACCAGTTGCGCGATATCGGCCGGCAGATCGGCGCTCAACAACACGCCACCGATATTGCCCAGGATTCTTACAACACCGTGGTCCAGCGGTACGGTTCCGGCATCGGTAACTACCTGGACGTGCTCAGCATCGAGCAGCAATTGCTGCAGGCCCAGCGCCAGCTGGCCAACCTGAATGCCGAGCAGATCGACCTGTCGATCCAACTGATGCAGGCCCTGGGTGGCGGTTTCCAGAGTGAAACCATTGCCTCGGCCACTCCAGCCGCCAAGCTGAACAACTAATTCAAGGTATCTGTCATGGCCACTGCCGAAAACACTCAAACTGACAACACGCCAGACACCAGCAATCCACGCAAACGCAAAGTCATGCTGGTCGTGCTGGCCATTGTGGTGATCCTCGCCGGTGTCGGCATCTGGGGTTATCACGAATTCTACGGGCGCTGGAACGAAAGCACCGACGATGCCTATGTGAACGGTAACGTGGTGGAAATCACGCCGCTGGTCACCGGCACCGTGGTCAGCATCGGCGCCGATGACGGCGACCTGGTCCACGAAGGCCAGGTGCTGATCAACTTTGACCCGAACGACGCCGAAGTCGGTCTGCAAAGTGCCCAGGCCAATCTGGCACGCACCGTGCGCCAGGTTCGCGGCTTGTACAGCAACGTTGATGGCATGAAAGCCCAGGTCAATGCCCAGCAGGCTGAAGTGCAGAAAGCGCAGGACAACTTCAATCGCCGGAAAAACCTGGCCGCTGGCGGGGCGATTTCCCAGGAAGAATTGTCCCACGCTCGCGACGACCTGACCTCGGCGCAAAACGCCCTGGCCAATGCCAAACAGCAACTGAAAACCACCAGTGCGCTGGTCGATGACACCGTAGTGTCCTCGCACCCGGACGTGATGTCGGCGGCCGCGCAATTACGCCAGGCGTACCTGAATAACTCGCGCAGCACCTTGATCGCGCCGGTCACCGGTTATGTGGCCAAACGCTCCGTGCAACTGGGCCAGCGCGTCCAGCCGGGCACGGCGCTGATGGCGGTGATTCCGCTGGATCAGCTGTGGATCGACGCCAACTTCAAGGAAACCCAACTGCGTGACATGCGCATAGGTCAGCCGGTGGAGATTCAGGCCGACCTCTATGGCAGCGACGTGAAATTCAGCGGCACCATCGACAGCCTTGGCGCCGGCACCGGCAGCGCTTTTGCCCTGTTGCCGGCGCAGAACGCCACCGGTAACTGGATCAAGATCGTGCAGCGAGTGCCGGTACGGATTCACATCAACGCCGAAGAACTGGCCAAGCACCCGTTGCGCGTGGGGCTGTCGACTCAAGTCGATGTGAGCCTGCGTGACCAGAGTGGCCCGGTGCTGGCGCAACAGCCGCCGCAAAAGGCTTCGTTCAGCACCAACGTCTACGACCGTCAGTTGGCCGAGGCCGACGCGATGATCACCCAGTTGATCCACGACAACAGCGCCGCGGTCAGTAAAACCGTTCAACGCTGATTCGCCAAAAAACCGACCCTGCGGGAGCCTCTGTGGCGAGGGGATTTATCCCCGTTGGGGCGCGAAGTGGCCCCAGCACTTCAAAGTCCAATCGCATTAATGAGCTGACGTCTGCTTCGCAGCCGAACGGGGATAAATCCCCTCACCACAAAGGCTCGCTCCCACAAGGTCAGCTGCGTCTGTAACAGGCGCAGCACCCATCAGGTTTCAAAGGATTCGCGATGAGCAATAACGCGTCTTTCACCCCGCCCAGCCTGGTGCTCAGCACGATTGGCCTGTCGCTGGCGACGTTCATGCAAGTGCTCGACACCACCATCGCCAACGTGGCGCTGCCGACGATTTCCGGCAACCTCGGCGTGAGTTCGGAGCAGGGCACCTGGGTGATCACTTCGTTCGCCGTGAGTAACGCCATCGCGCTGCCGCTGACCGGTTGGCTCAGTCGGCGCTTTGGCGAGGTAAAGCTGTTTCTGTGGGCGACCATTCTGTTCGTACTGGCATCGTTTCTGTGCGGTATCTCGACGTCGATGCCGGAATTGATCGGCTTCCGGGTATTGCAAGGCCTGGTGGCCGGTCCGTTGTACCCGATGACCCAGACGCTGCTGATTGCGGTCTATCCACCGGCGAGGCGCGGCATGGCCCTGGCGTTGCTGGCGATGGTCACGGTGGTGGCGCCGATTGCCGGGCCGATCCTCGGTGGCTGGATTACCGACAGTTACAGCTGGCCGTGGATCTTCTTCATCAACGTGCCGATTGGCGTGTTTGCGGTGATGGTGGTGCGTTCGCAACTCAAGGCGCGTCCGGTGGAAACCAGCCGCCAGCCAATGGATTACGTCGGTTTGATCACGCTGATCATTGGGGTCGGTGCGTTGCAGGTGATTCTCGACAAGGGCAACGATCTGGATTGGTTCGAATCCAGTTTCATCCTGATTGGCGCGGCGATTTCGGTGATTGCGCTGGCGGTGTTCGTGATCTGGGAAATGACCGACAAGCACCCGGTGGTCAACCTGCGGCTGTTCGCTTATCGCAACTTCCGCATCGGCACCCTGGTGCTGGTGCTGGGTTACGCCGGGTTCTTCGGCATTAACCTGATCCTGCCGCAATGGCTGCAAACCCAGATGGGCTACACCGCAACCTGGGCCGGCCTGGCCGTGGCACCGATCGGCATCCTGCCGGTGATTCTGTCGCCGTTTGTCGGCAAGTACGCGCACAAATTCGACCTGCGCTTGCTGGCGGGTGGCGCGTTCATGGCGATTGGCCTGAGCTGCTTCATGCGCGCCGGGTTTACCAACGAAGTGGACTTCCAGCATATCGCGCTGGTGCAACTGTTCATGGGCATTGGCGTGGCGCTGTTCTTCATGCCGACCTTGAGCATTTTGATGTCGGATTTGCCACCAAACCAGATCGCCGACGGCGCTGGCCTGGCGACGTTCCTGCGGACCTTGGGCGGCAGCTTCGCGGCATCGCTGACGACCTGGATCTGGATTCGTCGGGCGGATCAGCATCATGCGTACTTGAGTGAAAGCATCACCACGTATGACCCGGCAACCCGGGACGCCTTGCAGAATCTGGGCGGGGCAGGCAGTCCCGCGTATGCCCAACTGGATCATGTGCTGACCAGTCAGGCCTACATGCTCTCCACCGTGGATTACTTCACGTTGCTGGGCTGGGGGTTCATGGGGTTGATATTGATCGTGTGGCTGGCGAAACCGCCGTTTGCGGCGAAGGCGGGGCCTGCTGCCTCCGGCCATTGATTTAGCGGTGCCTGTTAAAGGATCGCAGCCTGCGGCAGCTCCTACAGGGTTATGTGTACACCTGTAGGAGCTGCCGCAGGCTGCGATCTTTTGATCTTTAGGACGTCACAAAATCAAACGGCGCCAACGCAAACCCTTGCTCATCCACCTGCAACGCCCAGCCCTGACGATCCCAATCCCCCAGCACAATGCGCTTGGCCGCCTGCTCGCCAATCTGCAACTTGTGGATGGCCGGGCGATGGGTATGCCCATGAATCAAGGTTTTCACGCCATGGGCCTGCATGATCCGCGGCACTTCTTCGGGCGTGACATCGACAATGTCGTTGGCCTTCATGCGCGTTTGCGCACGGCTTTCGCTGCGCAGCTTGCGCGCCAGTTTATGGCGGGTGTGCAACGGCAAGTGCCGCAGGATAAACAGGGTAATCGGGTTACGCAGGTAACGACGCAGCTTCATATAAGCCTCGTCGCGGGTGCAGAGGCTGTCGCCGTGCATCAATAGCACCGGCTCGCCGTTGAACTGCACGACACTCGGGTCCTTCAACAAGGTGCAGCCGGCCTGTTTGCAGAAAGCCTTGCCGAGCATGAAGTCGCGGTTGCCGTGCATCAGAAAAATTGCCGTGCCGCTGTCGCTGAGGTCGCGCAGGGCCTGGCAGATGGAGCGCTGGAAGGGTGTCATGGCATCGTCGCCAATCCACGCCTCGAAAAAATCGCCCAGAATATACAACGCACTCGCCGAGCGGGCACGTCCGGCGAGTAAATCCAGAAACGCCCGGGTAATGTCCGGGCGCTCCTCTTCCAGATGCAAGTCTGAAATCAGCAGTATCACTCAATGATCTCGGCTTTCTCGATGATCACGTCGTCTGCTGGAACGTCCTGGTGGCCGGATTTCATGGTGGTGGAAACACCTTTGATCTTGTCGACCACGTCGGTGCCTTCAACGACTTTGGCGAATACCGCGTAGCCCCAGCCGTGAGTGGTCTTGGCGCTGTGGTTCAGGAAGCTGTTGTCAGCCACGTTGATGAAGAACTGGGCGGACGCCGAATGCGGCTCCATGGTGCGCGCCATGGCCACGCTGTACTTCACGTTTGGCAGGCCGTTGTCGGCTTCGTTCTGGATGCTTGGGCGCTTGTCTTTCTTTTCTTTCATGCCTGGCTCGAAACCGCCGCCCTGGATCATGAAGTTACCGATGACGCGGTGGAAAACAGTGTTTTCGTAGTGACCGGCTTTAACGTATTCGATGAAGTTGGCAACGGTCAGCGGTGCCTTTTCAGCGTTCAGTTCCAGGACGATGTCGCCATGGTTGGTGGTCAGTTTGACTTGGGTCATGATCGGAGACTCTTTTTGAAAATGCGTTTTCTGGGAATTCGTGGGTTTCAGGGCGTTCAAGCCCTCAACCGGTTCGGCCAAATTCGGCCGAGATGCGCAGTTTAGCGCGACAGGCGCGAATTTCGAGGCTGTTTTTCATTTGCATCCGATTAAATGCAGCCGTTTTCGGGCCTGCTCCTGTCAGCGGCTTGACGGCATCGGCTATGATAGCGCCTTTGTTTTGTCCGGCCTTTATTGCGGCCACGCACTTGTACGTTCAAGGATCCTATGAGCAAGCCCACTGTCGACCCTACCTCGAATGCCAAGACCGGCCCTGCCGTGCCGGTCAACTTCCTGCGGCCGATCATCCAGGCAGACCTGGACTCGGGCAAGCACACGCAGATCGTCACTCGTTTTCCGCCTGAGCCCAACGGTTACCTGCACATCGGCCACGCCAAGTCGATCTGCGTGAACTTCGGCCTGGCCCAGGAGTTTGGCGGCGTCACGCACCTGCGTTTCGACGACACCAACCCGGCCAAGGAAGACCAGGAATACATCGACGCGATCGAAAGCGACATCAAGTGGCTGGGCTTCGAATGGTCCGGTGAAGTGCGCTATGCCTCCAAGTATTTCGACCAGTTGTTCGACTGGGCGGTGGAGCTGATCAAGGCCGGCAAGGCCTACGTCGACGACCTGAGCCCGGAACAGGCCAAGGAATACCGTGGCAGCCTGACCGAGCCGGGCAAGAACAGCCCGTTCCGCGACCGCAGCGTCGAGGAAAACCTGGACTGGTTCGCCCGCATGCGCGCTGGCGAATTCCCGGACGGCGCACGCGTGCTGCGGGCCAAGATCGACATGGCTTCGCCGAACATGAACCTGCGCGACCCGATCATGTATCGCATCCGCCACGCGCATCACCACCAGACCGGCGACAAGTGGTGCATCTACCCGAACTACGACTTCACCCACGGTCAGTCGGACGCCATCGAAGGCATCACCCACTCGATCTGCACCCTGGAATTCGAAAGCCACCGTCCGCTGTACGAGTGGTTCCTCGAACAATTGCCAGTGCCGGCGCAACCGCGTCAGTACGAGTTCAGCCGCCTGAACCTGAACTACACCATCACCAGCAAGCGCAAGCTCAAGCAGCTGGTGGACGAGAAACACGTCAATGGCTGGGATGACCCGCGCATGTCCACGTTGTCGGGCTTCCGCCGCCGTGGCTACACGCCTGCGTCGATCCGCAATTTCTGCGACATGGTCGGCACCAACCGTTCTGACGGCGTCGTCGACTTCGGCATGCTCGAATTCAGCATCCGTCAGGATCTGGACCAGAACGCTCCGCGCGCCATGTGCGTGCTGCGTCCGTTGAAGGTGGTGATCACCAACTACCCGGAAGACCAGGTCGAGAACCTCGAACTGCCGCGTCATCCGCAGAAAGAAGAACTGGGTGTGCGCAAGCTGCCGTTCGCCCGTGAAATCTACATCGACCACGATGACTTCATGGAAGAGCCGCCAAAAGGCTACAAGCGCCTGGAGCCGAACGGCGAAGTGCGCCTTCGCGGCAGCTACGTGATCCGTGCCGACGACGCGATCAAGGACGCCGATGGCAACATCGTCGAACTGCGTTGCTCGTATGACCCGGAGACCCTGGGCAAGAACCCTGAAGGCCGCAAGGTCAAAGGCGTAGTGCACTGGGTGCCGGCTGCGGCCAGCGTCGAATGCGAAGTGCGTCTGTACGATCGTCTGTTCCGTTCGCCGAACCCGGAAAAGGCTGAAGACAGCGCCGGTTTCCTGGACAACATCAACCCTGATTCGCTGCAAGTCCTCACCGGTTGTCGTGCCGAGCCTTCGCTGGGCAACGCACAGCCGGAAGACCGTTTCCAGTTCGAGCGCGAAGGTTACTTCGTCGCGGATATCAAGGACTCGAAACCCGGTCATCCGGTGTTCAACCGTACCGTGACCTTGCGTGATTCGTGGGGCCAGTGATTCAAGGAATCTGACGTGCTTTTTATCTACAACACGCTCACCAAGAGCAAAGAAGTCTTCAAGCCGCTGGATGGCAATAATGTGCGCATGTATGTCTGCGGGATGACCGTGTACGACTACTGCCACCTGGGCCATGGCCGCAGCATGGTCGCGTTCGACCTGGTGACTCGCTGGTTGCGGTTCAGCGGTTACGACCTGACTTACGTGCGCAACATCACCGACATTGACGACAAGATCATCAATCGGGCCAACGAGAACGGCGAATCGTTCGAAGCCTTGACCGAGCGCATGATCGCGGCGATGCACGAAGATGAAGCGCGCCTGAACATCAAGAAACCCGACATGGAGCCGCGCGCCACGGGTCATATTCCCGGCATGCACGCGATGATCCAGACCCTGATCGACAAGGGTTACGCCTACGCTCCGGGCAATGGCGACGTGTACTACCGCGTCGCCAAGTTCATGGGTTACGGCAAGCTCTCGCGCAAGAAGATCGAAGACCTGCGCATCGGCGCGCGGATCGAAGTCGACGAGTCGAAACAGGACCCGCTGGACTTCGTGCTGTGGAAAGGCGCCAAGCCGGGCGAGCCGAGCTGGGAGTCACCCTGGGGTGCCGGGCGTCCGGGCTGGCACATCGAGTGCTCGGTGATGTCCACCTGCTGCCTCGGTGAGACCTTCGACATTCATGGCGGCGGCAGCGACCTCGAGTTCCCGCACCATGAAAACGAAATCGCCCAGAGCGAAGCGGCGACCGGCAAGACCTACGCCAACGCATGGATGCATTGCGGCATGATTCGCATCAATGGCGAGAAGATGTCCAAGTCCTTGAACAACTTCTTCACCATTCGCGACGTGCTGGAAAAGTACCACCCGGAAGTCGTGCGCTACCTGCTGGTGTCAAGCCACTACCGCAGCGCCATCAACTACTCGGAAGACAACCTCAAGGACGCCAAAGGCGCGCTCGAGCGTTTCTACCATGCGTTGAAAGGCCTGCCGAACGTGGCGCCTGCTGGCGGCGAAGCGTTTGTCGAGCGCTTCACCCAAGTGATGAACGACGACTTCGGCACGCCGGAAGCCTGCGCGGTGCTGTTTGAGATGGTTCGCGAGATCAACCGTTTGCGTGAGAGTGATCTCGACGCGGCGGCGGGTCTGGCGGCGCGTTTGAAAGAGCTGGCGAGCGTGTTGGGTGTGTTGCAGCTTGAAGCCGATGGCTTCTTGCAGGCCGGCGCCGAAGGGCGGGTTGATGCGGCTGAAGTCGATGCGCTGATCGCTGCGCGTCTGGCGGCGCGTGCCGGTAAAGACTGGGCCGAGTCCGACCGCATCCGCGACCAGCTCACCGCCATGGGCGTGGTGCTGGAAGACGGCAAGGGCGGCACGACCTGGCGTCTGGCTGACTGATTGCTGCGTTCGCTACACAAAACCCGCCTTGTGCGGGTTTTTTTTGAAGATCAAAAGATCGCAGCCTTCGGCAGCTCCTACAGTTGGATGAGTTATACCTGTAGGAGCTGCCGAAGGCTGCGATCTTTTGATCTTGCCTTTTACCCATCCGACTGACGCAACCGCTTGTAGAGGGTATTGCGGCTAACACCCAACCGCCGCGCCAAGTGCGAAATATTCCCCCCAGCCGCCTGCAACTGCCGATTCAAATCCTCGACATCATTCAAATCCACCGCCAATGCCTCCGGCGAACCCGTCGGCTCCATCTCCAGATCGACAAAAAAATCATCCGGCAAATGCTCCGGCCGCACCGGTTGTTCTTCGGCCATGGCCAGTGCCACCTGCATCACGCTGCTGACCTGCCTCAAATTCCCTGGCCACGGATGACGGCTGAACAATTCCATCACCTCCCGGCTCAATCCCGCCCACTGCGACGGCTCGCGATGCTGTTCCCACAACCGTTTGAACAACGCCTGCTTGTCGCTGCGCTCCCGTAGTGGCGGCAACTCCAATGTCAGACCGCCGATCCGGTAATAGAGGTCTTCCCGGAACCGTCCCAATTGCACCTGTTCGCGCAACGAGCGGTTAGTCGCCGAAATAATTCGAATGTCCACCGGGAACAGTTCACTGCTACCGACGGGTTGCACGCATCGCTCCTGCAGCACCCGCAATAGTCGAGCTTGCGTCGGCAACGGCATGTCGCCAATTTCATCGAGGAACAGCGTGCCTTTGTCCGCCTTGCGGATAAGCCCGATGCTGCCTTTCTGGTTGGCACCGGTAAACGCACCTTTCTCATAGCCAAACAGCTCGGACTCCACCAGTTCGGCGGGGATCGCCGCGCAGTTGACGGCAATGAACGCTTGTTTGCTCCGGGAACTGGCCTGATGCAAGGCTTTGACGAACACTTCCTTGCCGACCCCGGTTTCACCGTGGATCAACAGCGGAATGTCTTTTTCCAACAAGCGCTCGGCCTGTCGCACGGCTTTTTCCACGCGGCTGTCGCCGAAGTGCAGGGTATTCAGGCTGATGGCGGTGGGCGCGGCGTTCTTCGGTTCAGCACTCTTGGTTTCAGAGAACAGCCGCGCCTGAATCGGCGCCTGCTTCGGCCGCTTCAACAGGCATTGAAAGCGGTTGCGTCCGGAGGCCTGCAGGGAGAATGGCAGGCCGTCAGGCTGATTCAGCAGTTCCAGCAAGGACACCTTGAACAGGCTCTCGACACTGACCCGCGACAGGCTGATGCCCAACAGGTTGTCGGCCCGGCGATTGGCCGACAGTACCTGGCCGCTCTCATCGAAAATCAACAACCCGGCCCATTGGCTGTCGAGGTTATTCAGCCCTGTGTTGAACGTCAGTTGAAAATGCTGGCCGTGGAACAGGTTGAGGATCAGCCGGTTTTCCACGGTCTGGCTCATCATCTTGACCATGCCGAGGGTATGCGACGGCGGCAAGTAGCTGTCGCTGGACACGTCCAGCACCGCGATCACCTTGCGTTCGGCATCGAAAATTGGCGCGGCGGAACCGGTCATGAAGCGGTTGGCCTTGAGGAAATGTTCATCGTGCTCGATGTGCACTGCCTGCTCGCAGGCCAGCGCGGTGCCGATCGCGTTGGTGCCGCTGCAACGTTCCATCCAGCTGGCGCCAGCGCTGAAGCCTCGGGTCAGGCTCGGCTCGATGAAGCGCTGGGTGCCCCACGAGGTCAGTACCTGGCCCTGGTTGTCGGCGAGCATGATCAGGCAATTGGAGTTGCTGAGGATGTTCTCGTAATACGGCAGGACTTCCTGATGCGTGGTCTGCACCAGCGAGTGTTGGCTCTCCAGCAACTGCGCGATGCCTTCGGCGGGTAGCTGATCGAACGCTGGGGCGCTCTGATGATCGAGGCCGAATGCGCGGCAACGCGTCCAGGAGTCCTGGATGATGGCGTCGTGGGAGAGCGGCAGGGCAGGTGCAGCCATGGTAGTCAGTCTCTGAGCTTTTATTGTTTTTATAGATACGCGCGATCCCCTGTAGGAGCTGCCGAAGGCTGCGATCTTTTGATCGTGATCTTGATCTTGATCTTTGACGTCAGTGCGATTGCGAAGATCAAAATCAAGATCAAAAGATCGCAGCCTTCGGCAGCTCCTACGGGGAGCGTGAACTGTCCATAGAGTGTTGTTCACTATTGTTCATTGTCAATCGTTGAACTGTTCAGTTGTTCAGTTCGGGTTGTTCACTTCTGTTCAGCTACGAACCTGAGCTCTTCGGATTTTTCGGTATTTTCTCGTTATATCAACGTCTTGAAATTTCTGGCACGAAACTCGCTCTGTAGCTCCGGTCGCTTGACTCCAAATAATAAAAAGGCCGAGCCATGTCATTAACCCTGGAGCACGTCAGCCGTACCGTCGAGGGCCAGACCTGGATCGACGATGCGTGCCTGAGTTTCGAACCTGGTTCCTTCAACGTTTTACTCGGGCGCACGCTGTCCGGCAAAACCAGTCTCATGCGCTTGATGGCCGGTCTGGACAAGCCCGACAGCGGGCGCATCCTGATGAACGGCGTCGACGTTACCCAGCGCCCGGTGCGGTTGCGCAACGTGTCGATGGTGTATCAGCAGTTCATCAATTACCCGACCATGACGGTATTCGAGAACATCGCCTCACCGTTGCGCCAGGGCGGCGTTTCCAACGAGCAGATACAGAGCAAAGTGCTGGAAACCGCAAAGATGCTGCGCATCGAGAAATTCCTCCAGCGCCATCCCCTCGAACTCTCTGGTGGCCAGCAACAGCGCACGGCCATGGCCCGGGCGTTGGTCAAGGACGCCGAGCTGATCCTGTTCGATGAGCCGCTGGTCAACCTCGACTACAAACTGCGCGAAGAACTGCGCCAGGAAATGCGCGAGCTGTTCAAGGCGCGCCACACCATCGCCATCTACGCCACCACCGAACCCAACGAAGCGCTGGCGCTGGGCGGTACCACCACGATTCTTCACGAGGGCCGGGTGATCCAGAGCGGCAAGTCGTCCGAGGTCTATCACCAGCCGCAAACCGTGCTGGCCGCCGAACTGTTTTCCGAGCCGCCGATCAACCTGATGCCGGGGCGGATTGCCGGCAATGAAGTGAGTTTCGCCAATTTCGTGCACTTTCCATTGAACGTCGATTTGCGGCCGGTGGGCGAGGGCGAGTTCCGCTTCGGTGTGCGCCCGAGCCATATCTCGCTGGTGCCGAGCAACGACGATGACCTTGAATTGGCGGTCACCGTCGAAGTGGCCGAGATCAGCGGTTCGGAAACCTTCCTGCACGTGCGCAACGAACACTTCCTGTTGGTGCTGCACTTGCCCGGCGTGCACGAATACGACGTCGATGCGCCGATTCGCATCTACATCCCGACCCATAAACTGTTTGTGTTCGATGCGCAGGGACGATTGGTCCAGGCGCCCGGTCGCCGTATCGCGAGGGTTGCCTGATGGCCGAAATCCGTTTGCAGAACCTCGCCCACAGCTACACCAAGACGCCGGCCGGCCCCGAGGATTACGCGATTCGCGAGATGGACCACGTTTGGGAGCAGGGCGGTGCTTACGCGTTGCTCGGGCCTTCGGGCTGCGGCAAGTCGACGTTGCTCAACATCATTTCCGGGTTGCTCAGCCCGTCCCAGGGGCATGTGCTGTTCGACAGCAAAGTGGTCAATGACCTGACCCCGGAAAAGCGCAACATCGCTCAGGTTTTCCAGTTTCCGGTGGTCTACGACACCATGACGGTGTTCGATAACCTGGCCTTCCCGCTGCGCAATCAGGGCATGGCCGAGGCGAAAATTCACAGCAAGGTGCAGGAAATTGCCGAGGTTCTCGACCTCCAGTCGTTGCTGAGTAAAAAGGCGCGCAACCTTACCGCCGATGAAAAACAGAAAGTCTCCATGGGCCGTGGGCTGGTGCGCGATGACGTGTCGGCGATCCTGTTCGACGAACCCCTGACGGTGATCGACCCGCACTTGAAGTGGAAGCTGCGGCGCAAGCTCAAGCAGATTCACGAGCAGTTCAACATCACCATGGTCTATGTCACCCACGATCAGCTGGAGGCCTCGACCTTCGCTGACAAAATTGCCGTGATGTACGGCGGCCAGATCGTGCAATTCGGCACACCGAGAGAGTTGTTCGAGCGGCCAAGCCACACATTCGTCGGTTATTTCATTGGTAGCCCGGGAATGAACCTGATCGAAGTGCAGCCACAGCCGGGTGGCGTGGGTTTCGCTTCGACGCATTTGCCCTTGTCCGACGCACAACAGCAACGCATCGCCGAGTCCGAATGGAAAACCCTGAAGGTCGGCATCCGTCCGGAGTTCGTGCACGTGTGGGACGAACCGTTTGACGACGCGATGAAGGCACAGGTCGTACACGTCGAAGACCTCGGCACCTACAAGATCATGACCCTGAACCTCGACGGCGCGCCGTTGAAAGTGCGCCTGGCCGAAGACAAACCGGTGCCCGAAGGCACTGCCTACATCAGCTTTCCGGCGCAGTGGTTGATGGTCTATGCCGACGATTACCTGCTGGAGGTGCAGCCATGAACAAGGTGCAGAACAACAAGGCCTGGTGGCTGGTCCTGCCGGTGTTTTTGCTGGTGGCATTCAGTGCGGTGATCCCGATGATGACCGTGGTCAACTATTCGGTACAGGATATCTTTGACCAGTCCAGCCGCTACTTCGTCGGCGCCGACTGGTACAAGCAAGTGTTGCTTGATCCACGGCTGCACGACTCGCTGCTGCGCCAATTCATCTACTCCGGCTGCGTGTTGCTGATCGAAATCCCGCTGGGCATCGCCATCGCCCTGACCATGCCGACCAAGGGCCGCTGGTCCTCATTGGTGCTGATCATCCTGGCAATTCCATTGCTGATTCCGTGGAACGTGGTGGGCACGATCTGGCAGATTTTCGGCCGGGCGGATATCGGTTTGCTCGGGTCGAGCCTCAATGCGATGGGCATCAGCTATAACTATGCGGCCAATACCATGGACGCCTGGGTCACCGTGCTGGTAATGGATGTGTGGCACTGGACGTCGTTGGTGGCGCTGTTGTGTTTCTCCGGTCTGCGGGCGATTCCGGATGTGTATTACCAGGCAGCGCGGATCGATCGGGCATCGGCCTGGGCCGTGTTGCGGCACATCCAGTTGCCCAAGCTCAAGAGTGTGCTGTTGATCGCGGTGATGTTGCGATTCATGGACAGCTTCATGATCTACACCGAGCCGTTCGTACTGACCGGTGGCGGCCCGGGGAACGCCACCACGTTCTTGAGCCAGACCCTGACGCAGATGGCCATCGGGCAGTTCGACCTCGGCCCGGCGGCGGCTTTCTCGCTGGTGTACTTCCTGATCATCCTGTTGGTGTCCTGGCTGTTCTACACCGCCATGACTCACTCTGACGCCAACCGCTGAGGTCTGCCATGAGTAAAAGAAAGCTGATTCCACTGCTGATCTACATCCTGTTCCTGCTGGTGCCGATCTACTGGCTGCTGAACATGTCCTTCAAGAGCAACACCGAAATCCTCAGTGGCCTGACGTTGTTTCCGCGGGATTTTACCTTCGCCAACTACAAGGTGATCTTCACCGACCCGGCCTGGTACACCGGTTACCTCAACTCGCTATATTACGTAAGCTTGAACACGGTGATCTCGTTGAGTGTGGCATTGCCGGCGGCGTATGCGTTCTCGCGCTATCGTTTCCTCGGCGACAAGCACCTGTTCTTCTGGCTGCTGACCAACCGCATGGCGCCGCCGGCGGTGTTTCTGCTGCCGTTCTTCCAGTTGTATTCCTCGATCGGGTTGTTCGACACACACATCGCTGTCGCGCTGGCGCATTGCCTGTTTAACGTGCCGTTGGCGGTGTGGATTCTTGAGGGCTTCATGTCCGGCGTTCCGAAGGAAATCGACGAAACTGCCTATATCGACGGCTACAGTTTTCCCAAGTTCTTCGTGAAGATTTTCGTCCCGCTGATTGGCTCCGGAATCGGTGTCACGGCGTTTTTCTGCTTCATGTTTTCCTGGGTCGAACTGCTGTTGGCGCGGACGCTGACGTCGGTCAACGCCAAGCCGATTGCGGCGGTGATGACACGCACGGTGTCGGCGTCCGGCATCGATTGGGGCGTGCTGGCGGCGGCGGGGGTGTTGACCATCCTGCCCGGCATGCTGGTGATCTGGTTTGTTCGCAACCACGTGGCCAAGGGCTTTGCCCTGGGCCGGGTCTGAGGAGCTGATGATGGAATGGATGAGTTGGACGGTCCCTACCGCTGTGTTCTTCATCGTCATTGGCCTGATCCTGGTGGGCATGACGACCTGGGAATTGCGTTCGCCGAGCATTCTTCGGCGTGGTTTGTTGCCGATTGCCACCACCCGTGGCGATCGGCTGTTTATCGGTCTTCTCGGCAGCGCCTACCTGCATTTGCTGGTCATTGGCGCCACCGACTGGAGCATCTGGGTAGCGTCCGCGTTGTCCCTGGTGTGGCTGTTGGCTGTGATGCGTTGGGGCTAGTCGAATCGCTCGGCAATGTTGCTCCGAAACTTAAACAGGAGGTCTCTATGTTCGACAAAAACAATAAGCTGCGACATAGCATTTCATTGGCAGCCATGCTGGCACTCAGCGGTTTGAGCGCGGCCGCGTGGGCTGATGCGTACGAAGACGCGGCGAAAAAGTGGATCGGCAGCGAATTCAAACCGTCCACCCTTACGCCAGAGCAGCAGCTTGCGGAATTGAAGTGGTTCATCAAGGCGGCGGAGCCATTTCGCGGGATGGACATCAAGGTGGTCTCGGAAACCCTGACCACTCACGAATATGAGTCCAAGGTGTTGGCCAAGGCCTTTACCGAGATCACCGGCATCAAGGTGACCCACGACTTGCTGCAGGAAGGCGATGTGGTGGAGAAGCTGCAGACCGTGATGCAGTCGGACAAGAGCATTTATGACGGCTGGGTCAACGACTCGGATTTGATCGGTACGCACTTCCGCTACGGCAAGACCGAAGCGATCACTGACCTGATGGCCAATGAAGGCAAGAACTTCACCTCGCCGACCTTGGACATTAAGGATTTCATCGGTATTTCCTTCACCACCGCTCCCGATGGCAAGATCTATCAATTGCCAGACCAGCAGTTCGCCAACCTCTACTGGTTCCGCGCTGACTGGTTCGAGCGGCCGGAGCTGAAAGCCAAGTTCAAGGAGAAGTACGGTTACGAATTGGGCGTACCGGTGAACTGGTCGGCCTATGAAGACATCGCCAAGTTCTTCAGCGAAGACGTCAAGGAAATTGACGGCAAGCGGATCTACGGGCACATGGACTACGGCAAGAAAGACCCGTCCCTGGGCTGGCGCTTCACCGATGCCTGGTTCTCGATGGCCGGTGGCGGCGACAAAGGGATTCCCAATGGCTTGCCGGTGGATGAGTGGGGCATCCGCGTCGAGGACTGCCACCCGGTGGGTTCCAGCGTGACCCGTGGCGGCGACACCAACGGCCCGGCAGCGGTTTACGCGACGCAGAAATACGTCGACTGGATGAAGGCGTACGCACCACCGGAAGCGGCGGGCATGACGTTCTCCGAGTCCGGCCCGGTACCGTCCCAGGGCAACATCGCCCAGCAGATCTTTTGGTACACCGCGTTTACCGCCGACATGACCAAACCGGGCTTGCCAGTGGTGAACGCCGATGGCACGCCGAAATGGCGGATGGCGCCGTCGCCGAGAGGCCCGTATTGGGAAGAGGGCATGAAGCTGGGGTATCAGGACGTGGGTTCCTGGACGTTCATGAAGTCCACGCCTGAGAAACAGAAACTGGCGGCCTGGCTTTATGCGCAGTTTGTGACCTCGAAAACCGTGTCGCTGAAGAAAACCATCGTCGGCCTGACACCGATCCGCGAGTCGGACATCAACTCACAAGCGATGACCGACCTGGCACCGAAACTCGGTGGCCTGGTGGAGTTCTACCGCAGCCCGGCCCGCGTGCAATGGACCCCGACCGGGACCAACGTGCCGGACTATCCGCGTCTGGCACAACTGTGGTGGAGCCACATCGCCGAAGCGGCAAGCGGCGAGAAAACCCCGCAACAGGCGCTGGATGGCCTGGCCAAGGATCAGGACGCGATCATGACTCGTCTGGAACGCTCCAAGGCGCAACCGGTCTGCGGGCCGAAAATGAACCCGGAACGCGATGCGCAATACTGGTTCGATCAGCCGGGTGCACCAAAGCCGAAGCTGGCGAACGAGAAGCCTAAAGGCGAAACCGTGAACTACAACGAACTGTTGAAATCGTGGGCGGATGCGCGTAAGTAAGCTTCTGTACTGTGAAACGCAAACGGCACCGTAAGGTGCCGTTTTTTAATCCAGATCAAAAGATCGCAGCCTTCGGCAGCTCCTACAGGGAAACGCACTCCAACTGTAGGAGCTGCCGAAGGCTGCGATCTTTTGATCTTTAAAAACCTCCTGAACCTATGTCAACGCTGCTAATTGCTCCACTGTCTCCGGAAAACGCTCAACCAACCGGATAAGCGTCGTGGCTTGAGCATTAGGTTTCGCCCGCCCTTGCTCCCAGTTTTCCAGCGTTCGGGTATTCGTACGCAAATACATCGCGAACACCGAACGGGAAAGATTGAGCTGTTGGCGGATGGCTACCACTTCCTCGGCAGTGATGGGCACCAGTTTTGGCAACTTGACCTTGTGGGTTCGCAGCGTGACCTTGCCTTGGCGCTCGTCGGCCAAGGCTTCTGTTCTCGCCAATTCGGTCAAGTCATTACGTTAAAGTCGAAGGCAGGATCGGGATGTAGGACGCGGCTGAATCGCCTGCGAGGCTATTCTGGATATCAGTCAGGATGAAGATCAAAAGATCGCAGCCTGCGGCAGCTCCTACACGGGATTCGCATTTCCCTGTAGGAGCTGCCGCAGGCTGCGATCTTTTGATCTTGAAACCCCAAACGCAAAACGGCACCCGAAGGCGCCGTTTTTTTGTTTGCTACCAAGTATCGCTAGGCGATCAACCCGCCAGTCCAGCCTGCTGAACCAGGACCAGCAGCGGCTGCGGATACAGCCCGAGGAAGAACGCCAGTGCGGCGATGGCCAGCAGCATCACACCGCCAGCACGTTGTTCCCAGTGCAGTTGCGCATCGTGGCGACGCAGGTTCGGCTCGATCAGGTACAGGGTGACCATCACGCGCAGGTAGTAGAAGACGCCGATGGCGCTGCCCAATACCAGGGAACCCACCAGCCACCATTGGTGCGACTCGACACCGGTGGCGATGATGTAGAACTTGCCGATGAAGCCCGCGGTCAGCGGGATACCGGCCAGGGACAGCATCATCACGGTCAGGACGGCGGTCAGGTACGGACGGCGCCAGAACAAGCCGCGGTATTCGTACAGGGCATCGGCGTCACGGCCGTTGTACGGCGAGGACATCAGCGTGATGACGCCAAACGCGCCGAGGCTGGTGATGACGTAGGTGACCAGGTACACGCCGATGGCTTCCACGGCCAGGCCCTTGCTCGCCACCAGGGCGATCAGCAGGTAGCCGAAGTGGGCGATGGACGAGTAACCCAGCAGACGCTTGAGGTTGCTTTGGGTCAGTGCCAGCAGGTTACCGAACAGGATCGACGCAATGGCGATGATGGTCAGCACGTCGCTCAGTACACCGCTGCTCGCCGCTGGCGAGATCTGGAACAGACGCACCATCACCGCGAACACCGCGACTTTGGAAGCGGTCGCCAGGAACGCGGCCACCGGAGCCGGAGCACCTTCGTAAACGTCCGGGGTCCAGAGGTGGAATGGCACCAGCGACAGCTTGAACGCCAGGCCGATGAGCATCATGCCCAGGCCCATTTGCGCCAGCGAGCTTGGCAGGCCGGTGGCCGCGAGGGCCTGGCCGATACCGACGAAGCTCAGGCTGCCGGAGTCGGCGTAGAGCAGGGCCATGCCGAACAACAGGAACGCGGAACCGGCGGCCGACAGCACCATGTACTTGATACCGGCTTCCAGCGAACGCTTGTTGAAGAAGGCATACGCCACCAGACCGTAGACCGGCACCGACAACAGTTCCAGACCGATGAACAGCCCGGCCAGGTGGTGCGCGCTGACCAGGACCAGACCGCCGGCGGCGGCCATCAGGATCAGCAGGTACAGTTCTTCACGGTTGCCCGGGTAACCCGAACCGCCATCGCCGAGGTAGGCGTGGGCGAGGGTCACACAAGCGAGGGTGGCGACCAGGATCAGCGCCATGTACAGACACGCGAAGCTATCGATTTGCAGCAGTGGGGTCACGGCCAATGGCGCGACTTTCAAGGCTGGCAGGATCGACAGCAACGCCAGGTTCAGGCCCGCCACGGAAATCAGGAAGGTCTGCGAGTGGTTGCGGCGCCAGGCAATCGCCAGCATCACCACGATGATCGTGGCGCTGGTGATCAACAACGGCGCTAGCGCGATAAAGTGTTGAGTCGTGAATTCCATAGCGCTCTTACCGGGCCGAAGCGAGTTGAGTGAAGGCGGAGCCGAGCCACTGCTGCACGCCATGCATCGTCGCGGCAGAGGTATCGAGGAACGGTTGCGGGTACACACCGATGTAAATCAGCAGCGCCGCCAGCCCGACCACCATGATCAGTTCGCGACCATCCATGCCATGCAACACCGCGTCCGATTTGGACGGGCCGAAGTAGGCACGGTGGATCATGATCAGCGAGTAGACCGAACCGAACACCAGGCCGGACGTCGCAATCGCGGTGATCCAGGGTGCAGCGGCAAACGTGCCGATCAGGATCAGGAACTCACCGACGAAGTTACCGGTGCCCGGCAAGCCCAGGGAAGCGGCTGCAAAGAATAGGCTGATGGCCGGCAGGTAAGCGATCTTCGACCACAGGCCACCCATTTCACGCATGTCGCGGGTGTGGGTGCGCTCGTACAACTGGCCGCTGAGGATAAAGAGTGCCGCGGCCGACAGGCCGTGCGCCAGCATCTGCATCACCGCGCCCTGCAGCGCCAATTGGCTGCCGGAGTAGATGCCGATCAACACGAAGCCCATGTGGGAAACGGAGGAGTAGGCAATCAGACGCTTGATGTCGGTTTGCGCGAACGCGAGGAACGCACCGTAGAAGATCCCGATCAGACCCAGGGTCATGGCAAACGGCGCGAATTCGGCCGAGGCATTCGGGAACAGCGGCAGGGCGAAACGCAGCAAACCGTAAGCAGCGGTTTTCAGCAAGATACCAGCCAGGTCGACGGAACCCGCTGTTGGCGCCTGGGCGTGAGCATCAGGCAACCAGGAGTGGAACGGCACGACCGGCAGTTTCACCGCGAAAGCGATGAAGAAGCCGAGCATCAGGATGTACTCGGTCGTGAGCGACATCTTGGTTTTCAGCAGATCGGCATAGTTGAACGTGATCACGCCGGTGCTGTTGAAGTTGACCAGCACCAGGCCCAGGATCGCCACCAACATGATCAGGCCGGACGCCTGAGTGAAGATGAAGAACTTGGTCGCCGCGTAGATCCGGGTTTTCTTGCCGTCCGAAGAACTGTGACCCCAGAGCGCGATGAGGAAGTACATCGGCACCAGCATCATTTCCCAGAAGAAGAAGAACATGAACAGGTCGAGGGCGAGGAACACGCCGACGACACCGCCCAGGATCCACATCAGGTTCAAGTGGAAGAAGCCAACGTGACGTTGAATTTCTTTCCACGAGCACAGTACCGAGAGGATACCCAGCAAACCGGTCAGCAGGATCATCAGCAGCGACAGGCCGTCGAGGGCCAGGTGCACGCTGATGCCGAACCGCTCGATCCAGATGTGCTTGAACTCAAGCGCCCAGGTCGGATCGGCGCCGGGCGCCGGAGCAAATGAATAATTACCGTGGGCCCACAGCCAGAGGCCGAGCGCGAGTTCCAGGGTCATGGTCAACAGCGCAATCCAGCGGGGGAGGGTAGCGCCGAAGCGCTCACCCATCCAGCACAGCAGGCCGCCGATGAAGGGGATCAGGATTAGCCAAGGCAGAATCATGACGGGCTCAATTCCTTTCGCAAGTTCGCAAGGTTCATATTCAGACCGCTACCAGCACGATGGCGCCGATGACCAGCACGGAGCCGGCTGCCATCGATGCCGCGTACCAACGCAGTTGACCGGTTTCGGTACGGCTCAGGGCGGTGTGACCGCCTTTGGCCATACGCGGGATCAGACCGATAGTCTGGTCGAGCGGGTCTTTGCGCAGTGCGTGGCTGATCGCAAGGTATGGCTTGACGAACAGTTTGTCGTAGATCCAGTCGAAGCCCCAGGCAGCGAACCACCAGGCCGAAAGGAAGCGGCCAATGCCGCTGTTGGCGATTGCGGTGACGAAACGACGCTTGCCAAGGAACAGCAGCGCGGCCAGCAGGATACCGGCCAGGGCGATGGCGCCCGAGGCGATTTCCAGACTGTGCTTGGCTTCGCCGCCGGCGTGGCCGACGCTTTCCGGCAGCACACCGTGCAGTGGCGGTACGATCATTGCGCCGACGAAAGTCGACAGCACGATCAGCACCGACAGTGGCAGCCAGTGAGCGATGCCGTGACCGGCGTGCGCTTCGGTCTTCGCTTCACCGTGGAACGCGATGAAGATCAGGCGGAAGGTGTACAGCGAAGTCATGAACGCACCGACCAGACCTGCATAGAGCAGACCGTGGTTGCCGCTGGCGAAGGCTTCCCAGAGGATTTCGTCTTTGGAGTAGAAGCCTGCGGTCACCAGTGGCAGGGCAGACAAAGCCGCGCCGCCGACGATGAAGCTGGTGTAGGCCAGTGGCAGTTTCTTCCACAGGCCGCCCATCTTGAAGATGTTCTGCTCGTGGTGGCAGGCAACGATCACCGCACCGGAGGCAAGGAACAACAGCGCCTTGAAGAAGGCGTGGGTCATCAGGTGGAAGATCGCGCCATCCCATGCGCCCACGCCCAGTGCCAGGAACATGTAGCCGATCTGGCTCATGGTCGAGTAGGCGAGGATACGTTTGATGTCGGTCTGCACCAGTGCGGCAAAACCTGCCAGCACCAGGGTCACGCCGCCGACGATGCCGACGAGGTGCAGGATGTCCGGCGCCAACGCAAACAGGCCGTGGGTACGGGCGATCAGGTAGACACCGGCGGTCACCATGGTTGCGGCGTGGATCAGTGCCGAAACCGGAGTAGGACCGGCCATTGCATCCGCCAGCCAGGTTTGCAGCGGCAGTTGCGCGGATTTACCAACCGCGCCGCCCAGCAGCATCAGGGTCGCCAGGACGATCCAGAAGTCGCCGACCTTGAAGTGCTCAGGTGCCTTCACCAGCAGTTCCTGGACGTTAAGCGTGCCCAGTTGCTGGAACAGGATGAACAGGCCGATGGCCATGAACACGTCGCCGATCCGGGTCACGATGAAAGCCTTGAGTGCCGCGTTACCGTTGTTGCGGTTGCTGTAGTAGAAACCGATCAACAGGTACGAGCACAGGCCCACGCCTTCCCAGCCGAAGTACAGGAACAACAGGTTATCGCCCAGGATCAGGAACAGCATGCTGGCGATAAACAGATTGGTGTAGGCGAAGAAGCGCGAGTAACCGTCTTCACCGCGCATGTACCAGGACGCGAACAGGTGGATCAGGAAGCCGACGCCGACCACCACGCCGAGCATGGTGACGGACAGGCCATCCAGGTACAGCGCGAAGTTAGGCGTGAAGCCTTCCACCGCCATCCACTGCCACAGCACCTGGGTGTAGTGGCCACCTTCAGGTGGCGCGACATTGAATTGCCAGATCACGTAAGCCGCGACGATGGCAGACAGGCCGATGGAACCGACGCCAATCAGCGCCGACAGGTTTTCCGAGAGGCGGCCGCGTGAAAACGACAGCAGCAGGAAACCTATAAGAGGGAATACGAAAGTCAGATAGAGAAGATTCATCCGCGCATCTCGCTGGCAGCGTCGATATCGAGAGTGTGGAAGCGGCGATACAGCTGCAACAGAATCGCCAGGCCAATACTGGCCTCGGCGGCTGCCAGGCTGATCACCAGGATGAACATGATCTGTCCATCCGGCTGCGCCCAGCGGCTACCGGCAACGATGAACGCCAAAGCGGAGGCATTCATCATGACCTCCAGGCTCATCAGCACGAAAAGAATGTTGCGGCGGACCATCAGGCCGACCAGACCGAGGCAGAACAGGATGCCGGCAACCGCCAGACCATGCTCCAAAGGGATAGCAGGCATCGTCATTGCTCCTTGGCTTCGTTGCGGCCCAGGTGGAACGCCGTGACGGCTGCGGCGAGCAGCAGCATCGAGGCGAGTTCGACCACCAGCAGGTACGGACCGAACAGGCTGATGCCCACGGCCTTGGCGTCTACGGTGGTGTGGCCGACGGCCTGGCCGCTCTGATGGGAGAACAGCACGTACAGCAGTTCAGCCAGCAGCAGGGCGCCGAGAATGACCGGGCCGAGCCAGATGCCGGGCTTGAGCCAGACGCGCTCTTGCTGAACCGAGGCGGGACCGAGGTTCAGCATCATGACCACAAACACGAACAGCACCATGATGGCGCCAGCGTAGGCGATCACTTCCAGGACACCGGCGAACGGTGCGCCGAGGGCGAAGAACGTCATCGCGACGGCGATCAGCGAAATGATCAGGTAGAGCAGGGCGTGCACAGGGTTGGTGTGGGTGATCACGCGAAGCGTGGCCACCACTGCGATACCCGATGCGAAATAGAAAGCGAATTCCATCTTTCTTCCTTAAGGCAGCAAGCTCTTCACGTTGATCGGCTGGGCTTCATTTTGCGCGGAGCCTTTCGGCTTCCCGGCAATCGCCATACCTGCAACACGATAGAAGTTGTAATCAGGGTTTTTGCCGGGGCCGGAGATCAACAGATCTTCTTTCTCGTAAACCAGGTCCTGACGTTTGAACTCGGCCATCTCGAAATCCGGTGTCAGCTGGATCGCGGTGGTCGGGCAGGCTTCCTCGCAGAGGCCGCAGAAAATGCAGCGCGAGAAGTTGATGCGGAAGAAGTCCGGGTACCAGCGACCGTCTTCGGTTTCAGCTTTCTGCAGCGAGATGCAACCCACCGGGCAGGCCACGGCGCACAGGTTGCAGGCCACGCAGCGCTCCTCACCATCAGGGTCACGGGTCAGGACGATACGGCCACGGTAACGCGGCGGCAGGTACACGGCTTCTTCCGGGTACTGCAGCGTGTCGCGCTTGCGGAAGGCGTGGCCGAAGATCATCACCAGGCTGCGAAGCTGGGTGAAGAAGCCATGCACGATGTCAAAAATGTACTTCATGATTCTCTATCCTCACTGAGCCGCGACGGCGGGCGTGTTGAGCAACACGATCGCAGCGGTCACCAGCATGTTGACGAGGGTCAGCGGCAGGCAGAACTTCCAGCTGAAATCCATCACTTGGTCATACCGTGGGCGCGGAATCGAGGCGCGCAGCAGGATGAAGATCATGATGAAGAACGCGGTTTTGAGCGCGAACCAGATGAACGGGATCTGCGGCAGAATGCCGAACGGGCCGTGCCAGCCACCGAAGAACAAGGTCACCAGCAGCGCCGAAATCAGCACGATGCCGATGTACTCGCCGACGAAGAACATGCCCCATTTCATGCCGGCGTATTCAATGTGGTAACCGTCGGCCAGTTCCTGTTCCGCTTCCGGCTGGTCGAACGGGTGACGGTGAGTCACGGCGACGCCAGCGATGAAGAAGGTCAGGAAACCGAAGATCTGCGGAATGATGAACCACAGGTTCTGCGCTTGATACTCAACGATGTCGCGCATGTTGAACGAGCCGACCTGGATCACGATGCCCATCAACGACAGGCCCATGAACACTTCGTACGATACGGTTTGCGCCGAGGCCCGCAAGCTGCCCAGCAGGGCGAACTTGTTGTTACTCGACCAGCCGGCGAACAACACCGCATAGACCGACAGACCGGCCATGGCGAAGAAGAACAGGATGCCGATGTTGATGTCCGCCACGCCCCAGGTCGGGGTGATCGGGATGATCGCGAAGGCAATCAGCAGGGCGCTCATGGCCACGACCGGTGCCAGGGTGAAGATCATCTTGTCGGCAAACGGCGGGGTCCAGTCTTCCTTGAAGAACATCTTGATCATGTCGGCCGCAATCTGGAACGCGCCGAACGGGCCGACGCGGTTCGGACCGTAACGGTCCTGCCAGAGGGCGAGCAGACGACGCTCGACCCAGCTCAGCAGCGCGCCGCACACCACCACGGCGAGCAGAATCACGATGGCCTTGACGACCGCGATGATCACGTCGATCACCTCAGGAGTGAACCAGGTCATTGAGCTGCCTCCTGCAGACCGTCAACGGTTTTACCAAAGATTGCCGCTGGAATGCCGGCGATACCCGCAGGCAACGCGACCAGGCCAGCGCCCAGCTCTTCATTGATGCGCAGCGGCAGACGCAAGGTCTGGCCAGCCACGTTCAAGTTGAGCATGGCACCGTCATTGACACCCAGACGGTCGGCTTCGGACTTGGCCAGGGCGACGTAAGCAGCCGGGATGCGTTCCTGAACCGGTGCGGCTTTCGAAGAGGTTTCTTCGCTGCCGAGCAGGTGGAAGAACGGCACAACCTGCCAGGTGCCCGGAGCCGGGTTGAACGCACGCGGAACAGCGGCAAACCAGTTCAGCGAATCACCAGCGCTTTCGATCAGGCGGGTGCCCGGGTCGCCAGCGCGAATGTGACCACCGACTTCGTCCTGGAACTTGTTCCAGGCTTGCGGCGAGTTCCAGCCCGGAGACCAGGCGAATGGTACTTGCTGACGCGGCTCGACCGAGCCCGAGTAACCTTCCATCGAGAAGTTGAACGCGGTGTCGTTGTCTTGCGGAGTACGCGGTTCGTGCACGCTGATGTCGGCACGCATGGCGGTACGACCGGAGTAACGCAGCGGTTCGCGGGCCAGTTTCATGCCCTTGATGCGGAACGCGGCGGACGGTGCGGCATCAACGATACGCGCCAGTTGCGGGGTGCTCGAAGCAACGGCAGCGGTGACGTGGTCCAGTTGGGTCCAGTCAATCGGCTGGTTCAGCAGGGTGGCACGCAGGGCATGCAGCCAGCGCCAGCCTTCGTGAACCAGGATGCTGGCGTCCATGTACTTCGGATCAAACACCTGGAAGAAGCGCTGGGCGCGGCCTTCCTGGCTGACCAGGGTACCGTCGCCTTCAGCGAAGCTGGCGGCTGGCAGAACCAGGTGCGCGCGATCGCTGGTGGCGGTCTTCTGATGGTCGGCAACGATCACTACTTTCGCAGCGGTCAGGGCGGCATCAACCTTGGCTTTGTCGGTACGGGTGTACAGATCGTTTTCCAGCACGACGATAGCGTCAGCCTTGCCGTCGATCACGGCTTGCAGCGCGGCGTCGACCGATTCGCCACCGAGCATGGCCAGGCCGAGGCTGTTGGCCTCTGGCACGATCAGGCTGATGGAACCGTTCTTCTCGCGCAGCTTCAAGGCTTTGGCAATGTTTGCCGCGGCTTCGATCAGCGCTTTGGAACCCAGCGAAGTACCGGCGATGATCAGCGGACGCTTGGCGGCCAGCAGGGCATTGGCGATGCGTTGAGCCAGTTCAACGGCTTCAGCGTCCAGGCCTTCAACCGCTGGGGCGCTGGCGTCGAGGGCGTGAGCCACGGCGAAACCGATGCGGGCCAGGTCGTCTGGCGCGGCGTGAACGCATTCTTCGGCGATGTCGTCGAGCTTGGTTTCAGCCAGGCTGGCGATGAACAGTGGGTTCAGCGCGTGCTGACCGATGTTCTTCACTGCAGCGTCGAGCCAAGGCTGAACGCGCATGGCATCGGCCATGTCTTCGGCTTTGCCTTTGACCGATTGACGCAGGGACAGCGCCATACGGGCAGCGGTCTGGGTCAGGTCTTCGCCGAGGACGAAGATCGCGTCGTGGTCTTCGATGTCGCGCATGTTCGGGATCGGCAGGGGACTGTCTTTCAGCACCTGCATCACCAGACGAATGCGTTCCAGCTCGGCGGCTTCGATACCGGAGTAGAAATGCTCGGCACCGACCAGTTCGCGCAACGCGTAGTTGCTTTCGAGGCTGGCGCGTGGCGAACCGATACCGACGATGTTGCGACCGCGCAGCAGGTCAGCGGCTTTATCCAGCGCTTCGTCGAGGCTCAGCTTGGCGCCGTTGGCCAACAATGGCTGACGCGGGCGGTCTTCGCGGTTGACGTAGCCATAGCCGAAACGGCCACGGTCGCACAGGAAGTACTGGTTGACCGAACCGTTGAAGCGGTTTTCGATACGACGCAGTTCACCGTAGCGCTCGCCCGGGGAGATGTTGCAACCGCTGGAGCAGCCATGGCAGATGCTTGGCGAGAACTGCATGTCCCACTTGCGGTTGTAGCGCTCGGAGTGAGTCTTGTCGGTAAACACACCGGTCGGGCAGACCTCGGTGAGGTTGCCGGAGAATTCACTTTCCAGCACGCCGTCTTCAACGCGACCGAAGTACACGTTGTCGTGGGCGCCAAATACACCGAGGTCGGTGCCGCCAGCGTAATCCTTATAGAAGCGCACGCAGCGGTAGCAAGCGATGCAGCGGTTCATCTCGTGGGAAATGAACGGGCCCAGTTGCTGGTTCTGGTGGGTACGCTTGGTGAAGCGATAACGGCGCTCGTTGTGGCCGGTCATTACCGTCATGTCTTGCAGGTGGCAGTGACCGCCTTCCTCACAGACCGGGCAGTCGTGAGGGTGGTTGGTCATCAGCCATTCGACGACGCTGGCGCGAAATACTTTCGCTTCTTCGTCTTCGATGGAGATCCAGCTGCCGTCGGTGGCGGGGGTCATGCAGGACATGACGATCCGACCACGGGTGTCGTTGGCGTCGGTGTACTGCTTGACCGCACACTGGCGGCAAGCGCCAACGCTGCCTAGGGCGGGGTGCCAGCAGAAATACGGAATATCGAGGCCTAGCGACAGACATGCCTGTAACAGGTTGTCTGCCCCATCGACTTCGAGCTCTTTGCCGTCTACGTGGATAGTGGCCATGGTTCAAAGTTCTTCGTTGGCCCGGTGTCAGCGGGCGTGGCTAATGGAATCTTGTTGTTCGCGTGAATCAACACAGCCGTTCAAGGCGTCATCACACGAGAAGGCGAAGGGCACGGACCCTTCGCCTTTTTTAAGCGTTTAAGCGCCGATTACGATCGGCCTTGCCAGAGGCGGGACGACGGCGCTGGTGGGCGCGATGCCGGCTTCGAACTCATGGCGGAAGTATTTGATTGCGCTGCCCAACGGCTCCACGGCGCCCGGTGCGTGAGCACAGAAGGTCTTGCCTGGGCCGAGGAAACCGACCAGACCCAGCAGGGTCTCGATATCGCCGGCTTGCCCTTCACCGTTTTCGATCGCGCGCAGCAGCTTGACGCTCCATGGCAGACCGTCACGGCACGGGGTGCAGAAGCCGCAGGATTCGCGGGAGAAGAACTCTTCCATGTTGCGCAGCAGGGACACCATGTTGACGCTGTCGTCCACCGCCATGGCCAGGCCGGTACCCATGCGGGTGCCCACTTTGGCGATGCCGCCGGCGTACATTTGTGCGTCGAGGTGCTCCGGCAACAGGAAACCGGTACCGGCGCCGCCTGGCTGCCAGGCCTTGAGCTTGAAGCCGTCGCGCATGCCGCCGGCGTAGTCTTCGAACAACTCGCGACCGGTGATGCCGAACGGCAACTCCCACAGGCCCGGGTTCTTGACCTTGCCGGAGAAGCCCATGAGCTTGGTGCCCATGTCTTCACTGCCTTCACGGGACAACGATTTGTACCAGTCCACGCCGTCGGCAATGATCGCCGGCACGTTGCACAGGGTTTCAACGTTGTTCACGCAGGTCGGCTTGCCCCACACGCCAACGGCGGCAGGGAAGGGCGGCTTGGAGCGCGGGTTGGCGCGGCGGCCTTCGAGGGAGTTGATCAGTGCGGTTTCTTCACCGCAGATGTAACGCCCGGCACCGGTGTGGACGAACAGCTCGAAATCGAAGCCGCTGCCCAGGATGTTCTTGCCCAAAAGGCCGGCTGCCTTGGCTTCTTCCACGGCACGGTTCAGGTGCTTGGCGGCGGTGGTGTATTCGCCACGCAGGAAGATGTAGCCACGGTAGGTTTTCAGTGCGCGAGCACTGATCAGCATGCCTTCGATCAGCAGATGGGGCAGTTGCTCCATCAGCATGCGGTCTTTCCAGGTGTTCGGCTCCATCTCGTCCGCGTTGCACAGCAGGTAGCGGATGTTGATGGATTCGTCTTTCGGCATCAGGCCCCACTTAACGCCAGTGGGGAAGCCAGCGCCGCCGCGACCTTTAAGGCCGGCGTCTTTCACGGTCTGGACGATGTCGTCCTGAGCCATGTCGGCGAAGGCCTTGCGCGCAGCGGCGTAACCGTTCTTGGCCTGGTACTCGTCGAGCCACACGGCTTCGCCGTCGTCACGCAGACGCCAGGTCAGCGGGTGAGTCTCGGCCGAACGCTTGATGCGGTTGGCAGGACCGAAGGAAGTCAGGGTCATACGTAGCCCTCGAGCAATTTGGCAACGCCGGCAGGCTGCACATCACCGAAAGTGTCGTCGTCGATCATCAGCGCCGGCGCCTTGTCACAGTTGCCGAGGCAGCAGACCGGCAGCAGGGTGAAACGACCGTCGGCGGTAGTCTGGCCCAGGCCGATCCCCAGATTGCCCTGGATTTCGTTGACCACGGATTCATGGCCGCCGATGTAGCAGACCATGCTGTCGCAGACGCGAATGATGTGGCGGCCGACTGGCTGGCGGAAGATCTGGCTATAGAACGTCGCCACGCCTTCAACGTCGCTGGCCGGGATGCCAAGGATTTCGCCGATGGCGTAGAGCGCGCCGTCAGGCACCCAGCCACGTTCCTTCTGGACGATCTTCAGGGCTTCGATCGACGCCGCGCGCGGGTCTTCGTAGTGATGCAGCTCGTGCTCGATGGCCGAGCGCTCGGTTTCACTCAAGGTGAAACGGTCTGTCTGGATAAGCGTGCTGTTCATGCTTAGCGGTCCACGTCGGCCATAACGAAATCGATACTACCCAGGTACGCAATCAAGTCCGCGACCATGCTGCCTTTGATCACCGAAGGGATCTGCTGCAGGTGCGGAAAGCTTGGAGTACGAATCCGGGTGCGGTAGCTCATGGTGCCGCCATCGCTCGTCAGGTAATAACTGTTGATGCCCTTGGTCGCTTCGATCATCTGGAAGGATTCGTTGGCCGGCATGACCGGGCCCCACGAAACTTGCAGGAAGTGCGTGATCAGGGTCTCGATGTGCTGCAGCGTGCGCTCTTTCGGCGGCGGCGTGGTCAGCGGGTGATCCGCCTTGTACGGGCCTTCCGGCATGTTGCGCATGCACTGGTCGATGATCTTGATGCTCTGGCGCATTTCTTCGACGCGCACGATGCAACGGTCGTAGGCATCGCCATTGACGGCCAGCGGCACTTCGAATTCGAAGTTCTCGTAACCGGAGTATGGGCGAGCTTTACGCAGGTCGAAGTCGCAACCGGTCGACCGCAGGCCTGCACCGGTGACGCCCCATTCAAAGGCTTCCTTGGTGTTGTAGGCAGCGACGCCGATGGTCCGGCCTTTGAGGATGCTGTTGTCCAGTGCGGCTTTCTGGTATTCGTCCAGACGCTTTGGCATCCACTCGACGAAGTCTTTCACCAGTTTTTCCCAGCCGCGTGGCAAGTCGTGAGCGACGCCACCGATGCGGTACCAGGCCGGGTGCAGACGAAAACCGGTGATGGCTTCGATCACCGTGTACGCCTTCTGGCGGTCGGTGAAGGTGAAGAACACCGGGGTCATGGCGCCAACGTCCTGGATGTAAGTCCCCAGGAACAGCAGGTGGCTGGTGATCCGGAAGAACTCGGCCATCATGATGCGGATGACGTCGACCTTCTCGGGCACCTTGATGCCGGCCAGCTTCTCGACGGAGAGCACGTACGGCAGGTTGTTCATCACGCCGCCGAGGTAGTCGATACGGTCGGTGTACGGAATGAAGCTGTGCCAGGACTGACGCTCGGCCATCTTCTCGGCACCCCGGTGGTGGTAGCCAACGTCCGGCACGCAGTCGACGATCTCTTCACCGTCCAGCTGCAGGATGATGCGAAATGCACCGTGCGCCGAAGGGTGGTTGGGACCGAGGTTGAGGAACATGTAGTCCTCGTTCGCACCGGAACGCTTCATGCCCCAGTCTTCAGGCTTGAAGCGCGCGGCTTCTTCCTCAAGCTGTTGCTTGGCCAGGTTCAGGGTGAACGGGTCGAATTCGGTGGCACGGGCCGGGAAGTCCTTGCGCAGCGGGTGACCTTCCCAGGTCGGCGGCATCATGATGCGGGTCAGGTGCGGGTGGCCGGCAAAGTCGATGCCGTACATGTCCCACACTTCACGCTCGTACCAGTTGGCGTTCGGCCAGATGCCGGTCACGGTGGGTACGCTGAGGTCGCCCTCGGACAAGGCGACCTTGATCATCACGTCACTATTACGTTCGATCGACATCAAGTGATAGAACACAGTGAAGTCGGCGCCGCTTGGCAGCCCTTGACGCTTGGTGCGCAGACGCTCGTCCACGCCGTGCAGGTCATACAGCATGACGTACGGCTTGGGCAGGTTGCGCAGGAAAGTCAGGACTTCGACGAGTTTGGCACGGGCAACCCAAAGCACCGGCATGCCGGTGCGGGTAGGCTGGGCGGTGAACGCCTCGGGGCCAAAACGGTTATTCAGTTCGACGACCACATCCTGGTCGTCTGCCTTGTAAGGCGGGATGTACAGAGCACTGCCTGTAGTCATGGTTATTTATCGCTTTCGGTCAACGTAAAGAATGAAGCCAGTGTCTCGTTCTATTAAAGAAGCAGATCTGGATCAGACTTCGTCGGGGCTGCGCAGGTTGGTGACTGCGATTCGCTGTTCGCGGCGCTGTTCCTTTTGCGAAGGCATCTCGGCGCGATACACGCCTTGATCACCGACGACCCAGGAAAGCGGACGACGCTCCTGTCCAATCGACTCCTGCAGGAGCATCAAGCCTTGCAGAAAAGCTTCAGGGCGGGGCGGGCAGCCAGGCACGTAGACGTCCACGGGCAGGAACTTGTCCACCCCTTGAACGACGGAGTAGATGTCGTACATGCCACCGGAGTTGGCGCACGAACCCATGGAGATCACCCATTTAGGTTCGAGCATTTGCTCGTACAGACGCTGAATGATCGGCGCCATCTTGATGAAGCAGGTACCGGCGATAACCATGAAATCCGCCTGGCGCGGCGATGCCCGGATAACCTCGGCGCCAAAGCGCGCGATGTCGTGGGGCGCCGTGAAGGCGGTGGTCATTTCCACGTAGCAGCACGAAAGACCGAAGTTATACGGCCACAGGGAGTTCTTGCGCCCCCAGTTGATCGTGCCGTTAAGCACGTCTTCGAGCTTGCCCATGAAGATGTTTTTGTGAACTTGATCTTCTAACGGATCGGAAACGGTTTCCCGTTCGCCAATCGGATACTGCTCGTTAGGAGCATCGGGGTCGATCCTGGTGAGATTGTATTGCATTGCCAAAGCCTCATTGTTTCAGCTTCGCCTGCCGCTTGCGACGAGCTTCCGGAGCCCAGTCAAGGGCGCCCACTCGGAACAGGTAGACAAGACCTGCCAACAGAATTGCTATGAAAACGAGAGCTTCGACGAATCCGGTCCAGCCGCTTTCGCGGACGGACACAGACCAGGCAAAGAGAAAGAGGGCTTCGATATCGAAGATCACGAAGAGCATCGCGACCAGATAGAATTTGGCTGAGAGCCGCAAGCGGGCGCCACCTGTAGGTAGCATGCCGGACTCGAACGGTTCGTTTTTGCTGCGGCCCCAGGCTTTTGACCCGAGGAGGCTGGAAACGCCAAGCATGAAGGCGCAGAGGCCGACAACGCCCAGAAGGAAAATGGCAAAGCCCCAGTTGTGGGCCATGAGTCCTGTCGCTTCGGGCATGCTGGTAATCCTTAACAGAGAGCAAAGGTCTCTGAGCTTGAAAAAGAAACAACGCAGTGACGATATGTCGCAGCAATCAATCCCGCTGATTTTATGGCACAACACCGTGCAAGTAAAATTCAGATAGCGAAATTATTTAATGGAATAAGGACATAGCATGCCTTCATAGCCCCGCAGCCCATGCGTTGCGGGCATTAGCCGGCATTTCATCAATTATGTTTTGTGGGGAATGTAACGAACATAGTTGCGTCTAAATGATAATCAATATTGTTTGGATTGGTTTTTAATCTGTTTAACGAGTGGATGGTCAGGAAGTTGACTTATATGCGACTTGTAGGAGCTGTCGAGTGAAACGAGGCTGCGATCTTTTGATGTTGTTTTACCAGCAAGATCAAAAGATCGCAGCCTCGTTTCACTCGGCAGCTCCTACAGGGTTGTGTCGTATCGAAAATCGTCGGCAAAAAAACGCCCCGAACCAGTCGGGGCGTCAGATGTGCGACGTTGCGGTTAGCTTTCTATTCGGTCCGCAACGGCCGTTTGCTCAGGCGAAACAGATCAGTGGAACTGTTCTTCTTCAGTCGAACCGGTCAGCGCGGTTACCGAAGACGAGCCACCTTGAATCACAGTGGTCATGTCGTCGAAGTAGCCGGTGCCCACTTCCTGCTGGTGAGCCACGAAGGTGTAACCCTTGGAAGCGTCAGCGAACTCTTGCTCTTGCAGCTTCACGTAGGCAGTCATGTCGTTGCGGGCGTAGTCGTGCGCCAGGTTGAACATGCTGTGCCACATGTTGTGAATGCCGGCCAGGGTGATGAACTGGTGCTTGTAACCCATGGCAGACAATTCGCGCTGGAACTTGGCGATGGTCGCGTCGTCCAGGTTTTTCTTCCAGTTGAAGGAAGGCGAGCAGTTGTACGACAGCAGTTGGTCCGGGTATTCCTTTTTGATCGCTTCAGCGAAGCGACGAGCCTCGTCCAGGTCCGGCTTGGCGGTTTCGCACCAGATCAGGTCGGCGTACGGAGCGTAAGCCAGGCCGCGGGCGATTGCCTGGTCCAGGCCAGCGCGCACTTTGTAGAAGCCTTCCTGAGTACGTTCGCCAGTCACGAATGGCTGGTCGTACGGGTCGCAATCCGAGGTCAGCAGGTCAGCTGCGTTAGCGTCGGTACGGGCCAGGATGATGGTCGGAGTACCGGCAACGTCAGCCGCCAGACGGGCAGCGGTCAGCTTCTGTACAGCTTCCTGGGTAGGAACGAGTACCTTGCCGCCCATGTGGCCGCATTTCTTCACGGAAGCCAGTTGGTCTTCGAAGTGAACGCCGGCGGCGCCTGCTTCGATCATGCTCTTCATCAGCTCGTAAGCGTTCAGTACGCCGCCGAAACCGGCTTCGGCGTCAGCCACGATTGGAGCGAAGTAGTCGATGTAGCCTTCGTCGCCCGGGCCTTTGCCGGCTTTCCACTGGATCTGGTCAGCACGACGGAACGAGTTGTTGATGCGCTTGACCACGGTTGGAACCGAATCCACCGGGTACAGCGACTGGTCCGGGTACATCGATTCTGCGGAGTTGTTGTCCGCAGCGACTTGCCAGCCCGACAGGTAGATTGCCTGGATACCGGCTTTAACTTGTTGTACAGCCTGGCCGCCGGTCAGGGCGCCCATGCAGTTGACGAAATCTTTATCAGGGCGGAAGGACGGCTTGGCACCCTGGGTGACCAGGTTCCACAGCTTCTCGGCGCCCAGTTTTGCGAAGGTGTGCTCAGGTTGAACCGAGCCACGCAGGCGGACGACGTCAGCAGCGGAGTAAGCGCGTGTCACGCCTTTCCAGCGTGGGTTTTCAGCCCAGTCTTTTTCGAGGGCTGCAATTTGCTGTTCGCGTGTCAGTGCCATGGAGATAAACCTCGTCGCGTCTTTTACGGAAAGTTGTGAAGCGGTGGAAAATTCATGCGCTCGCAGACCAGAAGCTTGGGTGGTCAAGTCGGATTCGGCGGGGGTGGCGACAGGATGAACGATGGGCTCGAGGGGAAGTGAGCAGGTAAGGGCGAACTGGCGAGCGCATTCGGGCGTCGTGGGCCTTGGTGCGAACTTCAGTGTGGAGCCGGGTTACCTAATTACGCTTCCGTCCCTCGGGACAACTTCGTTCCAGTCGGCAACCTCGTCAAACACACCTTGTGGGCGGTACAGACACGAAGCGGCTCGCGGAGTAGGTGCGAGCATCGCCTCGAAGGCCCTTGCCAGGGCCCCTGATTAGCGGGAGCGAGGCCATCATGCCTTTGCTTTTTTCGATCGTCAAATGTTTTGTAGTGCTTTTTTTTGAGCACTACATCTTTGGTCTAATACGACTAATCAGTCAGTTTTAGGTGGTTTAGTCCAAAGTATCGACTTTCACGCGCAGGGTCATGTCATCCCGGCCCTGAGTCGAGTAGCTGCGGGTCTGGCCCTGTTTGTCGGCCTGAGTCTGGCGGTTTACGCCGGCCAGGGTGATCCACTCACCGACCCGTCCCGTGACAGTTGTGTCTGTACTTTGCACATTCACTACATCGGGACGTTCCTGGCTCATACGGTCACGGTTGGTACTGATCGACAAGTGAACGATCTCGCCGGTAATGCTGGCGGTGACGTAGAAACCCTGGGTGACGTTGCGGTACTCGGTCTGGCTGCGAAGATCGCCGTAGGAATCGGTCTGCGAGCTGGTCAGCGGCACGCTTTGGCCGACCTGGATCAGTGCGGGTGCACCTTCGCTGGCCTGGACTTGCTGGATACCACCGTCGCGACTGTCGGTGCTGCGATTGATGATTCGGGGCTGGCTGGGTTTTGCCCCATTCACCGAATAACCCTGATCGCCCTGGAAGTTGTTTTCATTGGTGTCGACGGTGATCAGCAGGCGCTTGGGTTGGGTATCGAGTTGCGAGATAAGTGCTTTAAGTTCGTCGATCTTGCGCTGATCGGCATTGACGATCAACTGATTACCATAGGCGCTGACCTGGCCGTCCTTGCCAATAAAATCCTGCGCCATCGGCAGCATGTCGGCACTGGTGTGGTAGTTCAGCGGCACGATCTCGGTGGCGGCCATGACCGAAAAACTGCAGGTCAGCAGCAGCGTGCAGAGCAGGGTGCGTAGGGACATATCCGTTATCTCCGACAACATAAAGTGTTGATATTGCCAGTTTGTCGGCCCGGCGTGGGGCAAGTTGAATCGTAGACAGCAAAACGCCCCGGCATCCGAAGATGGCGGGGCGTTTTGAGGTGTTCTTCAGCGCCATTGTGGCGAGGGGGCAAGCCCCCTCGCCATAGGGTTTAAGCGGAGTGGCGTACCATGTCCACGTGCGGAATCCCGGCTTCCAGGAACTCCTCACTGACCATGCTGAAGCCCAGGCGCTCATAGAACGCCGTGGCTTGAACCTGAGCACTCAGCATCTGCTGCTTCAGCCCGCGCTTCTCGGCTTCCCCGATCACCGCTTGCATCAGCGCATCGCCGACTTTCAAGCCGCGCCAGTCCTTGAGCACCGAGACCCGGCCGACATGCCCATCGGGCAGCAGGCGGGCGGTGCCAATCGGGAAGTCGCCTTCGAAGGCCAGAAAATGCACCGCTGTCGCGTCATCGGCATCCCATTCCAGCTCGGGTGGAACGGATTGCTCGGCGATGAACACCGTCTCACGAATGCGCCGGATCTCGGCGTTGTCCTTTTGCCAGTCTGCGACACGTACGTGAATTTTATTCATCAGCAAACCCCAGGCTTCCTTGCTTGATCAGTTCACACAGCAGGCCGCGACCGTCTTCGTCGCTCAGCCAGTCGCCAAGATTGTCGACGTGCAGCGCATCGGCGGCGCAAATCATTTTCAGCAGCTCGCGCAGCTTGCCCGGCAGGTAGCGGCTCTGGCCGCTGGCGAACATCAGCAGGTCGTCATCGACTTCGGACCAGGCCATGCGTGCGCTCGGGTTACGAATCAGCACCGCACCTTGCTCGAGGCTGGCGAGCAGGTCGTCTTCTTCGATTTCTTCCGGGCCCACCACCAGTTCCGGGTAGCGCGGCTCGGTCATGAACTGGCCGAACCAGGTCAGCAGCAGGCGCTCATCGCTCATGTGCTCGGCCAGCAAGCCTTTCAAGCGATCAAGGGCGTCGTGCTGGATCTGGTGCGGGTCGACGGATGGCAGCGCGTCGGCGTCGGTGTAGCGCTCTTCGTCCGGCAGGAACTGGCTGAGGAAGTCGGTGAAGTGGGTCAGCACTTCAGCGGCGCTCGGCGCGCGGAAACCTACGGAGTAGGTCAGGCAATCGTCAACGGCTACGCCGCAGTGGGCCAGGCGCGGCGGCAGGTAGAGCATGTCGCCCGGTTCCAGGACCCACTCATCGGTGGCTTCGAAATCAGCCAGGATGCGCAAGTCTGCGTGTGGCAGCAGCGGGCTCTCGGAATCGCACATCTGGCCGATTTTCCAGTTGCGCTTGCCATGGCCCTGCAGCAGGAACACGTCGTAGTTATCGAAATGCGGGCCCACGCTGCCACCCGGAGCGGCGAAGCTGATCATCACGTCGTCGATGCGCCAGCTCGGCAGGAAGCGGAAGTGCTCCAGCAACTCGCTGACTTCCGGCACGAATTGGTCAACGGCTTGAACCAGCAGGGTCCACTCGCGTTCCGGCAATTTGCTGAATTCGTCTTCGGCGAACGGGCCACGACGCAATTCCCAAGGGCGCTCGCCGTGCTCGAGAATCAGGCGCGATTCGACTTCTTCTTCCAGCGCCAGGCCGGCCAGTTCGTCGGCGTCGATCGGGCTTTCGAAATCAGGAATCGCCTGGCGGATCAGCAGCGGTTTTTTCTGCCAGTAGTCGCGCAGGAATTCGCGTGCCGTGATGCCGCCCAGAAGTTGAAGAGGAATGTCAGGATTCATGTGTAACCTATTGAAAAAAAGCACTTTTCAGACGGGAATAAAAACGCCCGGCGCTGCCGGGCGTCTCAAACGGGTAAAACGGTCGATCAGATGCGCTTGGCTTGCTCTACAGCGTTACCGATGTAGTTCGCCGGGGTGAGCAATTTCAGCTCGGCCTTGGCGGCGGCTGGCATGTCCAGGCCATCGATGAAAGTCTGCAGCGCTTCAGGGCTGATGCCCTTGCCGCGGGTCAATTCTTTCAGCTTTTCGTAAGGGTTTTCGATGTTGTAGCGACGCATCACGGTCTGGATCGGCTCGGCCAGGACTTCCCAGCACGCGTCCAGGTCGGCAGCGATTTTCTGAGCGTTCAGCTCAAGCTTGCTGATGCCCTTGAGGCTGGCTTCGTACGCGATCACGCTGTGGGCGAAGCCGACACCGAGGTTGCGCAGCACGGTGGAGTCGGTCAGGTCACGCTGCCAGCGGGAGATCGGCAGCTTGCTCGCCAGATGCTGGAATAGTGCGTTGGCGATACCCAGGTTGCCTTCGGAGTTTTCGAAGTCGATCGGGTTGACCTTGTGCGGCATGGTCGACGAGCCGATTTCGCCAGCGATGGTGCGCTGCTTGAAATAACCCAGGGAGATGTAGCCCCAGATGTCGCGGTCAAAGTCGATCAGGATGGTGTTGAAGCGGGCGATCGCGTCGAACAGCTCGGCAATGTAGTCGTGCGGCTCGATCTGCGTGGTGTAAGGGTTGAAGCCCAGGCCCAGCTCGTCTTCGATGAAGGCGCGAGCGTTCTCTTCCCAATCGATCTCAGGGTAGGCCGACAGGTGAGCATTGTAGTTGCCGACAGCGCCGTTGATCTTGCCCAGCAGCGGAACGGCAGCGACCTGAGCGATTTGACGCTCCAGGCGGTAAACCACGTTCGCCAGCTCTTTGCCCAGGGTGGTTGGCGAAGCCGGTTGACCGTGGGTGCGCGACAGCATCGGCACGTCGGCGAAACGGATCGCCAGTTCGCGGATGGCTTCGGCAGTCTGGCGCATCAATGGCAGCATCACCTCATCACGGCCTTCGCGCAGCATCAGGGCGTGGGACAGGTTGTTGATGTCCTCGCTGGTGCAGGCAAAGTGGATGAATTCGCTGACGGCGGCCAGTTCCGGAAGCTTGGCCGCTTGCTCTTTGAGCAGGTACTCGATGGCTTTGACGTCGTGGTTGGTGGTGCGCTCGATCTCTTTGACACGCTCGGCGTGCTCCAGAGCGAAGTTTTCCGCCAGGGTGTTCAGCACTGCGTTGGCTTCGGCGGAGAATGCCGGCACTTCGCTGATGCCAGGGTGAGCGGCCAGGCGCTGGAGCCAGCGCACTTCAACCAGAACGCGAGCACGGATCAAACCGTATTCGCTGAAAATTGGGCGCAGGGCCTGGGTTTTGCCGGCGTAGCGGCCGTCAACAGGGGAAACCGCAGTGAGCGAAGAAAGCTGCATGGGGTGTTCTCGGACAGTCGGGCAACGAAATGGGGCGCGTATCATACATGAAAAAATCCGACGGTCCGTTGCCAACTGACCGGCGTACTACGCGTTACAGATTAAAAAACGTGTTGCGGGCGCGGTTCAGCTGCTGCGCATCAGCGGGTAAAGCTCTTTGAGTAATTTGCGCCGGCTGACCACCAACTGCCAGCGATGACCGCCCAGCTGTCGCCACAAGCGCGCCGAACGAATCCCTGCGAGCAGCAAGGCGCGGATCTTCGAGGCGTTGCTCGGTTGTTGCAGGTTGCGCATGTCGCCGTGAACCTGGATCCGTTGGCGCAGGGTGCTCAGGGTGTCCTGATACAGCGCACCGCAGGCAGCGATCACGTTCTCGTGCGCCGGGCCGAAGTGTTCGACCTGGGACTGAATCTGCGGCAGGCGCTTGCCGATCACGTCCAGCATGTCACCGCGTTTGGCCAATTGGCGCTCCAGGCCCAACATCGCCAAGGCATAACGCAGCGGCTCACGCTGAAGGGCGCTCGGGTCGCGTTCCAGGGCGCCAATCAAGGCGCGATAGCCCTCGCGCAGATTGATGTCGTCGCCGCCGTAGACTTCCAGCGTGTCCTTGGGGTCGCGAATCAACAGGCTGCCGAGCATGCAGGTCAAGCCGGCTTCGGCGGTCTGGCCGGTCTTGGCAATCTTGTCGACGAGGACGGCGGCGAGAAACACACCGCCCAGCGCCGTCAGTTGCTCCTGGGTCGGGCTCATTGTTGCTGGCCTTTGCTGGTCCACGGTTCGGCAATTTCGATCACGCCGCCGCCGAGGCAGATTTCGCCGTCGTAGAACACCACGGATTGTCCCGGGGTGACTGCGCGCTGCGGATCGTCGAAGGTTGCGCGGTAGCCGGTGGCGGTCTTCTCGAGTGTGCAGGGTTGATCGCTCTGGCGGTAACGGACTTTGGCCGTCAGCTTGCGCGGCTCGCTCAGGTCGATCGGGTTGACCCAATAGATGTCCGAGGCGAGCAGGGCGCGGGAGAACAGATACGGGTGATCATTGCCTTGGCCAACGATCAGCTCGTTGTGCTCCAGGTCCTTGATCAGCACGTACCACGGCTCGTCACTGGCGTCTTTCAAGCCGCCAATGCCCAGGCCCTGGCGCTGGCCGATGGTGTGGTACATCAGGCCGTGGTGGCGGCCGATGACTTCACCTTCGGTGGTCTTGATTTCGCCCGGCTGCGCCGGCAGGTACTGCTTGAGGAAGTCGCTGAAGCGGCGTTCGCCGATGAAGCAAATCCCGGTGGAGTCCTTTTTCTTTGCAGTCGCCAGTTCGTGTTTCTCGGCAATCGCGCGGACTTCGGGTTTTTCCAGCTCGCCGACCGGGAACAGGGTCTTGGCGATCTGTTCGCCGCCGACGGCGTGCAGGAAGTAGCTCTGGTCCTTGTTCGGGTCCAGGCCCTTGAGCAGTTCGGTGCGGCCATCAATGTCACGGCGACGCACGTAGTGGCCGGTGGCGATCAGGTCGGCGCCGAGCACCATGGCGTAGTCGAGGAATGCCTTGAACTTGATTTCGCGGTTGCAGAGGATGTCCGGATTCGGCGTGCGGCCGGCCTTGTATTCGGCCAGGAAATGCTCAAACACGTTGTCCCAGTACTCAGCGGCGAAGTTGGCGGTGTGCAGCTTGATGCCAATCTTGTCGCACACGGCCTGGGCGTCCGCCAGGTCATCCATGGCGGTGCAGTATTCCGTTCCATCGTCTTCTTCCCAGTTCTTCATGAACAGGCCTTCCACCTCATAACCTTGCTCGATCAGCAGGAGAGCGGAAACGGAAGAGTCCACGCCGCCGGACATGCCGACAATGACGCGCTTCTTTTGTGTGTCAGAAGGGGCTGGATCACGCATAGGGATTCAATGAGTGTCTTGAAAAAGGACGCGATTCTAGCAGGCCGAAGCCCACAAGGCTAAAGAGAAGGGCGGATCAGTTCGAGACCGAAGTGAAAGCCTTCCAGGTAATCATCGATGCAACGGATGATCAGCTCACTGCGCCAGTTTGCGCGCTGGGCGAGCAGTTCGTCACGCGTCAGCCATTTTGCGCCGACAATTCCGTCGTCGAGCTGATAGTCGGGGTGGTGCTTGAGCGGTTTTGCGCTGAAACAGACCCGCTGATAGGTCACACCGTTGCTCGGGGCAGTGTAAAGGTAAATCCCCACCACGCCGGTCGGCTCGACGTCCCAGCCGGTCTCCTCGAGTGTTTCGCGCACGGCGGCGTCGATCAGGGTTTCGTCCGGGTCGAGATGGCCGGCGGGCTGGTTGAGTACCGCTCGTCCGCCCTTGAGTTCTTCGACCATGAGGAAGCGGCCATTGTCTTCGACGATGGTGGCGACGGTGATGTGGGGTAGCCAATCCATAGGACTTCCTCGGTTGCAGATGTTGCGAAACGCTAATGTGGGAGCGGGCTTGCTCGCGAAAGCGGTGGGGCAGTCAACATTGAAGTCGGATGATAAACCGCTTTCGCGAGCAAGCCCGCTCCCACATTTAATCCGGTTTCGACAGACGGAGTAGTGTGAAAGCCACAAACAAAAACCCCGGCACGAGGCCGGGGCTTCTTTGCATCGTTACAACCTTAAACCAACGCAGCGATCGCGGTGTTGAAAGTGTTGCTTGGACGCATGGCCTTGCTGATCAGTTCGGCATTGGCGCTGTAGTAACCGCCGATGTCGACTGGCTTGCCCTGAACGGCGTTGAGCTCGGCAACGATGGTTGCTTCGTTCTCGGTCAGGGTCTTGGCCAGTTCGCCGAACTGCGCTTGCAGTGCAGCGTCTTCAGTCTGGGCGGCCAGGGCTTGAGCCCAGTACAGCGCCAGGTAGAAGTGGCTGCCGCGGTTGTCGATGTTGCCGACGTTGCGCGATGGCGACTTGTTGTTGTCCAGGAACTGGCCGGTGGCCTGATCCAGGGTCTTGGCCAGAACCAGCGCCTTAGGGTTGTTGTACGTCACACCCAGGTGCTCAAGGGAGGCGGCCAGGGCCAGGAACTCGCCCAGGGAGTCCCAACGCAGGAAGTTTTCTTCCAGCAGTTGCTGCACGTGCTTCGGTGCCGAACCGCCAGCGCCGGTTTCGAACAGGCCGCCGCCATTCATCAGCGGCACGATCGACAGCATCTTGGCGCTGGTGCCCAGTTCCATGATCGGGAACAGGTCAGTCAGGTAGTCGCGCAGTACGTTGCCGGTCACCGAAATGGTGTCGAGGCCTTCGCGGGTGCGGCCCAGGGTGAACGCCATCGCGTCGACTGGCGACATGATGCGGATGTCCAGGCCGGAAGTGCCGTGATCCTTCAGGTAAGCCTGAACTTTCTCGATCACTACGCCGTCGTGAGCGCGCATCGGGTCCAGCCAGAAGATTGCCGGAGTGCTGCTTGCGCGAGCGCGATTGACGGCCAGTTTGACCCAGTCCTGGATCGGCGCGTCTTTGGTCTGGCACATGCGGAAGATGTCGCCAGCTTCAACCGACTGTTCCAGCAACAGGCCGCCTTTGCTGTCAGTAACGCGGACAACGCCGTTGGTCTTGATCTGGAAAGTCTTGTCGTGCGAGCCGTACTCTTCGGCTTTTTTCGCCATCAGGCCAACGTTTGGCACGCTGCCCATGGTGGTTGGATCGAAAGCGCCGTTCACCTTGCAGTCTTCGATCACCGCTTGGTAGATGGTGGCGTAGCAGCGATCCGGGATCACCGCCTTGGTGTCGTGCAGCTGACCGTCGGTGCCCCACATCTTGCCGGAGTCACGGATCATCGCCGGCATCGAGGCGTCGACGATCACGTCGCTTGGCACGTGCAGGTTGGTGATGCCTTTGTCGGAGTTGACCATGGCCAACGACGGACGAGCGGCGTAGACCGCCTGGATGTCCGCTTCGATCTGCGCTTGTTGCTCAGCGGGCAAGGCCTTGATGCGAGCGTACAGGTCACCGATGCCGTTGTTCAGGTTGAAGCCGATTTGCGCCAGCACGTCTGCGTGCTTGGCCAGGGCGTCTTTATAGAACTCGGCAACGATCTGGCCGAACATGATCGGGTCGGAGACCTTCATCATGGTGGCTTTGAGGTGAACCGACAGCAGCACGCCCTTGGCTTTGGCGTCTTCGATCTCGGCAGCGATGAAGCTGCGCAGAGCGTTTTTGCTCATGACCGCGCAATCGAGGATCTCACCGGCTTGCACGGTGGTTTTTTCTTTCAGGACGGTGGTGGTGCCGTCTTGAGCGATCAGTTCGATTTTGACGGCGTCAGCGGCGTCGATCAGGGCAGCTTTTTCGCTGCCGTAGAAATCACCGGTGCTCATGTGCGCGACGTGCGACTTGGAGTCCGCAGCCCATGCACCCATTTTGTGCGGATGCTTGCGTGCGTAGTTCTTGACCGACAGCGGGGCGCGACGATCGGAGTTGCCTTCGCGCAGAACCGGGTTCACGGCGCTGCCCTTGATCTTGTCGTAACGCGACTTGGCGAGCTTGTCGGCGTCGCTGGTCACGGTTTCCGGGTAGTCCGGCAGTGCGAAACCTTGGGCTTGCAGCTCTTTGATCGCGGCTTGCAATTGCGGAACCGAGGCGCTGATGTTCGGCAACTTGATGATGTTGGCTTCAGGCGTAACGGCCAGGTCGCCCAGTTCGGCAAGGTGGTCGGCTACGGCTTTGTCGCCCAATTGCTCGGGGAAGCTGGCCAGGATGCGCCCTGCAAGAGAGATATCGCGGGTTTCCACGGCGATATCAGCCGAGGCGGTGAAGGCCTCTACGATAGGCAACAGTGAATAGGTGGCGAGGGCGGGAGCTTCGTCGGTGAAGGTATAGATGATCTTCGAGCGGGTGGGCATATTCGGATTAACTCTCTCTTCTATGCTAAAGCGTGCGCAGAAACTCGAGGGCGCCGGGTAAGCGCGTTCGTTCAAAGTCATCCATGAGCCGAATGTCGAGATTTGTGCGCGATGATGTTGGGTGCATCAGTCGAGCGGCAAGCGGGTGGACTGCGATAACAATCCTGCTTTTTCGGGTCCGAAGTCTCGTCGTAGAGAGGTCGGCCGTAGTGACTCTGTGGTCAGCGGGCGGCATTATACATAGGTAGCTGGCAATCTGCCGATGGTTCATACGCAACGAATATCGTCCATTGGTCTAAAGGTCGCAGGGGCGGGTGGGGCGTAGAGTCTTGCACCGTGCTTGAGTTTGGCGCTTTTCCCTTTGCTTTCAGGCTTGTACGCCGCGAACTGTGCAGCTTTGCGGCAGATGGATGGAACATAGGGTTTGCGTGCCGATTTAACTGGGGTACGCTCGAACGAAGCCAGATGTTCAATCCAAACAATGGAGTTCAGCATGGGATACAAGAAGATTCAGGTTCCAGCAGTCGGCGACAAAATCACCGTCAACGCGGACCATTCTCTCAATGTTCCTAACAACCCGATCATCCCCTTCATCGAAGGCGATGGTATTGGCGTTGATATCAGCCCGGTCATGATCAAGGTTGTCGATGCTGCTGTTAAGAAGGCTTACGGCGGCGAACGCAAAATTTCCTGGATGGAAGTCTACGCCGGAGAGAAAGCGACTCAGGTTTACGATCAGGATACCTGGCTGCCCCAGGAAACCCTGGACGCAGTCAAGGATTACGTGGTTTCCATCAAGGGCCCGTTGACCACACCGGTTGGTGGCGGCATCCGTTCCCTGAACGTTGCCCTGCGTCAACAGCTCGACCTTTATGTGTGCCTGCGCCCGGTGCGCTGGTTCGAAGGTGTGCCTAGCCCGGTCAAGAAACCAGGCGACGTCGACATGACGATCTTCCGTGAGAACTCGGAAGACATCTATGCCGGTATCGAATGGAAAGCCGGTTCGCCGGAAGCCACCAAGGTCATCAAGTTCCTTAAAGACGAAATGGGCGTTACCAAGATCCGTTTCGACGAAAACTGCGGTATCGGCATCAAGCCGGTTTCCCTGCAGGGCACCAAGCGTCTGGCGCGTAAAGCGCTGCAGTATGTGGTTGATAACGACCGCGACTCGCTGACCATCGTGCACAAAGGCAACATCATGAAGTTCACCGAAGGTGCCTTCAAGGAATGGGCCTACGAAGTGGCCGCTGAAGAGTTCGGCGCGACCCTGCTCGACGGCGGTCCGTGGATGCAGTTCAAAAACCCGAAAACCGGCAAGAACGTCATCGTCAAGGACGCCATCGCCGACGCCATGCTCCAGCAGATCCTGTTGCGCCCGGCAGAGTACGATGTGATCGCGACCCTGAACCTGAACGGCGACTACCTCTCCGACGCCCTGGCGGCGGAAGTGGGCGGTATCGGTATCGCGCCAGGTGCCAACCTGTCCGACACCATCGCCATGTTCGAAGCGACCCACGGAACCGCGCCGAAATACGCCGGCAAGGACCAGGTCAACCCGGGCTCGCTGATCCTGTCCGCAGAAATGATGCTGCGCCACATGGGCTGGACCGAAGCGGCCGACCTGATCATCAAGGGCACCAACGGCGCGATTTCCGCGAAGACCGTGACCTATGACTTCGAACGTTTGATGGAAGGCGCGAAACTGCTGTCTTCTTCAGCGTTCGGCGACGCGCTGATCTCACATATGTAAGCAAGTCGGCACAAAAAAACCGCCTTCGGGCGGTTTTTTTTTTGACTGGATGATCGGTTGCGTCAACTCGATACCTTTTCGTGGTGAGTGGAAGGCGTGGCCGGTTCATTCACGACATCCGCAGACGTGATTTTCACCGCGTGCAGGCCTTTGGGTCCCTGGACGATCTCGAAGTTTACGGCTTGTCCGGCCTTGAGGGTCTTGTATCCTTCCATTTCGATGGCCGAATAGTGGGCAAAGAAGTCGATCTCTTTGCCATCCTCGTCGCGTCCTTCCCTGGCTTCGGTGTTAATGAAGCCGAACCCCTTCGCATTGTTGAACCACTTCACCTTGCCGACTGCCATGCTCATATCCCTCTGCAACAGACTCCATCACTGGAGTATCATCCAGTACATCCGCAGTCGAATCTTAGAAATAAGATTGACTCCGCGGACCTTTTTTACCCACTGTGGGCTCTATTGGTTGTAACACCGTTTTGCCGATAGTCAAGTTGACCAGGCGCTCGGAGTTGAAAACGTTCATAACCGTCCCCACTACTGTATTCGCACAACTGACGAACCTTTCTTTCCATGCATGCAATCAGCCAGATTCGACTAACATTCAATCAGGATCGCCCGACTCTCCAGAAGGACCACCCGGAGGAACACGACGACGATTCCGCAGGCATTGCTGTTCAGGAGGCGAAGCCTGCTTTACAGGCACCGCCGATGTACAAGGTGGTTTTGTTTAATGATGACTACACACCGATGGATTTCGTCGTCGAAGTGCTCGAGGTGTTTTTTAACCTGAATCGCGAGCTGGCGACCAAGGTCATGCTGGCCGTCCACACAGAAGGACGGGCAGTATGTGGAGTGTTTACCCGCGACATCGCCGAGACCAAGGCCATGCAGGTCAACCAGTACGCCAGGGAAAGCCAGCATCCGCTACTCTGTGAAATCGAGAAGGACGGTTAATCGCCGGACACTTGGGTATGAGGTGAAGCTATGTTAAACCGCGAGCTCGAAGTCACCCTCAATCTTGCCTTCAAGGAGGCTCGTTCGAAACGTCATGAGTTCATGACCGTCGAACACCTCCTGCTGGCCCTATTGGACAATGAGGCTGCCGCCACCGTTTTGCGTGCCTGCGGCGCAAACCTCGACAAACTCAAGCATGACCTGCAGGAGTTCATCGACTCCACCACGCCGTTGATCCCTGTCCATGACGAGGATCGCGAGACCCAACCAACCCTGGGCTTCCAGCGTGTTCTGCAGCGTGCTGTTTTCCACGTACAGAGCTCGGGTAAACGCGAAGTGACTGGCGCCAATGTGCTGGTTGCGATCTTCAGTGAGCAAGAGAGTCAGGCAGTGTTCCTGCTGAAACAGCAGAGCGTTGCGCGCATTGATGTCGTCAACTACATCGCTCATGGCATTTCCAAAGTGCCCGGGCATGGCGATCACTCTGAAGGTGAGCAAGATATGCAGGACGACGAGGGCGGTGAGTCTTCTTCTTCAGGCAATCCTCTGGATGCTTATGCCAGCAACCTCAACGAACTCGCACGCCAGGGTCGAATCGATCCATTGGTAGGCCGTGAGCTCGAAGTCGAGCGTGTCGCGCAGATCCTGGCGCGTCGTCGCAAAAACAATCCGCTGCTGGTGGGCGAGGCAGGCGTGGGTAAAACCGCGATCGCCGAAGGCCTGGCCAAACGCATTGTCGACAACCAGGTGCCGGATCTGCTGGCCAACAGCGTGGTGTATTCCCTCGATCTGGGTGCCTTGCTGGCCGGGACCAAATACCGCGGCGATTTTGAGAAGCGCTTCAAGGCGTTGCTCAATGAGCTGAAAAAACGTCCGCAGGCGATCCTGTTCATCGACGAAATCCACACCATCATCGGTGCGGGTGCCGCGTCAGGTGGCGTCATGGATGCCTCGAACCTGCTGAAACCGTTGCTGTCGTCCGGCGATATCCGCTGCATCGGCTCGACCACGTTCCAGGAATTCCGCGGGATCTTCGAGAAGGACCGAGCCTTGGCCCGGCGCTTCCAGAAGGTCGACGTGTCGGAGCCTTCGGTGGAAGACACCATCGGCATCCTGCGCGGCCTGAAAGGTCGTTTCGAAGCGCACCACAACATCGAATACAGCGATGAAGCGTTGCGTGCCGCTGCCGAACTGGCATCGCGTTATATCAATGACCGGCACATGCCGGACAAGGCCATCGACGTGATCGACGAGGCGGGTGCCTACCAGCGCCTGCAACCGATCGAGAAGCGCGTAAAACGCATCGAAGTGCCTCAAGTCGAGGACATCGTCGCGAAAATCGCGCGGATTCCGCCTAAGCACGTCACCAGTTCCGACAAAGAACTGCTGCGTAATCTTGAGCGTGACCTGAAGCTGACGGTGTTTGGTCAGGATGCGGCGATCGACTCGCTGTCGACCGCGATCAAACTGTCCCGTGCCGGCCTCAAGTCGCCTGACAAGCCTGTCGGTTCGTTCCTGTTCGCAGGGCCTACCGGTGTCGGTAAAACCGAAGCGGCGCGGCAGTTGGCCAAGGCGTTGGGCATCGAACTGGTCCGTTTCGACATGTCCGAGTACATGGAGCGCCACACCGTATCGCGTCTGATCGGTGCACCTCCAGGTTATGTCGGGTTCGATCAGGGCGGTCTGCTGACCGAAGCCATCACCAAGCAGCCTCACTGCGTGCTGTTGCTCGATGAGATCGAGAAGGCGCATCCGGAAGTCTTCAACTTGCTGTTGCAGGTGATGGACCACGGTACGTTGACCGATAACAACGGGCGCAAGGCGGACTTCCGTAACGTGATCGTCATCATGACGACCAACGCCGGTGCCGAAACCGCAGCGCGTGCGTCGATCGGTTTCACCCATCAGGACCACTCGTCCGATGCGATGGAAGTGATCAAGAAGAGCTTCACGCCGGAATTCCGTAACCGTCTGGACACCATTATCCAGTTTGGTCGACTCAGTCATGAGGTCATCAAAAGCGTGGTGGACAAGTTCCTTACCGAGCTTCAGGCGCAGTTGGAAGACAAGCGTGTGCAGCTGGAAGTGACAGACGCTGCGCGCAGTTGGCTGGCGGCGGGAGGTTACGACTCGGCAATGGGTGCTCGGCCGATGGCGCGTTTGATCCAGGACAAGATCAAGCGTCCGCTGGCGGAAGAGATTCTCTTTGGCGAGCTGGCCGACCATGGTGGGGTGGTGCACATCGATCTCAAGGACGGCGAGCTGACCTTCGAGTTCGAGACCACGGCTGAAATGGCCTGACGTTAACCGCAACAAAACATAAAGGCGCCGAAAGGCGCCTTTTTGCTGCCCAAAATCCCTGTAGGAGCTGCCGAAGGCTGCGATCTTTTGATCCTAAAAATCAAAAGATCGCAGCCTTCGGCAGCTCCTACAGGGATATTCGTCAAATCGCAGACAAACAAAAACGCCCGGCAAAAGCCGGGCGTCTTGTATTGACTTGATTAGCGAGCGGGCCCTATCAGTGTAGGAGCGAGCTTGCTCGCGATGGTCGTCAACGATGAAGCGGGGAATCTGACTTGACGCGGTGCTCTCAGGTTTTTCGCGAGCAAGCTCGCTCCTACCTTAGCGAGCGCGGTAAGTGATGCGCCCTTTGCTCAAGTCATAGGGCGTCAGCTCGACGCGCACTTTGTCACCGGTAAGAATACGGATGTAGTTCTTGCGCATCTTGCCGGAGATATGCGCGGTTACGACGTGCCCATTTTCCAACTCCACACGAAACATGGTGTTGGGCAGGGTGTCGACGACAGTGCCTTCCATTTCGAAGCTGTCTTCTTTCGACATGCAGTAAAGCCCTCGGTGTCCAATGAATGGCCCGGTGCAACTGCGCCAGGCAAAAGCGGCGTGCATTGTGCCCGAAAAATGGGGTTTACGCCAAGGGGTTTAGGGCCTGCTCTAGTTCAGGATGACCCAGCGCTGATTAATCAGCAGTTCGATAGGGCGATATTGCGTCTTGTAGCTCATCTTTTTGCAGTTTTTGATCCAGTAGCCCAGATAGACCGCTTCCAGTCTCAGCCGCCGGGCCTCGGTGATTTGCCAGAGGATCGCGTAACGCCCCAGGCTGCGGCGTTCTTCGGCGGGCTCGTAGAAGGTGTAGACCGCCGACAGGCCGTTCGGCAGCAGGTCCGTGACGGCGACTGCGAGCAAGCGGCCGTCGAGGCGGAATTCGTAGAACCGTGAAAATGGCAGATCTCGGACCAGGAACGTCGAAAACTGATCGCGACTGGGCGGGTACATGTCGCCATCGGCATGGCGCTGTTCGATATAGCGCTGATAGAGGTCGAAATATTCTTCGCTGAATTGCGGTTTGGCCGGGCGCACCTGCAAATCGACGTTGCGCTTGAAAATGCGTTTCTGCTGACGGTTGGGCTCAAACTGCGCCACAGGGATCCGCGCCGGTACGCACGCATTGCAATTCTGGCAATGAGGCCGGTAGAGATGATCGCCACTGCGACGAAAACCCATTTCGGACAGGTCTGCGTAGACATGCACATCCATGGGCTGGCTAGGGTCGAGAAACAGCGTAGTGGCCTGTTCCTCGGGCAGATAGCTGCAAGAGTGGGGCTGAGTGGCATAAAACTTCAAACGCGCCAACTCGGTCATGATCAACCCTCGGGATAAGCTTTGAATTAAGTGTAAGCCACTCGCGCAAAAGTCGCTCAGCAAACCCAGGTGGCGCTGTTGCGTTGGTCCAGATGCTGGGCAAGGTAGCCGGCAAACGCGCTGCGCGGAATCGCTCGGGCGCCGAGACTGTGCAGGTGGTCGGTCGGCATCTGGCAGTCGATCAGCACAAAACCCGAGTCTTTCAGATGCCGGACCAGTGTGGCAAAGCCAAACTTCGAGGCGTTGTCGGCGCGACTGAACATGGATTCACCGAAAAACAACTGGCCCATCGCCAAGCCATAGAGCCCGCCCACCAGTTCCCCGTCGTCCCAGACTTCCACCGAATGCGCGTAGCCGCGCGTGTGCAGGTCGAGATAGGCGTTTTGCATCGCTTCGGTGATCCAGGTGCCATCGGCGTAATCCCGTGGCGCGGCGCACGCTTGAATGACAGCGGTAAAATCCCGATCGAAGGTCACTTGATAGCGCTGTTGGCGCAGCAGCTTGTTCAGGCTGCGCGACACATGCAGTTCGTCGGGAAACAGCACCGTGCGTGGATCCGGCGACCACCAGAGAATCGGCTGGCCTTCCGAGAACCATGGAAAGCAGCCGTGGCGATACGCCTGGATCAAGCGATCGGCGGACAGATCGCCGCCCGCCGCCAACAGCCCGTTGGGGTCGCGCATGGCTTTTTCCAGGGGCGGGAAGGTCAGGGTGTTGCGTTGTAACCAAGTCAGCATGGTATCCGGGCTTACAGAAGGGGAGGGCAGTGGCGGGCTGATCGGCCCGCCGTGAAGTGTGCCGTCAAACGGTCGGAATGTCGTCGAGGTATTTTTCGGCGTCGAGGGCGGCCATGCAACCGGCGCCGGCCGACGTGACGGCCTGGCGGTAAACGTGATCGGCCACATCACCCGCCGCGAACACGCCTGGGATAGCGGTGGAAGTGGCGTCACCTTCGCTGCCGCCCTTGATCAATAGATAGCCGTTACGCATGTCCAGTTGGCCTTCGAACAGATCGGTATTGGGCTTGTGGCCGATGGCGATGAACACTCCGGTCAGCGGCAATTCACTGGTTTGTCCTGTATGGCTGTCCCGCAGGCGTGCGCCGGTGACGCCGCTGGCATCACCCAGTACTTCGTCGAGATTCTGGTTCCAGTGCAGGCGAATATTGCCGTTGGCGGCTTTTTCAAAGAGTTTGTCCTGAAGAATCTTCTCCGAGCGCAACTTGTCGCGGCGGTGGATCAGATGAACTTCCTTGGCAATGTTCGACAGATACAGGGCCTCTTCAACGGCGGTATTGCCGCCGCCAATAACCGCGACCACTTGATTGCGGTAGAAGAAACCATCGCACGTTGCGCAGGCAGAAACGCCTTTGCCGGCAAAGGTTTCTTCCGACGGCAACCCCAGGTATTGCGCCGAGGCGCCGGTGGCAATGATCAGCGCATCACACGTGTAAGTGCCGCTGTCGCCGGTAAGTTCGAACGGGCGTTGTTGCAACTTGGCAGTATGGATGTGGTCGTAGACGATCTCTGTGTCAAAACGCTCGGCGTGTTTTTGCATGCGTTCCATCAGCACAGGTCCGGTGAGGCCTTCGACGTCACCAGGCCAATTGTCGACTTCGACGGTGGTGGTGAGCTGGCCACCTGCCTGTATGCCGGTGATGACAACGGGTTTGAGGTTGGCGCGGGCGGCATAAACGGCTGCGCTGTAACCGGCAGGGCCGGAACCCAGAATGATCAAGCGTGAATGCTTCGCTTCGCTCATAAAAACACCTCATAAGCCTTTGTCACAAAAGAGAATGCATGCTCAAATTGAACCGCGCGTAATGCGCAATTGGCTATGCTGCAACCAAGAGTCTCAAGCATGGCATCGGACGAACAAACCCGTACAATGCCTGCTTGTTACGTAATATTCAGTGTGCGCCGTGTTTATAAAAACCGGGGCGCAGTGTTAAAAGTAGTCCCAGTTACGCCTGTTAACTTTTTTACCTGCCTGGATTGGGCAGTTTTTTATAGTCATTCAACAGATGGACGCGCCATAGGCGCAGGAAAAGTAGCGTTTTGAAGAAATCCACCGCAGCACCCAAAACAGTCGTCGTTCCGCTCTGGCGCCAACACTTGCACTACCGGCTCAAGGAAGGTGCATTGATCGCCATCGGCGGGTTGTGCCTGTTCCTGATGATGGCCTTGTTGACCTACGGCAAGGACGATCCGGGCTGGAGCCATAACAGCAAGATCGACGATGTGCAGAACTTCGGTGGGCCGGTCGGCTCCTACAGCGCCGACATCCTGTTCATGGTGCTGGGTTACTTCGCCTACATATTTCCGCTGTTGCTGGCGATCAAGGCGTATCAGATCTTCCGTCAACGCCACGAGCAGTGGCAGTGGAGCGGGTGGCTGTTTTCCTGGCGCCTGATCGGCCTGGTGTTCCTGGTGCTGTCGGGCGCAGCCCTGGCGCACATCCACTTCCACGCGGCGACCGGTCTGCCGGCCGGTGCTGGCGGCGCGTTGGGCGAAAGCCTGGGTGACCTGGCCAAGAATGCCCTGAATATCCAGGGCAGCACGCTGCTGTTCATCGCGCTGTTCCTGTTCGGCCTGACGGTGTTCACCGACCTGTCGTGGTTCAAGGTGATGGACGTCACCGGCAAGATCACCCTCGACCTGTTCGAATTGTTCCAGGGCGCGGCCAATCGCTGGTGGGCGGCCCGTGTCGAACGCAAGCACCTCGTTGCACAGTTGCGTGAAGTCGACGACCGCGTGCATGACGTGGTCGCGCCGACCGTTACCGACAAGCGCGAACAAGCCAAGGTCAAGGAACGTTTGATCGAGCGTGAACAAGCGCTGAGCAAACACATGCTGGAGCGCGAGAAGCAGGTGCCGCCAGTGATTGCGCCTGCGCCGCCCAAACCCGCCGCTCCGAGCAAACGCGTCGAAAAAGAGAAACAGGCGCCACTGTTCGTCGACAGCGCCGTCGAAGGCACCTTGCCGCCGATCTCGATTCTCGACCCGGCCGAAAAGAAACAACTCAACTATTCCCCGGAGTCGCTGGCAGCCGTCGGCCACTTGCTGGAAATCAAGCTCAAGGAATTCGGCGTCGAAGTCTCTGTGGACTCGATTCACCCGGGCCCGGTGATTACCCGTTACGAAATCCAGCCAGCGGCGGGCGTCAAGGTCAGCCGCATTTCCAACCTGGCGAAAGACCTGGCGCGTTCCCTGGCCGTGACCAGCGTGCGCGTGGTGGAAGTAATCCCAGGCAAGACCACCGTTGGTATCGAGATCCCGAACGAAGACCGCCAGATCGTGCGCTTCTCCGAAGTGCTGTCGACGCCTGAGTACGACAACTTCAAATCCCCGGTCACGCTCGCCCTCGGTCACGACATCGGCGGCAAACCGGTCATCACCGACCTGGCAAAAATGCCGCACTTGCTGGTGGCCGGTACGACCGGTTCCGGTAAGTCGGTGGGTGTGAACGCGATGATCCTGTCGATCCTGTTCAAGTCCGGCCCGGAAGATGCCAAGCTGATCATGATCGACCCGAAAATGCTTGAGCTGTCGATCTACGAGGGCATTCCGCACTTGCTCTGCCCGGTCGTGACCGACATGAAAGACGCAGCCAACGCCCTGCGCTGGAGCGTGGCGGAGATGGAGCGTCGCTACAAACTGATGGCGAAGATGGGGGTACGAAACCTGTCCGGCTTCAACGCCAAGGTCAAGGAAGCCCAGGACGCCGGCACGCCGCTGACCGATCCGTTGTATAAGCGCGAAAGCATTCACGACGAAGCGCCGCTGCTGACCAAGCTGCCGACCATCGTCGTGGTCGTCGACGAATTCGCCGACATGATGATGATCGTCGGCAAGAAAGTTGAAGAACTGATCGCCCGTATCGCCCAGAAGGCCCGTGCTGCGGGCATCCACTTGATCCTCGCGACCCAGCGTCCGTCGGTCGACGTGATCACCGGTCTGATCAAGGCCAACATTCCGACGCGCATGGCGTTCCAGGTGTCGAGCAAGATCGATTCGCGGACCATCATCGACCAGGGCGGCGCCGAACAATTGCTGGGCCACGGTGACATGCTCTACATGCCACCGGGCACCAGTCTGCCAATTCGTGTCCACGGTGCTTTCGTCTCCGATGACGAAGTTCACCGAGTGGTCGAGGCCTGGAAGCTGCGCGGTGCGCCGGAATACAACGACGAGATCCTCGCCGGTGTCGAAGAGGCGGGCAGTGGCTTTGAAAATGGCGGTGGCGGCGGTGATGACGATGCTGAAACCGATGCCCTGTACGACGAAGCGGTGCAGTTCGTCCTGGAAAGCCGTCGCGCCTCCATTTCTGCGGTTCAGCGCAAGCTGAAAATCGGCTACAACCGCGCTGCGCGCATGATCGAATCCATGGAAATGGCCGGGGTCGTGACGTCCATGAATACCAACGGTTCGCGTGAAGTCCTGGCGCCTGGCCCGGTACGCGACTGATTTGAATTGAAAAAGGGTGGCGCCGATGCGCTACCCGCTCTCCCCACGAATGTTAAGAGGACTCCCATGCGTCTTATCCGCATGCTGTTGCTGCCGGTACTGGCTTTGACCACGCTCCAGGCTAACGCCGATGACAAGGACGTGGCGCGTCTGACCCAACTGCTGGAAAAATCCCAGACCCTGACCGCGCGTTTCTCCCAGCTGACCCTCGACGGTAGCGGCACCCAGTTGCAGGAAACCGCCGGTCAGATGTCGCTGCAGCGTCCGGGCCTGTTCTACTGGCACACCGACGCACCGCAAGAGCAAACCGTGGTCTCCGACGGCAAGAAGGTGACGCTGTGGGACCCTGACCTGGAACAGGCCACGATCAAGACGCTCGACCTGCGTTTGAGTCAGACCCCGGCGCTGCTGCTGTCCGGTGATGTGTCCAAGATCAGCCAGAGCTTCGATATCAGCGCCAAGGAAGCCGGCGGCGTGATCGACTTCACCTTGAAGCCGAAAACCAAGGACACCCTCTTCGACAGCCTGCGCCTGTCGTTCCGTAACGGCCTGGTCAATGACATGCAACTGATCGACAGCGTCGGCCAGCGCACCAATATCCTGTTCACCGGTGTGAAGGCCAACGAGCCGATCCCGGCGTCCAAGTTCAAGTTCGACATCCCCAAGGGTGCCGACGTCATCCAGGAATAAAACGCAGAACCCTTGTAGGAGCGAGCTTGCTCGCGATGGTCGTCAACGATAACGATGGCCGCGCTGACACAGCGCGGCGTACTCAGGTTTTTCGCGAGCGAGCTCGCTCCTACAGGGTATGTAAAACCAGTGAGGTTTCATAAGAGTGATGGACCTGTTTCGCAGTGCCCCGATTGCTCAGCCCTTGGCCGCCCGCTTGCGTGCGGCCAATCTGGACGAGTACGTCGGTCAGGAACACCTGCTCGCTCGCGGCAAGCCTTTGCGCGAGGCGCTGGAGCAGGGTGCCCTGCACTCGATGATTTTCTGGGGCCCGCCGGGCGTGGGTAAGACCACCCTGGCGCGGTTGCTGGCGGAAGTCTCGGATGCGCACTTCGAGACGGTGTCGGCGGTATTGGCTGGCGTGAAGGAAATCCGTCAGGCCGTGGAAATCGCCAAGCAACAGGCCGGTCAGTACGGCAAGCGCACCATCCTGTTCGTCGATGAAGTGCACCGTTTCAACAAGTCGCAGCAGGATGCATTCCTGCCGTATGTCGAAGACGGCACGCTGATTTTCATCGGCGCGACCACCGAAAACCCCTCGTTCGAATTGAATAACGCCTTGCTCTCCCGGGCGCGCGTCTACGTGCTGAAAAGCCTCGACGAAGCGGCCCTGCGCAAACTGGTGCATCGCGCGCTGACCGAAGAACGTGGCTTGGGCAAGCGGCAACTGACCCTCAGCGATGAAGGCTTCCAGATGCTGTTGTCCGCCGCCGATGGCGATGGCCGGCGCCTGCTAAACCTATTGGAAAACGCCTCGGACCTCGCCGAAGACAACAGCGAAATCGGCGTCGATCTGCTGCAAAGCCTGCTGGGCGATACCCGTCGGCGGTTCGACAAGGGCGGCGAAGCGTTTTACGACCAGATTTCCGCGCTGCACAAATCGGTGCGTGGCTCCAATCCCGACGGCGCGTTGTACTGGTTCGCGCGAATGATCGACGGCGGTTGCGATCCGCTGTACCTGGCCCGACGCGTGGTGCGCATGGCCAGCGAAGACATCGGCAATGCCGACCCGCGCGCGCTGAGCCTGTGCCTGGCCGCGTGGGAAGTGCAAGAGCGCCTTGGCAGCCCCGAAGGCGAGCTGGCGGTGGCCCAAGCCATCACGTATCTGGCCTGCGCGCCGAAAAGCAACGCGGTCTATATGGGTTTCAAAGCTGCGATGCGCAGCGCCACCGAACACGGTTCTCTGGAAGTGCCGCTGCACCTGCGCAATGCGCCGACCAAGCTGATGAAGCAGCTCGGCTATGGCGACGAATACCGTTATGCCCACGATGAACCGGACGCCTACGCCGCTGGCGAAGACTATTTCCCGGAAGAACTCGAACCGCAGCCGTTCTATCAACCGGTGCCACGTGGCCTGGAATTGAAGATCGGCGAGAAGCTCAATCACCTCGCACAACTTGACCGTCTAAGCCCCCGGCAGCGGAGAAAATAGTGATTCCTTTGATCGTTGCGGTTTCCGTCGGCGGGATTGCCGGCACACTGTTGCGCTTTGCCACCGGTAATTGGGTCAACGCAAATTGGCCACGGCACTTCTATACCGCTACGCTGGCCGTTAATATCGTGGGCTGTTTGCTGATCGGCGTTCTATACGGCCTGTTTTTGATACGCCCGGAAGTGCCGATTGAGGTGCGTGCCGGGTTGATGGTCGGCTTCCTCGGGGGGCTGACCACTTTTTCATCCTTTTCACTGGATACGGTGCGCCTGCTGGAAAGCGGGCAAGTGCCGCTGGCCCTGGGCTATGCGGCGATCAGCGTATTCGGCGGGCTGCTCGCCACCTGGGCTGGCCTATCCTTGACCAAACTTTGATAAACGAGAGACCGACATGCTCGATTCCAAACTGTTACGTAGCAACCTTCAGGACGTAGCGGACCGCTTGGCATCCCGTGGCTTTGCCCTGGATGTTGCGCGCATCGAAGCGCTGGAAGAACAGCGCAAGACCGTCCAGACCCGCACCGAAGCACTGCAGGCTGAGCGTAATGCGCGTTCCAAATCCATCGGTCAGGCCAAGCAGCGCGGCGAAGACATCGCGCCGTTGATGGCGGATGTCGAGCGCATGGCCAACGAGTTGGGCGCCGGTAAAGTCGAGCTGGACGGGATCCAGACCGATCTGGACTCGATCCTGCTCGGCATTCCAAACCTGCCGCACGAATCGGTGCCGGTCGGTAAAGATGAAGAAGACAACGTCGAAGTGCGCCGCTGGGGCACCCCGGCTGCGTTCGATTTCCCGGTTCAGGACCACGTTGCGCTGGGCGAGAAATTCGGCTGGCTGGACTTCGAAACCGCGGCCAAACTGTCCGGCGCGCGTTTTGCCCTGCTGCGCGGCCCGATCGCGCGTATGCACCGCGCCCTGGCACAGTTCATGATCAACCTGCACACCAGCGAACACGGTTACGAAGAGGCCTACACGCCTTACCTGGTTCAAGCGCCGGCGCTGCAAGGCACCGGTCAACTGCCGAAATTCGAAGAAGACCTGTTCAAGATCGCGCGCGAAGGCGAAGCCGACCTGTACCTGATCCCGACCGCTGAAGTGTCGCTGACCAACATCGTGGCTGGTGAGATCGTCGATTCGAAACTGCTGCCGATCAAGTTCGTCGCCCACACGCCGTGCTTCCGCAGTGAAGCCGGTGCGTCGGGTCGCGATACGCGCGGCATGATTCGCCAGCACCAGTTCGACAAGGTCGAGATGGTCCAGATCGTTGAGCCGTCGACCTCGATGGAAGCGCTGGAAGGCCTGACTGCCAACGCCGAGAAAGTCCTGCAATTGCTGGAACTGCCTTATCGCACGATTGCCCTGTGCACCGGTGACATGGGCTTCAGCGCGGTCAAGACCTACGACCTGGAGGTGTGGATTCCGAGCCAGGACAAGTACCGCGAGATTTCGTCGTGCTCCAACTGCGGCGATTTCCAGGCCCGTCGTATGCAAGCGCGTTTCCGTAACCCCGAAACCGGCAAGCCTGAACTGGTTCACACCCTGAACGGTTCGGGTCTGGCGGTCGGTCGTACCCTGGTTGCCGTGCTGGAAAACTACCAGCAGGCCGACGGTTCGATCCGTGTGCCTGAGGTGCTGAAACCGTACATGGGTGGCCTTGAGGTCATCGGCTAAATGGACTATCTGCCGCTGTTTCATAACCTTCGCGGCAGTCGTGTGTTGGTCGTCGGTGGGGGGGAAATTGCCTTGCGCAAATCCCGCCTGCTGGCCGAAGCCGGTGCGCTGCTGCGGGTGGTCGCGCCTGAAATAGAACCGCAACTGCGTGAACTGGTGGCCGGCAGCGGTGGCGAGTGCCTGTTGCGGGGCTACGTCGAAGCGGATCTGGACGGTTGCGGGCTGATCATCGCCGCCACCGACGATGAACCGCTGAACGCACAGGTGTCTGCCGATGCTCATCGGCGTTGCGTGCCGGTCAATGTGGTGGATGCGCCCGCGTTGTGCAGCGTGATTTTCCCGGCCATCGTCGACCGTTCTCCCTTGATTATTGCAGTGTCCAGCGGCGGCGATGCACCGGTGCTGGCGCGGCTGATCCGCGCCAAGATCGAAACCTGGATTCCTTCCACCTACGGGCAATTGGCTGGTCTGGCGGCGCGTTTTCGCAACCAGGTCAAAGGACTGTTCCCGGATGTGCAACAGCGTCGGGCGTTCTGGGAAGATGTGTTCCAGGGCCCGATTGCCGACCGGCAACTGGCCGGGCAGGGCGCCGAAGCCGAGCGTCTGCTGCAGGCAAAAATTGATGGCGAAGCGCCGGTGACGACTGGCGAGGTGTATCTGGTGGGCGCAGGGCCGGGTGACCCGGACCTGCTGACCTTCCGTGCCCTGCGCCTGATGCAACAAGCCGATGTGGTGCTGTATGACCGCTTGGTGGCGCCGGCGATTCTGGAATTATGCCGACGCGATGCCGAGCGGGTTTACGTCGGCAAGCGTCGCGCCGATCACGCAGTGCCGCAGGATCAGATCAACCAGCAATTGGTGGACCTGGCCAAACAGGGCAAGCGCGTGGTGCGGTTGAAGGGCGGCGATCCGTTCATCTTCGGGCGTGGCGGTGAGGAGATTGAAGAACTGGCGGCCCATGGCATCCCGTTCCAGGTCGTGCCGGGCATCACGGCGGCCAGCGGTTGTGCGGCGTATGCCGGGATTCCGCTGACCCATCGCGATTACGCGCAGTCGGTGCGGTTTGTCACGGGGCACCTGAAGGATGGCTCTACCGATTTGCCGTGGGCCGACCTGGTCGCGCCGGCACAAACCCTGGTGTTTTACATGGGGCTGGTGGGCTTGCCGATCATCTGCGAACAGTTGATCAAGCATGGTCGAGGGGCGGATACCCCGGCGGCGTTGATTCAGCAGGGCACCACCGTTAATCAGCGGGTGTTTACCGGCACGTTGGCGGACCTTCCGCGGCTGGTGGCGGAGCATGAAGTGCATGCGCCGACGCTGGTGATCGTTGGGGAAGTGGTGCAGTTGCGCGAAAAACTGGCGTGGTTTGAAGGCGCCCAATCACAAGTCTGATGTGTCTGTTGGAAAAAGATCGCAGCCTCCGGCAGCTCCTACAGGATTGCACGATCCCCCTGTAGGAGCTGCCGAAGGCTGCGATCTTTTGATCTTAACTTCTGCGCCAAACCCCTTTCCCGCTCAACCGCGCCCGATCGTGCGCCACAGTGAAGTCCTGCGCCGGTCCTTTCGGCACCACCCCCGTCGGGTTGATGGTCTTGTGACTGCCGTAATAGTGATTCTTGATGTGCTCTAAACTCACCGTCTCGGCAATCCCCGGCCACTGATAAATCTCCCGTAGCCAGTTCGACAGATTCGGATAATCGGCAATCCGCCGCAGGTTGCACTTGAAGTGCCCGTGGTACACCGCGTCAAAACGAATGATCGTGGTGAACAGCCGAATATCCGCCTCGGTCAGGTATTCGCCCACCAGATAACGATTGGCGCCGAGCAGCGTTTCCAGTCGATCCAGTTCCGCAAACAAACCATCGAACGCTTCTTCATAAGCCATCTGCGACGTGGCAAATCCGGCGCGATACACGCCGTTGTTCACGGCCGGATAAATCCGTTCGTTCAACGCATCGATTTCGCTGCGCAGGGGTTCCGGGTAGAAGTCCAGGTCATTGCCCGTCAGGTCATCAAAGGCGCTGTTGAACATGCGGATGATCTCCGCCGATTCGTTGCTGACGATGCGATTCTGCTGCTTGTCCCAGAGCACCGGCACGGTCACGCGGCCGGTGTAGTCGGCCGTATCGGCGGTGTAGCGCTGGTGCATGAAGTTGAAGTGATCGAGTTTGTCGCCGGTGGAGCCAAGGCTCTGGTCGAACGTCCAGCCGTTTTCCAGCATCAGCCAACTGACCACCGAGACGTCGATCAGGTTTTCGAGGCCTTTGAGCTTGCGCAAGATCAGCGTGCGGTGCGCCCACGGACAGGCGAGTGATACGTAGAGATGATAGCGCCCGGCTTCGGCTGCAAAACCACCGACACCGCTCGGGCCCGGCTTGCCGTCAGCGGTCACCCAGTGGCGACGTTGCGCCTGTTCGCGTTGGAACGCGCCGTCCTTGCTGCTTTCGTACCACTGGTCATGCCAGCGACCTTCAACTAACAAACCCATGTTCAAGACTCCTCAACCGATAAGCGTTGGAGAGAAGTCTATTCCCATAGGTTCGATAAAATAGCGCAAAGGTTGGGCGTTGATGATCGATTAAATCGATCTGTCTCGCGCGTCCCAGTAGTGCCGGGCCGTTTCGAAGGCTTGCTCGCGAGTCTGGCCGAGGCCGCGCAAGGCCAGGGCCATGGTCGCGATCAGGGCCATTTGCGGGTAGCTGTCGACCACGTCACCGCGCCATACGGCTTTCATGTGCTCGGGGTCGAGCGAGGCGGGTTTGACGTGGCGCTGGCTCGACAGCTGCGGCCATTCCTCATCCCAGCTTTCACCGCCGGTGGTGCCGTACAAGTGACTGTCGGCATCCGGGTTGATCTCGATCTCGCCGCCGTCGCCCTTGACCACAATGGCGGTGTCGCCGAGCAAGCCACTGGCATCGCGATGCACAGCCTGGTAGCCGGGATGGAAAATGCTTTGCAGGCCGCAGCGCGCGCGCAGTGGATTGAGAATGCGTGTCAGGGAATGGATCGGTGAACGCAAGCCCAAGGTATTGCGCAGATCGATCATGCGCTGGAGTTGAGGGGCCCAGTCCACCAGCGGCATGAACGCCAGGCCGCCGTTATCGAGCGCAGCCCCGACCTGTTGCCAGTTGCGACACAGCGGGATGCTCAGCTGATCCAGCAATTGCTCGCTGTACAACCGGCCGGCCGTGTGTGCGCCACCGCCGTGCATGAAAATCCGCACGCCGTTCTGCGCCAGGCACTTGGCTGCCAGCAGATACCACGGCAGATGACGCTTCTTGCCGGCATACGTCGGCCAGTCCAGGTCAACATTCAGGGTCGGGGCCTGCAGGCGTTCGCGCAAGGCTTCGGTGAACCCGGCCATTTCCTCGGCGCTTTCTTCCTTGTGCCGCAGCAGCATCAGAAACGCACCGAGCTGCGTGTCCTCGACCTTGTCGTCGAGCACCATGCCCATGGCGACCCGGGCTTCTTCGCGAGTCAGGTCGCGGGCACCCCGTTTGCCTTTGCCGAGGATCCGCACGAACTGGGCGAATGGATGTTCGGCAGGCGTTTGCAGGGTCAGCGCTGGGTAGTCGGTCATAAGCAATTCGTCGGTTTGGGCAGGCCCGCCAGTTTCGCGGCGAGTTTGGCAGGGGTGCCTTTGAACAGTCGGTTCAGGTGCAGGCTGTTACCTTTTAGCGGGCCGAGCTTGATGGCGGTGTACTTGATCAACGGGCGAGTTGCCGGGGACAGCTGGAATTCGGCGTAGAAACTGCGCAGCAGTTCGAGGATTTCCCAATGTTCAGGGCTCAACTCGATGTCTTCGGCGGCGGCGAGGGCGGCGGCCACGTCGTTGGACCAGTCGCCGAGGTCGACCAGGAAACCGTCTTTGTCCAGCTCAATGGCGCGTGCGCCGACTGTCAGGGAATTCATAGCCAACTGTTGACCTTGTCGTAGTGAATCGACAGCTCGACGAAGGCCGGATAGTCGATGGCCTTGGCCGTGTCAGGAATCGCCAGGGCGCGAGCCTGGGCGTCTTCGGCCAACACGAACAACGTCGGGTTGCGGGTGTTCAGCGCAGAGCGCGGCGTGGTGCCGGGTTGCAACGCATACACCGCGTCGCCCGTCAGCAACAGCGCATCGTTGGGACCGATCACACGCAGGCAACTGGTCAGGCGGTCGTCGCCGAATGGGGAATGAGACAACACATGCAAAGTCGACATCAGAGGGTGATCACCTGGTCGTAACGGTCAATGAGTGCGTTGATTTCGTCAGCGGCCAGCACCTGGGCTTCCTCAAGGGACAAACCGCTCGGGTCCAGACCGCGTTCAATGGCGCTGTCGCCACAAACGAACAGGTCTTCGACACCGAACATCGGCAAGGCTTGCAGGTTGGCGCTCAGGTCTTTCTGCTGCAGGGCCTTGGCGTCCTGTTTCGCCGCGAGCTGGAACACGCCGTCATCGAGAAACAGCAGGCCGATTGGCAGGTCGAAAGCGCCGCCGGCCAAGACGATGTCCAGCGCTTCCCGCGCATTTGGCCCGGACCACGGCGCCTGGCGGCTGATGATCAGCAAGGATTTAGGCATGTCACGCGCCCCCAAAACAGATCAGGCGGTCAGCGTCTTGAACCGCGTCATGCAACTGGCCGAGGCCGGACAGCTCCCAAGGTGCGTCAACCGCCACGGCGTCACGCTGATAGCGCTTGGCTTCTTCTTCATTGAGCACGCCACGGCGCAGGGCGGCGGCGATGCAGACGACGCCGTCCAGCTGGTGCTCGGCGACGAACGTGCGCCATTGCTTGGGCAAGTCCTGCTCGTCCTGAGGCGTGACCACGCTGCCGGAGGCGTTATAAACGCCGTCCTGGTAGAAAAACAGCCGGACAATCTCATGCCCGCCGGCCAGCGCGGCCTGGGCGAACAGCAAGGCGCGGCGCGAGGAGGGCGCATGAGCGGCGGAAAACAGCGCGATGGCGAACTTCATGACGGACTCGATCAGCAAAACTGCGGCCATGATAATGCTTTATCGACGGGGCGGCGAAGGGCGTTTGCCATCAATCCACCTGTAGGAGCTGCCGAAGGCTGCGATCTTTTGATCTTGTTTTTTAAAAAGCAAAGTCAAAGGATCGCAGCCTGCGGCAGCTCCTACAGTGAATCAAGGGCTCAGCGCGGCATGTAGCCCAACTGCCAACGCCTTGGGATTTTCAGCGACAGCAGGCCCAGCACGCCGGCCAGCAAACCGCTGACGAACAGCGCCTTGAGCCCGAGCTGATGCTCCAGAAGAGCGCCAAGCACCGCGCCGGCAAACATCCCGGTCCACGGAATCAACTGGACCCGCCAGCCATTGCGTCGCTCGCCAAGCAACCAGCGCCCCAGCCCACGGCCGAAGCGCGACAGGGCGCCGGTGACGTAGGTCAGGCCAACGGGCAGGCCGTTCACCTCTTCCACGGCGGCATTGAGCATGCCCATGGCGATGATCGCCGCCAGTAACGCTGGCAATTGTTCGTCATACGGCCAGGCCGCGGCGGCACACAGCAGCATCGCGATACACAACAACAAGGGCAACGCGCGACGGCCACCGAGGCGGCTGACGACGATGCCCAAGGCGTTGCCGACGATGAACGTGGCCACTAGGATCAGCAGGCGCAGGGTCAGCCCGAGATCGCCGTCGCTGATCGCCACGGCCAGGCGCGTGGTGTTGCCGCTCATGAACGAAACGAAATCGCCACTGGCCATGAAGCCGATGGCGTCGGTCATGCCGGCGAGCACCGAGAGGCTGGCGACCAGCGACAGGCCGATGCGGCCGCGCCATTTCTGGGTGTGCAGATGACCCGGACTGGCGCGGTGACTGGAGGGTGAAGGCAGCATCGGTGGAGGCATCCTTGAGCAGCGACGGTTACTTGCCTAATCCATATAACTCGCAATATTCCAGCCAGTCCATGCCGGCCATCTCGGCCACTTCCTTGTGCACTTCCATACGCTGGGCCAGATAGTCCTCGGCGGTGGCCGCCGTCAATTGCAGCGTCAATTCCCAGGCAAACAAGCCCAGACGCTCGGCCTCCGCTTCGAAGGCTTCATGCAGGCGCTCGTCGCGATACTGCGCCGGGGTTTCGCCCTTGGCCTGTGCCATCAGCGGGTTGAGGTTGTCGAGTTCGTGGCGCAGTTCCGGGCGCTCATCGAGAAATTTTGTCAGCGCCTGTTCGTGTTGCTGTTCGGTTGCCGCCATGGTCGCTCCTTGAAAACGGGTTACGAATTCTGCTTCTTGCTGGCCTTGGCCGCAGCGGCCAGGCACTCGAGGGCAAACTGCTCGGGGTAAGTCATTTGGATCGGCGTCGTTTCGCCCTTGACGGTTCTTTCGCCATCGAGGATGTAACGAATCCGCTTGTCGGTGACGCCGATTCGCTTGGCGATCCAGGAAGGCGTCTGACCGATCTGGCTGATGAGCTTGTCGGCGTATTCAGCGGTCGGTTTGTAAAACTCGGCGTTGGGTGTCATGGCCTTTCCAGAAAAATGAGCCCGGGACAATGGGCGATAGGGCGTTAATAGCGCGACAGGGTGCGCGAATCGTCACGCGGTGTCGCGGTATAAATGAAGTAAAGCAGAACGATACGCCGTGCCACGGTGATACAGTCCGCTTTTTATTGATGAGCGAACGCAATGCGAATTCTGATGGTGGCGCTGGCCGTGACGTTGCTGGCGGGATGTGCTGGCTCGGTGATGGACGATGCCCGCACGCGAACCCCGTACAAAACCCTGAACTCGGACAAGCCGGAAAAAGATGTTGCCCAGTGCGTGCAGTTTTCCTGGCAGGACGAGGCCGTGTTTGGTGTCGATGCAGGGGCGTATCTGCAACCGGGCAAGAAGGGTGGTTCCACGGTTTATACGCGTTCGGCAGAGTCTTTTGTCGATGTGACCACCGACGCCTCGGGCACGGTGCTGAGTTACTACGCGCAGCATGATGACTTCGTCGCCAAGCGCCGATTGGCGGCCCTGGCGACCTGCCTGTAAAAAGGCCAAAAGATCGCAGCCTGCGGCAGCTCCTACAGAAATTTGCGAACCTGTAGGAGCTGCCGAAGGCTGCGATCTTTTGCCTTAAACGTTAATCAGGCGCTTCTGGAAAAAGAAGCGCTTGTGGCCCGGCGGGTAGTCACTGATCTGGCCCAGCTCGCTGTACCCGAGCTTCTTGTAGAACTCCGGCGCCTGAAACTCGAAGGTGTCCAGCCAGATCCCGATGCATTCCTTCTCCAGCGCTTGGTCTTCGGCCATCTGCATCAACTTCGAGCCGATGCCCTGTCCCCGACCCTGTTCCGGCACCGAGAGCAGTTCGACGTACAACCATTGATAAAAAAACCGGCCATACAGACCGCCGAGAATCTCGTCGTTGTTGTCGCGGACCAGCAAGGCAATTGGCTCTGCGATAGAGACACCGGCCTTAGCGGCGTTATAGGCGCGCAATGGCAAGAGCAGCGCCTGCCTCTCGTCCTCCGTGGGGTTTTGCGATTGTTCGATTCGCAAGTTCATCAGCTCAATCCTTATGGCTAAGAGGGGTGCAGCGGCCTCAAGCGTAACGCGCGACCAAGGGATTGTTCCAGCCCCTTGAGTGGAACCGTCGCTTGCGTGCAGCTGTCTAGCCTTTAGAGCGTCATTCCAGAACGCGGACGATGAGGGTACCCCCGTGAACATTTTTGAAGCACTGCGCGAAAGCCATGACCGCCAACGCTCTTACGCCGAAGCGCTGATCCGGACCAGTGGCGACACCCCGGAACGGGTCGAGGCCTACAAACAACTGAAGTCCGAACTCCAGGCCCACGAAACGGCCGAAGAACGGCACTTTTACATCCCGTTGATGGAATTCGATAACGGCGTCGACCTCAGCCGCCATGCGATTTCCGAACATCATGAAATGGACGAGATGATGGAAGAACTCGATAAGACCGAGATGTCCAGCCCAGCCTGGCTGGCGACCGCGAAGAAGCTGTCGGAGAAGGTTCATCACCACCTGAAGGAGGAAGAGCAGAAGTTCTTCCAGATGGCCGGAAAATTGCTCGACGACAAGCAGAAAGAGACACTCGCGGGGCAGTATGTGAAGGAATACGAGGCTCAACTTTCCTGAACGCATTTTTCCCTTACTATGCGGGTCTTCTGACGAAATAAGGATGCGTTGTCATGTCGAACACAGCCGAGCGGGTCAACATCATCGAATCCCAGGTGTTGTCCCACGACTGGTATTTGCTCAAGAAAATTACCTTCGACTACCAACGCAACAACGGCGAATGGCAACGCCAGACCCGCGAGGTTTACGACCGTGGCAATGGCGCGGCCATTTTGCTGTTCAATCGGGAACAGAAAACGGTCGTGCTGACCCGACAATTCAGATTGCCGGTGTTCGTCAACGGTCACGATGGTTTGCTGATCGAAGTGGCGGCGGGGTTGCTCGAAGGGGCAGCACCCGAAGAGCGCATCCGCGATGAGGCGGAGGAGGAGACCGGTTACCGCGTGCACCATGTGCAGAAGGTGTTCGAGGCCTACATGAGCCCGGGCTCAGTGACGGAAAAGCTGCATTTTTTCGTCGCGCAATACGACGCCGCTTCAAAGGTCAGCGACGGTGGCGGGCTCGAGGAAGAAACCGAAGAACTGGAAGTGCTGGAGTGGGCCTTCGACGACGCGCTTGAGGCGTTCTATCGCGGTGAAATCTGCGACGCGAAGACCATCATGCTGCTGCAATACGCCGCAATGAAAAACCTCTTCGCCTGAACGCGATCCCTGGCGATGACAAACCTCTTCGCCTGAACGCGATCCCTGGCGATGACAAACCTCTTCGCCTGAACGCGATCCCTGGCGATGACAAACCTCTTCGCCTGAATGCGGTCCCTGGCGATGATAAACCTCTTCGCCTGAATGCGATCCCTGGCGATGACAAACCTCTTCGCCTGAATGCGGTCCCTGGCGATGACAAACCTCTTCGCCTAAATGCGGTCCCTGTAGGAGCTGCCGAAGGCTGCGATCTTTTGATCTTTTGATCTTTTGATCTTTAGCGTCTTCAAATCCGATGAAAATCAAGATCAAAAGATCGCAGCCTGCGGCAGCTCCTACAAAGATCAAAAGCCTTCGAGGCGGCCTGTTTCGCCTGGTTGCCCGCCTTCCAGCGTGAGCAATAGCTGCTTCGCCTCCAGTCCCCCGGCAAACCCCGTCAACTTCCCCGACGCGCCAATCACCCGATGGCACGGTGCAACAATCGAAATCGGATTTTTGCCATTCGCCGCGCCCACGGCCCTGACCGCAGTGGGATTACCGATCTGCCGGGCAATCTCGCTATAGCTGCGGGTCTCGCCAAACGGAATGGTCAGCAGCGCCTCCCAGACTCTTTTCTGAAAGTCCGTGCCGGAAAAATCCAGCTCCAGCTCAAAACGATCACGCGTCCCAGCGAAGTATTCCTGCAACTGCTGCGTGGCGCGCACGAGGATCGGCTGGTCTGGCGCTTTGTTCATCGGCCCTAGTCGCACCCGGTTCGGTTTGTCGTTTTCCCAGAGGATGGCCGCCAGTCTTGAACCGTTCGCGACCAGCGTCAATTCGCCGACCGGGGAGGCCATGGTGGTGAAGGTGTAACTCATCGGCGCGTACTCCAAAAACCACTAAACAGGTGGCAAGCATACTGCCTCGACGGGGAGGCGCAATGCGCAATCCCAGCCATACTTGCTTCTGCTGTTGAAGCGCTTTCTCTGTTTTTTACAGAGCCTAAAAACAAAAAGAGACCGACTCATGAAGTTCGAACCTTTTGCCAAATCGCTGATTGCGACCTCATTGGCGCTCAGTTGCCTCAGCACTTACGCGGCCTCGGTGGCGCCGGTCGCCGCCGAAAACGGCATGGTCGTCACTGCCCAGCATCTGGCCAGTCATGTCGGCGTCGATGTGCTCAAGAACGGTGGCAACGCCGTCGATGCCGCCGTCGCGGTGGGTTATGCGCTGGCGGTGGTGTATCCCGCGGCGGGCAACCTGGGGGGTGGTGGTTTCATGACCATTCAGCTGGCCGACGGGCGTAAAACCTTCCTCGATTTCCGCGAAAAGGCACCGCTGGCCGCCACCGCCAACATGTACCTCGACAAGGAGGGCAACGTCGTTCCAGACCTGAGCACGCGTGGCCATCTGGCCGTCGGCGTGCCAGGCACCGTGTCCGGCATGGAGCTGGCGCTGTCGAAATACGGCACCAAGCCGCGCAAGGATGTGATCGCGCCAGCCATCAAGCTCGCCGAAGACGGCTTTGAGCTGGAACAAGGCGATGTCGATTTGCTGGATTACGCCACCGACGTGTTCAAGAAGGACATCAAGGATTCCGGCGCGATCTTCCTGAGCAACGGCGAGCCAATGCAGGTCGGGCAAAAACTGGTGCAGAAAGACCTTGGCAAAACCCTGCGGGAAATCTCCGAGAAGGGCGCCGACGGCTTCTATAAAGGCTGGGTCGCGGACGCCATTGTCACCTCCAGCCAGGCCAACAAGGGCATCATCACCCAGGCTGACCTCGACAAATACAAGACCCGCGAACTGGCGCCGATCGAGTGCGATTATCGGGGTTACCACGTAGTCTCGGCACCGCCGCCAAGCTCCGGTGGGGTCGTGATCTGCGAGATCATGAACATCCTCGATGGCTATCCGATGAAAGACCTGGGTTACCACTCGGCCCAAGGCATGCATTATCAAATCGAGGCGATGCGCCACGCGTACGTGGACCGCAACAGCTACCTCGGCGACCCGGATTTCGTGAAAAATCCGATCGCGCATCTGCTGGACAAAAACTACGCCGCCAAATTGCGCACCGCCATCGACCCGAAAAAGGCCGGTGTGTCCCGCGAGATCAAGCCCGGCGTAGCGCCGCATGAAGGCAGCAACACCACCCATTACTCCATCGTCGATAAATGGGGCAACGCGGTGTCGGTGACCTACACCCTGAACGACTGGTTCGGCGCCGGCGTCATGGCCAGCAAAACCGGGGTTATCCTCAACGATGAAATGGACGACTTCACCTCGAAAATCGGCGTGCCGAACATGTACGGCCTCGTGCAAGGCGAGGCCAACGCCATCGCGCCCGGCAAGGCACCGTTGTCGTCCATGAGCCCGACCATCGTCACCAAGGATGGCAAGGTCGTGATGGTCGTCGGCACCCCCGGCGGCAGCCGCATCATCACCGCCACGTTGCTGACCATGCTCAATGTGATCGACTACGGGATGAACATCCAGGAAGCAGTCGATGCCCCGCGTTTCCACCAGCAGTGGTTGCCGGAAGAAACCAACCTGGAAACCTTTACCACCAGCCCGGATACGGTGAAGATCCTCGAAAGCTGGGGCCACAAGTTTGCCGGGCCGCAGGACGCCAACCATGTGGCGGCGATTCTCGTCGGGGCACCTTCGCTGGAAGGCAAACCGGTGGGCAAGAACCGCTTCTATGGGGCGAACGATCCACGGCGTAATACCGGGTTGTCGCTGGGCTACTGAGGCAGATCCAAGGCCATCGACCCTGTAGGAGCTGCCGCAGGTTGCGATCTTTTGATCTTTGTTTTTGACGCTAAAGATCAAAAGATCGCAGCCTGCGGCAGCTCCTACACGTTAAATGGGGAACGGATTCGACATCTGTTTCCGATCTATCGACCGATCAAGGAAGGAACTCCTATGGCTACCGCACTGCTGATCATCGACGTTCAACGCGCCTTGTGCGCTGGCGAATATGAATGCTTTGAGATCCAAGGCGTTATCGAGAACATCAACGGACTGAGCGCCAGGGCCCGTAATGCCGACATCCCCGTCATTTTCATCCAGCATGAAGAGGGCGACCTGCTGAAACACGGTTGCGAAGGCTGGCAACTGGCCGAAGGGCTGGACACTTCACCGCAAGACCTGCGTGTGCGCAAAACCGCTCCGGATTCGTTCTACCAGACAAGCCTGCGGCAAGTGCTGCAAAAGCGGAATATCGATCGTCTGATCATCTGCGGCCTGCAGACTGATTATTGCGTCAACGCCACCGTTCGCCAGGCCCTGTCACTGGGTTATGACGTGGTGCTGGCAGCCGATGCCCACTCTACCGTCGACAACGGCAACATGCCTGCCGATGACATTATCGCCGAGCACAACAAGGATTTGGCGCACTTGACCGGTTCTGTGGCACGTATCGATGTCATACCCGCCAGAAAAATCACAATCTGAAATCACCAAAACTGTAGGAGCGAGCTTGCTCGCGATGCACCTCAACGATGACGCATTTTTTCTGAATTAACGCGCCGCTCTTGTGTTCATCGCGAGCAACCTACAGATAGGCATTCGTGTGACAGGCATTTTGGGTCTGACCGTGCTCGGGCGCGGCCCCAAACGTTCTCAAGGGGCAAACAACAAGCCCCTTTTCGCCTCCACAACCGTCGCCGCAGCCATTGCATAATCCGCATACTGCAGCGTCTGCCGCCCGGTGATGTGCGCCATCTGCCACCCAAGATTGGTGTACGTCCGGGTCGCTGACCAGATGAACAACATCAAATGTTCGGGATCCACCGGCGCCAACATTCCCCGATCAATCCAGCTGCGCAAACATTCGACATTGCGCTGGGCCTCGCCGAACAACAGGTCGCGGCACTCCTCAGGCAATTGCCTGGCCCCCAACAACAACTCGCCACTGAACACCTTCGCAATGTGCGGATGTTCCCGGGCAATGCGAATCCGCGCGTCAATGTTCGCCCTTATCCCAGCAACGGATCGTCGCTCTCGCGCAGGACCGCCGACGCTTCCAGCAGCGGCTCGACAAAGCCGAGCAGGACTTTGGCGTAGAGGTTCTCCTTGCTCTGGAAGTAGTCATAGAGATTCGCCTTCGGCACCCCTGCGCGCGCCGCGATGTCCCGGGTCTGGGTGACATCGAAACCTTTGGCGGCGAACTCTGCGCTGGCTGCAGCCAGAATGAGGTGCTGATTGTGCTGACGAATGCGGCTCATGAGGATGTCTTGGGGATTTGAGCTGTGAAATATACAAAACTATATAGCGACAGAGCCAGCCTCGTTGCTGCCGCAGCGCTCTGGACGCCGGTGCCCCGCCTATGTCATCGTCGAAATAATACGCCGTGTAGCAAACAGGATCAGCGCGATGGAGGAGGGGAATGAAGTCGACGTCAATACGTCGATGGCAACGCTGAAGGCGTTCAATCGTTGTGTTTTGCACTTGGGAAGGCTGGCTCGCGATCGCGGTGCCTCCCAATTCATCGCCGACGGCCTGCATGCATTCAGCCAACTGGTGCCCTTCGCTTCAGCCTGGTGGGGCGAGATGTCACCGGCGGACGCCACTGCACCCGCTCAAAGCTGGATGCACGGGCGAATCAATCTGCCCGAATCGTTTGCTGTCGAATGGCACAAGGTGGCGGTCAACGACAGATTTTCCCATGAGACCTTGAGCCAACTCGGGGAAGTCGTGCGCGACAGTGGGTTTACCGACCCCTGCGAGGAGGTGAACGATTTCGCACGGCGGCACGACCTCTACCATCTGATGTGCATCACCTTCGAACTGCCTGAAAGCGGCCTGGTGTTCTTTGTCTGTCTTTACCGCGGTCTTCACGCATCGGCATTCAACGACAGCGAGTCCGGTTTGTTTTCAGCCTTCTGCGATCACCTGTTGCAGCTGTGGCGATTCCAGGTGCAGGACATGATCCGGATCGACACGGGCAATGGCGCGACAGACTTCGGCGTTGCGCGCATGGATGGCAGCTTGCTGTACGTGGGGGCTAGCGTGTGTGCCGCCATTCAGCGCGAGTTCCCGGGGTGGAGCGGTTCGATGCTGCCCGTCGAGGTGATCGCGCAACTGCCAAAAGCGCCCAGCGTGATGCGCCTGGGTCGCTGCGCACTGACCCTGACCCCGAACGCCGACCACGTCATCCTCTCCCTCGAAGCGCAATCGCGCGGAGCGGTGCTCGCACCACGGGAACGCACGGCCGCGATGCTGTTCGCGGCCGGTCATTCCTACAAGGAAATCGCCAAAATCCTCGCCTTGAGTCCCGCGACAGTGCGCACTTATTTGCGTAATTGCTATTTGCAGCTGGGCGTCAAAAGCAAGGTGGAACTGGGCTCGGCCCTACGTTCGCCGACCTCGCTTGCGGACAGTGCACGCCGCGATTAATCCCCGCTGTAACGCGGTCTGTAGCAGCTGGCGAAGCCTGCGTCCGGCTGCGCAGCAGTCGTAAACCCGGAGCGCCCAGTGAATCTGACACACCGCATCGTCTGGTTTTACGACTGCTGCGCAGCCGAACGCAGCCTTCGGCAGCTGCTACACGTTATGCGTTGAAGCGTCACCACCAGTATTTGTCTTACCCCTCCTCATTTGCGGAGGTCCGTACTTCTGCTGCGCTCTATATCGTGTGCCCTGCATATCAAGGGCTTGCACGGCAGTCTGTTCGGGCCACTTCAAAACTATAAAAACAGGGGTGAGGCAGTTGAAATTGTCCAGGCTATTTGTTGCCGTTGCAGCGACAACCGCATTTTCCGGCGTGGCGTTGGTGGGGTGTCAGACCCAGGGTTCGACGGGCGCTGACATGGTCATGCGCAACGGCTACGTCTACACCGTCGACGGGCAGAATTCGGTGCAGCAGGCGATTGCTGTAACCGCGGGCAAGATCGTCTACGTCGGCAGCGATGAGGGCGTTGCCGCCTACATCGGTACGCAGACTCAACAGATCGATCTGGCCGGGCGCATGCTGATGCCGGGCTTCATCGACGCGCACATGCACCCGGGGGACGGCGGTCGCGCCATGACCCTGTGCGACCTGAAATACCAGACGATGACGCGCAAGGTGTTCCAGCAAACCATCCAGGCCTGCCTGGATGCCGACAAGGACAAGGGCCCCGATGTGTGGCTGGAAGTGGGCAGCTGGGATCGCATGGGCATGGACGGACTCGATGGCGACCCGGACAAATCGACCCTCGATGCACTCAAGACCCAGCGTCCGATCCAGGTCCGTTCCACCGACTTCCATACCGTGTTGACCAACTCTCGCGGCCTGGCTGTCGCGGGCATCAACAAGCACACGCCCAACCCCGGTGATGGCAAGTACGCCCGTGACAGCGCCGGCAACCCGACCGGTATTTGCGAAGACGGTGCGGCGGAGTCCATGGCCGCCGTGGTGCCGCCCGCCACCGATGCCGAGAAGCTGAACCAGACCCGCGCGGCGCTCGACGCGATGCGCCAGCAGGGTATCACCAGTTTCTTCGATGCCTTGTCGGGACCTGAAAACGGTAAAGCCTTCACCACCCTGCAGCAATCGGGCGAGCTGACCGCCCGGGCGTTGCTGGCGATCAAACTGGACCCGGCCGCCGCCGCGGCGGACCCGGTGAAAACCATCGCCGAGGCCAAGGCATTGGCCGACACCTATGACCAGGGCGAAGCCAAACCCGCGCCGGGTGTGAGCATGCGCCACGTTAAATTGTTCATGGACGGCATCATCAATGCGCCGGCCGATACGGGGGCCATGTTGACGCCGTACCTGCACAATTCCGGCACCGATAAGGCGCCGAAGTGGACGCCAGGCAAAAACCTCGGTGAGCTGTATTTCCCGTCGCAAGTCCTCAATCCTTTGCTGATGCAAGCTGTCCAGGCTGGCCTCGATCCGCACCTGCACGCCACCGGTGAGCGGGCGGTGCGTGATTCACTGGACAGCATTGAATACGTGCGCCGGCAACTGCCCGGCAATGGGTTCCGTCCCGCCATCGCTCACGCCGAGTCGGTGGCCCCGGCTGACTATGCGCGCTTCAAGGCGCTTGATGTGACCGCCACCATGTCCTTCCAGTGGGCTCAGCAGGCGCCGTCCACGGTCGATGGCACCAGCGATCATCTGGGTGCCGATCGTTTTTCCCGCATGGAACCCTCGGGCAGCATCGCGGATGCCGGCGGCCGTGTGGCCTATGGCAGTGACTGGCCGGTCGATCCGCTGGATGAATTCCTGGCGCTGAAAATCGGTGTGACCCGTTCGGGCGATCCGCTGAACCCGCACAGCTATGGCCCCAAGTACGCCGGACGTCTGAACAATGACCCAGCGCTGTCGCGCAGTGAAGTGTTGCGCACCATCACCCTGAACGCCGCCGAACAGCTGAAGTTGGAGAAGGTGCTCGGTTCGGTCGAAGTGGGCAAGTTTGCCGACTTGATCGTCCTCGACAAAAACTTCATGCAGGTGCCTGAGGACGAGTTGGGCCGAAATAATGTGCTGCTGACCGTGGTGGGCGGCAAGGTCGTCTGGGCCAAGGCCCCGTTCGTTGGCCTGCAAACGACTCAGGCATCCCTCTCCCAAACAGCTCAATAAAAAACAAGAGAGCGTTCCGATGCAGCGATTTATTCCAAACCTGTTGGCCGCCGCGCTGGCGTTTGCTTCGATGCAAGCCATGGCCGCCGCCGATCTGGTATTGCTCAACGGCAAGGTGTTCACCGCCGAGCCCGGTCAAGGCCTGGTGCAAGCGGTGGCGGTGCAAGACGGCAAGATTCTCAAAGTGGGCAGCAATGCCGAAATCAATGCCCTGGCCGACGCCCGGACCCAGCGTATCGACCTGGCCGGCAAGGTGTTGATGCCGGGGATGATTGATACCCATAGCCACCCGGTGGTGGCGGCTTTCGACAGCATGGGGGCCAATCTTCTGGACGAAGAAAAACCCTTGCCGGAACTTGAGCAATGGATCATCGAGCAGGATCAGGCGGGCCGTGCGCGGGCCGGTGATGTGATCAGCATCGCCGGGGTGAGCTCGGCTTATTGGGACAAAAGCCGCGAACTGGGCCAGCGTTTCAATCAAGGACGTTGGGCCGACCAACCGCTGGTGCTGAGCGGGATTGACGGTCACACCGGCTGGGCCAACAACGCCATGCTCAAGCGCCTGAAGATCGACGCCGCGCTGGTCAAGGGCCTGCCGGAAAATGAGCAAAGCTATGTCGGCCACGAGGCGGATTTCACGCCCAATGGCTATTTCGCCGAATCACGCTGGGATCAGGTTCGTAGCCAGATTCCGGCGCCCAGTGACGAGACCATGCTCAAGGCGGCGCGCGAGGCGGTGAAGGTCAACAACCAGTATGGCGTCACTGCCTGGATGGACGCCGCGGCGAATGCCGGTAATGAAGATTCACTGTTCGATTTCACCGCCACCGAACAGAGTGTCGGCGTCCTGCCGCTGTACCGTGAACTGGCCGAGAAGGGCGAGCTCAGTGCCCACGTCGCGGCGCTACTGGTCACCAACCCGAAAAGTAAACCGGCCGACCTCGAAGTACTGGCCACGGTGATGAAAAAATTCGCCGGCGTGCCCAACCTCACGTTCCCCGGCATCAAGGTATTTGCCGACGGTATTCTGGAGTTTCCAGGGCAGACCGCTGCGGTGATTGTGCCGTTCAAGAACAGCCATAAAAACGGTCAGTTGCTGATCGACCCGGCGCATTTTGGCGAGCTGGTGGTGGCGGCGGAAAAGCGCGGCTGGATCGTGCACATGCACGCCGTCGGCGACCGAGCCGTGCGTGAATCGCTCAATGGTGTTGCCTATGCGCGCAAGCTCAATCCGACCCCCGTGGCGCACAGCATCGCCCACTTGCAATTGGTCAATCCAAAGGAATTTCCACGCTTCAAACAGCTGGGTGTGATTGCCTCCATGCAGCTGCTGTGGGCTACCGGTGAGACGTACACCGTGGAATTGGTCAAGCCGTACATCAGCGCGTTTGCCTATGGCTATCAATACCCCGCCAAGTCCCTGCATAACGCCGGCGCGGTCATCGCTGGTGGCAGCGACTGGCCGGTGTCCAGCCCCAATCCATGGAACGCCATTGCGCAGGCCAGCACGCGCAAAGGGCCGCTGGGCGTGCTGAATGCCAAGGAAAGCATTGATCGCCAAACCATGTTCTATGCCTACACCCTCAATGCCGCCAAAGCCCTGCGACTGGAGCAGCAAATTGGCTCGCTGGCCCCCGGCAAGCAAGCCGACCTGATCATCCTCGACCGCGACGTGTTCAAGGTCAGCGACGATGAGCTGTTCGAGACCAAAGTCCTGAAAACCTACTTCGCCGGCAAAGAGGTCTACGCGCCCGCGTCCTGACGTCCAGCCCGACCGCAGTACCCAAAAACAATGCCCGGCTCCTCGTTCCGCGAGGGGCTCGGCATCGCTATGCCCGCCATCTGCGCACCTCCATAAAAATAAGAGACTTGTATGAACGCACGCTCGATCTTCACCCTGGCCAGTCTTGTATTGGCGCCCCTGACCACGCAAGCACTGCCACTGAACGACGACTTCAGCCTGGACATGAGCCTGACTGCCGTCAGCGATTATCGAACCCGAGGCATATCGCAAACCCTGGGTGACCCGGCGGTCCAGGCCGGTGCCACGTTGATGCACAGCAGCGGCCTCTACATCGGCGCCTGGACCTCGAACGTCGATTTCGGCGGCGAATTCAAGACTCGCCAGGAACTGGAATACTACGCTGGCTATTTCTGGCAGGCGACGGAGGCCATCAGCCTCGATCTGGGCTACATCAAGTACGACTATCCCAAGGAAGCTCAATTCAACCTGAGCGAGGTCTACGCCATCCTCGATGTCTACGGCGTCAAACTCGGCACCTATTACTCAAAAGACACACCAAACGTCTTTGGCGAAGACCAGGACACCCTTTACTCCTACCTCAGCTACAAGGTCGCCTTACCGGCCGAACTTGGCCTGGACCTGCGCGTGGGGCGCAACGATGTGAAAGACCCGGCGTTCTGGTCCACCAGCGGCGACAACCGTGAGTCCTACTATGAGTGGGAAGCCAAGCTGACCCGGGATTTCGTGGGTGTGACCTGGGGCCTCAGCTATATCGACACCAACCTGTCGAAAAGCGAATGTGCGGGCTGGTACGGCTATGGTGATCTGTGCACGGCCACGGTGGTCGCCAGTGCCAGCAAAACCTTCTAAGTGTTAAAAGCCCACACCATAAAAACAAGTTCCTCGAAGGAAACACCTTAATGACCAAAGACAGCGATAGTCAGCAACGAAGTCCCCTGATCGAGACACGCTCGATCGATTACATTCCCGAGGCCGAGCGGCATGGCAGCCTCTACAGCCAGTTCACCCTGTGGCTCGGCGCCAACCTGCAGATCACCGCGATTGTCACCGGTGCGCTGGCGGTGGTACTGGGCGGCGATGTGTTCTGGTCACTCATTGGCTTGCTGATCGGCCAGTTGCTCGGTGGCGCGGTGGTGGCCCTGCATGCGGCGCAAGGGCCGAAGCTGGGCTTGCCGCAGATGATCTCCAGTCGTGTGCAGTTTGGCGTCTACGGGGCGGCCATACCGATTGTGCTGGTGTGCCTGATGTACCTCGGTTTCAGCGCCACGGGCGCAGTGCTGTCGGGGCAGGCGATTGCCCAGTTGATCCATGTCAGCGACAGCGCCGGGATCCTGATTTTCGCCGCCTGCATCGCATTTCTGACGATCTTCGGTTATCGCGTCATTCACCTGGTGGGCAGGGTGGCCAGCGTGCTGGGGATCATTGCCTTTGCGTACCTGTTTACCCGATTGATGACCCTCAACGATATTGGCCTGCTGCTGGAAAACCGTCATTTTGGCTGGAGTACTTTCCTGCTGGCCGTGTCGCTGTCTGCGTCCTGGCAGATCGCGTTTGGTCCGTACGTGGCTGACTACTCACGCTACCTGCCGAGCAAGACCTCATCCTGGAAAACCTTCACCGCTGTCGGTCTGGGCACGGTGCTCGGCGCCCAGGCGTCCATGGTGCTGGGTGTGTTTGCGGCGGCGTTGGCCGGTGCCAATTTTCGCGGGCATGAGGTGGCAACCATCGTCGGGCTGGGCAGTACCGGGCTGATGGCATCGTTGCTGTACTTGAGCGTGGTGTTCGGCAAGGTCACGGTGTCGACGCTCAACGCGTATGGCAGCTTCATGTGCGTGGCCACGATCATCAGCGGCTTTCGCGGACGTCTCGAAATCACCACCCGCCAGCGCATGGTATTTGTGCTGTTGATCGTCGTGGCGTCGACCACGCTGGCGCTGCTGGGGCAGTACTCGTTCCTGAACAGCTTCAAGTACTTCATCCTGTTCTTGCTGACGTTCTTCACGCCGTGGAGCGCCATTAACCTGGTGGATTACTACTTCATCAACAAGGAGCGCTATGACATTCCAGCGTTGTCCGACCCGGCGGGGCGCTACGGTCGGTGGAACGTGCTGGGGATCAGCGTGTATGTCATCGGCGTGTTGATCCAGCTGCCTTTCGTCGATACCCACTTCTACTCCGGGCCGATGGTCGCGCAGCTGGGCGGTGTCGATATTTCCTGGATCGTCGGGCTGGTAGTGCCGGGCATTCTCTATTACCTGCTGGCCAGATCCTCGGCACTGGCAGTGTCGGTCGAGCGGAGCTAAAAGGCATCAACGTCCGGGGAGGTTCCAGCGTTCGCGAAAACGTTCGTATTGCTCCTCGGGCATCTGAATCAGCAGCGGGGCCTGGCGAGGGTCGAGCCAACTGAACAAACGGTCAATATCCGCCGGGTCCATGGCGGTGCAGCCCAGTGTCGGGGCGTTCGGGTCACGCCAGATATGCAGGAAAATACACGAGCCTGAGGCGCGGGACGGCGGCGTGTTGTGTTCGACGACGATGCCTTTTCGATACAGCTCATCCATGCTGCGCATGTGTTCGGAACTGCTCCAGTCTTTCGCCACGGTCGCGCCGTCGACCAGTTCGTTGTAGCGTCTGGACTGGCTGTCATCCACGCATTCGATAGTGGGTGTCAGCGCCAGGTACGGCAGTCGGGTGTCGGCCGACGTGTCGTAGCCAAACGCCGTTCCCAGCTTGAAAATCCCGGCGGGGGCCTTTCCGTCGCCTTCATGTTTGATTGGCTCTTCGCCCGGGTCGATCCGGGTCAGACCCTTGCCCCAGGCCAGCCCGTTCTTGCCTAACACCACCGGAAATGCGGCTTGGTATTTTCGAAACGTGTTGCCCTGGCGTTCATAACGCTGGGCGGTTCCCTGAGTGTCCGTCCAGTTTTTACTCGTGACCACAATCAGCTGATTGCTGGTGTCGAGAACAGCGCCGGAAGGGAGCGCAGTGATCGGGAAGTCCATGACGTTGTTCAACCTTTCATCCCGCGAATACGTGAAATGCCACCACTCTTTGGAGTAGCCGGCAAACCCTTCTTTTTCCATGGTGCTGCTGAGTATCTGCCGATTTTTTCGGGCGATTGCGTTGATCGTCGGGTTGTCGGTGTGGGCTGGCTCATCGAAACAATCGAAGCCCGTGCCCATGTCCAGCGCGCCGTCGTGCCACCGCTGGCCATACGGTGCGGTGCAATCGACGGGGGTGGCTGAAGGTGTCCAGGTCTCGGCGGGCAGGGCGCCCGGACCGGTCAGTGTCAGGTCCACGGTGCTGCCTTTGGAATGGTTTGAAACCCGAGCCACATACCCCAGGCGCCAGAAGTCATGCTTGTCCAGGCGCGGATAGAACTCGGCCTTGAGCGGGTCACCCGGCTCTGTCGCGAAACGCCCCATGTCAGCCACGGCGCGACTCGGTCGATAGCAGTCGAATACCTTCAAGCCGTAGCCTTGCGTGCGAAGCGCCGTTTGCACCCGAGCCAGTGCTTTGGCGGCCTCCAGCGACAACAAGCACTCTGGCGCCGCGTAACCGGCGAGCGGGTGGCCGGTGAAGTTGTGAGCGCCGGCGTATCGGATGTCCTGCTCGATGCCCGGCTCAACCGTACGCAAATACACCATGTGTTCGGGCCGTGGCTCGGCGCTGGCGAGGCACGGCACGACGAGGCCCAGGAAGAGGATTTTGCACAGAACGCGGCGCATGCGAGGCTTCCAGAAAGAATGGATGCCTCATCATGGCTTCAAAGCCGCTGCGCTTCCATGCGGTTGTTGTTCGACACGTGCGGGACGGCCGGGCCGACCCTGGTCGCCTGTAGCAGCTGTCGAGCCTGCGAGGCTGCGTTCGGCTGCGCAGCTGTCGTGAAATCAGGCTATGCGGTGTTTCAGAAAAACTTCGCACTCAGGTTTACGACTGCTGCGCAGCCGAACGCAGCCTCGCAAGCTCGACAGCTGCTACAGGGCCGAACAGCTGCTACCGGGATTGCGTACGCCGCGCATTTGTAGCAGCTGGCGTAGCCTGCGTTCGGCTGCGCAGCAGTCGTGAAATCAGGCTATGCGGTGTTTCAGAAAAACCTCGCACTCAGGTTTACGACTGCTGCGCAGCCTCGCAAGCTCGACAGCTGCTACAGGGCCGAACAGCTGCTACCGGGATTGCGTACGCCGCGCATTTGTAGCAGCTGGCGTAGGCTGCGTTCGGGCGCGCAGCGGCCGTGAAATATTGGATGCCGAACGCAACCGGCGGAACGCGGGTTGCGCCGGACCGAGGTAGGGATCAGTCGCGGTAAACCGGGAAATCACTGCACATCGCAGCGGCCTGGCGGGCGACGTGTGCCTCGACATCGGCGTCGCCGAGATGATCGAGGAGGTCGCAGATCCAGCCGGCCAGTTCGATGCTCTGGGCTTCCTTGAAACCACGGCTGGTGATCGCTGGCGTGCCGATGCGCAAGCCCGAGGTGACGAAGGGCGATTGTGGATCGTTCGGTACCGCGTTCTTGTTCACTGTGATTCCGGCACGGCCGAGGGCGGCGTCGGCGTCTTTGCCGGTCAGGCCCTGACGGATCAGGCTGACCAGGAACAGGTGGTTGTCAGTGCCGCCGGACACAACGTCGTAGCCACGGTCGATAAAAACCTTGGCCATCGCCTGGGCGTTGCGGATCACTTGCGCCTGATAGGTCCTGAACGCTGGCTCTAGCGCTTCTTTGAAGCACACGGCTTTGGCCGCGATCACGTGCATCAACGGGCCACCCTGGCCACCGGGGAACACCGCGGCGTTGAGTTTTTTCTCCAGCTCCGGATTGGCCCTGGCGAGGATCAGCCCACCCCGCGGGCCGCGCAGGGTCTTGTGGGTCGTGGTGGTGACGACATCGGCAAAAGGAATCGGATTCGGGTACAGACCCGTCGCCACCAGCCCCGCAACGTGCGCCATGTCGACGAACAAGTAGGCGCCCACTTTGTCAGCGATCTGGCGAAAGCGTGGGAAATCCAGGGTCTTCGAATAAGCGGAGAACCCGGCGATGATCATTTTCGGTTGGTGCTCGATCGCCAGGCGTTCGACTTCGTCGTAATCGATCAGGCCGGTCGCGGTGTCGATGCCGTACTGCACGGCGTTGTACAACTTGCCGGAAAAGCTGACTTTGGCACCGTGGGTCAAGTGACCGCCGTGCGCCAGGCTCATGCCCAGCACGGTGTCGCCCGCATTCAGCAACGCCAGATAGACCGCGGCGTTGGCCTGGCTGCCGGAGTGGGGCTGCACGTTGGCGTAATCGGCGCCGAACAGCTGTTTCGCCCGATCAATCGCCAACTGCTCGACCACGTCCACGTGTTCACAGCCGCCGTAATAGCGCTTGCCCGGATACCCTTCGGCGTATTTGTTGGTCAGGCCGCTGCCTTGCGCTTCCATCACCCGTTGGCTGGTGTAGTTTTCCGAGGCGATCAATTCGATGTGATGCTCCTGCCGCGCGTCTTCGGCGTGGATCGCCGCCAACAGTTCGTCGTCGTAGCCTTTGATCTGGTCATGCTTGCTGAACATGGTGAAGTCCTCTGTTAGTTCATGTCATCCCTTGTAGGAGCTGCCGAGTGAAACGAGGCTGCGATCTTTTGATTTTTTAAACGCCAAGATCAAAAGATCGCAGCCTCGTTTCACTCGACAGCTCCTACAGGGATTGTGTGATTAGCAGGTTGTCAGGCGTCGGTGTTGGTCAGTTGCTCATAAGCAGCCTGGTCGAGCAAGGTGTCCATGGCGCTGGCGTCGCTTGGGCGCATCCGGAAGAACCAGCCCGCACCCAGCGCGTCTTCGTTGATCAATTCGGGGGAGTTTTCCAGCGTCGAGTTCACCTCGACCACTTCGCCGTCCAGGGGCATGTACACACCGCTGGCGGCTTTCACCGATTCCAGCACCGCCACCTCATCGCCGGCAGCGAATGCGCGCAATTCCGGCACTTGCACAAAGACCACATCGCCCAGCGCTTGCTGGGCGAAAGGGGTGATGCCGACGGTAATCAGGCCATCGCTCTCAAGACGCAGCCATTCGTGGTCGGCGGTAAAACGCAGTTCGCTCATATCGACTCCCTTATTATTTTTGTGACTAGGGGAGAGATAGCAAAGGCGATGCCAAGTGTATTTAGTTGTTTTTAATCAATGGGTTGAGTTGATCTAATCGGAATGTATGAAGCGCGTGTGTATTGAAATCAATACAGGTGACAGAGGTGAGAGAAGATAAATCAGGTCGGACGGGTCACAGGCTTTGTCTTGAATTCAATACGCTGTATCGATTCAAAGACATGGCGCCCTGTAGGAGCTGCCGAAGGCTGCGATCTTTTGATCTTGATCTTTTCATGATCAAGCCGCCGAAGATCAAGATCAAAAGATCGCAGCCTGCGGCAGCTCCTACAGGGGCTAGGGTTACGGTTTGTTGGGAATGCCGTACTTGCGCAAGCGGATGGCAATCGCGCTGTGCGAGGTTTGCAGGCGGGCCGCGAGCAAGCGGCTGGAGGGGTAGCTGCGGTAGAGCTGTTCCAGCAGGTGCTTTTCAAACCCTTCGACGGCTTCTTCCAGGCTGCCCACTTCACCGTCGTTCTGGCGCTCCATGGCCGTCCGGGCGATGTCCAGGTCGTCAATGCCCACCAGCGGATTTTCGCAAATGGCGGCGGCGCGAAAGATCACGTTTTGCAGTTGCCGTACGTTGCCTGGCCAGCGATTGCCAAGCAGGGCAGGGTAGGTACCGGGCGCCAGTCGACAGAGCGGACGCTGAATCTGCGCGCACGCCTGTTGCATGAAGTGATTAGCCATCAGCAGGATGTCATGCCCGCGTTCACGCAATGGCGGCACTTGCAGATTGAGCACGTTCAAACGGTAGAACAGGTCTTCGCGAAAGCGGCCCTCGGCGACCATTTTTTCCAGGTCGCGATGGGTCGCGCTGAGGACCCGCACATTGACCTTGACCTCACGATCGCCGCCGACTCGACGGAAGCAGCCATCGCTCAAAAAACGCAGCAACTTGGCTTGCAGATACGGCGACATTTCACCGATTTCATCCAGGAACACCGAACCCTGATCGGCCAATTCAAGCAGGCCGAGTTTGCCGCCTCGTTGGGCGCCAGTGAAGGCGCCGGAGGCATAGCCGAACAGCTCGCTTTCGGCGAGGCTCTCCGGCAGCGCCGCGCAGTTCAGGGCCAGGAATGGCGCGTCCCGTCGGGTGCTGAGGGCATGGCAGGCGCGGGCCACCAGCTCTTTGCCGGTGCCGGTTTCACCCTGGATCAACAGCGGCGCATCGAGCGTTGCAACACGTTGTGCGCGGGCCTTGAGCGCACGAATCACCGGGGACTCGCCGAGCAACGTATCGAAGCCTTCAGCGTGGTCGTGGTGCAGCGCCGACAGGCGTTCACCAATGCGGCTCGGTTGATACAGCGTCAGCAGAGCGCCGGCGTCGGTGATCGGCATCGCGTCGAGCAGCAAGGTCTGGCCTGCCAGGCTGACCTCATGCATCGGCAAGCGAAAATGGTGTCCGATCAATGTGCGGTACAACGAAGGGTCATCGAACAGCGCCGTCAGCGGCTCACCCGCCGGTTCACGTCCACACAGCGCGATCAGCGCCGGATTGGCCAGCAGCACCTGGCCCAGACCATCCACCGCCAGCACCGGATCTGAGCTGGCCGCCAGCAACGCATCCAGTTGCAGGCGCCGGCGTTGCCCCGGCAGGATGTCGACCATCGTTACCGCTTGCACACCGCGCACATCGAGCAAGGCATCGCGCAGTTCTTCCAGCACGTCGGCGCCGAGGGTCGGCGCATCGATGTACACATTCGGCGGGACCATTTCCACAGCATCCAGGTTGAAACTGCGCCCACCGAGCAGGGCCAGCACTTCCTGGGTGATGCCGACGCGGTCGATGAAGGTGACGTGGATACGCATGGTGGGCCTGCAAGGTTGGCGAACGAAATGAGTATGACCGGCAAGCGTCGTGTCTGTCAGGTGCTGCCGCTGTTGCGCGAACACGCGGCCAGGTCTTCGAGAAACGCCTCGAGGATCGGCGGCGGGGCAATGCCGCGCCGGGTGATCACGTCGAACGGCGACATCAATTGCAAGCTGGCCGGTGCCAGTTGGTGCATCTCGCCGGTCTTGATCCACTGCGCGGCGAAGTGCGCGGGCAGAAAGCCCAGATAGGCACCGGAGATGATCAGGATCGCCAGCGCTTCGATGTTGTCGACGGTGGCTGCCGCCTTGCTGACCCCCAGGTGTTCCAGGTCGTACTGCTGCATGTAGCCCCTGACGACAATCCGGCTTGCGGAAATCTCTTCGAGCAATTCCCCGCCCTCGGCCGTGCTGCCATGCAGCGGGTGTCGCCGCCCGCAATACAGGCCCAAGGCTTCCTGATACAGCGGTGAGTGCAGCAAGCCCGGCACATAGATCGGAAAGTGCCCGATGGCCAGGTGCAAGCGGCCGTCGAGCACGCGTTCTTCGAGTTCGGCGGGGGTACCGACGTACACGTTCAGGTGCACGTCATGCCCCCTGGATACGAAGCGCTGGGTGGTGCGCGGGATCGGCGAGTCCGGGTCGGTAATGGTGGTGTCGATGATCCCCAGGTTGAGCTTGCCGCTGATGTGCTGCTTGAGCACGTCGGCGTCCATGCAGAAATTTTCCACCGCCGACAGCAGGCGCTGGGTTGCTTCATGGATCGCCACGCCTTGTTCAGTCAGGCGAAAGCCGCTGCGCCCTCGCTGGCAGAGCTTGACCCCGAGCCGGGTCTCCAGATGAGTCATTTGTTCGCTGATGGTCGACTGGCCGGCATTCAGCGCGGCCTGCGCCGCGGAAAAGCCGCCGCACCTGACAATCGTGGCAAACACCCTGAGCAGTTTCAGATCGACATCGTGCAGCTGGATCACCTTGGACCTCCCGCGTGTGGATGCATCGGCAATGCCGATATGAGTATCTGATGTTTGGCATTTTTTCCACGAAAACCTGCGCCCATAGTCATTCCAACGGCGAACACCTTCCACGTCCGCCGAGCCGAAAACAAGCATTGGAGAGGCCTGAAATGTCGAACAACGGTTATGAATCCGGTCGCCTGAACCTGCCCTTCGTAGGGCACTGCACCTTTGGCAAATCCCCGGTGTGCACCGACTGGGATGCACTGGACGCAGACGTGGCGGTGCTCGGCGTGCCCAACGACATGGGCACCCAATGGCGCTCCGGCGCACGCTTCGGACCCCGCGGCATTCGCGAGGCATCGACCTTGTTTTCCTTCGGCCATGCCGGCGCCTATGACCACGAAGACGACGTCATGTACCTGACCGCGGCTGACGTGCGGATGGTCGACGTCGGTGATGCCGACATCGTGCACACCGACATGGTCACCAGTAACCAGAACACCGAATACGCGGTGCGCAAGATTCTCGATGCCGGGGTCATGCCCGTCGTGCTCGGCGGCGACCACTCGGTTCACGCACCGGTGATCAAGGCCTTCGAGGGACGCGGGCCGATCCACATCATTCACTTCGATGCCCACCTGGACTTCGTCGACGAACGTAATGGCGTTCGCTATGGCCATGGCAACCCGCTGCGCCGTGCCTCGGAAATGAACCACATCGTCGGCATGACCCAGATGGGCATCCGCAACGTGTCGTCCTCCAATCGCGATGACTACGAAGCGGCCCATGCGGCGGGTTCGAAGATTCTCTCGGTGCGCGATGTGCGCAGACTCGGCGTCGAGGGCGTGCTGGCGTTGATTCCGCAAAACATCAATTACTACATCACCATCGACATCGACGGTTTCGACCCGTCCATCGCGCCCGGCACGGGTACGCCGAGCCATGGCGGTTTCCTCTACTACGAAGTGCTGGAAATCATCCAGGCCCTGGCCAAGCGCAGCCAGGGCAACATCGTCGGCATGGACCTGGTTGAGGTTGCACCGGTGTATGACCCGACGGGCATGACTTCGATCCTGGCGGCGCAACTGCTGCTCAACAGCATCGGTTTCATCTTCCACGAGCGGGCCAAGGTGCGTTCGGTGAAGAGCGAAACCACCACGGCCTCGGCGTGACCTGACCGCCTCAAAGAGAGCATAGAAATGGACACGATCGTTAAGCAGTACTTGCAGAAATTCGGTGTATCCGAAGCCACCCAGACCTTCCTCAGCAAAGTGCAGAAGATGTTCATCGGTGGCGCCTGGGTCGAGGCCAGCGATGGCCAGACTTCCGAGGTCATCGAGCCATCGACCGAGGGCCTGATCACACGTATTCCCATGGGCACGACCGAGGATCTTGACCGCGCTGTGCAAGCCGCCCGAGCGCAGTTCGACGGTGGCACCTGGCGTCAGGCCAAGCCGGCGGAACGCGAGCGGATGATGCAGCGCCTGGCCGACTTGATTGAAAGCAACGCCTTCGAGCTGGCGGAAATCGAATCGATCGACATGGGCAAGTCGGTGGCGTTTGCCAAGGATGTCGATATCCAGGGCACCGTCGATACCCTGCGCTATTTCGCTGGCTGGGCGACCAAGCTTCATGGGCGCACGGTCGAGCCCTCGTTGCCGGGCAATTACCTGGCCTATACGCGCAAGGAAGCGGTGGGCGTGGTCGGCGCCATCGTGCCTTGGAACTTTCCGCTGCAAACCATGGCCTGGAAGCTCGGCGCCGCGCTGGCGACCGGTTGCACCGTGGTGGTCAAACCGGCGGAACTGACCTCGCTGTCGGCCTTGCGTTTTGCCGAACTGGTGCAGGAAGCGGGCATTCCGGACGGGGTGATCAACATCGTCACCGGACGCGGCAGCGTGGTCGGTGCAGCCATGGCCACGCACCCTGGCATCGACAAGTTGACCTTTACCGGTTCAACCCCGGTAGGCCGCACCGTCGGGCGGGCCGCGCTGGACGAAATGAAGCGACTAACCCTCGAACTCGGAGGAAAATCACCGGTAATCGTGCTGGCCGATGCGGACGTTCCGGCCGCTGCGCAAGCTGTCGCCAACGGAGTTTTCTTCAACTCTGGTCAGGTATGCGATGCCGGTACTCGCGCTTATGTTCATCGCAGCATCTACGACGAATTCCTGCGTGAACTGATCGCCTACACCCGGACCTTGAAAATGGCGCCGGGGCTGGACCCGGACTGCTTCATCAGCCCGCTGGTCTCGGCGTTGCAAAAGGAGCGCGTGACCGACTACATCGAGACCGGCAAGCGTGAAGGCGCCGAGCTGGTCTATGGCGGCCAGCCCGTCGATGGGCCCGGGTTCTTCGTTGAACCGACGATCTTCGCCCATTGCCGCAATGACATGCGCATTGTCCAGGAAGAGATCTTCGGTCCGGTGCTGGTGACCGCACCGTTCGATGATGAAGAAGAGGCGCTGGCGTTGGCCAATGACTCGCCGTACGGCCTGGCTGCCGCACTCTATTCCAATGACCTTGGAAAGGTGCACAGCCTGATTCCACGGTTGCGAGCCGGCTCGGTCTACGTCAACGCCCACGGCACCCTCGACCCGTCGATGCCGTTCGGTGGCTACAAGCAGTCCGGATTCGGCAAGGACCTGGGCGCCGAGCAACTCGAATACCTGCTCGAAACCAAAGCGGTCTGGATCACACTGCCCTGAGTCAGTGATTGCGCAACACAATTTGTAGCAGCTGCCGAAGGCTGCGTTCGGCTGCGAAGCAGTCGTTAAAACAGAGCTCGCGCAATGTCAGGTAAACCATGCAGACCGGGTGTACGACTGCTGCGCAGCCGAACGCAGGCTTCGCCAGCTGCTACAAAAATGTGCTTTCAGAGATTGGGAACAGCAAGGAGGCATTCGGGCGTCGTTCACCCAAAGCAATGCAGTTACTCAGTCATGATCTTCCAACAATAAGAGACCATCATGAACACTAACGCCAAGTCAGCCCCGAGCGTGTCGGTCCTCGATGACAAGCCCGTCGTCGAGAGCCATTCGATTGATTTCATCCCGGAGAGCGAACGCACCGACAAGCTGTCGAGCCAGGGTCCTTTCTGGTTTCTCGGCAATTTCACCTTCTTCACCATGACCATCGGTTTCGTCGGCCCCAGTGTCGGCCTGACCGCACTCTGGACCACACTCGCCGGCACGCTGGGCATCATGTTCGGCACGCTGTTCATGGCCTTTCATGGCTCGCAAGGTCCACACCTCGGCCTGCCGCAAATGATCCAGTCGCGTGCTCAGTTCGGCTATCGCGGGGTGATTCTGGTGCTGCTGGCGACGCTGTTCGTGTTCGCCGGTTTCAACATCGTCAATCTGGTGTTGATGATGCAGGGCTTGCACACGCTCTTCGGCTTCAACCCCGCCGTAATCGCCGTGGCGGTGACGATTCCGGCGGCAGTCCTGGCGATCCTCGGCCATGACTGGATGCACCGCAGTTTCAAATGGGCCTTGTACCTGTCGCTGCCGCTGTACGGCCTGGTGACGCTGGCGGTGTTGATGGGCTGGGTTCCCGATGCGGCGATGCCGGTGCTCGCGGCCGGCGAAGTGGCCCCGCCGCCTCTGGGCTTCAACTGGACCGGTTTCATCGCCCAGTTCGCCGCAGCGGCGAGTTACAACATCGCCTACGCGCCGTATGTGTCCGATTATTCGCGTTACCTGCCGAAGAACACCTCCAGCGGCAAGCTGATTGCGGTGGTGTTCCTGGGCGCCTCGTTGTCCGGTGCGTGGATGATTTCCGTGGGTGGCTGGCTGGCCGATCACCTGCATTCCACGGATGTGCTGGTTGCCCTTGGACAAGTCGGCAATACCGTGTCGCCGCTGATGGGAACCGCCGTCGTGGTCATTACGATTCTGGCCTTCCTGCCGGTGATCGCGATGAACATCTACAGCGCGAAACTGACGACGCTGACCTGCGTCGACTCGATCAAACACATCGAACCGACCCGCAAGGCGCGGATCCTGGCGATTGGTTTTGTGATCCTGCTGCAACTGGGCGTGGCCCTGAGTATCCAGAGTTCCGGCAAAGGCCTTTCAGTGCTCGGCATCTACCTGGTGGTGATGTTGTACTTCCTGGTGCCCTGGACTTCGGTGAACCTGACCGACTACTTCTTCGTCCGCAAGGGCCGCTACGCCATCCCGCACTTCTTCATGCCCCACGGCAACATATACGGCAGCTGGGGCCTGCGCGGCATCGCGGCGTATGCCATCGGTTTCATTTCGATGATCCCGTTCTTCTATATCTACGACGGTGTCGAGCAGCGTGAAGTCTACGTCGGCCCGCTGGCCAAGGCCCTGGGCAGCATCGACATCGCCTGGCTGGTCGGCCTGATCGTGTCGGGGCTGGTGTACTACTGGTTCAGCCGTTCGATCGATCTCAAACGCGAAGAAACCGTCATCCAGCACATCGAAAAAACCACCCCGCAATACACCACCGGCGACACGTCGACCCAGCACTCGTTGCCGGTTTTCAAAGAATCGACGGTCGGGAGATAACCATGTCTACGCAAAAATACGACTACATCATCATCGGTGCCGGCTCGGCGGGTTGTGTGTTGGCCAACCGCCTCAGTGAAGACCCCGACACCTCGGTGCTGGTCCTGGAGTTCGGCGGCAGCGACCGCAGTGTGGTGATCCAGATGCCCAGTGCGTTCTCGATCCCGATGAACACCAAGAAGTACAACTGGCGCTACGAAACCGAACCGGAACCGTTCCTCAATGGCCGACGGATTCACTGTCCGCGGGGCAAGGTGCTGGGTGGCTCATCGTCGATCAATGGCCTGGTGTATATCCGTGGCCACGCCTATGACTTTGACGAATGGGAATCGCTCGGTGCCCGGGGGTGGGGCTACCGCAATTGCCTGCCGTACTTCAAACGTGCCGAAAGCTACGAGGAGGGCGGTGACAACTATCGTGGGCAAACCGGGCCCCTGCACACCACCAACGGCAACCACATGAAAAACCCGCTGTACGGGGCCTGGGTCGAAGCGGGCGCCGAAGCGGGCTACATCAAGACCGACGACTGCAATGGCTTCATGCAGGAAGGTTTCGGCGCGATGCACATGACGGTGAAAAACGGCGTGCGTTGCTCCACCGCCAACGCTTATCTGCGCCCGGCCATGGGCCGTCCGAACCTGACCGTGATCACCCACGCGATGACCCGACAGATCATCCTCGAAGGAAAGCGGGCGGTGGGCATCAGCTATGACCACCAGGGCCAGACCCATCAGGTCTACTGCAACCGTGAAGTGCTTGTCTCGTCCGGGCCCATTGGCTCGCCGCACTTGTTGCAACGGTCCGGTATCGGCCCGGCTGCCGTGCTGCGCAACGCCGGGATCGACGTCCGCCATGACTTGCCGGGAGTAGGGGAGAACCTGCAGGATCATGCCGAGGTGTACATCCAGTTCGGTTGCAAGGAACCGGTGTCGCTCAACAGCAAAATGGACCCGTTGAGCAAGCTGCTGATCGGCCTGCGCTGGTTGTTGTTCAAGGACGGGCTTGGCGCGACCAACCACTTCGAGGCCGGCGGTTTCATCCGTTCCGAGAAGGGCCTGCGCTGGCCGGACATTCAGTTTCATTTTCTGCCGGCAGCCATGCGCTACGACGGCAACAAGCCGATCAAGGGCCACGGCTTCATGGTGCTCACCGGGCCGAACAAACCGAAAAGCCGCGGCTATGTGCGGGCCCGATCCGCCGACCCTTACGAGCATCCGCAGATCCAGTTCAACTACCTGCAACGCGAAGAAGATCGGGAAGGCTTTCGCCGCTGCATTCGCCTGACCCGGGAGATCATCGGCCAGAAAGCGATGGACCGCTTCCGCGACGGCGAGATCGCACCGGGGGCATTGGTCAACACCGACGCAGAAATCGATGCCTTCGTGCGGGAAAACCTTGAGAGCACTTACCATCCCTGCGGCTCGTGCCGCATGGGCGAGGACGACATGGCGGTGGTCGACTCCCAATTGCGTGTGCACGGCATCGCCGGTTTGCGCGTGATCGATTCGTCGGTGTTCCCGACCGAGCCGAACGGGAACCTCAATGCCCCGACCATCATGCTCGCCGAACGGGCCTCCGATCTGGTCCGTGGACGTGCGATGTTGCCGGCCTCTGAGGCGCCCGTCGGTGTGGTCCAGGATTGGGAAACCAGCCAGCGCTCATCGCTGCCAGGACGCAACGTCCGGGTTTGATTCGTCGAGCCGGGCCAGGCGACCGGGAAGGGTCGCCTGGCGGTAAGGCATATTGCTGGCCCCCAAGCTTCCCAGTTACCGCCAAAATCACTTTATTTTCAGGTGGTTAGGCGGAATGGAAATGCGCAAGGTATTGATCACGCTGGTTTCGTTTTCTTTAGTCGGTGTTGCAGCCGAGGTCCAGGCCAAAGAACTGCTGCCCAATGACCGGTTCATGTGTAGCTGGGGCGCGGGGACGGCGGCGAGGGCCCAGGAGCTCAAGCTTTCCGGTGTCTCGCTGTATGCCGCTCGGCAGAAAATACACAGTTACAACTTCAAAAAATCGTGGATGCGGATGATGGCCATGGGCATCACCGAGCAAACCTACGACAGCCCGTCGCGGTATAAACCCGCGGCTGTCCGGGAGAGCTTCTATGAGGAGTGCCTGCGCTACAAGTTGGCCCGTAAATAACCAGAAGCGAATCACGCCTTGTGTAGCAGCTGCCGAGGCACGAGGCTGCGTTGGGCTGCGAAGCGGCCCCAGAGGGCGGTCCTGCGGACACGCAACGCAGCCTCGTACCTCGGCAGCTGCTACAACGGACGCACATAAGGCGACCCCCCATCTCCCTCCGTGATAATCCCTACTTAGTCCCCTATCGAAAAACGCCACGACTGTCGTGAAAACGACCTGTTTACGCTGAACGCGCAGCGCAACAATTTTTCTGTTGAACGAGTGTTCAGCTTCGACTATGTTCGTTCCACCTCCCCGGCTGGTTGCGCGGGCTTGCGTTTCTTCTATTCGAACGAGGCACTGGCATGCGGTTTTCACCCTTTGTTGAGCGAATTTCAGGCGACGGCGTTGCCGCTTGGGATATTCATTACGCGGCCTTTGAAGCCCAGCGCCGTGGTGAGGATGTCATCATCCTCAGCGTTGGCGACCCGGATTTCCCCACCCCCGATTTCATCACCGATGCCGCGATCCATGCGCTGCGCGAAGGTGACACTCACTACACCGAAATCGCTGGCCGCCTGGCCTTGCGCGAAGCCATCGCCGCCCGGTACAGCACGTTGTTGGGACGTGAACTGCGAGCGTCCAGCGTCATCATGACAGCGGGGGCGCAGAACGCCCTGTTTGCCGTCTCGATGTGCCTGCTGACCGCGGGCGACGAAGTGATTGCCCTGGATCCGATGTACGTGACCTACGAGGCGACACTCAAGGCCTCCGGCGCGACTTTGGTGCGCGTGCCTTGCTCGGCGGAAGCGGATTTCAGACTGGATGCCGCCGTGCTGGCGAAGGCCATTACCCCGCGCACCCGGGCGATTTTCCTCTCCAATCCCAACAATCCCACCGGCGTGGTGCTCAGCCGCGAAGAACTGCAAGCCATCGCTGAACTCGCCATCGCCCATGATCTGTGGGTCGTGGTGGACGAGGTGTACGAGAGCCTCTGTTTCGAGCGCGAACACCTGAGCCTGGCGGCCTTGCCGGGCATGGCCGAGCGTTGCGTGGTCATCGGCAGCCTGTCCAAATCCCATGCCATGACGGGCTGGCGCATCGGCTGGATCGTCGCCGATGAAAAACTGGTGGCGCATGCCGAAACCCTGGTGCTGAGCATGCTCTACGGCTTGCCGGGGTTTGTCATGGAAGCTGCGCTGGAAGCCGTGAAAGCCCATGACGAAGTGACCCACGGCATGCGCGACATCTATCGCCGGCGCCGCGATCTGGTGGTCGCCGGGTTGTCTGATTGCCCGGGCATTTCCGTACTTAAACCCGATGCCGGCATGTTCGTGCTGGTGGACGTGCGGGGCACCGGGCTGACGTCCCTGGAATTCGCCTGGCGGCTGTTGCGTGAGGCCCGTGTCTCGGTGCTGGATGCGGCCGCTTTTGGCGAGCCGGCCCAAGGCTTTGTGCGGCTCTCGTTCACCCTGGGCGAGGAACGCCTGGAACAGGCCTGCCAACGTATTCGCGATTTTGTCCTGGTGTTGAAAGGCGAGGCGCCGAGGCCAGTGATCAGCCGGGTCACGTGCGAAGCGACTGTTGCGCCAGCCGCGGACAAGAAGACCATGATCGAAGTCGATCGCCTGCACAAACGCTTCGGCAATATCGAAGTCCTCAAAGGCGTCTCGCTGACGGCCCGCGAAGGCGATGTGATTTCCCTGATCGGCGCCAGCGGTTCCGGCAAAAGTACCTTGCTGCGTTGCATCAACATGCTCGAAATACCCGATCAGGGACGCATTCTGGTCGACGGCGAAAGCATTCACTTGAATCAGAATCGCCCCGGCATGCCGCTGGTGTCCGACGCCAAACAGCTGGTACGGATTCGTTCGAGCCTGGGCATGGTGTTCCAGAACTTCAACCTCTGGCCCCATCGCACGGTGCTGGAAAACCTCATCGAAGCGCCGACCCAGGTCCTGCGTGAAAGCCGTGCGGAGGCCACTGAACGGGCTGAAGCCCTGCTTGAACGCGTGGGGCTGGCGGCCAAGCGCAACGAGTACCCGGCGTTTCTCTCCGGGGGGCAGCAACAACGGGTGGCCATCGCCCGGGCCCTGGCCATGCGGCCCAAGGTCATGCTGTTCGATGAACCCACCTCGGCACTCGACCCGGAACTGGTCGGCGAAGTGCTGCGGGTGATCCGCTCTCTCGCGGAAGAAGGCCGGACCATGATCCTGGTGACCCATGAAATGGCTTTTGCCCGCGATGTCTCTTCCAAAGTCGCCTATTTGCACCAAGGGCTGATCGAGGAAGCCGGTACGCCGGACGAAGTGTTCGTACACCCACGCAGCGAACGTTGCCGGCAATTCGTCAACGCTCATCAGACTCGCTAAAACAACATAAAAAGACGGGGAAAAATCATGGGAAATCGACGTTTGGCAAACTGGATGACAGGCGTGGCCTGTGTATTGCTGGCCGGCATGAGCGCGGCACAGGCGCAGCCGATCAGGTTCGCGGTGGCGGCCGAACCCTATCCGCCCTACACCGAGAAGCAGGCCAATGGTGAGTGGAAAGGCTTTGAAGTCGACCTGATCCACAAGCTGTGCAGCGAAATGAAAGCCGAGTGCGAGATCAAGGAAGTGGCGTGGGACGGCATCATTCCATCGCTGCTGGCGAAAAAGATCGACGTGATTTTCTCCTCCATGTCCGTGACCGAAGAGCGCGAAAAACAGATCGCATTCAGCAAGGCCTATTACGACTCGGTGATCGCGATCGTCGGCCCGAAGGGCACTTCGGTGAAAAAATACCCGGATGACCTCAAGGGCAAGATCATCGGCGTGCAGAACTCCACCGTGAGCGCCAGCTACCTGAAGCAGTACTACGAGAAAATTGCCGACGTGAAGTATTACGACACCCAGGACTCGGCCAACGCCGACCTGATTGCCGGCCGTATCGACCTGATGATGGCCGACGGCACCGCCATGGCCGCTTTCGTGCAGACGCCGGATGCCAAGGACCTGGCTTACCTCGGCGCGGTGCCTTATGACCCGATCTTCGGCAAGGGTGTAGGCGCGGGTCTGCGCAAGGATGACACCGAGCTCAAGGCCAAACTCGATAAAGCGATTGCGTCGTTGCTGGCGAGCAAAGACTACGACGACCTCTCCCAACATTACTTCGGCACCAGCGTGAAACCGGCGTTCTGACCTGAACACAGATCCCTGTAGGAGCGAGCTTGCTCGCGATGGACGTCAGAGCGCCGCGGTTCGCCAGACCCCCCGCGTTATTGTTGTCGTTTCTCGTCGGAGCGCCGCCCGGAGCAAGCTCGCTCCTACAAGGGATCGCGGTAACCGGTTGGTTGCGATATTGGGAGAATGAAATGCCAGCAATGTTCGAGTTGATCAATTTCAGCGAAACAGGATGGGGCGGTGCGCTGCTCAAGGGCCTGTTGATGACCCTGCAGATTTCGGCCGGGGCCTTTGTGGTCGGGCTGTTCATCGGGCTGGTGGTGGCGTGCCTGAAGTTGGGCGCACCCAGGCCGATCGCGGCGCTGATGCGCGGCTACACCACCTTGTTCCGCGCGGTTCCGGAGTTGTTGCTGATCCTGCTGCTGTACTACGTCGGTTCCATGCTCCTCAATTCGCTGATGGCCCGCATGGGTTACGACGCGGTGAATGTCAGCGGTCCCCTGGCGGCGATCCTGGTGCTGGGGCTGGTACAAGGCGCCTACGCCTCGGAGATTTTTCGGGCGGCCATCCAGGCGATTCCCTTTGGCCAGATCGAGGCGGCGCGGGCGTTCGGCCTGAGCGGGTTCGGACTGTTCCGGCGCGTCACGCTGCCAATCATGGCGCCCTACGCGATGGCGGGCATGGCCAATTTGTGGATCAACCTGATCAAGGACAGCGCGTTGATCAGCGTGGTCGGTACCAATGAGCTGCTGTACACCGCCAAGCAAGGCGCGGGTTCGACGCGTCACTACCTGTTGTTCTACCTCACGGCCGCGGCGTTGTATTACGCGGTAACGTTGGTGTCCAACTACCTGTCGGGACGGCTTGAGCGACGCATCCGTCGCTGGATGCCTTTGGCTGAGTGAATGAAATGATTCCAGCGTGGATAGTTGAATACGCGGCGCTATTGGTCCGGGGACTGCAAACGACCATCACCATTTTGTTGATCTCCATGGTGTTCGGTTTCGTACTCGCGGTGCTGGTGGCGCTGGCGCGGATCTCAAAGAACAAAGTGATCGCCAAGGCCAGCCTGTTCTACACCAGCGTCTTGCGCGGTACGCCGTTGCTGATCCAGATCTACATTTTCTACTACGGGCTCGGCAGCCTGTTTGCGCAGTTTCCGCTGATACGCGGCAGTTTTCTCTGGCCGTATCTGCGTGACGGTTACTGGTACATCGTGTTTGCCCTGGTACTGTCGGTGGGCGCTTACGTGGGCGAAGTGATTCGCGGTGGCCTGCTGGCGGTGCCCAAAGGCGAGATGGAAGCGGCGTCGGCCTTCGGCATGACCCCGCGCCAGTCGTTGCTGCGGGTGCGCTTGCCGCGGGCGATGCGCTTGCTGTTGCCGACCCTGGCCGGGGAGACCGTGATGTTGCTGAAGTCCACGGCGCTGGCGTCGACGATTGCGATCATCGACCTGCTGGGCGCCGCGAACGTGGTGCGGGCGCAAACCCTGCAGGTCTATGAGCCTTTGCTGCTGGTGGCAGGGGTATATGTCTGCCTGACATTCATGATCGAGTCGCTGTTTGCCTTTGCGGAACGGCGCGGGACGCCGATTCGCAGGTCGGTGTAATGACTGCGCCACGGATCGTCGACCGCTCGTTGCAGGGCATTGGCCTGTGCACCTTGGGCTACGCGTTCCTGGCGTTGCAAGACGCGGTCATCAAATGGTTGGTGGCCGATTATTCGGTGGTCAGCATCCTGTTCTGGCGCAGCCTCGTGGTGGTAGTCGCTTGCCTGGTGGCAGGGCGTCTGCGCCTGGTCAGGCGGGCCTGGCGCTCGTCCAGCCGACGCTTGTTGGTGGTGCGGGGTTTGCTGTCGCTCGTGGCCTGGCTGCTGTATTACACGGCGGCGAGGGATCTGACCCTGGCGGAAATGACCACGCTGTATTTTTCGGCACCGATCATGGTCACGGTGTTGGCGGCGGTGATTCTCAAGGAGCGCGCCAGCGGCTGGCAGTGGTTTTCGCTGATCATCGGTTTTGTCGGGGTGATCATCGCCTGCCGCCCGAGCAACATCACCGATCCCTTGCCGATTGTGCTGACGCTGCTGGCTGCGATGTGCTGGGCGTTCACCTACATCCAGTTGCGACAGGTGGATGAGCAGACGTCAGTGCTGGAGCAGATGCTGATCACCAACGTGGTGTTCGTCATTTGCATGACCGTCGCGCTGCCCTGGACTCACACGCCGGCACCGACCCCGGCCTGGCTGGGAATGGTCGGGGCCGGGGTGGTGGGGGGCATCGGCCAGTTCTTGCTGTTCGCCAGTTTTCAGCGCGCCACCGCGACCCTGTTGGCGCCGTTCGAGTACACCGGGCTGATTTGGGCCTTCGCGCTATCGAGCCTGATCTGGGGCACCCTGATGGACGTGTCGTTGATCATCGGTGCCGGTCTGATCGCCGTCAGCGGCACCCTGGCGATGATCTTCGGGCGCCATCCATCACACGACGTCGTCGGCGCTGAATGCTCCGTGACGCAATCCCTTTACCCAGCAACGACAGATATGGAGGCCGTTGGCGGGGCTGAAGGTTTCGGGGTTCAGGCACCACTCGATCCAGAGTCCGTCGAGCATCGCCGATAAACCGATGGCGGCCAGGCGGGTGTCGTGGATCACAAAACCTTCGCTGGCCGCCAGGTCATCGAGCAGTTGGCACAGCAGATCGAGGTAGGCGCGATAGCTTTTTTCATGAGACTGGCTGACGTATTCGGAGTGACGAATCAGGCTCCAGAACACCACCCAGGCGCCGAGTAATTTCGGGTCGAGCACCCGCGGTGAAAACGAGCCGGTGAGGAACGCGTCCATCTTTTCGGCCGGTGTGCCGGCCTGGGCGATTTCCAGGTGCAGGGCACTGGTCAGTTCGCTCGCGAGCTTTTGGTACGTGTCGGCAATCAATGCATCGATGCTGCCGAAATGGTGGTTGAGCAGGCCAACAGACACCCCGGCCTCGGTGGCGATGCGTCGCACGGAAATGCCGGCGTGCCCATCGCGGACCAGGCAGCGCAAGGTGGCGGCAACCAGCATCTCACGGCGCTCATCGGGTTCAGCGCGACGGTTTTTTGCAGGAGTGGTTGTCACAAGGGAATCCTTGGATGCAGTGCCTGGTTGGCGAGCTTAGTTGAACGCACGTTCAATCACCAGCCTCGGCGGCGGTGACACAGTGGTTTTAAACGGTCATGACAGGAGGACAAGCGGATGGCGCAGGATATTTCGTTCAGTGTTCGCAACAACAACGGTGGCACGGTGCAGGTCGGTGCCTGGCGTTTCGAGGGCGATGGCAGCGGGCCGACCGTGCATTTGCAGGCTGGTGTACATGCTGATGAAATCGCCGGGATGCTGGTGCTGCACCTGTTGATGCAGCGCCTTCAAATCGCCGAGGCTGAGGGCCGGATCAAGGGCAACATCACGGTGGTGCCACAGGCCAATCCGTTGGGCATTGGGCAGTTTCGCCAAGGGCGGATTCTCGGTCGTTATCACGATGCCACAGGCCATAACTTCAACCGTGCGTTCGACCAGTCGGCGGCCATGGCCCAGCCTTCGACCAATGTCCAGGAATGGCAAAAAAGCCTGGTGCAACTGGCGTCCTCGGCGCAGGTCATGCTCGACCTGCACACCGACGACGAAGCCTTGCCGTACCTCTACGTGCACCGCAGCTTCTGGCCCCGTGGCCGCGAACTGGCGGCGGCGATGAAAATGGACGTGGCGATCATCTGGGATGACGGCGGCGACGGCTCTTTCGAGGAAACCATCATCGCGCCCTGGCTGCGCGATGGCATCACCGACAAACACATGGCGGCAACGCTGGAGCTGCGCGGGCAAGGCGATGTCAGCGACCGGTTTGCCGAGCAGGACGCCGAGGGGCTGTATGCCTGGCTGTGTGGGTGTGGGGTTATCGACGAGGCCATGACGCCCGGCGACTGGCCCGTTGAAGCGGTGGAGATGGGCCATATGGAAACCCATCTGGCGCCGCAACCTGGCGTGCTGATCTTTGAAAAAGAACTGGGCGACTTCGTCGAAGAAGGGCAGCGGTTTGCGCGGATTTTGCGACGCCCGGGTGATCCGAGTTCCGAAGTGGTGCTAGTGGCTGAACAGGCAGGACGTATGGTGACGCGCTATCGGGACCGGCTGGTGTCACAGGGCATGGGGGTGGCGAAATTTACCGGCAGCCGCACATCGCGCAACTGGAGCGGCGGGCTGTTGGACCCGAACTAGCGGAAAATACCTGCGCGGGGAATGCCCCCTGTAGGAGCTGCCGCAGGCTGCGATCTTTTGATCTTGAAAATCAAAGTCAAAAGATCGCAGCCTGCGGCAGCTCCTACAGAGGTCATTCCCCGAACGGGCGCACGCTGTCTCAATACACCTGCGGCACAATGATTTCCGGCGGCGTCGGATTGCGTGAGTAATCTTCCTGCCGCTCGCGTTCCGGTAATTCGATCACCGCCTGTTCGACCTCTTCATAAGGCATTTGCCCAAGCAGATGGCTGATGCAGTTGAGGCGGGCTTTTTTCTTGTCGTCCGCTTGCACCACCCACCACGGCGCTTCGCTGATGTGGGTGCGTTCGAGCATGATTTCCTTGGCCTTGGTGTAGGCCTCCCAGCGGCGTCGGGATTCCAGGTCCATGGGGCTGAGTTTCCATTGCTTGAGCGGGTCATGAATGCGACTGAGGAAACGCAGGTGCTGTTCCTGGTCGGAGATCGAGAACCAGTATTTGATCAGCTGAATACCCGAGCGCGCGAGCATCCGTTCGAACTCCGGTACGGTGCGAAAGAACTCTTCATATTGGTCGGCGTTGCAAAAACCCATGACTTGCTCGACGCCCGCGCGGTTGTACCAACTGCGGTCGAACAACACGATTTCGCCGGCGGCTGGCAGGTGCGAAACGTAACGCTGGAAGTACCACTGGGTGCGTTCGCGGTCATTGGGCGCGGGCAGGGCGGCCACCCGGCAGACCCGTGGATTCAGGCGCTGGGTAATGCGCTTGATCACGCCGCCCTTACCGGCAGCATCGCGGCCCTCGAACAGAATCACCACTTTGTGCCCGGTCTTCACCACCCAGCTTTGCAGCTTCACCAGCTCGCCTTGCAGGCGGAACAGTTCGCTGAAATAGCGGCGTCGCTCTTCCCTTTCGCTGCTGTCGCCGACGTGCTCATCGAACAACGCGTTGAGGTCGTGATCGTCCTCCAGCAGTTCCAGTTCCAGCTCTTCGTCACTGTGATCGAGCAGCTCGCGGTGGATGCGTTGCATCAGGGTATCGTTGGTCAACAGCATGGTGGGAACTCCCGACGAGGGTGGAAGTGGCCATGCTAAGCCTGTGGATGTGACGGGCTGGTGACGGTGTAATGCTGTTCACTTAAAAAGGTTTTGGATCCGGTAGTGTGCATATCCGTTTTTGCTTTGATGGCGGCTATTGGTTCCGCCCTTACGGCGGGTCACTTGGAAGAGCTCCAAGTAACCAAGGGCTTCTGCCCCTTTCGTTCGGTGCCTCGCTGTGGCTCGGCATGCCCTCGCTCCGGTCCTGCTCCGTGGGCCCGCCGCGATCGGCCATCCATGGCCGTGCGCGGCTGTGCGTCCAGATCAAAAGCGGAAGGCGAGCTAACGCTCGGCCTGATGAATGGTGAGGCGCGGGTGTCATATTGATCGTTGGTGTGTGGTGACGAACAAAAATCAAAAGATCGCAGCCTTCGGCAGCTCCTACATCGATCCCTGTAGGAGTTGCCGAAGGCTGCGATCTTTTGATCTGGCTGTTGCTTTAGATCTTGATCTGCCCCGTCGGAAGGCCGAGTGGAGGTTCTGCGCAGTGGGCAACCCGGCATGGATGGCGGCGGGCCCACGGAGCAGGACCGGAGCGAGGGCATGCCGAGCCACAGCGAGGCACCGTACGTCAGGGGCGCGGGCGCTTGGAACCAATACCCCTCATTACCGCAAAAACGGATATACACACTGTCCCCATCCCACGAAGACATTCCCCCTCACCAAAGATTTCAGAGCCACTCCAAAGTGAACAGCATAACGGTGAAGGCTGATGCAAAAATGGGAGGTGTCATCGGAGTGTCACCTACGGCGTGGCAGGATCTTCACAAACCGACTTATACGCTCAGCGGAATTCCGTCTGCTGGCTGATGCATCTGCCAGGAATCCCCACTATGAAAGGCGACGCCTCCCTGTTTGCGGCCATTGACCTGGGGTCCAATGCATTTCGCATGATGATCGGTCAGTCGGTGCGACGGAATCAGCAGTGGGTGATCCAGGAAGTGAAAACCCTGCGTGAGCCAGTGCGCCTGGCAGAGGGATTTCGGGCCGGGGCGCTGGACGAGTTGGCGCTGGATCGGGGATGGCAGGCGCTCGCGCGATTCGGCAAAAAACTGCGTGGCTTTGAGGCGGGTCGCGTACGGGCCGTGGCGACCAGCGCGGTGCGTGAAGCCGACAATGCGCAACTTTTCCTCGCCAGTGCCGAGCGGCACTTGGGCTTCAGTATTGATGTCATCTCCGGGCACGAAGAGGCCCGGCTAGTGTATGCCGGCGTGGCCCACACGCTACCGGCCGCGCAGGACATGCGACTGGTGCTGGACATCGGCGGCGGCTCCACGGAACTGATTCTCGGGCGGGGGGCTCAGCCGCTGATCACCGAAAGCATTGCCATTGGCAGCGGCACCTTTGGTGCACGTTACTTCCAGGGCGGCAGCATCACTGCACATGCGCTGCAGGAGGCCGAGCGCGTTGCCACGCTGCAATTCGAAAAAGTTGCACGTCGCTACCGCGAGCTGGGTTGGCAGCAGACCATCGGCTCGTCCGGCACCGCGCGGATGCTGGCCAAAGTGCTCAAGGCCAACGGGCTGAACGACTACGGCCAAATCGGAATCACCTACAGCGGCCTGCTGCGGCTGTCGTTGCGCCTGCTCGAAGTGGGCCATGTCAAACAACTCAAACTGGCAGGATTGCAGAGCCATCGACTCAGTATCTTGCCCGGCGGCCTCGTGGTTATGCTGGCCGCGTTCAAGGTATTCGGGATTTCGCACATGACGCCTTCGGAACCCGGCCTGAGGTTTGGTGTGCTGCATGGGTTGATCCATAAGAGCTGCTAGGCTTGGTTGTTGATCTCATCCACCGAGTGAACCCCTGTCATGGCTGTCCAAGTCCTGCGCGCCGACGCAACCCACCTCGATAAAATCGCCAGCCTGTTCGACGCCTACCGAGGCTTCTACGGCCAACCTTCGAACCTGACGCAGTCCCGCGACTTTATCGCCGAGCGTATCGCCCGGGATGAATCGGTGATTTTCTACGTCCAGGACGCCACGGGTGAGGCGCTGGGTTTCGTCCAGTTGTACCCGACGTTTTCCTCCATCGATGCGCACCGCACCTGGCTGCTCAGCGACCTGTTCACCACACCCTTGGCCCGCGGGCGAGGTGTCGGGACGTTGCTGATGAACGCCGCGCGCGACTTTGCGCTGGCGACCGGCGCCAAGGGCATGGTGCTGGAAACAGCCACGGATAACGTCGGGGCGCAGCGCTTGTATGAGTCCTTGGGCTACGTGCGCGATCCGGGTTACTACACCTATTGCCTCGATTTGAGCAAAGGCTGAGCCTTTGCATCAAGTGGCGCGGTCAGGCGCGGTCACCCAACACCGGCCTGAAGAACGTCCGTTCATAGCTGAGGATGCACTTAGTGTCCTGGGCATACTTGAAGGCCGCGAGGCAGTCCGCGTCCTTCATCGAGTCTTGGCGATAGCGCTCGTAGGCTGAAAGGCTGGGAAAGGTGAACATCGCCATCGCGATATTGTTAGCGCCTTCGGACGGCAGGAAATAGCCGTGATGCGTGCCACCAAATTTTTCAACCAGTGGAATCCACAACAGCGCGTAGTGTTCGAACGCTTCGATCTGGTAGGGATCCAGCACGTATCTCAGGTGACAAGTGACCATTGTTTTCTCTCTTGGGTTATTGGGGAAATCGTCAGTGGCGTGAACTAGACTTTGCCTCAGATTTCTCTGGAGGTCTCTAGCGATGAGCGCCTTTGAGGTTTACTGGTTTCCCGTCATCGACGCGGCCGGCAGCACGGTTTTTGGTGTGTTGCTGTCGCCATGGTGGGCTAATTACCAGAGCACCCGGGCCTACCGGCGCGAGGACAACTATCTCGGAGACTGGGAGTCCACATGGCAGGACGCTGATGACCCGAAAAAATGGGTCACCGAGAAAGTTAAAGTGGATGTCGCCAAGGGGCGATTCCGGTTGTTGAATTCCGACAGTGAGGGCGGTTACCTATGGCAGGGCACCTGCGATATCTATGACAAGCGTTATCTCTACGGCACCTGGAAGTCGCGAAAAAATGCCGCACACTCGACGGGCGTGTTCAGCTTCCTGACGCTGCCTCAAGGACAGGTTCTGGTCGGTCAGGCGTTGGGTCAGGACCGCAATGGTGTCGCTCGAACGTCAGACTGGATCCTTGCACGAAAACCAGAGGGTCTTGATGAAGGGAAGAAGTGGCTGGTCGAGCATGCGACTTACTATCACGGTGATGCTTGATCGCTGCCGGCAACCGACAACCCCCCGAGGAGAAGGATGACCATTATGAACAAAGAGAAAACCGAGGAGGGCGTCTCTGCCTCCAGTCTGATAGACGGCAGAATCAAGGAACTGACCGATTGGCGGGGCGAGACGCTGGCGCATATCCGGGCGCTGATCCGCGAGGCCGATCCCGACGTGGTCGAAGAGTGGAAGTGGCGAGGCGTACCGGTGTGGTCGCATGCCGGCATCCTCTGCACCGGCGAAACCTACAAGAGCGCGGTAAAGATGACCTTCGCCAAGGGCGCCTCGCTGGAGGACCTTTCAGGTCTCTTCAACTCAAGCCTCGAGGGCAATACCCGGCGGGCAATTGATGTGCATGAGGGCGATAAAATCGATGAAAAAGCCCTGAAGACGCTGATTCAAGCGGCCGTGGCGCTGAACACCGCCAAAAAAAGACCGGCGACTCAATCTGTGTAGGAGCTGCCGCAGGCTGCGATCTTTTGACTTTGCTTTTAAAGATCAAGGTCAAAAGATCGCAGCCTGCGGCAGCTCCTACAGCGACCGGGTGTTGGCGATAGAATTTTTCCGATTTTGCGCGCGTTCCGCTGGATGAAATCGGTCTAAAAATGCCCTGGCCCGCCTTTGAGCCGTTGCTATCCTTGAAGGTGTAGGTGAAGACGCAGACTGATGCGCAAAGCGGATAGCGAGGAGACGCGGGGTAGCGTTCCGAAGGGTACACGGTTAGAAAGATCTCCGCGCTGAGATCCAGCCCTTATGCCGTGTGAAGCAGGACAGCACAAAACTGTTCTGTGGGAGGCCTGATAAACCTTGTAAGCCGGAGACCAGCACTGGCCACCTACTCGATTTTCAAAGCCCGCCTTGTGCGGGCTTTTTCATGTCCGCACGTTCGAATTGTTGTAGCCAGGCCTTTGGCGAGCACCCGGTTTTTTGTTTGAAACAGCGGTAAAACGTCGACAGCGAGTTAAAGCCCGAAGCGCGGGCAATCTCGTCAATTCGTGAGGCGTGGCGTTGCGCATTCAGCTGTTCAAGGGCTTCATCGAGACGCAACTGATTGAGGAAGCTGTAGAAGGTTTGCCCCCGAACCTGGTTAAGGAAGAAGGAGATCTGGTTGCGCGAATACCCGGTCGATGCCGCCACATGAGAAAGATCCAGCGTGGGATCGAGATAAGGCTTCGACTGCTCGAAATATTGCTGCAAGTCATTGGACAGCGCGCCCACCTGACGGGCCGACAACCCCAGGCGGCTGACGGCGTCTGCGCTGTAGCGCGGGCGTGGTCCCGGTGGAACATCACGGACCAACACCGCATGTTCGTTGACTTTGACAATCAACCCGTCCTTGACCGAGAGGGCTTCAATTGCCCGGAATGACACCAGGCCATCGCTGCCCTTGAGCGTCACCCGGTACTGCAAGAACGCCGTATCACCATCGATCCGCAAGCGGTCGGTGTAAGTCTGAAGTTCCTCCAATCCCAGGGGCATGCTCGCGCCAAGGTAGTCGCGCAATTGCGCGTGTTCGATCGTGCAGTTCTGGAAAAAATCGTTGTACTCGATGGTTGGGTGATAGAGCGCCATCACGCCGTCCAGGTCCCGCCGCTTCCAGGCTTGGTGATAGCGCACCGCAACTTCATGAGTGTGAGCGCTCGCAGAGTCCGCGAGAAAAGTGGGGGTAGTGGGTAAGTCTGATACTTCCACGACAAGCTCCATGCGCAGATCAGGCAACGTCATGCGCAGAGTATTCCAGAAGCGCTGTTTTTCCGCCCGTGTCCGCTGCAATGTTTGCCGCCTCCTCTTGCCTGTGAAAACGCTTGCGATTGCTTTAGCGTCAGCCCATGAATTTTTTGCGGAGCATGCGTGCATGACATTTCACAGCGCGAACCGGTCCCTGGCTGACGCCCGGCCCTATCCGTTCTGGCAGGAGACGCGACCGCCAACGACCGTCGCACCGAGGCTCACGGGCGACGTGGTGTGTGACATCGCGATAGTCGGTGGCGGATTTGTCGGCCTGTGGACGGCGTTACTGGCTCGTCAACGCTGGGCTGACGCCACCATTGTCGTGCTCGATGCCGGGCAGTGCGGTGGTGAGGCCAGCGGACGCAACGGCGGGTTCTGCGCCCCGAGTATTTCCCATGGCGTGTCCAATGCACTGAAACGCTGGCCCCAAGAAGCGGAGCAATTGGTGCGGCTGGGAAGGGAAAACCTGGTGGCGTTCGAGGAAGACCTTCAGCGTTACGGCATGGACGCAGCATTCGAACGATCCGGAAAGTTGAACGTGGCGAGCCAGCCCTGGCAAGTGGAAGGGCTGCGGGCGATGCAGAAGAATTACGCGCACTTTGGCATTGACTGCGAATTTGTCGAAGGCGATGAACTCAAGTCGCTGCTGGATTCACCCGCTTATGTCGCCGGGGTATTCGAGCCCAATTATGCGTTGCTGAACCCGGTCAAAATGGTCTCGGAATTGCGGCGTGTGTGCCTGGAGCAAGGTGTGCAGCTGTTCGAGCATTCAGCCGTGACCGAATTGCGGACGGAGGGTCATCATCAGCGATTACAGGCTGGTTTGGGCAGCGTCAAAGCCGCCAAAGTTGCTCTGGCCACCAACATTGCACCGCCGCTTCTAGGAGCGTTGAAGTCGGCCGTCATCCCCATTTATGACTACGCCCTGACGACCCAGCCCCTTGAGGACGAACAACTGCGTGCCATTGGCTGGGTCGGGCGTTACGGCATTGCCGACAGCGGCAATCAGTTTCATTACCTGCGCAAAACCGAGGACAACCGCATTCTCTGGGCGGGCTACGATGCCATCTACCACTACGGGAGCCGGCGCGACGAAGCGTTGACGCAACGCCCCGAAAGTTTCGCAACGTTGGCGCGGCAATTTCAATCAGCGTTTCCGGTATTGGCCGACGTCATGTTCAGTCATGCCTGGGGAGGCATCATCGATACTTCGGCGCGCACCACGATGTTCTGCGGAACATCATCCGAAGGGCGCATTGCCTACGCGCAGGGCTTTACCGGGCAGGGCGTGTCTGCCAGTCGTTTCGCCGCATTGACCCTGCTTGATTTGCTCGAGGGCAAATCCACCGAACGCACGAAACTGGCCATGACCTCGACTGCACCTTTTCCGTTTCCACCAGAGCCTTTGCGTTATGTAGGCGTGTCGCTGGCGCAACGTTCACTGGCGCGCGAAGACCTCACAGGGCACCGCGACTGGCTGCTCAAAGGGTTTGACGCGCTGGGTATCGGTTTTGATTCTTGAACGGTATAGAGAATGAACATGAGTAAACCTGAGCACATCATCGATTTCACGAACCCCGATTTGCCGGTGATCGAGTTGGAAACCAGTGATCCCGATTGGGTCGATATCCCCTATCGCAGCCGCAGCTGGCGGCACTTTGTGGCGCCGGAGAAAAAAGCCGTCGCAGGCATCTGGGAAGCACCGGAGCACCTCGAACGGTGTGAATGCGACTACGACGAGCTGTGTCATTTGCTCGAAGGACACGTTCGGTTGACCGACAGCCATGGCAACAGCCAGGAGTTCAAGGCCGGCGCGACATTTGTAGTCGCCGCCGGGTTCAAAGGCACCTGGGAAAACCTGAGCCCGGTACGCAAGGTGTTCATGATCCTCAGGGGCTGAGGTTTGAGTCCACGCTCCTTCAGCTGTACCCATTTCTTGTAGGAGCGAGCTTGCTCGCGAAAGTGGTACGGCCAGCGACATTTCTGCTGGCTGGAAGTAAATCATCGCGAGCAAGCTCGCTCCTACAAGGGAGGCAGTGTCAGGATCGCTCGTGCGGCTATGTCGGTGCCGCGGGTTGCCTGCATGTTTTTGCTGATCGCTTCTAGGCGCTGTTTCATCGATTGATCGGCCAGCAGCTGTTCGAGGGCGGCGGGGAGCGCAGCCAGCGGATTGTCGAAGCGTGGCAAATAGCGGCCGACACCGACTTCCTCGGCGCGCGCGGCGTTGTCGTGACCGTCCCAGCAGTAAGGAATGATCAGCGACGGCAATTCAAAATACAGCGCTTCGCAGAAGCTGTTGTTGCCACCGTGGTGGATGAACAGCTGGCATTCCTTGAGTACGGCAGGCTGTGGAAACCAACTGTCCAGGTACACGTTGTCCGGGACGGTGGTGTACATGTCCCGATAGGCGCCCACGTTGATGAGGAAGCGATAGGGCAAAGTTTCGATGGTGCCGATCAGACGCTTGATCATGTCGGTATCGGCGGCGCCGAGGCTGCCGAAGCTGATGTAGATCAGTGGTGCGTCGTTGTGCCGTGGGAAGTCGGGAACGATGTAAGGCGCCTCGCGGCGAACGCAACCGTCGAGGTACACATAGCGTTGCGCGTCCAGCGGCGACTGGCGTTCATAACGCACCGGCGTCGGCGACAGCAACAGGTTGAGCCACGGTGAATCGATGAGGAACTGGCCACGCGGGCAGGGTGCCGTGCCGTTGCTCGCGAGAAACTGCGAAAAGCGTTCATGCGCCGGCGCTACGGCTTTTTGGTAATGCTCGGCAAAATGCTCGCGGGCATCCGTATCGCTGGCCAGGCAGCCTGACAAATAAGGCGGCACGGCGGCATCCGGCAGTTCGGTCTCGGCGCAGGAAACCATTCGCACCCACGGGCATCCCGCGTTGGCAATGGCGGGGAACATGACCACGTTGTCGAGGACGATGACGTCCGGTTTCAGGCGGCCGAGTAGCTGCTGCAGCGGCTTTTCCGCTTCGATCGCCGTGTCGATGATCGCTTCCCAGGCCGGCGCCACGTAGCTGTCGATCTGTGCCAGTGGAGTCTGGTCAAAGTAGGGAATGTTGCGCTCGATAAAGCGTTCCCAGTAATGCTGGTGTTCCGCCGCCGACAATGGGCTGGCTTGCGGAATCGGGTACTCGTCGAATCCGTATTCGGCGAAGAGTCCCTGAAAATGTTCGTGGCAGATGAAGACCGGTTTTGCTCCCAGCTCACGCAGCGATTGGGCGATGCCAATGCAGTTCAAGGCCGCGCCGAAACTGGCTTCCGGAAACAAGGCGATAAGTTTTTGTGTGTGCATGGCGAAAGAAGTCCATGGCGGGTAAAGCCCGCTGCTCCTGAAGATGACTGGATGCTGTCTTATTTCATAAAAAAAATCATCATGTTTTTTTGAGCTAATCAACGACGCCCGAGCATCTGGCCCTGCGGGATGCCGCGGTTGGCCGTTTGCGGCCGCTGTGCGGCGCTGAGGCGCAGGTGCAGGCGCAGCAGGTCGGCGGCGATCTCCAGCTGTCCGCGTTCGATGTGCGCAATGATTTGCAGGTGCTCGCGCAATGCTTCCTGCAGGCGGTGCACGCTAACGGTCGGCAACAGGTTCGGTAAGCGCCGAAGGCTCTGATGCTGGAGCAGGGCATCACCGATAAAGCGGTTGCCGCAGCTCTGGCCGAGCAGTTCATGGAAGCTGATGTCCAGCTCGCGGAACTGCTGGATATCGAAATGTTCCACCGGGCTCGAGAGCAGGAGTTGCATGGCGCCGCGCAGCAGTGCCAGGCGTTGCGGGTCGGCGTTGAAGTGCGGGCTGAGCAGGGCTTCCGGCTCCAGAATCAGGCGGAATTTCAGGCTTTCTTCGAGGGCGGCAAGACTATTCAACGATGGCCGAAACAACCAGGACTGGCCGGGACCGCGCTCGATGGCCTGGTTTTCACTCAGTTGTTGCAGGGCTTTCTGTGCGGCCGGTCGACCGATGTCGTAGCGGCGCATCAGTTCGCTGATGCTAATGCTGTCCCCAAGGCGTCCGGCCATGCGATCACGCAGGACCGAGGTCGCCAGTTCTTCTTCCTCGGCTTGTGGCAGTGCGGCATTGAACGTCTGGCCGGTCGGTGGTGCGAGCAGCCGATAGCCTTTGCCGGCTTCATGGCTGAGCAGGTTTTCTTCCAGTAGCACTTTCAATGCGCCACGAATCAGCGTGCGCGACACCTGGAACACCCGCGCCAGCGCTTGTTCGGCGACCGGATCGCCGGCGACCAGCCCGGTTTCCTGGGTGTGCTCCAGAATCCGCCGGGCGAGTTCCAGGTGATTGGTGCGAGGTTTTTTCTCGGGTGTTGTGCTCAAGCGTCTTATCTCTTTTGGTCGCATCGGACTCAGGTGCTCATCTTAAGCCATGCATCGCAAAACCGTCAGGCGCAAAAAAACCGTTGACATCCCATCGTGCTGGTCCTAATTTCTAAAAAAAAACACAAGCAATCGTTTCTCTTTTTGCCGTACTGCCTTCGAACACAACAATAAACAATCGTCGGGTGAGTATTATGAGAAAGCTGAAAGGCCTTATGTGTCTGGGATTGAGCGTCTCCCTGGCGATCGCATCACAGGCTGCAAGTGCAAAAGACATGGTGATTTCGATCTGGGACGGCTACATGGCCCCGGATGCGCTGGACAAGTTCAAGGCAGCCAGCGGCGTTGACGTCGACAAGGCGCTGCACGCGACCAACGAAGAAATCATGGGCAAGCTGATGGCGTCTGGCGGTGAAGGCTATGACGTTGTGTTTGTCTCCTCGCCCTTCGCCGAAGTCCTGCACAAGCAGGGTCTGCTGGCCGATATCGATCCGGTCAAAGTTCCCAATCTCAAAAACCTCTACCCCGAAGCCAACAAACTCGCATATGACCCAGGCAACCATTACTCGGTGCCGTACACCTGGGGCACGACCGGTATCTGTTACCGCTCCGACAAGGTCACGCCAGCGCCGCTCAGCTGGAACGAACTGCTCAATCCAAGCGATGCGCTCAAAGGCAAAGTGACGATGCTCGCCACTGACCGCTGGATGCTCGGGGCCGGTTTCCTGGCCAAGGGCTGGTCGGTCAACGACAGCGATCCAAGCCACATCGCCGCCGTACGCGACCAACTGATCGCCACCAAGAAACGCATCCTCGCGTTCGACGACACCACCTTTTACTCCAAGCTTGCTTCCGGCGAATCGCTGATGGCGCACGCCTGGGATGGCTGGTGCAACTACGGTACCCAAGCCAACGCAGCCATCAAATTTGTCGTGCCCAAGGAAGGTTCCGACCTGTGGGTGGACACCATGGTCGTGCTCAAAAGCTCGAAGCATCAGGAAGAGGCATTCAAATTCGTCAACTTCATGCTCGCCAAGGAAAACCACGTCTGGGTCGCTGAAAACATCCTCTACAAAATCCCCAACCAGGCCGCAATGGCCGGTTTGTCCGCTGACCTGCTCAAGCAATACCCCAATTTGACGATCGCCCCAAGCGAGCTGTTGAAGCTGGAGCAGTTGCGCGATCTGGGTGGCACCACGCAAAAAGCCTACACCCGGGCTGTCACCGAAATCATGGCGGCGCAGAACTAAGCCTTAAAAAACGTAAGCCGCTTCGATCCGAGGCATGCCCGGCATGCCTCGCCACGCTCGCAAGCCGCCTCTGTTCGGGGGCGGGAGGATATGGGTAATGAGTGCTTTGCATGCTGACAGGCGTCTGTCGGCCTGGCTTCTTGCGCCCGGCTTTGGCTGGCTGCTGATATTTCTGGTGGTGCCGTGCGTCCTGGTGCTGGTCTACAGCTTCGTCGAACGCGGTGCCTACGGCGGTATCGACTGGCTGTTTACCTGGGAAAACTACCAGCGCGCGTTTGATCCGCTGTACCTCGGCATCCTGCTCAAATCGGCCAAGATCGCCGGGCTGGCGACGGTGTTTGCGGTGCTGATCGGCTACCCGGCGGCGTACGCCATTGCCCGCGCACCCAGGCGCCGGCAAGCCGTGTTCCTGTTTCTGGTGATGCTGCCATTCTGGAGCAACTACCTGATCCGCACCTATGCCTGGATCGTCCTGCTCAATCGCGAAGGCCTGATCAACCGCCTGCTGCAACTGTTCGGCTACAGCGGCGAACCGATCAGCTTGCTGTACACCGAAGCGTCGGTGGTGCTGGGGCTGGTCTACAACTACATCCCGTTTGTGATCCTGGCGATTTTCTCCTCGCTGTCACGCATCAACAACGAACTCTGGGACGCGTCGAAAGACCTCGGTGCCTCGGGTTGGATGACCTTTCGCCGGATCATCCTGCCGCTGAGCGTGCCCGGTGTTGCGGCCGGCGCGGTGTTTGTCTTCGTCCTGAGCATCGGCAACTTCATTACGGCCGACCTGTTGGGTGGCAAGCAGGTGCAGATGGTCGGCAACCTGATCTACTCGCAATTCCTCACGGCGCGGGACTGGCCGTTCGGTGCGGCGCTGAGTTTCTTCCTGATCGCGATCATGCTGATTCTGTTGTTCGTCCAGGCATTGGTTGCCCGTCGTGCAGAAGGGGGCCGCGCATGAGCCAGTCACGTTCAGTGGGCGGCACCGTGCTCAGCACGCACCTGGGATTGGTGTATGCCTTTCTTTATGTGCCGATCCTGGTGCTGATCCTGTTGTCGTTCAACAAGTCCGGATTGCCGACCGCCTGGGGCGGTGTTTCGCTGAAGTGGTACGTCTCGCTGGCGCACAACTCGGCCATTCTGTCGGCGGCCCTCAATACCTTGATCGTCGCGCTGTCGGCAACGTTCATTGCCTGCGTACTGGGGACGTTCCTCGCCTTGGGCATCGAACTGCGCCGCAAAGACAATGACAAGGGGCAAGTGGTCGACACCCTGTTGATGGCGCCGATGATCATTCCCGACATCGTCCTGGCGATTGCGCTGTTGAGCTTCTTCAACTTGCTCAAGGTCGGGCTGGGCCTGCACTCGATCATCATCAGCCACGCCGTGTTCAACATCGCCTTCGTCTGCGCGGTGGTGCGCACACGGCTCAAACACTTCGACTATTCGATTCTTGAAGCCTCGATCGACCTGGGTGCGAGCTGGTTAACCACGTTTCGCCGGGTGCTGTTGCCAGCGATTTTCCCCGGCGTGCTGGCAGGCGGTTTGCTCTCGTTCACGTTGTCGGTGGACGAATTCATCATTGCCTTTTTCAACTCCGGTTCCGGCCAGGCTTCCACCACGTTGCCGATGCAGATCTACGCCATGATCCGCTTTGGCGTCACCCCGGAAATCAACGCCCTGGCGACGCTGGTGATGCTGGTCAGCATCACCGCGCTGCTGGCTTCGCAGCGTCTCAACAAGGCTCCTCGCACCCATGAATAATTCATCTGCGGTACTGATCCTGGACAAGGTCAGCAAGTCTTATGGCAATGGTCTGGCGGTTGACGAGGTGTCGCTGAACATCCGCGAGAACGAGTTCTTTGCGTTGCTGGGGCCGTCCGGCTGCGGCAAGACCACGCTGTTGCGCATGCTCGCCGGCTTCGAGACCCCCAGCGCCGGTTGCATCTATCTGGACGGCAAGGACATCTCGCCACTGCCGGCCAACAAGCGTCCGCTGAACCTGATGTTCCAGTCCTATGCGTTGTTTCCCAACATGACCGTGCGCAAGAACATCGCTTACGGACTGGAAATGGAGCGTCTGCCCGAGTCGGAAATCCGCCGTCGGGTCGATGAAGTGCTGAGTACCGCGCAGCTCGGTGAACTGGCCGAGCGCAAACCGGATCAGCTGTCCGGTGGTCAACGGCAGCGCGTCGCACTGGCGCGGGCGCTGGTCAAGCGGCCACGGGTGCTGTTGCTCGATGAGCCGTTGGGCGCGCTCGACAAAAAGCTCCGGGAAAAAATGCAGCTGGAACTCAAGCGCCTGCAACTCGAAAGCGGCATCACCTTCATCATCGTCACCCACGATCAGGAAGAAGCGCTGGTGATGTCGGATCGCATGGCCGTGCTCGATGGCGGCAAAGTCTGCCAGTGCGGCAGCCCGACCGAACTCTATGAAAACCCCAACAGCCGTTTTGTCGCCAACTTCATTGGCGTCAGCAATCTGTTTGAAGGCGTGCGTTCGGGGGAGCACTCGGTCCGCGTCAACGGCCAGGAGCTGACTGTCGACACCGATGCGCCGCTGGTGCCGGGTCAGAAGGTTGCGGTGGTGGTGCGTCCCGAACGCTTGCAGGTGTTGATGGAGCAGGGCGGCGATTGCGCCAACCAGGTGACCGGCAAAATCGTCGAAATCGCCTATCACGGCCTCGACACCAACGTGCATGTGCAGACCACCCTCAGTGACAAAGCCTTGATCGTCCGGGTGCCGTCCTCGCAGTTCGAATTCGCTCATTTTGCTATCGGCATGAACATCCGGCTGGGCTGGCAGGCTCGCCACGCCCGCGTATTGACGCGCTGAACAATAAAAAAAGACCAGGCAGGAGTACCTCTCGATGAAACAGAAAGTGATCGCCTTCTTTCCGGAAGCCGCTTATGGCCCGGCATTGAACTCAGTCGGTATCGCCCAGGCTTGCGAAGCCCTGGGCCACAAAGCGGTATTCCTCACCGACCCCGGCATGAGCGGGGTGTATGCCGGCTATGGGTTTGAAGAGCACATGGTCAACATGTCGGCACCGATGCCCGCCGAAGAAATGGCCCGCTACTGGGTCGATTTCATCAACGGCCACATTCCCAACTTTCGCAAATCCCCGCTCGATCAAATCGACAACTACGTGAAGGAATGCTGGGCCGCCATCGTCGACACCGCAAAATGGGCGCAGAAGGATTTGCCGGCCGTGCTGGACAAGGTCAAACCCGACCTGATCTGCGTTGACAACGTGATCCTGTTTCCGGCGATCAAGCAATACGGCAAGCCTTGGGTGCGGATCATTTCCTGCTCGGAGAACGAGATCGAAGACCCGGATATCCCGCCACACCTGTCGGGCATGAGCGTCGACGACAAGGCCGGCCACGCTCAGTTTCGCCAGCGTTTCGAGGAGGTGGTCGGGCCGATTCACGAAGACTTCAACCAGTTCCTGCAAGCCCATGGCGAGCAGCCGTATCCGCTTGGCACGTTCTTCGAGGCGTCGCCTTACATGAACCTGTTGCTGTACCCGGACGCGGTCAAGTTCGAGCGCCGTCATCCATTGCCGGCTGAACGTTTCCATTACCTGCAAGGGTGTGTGCGTCACGACACGACGTACGAGATTCCACCGTTTCGCGCCAACAACGACAAGCCATTGCTCTACGTCAGTTTCGGCAGCCTCGGTTCTGGCGACGTCGACTTGCTCCAGCGGCTGATCAGTGCCGTGGGCAAGTTGCCTTACCGTGCGTTGTTCAATGTCGGTGAGCACCTCGATGAATACCCGAACCTGCCCGACAACGTGCTGATCTCCAACTGGTTCCCGCAGCCGTCGGTGATTGCCCAAGTCGATGCGGTGATCCACCACGGCGGCAACAACAGCTTCACCGAATGCCTGTTTTTCGGCAAACCGGCGATTGTCATGTCCTACGTCTGGGACGGCCACGACAACGCCATGCGTGCCGAAGAAAGCGGTCACGGTTTTAAACTCGATCGTTACGAGTGGAGCGAAGCGCAACTGGCGGAAAAACTCGCCGCGTGCCTCAACGATGAGGCGATGCGCCAACGTTTGCAGGACACCAGCGCACACATGCAATCACGCAAAGGGCCAGCAGACGCCGCCGACATCCTCGACAAGGTGCTTAACGATGCCTGATCAAAACACCACGGCGGGTACTACGCCGTATCTCGAAGCCGTCAGCAGTCGCATCGATCTGGTGGACTGGGGCGTGCAGAGCGACGCCGTCGAAGGCGTCTCGCATTCCAGCGGACGGCTGCTGTTCAAGGGCCCGAACAACAGTCCCGAAACCGGGTTGTGGGTGTGCACGCCTGGCCGCTGGCGGCTGTCGATTCCCCGTGACGAGCTGTGCCACTTCATCGCCGGCGCCGCCACTTACCGCAATGACAATGGCGAAGTGATCGAAGTTCGTCCCAACACGCTGGTGCTGTTCCCGGCCGGCTGGACCGGCGAATGCCATGTCCGGGAAACCCTGCGCAACGTGTACATGCTGGCCTGAACCCTGTAGGAGCTGCCGCAGGCTGCGATCTTTTGATCTTGCCTTTAAAAGATCGAGATCAAAAGGTCGCAGCCTGCGGCAGCTCCTACAAAGACCAGATATGAACCTGATTTTTTTGGAGAACAACACATGACTACCCCGTTTCTGTACGACCCGCTGAGCATCACTGACGTTAAAGACTGGGGCGTGATCCCGACCATGCTCGAAGGCGAATCCCGCGTCTCTGGCGTGGTGCTGCACAAAGGTCCCGAAGGCCAGTCCGAGTGCGGTGTGTGGATCTGCACGCCGGGTAAATGGTTTTGCCACGTCACCAGCGACGAGTTCTGCCATTTCCTCGAAGGCCGTTGCACTTACGTCCACGAATCCGGCGAAGTGATCGAGATCAAGCCCGATACGGCAGCCTTCTTCGGCAAGGACTGGAAAGGCGTGTGCACCGTCCATGAGACGGTGAAAAAGGTCTACATGATCCGGTGATTGCCATGACTGAGACACAGGCGTCATCGCCAACCCGTGAGGACCAGCGCGCAGCCTTTCTGGCCCGCGCCGGCTTCGCCGAGGCGCAATTGATCGCGCTGCCGGCGGATGCTTCCACGCGGCGCTATTTTCGCTTGAGCGGCGAAGGTTTGCTGCTGATGGATTCGCCACCGCACAGCGAACCGATCGCCCCGTTTGTGCTGGTAGCCCGTCACTTGCAGGGGTTGGGCCTTTCCGCGCCGGCCTTGTTGCAGGTCGACGAAGAGGCCGGGTTGGCGCTGATCGAAGATTTTGGTCACGACACCTACACCCGTCTGCTGGCGGCCGGGCATCCGGAATCGGCGCTGTATCGGCTTGCGGTCGATGCGCTGGTGACGTTGCATCGCGCGCCGCTGGCAACAGAAATAGCGCCATACGATGCCAGGCAACTGAGTGACGAGTATGCGCTGCTGATTGACTGGTACATCCCGCTGCTGATTGGCAAGGACGCGGCGCTGGACGTGCGCGAGTCGTTTCTGGCGCTGTTCGCCGAGGCCTGTGGCGATGTCGCGCAGCGTCGCGAAGCGCTGGTGTTACGCGACTTTCACGTCGACAACCTGATGCTGCTGAAAGGCCGCCAGGGCGTTGCCGCCTGCGGTCTGCTGGATTTCCAGGACGCCTTGCTCGGTGCGGCGGCGTACGACTTGATGTCGTTGCTCGAAGACGCTCGCCGCGATGTGCCCGAAGCATTGCGCGTGGCGCTGCTGACGCATTACTTGATGCAACGACCGGAGCTCAACGCGCCGCGTTTTCTTGAGGATTACCGGCGGCTGGCCGCCCAGCGTCATGCCAAGGTGCTGGGGATTTTTGTGCGCCTGGCCGGCCGCGACGGCAAGCACGGTTACCTGGCGCATCTGCCACGCACCCTGGGCTTGTTTGTTCGAGCGCTGGACGCCGATGCCTTTGCGCCGTTGCGCGCCTGGCTCAACGGGCATGTGCCGGGTTGGCAGGATGAGTTGCCGCCCGCAACCCTGGCTGCGTTGCGCGAAACCCCTTATCGATTGGTTCAAGGATCATCCCATGGCCACCTTTAACACAGACACCGCATTGCGTTTTATCAACTCCGAATTTTTGCCGCTGGGCAATGACCGCGTGCGCGACGTGCTCGATCCGGCGACGCTGCAACGTGTCGGGCAGGTCGGCCTGTGCGACGAGGCAGACGTGCAAGCCGCCGTCGAGGCCGCCACCGCCGCGCAAAAACAGTGGCGACTGATCGACGCGAAAAGCCGTGCCGCGCGCTTGCATCAGTTGGCCAATGCCATTGAGCAGGATGTCGCGTGCAACCGCGAAGTCGCACGGTTGATGACCCTGGAAATGGGCAAGCCGTTTCCCGAAGCCATGGGCGAATTGGCCAACTGCGCGCCGATCTTTCGCTACTACGCGGAAATGGCCCGCGACGATGCCGGCAAGGTCGCCGGCACCACGCAAATCGGCTCCTTTCAGCATGTGCGGTATGAGCCGTATGGCGTCAGCGTGCACATCATGCCGTTCAACTTTCCGATCCTGTTGATGTGCTGGACGGTCGCGGCCTCGTTGGCGGCGGGCAATGCCTGCATTGTCAAACCGGCGGAAGCCACGACGCTGTGCACACTCAAGTTCATGGAGCACTTCACCTCACTGTTGCCGGGGCTGGTGTCTTGCGTGCCGGGCGATGCGCTGACGGCGCAGTTGCTGGTGAAGTCGGCCGGAACTCATGCGGTGGCTTTTACCGGCAGCGTCGCGGCGGGCAAAGCGGTGGCGGTGGCGTGTGCGGAACAGATGAAACCCTGTGTCATAGAAGCCGGTGGCAGCGACCCGCTGATCATCTCCCGGCACGCGCCGCTTGAAGTCGCAGCGGCGGGCGCAGTGACCGCCGCGTTCCACCTGAGCGGGCAGATTTGCACCTCGGCAGAACGCTTCTACGTGGTCGATGAGGTCCACGATGAGTTCGTCGAAAAGTTCGCCGAACGCACCCGTGCGTTGCGCATCGGTCATGGCCTGGAGCGTACCGAAATCGGGCCGATGGTCAGCGAAGCCGCGCGCAACAAAGTCATGCGCCTGGTCGACGATGCCTTGGCCAAAGGCGCGACATTGATCTGCGGCGGGCGGATCCCACCGCAACACACCGTCGGCTGGTTCTATGAACCGACCATTCTCACCGGCGTGACCGGCGACATGGCGATTCTCCAGGAAGAGTGTTTCGGACCGGTCGCGGCGATCTGCCGAGTCAGCGATTTCGACGAAGCGGTGCGCCTGGCCAATGACTCGCCGTTCGGGCTTGGCGCGTCGCTGTTCACCACCGATCTTGCCGAAGCCATGGAGGCTGCCGAGCGTCTCGAAGCCGGGATGGTCTGGGTCAACAACCCGCTGATCGACAACGACGCCTTGCCGTTTGGTGGCTGGAAGATGTCCGGCCTGGGGCGCGAACTCGGGCGCCAGGGCCTTGAAGCGTTCCGGCGCTCGAAAATGGTCATCATCGATCACCAGCCGAAGATTCAGGACTGGTGGTATCCGTATGCCGACGATGCGTTCTATCGCGATCAGGCTTGAGTTGCCGCCACAGGAGGGGATCGTATGAGCGACAACGTTTCCTGGCCCACCCTGGCGGTGATTCTCGCCGCCGGGCAGGGCACTCGCATGCAATCGCCGCTGCCGAAGGTCATGCATCTGGTGGGCGACCAGCCGTTGCTTGGTCACGTGCTGGCGGCGGTCGAGGCGGCGGATGTCGAGCACTGCGCAGTAGTGGTGGGCGCTGGCAGTCGGTTGGTGGCCGAGTATGTGAATCAGGCCGCGCCGAGGGTGCGCACGTTTACCCAGAATGAACAGCTGGGCACGGCACACGCGCTGCTCGCCGCCCGGCCCGCATTGCAGGCCCATGAGCAGGGCTGCGTGCTGGTGCTGTTTGGTGACTCACCGTTGATCACCGCGCAGACGTTGTTGCAGCTGCGTCAGGCGTTGATCGAGGGGGCTGCCGTGGCGGTCGCCGGGTTTCACACCGAACAGCCAGGCCCTTACGGGAGACTGCTGGTAGAAGGAGGACGTTTGCTGGCGATTCGCGAAGCCAGGGACGCCAGTCCACAAGAACTTGAGGTCAATTTCTGCAACGGCGGGGTGATGGGTTTACGCGCCGACACCTGCCTCTGGCTGCTCGACCGGATTGGCAATCAGAATGCCCAGGGCGAGTATTACCTCACCGATGCGGTGGCGGTGGCCAACAACGCCGGCCTGCCCGTCACGGCGGTGGAGGTGGATGAGGCCGAGGTGCTCGGGGTCAATGATCGTGAACAATTGCAGGCAGCCGAACAGCTTTTCCAGCAGCGTCGATGCCGCCAATGAAGGAGTGTGCCATGGGTGATTATCAACGGCTGTACATCGGTGGCGAATGGATCGCTCCGGTACAGCGTGGGGTTTTCGAGACGCTTGACCCCAGCGACGAATCGGTTCTGGCGCAGGTCGCCGCTGCCACGGCGCAAGACATCGACCTGGCCGTCGCCGCCGCGCGCAAGGCCTTCGACGAAGGTGACTGGCCACGTTGGACCGGCGCGCAGCGGGCGCATGTACTACGGCGAATCGCCGAGGGCATCCGCACGCGTCAGGACGAACTGGCCGCCATCGAAGTCCGCGACAACGGCAAGCCACTGCCGGAAGCGCTGTGGGACATCGCCGACACCGCCGGTTGTTTTGACTTCTATGCCGGGCTGGCCGAAGGCTTGGATCAACACAGCGAACAGTCGATCAGCGTACCGGATGAGCGCTTCAGTTCCTCGGTGATCAAGGAGCCAGTGGGCGTGGTCGCGGCAATCATCCCATGGAATTTCCCGATGCTGATGGCGTCGTGGAAAGTCGCGCCTGCGCTGGCGGCCGGCTGCACCGTGGTGCTCAAACCTTCAGAACTGACGCCACTGACGGCCCTTGAACTGGCGAGCATTGCCGATCAGGCAGGCTTGCCGGCCGGAGTGCTGAACGTCGTCACTGGACTGGGGCGTGAAGCCGGAGCCCCGCTGGCCGAACACCCGGACGTGGACAAGATCGCCTTCACCGGCAGCGTGCCGACCGGGCGCAAGATCATGCAGGCAGCGGCGGCCGAGATCAAAAACATCAGCCTGGAGCTGGGCGGTAAATCGCCCTTCGTGATCTTCGCCGACAGTGACCTCGATGCGGCGGTGGAATGGATTCTGTTCGGGATTTTCTGGAATCAGGGCCAGGTCTGTTCGGCCACCTCGCGCGTATTGGTGGAGCGTGCGTTGTATCCGGCGCTGCTGGAACGATTGATTGTTGCCTCCGAGCAGATCCAGATCGGTCATGGTTTTACCGACGGCGTGAAACTCGGGCCGCTGGTGAGTCAGGGGCAACTGGACAAAGTGCTTGAGGCCATTGCGGCCGGTCTGCGGGAGGGCGCCCGACTGGTCTCGGGCGGCACTCGTCCGGCCCATCTGCACAAGGGTTACTACCTGACCCCGGCGATTTTCGCCGATGTGCCGGAACAAGGTTCAGTGTGGCGCGAAGAGATCTTCGGCCCTGTGGTGTGCCTGCGTGCGTTCGACACCGAAGCCGAAGCGATTCGCCTGGCCAATGACTCGCCGTTTGGTCTGGCGGCAGCGGTCATGTCCCGCGACCTCTCGCGTTGCGAACGCGTCGCCCGACATTTTCGCGCCGGGATCGTCTGGGTCAACTGCTCGCAACCGACCTTCGTCGAAGCACCCTGGGGCGGCTACAAGCAGAGCGGTATCGGCCGCGAGTTGGGTGAGTGGGGCTACAACAATTACCTCGAAACCAAGCAAATCACCCGATACAACGGCGAAGCGTGGGGCTGGTATCTGAACTGAACCTCACCCTGTAGGAGCGAGCTTGCTCGCGATGGACGACAACGATATCGCGTGCTGTCTGAATGAGCGCGTTCTCCTGACGTTTTTCGCGAGCAGGCTCGCTCCTGCAAGGGTTTCGGCTACGTTGCCCTCAGGTATCCAGGTCAATTACGCAGGCTTCAGCAAAATCAGGGTTTTCATTCACGCCAAGATGGGCACTGCATTTCTTGCCTGCAAAGAGTCCGCAGCAAGTCCCGCCCATCGCAAAGCCCTTTCGTTGAGACAGCCGGGATCCACGACGCTCCCTGATTCGTCACGAAAGTGGCAGGCGTTGATGGACGAAATCGTCGGGGAAATGCCGAAAATCTTGGGTAAATATTGTTTGCATGGGTGAGCGACGTATTCAACGGCAAGATCAAAAGATCGCAGCCTTCGGCAGCTCCTACAGAGCGTACGCAGTCCCCTGTAGGAGCTGCAGAAGGCTGCGATCTTTTGATCTAAATCCCATGTAGAAACCGTTTTTCAATGGCATCCGCAAACGGATAAAGCGAAAAGTAAGGCCTGGCTTCATCAATCACCCGCTGAACCGAAGCCCTCTGCACCAACCTGTCGAAATACGCCCTCAAATGCCCAAAATCCTCAGGAAACGGCACCAGCGTACACGCATAGAAAAGCGCCGGAGCCGCCGCACAGTCGGCCATGCTGAACGCCGAACCGGCCACCCACGGCCTGGACGCTACCTGACGATCAATCATGCCGTAAGCCGTCATCAACCTGGAGCGCTCTTGGGTCAGGTCACCATTAGCCGCCCGCAGCCGATCACCGACAATCGCTTGCAGCGGTCCCTGGACATAAAGATCAAAAAACCGATCCCACAGCCGCACCTCCAGCGCGGAATCCCAATCGCCTGGAATCAGCCGGGACTGACCGAAATAAAAACGATCCAGGTATTCAATGATCACCGTGGACTCGGCGACGCTACGGTGATGGGCATCATCGCGGATCACCGGGAATTTACCGATCGGCCATAGCGCCTGAAGCTCCGCCCTGTCGGCCTCGTTCCCGAGATCGATCATCCTCTTCTCGAAATCAATGCCGTGTTCATAAAGCGCAATGAGCACCTTGTGACAGAACGACGACAGCGGATGGTAGTAAAGCGTCAGCGACACGGTTCAACTCCTCGGCGCAAGGGTGAAGCGCACGGTTGTCAGCAACGAAGACCTTGAAGTATTGGCCAATGTCCAAAAATGCGCGAGGGACGCCCAAGACGGAAGACAAGCAGCCCAACCTGATGAAAATCCGCCTGACCGAGTTTCAAAAACGCGGACCGCCCATACCTCTGTGCGACAACCCTTATCCCTCTACGAAAATTACTTTCGCCTCGTTTGAAAATCACGCCTCGAAATGTTTTATGAGTTTCACAACCCATTCGACGTGACCCTTTCGAGGAGTACCGCATGACCCTGTCCTTCGGCTATTGGCTGCTGGTATATGCCGCCATCGCCATCATTGCGCTGATCGTTCTGATCGCCCGTTACCGACTTAATCCGTTCATCGTGATCACCCTGGTGTCGATTGGCCTGGCGTTGCTCGCCGGCATGCCGGCCTCCGGCGTGGTCGGCGCCTACGAGGCGGGGGTCGGCAAGACCCTGGGGCACATCGCGCTGGTGGTGGCGCTGGGCACGATGCTTGGCAAGATGATGGCCGAGTCCGGCGGTGCCGAGCAGGTGGCGCGCACCTTGATTGACCGTTTCGGCGAAAAGAATGCGCACTGGGCCATGGTCTGCATCGCGTTCCTGGTCGGGCTGCCGCTGTTCTTCGAGGTCGGTTTTGTACTGCTGGTGCCGATCGCCTTTACCGTGGCGCGGCGCGTCGGCGTGTCGATCCTGATGGTCGGTTTGCCGATGGTTGCCGGGCTCTCGGTGGTGCATGCCCTGGTGCCACCGCACCCGGCGGCAATGCTGGCGGTGCAGGTGTATCAGGCGTCGGTGGGGCAGACTTTGCTCTACGCAATTCTGATCGGCATTCCGACCGCGATCATCGCAGGTCCCCTGTACGCCAAATTCATCGTGCCGCGCATTCAACTGCCGGCGGAAAACCCGCTGGAGCGCCAGTTCCTCGACCGCGAACCGCGTGACAGCCTGCCGGGGTTCGGCATCACCATGGCGACCATTCTGTTGCCGGTGGTGCTGATGCTGATCGGCGGCTGGGCCAACCTGATCTCCACGCCGGGCAGCGGTTTCAACCAGTTTTTGCTGTTCATCGGCAACTCGGTGATCGCCTTGCTGCTGGCGACCTTGCTGAGTTTTTGGACCCTCGGCATCGCCCAGGGCTTCAACCGCGAATCGATCCTCAAATTCACCAACGAGTGCCTGGCGCCAACCGCCAGCATCACCTTGCTGGTCGGCGCCGGTGGTGGCCTGAACCGGATTCTGGTGGAGGCCGGGGTCACCGATCAGATCGTCAGCCTGGCCCATGAATTTCACCTGTCGCCGCTGATCATGGGCTGGCTGTTCGCCGCGCTGATGCGCATTGCCACCGGTTCCGCCACGGTGGCCATGACCACCGCATCGGGAATTGTCGCGCCGGTGGCCATTGGTCTGGGGTATCCGCACCCGGAGTTGCTGGTGCTGGCGACCGGCGCCGGGTCGGTTATCTTTTCCCACGTCAACGACGGCGGCTTCTGGTTGATCAAGGAATACTTCAACATGACCGTTGCCCAGACCTTCAAGACCTGGACCGTGCTCGAAACCATCATTTCGGTGGTCGCGTTCGGCCTGACCGTGGGTCTTTCTTACCTGATTTAGCTCGAACTCCCGATCGCTTTCCCCACGCTCATGGTTTCCATCGGGCGCGCCATTGTGCGCGCCGGTGGTGGATGCCAGCGGCGGATTGCGCTCGTTTAAAACTCAAAAAAAACATAAAAAAATCACCCTGGAGCACTGTATGTTCAAGCGAGCAATCCCCACCGCACTCTTGTTGGCCACCGGTTCCATGTGCGCACAGGCCGCCGACCCGGCCGCGCACGGTTTTCTGGAGGACAGCAAAGCCACGCTCTCGATGCGCACCCTGTATTTCAACAGCGATAATCGCGACGGCACCGCCGATCCTTCAAAAACCGAAGAGGCCGCGCAGGGTTTTGTCCTGCGCTATGAATCCGGGTTTACCCAAGGCGCGGTTGGTTTCGGGGTCGATGCGCAAGCGCTGCTCGGGATTACGCTGGACAGCGGCACCGGGCGCCACAATGGGAGCGGCATGATCCCGACGGATGGCGACAGTGCCGTGGATGCCTGGAGCAGCTTCGGCCCGACGGCGAAGATGCGCATTTCAAAAACCGAATTCCGCTACGGCACCCTGCTGCCGAAGTTGCCGATCCTGCTGTCGAACGATGCGCGTGTCTTGCCGCAATCGTTCACGGGCGCGCAGGTCACGTCGAACGATATCGATGGCCTGATGCTGACGAGCGGGGTGCTTGAACACGCGGTCGGCCGTGCCTCGACGGACCGCACGGGTTTGTCGGTTCCGGGCGGCACCCAGGACAGCAACAAGTTCTACTTCGCCGGCGGCGACTACAACGTCACCAAGGACCTCAAGGCGCAGTACTACTTCGCCCAGCTGGAGGACTTCTATAACCAGAATTTCTTTGGCCTGACCCACGTGTTGCCGATCGATGGCAAAAGCTCTTTCACCACCGACCTGCGTTATTTCCGCACCACGTCGACCGGAGCCAACAGCTCCGCCGCTGGCCGCGCGCAAGGCTATCGGACATCGGGTTACACCGAGGACAACAATGGGGAAATCGACAACAACACTTGGGTGGCGATGATGACTTATGCGAACAGTGGTCACGCGGTGTCGCTGGGGCATCAACAGGTCGGTGATGGCAGCAACTTCGTTCAGCCCAATCAAGGCAGCCTGGTCGATAAAGGGGCCGGTGGCGGCAGCGTCTACTTGCCCACGGATCGCATGATCCAGAACTTTGCGCGGGCTGGCGAGCAGACCAACTTCGGTCAGTACAGCTATGACTTCGCGCCGCTGGGCGTACCAGGCCTGAAGGCGACGATCGCGTATCTGAAGGGCACGGACATCAAGGCGCAAAACGCTGGTGATCAGTCCGAGTGGGAGCGCGACATGACCCTGGACTACGTACTGCAGTCGGGCTCGCTCAAGGGGGTTGGTTTCAGTTTGCGTAACGGCAAGTCAAACACTGACGCCGGCCGTAACGTGGAGCAAAACCGTTTCATCATCAACTACACGCTCTCGTTGCTGTAATCGCCAAGGCTGGCAAGATCAAAAGATCGCAGCCTGCGGCAGCTCCTACAAGGGAATGCGTACCCTGTAGGAGCTGCCGCAGGCTGCGATCTTTTGCTAAAGAACATCAGGCAGAGGGCTAGTTACCGTCCGCGACCTTGCGTTCTATCTCGTCTGTTTTTCGCTTCAACTCCTCAGCGACCTGCTCCTTGGTGCGGGTGGAAGAGGGCGTACTGGCTTGATCTATCTCTTCTGATTCCAGGTCGTTATCGCGGTCATCATTGTTCATGTGCGTACCTCCATTGGCGTACACATTGGATGCGGCGGCGTGGCGTGAGTTCGAGATTTTTTAGCTATTGACCTTCGGTCGACCGCGATGAACCTGTGTAGCGTCCTGCTGCTCCACTCGGAAACAACTCTGGATTACGCCGCCATGAACTCATTCAGAAATCAGCTGACGAGGGCTCAAGAACAAAAACTGCAGGCCCTGGATTCCTGGCACCGAGCGCTGGAGAACAGGTCGCTGCGTATGGAGTGCCCGGATGCCTATCATGAGGAACTGCTGCGGCAGGCGGATGAAATGGATCGCCAGGGCATCATCGATTGGGAGGAGTGGCGAGACTTGCGAGCGGAGGGAGATGAGGCTTATCTGCGTGCGGTCGCGGGTGCTGACTACCACGGGCCCACAGCCGGTGCATCCGGCAGAACGACCTGAATGTTCAGCGGGATTGGAGCGTTTGCCCCAATCCCGCCCGCTTCATTTTTGCCCGGCGGACAATGGCGGGGTCCGAGGCGGAATCATCCGTTTCGTCCCGGTCGATTCAAACGCCGAAGCAAAGCGCAGCAGCGACGAATCGTCATAGGCACGACCAGCAAATGTCAGCCCGACCGGCATGCCGATATCCGGCATGATGCCCATCGGCACCGTGACGGTCGGAACACCCAAATGGCGAATGGCGAGGTTGCCGTTGGCGACCCAGACGCCATTGCTCCAGGCGATGTCCGCAGACGCCGGATCGACATCGGCGTTCGCCGGCGCCACGTCGGCGACCGTCGGGAACAGCACCGCGTTCAGCCCGAGCCGATCCATCCAGTCCTCGAGATCGACTCGACGGGTTTCTTCAAGTCCGCGCAGCCCGTCGGGCACTGTGCTGATCTGGTCCCACGGCGTAATGCCACGCTCGGCCATCTTCACGTACTCGTCCATGCCCGCGACAAGATCGCCCTCGCGGTTGGGCAGCGTGCCTGGGTCGTGCGGGAAAATCAGCGGCCCATCGACGTCAACCAGACGGTTCAATTTCGGGTCGCCGTTGGCCTGCAGGAAATCATCGAACGCCCAGGCCGTCAGGTCCCACAACTCATGATGCAGGAACTCTTTGGACACCAGGCCCCGGTTGTACACCGTTGGTGCGCCCGGACGATCACCCTCGCAATTGGAGACGAGCGGGAAATCAACTTCGATCACTTCGGCACCGGCGGCTTCAAGTGCCTTGCGTGCGGCTTCCCAGAGCCCGATCACGCTCGGACGGGTGTTGATTTTCTGCCCTGTCGGGCCACCGATCCCCGGCGCTTCGCTGGTACCGGCCTCAGGGTCCGCATTGATGTACATGCGTGGAATACCGAAGCGCTTTCCAGCGAGCGCATCGGGCTTCGCGGCCAGTTCGGCGTAGGAAACAGGACGCACCGAGGCAACGCTCGGAATGGGCACCCAGGGTTGCAACCGCCATAGGTCGCCCCGCGTGTCGGGGTCCTCCGCCACCACCACGTCGAGCACCTCGAGCAGGTCGGCCATGGTTCTGGCAAACGGTACGACCACGTCCATCGTCGGTGTCAGCGGCCAGTTGCCGCGCACCGAGATCACCCCGCGCGAGGGCGTATAGGCGCACAAACCATTATTGGAGGCAGGACCGCGTCCGCTGGACCAGGTTTCTTCTGCAAGGCCGAATGCCGCGAAGCTGGCGGCGGTTGCAGTCCCTGCGCCGTTCGATGAGCCGGAAGCAAAAGGTGCGGTCAGATAGTCCGCGTTGTACGGGCTCTCGGCGCGGCCATAGACCCCGCGTTGCATACCGCCGTTCGCCATCGGTGGCATGTTGGTCTTGCCCAGGCAAATGGCGCCAGCGGCGCGCAGTCGTTCAATGGTGAACGCATCGCGATAAGCGATCAGGTTGGCAAAGGCCGGGCTGCCGGAGGCGGCCGTCAGCCCCTTGACCAGATAACTGTCCTTCGCGGTGTAGGGAATGCCGTCGAGCGGACCCCGTGTCTTGCCCGTGGCGCGGCGAGCATCGGACGCCTGCGCTTCGTCGAGCGCCTCAGTATTGCGAACCACTACCGCGTTGAGCGCGGTGGGCGTGTCGGCGCCATCGTAGGCGTCGATGCGGGCGAGATAGGCCTGGACCAGCTCGACGGCCGTGGTCTGGCCGGACTCGAGCGCCGCGCGCAGTTCGGCTATGGAAACTTCGGTGACCTCGATCATGCTGTTACCACCGGCTGCTGATGGATGTTGGGCTGAAGGACATCACTTTGTTCAAAATGGATTCTCATATCGGCTCTCGTTGCGCAGCATTGCACGACAGGGTCTGGGCTTACTGGCTGAACAGTATATTTAACACCGACCCTTCGTGGAATGCCCCGGGCGTGATTGCCGGTCGGCTCAGTCGCGGGCGATTTGCGGCAGCCTGGCGATCACCTTGATCTCGAACTGGAAACCATACAGCCATGTCACGCCGACGCCTGTCAGCGTCGGGTGGGGCGCGCTGCCCCAGAATTCGGGCACCACTTTCCAGATCGTTTCGAATGTCGTTTCGGGATCGACGATGAAGACGGTGACGTCAACCACGTCGTCGAAGGTGCACCCGGCGGCGACCAGAATCGCGTTCAAATTGTTGAACGCGAGCCGGACCTGAGCCACCAGATCCGGCTCGGGCGAGCCGTCTTCTCGACTGCCGACTTGCCCCGAAACGAATAAAAAACCATTGGAGCGGATGGCGGGCGAATAGCGATTGCGCTCGTAGAGCGCTTGGCGTCCGGACGGGAATACAACATCACGCTGGGTCATACAGTGTCTCCTTTAGGGGTCAACGTTGACCCGAAACTAACGATGAGAAGACTGTAGGGGCTTGCACATGCCCGATAAACGAGCAACCGTGGCTATCACTGTTTGGAAAAACCAAATAATCCGATAAGCGATCAGGGGCAGAAATGGACCGTTTCGATGCGATGCAGGCCTTTGTCCGGGTAGTGGAGGCGGGCAGCTTCACCAAGGCTGCTGAAACACTGCACATGAGCAAGACCACGGTGACGCAACTGGTGCAACAGCTGGAGGCCCGGTTGCGGGTCAAACTGCTCAACCGCACGACGCGCAAGGTTAACGTCACGGCCGACGGCGCAGTCTTCTACGAGCGCGCGGTGCGTCTGCTCGCCGACATGGACGACGCCGAGACCAGCCTGTCTGCCGCCTCGGTAGTGCCCAGGGGGCGGTTGCGAGTGGACGTGCCCAGCCCGTTGGCCAGCCTGATCCTGATGCCCGCATTGCCTGCGTTTCACGCGCGGTACCCTGACATTCAGATCGACATGGGCGTCAGCGACCGGCTTGTGGACATGATCGATGAGAACGTGGACTGCGTGGTGCGCGGCGGCGAACTCACCGATCAGTCGCTGATGGCACGGCGAGTAGGCGATCTGCAGCTTGGCGTTTTTGCTGCGCCCGGCTACCTCGAGCGCGTCGGAACGCCTTCACATCCCAGGGAGCTGGAAGACTCGAACCATCGCATCGTCGGCTTCCTCTGGGCGCGCACCGGCAAAGCGTTGCCCTACGCCATGCGTCGTAACGATGAGCAGGTTCAGATCCAGGGTCGCCCTGTGTTGTCCGTCGACGATGGCAACGCCTACCTCGCGGCCGGCCTGGCCGGCATGGGCGTTCTTTGGTTGCCGGACTACATGTCCAGGGCCCACGAAGCACGTGGCGATCTGGTGCGCCTGTTCGAGGATTGGCGCCTCGATCCGATGCCGCTCTACGTGGCCTTCCCGCCGAACCGGCATATCAGCATCAAAGTGCGGGTTTTTATTGACTGGGTGGCAGAGCTGATGGCGGAGCATGCGCCTGTGACGCAAAGGCAGGCCGTTTAAGGCACTTGTAGGAGCGAGCTTGCTCGCGATGGACTCGAGAGCGCCGCGTTTAGCCAGTAAACACGCGTTTTCGTTAACGACCATCGTCTAAACGCCGCCCGGATCAAGCTCGCTCCTACAAAGGCTCACGTCGGAGCCGCCTCTATTCAGTGATTACCCTCGTTTCGGCAGTTTCCAGTTCGGTCGAATGAAGTGACAGGTGTACCCGTTGGGATAGTGTTCGAGGTAGTCCTGATGTTCCGGTTCTGCCTCCCAGAATGGGCCTGCGGGGGTGACTTCGGTGACGACCTTGTCGGGCCAGAGACCGGATGCATCCGCGTCGGCCACGGTGTCCTCGGCGACACGCTTCTGCTCTTCGTTCAGATAGAAGAGGGCAGAGCGATAGCTTGTCCCCATGTCATTGCCCTGGCGATTACGGGTCGTCGGGTCGTGGATCTGGAAGAAAAACTCGAGGATTGCGCGATAGCTGATCTGATCCGGATCAAACACGATCTCGATCGCTTCCGCGTGTGTGCCGTGGTCGCGATAAGTTGCATTGGGCACGTCTCCGCCGGAGTAGCCCACACGCGTGGACACCACGCCCGGTTGGCGCCTCAGCAGATCCTGCATGCCCCAGAAACAGCCACCCGCGAGAATGGCCGTTTCGGTTCGAGTTGTCATAGTGCGGTCCTTTCCATCAGTGAAGTGGCCCTTTGAATGTGCCGCTTACAGGTTATTGTGGGCCGACCGGACTGTTGAACTGGTCGGAATAACTGCCGGTCATGAGCGAGGTCGCCACTCGATCGGATCCCACACCAACGCGAGCGCCATACGCGAGACGAGCGGCGTTGAGTTTATCCGAGCCATCGGCAGCAAGCGCACCGGCGCCGACGTGATCTGCGCCATCGGCGGCAACGGCACCAGCACCTACATGATCTGCACCGTCAGAGGCAACAGCGGCAGCGCCGACGTGATCTGCGCCATCAGAGGCAACCGAACCGGCGCCGACGTGATCTGCGCCATCAGAGGCAACCGAACCGGCGCCGACGTGATCTGCGCCATCGGAGGCGACCGACCCAGCGCCGACGTGATCTGCGCCATCAGAGGCAACCGAACCGGCGCCGACGTGATCTGCGCCATCGGAGGCGACCGACCCAGCGCCGACGTGATCCGCGCCATCGGAGGCGACCGACCCAGCGCCGACGTGATCTGCGCCATCGGAGGCGACCGAACCGGCGCCGACGTGATCTGCGCCATCAGAGGCAACCGACCCGGCGCCGACGTGATCCGCGCCGTCAGCGGCGACCGAGCCAGCGCCGACATGATCCGCGCCATCAGAGGCCAATGCCTGGGCTCCTGCAGCCCAGACAGTGTTGACGCCTGACGGTATGGCCACTGTTGCCGCGACCGCAAACAAAACGCCTGAAAAAATCTTATATTTCATGATCTTCTCCACCACCCGCTAGCCTCAAAGCGACTGAGCGCAGCCCTCCGTTCGATCCTTGGCGACACGGCTCATTGGCTCGGGATTGATTACGTTGGCGATAGGCACGGGCGCACCACAATAGCGCGCGGGTGTCGACGTACTGCATGACACAAAAATAGCTGACCGAAAGAGTATAGATCGCATTTGAGTGTGGCTTTTCAATCATTGAATGTCTTAGGGTTCGCACCGCGTTATGACCTGGAAACGAGCATGAACAAAACCGTAGCCTTCACCTGCTTGCTTTTAAGCGCAGGCGCATTCAGCACACCCGCAACAGCGGCCGGCGATGCGGACGCGGGGCAGAAGCTGTTCAACCGAACCTGTGGCGGTTGCCACCAAGTGGGGGGGGCGGCCCGCGGTTCTTTCGGGCCACAACTCAATGGCATTTTCGGGCGCCTTGCCGGCAGCACGACGGACTATCAGTATTCCAGTGCCATGAAGTCTTCCGGCGTGGTCTGGACCCGCGAAACACTGGCGAAGTACATCGAAGATCCCAAAAGCGTGGTATCTGGAACGCGGATGATTTTCTGGGGAATCAGCGACCCGGAAAAGATCGACAACCTGTTGGCCTACCTCCAGACGTTTCAGCCGCAGTGAGTGACGCGCAAATCAGCCTGCTGGCCTAAACTTATGTCCCCTTGTCGGAGGGCAGCCGTTCATGGATGTTCTCGCACTTCTATATGACCACCTGATCCAGTGGGTGATCGAACCCGTCACCGAGCAGTTCCTGGGTCTTTTCGATCTGGACGGCCGCTTCAGCGTGGTGTTTGTCTGCGTGTCCTTCGGCATCGCCTTCTGCCTGTTCCGATTCAGGAAGTCTCGCGGCCTGACGGACGCACGTTCATTCGGGCAATTCATTGGCGGGAGCCGGGTTAATTTTCATCGTTCGGCGCTGCTGGATTACCGGTATTACTTCGTGCGTGCGATCCTGAAAGTCGCACTGGTGGTGCCCATCGTGGGCCTGGTTGATCCGCACGTTTTGCGCTCCGGGGACTACATCGCGTTTTTCACTCATCTTTGGGGCGCTCGGCCGCAAGTGGGTGAAAACCTCTCACTTTCCTTGCTCTACGGGCTGGGGACGTTTCTTGTCAGCGACTTCATCCGCTATTGGGCCCACCGCGCCTATCATTCCCGGTATCTGTGGGCGTTCCACAAAGTCCATCACTCGGCGACGGTGCTGGTACCTGCCACCGCGAGCCGGGTTCATTTCGTGGAAAAAATCGTCGAAAAACTGCTGGTTACCCTCAGCCTCGGTGCCTTCGCCGGAGTCTTCTGGTACGCCTGTGGCGGGAGGGTCAGCCCGTACACCTTGTTCGGCGTGACCTATGTGGTGTTGATCCTCAATGGACTGGCGGCGAACCTGCGTCATAGCCATGTCTGGCTGTCCTTCGGACCCGTGATCGAGCATGTGCTGAACAGTCCTGCGCAGCACCAGATTCACCACAGTGACGCGCCTCGACACTACAACAAGAACTTCGGCATCAACCTGTCACTTTGGGACTGGATGTTCGGCACGCTCTACCTCACAGACGCGAAGCCCGAACCCATTTGGTTCGGCACCGGAGAGCAGGATCACGACCGGTACCTGACGGTTTACAGTCTGATCGTCACGCCGTTTGTGGACATCGCCACCCGACTTACCCAGCGTTATTTACCGGGAGGCGAGGTGCGGGGTGGTCGGGATTCTTGTCTGCCAGCCACTGCACCTCGCCGGAGAAACTACGTCAGCGGGCTTTGCTGGCCGCCAGGTAAGCGCCGAGTCGTTGCCCCATTTGTTCACCCAAGGCTTGCAAGCCGCTCAAGGGACGGACCATGACCTCAAACTCAACGATTTTTCCTTGTTCATTGAATCGGATCATGTCGATACCCTTCAGCTCTTTTCCGCTGACGCTGGCGCTGAATTCCAGGACCACGTTCAGCCCGTCTGCCGTCGCCAGTTCGCGGTGATAGGCAAAGTTTTCAAAGACCTCGAATACCGTATTGAGGATCATCGATACCACCGGCGCACCAGGGTATGGCGTGTGCGCCATCGGCGAGCGAAATACCGCTTGCGGGTCCAGCAATTCGGACAGCGCCTGCAGGTCGCCCGTGCGGATCATGTCGTGCCATTGGCGCAAGGTTTCAGCAGCATTGGGGTGCAGTTTCAGTTCAGACATTTCAATTCCTGTATTTTTGTTGTTCTGCAAACGACTGTATATCGACATTTTATGATACCGCCAAGATCACAGCCTGCGGCAGCTCCTACAAGGGCGGGCACGGCTGCGATCTTGACCGTTATTGTTCAGTGATACACAACTCCCCGGTCGCGCGTATCAGTGCCTGACCGTGCAGTTGATCCTTGATCAGCCCGGCTCGCGCAGTGCCCAGCCAGCTCGGGCAGCTTGGATCCTGGCGATAAGGGGCGAAGTCGGCGTATTGCTGCAACAGAAGGGTTTGCAACTCATCCAGCCGAGGCCTGACTTGATGGGTGAGGTCGGGCCGCGGCAGGTCAGGCGCCTTGTCAGCCGCTCGCCATTGAGCAAGCAGTCCGTACTGCACCAGCTTGTTGGCTTCGATCTGTGCGGCGGTCAAATCGGCGACTTCGTCGGGGTCCAGTTTTCGGTCAACGGCCATCTTCCTGGCGTTGGCGATGATTTGCGCTTCCCGGGCACTGTCCTGGATCGGTTTACCACTGTCCCACTTGGTCAGCGCCACCTGATCACCAATGTTCAGACGCTCGTTTATCGTCACCAGCAGCGGCTGCAAACTGTCGGGCACCGGGGAGGGCGTGCTGGCCTGCGCGCTGCAGGCAAGTAAACCGATCAGGGTGCAGGTCAGCAGGTGCGGTAAGCGGGGGGTGAGAAGCATGGGCAACACTCTTCTGTAAGCGATTTGCGTCGCCCATAAAACGCGCTAACGAGGGTCGTTGGCAAGCCTGCCAGCACTCTCGGACAACAATCGCTCAATCTGCGCCAGTTCCCAGGTACTGAGCAGACTGACCGGGTCGGTGCCGTAACGTTGCCAGCTTTCAAACTCACCCTCGCGGCCGTCCGGGCTCTGACAACGTTGGCAGTGGCGCAGGTGATTGCCATCGACATCGAGGGTCAGGCGCCAGCCTTCGACTTCGACCTGTACAAGGCCGGGTTCGGCGTGTTCGTCGAGGCGATGAAAGGGTCGAATGCCCAAAGCGGCGTCTCGCAGTTGCTGGTAAACCTCGCGGGCGGTCAGGGGGTGCACAGGCATCTCCGATGAATTGGTCGTTGTAGGAGGGCGTTGCATCTTCACTCGACCATCGATGATGGCGAGTGGATATCTGCGCGAAGCTGATTATGCTTCAAATAACCGTGCAGCGAGGTGAGGCGGTCAGCCTGTTTCAAGCGTTGCGCAATCCGCAGTCCGAAATCCTTCCCTGAGGCAGCTCCTACTGTAGGAGCTGCCGCAGGCTGCGATCTTGGCGCATGCTCCAACACCGCGGACGTCCGGTTTCATGCAGGCATAAAAAAACCCGGCTGCTATTGCCGGGTTTTTCTTGAGTACCGCTGTAGAGCCATTCATTCAAGCATTGCGGTTCTGGTTCAGACGGTCGGAACCACCTTCAGCGACACGGTTCTGAATCAGACGATCCGAACCACCTTCGGCAACGCGGTTCTGGATCAGACGATCCGAACCACCTTCAGCAACGCGGTTCTGGATCAGACGGTCGGAACCACCTTCAGCAACGCGGTTCTGGATCAGACGGTCGGAACCACCTTCAGCGACGCGGTTCTGGATCAGACGGTCAGAGCCACCCTCAGCCACACGGCTTTCGATCAGACGATCCGAACCACCCTCAGCCACACGGCTTTCAATCAGACGATCCGAACCGCCTTCAGCGATTGCCTGGTGAGCAGGGGCTGCGGCGAAAGCGTTAGCTGCAAAAACCGAGAAAGCGATGCTGAGGAAGATTTGGCGTTTCATGATTGTGTGCTCCGGGGTGTTATTGGTTGGTATGGATGCGATGTTACGCCCCGGAGTTTTTAAGAGAACTTCATTGAGTTGATGGTGACTATCGACGTCGGCGATGGTCGCTTCCGGACAATATCGATAACGCCCTCGCTCACGGGGGAGAGGGCAACATTTTCAAGGCTGACGTTGGCTGACCCAGTGCCGGGCCACCGCGCCATCCCCACCCTGAACCGGATCGCGGTCGGGAAATGGCAGCGTGTCGATGCTTGCCAGTTGCGCCGCGCTCGGCGCCTCGCGGCAAATATCGGCGTGCTGCCCGGGCGGATAGGCACCGACCACTAGAAAGTCGTCGCTGGAATCGAGGTTGCGGTGGCCGGTGCCCGCCGGCAGCAGCACCACATCGCCGGCACTGACCTCCACCACATGACCCTCTGGGCCACCCAGCATCAAACGCGCATGACCACAGGCGACGCCCAGTACCTCATGGCCTTCGGTGTGATAGTGGTGAAAGTCATAGACGCCATAACGCCATTGGGGCGGCCAGCCGTTGGCGTTGAACATGTTTTCGAACAGCGCCGCCGGGTCGCTGCCATGGACGGCAATCGCCTTGGGGTAAATCAGCACCGGCAGGCGCGGGTTATTGGGCACCCAACCGTTACGTTCGAGCAGCAGGGTTTGGGTGGGAGCCGTTTCGGTTTGCGAGCTGGCCATTGGAGGGCCTCCAGAGCGGGTTGACGCTAATTCCCGTTTGACCCAAAACCTCGGTGAAAAATTCGGGTCCATCTGCTTGAGTGGGCGTGATCTAATTTCTGCGCAGTAAAAGCCGGGCATGTCAGGCCGAGCGTTTTGTTCGTATTCAGGATCAAAAGATCGCAGCCTGCGGCAGCTCCTACAGAAGTGCGCATTCCCCCTGTAGGAGCTGCCGCAGGCTGCGATCTTGGCGCATGCTCGACCACCGCATGACGTCCGGTTTTTTGCAGGCATAAAAAAACCCGGCTGCTGTGGCCGGGTTTTTTCTTGAGTACCGCTTTAGAGCCATTCATTCATGCATTGCGGTTTTGGATCAGACGGTCAGAACCACCTTCAGCAACGCGGTTCTGGATCAGACGGTCGGAACCACCTTCAGCGACGCGGTTCTGGATCAGACGATCCGAACCACCTTCAGCAACGCGGTTCTGGATCAGACGGTCGGAACCACCTTCAGCGACGCGGTTCTGGATCAGACGATCCGAGCCACCTTCAGCAACGCGGTTCTGGATCAGACGATCCGAGCCACCTTCAGCAACGCGGTTCTGGATCAGACGATCCGAACCACCTTCAGCAACACGACTTTCGATCAGACGATCCGAACCACCTTCGGCAACGCGGCTCTCGATCAGACGATCCGAACCACCCTCAGCCACACGGCTTTCAATCAGACGATCCGAACCGCCTTCAGCGATGGCCTGGTGAGCAGGGGCTGCGGCGAAAGCGTTAGCTGCAAAAACCGAGAAAGCGATGCTGAGGAAGATTTGGCGTTTCATGATTGTGTGCTCCGGGGTGTTATTGGTTGGTATGGATGCGATGTTACGCCCCGGAGTTTTTAAGAGAACTTCATTGAGTTGATGGTGACTATCGACGTCAGCAATGGATGGACAAAGCTCCCTATTGCTTGGGTGATGGCAACCGGTCACGCCTCTACGGACAGCTTTTAGCCTACAAGGCGCCCCATCAAGCCTCGCTGATCTTGCTGACACTCGTCACCTGGCCATTCCAGATCATCTCGTAATGCGCCGCTTGAATAACCGATAAAACCGGCCTCGGCGTCATCAGCGCCCAGCAATAACTGCCCTGCATACGCACCGAGTGGTAACGAATACCGGGGCATCCAGCTTTTTTAACGGACTTCCCCAGCCGACGGGAATGCGTGTAATCGTCGGGATCATAGACAGGATCGGTCATCGGAATACCGGCAGCATCCCTCATCGCGACATCGACAAAAGAGCAGGACAGCCCCCGGAAAACGAACCGCTCATAGTTGAGGCTCGGAACATTCGACCAATACAGACTCTGGTGATGCCGCACCTCGGCGAGCGCCGTGTCCAAGGAGTCGGCCAGATACAACACCCCGAAACTGCCATCGCTGAACCGTGAACCCGCCGGGTTAACGTGGGTAAACGGTGCTGTCGCGTAGGAGCAGCCAGCAATGCCGAACGGAATTTCACTGCGTGGAATCAACTCAAGGTGACCCACTTCATTTTTCAGCCGGGGATTGGTCAGCGCTTGTATCTGGTACAGCACCTCAAATTCGTCCGCATCCGCGACGTCATCAAACAACGCTATCGGTGGAAACTTCGAATTGACCAGTCGGTAGGCTTGTAACGGCTCGCCAGCAAGTTCTGCCAGTTCGCTGAGCCTCACCATTGCGCGCCTCGCAGCACATCAATGCGCCGAAAGGTTTCATACAGCGAAATCATATCGCCCTGAGCCATGATCTCGAGCGGGCTGCGCCCGTTGAAAAACTCGTTGTCGTTAGCCATCGACGGGAAGCCGTAGACGTTTTCCGGATTGTCGAACACAAGGCGCAGCGCGGCATGGATGTTGAGCACAAAACTGATGCGCTGCATCTGGTCCGAGTCCAGCGCCACGGCCCACTCGGGATCGCGCTGCCGGGCGCGGGTGTAAGTGCTGCGGGAGATACGCAGGATGCGGCAAGCTTGTTCGCTGGACGCCGACCATTTTTCGAGGATGCCCACAGCGGCACGCAGGCCCGTTACGCACTGGCTCTTGGTAAACGCTTGTTCCTGAAGGGCGACTGCCATGTTCAGTACCTTATTTTGAATCTATGGACTCAAATGTAGGTAAAAAGAATCTGTAGAGCAAGTTTTCAGCGACCGATGGAGGTTGGAGATGCTTCGATGATTTTCCCTTTGGGACTAATCCGCTGCTCGCGCCACCATCAGCAACGACTGCGGCACAGAGCTTTGCGGATGCTGCGGTTCCTGCAGGCCCACCAACCGAAAACCGGCCATGTCCAGTGCGTTGAGCCAACTGGACAAGGTGCGGAAATACCATGGCATCGGTCGCCACTGCCCATTGAACCCGGCGAAGGTCTCTTCCCGCCAACCGTCCTGATAGTCACCCGCCGCCGCGCTCCACGGATGCAGCGTCTGAATCACCAGCGCGCCGCCGGGGGCGAGCAGGGCATTCATGGCTGCGAGTAGCGGGATGATGTCCTGATGCAACAGGGCAAAGTTCGCGCAGATCAGGTCGTAGTCGCGGCCGATGTCCACCTTCGCCTCCACCAGCGCTTCATAACTTGCCAAATGCACCTGTGAAGCGCCCGCCGCCCGCGCTGCCTCGACCAGCGTCGCATCGCCGTCCACGCCGACCACTTTGATGGCCCGGTCTTCCAGCGCACGCAGAAGCCAGCCCTCGCCGCAGCCGAGGTCGAGCACGCGTTCGGGCTGGCGTCCCAGCACCGCCAGCAGGATGGCCTGGTCAGTGACCCTTAGGCGACTTTCGATGGTGCCGGTGCGGATGGCTTCGATCCAGGATTGAGCGTTGTGGTGCCAGCTTTGGAGGAGGACGGATTCGGGGGCGGCCATTTCGATATCCGGCGTTGTGGGTTGGATGTAAGGATAGATCAGCCGTTACGTGCGCAGTGGCGAGGTACGCACAGGCGAGTTCGAAGCGGTGGAGTAGGAAGGCCCGTCACCCGGGCCCGGCCATCAAGGATCGACTTGCGCCATCAGTTCAGCCACCGATTCCTGGCGCTTGGCATAGCGCTGCGCGAGCACGGCACAGACCATCAGCTGAATTTGATGGAACAGCATCAGCGGCAGGATCAGCACGCCGATGGTACTGCCGGCGAACAGCACCTGGGCCATCGGCACACCGGTGGCCAGGCTTTTCTTCGAACCGCAGAACAGTATGGTGATCCGGTCCTCCTGACTGAAGCCAAACGCTTTGCCCAGCAGGGTAGCGGCCACTAGCACCAGCCCCAGTACCACGCAGCAGACGACGACCAACCCGGCCAGATCCCAGAGCGGAATCTGGTGCCAGATGCCTTCGATCACCGCTTCGCTGAACGCGCCGTAAACCACCAGCAGAATCGAGCCTTGATCGACGAACTTCAGCCAGCCCTTGTTGCGCGCAACCCAGGCGCCGATCCATTGCCGCGCGATCTGCCCGGCAATGAACGGCAGCAACAGCTGCACGCTGATTTTCAAAATCGCATCAAGCGTGGAGCTGCCTTCGCCATGCACGTCCAGCAGCAGGGTGACCAGCAACGGCGTGAGAAAAATCCCGAACAGACTGGATGCCGCCGCACTGCAAATCGCGGCTGGAATGTTTCCCCGTGCCAGCGAGGTAAAGGCAATCGCCGATTGCACCGTGGCGGGCAGCGCGCAGAGGTACAGCATGCCCATGTACAGATCGTTACCGATCAACGGCGACAGCAACGGCTTGAGCGCCAGGCCGAGTAGCGGGAACAGCACAAAGGTCAGGCTGAACACCAGCAAATGCAGGCGCCAGTGCCCGGCACCAGCGATGATCGACTCGCGCGACAGTTTGGCGCCATGCAGGAAGAACAGCAGGGCAATGGCAATGTTTGTCAGCCAGCCGAAGCCCACCGCCACCTGGCCGCTGGCGGGCAGCAAGCTGGCGATCAGGACCACGCCGATCAAGGCCAGGGTGAAGTTATCAGGTAAGAAGCGGGGGCGGGTCATCAGCATCATCCGGATTTGCCAGGAACGTGCTGACGACTCTAACGCGGCTGCGGATTGCCGACTAACGCTAATAAGCCAGTAGATGTCGCGTAACGGACATGGCGCGGGCATTTGCGCTTTAGCTGACAACGAATAGCTTCACTGCCTCATCTTTTCCTACGGCATTGCACCAGCGGTTGCGCGTCAATTAAACATCGCAGATGCGAGCTTGTTTAAACGTCCTCAAGCTTACGTCCTGAAAGCTACAAGACCTTGCGCCGTTGCCTACGGGTACGCCAGAATCGGCCGGCTTGTGCGCCTTGGGGCCACTCGGTAACTTGATTCGTGTCACTGCCCATCAGTGATCGGGTTTCGCAGCCCGGGTAATCTCTAGACGCACAACGTCTTCCGTTCGTGAGCAGATACTTCATTAGGTCTGTCACTCGTGTTATGGCGGCTGTGCGTGGGAGGCCTTCGGGTCTGCCGGGTTCCTAGAGTCCTGGTCTGCGAACCCGCGTACAGTTGCCACCTTATTTTCGTTTCGCAGCGAATGGTGGCGACTCCATCTCTCTAGGAGTTTCACCATGTTCAAAGTTACACCTAACCCGCCGGACACCGATCCGGTCTCCCCGTACGAACCCGACTCGAACAAACTCAACGAGGCCGCCGAGCGGGCTCTCGACTATCACTTCCCGTCGGCTGCCGACATCAAAGCCAAACCGCGTACACCCAGCACCTTGTTTACCGTGGACCCTGGTGTCACGACTGAAACGCTGGCGGTTTATTTGGTCGAGACGCTGGCCTCGGTCGATGTGATGGTCCACCACTTGGTGGACCTTCTCGATGGTGGGTCGCGCAATGCGCTGTTGGGCATCTCCAACAGCATCATGCTGGCGGAAATCACGGCTAATCGGATGTTGGATCAGATAGACCCCACTGAGTAAGTACGGGCCTTTGTGGCAAGGGAACGTTCCCTTGCCACGGAAACCATCTGCTTTTGAATCGAAGGCGCCAAGGCAACTTTCTATAAACCGGAGATTGGCCATCAAAACAGAGACTCGTGGACGTGAGGCTAATGCCGGCAGTTAAGAATTAGCAGGTAAAACACACTTATGTAGCAGCTGGCGAAGCCTGCGTCCGGCTGCGCAGCAGTCGTAGAACCTGAGTGCAGGGTTTACCTGAAACTCCGCATCGCCTGATTTTACGACTGCTGTGCAGCCGGACGCAGGCTTCGCCAGCTGCTACAGACCGTTTTACGGCTTAACTGATCGGCATTAGGACGTGAGGTCCATATTTCCCAGCCCCCCCCTTGGTCTGTGGCTTAGGGCTCCTGCACACATCGAATCAACGCGTGCGCAGCCGCTCGCCGCTCTCAAGCGTTCGATCCACCAGGCGAATGCTGTCGCGTCCACCGCGCTTGGATTCATACAACGCGCTGTCACCTTGCTCGATCAAGGTTTGTCTCGACTGCCGGCAGTTGACCGGTTGGCTGCGCAGCTAGAATCAATGCGTCAGTTTCCGATCTGGAGAACCAAAATGCTCAGCAAAAACACGATTTGTCTTTGTTTCGACGGCAACGCATTGGACGCGGCGACGTTCTACGCCGAGACGTTCCCGGACAGCGCCGTGGCCGCTGTGCATCGCGCACCGGGCGACTATCCGGCGGGCAAGCAGGGCGATGTCTTGACGGTCGAGTTCTCGGTAATGGGCATCCCTTGCCTCGGGCTGAATGCAGGGGCAGGGTTCAAACACAGCGAGGCTTTTTCGTTCCAGGTGGCGACCGACGACCAGGCCGAAACAGACCGCCTGTGGAACGCGATTGTTGGAAGCGGTGGCCAGGAAAGCGTCTGCGGCTGGTGCAAGGACAAGTGGGGCGTGTCGTGGCAGATCTCGCCACGCGTCCTGACCGACGCGATAACCAATCCTGATCAAGCGGTGGCCAAGCGTGCGTTCGACGCGATGATGACGATGGGCAAGATCGACATCGCGGCTATTGAGGCCGCGCTTGGGCGTTAGCCGACGTTTCGTGTTCCAGCCACTCCAGGAACTCGGAAAAACCGCTTGAGTGCTTCACCCGCTTCGGATACACCAGCGTGTACCGTCCGCCGGTGATGATGCTGCCAGCATGCACGCGCGTCAGTTGCTGGGTGAGCAACTCATCGCGGGCGAGAACGGCGTCGACGAGTGCGATGCCCTGGCCGCATTTCACGGCCACGATAGCGGATTCCAGCGTATCGAACGTCAGGTGGGCGTTATCCGGTCCGGTTGAGCCCGCGTAGTATTCTTCCCAGCGGCGCCAGTCCAGGCGATCCATGCTCGAGTCCACCAGCCGCGCAGTCTTGAGCACCTCGTGCGGGGTCGTCCCCTCGAGCAATGCCGGGGAGCACACCGGGATCAGTTCCTCTTCCCACAGTTCCAGCGCTTCGAAGTCGGGCCAGGTGGCGGTGCCGTACGCGATCATGGCGTCGATCGATTCAAACGCGAAGTCGGGAAAACGGTGATACACCGTGTCGACACTGACAGTCACTTGCGGATGCAGGCGATAAAACGCCGTAAGCCGTGGAATCAGCCAGCGCGCCGCCATGGTCGGATGCGCGCGCAGGCTGACGCTCCTACCCACGCTTGCCAGCATGTGCGACGCATCCGACAGCAGGCCGATGACCTGCTCCGCCACCGGTACCAGCGATCGGCCTTCGGCAGTGAGCACGATCTTGCGCGTGTGGCGTTCGAACAGACGGTGCTCCAGGCGCGCCTCCAGCTGCGCAACCTGCCGGCTCACCGCGCTCTGGCTGAGGTGGAGCTGCTCACCCGCCTGGCCAAAATTGCCCGTTTTCGCAACCGTCAGGAAAGCCTGCAAAAGCTCGATGGATGGCAGTTGGCGGCTCATGTGTCTATGCGCTCCTCGCATGGGATTAATGCAGATACATCACTGTCATTCCGAATGATCGGGGCACATTCTTAGCCCAAATCCCGACGCTGCGCTACGCGTCATTCTCAACCTGACGGTTCCCCTTATGAACTCTCCAGAAACGGCATTTGCCACGGCGTCGACGCCCCGGGACCTCCTGCCTCGTGAAGTTGACGTGGTGATCATCGGCGGTGGCCTGATGGGGTGTGCGTGCGCTTACTACCTTAGCAAAGCGGGGGCCAAGGTTCTTGTCCTCGAAAAAAGCGTCATTGCCGGGCAGCAATCGTCGCGGGCGTGGGGCTTTGTTCGCCAGCAATCCCGTGACGAGGCGGAAGTGCCGCTGATGCAGGCCAGCATCGAGATCTGGCGCTCGCTGGAACACGAACTCCAGACCGACCTGGGATGGCGCAACGACGGCTGTCTGTTCGTCGCGGGCAATGAGGCCGAACGTGACGGCTATGAATCGTGGCTGAGTGTCGCGCGCAGCTTTTCGGTGGATACCGTGATGCTTTCGCCGCGCGAGGTGGAAAAGAAACTGCCGGGTTACGCCGTCCCGCAACTCGGTGGCTTGTTTACCGCCAGCGACGGTCAAGCCGAGCCCACGCTGGTGGCGCGTGCCTTCGCGATGCGCGCCCGTGAATTGGGCGCACAGATCGTCGAACAGTGTGGTGCCAAGGGCATCGACGTCGCCGCCGGCCAGGTCGTGGGCGTTGAAACCGAGCGGGGCTACGTGAAGGCGAAAACCGTGGTGTGTGCCGCTGGCGTCACGACGTTCCGCTTGCTGAAGTCGCTCGGCATTGCCTTGCCGCAGCAGCTGGTCAGGGGCACGGTGGCGCGGACCACATCGGGGCCAACGCTGAGTGGCATTTCCACGATTGCCAACGGCGTAGGCTTCCGGCAACGGCGGGACGGCAGCTTCAACATCGCCGACGACGCGCATGTCGACGTCGATATGACGCTCGGCCATCTGCGCGCCCTCCATTGGTACGCGCCGTCGTTGTGGGCGCACCGTAAATCGTTTCGCTTCAACCTGAACGGCGCGTGCCTGACGGACCTGCGCCAGCGCATGCCGTGGTCGCAAGCGTCACGGCTAGGCGCGGGGATTCACGAGCGCAATCCGCTGACTCCACCGAATGACCACGGGCTGGTAACGGCGATGCGCGCACTCAAGGCCGCGTTCCCCGGGCAGGTGAGTACACAGATCGTCGACCGATGGGCGGGCGGTATCGATGTCTTGCCGGACGGCATTCCTGTCATCGACGCGCATACCTCGCCGCGTGGTTTGGCCGTCGCCACCGGGTTTTGCGGCCACGGCTTTGCCATGGGCCCCATCGTCGGCAAAACCCTGGCGAACTGGATCGACTCAGGCGATCCGGGACTGGACATGCACCAACTGCGTCTGTCGCGATTCGCCGAGGGCGACGTCAAGCCGCCGTCTTCGCTGTTCTAGTCGATATCCACACGTCTATCTCCCGAGGGAAACACGGTGACAAGACCTCTCGAACCAAACATCTACTACGATCCCGCGTCAGTGGCCGGTAAAGCACCGCCCATCAGCGACGAGACCGACATTCTCATCGTCGGCGCCGGCCCCGCAGGCCTCGCTGCCGCGTTGACCGCCGCTGGCCATGGCCTTCGCGTCACGCTGGTGGACGAAAATCCCGTCCCCCTCGACACCATGGGCGAGGAGGTGCCGCTGCATTTCGGTGGCCGCATGGGCGCTGCGGTCGCTAACCGCAACAGTGTGCTGCAAACCCTTCTCGACGCTCGCCCGGAGATCGCCGAGGCGCTAGAAGCGGGGGTCGATGTGCGGCTCGGCACGGCGGTCTGGGGCCTGTTTCCTCAACAACGCACCACGGCGTGGATCGAGGGTGCCGTCGCCGGCCTCGCCGATGACGAAAACGCCTGGCTGCTGCGCTTCAAGCAGGTGATCGTCGCCGCTGGAAGACGTGACATGGGCCTAGCCTTTGACGGTTGGCATCGCCCGGGCGTCATGGGTGTCAGCGCCGCGCATCGGCTGGCGACGGTGTACGAGGCGCTGGACTGCAAGCGTGCTGTGCTGGTCGGTAGCGACACGCAAGCACTCGCCACGGCCCATGCGCTGGTCAACCAGGGCGTGCACATTGCGGCAGTCATTGAGCAGGCCGCACAGGTCGGCGGCGATCCCGCGCTGCTCGCACGGCTGGTCGAGCAGGGCGCTCAGGTGTTGACCGGGCATGTGGTTCGCGAGGCGGCCGGGGATGCCTTCGGCGTCAAGCGCGTGATCTGCGCCGCTGTCGACACGGCGGGTCGCCCCGCTAGCCAGGCGTTGATCGAGATTGAATGCGACACCGTGCTGCTGGGCGTGGCGGCCATTCCCGCGATCGAACTGGTCGAGGCCGCAGGCTGCCGCACGTCATTCCAGGCCGACCGCGGCGGCCACGTCGCCGACGCGGACCTTGCGCAGCGCACGTCGTTGCCGTTCGTTCTGGTGGCGGGCGATTGCGCTGGCATCTGGGCCTCGAAAAGCCTCGATGACAGCATTTCCCGGCGCGAAGGGCGGATCGCCGCACACACCGCGCTTGCCGCGTTGGGTGTCGATATTGCTCAGGACGACACCGCGCCGATGCCCGACGCGCCTGTCTGCGATGTGGCCGCCAACCGTACGGCATGGGTGCGAGCGTCCACTGTCCACGCACAGAACGCACCCTTCGTTTGCCTGTGTGAAGAGGTGACGGCCAACGAAATCATGGCCCAACAGCCACCGCGTTATCTGGACTGGACACCCGCCAATGCCGCGCTGGAAAACGCGATGATTTCGTCGCAGCCCAACCCGGATGTCACGAAGCGCCTGACCCGGGCGTGCATGGGCCCGTGCCAGGGACGTCGTTGCCGCGAGCAGGTGGCTACTTTGCTGGGCATTAGCGCTGACGTGAGTGTCGACGCCATCGCGCTGGCCTCGTTTCGTCCGCCGGTCCGCCCGCTGTCACTGCGACAGATTGGACAGATCGAGGAAACGCCGCACATGCAAAACCGGTGGGATGCGTGGTTTGACATGCCGTCGCAATGGACGCCGTTCTGGCTGTGCACCGGGCAGCAAACCGTCGCCCAGCGCCCCAAAGACATCGCCGGTTGCACCAACCCGCCGCATAACGAGGGCTGACACCATGCAGGCAGTTACGAAATCGTCCAACCGTGCGTCCGTCGTCATCGTCGGTGGCGGCGTGACCGGATTGAGCGCCGCCTGGTGGCTGGCACGCGATGGCGTCGATGTGCTGGTCCTCGAAGCCAGCCTGATTGGTTGGGGCGCCTCGGGCCGTAACGGCGGCGGGTGCTCGCACCACCACAGTCCACTGTTTGTCGAAGAACAGCGGCTCTGGCCGATGATGGATGAATTACTCGGTTATCCGACCGAGTACCGCCCGGACCGCATCAGTATCGATCTCACCGAACACCAGGTTTCGCTCGACCAAAAAGTCGTGGACGAAGCCGCGCATTACGGATTGCGTGTCGACCTGCTCGACCCTCAGCAGGTTCGCGAAATCGTGCCCTTTGCAGGCGATAATGTGCTGGCGGGCTTCTACTACCATTTCGGCGGCCACGCCAATCCGCATCGCACCCTGCAGGCTTATGCGTGGGCGCTGCAAAATCTCGGCGGCCGCGTGCGCGAGCACACGCCCGTCGTCGGAATCGAACGCCAGGGCGGTCGCGTGACGGGCGTGCGCACGGCGCAAGGCCTGATCGCCTGCGACCACCTGGTGCTTGCCGCAGGCCCGCATACCGGTGAATTGGCGGCCCAGCTCGGCGTCGACATCCCGCTCGTTACCGCGCGCGCCGAGATGATCGTCACTGAACCGCTGCCGTTGATGGAAGTTGGCGGTGTGGATGGCAATGGGTTGTATGGCCGGCAAACCCTGCGCGGCAACCTGGCGTATGGCGGCGGCCCGCACGAATGGGTCGACCTCGCCGATCTGCACGACACCCGTGCGCAGTCGACACCGTTGCAATGCAATATCGCCAAACGGCTCGGCGAACTGTTCCCCAAAATCGCTCACAAACGGGTGATTCGCAGTTGGGCCGGGTTCATCGAAAACACCCCGGACGGTCGTCCCGTCATCGACCGTCCGGCCGAGCTGGATAACGTCACCGTCGCGACGATGTCCGGTGTCGGCTTCGGACTTTCGCCGGCGAGTGGTCATGCCATTCGCGATCTCGTCGTCGACGGCACGTGCAGTTTCGCCGACCTCTCGACCTTCTCGCTGTCCCGTTTTTCGGCACTCGAGACGGACTGGCAAGCGATCCAGGGATGGCTGCCATTGCCCGTCACCGGGGTGTAAAAAGACGATATTGAATCGATGCACGTAACAACTGTTCTGTTCGCAACCATCCTCCTGAAAAAAGGGATCGACCATGAAACGAATGCTCCGCAATTTGACTTTGCTGGCCTCTCTCGGCATGACGTTGTGTTCCTTCACGGCTCCGGCCAGCGCAGCGGCGGAAACGCTGCGCTTTGGTGTGGCCGCGGAGCCCTATCCGCCGTTTCTGGTCAAGACCCCCACCGGGCAATTCACCGGCTTCGAGCCTGACCTGATCCGGGCGCTCTGCGAGCAGCTGAAAGCCGAGTGCGAGATCAAGGAAGTGGCTTGGGACGGTATTATCCCAGCGCTGCTTTCCAACAAGTTCGACGTGCTCTTCAACTCAATGGGGATCAGCCCGGAACGGCAGAAAGTGATTGCCTTCTCGCGTCCCTACTATGAAACGACGGGGATTTTCGTTGCCGCGAAGGACGAGAAGCTGACACTGACCCCCGAGGGCCTGGCCGGTAAATCCATCGGTGTGCAGGGCTCGACCACCAATGCCGAGTTCATCCAGAGCGCTTACGGCAAGTCGTCGACCATTCGTATCTACACCACGCAGGACGACTGCAATGCCGATTTGCTGGCTGGCCGGATCGACGTCATGTTCCTCGACAAGCTCGGCGACATCGATTTCTTGAAGTCCCAGGACGGGTTGGCGTACGAGGAGAAAGGGATCGGCAGCGTTAAAATGGACCCCTTGCAATATGGTCTGGGCATAGGCGCGGGCCTGCGCAAGAGTGACACCGCACTCAAGGCGCGAATCGACCAGGCGCTCACGCAACTGCATGATTCGGGCAAGTACACGCAAATCTCGGAAAAGTACTTCCCGGTCGATCTCTGGCCACAATGAAACCTGGACCGCAGTGAACAGCACGGGAGGCTATTTCACCGAGCCTCCCTGCTTGATATCGCCGCAAAAAATATCGGCGTTGCCACTGTCCGGCGCACTGCGCACGACGATGGAGTACTCGCCGGCAAGCAGTTCCGGCAATGCCACAGGAGCGCTTCTTGAGAACGACCAGCCGCGTACGGCCTGGCGTTCGGTGGTGACGTGATCATTCATCGCAAAGGCAACTGGCCCGGGTTTCTCGCAACTGCCTTTGTTGATGAAGGAGTAGAGGCGCAAGGGCAGGGATGACCCGGCTGGAGCGCCACTGATGAAGAAGCTGAGCCCGGTTTGTTTGCCCCAGTCGGACAGCGCGACGTTGCCGATCTGGCCGGTGTTTTGTCGGGTGGCAACCAAAGTAACGTTCACGCCATGGTCTGATGAAGTGGTGCAGCCGAAGAGGCTTGCGCTGACCATTAGCGCGGTCATTGAATTTTTGAGGTTCATTGCCAAACTCCTGCGTTAAAGAACTGCAATGGGAGATTAGCGGGTATAGCTCATTAATCGCCGCTCTGGCGGTGCGTGTGCGAAATTCCATTGGTGCACGCAAAATTTTCAATATTGGCACTGTGTTCCTGCCCGAGCGACCTGCCAACAGCGCCATACCTCTAACTTCGCAAAACCCTCAAAGCAACCGTTCAATGGCAGAATCTCCTTCACTTGATCGTTTTGGAGACCACCATGCTTCGTGCATTTGAACGAAGGCTCGACCCCTTTCCTCCTGACGAGGTACCACCGCCACCCGATGGCTTGGCCCGGTTCCTGTGGGCCTGCACGCGCGGCGCCCGGGGTTACATCCTTTTGTTTGCGCTGCTCAGTGCCGGTGTGTCGATTTACGAAGCCTGGCTGTTTTCCTTCCTCGGGCAGGTCGTGGACCTGCTCTCGACGTGGCAGGCAGGCGGTGAGGCGGCTGTGCAGGAAAGTCGCGTGTTGTGGGGCATGGGCATTGTTATGGTGACCAGCGTCGGGCTGGTGGCTTTGCGCACCATGGTGCAGCACCAGATATTGGCGATCAATCTGCCATTGCGGCTGCGCTGGGACTTTCATCGCCTGATGCTGCGGCAAAGCCTTTCGTTTTTTTCCGATGAGTTTTCCGGTCGGGTCACTACCAAGGTGATGCAGACTGCGCTAGCCGTGCGCGACGTGCTATTCACCCTGATCGAGATCGCACCCGGGATCGGGGTGTACTTCATCGCGATCATCGCGCTGGCCGGCGGCTTCGCACTGAAACTGATGCTGCCTTTTGTTGGCTGGGTCGTGTTGTTCGGGCTGGCCATGCTGTACTTCGTGCCCCGCTTGGGGAAAGTCGGGCAGGAGCAGGCCAATGCGCGGTCGATGATGACCGGGCGTATCTCAGACGCCTACACCAACATCACGACGGTGAAGCTGTTCTCCCACTCCAATCGTGAAGCGCATTTCGCGCGTGCAGCGATGGAGGATTTCAAGCAAACCGGCTTTCGCCAGATGCGCCTGGTCAGCCAATTCGAGATCGTCAACCAGGCATTGGTGGTGGCGTTGATCATGGCCGCAGGTGGTTATGCCCTGTGGCTATGGCACCAGGGTGAGGTCGGCGCAGGTGCCGTGGCGGCAATCACCGCCATGGCGTTGCGTATCAATGGCATGTCGCACTGGATCATGTGGCAAATGACCTCGCTGTTCGAGAGCATCGGCACCGTACAGGATGGCATGGCGACGCTGACCCTGGGCGCCAAGGTGCAGGATGCGCCGGGTGCTGGCGCGCTGGTGACTTCCGGCGGCGCGGTAACCTTCGATAAGGTGAGCTTCAACTACAATGGCGAACGCCAGGTACTCGATGGCCTGAGCCTGAGCATCCGCCCGGGCGAAAAAATCGGCCTGGTTGGCCGCTCTGGCGCCGGAAAATCCACGCTGATCAACCTCCTGCTGCGCTTCTATGACGTCGACAGCGGGGTGATTTCTATCGACGGCCAAAACATCGCCCATGTGACGCAAGAAAGCTTGCGCGGCTCCATCGGCATGGTCACCCAGGATACCTCGCTGCTGCACCGTTCGATTCGCGATAACATCGCCTATGGCCGCCCCGATGCGACCGAAGCGCAAATCCGCAGCGCCGCGGCCAATGCCCAGGCCGATGAGTTCATCAGCCAACTGAGCGACCGGCAAGGGCATACTGGCTACGACACCCTTGTGGGTGAGCGTGGCATCAAGCTGTCGGGCGGCCAACGCCAACGCGTCGCGATTGCCCGGGTGATGCTCAAGAACGCCCCGATCCTGCTGCTTGACGAGGCCACCAGCGCTCTGGACTCGGAAGTCGAAGTGGCCATCCAGGAAAGCCTCGATGAAATGATGCAGGGAAAGACAGTGATTGCCATCGCCCATCGGCTGTCCACGATTGCGGCCATGGACCGGCTCATCGTCATGGATGACGGACGCATCATCGAACAGGGCACCCACACCGAATTGCTCGCCAGGAACGGCATCTATGCGCGGCTGTGGCAGCATCAAAGCGGCGGGTTCCTGGGTGAGGATAAGGGAGTGCTCGAGGCTTTGGATGAGGTGTGAGGGTGAAGGGTTCGCAGCAGGGGGGCTTTGAGCGGTGCAGTGGGGCGAGAGGGAAAAGTCACGATCGTAGTCAGTCGTCAAGGCTGCTCTGACCCCACGACACCGGAGCCGGGCACACGAAAATATCTGCGTAGATCAAAGGCATGTTTTTGGGTGGAGCGTACTCCGGGACTTTAGTAGTGCGAATGTATCTGTATAGTTTTTTTGGCGGTGCCGACTGGGCGCTTCTGGCCGATTGCTGCCTGTCGCAAACGGACCTAGGCGACCCACAAACAGACCTTTAGGGCGCTAGATGATGTTGAACAAAAGCTATTTTCTCCAGAATGTCGTACAGAACCTAAAGATTAAAAAACTGGTTTCTACCCCGTTCTTTAGCTATGTAGAGAGCTTTATCGGCTCGCGCCAGTAGTACGTTGTACGGGTGCAGTGGACCAAATGTATGTACTGAAAAACCAACGCTGATAGATAAGTAGCCTGTGCTGGAAGCGGAGTGCGGTATTCTCAAGTCTCGCACTAGTTGGCATAGAGTTCCGACGTGCCGAGCTGATTGGTCTTTCGTCATGCCGTTGGAAAGAACTACAAATTCTTCACCGCCATACCTGGCTGCAAAATCAGAACCTCGCTGAAAAGACTTATTCAAACTATCTGCGACACGTATTAATGCTTCGTCGCCAGCTTGATGTCCATAAATATCATTGAACGACTTGAAATTATCAACATCAATCATGGCAAGCGTCAATGAGTCGCTATTGCGGCATGCAATTTTACATTGAATTTCGAACTGTGTATCAAAAAAACGACGATTGAAAATGCCTGTCAGTCCATCTTTTATGGATAATTGTTCGAAGTGTGCTTTCATTTCCTCGAGGGACTGATGCTCGTCGCGAAGTTGCTGCTGTATTAACATGCGAGATGTTACATCTTTTTGTATGCCTAAAAAATTGGTTACGACACCATCTCCATCATGTATTGGGGATATGCTTAGCTCATTCCAAAACATCGTTCCATCCTTGCGGTAGTTGCGCAAGGTTACGAGGCAGTACTCACCTTTTTTAACGGCTTTGTGAATAATTTCAAGTTCAGGCTGTTCTTGATCGTTTTTTTGTAGGTATCGGCAGTTGATGTTAGTGATTTCTTCAAACGAGTAACCGGTCATGCGCTCAAAAGCAGGATTTACAAAAATCAGCGGATTGTCGTCAATACAATTATCGGAGATGGTGATGCCATCTCGCGAATCCATAACTGCCTGTTTAAGAATTTCAATCTTCATGCAAATTCCGTTAGGAGGGTTGAATGGAGGAGCGCTGTTTTAAAGCGTGTAACATCTAAATAGCACAGTTAATTAATATTGCTTGATGTATGAGTGTAGTCGTTGGAAAAATACAATGTTTGTATTTTATGCTTTAGATAGCCGTTGCGATTGATTTCGGTCAAAAGCGCCGCAGAAATGGTCCTGGCTGGCTAATTGCGTCAGAAATGTCGAAAGCGCCCTGTGCATGACCGCCGTAAAACCGAGACGAATGAACGCCGCAACGGTGTGCTGTCGCCCTTTTTTCAAAGCAGATTGGGCCGCAACTCGTGCACCAGATCAATCAGTGCGCGCAATCGTGCCGGCACGAAGCGATGGCCCGAGTAATAGAGCCTCAACCCGCCAAACGACGGGCACCACGGCCTCAACACCGGCACCAGGGCGCCGCTTGCCAATTCTTCCTGGATGAACCACTCGGAAATGAAACCGATGCCAAGGCCCAACAATACGGCCTGTTTGATGGCCAGCAATTCGTTGGAGGCGAAGCGCACCGGCAGATCCATCTGCACCTTCTGGCCATCGCGCTCCAATTCCCACTGGTAGAGGCCACCATGGGCCATGCGCATGCCGATGCTCCGGTGGGTGAGTAGATCTCGCGGATGCTCGGGCACGCCGTGGCGTTCGAGGTACTCGGGCGTTGCCACCACGAGCATCCGGATGTCACCTGACAGTGCCACGGCAATCATGTCTTGCGGCACAGACTCTGCCAGGCGAATCCCGGCGTCGAAGCCACCGGCGATGATGTCGACCATGCTTGATTCGCTGACGATGTCGATGCGCACTTCGGGATAGCGCTGAGCGTACTGCTTCAATAGTGGCTCCAGCAGCAGGTAGGCCGCGCCATGCGGTGCATTGATGCGCAATGTGCCGCTGGGTTCGTCGGGGCCGACGCTGGCCTCTTCGCCGGCACTTTGGATCTGTGCCAACGCAGGTGCGATGCGTGCCACATAGCGTTGCCCGATGTCGGTGAGGGCAACGCTGCGCGTGGAGCGATTGAACAGGCGCACTTTCAGGCGCGCTTCCAGGCCGGCCACCGCGCTGCTCACGGCGGTAGTGGACATGCCCAATTCCTGTGCCGCGCCGCGAAAACTGCTGCGGCGCGCAACGGCCAGAACCACTTCCAGCTCGGTCATTCCTGTTCGGTGCATGGTTTGTCCTGAATATAAGGATGCTTCATAAGCCAAAGGATGGCTTATCGGATTAATGAATCATTCTTAGACTTCATCACAGAGGCTCGATTCAGGCGAGTCATTTTGAACGAGGAATCGTCATGCAGCGCATTGAACACATCTACATCAACGGCGAGTTCGTCATTCCGCACGGTCAGGAATGGTTCGACCTCCATAACCCGAGCACCGAGGAAGTCATCGGTCAGGTTCGGCTAGGCGATGCACTGGACGCACAGCGTGCCATCGCCGCCGCCAAGGCTGCGTTCCCGGCCTGGGCTCGTACCAGTCGGGAGGAGCGCATTGCGGCACTGCAACGCATGCACAAGGCCATGGCGGCAAGGGAGGAAGAACTGCTCGAAGCCATCCTCGTGGAATATGGCGCGCCTGCGGTTCGCGGGCGCTGGATGGCGACTTTTCCGGTTGATGTGATTGCGCAAGCGATCGATGCACTGGAGGCGTTCGATTTCGAGGAACAGGTCGGCATGGCCAGGGTCATTCTGACACCCGTAGGCGTTACCGGTCTGATCACGCCCTGGAACAGCAATGCGGGCTTCATCTGCAACAAACTGGCCACCGCGCTGGCGGCAGGCTGCACCGCCGTCATCAAGCCCAGCGAGATGAGCGCGCTGCAGACGCAGGTCGTGGTCAGGGCGTTGCACGAAGCGGGGCTGCCACCGGGGGTATTCAATATCGTCAACGGAAGGGGCGATGTGGTTGGCGAGGAAATCGCCCGTCATCCCGATGTTGCCAAGATCTCGTTCACGGGGTCGTCCGCTGTCGGTCAGCATCTGGTAAGAACCGGCGCCGACACCATGAAGCGCGTGACGCTCGAACTGGGCGGCAAGTCGCCCACCGTGGTGCTTGACGATGCGGATTTCCAGGCAGTCATGCCGCTGGTGCTGCAAGCCGGATTTCTCAACAGCGGCCAGGCTTGCATCGCGGGCACTCGCATCCTCGTGCCGCGCAGCCGGCTGGCAGAGTTCGAGCGGATTGCGAAGGAGGGTGTCTCAAAGATCCAATCGGGCGATCCACGCAACGCCGACACCGACATCGGTCCGATGGTGAGCCAGAAACAATGGGAACGGGTGCAGCGCTACATCCGTATCGGCCAGGAAGAAGGTGCGAGGTTGTTGGCCGGTGGCGAAGGTCGCCCGGAAGGTTTACATGCCGGATGGTTCGTGAAGCCCACGATCTTTACTGATGCCAACAACCGGATGCGCATCGCGCGTGAGGAAATCTTCGGCCCCGTGCTGACGATCATCCCCTACGAGGATGACGCTGATGCGATCAGTATTGCCAACGATACGGACTATGGGCTGAGCGCCCTGGTGTTGGGAAAGAGCCACGAACGCTGTGTGAATATCGCTCTTCAGATCGATTCGGGACGTGTGGTCATCAACACCCTGGCCCACGAACCGCGTGCCCCCTTCGGTGGATTCAAGCATTCAGGCCTTGGGCGCGAAATGGGCAGGTGGGGGATGAGCGCGTATCTGGAGCCAAAGACATTGGTCACGTATGACCCGTTGAAATGACCAGGTCGGGTTCAGCAATCGACCGAGCTTTCAACCGGTCGATGCAACAGATTGGCTAAATCGTTCAGCGGGCCTTTGTCATTTTCAGATTCCATTCAGGGACGAGTTGCTACTCAGTCACTGAGAGGTCCGAAAAAGAGCATGGAGATTACCAACTCATCCTGATGCCTAGGTTACCGCTGAGTCCGTCCAGTTCGTTACTGTCCAGATTGGTGTTGTAGTCAGTTGCGAAATAGACACTGACGGTTGGGGATAATTTTGCGACCACGCCAACACCAAGATCCGCGGTGGAGGACTTGTGTTGGCTTTTGATCCTGTCGACACCGTTGTAGGTGACGGTGTCATAGCCGCCGAACGTATGCCAGGTGTTGGCCCGCAGAATATCGCTGCTTGTCGGGCGGAAAGATAACCAAGTCCTACTATAAGAAGGCAAAAGAAACCAAAGCAGAATGCGGAACGAGGGGCAAGGCTCAATTTGCGAAGCAACATGATTTGTCCAGTCATTATTTTTATGGGGAAACACCCGCATTCGGGCAGTCGTGACGCCGAGTCAACTGTAGGAGCGTTCGCGTGCAAAATAACAAAAGGGTACGCCACGACCCACCTACATTGCGGCAGATGAGTCGCAGCTTGTTCAAATAAGCAACCTTACAACAGCGATATCGGGTAGCTGATGAAGAGCCGGTTTTCGTCAAACTCGTTGGTGCTGAAGTTCTTCCGGATACTGGCGTTTCTCCATTTGACGCTCAGGTTTTTCAGGGCGCCAGACTGAACTACATAGGCCAGCTCCGATTCGCGACCCCATTCCTTGCCATCGGTGATAGCACCGGTGTGCACATTATCGCCACTGATGTAGCGGTTCATCATGGTCAGCCCCGGCACACCCAGTGCGACGAAGTTATAGTCATGGCGAACCTGCCAGGAATGTTCCTGCGCATTGTCGTAGCTGGAGTTGTAGCTGTCGTTCGCCAAGGTGCCGCCACTGGCACCGTTGACGCGCATCCACGCGGTATCGCCGGTGAGCTTTTGCAGGCCCACATAGAACGTGTTTCCCCCCAGTTTGGCGGAGAACAGGCCGAAGGCGGTCTTGTTGTCCAGGTCGCCGGCCAGGCTGGCGCCGTTTTCCTTACCGGTGAAAAAGCCCATGTTGGCGCCAAGTGTCCAGTCGCCCACGGGTTGGCTGTGGCTCAAGCTGAAGTATTGTTGCTGATAGATGTCCTTGAGCTCGTCGTACCAGGCACCCACCGTCGTGTGCTTGTCGTTGAAGGTGTATTCACCGCCACCAAAGTTGAATCGATCGGACGTGAACGCCGCTTTGCCGTTCATGGACATGTCTTCCATGCTGGCGTCATTGCGCGGGCTGTTCTGCCGGATTTGACCGCCGTACAACGTCAGCCCGCCGATTTCCTGGGAGGTGATCTGCGCACCTTGAAATGTCTGCGGCAGCGAGCGACCGTCATCCGAACGCAGAATCGGCAGGGTACTGACCCATTCGCCGACTTTCACCACCGTTTTCGAAACCTTGGCCTTGGCGGCAACCCCTAGTCGTCCAAAGTTGTCAGCAGGACGGCCATCATCGTGGATAGGTAGCAACTGCGTACCGCCAGTGCCTTTGCCGCCGTCGAGCTTTTGCGAGTAAAGCCCTAGGACATCAACGCCGAAACCTATCGGCCCTTGGGTGTAACCGGAGCGGGTATCAAGGATGAAATTTTGCGTCCATTCCTCGGCTTTGTTCTGTGGTGCGGCAGCATTAGGGTAGGCGGGATTGACGAAATTTCGATTGATGTAGGCGTTGCGCAGATTGAGTGTGGAGGTCGCACCCTCGATAAAACCGCTATTTTCATCGGCATTAGCGACGCTTGCCCAGGCGGCACTGAGCGCCAGGGTCAGGCCGATTAATTTGTAATGTGTGGGAACGTTACGGCGAAAATAGGTGTGGCGCATGGTGCTTTTCTCTCGGTGAATTATTGTTTTTTTCGGGAGTTTTCGAAGCCGGCACTGAATTTGAGGTGCAGGCGGCCCGGGCAACTATCTGCCGGCAGACCGCCGTGTCAGCGTCTGGTGAAAAGGGGTGTCAGGTGTTGGATGCCTCGCGACGCAACAGGTCGTCAATGGCCCTGATGGCCAGCGGATAACCGTCGGCGCCCATGCCGCAGATCACCGCATTGACCACGCTCGACATGATCGAGTGGCGATGCAGTTCGTCCCGTGCATGGATGTTCGACAGGTGCAGTTCAATCAGCGGTGCGTCGATCAGCTTCAGCGCATCCAGGACCGGAATCGAGTGAAACGAAAGGCCGGCCGGGTTGATGATCACTGCTGCGCCTTGCTCGAAGGCCTCTTGAATCCAGTCGACCATCACGCCTTCGTGGTTGGTCTGGCGAAAATCGCAGACCAGGTCAAGTTCCTCTGCCAGCCTTTCAGTGCGTTGCCGGATTTGTTCGAGCGTGGTGTGGCCGTAAATGTGCGGCTCACGACGACCCAGCAGGTTCAGGTTAGGGCCGTTGAGGATGAAGACGGTGCGGTTCATGGTCGTCCTGCTGCGTTATTTGGAAAGAAGGGCTGAAGCGCGAGTGTCGACTGCGTCGTCTTTGGCGACAGTATTGAGGTCGATACCACGGGTTTCCGGGCCGATGACGATCATTGCCAGCGAGATCAGGTTGATCACCGCGCACAGCGTCACCAGAGGCCACGGGGAGTTGTTCGACTGGCTCATCATCCACACGGCGATCATCGGCATAGGGCCGCCGATCACCAGGTTGGCACCGGTGTAGGCCAGTGCCGAGCCGGAGTAACGAACCTGGGTCGGGAATGATTCGGCGAAGGCTACCGGCTGAATGCCGCTCTGGAACTGGGTGAAGCCCAGGAACAGCCCCATGATTGCCATGATGGCGGGGACGTTCAGCGTGTTGAGGATCGGGAAGTAGACGAACAGGATCAGCAACGTCATGCATGAGCCCAGAGCCAGCGCCTTCTTGCGGCCCCAGCGATCCGACAGATAACCACCGGCCAGCGCACCGAAAATGGCGCAGACGTTAGCCACCATCAGCGACATGAAGCCGGTCGACTGGCTAAAGCCCAAGTGCTTGGTCAGGTAGCTGAGGGAGAAAATCACGATCAGGTAGAACAGCGCAGCGGGCGAGCAGAAAAACAGCATCAGGCGCAGGATGGTCTTGTAGTGGCTGCCGACAGCGGATTTGAGCGGGCTCTTTTCCTGCTTGACCGGGTTCTTTTTCAAGGCGACGAAGGCTGGGGTTTCATCGACTTTGAGGCGGATGAAGATCGCGACCACCACCAGTACGAAGCTCATGAGGAAAGGAATTCGCCAGCCAAAGCTTTCGAATTGCTCACTTGAAAGCGTCGCTGCCAAGCCCATCAGCACGCCGTTGGCCAATATCTGACTGAGCGGTGAGCACAAGCCGAGCATGCCGGAATACCGTCCGCGGCGATCGGGAGACGCGTGTTCCAGCGCCATCAGTTGTGCCCCGGTGGACTCACCGCCCAGCGCGAAGCCTTGAATGATCCGCAGCAACACCAGAAGGATCGGCGCCCAGATCCCCACCTGGCCGTAGGTGGGCAACAAACCCATCAATACCGAAGCCAGGCCCATCATGGTCACGGTGGCCAACATCAGGTTGCGCCGTCCAAGCTTGTCACCGAGGTAGCCACAGGTAATGGCGCCCAATGGACGCGCGGCCAGGCCAACGCCGAAAGTCGCCAGCGAAGCGAGCAGGCCGGCAGTGGGTTCCATCGCCGGGAAAAACAGCTTGGGCAAAATAGTCGCCGATACCGCGCCGTAGAGCGTGAAGTCGAACCATTCCAGGGCGGTGCCTATGGTTGCGGCGGTCACTGCTTTGCGAGGCATGCGCAAATCATGAGTCTCTTGACTGGTTGTGCTCATAGAGGTGCTCGTCTTTTTTTATGGTTATGGGGTACCCCTACGATCCAGCCCGGGCGATGGCGCCAGCAAAAACGTCGAAGTGAGTAGACGTTAACGCATCCTGCTTGCAGAATAATTATCGAAATCCAGATAAATAGATAAGCCAGCCTTATGAGTAGCCGTTATGGAACTGCGTCACCTGAAAGCCTTTGTAGTCGCCGCCGACCTGCAACACTTCAGCCGGGCCGCCGAGCAATTGGGCATTGCGCAACCGGCACTGAGCCAATTGATGCGAACCCTTGAGTCCGAATTGGGGTTGGCGCTGTTCCGGCGGGAAAACCGTGGGGTGGCGTTGACCGCTGCTGGCGAGGCATTTCTGCCCCATGCGCGGCAATCCATCGAGTCCAGCGAACTGGCGACTGCCGCTGCGCGGCGTGCCCGGCGTGGTGAAGTTGGCGAGATCAACATCGGCTATCACTCGGCGTTGTTCGAAGCCAATCTGCCGCAATTGCTGCGCCATTACTTCAGCACGTTTCCCGAGGTGAAAGTGTCGCTGGTGGATGCGGGTATCCGTACTCAGTTCGACATGTTGCTCGACCATAAGCTCGACCTGGCGTTTGCCCGGGTGTTCAAGGATCACTTGCCCGACCGCTTGCGCACCCATCATTTCAGCCAGTCCAAACTCGTCCTGCTGATTCCGGACAATCATGAGCTGGCGCAGAATTTCACCGGCGAGTTGGCAATGCTTCGGCACGAGAAGTTCGTTTTTTTACAGGACCCGACGGGTATAGGTTTGACATCGCATACGCTCCAGGCGTGTCGACAAAATCAGTTGCACCCACAGAACATCATGTACGTACCGTCGCTGATGAGCATTCCCGGATTGGTTGCAGCAGGAATCGGACTGAGCATCGTGCCTGAAACGATGACCCGGCTAACCATGCCAGGGATACGGATTGTACCGCTGGCTCAGCCGGAAATGGTCAGTGAGCTGTCGCTGATCTCAAGGATTGATGAGCGTTCAAGCGCGGTGTTGCACTTTATCGAAGAGGCTCAGGGTTGGGGATGATCTGAAGCGACGAAATGCAGTAGCAGATACTTAGTTGTGGTTCTGCACGTCGATTGGCGCCGGCGTGCCGAAATTGAGGTTCGCCTTCACACTGCGTCCAGCCACAGCCTGCGGTGACAATCAGCGTCTGGCCCAGCGGATGGGTATGCCAGGCGCTACGAGCACCGGGTTCAAAGGTGACGCTGACGATGGACGCTCGGGCGGGTTCAGGAGGGGTGTTGAGTGGGTCCATACGGACGGTGCCCGTGAAGTACGCTTCAGGGGCTTTTATCGATGGCTGCGAGCCTATGCGCTTGAGGATCATGATCCAGTCCTATTGATAAATGAACAGGAAAACGTGGGGCTTAATGCTCCGCATACACTCGATGCATGTCCTGGAGTAAAGCTACCCAGGGAAGCCAACCGATTTGGTGACATCGCTGCATTTGTCTGCGCCGTGAAGGCTGGAAGCTTCACCACAGCAGCGAGCTCTCTCGGTCTGACCCGATCGGCAGTGGGGAAGTATAGTTCGCCTGGAAAGCCGGATGGGCGCGCGGCTTCTTCGCATTCGTGGAAGGTCTTCCGACACACAAGCTTGCAGCGTGTCGGGATAGACGGTGGTGCTGGAGCCAAAGCAGATCGACTCGCAGCACCTAAACGACCGCCCAGGATTACTTCATTTTCGCCAGCATGGCCACGGCGACTGCCTTGGCCGACTGTGGGTTCTGGCCGGAAATGACTTCGCGGTCCTCGATCACGTTCTCGCTCCATGGCTTGGCTTCGGAGAAGTTAGCACCGGCTGCCGTCAGGCCATCCTGCGGGAACAGCTTCATCTGGCCGCCGCCGAGGAAACCTTTGGCCTGCTCCTCTTCCGCGTCGGTGAAGGCGGTGACTTTGTAGCCTTTGTAAATCCAATTGGCTGGCGCTGCCGGCTGTTTGCCCGATTCCAGCGCGGAGACAAAACCGTGCGCGTCGGGGATCGCCGACAACATGGCTATGGTGCCATGGCAGGTGAAGCCGGTGATCTTGCCTTTTTCATGGAAGTTGGTCAGTAGTTGGCCCAGTTGCTTGTCCTTCAGCAGATCCTGCATCGGGATATGGCCGCCAGGCACGAATACGGCATCGAACTTGTCGTAGCCGATTTTCTGAACCTGCGCGAAGCTGATTGCCGGCGAGCCGCTCTTCGAGGTCAGCTTCAGCGTGGCCAGCAGCGCGAGACTTTCCTGACGGGCCTTTTCATCGCCGCCCCAGAAGCTCACATCATTGGATTTCTGGTCCGCGGTTGGCGCCTTGCCGCTAGGGGTGGCAAATATGACGGTTTGACCCGCCGCGATGAAGGTCTGCACCGGTTGCATTAATTCGTTCAGGAAGAAACCTGTTTGCATGACCTTGCCGTCTTTCAGGTCCAGTTGAGCCTGATCCGACAGTACAACCAATACCGTGCCGGCGTTGGCATAGTTAGCGGCAGCGGCTAGCAGGGCGGCAATAATGGTTTTTTTCACGCGATTCTCCAGTAGGAATGGTTTGATGGAGCCATCTTATTACTAGAGCGGACGGCGATAGAGCCCCAGAATTGATTTTCACTTATTACATTGAGTAATCAAAAGTCGGGGATTGTATTGAGCGAAAGACCCAGCGCAACGTCGAGCCAATGGAGCGTTCTGAGCCGTAAAGTGAACCGTCCCCGATTTCCCGAACACAACTGAATGACGAGTTTGGCCAGTCGCTGCCTTTCGCGAAGGGCTGCAATCGAAAGCAGCTGTTGCGTTCACCGGTTGAATCCACAACCCATAGCAGACGTTGCCGCGCGTCGAATGCAGAAGGCTCAGCTTCTATATTTCAGCGCCTCCACCAATGCAGAAAAGGCGGGAGACGCCTGGCGTCTGTTGGGGTAATACAAATGGTAACCCTGAAACTCAGGGCACCAGTCGCCCAAGACTTCTTTGAGTCGGCCGTCGGCCAGATAGGGTGCTACCAATTCCTCTGGTACGTAGGCCAAGCCAACGCCATCAACGGCGGCATTGAGTACATGCATGATGCTGTTGAAAACAAGTTGTCCCTCTGCCTTGACGGTAAAAGCCTGGCCATTCCTTTCAAATTCCCATGCGTAGATCGCTCCTGATGGTCTGTGCCGGATATTCACGCAGTCATGCCCGGTCAACTCATGGGGGGTTGTTGGTGCCGGGTTGCGTTCGAAATATTCTGGAGAGCCCACCACCGCCAACCGCCAATCCGGCCCTATGCGAACGGCGATCATGTCTTTGCTGATCGATTCGCCCATGCGAATGCCAGCATCAAATCGCTCCTCGACCACATTGGTGAATCCATAGTCGACGTAGAACTCCAGTGTGATATCCGGGTAGCTCTTCAGGAAGCTTGCAAGCATCGGCCTAATGCACAACTCAATCTGATCATCAGTACAGGAAATACGAATCGTGCCACTGGGCTTGTCCCGCAGCTCGCCCAGCGCTTCAAGCTCGGCGGTGATCTGATCAAAAAGCGGGGCGATCGAGCGCATCAATCTCTCTCCGGCCTCTGTCGGCGACACATTACGTGTCGTGCGGGCCAGCAGTCGTATCCCCAGTCTTTGCTCAAGTGCCCGGATCGTATGACTCAGCGCAGAAGGAGTAATGCCCAGTTTGGCGGCGGCTTTCGTAAAGCTTTGATCGCGCGCCACCGCCAGAAAAGCTTGGAGATCGTTGACTTTGGTATGGGCCATTGCTGAGTTTTTCTCAAAACCACATGAAGATTACGCCTACTAATCAAGATATCTCTAATCCGTCAAGCTCTGTCACCTATCTGGAACGGAGTACTGATGATGAGCGAGACACCTGTAACTCTTCTTGAAGCTACAGAAGCCTTGGACTCTCCAGGGATTGATCGGCGCGCATTCGTAAAGGCCACCGGCGTCAGCATTGCGGCTTGGGGCGTCCTTTCAGTCGCAGGCGGTTCTGCCTTGGCAGCTGACTCGAAAAGCGCTGTCAGCCCACCGGAGGGCGCCGACAATTTTTACAAAAGCGACAAGGTCACCGTGCAAAAGGTGACCTTCAAGAACACATGCAATCTTCAAATTGTGGGCAATCTTGTAACGCCCAAAAATCTGGCTGGAAACGCTAAAGCGCCTGCAATTATCGTCGGTCATCCCATGGGAGCAGTCAAAGAGCAAAGCTCCATGCTCTATGCACAAAAGTTGGCGGAGCAAGGCTTCATCACGCTGGCGATTGACTTGCCTTTCTGGGGAGAGAGTGAGGGCCTGCCTCGTAACCAGGTTGCCCCCGAAATGTATGCCGACGCATTCAGTGCCGCCGTTGACTACCTTGGCACGCGGGACTTTATCGATCGCAACCGTATCGGCGTACTGGGTATCTGTGGCAGCGGTGGCTTTGCCATCAGTGCGGCCAAGATGGATCTGCGTTTGAAAGCCGTGGCCACCGTCAGCATGTACGACATGGGCGCCGTCACCCGTCATGGTCTGAGGCACTCAGTGACTGTGGAGCAACGCCAGGCCATGCTCGCCAAAGCCGCCGAGCAACGCTATGACGAGTTCTCTACCGGAACATTGCAATTTCTGAACTATCTGCCTGCGCAACCTGGCAAGGAAACCGACCCGGTAACTCGCGAGTTTTGGGACTTCTATCGCACGCCACGCGGCATCCACATCCCTCATGGCAGTACGTTGGAAACGACGCAAAACCGCGCCTTGACCAGTGAAGTCAGGTTCGTGAATTTCTATCCATTCAACGATATCGAAACGATTTCCCCGCGCCCGCTGCTGTTCATATCTGGCGATCAAGCGCACTCCAAAGAGTTCAGCGAGGACGCCTACCAACGCGCCGCCGAACCTAAGGAACTGGCCTGGGTTCCCGGCGCGGGTCACGTGGATCTGTACGACCGCGTGAACTTGATTCCCTGGACCAACCTCACCGCCTTTTTTACCCGGCACCTGACGGTGGTTGGCTAAAAGGCCAGTGCTTCAGCCAACAACTATTTGATGAGAGGTTTTTGAATGACGGCTCAAGTATTCGACACCCCGGCAGGTGAGGCCCTCGGCACGCCGGGGACTGAGGAACTGCCGGCTTACTGGAGTGGCATCTTTGCGATGACACTGTGCGTATTCGCGCTGATCGCCTCGGAGTTCATGCCTGTCAGTTTGCTCACGCCGATTGCATCGGATCTGCAAATCAGTGAAGGACTGGCCGGGTATGGGATCGCCATCTCCGGCGCCTTCGCGGTGCTGACAAGCCTTTCGATTTCCAGGCTAGCGGGTTCAATGGACCGCAAGACGTTGTTGCTTCTACTGACCGGGATTATGTGTGTGTCAGGGCTGGTGGTCGGTCTGGCGCCCAACTATACGGTGTACATGATTGGTCGTGCGCTGATCGGCGTGGTGATCGGCGGATTCTGGTCGATGTCGGCGGCACTGGCCATGCGCCTGGTACCTGCGCAGAGCGTGCCGAAGGCTCTGGCAATCTTCAACGGCGGCAATGCTTTGGCAACCGTAGTGGCCGCACCACTGGGAAGCTATCTGGGGAGTGTCATCGGTTGGCGGGGTGCTTTTTTGTGCCTTATTCCGGTAGCGATCATCGCGTTGATCTGGCAGTGGATCAGCCTGCCAGCCATGACGCCGGCACCGCGCAAACCGGGCGCTGGCAATGTCTTCCGATTGTTTAAGAGCCCATTGGTCAGTTTCGGCATGTTGAGTGTGGGCATTTTCTTCATGGGGCAGTTTGTATTGTTCACCTATCTGCGCCCATTCCTGGAAACCGTCACTGGTGTAGATGTCTCCATGTTGTCGATGATCCTGCTGGTCATCGGCGTGGCGGGTTTTGTCGGAACCATTCTGATCGGCACTTTCCTGAAAACCGGAATGTACCGCGTCCTGGTCTGCATTCCACTCTTGATGGCCGCCATTGCACTTTCCTTGATTGTCCTTGGCGGTGGAGTCGTGGGAGCTTTTGTACTGCTTGGGCTATGGGGCCTGATCGCGACGGCGGCACCTGTGGGGTGGTGGTCGTGGTTAGCCAGGGCTTTGCCCAACGATGCTGAAGCCGGTGGCGGCCTGATGGTTGCAGTCATTCAGCTATCCATTGCGCTGGGCTCTACACTCGGCGGGCTGCTGTTTGACGGGAGCGGCTATCGCATGACATTTCTCGCAAGTTCTATCTTGCTGGTACTCGCGGCAGTGACGACCTTTTTCACATCGCGAAACCAGGCTTAATAGAAGGCAGATTGAGTAAGGCAGGCAACTGTCCGCAATTTGTCAAATTGGATTTGAACCAGCGTCTGCTATTAGCCGATAGCAGCCTGTCGTCATCAGCTATTTATGGCCAGCCATTCCTGTGAGCCGCGAGGAGCGAAAGACATTAACGTTCGCAGTACCTCACGGCTGACCTAGGTTGTTTTCAGAAACGGTGCTTAACAGACTCCTCTAATAGCGGTGAGGTCGGGGGCAAAAGTCACGGCGCTCATCACTTGGCAGCAAGCGCAGTGTTCCCCCGTACCTGTTGGGTATCCGTCGCCGTCTGGCGACCCACTTTGAACCACGCGGCGTATAACGCCGGGACGAAAAAAATCGTCAGCAGCGTCGCCACAGTGAGGCCACCCATGATTGCAATCGCCATCGGCCCCCAAAACACACTACGTGTGAGCGGGACCATTGCGAGTACGGTGGCAAGGGCCGTCAGCATCACCGGACGCGCTCTGTGAATGGCGGCATCCAGCACAGCATTCCACGGGTCGCGCCCCTCGGCGATCTCGATTTGCACTTGATCGATCAGGATCACCGCGTTCCGCATGATCATGCCACCCAGAGCGATGATGCCCAGGATCGCGACGAAGCCTAGCGGCGACTGAAACACCAGAAGCGCCGGCACCACACCGATCAAGCCCAGCGGTGCTGTCAACATCACCATCCACATGCGGGAGAAGTTCTGAAGTTGCAGCATGAGTAACAGCAGTATGGTGATCAACATAAAAGGGGCCACCGCGAGCAGCGCCTTATTGGCCTTGTCACTTTCCTCAACTGCTCCGCCCACATCGATGCGGTAACCAGTCGGCAGCTTGGCTTCGATATCCTTGAGCAACGGCTGGATTTCCTGCGTCACCGAGACACCCTGTTCTCCATCCTTCACGTCGGCACGCACAGTGATCGCCATGTCGCGGTTGCGGCGCCACAGTACCGGCTCTTCCAGTTCAGCGCGAACCTGTGCGACTTGCGACAGCGGCACCACCGTGCCTTGGCGCGTGTAGAGGTTGATGTCTTTCAGTGTGCCGAGGTTTAAGCGTTCCTCTGGCACGGCACGGGCCACGATGTCGATCAGGTCCTCGCGCTCACGCAGCTGCGACAGGGTTGCGCCGTTCATCACGGTCTGGGTAGCCAATGACACGTCGGCTGGTGTGAGGCCAAGCGCGCTCGCCTTGTCCTGATCAAGCTCCACTTTCAGCGTACGCACCGGGTCGTTCCAGTCGAGCTGGAGGTCGCGCACCTTCGGGTTGGACGCAACCACCTTCTCCACGTCTCGGGCGATCTGGCGCACCTTCTGGGTATCAGGCCCTACGACGCGGAACTGCACCGGGTAGCCGACAGGTGGCCCCAATTCGAGCCGAGTCACGCGTATCCATGCCTGTGGGAATTGTTGATCAGCTGAATCAACCAACCGCGCACGTACACGCTCGCGTGCATCCAGATCTTTGGTCATCACAACGAACTGGGCAAAACCCGGATTGGGCAGCTCGGGGTTGAGCGAGAGATAGAAACGCGGTGCCCCGGCGCCGGTGTAGGCGGTATAGAAACGCACGTCCTCGTCTTTCGCCAGGATCTCCTCCATGTGTTTGACCTGCTCGGTCGTCGCGGCGAACGAGGAGCCTTCCTTGACGCGCAGGTCAATGACCAGTTCAGGACGCGAACTGTTGGGGAAGAATTGCTGCGGCACCAGCTTGATACAGGCAAGAGCAAGCACCAGAGCGCCAACCGTCGCACCGATGACCATCCAGCGGCGCTCGATGGCGGTGTCGATCAGACGGCGCAGGCTGCGGTAGAACTTGGTGTCGTGCGGATCGGCGTGCTTGTGCGTGCCCAAGTCGTTTGGCAGCATCTTGACCGCTAGGTACGGTGTGAAGATGCCGGAACAGATCCACGAGAACAGCACCGCAGCGCCAACGATCCAGAAAATGCCACCCGCATACTCGCCGGTGGTGGACTTCGAGAGGCCGATCGGCAAAAAGCCTACGACGGTGATGAGTGCGCCGGTCAGTCTCGGCATGGCGGTGGACTGATAGGAGAATGCGGCCGCTTTCACGCGGTCCATGCCAGTTTCCATCTTCGCCACCATCATTTCGATGGCGATGATGGCGTCATCTACTAGCAGTCCCAACGCGATAATCAGTGAGCCGAGCGAGATGCGCTCGAGGTTCCAGCCCATCGCCAACATCACCAGCGCCACGCCGCCCAGCACCAGCGGCACCGTGGCCGCAACCACGAGGCCTGCACGCCAGCCCAGGCTGGCCAGGCTCACTGCAATCACAATAATTAGCGCCTCGGCCAGCGCACGCCCGAAGTCCAGGATGGCGTCCTTCACCGTGGTTGGCTGGTCAGCTACCAGCTCAAGCTCCACGCCGTGCGGAAGTTCTGACTGGATCTTGGCGACTGCCGTGTCCATCGCCTTGCCAAGGTCCACGATGTTGCCGTCGCTGGTCATCGTGATGCCGAGCATCAGCACTGGCTGGCCGTTGTGGCGTACCGTGTAGGTCGGCGGATCCTCGAAGCCACGTGTAACGGTCGCGATGTCGCCGAGCTTAATCAGCCGGCCGCCCGCGGAGATCGGCACGTTGCGGATTGCCTCTTCGCTGGTGAATTGGCCACTCACGCGCACCATGACACGGTCGCCTCGGGTATCAATCTGGCCTGCGGGCAACATCGCGTTCTGGCTCTTGAGGCTTTCAGCGATGGCCAGCGGTGTAACGCCCAGCGCTGCCAGGCGCTCGTGGGAGAACTCGACGTAGACACGCTTGGCCTGCTTGCCGATGAGATCGATCTTCTTGACCATCGGCACCTTCAGCATCTGGCGCTTGATGTCCTCCGCTGCGTCCGATAGGTTGGCGTGGCCAACACCGTCGCCCTTGATGGCGTACATCAGGCCATACACGTCGCCGTACTCGTCGTTCAGGATCGGCCCGATTACGCCGTCAGGCATCTCCAGGCTCAGGTCGTTGAGTTTTTTGCGCGCCTGGTACCAGGCCTCGCGCTGGTCAGCCTTGGAAGTGCCGCCGCGCACGGTGAGCGTCATGCCTGCGTAGCCTTGCCGCGCGTAGGTGACCACTTTCTCGAAGTTGTCGATCTGCTCGAATTTTTTCTCCATTCGGTTGAGGACCTCGTCCTGCAACTGCTGGGCGGTGGCGCCCGGCCAGATAACCATGGCGGTCATGGAGGGCACGGAAAAATTCGGATCTTCGAGCTGACCGAGCCGCGTGAAGCTGAAGGCACCGGCCACCGCGACAATGAGGAGCATGAACAGAACGATGGCGCGATGGCGTAGCGCCCAGTCGGTGAGGTTGAAAGTGTTCATCGGACGGCCTGCTGCGTAGTTTTCGTGTCAGTTATCGCAGCACCGGGGAGCGCGACCTTCAGTCCGGATGCCATCTTCGGTACCCCAGCGGTGACGACCAATACTCCGGCCTGCGGCCCGGAGACGAGCACCTCATCGTTGCGATAGCCCATTACCGCCACAGGCACCAGTTCGACAATGCCTACCGGATCCTTGCCTACGGGCGTGACCACCCACAGCGCGGGCTGGCCGCCTGTTTGCGTCAATGCCGTCGCCGGCAACGCTGCCACCGCGACACTGGTGATAACGCGCTCTGCCGTTACCGTAGCGGTGGCACCCAGTGGCAGTGCCTTAGCTGGCTTAAGCCGAGCCCGGTAGGTACGCGTTTGCGCCGCAGCCTGCGGTGACAGTTCGCGCAAGGTGACCTCAAAGTTCTCGTTTGGCGCACTGGCCAGCGAGGCCTTGAAACGCGCCTCATTGAAGGCGGACAGCTGGTCCTCGGGTACATCGATGACGATCTCGGCTTCATCCGGGTTAGCGATCGATACAATCGGTTGACCCTCCGGCACGACCTGCCCAGCCTCAAAGCGCACAGCTGTGACGACGCCGCTACGTGAGGCGCGCAGCACGGTGTACTTGAGCCGGTTGCGTGCGAGTTCGAGTTTTCGCGCCTCGGCCTCGGCAGTTGCATGCGCGGTTTGGGCATTGGTATGCGCACGCTCGGCGTCGGCCGCACTGACCGAGCCGTCAGTCTTCAGGTCAGTCAGGCGCTGGCGGTCCGAGTCGGCTTGGCGCGCCTGTTCGACAGCAAACGACCACTGTTGTCGTGACGTTTCTTCAGCGAGGCGGTAGTCGCTGTCATCCAGCACAGCCAGGATGTCGCCTTCACGCACAAATTGGCCTACCTCGACCTTGCGCTGGACGACCTTGCCACCCACGCGGAAGGCCTGGTCGACTTCATGTCGTGACTGTACGGTGCCCACATAGCGACTGATGTCGCGGGCATTGTCATAGCTGATTGCAGCGGTGCGCACCGGTCGTGGTGCCTGTACGGTGGGCTGGTCGGGGCTACACGCGGACAGCATGACGGCGACGGCCAAAACACCGGCCGCAGTAAGGGAATTCTTCAAGACGGTTCCTCTTTGGAAAACGACAAATACTTAGGAAAGTGGTGGTCGATCGGCTTTAGCGGACGCGGTTGAGTTGGAGGGTTGTTCGAACACCTGCCAGCCCCCGCCCAGCGCCTTGTAGAGCTGCACGCTGTCGAGCAGCAGGCGGGTGTTGCTTTCGTTGGCGCTCAGGCGTGCACTGAGGCGCGCACGCTGCGAATCCAGCAGAGGCAACAGGTCGATCTGCCCACGGTTATAGAGCGACTGGGCGCGATTCTGTGCCGTCTCCGCTGACGCGGCGGCCAATTGGAGCGAACCTGAGCGGCGGCGTTCCTGCGCAAGGGTGACAAGGGCGTTTTCCACATCCTCGAGCGCTCGCACGATGCCGTCTTCGGCGCGTAGTACTGCTTCTTGTTGAGCGCTTTCGGCCGCTTCGTTGATTGCTTGCGTGCGTCCGGCGTTGAAGAGCGGCATTGCCAGCAGACCCGCGACATTGGTGAAGCGCGCAGCCCCAAGATCGGCTCCATTCAGGTTCAGGCCCTGGCGGCCGAAGGACGCACCGAGAAAGAGTTGGGGGAACCACTCAGCTTTCGCTTGCTGACGACGCGCATTGGCGGCATCGAGCTGGGCCATCAACACCAGTACGTCAGGTCGACGTTGCAACAATTCGGCTGGCTGCCCGGGCTTGGCCTCAGGCACATCCGCCATGTCGCTGCTCGACGGCTGAATGTTGGTGGTGTTGAAAGACTGGTCGGCGATCAGCACCGCGATACGGTGGCGTGCCACCGCCGCTTGGGTTTCCAGTGGCGGTATCTGCGCCCGCGCCGACAAGGCGTCGGTCTGTGCGCGCTCGACGTCGAATGCGGACGCCAGCCCCACCTGTTGACGCGCAGTGACCAGTCGCAGCGTCTCGTCCTGCATCGCCGAGATAGCGCGCAATGTTGCAACCTGGCGCTGGGCCCCGACCAAGGTGAAATAGTTGCTGACGACATCGCTCATCACCAGCAGACGCACGCCGCGCATGCTGTGTTCCGCGGCTAGCGCATCGGCATCCGCCGCCGCTGCACCGGCTCGCAGGCGGCCACTCAGGTCGAGTTCCCACGAGACGTCCAGGCCCACACTGGCGGTCTTGGTATCCGGATACCCCTGTTTTACTGCCGAATTGAAGCCGGTGCTGCGGTCACTGCCGGAGACAGACGCACCAACGCTCGGAAGCAGCCAGGACTGGCTGACCGTTTCTCCTGCACGCGCGGCACGCAGTCGCTCGGCGGCAATCTTGACATCGCGGTTCTCCCGCGCGGCTCGACGCACCAGGTCCGTCAGCAATGGATCGTGGTAGACCTCCCACCAGGCCGCCTCGGGCTCCATCTCGGACGCCGTACTCGCGGCGAAGTTGCTCGGCACGTCGACCGAAGGTTTGGCAACCGGTGTGGAGCAGCCAGAAAGGGCGAAGGCGATCGACGTGGCCAAGGCTGCTGCCATGGCAAACGCGGTCGGGCACTTGGTACGTTGCAAGGTTGTACCACCGGCATTGCAAGGCAGCGGATGGGGGGTGGAAAGTCGCGGCATTAGAAATGGATTCGTGTAGTTCGAGGTGGCTTCAGCGTAGGGGGACGGTGTAGGCAAAGTCGTCAGCGAACCGTCAGCGTTCGGTCGCGATACGCTTTGTCTGTCGATGCTGGAAAGGATCATTCACCGTCGCTTTCTATCGCCTGCTCACCGGCTGCTGGCGCCAGATCCGCGCCAATCGACTCCAGTAACTCTTCGGCGGACGAGAACTCGCGCTGACGCCCGGTGACCAGGTTTTCCAAGCGACCCACCAGGGTGCCCGGTCCGGCATCACTGCGCAGCTTGAGGACGTATGCACGGCGGCTTGGGTATTTGGATTCAGGGTTAAGGCTCATCGCAGACCTGGTAATCAAGAAGGTTCGATGCCAGCGTAAGCGGTCCCCTAGGGTCGAGTCGTAAGCAAAAGGTCAGACTTCAGTCGTATTACCTCGGGTCCCACAACCGCTATCACCTGTCGAACCAAGAGCGCAATGGCTTCGGGCTCGCCTTGCCGCTTCAAGCCCGCTTGGCAGCCTCTATCAACGAGCGCGCACGTTTTACCAATTCAGTCCCATGCGTTTCGGGCAATTGGTCAATTAGCATTTCCAATGCCTGGTGATCCTCTGGCGTGGCGTCAGGTTGCTCACTCATCTCGACCATTGCGAGCAACTCCAGCCACGATGCTTCCTGAGCGCGAGCTTCCTTAATCGCACGTCGCTTCGCCGCGGTACTGGCGTCTAACCGACCCTGATCTCGCGCGATCGCAGCCTCGAGCAGCCACAACTGCGGCAGGTATACGCGTTCGCCGAGTTCCTCTCCCACCCGGAAGGCCTCCTGCAATTCAACGTGCGCTGCGTCGTAATCGCCTGCCAGTAGCAGCGCTTCGGCGGCATAGCCGAGTACTTCACTGGCACCGGAGCGCATGCCGAGCCCGGTATGTTCTTTGTAGGCCTCACGAATCTCTCGGTAGCCTTCGTGGGGGGCTCCGTTGCGCGCGTCGGCCCAGCCGCGCCACCAGCGACAAGCGGTGCGTCCGAGCGCGAGCGAATATTCGTCGACGAGCTTCTGCATGTTGTCAGCCAGAGCGGCCACCCGCGCTGGGTTTCCCAGTCGCACCTCGATCAATACCTCCTGCCACGTAGCGACAAGCCATGTCATAGGTTGTCGAAGCGAATGCGCGCGAGTTCGTGCCCGCTGCATATGGGTTCGCCCTTGCTCAATCAGGCCAGATCGCACCAGCTCGATGGCCAGCATACCGTGCAGCATGACCTGGGGATCAGCCGCAAAGATCTCGTTTGTCTTGATGTCCAGCAGTTCGGCGATCGCGAGGGCGCGCTCTAACCAGCTGCGAGTGGTTTTCGTGCGGCCTTGGAGGTGATGTACTTCGCCCTGAACGATGTACGCTGCCAGCATAAGCGCTTGATCGTTTGCGTTTAGGGAGAGAGCTTCAGCACGCTCTGCCACTTCCAAAGCCTGCGAATAGTCACCGCGCAGACCGAGCAGATAGCCGAATCCGTGCAGAAGGCGACCGCGCATAGGGTGCTCGGGAACATCCGTTAGCAGCGTGTATGCACGGTCGAAAGCACCCTTGGCTTCTCTGCCGACACCGAACATGTGGAAGGCCGAAACCCCCTGCAACGTGGCCAAGGTAATTTCGAGAGTATTGCGCTCCGTCCCTTCGGGTGCCTGCATAAGTAGGAGTAGGCCGCGCTCAGTGAGGCCGATGCACAAGTCCGGGCTGAAGTGCTGTAGCGCGGCCTCTGCGGCCTCGGCGTAATAGCGCAGCGCGATCATCGGCAGCCGAGCACGATCGAAGTGCATTGCCAGTTCTGAGGCAGCAATCGGCATACCGGCTGTGCGCTCGTGTTCGAGGGCAGTACCAACCTGGCGATGGAGATTGATGCGCAACGAACGCGGCGTGCGGTCGTACAGCACCTGGCGAAAAAGAGCGTGGCGGAACGAGTAAGACAGCTCTACCGCTTGGTCAACATCGGCAGCCCGCGATTGTGTGAGCCATACCTGCTCATGCATCAATTCCTCACAGGCGTCGATCACCGTAGAGAGATTGCGCTCGAGCGCCAGGGAAACCGTCTCAACCCGGAAATCGGAACCGCACACCGCAGCCGCGCAGAGGAGTGTTCGTTGCTCGGGAGCCAGTCTGGCAATGTAATGATCGATGATGGCCGCAAGGTTCTCAGGAACCGCCAGATCCGCCAGCCGAGCTTCGATAGTGGTTTCGTCCTCTTTTGCATCCATCACTTCACTGATGATTGAGGAAACGAACAACGGCACGCCGTCGGTCCGGTCGTGCAGGGCGCGCACGAAGGCTTCATCGCGTGCTAGCGAGGCTGAGCGCAGCGCCACATAGCCGGCGACCTCGGTTTCGGAAAACGGGTCGAGCACCAGTTCCTCACACAAGCGTTGCAGACGCAGTTCGTGACGTAATGAGTTGAGCGGATGTTCGAGCGCCACCACTTCGGCAAGACGGAAGCTCGACAGCCACATGAACCGCGTGGAGCTACGTCGGCGGGCCATGTAGTTGATGAGCTGGACCGTCGCCCGATCACTCCAGTGCAGGTCTTCGGTCACCAGCAACAGCGGGCGCACCACTGTGTAGCGATCCAGCAACTCACCAAATTCCCTCAGCATGCGTTCCGGGCCGACGCCGGCCAGCTCACGTCGCAATGCGTCACGTTCCTCCATGGTACTCAACCACGGCAATTGCAGCAGCCAGGTGGGTGCCACTTCGCGCAACAAGGCCGGTAGGGTCGGATCGCTGCGGCACAGATCGGCCAACGCCTCTAGTACCGGCAGGTACGGTTCGCCGGTTCCGAAGTGCTCCATGCAATGGCCGCGTGCGCAGGCGATGTCGCCAAGGCCGGCAAGGAAATGTTCGATCAACGTGGTCTTGCCGATCCCCGGTTCTCCTGCAAGCCAGACCACGGCCCGCTGGCAACCACTAGCCCGTTCCCACGCTCGTTGGAGCCTGACGACCTCGTCAATACGACCGATGAATGACGGCAACTGAGGTGTGTCGGTCGCCGTAACCGCCGTGGGTGTAGGAGGTATCGAAGCAACAAGGGGCGACACGGCGATGAAGCGATAGCCGCGCCGCGACACCGTCTCAATAAAACGAGGATGCTTGGGGTCATCGCTCAACGCCTTGCGCAGATCGCTGATGGCCGTCTTGAGAACCGAATCGCTTACAAATCGATGCCCCCACACGGCATCCAGCAAATCGTCTTTGGATATCAACGACCCCGGCTGGCGTGCGAGTACGCATAACAACAGGAAAGGGGTGGGCGCTAACGCCACCGCTTCCCCATCACGCGATAAGCAAGCGTTGGCCTCATCGAGATAGAACTCGCTGAAGTTAAGCAGGACGGGGTTTGGATGGGGCTGCGGGCGCGCCACGGTTGATTCCTAAAGACTAAAAACATAGTGGTGCGCTGAAGATTCGCACGTGATTTAGTGTTGAAAAAACAATGTTCCTGCCGACCTGGTCTTGCCGGCACGTCTTCTTCTAGCGACTGTTCTCCAACCTCGGCTGGGGGCCTAGCAGCCACACACTTCAGTCCTGGGCCATTGCTCCCATGACAACCCTGATCGGCTCTGAAGCCAAGCGTCGCCGGTCGGAAACTAACAAACGAGCAACTTTACGTTACGAGCCTTCTTCGCCTTAACGCGGCCAGTTACGCCTGGCGTCTCAGCTCATCCGTTTGGTCACTTCCCGGCTTTTCAATGATCTCAAAAATTTATGACAAAAACATCAATATTGAAATATCTCTCAATTTTGAATACCTTGATTCTGCCTGACGATGAGACCTGCGGGCCTCACGACTTCAATCACAACAAGGGCTCGAAATGAACAACAACAAAAAAGATTCCGAATTGCCTCCTTCCGCCGTCGACGTGCTGGTCGTCGGTAACGGTCCGGTAGGTGCGACAATCGCGGCGCTGCTCGGCCGTTACGGGGTGACGACCCTGGTGCTGGATAAGCTCCATGAAATCGTATTGATGCCTCGTGCCATTGCTCTGGACAACGAAGCCCTGCGCATCCTGCAACTGGCCGGATTGTCGGAGGATGCTTTCGAGAAGATCGTGATTCCGGAAGTGAAGATGCACTCTCCGGTGCTCGGGCAATTCGGTCGAGCCAATACTGAAGGGTGTATCGACGGCCATCCCAAACTTGTGACGTTCTATCAACCCGACCTCGAACGAGCGATGCGTGGCCAGGTTTCCCGACTGCAATCAGTGACCAGCCTGGGTGGTTTCGAGCTGGAGAGTCTGGTTGAGGAAGCGAATTGCGTGGTCGCCACCGTGCGGGATAAAGATGGGCACTCGCATTCTATTCGCGCCCGATACCTGATCGGTGCGGACGGCGCCAGCTCCAAGGTTAGGGGGCTGATCGGGCAGGAGTTCGAAGGTCAAACCTATGCAGAGGATTGGCTGATTGTCGACGCCAAGAACCGGCATCACTCAGCCATTGATCATATTGAGTTTATCTGTGATCCGCGGCGGCCAACGCCCCACATGCCGGCCCCCGGTGGAAGGGAACGCTGGGAATTCATGCTGCAACCCGGTGAGTCCCGGGACGAGCTGGAAAGCCCGGAAAGCATCGCCCGGCTCATTGCGCCATGGGTCAATCCGCTGGAGTTGGAAATCGAACGCAAGGCGGTGTATCGATTCCACGCGCGTTGCTGCAACCGATTTAGCAAGGGACGTACTTTCCTCGTCGGCGACGCGGCACACGTCACCCCGCCCTTTGTCGGGCAAGGTCTCGTCGCGGGCCTTCGTGATGGTGCCAATCTTGCCTGGAAGCTGGCGTGGGTCCTTCGTGGCCATGCCGCGCCTGCGATACTCGATACCTATGATGTAGAGCGCCGCCCGCATGCTCAGGCGATGATCAATCTGGCAAAACTCATGGGCCGCCTGGTAATGCCCAAGAGCAAGGTCGCGGCTTTCTTCATCCATGGCCTAATGCGCATGCTGGCGTTGACTCCAGCTACCAGAAGGTACTTCGAGCAGTTGGACATAAAACCGAAGAACACTTTCATGCACGGCCTGTTCGTGCAGCATCGTCGTGGTGACAAGCTGGTACGTGGCAGCCTGTTTCCCCAAGCTTGGATTCGTACCCTGCAAAAGCAGATCAAGCTGAGCGACGATGCACTGGGAGACAACCTGACCTTGGTTGGATTTGGTGTTGACCCGTTGTCCTTGCTCACCACTGATCAGATCGTTGCCTGGGAAAAGATGGGCGGTCACTTCTTAGAGGTCAGGCCCCGCGGCCAACGCTCCGGTGGCAGCTGTGACTTCATCGAAGACATGAACCATGAGATCTTGCCACTGGCTGCCAAAGGAACGCTTGTTGCCGTTCGCCCTGACCGGATCATCATGCACCACGCCCCTGGCACAGAGGCCAGCAAACTCCTTCGAGACTGCCGGGGTCTGCTGATGAGTGATGACGCCACTCCTGAGGGCGTTTCCATTACTATCAACGAGCCGATTAGATTAAGAGCTTGATCATGCATTCCCTCACACCTCCTTTAGAAGCTGCTGTGCCAGAACCTCTCACCAGGGGGCACAAGAAGCGCGAGCGCACCCGTCGCGGTCTGGTCGACGCGGCATTGCGACTTGTCGCACGTAAGGAGGTGGGGGATATCGGATTGTTCGAAGTCGCCGCCGAGGCGGCGGTATCCAACGGCACCATCTACAACTATTTCCGAACGCGTGACGAAGTACTCGAAGCGGTGGGCGTTGCCATGGCCGCCGAGTTCTCTGACGCCATTTCTGTCCTGAACGCGGACGTGCAGTGCGGAGCACTGCGGCTTTCGATTGGCGTACGCATGTTTGTGTGTCGTGCTGCGGCTGACCACCAATGGGCGAATGCTCTATTGCGCATCATCCATTTCGACCAGGCCATGCGCTCGCGATTGGCTACTCATGTCATGGGTGATCTGCGTGAGGGGCTGCGTGCAGGAACTTTGGCTTATGAGGACGAGGGGGTCGCCCTGGATTTGGTCTTGTCGTGCACCACCGGTGCGATGCGCTCAGTTGTCGAGGGACGTGCGGTGGCGGAGCACGATGTACGGGTCGCCGAAATGATTCTCCAGGCTCTGGGCGTAACGCCTGCCAGAGCCAGGAAAATCGCCGGCAAGCCGCTACCGGCCTGAACTGATGTCATCCTTGATTTGTCAGGCTTGATCGATCCATCGCCGATAGCTCTTCACCTGGCGACGAGCCTTCAACTGATTGCCGATCGATGCCATGAGTGGCGACGTCCCGGGTTTTGTCCTTTTTTTTTCCTTGGCTCAGCAAACCGAGCTGCTTCTTGAAGGTTCTCCTCCATGGCAGCCTTGGCGATTCGGTTCGGAATCACCGTACCGTTGGGTAATCGAAGCGGTTTGAAGAGATTTGAGCCGGTCATGTTGTGTCCTGGTTTTCATCGATGGGCAGAGCCAGGTGCTTGCCGAGAAGACGAGCCTGAGCCACAACATAATTGAACATACGTGTTCAATTATGTCAATTTTCAGGACTGTTATTGATCCGGCGACATCGATTGTGGCGTCCAAGTTCTTAGGTTTCTCGCCGTTTTTAGGAAAAACATCCAAAAGGCTAAAAAATATGGTTGACGCAAAGTGAACACGAGTGTTCAATCGGTCTATGAGGTAATCCTGGAGAGAGAACCGTGGAATCCCTGAATCCGACACAGCGCCGTATACATCAAGCTGCCTTTCGCCTGTTCGCTGAGAGAGGCACCTCACAAGTGAACATCCTTGACCTCGCGCAAGAGGCAGGCGTCGCGCGCGGAACGGTTTATAGCAACATAGACAGCATGGAAAGCCTGTTCGAGGCGGTCGCCAGTCATCTCGCGAGGGAGATGCATGAGCGCGTCAACAAGAGTTTCGACTCCCTCTCGGATCCCGCTCATCGCCTTGCAAATGGCATTCGATTCTTCATTCGCCGAGCGCACGAAGACTCCCAGTGGGGCGCGTTCATCCATAAATTCGCCATGAGCAATTCGGCGTTGCGCGAAATGTTCAGCAGCCAAGCGACCCAGGATCTACTGAGCGGGCTTGCCACTAGGCGCTACACGTTTCAGCAGGAGCAATTGCTCTCGGTACTGACGTTGATATCGAGCAGCGTGCTTGGCTCGATTTTCCTGGTACTGGAGGGTCACCGAACGTGGCGCGAATCGGGCTCTGATACCGCGGAGCTGGTACTGCGGGCATTGGGTGTGCCATCAGAGGAGGCTCGTGCGTTGGCGACAAAAGAGTTGCCGGCACTTCCATCTCTCGACTGAGTTCGTAACTGACTTAATGGCTAAACCCCTGGATTTTCAGGGGTTCGGGACAGCTTTGCCCAAAAAAACCGGAAAACAACAACAATGAACAACAAAATCGAATTGCACCGGTTGGCGACGCAACAGCCCGCCCGGCACCCGCAGCCAACGGTAAAGGCCCAGGATCTGACTCACCTGATTTTCCAACGGCCGGACTTGAATGAGGCGGCGCGTTTCCTGACTGACTTCGGCCTGACGGTAAGTCGGCAGGACGCCGATACTCTCTATATGCGGGCTACCGACGCCACTGCCTATTGTTACCGTGTCCAACGGGCTGAACGTGCACGTTTTCTCGGGTTCGGACTTGCCGTGCAGTCCCTGGAAGATCTGGAAAAGCTCACTCGAATCCCGGGTGCGTCATCGGTCGAGAAATCGGATCATCCTGGTAAAGGGTATTACGTCAGACTGACGGATCCTTCCGGTTTCATTGTGGAAGCCGTCTGCGACCAGACGCCAGGCAAGCCTCTGGCACATAGAGCTCCTTTGAACTGGAATCTGGCGCACGAGCAACCCCGAATCAACGCCACGCAGCGCCCGCCGATTGCTCCCCCTGAAGTCCTCAAGCTTGGCCACATCGTCATTGAAGTGGCTGACTATCAGGCGACCTGTGCCTGGTACACGCAGCATTTCGGGTTTATTCCCAGCGATGTCCAAGTACTCCCTGACGGCACGCCTATCGTCACTTTCATGCGCCTTGATCTCGGTGACATTCCCGCGGATCACCATACGCTCGCGATTGCGCAAGGGTTCATGGCCACCTACAGCCATAGCGCCTATGAAGTCGTCGATGCAGATGCGGTGGGTATGGGGCAGCGCGTCCTGCGGGAGCGGGGCTGGGCGCACTCATGGGGCATCGGGCGGCACATTCTGGGCAGTCAGATTTTCGATTACTGGCAAGACCCTTGGGGTGACAAGCACGAGCATTACTGCGACGGGGATCTTTTCACGGCCGCTCGGCCTTCGGGCGTTCATCCGGTGAGCCCCGAGGCTATGGCGCAGTGGGGGCAGCGCATGCCCAAGAGTTTTACGAAACCCAAGATGAGCCTGGCCAATCTGCTTCTGCTGATTCGCAACCTGCGACGCAGCCCGGACCTGACCATTCGCAAGCTGATAACACTTATGCGGATGTTCGGGTAGAGCTGCCGCCATGTCGGACAACTCGATCCGGTTTGGCCGGCGGGACGTGCTTAAAGCCGGCGCTTTGATTGCTGGCGGCGCGTTGGTCTACAACGTTGCCAGCCCCGTTTCAGAACAACACCACAGTTCTCGCGCCACCGAACGCGGGACAAACGCCGCTCCAGGAGTACCTTCAATGTCTGCTGTACACGTAGTCCGCTTTGAATTTCAGAACGGTATCCACTGGGGCGTGCTTCGCCAGGGCCGTATCACGGTTGTCCCCGGTGTTTTTGAAACGACCGGTGACTTCATTAGCCAGAACAGTCTCGATGACCTCGCTCAACTGAAAGGTTCGGAGTTGGAAGAGGGCGACGTAAAACTGCTGTCGCCGGTGACCCGTAACCAGCAGTTTGTCTGCCAGGGTGCCAATTACCGTCAGCACATGATCGAGTCAGGCATGGACCCTGATGCGAAGAAATTCAACATGATCTTCACCAAGGCGACGAGTTGCCTGGTGGCGGCTGACAGCGACCTGATCAAGCCGCGCCACGTGCGCTTCCTTGACTACGAGATCGAACTTGGCCTTGTGATGAAGCGCTCGATCACCGGCGCTATAGGTGTCACCGACTCCAATCTGCATGAATTCATTGCAGGCGTCGTCATTGTCAATGACTACTCGGCTCGTGACATTCAGATTCCCCAGATGCAGTTCTACAAGGGCAAAAGCTACCGCACTTTCGGTCCGGTCGGCCCATACCTGTGCCTTCTGGATGCCAAGAATATGCATTACCTGAAAGAACTGCAGCTGCGCCTGACAGTCAACGACCAGGTACGACAGAACGACAGCACGGCCAATCTGGTTTACGGCCCCGCTGAAACCCTGACCGAACTCTGCGCCTTGCAAGATCTTGCCGTTGGGGACTTGATCGCCACTGGTACGCCTGCCGGCTGCGCTCTAACGATCCCTTCGCCCGGCAAAATGCGCATTGCAGCCCTTTTGCCAGAAGCCACCAAGTGGAAGCTTTTCCTCAAGGCACAAGAGAGCCGGACGCAGTACCTCAAGGCCGGTGACGTGGTCGAGGCGCGCATTCGCAGCACGGATGGCGTGATCGACCTGGGCGTGCAACGCAACCGAGTCGTAGAGGAAGCCTGACAATGATGGTGCGATCTTTGAACGACATTGAAAGTATCGAGCAGGTCCCGTTGGCGGAACATGGCTTGGCTTCCAGCACCTATGAAGCGCTGAAACGGACAACCGAGCTTAGCCCCAACGCGCCTGCACTGAGTTTTTTCGCCGACGCTGCCAGCTTCAGGAACACCCACCACTGGAGCTATGCCGAACTCGTCGGAGATATCACTCGCGCGGCGAATGCCTTCCACGACCTGGGCATTACCCCGGGTGAAGTGCTGGCCTTCATCCTGCCCAACCTGCCGGAAACCCACTTCACCATCTGGGGGGGGGAGGCGGCGGGTGTCGTCATGGCGATCAATCCGCTGCAAGAGGCCAAACAGATAGCTGCCTTGCTACGGGCTGCCAAGGCCGGCGTGGTGGTAACGCTCGCACCGACGCCGGGCAGTGACCTGTGGCCTAAGCTGGCCTCGCAGCTGGATCAACTCCCCGAGATCAAACACGTCGTTTGGGTTGGCATGGGACCCTATGTTGATGTAGCTAACCGTGCATCCCTTGAATCCCTGGCAGAGAAGGAACGTGAGTTGCACAGGGGTGCCACGATTCACGATTTACGAACGTTAATGGATGCTCAGCCAGGCACGCATCTGAAGAGCGACCGGCAATTCCGCCCTGGGGAGCGTTCTTCTTACTTCTGCACCGGTGGCACCACCGGGCTGCCCAAGATCGCGATGCGTACGCATGGGGCGGAAGTATTCAACGCGTGGGCGGTGACTGCACACTTGCAGCCACGTAGTGGTGGCCAAGTCATTTTCTGTGGGTTGCCGCTGTTTCATGTAAACGCGCAACTGGTGACAGGCTTGATGCCTTGGACCCAAGGTGATCATGTCATCCTCGGCACGCCGCAGGGCTATCGTGGTGAGGGTGTTATCCCACGTTTCTGGGAGATGGTTGAACACTTCGGTATCAATCTATTCTCTGGCGTTCCAACCGTCTATTCCGCACTTTTGCAAAATGAACTGGAAGGTCGCGACCTCTCTAGCCTTCGTTATGCCATGTGTGGCGCCGCACCGATGCCGGTTGAGCTCTTCCGAGAGTTCGAATGCCGGACCGGAGTGAAGATCCTCGAAGGCTACGGCCTAACGGAAGGCGCGTGCGTCTCCTCAATTAATCCGCCCAATGGCGAGCGCTTTATCGGCTCCATCGGCATACGGATTGCCTATCAGGACATGCGCGCAGTCATGCTAGATGACGCTGGATTGTATCTGCGCGACGCCGACATCGACGAAATTGGCCTGATCACCATCACGGGTCCGAACCTGTTCGAGGGTTACGTTGAGGAAAGTCATAACCGGGGCCTGTGGATAGAGATCAATGGTCAGCGCTGGCTGAATACGGGCGATCTGGGGCGCCAGGATGAAAATGGCTACTTCTGGCTGACCGGGCGCAAAAAGGAGCTGATTATCCGCGGCGGCCACAATATCGATCCCAAACAAATCGAGGAGGCTTTGCAGGCCCACCCAGCGGTGGCGTTGGCGGCTGCCATCGGCAGCCCCGACGCCTATTCGGGTGAAGTGCCGGTCGCTTACGTGCAACTGCGGCCAGGCCACGCCTGCAACATTGAAGAACTTGAGCAATTTGCGCAGCGCCACATCAGTGAGCGGGCGGCCATTCCCAAGCGGATCGAAATCCTCGAAGCACTGCCGTTGACTGCGGTGGGCAAGATATTCAAGCCCGCGTTGCAGCAACGCGAAGTTGCCAGGGTAGTCCGGCAGGATGTGGATCGCATGTGTATGACGGACATTGCGGTCGAGGTGATTCAGCATGAACAACGTGGATTGGTCGCCTGCATCCGGGCTGGGGGACATCAAGAGTCCCTGGCCCTTCTTCTAGGTCGCTATAGCTTTCAGGTGGAGTGGCTCAAATGATCCTGACTTCGTAAGTTCGGCACCCCGGCCTTGGTGATAGTCAGCCAAGGCCTGTTTCACAACTTCGATCAACGCCAACCGGCACTGCCAAGTGCACCGGAAGGCGAAGCCTTGCCTGCGCACCAATCAATAAAAACAATACGAGGTGGGAAATGAAACCGAGCAACCGTGCAATCTCGTGTCTCTCAGCTGTTCGAGAAGTGTCTTCCTGGATTAAATTCACAGGCGCTGCGGCAATACTCAGCGCTTGTACAAGCGCGGGCGCCAATGGCATTGCCTTGAACGAGCAAAGTGCAAGCAGTGCGGGAACTGCTTATGCGGGGAGGTCGTCTTCTGCGCTGGACGCCAGCACTATCTTTGGAAATCCTGCAGGTTTGACCAAATTGAAACGTGCTGAGATTTCCGGTGGAGCTGCGGTCGTCTCAGTGAGCGATGACATCAGTGATGCGCAGAGCAGCGCCTCAGGAACGAATAAAGGGGACTCGGTACCGTTGGGGGTTGTGCCCTTTGCTTATATGTCGACGCCACTTGATGATCGTTTTTCGGTTGGCCTGGGTCTCTATGCTCCGAGTGGTCTGATCAATGATTACGAGAGCACTTTTCAGGGTCGCTACCATGGCTCCTATAGCACGACCAAGGAAATAACCCTTCAGCCCACCATTGCCTATCGAATCAATGATTACGTGTCCATTGGTGGCGGCCCGACCATAAACCGTTTCAATGCAAAGCTTCAGAATTACCTGGCCACCGGTGCCCTCAACAACGGCGAGGACACACTAGTCACCATCAAAGGCGATGACACCGCACTTGGCTTCAACGTCGGCATCTTGGTTGACTTTACTGAGGCTACCAGTTGGGGGATTAACTATCACTCGAAGGTGGACTATGAACTCAAAGGGCATACCGAGGTTTCCGGCTCCCCGAGCGTTATCCCGCTGGACGGGAAGTATGACAACAAGATAGACCTCACGATGCCCGAATCCGTGGACACGTCTATCACCCATCATTTCAATAGTCGCTGGACGGGATATCTAGGGACCACCTGGAAACGTTGGAGCCGGATTCAGAAGGTCGAGGCAGTGAACAGCGGCCTTTCCCCTGTGGGCCAGGCGGCTGGACTGGGAAATGTGACCGAGGAAATGAACTGGCGTGACACATGGGCCACCGCGGTTGGCGCATCCTATCAATTGAACCAGCAATGGCTGTTGCGCGCAGGTTACGCCTATGATCCGTCGCCCATCAGAAATGCCGATCGCAGCGTGCGCATTCCGGTTGGCAATCGCCAAGCCGTGACCTTGGGTGGTGCTTATTCGCCGAATTCCGATCTGACTATAGACTTTGCTTATGGTTATCTCTGGGATTCCAAAGTCTCGATAAAGCAATCGAACAACTCCGGTCTTCAACCGGAATACAGGGCCAACTACGACAATAGTGCGAATGGAGTTTCAGTGCAGGCAACCTATCGGTATTAATCGACCCGACCCAAAGCATTTCCGAATGGCAGCTTTTGGCCGTACTCTGCCGATCGTTCATTTGACGAGCATTGGCGAGTAGAACGCAAACGCTGCCCAGCACTAATGTGACTTGTCATGGTCAATTAATCCCGCACGACCATTAGCGGTCGTACTGCTCGGACCCGCATCGGTACTTTGATCAAGGACAGAGAAAGCATGCTCGCCGCAACATAATCAGCATCTACCTCCACTTGGCTCCGTGAATCGGACCTCGCCGTACGTTTACCCCTCAATCCAATTCGAAGAATTTAAAGCATGAACCTACGCAAAATTGCAGTTGGGCTGTCGGCCTTTGTTTTGTTCTCGACCGGGGCAGAAGCCCGCGGTCTGCTGGATCTCATCAAGCTGCCCACCGAGCATCAAGAACAAGTGCACCGCTCGGGCTCGATCAGCCAGGGCGCAGCCCTCGACCTTTATTCAAATAAGCAGAAACAGGCATCGTTCGACGGCTGCGCAGATCTGTTCCCGGCCGCGAAGCCGATCAACATGGCCACTGTGCCTGCAACAATGAAACCCCTGGCGCTGTGTTCCGACAACTTCGCGGTGCTGTACTCGCAAACCAGCAAGACGCCTTTACTAGTGGTCGAACGCCTTAACGCCGCTCAGCTGCAGGATGCCAAAGGGGAGGAGCGCACCAATCAGTTCTACCCGGACCCACGCATCCCCAAGAGCGGGCGGGCAGAGTTGAGCGACTACCGTAGCCAACATCCGGCGGTGGACCGTGGCCATCAATCCCCTGCAGCCGATGCGCCGAGCCCCAATGCCATGGCCCAATCCTTTGCGCTGTCGAATATGGTGCCGCAAGACCCCACCAACAACCGAAAAATCTGGAGTAAGGTCGAGGCTGATGTCAGAAAGTTTGCCAAGCGAGCCGGTGGCAATGTTTTTGTCTTTACCGGTCCGATCTTTGACGCAGGCCACACCACCATTGGCGACAACAAGGTCTGGGTGCCGACCCGCCTATTCAAACTGGTTTACGACGCCTCGTCCAAGCGTGCCTGGGCCTACGTACTACCCAACGCTGAAACCCGTATCGAAAGACCGATGGACTATGACGCGTTCGTCAAGAGTACCGGGCTTAACGTGCTTGGGAATTTACCGGTCACAGGTTCCGTAGGGCGCAGTTGATGTGCGTGATGAGCGCCAATACAGCTTGATGTTCCCAGCATCGAATTCGTCATTGCGTGCTCGGTGCCTACCGCGAGTTCAAGGCAGGGAAGCCGACTCGGAATCATCATCAGCGGTTATTGAGCAAGATGGAGAAATTCAACGCGGCGGCTACACAGAGCCACACAAGGTAAGGAAACAGGATCAAGCCAGTGATCACGTCAAGCTGCAAAGCCATCATTACCATTGCAGCGACCACAAGCCAGAGCAGCGTCAGGATCACCATGCCGGCGAAAACATGGTGTGCACCGAAGAACACCGGTGTCCACAGCGTATTAAGAGCAATCTGCGCCGCCCATAAAGCCAGCACTGCCTGACTTCCAGGTATCAGCGTCAACCGGTACCCGGCCCAAGCGAGCAACAGATAGATAATCGACCAGGCCACCGGAAACAGCCAGTTGGGTGGCGTGAAGCTGGGTTTAGCGAGAGATTCGTACCACTGGCCCGGTTTGAATAGGATGCCGGTGCTCGCGGCAGCACCGCAGGCTAGAAGAAAAACAAGAAAAGTCATCACTTGTCCTTAGCTGAAGTCAGCTGACTGGGATTGCGAAGCCATGTCGGCAGTATTTAAGAAAGGACGCCCAGTGAAGCGAAAAGTTTAGATTGAAGGATGACTCGAATAGCTATTCAGGCATGGTGCAGGAGGCGCACCTGAAGTACGCCTTCGTTTATATAGGTTCCTCTTCCAAGATCCCCCCGGAACGATTCAACGCCGATATCGGTCCTGCAAGATCCCCAGCGGAAGCAACATTTGAGGCAGGTATTGCATTACGCCGTGTAGAGGAATCGGTCGGGTGCCGCTTATCGGCAATGGAAGGCGATCGGGATCTCCTTCATCCAGATATTCCGCCAGTCGCAGCCCCAGAGAGGTCGAGAGTGCAATGCCTCGGCCGTTGCATCCCAAAGGTGCCAGCCAACCATCACCCAAGGAGAACAGGCGAGGTAAAAAGTCCGGTGTCAATGCGGCGGTACCACGCCAGATATAGTCGAAGCGCACTTCGCCCAACTGCGGAAATATCCGCTCCATTCGTTCTGCTAATGCACGTTTCAAACGCTGCTCTGCAGCCAGATGAGTGACAGCAACCATGCCCCCGGTGACCAGGCGACCATTGGCTGTGTAACGACAGGCGAAAAGATTATTGCGGGTATCCGACAATGATTCGTTGCCGGGCAGAACCGTTGAGCGCGCCGTTTCTGCAATGGGAGCAGTCGCCAGCTGATAGACCTTGAGTGAGGCGAAGCTGTGCGAAAGCGTTGGACCACGCCGCTTACAGCGCGACTGCTCAAGCCGGCCCTGGTGGATGCGAGTACCGGCGAGCTGACCGACATGCGTGAGATGCCGTTGTACGTGAAAACTTTGCTGGTCTCGCAACCGCTGCACTTTGGCAACTATGGCGGCTTGCCGTTGAAGATCATCTGGACACTGCTCGACCTCATCAGCATCGTTGTCTTGGGCAGTGGCCTGTACCTCTGGCTGCGTCGACGCAAGTTACCGTTGCAAAAACGTCTGGGCGTATTGAATGCCAGTGGTCCGGAAATGGAGGGCAGGGCATGAGGCGCGGACTTTGGATGATCTTCCGCTGGCCGCTGTTGCTAGCGGTTTTAAGTCTGTTCGGCTTGCTGTCGGCACTGATCGGGGATGGGTTCTATGACCTTCTGTCGTGGCTAGCCTAGGCGTTCCATTAGTGCTACTCGGGGTGGTTTGGATACGTTTGCGCCATGCGAGCCGGTTGAATTCGTGATCACATTCCACCTGCTACCGGGCACCTCATTGAGCCTTTTGATAGCGCGGACAGGCGATAATTTTTACCCCGAGTCAACGGCAAAAACTACTCTGAAGGCTTCATGCCCCGCATACAAGCTATGCATGTCCTGGAGTAAAGCTGCCCATGGAAGCCAACCGACTTGGTGACATCGCTGCATTTGTCAGCGCCGTGAAGGCTGGAAGCTTTACCGCAGCGGCGGCCTCACTCGGTCTGACGCGATCGGCAGTGGGAAAAAGCATAGTTCGCCTGGAAACCCGGATGGGAGCACGGCTTCTCAATCGCACGACGCGCAAACTGAGTCTGACTGACGAGGGACAGGTTGCCTATGAGCGCTGGCGCCAGATTCTCGAAGATCTGGATGAAGTGGAAGCGACCATGGCCTTGCGCCGTGGGCGGCCAACCGGCACCTTCAAACTCACTGCACCACTGTCCTTTGGTCAACGCCACATCCTGCCGATTCTGGATGCTTATCTGAAACAGTGGCCTGAACTACGGGCGGATGTCTGGTTTACCGATCGCTTTGTTGATCTGGTCGAAGAGGGCATCGACATCGCCGTACGAATCGGAACGCCAAAAGATGACTCACAATTATTGACCCGTACCGTGGGTTGGCAACAGTTCGCGACGTGTGCATCGCCTACTTATCTGGCCCGTTGCGGTGTACCGAAATCGCCTGCTGAACTTGTCGGGCATGACACCATCGCTTTATTCAGTGGCGAGCGGACTATCGTCTGGCGTTACCAGACACCTGCCGGCCTTCATCTATTCGAACAGCCAGGGCGGCTGAATATCGACAGTTCAGAAGCCATGCGTGAGGCGGCGCTGGCAGGCATCGGCCTGATTCACCTGCCGACCTACATTACGGGTAACGACCTGCGCGACGGCACGTTAGTGGAAGTACTGAAACCCTATCGCGCACCTCCCGACCCCATCAGAGTCGTCTACACAAGCAAGCGTCACCTGTCCCCGCGCGTTCGCCGATTTATTGATCTGTTGATTGAGCGTTGGGAAACGGGAGTGCCTTGGGAACGATAGCGATATTGGGGACTCAGTGGACCGTGTAATGGTCACAAATAGCTGTTTATCCAGCCTGAGGATTCAATAAATATGTCAGTCATCGTCACTCACGGGACTGCCATCATGACTATCGCCACACACATATCGCCGCAGGCGCAACCCGCCAGCTTACCGACCGCCCATCCCTCGCTTGTGCGTCACCCTGGCTTTCAACGCTTGTTTCAACCAGAGGCGCTCACGATTGGCCTGATTTTACCCCTCGAAACCCACGCGGGCCGACCGGCTCCGACCATGCGCGGTCATGTGGAGATGGCGCAGCGTGCCGAGGCGCTTCACTTTGGTGCCTTATGGATGCGTGACATACCTTTCTACGACCCAGGTTATGGCGATGTGGCGCAGATCTTTGAACCACTGGTCTACATCGGCTACCTGGCCGCCGCCACCCGCAGCATCGTCCTGGGAACCACGGGTATTGTGCTGCCTACCCGTGACCCCATGTATCTGGCCAAGCAAGCGACGTCCCTTGATCAACTCAGTGAAGGTCGCCTGGTGTTAGGACTTTCCTCGGGCGATCGATTCAGCGATTACCCGATGCTGGGTATCGATTATGAATCCCGTGGCGATCGCTACCGTGATGCCTTCTCGGTGTTTAGAACCTTGATCGAGCAGAGCTTTCCCCATTTCCGGTCCGAGCGATTCGGTGGCTCATCCGGACACCTGGATCTGGTACCCAAAGCGCCGTATGGCCGCGTCCCCTCAATTGCTGTCGGTCAGGCGCAACAGAGCATTGAATGGTTGGCTCAGCACCTTGATGGCTATCTTGCCGGTGTTCAAAGTCCAGAGCGGTTGGCATCGTTTGGCGAGAGCTGGCACGCCACCGTGCATGAGGCAGAAAATCGCAACGCCTTCAAACCGTTGGGCCTGGGTGGGTACTTCGATCTCAGCGACAACCCGGATCAGCCATTCCAGCGCATCCAGGGTGGCTTCCGGGCGGGGCGCAACGGCCTGCGCAATTACCTTGAGCAAGCGCAATCTGCCGGTGTCTCACATATCGCGCTCAACCCCAAGGTCAGCCGTCAACCCTATGGCGAAATCCTCGACGAACTCGGCGAGTACGTTCTGCCGCACTTCCCGTCACATTCCTGAGGTCACGCGGAGGAACCACCGGGCTTGCCCGGCGCTTACGTGTCTCAGGATAAATAAAGCCTGAAAACAACTGTTAAAGGTACTTTACTTTGACGAATTACGCGGGTCGTCATGACTGTCAATATACTCAAGACCTAGCGGACCTATTCCGTAAACCTGAGAGATATACTCCCCCGACTTGGCCCAATGAAAATGCGGAGTATTAGCTGGGAGTACTACAACACTGCCCGGGCCGTAAGCAACCAACTTGTCCGGATCAAATACAGACCCGAAACCAATATAAAATACACCGGATATCACGGTGTATATACGGTCTTCAGGATGTGTGTGGGGCATTAATTTAGTGCCGTTCGGCACTTTGACTCGAACAACGTATGGGGCTGCCTTACTAGGGTCACCGACCAGAACAGCCAGCTTTACTTCTTTCGGAAACGCTGGAAAGTTACGCCACTCCACGTCTTCATTGTACAAAACACCGGGTTTGCCGAGCAGTAATGGTTGCGCGTGAACGAGCGACATTGTTGTGCATGCGACAAGAAGGCTTGTCAGGCAAGCAGTTTTCATAATGTTCTGAATCATGAAAGGCACCTCAACTGCGCATTAAATAAATCGGCATCGTGACCTGGCCCTCTGACAAACAAGCCAAGGTCAGTCGCCGCTGACGATAGAGATATCCTGTCTAATGTATGTGTAGAGCACCCTTGTGATAATGCCGTTGATGAGCAATTCAGTTGATCCGTAATGTAATCAATTCAATTACCGATATCCTACCTCTGTTGGAATCCCGCGACCGTTCAACTTAGGACCGGAGATGCCACCGGGCTCGCTGCTGATCAGCATCAAAGGTGATGATGTTGATCGAAAACAGTGAGCCAGGTGGAACAAGCTGTCACCGCGCTCAAGTCACACGCGAAAGTCTCCGCGCCCGCCAAGCCATCATCCATCGGGTTGGCGGGCCAAAACGCATCGTCTGAAAGATACGGGATGCAGGATTATTTCGACTCCTCACCCAAGGTGCCGGTGTAATGGGCCAACCGTTTCTCGACATCCGCTTTTTTTTGCAGACCAAGTTCCATCAGCTGTTTGATCCGTGCCTGTGCCGCCGGGCGTTTCACCGAGCCGATGAAACCTTCCCATTCGGCGGCAATGGCTTCATTGGGTGGCAGACTGGCCGCGTCGACCAGGTGCTTGATGTCGGAAATTGACTGTTTGTCGAACCGAGCGATGCGGCGTGCCATGGTGTCGACGAACTTGTCGAGTTCGGCGTCGGGTAGTGCGCGATTGACGTAGCCATAGCGTTCGGCGAGTTCGCCGTTGATATCGTTGCCGGTCAGCAGCACTTCCAGCGCACGCCCACGACCCATCAGACGAGGCAGGCGCGCCATAGGACCACCTCCGGGCACCAGGGCGGCGCCGATTTCCCATTGCGACAAGATGGCTTTTTCACGGCTGGCAAAGCGCATGTCGCTGGCCAAGGCAAGCTCGCTGCCGACACCGGTGGCACGACCGCGAATCGACACAATCGAGACCACGGGTGCCTTGCTCAATCGCACCAGCATGTCGGGCAGCGGTGGCAGGCCAGTCGGGCCGTTGGGCAGGCTGGTGGTGTCGGTCAGCGGGGGAACGAAGTCATAGTGGGTCAGGAAGAAATCCGGAACGTCGCTGTCGAACACCACAACGACCAGTTTCGGATCGGACTCAATGGCGGTGACCACTTCGTTCAATTGCGGCATGGTTTCCGGGCCATAGATGTTGTACGGCGGGTTATGGAACGTGACCCGCCAGTATTCGGGCGTGACGCGTGTAAGCTTGATTTCCTGCTTGTCCGCGCTGGTGGGGGAAGCTTCACCAGCGAGCGCCGCACCCGTCGTCGCCATGCTGGCGAAGATCAATGCAGCCGTGAGCAAATGAAGTCTCATGAGAACATCTCCAGGTGGTTGCCTGATAGCATGTGAGTTCCCGTTTGAGCAGCCGTTGCGGTCTGCTTAATAATCGGCGCGCACTACAAATCCCCGCTTTGCTCGGATTCTTCGCGGGTACACACATGGCCGTGATTTTCGTGCGTATCGCCGGGAGGCGGCTTGGCACGATCGGCGGTAGGGACAGGAGGCGACAGTATGCGTGGCGGTAGGTGATTTGATCTATTGCGAGTCACTCGAGATCAATAGCTGGCCTGAACATGTCGTCTTTCGTCGGTAACTCCGACCCTTCAAGCATAGCAGCGCATCTCCACTTGACCATTCACATAAGCTGATAGGAACGGCCCGATTGAAAAGTCCTTAGCGGTTATAACAAAGAGCCTTTTTTGTACCGCGGCTCAGATTATTGTAAACGCCTTAATTGCCCGATTTTGACCTGTCGCGAGGGCCTCAATCGATACAAAACGAACAAGTATTCAGCAGGCCGAACGCGGCCCAGTCGACTCTTCTGCCAACTGACCGCGCAGCTTTTTCAGGGTGTAACTACCCGACACCTGATCGGGGCAGGGCATACCACGGCCTTCAGTCCAAATCATCCGCCCGATGCCGTTCGTGCACCTGGCTCTCCTCATCCCCCCACGTCCGGTTGACTCGCTGCCCCCGGATAACCGCAGGCCGGTTGGCAATTTCCTCTGCCCAGCGCTGCAGGTGGGTGTATTCGTGGGCAGATAGAAACTCGGCAGCCGAGTACACGTTGTCGCGCACCAACTGGCCGTACCAGGGCCAGACCGCGATATCGGCGATGGTATAGCGCTCGCCGGCCAGGTAGGGGCTTTCGCCAAGGCGACGGTCGAGGACATCCAGCTGACGCTTGGTTTCCATGGTGAAGCGGTTGATCGGGTATTCGAGCTTATCCGGCGCGTAGGCGTAGAAATGTCCGAAGCCGCCGCCCAGGTAGGGCGCAGCGCCCATCTGCCAGAACAGCCAGTTCAAGGTTTCGGTGCGCCCGGCGGGATCGGTGGGCAGGAAGGTGCCAAATTTTTCCGCGAGGTAAAGAAGGATCGAACCGGACTCGAAGACGCGAATCGGCGGCTCCACGCTACGGTCCAGCAGCGCCGGGATTTTTGAATTCGGGTTGATCTCGACAAACCCGCTGGAGAACTGGTCGCCGTCATTGATGCGGATCAGCCAAGCGTCGTACTCGGCGCCGGCATGCCCCAACGCGAGCAGCTCCTCCAGCAGGATGGTCACCTTCACGCCATTGGGCGTGGCCAGCGAATAAAGCTGCAAAGGATGCTTGCCTGTCGGCAGCACCTTGTCATGGGTCGGGCCAGCAGTCGGGCGGTTGATGCTGGCGAACTGGCCGCCGGACGGGGCGTTATTTTTCCAGACCTTGGGAGGAACATAAGACGCTTTGCTCACGAGATGGACCTCATAGTGTGTTGGCCGGGATTACCTTAAGCCTTTTTGGTTGAACGTTCTCGCTGCGAATGAGGTGGATCGAGCAAATCGACCAACCGTTGGACAATTTCACACAACCCGTGCGCGCGCTTTACCCGGCTTCCCTCACCAAGCATTATGGGCCGCTGGCACTCATGCCAAAGGTGCCGGACATCCGTGGTGAAAAGGAACTGCAGTTGAACGAACAGACATTGTCCATGCGCCTTGAGCGCGTGGCGGCGCATGTGCCAGCCGATGCGCGCCTGGCCGATATCGGCTCGGATCACGGCTACCTGCCGGTGGCGTTGATGCTCCGTGGCGTCATCGCGGTGGCGGTGGCCGGCGAGGTGGCATTGACGCCGTTCCGCTCGGCCGAACGTACGGTGCGCGAGAACGGCCTGGAGCAGCGAATCACCGTGCGCCTGGCCAGTGGCCTGGCGGCGATCGAGCCGGGAGACGGGATCACGGCGATCAGCATCTGCGGCATGGGTGGCGAGACGATCCGCGACATCCTTGACAGCGGCAAGGCGCGCCTAAGTGGCCAGGAGCGACTGATCCTGCAGCCCAACGGCGGCGAGCAACCACTGCGCCAATGGCTGATGGAAAATGGCTACCGCATCCTCTGTGAGGAAATGCTGCGGGAGAACCGCTTCGACTATGAAATTATCGTCGCCGAGCCTGACGGGCCGGTGATCTACACCGCCGAGGAACTGTACTTCGGCCCGTTGCAGATGCAGGCACGCACCCCGGCATTCCTGGTCAAGTGGCAGCGCCTTTTGCGCCAGAAGCAAAAGACGCTGACCCACCTCGCGCGGGCGCGGCAGGCGGTGCCCGAGGAGAAGGTGCAAGACATCGCCCGGCAGGCCCGGTGGATCACCGAACTGCTGGCTTGATTTCTTTCGCGCGGCTCAACCCCTGGCCCTGACATCAATGCGCTAGAACACCAGCCACACAATTAAGCATTTACAAACCGGGTAGAAAAAGATGAATCGTCGTAAAAAAATAAAGCAGTTATTAAAGGCCCACGCCAAAAAGGCCAGTGCCAAATTGGCACCGCCAAGCAAGTCCAAATACATTAGTAAAGCTGACCGATTGAAGTTAGCTGCTGAGTCCAGTGAAGACTCGATCAGTTCCTCTGAGGGTTGATCCTTGCGACCTCAAAGTGCGCGCTGGTTTACACGGGTGGTGAACTGCTCGGCAGTCTCCTTGCGTTCTCAGTAGCGATCCACCAGAAACTCCTGGCGGTCGCGCAGCAGCACGGTGAACTTCACCAGTTCTTCCATCACATCGACGACTCGGTCGTAATACGCCGACGGCTTCATTTGGCCTGCTTCGTCGAACGCCATGTAGGCCTTTGGCACCGAGGATTGATTGGGGACGGTGAACATCCGCATCCAGCGCCCCAACACACGGAGCTGGTTGACCACGTTGAAAGACTGCGAGCCGCCACAGACTTGCATCACCGCCAGCGTCTTGCCTTGGGTGGCTGCACCTTCGGATGCTCTGCTGGAACATCGTCGGGCAGTGGCAATTCGGTCGGATTGAAGATGCGGGTCTCTGCACCAAAGTGCTCGAGAAGACGAGCGGCCTCTTCTACTAACAGACGACTGAATGAGCGCTCGCGGCTCACCCCTTGGCTCGCTGGCGCAAGCGCGAGTAAGAAATCAGCATGCTGGTCAGTTCCTGTGTGGCTTGGGTGAAGGGTGACACTCGACGGCTGATCAAGCACACCTCACGCGATTCCAACGGCTCCCGAATCGAAATGCTGATTAACGATGTGGAAAACAGCTTCATGCCGGGAAGCAAGCTGGGCTCAACGGTCAAGTAATCCGTCTCGGAAATGATGTGCAGGATTTCCAGCAGTGATTCGGTGGTAATTGCGATCTTCGGAGGTGGTAAGCCTTGGGCTCTGAACAACTCGATCAAATGGTTCTCCGCGCTACCGACAACCCCACCCGGCCGAACGCTGATCCACTGGCAATCGGCCAGGTCCTGCACTGAGCGAGCATCCGCCAAGGGATGCCCCTTGCGCGCAATGACGCTGGCCTTCGAGCTGTAAAGTCGCTCAATGTGCAGGTCGATATCGCAAACGCCAGGACTCAGGGGGCACATCACGAAGTCGAGCCGGCCAGCGCGGATCATCTCGATCAGCATCTTCGTCTTTCCACTGGCGACGTGTAACTGCACGTGTGGAAATCGACGGGTAAAACTGCTGAAGACCGGCATCAAGCATGCAGCCAATGGCTCCGCCGTGACACCTAATGCGATCTGGCCTCCAGGCATGCCATTCCATTGTCGGACGTCTTGTACCGCGCGATCGCAATCCACAATGATCGAGCGTGCCCGGGTCAGGAAAACCTTACCGGCCAGGGTCAGACTGATGCCTTGGTTGGAGCGCACCAACAAGGTGACCCCTAGTTCTCTTTCCAGCGTTTGAATCGACTCTGTCAACGTACTCTGGGCAGAGTCCAGTAATCGTGCCGCCGAACGAAAGCTGCCCATGTCGACCACAGAGCAGAAGGCTCGAAGCTGATTTAGCTTCACGAAGCGGTGATCCAGTTGTTGCCGTTGTGGCCAAGGAAAGCGCAATCGGCAGGGGTATACAGGTTGTGGCTGCTTGCGGTGTTCATGGCTGATGCTCCAAGCGGCAAGGGTGTAGTGGCTGCTTATCGATATCGATTAGATCGCATGCGATTTATAAATATTCAACCAAAGATCCATTGATGTCAAAGCTCGCGTTGCGTTTGGGCGACGAGCGGTGATGTGATTTATTTCAATTCGCGAATGGCAGTGGGGTGGACGGAATAGTCGAAGGTGATCGGTTTTTCCGGCATTCCCGGCACTTTTTACATGCCTATAAAATGAGCCCCGTCAGATAGTTACGTGTCTGTTGTGCTGTTTGACGCCTCATTAGAATTACAAGGATCACCAATGAGCAAAATCGAAAAAGTCTTGGTAACCGGCAAATCTCACACCACGCTGAGCAGGTCCGGCACGACTTCGCGCGGGCATAACGGCCAACTCGACATCGAACTGTCAACGCCCGGTGCCGCCCAGCCGGCCCATGTATTCGCCGCCACCCAACCGCATCCGACTGCTGAGCAGTTGTTTGCCGGCGCATGGTCTGCCTGCTACATCGCCGCCGTTGGCCTTGCGGCCAAAGAGTTAAAGGTGACACTTCCAACCGACATATCCGTCGATATCGAGATTGATCTCGGTCAAACCGGGGACGGTTATCTCCTGCAGGCTGGTTTGAACTTACATCTGCCAGGCCTGACTCATGAGGTCGCTACAGCTATCGCACATGCTGCAGATCAAATTTGCCCGTACTCGAAGGCTACGCGGGGAAACATCGACGTTTATTTGAACGTCCAGACGTCGTAATCGAACGTGCTGCGTTGTCACCCGGCAGACTATAAAAGTCCATAAGCGGCGCCTGCGATATAGTCACGAACTGATATAAAAACCGCTTATACAACGCTTGATACAACGCTCGCTATAAATCCCTGTTGTCGTTATTTCCGCGTGCTCAATAAAAATGGGCGCTATGTGTGACTTCGCGCCTTGGGAATCTGTATGCCAAGACACATCAAACAACTTTCTCTGACCAGACGTAAGTTTTGCGGTGCTGCTGCAGTGACATGTGCTGCTGTCCCGCTAGGTTTACTCGGGTTCTCAATCAGGACTGACGCTATGACCAATACTTCAACAAAAACAAATAGTGCTGGGGCTGAAATACGGCCATTTCATTTCAGTGCCAAAGAGACAGCACTTTCAGAGTTGCGTCGACGTATAGAAGCAACAAGATGGCCGGACAAGGAAATAGTCAATGACTCCTCTCAAGGTGTACAACTGGCGACGATCCAGAAACTGGCCAAACACTGGGCGACAAAATATGACTGGCGAGTAATTGAGTCCAAGATAAACGCGGTTCCAAACTTCATCACTCATATTGATGGCTTGGATATACATTTCATTCATGTCCGCTCAAAACACGAGAATGCGTTACCGCTGCTTATGGCGCACGGATGGCCTGGATCGATTATCGAGTTGATGAAAGTCATCGGGCCGCTTACCGATCCTACGGCGTACGGTGGCAGTGCTGCCGATGCGTTCAGTCTGGTGATTCCGTCAATGCCTGGTTACGGCTTCTCGGAAAAACCAACCGTGGCCGGTTGGGGCCCTGTTCGTATCGCCGACGCGTACGTTGAGCTAATGAAGCGTCTTGGATACACCCGGTATGGGGCGCAAGGGGGTGATTGGGGTTCAATCGTCGTCGACCTGATGGCGGTGAAGGCACCACCGGGCTTGATCGGCATTCATTCGAACATGCCCGGCGTGATCCCACCTGAACTCGATGCGGCTTTGTTTCGCGGCGAGCCGGTACCCGGCGGTCTGTCCGAGGAAGAGAAGCTGGCGGCTGATCAACTCGCCAACACCTACAAGCACATCGGCTACGCAATGATGATGGGGGACAGGCCTCAATCGCTGACAGGCCTTGCTGACTCACCCGTTGGTTTGGCAGCCTTCATGCTTGACCACGATCCTAAAAGCTACGAGATGATTGCACGCTCCATTGACGGACACGCGGAAGGGCTCACACCCGATGACGTCCTCGACAACATCACGCTGTTCTGGCTGACCAACACAGCCGTTTCTTCGGGGAGGCTCTATTGGGAGAACAAGTCAACATTCTTCGCTGTCAAGGGCGTCAACATCCCGGTAGCGGTCAGCGTGTTTCCTGATGAGCTGTATGCGGCTCCGAAAAGCTGGTCACAGAAGGCCTATCCCAAACTGGTGCATTACAACAAGCTTCCCAAAGGCGGGCACTTTGCTGCCTGGGAGCAGCCGGAGCTTTTCTCACAGGAAGTGCGGGCCGGGTTTAAGTCACTGAGATAGGTGACAAGTCCCAAGGCAACGAAGTCCTGATTCTGGTTGTGTAAGGATCAGGATGGCTCGGTTCGGATCGTTGAGCGCCATGCGTGAACGTGGTCCGAACCGCGCGACCAGAGGCAAATACCATTCGTCGTCGAGACCTAAAATAATCTTTGACAGCAGTGGGCGCTTTGGATCAATATTTATACATCGCGTACGATCTAATCGAAAGCGATAAACAATCACCGCAACTTGCCGTTTGGAGATTCAGCCATGAATACCGGAAGCAGCCACAAAATGTCTTTCTCTACCGATCACGCTTCCCATGGCCACAACGGCAACAACTGGATCACTGCATCAACCGATTGATAAATGTTGTTCTTTTTAAGCGTCATAAATGACGCATGCGATGTTATCGCACACATACATTAAATTCTGAGGAAGCATTCATGAGCAAGATTGAAAAAGTATTGGCTACCGGGAAAACCCATACCACGCGCAGCGGTGCCGGCAATAACGGCAACCTTGATATCGAACTGTCGTCACCCGGTTCCGCTCAACCGGCACACCTATTTGCCGCCACCCAGCCGCACCCGAAAGCCGAGCAGCTGTTCGCCGGGGCATGGTCGGCCTGCTACACCGCAGCGGTCGGCCTGGTGGCCCAGGAACGCAATATTGTGTTGCCGGCGGACCTGGCCGTCGACATCGAAGTGGACCTGGGCCAGACTGGTACGGCCTATTTCCTTCAGGCCCGACTGACCCTGCGCGTGCCGGGGCTGGCACACGATGTCGCAACCGAACTGGCGCACATCGCCGATTCCATCTGCCCATACTCCAAAGCAACACGCGGCAATATCGACGTTGTCCTGAGCGTGATTACGGCGTGATATCTGGATGTGTCATTAATATCGCATGCGATACAGTCGTGCGTAAATAGTCTACAAGTCTGAGGGAATCATCATGAGCAAGATCGAAAAAGTACTGGTCACCGGCAAAACCCACACCACTCAAAACAGCGCCGGCAACACGTCGCGCGGCCATAACGGCAGCCTCGACATCACGCTATCGTCGCCCGGTAGCGCCAAACCGGAACATGAGTTCACCGCTGTCCAGCCGCACCCGAAAGCCGAGCAGTTGTTCGCCGGGGCGTGGTCTGCCTGCTACATCGCAGCGGTGGGGCTGGCTGCCCAACAGATGAAGGTGACACTGCCGACCGACACGGCCGTCGACATCGAGGTTGATCTGGGGCAGACCGGGCCAGCCTACTTCCTCCAGGCCCGACTGACCCTGCGGGTGCCCGGTCTGGATCACGGCGTCGCGACTGAACTGGCTCATAACGCCGATCAAATCTGCCCGTACTCCAAAGCAACACGCGGCAACATTGACGTCGCTATCAACGTCCTTACCGCTTAACGCACCGCCGGCTCGCCAGGTCATCCCTGGTGAGCCGGTCGTCGACCTTCACAGACCTGACACACTTGCATAACGACCAAAGGGGTTAGCACTTCCGATACCATCGCATGCGATGTATAGTTTCTGCCATGCAATCCATCCGTCTTTGGCCACAGAGAATGCTCATGAAATCCACTGAAAAGAAATCAGCCCTCGACCTTAAGCTTTCCGATTTCCTGTGTTTTGCGGTCTATTCCACTAACCTCGCCTTCGGCAAGGCTTACAAACCCATGCTCGAACGGCTCGGGCTCACCTATACGCAATACATCACCCTGGTAGCGCTGTGGGAGGAAGACAACCAGACCGTTGGCAGCCTCGGCGAAAAGCTGTTCCTCGAATCCAACACCCTCACGCCGATCCTGAAGAAACTGGAAGCGGTGGGTTATTTGCTGCGCCAGCGCGACCCGGAAGACGAACGCCAGGTGCGGATCAGTCTCACGAAAGAGGGGCGAAAGCTGCGTGAAGGCCTCTCGGAAGACGGCTTCCCGCAAACGGGACTTGAGCCCGAAGACTTCGTGCAAATGCAGCAGGCCATCGTGAAATTACGCGGCAATCTCATCCGTACGACGAAAGACAGGGAGTAAAAAAGCGCGTGGGGTGAGCAAGTGTTAAGCATGGCGGTCAGGCCGTGAATTTTCGTTTCCCCACGTGCGTGTGAAGGCCGGCATAACCGCCTTGCCGACTTACTGGAAATAGGGGAAGTCGGTGTAGCCCTTCTCACCGTCGCGTGTATAGAAGGTGGAATGATGTGCCTCAGCCAGCGGCCAATCGTTTCTCAAACGAACCACCAAATCAGGATTAGCAATGAAAGGTCTGCCGAAAGCTATCAGATCTGCCCAACCGGCCTCCGCACTGGAGATTCAGATTAGTGAGCGCTTATTCTTCCACCTACACACCCTTTGGTATGCAAGTTGATATCGCCCCATGACCATTACGAAAATGCTTCCTCGTCTACCCATTGAGCGAACCCTTGGCGTCATTTCGGGGCGCTGGAAAGCAGTCATTATTTATGTCTTGCTGGAGGGTCCCAGGCGAACATGCGAGATCGAGGCTCTTGGCTGCTGTCTTTCGCGATGAACCGCAATCGACTGTGGATTCAACCGGTCGAAGAATTTAGGTCTTGTACTAAATATATGGCAATGCGTATATTCGATTATCCATATGTTTTGAGCGCACGACATGATTACGCCTCCCGAAGTCTTCAAGAGCCTGGCCGACGAGACTCGTGTCCGCGCCATGCTGCTTATTTCCGATCAAGGTGAGCTCTGCGTCTGCGAGCTGATGTGCGCACTCGACGACAGCCAGCCGAAAATCAGCCGCCACCTCGCTCAGCTGCGCAGCAATGGTTTGCTGCTCGATCGTCGTCAGGGCCAATGGGTCTATTACCGCCTCAGTCCGGATCTGCCCGCGTGGATTCACGAAATCCTGCAAGTGACGTCAAAAGCCAACGCCGGTTGGCTCAGGGACAACGCTGTTCGCCTGCAGAACATGGATGGACGACCTGTCCGCGAAGCAGTCTGCTGCTGAACCCTGATCGAGCGAGCCTCCAATGCTTATCGCTGTTGCAGTTTTTGTCTTCACGCTTGTTCTAGTCATCTGGCAACCCAAGGGTCTCGGCGTAGGGTGGAGCGCCACGGTCGGAGCGCTCGTTGCGCTGGCGGTTGGTGCAGTGTCGCTGCAGGACATTCCTACGGTGTGGGCCATCGTCTGGAACGCGACCGCTACGTTCATTGCCGTAATTATCATCAGTCTTTTGCTGGATGAAGCGGGCTTCTTCGAATGGGCCGCGCTTCACGTGGCACGCTGGGCGAAGGGCAGCGGTTATCGACTGTTCGCATTCTGCATATTGCTCGGGGCCGCGGTGTCTGCGGTGTTCGCCAACGATGGCGCGGCGCTGATCCTCACGCCCATCGTCATGTCGATGTTGCTGGCGCTGCGCTTTTCACCGGCCGCGACCCTGGCGTTTGTCATGGCCGCCGGGTTCATCGCCGACACCGCCAGCCTGCCGCTGGTAGTCTCCAACTTGGTGAATATCGTGTCCGCCGACTACTTCGGATTGGGCTTTGCCGAGTACGCCTCGGTGATGGTACCGGTGAGTCTGGCCAGTGTCGCCGCGACCTTGCTGGTGCTGTTTCTGTATTTCAGGCGAGACGTACCTCAATGCTATGCCGTGGAGGCGCTTCGGGAACCTAAAGCAGCGATTCGCGACGGTGCCACGTTTATCGTCGGTGGCTGGACGCTGCTGGTATTGCTGATCGGGCTCTTCGCGCTGGAACCGTTGGGAATTCCCGTCAGTGCGGTCGCTGCAGCTTGCGCAGCCATCCTCTTCGCGGTCGCGGCGAAGGGCCACAAAATTTCTACTCGACGCGTGCTGCGCGAAGCACCGTGGCAAATCGTTGTGTTCTCGCTGGGCATGTACCTGGTGGTGTATGGCCTGAAGAATGCCGGATTGACTGACCTGTTAGCTGCGGTGCTGGATCACTTGGCCGAACAGGGCCTTCTGAGCGCCACCCTCGGCACTGGCCTGGTCTCTGCGTTGCTGTCGTCGGTGATGAACAACATGCCCAGCGTACTGATCGGCGCGCTGTCGATCCAGGCCAGCGGCGCGCAAGGGCTCGTCCGCGAAGCCATGATCTACGCGAACATCATCGGTTGCGACCTCGGCCCGAAAATTACCCCCATCGGCAGCCTCGCCACGCTGCTTTGGCTGCATGTGCTGGAGCGCAAAGGCATGCGTATCACGTGGGGTTACTACTTCAAAGTGGGCGTCCTGCTGACCCTTCCGGTTCTGTTGATCACCCTCCTGGCGTTGGCACTGCGCCTAAGCCTCTGACATCCGCCAAAAGCGGCTGGAGTACCCCATGCGAGTCCTGTTCATGTGTACTGCTAATAGCTGCCGGAGCGTGCTCTCCGAAGGCTTGTTCAACCAAGTAGCGCCCGAAGGCATGAGCGCAATAAGCTCGGGAAGCTTCCCGAGTGGGCACCTCAATCCACGCGCAGTTAATACCTTGAAAAGTTTGGGTGTGGACACCTCGGGGCTCTACAGCAAAGGCTCTGAAAGCTTCGCGGACAACCCGCCGGACATTGTGATTACTGTCTGTGACAAGGCGGGTGGCGAGCCTTGCCCCGTTTACTTCGGCTGCGCAATAAAAAGTCACTGGGGCTTATCTGATCCATCAGAAGTGGAAGGCAGCGATGAGGAGATACAGGCGGCATTTGACGCTACGGTCGCCAAAGTTCGCCAACGATTTGCCGCGTTCTTTTCACTGGACATGAGAGCCCTCAGCCAGATTGAAATTAAGCAGCAATTGGACCGGATCGGAGAGGTGTGATGAACGAGTTCACCAGCGACAACCCGAATGACTTTCCAAATCTTGACCTGTCACTGCTCGATGTACCAACGCCCGATAAGCTTTCAGGACGAGAAGCGCCGGAGCATAAACCCCGCATTCTTTTACTGTATGGATCTACTCGTGAACGCTCCTTCAGCCAGTTACTGACGCGAGAGGCAGCGCGCCTCCTGGAACTCATGGGTGCAGAAACGGCCATCTTCGATCCTTCTGAGTTGCCACTGCCAGATGATGCGCCTGTCGATCATCCTAAGGTGCAGGAACTACGCGACCTGGTGATGTGGTCAGAGGGGCAGGTTTGGTGCTCGCCGGAACGTCATGGCTCAATGTCTGCAGTGTTTAAAGCGCAGATAGATTGGATACCCTTGGCGCTGGGAGCGGTTCGTCCTTCGCAGGGCAAGACATTGGCGGTGATGCAGGTATGTGGAGGTTCGCAATCGTTCAACACTGTGAACCAGCTTCGCGTGCTTGGTCGCTGGATGCGCATGATCACGATACCCAATCAATCATCCGTGCCCAAAGCCTTCCTTGAGTTCGATGAAGCCGGGCGCATGAAACCCTCGTCATATTACGACCGGGTTGTCGATGTGATGGAGGAGCTGATGAAGTTCACGTTATTAGTGCGAGGTAACGAAAACTATCTGGTAGATCGTTACTCCGAGCGCAAGGAAAGCGCCGAAGCGCTCTCCAAGCGAGTTAACCAAAGGTCCATTTAAGCGATTCGCTTTACCATGTACCTGGCCGTGGCGGGGCACAGACTGCGGAACTCGAATGCCAACGGGCGGGCAAGTATGTACGATTGCTCACCTCCATCAAGAGATGGCGTAAAAACGATACTGGCTGGATCGGCGAGGGATGATGGATTCCTTGTACTAGACAGAAACACCATCAATCAGAACTTGATGGATGGTCGCCGATTATCAATCCACGAATGGCGTTAATGGCGCGCTCGCGGGAGCTTTTCAGCATTTGTGGAGATAGCATTGGCGGCTGCATAAGCCCTTGTGATAAAGGCATGACGCCAAGTGCGATATGCGCCTGCTCAAATTGTCGTTCCCGCCTTATCAATCCGGCCGAAACCAGTTTGAAATAGAATCTGGCGAAGCCCTCCTGCTGCTTGGGAGTACCACGTCCCCCCGTTGTCCGGTCAATTACCCCCAGTCGTTGTTCCAGTTCGTGGCGAAGCCGAGCTTTGCCCTTTCGTTGGCTGGGCAGCGGAAATACCGCAACCGGACGCCCGGTCATGCAGGCCTCTGTCAGCATTGAAAGGCTGTCGCCGGTGACGATAAATCCATCCGCCAGCGCGAGAAATGCAGGATAAGGATTGTCTTGTGCCTCACCGAATCGATACGACCAGCATGGAATGTCAATGGTGGTCAGCAATGCATCGGTGGTCGTTGCAGATGAGCGCGGACTGGTCGATAGCAGGATCGAGCCGCCCAGGGCTTTGACCGCAGCATTGGCTTCACGGCCGAGTCGAGCCTCTACATCTGAGTCCATATAGTAGGGTGGGGCGCTTGCTCCCACGAGGACGGCAATCCAGGGGCGAGGCAATGAAGTGAAGCGCTGTCGCCATGGCTCCAGTTGCGCCTGATCCAGCGAGCGTGGATTCATATATGGGGCAGGGAGGTCCACTACGTTGTCCGCGAGGGCAAGCCCATATTGCGGAGTCGACAAGACCAGGTCGAAGCGCCACAACGGAACTTGAGCACGCCCCACATGGGCCAGTTGTGTCTTGCCCTTGGAGCGATACTTGATCCATTGGGCAACCTGGGCGCAACGCCGTCCCGAACTCAAGACCATATCTGGCCAAGGCGCGCTCAGGCCAGGTACTGACCGTCTGGGCAACTTGGCGCCCAGAATGGCGTCGAGCAGATAAGGACGGGGGGGGATGGTTATACGTTTGCATTCGTAGCGCCAGCCCAACGCGTCGGCCATGGCAATCAGCTGTGCGTTGTCGCCTGCATGATTGCTGAGCAGCACCCAGACGTTAGGGCTATCAGCCGTCTTGCGCCGCAACGCATAGTCAGCGACGAAGCGCTGCGTACGACCCTTTCCATCATCGCAATCGAGCTGCCAGCAACGATCCGGATAGCGCCGTGCGATGCGCCGCAGGAGTCGGCGCCAACCGCTTACAGAGCTGGTCACCGAACCGTCGCCAGTGAGCCTGGCCTGAATGTAAAGCAAGCGGGTTGCCAGGCTAAACAGGCGGTCGATGACCCAGGGCAAGTCTTCCGGAGCCAGCTTTTCAAAACCATGGGCCGCGATGAAATCCTGAGGAGGTAAATCGACTTGGCGAAGCTGTTCAGTATTGAACTGCCTGACTGCCGGGCCGTGCGTCGTCGTTTGTTGCCAGGGTCCGATCAGCCCGAGCTTCGCACACTGCAGCTCACGACTGAGCAGCTCGACATCTTCCGGGATACGTGCCGGTGGCGTGGTGACTTCCCGACTGGACTGGACAAATTGAGGGCTGGGCTGCGCTGCCGTGTAGGGCTCATACCCGATAGCGTCTGCAGCCTCCTCAAGGCTTAGAAAAATTTCGGCGTAGGGATGGATTTGATAGCTGTATTGAGCGGGCAGCGGTCTCCAGGGCTGTAGATGTAGCGTTGTGTAATGCAACAATCGGGATTCGCCGTGTTTGTATTCCAGATCCCGGGCGTGCCAGATGGCATCCAGTATCCCGAAGCAGCCCGGTATTTCGGCTGCAAGCGCGTGCAATTTTTTTTTGCTGGTCGTGGTGGCTGCTTTCATATTCCAGCAGCGTTGCATCCGCTCGCAGTCGATGAGCATGACAGCCGTTTCTCTGGGAGAGAGCGCCAGGTAGCCGTGCTCACCCATCGGTTGGTCGAACAGAGGGGCCGGGTCGGCGGTATAGAGTTGATCGACGTCGTTATATAGAGCGCGACCGTGGCGGCCCGCCAGGTCCGGGATAGCGAAGCGATAATTGGTGAAGCCGGTACGCCAGCCCGCCTGGGCGAATCCGGGCAGGCCCGTCATCCGGTAAATCTCATAGCGGCGGTCCGGGTTTCGCACCTGCTCCAGCGCATAGACAAACATGCGCTCGGCGCGGTGTTGCGCAGGTTCGGTACCCAGAAATATGCGCACGGCGGGTGCCTGCGGTGCCCCGGCTCGGGCTACCAAAACTATCGGCTCGATGCGGGGTATCGCGATTTGTTCCCCTATGTCCCCTGAGGCGACGGGGTCGCAGGTATCGATGCTTGAGGAAGACTGTGCTGAACCCTCCAAGCGCATGAGCGTTTCCTCGGCGAATTAATCCCCAAAGCATAGAGCGAAATACGAGAAGTCGAGGACAAAGTTTCCGTGCGGTGCTTTTTTGAATCGAGGCGATGGGCGGGTGTCGAAAGGTTTAACTGAGCGAATGGATTGTTCTAGTCTACCAAGCAAGTATTTAAATGATCGCAGGGTCTTGCTAGTTCAAATCCTTAAACAGGAGCCCGGTAGAAATGGGTCTATTCGAACAACGCACTCGTACAACTGCAATCCTATTGAGCGCCGGGCAAGGACGACGGCTTCTTCCCTATACGACGAACACCCCCAAGTGCCTGATCGAGGTCGGTGGCCAGCGGGTTATAGAATGGCAGATTGATGCACTAATGGCCGCCGGGATAAGCCGGATCACCGCTGTGATCGGCTATGGTGCAGAGCAGGTCGAACGGGTGTTGAACGACCGTTACGGGCCAGGCGTCATTTCTACGATTTACAACCCGTTCTTTGAGGTTGCCGATAATCTGGCCAGTTGTTGGATGGCTCGCCACATCATGCATGACGATTTCATCCTGCTAAATGGCGATACGTTATTCGACCAGCCAGTCCTGGAGCGACTACTTGATGCTCCTGCCAGGGCGATAACACTCGCGGTCGACAGGAAACTGGCTTATGACAGCGACGATATGAAAGTCCAACTCATCGGTGATCGAATTAGCGCCATCAGTAAACTGATTCCGCTCGATTTTGTCGACGGGGAGTCTATTGGCATGATGCATTTTCAGACAGGGGGAGGACCGCTGTTTCGAAGTGCGCTGGAAGAAAGCATGCGCCGCCCTGAAGCCTTGCAAATGTGGTACTTGAGCATCATCGATTACCTTGCAGGGACTACTGGACAGGTTTTCGCGAAGTCAATCGAAGGGTTGGGCTGGGTGGAGTTGGACTATCCTGCCGACCTTAGGGCAGCGCAGGAACTGGTCAAGTCTTGGGCAGACCGCGAGCCTGGCACGGAACTCTCCCTTGCTCAGGGCGAGAAACCACGGTCCTGACGTGGCGACGCAGACAGCAAACAGTCACAATGGAATTCGGCGCTGCGCTCAAAGGCAGCGCGGGAGTCAGAATACTCCCAGCGCTCGATAGCGACTTGCCTTGTTCGTTTGTCCAGATAAAGTCGATTGAACGAATTGGGGGAATTGCCGCGTATACGTGACGAGAGGGTCGTTCCCGCCTGCACACCCCAGATTTCCTTGGACAGTCCGGCATATTGCGTGCTGAGTGCCAGCACATAGGGAAGATGTATGTGCCCCCCCATCACCAAATCCAGCCCTGACGAGGCCCAGCGTTCCAGTGCAGCCCTTGCACCGATCTGCAGATTGCGTCGGTCGGACGCGACGATTGAGCCGAACGGTTGATGAGCGACGACGATGCGCAGCTTTTGCGGATCGCACTTTTGTAGCCGCTCAGCCACTTCCTCGACTTGCCGGGCAGTGACCTTGCCTGCTTTGCGGCGTGTAGGGTGCGTTGTATTCAAACCGATGATCAAAGCATCGTCATTCTCGAAAATGGGTGCGAGATTGCTGTCGATGTACCTGCGATAATTCCCGTAGGGTGAAAATATGCGCGCGAGCAGGTTGTACATGGGGATATCGTGGTTGCCGGGTATCGTCAGGACTTGCGGTACTCCGCAGTCCTTGATGCGCTTGATGAATGCCTGCGCCGAGGCGAACTGCTCACGTCTGGCGCGTTGCGTGATGTCCCCTGTAAAAAGTACTAGATCGGCGCCATGAGCCTTGACGTGCGTTTCGAAAGCTTGCATGACGGGGGGCTGTTCTGTGCCGAAATGCGTATCGGAAATATGCAGAAGACTGGTCATCGTTGCTGGAAATCCTCTATACCCGACAGGGCTCTGCGCTTCATTTTTCGTCCGTTGGCGCCGCTATGGTTCAAGACCACGCTCCCAGGCGCGATGGTTGCGGCGCGCGTCCTGAATGAATGGCGACCAGCGAATCAGACGAAGCACGAATCTATTGAGCAGTCTGCCCCGTCGGTTGAGCGGTCGTTCGACGTCAAGAAACAAAACCACCCGGGTGCCCGTCGTATCGTTCCACACTTGATGCCGGTATGTGTCGTCGAATATCAGGCATTTGCCGCTTTCCCAATGGCGGATTTGATCGCCGACCTGAATTCGACATCTCTCTTCAGGTTCAGGCACCACGAGCCCTAGATGCACGCGCAAAAGCCCGTTGTAAGGGCCTCGATGGAGGGGGATATGTATGCCTGGGGCCAGGATCGAAAAGAGCGCGGTAAACATGCCCGGTATGGCTTCTACCACTCTCATGGTGTCAGGGCACCGGGCACAGTTCTTATCCATTTTGTAACCATAGCCGAAGAGGAAAAAAGTTTTCCACTTGTCGTCCTGGGTAATGTTGCGCTGATCTTTGGAGATGTCTTGAAAGTTGGGCAGCCGGTCGCGGTCATGGAGGACGGCTTCAAGTTCCTTGAGAATGCTCGGCCAGTTCGCTTCCAGTTCGGCAACCCACGCAAACTGTCGGGGCTCGAAGAAAGGGCTGTCGCCCACTGTGGAATATCGCAGGATGGCCTTTTCAAGACGCTTGATGATCCACAAGCCGAGCGCCACGCTAGGGCGATGCTTACGCTTTGCTGGTCGATCTTTGCCTCTATTCATGGGTTGCCTCTGTTGTTCGCGTTGGCGAGGAGCAACGTCATCAGCGTAGCCGGCGGCTTTTTAACAGGCGCCAGAGCAATGGCCATCCAAAGACCAACGGGAAACGGCGCAATCGATGGGTCACCACGATGGGCTCACCCAAGTGGCGCTCGAGCTTCCAGATGAGATAGTCGACGCCGTTTTCGAAGGTGAAAAAAGATTTGACCAATCGCGCTACGTTCAAGGTTCTTCCCTGGATTCGCCTGAGTCTCCACTGTCGTTCGTTACCTCGGCGCGTTGCGGGCGGGCAAAGGTTGCGATAACAATTCTCTTCGCCCGCGCAGGCTGCCATGTGCTTCACAGCAGGCGCGGCGGCTCGGGTAATGCGCGAATAATAGGCTTTGTCATGCCTGACGAGTTGCCCGGGGCGATCGGCTGACTCGGGACGCAGCTCGGCTCCGTAGGTCAGCGACAGTGCTCTTTCCCATAGTGTAAAGCTGTCGAATCGATCCGGTAGATTGGCGACGCAGCGACCCATCAGCGTCATCACGGCTTGAGCTAGTGCGAAATGGATTCGCTTGTGCGCCTCCTCGTCCTTGAAATAAACGAGCCGGCACGGCTGGGCGAAACGGGCCCAGAGGTAGCTTTGAAACCACGAACCGGTACCCGCCTCGAAGTCCTGCAGCGAGAGGATGGCGCATTTGGCATGGAGTATTTGTCCATCGGGCGCAGGAACCCTGACGAGGATCACGGTAGGCGGAAGCCATGCGTTGGCGAGCTGCTGAAAGCGCTTGTGATGAGCGTGAGCGTAGCTATCGACCAACGCATAAAAGTCGACCATGCCATCGGTGAGATCGCCGTTGCGCAGGCATGAACCGTAGACCAGCAGCGCCACCAATGCATCGCCCAGGCGTGTGTGCAATGCCTGGACAATCCCATTCAGCTCGCCGGGCATCGGTTGCGTGCATTGCTCCCTGACCTGTTCAAGCAGGTCCGCGGGGGGCGGCATGGAATCAGAAGGTCGCATCGATCTCAATTGTCCTAAAAGGTCATGAAGCGGATCGGGTCCGTGGCGCCTAACGTGATCGTGCCTTGTGCTGCAAAAATTTCACCGTCCAGCACGTACTCGTCAGCACCACCGAGATCCATCCGGGTGAAATTGTGACTGAAGTAACCATCCTGCTCTTTGATCATCGAGATGGCCCGCCCGCAGAGCAGGAACGGCAGGATGAGGGCCAGTCGTTTGGGCCGATGCGCGATGGCGGTCAGATGAATGGGCTCCTGTTCGGTGCCCCAATAAGGTCTGCTCCCAGCCAGGAGCCTGTTCAGGGTGGTGGCAAACACCACCAGCCAGTCGCCTTCCCAGACACCATGTTGGGTGCCCAGGCGAGCAGGCAATGCCCGGAACAGATCGTGCGGCAAGTTGTGCAGCGCTGAAAGCAGCATTCGGCCGAAGGCCAGCGACGGTCCCAGCGCCCCGGGTACGCGTTTGGGCCGCAGCGTTCGATGGTAGTAGCGCACCCCGTTCACAACAGCGCCAATGCCAAAGAACATCCCGAATCGCGGCCCGTGGTGCAGCGGGCCATCAACCCGAAGCGCCGCGCGCGATACTAATTTCGGCGTGACGGCATTCCCGGCGAGCCAAGCGGAGAAGCTCCTCAAGGCCTGTTCGACGCTCAGGCGCGCGCCCAGATCGGTCGCGCTCATGTTAGTGGTGCCCCCCGGAACAACTAGAACGGTGGGTAGGCTTGCGGGATCGCGGCTCAGCAAAATGGAGATGGCGGCTTGCAGGGTTCCGTCGCCACCCAGGATGACTAGCAGGTCACTTTCCCTGAGCTGGAAGTGGCGCACGGCGTGGGCGATCTCCAAAGGGGTGGTCCCTTCCAGGACAGCCGCGCCGGGTACGTTGCGAGCGAGCTGGCGGAACTTGGGCAAGGCTCGTCGAATGGTTCCGCTGCAAGGGTTTAGCAAGATTCCGATTTTTTGTGGCCGCGGGCAGGCGTCATGCATCATTGAGGCCCGAGCGAGGCGCGAACATCCGCACGATCAAACGGTCGCTTTCGGCGGCCATGTCGATTCGGCTAAGCCAGGACTGTGGCGGGTGACCTCGGTGCTTCAAGACAATGGCGGACATCGTGCGAACCCCCAGCACCAGGGTCGAGACGCAGGTCCAGACGGCCACCCAGATCAACCCCGTGTCATGGGCATCCACCGCCCATAAGCAGGTCAATATGAGCAAATTGGGATTGCGCCGCGCGGTCACCAGCCTGTTGAGTGAGTCGAAGGGGCGCCAGAGAAACAGCGAAAAAGGCGCGGCGAACCTGAACGCAAATTCGCACAGCCGACCTGCGACATAGCCCAGGAAAATGGCCCAGAGCACTGGGCTGAGGGGGATATCCGAGTCCCAAGTTGCCTCATAGCCCATTCCCCACGCGATATACCAGAGCGGTGGGTGAATCAGGTCTAGGCCATGGTCGAAAATGTTTCCGAAACGAGTGGAGGTCACGGTGACGCGTGCCAGCTTGCCATCCACCGTATCCAGAAACGTCATCAGCCAGCCGGCGACCAGGCCCGCGCCAAAATGCCCGTGCCAGAACAGAATGCCTGCCAGGATGGCCAGGACATAGCTGGCTGCCGTGACCTGATTGGGACTGAGCCCCAGCTGTACGCACCAGACGGTGGCCCAGCGAGCCGGGACAGGCCAGATCGCTCGAGTGATGAAGTCGGTGACGCCTTTGTAGGATCCGTTGAACAGAGACTTCTCAAGATGCGCCTGATTAGCGGCAGTGATTTGCGCGACCCATGGCGGATCAAATTTACGCAGTTGTGTCTGCATCGCGGTGGCCACGGCTCCGGGAACCACTTTGCGTAATCCGGCTACGGCGTCACTTTCCAGGCTGGGCAGGTGTGCGAGGCGGTCGACACTGGCATGGGCTGCGACGATGGTACCGGTCCGCGGATCCTGTAGAGCGACCTCAGGCGTTGCCATCAGCCCCCGGAGCACGCGGTCATCGTAAAGGTAATCCTCGCGCAGCAGGACGACTTCACCTTGTGCCGGCAACGGATCGTCTGCATTGCAGAGATGGGCGTTGGGAAGCTTTGCGAGCATACGGCCCACTCGCTCCCTGGACGTCAGGCCCCACAGCCGCACCGGGCTACTACAGATCAGGTATACAGGAGTCTTCATTGTTCCGCCTGCGCCGAATAACATTGATTGAAGGAGCGGGCGGCAACGCCCTGTCCATTGAATAGCATGACCGGTTTCAACGACTGCCCCGGTCCAGATGTCCCACCATCACAATAGCCACTGCGAGCAAGACCAGTGCAGGCCCCAAAGTAGTAATCAGGATGTTCATCTTTAGCAGTAGACCGAGGTTTACGATGATCTGATTACTTACATAGACCATCAACCCGACGAGCGCACCCAATGCCAACCGCGCCCCCAGGTTGGGCGAGCGCGGTTGTGCAAAGGCAAACGGGATGGCGAACAGGATCATCGCCAGGGTCAGGATCGGTCGCCCGAGCTTTTGCCACATCGCCATTTCGTATTGTGCCGAGGGCTGGCCCGAGCCTTTGAGGTACGCGATGTAACGGTAGAGCTGGCGGGCAGACAGGCTTTCGGTCGGCAGCGTGATGTCGCCCAATCGTGCTCCGCCAAAAATCGAGTGCCAAGGCATATGATCGAGTTGCTGCGTAGTTTCAGCGCCCTGGTCCCACTGTTTCACCTGGACATTGTTCAAACGCCATTGGCCTGCGTCCTGTATGTCCGCCGTCTCTGCAAAGATGTAGGAAACCAGTGAACGGTCATTGTCGAACCTGAAGATCTCGATATTCACCGGCAACCGTTTGTGCTGAAGATTGCCAATACGTACGATCTGATCGTCCTGTCGAGCCCATACACTCCCTTGATCGTTGCTGGACTGCGCGCCGGCGGCCATTGCCTCGTTGCGCAGTTCCAGGCCATTTTGCTGGAGGGGAGAGGCCACCCATTCATCCAGCGCCGCCCATGCCAGCGCCAGCGCGAGCCCGGCCAGCGTCGCCGTGAACCCGATCCGGGCAATCGACAGCCCGGTGGCGCGCATGACCGTCAGTTCCCGGGTGGCTGACAGTTGACCCAGCGCAGCAATGCCACCCAGCAGGGCAATAAAGGGTCCAAGCTCGACAACACGGCGTGGCAGCGTCATGAATACGACTTCGATGGCCTGGCTCAACCGGTACCCGCCAGGCGTTACGTCGTCAAGTTCACCCACCAGGTCGAGGGTGGTGAACAGCGGTAGCAGAAGCGCCGCCGCCGCCGCGAAGCCGAAGAACACATGACGGGTAATGTAGCGGTCGAGGATTTTCATCGGTAGCCGAACCGAAAGTTTGCCAGATCGCGCGCCAGGAAAATCAGCAGGGCCAGGCTCATCAGCAGCGGCACTGTCCACAAACCCGGATACAAGGGCAGGGTGTTGTTGCCCACCATCGTCTTGCAAATGTCCGCGGCGTAGTAGATCAAGGCGAAGACGGCGGTCACGGGCAGCAGGGTAGCGAATCGTCCCTGCCTGGGCCGGGTGCGGCTCAACGGAATGGCGAGCAATGCAAGTACCGTCGCGCTTACGCCCCGCGTCTGGCGCCACTGCAATTCGGCCTTGTCCAGAGGCGCGCTGGAAGCCTTCAGCATTTCGTTGGAAGCCGCCTTGCGCTTACCCTCGGCGGCCCGTTCGATGGGTAGCAAGTGCAGCCGCATATGCTCAAACTTTTCCCAAATGTCCCGTGAAGCACTGTGCTTGAGCAAATAGGAATGGCCTTGCGTCAGCTCCACGATCGGATCGCCTGGATCTGGATCCAGGATGCGGGCTTGCTCGGCGCGAAACACACGGGATCTTGAGTCACCCGGATCATAGATCAGCACATCGTGGAGCCGGCCATCAGTCCGGTCGATCCGTTCTGCCAGAATCATCCTGCCGTTTTCGTTGTTCAGGTTGAACCGCTGCGCTTGCAGATGATTGACGTCCAGATCTGTTCGGGATTGCTGTTCCAGTACATAGGCCTGCGTATAAGCCCAGGGGCGCCCGTAGAGCGAAAGCATTGCCACCGCCAGCGAGATTGGAATTGCCAGCAGCAGGACAGCCCGATAGATCCGCAGCGGGCTTGCACCCGAGGCCGCTATCGCAATGACTTCGGAATCATGGCACAGGCGTCCAACCGCAAGCGTTACCGAGGCGTATAAAGCCACCGGTACCAGCATTTCGAGGGCAATCAGTACCTTGTAGAACACCATCTCCAGTACTGCCTGCAAAGCGAGAGTGCCCTCGACTGCGTCAGAGAGATACCGCTCTGCTGAATAGCTGGCAAAGATGAACACCAGGATGCTGACCATCACCACCACCGGCCGCCGGATTTCGGCGATCACGTAGCGTTCGATCAGGAACATATCCCGGTCCCTGACCTTTCGCCATGCCAGCACTGCACTCGGGCGATCGGGCATTTCTGCCGTCCGGATCCATCAGGTATCGCTCGGTATCGATTGATTTCTCTGGGCATGAAACCTCTCCACCATTTGATAATCCAGCGGCGAATCGACATCGATAGCGGCCTCCGCAAAGGGCATGATCACCGCGCCGATACTTACCCCCAACCTGCCGGAGAGCTGTTGCAGCGCCTGTTCCAGGGTTAACCGCCCCAACAAGTATCGCAGTGCTCCCTCAAAGCCCAGGGCGCCAGCGATGACCCGCCTGGGATGCTTGCGATCCTGTTCGACCCTTTGCCAAAAGCTGGCGAGGCGTCGAGCATCCTCGGTCATGAAGGCGAACAGGTTGCTGCCGCAATACGGGCCGCCGCGTAGTCGAATGCCGGTGCGACGGGTTCCTGGAAAACGAGCCAAAACCGTGTCCAGCGGTGTCACCGCGACCACAAAGTCATGGCCGCTTGAAGTCGCTTGCTGAAGAAAATAGTCGATTATCTCCCGGCGGAGCAGCGCATGATCCGCTGTAGTCACCAACACCGGCGTGTCTGCGGGTTGACCTGCCAACGCCTGCGCCGCGCTGGCACTTGGGGAGCTGGCGGGTTCCAGCCAACCGACTCTTGCGGTGTCCAGCAGTTGCGTCATTGAAGCGTCTTGCGCAAGTAAATTTCGCGCAGGGCCCACGAGTACGATTCGGTCAATCCGTTCACTGGCCTCCAGTGCCTCGACTACGTGACGGACCATGGGTACCCCAGCCACGGGCACCAATGCCTTGCAGCATGTCCCGGCCATGGCGGCAACGGGATCGACCGAGCCTCTGTCAGCAGCCAGGACCAAAGCGGTGAACTGCCTAGCCTCAGATTCGCTTTTCATAAATCCGGTAGCGCTTGTAGGAAGTGGCACCGATCTGGTCGAGGATCTTGCGCATGACCCCATTCGATTCCAGGATCCAGGACATTTCCAGGGCTTCTATGCCGCGCTTGACGAAGGGCGGCTTGAGCGCTTCGATCAATAACAAGGCGAGTGTGGGTCCCAATCGGCTGAGTTGGTAATGCTGCTTGACGCCCATCAACGGCACGCGTGCAGTCCGCGTGCCCTTGACATACAGCCGCCACAGCAGCCGCAGCCAGCCAAAGGGCAGCAAGTGCCCATTGAGGGAAGCGATCGCCTCGTTGATGTTAGGTATGGCCACGATAAACGCGCAGGGTTCGCCGTCGACTTCGGCGATGTACAACAGGTCTTTGGGGACCAACAGCCTCAATTGGCTGCCAAGCTCGAAAAATTCGGATTCGGTGAAGGGTACGAAGCCCCAGTTGCGACTCCAGGCATCATTGAATATTTCTCGCAGGATTCGCATGTCCCGCCGGAACTGACGGGTGTCCAGGGGCCTGATCACAACGCGTTTTCGCTCACGCGCCATCATCGCCGACAAGGCCGGTGGGAAGTGCAATTGGTCGGTGCGCATCCAGTAGGCGAGCAGATCCTTGGCTTGCCGGTAGCCCAGGGCGGCGAGCCTTTGGTCATAATAGCGCTGTCCGTGTCCCATCATGGCGGACGGGGGACGATCGAACCCCTCCACCAGCAGCCCGCTTTCCTGGTTGATGGTCAGGTTGAAGGGGCCTGTGATGCGTGCAGCGCCATGTTCACGCAACCAGGCCTCTGCAGCCGCGAACAGGCTGTCGAATACGGCGGGGTCGTCCACGGCTTCAAGCATCCCGAAGTGACCCGAATCATGGCCGTGCAATTCCCGGTGAAGGTTGTCGATCTGTGCGGTGATACGCCCCACGACTTCAGTTCCCGACCAGGCCAGCCACGCCTGCCATGTCAGATGGGGGGAGGCGGGATTCTTTTCAGAAAGGAGTTCATGGCGCTCGTAATGGATCGGCTCGATCCAGCAAGGATCGTTGCGATACAGGGTGCCGGGGAAACTGATGAACCTCTTGAGATCCAAACGTGTGAGGACGGGTCGAGTAATGATTGGTAACTTGTTATCGATCATCGTTGGCCACAAAAGTCCGTAGCAGTTGAACTAGCATCTCTTTTTCAGTACCTGAGAGAGCGTAGCTGAAGTATTGGAGCAGGGCAGGGGGTGCTTCAAACAATGGTCCAGTGCCCTGGATAAACCGGGCACTTTGCGACAAATGTTGCGTTTGAGAAGGAAGTGCAATTGCTACATTCGATAATCGCCAGTCGTCGCTCACCCGGGAAAAAATTTGCGATCACCCAGATGCCGATTAGTATTGCGTTAGGCTTTGTAATTAATTGAAAAGGCCGAGCCGGATATCCTTGGGGCCTGGACTCCATGAAACGGATTTGAGGGCAGTAAAACGGCACGTTCTTTACTGGCGCCGCTGATCAACCCGCTATTTGACTTATCCTTACATGGGCTAAATGGATGGGTTTTTTTATGTCTGCGACCATCACAAATCAGATATTCGCCCAACGTCTAGCCGACTTTTCGACGCTAGTTGAAGCACTCGATTATGCCGCTTCGGGTCAGACTGGCATGAACTTCTACGACCGGCATTGCCACTTGAGTACCTCGGTTGAATACGCGACGCTCAGAAGTAATGCTGTCGCGATTGCTCAGCGGCTACTTGGGCTCAAGTTGAAGAAAGGCGACCGGGTCGCGCTCATCGCCGATACGCACCCAAGCTTTGTCGAGTCCTTTTTCGCCTGCCAATACGCCGGCCTGATCGCCGTTCCTCTTCTGCTTCCTTCCAGCCTGGGAAGCCATCGTTCCTACGTGGACAAGTTGAAAAAGCTGTTCGCCAATTGCGCCCCGGCGGCCGTTTTAGGGCTGGAGGAATGGCTTCCCTATATCCGCGAAGCGCTGGAGGACACCCGGCAGGTATTCGTAGGAACCGTTGAGCAATTGGGCGAATTGCCCGCGGTGCAGACCCTTCCCACCGTCTTTGCGGAGGACATCGCCTATTTGCAATACACTTCTGGCAGTACCCGCTTTCCTCGTGGCGTGATCATTACCCAGCGCGCGGTGATGGCCAACGTCAGAGGCATTGTCTTGGACGGGGTCGGCGTTCGCCCGGGGGACCGGTGCGCCTCCTGGTTGCCTTTTTACCATGACATGGGGCTGGTGGGTTTTGTCCTCGCGCCCATGGCGGCGCAACTGACTGTCGACTACTTGCACACCCGGGATTTCGCCACTCGGCCCGGGCAATGGCTCAAGCTTATCAGCCAGAATCGGGTGACTGTTTCGGTATCTCCGCCGTTTGGCTATGACCTTTGTACCCGGCGAGTCCGGGCCCAGGAAAAAGCGACGCTGGATCTCTCCTGCTGGCGTGTCGCGGGGATCGGCGCCGAGCCCATTCGTGCATCGGTGTTGAGCCGTTTCGCGGATTGCTTTCTCGACACCGGATTCGATCCGGCCTCATTCATGCCTTGCTACGGTCTGGCGGAAAGCACACTTGCCGTCAGCTTCGCCCGCCGCGGGGTGTTGGTGGATCATGTCGATCGCCAGGTATTGGAGTATCAGCTCAGGGCGCAGAAGTGCGCCGCCGATGATCCGGGAAGCTGTGCCTTTACCAATTGTGGCGCACCGTTGCCCGGCCATCGCGTCGAAATCCGCAACGCTGCGGGGCTTGTGGTTGCGGAGCGTGAGGTAGGGCAGATATTCGTGCAGGGGCCCAGCGTAATGTCAGGTTATTTCAATGACCCGCAGAGCACCCAGGCAGCCTTGAAAGATGACTGGCTGGACACCGGTGACCTGGGCTATCGGTCACGAGGTGAACTCCATATCACCGGTCGGCGCAAGGATTTGCTCATCGTCCGCGGTCGAAACATCTGGCCGCAGGATATTGAATATCTGGTGGAGACCGAACCCGAACTGAGGCCCGGCGATGCCATCGTATTTGTCGTTCCCGGCGATGATGTGCCAAAAGTAGTGGTCCAGATTCAATGCCGTATCCGTGAGCCGGAAAGTCGCGAGCACCTGGTCCGTACCCTGGTCGCGAAGATCCTCAGTGAATTCGGTCTCGCTGCTGACGTACACCTTGTACCTCCTCACTCGCTGCCTCGAACCTCCTCTGGCAAGCCTTCCCGTGCCGAAGCACTAGAACGATTCATGGCCCAGGCGAACACCGATCTTCCTTATCCAGCACTGGAGGAGACGTGAGCGCTCGCGTTGTTTCGCTCACTGGCGCGACTGGCTTCATCGGCAGTGTCCTACGCGAACGACTCGTCGCCCGTGGCGTGGAGGTCCGTGCCTTGGCTCGCTCCAGGAGCGGGACGGCAGAGGATGGAACAAAGTGGATCAAGGGAACACTGGAAGATGAACATGCCCTCGCCGAGCTCACCAAGGGGGCGGATGCCGTCATTCACTGCGCAGGCAAGGTCAGGGGCAGGGACGCCCGAGATTTCGATGCGGTCAATGTGCAGGGCAGCAAGCGCTTGATGGAGGCGGCGCGGCTTGGCGGCAGTTGCGAGCGTTTTTTGCTGATCTCGTCCCTTGCGGCCAGGCATCCGACGTTGTCCTGGTACGCCGCTTCCAAGTTCGAAGGCGAACGGCAGGTCAGGGCCGTTGCGGGGGCGATCCCCGTCTGTATTTTCAGGCCGACCGCCGTGTATGGGCCGGGCGACCGCGAGTTGCGTCCGGTGTTCGAATGGCTTCTGCGCGGCTGGCTGGTGACCCTTGGTCAAGGCGATTCACTGCTGAGCTTTCTCCATGTGGACGATCTGGTCAGTGCCGTCATGCAGTGGCTGGATGCACCTGTCGTGCAATCGCAGACCTTTGAGTTGTGTGACGGCCAGGCGCAGGGGTACAACTGGGCAAGCCTGGCCAGCATCGCCTCCGACATCCGCAATGCACCGGTACGGCAAGCGGTAATGCCTGCCGCGGTATTGAAAGGGATCGCACAAGCGAATCTGGTGCTGTCGCTTTTCACCCGGCGTGCACCCATGCTGACCCCCGGCAAAGTCAATGAGCTGATGCACCCTGACTGGACCTGCAGCAATACCCGCATCAGCGCGACATTGGGCTGGGAGCCCCGGATTCTCTTACGGCAAGCGTTGCGCAATCACCTGTTCTGAGCGGGCAAAGAGCCACTGAACTCAAGGAGACCCATGATGATCACACAAGAAACGATACTCGAAAGGGTGATGTTACTCATCGGGCGGCTCGCACCACCAGGAACGCCAATCAACCCGAATACCGACCTGGCCCAGGACCTGGGGATGGAGTCGATAAAGGTGATGGACATGCTGATGGAACTGGAAGACGAATTCGACATCTCGATCCATCTCAATATTTTGATGGATGTGCGCACGCCTGCGCAGTTGTCTCACGCCATTCTTAACCTGGTGGAGCATGCCGATGGGACTGTTTGACAAATTCGACAAGCTGGCAACCGAGCGCGCCAGTCTCTCGGATTCACAACTGCATCCTTTTGGAATTCGCATCGACGAGATGTATTCCCCGACTGAGGGCAGTATTCATGGACAAAGGGTCATTCTGGCCGGCACCAATAATTATCTCGGGCTGACTTTCGACCCCGATAGCATCAAGGCGGCGCAGCGCTCACTGGAGCTTGAAGGAACCGGCACCACCGGCTCTCGCATGGCCAACGGCAGTTACGCCGGGCACAGCGCGCTGGAGGACGAACTGGTTGATTTTCTGGGGCGGCGTTCTGTCATTGTGTTCTCGACCGGGTATGTCGCCAATCTGGGTGTCATCGGAACGCTGGCGGGTGCGCGCGAGGTGGTGCTGCTTGACGCGGACTGCCACGCGAGCATCTACGACGCTTGCAAGCTGGGAGGGGCAGAGATCATCCGTTTTCGCCATAACGATGTCGCTGATCTGGAACGGCGCATGGTCCGGCTCGGCGACCGCGCGCGGGAAGCGATTATTCTGGTGGAAGGGATCTACAGCATGCTGGGTGACCAGGCTCCGCTCAGAGAAATAGTCGAGGTCAAGCGCCGTCTCGGAGGTTACCTGTTGGTTGACGAGGCGCATTCCTTTGGTGTCCTGGGGGCCAACGGGCGAGGGCTGGCCGAGGAGCTGGGCGTGGACTCGGAGGTGGACATTCTGTTGGGCACGTTCAGCAAGAGCCTGGGCGCCGTCGGCGGATTTGCCGCCTGTCACGACGCGCAAATGGACCTGCTTCGCTACGCCAGCAGACCTTATATTTTTACTGCTTCACCAGCCCCCTCGGCGATAGCCTCGGTAAGGTCGGCGCTGGCAGCCATCAAGAAACGCCCGGAGTTGCGGCGTCAGCTGTGGTCGAACGCCCGGCGGCTTTATCAAGGTCTGTCAGAGTCAGGCTACCAGTTGGGGCCGCAAGCCAGTCCGGTGATTGCCGTCATGCTGAAGTCGCCTCACGAGGGCCTGGCCGTCTGGCGGGCGCTGATAGAGAAGGGCGTCTATGTCAATCTGGTCCTTCCTCCCGCGACACCCGGCGCCGTTACCCTGGTGCGTTGCAGCGTCAGTGCGGCTCATACATCTGAACAAATAGACCAGATCATCGAGGCCTTCGCTTCATTGCGTGGCCCGATGGGCCTCGTCACAGTGGGCGCTGGATGAGTGTCGCGAGCTGTTGGTGAGTTAATCTTTACCTACGTCATAGTGAACGACACTCATGCGGATTATTTTTGCCTTCGGCCGCTCCTATCCGGGCCGCACTGTCCTGATGCTGCTGAGTCTGCTGTTGGCAGGGGTGGTTGAAAGCATCAGCCTGAGCACGATGCTTCCCCTGATATCGGCCGTGCTTGAAGACCAGCCCCATTCAAAGCTGGCGCTGCAGGTCTTCAGGATAATGGACACGATAGGCCTGGAACCCTCGATCCCGAACATGCTAGTGATTATTGTCGTGGGTATGACGCTGAGCAACCTGCTGATTCTCCTGGGCAATCGACAGGTCGGCTACACCGTGGCGCATGTGGCAACCGACCTGCGTATTGACCTTATCAAAGCGTCACTGGGCAGCCGGTGGGAATATTATCTACGCCAACCGGCCGGGGCACTGGCCAATGCCGTGGCAACCGAAGCCTACCGCGCTTCCACCGCCTATGAGCACGCGGCCAATATGCTGGCGCTGAGTATTCAGGCAGCGGCCTATGCAATCATTGCGCTATTTGTCTCCTGGCAGGCGGCGATTCTATCGCTGATGATCGGCTTTGTTCTGCTGGTGGCCGTGCGAGGACTGGTGAAGACATCGCGACGCGTGGGTAAAAGCCAGACCCGACTAATGCGCGAGCTGCTGGTCTACCTGACGGACACGCTTGCTTCGGTGAAACCGCTCAAAGCCATGGCCCGAGATGACATCGCCGATTCTTTATTGCGTCGTCATGCCAGCGAGCTTAATGCAGCGTTAGAGCGTGAAGTGATGAGCCGCGAAACGCTGAGGGCCTTGCAGGAACCTATGCTTGCGATCTTTGCTGCGGCGGGCCTCTACGCGGGGCTTGTCATCGGCGGACTGCCACTGTCTTCGGTGATGGTGCTTGTATTCGTGGTAGTGCGCATGTTGGGGCTGCTGCACAAGGCGCAGCAGCGCTATCACCGGATGGTCGCGCAAGAGAGCGCCTACTGGGCCATTAATGAGTCGATCGAGAACGCTGTTGCCGATGCCGAGCCTGTTGGGGGGACCTGCGCTCCTGCCTTGAATCGGCATATTAGTTTCGAAAATATCAACTTCGGCTACGGGGGGCGGCAGGTTCTTGACGACGTGTCGATGAGTTTTCCGGTCGGTTCTTTCACCACCATGATAGGTCCCTCCGGTGCTGGCAAGACGACCGTCCTCGACTTGATCTGTTCACTGCTCGCACCACAGTCCGGAAGCATCAAGGTAGACGGATGTGACTTGCATGATCTAGACAGGAGGGCGTGGCGCCGCATGATCGGCTACGTCACGCAGGAAACCTTACTGCTGCACGATAGCATCCTGGCGAACGTCACGTTGGGAGACAGGGCCTTGAATGCCGCCGACGCAGAGCGCGCGCTCCGTCAGGCCGGTGCATGGCAGTTTTTGCAGGAGTGTCCTGGCGGGCTGCAATCGATCGTAGGCGAGCGCGGTGCCAAACTTTCCGGAGGTCAAAGGCAACGTATCGTCATCGCGCGCGCCCTGGCCCATCGTCCCAGGCTTCTGATCCTCGACGAAGCCACCAGCGCGCTCGATCCGGAATCGGAGGCCGAGATATGCCAGTTGCTAAAGAATCTGACTCCCGGCATCACCGTGATCGCGGTGTCCCATCGCCCTGCCATGATTCACATTGCAGACCAGATTCTCGAGGTGCGAGATGGCAAGGTGTTGAGGCGCCCTCCTTTTGGCTCACAATGAGGGGAATAGGAATACCAACCTCCATAGGCGGCCTTGGCACTATTCGCCATTGGCAATCGCACCTTGAGCTTGATTTTGTCCCTGTCCACCACCGGCAATCCATTGTCGAGTGGTCGAGGTAAGCACTGCTCGTTGATATGGTCCATGCGCTAGCAGAGACGGACCGCAACCCATCTGTCAGAAGAGCCGAGAAACCAGTCAACGTGCAAAAATACTCAGGCATTGCCCCGGTGACGGAACGGAGCGGTAAGAAGAGCTGGGTGCATTGGCGCTGGCTTGTCCTATGGCTTTGCCTTGAGTTCATTCCCCAATGGGGCGCAGGTTCAACTTAGACGGGTGCTTGAATTGGCTCCCGATCAGTCGCTGCCGGTAGCACTGAAATGCGACAACCTCTCTGTGCTGAAAGACCTCGCGATTAACGACGACTTGATTCTGGGGGCCACACACGCCGCAGTGCAGCGAGACCTGTCGGCAGGAGTCCTGGTTCACTTGTCTTTTCCCGAAACCGAATCGCTGTTTACTGACATAGGCATCGTACATTTGAGCGGACGCACATTGTCCCCGGCAGCCATGTTGGTGCTCCATACCATTCGTGCCGTTGCTGGTGAAACACCTGAGACCGCCATGTACAAAGGAGCGGGATTTTACGACGAACAATAAATCTTCTTCTGAACGCGCTACTGACTGCTATTGGGCTGCTGCCTCGTAAGCGCATGAGGTTTCAGAGCGAAAATTGACCGACTGCTTTTGGCCGATTTCTGCCGGTCACGACGAGCCGAAATCGACCTGCAGCAAGCGCTTGGCGCTACCTGCAAACCATGAATCTGGCCTATGGAGGCGGCTTGATCCAGTGACGGTGTACGCGCATCTTCGTGATGCAAGTATTGGCGCCTCACCCGGGAACCGGCGGGAACTCACCATAACTTCCATGTGTAATCGACATTCACCCGCAGCTCATTGTCATCCCGATGGCTGGCCTGGGCGCTGAAGTCGTTGCGGTACCAGGCGTTGCGCACCCGCAGGGCCAGGCCTTTGAGAGGCGTGCCCTGAAGCACATAGTTCAGTTCGATGTCCTTTTCGCTTTCTTTCAGGTTGCTGCCGCCCAACTTGGGCAACTCGATATTATCGCCGCTAACGTAGCGCAGCACGCCATTGAGTCCGGGCAGACCCAGGGCGACAAAGTTGTAGTCATAGCGCACCTGCCAGCTGCGCTCCTTGGGATTCAGAAAGTCGGAGCTCAGGGAGCCCTCGGTGATCACCAACGGCTCGGTGCCGAACAGGTACGGCATGCCTGTCTTGCCGCTCAGTTGCATGTAGCCGGCGCCGAATTTGTGGGCTCCCAGGCTGTACGTCAGCATCAGGGCGGCGTTGCGGTTGTCCACTGTGCCTGCTTTGGCCGCGCCGTCCTCACCCGTGACAAACAGGCGGAAGTCGCTTTTCAGGCTGCCGGGGCCCATCGGCCGATTGTCGACAAAGCCATAGAAGTCCTTGCGGTACAGGTCCGCGAGTTCTGCGTGGTAGTACTTCAGCGTCAGTTGCGGTGACCAGGCGTAGTCGCCTCCGAGGAATGAAAAGCGGTCGGACTCAGCCGCACCCTTGAAGCGCCCGTTGGGCGAGGCCACCGACATTTTCTGGTAGTCGGTGGAGTCACGTAGGTTGATGCGGTCGAGCCAGCCGACGTGCAGGGTCAGCTTGTCGATTTCCTGGGACTTAAGGTACGCGCCGCGAAACGTCTGTGGCAGTAGGCGAGTAGGGCTGGCGAAAGCGATCGGAAGGAACGTGCTGATGGTGCCCAATTGCAGCTCGCTTTTCGACGCCCTGACTTTGGCCGTCAGGCCCAGCTCCGAATATTCATCGGCTGGCTCACGGGTGGTGCCGCTAAACGGTAGCAGGCCGGTACCGGTGCGAGCGCGTGAGGAATCCAGGCGCACACCCAGCAAACCTTGAGCATCAAGGCCGAACCCCACCGGCCCTTCCGTAAAACCGGAACGCACATTGAGAATGAAGCCCTGCGCCCATTCGCGGGCGGCGGCCTGAGGCGTGGCATTCACGTAATTGCGGTCAAAGTAATAGTTGCGCATCACCAGATCGGCGTGGCTGTCGTCGACAAAACCGCTGGCGCAAGCCTGACCAAGGGATAAAACGCAGGCGCAGGCGCTGAGCGCCCCAAGAGAATTCCTGAGCATGGCAGTGTTCACTTTTATTGTTGTTGGAATAAGCCCGCGCCCATCGCGACGCGGGGTGTAACGGGTAGAAAGTCAGTCGGCTTGCGAGCCGTTGCGCCGCACTGACAGGTAAAACATCGCCAGCGCCGCTATGACAATCCCCGGTGCCGAGGCCAGCATCACCCCGGTGGTGCCGGTGCCCAAGGCGAGCATCTTGCCGGCCACCAACGGGCCGCTCATGGCGCCCAATCGGCCGATGGCGACCGCGCAGCCGACACCTGTCGCACGCACGGACGGACGATAGAAATGCGGTGCCAGGGCATACAGCACGCATTGCCCGCCCGTGGCGAAAAAGCCGGCAACGAACCCGGCCACCAGCATGCTCTGCAGCTGACTGGCCAGACCCAGGGCGGTCAGCGAAGCGAGAATGCCGAGATAGATCAGCGCCGACAGCGCCCAGGCCGGCAAGCGGTCCATGACCCAGCCCAGCAGCAAGGTGCCGATCGCTGCGCCAATTTGCAGCGCCAGCATCACCCAACTGGCCTGGCGACCGCTGAAACCCTGACCGATAAGCAAGCTGGGCAGCCAGTTGATCAGGATGTAAATCACCATCAGGGTAAAGAAGTAGCTGACCCAGATCATTGCCGTTGGCAGCGCTGCGCCATCGCGGAACAGACCCTGGACCACACTGACGGGCGCCGTGTCCTTGATGCTGCGAAACAGCGCCGACTCCGGCAGGTAAAGCCCCAGCATCGGCAAGATCAACAGAGGTACGACGCCGCCGACGTAGAACACCACCTGCCAGCCACCGGTCAGATCGGCGATGCCAATGCAGGCCGCCAGCGCAGCACCCAGCGGCACACCGCAATACATCAGGCTCACGGCGGTGCCACGCAGGCGTGGGCCAGCCACTTCGCTGCTAAGGGCGATCAAATTGGGCAAAGCAGCGCCCAATCCCACACCCGTCAGGCAACGGGCGACCAGCAGGCTGTTGAAGTCCCAGGCCATGGTCGTGACCAGCGAGAACAATCCGAACAGGGCTACCGACGCCATCAATACACGTTTACGGCCGATACGATCAGCCAGCAAGCCGCCTAGGAAGGCACCGGGCAGCAAGCCGAAAATGCCGGCGCTGAAGACCCAGCCCATGTGTAATTTATCCAGTTGGAAAGCCGCCGCCATACCTTGGGCGGCGATCCCCGAGGCTTGCAGGTCCAGGCCTTCCATTAGGGCGACGAGGAAACACAGACCGATGGTCCGCGCCATGTGTAACGGTGTTATCACGTTTAGCGATGTCATATGGAATACCCGTTTTATTGTTGTAGTGGGCAAAGCAAACCCGTCCGGCCGCTGCGTGGGCGACCAGCCGGGGGTGATGCACGGTTCAGCGTTTGAGCAGATCCAGCGCCACGTCGACGATCATGTCTTCCTGACCACCGACCATCCGGCGCTTGCCCAGCTCGACGAGGATGTCGAGGGTCTTGAGGCCGTACTTGGTAGCGGCGATTTCGGCGTGGCGCAGGAAGCTTGAGTAAACCCCGGCATAACCCAGCGCCAGGGTTTCGCGGTCGACCCGCACCGGCCGGTCCTGCAACGGGCGCACGATGTCGTCAGCGGCGTCCATCAGCGTGTACAGGTCGGTGCCGTGGTTCCAGCCCAGGCGTTCGGCGGCGGCGATGAACACTTCCAGCGGGGCATTGCCGGCCCCGGCGCCCATGCCGGCAAGGCTGGCGTCGATGCGGTCGCAGCCTTCCTCGACCGCGGTAATCGAGTTGGCCACGCCCAGGCTCAGGTTGTGGTGCGCGTGCATGCCGGTTTCGGTTTCCGGCTTGAGCACGGCTTTGAACGCGCGGAAACGGTCGCGGATGTCCTGCATGTTCATCGCGCCACCGGAGTCGGCCATGTACACGCAGGTGGCGCCATAGCTTTCCATCAACTTCGCCTGAGCGGCCAACTGCTCGGCCGGGATCATGTGGCTCATCATCAGGAAACCGACGGTATCCATACCCAGCTCGCGGGCGTATTCGATGTGCTGTTTCGAGACGTCGGCTTCGGTGCAATGGGTGGCGATGCGCACCACCCGAGCCCCGGCGTTGTAGGCCGCTTTCAGGTCATGCACCGTGCCGATACCGGGCAGCAGCAACGTGGTGATTTTGGCGTGGCTGATGACATCGGCCGCCGCTTCGATCCATTCCAGATCGGTGTGCGCCGCGAAGCCGTAGTTGAAGCTCGAGCCTTGCAGGCCGTCACCATGGGCGACCTCAATCGAGTCGACCTTGGCCTTGTCCAGGGCGCGGGCGATGTCCTGCACATTCTGGATCGAATACTGGTGGCGAATTGCGTGGCTGCCATCGCGCAGGGTCACGTCGGAGATATAGAGTTTTTTGCCAGGATTAAAAGTCATGTCAGTCTCCTCAGGCGTTCAGCATCGACTGCGCCATGCGCTCGGCGGTGGCCAAGGCAGCGGAGGTCATGATGTCGAGATTGCCGGCGTAAGCCGGCAGGTAATGGGCGGCGCCTTCGACTTCGAGGAACACCGAGGTCTTGAGCCCGGAGAACGTGCCCAGGCCCGGAATGTGCAGCGGCGCCTCTTCGGGAATGACGTCGAACTGCACCCATTGCTTGAGACGATAGCCGGGCACGTAGGCCTGCACAGCGGTCGCCATCTCCAGGATGGACGCTTCGATTTGGGCCTGATCGGCCGCCTCGGACAGCACAAACACCGTATCGCGCATCATCAGTGGTGGCTCGGCCGGGTTCATCACAATGATCGCCTTACCCTTGGCTGCGCCGCCGATCACTTCGATGGCTTTGGAGGTGGTTTCGGTGAACTCGTCGATGTTGGCCCGAGTGCCAGGGCCAGCGGATTTGCTGGCAATCGAGGCGACGATTTCGGCGTAGTGCACCTTGGCCACGCGCGACACGGCCGCGACCATCGGGATGGTTGCCTGGCCGCCACAAGTGACCATGTTGACGTTGAGCTGGTTGAGGTTCTGCTCCAGGTTGACCACCGGCACGCAATATGGACCGATGGCTGCCGGGGTCAGGTCGATCAAGCGGATGCCGGGTTTGATCGAGCGCAGGAAGGCGTCGTTCTTGACGTGGGCACCGGCCGAGGTGGCATCGAAGACGAAGTCGATGTTCTTGAACACGTCCATGCGAGTCAGGCCTTCAACGCCTTCATGGGTGATGGCTATGCCCATGCGCTGGGCGCGGGCCAGGCCGTCGGAGGCCGGGTCGATACCGACCATGACCGCCATTTCCAAGTGCTTCGCATTGCGCAGGATCTTGATCATCAAGTCGGTGCCGATGTTGCCGGAACCGATGATGGCGACTTTGAGTTTTTTCATTGTTATTGCCTCTATTGCACGCAAGTCGCCGATTACTCGGCAGTGAAGGCCACACCGACCTGACCGATGCCTTCTATCTCGGCCTCGAAACGGTCACCGGTAGTGACTGGCACCATCGGCCCGAGTGCACCCGTGAGAATGATGTCGCCCGCCCGCAGCGGATCGCCCAGGCGTGCCATGGTCCGGGCCAGCCAGACGGCCGCGTTGAGCGGATTCCCGAGGCACTCGGCGCCGCTGCCGCTGGACACTTCTTCACCATTGCGGGTCATGCGCATGCTGGCTTGGCGCAGGTCAAGTCCGTCGATGCGTCGAGCCGGCCCCCCCAATACAAAGCAACCACTGGAGGCGTTGTCCGCCACGGTATCGACGAAGCGGATGTTCCAGTTCTGCACGCGGCTGCCTACGATTTCCAGTGCCGGGACGACCCAGCCGGTGGCCGCCACCACGTCGGCAAATGTAGCGTCCGCGCAGGGTAGATCGCGTTCGAGGATCAAGGCGATTTCGGCCTCGATCTTCGGTTGCAACACGCGGCTCACCGGCACGCTTTCGTTATCGCCGTAACACATGTCGGCGAACAGGGTGCCGAAGTCTGGCTGGTCGACGCCCAACTGCGCCTGCACCTTGGGATTGGTCAGGCCGATCTTGCGGCCGACTACGCGACGGCCGTTGGCCACGCCGTGGTCGACGTTGAGACGCTGAATGCTGTAAGCGGCCTCGGCGTTGTTTTCGCCGATCTGCTCGCGCAGTGGCCCGATGGCTTCGCCGTGGGCTTCGGCCTGGCGCAGGTCAGCGGCGAGCTGTCGCAGTGTGTCTTGAGTCAGGTTCATGTCGGCCTCGGTGATCAATGGGTCAGGAAGTCCAGGACCATGCGGTTGAACTTCTCGGCGTGTTCCCACTGCGCCCAGTGGCCGCAACGGTTGAACACGTGCAGTTGCGCTTTGGGCAGGCCGGCCAGCAAGCGCAAGCCGGTGTCCATCGGCACGAAGCGGTCCTCACGGCCCCACACGATCAGGGTGTCGGCGGTGATTTCGTGCAGGCGGTGGCTGAAATCCGGAAATTGCTTGGGGTTGAGAGTGCTGCTCTTGACGAAGTTTTCCAGGTGATCGCGACGCGCCAGAATATTGTCCAGGCGGGTCTGGAACAGTTCGTCGGTCAGGCCACTGGCATCGAAAACGAAGACGTTCATCATCTTCTTCAGGTTCTCGATGGTCGGCTCGCGGTACAGCGCGCCGATCAGCTTGATGCCTTCAGTGGGCTGGGGAACAAACGCGCTTGGGCCGCCGGTACCGCCACCCATCAGGATCAGTTTGCCGATCCGCTCAGGATATTCTAGGGCGAAGGCGACGGTGCTGTGGGCACCCATCGAGTTGCCGATGATGTGTACGCGGTCCAGGTCCTGCACATCGAGCAGGCCCTTGAGCGCTTGCGCATTGAGGTTCGAGCGCGAGCCTTCGCTGACGATCGTGTCGCTTTTGCTCCAGCCTGGGCAATCCATCAGGATCACGCGGTAACCGGCATTCAGCAGCGGCTCGATATTGCGATGGAAGTTGGCCCAGCCGCTGGCGCCCGGGCCGGAGCCGTGCAGCATGACCACGGTTTCGGCACCTTCGCCAACGTCGTTGTAGTGCAGTTGCAAGTCCAGATCGCCTTCCTTGATACGGGCAAAGCGGCTGGTGGAAGCTTCGGTGAATGCAGTGGCTGTCATGGCAATGTTCCTTGAATTCAATGGTGGTTGTTCAGCGGCTGTGCGCCGAGGGCGGCGAAGCCTGCAATCCACTCGGGAATTGGACGGTAATAGCGACCTTCGGTTTGATACGGGCCGAAGGCACTAAGGGCGGCGAAGGCGGCGACCCAGGTTTTCACTTCATGTGTGGACTTGCCGGCCAATGCCGACAGCTCGTCATTGCCCAGCGCATCGAGGTCGCTCAGGCGGCCCTGTTCAAGGGTGTCGAGAAACTGCTGGTCCCAAACCGGATTTAGCGGGTGCAGACTGCGTTGGTCTTCAACGAAATCCCGGGCAGCCTGGATGACTCGTTCCTGGCGCGCCTGTCGCTCATTAGCTGGCAATTGGCGACCGCTGCCCATCAGCCGATCGGCCATGCGCGCATCGACTTTGGCCAGTTCCGGCACCGGAGGTTGATGGGACAACCCTCCGGAAGCCAGGAACAGCACGCGTTTGTTCAGCGACTGCGACCACTGGCCAATCGATTCACCGAGCAGACGGGCACGCTTGAAGCCGGGTAGGGGCACGGCGACCGAGTTGATGAACACCGGGATCACCGGGCAACCTTGTAAGCCACCCAGCAATAGTTCCAGCGGTTGGGCGAACGCATGGTCGACCTGCATGCGATAAGACACAGCGGCGTCTACACCGGCATCCAGGACAGCCTGGGCGCAGGATTCGGCCAGCGCTTTGGGCACGTCCAAGGGGCCGGCGGCGGTGTCGAAATCACCAATGGCGTGGGCGGCCATGCCGATGCAGAAGGCCGGCATCACGTCGTAGAAAAAGCCGTTGTAGTGGTCGGGGCCGAAAAGCACGATAAGCTCCGGGTTGAAGCGGGCGATGCGTTCACGGGCGTCAGCGATCATGCCATCGACCTCGGCCAGCACATCGGGTGTGGGATCGACGTAGCCGACTAATGGCGTGTGAGACAGGCAGTGCAGATAGGCGCTCATGTCAGGCGACCTTGCTGGCGGGGATCGCCACTTCGGGTTGCGGCAGGGCCTTGATTGCCAGGGCCAATTCATCACAGGCCTGGCCGACGGTTTGCGGTATGGCCAGGCCGGCAAGGAAGCGATCCGGACGCACCAGGGCAATAGAGGCCGAACCGCGGGCGAACCATTCCTTGAGGCGGCCGGTGCTGTCGCCGACACGAATTACACCCTCGCTGACGTCACTGGCGGCTTTGAGCTGGACGTCCGGCAACACCTGGATAAAGCGTGTGCCCAGCGCTTGCCATTGCTCGATTTGTGCAGCCGTCAGACCCCAGGTTGGGTCGCAGCCCCAGGCGATGATCGCGAAGTGCTCCCCGATCACCTCATCCAGCAGCACGGTATCGCCGGCTTCGGTCAGTACCCGGGGCTGAATGAACATCTTGCCTACGGGTGAGCTTTTTTCACCGGGTACGATCAAGGCGCCCTGAACGTATTGCGGCATCGGCTTGAAGCGCATTTCCACGAAGTAGCGTTTGATGGGTGGCACATAGTTGAGCAGCCACGACAGGCCATCACGCAAGGTGCCTTGCCAGCGTTTTTGCGGTGCCAACACGTGACCGGCCAACACAGACAGGTCAATCATCGCCTTGGCGTGGTCACGACGTTCCTGTTCATAGCTGTCGAGCAGGCTGTCGGCAGCCAGGCCTTTGATCACCAGCGACAGTTTCCAGGCCAGGTTGGAGGCGTCGCGCATGCCGCTGTTGTAACCCTGACCCTGCCATACCGGCATGATGTGCGCGGCATCGCCGGCCAGCAGCACCCGGCCTTCACGGAACCGACCGGCCAGGCGAGCGTTGTGGGTATAGACGCGGCTGCGGATCAATTCGATGCGATCCGGATTCGGCAGCACCTTGGCCAGCAGCTTGCGCATGTTCTCGGGTTTGCTCAGTTCGGCTTCGGTCTCGCCAGGCATGACCATGAACTCGAAACGGCGAACAGCGTGGGGCAGGGCGGCGGAAACGTACGGACGTACCGGGTCGCAGCACAGGTAAACATGAGGTGTGCTCAGCGGGTCGTTGGCGATGTCGACGACGATCCACTGATTAGGCGCGGTCTTGCCTTCGAAACTGATGTTCAGACTGCGACGCACCAGGCTGTTGCCACCGTCGCAACCAATCAGATAACGGGCCTGAAGACGTTCGCCGCGACCGTTCTGATCCTTGAGGTTGAGCACCACGGCGCTGTCATTGTGTTCGAAGCCTTCGAGCTCACGGTCGAACAACACCTTGACGTTATCAAAACGCTGCAAGCCGTCGAACAATACGCGATCGGCCAAGGGCTGGATGAAGGCGTTGCGGCGCGACCAGCCGAACTCATCGGTCTTGGGCTGTATATCGGCAAAGCAGCGACCTTTGGGGGTCAGGAAACGCATGGCGTGCCAGGGTGTGGTGTGCGGCAGCACGGCGTCGGCCAAGCCAACAGCCTGGAAGGTGCGCAAGCTTTCGTCGTCCAGGCCGATGGCGCGGGGGTAGTCGATCAGGCTGTCGAGCTTTTCCACCAAGGTGACGTTCACACCACATTGGCCCAGGTAATTGGCAATCATCAAGCCGACAGGGCCGGCGCCGACAATGGCAACGTCGGTGGTCAGGTCCAATGTGGATGGAGTGGGTGCAGGACTCATGGGTATCTCCGTACAGCGCTTTTGGATTTCTTGTTGGGCGCAGTATGGAAATCACGGAGCTGGTCGACAACGACAACTCTTGTTAGTGTGCACTAGGTGCACATTGTTGATTTATAACAATAATGGGACCATTCATGAGCGAAACAGAATACAAGTCCGTACGTGGCCTGATGCGCGGCTTGGCGCTGATCAATAGCTTGAATCGCTTCGATGGCGGCGCCAGCACGGCACAATTGGCGGAGCAGAGCGGGCTGCACCGCACCACGGTTCGGCGGCTGCTGGAGACCTTGCAGGCCGAAGGTTATGTGCGGCGTAGCGAGTCGGATGACAGTTATCGTCTGACGTTGAAAGTGCGCGAACTCAGTGAAGGTTTTCGCGATGAGCAATGGATTTCCTCCATCGCCGCCCCCTTGCTCGGCGAGTTGTTGCAGGAAGTCATCTGGCCCACCGACCTGTGCACGCTGGACGGCGATGCCATGGTCATTCGCGAGACCACCCATCGCTTCAGCCGCCTGTCGTTTCACCGATCCATGGTTGGCAGGCGCCTGCCGTTGCTGATGACCGCGACCGGCCGTGCGTACTTTGCGTTCTGCCCACCCGCCGAGCGGGAAGAGCTGATCGAATTGATGATCGGCCGCGAAGATGAACAATCACCGCTGGCCGCCGACCGTCGTTTTGTCGAACGACTGGTGGAACACACCTTGGCCAAGGGGTATGGCGAAAACAATTCACATTGGGGCCAGGAGCGCAAGATCGCCGCCATTGCGATCCCGGTCATGCACGAGGAACGGGTGATGGGCTGCCTGAATCTGGTCTACATCGCCAAGGCGATGCCCATTGAGGAAGCTGCGCGCCGTTACTTGCCGGCGATGAAGGGCGTAGTGAAACAGATCGAGGCTCAATTGGGCTGATGTTTCCTGCGTTTGAAAGCCAACTCACTAGGTATGGATTACTGGTGTTGGGGTAGTAAACGTCAGTTGCCTGCACGCTGCGCCGATCGCACTCTGACAGTGAAATACCCATGCAGATCGCAGTCGCTGCGGACGAACAGGCCGGAGCTACGCAGGAAGTGAATCTGCACATGCACCGCCTACGCAACATGACCCGCGACAAGCGGCGGAGTGCGATTCATACCCGCAGCAGCGGAGAGCACTTGCAGTAAGTAGCCAACAGCCAGCTAGTCCTGGTGCTGCGTTTCCGCCGATAGCATGATCGAACTAGTTGCTACCTCACCCCGCTTTGAGCTGAGCGACCGAGCCAAGCTACTGAAGATGATGCGCCAGGTGGTACAACGCATAACCGACGGGGTCACTGGCAGAAAGACGACTCTCTCCAGCAAATCGCCCAACTATTTGAACGAAACCACTTACCGCTTCAGCCGCCGCCTGTCGTTTCACCGCTCCATGGTCGGTCAGCGTCTTCTCTGCATGTCACGCAGGTAGTGTTTCAGGAATCAGAATATTTGCCATGCGAGCGCTGCGATCCTTGCGATCCTGCGCAGTGTCTTCGCTGTGCAGCAATGACAAGCTGATTTGATAGGCATAGATCAGATAAGCGCGATCGCTGGCTTCGCTCTGCGTCACTTCAGCTTGTATCAACAGACCCTCGATATAATTCAGGCGATAGCGGTCGACTTCGTCGATGGCTTGTCGGGCTTTATCGTCCCGGCGTGCCCAGGCGCGTATCCCCAATTCAATGGCGGCGGCTTCGCGAGCGGTCTGGCCATGGGAGGGCAGCTCCAGCAGGCGTTGCAATTGCTGGAGCGGTGAAGTGTGTGCGGTACGCAGTTGAAGGATGACATCCTCGGTCGCACGGGACCGCCAGTTGCCCAGAATGCCTTCGAGTAATTCACCACGGCTTTTGAAGTGGTAGTAAAAGCTGCCACGGGTGATCTTCAACTCCTTGGCCAAAGTGTCGACCCGAACGGCGTCTACGCCGCTGGTAACCAGGACATGCTGTGCGGCATGAATCCAATCTTCTCGAGTGAGACTGGTGCGTGTTGACATTGTGCTAGGGCCTTGTCCAACCAACTGGATGAGTGCCGGGGGCGGGTAGGGCGCCTCGGGCAAGGAAAAACATTCTAACGCCTGACGGCTTTCCAGGCAGCCGCAATTCACAGGTGTATTGAACAGCTCTTTTTGTACCCGGCTGACCGTTCATCATAAAGATACAGATGTGTATCCTACCAGACAAATCATTTTCCCGCTCTAGCACCTGATTCTGCGTTCAATACCGACATACATGTCTGTATTTAGAGTGTTGACGCGTCCGGGTTTCCTCTCTAGCATACAGATACACATCTGTATCTTAATAAATAAAAACAACCGGAGGCCTTATGGACGGTATTGGAAAAACCCTGCTGGCGGCAGGACACAAGACCAACTATCACGAAGCAGGTCAGGGCGATGCTCTGTTTCTGCTCCATGGCTCCGGTCCTGGCGTTTCGGGCTGGACCAACTGGTCCCGGAGCATGTCGGCCTTCTCTGACAAATGGCGGGTCATCGTGCCGGACATTGCCGGCTTCGGTTTCACCGAGTTTCAGGAAGAGGCCAAGTACGACATCAAAATGTGGGTCAACCACCTGGTCGGCATCATGGATGCGCTGGATATTCCCAAGGCCTCTTTCGTCGGCAATTCCTTTGGCGGCGCGGTCGCCATTGGCCTGGCGGTGTTCGCCCCGGAGCGGGTCGACAAGCTGGTGCTGCTGGGCACGCCTGCCGGTGAATTCGTGCAGACGCCGGGGCTACGCGGTGCATGGGAGTACGAACCATCCCTGGAAAACATGCAGCGGCTGATGGCGCTGTTCCCATACGACGAGACCTTGATCACGCCCGAGCTGGTCAAGGCGCGTTACGAAGCCAGTGCCCGCGCCGGTTCCCAGGAAGCCTTGCGCAAGCTCATTCCCCAGCCAGCCGCCGAGGGCGAAACGCTGGTCAAGGGTTTCCCTGCCGCCGCATTGGCCAAGATCATCGCGCCGACCCTGGTCGTGCATGGCCGTGAAGATCGCGTGGTGCCGCCCTCCTGCGGAATGCTGATCGCCAATAGCGTACCGAATGCCGATTTGCATCTGTTCGGCCGTTGCGGCCACTGGGTGCAAAGCGAGCAACCGCGTCGCTTCGTGGCGCTGGTTCGCGACTTCCTGAGCGAGTGATCCGACATGAGCCGAAATCTACTGGAGCGAGCGCTGTGGCAACTCTCAGTTGATCGCGCCTCCAAAGAGCGTTTTCGCGAAGACCCCAAAGGCTTCCTCGGGCGTTTCGCATTGAGTGAAGAAGAAGTTGAAATGGTCGTGGGCTTCGATGTCGCCGCTCTGCAAGCGGTCGGGGTCAATCCGATGCTGACCATGGGCTTCTGGCAGGAGTTGGCACCTCAGCGAAGCATGTCGCTGTACAAGCAGCGCCTGGGTGCAACCGACGAACAACGCGCGGCTTTCTCCGCCGCACTCAAGGGGTGATCCGATGGGCAAGATAGTAGGTGGTTTCTGGATGCCGCATGACCCGGTCATGTTCGTCGCCCCCAACGCGCCGCCGCAGGCCCAAGGTGATGCGGTCTGGGGTGCATACGAGCAATGTGCTCAGCGCCTGGCGCAGTTGGCGCCGACCTCGGTGATCATCGTCGGCTGCGATCATTACATCCTGTTCGGCACCCAGTGCCTGCCGCGCTATGTCATCGGTACCGGTGATGTCGATGGTCCACTGGATCGGTTGCCGGGGCTGGAACGAGGTGTGGTGCGCAACCAGGAACAACTGGCCGGCCATATCGTCTCGCATGGCGAAGGGCAGGGCATCGACTGGACAGTGGCGCGCAGCTTCACCGTGGATCACTCGTTCTCGATTCCTCATCAGCTGACGGTCAAGCCGGCTGAACAGATCCTCGGTCGAGAGTTGCCGACTATTCCTGTGTACCTGGCCTGTGGCGTGGACCCTTACATTTCGCTCAAGCGAGCTGCTGATCTCGGTTGCCAGATCCGTGCGGCGGTGGAGTCATTCGATGCTGACGAGCGCGTCGTCATTATCGGTAGCGGCGGCATCAGCCACTGGGTAGGGACGGCGGAAATGGGCCGGGTGGCCGAGGACTTCGACCGAGAGATTCTTGCCCACGGCGTCAACGGCGATCTGCAAGCGCTATGCGCCTATTCGGATGAAGAGATTTTGCGCCGCGCCGGCAATGGCGCCATGGAAATCCGCAATTTCGCCTGCGCCATGGCTGCCGTCGCCAATCCGGCCGGTGAAGTCATCGCCTATGAAGCCGTGCCTGCCTGGGTCACCGGGTTGGGTTTCTTGCAACTGTTTGCTGGTGAGGAAAAGTCATGAGCCGAGTATTGCTGTGCCAGCGCGATGAACTGTCGCCAGGTGAGTTGAAAAAAGTCAGCCATGGCGCTGCAGAAGATATCTGTGTGTACAACCTGGGCGGCACGTTCTATGCCACCTCTGACATGTGCACACACGCCACGGCTTCCCTGGCAGAAGGCGATCTGGAAGACCACCTGATCACCTGCCCGGTGCATTGGGGGCAGTTTGACATCCGGACGGGCGAAGCAGTGACGTTCCCCTGTGAAAAGCACCTTCGCACGTACCGGATCATCGTTACCGACAAAGAGGTTTTTGCCGACCTCGAACATGCCAGCGATGCCGCATTGGCCGACGCCTGACGCCCGGCACGAAGGCCTGTCTTTCCACCGTATTCCTTGTGAGTCCAGAACAATGGATAACTGCAAACACATACCACTCAGAACCATTGAGCCTACACCCAGCCTGCCCAACCTTGACCGGGTGTGCGACATGGAGGAAGGCCGCTTGTCCGGCAAGGTGTTCTGGGACCAGGCCATCTACGAACAAGAACTCGAGAAGATTTTCGCGCGTTGCTGGCTGTTCGTCGCCCATGAATCGCAATTGCCGAAGTCGGGTGACTATCTCGCCACCAGCATGGGCGAGGACGAGGTCCTGGTGGTACGTCAGAAGGACGCATCGCTCAAGGTATTCCTCAATGCCTGCCCACACCGTGGCAACAAGATCTGTTTCGCCGAGGCGGGCAATGCGCGTGGTTTTATCTGCAACTACCACGGCTGGTCATTCGGCGCCGATGGCGGCCGGTTGCTGGGTATGCATGAATCCAAGTGCTATGAGGAAAGCAACTTCGACAAGTCCAAGCATGGACTGCGCGAAGCGCGTGTTGCGACTTACAAGGGTTTGGTGTTTGCCACTTTTGCCGACGATGCACCGTCACTTGAAGAATACCTGGGGCCGATGACCTGGTATCTGGATGTCATGCTCGATATGGACGAGGGCGGCAGTGAGTTTCTCGGTGGTTGCATCCGTTCCACCATCGAATGCAACTGGAAAGTCGCGGCGGAAAATTTCGTCGGCGATATCCTTCACGGTGGCTGGACTCATGACTCCGCGGCCAAGGCCATGCTCGGCGGGCCGGTGGCCAATGTCGGCGACCTTCCCGAGTCCTACTCGGTGAACTGGAATGGCCACGGCTACGAGTTCGCCACCGATGTGGTGGGCAACGCCGCAACCCTGGGCGAAAAAGACATCAACAAATACCTGCACGTATTGCGCCCGAAAGTGGCGGAGCGTCTGGGCGAGTTCCGCTCCAAGCTGATCGGTTCGATTTCATCGTTCACCGTGTTCCCCAATTTCTCTTTCTTGCCGGGGCAGAACACGGTTCGCATCTGGCAACCGCGCGGGCCCCACAAGATCGAGCTGTTTACCTGGGTCATCGTCAACAAAAATGCACCGCAGGACATCAAGGACAAATGGCGCCGTGGCGCGATGATGACCTTCTCTCCGACCGGTGTGTTTGAAATGGACGATGGCGAGAACTGGGAATACTGCACCAAGACCAGCCGCGGCATGGTCACGCGCTATCAGGATTTGTACGTCGGCCTTGGCATGGATACGCGCATCGAAAACAGCGAACTGCCTGGCAATGTGTTCAAGGGGCAACTCAACGAATGCAACTCGCGCGCGTTCTATCAGCGCTGGAAAGACCTGTTGCAATCGCCCACTTGGGCGGACGTACCAGATCGTAACGGCAAGATGCGTTGAGGGGACCGAAATGAATGCTTTGCCAATGGAACAACCCGTTGCATTCGAAGACAAACTCGCCGTCGAGGCCTTTTTGTTGCGTGAGGCTCGCCTGCTCGACAACGAGTCCTGGGATGAGTGGCTGCAGTCGCTCAGCGAGACCATCCACTATTGGATGCCCGGTATCGAGAACCGCCGACGCGAAGACAAGTCTGGCCCCTACAGACTGGAACACATGGCCTTCTTCGACGATGGCATGCGCGATCTGCAGCGTCGGGTCGCGCGGTTCAAGCAGCCGTCGGCCTGGGCTGAAAATCCACCGACGCGCAACGTTCACCTGATCAGCAATATCGAGGTGTTTGCCGGTGAACAGGAAGGCGAGTTCATTGCGTTCTCTTGCTTCATGAACATCCGCAGCCGTGGTCTGGACGAGTCCCATCAATTGGTCGGGCGCCGTGAGGATGTGCTGCGCCGCGAGGCCGACGGGCTGAAGTTGCTGAAGCGCAAGATCCTGATTCCAAACGCGATGTTGTTGTGCAAGAACATCAACACTTTCCTCTGAGGATACGCACATGGGTTGGCTCGAAGGACAAGCAGCATTGGTCACTGGCGGCACGGGCGGCATCGGTAGCGCCATCGTTCGGCGTTATGTGAACGAAGGCGCACGGGTGTGCGTCATGGCGCGTGACGACGAACAGCTGAGCGCACTGCGCAGCGAACTGGGCGACGCCATCATCACGGTGCAGGGCGATGTCTCGAAGTATGAGGACAATCAACGCGCGGTGGCGGCCACACTGAATGCGTTCGGCAAACTCGACACGTTTGTCGGCAATGCGGCGGTGTTTGATTACTTCACTCGCCTGGACCGTATTGCCCCTGAAGATTTTGAAAGTGCATTTCAGCGCTTGTTCGCCATCAATGTCCAAGGCTACATGCTGGGCGCACGATGCAGTACTGATGCCTTGCGCGCCAGTCGCGGCAGCATGATTTTCACCCTGTCCAATAGTGCTTTTTATGCCGGCGGTGGGGGCATTCTCTATGTCACTGCCAAACATGCGCTGGTCGGCATGATCCGTCAGCTGGCCTACGAATTGGCACCGGACATTCGCGTCAATGGTGTAGCGCCAGGGGCGACCAATACGCCTATGAAGAGTCTGGATGGGCTCAATACGCGAAGTGTTCCGCTCAACCAGATCCCGGGTTTCGAGCAAGGCGCTGCGCAGGCGGTGCCGCTGCAGCGCATCGCGGAACCGGAAGATCACACGGGCCATTATGTGCTGTTGGCCTCCCGTGAAAACTCAGGGTTGACCACCGCCAACATCATCCACAGCGACGGTGGCTGGGAAGTCCGCAGCCCGGGCGCGGCCAGTCACAGAAAGGTCTGAAGCCAGACTTTTATTTGTACCCATAACAAGAGAAAAGCCCCATGCGTGTCTACAGCCGTTCCTTGAGTGCACCCCAACAGAAGTTGCTGGAACTGTTCGCTGGTTTACCGATGCCGGTCCTGGCCGCTCCGATGTTCCTGGTTTCCGGGCCGCAGCTGCTCAATGCCTGTTGTCAGGCAGGCATTGTCGGCAGCATGCCGGCGCCCAATGCGCGCACCGTCGAGCAACTGGACCAGTGGCTGGCTCAGATTGTTGTCGAGCGTTCGGCCGCGAAAACACAAGGCCAGGTATGGGCACCCTGGATGCTGAACATGATCGTGCACAGTACCTACGATCGGTTCGAGGCCGAGTTGGAACTGGTCAAACGCTACCAGCCGCCGATCGTTTCCACGGCCTTGGGTAGCCCCAAGCGTGTGCTGGAAATTGTCCACGGTTATGGCGGCGTAGTGATCGCTGACGTCATCACTCCGGCCCTGGCACGCAAGGCGGTCGATGCGGGTGTCGATGGTCTGGTGTTGGTCTGTAACGGTGCCGGCGGCCATACCGGCAGCTACAACCCTTTTGCCTTCGTCGCTGAAGTCCGCGAGTTCTGGGACGGGCCGCTCGGTCTGGCCGGCGCTGTTTCGAATGGGCGCGACATCCATGCGGCGCAAGTTCTGGGCTGCGATTTCGCCCTGATAGGCACCCGGTTGGTAGCGGCCCACGAGAGCCTGGCCGAAAACGCTTACCGGGACATGCTGGTGGACTGCTCCATGGATGACGTGGCTACCACCAAAGCGGTCAGTGGCGTACTCGCCACCTGGATGAAACCTTCCCTGGAAAAGGCCGGTATTGACCCAGACGCCGAGAACAACACGCGCATCGATTTTTCCGGTGACATTGCCTCCGCCAACAAAGCGTGGAAACACGTGTGGTCAGCGGGGCAGGGCGTCGGGCAGATCAAGCGCAGCTACAGCGTCGCCGAGCTGGTCGATGAGTTGCATCAGGGTTACCTGACCAGTCAGCAACGCTCGCATTGAGCGGTGACTACCAATTGTTGAGGAGCTACTCCATGAACCACGATTCCATTCAGGCTGCCGCCTCGGCTTTGGCGCAAGCGCGCATGACGCGAACCCCCTGCGGGCGCATCTCCGAGCGCTTCCAGATTTCCACGCTGGCTGATGCTTACGCCGTACAGGAACTCAATACCCAGGCTGCGCTGGCCGCCGGTCGCCGTCTCAGCGGGCGTAAAATCGGCTTGACCTCGCTGGCCGTGCAAGAGCAGTTGGGCGTCGATCAGCCTGATTTCGGCATGTTGTTTGCCGATATGGAATACGGCGATGGCGAGGCCATTGACAGCTCCCGCCTGATTCAGCCCAAGGCCGAGGGTGAGATCGCTTTCGTGTTGGGGCGTGACTTGCCCAATCGGGACACAACCCTGGGCGAGCTGATGAGCGCGGTGGAGTACCTGGTGCCGGCGCTGGAAATTGTCGATTCGGCTATCGAGAACTGGAAAATCACCCTGGTCGATACGGTGGCCGACAATGCTTCTTCGGGGCTCTACGTCCTGGGCAAGACTCCTGTGCGCCTGGCCAATCTGGACCTTGCGCTGGAAGGCATGTTGCTGGAAAAAAATGGTGCTCAGGCGTCAATCGGTGTGGGCGCAGCCTGCCTCGGCAACCCGCTGGACGCCTGCCTGTGGCTGGCGCGGACCATGGCCGAATTTGGCCGGCCACTGCGCGCAGGCGACGTGCTGTTATCCGGAGCCTTGGGCCCCATGGTGCCCGTGACCACCGGTGACAGCCTGCGCTTGAAACTGACCCGACTGGGTGAAGTGAGCTGCCGATTCGTATGAGTGTGATGCGCTGACCTTTTGGGGTCATGCGACAGGGGTCCGGGTTGTTGAACCGGCACCCGTAACAACAAAAATAATGATGATGAGACAACAGGCGTGTCTGTTGATCTTGTGAGGGCGTGCCGTGTACGACTTTTTCGACGATCCTGCCAAGTTGGCGCCTGCTCGCGTGACTGTCGAGCCAGGTGAGGCGGGCAGTTTCATACTGCGATCCCCGGAACCTCTGCAACCCTATGCCCGTTGTATCGGCGAGTGGCTGGAGCGATGGGCGCTCGAGGCTCCACTGCGCCCTTATCTGGCTGAGCGTCGCAATGGCGTCTGGTTCACCTTGAACTACAGCGAGGTTCGCCAACGCGTCGGTGCTCTGGCTCAGGGTTTGCTGGAGCTCGATACGGTGCCCGGTCGACCGGTGCTGGTGTTGTCGGAAAACGACATCGATCAGGCATTGATCACGCTGGCGGCCATGCATGTCGGGATTGCGGTGGCCACCGTTTCGGTCGCTTATTCGCGCAATACACAGAGCGGCTGCAGCAAGCTCAAGTTTATCGTGGCGCAGCTGAAACCGGCATTGATCTTCATCAACGATGGCGATACTTATCGCCGCACAATCGAATTGATTCAACCGGACTGTCCCGTCGTGGTTGCGCGCAACGCCCAGGCAGTTCCAGGCGCGCTGCCACTGCCTTTGCTTTACCGGGTCGAAAGTGCGCAGGTGATGGATGCCTTTCTGCGCCTCGATGGCGATGTCCCCGCCCGCTATATGCTGACTTCCGGCTCCACTGGCACGCCCAAGGTGGTCATCAATACCCATCGCATGCTGTGCGCCAACCAGCAATCGATCGCCCAATGCTGGCGCTTCCTCGAAGGCAGTGAAATGGTCGTGGTGGATTGGCTGCCGTGGAGTCATACCTTCGCCGCGAACCACAACTTCAACATGGTGCTGCGCAACGGCGGCACGCTCTATATCGATGATGGATTACCGGTGACCGGGCGAATCGAGCGCACGGTGGAAAATATCAAATCCGTCCAGCCAACGGTGTTCTTCAACGTCCCTCGTGGTTATGAAGCGCTACTGCCTTACCTGGAGCGCGACGAGGAGTTGGCGCAAGCACTTTTCGGTCGCCTGGACATGCTGTTCTATGCCGCTGCGGCTTTGCCACAGAGCACGTGGGATCGGTTGATAGCCTGTGCGGAAAAGGTCCGCGAAAAGCCCCTGTTCTTTACCAGCGAATGGGGAGCGACCGAGACCTCTCCAGTGCTCACCAACGTTCATTACCGTTTGGACAAGCCAGGCAACATCGGCCTGCCAGTACCGGGCGTAGAGATCAAGTTCGTGCCCAGCGGCGACAAGCTGGAAATGCGTGTACGCGGACCCTCAGTGTTTCAGCAGTATCTCAATGACCCGCAAGGCAGCCTTGAGGCGTTCGATGAACAGGGCTTCTATCAGATTGGCGATGCCGGTCGACTGCTCGATCCCGAGCGCCCGGAGAAGGGCATCGTGTTTGATGGGCGGGTCACCGAAGACTTCAAGTTGACCACTGGCACGTGGGTTTCCGTCGGTACGTTGCGCCCACGGCTGGTGAGTGTCTTGGCGCCTTACGCTTCTGACGCTGTCATTTGCGGTCACGATCGAGACGTGATCGGCGCATTGATCTATCCGACACCGGCGCTGCGGGCGTTGGCCGGAGCCGCCGGCAAGCGCATGACCGCAGAACAACTGTCTATGCAACCTGCCGTTCGTCTGGCCCTTATTACGGGCATGCAAACACTGGCCCAGCAGTTTCCTGCGTCCTCGCAGCATGCCGTGCGCATGGTCATCCTCGACTCGCCACCGAGCCTCGATGATGGGGAGATTACTGACAAAGGTTACATCAACCAACGCGCTGCACTTGGCTTGCGTCCTGATGCGGTCAAGCGTGTGTATGCCGCGACGTTGGACTCGGCCGTGATCCTTCTCGATGAAGCTTTTGGAGAAAACAAATGAGTGCCAGAAAACTCAAAGTCGCCATCATCGGTTCCGGTAACATCGGCACCGACCTGATGATCAAGATCCTGCGCAACGCCAAACACCTGGAAATGGCAGTCATGGTCGGCATCGACCCGGCCTCCGATGGCCTGGCCCGTGCCCAGCGCATGGGCGTGGCCACCACCCACGAAGGCGTTGAAGGCCTGACTCGCCTGGACGCGTTCAAGGACATCGACTTCGTGTTCGATGCCACTTCGGCTGGCGCCCATGTGAAGAACGACGCGTTCCTGCGCTCGATCAAACCCGGCATCCGCCTGATCGATCTGACGCCCGCGGCCATTGGCCCGTACTGCGTGCCGGTGGTCAACCTGGAGCAGAACCTCGCTCAGCTCAACGTCAATATGGTGACTTGCGGCGGTCAGGCCACCATCCCGATGGTCGCGGCGGTGTCGCGCGTGGCGAAGGTGCACTACGCGGAAATCGTCGCCTCGATTGCCAGCAAATCTGCCGGTCCCGGCACTCGCGCCAACATCGACGAGTTCACTGAAACCACCTCCAAGGCCATCGAAGTGATCGGCGGTGCGGCCAAGGGCAAGGCGATCATCGTGATGAATCCGGCCGAGCCACCGCTGATGATGCGCGACACGGTGTTTGTGTTGTCCGAGGCGGCCGATCAGGCTGAGGTCGAGGCGTCCATTCTCGAGATGGCCGTAGCCGTACAGGCTTATGTGCCCGGTTATCGCCTGAAGCAACACGTGCAGTTCGACGTCATTCCTGAAGACGCACCGCTGAACATTCCCGGCCTCGGCAAATTCTCCGGGCTGAAGACCTCGGTGTTCCTCGAAGTCGAAGGCGCCGCCCATTACCTGCCGGCCTATGCCGGTAATCTCGACATCATGACCTCCGCTGCCTTGGCCACCGCCGAGCGCATGGCGCAGTCGATGCTGAACGCCTGAGGAGACCGACATGACTTTTAACCCCGGCAAAAAACTCTACATCTCCGACGTGACCCTGCGCGACGGCAGCCACGCGGTGCGTCACCAGTATTCGCTGCAGAACGTGCAGGACATTGCCCGCGCGCTGGACAAGGCCAAGGTCGACTCGATCGAAGTCGCCCACGGTGACGGTCTGCAAGGGTCGAGCTTCAACTATGGCTTCGCCGCGCACACCGACCTGGAGTGGATCGAAGCCGCCGCCGACGTCATCAGCCACGCCAAGATCACCACCCTGTTGTTGCCGGGCATCGGCACGGTGCACGACCTGAAAGCCGCCTACAACGCCGGAGCGCGAGTGGTGCGCATCGCCACCCATTGCACCGAAGCGGACGTGTCGAAACAGCACATCGAGTACGCCCGTGAACTGGGCATGGACACCGTCGGTTTCCTGATGATGAGCCACATGATCCCGGCCGAGCAGTTGGCCGCCCAAGCCAAACTGATGGAGAGCTACGGCGCCACCTGCGTGTACATGGCCGACTCCGGCGGCGCGATGAACATGCAGGACATCCGCGACCGTTTCCGTGCGTTCAAGGCGGTGCTCAAGCCGGAAACCGAAACCGGCATGCACGCGCACCACAACTTGAGCCTGGGGGTGGCCAACTCGATCACCGCCGTCGAGGAAGGTTGCGACCGCATCGACGCCAGCCTCGCGGGCATGGGCGCCGGTGCCGGCAACGCGCCGCTGGAAGTGTTCATCGCCGCCGCCGAGCGCTTGGGCTGGAACCACGGCACCGACCTTTACACGCTGATGGACGCCGCCGACGACATCGTGCGTCCGCTGCAAGACCGTCCGGTACGGGTCGACCGCGAGACCCTGGCCCTGGGTTATGCCGGCGTGTACTCCAGCTTTCTGCGCCACGCCGAAATCGCTGCGGCCAAGTACGGCCTCAAGACCCTCGACATCCTCGTCGAACTGGGCAAACGCCGGATGGTGGGTGGTCAGGAAGACATGATTGTCGACGTCGCCCTCGACTTGCTGACGGCCCAGCGCCGTTAATTTTTCATCACACAGTGAATGAGCAAATGCCATGACCTATCACGTAGATATTCAACCAGCTGGGCAACAATTCGATCTGGATGCGAGCAAGACCATCCTGGATGGTGCGTTGGCGGACGGGCTGATGCTAAAGCACAGTTGCCGTGAAGGGACGTGTGGCAGTTGCAAGGGCAGGGTAGTGAGCGGCAGTGTCGATCATGCCAATAGTCCGCTGGAGGTACTGAGCGAAGAGGAACGTGCTGCCGGACTCGCTTTGTTCTGCTGTGCCAAAGCGACCTCGGACCTGGTCATCGATGCTCCGGAAGTCACCGAACTGCGCGGTATTTCGATTCAGCAGACGGCCGCCCGCGTGGCCAGCATCGAAAAGGTCGCCGACGATGTCATGGTCGTGCGACTGATGTTGCCGCCTACGGTCACGTTCAATTATTACCCCGGCCAATATGCGCAAGTATTGCTCAAGGACGGCAGCCGTCGCAGTTATTCGATGGCGACGCGCTCGACAGTGGACAATCAACTTGAGTGGCATATCCGTCATATGCCAGGGGGCAGTTTTAGCGGGCATGTATTCAATGCATTGAAGCCGCGCGAACTGCTTCGTCTGGAAGGGCCTTATGGTTCTTTTTATCTGCGTGAGAACGATCAACCGATGATCTTTCTCGCCAGTGGTACCGGTTTTGCGCCGATCAAGGCGTTGCTTGAGCAACTGCGTGAACAGGGTAATAACACGCGTCCGGTTTATCTCTATTGGGGTGGCCGGCAGCGCAAGGATCTCTACCATCACGAGCAGTTGCTCGAGTGGCAGGCCGAGTTACCCTGGTTGAACTACATCCCGGTGCTCTCGGAGTCGAACGATGCCTGTCAGTGGCAAGGCGCTTGCGGATTTGTACACCAACAGGTCCTGTCCGACTTTGCCTCGTTGAAGCGCTTCGAGGTGTATGCCTGTGGTGCACCGATCGTTGTGGATTCAGCCCGTCGCGACTTTATCGGGCAGCGAGAGTTGCTCGAATCCAATTTCTACGCTGATGCATTTGTATAAACGCAACAACGTTAACTAACGGATTAGAACGAGAAACACCCGAACTTGATTGGGCATGCCTGCGTGGTCGCTCAACAGGTTCGGCGGCAGGGACACGCCTGCAGTAAAGCCCCGTTCAATACTAATAAAAATAGAGAAAACCATGAAAGCTCAAATTCGCGTTCCCTCGAGTATCGCTGTTTGTTTTGTGCTCTCCGTTCTTGCTGGGCAAGTAAGGGCCGCTGGTTTTGTCGAAGACAGTAAAGCCAGTCTGACGATGCGCAATTACTACTTCGATCGCGACTACAAAGGCACTTCCGCGCAATCGGCAGCCCGCGAGTGGGCCCAGGGCTTTATTCTCAAATACAGTTCGGGCTTCACCCCGGGACCTGTGGGTTTCGGTATGGATGCCGTGGGGCTGTTGGGCGTCAAGCTCGATTCATCGCCGGACCGCACGGGCACAGGTTTGCTGCCGTACGACGTGCCCAGCCGAGAGCCGCGCGACGATTATTCGGAGCTTGGCCTGACCGGCAAAATGAAAATCTCGAAGACGGAACTGCAAGCCGGGACCATCAGTACGTTCCTGCCAATCGCCTTCGCCAGCCCCACACGCTTGTTGCCGCAGACCTTTCGTGGTGCCTATTTGCGCTCGCAGGATCTGGACAACCTGTCGTTGAGTGTCGGCTTTTTGGACCGCATCAACCTGCGCGATTCCACCAGTTACCAAAAAATGACCGTCGCATCGCCCAATGGCCGTTTCAACCCCAAGGCCGAATCGGACAAGTTCGTCTTTTTGGGTGGGGATTACAAATGGTCCGATAGCCTGACACTGAAGTACTACCATGCCGTGCTCGACGAAATGTATCGCAAGGACTACTTCGGCTTCGAGCAGATACAGCCTGTCGGTCCTGGAAAGTTGAAGACGGATGTCCGCTATTTCATCACCGGGGAAGACGGTGCGGCCAAGGCCGGGCATGTCGACAACCGAAATCTGGGGACGATGTTCACTTATACGGTGGGCGCCCACAGCCTGGGCGCTGGCTACATGCAGCTCAATGGCGACACCGCGATGCCATATCTGACAGGGACTGAACCCCTGGTGGTGTCCGAGGGCTCGCTCAGCTCCGAGTTCATCAACCCGAAAGAACGTAGTTGGCAAGTGCGCTACGACTACGACTTTGCGGGCCTCGCAGTGCCGGGTCTCAAAGGCATGGTGCGCTACCTCAATGGCAGCAATATCCAGCTGCCAACAGCTTTGGGTGGAGACGACCTCAGTGAAAGCGAAAAAGATGTCGAACTGTCCTATGTCGTGCAGTCGGGCACATTCAAAGGGGTCAGCGTACGTCTGCGTCATGCCTGGTATCGCAACGATTTCGCCCCGGCTGCGACCTTCCGCGATGACAACGAGACACGGGTGAACATCGATTACACCTTGGCGCTCTGGTAGTCCAGGTGGCGACAGGCCGCACGGGCGCCATCAAGCGCCTGTGTGGCAGTCGCCGCGGTTCATGGCAAGCCAAAAGAGACACCCGCTTTTATGCACACAGATCTCTAAAAGGAGCCTTATCGTGCCCGGTCTGCGAACTATGCCCATCAGCCGCCGCCTCTGGCTGATTCTGCTGGCGTCCATGTTAATGTTACTGGCGCTTGTCACACTGATACTGCAAAACAGTTATAGCCATCTCTATGCGGCCAAGGTTCAACAAACTCGTAATGCGGTGGAAAACACCCTCGGGGTATTCAGTTACTTTCACGGCCTGGAGCAGGCCCACCAACTGACCCGAGAGCAAGCCCAGGAGCAGGCCCGCGAAATGGTTCGTGGTTTGCGTTATGCCGGACAGGAGTACTTTTTCATCCAGGACCTGCGCCCGGTCATGATCATGATGCCGGTCAACACAAAGTTGGAAGGGCAGAATGTCGGCGGCTTGAAGGACAGCAACGGCTTTGCGTTTAGCGCAGAGATGATGCGCATCGTCCGAGAGCAGGGTGCGGGAATGGTTGCCTACACCTGGCCCAAACCGGGTTATGCCGAACCGGTGGACAAGGTTTCCTATGTCGCCTTGTTCAAACCCTGGGGTTGGGTGCTCGGCACGGGCATGTACATTGATGATATCAACGCGCAGTTTCGCGAAGACCTGACGCTGATGGCGCTGTTGGGGTCAGTGGTCGCGTTGGTGCTTGCCACCTTCATCAGCCTGATCGTGCGCAGTATTTCGCGCCCGCTCAGACAAACCGTCGAAGCCATGTCCAATATCGCCAGTGGCGAAGGCGATCTCACACTTCAGTTGCAGGTCAGCGGTCGCGACGAGCTGAGTGCGTTGGCACGCCACTTCAATGTGTTCACTGACAAATTGCGCCAGGTCATTGCAGAGTTGCTGGGGGTGGCGCAGCTACTCGAGAACGCCGCCCACTCCCTCAGCGACAGCGCCGATACGGCGCAGCAGAAAAGCGGCGAGCAGTCCCAGCAAATGGAGAGGGTGGCCACTGCAATCAACGAGGTGACCTACAGCGTGCAGGATGTTGCCAGGAATGCCGAGCACGCCTCCAACGAAGTCCGCAGTGCCGAGCAGCAGGCTGAACGCGGTCTGGTCAGTATCGATCGCAGTTTGAATCAGATTGACCAGTTATCCACGACCATTGCTCAAGCTGTCGATGCGATCCAGGCGCTCGCGCTGGACAGTACCCAAATTGGCGGCGTGCTGGCCGTGATCCATGCAATCGCCGAGCAGACCAACCTGTTGGCGCTTAATGCGGCCATTGAGGCGGCTCGCGCGGGGGAGCAGGGGCGAGGTTTTTCCGTAGTGGCTGACGAAGTCCGTCTTCTGGCTCAACGCACCCAGGAGGCAACGTCGCAAATTCAAGTAATGGTTGAGCAACTACAGAGCAAGTCTAGCGCTGCAGTCGAAGCGATCAACAACAGCAGCCAAGCCTCCAGACTGACAGTGGAGCAAGCCAGCCAGGCCGGTGCCAGCCTGAACCAAATCGCCGGGATGCTACGTAACATCAGCGGGATGGGGGCCTCAATCGCCAGCGCGACGCTGCAACAGGCGCATGCGGTTGACGAGATCAATCAGAGCGTCGCCCAGTCGACCAGCCTGGCGCACGACAACGCGCAATCAGCGACGCAATCCAACACGGCCAGCAAGAACCTGGGGCAGGTGGCGATGCAATTAAATCGGCTGCTGGGGCAGTTTCGGGTCTAGAGCACCGTCGTTACGACGGTGTACCTGTAGTGCCTATTGAGAGCGTGAGGTTGCCAGAATGATTATTGCTGATGCTGTCGAGTCGCAGTGGCTGTGCCATGACCTCGACGAACCCAAGGCCTGTGCACAACTACTCAGGCAGATGATCCAACTGCAGGAGCGCGAGCGTTCTCATCTGGCACGTGAACTGCATGACGACGTGGGCCAGTTGTTAACCCTGATCAAGATCAGCGCGAGCTCGATCCTGCGTCATCTTGTCGGGGACCAGGAGCAGCGACAGGCCGCGTTGATTCGGGTAGTCGACGAGGCCTTGGGCAAGGTGCGAGATCTGTCGAACATGTTGCGTCCTGCGCATCTGGACGGCGTGGGCCTGATTGAAGCCATGCACCGGATGGTCGAGAGAGTTCCGTCTGATATGCCTGATGGCGTGCGTGTCCGGTTGGAGTGTGCCGAGTTGGAGCCGCGTCCGGATGCCTGCGTTGAAGTCACGCTGTTCCGAATATTCCAGGAGGCCTTGAACAACGTGCTCAAGCACGGCAGTGCCGGCCTGGTCGAAGTAAAACTCAGGCGGCGCAATGACGGGATTCACCTGACGATCACCGATAACGGAAGCGGTTTCGACCCGGCGGGCGTAACGCAGAGCGGCAAGGGTATGGGCTTGATGAACATGGCTGAAAGGGCCCGGCTTTTAGCCGGAGAGTTCACCCTGGACTCAGGCTTGGGTAGAGGTACGCGGATAACGGTGGTTATTCCGGATTCCAACATGAATAAGCGAGGTGGACAGGCTTAAGCAATGAACGCTTGCGCTCCCACCATAACAAAAACAACAACATTGGATTACCGTGCGTTCAGTTATTGCACAGCGTAGTGAGCAGTCGAGGCTTATATGCCAGCATCTCAGAGCATTACATCGAGATCGGATCCCGTCTGACATACAACCTGCGTCAGCAGCTGCAATGGCATCTCGTGGTCAATGACCTGGCCGCTGACGAAATGAAGGAGGATCAGTTGGGCATGGATTTAGGTCTGTAACCGGGCCGCTTGCTGACGCGTCGCCGTATCTTCGAACCGAACTTTTTTCATGCGTGTCATTTACTTCAGCCCGCAACTCGAAGCTGGGGTAAAGCAGTCTTGCGCTCCCAAACCAGGTCAGCTTTCAGGACTGATTTTTTGTGTGCGACAGGCTGCTGGCGAGGAGAGGATAGTCGCCCTCGCGAACCAATAGAAATTATAGGAGACGGTGAGCCGCTAAATGCTCCATGTCTCAAATCCAGCCCCTCAAAAATCGACGCCAGTCATGGGCATAGCTTCCTTCCGCAAAGCGTTCAGCGAGTGCATTGGCTGCTTCAAATCTCGTTCGCCAAACTTTCGGAATGTGCTGGTCTAGAACGATCACGAAATGGTGGCCATCGCTGCTTTCGTACGGCGTTTCCGGAACAGAATCACTCAACTCCTCAATCGTCATAAACTGAGCTTCCCCATGAGTTTGTTCGAGATCTTGCCGATCAATTTGATCGAGAATGCTCAGGTGAGGTTTTGCGCGTTCATCACCGGGTCGCAATCCCTCCAGATCCCACAAGGCCGCCCGCCTTGCAAGCTCACGCTGCCACAGGCTTTTCAAATCGACCGCCATCAAGTTTTCCTTAGTACGTTCACATTCCGCGCTAACGCGTATTGGCAGGAGTGGATTCAAGTTCAGCCCCCACCTTCCTGGACGACCCAGGCGTTTCAACAGGAAGCGTAATTGTACGCTGTTGGGCGTTTAGATCTGAATGCACGCATCGCACACTCTTCAAGCAAAAAGAAAAATTGGAGCGTCGTGAATTATTGCTGGGCAATGTCAACAAAAATATTTTTTCAGAAGGCCCCTTGAAATTTTTTTTCAGCGACGGATCTTTATTATTTGAGAGCAACAAAAAAGCAGCGATCTCAGCGCTCCTCCTTCCACCGATCCTGCAGGGGAAACGCTGTTGGTTTTTGCCTTTGCGGTGCTTCTGTTTCTGTCCTTTTTCTTGGGGTGAGTCCTGCTGACGCTGATGTACGACTGCCCTATGGGCATAGCAAAATCGCCCCTTTGCGGCGTAAGCCGCTGCTTTCCAGTTTGATTTCAAACAACGAGCATTTTTTAAAAAAATACTCATGTCGGACAACTTTCAAATCAGGGGAAGTCCGCGTAGGAACTGGAGAGAATGATGGAACAAGAACTTGAGTTGGAGATTTGGCGCTTGGTGCGACAGACATGTGACAGGGCAGCGTTTATGCGACTGATTGAAAAGGCTGTGGGTGGTTTCAAGAGAGATCCTGGGTTCGATCCTACCGTGCGGCTGCACGCGTCAGGGATCGGCACTGAGAGCATCACGGTGCTAAGTGACGTGATGAAACGTCATGATATCTATGCAGGCCCATCTGCCGGCTACGTCGAGCTCAGGTCTCGTCTGAGAATGCATTTGCGCGACCAATTGCAATTGCACCTTATGAAGGCCGGAATTGCGACTGATGAAATGAAAGATGACCAGTTGAGTCGAGATTTGGGGCTGTAGGAAGCTACGTGTCGGTATGCTCGGTAGCGTTTTATCTGTCTTAGTTTCTTGGCCGTGATTGAGTTGCCGTACCCGACCGACGATGTTCGATGTATGACCAAGGCAGCAGTGGATGCTGTTGATCGAGTATTCCGACCAGGGGGCAAGTACAGCAGACCAGTGTAGTCCTGCTCAACCTTTGCCGGAACGGTGAGTTCACCGATGACCTGTTTTCCATGTCTATCAATGTTAAACGGCCTCAGTCAAACTCTCACCCTCATATCTAATGACGCTCAGTTTTCGGGTCGTGTTAGCGATCCAGCTTTCATGCACTTTCACGCTCGATCACAAGGCACTCCAGTAGGTTTATCCGCTGCACCTCGTGCTTCACCGGCAGCACTCCCAGGCTTTCCAGCACTCGCGTCGCCGCTATTACACCGATCTCCAGTGCAGGTGGTTTGATGGTGCTCAAGCTCGGCAGCAGCATTTCAGCAAACGGGTAATCGCCAAACCCTAGCACTGCGCAGTCTCCAGGAATGTTCAACCCCCTGCGTTGCCCAGCTAGCAACCCGCCGGCCGCCAGGTTGTCGTTGGCGAAGATGATTGCGTCCGGCGGGGAAGGGGCCTGCATGAGTGATTGCATCGCCTGTTTTCCGGCTTCAAACGGCGCTAGACCAACCTCCGGTGCAAATACCCACGGTTCCAGTCCCAACTCACGAACACACGTGATGTAGCCATCGCGGCGCTCCAACGCACTGAAATCACCGGCTGCACTGTTCTGCACAAAGGCAATTCGCCGATAGCCTTTTCCATGCAGGTAACGTGAGGCTGTCACTCCTACTTGAAAGTGCGAAAACCCAATCTGCATCGGCCCGCGGTCGGGTTGGTAGTCCCAGGTTTCTATCACCGGGATATCCGCCTCAGCGATCATTTTCTCGGTGCCCACGCTATGAAAGTGGCTGGTCAGTACCAGCGCCGCCGGCGACCAACCGAGAAACGCACGCACCGCGCTTTCTTCCTGATCGGCGCTGAAATAGCTCGACGCCAAAAGCAGCTGGTAACCGTTGCAACTGAGTGTGTCGCTGAAACCCTGAATAGTGTTGGCAAAGATCGGCCCGGAAATGTTCGGAATCACCATGCCGACGATTTTGCCACGAGCAGAGGCCAACCCTCCCGCAACCAAGTTTGGCACGTAGCCCAACTCAGCGACCACGGCAGCAATGCGCTCGCGCCGCTCAGGCGATACTTGCTCCGGCTGGTTGAAAAAGCGCGACACAGTGATGGCCGAGACTCCGGCCTGTCGCGCCACGGTGTTGAGTGTCACGCGACCTGCACCGCGGCGCTTACGGGGTTTGTCGTCGTTCAATGCGCAATCCTTGTTTAAAACAAAAGTGCATATAAAAGTAATTTTTCAGTATTTGACGATCTATATGGCGGTTGCGGATACTGATGATGTTAGCGCTAACAAAACGTTCTGTCTGCTACTCGCTCGAGCGAATGCCCAAGACACATTCAAGGCGCTGTCCGTCGCAGAACGGCAGCGGTTCAGGGCACACATTCGAGCGGTCAGACCATGCACATTTTTCCTGGGGCAACAAAGAACTTGGCGCAATCGATTCGCGCTGCGAGCTGGCTATTCACCGGCCTGGCGGCGTTACCACTTCCCAATGCATTTGCCGCCGACACTGGCGAGCAGGAGCTAACGCTGCAAGCCGTTACGGTTACCGCCACCCGCCGCGAAGAATCGTTGCAAAAAGTCCCGGTAGCCGTGTCGGTGATCGAAGGCGAACAGCTGGAACGCGACAACCGTAACAGCGTGGCCAGCATCGTCCAGCAAGTACCCTCGCTGAATTTTCGCACCGGTGCCTCGAACAAGGACACGTCGTTGTTCGTGCGTGGCGTGGGGACGATATCCACTTCGCCTGGCGTTGAACCGACCGTGGCTACGGTGATCGATGGCGTGGTTTACGCACGCCCAGGTCAGACGACCCTTGACCTGCTCGATCTGGAGCGGATCGAAGTCCTGCGTGGCCCGCAAGGCACGCTGTTTGGCAAGAACGCTTCCGCCGGCGTACTCAACATCACCAGCCGGGCACCGACCGCCGAGACTCACGGTTACATCGATCAGTCGAACTACAGTGGCAACGAAAACCGTACCCGTTTCGGTCTCGGTGGCAGTCTGATTCCAGACACCTTGAAGGGCTCGATCACCACCTTGTTTGGCACCTATGACGGCAACGTCGATAACGAGTACAACGGTCAGGAGGTCAATGGGTATAACCATAAAGGCGCGCGCGGCAAATTGGAGTTCACACCCAACGATGACCTCAAGTTCACCTTCATTGCGGACTACATGCAGTCCCACGACGATGCACCGAATGGTGTGGTCAGCCAATCACTGACGCCGGCTTTTGCCAATGCGTTGAGTCCGGTGCAGGCGTCCAGCCACAACCGCAGGATCAATACTGACACGCGCTCTCACGTCGATGACATCAACAAAGGCCTGTCCGGCCAACTCGACTGGTACCTAGGCGATTACACCTTGACCTCGATCACCGCCTGGCGCGGTTGGGATAACACCCAATATCAGGATGGTGATCGTCTGAGTACTATCACGGCGGCATTTCCAGGCTCCGCCGACATAGGTGATCTGGCGTTCGATCAATACTCGCAGGAGCTTCGCTTGGCTTCACCGAAGGGCGAGTTCCTGGAGTACGTGGGTGGCCTGTTCTACATGCACGGCAAGGACGATGAAACCTATCAGCGCACGTTGACCACACCCACAAGTGTCAACCGTGGTGTTGCCGATTACAGCACCACCAACGATAGCTATGCGGTGTTCGGTGAAAGCACGCTGAACTTCACATCGGCCTTTCGCGGCATCGCTGGTCTGCGCTGGACGCATGACGATCTGGAATACGATCACAGCCGAGTTTCCACTTCGCAGACCGCCGTCACTGGCATACAACCGGGGACTAGCAGTTCCGGATCAGTCGACGAAGATGGCTGGTCTGGTCGGCTTGGCCTGCAGTACGACCTGACCGATACAGTCACCACTTATCTGACCTATTCGCGTGGCTACAAAGGCCCGGCCTACAACGTATTCTTCAACATGCAGCCACGTGACACCGACGCGCTGAAGCCAGAAACGTCCAACAACTGGGAACTGGGGATCAAGGCCACATCCTGGAACAATCGCCTGACCACGAACGTCGCTGTATTCCACAGCGAATACGACAATTACCAGGCCAACTTTTTCGACACCGTCGCCGGGCAAGTGGTTACCCGCCTAATCAACGCCGGCAGTGTCAGCACCGAGGGCGTCGAACTCGATTACGCCTTGCAGGCCACTCAGCAACTGAAGTTTTCCGGTGCGCTGGCGTATACCCATGCACGCATCGACCAATTCTCCTGCCCGGCAGGCGCAGCAGCGTCGTGCAACGTCGACGGCAAACCGTTGCCGTACACCCCGGATTGGAAAAGCTATGTGCGCGCTGACTACAGCATCCCACTGGATAACGGCCTGGATATCGAACTCGGCACCGACTACAGCTGGCAGAGTGAAGTGCAGTACGATATTAGCCAGAATCCTGACACCAAACAGGGCGCCTACGGCATCTGGAATGCCAGCATCGCGCTGGCCGATTACAACAACGGTTGGCGCGTGGCGCTGCTCGGCAAAAACCTCGCAGACAAGTCCTATTCCCCAATGCTGGCCACTGGCGGCAACTACATCTATCGCGCTGTGCCACGGGACGACGAACGCTACTTTGGTGTGCAACTGCGCAAGGATTTCTGACCATGGCTCGTCAACTCAAACTCGGCGCATTTCTGATGGCGACCGGGCACCACGTCGCCGCCTGGCGGCACCCCGATGTGCCGGCCAACGCCGGGCTGGATTTCGCCCACTACAAGCGGCTGGCGCAGATTGCCGAAGCGGCGAAGTTCGACGCGTTGTTCGTCGCCGACAGTGTTGCCGCGCCCGTCGGTGAGAGCGCCAGCCACATGGCGCGCTCGGATGGCTTCGAGCCGCTGACGCTGCTGTCGGCCCTGAGCGCCGTCACCGAGCACATCGGCCTGATTGCCACGGCCACCACCAGCTACAACGAGCCGTACCACGTGGCGCGCAAATTCGCTTCGCTGGATCACCTGTCCGGCGGGCGCGCGGGGTGGAACCTGGTGACCTCGGACAACGCTGCCGAAGCGCAAAATTTCGGCCGGGAAGAGCACATTAAGCACGCTGAACGCTACAGCCGCGCCCGCGAGTTTTATCAGGTGGTCACGGGGCTGTGGGACAGCTGGGAAGACGACGCTTTTATCCGCGACAAGACTAGCGGCGTCTATTACGACCCAGCCAAATTACATGTGCTGGATCACGTGGGTGAACACTTCCGGGTCAAAGGCCCGTTGAACGTAGCGCGCTCCCCGCAGGGACATCCGGTGATTGTGCAGGCCGGCTCTTCCGAAGTCGGCCGCGATCTAGCTGCGCAAACGGCGGAGCTGGTATTCACAGCACAAACATCGTTGGCCAATGCGCAGGCGTTTTATGCCGACCTCAAGGGGCGCCTCGCTCAGTATGGACGCAGCGCCGATTCGCTGAAAATCATGCCCGGGGTTTTCGTGGTGGTCGGATCGACCGAAGAGCAAGCGCTGGAAAAATTCGAATCCTTTCAGCGCCTGGTCGAACCCGAAGTGGGTGTCGCTTTACTGGGCCGCATGCTGGGCAACTTCGATCTGTCTAAATATCCGCTGGACGGGCCGTTGCCGGAGTTGCCGATCACCGACAGCGGTCAGCAGAGTCGGCAGAAATTGCTCACGGAGCTGGCAGGTCGGGAAAACCTGAGCCTCGCCGAACTGGGCAGAAAAATAGCCGGCGGTCGCGGACATTACAGCCTGGTGGGAACACCGGTGCAGATCGCCGACCGACTGCAGGCATGGTTCGAACAAGGCGCGGCCGATGGTTTCAACGTACTGGTGCCGCACCTTCCTGGCGGCCTGGAAGATTTCGCCAACGAAGTAGTCCCGGAGCTGCAACGTCGCGGACTTTTCAGAACAGAGTACGAAGGCCGTACTTTGCGCCAGAACCTGGGGCTGGCCAGACCTTCAAACAAATTTATTAACCTCGACACCCATTCTAAACAGCAGGAGAGGGCCCGGTGACTTATATCGCAGCCAAAAACCGCTACGACTCTATCCCTTATCGCCGAGTGGGCCGGAGTGGGCTGGTGCTGCCGGCACTGTCCCTGGGCTTGTGGCACAACTTTGGCGACAGCACCCCGATCGATACCCAACGTGCATTGCTGCGCACAGCGTTCGACCTTGGCATCAACCATTTCGACCTGGCCAACAACTATGGCCCACCGTACGGTAGCTCCGAGATCAACTTCGGGCGTTTGCTGCGCGAAGACTTCAAGCGTTACCGCGATGAGCTGATCATCTCCAGCAAGGCTGGTTGGGACATGTGGCCAGGCCCTTACGGGCAGGGCGGTGGTTCGCGTAAATACGTGCTGGCCAGCCTCGACCAGAGCCTGCAACGCCTTGGGCTGGACTACGTGGACATCTTTTACTCGCACCGTTTCGACCCGGACACCCCACTGGAAGAAACTGCCAGCGCCCTGGCTACTGCAGTGCAGCAGGGCAAGGCTCTCTACATCGGCATTTCGTCTTATTCCGGAGTAAAAACCCGGGAAATGGCCGCGCTGCTCAAGGAGTGGAAAATCCCGTTGTTGATCCATCAACCGGCTTACAACCTGCTCAATCGTTGGGTTGAAAAAGACCTGCTGGACACCACCGATGAGCTCGGCACCGGTGTGATTGCCTTCACGCCCCTGGCTCAGGGATTGTTGACCGACAAGTACCTCAACGGCGTGCCGGCGGATGCGCGGGTCAATCGTCCGGGCGGTGGTTCGTTGCAAGCATCGCACTTGTCCGAGGCCAACATCGCCCACGTGCGTGCTCTCAATGAGATTGCCAAGCGACGAGGTCAGAGCTTGGCGCAGTTGGCGTTGGCCTGGACGCTGCGTGATCCGCGGGTGACGTCAGCGCTAATCGGCGCGAGCCGGCCGGAGCAGATCATCGAGAACGTAGGAGCGTTGAAGAATCTGAGTTTCAGTGCAGAGGAACTGGCGGAGATTGATCGGTTTGCTCAGGAGGGTGGGATCAATCTTTGGGAAAGGCCGTCGACTGCCGAATAAATTCAGCCCAATACAGGCGTTCTCCCCGACTTTAAACAGCGAGACAAAGATGACATTTCTAAAGATTTTTTTTACGGGGTTAGCCCTGTTTAGTCTGACAAACTCGGTCATGGCAGCAGACCCTGTAACGCTGAGAATTGGCTACCAGAAAGGCTCGATTGCCTTATTACTCGCTAAAGAGTACGGGCTTTTGGAGAAGCGCTTTCCTCAGACTGCAGTGCAGTGGATTGAATTTCCTGCCGGGCCGCAGATGCTGGAAGCGATGAACGTCAATGCGCTGGACATTGGCTCCACCGGGGACATCCCGCCGCTGTTCGCTCAAGCGGCGGGAGCTGATCTGGTCTATGTCGGAACAGAGCCGGCAAAACCCCAAGCGGAAACCATACTGGTACGCGCTGACAGTCCGCTAAAAGACATTGCCGACCTGAAAGGAAAAAAGGTGGCATTTCAGCGAGGATCCAGTTCACACAACCTGATTCTGAGGGCATTGAATAAGGCCGGTCTGAGCTACCAGGACATCCAGCCAATGAACTTGCCTCCCGCTAATGCGCGTGCTGCCTTCGAACAAGGCAGCGTCGATGCCTGGGCAATTTGGGAGCCTTACTCCTCGCTTGCCTTGAGTCAGGGCAATGTTCGCGTGCTTGCCAACGGCGAAGGTTTGAATCTGTCAGGCCCTGTGTACACAGCACGGCGCGCCTACGCGCAAGCAAATGGCTCTTTTGTCCACGCACTGCTCGATGAGCTTACTGCCGCCGAAGGGCTGACTCGCAGCCAGCGGGAACAAAGCCTGAGCGTGGTGAAAAAATACATGGGGCTGCCCGACGGTGTGATTGCCAGCTACCTCGATAATCGGCCACCTTCTCCAATATTGCCCATTGACGAAAACATCATCAATGCGCAGCAAATGACGGCCGATCTATTCTATCAAAACAAGCTTTTGCCCAAGAAATTAGACGTGCGTAATGCGGTATGGAACGAGTCCAATTAAGCACAGGTTCACAACTGCCCCGACGATGTAGATAATATTGTTCATGAAAACCGCCTCTCTATCTCAACAGGATTGCGTCACTGATGTGTCATAATACAAATGACACCTCGCTCCCAGCTCCGTTCCGCGAGTCAGTCTCAGAGGTGGCGCCATCGCACGAATGCTCCCTATTCGCGATTATTCAAACATTCTCTTGTCGCCACTTCATGCACATCGCTGTTTTGGTGTACTGGTAGGAGACTAATTACATAGAGATTGCCCATGTCTAAGCTTGCAGAATTTCGTCAGTTGGAAAAACACCTCGCCGAGCAACTTGAGGCTCTTGAAGCCTTGAAGGGCGATGCTGGCCTGAAGAAAGAAATTGAATTTGAAACAAAGCTGCGCGCTTTGCTCGCCGAGTACGGCTACAGCCTATCGAACGTGATCAACTTGCTTGATCCACAATCTGGCCGCCGTCGTGCTCCAGCTGTCGAGTCCAAAACTGGCAGCCGTAAGCCACGCCAAGTGAAGGTCTACAAAAACCCACACACCGGCGAAGTCGTGGAAACCAAAGGCGGCAATCACAAAACTTTGAAAGAATGGAAAGCGGAATACGGCTCCGATACTGTCGAGTCCTGGCTGACCAAATGAATTTGGTTTGAGTACAAAAGGGCCCTTCGAGGGCCTTTTTTGTTAAACACGATGTACTATCGTAATGGCTTTTTGCCGTGATCGATATGTTCTGGGACATGCTGGCAGCGTAAAGCATCTTTCTGAAATTTAATCGGTTGATTCAGTCATTACCGGTGATTGGATCTCCGTTCATCAACATGAATCTCACGGTGCTCATGACGCCAGAGTGAGCTGACCTAATGCAATTTTTCACACGGAGAATTCCAGAATGGCAGCGCATCATAAAGAGAAACACTCAATAGACAATATTGGTTGGCTGCGCGCTGCCGTATTGGGGGCCAATGACGGAATCGTTTCAACTTCAAGTCTGATTCTGGGCGTAGCCGCCTCTCACGCAACTCACAACAGCATCCTTATAGCGGGTGTCTCTGCTCTCGTCGCCGGTGCTATGTCAATGGCTACCGGAGAGTACGTTTCCGTGCAGTCCCAAGCCGACACGGAAGCGGCTGCCCTAGAGGCGGAGCGAATTCAGATTCAGGAAAATCCGAAGGGCGAGAATCGTGAACTGACAGGAATTTATGTTGAGCGAGGACTTGAGGTGCCGCTTGCAAAAGAAGTCGCGACTAAACTAATGGATCACGACGCCTTGGGGGCGCATGCCCGAGATGAGTTGGGAATCACCGATGCGATGAGTGCAAAGCCATTACAGGCTGCTCTTGCATCTGCGCTAAGCTTTGCCGTAGGTGCGGCACTACCATTACTCGTGGTCGTAGTAGTTCCACAAGAACATCTCATCCCAGTCATCGTCGTCGCGTCGTTGGTCTTCCTTGCTATCCTTGGCGGCTTGGCGGCCAAGGTCGGCGGGGCGAATATTAAAAATGGGGTTTTACGAGTGACTTTTTGGAGTGCGCTTTCGATGGCGGTGGCAGCAGGAGTCGGTACCCTGTTGGGTACCACAGTATAAAACCCGGAGCGGGTTCCAGAATTAAATTCTTGATGGTGAGAGTGGGCCTTTATACAAGGATGGAACAGGGTTTATATATTTGAAGGCAAGAGAAAAGCAGCGCTGCCCTGAGATATGTGGCTTGGGGTTAGCGACCAGTTAAACATTGAGAGTGGGATGGAGTGAGGGTGTTGAATCCAGTCCGGGATACGACTAAAGACCCTAATATTTTAGGCTTCAATCGACACGAATCTGTTGGGTGACCCGCGGTAAGTGAATGCGGCTTAATGCCCTGCGGGCGAAAAGTGAGAGTCCCCACTTACATCGATTTGACCGAGACTACTTCCACAAACCTGAATTTTTTTCTGGCCGTCTTTGTAGCTTTTTGTTCTGCAACTAGGGAGCTCAGCGTATCGGCCTCATGCACCATCTCGTGCATCTCGCCTTCAAATTCGTTTCCCACACGGAGCGTAACTCTCAACCTAGGGGTGAAGCCTTTTGAGACTGCCTTTTTCTTCACTGCCTTCACCGGTTGGACGATCACAACATCCGGGACTGTGTCCTGCACGTCTGAGTTAATTGCCGGCGCAGAGGGCTCAGAATCACCGAAAAGCGCCCGGCGCATCTCATCTTCCATCAATTCCGTATTCATACCATTTCTCAGAAGGGTGTTATCTATAACCTGATCGATTCTATCAGGATGACCGGACTCTGTAGTAAAGCGTCGTTGGGTCTGACCTGAAGTGACAAAGGCCTGCAGAGCAGATACCGGCGAGCGTCAGCATCTGTCCATCTGCCGCCTATCATGGCGGTCAGCTGTCGGCGAGTCTCAGCCAAAGACGAGATGAGCTAGGCTTCCGGCATCATTCCTCAAGGACGACCGCCATGCCAGATAACTCAGACTGCAAGATCGCCACGGCGGACGCTCTGACATTGCTGCTCCACAACCAGCACACCTTAAGCGCAGCTATAGAAGAAATATCTAAGTGGCTCTCAGAAAATGGGGTAGGAAGTGTTGCCGCTAATGCGATGTCGGCCATGGAAACGCTGGACACTAATGCTGAAGCCATCACAGATTCCATTTTGAGGATACGCCAGTCATAAATTACTCAGCGCAAGACTGCCCTCTGATTTGAATGCCCCCCGATTTTGTAGACACATTGACTGGCGGCTATGGGTTGGATCGCGACGGTCTAGCATCAACCGTCGCAACGGGGGGTTAAACTTCCGTCTGTTCCGCCATTTCCAAGGCATCATCGACCTCGATTCCCAGATATCTGACGGTGCGTTCAAGCTTCGTATGACCAAGCAGGAGTTGAACAGCTTTCAGGTTCTCCGTCCTCCGATAAATCAGCGATGCTTTGGTTCTCCGTAGCGTATGAGTACCGTACATCGTTGGGTCAAGGCCAATGGCTGTTACCCACGCTTTGACTATCCGAGCGTACTGTCTGGTGGAGAGATGGTCTGAGGCGCGCAACCGGGTCGGAAACAAGAAGTCCTCACTGCGGAGGTGAGCCTGATGCATCCAAGCCTCCAGAACCATTCGGGTTTGCTCAGTAATTTCAAATTGCACTGGGTGTTGAGTTTTCTGCTGCATCACGATGGCCCGTGACGACACGCGCTCTCCATGGGCTATGTCTCGTACTCGCAGCTTGGTTAAGTCACAAGCACGTAGCTTGCTGTCGATGGCCAAGTTGAAAAGCGCCAAATCTCGGGTCTTCTCAGCAAGCTGGAGTCTTACTCGGATTGCCCAGATATATCTGACTCGGAGCGGGGCTTTCTGCCCGACAATTTTTCCCTTGTTCCAAGGCTGATGGCTGTAAGTAGCAATAGTGTTCATGGCTTTTCCTCCACTTTCAGGGAGGACAAGGGTGGATCAGGCACAATGAGTGGTGGTCGCTATTCGACCCAAAGCTGACGTCGAGGGCCAGAATTTATTCCGTTTAGAAAACGATTTTGCACCGCGCTTCAGCGGCCTGTACTCGCAATGTCAGACCAGACTCGAAACACATGACAAGGTGATGATCTGGTTGGATGTTATCTGTGAGATAAAAGGTTTGTGTCTCGGCGTCGGACTCCACGGCTCAAATCGAATGGATAACACTACCATCTCCATCAATTGGGTGTTCATCCCTCCCACTTGCTGAGAAGTAATCGACCTCATGGAAGCTGATAGTAATCTTGCGTGCTTCTTCCATTGGCACCCAAGCTTCAGTCCGTCGAGTAAAGATAAGTACAGCCGACCTATCCACGACGTCGTAATTGATTGCGCTGGCTTGGTAGAAGTTATGCAGATCGTAGGCACGGTCGTGAATCTCGACCTCGATATGCCCGAATACGAAACCAAGGAATTGCATGGGTTAGCTCAAATGATCCACTGGTAGGCGTGTATCGTACTGCATCTTCGTAATGGCTGCTTTTGGCCGGTTGTTGCCTGTCGCGACCGGCTGAAAACGACCCATTTCAGTCATTCAGCGGCTATTTTCACAACCGCTGATAAGACCGTTTGCGAGATTGCGCCGGCGCGTCACTTCGAAAGGCCGGCCTTGCGGTAGCCATCGACGAAATGCTGCTTCATGACTCACAGGCCGCAAGATAAGCGGCCTGTGAGTCATGAAGTGCGCGCGCTATGTTGAGTGCATGTTTGATGACCCGCAGTTCCTCGCCCGTGAGTCGTTTCCTGCCAAAATCATAGAACACACCACCTGGATCGATGTGCACCGAAAAGAGCCCGATTATCTGGTCGTCAACCTCCTCGAGAATCAATTCCATATGGGCTTCGTTCGAGGTGTTCGCCATTAAATAGGTGAATCCTTCAACGATGGCGCTACCACACCAATTCACCTCATCCCACGCCAGGAAACTTCCTTGTGCGGTTCCAACCCCTTGTAAGTGCCAAGACGTTGAGTCCTCCGGAAGCGCTTGCAGTACCGGCAGAAATCGCTCGCAGGAGAGAATATCGAGTTCATACTTGCGCTTACCATAGTGAGCGCAATGCATGGCTTCTGCTGACGGCTCTGACGCCTGAGCCGCGCCGACTACGTTCGCCTTCAAGAGGTGGCTTTGCGCAATTTCTGAAGGCTGTTCACTCCAGCCATTCAAATTGGAAACGGGGGGGCACCATATAAGACGAATGGTTTCACCGGCTACTAAACAGTCGCTGTTATCAAAAAACGCGAATGTTCTTTTACCAACGGTCGGCAAAATGTCTTTGAAATGGATGATCGGAGCGCTGTAGTCAACCCCCAGATCCTGAGACCAGAACATCGGGCAGTAGGTTTTCATCTGTGAAAGCTCCGTTGTAAAGCCCTACCACTCGACTGTGGGAATCTTAGTCACCAGGTAGCACTTGTCCCTACATATGGCTGTTTCTGGCCGATTGCTGCCGATTGCAATCTCCGCTTCCGACCAATCGCGCACGCTTAATTCAGATTTTCAGATTTTCAGATTCTTCTGATGCCACTGCCAGGATCGCGCCATATGCGCCTTCCTCAGGGACATAGGAAACAAATCTTTCACTGTCATCTTTTTGCACCCAAAGGCGTCCACAGTTCTGGCACTCGTAGGCAGTCGACATTCGGCGAATGTAGAGGCTGGATATCCGGTCTTGCAGCTTGTCAGCAGCGCTGAACCAGGGTGAAAACTCGCCAAATGCATCGGCGATCGCAGCCTTGTCTCCGGACTCCGCCGCCTCTACCAGAGGTTTGAGTTCACGGTGCACATCATCCCAAAATTCATTTTCTACCTCGTCGCGAAGCAGGCTCGCCTTATAGGGCAAGCCGTCGGTCTGATCGGTAATCACATGGCCACACGTGCAACCCAGTTTACTCATTTTCGGTCCGTCAACCTGATGTTCGATCACTCATTAAATGGCGGACAACTCTTTGTTACAACTCCTAATTGATCGTCCGCTTTTGGCCGTTTTCTGCCTGCCGCGAAGTCTGCCGAGCGCGGCCACCTTGGTCGGTTCTGAACGTACCTAGCCCTTTGGACGTGACGCTTAAAGAAAACAATAGATGGTCTTGGAGCAAAAAATTCATAGATAAACGGTATTGAAACAAATAATCCGTTGGTTTACTCTCGATCCCACGTTGTACGAGATCAACCGCTGTTAGCACCTAAAACAACAAACAATCGGGAGCAAACATGAAAGCGAAAGTGATGTTGGGATTGTTCATGACGGCCGCAGTTTCACTGCCAGCCTGGGCCGCGGACTGGACCGTAGGTGCTAACGTTGGCAACGTTCCCTGGGAGTTTCAGGATTCCAAAGGTGAATTTGTCGGCTTCGAAGTCGATGTGGTGAAAGAGGTGGCCAAACGCGCCGGAAAAAGCGTCGAATTCGTCAATATTCCCTTCAACGGCCTGTTCAGCGCCGTGCAATCCAAGCGTGTTGAAATCGCTATCTCATCAATCACCATTACCCCGAAACGCCTGGAGTCGGTGGCCTTTGCGCAGCCTTACTTCGACAGCGACCAGTCGCTCACCGCACTGACCAACTCCAAGGTCAAGAGCCTGGCCGACATGAAAGACAAGGTGGTTGGCGTCGACACTGGCTCGACCGGCGACATGTGGATCGGCCAACACAAGGACGAGTACAAATTCGCCGATGTCTCGCGTTATGAAGGGCTATCGCCGGCCATGCTCGATCTGGCTTCCGGACGAATCGATGGTTACCTAAGCGACATTCCTGCGGTGCTCTATTACATCAAGGACAAACCGCAGTATTCCATCGTGGCGCGTATTCCCACCGGTGAACGCTACTCGCTGATGCACGCCAAAGGCTGGGCGATGAGCGATCAGGTCAACGACATCATCAGCAAGATGAAAGAAGACGGCACGCTCGGAAAAATCCACAAACAGTGGTTCGGCGCCGACGCCGATAAAGATTCGAGCACCATAAGAGTGACCGCTGTCCTCAAGTAAGCCCTGCCAATAATGCGTGGAAGTGGCGACACCCGTTCGCCACTTGTATTGACCGAGGTATCCCATGGATCTTTTGCAGACATTCTTCAACTGGAACGTGCTCGTCGATTCGCTTCCGCTGATGATGCGTGGTCTGGGCGTGACGATTGTGCTGGGGGTCGTGAGCATCGCCCTGGGCCTGGTGGGCGGGCTTCTGCTGGCGTTGCTGCGGTTGTACTCCTACGCACCCGTTCGAGCCCTTGCCCGTATCTACATCGATATCATGCGCTCCATTCCATTGCTGGTTTTGCTGGTACTCATCTATTACGCACTGCCTTTCGTAGGCATTCGACTGTCGTCTTTTGCGGCCGCTGCCAGTGCGCTCTCGCTTGTGTCCTGCGCCTACAGCGCGGAGATTTTTCGGTCGGGCATCGAGGCCATTCCCCGTGGCCAGTTCGAAGCATCGGCTTCTCAAGGCATGAGCTTTTTCAACACCATGCGCGACGTTGTTTTACCGCAAGCCATCCGCATCGTCATGCCGCCCATGACCAGCAATTGCATCAACGTGATGAAAGACACCGCGCTTGCCTCGGTGGTAGCGATGCCTGACTTGCTGAAGCAGGCAACCCAGGCGCAGGCACTGGCTGCCAACCCGACACCGCTGGTAGGGGCGGCCTTGCTGTACCTGTTGCTGCTGTTGCCGCTGGTGCAAATGGTCAGTTGGGTTGAGCGTCGTAATGCCTCTGGAGGAAAAACCGCATGAGCACTTTGATCGACATCGAAAAGCTCGACAAGTACTACGGCAACTTCAAAGCGTTGAGCGATATCAACCTGCAGGTTGAAGAGGGTGAAGTGGTGGTCATTCTCGGCCCGTCCGGTTCGGGAAAATCGACCTTGATCCGCTGCATCAATCTGCTTGAAAACTACCAGCAAGGCCATATCCGCGTGGCGGGTGAGCGGGTTGAAAACGGCCCGCGACTGGCCGCCATCCGCAGTGAAGTAGGCATGGTGTTTCAGAGTTTCAACCTCTATCCGCACCTCACTGTTCTCGACAATGTGTCGCTGGCGCCGATCCGTGTTCGCGGTCTGAGCCGGCGTGACGCGCATGCGCGGGCCAAGGAATTATTGGTCAAGGTCGGCATGGGCGATCACGCGCACAAATACCCGAGCCAATTGTCGGGTGGCCAACAGCAGCGTGTTGCCATTGCCCGCACCATGGCGATGGAACCTCGCGCGATTCTGTTCGATGAACCGACTTCGGCGCTGGACCCGGAAATGGTTGGCGAGGTACTCGATGTCATGCAAAACCTCGCTCGCTCGGGCGTCACGATGGTCGTGGTCACTCATGAAATGGGCTTTGCCCGTCGGGTCGCCGACCGGGTGATCTTCATGGAAAGTGGACGCATTGTTGAGCAGAACATCCCTGAACCCTTTTTTACCGCACCTCAAGAACCTCGCACACGAGCGTTCCTGCAGGCCATCTTGCATCATTGAATCCGGCTGGAGAAAGTAGAGTGAATCCTCTCGATATTGATTACGTTCGCAAGCAATTTCCAGGTCTGGCCGATGGCTATGCCTACATGGATAACGCCGGTGGTTCGATGGTGCTGGGCGCCGTCGCTGAGCGGGTTGTTGATTACATGCTCAACAGCAGCGTGCAACTGGGCGCTTCCTACCAACCTTCCGTCGACGCTGGGGCGCGAGTGATGCAGGCGCGGCACTCGGTGATGCAATTGATCAACGCCGAACATCCTGAAGAAGTGATCATGGGTGGCTCGACCACCCACTTGTTGCAAACACTGTGTCGTGCCATCGCCCCGTCAATCGTTCCGGGCGATGAAATCATCGTCACCAATTGCGATCACGAGGCGAACATCGGCCCATGGGTCAAGCTGTGCGAAAGCCGCGGTGCGACCCTGCGCGTTTGGCAGGTTAACCAGAACAGTTGTGAGCTGGAGTTGGATGACCTGCAGGTCTTGCTCAATGACAAAACCCGTTATGTGGCGATGACCCACACCTCGAACATTCTCGGCTCGGTCAATCCAGTGGAGGAGGTTGCGCGGCGTGTGCATGCGGTGGGCGCCAAGCTGTGCGTGGACGCCGTCGCTTATGCGCCACACCGGCTGGTAGATGTGCAGGCCAGCGGTGCGGATTTCTACGTCTACAGCTTCTATAAAACCTTCGGCCCGCACTTTGCAGTGCTGTGGGGACGTCGCTATCTGTTGCTGGAGTTGCCAAGCCTGAACCACTTCTTTATCGGCCAGGAGGTGGTGCCTTACAAACTGCAGCCGGGCAACGTCAACTACGAGTTGTCCTTCGGTTGCATTGGCATTACCGACTACCTGCTCGACATCAGTACCCGTCTTGGCGCGCAAGGCAGCGAGCGCAAGTGCATGCAGGCAGCGTTCGATGCCTTCGAGGTGCAGGAAGATTTGCTCGCCGAGCGCCTGCTGGCATTTTTGCGCCAGCGCGAGGGCGTTCGGATCATTGGCAAAGCGCATACGCGCAATCGAGTGCCAACGATCAGTTTCGTGGTTGAGGGCGTTCAGTCCGAGGCAGTTGTGCGCAGGGTCGATGAGCACCGGATCGGCATTCGCTTTGGTGACTTCTATGCGCGGCGACTTATCGAAGCCCTTGGGCTTGATCAGTTTGGCGGGGTAGTGCGGGTGTCGTTGGCGCATTACAACACGCTGGAAGAAGTCGACCGCCTCATCACTGCGCTAGATCAGGCAATCAATGCGTTGCGCTGACAGGCGCGCACACTTCTAATTTTACGAGCCTTCCCTATGGCCTTACCTGAAACCCTTGCAGAGCTGCGTGACTGTATCGCGGCCCAGCACGAACAACTGACCGGTCGCCTGCGCGATGCGGCCCGATTCCTGATCGACAACCCGCATGAGATCGCACTCAACACGGTGGCCGAACTGGGTAAGCGCTCAAACATCGCACCTGCCGCTTACATTCGGCTGGCTCAGGCCCTTGGTTTTTCGGGTTTCAAGGATTTGCAGCGGTTGTTCCGTGCACCGCTGCAACAGGCTGCCGACACCCACAGCGAGCGTATTCGCCATTACGGCGGTGAGACGTTGCTAGAGGACCCGAGTGACGTCGGCGGGATTCTGCGTGAGTTCAGCCAAGCCAATATCGTTTCTCTGGAACACCTCGCCGAAGGTGGCGAACAGGCCAATATCGAAGCGGCCATCGCCCATCTGCAGGTCGCGCGCACCACCTTCGTGATCGGCATGCGCCGTGCCTTTCCGGTGGCGGCATACCTGAGCTACGCCTTGAGTCGTGTGGGCCGGCGAACCGTGCACATCAGCGGTGCTGGCGGCACGTTGCCGGAGCAGATCAGCGCCATTGCCGATGATGATTTGTTGATCGCCGTAAGTTTCCCGCCTTACGCCAAAGACACCGTCGAGGCTTGTCGTCAGGCGACTGACGCGGGCGTGACGCTGGTGGCGATCACCGACAGCGTCCTGAGCCCTATCGGGCAGATGGCTGACACTGTGATTGAGGTCAATGACGCCGAATTACTGGGATTTCGCTCGCTCACCGCTTCGTTCTGTATCGCGCAAACCCTGGCCATGGGGCTGGCCTTCAGCGAAGGCCTATCGGACGGCACCTTTAGCCATGACCGGCTGAAAGATATCGACTGCTAAGTCGCGACTTTCGCCACGTACTTATTTAACCAGTCACTTCAGGAGAATATCCCGATGGTTTCACCTGCACGCGATTTAGTGGGTTACGGTAAACAACGCCCACAAGGCACCTGGCCCAATGGCGCACGTTTGGCCATCAGCCTGGTGATCAACTACGAAGAAGGCTCCGAACGCTCGCTCGCCATGGGCGACCCGGACCAGGAATCCATGACCGAATGGGGCAGCTATTCAATACCCGACGGCACACGCAATCTGGCGATGGAATCGATGTATGAATACGGTTCTCGCGTCGGGATCTGGCGAATCCTGGACATTCTCGACCAGCAATCGGTTCGCGCGACGTTTCATGCATGCGCAGTGGCCTTTGAGCAAAACCCCGATGTTGCACGCGCTGCCGTCGCAGGCGGTCATGAAATTTGCAGCCACGGTTATCGCTGGGAGGAAGTGTTTCGCCTGACTGAAGAACAGGAGCGTGAACACATGCGCCTGGCGATCGAGTCCTTCGAACGTACCTGTGGCAAGCGTCCCGTTGGCTGGTATTGCCGGTATGGCGCCAGCGTCAATACCCGTCGCCTGGTCGCTGAGGAGGGCGGTTTTCTCTACGATTCAGATGCCTACAACGACGATGTTCCCTACTTTGTCGAAGTCGAGGGCAAGCGTCACCTCGTGGTGCCTTACACCGCCGACGTGAACGATTTCCGCTACTGGAATTCTCCGGGGCTTTCGCAGGCATCTGACTTTTTCGAGTACATGAAAGAAAGCTTTGAGGTCCTTTATGAGGAGTCGGCTGAAGGGCCTCGCATGATGTCGATCGGGCTGCATCCTCGCATGGTGGGCCGTCCAGGGCGGGTCAGGGCAATCAAGCAATTCATCGAGTATGCCAAGCAACACGGCGGTGTCTGGTTTGCTACGCGCGAAGAAATCGCCCGTGCCTGGCTTGAGCGAAGTTGATTGCGTGGCAATCACTGCGGATAAAAATTGATACGCGCTATTCCCCACTGTGGTGAAAGAGTTCAGGGGGAACAGCCAGCCGCTCGACAGAAGTCGCTCAATCCCGAGCAATCTTGTCATTTGCCAAGGCTTAGGGCAGGGTCGATACCACTGACATCTCTGCCAAAGGAGTCACCCCATGTCAAAGCTATATCCCAGTATCGATCCTGAGGGACTGGTCGAGTACTCAGTGGTCTACACCGACCGCTCGCTCAACCACATGTCGCAGTCATTTCAAGGCGTGATGAAGAACATTTCCAGGACCCTGAAACAGGTCTACAACGCCCAGGCTGTTGCGGTGGTCCCGGGCAGCGGCACATTCGGCATGGAAGCGGTGGCGCGACAGTTTGCCACCGACCAGCAATGCCTGGTGATACGCAACGGCTGGTTCAGTTATCGCTGGAGCCAGATCCTTGAGATGGGCAACATCCCGGCGGCCACTACGGTGCTGAAAGCCCGACCGGTCGACACGGGTCGCCAGGCTGCCTATGCCCCACCCCCTCTGGACGAAGTGCTGGCAGCCATTCAGGCACAGAAGCCGCAGATTGTCTTCGCCCCCCACGTTGAAACCTCATCAGGGATTATCCTGCCCGACGAGTACCTGCGGGCCGTCGGCGACGCCGTGCATGCGGTGGGTGGCCTGTTCGTGCTGGACTGCATCGCCTCAGGCACGCTTTGGGTTGATATGCACAAATGCGCAGTCGACCTGCTGATCAGCGCACCGCAGAAAGGCTGGAGCGCCTCCCCTTGCTGCGCCCTGGTGATGCTCAGTTCTTTGGCCCTCGAGCGCATCGAGCAGACGCATAGCAGCAGCTTCGCCTGCGACCTGAAAAAGTGGCTTCAAATCATGCAGGCCTACGAACAGGGTGGACATGCCTACCATGCGACCATGCCCAGCGATTCCCTCGCGCGATTTAACGACGTGATGAAAGAGACGCAAGCCTACGGTTTCGACAAGGTCCGCGGCGAACAACAGGCTTTGGGCGATCGGGTGCGCGCAATGTTGACCGGCAAAGGCATCAAAAGCGTGGCCGCACCCGGCTTTCAGGCTCCTGGCGTAGTGGTGAGCTACACCGATGATGCCGACATCAAGAGCGGCAGGAAATTTGCCAACCACGGCTTACAGATTGCCGCCGGAGTGCCGTTGCAATGCGACGAGCCGGCCGACTTCCAGACCTTCCGCATTGGTCTGTTCGGACTCGAAAAGCTGCACAATATCGAGCGCACGGTCAGCACCCTCGAGCAGGCACTGGACGAGGTGATGGTTAACTAAGCCGGTATTCGACACCGTTACCACAGTGGTCTGGGACATGTTGAAAGCCACGGGCGTAGACATGCGCCGCCTGACCGGCTGGGGCCGGTTACTTCTGGAAGAGGCCTGATATGCAACCTTTTGATACGGTGATACGCAACGCCCGCGTGGTTACCGCCGCGGACACGTTCACCAGCGATATCGGTATTCGTGATGGGCGCATCGTCTCCCTTGGCCTGGACCTGCCGCAGGGTCACCAGGAAATCGACGCGGCAGGCCGGCATGTCACCCCCGGTGGCATCGACAGCCACGTGCACCTCGACCAGCCGACTGGCGACGGCTCGGTGATGGCCGATGACTTCTTCAGCGGCACGGTCTCGGCGGCCTGCGGCGGCACCACCACCGTCATCCCGTTCGCCTGCCAGCAGAAGGGCGAAAGCCTGCGCTCTGCCGTCGATGACTACCATCGTCGGGCGGGTAACAAGCCGGTGATCGATTATGCCTTCCACCTGATCGTCACCGACCCCACCCCGCAGGTGCTGCTTGAAGAACTGCCGGCCTTGATTGCTGAAGGCTATACATCGTTCAAGATCTACATGACCTACGATGCGCTGAAGCTGGGCGACCGGGAGATTCTCGAGACGTTGTCGGTCGCGCGCCGTGAGGGCGCCATGGTGATGCTCCACGCCGAGAACAGCGATTGCATCGCCTGGCTTACCGAGCGACTACTGGCGGCCGGGCTGACTGCGCCGCGCTACCACACCGCGTCGCGGCCGATGCTGGTGGAGCGCGAAGCGACGCATCGTGCCATCGCCCTTGCCGAGCTGGTGGACGTGCCGATCCTGATCGTGCACGTGTCGGGTCGCGAGGCCGTGGAGCAGATTCGCTGGGCCCAGAGCCAGGGGTTGAAGGTGTACGCCGAAACCTGCCCGCAATACCTGTTCCTGACCGCCGACTCGCTGGGGTGTGACGACAGCTTCGAAGGTGCCAAGTGCATCTGCAGCCCGCCACCGCGCGATGCCGCAAACCAGCAGGTGATCTGGGATGGCCTGGAGAACGGCTCGTTCGAGATTTTCTCGTCAGACCACGCCCCCTTTCGCTTCGATGGCCCGAATGGCAAGAAGGCCCACGGTGAAGAGGTGTCGTTCGACCAGATCGCCAACGGCATTCCCGGTGTTGAAACCCGCATGGCACTGCTCTGGTCCGAAGGTGTGCGCAGTGGGCGCATCACCCCGCAAAGCTTTGTTGCGCTGACCTCCACTAATGCCGCCAAGATGTATGGGCTGTATCCGCGCAAGGGCAGCATCGCTATTGGTGCTGATGCCGACCTGGTGATCTGGAACGAAGGTGAGTCAGTGCACCTGTGCAACGAAATGCTGCACCACAACGTCGATTACACGCCTTACGCCGGCATGACGCTGAGCGCCTGGCCGGCCATGACCCTGTCTCGTGGTGAGGTGGTATGGGACGGCGAGCCGCGCGGTGAGGCTGGTCGCGGCCGGTTTCTGCCGTGCGAGCGCCCGGCGCCCGCGCAACTGCGTCGACGTAAGACTGAGTTGGCATTGTGAGTGCGGTCGCGCAGGTGGCCGCCATCCTGATTCGTGGTTGGCGTGAGGGGCGCCAACAACCGTTGCCAACCCTGGAACTGGCTAGCGAAGCCGAAGCCTATGCCGTACAGCATCAGGTAGCGGACGCCCTCGGCTGGTTTGCCTCCGGGCCGCCAGCGGCCTGGAAACTGGGCGGCGCTCCGGGAGGGCTGATCAGCGCCGCCGGGGTACCGGCAATGGCGGTGCACCCGTCGGGTTGGCAGGTTCCGGCGGGCGATGCCTTCGGTTTCGGGATCGAGGGAGAACTGATCGTGCGCCTGTCGCGCGACCTCGACCAGCACACTGATCTGGCCATGGCTCGTGCGGCGGTCGATGTGTGGATGCCGGGCATCGAACTGTGTGGCACGCGCTGGCTGCAGGGCGATCAGGCCGCGCCACTGCTTCGGCTGGCCGACCAGCAACTCAACCGCGCGCTGGTACTCGGAGCACCGCAAACGCTGGGGGAAATGCCGGATTGGTCAAGACAACAGGTGGCGTTGCGGGTGGCCGGGGAGCCTGAGTTCGTCGGCGTTGGCAGCCATCCATTCGGTGAGCCGCTGAGTTCGCTGCCGTGGCTGGCGCGTCACGCTGCAGCACTGGGCAGCCCCTTGCGAGCCGGTGATCTGGTGGCTTGCGGTAGCTGGACCGGTATCTACTGGGCGTCGGTCGGGGTGCAAGTGGAAGTTGAGTTTGCCGGGATAGGACGGGTTGCCTTGTCGACTTGAGGCGTTTCAAAGGCTTGCTGATTTTCAGTATACGGAGCCAGCCGGCGCATTGCTCAACCGGCATCAGTTACGGCCTTCTCGGTGCGCTTGAGCTGATCGGCTGCGGATTGTATTTTTGGTGAAAGGTTTTTATGGGTTACATACCGGTGGAGAAGTCTGGTGGGTACATGTCGATATCGTTTCGCACTGTTTGCAACGCTTTATCGTAACAACAAAGCATATGTAAAGCCCAGTCGGCACGCGCCCGAAGGCGAATGTCATTTTCGTCTTTAGGTTCTCCATTGTTCAGCATATTTTCAACTTGCCTGACGATTAGATGCTCCGGAAGGTAGGCGATCCGGCAGTTTTTATAACTGGACCCACGTAACTCAGCGATAGGATAGGCGCCCCCTAAACCGGCCGAAACCCCTACCAATAGCGCTGGTTTATGTCCCAATTCGGCGAGACCAGCATAAAGGAAGAAATTTTTTAAGGCTGGGCAAGCCATGCCGTTCCACTCTGGGCTGATAACGACCAACGCTGTTGCTTTTTTAAGGATTGACTGCTGTTTTTCCCAGACGTTGTCAGTATCTTTTTCCGGCCAAAGTGGTAGTTGGCTTGATGCTAAGTCTATAAGGTTGATTGACTCGCATAGTTCAAATTTTTCTAATCGGTCTCGCAGATAATTGGCGACCTTCAGTGATTGGCTATGTGATCTATTTGATCCAGACAGTAGAACGATATGGCTACTCATCGTGCTACCTTCTTTTCAGCATTCACAGTCGGCGCCACGCGACGGGATCGAACAACTGGCCAGAATAATTCCTCTTTCCAACTGATCGGCGACAAGTGCTCGATACCGTAAGCCGGTGGACGACGGCGCGTAATCTTTGCCGTCCCGAACAGTACATCCCAAAGAAACAACAGGTTGCCAAAATTGCCTTTGTAATGCGTGACGCCATCCTCAGCAGTCAAACCGTGATGTGCAGAATGAGTGGATGGCGTAGAGAAGGTGCGCTCCAATATCCAGACAAGAGGGCGCAAAGCAGGGATGCGGTAAAGTTTATCGTCCCAGGCGACACTGCTGTGCGCCGCAAAAATCACGGTCATTTTCAAGATCAAATAAACGTAATAAATCGGTGCGAGACCAAGATAAATTAGAACACCGGACAGCCAGATGCCCGGCATCAACAGGTAGTAAAAACTGTTATTGCGATAGACGATGCGAATACTCATGTAAGGAGCTGAGTGGTGAGCGCGATGCAGGGCATATAGCGCGGGGAGGCGGTGAGTCAGGCGGTGCCACCAATACTGGGTCATGTCATCCAGCAGTAAAAACAACACAAATCCGGCAATCCATGGGATCTCGGCCAACGCGTCTTTCTTATCTGGTAGAAGCTGATTTAAGATCATACCGCTTAGCCACATCACCAAAGGAAACGTGATGGCTACCAATATGCTAGACCCGAAGACCTCAATCAGCACGTCTCGTTTGCTGCTTGACGACTGGCGAAACGATGAGCAGGCAAGCTCTATTAAAACGAAGGCTAGGAAAATTCCGGCCACGATAAAGGCTGGGTTGTTGGCGAGCATTGTTGTATTCATGGCTCTCTCGATTTAGGCCCCTGCGGGCTAGGCCAAATAATTAGAAACCAGGAGCTCGGCGCCCCCAATGCGTGAATCGGACAGAGTTGAGCTAGAACCGGCCAATCGCTCGAACCAGCGTTTTCATCGCGGCAAGCTCGGTCAGGTGTTGGAGCGTTTTCTCGACAGCCAAGCCCAGCATAAAAGTGCAGATTACAGCCTGGTGGAGTTGGATCAGCTATGGCGTGAGGCAGCGCGTATTGACCCCGCCATTGGCTTGAAACTGTTCACACTGTTCACACCTCAGGACTGGCACGTACTAGCTTATCTGTGCCTGTACAGTCCGGACGTTGCCTCTGCACTGCAGTACTGGGCCCGTTATGCACCGCTGGCATCGGACGCGGACAGTGTCAGGTTGGTGAATGACGAAAATGGCTTTGGGGTAGAGCTGGGCGTCGATGCACCGGGTGAGCTGAGGCGCTATGTCACCGAGCACTACGGCGTCATGTTTATTACCCAACTGCAGCGCGGAACTGGCCAGGAAGTTTGTCCAGTGCTGGCAAAATTTACCCATTCACGTCCGTCGTATCACAAGCAATACGCGCAATCGTTTGGAGAGCGTATTGAGTTTGACTGCCCGACTAGCTGCTTTTACTTTGATTCTCGTAGCCTGGGTCTTCCGATGCTCACTCGACATAACGGTATGCTGGAGCTGCTGACTCAGGAACTGGACCGCCGGATTTCGGTATATCGAAATTTCAGCGGCTGGGCCGCCAAGGTGGCGGCAGGGGCGCGACGGGCATTATCGCGAGGTGAGCCCCCGAATCTGGAAAACCTGGCAGAGACTCTTCACCAGACACCGCGCACTTTACGTAGACGCCTGGAAGAGCAAGGCACGACATTCCGGCATTTGCTTGATCAGGTCCGCGCAGAACTGGAACTGCATCTTGAATTGCAGGGAGAGTCTCGAGCAGATATTGCTGAGCAGTTGGGCTATAGCGATTTGGCTGCCTATCTCCACGCCCGTAATAGATGGCGCGTAAAAGTGTAAAGGTAGCGGTGTCTAAAGGCGATTCAGCGTAGATATAGATCTGAGAGGCATTCAGGGGTCGTTAGAGCAATCCTTTTGCACCGTTCTGACGACCGCTTTTGACCGTTATCTGCCTGGCACTCAGTTTAACAATCGAGCCAGCTGTGAACGGCAAGGTAGAGCAGGGCGACCGTCTCCATGAAACCACATAAAAGGCGTGAACGAACACCATCGCCCATCCGCCGTGATGCGCCATGACGTACACCGGAAACTCCTGATATTGCAGAACATGAAAGACCACGTGATGAACTGCAATCGTGGCCGCCGCAACCAGTATCGGCAGCCAGTCGCGGGGGGAGGACTGTTGCGCCGTGTTGGCGCATCCGTGCGCCAAACCGCCGGCTTCAGCGCTTGATCAGAGAAATCTTCGTGCCTTCGATGCTCACCCCAGCCATTAACCCCTGCTGGTCGAAAATGAACGCGTACGCCTCGTCCTTCAGCGTGGAGCTGGACAGATTTTTCGCGACCCCTTCATCAACCACCACCACAGTGGGGCCTACGCCGATTTCCCAGCCCTTGGTTTTGCGAAGATAGTTCACGGCTTTATCGGTCATCAGGAACACCGCATAGCCATACGACTGGGCGCCTGCCTGTAGCCCCCACGACCCGGTGACGGAGTTGTAATAACCGTCCACGGTTTTGCCCCTCAACAGTTCGCCTTCGCCATAGCTACCACCAAACACTAGGCCTGCCTTGATGATTTTCGGGAAGACCAGTATCGCTTTGGCGGTGTGGGAGATTTTTTCGGCGGTTGGATTGGTCTTGTAGAGCGTTTGCAACGCTTGCCGAGAATCGGCATTCAGATCCTCGGCGGTTGCCGCACTTGCAGTGTTGAGCAAACTCGTCGACGCCAGTGAGGCTGTCGCGAGGACCATCGATAGGAAGAACCGCATTGACTGAGTCATTTTCGTACTCCGATTCGGGAGCAATGGATGTGAGCAGCAGTCAGCGCCTGCCCCTGGCAGAAGAGCCCACTGAAAATTATCCGGCGCACCCTGAAGTGTGTGAATCACTGGCTCGCCGTTGAGCGTTGAGAATTGGCGATGCCATCACCTGCTTTGACATCTGCGTGCGGGCCGGGTTCGTCGTCGGAGACGGGTATGGCCGAAAACAAAAACGGACGCCCTGTAGGAGCAAGCTCGCTCCTACAATGATTAGCCTTATTTGGCACCCGTTTTCATTTACTCCGCCGCGTGCGGCCTTCAATCACTACTGAAACCGTCGATGCAAATCAGGAAATATATCTTGGGCAAACCAGGCGGGCAGCCCGGGTGTGACGATTCGGGATTTAGGCGTACGGCTTTCCACCAAGCCGGCTCTGATCAGCCGTGACAACTCATCGATTGCCGGACGTGGTGTGAGGCCGGTGAAGGTCTTTATTTCGTTGCGCGGCAAACTACCTTGGGTGATGAGCGCAATAATTGCTGGTGCACTTTCGGGGCGAATGCCTTGTTGTAGAAGTTTTTCGTTGTATCGAAACGCGCGTATCACGCGCTCGCGAAGTTGGGACGGATCTACCGCTGCGGTCATGTAATCGACCTGTTCGTGACAAACCCGCAGCATGAACTCGATGAATTCAAAATAGCGACGTTGAGACAGCTGGCCTCGTCCGTCCAGATCACCTTCTCGAGAACGGTCGGCCATGGCCAGTGCGGCATAGTAATTCTGGTGTTGCCTTGCAAGGCCACGAGACAGTGACCAGAGCGTTGGCTTCAGCCCCAGGCTCACTAACTGCAGGTGAGTGACCAACCGAGCAACCCGACCATTCCCGTCCGCGAAGGGGTGAATCCAGGCGAGGCGATGATGGTAGGCAAGCGCAGAAATCAGCTGACGTCGTGGGTCTGCCTGCCGACCGAAGCCTGCCTGAAGGTGTCGCAGCATTCCGTCTACAGCGCAAGCGTCTGGCGCATCATGATTGCCAACGACAACGTTCTGACCTGTGACCGACCGCAGGACGCCGGGTTGCATGATCGAGCCGTCTGACAACGTGCGTTCTCTTTCATTGGCACCTTGAAAAAGCCGTTTGTGTGCGGTACTCACAAGCTCCGGCGCAAACATGTCACCCCAGGCAAACGGCGCACGCTGACGCAACGCCCGTTCGAGCAACGCTTGTACCGCCATCTGTTCAACCGCAAGGTTCTTCAACTGTTTGCGGACTTTGGCCGGGGCCGCTTGCGCTTTTTGCATTTCAGCGGGTTCGGTGTATTGCCCTTCGATCAGGTTCGAGTAATACGTATTGGTGATTTGTAGGAGGCGCCCGAGGCATGCCGTGGTTTCAGGCGGCAGGCGTCCAGCTAGAAATTGAGTTTTTCTGGGCAGCGCATCAGCAAGCGCGATAATTGATGGGGGCAGTGCATCAGGGAGGATCGGGTCGAGCCAGGATTTTGATCTGATCAGAGACATGACAGGTTTTTCGCATAGAAAGCCTTCACATTTTATTTCACATACTGATAGGTGTGACAACCTTTAATTTATGAGCTGTAGCATGGGGATTGGCATTAAAAGCAGGATTTGGCTTCACATTTTATTTCACAAATTTATATGAGCGACCTGAGCTCGCTCACCAATGGATCAATCAGCCGCATTTGTGCATCGTCAATGCAAAAAAGGGCGCCTATCAGGTTAATGCCAGTCAATTAAGGGTCTAAGCAGCGCAATCTCTGTAGGAGCGAGCTTGCTCGCGAGGAACTTTAACGATGACGCGTGTTTTCTGGATGAACACGCTGTTCTGGAGTCCAACGCAAGCAAGCTCGCTCCGGCGCCCGTTTCATTTACTTCGCCGCCTGCGCCCGCAAACGTCGGCTAATCACATCCATCAAGTCGCAACCGATCTCGGCGCGGAAGGCGATGTTTTCCAGCACCTGCGTGACCGTGCGAATGCGGTAGTCAGCCGTGGCTTCCAAAGCATTCCTTTCACTTTATTTATCATCGCTGACGCTATCCTCTAGAATCCCATTCCCGCAGCCGAGCTGGACTTCCACCCAATGCAAACCCCGACCACACAACACCCACTCTGGAAAACCTACCTGCTTTTCCTCGCCCCCATGGTCCTCTCCAATTTCCTTCAGTCCATGTCGGGCACTGTCAACAGCATCTACATCGGCCAAATGCTCGGCACCCAAGCCTTGGCTGCCGTCTCCGGCATGTTCCCCATTGTGTTCTTCTTCATCGCGCTGGTCATCGGCCTCGGCGCGGGGGCGGGTGTGCTCATTGGCCAGGCCTGGGGCGCGCGTGAACTGCATCTGGTGAAAGCCATCGCCGCCACCACTTTGTTGCTGGGCGCCATCATCGGTTTGGTGGCCGCGGTGTTGGGCAGCGTGTTTGCAAGATCAGCCTTGCAAGGCCTGGGCACGCCCGCCGATGTACTGGACGACGCCGTGTCCTACGCCCACGTGATGATGTGGATCATGCCGTCGCTGCTGGTCTACGTGCTGTTCACCCAACTGCTGCGCGGGGTGAGCGACACAGTGTCGCCGCTGGTGGCGTTGGTGGTGTCGACGTGTATCGGGCTGGCGCTGACGCCGGCGTTGATTCGCGGCTGGTTGGGGTTGCCGCCGATGGGGATTCAGAGTGCGGCGTATGCCGGGTTGGCGGGCAACCTGGCGGCGATGGGGTGGCTGGCGTGGCGGTTGATTCGGCGGGGGCATCCGTTGGCGCCGGATCGGGAGATGTTTGCGGCGATGCGGCTGGATCGGGTGATTCTCGGCAAGGTGTTGCGCATCGGCCTGCCGACCGGATTGCAAATGGTGGTGTTGTCGGTGTCGGAGTTGGTGATCCTGGCGCTGGTGAACCAGCACGGTTCGCAGGCGACGGCGGCATATGGGGCGGTGACACAGATCGTCAATTACGTGCAGTTTCCGGCGCTGTCGATTGCGATCACGGCGTCGATCCTGGGTGCCCAGGCGATTGGGGCAGGGCGCCTGGAGCGCATGGGGCCAATTTTGCGCACGGGGCTGTTGATCAATGTGTGCCTGACCGGCGGACTGGTGGTGTTGGGTTACTTGCTATCGCACTGGTTGTTGGGGTTGTTCCTCACGGATCAATCGACGCAGGCGATGGCGGAGCACTTGCTGCACATCATGCTCTGGAGCCTGTTGGTGTTTGGCTTCCAGGCGATTGTCGGCGGCATCATGCGCGCCAGCGGCACGGTGCTGGTGCCGATGGCGGTGTCGATTTTTTGCGTGGTGCTGGTGCAGTTGCCGGTGGCGTATGTGCTCGACGGGCAGTTCGGGTTGCAGGGCGTGTGGATGGCGTTTCCGGTGGCGTACCTGGGGATGCTGGTGTTGCAGACGCTGTATTACAAACTGGTGTGGCAGCATCAGAAAATCGAGCGGTTGGTGTAGGCGGGCGGACTTGCTGTCGGCCCCCTTCAGACTGACAATCGTGGGGTGGCTGTGTGATGCGAACCGACAGGCGTGATCGCCTGGGGAGGTTTTCAATATGAACCCTTCATCGCCAACCCTCTTGCAGGACCGGGCCGCCGCCGGGCGACGCCTGGTGGAACCCTTGCTCGACTATGCGCATCGCCCCGAGGTCATTGTCCTCGCCTTGCCGCGGGGCGGGGTGCCGGTTGCGTATGAAGTGGCGACTGCGCTGGGCGTTCGTCTCGACCTGATGCTGGTCCGCAAGCTGGGGGTGCCGTCTCATCAAGAGTTCGCGATGGGCGCGATTGCCAGCGGCGGCATCCAGATCCTTAATGAGCACGCGCTGCGGACGCATCCGATTGATAAGCCCGCATTCGACGCCGTGGTCGCGCGGGAAACGCGGGAGCTGTTGCGACGCGAGCAGGCTTATCGGGGAACGCGCGCGCCGTTGCAGCTCAAGGATCAGGTGGTGATCCTGATCGACGACGGCCTGGCGACAGGCGCCTCGATGAGGGCGGCGATCCACGCGGTGCGAGTGCACGCGCCGGCGCACATCGTCGTCGCTGTGCCGGTGTCGCCGATTGAGACGGCAGAGGCGCTGCGCAGCGAAGTGGATGAGTTGATCTGCCCGCTCACACCTGACTGGTTCATGTCGATCGGTCATTGGTACATGGATTTTTCCCAAACTCCGGATGCCGAAGTCATCGGATTGTTGCAGCGCGCCTGGCAGAAAGAGGCGCAGCCCGGGGCCCCACTGTAGGAGCTGCCGCAGGCTGCGATCTTTTGATCTTTTTATCTGTTGCGGCGACAGGTGGAATATTGGACGTTTCTTTGCTTAAGTGCTCCTGTCGATGGTCTGCTTCAGACACGACCGGAGCCTTGCATGAATTTTCGATTTTTACCGTTCGCCGTCCTGACTGTTGCGCTCACCATTGGCGCAATGCCCTGCGCCCATGCAGTCCAATACAAAGACGTGAACGCCACCGCCAGCAAACTCAGCTTCACCTATACGCAGATGGGCTCAAGCGTGTACGGCACGTTCCGCGAGTTCCAGGGCACGCTCGATTTTGATACCGACAACCTCGCGACGGCCCATGCGGCGCTCACCATCCAGCTCGACAGTATCGATGCCGGTAGCAGCGACGCCGACACCACACTGAAAACGGCGCCCTGGTTCGACACGGCGAAGTACCCGGTGGCGACGTTTGATTCGACCGGCGTGAAAGCGCAGGGCGGTAACCATTACGTGATCAGCGGAAAACTCACGCTCAGGGGGATTACCCGGGCGGTCGACGTGCCGGTTGAGCTGCGGTCGGAGAAGGCCATCGGCATCTTTGACGGCCAGTTGGTGCTCAAGCGCAGCGACTTCAAAGTCGGCGACGGTGAGTTAGCTGATACGGTGGTCTCCGACGACATCAACATCCGTTTCCGGATGGTTGCGCCGCAGCGGTAGTCAGGTCGTACACAACCCTTGTGTGCGCCCAGAACAACTGTGGGAGCGGGCTTGCTCGCGAAGGCGGTGTATCAGTCGACATCAATGTTGTCTGACACACTGCCTTCGCGAGCAAGCCCGCTCCCACAGGGAATGTGACCTCACCTCAACCGAGCGGCGACTGAACCCCGTTTCTGGCCGCATCCAGCAACCGGTGCAAACGCAGCGCATCGTCAAAAGTCGCCGCGGCATGGGTGCCTTCGGCCACGTCCTGCGCATACACGTGATACAACTCCGCCAGCTCCAGCACGGCCGATGGCAGTGAAGAGGCCGGCAAACGCAGATAGTGATCAGGCAGCGGCAAGACTTCCAACGGCAGGTTGTCACCGTGGGCACCCTCGATCACGTAGTCGTCGCCGACATCACCGAAGGCTGAGCGGTTGGTGATTTTAAGGTCGCCCTGATCGCCAGTGATGTCGATCTGTACCCCGGAGCCGTTGCGTTTTCCGCCTTCGATGTGAATCGAAATGACCACGCCGTCCTCGAGCATGCCGCTGAGCACCAGTTGATCCGGCGCGCTGCTGTCCAGCACTTCGCCGGTTTCCTTGATGGTCACTTGCGGGAACTGATTGACCAGCAATCCCGAGACGCTCAGCGGCCAGCCTGTGGCTGTGAAGAGCATGTCGAGGAAATGCCCGGCGTAGATCGCGATCACGCTGGAGAAGTTCTCTTCGGGCGCGGTCCAGCGCAAGGCGTTGGGGCGCAAGGCCTGGAAGTAATTCATGCTGACGTGCAGGCGTACCGAGCGTAATTTGCCGACGTAGCCTTGCTGCAACAGGTCTTGCAGGTAGCGATTATGCGGTGCGTGGCGGCGTTGCAGGCCAACGATGTGGCGCACGCCAGCGTCGTTCGCCAATTGCAGCAGTTGCTCGGAAGCGGCCGTCGTGGTGGTCAGCGGCCATTCGCAGTAGACGTCTTTGCCGGCAGCGATGGCGGCGCGCACGGTCTGTTCATGTTGCGGCGCAGTGTTGAGCACCACCACCAGGTCGACGTCGGAGTTGTGAACCAGGGCGTCGACCGAGTCGGCAATCTGCGCGATGTCGTATTCGCCGGCCGCGGCTTCGGCACGTTCGCGGTGTTCGCTGTACACCGCTTGCAGTCGGTATTGCGGCAGCAGGGCGAGCACCCGCAGGTGGCCGTGGCGTGCCCAGTTGCCGACGCCGATAATACCGACGCGAATGGGGGAGTGTGGAGTGGTCATGGGAGTGTCCTCGTGAGGTTGGTGGCTGACGAGGCAAGTCTAGGGAGCGCGGGCCATGGGAAAAACGGGCCACAGCGCTGAACTCTATGGACCCGGACGGCGCTAATCCGCGCATTGCGGAGTGATTGATCCAGAGTGATCGGAGCGCCAGCCCGTTTTTCTGCGTCGGGGCGCTACCTACCATGGCTCCACTCATTACTGTGGAGCTTTCCCATGAACGATATGCACGCATTATCGGCCAGCGCTGCGCTCGCGCAGACGCCGCCGTCCTCCTGGCGCGACTGGCTGTCGGTGTACTCCGTGGCCCTTGGCGCTTTCGCGTTTGTCACCACTGAATATTTGCCGGTGGGAGTCCTGCCGCAGATTGCCAATCATCTGGGCATTACCGATGGAGTGGCGGGATTGATGGTCACTGTGCCGGGGATGGTCGCGGCGATGTCGGCGCCGGCGATCATGCTCGGCGCGGGGCGCATGAACCGGCGTCAATTATTGCTGCTGTTGACGCTGTTGCTGGTGGCGTCCAACGTCGTGTCGGCCCTAGCGCCGTCGCTGGCGGTCATGCTGCTGGGGCGTGGGTTGTTGGGCGTGGCGCTGGGTGGTTTCTGGGCGGTGGCGATTGCGGCGGCAGGGCGCCTGGTCAGTCAATCAAAAGCGGCGAAAGCCACGGCGCTGATCTTCGCCGGCATCACGCTGGCGACAGTGCTCGGGGTGCCGTTCGGCACGTTTGTCAGTACGCTGTTTTCCTGGCGGATGTCATTTGCCGTGACGGCCGGGCTGGCGTTGCTGGCGCTGATTGCGCAAGGGCTGACGTTGCCGTCGCTGCCGTCCCGTGAAGGTTTGCAGGTGCGCGCATTGTTGGCGTTCCTGTCGCGCAAGAACGCCCGGCGCAGCATGCTGTTGCTGGGAACGGTGGTGGCGGCGCACTTCACGGCCTACACCTACATCGCACCGTTCCTGGGGCATGACGCCGGCTTCTCACCGAGTGCAATTACCGCGATTCTGCTGGGCTTCGGCTTGGTCGGCATGCTGGCGAATTTCGCCATGGCCGGGAGCATCACCACCCATTTGCGCGCTTCGTTGGGCGTCGTGGTGCTGCTGATGGTGATCGCGCAATTGGCCTTGCCTGCGTTGCAAGGGGCGGGCGTAACGGTGGCCGTGTTGGTGTGGGGCGTTGCCTACGGCGCGATTCCTCTCGGCGTCAGCAACTGGATGCAACTCACCTCGCCGCAATTGCCAGAGGCCAGTTCCGCGATGTTGGTGACGACGTTTCAGGTGGCGATCGCTTCAGGCTCGCTGTTCGGCGGCTTGATGGTCGATCACGCCGGCGTGCCTTCGGCGCTGTGGCTGGGCGCCGGGATCGGTTTGCTCGGCTTGGCGGTGATGCTCAGTTTCGGTATCAGCAAGAACCCGATCGCCGCAACGCTATCCAATTAAACGATGCTGACCCACTGTAGGAGCTGCCGAAGGCTGCGATCTGTTGATCTGGTTTTTGATCTCGGCGATCTCGAGGAGATCAAGGTCAAAAGATCGCAGCCTGCGGCAGCTCCTACAGTGAACCGCAGCTGTCACGGTCAGGTTTTGAGGATGTTGTCTTTGATGTAATCGATCAACACCCGCAGCCTGGGTGCGGTCTGCTTCGACGCAGGCCAGAGCATCCACAGGTTGCCGGCGTGGTCGGTGTAATCCTCCAGCACCACCTTCAGCCTGCCATCGGCCAGCGGCTGGCGGATTGAAAAATCCGGCAGGCAGGCAATCCCCACCCCATCTATCGCCAGGTACGTCAGCGGATCCATCGTGGTGCAGGCCAAGGCCTTCGATAGATTCGGCTCGATGTGCGTCTCGCCGATGCGCAGCGGCCAGCGCTCGATCATCCCCGTGGCCGGAAACTTGTGCAGCAGGCACACGTGGCGACTCAGATCGTCCGGGTGTGTCGGCTCGCCGTGCTGTTTCAGGTACTCGGGCGATGCGACCAATTGCAATTGATAGCCCCCCAACTTGCGCGCCATCAGCCGCGAGTCCTGGGGCGCGCCCGTGCGGATCACCGCATCGAAGCCTTCCTCGATCACGTCCACCATGCGGTCGGACATGTCCACGTCCAGCTCGATGTCCGGGTAGGCGCGCATGAACCCGGCCAGCACCGGCATGATCAGCACGTTCTGGATCGGCACGCTGATGCGCACCTTGCCTCGAGGGCTGGCGGACAGCTCCAGCAGCTCCAGTTGCGCCGCTTCCACTTCACTGAGGATGCGTTTGCAGCGGTCCAGGAACAGTTCGCCTTCGGTGGTGAGGGTGACGCTGCGGGTGCTGCGGTGGAACAGCCGCACGCCGAGGCGTTCCTCCATGCGCGCCACGCTCTTGCCCACCGCCGACGAGGAGATTTCCAGCAGGCGGCCGGCTTCGGTGAAGCTGCGGGTCTCGGCCACCTGAATGAAGGCCGTGATACCGCTGAGGCTGTCCATCATTTGGGGTGTGCTCGGTGCAGGAGGGGTTAACGCAGAGTAGAGGCGGGTGGGGGATTTGCAAAGGGGGGAAACGGAGGTGCCGCCTTCGCGAGCAAGCCCGCTCCCACACTTAACCGAGTTCGTTCATGGGAACGCGGTCAAAATGTGGGAGCGGGCTTGCTCGCGAAAGCGGTTTTACATTCAGCGAGAAGTTCAGGCAGTGGCTTGGTAAAACGGGTAGTCGGTAAACCCAACCTCAGTACCACCATAAAACGTATCACGGTCATAAGCATTCAACGGCAGGTTGTGCCGAATGCGCTCCGGCAAGTCCGGGTTGGCAATAAAGTCTCGACCAAACGCCACCAGGTCAGCATCGCCCGCTTGCAGGATCTGCTCGGCAGACGCCGCACTAAACCCGCCGGCCGCGATGATCACACCGTCGTAGTGCTTGCGAATCAACTGGGCCGCGACCGGGTTCTGGTCTTTGCTCTCATCAATGGAGTTGCCCAGGACACGCGGCTCGATCAGGTGCAGATACGCCAGTTTCATCGGTGCCAGTTGCTCGGCGACATAGACAAACAAGGCTTCAGGATTGCTGTCTTTCATGTCGCCGAAATTACCGCTGGGGCCCAGGCGCACCGCCACCCGTTCACTGCCCCACACCGAAATCACGGCACGGGTGATGTCCAGCAGAAAGCGCGAGCGCTTGGCGATGCTGCCGCCATAGGCGTCGGTGCGACGGTTACTGCCGTCCTGCAGGAACTGGTCGATCAGGTAACCATTGGCGCCATGGATTTCCACGCCATCGAAACCGGCCTCCAGCCCCCGTTCTGCGGCGCTGCGGAAATCTTCGACCAAGGCTTCGACTTCCGCTTCGCTGAGTGCGCGGTGCGGAGTGCTCGGCACCCAGCCACTGGCGGTGTAGGCAACACCGTCATATTCGACGGCCGAAGGCGCAACCGGTTGGGCGCCGCCAGGCTGCATGTCGCTGTGGGACTGGCGACCGGCATGGAACAGTTGCAGGAAAATCCGCCCGCCCTTGGCGTGCACTGCTTCGGTAATGGCTTTCCAACCGGGAATTTGCGCGTCGTTATACAGGCCGGGCGAGCCCAGATAGCCATTACCCGTGGTCGACACCACGGTGGCTTCGGAAATGATCAAGCCGCCGTCGGTGGCGCGCTGCGAATAGTACTCGGCCATCAACGCGCCTGGCAGGTCGCCGGGCTCGGAACGCATCCGGGTCAGTGGCGCCATGACGACGCGGTGGGAGAGGGCGTGTGGGCCGATCTTGATCGTGGAAAGCAAGGTTGGGTGATTCATGGTGACCTCCAGTAAGTGTCTGGAGGCGACTGTAGGCCGTTCGGTCCGAGAGAAAAACGGGCCAGCGATCCGCTCTCTCTGGACCGATTACTCCGTAATCGATCGACGCCCGATCCACATGGATCGGGCGTCTATCAGGGTAATGCTGCGCTCCCACAGGGGCTTCGTTGACAGGTATTACCCAATCAGTGCCTCCTTAATGCGCAGCTAGCGGTGCCGTAACCGCCTGCCCGAATGCCGACCGAACAGTAATGGTCGGGCTTGGTGTCGGGCCACTGCCGGTGGTCGTGACGGACACCCGCCAGCGCGCACCCGTGCCGGTCGGGGTGAGGGTAGCCGTGCCGAGGTTCAGCGGCCCGGCGGTGGTCGACGCCGTCACCGTGATGCTGTTGCCCGTGCCCCGTGACGTCGTACCGGCCAAGTCCCAGGTGTAGCGGTTGTTGCTACGGGCGGTGACCGAAGCGCTGGTGACCACCAGGTCTTCGTTGACCGTCGCCGGTGCCGAGACCGCCACGGATACCGTCGTGCGATCCGACACCGCATTCTTGGCGTCGCTGGCCTGATAGGTGAAAGTCGCGGTAAAGGGGGCAGCGATTGTGGCGGGTGGTGTGTAGATCACCCGCACACCATCGGTACTGACCGTACCCAACCCAGAGTCCGGCTGCTCCAGGCCGACGACTTTGAGCGGCACATTGCCGTCCGGATCGGTATCGTTGGCCAGAACATTGATGGTCACCGGTTGACCGTTGGCGCTGATGGCGCTGTCCGGGTTGGCCAGCGGTTTCATGTTCTGGCCTTGGTTGTCGTCATCGTGACCACCGGTGCGGAAGGTGGGCAGCGCAGCCGAGTTGACGTAGGTGACACCGTCCCAGCCGGGCAGGGGCGTGGGCATCAACTGGAACTGGCCAGGGTGTTCGACATCCCAGCGCAGCAACATTGAAGAGTCTTCGTGCTGGGTGTTGTGGCAGTGCTCCATGTAGGTGCCGGCGAACTCACGGAAGTGGATGGCCATTTCGACGTCCACCGAACTGTCGATGCCCTCGCCGATGCGGTAGACGTCCTTGCGCGCACCTTTTTCCCATTCCGGCGGTGCCTTGCCGTCGCGGCTGAGGATGACCCCTTCTTCGAAATGCACATGCACCGGGTGGTTCCAGCCGTTGCCGCCGTTCTTGATCTTCCAGACCTCGAGGGTGCCGTCGCCGGAAAAACCTGCATCGGTCGGGCCGTTGGCCAATTGCGGGGCGGCGCTGATCCGCCGTGGGTCCATGTCGTAGCCAAAGCCGCCGTCAGTCTTGACCGTCCAGGGCGCTTCGTCGGTGCCGTCGGAGCGACCGAAAATGAACTCGCGATGGCGCGCTACCTTGAGTTTGGCCTGGTCGTTCGGGTTGTCGCGATCGATGGTCAGCGGGATCATTATTTTCCCGGCCGGTTTGCCGGGCTTGGCCGGTTCATAGGCGACCGGGTCCATGCTCTGATCCTGGCCGGTGTAAGGCTGCACCAGCAGTTGCAGGAACTTGCCAACGGTCGGGTCGCCCTTGTCCCATTGCGGTCCCTTGCTGGTTTGCTTGATGACGGCTTTGTACTTCTCGGACAGCACGTCGGCCAGGGACAGTTCGTTTTTCTCGGGACCCTTGCCGGTCTTGTGTTCCAGCACGTTGACGAAGTACAGCTTGTCGCCCGGCTTGATGCCGTTTTTCGCAAAGTTGACGATGATGTCAAAGCGTTCGGCGATGCCTTGGGTGGGCAGAATGGCATTGTGGTCCTGCCGGTCACCGTCGTCATCCAGGTCCATGCTGCCGTCGAAGGGCACGGCGTGCTCCATGATATTGCCGTCGTTGCCGATCATGTGGAACGGCACCCGGTTGTAGGAAACCGCCGATCCGGCCGGCCCCGGAAACTCGCCGCCATTGCCGCTGATTTCGCGAACCAGGGCCAGCTTGAAGTAGCGAGATACCGAGCCATTGAGAATGCGGAAACGATAGCTGCGCGCCCGGACTTTAAGGCGTGGCTGGTACTGCCAGTTGACCAGGATCTGATCCCCAAGGAAGCCGTCGGTGTTGAACGGGTTGAACCACAGTTGGCCACTCTCGTCCCAAGCCTTGTCGGCGACTACCAGGTTCACATCATAGTCACGGTTGCCCCAAGGCAACGCTGAACCGCTGGGGAAACGCAAGTTGACACCATCCTCGAAGGCTTCGTTGCCGCGATCGAGGGCGCTGTAGTAATTCATCATCACCGCGTTGCCCTTGTAGACGTTCTGCGCGGTGAAATCGAGCATGTGGTCGTGGAACCAGTGGGTGCTCATGGTCTCGCGCCAGTCGCCACGGATTCTGATGCTGCCGTTTTCGCAGGTCTTGAGACCGGGCTTGGCATCGTTGACGTACAGCGTTTCGCCCGGTGCGCAAGGGAACGCCGCACGCGGATCCTGCGCCGTGGTGTTGATCGTGTCGTAGCCGGCCAGTTGCAGCGGCCAGCGATAATCGTAGTACTGCCCCGGAAAGAAAAACGCGTTGGCATAGCCATCGCTTTCGGCTGGGGAGTGACCGTTGTGTTCGTGGGTACTGATGGTGTGCAAGCCAAAACCGGCGTTGGCGGCGGGGTCTATCGGCAGGGCGTTGTAGTGGCGCATCAGGAGCGGCTGGCCGTAGCGGACCATGAGCAATTTAGGCGGCACGGAGCCGTCGAAGGTCCACAGCGAGTTGTGATTCTGCACTGGCATTTTCGAGTGAAAACGTGCGTCGATACCGCGAGTGGTGCCGGCGGTTTCCGGGATGTCCGAGGTTTGGTAATAGAGGCCGCCGGGCGCGAATTCACCATTGGCGTAGTTGTGCAGTTGTTTTCGGTCACGCAGGCCCTGATTGGTCCGTACGCCCATTTGCACGGTCTTGTATTGGACCTGAGGATAAAACTCGTTCCAGCGCTGATGCGACCAGCCTTTTCCAGGCGGCCGGCCCTCGGCGGGCGAGCCTACCGGGTGGCGATTGAGGAAGGCTTCGATCTGCGCCTTCCACGGATTGCGGTCCAGCACATTGGAGAACTGCGACGGGTACGGAAACAACCCGGGCTGGCGCATGAACGCTTCGATCGCGGCACTCGACGGGCCGCTGCGGGCGACGTTGTTCGGGTCCTGCTGCGGCGCCGGGCCGGTGGTGGGCACCGGGAACGTCAGGAGCTGTGGCGGAGTAGTGGGGTCGAGTTTTTCCGGACCGAACTCTTCGAACAACAGCAGTTGCTGGGTAAAAGGTTCGGCCCCGAACAAGGGGCTCGGCTTGCCATTGGTGGGGAAGTTGAAGGACGTTTGCGCGGCGGGTGGCAGCACGTTGTCTGCTCGCGGTGTGTCTCGGTCGCCGAACGCGCCGTTGGGCAGGGCGATTGCGCCCTGATTGGCCTCCGGCAATGTTTTCAAGGCTTCCAGCGCGGCCGCCGCGGCTATCGGATCGGCGGGCGGATTGTAGTAGGCCGAGGGATCCGTCGGTGGCGGTTGCCCGACATCGTCGAGTGGTGCTGCGCTGACCGTGGACAGGCCGAACGTCATCAGCATCAGGGAGGCAATACCCGAACTTCGGAAAAAGTCGGGCGACTTGTTCGCAGGAGTTGAGTTTTTCATGGAGGTTCTCTCGGGGCATGCCGGCGTGGCGGCACTTGCCTGAGACCTGATGCAAAAGCTGAGCCGAGGTGATAGGTGGCTGAAAATACGTTTTAAAACATGCGGTTGTATGTGATCCAGATCGCTAACGGTTTTCGGATTGGGGGATAGTCCTCAGCTGTGGGTGGGTTATCAAAAACTGAAGGGGCTTTTGCCGTTTGGCGTACATATCCGTTTTTCGGTAACGGCGGCTATTGGTTTCGCCCATACGGCGAGTCACTTGGAGAAGCGCCAAGTAACCAAGCGCTTTTGCCCCTTTCGTTCGGAGCCTCGCTAATGCTCGGCATGCCCTCGAGGGTGCGGTGCGTCCAGATCAAAAGCTGAAGGCGAGCTAACGCTCGGCCTGATGAGTGTTGAAAAGCAAAAGCTGTTCGCCAATCCGGTTTGTTTTTCTGTAGGAGCAAGCTCGCTCCTACAGTTGGATTTTTGTCGGGCATTCAGCTTGCCACTCACCGCTCTCATCCTAATCCCTGCCCAAGACACAAGCGGGCTTGCTCGCGAAGGGGCCGGCAGATCCCGCACATCTGTCACCTGACACGACGAATGTAGCAGCTGGCGAAGCCTGCGTCCGGCTGCGCAGCAGTAGTTTTTTTTCATCATTTGCGAATCTTCAGACAGACCTTGCATTCAGGTTTTACGACTGCTTCGCAGCCGGACGCAGGCTTCGCCCGCTGCTACAACGAGTGTGTTGTGATTCGATCGCGGAGGTCAGGGAGATCGATATCGCAACGCATCAAGCAACAACGCAAACGCAGGCGAGGCCTGGTGACGGCTGGGGTAATACAGGTGGAAACCGGCAAACGGTGCGCACCAGTCCTCCAGAACCGGCACCAGGCGCCCGGCCGCAATGTGCGGGGCGACGAGGTCTTGCGGGATGTAGCTCAAGCCGAAACCGTCGAGCGCTGCGTGGAGCAACTGGTACACACCGTTGAACGTGACCTGTCCCGACACGCGAACATTCAGACGCTCCTGATCCTTCTCGAACTCCCAGGTGTACAAGCCACCCTTGGTCGGCAGGCGCAGGTTATTGCACGGGTGCCCGGTCAGATCCCGCGGCGTGACCGGTTTCGCGCGATCGGCAAAATACGCCGGGGAACCCACCACCAGCATGCGCATGTCCGGCCCGATGCGCGTCGCGATCATGCCTTGCGCCACGTCCTCGCCCAGGCGCACGCCGGCATCGAAACCCTGGGCGGCGATGTCGACGAAGCTGTGTTCGCAGCACACCTCCACCGAGATGTCGGGGTACTGCGCCAGAAACGGTTTCAACACCGGCCACAGGATGAACGCCAGCGCATGGTCCGTCGCGTTGATGCGGATGTTGCCCGCCGGTCTGTCGCGAAAATCACTCAGTGCGGCCAGTTCGATCTCGATTTCCTCAAAGTGCGGGCCGACCGTTTCCAGCAGGCGCTGACCGGCCTCGGTGGGCGACACGCTGCGTGTCGTTCGCGTCAACAGGCGAAGCCCCAGACGTGCTTCAAGGCCTCGAATCGTATGGCTCAACGCCGACTGGGAAACACCAAGCTTACCGGCAGCCTTGGTAAAACTGCGCTCGCGCGCGACCGCCAGGAAGGCGAGCAGGTCATTGGCATTTTCCCGAAGCATTCATGAGGCTCCCTCATAGGTCTTGATTGATTCTAGCGGCTAATCATCGGAGTGCGAATCGGCCGCCATACCCTGTAGGAGCTGCCGCAGGCTGCGATCTTTTGATTTTGTTTTTAAAAGCAAGATCAAAAGATCGCAGACTGCGGCAGCTCCTACAGGGGCAGTTGAGTCAGAGCATGGGCGGTAACTTGTCCAGAATCTTGTCCAGCGTGATCGGGTACTCCCGCACGCGTGCACCTGTCGCGTTGTAGATGGCGTTGGCAATCGCCGCGCTGACGCCGCACAGTCCCAATTCGCCAACACCCTTGGCTTTCATCGGCGATGACATCGGATCCGTCTCGTCCAGGAAAATCACTTCCTGATGCGGAATATCCGCGTGCACCGGCACTTCATACCCGGCCAGGTCGTGATTGACGAAAAAGCCCCGGCGCTTGTCCACCACCAACTCCTCCATCAACGCCGCACCGACGCCCATGGTCATCGCGCCGATCACCTGGCTACGGGCGGACGTCGGGTTGAGGATGCGCCCGGCCGCGCAGACGGCGAGCATCCGTCGAACGCGAGTCTCCCCGGTGGCACTGTCGACCGCCACTTCGACAAAGTGCGCGCCGAAGGTGGATTGCTGGTACTTCTTGCTCAGCTCGGCGAATTCGATGGAGTCCTCGGCGACTATTTCTCCGCTTTGAGCGGCACTGCCCAAAGGCACGATTTTGCCGCCGACACGCACTTCACTGTCGATGAATACCGCTTCGTCCGCGTTCACGCCCAAGCGTTGCGCGACCGCCTCGCGAAGTTTGACGCAAGCCGCATAAACCCCGGCTGTCGAACAGTTGGCACCGAACTGCCCACCGGACCCGGATGACACCGGAAAGCTTGAGTCGCCCAGTCGCACCACTACTTTTTCCAACGGCACGCCAAGCATTTCCGCCGCGGTCTGGCCGATGATCGTGTAGCTCCCGGTGCCGATGTCGGTCATGTCGGTTTCCACGGTCACGATCCCCTGATCATTCAGCCGCACCCGCGCCCCGGACTTCACCTGGAGGTTATTGCGAAACGCGACCCCGACGCCCATGCCGATCAACCAGCGGCCGTCGCGCTGGGTGCCCGGTTGTGCATGGCGCTTGATCCAGCCAAAACGGTTGGCCCCGATGCGCAGGCATTCGGTGAGTTGCCGGGTGGAAAAAGGCCGGTTGGGTTCGGTCGGGTCGACTTGCGTGTCATTGAGGATGCGGAACTCGATGGGGTCGAGTTTCAGCTTCTCCGCCATTTCGTCCATGGCGATTTCCAGCGCCATCAGGCCGGGGGTTTCACCCGGTGCGCGCATGGCGTTGCCTTCCGGCAGGTCAAGGATCGACAGCCTCATCGTCACCAAGCGGTTTGGACCGGCATACAGCAGTTTGCTCGGTTGTGCGGCGAGTTCGACTTTGCCGCCGGGCAAGTCGCCCGACCAGCCTTCATGGCCGATGGCGGTGATCTTGCCGTCGCTTGTGGCACCGATGCGAATGCGTTGAATGGTCGCCGGTCGGTGTGTGGCGTTGTTGAATAGCATCGGCCGCGCCAACGCGACTTTCACCGGCCTGCCGGCCAGGCGCGCGCCGAGTGCCGCGAGCACCGCATCGGCGCGGATGAACAGCTTGCCGCCAAAACCACCGCCAATGTAAGGCGAGATCAACCGTACGTTTTGCTTGGGCACGCCGAGAGTAGTGGCCAGGTCGGTGACCGACCAGTCGATCATTTGATTGGAGGTCCACAACGTCAGCTGATCGCCTTGCCAGGAGGCCATCGAGGCGAACGGCTCCATCATCGCGTGGGCCTGGTCGGGGGTGGTGTAGGTCTCGTCCAGTTGCACCGGTGCGGCGGCAAATGCACCGGTAAAATCGCCATGGGATACGTCTGGCATTTCCTCGGTTGGCGCCGCCGATTCACGAGTACTGGCGAGATCGAAGGCGCCCTCGGCGCCGACATAATTCACAATGACCAATTGCGCGGCGGCCGTGGCCTGTTCGAACGTTTCGGCCACCACCAGGGCCACGGCCTGGTGGTAGTGCTGAATGTCGGGGCCGGTGAGCAGTTTCGCGGTGTTGTATTTGCCTTGGCCGAGCTTGCCGGCATTCTCCGCGGTCACGATGGTGATCACGCCGGGTGCTGCCTTTGCGCCTTCCAGATCCATCGAGGCGATGCGCCCTTTGGCGATGGCCGAGCCGACCACCACGCCATAGGCCTGATTCGGCACAGCGTCGTGGTGTTCGTAGGCGTAGGGCGCAGTGCCGGTGGTCTTCAACGGGCCTTCGGTACGGGTGGTGGGCTTGCCGACCACTTTCAGTTGGTCGATGGGATTGGTCGTGGCGGGGGTGTCGAATTTCATGCCTGCGCCCTCGCGTGTGCCATCACCGACGCGAGCGTGCGCTCGACCAGGGTCAGCTTGAAGGCGTTTTCAGGGGTGGGCGTGGCGCCGGCGAGCAGCTGTCCGGTCAGTGCTTTTGCGCCTTGCGCCATGGTCGATTCAGCTGCTTCCACTCGCCATGGCTTGGGCGCGACACCGCCCAGCGCAACTCGGCCAGAACCGTCCTGCTGAATCACCGCGCCCACCGATATCAGGGCGAAGGCGTAAGACGCTCGGTCACGGACCTTCTGGTAAATGTGTGTGCCGCCCAGCGGTGCCGGCAGCGTGACAGCGGTGATCAACTCGTGCGCGGCCAGGGTGGTTTCAATGTTCGGCGTGTTGCCGGGCAGTCGATGCAAGTCCGCCACCGCAATCACGCGTGTACTGCCGTCGGGTCGTACGGTTTCGACCTGCGCATCGAGGGCGCGCATCGCCACCGCCATGTCACTGGGGTGCGTGGCAATGCAGGCATCGCTGACACCGATGATGGCCAGCGACCGACTGAAGCCACCGATGGCTGAGCAGCCGCTGCCGGGCCGGCGTTTATTGCAAGGCTGATGAGTGTCATAGAAATACGGGCACCGGGTGCGTTGCAGCAGGTTGCCTGCCGTTGTGGCCATGTTGCGCAACTGGCCGGAAGCGCCAGCGAGGAGGGCGCGGGACAGTAAGCCGTAATCCTTTCTGATTCGTGCGTCGGCGGCGAGGTCGGTGTTTCTGACCAGGGCGCCGATTCTCAAGCCGCCTTCCGGCGTGGTTTCTATGCGGTCGAGGGCGAGGCCGTTGACGTCGATCAGCTGCGTCGGCGTTTCGATTTCCAGCTTCATCAAGTCCAGCAGATTGGTGCCGCCGGCGATGAACCGTGAATCATTGCCCTGAGCCGCCAGCGCGGCCGCTTCGGCCGGGGACTTGGCGCGTACATAGGTAAAGGGCCTCATGCACTGGCCTCCGCGACTTCGGTGATCGCCTGGATGATGTTGGAGTACGCACCGCAGCGGCAGATGTTGCCGCTCATGCGTTCCTGAAGTTCACTGGCGATCAATTGTGGCTGATCGGTAAGGCTGGGGCTGGCGTGGCTGGGAATGCCGTCGCGAATCTCACCAAGCACCGCGACCGCTGAACAAATCTGCCCCGGCGTGCAATACCCGCATTGATAACCATCGTGCTTGATGAACGCCGCTTGCATCGGGTGCAGTTTCTCCGGTGTGCCAAGCCCTTCGATGGTGGTGATCTTCGAGCCCTCGTGCATCACCGCGAGGGTCAGGCAGGCATTGATGCGCCGGCCATCGGCAATCACCGTGCACGCGCCGCACTGACCGTGGTCGCAGCCTTTTTTCGTCCCCGTGAGCTGCAGGTTCTCGCGCAGCGCGTCGAGCAGGGTGGTGCGGGTGTCGACCTCCAGCGCCTGCGCTTCTCCGTTTACCGTCATCGATACTTTGGATTTTATCGGGCGCGCGGCATTGGCCGCCGAGGCCCGAGCGCAGATGAAAGGCGGCAGCGCCAATGCCGTCGCGGTGACCGCGCCGACAATTAGAAAGGTGCGTCTGGTTAGGGATTTCAGGTCACGGTCGGCCATTGGTCGATTCCTTTGGATGATGGCATCGCCAGTTCTTCATCAAAGAGTGACTCTTGCATTCGCTAAAGGTTTTTGCGGATTTCGGCTATAGAGTTATGCGTGCTGCTCATGAGTCGGTGTTCGGACGGAATTTAGTGGTGATGCTTCCGGCCTCTTCGCGAGCAGGCTCGCTCCCACACTGAATCTTCGCCGCATGGAGATCCAGTGTGGGAGCGGGCTTGCTCGCGAAGAGGCCGGAACATCCAACATCACCGTCGACTGACACACCCCCTTCGTTCACGCCAGCACGTTATGATTGCCACGTCCGCACTCAAAATCAGAGCCACAATGCCCCAGATCACCCATTTCAAATCCCCGTGCCCCGAGCACCTCTCGAGCCAGATCCTGCAGATGGTCGTCGACAACCTGACCGACATCAGCATGGTCGCCATCGCGCCGAGCAACCTGCTGTACAACGTGTACCAGTACGCGATCGGCTATGAGGTTCATCTCTATCTGGAGGCGTTGAGCGGGGCGAAAGGGATTGCGGTGGAGTTGCTCGTCGCCACCGACGATGACGACCCGGAGCAGGTCGTCGGCTTTTTGCTGTACTTGCCGGTCAAGGGCGATTCCGATGCGTGTGGCGTGGCGTATATGGCGGTGCAGGCCAGCCATCGGCGTCAGGGTATTGCGCGGCGGATGTTGCGGGAAATGGTCGGTCGCTACCCACATGCCGAGCTGACCTGTGCAGTGGCCAAAGTCCCTTATTTTGAGTCGATGGGTTTTCAGGTCGTGGGCGTGCGCAGTACTCAAGTGCTGATGAACACCCACGATCACGGCTCCGATGGCTTGATGGGCCTGCTGGATGTGGCGCCGATCTACAGCTCGCTGGAGGTGCGACAGATTCACACGTACCTGCTGCAAAAACACGGCAAGCGGGCGATGCTCAATGCGGAAAAGCAGCGTGACCGGCACCTGGACCAGATGACACGCAAGGCCAATGAATTCGTTCGCGAGCGCTTGGGCGAGTAGCACCCATCCGTGCATCTAACCCGATCAAACTGTGGGAGCGGGCTTGCTCGCGAAGGCGCAGTGTCAGTCGCTATAAATTGTGACTGACACTGCGCCTTCGCGAGCAAGCCCGCTCCCACATTGAGCACTGTCAGCGTTTATGAGAGTTTGACGTTCATGGTAATCCGCGCCGTGAACACCTTTTTCCCCTCGGCATCGTGAATATCCACCGGCACGATCTTGTCGCCTTCAGTGGTCCAGTCCACGCCGTTCCCCTCGGCTACCGCCGTCACGGCGGTTTTTGCCTTCGCCAGGTACTCGACCGTCATCCCTTTTGGAATCCAGCGTGCGCCTTCGGGGATGGAGACGTCGGTCATCATCCCGGCTGCCAGTTCCGCTGCATTGCACATCGCAATCGCATGCACGGTGCCAAGGTGGTTGGTGATTTCCTTGGCAAACGGTACCTGCACCGTCGCGTTGCCTTTTCGCAACTCCGTGACCTGCGGGTTGATGGTGCTGAAGTAGGGCGCCACCTGGCAGGCCATTTTGCTGAATGCTTGCGGGCCTGCGCTGTTGAACATGCTGAGGAACTGACTCATGTTTGAAGCCTCACTGATGAGTAAATAAACCGAATGATGTTCTAATACAGAATAATGTTCTGTGACGGAACACTATTCTGTCAGCGGCAAATCTGTCAACCTAGCGCTCACTGGCCCAAGGCAATCGCCGGCCTTTACCGTTCATTTTTTGGGTGTGTGTTCAGCATGGAAACGTCCGATTTACTCGAGCGCTGCTACCCCGGACGACGAGCAGAACTCAAGCGCGATATTTTTCGATACGCCCTCCGGCTGTTCAACGAGCAAGGGATCGAGGCCACCACCATCGAAATGATCCGCGCCGAATGCGACACCAGCGTCGGTGCGATTTATCACCACTTCGGCAACAAGGAAGGTTTGGTGGCCGCGCTTTTTTTCACCGCCCTGGACGATCAGGCCCGGTTGCGTGACAGCTACCTGAGTGCCGCCGAAACCACGCAACAAGGCATACACGCGCTGGTGCACAGCTACGTGGACTGGGTCGATAGCCAACCCGAATGGGCGCGTTTTCAGTATCACGCACGATTTGCCGTCACCAAAGGGCCGTTCAAGGAAGAGCTGGTGACACGCAACAAGGTGCGCAACAAGCAACTGCTGGAGTGGTTGGGCGCTTCGGCGCGGGGCGATGAGTTGAAGGCTTTTCCCTACGAGTTGCTGCTGTCGCTGATTATCGGCCAGGCCGACAGCTACTGCCGTGCCTGGTTGTCGGGCCGGGTGAAGGGCAGCCCGAAGACGTACAGGGACGTGCTGGCAGACGCGGCGTGGCGATCGATCAGCGTGTAACCCACACCTGGAGCGAGCTCGCTCGCGATGGTCGTTAACGATAACGCGTTCTTCCTGAGTGAACGCGTTGCTTTCCAGTCCTTCGCGAGCGAGCTCTCTCCTACAGGTCCCCCGGCCACCCGGCCCGGTGCAAGGCGTTGAGCAGCGTTTCAGCGTCCAGCCCCGGTACCGCGTGCCCATTGCCCTCGGCGGTATCGCAGGCCAGCAAGGCATTGATGATGGCTTCCTCCACGGCTTCGGTGGCCGCCAGGAACAGCTCGCTGATGTGGTCGTTGTTGACCATGCTCAGGTTGTCGGTGGTTGGCGTGCGTTTATTCTCGTAAGCGGCGGGTGGCACGTGCTGATTACCCGTGGCGAACGCGATGAAAATGTCACCGCTGTGGTCTTCATTGCCGCCGCCGGTGCGGGCGAGCCCGAGGCTGGCTCGTTGGGCCAGGCGTGTGCATTGGTGCGGCAGCAGCGGCGCATCGGTGGCCAGGCAAACGACGATCGAGCCCATGCCCGGGTGCGGCAGCGAAGCCTTGAGGAACGGTGAGTCGGCCTGTTCCATGTAACGCCCAACCGGGTAGCCATCGACGCGCAATTCGTGTCGGATGCCGTGGTTGGCCTGAACGATGGCGCCAACGGTCCAGCCGCCCTGGGCACTGCTCAGCCGCCGCGAAGCGGTGCCGATGCCACCCTTGAATTCGTGACAGATCATGCCACTGCCGCCGCCCACCGCACCTTCAGTGACCGGGCCGCTGACTGCCGACCGCGCGGCTTCAGCCACGTGTTCGGGCTTCACGTGAAAGCCATTGATGTCGTTGAGCAAGCCGTCGAAGGTTTCCAGCACCACCGGCATGTTCCAGTAGAGTCGGCCGTCATCCGGCTGCTGTTCACGGTCCAGCACAATCAGTGCGTCGCGCACCACGCCCAGGCTGTGGGTGTTGGTGAAAGCGATGGGGCTGGTCAACAGGCCGGCCTCGCGAATCCACTCCAGGCCGGTGGCGTCACCGTTGCCGTTGAGCACATGGACGCCGGCAAAACACGGTTGCTGGCTGGTGGACCCTGCACGCGGTTCGATCAGGGTGACGCCGGTCAGGATATCGCGGCCATTGGCGGTGCGTCCTCGCACGTTGCTGTGGCCGACCCGTACGCCAGGCACATCGGTAATGGCATTCAGGGGCCCAGGTTGCAGTTGGCCAAACCGGATATTCAAATCACGGGCACGTGGTTTCATCGTCTCTCTCATCTTCAATTCAAAAAATAGAGGCTGACCCTGTAGGAGCTGCCGCAGGCTGCGATCTTTTGATCTTGATTTTCAGCCGTTCTTAACCTTGCTCCAGATCCTCGTGCGGACACGTTCGATCTCGTGAGGCTGCGGTTGTAGGGTGAACAGCTTGGCGATCACTTCGGCGGTGGGGTAGATATTCGGATAGCTGCGCACCTCGGCCGACAGCAGTGCGGTGGCGTCTATGTTGGCGTTGGCCGTCAGCGCCAGATCGGTGGCCGGTGCGATGACCTCGGGACGCAGCAGATAGTTGATGAAGATCAACCCCTGCTCGGGATTGCTGCCGTCTTTGACCATGACCAGGTTATCGGACCACAGAGGCGCCCCTTCGACCGGGATGCTGTACTCGATCTTCACCCCCTTCGCGGCTTCGTTGGCGGCTTGCTTGGCACCGAATACGGTGCCGGACCAGGTCAGGGCCACGCAGATATCGCCGTTGGCCAGGTCGGTCTGGATCTTCGACGAATTGAAGTAGGTGATGTACGGGCGCAGCTTGAGCAACAGGGCTTCAGCTTTTTTGTAGTCATCGGGGTTGCTGCTGTTGGGCGGCAGGCCAAGGTAGTGCAGGGCAATCGGCATGATCTCGGCGGGTGCGTCCAGAATCCCCACGCCACATTGGCTGAGCTTGGCCAGATTCTCTTCCTTGAACAGCAGGTCCCAGGAGTTCACCGGTGCCTGATCACCAAGGACTTCGCGGACCTTGTCGACGTTGTAGCCAATCCCGTCGGTGCCCCACAGGTAAGGAATGGCGTACTGATTGTCCGGGTCGTTCGCGCGAAGTTTTTCCAGCAACACCGGGTCGATGTGCTTCAGATTGGGCAGTTGGCTGCGGTCAAGTTTCTGCAAGGCGCCGGCCTTGATCAGTGCCGGCAGAATGAAGTTACTGGCAACCACCACGTCGTAACCGCTGTGGCCCGTCATCAGCTTGGCTTCCAATACTTCACCGCTGTCGAAGGTGTCGTATACGGGCTTGATGCCGGTCTCGCGCTGGAAATCCTTGAGGGTTGTCGCGCCGATATAGTCGTACCAGTTGTAGACGTGCACGGTGGGTTCATTCGCAGCGGCGACCGCGATCCAGGTCGACAGACAGGCGCCCAGTCCCAGGTTGAAATACGAGCGGTGACGACTCATGATGCGGCACTCCTGGCCTGCTGCAGGCCGGTGATAATCAGGAGTATGCAGCGTACCGACCGAGGTGGCTGTCACCCATTCCCATCATGGGTTACTCGAAAGGGGTAGTGCGTGGACGCGTTGTTGAAAGAGTTACCGGTGCACCAGGGATTGGCGCGGGTGTTTGGTGCCGTGGGGCAGGCCGGTTTCTGGCGTGCGCTGGTGGACACCCTGCGTTTGTTGGTGCCGCTGGATAACGCGTTGGTCGCGGTGATGCAGACGGGGCGAGTGCCTCGGCTGTTGAATGATTTCGACGCCCGGGACGGTGCCGACGAACATGAAGAACTGGCGGACTACCGCGCCGGCATGTACCTGCTGGATCCCTTTTATCAGGCCGCCTGTGCCGGCATCGTCGACGGTTTGCACAGCCTCGAATCGGTGGCCCCTGATCAGTTCCAGCAAAGCGAGTACTACCTGAGCTACTTCCGCTCTGCCGTGGGCGGTGACGAGTTGCAGTTCATGGTCAACGTCGACGGCGCGGTACTCGGATTGTCACTGGGACGTTCGACGCGGTTCTCCCTCGAAGAACAGGGTCGCCTGCTGTGCGTGCGTGATTGGGTGCTGGCAGCCATGCGCCGTCATCTGCAACTCATGCCCCCGCAAGGGCCTGCCACCGAGGCGGTGGCGGGGGATCTCGCGACCCTGCTGGATCGCTTTGATGCGCGCCTGACAACCCGGGAAATCGAAACGGCGCGGCTGATTCTCCAGGGTTTCTCAAGCAAGGCGATCGCTCAGCAGATGGGCATTTCCCCGGAGACGGTGAAGGTGCATCGGCGCAATCTCTATCACAAGCTCAATGTGAACGGGCATGGGGAGTTGTTTGCGTTGGTGTTGAACCCTCGTTGAGATCAAAAGATCGCAGCCTACGGCAGCTCATACAGGGAAAACACCAACGCCTTCAACCCGCATTCCACATCGGCATCCGGAAACTCCGGCGGATTGTCCAGCCGTTGCACAAAACGCAGGCTCGGTGCTTCACGGGTGACGCCGTCGATGAGGAAATCCGCACCGAAGGCCGGGTCGTTCATGCACGCCAGCACCGTGCCCTGAGGGCTGAGCAATTCCGGCAGGCGGCGCAGCACGCGCTGGTAATCCTTGGTCAGCAGAAAACTGCCTTTCTGAAAGGTTGGCGGATCGATGATGACCAGGTCGTAAGGGCCTTTGCCAATCACCTTGCCCCAGGACTTGAACAGGTCATGGCCGAGGAAACTCACCTTGCCCAAGTCGTGCCCATTGAGCCGGTGATTGTCGCGGCCGCGGCTCAGGGCCGGGCTGGACATGTCCAGGTTGACCACCTGTGTCGCGCCGCCTTCGATGGCCGCCACCGAAAAACCGCAGGTGTAGGCAAACAGGTTCAACACCCGCTTGCCTTCGGCATTCGCCCGCACCCAATCGCGGCCGTAACGCATGTCGAGGAACAGCCCGGTGTTCTGTTTGCGGCCCAGGTCCACCCGATACAGCAGGCCGCCTTCGGTGATCGTCAATTCGTCGATCTCGTCCCCCAGCAACCATTCGGTCGTGCTTTGCAGTAGGTAGCGATGCTGCAGCAGCAAGGCGCGCGCGCCGGATTGAGCCCATTGGGGCGACTGGGTGATTGCCATCAACCGCTGTTTCAACGCATCCAGTTGCGCCGCTTCCGGTTCCTTGAACAGCGACACCAGCACCACGCCCTGCAGCCAGTCGACCGTCAATTGCTCCAGCCCCGGCCAGCAGCGACCACGGCCGTGAAACAGCCGACGGGTTTCTGCGGGGGGCGTTGCCAGGGCGGTCAGCAGATGATCATGGAGGGTGGTGAGCGCTTCTGAGTTCATCGGACTGGATCGGCAATTTGGGGGGCGGCATTTAACCACAATTGCACGCGTGCGGACGAAACAGAAACCCTGTGGGAGCGGGCTTGCTCGCGAAAGCGGCGTGTCAGGCAACGATGATGTCGACTGACACGCCGCTTTCGCGAGCAAGCCCGCTCCCACAGGTTATTGGGGGGATTTATCACGTTTAATTTAACTTTACGTGAGGATTTGGCGATCTTCAGCCGCACATACTCGGCCCCAACGAACAATAACAACCGCCGGGAGCCCATCATGTCGCAGTTACCTGCTTCACCCTCGGTCAGCACTCATCCCCGCTGGCTACGGTTGACCCATTGGCTCAACGCCCTGGCGGTGCTGGTCATGGTCAGCAGCGGCTGGCGGATCTACAACGCTTCCCCCCTGTACGATTTCAGTTTTCCCACAGGCATCACGCTGGGTGGCTGGCTCGGCGGCGCGTTGCAGTGGCACTTCGCAGCGATGTGGTTTCTGGCCGTCAATGGTCTCGCCTACCTGATCATCAATGTCTTCAGTGGTCGTCTGAAACGGCGCTTTTTCCCGGTTTCGCCAGCCGGTGCTTTGCATGACCTGTGGGCCGCGCTCAGAGGGCGATTGGGGCATGCCGACTTGAGCCATTACAACCAGGTGCAACGAGTGGCGTACCTGTTCGTGATGGTCGACATCACGCTGTTGGTGATCTCCGGGCTGGTGTTGTGGAAATCCGTTCAGTTTCCGCTGTTGCGTGAATTACTTGGTGGTTATGACGCGGCGCGGCATGTGCACTTCATCGCGATGTCGCTGTTGGTGGCCTTCGTCGCGCTGCACCTGGTGATGGTCGCGCTGGTCCCCAAAACGCTGTTGGCCATGATTGTCGGTCGCAAGGAGCCCGTATGAAAAAGCGCATCGAAGGTCTGGATGAGGCGTCCATCCTGAAAGACGCCCGGACCATCATCGCCCCACAGATCGAAGACCGCTCGCGTCGCTCGTTCCTGATGCGCAGCCTGACCCTTGGCGGCGTGGCCATGTTGTCCGGGTGCAACATCACCGACAACGAAAGTGTCGATACCGCACTGTCCTCCATGTCCCGTTTCAATGATCGGGTGCAGGGCTGGCTGTTCAATCCCGACGCACTGGCGCCGACCTATCCCGAATCGATGATCACCCGGCCGTTTCCGTTCAATGCCTTCTACGGCATCGACGAGGCGCCGAAGGTGGAGGAGGAGAGCTATCGACTGGAAGTGATCGGCCTGGTCGCCGACAAACGGAGCTGGCGCCTCGACGAACTGCGCGCGATGGCGCAGACCGATCAGATCACCCGGCACATTTGTGTTGAAGGCTGGAGCGCCATCGGGCGTTGGGGCGGGGTGCGCTTCAGCGATTTCCTCAAGCGCGTCGGTGCCGACACCAGCGCCAGGTATGTCGGTTTCAAGTGCGCCGACGACTACTACACCAGCATCGACATGGCGACAGCCCTGCATTCGCAAACCTTGCTGGCGTTGACCTATGACGGCGCGGTGCTGCCTCGCGAATATGGCTTCCCGATGAAGCTGCGCATGCCCACCAAGCTGGGCTACAAAAACCCCAAACACATTCAGGCGATCTTCGTCAGCAACACCTACAGCGGTGGCTACTGGGAAGACCAGGGCTACAACTGGTTCGGCGGTAGCTGACGACGCCTGGCAACTTCACCGCGCAGCTCATGCTGCGTTCATTCGCAACCTGTGCTTCAAGGAGTTTCATCATGAAAACGTTAACCACGATTGTTCTGTCCATGTGCCTCGCCGTGGGCGCCGCCAGTGTTTTTGCTGCCGAGGCTACAACGACTAACGGCATGAGCAACGACAGCATGAGCAAGGACTCGATGTCCAAGGACGCCATGAAAAAAGACACGATGAAAAAGGATTCCATGAGCAAGGACACAATGAAGAAAGACAACATGTCGAAAGACGCGATGAAAAAAGATGCCATGTCCAAAGACGCCATGAAAAAACAAGCCCCATCGCAGTAATCCCCCCCTGTAGGAGCTGCCGAAGGCTCGGGCCGCGTTCGGACGATCTTTTGATCTTGATCTTTAAAATCAAGATCAAAAGATCGTCCGAACGCGGCCCGAGCCTTCGGCAGCTCCTACAGGTTTCACATAGGGGTATGACTTCAGGTCATGCCCTCATGATTTTTAATGGTTACAGCCCCGCAAACCCCCAGTGTTAAAAAATCGCAAACACAGCTCATCAACTACAAAAAAGAGCGTTTGCCCCCATGACTAATTCCCTCCGCCACGTCCAGCGCTCTTCGCCCCCCGACATTTGCCACGCGCCCTCCACGGTTCGCGTGCATTTCTGATCACCCAAAATCCCTGAAGAGTAATGACCATGAAAGAACTCGACCTGTACATCGGCGAAGGCTTCGAAGGCCCTGGCGTGAACGCCGCGCACATCAACATTCTGATCGGCCCGCGCAATGGTCCGGCCGGTCAGGCGTTCGCCAACAGCCTGGCGTCGCCGAGCCAGGGCCATTGCCCGTTCATGGTGATCGCCCAGCCGAACATTCCGGTCAAACCGATGACTCTTTATGTGAACAAAGCCGCGATCAGCAGCGACCTGCACGGCAACGCCACCTGGGGCGCGTCGCAAGCCGGTATCGCCAAGGCGGTGCTTGAAGCATTGCTGGACGGCACGTTGCCGCCGGAAGCCGAAGACGAGTGGGCCATCGTCACCGCCAACTGGGTCAACCCGTCCTGCGACGACCTGGATGCGGTCTACCTGAACAACTACAACGCCTGCCGCACCGCGATCCGTGCAGCGCTGACCGGCAAACCGGAAACCGCGCAACTGGCGGATGTGGTCAATCACATCAGCAACCCTTTCTACACGCCAAAAGCCTGAGGTCCGCGCCATGCAATACATTCGTTTGGGTCACTCCGGCCTTGAAGTCTCCCGCCTGTGCCTGGGCACCATGAACATGGGCACCCCGGACTGGAAACCGTGGATCTTCGACGAGAAGAAAAGCGAGCCGATCGTCGCGCATGCGCTGGACAACGGCGTGAATTTCATCGACCTCGCGGACTTCTACTCGGCCGGTGTCGGCGAGGAAGTGGTGGGGCGCATCGTCAAGCGCCTGGCCCGTCGCGAAGACCTGGTGATCACGACCAAGGTCGGCTACGGCACCCGCACCGGGATCAACGCCAGCGGTCATTCGCGCAAGCACATCATGGACAGCATCGACGCGTCGTTGAAGCGTCTGGGCATGGATTACGTCGATGTATTCATGCTGCATTACTTCGACGTGAACACCCCGGTCGAAGAAACCATGAGCGCCATGAACGACATCGTGCGCTCCGGCAAGGCCCGCTACATCGGCGTGTCGACCATGCTCACCGGGCAACTGGCGAAAATCCTCATGGCCTGCGAGCGCAACGGTTGGGTCAAGCCGATCAACATGCAACTGCAACTGAACTGCGCCTACCGCGAAGAAGAGCGCGAGATGATTCCGTTCTGCCGCGATCAGGGTTTGGGCGTCTCGGTATTCAGCCCGCTGGCCCGGGGCTTGTTGACCGGCGACGTGCAATCCACGCGTAACCAGACCGACTTCTTCACCCAACAGATGTACAGCGACGAAGCCTCGTTCGAAATCGCACATTCGGTACAGCGTGTGGCCCGCGCTCGCGGCGTGTCCAACGCGCAGATCGCCCAGGCCTGGGTGGCGAACCATCCGGGTGTGGATTGCATGCTGGTTGGCGCCGATACCACCGCGCAATTCGACAGCGCGCTGGCGGCTCTGGAAACGAAATTTGATGCTGAAGAGCTGCATGAGCTGGAGCGCAATTACACCCCGTGCGACGTGATCAATGATTACACCGCCGGCAAACGTATCTTGCGTTCGGCCCGTCCAGGCCTGCAGCGCTTCAATCTGACCGAGGCTGTGGCATGAGCGCGCTGATCCGTAACGGCAATTTCATCGATGGCCAATGGTCCAGCGGTGGCCCTGCGTACTCGGTATTCAACCCGGCCAATGGCGAGTTGATTACTGAAGTGCAAAAGGCCGGCGCCGAAGAAACCAACCAAGCCATCGAAGCTGCCAACCGGGCGTTGCCGGCCTGGCGCAAGTTGACCGCCAAGGAACGCAGCCAGAAGCTCAAGCGCTGGAGCGAGCTGATGCTGAGCAACCAGAAGGATCTGGCGACCTTGCTCAGCCGCGAACAGGGCAAGCCACTGGCCGAAGCCATGGGCGAAGTGGTGTACGCCGCAAGCTTTCTGGAATGGTTTGCCGAGGAAGCCAAGCGTGCGTATGGCGATGTAATTCCGAGCCACAAGGCGGATGCGCGAATCATCGTGGTCAAGGAAGCCATCGGCGTGGTCGCAGCGATCACCCCGTGGAACTTCCCGCTGGCCATGGTCACCCGCAAGGTCGGCCCGGCGCTGGCGGCCGGTTGCACAATGATTCTCAAACCGTCGGAAGAAACGCCGTTGTCGGCATTCGCCCTGGCCGTGCTGGCGGAACAGGCCGGGATTCCGGCCGGTGTGTTCAACATCGTTTCCGGTGATGCGGTGGCGATCGGCGGCGCGCTGCAAGCCTCCGGCATCGTGCGCAAACTGTCGTTCACCGGCTCCACCCGCACCGGCAAATTGCTGATGCGCCAGGCGGCCGACACGCTGAAAAAGGTCTCGCTGGAACTGGGCGGCAACGCGCCGTTCATTGTCTTCGACGACGCCGATCTGGATGCCGCGGTCAAGGGCGCGATGGCCTCGAAATTCCGCAACACCGGGCAGACCTGCGTCTGCGTGAACCGCTTCTTCATCCAGGACGGTGTCTATGAAGCCTTCACCGGCAAACTCGCCGAAGCCGTTGCGGCGATGCGGGTCGGCGGTGCGCTGGACGGTGAAACCGAGCAAGGTCCACTGATCAACGCGGCGGCGTTGGCCAAGGTTGAATTGCATGTGGGCGATGCGCTGGAGAAGGGCGCCAGGCTGTTATGCGGCGGCCGTCGCCACGCGCTCGGCGGCACGTTTTATGAGCCGACCATCCTCGCTGAAGCCAACAGCGACATGCTGATTGCCCAAGACGAAACATTTGGTCCGGTGGCGGCGTGCTTCCGCTTCAAGGACGAAGCCGAGGTGCTGCAAAAGGCCAACGACACGCCGTACGGTTTGTCCGCTTACTTCTACAGCCGTGATATCGGCCGCGTGTGGCGCATGGCCGAAGGCCTGGAAGCCGGCATGGTCGGGATCAACGAAGGGATCATTTCCACGGAAGTGGCGCCGTTCGGTGGCATCAAGGAATCGGGCCTCGGTCGCGAGGGTTCGAAGTACGGCCTGGATGACTACCTGGAAATCAAATACCTGCTGATGGGCGGCCTCTAACCCCACTAAACCCTGTGGGAACGAGGCTTGTGTGGCGAGGGGATTTATCCCCGTTGGGCTGCGAAGCGGCCCCGAAATCGAAAACCGCGGTGTATTAGGCACATCGCAGACGATGGTTTTACGGCTGCTTCGCAGCCGAACGGGGATAAATCCCCTCGCCACACAAGCCTCGTTCCGACATCAGCGATTGGTTTCATTTCTCCGTCAATAACAACAATTGGAGATTTACATGTCTGTTCAACCGGTAAAAATCGACGACCTGCCCATTGGGCGCTTTCACCTCAAAATCGCCGGCCTGACGTTCGGCGCGCATTTCACCGACGGTTACATCCTTGGCTTGATCGGTATTGCCTTCACGCTGCTGAGCCCGCAGATGCACCTCGATGCGTTCTGGCAAGGGTTGATCGGGGCTTCGGCGCTGATTGGTCTGTTCCTTGGCAGCCTGTTTTTCGGCTGGATCTCCGACAAGGTCGGCCGCCAGAAAATCTTCCTGGTCAGCTTCGTTCTGATCACTATCGCTTCGGTCATGCAGTTCTACGCCGAAACGGCCATGGGTCTGTTTCTCTGCCGGGTGCTGATCGGCATCGGCCTGGGCGGTGATTTCAGCGTCGGCCACGCCATGCTCGCCGAGTTCTCGCCGAAGAAGCACCGCGGCGTGCTGCTCGGTTCATTCAGCGTGATCTGGACTTTCGGCTACGTCGCCGCGACTTTTGTCGGCACCGCCATGCTGAGTCTCGGTGACGATGCCTGGCGCTGGATGTTGGCCTCGTCGGCGATTCCGGCGGCGTTGATTCTGATCGCTCGCATCGGCACACCGGAGTCGCCGCGCTGGTTGGTGAATCAAGGCCGAATTGCCGAGGCCCGCGCGATCGTCAAGAAACACCTGGGTGCCAACGTCGAGCTCGACGAAACCCAATCCACCGAAACCCGTTCCGGCTACGCGGTGCTGTTCAGCCGTGAATACCGCAAGCGCACCGCGTTCAACTGCCTGTTCTTTGTCTGCATCGTCATGCCGTACTTCGCCATCTACACCTTCCTGCCGTCGATTTTGCAGAAGATGGGCCTGGCTGAAGGTTTCGGCACCGAGCTGATGCTGAACATGCTGCTGATCCTCGGTGCGTTGATCGGGATCTGGTGCACGATCAAATTCTCCCGCCGCGGGTTCTTGATCAACTCGTTCATCATCCTGGCCGTGGCGCTGTTCGTGTTGGCGGTGTTGCCGAGCAGTGCAGCGTTCCTCATGGTGTTGGTGTTCGGGCTGTTTACGCTGGTGTTGTCGGCGGTGAGCAACCTGGTGGGGGTGTTCCCGGCCGAGAGCTTCCCGACCGAAGTGCGGGCCAGCGGGATCGGCCTGGCCACGGCAGTGAGCCGTTTGGGTTCGGCGATCAGTACCTTCCTGTTGCCGGTGAGTGTGGCGGGGATTGGCTTGAGCCCGACGATGGCGATTCTGGCGGCGATCCTGGCACTGGGCGCGTTGTTGTCCTGGGCGTGGGCGCCGGAGACCAAATCGCTGACGCTGAGCCAGGCGTGCAAGGCGCATAGCCCGGTGGAGGGAAGTGCACCGGTCACGGTGAAAGTTGCGGCACCGATCTAATCAAGGCTCGCCACCGTCTGTAGCAGCTGCCGAGCCTGCGAGGCTGCGTTCGGCTGCGAAGCAGTCGTAAATCCCGCGCACGCGGTGTATCTGACGCACCTCGGTGAATGGTTTAGCGACTGCTTCGCAGCCGAACGCGGCCTCGCAAGCTCGACAGCTGCTACACATTACGTGCGTTCAGGGATTGCTGACCAACCCCAACCAATCCGTAAACAACCGCACCTTCGACAACCCCTGTTTGTCGTTCGCCACATCCAGCCAATAGCCATACGGCCCGATCACTTCCACCGGGGTGATCGGCAACAGGCTGCCATTGGCCAGTTCTCTCTCGATCATCTGCCGGTCAATCACGGCCAAGCCGCCGCCCGCCAGTGCGGTGTGGATCACCTGGTCCAGGGTGCTGAATTCCAGACCTTGCCCGGCGTCGATATCCTCCCGGCCCATCGCCGACAACCAGTTCTCCCAGACCTTCAAACGCTTGCCGTCGTGCAGGATGTGCAGCAGTGGAAACTGCCGTAGATCCGGTGATTGGCCGTCGGTGAACAGTTCCGGGCTGGCCACGGCGATGTGCCGTTCCATCACCAGCAGTTGACTGCTGCAATGGCTGGCGGCTTCCAGGCCGAAACGAATGTGGCAGTCGATTTCCGCGAGATTGTCGTGGCTGCCCTGGTTGGTCACGCTCAGGCTGATGTCCGGGTAGCGCTGGCAGAACACGCGCAAATGCGCCGACAACCAGCGCGTGGCCCAGGTCGGTGGCGCGAGGATGCGCAGGCGCTGACGCAGGTTGGGCACGCGCACGGATTGCAGGGCACGTTCAATGTGGTCGAAGGCTTCCGCGAGATGCGGGGAGAGGGCGCTGCCGGTTTCGGTCAGGGACAGGCCCTGAGGTGTGCGGATGAAGAGTGCGACGCCGAGGTAGTCTTCGAGCTGTTTGATCTGACGGCTCACCGCGCCTTGGGTGACGTTCAGGCCCAAGGCTGCCTGACTGAAACTGCGATGCCGCGCGACCTCTTCGAAGACGCGCAGCATGTTGAGCGAGGGCAGTTGACGCATGAAAAGGGCCTGGTTTGGTGTTTTTGGATGGCGAAGGTTTTGTGGTGCCTATCTGACTATCCGCTGCGTGCGGATGCAAGTATTGATTGGGCTGACTCCATCGCGGGCAAGCCCGCTCCCACAGGTTATGAGGCGATCACGAGCTTTTGATTCGCTGCAAATCTTGTGGGACCGGGTTTGCCCGCGAAGGCGTCCTTTTGGACGCCAAAAAAAACCGGATCAGAAGTAATACCCGATGTTCATGTACAGCTGATTCTCCCAATGATCCGTCCCGCCAGCCCCCAGGCTCTGGGTGTAACTGCTGCCGCCAATGTACGGATCGTTCTTGCCATATAGCCATTCCGTGGCGATCCACAATTTGCTCAGCGAGAACGAGGTGCCCAGGATCATCCGTTGCGAGGTCTTGAACTCGTCGGCGGATTTGTCGAAGGCGCTGTAGTTGACGTAAAGCTTCACGCCGCTGATCTGATCGAACAAGTACTTGCCGCCGACGTCGTAGCTCAGGTCCGCCACATACAGGTTTCCACGGCTGGCGACGTTATACGTACCGTCGTAACCGCCGAGGGTCACCAGTTCATCGGTGCCAGCGTTGCGCGGCGACATCTGTTGCCGCGCCGCTTGCAGTTGCACGCCCCACGGGCCGTTCTTGCCGAGGTAGTGCACGGCCACGGCATTGCGGCGACCATCGTTGTCGGTGTCCTTGTTCTCCAGGGTCGAGGTCAGGCCGGAGATCCCGACTTCGGATTTCCACGGCCCCAGGTCCAGGGCCTTGGCCACTCGCAGCACCACGGTGTTGCGTTCCTGGTTGTCACTGCCGTCGGCCACGTAGCTGTCGGCCCCGGACACCACACTGGAATACGTCACGCCTTTGCTGGTGCCTTTGCCTTGCCACGCTGGTCGCAAGTAGTAGCCGGCCTGGATGTTCCAGTCGCCGCTTTGCTGGATGTACTTGGCGCCGACCTGTTGCACATCTTCCAGGCCGATGACGTTGCCCAGGGTTTCGTAGAAGGTGCTGCCGAAGTATGGCTGCAAACCGAACGGCACCGTGTTCAGACCCACTTGCACCTGCTGGTCGGGGTTGAACTTGTAGCCGGCCCACGCGAACTTGGCGAACTGGATATCGCCGTAGTTCTTGGTGTACTGGTAGGGGTAGGAGCGTCCGTAGAAACGGTACTGGGCCTCACCGATCCAGGTGTCGGAGTTGTACTTGGCGCTGAGGAACATAGTGTCCAGGCCGAACTTCTGGATGTCACGGTCCGGGTCATAATCCCAGCGCGCGCGAACGGCGCCGCCGAGGTCGAGGTTGTCGGTGACTTGTACCGCCATGACGGGGGCCGCAAAGGTGCAGAGTAGAGCGAGGTAGGACGGACTGAGGCGCAGGGAAGCAGGAACAGGCATGGGGCAGCTCTCGGTTATTTTTATTAGAGATGCGGCCAGTCTTGCGATCAGCGGTGTGTTGAACAAACGATAAATAATATGAAGGAACCTTCGTCAAATGCATGTTACTTGGAAAATCCTGTAGGACAATGCAAGGCGGGCGTGGGATGCTTTGCGCCTTGTAACCCCAATTAAGAGTCGTCCATGAAACGCAAAATGCCCGGCCTCAACGCGCTCAAGGCTTTTGAAGTGGCTGGCAGCACGGGCAGCTTCACCCGCGCAGCAGAGCTGTTGAACGTGACCCAAAGCGCGGTCAGTCGCCAGGTTCGTCAGCTGGAGGAACAGCTCGACGAGACACTGCTGGAGCGCCGCCATCATCACCTCGAACTGACCAGCGCCGGGCGTATTCTGCTGCGGGCGCTGCATCAATCCTTCGACAAGATCGAGCTCACGGTACGCAGCATTCAGCAGAAAACCCATTCCAATCGCCTGCACATCAACGCGCCGCCGACGTTCACCAACCGCTGGCTGATGCCACGTCTGGGACGGCTGCGGGAGAAGCATCCGGAGCTGGAGTTGAGCATCACCACGCGCTTGCAGGACAGCCTGGCGGAAACCAGCACGCTGGATTGCGCGATCCGTTTCGGCGATGGCGAATGGGATGGTCTGGGCAGCTCGTTACTGATCCAGGAACGGCATATCGCCGTGTGCGCACCGACTTTGTATGCGCGGGAGTGGAGCGAGCAGGGGATCGACCTCAATCGCCTGACTTTGCTGCATGTGCTGGCCCGGGAAGACCAACGCTACCTGACCTGGAAGCATTGGCTGGACGCGGCACGCATCACCGGCGTCGATACTCAGGGAGGGTACGAATTCGACCTGCTGGACCTGGCGATCCGCGCGGCCATCGATGGCTTGGGCATCACCATCGCCGACTGGCACATGGTCGCCCCGGAGCTGGCCAGTGGGCAGTTGACCCAGGTGCTCAACGTGCATGTCGAAGGTCACCAGTCCTACTGGCTGGTGACCCGGCCGGAACAGACGCATATGCCGCAATTGCAGGTGTTCAGTCAGTGGTTGCAGGAGGAGATCTGGTTGGCGCAACGACAGCTGCAGCCTTCCACCGCCGCAAACTGACCACCACACCCCCTGTAGGAGCTGTCGCAGGCTGCGATCTTTAGATCTTGTTTTTAAAAAACAAAATCAAAAGATCGCAGCCTGCGACAGCTCCTACAGGTGGGGGGGCGGTTTTTTTTCGGGGTAATGTGCGTTTTTCGAATGTTGCATCGCTCAATAAATCGTTTGTTCAACTCGAGTCAGATGCCAAGACTGGATGAACTGGATAAAAACAACGATGGGCGATGCACATGCGACTCGAGCGAAATTTTGTTAACGGCCACTTCATTGAACCTGCCAGCGACGTGCTGATTGCGGTCTATAACCCGGCGACCGAAGCACTGGTGGGCCATGTCTCGGCGGCCACCGCTGATGAAGCCACCGCAGCGGTCGAAAACGCCGCCGCCGCACAAAAAATCTGGGGCAAGCTGACTAGCATCGAACGCGCCGAACACCTGCGTTCTTTCGCCGACGCCCTGGAAGCCTGTGCCGAGAACATCGGTGCAGCCCTGGCCGCCGAATCCGGCAAGAGCGTCAGCGATGCCAGCAACGAAGCCCGTTACGCTGCGCAGATCACCCGTTATCACGCCGAATGGGCACGCCGGATCGAAGGCGAGATCATTCCCAGCGACACCCCCAACGAAAACCTGTTCCTGCATCGCGAGCCGATTGGCGTTGTCGCCTGCCTGATTCCGTTCAACTACCCGGTCTACACCTTGCTGCGCAAAATCGCCCCGGCGCTGATTGCCGGCAACACCGTGGTCGTTCGCCCCAGCAACAATACCCCGACGTCCGCGTTCGAGATCGCCAAGGCTGTAAAGAAATCCGGTTTGCCTGCCGGCGTGATCAATATCCTGACCATGGATCACGCCACGGCTGCCGCTGTCTGCACGCACAAGGCTGTCGGTTTGATCACCCTGACGGGTAGTGTCAACGCCGGGCGCATCGTGCTCGATTACTGCAAGACCAACATCGCTAAGCCGTCCCTGGAGCTGGGCGGTAAGACCCCGGCGATCATCGAAGCCGACGCCGATCTGGAAAAAGCTGCCAGCGACATCATCGCGTCCAAGACTACCCACTGCGGCCAGTTGTGCACGGCCGTCGAGCGGGTCTATGTGCAGGAAAGCGTCTACGACCAATTCCTCGTGTTGCTGAAATCGAAAATCAGCGCAGTGAAATTCGGCGACCGTGCTACCGATGCCAGCCTGATGGGCCCGCTGGTCAACGCCAGTTCGCAGCAGAACATCCACGCCATGGTCGAGCGCGCCATCGCCGACGGTGCTGTACTGGAAACAGGTGGTTTTATCCCGCAAGGCAAAGGTCATTTCTACCCGCCGACCTTGCTCAGCGGCTGCCGTCAGGACATGGAAATCATCCAGGAAGAAATATTCGGCCCGGTGCTGCCGGTGCTCAAGTATCGCGACATCGACGAAGCGCTGGCCATGGCCAACGACCATCAGTTCGGCCTGTCTTCGGTGCTGTACACCGAGAATTACCGCACCACGATGAAAGTCGCCAACGCCATCGAAGCCGGCGAGTTGTACGTCAATCGCACTCCGGCGGACCCGTACCAGGGCTTCCACGCTGGCTGGAAACGCTCGGGCCTGGGCGGTGATGACGGCAAGCACGGCATGCTCGAATTCACCCAGACCCGCCTCGTGGTCATGAAGTATTGATCCAGCCGTAAAACGCCTCACGCTGCACCCATAAAAACAATTATCAGGGACGCCCGGACCACCGGGCTGCCCGAGGTCTCCTAGATGTCCAAGCATGCATCCACTGCTGCCGCTGTTCAGGGTTCGAACGCGGGTTCAAAAATCCACAGTGACAAGGGAAGTCGCTATGTCCAACTGATGCTATTGGTGCTGGCCGCCGGCGCGATCTATCCGATCCTGTACCTGCGTCAGGTCTACCAGACCACCATGCTCGAAGTGTTCCAGATCAACCACAGCGAGCTGGGTTACCTGTACTCGATGCTCGGCACGGTTTTCCTCCTGAGCTACTTGCCGAGCGGTTGGCTGGCCGACCGCATCGCCCCGCGTTTTCTGATCTTCTTTTCGCTGGTCGCCACCGGCGCTTTGGGCCTCTGGTATTCCACTGCACCGTCAATGACCGGGTTGATGATCATCTTCGGTTGCTGGGGTTTGACCACCGGCCTGACGTTCTGGGCCTCGGTGCTCAAGCGCGTGAAGATGATTGCCCATCACACTGAACAAGGTCGGTTCTTCGGCATCCTCGATGGCGGTCGCGGCTTGGTCGAAGCGTTGCTGGCAACCGTGGCCCTGGGCCTGTTCGCTTTCGCCACCGAAACCCGTGGCGAGTCGGCGGCCGAAGGTTTCAAACACGTCGTTTACCTGTACGCCTTCACCTGTATCGCCATCGGCTGTGTGCTGGTGTTGATCAAGGACCCGAAGTCCATGGAAGACACGGCGCCGGTGGAGAAGGGCAAGTTCAACCTGCTCAGCGATCTGGCGACGCTGGTGAAAATTCCGGAGCTGTGGTTGGTGACGGCCATCGTGTTCTGCGGTTATCACATCTTCTGGGCCACCTACAGCTTCTCCGATTACCTGCAGGGCGGCGGCATGACAGCGGTCATGGCCGGCACCATCACCACCATCAAATTGTGGATGCGCCCCATCGGCGGTATTGGCGGTGGCTGGCTGGGTGACAAGTTTTCGAATATTTCGGTGCTGGTGGTTGCACTGTTCCTGGCAACACTGGCGATGGTCGGTCTGATCGTGTTCCCGGCGCTCAACAGCATGGGCCTGCTGATCGGCACGGTGATCTTCATCGGCCTGATGACCTACGCCATTCGCGGCTTGTACTGGGCAATCCTGGACACCTGCAACATTCCGCTGCGAATCACCGGCCTGGCGATCGGCATTGTTTCGGTGGTCGGCTACCTGCCGGACGCCTTCATTCCCTTGATCAACGGCTACCTCACCGAGCATTTCCCCGGTGCCTTTGGTTACAAGCTGTATTTCGGCTACATCGCGTTCGTCGGCCTGCTCGGGACCCTCGCGGCCCTGACCTTGCGCGCTCGAATCAATCGCAAAACCTTGAACCAGACAGGTGCCTGAGATGAAAATCGTCGCCCTTGAAACCCATATCGTTGCCGTACCGCCACCGCATATCGGCGGCATGTACTGGCTGTTCGTCAAGCTCAAGACTGATTGTGGCATCGAAGGCGTGGGTGAGATCTATGCCGCGACTTTCGGCCCGAAAGCCATGATGCCGATCATCGAAGACGTGTTCGAACGCTACCTGCTCAACCACGATCCGCACCACATCGAACGCTTCTTCCGCCAGGCCTATTCAAGCGGTTTCACCCAGCGTCCGGACCTGACCATGATGGGCGTGGTCAGCGGCCTGGAGATGGCGTGCTGGGACATCATCGGCAAAGCGGCTAACAAGCCGGTGTATGAATTGCTCGGCGGCAAAGTCAATGAACGCCTGCGCTCCTACACCTATTTGTACCCGGTCAACAGTAAAGGTGAATACGACTACGACGACCCGGACCTGGCCGCCGAGTGCGCCATCGAGAACATGAACAAAGGCTTCACCGCCGTGAAGTTCGATCCGGCCGGGCCGTACACCGCGTACTCCGGTCACCAGATATCCCTGGAAGTGCTGGAACGCTGCGAAACCTTCTGCCGCAAGATCCGTGAAGCGGTGGGCGACAAATGCGACCTGTTGTTCGGCACGCACGGGCAAATGGTGCCGTCCTCGGCGATCCGGCTGGCCAAGCGTCTGGAGAAATACGACCCACTGTGGTTCGAAGAACCAGTGCCACCGGGCCAGGAAGACGCTATGGCGCAAGTCGCGGCAAAAACCAGCATCCCGATTGCTACCGGCGAACGGCTGACCACCAAGTACGAGTTCTTCAAGCTGCTGCAAGCCGGTGGTGCCTCGATTCTGCAAATGAACGTCGCGCGTTGCGGTGGTCTGCTGGAGGCAAAAAAAATCGCCAGCATGGCCGAGGCCTACTACGCGCAGATCGCGCCGCATCTTTACAACGGGCCGATTGGCGCGGCGGCAAGTTTCCAGCTGGCGACCTGCACGCCCAACTTCCTGATTCAGGAAAGCATCATGACCTGGGGCGGTTTCCACGCCGAAGTCCTGACGAAGCCGCTGCAATGGGAGGACGGCTACATCATTCCGTCCACCGAGCCGGGGCTGGGCGTGGAGCTGAACATGGACGTGGTGCGCAAGCATTCGCCGTACACCGGCGAGCGACTGCACCTGCAAATGGCGCCGACACCGGCTGACGTCAAAGACACATCGCCAGCCAGGGGCTGATACCTGTGGGAGCGGGCTTGCTCGCGAAGAGGCCGGCACATTCAATATCTATAGTGCCTGACACACCGCTTTCGCGAGCAAGCCCGCTCCCACAGGGTTGTGCCTCACCCCATCGGGTGGTTTTTTTGGATAACGACTTACGCGGTAACCGTGCATGACTTACGACTACATCATCGCTGGCGCTGGCGCCGCAGGCTGCGTCCTGGCCAATCGACTCTCGGCTTGCGGGAAACATTCGGTTTTGCTGCTGGAAGCGGGCGGCAAGGACAGTTCCCTCTGGTTCAAGATCCCGGTCGGCTTCGCCAAAATGTATTACAACCCGACGTTCAACTGGATGTACTACAGCGAGCCGCAAAAGCAGCTGAACAACCGTGAAATCTATGCCCCGCGCGGCAAGGTGCAGGGCGGGTCGGGCTCGATCAATGCGATGGTCTATGTTCGTGGCCAAGCCCATGACTTCGACGATTGGGCCGCCAACGGTAACGACGGCTGGGGTTTCAAGGACGTGCTGCCGTACTTCCGCAAACTGGAAAATCATCCGCTGGGCGACAGCGCATACCACGGTGGCAGCGGTCCGATCAGCATTACCCCGATGAAGGGCCAGACCCATCCGATCTGCGATGTGTTCCTCAAGGGCTGCGACGAGTTGGGGTACCCCCACAGCGACGACTTCAACGGTCCGAAATTCGAAGGGTCGGGCATCTATGACGTCAACACCCGTAATGGCCAGCGTTGCTCCAGCAGCTTTGCGCATTTGCACCCGGCATTGCGCCGGCCGAATTTGACCGTCGAGCATTACGCTTTGGTGGATCGGGTGTTGTTCGATAGCGGCCGGGCGACCGGGATTTCCATCACCCAGCACGGCGTGGTGCGGACCTTCACCGCCAACAAGGAAGTCATTCTGTGCGCGGGCGCCGTGGACACGCCGAAGATTCTGCAATTGTCCGGTGTAGCAGATCAGGCGTTGCTGGCCAAACACAATATTCCGCTGGTCAAACACCTGCCGGCAGTAGGGCAGAACCTGCAAGACCACCTGTGCGCCAGTTATTACTACAAGGCCAATATCCCGACGCTCAACGATCAACTGAGCTCGCTGTTTGGTCAGTTCAAACTGGGGCTGAAATACCTGTTCACCCGCAAGGGCGCACTGGCGATGAGCGTCAACCAGGCCGGTGGTTTCTTTCGTGGCAACGAGCAACAAGCCAACCCGAACCTACAACTGTACTTCAACCCGCTGTCGTACCAGATCCCGAAAAACAACAAAGCCAGTCTCAAGCCAGAACCGTATTCCGGCTTCCTGCTGTGTTTCAATCCGTGTAGGCCGACCAGTCGCGGGCACATCGAGATCGCCTCGAAAAATCCGCGGGACGCAGCACTGATCGACCCGAATTACTTGAGTACGCAGAAGGACATCGACGAGGTGATCCAGGGCAGCCGCTTGATGCGAAAAATCATGCAGGCACCCGCACTCAAGGGCATCACAGTGGAAGAGGTTTTGCCTGGGCCGGTCGTCGAAACCGACGAACAGATGCTGCAATATTTTCGCGAGAACAGCGGTTCGATCTACCACCTGTGTGGCTCCTGTGCCATGGGCGCGGACGAACAAAAAACGGTGGTGGACAAGCGCCTCAAGGTTCACGGTCTGGCCGGTTTGCGTATCGTCGATGCGTCGGTTTTCCCGAACGTGACCTCCGGCAACACCCATGCGGCGGTGCTGATGGTGGCGGAGAAGGGGGCTGACCTGATTCTGCAGGACGCCTGATTTCGTTTTCCGGTTGTATCAAAATGAATTTCCGCCAAGTCCGCTGCTCATACCTGATAGGTAGCGGATTTGAGGCCGCAAAATCATTGATGTAATCAGGGAGTAACGCGGTCATGAGTCCAGTATCGACAGTGGGCGTTCCTGGCGGGTTGATCCTTGTGGTTGAAGATGACCCGCTGATCCTGGAGTTTCTCTGCGAAATTCTTCAGGAAGAAGGTTTTGTCGTTCAACCGCAAAAGAGCGCGGATGCGGCATCGCTGTATCTGGAACAACACGCCAATGAAGTGGGGCTATTGCTGACAGACATCACCATGCCCGGCAGCCTCAATGGCGCGGACCTGGCCAACCTGTTCGGCGACCGCTGGCCGGACAAACCGATCATGATCATGTCCGGCTTCGAAACGCCGGAAAGCTCGGGTGTCCGGCACTCCGTTTCGTTCATCAAGAAACCCTGGGCGCTGGGGCAATTGCTCGATTGTGTCGAAAGCGCCCTGAAATCTCACCGGTCCTTGTAGGAGCTGCCGCAGGCTGCCATCTTTTGATCTTCGTTTTTAAAAGCAAGATCAAAAGATCGCAGCCAGCGGCAGCTCCTACAGGGATCGTGTACATTCGCTAACACCCTTGCGAATGGAAGCTGTCTTTTGCCTGCTCAAAAATCCGTTTTCAACACACCTTATCGCGCCTTTCTGTTCGACATGGATGGCACCGTCCTCAATTCCATCGCTGCCGCCGAGCGCATCTGGACCACCTGGGCCTTGCGGCACGGGGTGGATGTCGAGTCTTTCCTGCCGACCATTCATGGCGCGCGGGCTATCGACACGGTTAATCGCCAGGCGTTGCCCGGGGTGGACGCAGAGGCAGAGGCTGCGTGGATTACCGAGGCGGAAATCGAGGATGTGCAAGGGATTGTCGAAGTCGCTGGCGCTGCGGGTTTCCTCACGTCGTTGCCAGCCCGTCGGTGGGCCATCGTGACGTCCGCGCCGAGAGCGCTGGCGTTGCGCAGGATGGCGGCGGCGGGGATCCCGGAACCCGAGGTGATGGTGACGGCCGAAGACGTCAGTGCCGGCAAACCTGATCCGGCTGGCTACCGACTGGCTGCTGAACGACTCGGCGTTGACGTGACCCAATGCCTGGTTTTTGAAGATGCGGCGGTGGGGATTCTTGCCGCACAAGCGGCGGGGGCCGATCTGTTGATCATCACCTCGACCCATGAGCATCCGATCGAGACGTCGCATGCGACGCTGGCCAGCTATAACGCGGTGACCACACAAGTAGATCCCGACGGCCAAATCCGCCTGCTTTCGTCCTAAACAACACAATCCCCTGTAGGAGCTGCCGAAGGCTGCGATCTTTTGATCTTTAGCGGTGCTGAAACAGCTGAAGATCAAGATCAAAAGATCGCAGCCTTCGGCAGCTCCTACATTGGGATTGTGGCGCTTCAGTACAGGCCAGGCATCAACCGCCAACTGCGCCTGCAATAAGCCTCATATTCACTGCCAAACGTCGCCCTCAACAGCGCTTCTTCGGCGTGAATACGTGCAATCAGCGGAATCAGCGTCAACACCGCCAACACCACCCCAACCCCCGAACGAAACGCCAGCGCCCAGCCCACGGCAATCACCATCATCCCCAGATAACTGGGGTTGCGCAGGTTGCGGTAAATCCCGTCAGTCACCAGTCGGTGTCCCGGTTGAATCGCGACCAACCCGCTGAAGCGCTTGCCCAGCACAAACACCGGCCACAGCCGCAACGCGCCTCCGATGATGAACAATACCGCCCCCAGCCAACGCACGCCTTCGCCACCAAAGGTCCAGAAGTCGATACGGTCGGTGTAGGCCGGCAGGTACCCGCTCAATAAACCGATCACCCCAAAGGCCGGGAGCACCCAGCGATTGGCCCGGTCCTCTTGTTCGCCTGAGCTGAGGTTGACTTCGGTGAACAACGAAGCGATCGCCATCGCCAGGGTTGCCAGCGCAACGACCACCAGCGCCGAATGGGAGAAGAACGCCGCCCAGCCGCCCATTCCCCACATCGCGAGCCCAAGGTAGGCAAGGGTACTGACGACGGCAAAGAACGCCAGTTTCGCTGAGATTTTCATCTGCACCTCCACACCACAAACCTTGTAGGAGCTGCCGAAGGCTGCGATCTTTTGATCTTGATCTTCGGCCATTTTAAACATCGTCAAGCAAGATCAAGATCAAAAGATCGCAGCCTGCGGCAGCTCCTACAAGGTTCTAGCGTTACGGCGGATGACTTGCGGTGGTTGCCCGAACGCGCGAAGGAAGGCTTCGCGCATGCGGCGCGGGTCACTGAAGCCACTTTCGGTGGCGATCTGATCGAGGGTCAGGCGCCCGCGCTCGAGCAGTTGCCGGGCCGCCTCCAGCCGCAGGTTCTCGATGGCTTTGGCCGGCGACTGTCCGGTTTCTGCGCGAAAGGCCCGGCTGAATTGTCGAGGGCTGAGGCGCGCGACATCTGCCAGTTGCTCCACCGAGAGTGGCTGTGCAAGGTGTTCCCGGGCATAACCGAGGACGTTCTGGATACGGTCGGATTTCGGTTCCAGTTCCAGCAGCGCCGAATGCTGCGACTGACCGCCCGCGCGGCGTTGGTACATCACCAGTTTCTGCGCCACGGAACGGGCCAGTTCGATGCCGTGATCCTTTTCGACCATGGCCAACGCCAGGTCGATACCGGCCGTCATTCCCGCGGACGTCCAGATCGAGCCATCAACCACGTAGATCCGGTCTTCCTCGACCTTGATCGACGGAAACCGCGCCTGCAGTTCCCGAGCGTAGGCCCAATGCGTGGTCGCCCGCCGCCCGTCAAGCAAACCGGCCTGCGCCAGGACGAACGCCCCGGAACAGATCGATGCGGTACGCCGGGTGATTTTCAGGTTGTCACGCAAGTACGCCAGGACTCCTTCAGGTGCCTGGTCGATGATGGAATCGCCACCGACCACGATCAAGGTGTCAAACACGCGCTCATCGAACGCCTCGGTGCCGATGCTCAAGCCGCCGGAAGCGCGCAATGTGCGGCCGTCCTCTGACAGCACGCTGACTTCATAGAGCGCTTCACCGGCGCTGAAGTTGGCGTACTCGAACACCGGCATGGCCGCCAGCGCCATGGACTGGAAACCGTCAAACACCACGAACGCCACGGAAGTCATCGATGTGCCCTCAAAAGGTCATGTCCGAAAAACGTACTTTAAACGTCATTTGCGACGAGCGTGAGTCGATTTATAACGGTCCCCATCCGGCGAACCTATCGCCTTATTGTGAAGGAAAATGACATGACGCTTTCATCCAAAGGCACTGCTCTGATTACAGGCGCTTCTTCGGGCATCGGCGCGGTGTACGCCGACCGCCTCGCCCGGCAAGGCTACGACCTGATTCTGGTCGCCCGCAGCCGGGAAAAACTCAACACCCTGGCCAACCGCTTGAGCAACGAAACCGGGCGCGCGGTGGAGGTGGTCGCCGCCGATTTGAAAGACAAAGCTGATCTGCTGCGAGTCGAAGCGCTTCTGCGCCACGACGCGAGCATTACCTTACTGGTCAACAATGCCGGGGTTGGCGGCGTCATGCCGCTGGTGGCCAGTGCGGTGGACGAGATGGAAGACATGATCGACCTCAATGTCACCGCGTTGATGCGCCTGTCTTATGCGGTGGTGCCTGGCTTCGTCGCTCGCGGCACCGGCACCGTGATCAACATTTCCTCGATCGTCGCGATCGCGCCGGAAATTCTCAATGGTGTGTACGGCGGGACCAAGGCGTTCGTCCTGGGACTGAGCCAATCCATGCACCACGAATTGGCTGCCAAAGGCATTCGTATTCAAGCGGTGTTGCCGGGCGCGACGGCCACCGACTTCTGGAGCGAAGCGGGCAACCCGGTGGAGAACCTGCCGCAAGAGATCGTGATGTCCGCGGAAGACATGGTGGATGCCGCGCTGGCGGGACTGGCAAAAGGGGAGGTGGTGACCATTCCGAGCCTGCACGAAGGCGACCGCTGGGATGGCTATGAAGCCCAGCGTCAGACGCTTTCCGGCTTGTTCGGCCACTCCATGGCAGCGCCGCGTTATCGGTAAAGTGGGGGTCGAGGGGCAGGGGCAAAGACGCGCTCATGGACGAGCGCTGAAGCCAGGCAGGGCCGCACAGGCTATCCAGGATTCGCCAGCCCCACCACTAATCATTCAGCCCTCATTGGCCGGCTGCATCACCCTCATGGATGAGGATCGCTCTGGCCAGGTCTTCGTCGCTGGCGTTGAGGCCAGGGTTGTCCTGACGAATCTGTTTCAAGACTGACTCCAGATAAGCCCCGCGAATCGCACCACCACTGGCAACAAAGCTGGAGGCGTCGTCCCGGGCAGGAATGACCAGTTTGTGATCCTTGAAGGTCGAGTACAGCGAAGCGGAAACCCCGGCAGACGTGGCAACATCGCCCGCATCCACCTTGGCCATAGCCGAGCCGAAGGGTAAACACAGCATCAGGGAGGAAATGATAATCAGACGGCGCATGTTGGTGTCCTCTGAAGAGCGTGAAGCAAAAAGGAAGGTCCTCATCATTTAGGATGCACGGCGATCGTCAGGAGTTCCCTGCTGCTCAAAAGTGCAGTCCATGTGTTTGATCGATGCGCCCCTGTCGATACCGGTAATCAGCCCCTTCGATGCAACTCTCCTTGAGGGCTATGCTTGGCAGTGTGCCCATCGCAATGGGAGATCTCCAATGATCAACGTACGCACTGCCCGCATGCTGGCCGATTACAAACAATGGGCTGATCAGCGCCTCTTCGAGAGCCTGGCAGCACTGCCGCCGGGCGAGGTCCGCAAAGAGCGGGTGTCGGTGTTCAAGAACATGATCGGCACCCTGAATCACATCTACGTGGTGGACTGCATTTGGCAAGCGCACCTCGAAGGCCGAGGGCACGGCTTCAAAACCTCACACGACTTGTTGCATGCCGAACTCGCCGATTTGCGCCTGGCCCAAAAGGAGATTGACCACTGGTACTGCAATTGGAGCACGCGGCAGACGGACGACTCACTGAATCAACCGGTCGAGTTCACGTTTGTCTCGGGGGAAAGCGGCACCATGAGCGCCGGTGCAATGCTGATGCACGTGGTCAACCATGCCAGCTATCACCGTGGTTGGGTGATCCAGATGTATTTCGACATTCCGGCCATGCCGCCGATGACCGACATGCCGATCTTCCTGCGCGAGACCGATCCGCATTTCAACTCGCTCAATGCCCCGGCAGTGGCGCCGACATGTGCTCCGCAATTCGCGAGCGCAACCAACGTTCTGCCGGATCGTTATCGTTGACGCCGTTCCAGACCATGGACAGTTCGGACAGCACGATGTCAAACGGCGGGTCGTCGGCGCGTAACTGGCTGCTGCCTTCGATCAAGGCGCACGCCGCGTAATCCGGCACCGTGGCCAGCATGTCGGTGCCGGCCAGCAGGGCGCGCAAACCGGCGAACTGCGGCACCGCCAGCACCACGCGCCGCGAACGGCCGATGCGCGCCAGATCGTTATCGATGGCGCCCGTCAGATCCCCGGAGAACGACACCAGCGCATGCGGACGTTCACAATATTCGTCGAGGGTCAGGGTGCCGGGACGCTCATCGCCCCGCAGGATCTTCACACTCAGGTCGCGCAGCTTCTTGCGCTTGGCGTTCGCCGGCAGTTCAGTGGTGTAGCTGATCCCGACGGAAATCTCCCCGGAAGCGAGCATCGCCGACATCAACAAGTAATTGACCCTGCGCACCACCACCACGACGTTCTGCGCCTCTTCGCGGATCTGCTTGAGCAGGGGTGGAAACAGGCCAAACTCGGCATCGTCAGAAAGGCCGATGCGAAACACATCGCGGCTGGTCGACGGGTCGAAATCCTTGGCCCGACTCACCGCGCCGGAAATGGTGTCCATCGCCGGCTGCAATTCCTTGAGAATCTGCAGTGCGCGCTGGGTGGGCTCCAGCGTACGGCCGTTGCGCACCAGCAACGGGTCGTCGAACAGGTCGCGCAACCTGGCCAGCGCAGCACTGACGGCGGGCTGGCCGAGAAACAGCTTCTCCCCGGCGCGGGTCAGGTTCTTTTCGAACATCAGGGTTTCGAAAATCACCAACAGGTTCATGTCCACGCGGCGCAGGTCGTTGCGGTTCATGGTGGTGGGCTCGTTGAGGGTGGGTCTTTTCAGTAAAGCAGCGAACCTCAGGCATGGAGTGTGTTTAGTCTGCTCAGCGTCACCTTCGTTTTTTTGAAAATCGTGCAATCAACAATGATTTGTAACTTTATAGGTTGCTTGTATGAATTGATGTTGCGAATGTTTTTTCTGGTCCGCTCTTGTAGTTTTTGAATAGACGATTGTATGTTGTGTTGATTTGTCGATGCATATTGGAAAAAAATCTAAATATAGAAAATTCTCCAGTTGGGTCATATAAATTTATTGGGTCTCCTGAGCAATACATGTACGAATTTACTCCTCCTCTCCCAAATGGACTTGCTCTATCCGGGCTGTTAAATCGCATCAACACCGGATTAAACGCTCGATACCCATTTCCCAACAAATAATGCCCAGTCAGCGGATCGGAACGTTCACCATTAAACCCCAGCAAACTCAACAACCCGTTTTCAGGATGGCGATGACCATAGGGCGAATAGGCGAAGGGTTGTGGTGGATGGTTCGCCTCGAGCGTATGCAACACCGAACGCTGCTGATCGGTGGCCAGCAAACGAGTGTCGAGCGCATCGCCCTGGCGCTGCTGTTGCGCCAACAGCAGGTCGCCGTAATGGACAATGGAATGCTGCATCGCGTCCTGTATCTCGGTGGCTATTCGGCTTTTGCAGTAGAAGCGCTGAAGCTGTGGCGCATCCGCTGGGGTACGGCCGACCAGACGGTCGAGGGGATCGTAGCGATAGTGGCAGAGCAGGGTTTCGCGCGGCGATGGCATGGGCGAGCGCTCCGAAACTGCGACAGGGTGACGCTCAGTATTGGTGGTTTCGCAGCGGGTGGGAACTATCAGAACTGCTAGGTTTTGATTGTCAGAGGGCTTGAGGCCGCCAAAAGATCGCAGCCTTCGGCAGCTCCTACAGAGGCGGTTACGCTTACAAAACTCATGTACGACGACAATTAAATGTGGGAGCGAGACCGGCTTGCCGGCGAAAGCGGAGTGTCAGGCAACACCAATGTCGACTGTCACTCCCTCTTCGCGAGCAGGCTCGCTCCTACAATGGGAAGTGTGTCTACCTCAGGTCAGCGCCATTTCCGGGCAACGCATCGCGTCAGACGATAGCAGTGCCTTGATCACCTCCTCGGAAAACGCAAACTCCCGCAACACCGCCCGCGAATGTTGCCCGTTCTCCGGTGGGTAATTGGCATTGCCATGGCGGGTAACTTGCTGAACTACGTGTGGATGGTCAGCTACCCCAATCAGGTGCATTTGATCACTGGCATGTCGATCCGGAACACCTTGCTGGCCGGGGTGATTTCCGTGGGAGTGTCGCTGGTGCTGCTGCCGTTCGCGGGCAAACTGGATGGAAGTGACGCTGATCCAGACGGTTTCGATGGTGATCATGACCGGCTTCGGCGCGGCGTCGGCGGTAACCATGGCCGAACGTTTTCTGATTAAACGCGCCGTTGCCGAGTCCATCGCGAGCAAGCTCGCTCCTACAGAGGCGCAGTGGATGATCGTCCTAATTCGTTATTAGCTGGTAAAACGGTTCGCTGCACAGCATTTGGCTTTGCATTTCACTGCCTTCACGCTGACTGCGCAGTTCGTTTCGATAGCTGGTGAATTGCCAGGATGAAGGCCGGATGTCGGAATCAGGATGGTGCCCGGGCTGGATGTGGTGTTCGGTTAACGTCGACTCCAAACGTTCCACGAAACACCGAATGCGGTTCAGTCCTTGCGCTGTGTATTGCGAATTCGTCGCATCCGGTTTCACGTAAAGAGTTAGCTGGGCGCCTTCGCTGACGCGGCTCGCAGGTTCTGCTCGTTCGATATCAGTGATTTTCCATTGGTCAATCGGACTGTCTTCAGAAAAGAGCAGGCCGGACAGCGCGTCAAACGCTTGTGGCACATCCTCTAGTTTGACGCTGATGTGGAGTTTGTCGCCGTCAAACGCTCCTGCACATTGACCCCTCTCGCGACGGACATGCATAAAAACGTCTTCACTGTTGGTGTTCAGCATGAAGTCGTTGTGTTGTGCGAAGAATCCGACTTGGCGCATGGCTTCGTAGTTTGGGGCATGCGGAGCCTCCCTGAAAGTGAGTGTCGGCTCGTTACGTATCTGTAGCCTTAAGCTGTCGAAATGCGTGGCCAGGTTTTTCTGTGTCGACTGCTTGGAAGGCAAGGCATCAAGATCTTGTGTTTTCTGCAGAGTGAAACTCAAGAAGGCCGGGCGGTTTTTTATGGGCACGATTAATGCTCGGTAAAAAATATCAGTAATAGAGGAGTCGGCACTCTAAACAATGCTAAACGGCCTATCTTTTAAAAAAAGCGCAAATATTCAAGATCACAAGATCGCAGCCTTCGGCAGCTCCTACAGGGGTACATATCCCAATAATGTAGGAGCTGCCGAAGGCTGCGATCTTTTGATGTTGACTCTTACACCCGAACGTTTTCGGCACGACTGGAATAGAAGATCGAGATCAGTCCGCACAACGCAAACGCTGCACCCACCGCAGCCAGTCCCTGCCAGCCGTAATACCCGGCGGCGCTGGAGCCAAGCGCCGAACCCAGCGCTCCGCCAGTGAAATACGTCACCATAAACACCGTGTTAAGTCGGCTCACCGCCTCCGGGGCCAGTGCCAGGATGCGTGACTGATTGGCCAGTTGATTGGCGCGGTTGCCGATGTCCAGCGCGGTGGCGCATATCAAGATCAACCACCACAGACCGGCAGCACCGCCGAGAAACAAGGCAATGAACGCCAGCAGTACGGCGCCGGTTCCCAGGTAGCTGAGCTTGATGCCGTAGTGCTGAGTGAGTCGACCCAGCCAGGAGGCGGCGACGATACCGACAATTGCCGAGAGCCCGAATACCCCGGCCTGAGCGCTGGAGTAGTGATACGGCTCCAGCGCCAGCAGCGAGGCCATCGAACCCCAGAACACATTTAATGCACCGAAGATCAGGCCGCCGCTCAATGAGGAACGGCGCAGGGTCGGGTGGTCGCGGACCAGTTTCCACGTCGATTTCATCAGGTCCAGATAGGGCAAGGTGCTGGACGGCGCGGTCGCCGGCATGCGCATCAGGATCGCCACGAACAACAACACGTTCATGGCGGCTGCGGCGAAGAACATCCCGCGCCAGCCGATCCAGGTGCTGACGGCACCACTCAAGGCCCGCGCCAACAGGCCACCCGCTGACAAGCCGCTGACCATCATGCCCAGCACGCTGCCACGTTGGTCCGGGTGGGCGAGGGCGGTGGCGGCGGGAATGATGATTTGCGCACTGACCGCTGACAGGCCCAGCACCACGCTGGCCAATAGCAGCAACGTGTAGCTCGGCGCGACGGCGGAAGCGATCAGGCTCAGGAAGTTCAGGCTCAGCATGCCGAGGATCAGCGAGCGACGGGTGATCCGGTCACCCAGTGGCACAAACAGCAAGAGGCCGAGGGCGTAGCCGAGCTGTGTCAGCATGGCGATCTGACCGACGTGAGCGCCGGAGATGCTGAATGTGGCGCCAATCAACGGCAGCATGGTCTGGTTGTAGTAAATGGTGGCGACCGAAAAGCCGCAACACATGGCCAGTGTCAGCGCGATGCTGGCGGGCAATCCGGTTTTGCTGTTCGGCATGTGCAGTTTCCCTAAAAAATTGACCTGCGAATGGCTGTTGTAATCGGCAGAAGGGAAACGGGTCAAAGCACAAAACTGCAGGTGTGTTTGAGCAAATTTCATGCGTGGGAAAGATCAAAAGATCGCAGCCTTCGGCAGCTCCTACAGGGGATCGCGTTCCACATGTAGGAGCTGCCGCAGGCTGCGATCTTTTGATCTTAACGCTCTATGGGCGCAGATCCAGGCTCCGTCAGCACCTTCCTGAATGTCTCCACCAACGGCCGCAGATTAATCCGGTGCCACGCCGCCCACAACGGTCTGGTGAAGGAAATCCACGGCACTTCCCGCAGCACCACGCCCGGCGGAGCGTTGCGGCTCAAACCTTTCTGAATCATGGCGATGCCCAGTCCCGAGGCCACCAGAGCCAATGCAGTGAAGGGGCCGGTGGCTTCCATGCGGATGTCCGGGGTGAAGCCGGCGCGGATGCAGGCGCTGACGAAGTTTTCGCGGCCGGTGACATTATGGTGGTGTTGCACGCCGATCCATTCCTGATCGGCAAGGTCGGCCGGGGTCAATGTCGTTTGGTGAGCCAGTGGATGATCCTCAGGCAATGCCAGCAACATCGGGTCGTCCAGCACCTGGAAGCCCAGCAGGTCTGGATCATCGGCGACAGGCGGTTCACTGACCAGGGCGATATCGAGACTACGCTGTCGCAGGCCTTCGAGTTGTTCGGCGGAGCTCAGGTTGTACAGCGCAACGTGCACGTTCGGCCGGTCGACCCGCATTACCCGCAAGGCATTGGGCAAGACACCGGCATGCATGGCGTTTTCGATATAGCCGATGCACAAGCCGCCTTCTTCGCCACGGCCGAGGCGCTTGCCGAGGGATTCCAGGCGATTGGCGTGGGTCAACAGGGCGCGTGTTTCAGCGAGAAACGTCTGGCCGTCGCGGGTCAGGCGAATGCGCTGCTGGCTGCGCTCGAACAGCGTCAGGCCGAGGCGCTCCTCAAGTTGGGCGATCTGCCGACTCAGGGGCGACTGGGAAATGTGCAGCCGTTCGGCGGCGCGACCGACGTGTTCTTCTTCGGCGACCGCGACGAAGTAGCGCAATTGGCGGATGTCGATCATGTCAGACCTCATGGGACTCAAGTGCTGCACATTATGTCTTGGACGGTCCGACCATCGCAATCTAGCATCGGCTCAACGGTCATTCACTGACCTCTGAAACTGACGAGGATTGAATCATGAGCTTGAAAGACAAACTGCCCGGCGCGCTGGGTTTCGGCACCGCACCTCTGGGCAACATGTTCCGCGCCATTCCTGAAGAAGAGGCGACGGCCACCGTTCATGCCGCCTGGGATGCCGGCGTACGCTACTTCGACACCGCGCCGTTTTACGGCTCGGGCCTTTCCGAAATTCGCTTGGGCGCCGCGCTGGCCCAGTACAACCGCGACGACTACGTGCTCAGCAGCAAGGTCGGCCGGGTGATCCTCGACGAAGTCGAAGATACTGCCGCCCGTGACCTGGGCGAAAAGAGCGGCGTGTTTGAACATGGCCGCCCGAACAAGATCGTCAATGACTACAGCGCCGACGCGACGATGCGTTCGATCGAAGACAGCCTCAATCGTCTGCAAACCGATCGCCTGGACATCGTCTGGGTGCATGACATCGCCCAGGATTTCTACGGTGATCAATGGTTGGAGTACTTCAATCAGGCGCGTACCGGCGCCTTCAAAGTACTGACCCGCTTGCGCGAAGAAGGCGTGATCAAGGGCTGGGGCCTGGGCGTGAACAAAGTCGAGCCGTGCGAATTGACCCTTGATCTGAGCGAAGCCCAACCGGACGGTTTTCTGCTGGCGGGTCGCTACACTCTTCTCGATCACGACCGCGCGTTGCAACGCTTGATGGAAGCAGCCCTGGCGCAAAACGTCGAGATCGTGGTCGGCGGTCCTTACAGCTCGGGCATCCTGGCCGGTGGTGCGCACTTCGAATACCAGAAGGCCAGCCCGGCGATCATTAATAAAGTCGAGCAGATCAAACGTATTGCGGCTGCCCATGGTGTCGACGTTAAGGCGGCGGCGTTGCAGTTTTCTCTGGCGAACCCGGCGGTGGCGGCGGTGATTCCTGGTTCCAGCCGTCCGGAGCGGATTGCTGAGGATGTCGCGGCATTGTCGGCGGTGATTCCTGCGGCGTTTTGGCAGGCCATGCGTGAGGCTAAATTGGTTTCTGAATTTGCGCCGTTGCCGGATCAAAAGATCGCAGCCTTCGGCAGCTCCTACATGAACGGAGGTGACTTATGAAGATTGATTTGAGCGGGAAACTGGCGATTGTCAGTGGAAGTACGGCCGGCATTGGCCTGGGCATCAGCAAGGCTCTGGCCGAGTCCGGTGCCACGGTGGTGGTGATCGGCCGCGAGACGGCCAAGGTGGAACAGGCGCTGGCGAGCATTCGCCAGAGTGTGCCGGGCGCACAATTGCGTGGCTTGACGGCTGACCTGGGCACTGCCGAAGGCGCCGAGCAGTTGTTCGCCGCCGAACCACGGGCGGACATCCTGGTGAATAACCTCGGGATCTTCAACGATGTGGATTTCTTCGACACGCCAGACAGCGAGTGGACGCGTTTCTACGAGGTCAACGTGATTTCCGGCGTGCGCCTGTCGCGGCATTACGTGCAGGACATGGTCAAGCAAGGCTGGGGGCGGGTGATCTTCCTGTCCTCGGAATCCGGGATCGCCATTCCGGCCGACATGCTCAACTACGGCGTCACCAAAAGTGCCAACCTCGCGGTGTCCCATGGTTTGGCCAAACGGTTGGCGGGCACCGGCGTGACGGTCAATGCCATCCTGCCCGGTCCGACGTTGACCGACGGCCTGGAGCAGATGCTCAAGGACGCCACCGCCCAATCGGGGCGCAGTGTTCGCGAAGAAGCCGACGCGTTCGTGCTTAAGGCCCGGCCGACGTCGATCATCCAGCGCGTCGCGAATGTCGAGGAGGTCGCCAACCTGGTGGCTTACATCGCCTCGCCGTTGTCGTCGGCGACCACAGGCGCGGCATTGCGGGTCGATGGCGGTGTCGTCGACAGCATGTCGATCTGAACCTTACTGATCAAGAGAGCACTTCATATGGCAACAGCATCAGCATCCATCGACATCCCGGCGTCGGCCGATCAGGTCTGGCAATTGATCGGTGGCTTCAACTCGCTGCCTGACTGGCTGCCGTTCATTCCCAAGAGCGAACTCAGCGAAGGCGGGCGGGTGCGCAGCCTGCAAACGGCGGACGGTGCGTTCGTTGTGGAACGCCTTGAGGCGTTTGATAACGCGGCGAAAACCTACCTCTACTCGATCCTGCAGGCACCGTTTCCGGCCACCGACTATTTGGCGACGATCAAGGTTGAAGCGCAAGGGCAGGGCGCGCGGGTGACCTGGTCGGGTCGGTTTGAACCGGTCGGTGTGAGTGACGACGAAGTGGTGGCGCTGTTTACCGGGATCTACCAAGGTGGCCTTGAGGCGCTGCGGGCCAATTACCCGGCGTGACTTTTTAAAAGATCGCAGCCTGCGGCAGCTCCTACAGAGGTACTCCTGTAGGAGCTGCCGCAGGCTGCGATCTTTTGATCTTCAAACCCGAGTAAATCAGTAGCAGCTGCCGAGCCTGCGAGGCTGCGTTCGGCTGCGCAGCAGTCGTCAAACCATGCGCCGCGGTGTGTCAGGTAAAACGTGTTTGCAGGATTTACGACTGCTGCGCAACCGAACGCAGCCTCGCAGGCTCGGCAGCTGCTACGAGATTGTGTATGCCTTCAGGTCTGCGGAATCAAACTCTGCTGGCAGTCCAGCACCAACCGCGCTCCGCCCAGTTCGCTTTCGTCCACTTCAAGCGAAAACCCATGCAAGCTGACAATCGCCGCGACGATCGACAGCCCCAGCCCGAACCCGCTTTTCTGGTTGCCCCCATCGGCACGATAGAAACGCCGGAACACGGCTTCGCGCTCGGCCACCGGAATACCGGGACCTGAATCGAGCACTTCGATCCGTGTATGCCGCCCTTCATTGACCCCACGCAAAATCACCTCGCCCCCCGGCGGCGTGAACTTGATCGAGTTACTCAACAGGTTCGCCACCGCCTCGAACAATAGCGCCCGGTCGCCATTCAACATCGGTAACGCGGCCGGCAGTTGCAGCGTGAACAGCAGCTCGCCTTCTTCCGCCAGCGGCAGATAAAAATCGTGCAGTTCCTGCAACAACGGCACTGGATCGAGCTGCACAAAACCGGAACGCCGCTGGCGATCCTCCAGTTCGGAAATTCGCAGCAGTCCGCGAAAGCGCGCCATCAAGGTGTCTGCTTCACCGAGCACCGAATCCAGCTGCACAGCCAGCGCCGAACCGTCGTCCGCCTGCTGCTGGATCCGGTACAACTGCGCGCGCAAGCGGGTCAGTGGTGTGCGCAAGTCATGGGCGATGTTGTCGCACACGCCCTTGACCTCGTTCATCAAGCGCTCAATGCGTTCGAGCATCGCATTGACGATGGCGGCGAGCATGTCCAGTTCGTCACGGCGATTGGACAGTGGCAGGCGTTTAGTCAAGTCGCCGGCGACGATGGCTTCGGCGCTGGCCTGGATCCGCCGAATTCGTCGCAGCGGACGGCGGCGCAGCACGTGCCAACCGACAATGCCCGGCAAGATGGTCAAGGTCACGCCCCAGAACAACGCGTGGAGGATGATCCGCGTCACCGCAAACAACGAGCCGTTGTCTCGCACCAGCACCAGCCAGCGCCCGTCCCGTGTCTGGGTCGCTACGGCGTCGCAGCTGTCGGCGGGCAGGGTCGGGTCGTCGGAGTCCGCGCAATCGCTGAGCATGTGGATCTTGCCGTCCAGCGGCAGGCCTTTGGGGATCTGGCGCAAGGCACCACTGAGGTAGCGATGCTGGATATCGAACAAGCCATAGGCGTCGATACCGCGAATGTCGAAGGTCATGCTGACGGCGAGGGCATCCACCAGTTGTTCGCCCTGGAACCGTGCAAACAAATGCTGACGTTGCATCAGCGAATGTTTGGCCAGGTTGTCCAGGTACGCGGACACCTCGTAGTACATGACGCCCATGAGAATCCCGCTCCAGATCACGAACAGTGAGCTGTAGAGCGCGAGCAAGCGACTGCTGGAAGAGCGCCAGCCCTTAGACGGGTTCGGCAATGACATAACCCGAGCCTCGCACGGTCCGGATCAGTGGGAGATTGCCTGGCGGATCGATCTTCTTGCGCAGCCGGCCGATGTGCACGTCGATCAGGTTGGTGCCGGGATCGAAGTGGTAACCCCAGACCTCTTCGAAAATCATCATCCGCGACAGAATCTGCCCGGTGTTACGCATCAGGAATTCCAGCAGTTTGTACTCGGTGGGCAACAGCGTCAGCAGTTGGCCATCGCGACTGGCTTCGTGGCTGATCAGGTTCAGCTCAAGGTCCGCCACCCGAAGCGTGGTGGCCTGGGCGGTCACGGTGTTCTGACGGCGCAAAAGCACTTCGACCCGGGCCGCCATTTCATCGGTGGCAAACGGTTTGGTCAGGTAATCGTCACCCCCGGCGCGCAATCCGCGCACGCGCTCGTCGACATCGGAGAGGGCGCTGATCATCAGGATCGGCGTCGCCACGCCCATGGTCCGCAGCGTGGTGACAATCGCCAGGCCATCCAGCTCGGGCAACATCCGGTCGAGGGTGATCAGGTCATAGTTGCCGCTGACTGCACGCTCCAGGCCTTCGCGACCATTGTCGACCCAATCCACGTCCAGGCCATGGCTGCTCAGTTCGGCGACAATTTCCCGGGCGGTCACGGCGTCGTCTTCGATGGTCAAGATGCGGGTCATAGGGCTGGCCTGATAGGGAGTTCAAACGGTGTGCGGCATTTTGCCAACAATTGATGGCGGGCTTTTTAAATTAAACTTCACGTTAAGCGGATTGAAGATCAAAAGATCGCAGCCTGCGGCAGCTCCTACAGGGATCGATTGTAGGAGCTGCCGCAGGCTGCGATCTTTTGATCTTCAATGCATAAAACCCGCTGAAATGTCCTGTTCCTTGCAATTTGCAAGACCATAAGAAGTTCAAAACTTATAAGTCATTGAAAAATATTAATTTATTAAAAATTAGCGACTGGCACGTTGGCTGCAATTCCTCAGATGACGAGTTGTAACAATACCTTTCCTGCCTGGAGCGACATAACAATGAATAGATCCTCTGATGGTTTCTATCCTGCCGCAGAAGAATCAACCACGTTGTCGGGCGTTTCCTGGGGCGCGATTTTCGCCGGGGCCGCTGCGGCGGCGGCGCTGTCGCTGATCCTGGTACTGCTCGGTTTCGGGCTGGGTTTTTCGGCAGTTTCCCCATGGGCCCATGAAGGTGTCAGCGCCAAAGGCTTGGGCATTTCAACCATCGTGTGGCTGGCCGTCACCCAGATCGTTGCCTCCGGGCTCGGTGGCTACATCGCCGGCCGCCTGCGGGTGAAGTGGGCGAACATGCATGGCGATGAAGTCTACTTCCGCGACACGGCCCATGGCTTTCTGGCCTGGTGCGTGGCGACATTGGTGACTGCGACGCTGGTGGTCGGTTCGGTCAGCAGCATTGTCAGTGGCGGTGTGCAAGCCGGGGCAGGTGTTGTTGGAGGCGCTGCGAGCGCCGCGACCCAAGCCGCGGGTACCGCAGCGGGTAACACCAACAGTGATCAGTACGGCTATTTCGTCGACAGCCTGTTCCGTGACGATCGCCCGGCTGCTGTCAGCGATGACGCCGCCCGTGGCACCGTGACCCGTATCTTCGTTCGCAGCTTGAGCAACGACGGTCAACTGGCTGCCGAAGACCGGACCTACCTCGCGCAATTGGTGGCCCAACGCACCAATCTGACTCAGGCGGACGCCGAGCGTCGGGTCGATGAAGTCTTCGCCAAGGCCCATAAAGCCGTAGAAGACGCCAAGGTAGCGGCCAAGCAAGCGGCTGACACCGCTGCAAAAGTGGCGGCCATGACGGCGTTGTGGATGTTCGTTGCACTGTTGATCGGCGCGTTCTTCGCCAGCTTTGCTGCAACCTTTGGTGGTCGTCGTCGGGATGCGGTGGTGTATGTCGAATCCGATGCCTATGTCGCCACAGCACCTATTCGTTAACCCAGGAGAATTCTCATGCGCTCACTACTGTTGTTCTTTCTCGGCGTACCGATCCCGATCATCATCCTGATCGCCCTGTTCATGCATTGATCTTATAACGTCAAAAGATCGCAGCCTGCGGCAGCTCCTACATGGAATTCGGCAACCGTAAATTTACCGGTTGACCTCAATCCTTGTAGGAGCTGCCGCAGGCTGCGATCTTTTGATCTTGAAACCCTCAATCCATCGGCGTATTCAAAAATAGCTCAAGCCCCTCGGCATACGCGGTGAACGCAGCGATCAATGGAAACCGCCCAGCGTCGACCTGCTCCGGCACCACCAGGTTGGTAAAGCTCCAGGCCACCGCCAACGTAATGCCATCCTGAGTAATCGAACCGTCAGTCTTCAACGCCTGCTTTTCCAGCTCCAGCTCCAGCGCGGAATACGCGGCCGCCAATTGGCCTTCGACCCGTTCCACCCACGGTTCGTATTGAATCGCCGCCGGTCGCAGGTTGCGCTCGTAGTAAAGCTGCACAGACTTTTCGCACGCCGCCAATGCCAGGCCAATCAGGCGCAATGAGCGCAGTCGCTGATCAACCGCACCAGGCATCAAGCTTTTACCCGGTCCGGCGAGCGCTTCGAGGTAATCGATGATCAACGTCGAATCGATCAACACGTCCCCGTCATCCAGCACCAGTGTCGGCGCCTTGACCACCGGGTTGATCTGCTGGAACTGTTCGAAATGCCGAAACACCGACACCGATTGATGCTCCAGCGGGATGCCAAGGTATTTGGCAGAAATGGCGACGCGTCGCACATAGGGTGAATCCAGCATGCCGATCAGCTTCATTAATGTCTCCTTGAGAGGGCCATTTCGGGACGGACAACCTTAGCTGAGGTTTGGCCGGCTGACCTGCCTGGTTCAGCCGTTTGTCTTCTATATACAGCCGCTCGATTGAATTTCTTGCTATAAACGCACTCCGATGACCGCCACAACGGCTGCCATAGAGCATTTTCCGGGCCTTGTCGGACAAATTCGCTGTCTTTTCAGTTGCTGAGGCCTCAAGTCGGCCTTAGACTGCCGCCCCTCGTAAATTGAGTGCCGGGTGGCGCTTGGAATAAACGGCGCCTTTCCGCTGACCGACCCAGGTCTGCCGGAACGCTCCCTAATTCGCCTTAATGCACGTTTTTTTATAGAGATATCAATGACAAAGGACAAGTTGCTGGCCATGCCGGCGGATGACTACATGAATGCCGAGCAACATGCTTTTTTCTCCGAGCTGTTGCAGAACATGAAAGTCGAAACCCATGAGCGCATCGAACAGAACCGCATCGCCATCGAAAGCCTGGACACCCCGGCCGATCCGGCCGACGCTGCTTCGGTTGAAGAAGAGCGCACCTGGCTGGTGAACGCGATCGATCGCGACCAGCGGATGCTGCCTCAGTTGGAACAGGCTCTGGAACGCATCAAAGAAGACAGCTTCGGCTGGTGCGACGACAGCGGCGAGGCCATTGGCCTGAAGCGCTTGCTGATCAGCCCGACCACCAAGTACTGCATCGAAGCGCAAGAGCGTCACGAACAGATCGACAAGCACCAGCGTCAGGCCTGATTCTGCGCGGTAGCCCATTCAATGTGGGTTGCCTGAAAAGATCGCAGCCTGCGGCAGCCCCTACACGTAACCCCTGTAGGAGCTGCCGCAGGCTGCGATCTTTGCTTTTCAACGCCTGCAGAAATAATCCCCCCCACTTCTTATTGATCGGCTGCAACGCCCACGACTAATGGACCATGGATAATGGCCTCATAGTGGCGTTAAATGCGGATACAACAATTAGAAGGCACGTGGGGTGACTAAGATGACGCGAGACGGATCTCCGGTCGGGGCTATGCCTGCGCCCGTACTTGTACCGAAAAACCTTTGGCTGACGCCAACCCTGCAAAGCATCGCCCTGATGCTCTTGCTGTGCGGCACCATTCCGGGTGGCTGGTCGCTTTACCTGGGTTTGCCATTGGCTGTGCTGATTATCTGGCTGCCTCGACTGCGTTCGCGCTCCATTCCTGAGGCATCCGGCGTAGACAACTCCGACACCCTCGGCACGTTGACTCGCGATCTTTCCTACACCACCAGTCATAACGCATTGTCTGCCGCCGGCGTGGCCTTCTCGGTCAAGCAACTGGCCGACAAACTGCAATCGCAACTCGGCGCCGCCGCGCAAATCGTCAGCAACGCCGAAGTGATGATTGCCACCGAGCAAGCCACCTCGACACTCAGTCGAGAAGCCCTCAGTGCCGCCAGCGAAGCGCATCAGAGCAGCGCGGCCGGGCGTACGGAGTTGATCGAGTCCATTGCCCGTATGCATCAACTCAGCCAGCGCGCCAGTAACAGCCGTGAACTGATTGAAGCCCTGAGCCTGCGCAGTGACGATATCCAGCGTGTCACCCTGGTTATCCAGTCCATCGCCAGCCAGACCAACCTGCTGGCATTGAACGCGGCAATCGAAGCAGCGCGGGCCGGGGAACACGGTCGTGGGTTTGCCGTGGTGGCCGATGAGGTTCGCGGGCTGGCGGCACGCACCGCGTCAGCGACCGGCGAAGTTGGGGAGATGGTCGCCGACATCCAGCAGCGCACCGCGCAAGTGGTGGAACAGATCCGCGGGCTCTCCAGCGACCTCGACACCGGCGTCAAGCAAGTCGAACACACCGGGCAGCACTTGGAAAACATCGCGCATCTGGCCGCCAGCGTAGAACGCCAGGTCGGGGAAATCGCACGGGGGGCAGACACCAATCGCGAACAGCTCGACAGCCTGTTTCAGGCCATCGAGCAGATGCGCAGCGACCTGGCGATCAGCGATCAGCAGACCCGGCGCCTGGCTCAGGCCGCGGTGCAAATGGAAGGGCAGGCTGAGACCATCAGCGAGCGCCTCGCTGAAGTGGGGCTGGATGACTATCACCAGCGGATTTATGACCTGGCCCGCGAAGGCGCGAGTCAGATTGCGGCACGTTTCGAAGCGGATATCGACCAGGGACGTGTCAGCCTTGACGACCTGTTCGACCGCACTTATCAGCCGATTCCCAATACCAGCCCGGCCAAGTACCAGACCCGTTTCGACCGCTACACCGATCAGGTCCTGCCGACGATTCAGGAACCGTTGTTGCCGCGCCATGAAGGCTTGGTGTTCGCCATTGCCTGCACGCAGCAAGGCTATGTACCGACGCATAACACCGTGTTCAGCCAGCCGCTGACCGGGGATGCGCAAGTCGATGCGTTGCAGAATCGTACCAAGCGCAAATTCGCCGATCGTACCGGTATCCGTTGTGGCAGCCATCAACAGGCGGTGCTGTTGCAAACCTACACGCGGGACACGGGTGAACTGATGCACGACCTATCGGTGCCGATCATGCTCAAGGGAAGGCATTGGGGTGGTTTGCGGTTGGGCTATAAACCGCAAAAGCCGCGATAAATTGTAGGAGCTGCCGAAGGCTGCGATCTTTTGATCTTGATTTTGATCGTCGACGAAGATCAAAAGATCGCAGCCTTCGGCAGCTCCTACAGTAACAGTGGTCACATTCGCGTTAGTGCAACTGGTGCATGCGCAAGTTCAGGTCGTCGACCACCCGCGCCCAATCGGCGTCTTCGCGCAGCTGCTCTTTCAGAAAGCCTGCTTGTTGTGGCGTCCAGAATTCGGCATCGATGAGTTTCTTGTCGTCTGCCAGCGGTGAATGACTGGCGATGAAATCGTCGATGGCCTTCTCGCTGGACTCCAGACCGAGTTGGTCGAACAAACCTTTCAAGTCATGTGTGGGTGCATCCATGTTCATCTCCTTGCTTGTCGCGTCGTGTGCGAGATCTGAGTGCGGCTTCATAGCATCTGAGGCAGCCGCGTCTCAGGAGTTCGAAAGCGATGTGCAAAATCAGGAGTGAGCATAGACCGCAAACCCGAACCTCAGGCTTTCAATGCGCCATCGTCGACGGCAAGCTTCAACGCCTTGGCGGCTTCCTGGGCCGCGATAGCCGCAACGTCCGAGGTCTTGAACCAGCGATCCTTCTCGACCTGGTGATAGGTCACGGTGGTGAGCGGTGGTTTGGCGCGCATGACGATGACTGCCTGGAATTCGCCTTCGATTTCTCTGGCTTCGCCCCGGATAAAAAATTCGCCGATATCAAATTCCGTCACGTTGCAGCCTTCCCTTGGAAATATGCTGTTGTATTGAACACCGTGCGCCATGGGCACGGTTTCATTGGTCGGGCAGTATGGCAGTAGTTGCCAGTTGGCGGCTGAGTTAACTCATCGGCATGACGAAACGTCCTCAGACACGGCCGGTTAAACGCCTCCAGGCGTCCTTTTCGTTGATTTGCCGACGTGTGTACGTCGTTATGGGTAGTCTCAATGAGCATCGCTGCTCTAGAATCACCGTCACTGGGCAGCGATTGATGTTCATCCCAAGCAATTTTTTGCGAGTGACATGTCGGAAAAGTGCTTTTTTAAAAGAGTTTTTTCCCTAAAGTTGATAGTCCGGTTTTCTCTGACCGCTAGAAACGTTTTTTCCTATGGCCGCTTTTCTCTGCTGCGAGCTTTTTAGCGTGCGGCATCATTTTCAGATGTGGGGATGTTTCCTTGGCAGTAAGTAATCTCGATATGCATGCTTTGTTCGTGCTGGGTGATTTGCGCGCAAAGCTGGTCAAACAGTTCCAGTCACGTTTTGTTTACATCACCGAACAGAACGCCGAAGGCATTTACATTGCCGAGATCGACACCGAATCGGCCCTGGTGGTGGATGACAAGCCAGGCCTGAAACTCAAGGTCGGCGATCATTTCAGCGCCTCAGTGTTACCCAGTCGCGAAGGCGGCAAGTTGGACATCAAGTTCCGCGATATCAAACTGACGGTTTACGGATTGGGCGATTACGCGTTCGTGACCACGGCTGATGGCCACGGGATTGTGTTCAAGGAAGGTCACAGCGTGGTGATGGTGTTCGCCGCTCACCAACAATTGCAGGACGGCTTGACCAAAACCTTGAAAGCCGTGACCGCCAAGGCCGCCAAATGGCGCAAGGGTGAATTGGTGACGTTCAAAGCCAGCGAGTAATGGCTCCAGGCTTGCAGGATCTTTCCGAAAATTAATCGTCACCCCTCGAAAGCAGGAACCTCTACTACAGTCAGTGGACTGAGTATTTTGAGGCTTGCGGTCTTCTGCCAGGCCATCCTGCTAATGCTGTGAACAGCACGAGGTGCAAAAGCATGAACGGATTTCGACGGTTACTGGCCGCGTCCCTGGCCACGTTCGGGTTGTTGGCTTCGCCCGCTCCGGTATTCGCTGCCCAGACGCCCATCCACTTCGCCGACCTGAACTGGGAAAGCGGCAGTCTGATCACCGATATCCTGCGCATCATTGTCGAAAAGGGGTACGGCCTGCCCACCGATACCTTGCCGGGCACCACCATTACTCTGGAGACCGCGCTGGCCAACAATGACATTCAAGTCATTGGCGAAGAATGGGCCGGTCGCAGTCCGGTCTGGGTCAAGGCGGAGGCCGAAGGCAAGGTCGTGAGTCTCGGTGATACGGTCAAGGGCGCCACCGAAGGTTGGTGGGTGCCGGAATATGTGATCAAGGGCGACCCGGCGAAGGGCATCAAGGCGCTGGCGCCGGACCTGCGCAGTGTCAGCGACCTGCCGCGCTACAAGGGCGTGTTCAGCGACCCGGAAAGCCCGGGCAAGGGGCGCTTTCTCAACAGTCCGATCGGCTGGACCTCGGAAGTGGTCAACAAACAGAAGCTCAAGGCCTATGGCCTGGACGACAGCTACGTGAATTTCCGCAGCGGTTCCGGGGCGGCGCTGGACGCGGAGATCAGTTCGTCGATCCGTCGCGGCAAACCAGTGCTGTTCTATTACTGGTCGCCGACGCCGTTGCTCGGTCGTTTCAAACTGGTCCAGCTCGAAGAGCCACCGTTCGACGCTGAAGCCTGGAAAACCCTGACCGATGCCGACAATCCAGATCCAAAACCGACTCGCTCATTGGCTTCCAAGCTGTCCATTGGTGTCTCCACGCCGTTCCAGAAGCAGTATCCGCAGATTGCCGATTTCTTCAGCAAGGTCGATTTTCCGATTGAGCCGTTGAACAAGGCGCTGGCCGAGATGAGCGAAAAACACACCGCACCGCGTCCTGCCGCCGAGGCGTTCATGAAGGCGCATCCGGACGTGTGGCAGGCCTGGGTGCCCAAGGATGTGGCAGATAAGGTGTCGGCCGAGTTGAAATAACGCGGTGCCAGGGCGGCGCGAACTCGTTGATCAGCGACCAATGGCCGCCCGCCACCACTGTCGAATACCCTTACAAAATCCTTCAATGAAGTCCATCCTCCTGCAACATTTCACGCTGGATGTCTGAATATGAGCCTAATGGTCGCGCAATGGATGGCTGCAATCTTCCTGTTGATTAGCCTGGTCCACCTGTACTGGGCGGCGGGAGGCACGTTGGGCAGCGAGGCGGCGGTGCCGCGGGTGCCCGGGGAAAACGGCGGCGAATCACGGCCTGCGTTCAAGCCTTCTGGCTTTGCGACGTTGCTGGTGGCGGTGGGGTTGCTGCTGATTGCGATGTTGGTGTGCCTGCGAGTCGGCCTCTATCTGCCAACGGTGCATCATTGGTGGCTGCAATGGTTGATCAGCGCCATCGCCATGCTGATGTTCGCCCGGGCCATCGGCGATTCGAACCTGATGGGGTTTTTCAAGCAGGTCAAGGATTCGGAATTTGCCCGGCTGGATACCTGGGCTTATTCGCCGTTGTGTGTGGTGTTGGGGGCGGGGTTGTTGGCCGTCGCCTGGATCTGAGCTGCCGCCTGTAGGAGCTGCCGCAGGCTGCGATCTTTTGATTCTAAAAAACAAGATCAAAAGATCGCAGCCTGCGGCAGCTCCTACAGGTTGCTTTTCGTGCGGCGGCTGCTGACTTCAGCGGGCACATCATCCCCGGCCATGCGCTTGCGGAACAACGCCGCCCGCGCCAGCAGCAGGGTCGTCACCGGCACCGTGATCGACAACAGAATCGGTATCAGCCAGGCATGCAGCACCGGCCCGGACTTGAGCGCCGAGAAATAAATAATCGACGCCAGGGCCACGCACCAGGCGCCCAGTGTCGACGCCAGCGCTGGCGGGTGCATGCGCTGGAAGTAATCCTTCATCCGCAGCAGGCCAATCGCGCCAATCAACGCAAACAGGCTGCTGAGCACCAGCAGGATCGCCACTGGAATCTCAATCCACAGAGACAGTTCCGCGCTCATTCGATCACCTCGCCGCGCAGCAGGAATTTCGCCAGGGCAAACGAGCCGACGAAGCCGAACAGCGCAATCAGCAGCGCCGCCTCAAAGTACGTGTCACTGGCATAACGAATACCCAGCGTCAGCATCATCAGCATCGCGATGATGTACAGGTAGTCCAGCGCCAGCACCCGGTCCTGGGCCGACGGCCCTTTGAACAGGCGGATCAGGGTCAGGATCATCGCCAGGGAAAAGAGGAACAGGCTCAACAGGATCGCGTTCGACAACCACTCGCTCATTCGAAAATCTCCATCAGCGGGCGCTCATAGGCGGCCTTGAAGTGCTGGACGAACAGCGCTTCGTCACCCAGATCGAAGACGTGCAGCAACAGGATGCTGCGGTCCAGCGCCAGTTCCGACCAGACTGTGCCGGGCACCACCGTGCAGATCATCGACAGCGCGGCCAGGCCATTGGCGTCCCGCAGGTCCAGCGGGACTTTGACGAACCGAGAGCGAGGCGGGCGGCGACCCGCGTTGAGCACACCCCAGGCCACGGCGAGGTTGGACGCCAGCACGTCGCGACCGACGAGAACAAACAGGCGCAGGATCACCCCGGGCCGGCGAATGCGGATCGGCAATGGTCGCAACTTGCGCATCATCAGCGGCGCGCATAACCCCAGCACAGCGCCGAGCAGCAAGTTGCCGGCGCTCATCGACAGGTTCAACACCAGCCACAACACCCATAGCGCCAGCGACAACCATGGTGCAGGAAACAGACGTTTCATGGTTGCACCTCCAGCATCGCTGCCTTGGCTTCAGGGCTCGGCACCACGCGGGTGCCGAGCACGGCCATCACGTATTGCTGCGGGTTGTTCAAGGCACCGGCGGCGGCCTGGGTATAACGCAGCAGCGGTTCGGCCTTGAACGTCAGCAGAATGCTCAGCCCCAACAGCGCCACGATGGGCACGCACTCGAGCCGTCGCAGCAACGGCGACGGCCGTTCTTGCGGCGTCCAGAAGCGCTGGATGCCCAGGCGCGAGAAGGCGATCAGCGACGCCAGCCCGGACAGGATCAACAACGCCAGCAAGCCCCACGCCGCATTAGATATCGGCTCAGTGCTGCCATTGCCCAGGCCCAGCGGATTGAGCAGGGCGCTGAGCAGGCCGAGTTTGCCGATGAATCCCGAGAGCGGTGGCATGCCGATGATCAGCAACGCGCAGGCAATGAAACTCAAGCCGAGGAAGGCCTTGGTCCAGGGAATCACCTGGCCGACCACGGCTTTCTGTTCATCATCGAGGTTGAAACCTTTGACCGGCTGCGCGGATGCCATCACCCGTGGCAGCAGATCGCCGTCATCGAACAAGGTCAATTCACTGACTGAACGCGAACGCTCGATCAACTCGGCCAGCAGGAACAGAGCACTCAAGGCCAGGGTCGAGCTGACGAGATAGAACAAGGCCGCGCCGATCAGGTTCGGCTGGGCGAAGCCGACGGCCGATAGCAAGATCCCCGCCGATACCAGAATGCTCAGGCTGGCCATGCGTTCCAGGCGTTGCGCCGCGAGGATCGCCACCGCGGCGCACACGATGGTCGCCATGCCGCCGTAGATCAGCCAGTCGCCACCAAAGTACGCCGAGGCGCCGGCCTGGCCGGAGAACAGCAGCGTCCACAAACGCAGCAAGGTGTAGACGCCGACCTTGGTCATGATGGCGAACATCGCCGCAACGGGCGCACTGGCCGAGGAATAGGCCGGTACCAGCCAGAAATTCAGTGGCCACATCCCGGCCTTGGCCAGGAACGCCACCGCGAGAATCCCCGCACCGGCATGCAGCAGCCCGCGATCGGCTTCCGGCACCAGCGGGATCTTCAGTGCCAGGTCGGCCATGTTCAGCGTGCCCGTGACGCCATAGATCAGCGCCGCGCCAATCAGGAACAGCGACGAGGCCAGCAGGTTGATCGAGATGTAATGCAACCCCGAGGACACCCGCGCCCGGCCCGAGCCGTGCAGCATTAAACCGTAGGAGGCGGCCAGCAGCACTTCGAAAAACACGAACAGGTTGAACAGGTCCGCGGTCAGGAAGGCGCCGTAGAGGCCCATCAGCTGAATCTGGAACAATGCGTGGAAGCTCGAACCGGCGCCGTCCCAGCGGGCCATGGCGAACAGCAGGGCGCTGACGCCGATGATGCCGGTCAGGACCAGCATCAGCGCCGACAGGCGATCGACCACCAGCACCAGGCCGAATGGCACTTGCCAGTTCCCGGGCAAGTACACGCCAATGGAACCGGGCACGCCGGTGGTTTGCGTCCATTGCAGCAGCAACACCGAAATCCCCAGGCCCAGAAGGCTGGAGATCAGGTTGATCCTGGCCTTGAGCGGGCGGTGCCGTTCGCCGAGCATTAACATGATGGCGGCGGTCAGAAGGGGCAGCAGAATTGGTGCGGCGATCAGGTGCGTCATTGCATTCATTCTTTAGGCTCCCGGCCATCCACATGGTCGGTCCCGGTCAAGCCGCGAGACGCCAGCAACACCACCAGGAACAGCGCGGTCATGGCGAAGCTGATGACGATCGCGGTCAGTACCAGTGCTTGCGGCAACGGGTCGGTGTAATGCAACAAGTCTTGCGGCACGCCGTCCTTGATGATCGGTTCCTTGCCGATGAACAGGCTGCCCATGCTGAAGATGAACAGGTTGACGCCGTAAGACAGCAGGCACAGGCCCATGACCACCTGGAAGGTTCGTGGCCGCAGGATCAGCCAGACGCCGGACGCGGCGAGTACGCCGACGGCGATTGCGATGACTTCTTCCATCAGACGGCTCCTTGCGTGGCGACGGGTTTAGGCTGGGCAGCGGTTTTGTGGCCGCGAACCGATTGGTGGGCGAGGGCGGTCAGGATCAACAGCGTCGAACCGACCACCACGGCGTAGACGCCAATGTCGAAGAACAGTGCGCTGGCGATGTGAATGTCGCCCAGCACCGGCAGTTCGAGGTGCCAGGTATGGGTGGTCAGGAACGGATACCCGACGAGCATCGCACCCAGCCCGGTGGCCGTGGCGAACAGCAAGCCCGTGCCCATCCAGCGCAGCGGTCGCAGGCTCATTTGTGCCTCGACCCACTGGGTGCCGGCGACCATGTATTGCAGGATGAACGCCACCGACATCACCAGCCCGGCGACAAAACCGCCGCCCGGTTGATTGTGGCCGCGCATGAACAGGTAGACCGAGACCACAAACGCAACCGGCAGCAACAGGCGCACCAGCACCGCCGGCACCATCATGAAGCCGAGCGCGGTGTCACTGGCGTGGCGCGGGTTGACCAGGTCGGTGACCACGTCCGGCGCCAGCAATCGCTGTTGAGCGGGCAACTGCAGGCTTTCTTTTGGCGGACGGAAGCGGCGCAGCAGGGCGAACACCGTCAGGGCCACCGCGACCAGCACGGTGATTTCACCCAGGGTGTCGAAACCACGGAAGTCCACCAGCATCACGTTGACCACGTTGCTGCCGCCACCTTCAGGCAGGGCGCGACTGAGGTAGAACGAAGAAATATCGTTCGGCGTCTGGCGTGTCAGCATCGCGTAGGCCAGCAGCGCCATGCCGCCGCCGACTACGGTCGACAACAGCAGGTCGCGGATACGCCGGATGCGTGCCTTGCGCAGGCTGCTTGGCAACGGCGAGACTTCTTCGATTCGCCGAGGCAACCAGCGCAGGCCCAGCAGGATCAGTACCGTGGTCACCACTTCGACCACCAGTTGCGTCAACGCCAGGTCCGGCGCGGAGAACCAGACAAAGGTGATGCAGGTCATCAGGCCACAGACGCTGACCATGGTCAGGGCCGCCAGCCGGTGATACTTGGCCTGCCACGCCGCGCCGAGGGCACAGGCAATCGCCAGCAGCCAGAGGGTCACGAAGACGATCGAGCCCGGAATCTTCGGCCGGTCGCCCCAGCTCAGGCTGCTGTGGAGCATCGGGATCAGCCCGGCCAGCAGCGCCGCCAACACGATCAGGAACAATTGGGTTTGCAGGCGCCGGGTGCTGATCCGCCGCTCCAGGCGACGGGCCAGGCGCATCATGATCACCAGGCTGCGCTCGAACAGGCGCTTGCCGTTGAACCGGCCAATGATCGGCGGGTATTTGAAGCGTCCACGCTTGAGCTGATTACGCAGCAGCAGGTACAGCACGATGCCACCGGACATGGCAATCAGGCTCATGATCATCGGCGCATTCCAGCCGTGCCAGATCGCCAGGCTGTATTCCGGCAAGGTGCCGCCCACCACCGGCAGGGCGGCGGCGGCCAGCAGCGCGCCGACCACTTGAGCGGGGAATATCCCGACGATCAGGCACGTGAACACCAGCAGTTCCACCGGCGCCCGCATCCAGCGCGGCGGTTCGTGCGGGGTGTGCGGCAGGTCGGTGGCGGTCGGGCCAAAGAACACGTCAACGGTGAAGCGCAGCGAATAGGCGACGCTGAAGGTCCCGGCGATGGTCGCGACGATCGGCAGGCTCGTCTCGATCCAGGCCGTGGCGTTAATGAACACGGTTTCGGCGAAGAACATTTCTTTCGAGAGGAAGCCGTTGAGCAGCGGCACACCGGCCATGGAGGCGCTGGCGACCATGGCCAGCGTGGCGGTGAACGGAATCAGCTTGATCAGGCCACTGAGCCGCCGAATGTCGCGGGTGCCGCTCTCGTGATCGATGATCCCGGCGGCCATGAACAGCGAAGCCTTGAAGGTGGCGTGGTTGAGGATGTGGAACACCGCGGCCACGGCGGCCAGCGGACTGTTCAGGCCCAGCAGCAGGGTGATCAGGCCCAGATGGCTGATGGTCGAATAGGCCAGCAGGCCCTTGAGATCGTTCTGGAACATCGCGCAATACGCGCCGAGCAGCAGGGTGCAGGCGCCGGCGCCGCTGACGATGTAGAACCATTCTTCACTGCCGGACAGCGACGGCCACAGCCGTGCGAGCAGGAACACCCCGGCCTTGACCATGGTCGCCGAGTGCAGATAAGCCGAGACCGGTGTCGGCGCCGCCATGGCGTGGGGCAGCCAGAAGTGGAAGGGGAATTGCGCGCTTTTGCTCAGGGCGCCGATCAGGATCAGGGGCAGCAGAATGGGATAAAGGGCATGTGCGCGAATCAGGTCGCCGGCGGCCAGGACCTTGTCCAGGTCATAGCTGCCCACCACATGGCCAAGCAGCATGACCCCCGCCAGCAAGCACAAACCGCCTGCGCCGGTGACCATCAACGCCATGTAGGCGCCGCGTCGCGCGTCAGCACGGTGGTGCCAGTAACCGATCAACAGGAACGAGAAGAGGCTGGTCAGCTCCCAGAAAAACACGATCTGGATCAGGTTGCCGGAAATCACCAGCCCCAGCATGGCGCCCATGAACGCCAGGAAAAACGCAAAAAACCGCGGCACCGGATCGTCCGGCGACATGTAGTAGCGGGCGTACAGGGAAACCAGCGTGCCGATGCCCAACACCAGCAGTGAGAACAGCCAGGCGAACCCGTCCATGTGCAGAACGAAGTTCAGGCCAAGGCTGGGTAACCAGAAGAATTCTTCGCGAATCACGCCGCCATGGGCGATCTGCGGGTACAGGAGAGCGACCTGAACGGTGCCGATGAGGGCCACCAAACCAGCCAGCAACGATTCTGTATTACGCGCGTTGTGTGGCAACAAAGCGGCCAGACAGCTGCCGATAAAAGGCAGAAGCAGTAGAACTATCAGGGACATAGGCTTCTAATCTGCGGAAGTTTGTGAAGCATCATACGTGCCAGTCCCCGGATCACCAAACGGCAAGCTGTCGCAGAATCCTACACGGTAGACGGAAAAAGCCTGATTCACATTGTTTCGAAGGATGGGGTGGCTTGAAAAGATCGCAGCCTTCGGCAGCTCCTACAGAGGTATGCAGGCTACGATCTTTTGCTCTTGCTGTTTAATTGCCGCTTTTGCTCTCCAGCGCTTCATCAACCTCGACTACACCCTTACCCTTGGTCTTCAACTCACTGACAATCACCGCCGCCACAATCAACCCCGCGCCCACCAACGCAATCGCCGGTAACCGCTCCCCGGCGATCCGTCCGACGATCCCGGCCCACACGGGCTCACCCGCGTAAATCAACGTCGCCCGCGTCGGTGAAACGCTCTGCTGTGCCCAGTTCATCGCCACCTGAATCGCCGCACTGGCCGCGCCGAGGCCGAGTGCACTGCACAGCAAGAACCATGAAAAGTCCGGGATCACTTCCCGCGTTGGTACCACCATCAGCAACGCCAGCACCGACGTGGTTGCTAATTGCACCACTGTCACCCGCCGCACATCGACCTGGCCGGCGTACGTACTGATCAGAATGATCTCTGCCGCAATGGCAATCGCACTGATCAACGTGGCGATTTCACCAGGGCTGAAATTGAACGACGCGCCAGCCGGCCCCGACAACAACATCAACCCGGTAAACGCCAGCATGATCCCGATGCTCGGCATCAGTCCCGGACGCCGCCCCAGCACCAGCCATTGCAGCAGCGGCACGAACGGCACGTACAGCGCGGTGATAAACGCGGACTGGCTGCTGGGAATGCTCTGCAACCCGACGGTCTGCAACCCATAACCGAGCATGATCGCCACGCCGATAAAGGCCCCGGCCTTGAGTTCGAACAAGGTCAATTCCCGCAGGCTGCGCCAGGAGAACAGGGCGACGATGCACGCGGCGGCGGCAAAGCGCAGGCCGACGAAAAACATCGGCCCACTGACGGTCATCGCGTGCTGCACCAGCAAAAAGGTGCCACCCCAGACCATGGTGATCAGCACCAGCACGCACTCGGCCTTGCTGAACCGTGAGAAACGGGAAGAAGCCTGGGGAGAGTTCACCGACGTCATAACCTTGCGCGCTACCTGTGGGGGACGCACAATGCGCCGAATGTTGCGCAGTATACTGCCCAACCCCACTCAGTGAGCAATATAGTGCACAAAGATTCCACGCCGCGGGCTTCCGTTCTCCAGCACGTCAGTCAGAACGTCCGACGCCTGCGTCATGCCGCCGACATGAGCCAGATCGCACTGGCCGAAAAGTCCGGGGTCAGCCGCCGGATGCTGGTGGCCATCGAGGCCGGTGAAAAAAATGTCAGCCTGACCACCCTCGACCGGGTGGCCGAGGCATTGGATGTGGCGTTCAGCGATCTGATCCAGGCGCCCGATGTCCGCGACCATAGCCGCATTAACGAACTGGCCTGGGCCGGTACGATTCCCGGCAGCAAGGCGGTGTTGCTGGCCAAGGCCACTGCCACCCGCGAAGTCGAACTCTGGGAATGGCGCCTCGAACCCGGCGAGCATTACCCGTCGGAGCCGGATGCCGATGGCTGGCACGAACAGTTCTACGTCTTTGAAGGCTGCCTGACACTGATGGTCGGCGACGTGCCGCACCTCATCAGCGCCGGCGAGTTTTTCATGTTCGCCAGCAACCAGCCGCATTCCTATCGTAATGACGGGCCGGTGGCTGTGCGGTTCGTGCGCAATGTGGTGATTTAACTGTTCGCCGATCAACAGCGGATCGACACTTTGCTGTTTCAACGCTGTATGTCTTTCTCTAATGATTTGTTAAATAGCTGAAATATATAGAATTTGTGTTCGGGCATGACTCCTGCAAAAGCGTTGGATGTATTCAATTCGGAGCGCCGCTTGATGGCCCGTGAAATTCGTCTTAACGCTTTTGACATGAACTGTGTCGGTCACCAGTCGCCGGGGTTGTGGGCGCACCCACGGGATCGCTCCTGGCAGTACAAGGATCTGGAGTACTGGACCGACCTGGCGAAAATCCTCGAGCGGGGCAAGTTCGACGGGTTGTTCATTGCCGATGTGCTGGGCATTTACGACGTGTACAACGGCAACGGCGACGCGGCGATCCGTCAGGCGGCGCAGGTGCCGGTCAACGATCCGCTGCAACTGATCCCGCCGATGGCGCTGGTCACCGAACATCTGGGTTTTGGCCTGACGGCGTCGCTGTCCTTCGAACACCCGTATCCGTTCGCCCGACGCCTGTCGACCCTTGATCACCTGACCAAGGGCCGCGCCGGCTGGAACATCGTCACGTCTTATCTGGAGAGTGGCGCGAAAAACCTCGGTCAGAAAGCCCAGACCGAACACGATGCCCGTTACGACTTCGCCGAAGAGTATCTGCAGGTTTGCTACAAACTTTGGGAAGGCAGTTGGGAAGAGGGCGCCATCCTGCGTGATCGCGAGCGCCGGATCTTCAGTGACCCGAGCAAAATCCACGAGATCCAACACGTTGGCCAACACTTCCAGGTGCCGGGCATTCACCTTTGCGAACCTTCGCCACAACGCACCCCGGTTTTATATCAGGCCGGGGCGTCGAGTCGCGGCAAGCAGTTTGCCGCCGAGCATGCCGAGTGCGTGTTCGTCGCGGCGCCGTCGAAAGTGCTGCTGAAGAAAACCGTCGCGGACATCCGCCGACGAGCCGCCGAGGCCGGGCGCGACCCGTCGAAAGTGCTGATTTTCAACCTGCAAACGGTGATCCTCGGCGAGACCGACGCCAAGGCCAAAGCCAAGTTCGAGGAGTACAAGACCTGGGTCAGCCATGAAGGCGCAATGGCGTTGATTTCGGGCTGGACCGGGATTGATTTCAGTCAGTTCAAACCGGATGAACCGCTCAAACACGTGCATACCAACGCGATTCAATCGGCAGTGGAAGCGTTTTCCACGGCTGATCCGAACAAGGTCTGGACGCCCAACGAACTGGCGGACTGGGTGGGCATTGGCGGATTTGGGCCACTGTTTGTCGGCAGCCCGGAAACCGTCGCCGATCTGCTTCAGGAGTGGGTCGAAGAAACCGATGTCGACGGCTTCAACCTGGCCTATGCGCTGACCCACGAGACCTTCATCGACGCCGTGGAGTTGTTGGTGCCGGAGTTGCAGAAGCGTGGCGTGTACAAGACCGAATACGCGAAAGGGACCTTGCGCGAGAAGTTGTTCGGCGAGGGCCGCGGTTGCCGGAGACTCATCCGGGGGCGGGTTATCGCGACCTGGCGGCGTTACGTCGGCGGGCGGTGGAAGATGCACCCTACTTTGGTACTGCTTGATGAAGCTTCAGGGGTTTGGCGCTTATCATCGCCCAGAGAGGGTCGAGATCGGCGCCTGCTCATTCGCGACTTTTATTCTGTTAACCACTGACGAGTGAGAACGGCATGACTGAAACCCAAGGCGGACAGGCGACTCCCGCCATCCGTGACGCGGACATCCTGATCGTCGGCGGCGGCCTCAGCGGCGCAATGCTGGCGGCGCAGTTGTTGCGGTTGCCCGGCAAACGCTCGGTGCTGGTGATAGAACCCCGAGCCGAGCTGGGCCGGGGCGAGGCGTACAGCGCGGTCGAGTTAGGGCATACGCTCAACGGCAATGCGGCGCGCATGAGCGTCGACCCGGACAACGCCGACGACCTGACCCAATGGCTGACCGAGTACATTGCGGCCGGCGGCTGGCCGGCGTCGGACGAGCAGCATGTACCGGTCAGTGAACTGTTTCCGCCTCGAGGGATTTTCGGCCTGTACGTGCAGCAACGGCTGGCAGAGTCGCAAGCGCTGGGTGCGCTGAAGGGTTCAACGGTGGAGCATGTGCGAGCAGAGGTGGTTGACCTGCAAACCCGGGACGATTCGGTGCTGCTGACCTTGAGCGACGGGCAACGCTTGCAGGGCGCATTCGCAGTGCTCGCGACGGGGATGTTTGCGGCAGCGCGCACGCCACAAACCGAGTCCAGTGGCTTGAATGCGGCCGCGCTCGACCCCTGGGATGTCAGCGCCATGCAGCAGCTCGACCCGCAGTCGACGGTGCTGATCGTCGGGTCGGGCCTGACCATGGTCGATGCCGTGGTGTCGTTGGAACAGGCCGGTCATCGTGGGCCGATCGAAGTGTTTTCCCGGCATGGCTTGCTGCCGCACGTACGCCGCCAGCCGCCTGCCTGGGTGGACTTTCTCGCTGAAGATCAGAGCATTCGTTCACCGCGCCAACTGGTGCGCGAATTGCGCAGGCATTGCCGGGACGCCATCGCTCAAGGCATCGACTGGCAAGCGCCGCTCGATACTGTGCGGGCGCATATAGGCCGGTTATGGAGTCAGGCGACGGACGTGCAGCGCCGGCAGTTTGTGCGGCATGTGCGGCCATGGTGGGAAAGCCATCACCATCGCTCTCCACCGCTGAGCGCCGAACTGGTCGAGCGGCTTCACGGGGAAGGGCGTCTGCGGATTCAGGCGGCATCGTTCAAGGGGCTTGAGCCGTCCTCGGGCGGTGAAGTCAGTATCCGTATTCGTCGTCGTGGCGAGGCAGGCACCACCGTGGTGAGCGGTGCGGCGTTGATCAATTCCAGCGGCATCGAATATGACTGGCGCCGGGTTGCTCGACCGTTGCCGCAGCAATTGCTGGCACGCGGGCTTATTCGGCCGGGGCCGTTGGCGTTGGGGATTGCGGCAGCCATCGATGGCGCGGTGTTGGGGGCGGATGGGCAGGTCGCCAGTCGGTTGTTTGCCATGGGGCCGCCGTTGCGTGGGATGTGGTGGGAGAGTACGGCGGTTACGGATGTGGCGAGCCAGGCGAAGGTGTTGGCTGCTCGGTTGGTGGCGCCGTTGGGGTGATGGGATGTTGTATTTGTGTACATATCCGTTTCTGCGGTAACGGCCGCTATTGGTTTCGCTTTTACAGCGAGTCACTTGGAAGAGCCCCAAGTAACCAAGGGCTCTTGCCCCTGGCGTACGGCCCTTCGCTGAGGCTCAGGGTTCCCTCGCTCCGGTCCTGCTCCGTGGGCCCGCCGCGATCGGCCATCCATGGCCGTGCGCGGCTAACCCGGCATCCATGCCGGGTTGCCCACTGCGCAGAACCTGCGCTCGGCCCGCCGATGGGGCAAGAAGATCAAAAACCAAGGCAACAGCAACAGCGAGGCGGCCTACCGGCCGGCCTGTCCTTCAACGCTGCTCGCGGCGAACACCAATCCCGCGCCCTACAAAATCTAAATTGTGGGAGCGAGCCTGCTCGCGATGGTCGTTAACGATAACGCGTGTTTACTGGCGAAACGCGGTGTCTTTGAGTCCATCGCGAGCAAGCTCGCTCCTACAGAAAAACAACGCGGATCGGCAAACAGCTTTTGCTTCTCACCACTCATCAGGCCGAGCGTTAGCTCGCCTTCCGCTTTTGATCTGGACGCACCGCCCCATCGAGAGGCCGAGTGCAGGTTCTGCGCAGTGGGCAACCCGGCATGGATGGCGGCGGGCCCACGGAGCAGGACCGAAGCGAGGGCATGCCGAGCCACAGCGAGGCACCGAACGAAAGGGGCAAGAGCGCTTGGTTACTTGGCGCTTTTCCAAGTGACTCGCCGTAAGGGCGAAACCAATAGCGGCCATTACCGAAGAAACGGATATACACCCAAAAATCCAGGCAAAAAAAAGAAACCCCGGGAAGACCAACTCTCCCCGGGGTTTCCAATTCCAAACAACACAAAAACCCGCCAATCAATACCGCTGATACTTGGACCCAAACTCAGGCCGGTTTTCAGCGACGTAAAGTTTGCTCGCCTGGCCATCTTTGTGATCAGCGCCAACAGTGTTCACATTCAGCGTGGCCGGTTGGCTGACTTTGACCGCGGCAACCACTTGCGAAGTAGCGTGAGGTGCGGCGATAGCGGATGTAGCGCCGAGAACCGACAGGGCGAAACCAAGACCGATGATGCTTTTCATGATGTTGCTCCAGAGCGTGGGAAGAAGATGTGGCTACTGTAGGGCTGGAACGCCGCGATGAAAAAACACCCTTGCACATAGTTGATATCACGCACGTTGATCAAACAAAAAAAGCCCGGAGATCCGGGCTTTTGGGGATTTCAGGTGAACGACCGATCAATAGCGTTGATATTTCGAACCAAACTCAGGGCGGTTCTCCGCAACCACCACACCGCCGCGTACCGCGTTGCCTGGGTTGATCGACGCCACACGTTCACGCAGCTCTTGCAGGCGATCAGCACCGCCTTCAGCGACGCGATTCTGTTGCAGCCGATCCGAGCCACCTTCCACCAGCAGTTGCTGGACCTGACTGTGAGACACAGTGCTCTGGGTATTGGCCGACGCCAGGTTTGACAGACCCAGACCGCCTACCAATGCCAGGCCGAGTGCCAGGGACGAGACTTTCGAGAAATTGAACATGGGTGATTCTCCGTGCGTTTAGTTTGTGTGGTCGGTAGCTGCTGCTATCCGGTGAACACAGTTAAACGCCCGGGTGTATCGCTGATGTGTGCTTGAACGCCTCGAAATCGATGTCTGCGTATCAATCTGCGGTTCTTATACAGACAGATACAAATCCCGTTCATACAGCCGCCACATCGATCACTGCATCGGCAAACGCCTGCGGTGCTTCCTGGGGAAGGTTGTGGCCGGCATTCGGCACCTGACGGTGAATCCGCTGGCCGGTGAATCTTTTTGCAGTCGCAGAGCCATCGCCCGCCGGGAAGTTGCCGTCAGTGAGGCCGTCGAGGGTGATCGCCGGCCGCGTGATCGGCGGCAGGGCGGCCAGGCGTTTTTCGATCTCGGCATAGGCTGGGTAACCGTCGGCCAGGCCGAGGCGGTGGCGGTAGGAATGGATGACCACATCGACGTAGTCCGGGTTGTCGAACGCGACAGCTGTGCGCGCCAGGGTGGCGTCGTCGAAATTCCAGCCCGGCGAGTTGCGGGTCCAGATGACTTTGGCAATGCCGGTGCGGTCGGCCGTCAAGCCGAGACGACCGCGTTCGGTCTGGAAATAATACTGGTACCACAGGCCCGACTCGATCTTCGGCGGAATTGGCGCGGTAGCGTGGGCGATGTCCTGAATCAGGTAGCTGTTGACGCACACCAGCCCGGTGCAGCGTTCAGGCCACAGCGCGGCGGCGACACACGCTGCGCGACCACCCCAGTCAAAACCGGCGAACACGGCGGTCTTGATGTTCAGCGCATCCATCAATTCGATGACGTCCGCACCGATTGCGCCTTGCTGGCCGGCACGCGGGGTTGCCGGGTCGATGAAACGGGTGGTGCCATGGCCGCGCAGGTGCGGCACGATCACTCGAAAACCGCGCGCGACGAGGATCGGCGCAACGTCTTCGAAGCTCTGGATGCTGTAGGGGTAACCGTGCAGCAACAGCACCACCGGCGCGTTTTTCGGCCCGGCCTCGTAGTAACCGATGTCGAGCACGCCGGCGCGGACCTGTTTGATCGGCGCCAGCGCGGTCGCAGGTTTTGCTGTCGCTGGGGTCGCTTGGGCGGTACCGATGTTCAGCAATTGGCTCGCGGCAAGGCTCGCTGCACCAATGCCGGCCATTTGCAGCAAGTGTCGGCGTCGGGTGTTGATGGAATCTGGCATGGGGGACTCTCAACCTGTGATGGGCACTCCTCACAGTTGACCCCAATGACGTATCTGGCCTGTTTCAAAATACCTGCGGCTTTCAAGCCTTTGTATCCAAAGACCATTCAGACACACTGCGATACATTCAGCTATACACCAATCAATGTGGGAGCGGGCTTGCTCGCGAATGCGGTGTGTCAGTCGATAGAGATGTCGACTGACACACCGCATTCGCGAGCAAGCCCGCTCCCACAGGGGATATGCGGTGTTGCCTACATACAGCTTTATTACGCAACCACCTGATAACACGGCACATACGCCGCACCACCCGGCAATTTCATCCGGTGCTGGGCAACGAACGCCTTGAGCAACTGATCGAGCGGTTTCATCACGGCCGCATCACCACGGATCTGGTATGGCCCGTGTTCTTCGATCAGGCGGATGCCCTTGTCTTTGACGTTGCCGGCGACGATGCCGGAGAACGCGCGACGCAGGTTCGCCGCCAGTTCATGGGCCGGCAGTTCGCGGCTCAGTTTCAGATTGGCCATGTTTTCGTGGGTCGGGTCGAACGGGCGCTGGAAGCCCTCGTCGATCTTCAGCAGCCAGTTGAAGTGGAAGGCGTCGTTGCGCTCACGGCGGAACTGTTTCACCGCTTTGAGGCCCGCGGTCATCTGCCGCGCGACTTCAGCCGGGTCGTCGATGATGATCTCGTAATGCTGCTTGGCCGCTTCCCCGAGGGTTGCACCGACAAAAGCATCCAGTTGTTCCAGGTACGGTGCCGCGTGCCTTGGCCCGGTCAGGATGACCGGGAAGGGCAGGCCGGCGTTGTCTGGGTGCATCAGGATGCCGAGCAGGTACAGGAATTCTTCGGCCGTGCCCGCGCCGCCCGGGAAAATGATGATGCCGTGGCCGACGCGCACGAACGCTTCCAGGCGTTTTTCAATGTCCGGCAGGATCACCAGCTCGTTGACGATCGGGTTCGGCGCTTCGGCGGCGATGATGCCCGGCTCGGTCAAACCAAGGTAACGCCCCCCATGGATGCGCTGCTTGGCGTGGGCGATGGTCGCGCCTTTCATCGGACCCTTCATCACGCCGGGACCACACCCGGTGCAGATGTCGAGGCTGCGCAGGCCCAGTTCGTGGCCGACTTTCTTGGTGTATTTGTATTCTTCGGTGTTGATCGAATGGCCGCCCCAGCACACCACGATCTTCGGCTCCACGCCGGGGCGCAAGGTGCGGGCGTTGCGCAGCAGGTGGAATACGTAGTCGCTGATGCCCTGGGAATTGCTCAGGTCGATGCGTTGGCTGTCGAGTTCGTTTTCGGTGTAGACGATGTCACGCAAGGCGCTGAACAGCATCTCGCGGGTGCTGGCGATCATTTCGCCGTCGACGAACGCGTCGGCCGGGGCGTTCAGCAACTCGAGGCGTACGCCACGGTCCTGCTGGTGAATGCGGATTTCAAAGTCTTTGTAGGCTTCGAGAATGGTCTTGGCGTTATCAACGTGGGCGCCGGTGTTGAGGATGGCCAGGGCGCACTGGCGGAAGAGGGTGTAGGTGCTGCCGGAACCGGCTTCGCTCAGTTGTTGCACTTCGCGTTGGGAGAGGGTTTCCAGGCTGCCTTTAGGGCTGACAGAAGCGTTGATTACATGTCTTTGGGTCATTCAATGATCCTTAAAACGATGGCATTCATACCGGCAAATGGCATCCGAATAGTGTGTATCCATGAAAGAAGATGGCACGAACCGCGCTGTATCGCCATTTCCCCGTTTGACGATGAAAAGATGAAAAGGAGCCCCAGCATAGCTAAATCGCTCGTAGAGGCGATAATGCCCGCCAGTCTTTTTGCCCATGACGTTAAGGAAACCTGCCGCGATGTTCGAAATCCAGCCGATGAACGCCGAAACCTTCCGCCAGCAGACACGGCGCAGCACGGTGATTATTGCTCTGATTTTCCTTGCGCTGGCGATGGTGCTGTCCACGGCGGCGGTGGCGATGTTCGGAGAGCCCGGCGGTGACAACCTGCGGTTCAACGTCGGCGGGGTGTTTGTCGCGGTATTGCTGATGGCGGCACTGATGCGCGGCAAGTTCTGGACTCAGCAATGGATGGCGCCAGCGGTCTACGGTTGGCAGCTCAAGCGCAGCCTGATGAGCATCACCAACGTCATGCATCAGGTCACGGCCGCCGTGGAGGCGGGCGATCCGAGCGCCGTGAAGCTGTTGCGCTTCTATCATCTTGGGCTGAACCAGATGCATGAGCTGGACGGCAACTCCAGCGACCACGGTCAGTTGATCCGTGAAATGGATCAACACAAGGCACGGATGGAAGCATTGGGTATCGATCCTGACCAGCAACGATTGGATCCCGCCTGGCTTGATGCGGTGAAGCAAAAGTAAAACCTCTTTTCGCAGCCACAACGCGATCCATGTAGCAGCTGGCGCAGCCTGCGTCCGGCGGCGAAGCCGTCGTAAACCCTAAGCATCCGGTGGGTCTGACACACCGCATTGCCTGACTTTACGACGGCTTCGCCGCCGGACGCAGGCTTCGCCAGCGGCTACACGAATTGCGTTATGGCTTTACATTTTTGGCGTGGAAGATCGTGCAGTGCGAGACTGCTCCACACTTGTTTGTCGAGACCACGATGTCAGTTCTTCTCGCGTAAAACGCCCTATAGTGAGTTTGATGATGCATAGTCCCCCTGTTACCAATCGGGGGCGTAGCCATCACGAGTCGTAAAAAGGCGATCGGGACGCATCGCCTTCTCATCAGATTTCAAGGGAACGCCATGGGGCATCCGTCCGTAAACGATCGAATCGAACAATCCCGCCACGGCGTGCCGTTGGTGACCGAGCCGGTCGGCGCCACGCTCAAGGTGCGTTCTGCGGTGGTGCTGCTGGTGGCGGTGTGCCTGTCCATGACGGCTATCGTGATTTGGGAAGCGTGGACCTCGCGTCAGTACCATTTGCATGACAAAGAAGTGGCGATGTCCAACCTTGCGCAAACCCTGGCGTCGCAAGCGCAGGCATCGATCAAGCAGGCTGACACGCTGCTGTTCGCTCTGGTGGACCGCCTCGAAAACGAAGGCGTGAACCAGACGCAGCTCCCCAGGTTGCAACGTTTGCTGAGCGCCCAGCGCAGTGAGTTGAGCCAAATCCATGGACTGTTCGTTTTCGACGAAAACGGGGGCTGGGTCGCCAACTCCAATGGCGCGGAAGTGCCCGGCGCTAATAATGCCGACCGTGAGTATTTCAGCTTCCATCGCGATCATCCCGACCGTGGGCCGCACATCGGTCCGTCGATCAAGAGTCGGTCGAGCGGTGAATGGATCATGACCGTGTCACGCCGCGTCAATCATCCCGACGGGAGTTTTGCCGGCGTGGCGTTGGCAACTATTTATCTCAGCCATTTCCTCGGGCTCTACGACAGCATCGACATGGGCAACAACGGCGTGATCAACCTGATCGCCGACGACGCCAACATCATTGTCCGGCGGCCGTTCAACGAGGCCGAAATCGGTACCAGCGTCGCGGCCGGCCCGCTGTTCACCCAGTTATTGCCCAAGGGCAACTCAGGCACTGCAACGGTCAAATCCGTGATCGATGGCGTCGAGCGGGTGGTGGGGTTTCGTCGGGTCGACGGTTATCCGCTGATTATCTTCGCCGCGCTGAAAAAAGATGAAGTACTGGCCAGTTGGCGAAAGGAGTCAATGCTGAGCGCGGGGATCGTTGCATTGTTGCTGGGGTTTCTCGGTTTTCTCGGGTTTCGCCTCATCCGCCTGATGAAGCAGCAGAATCACGTGCAAAGCGTCATGCTGGACGCTCAGGAAAAACTGCTGGAGGTCAATCGCAGCCTTGAGTTGTTGGCCCTGGAGGACGCGCTGACCGGCCTTTCCAATCGACGTCAGTTTGACTTGTTCATCCAGGCCGAAGTCGGTCGCGCCCGACGCACCCTGACCAGCCTCGCGCTGCTGATGATCGATGTCGATCATTTCAAGCTGTTCAACGATCACTACGGGCATCTGGCCGGCGATGACTGTTTGCGCAAGATCAGCGCGATCATCACTGACAACATCAAGCGCCCCGGTGATCTGGCGGCCCGCTATGGGGGCGAAGAGTTTGCGGTGGTGCTGCCCGGGACCGACTATGTGGGGGCGTTTCTGGTGGCGGAAACCATCCGGCGCGCGGTGCTACAGGCGGGCATTGAGCACAGTGAATGTGCCGAGGGCATGGTGACCGTCAGCCTGGGCGTCGCGGCTTACGATCCGGCGTCACAGGCCCAGCCTAATGACTTGGTCGCTGCCGCGGATAAAGCGCTGTACGTGGCCAAGGCCAGCGGGCGAAACATGAGCGTCATTGCCAACTGAACTCAAACAAAGCGGTCGCTGCCCTGAACCAGTTGGGTGGATAGGTATGACTGCTTGAGTTTTTCCAGCCACCACCCCAGGGCGCGGCCGTCATGGTCGCCACGCCAGCCGGCATACAAGATGTTCGGCTCGCGCGGGTCGGCCATCTGCTTTTCCACCAGCGTGCCGTTTTTCAGCAGTGAGCCGACCCGGTGCCTCGGCAACCAGCCGACACCCAAGCCATCACATTGGGCGAGGACTTTCGCGCGCATGGTCGGCACCGCCAATACCGGTTGCCCGCCCGAGACGCCATAAGTGCTGCCCTCGGTGGCTCGGGAGGAGTCCGCCACGACAATGGCCCGGTGCTGCGCCAACGTGTTGCGGGAAATCGGTTCCTTGGCCTTGGCCAGCGGGTGCTTCGGCGAGACGGCGAACACCCATTCCATTTCCCCCAACTGCATCCAGCGCAAGGTGGGGATGGCCGGCGGTTCATTGGTGGCGCCGATGATCAGGTCCGCGCGGCCCTCGCGCAGGGCTTCCCACACACCTCTCAGCACTTCCTGGGTGATGCGCAGCGGCACGCCGGATTGCAGCGCGTCGAACTCGTGAATCACCGGGATCAGGGCTTCGAATTCGAGCAACTCGTCGGTGACGATCCACAACCGGCTCTCCCAGCCGTTGGCCACTTGCTGCACCCGTTGCGTCAAGCGTGAAACGTCTTGCATCAGCCGTGCGGCCTCGTTCACCAGCAGCTCGCCCGCCGGGGTGAGCTGCAGGCGATAGCGACGCCGGTCGAACAGCAAGGCATCGAAGCGCTCTTCGAGTTGTCGTGCTGCGTAGGAAATGGTCGAAGGTGCCTTGCCGAGGTGGGCTGCGGCGCGCGACAGGCTGCCGGTTTCGCGGATGGCTTCCAGCAATGTCAGGTCTTCGATCGACAGCATTGGCAAAATCCTCGAAAGACAAAAGACAAAAGATCAAAAGATCGCAGCCTGCGGCAGCTCCTACAGGGGTTGGTGTAGGAGCTGCCGAAGGCTGCGATCTTTTAAATGCCTCGACGCAACTTCCACAGCCTGATCAATCGAACATAGACCACCACGTTAATCGCCAGCACCACGCTGCCCAGCCCCAATTGAATCGCCGGCGTCAGGCCCGCTGGATAGATGATCGGCCACACATAGCGCTCGATGAACCCGTCGCCATAGCCGGTTTGCCCGGCGGCGTGGCGCATCAGGTTTTCCCAATACGTGAGCGGGCACGTCAGCTGGAAGACTTCCACACTCAAACCCCACGCGGCGGCGGGCAGGTGCCACCAAATCAGGCGGCGCCATTTGAGCACCAGCAGCCCGCCGAACAGCACGAACAGAATGAACAGCAGATGAAACAGCACCAGCCCATCGGCGGCGATTGGGTAAAGCATGTCGACTCCATGACGTGTCAGGCGAATCGTTCCATGGTACTCGGGTGAAGCAGCCGATGAATGGCAAAGAGCGCAAGATTGTTCAAGCCATCGGCGGCGAGTGATGGCACAGTCTGAGGTCTTTCCCTGGTTGTAGAGCGTTATGTCCAACTCACTCATGCCGCGCAGTGCCTTTCTTCGCGGTGCCGCGGCGATCATGCCGTTGTCCCTGGCGACGGCACCCTGGGGCTTGCTGGCCGGTTCGATGGCCATCGAGGCCAATCTCACGCCCCTGCAAGGCCAGGGCTTGTCGAGCATCGTGTTCGCCGGGGCCGCGCAATTGGTGGCAATCGGCATGCTCAAGGGCGGGGCCGGGATCTTTTCGATTTTGCTGACGACGCTGTTGCTGACCTCGCAGCATTTGCTTTATGGAATGAGCCTGCGTTCGGTGATTTCACCCTTGCCAGGTCGCTGGCGCGTGGGGCTGGGTTTTCTGCTCACCGATGAGCTGTTCGCCTTGACCAGCCAGCATGACCAACAACAATTCAACCGCTGGTATGCGTTGGGCGTCGGCCTGACGTTCTACATCGCCTGGAACCTCTTCACCCTGGCCGGCATCGTGCTCGGCAGCAGCATTCCGGGGCTGGAACATTTGGGGCTGGATTTTTCCATTGCCGCGACCTTTATCGCCTTGATCACGCCGGTAGTGCGCAGCGTACCGACGGTGGTCTGCGTGGCGGTGTCGTTGTTCTGCTCGGTGCTGTTCAGCTATTGGCAATGGGGTTCAGCGCTGGTGCTCTCCGGGCTGGCGGGCATGACGGCAGGTTTTGTCTGCAATAAATTCTACGAGGCGCGCGCATGATGGTCTGGGCTGTGATTATCGGGATGGGCGTGTTGGTCTTTCTGAACCGCTACGTGTTTCTTGAACCGCGGTTGCCGGTGCGCCTGAGCAGTAATGCGCGGCAGTTCCTGGGGTTTGCCGTGCCGGGCATGCTCACCGCGATCTGCGGGCCGATTGTGTTCATGCCGGACAAACAGCTGAACCTGCAATGGGATAACCCGTATTTGATCAGTTCGCTGGTGGCGGTGGGGCTGGTGCTTTACACCCGAAATACCTTGCTCAGCATGTTGTTGAGCATGGGGTTTTTCTTTTTGCTGCGTTGGTGGCTTTGAATCGGGGTTTTGAAAGTGTTCTACGCTTGATACGGATGACTTGTTTTTTAGGGATGGGAGGTGGACATGGCGACCGAGCATAAACCGCCGGATCGGGATGAAGACGTGGATGAGCCTTCGGAAGAAGAGATTAAACGGCAGAAGCGTTCGACACCGGACTGGAAGCATCCTGATGACGGTAAAGAGCTGTCGGATCGGGATATGGAGTTTCCGTTGAAGCCCTGATTGGCTGGGTATCTTATGTTGTATGGGGTGTATATCCGTTTTTTGGTGATGGCTGCTGGCGGTTTCGCTTTTACAGCGAGTCACTTTGGAAAAGAGCCCCAAAGTAACCAAAGGGCTCTTGCCCCTTTCGTTCGGTGCCTCGCCTAGGCTCGGCATGCCCTCGCTCCGGTCCTGCTCCGTGGGCCCGCCGCCATCGGCCATCCATGCCGGGTTGCCCACTGCGCAGAACCTCCACTCGGCCTCACGAGGGGGCGGTGCGTCCAGATCAAAAGCAGGCGAGCTAACGCTCGACCTTGAGTGGTGAAGATCAAAAGCTGTATGCCGATCTGCTTTATGTGGGAGCGAGCCTGCTCGCGAAGAGGCCGTGTCAGTTGATATCAATGGTGGATGCTAGTCTGTCTTTGCCAGCAAGCTTGGCTCCTACAGTTAGATTTATGCAGGGCATGGGATTGGTGTGCGCCGCGAGCACTTTTGAAGGACAGGCCGGCCCGTAGGCCGCCTCGCTTTTGCTTTTGCTTTTCTTGCCCCATCGGCAGGCCGAGTGGAGGTTCTGCGCAGTGGGCAACCCGGCATGGATGCCGGGTTAGCCGCGCACGGCCATGGATGGCCGATCGCGGCGGGCCCACGGAGCAGGACCGGAGCGAGGGAACCCTGAGCCTCAGCGAAGGGCCGTACGCCCGGGGCAAGAGCCCTTGGTTACTTGGGGCTCTTCCAAGTGACTCGCTGTAAGAGCGAAACCAATAGCGGCCGTTACCGCAAAAACGGATATGTACTCAACACCTCAACACCTCAACACCTCAACACCCCTCAAATTGCCTCATTCCACCGAATCTGCGTAATCCCCAATTCCCGAGCCTCAACCCGCGCAGTCTCAAGGCTCAGATGGATGTCGATCTGCCGACCCGCCTTCGGATAAGCATGCGCAAACGCCGAATGTATCGCCTCGACATCCGAAAACTCCACTGCCAACTTGAAAAAGTGCTGTCGCACTCCGTCAAACAAATAATGCACGGCATAAGGAACGAGTTCGCTCATGGTTTTCTCCTGAAGCGAATCAAAGACTTAGCTCAATAATCGAAGGGGAAGTCAGAGAGATCTGCGATACAAACATCGTGCAGAATGAGAAGACTTAAGATAGAAGAGGCTCAAGGAGCCTCCGCTATTGAGAGTGTTCCGACATCGGGTTCGTTCAGTTCTATTGCCGAACAGATTCCGGGCGTTTCAGACGTCTTCCAGGTGCTCAAAATCGGGGTGTTCAGCCCGATAACCCAGGGTTCTGTCGATCCACGCGTTCAGCTCATTGACCATGACCGGAGGTTTGCCCGGATAGCCTTCGAGGGTTGAACGCAGCACGCTGTTGATGTTGGAAATTGAACGCAAGTTTCGGGTCTTTATGTATTGCCCGATAAAACAGTCGAGTTGGTAACGTTCTGTCTTTGAAAGATAAACGCACTCCAGACCGCCGACTTGATTAATTATTAAATCGTCGCGCAATTTAGTTCTCTGCAAGGCTTGTAGTTGTAGGGATTTCCTTAGTTTGCTGACTCTTTGGTCAACTGGGTGGTGCCGAGGGAAATGCGGCGCGAATCCTAGCTGTAGTATTACTAAATGTATCGAATTGTCGGACAAGCGGTTAACGCGTGAATGCGTCACTCTCTCCAAGTGTCTCTTGGGTGAAACAGCAGGTGTAACGTTTAAGAATTTAGTTTGTATATACAACTGTTATTTATGCCTGCATGGCTGTCGATATTGATAAGTTCAGGTCATTTCCTCAATGAGCGCTGCGCCTTGATTTCTGGCATTGCCGATGGCTTTGCCGACCTTGTACCACTCGAAGACCTCGCTGGGTTCACCTTGCAGAAGTGCTATGTGCTCGGCGCGCTGTGGTGGTGTGGCCGGATCGAGCCATTCCCTCGCCAGTTCTGCGGACAATACGACAGGTCTGCGATCATGAATGTCGAGCATCCCGCCCGCACTGTCCGCCGTGATGATCACAAAGCCGTCGTCGGCCCTTGGCTCTCCGCCGACGGAAGGAAATTGTCCGATCGCCGCACAGAAGATCGGCCCCCGGTCCCGGCGGCGGATGAGCCACGGTTGCCTCGCCGAGTCCCCGGCATCGACCCATTCGAACCAGTTGTCGACCGGCACGATTGCCCGGTGTGGCCAGATCGCCCGGAAGAACGGGCCGTGGGCGACTTTCTCGACCCGCGCATTGATCGGCGCGGCGCGGTCCTTCGCCCAATGTGGCCGCCAGCCCCAGCGTTGCGAATCGGCGTGCAGCCCGTCGTTCTCCAAGTGCAGCAGCGCGAGCTGGGTGGTCGGCGCGGCGTTGTAGCGCGCCAACGGTTCATCGCCGACGTCGTTGATCAGTGCATCGGGGATGCCGAGCACCGCCACGAAATCGTGAATACCCCGGTACTGCGACAGTCGTCCACACATCGGCGCAATCCCCCGTTTGGAATCTTCAGCTTAGTGCTTCAGATCACATGCGCGCGCTGCAGTTCGGTCAACGACAACGCCTTCAACTGCGCCAGCAACGGGTCTCGCCGATCACGGGGATGCGCCAGTGTGACCGCCAGTTCCTGACGAATGCTGCTGGGGCGATTGTCCATCACCAGCACGCGATCGCTGAGGTACAGCGCTTCATCGACGTCATGGGTCACCAGCAGCAGGGCGATGGCATGGCGCTCGGCCAGTTGCAGCAGCAGGTCCTGCAATTTCATCCGGGTAAAGGCGTCCACTGCGCTGAACGGTTCGTCGAGCAACAGCACTTGCGGGCGCGAGTAAAGACCACGAGCGATTGCCACGCGCTGGGCCATCCCACCCGACAGCGCCTTGGGCAGGGCCTGGGCGAAACCGCCGAGGCCGACTTCGTCGATCAGTTGCGTGACCCAGGCTTTGTCGTAATGGTGGTCGGCGCTGAAGCCGATATTCTGTTCAACGGTCAGCCAGGGCATCAGCCGAGGTTCTTGAAAGACGAACGCGACCTCACCGGCGCGGTTGCGCAGTTCACCGTGATAGTCTTTTTCCAGCCCTGCGACGATCCTCAGCAAGGTGCTTTTGCCGCAACCGCTGGGGCCCAGCAGGCTGACAGCTTCCCGTGGCTGCAATTGCAGGTGAATGTTCTGCAACACGGTGGTGGTGCCGAAGGTTTTGCGCTCGACGCGAATGTCCAGCAAGTGTTCGGTCATGGCTCAATCCTCTGCGCTGTGGCCGTTGAAGGTGTCGCGCCAGGCCAGGAAACGTTTCTCCAAGCCGGCGAGAATGCCGTCGCTGAGTTTGCCCAGCAATGCAAGCACGATGATGGCGGCTAGCACGATGTCCGGGCGTGACGTCTCGCGTCCGTCACTGAGCAGATAACCCAGGCCTTTGGTCGCAGCGATCAGCTCAGCCGCGACCAAAAACATCCAGGCCAGGCTCATGCCGCTGCGCAATCCGGTGAACAGGCCGGGCAGGGCGGCGGGCAACAGAGTCCGCCGCACCAGGCGCGTGCGGCTAAAGCCGTACATCTGGCCGACTTCCACCAGTTTGCGGTCGATGTCGCGGATCGCCGCCACGCCGTTGAGGTACACCGGAAAGAACGCGCCGATGGCGATCAGGACGATTTTCGAGGTTTCGTCGATGCCCAGCCACAGCAACAACAGTGGCACCCAGGCCAGGCTTGGAATCGAGCGCAAACCGGCGAACGTCGGTTCCAGCCAGGCTTCGGCTTCGCGGCTCAGACCGACCCAGGCGGCAAACACCAGGGCCAGGCTGGCACCAATGGCGAAACCGAGCAGCACCCTCAACAGGCTGGCACTGATGTGTTTCCACAATGCGCCTTCGGCAAGGTCGCGCAACGTCAGGGCGATTTCGCTGGGGGCGGGCATTTGGTAGGACGGCAACCAGCCGATGCGGACCACGAATTCCAGTACAAGCATGATAAGGAACGGCAGGGCCAGTCCCTTGAGGCGCAGGCGCCAGGCGTTGCTCAGCCGGTGCGGTGTGGGTAATGCCAGGTGCGTGGGGAGGGTTTTGCTTTTGCTGGTCATGAGGGGCTCCGGTCATGACGAATCCGCGACGGGCGCGGATTTTGAGGATCAAAAGATCGCAGCCTGCGGCAGCTCCTACTGGCGTGCCACGGTTTCCTTGAAGCCGGTGTCGATCAGTTGATCAATCACTTGATCGACGTTGACCCCGCGACGAACCAGTTCTTCCGACACCAGGATCGGTGCGGCAGCCTTGGAGGCGATCACATCGTTGGCGGTCAACTGCGGGCTGCTCAGGTCAGTTCGCGACAATTGCAGCTTGGCCACTTCCAGCGGCAGGCCGGATTCGGTGGCGAGCAATTTCGCCAGCTCCTCAGGATTTTTTACCGCCCAGTCGCGGGCCTTTTCGTACGCCTTCAGTACGGTGTCGATGGTCTGCGGGTGCTCTTTCGCATACGTGTCGGTGACGCTGACCACGCCGTAGCTGTTGAAGCGGGTGTTGCGATAGAGCAAGCGCGAACCGGCCTGGACCTGGCTGGCGGCCATGTGCGGATCGAGCCCGGCCCAGGCGTCGACGTCACCTTTCTCCAGCGCGGTGCGGCCGTCCGGGTGCTGCAAATGCACCAGTTCCACATCGTCCTTGCTCAAGCCGGCCTGTTGCAGGCTGCGCAGGGTGAACAGGTACGGATCGGTGCCTTTGGTCGCGGCGATTTTCTTGCCTTTCAGATCAGCCACTGTTTTGTAGGGTGAATCCTTGCGGACCACCAACGCAGTCCATTCGGCACGGCTGTACACGTAGACCGATTTGATCGGGCTGCCGTTGGCGCGGCTGAGTACCGCAGCGAGGCTGGCGGAGGAAGCGAAGTCGATGCCGCCGCTGTTGAGGTATTCCAGCGAGCGGTTGCTGCCCTGGCTCAGCACCCAGCCGACCTTGGTCTGTGGCAGGGCTTGTTCCAGAAAACCGAAGTGTTTAAGCACCAGGCTGACCGGTGAGTAATAGGCGTAATCCAGATGGACTTCGGCTGGAGGTGCTTCAGCTGCCTGAGCCAGCGGTTGCAGGCTCAGGGCCAGGGCGCAGGCGCTGAGCAGGTACTTGTACGTGGAAAAACGGAAGGTGGGTTTCATGAGACAGCTCCAGGCAAGGCGGCAAGGTTCTTATTTCTAAAAGATCATTTTTTAAAACGCTTCCTGCATAAAAGGAATATTGCAGGCTCTGTGCCATGTTGAAGCGGTCCAGGGTTTTCAAGGCGTTGGCGCTGTTGGCGTGTCAGGGAGCTGTTCGCGGGAAAACAGTCTGTTGAGTCGCTGTTGCCGGGCGAACATCGGTGACTGTCGATCCGTCGTCGCGCGGCTCGCGCAAGCGCCGGAACCAAACACTGTGTACCCTTATCCAACCAGCGCCCGTACAGATGTGCGGGTGTAACGGTTCGGCCAAGGCACATCATGAAACAGCTGTTCAAGGTTCTCTCTGTACTCGCCATTGCCGTCGGGCTGGCGGGCTGTATCGCTTCCCCCATCGAGTTGACGCCGCAGACCGAACAGCGTCTTCGCGCACAGCCACCGATCCGCTTTCTCCTGACCTTTGACGACGGTCCCAGCGCCTCGAGCTTCTGGAATCCGACGATGACGGTGCTCGACAGCCTGGCCAGCAACCCGGTGCAACCGAACCTCAAAGCGGTGTTTTTCGTACAGACCGGCGCGCCACGGGCGGGTGATAGCGACATCGGTCGTGAGGTCATGCGCCGCGAACACGCAGAAGGGCAGATCCTGGGGTTTCACACCGCCACTCACTCGCACACCAATCACCGCTCGCTGAGCCCGGAAGAACTGGAGCAGTCGCTGACCAAGGGCTGTGCCGATATTGCCGCGATCACCGGCGCGCCACCGACCCTGGTACGCCCGCCGTTCTGGAACTACGACAAACGCGTCTTCGCCGCGTATCAACAGCACGGCCTGCATGTGCTGCTGACTGACCTGAGCGCCAATGACGGAAAAATCTGGGGCTTCAATGCAAGCCCTCGGCGGCGATCGCACATGCTGCGTTCGATGTCTGAAGTGCGCGAACGCATCGCCCTTGGCGAGCTGCCGGTGGTGGATGGGGTGATCCCGGTGGTGGTGACCTTCCACGACCTCAATCGTTATACCGCCCGGCATACCCGTGAATACCTGCAAATCCTCCTCGACAGTGCGCAGGCGACCGGGGTGAAAACCGCAGCAAAACCGTTTTACGACGACACGGCCACGCTGCAACGGGCGGCGCTGGCGCGCACGGTTCGGGACAGTTCAGAGCCGGTTAAATTGCCGGGGATCTGGAATTGGATCTGGGACGGCGATTCTCATTGAAAACTGTCTGAAGTGAGAGGCAGATAACATTTTTGCCTGCGCAAAATCGGTAAACCGGATCTATCCTCTGTGGGATCCAATCCGATCAATTGCCGCCAGAGGCGTCGACCATGGTTCCGATTTCACTCCTTTGCAACATTGTGGAGTCCGGTTTTACGCCGCTGTCCTGCGAGTGCACGGAGAGCGGCGGGTTGTTGCGTATCGAGGTTTTCGAACCGGCCACCGGGCGTGTCGAACTGTTGCTCTGCGGCGTGTCGACCGCGCAGTTGACCAGCGTGCGAGCCATCTCTGACCTGATTGGCGAGTTACGCACCGAAATGAGAGCCGGGCGTCGAGCCTTCGCCGGCTGACAACACGGTCCATCCCCGGCGGTTAACGCGTTCCTTCACTTGTTGATCACGCGGTCCTTGTAGGAGCTGCCGAAGGCTGCGATCTTTTGATCTTGCTTTTAAGAGCAACATCAAAAGATCGCGGCCTTCGGCAGCTCCTACAGAAGCATCGTGGCTGGTTGCAGTTTTTCGATCATCCGCAAGCAATGATTCAACCCCGGCGATACATCGCTCACCCGTCGGCTGAGGATGATCGGCGAGGTCGCGTTGTCTTCCAGCAACGGGGTGAAGCCGATGTCGTCGCGGTGCAGCAACTGCACCGACGCGGGCACCAGCGTTACGCCGATTCCTGCCCCCACCAGTCCGATGGCCGTTTGCAGTTCATTGGTCCATTGCTCCACATGAATACTCACGCCGTAGGATTCGAACAAGGCAATGACGTGATCGGCATAGCTGGGACGCGGATTGCCGGGGTACAGCACGAAGGGTTCCTTCGCCAGTTCCCGAAGGCTGATCGGCCCGGCCAGCAGCGGATGTCCGGCGGGCAGGGCGGCGACCAACCGGTCTTCGGTCAAGACCGTCTGGATAATCGCCGGGTCGTCGATGCGGATGCGGCCGAAGCCGATATCGATCCGCCCGGCCTTGAGCGCCTGCACCTGTTGCAGTGTGGTCATTTCCGAGAGCCCCAGTTCGAGTTCCAGCGGCTCACCGCTGCGCAAGCGGCGGATCAACTCCGGCAGCACGCCGTAGAGTGTCGACGGCGCAAAACCGATGCCCAGCCAGGTCTTTTCCCCGAGACCGATCCGCCGTGTGTTGTCGCACACCTTGCCCAGTTGCTCGAGCAGGGCGGTGGAGTGCTCATGGAAAAAGCGCCCGGCGTCAGTCAGCTTCAACGGCCGTCCACGCTCCAGCAACAGGACGCCGAGTTCGTCTTCCAGTTGCTGGATCTGTCGGCTCAAGGGCGGTTGGGCGATGTGCAGCAGTTCGGCGGCGCGGGTGAAGTTGAGGGTTTGAGCCAGTACCTGAAAATATCGCAGGTGACGCAGTTCCATGGGGCCTCCAAACGTCAATCGGTTGCATACCTTTAAGGTATCAAGTCAGACCAATTCTATATTGGCATCGAGGAAAAAGCCGTACCAGAATCGGTTCCAGAACTTTAAGAACCTGACGGGTATCGCCATGCTTGCCACAACCATTGAATCGATCGAGACGATCATCGTCGATCTGCCGACCATCCGCCCGCACAAGCTGGCGATGCACACCATGCAGAACCAGACCCTGGTGATCATTCGCGTGCGCTGCGCCGATGGGATTGAAGGTATCGGCGAGTCCACCACCATCGGTGGCCTGGCCTACGGCAACGAAAGCCCGGACAGCATCAAGACCAACATCGACAAACACTTCGCCCCGCTGCTGATCGGCCAGGACAGTGGCAACATCAATGCCGCGATGTTGCGCCTGGAGCGCAGCATCCGTGGCAACACGTTCGCCAAATCAGGTATCGAAACCGCGTTGCTCGACGCCCTGGGCAAACGCCTCGGCCTGCCGGTCAGCGAACTGCTCGGCGGTCGCGTTCGCGATGCGCTGCCGGTGGCCTGGACCCTGGCCAGTGGCGATACCGACAAGGACATTGCCGAAGCGGAAAAAATGCTCGACCTGCGCCGCCACCGGATCTTCAAACTGAAAATCGGTGCCGGTGAAGTCAACCGCGACCTGGCCCACGTCATTGCGATCAAGAAAGCCCTGGGCGATCGCGCCAGCGTGCGGGTCGATGTCAATCAGGCATGGGACGAAGCCGTCGCATTACGCGCCTGCCGGATCCTCGGCGCCAACGGCATCGACCTGATCGAACAGCCGATTTCGCGCAACAACCGCGCCGGCATGGTGCGCTTGAATGCCGTGAGCCCGGCGCCGATCATGGCCGACGAATCCATCGAGTGCGTGGAAGATGCCTTCAACCTGGCCCGCGACGGCGCGGCTTCGGTGTTCGCCTTGAAGATCGCCAAGAACGGCGGCCCACGCGCCGTGCTGCGAACGGCCGCCATCGCTGAAGCGGCCGGCATCGGCCTGTATGGCGGCACTATGCTTGAAGGTGGCATTGGCACCCTGGCTTCGGCCCATGCCTTCGTCACGCTGAACAAACTGGCGTGGGACACCGAACTGTTCGGCCCGCTGCTGTTGACCGAAGACATCCTCAGCGAACCGCTGGTCTATCGCGATTTCGAGCTGCACGTGCCGAAAACGCCGGGCCTGGGCCTGAGCCTGGACGAAGAGCGCCTGGCGTTTTTCCGTCGCGACAAAACGTCTACTGCCATTCAACAAGCCTGAGGAAAGCATCATGCTGTTCCACGTAAAAATGACCGTGAACCTGCCGGTCGACATGAATCCAGAAGCAGCCGCCAAGCTGAAGGCTGACGAAAAAGCCCTGGCCCAGCGGCTGCAAGAGCAAGGCAAGTGGCGTCATCTGTGGCGCATCGCCGGGCTCTATGCCAATTACAGCGTGTTCGATGTCGACAGCGTTCAAGAGCTGCACGACTTGCTCATGCAATTGCCGCTGTACCCGTACATGGCGATCGAAGTCACCGCGATGTGCCGGCATCCTTCTTCCATCCGCGAGGATGACCGCTGAACCCAGCCTGTTCAGTCGCCACGCTAATAATTACAAGATGAGGAACCACCATGAACGTCAAGATTTCCCACACTGCCAGCGCCCAGAAATTCCTCGAGGAGGCCAGCGGCCTGCTCAATGACGCGGGTGATCCGCGGGTCAAGGCCCTGGTCTATCGCATCCTGCGCGATTCGGTGAACATCATCGAAGACCTGGCCGTGACCCCGGAAGAATTCTGGAAAGCGGTCAACTACCTCAACGTCCTGGGTTCGCGGCAAGAGGCCGGTCTGTTGGTGGCCGGTATTGGTCTGGAACATTACCTGGACCTGTTGATGGACGCCGAAGACGAGCAGGCTGGCAAGTCCGGCGGCACACCGCGGACCATCGAAGGGCCGCTGTACGTGGCCGGTGCGCCGCTGTCGCAAGGCGAAGCTCGCCTCGATGACGGCGTCGATCCGGGTGTCACGCTGTTCATGCAGGGGCGTGTGTTCAATACGGCTGGCGAACCATTGGCCGGCGCCGTGGTGGATGTCTGGCACGCCAACACCGGCGGCACTTACTCGTACTTCGATACCTTGCAATCGGAGTTCAACCTGCGTCGCCGCATCGTCACCGATGCCGAAGGTCGCTACCGTTTCCGCAGCATCGTGCCGTCGGGTTATGGCTGCCCACCGGACGGTCCGACCCAGCAATTGCTCGATCAACTGGGCCGTCATGGCCAGCGTCCGGCGCACGTGCATTTCTTCATCTCGGCACCGGATCATCGTCACCTGACCACCCAGATCAACCTCGATGGCGACCAATACCTTCACGACGATTTCGCCTACGCCACCCGTGATGAGCTGATCGCGAAAATCACCTTCAGCGATGATCAGGAGCGCGCAGCGGCGCATGGCGTCAGTGGTCGTTTCGCCGAGATCGAATTCGATTTCACGTTGCAGTCGTCCGCCCAGCCTGAAGAGCAACAGCGTCACGAGCGGGTTCGCGCCCTCGAAGACTGATCCCTGGGTCCTGTAGGAGCTGCCGCAGGCTGCGATCTTTTGATCTTTTTAAACGCAGATCAAAAGATCGCAGCCTGCGGCAGCTCCTACAGTGAGGCGAGCATGCTCCACAGGTCAGTCCGCTGACACTTCGCTGCAAGTACTGCCTTAGAATGAACCGACGCAATCGATAACAACAATGAGAGTGGCCCGATGATGCACGCGCAACTGTTGAGTCAGCGCAGCAGAGTGTTCGACCATGCCGACCCGTACGCGGTGTCGGGCTACGTCAATCAGCACGTCGGCAATCATTGCATCCTGATGCCCAGGGCCGGTCGGCCGCTGGCCAGTCTTGATCATCGTAAATTCGCCAGCCTCGACCTGTGCCGCATCAGTTACGGCGCCAGCGTGCGGGTGACGTCGGGCGCACTGGACAGCGTTTATCACCTGCAAGTGCTATTGCGCGGCAACTGCCTGTGGCGTGGTCACGGCGACGAACATTATTTTGCGCCGGGCGAGCTGCTGCTGATCAATCCCGATGATCCTGTGGACCTGACCTATTCCGACGATTGCGAAAAATTCATCCTGAAAGTGCCCTCGCGCTTGCTGGAGTCAGTGTGCGACGAGCAGCGTTGGCGGTATCCGGGGCAGGGCGTGCGGTTCCTGGAGAACCGTTATCAGCTCGATGAGCTGGAAGGTTTCGTCGGCCTGCTGGCGATGATTTGCCAGGAAGCCGAGGCCACCGAGCAGCTCCCCAAGGTGCAGGAGCACTACGCGCAAATCATCGTCAGCAAGATGCTCAGCTTGATGAAAACCAATGTCAGCCGGGTCAGTCTCGCTTCCCCCTCGGCCTCGTTCGAGGTGATCGCCGATTACATCGCGCGCAACCTGAAGCATGATATCGACAGCGAAGAACTGGCGCGCCAGGCGCGGATGAGCTTGCGCTCGTTATATGGTTTGTTTGAACGCAATGCTGGTGCCTCGCCGCAAAACTACATCCGGCAGAAACGGCTGGAGCGCGTTAATGCCTGTCTTAGCGACCCGACCTGCAACGTGCGTAATGTCACCGAAGTGGCGATGGATTACGGGTTCCTGCACTTGGGAAGGTTCTCTGACAGCTACCGTAAACAGTTCGGCGAATTGCCCTCTGATACCTTCAAGCGTCGGGTCTGAATCAACCTCTAACGCCAATCACCTGTAGGAGCTGCCGAAGGCTGCGATCTTTTGATTTTGATTTTTAAAGCAAGATCAAAAGATCGCAGCCTTCGGCAGCTCCTACAGGTGATCGCAATTCCATTGCACAAAACGGATAAAGGTCTGCACCCAGCGGATAGTCCGCCACAGCCCCCCGTCCTAGCATGGCCCTGCCTGAATAAAAACAATGGAGGCGGCGGCCATGTCCCTGCGACCCGAATACCTTCACTCCCTGCTTGAAGACAATCCAGAACAGGGCATCTATCGCTGCAAACGCGAGATGTTCACCGACCCGCGGCTGTTCGACCTGGAGATGCAGCACATCTTCGAAGGCAACTGGCTGTACCTGGCTCATGAAAGCCAGATCCCCAACATCAACGATTTCTACACCACCACCATGGGGCGCCAGTCGATCTTCATCGCGCGCAACAAGGACGGTGTGCTCAACGCCTTCATCAATGCGTGCAGCCATCGTGGTGCAACGCTGTGCCGGCACAAGTCCGGCAACAAGAGTTCGTACACCTGCCCGTTCCACGGCTGGACGTTCAGCAATTCCGGCAAGCTGCTCAAAGTCAAGGACCCGGCGGCGGCCGGCTACCCGGCGAGTTTCAACTGCGAAGGCTCCCATGACCTGACCAAAGTCGCGCGTTTCGAGTCCTATCGCGGCTTCCTGTTCGGCAGCCTGAAGGCCGATGTGGTGCCGCTGGTTGAGCACTTGGGCGAATCGGCGAAGATCATCGATATGATCGTCGACCAATCCGCCGATGGCCTGGAAGTGCTGCGCGGTTCTTCCAGCTACATCTACGAAGGCAACTGGAAACTCACCGCCGAAAACGGCGCCGACGGCTATCACGTCAGCTCGGTGCACTGGAACTACGCAGCCACCCAGAACCAGCGCAAGCAGCGCGAGGCCGGTGCCAGCAACCCGACCATGAGCGCCGGCAGCTGGGCCAAGCAGGGCGGTGGTTTTTACTCGTTCGACAAGGGCCACATGTTGCTCTGGACCCGTTGGGCCAACCCCGAGGACCGTCCGCTGTACGAACGTCGCGATGAATTGGCCCAGGACTTCGGCAAGGCCCGCGCCGACTGGATGATCGAGAACTCGCGCAACCTGTGTCTGTACCCGAACGTGTACCTGATGGACCAATTCAGTTCGCAGATTCGCATCGCCCGGCCGATCTCGGTCAACCGCACAGAGATCACCATCTACTGCATCGCCCCCAAAGGCGAAAGCGATTGCGCGCGGTCGAGCCGGATTCGTCAGTACGAGGATTTCTTCAACGTCAGCGGCATGGCCACACCGGACGATCTGGAAGAGTTTCGTTCCTGCCAGACCAGCTATCAGGGCAGCGTCACGACGTGGAACGACATGTCCCGTGGTGCTGAACACTGGATCGAAGGCGCCGATGACGCGGCCAAAGAAATCGACCTGCATCCGCTGCTCAGCGGTGTACGCACCGAAGATGAAGGCCTGTTTGTGCTGCAACACAAGTACTGGCAGCAAACCATGCTCAAGGCGTTGGCCGCCGAGCAGTCCGAATTGATTGCAGTGGAGGCGGTGCAATGACCATCACCTTTGATGCCGTACGCGATTTTCTGTACCGCGAAGCGCGCTACCTCGATGACCGCCAATGGGACGAATGGCTGGAACTGTATGCCCCGGACGCGACGTTCTGGATGCCGTCCTGGGACGACAACGACGAGTTGACCGAAGACCCGCAGCGGGAAATCTCGCTGATCTGGTACGGCAACCGCACCGGCCTGGAAGATCGCATCTTTCGCATCAAGACCGAACGTTCCAGTGCGAGCATTCCGGACACCCGCACCTCGCACAACATCAGCAACATCGAACTGCTGGAACAGGCCGACGGGTTGTGCAAGTTGCGCTTCAACTGGCACACCCTGAGTTTTCGTTACAAGACCGTCGACAGCTATTTCGGCAGCAGTTTCTACACCCTCGATGTGCGCGGTGAAAACCCGCTGATCAAGGCCAAGAAAGTGATCCTGAAGAACGACTACGTTCGCCAGGTCATCGATGTTTACCACTTGTGAGGCGGCCGTCATGACTCATTCCATCGCATTCAATTTCGAAGACGGCGTCACCCGGTTTATCGACGCCAATGCCGGCGAAACCGTGGCCGATGCCGCGTATCGCCAGGGCATCAACATTCCGCTGGACTGCCGCGACGGTGCTTGCGGCACGTGCAAGTGCTTCGCCGAAGCCGGGCGTTATGACCTGGGCGAGGAATACATTGAGGATGCGCTCAGCGCGGAAGAAGCCGAGCAAGGTTTCGTCCTGACCTGCCAGATGCGCGCCCAGAGCGATTGCGTAGTGCGGGTGCCGGTCTCCTCGGATGTCTGCCGTACGCGCCAGGCCAGCTACGACGCGACCATTAGCGCCGTGCGCCAGTTGTCCGACAGCACCATCGCGTTGTCGATCAAGGGCGAGGCGCTGAGCAAACTGGCGTTCCTGCCGGGGCAATATGTGAACCTCGGGATTCCCGGCAGCGAGCAGACCCGCGCCTATTCGTTCAGCTCGTTGCAGCGGGACGGCGAGGTCAGTTTCCTGATTCGCAACGTGCCCGGCGGCTTGATGAGCAGCTTCCTCACCGGCATGGCCAAGGCTGGCGACAGCATGAGCCTGGCCGGACCGTTGGGCAGCTTCTATCTGCGGGATATCCGCCGACCCCTGTTGCTGCTGGCCGGTGGCACGGGGCTGGCGCCGTTCACGGCGATGCTGGAAAAAATCGCCGGGCAGGGCAGTGAACATCCGCTGCATCTGATCTATGGCGTGACCCACGATTTCGATCTGGTGGAGCTCGACCGACTTGAAGCCTTTGCGGCGCAGATTCCGAATTTCACCTTCAGTGCCTGCGTGGCCAGCCCCGACAGTCAACACCCGCTCAAGGGCTACGTGACACAGCACATCGAACCGCAACATTTGAACGATGGCGACGTCGATGTCTACCTGTGCGGCCCGCCGCCGATGGTCGAGGCGGTCAGCCAGTACATTCGCGAGCAAGGCATCGCGCCGGCAAATTTCTACTACGAGAAGTTTGCTGCCAGCGCGGCTTGAGTTTCTTCGCGGTGACTCGGTTCTGTAGCAGCTGCCGAGGCACGAGGCTGCGTTGGGCTGCGCAGCGGCCCCAGAGGGCGGTCCTGCGGACACGCAACGCAGCCTCGTGCCTCGGCAGCTGCTACAGATCCGGTCGATACGAGTTGTGTTCTGCGACGACTTTTTTTGCAACGAGGTAGGTATGAACAGATTTCACGAGAAAGTCGCGCTGATCACCGGCGCTGCGCAAGGCATTGGCCGGCGCGTCGCCGAACGCATGGCGGCTGAAGGGGCGCGGTTGATTCTGGTTGATCGCTCCGAGTTGGTGTTCGAAGTACAGCAGCAATTGGCGCAGGCCAGTCAGGTCCTCGCGCTCACCGCCGACCTGGAGCAATACAGCGAATGCAGTCGTGTGATGAAGACCGCCGTCGAGCGTTTCGGTCGACTGGATGTGCTGGTCAACAACGTCGGCGGGACGATCTGGGCCAAACCGTTTGAGCATTACGAAGAACAGCAGATTGAAGCGGAAGTCCGTCGCTCGCTGTTCCCGACGCTGTGGTGCTGCCATGCCGCGCTGCCGTTCATGTTGGCGCAGGGCAGTGGTGCGATCGTCAACGTTTCGTCGATTGCCACGCGCAGCGTCAACCGCGTGCCATACGGCGCGGCGAAGGGCGGGGTGAATGCGCTGACGGCTTGCCTGGCGTTCGAAACTGCCGGGCGTGGGGTTCGGGTCAACGCCACCGCACCGGGTGGCACCGAAGCGCCGCCACGGGTTATTCCGCGCAACAGCGCAGAGCAGAGCGCGCAAGAGCAGGGCTGGTATCAGCAGATCGTCGACCAGACGCTCGATAGCAGCTTGATGAAACGCTACGGCACGCTGGATGAGCAGGCCGGTGCCATTCTGTTTCTGGCCAGCGATGAAGCGTCCTATATCACCGGCATGGTCATGCCGGTCGGTGGCGGCGACCAGGGCTGAGGCGTTACAGGCGACGTTGAAACGCCTTGACGATTTTACGCGTGGCCTCGCTGGTGTTCAGGTTCTGCACCGCGTCCAGTGGGTGCCAGATGCAGGCAATGATTTCATTTTGTGGCCGAAGCGCGTCAAAGTTCTCCACGGATGCTTCGAAGACATGGTGCCGGGTGTCGCCTGATTCCAGTTCCATGAGATACAGCATGCCGTCAGCGCCAAGGCCGGTTTCTTCTTGAAGTTCACGCAAGGCGGCGCCCGCAGTGGTTTCGCCGCGCTCGACTTTTCCGCCGGGCAGCGTCCAGCGACTCCTGGGCTTGCGCACCAGCAGAACGTGGCGATCCTGCTCGCAAATGACCGTTGCGCGTACTTTCATCTGTTACCTGATTGCTCGCTGTCATGTAAACGACATAAAAATGCAACATTCGGGCCGAGGCCGCAGTTTCAAGGGTTGGAGCGAGGGTTGCTAGAAATAGTGCCCTGGGATGCTGGAATACTGGCGCGACGTCTGGTCGGCACCTGGGCGAGGGTCGGGTGTAAGGTAGTCAGGTTAATCGTGGTTTATCACTGCCGTAACGGAGGTGACTATGAGTGTTCCGGTTCTGAACAAAATGCACATGAACGGTTATGACGTACTCAGCGTGAACAATGGGCCGTGGCGGGTCTGCACCAAAGGTGACCGTCTTGGCGCTTTTGGAAGCCGGGAGGAGGCACTCGCGTATGCTGCGGCGCTTCCTGCCTATCGGGAAAGGGCTAAGGGATCGCCGGTGAAGCAACAGTCAGAGTGATGTATGCGCCGGGGGGCAGATCAATAGATCGCAGCCTTCGGCAGCTCCTACACGATCCCCTGTAGGAGCTGCCGAAGGCTGCGATCTTTTGATCTTAATAACCACCACCGCCACCGGAACTATGCGACGGCTCCCGGGCTTTTTGCTGCACAGCGCTCCATTCCGCGCAGGTCATGAAGCTCTTGTGGTCGACCTTGCCTCGGTCATCGAAGCTGACATTGAACGTCTGCTGATGGCCACTCTTGATCAGTCTGTAGTCAAAGCATGTGCCAGGCTCAACCGTGCGATCGGTTATCGATAACGGCTGGCCGCCGATCTGCTGGACCTGCTCCTTGGTCATGCCGTTCTCGACCTTGGCCACCAACGGTTGATCGCCATACAGACGCGATTCGGTGCTGCAACCCGCCGCCGCTGACAGGACCACCATCAACGCACACAGGGGCTTGTTCATGGCAGCGCACCCGCTAATGAGCTTTCGTTCGAGTGATGGCCCGCGCCTTGATTTCTTCGGCGTAGCCCGCCAGTCGTGTTTCGTCTCCCTCAAACACCTCATGCAGCCGATCGAGAGCCTGGGCGTCCGCCTCATTCCCGGCCTGGCGCAACTGCTCGGCTATGCGCAACAATTCAACCGCCGACCACCGCAGATCCGACGCCACGTCTTGCAGGTCGCGCCGAAATTCCTGTTCAGATTCGTTAAGCAACATGATGACCTCCTGCCAGTCTCCGCTACCAAAGATTAGTCTCATTTCGCCGATGAGGCGTTGTGTTCGTCTGATACAAAGGTGATGCCACTTGTCGGGAATATGCAGGCGAATGAGCAAACGAACTGTCGTAGTGGGGTAGCAACTTCTCGCTAGGGTGGGGCAGCCTCAAATGACGACTACCGATGACTTCAGGTTTCACGCACATGAGCTGGTCGTTGATCTAGACGCGGCCACAACGGAAATGATGAAACTTATTTCAGCTCATCAGTTAAGCGGTCCGGAATGGGAGCGGGTCACCCAATGGCATCATGAGGCCTATGAACGCTGGACGACCTACCTGAACACGCGGTCATACGCGGACTCCGGAGGTAACAACAGTACCCCGTAAAATAGGTGCAACGAATGGATGTCCGGACCGCGACGCGCTACATTTCCATTTTCAAGGAATAAGGAAGTGTCATGCGGATGTTGATGGGGGGAGTGGTGCTGGTGCTGCTGGCGGGTTGTTCGTTGCCCGCTTCGCTGGTACCCGGTGAGCCGAATGTCAGCAAGTACAGCAACAAGCCGCCAAAAGACTATGCCGCGTGCGTTCTGCCTGCCTGGCAGCAGGAAATCCCGAAGACGGCTCAAACCCCTATCTCCAACGGCTACAGGATTACCGCGCCTAGCGTCATCACGGCTGATGAGATTGTCGACATCGTGAAATCGAAGGACGGCAGCCGGGTATCGCTGTATCAGGGGCCGCCGTGGGCGAAGTCGGCGGCGATGCGCAAGGCCGTGCGCGACTGCCTGTAGGGTTCAGTCGGAGATGTCGGTCGTCTGGATGAGCGCCTCGTGCGTGCCTGTGCTGCTTTTCTTTTCCCTGCGATCACTCATCCAGTTTTCCACCTGCACACCAAACTCCGCTGGAGCTTTTCTTCCGACCTTTCTGGCGAGATCCAGGATGGTCTGTTGGGCGAGGGCGTCTTCCATGCGTTTCTGTGCGGTCATCATGACCGCATGAACCGCGCAGGGACCTTCAACCGCCCAGTCGGGCGGGACACCTTCGAACAAGGCACAACGACCGCGAATTTCCCGGCAATCGAAAATGAGCTTCTGGCCGTCGATGGCATTGACGATGTCCAGCACACTGATTTCGTCCGAAGGCCGCGCAAGCTTGAACCCGCCGCGCACGCCCTCAGTGGCCACCACCAGTTTTGCCTTGGCCAGTTTGGTAAATATTTTTGCCAGGTAGTCCAGAGGCACACCTTGCAGCTCGGCAAGGTCGCGCACACTCGCTTCACGGGTGTCGCCGCCATTACCTACCAGAAAAATCAGGCAATGAATGCCGTATTCAACGCCCGCGCTATAAAGAGACATGTGTATCTCCGACTAATGTTGTCGCAAATATTAGCAGTGGGTCGAGAGCTAAGCAACGAGTCCGGTTTCGCTGACTACTTTTCCTGGATTGCTATGTTTGCCATTCGCGTGGGTTGTTGAGCTTTTTCGAGCAAATCGAAATCGGTGATGGCAACCATCAAAAATAAATCATTGCACGCTGTAACTAGGATCGATAGAGTCGTAGATGTCTGGTCGGCAATGGTGGTCTCCCTACCGAGACGCATGACCTCAACGTATTCAACACTTGGTCTTTCGCGGAGTTAAAAATGAAACAGCAGATCCTGGTAATTGGCGCAGGTTTCGGTGGCATGTGGACGGCTTTGAGCGCCACGCGTCTTTTCGACATCCATGCTCACAACGACGTTGAAGTCACCGTGCTGGCGCCTCAGGCCGAGTTGCGCGTCCGACCACGCTTCTACGAACCGAATGCTCATCAACTGGCCGCACCGATTGGCGACCTGTTCGACGCGGTCGGCGTGAAGTTCATCAAAGGCGCCGCTGAGACCATCGACGTCGAACGCAAAACCGTCGGCTACACCGATGCTTCCGGCGCCCTGCAAACGTGCAGCTACGACAAACTCGTTCTGGCTACCGGCAGCCGCCTTGCACTGCCGGACACCCCCGGTGTGACCGAACACGCCTTTGACGTCGACCAGATCGAACAAGCCGTACGCCTGGAAAACCACCTCAAGTCCCTGGTCAACCAGCCAGAAAGCCAAGCGCGCAACACCGTCGTAGTGGCTGGCGGCGGCTTCACCGGGATTGAAACGGCGACTGAAATGCCGGCGCGCCTGCGCTCCATCCTGGGTGAACGGGCCGACATCGAAGTCGTCATCGTTGATCGCGGTGCAACAGTCGGCGGGTCGATGGGCCCCGAAATCGCTGAAAAAATCGCTGAAGCCAGTATTGAGACAGGCGTGAAATGGCGCTTGAACTCGTCGGTCGTTGCGGTCGATGAAAATGGTGTCACCCTGGCTGACGGCCAGCGTATCGACACTAAAACGGTAGTCTGGACGACCGGTGTGCGGGCCAGTTCGTTGACCGAACAGATACCTGGTGAGCGCGATAAACTGGGTCGGCTGCACGTGGACGCTCACTTGAAAGTCATCGGCCAGGACGAGATCTTTGCCACTGGCGATGTGGCTTATGCGGCGACTGATGACATCGGCAACTACGCGCTGATGACCTGCCAGCATGCCATCGTGCTGGGTCGCCATGCGGGCAATAACGTTGCGGCACAGATCCTGGGCGTGGACCCGACGCCGTACAGTCAGCCAAAGTATGTGACCTGCCTGAATCTTGGCGCCTGGGGCGCGGTGTACACCGAGGGTTGGGATCGGCAGGTCAAGCTGGTCAAGCAGGAAGGCAAGTCGCTGAAGACCCAGATCAACACAATGTGGATCTACCCGCCGGCGGCCAACCGCGAAACGGCATGGGCCGCTGCTGATCCGCTGATCCCGATTGCATAAGCAACCGCTCACGCTGTTTGCATAGCGAAAAACCCGCCCAAGTGTTCTTGGGCGGGTTTTTTTTGAGTTTCGTGCGGTTGCAGTCGTGAAATTTAACGTGTATTTTTTCATGAAATTATAAATATAAAATTTCATGAGGCCCGTATGTTTCAGCAATCAACCCGGCATGTCGACAGCTATTACGCCCATTCATGCGCAGATCGGCTGGTGGATCGGGCAGCGTTGGCCGGCGAGCAGGAAGCCGAGGTGTTGATTATTGGCGCCGGTTTCAGTGGATTGCACACGGCTTTGAGACTGGCGTTGGCCGGCAAACGCGTGACGATGCTGGAGGCGAGCCGGGTTGCCTGGGCGGCCTCGGGGCGCAATGGCGGGCAGGCCATTCTTGGTTGGTCGTGTGACATGCCGCCGCTGGAGGCAGCGCTGGGGCATGAGCGCGCTCGGCGGCTGTGGGACAGCATGCGTTGGGCGGCGCAGGAGTTGCGGGCATTGCCTGCTCGTCATGATTTCGATTGCGACTATCGGCCCGGTCATCTCTGGACCTCGGTCATGCCACGACGGGTGAGCCTGCTGACAGAGTGGCAACACGAGGCCAGCCACAAGTGGGGGCACGACGGGTTGCAATTCATCCCCCGTGCGCAACTGCCGGAATGGGTCGCCAGCGAGCGATATCAGGCGGGGCTGTTCGATCCCGAAGGCGGGCATTTGAATCCTCTTAAACTGGCGCTGGGCCTGGCTGCCGCGATAGAGCGCGCAGGTGGGCGGATTCATGAACAAAGCAAAGCGCTGAGCTATCGCGAAGAGGGCGATCACTACGTGGTCAACACCGAGCGCGGCCGGATTCGCGCCGATGTTTTGGTGCTGGCGTGCAACGCCTATCTGGATCGGCTTGACCCGAAACTGGCCAGTTGCGTATTGCCGGTCGGCACTTACCAGGTGGCCACCGCGCCACTCACGGAGGCGCAGGCCATCGCTCTGTTACCGAGCAATGTGTGCGTCACCGACAATCAGTTTGTCCTCGATTATTTCCGTCGCACACCCGATAACCGGCTGCTGTTCGGCGGTGGTTGCACCTATTTGGGAGGCATGCCGAAGGACATCGCGGCCGCCACCCGGCCGTTTCTGGAGCGGGTGTTTCCCCAGCTCAAGGGTATCGGGCTGGATTTTGCCTGGGGCGGGCACATCGACCTCACCCTCAAGCGCACGCCGGACATCGGTCGGCGCGGCGATCTCTACTGGTTGCAGGGTTACTCCGGGCACGGTGTGCTCCCGACATTGGCCGCGGCGCGTGCCGTGTCTGGCGCGATACTCGGGCAGACGGACGAGTTGACCTTGTACCAGGCACTGGTCAACGAGCGCTTTCCCGGTGGGAAATACATGGCAGCACCGCTGGAGGCCATCGGCAAGGCCTGGTATCGGTTACGCGACAGCATTTGATGCATCAATTTCTGGAAGCCCTTGAATGGACATGCAAGAAGAAATATCGGCGTTGGCGATCCTGATCCAGGATTTGCGCAAACACAAAAAATACACCCTGAAGGACCTGGCGGACAAAATCGGTCGCTCCGTCGGTTTTCTCTCGCAGGTCGAGCGCGGGTTGTCACGTCCCACAGTCGCGGACCTGACCGCCATCAGCGAAACCCTGGGCGTACCGACCACGTATTTCTACAGTTTGCCCAAACCCATGGCATTGCCCTGGGTCACCCGGCCGGATGAGCGACGCACGCTGTATTACGCCGACGGGATCACCGACATCCTCGTTTCGCCGAAAATGCGCGCGTCCTTTTCGATGCTTGAAAGCCAGCTGGAGCCCGGCGCCAGCAGCGGTGACCGGCATATGAATGACAGCTCGGAGCAGGGCGGTTATGTCCTGGAAGGCGAATTGACGCTGTGGCTCGATGACGAACAGCCGGTGACCCTGCGCACCGGTGACAGTTTTCAGCTGGCCAGTCACACCCATTGTCGCTACGGCAACCTCACGGGTCAGTTGGCCCGAGTGCTGTGGGTCTACACCTGATGAAACAACAAGGAACACCAACGATGGAAGCTGTTAGCTCTGATCTGCTTGCCGAGGTACGCGCCTTTCGCCAGCGCTTCCCCGATGTGCGTTATGTCGACCTGATTGCCTTGGACATTCCCGGGCATTTCTACGGCAAGCGCTACCCGATCGAGATGCTTGAGAAGGTTGCCGCTGGCAGCGCACTCAAGCTGCCGCAAAACTGTGTATTGCTGGGCACTCAGGGTGGGCTGTTCAAAATTGGCGACTACTGTTTCAACGACGGCGATCCGGACGCTCCGCGCCGTCTGGTGCCGGGCACGCTCAAACCGGTGACGTGGGAAAAACAAGCGCTGGGGCAGATGCTGATTACGTCCGATGGCACTGAAAAGCCCATCGAATTCGAGCCGAGGGAAGTACTGGCGCAGGTGCTGGAGCGGCTCGGGCGCAAAGGCATTTTTCCGGTGGTGGCGTTCGAGCTGGAGTTTTACCTGTTCGATCGTCAACTGCGTGATGGGCTGCCACAGTTTCCGCGCGATCCGTTGACGGACGACGCGGATGATCAACCGAACATGCACATCGAACGGTTGTCACGGTTTTCAACGGTGCTCGACGACATGGTCGAAAGTGCGCGGGCGCAAGGCATTGATGCCACGGTGATCACCGCAGAACTCGGTCCGGGCCAGTTCGAGATTAACTTCGGCCACCTCGATGACGGCTTGCGTGCCGCCGATTGGGCAGCCCTGTTTTGCCGCAGCACGCGAGGTGTGGCGCTAAAGCACAACTACCGCGCCAGTTTCATGGCCAAACCTTACTTGCAGCACCCCGGTAGTGGCATGCATGTGCATGTGAGCCTTTACGATCAAACAGGCAATAACCTGTTGGCGGCCGACGGGCAGCGACCACTGCGTCATGCGGTTGCGGGTTGCCTCGAGGCGTTGCCGCATTGCATGCCGATTTTCGCGCCGAATCACAACGCGATGCGCCGTTTGAGCGGTACGGTCAACGTCGCGACACGCGCCAGTTGGGGCTTCGAAGATCGGGATGCCTGCCTGCGGGTTCCGGAGTCGGACGCTAAAAACCTGCGTATCGAACATCGTCTGGCCGGTGCCGATGCCAACCCGTATCTGGTGCTGGCGGCGATTCTGGTCGGCCTGGAGCAAGGCCTGGAAGCCGGCCGTGAACCGATTGCATCGCTCAACGAAGATCGCGACAGCGGCATCGATTTCCCGACGGAAATGCTCGACGCCGTGCATTCGATGCAAAGTCATGAGCCGCTGCGGGAGGGCTTGGGAGCAGAGTTTGTCGAGGTGTATTGCGAGAATAAACGCCAGGACCATTTGGCATTCATGCAGGAGATCAATGCGCGCGAATATCGCTGGTTTCTCTAGTCCCCATTAAAATAGTGTGGATATTTAACGGGTTAGGCGATTTAGTAACTCGATGGTGAGTGAAAAATATCTTGTTACAGGCAGAAACATTCCGTAATATCCGCGCCGCGTTCACCACCACGGTTTATGCATTTTTAAATCCCAGGCGTCCATCAGCTGCCTGGGATTTTTTTTTGCCTCACATTCAGCCTTTGCTCACGCTCAGTGAACCGCTGAAGACCTGGGCACCGGCACACGGTCGAATTTGGAAACCTCTTTGACCCAGAAGCGCCGATAGGTTGTTTTATCGGGTGCCTGCGGCTTTTGACTTGACCACACATGCTCGGCTTTCAAGCTGGCGCGATACGCCTCCCACTCTTTCTCCTCGGCGACTTCCCTGGCCTTGCGCTCATCGTCGAACCAGCCCAGTACATACACCTCGCCCTGATCCATGCCGTGCTCGATCAGTAGATAAATATCTTTCATCAGCTTTAACCCGCTGCTAAACATTCCAGAGTCCCTTGATGTTAGGGCATTGGTCTGGCTATCGGCAGGGGTTTTTAATTGTTGAGCGTTATCGATGACGGGTCAGGCGGGGCCAAGGGCGAAAAAAGACGCGTTATTTAGATCGATTATTTCTTTCGGTTTTGCAAGATGATGCCGGCTGCAGGGTTGCGATAACGGTGAGGCTGGTCGGTATAGAACAGGCCCCTGTGGAAAGCAGATAGCGTTCATCGTTGACGCTGATTTCCAGCACGCCTTGTGCAACCACCAGGTTTTCCTGCACCCCCGGCCCATGACCCTCTGATTGGTCTTCGCCCAATGGGCTCAAGCGCAGTTCATAAAACTCCGACTGGCGCGCAACGTCGAACGGGAACAGGGCGCGGCTGACAAACGCACCATTGGCACTGACCAGGCGTTTGCTCTGGCTGGCCGCCAGCACTGCAGGTTCTGCGCGACCCGGTCGCAGGTCGGGTCTTCTTCCAGTTGTTCCAGGTTATTCAAATCCAGCTCGGGTTCGGCGGCGCTCGCCATTAATGCGTTTTAGTTATTTTGAGGCTGCCTCAGCATAAATGCCGCCAAGCGCCTGAAAACAAGGCGAGAACGAGCTAAGCTAATTCCAAAATGATATTTGTTTGATGTTTTTAAGATCGATTAGCTTTATAGGCTTTAGATATCGGGCCGGGAGCTTCTTGTGACACTCATTCAAACTGCATTGGCGACGGCCCGGCTCGAATCTGCACAACGGCTTGCGCAACCGTCTGACGATCCCGCCAATGAGGGTGATGTGGTTCTTGAACTGCGTGACGTCACCAAAGCGTATTTGCAAAAAAAACGTTCATCAGCGCCACCGGCAGTGAGCAATGTCAGCTTGAAGGTGCGTCGGGGTGAGGTCCTGTGCCTGATGGGGACATCGGGCAGCGGCAAATCCACGTTGTTGCGCCACATCAATCGCTTGATCGAACCCACGAGTGGCGAAGTGTTGATCGAGGGTCAAGCCATCAGCGGGTTGAGCCACAAAGCCTTGCGTGATTTGCGGTCGCGGCGCATCGGCATGGTGTTTCAGCATTTCGGCCTGCTACCTCACCGCACGGTGCTGGATAACGTCGCGTTGCCGCTGGAGTTGCGCGGCGAACCGGAACCGGTTCGTCACGCGGCAGCCACCTTGCAGTTGCAGGCGGTGGGTCTGCAAGGTTGGGGTGAGCATTATCCCCATGAGCTTTCCGGCGGCATGCAGCAACGCGTCGGCCTGGCCCGAGCCTTGGTCACGGAGCCCGACATTCTGTTGATGGACGAACCGTTCAGTGCGCTGGACCCTACCATCCGTCGCGATCTGCAAAGCCACTTCCTTGCCTTGGCCCGTGAGCGCGGCATCAGCACTTTGCTGGTCACCCATGATCCGGCCGAAGCGATACGCCTCGCTGACCGAATAGCCGTGCTGCGCCATGGCCGTCTTGTTCAGTTGGGGACCCCCGAACAGTTACTCGAACAACCCGCTGACGCCGAAGTCGCGGACTTCTTCCGCGATTGCACGCCAACGCCGACCCCGTCGCGCAGCCCGGACAGCGTCCGCCGCCAGGCTCCCGACAGTGAGCCGCGTGAGCAACCCATCACCCCTGGCTTGCGAGGTTGGCCAGCGCTTTTGCTGGGGCCTGCAGCCCTGGCGGCCCGTGGGAAGGGCGGTTTGTTCTGGCTGACGTTCGCCGGCGAGCTCTCTGCCTTGGCCGCTCTGGGCCAAGGCATTGCCCGTTTATCGTGGCTTTCAGTGCTGGCGGCGGTGGCCGTGCTGGCGACCAGCCGATTGATTGCGCTCTCTGTCAGTCGCCAGCCCGTGCGACACAACGTGTCGGGTTGGGTGCTGCCACTGGCGGTGTTGCTGGTCAGTCAGGCCTTGGTGATCTGGCGCGTCATTACGCCAGACACCAGCAATGCGCTGCTGCAATTTCCGGCGAACCGCCAGGCCCTACTGTGGGCGGCGGAGAGTATCGACCAATTTATTGGCTGGTCTCAGGTTACGTTCGAGGGCGCGTTTGTCGGCGTGATCGTTGCCGTTCGCACGGTGATCGAGGGCATCGAAAACCTCCTCGGCTGGCTGCCCTGGTCCGTTTCAGCGCTGGCGCTGGTGCTGTTGGCCTGGCGTTCGGCGGGCCTCGCGTTGGCGCTGACCAGCAGCGCTGCCTTGTTGTACATCGGCGTGTTCGGCTTTTGGGAGCGCACCATTGCCACCCTGGCGCTGGTCGGCTCCTCGGTATTGATTGCGCTGGTCATTGGCGTGCCCACCGGCATTGTGCTGGCGAAGCGACCGCTGGTGCGGCGGTTGATCACGCCGTTGCTGGACGTGATGCAGACCCTGCCGACCTTTGTTTATCTGATTCCGGCCGTGGCGTTCTTCTCTGTCGGCAAGACTCCCGCCGTTATCGCCACGGTGATTTTCGCCCTGGCACCGATGATCCGCCTGACGTCACTGGGTATTCAGGAAGTGCCAAAGGATGCCGTCGAGGCGGCGGTTGCGCACGGCGCCAGTCCTTGGCAAACCCTGATCAAAGTGCAGCTGCCGCTGGCGCGCCGCTCGCTGTTGCTGGGGATCAACCAAACGATCGTCATGAGTCTGTCGATGGTGGTGGTGGCCGCGCTGATTGGCGCCGGGGGCCTCGGCTACGACGTGATGACGGCGCTGCGCAATATCAAGGGCGGCGAGGGCATGCTCGCGGGTGTGGCAATCGTCCTCTGTGCGCTGATCCCGGATCGAATCATTCAATCGAGCTTGCGCAAGCAAGATCACCTGCATAACTAACTGTGAGATTTATCGTGAAGACACATCTGTCGCGTACCGTGGGTGCGGCCGCATTGCTGGCCTCCTTGATTCTCCCGGCAACCGTATTCGCCAAGGACAAAGTTGTCATTGGCGAGCAGAACTGGACCGGAGCGATCGCCATTCAACACATCCTCGGGGAGGTGATCAAAAGCCGCCTGGATGGCGATGTGTCTTATCTGGCAGGGGACGTCCCGGTGCTGTTCAGCGCCGCTGCAAAAGGCGATGGCTCGGTCGACGTGCTGACCGACATCTGGCTGCCCAACCAGTCGGCCGCCTGGGCCAAATACGTCACGGGCGGCACCCGTTCATTGGTGCCGAACGTCAAGCCCTATGCGGGTGAGCAAGGCTTTTACATTCCGGGTTACCTGCAAGACAAGTACGGGGTCAAATCCATCTATGACCTGAAAAAGCCGGAAGTGGCCAAGCTCTTCGAGCCATTGGGCGGCGGCAAGGCGCAGTTGCTGGTCGGACCGGCGGGTTGGGAGTCGACCTACATAGGCCAGATCAAGGCCAAGGATTATGGGTTCGCCGATAAATTCGAGGCGGTGTCCACCGAGGCGTCTGTGACCTACGCGAAACTGGCTGCGGCGTATAAGGCGGAACGTGGCGTGGTGTTTTATGCCTACACCCCGGACTGGATTTTCTCGGCTTTCGATCTGCGTCGCCTGGAGGAGCCGGCATTCGACGGCTACGCCCAGGACAACAAAAAGGATGACCCCCTTTACAAGGCCGACGGCTGCTGGAAATTCATCAGCCCGACCGTCGACCCGGACTGGTTGAACAAGAGCCAGATTACCTGCGCCTTCCCGGATGCCAAGGTCCATGTCCTGGCCTCGGTTGCCCTGCAGAAACGCGCACCAAAAATTGCCGAGTTCCTGCGCAATGTCGCTATCGATCCGGCGCAGCTCAACGGGCTGATCCTGAAGATTGAAAAGGAAAAGCTGCCGGCTGACGTCGCCGCCAAGGCGTGGGTGGAGGCGAACAGTGCCACGGTTGATCAATGGCTGACCGCGTCGGCGCCAAAAGTGAGTGCGGCCCAATGAGTCACCCGTCCTTGCGCTTGCTCGATGGGGGTATGGGCCGCGAATTGCAGCGTATCGGGGCACCTTTTCGCCAGCCTGAATGGTCAGCGCTGGCGCTGATCGAGGCGCCTGATTATGTGCTTCAGGCGCATCAGGCGTTCATTGATGCCGGTGCCCGAATCATCACCACCAACAGTTACGCGGTGGTGCCTTTTCATATCGGTGACAAGCGCTTCGCCGAGCAGGGACGAACGTTGGCCGAGCGCGCCGGACAGCTTGCTCGTCAGGCGGCGTCTGCCAGCCCGGAACCGGTCACGGTGGCCGGCTCGTTGCCGCCGGCCTTGGGCTCCTATCGACCGGACCTGTTTGATCATCAACGCTCGGTGGCGATCCATCGGGAGTTGATCGCCGGACTCCAGGCGCATGTCGACGTCTGGCTGGCGGAAACCCAGAGTTCCACCGCTGAAGTTCGCGCGGTCGTCGAGGCGCTCGGTGCACAACCAAAACCGCTTTGGCTGTCGTTTACGCTGCTGGACGAAGCGGGCGAGCCGCCGCGATTGCGCTCTACCGAGCCGGTCGCCGATGCAGTGCGCGTGGCGGTGGAGCTGGGGGCAACGGCAGTGCTCTTCAATTGCAGCCAGCCGGAAGTCATGGCCGCAGCGCTGGCGCAGGCCCGAGAAGTAATTCAGAACCTCGGCCAAGCCATCGAGCTGGGGGTTTACGCCAACGCCTTCCCGCCCGTCAGCACCGAGGCCAAGGCCAACAGCGCCTTGCTGGAAATCCGTCGCGATTTGGGCCCCGAGTCCTATCTGCACTGGTCGAGGTCGTGGGTTGCCGCCGGCGCCAGCATTGTCGGCGGATGCTGTGGCATAGGCCCGGAACATATCGCGCAGTTGCATTCGCATCTGCTGCCACACACAGAGGTTGCCAGCGCATGACTGATTTCCAACGAGAACCGGTGGTTGAACAGGCGACGTTTGGCGCCGGCTGTTTTTGGGGCGCTGAAGCGTCATTCAGGGCGTTGCCGGGCGTGCTCGCCAGTCGAGTCGGCTTCGCACGGTCGGCCAGGGGTGAGTCGGCACTGATCGAAGTGGTGCAGGTCGATTTCGACGCGCGGGTGATTCCCTACAACCGTCTGATCGAACACTTCTGGACCCTGCACGATCCAACGTCGATCGACCGTCAGGGCGCGGATGTCGGGGAGAAATACCGTTCAGCGTTGTTTTTCAGCTCAGCCCAGCAGGCCCAGTTAGCACTGGTCGCCAAGCAGCGATTGGAGGCATCGGGGCAACTGGGCAAGCCGATCGCTACGGTGATCGTGCCGCTGGGTGATTTCCAGCTGGCGGACGAAGAACATCAGCGTTACCTGGAAAAGCACGGGGCGAGCAGCTGCTCCCTTTGAACGCACGCCGTAACCACAATTCCGGCAACAACACATCCCTTGTAGGAGTTGCCGCAGGCTGCGATCTGTTGATCTTGCTTTTAAAAACAAGATCAACAGATCGCAGCCTGCGGCAGCTCCTACAGAGGCGGCTGAATTTTTTTTATTTTTGCAATGACATTGAGGTTTCCATGGCGACTCCCTTCAAGCGTTCGGCATTAACCGTATTGGCCGCCTCCCTGGCTGCGGCGGGTCTGTTGCTGAGTCCCGGCGTCCAGGCCGAAGGCAAAATCAGCATTGCCCAGCAATTCGGTATCGGTTACCTGATTCTGGATGTGGTGCGCGATCAGCAGCTCATCGAGAAGCACGGCAAGGAGCAGGGCCTCGACATCAAAGTCGACTGGAACAGCATTTCGGGTGCCACCGCGATGAACGAGGCGCTGTTGGCCGGCGCGCTGGACGTGGTGTCCGCAGGTGTGCCGCCCATGCTCACGGTCTGGGATCGGACCAAGGGCAAACAGAACGTCAAGGCCATCGCCTCGCTGGGATCGATGCCCAATTACCTGCTGACCAACAATCCGAATGTGAAGAGTCTCAAGGACTTTACCGAAAAGGACCGCATCGCCGTACCGTCGGCAGGAGTCGGTTTCCAGTCGCGCACGTTGCAGATCGAAACGGCCAGACAATTTGGCAAAGACAACTACAAGAAGTTTGATGATATCTCGATCAGCCTGGCGCACCCGGATGCGACCTCGGCGCTGATAGCGGGTGGTTCAGAGATCAACTCGCATTTTTCCAGTCCGCCGTTCCAGTATCAGGAACTGCAGAATCCTAACGTGCACAAGGTCTTGAGTTCCTACGACGTACTCGGTGGTCAGGCCACGTTCAACGTGCTGTACACCACTCAGAAATTCCACGACGACAACCCGAAAACCTACAAGGCGTTCTACGACGCGTTGGCTGAGGCAGAGAAAATCATCAAGGCTGACAAGCCTGCGGCCGCCCAGACCTATATCCGGGTGGAGCAATCGAAGCTGGCCTTGCCGCTGGTCGAGCAAATCGTCGCTGACCCAGAAATCGACTTCACCGTCGTGCCGCAGCGCACCTTCATCTATGCCGAGAAACTGCACGAACTGGGCATCCTGCAAAACCAGGCAGGCAGCTGGAAGGATTACTTCTTCGAAGAAGCCCACGGCGGTGCGGGCACCTGACACCGGCACCGTACCTAGCGCGAAATAATCCCGTGATCGATGGCGTATTTGACCAGCGCGGCGGGTTTGTCGATGTTGAGTTTGCGGCGGATGCTCAGGCGATGGGTTTCTACCGTGCGCACGCTGATGTCCAGCTCGCGCGCCATTTCCTTGTTGTTCAACCCTTGGGCCATTTTGTACAGCACCTGGCTCTCGCGCGGCGTCAGCTCATTGTCGGTGCTTTTATCGGCGATGAGCCGCTGGGCGATCTCGGCGCTGTAGAACGTGCCGCCGCTGGCAATCGCTTCGATCGCGGCGATGATTTCCCGCGACGGCGAGTTCTTCAAGACATAGCCGCTGGCCCCGGCGCGAACGGACTCACTCACGTATTCATTGTTGTCGTACATGCTCAGCATCAACACCTTGAGCGACGGATATCGAGCGCGTAATACGCGGGTCAGCTCAAGCCCGTTCATGTCCCGCAGACTGATGTCGACCAGCAACAGGTCCGGCTGGCAGCGGCCGACCATCTCAATGGCGTCGGCGCCATTCTCGGCTTCGCCCACGACCTCCAGAGGGGCCATGACCGCCAGCAGGGCTTTGATCCCGTCACGAACCAGGGCGTGATCGTCGACCAGGGCGACGCGGATCGGGTAGGGCAGGTTCATCGCAGGCGTTCACTCTTGTTGTTGGGGCGAGTCAGCGTTTGGCGCCGGGCATTTTCATCGGCAGCTGAACGTCCAGTTCACTTCTTCCGGGCATCGAGACCAGGTCGAACCGGCCACCAAAATGCTCGACGCGTTCACGAATATTACGCAGGCCAATGCCCGCGTGGCGACGTTCGACCTGGGCCACATTGAAACCGATGCCGTCGTCGACCACCGTCAGCCGCACGGATTCTTCACCGCCGTGCAGGGTGATAGAGACATGTTTCGCCTGCGCGTGGCGTTCGATGTTGGTCAGGCCTTCTTGCACGATGCGAAACAGCGAGACTGCGGCGCCATCGACCAGGTGACAGTCGAATTCATTGTCGTCGTAGGTCACCCTGAGCCCACTGCGTTGTTCGAATTCTGCGGCGAGTTGACCGATGGCCGCCGGCAGTCCCAGGGTATCGAGCAGCGACGAGCGCAAATCATGAGAGAGGCTGCGCACTTCACCAATCGCGTCGCCCAGGCGCTCCGTGGCTTCTCTTAATGTGCTCAAACCCTTGCCGTGTCCTTGTTCATTTTCCAGCAAATGGCTGGCAAGTTCGAAGCGGAACTTGATCGACACCAACAGCTGACTGATGCCGTCGTGCAGTTCGCGGGACACTCGGGATCGCTCTTCCTCCTGCAAGCTGACAATACGCTGTGTCAGGCGCTGCAGTTTTTTGTCGGCCAGACGATGTTCGCTGACGTTGAGTGTCATGCCGCTGGCGAACACAAACAGCACCGCCACGAGCGCCACCACGCCAATCGCGAGCATGGTTTTGCGGATTCCCTGAGCCACTTCGTCGCGCGCTTGTTGGGTGGCGCGCTCGACATCTTCGAGATAAATGCCGGTGCCGATCATCCAGCCCCAATGATCGAGCATGACCACGTAGGCCAGCTTGTCGGTCACTTGGCCGGAGGAGGGTTTGTTCCAGGCGTAACGCTGAAAGCCTTCGCCGGATTGCGCGCTTTTGAGCAGCGCCTGAATCACCGGCAGGCCGTGTGGGTCTTTCATGTCCCACAGGTATTTGCCCACCAACTCGGTCTGGCGCGCGTGCATCAGGCTCCGGCCTTCGCGGTCGTAGACGAAGAAGTAGCCATTGATGCCGAAGCTGAGTTTGCGCAGCTCTTCCAGCACTTGTTGCTGGGCGTGCGCGTCGCCATGGCCGTCGTTGTACAGCGGCGCGATCAGGCTTTGCGCCATTTCCACGTAGTTTTTCAGCTCGGCGCGTTTACTGGCCAGGATGCTGTCTTCGATCAGTTGCGCCTGCTGGTCACCAAGTTGCCGGTTCAGGGAAATCACCAGCGCACAGATGACCGCGATCGCCAACACCAGCGGCAGAATCCCGAGCGCGACGATTTTGTGTTTGAGCTGCATCTCTGCTCCTGACCGGACCGAGGGAAGGCGATGGCCCGGCATCATATGCCAAAGATACGCCCGGCCAGTAGGACTGCTGGACGGAATGACCTGTGGCTCAACTGACAGATTTGTGTGATCTACGTAGAACTACGTAGGTCGCGCGTACGTAGTAACGCGGATTTATTTGTAGACGCCATGCGGGGATATTGGGCCAGCTCCGCACAGCGGACACAATTATAAAAATTACCGCCGCAGTCACTGGCTGTCGGCAGGAGACACGCTATGCCCCGTCTGGCTAAACACCTCGCCTGGTTTGCCGTGGCTGTCCTCGGAGCGTTTGCGCTAAGTGTCGTGGCCCTGCGCCGCGGCGAAGCGATCAACGCCCTCTGGATCGTAGTCGCAGCAGTCGCTATCTATCTCGTCGCTTACCGCTATTACAGCCTGTTCATCGCCACCAAGGTGATGCAACTCGACCCCAATCGTGCCACGCCCGCGGTCATCAATAACGATGGCCTGGACTATGTGCCGACCAACAAACACGTACTCTTCGGTCACCACTTCGCGGCCATCGCCGGCGCGGGGCCGCTGGTCGGTCCTGTGTTGGCGGCGCAGATGGGTTATCTGCCCGGCACGCTGTGGCTGATTGCCGGCGTGGTGCTGGCCGGTGCGGTTCAGGATTTCATGGTCCTGTTCCTGTCCACCCGCCGCAACGGCCGCTCCCTGGGCGACATGGTCCGAGAAGAAATGGGCCGCATCCCCGGGACCATCGCGCTGTTTGGCTGCTTCCTGATCATGATCATCATCCTTGCGGTGCTGGCGCTGATCGTGGTCAAGGCCCTGGCCGAAAGCCCGTGGGGCATTTTCACGGTGATGGCGACCATCCCGATCGCGATGTTCATGGGCATTTACATGCGTTACATCCGCCCGGGCCGCATCGGTGAAATCTCCGTGGTTGGCGTGCTGTTGCTGCTGGGGTCGATCTGGCTCGGTGGGCAGATTGCCGCTGATCCGGTCTGGGCCAAGGCCTTTACCTTCACCGGAATCCAGATCACCTGGATGCTGATCGGCTACGGTTTCGTTGCCGCTGTGCTGCCGGTGTGGCTGATTCTGGCGCCGCGCGATTACCTGTCGACCTTCCTCAAGATCGGCACCATTGTCGCGTTGGCGATTGGCATTCTGATCACCATGCCTGATCTGAAAATGCCGGCACTGACCCAGTTCATCGACGGCACCGGGCCGGTGTGGAAGGGCGGCCTGTTCCCGTTCCTGTTCATCACCATCGCCTGTGGCGCGGTCTCGGGGTTCCACGCGCTGATTGCCTCCGGTACGACACCGAAGTTGCTCGCCAGTGAAGGTCATGCCCGCTACATCGGTTACGGCGGCATGCTGATGGAATCCTTCGTCGCCATCATGGCCATGGTTGCCGCATCGGTGATCGAGCCTGGCGTGTACTTCGCCATGAACAGCCCGTCGGCCCTGGTTGGCGCGGATGTTGTTTCGGTGGCTCAAACCGTCAGCAGCTGGGGTTTTGCAATTACCCCTGACGCACTGCAAGCGGTGGCCAAGGACATCGGTGAGACCACCATCCTGGCCCGTGCCGGCGGTGCTCCGACCCTGGCGGTCGGTATCGCGCAAATCCTGCACCACGTCCTGCCGGGTGAAAACACCATGGCGTTCTGGTACCACTTCGCGATTCTGTTTGAAGCGCTGTTCATCCTGACCGCGGTCGACGCCGGTACCCGTGCCGGACGGTTCATGCTGCAGGACTTGCTCGGTTCTTTTGTGCCGGCGCTGCGTCGTACCGACTCCTGGCCCGCCAACCTGATCGCAACGGCCGGTTGCGTGGCGATGTGGGGTTACTTGCTGTACCAAGGTGTGATCGATCCGCTCGGTGGTATCAACACCCTGTGGCCGCTGTTCGGTATTTCCAACCAGATGCTGGCCGGTATCGCATTGATGTTGGCGACCGTGGTGCTGATCAAAATGAAACGCCAGCGCTACGTCTGGGTCACCATGCTGCCCGCCGTGTGGCTGCTGATCTGCACCGTCACCGCAGGCTTCATCAAGCTGTTCGACGCCAACCCGGCGATCGGCTTCCTGGCCCTGGCGAAAAAATACAGCGATGCGCTGGCCAACGGTCAGGTCCTCGCCCCGGCCAAGGACATCACGCAGATGCAGCACGTGATCTACAACGCCTACACCAACGCGACGCTGACGGCGCTGTTCCTGTTCGTGGTCTTCAGCATCCTGTTCTTCGCGCTCAAGGTCGGCATCGCCGCCTGGGGCACCAAGGAACGTACGGATAAAGAAGTGCCATACCAGGCTGTTCCACAGGTTTGATGGAGAAGGGTGCCCATGTTCAATGACCTGAGTCGCCTCGGTAAATACCTCGGTCAGGCCGCACGCCTGATGGTCGGCATGCCTGACTACGACAACTACGTCGAGCACATGCAAAGCAAACACCCGGACCAGCCGGTGATGAGTTATGAGGCGTTCTTCCGGGAACGCCAGGAAGCTCGATACGGCAGCAAGGCCGGGCCGAAGTGCTGTTGATGCAATATCCGGCTTGACGCAAAACCTGTGGGAGCGGGCTTGCTCGCGAAGCGGTATATCAGTCGACACTGTTGTTGACTGACGCACCGCCTTCGCGAGCAAGCCCGCTCCCACATTTGTTTTTGCGATCAGACAGAGCTATTGCGCGATGCCACTGAACCGAGGCAGAAAGTGCAGGAGTGTTCGTGATGTCAGGCCCGGGCACTGGGCCTAATGTTGTTGACTTAAGAAGACTCTGAAGTGGCTCTGAAACGGTGTGTATATCCGTCTCTTTGGTAGCGGCGGGTATTGGTTCCGCTCTTACAGCGGGTCACTTGGAAGAGCGCCAAGTAACCAGACGCTTTCGCCCCTTACGTACGGTGCCTCGCTCCTGTCCTGCTCCGTGGGCCCACTGCGCAGAACCCCCACTCGGCCTCCCGACGGGGCAGATCAAGATCAAGAGCCAAAGCGACAGCAGATCAAAAGATCGCAGCCTGCGGCAGCTCCTACAGGGATCGGTGTAGGCGCTGCCGAAGGCTGCGATCTTTTGATGTGAAGCGGAACGCGGAGCGTCCCTGGCGGCCTTACCACGCAGCGTGGGAACGATCAATAAGGCTTTTGATTCTCACCACTCAAGGCCGAGCGTTAGCTCGCCTGTAGCTTTTGATCTTGACGCACCGCCCCCTCGAGAAGCCGGGCCCACGGAGCAGGACCGGAGAGGGCATGCCGAGCCTTAGCGAGGCACCGAACGAAAGGGGCAAGAGCCCTTGGTTACTTAGGGCCGGGCGGCGTTCCGTTTTTGCAAGTGACTCGCCGTAAGGGCGAAACCACCAGCCGCCGTCACCGCAAAAACGGATATGCACACCACCCCATCCAAAACTTCAAGTGAACAGCATTACAACCACTAACCCGGGTTTTTGCCATGGAGTCACACGAGGTGAGCGTTGCTAAGGCAACGCACGCCATTTAACCTGGCTCAAACCGGATTGCTCGGCATGCGCTCGCAGTTGCGCGTGAGATTGCTCGCAGGGATTTTGCGCATACGCAAGCCCGACACCGGCGTGCAGGCAGGCGTAATACCACGCGTCTTCATCGCTCATGTGCGAATCGAACTGCACAAAGACATGCGCAATAGCGTGTAGGCAGTAGGTGATCTGGAACTGTCGAAGGCCGGGCATGGGTTTCTCCTGCAAGTGCCACTATGACACTAGTGGCTCAGTGCCAGTTCCGATTTTTTTCCGGCTTCGTTGTACCGCTGCTCGTCGTTTAAGGTTTAGGATGAATAATCGCAAGTAAATGGCTGTTTGCATTAGGTAAGGCTATGCTCCAGCTACTTTCGTTTTCTCCTGATAAATAACCACAGTGACCGCATGAACCCATCAGTGAAGCGTGCAACGGCCCTAGCGTTATACCCCGAGGATTCCCGTGAAGCGGCTGCGTTACTCAAGCAGGCTGTGCCGCTGATGGTTCGTCACAATATTCCGCCGAATCCGGTGCACTACGCGCTCTGGTACACCTACAGCAAAGGTGCGGACCCCGAACTCAATCGTCACCTCGATCGAGTGGTCAGGGACTTCGACAGTTTCCCGCCTGAATCGGCCTCAAAGCTGTTCCGCGAGTACATCATTCGCGACGAGCTGGAAGAGGCCCGGACAGGGCAGCAGCAAGCGATCAATCTGGTCGACGGCATGGAACGGGATGTTTCGCGCAGCGTAAGCGGCAGCATCAACTTCCAGAACAGCCTTGGGCATTGCCTGGAAATGCTCGATGCGCCGGTCGAGAAGAGCCTCCCGACGATCCTCAACGAGCTGCAACAAAGCACTCAGCTGATGCAGGATCAGCAAGCGTTGTTTCTGTTCCAGTTGCGCGCCGCTCAAAGCGAAATCAAGACCCTGCGCGAAAAACTCGAGCAGGCCAGCCTCGCCGCAACGCTGGATGGCCTCACCCAGCTACTGAACAGAAACTCCTTCAATCGCGTGCTGGAACAGGCCTTGAGCAAGGCACCGCGGAAAGTGGCGCTGGTCATGCTGGATATCGATCACTTCAAGCAATTCAATGACGAGTACGGTCACCCGTTGGGTGATCGTGTCCTCGAACATGTCGGGCAGGTGCTGCGCAACACACTGCCGTCCGAGGCCGTCGCGGCACGTTATGGCGGTGAAGAGTTCTGTGTCGTCCTGCAAGAATGCACCGATCTCGACAGTGCGCGGGCATTTGCCGAACAACTGCGCCTGAAAATCCAGTCGCTGCGGATCAAGGCGCGAGGCACCGACACGGTGCTCGACACGATATCGGCGTCGTTCGGTGTGGCCTTTTCCAAACCCGGTGACACCTTGGAAAGCCTGCTGACCCGTGCCGATGATGCGCTTTACCTGGCCAAGCGCAATGGACGCAATCGCGTGCAGTGACCCTTAGCGACACGCCGGCCTGTCAGGTCGGGGAGTGACGTAGATGCCCAAGTCCTCGCCTAGAAAGGAGAGGTGCGCTCGGTCGTTGCTACAGGAGAATCCAACGCTTGTGGCGTTGGTGTCGACGGACGTGGCGAAGTTCTGCTCCGGCTACGGCTTCACCATCACGCTGCCGTTGCCCATCACCTCGCGCAGCGAACCGTATGAGCTGGTTTCGCGCAACGGTGTTCCGGACTCGCCAGCGGCCAGGCTACTGCGAGAGGCATTGTTGAATCCGGTTTGATTTGGCGATCGGCATTCGTGCGGTTCAAGCAAATGTGATTTGTGACAGGCACGGTGTTTGAACCCGATCAACGTCGCGATACTCGACCAAGATTCTGTCTCTCCAATAATTGGCCCACGGATGGCCATCGCGAGGTTAAACAATGATTGTGCCCAGCCGATTTGTGCTGCTGATGACCACTGCCGCGCTGCTCACTGCGTGTGGCGAGTCCTCCAAATTGCCGTTTCAGGCCGGTGTCGGCCCAGCCCCGCAGTTGCCTGAACCCAGCACTTCGCTGATCCCCACGCTGAAGGTGTCCAAGGCTGTCGGCTGGGCGGCGGGCGAAATGCCCCGGGCGCCCGCTGGTTTCAAGGTGACTGCGCTCGCCGAAAACCTCGACCATCCGCGCTGGGTGTATACGCTGCCCAATGGCGATGTACTTGTCGCCGAGAGCAACCACCCGCCGATGCCGGAAGGGGCCACCGACGGTGGCACCGGGCCGATTGCCTGGGCACGCCGCACCGCCATGGGGTTTGTGATGGGCCGGGTGGGCGCTGATGCGCCGAGTGCCAATCGCATCACCTTGCTGCGCGATGCCGACGGTGATGGCCATGCCGAGGTGCGGCAGGTCTTCATGACTGGCATGACCTCGCCATTCGGCATGGCGCTGGTGGGAGGGGAATTGTTCATTGCCAACGCCGACGCGTTGGTCAAAGTGCCTTATACCGAAGGGCAAACCGAAATTGACGTGACGCCGGCGAAAGTCACTGACCTGCCCTCAGGCATCAATCACCACTGGACCAAGAATGTGCTCGCCAACCGCGAAGGCACCAAGCTGTATGTGACGGTGGGTTCCAACAGCAATGTCGGCGAGAACGGCCTTGATGCTGAAGACGGGCGTGCAGCGATTTGGGAGGTCGACGTCAAAAGCGGTAACAAGCGCCTGTTCGCCAGCGGCCTGCGCAACCCTAACGGCCTGGCTTTGAAGCCGGGCTCGAGCGAGTTGTGGACGGTGGTCAATGAGCGCGACGAAATCGGCAGCGACCTGGTGCCGGATTACCTGACGTCAGTGAAGGACGGTGCGTTTTACGGCTGGCCATGGAGTTACTACGGCGCCCACGTCGACAGTCGCGTAGAGCCACCGCGCCCGGACAAGGTGGCGCAGGCCATCGCCCCGGACTACGCGCTGGGCACCCACGTTGCGCCCCTGGGCCTGACATTCTCCGATTCGCGGGCCATGCCGGCAGCTTTTGCCAATGGCGTCTTCGTCGGCGAACACGGCTCGTGGAACCGTAACCCGCAGGCGGGCTACAAGGTCGTGTTCATTCCATTCAGCGCTGGAAAACCTTCGGGCACCCCCGTCGACTTCCTGACCGGTTTCCTCAACGCCGAAGGCGAAGCACAGGGCCGGCCCGTGGGCGTCGCGCTTGACGGACGCGGAGCGCTGTTGGTTGCCGATGATGTCGGGAACAAGGTGTGGCGCATCGCGAGGGCAACACCTTAGTCGGGACTTTTTCCTGATCGCTGGCGTTAAAGGTCATGGAACTGTGGCCTATGCGTGACAGTCGAACCTTTACTGATTCGCTGGCTGCCAGGACGGGAGGGTGTGATGGAGAGGCGGGCGATGCTCAAATTCTTTGCGGCGTACGTGTCCATTTGCGTGTTTGTCGAATGGGCGGTAGCCGCAGCCTCTCCGTGGATTACCGCTCATCTGCTGCTGAGGTGGATGCTTTAAGATCAAAAGATCGCAGCCTGCGGCAGCTCCTACAACGTATCTCTGTAGGAGCTGCCGCAGGCTGCGATCTTTTGACTTTAATTGACCAACCCAAAGGGTTCAGGAAATAAGCGATTGAAGCTTGTTCAGAATTTGGGCACCAGGATCAGCGTTTTTGACATCGCTGGATTGCTCTTTATCAGAGCCATCCGTCACGACCCCCGCCAGGATTTCAGCCAGGTTGTGAAAATGCCCGGTCTTTTTCTCGGCCGGGTCCACGTTGGCGCTCTGGTTTAGCGCCGCTTCCAGGGAAAGATGCTGCGATAGCCATTGCGGGGTGTTTTTTTCTTCAGGACTCATGTTGTCCATAAAGTCCAGAGCCGCATGGGCTCGACCGAACGGGTCATTGGCAAAAGGATCTTTCCAGTTTTGCTGCTGGTCCGCCGGGCCACTGTAATAGCCGGTGGCAAGTCGGCCTTGCTGGCGCATCAATTCTTGCGCCGAGGATTGTTCCTGCGGGGTGAATTTCCCGCCTTCATTGGTGGCGACAGCATTCAGGGAGCGTCGATCCAGATCACCCATCAACCCATTACGGTCTTCATCACTGCCGGTGTACGGTTTGCCGCTAGCGGCCATCAACGCGTATTTTTCATCCATTCGCTTGCGGGCATCAACCGCCACTTCGGCGAATGTCTTGTCCTTGGAGCTGGAAATTGCACCAGGCTTGGAGGCGCCCAGAACGAGCGCGTCGGCATTCATGCCGGCTCGGACAGGGAAGAACGGAGTATTTCCGATGATCGAGTTGCTGTAGTCGGTAGAAGTACTTGAGAGGCTCACCGAATCAGCGCTTTGCGCCTTGGCCTGCGGCGCCTCGTCTTGCGTGACTCGCTGTTGCGCATCGGTGGCGGACTTTGTGCTGACGGCAGCTGTGTAGGCAGACATCGCCTCTTTCGATGACGTTGAAGCGATGATCATTATTCTTCCTTGGCGAGAGAGAGGCGATTGCGGGCATTAGTACAGTATTTTTCGACGGTGCCGCCATTATCTTTAGCTTTATTCGCGTGAAAGTGTAGGGGCAAGCTTGCTCGCGATGGACGAAAGGGCGCCGTGTTCATCCAGGGAGGCCACGTCATCGTTAGCGTTCTTCGCGAGCAAGCTCGCTCCTACAGAGGGTTAAGGTTAACGAGCGATCGGTATCGCTGGTGTTTCGAACCAAATTCCGCGCAGTTTACTGCCACTACCACGCCGCCGCGCACTGCGTTGCCCGTGCTGATCGATGAGCGTCTGGATTGATATGCATCACGGTAACTCCAGCCCGGCAAACAATGTTTGGTGTATGAGCGGAGCTTACGAAGTCATCTACTACATTAACCGGTTTATATGATGCGGACAGGTTCTAGCCGGACTCTGTGAACGCTATTGAACTTATAATAAATAAATATATTGTTGGCTTTTAGATTGCCTACGCTCAAGGCTGACATTTCCTGTAAGTCGTTGCTATAAAGGGTAAAGGCGATGAATAAATTACTTGCTCCTATTGTTGTCATATTGTTCATGGCTGGCTGTTCTTCTTCCGGCCATCAAACTGCAACAGACGCCCACGCGGCTGCACCGGCAAACGCGAAGCAGCTAAGCGGCAGCGAAATAAGCTCGATGGTGATTGGTCGAACGCATTCCAGTGTGACCGCCACGGGTTATCCATTTTCTGAAACCCTGAATCCAGATGGAACTGCGACTATACAAATTTCGAGCGAGCCTAAGCAAACGGGCACCTGGGCTATTTCAGATGACGTCATTTGTGTTACGTATCAAAAGTACGGTAAGGAATGCAATAAAGTACGCAGCGATGGTGTTGCGATTTGGTTTGTAGATAGCGTGAAAAATACAACTAATAACAAATTTTCTGTTAAGTAGTAATGGTTGATTAGTTGTTGTGTGCTGGCTGTCTCAGGCAGGGCTGTTTTTGGGTCTCATTCATATACCTGTTCAATACCTGTTGTCGATCGCATTGATTACGCAGTGTGGGCGCTTAAGCGCCGTCGCGCTGCCGAGCCAGCGGAGGTGACTTCGATTTCGAGCGGCTTCATGGCCATGCCTTATCAGGGCTGTTCAAATATACAGTAATGGGGCAAGCCGGTTGGGCGAGTGTATGGCGACGAGCCGTAGGGTTTTGGATTGTGTTCGATCGGCAGGACGCCGGAGGGATGGTGAAAATGAGCCTTAGTCACGGAACACATGCCATTCTGCGGACTTTTTACCAAACCCCAGAAACGACAAAGCCCTGAATAATCAGGGCTTTGTCGTATAAAGATGGCGGAGGCGATGGGATTCGAACTCATGGACCTGTTACAGTCGACGGTTTTCAAGACCGTTGCCTTAAACCACTCGGCCACACCTCCGTTTGCGTTGCGGGCGCCATAATACCTGAATGAAACACACTGTCAAACTCTCTCCATAGCTTGTTACAGAGCGTCTGTTATGATCTTTGCGACTGAACGTTTCAAACCAACAGGAGTGTCGCCATGCGCGAACAGGATTACGCAGTTAATAACAGCGTGCAGGCTGAGCAGCTAGAGGTTAGCCGCGTCCTGCGCAACACTTACGGTTTACTCGCACTCACCCTCGCGTTCAGCGGCGTGATGGCGTTCGTTGCCCAGCAGATGCGTGTCGGCTATCCGAACGTCTTCGTGGTGCTGATCGGCTTCTACGGTCTTTTCTTCCTCACCAACAAACTCCGTGATTCGGCCTGGGGCCTGGTGTCGGCATTTGCCCTGACCGGTTTCATGGGTTTCCTGCTCGGCCCGATCCTCAACCGCTACCTGGGCATGCAGGGCGGCGCTGAAGTGGTCAGCTCGGCCTTCGCGATGACTGCGCTGGTATTCGGCGGCCTGTCGGCCTATGTGCTGATTACCCGTAAGGACATGAGCTTCCTCGGTGGCTTTATCACCGCTGGTTTCTTCGTGTTGCTGGGTGCAACGCTGGCCAGCTTCTTCTTCCAGATCAGCGGTTTGCAGCTGGCGATCAGCGCCGGTTTCGTGCTGTTTTCCTCGGTCTGCATTTTATTCCAGACCAGCGCCATCATCCAGGGCGGCGAGCGTAACTACATCATGGCGACCATCAGCCTGTATGTATCGATCTACAACCTGTTCATCAGCTTGTTGCAGATCTTTGGCATCATGAGCCGCGATGATTAATCGTCGGCCATAAGTAAAAAACCCGCTTCGGCGGGTTTTTTCTTGCCTGCGATTTGAGTAAAGGCTTACGCCATCGGCGGCAATCGCCGTTTGACCGGGGTTTTCTTGACGATCGCGGTGTTGGTTTCGGCGTGGGTATTGAGGCGGTCGAGCAGGGTGTCCAGTTGCTCCATTGAACGCACATGCAGGCGGGCGATGAAACAGTCGTCGCCCGTCACCTTGTCGCATTCGGTGAACTCCGGGATAGCCTGGATCTGCCGCTCCACCTCCTGCAACTGGCCCGGCAGCGGGCGGATACGGACAATGGCCTGCAATTGATAACCGAAGCATTTTGGATCGATCTCGACCGTATAGCCCTTGAGCACGCCACGTTCTTCAAGGCGACGCAAACGCTCGGCGACACTGGGGGAAGACAACCCGCTGAGGTGCGCGAGGGCCTTGAGCGAGCGCCGTGAGTCTTCCATCAGCGCCGTAATCAGCACTTGATCGATATCGTCAGTCATGGCGGAACCCCTGTAAGGCAATTAGTTAAATTGGCCTTGATAAAAAAGGCAGAAGCCGAGTTTAGCCTGATTTTTGCTCTGGAGAAGCACCTCGGCCGATAGGCATAATTTGGGCTCAAACACAGGAGTCTGATGATGGACAAAACAATACGTCGCGGGTCATTTGAAATGACCGCCGCCATGCTGATTTCCGGGACCATCGGATGGTTCGTGCTGGTGTCCGGGCAACCTGTGCTGGACGTGGTGTTCTGGCGGTGCGTATTCGGTGCCGGCACCTTGTTGCTGATCTGCGCTGCATTCGGCTTCCTGCGCCCCGGCATTTTGACTCGCACCACTTTCTTGCTAGCCGTCGTCAGCGGGGTGGCGATTGTCGGTAACTGGGTACTGTTATTCGCGTCCTATTCTCGCGCTTCGATTGCCATTGGCACGGCGGTGTACAACGTTCAACCGTTCATGCTGGTGGGACTGGCCGCCCTGTTCCTAAACGAGAAAATCACCCTGCAGAAACTGTTCTGGCTGGGCATTTCGTTTCTGGGAATGTTGGCGATTGTCAGCGCGCATGGCGGGCAGGGCGAAAGCGGCAGTGATTACCTGATAGGCATCGCCTTGGCGTTGGGCGCCGCATTCCTCTACGCGATTGCCGCGTTGATCATCAAACGCCTGACCGGCACGCCGCCGCATTTGATCGCGCTGGTCCAGGTCACCACCGGGGTGCTGCTACTCGCACCCTTCGCGCACTTTTCCGCGTTGCCGCAAGCGCCGAGTGCGTGGGCCAGCCTGGTGACGCTCGGCATTATTCACACGGGCGTGATGTACGTGTTGCTCTACGGCGCGATTCAAAAACTGCCTACTGCACTGACTGGCGCTCTGTCGTTCATCTACCCGATTGCGGCGATTTTCGTTGACTGGTTTGCCTTTGGCCATCGCCTGGAGCCGCTGCAATGGATTGGTGTTGCTGCGATTTTGCTGGCCGCTGCCGGGATGCAGCAGGGCTGGAGCCTGAAGTTTCGGCGGACAGTTACGCAATAATCATAGGTTCCAGCGCGGCGCAGTCTTTGCCAATCGCTGACGCATCTCGCCGATGTTGCCGGCCAGTTGCCGGATCAATAATCGGTAACCGTCCAGCGCGTTATAAACCGGCGCGTCCAGGCTTGAATCATTAGGTAATTCAACAGGCCGACTGAGCCGCTGAGACGCGCCTGATTTCAACGCCCGCGCCATCCCCAAGAGCTGCACCCGAATCAGCCGATGTTCCGCTTTCAGTGACGATTGCAAATGGGCCATCGCATCAGGATCATTCGCGTCCGGCCGAGTATTGCCGAGAATTTCCAAGGTGCTCACGCACATCCGCAAATGACGCTGAATCGCATCGAGTTCGGTCATGGAAACCTTCACTTCCTTGGACACCGACGGCATCAGCGAACGCAGTTGCACCATCACCGTGTTCAAACGGCCCATGAGCCGGTGGTGCTCGTCGTCAGTGACCGATTGGCCATTGATGATGCGCCCGTAAATCGTCGCGCAATCGCGCAAGGCATCGGCCAGGTTGTAGCGCCAGGAGAAAACCGCATAGAGCGGCAGGGCGAAGGAGAACGCCAGGGCCAGGGCGATGCCGATCAGGATGTCTACGCCACGCCACAATCCGTCGGAAACCGGGTTGTCGCCATGACCTGCGACGATGAGCACGGTGATCGCCGCCAGCAGCGCGGTGTAGCCGCCCTTGCCGATGGCGTGGTAGGAAAAGAACCCGCACACCACCGACATCACGAAATAGGTCAGCCATGGCATGCCGAGCCAGGCTTGTTGCGCCACCAGCAATAAACCGACGGCAGCTCCGATCAAGGTGCCGGTAGCGCGCTCGGCGGCTTTTTTGCCGATGTTGCCGTGGTGCTGCAAACCGCCGATTACCACCAGCATCGTCACCGACGCCCATTCGCCATGCGGCAGGTTGATCCCGGTGGTCAGCAGGATCGATGCCATCAACCCTAGCGACACGCGCACCGCGTGGATGACTTTGGCGTGTCTATAGCGCCGATACGGGTCCAGCAACGGACGCAATAATCGGCGCATCAGCGGTGGCAGGCGATTGGCGCTGAATGTGCTCAGGCTCGGTCTCCTCAGAAGATGTAATCGGTGGTCAGGAAACTCGAACTGCGTCCGCTGATAATCTCGCTGATCAATTCTTTGTTGGTCTCTTGGAACTTGGTCGCGACCAATGTCCTGATCGAAAACACCCGCAGCGCATCATGTACCGACAAAGTGCCTTCGGCGGAATTCTTGCGGCCATTGAACGGAAAGGTGTCCGGGCCGCGCTGGCATTGGGCGTTGAGGTTGATCCGACCGACCTGATTGGCGAAGGTGTCCACCAGCCGGCCGACCGCCACCGGGTTGGTGCCGAAGATACTCAACTGCTGGCCGAAGTCCGATTCCAGGACGTAATCGATCACCGTGTCCAGATGCCGGTACGGCACGATCGGGATGACCGGGCCGAACTGTTCTTCCTGATAAACGCGCATTTGCGGTGTCACCGGGTACAACACGGCGGGGTAGAAGAACGACGCACGGGCTTCACCGCCGTTGGGGTTTACCACGGTGGCACCTTTGCTGACTGCATCCGCGACCAACGAGTGCAGGTAGTCGACCTTGCCCGATTCCGGCAGCGGCGTCAGGGCCACGCCACTGTCCCACGGCATGCCCGGTTTCAGCGTGGCGAGTTTGGTGTTGAATTTCTCGATGAAGGCCTCGACCACGTCTTCATGGACGAAGAGGATTTTCAACGCGGTGCAGCGCTGGCCGTTGAACGACAACGAGCCGGTGAGCGCTTCACTGACCGCGTTATCCAGATCGACCTCCGGCAGCACGATGCCGGGGTTCTTTGCATCCAGCCCCAGTGCCGCACGCAAGCGGTGGGGTTTTGGATGGAGTTTTTTCAGGTCGCTGGCCGCTTTGTTGGTACCAATGAACGCAAAAATATCGATCTTGCCACTGGCCATCAGCGCGCTGACGGTCTCGCGGCCGCTGCCGTAAATGACGTTGATCACCCCGGCCGGGAAGCTGTCGCGGAAAGCCTCCAACAACGGACGAATCAACAGCACACCCAACTTGGCCGGCTTGAACACCACGGTGTTGCCCATGATCAGCGCCGGAATCAGCGTGGTGAAGGTTTCGTTCAGCGGGTAGTTGTAGGGTCCCATGCACAGTGCGACGCCCAGCGGCACGCGGCGGATCTGGCCGAGGGTGTCCTGTTCCAGTTCGAAGCGACTGGAGCGGCGATCGAGTTCCTTTAGGGCGTTGATGGTGTCGACGATGTAGTCGCAGGTGCGGTCGAACTCTTTTTCCGAGTCCTTGAGGTTCTTGCCGATTTCCCACATCAGCAGCTTGACCACCGCTTCGCGTTGTTCGCGCATGCGCCGCAGAAACGCTTCGACGTGCTGGATGCGCTCGGCCACGCGCAGGGTTGGCCATAGGCCCTGGCCCCGGTCATAGGCGCGGACGGCGGCGTCGAGGGCGGTCAATGCGGTGTCGGCATCGAGCAGCGGCGTGCTGCCGAGGATCACTTGTTCGTCACCCTTTTCGCCGGTCAGGTACACCGGGCTGCGGACTTGGGCGAGGGGGCCATTCCAGGTTTTCAGTTCGCCGTCGACCAGGTATTCACGCTGTTCGGTCGGGCCGTCGAGGCGGTATTTTTCAGGGATGCTGCTTGCGTCGGGAAACAGGTTGCCAAGGATATGTGCTGTGGTCATGTCGCTACTCCATGTGATGTAAGCCATGCGCTGGCGGCTTGCCATTCAGATTCACCTCAAAGGTTATACGCCTTATTGACCGGACTTTTTAAGTGCCCGCGGGTAAACTTCGCGCTCTTTATCAAGGAGTTCATATGAGTTACTACCAGCCGGGCATTCTCGCCACCCCCGTTCCGCCTCAAGCCCGTCATATGTTCTTCGCCCTCGAATCCGCCGCTGCTTTGCCGGCCGCGCTCGACAAATTGCAGGGGCTGGTGGACGGGAAGTCGGTGGTGGTCGGTTTCGGTGAATCCCTGGTTAAAGCCCTTCATGGTCAAATCGAAGGGCTGCGCGCCTTTCCGGCGCTGACCGGCGTTGGCGTCGACAACCCGTCGACCCAACACGCTCTGTGGTGCTGGTTGCACGGCGTTGACCGGGGCGAGTTGCTCAATCGTAGCAACGCCATCGAAGCCGCGCTGGCACCGGCCCTGCGCCTGGTGCAGATGAACGAAACTTTCCGCCACCTCACCGGCCACGACCTGACCGGTTACGAAGATGGCACTGAAAACCCGCACGACGAAGCTGCCGTGGCCGCTGCGTTGGTGGGTGAGGGCGCTGACGGTGTGGTCGGTGGCAGCTTCGCCGCGATCCAGCAGTGGCAGCACGACCTGAAGGGCTTCCACGGGATGCCCTCCCATGAGAAGGACAACATCATGGGCCGTCGCTTGAGCGATAACGAGGAGATCGACGACGCGCCGATCTCCGCCCACGTCAAACGCACCGCCCAGGAAAGTTTTGCTCCCGAAGCGTTCGTAGTCCGTCGTTCGATGCCGTGGATCGAAGGTGATCGCGCCGGGTTGATGTTCCTGGCCTTCGGTTTTTCCCTCGACGCGTTCGAAGCCCAACTGCGGCGTATGAGCGGTCTGGAAGACGGCATCACCGACGGTTTGTACCGCATCAGTCGCCCAATCACCGGTGGCTACTACTGGTGCCCGCCGCTCAAGGATGGGCGCCTGGACCTGCGGGCATTGCGCCTCGACTGAGTCGGCAGAAAGATCAAAAGATCGCAGCCTCCGGCAGCTCCTACAGGGGAATGCAATCTCATGTAGGAGCTGGCGCAGCCTGCGATCTTTTGATCTTCTAACCTTATGCTTAAACAATATTTCTCAACTCCCGCACCACATCTCTAAGATCACGTCATAACTCGTTATAACAAGTGATCTGCCATGACCGATAATGTTCTATCCCTGAGCAGTGTCCCGCTGCACACCCAGCTGCGGGATGTGCTCCGCGCCCGCATCCTGGACGGTGAATACCCGCAAGACAGCCAGATGCCCTCCGAAAGCGAGCTCTGCGCGTTGTTCAAAGTCAGCCGCATCACCGTGCGCCAGGCCCTTGGTGATCTGCAAAAAGAAGGGCTGATTTTCAAGATCCACGGCAAAGGCACGTTCGTCGCCAAGCCCAAGACTTTCCAGAACGTCAGCACCCTGCAAGGCCTTGCCGAGTCCATGACCGGTCGCGGCTATGAGGTGATCAACCGCCTGCGCAGCTTCAAGTTCATTGCCGCCGACAAGCTGGTCGCCGAGCGTTTGCAAGTGGCCGAAGGCGAAACCGTGGCGCAGATAAAGCGCGTTCGGCTGATTAATCGCGAACCGATTTCCCTGGAAATCACCTATTTGCCAAAAGCCATTGGCGAGCGTCTGGAGAAGGCTGACCTGGTCACTCGCGACATCTTCCTGATCCTCGAAAACGACTGCGGCCTGGCGCTCGGTCATGCCGACCTGGCCATCGACGCGGTGCTGGCCGACAGCGACCTGACCCAGGCGCTGAACGTTGAAGCCGGCTCGCCGATCATGCGCATCGAGCGCCTGACCCACGATGCCGATGGCCGCCCCGTGGACTTCGAACACCTTTACTACCGCGGCGATGCGTTCCAGTACCGCTTGCGGATCGACCGGCAAAAAGGGGATCAGGCATGACCCACAGCTCCAGAAACACCCTCGAACAGGAATACGACATCGTCGTGATCGGCGGCGGCACCGCAGGTCCCATGGCGGCGATCAAGGCCAAGGAGCGTAACCGCGATCTGCGCGTGTTGTTGATCGACAAGGCCAACGTCAAGCGCAGCGGTGCGATCAGCATGGGCATGGACGGCCTGAACAACGCGATCATCCCGGGCCACTCGACGCCGGAGCAGTACACCAAGGAAATCACCATCGCCAACGACGGCATCGTCAATCAGGCCGCGGTGTATGCCTACGCGACCCACAGCTTCGAAACGATCGAACAACTGGACCGCTGGGGCGTGAAGTTCGAGAAGGACGAGACCGGCGACTACGCGGTGAAGAAGGTTCACCACATGGGCGCCTACGTGCTGCCGATGCCGGAAGGGCACGACATCAAGAAAGTCCTGTACCGCCAATTGAAACGAGCGCGGGTCAGCATCACCAATCGCCTCGTTTGCACCCGTTTGCTGACGGACGAAGAGGGCGCGGTCAACGGCGTGATGGGTTTCGACTGCCGTACGACTGACTTCCATGTGATCAAGGCCAAAGCCGTGATCCTGTGCTGCGGCGCCGCCGGACGCCTGGGGCTGCCTTCCTCGGGTTACCTGATGGGCACCTACGAAAACCCGACCAACGCCGGCGACGGTTATGCCATGGCTTATCACGCGGGCGCCGAACTGGCGAACCTCGAATGCTTCCAGATCAACCCGTTGATCAAGGATTACAACGGCCCGGCCTGCGCCTACGTCACCGGCCCGTTGGGTGGCTACACGGCAAACAATAAAGGTGAGCGCTTCATCGAGTGCGACTACTGGAGTGGGCAGATGATGTGGGAGTTCCACCAGGAACTCGAAAGCGGCAACGGCCCGGTATTCCTCAAGCTCGATCACCTGGCCGAAGAAACCATCCAGAACATCGAGGAGATCCTGCACAGCAACGAACGCCCGAGTCGCGGCCAGTTCCACGCCAATCGCGGCACGGATTACCGCACGCAGATGGTCGAGATGCACATCTCGGAAATCGGTTTTTGCAGCGGGCATTCGGCATCGGGCGTGTGGGTCAACGAGAAAGCCGAAACCTCGGTCAAGGGGTTGTATTCGGCGGGAGACATGGCCGCCGTCCCACATAACTACATGTTGGGCGCGTTCACTTACGGTTGGTTTGCCGGCACCAACGCGGTGGATTTTGTCGCCGGGCGCGAGTTTTCAGAAGTCGATGCCAAGCAGATCGAAACGGAAAAACAAAGGGTCTACGCACCGCTGGATCGCGAACACGGTCTGCCTCCCGCGCAAGTCGAGTACAAACTGCGACGCTTCGTGAATGACTACCTGCAACCGCCGAAAGTGACCAAGAAGATGCAAATCGGCCTGCAACGCTTCAGCGATATCCAGCGCGACCTCGATCAGATCAAGGCCCACAACGCCCACGAACTGATGCGGGCCATGGAAGTCAGCATGATCCGCGACTGCGCCGAAATGGCCGCCCGCGCCTCGCTGTTCCGCGCCGAAAGTCGCTGGGGGCTTTACCACTATCGGGTCGATCACCCGCAACGCAACGACAGCGACTGGTTCTGCCATTGCCACCTGAAGAAAGGTGAAAACGGCTTGATGACCAGTTTCAAGAAAGCCGTCGAGCCTTACATCATCCCGCTCGATGCCGAAGAAATGCAGGCCTATGACCGGCTGCGCGTCGGTGCCTTTGCGGCCTGAGCATGACCCAACAGAGAGACCGCGAAATGGCTTATCAACCCCAGGAAATCTTCTTCCGTTCCAATGCCCCCGTCACGGTCGATGAGGACCTTTGCATCGCCCACAAAGGCTGCACCGTGTGCGTCGATGTGTGCCCAATGGACCTGCTGGCGATCAACCCGGCCACGCAAAAGGCCTACATGGCTTTCGACGAATGCTGGTACTGCATGCCCTGCGAAAAGGACTGCCCGACCGGGGCGGTGAAAGTCGAAATCCCCTACTTGCTCCGTTGAATGACAGGACGCCTTCGCGGGCAAGCCCGCTCCCACAGGGTTCTTTGGTGTTTTCACAATCTTAGGCACAACACAAATCACTGTGGGAGCGGGCTTGCCCGCGAAGAGGCCAGTAAGGACAACCCATAACGCCATCCGGCAACACCGGACGCGAGATTTAAACACCCCTCGTTTCCCACCGCGCCCTGATCGTGGCGGAGACGAACATCCTATGAATGATTCGAGGGGATTCACTATGTCTTTGCCAATATTGCTGCGTGCAGCATTTGCCGGTCTGGTACTGGCCTCATTCACCTTGTCGGCGCAAGCCGAAACCATCCGCATTGCCATCGGCACCCAGGACACCACCATCAACTGCGCCGCTGGCGGTCTGTTGATTCGCGAGCTGGGGCTGCTGGACAAATACCTGCCTCACGACGGCCCCTACAAAGACGCCAAATATGAAGTGCAATGGAAGAACTTCACCAGCGGTGCGCCCCTGACCAACGAGATGGTTGCCGGCAAACTCGACTTCGGCGCCATGGCCGACTTCCCCGGTGCATTCAACGGCGTGGCGTTCGAAACGGCGGGCAAGCACAGCCTGTTTATCAGCGTGCTTTCGGGCAGCATCAAGGGCAGTGGCAACGGTATCGTCGTGCCCAGCGCCTCGGGAGTGCAGTCGCTGGCCGAGTTGAAGGGCAAGACCATTTCCGTGCCGTTCGCCTCGACCGCCCATGGCATGTTGCTTCGCGCCGTCGCGGCTCAGGGCTGGGACCCACTCAAAGACGTGAACATTATTGCGCAGCCGCCGGAAGTCGCGGGTTCCGCGTTGCAGGCCGGGAAGATCGATGCCCACGCCGACTTCGTGCCGTTCGCCGAACTGTTCCCGAGCCGTGGTTTTGCTCGCAAGATCTATGACGGTTCCCAGGCCGATGCGCCGACTTTCCATGGCGCGCTGGTGGATCAGGCCTATGCGAAGAAGTACCCGGAAATAGTCGTCGCCTATTTGCGCGCCAGCATCGAAGCCAATCAGTTACTCGCTGCCGAGCCGGAGAAATACAGCGAGTTGATCGCCAAAGTTACCGGTGTCGATGCCGAGGTGAATTATCTGTTCCATGGCCCACTCGGCGTGCAGACCCGCGACCTGAGCTGGAAACCGGAATACCGCCAGGCCGTCGGCACCGCCATCGATACGCTCAAACTGTTGAAGAAGGCTGATCGCGGTCTCGATCTGGCGACCTTTATCGACGATCAATACATCCGCTCCGCATTCAAGGCCTCGAATATCGACTACACCGCGCAACTGGCCAACTACGGGCAGACGCCGTTGAAGGCCAATGATGCGGCGACTGGCAAAGCCATTACCGACGTCAGTCATGTCGCCGAGATCTGGGTGCGTGGCGAGCCGAAGGTCCGGCAGTACGCCTCGGCGGAGTCGGCGTTCACGGCATTGGCGAGCCTGAAGCAGGAAGGCAAGAACATCCGCGCGGTGTATGCCCAGGCCAGTGACAGCGGGATCAAGTTGCTGGCGGATCAGGCGTGGTTTGCCAGTGATGCCAAAGGGCGGCTCAGCGCGTTTCTGCTGAAAGGCCAGGCCCAGCAATTCGCCACGGCCCAGGGCGGAAAAGTCTTCGACTTCACCGACGCCACCACCCAGGCCGTTGCCGCCCGCTAACCCGGAAAACACGGCCCCCTGTAGGAGCTGCCGAAGGCTGCGATCTTTTGATCTTGATCTTCAACAGACTCGAAACCGCCAAAGGATCAAGATCAAAAGATCGCAGCCTTCGGCAGCTCCTACAGGTGATGTGTTCGCCATTGGAAGTTATGTATGTACCGATCATATTTGCGCTGGATTCCAAGAGCATCCTCGTTGCTGCTCTGCCTCCTGTTCTGGCAACTCGCCGCCAGTCACCACTGGAACCTCGGCCTGGTCACCTTCGCCAACGTGCCGACACCGTTGGCAGTGATTGAAGCGGCGTTGGGCCTCGGCGACTCCGGCAAACTTGCCCGGCACCTGAGCAGCAGCCTCAGCCGGGTCTTCGCCGGTTACCTCGCTGCACTGATCATCGGTATCGCCTTGGGCCTGGCGATCGGGCGCTCGAAATGGGCCGAAGACCTGCTGCTGCCGCCGCTGGAAGTCCTGCGTCCTATCCCGGCGGTAGCCTGGATTCCGCTGGCCATCCTGATGTTCCCATCGTCCGAACTGTCGATGGTCTTCATCACCTTCACCGGTGCATTGTTCCCGATCCTGCTCAACACCGTGCACGGTGTTGAAGGCGTTGACCCACGGCTGGTTGCCTCGGCGAAAAGCCTCGGCGCCGGACGTCGGGCGATTCTGCAGGAGGTGATCCTGCCGGGCGCCGCGCCGAGCATCATCACCGGCCTCGCCATCGGCATGGGCACTTCGTGGTTCTGCCTGGTGACCGCGGAAATGATCTCCGGCCAGTACGGCATCGGCTATTACACCTGGGAGTCCTACACCATTCAGAACTACGCCGACATCGTCGTCGGCATGTTGCTGATTGGTGTCCTCGGGATGGGCAGCAGCCTGCTGATCAAACGCCTCGGAGGGTTGTTCACCCCCTGGCATCGACCACGAGGAAAAACCTGATGAGCGTTTTTCAACACCCTGAAGGGCGAATCGATATTCACGGATTGTCGATCAGCCTGGGGCAGGGCAGCGCTGCTTTTGAGGCTTTACAAGCCCTGGAATGCCAAATCGAACCGGGGCAATTTGTGTGCATTCTCGGGCCTTCCGGTTGCGGTAAATCCACCTTGCTCGGCGCACTGGCCGGGCATCTGCAAACGACGACGGGAACACTGAAAGTCGACGGCGCTCAAGTCTCGGGCCCATCACCGCTGCGCGGCATGGTCTTCCAGCATCACACGCTGTTCCCTTGGCGCACCGTGCGCGACAACGTCGCCTTCGGCCTGAAAATGCGCGGCATCGGCAAAGCCGAACGGCACAACGCCGCCGACGAAATGCTCGCCCTGGTAGGCCTGGAAGGTTTTGCCGAACGCTGGCCCGATCAGCTCTCCGGCGGCATGCAGCAACGGGTGGAAATCGCCCGCGTGCTGATCAATCGCCCGCGCCTGTTATTGATGGACGAACCCTTCGGCGCCCTCGATGCCCTGACCCGATTGAACATGCAGGAGTTGCTGCTGGACATCTGGACGCGGATTCGCACCACCGTGGTGTTCGTCACCCACGACATCGACGAAGCGCTGTTTCTCGCCGACCGGTTACTGGTCATGAGTTCGCGCCCTGGCCGGATCATCGAAGACCTGCGCCTTGATTTCCCCCGGCCGCGTACCACCGAACTGGTGACAAGCCATGAGTTTTCGCGCCTGAAGCGGCATTGCCTCGAATTACTGCGTCACGAAGACGGTCGGCAGTTACCACGCCTGAACCCTCTCGGACTTCCCCCTGAAAACAAACTGCCGCGATTTGCCCTATGACCTCACTCTTTGATGTAACCGATAACGACGACATTCTTGCCTTGCAACCGCGCTTGACCGATGAAGATCCCGGGGTGCGCCGGATCGCCCTGATTGAATTAGCCGATCTTGAAGAGCCGGATGGCTTGCTGTGGCTGGTCGACAGGCTGACTCAGGATCCGACGGAAGAAGTTCGCGCCGAAGCCGCGCGGCTACTGGAGGCCTGGGAGGAAACGCCGGTGGTCGAAGCGTTGTGCCAGGCCCTGACCGATCCTTCATTGGCCGTGCAAGCCGCTGCCGCGCAAAGCCTCAGCCTGCTGAAAAGCGCAGGGGCGGGCCGGGTGATTCTGCCGTGGACCGGACATGCCGACAGCCGCGTACGCATCGCGGCGTTCAGGGCGTTGCGCGAGTTGCGTTTCCCCGATGCCGCCGCTGCCGCGACAGGGGCGTTGGATGACGAAGACGCCAACGTTCGCCGCGAAGCCGTCGGCGTCCTCGGCTGGCTCAAGCAACTGGAGGCGTTGCCAGCCTTGGCCCGATTGGCCAGTGACGACCCGGACACCGACGTTCGCCGCGCCGCCACCGGGGCGTTGGGCCTGGCGTCAGACGCACAGGTCCTGCCAGCCCTGCGCCAGGCGTTGCAGGACGACGCCTGGCAAGTCCGCGAAGAAGCCGCGACAACTCTGGGCAAGGTTGGACACACCGACGCCGGCCCGGCATTGATCGACGCGTTGGGCGACGATTACTGGCAGGTGCGTTTGCGCGCCACCCGCAGCCTCGGCCGCTTGCGGTATGCGCCGGCCCTGGAAGCACTGATCGAAACCCTCGGTCATCGCATCAGCAACCTGCGCAAGGAGGCCGCGCTGGCCCTTGGAGAACTTGACGATAAAGGCGCGATCGCCCCCTTGCAGGCTGCTCAAGACGATGGCGATCCGGAAGTGCGCAAAGCGGTGCGTATCGCGCTGAGTCAGTTGCAATGAATCCGCTGGCGGTGGGCAATTCCCAAGCCAAGCGGCAGCTACGATTGAATTGGCCGAACGGCCGCGAGCAATGGCTGGATCATGCCGAATTGCGCCGGCAGTGCCCGTGCTCGCAATGCCGGGCGTTTCGATTGCAGGGCCTGACGCCGTCGGTCGACCCCCGCATTCGAGTGACCGAACTCAATTCCCAAGGTTATGGCCTGCAGCTGGTGTTCAGCGACGGCCACAACCGCGGCATCTACCCCTGGCCCTACCTCTCCCATCTGATCTGACCTGAACTGAACCCTGTAGGAGCTGCCGAAGGCTGCGATCTTTTGATCTTGTTTTTGAACAGAAAAGTCAAAAGATCGCAGCGTCGTTTTACTTCCGTTTCCTGGTTGATGGCTTTTTCAGTTCGAACATCAGCACAGAGCGCCCGGTGACCTGATACTCATCTCCGAAGGAAAACGACTCACCAGGGTCTAACTCCGTCAGGTTGGTATCCAGTTGAAGAGCCCACTGTTTGCCCTGTGGCACTTCTGGCAGTTTGAAGCTCACCACATCATGGTGTGCGTTTACGATGATCAGAAGTGAATGATCGACACCTTCGCGGCGAATGCCGCTTGTTTGAGTACGACCATCCAGCAAGATACCCATGCAGCGGTTACTGCCATCCTGCCACTGCTCCATACCCATTTCTTCACCGCTTGGCTGGATCCAGCTAACGTCTTTGACGCCCAGGCTTTCGTCATACTCGCCTGTGAAAAAGCGGTTGCGACGAAGCAGGGGGTAGCGATTGCGCAACTCGATCAGGTACCTGACAAAGTCCTGCAGCTCGCTACTTTTTTCACTCACGTTCCAATCGACCCAGCCGATCTCACTGTCCTGACAGTAGGCATTGTTGCTACCGCCTTGAGTGCGGGCAAATTCGTCACCGGCCAGGAGCATCGGCGTCCCTTGGGATAGAAACAGCGTGGCAAGGAGGTTACGCATCTGCCGATAACGCAGCTCAAGAATGACGGGGTCTTCTGTTGGCCCCTCCACGCCGCAGTTCCACGACCTGTTATCAGAGTGGCCATCACGGTTGTCTTCGCCATTGGCCTCGTTGTGCTTCTCGTTGTAGGAGACGAGGTCATTCAGCGTGAAGCCGTCGTGTGCGGTGATGAAATTGACCGATGAAGCAGGCTTGCGACCACGCCGATTGAACTGGTCACCTGAGCCAAGAAAAATCTTCGCAAAGTCGCCCAGCATTTCATCGTCACCTTTCCAGAAGGCACGAGAGATGTCCCTGAACTTGTCGTTCCACTCCATCCAACCGGGTGGGAAGTTGCCCACTTGATAGCCCCCTGGGCCGCAGTCCCATGGTTCAGCGACAAGCTTCACCTTGGCCAGAACCGGATCTTGACGGCATGCATCAAGGAAGCCGCCGCCCTCGCTGAATCCGTGAGGTTCCCGACCGAGGATCGTAGCCAGGTCGAATCGGAACCCATCCACGCCCATCTCCGAACTCCAGTACCTCAAGGAGTCAGTCACCATTTGCAACACGCAAGGGTGGCTCATGTTGAGTGTGTTACCAGTACCCGTATCGTTGATGTAATAACGGGCATCGTCAGGCATCAAGCGGTAGTAGTTGGCGTTGTCGATACCTTTTAGCGATAGGGTCGGCCCCATCTCATTACCTTCGGCCGTGTGGTTGTAGACCACATCAAGAATCACCTCCAATCCCGCCTTATGGAAGCGCGAGACCATGACCTTGAACTCGCCGATGGACTGTCCGGCCATATATCGCGCATGTGGGGCAAAAAAGCCCAGTGTGTTGTAGCCCCAGAAGTTGCGCAGTCCTTTTTCCAGGAGGTGATTGTCATCCAGGAAATAATGCACTGGCATCAATTCCACCGATGTCACGCCAAGTGAGCGAATGTATTCCACCACATCGTATTGATGGAAGGCTGCAAAGGTGCCGCGTTCAGACTCCGATACCGCAGGATGGCGCATGGTAAAGCCGCGCACATGTGTCTCGTAAAAAACGGTATTTTCCCATGGCACATTGGGCTTTGTGGTACTGCCCCAAGTGAATGCCGGGTCGATTACTCTGCAGCGAGGCATGAAAGGCGCACTGTCCCGCTCATCAAAAGACAAATCGCCGTCTTCATGGCCGACGGTATAACCAAACAATGCGTCGTCCCATTGCAGCTCACCTGAGATCTGCTTGGCATAAGGGTCTATCAGCAATTTGTGGTGGTTGAAGCGATGACCATTTGCCGGGTCGTAGGGGCCGTGCACCCGATAGCCATAGAGTGTCCCAGGTCGCGCGTCGGGAAGGTAGCCATGCCAAATCTCGTTGGTAAATTCCGGTAGGGCAATGCGCTCAATTTCTTGCTGACCTTGCGCGTCGAACAGACACAGTTCGACCTTTGTGGCATTCGCAGAAAAAATTGCGAAGTTGACGCCCGAGCCGTCCCACGTCGCGCCTAATGGGTAAGGTAAGCCCTCGCTGACGCGGCTGGCGGGACGATCTTGGCTTGATGCACTGTCGCTCACTGGTTGATCAGTCATGATCAAGCACTCCGGAAGAAGATTTGGGATGGATGACCAACGCGGTCTATCGATAGAAGCTCACGTTGCGCAACAGTTCAGGATATTTGCGGCCATTCTGATGCGTGCCCACTGCGGCGCGTTTGAAGAAATGATTCGGGGGACGAGTGAAAGCATCACTCATCATTTCATTGGAACTCCCCATAACGCTGCCCCGTCATCTGGAGTGAGGGGGGCTACGGGTAATTCGTGGCGAACCCTGATAACGCTTTTTCATTCAGAAGGCGAGGGACGACATGAATACTTCAGATAGCAACACTGGGAGTCAGGCAGATAAACCCGACTCCGCAGAGACAGAGCAGAACCTCGAACACTTAAAAGAAAATGTAACTGAGGCGCTTGGCGGCGCGAGGCAGCAGGCTGACGAGCAGTTCGGTCAATATCGAGATACGGCAGCAGACCAGATTGAGGCGTTGGCAAAGGGAGCGAAATCCTTCGTTTCCGAGATTGAAAGCAAGGACACGCTTGGTATGTCTGACTACCTTGCGGACATGGCTGAATCCATGAGTGGTCTGGCGGGTAATCTGCGTGGAAAAAGTGCCGAACAGCTACTTCACGACGCAGCCGATCTGGCTCGTAACAACCCAGCACTCTTCATCGCCGGCAGTGTGGCGCTGGGCTTCGGCCTATCGCGTTTTCTGAAAGCAGGCAGCTCGTCTGCGGCGACAGTCACTGATACCAGTGATCCGGCAGCGGGTAACTCAATGCCTCCGTCAGGTGGTTTTGGCGCTCAACGACCCTATGAAACTTCCGTTCCCTCACGCACCGATCAGAGTTCCGGCCTGGCCACAGGCATCACCCCGGCTTCGCCGAATCAGCATGATCATCCTTCGGACTTCGCGACGAACTCGACACCTGCTTCAACAACCTTCAACGGAGGAACACTGTGATGAACAGAGAAGATCCAGGTTTTCCGGGCGCAAGGCCAGTGCCCGTGGCTGATCCAGATGCTTCCGTCGTCGGATTGATACGGCAGTTATCCCGAGAAGTTCCCGCGCTGTTCACCAAGGAGCTCGCTTTGGCCAAGGCTGAACTGCAAGCCAGCCTCACAACCCTCAAGGCCGGCGTTGCCGCCGTGGCCGGTGGCGCAATTGTGATTCTGGCGGGGTTCATCATTCTGTTGATGTCTGCGGTCTACGGTTTGAGCATGGTAATGGCGCCATGGTTGGCTGCGTTGATCGTCGGTGTTGTGGTGATGATCGTAGGGTTCGCCATGCTGCAGTCGGGGAAAAAACAATTCAATCCGTCTAATTTCAAGCCTGATCGCACTCTGGATGCTTTGAATAAAGATCAGGAAGCGCTGCGGAGGAAAGTCTCATGAACACCGAATTCGAAATCGAATCGCAGAAAAGTCCTGAGGCCATCGAGCGTGAAATCGATGCTCAACGGGCCAGCATCGGCAACATCGTCGATGCGCTCGAAAGCAAATTCACACCCGGCCAAGTATTCGATCAAGCCCTGGGCTTTATGCAGAGCAACGGCACGACATTCCTGACTAACCTGGGAACCAGTGTTCGTAATAATCCAGTTCCCGCTGTGCTGACGTCAGTTGGATTGCTGTGGTTGATGATGAGCCAGAACCGCCCTCCATCCGCACAACCTGGCTATCGCGTAGGCCCGGATCAGAACAAAGTCGGAGAGTGGGCCGACGGGCTGGCAGACGGCATCGACAGTGCGCGTGACCATTTGCACCACACCACCGACTCGCTCAAGGAGGGTTACCAGACCGTCAAAGGCAAGGCCGCCCACCTGACGGATAATCTAGGCGCGGCCACCGATAATATGAGTCACGCCGTTCATGACGCCAGCGACCGGTTAGTGCGCAGCACCCAAGTGATGACTAACCAATTCAGTCATTTGCTCAAGGAGCAACCTCTGATGGTCGCCGCAGCGGGCATCGCGTTAGGTGCCATGCTGGGGGCTGCGTTGCCTTCGACGGCGACCGAGCAACGGTATCTTGGCAAGACCAGCGCGGGACTGGCCGACAAGGTCAAGCAACAGGCACGTGAGGGTTTTGAGGCGGTACGCGATACGGTGACAAAGACGACTGAACACTCGGACGTGGATGCAAATCCAAAAGGGGATCACCTCGCCGCATCCGATGCACCAGCCGATCTATCACGTGGATTAGGTACTTCGTAAACGCATGAATGAAAGGCGGGAGGTCTGACACTGGCCTTCCGCTTTTCCTCCGGTCAAACGTAGCAAGTCCCCAGCTAGTTGCCATCGGCAACCTTGCGCTATGGGATTTTTGATGAGCCGCGAAATCGCCCATCAGCTGTCCTTCGAAAAAGCCTTGCACTCGATCCAACCGAACTTCCCGCAAGGCAAGCTGCCCGGCATGCCAGAGTTCACAAACATCTATTGCACTAATGATTGGTTTGGAACGATTTGCCCCCCATAAGCATCTAGAGAGTGAGCGCAAATACCCTGAGGCTAAGCGCTTTAGTCGAGTATGGCTTTTGGGCTGAACACGAGCTTCGTATTAACTGATCAGAGCGAATCCATCTTGCCGAGAATTTTGACTTCCCACATAGACGACACTCAGCTGACCGAGCACAACGCAAAGATGTTCGGCTCCCCTAAAGAAAGATTGGATTTTTACCGAAGAGAGATTCAGTACGAGACGAGCATTTTAGCCAATCGAACCGATGCATATCTGGCAGCCCAATCCTTTTTGGTCATCGCCTTTGCGTCTTGTATGGCCAATCTCAATCCCGAATGGGGAAAGTTGTTCACGCTGGTGGTGCCACCGTTTCTTGCGCTGCTGGGTGTGCTTAGCTCGCTGAACGCCTGGCCTGGTATTCGCGCGGCCTATGACATCATTGATCACTGGTATTTCAAGCAGAGCGAATTGCTCCGCAGCGAGCCGCTGATGGGGTTGGCCTACGACGACTCACCGTTGTTTAGCGAGCGTGAGTCCACGCACAAGGGGTATCGAAAGGCGCTGCTGTTTTCCGTTCGTACCCCTTGGATTTTCGCGACATTTTGGCTACTGCTAGCTACCTGGTCTGTGTATATTCAACTTACTAACCCAGGTACGTAGCAGGATTTTTCACACCGCTTATGTCACTGGAACTCATGGTTTTTTTCTGTCGTCTTGAGTGTGTCAAAACCCGGGATGCTTCGGCTCGTTTGGCATCAGCGATAGCTTTTGCCTCCGTAAATTTTTTCAAAATCTCGTCGGTTTTTTCAGCCGAATCTAGAATGCTGTAGGCGACTGCATCCAGTCGATCCGCCTCAAAAAAAAGCGCAGTGGAACGAGCTACTTCGGCGTCTTCATCCAAGCTGCCTACGTCTTTCAAAATGTATGCGCTCATGACGTTGAAACCTCCGTCCAAGTTAATGTTGCGGATTCCCGCCATTTGACATCAGTCACCCCGTACTTTTCCGCTTGAGGTTTAGAGACGACTTTTAGCGGTGGCCTCCCAGGCTTTGGTATAGGAGCCAATCCAGCATCACAACTCGCCCAATGCCAAGCATCTGCATTGCGCATTGTTTTTGCACGAATGATGAAGGACTTGGGCTCCCCATGGAGCTTGTATTCAATGACAAAAAGATCGGTGTTCATGAGACCCCCTCCCTATGCTCATAGACAAAGGAGTGAGCGCGCCAAAAAAAATTCAAAACGTTTGTCGGACAATCGTATGCTTCTGAATTTGGAGTTTTTTTCGAGAAATATGTACTAACGTACCTTCCCGATCAGGGAGTGGAGGGCGCTTTGATTATCCCCCACTGACTTTCCAATGCTTAACATCATCTGCAAACATCATTTGCTTCATCTCATGCGCAATCCCGTATGCGAGAGACTCGTGTGCAGCGATGACTTTTTCTTCTGCTGAAAGGCAATGAAAAATATCGAGCTTGGTCTCTGCGTCAGCAGTTTCGAGTGTGAAAATTTGCACGTAACGCGCGAGGTCGTTGTCGAGGCTCGACAGGTATTCACGCAGGCGCTGATGGTCGACTGATTTTTGACTGAAGTACCAATTCATCGGGTGAATCAGGAAGCGTGAGTGGGGCGAGGTGATACGGCGGGCTGCCGCCAAAAACATAATGATGCCCATTGATTCGATGTTGCCCGCGTTGATCGCGCATAGCGGTACCGGCAATGACTTCAGGAACGTGTAGAGGGTGAAGCCAAAGTTAGTGCTGCCCCCGCTTGTAGAAAGATTGAGGAGCAATGATGTGGCGCCTTGATCGATGGCTTCGAGGCAACAGTCCCGAAAGCGCTCTGTCGTTCCCTGATCGATCTGGCAATGAAAATGCACGATGTGTTCAGTCATCGATCAACCTCCTGAGTCTGATGCATGGAGGACTTCTACGAAATATTAAGTCTAGTAAACATCGATCATTTTGATCTGAAATTCGACGTAGGATGCTCCCCATGACGCATACGCCGTCCATCGAATGCGCTCATTTTCGATGGAACCATATACTCCCCTCCACTCGTCGCGAGCCCAATATTTCCGTTAAAACTTTCTGTTTTGAGCGTCCTCCCAATTAGACGAGCCCATGCTCGTGCTAACGATGTAGAGGTGAACAAAAATGGCCAATACAGGAAATAAAAATCCAGGCAATTTTTCTAATAACCGTGACAAGGCTTCTGAAGCCGGCAAGAAAGGTGGAGAAGCCTCTGGCGGAAATTTTGCCAACGATCCGCAGCGCGCGTCTGAAGCAGGCCAAAAAGGTGGTCAAGCTTCCGGCGGACAACAATCCCGTGACAGTGACCGCATGTCTGGAGGAGGGCAGGGTACGAATCGCGGAGGCGAATTTGCCGACGATAAAGAAAACATGACCAAACCAGGCCAAAAAGGCGGCCAGGCTTCAGGTGGACAACAATCCAATAAGGCTGACCAATCGTCCAGCGGTGGAAAAGGAAGCGGGCGAGACAGCAATCTTTCCGATGACCGCGATAAGTCATCTGAAATGGGAAGCAAGGACGGTGGGATGAGCGGAGGTGGAGGACGCAAACCCTGATATCGTCTAACACTATCAAGCCCCGAATCTTTCGGGGCTTGATTTCGTGTTGCCGGCCAAAACTGAGATCCGAGCCTGGGCTCGCAAACTCAGCAACGAATATGTTTGGGTTATGAGCAAATAAGGTCGTCGATCTGCGCAGTTGATCGATATCTCGATGATTCGCAGAGCCATGCCAATAAATGTCACCCTTTTTTGCAACGCAAACGCCAGCCGTTGTCTTAACAGCGGGTAGGCCAAGGGGGAAACCATGACAACGCACAAACTAACCATTAAAGACTTGCAGTTGAATGTTTCAATCTGCGGTCAAGGCTCGCCGCTGCTCTTGCTCAACGGCCTGGGTGGTTTGATCCGTACCTTCGATCCCCTGCGCGATGAATTGGTGGACTACACGACGATAACGCTGGACGTGCCCGGGGTGGGCAAGTCGCAAATGCCCCCTTGGCCGATGCGTCTGCCGCGCCATGCCGACCTGATCGCCGAGATGCTCAAGCAATTGGGAATCGACCAAATCGATGTGTTCGGCGTGAGTTGGGGCGGTGCGTTGGCGCAAGAATTCGCCCTGCGTCACCCGAGCATGGTGCGCCGACTGATCCTCGCGGCGACTTCGGCCGGCCCGGCGGTGCTGGTGAATCCCGCCGACATCCTGGATTTTTTTGGCGGGAGCAAAAGCGCCAAGCTGCGCAAGCAAGAAGGCACGCGCGATTCGATACAGACGCTGTTGCGCTTCGGTGTGGTGAACGGCATGCTCACGGTCAACCCGCGAACCTATTACCACCAGCTCGCTGCCTTGGTCGGCTGGACAAGCCTGCTGCGGCTATTCCGTCTGCGCCAGCGCACGCTGATCCTCACCGGCGAACGCGACACCCTGGTGCGGGTGTACAACGCGCATCTCCTGCGCCGCACCATTCGCCGTGCCGAACTGCACGTCTTAAAGGGCGAGGGGCATTTTTTCGTGGTGACCAGCGCCAGGCGCACCGCCGAAGCTATACGCGAATTCCTCAGCCAGCAGCACAGCGATGAAGAGCCCGCGCCGATGATCGCCAACGGCATGTTCAAGCTATCGAAGGCAACACAGCCTGAGGAAGCTAGGGCGTAAAGCCCTAGCAGATAGCAGAGGTCACTTTTTCTTTTTCGCCGGCTTTTCTGCCTTCTCTGATTTCTTAGCCTTTTCTGGCTTGCTATCAGCTTTTTTTGCAGATTTCTTTGGTTCGGCATCTTTTTTCTTGTCTTTCTTTTCGGAAGATTTCGAAAGAGCCGAGGCCGCAGTTGATTTCTTTGCCGGTGACGACTTTTTGTCTTTCAGTTCCTTGCTGGCTTTCGAAGCTTCACCTTTGCTTTTCTTCTCGTCTTTAGCCACGTTGCCCACCTCTCGGAGTATGCCGGTATTGGCAAATTGCCTGTGGGATTATCCACAAGCTGATCATTAGGCGAGCGCGTCTCAAAGCGGTTCAAATTTTTTGAAGGGTATGCATAGCTATGTTTTTGTTGGATGCCCGCGACCATCGAAGTGATGGCCTCTACTCTTTGCGAAGCTGCGAATCAGAGGGCGTGCGCCTGTAGATTCTTTAAACCTTCTTTTGAAGTCGAGTGTCGATAACTGGAGAACTCAATATTGCTTGAACGAGAGAACGCCAATGATCGGTGTTGTGATACCCGCCCATAACGAAGAAAAACACATCACCGCCTGCCTGTTATCTGTCCTGGTGGCTGCCAGGCATCCCGGCTTGCGTGGTCAGTTGGTCACGATACTTGTCGTCCTGGACGATTGCTCGGACAACACCGCGCAATTGGTTGCGACGCAGGGCGTAGCACAGCTCGAAGCCTCTTTTCAGAATGTGGGTAAGGCCAGAGCGACTGGCGCGCAAGAGTTGCTCACTGCCGGAGCACAGTGGCTTGCGTTCACCGATGCCGACACGGTCGTTCCTCACGACTGGCTTGCTCGCCAGATCGAGTTCAAAGCTGACGCGGTCTGTGGAACGGTTGAAGTGGACAGCTGGAATGAGCATGGTGACCCGGTGCGTTCCAAGTACCTCGAGTTGTACCAATTCGTCGAGAACCATCGCCATATCCACGGCGCCAATCTCGGACTGAGTGCCGAAGCCTATCGAAACGCCGGTGGCTTTCAGCATCTCGCCGCACACGAAGACGTCCATCTGGTGGCTGATCTTGAGAGGATCGGCGCCCGTATTGTTTGGACCGCGACGAACCCAGTGGTCACCAGCGCACGCCGGGACTTCAAATGTCGGGGCGGGTTTGGCGAATATTTGACCTCCCTCGGCGCTTCGCTCGGAATTCCGGTACTCAACTCCCAGTGAGTGCTGGTGTTGCTCCTTGAAGCGCCTATGCAGCTCATACGCAACGCCTACAAGTCCTTGCCAGGAAAACGCCAAAAGAGTACAAATGTACTCCATGACGACTTTAACTCCCCGCCGTACCGCCATCCTGACCTTTATCCGCGATCGAATCGCGGAGCACGGCCAGTCCCCGAGCCTCGCTGAAATCAGCGAGGCGTTCGGCTTCGCCTCCCGCAGCGTGGCGCGCAAGCATGTGCTGGCGCTGACCGAAGGCGGTTTTATCGAGGTCAATGCGCATCAGGCCCGGGGCATTCGTTTGCTCGGGCAACCGGCGCGGCCCGAACTGCTGGACATTCCGGTCCTTGGTCGGGTGGCGGCGGGTGCACCGATCGGCGCCGACGCCGAGGTCCACAGCCGCTTGCTGCTCGACCCGTCGATCTTTTCCCGGGTGCCGGACTACATGCTGCGGGTCAAGGGCGACTCGATGATCGAGGACGGCATCCTCGACGGGGATCTGGTGGGCGTGCACCGCAATCCCGAAGCGCTCAACGGCCAGATCGTCGTGGCGCGGCTCGACGGCGAAGTGACCATCAAGCGTTTCGAACGGATCGGCGACGCGGTGCGCCTGTTGCCACGCAACCCGGCCTACAAGCCGATCATCGTCGACGCCGATCAGGACCTGGCCATCGAAGGCGTGTTCTGCGGCCTGGTGAGGCAAGGGTGATGGGGGCCGTCGTTGCGCTGGATACGCTGTTCAATGGCGGCCAGGTCTGGAGGGGCCGGCCTGCGCCACCGACCGCCAGCCCGCAACCCACCGGGCATGCCGCGCTGGATGCCGCGTTGCCCACCGGTGGCTGGCCGGAAGCGGCGTTGACCGAAATCCTCCTGACCGGGCAGGGCATTGGCGAGTTGCAGCTGGTGTGGCCGGCGCTGGCGCGGCTGTCGGCAGCGGGCGAGCGCATCGTGCTGGTGGCACCGCCGTACGTGCCGTATCCGCAAGCCTGGCAAAACGCCGGGGTCGATCTTCGGCACTTATCGATCATCCAGGCCGGCGAGCGCGATGCGCTGTGGGCGGCGGAACAATGCCTGCGTTCGGGCAGTTGCGGCGCGGTGCTGTGCTGGCCGCACAAGGCCGATGACCGGGCGTTGCGCCGCTTGCAGGTGGCGGCGGAAACCGGCTCGACCCTGGCGTTTGCCTATCGCCCGATCGATCAAGCGATCAACCCTTCGCCCGCGGCCCTGCGCATCGCCATCGATGCCAGGCCTGCGCAACTGCGCGTGCTCAAGTGCCGGGGCGGGCTGGCCCGTTCGGCGCCAATTGCCTTCCCAGTGGGGCATTGAGGTTGCCATGCGCTGGGTGTGCATTCTCTTCCCGCAATTGGCGCTGGACGCGGTACTGCGTCAGCGCCCCGATCCCGATGAGCCGCTGGCGCTGCTGACCGGTCCGGCGCAGCGTCGGGTGTTGCAGGCGGTCAACGCTTCGGCTCGGGCGCTGGGCTTGCGTCCCGGCCAGTCCATGACCGCCGCGCAGGCCTTGAGCAAAGGGTTCGTCACGGCCGAATATGACGTCGCCGAGATCGAGCACTGGCAACAGTTTCTGGCCGCCTGGGCTTACCGGTTCAGTTCACAGGTCAGCGTGCATTACCCGCGTGCCGTGGTGTTTGAAATCGAGTCCAGCCTGGGTTTGTTCGGCCCCTGGCCGCAATTCGAAGCGCGGTTGCGGGCCGAACTCACCGAACTGGGCTTTCGCCATCGGATCGTTGCCGCCCCCAATCCGGTCGCGGCGCGGGTATTGGCCAATGCTCATGACGGTCTGGTGGTGCCGGACGATCAAGTCTTGCAGCATCATCTCGGACAGTTGCCCGTCGACCGGATCGCCCTGGAACCGGCGGTGGCCACGGCGTTGTCACGCATGGGGCTGCGCACCTTGAGCCAGGTGCAGGCGTTGCCCCGGCATAGCCTGGCCCGGCGTTTCGAAGCGCAGGTGCTCAAGCATCTGGACACCTTGCTCGGAGCGCGGCGACTGGCGCTGGCGTTCTATCTGCCACCGGACCGGTTCGATGTGCGCATCGAGCTCAATTTCGATGTGCAGTCCCATCAGGCGCTGCTATTCCCTTTAAGACGCCTGACCGGTGATTTGTCGGCATTCCTCTGCGGACGGGACAGCGGCGTGCAGCGTTTCGACCTGCACCTGGAGCACGCCGGGTTGCCGGACAGCGTGATCAAGGTCGGCCTGCTCAGTGCCGAGCGCGACCCCGCGATGCTCTTCGAACTGGCCCGGGGGCGGCTGGAGCAGGTCCAGGTCGAGGCGCCGGTGCGCGGTTTTCGTCTGCGCGCCGAAGACCTGCCAAGCTTCGTGCCGCAGCGCCAGGAGTTGTTCGACGACCGCCCGCAGCAGTCCTTGCCCTGGGAGCAACTGCGTGAACGCTTGCGCGCGCGGCTCGGGGATGACGCCGTGCATGGCTTGCGGTTCCAGGCCGACCATCGGCCCGAATGCGCATGGCAGGCGCGGGCCGACAGCCAGCCCTGCGCCGGATTATCGGGTGCGCAGCGTCCAGGCTGGTTGCTGACTGAACCGCAGGCGGTCCACGAAGGCTCGGCGCGCATCCTCATGGGGCCGGAACGTATCGAGTCCGGCTGGTGGGACGGCGCCGACGTACGCCGCGATTACTACCTGATCGAAACCCGCTCCGGGCAGCAGGGCTGGGCCTATCGCGCGGTGGGCGAGGGCGGCCCGTTGTGGCTGCAAGGCTGGTTCGCATGAGTGTCGACTATGCCGAGTTGCACTGCCTGTCGAACTTCAGTTTCCAGCGCGGTGCCTCCAGTGCCCTCGAACTCTTTCAACGGGCGAAAAAGCACGGCTATCAGGCGTTGGCGATCACCGACGAATGCACCCTGGCCGGCATCGTCCGCGCCTGGCAAGCGGCCAAATCCGTCGAGCTGCCGCTGATCATCGGCAGCGAAGTGCGCATCGAAAACGGCCCGAAACTGGTGTTGCTGGTGGAGAACCTCGAGGGTTATCAGCGCTTGTGTCGGCTGATTACCCAAGCAAGACGCCGCACGCACAAAGGCCACTATCAAGTACTGCGCGAAGACTTCAGCCAACCCTTGCCGGGGCTGTTGGCGCTGTGGGTGCCGGACGCGGTCGATGATGTTGAACACGGGCACTGGCTGAAACAGGCTTTTGCTGAACGCCTGTGGTTGGCCGTCCAGTTGCATCGCGGCCAGGACGACAGCCGGCGCCTGGACAGGTTGCTGACGTTGGCCAGGGAACTGCGGATTCCGGCCGTGGCCAGCGGTGATGTGCACATGCACACCCGTGGCCGGCGCGCCTTGCAGGACACCATGACTGCGATCCGTCATCACCTGCCGGTGGCCGAGGCCGGGCTGCGCCTGCACCCGAATGGCGAGCGGCATCTGCGCAGCCTCGATGCCTTGCAATCTATCTACCCCCAAGCCTTGCTCGATGAAACGTTGACCATCGCCCGGCGCTGCACCTTCGACCTCGGTCAGTTGCGTTACCAGTATCCCCGGGAGTTGGTGCCGCAAGGGTACAGCGCTGATTCCTGGCTGCGCGAACTGACCGAGCGTGGCATCCGCGAGCGCTGGCCCGACGGTGCCAGTGACAAGGTGCGGGGGCTGATTGACAAGGAGCTGGGCCTGATCGCCGAGCTGGGTTATGAAAGCTATTTCCTGACCGTGCAGGACATCGTCGCCTTCGCCCGACGCCAGAAAATTCTCTGCCAGGGTCGAGGCTCGGCGGCCAATTCGGCGGTCTGCTTCGCCTTGGGCATCACCGAGATCGACCCCGAGCGGATGAACATGCTGTTCGAACGCTTCCTGTCCAAGGAACGCAACGAACCGCCGGACATCGACGTCGATTTCGAGCACGAGCGCCGCGAAGAAGTCCTTCAATATGTGTTCCAGCGCTATGGTCGGAGCCGCGCGGCGCTGACGGCGGTAGTCAGCAGCTACCACGGTGCCGGCGCGGTGCGCGACGTGGCGAAGGCGTTGGGATTGCCGCCGGATCAGGTCAATGCGCTGGCCGACTGCTGTGGTCACTGGAGTGATCAGGCACCGCCCCTTGAGCGCCTGCGCGAAGGCGGGTTCGACCCCGACAGCCCGGTGCTGCGCCGGGTGCTGAGCCTGACGCAACAACTGATTGGCTTCCCCCGTCACCTGTCCCAGCACCCCGGCGGTTTCGTGATTTCCGAACAACCGCTGGACAGCCTGGTACCGGTGGAAAATGCCGCCATGGCCGAGCGCACGATCATCCAGTGGGACAAGGACGACCTGGACGCGGTCGGATTGCTTAAAGTGGATATTCTGGCCCTGGGCATGCTCAGCGCGATCCGTCGTTGTTTCGATCTGCTGCGCCGCCATCGGAATCTGGACTTGAGCCTGGCGACGGTGCCCTCCGAAGACTCACAGACCTACGACATGATTGGCCGGGCCGACACCGTCGGTGTGTTCCAGATTGAGTCCCGGGCACAAATGTCGATGCTGCCCAGGCTCAAGCCCCGCACGTTCTATGATCTGGTGATTGAGGTGGCCATCGTCCGCCCGGGGCCGATCCAGGGCGGCATGGTGCACCCGTACCTGCGGCGGCGAAACAAGGAGGAACCCGAAACCTATCCGTCCCCGGCACTGGAAGCGGTGCTCAAGCGCACCTTGGGCGTACCGCTGTTCCAGGAACAGGTGATGCAGATCGCCATTGTCGCCGCCGACTACAGTCCCGGCGAGGCGGACCAGTTGCGCCGCTCCATGGCTGCCTGGAAACGCCACGGCGGGCTCGAGCCGCACAAGGAGCGCCTAGCCGCCGGGATGAAGAAAAACGGCTACACGGCAGACTTTGCCGCGCAGATCTTCGAGCAGATCAAGGGCTTCGGCAGCTACGGTTTCCCCGAGTCCCACGCCGCCAGTTTTGCCTTGCTGACCTACGCCAGCTGCTGGTTGAAATGCCACGAGCCGGCGGCGTTCGCCTGTGCGCTGATCAATAGCTGGCCCATGGGTTTCTACAGCCCGGACCAGATTCTGCAGGACGCGCGCCGACATCATCTGCAGATTCGCCCGGTGGACGTGCGCGCCAGCGACTGGGATTGCAGCCTCGAGCCGATCACCGGCGCGCAGCCAGCGATTCGCATGGGGTTGCGGATGATCAAGGGCTTTCGCGAGGACGATGCCCGGCGTATCGAAGCCGCCAGGGCGAAGGGGGCCTTTGTCGACATCGCCGACCTTGGCGAACGCGCGCGACTCGATGCCCGCGCGCAAGAACAACTGGCCGATGCCGGTGCACTGCGCGGGCTGGCCGGTGATCGTCATCGGGCGCGCTGGGAAGTGGCGGGCGTGCAGAAACAACTCGGCTTGTTTGCCGGTCTGCCGAGCCAGGAAGAGGATGCGGTGTGGTTACCCAAACCCACGGTGGGCGAAGACCTGCTGGCGGATTACAACAGTGTCGGCACCACCCTCGGGCCGCATCCGCTGGCGTTACTGCGCAGTGAATTGAAAGCCCGGCGCTGTCGCAGCTCCAGGGAACTGCTCGAGGTCGACCATGGACGCCCGGTCAGCGTCGCCGGGCTGGTAACCGGCCGCCAACGCCCGGGCACCGCCAGTGGCGTGACCTTCGTCACGCTTGAAGACGAGTTCGGTAACGTCAACGTCATCGTCTGGCGCGACCTGGCCGAGCGGCAGCGGCAGGTGCTGGTAGGTTCGCAGTTGCTGAAGGTCGACGGGCGCTGGGAAAAGGAGGGCGAGGTGCGGCATTTGATTGCCGGGCGCCTGAGTGACCTGAGCCCTTTGCTGGAGGGCATCAGCGTACGCAGCCGGGATTTCCGCTGAACCTCCTCCATAATCTGAACTCGATCCCCTGTAGGAGCTGCCGCAGGCTGCGATCTTCTGATCTTGATCTTGATCTTGATCTTGATCTTGATCTTGATCTTCAGCGATCTCGAGGCCGCCAAAAGATCGCAGCCTGCGGCAGCTCCTACAGTGACCGTGTACACTCGCAGAACCCCGCGTACCACCGACCGGGAGCATTCGCGGGAATTCTATTTGACCTCGGGCCAAAACCGTTCGCCACCCCCCGGCGCATCCGTCCATGCCTGCAACGACCGCGTCGGCAAGTCGAAATAATCCCGAGTACGCGCATAGCCATGCCCGCCCATGCGCCCGATCGCATCAAGGCCCAACTGATCGATGTACAGGGTTTTCGGGTCGATCAGTTCATCGCGCACATGCGCCATCAACACTTCGCCAAAGATGATCTCCCGCGATTGCCCGATGGACAGCGCCATCATCCGTCGGCATTCCAGGGCTACCGGCGCTTCGCCGATTCGCGGGCATTTGACCGTTGTGCCGGGAATCGCCGTCAGTCCCGCCGCCGTCAATTCATCGAAGCCGGGGGCGAAGGGCACGGCGCAGACGTTCATGGCTTCCACCAGGGCGTCGCTGACAATGTTGACGGTGAATTCCTGATTGAGCTGGATGTTGCGGGTGGTGTCCTTGGGGCTCTGGTCGCCGTAGTTTTCCACGCCCAGCGCGAGGATGGGCGGATCAGCCGAGAGGGCATTGAAGAAGCTGAACGGCGCGGCGTTAATCCGGCTTTCGCCGTCGATGGTGGTGACCAGGGCGATGGGGCGTGGCACCACACTGCCAATCAGGATCTTGTATTTGTCCCGCGCACTCAGTGTGCGGAAATCGAAGCTTTGCATGGGCAGAAATCTCTAGAGAAGAGGATCAATTGCGCTCAAGGGCGCATGGGCGCTGTAGTCGTCGGCGAACGGGATGGCCGGTTTGAATAGACCTTTCCAGTCCGGTTGGCCAAAGGCCCGGGCGCTATGGCTGCGCATCAGTTTTTCGAATTGTTGCTGTGCCTGACGTTGCAAGGCGGGGTAGTCGACGCCTTGGACCTGACCGTCCTGCATCACGCAGCGACCATCGATGTAGCTGGCGATGCAGTCGTCACCACGCCCGGCCAGCACCAGGTTTTTCAGGGGATCGAACAGTGGTCCCAAGTGCAGGCCGCGAAGGCTGAACACGGAGATGTCGGCCTTGGCTCCCGGCGCCAGACGGCCGATGTCATCATGGCCCAGGGCCTTGGCCCCACCGAGTGTGGCCGCGTTGTAGAAGTCCAGCGTGCGGGTCAACTCGCTGCCGCCCTCGATCAAGCGAGCGATGTTCAACCCCTGCCGCATGTTTTCCAGTAAATCGGCCGGCCAGGTATCATTGCCGAGTGACGAAGAGATCCGTTCGTTGTTCGAAACGCGGCGGCTGATCGAAATCGGCATCGTCAGCGAACTCTGTCGCCGCCGGGATACGGCGGTGACCCGGGATTTACGCGATCACCTGTTGCTTGAGGATGAAGCGCATCGCAGTGGCGACCATGAGCGATTGATTCATTTGCTGGGCGAGTTCCACATCAAACTCGCGCAAAGCCTGAACAACCCGGTGCTGCTCGACTGGTTCCAAAAGCTGATTTCCCGGGCTTCGCTGTTCGCCGCCGCACTCGACGACGACAGCCACGAAGCCTGTCGCGACGACGAACACCTGCGCCTGATCGAGTACATCGAGGCCGGCAACCAGAGCGCCGCCATCGAGTTGACCTGCATCCATTTGAACGGCATCGAAAAGGCCATCCTCGACGTCGCCGCCACGCTGAAAACCGGCTACCACCCGCTCAAGCACCTGATTGAGGTCTAATTGTCCCCCTGTAGGAGCTGCCGAAGGCTGCGATCTTTTGATCTTAAAAAAGCAAAGTCAAAAGATCGCAGCCTGCGGCAGCTCCTACAAGGTAAGTGCGGCACCTGAAAATCTGGCTGTCAGCTATACCTCTATGAAACCATTGGCGTGCACGATGCTCGAATCAAACGGGCGCCAATTACAGGACTCAGAGCCGTCAATGCAGTTTCTAGACGATAGTCACGGGTGTGCGGGTTGGAACGGTGAAATGGCCGGGCGCATTCGCGCGTTCGACTGGGGCATGACCGAGCTTGGCCCGATCGACACCTGGCCCAGGAGCCTTTGCAGTGCGGTGCAGTTGATGCTCGCCTCGCCACTGCCGATGGTGATGCTGTGGGGCCGACCCGGCTACATGATCTATAACGATGCTTACTCGAGATTCGCCGGGGGTCGTCATCCCTACCTGTTGGGTTCCCCGGTGGAACTGGGCTGGCCGGAAGTCGCCGACTTCAATCGGCACGTCGTCGATACCTGCCTCGCCGGTGGCACCTTGTCCTATAGCAACAAGGAGTTGGTGCTGCTGCGCGACGGCGTTCCGGAAGATGTCTGGCTGGACCTTTATTACAGCCCGGTCGCCAATGACCAAGGGCGGCCCGCCGGGGTCATGGCGATGGTGGTCGAGACCACGGAACATGTGATTTCCGAACGCCGGCGCCAGGCGGCCGAAGACGCGTATCGCGCCGACAATGAACGGGTGCGCCTCGCCCTGAATGCCGGCGCGTTGCTCGGTTCGTTCGTCTGGGACATCAAGGCAAATGTGCTGTCCGGCGATGAGCGATTTGCCCGTACTTTTTCTTACCCACCCGATCAGGACCTGACCGACCTGCCCATCAAATTCGCTGAGTCACGGATTCATCCGGAAGACCACAGTTGGGTCCAGGAACAGGTCAATCAGTCGGTGAAAACCGGGGCGATGTATAACGCCGAGTACCGCATCTTGCGTGCGGATGGCAGATATGCGTGGGTGCTGGCGAGTGGTTGCTGCGAGTTCAATCAACAGGGCGAACCGTTCCGCTTTCCCGGCGTATTGATCGACATTCATGAGCGCAAGATCGCTGAAGAATCCTTGCTCAAGTTCACCCGCAATCTCGAGCGACGGGTCGCCGACGAGGTAGAAGCGCGGCTGTCGGCCGAAGAGCAATTACGTCAATCGCAGAAGCTCGAAGCCATCGGCGGGCTCACCGGCGGCGTGGCCCATGACTTCAATAATTTGTTGCAAGTGATCGCCGGCAACTTGCACTTGCTGGCACGACACGAGCCAGACAATGCCAACGTGCAGCGCCGGGTCAGCGTTGCGATAGCCGCCGTCGAGCGCGGCGCGAAACTGTCCTCGCAACTGCTCGCGTTTGCACGTCGCCAGCCACTGTCGCCCGCCGTACTCAATCCACGGCAGATCTTCGAAGGGCTGGCGGAACTGTTGCAGCGGGCGCTGGGGGAAACCATCCAGATCAACGCAACCACACCCCAAGTGCCATGGCACATTCATGTGGATCGCAATCAACTGGAAAACGCCATCCTCAATCTGGCGATCAATGCCCGTGACGCCATGAAAGGTGAGGGGACCATTGGCCTGAGCGCCGAGAACGTCTCGCTCGACCGCAGGTTTTGTGCAGGCAAGGGCATCGTCGCCGGCGACTACGTCAGCGTCACGGTCACCGACACGGGTGTCGGCATGTCACCGCAAGTGCTTGCGCAGGCCTTCGAACCATTTTTCACCACCAAGGCCGACGGCCATGGCACGGGTCTTGGCCTGAGCATGGTGTTTGGTTTCGTCAAACAAAGCGGTGGCCATATCGAGATTTCCAGCGAGGTCGGGCGGGGCACTCGGGTGCAGTTGTATTTCCCTCGTAGCCTGCGCCCATTGCTCGACGAAACGCCGAACCAGGAAGTGCAGCACCGCGGCGGGCATGAACACATTCTGGTGGTCGAGGACAACGAGGCGGTGCGCACGTCGGCAGTGGAGTTACTGCGTGAAGAGGGCTACCAGGTGCTGACCGCCACCAACGGCGACGTCGCCATGCAGATGTTGCTGGACGGCGTGGCGGTGGACCTGATTTTCACCGATGTGGTGATGCCCGGGCTGATCAAGAGCTCCGACCTTGCCGCCTGGGCCAAGGTGCAGTCGCCGCCAGTGGCGGTGCTGTTCACCTCCGGTCACACCCGTGACATTATCTCGCGCAATCACCAACTGAGCCCGGACACGTATTTGCTGAGCAAACCCTATGGGCCGCAAGCCCTGACCCAAATGGTTCGCACGGTCCTCAACGGCTAAACACATAACCCTGTTGATGATCCTGTTCTCAACTGCTAAACCCCTGTAGGAGCTGCCGCAGGCTGCGATCTTTTGATCTTGATTCTCGGCAATTTCAATACCGCCACAAAGATCAAGATCAAAAGATCGCAACCTTCGGCAGCTCCTACATAGATCGCGTCCAAACATCATTTAAGGCTGTTCATGACTTCCAACACTCCCTCCGGCATGGTCAGGGTACGCGGCGCCCGGGAACACAACCTGAAGAATGTCGATGTCGATATCCCGCGGGATGCCTTGGTGGTGTTCACCGGGGTGTCCGGTTCGGGGAAGTCGTCGCTGGCGTTCTCGACCCTCTACGCCGAGGCGCAACGACGTTATTTTGAATCCGTTGCGCCGTATGCGCGGCGCCTGATCGATCAGGTCGGGGTGCCGGACGTCGATTCCATTGAAGGATTGCCGCCCGCCGTTGCCTTGCAGCAACAGCGGGGCACGCCGAGCACGCGTTCCTCGGTGGGCAGCGTGACGACGTTGTCGAGCCTGATCCGCATGCTGTACTCCCGGGCCGGCAGCTACCCGCCAGGGCAGCCGATGTTGTATGCCGAGGACTTTTCGCCAAACACGCCCCAGGGCGCGTGCCCCGAATGTCATGGTTTGGGGCGAGTGTATGAAGTCACCGAAGCCTTGATGGTCCCGGACCCGAGCCTGACCATTCGCCAGCGCGCGGTCGCGTCCTGGCCCACGGCGTGGCAGGGACAGAACCTGCGCGACATCCTTGTCACGATGGGTTACGACGTCGACAAACCCTGGCGTGAACTGCCAAAAAAACTACGGGACTGGATTCTCTTTACCGAAGAAACGCCGACGGTCCCGGTGTATGCCGGGCTCACCCCGCAAGAAACCAAAGTCGCCCTGCAACGCAAAATGGAACCGAGTTACCAAGGCACATTCACCGGTGCCCGGCGCTACATCCTGCACACTTTCAGCCATTCCCAAAGCGCGCTGATGAAAAAGCGTGTCGCGCAATTCATGCTGGGCAGCCCGTGCCCGTCATGTGACGGCAAACGCCTCAAGCGCGAGGCACTGTCGGTGACGTTTGCCGGTTACGACATCGGCGAGCTGTCGCAGATGCCGTTGCTGCAATTGGCGCAGGTGCTCAAACCCGTGGCGGCTCACAGTTACCTCGATCAGGCCGATGAGGCGGGCGAGGTGCTGACCCACGATCAGACCCGCGAGGCTCGCGAGCAACGGGTGGCCCACGGCGCCAGTGGCCACGCCAACGCGCCCGATGTACGCCACACGCCCAACCTGTCGGTGGAGAAACGCCTGGCCGCGCAACGTATCGCCCAGGATCTGCTCGAGCGGGTCAGCACGCTCACCGATCTGGGGCTCGGTTACCTCGCGCTGGAACGCAGCACGCCAACGTTGTCGTCCGGCGAGTTGCAGCGTCTGCGCCTGGCGACTCAACTGGGCTCGCAGTTGTTTGGCGTGATCTACGTACTGGATGAACCCTCGGCCGGTTTGCACCCGGCGGATGGCGAGGCGCTGTTCGAAGCCTTGCAACGCCTGAAAGCCGCTGGCAACACCTTGTTTGTGGTCGAACACGACCTGGAGACCATGCGTCGCGCCGACTGGCTGATCGACGTCGGCCCGGCGGCTGGCGAGCATGGCGGCCAGATCCTGTACAGCGGGCCGCCACCGGGGCTGGCGGACGTCAAGGACTCGCAGACCCGCGCTTATCTGTTCGCCGAGCACGTCGTCGAACCCCGAGCCCGGCGCCAGGCAACCGATTGGCTGCGGCTGGAAGGCATCACGCGCAACAACCTGAACAACCTCAGCGCCGAGTTTCCGTTGGGTTGTTTCACCGCGGTGACCGGCGTCTCGGGTTCCGGTAAATCGAGCCTGGTCAGCCAGGCGCTGCTGGAACTGGTGGGCGCCCATCTCGGGCGGGCGACCAGTGACAGTGAGGCAGAAACGCTGAGCCTGGAGGACGATGCACCGCAAGTCAGTGGCGGCCAGGTCACGGCGGGGCTGGAATCGATCAAGCGTCTGGTGCAAGTCGATCAGAAACCCATCGGTCGTACGCCGCGCTCGAACCTCGCGACCTACACCGGGCTGTTCGACAGCGTGCGCAAATTGTACGCCGCGACGCCCCAGGCACAGGCCGAGGGCTACGACGCCGGCCAGTTCTCGTTCAACGTTGCCAAGGGCCGCTGCCCGACGTGCGAAGGCGAAGGCTTTGTCAGTGTTGAATTGCTGTTTATGCCAAGCGTCTACGCGCCATGCCCGACCTGTCACGGTGCGCGCTACAACCCCGAGACCCTGGCGGTCACCTGGCAAGGTTTGAGCATCGCCCAGGTGCTGCAACTGACCGTGGATGAAGCGGTCGAGGTGTTCGCCGACCAAGCGGGGATCCGCCGCTCGCTGGAGGTGTTGCGCGATATCGGCCTGGGTTACTTGCGCCTCGGGCAGCCGGCGACAGAGTTGTCGGGCGGTGAAGCCCAGCGCATCAAACTGGCCACCGAGCTGCAACGCAACCAGCGCGGTGCGACGCTGTACGTGCTCGACGAACCTACGACCGGTTTGCACCCAAGGGATGTCGATCGCTTGCTTGAACAGTTGAATACGCTGGTGATGGCGGGGCACACGGTGATCGTCGTCGAACATGAAATGCGCGTGGTCGCGCAAAGTGACTGGGTGATTGATATCGGGCCGGGGGCGGGGGATCAGGGCGGCAGGATTGTGGTGGCGGGGACGCCGGAGAAAGTCGCCAAAAGCAAAAAGAGCCGGACGGCGGCGTTTTTGGCCAGAACCCTGGGGTGAATCAAAAGATCGCAGCCTTCGGCAGCTCCTACACGCGATCCCCTGTAGGAGCTGCCGCAGGTTGCGATCTTTTGATCTTCAGCCACCGTCGAGCGTGCGCCGAACCTTGTCCAGCAGTTCATTGATCTGAAACGGTTTGATCAGCATTTCCATGCGATCCCCCAGAAACACCTGGCGGTTGATCGCGGTTTCGGCATAACCGGTCATGAACAGGATCGGCAATCCTTCACGCCAGCCCCGTGCCACATCGGCCAGCTCGCGGCCGCTCATGCGCGGGAGTCCGACGTCGGTCAGCAACAGGTCGATGGACGCGTCGTTCTGCAAGCGTTCGAGGGCGCCTTCGATGTCGCCCACTTGCGTACAACGGTAACCGGCATCCACCAGCACCTCGGCGACGAACATACGCACCGACGGCATGTCCTCGACGATCAACACATGCTCGCCGGCGCCCTGAGGGTCCACGTTCGCCGGCGCGACGTCGCTGGCCGTCGGGTCGGAACTGGCCGGCAGCATGATGGTGACTTCCGTGCCGCGCCGGGCGACGCTGCGGATGTGCGCGTCGCCACCCGATTGCCGGGCGAACCCGTAGATGGTCGATAACCCCAGCCCGGTGCCCTGGCCCAATGGTTTGGTGGTGAAAAACGGGTCGAACACTTTGTCGATCACGCTGTGTTCAATACCCGTCCCGTCATCCCGTACCGACAACGCGACGTACGCACCATCGGCCAGGTTCGGATCGCCGTGGGAATAGGCGGCATACGTGCTGACCCAGATGTTGCCGCCTAGGGGCAAGGCATCCCGCGCGTTGATCACCAGATTGAGCATGGCACTTTCGAGTTGAATGGGGTCGACCAGGGCGATGGCGGGTTTGGAGGTCAGTTCCAGTCTCAGAGCAACCCGTTCGCCGATGGTGCGCACCAGCAATTCTTCAAGCGAGCGCACGTGTTCGTTGATGTCCACGGGCCGGGTGTCGAGCGGCTGTTGGCGAGCGAAGGCCAACAGGCGATGGGTCAGGGCCGCTGCACTGGTGGCCGAATTCAGGGCGGCTTCGGCGTAAAACTGGACCTTGTCAGTGCGTGAGGCGGCGACACGTTTCTGGATCAGTTCCAGGCTGGTGATGATCCCGGTCAGCAAATTGTTGAAGTCGTGGGCGATGCCCCCGGTCAGCTTGCCCAGCGCATCCATCTTCTGCACTTGCAGCAGCTGGGCCTCGGTGCGTGCGCGCTCGGCGACTTCCTTGGCCAACTGGGTCGTGGCATCGTCCAGCCGGGCCAGGTGCGAGCGTTCGCGGTGACGGTGCTCGGTGACATCCTCGACGAACACCAGGCTGGATTCCGGCGTGCGGTAAGGCGAAATCTGCCATTCGGTTTCCCTAACCTCGCCCTGGACCCGCATGCTCAAGGTGCCTTTCCAGCGCTCGCCATACGCCAGCCGCAGGCGCAGTTCATCGATGACCGCGCCCTGGTCTTCGGCAAAGCACTCGCGCAAGGTGTCGGGGTTCAGATTGTCCTGTATCAGCTGCGCGAAGGCATGGTTGCACTCGTGCACCTTCAGCTCGGCGTCCAGCACTGCAATCGGCGCCGACACATTGACAAAAATTTCGCGAAACCGTGCTTCGCTTTCACGCAGGGCATTTTCGGTGTCACGGACCCGCAACAGGGTGCGCAGCGTCGCCAACAGTACGTCTGGGTCCACGGGGTGGATCAGGTACGCGTCCGCGCCGGCGTTGAGGCCAGTGATGATGTCGCCGGTCTGGATCGAGGCCGCTGACACGTGAATCACCGGGAGCAGTGCGGTGGCGGTTTCGGCGCGCAGTTTGCGCACGATGTCGAAACCGCTCATGTCCGGCAGGTTGACGTCGAGGATCAGCGCGTCAAATGTGACGCTGTCGATCAGCTCCAGGCCCTCGGCGCCGGTGCCGGCCTCGAGCACCGCATAGCCATGACCCTCCAGGCGCCGCCGAAGGGCGTAGCGGGTGGCGACATTGTCATCGACGATCAGCAAACGGATGTCACGTTTCATCGGCGGGTTCCAAGGCAATGGCCAGCGGGATGATCACGAAAAACATCGAGCCCACGCCCGGCGTACTCTGGACCCCGACTTCGCCACCCAGCAACGCCGCAAAGCGCTTGCACAGTGACAATCCGAGTCCGGTTCCGCGCAGGCGTTTTTGCAACGGCGAATCGACCTGGGAAAAGTCCTCGAACAATGCGCCATGTAGCTCCGGGGCGATACCTATTCCGGTATCGCTGACGGCGAAGCGTACATGGTCAGTGCCCTCCAGCCGTGCCGAGACACGGACTTCGCCCCGCGTGGTGAACTTCAGCGAGTTGGAAATGAAGTTGCGCAGGATCTGCGCAAGTTTCTTGTCATCGGTGTACAGCCGCGGCAGGCCGACCGGTTCTTCGAAAATCAGGTCCACGGCGCTGGCATCGACGATCGGCCGGAACATGCCCCTCAGGGCGGCAAACAAGTCGAACATGTCGAACCAGGCCGGCGAAATGGTGATGCGCCCGGCTTCGATCTTCGCCAGGTCCAGCAGGTCGTCGACCATATCGCTCAGTTCGCGGGCTGCGTTGCTGACGAACGCCACCTGTTTATGCTGCTCGTCGCTCAAGGGGCCGTCGAGCTCATCGGTCAGCAGGCTGGCGATGCTCAGGATAGAGCCCAGCGGCGTACGAAACTCATGGCTCATGTAGGACAGGAAACGGCTTTTGAGGTCCGAGGCCTGACGCAACTGTTCGGCCTGGTTGTCGAGTTCGGCGTACAGCGCCAGGACGCCCTGGTTGGTCTCCTCCAGTTCCTCGCGCAGGGCATCGGCTTCGCTTTGCAACTGCGCGACCCGTGCAGCGTGTTCGTCACCAAGACGCTCAGCCATGGGCTGTCTCCAGAGCAATGACCAACACCGTGACATCGTCCCGTCCGCGGCAGAAATCGCGGTGCAGAATGGCGGCAATCACGGCGGGATGGCGGTGCACCAGCCCCGGGTAATCCTGCAGGTTCCAACGGGACTGCAGGCCGTCGCTGTACATGATCAATAGTTGTCCGTTCACTTGAGCATAGTCAAAGGGTTGCGCCTTTCGATACTGTCCGCCGACGATGCCGGGGTGTGACGCCAGGCCACGGGATTTGTCCGGGGCGATGAGGCAGCCGCCAATGTTGCCGATGCCGACGAATTTCAGGGCGTTGGCATCGCCGTCGTACTGCGCGATGGCCAGGGCGCCGCCGCGCGTACCGAGCATGGCGCCATGAATATCCTCCAGCAGCAGCACCGGCGATGTGAACGGGGCGAAGGCAAAGGTTTTTTCCCCGGCGCGGGCAGCGCGCTCGGCTTCTTCGCCATGACCGAGACCATCGATCACCAACGCGCTGATGCGTGGCCCGTCAAACGCCAGGTGCCAGACATCACCGCAGGCGGGGTCGTTGTGCAGCGAGTGCTGGCTGATGCCAACGCGGCGGTCCGGCGCCCTGTCGTGACGCGGATACAACCGCGTCAGCAGCACAGCGCCCCGTGCGTCGGCGTACACATCGAACACTTCGGCCTGGCGCGACACGGCGCCCAGCCCGATACCCTGAGTGCCACGGGTGGAAAACCCGTCGGCCAGGCACGCCTGTACATCGAAGCCCAGCCCGCGGTCGATGGCGAGCATTTCGATGCCCGCGCCTGAAGTCCGCGGCAACACCCTCAGGTGCAGTTCGCCCCGGGTAGCGTGCTTGAGAATATTGCTGGCGAGTTCGGTGGCGACCAGCGCCACACGTCCGGCATCCGTGGCGTCAAAGCCGTGTTTTTCCGCGAGTTGTTGGGCTGTGCGCCTGGCGTAGCCGACCTGGCTGCTGTCTTCGATCGGCAGCACTTGCGTCATTGAACCGCCGATATTCATGTCCATCGGGTGATCGTTATGCGAGTGCCTTTGCCAGGCGTGGTATCGAGTTCGAATTCTTCCACCAGCCGTTTGGCGCCGGTCAGGCCGAGCCCGAGACCGCTGCCGGAGGTCCAGCCATCGGTCATCGCCAGTTTGATGTCGGGAATGCCCGGGCCTTCATCGCGAAAGACCAGGCGCACGCCAGTGCGCGCGTTTTCGTCGAGAATTTGCCAGTCCATGTCGCCGCCACCGCCATAGACCATAGTGTTGCGCGCCAGCTCGCTGACGGCCGTGACCAGTTTGGTCAGGTCGATCAGGCGCATCCCGCATTCCTGGGCAAGCTTGCGCGTCAACTGACGGGCCAGTACCACGTCTTGCTCAATGTTAATCGGATGAGTGCCGCTACTGCGCACGGTCATTGCTGGCGTACTCGATCCTGAAGCAGTTTCATTCCGCGCTCGACGTTCAGCGCGGTACTGACGTCGGGCAATGTCAGGCCCAGCTCCACCAGGGTGATGGCGACGGCGGGTTGCATGCCCACCAGCACGGTCTGGGCGTCCATGATTTTCGACAGGCCGGAAATGGTTCCGATCATCCGGCCGATGAACGAATCCACCATGTCCAGCGCCGAGATATCGATCAACACGCCGCGAGCAGAGGTCCGGCTGATGCGCTCGGACAAGTCGTCCTGGAGTGTCAGGGCCAACTGGTCATGCATGTCGACCTGAATGGTCACCAGCAGGAAGTCGCCCATTTGCAAAATCGGAATACGCTCCATCGGCTCAGTCCGCCTTGCTGACAGTGATTCCCAGACGGGTCAGGGCCAATTTCAAGGCGTCGGCCAGGTTGGCTTTGGTGACTACGCCTTGCAGGTCGAGCCCCAGGTGCACGATGGTTTGCGCGATCTGCGGACGCACACCGCTGATGATGCAATCGGCACCCATCAGGCGAATGGCGGTCACGGTCTTGAGCAGGTGTTGAGCGACTAACGTATCGACGGTCGGCACGCCCGTGATGTCGATAATGGCGATTTCCGAACCGGTGTCGACGATCCGTTGCAGCAGCGACTCCATCACCACCTGGGTCCGTTGCGAGTCGAGGGTGCCGATCATCGGCAGCGCCAGCACGCCATCCCAGAGCTTGACCACCGGGGTCGACAGCTCCAGCAGTTCTTCCTGCTGACGCTTGATCACCGCCTCGCGGGATTTCTGGAAGGTGCGGATGGTGTGCATGCCCAGGGCATCGAGCAGCTCTGAGGCTTCCCAGAGTTGTTCGGCCAGCAGTGCCGGATTGTCCTGGTAGTGGTTCTGCAGCAGCGCAAACAGCGGGCCTTTCAATGCGAAGATGAAACTGGCGGTCTGCTGCGAATCCTGGCCGAGTAGCGCGCGGCTATGGGAGAGCTTTTCCAGAAACTGGCGCGTTTCGTCCCAACCGGTGGCGGCTACATTCTGGCCGTTGCCTTTTTCCAGTCCAGAGACGATCAAGTGCAAAAATTCAGATGTCTGCTGCTGCAGGTCATGCTCTTTGATGTTGCGCGTGGCACCACTGGCCTCGAGGCTGCCGATCCATTCGGAAAGCAGTTGCGTCTGGTTTTTTTTGATCGCGTCGAGTGTGGTGGTTTGCAGTGCTGCCATGTGCCTTGACTCCCTGGAAGTGTGCGGCGATTCCCCAAAAATTGACCGGCGCATGTCAGTGACATTTGCCGAATGAAATAGTTGTTCCCCCGCCATGATTTTTTCCTGTGGTGCAAGAATAGTAGGAGCTGCCGAAGGCTGCGATCTTTTGACTTTGCTTTAAAGAGAGCAGATCAAAAGATCGCAGTGTAGGAGCTGCCGCAGGCTGCGATCTTTTGACTTTGCTTTTAAAGGCGCAGATCAAAAGATCGCAGCCTTCGGCAGCTCCTACAGTGGCTGCGATTGGGTTTTGTTTTCGGCGCGAAGATCAAAAGATCGTGTGATCCATTCGATGGAACGTTGTCTGCTGGCAGGTTTCAAAACGCTAAGGCCATGCAGTGACGAACGAGGTACCTATGAACGATCAAGTTGATCCTGACGACGCGGAAACCGCCGAACCCAGCAGTGCGGATAAAGCCGTTGACCAGAAGAATGTCCACACCGACAACGACAACGAGTTCAGTCCGGGTTTCAAACCCCATCCGGACCGTCCTGAACCCGGTGACGAGACGGATGCCGACATTGACACCGACGGCGGCTAGCGCCCATGCAATAAAAAAGACCGCATCGATGAATGCGGTCTTTTTTGATGTCAGATTGCGTTACTTGCTCGGATGCGCCGCTTGCAGTTGTTTCGCCATATCCAGATGTTTTTCCAGCGCTGGCAACATTTTTTGCGCGAAGCCTTTCAGCTCGGTGGCGCCTTTGACTTTATCGTCCGTCACGGTGTTCGCTTCTTTCTTGAACAGCTCGATGGTTTCTTCGTGGGCCTTGACCTGGTTGTTGGCGTAGGCCGCGTCGAAGGATTCATCGCGCATGTCGAGGATTTTTTCCTTGGCTTGCTTCACCAGCGTCGTACTGTCCGGCACTTTGATGTCGTTCTTTTTCGCCAGCGCCGCCAGCTCATCGTTGGCCTTGGAATGGTCGGTGATCATCATGTTGGCGAATGCCTTAACGTCCGCCGACTTGCTTTTTTCCAGCGCCAGTTTGCTGGCTTCGACCTCGGCGATGCCGCCTGCGGCTGCGTTATCAACGAAGTCATTGGAAGTGGCAGCGCAGGCCATGCCCATGCTAGTGCTCAACGCGACAGCCAAAGCGAGGTGGCGCAAGGTAAATCCGTCCATTGGTTTTTCTCCACACAGTTTTTCATGGGCGATCGAGTGATCGTTAATCAGTGGAGGCCGATGGGCGGACAAAGGTTTTATCGCGTTTGCGGCAGGACGACGAACGGGCACCGCTGGTCCGATAGGCGGTCGACAGAACCGGCTAACCAAGGCCATCCTGATAGTTGGTGAGCGCAATCGATCGCGCTTGCTGCCGATCAACAATGGAGGTGTTCCATGCCGGTGCCACACGATCTTTATCAGGATTTGAAACTTTCAAAGGAAGATGTCCAGCAAAAACGCACCACGGATCCATTACTGGATTCGCTGATCAACAAGTATTCGCAAGCGGATGCCGAAGTGGTGAAGGCCGAGCAAGCCAAATCCAGCGATGACGCCGTGAGGAAGCTCAAGGAGACGCGTTTGCTGGTCAAGGACAAGATCGTCAAACAACTCCAGACGCACTCGTGAGCCACCGACGACCGGTGGCTGAAAAATTGGAACGGCAATAAATCCCGGCACCTCGAATGATTAGAGTCCGAATCTACGGCTCCATGCGAGGTGCCTTCATGAATGATCCAAAATTCCCAAGCGAAGAGCAGGGCGGCTACGACCCGATCCCGACCCATCCAGAGCCGTTGAGCCCTGGAAGAACGACCATCCATCCCGAAGATGAGCCCGGCATCGACGAACTGCCGGACAACGAAGGTGCCATCCCGCTGGACGAGGATCTCTCCACCGCCATGCATCCCGAACGGGTGCTGGAAGAAACCGACAACGCGGTGCGCGATGGCGAGATGGATCCCCGGTAATCACCTGCCCTGTAGCAGCTGGCGAAGCCTGCGTTCGGCTGCGCAGCAGTCGTAAATCCGGATACTTCGGTATATCTGATACACCTCAGTACCTGATTTTACGACTGCTGCGCAGCCGAACGCAGGCTTCGCCAGCTGCTACAGGTTCATTGTGATTGGTTGTTTAATGCCTTACTCAACGGCAATCGCGCCATGTGATCCGCCTTCAACGACCCGAAATACAACCAATCGCCATATTCGCGAACGGTGGTGATCGGCGAGTAGTTATCGCTGCTGCCGTCCTGCAGGTTCGCAATCACCTTGCCCTCCAGGTCCAGTCCCAGCGCAAACCCGCGCTTTTCCACCGGTTTGGGCAGCACGGTCATTGCCCGCACGATCATTTTGCGCACAAACGGGTGCGGTGCGGTGGCGTCGAGCAATGCGTTACGCGGTGCATAAAGGGCCACCCAAAAACGGTCGCGACCATTGAATGCCAGGTTGTCCGGCAACCCCGGCAAGTTATCGATAAACACATCATGGGTGCCCGCTTTCGGCCCGCTCAGCCAATAGCGGCTGATGCGATAAGCACCGGTTTCGTTGACCAGCACAAAGGCGTCATCCGGTCCCAGGGTCACGCCGTTGGCAAACTCCAGTTTATCCAGCAGCAGCGTGGTCTTGCCGGTCTGGAAGTCATACCGCAGCAAGCGGCCGTCGCCACCATGCTCCAGGATGGCCTCGCCGTCCTTGCCATAGCCGAAGCGACTGGAAGCATCACTGAAGTAGGCGTAATGCCCGGATTTGTCGATGGCCACATCGTCGGTGAAACCGAAGGGCACACCGTTGGCCGCCGTGGTCAACGGTATCAACTGGCCTTGGGCATCCAGCGACAGCAAACCTTTGACCCCATCGGCGATCACCAGCAAACCATTGGGGTGGCGGGCCAGGCCCAACGGCCGGCCGCCGGTATCGGCCAGCACTTTAGTGACCTTGCCGTCGAGGCTGGTGCGAATCAAGCGGCCATCATGCAGGCCGGTAATGAGAGTGCTGTCTTCCAGCAACAGCGCTTCCGGCCCGTCGATCTTCAGCACACCGACAGGCTCCAGGCCTTTTAGGCGCTGATTGTCGGCATAGATTCCGCTGGTGAGAGAGGGCGCCGGTTGCGGTGTCCAGGCCACCGGTTGCACCTTGGTCGGCATCAGCAACAGGAACGCGCCGATGGCCACGAGCACCAGCAGCACCACATGCCGAAATTTTACGGGTCGACTCACGCGGTGACTCCTGCCGGGGCCAGGTTTTTTTGCGCCATCTCACGCAATGCCAGCATCGACGCAGCCGATTCATGGTCGATCCGCCGTTTGAGCAGCAGTTGGTTGGCGATGCGCATCGCCAGGCCGCTGAACTGATATTCCAGGGTGCGGACAAACCGCGTGCCGTTGCCCTCGGCCTCGCACTCGTAAGTCACGACCAATGACAGGCCATTGTCGCCCAGCGCCCGGGCGCTCCAGCGGCGTCCCGGCAGGTACTCGTCGACCACCCAACTCAAATGCCCGTCACGCCCGCCCGCCCGAATGTCTTCTTCGAATCGCGCGCCCGCGTGCAGCGGTCCACGCGGCCCCTCGACCTTGAGCGACGACGGATGCCACTGCGGCCAGAGCGTCACCGCGCTGGCGTAGGCCAGCACGTCAATCGGATTTCCGGCAATGTCGATCTGATGCTGCATGCGGGTCATGGCGATTCTCGTCGGGTGTGGGGAGAGCTGCTCCGGTTCCCAGTACAGGGTGCCGAACAGGTAGTCCATCAGCGGAAAAACGATGTTGAAATTGCGCTCCTGCATCAGCTCGCGTCGGTGATGCAGCTCATGCAGGCGGCGCATCTGGCGAATCCACGGCAGGCGGGTCAGCGGATTCGCGGGGGGCAGGTGCTCGCAGGCATGGAACACTTCATAGGTCAGGTAACCGAGGACCAGACACCCGCCCACCAACCCGGCGACGTTGGCATCGAACTGCTCCAGCAACCACCACAGGGGCAGGGTAATTACCAGGGTGTGCAGCATGATCAGCCACGCCGGAAACAGAATCACCCGCCAGTCGCGAGCGCTGTCGTAAGTCATGTGTCCCGGAGCAAAAAAGCTGTGATGGTCGCCGGCATGTCGGGCATAAAACAGTCGGGCGAAGCTCTTTTTGTGGTGCCCCAGGTGCCGATGAACGCTGTACACGCCGAAGTTGAAAAACAACAAGGCCAGGGGCACCGCCGCCCACTCCAGCGGCTTGACCTGATGCACGGTGCTCCAGAACCCGGCGATGGCCAGCAGCCCGAACAGCAGCACAAACGAGCCGTGCAGCCATGGGTTATAGAACGGATGAATGCTTGCGCGGTAACGGGCGCGAAATGATTCGGTGGTCTGCCTCACTGCAATCACCTGTGTTTTATTGTTATCTCCAGCAGATTAGCCGATCCCGGCGGTTTGTCTGGCCGAACCTTCACGGCACAACTGCCATGGTTCGGTGCAAACGGCACTTGGGTAGGTAATGTTGTTCGGTGATTTGATTTGATTGATGCGGTGTGGGTTCGGTTGGGTTGGGTTGGGTTGGGTACATATCCGTTTCTGCGGTAACGGCTGCTGGCGGTTTCGCTTTTACAGCGAGTCCCTTTTTCAAACGCCAAAAAGGAACCAAATGTATGGTCAGCCCATCTTCTGCCACCCAGTACTGATGAACGGTAAATCGAGCTTGCGCTAATGTATTCGGGCTCAGTGTGAGCACGGATAGCGCTCGGCCCTTGATGAGTAGTCGCTCCTGCCTGTCCTTTAGAAAGGCTTCAGCCTCCGAAGCTTTTTTGGTTCTCAGGTTTTCAGCCAGGATGTCTGCCGTTTATCGTCATCAGCTACTGACGTCGCAAAAGCCAGGGGTGAAGCGTACGGATCAAGCCTGGAGATGTGAGTTGTAGGTGCCGCCCTTGGTTAATAACACCCAGACGATTCTGGCCATTTTGTTCGCCAGGGCACAGGCCACTTTGTTCAGAGGCTTGCGGGCGAGTAAGTTTTTGGCCCACATACCGAGGGCGTCGGTTCGGTGATCGACTCGGTACAAAACGGTGTGAGCGCCCTGTACAAGCAGGCTTCTTAGGTATTTATCGCCCCGTTTGCTGATGCCGAGGAGGACAGTTTCGCCACCTGTTGAATACTGTCTCGGCACCAACCCCAACGATGCGGCGAAGTCGCGGGACGATTTGAAAACCGAAGCGTCGCCGACATCGGCCACCAGAGCGCTAGCGATGAGGGGGCCGATGCCGGGGATGCTTTGCAGGCGTTGGCCGGCGTCGTTTTGGGCGAGGTTTTGCTTGATCTCGACATCAAGTTTTTTGATCTCGCCAGTCAGCTGCCGAATATCTTCAAGCATGCGCTCAATGGCGTTTATCAAACGAATGGGAAGTTCACGGCTTTGCATCAGGCCCGAGACCCGATCAAGGGCGGCGTATCCGACGGGAAAGATGACGCCGAACTCCAGGAGAAATCCATGCACTTGATTGATGACGGCGGTGCGTCGACTTACCAAGGACTTGCGCAGTCGGTGCTCAGTGCACAGCACCTGCTGTTCTACGGTTTTGACTTGGACCGAACGGGTTCTAGGACGCGAGGCCGCTTCACAAATGGCCTCGGCATCAATGAAATCGTTTTTGTTGCCGGTGACATAGGCCTTCACATGTTGCGGGGCGATCAACTGTACTTGATGGCCTTGCTCCTTGATTTTCCGGGCAAGCCACTGAGATCCGCCGCAGGACTCCATGGCAATTTTGCAGGTCGAAATCTGCGCTAGATAGGGGAGTAATTGGTTGCGGTTGAGTTTTTTACGCAGCACCTGATGGCCTCTGGCGTCCTAGCCATGCAGGTGGAAAGTGTTCTTGCCGATGTCGATACCCAAAAGCGTCACGGTATTCACGAGAGATCCTCCTTCGGTAAAGAGAGCGCCCCGGCAAGTTTAGACTCGCCGAGGCTCTCACCGGGCTGACCATCTCATTAAGGCTTTGCCCCTCCATTCGGTGCCTCGCTAGGGCTCGGCATGCCCTCACTCCGGCATTGCTCCGGGGGCCCGCCGCTATCGGCCATCCATGGCCGGGGGCGGCTACCGCGGCATCCTTGCCGCGGTGCCCCCTGCGCAACGCCTGCGTTCGGCCTCTGGGAAAGGGGCAACAGATCAAGATCAAAAGATCGCAGCCTGCGGCAGCTCCTACAGGGATCGCATTCCACTGTAGGAGCTGCCGCAGGCTGCGATCTTTTGATCTTGATGTGATCGTTTCCACGCAGAGTGGAACGATCAAACATCGACGTACGGCTTTTGCTTTTCACCACTCAAGGCCGAGCGTTAGCTCGCCTGTAGCTCTTGATCTTGACGCACCGCCCCCTCGAGAGGCCGAGTGGAGGTTCTGCGCAGTGGGCAACCCGGCATGGATGCCGGGTTAGCCGCCCCCGGCCATGGATGGCCGATGGCGGCGGGCCCACGGAGCAGGACCGGAGCGAGGGCATGCCGAGCCACAGCGAGGCACCGAACGAAAGGGGCAGAAGCGCTTGGTTACTTGGCGCTTTTCCAAGTGACTCGCTGTAAAAGCGAAACCAATATCAGCCATCACCAAAAAACGGATATGCCCCCTAAAAACCCCATCAAGTAACCAGCACTCAGGTCAGAGGATTCCAACGTTGCGACCAATCTTCATCAGACCTGATAACTTCGCGCAACAAATCAAAGGCCCGTTGCAGAGTCGCCGAATCACGGTCTCGGGAATAAACCAGGTAGGTTGGATAGCTGAACTCGGGGGCTCTGGGCACAGCCTCCAACACCCCGCTCTCCAGATAACTCTGAACCACGCGAGTGCGGAAGTAGCCGCTGCCACCGTTTTCCAGGATGTACTGCAAGCCCAGCGGGCCGAGGTTGAAACTCAAGGCGGCCTTGGCCTTTTCCGGCAGCGCGGCATCGTGCTGGCGACGGAAGTCCGGGCCCCAGTCGATGTACACGTAAGGATCAGGCCGGCCGGCCAGTCGCACGAGGACCAGTTTTTCCTCCAGCACCTGCTCGACCTGCAGGCGCGGCCAGTACTCCGGCTGATAGACCAGCGCCGCATCCAGCACCCCCAGCTCCAATTGGCGCAACAGGTTTTCGCCGTCGCGAATCTCCATGCGCAGCGCGTGACTGGGGATCTTCTCGCGCAACTCGCCGGCCCAACTGAGCATCAGCGGGTTGCACAGACTGACCTCGCCACCGATGTGCAGCACGTCGTGGTAACCCTCGGGCAACGGCAAGTCCCGGCGCGCAGCTTCCCAGGTCTGCACCAACTGATTGGCATACACCACAAAGGCCTCGCCATTCGGCGTCAGGCGAGCGCCGGCGCGGTTGCGCACGAACAGCGTGCTACCCAATTGGCTCTCGAGTTTCTGCACGCGGGCGGTGATCGCGGTCTGGGTGACGTGGAGCTTTTCAGCGGCGGCGGCCAGGCTGCCGTGGCGGACGATTTCCAGAAAGGTGCGGGCGAGGTCAATGTCCATGGGGCGGCCGTTGTTGGAAGTGCAGGCATTGTAAGAGCAGGCTTCGCCAACGGATACCTGCTGGCCGAGTCATGTAGCAGCTGGCGAAGCCTGCGTTCGGCTGCGAAGCAGTCGTGAATCCGGCTATCTCGGTGTGCCTGATACATCTCAGTGTCCGATTTTACGGCTGCTTCGCAGCCGAACGCAGCCTTCGGCAGCTGCTACACCAACCGAACGCAGGCTGCTACAGGTGGTGTTCAGTCAAGCGGACTACAGAGGCACTACACTGCAACCGTCTATTGCCCAACGGACCCACCCATGACGGCCAAACCCGCTGCAAACCTCCTGGACACCGTCGAAGGCCAGCGTCTGGTCGGGTGCGAGGCCGGGGCCTGGCGCGAATGGGGGCCTTACCTGAGTGAGCGCCAGTGGGGCACGGTGCGCGAGGACTACAGCGCCGATGGCGACGCCTGGCGTTATTTCCCTCACGATCACGCCCGTAGCCGGGCTTACCGCTGGGGCGAAGACGGGCTCGCCGGGTTTTCCGACAAGGCCCAGCATTGGTGCCTCGGACTGGGCTTATGGAACGAGCGCGACCCGATTCTCAAGGAACGCCTGTTCGGCCTGAACAACGCCGAGGGCAATCACGGCGAAGACGTCAAAGAGCTGTACTTCTACGTGGATGGCGTGCCGAGCCATGCCTACATGCGCATGCTCTACAAATACCCTCAGGCCGAATTTCCCTATGCTGACCTGATTGCTGAAAACGCCCGTCGGGGCCTGGCGGATACCGAGTACGAAATCCTCGACACCGGCGTGTTCGACGACGACCGTTATTTCGACGTGACGGTGGAATACGCCAAACACGCGCCGGACGATATCTTCATGCGCGTGACGCTGCACAATCGCTGCGACCAACCCGCGCGCTTGCATGTATTGCCACACCTGTGGGCGCGCAACACCTGGAGTTGGGTGGCTGAGGGGCAAAAGCCGAGCCTGACGCTCGATGGCGATCAGGTGCTGGCCCGACACCCGCAAGTGGCCGACCGGCAGGCCACTGCCTGGGGCGAGGATGTCTGCGAATGGCTGCTCTGCGAAAACCAGAGCAACTTTCCCAAGCTCGATGGTGTGGCCGCGCAAGGTCCGTTCAAGGACGGGATCAACGACTTTCTGGTCGATGGCATCAACGACGCGATCCGCCGTGATGGAGGAACCCGGGTGGCGGCGCATTTCGCACTGACCTTCGAGGGTGGTCGAAGCCGCAGCGTCTATATGCGGTTCGCTCCGGCAGGCGCCGCCCGAGTCAATGCCAAGGGCCTGTTTGAACGGCGTCGTAGCGAAGCCGATGCCTTCTACGCCACGTTGCAAAGCGCGATCAGCAATCCGGACGCGCGCAACGTTCAACGTCAGGCCCTGGCGGGATTGCTCTGGTCGAAACAGCTGTATTACTTCGACGTCAATCAGTGGCTCGACGGCGACCCGACGCAACCGAAGCCGCCGCCCGAGCGGTTGCACATCCGCAATACGCATTGGCGGCACCTGTCGAATGTGGACATCGTCTCTATGCCCGACACATGGGAATATCCGTGGTACGCGTCATGGGACCTGGGCTTCCAGGCCGTGGCGTTCGCGCTGATTGATCCCGAGTTCGCCAAGCATCAATTGTTGCTGCTGGTCAAAGACCGCTTCATGCACCCTAACGGTCAACTGCCGGCCTATGAATGGCGCTTTGACGACGCCAACCCGCCGGTTCACGCGTGGGCCAGTTGGCGGGTGTATCAACAGGACAAGGCGCTGACCGGGGTAGGGGACATGGACTTCCTCGAGCGGATTTTCCATAAGCTGCTGCTGAATTTTTCCTGGTGGGTCAACCGCAAGGACGCCGAGGGCCGTAACGTGTTTCAGGGCGGTTTCCTTGGTCTGGACAACATCGCGTTGTTCGACCGCTCGGCGATCTTGCCACCCGGCTACCAACTCGATCAGGCCGATGGCACGGCGTGGGTGGCCGCCTATGCGCTGGACATGATGCGCATCGCCCTCGAATTGGCCAAGCGCAACAATGTGTACGTCGACATCGCGGTGAAGTTTTTCGAGCACTTCCTCTACATCGCCGGGGCCATCAATCGGGTCGACTCCGAGGCCGAAGGTTTATGGGACGAACAGGACCGGTTTTTCTACGACGTGCTACACCGTCCCGACGGCGAGAACGAGCCGCTGCGCTTGCGTTCGATTGTCGGCCTGATGCCGCTGTTCGCCGTGCAGGTGCTGGAACAGCACGAGCACGAGGGGCTGCCGGGGCTGCGTGAGCGCTTGTTCGGCTTCATGCGCCATCGACCGGACCTCGCCAGCCTGGTCTCGCGCTGGACCGAGCCGGGCGAAGGCAACCGGATGCTGCTGGCACTGTTGCGCGGCGAGCGCACCAAAGACCTGCTCAACCGCATGCTCGACGAAGACGAGTTCCTCAGTGAATTCGGCATTCGCTCACTGTCCAAAGCCTTCGCCGAGTTGCCTTTCGGCCTGCAAATCAATGGCGACAAACTCTGCGCCCGCTACGAGCCGGCGGAGTCGGAATCGCGGCTGTATGGCGGCAATTCCAATTGGCGCGGGCCGGTGTGGATGCCGATCAATTACATGTTGATCGAATCCTTGCGCGAATTTCACCGGTATTACGATCAGAACTTCTCCGTGGAATACCCCACGGGATCCGGGTTTTATGCCTCGCTGGAAGAGGTTGCCGACAGCCTGAGCCAACGGCTGAGCCGATTGTTTTTGCGCGACGAAGAGGGCAATCGTCCCTCGATGGCGGCGTATCCGCAATTGCAGGCCGACCCGTCCAGCCGCGACCTGGTGTTGTTCCATGAATATTTCCATGGGGAAACCGGGCGAGGCTTGGGGGCCAGTCATCAGACGGGTTGGACCGCGCTGGTGGCGCTGTTGTTACAGCCTTGATCGCGGATTTGCAGAGATTTTTGCCTGACGCAGATTAAATGTGGGAGCGAGCCTGCTCGCGAAGGCGGTGTGCCAGGCAAGAATATTGTCGACTGACGCTACCCTTCGCGAGCAGGCTCGCTCCCACATTGGATTGTGGGTGCTGGCGAGATCATCGTTAAAACGCAAAACACGAACAACCAAACGCCCCCCAAAATCCCTGAAAGTCGCTGACCGGCGCCGAAGACAATCGCGCCCGTTCATGGCTGTGCGCATGTACCGCACACGCCCCGACACACTGGTGAACCTGCGCCGTCATTGGCGCCAACGGTTTCCAGTGTCCCGGCACTCTGGCCACCGGTGACCATTCGGGCACCACGGGAATCGGCGGTGGGCCGAGCTTTTCGAACTCGACGCTGCCGTAGACGATCTTGCCGTCGACAATTGTCAGCACCGATTCGATCGATTTGATCGCTTCGTCCTCGATGTGGAAGTAGTCCGCCGACAGTGCGATCAAGTCCGCCAGTTGCCCGACCTTGATCTGGCCTTTCTTGCCTTGCTCGGAAGAAAACCAGGCGCTGCCGTGGGTAAAGAGTTCGAGCGCTGTGTCGCGGCTCAAGCCTTGCGGGTAGAGCTCCAGACCGCCGACGGTCCGGCCGCTGACCAGCCAGAAGAGCGAGGTCCAGGGGTTGTAGCTGGAGACTCGCGTGGCATCGGTGCCGGCGCCAACGGGAATTCCCTCGGCGAGCATGCGCGCGATTGGGGGTGTGTGCTCGGCAGCCTTGGCTCCGTAGCGGTCGACGAAGTATTCACCCTGGAATGCCATGCGGTCCTGGATCGCAATTCCGCCACCCAAGGCTTTTACCCGTTCAATGTTCTGCGGCGTGATCGTTTCCGCGTGATCGAAGAACCACGGCAAGCCATTGAACGGGATGTCGCGATTGACCCTCTCGAATACATCGAGCATGCGGCTGATGGATTCGTTGTACGTGGCGTGCAGGCGGAACGGCCAGCGTTGCTCCACCAAATGGCGGACCACCGGTTCCAGTTCCTGCTCCATGGTCTGCGGCAGGTCGGGTCGTGGCTCGAGGAAATCTTCGAAATCGGCTGCCGAGAACACCAGCATTTCCCCGGCACCGTTGTGCCGCAGGAAGTCGTCGCCCTGTCCGTAATGGGAGGTGCTGGTCCAGTTTTTGAAATCGCTCAGTTCTTCCTTGGGTTTCTGCGTGAACAGGTTGTAAGCGATACGCACCGTGAGCTGTCGGTCTTTGGCCAGTTGCTGGATGACTTGATAGTCGTCCGGGTAATTCTGATAACCGCCGCCCGCGTCGATGGCGCTGGTGAGACCGAGGCGATTGAGCTCACGCATGAACTGGCGGGTCGAATTGACCTGATATTCCAACGGCAGCTTCGGCCCCTTGGCCAGGGTCGAGTAGAGAATCATCGCGTTAGGGCGAGCGATCAGCATACCGGTGGGGTCGCCATTGGCGTCGCGCTGAATCTCGCCGCCCGGCGGGTTCGGCGTGTCGCGGGTATAACCCACGACCTTCAACGCCGCACGGTTGAGCAGGGCGCGGTCGTAGAGGTGCAGGACGAAGACCGGCGTGTCAGGCGCGGCCTTGTTCAGTTCCTCGATGGTTGGCAGGCGTTTTTCGGCGAACTGGAATTCATTCCAGCCTCCGACCACCCGGACCCATTGTGGCGTGGGCGTGCGGTCGGCCTGATCCTTGAGCATGCGCAGGGCATCGACCAGTGACGGCACACCTTCCCAGCGCAGTTCAAGGTTGTAGTTCAAGCCGCCGCGGATCAGGTGCAAGTGCGAATCGTTGAGGCCGGGAATGACCGTGCGGCCATGCAGGTCGACGATCTGCGTGCCGGAGCCTTGCAGGGCCATGGCCTGGGCATCGCTGCCGACCACCACGAAGTGTCCGTCCTTGATCGCGACGGCACTGGCCTGGGGCTTTTTGCGATCGACGGTGTGCAGGCGTCCGTTGTACAGAATGAGGTCGGCCGGGGTATCGGGCATGGTTTTACTCCCTGCGAATAGCGGGCTGATCCAGGCACCAACGGCACCTGCCGAAAGGCCTTGCAGTATACGTCGGCGATTGAATCCGTCGTGGTCGTCAGGTGGGCTCATGGCAATGCTCTACGCAAAGTTTTCACGAAAGAAGCGAGGGCAGACAGCCGATGTCTGACGCATGCGGCCAGAAGGAATATAGTCCGCAAATCCACAGGCGACCGTTTTCCGAGGGTGAAAAACGACGAATCCCGCCACGAGGGGCGGGATTCGTTTTAAGCCAGGCGTGCTCCCGGAGGTCGGGAGCGGCGCGCTTAGGCCGGGAACAGCTCGGACAGTTTCATCGCCAGCATCATGTCGCCTTCAGCGCGCAGTTTGCCGCCCATGAACGCTTGCATGCCGTCAGTCGAACCGTCAACGATGCCTTCCAGGGTTTCGCCGTCCATCACCAGGGTGACCTGGGCGTCTGGGTTCTCGCCTTCTTTCAGCTCGCAGGTGCTGTCCTTGACGATCAGCGAAAAGTTCTTGGTGTCGTCGATGCGGAAACCGAAAACCAGGTCCAGACCGGCAGCAGCGGCTGGGTTGAACTTGGCTTTCATTGCTTGTACGGCATCAGCTACGGAGGTCATGGTTCGATCCTTTCTTGGGTAATTAGAGCTGGGTGATTACAGCCAGGGTCACAATAATCCGGACTCAGCGAAACGTGATGAGTTCCGGGTCTTTCAACAGTTGCAGATGCGCATGACTGTTGAAAGAAGCCAGTGCCACCTCGCGACCACGAAACTTCAGTTGGTTGAGCGAGGTGTTGACGATTTGCCAGTTCAGTTCGAATGCCTGCTTCGCCGGCATTTGCGTAATGAGGTGGAGCAGGGCAGTGATGGTGCCGCCGGAGGTGAATACGGCGATTTTCTGGGTGTTGTCGGCGCTGTCGAGAATCCGCTGCAGCCCGGCCTGAACCCGCGCGACAAAACCCAGCCAGCTTTCAAGGCCCGGCGTGTCATAGGTACCGGCCAGCCAGCGTTCGATGATCAGGGCGAAAATCCGCTGGAACTCGGCACGGTTTTGCGCCGCGTTGCGCAGGATGTCCAGGGCTTCGGGCTCGTCTTCGAGCATCGCCGGCAGCAGCGCGCGGATCACCGCATCGGCGTCGAATTCGTTGAAGGCGGAATCGATTTCCACCGTCGGCACCGGCAGCTCCACGGCGGCGAACTGTTCCAGCGTGCTATTGGCCGTGTGCTGCTGGCGGCGCAAATCTCCCGAGAAGCACCGATCGAAGCTGATACCCAGCCCGGCGAGGTGCTGGCCGAGGACTTCTGCCTGGCGAATACCGGTCGGCGACAGGACGTCATAGTCGTCTGCACCAAAGGAGGCTTGGCCATGTCGAATCAAGTAGATACTGCCCACGTCCGCGTCATCCCGGTACGTTGAAGGTTTGGCGAGGTTATGAGGATGACGGTGAGCTGTCAATGAAAAAACATACGCTTGTTTGAAATGCCTGTTGCAGGCGTGTTGCCGAAGGTTTCACGGCTGGCCGCCGGGCCGGAGCATGGGTATGCTGGAGGCGTCCGCGCATTTGTGCAGCGCATTGTTTAAAGGAGTCCCTGTGGAGTTTTTCACCGAGTACGCCAGTTTTCTGGCCAAGACCGTGACACTGGTGATCGCCATTCTGGTGGTCCTGGCCAGTTTCGCGGCGTTGCGCAGCAAAGGCCGACGCAAGTCGGCGGGTCAGTTGCAAGTCAGCAAACTCAATGATTTCTACAAAGGGCTGCGCGAGCGTCTGGAGCAAACCTTGCTCGACAAAGACCAGCTTAAGGCCTTGCGCAAGGTCGAAGCCAAATCCGAGAAAAAGCAAAAGAAGAAACCCGAAGCCAGGCCTCGTGTCTTCGTGCTGGATTTCGATGGCGACATCAAGGCCTCGGCCACTGAAAGCCTGCGCCACGAGATCACCGCGCTGCTGACCCTGGCGACGCCAAAGGATGAAGTGGTGCTGCGTCTGGAAAGCGGCGGCGGCATGGTCCACAGCTACGGCCTGGCGTCATCGCAACTGGCGCGCATCCGTGACGCCGGCGTACCGCTGACCATATGCATCGACAAGGTCGCGGCCAGTGGCGGCTACATGATGGCCTGCATCGGCGAGAAGATCATCAGTGCTCCGTTCGCCATCCTCGGCTCGATCGGCGTGGTGGCGCAATTGCCCAACGTCAATCGCCTTCTGAGGAAGCACGACATCGACTTTGAAGTCCTCACTGCGGGCGAATACAAACGCACCCTGACCGTGTTTGGCGAAAACACCGAAAAGGGCCGCGAGAAATTTCAGGAAGACCTGGACGTCACTCATCAGCTGTTCAAGAACTTCGTTTCCCGCTATCGCCCGCAACTGGCCATCGACGAAGTCGCTACCGGCGAAATCTGGCTCGGCGTCGCGGCGCTGGACAAACAACTGGTCGATGAACTCAAGACCAGCGATGAGTACCTCGCTGAACGGGCGAAGAAATCCGAGCTGTACCACTTGCACTACGCCGAACGCAAAAGCCTGCAGGAACGCATCGGAATGGCGGCAAGCAGTTCGGTTGACCGTGTGTTGACGACCTGGTGGAGCCGATTGACCCAGCAACGTTTCTGGTAATCGCAAGGGTTTCATCGTATTTAAAAATACCGGGACTGTCGTCTAATGCCGGTCCGTGTAGGAGCGAGCTTGCTCGCGATGGACTCAGGAGCGCCGCGTTTAACCAATAAAAACGCGTTATCGTTAACGACCATCGCGAGCAAGCTCGCTCCTACAACGGTTCACATTCCTTCCTGAATTTGCGAAATCTCCTAGCCCGACTGTCGACCCATTCCCGCTTCCAATGAAACGGAGGCCGGGTATGGTGGTGTTCCTGATGCTTGCAATGGAATGCACCATGACCAATCTCTCGAACGACAACTCCGCCGGGCCGAGTCCTTCGCCGACTCTACGAATGCACGATGCACTGAAAGCCGCCGTGGACATCGCACTCCCGCAAACCCCCAGTCAATTTGGCGCACGCCTGATCAAGGAAAAGTGGGGGGCGGACATCGATCCGCGAACAGCCTTACTGGTAACGCTCGATTACAACTATAAAGGCCACCCCCAACAGGACGGCATTCAACAGGGGCGCGTGGCAAGTTCGCAGTCGCTGTTGCAAGCATTGCTGGCCAATTATCAAACCGTCGGTGACGGGCGTTTCGCTGAATCCGCCTTGGGCCTTTACACACCCCCGGCCATCGGGCCGAGTGTGCAAATTGTGCAAAACGTCGACGAGTTCGCTGACCATGGCAGCGGCAATCATCACACTTACGAAGGCATCTACCGTCAGACGCTACCGCAAGCGTATGGGCCGCCGACGCAGATGAGCCTGACGCCCGCAGACTTCAAGAAATGGGTCTGGGAACTGGATTTGCAGGGTGTGTACAAGACCTATCTGGAGCAGGCCTGGCCCTCGGACGAAGTGCTGGCGGCTCCCGCACCCTACGCCCTGAGAACGTCGGTAAAGGCCGCCTATGTCATGACGGCCTGGTGGCAGCGTCATGAGCAACGCCTGACTGAAAAAGGTCTGGCGCTTGCCCTGCAGGCGGCAGGATTGCCGCCCGACCAGGCATGGCAAACCCTGACCATCGAACAACTGCAGGCAGCGACATCAGGCAGGCCAGGGATCGCACAAAGTCGGTTAATGCTTTATCGCTACGTGGCAACGGATATCTGGTGCTTCAGTGGCGGTTCTGGCTCGCGGATTGTGATGTACATCCCCGGCAACTCTTCCCCGCTGCACGAGTTCACTGACGTCAGCCAGTTGCGCCAATGGGTCGTGACGCAAGGCAAGGCTGCCGAGACAAAGCAGGCGTTGGCGTCTCACTTTGCTGAAGACGACCGCAACGACGGTACCTTTCATGCGGGGGTATTGACGGCGCTGGACGGCATGGCGATCTATCCGCAACAACATCACCTGACCCAGGAGGCCGGATTTTTCAACGATGATGGCTATTGGGATCCTGCTCAATACATCGGTTTTGACGATCAGCCACCAGAGCAAGATCCGTTCGCGCAGTTGGTACTGACAATGAAGCAGGCCGCACTGGCCAGTATCAAAACCATTCGGGACGATGCGCAAGTCAATCGCGACAATCTGAGCGCCGTTGTCGAACCGCTGGTGCAATGGGTCAACCGGTTTGGGCCCCTGGCGTTGTTTGTGCCGGGCGGCGAGGGGTTGTTGGCCTTGGCCGGGCTGATCGACGCCGGTTACGGCCTGAATCAGGCGATCAACGGCGAAACGTCGAGCCAGCGTGCAGAGGGCGTGACGCGCACGGTGTTTGGCTTGCTCAATGCTCTGCCGATAGTGGGCGCTGGTGTCGCGGCGAATGGTGAAGCGGCCGATGTCGCTACGGTGGTCAAGGTCGAACACGAGCCTGGCGAAACGTCGACGGCCCCGAGCATCACTTCGGTACCCGACCCGGTCGTTTCCGTGTCGCCCTTGCCGCCGATCCTCCCATTGCCAACCCGCCTGCAATTGCTGCGTGGCATCGGTGCGCCGGTGGCGTCGCTCAGTGACGAATTGCTGCTACAGATCGGCAAAGTCAGCGCGATCGATGACGACATGCTGCGCCTGATACAGGTCGGTCGACCGCCGACGCCTCTGCTGGCCGATACGATCAGTCGCTTCCAGATTGACCAGGAACTTGCGCAAGTCGACCTGTTGCCGTCCGGGCGAACCGAGTTGTTTAACAGTCGCTACTTGGCACTTCAGCACTCGGAACAAGAATGGGTCCGGTTGTTTCAGCAGCGATACCCCGGGCTGCCGAAAAGCGCCATCGAACAAATGCTCGATCGCTATGGCGTGGATATCCAGGCCGCGCCCGATGCTACAGACGCCTTGCAAGTGATCAAGCGCCTGGACGGCAAGGCGCGTCAATACCAACAGCACGTGCGGCTAAATCGGGCGTATGAGGGCCTCTATCTGCGTTCCAGGGTTAGCCCGGAATCGGACACGTTGGCGTTGCATTCCCTCAAGAATCTCCCGGGTTGGCCTGCAACGCTGCGGATCGACATCCTTGACCAGTCAGCGATTGGGCGGCTGCTGGATCGTTGTGGTCCGCAGGATGCCGCCGACGTCCGACGCCTGATCAGGGTCGGGGAGCGTTATCAGCACCAGGCGCAACAAACGGACTTTTACCAGGCAGTGCTCGACGTTCTGTCTGACGATCAGCGTTCAGCGTTACACCTGACCTCGCTTGACCCGGTCAATGAGCTGCGCCTCAAGGTCAGCGATCAGGCTCTGTCGCGGTCTGAACTCATGCTCGGGCTGGGGCGCATGGAAAGTGGTCTGTCATTTGAAGAACAAGGGCTCAGGGGCGGCGGTTATCCGGGGACGCCGCAGGCCGAAGCGATGACGCACGAGATGATGAGGCTGCAGCTCAAGGAGATTTATCCCGAGTTCTCCAGTGCCGAGTCCGATGAGTTGCTGCAGCGGGTGGGCGCCGAGGCCCAGTCGCACATCGACGGATTGAAACAGCAGTTCCAGCAGTTGAACACCGACCTGAGCGCCTGGATTGATCAAGCGATAGATGACATCGAAGACATGGACGTTCCTTTCCTGGCCGCCGGCATGGCCGAAGCGCAGGCTATGAGCCACGCGCAGATCGCCGCCCGTAACGTGGAGCTGCTGAATGATGCGATTCGCTATGAGCGCATCACCCGCACGGAATTGGCTGACGAGATGATCGCCATCTGGAGAAAGCGCGCTCCGCAGGCAGACAGTTTTTATTCCGGCAATCACAAGACCGGTTTCGGCATGGACCTGGCGTATGAAGATTTCCATCGATTGCCTACGCCAAGTGTTCGGCTCAATGACGTGACCGAGTTGACGATGCGAAGTGTTCACCTGACCGAGCGTGAGAGTTTGAATGGTTTTCTCGAGACCTTTCCAAACCTGCGCACACTGAATCTTGAAAGTGTCGATCTCCGGCTGGCCAATGCCAATGGTGACCTGGAAAGTGTTTTGCCGCCTGCGATTCCCGGGATGCGTCACCTGACCTCCTTGAATCTCAGGTCCACGCAAACGGCGCTCGAGCTGACGACCGCTTCGCAATTTCGCCCATTGGTGAACCTGCAAGTGCTGGACCTGAGCGATAACCCGCTCGTGACCACGCCGGTGGTGTTGGGGATGGACGAGCTGCAGCGGCTGAACTTGAGAAACACCCAGATCAAATCCTGCCCGATCGGGATCATGGATCAGCCGTACCTGACCTCCCTCGACTTGCGCAACAACCAGATTACCCGCGTACCTCAGGCCGTGATGAACCAGGCCGTCGCCAGGGATCGTGTGCTGTTGCAGGGCAATCCGCTGACGGATGAGGACACCCTGTTGCGTCTTGTGGAGCATCGGCAGCGAACGGGCATCAACCTGTGGCTGAGTGAACCCGGTGCCAACTACGGCAATCCCGTCGAGTGGTTGCGCGAAGGTGTTGCGGCACAGCAGCAAGCCCGGCGCCTGATCTGGCAACGGCTGGCCTCCAAACCGCTTGGCACAGGGCTTTTAAGGGTCATGGACGGGTTGAGCCTGACGGCGGACTTCCTGGTCGACTATCTGTCGCTTCAGGCGAGAGTCTGGCGTGTGCTGGGCGAAGCGGATGCTTCTGAGGAGTTGTGGACGCGACTGGCCCAGGCGATCGAGGTGATCGAGAGCGATGCCGAGAATCCATTTACGATGTTTTCGGCGCTTGAGGATCGAGCAAGGCTTTACCGTGATTGGGTGTCCATGGGACGGCCTTTTCCGGTACACAACCTGTAGGTGGGGGGAACCTTGAACCCCGAAAGGGGTTCAAGGTTTGTCACTCAGCGGCGACGGAACAGCGGCAGCGGTTCGTCGGTGGCGGCCTGATAGGTCACGGAGAAGTCCTTGAGACCTTCGAGGGCTTCGTACGGGTCTTTGTCCGGGCGAATCGCAAACGCATCGAAACCGCAGCGGTGCAGGTAGAACAACTGGTCGCGCAAGATATCGCCAATAGCCCGCAGTTCGCCTTTGAAACCATAACGGTCGCGCAGCAGACGGGCGTTGGAGTAGTTGCGACCGTCGGTGAAGGCCGGGAAGTTCAGGGCGATCACCTTGAACTGATCGACGTCGTCACCGATTTCTTCCGCTTCTTCGTCGGCATCCAGCCACACGCCCAAGCCACCATCGCGGGCCTTGAGCATACGGCTGTGTTCGCGCCACAACTGCAGCGGCACGATCAGGTCGTCGCAGTTGCTGATCTCGTCGATGTTGAAGTCCTTGGGCAGCAAGTGCCAGGTTTCGTCGACGACCTCGTTGTTCTTAATGATTCGCTGCATAGACGCGCTCCTTGAAGAGGTCGATGCCAATACGCTGGTAGGTGTCGATAAAGCGTTCATCTTCGGTACGTTGTTCGATGTACACGTCGATCAGCTTTTCGATCACGTCAGGCATGGCGTCCTGGGCAAAGGACGGGCCGAGGATTTTACCGAGGCTGGCGTCACGGCTGGCGCTGCCACCGAGGGAAACCTGATAGAACTCTTCGCCTTTCTTGTCCACCCCGAGAATGCCGATGTGGCCGACGTGGTGGTGACCACAGGCGTTCATGCAGCCGGAAATGTTCAGGTCCAGTTCGCCGATGTCGAACAGGTAGTCCAGGTCGTCGAAACGGCGCTGGATCGATTCGGCAATCGGGATCGATTTGGCGTTGGCCAGGGAGCAGAAATCGCCACCCGGGCAGCAGATGATGTCGGTCAGCAGACCCACGTTCGGCGTGGCGAAGCCTTGCTCGCGCAATTCACCCCACATGGCGAACAACTGACTCTGTTCAACGTCGGCAAGAATGATGTTCTGCTCGTGGGAGGTGCGCAGCTGACCGAAGCTGTAGCGATCGGCCAGGTCGGCAACCGCGTCGAGCTGCTTGTCGGTGATGTCGCCCGGTGCAACGCCGGTCGGTTTCAGCGACAGGGTCACGGCCACATAACCCGGCTTCTTATGCGCCAGGGTATTGCGGGTGCGCCAGCGAGCGAAGCCTGGGTGTTGCTTGTCGAGTTCGGCCAATTCGGCAGTCTGGTTGTCCAGCGCCTTGTAATCCGGGTCGACGAAATGTTTGGCGACGCGATGCACTTCGGCTTCGGTCAGCGTGGTCTGGCCACCGCGAAGGTGTTCCATTTCCGCGTCGACTTTTTGGGCGAAGACTTCAGGCGTCAGGGCCTTGACCAGAATCTTGATCCGCGCCTTGTACTTGTTGTCGCGACGGCCATAGCGGTTGTACACACGCAGGATGGCGTCGAGGTAGCTCAACAGGTCTTGCCACGGCAGGAATTCATTGATGAAGGCGCCAACCACCGGGGTACGGCCCAGGCCACCACCGACCAACACACGGAAGCCCAGTTCGCCAGCGGCGTTGTGCACCGGCTCAAGGCCGATGTCGTGGACTTCGATGGCGGCACGGTCCGAAGTCGAACCGTTGATGGCGATCTTGAATTTACGCGGCAGGTAGGCGAATTCCGGGTGGAATGTCGTCCACTGACGGACGATCTCGCACCATGGGCGCGGATCGATCAGCTCATCGAAAGCGACACCGGCGAACTGGTCGGTGGTGACGTTGCGCAGGCAGTTGCCACTAGTCTGGATCGCGTGCATCTGCACGGTGGCCAGTTCAGCGAGAATGTCCGGGATGTCTTCCAGCGCCGGCCAGTTGAACTGCACGTTTTGCCGGGTGCTGATGTGGGCATAGCCCTTGTCATAGTCGCGGGCAATTTTGGCCATCATTCGCGTCTGGCGCGAAGTCAGCTGGCCATAAGGCACCGCCACTCGCAACATCGGCGCGAAGCGTTGGATGTAAAGCCCGTTTTGCAGGCGCAGGGGGCGGAATTCTTCTTCGCTCAGCTCGCCTGCCAGATAGCGTCGGGTCTGATCACGGAACTGCTTGACGCGGTCCTCGATGATCCGCTGATCGTACTCGTCGTATACGTACATATAAGTCCTGTTCTCAGGCTTGGGCCGGTCGGATCCAGTTGCGTTTTTCGCCTGGAAAGTCTCCGATACTGCCTCGGCAATTCTGCGCGCACGGCCGCGCACTCCCTACGGAGCCGGGGCAAGATACCAGTTTGCAGTTATGCGCAAAAGTGATGTTTGAGTATATGTAAAGAACCAAAACGACTAACGAGAATCGTTATTGCTAAACCCGTGTTTGTGGTGTGGGCAATCGTCGTCTTTACTGTGGTCGAGTCTTTATGCAATCACCGATAAAACCGACAAGAGGCGATGCAATGAGCAACCCAACCAAGGCGACAAAACCCGATAGCACGGTAGATGCTTGGGCGATTCTGTTTCTGATCATTCTGGTCGTGGGCACAGCGGTATTCTGGGTCAGCCATCAATAAACGACCCCGTCCGGGCCCTTTCTGACGATTGTCGGACAAAATCCGGAATAAACGCCGATTTACGGGAGTTCGCTGCCTATAATGCGCGGCGAATTTGCGGGGGCTCGGGCGATCAATGTTGAAGTTTCTTTGTGGTGCGGTGCTGGCGCTGGGTATGGCCGTGGGAACTTGCGCCCATGCGACGTCGGTGTTGTTCCTGAACCCGGGAAACACCCATGAAGCGTTCTGGGTCAGCTATTCCCAGTTCATGCACGCGGCGGCCAAAAACCTGGGCCTGGACCTGAGCATTCAGTATTCCGACCGCGTCCCTGAAACCACCGTCAGGCAGGCCCGCGCAGCCCTGCAAGGGCCAAACCGTCCCGATTACCTGATGTTCGTCAACGAGCAATATATTGCTCCGGAAATCCTGCGCCTGGCCAAAGACAGTGGTGTGAAGCTGTTCATCGTCAATAACGCCCTGACCCCGGACCAGATGAAGCTACTCGGTGCGCGACCGGACAAGTATCCGGATTGGGTGGGCAGCCTGGTGCCCAACGACGAGGAGGGCGGCTACTTGATGCTCACCGAGCTGATTCGCCAGCATGGCCCGGTGCCCTCGGGCCAGAGCATCGACCTGCTGGCCTTTTCCGGTTTGAAAATTACCCCGTCTGCGCAGTTACGGGAGAAAGGCTTGAGACGGGCCTTGGCCGAGCATCCCGAAGTGCATTTGCGGCAGTTGGTCTATGGCGGCTGGACCCGGCAGCGAGCTTATGAGCAGGCCAAGCTGTTGTTCAAGCGTTACCCGCAGACCTCGTTGATCTGGTCAGCCAATGACGAAATGAATTTTGGTGTCATGCAGGCATTTGTCGAAGCAGGCGGCGAACCCGGCAAAGACGCACTGTTCGGCACGATCAACAATTCTCCGGCGGCATTGCAGGCATTGCTCGACAAGCGGCTGAGTGTGCTGCTGGGCGGGCATTTCAGTCTGGGTGGTTGGGCGCTGGTGCAGTTGCATGACTACGATCAGGGTGTGGATGTTAGCCGGTACGGCGGCCGTGACCGGCAGATTCCGTTATTGCAATTGATTGATCGGGAACAGGCCAAGCGGTTGCTGGCGATGGGCGCGGCGCAGGATTTTGGCGTGGATTTTCACAAGCTGTCGGCCAAGGGCAAGCCAGCTTCGTATCGTTATCCGTTCAGCCTGCAAACCTTGATGCACTAGGCCCGCGTCAAACCCCGGCCAGGTACACCACAAGCTGCACGATGCCGTAGAGCGTCAACGCGAACACGGCCGTGAACAGAATCCCCAGAATCACAAAATGGCTGGGCTTGCCGTGGGCGAAGTCCCGAGCCCGATTCTTCCCGCTTTGCACGCCAAACGCCGCCGCCATGACACTGTGCAGCATCTGCCAGAAGCTTGGCGGCTTGTTGTCGACCGGGTCGTCCATAAATCCCTCGTCATTTGCGTAGGAAAGGTAAGCATAGACAACGGGGGCGAATTCTGTGGGAGGGCGAACCAGGCGATCAGGTAAAACCGTGTAACACAGAGGAGGCAAGCTCCGGAATCCCCTATAACTATCTACCGCCAACGTGCTGGTTGGCCGTGATGTCCTGTTGCGCTCTTATTTGAGTATCAGGAGCGACATCATGCCAGACCCTTCCATACCCGCCGGGCACGGGTTTCATGTTCCGTTTATCAAGAGCCGGATTCCCGACTGGACGCAACACCTTGCCACGGCCCACCTTCAGGCCTTGACCCAGGCCCGGGATCCCGTGCGGCGATTCATCAAGGCTTACCCTGACCTGTATGCCCAAGCGTCACCCGCGCTGCGCCAGGCTTTGCTCGACAGCCAGGCTCAAAGCCAAACCACCACCGGGACGCTCGCCAGGACCCTCAAGGATTTCAAAGGCATCACCGAGTTCGCCAAGCCATTGCTGGTCGAGGCGCTACAGAAAAAATTCGGCCAGGCACCGGATGTCATCAACACAGCGCTTTTTCACCTGCGCGCGCCCAACCTCGCTGACGAACAGCCACTGCTGCAGGCTGCGCTGCGAAACTTCGAAGAGGGCGAAGCGTTTGATGAAGTCGCCTTGCAGGAAACCAGCGCGTTAGCCCCCACAGGCGCATTGGACAGTCAGCTCTACGACGAAACCAAACGCTATCCGTTTGGAAAAACGCGTTACAGCATTCGCGACAAATTATCGATCAAGCCAGCGGCGTTCGCCAGCCTGTGCCGGGAGCTGGACCTGGGCAAACGCTATCAGGACCATATCAGTGCAGTGTTCGATGGCCCTGGCAGCGCGGCAACCGTAGGCCAGCAGACCATTGCGGCGAACAAGGACCGGATGCGTCTGCAGGCCCATATCGCCCGGATACGGTCGCACATCGATGAAACGGCTTACACCACGGTGCTGGCCCTGCTTGACGGATCATCGGCGGCCAGGCTCGACGGCCAGCCGCTGGCTTTCAGTCAGGTGCAGATACTGGGTTCTGAATTGGGTGATGTTCTGATTATGGGTGCCGCATCGCGCAGCTTCAGGGCAGTCAGTCAAAGTCCGTGGTTAGTCCTTCTGCCCGGGCCGGCCGAACTGGCGAAGTTTATCCCGGATACCCGGATCATCGTTTACATTCCGGGGGACCCACAAAGCCCTCTCAAGCAATATGCTTCGGCCCACGAATTTGCCAAGGACCTGGCGGTCAAGCTGCGTTCTCGCAGCTATCAACGCTTCTTCGCAAGCTTTGTCCCCCATGACGAATCGGCGACGTTTTTTCACCGGCTCAAGGCTCAGCTCAAGGTCAAACGATGGAACCCGAACCCGGTTTATCCAGGCCCGCCATTCAATCCTGATGCGTACCGGGATGGCGTCTACGAAGAGGTATGGAACGAAGACATCAACCTTGGGCTGCATGAAACATTCATCGAGGGTGACGTGTTCGACGCACGCTATGCGTCGCATGTTGCCAGGGTCAAGTCCAACGCCAGGTTGTTGGCAATCCCGACGGCTGAAGTTGATCACAAGGCCTGGATCGAGCGGCTCAAGCACTACGTCGAATGGGGGCTGAACGTCTTGAACGTGGCGGCTTTTTTTGTGCCGGGCCTGGGCGAAGTCATGCTTGCCGTCACTGCCGGACAGCTTACCTATGAGGTTTACGAGGGCGTGAAAGCATGGGAGGAGGGCGATGCCGAGGAGGCCTGGGCGCACTTCAAGTCGTGCCTGGAAAACGTAGCCTTCATGGCCGTGCTGGGCGCCGCGGCGAGCAAGGCTCCGTCGATCGTTCCGTCCCGGTTTGTCAACGGCATGACCAAGATCACCACACCTTTTGGCGAGCCGCGTTTGTGGAGTCCTCACCTGGGGCCTTACAAAAGCAGCGTAACGCTGGACGGTCTCACGCCCAACGCCCTGGGCCAGTACAAGCTCGCCGGCAAGACCTATATCCAGCAGGAGGGCAATGTCTACGAAAAAACCTTCGACTCGACGCTGGAAAAGTGGCGTATCAACCACCCCAGTGCCCCAGCAGCTTATCAACCGATCCTTGAGCACAACGGCCTTGGCGCCTGGCGACACACCCTTGAACGGCCACTGGAGTGGGATCGTCCGACGTTGTTGCGCCGGATGGGCCCGCAGATGGACGGTTTAAGCCAGGCACGACTGGAGCAGATCGCCGAGGCCAGTGGCGTCAGTGATGACGAGTTGCGTCAAATGCACGTCGACCATCAGCCACCGCCGCCGATGTTGGTCGAGACCCTCCGTGCGTTCAAAGTGGATCAGCAAGTGGACGAACTGATCGATCAAATCCGCAATGGGGCGCCCCTGAGCGCCGCGTCGGAACTTACCGTTCCACTCGCCCTGGAAATGCCGAACTGGCCGGCTGAAGAGGTCGTCGAAGTGTTTGAGGGGCCGGAGCACTGGGGGGCCTCGCAGCGCTTCGGATCCGCATCGGCGGTGGGCCGTGCAAGATCAACGATCAAGATCACCCGCGCCGAAGTGATCGCGGGGAAATTGCCGGACCGTGTATTGGCCGCGCTCGACGAGTCACAAATCGCTCGGCTGCTCGGCTCCCGGAGCATGAAAGAAGGGACCGACCGTATACAGCTATTCCGCGAGCGTCTGGCTGATCAAGGGCGGGATGCAAGGAAGTCCCTGTTCGACCGACTGCTCAATAAGCAGGAGGCAACGGACCCCGATATTCACACTCTGCAACGTAGCTTCCCGACGCTGTCGTCTGAGGCGGCTCGCCAGGTTCTGGGCGAAGCCAGTGCCGCGGAGCTGGCCCAACTGCGCAGCACCGCAAGAGTTCCTCTGCGTCAGGCTAAAGAGATCCGCGTCCATCTGCGGCAAGGATCGCTGAACAGGGCAATAGGCGGTCTGCATCTGCAAGACATGGCGTCTGTGGCCAGCGACAAATTGGCGTTGCACAGCCTGGAGCATTTGCCGGGCGGGTCGGCAGATGTTCGTGTGGAGGTGCGATCCGGTTCCATCACAGGCCCGCTGCTCGATAGCATCGGGAATGAAGGTGCCTCGACCCTGACGTACCTGGTCAAGGTTGATGATCGCTTCCGAGCGTTTGACGCCGGTGGCAGCGCTCTCAACAATCTCCCGAGGCGTGGCCGCAATCTGTTTGAATCACTGCTGCAAGTCTTGCCCGATCGCACCCGCGCAGGGCTTGAGGGCGATCCTGGCGAGGCGCTTCAAAAGCAGTTGGCAAAGTACGCCAGCACTCACCGCCAGGAAATGTCGCTGATCTTGCAGCAGCGTCCAATCAATGGTCCAGGGCCGTCCCTGCGTCTACCCTCTGGTGGCTTCGGTTACCTGGCCAGTGGTCGTGGCGCCGGTTTTCCCGAGGGGCAGCTGGTTTCCAGGGTGCGGGACCTTTATCCGAATGTATCCGATGAGCAAGCCAGTCAGTTCGTCAGGAGTCGCCTGAGCGCAGGAGACACCGATCAGCAGGTGTTTAATCTGTTGAACAATCGCCAGCGCGAATTCGAGGCGCTGGACACGGTACTGAACAACTGGATCGGTGCCGCACCCACGCCGACCCCAAGCGGCGGCTTGAGTCGCCGCGTATTTTCCGATCGGTTGATTCAGTGTTGGCGCAATGGCCTCTATCGAGATCTGGAGCCTGTTTTTGATCTGGATTTGCGTGGCGCTGACGCATTGCCCGAGTGGGATGCCGACTTCTCTCATGTGCGCAATTTGCAACTCAACAGTGGCCAGATCATCGGTGAATCGGGCAGTGCGGTGCTACAGCAGTTTCCAAAACTGAAAAAGCTGGAAATTTCTGTGAATGCGCAGGATATGGCTGCCATGGGCGAGAGGCTGTCCGACTTGACGGGTATCACTGAGTTGACGCTCAACAATGCATTTCTAACCGGGACTTCTGAGTTGTCGCGGGCACTCGAGGGAATGACTCAGCTGGAAAAACTATCGCTCAACAGCAATATGGCCACGATGGACTACAGCGCGCTGACGAACTTGCGGACCTTAAAGTTAACGGGATATTTAACGGATTGGCCAACCGGGGTGTTGCAACTGGCCAGGCTTGAAACCCTGGATTTGCAGGCAGCAAACATCAAGTCGCTGCCTGCCGAACTGTTTAACGGGCATGAACCGCTATGGCGTAGCTTGCAATTGAACTGGGCCGCCCTGGAGCCTGAAGCGTTCATGAAGGCTTATAAGCATGTGCATGACAATCCGGCACATCTGGTGTACGAACCGCACATGGTAGGCCGCTATTGCAGCGGGCGTTTGGCAGAGCTGCTGCCCGAGGACTACACGTTCGCTTCAGACGCAATGATTCAATTCAACAAAGACGGACTGTCCGGGCAGGCGTTGCTGGATCAGGTCGATGCATTGCATGAACAGCGGCGTGCCTTGAATCAATCGCTGGCCGTTTGGAAGGAACGGGTGGTTCGGGTCGATGGGCAGCAAGTGGCGGTTCATCACCGCGAGCTGATCGCTGAGAAAATCCGGGCATCCTGGCGCCACGGACTGCGTGCCCGGTACACGCCACAAGAACCCATTGCTGGCCCCTCGTGGTTATACAGCCATTTACAAAACGACATGCTGGATCTCACGGGATGGGGCCCCCTGGGAAATTTACCCGAGCTCGGGGGCACAACGTTTCCTCATGTTCGCCGCTTGAGCCTGAGAGGTAACGGACTTTCAACGGCACAGGTGAATGATTTTCTGAGCGCATTTCCCCAGTTGCATACACTCGAATTGAGCTCGAACCGGCTGACCGAACTACCACGGGCCATTGAGGCAATGGGACAGCTTGGCGAATTGGATCTCTCCTTCAATGAGCTGACGATCACGGCTTCGACGCAAGCACGATTGAATCGTTTGACCTCGTTGCGAACGCTGAATCTGGCGTACAACCGCGTCGGTGCACTTGAGGTCGGTTCGATGACGCGCCTGACGAGCCTGGACCTGAGTCATACCCATCTTCGTGCGTGGCCCGAGGGCGTGTTGTCGCTCCCCGACCTGCGTTATCTGGCCTTGAATCACAGCGGCATCACCGACATCCCCGCCGCGGCGCAAATCGGCCACGATCAGTTGCTGCTAAAGACGTCTCTGCAAGGTTGCCGACTCAGCCCAAAAGCGTTCCTCGCGGTAAAGGCATTCGCTGAGCGTACGGTGATCGAGAGGCCTATGGGCATCACTCGATCACTGCTGTCGGCAGGACAAACCGGGGGCGATCCAGAGTTCTTTCCGGTCGAAGTGTCGGCGCAGCCAGACCTTGTATTGCCGCAGTACCTGGAGCCTGGCGAAGGGGAGGTGCCCTTGACCTCGGCCGCGAGGCTGCAACGTCTTGATCCTCGGCTTGGCACCACTGAGGCCGTCGAGCGCATTGAAGCCTGGCGTACACAGGGAATGAGCGCTACGGATATTGAAGCCCGGCTGGGCCAGTGGCAGCAGGAACAGAAGCAATTGATCCAGGGGTTGAATGACTGGATCGATGTTCCCGCTTTTCGCAATCGCGGAACCTGGGTCAGCGCCGTAGACCGTCGCCGCGCTGCTGATCGGCTCCTTGAATGCTGGCGCGCCACGTTGCATGACGCGCCTGAGGCGGCGGGAACGCCGAGTGATTTCGTGCTGGATTTCACCGGTCTTGTCGTCGGCGATTTTCCGGAGCTCCCGGTTAAATTCAACCATGTCGGTGCGTTGGACCTGAACGGTGTCAGGCTCTCAGAGGATTCGGACGCGTTTTTGCGTTCGTTTCCCCGGTTGCATAGCCTGATACTCAATCGCAACAACCTGGGCGCGTTGCCTGAGGCGGTTGCACAATGTGAACACTTGACTCACCTGAGCGTGAGTTACAACGGTTTGAGTGCCAGCGGTCCATTGCACCTTCAGTTGCGCTCGCTGACTCACCTTCAATGGCTGGACCTGAGCGAAAACAGGCTGGTGGAGTTCGACGTCACAGGACTGGGTCAGTTACAGGCCCTTGATTTGAGCAAAAACCACCTGGACGACTGGCCGCTGGGAGTACTCGAAGCGCCGGCGCTGACCACCCTCAATTTGAGGGGCAACGAGATTGAAACGATCCCTCCAGATGCCTTTCAGCCTGAACACGCCGTCCTGATGGCCGGCACCGATCTGAGCGACAACACGCTGGACGAGGTGCAATTGATGCGACTGCAGGATTATCTGAGCAACACCGGTCGCGGGTTGGGTTTTACCGCAGAGCAGATTGACGGTTTGCTGGAAGGATTCGCACGCTCGGAGTCCTCCGATACGGACGACGGAGATATTCACCCGGACCACGAGACATCCGACGTCCAAAAAACACGATGGTTTGCCGGAGTCGCGGCAGGCTCGGAAAAACACCAGATGTGGGACGCCGTGATGGAGCAGGACAGCACGCATGACTTTGCATACGTGCTTTCACAACTCCAACACACTGAGGACTTCAGTCTGGATCGCCTTGATCTCACGCGGCGAGTCTGGCGCATCCTCGAAGCCGCCTATGGCGATGAAGCATTGAGCAAGCGATTGATGGGCCTGTCGAAGGCATTGAGGCATCGCGTGACCTGTGGTGATGGCCGAATATTGTTGTTCAACGAACTGGAAGTCGAGGTCTATGAGTTTGAGGCCTTGAAGTCAATTGTCCCGGAACATAAAGGTCGCGAGCTGCTGAAACTGTCCAGAGGACTGTTTCGCCTGGCCCAGGTCGAAGAAGTTGCCAGGACACAAATTCTGCTCAAGCCCTTTATTGACCCTGCCGAGATTCGCCTTGCCTACCGAATCGGCCTCGCCCAGCGGCTTGATCTGCCCGCCCAACCCAAAGGCATGTTGTATTCAAGCCTGGCCAAGGTCACGGCAGCGGACCTCGATAAGGCCTATACGACGATTCTTGAGCAGGAAAAGAAGCCCACGTTTATCGAGCAGCTGATTGCGCGTCAATACTGGAGAAACTACCTCGAAGAAACCTATCCGGCGGAATTTGCCAAGGTGCAGCAGGACTTTCAGGAGAAGCACAATCTACTGGAGGATAAATACCCCGAGTTTGATGGCAAGTACTTACAGGAGGTGAAAGCGCTGGACGCCGACAATGACAGCAATCGCCAGCGTCTACTGACCGAACTTTCCAAACGTGAAATGTCCGGGCAGGACGCACCGACCTGATTCATCCGCGCGTAAAGCTCTGGAGGCACCGTTGCGCCTCCAGAGCCCGCCGCCACCCATCAATCAGTTGTCGTAACCCAGGTTCGGCGCCATCCACCGTTCGGTCACGCTCAATTCCTGGCCTTTACGCGACGTGTAGCTCTGCACCTGGTCCTTGTCTATCTTGCCCACGGCAAAGTACTGCGCCTGCGGGTGAGCGAAGTACCAGCCGCTGACCGCCGCAGCCGGGAACATCGCGTAGTGTTCGGTGAGGAACACGCCGCTGCGACCCGCCTTGAGTTCTTCCGCTTCTGGATCCAGCAACTTGAACAACGTGCCTTTCTCGGTGTGGTCCGGGCAGGCCGGGTAGCCGGGAGCAGGGCGGATGCCGGTGTATTGCTCCTTGATCAGCGCCTCGTTATCGAGCGTCTCGTCCTTGGCGTAACCCCAGTAGTCTTTACGCACCTGCTGGTGCAGCCACTCGGCGCACGCTTCGGCCAGACGGTCAGCCAGCGCCTTGACCATGATCGAGTTGTAATCGTCGCCGGCGTCCTGATAAGCCTTGGCCACTTCTTCGGCGCCGATCCCGGCGGTGGTGATGAAGCCGCCGACGTAGTCGGTCACTTCGCTGTCCTTCGGTGCCACGAAGTCGGCCAGGGAGAAGTTCGGCTTGCCGTCGGTCTTAATGGTCTGCTGGCGCAAGTGGTGCAGCTTGGCAATCGGCTTGCCGTCATCGCCGTAGACTTCGATGTCGTCGTCACGCACCTGGTTGGCCGGCCAGAAACCAAACACGGCGCGGGCGCTGATCAATTTCTCGTCGATCAACTTGGCGAGCATTTCCTGGGCGTCGGCGTACAGCGAGGTGGCGGCTTCACCGACCACTTCGTCCTGCAGGATGCGCGGGAACTTGCCAGCCAGGTCCCAGGAGATGAAGAACGGTGTCCAGTCGATGTACTCGGCCAGCACTTTCAGGTCGATGTTGTCCAGCACCTTGGCGCCGGTGAAGGTTGGTTTGACCGGCGTGTAGGTGCTCCAGTCAAACTGCGGTTTCTTGGCGACGGCCGCCGGGTAGCTCAGGCGCTCGGTGCGCGCGCTGCGATTGGCAGTACGCTCGCGGACTTCGATGTAGTCCAGGCGCGTCTTCTCAACGAACGCCGGCTTCAATTCCTTGGACAGCAACTGCGTCGCCACGCCCACGGCGCGGGAGGCGTCGGTGACGTAGATCACTGCGTCATTGCTGTACTTCGGCTCGATTTTCACCGCCGTGTGCGCTTTGGAGGTGGTCGCGCCACCGATCATCAACGGCAGGTGAAAGTCCTGGCGCTGCATCTCGCGAGCCACGTGGACCATTTCATCCAGCGACGGTGTGATCAGGCCGGAGAGGCCGATGATGTCGCACTTCTGCTCCTTGGCCACTTGCAGGATTTTCTCGGCCGGTACCATCACGCCGAGGTCGACGATGTCGTAGCCGTTACAGCCCAACACCACGCCGACGATGTTCTTGCCGATGTCGTGCACGTCACCTTTTACCGTCGCCATCAGGATCTTGCCCTTGGCTTCCGGCTTGTCGCCTTTTTCCAGCTCGATGAACGGAATCAAGTGAGCCACGGCCTGCTTCATCACGCGGGCGGATTTGACCACCTGCGGCAGGAACATTTTGCCGGCGCCGAACAGGTCGCCGACGATGTTCATGCCGGACATCAGCGGGCCTTCGATGACTTCGATTGGCCGGGCGAACGACTGGCGCGATTCTTCGGTGTCTTCAACGATGTGCGTGGTGATGCCTTTGACCAGTGCATGCTCCAGACGCTTGTTGACGGGCCAGCCGCGCCACTCTTCGGTCTCGGCTTCCTTGACGCTGCCGTCGCCCTTGTACTTGTCGGCAATGGCGAGGAGGGCGTCGGTGCCTTCCGGGGTACGGTTGAGCACCACGTCTTCGACCGCGTCGCGCAGTTCGGCCGGGATCTGGTCGTAGATCTCCAGCTGGCCGGCGTTGACGATGCCCATGGTCAGGCCGTTGCGGATCGCATACAACAGGAACACCGAGTGAATCGCCTCACGCACCGGGTTGTTGCCCCGGAACGAGAACGACACGTTGGACACGCCGCCCGAGGTCAGCGCATACGGCAGCTCGTCGCGGATGTAGGCGCAGGCGTTGATGAAGTCCACTGCGTAGTTGTTGTGTTCTTCGATGCCGGTGGCCACGGCGAAGATGTTCGGGTCGAAGATGATGTCTTCCGGCGGGAAGCCGACTTCGTTGACCAGAATGTCGTAGGAGCGTTTGCAGATTTCTTTTTTGCGCGCTTCGGTGTCGGCCTGGCCGGCTTCGTCGAAGGCCATCACCACGACTGCTGCGCCGTAGCGCTTGCACAGTTTGGCGTGATGAATGAACTGCTCGACGCCTTCCTTCATGCTGATCGAGTTGACGATGCCCTTGCCCTGGATGCACTTCAGGCCGGCTTCGATCACTTCCCACTTGGAGGAGTCGATCATGATCGGCACGCGGGAGATGTCCGGTTCACCGGCAATCAGATTGAGGAAGGTCACCATGGCCTTCTTCGAATCGAGCATCCCTTCGTCCATGTTGATGTCGATCACCTGGGCGCCGGCTTCGACCTGCTGCAGGGCGACTTCCAGGGCTTCGGTGTAGTTGTCTTCACGGATCAGGCGGGCAAACTTGGCGGAACCGGTGATGTTGGTGCGCTCGCCGACGTTGACGAACAGCGAACTGCGATCGATGGTGAACGGCTCCAGGCCCGACAGGCGGCACGCCTTTGGAATCTCCGGAATCTGGCGCGGCGCGTAACCGGCCACGGCGTTGGCGATGGCTTCGATGTGGCCCGGCGTGGTGCCGCAGCAACCGCCGACGATGTTTAGGAAGCCGCTTTGGGCGAACTCTTCGATTACCTTGGCGGTTTCCGACGGCAATTCATCGTATTCACCGAATTCGTTCGGCAGGCCGGCGTTCGGGTGCGCCGAAACGTGGGTGCCGGCCTTGTTCGACAGCTCTTCCAGGTAAGGGCGCAGTTCGCTGGCGCCGAGGGCGCAGTTCAGGCCAACCGAAATCGGCTTGGCGTGGGCCACGGAGTTCCAGAACGCTTCGGTGGTCTGGCCCGACAATGTGCGGCCGGAGGCGTCAGTAATGGTTCCGGAGATCATGATCGGCAGTTCGATGCCCAGTTCTTCGAACACCCCTTGCACGGCGAAGATCGCGGCTTTGGCGTTCAGGGTGTCGAAAATGGTTTCGATCAGGATCAGGTCGGCGCCACCTTCGATCAGGCCCTTGGTGGATTCGGTGTAGTTCTCCACCAGTTCATCGAACGTTACGTTGCGATAGCCAGGGTTGTTCACGTCTGGCGACAGCGAACAGGTGCGGCTGGTAGGGCCAAGCACGCCGGCGACGAAGCGCGGTTTGTCCGGGGTTTCCAGGGTCTTGGCGTCCGCGACCTTGCGTGCCAGGCGCGCACCTTCTACGTTTAACTCGTACGCCAGGGCCTGCATGCCGTAATCGGCGAGGGAAATCTGCGTGGCGTTGAAGGTGTTGGTTTCCAGAATGTCGGCGCCGGCATCCAGGTAGGCTTTCTCGATGCCACCAATGACATCCGGGCGCGTCAGCACCAACAGGTCGTTGTTGCCTTTCACATCGCTTGGCCAGTCGGCGAAGCGTTTGCCGCGGTAATCCTGCTCCTCGAGCTTGTAGCTCTGGATCATCGTGCCCATGCCGCCATCGAGAATCAGGATGCGCTCTTTGAGGGCGTGCTTGAGAGCTTGAAGGCGAATGCTGCGATCGGACATTGGGACTACTCGAAAAGACCATGACGAAGGGCCGGGATCATAGCAAACCTGTGCGGTTTTAGAGCATGTCTTGGTTTTGCATGAATATCGTTCATGTTGGCGCGGATGTCGGACCGGTAGAATCGCTGCGTTTTTCCAGGATCAGGACCAGGGACATGTCGTATCGCCTCATCACCAGCATTTTTTTGCTGCTATTAAGCATCGGTGCGGCTGCGCAAGGACCGACGAGTTCCCCTGGCATTTCCTATAGCCGCGACATCCAGCCGATCTTTACTGAAAAGTGCGTGGCCTGCCATGCGTGCAATGACGCTGCCTGTCAGCTCAATCTGGGCAGCGGCGAGGGGGCCGCGCGGGGTGCGACCAAAGTTCCGGTCTACGACGGCGAGCGCAGTGTTGCCGCTGCACCGACCCGGCTGTTTTACGACGCCTTCGGCAAGCACGCGTGGCAGCAAAAGGGTTTCTATCCGGTCATCGATAACCAGGGCAGCCAAGCGGCCTTGATGGCGCGGATGCTGGAGTTGGGCCACAAAACGCCGCTCACACCCAACGCCAAATTGCCGGAGGACATTGTCCTGGGCCTCAATCGGGAAAACATGTGCGCCATGCCGGCCGAATTCGATGGCTATGCCAGCGCGCATCCAAAGGAAGGCATGCCCCTGGCGGTCACCGGCCTGACTGAGCAGCAATACCAGACGCTGCAGCGCTGGCTGGCGTCTGGCGCGCCCATCGATGAGCAAGGCCTGTTGCCTTCCGCAAAAGAAGCGTTGCAGGTGGTGCAGTGGGAAAACCTGCTCAATTCGCCGGGCGCGCGGCAAAGCCTGGTGGGGCGCTGGTTGTTCGAGCATTGGTTCCTCGCCCATCTGTACTTCAAGGACGGCGAGCCGGGGCACTTCTTCCAGTGGGTGCGTTCGCGCACGCCGACCGGCCAGCCGATTGACCTGATCAACACCCGGCGGCCAAACGACGATCCGGGCACTCAGGTGTATTACCGTTTGTGGCCGGTGCAGGGCGTGATTGTGCAGAAGACTCACATCACCTATCCGCTCAGCGCGCCGAAAATGGCGCGGATCAAAAGCCTCTTCTATAACGGCAACTGGCAGGTCAACGCGTTGCCAGGGTACGGGCCGGAGCGCCGGGCGAATCCGTTCACCACGTTTGAAGCCATTCCGGCTCAAGCGCGCTACCAGTTCATGCTCGATAACGCCGAATACTTCGTGCGCACGTTTATTCGGGGCCCGGTTTGCCGGGGCCAGATCGCCACAGACGTGATCCGTGACAACTTCTGGGCGCTGTTCCAGGCACCGGAACACGACCTCTACATCATCGACCCGATCTATCGCGGCCAGGCCACCCCCTTGCTGGCCATGCCGGGACAGAACGACGACGTCGGCAGCGTCCTGAGCCTGTGGCACGACTATCGCGACAAACGCAACGAGTACGAGGCGCTGCGCCGAGACAGCTATGCCGATTCGCCGGCGCCGAGCTGGTCAACGTTGTGGGCCGGCAATGACAACGCGTTGCTGAGCGTTTTTCGGCATTTCGACAGTGCCTCGGTGAACAAAGGCCTGATCGGAGACGTGCCGCAAACGCTGTGGCTGTTCGATTTTCCGCTGCTCGAACGCACCTATTACCAGTTGGCGGTCAACTTCGATGTATTCGGCAACGTCTCTCACCAGGCACAGACGCGTCTGTATTTCGATCTGATCCGTAACGGTGCCGAGCAGAATTTCTTGCGCCTGATGCCGGCCGATTCCCGGGACGGTTACCTCGACGATTGGTACCAGAGCGGCGGCAAGTTCAAGATGTGGCTCGATTACGAGGCCATCGACGACGACAAGCCTACGGCGCTGAAACTCGACGAAAAAGACCCCAAGCGCGATTTCGCCCTGCAACTGCTGGCCCTTTACGGCGACCTCGACGCCAGGCCCGATCCGATCAACCGTTGCGACGGCGCATACTGCTCGCGGCCGAACATCGACCCGGACTTGCAGAGTGCCGAACAAGTCCTGAGTCGCCTGGTTTCGCGTCCGGCAGCGGGGCTCAAGGTGATTGATCAACTACCGGAAGCGACGATGCTGCGTATTGAAACCGCGAGCGGCAAGCGCGAGATCTACAGCCTGCTGCGCAACCGCGCACATAGTAACGTCGCGTTCATCCTCGGAGAATCGCTGCGCTATCAGCCGGGGCTCGACACCCTGACCCTTTTTCCGGGCGTGCTGAGTAGCTATCCGAACTTCATGTTCAACATTCCGGCCGATCAGGTGCCGGCATTCGTCGACGCCATGGAAAACGCCAAGGACGCCAACCGCTTCGATAAAATCGTCGAACGTTGGGGCATCCGCCGCAGCCATCCGCAGTTCTGGTTTTACTTCCATGACCTGAGCCAATACGTGCACGAGACGGACCCGATGGAAGAGGGCGTGCTGGACATGAACCGGTACGAGAATCTTTGATCGACCTTTGATGATGGGCTGGTGTCGGACCTATAAGCGCCGCCAATCCCTCAATGTAGGAGCGAGCTTGCTCGCGATGGTGTGTCAGATGACGCTTGCTTAGCTGATACTCCATCGCGAGCAAGCTCGCTCCTACAGGGGATCTGCGGTGATTTGCGGGTTTGCAACCGGGAGGTCTGCTCATGTTGATCTCAGTACAGGCACTGCGCGCCATCGCGGCCTGGGCGGTGGTTTGCCATCATTTCATGCAGATTTTCTTCGACTTCCGGGCCCGTGGCCCGATCGGTCAGATGTTCATCGACAAGGGCGCGGTGGGCGTCGACATCTTCTTCGTAATCAGCGGACTGGTGATTTTCCTGTCCACCGAGGGTAAATCACTGCCACCGGGGCGTTTCCTGCTGTATCGACTGTTCCGCATCGTCCCCGCTTACTGGCTGTACACGGTGTTGATGGCGCTGCTGGTGGTGTTCGCTCAGCCGGTGTTGCCGGATCAAACCGTCGATTGGTCGCATTTCCTGCTATCGCTGCTGTTTATTCCCACGCAAAACCCGGGGGGCTACGGGATATATCCGACGCTGAATGTCGGCTGGACCCTCAACTACGAAATGCTGTTCTACCTGCTGTTTGCCTGGGCGTTGCTGTTCCGCCTGCAAGTCAGGCTGCTGATCGTCGCGGCGCTGCTGTTCGCGGTGTGCCAGGCCTGGACGGGTTATGGCTGGGTCAGCGAGTTTTATCGCTCGAATATCGTCTATGAGTTCCTGCTGGGGATCACCATCGGCATGGTCTACCGCCGAGGCTGGATCAAACCGGGGTTATGGCTGCCGTTGCTGGGGATCGGCGGCGCGCTGATGGCGATTTACCTGCTGCCGCCGGCACCACGATTGCTGGCCTGGGGCTTGCCGAGCGCCGTCCTGGTCATGGCGTGCATCGCATTGGAGCGCCATTTCGTGAACAACCGGGTGTTTGAACTGCTCGGCAATTGTTCCTACTCGGTGTACCTGATGCATGTGTTGGTGCTGTCGACCGGTGGATTCGTCGCACAACGCTACGGCTTGAATCCCTACGTCATGTTCGCGGTTTGCGCGGCGACTATCGGTCTGGCGTCCTGGGCAAGTTACGAATGGGTGGAAAAGCGCAGCTATCGGTGGCTTAAAGGCTGGATTGACGGCGAAACGGCCGCTCAACCGGCGCCGGCTCTTTCCCGACAAAAATACTAGGACTTTGTGCGGCGCGATGATTGGCGTAAACTGCGCCCAAGCCTGCGAGGAGTTTCCATGACCGCTATTACCATCACCGACGCCGCCCACGATTATCTGGCTGATCTGCTCTCCAAGCAGAACACCCCAGGCATTGGCATCCGCGTCTTTATCACCCAGCCTGGCACCCAGTACGCCGAAACCTGCATTGCTTACTGCAAGCCGGGCGAAGAAAAACCTGAAGACACGGCATTGGGGCTGAAAAGCTTCACTGCCTACATCGATTCGTTCAGCGAAGCCTTTCTCGATGACGCAGTCGTTGACTACGCCACCGACCGCATGGGCGGTCAGTTGACCATCAAGGCGCCAAACGCCAAAGTCCCGATGGTCAACGCCGACAGCCCGGTCAACGAGCGCATCAACTACTACCTGCAAACCGAGATCAACCCGGGGCTCGCGAGCCACGGCGGTCAGGTCAGCCTGATCGATGTGGTCGAAGACGGTATCGCCGTGCTGAAGTTCGGCGGCGGTTGCCAGGGCTGCGGCCAGGCGGACGTCACCTTGCGTGAAGGCATCGAGCGCACCTTGCTCGAGCGTATTCCCGAGCTCAAGGGTGTTCGTGACGTGACCGACCACACGCAGAAAGAAAACGCCTACTACTAAGTAAGGTGTTCGCTGCAGAAACGAAAAAACGGCGCCCCGTGAGCGCCGTTTTTTTATGGGTGAAGCTTTAAAAGATCGCAGCCTTCGGCAGCTCCTACAGGAGAGCGCATCCCCATGTAGGAGCTGCCGAAGGCTGCGATCTTTTGATCTTAGGGGCGATACAAATGCGCATGCCCCGCACGGTACAACGATGAATCGCTGAACTGATCGCTCCCCAACACCCGACCCACCAAAATCAACGCCGTACGCCGAAACCCCTTGGCTTCGACCTTCCCGGCGATATCCGCCAGCGTTCCCGCCACCCAATCCTGATCCGGCCAGGTCGCACGGTGGATCACCGCAATCGGACAATCCGCGCCGTAATGCGGCAGCAATTCAGCCAATATTTTCTGCAGATGATTCACCCCGAGATGAATCGCCATGGTTGCCCCATGCTGCGCCAGGCTCCCCAACTCTTCACCGGCCGGCATCGCAGTCTTGTCGGCATAGCGAGTCAGAATCACGCTCTGAGACACGTCCGGCAAGGTCAGTTCCGCCCCCAACAGCGCGGCACACGCCGCCGTCGCTGTCACACCGGGAATGATTTCAAACGGAATATCGAGTTTACGTAAATAACGAATCTGCTCGCCAATGGCCCCATAAAGACTCGGATCACCGGAGTGCACCCGTGCCACGTCCTGTCCGTTCCCGTGGGCCGTCTTGATCAGCTCGATGATTTGTTCCAGATGCAATTCGGCGCTGTTGACCACCTGTTCGGCGCAATGACCGTCGAGCACGGCAGTGGGCACCAGAGAGCCGGCATAGATGATCACCGGGCAGCTGCGAATCAGCCGTTGGCCTTTGACGGTGATCAACTCCGGGTCGCCCGGACCTGCGCCAATGAAGTAGACGGTCATCGTCGGTTCCTGTGAGAAAAAAGGGCCTGGGCAGGCTTCAGATGAAGATTGCTCATGATCGAAGGTGGTGATTATCGGGGATTTTACGCAGCGCAGGCCAATGCCAGGGTCGCCTGGGCATATTTTTGCCGCGAAATGAGCAATTTCGCCGGTGCCTGTGTCAGTTGTTCCACGAGGGCGAGGGCGGCACTTTCTGCAACGCCGTAGCAACCGGTGCGCTCGAAAGCGATGTCCGAACGGTGGCTGAGTCGCGGTTCATAGTCGGTCAATTGCGCGCTGCTGAAGTACATCAAGGGCAGCTCGAGTTGTGCAGCGAGTTCGAGCAGGCCAGGTTCATCACGCTTCAGGTCGATGCTGGCCAGCGCCTTGATCTGGTGAAGTTCGATTTGATGCGCCTGTAACGCCTGCTCGAGTAGCGCGCGCAGCGTGCTGACGGGGCAGCCGCGCTGGCAGCCCAGGCCGACCACTAAGGTCGGCGCTGTGCTGGCATCCGTCATGCGTGGTATTGGCCATCGCTTTTGCGGCGGAACAACCAGGCGCTGATCAGGCCCAGGGCCAGCCAGAATCCCATGTTGGTCAGCTGCGAAGCGATTTTGAACTGGGCTTCCAGGGCTTCCGGCGCGAGCATCGAGTGCACTTCCGGTTGTGGCGCGCCGATCACGTGTGGAACCACCAGGATGGCGGCACCCAGCACTTTCATCAGCCAGTGACGGCTGAACACGATCAGTGCGATACCGACAGCCGTGGAGGCGGCAGTGCCGATCCACCAGATCTGCCGTTGCGCCAGATCGGCTGCGACCGTGCCCGGCAGTTCCGGTGGCAGGCCCAGCGTCGGCGCCAACACGAAGGTCGCGTAACCGGCCAGGCCCCAGAGCAGGCCCTGAGAAGTTTTGGTCGGAGCACGCAAGGTGTAGAGACCGGCGAGCATCAAAGCGAAGCCGACAGCGACCACCAGGTTACCGCCAGTGGTCGACAGCACGCGCTGCCAGCCGTCTTCCGGCTCCCAGGCTTCGGCATCGTGGGTGTGCCCGGCCAAGGCAGCGTCGGCGTGTTCGTGAACTTCAACGGCCGGTGCGGCCTTCTCGTAGGTTTCCGCCTGAAGAATCAGCGGCGCCACCCAGAAACTTTGCAGCAGGGTCAGCAACAGGGCGGCCAGCAGCCCGGTGAAACCTGCGGTTTGCGCAATACGCTTGATCATGTCAGCAGGTCTCAATGGCACGGGAACGCGGAGCTGTGTCGGGTATCGTGCGCGGCGTTGTGCACGGCTTCGATGTGCGAGAAACCGGCGAAATACACCAGGCACGCGCCAAGGATTGACGCACACACGGCGGCGGTCAGACGTTGAGTCAGGGTCGTGGTGGTGCTGGCGGTGCTGTGGTCGGTGCTGCTGATGATCGACATGGCGCTTCCCTCTGGTCTGTCAGCGGGTGAATAGAGCGCATGGAGGACCCCTGCGAATCGGGCACGCAGAGATTCAAACAGCGCCCGCCCACCGCGGGTTTGTTATTCAGTGAACGTAATCGTCACTTTGTGTTGCGGGCCGGTCTCCGGGCTCACGAGGGGCTTTGGCGTCAGCCGAAACCTGCAAGAATCACCTTCCCATGCCGAACTGCTGTCACAGTGGATTTGATTCTTCGCTCGCTTACCGTTGCGGGGGCAGCACCGGACTGACATGGCTTTGAGTAAAGCACATGATTCACCGGTTTCCCGTTTCACCCTGTGAAGGGCACCCGTAACAAGATGCGTAGGAGAGCATGGGCGGGGGTTGGGCGTCAATTGGCAAGGGTTCTCAACTGCATGCCGGAACCCCGACTGGTCCCCTGTAGGAGCTGCCGAAGGCTGCGATCTTTTGACTTTGTTTTTTAAAAACAAGATCAAAAGATCGCAGCCTTCGGCAGCTCCTACAGGAGTAGCGGCAGGTCACGATTGACCCGCCCTCACACCATGCGTAGCCTTGCGCTTTCGAGGTTCTTCGGCGATTGCCGAAGCTAAGAAGGGAACGCGGTCGATGCCGCGGCTGCCCCCGCAACTGTGAACGGTGATGTTCGCTGCCACGCCACTGCACGCTTCAGCCCTGAAGCCCGCGGGAAGGCGCAGCAAACGCCAGTCTAGCGACAGGCACACCGTCAGCCAGGAGACCTGCCTCGAAACGAATTCTCACTACAACCGGGCGGGGTGATCCGGTGGCGAAATCTTCCGCGCGTTCAATCGCTGCGGTCGTCGTCCCGTTTGCCCGCCACCTTGCCAAAGGGCATCCGATGAAAACACTGGCCAAACTCCCCGTCACCATCGTTACCGGCTTCCTCGGCTCGGGCAAAACCACCTTGCTGCGGCACATGCTCGACAACGCACAGGGCCGCCGCATTGCGGTGATCGTCAACGAGTTCGGCGAGCTGGGCATCGACGGTGAAATCCTCAAGCAATGCTCCATCGGCTGCACTGAAGAAGAAGCCAACGGCCGCGTCTACGAACTGGCCAACGGCTGCCTGTGCTGCACCGTCCAGGAAGAATTCTTCCCGGTGATGCGCGAGCTGGTGGCCCGGCGCGGTGACCTCGACCACATCCTCATCGAGACCTCGGGCCTGGCGCTGCCAAAGCCTCTGGTCCAGGCCTTCCAGTGGCCGGAAATCCGCAGTGCCTGCACCGTTGACGCGGTGATCACCGTGGTCGACAGCCCGGCCGTGGCGGCTGGCACGTTTGCCGCGTTCCCGGATCAGGTCGATGCCCAGCGCAAACTCGACCCGAACCTGGACCACGAATCGCCACTGCACGAACTGTTCGCCGACCAATTGGCCAGCGCCGACCTGGTGATCCTCAACAAGGCCGACCTGATCAGCCCTGAAGACCTGGCCCGTGTTCGCCTGGAAGTCGCCGAAGAACTGCCGCCAGCCGTGAAGGTTATCGAAGCCAGCAGCGGTCGGGTGCCACTGGACGTGCTGATCGGCCTCGGCGCCGGTTCCGAAGAACACATCGACAGCCGTCACAGCCACCACGACCATCACCACGATGGCGACGATCATGACGACCATGATCACGATGCCTTCGACTCCATTTCCATCGAGCTGCCGCAAGCCGACGAAAGCCTGCTGATGGACGCGCTGACCCAACTGGTGGTCAAGCACGGCATCCTGCGGGTCAAAGGCTTCGCCGCGATCCCGAACAAACCGATGCGTTTGCTGATCCAGGGTGTGGGCACGCGTTTCGACAAGCACTTCGACCGTCAGTGGGGCGCCGATGAAGCGCGCACCACACGGCTGGTGTTGATCGGCCAGGAGCTGGACGCCGCTCAACTCGAAGCGCAATTGCGCGCTGCGCTCAGCGTTTAACCCATGCACCTGCTCAGGACCCAGCCCGGCGGTTTCGTGTCGGATGACAACATCGCCGACCTGGGACAAACCCCCGCCGAGCTGGTGATTCTGTGCAGCGGCGATTCCAGCCTCGCGCTGCTCGCCGAAGCCGCGCAGCAACTGCCCGACGATTACCCGAGCGTGCGCCTGGCCAACCCGATGCAGGTGCAGAACCATGCCTCGGTCGATCTGTATGTCGACGAAGTGCTGCGCCACGCCAAGGTGATCCTGATCTCGCTGCACGGTGGCATCGCCTATTGGCGTTACGGCGTCGAGCGGCTGGTTGAGCTGTCCCAGCGGGGCGTGCAGCTGATTCTGGTACCCGGCGATGATCGCCCGGACCCGGAGCTCAGCGACTTGAGCACCGTGGTCGCTGAAGACCGGGATCGGCTCTGGCAGTTTCTGCGTCAGGGCGGTATGCGCAATGCTCTGGATTTCTTCCGTTGCCTGGCCAATCGTTGGCTGGATCGCGACTACGCCTGGGCCGAGCCGCAAACCCTGCCGCGCACCGCGATCTACCACCCGCACAAAAGCCCCGCTGAACTGAGCGATTGGCAAGCCGACTGGCAGGCCGGTCAACCGGTGGCGGCGGTGCTGTTTTATCGCTCGCATTTGCAGGCGGCGAACACTGCTTTCATCGATGTTTTTTGCCAGCGTTTGCAGGCGGCGGGATTGAACCCGCTGCCGATCGCGGTGGCCAGTTTGAAAGAGCCCGGCTGCCTGACGGTGGTCGAGGACCTGCTGGATGAAACCGAAGCCGGCGTGATTCTCAACACCACCGGCTTCGCCCAATCCAGCCCCGAAGCGCCGCACTTGCGGCCGTTCCGACGCAACATTCCGGTGATCCAGGCGATCTGCGCGCAGGACAACGAGCCCGGCTGGCGTGCCAGCGAACAAGGCCTCGGCCCGCGCGACCTGGCGATGCACATTGCGCTGCCGGAACTCGACGGGCGGATCATCAGCCGACCGATCAGCTTCAAGGATCTGGCGTGGCGCAGCGAGCGCAGCCAGTCCGACGTCGTGTGTTATCGGCCGCAACCGGAACGCATGGATTTTGTCGCTGAACTGGCGCGGCGCTGGATTGATCTGGCGCGAGTGCCGAATGCTGAAAAACGCATCGCGTTGATCCTCGCCAACTACCCGACTCGCGACGGTCGCATTGGTAATGGAGTTGGCCTCGACACCCCGGCCGCTGCGCTGAATATCCTGCGTGCACTTCATAAAGAAGGTTATCCGCTGCCGGCCGAGTTACCGGACAGCGGGACCGCGTTGATCCAGCAATTGCTTGGTGGTGTCAGCAACGATCTCGACACCCTCGACCAGCGTCCATGTCAGCAAAGTCTGGCGATGGACGACTATTTGCTGATGTTCAACGCCTTACCCGAAGCCAACCGTCAAGCCGTAATGGATCGCTGGGGGGCACCTGAAAGCGATCCGATGTTTCGTGGCGGCCGGATGATGATCGCCGGTCTGCGTTTTGGCCTGACCTTCGTCGGCATTCAACCGGCCCGCGGTTATCAGGTTGATCCGAGCGCGGTCTATCACGACCCGGACCTGGTGCCGCCACACGCCTATCTGGCGTTCTACTTCTGGCTGCGCAACACCTACGGCGCCCACGGCGTGATTCACGTCGGCAAGCACGGCAACCTCGAATGGCTGCCGGGCAAAGGCGTCGGGCTCTCGGAAAATTGCTGGCCGGACGCGCTGCTCGGGCCGCTGCCGAATATTTACCCCTTCATCGTCAACGACCCGGGCGAGGGTGCCCAGGCCAAGCGCCGCACCCAGGCAGTGATCATCGATCATTTGATGCCGCCGCTGACCCGCGCCGAAACCTACGGGCCGCTGCGCAACCTTGAGCTGTTGGCCGACGAATATTACGAAGCGCAACTGCTCGATCCTCGCCGCGCCCGCGAGTTGCAGCGCGACATCCTGCAACTGGTGCGCGATACGCACATCGACCGTGAACTGCAACTCGACGAGAAACTGGACAGCGACGCCGATGCGGCGATCTGGCTGCCGCGCCTGGACACGTACTTGTGCGATTTGAAGGAATCGCAGATCCGCGATGGCCTGCACATTTTCGGCGAATCGCCGACCGGGCGCTTGCGTATCGATACCTTGCTGGCGCTGCTGCGGATTCCCCGTGGCGACGGGCGTGGGGCGCAATCGAGTTTGCTGCGGGCGTTGGCCAAGGCGTTCGAATTGGGCTTCGATCCGCTGGATTGTGCGTTGGCCGAGCCATGGGCCGGACCTCGTCCAGCTGAATTGCAGCGCGTCGCTGATGAAGTCTGGCGCACCGCCGGTGACACCCGCGAACGCCTCGAGTTGTTCGCCGCACAATTGATCTCGCAGACACTGGATCAATCTCAAGCCACGCACGGACCCTGTGGGAGCGGGCTTGCTCGCGAAAGCGGAGTGTCAGTCGACGTTGATTTGTCTGACATACCGCTTTCGCGAGCAAGCCCGCTCCCACAGGGGGCAGGTTGGTCCGAAGTAGGCGCCATCATCGACAACCTGCGCGAAGTCGTCGCGCCACGCCTGGACGCCTGCGGCCCTGCGGAAATGCGCGGCCTGCTCGACGCCCTCAGCGGTCGTTTTGTCCCCGCCGGCCCCAGCGGTGCGCCAAGTCGCGGTCGCCTGGACGTGCTGCCCACCGGGCGCAACTTCTATTCGGTGGACGTGCGCAACCTGCCGACCACCACCGCGTGGCGCATAGGCTTCCAGTCGGCCAACCTGATTCTCGAACGACATTTGCAGGACCACGGCGATCACCTGCTTCAGCTTGGCCTGTCAGTCTGGGGCACCGCGACCATGCGCACCGGCGGCGATGACATCGCGCAAGCCATGGCGCTGATGGGCGTGCGTCCGGTCTGGGCGACGGGCAGTCAACGAGTCGATGACTTTGAAATCCTACCGCTGAGCCTGCTCGACCGACCGCGGGTGGACGTGACCTTGCGCGTGTCCGGGTTCTTCCGCGATGCGTTTGCCAACCTGATCCGTCTGTTCGATGCGGCGGTGCAAGCGGTTGCCGCGCTGGATGAACCGGATAATTTGAACCCGTTGGCCGCCAAAGTCCGCGCCGAGCGTGAAGCGCTGATGCAATCGGGATTGGATGAAGAGGCGGCGAGACGCCAGGCCGGCTGGCGCATTTTCGGGGCCAAACCCGGTGCGTACGGCGCGGGTGTGCAGGGCGCCATCGACGGTCGTCTGTGGCAAAGCCGCGACGACCTGGCCGAGGTTTACCTGAACTGGGGCGGCTACGCTTACGGCGGCTCCGACGAAGGCACCGCCGCCCGCGAACAGTTCGCCCAGCGCTTGAGCCAGGTGCAAGCGGTCCTGCAAAACCAGGACAATCGCGAGCATGACTTGCTCGACTCAAACGACTATTACCAGTTCCAGGGCGGCATGCTCGCTGCCGTGGAAAGCCTCAGCGGCGAAGCGGCAGCCAGTTACCATGGCGACCACAGCCAGCCGGACCTGCCAAGGATTCGAACCCTGAAGGAAGAGCTGAACCGGGTGATTCGTTCCCGAGCGGCTAACCCTAAGTGGATCGATGGCGTGAAGCGTCACGGCTATAAAGGCGCGTTTGAACTGGCGGCGACGGTCGATAATGTGTTCGCCTTCGACGCCACGACGCAACTGATCGATGATCACCAGTATGCGTTGCTTGCGGATGCGTATCTGCTGGACCCGGCGACCCGGGATTTTGTCCGGGAGCATAACCCTCATGCGTTGCGCGACATGACCGAGCGCATGCTCGAAGCGCAGCAACGGGGGATGTGGAAGGAGCCGGGCGAGTATCGCGAGGCGCTGGAGAATTTGTTGCTCGATATAGAAGAAGACAGCTAGTGCACCGCGAATCCTGTGGGAGCGGGCTTGCTCGCGAAGGCGGCGTGTCAGGCAACATCAATATTGCATGACCCACCGCATTCGCGAGCAAGCCCGCTCCCACAGGGGAGGAGTTGCAGCTGATAGATCACCGACCATGACCGAGAATTAATAATGACCGACACCCCCCATTTCCCGCTCTCCGCCGTGGTCGGCGCCGACGATCTCAAGCTCGCCCTGTGCCTCACCGCCATCGACCCGAAGATCGGCGGCGTACTGATCGAAGGCCCGCGCGGCATGGCCAAATCGACCTTGGCTCGAGGTCTCGCGGACCTGCTCGCCAGCGGTCAATTCGTCACCTTGCCGCTCGGTGCCACCGAAGAGCGCCTGGTCGGCACCCTCGACCTTGACGCGGCCCTGAGCGAAGGGCGTGCGCAATTCTCCCCCGGCGTATTGGCCAAGGCTGACGGCGGCGTGCTTTACGTCGACGAAGTCAATCTGCTGCCGGATCACCTCGTAGACCTGCTGCTCGATGTAGCCGCCAGCGGCACCAACCTGATTGAGCGCGACGGCATATCCCACCGCCATTCGGCGAAGTTCGTGCTGATTGGCACCATGAACCCTGAAGAGGGTGAATTGCGTCCGCAGCTGCTTGACCGTTTTGGCTTGAACGTCGCTCTCAGCGGTCACACCGCGCCAGCCGAACGTGGCCAGATCATCCGCCGTCGCCTCGATTTCGACAGCGATCCCCAAGCCTTCTGCGCCCACTGGGAAAACCAGCAGCAATCGCTGCGTGAGCGTTGCGAGCACGCACGCAGCGCGCTGGCGAACATCCCGCTCGACGACAGCGCACTGGCACAGATCACCGAGCGCTGTTTTGCTGCCGGCGTCGACGGCCTGCGTGCCGATCTGGTCTGGTTGCGGGCGGCCCGTGCCCACGCCGCGTGGCGAGGGGCGAGCGCGATCAGCCTTGAGGATATCGACGCGGTGGCCGAGTTCGCCTTGCGTCATCGTCGCCGCGAGCAATCGCCACCTGCACCGCAACAGAACCAGGCGCCCTCCAATCAAACCGCCAGCCCCAGCGAAGGTCAGGGCCAATGGGGCGAAATGCCGGCCCAGACGCTGCCGGTCGGCGCCCGACGTGAAGTGCCGAGCTGGCCAAAAAAGCCCTAGGCATTCGCCCTCGATCTGACGCGGGGGCGGATGCCAGGCCCCGTGCCGGACGGCTGGATAACGGCAAGCAGGGCAAGCGTCACGCCGCGCGTAGCGGCTCGGTCAATTGGCCCGGTACCTTGCTTAACGGCCGCCCGCGTCAGCGCGAGGATGTGTTGTTTCACCTGCGCACCCGCTCGCCCCATGAACTGTGGCTGGTAATCGTTGACGCCTCGGCCTCGACGCGGCGCCATCAAGCATTAAGCGATGCCAAGGGTTTGCTGGCCCAATTGTTCGACGACGCCTACCGCCAGCGCGCACGCCTGGCCTTGCTCACGGCCAGCGGCCACACGCCGAAATGGCAGGTGCAAGGGTTGAAAGCGTCCGCCGGTTTGCGCGACTGGCTCGATGGATTGGGCGCGGGCGGCGGCACGCCGTTACTGGCGGCGCTGGGCGAGGCAGGGCGCTGGTTGGGGGCTCGGCAGAAGCGCTTTCCAGCGGAAAAGCAGCGACTGTTGTTGGTTACCGATGGCCGTTTGAAGGACTGGGCGATGTTGCCCGCGTTCGACTGCCCGGGGCTGTTGATCGACATCGAGCGTGGGCCGATCCGGTTGGGACGTGCGAAGCAGTTGGCATTAGAACTACAAGCCGATTATCGGCATATCGATGATATGTAGTGCATCGAAAAGATCGCAGCCTTCGGCAGCTCCTACAGAAGCATGCGTACTCCTGTAGGAGCTGCCGAAGGCTGCGATCTTTTGATCTTACTTGCCCATCGCCTGTCGGTATTGTCGAGTCCGCCGAGCGATGTACACCTGATCCAGAATCAACGCCAGCAGCGCCGAAACCCCTGGCCGAGTCTGACGCCCGCGGCTCAGGCGATGGAGCTGGAACTTCACCACCGCCATGCTCGCCAGTGCGGCCAGCGGCTTGCGTTTCCAGCGGATCGGCGGCAATTGCGGATGACTGTTGCGGCCTTCGCGCCAGTGTTTGACCAACTGCGGTTCGAGCGCCAGCGCGGTGCCGATCCCGGCCATGGCGATGCCGCTGTCCAGCACCTGTTCGACGATCGCCAGGCGTCGAATCCCGCCGGTCACCATCACCGGCATGCGCGCCACACTGGCCAGTTCGCCGGCCATCTCCAGGAAATACGCCTCGCGCGCCAGCGTCCGGCCATCCCGTGCCTCGCCTTGCATGGCCGGTGCTTCGTAACTGCCGCCGGAGAGTTCCAGCAGGTCCAGCGGCTGATCGTTGAGCCACTCAATCACTTGCCGCGCATCATCGGCATCGAAGCCGCCGCGCTGAAAGTCTGCGGAATTGAGCTTCACCGCGACGCAAAACTGCGGCGACACTGATTGACGCACGGCGCTGACCACCGCCAGTAGCAGGCGCGCGCGATTTTCCACGGACCCACCCCAGTGATCAGTACGGCGATTGGTCAGCGGCGAGAGAAACTGGCTGATCAGGTAACCGTGTGCGGCATGAATCTGTACGCCAGTGAACCCGGCTTTTTCCGCCAGCGCGGCGCTGGTGGCGAAGCGTTGAATGACCTCTTCGATATCGCGCTCGCTCATGGGCTTGGGCTCGGCAAACAGCTTCGAAAACCCGCCCAGATCCAGGGCCACCGCCGAAGGCGCCAACGCCTGCTGACCGAGGTTGGCCATGGTCTGGCGGCCGGGATGGTTAAGCTGCACCCAGAACTGCGCCCCGCCGGAGCGGCCAATCGTTGCCCATTGGCGGAAGCGATCAAGGTGGCGATCGTCTTCCAGCACTACGCCCGCGGGCCCGGTCATGGCGCGGCGGTCGATCATCACGTTACCGGTCAGCAGCAGGCCGGCCTCGCCGTCGGCCCACGCCTGATACAGCTGGAACAACGCATCGGCCGGTGCCTGCGCGGTGTCAGCAAGGTTCTCTTCCATCGCGGCTTTGGCGATGCGATTGCCGATGGTCTGGCCGTTGGGCAAATTCAACGCTTGGAAGGGCGACATGCTTGACTCCTCATCAGTGAAGAGCAGAGGCTAAGCTTAAAGTTAACTTTAATGTCAAGCAGGCAAATGAGGTCGTGATGAAGATTGGTGAATTGGCGCAGTTGAGCGGGTTGAACGCGTCGCGTATCCGGTTCTACGAGGCGCAGGGACTGATTCAGAAAGTGGAGCGCCGGGCGAATGGCTACCGGCATTATCCCGACCAAGTGCTGCAAACGCTGAATCTCATCGCCTGTGCCCAGCAAGCTGGATTCAGCCTGGAAGAGTTGAGGCAGCTGTTGCCGGACACCGCCACCGGCGAGTTCAAGCATGCCGAACTGGTGGCGGGACTGAGGCGCAAAGTCGATCAGATCGAAGAAATGCAGCTGCACCTGGCGCAGAGCAAGGCGAAGCTGCTATCAGTGATCGACGACATTCAGGCGCGGCCCGACGGTATGGGCTGCGATGCGAATGCCGAGCGGGTGTTGGCGTCATTCAAGCATTCGCGCTGATGGCGGTAGCTGATGGGGCGGGAATCGGATGGCGCATCAGCGTGCCGACCACCAGCGCTCCTAGCAATGCCAGTAAACCGGCGACCCACAGCAACAGGCTGAACCCGCCGACAAAGGCTTGCCGCGCCAACGGCTCGACCATCGAGCGAGCGCTGTCGGGTAACAGGCTCATCGCCGCCGCCATGTCCCCGGCCACCACCCGCGAGGCGATGCCCTGGGTTTGGCCAAGCCATTGCGCGCCCTGTGCCGACAGACTGCTGCGCAACAACAGTTCGGTGTGGCTGGCGAGCAACGCACCGAACACGCCGATGGCCAGCACGATCGCGCTGAAACGCATGGTGGTGCTCATGCCGGACGCCATGCCGGTGCGCTCCCGTGGCACGCAGGCCATGATGTTCTTTTGCGTGTCGCCATTGAGCAGCCCGGCACCGGCGCCGGTCACGGCAATCGCCAAGGCGAAGGGCCAATAGCCGCCGCTGCTGACGGCCCAGGCACTGAGCAGGTTACCGCAGCCGACCAGCGTCAACCCCGTGGCCATCAGCGTCGACGGCGTATACCGCCCCGTCAGGCGAGCGCCGATGCGCGGGCCAATCAGCATGGTCAGGGCAAACGGCAACATGCCCAGGCCCGAGGCGATGGCCGAAAACCCCAAGCCGTTCTGTAAGTAAAACGGCAGCAGGGTCATCATCACCTGGGCGCATCCGGCGTAGGCAAACATCCCTAAGAGCGCGCCGATGAATCGCGGGTGTTTGAATAAACTCAGGTCGACCATCGGCCGCTGTTGCATCCGCTCAATCACCACGAACAGCCCCAGCAGCAGGGCGCCGCCGATGAGTCGGGTGTAGGTCAGCGGATGGTTCCAGCCGACCCGGTTGGCCTCGATCAGGCCCCAGATCAGGCACAGCAGGCTCGCACTGAACGCCAGGCTACCCCAGGGGTCGAGGCGTGCCGATTGGGTGTCGCGAGAGTCGGGCACGGCGCGCCAGACCATCGCCATCAGGAACAGGCCCACCGGCACGTTGAGGTAAAAAATCCAGCGCCAGCCAATGTATTCGGTAATCAGCCCGCCCACCGTCGGCGCGGCGGTCATCGCCACGCCCATGCAAGCGCCCCAGAAGGCCCAGGCCTTGGCCCGTTCTACTTCGTCGTGAAAAGTGTGACCGATGGAGGCCAGGGCCGACGTCAGCAGCAGCGCCGCGCCAACGCCCTTGAGCGCCCGGGCGATGTCGAGGAACAGCGCGTTGGGCGCCGCACCGCAACCCACGGACGCGAGAATAAAAAGACCGAGACCGCACAGCAGGGTTTTCTGGCGGCCGAAGCGGTCGGCGATGCTGCCGGCCGGGAGTAACAGCGCGGCGAACGCCAGCATGTAGGCGCTCACCACCCATTCGATGTCAGCAAAGTTCGCCCCAAGATCCCGGGCAATGCTGGGCAAGGTCACGGCGACGATATTGGTATCGAGCACGATCAGCGAACACACCGCCGACGCGGTGAGCAGGGTCAAGCGTGGACTGACCTGGTTCATGGCGTGGTTACCTGTTGGGCAAGGTCGTGGGTGGTGGCGGTGACAAGGGGTTTGACGTGCATAGTGTGGGCTCTCTACTGTGATTGCAGAGCGAGCTTATCGCGACCTCTTGCGGGCTTTGTTAGCCAGGCATCGGGACTTCATTACCTTTGAGCTAATGCACCCATGGACATACGGCATTTCCGCTACTTTCTGGCCGTTGCCCGGCAAGGCAACTTCACCCGCGCCGCTGAGCAACTCGGTATCGCTCCGCCGACCTTGACCCGACAGATCCAGGACATGGAGAACGAACTCGGCACGCGACTGTTCGTGCGCCAGACACGTGAAGTCAGCCTGACCGAAGCCGGCGCCGCACTGGTGATCGAAGCCGAGGCGACGGTGCGGCAATTTGAATACGCCCAGCACAATGCCCAGCGGGCAGGGCGTGGGGATATTGGGCATATCGAACTGGGTTACGTGGCGTCGGCGGTGTACTCGGGTTTGCTGCAAAAACAGGTGCAGGCCTTCAGCCGCGAATGTCCGGACGTCAGCCTGAACGTTCGGGAAAGCCCCATGGTGTCATTGCCGGCGATGGTGGTCGAAGGGCGATTCGACATTGGTTATGTCCGCTCACCCATGACCTTGCCCGAAGGCCTGGAGGCGATTCGCCTGGCTGCGGAAGGCTTTGTGCTGGCGCTGTCCAGCGAATCCGGGTTGTGTCGTTTTACGCAGATCAGTCCGGAGCATCTGCAAAACGAGACGTTTATCTTGCCGGAGCAAATCAACGGCACATTGCAAGTCGCCGCCGAGGGCGGGTTCTCACCGAAACTGGGTGCGCAACCAGGCGGGCTGGTGGCGGTGATTGCCTTGGTGTCATTGGGGCAGGGCGTGGCGGTGGTGCCGGCATCGGTGGTCGGGCATGTCGGATTACCCGGCGTGGTGTATCGGCCAATCAAGGGGTGTGAAGCGAGCTCCTGGCTGTCGTTGATTCATCGGCGCTTCGAGAAATCCCGGGCGGTGGTGAGGTATATCGAGCAGGTCAAACAGTTGGGGTAGATTCAAAAGATCGCAGCCTTCGGCAGCTCCTACAGGGGAATACGTACCTCTGTAGGAGCTGCCGAAGGCTGCGATCTTTTGATCTTATTTGACATCGCCAACCTTGCCCTTGAGCTGGTTATCAAGAATCACCTTCCCCCAAGGCCGATAACGCAGCGAAAACACCGCCGTCGGATGGCAACCCGCCGGGGACGCGTCCGGCGTGGCCGGCTCCGCACGGAACGGTTGACCGTCAGCACTGACCTGACGGAACGCTTCACGCACGATGCCGACCGAGCAAGGCAGTGCGCTGGCGTAGCCGGCGCGTACCAGCGCAGGCAAGCGCCCGGTGCCCGCGCCGTCCTGCCACCAGATGTGAACTTGGTTCGCCGCCAATTCCCCCAGCCACTGCGCATTCACCTGGGGTGCGAGCTTGCCAGCGCTGAACGCGCTGACATGCAACGGCGCATCGAGTTTTTCGGCGAAGTCCTTGAGCTGGCGCAGCAGGGTTTGCCGGCGATCGGGGGCCAGAAAGTGCACGTCATCCAGCTCCGGCGGCAGGTACCAGCCGATGACCGGAAGTTTCCAGTCCTGGCGCAGCCGCTGTTGTTGCGCCAGCGATTGTCCGAGTTGCGCTTGCCAGTACATCGCCAGTCCGGCGCTGTCCAGTTCATTGACGCGCTGGTAATAGGCCGGGTCCATGGCCAGGCCCACCACCAGGTTCAGTCCTTGCTCATGGGCCAGTTTCAAGCTGCTGGCGAGCCACCCCGTGGGACCACCGAAGTCCGAATCGCCGTACGCCGTCCATTGCACAATCAGTGTGTGCACGCCTTGCCTGGCCGTGTCCTGCCAGATCTTCTGCCATTGCGCCTGGCTAAGGCTGGCGTCGACGTTCAGCGGTTGGTAGAAGATCCGCTCATCGGCCCGCGCCAACAGACTGCCAAGTAACAGGCACACCACCCACAGAAATCGCATCATCAGAAGTTCAACTCCACGCCCAGCAGCACGCCGTTGCCGCCCTCATACAGGTTGCCGCCCAGGGATTGCTGATATTCGGTGCGCACGGTCAGGTGTGCGCGGTAGGCATTGTAGAGGTCATCGTCGAACCACCATTGCCAGCGCAGGCCGATGCCAGTGCGCAGGTCCTGGCGCCAGTCGTTGCTCGGGTCTTGGCTGGCAAATTCGAGAAAGCCATAAGGCATGAGGGTTTGCGCGCCGTTGAACGGTAGTTTCCAGGTGTGGCCCTGCTGGAACCGCGACAGCCATTGGTGATCACCAGCCTTGGTCCACCAGGCGGCGTCGAGGTACAGAAAGCGTTCTTCCCAGTCGCTTTCATCGACGCGCCAGTCGTTGCGGAAACGGCCCTGGTCGAGGAACGAAGCGGTCGCGCGCAGCAGGTAATCAGTGGTGGTGTGGCCATCCTGACGGTGATCGTCGACCTGGTCTGACAGCTTGTCGGGATTGAGCGTTTCGCCCAGGCTGAGGCCATGATTGTCCTTGTCGTCGAACTGGCTCTGTTTGTAGAACTCGCCATAGAAGTTGATGTTCGCCGTGCCCCACGGCTTGTAGCGCAGCCCGACACCGGTGGCGATGGATTCTGCGTAACTCGACCGACCCTGGCCACCGAGCAAGGCCCGGCCATAGACCGACAGCGTGCTGCCGGCGCGGCTGGGTTCTTCACCGAGGGCGTGGTCCCACATGGCCAATTGCACGTTCTGCGAGGTCGAGCGGCGTTGCGAGCCGGTGCTTTCGTCAGGACGCAAGAAATCGTTGGTCGAGACCCCGGCCGGCGACCAGGTGCTGGCGACGGTGCGGCTGTCGCGACGGGACAGGGTTTCGTGAGCGCGGCGCTGACGATAACGCCGCGCTTGCATGCTGCCGTCTTTGTCGTCGGCGGCCACCGGGTTTTGCTCCAGATCGATCACCCGGCGCAGTTCCTTGCGCGCCTGAGCGCTGTCTCCCACTTCGTCATAACGCACGGCGAGGGTTTCGCCGAGGCGGTAGTCCTCCGGGAAATCCCGGGTGGCGCTTTGCAGGTAAGGGATGGCTTTGGCGCGATCTTCCTGGGTCGAGGCGCCCGCGAGACGCATGCCGTAATCGGCCCGATAACGCGGATTGCTCGGCTCCCGGCGCACGGCTTCCGCCAGCCAATCCGTGCTTTGCTGCCGTTCCCCGGCCTTTTGCGCCGTCACCGATGCGGCATAGAAATGCCCTGCATCGGGCGCCTGCTGCAAGGCGCTGCGTTGACGCTGCAAGGCGAGGGCGTAATGACCCCGAGCGTCGGCAATCGCTGCGCCCAAGGCCCATTCATTGGCACCCCGGGCGCGGCTTTGTTGCCAGTAACGTTCGGCCGTCTGAGCATTGCCAGCCGTCAGCGCGCTGCGGCTGGCGGTGAGCCGGGCGTTATCACTCAGTTCGGCCTCGGGGATGCTGCGCCAGATCACCATGGCGCCGGACGAATCACCGGCCGCTTCCAGGGCATAAGCAAGCGGCAGACGGCTTCCACGGTCGCCGAGTTTTTCCGCCGCTTGGTAATAGACCACCGCTTCCCCGGGCCGCTCTGGCATGGCGCAACGTCCGAGGGCGCGATAGTCGCCTGCCGCTTGTGGGTGAGCGCCAATGGCTTGCTGCACCGTATCGCACTGACCGCTCTCGGCCAGTTGCGCCAACAGTTGACCACGGGTGGCGGAGTCGACATGGCCGAGCAGCGACACGATGCGTTGCTGCTGCGCCGGGGTCGGTGTCGATGAGGCATAGAGCCCCGCGAGGCGTTGCAGCAGGGCGACGGGCAGCTTGCCGCCGTGACGGTCGTAAGCAGTTTCCAGTAGTTGCTGCGTGTGCTCACGCTGGCCGGCGTTCAGCGCCAGATAGGTCGCCTGATTGAGCGAAGCAAGATTGCCGGTTTGCTGGTAATGCTGCTCCCACAACGCCGCCGCTTCGGTGTTGCGTCCTAACGCCTGAACCAGCTCCGCTCGACGCTTCAGCACCTCGGCGGTCTGCGGCTGGCTGGCGAGCCAGGCCATGACGTTGTCGCTCTGGCCCTCGGCTTGCCAGATGTCCAGCAAACGGGCCTGGCGCCGGCTGTCCCAAGGTTCCGGCAGGCGTGTGCCTTGCAGCAGTTCAGTCGCGTGCAGGCGCTGGGCGAGAACCAGCCAGGCTTGTGGATCGTCATCCGCCCGGCAGCCACGCAATTGACTGAGCGCCGCTTGCGGATCGCGCCGCGAAAGCCACTCCGCGGTCTCCAGGCACGGGCGCTGCAGCTCGGCACTCAAGCGCTGAACCGTCTCGGTGTCGCCGGTTTGTCGGGCCAGCTCCCACAGTCGCTGTTGCTGGGCAGGTTCGGCGAGGTCGCTGGCCGGTAGCGATTGAATCCAGCGTTGGGCTTGCGTGATGTCGCCCATGGCAATTGCCCGATCAGCCATCGCCAACCGCGTTTTGCGCGCTGCTTCTGGGCTCGGCGCCTGTTGCAGCAGTTGCTGCAAAGGCTTTTCGTCGAGGCGTTGCACATACGCGTTGGCCAGTCGCTGCCAGCCTTCGGCGTCCAATTGATGGCTGGCTGCCAGGGGGGCCAATTGGGCGATGGTGCCGTTCCAGTCGCGCAACTGCTCGGACCAGTTGGAGAGGGCCAGGTGCAGAATCTTGTCGTCACCTTTGGGCACCAATTGCGCCAGCCAGTCGTGCGCTCGGCCGGCGCCGCCGAACTTGGCCAGGCTCAGGCTGTAGGCTTGCCACAGGCGCACGCGCTGGTTGAGATTGCTGGTGGCCATCCACTGTTCGACTTGTCCGCTGCCGGGTGGGTCCTGTTCGATCCAGGTCAGACGCAGGTTGAGCAGGGCGTCGTTGTTGTCGGGGTTGTCCGGCAGCGCATGCACGGCGTCCTTGTACCGCCGTTGCTTGGCCAGCGCCTCCACCAGCAACGCCCGGGCCTCCTCGTTTTTCGGCACCTTGGCCAGCAGGTGGCGCATCAGCCGTTCGACTTCGGCCCAGTTACCTTTTTTTGCTTCACGGTAGCTGCGGTCCATGTAGGGAAAACTGCGGAATTGTTCGAAGTCTGTCAGCGCTTCGGCCTGCACCCACGCGGCGGCACCTAGGCACAGCACCAGGGCGGCGAGCAGGGCATGTCGACGGGCGGGCTTCATTCGACCTCCCGGGCAATGCGGTAGGCGGCTTGCTGTTCGCTGGCCTGTTCAAGCAGCGCCTGTTCGAGCACTTCCTGGGTGATCATGCCGCGTGAAATCAGATGTTGGCCTAGCGACATGTGCTCGGCATCGAAGTCGATCAATGCCTGGTTGAACAGGCTCGGCGGGACCATCCCGCGCACTTGCAGCAGATTGCCCAGCAGGATCTGGTGACGACCGACGCGTTCGAGCAAGTCTTCATCGTTCTGATGCCGCTCCAGCACTTCGAGCATGTGATGCACGTCTTGATTCTGGTGGCGGCTGGCGTACCAGTAGCGAATACCCAGCGTGACCCGGCCCTGCGGCGCGAGGCGGCAGCGCACCGGGCGTTTCAATTGGCGGCTGATGGCGCCCAGTGAAACCTGGCTGACCGGCCCTTCGCAAGCCAGGACCAGCGTGTCGCCTTCTTCGGCCACCGGCAGCACGCCGTAGTGCGAGGCGACTTTGCGCGGTACGAGATCGATCAGGCGCTGGTCCAGTTTGAACGGGTTGAGCGGGGCCCATTCCATGTCCAGTTGCTCGGCCAGGGTTTCCACCAGTTGGGTGCTGTTGATGTGTTCGCGCAGGAGCAATTCATGGCCCAGCCGACGCCGCACCGGGCTGGTGATCGCCGCTTCCAGTTGCGCTTCGGTGAGCAGGCCTTTTTCCACCAGTCGATGCCCCAGCGGTGTGCGCTGAGTCTTGGTCAGGGCCGGGAATTCATGGGTGGTCTTGTCCCAGGCCACGCGACGCGAGTCGCCCATTTCAATAACCTGGCGCAGCGCCCGCAAATTGGCGAAAAAATTGACGAAGTTGCTCCAGACCATGCGCGGGGCCGACAACAGGCCTTCGCCCAGGCCGTAATAACGGGTGACGAACCATCCGCGCTGGAACAGTCGATTGAGCAGCATCAGGCCGTTGAGCCAGAGCAACATCGAGAGCAGCGGGCTGTCAGAAAGAATCGACGGGTAGCGCCAGGCATTCGGCGACACCACCGTCACCAGCCACATCGCCAGCAGCACCAGGAACAGCAGGTTGACCAGGAAACTCAGCAGGTAAGCGATCAACCCACGGCGGTCACGCCACAGGAAATAGTTGAGCCGTCCGTGGGCGCTCCATCCGAGGTTCTTGGTGCCCTGGAAAACGATGCCGACGATCCATCGCGATTTCTGGCGGATCGCGTGCTTCAAGTCGCGGGGGAAGTGCTCGCGCACGCAGATCACCTGGGAAAACGCGCGGTCCATGCCAAACACCCAAGGCTGTTCGAGGGCCAGTTTCGGGTCGGTCACCGAGTAGCGGGCGAAGATGCATTTCATGCCTTTTTGCTTGAGACGAAAACCGATGTCGTAGTCCTCGGTCAGGCTCTGCACGTCGAAGGCAATGCCGTCGCCGTCTTCGAGCAGAGCACTGACGGCCTTGCGGCTGAAGCAGGTGCCGACCCCGGCGCTGGGCACTTGGCCGGTCATGGCTTCGCGGACAATCACGTCCTTGCCGTGGTTTTCGGCGAACTCGTCGACGTAGTGGCCGGCGGTGAAACCTCGCCACTCCGGTGCGTAGGGGTAGACCGGAATCTGGATCAGGTCCTTGCTCGGCAGCAGGTAGTTGAAGAGGCGCAACTCCATGGGAGAAATCACGTCTTCGGCGTCGTGCAGGATGAACCCGGCGAACTGGATCTTTGCTTCGCTTTCAAAGCGCAGGATCGCGTCGATGATGTTGTTCAGGCAGTCGGCCTTGCTGGTCGGACCGGGGCGCGCGCACACCACTTTGTGCACGTTGGGATAATGCCGGCAGACCGCGTCGACATCCGCCTGGGTTTCGGCGTCGTTGGGGTAGGTGCCAACGAAAATCTGGTAATTCTCATAATCGATGGTCGAGGCCGCCAGCCGTGCCATTTCGCCAACCACGCCGACTTCGTTCCAGGCCGGGACCATGATCGCCAACGGTTTTTCGGCAATGGCGTAGAGCCGCTCTTCATCGGCGCGCTTGAATTTTTCATAGATTCGCCAGCGCCGGATCAGCTTGCGGCTCCAGTACACCACGTCGATGAACAGGTCATCGAGCCCGAGCACGAACATCAGCAGGGCCAGGGTGATCGCGAAGTATTTGAGGCCGAACAGCACATAGGCAAAGAAGTCAACGAGACCCAGGCTCATACGGTTTTGCCCGCTGCAGCGCGGTGTTTCAGCCAGATGCACAGGCGGTTGGCGATACGTTCGCTGGCGTGGCCGTCGCCGTAGGGGCTGTGAACGCGGCTCATGCGCTGGAACGTGGCGTCGTCATCGAGCAACAGGCTGGCTTCCTTGACGATGCGCTCGGTATCGGTCCCCACCAACAGCACGGTTCCGCCCTCGAGCACCGATGGCCGTTCGGTGACATCGCGCAATACCAGCAGCGGTTTGCCGATGGCCGGGGCTTCCTCCTGGATGCCACCGGAATCGGTGAGGATGAAATGCGCACGACCCATCAGCCAGACGAAATGCTGGTAGTCCTGCGGTGCGACGAGATAGATGTTGGGGGTGTTCGACAGCACGCTGTACACCGCGTTTTGCACCTGTGGATTAAGGTGCACCGGGTAGACGAATTGCACGTCGGGGTAACGTCGGGCGAGCTCGGCAAGGGCCAGGCAGATGTTGCGGAAACCGCCGCCGAAACTCTCCCGGCGATGGCCGGTGATCAGCACCATCCGCCGAGTGTCGTCGAGTACGGCCAAAGGCGAGTCAGCCGCCGGGTGCCACTGAATGTCCTGTTGATGGGTGCGCATCCACAGCAGCGCATCGATCACCGTATTGCCGGTGACTTCGATATCGGCGTTGGGCACACCTTCACGCAGCAGATTCGCTTCGCCCTTGGTGGTGGGCGTGAAATGCAGGTCGGCGATGACGCCCGTCAGGCGCCGATTGGCTTCTTCCGGCCAGGGCGAGCGCAGGTTGCCGGTGCGCAGGCCCGCCTCGACATGGCCAATGGGCAAATGACGATTGAACGCGGCGAGGGCGGCGATGAAGCTGGTGGTGGTGTCGCCATGGACCAGCACGATGTCGGGTTTTATCCGCTCGTAAGCCTGGTCGAGGTGAATCAACAATTGTTCTGACAGGCCGTTGAGCGTCTGGCCCTGGGTCATCACTTGCAGGTCCTGGTCGACCGTGAGCTCGAAGGAGTCCAGCACCTGCTTGAGCATTTCCCGGTGTTGGCCGGTGGAACAGATGTTCAGATCGACACCTGGCCATTGACGCAACACTCGGGCCAGCGGGGCCATCTTGATGGCCTCCGGACGAGTACCGAAAACCATCATGACTTTGAAAGACATTGGCCCTCCGGGACAGCTTGCGCCGGGTGCCTCCTGGCCATTGAGACTGCGTATTACCTGATCTTTCAATAAAGCAGCCGCAGACGAGGTTGTCCAATTCCGGGTCAGCCCGTTAAGCAGCAACGCAATCCGTAGCAGCTGGCGAAGCCTGCGTCCGGCGGGGTAGCAGCTGTCGAGCTTGCGAGGCTGCGTTCGGCTGCGCAGCAGTCGTGAAATCAGGTAGCGCGGTCCTTCAGGATTATTTCATGCTCAGGTTTTTACGACTGCTGCGCAGCCGAACGCAGCCTCGCAAGCTCGACAGCTGCTACAGCGCCGAACGCAGCCTCGCAAGCTCGACAGCTGCTACAGCGCCGAACGCAGCTGCTACGAGCGCCGGACGCGGGCTTCGTTCAGCTGCCAAAAGGTGTGTGGCGTGCTTTGCTTCATTGTGAGTCGCGGTTTCGCATTTGTGGTGCGAGTACCCGTTCGTTGTAGCCAACAGTAGCGTTCGTCAGGTGTGCGATTAGTAACGCCATTTTTGGCCTGTTGTGCATCCTCCTGATTCAAAACACTTTTCAATCTCCCCAACACACCCCCCACAACCTGTGGCACACTTTCTGCTGTCTATTCCGTTGTTACACACCAACTTCCGGTATAGCGGAATACACATCACCCTGGAGTGCTTGCCATGCATCGCCGACCTTCCTTGTTAAAAGCGTGTGTTTTTCTTGTCGCAGCTTCTGCTGCTGCCATGGGCGTGGCCCAGGCGGCGGACAGTAAGCTCGATAGCGTGCTGGCCCGTGGCAAGTTGATTGTGGGCACGGGCAGTACCAATGCGCCGTGGCACTTCCAGGGCGCGGACGGCAAATTGCAGGGTTTCGATATCGATATCGGGCACATGATTGCCAAGGGCTTGTTCAACGACCCGAGCAAGGTTGAGTACGTGGTGCAATCGTCCGATGCGCGGATTCCCAACCTGCTGACCGACAAGGTCGACATCAGTTGCCAGTTCATTACCGTCACCGCCAGCCGTGCCCAGCAAGTGGCGTTCACGCTGCCGTACTACCGCGAAGGTGTCGGCCTGCTGCTGCCGGCGAACAGCAAGTACAAGGAAATCGAAGACCTGAAGGCCGCCAACGACAGCGTGACCGTGGCCGTGCTGCAGAACGTGTACGCCGAAGAATTGGTGCACCAGGCGTTGCCTAAAGCCAAGGTCGATCAGTACGACAGCGTTGACCTGATGTATCAGGCCGTGAACTCCGGCCGTGCCGATGCCGCTGCCACCGATCAGTCGTCGGTGAAATACCTGATGGTGCAAAACCCTGGCCGCTACCGCAGCCCGGCCTACGCCTGGAGCCCGCAAACCTATGCCTGCGCGGTCAAGCGCGGTGATCAGGACTGGCTGAACTTCGTCAATACCACCTTGCATGAAGCCATGACCGGCGTTGAGTTCCCGGCTTACGCGGCCTCGTTCAAGCAGTGGTTCGGTGTCGATCTGCCGACACCGGCGATTGGTTTCCCTGTCGAATTCAAATGATCCCGTGAGAGTGGGGCGCTTTGACGCGCCCCGCTCAAGGTACTGCTGACCATGAACTATCAGTTGAATTTTGCCGCCGTCTGGCGCGATTTCGACACCTTGCTGGCGGGGCTCGGCCTGGGTCTTGAACTGGCGCTGGTGTCGATCGCCATCGGTTGCGTGATCGGCCTGATGATGGCGTTTGCTCTGCTGTCGAAGCACCGCGCGTTACGGGTGCTGGCGTCGGTGTATGTGACGGTGATCCGTAACACGCCGATCCTGGTGTTGATTCTTTTGATTTACTTCGCGTTGCCGAGCCTGGGGATTCGTCTGGACAAGATCCCGTCGTTCATCATCACCCTGTCGCTGTATGCCGGGGCGTACCTGACCGAAGTGTTCCGCGGCGGGCTGTTGAGCATTCCCAAGGGACAACGTGAAGCCGGGCTGGCCATCGGCCTGGGCGAGTGGCAGGTCAAGGCGTATGTCACCGTGCCGGTGATGTTGCGCAATGTGCTGCCGGCCCTGTCGAACAACTTCATTTCACTGTTCAAGGACACCTCGCTGGCCGCGGCGATTGCCGTGCCGGAGCTGACCTATTACGCGCGCAAGATCAATGTCGAGAGCTACCGGGTGATTGAAACCTGGCTGGTGACCACGGCGCTCTATGTTGCGGCCTGTTACCTCATTGCCATGATGCTGCGTTACCTCGAGCAGCGTCTGGCGATCCGCCGATAGGAGGCCCCATGTACGAATCCCCCAGTTGGATGCATGAGTTATGGGTTGCCCGTGAAGTGTTGTGGCAGGGCTTCCTGACCAGTGTGCAGGTCTCGGCGCTGGCGATTTTGCTGGGCACGATGGTTGGCATCGTCACGGGCCTGGTGCTGACTTACGGCAATGTCTGGATGCGTGCGCCGTTTCGCTTTTATGTCGATCTGATTCGCGGTACGCCGGTGTTTGTATTGGTGCTGGCCTGCTTCTATATGGCGCCTGCGTTGGGCTGGCAGATCAGTGCGTTTCAGGCCGGCGCCTTGGGCCTGACGCTGTTTTGCGGCTCTCACGTTGCCGAGATCGTGCGCGGCGCGTTACAGGCGCTGCCCAGCGGCCAGATGGAAGCGAGCAAGGCGATTGGCCTGACGTTCTACCAGTCGCTCGGCTACGTGTTGTTGCCCCAGGCGCTGCGGCAGATCTTGCCGACCTGGGTCAACTCGTCAACCGAGATCGTCAAGGCCTCGACACTGTTGTCGGTGATCGGTGTGGCCGAGTTGCTGCTCAGCACCCAGCAGATTATCGCCCGGACGTTCATGACGCTCGAGTTCTACCTGTTCGCCGGATTTTTGTTTTTCGTCATCAACTTCGCCATCGAATTACTCGGCCGGCACATTGAAAAGCGGGTGGCCTTGCCATGACTCAACCTTCGCTCTCTAACGTAAAAGATGCTCAAAACGGCCAGGCCCTGCTGGACATTCGCGGCCTGCACAAACAATACGGCAAGCTCGAAGTGCTCAAGGGCGTCGACCTGACCATGCAGCGTGGCAATGTCGTCACGCTGATCGGCTCCAGCGGTTCGGGCAAGACCACGCTGCTGCGTTGCGTGAACATGCTCGAAGAGTTCCAGGGCGGGCAGATCATGCTCGATGGCGAGTCCATCGGTTATGACGAGATCAATGGCAAGCGCGTACGTCACGCGGAGAAAGTCATTGCCCGGCATCGGGCCATGACCGGCATGGCGTTCCAGCAGTTCAACCTTTTTCCGCACCTCACCGCGTTGCAGAACGTCACTCTCGGGCTGCTCAAAGTCAAAAAGCTGCACAAGGATGAAGCGGTCGCCCTCGCCGAAAAATGGCTGGAGCGGGTTGGCCTGCTGGAGCGGCGCGATCACTATCCCGGCCAGTTGTCCGGCGGCCAGCAACAGCGCGTGGCGATTGCCCGGGCGATTGCGATGAACCCGAGCCTGATGTTGTTCGACGAAGTCACCTCGGCCCTCGACCCGGAACTGGTGGGCGAAGTGCTGAACGTGATCAAGGGCCTGGCCGACGAAGGCATGACCATGCTGCTGGTCACTCACGAAATGCGTTTTGCGTTCGAAGTCTCGGACAAGATCGTCTTCATGAATCAGGGGCGGATCGAAGAGCAGGGGCCACCCAAGGAACTCTTCGAACGTCCGCAATCGCCGCGTCTCGCTGAATTTCTGAAGAACACGCGGTTCTGATTTTTTTCAAAAGTATTTTCACGACTCAATCAGGAGAAACACTCATGAGCATTACTCGTTACGGCACCGGCAGCACCGCCGCTGGCGGTCAGCCCCGTCCTTTCGCCCGCGCCGTTGAAGCCGATGGCTGGCTGCACGTGTCCGGCCAGGTACCGGCGCTGGATGGCGAAATTATTGTGGGCGGCATTGTCGAGCAGACCCACCAGACCATGAAGAACCTGATCGCGATTCTCGAAGAGGCCGGTTATGGCCTGGAAGATGTGGTGCGTGCTGGCGTGTGGCTGGAGGACCCGAGGGATTTCACGAGTTTCAACAAGGTATTCTCCGAGTACTTCAAACCCGAACACGCCCCGGCCCGCGCCTGTGTGCAGGCGAACATGATGGTCGACTGCAAGGTCGAGATCGACTGCATCGCGTACAAGAAAAAAGCCTGAACCAAGGTGGCTCTTGTAGGAGCTGCCGAAGGCTGCGATCTTTTGGCGATTTTGGAAGTGCCATAAGGGCAAGATCAAAAGATCGCGGCCTGCGGCAGCTCCTACAGGGCGAATTTTATGGGAACCACTGACATGACCGAAGACACCATCAAGCGCCGGGCTCGCGGTCTGGACCGGGCGTTCGATATCCTCGATTTTCTCAAGGAGATCGGCCAGCCGCTGCGCCCGAATGAAATCGCCAGCGGCATCGGCAGCCCGAAATCCACGGTCTACGAACTGGTGGCTTCCTTGCTGGAGCGGCGGATTCTGGAGCCCGTGGGCAAGGACGGTCACGTCTACCTCGGCCGTCAGCTGTACTTCCTCGGGCAGGCGCATTTGCGCCATTTCGACCTGACCCGCGAGGCCGATCACGCCTTGCAGGAGATTGTCAGCCAGACCCATGAAACCGCGCAGATGTGCCTGCTCAACGGCCGTAAATACACGGTGGCGTTGATGAAAGAAGGGGAGCGGCATTTCCGCATCTCCTCCGACATCGGCGAAAACGCGCCCATCCCCTGGACCGCTTCCGGACGGCTGCTGCTGTCGCACCTGAGTGACCAGGAGATCATCGACCTGATCGACCACGATGACTTCATCCTGCCCAACGGTGAGCGCCTGCCACTGGAACAGTTTCTGGGTGAAATCCGTCAGGCCGGCATCGATGGGTTCTTCTCCTTCGATAGCGTCGCCGACACCTTTACCCATTGCTTCGCCGCCCCGGTCAAAGACCCGAACGGCGTGGCCATTGCGACCCTGTGCATCGTCGCCCCACGGGCCGATGCCAAGACTCATTACAACGAATATCGCCGGGTGTTGATCGACAATGCCAACAACCTGGCCCGTCGTATAAACGAATAACAGCGGCTGCTCGCGGCCGCGAAAACGTAAGGAGTTCGACCATGTCTTCTGCCAAAAATACGGCCGCCGTGGAAAAGGGCTTTGCCCATACGGGTGCCAGCCTGGTGCGCGATGTCAGCCTGCCGGCGCTGGTGTTGCACCGCGAAGCGCTGGAACACAACATTCGCTGGATGCAGGACTTTGTCAGCAACAGCGGCGCCGAACTCGCGCCTCACGGCAAAACCAGCATGACGCCGGCCTTGTTTCGCCGCCAGCTGGACGCCGGCGCGTGGGGTATCACCTTGGCCAGCGCCACGCAAACCCGCGCAGCGTATGCCCATGGCGTGCGTCGGGTGTTGATGGCCAATCAATTGGTCGGTACGCCGAACATGGCGCTGATTGCCGACCTGCTGGCAGACCCGACATTCGACTTCCATTGCATGGTCGATCACCCGGACAACGTCGCGGACCTGGGGGCGTATTTCGCTTCTCGCGGCGTGCGGCTGAACGTGATGATCGAGTACGGCGTGGTCGGCGGTCGTTGCGGCTGCCGGTCAGAAGAGGAAGTGGTGGCGCTGGCCAAGGCCATCGCCGCACAACCGGCGTTGGCGCTGACCGGCATCGAAGGCTACGAAGGGGTGATCCACGGCGATCACGCCGAGAGCGGCATTCGCGCGTTCGCCGGTTCTTTGGTGCGCCTGGCCGTGCAGTTGCAGGACAGCGGGGCGTTCGCCATCCCCAAGCCGATCATCACCGCGTCGGGTTCGGCCTGGTATGACTTGATCGCCGAGGAGTTCGAAGCGCAAAACGCCGCAGGACGTTTCCTCAGCGTCCTGCGCCCCGGCAGTTATGTGGCACACGACCATGGCATCTACAAAGAGGCGCAATGTTGCGTACTCGACCGTCGCAGCGACCTGCACGAAGGCCTGCGCCCGGCGCTGGAAGTCTGGGCGCATGTGCAGTCGTTGCCGGAACCAGGGTTTGCAGTGATTGCCCTGGGTAAACGCGACGTGGCCTACGACGCCGGTTTGCCAGTGCCGCTGCTGCGCTATCAGGCGGGCGTAGTGCCGGCGACGGGCGACGATGTGAGTGCCTGCAAGGTGACGGCGGTGATGGACCAGCATGCGTTCATGACGGTGGCGCCGGGGGTTGAGTTGCGGGTGGGCGATATCATTTCGTTCGGCACCTCGCACCCGTGCCTGACGTTCGACAAGTGGCGCACGGGGTGCCTGGTGGATGAGCAGCTGAATGTCATCGAAACCATGGAAACCTGTTTCTAAGGTTTGATTCGCGTCCGGCCGTTTTGCGACCGCTTCGCGCTCGAACGCAGGCTTCGCCAGCTGCTACATAAAGCGAGTTCGCTGAGCTTTATGTAGCAGTTGCCGCAGGCTACGTCCGACTGCGCAGCAGTCGTGAGCGGGCTAACATGAGAATTCATTTAATGAACACCATCAACACCCTCGGCCCCAACACCCCGCGCATCGCCCTGATCGGCGAGTGCATGATCGAGTTGCAACAACGCGCCGACGGCAGTCTGCAACAAAGCTTCGGTGGCGATACCTTGAACACGGCGGTCTACCTGTCCCGGGAGCTGGGTGAAGCCGGCACGGTGGATTACGTTACCGCCCTGGGCGATGACAGTTTCAGTGATGCCATGTGCCAGAGCTGGGCCGCCGAAAACATCGGGCTGGGCATGGTTCAGCGATTACCGGGGCGCTTGCCCGGTTTGTATTGCATCCAGACCGACGCCGCCGGCGAACGGCGTTTTCTCTACTGGCGCAACGAAGCGGCCGTCCGCGATTGCTTCACCACCCCGGCCGCCGCGCCGATCCTGCAAGTGCTACCGGATTACGACGTGCTGTATTTCAGCGGTATCACCTTGGCGGTGCTCGGTGTACAGGGGCGGGAGAAATTGCTGGAAACCCTGGTCGAAGCCCGGCAGCGGGATGCGCGAATCGTGTTCGACAACAACTATCGGCCGCGGTTGTGGGCCTCGGTCGAAGACGCTCGGGCGGCATATCGCAGCGTTTTGCCTTACGTGGACCTCGCGTTGTTGACGGTCGATGACGAACAGGCGTTGTTTCATTTTTCCGATTGCGACGCGGTGTTTGCTGCGTACGAGCAGATCGGCACACCTGAGGTTGTGCTCAAGCGCGGTGCCGAAGCGTGTTTGATTCGCTGCGATGGCGAATCGTTTGAAGTGCCGGCGCAGAAGGTAGAGCGGGTGGTGGACACCACGGCCGCGGGAGATTCATTCAGCGCGGCGTATCTGGCCAGTCGCCTGAAGGGCGGCAGTCCGGCAGAGGCGGCCGAAGCCGGGCACCGGTTGGCGAGCCGAGTGATTCAGGTGCCTGGAGCCCTGATCCCCCGCGGCTGAAACACAACCCCCTGTAGGAGCTGCCGCAGGCTGCGATCTTTTGATCTTGATCTTAAAAACAAGATCAAAAGATCGCAGCCTGCGGCAGCTCCTACAGAAATTATTCAATCCCGGTAAAACACCTGCACCAGGTGATACCCGAATTTACTCTTGATCGGCCCATGCACCACCCGCAGTGGCTTCTTGAAGATCACCGCATCGATCACCCCGACCATCTGGCCCGGCCGCACTTCGCCCAGGTCGCCGCCGCGTTTGCCGGAGGGGCAGGTCGAGTATTTCTTGGCCAGCACATCGAACGCTTCACCCTTGGCGATGCGTTGTTTGAGCTGCTCGGCTTCTTCCGAGGTTTTCACCAGGATATGGCGGGCTTGAGCTTTCATTGGGGCAACTACCTTGCAACAGTGCTGACAGCGGGGCGCGCGATTATGCCTCAACTCAGTCCGGTTGGCCGATCATCGTGCGAATCTTGTTAGCCAGCAGGTCGATGGAAAACGGTTTGGCCACCATGTCCATGCCTTCCTCCAGGAAACCCTGGCGTTCGGTGGCTTTCTCCGCATAACCGGTCATGAACAGCACTTTGAGTTGGGGTCGGTGCTGACGAGCTATCTCCGCCAATTGCCGACCGTTCATACCCGGCAGGCCGACATCGGTCACCAGCAGGTCCACCCGCAGATCAGACTCGAGCAAGGGCAGGGCGGTCATCGCGTCTTCGGCTTCATGGGCGTGATAACCCAGCTCATTGAGCAGGTCCAGCACCAGCATCCGCACCGCCGGGTCATCTTCCACCAGCACCACGGTCTCGCCGGCATTAGCCGCCGGGGCTTCGCCAGTCACTGGCATCAATACGTTTTCCGGCGCCATGGCGTGCAGTCGGGGCAGGTACAGCCGAACACTGGTGCCCTCGCCGGGCAAACTGAACAGGCTGATATGCCCGCCCGACTGTTGGGCGAACCCGTAAATCATCGACAACCCGAGGCCGGTGCCCTGGCCGATGGGTTTGGTGGTGAAAAACGGGTCGAACGCCTTGGCCAGCACCGACGGCGTCATGCCTGTGCCGTTGTCGCTCACGGCAATCATCAGGTAATCCCCGGCCTTGACCGGTTCCAGCGTGGTGACATCGCTGCCGTCGAGGTAAGCGTTGGCGGTTTCGATCAGCAACTCACCGCCATCGGGCATCGCGTCCCGGGCGTTGATCACCAGGTTGAGCAGCGCGTTTTCCAATTGACTGACATCGGTGCTGATCGGCCAGACTTCGTCCGCCAGTTGCAGTCTGAGCGCGATATGGTCGCCCTTGGTGCGGCTGAGCAAGTCTTCCAGCGAATGGATCAGGTCGTTGGCGTTCAGCGGCTTGCGATCCAGCGACTGGCGGCGGGAAAACGCCAGCAGGCGATGGGTCAGCGCGGCCGCCCGGTTGGCCGAGGAAACAGCGGCCTCGGTGAAACGGCCGATCTCGGCGGCGCGCCCGTCGGCGATGTAGCGCTGCATCAGGTCAAGGCTGCCGATGATTCCGGTGAGCATGTTGTTGAAGTCATGGGCGATGCCGCCCGTGAGCTGTCCCACCGCTTCCATTTTCTGCGCATGCCGCAAGGCCTCTTCGGCGCGCTCGCGTTCGACCATTTCGTTTTGCAATTTATCGTTGGCTTCGGCCAACTGCCGGGTGCGGGCGGCTACCCGCTCCTCCAGGGTTTCGTTGAGGTTACGCAGGGCTTCTTCGGTCTGTTTGCGTTCGGTTTCGTCGATCACGAAGATGTAGAACCCATTCACCGCGCCGTCCGGGCCGTGGCGCGGCAGGTAATTCATCAGTGCCTGACGGGTGCTGCCGTCCCGGTGCGGCGTGCTGATGCTGAAACAGCAGGCTTTGCCCTTCAGCGCTTCGACGATGTGTTCGGCGCGCAAGGCATAAGCTGCGTCACCCAGCACTTCGCGAATGGTTTTGCCATAGAGTTCCTGGGGCGTCAGGCCGTACCAGTCCAGATAGGCGGCATTGTTGAGTCGAAAACGCTCTTCTTTGTCCACGTAGCTGATCAGGATCGGCATGGCGTTAATGATCAGTTGCAGCTCGGTCTGGCTCTGCCGCAGGGCTTGCTCGGTGTGTTTGCGATCGGTCAGGTCCAGCGCGGCGCCGAGGAAACGCATGGGCCGGCCGTGATGGTCCTTGTAGCAGCGACCTCGGGCAAACACCCAGCGCAACTGGCCATCGGGTTGCAGCAGGCGATATTCCTCGGCGTACTCGGTGCCATGGGTGATGCTGTTTTTTATGCTGCGCGCGATCATCGCCCGGTCTTCCGGGTGTACGCCGTGGAGGTAGGCGCTAATCGGCAATTCACCGGCCAGGCTAGGTTCGACGCCATGCAACTGGGCGAAATTCGCATCGGCAATGAAATGATCTTCGCCGATGTCCCAGTCCCAGGTGCCGACGGCATCGGTGGCGGCCAGCGCCAGTTGCAGGCGCTGTTCGGTGTCGCGCTGGGCCTTGAGGCTGGCAGCCGAGCGCTGTTCGAGTTCAAGGGCGATGCGCCGACGCTCGTTGGTCTCGATGGCCGTGACCAGAATGCCGGCAACCTCGGCATGTTCATCGCGGATCGGACTGTAGGTCAGGTCCAGCCAGCAGTCGGACTCCACACCATCGCGTTGCAAGGTAAAACGCTGCTCGCTGTAGGTCCGCACCTGGCCCTGTAGGACGGCGCTGTAAATGGGGTCGGTAAAGTCCTTTAATTCTGGCCAGATAAGATGCGTGGGCTGTCCGAAAGCGTGTGGGTGATTGCTGCCGGCGAGGAGGGCGAAACCGTCGTTGTAGATCTGCGTGAGCTCCGGTCCCCACAGCAATAGCATCGGCATCGGCGAATGAATCACGATGTCCACGGCGGTTCGCAGGCTCTGTGGCCAGGTGTTGGCGGCGCCTAACGGGGTGCGCGTCCAGTCAAGTCTGGTAATCAGGGCCTGGGCATCGCTGCCGGTGGGTGATGCGCTCATCGAAATGTCCTGCACTTAAGTCGGTGTGGCGGCGTCTACTATCCTTGCAGGGCGGTAGACGCTGGATGACCAGTTTTGGGGAATGCCGATCAGCCAAGTCGCAATCCGATTTGTGTAGCAGCTGGCGAAGCCTGCGTTCGGCTGCGAAGCAGTCGTAAACCCTGAGCACACGGTTTTCCTGATTCACCGCGTTGCCTGACTTCACGACTGCTTCGCAGCCGAACGCAGGCTTCGCCAGCTGCTACACAGACCGTATTACGGCTTAGATTAACTGACCGGCATTGCCCGTTTTGGGTCATTATTTTTTCATTGAATGCTTCGCGGATGCTTTTTGCCATGGAAATCGATGCACTGTTGAAGCTTTTGGCCAGCCAGAATGGCTCTGATCTGTATCTGTCGACCGGCGCACCACCCAGTGCGCGGTTCGACGGAATACTCAAAGCCCTGACAGAACGGCCGTTCAAACCGGGTGAAATCGCAGAGATTGCCGAGTCCGTCATGGACGCCGAACAGCGCCTGGAGTTCGAACGGGAACTGGAAATGAACCTGGCCATTTCCCTGGCCGGGATCGGACGCTTCCGGGTCAACATCTTCAAGCAACGAAACGATGTGTCAATCGTGGCACGAAACATCAAACTCGACATCCCACGCTTTGAAGACCTCAAGTTGCCGGCGGTGCTGCTCGAAACCGTGATGCTCAAACAGGGCCTGATGCTGTTTGTCGGCGCCACCGACTCGGGTAAGTCCACCTCACTGGCGGCGCTGATCGATTACCGCAACCGTCACAGCAGTGGCCATATCATCACCATCGAGGACCCGGTCGAGTACATCCACCGGCACAAGAAGTCGATCATCAACCAGCGCGAAGTCGGCGTCGATACCCGAAGTTTTCATGCGGCATTGAAAAACACCCTGCGCCAGGCACCGGACGTAGTGCTGATCGGGGAAATTCGCGACCGTGAAACCATGGAGCATGCGCTGGCGTTTGCCGATACCGGCCACCTGGTGATCTCTACCTTGCACGCGCACAACGCCCATCAGGCGCTGGACCGGGTGATCAATTTCTTCCCTGAAGACCGCCGGCCCCAACTGCTGCATGACCTGGGCAACAATCTCAAGGCCTTCGTTTCCCAGCGGTTGGTGCGCACCCGCGATGGTCAGCGCCGGGCAGCGGTGGAGGTGATGATCGGTACGCCGACCATCGGCGATTTGATCCGGCGTAACGAATTTGACGAGCTCAAGGGCATCATGGAGAAGTCTGCGGAACTGGGGATGCAGACGTTCGACGGTGCGCTTTATGCGTTAGCCGTGGAAGGTGCGATCACTGAAGAGGAAGCGTTGAAACATGCGGATTCGGTGAACAACTTGCGGCTGCGGCTCAAGTTGCACGCCGAAGCATCACCGGGCCCGCATGCACCGCCCGGCGAATGGGGACTGATGGACTGACATGAATCCATCCTGCAAAGGGGGCCTCATGGGCTGACATGAATCCCTGTAGAAGCTGCCGAAGGCTGCGATCTTTTGATCTTGTTTTAAAGAGCAAGATCAAAAGATCGCAGCCTTCGGCAGCTCCTACAGGGGGCGGTGTTTTAATCTTGAAGTTCGGGGCGATTGCGGAATTGCTCCAGCGCCTCGGGGTTGGCCAGGGCATCGGTATTTTTCACCGGCTGCCCATGCACCACATTTCTCACGGCCAGCTCGACCACCTTGCCGCTGATCGTCCGGGGAATGTCCGTCACCGCAACAACCTTCGCCGGCACATGCCGGGGTGTGGTGTTGGCGCGGATGACCTGGCGAATCTGCTGTTCCAGCCCGGCGTCCAGCGCCACACCGTCACGCAGGCGGACGAACAACACCACCCGCACGTCATCCTGCCATTGCTGACCGATGGCCACGCTGTCGATGACCTGCGGGACTTTCTCCACCTGCCGGTAAATTTCCGCCGTGCCGATCCGTACACCGCCGGGATTGAGCACCGCGTCCGAGCGCCCGTGGATCATCATCCCTCCGTGGGCCAGTTGCTCGGCGTAATCGCCCTGGGCCCAGACGCCAGGGAACTGATTGAAATAGGACGCGCGCAGTTTTTCGCCGGTGGGGTCATTCCACAGGCCGATGGGCATCGCCGGGAAGTGTCGCGTGCAGACCAGCTCGCCTTTCTCGCCGATGACCGGTTGGCCGTCGTCATTCCAGACCTCGATCGCCATTCCCAGGCTCTTGCCCTGCATCTCGCCACGGCGTACCGGTTGCAGCGGATTGCCGATTACAAAGCAGGACACGATGTCGGTACCGCCAGACATCGACGCCAGGCAAACGTCGGTCTTCAGGTCGCGATAGACGTAGTCGTAACTCTGCGGTGACAGCGCAGACCCCGTGCACAGCAGGATCTTGAGGCTGCCCAGGTCATGACTGTCGCGAGGTTTCACGCCGTTGCTTTCCAGCGTCGCCAGATACTTGGGGCTGGTGCCGAACACGTTGATGCGTTCGTCGTCGATCAAGTCGATCAGACGCTCCGGGTCAGGGTGAAACGGCGAACCGTCGTACAACACCACGGCGCTGCCCACGGCCAGGGCCGACACCAGCCAGTTCCACATCATCCAGCCGCAGGTGGTGTAGTAAAACAGCCGGTCGCCGGGGCCGAGATCGCAATGCAGGCCGTGTTCCTTGACGTGCTGCAGCAGCACGCCACCGGTACTGTGGATGATGCATTTGGGCACGCCAGTGGTGCCGCTGGAGTAAAGAATGTACAGCGGATGCGCGAAGGGCACGGCAACGAAGTCCGGTTCGCCGCCAGCGCTGTAGAAATCTTCCCACAGCGCCACGTCGGCCTGAGTGTGGAAGTCCTCGATACGCGCCTGTGGCCGTGCGTAAGGCACAACGATCAACTGGCGCAATGACGGCAACTGTTCGAGGATTTCGTTGACCTTGGTGGTCTGGTCGATCTCCTTGCCGGCATAACGGTAACCGGCACAGGTGATCAGCACCTTCGGCTCGATCTGGCCAAAACGGTCGATCACCCCTTGAGTGCCAAAGTCCGGTGAGGAACAGGACCAGACCGCGCCCAGGCTGGTGGTCGCGAGCATAGCCACCAGGGTTTGCCAGGTGTTCGGCATGCACGCGGCTACCCGGTCGCCAATGCCGACGCCAGCGGCTTTCAAACTGTTTTGAAAGCCGGCGACCTGCGCTGCCAATTCGGCCCAGGTCAGTTGTTCGCGTTGGCCGTTTTCGCCAACGGCGACCACCGCCACGGCATCGTCACGGCGTCGCAGCAAGTGTTCGGCGAAATTCAGGGTCGCGCCGGGAAACCACTGTGCGCTGGGCATTTGCCCGCCTTCCACCAGCACCGCGTCGGGTTGATCGTGAAAGCGGATATCGAAGAAATCGACGATGGCTTGCCAGAAGGCTTCCCGTTGATCGATGGACCATTGATGCAGGGCAGGGTAGTCGTCGACGTGGAGGTGGTGCCGCTGATTGATGAAGCGCCGAAAGGCCTCCATGCGGGTCTTGCCGATGCGCTCGGCGCTGGGTTGCCAGAGGATTTCGGACATTGTTTTGCCTCTTTATCTCTCTTGAGATCCATTCGCGAGCAGGCTCGCTCCCACATTGAAATGCGATCCCTTGTGGGAGCGAGCCTGCTCGCGAAGAACGATAACTCGGTCTAACGGCTGACTACTGCGCCAACCACCCACCATCAATATTCCACGCCGCGCCACGCACCTGGCTACCGGCTTCGCTGCACAAAAACAGCACCAGTTCACCCAGCTGCGGCGGTGTCACGAACTCCAGCGACGGCTGCTTCTCGGCCAGCAAGTCATGTTGCGCCTGCTGCGGATCAATCCCGGTGGCAATGCGGTCATCAATCTGTTTCTGCACCAGCGGCGTCAACACCCAGCCTGGACAGATCGCGTTGCAGGTGACGTTAGTGGTGGCCGTTTCCAGGCCCACCACCTTGGTCAAACCGATGACCCCATGCTTGGCCGCCACGTACGCCGCCTTGCCCACCGAACCGACCTGACCATGCACCGAGGCGATATTGATGATCCGGCCCCAATTCTTCGCACGCATGCGCGGCAGGCTCAGGCGGGTGCTGTGAAACACCGACGACAGGTTGATCGCAATGATCGAATCCCAGCGCTCCACAGGAAAATCTTCCACCGCGGCCACATGCTGGATGCCGGCGTTATTGACCAGAATGTCGATGCCGCCGAATTCACGCTCGGCGTAGGCAATCATGTCGGCGATCTGCGCCGGGTCGCTGACGTCGGCCGGGTGATGTCCGACCTTGCCGCCGAACTGCTGGACCTCGGCGATAACCTTGGAGGCATCGCCGAAACCATTGAGGACCACGTTGGCGCCAGCCTTGGCCAGGCTGAGGGCGATGCCCAGGCCGATGCCGCTGGTGGAACCGGTAACCAGTGCGGTCTTGCCCGAAAGAGTCGTCATGAAAACCTCACACAATGCCAGTGGCGTAGAAAGTGCCGATCACTACGAAGACCGCCAGGGTCTTGATGATCGTAATACAGAAAATGTCTTTATAGGCCTCGCGATGGGTCAGACCGGTGACCGCCAGCAAGGTGATCACCGCGCCGTTGTGCGGCAGGGTGTCCATGCCGCCACTGGCCATCGCGGCCACCCGGTGCAGCACTTCCAGCGGGATGTTGGCGGCGTGGGCCGCTGCGATGAAATCATTGGCCATGGCGGCCAGGGCGATGCTCATGCCGCCCGATGCGGAGCCGGTGATGCCGGCCAGCAAGGTCACGGTAATCGCTTCGTTGACCAGCGGGTTGGGAATGCTCTTGAGCCAGTCGGCCAGCACCAGGAAGCCCGGCAAGGAGGCGATCACCGCACCAAAACCGTATTCCGACGCGGTGTTCATCGCCGCGAGCAACGCGCCGCTGACCGCACTTTTACTGCCTTCGGCAAGCTTGCTGCGAATCGCCTGGAAGCCGAACACCAGCACCATGATGATGCCAACCAGCAACGCGGCCTGAACTGCCCAGATCGCCGTCAGTTTGGCGATTTCAGTGGTCACCGGCGCGGCCATGCCCGGAAGCTGAAGGTTGTGAGTCTTGCCGTACCACTGTGGAATCCACTGGGTAAACAGCAGGTTCATGATGCCGACGGCCAGCAGCGGTGACAGCGCGATCCATGGATTGGGCAGCTTGATGTCGGCCGCGGTTTCTGGCTCGTTGCGCAGTTCGGTGCCATAGCCTTCGCCTGAGCGTTGGGCCTTGTTGCGCTGGCGTTGCAGAAACAGCATGCCGGCGCAAAACACGAAAATCGTACCGACCAGGCCTAGCCATGGCGCGGCCCAGGCCGTGGTATTGAAGAACGTACTGGGGATGATGTTCTGGATTTGCGGGGTGCCGGGCAGGGCGTCCATGGTGAATGAAAACGCGCCGAGGGCGATGGTCGCCGGGATCAAGCGTTTCGGGATATTGCTTTGGCGGAACATCTCGGCGGCAAACGGGTAGACCGCGAACACCACCACAAACAACGACACGCCGCCGTACGTCAGCAGGGCGCAAACCAGCACAATCACCAGCATCGCCTGACGCGTGCCGAGCAACCGAATCGCCGCCGCGACGATGGAGCGCGAGAAGCCCGACAGCTCAATTAGCTTGCCGAACACCGCACCGAGCAGGAATACCGGAAAATACAGTTTGATGAAGCCGACCATTTTCTCCATGAACACCCCGGTGAAGGCAGGGGCGACGGCGGACGGGTCGGTGAGCAGGACAGCGCCGAGGGCGGCAATCGGGGCAAAGAGGATAACGCTGTAGCCACGGTAGGCCGCGAGCATCAGCAGCGCGAGGGCTGCCAAGGCAATGATCACACTCATGGTGTGTCTCCTGGATTGTTATTTTTTTAGGGTAGAACGTTGCGGGGGATGGCTATAGCGAGTTTCGTGCCATTCACTTAAGTGATTGAAATATAAGGATATATATTAATCTGGCAGAATGAATTTCAGACGATTATCTCTGTTTGGAGACTATCGGCGCCTGGAAAAGATCGCAGCCTTCGGCAGCTCCTACAAGGAAACGCAAAATCCCCTGTAGGAGCTGCCGAAGGCTGCGATCTTTTGATCTAAAAAATAATTCTATAAACGGAGATTAATGTCTCCTTACAGAGACTCAGCAATCCCCAACGCCACCATTTTCTTATACAAAGTAGACCGCCCCAGCCCCAGCCGCGCCGCCGCTTCAATCACCTTGCCCCCGCATTGCGCAAGGGCCGCTTCAATCAGCTGTCGATCAAACCGTTCCCGTGCCGCACTGAACGTCTCGTGCACAACCGCCTCAATCACCAACGGCGCCACGCGCTGCACCGGCATGAACGTCCCGATCGCCGCGCGGATATCCGTCGCATTTAATATCAGGTCGTCACTGAGCAACGCCGCCCGTTCCAGCACGTTGCGCAATTCACGAATATTCCCCGGCCAGGCATGCTGAGCCAACAATGCCAGCGCTTCGCGGTTCAACTCATGCTGGCTGCGCAGTTCTTCGAGAATCGCTTCACTCAGGGCCGGCAGATCATCCAGACGATCACGCAGCGGCGGCACATTGATCGGCAGTACGTTCAAGCGGTAATACAAGTCGGCACGAAATTCACCGCGTTTGATCGCCGCTTCCAGGTCGGTAGACGTCGCCGCGATGATCCGTACATCGCTCTGGATCACTTCGTTTGAGCCCACCGGCTCGAATTCCTTTTCCTGCAATACCCGTAGCAGCTTGCTTTGCAACGGCAACGGCATGTCGCCGATCTCATCGAGAAACAACGTACCGCCCTGGGCGATCTGCAACTTGCCGACGCGACCTTTGCGATCGGCGCCGGTAAATGCGCCGGGCGCAGTGCCGAAGAATTCGGCTTCGAGCAGCGCCTCGGGAATTGCCGCGCTGTTGATGCTGACAAATGCCTTGTGCGCCCGTGGCGATGCACCGTGAATGGCCTGGGCCAGCAATTCCTTGCCGGTGCCGGTTTCACCGAGCAGCAACACCGGCGACTCGGCACTGGCACTGCGCCGGGCCCGGCGTTTGACTTCCAGGCTGGCCGCGCTGGTACCGATGAAATGGGCGAAGTTGTACTTGGTCTGCCGTGCCCGCAACAGCGAACGGGTCGAGGCCAGTTCTTCCTGCATGCTCATGTAGCGCTTGAGCATCGGCGACAGGCTGCGCAATTCGTCGAACAGCGCAAACCCGATGGCACCGATCACCACGCCGGCATCGTCATGAATCGGCAGGCGCATGACCACCAGCGGTTCCTTGGGAGTGTCCTGCATGTCGAGCAGGATCGGCCGGCCAGTGCGCACCACTTCACGCAGCAGACTGCCGGGAATCACGCTTTCGCAGGCCTTGCCGATGGCGACTTCAGCCGATTCCAGACCAAAGCGCCGGGCGTAGCGCTCATTCATCCAGACAATGTTGGCGTCACGATCGACAATCACCGTGCCTTCGCTGGATTGCTCGATGATTTCGAACAATGAGCGGATCGCCAGCAAGCGCACGCGCTGGTAATCCTTGAGGCTTTCGGTGGTGTTCATGGCAGCGTCCAATGTCGAAGATCAAGATCAAAAGATCGCAGCCTTCGGCAGCTCCTACAGGGGAATGCGATCAGTGTAGGAGCTGCCGAAGGCTGCGATCTTTTCCGGTGGATTATGCCTACCGCGGATGCGCCGCCGCCAACAGCTCTTTGGTGTACGGATGCTGCGGTGAGTCGAACACCTCGTGGCTGGCGCCGCTTTCCACCACTTTGCCGTCCTTGATCACGATCATGTCGTGGGCCAGCGCGCGGACCACCGCCAGGTCATGACTGATGAACAGATAGGTCAGGCCGTGTTTTTCCTGAAGGTGGCGGAGCAGGGCCACCACTTGTTTTTGCACGGTACGATCCAGCGCCGAGGTCGGTTCGTCCAGCAGGATCAGCGCCGGTTTGAGCACCAGCGCCCGGGCGATGGCGATGCGTTGGCGTTGGCCCCCGGAGAATTCGTGCGGATAGCGATGACGGCTCTGCGGGTCGAGGCCGACTTCCTCCAGGGCGCGGATCACTTCGGCCTTGCATTCGTCGGCGGTCAGTTCGCTATGAACTTCAAGGCCTTCGCTGATGATCTGTGCCACGGACATCCGCGGGCTGAGGCTGCCGTAGGGGTCCTGGAACACCACCTGCATTCGTTTGCGCCACGGGCGCAGCTGCTTTTGCGTCAGGCTGTCTAGCGCCTCGCCCTCGAAGCGAATGCTGCCCTCGGAATCGAGCAGGCGCAGAATTGCCTGGCCCAGCGTCGATTTGCCCGAACCGGATTCGCCGACGATGCCCAAGGTTTTCCCACGCTGCACATTCAGGCTGATACCGTCCACGGCCGTGAGGTACGTCTTGCGTTGAAACAGTCCGCCACTGAGGGCGAATTTCACACTCAGGTTTTCCACCTCCAGGACTTTTTCACGCGCGTCCCGAGGCAACGCTTCGCCTTCCGGCTCGGCGTTCAGCAGCACGCAGCTGTAAGGGTGTTTCGGCTCGGTGAACAGCGTCTCGCTGGGCGCCTGTTCGACGATCTCCCCGGCCTTCATCACGCACACGCGCTGGGCAATGCTGCGCACCAGATTGAGGTCGTGACTGATCAGCAGCAATGACATGCCGAGCCGCTGTTGCAGGGATTTGAGCAGTAGCAGGATCTTGCGCTGTACCGTCACGTCCAGTGCCGTCGTCGGTTCGTCGGCGATCAACAACTCTGGCTCGCAGGCCAGGGCCATGGCGATCATCACCCGTTGGCGCTGGCCGCCGGACAGTTGATGCGGGTAAGCCTTGAGCCGCTCCTTGGGTTTCTGAATGCCCACCAGATGCAGTAACTCAAGAATCCGCGCTTGCGCCGCTTTGCCGGTCAGGCCTTTATGCAACAGCAGGGTTTCGCCGATCTGTTTTTCGACGCTGTGCAACGGGTTCAGCGAGGTCATCGGCTCCTGGAAGATCATCGCGATCCGGTTGCCGCGCAGCTCACGCAGCACCTTGGATGACGCGCCAAGCAGTTCCTTGCCGCGATAACGGATGCTGCCGGTGGACTCGGCGCCGGTCTCGGGCAGCAGCTGCAAGATCGAATGCGCGGTCACTGATTTGCCGGAGCCCGACTCGCCGACCAGGGCAAGGCATTCGCCGGGCAGGATGTCCAGGCACAAGTTGCGTACCACCGTCTGGCCGTTGAAGGCGACGCAGAGGTTACGGATTTCGATCAGGTTGCTCATATCATCCGTCCGCGTCATGACCGTGGGTCAAAGGCATCTCGCAACGCCTCCCCGATAAACACCAATAAAGAAAGAATCAGCGCCAGGGCGAAAAACGCCGTCAGTCCCAGCCACGGCGCTTGCAGGTTCTGCTTGCCCTGGCCGATCAACTCGCCCAGCGACGCGCTGCCGGCCGGCATGCCGAAACCGAGGAAATCCAGGGCCGTCAGCGTGGAAATCGCCCCGGTCAGAATGAACGGCAAATAACTCAGGGTCGCGTTCATCGCGTTCGGCAGGATGTGCCGCACGATGACTTTGCGGTCGGTCAGGCCCAGTGCGCGGGCGGCCTTGACGTATTCCAGGTTGCGCCCGCGCAGGAACTCGGCGCGCACCACGTCCACCAGCGCCAGCCACGAAAACAAGGCCATGATCCCCAGCAACCACCAGAAATTCGGTTCGACGAACCCGGAGAGGATGATCAGCAGGTACAGCACCGGCAACCCGGACCACACCTCCAGCAACCGTTGACCGATCAGATCGATCCAGCCGCCGTAATAGCCTTGCAGTGCGCCAGCGGCAATGCCGATCAGCGCACTGACAAAGGTCAGCATCAGCGCAAACAGGATCGAGACCCGCGCACCGAAAATCACTCGCGCCATTACGTCGCGCGCCTGGTCGTCAGTCCCCAGCCAGTTGACGCTGGACGGCGGACTGGGCGCCGGTTTGTTCAGGTCATAGTTCGGCGTGTCGTCACTGAACGGGATCGGTGGAAACAGCAACCAGCCGCCATCCTGCTTGATCAGCTTCTGCACATACTCACTGCGGTAGTCGGCCTGGAAGGGCAACTGCCCGCCGAACTCCTGCTCGGTGTGACGCTTGAAGGCCGGGAAGTACAGCGAACCCTGGTAACTGACGATCAGCGGTTTGTCGTTGGCGATCAGTTCGCCACCCAAGGTCAGCAGGAACAGCCCGACAAACAACCACAACGACCACCAGCCGCGACGGTTTTTCTTGAAACGTTCGAAACGCCGACGGCCTAACGGCGAGAGCTTGAACATCAGGCGTTCCTCGCGGCGAAGTCGATGCGCGGGTCAACCAGGGTGTAGCAAAGGTCGCCGACCAGTTTTATCAAAAGGCCAAACAGGGTGAAGATGAACAGCGAGCCGAACACCACCGGATAGTCCCGCGATACGGCGGCTTCGTAGCTCATGCGACCCAGCCCATCGAGGGAAAAAATCACTTCGATCAGCAACGAGCCGGCGAAGAACACACTGATGAAGGCCTGGGGAATACCCGACACCACCAGCAACATCGCGTTGCGAAACACATGGCCATACAGCACGCGTCGCTCGCTCATGCCTTTGGCGCGAGCGGTAACCACGTACTGGCGGGTGATTTCATTGAGGAATGAGTTTTTGGTCAGGATGGTCAGGGTCGCAAAACCGCCGATCACGAGGGCGGTGACGGGCAGCACCAAATGCCAGAAGTAGTCGGCGATCTTGCCCACGGTCGACAGCGATTCGAAGTTGTCGGAGACCAGCCCCCGGACCGGGAACCAGTTCAGCGACGTGCCCCCGGCGAAGACCACGATCAGGAACATTGCAAACAGGAACGCCGGCATGGCATAGCCGATGATGATTGCAGTGCTGCTCCAGATATCGAAATGGCTGCCATGGTGCACGGCCTTGCGGATACCCAGCGGAATCGATACCAGGTAGGTGATCAGCGTCGCCCACAGCCCGAGGGAAATGGTGACCGGCATTTTTTCCAGGATCAGGTCGGTGACCGTGGCGCCGCGGAAGAAACTCTTGCCGAAGTCCAGGCGCGCGTAGCTGCTGAGCATTAACCACAGGCGTTCGTGGGCGGGCTTGTCAAAGCCGTATTGTTTTTCGATGTCCTTGATCATCTGCGGATCGAGGCCGCGACTGGCGCGCGAAGTGCCGGACATGGTTTCGCCGGAACCGCCGCCGACACTCGCGCCGCCAATGCCTTGCAGGTGCGCGATGGCCTGTTCCACCGGGCCACCCGGCGCGGCCTGGACGATGACGAAGTTGACCAGGAGAATGATCACCAGCGTCGGCAGGATCAACAACAGGCGCCGCGCGATATAAGCCCACATCAGTGCGGTCCTCCGGGTTTGCCACGGCTGATCAGTTCGTTGGTCATCTGTTGGTTGGTCAGCGGCGTCGTGCTGGTTTCCCACCAGCTCTCGATGGCTTCGTCATTGCTCGCCTGCTCGTTGGGCCTGCCGAAGCGGTTCCACCAGACGGTGGAGGTGCCCGGCGGGTAATAGTTGGGAATCCAGTAGTAGTTCCATTGCAGCACCCGGTCCAGCGCGTGGGCATAGCGCAGCATCTCTGGCTGGGTGGTGGCGCGGATCAGCCCGGTGATAAGGGTGTCTACGGCCGGGTTCTTCAGCACCATGTAATTATTGGCGCCGGGATCATTGGCCGAGACCGAACCGAAATAATTGAGCAATTCGCCCCCCGGCGACGTGGTGACCGGGTAACCGGTGACGATCATGTCGTAGTCGCGGCTCATCAGGCGATTGACGTACTGCGACGAATCGATACGACGGATATTCAGGTCGATGCCGATCTGTTTCAGCGTGCGTTTATAAGGCAGCAGCAATCGATCCATGCCGTTCTGGCTGACCAGGAAGGTGAAGCTGAGCGCGTGGCCGTCAGCGTTGACCAGTTGATCGCCATCGGGTTTCCAGCCGGCCTGTTCGAGCAAGTCCAGGGCTTGCAGTTGCTTGTCGCGGATCACGCCGCTGCCATCGGTTTTCGGGGCTTCGAAGACGGTGGTGAACACTTCGTCAGGAATCTGCCCGCGTAACGGCTCAAGAATCGCCAATTCACCGGCATCCGGCAACTGTCGGGCGGCGAGGTCGGTGTTGGAAAAAAAGCTCTGCTGGCGGATGTACATGTTGCGCATCATCTGCCGGTTGCTCCACTCGAAATCCCAAAGCATAGCCAGTGCCTGGCGCACCCGGCGATCCTGGAATATCGGGTTTTGCAGGTTAAACACAAAGCCTTGGCTCGGTTGCGGAGCTTGTTGCGCTAGGTGCGACTTTTGCAGGCGGCCGTCGCTCAGTGCCGGGCTTTCGTACCCGATGGAGTAACCGGTGGCGGAGAATTCCCGGTTGTAGTCGTAGGCGCCGCCACGCAAGACCTGGCGCGCCACGTCGGTATCGCCGAAGTACTCAATGCTGAAATGATCGAAATTGTAGAGGCCGCGACTGACCGGTAAATCCTTGCCCCACCAATCGGCATTGCGCTCAAAGGTGATGCTGCGCCCGGAGTCGACCTTGCTTATCTTGTACGGGCCGCTGCCCAGCGGGGCCTCGTAACCGCCACCGCTGGCGAAGTCACGGGTTTTCCACCAGTGCTCGGGAAACACCGGCAACGTCGCGACATCCAGCGGCAGCGTACGGTTTTCATTGCTTTTGAAGTCGAACCGAACCGTGAGCGGTGATTCCACTTCGACACCTTTGACGTCGGAGAACTGGGTGCGATAACGCAGGCTGCCTTGGGTCATCAGCAGGTCGTAGGTGTAACGCACGTCTTCGGCGGTGATCGGTGCCCCGTCGGCGAAACGAGCCTTGGGGTTGAGGTAGAAGCGCAGGGACAAGCCATCCTCGGATCGCTCCATTTTCTGCGCGACCAGGCCGTAGACGGTGTAAGGCTCGTCGAGCGAGCGCTGCGCCAGGGGCGAATAGAGCAAGCCGTCAACTTGCGTGACGCCGATGCCCTTGTCGATGTAGGGCAGGATATGGTCGAAGTGGCCGATTTCGATCGCCGAGCGACGCATCGTGCCGCCCTTGGGTGCTTGCGGGTTGGTGTAGGAAAAATGACTGAAGCCGGCAGGGTATTTTGCCGGTTCGCCGTACACAGTCAGCGCATGTTGCGGGGCAGCGTTCACACCAGCGACGCTCGACAGCAGCGCCACGGCAGTGAACAACAAAGTGGGGAAAGCCAGTCGCATCGTCAGCCTTAAAGCCGGGTGGTCAATATCCACAATTTGTACGCCAGCGGCGCGTCCCTCGCCAGCCGTATCGCGTTCCAAACACAACGGCCCACCATAAGGCGGGCCGAAGTTCAGGAAACTCAGGCGTTGATCAGTCCTGACGGCTGGTCACTTCCAGCAAGTGGTAACCGAACTGGGTCTTGACCGGGCCTTGCACGACGTTGATCGGTGCGCTGAAAACCACGGTGTCGAATTCCTTGACCATCTGGCCCGGGCCGAACGAACCCAGGTCGCCGCCCTGACGGCTGGACGGGCAGGTGGAGTTGGCTTTGGCAACGTCGGCGAAATCAGCGCCACCTTCGATCTGGGCTTTGAGTTCGTTGCACTTGGCTTCCGAGGCAACCAGGATGTGACGGGCAGTGGCTTTAGGCATAGGAAAATGCTCCTTTCAATGTTCAGTAAAGTGCTGAGCCTACCGGATTCAGTAGTCTATTTCTTCTCAAAGTTCCGCTGGGATGGCATTCCCTTACAAACCGGCTTTTCTGAGGCGCTCGACATGCTGCACATACAGACCGACCGGGTCGACACCTTTGCGCACGCGACCGGCGGTCTGGCCGATGCTGTCCAGATGATCCAGCGAATAATCCGAGCGGATCACTTTGCCCAAATGCGAACTGTAGCGCCCGACCACGCCATCGTTCTGCTCGGCTTCGGTGGTGAAATACCGGGAAAAAGCCCGGGATAGTCCTTGCAGCGGGTCGAACGCAGTCAGTCCTTCATCGAGGATGTTCCCGGTCAGGATGCCGCTCCAGGAATAGTAGCCAACACCGTTGACCCATTCGCGGCCCTTGCCGCCCCAGGTTTTCGGCAGCCCCTGAGGGTACTTGTCGTTGAATGCGCCTACGCCTTCGGTGGTCAGCGCGTTGAGCGCCGCGACGGCGTTCTGCGGCAGATCGGGGTTGCCGCTCAGCAATGACAGAAAGTCGGCGAACAGCGTGGCGACCGTCTCGGCCACATGTTCCGGCAAGCGTCCGGGCGTCAGGGCTTTACGCAGGAAATCGGCCAGTTCCGAGCCGTGGTTCGGCCCGCTGACAGAGGTCACGGAGGCGACGGCATGCGGTGCAATCGCCGCCGCATAACGCGCGGCGAGCGCGCCTTGACTGTGACCGATCAAGTTGACTTTGTCCGCGCCGGTTCCTTCCAGCACCCGTTCGATCTGTGCCAGCAGTTGGTCACCCCGAGCTTCGTTGCTATGGGTAGCCGACAGGTGCGGGATAAACACCCTGGCGCCGGCACTTCGGAGGGCTTGTTTGACGTCATGGAACAGTTCGACTTTGCCGATGCGATCGAAGCCGAAGAGCCCGTGGACCAGGAGGATCGGATATTGCGTGGCTGCATTCCGTTGCATGTTCATACCTTTTTCGCAGGAGTTCATGGGTGTGCTTGCGGCTCACTCTAAAGCACTCTGGCGTGCAGGCGATGTATGAAAAAGCCGCTGTAACCTGATGAAAACGGTATAGAAAAGGTAAGAAAGTTCGAATGTGGATGAGGTCTTTGTCGGACCATCCCGACGTCCTTTAACCGGAGGCAGAACACATTTGTGTAATGGCCTACCTCCAGAAGGTCATTTGCCTATTAGCTGTGTTGCGTTCGCAGTCGTTGCGCGGCCTCGCGCAACAGGTCTTCTGTTCCGGTCCATCCCAGGCAGCCATCCGTCACCGACACGCCGTATTGCAGCGACGAACTCAGCGGCTGACACCCCTCGAACAGATGACTCTCGATCATCATGCCGATCAGCGAGCGGTCACCTTGCAAGCGTTGTTCAAGCACATCGTTGAACACCGCCGGCTGACGCAGCGGATCTTTGCCGCTGTTGGCGTGGCTGCAATCGACCATTATCCGCGCCGGGATTTTCAGCCGGGTCAGGTCGCTGTGCACCTGGGCGACGCTGTCGCGGTCGTAGTTCGGCCCACGATGACCGCCGCGCAATACCAAATGAGTGTCCGCATTCCCCGGGGTCTGGATGATCGCGGGGTGCCCTTGGCTGTCGACACCGAAATGGCGATGCGGATGGGCGGCCGAGCGCATGGCGTCACTGGCGACGCCGACACCGCCGTCGGTGCCGTTTTTGAACCCGACCGGCATGCTCAGGCCGCTGGCCATTTCCCGATGGATTTGCGATTCGGTGGTGCGCGCACCAATGGCGACCCAGCTCAGCAGATCGTCGAAGTAACCGGCGGCCATCGGTTGCAGTAGTTCAGTGGCAATCGGCAAGCCGAGGCGGAGCATTTCGCGCATCAGTTCGCGGGACAGGGTCAGGCCACCGGCCATGTCATCACTGCCATCCAGTTGCGGATCGTAGGCCAGGCCTTTCCAGCCGATGGTGGTGCGGGGTTTTTCGATGTAGGCGCGCATCACCAGGAGCATTTCATCGCTGACGTCGGCGGCGAGTCGGGCCAGGTTGCTGGCGTATTCGAGGGCTGACTGCGGATCGTGAATCGAGCAAGGGCCGACAATCACCAGCAAACGGGAGTCTTCACCGTTGAGGATCGCGCGGACCGCATCGCGGTGGGCGGCGACTTGTCGGGTCAGGGCATTGCTGAGTGGCAATTGCTGTTTGAGTTGCAACGAGCTGGGCAGACGCAGGGTCAGCGCTTCATTGGCAGGGCTCAGGGCGGACAGCGGCAGAGCAGAGACGGACGAGTTCATATTCGGGCTTCCTGGGCTGGCGGCGGGTTCGCTCCCGCGCGCTCGGCCCTAGTGGGGTGTTCGACAATTGGCCGGATTGGCTGCGTGGGTGTGCTTGCCACCTGTGGGTGACCGATCGGAGGCGGCAGGCTGTCCCGAGCGGAGGCTGGTAAATCGCCAGGCGGTAAAACTGTCGTAACGGTAATAAGTGGCGTAGTTCATTTTTTGAATCCTCTGAATGTCTGGTGTGTCGCTAAAAAGTCTGGGGCTGAAAAAACAAAACCCCCGGTCGGGAAGCCGACCGGGGGTTGAGAATTCTCAGGTGGCGACCCGTTTAAAATGGGCGCCGTGTGGGTATCAGGCGCGCCAGTGGCTAAACCAATACCCAAAATAAAAGCTGACCGGAGCGCAAACGTCGTTCACCCGGGCAGCCGCAACCGAGCGCAGGGCGCTGACGGTACGAAGCGGTGAGAGGGCGTTGAACATGGTCTGTCTCCGATGGATGCGCCGAGCTTACTAGAGGCCGGTACGCGGATTCAATCAGAAATTGCTATGAGTTGCCGAGGGTGTTTTCTATCGCTTGAGTGCGTCAAAGGGTGTGGCACACTCGCAGCCCGGACCCAAGACACCGTCTCAAGGACGCCCCATGACGCCATTGATAATCGCCGCCGCTCAATCGATCTCCATCGCGGGTGATCTCGCCGCCAATATCGCCGGGCATCAGCGTTTCATGCAGGTGGCTGCAGAGCAGGGCGTGCAATTGCTGGTGTTCCCGGAGTTGTCGCTGACTGGGTACGAGCGAGGGCTGGCGGCCGAACTGGCCATTGCACCGGACGCGGAGGTCCTGCAGTCGCTGCGCGATTTCGCGCGGGAAGTCGGAGTAACGACTGTCGTCGGGATGCCAATTCAGCTGTCGGAAGATTCTCCAGTATTGATCGGAGCGCTGGTCTTGGGTGCCGATGGCTCGCTGGGGATCTACAGCAAGCAACATTTGCATGCAGGCGAGGAGCTGGTGTTTGCGCCGGGCTGCGGCGGCTCGACCTTGACCATCGGTGCCGACACTGTTGCGTTGGCGGTGTGCGCGGATTTTTCCCACGCCAGCCATGCGGCAGCGGCGGCGCAGCAGGGGGCTGATGTCTACGCGGCAGGCGTGCTCATCACGGAAAACGGCTACGCCCCGGATACCGCGCTCTTACAAGGTTATGCCCGCACCCATTCGATGGTGGTGCTAATGGCGAACCACGGTGGGGCGACGGGAGGTTGGGAGTCGGCGGGACGCAGCGCGATCTGGGCGTCGGGCGGTTCGCTGATCTCGGCCGCACCGGGGGCGGGCAATCTGCTCGTTGTGGCTCGTCGCGATGCGCGTGGCTGGACGGGGCAAACAGTCGCTGTGGCGCAGGCCTGATGGGGTTTGAATTACGCCCGGCGACGTCCGGCGACCTAGACTTTGCCCGCGATCTTACCTGTCGCAACATGCTGCGCTATTACATTCAGCACGATCTGCTGTGGCAGGACGAGGCGTTTGATGTGGCCTGGGCAGGGCGCGAAAACTGGCTGGTTGTGCGAGAGGATGTGTCGCTCGGATATGTCAGTCTGAGCCGTGACGCAAAGGCGTTGTATATCCGTGAATTGCACATGCTGGAAGCGTTTCGAGGGCAGGGCGCCGGTTCCTGGGTGATTGATCAGGTATTGGCGATGGCGTGCAGGGAGCGACGCCCGGCGTTGCGTTTGACGGTTTTTGAAAACAATCCGGCGAAAGCGTTGTATGAGAGAAAGGGCCTGGAGGTGGTCGGCGAAGACGAGTGTTTCCTGAGAATGCAGCGCGATGTCGATACACTGGATCGCTGAAACACGCATAAGACAAGCCTTTCAAGATGTATTGAAACTTTTTATATGACGCTTGCCGCTAGGTCTGCCAGTTGCTTTTTGCTAAGGTGTCGGCAACCCAATAGGACCATATCGCGAGGTGTCTGCTTGATTAGGGTGCTAGTAGTCGATGACCATGATCTCGTTCGTACAGGCATTACACGAATGCTGGCTGACATCGATGGCCTGCAAGTAGTCGGCCAGGCTGAGTCGGGGGAAGAATCCCTGCTCAAGGCGCGTGAGTTGAAACCCGATGTGGTGTTGATGGACGTCAAGATGCCCGGTATCGGCGGTCTTGAAGCCACGCGCAAACTGTTGCGCAGTCATCCGGATATCAAGGTTGTCGCGGTCACCGTGTGCGAAGAAGATCCGTTTCCTACACGCCTGCTGCAGGCGGGGGCTGCAGGCTATCTGACCAAGGGCGCCGGGTTGCCGGAAATGGTCCAGGCCATCCGGCTGGTGTTTGCCGGGCAACGCTACATCAGTCCGCAGATAGCCCAGCAGCTGGCGATCAAGTCTTTCCAGCCCACCAACGATTCGCCTTTCGACGCGTTGTCGGAGCGTGAAATCCAGATCGCGCTGATGATTGTCGGCTGTCAGAAAGTCCAGATCATTTCCGATAAGTTGTGCCTGTCGCCAAAAACCGTAAACACCTACCGATACCGCATTTTCGAGAAGCTTTCGATCAGCAGCGATGTCGAGTTGACGCTGTTGGCGGTTCGTCACGGCATGGTTGATGCCAGCCTCTGAAAATGACTGAAGCCTTCGATCCAAGCGCCTTCCTGTCGACGGTCAGTGGGCGTCCCGGTGTGTATCGCATGTTCGACAGCGAGGCACGCCTGCTCTACGTCGGCAAGGCCAAGAACCTCAAGAATCGCCTGTCGAGTTACTTTCGCAAATCCGGCCTTGCACCCAAGACCGCTGCGCTCGTCGCGCGGATCGCACAGGTCGAGACCACGATCACGGCCAATGAAACCGAAGCGTTGCTGCTTGAGCAGACGCTGATCAAGGAATGGCGGCCGCCTTACAACATCCTGCTGCGCGACGATAAATCCTACCCGTATGTCTTTCTCTCGGATGGCCAGTTCCCACGCTTGAGCATCCATCGTGGTGCGAAGAAGGCCAAGGGCAAATATTTTGGTCCTTACCCCAGCGCCGGTGCGATTCGCGAAAGCCTGAGCCTGCTGCAAAAAACCTTTTTCGTCCGTCAGTGCGAAGACAGCTATTACAAGAACCGTACGCGACCATGCCTGCAGTACCAGATCAAACGCTGCAAGGCGCCTTGTGTCGGCTTTGTGGAGCCGGAGGTCTACGCCGAAGACGTTCGACATTCGGTGATGTTCCTTGAAGGCCGCAGCAATGCACTGACGGATGAGTTGTCCGCCGGAATGGAGGAGGCGGCGATCAACCTCGAATTCGAGCGTGCTGCCGAGTTGCGGGACCAGATCTCGTTGTTGCGTCGGGTCCAGGATCAGCAAAGCATGGAAGGCGGGACGGGCGACGTCGACGTGATCGCCGCGTTTATCAACCCGGGCGGTGCGTGTGTTCATTTGATCAGCGTGCGCGGCGGTCGGGTGCTGGGGAGCAAGAACTTCTTCCCGCAGGTGGGCATTGAAGAAGACGTTTCCGAAGTGATGGCGGCGTTTCTCGGTCATTACTTCATCAGCAGCCCGGAACGCGACTTGCCAAGTGAACTCATCGTCAACGTGGTTCACGAGGACTTCCCGACCCTGATTGCGGCCATTGAAGAATTACGGGGTCGCGAACTGACCATCAGCCACAGGGTTCGTGGTACGCGAGCCCGCTGGCAGCAATTGGCGGTCACCAATGCCGAACAGGCGCTGGGCGCACGCCTGGCCAACCGTCAACACGTTGCGGCACGTTTCGATGCCCTGGCAGAAGTGCTGAACCTGGACGAACCACCGCAGCGTCTCGAGTGCTACGACATCAGCCATTCCAGCGGCGAAGCGACCGTGGCCTCCTGCGTCGTGTTTGGCCCTGAAGGCCCGATCAAGTCCGATTACCGGCGCTACAACATCGAAGGCGTCACGCCGGGCGATGACTACGCCGCGATGCATCAGGCCCTGACCCGGCGCTTCAGCAAGCTGAAGGACGGGGAGGGCAAGCTGCCGGACATCCTGCTGGTGGACGGCGGCAAGGGGCAGTTGTCCATGGCCCGCGATGTGCTCAATGAGCTGGCGGTGCCTGACCTTATTCTGCTGGGCGTGGCCAAAGGCGCAACGCGCAAGGCCGGTTTCGAAACCTTGTACCTGAACGATGCCGCCCATGAGTTCACCTTGCGTGGTGATTCACCCGCACTGCACTTGATCCAGCAGATCCGTGACGAAGCTCACCGTTTCGCAATCACCGGGCACCGCGCACGTCGTGGCAAAACCCGCCGCACGTCTACACTTGAGGGCGTCGCCGGGGTCGGGCCGACACGTCGCCGCGATTTGTTGAAACATTTTGGTGGATTGCAGGAGCTGTCTCGTGCCAGCATCGAAGAGATCGCCAAAGCACCCGGGATCAGTAAAAAGCTCGCAGAGTTGATTTATGCAAATCTGCACAGCGAGTAGAATGCCACCTCACCTCGTAGCCAGTTGTGCCGATGAATATCCCTAATCTGATTACCGTTCTACGCGTCCTGCTCATCCCGATCTTCATTTTACTGTTCTACCTGCCTTACCAATGGAGCTACCTGGCGTCCGCGTCGGTCTTCGCCTTTGCCGCCGCCACCGACTGGCTGGACGGGTATCTGGCGCGACGTCTGGAGCAAAGCACGCCATTCGGGGCATTTCTCGATCCTGTGGCTGACAAACTGATGGTCGCCGTTGCGCTGGTACTGCTGGTGCAAGAACACGGCAACCTGTGGCTCACGCTGCCCGCCGCCGTCATCATCGGCCGCGAGATTGTCGTTTCAGCACTGCGCGAGTGGATGGCCGAACTCGGCGCTCGTGCGCACGTCGCCGTGTCCAACCTGGGTAAATGGAAAACCGCCGCACAAATGCTGGCACTGGTGATTCTGCTGGCCAATCCGTCGGACTTCAGCTTCTGGGTCCTGGTGGGTTACGCCTTGCTGATGGTGTCCGCAGGCCTGACATTGTGGTCCATGGTCCAATACTTGCGGGCTGCCTGGCCGCATCTGAAGACCGACGTAGAAAAGAAATAAAACTTTTTTGAATCAAAGGGTTGACGGGGCTTCTGGATTCTATAGAATGCGCCACACCAAGACGCGGGAATAGCTCAGTTGGTAGAGCACGACCTTGCCAAGGTCGGGGTCGCGAGTTCGAGTCTCGTTTCCCGCTCCAAGTTTGTACACATTTGTTGTTGCGCTACATGACATCAAATGTTTGAGGCCGAGTAGCAAAATGGTTATGCAGTGGATTGCAAATCCACCTACGCCGGTTCGATTCCGACCTCGGCCTCCACTATAAACAAGCTCCGTAGATCTATGATTTACGGAGCTTTTTTATTGGCGTCCTCCTGAAAGATTTAGTCTTGAAAAGGAGGTTCGTGAACTTGCTTCACTGGGGCGGGATGTATATATTTCCCCCTCTGCCAAACAAGGCAGATTGCTGCATCGCGCTACCGCCCGAATGGCGAAACTGGTAGACGCATGGGACTTAAAATCCCTCATGTATTAGTTATTAAACTATTTAGTATACATCTGAAACCCGCGTGGCTTATGAGCTGCGTGGGTTTTTTGTTTTTCATTCAAAAATCCTCTGGTAACGTTTTGGTAACGCCAGGATATTAGTAGGATTTAAAGACAGGATTTGCTGCATGGTTTGGTAACAATTTGCCACCACGAAGGCGTTGAGAAGGGCACATGGACATTGAGTCTTTGACGAAGATTATCACGCGTGTTGGGGCAGTGATTGCCATCTGCACAGGCGTGTGGAGCCTCTGGCTACAGATGCGCGGCAATGCGACTGTCATACTGCCGGCCCAGGGACTATTCGCCCTGAGATCGCTTAGGAAGCAATTATGCATGTCGTAAGCAATTGCGATCATCCCCGATTGATTTGGCTGATTACGGCTTCATCGATCCGACTTTCAGTTTTCGTCAATTCCACTGGAGCAGGAGTTGTACGCATTCGACGACAGCCCCGTCTATACCCGTGGTGAAAGCAGTCTAGAAACCCGCAGCGACTATTTCTAAATTGGCTACATCCGCCGCGACTTTCCGATTGGTCCGTTTGCGAGGTCTGTCACTCAACCCGACCACGGATCGACTTCGCTTATGACATGGGTAATTACACAGACTTGAACAGTCATTTGCATCGGATTTGACCAAGACGGTTCGTGGGCATGACCGGCAGAGAACGGCGCCGAGCTGCCCGTGGCGACAGGGACAATCGGCCAGAAACATCCGTCGAGCGCCTACCAAACTACGATTCATCTTCAAAGTTTCCCTGGAGCAATAGCGTGCATATTTTCGGTTGCCTGATAGTCTTCAGGATTACTTGAAAGAGACCCTTATGACGATAAGAAGGCTACTTCTCTACTGCGGTTGCGCTTGGGTACTTTCTTGCATGACGCTGCGCGCTAGCGCAGAGAGTCTGGTGATCTATGGCGACAATAACTACCCGCCGATTATTTACCTGGATCACGATCAGCCCGCTGGAATCCTGCCGGCGATCTTCGCCAGACTGGAAAAAGATACCGGCGATACCTATGAGCTGCGCTTACTGCCATGGAAGCGAGCATTGAAGAATGCCCAAAATAGCGACGGCGGCATCACCAATATTTCGCGTAACAAGGCGCGCGAAAAATTCTACGATTTCTCATTACCGATTTACGACGACGACATTAGTTTGGTGGTTTTAAAAGGCCACGAGTTTGACTTCAATACACTCAAAGACTTGCAGGGTAAGCAGCTCGGCGGCCTGTCGGGTGCCAGCTATGGTGAAACCGTTGACCAGGCCATCAGTAACGGAGAGCTACACGTTGAACGTGAACACGGTGAGCAATCGAGGCTGCTAAAACTACTGGTCGGCCGCATAGATGTGGCGATTATTGGCAATGGCGTTTCCGGGCTTGAGGTAATACTGGCCTCGGACGCTCGGCTTAAGGCGAATCGAAGCCAATTTGTGCTGCTACCCAAACCGCTGGTTCGCGACTCTCTGCATTTGGCCTTTAGCAAAGCTATGAATTTGGAGCCAGCACTGAGGCGCTTCAATAAGGCGCTAGTGGCGCTAAAGCAAACAGGTGAGTATCAGAAAGTGATTCAGTCGGTCACTCAGCCCTCTGCAACCGCAGCTTTGGTGTTGAAGCCTTAGCGTACAGCCTGCTCGAATTGCTGATGAATCCCAAGGTCGCGCGGATGGCGTTTGACGTCCACTTTCGGCCAGCTTTCGCCTGTCGTGAAGGGCTGCCAACGACCCAAAATGGACACTCGCAAAAGGTGATCTACGATACCTTAGGCCCTCACAACTCTTGGCGAGAAGACTTTGGAATGAACGAGACGGAAAATGAGCGTATATCCCTTTTAGGTCCAACTGAAGCTCGGAATAACAGCGATGAGTTGAAGCAGCTCGCTGACCAGACCAAGGCTTGGGGCGATAACGCTCAGTTAAAGCAGCTCGCTGAACAGGCCAAGGCTTGGGGTAGCAACACTCAGTTAAAGCAGCTTGCTGAGCAAGCCAAGGCTTGGGGCGACAACACTCAGTTAAGGCAGATCGCTGAACAGGCCAAGGCTTGGGGTAGCAACACTCAGTTGAAGCAAATCGCCGAACAGATCAAGGATTGGGGCGACAACGCTCAGTTAAGGCAGATCGCTGAACAGGCAAAGGCTTGGGGAAGCAACACTCAGTTAAAGCAGATCGCTGAACAGGCCAGGGCATGGGATAGCAGCGCCCAGTTGAAGCAGCTTGCTGAGCAGGCGAAGGCTTGGGGTAGCAGCACTCAGTTGAAGCAGCTTGCTGAGCAGGCCAAAGCTTGGGGTAACAGTGCTCAGTTGCAGCAGTTTGCTGAGCAGACGAAGACTTGGGGCGACAACGGTCAGTTGAGGCAGATCGCTGAACAGACGCTAACTTGGGGCTTAACGTTCGATGCAGTGGTAGGCGAGCTTGTCGCTCGGTCAGATAAGAGCAGAGAAATATTTACAACAGAGGTAAAACCGGATCAAGTTATTGCTGATATCGAGGACTCGCTATCGATTGGAGACTACTTCAACGGGGAAGTGATTTTCGATCCCAGCGCAAGACCAGTACTTTCAGTAATTCCGACTTGGATCTTGTATTTGTGGCTGGTTTGTATTGCGCCTGCGTTGGCTGTGCTGATTAACTGGGAGGCAGTGCGAACGGGTTTGGTGGATATCAATGCGCGCATGCCGCAAACAAAATCCTTCGCGGAGTTAAGGCGTTTCATACACTCCAATCTCGCTGGCAAACCAGGTGATGTTCGTCTTGTAACTTGTTCTGACGTTCGACTGAGGGTGGCGCCGGGTATGAAATCGACGGTGATAATGACCCTGCCTCAATATGCTCCTGTAGTTGTCTTAGGAAAGGAGGATCGCACCTGGCTCTACGTATCATATGAGCACGATGGATTCTTGATAGACGGTTACATTTCCACTAAATTTTTGAAGAAAATTAGGAAGTAGATCGATTTAAGTTGCAAGCTTCGCGGTTAGGTTCGTCTTTCAAGAGGTGGTGCGGTGAATGGCTGCGCTTGCTTGTGAGTTGCCCGTAACGAATGGCAGCTCCTTGCCAAGTCCTGCCCTCCACGACCGGCTGAAACCGACCCATAGCAGACACCGACAAAGGAATGCATCTGCCAAAAGCGGGCCGTCATTCGCTCGCGAATATGCAAACGCAGCCCACCACATTTGACGCGATTCATCCTTCCGGCAAACCAAATCCAGCAACTCGCCGATCAAGAAATTAGCTCCGGCATTTCAGCCATTTTGGACGCATTCAGCAAAAATGATAGAAACTGGCCCTGACATGCATGCAACTAAATTTTTGGATGCTTCAAGGGGCCTATAAATTTCTCTAATTTTTCTTTTTTTCATTAACCCTTTTTAGCACCGCATCCATCCCTGGCCATGGGATATCGTCTCTTTTGTTTCCAGGCTTTTTATACCAATCATCAAAACCTTTTTGCTCTTTCTGTGTCATGAGCTGATAAATTTCTTTCATTTCGGGAGTTAGCGAAGCTACTTCAATGGTCATTTTGGTTCTGGTCATGACAATGAGGTCACGGAACATTTCTGCTGTAATCGCGAGGGTGCCAGGCTCCAACTTCCAATCAAGCATCTCGAACTGATAACCCTCTGCGGGTATTGTGGACTTATTGTGCAGGATGCAGTGCCGAATTTTCCGCAAGTCCCCCATCAGTGGTACAATCAGTGCGCTAGCATCAACTCCAGCTGCTTTGGCTATTCTCTGTCGATAAGTTTCATCCCATAGCGAATAAATACTACACAATAAAGATTTACAAATTTCATTTATAAAAAATCCATTTTTCTTAGATTTTTCGACAAACGTCGAAATATCCATTCGAGCATGATACTTCGGGTCGGTTTCAGTATCAGATGCTATCCAAATTTTCTGACCGGGCTTCGCCTTTTCCTTGGCAATCAGGTCTCCGTTTGTTTCTATTCCCCTAGCGGCAAACATCAAGCAGAATAAATATTCTTCGCAAGTTTCCTGAAATTCTTCCACTGCATATTTAGCTGCGTTTTTTTCGGATTGCTTTCCATCTCTTTTCTCGACTATCAATAATCATTTACTTTTATCTAACGAGCTTGATGCTCTTGCGCCATTTTTACGTAAGTTCACGAAGCGTATGCAGATGCGCATCGCAGGATGCTACGTATCGCCTTTATACAATATTGAGAGCAAAGGATGAACTTGTAAGGCAACGTACGAAGATCCTGGCGATGACCCGCTAAGGTCGAATAGCAACCACGGCGCACTGTGACTGAGCCACGCTTTTCCTCCCCTCCATGGAGGACACCACATAAACACTTTTGCCAAATACAGCCATAGTCTCGGAACAGAAAAAATTAGTAGGCTAGAAAGCCCCGCCTCGAACCAGAGATATCTGTGCCGCCTGACTCAGACTCCAGCTCGTGGAGAAGACACGCGATCTGACTCTTTCCAACTTGGCTTTCGACCGCAAGCTGCGTTCCTGTGACTTAACCGAGCTTGCTTCATCAGGCTAAGCGCACTTAGTGGTCGTCGGTAGACGCTTTTGCGAACGACAGCTAATGGCCGTTCTCTACCGGTCGTCATTCCCACGTGCGCTGGTGAAGTCTGCTGCAAATGACTGGTCAGTTATGATGCAGATGGGGGGCAAGTCCGTGCAACTCCAAAAGTCCAGCCGCTCGCTGGGCTTTTTACTGCCCGCTCATCTGCTCAGTCGCACACTTTTCACCTGCCAAATTCAAACTATTACGGCCCAGAAAAGCTGGACCTCATTGGTGAGATGGGTAAGTCTACCGATTCGAGTTTTCAAAACCAAACACAAGGTTCTGTTCCATCCAAGCCTGAGCCAGGTTCAGATGAACCTACGCTAGATCCAGACGATCCGAACAAATACGATCCGTTGAAAAATCCAAGCGATGATCGTCCAGAAGACTGGAAGGATCCTGGTGAGAGGACTACCCCAGAGGCGGATGAACAGATACCGCTTTCAGACGATAGGAGATAGGAGAGAAGCCCGGCCAGTGAGCCAGGTTTTTCTTCTCCGTTCGTCCACTGCGCTGCACTATGTAACGCTTTGCCGTTTCTCATGTTCAAGCACGGACATCCCGCGCATCAGTACGGAGGCTCAGCATGGACATTGACGAGAACGCACCTGGCAACAAATCACAGCAGCCTGAAACGCGCACGACGGACAACGAAACCGGCCATGACCGCAAGAGGGACGAGCCGGAAGTTCCGCTGCCTCCAGACGACGAGGCTCCTATCGACGAAGACATGACTGACTTGGATGCAAATAACTCGGTGTCGAGTGAGCATCCAGAAGCTGGGCAGAGCGGTCTAGCCGATAACCCTTACGCCGACCAACAGATGGACGATCAGGACGAAAACGATAAGGAAGCTCGCGATATGCCTGCGAGTGACCCTGAATCAGGTGCCTGAATTAGTTCGGATGATTCCCGATGCCCGCTCAACGCGGGCTTTTTTACGCCTCAAGTTTACCTGTAGCCAGGGCAGCCCTTGGGAAGGCCTGGACGTCGATAGCCGGATAGTGCGACGTACGGAATCAACACCGGCGGCCCCCGCACCCTTACCTCACATGGTTTCGGGGTGGTGCGAGACGGGATCAGCGAGACCGATGCAATAGGGCATCGGCGCCGTGAATGTCTTCGGCAGACAGCGGGATTTAGAGCAGTGAATAACCGCTGGGTTCGTAGACCCGTCTAATACCTGCTTTTGGCCGAGTGCGGCCTATCGCGAAGGGCAGTTACCGAACCATAGCTGCCCTTTGCGAAAGGCAGCAATCAACCAAATGCAGTCATTCAGCGTCTACCAAGGAGGAGGGATTCAGGTCGGCCTGGAGATATAAACCCCGATGCCCGCACCCTAATGACATGAGTCTATCCTCTAGAGTGTTTTCGAATATTTGATTGAGGGGGAAGTGCATGCAAACGCCATACGTTTTACATACTTTCGGTGACGAGGTGATGCGGAAGCTTGCTAGCCGAATGGGATGGTTGACGGCGGGTGTGGCTTCCTCCATTGCATGGCCTCCATTAGACGTCTGCGTGCAATACGCCGGTGACGAGTACTTTCTTCGCGGAACCTCACAGGGTGAAAGACCCTCCCCGCCAGGGATCACGGTTGCATGCGATGAGAACAACCCTGATGAAGCGATAACGAAAGTCTATCGTTTTACATCAATCCTGAGTTGGTTCCTAGGAGGGTATGTTGAAGTATCTGGATACATTTGGGGTAGTCATGCAAATTTGTATGGCAATCCAAGAACAGTTTTCTCTTCGTTAGGTATAGCGGGAACGAGATCGTTCAATTGCAATCACATGCCGATCATCGATCAGGAAAATATACGCAAGGCGCTAGCATTTTGGCGTGAAGGTAAGAGACTCGACGAAGTACATGACAGTTATGCTTTCCTCAGCTTCTACAAGGTAATTGAGTCCCAGTTTTCGGAGGGAAAGAAGAAAGTCGCTTGGCTCAAAGAGAATATAGAAAAACTTACAGATCGAGCGGCGAAACGAGTAGCAGAATTGCGCAGTGAGGGAGTCGATGTCAGCCGCCATCTCTACGATAGCGGACGATGTGCAGTTGCTCACGCGTCCCTGGAAGGTGAAATTGTTGATCCCGATATTCCCTCAGATAGACGGCGTCTTTCGTCAGATCTAGTGATTATGGAGGAACTAGCTCGTATATATATTCGTGATGAACTGAAGGTGCCCGACTCGCGCTCATTGTACAGATCTAGGAATCGTATTGCGCCGTGGAATCCTATGCTGTCCGAGACCACGCTAGAGACCTTGAGGAGCGGCCTGACGCCAGATAGTGTAGATGGATTTCAAGGTCAGCTTGTCTCCGTGGGGTTGTGGCCGGATGGACCTATTCCTGGACTTGAAGACATGACGATGCACGTCGATGCTGTGCAAGACGGCGTGGTCAAAATAGTTCTTATAAATGAACGAAAAACGGTCCTGCTAATTTTCTTTCTAGACTATGGAAGTGGTCGTGTACATACGAATCTTGAGGATGGAGGGCTACTGTATGCTGAGTATTCACCGAATGAAGAGGACGTTAGAGCTTATGCGACATTCTTCTACAAGGTTCTAGGCAATGGGGTGGCAGAACTGACATGTGGAAATATCGAGCCGATTGACTGCGAAGTCGTTATCCCAGTGAACATTATTCCTCCTGATCCTGACAAAGCAATTGACGAAGTGATTGAAAAATTCCGGCGAGAAAACGGCGGGGAAAATGTGTGAATTTAGTGGCGCAGCGATAGTCGGTCACTACTTGGCTGCCGAAAGTCTAACAGCACTCCGCATCGGGTCGATTGCGGTACTCGCGACTGACTGCAATGGGTCTATTACTGGCGTTCATGAACGACGATTTTCAGCCAAAAGGAGCCAGTCGAAGGCGTCCAGGAAGTCAGAGGCGATGCAGTTTGTTGCTTTGCCCCGCAGGCGACTGTTATTTAATGGAAGTCTGGATCGTAGCCGTCTTCATTGTATTCCTGAATGAGTAACTGAGACGGCCTCACACCAACCTCAACGTTAGCCCAGTCTCTTACGCTTTTTGCCACACCATGGAAGCCGGGAAAGAGCGTTGAGCCATCAACGCCAAGTCGCGAACAAAGGTCTAGTAAAGCGGGGGCCTCCTCAATCGGCAAGGTCATTTTGACAAGTGGTGCATGGCTCCCTGTCATGCTGTAAATCTCTTCAACATCCTCTAGCGCTTCTACCTGATACACGTCGTCTGGGTTATATCCTTTAACCTCATGCGTGGTGAATAAACCAGACTGAGCCGCCTGATTTTTGCTCGTTCCCCCTGGAGTCCTAATCACCTTCACTGTTTTCCAGTGCATCGCATAAGTGGTGTCCAGAGCCCAGATAGCCAGCCTCGGCATCTCCCTGCTATCAATCTCAAGGTTTGCCGATGAGGCAGCGAAGTAGCAGGCGACAAAGCTTCTCTCAGTCCAGTCTAGGAGGCGAGTGGGCACATCGTAGTGTTGAGCTACGGCCATGATTTCGTATAGTTGAGAAGACGGCCAAGGGATATGCGGACTTTGGAACGAACCCCAACCATCGGCAAGTGTTCCGCTCAACTGTTCGGTGTAACCCGGAACATTTAGCCCTGAGCGATCACAGCCAATCAGAAATTTCCTCAATATCTCCAGCTCAAAGGCCACTTGCCCAGCCGTTGAGGCATCAAACATCCTCCTTGGCGAGCCATAGGCGAATGAGCCTGTTCCACGCCTGCACACTGATGGTGTCAGCTTGTACTCATCACTTGGCTGACCTCTAAAGATGAATCTTCCAGCATCCCAAATAGGGTTTAGAGGGGACAAGTGGTCCAGCAACTGGCGTGCAGTGTGGAAAGGTATATCTGTTGGATTTGCCATCGTTCCTTGACTCCGCTCCGTTTGGCGATTTCCAGTTTAATGGCCTTTTGATAGGCAGGCTATTGCAGTTCACTCAGGTCTATGGCCGCCCTTGAACGGCCGTTAAGAGCGGTACAGCACGTATGCCTATCTGTTCAGAGTCGATTGCGGGCCTTTGAAGCGCTACGGATTTCGAAGAAACCTCCAAGCCTCAACGTAGACCTGTTGTTAGGCCATTGTTGAACTGTCTTCTTTTGGGCCGATTTCTGCCTTTCACGAAGGGCTGAAACCGGCCAGAAGCGGACGATTACGGACGGGGCGACCATCCCAAAGCCGACCAAAGATACACTGCCAACTAGTTTGTAATCTCCGTGCAGGTTTTGCCGATTTTTCTCCTTTGCCCATGTTGCATTTCATACGCTGGACTCAATTGGCTTAAGGGATCACGCATGGACAAGGAACGTTATGCGTGGAAAACATTGCCCCATCTGTTTCGTCTACTATAGTTGGGCGCAAGGGCAATATTAGTTTTCAGCATCGAGCCAGGAAGCACAATTATCGCATCGTCACGGTGCTCCTGAAGCAAATGACCACCTGACAGTCCAGGCTGTGATTTGTGCTCAGCAAAGGAGGTGCTTTCACACAATGCGCACATCACAAATAACCTTCCGGACCAGAACCGACGCGCCATCCGCGCCGCTGGCCGAACGCAACGCTGGCGTCACTTGTCGCTTACAGCTGTGTAGCCTAAGACTTGGCTCAAGTCGTTCGCTTCGGTCACTCGGGACGTCTGTAAACTGTACTGCTAGCCATCCCTTAGCCAAACGTTAGGCCAAAAAGGAAAATTTATGCGTATCTTGAAATTATCATTACTAATTTCATCATTTGCAGTCTGGCCAGTTACAGCTCAGGAAAATGCCCAGCAGATAGACAGAGAGACATTCTATTCGGCATGTGAAAGGAAATTCTTGCCGTATGCTTTTAAAGGCGAGTCCAGAAAAACCTTTGAAGGTATCTTTGATTACTGGGAGTCAAAACAATACAAAGACAAACGCTGGCTCGCTTACATTCTGGCAACTGCATATCGAGAGAGTGGCGGCACAATGCAACCTGTTCGTGAGGGTTTGTGTTCTACTGACCAGTGCTCAATTGACGCGGTAACGACATTACTAAAGAAGCGCAACCGACCAGAATCAGAGAACTATGCAATCCCTCTGGATGGTAGGTCTTATTATGGTCGTGGTCTTGTTCAAATTACGCACAAGCGCAACTACGCTCGTGTCGGGCAGGCTCTTGGTTGGAGCAATGACTTGGTTTCAAATCCAGACCTTGCTTTAAATAGAGATAAAGCAATCGTCATTCTCGTTGAGGGGGCGGTTCAAGGCATGTTTTCAAAAGATCCAAAAACGGGGCAGTGGCGCAAGCTATCTACCTACTTCAATGGCCAAACCACAGACTGGGTCGGTGCTCGCAGCATTATTAATCCAGGCTCAAAGCGCGCCCATATTCCCGCCGAGCATGCGAAGAGCGTCTATCCATGTCTCATGAATTAGTTTGGCATAAAGAATTATTAAAGCGAACTTGCTGGCGCGGGCCGCACAACTCAAGCGTTGTATGTGAAAATATAGGAAAATCATGAATCTAGGATATGTTTTGTTTTTGATCATGTTATCTAATTGTGCACTTGCAATCGAAAAAGCTGACTGGGTTTTGGTGGACAAAAGTGATCGCAAGCTTATCTTGCTAAAAAATCACGAGGAAATCGGTTCCTTCGCTGTTTCCTTTGGTGCAAATCCTGAAGATCACAAGCAGCAGGAGGGCGATGAGAGAACTCCAGAAGGTCGATATATTCTCGATTACAAAAAGGCAGATAGTGCCTTTTACAAAGCTATCCACATTTCCTATCCAAACAAAGTGGATATGGAAAAGGCAAACAAATTAGGAGTATCGCCCGGCGGAGCAGTAATGATTCACGGTCAAAAAAATGGTTTTGGGTGGGCAGCACCAGTACTTCAGTTTTTTAATTGGACTGACGGCTGTATTGCCTTGAAGAACTCGGATATGGATTTAGTGTGGCTGTCTGTCGATTCAGGCACGCCCATTGAAATAAGGCCATAGCACATAACAAGTCATTCAGGCGGAGCTGCTGATGCGGGCCGGTTAACTACAGCGTTAGGTACGATAGGAGGATTTCATATGCGCATCGCCACACTACTTTTTGCTGCATGCTGGGCCACATGGACTTCGGCGGCTGAATTCAACGTACCATGGAAGGATCAATCCGTCGCACTCATTATCGACCCGTATTACGCGAATAGCATAGGCTGGGACAAGCTTGCGACTGAACGGCGCGTAGTTGCGATCATCCACAAAGCCACGATTGGAACCTCTAAACTTGATCCAAGCTACACCAAACGCAAAGAGGAGGCGTTGAAGCGTGGCTACCTGTGGGGGTCCTACCATTGGGGGGTTTCCGGAAATCCTGAAAAGCAGGCCGACTTCTACATCGATACGGTAAAACCCGATTCCGACGAACTCATCGCGCTCGATCTTGAGGACGCGCTGTCGGATAAGCTCATGAATGTTGACGAAGCAATACTGTTCATTAAACGTGTCAAAGCAAGGACTGGTCGGTATCCGGTGCTCTATACAAACCATTCGAGCGCGAAGCTAATCTCCACAAAGTACAAAAACAATATCTTCATCAAGACGCCTCTGTGGTACGCAAGGTTCAAACCCAACGTCACGGATTTTCCTGCCGGAGTTTGGCCAAGCTACACACTGTGGCAGTTCTCCAGTGAGTTGCTTGTACAGCATTCCGTGCCAGGCACAAAGCCGGACATGGACATCAACGTCTTCAATGGCACCACAGAGCAATTAAAAGCAGCTTGGCCGTTCACGAGAGTTGAACCTTAGCCTCATAATATCTTGACGGCATTCGGCATTCGGCATTCGGCATTCGGCATTCGGCTGTGGCTGAATTCGAACGTTAGTTGTCTATATGCAAGGGAACATGGTTCATGAAGTTTCGAATTGTATCATAGCTTAAGCTATTTGGATGTGCGTGGGTTAAGTTTGCGGACGAGACTATTCTAGCGTACTGCCTGGTGGAGAGATCTGAACCATGCAACCGGGGCGGAAACAAGAAGTCCTCATTGCGGAGGTGGGCCTGATGCATCCAAGCCTCCAGAACTTTTAGGTTACCACCGATACTGGCGAAATAAACATTTAATAAAGGATGTTAATTCTTCAAAAACATAGGCGCCGCACTCTGGAGTTATTACAAAAAAACCGAAGCGGCAGAGTTTGAGTTAATGATGATTTTCTCTGTCGTGAGATTCGACCCAAAAAAATGCCTTTTTATCTTGAAATATTCTATCCAATTGCATTTAAAAAATGAACACATGATCTAGATTAAATACCAGCATCTGGCCTTGAATTTAACCAGTAAGACTTTGAGGGTATAGCTATGGGCAATATGTTTTCGGGCGAACCAACGCTGGTATGGGTCACTGATTCACAACTTCCAGATCGTCATATGATGCTAATTTCTGATTTTTGGTATGAAGACCCTCAAGAAAAACGCTGGGTTGCGCCTGCAAATATGAAGACCAATGGCGCCTCAATACCTCGTGCACTCTGGACACTGATAGGATCTCCATTTACCGGAGATTATCGAAGAGCCGCACTTGTTCATGATCAGGCGTGCGTTGACGCTAGAAGCGGTAAAGGTAGCCGCCGTGCAGCTGATCGAATGTTTTATCACGCGTGTAGAGATGGAGGTTGCCCTGTTCGGGACGCTATAATTTTATATGTTGGTGTACGTATTGGGTCTATTAAAAATTTAGTTTCCGCATGGGACTCAGCCAGCATCGATTTCCGCCCGAGGTTAGCAAGTAGTGCAGGTGATGAAAACATGGCAAGAGACTTATGCGTTTGCGCTGATCAAGTTTTGCATGATGGTGAAACTGATGACATTGACGAGATAGAGCGACGCACCGATATGGCGTTTTCTTTGAAAATTGGAATTGCGCCGGATACACTCGCTTTACAGAAGTGATTGCTTTTACTGATTTTGTACAACTTGAAGTTTGATGTTTGATGTCGTTTGTTTTTTGTCGTATGCAATAGTGGTTTGTGCCGAGCCGCATTGCAAGCTGATTTCTATCGGCCACAATTGGAGACTGAAAAATGAGCGTCCCAGCAGCAGAGATTGAAAGCACAAATAAAGAAATAGAAGAGTACCTTTCTTCACATGCAGAGGTTGATGCTGCATCTTTAGCAGGTATAACTTTTTGTGATTTTAAAAAGCCGATTATGGAAATATTAAAGGCTGTAATACATGTGGGTCTTAGTAAAATCCCATTGATTCCCACGCAGAAAATAGAAGATAAATTGGTAGCTGTCGCGCAAGGATACCTTGATAAAAAATGCCCCTAAGAATGTTGTGGTTTGCCATTGGGCGCAATGTTTCACCAGTTTAGTTTTAATGCAGATGTGCTCTTAATTTCAATGCTATCTCTGCCGTGACTTACAATAAGTTCACGGCAGATTACTTCTTCGTGTTTAAAATAGGCAGGTGTATACGCATATACTCGACTGTCCGCTTTTGGCCGACTGCCGCCCGACCCAAAGCAGTTGTATACCATAGACAGTTATCTCCCTCGACGCAGCTCGATCACATCCAGCGCTTCTAAGGTCTGACCGACCTCTTCAACCTTTTCGGCGTCGGGTTTCCTTCAGGAATCCCCAGAATCTTGCCATAAGCGGCGATCAAAGGCGCTTTGCTAGGGTTATTAAAAGTGGCAGCGTCTCTTGGTTTTTTGTGGATCGCTTCGCAGACGTTTCTCAGTCCGGGCTCCTTTTCGCCGGATGCAAAATTCAGATGCACGATGTTGTCTTCGAATAGGTCTTGAGCACAAAAAAAGCGCCGATCCGCAAGGGGAGGGCGCTTCGGTCTGACTGGCGTATTGATCACTGAAGCCAGGATTCTACCTCTTGAGCGCCATGCTCGGTTTTCCACTGTTTGAGCAGTTTGTGATTGCCACCCTTGGTCTCAATCACCTCCCCTGTGTTCGGATTCTTGTATCTCTTCACTGCGCGAGCTTTGCGTCCCACCTTGGTCTCTACCGGTTTGGCGCTCTGGCGAGCGTGTGGGTCAAGCAGGACGATGATCGCAGGCAGAGTGACGTTGTATTCACCCATGAGCTTCCGAAGCTTGCCCTCAAATTCGATTTCTCGTTTGAGCCCGTCATCGTTTTTCATAGCATCTAGCTGTTTCAATTGCTCTGCCAGTTGCGCCTCTAATGCTTTGAATTCGGCAATCTTCGACATTTTCGTGTCTCATAGGTTGAGGATCAGGCGCCGTCCACAGATGTACTGTTATACGGCTTTAAGCGACTCGATTTGCTCAATTATAGCCGCATTGAATTCCCTGGCCAGAGCAACTTCTTCCTTAAATTTCTCAAGGCTGGTTTTATTCCTTTCAATAGGAACGGTGGGAACGATCAGCTGCGCCTCTAATTCTTGAACGATCTCAGTAATGCGTGGACTCAACTCACGTTGTGTTCGTTCATATCGAGTTCTCACTGGCGCTTGGACGACAGGTTTCGAAGCGCGATCTTCTTCCGTAAGCTGTTGTTCGAGAGCTTCGATTTCGACATCAAATCTATCTAGGAGCGACTTGATCGTCTCTGCGTTTTCCGGCTCTTTCTTCAAGCGCATGTTCGCATCACGTCGATCAATGCGTGCGTTGTCGAGTAAGATTTTCGTACGTTCAACAGAAGACATTTTTGACAACTCGGCTTCGATTTCTTTTTTTACTGATTCAATATCTCGCCGGTAGTACGTAACGCGCTCGCGAGATGACATCGCAGGACGACCTAGGCCGTCGTAGGCAGACGATGCGGTGTCATCGACAGCGGCCATCGCGTCTTCGAGATGTTTCAGTTTTCTACGCAAATGCCGGAATTTTCTTCCGATTTCACTAATTGCTGGTCGCCCTGGACCTTTCTCACGTAGCTGCTCGCCTTTTTCAATAATCTCAGCTTCAGGCGTTTCTTCTCGCGCGAATTCTTTTTCTATCGCGCGAAGCTCAACCAACTTTGCCTCGTAAGCTTCCTGCGCCCGTTGACGAAGGACTTTGAGTGGCACGGGAGGGCGTCCCATTCTCTTGTTCCCTTGACGCTCGGACTCAACATCATCTTCATTTTTTTCGAGCAGCTCCTGCCACTTCCAGTACAGGACTCCGGCCTTGTCGAGCACTTTTTTTACTTCGTCTTTTCTGGGCCGCATGGGGGTTCCTCTTTCTCATGCCTCGAATCAATTGGCTGATGACCGAACGCTCTACGCAATATACTGAAAAGCAGAAGCTACTTCGGCTGCTCAGTACGCAAATATTTTACCTGGAGTGCATGCCTGTCCATTTCAATACCTCACTTGTTTCTAAGGCAGTCCATAAGTTTTAAGCCTGCACGTCACTTTTATTTTTCGTCACTGATGAGTCTGTGGCAGGCAGAGCACCCATCCGCTGGGCCATTTCAGCCCCAGCTGGTCAGAACACATACATCACACGACAGATTTCACGTTCTGAAACGTCACATACCCGTAGCATAGCCAAAATTCAATAGTTTGCAAGAAAATAACGAATCAAATCGAATATGGCGTTATTAAAGTTAATATTAAGATGATATAATAAGTTGGAGGATTTGATTTGCAAGCTATGTTTCTCCCCCGTACCTAACCTCGTTCCTCGGTCTGGCACGGTATCGAAACGGCTTGTGCTCAAACCCGTTGGGTTCTGCGCGAATAAATAAAAAAGACAAAACACCAATTAAAATAATAATAAAGGTGACAAGAATGGAAAAAGTTAAGAATAAGGGTGGTCGCCCAAAAAAGCTAAATCCACGTACGATTGTTAGTGAAGTGTATCTAAGTCAGCAAGAAGCCGAAGAGTTGAAGTTGATCAGTAAAAAATTCGGCTTCGCATATCTTTCTCAATTTTTACGGGCTGCCGCATTTGTATTGGCTGAACAAAAAAACATTGGACTGGATGCTAAGTCAGCTTCTGTCTCTGCCTACCTAGGCTCTATCGCTAGTGATATCAACGCTGTTTACTATTTGTGCAGTTTTCCAGGCATGCCGGACGCCGCTTACACACTGTCTTATTCCGCGAAAATTAAAATGACGCAATTGAATACGCTAATTAACGAGCAATAATAAAAATCGGAGTGCTGTAATGATTAGTAAAAGTAAAGCGTTTTCTGCGACGTTTCGGAATAGATTGGTATATGAGTTCGCAGCAAGACCCCAAGATTGTGAGAAAAGAAAGCTAGTGGAGTTTGTTGGTGGAAATTTAATTTCTGAAAATCCATTTTATGAAGTTTTAGATGGCGGTGAAAAGAAGGTTTTTGTTGATGTTGAGCCAATCATTAAAGAGTTTGAAAATTATGCATTACTCTACAAAGGGGGAAGTAACAGGCTTTGCGGGCATTACATTCTATCGCTAGCTAAAGGTGAGTCGCTTACAAGAAATGATTGGGTAGATGTGGTAAGAAATTACATGCGTGATTTAGGTTACGATGACACGACAAAATATGTCGCGGTCATACACCGAGATACTGAGCTGGAGCATGTGCACATTGTCTCATCAAGAGTGAAACTTGTGCAGTCAAATTCTTCAAGTAAGCGCGCCACACTAGGAGCCCATTTCGAACTTGTGAGTGATAGCAACGATAGGCTAAAGGGAATGGATGCTGCCAGATCGATAGAGCGGCAATATAATTTGAAGTCTCCAGTCAGCGATGGCTGGACAAAGGAGATACCGAGTAAAGAAAATCCTGAAAAAGACCAAGCACATATCATTCGCGGTATTTCTAAAGAAATCTTCAAAGCAAGCAATCGTCCATTGAACATGTCTCAATTGGTTGATAGATTCGCGGAGCGAGGAGTCCAGATAAGAGTTCGCGATAAATTTGGTGTTGTAGAAGGCATCAGCTATAGGCTTGATCGACAGGACGGGCGTTGGATTACCGGTAGTACAGTGATGTCTACAAAGCTCACTTGGCAGAGTCTTCAAAAAAATTGCGGCGTTAGTTACCTTCCGTCTAGAGACAACGTAAAGCTTGGTATAGGCAGCGCAACGGCTAACCCTGATGTTTGCTCATTACAAAATGATGGTGCATTATTTCGTGCATATGTAAAGATTAATCCTCCTAGTCAAAACTTAAAATCATACGTTCGAAAAAACTCAAGGCGCGTTGGTATGCATCATTCGTACGACCGAACCGAGTTTTTCATTGGCTTCAATTTCGGTATGACCTACAGCATGCGCAAAAAATCACGAGCCGAAGTTGAGATTGAACTGGAAAAGGAGAAAATTGCAAAACTTGTAGCTTCTATTATGAAGTTATTGCAGCTTTTTATGGAAAGTCTATTTGGAGGATTGGCGGTCAATTTTGACTATGAGGCCAACATAAGTGAATACTCTCAAGCAGCACTGAGGCTTAATGTTCCAGTCGATTTAGACGAGGCAGGGAAATTTGTTCTAGATCATAACTGGGAGGAGGCTATTGCTGGACAGTTGAAAAAACAATTGTCGAGTTTATGGAGTATGTGCCGAGAAAGCGAAAAAGAAGCTGCGTTAACAAACAGTCTTTAAACATCGATTGAGCTAAATTGGAAGTTGCTAAATCGCGAGTATAAAGTATCAGTTTCCTAATATTTAAAAAATCCGGCACTCAAAAAAACGTGTGCGTTTCTCATGGTGGCGTACTGGGGGTATAACTTTTTGTGTTAGAATAATAGTATAAGAATAAAAAAGGATAGGATTCATGTATATTCGTATGAGTCATAACTGCGACAAAATTGTAGTACTCAAATCTGTATCTAGTCCTGTTGTTGCTTTTGATAGTAACGGTGGTGAGCTTAAAGGGCTGCGGAAAAATACTACAATTCAGGTTGCTTCATTTGATTTAATTGAGCCAATTAGTCATCCGGAAATTCCGGATGACAAGGCATCGGAATTTGAAGAGTGGAGAGCACTCCAGATACTTCGTATCAACAAAGCATTTATCGAGAACGCGGCCGCCGGTAAATTTGGCGGAACACCTTTGCTTAAGACGAGTTCAAAGCATGGCGATCCGATGGCAAAAGTCGGCGAGTTCAGCGGCGTAATTGTACCGTTAGTGGAAATACCGCTGGATTTAATCCAGAGCGTAGTAAGTGAGCAGGTTGCTGGTGAGCATTCTAACGGTAGCGCGGCCCGGACTATTGATGATGTTTCGTCAGAATCAGTTTGCTCTGACATGCTCGATATTATCAAAAGGGTCATGCGTTTCATTAATCTAAATGGTCGTAGAGGAATTGATATCTATTCGCGTGAGCAGACCCTTGATATGCGTGCTACTTGGGCGGCCCTTGGTTGCGTCTTGGATGGCAGGGGTATCGGCTACAAAGTGCAGGGGACGATAGGTGGTCGGAACGCAGCTGATGAAGGGCTAGAACTTTTTAACGAGATAAAAAAGCGTGGCTTTGAATGACATCAGAATTTATCAGTGATGAGGTGGACAGTCAGCTCGACTAGTCACTCCCCTGAGTGCTCTCCGCACCTTGTCTATCGCCGACCGGTTAAACTTCCTACAGGTGCTACAGATCGACCGCATTTCACGCAAATCTGTTCTGATTGAAGTACCCACTCCACATCCACGAACACGGCATCAATTCCGTGGGTTGGAACAGCCGCCAGTGCCCGCGTCATGATCGATCATCATGACCTAACGTCGCCCATTTGCACTTGCGCAGCGAAAGCTTACCCGGCCTGCGCCGTACTTAAAACGTCAGCTAAAACGCAATGCGTACGCACACGGGGAGGAGGGGGTAACCATTATTTACGTCAGCATGTGAAGTTTACAGCGCTTCATAAACCTCTAATTGAGTGTATTTCAGGCATCACTGGTCTGAAAAGATCAATGCTTTTCACACCGGGCCCTTTGCCATCCATCTGTGGCCAACAACCGACCTTTTCCGCCACAGATTTCACATGTGTGAGCGGAATGCTGTTCCGCGAACCTGATCCAGGCGTGAGATTCGGGTACGCGGCCCGATACCAAAATTCGAATGGTACCGAGCTTTTCCTTCACGCTATGAATGTAGGATGGTTGCTGCCCCTCGCGTTGATTAAGCTCTGCCATCAAAGAGCAGAGTGTGTCGATGATCGGGTACCAGCCTTCACCGCAATCGAATTTGATAGGTGCTTCGCCAGCCTTCGGAAAAGCATTTGGGTAGCGTTTTTGAAGCTCTAATGCGAGATCAGCATGCATCGGACTAACCTGTCAGAAGCGTTACGGGAGGCGTCGGTTGACGTTGCAGGTGACTAGGTGGGGCTTATTCATCATGCTTGGTTATGTTCACGCCGTTGCGTTGCAACATCGCTATCGATTCCCGTGCATGCTCTTTCATCTGCTTTAAGTAATCCGGATTTGGATCAGGACGGAGGGGGTTAGAGCTTCTTATGCTGCTTTCAGACTTCGTCCGCTCGCGTCTCAAGCGCCTTTCGATTATTTTCGCCAAACCACCGTGTTCGGCTGGTCGACGGCCATGGCGTAACGAATGCAAATCGAAGATCGGCGCGCCAGCTGGCACAGGATCCAGCTGATCAAAAGCGCGATGTAAATTGCTAAAATATATCCAGCCCAATGGCGCAAACGAGAGGATGCCATATCGGCTCCCGTTCTCAGTATCTACCCACAGGCTCTCACCGTGGGCATTGATATCAACTATCCGAGAGGTCTGTATCCTGTGGCCGTCAGCAAATCTGCCGCAAGACTCGGCGCGAACGTGGTGCCAGATCTCACCCTCTAATATCGACGGGCATGTCACATGCGCATTCGTGATGAAGCCCGTGAATTCCAATTCGTTTGCGTCAGCCTTCAGCTTCGCTATAACTTCGCAAATTCTGTCGTTCATTATTTATTCCTGTTTGCATTTTCTGACGCGGGGCTGCCCTAAGGCCTTTGGGTATCTCAGAGACAACGTGGTGAATCTCACTCGTCGTCAGAGGGATTGATCTCGCGTCTGGCTCGCCTGTCCACGGAGGTCAGCAATTCGCCCGAGTACAGTCGCCTGAACCCAATCCGGTCCCCTTCCCGCCAGTTCAGGGATTCGCAAACTTCATTTTGAAACTCCAGCACCAAATGCCCTTCGAAAGTCTGGGCGACGTGTCCGACCCACGTTGGTGACGTGCGGTCATCAAGAGACCTACGCATGATGGCGACGTCTTCGGGACTAGCAGTCGGGCGGCTTCTGGCATGAATCAGGAAGTAAGCAGCGCGCGCTGCCTGTTTGGATGATGCGGACGAGGTAACGTCTTCTGGATCGACGTTAAGCGAGCCCTCGCCTGTCACTCGTACGAGACCAGGTCGAAGTGCCTTGGTGCGAAAGTACGCGTCCAGGCGATTCCGGATTCTCATCCATGTCCCGATTGAAATCACTGCCAAATCCTCCAAATTCCTCACGAGTTAGTTCTCGTTATTGATGAGGCGAATCGGTGCTGGCCGTGAGCGTAATGCTGCTCGGTCAGCATCCAAAGCTATTACTATAAGTACGATATATCTTAGTATCAACTATCGTTGATTCCAATCTACCTGCATGATTCGTCTAATGCCAACTGTTTTCTTCAGTGGGCAGTGGCATGAGCTTCGAGAAAGCACTGGGAGCAGTGCTCAGAGATTTGCGGATCCGTGGAGGATGGACGCAAGCGCAATTTGACGGTGTGGTGTCTTCTCAATATCTCAGCGATCTCGAATTCGGCAAGCGGGCTCCATCGCTGGTGATTCTGCGCGGGATCTGCGCTCACATGGGCGTTGAGCTGGCTACGGTTCTCATCCTGGCGGCGGCTATTAATGACAGCACGGTAGAGCCTAGCGATGTTCTGAGGCGGGTAGAGCAAGAGCTAGCGGCATTTAAATATTGAATAACGAAGTCGCCATACCACGCTGATTAAGCTTTGATAGGCTTTGCAGCCGCTATGGCATCTACTCCTTCTGAGGAGAACATCCCGACGTATTTCATTGAGTGTGAGTAGCAGGGTATGAGTGGACATGAACACAACCATCCCCGCACTCATCGGATCCATCAGCCGATTATCGAGCGCCCCTAAGCAGCTGCGTAGCATCATCACGTTGATTGAAGATGATCGTGAGTGCGTCGATGGTGCTCAGCAACTTAACGACGGGTAGGTTGGTTGGCCGTGGGGTCGGAGCCCATCTCTGAACAGCGCAACAGAATGACGAAGTGTATGGGCAATATAGTTAGAGCGCGACCAACTCAGCGATTTTTGCCGCTACCACTGCCATTGAGTCTTCTACAGTGCTTAGGCCACTTCGGGAGGCGAGTAAGGGGCTGACATTGCGGAGAGCTTCGTATGTCGTGTTATGCACGATGGGAACGAGCTGGTTACCCGCCAAGAGTGCCGGAAGCTCTTTGTCGGCTACGCTCTCTTGGGGGAGGCGAGCCAGCAGCGCAGGGGTTACCAATAGCCCACCGTCCGCTCTTGACGAATGCTCCCTGTCAGAGGAGTTGGTTTGCCCATCATTAGGATTACCTGGCGGGGCCGTGAACCAGGGAGGAGGGGCTAGCGAAGGTGGGGCAAACCGTACGCCAATCCATGCCATTCAATGCCAATCATGCGTTTGTGCATGCAGTAGTGATATGCGCTGAGCCTCAATAAACACCTTGGGTTTGGTCTTAACGACCAAAATACTCCAGCATAATTGGCGTGTTTTTTGATTAATGGTCTTTGGTTCTGAGCTTTGCCAGGCCTTGTTTGATGTGGCCGGCGTTTTCACCAATTGTGTCAAGCGCCCCGCGGACGTTGTCCCCAACCTCGGCTAGACCCTGTTTCTCGACTTGGAGCGTTAACTCCATGACGGCTGCCTCCAGAGCCAGCTGATTGTGGTAGATCCTTTCCAGCACATCCAACAGCGAATACTCACTAGGCATGGCGTCGACTCCTTTCGAGAAAATCACAAGCATAGTACCGGTAGTGCCCCTGATAGGCAGTTATTAGCAGGTTGCTTAGAAATTGCTACAAAGCGAGGAACCTACGGTGTGTGATCCAGGCTGGCTAGTGCTTTGGGGGAGTGCTACAGCCAATCCATCATGGGCGCGACGGAAAACGGCGGGAGAGCGGGGCGGGTGAGGCGGTGGTTACGGACATGGGGGTTCTGGAATCCGTGAGGCTGGGAGGTGGGGGAGTTTATCAGGATTGGGCTTGCGGGGCTGAGGTCTTGCTTTGTGGGGCCAGGCGGGTGGGTGAGGTAGTGCGAATAGTTGGCGGAGGGTGGGAGAAGACAAATCTGTCTGCATTAACCGCGGACTCTGCGATGCACGAGCAGCATTCCGCAGTTGCCGCTACTCTGAAATATAACTCTGATGGGTGGCTGGACTCTAGGTTCTCTTGAGTGTGATTGAAATAATAGAAATTTACAGTCCGGTTGCCGGAGCGTGCAGTAACTTTGTGTGTCAGGTTCTTAAAGTGGAGGGCATCGCGATGAATAACAACTGGTGGAGCAATATGGGTTTTGATACACCACTGTTTTTTGGTTTAGTGGTGGTCTCCGGATTTGGCGGTGCTTTAGTAACAATGATTTTTTACTCGGTTTTTTGGAAGCTGATGAAGATAGTGCATCACCACAAAAAAATAAAAACTGAACAGAGTAAGGCTGAAGATGAAAGCGAAGACAAAGGCAAGGCCGTGACCGAACTTGGAGATGAGTCTTTACCAGAATTTCTTTTTACAGGTGTGTTGGTTGGAATAGTGGAAAGGGTTTTTTTTACATTCGCTATCTTGGCGCTTGGTAATAATGGGATTCTGCAATCTGCTATTGGGTGGGTTGCAATTAAAGGGCAGGTTCATTTCAAAATGTTTACCGATAAAGGAAGCAACGATGTACCTCGTGCATATTTAGGAATGCTTGGGTCGTTAGTCTCTCTGGCTTTTGCTATTTTGGGGGCGTATCTGTGGAGGCGCGGTTATTTTCTTACTATCTCACCGAGTAATGTTCTAGGGTGTTTTCCTCGAATAAACAAGTAGAGTCGCAAAGATTGTATTCTTGTAGTCCCTCGTCGATGTATTCCATCGCCTTCCATATGGAAAAACAGGGAAAATAGGACGAAAAATAGGGGCCGATTTTTTTGTGGTGTGTAAGAAAAGTAGTGAAAAAAAACTCGTCCCCTTTTCGTAATTCAATGTGCCAAGATTCGGCAACTAAGGATGAGCACCAATCGAATATGTCTAGCCCCCTATCCAATACCGATTTCATGCGGCTTGCTCTTGCCCAGGGGCGCTTAGCCTTACCTGTGTGCTTTCCAAGCCCGCCAGTAGGTTGCGTGCTGGTAAAGGACAACATGGTAAGCAGCCAAGGCTATACACAGGCGTCCGGGCTCTATCACGCGGAAGCGATGGCGTTAAGCCGATTAACGAATGACTGCTCCGGGATTACTGCTTTTGTCACGCTTGAGCCATGCTCCTTTCATGGTCGACCTCCGTCATGTGCTCTGGCACTGATAAACAGCGGAATCGAGAAAGTTTTTGTTGGGTTGCTTGATCCCGATCCGAGAATTCGGTAGCGGGCATAAAAATGCTGCGAGATGCAGGAATTGCAGTGGTTGTCGGCTTATTGGCGGAGGAGGCGGCTGAGGACTTAGCTGATTTTTTGGTAAGCAAGCCGGGTGGATCGTCGGATCGCAACGATCAGTAAATCGTTTGGCCACTCGGCGCAAGGTGGGATGCCCGGACGCTTATGCTCAATCCGCGAATGGTAATTCGATACTTAGTCTTATCGCTCCGATGGTAACGGTTTTCATGTGATTCTAGATACGCCAAATTATCTACAGCTACTAACCAATAACGATCTGACTAGCGGCTGGGTCAGCGCTAGTCTTATTAGATTTGTATTGTTGTAGAAAGAACGTACCAAAAAACTGAGGAAGACTCATGGACAAGAAAGATTCACCGCGTGGTTCAGAACTCGCGAAAGTAATACGGTCCGGTTCAATGGGAGAAGCAGCAAAGGAATATGTCGAGCTGGGGATAGATGCCTTGCTCGCTTCTGATGCTGCGAAATCAATCCCGGTCGTTAGCACCATAGCCGGTATCTTCAGCGCGACATTATCTATCAGGGATCATGTTTTTGGCGGCAAGCTTCTTCGTTTTCTCAGCCAGCTTTCCGAGATTTCAGAAGACAAGCGAAATGAGATGCTGCGCAAGCTTGGAGAAAACGACAAATTCGCTGGAAGAGTAGGTGAGACGATAATCGAAATTCTGGAAAGGATGGAGAGCGCGAAAAAGCCTGAGCTTGCAGCAAAATGTTTTGCGGCTTATGCCAGAGAAGACATTTCGTTTGAAGAGCTTAGCCGCATCTTATTCGCTCTTGAGCGAATTCCGTCCTTTGACATCGACAAAATAGGCCAATTTTCCAGGGCAAAAATCGAAGACGCAGTCGAAATGGATGAGTCTCTTCTGCTTGCATTTGTGAACGCCGGTCTAGGAATGAACAATGGCGGCCTTGATGGTGGTGCCATTCTCCCGACCAAACTCTGCCAGCTGTTTGTGAAGGCAGGCCTGGTGGGATAGTCACGTGGTGGCCGATAGTTGCCGTCCACGAACGTCCGCTTCTGGCTGCGGATTCAACCGGTGGACGCAACAGATTGGCTAAATCGTTCAGCGGGCGTTTCGTAGTTTAGTGTTTTTCGAGGGCGGATATCTGCTTCACATCGATAGCGGCTTGCCAACAAGTGCTGCCGACATCGCTATGAAATGAATATGCCCTCCGAGATGAGTGCGACGCATGATGTCGCACTGATCTGGAGAGTGTAGGGTGTGGATCTGGTGAATTGCTCACTGGTGAACACAAGATCAAAGCATCTGCTTTGCGAAAAATCTTCGGAAAGGATCGCATGGTCATCGGGAATTTCGATGGACAAAGCATCATACGTTCCGCTCAAGGCCCAAAATCCGAAGCCTTCCACTTCTCAGCTCGGATGTGCTCACCGTGCAATGGGGTGAGAACCCAGGCAGCCGATAGAGAGTTCGACAGGTTTCATGCGCAGGTATCTGCACGAGTGTCGGCAGGCGAGGATCCCTTGTCAGTCTTTGACTTGCCTCATTATGCGGCTGGTGTGGAGGCTTATCTCGATGTGCTCCGCTATTTTTCAAAGCTTTTGTGCTGTCATGTTGCCGAGTCCAGCGGTCCTCGATTGCCGAACGTTTGCAGGTTTGCAATGGGCTCAGTCGACCGAAATATCATTTGGCTGAGCGTTGACCTAGATCCTACCTATCAGGAGCTTCTCCCATGGGGAGTGTGCTGTCCCCACAGAGACCCCATCCATTAAAATGCCCAGAACCATTACGCAGTCCGCACGGACTGGCCCGACTAAGTCACTGACATCTGCTAATTGAAAGGGCGCTGCCACAGGCTAAAGCCGTAGCCTACGCGGCAGTAAATGGGCCCGTGTGCCCGCAACGCGAACTCAACTGCTGGGTGGGGATGCGGATGTCGCCCAAAAGGAAAAGCGGAGAAGACGCTGTACTCAGGGTTGATAACGCGTGCGACGTCATCGTGCCAGCTGGTGATTGCCCCATGATGCATCACTTGAAGGACTTTAACGTTTTCGATGCGCTGCTCTCCGAGGTAAGCAACCAGTTCATTGAGCCTCTTTTTGGTCTTTAGTGAACCGTCACCTGTGAGTAGGAGCGATTTAGGCGTGGCTATATCCATCGCATAGGGATAAGGCCAGAAGTAGTATGGCGCATGCAAACGGTATTGCCAGAAATTAAGCTTTTCAAAGTCTGTGGCAGTCAGGTGATTCGAAGTAAAGATTGCGTAGTCTTTATCCGAGGAGCAGTCTATCGCGCCGGTATAGACGAATAGAGAGATAAGGTTTCTTGCTCGGTCTGACGCGCCGAAGGTCTTGTTGTAAATACGCTCCATTGAGCGTTTAACAGCTTCAAGGCTACCAGGGTAGCTTGGATCCAGAATGGTATTCGAAAGCTTTCGAATAAGCTTCTGAAAGGGCTTTGACGACTTTTTCTCGAAGGATGAATCATTGTATGGAATAAATTCCCATACACCTTTAACTGAAAATTTAGCGGAGGGGCTTAGCCACTCGATGGGATAGCTGCCAGGTAGGTAATTCTCGTCGAAGGTAACAGGCGGACGCAAAGGTGGGGGCTCAATAATCAAATCGTCGTCTAGCAGTGGAAGTTCGATTACCGGGCGGTCCTCTTGCTCCGTAGAGTTGGATGGCGGGACTATGGATATCCGCTCGACGTTGATGCCAGGCGTCGAAGAAATATACCTGATGGGATCAAGCGCAAAGAGCTGCCAATGTTTGAGTGAGCTAGATTGCCCCTCTAGCATGATGCTCAGTCGTTTGCGTAACGACATGTATGGAAGCACTAGGCGACGAACGTTAAATGTCTGTAGAAGCTCGATCAGCCCACAGATATGATCTCTGTCGAAATGCGAGATAAATACAAGATCCAGCTTCGGATCGCAGTCACTTCTAGACTCAGTCACTAAATCTGACAGGCTCGCTATTTCATTACTCAGATCCTTGAAATGAGCGCTCAGATAGGTTCCACAGTCAAATACCCACCAGAATGGTTCGGACCCTCCAACGAGAACTGCCCCACTAGTGAAAAGGCCTTGGCCAACAGGGTGAAAATTGTAACTCGCTTGCCACGGTGTCATCTATTGCGCCTACTAGCCGTCCTTGAATGATGGCATTTTGGCACAATCCTTGACGTTCTACAGCCATTTCCAATCTCCCCCGATTGGCCTGTGCTCACAGCAGCAAGGGGCTGTCAATCGGACTCATGTAATCATCCACCGTTCGACTACGAGGGCTCGACTTGCCCTCGGGAGCCGCTCCGCGGAAGCTACCATGGTGCCTTCCTGCCGAATGTAGTGTCAGGTGCGCGGTTCTGATTGTACCAAGCATCGAGTTCATCAAGCGGATGATGAAATTCACTTCTTTATCGATCCTAACGTCATGTCCTGGCTTCTTGATGACGTAAAACAAGTAGTTACCCTTGATTCTGGTCGGGGGCATTCCGGCGAATGCCGACGGATCCACAGCTGCGCTTGAATATTCGCAAGACGGTTGGGGCAGGCTGTCAGCCGCTCCTGGCCGATAGGAGACGCTAGGCGTCTAGCTATGGTGAAATCCGATATGGATGCCAGCCCGCACGGCTGTATCTTCGCAACGCCATCAGAGTGGATAGCAGCGCATCCGAGCTTTCCAAGCTCTTTCGGCGAACCGTGGAGACGCAAAACAATTTTCTAAGGAGTTTTTATGCCCATCCCTTCCGCAGTTTGGAACACCATCGAATCCGACATGCGTGCCGTAACAGTCCTGACTCAGACCGGCTGTGACACGCACGCGCTGGCCCTGGTGTTCAGTTCAATTGATAAAATGGCTTGGCTTACCAGCGCAAATATCGACCACACCCGTAGTGACTACATACGTTGGGTCGACGACTACCTGCTACCAGCAGGCTCAATCGCTCTTGACGCCATTGACCTTTACGCAGCGAGATGCGGATTTCTCCATACTGGTTCCTCAGAGTCAAAACTGTTTCGCGACGGAAAAGCGAAGCAAATCTTTTATTCCGTCGGGCCTCGTAGGCCACAGGGAGAGATACTGACCGAGGTCCACGCGAAGCTACCAAAATTAGGTCTCACACCAGACGACGTGGTCATAGTTCAGTGCATCGAGCTGTTGGAGCAGTGGGTGGCAGCTATGGAGCGATTCACCGACGCCATAAAGGCAGACGCCTCCCTTGAGGCCCACACAAAAGGGCGGGCTGAACTTCAATTGGCCGTTTTCCCAGCAGCTTTAGGCCAACTACGGCCTGTCCGCAGCCTCTAGGATCCCTCACAACCGAACCGCCTCAGCGCAAGCCCGCATCGGGTCGAAAGCAGCTGTTCGTAAATGGCGGCTAACCCAAACCGGTCAGTCGAAACAGGCAGAAATCGACCCATTGCAGACGTTCCCGAACGCCCAGGCACGCATTCCCAGTAAGCGGAGCGAATGACTTGAGTCGCCTGTCAGGAGCTGAGCTGGTCGAATAGCTTTTGCAGAAAAACATCGCCCGCCACTGAGTCTGATAGCAAATAATGCCCAGACCAATTGTCCCAGCCGGCTGCGAGGCTGAACTCAGCACATTGGAAATTCTGGTGAATTTTTTCATCAACGCCTATGACAGGTGAACCCAATCGTTTGAACCCTCGAAGTTTGATCAGGTTTTCAGCTAGCGATAGCCAACAAGCGTCTGACAACTCGTTGGAACTGAGTGTCAGATGTCTATTAGCTGCCGTGTCGAGAGTTGGGTTCATCTATTGCCGTCTAAGGTTTGACGCGAAGGAATGCACAAACGTGGCTGCGGGGGCGTTGTTTAGGTGCCTGATCAAGTTTGAGACCGTTTTATTGCGTTGGCGAGCTGTTCGGCGTTGTTGCGCAATTCAATGAATTTTTCGTTTAGCTCGACATGACCTGGATTCCAAGAAAGGACGCCATCGACATAGCTTTGACCAAGAATGAGATCATTTAATGAGCCCATTCCGCCATAGGCTGACAGTAGATACTCAATCCCAGAGTAATCAGAATCCAGCAATAGTGCCCTTGCCTTACGCATCCAAAAGCTCCAGTGGGTGTCTCCATCGCTTTCAAGCACGATTGCAAGCTGATCAAGAATGCAGATCAGCTCTCCAGTTTTCGGTCCCAAAAGCAGACGCTTGCGGCGCATAAGCCTTAGATAAAATGAACTACGTAAGCCCGCTTATGTTCCACGTCATAAGTATGGGTATGTCACTTTGACTCAGGAGTTCCAAAATCTAGCTTTTGACATAGGTGGCTACCGACTTGCGAATCTCCTCCCTCGCCTCATCTGCGCTCCCCCAGCGGCCCATCTTCACCCACTTGCCCGGCTCCAACACTCTGGAGTTTTCGAAATAATGCTGGATCTGGGCGAGCAGTAGTACGGGAAGGTCTTCCCATTCCTTCACGTTGCTGTACAACGCGCTAAGCTTCTCGTGCGGTACCGCTATTATATTGGCTCCCGGGCCGGTTTCGTCCGTTGTGTACATAACACCAACTGGTCGACTGCGAACAACAACGCCAAGCGATACTGGGTAAGGGCAAATCACCAGTACGTCCAGAGGATCGCCATCATCACATAGCGTATTTGGAATAAATCCGTAGTACGCCGGATAGAGCGTTGCTGTACTGAGGAAGCGTTCGACGAAAATCTGCCCACTTAGTTTATCCAACTCGTAATTAACTGGAGAATGGTTTGCAGGGATATCAATGACCGTAAAAAAATCATCGGGAATTTCGTTACCTGCTGAAAAATCTTCATAACTCATATTCGTACTCCAATGACTTAAGAAGACTACCCATTAATCCCATTCAGTTTGCAATACTCCTCCCACTCCATTTCTACCATTTCTGCCACCTCTCGATGAAACTCCAGGGTCAAATTTTTCAGTTCTTCGGGCGACTCTGAAATCAATGTAAGCGTTAGCTCCCATACCTCGATCCCCAGCCGCATGGCCTCTTGTTCAAAGGCCGACTCGATGCAGAATTTTTTATCGTCCGGACTCAGTCCTTGGACGGCGTCGTTGAGTGATGAGTCGCCATTGAAGAACTTCGACAGCGCTAATTCTCTTCGCAAGTCATCCGAGTTCATCAGCTACTCCGGCCCTGTGAGTTGTCCGGGCATTTTCTTTCCAGTGTGAGGTCGCCTTTGCCACGGTCATGCAATCTGCGGCTCATCGAACCAACCGCGGATCGTTTGGTAAAAAAACAGATGCATTGTGTCCCACCAACGTTTCCACCAAACACCCGGTTCACCGTCTTCAAGTGCTACCAGTGGTAGGCTGCCCAGTTTTTGCTCAGCATCGTACAGATCCAGTCTTCCAACGACGGTGCCAGCAGAGATAGGCGCTTCAAGTGGTCCGTCAATCTCCAGACGTGTCTCTACTTCACGATTTTCATTCTTGGGTAATGTGAGGGTCATATCGTCCAACAATCCCAAGGCGATCAATCGTTCTTTACCCTTCCAGAGTGCAGACCACGTGAGTATTTCCCCTGCTTTTTTGTAGGTTTGGGTGTCGTAGAAGCGAAAACCATAGCCCATGAGCTTTTCCGTCTCTGCCGTGCGTTTAAGCGCGCTGCTGGCGCCAAATATCACACTGATCAAGCGTCGCCCAGCTCGGTGCGACGAAGCCGCCATGCAATAACCAGCGGCCTCAGTATGGCCAGTCTTCAATCCGTCAAAGCTTGAGTCGCGCCATAAAAGTAGATTGCGGTTGGCTTGCCGAATGCCGTTCCAAGAAAAGTGTTTTTTGGAGTAAAGCGCGTAAGAGTTAGCCCCTTGGCTGATGATTGCCCGCGCCAACAAAGCCATATCGCGGGCAGATGAATAATGCTCTGGGTCAGGCAGCCCGGTGGAATTCACAAAGTGCGTGTTACTCATGCCTAATACAGATGCAGTCGAATTCATCATCCCGACGAAGGCGCCCTCACTTCCAGCCACATGTTCGGCGAGTGCAACGCTTGCGTCATTACCAGAGTCAATGATCACACCGCTCAGCAAGTTGCGAACAGAAACCGAACTGCCTGGGTCGAGAAACATACGTGAGCCACCCGTGCGCCAGGCATTTTCGCTAATTGAGACGCTGTCATCATCTTTCATGTGCCCGGCCTTGATCTCACGTGTGGCGACAAACGCCGTCATCATTTTTGTCAGGCTTGCAGGGGGAAGTCGCTTATCGCTGTTGTGACTGGTAATGACGCTTCCCGTAGCCGAGTCGATCAGAATCCAGGCTCTAGCCCCGAGCTTTGGCGCGGCTGGGATCATCGCTCTTGGCGCGTTATTTTCAGCAAGGGCATGGTTAGCGAAGACTACAGGCATCGTTAGACAGAACAGGGTTAACACAAGCGGGGACAACAGGTATCTCACAAGGAAGAGGCCCTAGATCAACATAAAGTGGTGTAAAGCTAGCCCTCAGGGTGGCGAGCCTCAAAATTAAGCTGGATTAATTTAAATTTAATGTGCCGGTATCGATAAATCCGCAAATCAACCGGAAACCGTCGGGCAGATAATCAAGACACGGGTGCCGCTATGCATAGCGGCAGGCTGAATATCCAACGTGTAGCCGTGCAATTTCACGATGGCCGCGACCAGGGATAATCCGAGGCCATGGCCGGGTTGCATTCTGCTAGCGTCCCCTCGATAGAGCCTGCGGATGACGTGTGTACGGTCTGTCTCGGGTATGCCAGTGCCATCGTCAGCAACTTCAATGATGACCGTTGAATCCTTGATACTTCCCCGCAGTTTGATGTGCCCTCCCTCTGGGGTGAATTTGATGGCGTTATCGAGCAGGTTGACCAAGGCTTCAAACATCAACGAAGAGTCGCCATACAGTTGAGGCAGGTTATTGGCAATTTCCAGAGAGAGCGTCTGAGAGCGGTCGAGTGCCAAAGGCTCATAAAATTCATGCGCTTGCTTTAACAGCGCCATAATTTTGAAAGGTGCAAATGCCGAGCGGCGACGAATGTCGTCGAGTTCAGCAACCCGAAGCAATCCTTGAAAACGCACCATGATCGATTCGCTTTCCTCAAGGGCTTGGTTCAAAGTTTGCTCGTGATCGTTGTCCATAGGCAGTTGCTGGAGCTGATAAAGCCTTGCACGCAGCCGAGTTAGTGGCGTACGCAAATCGTGAGCGACACCATCACAAACACTTTTGACCTCATGCATCAGTTGCTCGATATGATCGAGCATCGTATTCACGGCATTTGCCAGCATATCCAATTCATCGCGACGGGCGGATAAGGGTAAACGCTCCGACAAGTTGCCTGAAACGATGCTCTCGGTACAAAGCTGTAGGCGTTTGACACGGCGTAAGGGCAGACGCCGCAACAAGTGCCAACCAATCAATCCGGGGATGAGTGTTAACGAAAGTCCCCACATCAATGCCTGCTCGATAATCCCGCCAACGGCTAAAATCGAGCCGCCGTCACGCGCGAGAATAAGAATATGCCCGTCGGGGCGACGTGCTAGCAGGGCATAACTGCTTCTGGTTTCTTTGTCAGGTAACGCAATGCTCAGTCCGCGCTCAAGATAATGAACCTTGCCATCATCAGGCAAACTGGAGCGCAGTTTGAGCAGGTCTCCTGCAACGTGTTGTCCGTCGGAAGTGAACAATCCGTAAGCATCGATCCCGGGCGTTGAGTAGGCTTCACTGGCAGCCAGTTCTTTCACCAGTTTTTTGTCATCGATTTTTTGATAGTAGTGGGCACGCTGCAATAATGTCCGCTCTGCAACGGTGCCCAGGTAGTGGGAGATTTCCCAGTACAACACCCCGGTGAAGAGTGCCCCCCAAACCACAAAAAATATGGCGTAGAACCCGATCAATCGACTACCGGATGAGCGCCACTCCTCAGTTTTTGGTAGCAAGGACATAGCCGGCACCGCGTATTGTATGAATGACGGGTGTGCCTTCGTCGCCTTCAAGCTTTTTGCGAAGCCGACCAATGTGAACATCAATGATGTTCGTCCCAGGATCGAAGTGATAACCCCAGACCTCTTCAAACAGCATGGTCCGAGTGACCAACTGGCCGGCACTGCGCATCAGGTAATTGAGCAGCTTGAACTCGGTCGGTAGCAGCAGAATGTGTTCATCATTTCGAGTCAGTTTGTGTTCGACCAGATCCAGTCGCAGGTTTCCGCAACAAAGTTGCGGATGGCCTGCGTCTACACTGGTGCGCCTAAGCAATGCGTCAAGACGCGCAACCATCTCGATAGCAGAAAAGGGTTTGGTCAGATAATCATCGCCGCCCGCACGCAGACCCTGAACGCGCTCATCGACGTCTGAAAGTGCACTGATCATCAGGACAGGTGTTTGAATCCCAAGACTACGCAACGTACTGACAATGGTTAGGCCATCAAAATCGGGAAGCATTCGATCCAGGGTAATGGCGTCATAACCTCCCGCAATCGCCAGTGCTAATCCGTCGCGTCCAGTTGCGGCCCATTTCGCACTGAAACCATGGCGTTGGAGTTCAGTGATGATGACTTCCGCCGTCACCTTGTCGTCCTCTATGACCAATGCGCAATTCATACCTTCCTCCGCTTCAGCCTGCTCTTAACGCTTGCGACTCAATGCCGCCTTGGCAGGTCCACCTTAGTGACCAGCGCAGCGGCCGAAGATTAAATTTTCTTAACCCACCTTAACCTTGATGCATGCCAAAGCACCGATATATTCGAAAACTGATGCGCTCCGCACCGAGAGGAGGGAAAACATGACCCCTTATTTGGCGTTCTTTTTGTTAGCCTTTGGTTTGATGTGTACCTACGCAAGTTGGGTCACTGCATGAAGCATTCAGGTGTACCTGATGTAGATCTGGGGCTATCAACCAGCCTCTTGCAACCAACGAATTCATGCTGATGTCAATTGTATAAGGATGCAGATCAATGCTCGGTTTCAGCCTTTGGAGCCCCCTATGACTCGGCAAAAAGAGTTTTTAGCAAAAGCGTTGGAAATACATCATGAGTACCAACAGGCGACAGCTGTCATCCACGCCATGATGAGTAAAAACATGGCCGTAGGTTCCGAGTGGGATGCTGCTGTCGCCAGGCAGCTCGCAGCTCTTGACACTTGGATGGAGCTTCCTAGAGGTTACGGAGACTTCCAGGCTGTCGACTGACCTTCATTTCAATAGATTTCCAGATCATGGCGTCTACCACAGGTGTGCAGTTCCAGGGGTGAGTGGGCGCGCTGAGTCTGCGCTTCGTGCGATATACGTCCCATTCACCTGATTCACTAAAGGAGTCGCAACGGGGCCCCGCACCTAGTCGACCTATTTCTCCCGCTTGAGGTATCTTGCTACGCCACAGACGCTCGAATCGTTTGCGCGAATTGGAGAGGGTGGCTTTGTCTATCGGTGAGCAAAAACTGGGGAGGGGAATGGACGAAATATTTGTCGTGCAAAAACGTCCATTGCCTACGGACGATGGGCCTGTTTATCGAGACGCGGTGAACAATTCCAACACGTATTTTTATTACCGGATCGTCAACACGGTTACGGGTATCTTCTTCAGTGAAAAGTACCTAGTGTGCGAAGAAGCAGAGACCGTATGCCAAAGTTTAAATCTGATGGGGCGCGATGACCTTTCTCGTTATCCATCCTAACCTTTGGTCGCTGGCAAAATGCGCTCATAAATGTCGATAGGCGTTTTTTCAGTCTGCCAAGTCGTTTACCTGTCTTTCCAAATTCGAATTCGGATATCCAGGCATTAGCCCGTCTCGCAACTCCACATCTGTATGAAAGGCTGGCTGTTGGTCGGTATTCCAACCCACCGGCTCATGAAGTTGCACGCCCCATTAATGCACAATTGGTAGTCTCCAGCCTCCGGAGTACGCCCCAAGCGCAGAGGTTGCAGCGGTGGCAGCTGACGTTGGTAGTGCCAACTGCCATTTTCCAGTCGGGCGTCCTCAGGAACTTCCATTCCCGCACCATTGCCCCGGATTCTGGCTTCCTTCAACACAAGGCCTTGCTTGGTGACGCGGTAGTCCTCCTCCCAACGGATCTTCTCGATAGTGTGGTCCCACGCCAGCGTGAACTGCGAAATGGGCAACTGCGCCCAGACGACGCCAGCGAGACCCAGACACAATCCAATCATGCGTTAGCCGTCCCGACCTGCTTCGACCGCCACACGTGTTGAAGGATCACCAGCAGCCCAAGTGCAAAGCCAATTTCATCGGTCAGCGGCAACGCCACGATTAACAATGCTCCCGCGCCAACACTCAACAAGCGTTCCCATAGCGCCATTTTTTGTTGCAGGTATCCCGTTGATGCCATTCCCCAGAGACCGACCGCCAACGTTGTCTTGATCAACATGTAGGCAGTCATCCATAAATTGCCACCTTGCAACATTAGCGCCGGGTTGTAGACGGCCATGAACGGAATGATGAACCCAGCGAGCGCAATACGGACCGCCCATAAACTGATCTTGAATCCGGTCTCCTTCGCAATCGGTGCTGCGGCAAAACAGGCGAGGGCCACCGGTGGCGTTAGGTCGGCTAGGATGCCGAAATAGAACACGAACATGTGTGACACGATCAGGGGCACACCCAGTTCCAACAGTGCAGGTGCTGCGATTGAACTGGTGATGATGTAGTTGGGAATGGTCGGAATACCCATGCCCAATACCAGGCAGGTGATCATCGTCAGCACCAGTGAAAGCAGCAGGTTGTCCCGGCCAATGGCCAAAATGTAACCCGCAAAGGTTGAGGCGACGCCTGTCAGTGACACTACGCCGATGATGATGCCAACCAGCGCACAAGCAATCCCCACCGGTACCGCATGTCGCGCACCTTCGACCAGCGCATGCAAGCAAATCGTCAGCGTTTCCCGGCCACCTTTTATGAATCCGCACACCAATACCAGCACCGCGATGACTAAAAAAATCACTCCGATTCCCAGCTGGAAGAATCCTGTGCACAGAACTCCGAGGGCGATCCAGAACGCACAGCGCAGGCCAAAATTACGTACTCTGAGAATGATCGCCGAGCCGAGAATGACGATGGCCGTCAGTGCCAGCCCCACCATGCCGGAGAACAGGGGCGTGCGACCGGAAAACAGCAGATAAACCAGAACCAAGAGAGGAGTCAGCAGGTACCAGCTCTTCTTTACCGCGCCCAGTGCACTGGGGCATTGGTCCTTGGGCAGGCCTTTGAGGTTCGAGCGCTTGGCTTCCAGATGTACCATCCAGAACACGGAGCCGAAGTAAAGAATCGCGGGAATCAACGCTGCCTTGGCAATCTCCACGAACGGCACGTTGATAGTTTCAGCCATGATAAAGGCGACGGCCCCCATCACGGGCGGCATCAACTGGCTGCCCATGCTGGAGGTCGCTTCGACCCCGCCGGCAAACGCCGCCCGGTACCCAAAACGCTTCATCAACGGGATAGTGAATTGCCCTGTCGTCACGACGTTGGCAATCCCGGAACCGGTTATGGTCCCCATCAGTGCCGACGAGGCGACTGCGACTTTGGCCGGACCGCCCAGCTTGTGACCGAACAACCCCATGGCGAAATCTGTGAACAACTTGATCATGCCAGCCTGTTCCAGAAAGGCACCGAACAGGATGAACAGGAAAATGTAGGTGGCCGACACGTAGGTTGGTGTTCCGTACAACCCTTCTGTACCAAATGAGAGTTGGTTGATGATCTGGTCAAATCCATATCCCCGGTGTGCCAAGTCGCCGGGCAGATATTCGCCTAACAAGCCATAAGCCAAGAACAGGCCGCAGATGATTGGAAGCGCAATTCCCATTACCCGTCGGGCGGCTTCGAACACCAGTGCGATCAGCACAAGACCAATCACGGTGTCTGCTGTCGTCAGATCGCCGGAGCGCTGAATCAGGTCAGCCTCGAACACCCACTGATACAAAGCCGTGGCAATCCCAGCCAGACTGAGTACCCAAGCCAGCGGTTGCCAGGGACGATCCTTGCCGTAAGCGGGGTAGCTCAGAAAAACTACCCAAAGCAAAAAACCGACGTGTACGGCGCGTAAAACCTGACTTGAGATGGGTGCAAACGCTGCGGTGACAATCTGAAAGATCGAGAACAGCAACGCCACGTAAAACAGGGTTTTTGGCCAGTCTCGCGGATTTGCAGAGATGCCCTGATGATCTTCACTCATTAGCTGCCTGCCTCATGACCACATTGAAAAGAGCGAAAGAAGGCGTAGCGGTCCTGCCGCCACGCCTTGTGTCATTACAACGCGCCCTTTTCCTTGTAGTAGCGTTCCGCGCCCGAGTGCAGTGCTATCGGCAGGTTTTTAGCTGCATTTTCCAGCTTGATGTCCTTGGCCGCTGAATGAGAGTTGCCCAAGCGAGTCAGGTTTTCGAACAACAGCTTAGTCATTTCATAAGCCACTTCATCGGATACATCGGCACGCGTTACCAGAATATTGGTAATCGCAACCGTAGGTACCGCTTCAGGTTGCCCATCATAAGTATTGGCCGGAATCATCGCGCCCTGATAGGCGGGGTTGCCGATTTTTGCGACCACCTCAGTCGGGATTGCAACGTAGTTCAACGGCATGACAGAGGACAAATCGCGAATAGCCGCCATGCCCAACCCGGAAGATTGCAGGGTGGCATCCAACTGCCGGTTCTTGATCAATTCGACCGATTCGGCAAAGGGTAGGTATTGCACTTTACCCATGTCTTCATAGGTCAGGCCTGCGGCTTTGAAGATCGCTCGCGCGTTCAGTTCAGTGCCTGACTTTGGCGCTCCTACGGAGATGGTCTTGCCTTTAAGGTCCGCCAGAGTTTTGATTCCTGACTCTTTGCTGGCCACTATTTGAATGTAGTTAGGGTAAGCACCCGCGATGGCGCGCAATTTGGTTAACGGCGCACTGAAACCGGCGTCTTCCACGCCGTTCTTCGCATCGGCTACGGAGTCCCCCAGTGCGAGTGCCAACTCTCCACGACCGGCTTGCAACAGGTTCAAATTTTCCACCGAAGCTTTTGTGGCCTGAACCGAAGTCTTCACGCCTGGGATGCCGTCGTTATAGATCTGCGACAGGCCAACACCAATTGGGTAGTAAACCCCACTGGTTCCCCCCGTTAGAATGTTGATGAATACTGGAGCAGCCTGAACTGCGGTGGTGACAGCCAACGTAGCGGCGGCTAACAGGGCAAAGCGGCTTATTACTCGCATGGGAAATCTCCGTCTTGTTTTTGTCTGTATGCAGAGTGATTCCACTGTAGTTGATTCAGGCGCGGACAGTGGTGGATTGAGCCAATCTCGGCGGTGGAAGTGCTGGTAAAGGCTTGCAGTGACGGGATGGTTGTCCGCATTGGAGCTAGAGCCGTTGGACGACAGCGCATATCCGGTTAGTCTTGCCAGCACCACAGTCCTGAAACTCAATGGGAATTTGCTCGGGTGATCAAACCGATAGTGCTACTACGCCGCCGCTTCGCCTCCATACGCTGGCGCACACGCGTGACGCTCTGGGCGGCTGCGACCCTGGCGGGCCTACTTGTCGTGATGTTTGCTCGGTTGGCTGATCTGGCACTGACGCAATTTGCGCAACAGACTGCCGAACGGCCCTGGTTGCCGTTTATTTACACACCCTTGGTCGGCATGTTGGTAGTGTGGTTGACCACCCGTTTTTTTGTCGGCTCCCAAGGCAGCGGCATTCCCCAGGTGATTGCCGCCACGCGCCTGGCGCATCAGGGCAAACCCGTCGACAAACTGGTGTCGCTGCGCATTGCCTTTGCCAAGATAGGACTTGGCACACTGGCGCTGACCGGTGGTTTTTCCGCAGGACGCGAGGGGCCGTCGGTGCAAGTCGCTGCTTCGATCATGCATTTCTTTCACCGCTATCTGCCCAATGCGCGAATCATCCGCAGCGAGGACCTTATTCTGGCCGGAGGGGCGGCAGGCATCGCGGCAGCCTTCAATACACCACTGGCCGGTGTGGCCTTTGCCGTCGAAGAGCTGGGGCGCAAGCTTGAGACCCGCACCAGCGGAGTCTTGCTCAGCACGATCATCCTGTCGGGGATGGTCGCCATCGCCTTGCAGGGCAACTACAACTATTTCGGTCACTTCGACATACACGAAATCGGCCTGGATATCATTGCCCCGGTGCTGGTGATCGGAGTTGGCTGCGGGCTGCTGGGCGGCCTGTTTAGTCGGATGTTGCTGTGGCCCCAGCGCCATCATCGATTCGTCCTCTGGGAATGGCGGCGCACGCATCCTGTATGGTTCGCCGGCGCGTGTGGAATGATCGTGGCAATACTGGGCTGGTTGAGTGGCGGTATGTCATTTGGCAGCGGCTACGGGATCACGTCGCAGATCATCGTGTCCGATGTCGGCCTGCCATGGCACGCACCGATCACGCGTTTTCTTGCGACGGTAGTGACTTACTTCTCCGGTATCCCGGGCGGCATTTTTGCCCCGTCCCTGGCAGTCGGCGCCGCTGTAGGAGCCAACGTCGCGGACTTCTTTGGTTTGGCGACGCAGCCTATCATTGCGCTGTGCATGGTCGGTTTTCTGGCCGCAGTAACACAGTCCCCGATCACTTCCGCAATTATCGTGATGGAGATGATCGACAGCCATGGGATGGTGATCAGCCTCATGGCAGTCGCATTGATTGCTAAAGCGGTCAGCGCACGGATGGGGCCCGAGTTGTATCAGCAGCTGGCTCGTGGCTTTCTGCAATCGCCGGATAATGACGTCACAACCCGAAAGACAAATCCTTAGGGTGTTCTAGTGGACCAGTGTTCGGGCCAGTGCACTGAGCTTCGCCTGGTCTTCCGACAATGTGAGCGCATGTTCCGCTCGTTGGAGCAGTAGACTCATATGTCTGGTACAGGCACTTTTGAAAATATCCGGATTTATCTGCGCCAGACTGATCAGGGCCTTCATCAATCGGACGTCCACTTCAATCAAGCTCGCACCATCTCTGGCGATGGGAGCGAAAAAATCGTCGAACAGGTCACCGACATCCAGTCCGTGCAGGAAGACTCGCTCGCACCCTGAACCTATTTCCGCCATCTGTTCTGTTGGTTTACCCCAGCAGGTAAGGCTCCTGACCCCGCGTCCCAGTACGTCAATTGCAGTTCCAGGATCATTGACCGCAGGCGACAAGGCTCGTGAGGCGATCTCCGACAGCACCGAAAGCCCGAACCGTGGATCGTGTTCAAAGGTTCGGCGTACGCCAATGGTCAAGGCACCCAGGATTTTTTCAGCGCAGGCCCCCGGATCTCCGATGTGTTCATTGCTTAAAATCACGACCTGGGCCAGACGCATGCCTTCATGCACAAAGCTGCCGGGAAGAATATCGAGATAAATCTGCGTCTCATGCTCTTCAGCAATCGCACCCAACGCATGCACATCGACGTGTTGGACATACCCGGTCTGAAGACTCGTAACGGCTTTCGCTGAGCACGGAACACTCCCATCGGCAGGGTAGGCGACGCCCCCCAGATAAGGCCATTCGACCCGATTTTGTATCGCATGGATGGTGGCCGCTTCGACGCGATCAATGGTTTCACCCACCCGCCCCAATCTCGATAGGTGATCGATCCAACGCAGAAGTGTGTACACGATCAGAATCACCACGCCGATGGTCACTGCAAAAAGCAGAACCCTTCCTTGCGCGCCATAGGCTCCAGTACTTAATGCAATGATTCCCACCAAGCTAAACAGAAATGAACCGATAAAGGTGGCGAGGGCATTTTGGGTAGTGCGGTCTTCCATCACCAGTGTGGTGGCGCGGGGTGTTACGCCACTGCTAGCGGCGCCGTAGGCCGTCACCATTGTGCTGAGCGAAAAGGTGGTCACGGCGAGCATGCTGGAGGCGATGATGCCCAAAATCTTGTCAACAGCGTCAGCGCCGATACGCGCTGGCAGTGAGGCGGGAATGTAGTCATTGAAGACAACGGCGAGCAATGCGGTCGCCACACCCAGTACAGAAAATAAACTGGCTCTGAACCAGAGCCGTTTCGTCATCTGATGTAGCAGCCAGCGCCAACGAGCGATCATCTTCAATACCTTTTATAGCGACGTCACTGGTCCACGATTCAAGTTCGGTCTGCCAATGCAACAACTCGATCACCTTTGATGGAGTGACATTGCCGGCGGAAGGTTCATTGGCGGAGTCATTTGCTTCCCGCTGTTAAGCTACCTATCATCGAGCCGGGTGCGTTGCTGCATACGGCACATCGCAGGTTAATGCTCAAACGTTGGTCGGGCCGCCAGCGGAGAGTTAATGTGCCTGATAAAAACTTGGCGTCCCCCTCTATTCCACTTCCCCAAGAGTTGACCGCACGCGCGCTGACAGCGATTGAGCGGTTTACCCATATCGAAGCCGTCAGCGGTGTCGTTCTATTACTCGCGGCATTGGTAGCGCTGATCTGGGCGAACAGCCCGATTGCCGACTCCTACGAGCATTTCTGGAACACCCAACTCACTTTAGGGCTAGGTGACTTCAAAGTCGCTTGCTCACTACACTTTTTAGTCAATGACGGCTTGATGGCAGTTTTCTTCCTTGTTGTTGGGGCGGAGATACGCCAGGAGATTCATGACGGTGCGCTTGCGAACTTCAAGTTGGCGACCCTGCCTCTAGGAGCCGCATTGGGCGGCGTCTTGGTGCCGGCGATCATTTACACGCTGTTCAATCATGGAACCGAGGGCAGTGCTGGGTGGGCCGTGCCGACGGCCACCGATATTGCATTCGCAGTAGGTGTTCTCGCGCTTTTGGGGAAGTCGATTCCAGGCGGTATTCGTGTTCTGTTATTGGCACTGGCCATCATCGACGACATTGTCGCCATCCTCATCATCGCCGTGTTCTATACCTCAACCTTGGACTATTTCGGCTTGGTGGTGGCGTTGAGCGGACTGGCTCTGGTGCTGGCTTTTCAGCGAATGGGCATTAGCAAGGCCTACGCGTACGTATTGCCTGGCGCCATTGTGTGGTTTGGTCTCCTGAAAACCGGTGTGCACCCAACGCTCGCTGGGGTCGTTCTCGGACTGATGACACCGACCAAATCTAAACCCACAACGGAACGCCCGCTAGATACCATCGGTCGTACGTTCCATGAACTAATGGATCGACTTGCCCAGTCCGGGAGTAGTCCGCAGGCAGTGGCGAAACCGCTGGAACAACTCCGGCACGCCCAGCGGGAAATACTGCCCCCAGTGCAGCGAGTCCAGGCAGGACTGCATTCATGGGTAGCTTTTGGGGTTATGCCTCTTTTCGCACTGGCAAACGCTGGGGTGAGTCTAGAGGGCAACAGCCTGGAAGATGCTGTCTCACTGAATGTATTCATTGGGGTTGTATTGGCACTGGTACTGGGCAAGCCTCTCGGAATCGTTTTGGCCAGCGTAACCCTCGTTAAACTCAAAATTTGTGAGCTACCTGAGGGCGTGACCTGGGCGGGTGTCGGCCTGGTGGGACTGCTGGCGGGTATCGGATTCACCATGTCCATTTTCATAGCGTCGTTAGCGTTCCCTGATCCGGCGTTACTCTCAACGGCGAAACTTAGCGTGCTCGCGGCGTCTGGCTTAGCCGCACTCATCGGATTGATTTGGGGGAAGCTGAAGTACTAAGCACATTTACTATGTGCCAGTTTGCAACGATGCAATCGCCACCCGGCAACGGCTGACTTGCCATTGCTCGGTGGCGATTACAAGCATGCCCAAATTCATACAAGTGGCGCAAAGCCCTCCTAAATACGGTTCAACGACTGCTGATGGGGGCAGTGGTGCTTTTTCCAAACGCCGAGCTAATGGTGACTGTTGGGCTCGGCGACGGACCGCTACCGGTGGTCGTCACCGACACCCGCCAGCGCGCACCCGTGCCGGTCGGGGTTAGAGTGGCCGTGCCGAGGCTCAGCGGCCCGGCGGTGGTCGAGGCCGTCGCCGTGATGCTGTTGCCCGTGCCTCGCGACGTCGTGCCTGCCAGGTCCCAGGTGTAGCGGCTGTTGCTGCGGGCGGTGACGGTGGCGCTGGTGACAACCAAGTCTTCGTTGACTGCTGCCGGTGCCGAGACCACCACGGACACCATTGCCGGTTCCGAGACGGCGTCCTTGGCGTCGCTGGCCTGATAGGCGAAGGTCGCGGTGAATGGCGCAGTGATGCTAGGCGGTGGCGTGTAGATTACATGCGCACCGTCTGTGATGACCGTGCCCATGCCCGAATCCGGCTGATTCAGGCCTACCACTTTGAGCGGTAGGTTGCCGTCCGGATCGGTGTCGTTGGCCAGCACATTGATGGTCACCGCTTGGCCGTTGGCGCTGGCGGCGCTGTCCGGGTTGGCGACGGGTTTTTTGTTCGAACCCTGATCGTCATCATCGTCATTGTTCTTCGCGTCCCCAGTGCGGAAGGTCGGCAGCGCGGCGGAGTTGACGTAGGTGACACCGTCCCATCCAGGCAGAGGCGTCGGCATCAACTGGAACTGCCCGGGATGCTCGATATCCCAACGCAGCAGCATCGAAGTGTCCTCGTGCTGAGTGTTGTGGCAGTGTTCCATGTAGGTCCCGGCGAATTCACGGAAGTGGATCGCCATTTCCACATCGACCGAACTGTCGATGCCCTGGCCGATGCGGTACACGTCCTTGCGTGCCCATTTTTCCCATTCCGGTGGTGCCTTGCCGTCGCGGCTGAGGATGATGCCTTCTTCGAAATGCACGTGTACCGGATGGTTCCAGCCGTTGCCGCCGTTCTTGATTTTCCACACTTCCAGCGTACCGTCGCCGACGTAGCCGCCATCGGTCGGGCCGTTGGCCAGTTGCGGGGCCGCGTTGAGTCGGCGTGGGTCCATGCTGTAGCCAAAACCGCCGTCGGTCTTGATGGTCCACGGAGCTTCGTCTGTGCCGTCGGAGCGGCCGAAGACGAACTCGCGGTGCCGCGCCAGTTTCAGCTTGGCCTGCACGGCTGGGTCATCGCGGTCGAGGGTCAGCGGGATCATGACTTTGCCGGCGGCTTTGCCCGGTTTGGCGGGCTCATATTCGGCAGGATTCATGCTGACATCTGTACCGGTGTAGGGCTGCACGATCATTTGCATGAACTTGCCCACTACCGGATCGCCCTTGTCCCACTCCGGACCTTTGCTGCCTTGCTTGATCACCGCTTTGTACTTCTCGGACAGCACGTCCGCGAGGCTCAGGGCGTTCTTCTCTGGACCCTTGCCGGTCTTGTGTTCCATCAGATTGACGAAGTACAGCTTGTCGCCGGTCTTAATCCCGTTTTTCGCAAAGTTGACGATGATGTCGAAGCGCTCGGCAATGCCTTGGGTGGGCAGGATCGCGTTGTGGTTCTGCTTATCCCCATCGCCGTCCAGATCCATGCTTCCGTCGAACGGCACAGCGTGTTCCATGATGTTGCCGTCGTTGCCGATCAAGTGAAAAGGCACGCGGGTATAAGACAGATTCGAGCCGGCCGGCCCTGGAAATTCGCCACCGTTGCCGGCGACTTCACGTACCAGGGCAATCCTCAAATAGCGCGACACCGAGCCGTTGAGAATGCGAAAACGGTAACTGCGTGCCCGTACCTTCAAGCGTGGCTGGTACTGCCAGTTGACCAGGATCTGATCGCCGAGAAAGCCGTCGGTATTGAATGGGTTGAACCACAACTGGCCGTTGGCATCCCAGGCCTTGTCGGCGACCACCAGGTTGACGTCGTAGTCGCGGTTGCCCCAGGGCATTGCCGAACCGCTGGGCAGGCGCAGGTTGACGCCGTCCTCGATAGCTTCGTTGCCGCGATCCAGAGCGCTGTAGTAGTTCATCATCACCGCGTTGCCCTTGTAGACGTTCTGTGCGGTGAAATCGAGCATGTGGTCGTGGAACCAATGGGTGCTCATGGTTTCGCGCCAGTCGCCACGAATCTTAATCGTGCCGTTTTCGCAGGTCTTCAGACCGGGGCTGGCGTCGTTGACGAACAGCTTCTCACCCGGTGCGCATGGGAACGCCGCCCGCGGGTCCTGCGCTTTGGTGTTGATGGTGTCGTAACCGGCCAGCTGTAGCGGCCAGCGATAGTCGTAGTACTGCCCCGGAAAGAAAAACGCGTTGGTGTAGCCGTCGCTTTCGGCCGGGGAGTGGCCATTGTGTTCGTGGGTGCTGATGGTGTGCAGGCCGAAGCCCATGTTGGCGGCCGGGTCTATCGGCAGGGCGTTGTAGTGACGCATCAGCACCGGTTGGCCGTAACGCACCATAAGTAATTTGGGCGGAAAGGTGCCGTCGAAGGTCCACAGTGCATTGTGATTCTGAACCGGCATGCTGGGGTGGAAACGGGTATCGATGCCTTTGGTCGTGCCCGTCGTGGTCGGAATGTCCGAGGTCTGGTAGTAGAGCCCGCCTGGCCCGAACTCACCGACGGCATAGTTGTGCAATTGCCGGCGGTCACGCATGCCGCTATTGAGCTTAGCGCCTGCTTGCACGGTTTTGAAGGCGACCTGTGGATAGAACTCGTTCCAGCGTTGATGCGACCAGCCTTTTCCCGGTGGCCGGCCCTCGGCCGGCGAACCCACCGGATGGCGGTTGAGGAAGGTTTCGATCTGCGCCTTCCAAGGGTTGCGGTCCAGCACGTTGGAGAACTGCGATGGAAACGGGTACAGCCCGGGCTGGCGCATGAAGGCTTCCAATGCCGAACTCGAAGGGCCGCTGCGGGCGACACTGTTCGGGTCTTGCTGCGGCAATGGGCCGACGGTGGGTACCGGGAATGTCAGTGGTGGTGCAGGCAGGGTGGGGTCGAGTTTTTCCGTACCGAACTCCTCGAACAGCAGCAATTGCTGGGTGTAAGGCTGGGCGCCGAACAACGGGCTGGGCTTGCCGTTGGTAGGGAAATTGAACGAGGTCTGAACGCTCGGCGGCAGTACGTTTTCGGCGCGCGGTGTGTTTCGGTCGCCGTACACGCCGTCGGGATAGGCGATTGCTCCCTGGTTGGCTTCGGGCAGGCCTTTGATGGCGTCCAACTCGGCAGCCGCTGCCAGCGGGTCGGCGGGAGGTGTGTAGTATGCTGAGGGGTCTGTCGTTGGCGGCTCGCTGACATCGTCAAGCGGTACCGCGTTGGCCGTGGCCAGGGTCACGAGCATCGCAGAGGTAAGGCCTGCCCTGCGTAAATAGCTCACTGAATGGATATGTTGTGTAGCAGATTTCATTTTATTCCCCTCGCGTCATGCCTATCGGCGAAACCCGCCATCCTGTTCAGTGACGGCAGATGCTGCGGTAGTGGGGAAATTGCAACTGTTAGGCCATCATCTGGCCTCGAAAAAAAAGTACTAATGAATTAGTAAGTTGTTTCAGAGTGTTTCTGCGCGCTTACAGAACATGATGGGGCATATTCCTATAAATTGGTGGGTCTTCCCCAACCAATGGGGGTAGTTCCCCATTTTTGGAAAAAATGATCAGTCTACAAAGCTCGGGGGAATCTGCTTGAAATTCTTCCCAACCCGCGATCCCCTCTAAACCTACAATTTCAATTGGAGCTGGGATTTGTCGGCGCAATGAATTAGCGGTTTTTTAGTCTGCTCATCGCAGTGGTGTAGCGACAGTTAGCTGTCGGAGCATTTTTCATAGATGGATTGCTTTGCTAAACGTGCTTTGGCAATATCGGCGACCTGTGCTCCTCAGTCGGTTCTCCATCCCTCTCATTTGGGAACTGTGTAGTAGGGGAGTACAGGCAAGCCCGGCCCTGTGCCGGGTTTTTTATTTGTAGGAAACATTACTCAATAACGTTGCAGATACTCTCCACTCGTTGGCTATGAGTTGGATGGTCGGTAGCGCTCTGAAGGCCTGATTGAAAGGCTTCGCAGCTTAAATCTGGCAGGCTATTTCTATGTCCATCGCGGCAATGCGGCTCATCGGCTTCATCCTAGGCATTTTTCTGATCACGCTGGCCGTAAGCATGGCTATTCCCATGATTACGCTGGTGGCCTATGAGCGTAGCGACGATCTGTCGGCCTTTCTCTGGTCGAGTTTGGTTACCTTCATCTGCGGCCTTCTTTTGATCGTGCGTGGGCGCCCTGATACTGGCCAGCTCCGTCCGAGGGATATGTACCTTTTGACGACTGGCAGTTGGGTGGTGGTCTGTACCTTCGCTGCGTTGCCAATGGTGTTTATCAGTCACATCAGTTACACCGACGCTTTCTTCGAAACGATGTCCGGCATCACAACCACGGGCTCAACTGTCCTGAGTGGTTTGGATACCGCTTCACCGGGATTGTTGATCTGGCGCTCGATGCTGCACTGGCTGGGGGGTATAGGCTTCATCGGCATGGCGGTGGCGATCCTTCCACTGTTGCGAGTGGGTGGCATGCGTCTTTTCCAGACAGAGTCCTCAGACTGGTCGGAGAAAGTGACACCGCGTTCTCATGTGGCAGCCAAGTACATCCTCTTTCTATATCTGGGACTTACTGGCACCGGGGCTCTGGCACTCTGGATCGCTGGGATGACGCCGTTTGAAGCGGTCAACCACGCAATGTCTTTGATCTCTACTGGCGGATTTTCCACTTCGGACGCCTCGCTTGGGCATTGGACGCAGCCAGCGATTCACTGGGTAGCGGTGGTCATCATGATTCTGGGTAGCCTGCCCTTTACCTTGTACGTCGCAACATTGCGCGGCCATCGGCGTGTGTTACTGAAGGATCATCAGGTGCGCGGGTTTGTTGGGTTCCTGATCGTTACCTGGTTGGTAGTGGGAACCTGGTTGTGTTTCCACAGTGATTACACCTGGTGGGATGCCTTTCGCATCGTGGCTGTCAATGTGACCTCGGTCGTTACGACTACCGGCATCGCGGTAGGTGACTACACATTGTGGGGCAGTTTTTCCGTGTTGTTGTTTTTCTACCTGACCTTCGTCGGGGGATGCTCCGGCTCAACCGCCGGTGGCCTTAAAATTTTCCGCTTTCAGGTTGCCGCTGCGCTGCTCCTGAGTGGCTTGAAACAACTGATTCATCCCCGTGCGGTGATCCAGAAAAAGTACAACGGCCATTCCATCGATGAGGACGTCTTGCGTTCGCTGTTGACCTTCTCGTTTTTCTTCACAATTACTATTGCTGTGATCGCTTTGGGGTTAGCGTTGATTGGACTGGATTGGACGACTGCCTTGAGTGGGGCCGCCACCGCAGTATGCAATGTTGGGCCGGGGCTTGGCACGGTCATTGGGCCTGCGGGCAATTTTGCTTCGTTGCCTGACGCTGCTAAGTGGCTGCTGACCGTCGGCATGCTGCTTGGGCGGTTGGAAATTCTGACGGTGCTGGTGATTTTGACACCTGTGTTCTGGAGATATTGATCGCTTCGCCTTTGAGTCGCCAGGAAGCCCGTTTACCACGTCCTAGCGTCCGGATTCGCAATACCAGTTGTGACAATTTCATCGGGTGCGTTAGCGAGAAGCTCAACATAGTCCAGCTATCCAAATCTTTTAATCTTCCAATTGGTTTGCCTTGATACATTGTGTATTGCTGCGCAATACTGGGCCAAGACCAAAGGATTTGGTTCCCCTTCGACAAAAAGCCCGCCATACGCGGGCTTTTTGTCGTCTGGATATTCGTTAGCCTGTCGGCAAATACTGAATCGCCCCCGCTTCGCCGGTTCTGACGGGCAGCTATTGGTCGATTCTGTTGAAAAAGTAGCTCCCCTCTCTGGCCTGCGGCAAAATCTCAACATTGGCCAGCAGGGAAGCACGCAGCATGACGGGACAGTTATCGAGTGGGTAGGACCGACTGTTTTACTCGTTCAACCTTGAAGATCACATCCCAGCAAATCACCTTCTGCGCAGCATTGATCAGTGTCTTGATATGAGCGATTTGCGCCATTACCTCGGCGATTTCTACATCCCAATTGGGCGTCCTTCAATTGATCCCGAGCTGATGATCCGCATGTTGATCGTGGGCTGCGCGAAGAAACCCATCTGAACCCGGCGTATCTCAGGTTCTGCCGGTTGAGCCTTGAAGATGAAGTCCCCAACCACTCGACCTTTTCCAAAAATCGACACGGCCGTTTTCGGAACAGCGATCTGTTTCGCTGGTTGTTTAATGAAGTGCGGCGTCGCTGCATGGGCGCTGGCCTGGTCAAGAGCGAGGGCTTCGCCTTGGACACCAGCACCATCAAAGCGGATGCGAGTCGGCAGCGCGGTGTACCGGGTGATGAACCGGTAAACTGGAGCGATTCGGCCCTGAGCACTCGCGCCGTGCATGAGTATCTTGAGGCGCTCGATGAAAAGGCTCTGGCCGAAATGCTACCGATGCGCCTGTCGCTGACGGATCTTCAAGCCCGCTGGACCGGTGCTCCAGGTGGCCCAGCTTTCTACGCTTACTCCACGAATTATCTGATCTATACCGAGCACGGTGTCATCGTGGATGTGGAACCCACACAGGCTCATCGGACGGCCGAGGGCAAGGGGGGATCAGTCACGGTGCGTGGTTGCTATCCGAGCCAAAGCCGTCGCTCAGCCCTTGCGCAATGCTACCTCGCTTTGAGTGGAGGGAAAGTGTTTACCTGACGTTCTAGCCTGCCTAAGATGAAGCCGTTGTCTTGCGGATCAACGCGATGATGAAACTGATGTCACACTGATCCTATATAGGAACAACAACTCGTAATTCAGAGCCATGACTGGTGTACCTCTATAATGAACAACCTAGACGACTATCGCTTCCAGTCCCACGAGCTTTTGCTTGAGCTTGATGCAGCCACCACCAATCTTATGATGCTTGTATCGGCACGACAGTTGGAGGGGACCTTGTGGAATGAAGCTACCTATCGCCAGAAGCTGGCGTATGAGGCGTGGGCTACTTTTCTTAACTCCCCCAAAATTGATCCGATGCCTATGCTAGATGGGCGGGCCACAGGTAGCTATGGACCGTCGGCGGACTGAGAAGTCTTCTATTAGTCAAAGATGTCTAAGACGAACACTCAAAGCTACCTATACCCATTGACCGAGCTTTTTGCAGATGGCATTCACACGACGCCGTTAGTGATATGCCAGCGGCCATTTCAATCAATCAAATCCTCGTTTGCCGTCATAGGTCACCACTCAGATCTTTACACCCTTACTGGATCGATTGGCAGATTGTGGTCGAAATTCTAGAGTTTGTGCGCAGTGCTATGGAGGTCCCACGGTGGTCGCAGTCAGGACATTGAGCTGAATAGTTGCTCTGAGTTTTTCAATTCGCACGCAGCCTCCGCTTCATCTCGCGTCGGAAATGACAGGTGAAGACGACACTTTTCCTTGTTGTCGTAGATGCTGTAGCCACAAGGCGCCATGCTGGAGTAGAAGCGAGCACCATCACGTACCGATCCAGTCTCGGTAGGTATCGCCGGAACGACAACAAATCTCGATACCATGTCATCACCTATATTTTTATCCTCGCTTAAGTTTTAGCGGCATATAGCTAGTACATCAAACCTTTCTCAATTGGAGTCGACGGGTGGGTGCCTTGCCCTGCAAGATGGTGTATCGCCCTGACAGTAATCCCGACCTGAAACTCTAAGGGTTGCATCGCTCGCTTGGCGACCGGCGTACAGGCCCATAGCTGCCGGTCAGCAATAGCTGAAATTGGCCGATTGCTGTATTTCAATAGAAGTCATTCAGATGTCATGAGTACCGCTAACGTCATGTTAATGAACTCTTCGTTCTTGCTGATCGTTGCCAGCGCACTGCGCACATTGCCTCCAACCTCATCTGAGCCGCGCTCCTCGACCCACAGCGTCAGTCCAAAGGGCTAACTGGTTCTGATCAATCTTGCCTGATGGGGAAGGGGGTAGGTCTGCGACAACGCTGGCCACTGATGACGGCTGAGCAGATCTTCCATTGCTACACGTACCGTGAAAATGATGAGTATCGCGCTGAGCTTAAAGAGTTGCTGGAGAATTTGCTGAAGCTAGTCGTGCGAGTTTCGCGATGGCTAATCCATGGCGGAGGTCTGCTTTCGGCCAATTCGGAGAATTGGCGTTTTTGTCGCTTTCCTGTCAGGGGGCGTCTGCTCAACTACTTGTGAAAATGATCAACTATTCTGTGAAGCTACAGCTGCCCGTCCGGAGGACTGCAATCAACCCGTGTGGCCTCTTGGTCATATTGCGTGAAAAATAAACGCGCGAGTACGCACAGTAGTTCGGTATTGATGAGCGAACTCTGCGTTAAAGGCGGTTCATAAAACATGAAAGATGTACTCGGCGGACTCGTTGGCAGCCAGAGACACGTCCGATGCGGTCAATCGCTCGCGCAGCGATAAATCATCGACCCGCACCTGCCACTCGCAGCTTGGATCTTCCTCAAGAGTACTTTTGACGCGGTGTATCGCTTCGAGCAGTTTTTCTCGTGGTGGAAAGTAAACGGCCAGCGCGTTGTCTTTCCAACTCGCCACATTCAGGCCCAGTTGCGCGCAGATGGCGATTTTGCTTGATGCATCGGCTCTGTCTGCTTGTCGAGATTGATTGACGAGTGCTTCCAGAGCCGGATCTGTACGCCCATCTGTGCAGAGAATGTCGTCGCTCTCCCACGCCTGTGGCGGGCACGCTTTGTTATCTTGACGTAACGCGATGAATGGGTTGATTTCCATCGGATAAATGCGGCAAACCAGGGGGCGTTCTTCGTAGATGCCGCAAAGATTGTCAGCTCTGAGATTAGGGCATTGCTCAAGTGCTTTGCCGGCAAACACAGCGATGACCTGTATCTGGGTCTTACCACAATTTACACTTACAGATCGGCCTTTGGCGTGGGCAAACTCCGCTGATGAATGAGGCCAACTTGATTCATCAAAGGCCTCAAGAATCACCGCGATGTCGTGACCGCGGTTTAACCATTGTTGTGCCTCAGCCAATGTCAGCGGTATCAGTCGGCCCTTGCAGCAAATACCGCAGCCTACACAGGAGAATCGTACGATGTTGCTTTGCATATTTTTCACCGGTATGTAGAAATTGGTTGAAGATAGATCGGCTGTATTCGCTTATTTAGTTGCGTATTGCCTACGCAATGCGCGTGCGTGCCCTGCGCTTGCCCACATGAGGCAGCCTCAGGATTGTTAACCAGTACAAAGGCGTGCTCTTGGAATGACGGCGAACTTCACGCAGATGTGGGCGATAACTACTCGCAAACTCCTGCTAGAGAGTTCCCCATACGTGAATGGATCACCGGATGCCCAGTCTGCGATCCAGCGAAAGTGCTCCTGCACCGCGTGCGATGATGATTAGCAGCAATCCCGCCCAAGACAGGTGCGTCGGCCAGGCATCGGGGTAAACGAAAACCTCAATGACAAAGGTCATACCCAGCAACGCCAAGGCGGATAGACGGGTGAACAGCCCGAGGACCAACAGCAGTGGAAATAGGTGCTCGCTGTAGGTCGAAAGGTGTGCTGCCAGTTCTGGAGAGATCACAGGCAAGGCGTATTCCGTACGGAACAGTTCGTAGGTACTCGGCGTAATCGTCAGAACGTCGCTGACTTTAGTGCGCCCGGACATGAAGAAAATGGCGGCGATGGCGATGCGCGCCACCAACACCAGAAACGAATCGCTGATCAGATTGCCCAAACGGGTTGCAAAGCGATTCCAGAGGCCACGCAGGGAATTGTCGGCGGCAGGTGAGCGGGTGTTGATGGTATCCATGCTGTGCTCCGTTGATGGCTTCAGTAACTAGTTGTCAGGAGTTCCGCCGTTACAAACGCGTCAGCACTCACCAGGCGAATAATGAGGTTTTCCAGGTTCAGGTCAGACTCGACATCAATGGCCCAGTCAGCGGCGACATCGAGGGGCAGGTGGGCCGCGCAGGCGTCGAGAAAGGCACAGTCTGCGGCGCTGGCAGCTTGCCAATACACGCGGCCGGCCTTGCGTGTCAGTAGTGCACCTTCACCTTGCCATTCGAGTTTTTCAGGCATTTCCCGTTGTTCACGATTGACGCACCAGATCGTGTAGGCGGGACAGTCCGGCAACCAGACCCAACGGGCGGTGTCCCGTGGTTTAAGCCGCAAGTTGCCCAATTCCGTAGCGGGAATCTGCGCCAAATCGTTCAGCCCAAGACCAGGCTCATCAGCGGCGCAATGAACCTGTGTCCAGAGCAGGTCCAGACGGGCGACGTCGCCCAGATACGGCATGTCTTGCGCGTGCTCGAATTTGTCGAGAAAGTCGGGGAAGCCCGCTCCGTAATTCAGTAAACGTGCATCTGTTGGCGGTGAAAGCCGGGCATGTATGGCGGCGGCGCTTTTAAGCCAGTCAGTTCCCACCAGGCGCTCTACGGTAGGGAAGTTGGCTAGCAACGCATCCGTCGTGCCTTTGAGTACGGTATTGCGATAGACCGCAAAGCCTGGTTGTTGGGTCAGCGAATCCATCGTGGATGATCCAGTGCCGTATAACGCATCGACGAAGGCATCCTGAAAGCTTGCGAGAGAGGGCTTCATATCGCCACCTTCATTCGCTGATTTTGCCCAAGGTTCAATAACGTCTGCGCTCGGTTGCGCTCGGCCAGTAAAACGTCGAAAGCGGGGATATGGTCGTCGCGTTCGATCAGTGTCGGACGCTGGCCGATCCGCTCGATCAGCCGCTGGTAGAGCGACCAGACATCTTCGGCGACAGGGGCATCATGGCTGTCGATCAGTAACGAGGATTCACCCGGATCCTTGGTGAACCCCGCCAGATGAATCTCCATGATGGCGTCGGCCGCAAAGGCATCCAGATAATCGGCGGCGTTAAAACCCAGGTTGTGCGCACTGATGTGCACGTTGTTGACGTCCAGCAACAAGCCGCAGCCAGTCACCGTGCTCAATTCGGTGAGAAATTCCAGTTCGCTGTAGTCATGCCCGTCCAGGTGCAAATAATGGGTCGGGTTTTCGATGGCAATGCGACGTCCGAGGGCGTCTTGTGTGCGCTGGATATTGCTTGCTATACGTTGTAACGCTTCATTTGTTCGGGGAAAAGGCAACAGGTCGGGGTGGTATTGGTCGCGCCAGGCTGACCATGCCAGGTGCTCGGAAATCAGTGCCGGTTGAACGCGATCAGCGAGCTGTTTCAGGCGCTTCAAGTGCTCCGGGTCCGGCGGGCAATCGGCCGCCAGCGAAAGTGACACCCCGTGCAACGACAATGGGTGCCGCTCGCCAATGGCCTCCAGCCATGCCAGACGGGGGCCGCCACCAACCATGTAGTTTTCCGGATGAACTTCGAACCAGAGACCTTCGACCGTGCAGTCGTGGGCCTCTTGGTAATGGTTCGGTTTGAGGCCAAGTCCGGCCCCGATCTGGAATGCCTTGTTCATGATAAGTACGTGCCCCGTGGCGTTGACGTTACATTGGTGTGAGGGTGCCGGTGCCTTTTGGTGTCTTGATGGTGGTGCAAGTGCCAGCGGGAACGTTTTTCCAGGCATTCGGCTGGTAATCCATTTTTGCCGTACCTGCGCATGTGGTACCTGCACCGGCCTTGCAATCGTTGTGACCGGCCATGGCGACGCCGTAGCATTTTTCCATGGCGCCTGCGGCGGCTGGGGTCTCGGCGGCAATGGCGCCGGCAGCAAAGGAGGAAAAGGCAACGGCGATGGCAGCAAGCTTCAGATTGTTCATGGTTATTCTCCGGGATCATGAGGGTGGGTCGTCGCATCAGTGCAGGAGTGCGCTGTGCTTCAGATCCGAAAGGTAGTTCGCTGAGTTTTCAAATCCGGTTACAGCCATCGCAAAATATTTTTTAGAACCGCAAAATGAATCTGCTTGTTGCCTTATGCCTTTGGCGGCAAGCATGATCCATCGCCCGTTATTGGCGCTGGCGTTATGCAAGTACAGAATATTTTCATCCTCGTGTAACCAGAGTGGACGATGGAACGAACTACACATAACGACGCATTGCGCAGCCGGGAAATTCATCTTCAGACTTTGTTCCTCGCGGGCCTGGGTGGAGACGAGCGGGCTTATGGCACTTTCCTCAAGGAGCTGAGTGGTCATATACGCGGCTTTGTTCGAACCCGACTTCAGCGGCAACCGGGTGAAGTCGAGGATTTGCTGCAAGAGGTTTTGCTGGCCGTCCATAACGGTCGACAAACGTACCGTGCGGACCAACCGCTGACGGCCTGGGTGTTTGCCATCACCCGCTACAAACTCACGGACTTTTTTCGTGGCAGGTCGCGCAATGAAGTGCTCAATGACTCGCTCGACGATGTGGCGGAGCTGTTTGCCGAGCCTCATCTGGAGCCGGAGCAGGCCCATCGCGACCTCGGCAAGTTACTTGAGCAACTGCCTGACCGGCAGCGTTTGCCGATTCAGCAGGTGAAGCTTGAAGGCTTGTCGGTCGCCGAGTCCGCGCAAATGACCGGGCTTTCGGAGTCAGCGGTAAAGATTGGCATCCATCGCGGGCTTAAGGCGTTGGCCGACAGGATTAGAGGTACACGATGAAAACTGACGATCTTATTTCCATGCTGGCGACTGGTGTTACACCGGTCGACCGGCATGCGCTCGCAAAGCGCTTCGGCGTCGCGGTGCTGGTCGGTCTGATAACGGCCTTCTTGCTGGTGTTGGTCATGTTTGGCGCACGTCCGGATCTGGCCGAAGTGGCGGCAACTCCGATTTTCTGGGCAAAGATTGCCTTGCCCCTGTGCCTGATGGTCGGCGCGTTGAGCCAGGTTGTGCGCCTGGCGAGGCCCGGAGTTACGCCAGGCGCCGGACAACTGCTGGTCATTGCTGCGGTTGCAGCGGTGTGGGCCGGCGCCCTCTATGTCCTGATGACAGCAGCCCCGGACGTGCGTGCTTCGATGATCTTCGGTAAAACCTGGCGCGTGTGTACGCTGAACATCACCTTGCTTTCGATTCCGGGGTTCATTGCTGTCTTTTGGGCGCTGCGCGGTTTGGCACCCACTCGCCTGAGACTGGCCGGCGCCTGCGGCGGACTGCTTTCAGGGGCGATGGCTACCATTGCTTATTGCCTGCATTGCCCTGAAATGGAAGTCCCTTTCTGGGGCGTCTGGTACTTGCTTGGCATGTTGATACCAACCGTTATCGGTGCGCTGCTCGGACCGCGCTGGCTTCAATGGTAGTGGGGTTGGAAATCGCTAGTTATCCAGCGACTCCACCACTGACTATCGTCGCAAGTTTGAGATCAGTACAGCTACCCTGGCCAAATCCAATCAAAATGACTGGTCAGGTCGAATGCAAATAGGTGGTCAGTTGCTGTGCGCTTGGGTGGTTAAGTAGGGTGCAATTTCGCAGAATACGGACGGAGGTTCTGCCCTGAAAAGCTTGGGTAGATGCCGAGATTGCAAGGGAAGCGCTTGGAGGCCGCCGCCAAGGTTCGCCTCGTGTCACTTAACTGGGAAGGTAAACACACGCCGACTCTTAACAAGGTCCTAACGTCAGACCAGTACGATACCTGGGAGGAAGCTAGACGCGACCTCAAACTCCAAGCAGCTCCGGGAGGTCTAGTTGGTGCAGAGGCATCCCGTTAACTGCCAGTCTGGAAATCACATCTACAAGCAGTGGATTTAACCGGGACTATCTAGCCAACGACTGCGATAGGGTAATCCGTGCAGTGGATTGGATCTGAAACGCGTTTTTAGCCAAGTCGCCCCCAATGCGCATTAGCTTCATGTGTGGACTCCTTCTCACTGTGACTGTGGTTCGCCCCTTCTGCCTGATATCCAAAATGTTGAGGTGAGTAGGAGTCCATCTCATTGAACCGCAATTTACTTCTTAGACACAGCCGGTACGCGGCTTTTGACTGGAAACAGGCGTAGGTGGAACGTCCGTTTTTAGCCGATTTTTGTCTGTCATCACTGTCTATTTTATTGTGTCGAAAGCGGAACCATCTTGAGGGTGTTCAATTCGTAAAGCGTTTTTTGCACCACAATGACACCAGAATACCTGTGGCAATCGACACCATTGGAATGCTTGAAGCAACGCTCAGTGTTGGAAACACCAACAGTATTTGCGAGTCGTTACCGCCGAGCATCATCGAAGCCCCAATCCCCATCAAAATACCCGCCAACAAATGAACGCCAGCCTTTGATGGGGTAAAGGCCTCGAAACGGAACATTTTCCTGTACACGGTAAAACTCAGCATGCCTGCCAGCAACATGACAAACACAGCAATACGCCGGGCGCTGATTGCCATATCGGCTTGCCAGAACAACTGCGAAAAATTGTAAAAGAACACACTCGGTGTCCATAACGGCTCGAACGTATAGAGCGCACTCGTAAACGCACCCAGCAGCATGCTGGAGAAAACCAGATGTTTATTACCGTGTATGCAGACTAAAAAAATCAGCACCAGCGCCACTACACCGATCAACAACCAGTAATGGCGGCTGGAAATTTCCGGCATCAGAATGGTCTTCTGTTCGGGCATCATGCGCATGTAATACCAGAGCACGATCCCCAGGACCCAGCCGATCATTGTGAACAGTTTATTGAAATTGCCACAGGCAAACCTGGTCAGCGTACCTACGCTGCAACCGTTGTTCAGCACCGATGCCACCCCGAACAACAAGCCTCCCGAAACCAGTAAAGGATAGGAAATACCCGGCGAGTACAGCGGCAGGCTGACCTCGGAGAAACGATAGAGCGGGGCCAGCAACAACCCGAACAATCCACACGATGTCAGTGCCACAAACAAAGTCGGGCGCCCCGCCAGCAATTGTTCGCTCGCTTTGACAAGGCACATGCCCATGCGCTGCGAAATCCAGCCAATCAGGAACGCTAATACCAACGCCATCAATAAAGAGAAAACCATGTTCGTGCGCCACCGCTGATTTGGATGGACCGGGCGTCACCAGGCATTAGCTTAGTCCTCGATCAGGCTACCTGTGTATCGGACACAGTCGTAAGCCGACGGTCGCTTTGTATCGCCCTATGGTTTCGTAGAGGTTGAATGACTGCTCCTGGCCGGTTTCAGCCGGTCGCGACAGGTAAAAATCGTCCAGAAGCAGACGATTGACTACGTCCGCTTCCGACCCAGGCTGTGTAAAAACTCCCGCGAGGGCTCGCCCGGTTAAAAATCGACCTAAAAATTTCGTTCCTATGTAAATTCCGGGTGTTGGCCTGTCGAGCTTTTCTAGAATTGGCGTAGAAGCGCGCACTTCAACGTTTGGTCAGCGTTTTTACACACTCTGGGCCAAAAGCGGACGTAGCGGAGAAACGCATTTAGCCCTCTCAGCTCAGTAAATTTCGAGATAATCGGATCGACGCAGCACGATCATGTGTTTAAAGATTTTGGTATGTCACGCAACTATTGGACTAAACCATTAACAGGTTCCTAGACTCAGTAGGTTGTCAGTCCAGACGCTATCAGCGTAAGTTCGTAAATAGGGTAATCCTTGAGAGGGGCGGACAATCCCCACGTTAGCCCGTCTCCCCGATGCGTCCATCACATAAAACGTATCGCTTTTTGCGTCAATTCTCTGCACGGCGTCTGCCGTTGTGAGATACCAAGGTACAGATGCGTTACCAACCTGAGTTATACGGTCATGAGACCGAGTTCCAGATAACGTGATAAAGGTAATTTGACAATCTCCCAAGGCAGCTCTCCTTTTACACGTGTTTTATTTTGGCGTGATTATTGCGATCTGACTGTAGTCGAATTTGTCTAGAAATCTAATTTTCTTCGTATCATTTCATCGCGATCTGAGCGCCACGTGGTCATGCAGGATTTCCTCACCAACCCGTCTGAATCGTCTCTAGTTCCTTAGTCGGGGTGGGCGACAGTTTTTGGCCGTTCTCTGCCAATCATGGTCAAAAAACGTGTTGGTTAAATACGATACAAATGGTGGTCAGGAAGAACGGAAATCACTGGTCAAGTTAAATGCAAACAGGCCGTCAAATGGAGTGCAATTTTGCATTTATAAAGAAGAAAATGTAAAAAACAGCTCGGCTTGTTCGCAGACTTATGCTTTTTCACAAAACATAAGTCTACTAACAAGTTTTTGGTGGCGCCCGTGATTAGTTCAGATATTTACGCGTTCGCGGCAGTACGGAGTTCACTTAATTGGTCGTCAACGAAAAAACCCGACTTGTCAGATGAATAAGATAATCGATGTTCCGCGCCAGCTAGTCTCACTCCACCCACCCAGCCCCCTAGCTTAATTGCAACTCTCGGAGTATACGCAACCAGAACAATAACGCTGAAAGTGCTCATTCGTTTTAGCGGCTGGAGAAAAAAAGTATGGGGAGCTTTTAATTCAATTAAGACTGCTTCTGCATCACAAATTAGCTTCGGAGCCAACTCTCCATTATGCATTTTATGAGCGACCTTAAACTCGGGCGATTGCAATCTACGCAAACGAAAATAAATCAACCAGCTTAGAGCTGTTAACCATAATAAGGCAACGCAAATAGCTGTGTATTTTTGTAAAAAAATTATTACCCTAAGCCCAGTGAATATTTTCAGCGGTCCAACAGCTTTAAGTGTTGATTTACCTAGAGATTTATGACGATTGATACGGCGTTTCATCATCCATTTAATATGCCCTGATTTCAAAGACGGAGAAATATTCTTGAGCCAGTTATAGTTAATGGCTTTATGAAATTTTTTGACCTGAGGATTTTGCCTTGATACTTCGGGTGCAAGAAGCCAGCTTTCTATATTCAGCGGAACATCCATACCATGCGTTCGAGCTTTTTTATTATAAAGTACAACGTTTCCAACGATGGAGCGGATAAACCCTTGGGAGAGACTGCGGATCCTCCGATGATTCAAGTGAACCGAAAAAACGTTACCTTTATCCCAGCTGAGTGAAAGACGCTTATCCAGTTTGATGGCCAATCCTTGGTTACCAATTACAAAAAAACATGCCGTCGAGAGAATAAGTAGTCCAGGCAACGCCCACCAAGCCAACATCCTGACGGGATAATAGCCATCTAGGATTGGTGGGACTATTGTCATGATTATCAAAACCGCCCACACAGCGAGTGAAAGCGTAATTGCTTTCACAAATATAAACTGATGAAGTCCAAATAGCTTTCGATAACCAGGAGATCTAAAGAAATGGGTGTTCTCAAGGATACGTTTCCTGCCATTTGGAACAAGCAGGCCTTGCCAGACACGCCACCAGAACCATAGGCAAATAATGCCCAATAATGCAGGTATAATCTGAGCAATTGATTTCAATGAAAAAATGGCATCGATCCAATATTGCATACCTCTTTGTACACCTGCTGAGCTAGTAAATGTCAAACCTATATCGGCATGTTCATTCCAAGCTTTAGCTTATATTGGTGGTCGATGGTATGTTGTTCATAAATTTGCGCCCGAAAAATTGTTAAATTCTTCGCACGCAGAATCATTTATAGCGCGGCTTACAGGTGACATTTAGGCGCCCGTTGGATGGCGCCCTAAATGCAAAAAACTGTTGTTCATACCTGACAGTTATGGAGCGGTAAAAATTTTTAAATCCACATCTAGCTCATCCGCAGTGCTTAACCAATCCTCGATAAGCTGATACGCCTGAATACTTGCAGGCTGACAAACGAGCGGATTCTCCATACTTTTGATGAAGTGCTTGGCGGAAAACGAGTTACCAGTCACGATCCAAATCTCTTTTTTACATCGCATTGATGTTCTGCGCGTGCAGATAAGCTCCCATACACGTTTGGAGAGAGAGTCGTCAGCTGGAGCAGGATAGTTAACTTTTCCGTCGACCAATCGATAGCGAGTATCCAATGGAAAGTCCGCAGTATTCGCGGGCCAAGCCTGGTGCCACGTTGAAAAATTCCCGGGTTTAAATTTTTTATCACTTGAAACAAGCATGTGGATGTTTTTTATAGCTTGACTGCCAACTTCTGCGATGGCACCTGCTGAGGATTTTGGCCTCCGAGCATCACCGCATTTGACATGAACAAAGCAAAGTTTCTCTGGCGAAGACAAAATAAAATCACCCGGTTCAACCCCCATGTCGCTGCAAAGAACGAGGTCGCAACCTGGAATGAACTTAGCAAAAGGCCCTAGATCCCCGAGGGGGGTAGCTGGGTCTCCGTACCCCTTCAACTTGTCAATAAGATGGAAGATCGAGTCAGGATCGAAGCTATCTCTAGTGGTACGGTGATACTTGTGATCGTTAACATGGCCTTTTTCTTTGAGATTTGCACCCAGCATTTCAACAAGGGGGAATAGCGAATTACCCGAAAAACTGTCCTGAGCGGTAATCCCCCGCTCATAAGGTAATGCCAGTTTATAGAACGTTCCACCTAGATACGTCACGCCATCCTCATATAATATTTTCAATCGATGGCCATGATTTAAATACTCAACAACCCATTCGTGATCATCCCTTTCATTAGACGCACCGCAAAGTTTAACCTCAAAGCAAGAATTATCATCCAAATATATAAGGGATAGCTCTATTTCTTCGCCGTGCGCGTTAAAACTAATCCCATCTTTGTAATCTAAATAAAGAAACTCAGCATGGATTTCGCCATGCCCAATCGGTGTAGGGCCAGCCAGCTCAGTAAAATCCAGTAGTACCGAAAGAATTTCTGTATCTGGTTTGTCGGCTATAGGTTGAGCATAAGATTTGATAAGACGTCCAGCGTTGCCGCCTGCCTCGATACACTGACTGATAGCGTCGATCCACTGCGAAATATCATACAGCGTAAAATTTGACTCTTTCTGGTCTACGATCCGCCCAGATCTAGCGCCAATATAGAAGCTGCTGTCTCTCTTACCATCCACTCCAATATTATCGACTTTCACCATCGTTAGGGCGTATCGAGAGTTACTCTGGTTACTGCGGCTACCATCGAGATTTTGCCCTTTTAAAGCCACAGACTCTGGGCGACGGACAGCTTGCCCAATAGCTCGGGCATGAGTTTCTTTGATCTGATTAATTTTAGTCTTGGCTGCTAATGCCGTAAGCTTATCAATATGTATGGCATTACGAAGACGGTACTTCTCTTGATTGTAGTAACGTCCACCTCCACTATCAAATACCGCTACACCAGACTCAATTTCTTTCACGATTATCACGTGAAGCTTCGGCTCAAAAAAAAGTTTGTTTGAGAAGAATTTTGAACTATTGAACTCCACGTAGACCATGATTTTTAAGTCAAGGAAATCTTCATATACCTTGACCAGAGCCCCAGCCCCATGGAGTTCCCAGTACAACCTGTCCATTAATAGAGGAAGGGAAAAGTCATCTTCCTTCTGTATAAAGCATACTGACGCATGAGGAATTTTAAGATCATCTTCCGGGTTTAGGTGATTTAAGTCCACACGCTCCTTGAATCGTCCATCGAAATAGCTATATTTAGGAAAGCTTTCGAGAAAGGATTCAATCAAGTAACTTGTACTGAGAGAGCTTAAAAATTCTGAAGCCCCTCCGCTGGCAAGATAATCGTCGAACTTCAGATAACCTTCCCACATTCCCTCATTTGCGCCTCGGCTGAGGTCTAGCACCAATGGTTGCGCTTCTCCATAGTGGCGAACGATTCGGCCAACAGCCTGCACTAGCTCACGGCCACTACCTAATTCGTAAGTTAAGATTAATAGTTTGGCTTCGGGAATATCAACACCTTCATCCAACTTGTGCTGATGGATGATTACTCTGAGCCCTTCGACCTTAAGCGCTGGGCCGACTCGCTTGAATTTATTTTGTCCCTCGTTGATTTCTAATCGCTCATGCACGCTTGCTGTTACAAATAATGGAGACAATAATTCATGGTACTTCTGTATTTCTTCAAGGCTCTTACACTTAACAATGCACTTTAAACTGTCATCAGAATCAAGATGCTCTTTGATTTTTTCGAGCAGCCTGGGTTCATTGGAAACTTGTTCGTAGAGAGGTTCTGTGATGACCCCATCAGCAACAGCTTCCCTGAATGTAAAAACGTAAAAATGTTCCGTACTGACATTTAATTCGAATAAGTCATTTCGATATGGAGTCGCCGTAACGACTACTTTCATGGCAGAGGACTGGCGTATTATTTCCCGCCAAACAGGGGACGGCTCAGAGTGCCCCTCATCCACTATGATCAAATCGAAATCTCTTTGAACGTTTTCAAGCTCTTGATCCCCAAGCACCGTTAGCTTTTGAAAGCTAGTAATGTAGATGCCTTCGCCTTGGTCAAAATTATAATCTCGGTACGTTTTCTTCAGATCGAAGTTTTCATCTTTAATCGTGACGCGGAAGAATTTTTTCGATATCTCCCGGAATAGCTGGTCCTTAACAGCCTTACGGTGACATATAACAAGTATTTTTGAAGCCTTGGACAGATGCGATATAAGCGAAATCACCCCAGTCTTTCCTGCACCTGTTGGTAGATTGATCAGAAAACCTCTACCTGACTCATTCTCTTCAGCATACGCAACGAAGCTGCGCACTGCCTCCAGCTGGCAGCTCCTCAATTTTTCTTGTGCAGAGTCCAAATATTTCAAAATATCCACAACAGTCTTCCATGCGATTAAGGAGTGCTAATGTCAACTTGCTAGGCATGCGGCGTGCCGAGCAAGAGTAGCAGAGTGCCATGATCTGGTATTAGGAACCGAGTACACAAGGTGTTATTGAGCTGGAAACTTATCACTCAGAGCCGATGAATGGAGGGTGCGAGGGGATCGCAAATTAGTTAAAACGGTTCTGCACCGGATGAAGCGAGAGTCGGCTATTTGCGGTCTACTAGCTGCTGCCACCGTCAGTTTTGGGTAGAGCGATTTGGTGAAGGCCGGCTGCTTTTGGCCGGTAGCTACCTGTCGTTAGCAGCTTAAGGGGATAGGATTCCATCAGCAAAAGGTGCCTCAGGGGCACCTTTCGTGTGAATCGGCGACGGTACTTTGCTACCTAAACCAAGTCCTCAGGCTGCATCGTCAGTATGATTTTTCCAACATTCTCGGAAGACTCCATCCGGCGATGAGCATCGGCGGCACGTGAGAGCGGGAAAGTGCTATCCACGACTGGCTCTAGGCTTCCAGCGCCTTCGAACCGATCAAGCCAATGCTCCCGAAAGCGCTTGATCATGTCGTGTTTCTCCGGCTGAGTCCGGGACTTCATGACCGTGCCGATGATTTGCAGGTGACGGTAGAGAATATGCTCCAGCTCCACCGTTACCTTGCCGCCACCGCCCAAGATACCGACCTGGACCATGCGACCTCCGTGAGCGAGCGACGAGATGTTACGGGTGAAATACGCTTCCCTTTTGCTTGGTAGATACCATCGGTTGGGCGACGCCGCTTGCAGTCTGCGTGCTGGCCTACACGTTTTTTGGATTGGATGCCTTAGGTGATCAGATTTCGGATCCTTTTGACAGCCAAGCGAATGATCTGCCATTGGATGCCATATGCAGAAGCCTAGAGATCTCATTGCTGGAAATGCTTGATGAAGAAGCACCACTGCCGCTAGAGGCTGTGAATGACGTGTTGCTCTAAGCCCAATGCAAATGCAATATTTTGATCTTTTCGTTGCCAATTTGTAACTACGAAACTTGTTACTAAAACAAAAAAGTGGAGGAGATCAGATGCGTATCCTTCGACCTGTTTGAGGCGGTGGAGCGGCCCCCTCAAGTAGCTCAGGGTGTGCAGTGAGGTAATCCCGACACCAAGGGCTGGATGTTGTGAGGTACACCTTGAAGCATGTTGAAAACGTTAGAGCTGCGATAAAGCATGTTATTTGCGCTCAAACCACCGGCGACGCCATCCTCGGGTTCGAAGTAGCGAGTGTTTTCGTGTTCAAGTATGTAGGGGGCTAGGTAAGACTTCTCGGCGGGGGTCAACTCGCGTAAACGTTGTTCGCGAACGAGGCGGGAGGATCGGGTATTCCAGGCTTTGGCGATGATCTCTTTTAGCCAGAGGGTCAGTGTGGCTGAGAGATACGCGAGGGAAAGAAGGAGCGCGCCGCCGATCTCTGCCTTGTGCACTGTTCGGATGGTCGTGATCCCAAGGCTTTCGATCAAAGCGTCTGGTGAGAAGAGGACAAGGCCGCTTGCAATGCCAATGGCGAGTATCGGTCCTGGGGCGTTCTTAAGCACAGCGGATACGATGCTACCCAGCCATTCCATCGACATGCTCCGCACTCCAATAATTTTGGTGAATTGAAGCACATGGAGTGGGCATGGGTTTTCTTTTATAAGATGACAGTGTTGCTATTTGACGCCCGACTCTGTTGGGGTTCTTCTTTCGAGTTATCGGTTCTTGGCCTTAGCTTTTGTGCCTGAATGAGGGCTTCCGGGGTGCTGCTACAGAGGTGATCGTATTAGAAACAAGCAAGGATGTTGAAGCGGGCTTGCCGTGCCTACGGACGGATAAGCACGTACGGAACGCCTAGGGTCGACAGCTCGCCAAAAGAGCATGTCCGAACGTGAATGTTGACGTGATGCCTTGTCCTGCTAAGAGCTGCCCAGCGTCCAGGCGAATGGATAGTTTATTCTGTGACCGAAATTGACTTTGTGGAATTGGCTGTAGCCCTTGAGTTACGAGGGTTTCAGCTGTCGTAAACCGTATATTTTCTCTTAAAAGAAATATCGGTGGTGACGACTAACCAGCTTCGCTGAATTAGGCCAGTGGGACGGTGCTAGGGGAGGGGGGAGGAGTGTGAATATTGAAGGAGCGGGTGGTGCGGGGTGCGGGACTTGAACCCGCATGTCTTGCGACGGCGGATTTTAAGTCCGCAGCGTATACCAATTTCGCCAACCCCGCATAACGCGAGCGGATCATACTGATTTTTCACGGGTTTGTCACAAAATTTCCTTCAACATCGGAGTACCCGCTGGCCAGCTCAGCTCCGAAGGAGCTGTAAAATCCACTAACAAAGCAACATAATAACTATAAAATTTCACTTTAGCTTGAAAATAACTCTAAAGTCCGTTATACTGTAAATAAGCCGAACAAATTCACGAGTAAAAAAATGAACGTTCTTATCCTTTCAACCCATGATTCCTCATTGGGCCTGCCAGACATTGCTGGCTTGAGCTTACCTAACGCCCTTGTTCCGACAGTTGTTTATAGTCCGGAAGAGTTAAAAGCCGAAGCACACGAATACAAAATACGTTGCGAAAAATTCTATGTGATGAACACCTGCGCCCAAGCGGTTCTGCTTGCCATGCAATGTAAAGCTCCTATCTGCGACAAATTAGGCAACGCCATGTACTCCATTTCGTCGCAGCGTCAAGGCGAGCACGAAGTCAATGGAACCGTCTTCACCCTCAAAGAAATTCAGACCAGGGCAATCATCGAGTCTTCCTGCAATGTCCGCGATGCGGAACAAGCAAGTTGGAAGGTGAATCGGATGCTGAGCAATGGCCTGAATTTTTTCGGAGAGCTAACAAAACGAGATATTATAGAGCGCAGCGTTAACTCTCCTGAAATACTAGCTGTATTTCAAAAATCGTATGCGAAATATGTCAACGATTTCGAAAAGAGAGTTAGTCGAATTATCAAGCCATGTAGCCCTGAGATCGTGGATCTAAAGACCTTCCGTCCAACCGGTGCAAGCATCCTCAGTTTTGAAATGGGGTCAGGTAAATCCGTACTGATGAACAACGAGTTTGACGCAGCTCTGAATGGCGGTCGCTTGCCGATGATGCTTGTTCCAAACATTGCACTAACTGGACCGCATGCCTTACGTGATGAGCACTACAAAAATACTGTCGATGCAGACGGTCGAAAAATTATCAAAAAAGGTGCTATTTCGACGTTAAACTCCGCAAAAATCAGCACCCACTCTAGGATCAATGACAATGGAAAGGTGCTCATTGTTGATGAGGCCATTAAGGGCATTGAGCAGATCAATGGAGATGCGTTCTTTGATGGAACCATCGCGGACAAGCGCTCAGGTTTCAAATATCTGTTTGAGCGAATTAAAGACTGTGAAGACGTAACGATTTCTGATGCCCATTTCGGTCAAGAATACATTGATATCCTGGAGAATATCACCGGAAAAAAATTCACTGCTTTTACGGACAACGGTGGTCGCTATAAAAACACCAAGCTGAATTACGGAAACTTGAAATATGAAGATCTAATTCACAAGGCAAAGATTCAACTCGGTAACAAAGAGTCAATTATGTTTTTTTCTGATCGTAAGCAGGTTATTGCCAAATCAATGCATGATGAGCTTTGCGAATATGCCAAAAATAAGGGTGGCACTTCGATTCTGCTGAACGCTCATGAAATGAACATCGATGGAAGCATAGCTTCACGAGCAGCGTCGGACCCGTCAAACGTTCTAAAATGTTTCAACATGATTTTCTGCACACCAGCTGTTGGCCCAGGATTCAGTGCCGTGCTGCCAGAAGTTAAGAAAATCTTTATAGATTGCTGCGGAACGATATCACCACTTTCGCTAATCCAAACCTGCATGCGTTTTCGTAATGTAGAAGAGATTTATATCTCATTTTCACTAAATAAAAGAAAGGCGGCGCTTCCAGAAACGCGCTCAGACGTTTGCTACAGCCTGATCGAGCGCGAAAATGAAGTGAATCTCAGCGAGGGTGATACAGTCCTTTCGCATAATACTGCATTTCACTCAAATATGATGACTGACACAATTTTATGCGCGGCGTTTGATTTTCTAGCAATAGAAAACTGGGCTAGAAACAATTACACAAATTTTGTGATAACTGCTATGAAGCAACTGGGGTTTGTTTTGAAATTCTTATCTAGCGATAAGGATGAAGTGGCATTACAGTCTTCAAAATTAGCTGTGCGTAAAGCCGCTGAAGCTGAGTTTAAACGTAGTGTCTATAAATCTCCTGAGTTTATCGAAGCTAAAGACCTTTTACTAATGCAGAAGAAAGCCAAAGCCGGATTGGTTGGTCAACAAACTAAATATCTGATTGAAAAGACCTCTGATGCGTCAATTATGGGGGTGAAGGATTCTTTCTCAGATATCGATTACGACTTTGTAAGACGAAAAGGAGTGGCTTTGATTGGTAGAATTTGCTTGGCAAACGGAAATCCTGGTTCAGAGCGCACGACAGCTGATCGAGTGAGGGCGCAAGTTCTGAGAGATATCCGCAATTTCGTAAGCCTTGGCGAATTCACAACCGAGGCTTTCGAAAAATTTTTGACTCACATGAAATCCTCAAAGGGTATTTACGAAGGCAAGAACATTTCGCAAATCAAATTGCTAAAAAATTACTTCATGCTAATTGTTGATTCTAAAGATCACTACAAAGCGGTCAATTCAATGATCGGTCTGATGGGGTATAAGCTGCGTTCGGATAAGAACAAGAAGACAGGGAAGGGGGTAGACAGGAAAAATGTGTACGTTCTCGATTCTTCGTTTCGAGATGAGGCACTCAATTACATGCACAAGGCTGATCTTTGCTCGGTAGATTCCACCCTGCAAATTCTGGGCAAGATCGCTATGATCCAAGACAGCCAAAAGCTTGGGGCACTGGATCTTGAGGGGGGACAGGCTTGATACAGCTTTACCAATTTTAATCCGAAGGGATCAACTCGTCGTTCCTTCGGGCCGCTCTGAGCTGCTCTCTCAGCTGCACCAAGGCTTCTCGGTCAGTACCCTTCAGCATCCCTCCAAGATTGTCCAAATTGACCCCCCAAACCTTCGGAGAAGTCGTTTCCATCAGCTGAACCAAAGGTTCAGGGCAGGGCGCTGCAACTCCCTTGAAAGCGACTCCATCTTCCGACTGGTCTCAGTCATTCTCACCGCCTTTGAGCTTCTCGAACGCGATGCTTTGTCAGTAGTAACATGGCTACAAAACCCGGAGATACTGTTGGGCGGTCGCGAGCCCCAGGGCATGGTGAGTACTCAAGTTGAGGCGAACGATGTTTCGGCTTACTGGGCAGGTAGAGCATGGTGTCATTCGTTGAATAGCAGACAAAATAAAAGGGCTCTCACCGAGAGCCCTTTTATGGTCGCCGAACCAAATTGATACGCAAAGAATAAACGTTCCAACAGTTATAATTATGACTGCAATTAATTTACATGTCAATTAAATAACTATCTTCGAGTTTATTTTTTTGCATGCATTTCCAGGGCGAGTTTCAGGATTTCGGGATCAAATTTGCTGAACAGCTCAAGCGCATGTTGCAGTTCGTTCGTTTGGCTCTGTTCAATGCCAAATTCAGCTTTTGAGATTCCGCATTCCCTCATGATGAAATCAGTAACCTTCTGACTGTTTTTGAGCAGATAGTCGAAGTCATTTTTAAGGTTTGCATAGCCGTCTGTGACGTTCTGTTTCGTCGAGTGGTTCACAAGGTGCTTCATTTCAACGTCACCAATCCCTGCGCGACCACCGAGATTGATGAAGAAGTTTCTCATGGCGTTCAGGTTGTAGCGCTTGATTCCCGCCAACTCGCAAATTTTTGACATGTACGGCCTAAGAGAAGATTCAGAAAGCGGCGCTTCCCTCACGTCGCTTTGAAAAAGATAAGTTTTTTGAGGATCGTATTGCTCCACGGCAATCGAACGCAACACGTCTGAAAAGGCGACGACGTATCTTCCCGAGGTTTTCAGATGCTGGTCTGCATACACATCGGTGAAATCGAAGCCAATGGGAGAACCTGTTTTCGAAAGCATAAGCATTGAGTTTGGCGTTCGCCGCAGCTCACCACTTCGCATTCCAACAAAAACGTTTGTTAAAATTACATTGGTACATGCTCGGGCCTGATTCGTGCTGCGCCCGCGACTGGGTTGCTCTTCCCTGAATTTGAGGGCAGCGTTAAGGAATTTAGTTGCGGACTCAATGGTAATGTCATGCTTTCGGCGAGGTGTAGTCTCCTTTACCTTTGTCCTTTTCAAGATTGCTGTTGGGTCCGCAAATGCAGGGTCATCCTTATTTTCTCGGATGAAGGTGTAGAGTGCCGAAATGTACGTTCTCAGGTGTCTAGCCGTGGTTTTGTGTTTCTTCGGTTCGCCGTTCTCATCGAGCTGAGGTATTTCCTTCCCATCAGAATCAAGGACGGGAGCGCCTTTATTCCGCTTGATGCGTAGCCGTTCTTTCAGCGCTTTGTAACGCGTTTCGAACATCTGTTCTGTGATCTGACGCATGTCCAATTCGAGCCAATCGTCCGCATAGCTCCTCAATATTCGCTCATAATGTTGGCGGGTTGTTACCTTCCGTCCGTGTTCATTGTCCGGAGACTTTATGCCAAAAGCGGAAAACCGCAGCTCAATGGCGTCCATCAGCGTGATTTTTCCGCCGACTTTCGCTAGTTCGATTTCTGCGTCTTTTTCATCGAGAATGGCACGTGCTTTCGCCCTGAGATCATCCAAGTCATAGGCGTTCGGGTCATGCTCGATGTTTCGTTTGATGAGCTTGCCGCTTGCGTTCCGGCCGTTAACATAGAATCTCTTAACACCGGTGCCAATGCGTAATCGGAGTGGCGAATCAGCATCCTTCAGTAGCACCTCGGTGCCTGGGTCGGCGAAGGGGATCTTGTCGATTTCCTTCTTTTTGAACACCATCTCCGGGACTGATTCTTTAGCTTTTTTGGCGATCATGAGCGGCTCGGCGAAAGCTTAGTAACAGAGTTTAATCTGTCTTTCGCACGATGCCAAATGATTAGTAACGTTTTAGTAACAAGCCGCAGTTCTCGGGTTCTTAAAAAACGTGATAATAAATTGGCCAATTAGAAAGATGATTGTTTTGTGATCAGATTAGCGCCGTAAAGCCGGCACTTTTAGGTAATTTTGTTTAATTTGTCAATGTAAATATACAGTTATGTAAGTAGCGCGAGAGACTTAAAATCCCCCGCTCGTAAGGGCGTGCCGGTTCGATTCCGGCTTCGGGCACCATCTCTAAAACAAGGGTTTGCGGGCGAAAGCTGATGCAAACCCTTGTTTGTTTCCGGGTCGCAATAGTAGATGTGTTTCGCAATTCACAATTGCTTATCGATCACGCGGTCAGGTGAGCCAGTTCCTTAGCATCCCAAAACCGATATCTACTTTGCGAAAAAGCTCGGCGATGTACCGGACTGCCTGCTTTAGCTCGGCGCAGCATTGTCGGTTGGGTTGGTGGGTCCTAATGAAGAGTCACAATTCTGCGACTCTCCCCAATCCTGATTCGGTCCAACGCTCGATTTAGAGAATCCAAGGCATCAAGGAGAGCTTTCGCCTCGATCTCTCGCCCATCTCCCCAAAGGCGCTCAGCCATTTTATTCAAGGCTTGAATAGAACGCTCAATTTCAGCAGCAGTCGCTGCTTTACTTTCCGGTTGTTTCTTCGGCATTTAATAGCTCTGCAGGGCGTTGCTTTGTCGTTTTCGTGGCATTGTCTTTTGAGCCGAAACGTACACGATATCTCATGCGGTAACAGGGTTTGTAGCAGCTGGCGAAGCCTGCGCCCGGCTGCGCAGCAGTCGTGAAACCAGGCCCCGCGGTGTATAAGGAACACCGCGTGCTCAGGGTTTACGACTGCTGCGCAGTCGGACGCAGGCTTCGCCAGCTGCTACATAATGCCCGCAATTTCATAACTGATCTGTATTAAGCCCTGCAGCTATTCAGCCGGATCAGCATTGCGCCGATCCTCCCCGGCAGGGTTGCCGGTGTCGACAAGCCTTCTCTCTATCAGGACATTTTGCAGTGCTTGGCGAGCCGTAGGATCTAGCTGATGTTCTCTCTCCTTGAGCTCAAGCAGGATTGGGCTGGACCAGGCGCGATAAGTTTGTTCGGCAGTAGCAATGGGTGTCATCTGTCTCCTCCTTGATTAGGCGCCGGTCAACAAGGCGCTGCATTTCTATGCGCTAGAAACCCTAGTTGACGAACCTGATTGGCGCCATCAAATGACCGGGTGCTCTTAGTGTCGCGACTCCGATTTCAACCCTGATTTCCCCACACGCCCGTGGCGGCCGTACGCCGGACATAATCGGCAAAATCACGCGCCGGTCGGCCCAGTGCACGCTCCACACCATCAGCAATCGGCGTATTGCGTCCATCGAGCACGGTAGTAAAGAGGTACAGCACCAGATCGATCAGTTGCGCGGGAAGTTGTGCCTGTTCCAGCGCCTGGCGATAGGTGTCCGCTGGCACCGCGGCGAAGTGGATGGAGCGATTTGTCTCGCGGGCGATCACAGCGACGGCCTCTGCAAAGGTCAATGCCCTCGGCCCCGTCAGTTCATAGAGTTGGCCTGCGTGACCCGGTTCGGTCAGCGCCAGGGCAGCGATGTCGGCGATGTCTTCTACATCGATAAACGGCTCCGCGATGTTGCCGACGGGTAGGGCCAATTCTCCGTGCTGTATCGGCTCGAGGAAATGAGCCTCGCTGAAATTCTGGCAGAACCAGCTGCAGCGCAGGATTGTCCAGTCGACGCCGCTGTTCTGGACGACGCGTTCAGCTTGCTCCGCTTCAACTTCTCCACGGCCCGATAGCAACACCAGGTTGCTGATGCCGGTTTTGACGGCCAGGTCGATAAACGCCTGTACGGTGTCCAGTGCGCCGGGGATGGCGAGGTCCGGTTGATAGGCGATATAGGCTGCGTGAACCCCGTCAAGTACAGCCTCCCACGTGGAACGATCCTCCCAGTCGAACGACGGGGTTGCGCCACGCGAGCCGCGGCGCACGGATTGCCCGGCCACTTCAAGTCGCTGCGCAATGCGCCGGCCGGTCTTGCCGGTAGCGCCAAGGATCAGGATGGTTTGTTGTTGGTTGTTTTTCATCGCCTTCATCTCCATCGGTTTAATGTGAGTGATGCTCATGTTTAAAAGATGATAAACGCTCACGTTCTACCGTCAACTGACAGAATCGATGAAACCGACGTATGGCCAGTGCTAAGGTGAGCCTATGTCACGTTATTGATCGGGAGGCGCACAGTGCCGAAGAAAATGATTGAAGTGCCTGTACCGCCTACGCCGGAGTCGACGCGGCGTAATCCTACGCAGCAGCGCAGCCGTGAGCGTCAGGAGCGAATTTTGGCGGTGGCGACTCAACTGATCGCCACCAAGGGCAGCGATCAGGTAAAGATGAGCGAAATAGCCGAGCGATCCGAGATATCGATCGGGTCGCTATATCAGTATTTTCCTGACAAGAGTTCGGTTATCCGCACGCTCGCCGAGCGCTACAACGCCGAAAGCCGTCGCTGTATTGAAGAGGCTTTGGGGGCGGTAGACGATGAGCAAAGCCTGTGTGCGGCTTATTCAGGGCTTTTGGATTTGTATTACAAGGTCGTTCTGGCAGCACCTGCGATGCGTGATATCTATTGCGGCACGCAGGCCGATAAGCAGCTGATGGCGCTGGAACTGCAGGAGAGCCGGATCGCTGGCCGATTATTGGCGGACGCGGTGCTTCGAGTGTTTCCCGGCAGTGATGCGCAACAGATCGAGGAGTCGGCGTTTCTGATCTGGCAGTTGGGCGAAGCGACCATGCGCCTGGCCATCTCCTGCACACCCGAGGAAGGGCGGGGTCTGGTCGATGCCTTCAAGCGCATGTCGTTGCGGGAAATCCTGCAGCCAGCGGCTGGATCGAGTGAACCCGATGCAGCCACTGAAACTGTTGGCTAAACGAATGGTTGACCAGTAAACCCACGAGGCAACCGTTGCAGGCCGGCCATTGCGGTAAGCCGTTCAACCCAGGCGGCGCGCCAATCATTGGCGGTGTGAGTGACCTTGGCTTTGCGGGCGGCTCGACGAGCCGCGTTGCGTTCGTTCCTGCGAGCCTCTTTGAACGCATCGGAGTTTCGACAGCTTCTGCATTTGACGCGAGTCAGTTCGGTGCTTGAGGTGAGCTTGCTGCCTTTGTGACCGCAGGCCAGGTGCCCACCGACTTTGTAATGAGTAACCATCAGACGCCTCCTTCGTGACGTGTGATCGTTTGACCTCCGCGCGGCGATAGGAGTTGCGTGTCCGGCAGGCAAAAAAATACCCAGCGCAAAGCCGGGTTGGGGGATCAGGCAGGGACGCACCCGGTGACGGTCGTGTCGCCGTTCATGCGTCCTGAGTCAGGCCCTGGCGTCGTATCGAGTGCCCAGGCTGAATCATCTGAACCTTGGCAGAGGCCGATCGACAGGTTTGAGTGAAGACAATGTGTTGCGAATCAGGGGTGTGTCTTTCTCGATGTCGTTCAGGCGATCACGAATTCTGAGCGCGGTTGGGTGTCCGCCTTGATGATCGACCCAATCGGCGATTTCCTTGCACGCAGCTGCCAAGCGGGCCTGGCGTGAGTCGAGCAGGGTGAGCAGGGTGGTGATGGACTCTTTTTCGGACATGGCAAACACCTCCGTTCAAGAAACCTGTAATCAGTAACAAAAAGCCCGCTGGGAGCGAGCTTTCTGCCTATGGGGTCGCCGATCCTTCAGCTAATTCCAGTATAGACCCGGATTCATCAGCCTTGTCGGGCCGTCACTTGTGACCTCGCGTTCAGCTGCTGGCATTCCCTTAGGGCGTCTTCTTCAAGATCAAAACCGTCACCAATGAAGCCACGAGTGCGTGTATCGGCGATTCGAAACCAAACGGCCGCGTCGGGTGGTAGATGGCTGGCGTCTCCGGCTCGACGGCCATGGATGATGATCTTGTTGCAACGTTTCACGACGAAAATGTCGTCCATGGCCTCTCCGTAGCTGATTCGTGTTCAGATCAACTATAGAAGCCATTTGCGATTGTGCAAAAAACAGACAGGTCAGTTCGTCGATTCGGCTTGCTCGATCATTTTCTCCAGGTACATCGCCAGTCCGACTTCTTCGGCCCTGAGCCCTTTGCGCACTCGCGGTCGAGGTAGCTGAGCCAGCGCGCCCAGCATGAATCCGTCGAGCACGGCCGGGTGGATGTAGCACTTGCGGCAGACGGCCGGCGTATTGCCTAGCTGCCTGGCGACGTTCTTGACCATTTCCACCACGTGCCGTTTCGCATCCGACTCCGGTTCCCATTGCAGTTCTCGCAACACCGCTAACGCCAGGGCGCTGCCAGCCCAGGTACGGTAATCCTTGGCCGTGAAGTCTGCGCCGGTGAGGGTCTGCAGGTAGGCGTTGACGTCAGAGGAGCTGACGGTATGGCGCTCGCCATTTTCATCGAGGTACTGAAACAGGTTTTGCCCAGGAATTTCCAGGCAGCGCTTGATGATCCGCGCCAAGCGTCGATCTCTGACGGTGATCTGATGCTCGACGCCACTCTTGCCGCGAAACTGGAACAGGATTGCGCTGCCGTTGACCTCGACATGACGGTTACGCAGGGTGGTCAGGCCATACGAGCGATTGTCCCGCGCGTACTGCGCATTGCCGACGCGGATCAACGTTGCATCGAGCAGGGTGATGACCGTCGCCATGACCTTGTCGCGACTGAAGCCGGGCGCGGCGAGCAAGGCTTCCAATTGTTTGCGCAGTTTCGGCAGTGCCTGGCCGAAATCCCGCAGGCGCGAGTATTTGTCGGCATCGCGGACTTCTCGCCAGCGCGGGTGATAACGGTATTGTTTGCGACCCCGGGCATCACGGCCGGTGGCTTGCAGATGGCCGCGAGGGTCGGCGCAGATCCACACCTCGGTGTAGGCCGGTGGCACCGCGAGCGCATTGATGCGTTTGATCTCGTCCAGGTCGGTAATGCGCTGACCCGCCGGGTCGAAGTAGCAGAACTTGCCGCGCAGTTTCTTGCGGGCGATTCCGGGCTGGGTGTCGTCGACGTAATGCAGGTCGGGGGGCAGCAAATCAGGCAGCGCAGTGTCTGGCATGGCGGTAGTCCTTGGCGTGGAATCAGGGGCCGTTACAGCCATTGACCGCGTGCCTTGGCAGACGTGCCAGCGAATTTACGCGAGCACCGCCACCGCTTTGATCTGCGCCCAGAGTTGCTGGCCGGGGTGCACGCCCATCTGGTCGCGGGAATAGCGGGTGATCCGTGCCAGCAACGGGGTGCCGGCCGCGTCCAGGCGAATGAGGACATGAGCGGCGTTGTCCGCGCCCATTTCACTGATTACGGTGACCGGCAGGCGATTGAGGATGCTGCTTTGCTCGACACTGTGCAGGCTCAGGCTGACATCCCGTGCCTGGACCTTGCAGCGCAATGCGTGGCCTGGGGTCAATGGCGAGTGAGCGACCCGAATGTTCAAGGTCGAGTCAGGCAGTTGCAGCGTCAGTAGTTGGTAGTCGGCGTCATAGGCACTGACGCGTCCTTCGATGACCACACCGGCGTCGTCGCCCAGGGCCAAGGGCAGATCGAGTCGCGCCAGGGTTTCACCGATCGGTCCGCTGGCCAGCGCTTTGCCATTGCTGAGCAGGACCAGATGGTCGGCGAGCCGCGCGACTTCATCCTGTGAGTGGCTGACGTACAGTACCGGGATGTCCAGTTCATCATGCAGCCGTTGCAGGTAAGGCAGGATTTCGCTTTTGCGTTGCGCGTCCAGCGCCGCCAGCGGTTCGTCCATCAACAACAGTTTTGGGCTGGTGAGGAGGGCGCGAGCGATACCGACCCGCTGCCGTTCACCCCCCGAAAGGTTCAGCGGATGGCGGTCCAGCAAATGACCGATCCCGAGCAGTTCGGTCGCGTGAGCCATATCGACCCGACGTTGTTGTTTCGAAATTCGCTTGAGCCCGAATTCCAGGTTGGCCAGTACCGACAGGTGGGGGAACAGGCTGGCTTCCTGGAAGACGTAACCCAGCGCACGTTTATGCGGCGGCACGAAAATCTTCCGGTCGCTGTCCTGCCAGACTTCATCGTTGATCTGGATGAAACCCTGTTCAGCCCTTTCCAGGCCGGCGATGCAGCGCAGACAGGTGGTCTTGCCCGAACCGGAATGGCCGTACAGTGCAGTGACTCCACGGCCGGGCAATTGCAGATCCACCTGCAGGGCGAAATCCGCATAACCCAGTTTCAGACGCGTATGAATCATCGATCAGCTCCAGCCCGCTTTGGTTTTACGGCTGGAGTAGAGCACCAGCAATACCGCAAAGGAGAAGACCAGCATTGCTCCGGCCAGCCAATGGGCCTGGGCGTATTCCATGGCTTCGACGTGATCGTAGATCTGCACCGAGACCACGCGGGTCTTGTCCGGAATATTGCCGCCGATCATCAGCACCACGCCGAACTCACCGACGGTGTGGGCGAAGCCGAGAATGGCCGCCGTGATAAAGCCGGGTCGGGCCAATGGCACGATCACGCTGAAAAACGTGTCCCAGGGATTGGCGCGCAAGGTCGCGGCCACTTCCAGTGGGCGGGTGCCAATAGCAGAAAAGGCATTTTGCAGCGGCTGGACCACGAACGGCATCGAGTAGAGCACCGAGCCGATCACCAGGCCTGCAAAACTGAACGTCAGGGTGCCGAGCCCGAGTGATTGGGTGAAGTGGCCTACAAACCCGTTAGGGCCGAGCGCCAGCAACAGATAAAAACCAATCACCGTGGGTGGCAGCACCAGGGGCAGGGCGACGATCGCCCCGACCGGGCCGCGCAGCCAGGATTGAGTGCGCGAAAGCCATAACGCAATCGGAGTGCCGATGATCAGCAGGATGACGGTCGTCAGGGACGCCAGTTTCAGGGTCAGCCAGATGGCGGAAAAATCGGCACTCGATAGCGTCATTTAGAGTTGGTAACCGTAGGACTTGATGACCGCGGCGGCTTTCGGACCCTTGAGGTATTCAACCAACGCCTTGGCGGCCGGGTTGTCCTTGCCTTTGTTGAGGATTACCGCGTCTTGTTTGATCGGATCGTGCAGGCTGGCCGGGACGATCCAGGCCGAACCGCTGGTGACTTTGCCGTCTTTGTAGATCTGCGACAAAGCTACGAAACCCAGTTCAGCGTTACCGGTGGAGACGAACTGATAGGCCTGGGTGATGTTCTGGCCTTCGACAATCTTATCCTTGACCTTATCGGTCAGGCCTTCTTTAGCCAGTACTTGAGTCGCGGCCAGGCCATAAGGCGCGGCTTTCGGGTTGGCGATGGACAGGTGCTGGTATTCATTCTTTTTCAGCACTTCGCCCTTGGCGTCGACATAACCTTCCTTTGCCGACCACAGCGCCAGGGTGCCAATGGCGTAGGTGAAGCGCGAGCCCTTGACCGTATCGCCTTCACTTTCGAGTTTTTGCGGGGTGGAGTCATCGGCCGAGAGGAACACTTCAAACGGCGCGCCATTTTTGATCTGGGTGTAGAACTGGCCGGTTGCGCCAAAGGATGTGACCAGTTTGTGCCCGGTGTCTTTCTCGAAATCAGCGGCAATGGCCTGAATCGGTGCGGTGAAATTCGCGGCGACAGCGACCTGGACTTCATCAGCGTGGGCCGACCCGAAGGCGAATACCGCGAGCAGGGCCGCAAGGCTTGTAGGGGCAAAACGTGAGGCGCGAATGGTCATGAAACGGCTCCGTAATTAGCAGGTGCATCGAGAGGTAATCGCTATATATAGAAATATATAGCGAAATGCCTGCAAACGGAACGAATTGGATGCGCATTGCTCGTGGCGCGCTGCGTTCGCCTGTAGGAGCGAGCTTGCTCGCGATGGACGTTAACGATAACGCGTTCTTCCTGAATCAACGCGTTGCTCTCAAATCCATCGCGAGCAAGCTCGCTCCTACATCGAACGCGGCCTAATCAGGCATGAGTCAACTTCGCCAGCCCTTCCTCCGCCAGGCGCCGAGTCAGCTCGGCCGTGGTCATTTCGACGCCCAACGTAAACGCCTGCCCGGCCCAAAGATTGCTGAAGTCGGCTTCACCCTTGGCCCGCAGTGGCATCAGCGCGCCACCGGCCAGAGGAAAGGCCGGCGCTTTGGCACTCATCGGTCCGAGTTCCCGCATCACCCGATTTAGAATCCCGCGCGCCGGGCGCCCGGTGAAAATATTGGTCACGGCCGTCTCACTTTCCTTGGCGGTACGCAACGCCTTGTGATGAGACGCGCTAACCTTGGCCTCTGGCGTGAACAAGTAGGCCGTACCCACTTGCACTGCCGAAGCTCCCAGCAGAAACGCCGCCGCGACACCCCGTGCATCGGCAATGCCACCCGCTGCAATCACCGGCACCTTCACCGCGTCGACGATCTGCGGCACCAGGGCGAAGATACCCACTTGGCTGCTCAAGTCGTCGCTGAGGAACATCCCGCGATGTCCGCCCGCTTCGTAGCCCATGGCGATGATCGCGTCACAGCCATGCTGCTCAAGCCAGATGGCTTCTTCGACGGTGGTGGCGGATGACAGCACTTTTGCCCCGGTCGCTTTTACCCGATCCAGCAGGGATTTTTCCGGCAGGCCGAAGTGAAAACTCACGACTTCGGGGCGAAACTCTTCGAGCACTTCACAAGCCGCTATATCGAACGGAGCGCGATTGGATACCGGTGTTGGCGCGTCGAAGTCGATACCCAGCTCCCGGTAATACGGTTCCAGCAGGTTTTTCCAGTCCCGGGCGCGTTGCTCATCGGCGGCGGGAGGCTGGTGGCAGAAGAAGTTGACGTTGAAAGGGCGCTCGCTGTGCTGGCGAATCGTCTTCAGCTCGTCGCGCAACTGCTCGGTGCTCAACATCGCGGCGGGCATCGAGCCGAGGCCTCCGGCGTTGCTGGCGGCAATCACCATCGCCGAATTGGTCGCTCCGGCCATCGGCGCCTGAATGATCGGCAGTTCGATCCCGAGCAGGTCAAGAATGCGGGTGTCTGGCCATTGGTTCATTTCAAAGGTTCTCCGGCGTAAAACAGGGCAGGGACGGTAGAACCGGTTTTGTATCAGCATTGACTGGCGCAAGGCCAGTCGAGTTTGAAGAATAGTCGCCGGCGGTATAAAAGCCCGGATTGGCTTAAAGTCGACTACGGCAAAATGTTGCTTCGTGCTATTCGACCTATACGACAACCTGAGCGATTCCATTTGGAGGCAGTAATGTTCACAGGCATTTTGATCGACAAAGACGACAGCGGTTACCGGGCCACCCTGCAAGAGATCAATGACGATCAACTCCCCGAGGGTGACGTGACGGTGCGCGTGGCGTACAGCACATTGAACTTCAAGGATGGCCTGGCAATCACCGGCAGCAGCCCGGTGGTGCGAAAATTCCCAATGGTGCCGGGGATCGATCTGGCAGGTACTGTCGAAGTCAGTGAGCATCCGGACTACAAAGTCGGCGACCAGGTACTGCTCAATGGCTGGGGTGTTGGCGAAGGGCATTGGGGAGGGTTGGCGCAGAAGGCTCGTCTCAAGGGTGACTGGCTGATCCCGCTACCCCCTGAATTCACGGCCGCCCAGGCAATGGCCATCGGCACGGCGGGTTACACGGCAATGCTGTGCATCCTGGCGTTGGAGCATAACGGTGTGACGCCTGAGCAAGGCGAAGTGTTGGTGACCGGGGCCAATGGCGGCGTAGGCAGTTTCGCCATCGCCCTGCTGAGCAAGCTGGGTTATCGCGTGGTGGCGTCCACCGGTCGCACTTCCGAACATGATTACCTCAAGCAACTGGGTGCCAGCGAAATAATCGATCGCGCGACGCTGTCCGAACCGGGCAAGCCTCTCGCCAAGGAGCGTTGGGCCGCGGTCATTGATTCCGTCGGCAGCCATACTTTGGCCAACGCCTGCGCCAGCACGAAGGCCAACGGTACCGTCGCCGCGTGTGGATTGGCGCAAGGCATGGACTTTCCGGCCTCCGTTGCGCCGTTCATTTTGCGTGGTGTGACCCTCGCCGGGATCAACAGCGTGACCCAACCGAAAGCCAGGCGAGTCGTGGCCTGGAATCGTTTGGCCAAGGATCTGGACTTCGCCTTGCTGCCGGTGATCAGTCACGAAATTGGTTTGAGCGAGGTGGTTGATGCGGCGCCGCGGTTGCTTGCTGGCCAGTTGCGGGGAAGGGTGGTGGTGGATGTGAATCGCTGACCAGCAAAAAGATCGCAGCCTGCGGCAGCTCCTACAGGGGGACGCATTTCTAATGTAGGAGCTGCCGCAGGCTGCGATCTTTTGATCTTTGATCTATTGGCTTTCACGCTTCAGCAACTGCCGTTTGCGCTCTACGCCCCAGCGATAGCCCGACAGATCGCCGTCGCTGCGCACCACGCGATGGCATGGAATCGCCACCGCCAGGCTATTCGCGCCGCAGGCCTGGGCCACGGCGCGGAAGGCTTTGGGCGCGCCGATGCGTTGGGCGATATCGGCGTAGCTGGCCGTGCTGCCGACAGGGATCTCGCGCAAGGCTTGCCAGACCCGCTCTTGAAACGCAGTGCCACGAACGTCCAGCGGCAAATCCAGGCCAATGGCCGGTGCTTCGATAAAGCCGACAACCTTGGCGATCAGTTGCTCGAACGCGTGATCAGCACCGATCAACGTGGCCTGGCGGAATTTGTCCTGCAGGTCGCAGACCAACTGGTGCGGATCATCACCCAGCAGGATCGCGCAAACGCCTCGTTCACTTTGCGCCACCAGAATCGCTCCGAGCGAGCACTGGCCAACGGCAAAACGAATCTCGTTATTCTGGCCGGCGGCGCGGTAGTCGCCGGGTTTCATGCCCAGTAACTGATCTGCCGCCTCATAGAAGCGACTGTTGGAGTTGAAGCCGGCGTCATAAAGTGCGTCGGTCACCGAGCTTCCGTCCGCCAACCGCTCGCGGACCCTGCGTGAGCGATGGGCCGTGGCGTAACCCTTGGGGGTGAGGCCGGTAACCGCTTTGAATACCCGATGGAAGTGAAACGTGCTGAGGCCAGCGGCGTCGGCCAGTTCGCTCAGCGCGGGCAGATTCTCTGCTGTTTCGATCTGGCGGCACGCGGCGGCCACGGTGGCGGCATGTTGGGAAGCGACGTCGCTTTGGTCCTTTGCCGTCCGTTTGCTGGGGCGATAACCCGCTGCCTGGGCTTGTTCGGCGGTGTCGAAAAACTCGACGTTCTGCGGTTTCGGCAGACGCGCCAGGCCGCTGGGACGGCAATAGACACCGGTGGTTTTCACCGCATACACAAACTGCCCGTCTGCCCGGGGATCACGCGCGACGACGGCGGCCCAGCGAGGATCGTTTTCTGTGGCGATGGTTGGCGAATGGCGGGTCATGGCTTTATGTCCGTTGACTGGTTTGGTTCAGATTAACCAGCGGCCTGGTGCTTGACACTCCGGGTCTTGCGGTCGAATTCGAGGGCTTCATCCAGCGGTACGAAAAGTGAAGTTTATGCGTTGTTCGCCCAGGCGTGGATGCTGGCCTTCCTTGATGGGTAAGACCCCGTGATAGCGCAACCGATCCACGCCACCCCAGACCACGATATCGCCATGTAGCAAAGGAATCCGCAGGCTTTTATCGCCGCGTTCAAACCCTCCGAACAGAAACATCGCCGGCAACCCGAGCGATACGGAAACGATGGGTGCCGCGTAGGAACCTTCGTCCTTGTCCTGGTGCAAAGACATCTTGGCTCCGGGGACATAGCGATTGATCAGGCAGGAATCAGGCACGAAATCAACGAACCCGGCTTCGTGCGCCGCCGCTTGCGCCAACTCGAAAAACACGTCTGGCATTTTCGGCCAGGGTCGACCGGTCTGCGGATCGTGGCGGGTATAGCGATAACCGCTGCGGTCGGTGGTCCAGCCCAGCGTGCCGCAACTGCTCAAGGCCACCGACATGGTGAAGCCGCCCGGCGTGACCATTTGTCGAAACGGTGCCGCCGTCAGCACCGCTTGCAGTTCGGGTAACAATCGGTCGAGCCAAGGCAGGGCAAAGCCTCTCAGCACGTAGGACTGTTCGCCAATTTGATCGCGTCTGGGCTGCTGCTCAGGTTCCGCGTCGGCAAACAGATCCAAAGTGGTCGGGTTCATGGGGTCATGACGCATCGTGAAAGATAATTCCAAGGGTATGCCGTTTTCCACTGTGCAGGCGACTCACGCCGTGGCGCAGGGTGACGCGGTAATAGCCGCGAACGCCTTTGACGGGGCGCTGATTGACGGCAAAAATCAGCCCATCGCCTTTGCTCAGGCCGATGACCTGGGGCCGCGACTGCATCCGCGGGCGCTGCTCGGTCAGGACGAATTCGCCGCCGGTGAAATCTTCGTCCGGTTCTGACAGCAAAATCGCCACTTGCAGCGCAAAGACGTGTTCGCCGTACAGGTCCTGATGCAAACAGTTGTAGTCCTGTGGGCCATATTGCAGCAACAACGGTGTCGGCCGCTCCTGACCGGCGGCATGGCAACGCTCGAGAAACGCCTCATGGGTTTCGGGGAATCGGGGCGCAAGGCTCATCTGCTCGTACCAGCGGTTGGCAACCGGCACCAGCCGAGGGTAAAGGGCGCTGCGCAGTCGTGCCACCGGGTCGGGCAATGGGTATCGGAAGTATTTGTACTCGCCGCGGCCGAAGCCGTGACGGGCCATCATGACTTGCGAGCGGAAAGGTTCTTGCTGACTGTAGAGGGCGCTGATTTCGTCGCAGGAAGCGTGGGTTAACAGCGACCGGATGATGGCGCAGCCATCCTGATCAAGTTGCTGTTCCAGTGCATCCCAGTCGAGCGTATCAAGGTCATGCTCGCTAAACACCTTCTGACTCCTTAACCCAGGGTTGAGGTGGCCAGTCTAGGGCGTGGCGCCTTCACCAACACTCCGGTGCTTGCGGTCGAATTCACGGCGGGGAGCAGACATCCCTGTTGTTGCTCCGCAGTGGTTTACAGCGCTTTGCTGACACTGATGTCGCTGATCACGTCTTCGCTTTGGCCATGAATGGCGTCCAGCGCGGCCTTGGCTTCTGTCTCGGTGCCTGTTTCAAGCTGGGCAAATTCGAAGCGGCGTTCGCCGTTGAGTTTGTACTTGATGACGTATTTGGTGGTTGGCGTCGCGTTCATGCCTGCCTGTCCTCGTGGTGGGGCGTCACTCAGCTGAGTTTCGTGCTGGAGCGGCGGATGATCTTGATTGAATGGGTCAGGGTCGGTTTGCGAGTCACGCTGATCGGGCGGCGGTTGACCGTATCGATGGTGATGTTCCAGAAACCGGTGCTCGGTGCAGTAATTCGTGCCGGGAAGGTGTCGAACGCACCGCCATGGTAAGTGTGGCGGCCGCCATTTTTGAAGCTGCGGAAATTGGCGTCGTTCATCAAGCGGATGTTGCACGTTTGGGAGCACTGAATGACGACGATGTCGTCTTCGTTGAGGTGCTCGCGCTGGTGGATAAATTTCATGAGGCGCCTCCAGAAGGGCTTTTTCTACAAAATCAAAACGATAGCATGGGCGATTGGCGCAGTTTATCAGCCCGAACGGGTTATTATCCGGTCGTCGAGGTCCGCTTTGACAATTAAAAACTGTTATTCCGGATTCTATGCGGGATAAAAGCAATGAGCCTCGGAGAAAAACGGCATTTGTGCTGTCGGAGGGTCTTTATCGGAGGTTTCGTATGAAGTGGGGTGTGTGGTTGCTGCCGTTGGCGCTGGCGATGAGTGGTTGTGCGTCAGTCTCGGAAATCAATGAGACGCTGCCTACCATGAACGTGATCTCAGGCAAGAAGCCCCATGAGTACGCACAATGCCTGAGCGAAAAACTGGCCAACAGCCGAGGCGCCCTGCAAGTCGAGTCGCAGAAGGATGGCGTTCGTGTGATCGTTCCGCAGAAGTTCTCGTCGGGCCCGGCCGCGGTATTCGATATCGAAAACCGTTCCACCGGCAGCAGCATCAAGCTTCATGAGCGCATCTCCAACGTGCCTTTGCGTCCGCATGATGTACGCAACGCTGCCACCGCGTGCATTTCCGGCTGATAGAATGACGCCAATCGGCACCGATGCCGTCAAAGCAACGCTTTGACGGCATTGTCATTTCAGGAGCAAGCATGAAGCGAGAGCAGGTACGGGAGCGCCATGCAGAGGGTCACATCTCTGCCACCCACGTGATTCAAAATCCGGCGAATTCGGGCGAGTGGATCGTATTCTTCAAGAAAAGCGCCGGGCGCAGTTATTTCCTGGTAGACGAAAACGATGAAGTTGAATCCTTCGGTAGCCTGGACGAGTTGATTGAGACCGTGCGTGGTCTCGGGATCAAGTTCGCCGAAATTCACATGTAGGGCAGGGTGCCTTACTTGCAGACCACCACGACGCTGCGGTTCTTGTAGTTGCCTACGTCAACGCCCAGCGTCTTGTCGCTTTCCTTGGTCGAAGGTGTTCCGTCGGTACCGACAATTCGATAGCCGGTGCCGGCGCAAGAGGCATCGGCTTTTTCGTAGCAGGTGGCCCAGGAATTGGCCTCCCCCGAGCAATCAATGGCCAGACCTTGCTCGCCGTTATTCAGGTAGGTCGTTTCGGAAGTGGCGCAGCCGCTCAGGGCCAGCACCGCAATCAGTGGCAAGAATTTAGTCATGTCGTGGTCGTCGTCAGGATGATGGGGCTAAGCCTGTGACAGCGCCCGAATCAAAAGGTTATAGCGAATGGCCATCGGCAAGATCAAAAGATCGCCCTGTAGGAGCTGCCGAAGGCTGCGATCTTTTGATCTACCCATAAAAAAGCCCTGCGCAACGGCAAGGCTCGGGTCGAGTCAGATACTGCTCAGGACTTGTCCTTCCCGCGGCGCTTGGGCGCTGACGGCTGATCCTGCAACACCGATGCCACCTCGATCGCCAATGCTTCGGTAGGGAAAGGCCCGGCGATATTTTCGCCGCCAACGCTGTCTACCCACCACTGGCCGTCTTTTGCCTGATTGATCAAGTACCCGTTGACGCTTTTTGCTACCGACATCGATCTGCCTCGTTTGACTGGTTCAATCGCGCAATCATACCGCCAAATGCACTCAACCGGTGCTGATGGGTGTAGGGTGGTGCGATTGTCCGGTCGTGCAGATCTGGCCGTCTGTGCTATCAATAAAGGCGGCGCAGCGATCGGGGGGAACTATCCGCAAGAATATTTCTCTATGATGGCATCGGTTAGCCAGTGCGGGGCATTGTAAGGTGCACGCCGCCTGATTAGACTGCGCCGAAACTCGTACACACAGCCCTTTCAAGGACTTATATGATCAAGAAATGCTTGTTCCCAGCAGCCGGTTACGGTACTCGCTTCCTGCCAGCGACTAAAGCCATGCCCAAAGAAATGCTGCCGGTGGTAAACAAGCCACTGATCCAGTACGGCGTCGAAGAAGCACTGGACGCTGGCTTGACCGAAATCTCCATCGTGACCGGTCGTGGCAAACGCGCTCTGGAAGACCACTTCGATATCAGCTACGAGCTGGAAAACCAGATCAAGGGCACCGACAAGGAAAAATACCTGGTCGGCATCCGCAAACTGTTGGACGAGTGCTCGTTCTCCTACACTCGTCAGACCGAAATGAAAGGCCTGGGCCACGCCATTCTGACGGGCCGTCCGCTGATCGGCGACGAACCCTTCGCCGTGGTGCTCGCGGATGACTTGTGCGTCAACCTCGACGGTGACGGCGTCCTGACCCAGATGGTCAAGCTGTACAAACAGTACCGCTGCTCGATCATCGCGATCCAGGAAGTCGATCCGCTGGAAACCAACAAGTACGGCGTAATCGCCGGCGACTTGATCGGTGACGACCTCTACCGCGTCCGCAACATGGTCGAGAAGCCAGCCCCGGAAGACGCTCCGTCGAACCTGGCGATCATCGGTCGTTACATCCTGACCCCGGACATCTTCGACCTGATCAAACAAACCGAGCCAGGCAAGGGCGGCGAGATCCAGATCACCGACGCCTTGATGAAGCAGGCGCAGAATGGTTGCGTGATTGCCTACAAATTCAAAGGCAAGCGCTTCGACTGCGGTGGTGCTGAAGGCTACATCGAAGCGACCAACTTCTGCTTCGAGAACTTCTACAAGACTGGCAAGGCTTACTGATAGGGTTTGACTTGCTTGTTTCTTAAAAGCCACCTTCGGGTGGCTTTTTCATTTTCCGCCCTCATATCGTTTGCAGCGCTTGCCCAACGGACTTCTGCGGGTATGCTGTTTGCCTGCCGAGGAGATTGAAAATGGCCTACGATTTTGACCTTTATGTGATTGGTGCCGGTTCCGGCGGTGTGCGGGCTGCGCGGTTTTCGGCTGGTTTTGGCGCGAAAGTGGCGGTGGCCGAGAGCCGTTACCTGGGTGGCACCTGTGTGAACGTCGGTTGCGTGCCGAAGAAATTGCTGGTCTACGGCGCGCATTTCGCCGAAGACTTCGAGCAGTCTTCAGGTTTTGGCTGGACCCCGGGTGAGGCGAAGTTCGATTGGGCGACGCTGATCGCCAACAAGGACCGCGAGATCAATCGCCTGAATGGCATCTATCGCACGCTACTGGTTAACAGCGGCGTGACCTTGCACGAAGGCCACGCCAAGATCGTCGACCCGCATACGGTCGAGATCAATGGCGAGCGTCATACCGCCAAGAATATCCTCATTGCCACCGGCGGCTGGCCGCAGATTCCGGAAATTCCGGGGCATGAACACGCGATCAGCTCCAACCAGGCGTTTTTCCTCAAAGAGCTGCCCAAGCGTGTTTTGGTCGTAGGCGGTGGCTACATCGCTGTCGAGTTCGCTGGGATCTTCCACGGCCTGGGCGCCGAAACCACGTTGCTGTATCGCGGTGAGTTATTCCTGCGCGGCTTCGACGGTGCCGTGCGTAAGCATTTGCAGGAAGAGCTGACCAAGCGCGGGATGGATCTGCAATTCAACGCCGACATCGAGCGTATCGACAAGCAGGCCGATGGCAGTCTGAAAGTCACCCTCAAGGACGGTCGCGAGTTGGAGGCGGATTGTGTGTTTTACGCCACCGGCCGGCGTCCGATGCTGGACAATCTCGGGCTGGAAAACACCGGCGTCACACTCGACAAGAAAGGTTTCGTCGAGGTCGATGAGCAGTATCAGACCGCCGAACCGTCGATTCTGGCCCTTGGTGATGTGATCGGTCGCGTGCAACTGACGCCGGTCGCGCTGGCCGAAGGCATGGCCGTTGCGCGGCGCTTGTTCAAGCCTGAGCAATATCGCCCGGTGGATTACAAGATGATCCCGACGGCGGTGTTCAGCCTGCCGAACATCGGCACCGTAGGCTTCACCGAGGAAGAGGCTCGCGAAGCCGGCCACGACGTGGTGGTTTTCGAAAGCCGTTTCCGCCCGATGAAGCTGACCCTGACCGAATGCCAGGAGCGCACGCTGATGAAGCTGGTGGTGGATGCCAAGACCGACAAGGTTCTGGGTTGCCACATGGTCGGACCGGACGCTGGCGAGATCGTCCAGGGTTTGGCGATTGCGTTGAAGGCTGGTGCCACCAAGCGCGATTTCGACGAAACCATCGGCGTGCATCCGACGGCCGCCGAAGAGTTCGTCACCATGCGCACGCCGGTCGCGGGTTAATCGGCCCTGGTTGCGTCTGGCGCTGTCGCAATGACAGCCTGTAGGAGCGAGCTTGCTCGCGAAAAAACCATAGGCGCCGCTGGGGGCCTGGTTTTACGCGTTATCGTTGACGTCCTTCGCGAGCAAGCTCGCTCCTACAGTTGATTGGCGTTGGCTTTCTTCCAGGTCTGCTTGGATCTTGGTCAGTTGAATTTCCAGTGCTTTGTTGACCTGTAACTGATCTTCGACGCTTTGTTTCAGTGACTGGCTTTCCAGCATGGCTGCGCGCAGGCGTTCCTGGAGGAGGGTGCGCTCGCTGTCGATCCGGTTGACCTGTTCCAGCAGCTGATCCTGTTGGGCATTGGTTTGTTTGAGCTGTTCCTGCGTCAGGCTCAACTCGCGCAGCGTGCCACGGTTTTCGGTCAGCAGGCGCTCATTGTCGCGGTGTAGCTGGGTGATTTCGTCCTGACGCACCAACGCGCTTTGTTGAGCCTGGCGCAACTCCATCTGAATCTGCTGCACCTGGCCCTCATGGCGCCGCTGTTCCTGTTCACGTTGTTCCTTGACGGCGTTGCGGTAGTGTTCCAGCGCATCGCGCGCGTGCAGGTGCTTTTCTTCCAGTGAGCGGATCTGCTCGTCCTTGTCGCGCAAACGCAACTCGAAATCGGCCAGCGCCTGGTTCAGTCCTGCGTTACGCGTTTGCTCGGTCTGCAGCATGGCGTGGGTGTTCTGCAGTGTCTCCGACTCCTGCGTCAGAGCCAGGGTTTGAATCTCGTACTGCTGCTGCAGTTCGGTGTTGGCCTCTTCAGACACGGCCAATTGGCTTTCCAATGCTTTTCGTTGTTGATCGAACTGGGCGCGCGCCTGATCGATAGGTTCTTGCGCCTGCTCTTTCAAGCGCTGAGCGAGACGCGAGACCAGTGCTGTCAGTTCGTCATTGATGGGTTCGGAGGAGGGTGCGGCAGGTTCGACGCCGTCATCCAGTTCTTTCAAATAGCGGTGAATGGTGGTTTTCGAACCGGTATTGCCCATCTCGATCCGTACGGCGTCGATGCTGGGGTTTTCGCCGCGAGCCAAAATCGCCAAGCGTGCCGCTTGCACTACTGCTTTGTTTACACCACCGCGTGCCATGAACTCTCCTACGATTTCGTACTGTGGTACGTACCACCAAAGTACACAATGTACCACGCAGGAAGATAACTTTAAATACGCGAAGTATTCACGCGGGATATACTGGTATTACCCCGTGTGAAAGCATGGCGAAGCTTCTTATCGCCGTAAGTCCGTACACAATGCCCTTGTAGGAGCTGCCGCAGGCTGCGATCTTTTGATCTTCCCCAATAAGCAAAGTCAAAAGATCGCAGCCTGCGGCAGCTCCTACACTGGCCCACCAAAAGGTTCATTCCCATGACCGATCTGGATCGATATCTGCAAGCCGCCACACGCGACAACACCCGTCGCAGCTATCGGGCGGCCATCGAGCATTTCGAAGCCGGTTGGGGTGGTTTTCTGCCGGCCACTGCTGACAGCGTCGCGCGTTATCTGGTGGCGTACGCGGGGGAGTTGTCGATCAACACGCTAAAGCTGCGTCTGTCGGCGTTGGCGCAGTGGCACAACAGTCAGGGCTTTGCCGATCCGACAAAGGCGCCGGTAGTGCGCAAGGTCTTCAAGGGCATTCGCGCGCTGCACCCGGCTCAGGAGAAGCAGGCTGAGCCGTTGCAGCTTCAGCATCTGGAGCAAGTGGTGGCATGGCTGGAACAGGAAGCACAAACCGCAAAAACTGAAAATGACCGACCGGCTCTGCTACGGGCCAGGCGCGACACCGCACTGATCCTGCTCGGCTTCTGGCGTGGCTTTCGTAGCGACGAGTTGTGCCGGGTACAGGTCGAGCACGTGCAAGCGGTAGCCGGCACGGGCATCAGCCTTTACCTGCCGCGAAGCAAGAGCGACCGCGAAAACCTCGGCAAGACTTATCAGACTCCGGCGTTACAGCGTCTGTGTCCGGTCGAGGCTTACATCGCCTGGATCACCGACGCGGCGCTGGTTCGTGGCCCGGTGTTCCGCGGCATCGACCGCTGGGGTCATCTGAGCGAAGTGGGCTTGCACGCCAACAGCGTCATTCCCTTGTTGCGCCAGGCGCTCGAGCGCGCAGGCATTGCGGCCGAACACTACACCAGCCATTCGTTGCGCCGCGGTTTTGCCACCTGGGCGCACCAGAGCGGCTGGGATTTGAAGTCGTTGATGAGTTACGTGGGCTGGAAGGACATGAAGTCTGCCATGCGTTATGTCGAGGCCAGCCCGTTTCTGGGGATGAACCGCATCGCTGAAAAGCCGTTGGCAGGCTGAAATACGCTCCGTAGCAGCTGGCGAAGCCTGCGTTCGGCTGCGCAGCAGTCGCAGAATCAGAACTCGCGGTGTGTCAGGTAAACCATGCAAGCCGGGTTTTACGACTGCTTCGCAGCCGAACGCAGGCTTCGCCAGCTGCTACATCCATAGATACCAATTTCTTCTATTAATACAGCTGGCTAATAGCGAAAACAAATCAGCAGCATCAGGTTTGCCAATGAGCCATCGGTCCGTCGAGTGGGTAGAGTTCACTCCATCAACTTTTCAACCCCTGACGGAGAGTCACCGATGCCTATCATCAACAGCCATGTTAAACCGTTCAAAGCTGACGCTTTCAAAAATGGCGACTTCGTAAAAGTCTCGGACGCTGACCTGAAAGGCAAATGGTCTGTCGTGTTCTTCTACCCAGCTGACTTCACCTTTGTTTGCCCAACCGAACTGGAAGACCTGGCTGACAACTACGACGCGTTCCAGAAACTGGGCGTCGAGATCTACAGCGTTTCCACCGATACTCATTTTGCCCACGCTGCCTGGCACAACACTTCGCCAGCCATCGGCAAAATCCAGTACACCATGATCGGCGACCCGACTCACGCCATCTCCCGCAACTTCGACGTCCTGATCGAAGACGCTGGTCTGGCTGACCGTGGCACCTTCGTCATCAACCCTGAAGGCCAGATCAAAATCGTTGAACTGAACGATGGCGGCGTTGGCCGTGACGCTTCCGAGCTGCTGCGCAAAATCAAGGCTGCTCAGTACGTTGCTGCTCACCCAGGCCAGGTTTGCCCAGCCAAGTGGAAAGAAGGCGAGGCCACTCTGGCGCCGTCCCTGGACCTGGTCGGCAAGATCTAAGCCTGTGAGTCGCGCTGCATCAGGGCGGAACTCCGCACCTACTCAGTAAGCTGCACCGCCCACTAAAAACGCCCGGGCGCGATTCGCTCGGGCGTTTTTTTATGTCTTCGCAACAGTAAAAAGGAAATCGCCCGTATGTTGGACGCCAATCTTAAAGCCCAGTTGAAATCGTACCTGGAACGGGTCACTCAGCCGATCGAGATCGTTGCATCCCTCGACGACGGTGCGAAATCCCAGGAAATGCTCGAACTGCTGAAAGACGTTGCCAGTCTTTCCGGCCAAATTACCTTGCTCGATAACGGTGACGATGCACGCAAGCCATCGTTCTCGATCAATCGCCCCGGCGCGGATATCAGCCTGCGTTTCGCCGGCATCCCGATGGGCCACGAATTCACATCCCTGGTGCTGGCGTTGCTGCAAGTCGGCGGCCATCCCTCGAAAGCCAGTGCGGAAGTGATCGAACAGATCCGCTCGATCAAAGGCGAATTCAGCTTCGAGACTTACTTCTCGCTGTCTTGCCAGAACTGCCCGGACGTCGTCCAGGCGCTGAACCTGATGGCGGTGTTGAACCCGAACATCCGTCACGTCGCCATCGACGGCGCGCTGTTCCAGGCCGAAGTCGATGAACGCCAGATCATGGCCGTGCCAAGCATCTACCTGAACGGCGTGAACTTCGGTCAGGGCCGCATGGGCCTTGAAGAAATCCTCGCCAAGATCGACACCAGCGGCATCGAGCGTCAGGCCGAGAAAATCAGCGCCAAAGAAGCCTTTGATGTGCTGGTTGTCGGCGGTGGCCCGGCCGGTGCTTCGGCAGCGATCTACGCCGCTCGTAAAGGCATTCGCACCGGTGTGGCAGCGGAACGTTTTGGTGGGCAGGTGCTGGACACCATGGCCATCGAGAACTTCATCTCCGTGCAGGAAACCGAAGGGCCGAAACTGGCTGTAGCGCTGGAAGAACACGTCAAGCAGTACGACGTGGACATCATGAACCTGCAACGCGCCGACAAACTGGTGCCAGGTAAAAATGGCGAGCTGCACGAGGTTCACTTCGCAAGCGGCGCGACGCTGAAAGGCAGGACCGTGATCCTTGCCACGGGTGCGCGGTGGCGTGAAATGAACGTCCCGGGTGAGCAGCAATACCGCAACAAAGGCGTGGCGTACTGCCCGCACTGCGACGGTCCGCTGTTCAAGGGCAAGCGTGTGGCGGTGATTGGCGGCGGTAACTCCGGCGTCGAGGCGGCCATTGACCTGGCTGGTATCGTCTCCCATGTCACGCTGCTTGAGTTTGATGTACAGCTGCGCGCCGATGCGGTTCTACAGCGTAAATTGCACAGCTTGCCGAACGTCACCGTGATCACCCGTGCGCAAACCACTGAAGTCACCGGCGACGGGCAGAAGGTCAACGGCCTGCGGTACAAGGATCGTCAGTCAGACGAACTGCGCACTGTCGAGCTGGAAGGGATTTTCGTGCAGATCGGTTTGCTGCCAAACACCGACTGGCTCAAAGGCACCATCGAGCTGTCGCCTCGCGGTGAGATCATCGTTGATGCGCGTGGTGAAACGTCGATGCCTGGCGTGTTCGCTGCCGGTGACGTGACGACTGTGCCGTATAAGCAGATCGTGATTGCGGTGGGCGAGGGCGCCAAGGCTTCGCTGAGCGCATTCGATCACTTGATCCGGACCTCGGCCCCGGCATAAAAGCCGACGCTGAAAACACAAAACCCCATGAGTGATCATGGGGTTTTTTTGTGGATCAAAAGATCGCAGCCTGCGGCAGCTCCTACAGGGATTGGTGTAGGAGCTGCCGAAGGCTGCGATCTTTTGATTTTGATTTACAGCGGCGCCGGCTGAATGATTTCAACCCAATAAGCATCCGGGTCCTTGATGAATGCCAGGCTCTTCATGCGGCCGTCGTTCAGGCGTTTCTGGAAATCGCAGCCCAGTGCTTCAAAACGCTCGCACGCCGCACGGATGTCCGGCACCGAAATGCAGATGTGGCCAAAGCCGCGCGGGTCGGTGTTGCCGTTGTGGTAGGCGAAATCCGCGTCGTTCTCGGTGCCGTGGTTATGGGTCAGTTCGAGGATGCCCGGGATCGATTTCATCCACTCGGTGCGCGCTGCGGCGTCGGCCGGGATCTGGTTTTTATCGACCAGCGCCAGGAAGTACAGGCTGAATTCCGCTTCCGGGAAGTCACGTTTTTCCACCAGCGAAAAACCCAGGATGCGCGTGTAGAAATCCAGAGACTTGGTGATGTCCTTGACTCGCAACATGGTGTGGTTGAAGACAAACTTCTGGGTGGCGGTGTCAGGTTGGGCGGTGACACCCGCAAAGGTATTCAATTCGTGCAGGCTCATGGGCCCTCCGGTAATAAGTGGGGCTAACGAATGGCGACAATGATACGCAAGGGCTCTGACATCACCAAACCGAAAGCGTCGGCTATTGCCTGACGGGCGGGCGAGGCTCAGACTTTACCGCTCATCCCGTGAGTGTTCATTGCAATGATTCGATTGTCCGAAGTGCTGCTGGTCCTGACGGGCGTACTTTCAGGTATCACCTGCGCTCACGCAGACGCGCCGATCGTGACGTGGCCAAACGGCTGGGAAGTCGAAGCGGTGCAGGAGGACGGCGCCAGGCCAGAGGTGTCCCGTCAACGTGCAGTGAAAAACAATCAGGCTGGCACGCCAGTCATGGTGATGGAGCTGACCATGACTCAGGTCGAGAGCGGTCATCAGGTGAACCTGCAAGGTGTATTGCTGGAGATGCGCAAGTCGGTGCAGAAGGACTTTTTTCAGGGCGGCTATCAAAGTGTCTGTACCCGGATTCACTCCACGACCTTAAGCCGTTTATCGGCGCTGGAAACTACCTGCACGATTACGCAAAACGGCCGACATGTGTTGTCGCAAACATTGGTCGCAGCGGTGGATGCCGATAAGGCCTATGTTCTTTCGTACGCGGGGCAGGCGGAGGCTTATAAGGCAAGTGAGGAAGAAATAAGCGCTGCTCGTAACAGCTTGAAACTTTAGTAGAGGGTTTGCTGATTTTCAGCACGTTCGGTAATTTTTAGATACCCAAACGGATTAAGCACAAAGTTAGTCGGCAAGTAGCGAATTGATCGGCCCACATCGTTGCATTTAGATGCTATCCATGAAAAAGCCCTGCATTGGCAGGGCTTTTTTGTCACCGCGAGTGCTTAGCCTCGCAGCCAGGAATCAACGGTGGCAGCACCGTATTGTTCCTTCCAGGCTTTCAGGCCACGGTGGTTGCCGCCCTTGGTTTCAATCAGTTCACCGGTGTGCGGATTCTGATAAACCTTGACCACGCGAGCACGGCGGGTTTTAGGCGCTGGGGCATGTTGCAGGCCGGATTTGGCCGGGTTCGGATCGAGAATGGCGACGATGTCACGCAGGCTCTTGCCGTAGGTTTTCATCAGCCCCTGGAGCTTTTCTTCGAATTCGATTTCTTTCTTGAGCCCGGCATCGTTCTTCAGGGATTCCAGCTGTTTTAGCTGCTCTTGAAGGGCCTTTTCAGCTGCACGAAATTCAGCGAGTCTGGACAATATCTTTACTCCAATAGTGTGTTTGGCTGATACCAACCGCAAACAAAGCTATAAGCCAAGAGCCTTGAAGCGACTCGGTGATAATGGCTCACCTGCCAATCTAGCGCAGGCATGAAAAATTGTAGTAGTTAATGCGCAAAGAGTAAATCCTGACTTTTTCTTCATGTAACAAGAGTGGGTTTTTGATTCAAATTGGTGCGTAACCCGTTGTCTTGTCGATTAAAGCCGTTAGTTAATGATGGCTTAATGCTTGAACGAACTCTTCGCCGGGCATCGGGCGCCCAAAAAGATAACCTTGCAGGTAGTTCACGCCATGAGCGGTCAGGTAATCACTCTGCTCTTCGGTTTCCACGCCTTCAGCGACGATCCCCAGGTCGAGCTTGGCGGAGAGTTCGATGATGCTGTCCAGAATATGCCGGGAGAGCGCGTCGGCACCAATCATGGCGACAAAACTCTGATCGATTTTCAGGAAGTCCACGTTGAACTGGCGCAAATAACCCAGACTCGAGTGACCCGTTCCGAAATCGTCGATGGCGATCATCACGCCAAGCTCATGAAGCTGCTCGAACAATTGGTGAGTGATGGCTGTGGGCATGATGAGTTCGCGCTCGGTCAACTCCAGTACCAGGCAGACAGTGCCCGGCGCGAAGGCGTCAAGGAACTCGCGACAGTCCTGGACCAGTTTCAGGTCCTGGCAATGGCTGGCGGTAATGTTGATGCCGATGTGAAACGGCTCGTCGAACGAGGCTGAGACCGGCGCCAGCCATTGCGCGGTTTGTCGCATCAAGGAACGGGTCATCGGCACGATCAGCCCGGAATGTTCGGCAAACGGGATGAACAGGTCGGGACGTACCAGGCCTTCTTTCGGATGGTTCCAGCGCATGAGGACTTCGGTCCCCGACCACTTTTTGCTGTCGCCATGGACCAGCGGTTGAAAGTACGGAATGAACTCGGCGGCTTCCAGTGCACGCTGTAGTTCATGGCTCGGCGACGTCGAGCGCTTCTGCAGGAAATGACCGACAAAAGCGGAAATCACCCCGAAAAAAATCAACAGGCTGAACAGCGGTGGGTATTCACTGCGCATGTAGCGCCAGGTTTCGCCCGCGGGAAAGCCGGCCGCCACGGTGAAGGCATAACGAGCGGAGGTCAGTGTGGTGGGGGCCACCGGGAAGACGGGTAGGGGGCCGTCGTGGAATTTCATATCGGCATTTAACCAATTGGCGCCGACTTGCAGGACCAGCGACGTCCTGCGGCCGATCAGGCGCAGCACGTTACTCAGGTGATAACCGTCCAGCGTGCTGAGCGCGGCCTGTTTTCCTTCGCTGGATCGATACACCAGCAACGCGGAATCGGGCGTCACGGGGTTGCCTTTCATCAACAACAACCGACCCTGGACGTAGGCGTCGGCATTGATTTTTTCCTGAAAGTCGCCGAACAACGAACTGCAATAAGCGGTGTTGTCCCACACCAGGCTGGTCGAGCGCACAAACGGACGGCGTGTGACTTGTTCACGCAAAGCCAGATTGACATCGACGCAACGTTGGCCGGCCAGCGGCATCAATTCACGCGCGGCCTGGGCGGTGTTGTCGAGCATCAAGTCGAACTGGCGCACGGCTTCTTCAGCAGTCTGCCCGGTACTTTGTGAAAGTGTACGTTCAGCCTGCAGGTAAAGAATGGCGAAGCCCAGCACCATCGGGAGCAAGCCGCTCAAAACAGTGAATACAAGCCGGGTACCGCGCTTGCGGGGAGGGTCGGCAGTCAGTGGCATTCGCGAAACCTGTGGCGACGAAATAGGGCTCTCAAATGCTGGCAGGACAACGGCGCGCCTTCCAAAAAGAGTTCAGATACGGGCCATGATAGATGGCGCATGGGATTTATGCCGCTCAGCGGTAAATTCAGCGTGTAAACAAACCCCTTGCGCGACCAGCGGAAAAGGGGATTTGATACAGAAGGCGGACAAATAGATTTACGCTGTGTAGAATCCGGTTACGCATACAATAATAAACGTCTTCTGGCAGCAGAAGCCTCGCCCGCAAGAGCCTTGGGTCGACAATGAAGAGTTTTGGGTTTCAATTGATCTACGGTGACTTCCTCGCCCGCAGCGTGCGGGGCATCTCCTGCGCGCCACCCGCCGGTCTCAGCATTGCTAGCAACTAACATTTGTTAATTTCAGCTGTTAATTCTAAAAGCATGATGAGGCGCCAAAATGGCAGATTTATACGAAAACCCGATGGGCCTGATGGGCTTCGAATTCATTGAATTCGCTTCGCCAACCCCGAACACGCTGGAGCCGATCTTCGAGATCATGGGCTTCACCAAGGTCGCGACCCACCGTTCCAAAGACGTGCACCTGTATCGTCAGGGCCAGATCAACCTGATCCTCAACAACGAACCCAACAGCGTGGCGTCGTACTTCGCCGCCGAGCACGGCCCATCGGTGTGCGGCATGGCGTTCCGCGTCAAGAACGCCCAGCAGGCGTTTGCCCGTGCCCTCGAACTTGGCGCCCAGCCGATTCATATCGAGACCGGCCCGATGGAACTGAACCTGCCGGCGATCAAAGGCATCGGCGGCGCGCCGCTGTACCTGATCGACCGTTTTGGCGAAGGCAGCTCGATCTACGACATCGATTTCGTGTTCATCGAAGGCGTTGACCGTAACCCGGAAGGCGCGGGCCTGAAGATCATCGACCACCTGACTCACAACGTGTATCGCGGTCGCATGGCCTACTGGGCGAACTTCTACGAGAAGCTGTTCAACTTCCGTGAAATCCGTTACTTCGACATCAAGGGCGAATACACCGGCCTGACCTCCAAGGCCATGACCGCACCGGATGGCATGATCCGCATCCCGCTGAACGAAGAATCGTCCAAAGGTGCCGGGCAGATCGAAGAGTTCCTGATGCAGTTCAATGGCGAGGGCATTCAGCATGTGGCCTTCCTCAGCGATAACCTGCTGGACACCTGGGATCGCCTGAAAAAAATCGGCATGCGCTTCATGACCGCGCCGCCGGAGACCTACTACGAAATGCTCGAAGGCCGTTTGCCGAACCACGGCGAGCCGGTGGATCAGTTGCAAGCGCGAGGCATTCTGCTGGACGGTTCGTCCGAGTCGGGCGACAAGCGCCTGCTGTTGCAGATCTTCTCTGAAACCCTGATGGGCCCGGTGTTCTTCGAGTTCATCCAGCGTAAGGGCGACGATGGCTTCGGCGAAGGTAACTTCAAGGCGCTGTTCGAATCCATCGAGCGCGACCAGGTTCGGCGTGGTGTGCTGTCCACCGACTAAACCGTTTTAGATCAAAAGATCGCAGCCTGCGGCAGCTCCTACAGACATCCCATGTAGGAGCTGCCGCAGGCTGCGATCTTTTGCTTTTAAGGACGCCGCTGGCGCACCAGATGCTTGAACCCTTCAAACATCAACACCAGCACCGCCATCCAGATCGGAATGTACGTCAGCCATTCACCGGCCTTGATACTTTCCCCGAGCAACAGTGCAACGCCGAGCAACAGCACCGGCTCGACATAGCTCAACAGCCCGAACAGGCTGAACGGCAGCAAGCGACTGGCGATGATGTAGACCACCAGCGCCGACGCACTGATCACGCCGAGTATCGGGATCAGCAGCGACAACCACGGGTGCTGATCGAACACACTGAAGCCTTGTTCGCCACTCTGGACAAACCAGAACGCCACCGGCAGCGTCAATGCCATGTCCAGCCATAAGCCACCGAGGTTGTCGGTCGCCAGACGTTTGCGCACGACGAAGTAAGTCGGGTAGCCAATGCACACCAGCAACGTTGCCCAGGAAAAACCACCGACCTGATACACCTCATTGATCACGCCCAGGCAGGCGAAAACCACCGCGACCTTTTGCAGGTAGGAGAGGCGTTCGCCATAGGCGATACGCCCGGTGAGGACCATGGTCAGCGGCAGCAGGAAATACCCCAGCGATACCTCGAGGCTGTAGCCGTTGAGCGGCGCCCACATGAACAGCCAGAGTTGCACGGCGAGCAGGGCGGACGAGGCGATCAGGGCGGCAATCAATTTCGGATTGACGCGGACGCGCCGGACAATCTCGACCACACGCTTCCACTCGGCTGACACCACCATGAACACCGTCATGCATGGGACAGTGAGCAGCATCCGCCAGCCGAAAATCTCCACGCCGCTTAATGGGTTGAGCAACGACGTGTAGTAATACATGACGGCAAACAGCACCGAGGCTGTGACCGATAGAGCGATACCTTTAGACAAACTGTCCTCGCGAAGTTGAACGTGAAACGGGGTGCGGAGGATACGTGGTTTTACAGTCGAATATTGTCCGTTCGATCAACAACCCATTAATGTGGGAGCGAGCCTGCTCGCGAAAGCGGTGTGTCAGTCGACATTGATATTGGCTGGCAAACCGCCTTCGCGAGCAAGCCGGCTCCCACAATGGGATCTGAGTCGAAGCATAGTCATCGAATCGACACACAACCCCTGTGGGAGCGGGCTTGCTCGCGAAAGATTTCAAGCCGTACGCGGTTTACGTCCCGACACGAAGTGACTCACATCATTGAACCCCGGCGTCGACGCATGCCCCGGCGTCACCAGCGAATCGATAAACGCCTCATCCTCCGCCGTGATCCGCACCACCTGAGCCTTAGTGTAGGCATCCCACTGCTCTTCGGTACGCGGCCCGACGATGGCCGACGTCACGGCGCCGTTGTTCAGCACCCAGGCAATTGCGAACTCGACGATGCCGACGCCACGCTCCTGGGTGTACTGCTGGATTTTCTGGGCGATGCGCAGGGACTCGACGCGCCATTCGGTTTCCAGAATGCGTTTGTCTGCGCGCCCGGCGCGGCTGTTGGCATCGGGCTTCACATCCGGCGCGTACTTGCCGCTGAGCACACCACGCGCCAGCGGACTGTAAGGCACCACGCCGAGGCCATAGCTGTGCGCGGCGGTGATCTGCTCGGTTTCAGCCTGACGGTTGACGATGTTGTACAGCGGTTGACTGATGACAGGTCGGTCGACGCCCAGCTTGTCAGCCACGCGAATCACCTCGGCGATGCGCCAGCCACGGTAGTTCGACATCCCCCAATAGCGGATTTTGCCCTGGCGAATCAGGTCGCCAATGGCCGACACCGTGACCTCCAGTGGGGTGTTGTGGTCTTCGCGGTGAAGGTAATAAATGTCGACATAGTCAGTGCCGAGGCGCGTCAGGCTGGCGTCGATGCCGTTGAAGATGTGCTTGCGGCTGAGACCGCTGCGGTTCGGCAAGCCGTCCACCGGGCCGAAACCGACCTTGGTGGCGAGCACCCATTCGTGGCGGTTGCCGGCGATCGCTTCGCCGACGATTTCTTCGGAGCGGCCGTTGGTGTAGACGTCCGCGGTGTCGATGAAATTGATGCCCTGGTCCCAGGCCTTGTCGATGATCCGCAGGGAATCCTCGGTGCTGGTCTGTTCGCCGAACATCATGGTGCCGAGGGTCAACGTCGAAACCTGCAAACCCGAATGACCCAACGTGCGGTAGCTCATGACGAAATCCTTTTACCAGTGGGAAAGGCTCAATCAAATACCAGAAACGTCGTGTGTATCAAAATGAATTATCGGCAGCGTTAACGGGGAGGGCAGCAAGCCATTCGGGTGGCACTGGATGCGAGGCATAGAACTCGCGCATTTTACCCATGTCACGCACAAACCAGCTGTTCAGCCATTGACGGTACTGACTTTGGATCGTGTGTTGGTGGATCGGATGATCAAGGCTGTTGACGACGGCATGAGCGGCCATCATCCCGGACATAATTGCCTTGAGGACGCCATGAGAGGTTCCAGGATCAAGCACAGAAGCCGCGTCGCCGGCTATGAAATAACCGGCCCCGGCGCATTGGTGACAGACTCGCCATGTCACATCCGCCCCCCGTGCTTTAGAGCACTCATGCAGGTGCTTGAACAGTGACGGCGGTTGCATTCTCCTCGCCTGTTCACTGTCGAAGTTCAAACGGGTCCAGGTGTACGACTCGGTGCCTATTTTTGCGATCCAGCACCAGCCATCTTTATCCGCGATGATGTTGGGCGCGTCATCACACACCGCAGATTGGCCGCTTGCATAGCCATACATCGCAAGCAGTCGCGGTGAAAAAGCCGGACGTTGCAGTGCCAGTTGCCGAGCGAGCCATCCATTGGCGCCGCTTGCATCGATGAGGCGTGAACACTGGAAAGCACCGTCGTCTGTATCTACGCCAATCACGGTGTTTTCTTGCAGGATGACCTTTTTGGCGTGGCAAGGCCGCACAACGGATACACCGCAGGCTTGGGCTTTACTCAGTAAAAGGTTGTCCAAGGTGCGCCGGGGGATTTGAAAACCTCGCCATGGGTCGCGGGGATCCCCCCCGAAAGCGTTGAAGTGACGCCCAGTCCCCCATTGCACCCAGTTGCCGGTATGTCGAACAAAATCCCCTCGCAATACCTCATCGGCTACACCCAGTTGCTGCAGTAAAGGTTCGATTCCTGGAGGCAGGGTTTCACCGGGTCGATCCCGGCAAAAGGCTGATTGTTCAAGCAGCGCCACCTGTAATCCATGTTGCGCGCAAAGAATGGCGGCGGCGCTGCCGGCAGGGCCGGCCCCAATGATGACCACATCATGCCTACTCAATGTCTTGTGCCTGCCATGAGCCCTGATCGTGCTTGATCAGCAGTGACGTGGGACTGACAAACAGGTCAACCATTTCAAGTATTTGCGCATGACGCTTGGTGAAATCGTCGGCCGGTGTCGTCGTGTTCTCGATGTCATTTCTATAGATTTGATAGCAATGAACAGGCGCTTGCAAAACAGTCCCTGTCGCTGACTCGGCCCGTTCCAGGTCGGCGTCGGAGCGTGTGACTTTCCTGAAAGTGAGCACGGACCACGCCGCTTTTTTCACCCGGTCAGTGGCGCCTAATGACCTGAAAGCGTGGTTTAGGGACACTATTCGAGCCTGATAATCATCGGCTGTTGTTTGTGCAAGGTGGTGCACTGAGAGCAGGCCGGCGAGGGCGTTTTTTGTATAGTCGGTGTGTTCGAACGCCGTGTATTCCACGACCTGTTTACCGTCGCCAACCTCTATCGGTTGCGGGCCGCGGACGCCGTCCCATGACGATGCGTTTGTCTGGCCGCTTTCCTCATTGGTCAACGGAATGATCGGGATCCGGCTGGTAGCGGGTTCGAAGGTCCTTGAGGTGTCCGGTGAAACGGCGGGCCAATAGCCGCCTATGGAAGCGCAAATCCGCACATCTTCAGTAAAGGGGCTGCCCAGCTCATAGGCGCACAACGATTCGGGACGCGGCCCGCCACCCTCAGGGCCACTGATCTCCCAGCCAGGGCTGAGTGAGCCTGCTGCGGCGTCGGATAACCAGGTCTGACGTTGCGCAGGGGCAACTTCACCGGCACCCGCCTGTTCTGCGTTGTCCAAAACATGCGAGACGATGGCCGTGATGCCTTTATCTTCCCTCTGGAAGTGATTACCCGATAAATCGGCGTTGCCGGCGGCGCGTGTGTCTGCCAGAACCCTGAGGGTTTGTCCGAAAAAAGGCGTGCTGAATATCGGGCCGCTCCACTCAAGTAACTGGCGCTGAGTGTAGAGAGGGTAAAAGTCCGGGGCGGCAACCAGCGAATAAGCTACCGCATTGTTCACCACTGCAGTCTCGAGTTGTGGGCAATGCGCGCGAACCCAACCTTCGGCGGTAAAGTCGATAAAGTGCAAGGCTCTGTAGTTGCCCTCTGTAACGATCCGCACCACCTCTGGTTCTGTATTCAGGTCATGGACTGATCCGTCTTCAAGCTGTTTGTAACGTCGATTAATGATATAGCCGCGAAAACCCGGGTTGGGCGGGATCGAAAAAAATACCTTTTTACCGTCATAAGTGGCTTCTTCCACCAGTCGAGCCTTGGGCACCGGGGTTAACAAGCCTTTGCCGTATTCCTCTTCGTTTGCCCATTCAACAAGATCATCGGTGATGACAAACGGTGGTCCGGAAATGACCGGTTCCTGCCAGGCGGGTTCGGGAAACCTGAGGTGAAACTGGCGGAGTTTTTCGTTGATTTGATAACACGTCATGTCCAGCTTCAACTCCAGCCCGGCAATGCATTCAGGGCCCTCAAACAGTTTATGCAAGGGAACCCAGAAATCCTGTTCACTGTCGTTGGCTTGAAAAGGTTGCGGCCCAAATGCACAGGCATCGCCTTTTTTCTGCATCGCGATATAAGGGCAATAACGTGCCGGCGTCACGCAGATCGCTTGCGGGTCCGTTTCGATCCATGGCAAAAAACCACGCCGCGCCGGGTCGTAATTTGCCGGTGCAGTACCGACGCGCGCTATACCTGTGCGGGAGAAACACAGATCGGCATGTTTTCGATGAACCGTGCCCGGTCTCGGCCGGTATTCAGTGGCAAACACCACAATGGCCAGTGTCGTTCCTTCACCGGCCTGCTGTTGGAGATCGCCTAGAGACGGCGGCCGTGCGCCATACACATAATTTAAAACCGTTTCTATTTCGGCCGCGCTCGGGTAAAGCCGCAAGGCCGTGCCATTCGGGGCGGTCACCACATTGGGAGACGCGAGGGCATGGTACAAAAGACTGCGGGACGGATTTCTGGCTTCAATGCCCCGTTGCCCGCTTAAAGAGAAATCCTCGAAGCCTTTAAGGGTTCGATCCACCGACAATGGTTTATTTAATTCCGTCTCTAAAGGACGAGCCTTGATATCGAGCCCGTGCCGTAGCAGCAGCGTGTGCCAATCACTGTCTGCTGCCAGCCGTTCACATACGTGCTCAACGGATTTGATCAAAGTCATGTTGTTCCCCGCGTGCCGTGTATTGATTTACACAAACTCGGGGCTGACTTACAGGTAGGTAAAAGAGCCGATCCGATACATCTTTGTGACGTAATGAATCAGCTTAGATCAGAAAAGTGAACCCACAAGATCCGTAGGTGCTGCCGAAGGCTGCGATCTTTTGTTCTTGCTTTTTAAGATCAAGGTCAAAAGATCGCAGCCTTCGGCAGCTCCTACAGGGTAAAGGCCGGTTTCGTGGAAATGAACAATAATCCTCATGAGCGCTTGTGCAGCGGACCGGCGTTATTGTTCGGGCCTGCTGGCAGCATGAGGGCTTTGGAACTGGAGAATTCGCATGAAAATCGTCATCGCCCCCGATTCGTTCAAGGACAGTCTCAGCGCTCAAGGTGTGGCCGATGCCATTGCCCTCGGATGGGCGGAAGTCTGGCCCGATGCGCAGCTGATCAAGTGCCCGATGGCTGATGGCGGGGAAGGGACCGTCGCGTCGATACTGGCGGCCTGCGGGGGTGAACTGCGTCGCGCCGAGGTTCGCGGGCCACTGGGTTCATCGGTCCATGCCACCTGGGGCTGGTTGCCCGACAGCCACACCGCGATCATCGAAATGGCTGAAGCCAGTGGTTTGCAGTTGGTGCCTGTCGGTCAGCGTGACGCCTGCATCAGCAGCACATTCGGCACCGGTGAACTGATTGGCGCGGCCCTCGATGCCGGGGCGCAGCGGGTGATCCTGGCGATTGGCGGCAGCGCCACCAATGACGGCGGCGCCGGGGCGATGCAAGCCTTGGGCGTGAAACTGCTGGATGCACAAGGCCAGACGCTGGCACCGGGCGGACTCGCACTGGCGCAACTGGCGCGCATCGATTTGCACGACATCGACCCGCGCCTGGCCGACGTGCGTTTCGACATCGCCGCCGACGTCGACAATCCGCTGTGTGGCCCTCACGGCGCCTCGGCGATTTTCGGTCCGCAAAAAGGTGCCTCGCCAGAGCAGGTCGAGCAACTGGATCGCGCTCTCGGACACTTTGCCGATCACTGCGCGCAGGTGTTGAAAAAAGACGCGAGAGACGAACCGGGCAGCGGTGCAGCAGGCGGCCTGGGGTTTGCCGCCAAGGCGTTTCTGGGGGCGCAATTCAAGGCCGGGGTTGAGGTGGTTGCCGAGCTGGTGGGGCTGGCCGAAGCGGTCAAAAATGCCGATCTGGTGATCACCGGCGAAGGGCGATTCGATGCACAAACCCTGCGCGGCAAGACACCGTTTGGCGTGGCGCGCATCGCTCGCGAACACGGCGTACCCGTCATCGTCATCGCCGGCACGCTGGGCGAGGGTTATCAGCGACTGTATGCCCATGGCATCGATGCCGCGTTTGCCCTGGCGAGCGGGCCGATGACGCTGGAACAGGCGTGTGCCGAGGCGCCGCGCTTGTTGCGTGAGCGGGCGACTGACATCGCTCGCGTTTGGCAAATGGCTGCCCGATAAAAAGCAAAAGATCGCAGCCTTCGGCAGCTCCTACACGCGATCCCCTGTAGGAGCTGCCGAAGGCTGCGATCTTTTGATCTTCTACAAACCCCTACTCACGCGGATCAATCTGATCCAGCACCCGGTTCGCCGTGATCTCCGCCAACATGATGCTGTTGGAAATGCCGAGCAGGGCATTGCGGTCTCCGCCCTCCAGATGATCGACCAACTGATGGACCATTACATCGACCGAGGCCAGTGTTTCGACCAGATACACCATCAGGGTTTCGGTCGTGACCTCGGGGTCCACGGTAAACAACGTGCTGGGCGTACGCGGCTTCGCTTTGATATCGGCAGTCGAGGGGAAGTGGTAATCAAGGGCCCGTTCGGCGGCCTCGTTGAGTTTATTTGAATCGGGTTCGTATGGGGAAACCGGATCGGTGTCCGGCGGGTTGGGTGAAGGTTTAATCATATTTCTGTCTCCAAAATGTGGAGCCATCACCCACTTGCGACTAAACGAGAGGGTGGCAGCTGTACGCAGGTTAGTCGACCGGGGAGACACGAAACCGGCGCGCCCGAAGGCGCCCTGCGCACAGCTACCATAAAGAGCAGGCATGAAATGACCTGACTGTCTGGACGCAAATGCGCTTCGTGAAACCACGGGCGACTAAACCCGATCACTGATGAGCAGTGACACGAATCAAGTTACCGGTAGACCCCTAGGCGCACAAGCCGGCGAATTCTGGCGTACGCGTAGGCAACGGCGCAAGGTCTTGTAGCTTGCATGAAGTAATCTGACGCGCTTTTAAACAAGCGCTCGGCGGAGATGTTTAATGAGCGCGCCAACCCTGTTGTAGAGCGCGTTCGACCCTGCACAACCTCGTCCCCACCGCACAGGCAATCCGGGGGTACCTGTCAACTTTGACAGTATCGCGTTTTAAAAAACCGGCGCTCAATTCGCCCAGGTCGTGGGACCGGGCAGAACGACAGGGCGCTGCGCAGTAGTTGAGCCATGCGTTGAACTGCCAGAAAAGTTTTGAAGGTCATGAGCCTGCTGATGACCGAACTAAAACGGATTTGGAGAGATTAAACATGGCAAGCGCATACGAAAAATTGACGGCTGAGCAGGTGCGGGCCAATTACCGTGAGCAATTCTTTACCGCCGATCTAAAGGTCCCCAAAATCGTGGCCGCTCTTGATAGCGACGGTTTGATCCACTCAACCAAGATTAACGCTCCGTTGGACGTCGAAATTCCATTGTGGGATGACCGGCCTCCTGCTGCAGGGCTGGTAAACGTGTTGACGATGGAGTGCCTGCTTTCAAGTTCACCCGAGTGGGTGCGTGTCGGCGCGCCAGAAGATATCCCCGGGCCTGACGGGCTGCCTGATTCAGCCTTTCCTCTAAAAAAGGCGATCCCTCTGGATATTTTCAATAACTATGAAGGCACGTTTCAATTTCGTTATCGTGTAAAGAACTGGAATGGCGCCTCTGAAAGAGACTCTCCAGCGGCCTCAGTGACCATCGACAGAACCGGGCCGAAATGGGTGGATGCAGAACACGCGATGATCGATATCGTTGCAAAGCCCGTGATCACCGATAAAGTTCTAACCGATGATGGTGGGGTCAAATGCGTGATCCCGGATTTTATTGAGGCGAAGAGGGCTGATGTATGGGTTCATGTCGCCTGGCTGAATAGAGTGCCGTTGCCGACGGAAGATATTACTCAGTTTATCGTTTATTCGAAGTTGCTCGGTCCAACCCGCGAGGTGCTGATAGATAAAAATATTGTCACGAACTATGGTTCGATAACCCAATACGCCGTGGCCATCCTGGTAGACAAGGCGGGTATCCGTAGTGAATTGTCGTTACCGGCAACGGTGCAGGTTGCACTGGGAACACTGCCCAGTGCATTGCAGTCCTGCACAGTCCCTTTGGCCGCCGATGGGGTGATTGATCGGGCGGATGCGGTCGTTCCAACCAGGGTACATATCGAGTCGTACACAGGATGTTGCGACGATGATGGCATCGTCGTGAAGTGGGGGACGAAGGAACTCGCCCGGACTTCTGTTGGCGCGCACAAGCCGTTTCCTTTGATGATCACGGTGCCTTGGTCGCATATGTCAAACGAGTACGACTTCAACTCACTCACACATGTGCAACCTGTCGATGTGGACTACACGATACTCAGGGGCGATTACCCCTTTCCTGCGCTCAGCGCCATCACGGTCAATACGGACTTCGCGATCCCCGGGCCGGTTAACCCGGATCCCGACCCGATCAATCCAAGCCTGAATTTAATTGCCTTCGAGAGTTCCGAAGGCAGCAGTACCGAATTGACGCTGGACGATATCGGCGAAGATGCCACCGCGTCTATCGAGTTGTTTGATGACCCCGAAGTCGGCGACACCGTGACGCTTTACTACAATGGCGTTCGCGTTACTTCGGCTTCTAACCCTTATGTTGTTGACGGTACCGAGGCGGCAAACGAGGTCATCGTCATCGACATACTGTGGGCCGATATCGCACTCACTCCGGTGATGGATGACTTGCCGATGCATTACACCCTGACGCGCACGGGCTTCGCCAACCCGCAGGAATCACGTCCCACCACCATCGATGTGCTCGTTGAAATCGTCGATCTCCCTGAACCGGTATTTCCTGTGGCAGATTTTCCAAATGGGATTGCCAATTGCAACAGCCTGAAGCTGAAGGCTGTGGGAGGCGAATGGGGGATCTTCGTACATATTCCTGCATCGACTTTCCTGAAAGAAGACGTAGATGTGAAGTTGGAATGGCAGACCTACGAATACGACGGCACTACGGAAATATCCGGCACCGACCACGAGGAGACTGTGACCGTTTCTGAGGCACAGGAAGCGAACGGTATGGACTGGTTTGTTCCCTACGTTAAATGTCTGAAACCTACCTATAGACCCGCCATTAGTGGTGGGAAGGGCACTGTGAAGTACACCCTCGACGTTCGCGGCACAGATGTGTCATCAGACCCGGTCAGCGTAATCGTTGCCGTATTTGAATCTGACGGCGGCCCGGGTAACGACCACTGCGTTATCCCTAGACCTTGAAGTCATGCAACAACAGCAGCAGGAGGGCGACTCCCTCCTGCCTGTCTTTGAATGTGTTGATACGCAGGATAAGTCCTACAGACACGTCCTGGCGGTCTGAGTAATTTGTCGCCGCGGTACGTAGGGCAAAACCATCAGCCCTGACGAATTCCAGTTCAACGACTTCTTGCGGTGCTAGATGAACGATAAACGAATCTTTGCCTTACATCCTCTTGCGGCCACTCTAAAGTGGATGACGCTCCTGCCCTTGTTGCTGGCCAGCACGCACTCGTGGGCAAAAATTGTTGATGCGGAAACGCTGGCGATCGACGGCAGCGTTGCTCCCGATCAATACCTGCTGCGAAATCAGGCGAGCCTGACGGCCACCGGTGCGACGACCAACGACATCCGGGTTGAATCAAACTCCTCCTTGACCCTGAACGGTTCGACGGTGACTTCGGTTGCCAGCACCATCGGTGTCGAGTTGGTCAATAGCGACGCAACTATCAACGGCAGCACCGTCACCGGTGCCAGAGTCGGCCTGTCAATGGGCTCTCTCGCCGCCTCGCCTGTGGGTTCCAAGGCTACGGTTACGGGCAGCGCCATCACGGGGGGCACTACCGGCATTGAGGTCGGGAGCCTGGGTGATCTGACCCTGACACGAACCGTGGTCACTGGCAGCAGTACCGTCGGGACGGGTATTCAGCTTTCCACTGGCACCGTTTCTGCAAGGGCCAGCACGATCCGCGGCGGCGCCCAAGGGGTGCGTTTTGTACCCGGCGATGCCGGCGCGCCCAGCCGTCTGGTATTGGACAGTACCCTGGTGCAGGGCCAAACCGGCTCGGCGATTGTCGTCAACGACTTTGGCCTGGCGCCGATTCTGGCCACCATCGAAGTCAATAACGGTTCCACCCTGGTGGGTGGCAACGGGCGCATCCTGCAAGTCGATGGCGTCTCGACTGCCAACATGAAGGTCGACAACAGCCACCTGGTGGGTGACGTTGTTGCGGGCTCCGGTGCCACGGCCAATATCACCCTGCAAAATCAATCGACCCTGACCGGCCGGCTGGAAAACGTCAGCCAACTGACCGTCAACAGCGATGCCCGCTGGGTGATGGTCGGTGACGGCAGCGTCGCCAACCTGGCACTCAATGGTGGTGGCGTGCAGTTCGGCAACCCCGGTGAATTCTTCAAGTTGTCGGTGGGCAATCTGTCGGGCAGCGGCGGTACGTTTTACATGCACACCAATTTCGGTCAGGTCGATACCCTCACCGTTACCGGTACCGCCACGGGCAATCACGACGTCAGGATTGATGCCAGTGGTTTCGAGCCGGTGGCTGCCACCTCCCTGCCGGTCATCCACATCGCTGACGGCGACGCGAAGTTTTCATTGCTCGGCGGTCCGGTGGACCTGGGCACGTACTCCTATGACCTGATCCAGCAGGGCAATAACGACTGGTTTTTGAACACCGCATCGCGAGTGATCAGCCCTGGCACGCAGTCGATACTGGCGTTGTTCAATACGGCACCCACTGTCTGGTATGGCGAACTCACGACGCTGCGTAGTCGCATGGGTGAGTTGCGGCTGGACGGCGGCAAGGCCGGTGGCTGGATTCGCGCCTACGGTAACAAGTTTGATGTCAGTACCGGTTCCGGTGTTGACTACCAGCAAACCCAGCAAGGCCTGTCGTTCGGTGCCGATGCACCGTTGCCGGTCGGTGACGGCCAGTGGCTGGGGGGGTTGCTGGGCGGTTACAGCAAGTCCGATCTCAACTTGAGCCACGGCACCAGCGGTACGGTCGACAGTTACTACGTCGGTGCCTACACAACCTGGCTGGATGAACCGAGCGGCTACTACTTTGATGGCGTGCTGAAACTCAACCATTTCGAGAACGAGTCCGATGTACATCTCAGTGACGGCAGCAAAACCAAGGGCCGCTACAACAACAAAGGTGTCGGTGCGTCTCTGGAGTTCGGGCGGCACATCAAGCTGGCCGATGACTACTTTGTCGAGCCGTACACGCAATTGTCGGGTGTCGTGATCCAGGGCCAGAGTTATGAACTGGACAACGGGCTGGCGGCGGACGGTGATCGTACCCGCTCATTGCTCGGCAAACTGGGCGCCACCGCGGGGCGCAACTTCAATCTGGGTGAGGGCAAGGTCGTGCAGCCGTATGTTCGCGCCGCTTATGTGCATGAGTTCGCCAAGAACAATGAAGTCGAAGTTAACAACAATGTGTTTAACAACGACCTGTCGGGCTCCCGTGGCGAGTTGGGTGCCGGGATCGCGATGACCCTGACCGACAAGGTTTCGCTGCACGCTGACATTGATTACAGCAACGGCGACAAGATCGAACAGCCGTGGGGTTTCAACTTCGGTGCTCGCTACAGCTGGTGATCACACCGAAAGCTGATAAGGGGGAGGGCCTTCCTCCGCCGATTTTTTTGACTTTAACGCCTGACTGTTTGTGGCGTGCGTATCAAGCAAAACATGACGCTGTTTTTGTAGGAGACTTCTCTGGCTTTATTCGTCCTACAGTTCGAACGCTAATTTTCTGATTCGATTGATTTTTTACGGTTAATGGACGCAAAAGAGGTGGGTCCAATTTTGATCGGTAGGGCGCCTGAGACGTGTCGTCTCCCAATAATTTATGGGGTGGTCCGTCCGTCGATTTGCAAGCCGCGCTGGCGCGCTACGCGATTTGAGATAGGGTTGTGGCTTGGAACCCGCGCGACAGGAGAACCACATGCGCTATTCAGCCTTGACCCAACGCATTGCCGGAGACGGAGCGGCGGCCTGGCAAATTCATGATCGAGCGCTGGAGCTGCGCGAGCAGGGTGTCGACGTGTTGTTGCTGTCGATCGGCGATCCGGACTTCGATACCCCTAAACCCATTGTTCAGGCGGCGATCGACAGCCTGCTGGCCGGCGATACACACTATCCGGAAGTACGCGGCAGCCGGGGGCTGCGCGACAGCATCGCCCGCCGCCATCGGCAACGCAGTGGTCAGGTGGTGGATGCCGACCACGTGATCATTTTTCCCGGCGCGCAATGCGCGGTGTATTCGGTGGTGCAGTGCCTGCTCGATCCGGGCGATGAAGTGATCGTCGCCGAGCCGATGTACGTGACCTATGAAGGTGTGATCGGCGCTTGCGCAGCGAAAGTGGTGCCGGTGGCGGTGCGCCCGGAGAACGGTTTTCGGGTCGCCCCGGCGGATGTGGCGGCACTGATTACGCCGAAGACGCGCGCCATTTTGCTCAACAGTCCAAACAATCCTTCCGGCGCCAGTTTGCCGCTGATGGTCTGGCAGGAACTGGCATCGCTGTGTATTCGTCATGACCTGTGGCTGATCAGCGACGAAGTCTACAGCGAATTGCTGTATGAGGGTGAACACATCAGCCCGGCGAGTCTGCCGGGCATGGCCGAACGCACAGCGACCATCAATAGCCTGTCGAAATCCCACGCCATGAGCGGTTGGCGGGTGGGCTGGGTCATCGGGCCGAAACCCATGGCCGAGCATTTGGTGAATTTATCGTTGTGCATGCTGTTTGGCATTCCCGACTTTATTCAAAACGCTGCGCAATTGGCGGTGGATGAAGACTTGCCGGAAGTGGCGCTGATGCGCGAGGAGTATCGCCAACGCCGCGATATGGTGTGCGCGAGCCTCAACCAATGTCCGGGCATCCGCGCCATTCGGCCGGATGGCGGGATGTTCGTCATGGCCGATGTGCGCCAGACCGGGCTGTCTGCCCAGCACTTCGCCGAGCGGCTGCTGGAAGGTTATGGCGTATCGGTGCTGGCCGGTGAGGCGTTCGGGCCGAGCGCGGCGGGGCATATTCGCATTGGTTTGGTGGTGGATCAGCGCAAACTCGCCGATGCGTGCCGGCGCATTGCGTTGTGTGCGACGGAGTTGCTGGTCGCGCGGCGGGCTTGATCGCCAAAGCAAAAGATCGCAGCCTGCGGCAGCTCCTACATTGGAATGTGTACCCTGTAGGAGCTGCCGCAGGCTGCGATCTTTTGATCTTCAGCCCTTCCAAACCACTGGGTTCACCAAATTGGCCGGCCGCTTCCCAGCCAGTGCCGCCAACAAATTCTCCACCGCACACCGCGCCATCGCCTCCCGCGTCTCATGAGTCGCCGAGCCCATGTGCGGCGTCGCCACCACGTTGTTCAACTGCAACAACGGCGAATCAAGGTTCAACGGCTCACGCTCAAACACATCCAGCCCCGCCGCGCGAATCTGTCCCGCGCGCAATGCCTCAATCAGCGCCGCTTCTTCCACCACCTTACCCCGGGAAATGTTGATGAAAATGGTCTCGGGGCGCATCTGTGCAAACTGATCGGCGCCGATCAGGCCTTCGGTTTCAGCGGTCAACGGCAAGGTCAGGCAAACGAAATCGGCCTGCTGCAACAGCTCCGGCAAGTTGCGGTATTGCGCATTGAATCGTTGCTCCACCGCCGGCTTCGGCGAGTGGCTGTGATAGATCACTGGCATGCCGAAACCGAAATGTCCGCGCTGGGCCAACGCCTCTCCGATGCGACCCATGCCGATGATGCCCAGCGTCTTGCCGTGCACATCGCTGCCGAAATGCGCGGGGCCGATGTTGCGATTCCACTGGCCGGCGCGAACCATGTTTGCCAGTTCCACCACGCGCCGCGCGGTTGCCAGGATCAGCGCAAACCCGGTGTCGGCAGTGGTCTCGGTGAGCACGTCCGGCGTGTTGCTGAGCAGGATACGGCGCTCGGTCAGGTAGTCGATGTCGTAGTTGTCGACGCCCACTGAGACGCTGGCGATGGCCTGCAGGTTTGGCGCCAGATCGAGCAACGCCGCATCCAGTTTCAGACTGGCACCGAGCAACCCGTGAGCGCGGGGCAGGGCGTCGCGCAGTTGCGCCAGACCCTCTGGGTTGAGGTTGTCGATCAGCGTGACCTCGGCCTGCTCATGCAGGCGAGCCATCAGCAACGGCGAGAGTTTCTTGTACAGCACGACCTGCTTTTTCATCTGAGTCATCTCAACAGCGATTCATGGGTGGGCAGTGGTATGGCGGGTTAGCGCAACGGTGGCACGCTCCCGGTCACTGGCGCCGGGCTTGAGGAGCATCGTCAGCACCACCGAGAGCATCAACGCGCCGCTCATCAACAGGTACGACGCACCGGGTGATCCGGTTGAGCTGTTCAGGTAGCCGACCAGGTAGGAACCGCCAAACGAACCGAGCGCGCCCATGCTGTTGATCAACGCCATGGCACCACCTGCCACGTTGGCCGGGAGGATCTCCGGAATGATCGCGAAGAACGGGCCGTACGGCGCATACATGCAGGCACCGGCAATCACCAGCAGCGTGTACGACCACCAGAAATGTTCGGCGCCCAGCGTGTAGGAACCGTAGAACGCAATGGAGGCGATCAGCAGCGGCGGCCAAACGAAGCGTTTACGCTTCTGCAGTTTGTCCGAGCCCCAGGACACCAGCAGCATGCCGATCACAGCCGCCAGATACGGCAGCGCCGACAGCCAACCCGCCTCGATCATGTCCATCTGTGCGCCAGCCTTGAGGATCGACGGCAGCCACAGCACGAAGCCATAGACGCCGATGCTCCAGCAGAAAAACTGCAAGGCCAGAAGGATGACTTTGGGCGAGCGGAAGGCTTCGGCGTAATTCTTCACCGCTTTGATGCCGACCTGTTCGGCGGCCAGGGCGCTTTCCAGATCCTGCTTTTCCTGGTCGCTGAGCCACGTGGCCTGGGCTGGGCGTTCATCCGCCAGACGCCACCAGATAAAGGCCCAGAGCACCGCCGGCAAGCCTTCGACGATGAACATCCAGCGCCAGCTGAAATGCTGCACCAGATAACCCGAGACCACCGACATCCACAGCATCGTCACCGGGTTGCCGAGGATCAGGAAGGTGTTGGCGCGGGAGCGTTCGGCACGGGTGAACCAGTGGCACAGGTAGATCAGCATCGCCGGCATCACCGCGGCTTCGACCACGCCGAGCATGAAGCGGATGACGATCAGCCAGTAGGCATTGGAGACGATACCGGTCAACGTCGCCAGGCCGCCCCAGAGGATCAGGCTGACGAAAATCAGTTTTTTCACGCTGTGTTTCTGCGCGTAGATCGCGCCCGGTACCTGGAAGAAAAAGTAGCCGAGGAAGAACAGCGCGCCGAGCATCGACGACAGGCCGGGCGTGATCATCAGGTCGGCGGCCATGCCCGAGGCGGCGGCGAAGCCGTAGTTGGCGCGGTCCAGATACGCCAGGCTGTAGGTGATGAACACGATGGGCATGATGTACCACCAGCGGCGGGCGGCAAGTGTTGCGGTTTTCATGGTGGTGCTCCTGAGCTTGTTGTTTTTGTCGCAGCAGGTAACGGTTAGATCTTCAGTGACTGTGTGGGCCTTTTCGCGAGCAAGCCCGCTCCCACATTGGCTCTATGTGCAACACAAATCCCCTGTGGGAGCGGGCTTGCTCGCGAAAGCGGCCTCAAGTTCGACGGACATTTGCGCCCGAGTGGGCAACCCCTCCATATCCCCCCGACTCTGCACCGCCCGGCTGCCAATCCAGTTGGCCCGTTTCACGGCGTTGGCAAAGCTGTGGTTTTCCAGGAGCGCGCTGATCATGCCGACGGCAAAACCATCGCCGGCGCCAACCGTGTCGACCACCGTTTCCACGGGCACACCCGCCACAAATCCTTGATCCAGATGAGTTCGGTAGTAAGCCCCGTGCGGGCCAAGCTTGATCGCCACGGCTTCGGCCCCCTGATCGAGATAAAACGCGGCGATGTCGGCCGGATCTTCGAACCCGGTCAGCAAGCGACCTTCACTCAGTCCCGGCAACACCCAGTGCGCGAGCGCGGCTAGGCGGTTGATCTCGCTGATCATCTGCTGCTCGCTGGCCCACAGGCTCGGGCGCAGGTTCGGGTCGAACGACACGCTGCGCCCGGCGTCGCGCATGCGGGTCATCAATTCGAAAGACATTTCCCGCGCAGTGGCGGACAGCGCCGGCGGAATACCCGTGGCGTGCAAGTGCCGGGCCTTGAGCAATGGCAGGGCAATCGATTGCACCGACAAATGACTGGCCGCTGACCCACGGCGGAAATACTCGACCACCGGATCGCTGCCGTCGTCGGCACGGGATTTGAGTTGAAATCCGGTCGGGTGTGCGCTGTCGATGGCGACGTGGCTGCAGTCCAGACCTTCCTTTTCCAGGGTGTCGATCACGAAGCGCCCCAGGGAATCAGCGCCGACACGGCTCAACCACGCCACGTTGAACCCCAGCCGCGACAAACCGATGGCGACGTTGCTGTCGGCCCCCGCAATACGTTTATGGAAGTGACCAACGTTGGCCAGGTCGCCACTGTGCTCGGCGACAAACATTGCCATGGTTTCACCGAACGACAGGATATCGATCTCAGACATGAGCACTCTCCAACCGGGATTGACCGAGGCGGGCGAGGGCGGCGACATGTTCGGTGGTGAGCTGAACCAGGTCGTCGCCTTGCAACGGATATTCCGCCGCCCGCATTACGCCTTGGGCCATGTGCCGTAGCAGTTGTTCCCACAGATGCAAGTCGCTGGCGGCGGGCGGGACGGCGACCAGCTTGCCATCAGCGCGGCGAGTCACCGCTTTGCAGTGCACATAGCCGACGTGGCGACCCAGCAGGCGCGCGGCGCTGGCGGCGGACTGGTCCTGCCAGTGCCAGTTGCCGATGTCGAAGGTCATCTGGATCGGCAGGTGGTGTTGCTCGACGTCGGCGAAAAAACGCTGGAACGGTTCGATGCGGCCACCGTGCAAGGTCTGGTCGTTTTCCACCAGCAGGTTCACCGCGCTTTTTCCCAGCATTTGCTTGAGGCAATGGAGGTCGCAGGTGTCGGTGAAATAGCCCAGGGAAACCTTCAGCCATTTGGCGCCGAATGCCTGGGCGCGTTGCAGCGCGGTGATCAGTTCAGGATTGGGTTTCGACTGGCCGGCCTGCCACAATTCCAGCGGTGCGGAATACACGCTTTCGAGGCCTTGGGCCTGGGTGGCGTCGGCCAGTTGGGCGGGGTCTTCGCTGGTCAGCAATTCTTCGCGCCATTCAATGCGCGTGGCGCCAGCGGCGGCGAGTATTTCGATAAATGATCCTTGGCCGCGTTGGCGCACAAGGTCGGCGCCGTAGCTGGAGAGGCTGATGGAGACGGGTGGTTTATGCATTGTTGTTCTACCTCTGAAACCGGTTTCATTTTTGTTCAAAAAAATAGGCATTGAGTTGTGTGGGGCTCTTTAGGGCCTCTTCGCGAGCAAGCCCGCTCCCACATTGGTTTTGTGAACACAGTTCCAATGTGGGAGCGGGCTTGCTGGCGAAGAGGCCAGACCAATCACCGAAAATCCCCAAGGGTCGACCCCCGCACAATCAACCGCGCCGAAAAATCCAGCGTCCGCACCGGCCCGACATCCCCGCGCAACCGCTTGAGCAAACACTCAAACGCCCTCGCGCCAATCTCGGCCGTCGGCTGGGCGAGGGCAGTGATGCCGCTGCCCACCAGCGGATACCAATCCAGGTCATCAAGGGCAATCAGCCCGACATCCTCGAACAGCTTGCACTGCAACTCACGCAACGCATGGGTGCTGGCCAGCGCCGCGATCCCGTTCGCACAGAACAGCGCTTTCGGGCCGGGGCCGGGCGTATCGAGGAAGGTTTTCAGGTGCGCGTTCAGGTCACTGCCGGTTTCGACGAGGGTGCCTTTAAGCGCAGGACGCTGCTCGATCTGCGCCTTGAAACTGCTGACCCGCTCGATCCGCGAACTGGTGCCGTCAAACGGTTCGGTGACCAGCAGCACATCGCGATAGCCGCGTTCTTCAAGGTGGGCGAGGGCCATCTCGACCGCGGCCGGGTTATCCAACCCGACCAAGTCACTGTCGAGGTGTTCGACCTTGCGGTCCACCAGCACCATCGGCATTTCCCGGTGCAGTTCGTGCAATTCGTCACGGTGATGGCCGAGGGTGTTCACGATCAGGCCTTCGATGTTGTACGAGCGCAACAGGGCCAGGTGCTGGCGTTCCTGCTCGTCGTCGCGGTCGGTGTTGCACACCACCAGGCTGTAGCCGTGCTGACGGCACGCGGTTTCCACCCCGTGCATCACGGCGATTGAATACGGGTTGCGGATATCGGCCACCAGCATGCCGATCAGGCGGGTACGCCCGCGTTTCAGGCCACGGGCCATCTGGTTTGGGCGGTAGCCCAATTCGGCAATCGACAGTTCGATGCGTTGGGCAATCGCGTCGGAAAGCAGCGCGCGATCATCGCCGATGAACCGCGAGACGCTGGCCTTGGAGACCTTGGCGTGTTCGGCCACGTCGAGCATGGTCACGCGGCTGCGCTGGGCGGCGGAGAAATCGTTCACGGGCTGAAACCTTCTTATTGGATTTATAAGGTCAAGCGCCTAGCGCTGAAACCGGTTTCAGAAGACACCAGAACCCAATCCTTCGTCAAGCCCCCGTGAGGACGTACGCCGACCAGCGGCGGTTAAACCCACACACTTGACCACGCGCAAACCAGCAACAAAACGGCCATGCAGCGGTTGAAACGTTGCATCGCTCGCGGCGACCGCAACCACCGCACAGACCCTGCGCCGAGCAGCGCCCAGACGCCAAGGCACGGCAGGGAAATCAGGAAAAACACCAGCGACAGGTACGCCACATGCACCAGCCGTTGTTCGCCGCCCCCGGCAAACACACTGACCACGGCCAGCGCCATCATCCAGGTTTTCGGGTTGATCAATTGCAGACTGGCAGCGCCTGCCATACCGAGCCGGGATGGGGTGTCCCGAGCGTCGAGGGCTTCGGCCGGGGCACTGAAAATCTGCCAGGCCAGATAGCTCAGCCACGTCACGCCGATCCACTGCATCGCGCTTTGCAGCAACGGTAAAGCGATCAGTGCCGAACCGGCACCAGTGCCTACCAGCAGGACAATCAATGCCGCACTCGCGCACGCGCCGAAGATGATCGGCACAGCCGCTGCTAATCCGTAGCGAGCACTGTTGCTCAACACCAGAATATTGGTCGGACCGGGCGTGATCGACGCCACGAAGGCAAACAACAGGAAGGGCAGCAACGTCGGGAAAGAGGACAGCATCGCAGGTTAACTCCGGTGAAGATCATTGAACCTGATCTTCACAATCCCGGGTCTACCTGTCTGGAAGATTTGAGCAGCGCTTGAGGTACAGCGCCGGCGTCAGGCCGTAAGCCCGCACGAACCAGCGCCCTAGATGACTTTGGTCAGCAAAGCCCAACGCCATTGCAACGCTCGCCGGTTGCTCGCCACGGGCCAGCATGCGTCGGGCAGTGGCCAGGCGCAATTGCACCAGGTACGCGTGGGGTGCCATGCCATAAGCGGCCTTGAACGCGCGGGTCAGACGGAAGCGGTCAACGCCGGTGGCAGCAGCCAGTTGGTCGAGACCGATGTCATGTTGCGTATTGGCATGCAGGTACTCGCGAGCCTTCTGCGCCACCAAGGGCAGGCGTGGATCTTCACCATAACGGGCGCGCCAATGCAGGTGGTGGGTCAGCCGTTCAAGCAAGCCGTCGAGGGCGGTCTGGCGGACGATTTTCAGCTCGCCGCAATGCAGGGATTCAAACGCCAGGCTGGTGGCGTGGGCCAGGCGACGGTCAGTCGCCAAGGTGTTGGCGAAGCTCAATTGACTGTTCTCGGGAGCGTTGTCGAACATCGCGCTGACTTCACCATTGAGCCACTGCGGGTCGAGGTACAGCATGCGATAGGTGAAACCGTCCTCGGTCGGTGCCTCGCCGTCGTGGATGTCGCCCGGCTCCAACAGGAACACCTTGCCCGGTGTGCTCTGATGCTTCGCCCGTCGACAGTTGAACTGCTGGACCCCTTGTTCGGTGACACCCACCAGATAGCTGTCATGCCAATGCGGGTCGTAGGCGTGCCCCTCGAAATGTGCGCGCAGCGTTTCGATACCGGTGTCGGCATCCAGGGCCAGGTCGATCCAGTTGTGAGTGGTCATGCGGCACCTGTAAGACGGATTGCCGATCTATTTAACGCCCGCGCCAAGGGCAACGCCTAGAACGTTTGTGCAGCCATCAGTTGAACAGTCCGGCCGCGATATTGATCGAAAATCCAAGAATCGCGGTATTGAACAGAAACCCGATCAACGACTGCGCCAGCACAATTTTGCGCATGCCCCGTGTGGCCACGCCGACATCCGAGGTCTGCACCGCCGCACTGATGGTGAACGAGAAGTACAGGAAGTCCCAGTAGTTGGGGGTATCCAGCCCTTCAGCGAAGCGCAGCGCCAGGTCTTTGCCGTTCCAGGTGTAGAACAGGCGAGCGTAGTGCACGCTGAAGATTACCCCGATCAGCAGCCATGAACCGATCACGGTCAGCGCGGTAAATCCGTAATGCAGCAGCTTGCGGCTGGTTTCCAGATCCTTGCTGCCCGCCAGTTCGAAGGTGATAGTGGCCAGGCTGGCAATCGCCGCGATGCACACCACGAACAGCACCAGCCCGGCGTTTTCGTCTTCGATTTCGGCAATCCGGCGCACGTCCGGCGCTTTGGCGCGCGCGGTGAGCCAGAGCATCAGCACCAGATACGTCCAGACGCCGACATTCCAGCCAATGAGGATTTTGCTGATGATCGAATCGGCCGGAGCCAAAATGCCTACCGCGATACCGAACGTCGTGGCGGCGGAGAGACGAGGGTGGGTGCGGGCGAGGAAAGGCATGGGAACTCACAGAAGCAGAAGTGTCTCCACCATAGCTTAGGTAAATGCGCTTTTGTAGGAGCTGCCGAAGGCTGCGATCTTTTGATTTTGCTTTGTTGAAAAACAAGATCAAAAGATCGCAGCCTGCGGCAGCTCCTACAGGGGGGCGGTGTCAGGTTTTGTGGCGTTTGCGGACGAGTTTCATCACCACCACAAAAAACACCGGCACGAACACCACGGCCAAGGTCGCGGTGATCATGCCGCCAATCACTCCGGTGCCGATGGCTTGCTGGCTCGCCGAGCTGGCGCCGGTGGCAATCGCCAGCGGCACCACGCCGAGGATGAACGCCAGCGAGGTCATGACAATCGGTCGCAGTCGAAGGCGTGCGGCTTGTAGCGTGGCATCGATCAGGTCGTGGCCTTCGTCGTACAGGCTCTTGGCAAATTCGATGATCAGGATCGCGTTTTTCGCCGACAGGCCGATGATGGTGATCAGTCCGACCTTGAAGAACACGTCATTCGGCATGCCGCGCAAGGTCACCGCCAGCACTGCGCCGAGGACGCCGAGCGGCACCACCAGCAACACCGAGGTCGGGATCGACCAGCTCTCGTACAGCGCCGCCAGGCACAGGAACACGATCAACAGAGACAAGCCGAGCACGATCGGTGCCTGACTGCCGGACAATCGTTCCTGCAACGAAAGGCCCGTCCACTCCTGGCCCAGTCCTGTCGGGCCTTGGGCCACCAGCCGTTCGATTTCCGCCATGGCTTCACCGGTGCTGTGGCCGGGTTTCGGTTCACCGGAAATGCTCACCGCCGGATAACCGTTGTAACGCGTCAACTGCGCCGGCCCCTGGGTCCATTTGGCCTGAACGAAGGCAGACAATGGCACCATTTTCCCGCTGTTGTTGCGCACGTGAATCTTCAGCAGATCGGCCACCTGACTGCGCTGATCACCTTCAGCCTGAACCACTACCCGCTGCATCCGTCCCTGGTTTGGAAAGTCGTTGATATAGGCTGAACCGACGGCAGTCGACAACACGTTGCCGATGTCGGCAAACGACACGCCCAATGCGTTGGCCTGCTTGCGGTCGACAATCAGTTGCACCTGCGGTGCTTCAGCCAGGGCGCTTTCACGCACGTTCATCAGGATCGGGCTCTTCTCGGCGGCCGCCAGCAACTCGCTGCGCGCCTGCATCAGCGTGGCATGCCCGAGGCCACCACGATCCTGCAAGCGGAACTCGAAACCGCTGGATGTCCCGAGGCCGTCCACCGGCGGCGGTAGGACCGCGAACGCTACGGCGTCCTTGATCTGGCTCAGCGCGATGTTCGCGCGGTCGGCAATCGAAGTCGCCGAATCGTCGCTGCCGCGTTCAGACCAGTCCTTGAGCGTGGTAAACGCCAGCGCTGCGTTTTGTCCGCTGCCAGAGAAGCTGAAACCGAGAATGACGGTGCTGTCGCCGACGCCCGGTTCGGTGGCGTTGTGCGCTTCGATCTGCTCGACCACCTGCACCGTGCGGTTCTTGCTCGCGCCGGGTGGCAGCTGAATGTCGGTGATGGTGTAACCCTGGTCCTCAACCGGCAGGAAAGAGGAGGGCAGACGACTGAAGCACACCCCCAGTCCCACCAGCAGCACACCGTAGATCAGCAGATAGCGACCGCTGCGTTTCAACGCATAGGCCACCCAACCTTGATAACGCTCGGTCAACTGCTCGAAGCGGCGATTGAACCAGCCGAAAAACCCGGTCTTCTCGTGGTGCTCACCCTTGGCAATCGGCTTGAGCAAAGTCGCGCAGAGTGCCGGGGTCAAGGTCAGGGCCAGGAACGCCGAGAACAGAATCGAAGTCGCCATCGACAGCGAGAACTGCCGGTAAATCACCCCGACCGATCCCTGCATGAACGCCATCGGAATAAACACCGCCACCAACACCAGCGTGATGCCGATGATCGCGCCGGTGATCTGCTTCATCGCTTTGCGCGTCGCTTCCTTGGGCGACAGGCCCTCGGTGGCCATGATCCGCTCGACGTTCTCCACCACCACAATCGCGTCGTCCACCAGGATGCCGATGGCCAACACCATGCCGAACATGGTCAGCACGTTGATCGAGAACCCGAGCGCCAACATCGTCGCAAAGGTGCCCATCAGCGCCACCGGTACCACCAGCGTGGGGATCAATGTGTAGCGGATGTTTTGCAGGAACAGGAACATCACCGCGAACACCAGCAACATCGCCTCGCCGAGGGTATAAATCACTTTGGTGATCGAGACTTTGACGAAGGGCGAAGTATCGTAAGGGATCTTGTACTCGACGCCGGCCGGGAAATAGCGCGCCAATTCATCCATCTTGGCCCGCACCAGTGTCGCGGTGCTCAAGGCATTGGCAGCCGGTGCCAGTTGCACGCTGACGGCGGTGGACGGCTTGCCATTCAGGCGGGTGGAAAACTGGTATTCCTGGCTGCCGATCTCGACGCGTGCCACGTCGCCAATGCTCACGGTTGAGCCATCGGGATTGGCTTTCAGGACGATGTCGGCGAACTCTTCCGGCGTCGACAACTGACCTTTGACCAGAATGGTCGCGGTGATCTCCTGCGTGGTTCGCGTCGGTAAATCGCCAATGCTGCCGGCCGAAACCTGAGCATTCTGCGCGACGATGGCGGCGTTGACGTCGGCCGGGGTCAGGTTGAAACCGATCAGCTTCTGCGGGTCGATCCAGATGCGCATGGCGCGTTCGGCACCGTACAACTGCGCCTTGCCGACACCGTCCAGACGCTTGATCTCGTTCATCACGTTACGTGCCAGGTAATCGCTGAGCGCCACGTCGTCGAGCTTGCCGTCACTGGAGGTGAGTGTGATCAACAGCAGGAAACCCGCGGAGACTTTCTCCACCTGCAAGCCTTGTTGCGTCACGGCCTGGGGCAAGCGTGATTCCACCACCTTGAGACGGTTTTGCACGTCGACCTGAGCCATTTCCGGATCGGTGCCTGGCTGGAACGTTGCGGTGATCGTTGCACTGCCAAGGCTGCTTTGGGATTCGAAATACAGCAGGTGGTCGGCGCCGTTGAGTTCTTCCTCGATCAGGCTGACCACGCTTTCGTCCACGGTCTGCGCTGAAGCACCGGGGTACACGGCGTAGATTTCGACTTTCGGCGGCGCAACGTTCGGGTACTGCGCCACCGGCAACTGCGGAATGGCCAGGGCGCCGGCCAGCAGGATGAACAGGGCAACCACCCAGGCGAACACCGGGCGGTCGATAAAGAACTGCGGCATGAAAAAGCGTCCTGCTTACTGACCAGAAACCTGGGCAAGTGGAAGAGGGGTGTCGTCGATCTGCACTTTCTCGCCGGGACGAGCGTGTTGCAGGCCTTCGATGACAATGCGGTCGCCGGGCTTGAGGCCGCCGGTGACGATCCAGCGATCGTTTTGCACGGCGCCCAACTCCACCGACTGCTGGCTGACACGCTGCTCGGCGTCGAGCAACAACACTAGGGCGATGCCGGCGCTGTCACGCTGGATCGCCCGTTGCGGCACGCTGATGCCGTGCGCAATCACCGCTTGCTCCAGGCGCACACGCACGAAACTGCCGGGCAGCAAGTCGAGGTCGGGATTGGGAAATTCGCTGCGCAGGATGATCTGGCCGGTGCCGGGGTCGACGGTGATGTCGGTGAACAGCAACTTGCCGGGCAACGGATAGAGGCTGCCGTCGTCCTGGATCAGCGTGGCTTTGGCCTGGTTCTGACCGACCTGCTGCAACTGGCCGGAACGGAAGGCGCGGCGCAGGTCGTTGAGTTCGCGGGTCGATTGGGTCAGGTCGGCATGAATCGGATTCAGCTGTTGGATCAAGGCCAGCGGCGTGGTTTCGTTCTGCCCGACGAGGGCGCCTTCGGTGACCAGCGCGCGACCGATGCGCCCGGAAATCGGCGCTGTGACGGTAGCATAACCCAGGTTCAGTTTTGCCCGCTCGACGGCGGCTTTGTTGGCGGCAACGTCGGCCGCGGTTTGCCGGACGCTGGCCCGGGCGTTGTCGTAGTCCTGGCCGCTAATGGCGTTGCCTTCGATCAACTGGGCGTAACGCTGCTCTTGCAGTCTTGCCTGGAACGCATTGGCCTCGGCCTTGCGCAACGCGGCTTCGGCGCTGTCCAGATCTGCCTTGAACGGTGCCGGGTCGATGTGGAACAGCACGTCACCTTTTTTCACGTCGCTGCCTTCACGGAAGGCCCGTTGCAACACTACGCCGGCGACCCGGGCGCGGACTTCGGCAATCCGCGGCGCGGCAATCCGTCCGCTCAGCTCACTGCTGATCGATAGCGGCCGGGCTGTGAGGGTCTCGACGCGAACGGTCGCCAGCGGCGCCTGTTCTTCGGCGTTCGAGGACTTGTCGCACGCGCTGAGCAGCAACGCCAGTGCGATCAGGCTGAGCCTGGCAAGCAGATTCCTGGACATGAATTACCCCAATAATGACCCCCAGCATCCTACTGGGCGTTGACGAGGGTAGCGGTGAAGCTTTGTAGGTGCTGTGTGAAATTGTGTAAGGGTTTTACTCAGGTGTGTGCGGGGGCGTATATCCTTGGCGACCGCTTCGCGCTCGTTCGCGGGCAAGCCTCGCTCCTACAGAATTACCGCAGGGCCTGTAGGAGCGAGGCTTGCCCGCGAAGAGGCCGGAACAGTCACCCTCGCATTTGCTGGAAAAACCCCATGCCCAACATCCTCCTGGTCGAAGACGACACCGCGCTCTCCGAATTGATTGCCAGCTACCTGGAACGCAACGGCTACTCCGTCAGCGTGCTCAGCCGTGGTGACCAGGTGCGCGAGCGGGCGCGGGTCAATCCGCCGGACCTGGTGATCCTCGACCTGATGCTGCCCGGGCTGGACGGCCTGCAAGTCTGCCGCTTGCTGCGCGCCGACTCGGCTACGTTACCGATCCTGATGCTCACCGCCCGCGACGACAGCCACGATCAGGTGTTGGGCCTGGAAATGGGCGCCGACGACTACGTCACCAAACCCTGCGAGCCGCGGGTGTTGCTGGCCCGGGTCCGGACCCTGCTACGCCGCAGCAGCCTCAGCGAACCGCAGTCGGCCAACGACCGCATTCTGATGGGCAACCTGTGCATCGACCTGTCCGAGCGCACGGTGACCTGGCGCGAGCAATTGGTGGAGCTGTCCAGCGGCGAATACAACCTGCTGGTAGTGCTGGCCCGGCATGCCGGCGAAGTGTTGAGCCGCGACCAGATTCTGCAGCGCCTGCGCGGCATCGAATTCAATGGCACTGACCGCTCGGTGGACGTGGCGATTTCCAAGCTGCGGCGTAAGTTCGACGACCACGCAGGCGAGGCGCGCAAGATCAAGACGGTGTGGGGCAAGGGTTACCTGTTCAGCCGCTCCGAGTGGGAATGCTGAGGCGATGTTCAGGATCCTGTTTCGTCTTTACCTAGTGACCATCGTCTCGTTCAGCGCCGCGATTTACCTGGTGCCGGATCTGGTAATCAAGGTGTTCCATGAACGCTTTGTTACCTACAACCTCGACTATTCGCGCGGGCTGCAAACCCTCATCGTCAAACAGTTTCATGCCATACCCGAAGCCCAGTGGCCGGCATTGGCGGTCGAGATGGACAGGGAGTTCGACCCGCTGCGCATCGTGCTGACCCACAACGATGATGCCGGTTTCACCCTGCACGAGCGGGAACGTTTGCAGCGTGGCGAGAACGTCGTGCGCGTTGGCGACTGGGGCTGGCGCACCCTGGCGGTGGCCCCGCTGAATGAGCAGTCGGTGGTGCAGATGGTCGTGCCACCGGACCCGCTGGACGTCAATTTGCTCTACTGGAGCATCAACGTGCTGATCGGCGCGACGATGCTCGCGTGCCTGCTGCTGTGGCTGCGCCCGCACTGGCGCGACCTTGAACGGCTCAAAGGCACGGCGGAACGTTTCGGCAAAGGGCTGTTGAGTGAGCGCACACAGATTTCCGCCCGCTCTAACATCGGCAGCCTGGCCCATGTTTTTGACACCATGGCCGGCGACATCGAAAAACTCCTCAACCAGCAGCGCGACCTGCTCAACGCCGTTTCCCATGAACTGCGCACGCCGCTGACGCGCCTGGATTTCGGACTCGCACTGGCGCTGTCCGACGACTTGCCTGCCGCCAGTCGCGAACGTCTGCAAAGCCTGGTTGCACACATCCGCGAACTCGACGAGTTGGTCCTGGAACTGCTGTCTTACAGCCGCCTGCAAAACCCGGCGAAAGTGCCGGAGCAGGTCGAGGTGTCACTCGATGAATTCATCGACAGCATTTTAGGCAGCGTCGACGAGGAGCTGGAAAACCCGGACATCGTCATCGACGTGCTGCTCCACGGTCAGCTCGAACGCTTCAGCCTCGACCCACGCCTGACCGCCCGCGCTATTCAGAATCTGCTGCGCAATGCGATGCGTTACTGCGAGAAGCGGATTCAGATTGGGGTGCAAGTGTGCGCGAAGGGCTGTGAGATCTGGGTGGACGATGACGGGATCGGCATTCCCGACGATGAGCGAGAGCGGATATTTGAACCGTTCTATCGGCTCGATCGCAGTCGGGATCGGGCCACCGGAGGGTTTGGCTTGGGGCTGGCGATCAGCCGCCGGGCGCTGGAAGCGCAGGGTGGTACGTTGACCGTTGAACCCTCACCGCTGGGGGGCGCGAGGTTTCGATTGTGGTTGCCTAGCACTGATTAATAAGCTTCACCTGTCAGATTTGACAGTAGTCACCTTCACCAATTAAGCGTTTTATTGCTTCTTCGCAGTCAGCCTTCTACGGCAAGTGCTGATGGCAAGGAGAGGAGAGATGGTTGAGCACCCAATAAAAAAAAACGGCCTTGGGACTATTAGTGCGATCAGGGAGGTCAGGGTAGAAACAACGTCGACGAAGTTTGCCATGGTGACGCCTGATGACGGTTCCTCCCGATTAGCCATCAGGATAGGGCCCAATATCACGCCTGAAGGTGAAGTCTGTTTTTTCGTGGGCGACACGGTGAAATATACGGTGGCGATCGGTGCGGCGGGGGTGCTCCCGGGAGCACTGGAAAGAACCTTCTGACATCAATAACCAGACGTTATTTTTTGTAGCAGCTGCCGAGCCTGCGAGGCTGCGTCCGGCTGCGCAGCAGTCGTAAATTCAGGCAGCAAGGTTAATCAGGCAGACCGATTTGCGAGGACTCCGGTCGAGCGTGACCCCGGCCCGAACGCAGCCTCGCAGGCTCGACAGCTGCTACGGTCTTGCGACCGAATGTAGGAGCTGCCGTAGGCTGCGATCTTTTGATTCTGCTTCTGCGGCCAACAGCAAGATCAAAAGATCGTCCGAACGCGGCCCGAGCCTTCGGCAGCTCCTACAGGGGGCTGGATCGCTCAGGTGCTGAGCCGTTGCCGCAACAGTTTGGCCATGTTCTCCAGTTCCTCCGCCGGGTTGTGCCCGATCAGCATCCAGGCGTGTTCCATGTCGGCCCAATAGACGATGTTCATGCCATGCCGGCGTTCCCGGGCGAAATCCCGGGTGCCGCTGTTGGCGCGGGTGATACACAGCGCCATCGGGCCGTGGACCGGGTCCAGGTAGGTTATCTGGGCGATGGCCACGCCGTCGTACTCGAGGATCTGCGCACGCTTGAACTCGGGGCGCGGCAAGGTCAGTTGCGCGGGCAGGAGATTCAGGCCCAAGCGCGAATCGATGGTCCGCAATTGCACGCGTTGGGCCGCTTCGTCGCTGGGCAAGTGTTCCAGGGTTTGCGGCACGTAGAGCGACATGTAGTCGGCGACTAATCCGCGCCAATTGTTTTCTTCCTGGGTCGATTGCCAGCCGAGGAACAACCGGTCCGCGAGCACGCCGCTGACCACGAGGCTGGCGGCCGCCGCGAGGAACCAACGCCGATTCATCCCCGGGCGTTCAGGCGAGGGCAGGGTATCGAGCATGGACTGCAAGCGATCCACCGGCGCCTGTCGCGCCAATTCATCGAAGGCCTGGTTGAACGGCAGACTACTGCGAGCCAGCCATTGCAGGCGCAGGTTGAGCATCGAATCCTGGGCAATGGCCGCGTCGACGCGGGCGCGTTGTTCGGTGTCGAGCTGGTCGTCGAGGTAGGCGACCAACTGCTCATCCGAAGGTATCGCGTGATCGTTCATCGACGTTCTCCAGTGGTAGGGTTCGGCACCGCCTGCAACGGTGGATACTCGGCCAGTTTCACCCGGGCGGCGGCGAGGCGGCTCATCACCGTGCCGATGGGCACCTGCAGGACCTCGGCGACTTCGCGGTAGGACAAGCCCTCAACGTAGGCCAGGAACACGGTTTCACGCTGGGCCTCGGGCAACGCATCGACGCGCCGGATCACCTGCGCAGCGAGGACGTGGGTCTGCGCCGCGTATTCACCGTCGAACGACAAGGCATTGTCGGCATCCACCAGCCCCTGGCCATGGCGCACGCGACGTGCGCGTACTTCGTTGAGCCAGATCGAATGCAGGATGCTCAGCAGCCAGCGGTCCATGCGCGTGCCCGGATCAAACTGCGCCGCACGTTCGAGCGCCCGCACGCAGGTGGCCTGCACCAGGTCTTCGGCGACATGCCGTTGCCGGGACAGCAGCAGGCCGTAGCGCCATAAACGCGCCAGATGCTGGCCCAGCTCTGCCCGTATTGCCTGATCGCTGGCGATGGCGACCTCCGTCTGCTTGGGGTATCAGGTTTTCGATGAATCGTTGATGGCTTCCGCCAGGTCCTGGTATTCCTCGCAGGTATTGCCGCAGATCGATTGGATCTTCCGCAATTGTTCCTGGGCGAGGTCCAGCCGGCCTTTGATCACGTAGGCTTCACCGAGGTACTCGCGGACTTGCGCGTACTGCGGATCGAGTTTCACCGATTGCAGGTAATACCCGATGCCTTCATCGGTGCGGCCCAGTTTACGCGTGGCGTAACCCCGATAGTTCAGGGCTATGGCAGTGTTCGGGTCTTTCAGGGTATCGAGCAGGGCCAGGGCTTCTTCGTAGCGACCGTCCTTGGCCAGACGATAGGCATAAGTGGTGCGGTCGGCGTCCGGCACCAGGCTGCTGGTTTGCTTGAGGCATTTCTGTGACTTGGTGTCGAAGACCTGGCCTTTGGGGCAGTTGGGTTTGGCCGGGGCATCATCTTCACCGTTGGCCCAGGCAAACGAACCGGATAACGCGACAGCCAGCAACAACGGGGTAGCGATAACTGCGAAACGGGTATTCATGGGTGATGCTCCACAGGTTTATTCGTTTCAGTTCCAACCACGCCCGGGCAACATGCGGCGCAAGGTGTTATCCCTCAGGCCGTAATGGTGAACCAGGGCCACCACGGCATGCAATCCGGCCAGAATGATGATGGCCCAGGCCACTTGTTCGTGCAGGCCGCCGAACACCGATTTCATACTTTTATCGAAGCTCATCAACGTAGGGACATCGAACAGGCCGAAAAAGTTGAACGGCTCGGCCTGGGCCCAACGGAACAGGAAGCCCAATGCGATCTGGCTCAACAACAGCGCATACAGCGCCAGATGCGCGGTCTTCGCCAGAATGTTCATCGCCCCTTTATTGGCGGGCGGCAAACGCCGGCCTCGGGTCAGGCGCCAGATCAGGCGGGCGAGGACAATCACCGCCAGCAGGATGCCGCAGGAAATGTGCAGTGACTGCAGTTCCTTGCGCAACGGCGTGCCCTTGGCCAGTTGCTCCCAGACCTGTGCACTGGCGAACATGCCAATCACCAGTAAGGCAGTCAGCCAGTGCAGGCTCATGGTCAGGCGGTCGTAACGTGTCGGCGTGTTCATGTTCAGGGTGTTCAAAGGTAATCCTCATGGGCGTTGATAGGAGAACACCGCAGGGTTAACAATTATTCATTTCTTTCTATCGGCGATTGCGAGGAAAGCTCGAATCGAGGGGCTATGCTCGACGGCACTCGCTGTCATCTGGAGCACTGCCATGAAAGATCAGGTCCATCACTCAGCGGCGGCCGGCTATAAAACCGCTGCCGAGACTTACGTCCGCGGTCGCCCGGAGTATCCGCCGCAAGTGGCCCAATGGCTAACCACGACGCTCGGCTTGAACGCGGATAAAGCGGTCATCGACTTGGGGGCGGGCACCGGCAAATTCACCGCTCGGCTGGTGGCGACCGGGGCGCAGGTGATTGCCGTGGAGCCAGTGCCGCAGATGCTCGAGAAACTGTCCGGGGCCTTTCCTGAGGTGCTGGCCGTCAACGGCACCGCGATGGACTTGCCGCTGCCGGATGCGTCGGTGGATGTCGTGATCTGCGCCCAGGCGTTTCACTGGTTTGCCAGTCACGAGACGCTGACGGAAATTGCCCGGGTACTCAAGCCCGGCGGCAAACTGGGGCTGGTGTGGAACCTGCGTGATACCCGGGTGAGTTGGGTGCCGAAACTGGATGCGATCGTCAATGCGCTGGAGGACGACACCCCGCGCTTTTACACCGGGGCGTGGCGCCGGGCATTTCCTCATGCGGCGTTCGGGCCGTTGCAAGAGCAGCAGTTCAGCCATGGGCACACGGGCTCGCCGGAGGATGTGATTTTCAACCGCGTGCGCTCCACCAGTTTTGTCGCGGCATTGCCGGCGGTGGAGCGGGCGCAAGTGGATGAGCAGATCAGGGCGTTGATTGCTGCCGAGCCTGATTTAAGGGGCAAAGAAGTGGTGACGGTGCCCTACGTGACGGCGGCGTTTGTGGCGGTGAAGGGCAGTTAACTCTGTGATGAGGCCATTCGCGAGCAAGCCCGCTCCCACAGTTGATTTGTGGCGCACACAAATCAACTGTGGGAGCGGGCTTGCTCGCGAAGAACGATGACGCGGTTTCAGCTCAGCAAGCGTATCGGCTCACCCGCAGACCACGCCTGGATATCCTCGATCATCTGCGAGAAGAACAGGTGGTAATTCTGTTGGCTGACGTACCCGACATGCGGCGTCGCCAGTACATTCTCCAGCGTCCTGAACGGGTGATGTTCAGGCAAGGGCTCTTGCTCGAACACATCCAGCGCCGCACCGGCCAGTTGCTGTTTTTGCAGGGCCTTGATCAGCGCTGCTTCATCGACAATCGGCCCGCGGGCGGTGTTGACCAGCAGCGCGGTGGGCTTCATCCAGCCCAGCGCCTGAGCGTCCACCAGGCCTCGGCTGCGCTCGCTGAGCACCAGATGCACCGACAGCACATCGGCCTGCTCGAACAGCGCCTGTTTGCTGACGTAGGTCGCGCCGGCTTCGGCAGCGCGTTCGGCCGTCAGGTTTTCGCTCCAGGCGATGACCCGCATGCCGAACACCTGACCGAACTGGGCAACACGCTGGCCAATGCTACCCAGCCCCAGGATCGCCAGGGTCTTGCCGTGCAGATCGCCACCCAGGCCTTGCTGCCACTTGCCGGCGCGCAGGGCGTTGGCTTCGACGACCAGGTTGCGGGTGGCAGCCATGATCAGGGCCCAGGTCAGTTCCGGGGCAGCGTGTTTGTAGCTGTCGGTGCCGCTGACTTGAATGCCCAGCGCGGCGGCGGCTTTCAAATCCAGGGCCGCGTTGCGCATACTGCCGGTGACCAGCAGTTTGAGTTTCGGCAGTCGTCGCAGCAGGTCTTCATCGAAGCGAGTGCGTTCGCGCATCACGCAGATTACTTCAAACTCGCCCAGACGTGCGGCCATCGCATCGTTGTCGGCAGGGTAGTCATGGATAAAACTCACCTGGCCGAGGGTGTCCAGAACCGACCAGTCCACCACGTTACGCGCTACATCTTGCCAATCATCGATTACCGCAATCTGCACAGCCATCAGCCTTACCTCATCAATGAACAGGGTTGGTCTTGCTCAGCCAGGCGAGCAGGGCCTGGTGGAATTCCGTGGGTTCTTCCATTTGCGGCGCGTGCCCCATGCCGGGGAACTCGACCAGGGTCGACTGCGGAATCAGCTTCGCCACTTGTTTGCCGAGTACGTCGTAATGACCGATTTTTGCCTTGACCTCGGGTGAGGCGATGTCGCTGCCGATGGCGGTGGTGTCGGACGTACCGATCATCAAGAGCGTCGGCATCTTCAGGTCCTTGAATTCGTAGTACACCGGCTGGGTGAAGATCATGTCGTAGATCAGTGCCGAATTCCACGCCACTTGAGTATGCCCGGGGCCTTTGTTCAGCCCGGCGAGCATGTCTACCCAACGATCGAATTCGGGCTTCCAGCGGCCACCGTAATACGTGTTGCGCTCATAGGTGCGGATGCCGTCGGCGCTGAGTTTCAGTTCCCGTTCATACCATTGATCAACCGTGCGATACGGTACGCCGAGGGCTTTCCAGTCTTCCAGGCCGATTGGGTTGACCAGCGCCAATTGCTCGACCTGATCGGGATATTGCAGTGCATAGCGGGTGGCGAGCATGCCGCCGGTGGAGTGCCCGAGCACGCTGGCCTTCTGGATGCCTAGGGCCTTGAGCAGTTGCTGGGTGTTGGTCGCCAGTTGCTGGAACGTGTACTGATAGTTGTCCGGTTTGCTGGAGGTGCAGAAACCGATCTGGTCCGGGGCGATCACCCGGTAACCGGCCTCGCTCAGGGCCTTGATTGAACTGTCCCAGGTGGCGCCGCAGAAATTCTTGCCATGCATCAGCACAATGCTGCGCCCGTTGGCCTTGCCGTGGGCGGCAACGTCCATATAGCCCATTTGCAAGGATTTGCCCTGGGACTGGAAGGCAAAATGCTTGACCGTGTAGGGATACTCGAAACCTTGCAGTTCGGGCCCGTATTCCGGGCCTTCGGCGTGGGCGATAGCGGGCAATGCGGCGGTCAGTAGCAGGCTGGGCAGCCAGCGGGAAATCGGCAATGGCATGGGGGAGCTCCACAGGAAATCGACCGATGCCGGAACGGCACGATTAGGGCGACATTAAACACAGGCAGTCGCCGCGCCTGATCGTTCAACCCATCCAGCCTCAAGTCGCCGAACCTCAATGCGCGGGGTAGTCCGCCACCACCACGTCAGTGCCGTCCTTTTTCAGACCGATTACCTGGTAGGCATCACTCATGCCGTCCATTTCCATGCCGGGCGAACCCATGGGCATGCCGGGAGCTGCCACACCCAGCAGGTCATCTCGCTTGCTCAAGGCCAGCACCTGATCGGCCGGCACATGGCCTTCGACGAATTTGCCGTTGATCAAGCCGGTGTGGCACGACGCCAGGCGTGGCGGTACACCGTGTTGTTGCTTGAATTCGCTCATGTTGGCTTCAACGTGGTCTTCGACCTTGAAGCCGTTGGCTTGCAGATGACTGATCCATTTTTTGCAGCAGCCGCAATTGGCGTCGCGGTGGACTTCGATCGGGATCAGGTCGGCGGCCTGGGCGAGGGAAGAAATGAACAGGGCGCTCAGGGCGACCAGACGCAGGTGGGTTCGCATAAAATTTCGTCTCTAAATACGGCGAAAAAATGCATTCTGAACGGTTTTCCGGTCAACGAGGTACGAGATTGTTTCCAACCAATACGATCCCCCTGTAGGAGCTGCCGCAGGCTGCGATCTTTTGATCTTAAAAGACCACATCAAAAGATCGCAGGCTTCGCCAGCTCCTACAGGGGGACAAGCCGTTAACGGTCCAGCAACTTCATCACCTCTTCCGGATAACGCAAACCGGCCGTGGCATTCGCCGGGAATATCGCTTCCAGGGCAAGCAGCTCTTCGCGACTCAGCTTCACGTCCAGCGCGGCCACGTTTTCTTCCAGATACTTGCGCTGTTTGGTCCCCGGAATCGGGATCAGGTAATCGCCCTGGGCCAACACCCACGCCAGCGCCAGTTGGCCAGCGGTCACGCCTTTCTCTGCGGCCAGTGCCTGCACTTGCTGCACCAGCAGCAGGTTTTTCGCGAAGTTTTCACCTTGAAAGCGCGGGCTGAAGCGACGGTAGTCGTCCGCCGCGAAATCATTCGGGCTTTTCAGGGCACCGGTGAGAAAACCGCGACCCAACGGACTGTAGGGGACGAACGCAACGCCCAGCCGCTGGCACGCTGCCAGGCAGCCGTTCTCCTCCTGATCGCGACTCCACAGCGAGTACTCGCTTTGCAACGCGCTGATCGGATGCACCTTATGCGCCCGCTCCAGCGTCGCGGCTGAAGCCTCGCTCAAACCCAGGTATCGAACCTTGCCGGCCTTCACCAGTTCGGCCATGGCGCCGATGGTTTCCTCGATGGCCACCTGCGGGTCGATCCGGTGCTGGTAATACAAATCCAGCGTTTCAACGCCAAGGCGCTTGAGGGTGCCGTCGATAGAGGCGCGAACGTAATCCGGTCGACCATTGACGCCCCGCGCGACCGGGTTGGCCGGATCGCGGACGATGCCGAATTTGCTCGCCAGGAACACCTGGTCGCGTTTGCCGACAATCGCTTGGCCGATCAGCTCTTCGTTGGTGTGCGGCCCGTACATGTCGGCGGTGTCGAGCAGGTTGATGCCCAGCTCCAGCGCACGGTGCAGGGTGGCCGTGGCTTCGCGGGTGTCGGTACCGGTCGTATAGAAATCGGTCATGCCCATGCAGCCCAGTCCGATCGCCGAGACCTGCGGCCCGTTTTTTCCCAATTGACGTGTTTGCATGAGATCAGCTCCCTGTGAATGTGAATCCCATTGTTGGCCTCGACAGAAACAAGATAAACCGGCTAAAACCGCTATCACTATTCGTGATTTCTAAATAATCAGTCGGGACAGCCTAATGGACCGTTTCAACGCCATGCGCGTGTTTACCCGAATCGTCGAGCTGGGCGGCTTTGCCAAGGCGGCCGACAGTCTGAAACTGCCTCGTGCTTCGGTGACCCTCCTGATCAAGCAACTTGAGGCGCATCTGGGCGTGCAGTTGCTGCAACGCACCACGCGACAGATCAGCCTGACCCTCGACGGTGCGGCCTACTATCCCCGTTGCGTCAGGCTGCTGGCGGATCTGGAAGAAACCGAAGCGGTGTTCTCCGCTGCCCGCCACAACCCCAGGGGTTTGTTGCGGGTGGACATGCCGGCAGGGGTAGGGCGCTTGATTGTGATCCCGGCACTGCCGCAATTTACGGCGCGTTATCCCTTGATCGAACTGGAGATCGGCCTGAATGACCGGCCCGTCGACTTGATTCGCGAAGGCATCGATTGCGTGCTGCGCGGGGGTTCTTCACTCGACGATTCACTGGTGGCGCGGCCGCTGGTCACGCTGGACCAAGTGACTTGTGCCAGTCCTGATTATTTGCAGCGTCACGGGATGCCGCTAAGTCTGGCGCAGCTGCCGGGGCATCAAATGGTCGAGTACGTGTCCAGTAGCAACGGCAAACGCTTCGGGCTTGAGTTTGTCGTCGATGGCCAGGTACAGGCGATCAACTTGCCCAAGAATGTCTCAGTCAACAGTGCCGATGGTTATCTGGCGGCGTGTGAGGCCGGGTATGGCCTGGTGCAGGTCCCGTACTATCACGTGGCCCGGCAGATCAAGGAGGGACGTTTGATTGAAGTCCTGAGGGAAGCGCCGCCCCCGTGCATGCCGCTGACGGCGCTTTATCCTCCTCACCGCCAGTTGTCACGGCGGGTTCGGGTGTTCGTGGACTGGATGGTGGAGTTGTGTGAGCAGCCGGGAAATGATTTTTTCAGAAGGTCTCAGGCTGCTGGGTGAGCACTACCGATGCTGGTAATAACCCGGTCCGCCGTGGTCGTAATAGCGGTCGTGGTGCCCACCGCCGTGGGGGAAAATAATACAGCCGCTCAAGGACAGGATGGCAAGCAGGGGAATCAGCAGTGTGATTCGACGGAACATTTGAAAATCCTCATGGTTAAAGCCGCAATGAAGCCAAAACTCTTCATCGGCTGTAACATGAGACCCCGTTTGCAGCGCCCCATCCCCAAAGAACGGTAGGGGCTTGGCATGCATTCGGATACAAACCGGATACATTTCAAGGTTCACGCTCAGGAAAGTGGCAATGACCCAGTCGCAACGTTTGAAATACTCGATTCTGATCTCCCTGGTGGTCCTGGGGATCATGTTTGGCCTGTCGTACCTGCAAAACACCGGTGTCATCAGCGAAAAGCTGTTCCAGTACATCGCAATTGGCGTGGCGGTGATCGTGGTGGTGATCAATGGCGTGATGCGCCGCAAGGTCAAGCCCTGATCGGCGCGTCGGGGGCGGGTTATTCGCCGTGCAGCGTGGCGAGAGCCTGCGGGTGCAGGCTGTAGCTTTTGTCCGGGTTGAGGATAATCACGCCTTCGCCGCACAAGCGTTTCAACACTTCTCTCACGCTCAAGAAGGACAGGGGAATATCCAGGTCCAACAACTGAGTGTGCACGCCACGCACCCCGAGGCTGCGTTCGTTGTCGGCAGCGACCAGCAAGGCGTCGATGACTTTCAGGCGGATCAGACTGGTGCGCAGGCCGAAGCTCTTGAGCAGAAACCGGATCCGCTCATTGCCGTGGCGTTCGGTCCGCTGTTCGAAAACGACTGAGTTCATGGAAGTGCCCTTAGGCGCATGGCTACCGTCCGTTGGCAGTTGCGAGTTGTACATGCAAAAAACTCCTTTTCAGAGCCTGATCAGGAAAATGGTGCTCTCAAGCTGTAAGACGTATGAGCTGGGCAAATAATGAAGGCTCAAATGTAGAAATTTTGTCACCGCCACGTCAGCAACGTGTCAGAGCCCATAGCAAAGCCCTTAAATTTTTGTCATTTGCTTCGTTTCTAGGGGAGGCATGCCTTTCGGTTGGCACCACCCCCTGTAGGAGCTGCCGCAGGCTGCGATCTTTTGATCTGCTTCTAAAAATCAAGATCAAAAGATCGCAGCCTGCGGCAGCTCCTACAGGGCGCGCGGGGAGCGGCATTTGTGTGGCCTTCGTTTAGACGATCAGGAGCGAGCGTGATTATTTCCAGGCAGTTAACCCGGTTGAGCCTTGTAGGCGTGTTGGCGGGCTTGAGTCTTGCGGCAAACGCTCGCAGCCAGCCGGATCAGGCGACGGCCGAGATCCGCCGGACCAGTTTCGGCGTGCCGCACATTCGTGCCGACACCGAGCGCGGCCTCGGCTACGGCATTGGCTATGCCTATGCTCAGGACAACGTGTGCCTGCTGGCGAATGAAATCACCACCGTCAACGGCGAACGTTCCCGGTATTTCGGTCCGGATCAGCTCACCGTCGAAGAACGCGAAAACCCGGTCAGCGATGTGTTTTTTACTTGGCTGAATACACCCCGGGCCGTCGCCGCTTTCTGGAAGGCACAAACCCCGGAAGTGCGTGACCTCATGGAAGGTTATGTCGCGGGTTTCAACCGATCGCAGGCAGAACGCCGAGCCCAGGGTTTACCGCAACAATGCCAGGGTGAGTGGGTGCGCGATATTACCGCGCAGGACCTGGTCAAGTTGACCCGTCGCCTGTTGGTCGAGGGTGGAGTAGGGCAGTTTGCCGAAGCCCTGGCCGGCGCAGCACCGCCTGAAGCCGTGACGCGGATTGCCGGCGACCAAGCCGCGTTCCAGGTGGCGGATTCGCGCCAGCAGCGCTTTGCCCTGGATCGTGGCAGCAATGCGGTTGCCGTGGGCAGCGAGCGTTCGTTCAACGGCCGCGGCATGTTACTGGCCAATCCGCATTTCCCTTGGGTCGGCGGCATGCGTTTCTATCAGATGCACCTGACCATTCCCGGCAAGCTGGATGTGATGGGCGCGGCCTTGCCCGGTCTGCCGATGATCAATATCGGTTTCAACCAACACTTGGCCTGGACCCACACTGTCGACTCGTCCAAGCATTTCACCCTCTACCGCCTGCAACTCGATCCCAAGGATGCCACGCGATACTTGCTCGATGGCAAATCGTTGCCGATGGACAAGCAGACCGTGACGGTGAACGTGAAACAAGCAGATGGCCAAGTCAAAGCGGTTTCCCATGTGGTCTACAGCTCGCAGTTCGGCCCGATTGTGCAATGGCCCGGCAAGCTCGACTGGGACAACCACTTCGCCTTCAGCCTGCGTGATGCCAATCTGGATAACGACCGGGTTCTGCAACAGTGGTACGCCCTGAACCGTGCCGTCAGCCTCAAGGAATTGCAGGCTTCGGTGCACACACTTCAGGGCATCCCGTGGGTCAACACCCTGGCGGCGGATGATCAGGGGCAGACGCTCTATATGAACCTCTCGGTGGTGCCGAACGTGAATGCCGCGAAACTGGCCGCGTGCAGCGATCCTCGGGCCGGGTTGCAGATGATCGTTCTCGACGGCTCTAACAGCGCGTGTGCCTGGGACATCGATCCGCACGCTGCGCAAAAAGGTATTTATGCGGCAGACCAACTGCCGCAACTGTTGCGCAGAGACTTTGTGCAGCACTCCAACGATTCGGCCTGGATGGCCAATCCGGCGCAACCGCTCAGCGGTTTTTCACCACTGATCAGCCAGGATGGCCAGCCATTGGGGTTGCGGTCACGCTTCGCGCTGGAGCGTCTGAGCACGCTGAACAAGGCCGGCCCGATTGCGGCGACGGACCTGCAACACATGGTGATGGACGATCAGGTGTACCAGGCGACGCAAGTGATGCCGGACCTGCTGCAATTCTGCGCGGCGGACCTGGGCGCTGATGCGTCATCGCTCGCGCCGTTGTGTGCCAGCCTCACGGCCTGGGATCGCAGCGCCAATCTGGACAGTGGCCTGGGCTTCGTTCATTTCCAGCAGGTGATGGAGTCGCTACAGCAAGCGCCCGATGTCTGGCGGGTAGCGTTCGATCCGAAAGACCCGCAACACACGCCGCGAGGCCTGGCCGTGGACCGGCCGGAGGTCGCCCAGGCTGTGCGTGAAGCGATGCTGGCGTCGGTCGAACAGGTCAACAAAATGGGGCTGAAGGCTGATAGCCGCTGGGGCGATATTCAAGTGGTCAGCAGTGGGGGCCAACAGACGCCGATACACGGTGGACCGGGTACGCTGGGGGTCTACAACGCCATTCAAAGCGTGCCGAGGACCGATGGTAAACTTGAAGTCGTGAGCGGCACCAGTTATTTGCAGGTGGTGACCTTTGATGACAAGGGACCGCAAGCACTCGGCTTGCTGGCCTTCTCGCTGTCCAGTGACCCGTCTTCGAAGTATTCACGGGACCAGACGCTGGCTTTCTCGAAGAAACAATTGAGCGTGTTGCCGTTCACCGAGCAGCAGATCAGGTCCGATCCGCAGTACCAGGTGCAGACCATCCGCGAGCAGGACGATAAGAAATTGTAGGAGCGAGCTTGCTCGCGATGAACTCCAGAGCACCGCGTATAACCAGTAACTACGCGTTATCGTTAACGTCCATCGCGAGCAAGCTCGCTCCTACAATGTTTGGTGTTTGGTGTTCGGGTCGCGGCTTTCAGCTTTTTGGGGTTTGTTGCGGAATGGAATTGACGACCGGGTTGCCGTCCTTGTTACGGGTCAGGTAGACCGGCAGCACCTTGGGCAGGGACGCCACCAGGGTGTTCAGCTCCTTGATGTTGTAGATGCCACCGATGCGGATCGCCCCGGTACTGTTGTCAGCCACCACCAGCGGGCTGGCCAGGTAACGATTGATCAGCGGCAATGCGTCGGCCAGCGCCAGATCATCGAGTACCAACTTGCCGCTGCGCCAGGCCAATGAGTTGTCATTGTCGTAGGTCTGACTGATCCGCGGAATATAGTCGCCCTGTTTGTAGCTCGCCTGCATCGCCGGCCCAAGGCGCAGGCCATCACCGGGTAGGTCATCGTTGCTGGTGACGAGCACCGAACCTTCGATCAGGTTCACTTTCACCTGGTCTTCATACATCCAGACATTGAACCGGGTCCCGGTCACCCGGATCTTGCCTTCGGCGGCTTTGACGATGAACGGATGAGTGGCGTCGTGGCTGACACTGAAGAAGGCTTCGCCTTTTTTCAGGGTGACCTGGCGCTGGTCCTTGTAGTTGCTGTACGTCAGCTCGCTGCCCAGGTTCAGTTCGACCTTGCTGCCGTCGTTCAAGGTGACCTGACGCACATTGTCGGTGGCCTCGAAATGCTGATACGAATTCGGCAACCAACCCATGTTCCAGCCACTGTAGGCGGCCAATGGCAACACCAGGGCGCACACGGCGGCTGCCATGCCGAACGTGCGCCAGGGTGTCTGCGGTTTGGCGCGAATCATCGGCACTACCGTTTCCGGACGTGGCAGATCCCCCGCGACTTCCCAGATGTCCAGCATGGCCTCGTATTCGATCACGTGCAGTGGATGAGCATCCAGCCACTGCTCGAACGCCTGCCGCTCCTCGGCGGTACAGTCAGGTTCATGCAGGCGCATGCACCAATGCGCAGCGGCATCGGTGATGGCGTCATCTTGGGATTGCGAGAGCGGGTTGTCGGTCATTGACTCATCCTGATTTCCCGCATTCTAACCTTGAGGGAAGTCTGCGAGAACAAGGGTCATGGCAATTACCCATCAAAGTCGTACTTATTTTTCAATTCATGGGTTGCTGGCGTGCAACTGTCGCCCCAGATGACTGATCAACCAAGCAATGCTGTCGGCGTTACTGAGTTGCACCGACAGCCTGATCAGTGGATTTTTCTTGAAGACGTCACGGGCACCGCTCAGGTTGTATTGGTCGGTCAGGGCCAAAACACGTTTTTTTGCTGTCTCGGTTTCTTCAACTTCGCCCAAGTCTGTCCACGTGCGGGTATCCGGGGCGTAACTCATGAACAGTTCAGTCAATGGCGTCTTGATCGACAGGGCGGTGGCCTGAAGTTCGCTCAACGCATCTTTGAGGCTTTGGCCCGCGGTCGTTGACGTGTTTATCAGGTCGGCAAACGGTCTACCGGGATCGAGATAGGTGATGTCTTCGGCTTTGCAGGCAATGTGCGACAGTTCATGGATCAGCGTCGTCGCACGGGCATGGACACTGATAGGAAACGCGGTGTCAGTCAGGTGCTCGCGGTAGTATTCGAACCCGGGATGGAAGAACCTTTCCGCCAGGTAGATTCGGCGTTCCGCGTCCCTTGGGACGGTAAAGGCAAACGTATGCGTCGGGTCCTGGAGGACGTCTCCAACCGCAAAGCGGTTGGACTTGAGGTGCCTGAGTGTCGGGTCCAGCAGGGCTGAAAAAATGTCGGTTACAACCTTTTCAAGCTGTTCAACATGCTGGGGTACCACGGTTTGCACTCCCAGAAATGCCTTGATGAGCGTATGCGTCGGCGTGCCCGCCAGCGTGGGATCCTTCAGTAATTGCAGGTTCCGAAAGCTGTTCCACGCATAAGTGGTCGCGAGGTCCAGCCCTTCATCAATCATTCGGGCCCGGAAAGGAAACAGCGAGCGTATTTCTCGCAATCCTGTGGCTTCGACGCTCATCCCTGCGTCGGCCGTCAGCATGGTCTCCAGCCTGTTAAGCAGGCCGTAGCGTGGATCGAGATTTTCCGTTTCCAGAATCCACTGTTTTGAACTGATTTGGCGCACATAGGGGCCCCGGATCTTGTTGCCGAAGATTCGCCAGCGATTACCCCGTTTTTCGACCGGATACACCTTGCCTTCAATCGGCCCGTGCAGTGTTTTTGTCGTCGGGTCGGTGTACAGGCCCAGCGCCGGGTTCAAGGTCATTGAGCCCAGGTCGAGGTCGGTTTTCTCGTGACGCTGCAGCTGGGTCCGTTCGGGCGCCGTGATGTCGACGTCCTGCCATTTAAAGCGGGGGATGGGTGTTTCGGGTGCAGGCTTGCTCACGATCGAAGATGGCAGGGCATGGGGCAACATCGATTGACGCAACGAGGCGAGTTGCGCGATGCCGCTGATAAACGCCTTTAACGCAGCCCCCCATTTGTGCGTTTGAAGGTCCTCGGCGGACTGTTTGATATCGCGATAACTGCGCCACACGGTGACCGGGTAGGCAATCTTACCGGTCAAAAACGTAAAGGCTGCATGCAGGTCTTCCCCCAGCACATGCTTGATGGTGGCCCATTCGCTTTGCCCCTTTTCGTCTGACTGACAACCCAAAAGTCGGGCCAACAGTGCGGCGTTGTCCTTGAACAGGTTTGCGAACAGATTCCCCTTGATCGGGGTCGACGCCAGCGTCACTTCCCCAAGGCCCTTGCCGGGCGTCGCCCGGGTTTGCAGCAGGGTTCGATCGGGTGGCGGCAGATTCCTGAGTACCCAGTCGTGCAAGGCGCCCTGGGTCTCCAATTCGGTCAGCAGTTGTTGTTCATTTTCGTATTCTTTCAATCCGTGCCGGGGGCTGTAGGGTGCGAGAAGGATGTGCGGCCCTGTGTTGTCAGACGTTGAGTTGATCAAGTAGAGGCCGGGCACCTTGATCGTCTGGTCCTTCTTGAGTCCTATGAATTCAAGCGGGCGGATGATCGCCTGTGCACCGTCGACTGCCGCACGGGCAATGGCGTCGGGCATGTCCATGACTTGCCGGATCAGGTCAAATCCTGCCTCACTCAGACGTTCCTGCAATTTTTCGCTGTGGGCGTAATGCATCAGTTGCCAGGGTAATTGGCTGTAAAAGCGCTTCTTGCGGACGGCTGAGCCAGCGTGGGTGTCGGCAAAGGCTTCGTTCAGAACCGTCTGCTGATGCTCGCCCAGCTTCAGGTTGCGTATCAGGTCTTTGATGTAGCGTTCGTCGACTTCTTCAGGAATCACCGTGGCATCAAGCGATACCAGTTTGAAGCGGGCGGCCTCCAAATCCTGAAGGTGGCTCAAGGCAAATTCGGTCAGGGTTTGAGTGCTGGCCGCGGATATCCGGCGTGAGCTGATCTGGACCTCGACCTTGTCCGGATCAAGGTCGAAGGTGTCCGCCTTGAGTTGTTTTTGAAGTTCAAGATGCGCCGTGCGCGCCAGGGAGCGAATACCGCTCAGGTAGTCTTGCCCTTCGCTGACATTATTGAGGTATTGCTGAAGCAGTTCCGCATGCAGTATCTGATCCTTGATGGGCGCCTTGGCCAGCCATGCCGACAGTTTTTGCTGGGTTGTCAGGGCCAGGGCCATTTCCGTTGCACGGTGCAAACCCGTCTTCGGCTCGCGCAACGCCACCCACTGCAGAAGGCGGGTCAAGATCGTGGTGGGGAGCGCCGAGGCCAGTGCCTGGGCTACGCTCGCCTGGTCCAGTTGGACAAAAGGCTTTTGCACGTGATCGAGGAAATGCCCGTCTATCCGTTGCAGCGGTGCCAGGGTGTAGGTCAGGCCAGGCAATCGCTCGTTGAGGCCGAGGTTTTCCAGAAGGGTGGTGCGCTCATCGAAATCCTGAAGACGTCGTTTGAGCTCGGCCAGCAAGGGCGTCAATGAGGGGAACGCTTCAAACCCTCGCGCCGGGGACCATGCGATGGCTTTACCCGAGTGTTCCGGGTCAAGGCCTCCCCGTTCGGTGAGCACAAAACAACTGGCCAGTTTCAGCACGTCCGCCGAGTCGCCGGCCTTCAGGGAAAGTGCGAACACGTCAGGCAGAAAACCGTTCAACGCCCCGCGTTGCAGGCGCACCGGGGTATCGAGCACTGTCTTGATGATTGCCTGTTCTGTAATGCCCAGCGTGCGTGCGACGGTGTGCAGGTTGAGTTCGCTGCGCAAGGCCGTCGAGAGGGTATGGGTGAAACTCGATTGCAGGTCGTTCAGCGATGAAGCGACGATACTCTGCGCCTCGGTGGCGGTGCGTGTCGTGGCAGGAATGGCAGGGTGTTGTTCCAGCAATTGGTCGAGCGCCTGCTGGACAGTGGTGAGCTGTGCCAACTGCTGTTTGGCAGTCTCGGCGCGCACGGTCGCCGGTTGCGCGTGCCAGCGTCGGTCTGCCTGCGTGCTCCAGCGTCCGGCGGCATCGGCGGCCAACAGCCGATCATCGATCAGCCCCCGCACGTCCAGCGCCTTGTCGAGCAAGGCATGCGGGTCAAGCGTGCCTTCACTTTCACGGTAGCGGCTCAAGGCAAAGACCAGGTTCCTCTGTTGTTTGCCAATGACGTCCGTCATCAACTGTTCAAACACCGGACTGACAATCGGTTCTCCGACAATCATGCGCTCATTCGGCTCCAGTGAAAGAAACGTGCCGTATTCGTCAAGTGACATGAAATTGAGCAGCATGTCTTCATGGCCTTCGCTTTGCATCATGTCCAACACGATCTTTTTGAGCTCGGCCAGGTCGCTCGTGGCTTCGATGCCTCTGGATTGGGTATACAGATAACCGAGGGTGTCTTTGCTTCCGATCATCAGGGTGCAAGCCAGCTCGGCGTAGTGCTTCAACGGGGCGGTGACCCGGACTTTTTCGATGCGCAGCGTATCGTCCGAGGCAGACGCTAGGCTGACATTCATCAAGAACTGGTAGTCCTCCGTCGTCAGCACTTCTTTTTGACGCTGCAGTAAAAGATTGACGTGATAAGTGTCGCGCAGACCTTCGGCAAAAAACGCCGAGCGTGACAGCCCATTACTCAGGGGCGTGTTCCAGAACGTCTCGAGCAGGCTGTGCAAGTGGGGCGTGAAACTTTGTGCGATCTCCTTGACTGCGCTTTCCCAGGCCTGGTTATCGGCGTCGCTGCTCACGGCGAGCCCGGGATTGGAAAATACCCTGGAATCGCCAGCGGGCCATTGGTTGGTCAGGTAGTACTGCAGAAGGGCATCGCTTAGTGAAAGCGAAGACATTGTGTGGGCGTAGTCCCTGGTGTCGAAGGCGGAAACCGTGCCGACAAAGCTCTTCAGTCGCGTAAGCCGCTGGTCCAGTGTGGGGAAGGGCTTGAACAGCGCGTTTTTGAGGGTCTCGTCCAGCATCGATTGCGGGGAGGGGAGCTTGACCAGTTCAGCCATCATCGCCTGGAGGTTGTGCGCCTGATTTTGCTCAAGGATGAGCGCCTGGTCCTGGAATATCGCCGCCTGGATTTCTTCCGTGGAAATGTCGGGCGCAGCCGCGGCCAGTACGGTTTGGCGTTGTTCCATGGAGAGATAGCGCAGCAGTTCGAGTTGTTCTTGGGGCTGCGCCAGCCATTCTTTGAGCTTGCTTTTGAGGTCGGCCATGTCGGCGAACTTGATCAGGCCTTTCCTGGGGGTGTAGAGCGTGACCTCTCCATCGTCAGGCCGGCTCATGGCGAAGGCCCCGGCCAAGGGAATACCGGTTTTGCCCGCCCGGTCCAGCAGTAGACGGTAGACGTGCATGGGGTCGTTTTTGTCGGTGCGGGCTGCACGTGTAGCCAGATAAACGCGTTTCAGCCAATTCAGGTCATTCTTGGTCAAGTTCAGCGCTTTTTCGCGCTCGCCGGGTTGCTTGGCACTGGAAGCACGCTCTGCTTCGTCGAAAAAATACGGCAGTGAGGGAGTTGTCATGTTTTTCCTCGATGTGCTGCGAGGGGGAGACCTCGCAGGTTGTTGGGTCGAGTAAAAACATTACCGTCACCCCACAGGCCGGGTGCGGTACATATTGCTTGAACGAACCCGCGGTCGAGACTTGACAGGACGCCGGTAAAACAGCGCTTAATCGACGTCTGCTTTTGGTTGCCGTGCAACTACGTTCCTCCCTGGTGCCCGTACTCAATAAAAAAATTGGAGCTTCAGATGACCGCAACGCCCAAAGTGGCCGTCAGTTCGAACACTCAATCGCTCGATTTCGACGCGCTCGTTCTATTGCTTGAGCAGATTTTCACGCGCCACGGCACGTCTGCCGATGTCGCCAGGACACTGGCCCTCAATTGCGCCGGTGCCGAACGCGATGGCGCCCACAGTCATGGTGTGTTCCGCATTCCCGGGTATGTCTCGACACTCAAGAGCGGCTGGGTCAATGGCCAGGCAGTGCCCGTGGTCGAAGACGTCGCCTCCGGCTTCGTCCGGGTCGACGCCGCTAACGGGTTTGCCCAGCCGGCGCTCGCCGCGGCACGTTCCCTAATGGTAGAAAAGGCTCGTAGCGCAGGGATTGCGGTGCTGGCGATTCGTAACTCCCATCACTTCGCGGCCTTGTGGCCAGATGTCGAGCCGTTCGCCTATGAAGGGTTGGTGGCGCTGAGCGTGGTCAACAGCATGACCTGCGTGGTGCCACACGGCGCCGATCGCCCGTTGTTCGGGACTAACCCGATTGCCTTCGCCGCGCCTCGGGCCGACGGTGCCCCGATTGTCTTCGACCTGGCCACCAGTGCCATTGCCCATGGCGATGTGCAGATCGCTGCACGCAAGGGCGAGCGCTTGCCGGCGGGTATGGGCGTGGACAGCCTCGGCCAGCCGACGCAGGACCCGAAAGCGATTCTCGAAGGCGGCGCGTTGCTGCCGTTCGGCGGGCACAAGGGCTCGGCGCTGTCGATGATGGTCGAGCTGTTGGCCGCGGCGTTGACCGGTGGCAATTTTTCGTTCGAGTTTGATTGGTCGAACCATCCAGGGGCCAAGACACCCTGGACCGGGCAGCTGTTGATCGTGATCGACCCGAGCAAGGCCGCCGGGCAGAATTTTGCCGAGCGCAGTCAGGAATTGGTCCGGCAGATGCACGGCGTCGGTCTCAAGCGTTTGCCAGGTGATCGTCGCCACCAGCAACGGGCCAAGGCCACTGATCAGGGAATTGCGCTGGATGCACAGACGTTGGCGGATCTGCGGGAATTGGCGGGGCTATAGGCTGAACACACTGTAGGAGCGAGCTCGCTCGCGATGGTCGATAACGAAAACGCGTGATTACTGGATAAACGCGGTGCTTCGGAATCCATCGCGAGCGAGCTCGCTCCTACAAAAAGCAGAGCTGATTAACGTCGGCCGAGCAGCAACCCGACCACAAGGCCAAAGCCTGCCGAAATGGCCACGGTTTGCCATGGATGACCACCGATATAGGTTTCAGTGGCTTCGACCGCGGGTAACGTCCGGTCGCGTACGCTGGTGACCGAGTCCCGTGCCTGCTGGAGTTTCAGGGCGATTTGCCCGCGAAGCGTTTCAGCTTCCTCTCCCACCAGTGAAGCGCTGCTCTTGAGCAGTTTTTCCGACTCTTCGATCAGCGATTGAAGTTCGCTGAACGCTTGGTCCTTGATTTGGTCTTCGGCGACTTGTGCGGCGGTTTTCCGGGCCATTGGGGTACTCCTTGCGGGTGGATAGTCAGTGAACAATGGAGTCTGTGGCGACTGAAAAAGTTGCAGTGATTTTGCGCGCAGACGTCACGCGGTAGAAAAATCCAGCGCAGGACATTTCTTCCTACAGTGTAAGATGTCGCCTATTTACGCAGCAGGTAACTTCCCATGAGCTTCAATCTGGCCGACAAACCCCTTGCCGAGCGTGCGGCGCTTGAAGACGAGAAATCCCGTCTGTTCGATCTTTGGCAAAGCAACCTGGGCAAGTCCAAGGGCGAGGCCGCGCGGTTGTTCGGTGAGCGCGCCAAGCGCAAAGGCAAATGGGCTGAGTGGGTCCGCGCCGAACTCGACGCCATGTCGCCGCCTGAATTTGCCAACATGGTGCGCAGTGAAGTCAACCGCCTGATGGCCGCCAAATAATTACGATCCCGACACAAAAATTGCGGCAATGGCTTCGCGTACTTTCAATACCACCGGATCGAGCTGGGTGCTGGTGCGCCACCCCAGCTCAATTGGATAACGCGGCAGCGCCAGAGGGCAGGGCAGCAGCGCCAGGCCACTGAGTGCCGCGATGCTTCGGGCGGCATGCGCCGGAATGGTCGCCACCGCCTGACTGCCCTTGAGCAGATACGGCAATGCCGCAAAGTGCGTAGTCGACGCACACACCCGCCGAGTCAGGCCCAGCGCCGCCAACCCTTCATCGGTGATCCCGATAAAACCGCCCGATGACACCAGGATGTGTTCGCGCGTGACGAACTCCTCCAGGCCAAGCGTCTGCTGGCCCTCGTCCAGACTGAGCGGGTCCACCAGGCACAGATAATTGCCTTCGCCCAACACCTGGCGGCTGAGCAAACGCTCGGCAAAACCACCGGCCGTAATTGCCAGGTCGATACTGCGTTCCAACAGTGCGTGAGCAACGATCTGACTGTGGGTCTGCCGGAAGATCAGCCTTAGCTTCGGGGCGCTACGAGCGATTTCTTCGATCAAGCGCCGGCCGTAGGCAATCTCGAAATCATCGGATAAACCCACCGAGACCGAGCGTCCGTCGTACTGATGGGCGGAAGGATCGACCATCGCCAGGCTTTGCCGGCATTTGTTGAGCGCATCGCTGACAACCGGTTTCAACTGGTTCGCTTTGAGTGTCGGCGCAAGGCCGCGACCGGTGCGCACGAACAGTTGATCGCCATACAGCTCCCGCAGTCGGCGCAACGCCGCACTGACCGCCGATTGCGTTACGCCCAGGCGCAGTGCCGCACGGCTGGCGCTGGATTCCTCGTGCAAGGCTTCGAACACTTTCAGCAGGTTGAGATCGACGGTGGCGATATTCATCGGGTTCATATCATTCAGCAGTGAGTCGGGCTTTATTCATGATCCCGTGGCACCTGAGAATGAGCAACACCTGAGGCGAATGGAGTGATCGAGATGCCTAAATCAATCGTGGCTGCACTGCAACTCGGCGCCTTGCCCGGCGGCAAGGCTGAAACCCTGGAGCAAATCCTGTCCTATGAAAACGCGATAATCGACTCCGGCGCGGCGCTGGTGGTCATGCCCGAAGCCTTGCTCGGTGGCTATCCGAAAGGCGAGAACTTCGGCACTCAACTGGGCTATCGATTGCCGGAAGGTCGAGAAGCCTTTGCCCGCTATTTCTCCAACGCTATCGACGTGCCCGGCGCGGAAACCGAAGCGCTCGCCGCGCTGTCGGCCCGCACTGGGGCCAATCTGGTGATCGGCGTCATCGAGCGCGCCGGCAGTACGTTGCACTGCACGGCATTGTATTTCGATCCGCAGGCCGGGCTCGTGGCCAAGCACCGCAAGCTGATGCCCACCGGCACTGAGCGGCTGATCTGGGGCAAGGGCGATGGTTCGACGCTGCCGGTGATCGACAGCCAGGTCGGGCGCGTTGGCGCGGTGGTGTGCTGGGAGAACATGATGCCGCTGCTGCGCACCGCGATGTACGCCAAGGGTGTTCAGGTGTGGTGCGCGCCGACGGTGGACGAGCGGGAGATGTGGCAGGTCAGCATGCGCCACATCGCCCACGAGGGCCGCTGCTTCGTAGTGAGCGCCTGCCAGGTTCAGGATTCACCACAGGCCCTGGGCGTGGAGATTGCCAACTGGCCGGCGGACCGGCCATTGATTGCCGGGGGCAGCGTGATTGTCGGGCCGATGGGGGATGTATTGGCCGGGCCGCTACGTGGCGGGCCGGGTTTGCTCACCGCCGAGATCGACACGGATGACCTGATCCGCGCCCGTTACGACTTCGACGTGGTTGGCCATTACGCACGCCCTGACGTGTTCGAGTTGACCGTAGACGAACGCGCCAAACCCGGCGTCCGTTTCAACCCATAACCCCTGTAGGAGCTGCCGAAGGCTGCGATCTTTTGATCTTGATTCTTGGCGGATCAGGTCTCGCCGAAGATCAAAAGATCGCAGATTTCGGCAGCTCCTACAGGGCAGCATCGGCCAATTCCAATGGGCGCAGGATCAGGCGTTCAGGGGTATTACCAGGTGCCGGTAGTGGCGGTTGGCAGGCTGAGTTTGCCACTGTCGGTAAAGCGCATCGTGCCGAACAACCCCCCGGCCAATTTCCCGCGCAGCACGTAAGGCAGGTTGTTCAGGGTTTGCGTCTGGCTCAGGCCCAAGGTCTGGCGCAGTACCGAGAACGCCGAAACGCTCACGGGTACCGTCAGCACGGTTTCGGAAAAGCGTGCAATCGTGCCCGATTGATCGCTGACACCGGAGGCGAGTGGCTGGCCGTTGACCTCCAGGTCCAGGGCCACGCCGTTGTAGTCGATGGCGTTTTCATTGGGGTTCTGCACGCGTATTTTCACGGCAAAACGCACTTCCATGTCCTGGCTTTGCAGCGGCTCGAAGCCGACCACATTGATGTTCAGCGGGTCGCGATTGGGGAACAGGGCACAGGCGCTGAGGGAGAGCAGAGACAGGGCAAGGATGACGGCGTGGACACTGCGCATGGAGGTGCTCTCATATCAAAAAGGGCTGAACCGGCAGCGGCTCAACCCTTGAGCATTTCTAGCGGTTCAACTGTGCGACCACCACAGGCGTTGCGGGTTCACCTTTGGCCGGCATATCCGGGTTTTCCATGACTTGCAGGATCGAGGCTTCCGGGTCGAAATCGTCTTCCTCCAGCTCAATGAATTCTTCGGGCAGGAATATGTTCAGCACGATAGCGCACAACGCGCCGACCGTAATTGGCGATTCGAAGATGTTGTGCAGCGCCTTGGGCAGCTCGCGCAACACTTCGGGAACGGCGGCGACACCCAGGCCCATGCCGAGGGAGATCGCCACGATCAGCATGTTGCGCCGATGCAGGCCCGCTTCGGCGAGAATCTTGATCCCCGCCACGGCGACGGTACCGAACATGACGAGCTCGGCGCCACCGAGCACCGGTTTCGGCATCAACTGCAGCACCGCGCCGATCATCGGGAACAACCCCAGCACCACCAGCAATCCGGCGATGAAGAACGCCACATAGCGGCTGGCAACACCGGTCAGCTGGATCACGCCGTTGTTCTGGGCGAAGGTCACCATCGGCATGCTGTTGAACACGGCCGCCATGGCCGAGTTGAGGCCATCGGCGAGCAGGCCGGACTTTATGCGGCGGATGTAGATCGGACCTTTGACCGGTTGCCGGGAAATCATCGAATTGGCGGTCAGGTCGCCAGCGGCTTCGAGTGGCGACACCAGGAAAATCACCGCGACCGGCACAAACGCCACCCAATCGAAATGGAAGCCGTACTTGAACGGCACTGGCACGCTCATCAGCGGTACGGCGGGCAGGCTGCTGAAATCCACGTGGCCCATGAACCAGGCCACGACATAGCCGAGGGTCAGGCCGATAACAATCGCGCCGAGGCGCAAGAACGGCACATCCACCCGGTTCAGCACCACGATGCTCCCGAGCACCAATGCCGCCAGCGCAAGGTGGCTGGCCGCGCCAAGGTCCGCCGCCCCAAAGCCGCCGGCAATGTCGGTCATGGCGACTTTGATCAACGACAGACCCATCAGCGTGATGATCGTGCCCGTCACCACCGGCGTGATCAGCATCCGCAGTTTGCCGATGAATTGGCTCAACACCACTTCGATGAAGGCGGCGAAAAAGCACACGCCGAAGATCGTCGAGAGGATTTCATCGGTGCCACCGCCTCGAGCCTTGACCATGAAACCGGCACTGAGAATCACACTGATGAACGAAAAACTGGTGCCTTGCAGGCACAGCAGTCCAGAGCCGACCGGACCGAACCGCCGCGCCTGTACGAAAGTGCCCAAGCCTGAAACAAACAGCGCCATGCTGATCAGATAAGGCACTTCGCTTTGCAGGCCGAGCGCGCCACCCATGATCAGCGTCGGGGTAATGATGCCGACGAAACTGGCGAGTACGTGTTGCAGGGCGGCGAACAGGGTAGCGGTCAGGTGCGGGCGGTCGTTGAGGCCGTAAATCAGGTCGGAGCGTGGCTGGGGTTTTGCAAGTTCAGATGAAGTCACGAGGAAAGTGCCGGAGGCCAGGTCAAAAACGGACGCGCAGGATGCCAGAAAGATCAAAAGATCGCAGCCTTCGGCAGCGCCTACACCGATCTCATGTAGGAGCTGCCGAAGGCTGCGATCTTTTGATCTTCAAGCAAACGCCGCCAGCAAATCCTCCTCAAACGCCTTCTGCGCATCCCCCGGCACTTGGGCGCGATGGCGCGCCAGATGAAACGCCACGTCAAAACTCACGTCGTCGAGACGCAGGGCCCTGAGCAAACCCTTATCCTCCCAGCTCTTCGCATAGTGGCTGGGCAAATACCCAACGTGCTTGCCGGACAGAATAAAGGCGAGGGTGCCCTCTACCTGTTCCGAGCGCGCCGAACACAGCTTGCCCTGGAAGGGCTCGTCGCTGCGCAGGAAGCGGTAGGGGTGATCGACCCGGTCGCAGGCCTGGAGCGCCTGATCGTCGGGCGCGTCATCGGTGAACAACGGGTGCCCGGGGGCGCAATACAAGTGCTGGGTTTCGCTGAACAGTTCGCGGTAGTCGAAAGCGCTCTGCACCTGTGAAAAATAGCCGATGGCCAAGTCCAGCCGCTTCTGCAACAACAACCGCTCCATTTCGCCAGGCATGGCACTCATCAACTCGATACGCACCGATTGATCGCGCTCGCGAAAGCGCCGGATCGCGTCAGCCACCCGCCGCAGCACCGATTGATCCAGCGCTTCGGACAATCCCAGGCGCACCTCGCCGATCAAGCGCCCGGCCACACCATTGGATTGATGACGGAACGCTTCGATAGATTCGAACAGCCCGCGGGTCGCTGTCAGCAGTTGCTCGCCTTTTGGCGTGACTTTGAATCCACCCTTGCCGCGACTGCACAGTCGATAGCCGAGCCGGGTTTCGAGCCTGGCCATTTGCTGGCTGATGCTCGACTGGCTCAGGCCCAGTTCGCCCTGGGCAGCGCTGAAGCCACCACATTCCACCACGTTGACGAAAAGGCGCAGCAATTGCAGGTCCAGGTCGTGCAGTTGGCCCAGCATCAAACATTACTCCAGGATAAAGTCAGGTTAACAAACTTGATATTTCGCCAATGTATCCGACGACGCATGCTGCAGCCACTTCCCCTGGTCAGGTGTTCGTCATGGCTCCCGTATACAAGCTGTGTTTCCCCGCGATGTTCCTCGCCATGGCCGTATCGGCGCAGGCCGAGGACAAGGTAGTCAATCTCTACAGTTGGGCCGATTACGTCGCCCCCGAGACGTTGCAGCGTTTCGAGCAGGAAACCGGCATTCACGTGCGCTACGACACCTTCGATGCGCCGGAAGTGCTCGAAACCAAACTGCTCACCGGTGGCAGCGGTTACGACGTGGTGGTGCCGTCCTCCAGCGTTCTGGCCCGTGGACTGGCGGCGGGTGCGCTTAAGGCGATTCCTCACGAAGGCCTGAAAGGCTATGCCAACCTCGATCCGGATTTGTTGGAAAAACTGGCTGCTGTCGACCCCGGCAATCAATACGGCGTGCCTTATACCTGGGGAACGCTAGGGCTCGGGATGAATGTCGAGGCGGTGCAGAAGCGCTTGCCCGGCGTGGCGCTCAACAGTCTGGATTTGCTGTTCAAGCCGGAATACGCCAGCAAACTGAAAGACTGTGGCATTGCAATTATCGATTCGCCGCAGGAGGTGATCGGTCTCGCGTTGCACTATCTGGGGAAAGACCCCTACAGCACCGACACGAAGGATCTCGACGCGGCGCAAGCGTTACTGCATCAGTTGCAGCCCAATGTGCTGTACGTCGCCAGCGGTCGGCAGATCAACGACCTGGCCAACGGCAGCGTCTGCCTCGCTCTGGCCTACAACGGTGATGCCAGCATGGCCGCCGATCAGGCGCACAAGGCCAATAAACCCTACGAAATCGCCTACCGGATTCCCAAGGAAGGCACGATCGTGTGGCAGGACAACCTGGCGATCCCCAAGGACGCACCGCATCCCGAAGCGGCTCGCCAGTTCATTGAATTCATGCTGCGTCCGGAGTCCGTCGCGGCGCTGACCAACACCTTGTTTTTTGCCACGGCCAACCAGGCAGCCACGCCGCTGGTGGATGAAGCCGTGCGCACCGATCCGGACATTTACCCACCTGCCGACGTTCGCGATCGGCTGTACGCGGACCGCAGCATGAGCCTCAAGGACATGCGCCTGCGCACGCGCCTGTGGACCGCTTTCCGTAGCCGCCAATAATAAGGAACCCGAGATGGACGTCCCGATGCAAAACGATCAAGCGATCACCCGTGACAGTCTCTACGGAACTGCCGCAGAAAGTACCTACGCCGGTATCACCAGTTTCATGCGTCGCCGCTACAGCCGCGACTTGCGGGGTGTCGACGTAGCGGTCAGCGGTGTCCCGTTCGACACCGCCACCAGTAACCGTCCCGGCGCGCGTTTCGGACCGCGCGGCATTCGTGCCGCGTCCACCGGGATTGCCTGGGAACGCCACTGGCCTTGGACATTCGACCCGTTCGATCATTTGGCGGTGATCGACTATGGCGATTGCGACTTTGATTCCGGCACGCCGCAATCGGTGCCGGAAAGCATCGAAGCCCACGCCGAGCACATTCTCAACGCTGGCAGCGCGATGCTGACGTTCGGTGGCGATCACTTCATCACCTATCCGCTGCTCAAGGCCCATGCCCGCAAGCACGGTCCGCTGTCGCTGATTCACTTCGACGCCCACAGTGATACCTGGCCGGATGAAGGTGGCAAGCGGATCGATCACGGAACCATGTTCTGGCACGCGGCTAAGGAAGGTCTGGTGGACCCGTCACGTTCGGTGCAGATCGGTTTGCGCACCACCAACGATGATCACCAAGGGTTTGAGGTGCTGGATGCGCGGCAGGTGCATCGACAAGGGGTGGACGCGATCGTGGAAGCCATTCGGGCGCGGGTCGGCGATCACCCGGTGTATTTGACGTTCGACATCGACTGCCTCGACCCGGCCTTCGCTCCGGGCACGGGAACGCCGGTATGCGGCGGCTTGAGCACGGTGCAGGCGCTGGAAATCCTCGGCGGCTTGCGTGGCATCAATCTCGTGGGAATGGACGTAGTGGAAGTGGCGCCGGCTTACGACAGCGCGGAGATTACGTCACTGGCGGCAGCGACGTTGGCGATGGAGATGCTGTGCCTGTATGCGGCCAGACATAAAGTAGATCGTTAGTACACGGACCAATGTGGGAGCGGGCTTGCTCGCGAAAGCGATGTGTCAGTCGACAGGGATGTTGGCTGACATGGCCCCTTCGCGAGCAAGCCCGCTCCCACAGGTTCTATGCAAATCCTGTGGGAGCGGGCTTGCCCGCGAAGCTATTTCAGGCCACCGGGATAATCGGCAGGTCCAGTATTTGACCACCCGTAAACCGCGCCACCGAGCCGGCAATGGACTCATGCGGTACACCCTTCGCCACCTCACTCACGCCATCAAGTCGCGACAGCTGATCGGCACTCAGTTGCACCTCCAGCGCCCCCAGCGTCGCATCCAGTTGTTCACGGGTACGCGAGCCGAGAATCGGGATCAGCGTCGTGGTTGAACGTTTGGCTTTTTCCCGCAGCCAGGCGATCGCCACGTGAGTCGGGCTGGCGACCTGTTCCACGGCGACGGCCAGCAAGGTGTCGAGCAGTGCGGTTTCCCGGGCGCCTTTCTCGGCGTGGACCAGCATGCCGAGCTTGGTCGCGCGATTGTCCGCTTCGCTGCTTCGATATTTGCCCGTGAGAAACCCGCCACCAAGCGGTGACCACAACGTCGCGGCCAACCCCAGCGCTTCGGCCATGGGCAACTGTTCACGTTCGGCCGAGCGCTCGGCGAGGCTGTATTCGACCTGGATCGCTGCTATTGGTGAAAAACCGCGAACCTCGGCCAACACGTCGGCGCGAGCGATGCGCCACGCCGGGAAGTTCGACAGCCCGGCATAGTGAATCTTGCCGGCGCGCACCAGATCGTCGAAACCGCGCAGGATTTCTTCCATGGGCGTCACGCCGTCGCTCATGTGGGCCCAGAACAGGTCGATGTGATCGATCTTGAGCCGTGTCAGGCTTTCTTCTACTGCGCGAACCAGATTCTTGCGGTTGTTGCCGGTGTGGGAAATGCCTGCGGCGGGCGTAGTCCCCAAGGTGTATTTGGTGGCAATCACCAAGCGATCCCGCTCCGCCGCGATGAATTCACTGAGCATCGCTTCCGACTGGCCAGCCTGATAACCGTTGGCGGTGTCGATGAAGTTGCCGCCGGCTTCGAGGTAACCATCAAAAATGCGCTTGGCTTCGTCACGTTCGGCGCCATGCCCCCAACCGGTGCCGAAGTTGCCGGCGCCCAACGCCAGTTCCGAAACGCGCAAGCCGGTTTTGCGGCCGAAAACTTTGTAGTGCATGGGATGACTCCTGAAGGAAAGACGTCGGAACTAAATATAAATGTCTAGCGACATGTATTAAATATGATGTGAATAATATTCATCGTCAAGACGCTTTTTCATTAAGGGATGAAGGGCGGAGGTCGTGGCATACTGCCGCGCATGAATGACGACTCCCCGCTCAGCGCCTGGCAGCACGCCATCGAACAAAAAGGCTTCGTTCAGGACGAGGCTCAGGAACATGCCGTCTGGGCGTTGCAGAAATGCTACGAAGCCTTGCACGAGGGGCGCACGTCGATCACCGGCGTTTACCTGTGGGGGCCGGTCGGGCGCGGTAAAACCTGGTTGATGGACCAGTTCTACCAAAGTCTGAAGGTCCCGGCCCGACGCCAACACTTTCACCACTTCATGGGCTGGGTGCATCAGCGTTCGTTTCAACTGACCGGGACCGCCGACCCGTTGAAGGCGCTCGCTCGGGAATTGAGCGAGGAAGTGCGGGTGCTCTGCTTCGACGAGTTGTTCGTCAATGACATCGGCGACGCCATCATTCTCGGGCGGTTGTTCCAGGTGATGTTCGAGCAGGGCGTGGTGGTGGTCTGCACCTCCAATCAACCGCCGGATCAGCTGTACGCCGATGGCTTCAACCGCGACCGCTTCATGCCGGCGATCGAGGCGATCAAAAAGCACATGCAGGTGATCGCGGTGGACGGTAGCGAAGATCATCGACTGCATCCCGGTGCGGGTCTGCAACGTTACTGGGTGGCCGCGCCCGGCCAGGCCAGCGCTTTGAGCGACGTGTTCAACGCCTTGACCCTCGGCCAGTCAACATCCAGCGACCCGATCAACGTCGGCTACCGTTCCCTCAACGTGGTGCAGGCCAGTGCAACCGTGCTCTGGACTCGCTACGCCGACCTGTGTGAGCAGCCGTTTGCAGCCATGGATTTCATGGCCCTGTGCGACACCTTCAGCGCTATTCTGTTGAGTGACGTGCCCAACCTCAGCGCGCAAAAACGCGAAGGACGCATTGCCCGCGGCACTGAAGACGGTGCCGAGCGTGTGGCTGCGGGGGATCGCGAATTGCCGCAGTTGTCGGTGCATGACGACGGTGTCCGGCGCTTCATTGCCCTGGTGGACGAGTGCTACGACCGTAAGGTGCCGCTGTACCTTGAGGCGCAGGTGCCGATGGCTTCGCTCTACACCGAGGGTTATCTGCAATTCCCGTTTCGCCGCACCCTCAGCCGTCTTCAGGAAATGCAGCTACAACGCTTCGCCGACGCTTGAACCAAGGAGCCGCGAACATGACTCAGCCCTTGTCCCACCATTTGCTGACCATGGCTTATCAGAACGCCTGGGCCAACCATCGACTCGCCAAGGCCTGGGGCCAGTTGAGCGCGACCGAACTGGCGGCGTCACGGGTCAGCTTCTTCCCCAGCCTGCGCGCTACCCTCAATCACATTTTGACCTGCGACTGGTTTTACATGGACGCGCTGGAGCGCGAGTTGCGCGGCGATGACCCGCATCCCGAGTGCACGGTGTTTTTCAAGCAGGACGAGCCGTTCACCCAAGGCGAAGATCTCAAGCGCGAACAAGCGCTGGTGGACCGGCGACTGATTGCTTATTGCGAACAAATGCGCGACGCCGACCTTGCCAAGCTCGTGACCATCGCCCGGGACACGCCGCAACATGACAGCCGCTTGCGCATGCTCTCCCATCTGTTCGAACACCAGATCCACCATCGCGGGCAGGTTCACGCCATGCTCAGCGGCACTTCGGTCAAGCCGCCGCAACTGGACGAGTTCTTCTGTGCCGGCGAGTCGGGGTTGAGGGATGAGGATTTTGCCGAGCTTGGGTGGACTGAGGCGTTGATTTGGGGGCATTAAAGATCAAAAGATCGCAGCCCTTGTAGGAGCTGCCGAAGGCTGCGATCTTTTGATCTTGTGCGTTTACTTCATGTGTTATCGAGGATGGAAATGGAATCCGCAGAAATACTTGTGCTTCAGGCCAGCTACACCAACCCGGTGCATGCCGAGGCGATTCGCCTGGTGTTGAACCATTACGCCGAGGACCCGATGGGTGGCGGCCATTCGTTACCGGCCGACGTGCTGGAACAGCTTCCAGCAGAGCTGGCCAAGCGTCCCCACGCGTTCAGTGTGCTGGCGTTTGTCGGTGGCGAGCCGGCAGGGCTGGTCAATTGCTTTGAAGGGTTCTCGACCTTTGCCTGTAGGCCGTTGGTCAACGTGCATGATGTGGCAGTGGTGAGTCAGTTTCGCGGGCTGGGTTTGAGCCAGAAGATGCTGCAGAAGGTCGAGGACATCGCCCGTCAGCGCGGTTGCTGCAAAATCACGCTGGAAGTACTGGAAGGCAATGCGATTGCCCAGGCGTCGTACGGCAAGTTCGGCTTTGCGGCCGGCATGTTCGACCCGGCGCACGGCCGGATGCTGTTCTGGACCAAGGCGCTTTGATGCGTTGCGCATAAACGGCGTCCGTCTGGCCCGATGCTAAAAGCAACAAACACCCTTTGTAGGAGCTGCCGCAGGCTGCGATCTGTTGATCTTGCTTTTAAAAAAAAGATCAACAGATCGCAGCCTGCGGCAGCTCCTACAAATTGAGCTTCGTCCCATTTCCTCGGTCATGTCGGCCTGTAGGTTTCGGTCACTTGCGCAGTCTGGTCGTCTGGAACCCAGATTTCACCATTCTTGCTCGCGTTGGCCTTGCTCTGTTCCTGATGTTGGCCAACCGGGAAGTTCGCGAAGTAATACCGCATACGTTCAGCGCCACCTTCAGCAAAAGCGGTGGACGAAACGAACGTCATCAGGCCAGCGATGATCACGGGTGAATGTTTCATGGTGTGCCTCCCACTCTGGATGTCGGATGCTTTTCGTCCATGAATCAATGTTGCCGGGTCATTATCCGCCGAATCGGTTAATTGGGAATTAACGGCGATAGAGTGTGAAGGGAGGGGAGGGGGAAGGGGCCGGAACCGGCCCCTGAAGCTTTACTGTTGAACGACTTGCGGCACAGCCTTGGGTTTCATCAGGCTGAAGTCGATCAATGCCTTTTGCTCGCGCTCATAGGGATTGCCGATCAACAGTGGGCGGGCCTTGAAGCTGTCACTGACCAGGCTCTTGCTGTGATCGAGTTCATCGAAACTCAGGCCGGCAAGGTCCGCCCAGGTATGGATCAAGTGCGAGCTGCTGTAAGGACGACCGAGGTCCTGGGCGAAGTTCCAGTTATGGTTTTCGCGCCATTTCGGCGAAGCCCAGGCCATGAACGGGATGGTGTACATCGGCGCCGTCGGCTTGTTTTCGTTGCGACCCAGGGTGTCATGGCCGGCAGAGTCGAAAACGTCTTCGCCGTGGTCGGAGAGGTACAGCAGGAAGCCGTTCGGATCGGACTTGGCGTAGTCCTTGATCAGGCTGGACACCACGAAGTCGTTGTACAGCACCGCGTTGTCATAGCTGTTGTAAGTCGGCACCTGATCGTCACGCACACCGGCCGGCACGCCGGTGCGATCCTTGAACTTGTCGAAGTTCGACGGGTAGCGGTACTGGTAGCTCATGTGCGTGCCGAGCAAATGTACGACGATCAACTTGCGCGGTGCCGCGTCAGCCAGGGCCTTGTTGAACGGCTCGATGACATCGCCGTCATATTGCGCGGCATTCTGGTTGCGATTGTTGTTCAGGTACACCTGCTCGTCGGCCTGCTCGGAGAACGTCGTGAGCATGGTGTTGCGCTTGGTCATGGTCTGCTGGTTGGTGATCCAGAAGGTCTTGTAGCCTGCCTGTTTCATCATGCTGACCAGCGACGGCGTCGACAGGTACAGGTCCGGGTTTTCTTCGTCGGCGAAGGTCAGCACCTGCTGCAACGCCTCGATGGTATAGGGACGCGGAGTAATGACGTTATTGAAGACCGCCAGTTGATCCTTGAGTTTGTCCAGCTCCGGCGTGGTTTCCCGAGGGTAGCCGTACAGGCTCATGCGCTGGCGATTGGTCGATTCGCCAATCACCAGGACGAGGGTCGCTGGTTGATTGGCCATCGTGTCCTTGAGGTTGTGCAGCGGCGGAATCTTGCTCGCGCTGTGCAACATGTCCTGCATGCCGGCCAGCGTATCGAGATAGCGGTGATAGGCCACGGCCATCTGCCATGGCACTGCCGGTTCGATACGGGTTTCGAATTTTTCGAAACCGTCGGCGAAGTTGCCGGTGCGCATCGTCTGTTTGATCAGCGGATAACCCACCACGGCCACCACAATCGCCGTTGCGGCCACCAGCGCACGGCCTCGAGGCATGTACACCGGGCGCAGCCGCGTCCACAGGAACCAGGCAAATAGTGTATGGGCGAGGAATGCCGCCACCATCCACCAGGCGAAATACTGGGTCATGTACTCGCCAGCTTCAGAGATGTTCGACTCGAACATGATGAAGATGACGCTCTGCGAAAATTCCTGCTGGTAGATGAAGAAGTAACCGAGGCTGGCCATCGAGCAGGCCCACAACACGACACCGATAAACGCGGCCATGACACGGGTTTGTCTCGGGAACAGCAGCATCGGAGCCAGCCAGATGGCGCTCATGACGAAGGCTTGGCGGAACCCGGTGAAGCCGGACGTTCCCGTCAGTTGGATCAGTAGCTGGGTAATGCCGGAAAAATACCAGAAGAACAGGAACAGCCAGAGAAAACCTGCCCAATCGAAACCTTTCGCAGACGTACTGCTGCGTTTAAACAAAGACATGCAACGCTCCAACCAGAAATCACTTCCACCGCCGAGACTTCATGTCACCGACGAACGGGCACCACGCAGCTAACACGCGGCCATAATGAACCGGAGTATCACCAAGCAGATGTGAAAACTTCGTGAATCGCCGGGGCGGACAGGGGGGTACAGCATAGCGCAAGCAGCAAACGCTGCTTGCGAATCAAGCGAGGGGGTTCAAGCGTGAGGGGCGCGGTGCAAGACAGGTATGGGCTGAGCCCGATTCTCTTGTGTCAGTTGACGTAATTGAGCCAACTCTTGCTTCAGCTGTTCGTTCTCGTCCTTCAATTGGCGCAATTCATCACGACGGACAGTGACGTAGAGGGTTTGTACCGGTGGTGCTTTATGTACTGTGCCCATTGCTCACCTCGCAAATGGCGTGCTTCAACTGTAAACCCGCGCCGGAATCGGACGCTGACTTACTATCGGCGCTGATTTTGATTTCTTTTGCGCCGGAAGGGAACTTTTTTATTTTTCGTGGTCGTTGTGTCTTCGGCTTGAATTACGACGTTATCAATCTGTATCGGGCACAATGCCCGGAAACTATGTGCCCCGACGCTGGACTAACTCGATGAGTCGCGTTGGGCTATAACCAATGACACACTTTATTTGTAGTAGGGAGCATCAGCACATGCAACTCGGGATTATTGGACTGGGCCGCATGGGCGGCAATATTGCGCGGCGCCTGATGCTCAACGGCCATACCACCGTTGTGTACGACCGCAATAACGCCTTTGTCGAGAGCTTGAGCGAAGAGGGCGCCACCGGCGTTGCCGACTTGCCGGCGCTGGTCGCGGGGTTGGCCAAGCCACGAGCGGTGTGGGTCATGCTGCCGGCAGGCGCACCGACCGAAGACACCATCGACACCCTGAGCACCTTGCTCGAAGCCGGCGATACCATCATCGACGGCGGCAACACCTTCTATAAAGATGACATTCGCCGGGCAAAGACCTTGTCTGAAAAAGGCCTGCACTATATCGACGTTGGCACCTCCGGCGGCGTCTGGGGCCTGGAACGCGGATATTGCATGATGATTGGCGGCGATGCCGAGACCGTCAAACGTCTCGACCCTCTGTTCAACAGTCTGGCACCGGGAAGGGGCGACATCCCCCGCACCAAGGATCGCAAGTCGGATGACGATCGTGCCGAGCGCGGCTACATCCACGCCGGTCCGGCCGGCTCTGGCCATTTCGTGAAGATGATCCACAACGGCATCGAATACGGAATGATGCAGGCGTTCGCCGAGGGCTTCGACATCCTCAAGACCAAGGCCAGCGAGAATTTGCCGGAAGACCAGCGTTTCGACCTGAACGTGGCCGACATCGCCGAAGTCTGGCGTCGTGGCAGCGTGGTGTCGTCCTGGTTGCTCGACCTGACCGCCGACGCGCTGGCCAGCGATCCGAAACTCGACGGTTATTCTGGCTCGGTGGCCGACAGCGGTGAAGGTCGCTGGACCATCGAAGCCGCCATGGAGCAATCGGTGCCGGTACCGGTGCTGTCGAACTCGCTGTTCTCGCGCTACCGTTCGCGCGGGCAAGGCACCTTTGGCGACAAGATTCTTTCGGCCCAGCGCTTCGGCTTCGGCGGCCATGTGGAGACTGCGAAAAAATGACCCGTCTGATCCGCAATAAATCCAAGGCAGAACCCGCGCCACCCACCACGCTGTTTTTGTTCGGTGCCCATGGTGACCTGGTCAAGCGCTTGCTGATGCCGGCGCTGTATAACCTGAGTCGCGACGGTCTGCTCGGGGATGGATTGCGGATCATCGGCGTTGACCACAACGCCATCAGCGACGAGGCCTTTGCGCAGAAGCTCGAAGATTTCATTCGGACCGAAGTGGCCACCAAAGTCGGCAAGGGTGATCAAGCCCTTGACCCGGCGTTGTGGGCCAAGCTGGCCAAAGGCATCAGCTACGTCCAGGGCGATTTCCTGGACGACAGCACCTATCAGGCCCTGGCGGCGAAAATCGCCGCCAGTGGCACTGGCAACGCTGTGTTCTACCTGGCCACTGCGCCACGTTTTTTCAGTGAGGTGGTGCGCCGACTCGGCGCTGCCGGCTTGCTCCAGGAGTCGCCTGAAGCCTTCAGGCGGGTGGTGATCGAAAAGCCCTTTGGTTCCGACCTGCCGACCGCCGAAGCCTTGAACGCTTGTCTGCTCAAGGTCATGACGGAAAACCAGATCTACCGGATCGACCATTACCTGGGCAAGGAAACCGTGCAGAACATTCTGATCAGCCGGTTCTCCAACAGCCTGTTCGAAGCGTTCTGGAACAATCACTACATCGACCACGTGCAAATTACCGCCGCCGAGACCGTTGGCGTGGAAACCCGTGGCAGTTTTTATGAACACACCGGCGCCTTGCGAGACATGGTGCCCAATCACCTGTTCCAGTTGCTGGCAATGGTGGCCATGGAACCGCCTGCGGCGTTTGGCGCCGATGCGGTTCGCGGGGAAAAAGCCAAGGTGGTGGGCGCGATCCGCCCTTGGTCGGTCGAGGAGGCACGGGCCAATTCGGTGCGTGGCCAGTACGCGGCGGGCGAGGTCGACGGCAAGCCGCTGCCGGGTTATCGCCAGGAAAACAATGTGGCGCCCGACAGCAACACCGAAACCTACGTCGCGCTGAAAGTCATGATCGACAACTGGCGCTGGGTCGGCGTGCCGTTTTACCTGCGTACGGGCAAGCGCATGAGCGTGCGCGACACCGAGATCGTCATCTGTTTCAAACCCGCGCCGTACGCGCAGTTCCGTGACACCGAGGTCGATGAGCTTCAGCCGACGTATCTGCGGATCCAGATTCAACCCAACGAAGGGATGTGGTTCGACCTGTTGGCCAAACGGCCCGGTCCGGCGCTGAAGATGGCCAATATCGAACTCGGTTTTGCCTACAAGGATTTTTTCGAAATGCAGCCGTCCACCGGCTATGAAACGCTGATCTACGATTGCCTGACGGGCGACCAGACGCTGTTCCAGCGCGCCGACAACATTGAGAACGGCTGGCGCGCCGTACAGCCGTTCCTCGATGCCTTGCAGCAGGATGCGAGCGTTCAGAGCTATGCGGCGGGCGAGGACGGGCCTCAGGCCGCAAAAGACCTGCTGACCCGCGACGGTCGTGTCTGGCACAGCCTCGGATGAGTGACCCAGCGCAACGCCCCATCCGTTTTCTGCTGAGTGACATGGACGGCACTTTGTTGTTGCCCGATCACAGCCTCAGTCAGCGCACCATCAATGCGGTGCGTTCCTTGCGCGAGGCGGGCGTGCTGTTCAGCCTGGCCACCGGTCGTCCCCCGAAAGCCATGCTGCAACAGATCGAAGCCTTGGGCGTGGACGTGCCGACGGCGGCGTTCAACGGCGGGACGATCGTCAATCCTGACGGCAGTTTGCTGGTCGCGCATTACTTGCCGGCAACGGCCGCGTTGATCGCGTTGGCCTTGTTCGCCGATCAACCGGGTGTTGAAGTCTGGGTGTTCAGTGGCGGCGACTGGCTCTTGAAGGACCCAACGGGCCCGATGGTGCCGCGTGAGCAACATGGCCTGGGCTATCCGCCGGTGGTGGTCGAGAGTTTCGAGCCTTTTCTTGAGCGTATCGACAAGATCGTCGCGACCAGTAACAACACGCAATTGTTGATCGAACTGGAAGCGCAATTGCTGCCCAAGGTCGAGGGCCAGGCGCAGGTCTCGCGTTCGCAGCCGGTGTACCTCGACGTGACCGCCATGCAGGCCAACAAAGGCGCGGCGCTGGTAACCCTGGCCGAGTTTTTGCGGGTGCCGTTGGCGCACACGGCCGCAATGGGCGACGGCGGCAATGACCCGGCGATGTTTCATCGCGCCGGGCTGTCGATTGCCATGGGGCAGGCGGAAGAAGCGGTGAAGCGCCAGGCCGATGTGGTGACCGGCGCCAACACCGAAGACGGCGCAGCGCAAGCGATCGAGCGATACATCCTTAACGCAGGTTAAGTCGCGTCATCGTTCTTCGCGGGCAAGCCTGGCTCCTACGGTCCACTGATATCTGTAGGAGCGAGGCTTGCCCGTTGACTTAACCCCGATACCGTACGACCACCGCCTTATAGTTGCCATCCAGCGAGTAGCCGGCCACTACGATGTTGCCGTCAGCCTGCACGGCCAATGACGTTGCGGTATCGAGGCTGCGACCCAGGCGGGTGCGCACCCAGCCATTGTCAAAGCTGTCATCGAGCAGCCCGTCGGGCCGGTATCGGGCCAGAATGAAATCTGCTTCGATGCCACCGATCGTTGCCCCGACCGCCAGCAGGCTGCCGTCCGGCAGTGCGTGGGCGGCCGTCCACTGACAACCACTGTGGCCGATTTCCAACAACTGAGGCTGGCCGTCGTTGCAATGGCTGTCCGAACGGCCGTTGTTGTGTACTTTGAAAACCATGCAATGCATCGGGTCGCGGCTACTGCCAACACATTGCACATCGCCATTTTCCTGCTGGACGATCTGGCTGACCTGCGCGCTACGCCCCTGCGCATTGAATGTCATGTAACCATCCACGGCGAAACTGTCGTCGAGCCGTCCATCCGTGTGATAGCGCGCCAGCAGGCCTTCTTCAGGGAAGTTGATCGCACCGCCCACCAGGATCCGGCCATCGTTCTGCACCCTCATGCTGTTGAGCCAGGTGTTCATCAGCAAGTGCCTGACCACGACGAAGCCACGACCGTTGAAGGTCTTGTCCAATGAGCCATTGCTGTTGAGGCGGATGAGGATGCCGGCGTGATCGGCCAGCTCGAAGTGATGATTGGCCAGCAGCAGGATGCGACCATCGGCCTGCACGGACATCTCGCAGGTCTCGGCGCCCGGTACACCGGGTGGCAGCCAGGCATCGCGCAAACCTTGAGAGAGATCTCCCGGCAGGCGCACCACACAGCGTCCGTTATCGCCAAACCATTGGGCCGGGCGGCCGGTCGGATCAAACAAGGCCAGGGCCGGGAGGGTGCGGTGGGCATTTTCGTATTGCAGGCCGGCCACCAGAATGTGGCCGTCGGGCAGTAGTTGGACGGTGCCCGCCATGGCCTCGAAGCCGCGCTCGAACTGCCCGATCACGCTGCCTTGGTTGCCGAATGCCAGGTCTGCCGAGCCATCCTCCAACAGGCGGGCCAGTCCGAAGCGGCTGCCCCCTGACATGCCGACCTTCGCGGCGACCAGAAACCGGCCGTGTGCATCAATCGCGATCCCGTTGGCCATGCTTGAGGTGCTGCCGGCGAAGTACACCTGGGTTTTGCCTTGGGCGGCAAACGTCGTATCGACGCTTCCGGCGGCGGTCCGTGTGGCAGGTAAGGCAAAAGCGGTCTGGATTGACATGCACGCATCTCCTTGCGAGTCGTCCTGATCCAGTAGTGGGGGTGGCGACTGTATAAGGAGAACATTCAATCCCTGAATGATTTGCTGCACAACTGTCACAACTAACAGGCGGAGGGTCGCGTTGTGCCAGAACAGTGTCTTTTCGAACCACTGTAGGAGCGAGCTTGCTCGCGATGGACTCAAGAGCGCCACGTTTTAACCGGTAAACACGCGTTATCGTTAACGACCATCGCGAGCGAGCTCGCTCCTACACTGGCCGGTAATTGGGTAATTTAAGTTTGATTAGAAAGATCGCGTAATGCTGGCAATAAAAGCCAGCTAACTAACGATCTAGGAGGGTGCGGATTACTGCACAGTAATCCGCACTACGATTAGTGTGGCATCGACCACGACAGGAGCGTGTAGCCTTCCTGGCTCAACTCGGCGCGGACCTGTTTGAGCAGGCATTCGAGTTGTTCCGGATCGGTATAGGCACTGCTTGGGATCAGCGTGCGGCCTATATTGGCATTGGTGCGGTCAATCACGGTCAGGCTGAGTTCACCGTTGCCGTCCTGTGGTGCCCAGGCCACGCACTGGAAAGGCTTGAAGGCGCGGTCGGCAATCAAAAGAGCTTCGTTGATGCGGAGCGGGGCGTTCATGGGTTCTTCTCTCTGTATGCCCAATCAATTGAAGTGCCGACGGTTGGGCGTACCGCTCGGCTGGTTACTTGTACTGATGCCCGCAACCGGGGTTCGGGTCACACACAATCAAAAGAAATTTCAGCTTTCTTTCATATATCCAATAAACAGGCAGGCTTTGAAAGCTGAATGAAAGGTTGAACTCGCTAGGTAACTAATGAAATCGTTTCTTATATCGCTTTACCCAACAGCCCTATAGTCAAACGGTACAAGCCCTCGTCAAATTCTTGCTAACGTTACAGTCAGCCCCGCCAAATCACTGTTTTTAATAATATTTCATAGAATTTGGCGTCAAGGAATAGTCATGATTGAAGCGCCTGCCTTACGACGTCTGTTAGTGGTGGATCCATGCGATGACTGCTATCGCCTGCTGCCGGGATTACGCTCTGTGGGTTGGGACGTTGACAGCTGTACGCTGGAAAACGCCGGCGACAAAACCTGCGACGTCGGGCTGTTACGATTGCAGCCTTTTCACCTGGAACGCCCGGATGCCGTCAAGGAGCTGATCAGTCGCAGCGGCACCGAGTGGATCGCCGTGCTGAACCAGGAAGTCCTGCGGTTGCAGAATGTCGGCGACTTTGTCTGCGAATGGTTTTTCGATTTCCACACCTTGCCGTTCGATGTGTCCCGGGTCCAGGTGACGCTGGGCCGTGCGTTCGGCATGGCCCGTCTGCGGGGGCAGGGCACGGTTCATATTGATCAGCCCGAGCACGAGTTGCTGGGCGACAGCAAACCTATTCGTGAACTGCGCAAGTTGCTGAGCAAACTGGCGCCCACCGAATCGCCGGTGTTGATTCGAGGTGAAAGCGGCACAGGTAAAGAGTTGGTGGCGCGAACCCTGCATCGACAGTCCCAGCGTCATAGCAAACCCTTTGTCGCGATCAATTGCGGCGCGATTCCCGAGCACTTGATCCAGTCCGAACTGTTTGGTCATGAGAAGGGAGCCTTTACTGGCGCCCATCAACGCAAGGTCGGACGGATCGAAGCGGCCAATGGCGGAACACTGTTTCTCGATGAGATCGGTGACCTGCCCCTGGAACTGCAAGCCAATTTGCTGCGCTTCCTGCAGGAAAAACACATTGAACGCGTAGGCGGCAGCCAGCCGATTCCGGTGGACGTGCGGGTGTTGGCGGCGACACACGTCGACCTCGAGGCAGCCATCGAGAAGAAGCGCTTTCGTGAAGACTTGTACTATCGCTTGAACGTCCTGCAAGTCGTGACCGCGCCTCTGCGTGAGCGCCATGGCGACTTATCCATGCTGGCCAACCATTTTTCCCATTTCTACAGCCATGAAACCGGTCGTCGCCCGCGCAGTTTCAGTGAAGACGCGCTGATTGCCATGGGCAAACACGACTGGCCAGGCAATGTTCGCGAGCTGGCCAACCGGGTACGTCGCGGGTTGGTGTTGGCCGAAGGTCGGCAGATCGAGGCGCGCGACCTGGGGCTCATCAGTCAGCAGGCCATCGCTGCGCCGATGGGCACGCTCGATGACTACAAAACCCGCGCTGAACGCCAGGCTTTGTGTGATGTGTTGAATCGCCATAGTGACAACCTCAGTGTTGCCGCCCGCGTCCTGGGCGTGTCCCGGCCGACGTTTTACCGGTTGTTGCATAAACACCAGATCCGCTAAACCCAAGATCAACAGATCGCAGCCTGCGGCAGCTCCTACAAGGGAACGCATCCCCCTGTAGGAGCTGCCGCAGGCTGCGATCTGTTGATCTTTAAAACCAAAAAAAACCCCGCTGCGATTGAAGTCGCAGCGGGGTTTTTTGTGGGTCAGAAGTAGTAAGGGAATTTCAGGCTGAAGGAAAAATCCGGCGCGTCGTCGGTCAAGCCAATGGCCAGGTTGGGAACGATCGTCAGGTTATCCGTTGCCGCCAGGGTCATCCCGATATTGAAGTTGGCCGCGTTGTAATCGCTGTTGGAAATCGATTGCCAGTCGCCACCGTCCGGCTTGATCTTGCTCTTGCGGGCGAACTGATCGGTGAACGAGAACGACATACTCATCTTCTCGTTCAAGGCGAATGCAATGCCGCCGCCGATCTGCCAGGAGTCGCCCAGTTTCACGTCTCCTTTCACCTTGGAGCCGACCTGAGGGCTGATGTCGCTGAAAGAGTCCTGAATGTTGTAGGTGTAGGCCAAGGTGCCGAACAGCACGGCCGGGTCGAAGGTCTTGACCAGAGAGAGCCCCGGGGTGATGGACCAGACACCATTGCCGGTAGGCAAGTCCTCGGGGACCGCGAGGTTATCGTTGCTCGGGTCCTCGACCAGCTTGATGCCGTAAGGGTCCTTGCCGGTGGGTGCCTTGACGCGCAGTGTAGCCACCGCGTCGGGCAGGTTGGCGGACTCATCCAGAAACTTGTAAGCAACACCAACGTTCACATCGCCGATGGTCGGGTCGCGGGTTACGGTTGCGTCCGACGTCACTGGACCTGCGCCACCCGCGCCACCGGAGGAGTACGTTGATTCCCGATAAACAACGGGGACGTTTATGTCGAACTGCCAACGTTGCGCCACGTTGTAACGGGCGGTCAGGTCCAGTGTCCAGTTGTCGGCCTTGATGCGGTCGAGGTTGATGTTGCCGAGAAAGATCGAATCCAGTGCCAGGAAGCCGTTGAGCGTTAACGCGCGGGTATCGTAGTGCGTGTAGGTCAGGCCGGTTTCGATGCTGAACTTGCCGCCACCGAAGAAGCCGCTGGCTTCGTCATACAGGTTGGAAACGCTTTGCGCAGGCTCCGAATCATCCTTGAGCGATTGGCCGTATGAACTGCCGGTGGTTCCCGGCGCAGCGCCGGCCACCGCCTGGCCACCCTTGGTCTCGGCGGGGGATTTGGTCAGGCGTTTGGGAGCAGGTGTCGCCGGTGCTTCTTCGACTTGGCGAACGCGCTGCTCGAGTACCATCAGCGCGTTCTGTTGTGCTTCGTAACGCTGTTTCAACTCCATGAGTTCTTGTTTTAGTGCTTCGACCTGGGGGTCCGGTGCTGCGTATAGCAAGGTGGCCGGGGCCAGGGTACTCAAACAAACGATAGCGTTGAACGTCATAGATCGGTGCATAGGTTAGCCGTCCCTTCTGACTAGATCTGATGAGACTGAGCGTAGATCAGAATCCAAGAGCGCGAATGCCTTTGAGCTGGTCCAGGTTGCCGTTCAGCGCCCCGGCTGTCGGCGCGTCACGCAGCACGACATTGAGGGATGTGAGGTTGCTGACCTGGTTGCCCCCGCCGAGCAACGTCGTGTTTTGCATCAGCCCACCCTGCGCCAGGCGTTGCACGGTGCTGCCCTGGTTGTTGTTGGCCAATATGTTGAGTTGCACACCCGTCCCGGTGGAAGAAACGCTCATCGAGCCCGCGCCATTGGAGCCGACCAACGTCTCGCCTGCGCCCAATGCCTGGCCCTGCTGTTGCGTGGCTGGCGCTTGGTTACCCTTTGCGACGTTGATGTCTACATTGTTATTGGCAGTGTTATTGTCGCCGGCAGCACGCACCACCTGAGTCACACCGACGGTGCTGTTGAGGCCGTTACCGCCAGTGACGGTACCGGCGCCTTGCTTGATGGTTGAGCTATTACCGGTTTTGTCGATCAACGACACATAGAACTGCGGCTTGATGGTCGTTTGTTGAACTTGCATCGAGGACGTTGCCCCGATCACTTCACCGTTGGCATTTTGCCAAGTGCTGGTCATGACAACGCCGAAACTGACGATTCGGCCCGGCATGACAAAGCGGCCGCGCAGGACCGCCAATTCCTGATCGTTCAGTTCGATGGGTTTGAAAATTTGTGCCTGTGTCGGCAGGCTGGCTGCCAGGCAGACAACGGCCAGCCAGATTGGAGTCTTCATGAGATGCTCCCGGAGCGTCGTGCTCCCTTGTTATTAGAAGAAGTCGCTTCGGATAAATCCGAAATCCATCAACTCTGCGTCTTGCACCGGGCTGAAGGTGTTGAGGCTTTGCTTGGCAGTCAGTGGCATCGGTGGGTCGAGCAACGCATTGGTTTTGTCATAGCCCTGGCCGATGACGGCAAAGATGATGCCGTTCCAGCCTTTGACAAAGTCGTCGACTTTGTACCGTTTATGACCGAGTACCGGATCGCCGATATAGACCCAGCCTTTATTGACTCTTTGCATGACCACAAAGTGCTTGTAGCCACGGATGTCCATGAGTACCACCACCGGAATTTTGATCTCGCTCAACGTTTCCGTTGCTACCCGGTAGCCACGGGCCCGCATGCCGATACTCTCCACGTAGCGCTTCATGTCGAGCATGGAGAAGCCCTGGACGCGAACAAGGTTCTGGTCGGAGTTGGCTAGCATGCCTTCGATGATCTGTTCTTCATTTACATCCAGCCAATAGGCCTGGCGCAATACGGTCGCCAGCGCAGCTGCGCCGCAACTGAAGTCGGTTTTCTGTTGTACCAGGTCGGAAAATTTGCGCTCGCGTATGCTCTGGATCGGCTTATAGACCACCGCGCCGCCCGGCAGGACGGAAAGCGGCATTTGGGCAGCCTCGATCACACTGGCCACGCAAAGCAAAAATGCCAAAGCAATAATGCGCATGGTGGGACGCCTTCTATGTGCGTTGAAAAAGGCCCCCGTAAGGGGGCCTCCCGAGACAGCCATCAGAACGATTGGTTGGAAATGGCCAGCGAGTTGCTTTGTTGGTTGCCCACACCAGCAGCCACGTTGACGCCCAGGTTGCCACTGCCGCCATTCACCGAACCGCTCAGGGTTGCAGTGTTGGTCACAGGGTTGGCCCAGCCAGTTGGAGTCAGCACTTGATAAGAGTAGGTACTGCTCAACTCAAATGCACTGCTCTCGCTGTAGCTTTTCGTCACGTCTTTCGACGATGCGGACGCTTTCTCGCCAGATTTGTCGTACGAAGAGTCATACGATTTGGTGAATGACGAGTCGTGCGATTTATCATACGAAGAGTCGGTCGAATGTGAGCTCGATGTGTCGAGAGATGCATCGACCGATGCGCTGAGCGAAGCGTCTAGCGAAGCACTGGATTCCCTGCTGCGGGTGCGATCGCCATTGCCGTTATTGAAGGTAACGGATCTGGCAGCTTCCGCCGATGCGCTTAAAGTAGCATCCAAAGAAGCGCTCAAAGTAGCACTGCTAGTAGCGCTCGAATCGGTGCTTGCGGAGCCGCTGGCAGCCGAGCTTTTGGAACCGCTGGCATCAAAGCTGTTGGAGCCGCTGGCAGACCAGCTGCTGGATTTGGACTTATCAACACTCAGACTGGAATCCTTGTTGAAAGAGGAACTGCCGCTAAGTGTTTTGGTCAACGAGATCGTATCCAGGCTGTACGTCCGGTCGGCACCGTTAACCACTGTCAGGCCAGGACCGTTTTGATCGGCAGACGCGGTGGCGCTTGCGTTACCGAGCGGGGCACTGGAGTTGGCAATCGCCATGGTGTTTTTCTGTTGGTTAAGATCGCCGCCAGCAATGTTGATGCCCATGTTGCCGCTGGCACCACTGCCCGACCCGCTCATCACAGCGGAGTTGGTGGTGGAGTAGTTTTCGACCCGGTTGTTGTTGCTGTACTGAGTGACTTTAGACGTAGCGCTGGCAGTGCCAAACACGAAACTGTTATCGATAGAGGCGTTGTCAGAGGCAGCATTCGCGATGGCAGCCGCGTTGTCTTGTTGGTTGCCAGAACCGGCAGCCACGTTGACACCCACGTTGCCGCTGGCGCCTGTGCCAGAGCTACTCATCTCGGCTGAGTTTTGAGTCCCTTGGTTGTAGATGCGGTTGCCAGTACTGTTCTGCTTATCATTGGCATTGGCAGTCGCACTGATAGGGATCATTTTTGGGGGAGGGGTTTGATTACCGCCATTATGATGGTGGTGGTCATCATTCCGATCGTTCGCTTGTACAGCAACAGCCATGACCGCAGCAATTGCGAAAACCAGAGGCTTTAGTGCCATCGAAGGTTTCATGGTGATTCTCCGTACTTATTTTAGGTTAAGTGTTGTTATTACCTGTTTGGGTCAATCCGCGACCCGTATGCTCAGGGTATTGGCCATTCGGTTTCCTACCCCGGCACTCTGATTCAACTGAATCACCCCACGGCTACCGGTGAATGCCTGGTCACTGGTAGTGACCTGGCGATTGCCTGGTGCAGAGTCAGTTGGATCGGAGGTGTTGATCAGCGCCACGTTCTGTTGCCTGAGGACGCTGTCGTCGATAGTTTGCGGCTGCGCACTGATGCTGATACGCAGTGCGTTGGCTTGCTGGTTACTGGCACCCGAGCTCTGGTTGACGCCCAGTACGCCGTTGCCGCGGCTGAAGGAGTCGCCCTGGATGCTGGAACGGGCATCGATCGTGGGGTCTACCTCGGTGCGCAACCGTTGGCGAATCTGTGTGGTCGCGCTGGCGCCATGGCCAACGGCGATGGCCCGTGCGTTAGCCTGTTGTTGTTGATCGCCGGCAGCCTGGTTGACCCCGAGGTTGCCCTGGTATTGCATGCCCGAACCGTCGATTTCGGCGTTGTTTATGACCTGGGCGTTACTGGTGACGGGAGGTTGGGCAAAGGTCGAAGCACTGCAAAACATGGCGATAATCAGCAGTGAGCGATTCATCTTAACGGTCTCCCGTTATGATTTTCAGAGCACCCAGGCCTTGCTGGACGTTTGAATTGACCATGTTGGCAATACCGTTGCCGGAATTTCCGGAGCGGCCAGCGGGGAGATTGGAAAGCTGCTGCTGGTTGCTGATATTGCCGCCCAGGTTGCCACCGGTGTTTTGCGTGACCAGGCGGGAGATGCCTGCACCACTGGCGACGTTGGCAAAGTCACCGTCACTCAGCTCGTTCGTTTGACCGAGGATCTGTTTGGACGGGTTGGCATTGGCGGTGGTTGGGTGAGGGTCGGGAATCACCGGCGCTTGCACGGCGTTGCGCACTTGTACATCGCGCTTGATGATAATGATGCCGTTGTCAGCCTGGGCGGGCAGAGAGACCGTTGAGCCCAGTGCACATCCGATCAGCAGCAGGCTATAGATGCTTCTATCAAGTTTCCCCACGGCGGCAATTCCTTCTTTTTGTGGGCTGGTCCTAGTCAGCGTTGGGAAGGAGAGAGCGAAAGCTGTGCCGTTTTTTGAATTTTGTTGTGATTCAACAGGTTACGAATTTTGTCCGGGAGCTGGGTTAAGGGTTTGTTTCATGCTTGAGACAGGCACAATTGATTTGAACCAAGAAAAGCGGTTGCAATGCTCTAGAACAAGGGTTTGCGCGGAGTTGTATCAACGTCGTAACAAGTGACGGGAAAGAACGCGTGGAGCGTTGAAACGGCCTGTTTGCGCCGGGATGGATGTTTCAGAAATGGACAGTTTTACCCCAAAACAGGGTAAACACTGGGCCTTAAGGCCCAAAAACCGGGTCAGGTGGCGAGTAGCACCGCCACGGCGTGTAGCGCCAGAGCGCGACGTTTTGCCCAGTCCCCCTGCAATACCTGGAAAGGTTGCCGATGCTGTTCCAGCCAGCCCCGCGTCGCGTCGAAAAATGCCAGGCGTTCGCTCAGGTCGGGTTGGCAGCGCTGGCCATCGTCGGTCCAGTCGATGTTTTCGGGTGATAGCAGCAAGTGCAAATCATACTGCCGGGCCAACAGCGCCTGTTCGATCCAGGCCGGGCAATCGCCGAACAGCGTCTGACTCCAGAGGATATTGCTCAGCAAATGCGTGTCCAGAATCAGCAGCCGCGGTTGCCGGGCGCGGGCCTCGTCCTCCCATTTCATCTGGCCCAGGGCGATGTGCGAAATGTCGGCCAGGCACGTATCTCGCGGATTCTGCTCAATGAACCACCGCACGTATTCGTCCACCAACACCCCGCCAAAATGCGCTTGCAACTCGGCCGCCAACCAGCTTTTGCCGCTGGATTCGGGGCCGGTGAGCACCAGGACTTTCATGTGCGCAGCGCCGGATCGGTGCGCCACTCACGCCAGCCTTCAACAGCAATCAGGGTAAACAACGCATAGAGCCCGGCGGTCAGGTACATCCCTTTATAGATGAAGAGCCCGACGAAGATCACATCCAGGGTGATCCACAGCGGCCAGCATTGGACGCGTTTTTGCGCCATCCAGACCTGCGCCACCAAACTGAAGCCGGTCAGCGCCGCATCGAGCCAAGGCTGGGCGGCGTCGGTCCAGTGCGCCATGGCGGCGCCGAGTAACAGACTGCCGAGCGCACCGATGGCCAGGCCGAGCGCGATCGATTTGCCCTTGAGTTGACTGACCTGCCGTCCTTGCCGCGCTGCCCCCGCGCGCGTCCACTGCCACCAGCCATAGACTTGCAACGCGGCGTAGATCACCTGCAGCAGCATGTCTGAATAGAGTTTCACCTCAAAAAAGACCCAACTGTAAAGCGAGACCATGACCAGGCCAATGGGCCAGCACCAGGGGTTCTGTTTGACCGTCAACCAGACGGCAATGACACCGAGGGCGGCGGCAAACAGTTCAAGCCCGGACATGGAGGTTCCTTGGAGGAAGTCGAAGAGGGGGCGGATTGTACCGGCAGGCGCCGCCAAGTAGTACCGCCTCACGCGGCCGGTAGCAGCTGCCGAGCCTGCGAGGCTGCGTTCGGCTGCGCAGCAGTCGTAAATCCAGCAACGCCGTATGTCAGGACGACCACGTATGCCAGAATTACGACTGCTGCGCAGCCGAACGCAGCCTCGCAGGCTCGGCGGCTGCTACAGGTGTTTTACACGCGGAACTGTTTGAGTAGCCCGTTCAACTGCTCACTCAGGTCCTTGAGCCGAACGCTGGCCGCGCTCGATTGCTCGGCCGCCAGGGCCGTGCTGTGAGACAGTCCCGCTGCCTGGGTGACGTTCTGGTTGATGTCCTCGACGACATGCGCCTGCTGCAAGGTCGCACTGGCGATTGACGCGTTCAGCCCATTGAGGTTGCGCAGTGCCTGGCCAATGGCATTCAGGCTGGCACCGGCGAGGCCGGCCTGCTCGATGGTCAGCTGCGAGGCGCGGCTGCTGTCGCCGATCACCTTGACCGCCGCTTCGGAGTGGGTTTGCAGGCGTTCGATCATTGACTGGATCTCGGCCGTGGACTTCTGGGTGCGCTGGGCCAGCAATCGCACTTCATCGGCCACCACGGCGAAACCGCGACCCTGTTCCCCGGCCCGAGCGGCTTCGATGGCCGCGTTGAGGGCCAGCAGGTTGGTCTGTTCGGCGATGGAACGGATCACTTCCAGCACGCTGCCGATCTGGGTGCTTTCGGTCGCCAGGGTCCGAATCACTTCCACGGCCTGGACAATGGTCGAAGACAACTTGTCGATCTGTTGCAAGCTGCCATCGATGTTGACCTGGCCTTGTCGGGCTTGAGACTCGGCGTCGCGCATCTCGCTGGCCGCATGCTCGGCATTCTTCGCGACGTCTTGCACGCCATAGGTCACTTCGTTGATTGCCGTGGCCACCAGTTCCATCTGCTGGGACTGTTGCTGGCTGCGTTGTTGAGCCTGGGCGGCGTCATTGCCCAACTCGGTGGAAGACTGGCCCAGTGCGCTGGCGGACACCTGCAATTCGCCGATCACCCGCCGCAGTTTGGCGGTGAATGCGTTGAAATGGCGTGCCAGTTGCGTCACTTCATCGTCGCCCTGGGCGTCGAGGCTGCGGGTCAGATCACTCTCGCCGCTGGCGATATTGGCCATGGCGTTCACGGTTTCCTGGAGCGGACGGACGATACTGCGGGCAATCAGGATCACCAGCAGCGCCATGATCGCGGCGATCACCAGCCCGACAATCGAGGCTTTCCAGACCTGGCCAACGAACTCGGCCTGCATGTCATCTATATAGACGCCCGAACCAAGCACCCAGCCCCAAGGCTCGAACAGTTTGACGTAGGACGTTTTTTCTACCGGTTCGCTGGCACCCGGTTTCGGCCAGCGATACTCGATGGTGCCGGCGCCTTTGGCCTTGGCGACCGCAACCATTTCATTGAATAGCGCAAAACCGTCCGGGTCGCGGATGGCCGAGAGGTTCTGGCCATCGAGCTTGGGGTTGGCCGGGTGCATGATCATGACCGGCGTCAGGTCGTTGATCCAGAAGTAGTCATTCTGGTCGTAGCGCAGGCCGCGAACGGCGGTCAATGCCTGTTTCTGCGCGGCTTCGCGTGTGAGCGTGCCGGCGGTTTCGAGGTCGTGGTAGTAGGTCAGTATGCCGCTCGCGGTCTGCACCACGTGTTGGGTTTTCTGGACTTTGGCATGATACAGGTCGTCATGGATCTGCTTGAGCATCAAGACGCCCAGCGTTAAAAGCATCATGACCGCCACGATCAGGATGAGCCACAAGCGGCGGCTGATCGACATATTGCGCAAGCTGTTCATAACGCTGTCACTCCGGATTCTTGTTCTTGTAATAAATGATCGCCAGCATCCAAGCACACTTTGCAGATCGGGCCAATTCGACCCAAGTCCTATAACGCGGCAGCGGTAACAAGACTTGTCTGATAGGATTTCGGCCCCGCACGGAGAAACCTGAATCCAAGTTGATTTTTCACAGGATTTTTACGCGCTTGTGTAGATCTTGTGCGCGCGGGACTTCAGCTAGGCTGATCGCAGTGAGCGCTCTAAAAAAATATTAACGGGGCATGCCTGGGGGCATCGCTTCTTGGGGGATTGATGGATCTTTGGACCGCCGTTCAGGCATTGATACTTGGAGTTGTAGAAGGGCTGACGGAGTTTTTGCCCATTTCCAGTACCGGACACCAGATCATCGTGGCCGATTTGCTCAACTTCGGTGGTGAGCGGGCGATCGCGTTCAACATCATCATCCAGTTGGGCGCGATCCTGGCCGTGGTCTGGGAGTTTCGCCGCAAGATTCTCGACGTGGTGACCGGTTTGCCGACGCAACCCGGCGCCCGGCGCTTTACCGCCAACCTGTTGATTGCCTTCATGCCGGCCGTGGTGCTGGGGGTGATTTTTTCCGATCTGATCCACCATTACCTGTTCAACCCGATTACGGTTGCGGCGGCGTTGGTGGTGGGCGGGATCATCATGTTGTGGGCCGAAAAGCGTCAGCACGAAGTGCACGCCGAAACCGTTGACGACATCACCTGGAAAGATGCACTGAAAGTCGGCTTCGCCCAGTGCCTGGCCATGATTCCAGGCACATCGCGCTCCGGCTCGACGATCATCGGCGGCCTGCTGTTTGGTTTGTCGCGCAAAACGGCGACCGAGTTCTCGTTCTTCCTGGCGATGCCGACCATGGTCGCCGCGGCGGTGTATTCGGGGTTCAAGTATCGCCATCTGTTCGTGCCGGCAGACTTCCCGGTGTTCGCCCTCGGTTTTGTCACCGCGTTTATCTTCGCGATGATCGCGGTCAAGGGCCTGCTCAAGTTCATTGCCACTCACAGTTATGCGGCGTTTGCCTGGTATCGCATCGTGTTCGGCATTGTGATCCTGGCGACCTGGCAGTTCGGTTGGGTCGATTGGGCAGCCGCCAAGCCATGAGCGACTCCAGCGCGCGCAACAGACCCGGACGCGGTTCCGGGGGAGAGACCCGGCATCTTCGGCTGAAATGGCTGGTGTTCGCGGCGGTGTGCGCGCTGCCGCTGTTTGGCTCGATGTCGATGGGGTTGCAGGGGATTTCGCTGATCCCTCTGTCAGCCTACGGGATCGTCAGCGTACTGGCGTTCTTCCTTTATTGGAGCGACAAACGCAAGGCGCAAACCGAACGCTGGCGCACGCCGGAGAACGTCCTGCACGCGGTCGAACTGGCCGGAGGCTGGCCGGGCGCCTTGCTCGCGCAGCAAGTGTTTCGCCACAAGACCCGCAAAATCTCCTACCAGATCCTGTTCTGGCTCATCGTATTGCTGCACCAGGTGTTCTGGATCGACCAGTTATTCCTGGGGGCGCATTTGTTTGCGCTGTTCTAGAGCAGCAGTCCGACCTGGGTGCGCTTGGGCAACTTGCTCACCACCAGTTGGTGGGAACGCTGCAACAAGCCTTGTAGCTCTTCGGCGCTCAGAGGGTAGGGCGTTTCCATGATCACCCACTGGGCTCGCGCCAGATAAGGCGCGGGATGAATGCCCGGGCGGTCGCAATGGCCGAGAAACAGATCCTTGTCGACCTTGAAGGCCAATGAGTCCCCGCGTAGGCCCTGGAGGACGAACATCTTGTTCCCGGCAATCGAAAACACCCGAACGCCGCCCCACTTGTAGTCTTCCCGCGCACCGGGCAGCGCAAGACAGAAGGTCGCGACATCCTCTTCGCTCATGCGCCCAGCCTTCATATCAGTCGGTCCCCACAGGCGTTGAATGATTCGATGAGATGGTCGATCCAGGCGCGCACTGCCGGCATCACGCCGCGCCGATGAGGGTAGACCGCTTGCAGCCAGCCGCCAGGCAGTGACCAGTCGGGCAGCAGTTGCACCAGCGTGCCGTTTTCCAGTTCCTGTTCGCAATACATCATCGGCAGCATCGTAAAGCCCTGGCCAGCCAGGGTGCAGGCCCGGCGCACGATGAAGTCGTCGATGCCCAGTCGCGCCTCGAGCGCCAGATCAACGTTTTTGCCCTGTTGATCGAGCATGCGTATATGCACCATGCGATCGGCTTCCAGTGCACCGAGCACCGGCAAACCCTTGAGGTCCTCGGGATGCGTGATCGCCCGACCGGCAAGGAAGGCCGGGCTGGCCACCAGCAGCATTTGCGCCTGGCGCAGCCGACGCGTGACCAGCAACGGATCTTCATCACCCAGTTCGCGGACCCGCAGGGCGACGTCGACACCCTCGGTCACCAAGTCGACCCGGCGATTCAGCAGCATGACTTCCAATTGAACCTGAGGGTGCTTTTCAAGAAATTTGCTGATCACCATCGGCAACATTTCATGGGCCAGCCCGACGGGGCAGGACACCCGCAGGCGCCCACGCGGTTCGCTGGACATGCTGGCCACCGCTTCATCGGCCATCTCGGCTTCCAGCAACATCGCCTGGCAGTGTCGCAGGTAACGTTCGCCGACGGCCGTCAACTTCAGTTGCCGGGTCGTGCGTTGCAGCAGGCGCGCGCCCAGGCGTTCTTCGAGTTCGGCGATGCGCCGCGACAGTCGCGACTTCGGAATGCCCAGCAAACGCCCGGCCGCCGCGAAGCCACCGGCTTCGACCACCTTGGCAAAATAGTAGAGGTCATTGAGGTCTTGCATGAGGGTGTTGGCTCGATTGTTCTATCAGTAGGACAAACTATCGCATTGTTGCCGACTAATCAGCTATTGGTTTCGCCTGTAGGATTGTTTCCATCAGATCGCCTCGTGGCGGTCCTCACCTGGAGATCCCACATGAAATTGTTGCATATCGATTCGAGCATTCTTGGTGACAACTCGGCTTCCCGTCAGCTGAGCAGTGAAGTCGCTAAAGCCTGGCAAGCCGCCGAGCCGTCTGCCGTCGTGACCTACCGCGACCTGGCTGCCGACGCCATCAGCCACTTCTCCGCCACGACCCTGGTTGCCGCCGGCACCACCGCTGAGTTGCGTAACGCGGCCCAACAGCACGAAGCCGAGCTGAGCGCGTCGACCCTGGCTGAATTCATTGCCGCCGATGCCGTGGTAATCGCCGCACCGATGTACAACTTCACCATCCCGACCCAACTCAAGGCCTGGATCGACCGTATCGCCGTTGCCGGTCAAACCTTCCGCTACACCGAAGCCGGCCCTGAAGGCCTGTGCGGTGGCAAGAAAATCGTGATCGTTTCGACGTCGGGTGGCCTGCATGCTGGCCAGGCGTCCGGCGTTGCTCACGAAGATTACTTGAAACTGGTGTTCGGCTTCCTCGGTGTCACTGACATCGAGATCGTCCGCGCCGAAGGTCTGGCTTACGGTGATGAAGTCCGCACCAAAGCCATGAGCGACGCCCAGGCGAAAATCAGCGAGCAGCTGTTCGCCGCTGCGTAAGGCTTGCGTAAAGAGCTGAATCAGCTCAGGCAAACCACCAAAAAACTCTGTATTCTGATCACGCAAGTGTCAGATACGGAGTTTTTTGTTTCTGGCTATTACATTTTATGGCCCGAGTTATGCAGTAGAGGGTTACCGTCTCCGGTCTAGTAACAAGGTGGGGCATCCCATGGTGCGTCTTTGTGCAAGTTTACTGATTTGCCTGCTCAGCAGCCTGAATTCAGTGCACGCCGCGCCTGCGCCTCCTCCTCACTGGAGCGTCGGCTTCCATGAGATGACTTTTCTCGATCCTCTGGATCTGCAACCGATGCGCGCCATCGCTTTCTATCCCTCCAGCGACCGTGAACACACCAGCAAACTCGAGGGCTATTCGGTCGAAGCCGGTGAAGACACGCGCGTCGCCATCGGTCGCTTCCCGATGTTGATGCTGTCCCACGGCAACACCGGAACCCCGCTGGCCCTGCACGACCTGATGACGTCGCTGGCACGCAAAGGCTTTGTGGTGGTAGCGGTGTTCCATCCTGGTGACAACTCCAAAGACCACAGCCGTCTCGGTACTTTGAGTAACCTTTACGGTCGGCCGATCCAGATTTCCGAAGCGATTACCGCGACCTTGGGCGATCGCATGCTCGCGCCATTCGTCAATGCCGATCAGGTCGGCGTGATCGGTTATTCGGCCGGCGGGGAGACGGCGTTGATCCTGTCTGGAGCCACACCCGACCTGGATCGTCTGCGTCGTTACTGCCAGGAGCGTCCGGATGATCGCGACGCCTGCAACACTCAGGGGGAATTGATTGTCGACCGGGATGACCTGCAACCGGTGGCCGACCCGCGCGTTCACGCGTTGCTGCTGATGGCACCGCTGAGCCTGAAGTTCGGTCGCCACACCTTGGCGGACGTGCATGTCCCGGTGCTGCTTTACAGCGGTGACGGCGACAAGCTGGTGCCGTTCGACAAAAACGCCGCGGCGTTGGCGCGCAAACTGCCGATCGCCCCCGACTTCAAATTGTTGGCCGGGGCAGGGCACTTCGTGTTTATGGCGCCTTGCAACGATGAGCAGATCGTCATCATGCCGGCCCTGTGTACCGATGCCGATGGGGTCGACCGCGAAGACATTCACCGCAATCTGATTTCCGAAGCCGGGCGTTTCTTCTCCCACACCCTGGGCAAATCAACGCGCGCCGGCATGCAAACCGCCGATCAATAAAACCCACGCCGGCCTATAAACCGCCGATCAAAATACCCCACGCCGGCCTATAAACCGCCGATCAAAGTACCCCACGCCGGCCTGTAAACCGCCGATCAAAAAAACGCACATTCCCTGTAGGAGCTGCCGCAGGCTGCGATCTTTTGATCTTGATGTTTGCGATTTAAGCGTACATAAGATCAAAAGATCGCAGCCTGCGGCAGCTCCTACAGGGTTTGCGTGTTCGTGAGTTTCAGGCCATTGCGCGGCGTTTCAGCAGTAAGGTCAGGCCAAGCCCAGTCACCGACAACAACGCCGCACTGAAGAAAATCCACGAGTACCCCAGGTTCAGCGCCACCGCCCCCATCAAAGGCCCGGCAATCGCCAGCGCCAGATCGAAAAACACAGCGTAAGCACTCAAACCCGCGCCGCGACTCGAGTTGGGGACCTGTTTAATCGCCTCAACCCCCAGCGCTGGATACACCAGTGACAAACCAAACCCGGTCAGGCCTGCACCGATCAGCGCATAACCGGTCGAAGGCGCCAGCCACAGCAGCACCAGGCCTACTGTTTCAATGGTCATGCAGGCGATGGCCGAGGTGAAACCACCGAAGCGGCTGATCGCCGAGATGAACAACAGTCGCGACAAAATGAAGCAAATCCCGAAGACCGTCAGGCAATAGGCCGCCCCAGTCCAGCCTCGGCTGACGTAATACAAGGTGATGAAGGTCGTTAGCGTGCCGTAACCGATCGAGGCCAGGCTCAGGCTTGCACCAAACGGCGCAATCCGCTCGAACACCGCCCAGAACGGCAGACGCTCGCCGCGAATCACCGGCACCGACGGTTTGTTACGGATGAGCCACAGCGCGGCCAAGGCCAGCAGCGACAGCGCAATCCCCAGGCTGGCGAAGCCATATTCTGCGACCATCACCACGCCCAGCGGTGCCCCGATTGCGATAGCACCATAAGACGCAATGCCGTTCCACGAAATCGAACGCGCGGTATGTTCCGCACCCACCTGGCCCATGCACCAGCTAATGGTGCCTACGCCGATCAAGCCCTGCGCTATGCCGAGCAACAATCTACCGGCAATCAGGATCAACAGGCTCAGCAGCGGAAAGCTTTGCAGCAAGGTTGAAATCAGCGTCAGCACGCCGCTCAACACAATCCCTGACAGCCCGTAAACGATCGCTCGCTTGGTGCCGATATTGTCCGACATGCGCCCGGCCATCGGGCGGCTGAGGAGGGTGGCCAGGTACTGGGAGCCAATCGTCAGTCCCGCAACAATGGCGCTGAACCCCAGTTGTTCATGGACATACCCCGGCAACACCGCAATCGGCAGGCCGATGCAGAGGAAGGCAATAAAGGTATAGAAAACGATGGAGACGATCTGCAGGGTGATCGCCAGGGAGCTTTGCGGGGGCAGTTGCGGCGCAGACATGTGGGCTCGTTCGCGGGCGGCGGGGGGAGAGCTGCATCATGGCTTGGGCGCGAAATAAAAGGAAGCTGGCTAACGATAAGATCAAAAGATCGCAGCCTGCGGCAGCTCCTACAGTTGGAATGCGTACCCCTGTAGGAGCTGCCGCAGGCTGCGATCTTTTGATCTTAAAAAACAAAAAGCCCCGTCACCAGGACGGGGCTTTCAGTGGCAGCATGCTTATTTAGAACACAACGCCCTGGCTACGCAGGTAATCATCATAAGTACCGCTAAAGTCGATCACGCCGCTAGGGCTCAACTCGATAATGCGGGTCGCCAATGACGATACAAACTCACGGTCATGGCTGACGAAAATCAGCGTGCCCGGGTAGTTCTCCAGCGCCAGGTTCAGCGCCTCGATGGATTCCATGTCCAAGTGGTTGGTCGGTTCGTCCATGATCAACACGTTCGGCTTTTGCAGGATCAGCTTGCCGAACAGCATGCGACCTTGCTCACCACCGGAGATGACCTTGACCGACTTGAGGATCTCGTCGTTGGAAAACAGCATCCGGCCGAGCGTGCCGCGAACGATTTGCTCGCCGCCCTGGGTCCACTGGCCCATCCAGTCGAACAGGTTGCAATCGTCTTCGAAGTCGTGCGCGTGGTCCTGGGCGTAGTAGCCCAGTTCCGCGGCGTCGGTCCACTTCACGGTGCCGGCATCCGGAGTCAGTTCGTTGACCAGGGTGCGCAGCAGAGTGGTTTTACCGATACCGTTCGGGCCGATGATCGCCACGCGCTCGCCCGCTTCAACGACGAAGCTGAAGTCCTTGAACAGCGGCTTGCCGTCGAAGCCTTTCGCCATGCGCTCGACGATGACCGCCTGACGGTGCAGCTTCTTGGTTTGTTCGAAGCGGATGAACGGGCTCACACGGCTCGAAGGCTTGACCTCGGCCAGTTGGATCTTGTCGATCGCCTTGGCGCGGGACGTGGCCTGCTTGGCTTTAGAGGCGTTGGCCGAGAAGCGGCTGACGAACGATTGCAGCTCGGAAATCTGTGCTTTCTTCTTGGCGTTGTCCGACAGCAGCTGCTCGCGGGACTGGGTCGCCACGGTCATGTACTCGTCGTAGTTGCCCGGGAACAGACGCAGCTCGCCGTAATCCAGGTCAGCCATGTGGGTGCACACGCTGTTCAGGAAGTGACGGTCGTGGGAGATGATAATCATCAAGCTGGAGCGCTGGGTCAGAATGTTTTCCAGCCAGCGGATGGTATTGATGTCCAAGTGGTTGGTCGGTTCGTCGAGCAACAGCACTTCAGGATCGGAGAACAGCGCCTGAGCCAGCAATACACGCAGTTTCCAGCCTGGGGACACTTCGCTCATCGGGCCGAAGTGCTGCTCGATGCCGATACCCAGGCCCAGCAACAATTCACCGGCACGGGATTCGGCGGTGTAGCCGTCCATTTCGGCGAACTCGGTTTCCAGTTCGGCAACGGCCATGCCGTCTTCTTCGGTCATTTCCGGCAGCGAGTAGATACGGTCGCGCTCGGCTTTAACCTTCCACAGCTCTTCGTGACCCATGATCACAGTGTCGATCACGGTGAATTCTTCGTAGGCGAACTGGTCCTGGCGCAATTTACCCAGACGCACGTTCGGCTCGAGCATGACCTGGCCGCCGGAAGGCTCGAGGTCGCCACCGAGGATTTTCATGAAAGTCGACTTGCCGCAACCGTTGGCGCCGATCAAGCCGTAGCGGTTGCCCGCGCCGAATTTCACCGAAACGTTTTCGAATAGCGGCTTGGCGCCGAACTGCATCGTGATGTTAGCTGTAGAGATCAAAGGTTTTTCCTGCGAAGCATTCAGAGTAGCTAGGGTTGCGGCAGTACCGATTCAGTACCCGTTTCCGGTATTCAAACCACGGGAAATTCATCCCGGTCAGAAGCGGAAGGTCCATCTGGCAATAAGTGGACAGCAGCAGTTGGAGCGCTTGGCCCGAGTCGAAGTGCGCTGAGACGGGGTTCATTCCCGTCATCAACCAAGGGGGGCGCGTAATGTTTGGCGGCGATTGTACTGGTCTGGCTCTTTAAACGATAGGGCGTTGAGGCCGCACGGACACTTTGGCGGTATCAGCGGACAGATTTTCACACCTGAATGCTAACCATTTGTTACAAACAGTGGCTAAAATGCCAGTTAACCGGATGCCGACAGGCATGAACGCAGTTTGTTCACCTCTGAAGTGTGACGATTTCCGTGAAGCTGATTATTGCCGCTGTATATGTCGTATCCATTGCGTACGTCCACCTGCGGGGTCGGGTACGCCATAAACTGGGACGCCAACTGAGCGATCACTCGACGTTCCTGGCGCCGGTCAATTGCTTCCTTTATCTGTTCTCGAAAATCCCCAACAAGCCTTACCTCGATCCGGTTGATTTCCCGGACCTGAGTCCGTTGCAGGCTAATTGGCAAGAAATTCGCGCCGAAGGCCAGAACCTGCTGAAGGCCGGGGAGATCAAGCGCTCGAACCAGTACGATGACGTCGGCTTCAACTCATTCTTCAAGACCGGATGGAAGCGTTTCTATCTGAAGTGGTATGGCGACAGTCATCCTTCGGCCATGAAACTCTGCCCGCGCACCACCGAACTGGTGCAGAGCATCGGTTCGATCAAGGCGGCGATGTTCGCCGAACTGCCACCAGGCTCCAAACTGGTGCGTCATCGTGATCCGTATGCGGGCTCCTATCGCTATCATCTGGGGCTCGAAACGCCCAACGATGCCGGTTGCTACATCAACGTCGATGGCGAAAATTATCATTGGCGAGACGGTGAAGCGGTGATGTTCGACGAGACCTTCATTCATTACGCCGAAAACACCACCAGTCAGAACCGCATCATTCTGTTCTGCGACATCGAGCGGCCGATGAAGTATCGCTGGGCGGCGGCGTTCAATGGCTGGTTCAGCCGTAACGTGGTGTCGGCGGCGGGCGCGCCGAACGATGCGGGCGACAAGACGGGCGGCATCAACCGTTTGTTCGCCAAAATCTACAAGATTCGCTTGCGCGGCAAGGCGCTGAAGAAGACTAACCGCAAACTCTACTACCTGGAGAAATGGGCGATTTTTGGTGGGTTGCTGGCGATTTTTGTGCTGATGTAGGAGCTGCCGAAGGCTGCGATCTTTTGATCTTGCCTTTAAAAACCAAAATCAAGATCAAAGATCGCAGCCTTCGGCAGCCCCTACAGGGGACGAGAATCATTAATCAGCCACGAGAGCTCTTCGTGGCTTTTTTGTTTGCGGCGGGTTTGGCTGCCGGCTTGGTTTTAGCGGTACTCTTGCCACCAAGGCTACGTTTAAGCAATTCAGTCAAATCAATAACATCCGCCGTCTTACGCTCCTCTTCACCCGTCGCCGTTTCCACATCCTCGATCTTGCCTTCATTGGCCTTCTTCTCGACCAGCGCCATGATCTTGTCTTCAAAGCTGTCGCGGTAGTCCTCGGGCTTCCAGTCGGCGCTCATGTCTTCCACCAGCCGTTTGGCCATGTCCAGTTCGCCCTTGGCCAGTTCCGGTTTCGTCACTTCGCTGCCTAACTCTAGCGTGTCTAGGCTGCGCACCTCGGCGGGCCAGCGCAGCATCACCAGCACCATGGCCGACTCCAGCGGCATCAGCGCGGCCAGGTGTTGACGGGTATGCAAGACCACATGGGCGAGGGCGACCTTGTTGGTTTTGCTGAGGGTCTCGCGCAACAGCGCATAGACCTTGCCGCCGCGCTTGTCCGGCGCGAGGTAGTAGGGCGTGTCGATGTTTTGCAGGGGGATTTGCTCACTGTCGACAAAGGCAAAGATGTCGATGGTTTGCGTGGACAGCGGGTGCGCCGACTTGATTTCGTCTTCGCTGAGCACCACGTAGCGCCCCTTCTCGTATTGCACGCCTTTGACGATGTGCTCCTTGGTGACTTCCTTGCCGGTGACCTTATTGATGCGTTTGTAGCCGACCGGGTCCATGCTGCGGTTGTCGAGCCAGTCGAAATCCACCCCTTGGGAAGACGTCGCCGAGACCAGCGCCACAGGGATGTGCACCAGGCCGAAACTGATTGCGCCTTTCCAGATTGCCCTTGCCATGGTCGTCTACTCGCGAGTGATGATCAGGTGACCTGTGGCCCCGCGCAAAAGTTTCAGTGGTGTGTGGCCGAGCCCTGGCGGGGGATCAACTTGGTGTTACATCTTGCCGGGAAGGTTTTGGTTAACAAAACCGAACCCTGGGCGTAGCGTGCTATCGAAGGGTGCATTCACGTAGAGAGGCTGCCTATGAACCGATTAGTGCTAGGTATCATCGCGATAGCCTTGACTGGCGTGGTGAGCGACCTCGCCCAGGCTGAGGTCTCATCGCCGGCATTCCCCTTGCTGGCCCAAAGTCCGACGGGCGCCACCACCAATCCTTACAACAGCCCGATTCGCCGGGCAAACCCCAACAGCATGCAAGGCACGCAACCCAGTGCTCCAGTCATCCGTGGGCCCAACACGGTGCCGGTTCCCCGGCCGCCGACCCTCGACAACGGCGGCGTAGGCAACCGCTATCCGCAAGACCGGCCGGCGCCGGTCAGCCCACCCAAGTTCATACCTAGTCCACCCCCACGCGATGCGGACACCAACCGTTGAGCGGCAGGATTGAGATCCTGCCAGCCATTCAGACGACAAAAGGAATCGTGCATGTTGCGTAAAACCCTCCTGGCGACGGTCTGTGTCTGTGCGCTGTTCACCGCCGGCGGGCCCGTTTTTGCGGCGCCTGCACACGCACTGGAAAGCGAGCAGGGCACCCTTGAGGTCATACCGCTCGCGAAGGGGCTGGACCACCCTTGGGCGCTGGCGTTTCTGCCCGATCGAAAAGAGATGCTGGTGACCGAACGGCCCGGCAACCTGCGCGTGGTCAGTGCCGATGGCAAACTCTCGGCGCCGCTCAGTGGCGTGCCGAAGGTCTGGGCCAAGGGCCAGGGCGGTTTGCTGGATGTGGTGTTGTCACCCGACTTCAAACAGGACCGCACGGTGTATCTGTCATATGCCGAAGGCGGTGGCGCGGGCGACGAGGCTGGCACGGCGGTCGGCCGTGGGCAGCTGTCAGAAGACCTGAGCGCCTTGAAGAATTTCAAAGTGATCTTCCGTCAGGAACCCAAGCTTTCCGTCGGTAACCACTTCGGTTCGCGCCTGGTGTTCGACCGCGATGGCTATCTGTTCATCACCCTGGGCGAGAACAATGACCGGCCGACCGCCCAGGACCTGGACAAGCTGCAAGGCAAAATTGTACGAATCTATCCGGACGGCAAAGTGCCCGACGACAATCCCTTTGTCGGTCAATCCGGCGTACGGCCGGAAATCTGGTCCTATGGCCACCGTAACCCGCAAGGCGCGGCACTCAATCCCTGGACCGGCACCCTCTGGGAAAACGAGCATGGCCCCCTTGGCGGCGATGAAATCAACATCATCGAGCGTGGCAAGAATTACGGTTGGCCGCTGGCAACCCACGGCCTGAACTATTCCGGCCAACCGATTCCGGAAGCCAACGGCAAGACCGCCGAAGGCACGGTCGCGCCGCACCATGTCTGGGAAAAATCCCCTGGCCTGAGTGGCATGGCGTTCTACGACGCTGACCGCTTCAAGGTTTGGCAACACAACGTGTTTATCGGGGCGCTGGTGAGTCAGGAGCTGATTCGCTTGCAGTTCGATGGTGACAGGGTTGTTCACGAAGAGCGGTTGATGGGCGAACTCAACCAGCGCATTCGCGATGTGCGGCAGGGGCCGGACGGGTATTTGTATGTGCTCACCGATGAGGACGACGGCACGTTGTACAAGGTCGGCCTGAAGTAACACAAAACCTTGTAGGAGCTGCCGCAGGCTGCGATCTTTTGCCTTTAAAAGATCAAAAGATCGCAGCCTGCGGCAGCTCCTACAGGGAGTGTCACGCTCGGGCATACAGAACCACCGCCGCCCGCAACTTGCCTCGTCCGAAGCTGCACATCTTGTCGAATTCCCCATGGCTGACCGGCAAATGCTGGCAATCCATGGGCTGGCGATGTTGGCTATGGTCGACATCCGGGTCGTGCAGGTATACAAACTCTTCATCGCAATCGGTGACGATCACCCAATGCGGCGATTTGGAGCGGGTCAGTCGATAGCTGCTGATCAGCACCAACGGCTGCCCGCCGTCGGCCAGCAACCGTGGTAAATCCAGCGGCCCACCGATCACCTGTTCGACGTCAGTGGCGAGCAACTGCGCCGTGAACTCCTCGTGCACCAGACGCATTACGTCTTTTTTATGCTCATCGCGCACGCCATCCAGAAACAGAGGGCCGGCCATGCTCACTTGCAGTCGTACGCGAAATCCTCGTCGCGACGCCGACAGCGCCAGGCCCTGAGGGCTGCAACCGCCGTGGCCCGAGGTCATGAAAACGGTGGTCGCCTCACGCCAGATCTGCAGTTCTTCGCGGCGTTCCAGCACGCGATCCTGTTGCAGTGCGCCCATCGCCATCAACAGGCAGGCCGGGCCGCAGGTGAAGTCGGTGGTCTGCGGGTAGTAAGGCACTTTGATGTTGCGCGAATCGCGGTGCTGGAGGATGCGTTTTTCCAGGCGCAGCGCATCCGCATGGTCCTCGTAATAGTCGTGAACCAGCGCAAATCGCCGATACCCGTTGCGCTCATACAGGGCAATCGCCGCCGGATTGTCGGTACGCACCTCCAGCCGCAGGTAAGCGCAATCGTGCTCCAGCGCGCAGGCCTCGATGCGTTGGAGCAGTTGCTTGCCCAGCCCGATGCCGCGAGCCTGGGTGCCGATGGCAATCGAGTAAAGTCGCGCCAGTGAGGTGCCCCGGTGAAACAGCACCACCGCGTAACCGACCAACTCCTCGCCACGCTGGGCCACCAGCAATTGCCCATGAGCCCGAGTCATCATCCATAAAAAGCTCCGACTGTTAAGCCGGTCCGTGGTGAAACATTGCTGTTCAAGTTCCAGCAGGGCCGCCAAGTCCTCAACGACCGCCAGGCGAAAAACCAGATTCATATGACCACCGTAAAAGTTACGTAACGAAACGGGACTTTCGAAAAAGTTCGTGCTTAATAGGAAAGGTCTTGTTCTCCAACGGATCAATCACTATGTCAGCGGTACAGGGTCATTGGCGCGAAGTATCCGAGCAAACTTCGCCGGCGGCAACGTTTTTAAATGATGCAGTTAGAACGTCAAGTCAGTTGATTATAATCGTCGAGCGTAAAGAAGACTGGACCTCCTACTTCCCCAGCGAAGACATCGTCAGCGCCCAGGAATACCTCGAACAAACCCGCGACAACGAGCAGGGCAAGCGGGTCCAGGTGATCAACCTGTGCCGCAGCTACAAGTACCTGGGGCACGGTTATTATTGTTCGCTGCTGGCCGAGGCGCGTGGGCACAAGGTTATTCCGTCGGTGCGAACCATTAGCGAGCTGACCCGAAAATCCCTGTACGGCCTGGCCCTCGATGATCTGGATAAAACCCTGGAAAAAGCCCTCAGTCATCATCTTTACAGCGATACCGAAGGCTTTACCTTGACGCTCTACTTTGGCAAAACCCATATCGAGCCGCTGCAGGATCTGGCGCGGCAGTTATTTGAAGTATTTCCATGTCCAATATTGTTAGTAGAGTTTCGACGAACTAACGGCTGGCACATTGAAGGAATAAAGTCCGGCGCCTTGCACAAGTTGCGTGAGGATCAGGAAGATCAGTTCGCCCACTCGCTCGACAGTTTCAGTCGCAAGATCTGGCGCCTGCCGCGTTCCCGGCGCCTGGCCCGCTATGACCTGGCAATTCTGCACGACCCCCAGGAAGCGTTGCCGCCTTCCAATGCCAAGGCGCTGGACAATTTCGTACGGGTTGGCAAGACGCTGGGCATCGACGTGGAGCTGATCGAGCGCAAGGATTACGCGCGCATTGCCGAATACGACGGGCTGCTGATCCGCGAGACCACAAGCGTCGACAACCATACCTACCGCTTCGCCAAGAAAGCTGAGAGCGAAGGGCTGGTGGTGATGGACGACCCGACCTCCATCCTGCGTTGCACCAACAAGGTCTACCTGACCGACCTGCTCAAAAGCCATCAACTGGGCATGCCCGCCACTGAAATTCTTTACAAGGAACGACCGGAAGACTTCGAACGCGTCGGCGAGCGCCTGGGTTTTCCGCTGGTGCTGAAGATTCCCGACGGCTGTTTCTCCCGTGGGGTGATCAAGGTCGAAAGTCAGCAAGCCTTGCTGGAAGCCACGGCCGAGTTGTTTGAACATTCGGTGTTGTTGCTGGCCCAGGAGTTTTTCTACACCGAGTATGACTGGCGCATCGGCGTACTCAACCGCAAACCGATTTTTGCCTGCCAGTACTTCATGTCCAAGGGCCATTGGCAGATTTACAACCACAAGGCCAAAGGCCAGGACATCAATGGCGAATGCCGCACCCTGGCGGTACACGAAGCGCCGCGCGCGGTGGTCGATCTGGCCGTGAAGACGGCCAACCTGATCGGTGATGGCCTGTACGGGGTCGACCTCAAGCAATCCGGTGACAAAGTGGTGGTGATCGAGGTCAACGACAACCCGAACATGGACGCCGGTATCGAAGACGCTTACTTGCAGGACGATCTGTATTCACTGGTGCTGGAAGAGTTCGTCCGTCGGCTGGAACTCAAGCGCCGCGGCCAGGCCTGGTGAACGGCCGATGATCAAAAGCTTTGAACTGACCCATGGCGCCCTGCACAAGGTTGAACGGCTGGACGCCGAAGTGATGCTGTTCAGCAACCCCGATGCGGCCGAGCGCGACTTGCTGCACAGCCACTTCAAGCTCGATGAACATGCGCTGGCCTCGGCCCTGGACCCGGACGAGGTGTCGCGCATCGAGTTTCACCCCGACAATTTGTTCCTGATCTGGAAGCGTCCGGAGAACTATTCCGGCGGTGGCAGCCTGGCGTTTGAAGTGTCGTCCTGCGGTTTGCTGTTTTGTGCGGAGCGCTTGCTGGTGATCGCCACCGACGATACGCCGCTGCACGGGCTCGGCACCCGGCAGCGCTTGAACACGCCGCTGGATGTGTTGCTCGATGTGCTGTTCAACAACATCCATCACTACCTGGGCCACCTCAAGGTGATCAAGCTGGTTGCACGGGAGTTGCAGCAGAAATTCAACGCGTCGATGCAGAACCAGCACCTGATCCAGATGTTCAACCTCAGCGAAAGCCTGATCTATTACATCAACGCCATTCACAGCAACGGCGCGGTACTGACCCGGCTGCGCAACCACGCAGAAAAGCAGCACTTCAGCGCCGAAGCCATCGGCCTGATCGACGACCTGATCATCGAAAACAACCAGTGTTACAAACAGGCGGAAATCTACTCCACGGTGTTCTCCGGGCTGATCGACGCCCGGGGCAACCTGATGAACAACAGCATGAACAACCTGCTGCGCAAACTGACGCTGATCAACGTGGTATTCCTGCCACTGAACCTGATTGCGAGCATCGGCGGCATGTCCGAGTTCAGCATGATGACGGCGGGTACGCCGTGGTGGGTGTCGTACCCGTTGTTTCTCACGGCGATGATGCTGGGGGCGGGGGTGATGGTGTTAGGGCTCAGGCGGTTGGCGAAGTGATGTGTTGAAAGTCAGGCCGCCTTCGCGAGCAGGCTCGCTCCCACAGTTGTCACGCATTCCCCTGTGGGAGCGGGCTTGCTCGCGAAAGCTATTTCAATAACCCTGCAAGTTTCGAATCAAACCGTTTGTTTAGCGACGACAGATTTTTTCCGATCTTGCAAACCCCGAACCACCAGATACAACAACGGCCCAATCGACACAAAAATCGCGGTGAGCAAAAGGTAAGGCATGACGGACAATGCCGACTGCCCGCGCTTGCGCGCTTCGCTGTACATCCACACCCCCGCCAGTGTCGCCAACAGGTAAAGGTCAATCACCACCTGCGCGGTATCCGGCCGCGACATCAGGCTGATGCCGAACTCCATCAACGACTGTTCGGCCTGAAGCATCACTGAAGCGGTGTAGCCAGCAAAGGCGAGGAGGGCAATCAGGGGCAGGGCGACAGATTTCATGGTGTCCTTCCTTGGGACAATGGGCGGAATCGCCAGCCTACAGAGCGTGAGGAAATTTGACCATTGACTTGCCATCAACGCCCGGCTAATTTCCAGCTGCCAGCAAAGCATTATTACCGCCATTCCTTATTTGGCGGGCTAGCTCACGACTGCAGCACTCAACCCGCCCTAGAGGCGGGTTTTTACTTTCTGTCTCATGTGTTTACTACACGGCCCCTGTAGGAGCTGCCGCAGGCTGCGATCTTTTGCCCTTAAAGATCAAAAGATCGCAGCCTTCGGCAGCTCCTACATCGGGCGTGTACTACAGGAGATATCCATGAGCACCGCGACCACCCAGCAGGCCTTGCTCGAGCACTACGTCAAAAAGATCCTCGCCGCGCCGGTGTACGAACTGGCGGTGCGCACGCCGTTGCAAGCGGCGCCGGCAATGCGGCGCACTGGCATGAGGTCAGTTCACCGGAAGCCGATCAGCCACCCAATCCCCTGTGGGAGCGGGCAAGCCCGCTCCCACAGATTTTGCATGCACCCGAGTTATTGCTGAACGGCTTTTTCGATTTTGCTGGACGCCGACCAGATCCGGTAACGCACCTCAACATCCTTCGGCACATACAGCACGATCGGCAGTTTGCTGTTGTAACGCAGCATGAATCCGTCACCGACCACCGGCACGAAGTCCTGTTTACTCTTGCCATCCGGGCAGGCCATCAGTGTACTCATCGGACCGATGACTTTTTCCAGGCGGTAGAACGGGTAGCCCCAGCCCTCCAGGTTCTTCTCCTCGAGAATCCCGCCCAGGCGCTGACGATTGCAGTCAACCGCCAGGGTTTTACCGGCCAGGATCTCGACCTGGAAGCTGTCTTCCGGAGTCTGCGGGGGCACTTGAATGACTTGGCGGGTAAAACCGCTTTCGGCCTTGGGATATGGCGCCACTGTCTCGAGTTTCGCGGCATGAGCGAGGGTGGACAGCCCGAAAACAATCAGCCCAACGGTCGTGTTAAAGGTCGTAGAACCCATGAAGCCTCCTTGCGTGTGAGTGGGGTCAGCGGATACTGAACAGAGCGACGGCATTCTTGCTGCCATCCGTCGCTAATGCAAATTGCAGCGGCAATCCGGGGGGTTCTTGCAATTTGCATGAGGCCGTCTGCTGGAAGTTTCGCTAAACCGTTGATTTACCGATGAGCTGCACGGCGAAATTCAAGGCATGTTTTATGCTGTAGTGGTCCTTAAGCTGACCGGCGTTTTCAGAGCCAGCGTTGATCTTTTTTGGCAATCTCACATAAAGGAGAGGGTCGCCATGTTTCTGTCTGCCTTGGAACTTCGCAATATCATTGAACGCAGTTTCCTGCCTAGACGCTGCCTGTGCACGCTATCGCCTGACCTGTCGATGACTGTAAAAGTGTATGCCGAGGGTGTAACCGATCACCTTGATCTGATGGTAACCGGCATCGACGCCCAACGACTGAACAGTTGTCGGGAAATTCAAGAACTGCTTGCCGAGCTGCGTTTGGACATGGAAGCGCAGCATCGTGCGAGTGTTCAGCCTTTGCACTTGGACAGAACCGCGCCTTAGCTCGCGGTTTCCAATTCTTGTGATACGCGCCGGGTCTGGAAAAATGCCAGGCCCAGCATTAGCTCGACCCCGACCGCCAACAAAATGCCCGGTCCGGCATGGCCATTGAGCCATTCGCCGAAACCCAATGCTGCCAACCCCCAGCAGCCGGCGACGAATCCATGACTCACTGCGCTGCGAGTCACCGAAGGCGCTTCGTTTCTAACCCCATAAAAAATCACGCTCAAAGCCGCGAACAAAACCGCGCTGCGCCGGGCAACCAAACCCGTCGCGGTCGAGTACTCAATGCTCCAGATCGCCAGCAGCCAGTCGGGCATAAAACCCCAGACCAGGGCCAGTAGAAAACACAGGGTGGCGGTAAAGGTCGACAACGTACGAAACGATAACTGCATGGCTAATCCTTGCGGCAGTGAGGGAAGGCGCTAGAGCATAGCGCCAGATCCCTCCGAGGAATACCGCCAAGGATTACTTCAGACTTTTCCGTCAGTTTTGTAGGCTGCAGGCGTCGGAAAGTTTTCGATAGGATATTTCTGCAGGCTTGCCCGTGTTGTCGATGTACTTCATGTCAGCCGTCACCACTTTGCAATCCAGGGTCGTGGGTTCAGTCAGTGACACGACCTTGGCCACATGCAGTGGCATGCCGTAGTGATAAGGCACGGCTTGAGAGGCTGTGTCGTTGGCCTGGGCCAGCCCGGCAAAGCCTATGCAGGCGAGGGCGGCAGTAACCAGCAATGTGCGCTTGTTCATGAACGTTCTCCGATGCGGACGGGAAGTCAGCTCGACGTCGTGGACGTCGAACCTGCCGCACTGGGCGTCAGAGGAACCTGAGGGCGTGCGGTCCAGTAAAGTTTTGGACCGCAGGATTAATCGAAGGTTAACGCGGCTGAATGCCGCCTGTCGTGAAGGGCGATTCTGTCAGGCACCGAAGCCAACCCGCAAGACTTCCTCGAAGCCGCCCTCCAACGCCTCCGCGCCTCCAGCGAATTACTTGAAACACTCCACCTCCAATGCTTCAAGGACGGTGACGTGCAGGACATTCCCCACATCACCCATGCGCTTTACCTGCTGACTCAGGGCGGTTGCGACATGCTGAAGGTCGCTCAGCAACGGATGTTGGGTTGGAAGAAGCCTGTCTGACGCCACAGCTCTGTAGGAGCGAGCTTGCTCGCGATGGACGTCAACGATTACGCGTATTTACTGAATAAACGCGCCGCTCTTGAATCCTTCGCGAGCAAGCTCGCTCCTACAATTTTAAGCGTACCTATAACCCTTAGCCGTTGCATTGGAAGATCTATGAAAATTGTTGGCGCGCCTTTTTTGTCTTCTGCGGCCTTCCAGGCGTTAATGGCGCGGAAGATAATTCCTGTAGGAGCTGCCGAAGGCTGCGATCTTTTGATCTTGCTTTTAAGGGGCAAGATCAAAAGATCGCAGCCTGCGGCAGCTCCTACAGGAGGTGTATCAGGGGGTCAGGTGAGTTGGTGGCGGTAGGGCAAATCCGGCCCGTTTTTGCTGCACGTCAGCGCCGCTGCCTGCACCGCGAATTTCAACATGCCTTCGATCTGTTCGCGCTCCAGCGCTTGCACACCCTCGACCGAATCCAGCTGCCGCTCGGTCAACCAGGTAATCAGCGCTGCCTGGAACGTATCGCCAGCACCTACGGTATCGGCGATTTTCACCGAACTGGCTGGCACCGACCACGAACCATGGGCACGGCTGAACACCGTCGCGCCTTCGCCGCCACGGGTCAAGAACACCAACTGACAGCGATGCTGCAACCAGCCTTCGATCACGCGCTGCGGGTCCTGCTCGGGATACAACAGACTCAAATCCTCGTCGCTGACTTTGATCAGGTCGGCCAACTCCACCAACGTGGCAACGCGCGAGCGCCACAGGTCGATGTTCGGTTCAGGATTAAGCCGCACGTTCGGGTCCAGGCTGATCAGCCGTTTGCCACTCTCGCGCTGCACCAGAGCCAGCAGCGTATCGGCAATCGGCTGCACCACCAGCGAAAACGAGCCGACGTGCAAACCGCGCACCTCTGGGCCAAGCTGCGGCAGATGCTCCGGTTTCAACTGCCGATCCGCACAGCCTTCGCCACGGAAGCTGTAATGCGGTGAACCATTGGCGCCGACCGCGACCATCGCCAGGGTCGTGGGTGCAGCGAAATCCACAAGGTAATCCGCGCGCACACCTTCGTCCTGCAATACCTGTTGCAAGCGGCGCCCGAGGTAGTCGGTGGACAAACCGGCAAACAGCGCCGAGTCCACGCCCAAGCGGCGCAAACCCACCGCGACGTTGAAGGGCGAGCCACCGGCAATCGCCTTGAAATTCACTTTTGAAGCCAGGCCGCTGGCGTCGTCTTCACTGAAGAAATCGAACAGCGCTTCGCCACACACCAGATACATAATTGTTCACTCTTTAAAGGGTTGCGACATGCAGTTGATAGCGCTCATAGGCCTGCTGACAGACCGCTACATTATCTGCGATCGGCAGTGTTTCGCTGGCCAGGTCGAGCTTGACGCAACGCTCGCACAGATCCGCCAGGCTGTCTTCCTGTCCGTTTGCCCAGGACGTGCACCACGCGGCCTGAATCGCTGCGCCGAGGGCGGCGGCTTCGCTTTGTTCGGTGCAAATAACCGGCGTGTTCATGATGTCGGCGACTATTTGCCGCCATACCGGGCTTTTCGAGCCGCCGCCGATCAAACAAATACTGCGGCTTTGTAAGCCATTCTGCCGTAGCAGGTCCAGCCCATAACGCAGGCCGAAGGTGGTGCCCTCGACCACGGCACGGCACAGGTTGGCGCGGGTCAGGTTGGTCATCGTCAAGCCCAGCAGGCTGCCAGTGGCATGAGGCAGGGCGGGCACGCGCTCGCCGTTGAGGAATGGCAGCATGCACACGCCTTCGGCACCGATTGGCGCTTGGGCGACCAGTTCGTTAAAGGGCTCGATGTTCAGCTCGAACAATTCGCGAATCACCCCGGTGGCGTTGGTCAGGTTCATGGTGCAGATCAGCGGCAGCCAGCCACCGCTGGAAGAACAGAAGGTCGCGACCGACGCATCCGGGCTGACTTTAGGCTGGTCGGCATAAGCGTAAACCGTCCCCGAAGAGCCGAGGCTCATGGTGATGGCGCCGGGCCGGATATTGCCGGTGCCAATGGCGCCCATCATGTTGTCACCACCGCCGCTGGACACCAGCGCTTGCGGGTTGATGCCCAAGTGTTCGGCGATGCTCGGCAGGAGCGTGCCGACCGCCTGATGGGCATCGATCAGTTCCGGCAACGCGGCTTGCAAGCGGCCGGTGGAATCGATGTCGCGCAGCAGCTGCAAGTCCCATTGGCGCGTGCGCACGTTGAAATAACCGGTGCCTGAGGCATCGCCGTATTCGCTGCAACAGCGGCCGGTCAGCCAGTAGTTGAGGTAGTCGTGCGGCAGAAGGATACGGGCGATTCGGGAAAACACCTCGGGATGCTGCTCTTTGGTCCAGAGCAGTTTTGAAACGGTGTAGCCCGGCGCGATGACCACGCCGAGGCGTTCGAGCGAGCCTTTTTCGCCGCCCAGATGCGCCAGCAGGCGCTCGTTTTCCGGGGTGGATTCGGTGTCGCACCAGAGCTTGGCGGGGCGCAGCACTTGGCCTTGATCGTCGACCAGGACCAGGCCGTGTTGCTGACCGGAGACGCCGATGCCGAGGATGTACTGGCCATCGACGTTGGCGGCGAGCAGGGCGCGGCGGGTGGCCAGGGCGAAGGCTTCAAGCCACTGATGGGTGTCTTGCTCGCGACGGCCATTGGCGCCGCTGATGAGAGAATGCGCGGCGGCGCCCTGGCTGAGGACTTGGCCGTTTTGGGCATCGAGGATGATGGCTTTGGTGCCTTGGGTACCGCAGTCGATGCCCAGGAATAATTGTTGGTTTGCCATGGGAGGTCCTTGGTGTGTCAGGTCGATCTCAGTGAAGCCATTCGCGGGCAAGCCTCGCTCCTACAAGATTGGTGTCGTGGATCGACGTTGACTCTGTAGGAGCGAGGCTTGCCCGCGAAGACGGCGGCGAATTCACCGATGCATTTAAGCCAATACCCGCTCCAACGTCCGCGTCACGCCCACATCCCGCAGGCTATTGCAGCACCACTCGAACGCCGCCACAAACTCCGGCGAACGCGGAATTGCCGTGCCAAAAATCTCCTCGACCTCCAGCAAACGCTGGGTGATCAACACATCATCCGCCACCAACGCCTGACAGAACGCCGCCCGCGGATCAGGAATGCTAAAGGTGTCGCCATTCTCATCCACGCCCTTCAAATACAAAGCCCAGGCCGCCACCACCAGAGCCGCTCGCTTGGTTTCACGACCGTCCGCAATCAAGCGGTTGATCGTCGGCACGGTGAACTTGGGAAACTTCGACGACCCATCGGAACACACACGTTCCAGTTGGTCGGCAATCGCCTGGTTAGAGAAGCGATCCACGAGCGTGTCCTTGTACTGCGTCAGGTCGATCCCCGGAACGGATGACAGTTGTGGCGTCACATCCAGGTCCATGTAGGCGCGCATATAACGCACAAACAGCGGATCGTTCATGGTCTCGTGCACGAAGCGGTAACCCTTCAAAAACCCCAGGTACGTCAGGGCCAGATGGCTGCCGTTGAGCAGTTTGATTTTCATCTCTTCATAGGGCGTGACGTCGTCGGTGAATTGCACGCCGACCTTTTCCCAGGCGGGGCGACCGTTGACGAATTTATCTTCCAGCACCCATTGCACAAACGGCTCGCAGACCACCGGCCAGGTGTCGTCGACCGCATGTTTGTCGTGCAATTGCAGCTTGTGTTCCGTGCTGGTCATCGGCGTGATGCGGTCGACCATGGCGTTGGGGAAACTGACGTGGGCGGCGATCCAGTCCCGAAGGTCGGCATCACGCAGCGCGGCAAACGCGAGCAAGGCTTTGCGGGTGACAGCGCCGTTGTGTGGCAGGTTATCGCAGGACATCAAGGTGAACGCTGGCGTGCCGGTAGCACGGCGTTTGGCCAGCGCGGCACAGAGGAAGCCGAACACGGTTTTCGGTGTGTCCGGGTGCGCCAGGTCGTGCTGGATTTGTGGCAAGTGCGCCATGAACTCGCCATTGCTGTCGTCGATGCAGTAACCGCCCTCGGTGATGGTCAGCGAGACAATGCGGATCTGCGGGCTGGCCAGTTTGTCGATCAACGCGCTCGCGCCATCTTCGGCCAGCAGCATGTCGCGGATCGCGCCGATGACCCGGACTTCGGTGTCGTCGGTATCGCCGAGTTCAAACAGGGTGAACAGGTAATCCTGCTCCTTCAGATCGTCACGTGCGCGGCGGTCCTCGGTGCGCAGGCCCACGCCGCAAATCGCCCAGTCCAGGCCTTCCCCGGTATTCATCAAGGCGTCGGTGTAATACGCCTGATGGGCGCGGTGAAAACCGCCGACGCCGATGTGGGCGATGCCTTGGCGCGTGTCGCTCAGGGCGTAGGCGGGCAATGCGACTTCGGCGGCGAGGTGGTGGAGGTTCTGTTTATTGAGTTTCATCACAAGCTCTCGAAATCAGGCCGCGGCGCGCAATGGGCGGGTGAGCGCCACGCCGTCGGCATCGAATAAATGGCAGTGTTCGGCGTCCAGGTGCAGGCTCAAGGCCTCACCGTAACGGCTCGCCAGATCGCCGCGAACACGCAGGGTCAGTGCTTCGCCGGAGGCCGTCACCACGTGGCAGAAGGTGTCGCTGCCCAGGCGTTCGCTGACGTCGGCGGTGACTTGCAGCGTGCAATCACCGGTTTGCGCCAGTTCCAGATGTTCCGGACGAATACCCAGGGTCACTGCGCCACCGACGTTAAGGTTGGCGCCGGTCAGCGGCAAGGTGATGCGGGTGCCGGCGTCGAGCAGCACTTCGCAGCTTTGGCTTTCGACACGGGTGACTTTGCCCTTGAGGAAACCCATTTTCGGCGTGCCCAGAAAGCCTGCGACAAACAGATTGGCCGGCTGGTGATACAGGTCCAGCGGCGAGCCGACCTGTTCGATTTTGCCACCGTTGAGCACCACGACTTTGTCGGCCATGGTCATGGCTTCGACCTGATCGTGGGTCACGTAGATCATGGTCGCTTGCAGGTCTTTGTGCAGTCGCAACAGTTCCAGGCGCATCTGTACGCGCAGGGCGGCATCGAGGTTGGACAAGGGTTCGTCGAACAGGAAGATTTTCGGGTTGCGCACGATGGCCCGGCCGATGGCCACGCGTTGACGCTGGCCGCCAGACAGTTGCTTGGGCTTGCGCTCGAGCATCGGCCCGAGTTCAAGAATGCGCGCGGCTTCACCGACTTTTTTCTCGACTTCGGCTTTTGGTACGCCGGCCAGATCAAGGGCAAACGACATGTTTTTGCGCACGCTCATGTGCGGGTACAGGGCGTAGGTCTGGAACACCATCGCCAGGTCACGCTTGGCCGGGCTGACTTCGGTGATGTCGCGGCCATCCAGTTCGATGGTGCCGCCGCTGACTTCTTCGAGGCCGGCGATCAGGCGCAGCAGGGTGGATTTGCCGCAGCCCGACGGGCCGACGAAGACCACGAATTCCTTGTCGTTCACTTCGAGGTCGATGCCTTTGATGATGGAAAAGCCTTCGAAGCCTTTTTGCAGATTCTTGATTTTCAGGTTGGCCATGGTGATGGGCCTCCGGTTGTTATTTTTAAGATCAAAAGATCGCAGCCTGCGGCAGCTCCTACAGGGATCGTGTTCGGCACGGCGATCCGTGTGAACGCCAGGTCCGGTGTAGGAGCTGCCGAAGGCTGCGATCTTTTGCTTTTGATTCATTTCACGGCGCCGAACGACAGGCCACGGACCAGTTGTTTTTGGCTGATCCAGCCGAAGATCAGGATCGGCGCGCAAGCCAGGGTGGACACCGCCGATAACTTGGCCCAGAACAGACCTTCGGGGCTTGAGTAGGAGGCGATCAACGCGGTCAGTGGCGCGGCTTTCGACGACGTCAGGTTCAGCGACCAGAACGCCTCGTTCCAGCACAGGATCAACGACAGCAACACCGTGGACGCCAGGCCCCCCTTGGCAATCGGGAGCAGCACCCGGACCATTTCCTGCCACAACGTGGCGCCGTCCAGACGCGCGGCTTCGAGGATGTCTTTCGGGATGTCCTTGAAGTAGGTGTAAATCATCCAGACCACGATCGGCAGGTTGATCAGCGTGTAAATCACGATCAGGGCGATGCGCGTATCCAGCAGGCCGAAACTCTTGGCCAGCAGGTAGATCGGCATCAGCACCCCCACCGGCGGCAGCATTTTGGTGGAGAGCATCCACAGCAGCGTGCCCTTGGTGCGTTGGGTTTCGTAGAACGCCATCGAGTAGGCCGCCGGCACCGCGATCAGCAGGCAAAGCGCCGTGGCGCTGAACGAAATCACCACCGAGTTCCAGGCAAAACTGAAGTAGTCGCTGCGCTCGTTGATGTGCAGGTAGTTCTCCAGGGTCGGGGTGAAGATGAACTGCGGCGGGGTGGCGAAGGCGTCGATTTCGGTCTTGAAACTGGTCAGCACCATCCAGAAGATCGGGAAGAAAATCAGGATCGCGATGGCCCAGGCCAGGGTGCCGAGCAGCAGGCTTTGCAGGCGACGGGATTGTTGAAGGGTCATGGCGCAGGCCTCAGGCTTTGTCTGTCAGGTTTTTGCCGATCATCCGCACCAGCACGATGGCCGCGATGTTGGCAATCACCACCGCGATCAAACCACCGGCGGACGCCATACCGACGTCGAACTGCACCAGCGCCTGGTTGTAGATCAGGTAGGCGAGGTTGGTCGAGGCGTAGCCTGGGCCGCCGTTGGTGGTGGTGAAGATTTCGGCGAATACCGACAGCAGGAAGATGGTTTCGATCATCACCACCACCGCGATCGGGCGCGCCAGGTGCGGCAGGGTCAGGTGCCAGAAAATCGCGATCGGGCCGGCGCCATCGAGGCGTGCGGCTTCTTTCTGTTCCTGGTCGAGGGACTGCATGGCGGTCATCAGGATCAGGATCGCGAAGGGCAGCCATTGCCAGGACACAATGATGATGATCGACAGCAGCGGGTAGTGCGCCAGCCAGTCCACCGGTTGCGCGCCGAACAGTTTCCAGACGTAGGCGAGAATCCCCGACACCGGGTGGAAAATCAGGTTCTTCCAGATCAGCGCACCGACGGTGGGCATGATGAAGAATGGCGAGATCAGCATGACCCGGACGATGCCGCGACCGACAAACTCACTGGCCTCCAGCAATGCACTGATCAAGACGCCGAACACCACACTGATCAGCAACACGCTGCCGACCAGCAACAGGGTGTTGGTGGCGCCGGGCAGGAAGCCCGAATCAGTCAGGAAATAGGTGAAGTTATCCAGCCCCACGAACTCGTCTTCGCCGGGATTGAGCAGGTTGTAACGGATCATCGAGAAGTAGAGCGTCATGCCCAGTGGCACGATCATCCACAGCAGCAATAACGCCACTGAGGGGCTGGCCAGAAACCAGCCGGGGTTGGCCAGCCGGCTTTTACGCACCGGCTGGGGGATGTCCATTTGAGCTTTGGCAGTGGAAATATTCATGGCATCAGAACCGATAGGGAGCGGGCGATGAAGAACAACTGTAGGAGCGAGCTTGCTCGCGATGGTGTGTCAGCTACGGTGATGTCGACGGACACACCATCGCGAGCAAGCTCGCTCCTACAGGGGGGTTACTTGGGATAACCGGCGCGCTTCATCTCACGTTCGGTGGTTTGCTGGGCGGCCGTCAGGGCCTGGTCGACCGTGGTCTGGCCGATCAGCGTCGCGGAAAACGACTTGCCAACCTGGGTGCCGATGCCCTGGAACTCAGGAATGGTCACCAACTGAATGCCGATATAAGGCACAGGTCTCAGGGTCGGCTTGCTCGGGTCAGCGGTTTTCAGCGACTCCAGCGTGACCTTGGCGAACGGCGCCGCATTCATGTAGGCGTCGCTATAGGTGGAAGCCCGCGTGCCTGGCGGCACATTGGCGATGCCGTCTTTTTCGGCGACGAGCGCGCCATACTCCTTGGATGTGGCCCAAGCGCTGAAGGTTTTCGCGGCGTCCTTGGCTTTGGAGCTGGTCGGAATCGCCAAGGCCCAGGAATAGAGCCAGGCTGAGCCTTTATCCGTCACTTCATGCGGTGCATAGGTGAAGCCGACATGATCGCTGACCTTGCTTTGGGTCTTGTCGGTAACGAACGATCCGGCGACGCTGGCATCGACCCAGATCGCGCACTTGCCGCTGTTGAACAGTGCCAGGTTCTCGTTGAAGCCATTACTCGACGCGCCGGGTGGGCCCGAATCCTTCATGGTCTTGACGTAGAAGTTCAGCGCGTTTTTCCATTCCGGACCGGTAAATTCCGGTTGCCACTTCTCATCGAACCAGCGTGCACCGTAGGCATTGGCAACGGTGGTGATCAACGCCATGTTCTCGCCCCAGCCGGCCTTGCCGCGCAGGCAGATACCGTACTGTTCTTTATCCTTGTTGGTGAGTTTGCGGGCGAATTCGCCGATCTGGGTCCAGGTCGGATGCTCGGGCATGGTCAGCCCGGCTTCCTTGAACAGGTCGGTGCGGTAATAGGTGATGGAGCTTTCGGCATAGAACGGCAGCGCATACAGCGAACCCTTGACCGACAAGCCCTCACGCACCGACGGGAACACATCATCGAGTGCATACGATGCCGGCAAGTCCTTCATCGGTTCCAGCCAACCCTTGGCGCCCCACAGTGCAGCTTCGTACATGCCAATGGTCAGTACGTCGAACTGACCGCCCTGTGTCGCAATGTCGGTAGTGAGGCGTTGACGCAGGACGTTCTCTTCCAGCACCACCCAATTGAGCTTGATGTCCGGGTGCTCGGCCTCAAAGGTTTTAGAGAGCTTTTGCATACGGATCATGTCGCTGTTGTTGACAGTCGCGATGGTCAGCGTCTGGGCGCCGAGGCTGACGCCGCTGAGGGTCATGCAGGTGAGGGCAAGCAGAGCTTTTACAGAAGGTTGCATCGAGCACTCCTTTTCTGCACCCGGCGGGGTTACAGAAGGACAGTTATTGTTTTTGTGTCTTCCTGCGCAAGGAAGAATGTGCACTGATTACAGCCTTCAATTGATGATGTGACAAATCATCCGTCGCACTTGAATTGATACTATTTTGCACTGGGGTTTAGTGCTGTAGGTGCATGGAGTGGCGTTTGAGCGCTTGGTGCGCATTGAATACGTATAGGTTTCAACGGTGAAGATCAAAAGATCGCAGCCTGCGGCAGCTCCTACAGGTGTACGCCAATCCCTGTAGGAGCTGCCGCAGGCTGCGATCTTTTGATCTTGTCTTTATCCGATATTTTGTTCAGTCAACCGCTGCACCGCCAACCGCCGGTAGTGCGATGGGGTCATGCCTTTCAATTGCTGAAAGCGTCGATTGAAGTTGGAAATATTATTGAACCCGGACTCGAAGCACACGTCGGTCACCGGCTTGTCGCCATCGGCCAGCAGCTCGCAGGATTTGCTGATGCGCAGGCGATTGACGAACTCGATGAAGCAACGGCCGGTGGCCTGCTTGAACACTCGGCTGAAATACGTCGGTTTCATGCCCAGGTGCTCGGCGACTTCTTCCAGCGGCAGCTCGCGTGCGTAATGCGCGAAGATGTAATCCACCGCCCGGTTGGTGCGGTCGACATTGTGCTCGTCGGCCAATTGCGGCGTTGTCGCGCCGGAGAGCAACTGATAATCGTCAGAGGCCGCCAGTAACTCCAGCAAAATGAAAAAGTGCCCGAGCCGGGTCACGCCTTTGGTATCGGCGATGCGTTGCATCAGGCTCATCGCCTGCTGGATGGTGCGTTTGCAGCGAAACTCGATGCCGTACTGCGCGCGTTCCAGCAGCGGCGCCAGCGTCTTGAGTTCGGCGAACACCAAATGGCCGCTGTCGAACAACTCGTCGGTGAAGTTGACCAGCATGTCGCGCTTGGGCACCACTTCATCTTCCGCCACCTGGCTGATCCAGTTGTGGGGCAGGTTGGGGCCGGTGAGAAACAGGCTTTCGGGGTAGAAGTTGCCGATATAGTCGCCAATGAAGACTTTGCCGGAACTGGCGACGATCAGGTGCAGTTCGTATTCCTTGTGAAAATGCCAGCGCACCAAGGGGCAGGGGAAACCGTGCTGGCGATAGATGATGGACAACCCGTTATGGTCGTCCATCAATTCGTAGGAAGGATCGGTAACTCTGGCAGTTCGGGTCATATCAGGGCGCTTTTATTGTTCTCGCGTCTTGATCATGCCTCTTTCATGGGCGAAATTGCCAGCCTGGAGCGCCGTTACGCGCGGTGCAAAGCGGCGCCATAGACCGCCTTCATGCTGGTGGCACTCCAGCAATAACGCACGAGTTCGGATTCTTCGAAAAAGTCCGTGTTGATAATGCTGCAGCGCGTGACCCAATCCCGGGTTGGATTGAACCAGTCATTGATCTTGTTCTTGATGTGCTGAGGCCCGCCCAGAACGCCGTAGCTGGTCGCTGACAACGACCAGAGAAATGTTTCGAAGGGTGCATCCGCCAACGTGCGGGAAATGTGGCGCTCCAGTTCATCGATGTCAGTGAAAGTGTCGCTGTTCCATTTGTGGGCAATGCGCGGCCAGAAGTAATCATCGTCCAGTTCAAGCACGGCCGGTGCCGCCAATACCAGTCTGCGGCGGGAGCTGAGCCGTTTGAGTTCACCGACCGTTTTGGTGGCGTGGGTGGGTGCAATGATCCGTTCCCCCAGTCGACGAACCAGCAAGTCATTGAGCTTCTGATGGGAAAACGGTTTTGCACCATCCCCGAGCTGGTGGAAGTCGAAAACGATGAACTCATTCGGGTTGTGATCAAGAAAGCTCGACACGGCGTCAATCAGCTCATCAAGCACCCGATGCGACTGAAAACCGTTGTGATGAAAGTAGAAGACAGATTGCTCCGCGCCCTCGGTATAGCCGAGACGAATATCAAATGCCCGTGCGCCGTTTGCCAGTTGCCAGGCAAATGAATCGTTTTGACACGTTGTCCAGTTGCCGACGATTGCCCCGTGATTAGGTGCTTTTTTGTCCATGCCGGCATTGTGCGCGCCGGGCCAGACAATGTCGGTCAGTTTCAGGCGGTCTATGTCGAGGGCATTGCTCATCCATTTGTTTTTATCCAGATTCCATTCTATCGAACGTGACATATTTATTCCTTTAGTTAACGAGCCCCCATCCTTGGGGAAGTGTGTTGGATTAAGAATGTTAATGCTGCCCGTGAAAATCATAAAGGTATGCGGATTTTTTTCCAGTAGCGGACACATGTACAAAAATATAGCCAATGTATGGCATTAACGGTCGATGGTATTAGCCTTGATAATATTGGCCATCCAGCAGTGCTTGACCAGTTTGGATGATTCGATGAAGTCTACATTGACAATATTGCTTTTGAGGATCCAGTCGCTGCTCGCCGGATCAAACCAGCGGTCAAGAGACTCGTTGATGTCCACTGGACCTCCCATGGCATGGTAACTGGTTGCGGACAATGACCATTGAATCCCGTACGGAGGGTACTTCATCACCCGCGTGATATGGGCATCCAGTTCGCTGAGGCTGGTGGTCCCGATACCGCTCCATAAATGCTCGATTTGCCGGCAGAAGTAGTTCGAATCGAGCAAAGGATGGCGCTGGGCCGCCACCAGGACACGCTGGGCGCCGCTGATTTGTTTCAGCTGTCCAAGCGTAAGGTCAGCGTTGCGGGACGGAATGATCCGGTCACCCAAATGAGTCAGGAGCATTCTATTGAATTCCCGGTAGTCAAAGGGTCGGTCGCCATCATTCAACTGGTGAAAATCGAGCACGATGAACTCGTCAGGGTTTTCCTGAAGAAAACGGACAACGCTGGTTATCAGGTTTTCGAGGGATCGCGAAGAGCGAATGCCATTGTGCTGGAACCAGAACGTCCCGACGCCATTACCAGCGACTTCATAAAACAACCTGGCATCAAGTGCGCGAGCACCTTGCGTCAGTTGATAATAAAAAGAGTTATTTTGACAGGCTGCCCAGTGACTAATCCCAGGGGCGGCATAAGATGCTTTTTTGTCAACTCCAGAATTGTGGGCGCCGGGTAAAATCAATTCGGCAAAGGATAGATAGTCAATGTTCGGGGTGCTGCTCATCCAGTTGCTGGGGGTGGTGTTGGCGGTAGAGCGATATTGGTCTTCATTGAATGCATGGTTCATGGCGCGTCCTTGCGTGTAGTTATAAAAATATGGGGTGTATCGCTCAGGCCATGTAAGTTGGTTGAGCGATTACCTTGTCACTTATAACTACATTAACTGCCATGGACAAATAAGGCTTGATGCAAAAGATGTTTTTAGTTGAAGTTTGGCTTCTCGATCAGGCATCCTCTTTGAAACGATTTTTGGCCTCAATCCACTGCGACATATATTGAGTGCTCTTGTGCTGATGATGACGCAACATGCTGCCGGTGAAGTTATCTCTTCTGACCGACGCCAGGTGTTGGCGGCAATAGTCGAGCTGAACGATCAATGCCGGGCCATGAACGCGTTGCTGATAACGGCTCCTCAACAGCTCCAGCCCAAGGGCCTGTGCATTCAGCCACTGTGTCTTGTCCTGGTGCAGCTGCACGGCGCTAGCGGCGAGCGCCTCCGCAGTTTGGGCAATCGCGCCAGGCCATTGCTCCTCGCCATGCATGCCTTCTGCACCAATCGGGGTGGTGACATTCGGCGTGCCACAAATCACCGCATCAAGGATTTTGCCTTTGATGCCCGCACCGAAACGCAACGGTGCCAGGCACACCCGTGCCGCCGACATGACCTGCAAGGCATCTTCTGCCCAGTTCATGATATGAAAACCTTGGGCCGCGTTGTGCAGCGCGGTGGCTTTGGGCGGGGTATAGGCCCCGTAAATATGCAGTTGTGCAGTAGGAAGTTGCTTGCGGATCAACGGCCAGAGGCTGGTTTTCATCCAGAGCACCGCATCCCAGTTCGGTGCATGGCGGAAGTTGCCGATACTGACAAAGTGCGCGCGGTCTTCAAAGTCTACCGGGGCCACGCTCGGCAAATCAGCCATCAGCGGGCACCAATGCAACAGATTGCGGGGCACGTTGAACTGTTCGACCAGTAATTCGATTTCCACGTCAGAGATCATCAAGTTCAGGTCGCAACGATAAATCGCTGCAATCTCCCGTTTGGCCAGATCGGTATCGGCCATGTACTCAAACTCTTCACGCAATGCCGGCGCAAACAAATCACTGAAATCGTTGGCATCGTCACTGGCCTTCAAACGGTCCTTGAGGCGTTGATGCCGCGCATCCCGCAGACTTTGCAAGTCGGCGGTCTCAAGCACGCGCAAGGCATCGGGGCAGTGCTTCTCAACGCGCCAGCCAAACTGTTCTTCCATCATGAAGCGATCGAACAGCACCACATCCGGGGCCAGTTCACGGATGAAGGTGTCGAAACTGCTGTTGTTCAACTCGATGGGCACTTCATGAATGCCCAACGCCGTCAGGTCGGCCCGATGTTCGCCGCTGGTGGCTGGGCTACTGAACGTGATGTCCCAGCCCTGCTGCAGGAATGTTTCAAGGATTTGCATCATGTGGCCACCGGCCGCGGAAGAGCGGGGCTCGGGCCAGACGTAACCAATGACCAGGACTTTGGTTGCGTGGGGCTGATTCATGAGGTAATCCTTGAAGCGGGTAGGGGGTGGAGAGCTGGAGGGGGTAATTTAACCACAGATCTCGCGGGTTTTGAGGTAGTGATGCGCTACCAAAGTAGACGCTCCCGGAATGGGAGCGTCGCGATCATGCGTTTTTACAGAATGCCAATTTAAACATCTATTTTCATAGGCGATTTCGGTCCTGTTTGAATTCCCCCCATCCAATTCGTATCTGTTGCGTCTACCCAACTACCAGTGTTGGGGACCACCTCCCGATTGATTTCCAATATTTTTTGATTTTTATCGTGCCAGGCAGTCATTTGGTCTTCCAGTTTTTTTATGTATTGGTCCGCCGGGCAAGTTATGCCCGCCCATCGATCTACAACCCATGCGTCTTTGAACGCCGGCTCAGAAAAATCGATAGTAGACGCGATAGTTCCGCGCGGCGGCCCTCCCACCAGCGTAAACATATGATTCGGCATATGCCAAAGATCTGCGCTTCCGCCATCTAGCAAAATTATTTTTGCGGCTATAGCCGCCATATGATCACAGTTTCCGGCACCGGTTTTCAGCACCATTTCAATGCCGCCGGGCTTGCTTCTCCTCGAGTACTGCCATAAAACCACGGGTTTGGCGATGTCCAGTCGCTGCAGGTCATTTGGATCGATGTCGATGAGCTTATTATCCGATCCAACGCCGGTAGCGCTTATTTGTTTGTCCGCTTGAACCGTTGCACCCTTGGCGTAAATTTCGTTTTTTTGGGCTCGACTTAGAGTTGAAAAATAAAGGGGCTTGCCTATAGGTTCGATTTTTATGGCTGGAATAGAAACTTCGATATTGAAGTGGCCCTGTCTATTCATGGCTGTCAAAATCAGGTCGCGTTTTTGTGCTTCGCTGAGCTTGGCAGTTGACTTTTTTAAGTCGGAAAGTTCAATAGGTGTCCAGCCAATTGATTCTAATTCTTTGTATAAATAGTCTAGCGTAGGCAGTGAGACGAAGTCGTTATTAGGCAGCTTTGCTACATTTGAAATAAAGGGGTCTTTGATCTTGTGATATTCTTTTATTAGATTGGAGCCGAGACCTTCGTCAAGTGGGCTGATATTCGAAAACTCAATGTTGTTGACCGACTTTCCGTCGTACTTGCAGTAGTAGAAAAGTCCGGTATCAGCCTCTGCAACCAAGTAGGTGGTCTTGCCATAGAGTAAGCCAGGGATATTTACCATAAATGCTCTCACTTCGCGCGCATCGTCAAGCCCTTGGACGATAGCGTTAATTCGGACAACTTTGGATGCTGCGTTAAGTTCGTTGTCAACAATTTTGCCTGGAAGTCCAAAGAAATCGTTCGGAATAATATTGCCCGTAGTGACAGCTTTGAACTGCAGGGGTACCGTCAACTCATCGGGGTTACATTTTTCATAATCGGAGGTGCATTTGTATATGCGTCGTTCGTGAATCACACGAGGGCTCACGCCGTCTTGAACCGCTGTTGGATAAAGGCGCTTGTGTTCAGTCGCTTGAGCCCTTCTTTCCTGGACGGTTCCCAAGCTTTTATCAATTATTTTAGAGAAGCAATGACCTGTTCGCTTGCTTTTGCCACCTATGCTACAAACCGCCTCGAACCCTTCAAGCTCCTGCTTGAAATTAGCCGCTGATGTAATCTCATGCATCACCTCTGGGTGTTCTGGATCAAATCGATAAACCTGATCGCCAACCAAAACATCGACGCCTGTCGATCGCTGAATGGTGTGCGCCTCCGTTTCGAAGAGCTTTGTCGGCGTTAGTTTGGTTGTTCCATCGCTGAATGTCGTACGCTCTAACGAGATGGAGCTGTCAGGCTTAAAGTTATCAAGCGCAGTGCCATACGGTCGATTGCGAGTGGCATCATAGGCGTACCATTTTCCCTCGTATATCAGCGCTGTGACTTTGCTGGTTTGGCCAGCGCCTTGTACCGCATTACAAGTGCCTTCGGTAACGTCCGCGCGTTTAAAATTTTGGGTCGAGTCAAAGGCATTGGGACCGCGGTAAAGCTTTTTAACCTGTTCGATTCCCTTGCCTGCTGCGCTGTAAGCTTGCGTTCCCAGCTTGCCAACCACGTTTTTCCCTGCAGTAAGCATGCTCCCTATGCCATCGAACGGGTTCGCCGAAGAGACGAGACCTTTGCCGGTCATCCATGTCAATTTCATGACCTTTGGTACAAACCTGGCGCCGGATTTTGCTATTTGAATAGCTTTGCCAGCACCTAGAGCTCCGGGAATGACGAAACCGGCTGCATCTAACGTGCAGTCCAGGGCGGCGCTGCCTTTGTTACCCGCTATGATGTTGTCAACACAGGACTTGAAAGGTACCAAGTCCAGGAAGAAGTCCCTTACGTTACACTTGAATATTTCCTCTTCCTCCGATTTAGTCGAGCCCTTGGCTAAGGTTTGTAACTTGTCGCGACCGGTGATGAAGTGTTCTTTAACAACGACAGAAGCCATATGGTTTATTTGAGACTTTGGAGAAAACGGATTGGGTATAGTGTTGTAGTCATAGCCGGGTGGGTAGAGCACAACTTTTTGTTCCACAGGTTTTAGTTCTTCGATGATGACGTCGGACCAAGCCCCCTCTTTCGGCGCTGTACCGGTTTGATAGGCTTGCCAATCAAAACGTTGTCGTGTTGCTAATTGCATCTCCCCCCGGCCCTTGACGATTTCAGTTTTTCCACCCAACTTTGGCGTTTCAGTAATGTCCGAGCGTTTAATGATCTGTACTGTTGACGGAAATACTTCGTAGTACGTAGTGCTCTGCTGGTGTTCAGTACGTATCAAAATGCCGTGGCGACCTTTATTGGCCTCAATCTTGTCCGGTGTTTGGTTGTGCGTGGACTCTCCAGTCTGGCTGCGTACTGAGTAATAGGTATTCTTGCCATACTCAAGGTTTTTTTTGTCGCTCGGCGGTAGTTGCGCAACCAGATGCTTGAAAATTGAACTCGAACCGGTGATCAAATTGTCAAAGTGGCTATTAAACTCAGGCACAAAAACGGTGTTCACATTTTTCAATTGACTGAATTTTTGCTCGAGTCGGCGAACAGGGAGGACATCTGACTCCCAGGTGCCGGGGGCAAACTCTCCAGTTATATAGAGGTCAAGCAGTGAGTAAGCCATTTTAGCCACCCCTTGCGGGGTGTTTTTTCGTGTCAAGGTCAGGTCTTCGTAGGGCAAATCCTTGCCGAAAACCCGAGTCAGCTCGGCCAATGCGATGTCTTTTCTCGTGGGAGTGGGGGCCGTCAGATAGCCCTGAGCCCGGGCCAGTTCCTCTCGGACCTCCTGGAACTTTTCCCCGACGATTTTCAACTGCTGCTCTGTATAAATGTCGTTGGTGTTTTGCAGGAGTACCCCATTGGCGATCGCCCAATCGATCAGCGGGTCCACCGAAGCCGATTGTGCCGCGATTTCGTCACCGACGGATATGGACGCTATTTCGCCATAATTCATGACCTGCTCAAAGGTCATCTTCGGCACAGTCCCTGGGCTAACTTGTTCAATACGAGCAGCGGCAATCCTGAATGTTGTCCAGGTGTGGGATCCGATAACCAGATTGTCGGGAATTTTCTGGGCAAGAAATTCTGGCGCAATGCCCAAAAGCAGTTGATATGCCGCCACGGGCGCGGCTTTCGAGGAGACTTTGCCCCCGGCCATAAGATGGTGTTCAAGTTTGGTGACAACTGAAGCGGGTTTTGCCCCCCAGTTAGCCTCCTGTGTCAGGTTGTACCCTGCGACATGGTTACGCGGTTGTCCTGGTGTGGCATCAAGGTCAAGCACCATCGCCGCCATGGCCCACTCAGTACCACTGCTTGGAGTCGGCGCGACGTCAAACTTCTGCTCCAGCACCGTCCCAAGCGTTTTGGCTTGCGCAGAGGCCAGGGCGAGATACAGGCCCTGGATCGGGCTGGTTACCGCGTTGTTTTGCAATAAATGGTCGAGCAAGCTTTTGCCTACAGGTTTATCCACCTGGCCAATAGCTTCACGGACTGTGTTTTGTTGGGCTGTTGTAAGCGCGCGGTCATTAGCTAAAGCCCCCCAGTAATTTCCGTTTCCCAGGCTTTCAGGTAAAGCAAAGGTTAAAGCTTCAATCAGGTTGAGTGTCGCTTCTTTAGTCGTTGGCACGATCCAGCCACTGTCCTCGATAAACCGTACCGCATCGATTGTGGTTTGAGCTTCTGTCGGGTGTTTGAGGGCAAATGTCGAATCTGCATGGACAGGCAGGAGACATTCCGTGAGGTTCACACTGGCGCTATTGGCCAAGTCTGCAATGAGGAGCTTCAAACCCGTCACTAGCGCATGGTGGGTATAAAGATTGCCCAGGTATTGTTTTTGGCTTGCAATGAACGGCTCGGATCTCAGCTCCAAAGGCCTTAGCGGGTCATCAGGATTGATGGTGGGAAAAGCCTCGTCAGCGTTCAACTCGCGGGCTCGCTGCTGTGCGGCGGCGGCGTTCCCTATGGCAGGTTCTCCATAAAACCCGTTGAGTAGTGGAAATTCAACGCCTGAGCCGGAAGGATAGGGCACGCCATGCAAGGTTGGGTCGACTACTTTCAGGGCCTTGAGTATCGGGCCGGCGACCTTCGCCCATCCGGTATTATCAGCCAGCTCAAACGTGGTCTGGACACCTTTGACCTTGCCAGACAGGCTGCCATCGTGGGTGTTTACTTTCGTCGTAGAGAGGTCGAGGTCCATCGTTTTGGCCCAGTCATTGAAGAATGGGTTTTTGATGGCGTTAACAAAGTTCAACCAACACTGCCCGAAGGTGGAGTGCATCGGCACTTGGACCTTCACGGCGTTGGGGTTAGTCGCTGCGTTGACGGACTCCAGCAGCGCGCGGGTATAACGGGGAATTAACGCCTTATCGCCAGAGAGGCAAGAACTGTCCGCCCACGTGACCGCACGTCTTCTGCGCAGTACGCGAACCACCTGCCTTGCGGCTTCAGTCTCCGGATTCGCCGGGGCGCCGTCGCCAATCTCCTCATGGTGGTCGATATCGGGACTTTGCAGTGCTTCCATCGTTTTCAGGTATTGGGTCAGCACCGCTTGGTTCGCGGTGCTTTCTTCGAGGTCATCAGTGTTTTCGATTACCGGTTCAGCACTACGCCTGACTCTGATTAACTTAGTGGCATCGCTGTCAGGCTCGTGAACAAACTCACTCGCGATAAATCTTTTGCCCTCCGCCTCTAAAATCAACTCGGCATAGGTTTTTGCAGGGTTTTGCGAGCTCGGTTGTTCCAGCAGTAACTCGACCTGCTGAAGTAGCTTCTCGTCGTCAAGCAAGTCGTGCTCTGCGGACTGATACATCAGCTCAAGGATTTTGTGCTGAACGGTAGAATTGCCCGCAGCGACTGGCTGATCCAGAATTTTTTCTACTTCGTCATCTTGGCGCTCGTGGATCAGCGCTTCGCTTTCGATATCGGGTTGGGGAGTATTGTACTGCTCCGGAACCTGTTCGCTGTAATGGTTGTAAAGCGCTGTGGCTGCGACGAAGGCGGTGGTGACAGCTGCTGCGCACGCGGCAGAGAGGGTTGCCCGGGGATTGTCCTTGATAATCTGGACTGCGGCAGTCGCAGACCCGATTGCATAGCTGCGGTAAGTGGCGAGCACTGCGGACAGTTGAGAGAGCGCGGCTTGCATCTCAGTGGCTATAGATTCCCACCATGATGGAGGAGTGGTCACGAGGTCATTGTAGACTGGTCGTCCACCCAGGAAACTTTCTGCCTCTTGCTCCTCCGGGATATCAACCACGATATGTGGCACAGTTTGCTCACGTCGCTCCAACAGTGGAATTCCGCCCTCGTCATTCGACGGAGCCTCCCGAGCGGCGAAATTCGCCACGAGCTCTTGAAGACTCAGTAGTGGGCGCTTGAGCTCATCATTCCCCATAGCTTCCGGGAATTTGAGAGCATTATCGATGCTGCTCAATGCGTCACTGGCAATCTTGCTCAATTGTTCCAGTGTGCTCAGTATGTTGTCTGTCGGCGGTGCTGATGATGGCGCAGGAGATGGCTCTGGAGTGGAGGATGGACCACGTTGCGCAGTGGTATTGGACTCGCCACCTGTATCATTTCCTGCACGGGGTTGCAGTGAGGCGATAAAAGCATTCACTTCTTTTTCCCGCTGCGCGACCTGCGCCTTCATATCGCCCAAGTCAACCGGGATGTCCGCTTCAGGCGAAGAGCTTGCAACGGGAGCGACCTTTGGAACGGCAGGTAGAAAAGGTTGTACTTTTGCCGCTACTCCCAGGACACCGATCGTATCCAGCACATTGGCTGTATACAGAAACTTTGCCGCGAACCCCTCTCCGGGGGTAGGCCCTTTAGTGTCAACCTCGTTATATAAAGAAGCGCGATTTTCAATTTCTAGAATGTCCTCCAACAGCGGTGAATCAAGAGTTGTAGTTGGAGGATTTTGCGCCGGGGCTGGCTCATTCTCAGTACCGGAGAAAAGGTAAAAAGCGACATTCGCCACCATGAGGCTAACGCTGTCCTGCAGTTCATTCCCCAAGTCGCTGAGAGTCATTGAACCTAACTTGCTAAGCGCTGCTTTGACTGGGCTCGTAACCTTCGAAGGGTCTATCACTTCCTCAAGCCAACTTCGATCAGGCCGGTTATCGACAATCTCGATCGCGTTCAATTGGTCATTGAGCTTCTGCGCTTGCGCCGGAAAACGCTCTGACCAACGATCACGTTCATTCGGGCGGGGCTCGCGCATTGCCTCGACGAATCCGGCCATCAAGGTCTTGGCTTCTTTCGGTGACGGCCTTATATGGATGAGGTCTTCGAGTTGCCTCAGGATTACGTTAAGCGACGTTTCACTTGAGGGGCGTATGTACTGGCGCGCCTGTTTCGTGAAATTGTTCAGCGTTTCCCACGTGGTATCGTCGAGCAACTCGCCTGCGGCAATATTTTTCTCCTGCCCATCACGCGTCAACTTGAGTTGAGTCTGGATAAAGCCAAGAACCCCTTCGCCATTCGCGCCTCGGGGGAGATTGACGTTTTCTCCGAAAACATTTGCCCATTGAGTTGGAGGCAGATGACAGATGATCTCTACAAACTCACGCAACTGCCCAGGCTTGAGATCATCGAGTGGTTTGATCGAACGCATGATCGCGTCCACCCAAAGAGGGGCAAGTACTTGACCTGTGGGTGTTTGCAGGATGCCGGATTTGAGTAACTGTAAAACTTCTTTTTCCGAGACGGGTTGGGTTCGGAGATAGTCCTGAATAGATGACCATACTCTTTCAAGGGACTCTTGATCGAATACCGCGCCTTTTCCTGCTTTCCATGCGTCAGGGATATGATTGGCGGTTAAGAGTCCGACATACACCGGAATTGGAATCGGGGATTTCGAATCTCCGGTGACCGGATTTTTCCCTGAAGTAGAGGGATCGGGCACTTTTTGAAAGTGCTTATGCGTCCGTAACGCACGCGGCTCCCTGCCGGCCAACCCATTGGTTGGCAGCGGTGGCGCTGTTGGAATTGAATGTGAAGCGGTGGCGGATGCAGTGACGTTTAAAGCTGGCATGAGGAGGGTTATCGACTCGCGGGATGAAAAAAACCTCGACCTCCCTTGGAACAGGAAATCAAGGTATCGAGCGCGGGAAGGTAAGCGATCTACTCAATTGAAAAATGATGGAAATATTTGCAAATTATCGAATGCCAACTTCGGATTTTGAATCAACAAAAAGCAAAGTGCTTCAGCGCTCAAGAATACCTTTTACCTTATCCCGCAACTGGTCAATGGAGAACGGTTTGCCAATGACGTGCATGCCTGTTGGCACATCGATATTTTCGGCATACCCGCTGGCGAACAGGATCGGCAGTTCGGGGCGCAGCATCCGGGCCTGCGTGGCCAGCTCCCGGCCGTCCATCACCGGCAATCCCACGTCCGTCATCATCAGGTCGATGTACTGATCCTCGTCGTTGAGGAACGCCAGCGCCTGTTCGCACCCGTCTGCTTCCAGCACCTTGAACTCCAGTTCCTCCAGCACATCGACGATGAGCATGCGCACGATGTCGTCGTCTTCGACAACCAGGATGATGGAGTTTTCAATGGACATAATGAGGTTCTCAAAAGATGAATTCACGGTAGCCGGACGATCAAAATCGCCGGGCTCTTGCATGAGTAAGTGGTGAAACCCGAGAAGTTCCCACTGCCCCGCAAAAAAGAATAGCCGTACAAGGTGCGGCAAGGATAACCGCTGCATTGCATCGCCGCGGCTGAATGTTGGATTTTGCGCGCAAACGTGGCAGAAAAGTGGAACAGGGCGCCAGTTTTGGGGCAAACTCTTTGGTTTTCAACAGTTCGACAAGGCCTCCCCATGACCTCTGCGTCTTCGGTTGATGAGCAACGATTCCGCAAACTTCTAAGCCGCAATGTCAGCCTGCCGTTAGGCGTCGGCCTGATCAGCGCGGTTTTCTTCGTCTCGCTGATTACCTATTTGCTGTCGACGATCCAGTGGGTCGAACATACCGACCGTGTGATCAATAACGCCAATGAAGCGGTGAAGCTGACCGTCGATCTGGAAACCGGCATGCGCGGCTTCCTGCTCAGCGGTGACGACAAATTCCTCGAACCCTACGAAACGGCCAGGCCGAGAATCAAAGTCGCGCTCAATACTTTGCTCGACCTGACGGCTGACAACCCGGTTCAGACCGATCGCTTGCGTCGCCTGGAAGCGTTGCAGACCGAATGGGCGGCCTATGCGCAGTCGATGATCGACTTGCAGCGCGCAAGCGGTGACTACCGCGGCGCGGTGAAGGCCGGGCGCGGCAAGCGGCTGACCGACGAGATCCGCAAGCAGTTCGAAGAAGTGATCGACACCGAGCAGCAATTGCGCACCACGCGCAACGAGGAAGTGCGCCGCACGACGGTCTGGAGTATCAGCCTTTATTTGTTGTTCATCGCCGTGATCAGCGGTTTACTGGCCTACGTCGGCCGGCGTGATTTGCTCACGCTTTCCCAGAATTACGGCGCCAACCTCGCCGCGCAACAAGCCAGCGCCCAGCGCCTGGAGCAGCAAGCCTGGCTGCGCAATGGCCAGACTGAACTGGCGGAGCAAGTGTTGGGGCAGCTGAGCCTGAATGTGCTGGGGCGCAATATCCTGCAGTTCTGCGCGCACTACCTCGGCACGGCCGTGGCGGCTATCTATGTACGTGAGGAGCATGGCGGCCTCAAACGCATTGCCTCTTACGGTTTCTCTCGCGAAGAAGAACAGCGCGAACAGCATATTTACAATGAAGAAGGCATTGCAGGCCAGGTGGCGCAAACGGCCCGCCTGATTCGCCTCGACGCGGTGCCGGAGAATTACTTCAAGGTCAGCTCCGGGCTTGGCCAAGGTCTGCCGCGAAGCGTGCTGGTGGTGCCGACCAGCGATGACGAACGGGTCAACGGTGTCATCGAATTGGGGTTCCTGCGCCCGCTGAATGAACGCGATGTCGAATTGCTCGAGCTGATTGCCGGCAACATCGGCACCTCCATCGAGGCCGCTCGCTATCGCCAGCGTTTGCAGGAAGTGCTGGCCGAAACCCAACAACTCAACGAAGAGCTGCAAGTCCAGCAGGAAGAGTTGAAAACGGCCAACGAAGAACTGGAAGAGCAGTCGCGGATTCTCAAGGAATCCCAGGCCCATCTGGAAACCCAGCAGGTCGAGCTGGAGCAAACCAACGAACAATTGGCCGAACAGGCGCAGATCCTGGCCGAACAGCGCGATGTCATGGACCTGAAGAACACCGAGCTCAATCAGGCCCAGACCCTGCTCGAAGAACGCGCCGAAGAGTTGCAGCGCTCAAGCAAGTACAAGTCCGAATTCCTCGCCAACATGTCCCACGAGTTGCGCACGCCGCTGAACAGCTCGTTGATTCTGGCCAAGTTGCTGGCGGAGAACCCTCAGGAAAACCTCAGCGCCGAACAGGTCAAGTTTGCCGAGTCGATTTACTCGGCCGGCAATGACTTGCTCAACTTGATCAACGACATTCTCGACATCTCCAAGGTCGAGGCCGGAAAGCTTGAGATGCGCCCGGAAAACACCAGCGTTGCGCGTCTGGTGGATGACTTGCGCGGGATGTTCCAGCCGCTGGCGACCGACAAGCAGCTGGATTTCCAGATCGATCTGCAGCCCGGCGCGCCGATGATGATGTTCACCGACCGCCAGCGCTTGGAGCAGGTGATCAAGAACCTGCTGTCGAACGCGGTGAAGTTCACCGAAAAAGGCGTCGTCAGCCTGACCGTGGCCAGTCAACCCAACGACGGCATCGCCTTTATCGTCCGCGACTCCGGGATCGGTATTGCAGCGGAACAGCAGGAAAGCATTTTTGAAGCGTTCCGTCAGGCCGATGGCACCACCAATCGCCGTTACGGCGGCACTGGCCTGGGGTTGTCGATTTCCCGCGACCTGGCGGCATTGCTCGGTGGTTCCATCAGCGTCACCAGCGAACCGGGGCAAGGCAGCGTGTTTACCCTGGTCTTGCCGCAGCAATACGTTGAACCGGGCGAAAAACCGGTAGAGCCAATGAAGGCGTCGCCGGTTGCCCGCACGCCGAAAGCTGCGCCGGCCGCCCTGGTGCCGCTGATCGCTGAAGTGGATATCCCGCGTTTCAACGACGACCGCACCCACGCGCCGTTCACCACTCGCTGCATCCTGGTAGTGGAAGATGAGCCGAACTTCGCGCACATCCTCTACGATCTGGCGCACGAATTAGGTTATCAGTGCCTGGTGGCCCATGGCGCCGACGAAGGTTACGATCTGGCCAAGGAATACATTCCGGACGCCATCCTGCTGGACATGCGCCTGCCGGACCATTCCGGGCTGACCGTGTTGCAGCGCCTGAAGGAGCACGCGGAAACCCGGCACATCCCGGTGCATGTGATCTCCGTCGAAGACCGCGTCGAAGCCGCGATGCACATGGGCGCCATCGGTTACGCGGTCAAGCCGACCACTCGCGAGGAGCTCAAGGACGTGTTCGCCCGCCTCGAGGCCAAGCTGACCCAGAAGGTCAAGCGCGTGCTGCTGGTCGAAGACGATGATTTGCAGCGCGACAGCATTGCCCGCTTGATTGGCGACGATGACATCGAGATCACGGCGGTAGGCTTCGCTCAGGAAGCGCTGGACTTGCTGCGCACGACGATTTTCGACTGCATGATCATCGACCTGAAGCTGCCGGACATGCTCGGCAACGACCTGCTCAAACGCATGTCCACCGAGGATATCTGCTCGTTCCCGCCAGTGATCGTCTACACCGGGCGCAACCTGACGCGTGATGAAGAAGCCGAACTGCGCAAGTATTCGCGCTCGATCATCATCAAGGGCGCGCGCTCGCCGGAGCGTCTGCTGGACGAAGTCACACTCTTTTTGCACAAAGTCGAATCCAGGCTGTCCCATGAACGGCAGAAGATGCTCAAGACCGCGCGCAGCCGCGACAAGGTCTTCGAGGGTCGCAAGGTGCTGCTGGTGGATGACGATGTGCGCAACATTTTCGCCCTCACCAGTGCGCTGGAGCAAAAAGGCGCAGTCGTGGTCATTGGTCGGAACGGCCGTGAAGCGATTGAAAAACTGAATGAAGTCGAGGACATCGATCTGGTGTTGATGGACGTGATGATGCCGGAGATGGATGGTTTCGAAGCCACCATCGAGATCCGCAAGGACCCGCGCTGGCGCAAACTGCCGATCATTGCGGTGACGGCCAAGGCCATGAAGGACGATCAGGAGCGCTGCCTGCAGGCCGGCTCCAACGATTACCTGGCCAAGCCCATCGACCTGGATCGCCTGTTCTCGCTGATTCGAGTGTGGTTACCGAAGATGGAACGTATCTAAGTGGAGCGCAATTATTCAGCCGAGCGAAGTAGCGAAATCGAATTGCGGTTGTTGATCGAGGCGATCTACCTCAAATACAGCTACGACTTTCGCGACTATTCCGGCGCATCGATCAAGCGGCGCGTCCAGCACGCGCTGGGCCAATTTGAGTGCGCTACCATTTCGGCGTTGCAAGAGAAGGTGCTGCACGATCCGACGGCGTTCATGCAGTTGCTGCAGCTGCTGACGATCCCGGTCAGCGAGATGTTCCGCGACCCTTCGCACTTCCTGGCGATCCGCCGGGAAGTGGTGCCGCTGCTCAAGACCTATCCCTCGATCAAGATCTGGATCGCCGGATGCAGCACTGGTGAAGAAGTCTATTCGATGGCGATCCTGCTGCGCGAAGAAGGCTTGCTCGATCGCACCATCATCTACGCCACCGACATCAATCCGCGCTCACTGGAAAAAGCCAAGCAGGGGATTTTCTCGATGGAAAATGTCCGGGCCTACACTTCTAATTACCAGCACGCCGGTGGCCAGCGTTCGTTCGCCGACTACTACACGGCGGCGTACGGCTACGCGATTTTCGACAAGAGTTTGTGTGAGAACGTGACCTTCGCCGATCACAGCCTGGCAACCGACAGTGTCTTTTCAGAAACTCAATTAATTTCGTGTCGTAACGTTTTGATTTACTTTAATAAAAAACTTCAGGATCGCGCCTTCGGATTGTTTTACGAGTCGCTGTGTCATCGTGGTTTTTTGGTGCTCGGGAGCAAGGAAACCCCTGATTTTTCCGCCTTCGGCAACCAGTTCGAGCCGTTGGTCAAACAAGAACGGATCTACCGCAAACTATGAACAGTGGAGCGGATTTGCCTTCGGTCGAGGCGATTGTGATCGGTGCTTCCGCCGGAGGAGTCGAGGCGTTGCTGAGCATCCTCAGTTCCCTGCGCGAAGGCTTCGTGCTTCCAATCATTGTGGTCCTGCACTTGCCGGATCAGCGCCGCAGCCATCTGGCCGAAGTGTTTTCCCGGCGCGTGTCCATGCGGGTCCTGGAAGCCCGGGACAAGACCCAGGTTGAAGCCGGGACACTGTATTTCGCAGCACCTGGCTATCACTTGTCGGTGGAGCAGGACCGCTCCTTTTCTCTGAGCCTGGAAGACCGCGTGCATTATTCACGGCCCGCCATTGATTACCTGTTCGAGTCAGCCGCCGATGCCTATGGCCCGGCCTTGGCCGCGGTATTGCTGACCGGCGCCAACCGCGATGGCGCCAGCGGCCTGGCCAAAGTCAAACATCGCGGCGGCCTGACCATCGTGCAGGACCCGGATGAAGCCCAGGTCGCGACCATGCCCCAGGCAGCACTGGATTTGCACCAGCCGGACCACATACTTCCCATACGCGGCATCGGCCGTCTGCTTGTCGAGCTGGAACGAATAGCATGCTAAGTCACATTCAAGCCAAACTGCTGATCGTCGACGATCTGCCGGAGAACCTGTTGGCGCTCGAAGCGCTGATCAAGCGCGAAGACCGTTTGGTCTATAAAGCCCTGTGCGCCGACGAAGCCTTGTCGCTGTTGCTGCAACACGAGTTCGCCATGGCCATTCTTGACGTGCAGATGCCCGGCATGAACGGCTTCGAACTGGCCGAGTTGATGCGCGGCACGGAAAAGACCAAGAACATCCCCATTGTGTTTGTCAGTGCGGCCGGTCGTGAGCTGAACTATGCGTTCAAGGGCTACGAAAGCGGCGCCGTGGACTTTCTTTACAAACCGCTGGATATCCACGCGGTCAAGAGCAAGGTCAACGTATTCGTCGATCTGTTCCGTCAGCGTAAAGAGATGAAGCTGCAAGTCGAAGCGCTGGAACAAAGCCGGCGCGAACAGGAAGCCCTGCTCAAACAGTTGCAGAGCACGCAGCTGGAGCTGGAACAGGCGGTGCGCATGCGCGATGACTTCATGTCGATCGTCGCCCACGAGGTGCGCACGCCGCTCAATGGCCTGATCCTCGAAACCCAGCTGCGCAAGATGCACCTGGCCCGTGATAACGCCTCGGCTTTTACCCTGGACAAGATGCATGCGATGGTAGACCGCGACGAACGGCAGATCAAAAGCCTGATCCGCCTGATCGAAGACATGCTCGACGTGTCGCGCATTCGTACCGGCAAGTTGTCGATTCGGCCGAAGCGCTTCGATCTCACGGCACTGGTGAGCGGTTTGCTGCAGAATTTCGCCCCACAGATCGATGCCGCCGAATCGTCGGTCACCCTGGACGCCGAGCAGTCGGTGGTCGGCAGCTGGGACGAGTTTCGCATTGAGCAGGTGATTTCCAACCTGCTGACCAATGCGTTGCGTTACGGCGCCAAGAGCCCGATCACCGTTAAGGTGTACAGTGAGAGCGGTCAGGCGCGGGTGGAAGTGCGCGATCTGGGGATCGGTATTGGTGAAGAGAACCAGAAGCGTATCTTCCAGCAGTTCGAGCGCGTCACGGCGAAACACGCCGTTGCCGGGCTGGGCCTGGGTTTGTTTATTTCGGAACAGATTGTGACCGCCCATGGCGGTTCCATTACCGTCGAAAGCCGGATTGGCGAAGGCGCCTTGTTTCGCGTTTGTCTGCCGCTGTAGGAAAACAGCCAGATAAACGCAACCTCTGATCGACCTCACGGTCGTATCAGCAGCTATTGACCGAACAAAGGCTTCCCATGAGCGAAGATGCACAAGACGTCGTATTGATCGTCGAAGATGACCCCTCGATCCTGATGGTGCTTTCTGCCTATCTGTCGGGGGAGGGCTACCGGGTGCTGCAGGCCGAAAACGGCGAGCAGGCCTTTGAAATCCTGGCGAGCAAACCGCACCTGGACATGATGATTACCGATTTTCGCCTGCCGGGCGGAATCTCTGGCGTGCAGATCGCCGAGCCGGCCGTCAAGCTTCGACCGGAACTCAAGGTGATCTTTATCAGCGGTTATCCGCAGGAAATCCGCGAGACCGATAGCCCGATCACCCGCAAGGCGCCCATCCTGGGCAAACCCTTCGATCTGGATGTGTTGCAAGACCTGATGCAGGAAATGCTCTCGTAATACCCCTGTAGGAGCTGCCGCAGGCTGCGATCTTTTGATCTTAATTTTTGGCGATATCACGAATGCCAAAAACAAGATCAAAAGATCGCAGCCTGCGACAGCTCCTACAGGAACGCATCAGCGCAGCGATAGGTCGCCGTGTTCAGGTCCGGATCATCTCCCGCACCTTCGCCGTCAACAGGTCGAAGGTGAACGGCTTGGTGATCATCTGCATGCCGGGATCGAGGAAGCCCCCGCGCACCTCGGCGTGTTCTGCATAACCGGTGATAAACAACACCCTGAGGTCAGGCCGGTACTGACGGCCAATTTCCGCTAGCTGCCGGCCATTCATGCCGGGCAACCCGACATCGCTGATCAGCAGATCAATACGCTGCGCGGAATCGAGAATCGGTACCGCGCTGTCCGCATCCCCCGCCTCGACAAAGGCATAACCCAACTCGCTTAACACAGTGCTGACCAATACCCGCACCGCCGGATCGTCCTCGACGATCAACACGGTCTCACCGTTCTGCGCGAAGGGTGCGTGCTGGGTATCGACCGGGCCGTGCTGCGGCAGATCACCGCCAAAACGCGGAAGAAACAGACTCACCGTGGTGCCTTTGCCCACGTCACTGTCAATGGCGACGTGGCCGCGAGATTGTTTGGTAAAACCATAGATCATCGACAACCCGAGGCCAGTGCCCTGGCCAATCGGTTTGGTGGTGAAGAAGGGGTCAAACGCGCGGTTGATAGTGCTTTGCGGCATGCCACACCCGGTATCGGTGACGCTCAAGACCACATAATCACCCGGTTCCAGGCTGCCCTGTGCTTTGGTCATGCCCGCGTCCACGTGTAGATTTTCGGTTTTAACCACCAGTTTGCCGCCATTGGGCATGGCATCCCGCGCGTTGATCACCAGGTTGAGCAGGGCACTTTCCAGTTGGTTGGGATCGGCTTCGGCGACCCACAGGCCCTCGTTCAACTGCATGTCGAGCTGAATGCTTTCGTTGATGCTGCGCTGCAGCAGTTCACCCATGGACACCACCAAGGTGTTCATCTCCACGGGTTTTGAATCCAGTGATTGCCGTCGGGAAAACGCCAGTAAACGATGGGTCAGGCCGGCCGCCCGGTTGGCCGATGTCACGCCCAGGTCGATCAGGCTGTCCAGATCGTCGGTACGCCCTCGGGCCAGGCGTCGACGCAGCAACTCCAGACTGCCGATGATGCCGGTGAGCATGTTGTTGAAGTCGTGGGCAATACCGCCCGTGAGTTGGCCGACCGCTTCCATTTTTTGCGACTGGCGCAGGGCTTCTTCGTTATGCCGCAGCTGCGCAGTCCGTTCCTCGACTTGCTGTTCAAGGGTTTCGAGGGTGGTTTGCAGGCGCAGTTCGCTTTGACTCAAATCAATCAGCCGATCCCTGGCCTCATACTGTCGTCGGCGCCCGCGCAAAGCGGTGGTCACCAGGCTGATCAGGGTGACCGGATGGAACGGGCGTTCAAGAAACGTGACGTTGCCCAGTTGCGGGCCGAATCGCGACGCCGGATTCTGTTCCGGGCCGCCATGGTAGGTCAGCAATACGATGGGCAGGTCCGACCAGGCGGGCTGTTGCTCGATCAGGCCGAGCAGCGGCTCCAGGTCGCCGCCCAGCAAGGCTTCGGAGGAGATCAGGAGTAATCCGGCGCCGAGCACCAGCTCGCCGCATAGGCCGACAAGGTCACGGGTAATGACACCTTCGAAACCCGCTTCATTGAGCATCATCAGGGCGATTTGGCTGTCACGTCCTAGCGGGGCGAGAATAATCGCGCGCTCGGACACCGCCTTTGGAGCGCTCACGGGATTTCATCCGTCAGCAATGGATTGCTCGCACCCAAGTAGGTCGGCACGCCGCGCAATACGCCCTGGAAGGCGTCCAGCGGTTCACCGATGGTCATGCCGCGGCCGCTGATGCGGTATTCGCGAATGGTCGACTCATGGCTGCCCGTGCGTTTCTTGATGATCGAGATCGCTCGGCGCACCTTGCCCAGCGCTTCGAAGTAACGCAAAAGAATCACCGTGTCCGCCAGATAAGTGATGTCCACGGGCGCTTGCATGTCACCGACTAACCCGTGCTGGGCAACGGTCATGAAGGTCGCGGCGCCCTGGCGGTTGAGGTACAGCAATAATTCGTGCATGTGCAGGATCAGCGCGTTTTCTTCAGGCATCGCCGCCTGGTAGCCGTTGATACTGTCGATGACCACGGTCTTGATGCCGCGCTCATCGACGCAACGACGCACTCGGTGGGAGAACTCGCCGGGGGACAATTCTGCAGCATCCACTTGCTCGATCAGCAGGTTGCCGGTGTCTTGCAGGGCCTGCAGGTCGATGCCCATGTTATTCATGCGTTCAAACAGCAAGCCGAGCTCTTCATCGAAAATGAACAGCGCGGCTTTTTCGCCACGGGCCACGGCTGCGGCGGCGAAAATCATGGAGATCAGCGATTTGCCGGTACCGGCCGGGCCCAGGATCAAGGTGCTCGAACCAGTCTCGATACCGCCACCGAGCAGGGCGTCCATTTCCTTGATGCCGCTGGTGAGTTGCGTGCGGATGTACTTGCCGCGATGTTCGGCGGCGACCAGGCGTGGAAATACATGCACGCCATCACCCATGATGGTGAAGTCGTGATAGCCACCACGGTACTTCTGCCCGCGATACTTCACGACGCGGATCCGCCGGCGTTCGGCACCATAGTTGGGGGTCAGTTCCTCAAGGCGAATAACGCCATGGGCCACACTGTGGACGGTTTTGTCGAGGGATTCGGTGGTCAGGTCGTCCAGCAACACCACGGTGGCGTCATAACGCACAAAGTAGTGTTTGATGGCCAGGATCTGGCGCCGGTAACGCAGGGAGCTTTGTGCCAGCAGGCGAATCTCCGAAAGGCTGTCGAGCACCACACGGGTGGGCTTGACTCGTTCGACCACTTCGAAAATCTGCTTGGTGGCTTCACCCAGCTCAAGGTCGGAGGAGTACAGAAGGCTCTGCTGATGCTCTGCATTGAGCAGGCTTTCCGGCGGTGTCAGTTCGAAGATGTGGATGTTCTTATCCAGCTCCCAACCATGGGACAACGCCCCTTGGCGCAACTCTCGCTCGGTTTCCGACAACGTGATGTACAACGAGCGCTCGCCGGCTCGTGCGCCGGCCAACAGAAAATGCAAGGCGACGGTGGTTTTGCCGGTTCCGGGCTCACCTTCCAGCAAAAACACATGGCCGCGTGACAATCCACCGGCCAGGATGTCATCCAGACCTTCAATGCCGGTGGCGGCTTTTGCACTGAACAACTCGTTAGATGTAGACAAAAAAAACCCTCTCATGACCAGGGAAAGCGAGGCAGCAGGCTGTAAGTGCCTGAATGGACTGCCTGATCACTTGACCTTTGGCCCTGATGAGCGTTCAACCTTTTTTGGTGGCAAAAGCAAAAAATCGCAGCCTGCGGTTGTCCGTATTCCTTGTAGAAGCTGCCGAAGGCTGCGTTCGAGTGCGCAGCACTCGCCATCCATTGTTAGCGGGCGCTGCGCACCCGAACGCAGCCTGCGGCAGCTGCTACAGGGGCAATCTTTTACAGGCCTTGCTGCAACACCGGATCGTCGGGGTTCATCTGTTCAAGTTGCGCCAACAGAATCTGCACGTTCTGCAGCTGCCCGCTTTCTTTCCAATAGTTGATCAGCAATACCCGAGCCTTGCGGTCGGCCGGGTGGCGCTGGACGATTTCCTGTAACTGCTTCTGCGCCGCTTCCAGTTCTTCCTCGCCATGCAGCGTGGTGGCCAGGTCGTAGCGGTAATCCTTGTTGTCCGGCTCGAGCTCCACGGCCTTGGACAGACCGAGCAAGGCGAATTCACTTTGGCCGTGATGCAGCAGCCAAAGGCCCAGGGCATGTTGCAAGTAAGCCGATTCGGGCTGAGCCTGCAGCTGCTTGGCCAGCAACTGTCGCGCGGCGTCGCTTTGCCCCTGTCTGTCCAACACATCAATCTGCATTACTAGCGCAGGTAAATTGCCTGGGTCCAGATGCAACGTTTGTTCGAGGGCCTGTTGGGCTTCCTTCAACTCGGCATTGTGCAGATGCAGTCGAGCCAGCTGGTAGAAGTTGGCGGCGCTTTGCGGCGCATTTTTCAGATCCTGTTCCCAGGCATCGATGGCTTGCTCCAACGGCCCGAAGTACAAGCCCAGATCATCCGGCGAAAGCCCGAGCAGCGCATTGACCGCGGCGAGCCGCACGCTCTGCTCGCTATCGTCGAGCAAGGGCCCGAGCAACAGGCTGCGCTGCCCGTTGGGCACCAGTCCGCTGATGCTTTTGATCGCGGCAATGCGCACCTCGGGTGCAGGGTGTTGCAGGTCCGCGTCTGCCAGTTTCAGGGCCTGGGGGCTCGGGTAGTTGGGGAGCTCGGCGTGCAGCCAGATGCGTCGTTTGGGGGAAATATCAGGGCGCCCCATTTGCTGGTACAGGACCCGCGCGGCCCCCGGTTGACCCGCTCGCGCCTGAGTCAACGCTTCGCTGTAGCCGCGCTTGATCGCTTCCGGGACCACGGGAGTTGAACTGCGCAGGAACGCCCAGGCAAGACCCATGGCAAACAAGGCACAAACGCTGATGAGCAGATATCGGCGGGACTGGGGCATGCAGGAATCCGTTGCTGGCAAGCTTTTGCAAAGGCGCCAGCTTCGGTCAGGCAGGGCCGTGAGTCAAACCCTGGCTCAGTTCAGCACGTACTCGATGGGCTCGAGGGCCGGCGGCAGATCGGTTTTGCCCAAGGCGGCCAGCACTTCACGCTCCAGAGTGCGCAAGATCGCATTGCAGGGCAGATCGTTCTCATCAAAGCCGAACGGGTCCTCAAGGTCGTCGCCGATTTCATCGAGGCCAAAAAAGGTGTAGCTGACAATGGCGGTGAATACGGGCGTCAACCAACCCAGCGGTTCGGCCATGGCGAAGGGCAGCAGGATGCAGAACAGGTAAATCGTGCGGTGCAGCAGCAAGGTGTAGGGGAAAGGCAGCGGCGTGCTTTTGATCCGTTCGCAGCTGGCCTGAACCTGACTAAGGCTGACCAGCCGGGCTTCGAGTTGGGTGTAGCGCCATTCGCTGATCCGGTCACGGTGGGCAAGCGCCGAGAAGCGGCCGCCAATGCGCTGGAGGAGGGCGTCGGTCAGGTTCGGGTGGTCGGCTTCTATAGCGGATTGCGTCCAGGGCCCGATGGCAGTCGACTCATCTTCCCGGCGCAGTCGAGCGATCAAACCATGGGCAAAGCCACAGAGCTCGCGTAACAGAAGCGCTCGTTCAACCTCGCCCATCAGCCCTTGGGTCTGACGAATCAGCGAGCGCACCTCGATGATCAGTTGCCCGAGTTGCTTGCGGCCCTCCCACCAGCGGTCATAGCAGGCGTTGTTGCGAAAGCTCATGAAGATCGACAGCGACAGGCCCAGCAAGGTGAAAGGCGTGGCGTTGACCTTGGAAAAGGACGCCGGATGCCAGGTCTCGACCAGCACAATCACTGAAGCCAGCAGCGTGACCAACAGACTGCGCAACGCGATGCGCTTGGCAATCGAGCCTTTGAGGGAAAACAGGATGCCGATCAGGTTCGGCTTGGCACGCACAATCATGGGCAGCGGCTTTTTGAGTGAGGCTTTCGCAGCGGTTCCAGCCTAGGAGCATGGCGCGTGTCTGTCCAATCGCTATGGTTGACGGGATCATCAATTGCATCTATTGCGCGACGGTCGCTCAGTAACACCCAATCGTCCATCTGTGCAGTCAGGGTGCGCTATTAGCGTTTTTTGCAAGATGTAAAAAGGTGAAGTCCTTAGGCTTGTTGAAAATGAACCTGCCTGAACGGAAAGAAACTCAATGCTTGCCCCATGTAACGCAACTGAGATTGGTGGTCTGTCGCAAATACCTTTTTCGAGCCCCAGTTGCCAAGTACAAACCCCCCTCGGCAGCAGGGTTATGACGATTGAGCCTAGTCCTGAGAACCTGCACTACGTGGGTGGCAGCGTGATGGGACATATCGCAGGACTGGATGCTGAAATATCGCCCCCAGTATTCGCCTGCAAAAACTTCATGACCTCTCATAGAGACTTTGTTGATCAGGGGGATGTTGACCGGCAATGGCAAGCTTTAAAGGAACACCTGAGGAGTTCGACATTTTCTGAAGAAGAGGTACTTGAGGTCCTGCGCAGCGGAATTTTGCAAACAGAAACGGGCAAGGCCATTGCTGGATTGTTTGCCGACGCAATGTTGCGCTCGATCCGGCCGCTGGGGACGCTGACCAACACAAGACTAAAAGAAATGGTCGAAGCCATTTGTAATTTACCACCCCGTCAATGGCAGGCTGCGTTTGGAGAAAATGTAAGGCTTGCGAAAGAGCCAAACGAGGAAAGCGTTGCGGGGTTTATCCAGTCACACCTCGACCGCTCCAGTACGCAACGCGACGAACGGATCGCAAACGAAGAGTTACTTTCGGATGCTCAGTGGGAGGCCATCAAGCACACCACGGTGAAAGCCCGCAGTTACGTTCAGCGCACAAGCGACAGCAGGCTGAACATCGCACTTAGAATGCTTGAAGATGTTCTTGATGTCAGGCCCACGCCCCAGGAAGCTCAAACACTCGTGAACGAGCTTTTTACCGCGCTCAACCAGCCGGTACAGAGCGATCGAGTGCGTTGGACGGATCATTTTTTGAAAGAGGTCGAGGTTCTGAATGAACAGCTGAAGCCTGTCGAGCGGCCCAAGGAAACCTGGCTGGAGTGGATAGCAGGTTCGAGCTGGCTGGAAAGCATGGTGGGGCGTCCGGTTTCGTTATCGGCGCCACTAAGCGTTTTTGCAGCACCGGTGACTGCACTGCTAAACAAATCGGGATCGGCCCCCTCTCAGAAACCCCAGGCATCGGATCATCAATCTGCTCCGGATGCCGTTCGGTCGGGCTCCGATCCGCTTCCCACTGTCAACGATCCTGCTCCGACACTGCTGTCGAAGCTTCAAACCTTTGAGCGTAATACTGATTTTTTCTCAAGCGTCACTAACACTGGCCCACGTGTCCCCGAGAGCTTCGCTGGCAAACTCTTATACGTTCTTAATGTGCTCGATACGTTCGGAGTCGCGCGCCTGGACAGTCGCCACATTTCAACAGGCCGCCCCGCAATCGCAATAAAGCCAAGCACCGAGGCGTGGAAAAATGGGGAAAGCAATTTCTCAACACCGCCATTTGGCGCAACACCCGAGCCCCCGAATGCCGCTATTCGCACAGACGCCTGGTCCACTTTGGGGCAGTTCGCTGCACAAGTGGATAACGTTGTCAGCCAGATCGCCGGTTACATAATGCCGTGGGACAGCGTGCATGGCTCAGCCGATCTGGAGGAGGTGAAAGTGTTACTAGAACCGTTTAGTTCGCTTGAGCACTCTCCCGTATATCAACCTCTTAGCGAACCGTTAAGCGATCAGCCGTCCGTGCCCGAATTGAACGTTGTCGGTGAGCAATTGCAGGGCTGGCTGGCCCGGATGAGCGCGAGCCTGATCAGCAGCGGAGTGGCTGTGTTGAGTCGTACTGGCGACATGATCGAGCAAAATCCGGGTAAAACTGCTGGTGTGTTTGCTGCCTACATGGCGATCAGTAACTTTTACACTCACTGGTTCCTGCCTGAACCCGAGCAGCCGATTGATCCATTGCAGGGCCTCGAACTCTATCCTGATGCTGCGCCTGATGAAAACTCGGTAGTTCATGAAAATATAGTCGAGGGTCTTGAGGACTTATTTGAGGTTTCTCCAGAGTTTGCAAGTGAAGTAAAAAAACTTATCAGCAAGTCTGATTACCTTGATCCCGCCGACGACCCACAGTTGATTGAGAACCTCGAGGCACTTTTGCAGCGACCTGTGCCAGGCGACCAAAATGTGACCTATCAGGATTACCTCGATGAAATCACTGTATTGGCGGCATCAGACGCTCATGATGAGTTTGAGGCAGACCCGGATAGCGAATCAACGACCGAGACCGCCGTCACAACGGATGCCGCGCCGGGACTCATTCGCAAGGTGCGCAGCTTGGGGGGCGACGGGGGCATGTTCGTCAACATGCAAACTTCAGAAAGTGGCGTAGCTGCGCATGCGTCAGCACACTTGCTCATTGAGGCAGGACAACGCTCATTAGATGCCGAGATTTCTATTCGGCCGGGTGAGGAAATCGCACCCGGTGTCACGATAAGCCAGGCGGCAGATATATTTATCAAGGATTTTGTCGAGCTGCAGACAGTATTGGATCCGTCATTATTCATCTTGTCGTCTGTAGAGCAAGTTGTGGGTAACTCGGATTTACCTGATAGTTTAAAATCAGATATAAGCTATAAAACAGTGTTTAGAGTCGAATACGATCTGCCACCCCCAAATGGCAAGCATGGCGGTTATTTTAAAAAAACAAGCAGGCATAAAATGTTCACCCTGGCTGAATTGTTGATGGGGCGACACGAAAAAGAGGTGCAATCACGTGAGGAGGTCAAGATCGACTGGCCTTCCGGGTATACCGATGGGTTCAAGGATGCGGTGAAGCAAAGCAATCTTTGGAAAGATTATGAAGGGCGTTCTGCAAAAGTTCTTTCTCAACCAAAATTCTTCGAACTATGGAAAGACAATTTTAAGTTCAAGTTGCAACACTTGGTCAGTGATTTTCGCGAAGGGAAAAACATTTCGGAGCATGGAAGGGAAATTGCCGATAAGTTTTTGAAAGACGAAATTCGATTAAGGCCTGTCGGCATCAAGCAAGGCAAGTACAGCGATATGCTTCATGTCTCGAATGCTGTTTTTTTAACCAGGGGGCAGGGGCCTGACGGACTATTTGTTTTCTTGGGTGGGAACGAAACGGTCATCGAGAGTCCTGTCGAGCTCTTTAAAAAAGACGGAAAGTCAATTGAAGAGTTTCCTCAGTTAAGAAATGAGCTGTCAAAGCGAATCCCTCTAAAAGATCTGTTGGCTCGGGATGATGATGATTTTAAGTACAGCCAAGGGAGATTTGTTTGGGGGTTTAATCCTGTTGGTATGTTTGAAAATTATAAATGGCCTTTTACACCGATCATATTTGGTCGGAAGGACGGTCCCACTAATTATGGGGAGCATCATGATGCCTTTAAAGAATTGTTTGCCGATGTGGTTGATAAGGCTAAGTCTGACATGGACATGATGACGTCAACATGGGCCGAGCGCACTGTCGATAAATTGATGGGTGTTGTGGCGGACTCATTGGCCGGTTTTGCAATCATATTGGCACTACCAGGAGCGGCGGTCGCAGGTATTGCCTTTATGATGGGAGCAAGTGCTTCGGCGGCTCAGTATGTACGCGGGGCATTAAATGACGACCCCTTGGAGGCGAATCGACATAAAGCCAATGCCGTAAAAGGTATGGTTGGCCAAGTCGCGGGTCCGTATATAGGGAAGGTACTGGGGAAAGTGTTTTCCAAGGTGGTGGACTCCCGAATCGCTGGAAAAATTGGCGAACACTTGAAGTATTCCGGTGTTCTTCCTGAAAAAGTAGCTAAGCACTTTCCAAAGTACGGGCACGTCGCGTCACCGCTCGTGGGCAACGCTAATAAAATAGAGAAATGGATTGCTCCGCGAGTCAGGAATGATTGGGTTATTCAGGATAAAGTTAATCGGAAACTTACCAATAATGTAGTCGTGGGTCGATTGAAGTCTTTGGGCAAAGGCCCTCAGGTTGCACAAAGACTCATGGACCGCTCACGCGTGTTGTATTTTGGTGGTCCGAAAGAGGGGTATGTATATCGAGGGTTCGCCATGCGGGGCGACATGCGACCACCCCATGAAGTGTTTGCCAATGGCTTTAAGTCCCCGGTCAAGGGTGGAGTTAATTCCGGCGTGCAAACATCAGGTTATTACGATAGCAACGGTCTGGGCGCTTTTCACAATGGCGGAAAGCAAGGAGGATATACCTATTTGATTGATGGCAGGGGTGTTGGCGCAAAGGACGTGCTGAGGAATAGCAACTGGCAGGCAGGTTCCGGCTTACAGCTCGGTTCTAATCCCTATCAAGTAAACTATGCGAAAGGCATTCCGGGCTCGCAAATAGTGGGTGCCTACGACAGTGCTGGCAAGTTTATTCCCAATCCGAGCGCGCTGAGCAATGCAATTAAAAAGAGCATTCCTCAACCATTTACAGATTCGGTTCCTTTTCCGATAAAAAAAGCTGTTCAAAATGCAAACGCCACACATACACCGGTTGGATTCCCCCAATGAAATGAGGGGGAGACCAAAAGCGTTTGTGATCGAACTGATGGTGGATAGGCTCGGCGCACAAACTCATCCGGCCCGTCCATGCAGTGACTACGCTTGCTGGAGATGACTCGACGAGCGTTCCCATGCAAGCGCTGCTGCAGTATTTCAAGGCGATACTGAATCCCGGCCCCGGAGTGCTGCTGTTCGCCATGAGAACCATTGCGGCCGGCCTGCTGACGCTGTACCTGGCCTTTTTGTTCGATCTGGACCAGCCGAAGTGGTCGATCATGGCGGTGGTCATCGTCAGCCAGCCATTGGGTGGCATGGCCTTGGCCCGAAGCTTTGGCCAGGTCATCGGCACCACCCTGGGCGCCGTCGTGGCGGTGGTGATCATGGCGATCTTCCCCCAGGCGCCGTTGCCTTTCATCGTGACCCTGGCGTTGTGGCTGGCGCTGTGTACCGCTGGCGGCACCTTGTTGCGCTATACCAGTTCCCAGGCGTTTGTGTTGAGTGGCTACACGGCAGTGGTCGTGGCGCTGCTGGCGGTGCCCGATCAGGACGGCACGTTCCTGCTGGCCGTGACCCGTGTAACCGAAACGCTGCTGGCGGTGGCCTGCGTGTGCGTGGTGAGCCTGCTCACCGCGCGGCCGGAAAGCGTGGCCCGGGATTACTTCGCCAAGATCGATCAAGTGATCAAGCTGCTCGCGACCCACGCGGCGGCCGTCATTCGAACCGAAGAAAGCGACACCGATTTTCACCAGCGCCAGATGCAGTTGCTCGGTGCGATCAGCGCCCTGGAGGGCGTGCGTCGGCATTTGTATTTTGATGCGCCGCGCTTGCGCAGCGCCAATGGACTGGTGCAATTGTTGGGTAATCAGTTGGTGTTGCTGACCTCGCGGCTGACGGCTTTGCGCCACCAGCGGGAGCTGCTTGCCGAGCGTTGGGAAGGCGCGTTGCCGGAAGAAATACAGCGTTTACGTGCCGAAGAACTGGTGTTTCTCGACGATTTGGCTCTGCAGGGACGCTCGCTATCTGCCGAGGCTCGGCACCGTTTCGGGGCGCTGCAACAGCGGTTCGACGATCAAGCTTATAAGGCCGAACAACTCACCGAGACGATGCCTGCCACGTTGCGTTCACTGGCCTGGGCTCTGCGCTGGGAGCAGGCGCGGATGTTGGAGCAACTGGGGCAGGTTCTGGAGTTGAGCGACGCGATCCAGAACGGGCGCGCAGCGAGTAGCATGTTCCGCGGCCAGGACAATCCGCTGCATCTGGACTTCACCTTGGCGGCGATGAACGCGATCCGGGCATTTACGGCGTTGGTGGTGGCCGGGATGATCTGGGTCGAGACCGGTTGGGACGGGGCTCGCGGCGGGATGATTGTGTTGGGCATTCTCTGTTCGCTGATGGCAACGTTTCCACGGCCGTTGCTGGCCAGCCAAAGTTTTGCGCGGGGGTTGGGCCTGGCACTGGTGGTGTCAGCGCTGTACTTATTCCTGCTGATACCGATGATCAGCGACTTCGAGTTACTCGCCTTGTTGCTCGCCCCCTTGCTGTATGCCGTCGCGGTGGGGCTGTCCAGTCCGCCAACCACTGGCACCGGCATTGGTCTTGGACTGACCACGATGCTGTTGCTGGGCCCGCAAAACGTCGGCGTCGGCCAGAACTCTGCCATTCAATGGTTCGAGTTTGCCGCTGCGTATATCTGCGCGGCTGCACTGGCGCTCAGTGTCTATGCCTTGATCTTTCCGTTCCGGCCCGTGCTGCGAATACGCCGACTGTTCAGGGAGAACTGTGAGCAGGTTTACGCGTTGCTGAAGACGCCGCCTACCGATGAACAGCAGTTTGCCTTTGAAAGCCGCCTGGTCGATCGCTTGACCATGATGTTGGGATTACTCCCGGCCACCAGTGACAAACAATCGCGCGAGCTGTTTGAAGTCAGCCTCGGTTGCATGGCACTGGGTGTGGCGTTGAATCAACTCAGGCAGCAGGGGCAAGGCAACACATTGCTCAGTACAGCGCAACAAAACCGTTTGCGGGTGGCGGTTCGTGAGACCGGTCGATTGATCGCCGGGCGAGCCGGGATCGAGCTTGAACAGTTGCTCGGCAATTTGCGGGTGCTGGGTGATGAAATGGACGACTTGCAGCTGGACGTGCATGAACACCTGTGGTCGGTGTTCAGGATGCGCGTGGCGCTGCTGATCGTGGTGTCATTTCTGCAGCGCTACCGCCAATACTTTCAACCCTCGGACGTGGAAGGAGTACCGGCCCTTGCCCATTGATCTGGAAGTGGGTGGCGTCTATCTGCCACCGATCGCCCAGGCGCTGTTACTGGCCTTTCCGATTTTCCTGGTGCTGGACTGGACCTTGCGGCGCATTGGCGTGCTGCATTTTGTCTGGCACGAGGCATTGTTTGAAGGCGCCTTGTACGCCTGCGTATGCGCAACGCTGATCCTGCTGATGGGAGCCTGATGCCTTGAAAAAGATTCTTCCTCTGCTCACAACCCTGGCGGTGGTAGGGCTGGCGTTTGTCCTCGGCTGGTTCGCCTGGGAGCATTACACCCGCGCGCCGTGGACCCGGGATGCGCGGGTGCGGGCCGATGTGGTGACGCTGTCCGCCGATGTGTCAGGTCGCATTGTCAGCCTGGGTGTCCAGGACAATCAGCATGTCGACAAGGGGCAATTGCTACTGGAGATTGATCCGGCACGCTATAGGCTGGCGGTGGAACATTCCAGGCGTTCCGTGGAAGTGGCTAAAGCTACGCTGGGTCAGTCCCAGGCCTCGATTGTTGCCAGTCAAGCACTGCTCAAGCAGCGCCAGAGTGAGGAAGTCCGGCGGCGGACCCTCAAGCAGCGGGCTGCGATTTCGGGTGAAGAGTGGGAAAAATCCAGCACCGAAGTGGCAGTGGCCCAGGCTGAGTTGTTGCGCAACCAGGCCAACCTCGGTCTTGCCCAGGCCAATGTGCAATTGGCAATCGCAGCACTGACCCAAGCCGAACTGGATTTGCAGCGGACACGGGTCGAATCGCCTGTCAGCGGTTACGTGACCAATCTGCTGACCCGTCAGGGCGACTATGCAACGGCCGGTGGTGCGCTGTTGGCGTTGGTCGACAGTGACTCGTTTTACGTCAGCGGCTATTTCGAAGAAACCAAGCTGCCGCGAATCGAGGAGGGCGACCGCGTCCGGATTGAATTGATGAGCGGCGAGACCTTTGGCGGCACCGTGCAAAGTATCGCCTTCGCCATCGCCGACCGGGAAAACCTGCCCGGTGGACGCCTGCTGGCCAATATCAACCCCAGTTACACCTGGGTCAAGCTGGCGCAGCGAGTGCCGGTGCGGATCGAGATCGACGCCGATTACCTGGCCAAAAACCGTTTGCGCGCCGGGACCACCGCCACCGTAACCGTCCAGGAAATCCGCAACCCTGAAGATCACCGCTAACCCCTCCTGTAGGAGCGAGCTCGCTCGCGATGGTGTGTCATTCAACACCCATGTAGCTGACACACCATCGCGAGCAAGCTCGCTCCTACAAGGGCCGGCGGGCATTCTTACCAAAAAAAAGCCCCGCGACCGAATGAGGCGCAGGGCTAAAAAAGTTGGTCGGTTGCGGCCAACCAACGGAGCTCGATGAAACGTTACTTGCTGGCGACGGTTTCTGGTTGCCAGCCACCGCCAAGGGCTTTGTAGATCGCGACAATGCCGCGATACAGATCGGTTTCGGCCAGGGCCTGGGTATCTTCGGCCGCCAGACGCTCACGCTGGGCATCCAGCAGGACGAGGAAGTCCACGGTGCCTTCGCGGTAGCGAATCTCCGCCAGGTCCGCAGCGGAGCGGCTGGCTTCGCTCTGGCGAATCAACGAAATCAACCGCTGCTGGCGTTTGCCGTAATCGCTGAAAGCGTTTTCCGATTCTTCCAGCGCCAGCAACACTTGTTGCTCGTAAGTCGCGAGGGCGCCTTCGGCATCGGCATCGGCACCGCGAATACGGGCGCGCACACTGCCAAGGTCGAACGCGGCCCAGGTGATACTTGGGCCGAGTGCCCAGGCGTTGGCCGCCGAGGAACCGATCTGCGAACCGCGCCCGGCGGTAAAGCCGAGGAAGCCGCTGAGGCTGACCTGAGGGAACAAATCAGCCGTGGCCACGCCGATACGGGCGGTAGCGGAGGCCAGTTTGCGCTCGGCGCTGAGTATGTCCGGACGCCGTTGCAACAGTTCGCCCGGATCGCCGATCGGCAATGCCTTGGCGATGGCAGGCAAGTCTTTGGGGCTCAAGTCGACGGTCAGCTTGTCCGGACGCTCACCCAGCAGGGTTGCGATGCGGTTTTTCTGCCGAACCTGTTCGGCCTGCAACTGAGGCACGCTGGCTTCGACCGAGGCGAGGCGTGCGTCGGCACGCTCCACGTCCAGTTGATCGCCGACGCCGGCATCACGCAGGCTTTCGGTGATCTTGCGTGATGCCTGCTGGTTCTGCAGGTTGGCCACGGCGATCTTTTCGCGCAGTTGCGCACCGCGCAGTTGGCCGTACGAGTCCACCAGCTCCGCAATCATGGTGACTTGCAATTGGTACAGATCAGCCTCGATCGCCTGTTGCTCAGCGTTGGCCGATTCCAGGTTGCGCTGGATGCGGCCGAACAGATCGATTTCCCACGCCATGTCCAGGCCCAGGTCGTAGCGTTCGCTATTGACCCGCTTGGTGGTCTGGCCAGGAATTTGACCCTTGCCCAGATCACTGCTGGCGCGGCTGGTGATGGTCGGCATTGCGTCGTTGCTGACGTCGTCGCGAATCGCCCGGGCCGCTTTCCAGCGGGCAAAGGCCACGCGCAGATCACGGTTGCCTTGCAGCGATTGAGTCACCAACTGGTTGAGGGTCGGGTCTTCGAACTGCTGCCACCAGATGCCTTCGAAACGCGAGCGGTCGAAGTTCTTCTGACCGGCAGCGCCGTCGGTGGCGGTCGTGATGTGGGCCGGTTCAGTGGCCGGGGTCTTGTAGTCCGGGCCGACGGCACAGGCGCTGAGGGCCAGTACCAGCAGGCTCGGCAGAAAGGCTTTCAGGCTCATTGTTGCGACTCCAGTTTCAGGGCCTTGGCCGCTTTGCGCTTTTCGCCGCGCTCCACGAAATTACGGATCAACACGTAGAACACCGGCGTCAGCAGCAGGCCGAAGAAAGTCACCCCGAGCATCCCGGAGAACACCGCCACACCCATGGCGTGACGCATTTCGGCACCGGCACCGCTGGAGAACACCAGGGGCACGACACCCATGATGAACGCGAAGGACGTCATCAGGATCGGCCGCAGACGCAGGCGGCACGCTTCGAGCACCGCAGCCAGCGGGCTCATGCCTTCGTCCTGCTGTTTGTCCTTGGCGAATTCGACGATCAGAATCGCGTTCTTACACGCAAGTCCCACCAGTACGATCAAGCCGATCTGGGTGAAGATGTTGTTGTCGCCTCCCGAAGCAATCACACCGGTGATGGCCGACAGCAGGGTCATCGGTACGATCAGGATCACCGCCAGTGGCAGGCTCCAGCTTTCGTATTGAGCCGCGAGCACCAGGAACGCCAGCAGTACACAGAGCGGGAACACGAACAGCGCGGTGTTGCCGGACAGAATCTGCTGGTAGGTCAGGTCGGTCCATTCGTAGGTCATGCCGTTCGGAAGTTCTTCCTTGAGCAGTTTCTCGATGGCTTTTTCGGCCTGGCCAGAGCTGTAGCCCGGCGCCGCCGCACCGTTGATTTCAGCGGTGATGAAGCCGTTGTAGTGCATCACGCGGTCCGGACCCGAGGTGTCGCTGACCTTGATGAAGGTCGCCAGCGGGATCATCTCGCCTTTGTTGTTACGCACTTTCAGCTGGCCGATCTGGTCCGGCTCGAGACGGAACTGTTGCTCGGCCTGAACGTTGACCTGATAGGTGCGACCGAAGCGGTTGAAGTCGTTGGCATACAGCGAACCCAGGTAAATCTGCAGGGTGTCGAAGATGTCGCTGACGGCCACGCCGTGGGTCTTGGCTTTTTCGCGGTCGATGGCGGCATCGACCTGCGGCACGTTCACGGTGTAGCTGGTGAACAGGGCGGCCAGTTCCGGCACGTTGTGGCTTTTGTTGATGATGTTCATGGTTTCTTTGTACAGCTCTTCGTAGCCCAGGTTGCCCCGGTCTTCGATCTGCAGGCGGAAACCACCGATGGTGCCCAAGCCTTGTACCGGCGGCGGCGGGAAGATCGCCATGTAGGCTTCCTGAATGCCGGCAAACTGGCCGTTCAAGGCACCGGCAATCGCACCGGCGGACATGCTCGGGTCTTTACGCTCGTCAAACGGTTTCAGGGTCACGAAGACGATGCCGGCGTTAGGACTGTTGGTGAAACCGTTGATCGACAGGCCGGGGAAGGCCACCGCACTTTCCACGCCCGGCTGTTTCAGGGCGAGGTCGGACATGCGTTTGATCACGTCTTCGGTACGGTCCAGGCTCGAGGCATCCGGCAGTTGCGCGAAGGCCACCAGGTATTGCTTATCCTGGCCCGGAACGAAACCGGTCGGGGTGCTGGAGAAACCGAAGAAGGTCAAAACCATCAAGCCTGCGTACAGCATCAGCGCGATTCCACTGCTGCGGATAACCCGGCCCACGGTGCCGACATAACCATGGCTGGCCTTGTCGAAGAAGCGGTTGAACGGACGGAACAACCAGCCACCGAAGATTTTGTCGAGGACCTTGGAGAAACGGTCCTTCGGCGCATCGTGGCTTTTGAGCAGCACGGCAGCCAATGCAGGCGACAGGGTCAGCGAGTTGAAGGCCGAGATCACGGTCGAAATCGCAATGGTCAGGGCGAACTGCTTGTAGAACTGGCCAGTCAGCCCGGAGATGAACGCCGCCGGGATAAACACCGCACACAGCACCAGCGCCGTTGCGATGATCGGCCCCGTCACTTCACGCATGGCGCGCTTGGTGGCTTCGACCGGGGTCAGTCCCAGTCCGATGTTTCGCTCGACGTTCTCCACCACCACAATGGCGTCATCCACCACGATACCAATCGCCAGTACCAACCCGAACAATGACAGGGCGTTCAGCGAGAAGCCGAACAAGTGCATCACGGCAAACGTACCGATCAGCGAAACCGGCACCGCCACCAACGGAATGATCGAAGCACGCCAGGTTTGCAGGAACAGGATCACCACCAGGACAACGAGGATCAGTGCTTCGAAGAGGGTGTGAACCACTGCTTCGATGGAGCCGCGCACGAAGATCGTCGGGTCATAGACAATGCTGAAGTCCATGCCTTCCGGGAAGTTCTTCTTCAGCTCGGCCATCTTGCCGCGCACTTCGTTGGAGATTTCGATTGCGTTGGAGCCAGGGCGCTGGAAGATCGGGATCGCCACCGCCGGCTGGTTGTTCAACAGGGAACGCAGGGCGTATTGGCTGGAACCCAGTTCGACGCGAGCGATGTCTTTCAGGCGAGTGATTTCACCGTTGTCGCCGGAGCGAATGATGATGTTCTCGAATTCTTCCTCGGACACCAGGCGACCCTGGGTGTTGACCGACAGCTGAAACGCGGTGGCATTCGGCGCGGGCGGCGCGCCCAGTGCACCGGCGGCTACCTGACGGTTTTGTTCACGAATCGCGGTCACGACATCGGTTGCAGTAAGGTTGCGCGAAGCGGTCTTGTTCGGATCGAGCCAGACACGCAGCGAGTAATCGCCCATGCCGAATAACTGCACGTCACCGACCCCGCCCAGGCGCGCCAGCTCATCCTTGATGTTGAGCAGGGCATAGTTGGACAGGTAAAGCATGTCGTAGCGCTTGTCCGGCGAGGTCAAGTGCACAACCATCGTCAGGTCGGGCGACGCCTTGTCCACAGTAATACCGATGCGCGTCACTTCTTCTGGAAGCTTCGGCTCGGTCCGGGTCACGCGGTTCTGCACCTGCACCTGCGCGTTGTCCAGGTCAGTGCCCAGGGCGAAGGTGATGGTCAGGGTGATCTTGCCGTCTGCGGTGGACTGCGAGGACATGTACAGCATGTTCTCGACGCCGGTGATGGCTTGCTCCAGTGGAGCGGCCACGGTTTCACCGATGACTTTTGGGTTGGCACCCGGGAAGTTGGCCCGGACTACAACGGTCGGCGGCACAACTTCCGGGTATTCGCTGATCGGCAACTGGAACAGCGAGATGGCGCCGGCGATCAGGATCAGCAGCGACAGTACCGCTGCAAAGATCGGCCGTGAAATGAAGAATTGGGAAAAATTCATTGTTGAGATCCCTTAACCGCGTGGGGTCGCAGCAGCCAGTTTCACAACCGAACCCGGCGCGACCTTGGCAGGCGCGACTTGGGGCAGGTTGCTGGCTTCCAGCGCTTGTCGTTGTTGTGCAAGGGCCGCGAGGGTTTGCTCGCTGGCCATCGGGATCACTTCAGGCGTGACTGGCGAGCCAGGACGCACCCGCTGCAGGCCCTTGACGATGACGGTGTCGTCCTTGTTCAGGCCGCTGCGCACGATGCGCAAGCCTTCGATCTTCGGCCCCAACTCGACTGCCCGGTAGGCGGTTTTGTTGTCGGCGTCCATCACCAGCACGAACTTTTTGCCGAGGTCGGTACCGACCGCTTCGTCGTTGATCAGCACGGCGGAATAGGTGCCGCTGCCGACCAGTTTCAGGCGGGCATACAGGCCAGGCGTGTAGGTACCGTCGCTGTTGTCGAACACGGCGCGACCACGGATGGTGCCGGTTTTCGGGTTGACCTGGTTATCGACGAAGTTCATCACGCCCTGGTGCGGGTTGCCGTCTTCATTGGACAGACCGAGGTAAACCGGCGTGGTGGCGCCACGTTTGCCCTGGCGAGCGAGTTGGGTGTACTTGAGGAACACACGCTCGTCAGCGTCGAAGTACGCGTAGACCTTGTCGGTGGACACTACGCTGGTCAGCGCGGTGGTATCGGCGGTCACCAGGTTGCCGGCGGTGATTTCCGCGCGGCTGACGCGACCACTGATTGGCGCGGTGACGCGGGTGAAGCTGAGATTCAGTTTCGCCAGGTCCAGTTGCGCTTGAAGGGCGCCGACAGCAGCGCGGGCTTCTTGGGAGGCGCTGGTGCGCGAATCGGCCAGTTCCGCCGAGATGGCGTTGCTGGTACGCAGGCGTTCGCCGCGTTGGGCTTCGTTTTCACTGCGGGTGGCGTTGGCGCGGGATTGGGCAACCAGGGCTTCGAGGCGGCGAACCTCAGCCTGGAATGGACGCGGGTCGATCTGGAACAGCAAGTCGCCTTTCTTGACCAATGCGCCTTCAGTAAAGGCCACCTCATCGATCTGACCGGAGACCCGTGGACGAATTTCTACTGTTTCCGGCGCTTCGAGACGCCCGGTGAATTCGTCCCACTCGTTGACGGGTTGTTCCAGCACCTTGGCCACGCTGACCTTGGCTGCGGGCATCGTGGCGGCAGTCTCCGGAGCCTTGCCGCAAGCGCTCATCACCAGTACGGCCAACAAGGCCAACGGGAAGCGCAAATGTTTGAGTGACTGTTCCATGGATGCATCCGCCAATGTATTGAGAATGGACGGATGATGCGCGGCAGGGGGGTATCGGACGAATCGAACGGGGCGAAGGTAACTATCATTCGGAATGATATAAGGCCCAAGCGAGCCCTCTAGCATGCACCTCAGTTCAGAAAACGATCAACAGGGTTGATGGCAATTCTGTGTTGCGCCGAAAGCAATAGTCAGTTTTGAAACCGAGTTGCAACTATCGCGAGCAGGCTCGCTCCCACAGGGTAACTCGGTCCACTGTGGGAGCGAGCCTGCTCGCGAAGAGGCCATAAGCCTCAACAAAAAAATCAGGATCAAGCCAAACTATCCGGATCCCCAAAGAACATCTGAATCCGCGACCGCAACCAACGCTCACCCGGATCATTGTCCTGCGACCCGCGCCACGCCATGTGCAATTCAAAACTGCGCACCGGCAGCGGCGGATCTTCAGCCCGCACACCGCCGGCCGCCGTCAGCGCCTCGGCGGTGTAGTCCGGCACGGTGGCGACGATGTCGGTGCCGCTGATGAGCGTGCTCAAGCCGTTGAACTGGGGTACCGCCAGTACCACATGACGTTTACGCCCAAGCTTTTCCAGCTCTTCATCGATAAAGCCACTCAGGTCGCCCGCGAACGACACCAGCGCGTGAGGCCTTGCGCAGAAGTCATCGAGGCTCAACGGCCCAGGCACTGTGTCCGCGCGCAACAGCTTCGGTGAGCTACGACGCAGCACCTTGCGCTTGGCATTGGCCGGCAGATCGGCTGTGTAGCTGACGCCGATGGAAATCTCGCCCGAGGCCAGCAGGCTCGGCATCAATATGTAGTTGGCCCGACGCACCACCAGCACAATCCCTGGCGATTCAGCTCGCAGGCGCTTGAGCAGCATCGGTAGCAGCGCGAACTCGACGTCATCGGACAGGCCGATGCGGAACACCGCGGTGCTGGTAGCAGGGTCGAATTCCGCCGCACGGCTGACGGCGGTGGAAATCGAGTCCAGTGCGGGGGAGAGCAGGGCGAAGATTTCCACTGCCCGGGCGGACGGCTCCATGCTGCGGCCCGTGCGCACGAACAGCGGGTCATCGAACAGCCCACGCAGGCGCGACAGTGCCGCACTGATGGCCGGCTGGCCGAGGAACAGTTTCTCCGCCGCGCGGGTCACACTGCGTTCATGCATTAATGTTTCGAATACGATCAACAGGTTCAGGTCGACACGACGCAGGTCATTACGATTCATCTGGAGTCCTGGCAGAGTCATCAAGCTTGACGAGAGCGGCCATATGAGAACAATGGCCGGCATGAATCTTACGGGGAAAGGCTGCTACTCTGCACCGCATAATTCAGTTTTTCCCGAAAAGCTGCTTCGGTTTTTACGACATTTGACAATGTTGCCGTCGCTGCGGAATCAATGACAGGCATGTCGACTATTAATAGCCACTGATAGTCTTGGGTAGAAAGCCCAGATAGAGTTCAGGGCATTAGAGGTTACTTTGACGAGGTTTGCGATGTCCCGCACGATCCGTTTTCACAAGTTTGGTCCAGCCGAGGTGCTCAAATGCGAAGAGCATACGGCAGCTCTGCCTGCGCCGGGCGAAGTGCAGGTGCGTGTCGAGGCTATCGGCATCAGCTGGTACGACATCCTCTGGCGCCAGAACCTGGCCTCGTCTCATGCTCGCCTGCCTTCAGGCCTTGGTCATGAAATGGCCGGCATCGTCACCGCCGTCGGTGATGGCGTCGACGACCTGGCGGTCGGTGACAAGGTCGCCAGCTTTCCGGCTGAAAGCCCCAACGACTATCCGGTCTACGGCGAGCAGATCGTTTTGCCTCGCTCGGCACTGACCCGATACCCGGACGTGCTCAGCCCGATCGAAGCCAGCGTGCATTACACGCCGCTATTGATCGCTTATTTCGCTTACGTTGATCTGGCACGGGTCAAACCTGGGCAATTCGCCCTGGTGACTGACGCCAGCCATTGCGCCGGACCTTCGTTCGTACAGTTGGGCAAGGCCCTCGGTGTGCGGGTGATTGCCGCCACCAAGACGGCGGAGGAGCGGGAATACCTGCTGTCGCTGGGTGCCGAGAAAGTCATCGTTACTGAAGAAGAAGATCTGCTCATGCGGATCAACAAAATTACCGACAATCGCGGTGTCGATGTAGTGTTCGATGGCCTGGGTGGCCCGCAGATGTCGTTGCTCGGCGATGTGCTTGCACCTCGCGGCAGCCTGGTGCTCTACGGCCTGCAAGGTGGCAACCAGACGCCATTCCCGGCCTGCGCAGCGTTCCAGAAGAACATCCAGTTCTTCGTGCACTGTATCGGCAACTTCACCGGCAAGCCGGAACTGGGCATCATTCAGGACCAGGTCGCGCTGCAACGTGCCTTGCGCGATATCAACCAGATGACGGCTGACCGTGTGCTGCTGCCGCTCAAGACTCGGGTCTTCCCGTTTGCCGAGTTCGTCGAAGCACACCGCTACATGGACGAATGCCCATGCCGCGAACGGGTTGCCCTTCAGGTCGAACCTGTTTAAAACCGTCCCAAAGAGTCCGTGTCCGCACGGACTCTTTTTTTGCGGCGCTCCCACCCATGAGACCGCCCATTGACCTGTCGATGGGGCCGTTCAGCAACTGAACTGGTTTTTGCTCTCAATCTGTATCTTCTAATCAGCTTCTAAGCCCCGATAATTGGATGATTACTTTCATCTCAAGGAATGAGTCATGGCTGGGTATCTGGCTGATACTTTTCAATGCATGCCGTTGATATATGTCCGACAAAAACTTGGTTGTTGCGCGGTTGCCAAAAAACCAAGGGCAAGTTCTTTCTCTATTTCTTGTGCTCTATGTCTGTGGGACGTTGTCGGACATTTCCTAGGACGTCCCGCGCGGGCGCAAGGCTCCGGCGTTGCGCGGCTTTGCGGTGCCCAGCCTCCGGTTGTGATGCAGGGCAACAGCCGAACATTTCAAATAACTACCAAAAACTTAAGTGTTAGCATTTGACAATAAAGTCCAATGCTTCGAACACGTCAGACCGCCCACGAGGTGTTGCTGTCGTTGTTTGTGCGATATCGAACTTACGCGTACCAGGTAAATAAAAAAATGACCAATATCCATGACCAAGCGATGACCTATGTCTATCAGCAAGTATTACAACGACTGCTGAGCTTTTTTTCCAGAGCGGAACGCACGGCGTTGCAGTTGATGATTCAGCGACTGGTGGTGGCCGCCGGTGGCATGGAGCGAATTGGCGAATACAAAGTGCTGGCGATCCAGTCCGGGACCCGTGACAGCTGCTACACATTGGCGCTGCTGCGTGCCGCGCAACTGAGTATCGCCGGCCGGGCCCCCGCCACCTTCCAGTTGCGCGTAGCGTCCCTGTGCCTGAATGGCACCAGCGCGAAGACGCGGGAAAATATACATCGCAGCTGCAGTGCGTTGTTCCTTTACGATGATCCCCGGGTCGAAGTGTTGATGGTCGATAACCGCGAGGTGCTGCCGTTCGATCATCTCGCCCCGATCTCCACTGCCGGCCGCGATTCCAATCGCTTGAACCTGCTGATGGTGGGGCATCGTCGAGTCTGGGATGGTCCGCTTGATCTGTGGGACGACGGTTACCTGGCCACCGGCGAGTTCTATGGGCAAATCGCGCGCTGGGACGGCGGTGTCGATGCCATGATCAGTGGCGACACACCTCGCCAGCAGAAGCAGTTTCTCGACGGTTTGAAACGTGCTGCCGCCAAGGCCGGGCTCAATCCATCGAATCGCAACGAAACGGGGTACGAGGAGCTGTTCGCGCTGCTCGATGAGTTGGGTAGCGACTGCTACCGCGCACTTTATCCCGGGCTCGAGCGCGCGGCATGGCATCCGGCCGAGCAATTCGAAGCCTGTCGCCGGACGACCTTCATCGACGTTCACGACATGCTCGTCAGCAATCTGGAGGAGCGTTGGCCGCTGCTCACCGAATTTCTTGGTTTTCAACCTGACGAACTGGCGGCACAGCTTCGGGACAACGAATTCGTCAGCCTCTCGATTTGTGCACACGTTCGAGGTTTGCAAGCGTGCTTCGCGCTAGGCCGGAGCTACGAGGCGGGTGTCGCCGAATTCCTGCAGCGGGCATTGGTGATGATGCGCCGCAAACGGCTTCCTGAGCGATTGTGCGAACAAGCGGTGGAGATGTTCGGCAACCCGGCGACACAATCCGATCAACGTGCATTGGCATCGGCTGAAGCTCAGAAATATTTGGGTTTGAGTGAGGCACAACTGGTGTGTCTGCTCTTTTCACCTTTTGTCGACAAGGGCGCGACGCTGGAGCGTTTTCTGCGCCATTGCCACCCCGGCATGCTGGTGGCGATGCCGGACTTGCACCGGGCAATGCAGGGAAACCCGGTGCCGGATCAGGTCCTGCAATGGATTGTCGATGTCAGCGGGTTGCCTGTCAGCCTGATCGGCACGCTGTATCAGAAGGGACTTGTGGCTGCGGATGAGGGCAGGGCACCCGATACGCCAGCGGCAGACGCCAAAGCATCCGCTGATAACGAAACCTGCGTCGTGGCGGGTGAATGGTCAGCAGGGCATTAAGGGTGTCTGGTTCGACCAACGCAGCCTTTGGCCAACTGTCATGAAAGGGTCGCGAGAAACCGATTTTGCGTATCAGGCGGTGTATCGGTACCTGACTCACCTGATCAGCGAGCCCGCCAGCGAAGAGCGAGTCCGCCTGCCATCGCTGCGGCAGTTGGCGGAACGCCTGGGCGTGTCGATCTCGACCATTCAGTACGCCTATTCGTTGTTGGAGAAAGAAGGGCGGGTTTACTCGGTAGCCAAGTCGGGCTACTACGCGTTTCCCGTGTCCTGTATCCACACGCTCAGCAGCGGCAATGACCTGCTCGAAACCGTATACGTCAATGCCAGGCGCCCGGGAATGCTGGTCCTGAGCGCTGATGAACCGGCCTTGTTGCAGCCCCTCGACAGTCCATTATTACTGCTTGAAAGAGAACTGCTGCGTCAGTATCCGCGCCAGCCGCAACCGGCTTCACAACCCTGTGGCGAACTGGAGCTGCGCACCGCACTGGCAGCACGCTACACCACGTCGGCTGTGCGCTGCTGGCACGCGGACGACGTCTACATCGGTGCCGACCTTCGTGGCGTGCTGGAAATCCTGATCGCTGTGTTGTGCCTCAAGGACGCCACCATGGTGGTGGAATCGCCGTGCGACTGGGCGATTCTGCGTTTGCTCCAGGCTGCGGGTGTCCGGGTGCTCGAGTTGCCGGTGCAAGCCAACGATGACCTGGACCTTGAGCAGTTGAAGGAGCTGTTGGAGACGGAACCGGTACGGCTGGTGATGCTTTCTTCCGGGTTGAATATGCCGCGGGGTAGCCTGGCGTCCGATGAAAACCGCCAAGCCGTCGCGCAGTTGCTTGAACAGCACGATAGTTGGGTATTGGAGAATGATTGTTACGGCGAGCTCGGATTCGAGCCGGACGGCCTGCGTTTTCGTGACCTGTTGAACCCTGATCGGCTGCTGGTGTTTTCGACGTTCGAGAAAATCATCGGGCCGGAGGCACCCTTTGGCTATTTGCTTTCGCGACCCCTGCGTGCTGAATGGCAGCGACACTTCTTGCTGCGATCGTTCCGCTTGTCGCCGATTCGTCAGAAAGCCATTGCCCGCCTATACAGCAGCGGGCGTATCGACCAGCACCTGCAGGTGTTGCGACGGTTGCTCAGGGAGCGCAAGGTGCAGATGACTCAATTGCTGCAGGAGCGTTTGGGCGATGCCTTGCATTTCGTCGAGCCTCAGGGCGGTGCAACGATCTGGGTCCGTTCACTGCGTCAGGTCGATGTGCGCCGGGTGTTCCAGCGTCTGCTCAAGCATCAGGTGGTGATCGCGCCGGGAGAGCTGTTCAGCCTTCAGGGGTTGCACACCCAGCATTTGCGCCTGAGCCATACCTTCGCCGGCGACCATGACCTGGGTGCCGCACTGGGTCTCTTGGGGACAGCCTTGCGCCTGGAATTGATCGATTGAGTCGGCTGCGCAAACATCCTCTACACTCGAGGATCGATCCCATCGCGTTGCGGTCGAACTGCCAGTAAACTGTTTTTCAATTCCTGAACCACTCTATATCCAGAGGTTTTGCATGACACTCAGTCCTTTTGCGGGCAAACCGGCACCGGCAGAGTTGTTGGTCGACATCCCGCGACTGGTAACGGCTTATTACACCGGCCAGCCTGATGCCGCCATCTCTACCCAGCGCGTCGCCTTCGGCACGTCCGGGCACCGAGGCAGCTCGTTCGACTTGAGTTTCAACGAATGGCACGTTCTGGCAATCAGTCAGGCGATCTGCCTGTACCGCGAGGCTCAAGGCATCAATGGCCCGCTGTTTGTCGGTATCGACACTCATGCATTGTCGACGCCAGCGGGTGCAAGCGCGCTCGAAGTGCTGGCCGCCAACGGTGTGACGGTGATGATCGCCGAAGGCGACGAATACACGCCGACCCCGGCCATTTCCCACGCGATTCTCTGTTACAACCGCGGGCGCACGTCAGGCCTGGCGGATGGCATCGTGATCACGCCGTCGCACAACCCGCCGCAAAGCGGCGGCTACAAGTACAACCCAACCAATGGCGGTCCGGCCGATACCCATATCACCAAGTGGATCGAAGCCAAGGCCAATGAACTGCTGGCTGCCAAACTCGCGGGCGTCAAGCGCATTAGTTACCAACAAGCGTTGAAGGCCAGCACGACTCATCGCCACGATTATTTGAACACCTATGTCGCCGACTTGATCAACGTGATCGACTTCGACGCCATCCGCAATGCGAAGCTGCACCTGGGCGTCGATCCGCTGGGCGGGGCGGGCGTGCGTTACTGGTCGGCGATTGCCGAGCATTACAAGCTGGATCTGGAAGTGGTCAACACACAAGTGGATTCGACCTTCCGTTTCATGACTGTCGATTGGGATGGGCAGATCCGCATGGACCCATCGTCCACTCACGCCATGCAAGGCCTGATTGGCCTGAAAGATCGTTTTGACGTGGCATTCGGCTGTGACCCCGACCACGACCGCCACGGCATCGTCACTCCGTCCGGAGGCCTGCTGGCGCCGAACAACTACCTCGCCGTATCGATCGACTACCTGTTCCAGAATCGTCCGCATTGGCGCGCCGATGCCGCCGTGGGTAAAACCGTGGTCAGTAGTGGCTTGATCGATCGCGTTGCAAAACGCTTGGGACGTCGACTGTACGAAGTGCCGGTTGGCTTCAAATGGTTTGCCGATGGCCTGTTCGATGGCTCGCTGGGCTTTGGTGGCGAAGAAAGCGCCGGCGCGTCGTTCCTGCGCAAGGATGGCGGCGTCTGGTGCACGGATAAGGACGGCCTGATCCCGGCACTGCTGGCGGCAGAAATGACCGCCCGCACCGGTCGTGATCCGAGCCAGGCCTATCGCGCATTGACCGATGAACTGGGTGAGCCGTTCTCGGTGCGGGTGGATGCCAAGGCCAATCCTGAGCAGAAAGCACTGTTGAGCAAGTTGTCGCCGGACCAGGTCACCTCGACCCAACTGGCTGGCGAAGAGATCCAAAGCATCCTGAGCCATGCGCCGGGCAACGACCAGGCCATTGGCGGGCTGAAAGTCATGACCGAAAACGGCTGGTTCGCAGCACGTCCGTCGGGTACTGAGGACATCTACAAGATCTACGCCGAAAGCTTTGTCAGCGATGAGCACCTGAAACAATTGGTGGCTGAGGCCCAGACACTCGTGGATGGCGCTATTTCGGCGAAGTGATTGAGGGCCCCTTCGCGGGCAAGCCTCGCTCCTACAGGGCTTCACGCATTCCTGTAGGAGCGAGGCTTGCCCGCGAAGGCGTCAGCACAAGCACCATCAATCAAAAAGAAAGGGCGACCGCAATGGTCGCCCCTTTTTTGTCCGGCGTTTACTGAATCAAGCCAAATCCACCAGAACGATCTCGCTGTCCTCGATGGCAGTCACCCGCAACACCTGCTCATCGGAAACCGCAACACCGTCTCGAGCTTGTGCACGCAAGCCATTGACTTCAATCACTCCGGTCGCCGGCACCAGATAGGCACGACGCCCACCGTCCAGTCGATATTCGGCCGACTCACCGGCCTTCAGGTTCGCCGCCACGAGTCGGGCATCGGCACGAATCCGCAGGCTTTGATCATCACCGGCCTTGCCGCTGGCCAGGGTCACGAAACCTTCGCGCTGACCTTTCGGGAACGGCTTGGCGCCCCAGGACGGTGCCAGTCCGCTTTCGTTCGGGATGATCCAGATCTGAAAGATTCGGGTTTCGGTTGCTTCCAGGTTGTACTCGCTGTGGGCGATCCCGGTGCCAGCGCTCATGACCTGCACGTCGCCCGCTTCGGTACGTCCCTTGTTGCCGAGGTTGTCCTCGTGGGTAATTGCACCTTCACGGACGTAAGTGATGATTTCCATGTCACGGTGCGGGTGTTTCGGGAAGCCCGTGCCGGAAGCAATCACGTCGTCGTTCCATACTCGCAGGTTGCCCCAGTTCATCCGTTTCGGATCATGGTACTCGGCGAACGAAAAGTGGTGATGTGCGTCCAACCAGCCATGGTTGGCGCCGCCCAGGGAGTTGAAAGGTCTGAGTTCGAGCATGATCGTCTCCTGAAGAAGGTTGGAATGCGGAGCATCATCTATCAAGCACCAATCGATAAAAAGCGTAAAAAGTGCTGCATCATGATCGAATTAATAGATGTTAATTCAACCTCGAAACATTCTCATCCGACCTTCACTTCATCGCCTAAGCCAATGACTTGAAAGCATTTCACTAGAACTCGACAGCAAATGCAGACACCATAGCCTTCAACAGCCTCACACCCTGGAGACAGTCCGCGTGCCGCAACACACCCCCGATCTTCCCCCTGAACTGCGTCCCTTGGCCGAGATGCCGCTGCTCAAGCGCCTGGCCGCTCGGTTCTTTGGTCACGGCCTGACTCGCCTGCGCGCGCAACACCGTGCGTCCTGGTTGCACGGCCAGGCTGACGGCTTTCGCAGTGGCCACAGCGCCGGCGTGGATTACGGCTATAAGGAAGGCAAACTCGAGGGGCTGGAGGAAGGTCGACAGGTCTTGCTGATCCGCGACTCGCGCTCCACTGAGCACCGACCGCCAAACGTCGATGAAAATCTGTTCGACGATTGGCGTCTGCCCTTGAGTGCCGAGTTGAAGAAGCGCATGAAGGCCGATATCGCCCGGCTGCTTGCGCCTCACGCTCAGCCAAGTGCTGCGCAGTGGAAGATGATCTTCAGCGACACGCCCTCGACATCAGTGATCGCCGGTGCGGGCGCGGGCAAGTCGACCACATTGGTGTTGCGTATTCTGCTGCTGACCCATTACCTGGGGTTCGAGCTGAGCTCGATGACGGTAGTGACCTTTACCCGTGAGTCGCGCAAGGACTTCATCAGCAAGCTGGTCGAGCTGTTTGCGCTTTGGGGGCGGACGGTCAGCTTGAAAGAGGCGCGGGAGCTGGTGCGCACCTTCCATTCGCGCATCCTGCCGATGGTGCGCAGCCTGCCGGGCTTCGAACGGCTGCAAGCGTTTGAAAACCTGAGCGACCGGGCGCAACACGGCGATGAGGAGGTCGACAGCAATCCGTTCGATCTGCGCATCAACGACGCTCAGCGCCGTCAGCTCAACGCTTGTTATCAGAGTCTGCACACTCGCGATGAGCGTTTCCGCGAAGTGATCAAGCCGTTGTCGCGGCATGCGCTGCAGCTCAAGGAATTGGAGCGCGATCATCCGGATGTGCAGAAGCGCATGGCCGTCACCGAACTGGCTGCCAAGCGCGACGAAGAACTGTGCGACGCGATTGAAGGTCTGTGGGGGCGTGCGGGTGCCTGGCCGATCAAGGGCATTAAGCCCAGTCGCCAGAAGTTTGATGTCAACGGCTCAACGTTTCATTGCCATGGCTACATCCCGAGCCTCGACGCCTGGGTGGTGCTGGGTTTCGATCCTCGAGAGAATCCGCAGCTCAGTCGTCCGAACGCCAAATTAAGCCTACGCGCAGAGTGGGCGGTCAAGCGCACCCTGTTTCAAGCTTTCTGCCGTAAGCCTTTGATATGGCTTGATAGTTATGAATCTTCGAAGCGCGTATTGGCATCGATTGCTGGCGATGCCAGTGCCGGGCCGGGTTTTGATTACAAGGTCAAAGGCGAGCTAGGTTCCGCGCCATTGCTCGACTGTTTTGTTGCGGCAGCCGGGTTTATCGAAAACCTGGGGCTGGATGTGCCGAGTGCCGTCGGTCAAATGAGTTTTGCCAAGGACGATCCTGATCGGTTTTTCTTCGAGGCCTTGAGCCTGTTCTGGCGAGCGCTGGAAGATCATCTGCTGGATCAGAAACCCCCGGTCATGACGTATAACCGAATGTTTGCCTTGTTCAGTGAGCATTCCCCGGAAAACCTCAAGCTGCTGAGCGATGATCTGCTCAGGCCGTTGTCGCATTTGATGATCGATGAATTTCAGGATGTATCGCCGCAGATCGTCTCCTGGATACGTGCCAGTCTCGGGGAGATCCGCAGCCGCGGCCCGGCCATGCACGTGGGTCGCGGTGCCCAGCATTCATCGTTACTGTGCGTGGGCGATGACTGGCAATCGATCTATGGCTGGCGCGGCAGTTCGCCGACTTACTTCATAGAGTTCAATAAGCAATTCCCGTCGCCGAGCACCACCAAAGTCATGCTCAGTGATAACTATCGCAGCCACCAGCACATCATTGATGCTGCCGAGCACATCGTGCGTGCCGCGCCCGCCATTGCCGGCAAGAAGGCCAAGGCAGGTGGCGAGGCGAAGGCATTGCTACCGGTCAACGTACTGGACAGAGACGATCCGGGCATGGCCAAGCGCCTGATCGAACACTACAGACAGGGTGATTCAATCTTGATGCTGTATCGAAAAAGTAGCGATAAGTTATTGATTGAAGAGCATATTCAATCTGTAGTTCATGTTGATTCTAGCTTGCCATATGAGGCTCGGCGGCTAAAACAACTGACTTATCACAGCGCCAAGGGGCTGCAAGCGGATGCAGTCTTTTTGCTGGGCGATTGTCAGCATTTGACCAGCTCACCCTACAAAAACCAGGTTTACCGCATGGCGGGCCTGGGCAAGGCAGGTGACAACGAGGCGTATGACAACGCGCAAAAAGACGAAATCCTGCGCTTGGCCTACGTCGGCATCACCCGTGCCGTGAGTCATTGCTACTGGTATGTCGATGGCCAGGATAGTCAGGCGGCGAACGTGCCCAAGGCTTCGGACCGGATTGGCAAGGGCAAGCCGTTTTTTGCCGATCATCGGCAGGGCAAATAAAAAAAGATCGCAGCCTTCGGCAGCTCTTACAAGGGATCCCATGTAGGAGCTGCCGAAGGCTGCGATCTTTTGATTTTGTTTAGGCGTAACTTTTAAGCGCAAATGGCGGAATGAACGCTTCAAGCTCATCCTCCACCGCTTCGATTATTCGTTCGACGTCCGCGGCATTCATAACGGTCGCACAAGGTATACCGGCAATGGCGATCATGGTCTCGCCGCTGGCACGGTCAAAAAGACGGGCAATCATGCTGCCCGGCGCGTCCATGCTCGCCTCGAATCCCATGGGATGAAAATGCCAGCGCATCAGCTGGCAGGCGTTTGGAAAAGTGACCTTACTGAACCCTTTATTCATATGTTGCCCGCCTTCTTCATCGAGCGCTTCCGTTAGCTCTTGTTAGGGGGGGAAGAGCCTTCTTGGCTCAACCGGTGACTGCCTTTAAAAGTAGCATCCAGATGTGAAATTAATGTGGATTTCTTCAGTCCGTTTGGCGATTGCTTGTGTTTTTTTTGATCCAGGTCACTGATCGTCAAGCTTTACGGCGAAGGGCCAGTATCGATTGACCGTTGAGGCCTGCTTCGGCAAGCTCGGCTTTTTCTCGTCGAGTCCTCTATGCACGCCGACAATGATGGGCCGTTGCAAACCCAGGCCACGGGCGAGACCGTCATGCGTTACCACCTGTGCTGGAAACACCGGGATCTGGATGGCGTCATGGCGCTGTATCACCCGGATATTCAATACCACGACTTTTTCCAGAACCGAGTGATGGGGCTGGAGGCGTTGCGCGAGTATGTACGCGACAGCATGCCGCGCAACCCGGATGAAGCACTTGAACATTCGGATCGCATTCGCCTCGACGGCAATACAGCGTTCATCCAGTACCAGATGACGCTTCGCGGCGGCGAAGGGCTGGTGTCGTTTCGCTCCAGTGAAGCGATCACGGTGCGCGACGGGTTGATCTGGCGCGTCAACGAATACGCCTCTCTGGTGCGTGAGCAAGCGCCGAGCAATGCCACCGCCAAGTTGCGCCCGGCGGCCAGTCGGCTCGGGCTTTCACCTCGTCAGCTGAGCTTCATGGCCGAAGACCTGCAGCAGTATTTTCAGCGTCAGCAACCGTATCTGGACCCCGACCTCGATTTGCAGAGGGTGGCGAAAGAGTGCGGCTACAGCCGTAATCAGATTTCCTATTTGCTCAATCAGGTGCTCGGCCAGAGCTTCTACCGCTACGTCAACCAGGCGCGGTTGCAGCATTTGCTCGCGGCGCTGGATAACGCAACGCCGCCGCTGCGAATCGACGAGCTGGCCTTTGCCGCCGGTTTCAATTCGTTGTCGGCGTTCTATAGCTGCTTCCGCCAGCACACCGGGCTTTCGCCCAAGGCCTACGTCAAACAAATTTCTTTGCGTGCACGCGCGCAAGACAGCCTCTGAGGCTACGCACTAGGATCGACGCCATCGAAGTTTTAGTGGGCGGAGTCTTGTATGTCGGCGTGGCGCAGTATCAGTTTGTGGATGGACCAACTTGATGAGCCATTGCTGGCGCGCCCGGCGCTGGAGCAGGATCTGGACGTTGACGTCGCCATCATTGGCGCGGGATACACCGGCCTTTGGACCGCGTATTACCTCAAGCACCTGGCGCCAGGCCTGAATGTAGCCATCATTGAAGCGCAAATCGCCGGTTTCGGCGCTTCCGGGCGTAACGGCGGCTGGTTGATGGGCAACATGCTGGGCGAAGATCGCCTGCTTGCCGATCTTCCGCCCGATCAGCGCCGGGCTTCTTACGATCTGCTGCACCAAATTCCCGATGAAGTCGAAATTACCATCGAACGCGAAGGCATCGACTGCGATTATCGTAAAGGCGGGGTGCTTTATTGCGCTGCGCGCTATCCCGAGCAGGAAACCGGTCTGCGCCACTATCTGGACAGTCTCTACCGTCAGGGCCTGACCGAAAGCGATTACCGCTGGCTCAGTCCCGAGCAGTTGGCGCAACAAATCAGAATCGCCAAGCCTTATGGCGGTATCTATGCACCGCACGTTGCAACCATCCATCCGGCAAAGTTGGTGCGAGGTTTGGCACGCGCGGTGGAGCGCATGGGTGTCAGGATTTACGAGAACAGCCCGGTCACTCATTGGCAACCGGGCGGATTGCACACGGCCAGGGCCAAGGTTCGAAGCCTCTGGATCGTGCCCGCGGTAGAAGGTTATGCCGGCGCTTTGCCGCCGCTGGGGCGTTATCAGTTGCCGGTTCAAAGCTTGATCGTTGCCACCGAGCCGCTGTCGGCCGCGACGTGGGATGAAATCGGCTTGAGTCACGGCCAAGCCTTTGGTGAGAGCAGTCGCCAGGTGACTTACGGCCAGCGCACGGCGGACAACCGCCTGGTGTTTGGTGCTCGAGGTGGCTACCAGTTTGCCGGCAAGCTACGCCATGACTTCAACCTGACCACCAACGAAGTGGAACTGCGGCGCTACCTGTTCGGCGAGCTGTTCCCGCAACTGAAAAACGTTCGGATCACCCATGCCTGGGGCGGCAACCTGGGCATGTCCCGACGCTTCAAACCTCACATGCTCTGCGATCAAGCCAGCGGCATTGCCTTGTCCGGCGGTTACGGCGGGGAGGGCGTCGGTGCCAGCAACCTGGGCGGACGTACGCTGGCGGACCTGATTCTGCAGCGCGATACCGAATTGGTGCGCCAGCCCTGGGTCATCCCGCAGGGCGGTCTCGACGCGCTGCGGGCCTGGGAACCGGAGCCCTGCCGCTGGCTTGGCTACAACGCGATCATCCGCAGCTTCGTCCACGAGGACCAGACCCTGGCCAACCCGAGCACCGCGCCATGGCGCCGCAAACTCGCCAGCGGCGTCGCGGACTTCATGGAAGGTTTCATGCACTAACGCCGTTTTTCATCGACAGGTACTCCCATGAGCATCACGCAATTCAAGAACACCGCAACCTTGAAGCTGGACGAATCAAACCCGGTCGCCGTGCCATTGGGCACGCCCGTGGCAGTAGCCTCGACCACCAGCGTCGAACGCGACGATGGCGTCGAAACGGGCGTCTGGGAATGCACGCCGGGTCGTTGGCGGCGGCAGATCGTCGCGCAGGAATTCTGCCATTTCATCCAGGGCCGCTGCACCTTCACCCCGGACGACGGTGAAACGCTGCACATAGAGGCCGGTGACGCGCTGATGTTGCCAGCCAACAGCCTCGGGATCTGGGATATCCAGGAAACCGTGCGCAAGACTTACGTTTTGATTTTTTGATCCGCTGATTGCCTGCCAACAAAAAAAACCACCCAGGAATCGACTCATGATCCGAAAGACACTGAATTTGGCTCCACTTGCACTCATCGCGACCCTCAGCCACGCCGATGAGACCGTCAAGCTGGACAAGGGTCAGTTGTCGAACTGGAAGAACCTCAATCCGATATTGCTCAAAAAGTCAGCTACTACCACACATCCAAATACACCAGCGACCTGGCCAACGGTGACATCTGCGTAGCGGTCGGCTTCTCCGGCGACATCCTCCAGGCCGAGAACCGTGCCAAAGAAGCCAAGAATGGTATCGACATTGGCTATTCGATTCCCAGGGAAGGCGCGGCTATCTGTTTCGACATGGTCGCCATGCCCGCCGATGCCCCGGACGAAAAAGCCGGCTACGCCTTCATGAACTACCTGCTGCGCCCGGACGTGATGGCAAGTTCTTCGCGCTCGCTGGAAGCGATGCCGCTGAATATTGACCGGATTCGTACACGTGTGTGGAACAAGATCCGGACGGGGAGTTGAGGGTTCATCTTTTGTAGCCATTGGCGCCAGTCGGTCGGGCTGGCGCGCTGTAAAGTCCAAAGCTCCTTTATTGATGAGGAGGCAATGGAATGCCTTGTTACTTGAATGCAGGAAACCTGCGCATTGGTCGCTTTTCTGAACCTGGACGGATCTATTTGCTAACGGCTGTCGTTAACCAACGGCAGCCGTTTTTTGCCGATTGGCGGGTGGGAAGATTGGTTGTTTCGCAATTGCGCCAAGCACAAGAAGAGGATTGGGCTGATTTTTTGGCGTGGGTGGTGATGCCGGATCATCTGCATTGCCTGGTGCAACTGCGCGACAAAACGTTGGCTGAGTTGATGTGCCGAATAAAATCCAGAAGTAGCCTGGACGTCAATCGCGCGTTAGGGCGGCAGGGGCGTCTGTGGCAGAAGGGATATCATGATCGCGCAGTGCGTCGAGAAGAGGACGTGAAAGATCTTGCTAGATATGTAGTCGCAAATCCTGTTCGGGCAGGACTTGTTACGCGAGTTCATGATTATCCCTTGTGGGATGCATGTTGGTTGTGAGGCGTCTGCTACGCCGCCGGACGCAGCCTTCGGCAGCTGCTACAGGGGCCGCGTGCGCCGCGCTTTTGTAGCAGCCTGCGTCCGGGCGCGCAGCGGCCGTGAAATATTGGATATACCGCAGAAACGACTGCTGCGCAGTCGGACGCAGCCTTCGGCAGCTGCTACAGGGATTGAGTGCGCCGCGTGCTTTTGTAGCAGCTGGCGCAGCCTGCGTTCGGGCGCGCAGCGGCCGTGAAATATTGGATATACCGCAGAAACGATGCTGCGCAGCCGGACGCAGCCTTCGGCAGCTGCTACAGGGATTGAGTGCGCCGCGTGCTTTTGTAGCAGCTGGCGCAGCCTGCGTTCGGGCGCGCAGCGGCCGTGAAATATTGGATATACCGCAGAAACGACTGCTGCGCAGCCGGACGCAGCCTTCGGCAGCTGCTACCGGGATTGTGTACGCCGCATGCTTTTGTATCAGCTGGCGCAGCCTGCGTTCGGGCGCGCAGCGGCCGTGAAATATTGGATATACCGCAGAAACGACTGCTGCGCAGCCGGACGCAGCCTTCGGCAGCTGCTACCGGGATTGTGTACGCCGCATGCTTTTGTAGCAGCTGGCGCAGCCTGCGTTCGGGCGCGCAGCGGCCGTGAAATATTGGATATACCGCAGAAACGACTGCTGCGCAGCCGGACGCAGCATTCGGCAGCTGCTACCGGGATCGCGTGCGCCGCGTGCTTTTGTAGCAGCTGGCGCAGCCTGCGTCCGGGCGCGCAGCGGCCGTGAAATATTGGATATACCGCAGAAACGACTGCTGCGCAGCCGGACGCAGCCTTCGGCAGCTGCTACAGGGGCCGCGTGCGCCGCGCTTTTGTAGCAGCCTGCGTTCGGGCGCGTAGCGGCCGTTATTGCTCAGTCCTCCTTGCGAATGGTGGACACGTCGTTGGCATTGACCTTGACCTTCGCCCCGGAAATATCTTCGAACTCGAAGAATCCGTCCTTGGTCTTGGTTTTCGGCATGTCCTTGGTCAGATACTGGGTGCCGTTCTGCAGGGTCACCACCGTTGGCGTCGAGCAGCCGGTCAGGGCCAGAAAGGCCGCTACTGCCAGGGGCAGGCCCAGAGTCTTGATATTCATATCCACCTCTCAAATTACAAAAAAAAGCGCGAAGGCTTTAAACCCGTTTAATTGTCACTGTAGCTCTACCGCGGTTGGTGCGATGGATCGGCAGAAAGTTCGACCGATCCCCGAAAAATAACGGAATAGCGCCGCCGCTTATCCTTTTCCGTTTGCACCGGGCAGGGCGTAGCTGGTATCTGTACGCATAACCAGTACTCGATTTCCATGGCCCTTTTTTCTGTGACCGAAAATCCGCTCGACGATCCGTTCTACTACTTGAACAACTTCATGCAAGTGATTGATTGGCTTGAACATCGCTATGCCGATGTATTAAGCGCCGAGGAACAACACTTCATCCGCGACTTCAATCGGTTGCCCCGCGAGTCCAAAGCGTTACTGGTGCGGATGGTGATGCGCAAGGGTGTCCACTTCCGGGCGAGCAAGCTGCGTTACGTCGAGATAGGTGACACCGCGCTGGCGGCGGTTCCCTTGCTCGAACACGGCTGGATCGATGATCAATCTCCGCTGCCGATCGAAGCGTTGTTCGACGTACTGCTCAAGGCTGAAATCCTCCAGTGTTTTGGCGCCGCCATCGATCAGCCCAAGGGCAAAAAGACTGATTGGCTGCCGACACTGAGCGAGCAGTTCCCGCAGGTTCAGGCGTTCACTGAGTGGTGCGCTTCACTGGACGACCGATTGTTCAGCCTGACCATCATGGGCCTGTGTGATCGTCTGCGCCTGATGTTTTTCGGCAATCTTTATCAGGACTGGTCCGAGTTCGTGCTGGCCGACCTGGGCATCTTCACCTATGAAAAAGTCGAGTTCTGCGCCGACTCCCGAGGCTTGCGCAGCCGCGACGACGTCGACGCCTGCCTGTTTCTGCATGACTGCCAGCAGCATTTCGAAGCCGGGGAAGCGCTGGCCGAGGTTGTCGAGCGCATCAACGGGCTCGTGCTGACCAACCCTTGGCTACGAAGGCGTCGTGGCAAGCTGCTGTTTCAGATCGGCCAGCACTGCGAGCGCGTCGCCGACTTTTCCTCCGCCCTGACTATTTACCGTGATTGCGACTATCCCGGCGCGCGACTGCGGCTGATTCGAGTGCTCGAGCGCTGTACCGAGTATCAACTGGCGATGGACCTCGCCACGCAGGCCGAGCACGCACCGGAAAGCGCCGCCGAACAGCAGCAGTTGTTGCGGGTACTGCCCCGATTGCGCCGCAAACTCGGCGGTCCGGCGATGAAGCGGTCGTCCCCTCGGGAAATGCTGCGCCTGGACCTGCAACTGCCCAGAGTCGACCCGGCATTGTCAGTGGAATACTACGTTCAGGCGCACCTGGCGGAAGAGTCGGCGCCGGTGCATTACGTGGAGAACAGCCTGATCAATTCGTTGTTCGGGTTGTTGTGCTGGCCGGCCATTTTCGCACCGTTGCCGGGGGCCTTTTTCCACCCGTTCCAGCGCGGGCCGGTCGACCTTCTGAGCGAAGACTTCCATGCTCGCCGGGCGGACCTGTTTCAAGCGTGCCTGGGCGAGCTCGATGACGGTCGTTATGTGCAGACGATCCGCGAACGTTACATCGCCAAATGGGGTGTGCAATCGCCGTTTGTGTTCTGGGGAGTGTTGAGCGAGACGTTGCTCGATCAGGCCCTCGATTGCCTGCCGGCCGACCACCTCAAGCACTGGTTCAATCGCCTGCTGCTGGACATCAAGGCCAATCGCGCCGGCATGCCGGACCTGATCCAGTTTTGGCCACAGGACAAGACTTACCGCATGATCGAAGTCAAAGGCCCCGGCGACCGCCTGCAAGACAATCAATTGCGCTGGCTTGAGTTTTGCCATGAACACCAGATGCCGATTGCGGTTTGCTACGTGCAATGGGCGGAGCAGAGCGCTTGAGCTACAACATTGCAGTGCGGGCGTTATGCGAGTTCACCGCCAAGGTCGGTGACCTGGATTTGCGTTTCACACCGTCGCCCACCGCCCTCGAAGGGATCGTCGGGCACCGCACGGTGGCCTCCCGGCGCAACGACGCTTACCAGAGTGAAGTGGCGCTGGAGGGCGTGTACCAAACGCTGAAGGTCAAGGGTAGGGCGGACGGCTACGATCCCGCGCAAAACTGCCTGGAAGAAGTCAAAACCTATCGCGGCGACCTGAGCAAGCAACCGGCCAACCACCGTCAACTGCACTGGGCGCAGGCGAAAATCTACGGCTGGTTGATGTGCCAGAAACTGCAGCTGGCGCAGATCAATCTCGCGTTGGTGTACTTCGACATCGTCAGCGAAAAGGAAACCTGCCTGGTCGAGGCGTTCAGCGCCGAAGAGCTGGGGCAATTCTTCGAGCACCATTGCGCGCTGTTCCTGCATTGGGCCGAGCAGGAAATGGCTCATCGCGAAGCACGCAACAGCGCCGCGCAGCAGTTGGCGTTTCCCCATGCCGATTTTCGACCGGGGCAGCGGCATCTGGCCGAGTCGGTGTTCAAGGCCGTCAGCACCGGTCGCTGCCTGATGGCCCAGGCCCCCACGGGGATCGGTAAAACCGTGGGCACGCTGTTTCCGATGCTCAAGGCCCTGGCGCCGCAGCAGCTGGACAAAGTGTTCTTCCTTACCGCGAAAACGCCGGGGCGCAAATTGGCGCTGGATGCCGCACAGGTCATTCTGCAGAGTGCCACCGCGCCGCCGCTGCGGGTGCTCGAAATGATTGCCCGGGACAAAGCCTGCGAGCATCCGGACAAAGCGTGTCACGGTGACTCCTGTTCACTGGCCCGGGGTTTCTATGATCGCCTGCCGGCCGCTCGCCAAGCCGCCAGCGAGTTGACGCTGCTGAATCAGGGCGCATTGCGCGAGGTGGCGCTGCAGCATGATGTCTGTCCTTATTACCTGAGCCAGGAAATGGCCCGGTGGGCGGACGTCGTGGTCGCCGACTACAACTACTATTTCGATTTCAGCGCATTGCTCTTCGGATTGTCCCAGGCCAATAACTGGAAGGTCGCGGTGTTGGTGGACGAGGCCCACAACCTCGTCGAGCGCGGTCGGCAGATGTACAGCGCCAGTCTCGACCAATCAACCCTCTATGACGTTCGAAAATCGGCACCGGAGGCGTTGAAAAAATCCTTGCAACGCGTCAATCGTGAATGGAACGCCTTGCATAACCTGCAAGCCGGCGCCTACCAGGCCTACGACAAGGCGCCGGAGAAATTGTTGCAGGCGTTGTCGTCTTGCGTCGCGAGCATCGGCGACTACCTCAACGATCATCCGCAAGGCGTGGATAGCGCATTGCAAAACTTCTACTTCGACATGCTGCAGTTTGGCCGGGTGGCAGAGCTCTTCGATGAGCAGTTCCTGTTCGACATCAGCAAGCGTGATCTCGACCGCAAGCGCAACCTCTCGCAACTGTGCCTGCGCAACGTGGTGCCCGCCGGTTTCATCCGCCCGCGCCTGACTGCCGCCCGCAGTACCGTGCTGTTTTCCGCGACATTGAGCCCGCGACACTATTACGCCGATTTGCTGGGGACACCGCCCAGTACGGTGTGGATCGATGTCGAATCACCGTTTCACGCGAACCAGTTGACCGTTCATATCGTCAGCCAGATTTCTACGCGTTTCGTCCATCGTCAGTCGTCCCTGGAGCCAATAGTCGAGCTGATTGCCCGGCAGTTCACCGAACGCCCCGGCAATTACCTGGCGTTTTTCAGCAGCTTTGATTATCTGCAACAAGTGGCGCAGCTGCTGGGCGAGACACATCCGCAGATCAATCTGTGGTCGCAATCCAGGGGCATGAGAGAAGGGCAGCGCCAGGCGTTTCTCGATCAATTCACCGCTGACAGCCAGGGTGTCGGTTTTGCGGTGCTGGGCGGGGCCTTTGGCGAAGGTATCGACTTGCCCGGTGCGCGGCTCATCGGTGCATTTATCGCGACCCTTGGGTTGGCACAGCTCAACCCGGTCAACGAACAGCTGAAACATCGCATGGCGGCGATATTCGGTGCCGGTTATGACTACACCTACCTGTACCCCGGCGTGCAGAAAGTCGTTCAGGCGGCGGGCAGGGTGATCCGCACTCAACAGGATCAAGGCGTCGTGATGTTGATTGATGACCGTTTTGGTGACAGTAAGGTGAAGCAGTTATTGCCACGTTGGTGGACGGTGAGTCCGGCGATTTGTCACTCTTTTAAGTAGCATTTTTTACTTTAAAATCATCACCGATCAGCATGTCAATCCAATCGGCGGCGAAGCGATGGCAGTCTCCCGGCCAGCGAGCGGTCAGCAACTGGCCATCGCGAACGGTGAAGCCGCGTTGAGGCCGGGCCGCAGAATCGCGTGCCGCCCGCAATGGCCCGCGCAAGAAATCCGTCGGGCTGGACAGTGCGGCCGAGACTTCTTCTTCAACGGTTTGCGGGTACGTGCGGTAATAGCGGCCCAGCCAGGGCGCCGTTATGACCCAGGCCGGTATTTCCATGGTCGCTGCCAGTAACGCGGTGACCTTGCGCCCATGCAGCACCGAACGCCCGCTGTCGGGATCGAGCGTGCGGGCCAACACCAGCACACCATGACAGACCGCTGCCACCGGTTTGTCTGCCTTGAAAAAGTGCAGGGCAATGGCCTGGGCCCGGTCCGACTCGAGCAGGCTGCGCATGCCCTTGGCATGACCACCCGGAATCAACAGCCCGTCGAATTGCTCCGGATTGACATCGGCATAGGCCATTGGCCGGCGAAACGATTCGTCGTCGATCATCCGGGCGTAGCTCGCGAGGTCGGCGTCGCGGGTCATCAGCAACGAATTCATTGGGCCAAAGCCGATACTCACCAGCCGGGCGTCGGCATAAGCCGGTAAACCCTCTGGTGTTGCAAAGCGCACTTCAATGCCGGCATGCCTCATCGCCTGCCAGGGCACGCTGCTTTCAGTGGGATCGTAGTCAGAAGTGGGCAGCAGTATCAGGATCATCGGGACGCCTTTTATCGACCAGCAATGGCAGTTGGCGTCGAGCATAGGTGGTCCGGACCCCAGGCTCTAGTGCTGAACGATTTTTGCAGCTTTTCAAACCTGTGGTTTGTCGCATACTTCACGCAGACAACAATGACAGGTGTGATCGATGAGCGATGTACGGTCCAAACCCAGTTCCATCGAGGACAGGCGCTTTCGCCTGTTGATCGATGCCGTGATCGACTACGCGATCTACATGATTGATCCCGATGGCATCATCACCAGCTGGAATACCGGGGCCAGGCGTTTCAAAGGGTATGAGGAGGCCGAAATATTGGGTCAACACTTCTCGCGTTTTTATACCGACGAGGATCGCCGAGCGGGTTTGCCCCAACGTGCGCTGGATACGGCGATTCGCGAGGGACGTTTCGAGGGCGAAGGCTGGCGGGTGCGCAAGGACGGCACGCATTTCTGGTCCCACGTGGTGATTGATCCGATCATTGATCCGTCGGGCACGTTGCTGGGCTTTGCCAAGATCACGCGCGACCTGACCGACCGCAAGATGGCCGAGGAAACCCTCAAGCAAAGCGAGCAGCAATTTCGCCTGCTGGTGCAAAGCGTCACTGACTACGCGATTTACATGCTTGCCCCGGACGGCCGAGTGACCAACTGGAACCCGGGGGCGCAGCGAATCAAGGGTTACCGTGCCGAAGAGGTCATCGGCCAGCATTTTTCGATGTTCTACACCCCCGAAGACCGCGAGGCCGGCGAACCGCAACGTGCGCTGGAAACGGCTACACGCGAGGGTCGATTCGAAAACAAGGCCTGGCGCGTGCGTAGAGACGGCACGCGGTTCATGGCACATGTGGTGGTCGACCCGATTTGGGGGGAGACCGGCACGTTGCTCGGTTTCGCCAAGATCACCCGCGATATCACCGAGGCGACACAAACACAGCAAGCACTCGAGAAGACCCGGGAAGCGCTGTTCCAGGCGCAGAAGATGCAGGCCATCGGCCAACTCAGCGGCGGCATTGCCCACGACTTCAACAATCTGCTGACGGTCATTCTCGGCAACCTGGAAATCGTCCGCAAACGTGTGGGGGATGATCCGAAAATTACCCGGTTGGTCGACAACGCTACGCAGGGCGCCTTGCGTGGCGTATCCCTGACCCAACGCATGCTGGCGTTTGCCCGGCGTCAGGAACTCAAGTTCGAAACGGTGGAAATACCGACGCTGGTGCATGGGATTAGCGGACTGTTGCGCAGTTCTCTCGGGCCTGCAGTGAAGCTCGACCTGCGCTTTTCTACAGAGCTGCTCCCGGTCATGGCCGACGTCAATCAACTTGAACTGGCAGTGTTGAACCTCGTGACCAATGCCCGGGATGCGATGCCAGACGGCGGTAAGATCGTCATCGCTGCCAGGCTGGAAGACGTCCGTGATCAAACAACGTTATCCGTGGTAGCCGGCCAGTATGTCTGCCTGAGTGTCACTGACACGGGCGACGGGATGGATGCCGATACGCTGGATTCAGCAATGGACCCGTTTTTCACCACCAAAGGCGTCGGTAAAGGCACAGGCCTCGGGTTGTCGATGGTCCACGGGTTTATCGAGCAACTGGGCGGGCAATTTATTCTCAAGAGCCAAAAGGACAAAGGGACAACGGCTGAACTGTGGATTCCTGTCGCTACGACCACAACGGTCGTTAAACCCGTTACCGACAAGGTCGACGCAACGCCGGTGCCCAGGTTGTGCGTGTTGGTCGTGGACGATGACAGCCTGGTGCTGACCAGTACCGGCCTCTTGCTGGAGGACCTCGGCCACCGCGTCGTCAGTGCGGCGTCCGGTGCACAAGCGCTTGAACTGTTCGATGCCACACAAGACATCGATCTGGTGATCACCGACATGGCGATGCCACAAATGAATGGCGCGCAACTGGCCCAGACGCTGCGAATCATGAAGCCGAGCCTGCCAATCATCCTTGCCACCGGTTACGCCGAACGGCTGGAAGGCTTCGCGACAGAACTGCCGCGTCTGTCCAAGCCCTTTACCCAACTCAATCTGGTGGAAATCATTGCGTTGGCTATGAAGTGAAGGGAGGGTGGGGGTCGCTTTCTTGTCAGCGCGTATGCAGAAGCAACATCAAAAGATCGCAGCCTGCGGCAGCTCCTACAAGGTGTACGCATTCAATGTAGGAGCTGCCGCAGGCGGCGATCTTTTGACTTCATTCACCCCCCCCAAATGAACAGCATTACGGCAGTTGCCGGGCCTTGGTTTCAAGCCGCGTCATGCCGCGATATTGGCCGCACTCAGTTCTTTTTTGTATTGGGCCTTCAGGCTTTCCATCTGCGCGCCTAACTCTTCCAGGGTTTCCTTGCCCAGCAGCTTTTTGGCCTGAGGAAACATTTCCGTTTCCTCTTCTTCAATGTGATGTTCCAGCAGTTCCTTGACCACTTTCACTCGACCGGCGAATTCCGGGGTGGATGGGTCGGTGACTTTAAGATCGGGCAGCACTAACGAATCGACGGTGCGATGTTCTTCCTTGGCCTCGTAATACATGATGTCCTGCTCTTTGTTTCCCGCTTTTTTAAACGCCGGATACAAAATCTCCTCTTCGAGGCGAGTATGAATGGCGATTTCCATTTCCAGTTTGGCCAGCAGTTCGGTGCGTTTCTTGACTCCGCGCTCGGTGGATTCACTCAGTTGGCCGAGGAGGCCTTTTACGCGTTCATGGTCGGCTTTCAGCAGGTCGATGGCGTTCATGGTCGAGTCTCTCAATTAGTCACGGGATGAGCGCAAACGGTCTAGTGGCCGTCGGTCGCTTCCAGTGCTGGAGCATTTGTCGTGCCGGAATCGGGAGGTCAGCTACCCTTTTTTAAATCAATAACTTGCGTGCGCTGATGGCGTACTGAGGTCATGCAGGCTGCATGAGTCTGGAAATTGACTCATGCAGTTCGCAGTGGTGCTTTGGTTTGCAATGGCAAGATCAAGAGATCGCAGCCTTCGGCAGCTCCTACAGGGTGTACGCAGTCCTGTGTAGGAGCTGCCGAAGGCTGCGATCTTTTGATCTTTCCCCAACACCAAAAAATCAAACCTTCTGTTTTTTGCGCCGTTCATACCGGGCAAGGATCGGCTGCGTACTGATCCCGTGGAGCAGGATGCTCAACGCAACCACAGACAACGTCAAATCGGTACACAGTGAAGCCACCGACGGCCCCAGCCCATGATTCAGCGCATAGAACAGATAGTACAAACTGCCAATGCCCCGAATGCCAAACCACCCGATCAACGCTTGCTGTCGTCCTTCAAGCAACCCACCCCACGGCATGACCATGACGCACAACGGCCGAATCAGACAGAACAGAACACCGCCAATCAGCAGCGCGCGCCAGTCCCAGTGAGCGATCAGTACCACCCCCAGCAACGTGACCAAAAACACTTCCATCGCACGCTCGACAAGGCCGCCGAAGGCGAGCATGTCGCCCATCATGATCCCTGCCGCGACCTGGGTTTCTTCCAGGTTTTCGGTATCACCGTGCACGGCATCTCGCGGTTCGACGTTCTGATGGCCGACCACCGCCTGAACCAGATGCTCGGCGGGTTCCTGTTCATTGCCTGTGGACTTGACCTCTTCCTGACGCAAACCGAGGCCAGCGGCGAACACCGCTAAAAAACCGTAGGCATGGATAGATTCGGCACCGACATACGCCAGGGCGATGAGCGCGAGGGCCAGGTAATCGTTGGGCGACAACGTGCTGTCATCATTGCGGATGCTCAGCGACAAGGCCACTCGGCCGATGCCGCGACCCACCCAGTAGCCGCTCAGGACGCCCGCAGGCACCGCCCAGATCAGGCTTTTCAGCGCCCAATGGTTCAGCCAACCAGGGTCGCCCTCATGTTGCAGCAGCAACAGGCCAAGGATCACAAACGGGAAAGCAATGCCGTCATTGAGCCCGGCTTCGCCCGAGAGCCCGAAACGCACGCGGTCATCATCCCGAGCGTCGTTGACTGTCACCAGCGAGGCCAGTACAGGGTCGGTCGGCGCCAGGATCGAACCGATCAACACTGACGCGCCCCAGGAAAGTTGCAACCCAAAATGCAGTAACAGGCTGACACCGCCGATGGACAACACCATCACCGGCCCGGCCAAACCGAATGCGATCCGCCAGTTCCGGTCCTTGAGCGGCAGACGCAACTTCAAACCGCAGACGAACAGGGAAAACAGCACCGCGACTTCCGTCAGGTGTTCCATCCAGGTTGATGCGTCATCCATGTCCAGGGTTAACAGTCCGAGGCCTGCGGGCCCGATGCCTACGCCCAGCACCAGGCAAACGGCTGACGTGGTCACCGGCATCCAGCGCAGATAAGAAGAGGTTAGCGCCAGCGTCAGCAGCACCGCACCCAGCACGGCGACCCATACGATAAAGCTCATCGTGTGAACTCGCCGGGCACACGTATGCGCAGCATCATCCAGCGATCGCGCGCAGGTACTCAGGCGTCAACACGTTGAACCAGACCAGAATCATTTCCACCAGAATGGTGACCAGCACCAATAAGCCCACACCCCAGACACAGGCCGCATTCAACAGCCCTTGCTCCTTGCGTTCATGCATGAACGTTGGCAAGCCGACAAACAACAGAAAGGTCGAATATGCCGACGCGGCCAACAGCACGATGATCGCCAGCCAGCGACTCGGGTACAGCCCGGCAACGCCGGCGAGGAAAAATGGCGTCGCGGTATACGCCGCAAAACCGATGCACTGATTAACGGTCGGCCGTGCGTCGAAGGTGCGCGACATCCAGCGGATGAACAGCCCCATCAACGCCACGCCGGCGAGGATGGTGACGTACAGCAAACCGCACAGTTGCAGCGCGCTGTTGGTACTGAGTTTGACGGTTTCGTTCTCGGCCAGGCTCCAGCCGACGTAAGTCGTCCCGATAAACAGGCACACGGCGGGGATCAGGGCGAGCAAGAGCAAGTGCGCGAGATAGTGGCGTGGATGAGCTTCTTCTTCGTGGCGAATGTCGGTCCAGGCGAAATTGGGTTGAGTGAAGAGTTTGACGATAGGTGCGGACATGACGACCTCCTCAGCGGCCCGTGATGGGGGGCTTATAGGTATTGAGGGGGGCGCATTGTCAGGGGTTCATTTTTTCGCACTTCCTCCTGTAGGAGCTGCCGAAGGCTGCGATCTTTTGATCTTGTCTTTTAAAATCAAGATCAAAAGATCGCAGCCTGCGGCAGCTCCTACGGGTTGTGATCACAGCATCGGTTTGCCACCTGTAATCCCGTAGCGCTGGCCCGTGATGTAGCTGGCCTCATCGGAAGCCAGCAGCACATAGATCGGCGCCACCTCGACCGGTTGACCAGGCCTTCCGAGCGGCGTCTGGCCACCGAAATTCTCAACCTCTTCATCGGTCATCGTCGAAACGATCAGCGGCGTCCAGATCGGGCCCGGTGCCACGCAGTTCACGCGGATGTTTTTCGGCCCCAGCATCTGTCCCAAGCCCGCGGTGAAGTTGGCGATCGCGCCCTTGGTGGTGGCGTAGGGCAGGAGCGTGGGTTTGGGCATGTCCGAATTGACCGAGCTGGTATTGATGATCGAACTGCCGGGCTTCATATGCTTCAACGCGGCCTGGCAGATCCTGAACATGGCCGTGATGTTGACATCGAAGGTCATCACCCATTCTTCGTCCGGTATGTCCTCGAAGTTTTCGTGGGTCATCTGGAACGCGGCATTGTTGACCAGCACATCGATGCGGCCAAAACGTTCGACTGTCTTGTCGACCAACGACTGGCACTCGGCTTTCTGGGTCAGATCCCCTGGCAGCAGCACGCACTGGCGCCCGGCCTGTTCGACCCAGCGCGCGGTTTCCTGGGCGTCTTCGTGTTCATTAAGGTAGGCGATGGCGATATCCGCGCCTTCACGGGCGAAGGCGATGGCCACCGCGCGGCCGATGCCACTGTCGCCGCCGGTGATCAGGGCGATCTTGCCGATGAGGCGGCCGGAGCCTTTGTAGCTCTGCTCGCCGCAGTCCGGGTACGGGTCCATCTTTTTCTGGGAGCCTGGGACGGGCTGGCCTTGTTTCTTGAAGGGGGGTTTTGGATAGTCGGTCATCGTGAAATCTCCGGTCTCTAGGCAAAAGCGTCAAAGGGTGGACCCTGGGCTTTTGTTTTGAGTTCGGTTGGATTCCACGGGTGGAAAATCAAAAGATCGCAGCCTTCGGCAGCTCCTACAGGAGAATGCATACCCCTGTAGGAGCTGCCGAAGGCTGCGATCTTTTGATCTTAGCGGTCGCGCAAACTACGCTCCATCCGCGCAATGCCTTCTTCCAGCAATGCCCGCGGGCAGCCAAAGTTCAAGCGCACGAATTGCCGGCCGTTATCACCAAAATCCAGCCCCGCGCTCAGACCGACCCTGGCCTGGTCGAGGAAGAACTGCTGCGGGTTCTCCAGCCCCAGCGCCGAACAATCGAGCCAGGCCAGATAAGTGCCTTGGGGGATGTTCATGGTCACGCCCGGTAAACGCGTGCGGACCGCTTCCACCAGATAATCCCGATTGTCTTGCAGATAAGCCTTCAGCCCGGCCAGCCAAGGACCGCCTTCGCTGTAAGCCACGCGTGTCGCTTCCATGCCCAGCGGGTTGACGCTGTCGACCATGCCGCAGCGGGCGTGGTTGACCCGCGCGCGCAATGCCGGGTCCTGAATGATCATGAACGAGGTCTTCAGACCGGCGATGTTGTACGCCTTGCTTGCCGACATCAGCGTGATGGTGCGCTTGGCGATGTCCGGGCTCAGCGCGGCGGTGGGAATGTGCACCCGCCCGTCAAAACACAGCTGCGCGTGGATTTCGTCGGAGATGATCCAGGCGTTCTGTTCCAGGCAGATATCAGCCACGGCTTGCAGTTCTTCCCGTGGGAAGACTTTGCCCAGCGGGTTGTGCGGGTTGCTCAGCAGCAGCGCGCCGCCGCCTTTCAGCGCCTGATTCAAGGCTTCGAGCTGTGTGGTGTAAGTGCCGTCCGCCAGCGCATCGAATTCAAGTTCAACCTTGTTCAAACCCCAATTGGCCGGTGCGTGGCGCAACGGCGGGTAGTTCGGCACCTGGACCACGACGTTCTGCTGTGGCTCGACCAGCGCCTTCAGCGCCATGTTGAAACCGGATTCCACGCCCGGCAGGAAGATCAGCTCCTCAGGCAACACGCGCCAGGCGTAGGCGTTCCACAGGTCGCTGACGACGGCGGCACGCAAGTCTTCCTGAGGCACGCTGTAGCCGACCATCGGGTGTTCCAGGCGTTGACGCAGGGCTTCAAGGATGACCGGCGGCGCGGCGAAGTCCATGTCGGCGACCCACATCGGCAATACGTCGGCCGGGTAGCGGCTCCATTTGGTACTGCCGGTGTTGTGACGGTCGAACACCTGATCAAAATCGAAAGTCATGCTCAGTCTCATTCAAAGCGTAGTGAGTATGGCCGCCATGATAATCGCCAATCCCCTGTAGGAGCGAGCTTGCTCGCGATGGTGTGTCAGGCGACATCACCTTTGCTGACACACCATCGCGAGCAAGCTCGCTCCTACGGGCTTTTGTGTATGGACGAGACATGGCCGATGGTCGGTTTTCACACGAGGCACTGCAGCATTGTCTAGAGTTTGAAGTGTCGGCAGCCACGCTGCCGCGACCGTGTTTGCCCAAAGAAACCCGGCAAAAGCATCGGGTTTCCACCTGATCAGGAGTGCACGATGGACCTCAACCGTCGTCAGTTCTTCAAGGTCGCCGGCATCGGCCTTGCGGGCTCGAGCCTCGGCGCGCTGGGGATGCTCCCGGCGCCTGCCTTCGCCGAGCAAGTGCGTCATTTCAAACTCGCCCACACCCATGAAACCCGCAACACCTGCCCGTATTGCTCGGTCGGTTGCGGATTGATCATGTACAGCCAGGGCGACCAGGCCAAGAACGTCGTGCAAAGCATCATCCACATTGAAGGCGATGCCGACCATCCGGTGAATCGCGGCACGCTGTGCCCCAAAGGTGCAGGCCTGCTGGACTTCATCCACAGTCCCGGCCGTCTTCAGTATCCGCAGGTGCGCAAGCCCGGCAGTACCGAGTGGACGCGCATCTCCTGGGATGAAGCGCTGGATCGCGTAGTCGACCTGATGAAGACCGACCGCGATGCCAACTTCATCGAGAAGAATGCGCAAGGCCAAACGGTGAATCGCTGGCTGACCACCGGGTTCCTCGCGGCATCGGCAGCGTCCAACGAAGCGGGCTACATCACCCACAAGGTGATTCGCAGCCTGGGCATGCTGGGGTTCGATAACCAGGCACGTGTCTGACACGGCCCGACGGTGGCAAGTCTTGCCCCGACGTACGGCCGTGGTGCCATGACCAATACCTGGACCGATATCGCCAACGCGAATCTGATCCTGGTGATGGGCGGCAACGCGGCAGAAGCGCACCCGTGCGGTTTCAAATGGGTGACCGAAGCCAAGGCGCACAACAAGGCGCGCCTGATTGTGGTCGATCCGCGTTTTACCCGGACCGCCTCGGTGGCCGACTACTACGCGCCGATCCGCACCGGCACCGACATTGCCTTCATGGGCGGGCTGATCAATTACCTGCTGACCGAAGACAAGATCCAGCACGAGTACGTGCGCAATTACACCGACGTGTCGTTCATCGTCAGAGCCGGGTTCAGCTTCGAGGACGGGATTTTCAGCGGCTACGACGCGGCCAAGCGCCAATACACCGACAAGTCCGGTTGGGGCTATGAAATCGGCGAGGACGGTTTTGCCAAGGTCGACCCGACCCTGCAAGACCCGCGCTGTGTCTATCAGTTGATGAAGACCCATTACAGCCGCTACAACATCGACCTGGCCAGCCAGATTTGCGGCATGCCGGTTGATGCCATGCAAAAGATCTGGGAAGAAATCGCCACGTGCTCGCAACCGGGCAAGACCATGACGATTCTGTATGCGCTGGGCTGGACCCAGCATTCGATCGGTTCACAGATCATCCGCAGCGCGGCGATGGTGCAACTGCTGCTGGGCAACGTCGGCATGCCGGGCGGCGGCGTCAACGCGTTGCGCGGGCACTCCAACATCCAGGGCCTGACCGATCTGGGCCTGCTCTCCAATGCGCTGCCGGGTTATCTGACCCTGGGCGTGGACGCCGAGCAGGACTACGACGCCTATATCACCAAGCGCACGCAAAAACCATTGCGGCCGGGGCAGTTGTCCTACTGGCAGAACTACAGCAAGTTCCACGTCAGCCTGATGAAGTCCTGGTACGGCAACAACGCCACCGCCGAGAACCACTGGGCCTACGACTACTTGCCGAAGCTCGACATCCCCAACTACGACATCCTGAAGATGTTCGACCTGATGGGGCAGGGCAAGGTCAACGGCTACATGTGCCAGGGCTTCAACCCGATTGCCGCGTTGCCGGACAAAAACCGGGTGATGGCGGCACTGGCCAAGCTCAAGTGGTTGGTGATCATGGACCCGCTGTCCACCGAAACCTCGGAGTTCTGGAAAAACGTCGGGCCGTACAACGACGTCACCAGCGCCGATATCCACACCGAAGTCATCCGCCTGCCCACCACCTGTTTCGCCGAGGAGGACGGTTCGCTGGTCAACAGCAGCCGCTGGCTGCAATGGCACTGGAAAGGCGCCGACGGGCCGGGCGAAGCACTGACCGACATCAAGATCATGGGCGAGTTGTTCCTGCGCTTGCGCAAGCGTTATCAGGCGGACGGCGGCGCTTATCCCGAGCCGATCCTGAAACTGTCCTGGCCGTACAAAATCCCCGACGAACCGTCGCCCGAAGAACTGGCCAGGGAAATCAACGGCGTCGCGACCACTGATTTCACTGACGCCACCGGCGCGGCGATCAAGGGCAACGCGCAACTTGCGGGATTTGCCCAGCTCAAGGACGACGGCAGCACGGCGTCCGGCTGCTGGATTTTCTGTGGCAGCTGGACCGAGACGGGCAACCAGATGGCCCGCCGCGACAACAGTGACCCGTACGGCATGAAGCAACATTTGGGTTGGGCCTGGGCCTGGCCGGCCAACCGACGGATTCTCTACAACCGCGCCTCCTGCGATACGCAAGGCAAACCATGGGACGAGAAAAAACGCCTGGTGTGGTGGAACGGCAAGGCCTGGGCCGGCACCGATATACCGGACTTCAAGGTCGACTCACCGCCGGAGGCCGGGATGAATCCGTTCATCATGAACCCCGAAGGCGTGGCGCGGTTCTTTGCCGTCGACAAGATGAATGAAGGACCATTCCCGGAACACTACGAGCCGTTCGAGACGCCGATTGGCATCAATCCGCTGCACCCGGACAACAAGAAAGCCACCAGTAACCCGGCGGCACGGATCTTCGATTCGGTGTGGGACACCCTCGGCGTGGCCAAGGATTACCCGTACGCCGCCACCAGTTACCGGTTGACCGAGCATTTCCACTTCTGGAGCAAGCACTGCAAGCTCAACGCGATTGCCCAGCCGGAGCAGTTCGTCGAGATTGGCGAAGTGCTGGCGAAGGAGAAGGGCATCGTTGCCGGTGACAAAGTCAGGGTCAGCAGCAAGCGCGGGTTCATCGAAGCGGTGGCAGTGGTGACCAAGCGGATTCGTCCGCTGCAGGTCAACGGCCAGGTCGTGCACCACATCGGCATCCCGTTGCACTGGGGCTTTACCGGACTCACGCGTCACGGCTATCTCACCAACACCCTGGTGCCGTTCCTTGGCGATGGTAATTCTCAGACCCCGGAATCCAAGTCATTCCTGGTCAATGTGGAGAAAGTCTAAATGGCCAGCCAAGACATCATTACCCGTTCGGCCACCACGACTGTGCCATCTTCAGCGCGCCATCAGGAGGAAGTCGCGAAGCTGATCGACACCACCAAATGCATCGGTTGCAAGGCCTGCCAGGTCGCCTGCTCGGAATGGAACGAGCTGCGCGACGAGGTCGGCCACAACCTCGGCACCTACGACAACCCTCAGGACTTGAGCGCTGAAACCTGGACCTTGATGCGCTTCACCGAGCACGAAAACGATGCTGGCAATCTCGAATGGCTGATCCGCAAGGACGGCTGCATGCATTGCGCCGAACCCGGGTGCCTGGCCGCGTGCCCCAGCCCGGGAGCGATCATCAAGCACGCGAACGGTATCGTCGATTTCGACCAGGACCATTGCATCGGTTGTGGTTATTGCATCACCGGCTGCCCGTTCAACATCCCGCGGATCTCGCAAAAGGACCACAAGGCCTACAAGTGCACGTTGTGTTCAGACCGCGTGGCGGTAGGGCTGGAGCCGGCCTGCGTGAAAACCTGCCCGACCGGCGCCATCGTCTTCGGCACCAAGGAAGACATGAAGGAACACGCGGCCGAACGCATCGTCGACCTGAAAAGCCGTGGCTTCGAAAACGCCGGTCTGTACGATCCTGAAGGCGTTGGCGGCACGCATGTGATGTATGTGCTGCACCACGCCGACACCCCGCAGCTGTACGCCGGGCTGGCGAAGGATCCGCAAATCAGTCCGTTGGTGGGCTTGTGGAAAGGCGTGAGCAAACCCCTGGGCTTGCTGGCCATGGGGCTGGCGGTGGTGGTCGGGTTCTTCCATTACGTACGTATTGGCCCGCAAATTGTGGAAGAGGATGAACTGCCGCCGTTCAAGGACCCGGCGGTCCACGAAGTCGATCCGTCGGTGCACACCTTCGATCCGCGCGGGGAGGACAGACCATGATCCGCAAGCAGATCCTGCGCTACACCTCAAACCAGCGCACCAATCACTGGCTGGTGGCGATCCTGTTTTTCATGGCTGCGCTGTCGGGGCTGGCGCTGTTTCATCCGGCGCTGTTCTGGCTGAGCAACCTGTTTGGCGGCGGGCCGTGGACGCGGGTTTTGCATCCGTTCATGGGTGTGGTGATGTTTGTGCTGTTCATTGGGCTGGTGATCCGCTTCTGGCGGGCCAACTTCTTTATCCGCAACGATGGGCTGTGGCTTAAGCGGATAGGGCGAGTGATTCAAAACGAAGAAGACGGCGTGCCGCCGGTTGGCAAGTACAACCCCGGGCAGAAGCTGCTGTTCTGGACCTTGCTGGCCTGTATGTTGGCGTTATTGTTTACCGGGCTGGTGATCTGGCGCGCGTACTTCAGTGAGTATTTCGGCATCACCACCATTCGCTGGGCCATGCTGTTGCATGCATTGGCGGGTTTTGTGCTGGTGCTGAGCATCATCGTGCACATCTACGCCGGGATCTGGATCAAGGGCTCGGTCAGCGCCATGCTGCACGGTTGGGTCAGCCGCGCCTGGGCGAAAAAGCACCATGAACTGTGGTATCGCGAGGTGACCCGCGACGAAGACCCCGACCGACCGATCAGAAAAGGATAAGCACTTGGCGACGATTCTTGAGCCTGGCGAGATCGAAGCGGCGGCAAGTGCACCGCCGTTTCTGCACTTGCCACCGCGTAATCTGTTCACCTTGCGGGCGCTGGGGCTGGAGCGTTTGGCCGAGGGGCATCCGCTTGCGGATTACCTGCGGCTGGTGGCGGGGTTGTGTCATGTCCAACAGGCGTTGATGGATGATCCGCCGGTTGATGTGATGCCCGATCCCGAGCGGCTGAAAGTCTGTCAGCAACAGGGTTTACCGCCGTTCGCCGCCGACAGTCTGGTACGCGAGGGCGGATGGCTACCGTTTCTGTACGCCTTGCTGCTGCGCTACAAGCCACCGCCACACACGGCGGTCCAAAGCGCGATTAACACACTGCTATCTGCCAATCCCGGACAGCTCAAGGCTTGGGGCGTTGCGCTGGTCAGCGGCCAATTCGCGCTGCTGCCGGCGGCGTTGGTGCCGTTTCTCGGCGCGGCACTGCAAGTAGCCTGGAGCCACTGGCTGCTCGACACACCGAACCTGGCACTCAAACCCGGCGACAGCCTCAGTCAATGCCCGGCCTGCGGTTCGCCAGCCATGGCCGGGGTGATTCGCCATCGCGGCAAATTCAACGGTTTGCGTTATCTGGTGTGTTCGCTGTGTGCCTGCGAATGGCATGTGGTGCGGGTCAAATGCGTGTATTGCGAGCAGAGCAAAGGCCTGGAGTACGTCAGCCTCGATGATGACCGTCATGCCGCCAATCAGGCACCGTTGCGGGCCGAGGTCTGTCCCGGCTGCAACAGCTACCTCAAGCTGTTGTATCTGGAAAATGACGCCGAGGCCGAAGCGCTGTCGACCGACCTGACCAGCCTGATGCTGGACATGCGCCTTGAACAGGAGGGCTACCAGCGGCTGGCGCCGAACCTGCTCTTGGCCCCCGGAGGCGACTGAACCTGTACTGGGAAGGACCAGGCGTTTTGCAGCGTTAGCTGAATTGCCTTCGCGAGCAGGCTCGCTCCCACAGGGGATCTTCAGTGGACACACAGCCTGTGTTCACGCAGGTCCATTGTGGGCGCGTGCCGGCTTGCGAAAGGCTCAGCGGCTACACTCAGGCGGTCAATCGTTTTCGGGAGCCGCTGATGTCCTCCAGACCCGCCAGCCATGCCTTGCGTTTGCCTTCCATCGACAGTTTGCTGCGTCATCCGGCGTGCCAGCCGTTGGCCGAGCGCTATGGGCGTGACGTGCTATTGGCCAGCCTTCGGCAATTGCTCGATGACCTGCGCGAGCCGGTGATTGCCGGGCAGCTCGGTGCGGTTGAAATATCACCCGAAGTCTTGGCCGGCCGCGCGGGCGAGCGCCTGGTCATCCAGCATCGCAGCCATGTCCGTCGCGTGTTCAATCTCACCGGCACCGTGCTGCACACCAATCTGGGGCGAGCGTTGTTGCCAGAGGAAGCCATTGAAGCGGTGCAAATGGCCGCGCGCTATCCGCTCAATCTGGAGTTCGACCTGCACAGTGGCAAGCGCGGTGACCGTGATGACCTGATCGAAGGCCTGATCCGCGAGCTGACCGGTGCCGAAGCCGTGACCGTGGTCAACAACAACGCGGCCGCCGTGCTGCTGACGCTCAACAGTCTGGGCGCGCGCAAGGAAGGCATTATTTCCCGGGGCGAACTGATCGAGATCGGTGGCGCGTTCCGCATTCCCGACATCATGGCGCGGGCCGGGGTCAAGCTTCACGAAGTTGGCACCACCAACCGCACGCACGCCAAGGATTACGAAGCCGCCATCGGCCCACGCACTGGACTGGTGATGCGCGTCCACGCCAGCAACTACAACATCGAAGGCTTCACCGCCCGGGTGCCGACCGCCGAGCTGGCACAACTGGCACACCACCACGGTTTGCCCCTGCTCGAAGACCTCGGCAGCGGCAGCCTGCTCGATCTGACTCGCTGGGGTTTACCCGCCGAGCCGACGGTGCGCCAGGCGCTGCTCGATGGCGCGGACATCGTCACGTTCAGCGGCGACAAGTTGCTTGGTGGTCCGCAAGCCGGATTGATTGTCGGGCGCAAGGACCTGATCGCGAAGATCAAGAAAAACCCGCTCAAGCGGGCGCTGCGGGTCGACAAGTTGACCCTGGCCGCGCTCGAGGCGGTGTTGGGCTTGTATCGCGACCCGGATCGACTGGCTGAGCGCTTGCCGAGTTTGCGCCTGCTCACTCGATCACAGGCCGACATCCTCGCCCAGGCCGAACGCCTGCAGCCTTCCCTGGCGCGTGTGTTGGGCGAGGAATGGAACGTCAGCGCGGTGCCGGCGTTGGGCATGATCGGCAGCGGTAGCCAACCGGTGGCGCGATTGCCGAGTGCTGCGTTGTGCCTGCGACCGCAGGCCAGCAAGCGCCTGCGCGGTCGGCGGTTGCTGGAACTGGAAGCGGCGTTTCATCGCTTGGATATCCCCGTGCTCGGGCGCATTGATGACGATGCGCTGTGGCTGGACTTGCGGCAATTGGACGACGAAGCCGTCTGGCTGGCTCAGCTCGATCAATTGAACCTTTCGGGCCCAGTGGCGTGATCGTCGGCACCGCTGGCCACATCGACCACGGCAAGACCGCGTTGCTTCAGGCCCTGACGGGGCAAGCCGGGGATCGCCGCCGGGAAGAGCGCGAACGCGGCATGACCATCGACCTCGGCTATCTCTACGCGGCACTGGAGCCGGGCGCGGCACTGACTGGATTCATCGACGTACCCGGTCATGAACGTTTCACCCACAACATGTTGGCCGGCGCTCAGGGCATTGATCTGGTGTTGCTGGTGGTGGCCGCGGACGACGGCGTCATGCCGCAAACCCGCGAGCATCTGGCCATTGTCGAATTGCTGGGAATCCCCAAGGCGCTGATCGCGATCAGCAAATGCGACCGGGTTGATCCCGACCGAGTGCAAGCCGTCCATGAGCAAATAGAAGCATTGCTGGCACCCGGACCGTATGCCGGCGCGGCGCAGATTGCGTTGTCGAGTGTGACCGGCGAGGGCATCGAGACGCTGCGCCAAGCGTTGATCGATGCCCAAAGACACGTTCTTGAACGCAGTACCCGAGGTGGTTTTCGCCTGGGCATCGACCGTGCTTTCAACGTGGCCGGGGCCGGTGTCGTGGTGACCGGCACCGCGTTGTCGGGGCAGGTTGCCGTGGGCGATACGCTGTTGCTCGGCCCGCAAGGCAAGCCCGTTCGGGTGCGAGGCTTGCATGCGCATAACCAGGCGTCGGACAGCGCGTTCGCGGGTCAGCGCGTCGCGCTAAACCTGAGCGCCGAACGCCTGGCGCTGGAGCAGATTCACCGTGGGCATTGGTTGTTGGCTGAGTGGCTGTATGCGCCGACTCAACGGCTGGACATCGAGATGCAATTGCTGGCTGGCGAGCCCAAGGCATTCGAGCACTTTCAGCCGGTGCACCTTCACCTCGGCACGCAGGATGTCACCGGGCGAGTGGCGTTGCTCGAAGGCGCCAGCCTCGCGCCAGGTGAGCGCATGTTCGCGCAGCTGCTGCTGAATACGCCGGTGCACGCGGTGAAAGGCGATCCCCTGATTCTTCGCGACCATAGTGCCCAACGCACCCTCGGCGGTGGTCGGGTACTCGATCCGTTTGCGCCGACTCGACAACGCCGAAGCCCTGAGCGATTGGCGCAGCTACGGGCGCTGATGACGACGGACAGTCTGGAAGCTGCACTGCCTGCGCTGCTGGCCAGCAGCGATACCGGACTCGATCCGCAGCAACTTGAGCGCCAGTTCAACCGTCCGCGCAGGTCATGGGTGCTACCGCTTGATGTGCGCCTGATCGACACTCGACAGGGGCCGCTGTTGTTCAGCGCTGTACGCTGGGAGGCCCTGAACGCGCCGTTGCTGGAACACCTTTCGCGCTTTCATCAACTCGAACCAGATCAAATGGGTCCGGACCGGGATCGCCTGCGGCGGTTTACCGGGACTGCGCTGGATCGTCCGACCTTCATCAGTTTGCTCGACGAATTGTTGACCAGCGGTCTCATCGTGGCCAGCGGGCCATGGCTGCATTTGCCGGAGCATCAGGTGCGTTTGAGCGCTGAAGACCAAGCGCTGTGGCAGCAGTTGCAACCGTTTTTTGAACAGTCAGGTTTTGATCCGCCGTGGGTACGCGACCTGGGGCATGACGAGGCAGTGGTGCGCTCGCTGCTGCGCAAAATGGCGCGGTTGGGGCTGGTGCATCAAGTGGTGCGCGATCTGTTTTACACCGAGACGATGATCCGGCGATTGGCGGCTATGCTGTTGCAACTGGCGGCAGAAAACCCGGTGATCCAGGTGGCGGCCTTTCGTGATGCGGTGGGCCTAGGGCGCAAACGCAGCATTCAGATCCTCGAGTACTTCGACCGGCTCGGCCTGACCCGACGGATTGGCGACCAGCGCCAGATTCGTCTCGACAATGCGTTGGCCCGGCAAGACGGGCACTGATTCAAGGAAGGCAATCGCGCCCGGTGGCGCGGCCGGGCTTCAAACCCGGTTGGGGACGGCATCCGTTCCCGGGCAGGTTCGACTCCGGCTGCCTTCCGCCATTTTTCTGTGGATAGCGCTTTGGTGTGGACGCGTTTTGTTGCGCAAAGTGTGGGAACGATCAACGGCAAGATCAAAAGATCGCAGCCTTCGGCAGCTCCTACAGGGATTTGTGTATAGCGGGTGTCCCGGTCGGTGTAGGAGCTGCCGAAGGCTGCGATCTTTTGATCTTGCGGGAATGTTACTTTGCGCCAGTGTTTCAGAACGGTCCAAAGCCCAGCGGGTATTCAATGACGACGTAGACCCTGTCGATGTCATCGCCTCCCTGGGCAGGGTTGGCCCGGTGTGACACATGTGACAGTTGCAGCGACAAGCCCTTGGCCGATCCGGATTGCACGATGTAGCGCAAGTCGATGTCGCGCTCCCAATGTCGTCCGCCATTACCTTGTTGTGGCACATAAGTGCCAGTCGATTCATCGAACGGGTTATAGGCGCCGCCCTTGGGCGCGTGGGTGCCGTCGATTTGGCTGCCCTTCACATAACGGGTCATGAACTTCAGGCCGGGAATGCCATAGCGGGCCAGGTCGAGGTCGTAGCGCGCCTGCCAGGATTGTTCGTGGGCGCCGTTGAAGTCGGCGTATTTGATCGAGTTGGCGAGATAGATGGAGTCGCCGCCGACAAAGTCGAAGGGGGTGTCACCGTTGATTTTTTGATAGGCCACGGTAAACGCATGGGCATCGAGGGTGAATTTGCCAGACAAGCTGAACGCGGTGTTGTCGATGGCGCCAGCCAGTGCCTGCCCAGTGTCCTGCGTATGGTAGAGATTGGCATCAAGGAACCAGGCGGATTTTTTCAGGTGCAGATTGCCGTAGTACTGATGCCAGGTGTCGGTCAGTTCCGAGGCGTAGACTGCACCCCCCAAAGGACTTTGCGTGAACAGGTCGGCCCCTAGAAACGAAATGCCGCCCGCTTCAGTGTTGGCGCCGTAGCCATAAAAGTTGTCCTTGCCTGAAGAGCCGTCCTGGTTCTTGAAGGCGGTGAAGTGACCGGCCACCAGGTTCATTCCCTCGATTTCGCGACTGTTCAACAGAAAACCGGTGGCGTATTCCGGTTGCAGGCGCTTGTCCGAGGTGTCGAACACTGGGGTTTCTACCATCATTTCACCGAACGCCAATGTGGTTTTCGATGCCTTGATTTTCAGCGCGCCACCGCCACTGGAATAGTTGTCTTCGCTGCGGCCGTCGTCATCCACCGGCAGCAATCCCGTCCCGGAATGCCCCTTGCCGCCATCGAGCTTAAACCCTGCAAAAGCGTGCGCATCGAGGCCGAATCCAAGTGTGCCGGGTGTGAAACCGGATTCAAAAGAGCTGATAAAGCCCTGAGCCCATTCGGCTTTATAGTTTTTATCTGCTGGCGAAGGCGAGCGGTAGTCGCTGTTGAGGTAGAAGTTTCGACTGAGCACTTCAAGCGTCGCGCCCTCCAGGAAACCTTGCGCCGACTCATCGGCCAGCGCGGTTGCGGTGGTGCCGGCAAACAGCACGGACAAACAAAAGCGCAATCCAGCGTTGAGGTCTTTCGAGGAAAACGTCATGGATCAGTCACCGCTCGCGGTGACGCCGGACCGCCCGACGTCGCCGCTTGTGCTTAAAGTTCTTAATGGCCTTCGGAGGCGCCAAACATGGTCTTGGCATAAATCAGCCCCAGACCGTAGGAACCGCCATTGGCAATCGAGGTTTTCACGGTTTCTTCATAGGTTTCAGAACGCGCCCAGTCACGTTGCAGTTCAAGCAGGTATTGCAGGGAGGTCATCGGCCGAGCGCCGATCTGGATCATGCGCTGCATGGCCATTTCGTGAGCCTCGGTAGAAACGTCGCCACAGGCATCGGCAATCACGTAGACCTCGAAGCCCTGGTCAATGGCCGACAGCGCCGGGCCAACGATGCACACCGAGGTCCACAGGCCGGCGAGGACGATTTTTTGTTTAGCGAACGCGTTGACTTCGACGGCAATGCGCTCGTCTTCCCAGGTGTTCATGCTGGTGCGGTCGATGACGTTGTGTTCCGGGAACACCGACTTGATTTCGTCAAAGATCGGGCCGGAAAAGCTCTTTTCGGCGACGGTGGTGAGGATGGTCGAGACCTTGAAGCCGCGTGCAGCCTTGGCCACCAGCGCGGCATTGTTGCGCAGAGTGACGGCATCGATCGATTTGGTCGCGAACGACATCTGCGACTGGTGATCAATCATGATCAGCGTGTGGTCGGTCGGGGTCAGCAGGGTTTTGCCGGGAACAGCTTTTGCAATGGCCATGGCGATGTCCTTACACGGGGAGTGAAGAGGCCATGGTTGCGCAGTTTCCAGCAGAGATATTGAATCGGTGTGCTGTATTTGCCCCGATGCCCCTGTAGGAGCTGCCGCAGGCTGCGATCTTTTGATCTTGATTTTTTTGAGACCGCTGAAAATCAAAAGATCGCAGCCTTCGGCAGCTCCTACACAGGGCGGTTGTCATTGCATCACGTAACGCCCGGGTGCCGACTCCAGGGCCGGGTACTGGGCGTTGCCGGTGTGCAGCATAGAAGGTTGGCGTTCACCCGCGTGTTCGGCCAGCCAGATGAACCAGTCATTCCACCAGCTGCCGGTGTGTTGCTGGGCATTCTTGAACCAGGTCTCGGGATTTTTGGTGACCCGATTGTTGGTCCAGTAGTGACGTTTTTCCCTTGCCGGCGGGTTGATCACCCCGGCGATATGCCCGGAGGCGCCCAACTCGAAGCGCTTGGTGCCACCGAGCAGCTCGGGGTTAGTGCAAAAACCGTTGATCTGTACCGTTCGCGGGTCATGAAGCGGATACAGGCCAATACCTTGCCGGACCTGGTAGGCATGGCCATCGCGGCTGACATGGTGGATCCACTGAAGTTGCGTTGACACTTCGCACTGCGTTTTGAGCGTCTATGCTGGGCTAACCAATTCCATACCTGTGCAGTCAATCTGCAGGGAGCAGCCGTGGTGCCCACACCTCTCTCCGAAAAAGCCTTGTCCCGGGGGCTGCTCAATGCCCTGATTCGCGCCGGACTCATTGTCGTTCTGGTGCTGTTCTGCTTCGAGATATTCCGGCCGTTCCGCGACTTGATGCTGTGGTCGCTGATCCTGGCGATCACGCTTTACCCTTTGCAAGAGCGCCTCATTGGGCCGCTGGGCCGAAAGGAAGGGCGCATTGCAACGCTGATCGTGCTGATCGCCATCGTGATCCTCATGGTGCCGATCTACCTGCTGGGCACCTCGATCGCCGACTCGGTCGAGAACGCCATGAGCGTCGTCAAGGAAGGCGGTTTCCATATCCCGCCACCGAACGAGTCGATCGCCGGATGGCCGGTGGTGGGCAAGCCACTGTCCGCCCTTTGGCTGCAAGCCTCAACCGACCTGCCTGGCGTGACAGAGAAGTACATACCGCAACTCAAAGACGTGAGCTTGACCGTGTTGGGCAAGCTGGCCGGCGTTGGCATGGGCTTTCTCACCTTCATCTTCGCCCTGATTATTGCCGGCATCTTCATGGCTCACGGTGAAGCCGGCAGCCGTAGCGCGGTACAAATCGCCTCGCGCGTCAGCGGTCCGGCCAAAGGGCCGAAAATTGCCGAGCTGTGTACCGCAACGATCCGGGCGGTTGCGCTGGGGGTGGTCGGCATTGCCTTCATTCAGATGCTGCTGGTGGGCCTCGGTTTTGTCATCAAGGGCGTTCCGGGTGCTGGTTTGCTGGCGCTGGCGGTGTTGCTGCTCGGCATCATGCAGTTACCGGTGTCGCTGATTACCCTGCCCGTGATTGCCTTTGTGTTCGCCACCGAGGGCGCCAACACGGCGACCATCGTCTTCGCCATCTACGTTTTCATTGCCGGGCTGGTCGACAACGTGCTCAAGCCGTTGCTGTTGGGGCGCGGTGTCGATGTGCCGATGCCGGTGATACTGATCGGCGCCTTGGGCGGTATGGTCACCAGCGGGATCCTTGGGCTGTTCATTGGTCCGGTGGTGCTTGCAGTTGGCTATCAGTTGTTCTGGCAGTGGGTGGAAGATCGGCCGCAGGAAGACGATGGGCTGTAACGGGTACTCGGAGGACCGTCGCCTTGTTGAGAAGGTAGTCATGGGGGTAGGGCGGGAGCATGATGGGCGAGGCCATTTTCCCGAATAGTCGAGCGCGTTTTCTGTCGATTGCAGAGACCGGAGGAGGCGTTTTGAAACCATTTCTGCCCAGGCCCAGTGCCTCAACGATGAACATGTTGCGTGAAGGGTGCCTGCAGCGCCGCGATGCTGTGCCGCAAGCGCTGACGGAACAAGCGGTCATCCCTGGCATCCCGAATGCGCGTTACTGGCTGGACCAGGACCTGACGCCGTTCATCCGGGATGCGAGTCTGGCCAACGATCGAGAGATCGAGGCACTCGCTAGCGCCGGGGTGCCGGACGGCGTGTTGCCACTGGCCTATTACCTGGCCGTGTCCGGTGGCGGCGACGCGGGCACGTTCGCAGCGGGAATCATTGCGGGATGGACCCGGCATGGGACCCGGCCAATGTTCAAGGTTGTCACCGGCATCAGCGCGGGTGCCCTGGTCGCGCCGTTCGCTTACCTGGGGCCTGAGTATGACAGTGTCATTCTGGGGATTTGCGGTGCGATCGGTCCAAAAGACGTGTTCCATGCGCGAAGTGTACTGACCCGCTTGGCCAGCGACGGTATAGCGGACAGCAAGCCACTGTCGCGCCTCATTGCCAAGTACATCACTGCCGAGGTGCTGGCCGCCATCGCGGCACAATATGCCAAAGGACGAATCCTGTTGATCGGCACCACCGACCTTGATGCAGGGCGGCCCGTCACCTGGAACATGGGCGCTATTGCTGCCAGCGATGCACCGGGAGCGCTCGACCTGTTTCGCAACATCATGGTCGCGTCGATGAGCATTCCCGGCGCCGTGTCACCGGTCATGATCGATGTTGAGGTGGACGGCAAACAGTTTCAGGAAATGCACGTCGACGGCGGCGTCCTCACCCAGGTATTCCTTTACCCGCCTGGCACCGTGACGGCGCTTAACAGCGTGACCGGCGCGCGTATACGAGGGGGGCGTCATTTCTTTGTCATTCGCAACGGCAAACTGGTACCGCAGTGGTCCGGAACCAAGCGCCGCACCTTGAGCATCGGCGGTCGCGCCATCAGCACATTGATCCAGACTCAGGGGATCAGCGACCTGGACCGTATTTACCGTATTGCGCAGCAGGATGGGGCGGACTTCAACCTGGCTTACATCGGCTCGGATTTTCAGTTTCCGCGCAATCAGAAATTCGATGGCGAATACATGAAGCGATTGTTCGACTACGCGTTTCAACTCAGTGCGCAAGGCTATCCCTGGCATAAATCGCCCACGACCTGAAAGAGTCTGGCTATCTTGCCAATGTCGGTCAGGGTAGCCGCTGGCTTAGCCTGCGTTCGGCTGCGAAGCAGTCGTAAAACCTGAGCACGCGGTGTTCCTGATACACCGCATTCCTGATTTCACGACTGCTGCGCAGCCGGACGCAGGCTTCGCCAGCTGCTACAAGGTATGCGTTGCTGCTGACTGGCATCTCTCCTCTTAATTTTCAAAACAGGTCACCAGGAAACTCATCACGGCCTGGACCGCGGGGGTGTGCCGTATGTCGCTATGGACCACCAGCCACACTTCACGCTCCAGCCCGGCTCCAACGGTCGCCAACCTTTGCAATCCATAATGGTCGCCAAGGAAGGCGGGCAGTACGGCAACCCCCGCGCCGGCCTGGGCAATGGTGGCCTGGATATTCAGATCATTACTGCGTAGCAGGATCGGTCGATCACCAGCCTGCGCCTTCAACCAGACCTGTTGCGGAGTCTGTTCCATGGTGTCGTCGTAAGCGATAAACACCCGATCTTCCGGGGCGGTGTTGGCCAGGTAGCTCGCCGAACCATACAAGTGGAATGGCAGCGTCGCGACCTTGCGTACCACGAGGTCCGGTTCCTTGGGACGACTCAGGCGCACGGCAATATCGGCTTCCCGGCGCGACAACGAAGCACTGCCCAGGCTGGCCATCAACTGCAACGACAGCTGCGGGTATTTCTCCCGCAGTGCGTTGATACGCGGCGCAATCAACGCACAGGCCAGGGCTGGCGGGGCGCTGACGGTTACTTCTCCGAGGTAGCTTTCTTGCCCGGCCAGTGCGGTGCGCTGCACCGCGAAAGACTCGCTTTCCATGCGTCGCCCTAACTGAGCGATACGTTCGCCGTCCTCGGTGATGACATACGAGCGCGGACGCCGGTCCACCAACTTGAGGTTCAGCGAACTTTCCAGCGCGCTGATGCGTCGCGCCACGGTGGCGTGGTCGACCTTGAGCTTGCGCGCCGCCGCCGATAACGACTGCTCGTGGGCAAAGACGATGAAATAGCGCAGATCCTCCCAATCGAACATGGGCGTTTTCTCACATGAAGAGTGAATAAATGGGGAATTTTACCCCGACGGCAAGCCTGCAAGAATCGTTCAAAACCTGCCAGGCAGGTTTGAAGAACTCAGCGCTTTGCTGAGTGTTCATCGCAGGACTTGACGAGGAAACAGCCATGTCAAAATCAACGCCTCTCGCGTATGCCGGCATTGTCGGTGCCACGTTTTTCTGGGGCACCAACTTCAATGCAGGCGCCTACATCATCAAAAGCATGGCACCGATCAGCGCTTCTATTGAACGGTTTTCCATTTCAACGCTGTTGCTCGTGCTGATGTTCGGCCTGGCCGGCAAATTGCGCCTCAGCGTACTCAAGAACAATCTGCCAGCGTTTATTGGCCTGGGCTTGCTCGGGTTTACCGGGTTTAACCTGGCGACATTTTTTGGTCTGCAAACCACCACCCCGATCAATGGCGCACTGATCCTGGCGACCACACCGCTGTGGACCATGATTTTCGCCGTGCTGCTTGAGGGCGAACGCATTGATCGCGGCCGCGCCATCGGACTCGTATTGGGATTACTGGGAGTTGGGCTGGTGATTACCCGCGGTGACATTGAGGTGTTGCTCGGGATGAAAGTAGCCACCGGTGACGCATTCATCCTGGCGGGCAGTATGGCCTGGGCGGCCAATATGGTCGGCACCCGGCGGTTCGTCAAAAACGCTACGCCGTTGGAAACTACGACGTTTTCCATGTTGTTCGGTGTGATTGGCCTGATCGTGCTGGGCTTCGTCTATGAGAACCCGCTCGCCAGTATCAGCAGCGCTTCGCTGTCGGTGCATGGCGCCGTGATCTATCTGGCGGTCTGCGGTTCGCTGGTGGCCTACTTACTGTGGTTCAAGGGCATCCATGCCATCGGTGCCGCGCGGACGTCGATCTTCTTCAACCTGGCGCCCGTGTTCACCATGCTGGTGTCCTCGATATTGGGTGTGCTGCCCAATATCTGGCAACTGCTCGGCGCTGGCGGCGTCATCCTTGGCGTGGTGTTCGCGTCGGGGCTGGTGTTCAGTCCGGCTCGGCCCTCGGCCTTGCAGGGAGCGGGCAGGGTGCACTGAATCAGCGTCAGAGGCCGATCATGTCCCGGTGGACTTCCAGCGAGTTACGCTCCACCCAATTGTGCGCCAGCAGGCCATCGGGGCGCACTTCCCAGACCGCCGTGCCAAGCATTTCAAAGGGGCTGAGGCATGAACGGCCGCCGATAAAACCGTTGTTCTTCCCGGCCAGTTTCCAGCGCGAGGCGACCCGAGTGCCTTCGGCATTCTGGAACGTCTCGATACTGGCAAATTCGAAGTCTTCAATCTTCGCCAGGAAGGCACTGATCCAGAGAACAAAGGCTTCGCGCCCGACCGTATCGACACCACCGGATGTAATAACAAAGTCTTCAGCCACAAAGCGTGCTGCGGCTTGCGGATCTTTCGCCTGCCAGACTTCACGCCAGAATTTTTCGACAAGCTCTACTGCTTTACCACCGGACATTTGGCAATCCTCGTTGTGTAGAGCCCTCATGTTCGGAGTTCACAACCCACAACTCAAACGCAAAAATCTAATGGCACCCCGTGGAGGAACGACGTCATCATGCGAGCCAGTGACTTGAAAATAGACGTGCTACGGGCTTTTATTGCCGTGGTGGAAGCGGGCAGCTTTACCGCCGCTGCCGAGCTGATTGCGCGATCGCAATCAGCCGTGAGCCAGAAGATCATTCGCCTCGAAGACATGACCGGTCTACAGGTGTTCGAGCGCAGCCGCCGCGGCCTGAGATTGACACCGGATGGTGAACGGCTGCTGGCAAGCGCGCGTAAGGTGATGGTTCATTTCGATTCGTTCATCCGTGAAATCAACCAACCTGAGCCGTGACGTCCCTGTCGCGGTTCATCAGCTACGATATTCCGTTGAGTGCGCTGCGTACGGAGTTGCTGGCGTTTGTCGAACACGCCATGCCCCTGTAGGAGCTGCCGAAGGCTGCGATCTTTTGATGTTGGTTTTAAAGATCAAAAGATCGCAGCCTTCGGCAGCTCCTACAGGGGCTCGGCTGTGCAGCGCATTTCCGCCGAGCCTGGTTTCTGGAAAAGCACCGCATTGCCGTCTTGCCAGAAGCTGTAGTTCCCCTGGTTGTCCTTGCCAATGTAATGGCTTCCTGAATCACTTTGCACCTGGTTCAGGGTGACCGAGGTGTTCGCCCATTTCAGGTACACGACACCCGGCTGTGTACTAAAGTATGTGGCGGCAATCGCTGCATTCAAGCCAGTACAACGCACAGTGAGGGGGCCTTCGGTGAGCCGGTCCGGATCTTTGGTCCGGACGATGGCCGAGCCTTGGCGCAGTTGGTGCGCGCGCTCGGCATAGCTTCGAATGATGCAAGCCTTGGGTTCTCGATCGGAGGCACACTGATTGCGGGCGTCGGTCCAGAACTGCTGGTCAATCATGACTTTCTCTGGAGGCGGCACGGAACGTTCATCGGTGAGCGCCAGGCGATAAAGGCGCGTGAGTTCGAGGTCCATCTGCGCCAGTTGCGGATCGCGACAGATGAGTTTTTCGACGGAGGCCGTTGTCGTGGCGCAATCGAAGCTGGTCTTGAACGACGCGGCATTCGCACAGGTGCTCGTCGCCGCGCACACGCTGGCAGCGAGCAGACAGCTGAAAAGGGCCGTGAACGTTTTCATGTTGGCTTCGCATTGGGTGTATCGCAGTGTAAATCAGTGCTCAAAACTTGCCACACCGCCCGGCGGCCGGCGGCCGGCGGCCCGCTATAGCGTTGTCGACTGTATGTTCGAGCGAACGGGTGCTTTCTGCTCTTTCGATATGTGGCCAGTGAAGGCACAATGCGCATCCTTTTTTTGGCTGGCCTTGCCGGAGGCCTCGAAATGATCAAAACGCCGTACTACCTCATCGACAAACAAAAGCTGCTGGTGAACCTGCAGAAGATCGCCTATGTGCGCGAACAGTCCGGGGCCAAGGCTCTGCTGGCACTCAAGTGCTTCGCCACCTGGTCGGTGTTCGACCTGATGGAGCAATACATGGACGGCACCACGTCCTCGTCGCTCTACGAGCTCAAGCTCGGTCGGCAGAAGTTCGCGGGCGAGACCCACGCCTATAGCGTGGCCTGGGCCGATGACGAGATCGAGGAGATGCTCGAGAACTGCGACAAGATCATCTTCAACTCCATTGGCCAGTTGCAGCGCTTTGCCGAGGCATCCACCGGCAAGGTCCGCGGTTTGCGGGTCAATCCGCAAGTGAGCAGCTCGGACTACCTGCTGGCCGACCCGGCGCGCCCGTTCAGCCGCTTGGGCGAGCACGACCCGGTGAAGATCGAGCAAGTCATCGGGCAAATCTCCGGTTTCATGTTCCACAACAACTGCGAGAACGGTGACTTCGGCCTGTTCGACCAGATGCTGTGCACCATCGAAGAGCGATTCGGCCACCTGTTGCACAAGGTCGAGTGGGTCAGCCTCGGTGGCGGCATTCATTTCACCGGCGAAGGTTATGCGCTGGATGAGTTCTGCGCACGCCTCAAGGCTTTTTCGCAGAAATACGGCGTGCAGGTCTATCTCGAGCCGGGCGAAGCCGCGATCACTCAGAGCGCGTCGCTGGAAGTCACCGTGCTCGACACCCTTTACAACGGCAAGCACCTGGCGGTCGTGGACAGCTCCATCGAAGCGCACATGCTCGATCTGCTGATCTATCGCCTCAATGCCAAGCTGGCGCCAAGTGAAGGCGAGCACACCTACATGGTGTGCGGCAAATCCTGCCTGGCCGGCGACATTTTCGGCGAGTATCAATTTGATCGCCCACTGGCGATCGGCGACCGCCTGTCGTTCATCGACGCCGCGGGCTACACCATGGTCAAGAAGAACTGGTTCAACGGCCTGAAAATGCCGTCCATCGTAGTGAAACAACTCGACGGTACTGTCGAGGTGGTTCGTGAGTTTGGTTACAACGACTACATGTCCAGCCTTTCGTAAGCTGGCAGAGAAGGAGAGAGAGAAAAATTGAAGAAGAACGTGCTTATCATTGGTGCAGGAGGTGTCGCCAAGGTGGTGGCCCACAAGTGCGCGCAGCACAACGATGAACTCGGTCGTATTGCTATCGCGTCGCGCAACATCTCCAAGTGCCAGGCCATCATCGACAGCGTCAAGGCCAAGGGCAGCCTCAAAGTGCCCGCCGAGATCCAGGCCTACTCGCTGAACGCCCTGGATGTCGAAGCGACCAAGGCGCTGATCCGCGAAACCGGATCGCAGATCGTCATCAACGTCGGTTCCGCTTTCCTCAACATGTCGGTGCTGCGGGCCTGCATCGATACCGGCGTGGCCTACCTGGACACCGCCATTCACGAAGAACCGGGCAAAGTCTGCGAGACGCCGCCCTGGTACGGCAACTACGAGTGGAATCACCTCGAAGAATGCCAAGAGAAGAACATCACCGCCATTCTCGGCGTGGGTTTCGACCCGGGTGTGGTCAACGCCTATGCGGCGCTGGCGCAACAACAGTATTTCGACCGCATTGATTCAATCGACATTCTCGATGTCAATGCCGGCTCCCATGGCAAATATTTCGCCACCAATTTCGACCCGGAAATCAATTTCCGCGAGTTCACCGGACAAGTGTGGAGCTGGCAGAACAGCCAGTGGACCAGCAACAGCATGTTCGAAGTCAAACGCACCGACGACCTGCCGGTCGTAGGCGCGCAGAACCTGTACCTGACCGGCCATGACGAAGTGCATTCGCTGTCGAAGAACCTCGACGTGCCCAACGTGCGTTTCTGGATGAGCTTCGGCGAGCACTACATCAATGTGTTCACCGTCCTCAGGAACCTCGGCTTGCTCTCCGAGCAACCGGTCAAGACCGCCGAAGGCCTGGAAGTCGTGCCGTTGAAACTGGTCAAGGCCGTGCTGCCTGATCCAGGTTCGCTGGCGCCCGGCTACACCGGCAAGACCTGCATCGGCGACCTGGTCAAGGGCACCAAGGATGGCCAGCCGCGCGAAGTGTTCATCTACAACGTGGCGGATCACGAGGACGCCTTCGCCGAAACCGACAGCCAGGGCATTTCCTATACCGCGGGCGTACCGCCCGTGGCCGCCGCCTTGCTGGTCGCCCGTGGCGAGTGGGACGTGCAGCGCATGGTCAACGTCGAGGAGCTGCCGGCTGAGCCGTTCCTCAAGGCGCTGGACGTGATGGGCCTGCCAACCCGCATCAAGGACGAGAATGGAGACCGTCCCTGGAACTGAAACGCCTGAGGTTTGCAATATTCAGGTGAATTTCGTTTCGTGCTCCAGATTCAAAAACGCCGCTCAATGAGCGGCGTTTTAGTTTGTGCGTGATGAGAACACACCCCTGTCCTCCATGAATTTCCCGACCTTGCAGGCTATAAAGTCATCTCGCGGATCGAGCCCGATACACGAGTTTCCCTTTATTGGAGGAGTCTCGATGAGTCGCAAGGGAGAGGAAGGAAGAGCCTGCCGGGAGGGCATTCGAGCTGCCAGTGCACGCGAACCAACAGGTAGCGCAGGGAGAGGCACCTTCAACAACTCGGCTGGGCATCTTTGAAAAAGCCGTTAGCATCAACAAGTGAGCCAGTGAAGTGCTCACCAGCCAACTCTATACAAGGCCAACAAACGACAAAATAACGAGGGCGATCACAACTGCCCCAACGATGTAGATAATACTGTTCATGGAAACCACCTCTCAGTTGAACGGGATTGTGACACCAAGGTGCCTAATACAGACGACACCTTCATTTGCAATTCCGTTCCGCAAATCGGTCGCGAAGGCGGCGTAATCAAGCGGTGCTTGACGCCGTGCGTGACGTCGCCGTGGCGGGTAGCAAGTTGCAGGGTTTGGAGGCGCAGGAGTTGCTGCAGGAGTCACGAATCGGCAATTTCCGTTTCAATCGTGACAGTGCCGAGGCGCATTACCAGCGCGGACTGTTGGGACGGGTGGCGGCGCTGGAAGCGAATCTTCCGCTGTTGGCCGAGCAGAGCGGCCTGGCCTTGTTGCAGGGGCAGCGCCTGGAAAGCGAGGTGGTGCTGATCAAGGCTTTAGGCGGTGGGTATCGCTCCGTTGACTGAGTTCCAGTACTTATCGTTTTTGCCAACGCTGTAGAGCCCCTTTCATCGTTGACTTCCCAAATAAACTTTGTGGCGGGACGGCGCTTTCACGACCTGTTGGCTTGGCTCGTCCTAGTCTTTGTTGCCGACCTTGTTCTGGGCTGCCTCCTTGCCCGCGACATTCAACTGCGGCGGTTCGAGCTTGACGGTGAGTTTGTGCAGCGAGCCGGTGAAAGCGAACGGCACCTGGTAATCCTTGTCATCGACGGGGGTGCCGGTATCAGAGCCAACGTCGAAACTTTCATCCACGCCGAAAACGAACGGAACGCTATTGGGGATCGTGCGGCTCGCCACTTGCTTGCCATCCACCGAGAGCACGCCGGTACCGCCTTTTCCGAACCCCGGCCCAGCGTATTTAAAATCGAAGCTTATGCCGTGCTTTCCGGGAGTAAGCGCCTCGATCCCTTCCCAACGGAATTGCGCCACGCCCTCTAGGTTGTAGCTGAAAACAGGCTTGCCTTTCAGGAGGTAGAGGGCATAACCACCGAAGCGGCCGCCGTCGGTCACCAGCACACCGTCACCGCCATTTTCAGGAACGGTGATGTCGGCCGTAATGACGTAGGACTTGTTCAATACGTTGGGCTCGTTACCAGGAAGAATGCCGGTGACCGACGACAAGTAGTTGAATTCGGTGCGCCCGGCCACGATGCTCGGGCGCTGCGCAACGACGCGCGTGAAACCGGAGGCGTCGAGCGGTAACACCTGATACTTGTTTGCTTCCACCCAAAACAAATCCTGAAGTTCCTTGAGTTTGGCAGGGTTGGCTGCTGCGACATCGTCGTTCTGCGTCCAGTCCTTGGTGATGTCGTACAGCTCCCATTTGACGCCATTAACGATGTCCTTGGGTGGTTGCGCAGTGATGTCCCAAGGTGCGCGGTAGGGCGTCGTCGATGCCATCCAACCTTCGTGGTAGAGCGCGCGCAGACCGAGCATTTCGAAATACTGTGTGGTGCGCGTGGACGGTTTGTCGGCATTCGGCTTGTCAAACAAGTAAGCCATGCTCGTGCCTTCGATGGGCTTTTGCGCAATACCGTCTACCTGTAGCGGCGCGTCAATGCCGGTGGCTTCGAGGATCGTTGGCTCTATGTCGATGACGTGGTGAAACTGGTTACGGAGGCCGCCGACATCCTTGATCCGGTTTGGCCAGGAGATCGCCATGCCTTGGCGGGTGCCGCCAAAATGTGAGGCCACTTGCTTGGTCCACTTGAAAGGTGTGTCCATGGCCCAAGTCCAGCCCACCGCCATATGCGGATAGGTCTGGTCCGAACCCCAGACGTCCAGATACTTCATCTGGTCGGCTACTGGCACGTTGATTCCGTTGAAGGTCGTCATCTCGTTGGGTGTGCCATTAGGGGTGCCTTCGGCGCTACCGCCGTTGTCGCCACTGATGTAGAAAATCAGGGTGTTGTCGAGCTTGCCCATGTCATCAATGGCCTGGATTACCCGGCCGATTTCATGGTCGGTGTATGCCAGATAGGCCGCATAGACTTCCATCTGGTGGGCATACAGTTTTTTCTCGTCCGCTGGCAGTTCGTCCCACTTCTTCAGTAAATCCGGCCACGGCGTTAGCTTGGCTTCTGGCGGTATGACGCCCAGGCGCTTTTGATTGGCGAAGATCTGGTCTCGCGCGGCGTTCCAGCCCATGTCGAATTTACCCTTGAATTTATCGATCCATTCGGGCGTCGGGTGATGCGGTGCGTGGGTGCCGCCTGGCGCGTAATAGAGAAAGAACGGCTTCTTCGGATCGAGCGCGTTCAATTCATTGACGTAACTGACGGCATCATCCGCCATCGCAGTGATCAGGTTCCAACCCGGTTTGCCGACGTAAGGATGGATCGGCGTGGTATTGCGCATCAGATTACCCGGTTGCCACTGATTGGTTTCGCCCCCCATGAACCCGTAGAAATAATCAAAGCCCATGCCGATGGGCCATTGGTCGAACGGCCCGGCCTGGCTGATCTGGAAGGAAGGGGTGTTGTGGTTTTTGCCGAACCACGAGGTGGCGTAGCCGTTGTCCTTGAGGATTTTGCCAATGGTCACCTTGTCCTTGGTGATGACGCTGTTGTAGCCGGGATAGCCCGTTGAAACTTCGGTGATGACGCCGAAACCGACGGAATGGTGATTGCGTCCGGTAATCAGCGCCGCACGCGTCGGCGAGCACAGCGCCGTCGAATTGAATTGCGTGAAACGCAATCCGGCTGCCGCGACGCGATCCATGGTCGGCGTGGGGATGAGGCCACCGAACGTACTGGGGGCACCGAAGCCGACGTCATCGGTGATGATCAACAGGATATTCGGCGCGTCTTTGGGCGGAACGACGGTCGGGGACCAGTAGGGCGTCGAGGTCGTGGCGTCGAGGTTGATAACGCCGCCGAATGCCGCGGGCGGGTTGGGGAGATATCTGCCGTCAAGGGTCGTGGTCGCGCTCGGTGAACCGGGCGTCCCGTCAACTTGCGCAGTCGCTGCGTCGGCGGACGAAAGCACAAGCAGGGCAAATGCCAGCCCTGCGGCAAATCCCGTGTGCAGCCATGAAGTTCGATTCCAGTGTGCATTGGCCATGGCCAGCTCCTGTAACGCCCCGTACCCCAGGCTTTGGAGTGTAGAACCATTTTTCTTTATCGCCAGCCAATTCAGCGCCGCGATTGCAACCTGAGTGATCGTTGACAATAGAGTCGTGGCGCCTATAACTGATCTTGATGCCACGAAGGCTCAGCAATGGTCGCAGCCTGAAACAAGGGGGAGCGAAAATGCTTATCAGGAAACGGCGCTTGGGCATCGCGTTAGTCGCAGTCGGGATCGTGTCTGCCTGCCTGGCTTTTGCTGTGTATCAGCACCATCGCGGTCCAGAACCGTTGACACTGGGTGATGGAAAAAATGGCCCCCAGGGGATGGTCTGGCTGCCTGCTGGCGAATTTTTGATGGGCAGCGATCATAAGCAGGCGCGGCGCAATGAGGGGCCGGCCCACAAGGTTCGACTCGATGGCTATTGGATCGACCGCTACGACGTCACCAATGCCGATTTCGCCCGTTTCATTGCTGCAACGCACTACGTCACCACCGCCGAACGGAAGCCTGAATGGAATGATCTGAAAGTGCAGTTGCCCCCGGGTACTCCTGAGCCGGACGACAGTGTCATGGTACCTGGGGCCTTGGTTTTCGTGGGCACAGACAGACCCATCCCCCTCAGTGATTTCAGTCAGTGGTGGGCATTTGTCCCGGGCGCTGACTGGCGCCACCCGTTGGGCCCTGACAGTACAATCGAGGGCAAGGACACTCATCCGGTTGTTCAGGTTTCACGCGAGGATGCACAGGCATATGCAGCGTGGGTTCATAAGCGCCTGCCAACCGAGGCCGAATGGGAATACGCCGCAAGAGGCGGATTGGAGCAAGCAAACTATGCGTGGGGGAATGATTTCGCGCCGGGCGGCGAAAAGATGGCCAACACCTGGGATGAGGTACAACCGTTTCCCGTTACCGGGTCCAGCAACAAATTCAAAATTGGCACCAAACCGGTAGGCAGTTACAGACCTAACGCCTACGGTCTCTACGACATGTCCGGGAACGTTTGGCAGTGGGTTGCCGATTGGTATCGTGCTGATGCATTCAGAGTAGGGCTCAAACGTCAGTCGGCGGGTGAAGCAGTGTTTAACCCGCTGGGTCCATCCGACAGCTATGACCCGGATCTCGGGGTAACGGCCAACGCACCGCAGCGTGTGATACGAGGTGGATCCTTTCTATGTAGCGACAGCTACTGCACCAGCTTTCGAACCAGTGCCAGGCAAGGTGCGGACCCTATGAATTCCATGTCGCATCTCGGCTTTCGCCTGGCGATGAGCAATGAGCAATGGGAAAACAACCGCTGAATGCATTGTTCACGCGCAAGCCATGATTTCGTAAGTCTCAGGCGTTAGTCGCATCACACGCTGCGCCATCATTTCTCGCGTGCGCCCGGCATTGCGAGCCACAGCAGTCAACGACATGTTCTGATCGATCAGCCAATCCACCCATTGGTGCCTTCTTTTTGTGCGGCGCTGGCGTGTTAAAAAATGTTATTCGGAAAAAATACTTCACATAATCCGCTCATTGGTGGATTATCTGACCAGCCGGTATGACAACCTGATAACACGACAAAAACAGGATGGCCTTGATGTTCGATGAAATCCCGACTCACGTGCCGAACGGCAGCGCCCCTCTGCGGGTTTATCCGCTCGGTGCTGCTCCTGTCTACCGTTGCGCTATCTACAACGCGGCCAACGTCCGCGCCTTGCAGGCGTGGCAGCAGTCGCTGCTTTCCTCTGGAGTTCCCCATGAATAACAAGAACGTCGGTGTAGTCGGACTGGGCGCGATGGGGCTGGGCATTGCCCGCTCATTGTTGCGCAGCGGTTTCAATGTGCATGCCTGTGATGTGCGTGCTGCCGTAACAGAACAGTTTGCCGGGGAGGGCGGTGTGGCGTGCACTTCGCCCGCACACATGGCCGCCGAGTGCGACGTGATCATTACCGTGGTGGTCAATGCCGAGCAGACCGAGACCGTATTGTTTGGCGAGGAGGGTGCCGTGGCCGCTTTGCGTCCTGGCAGTCTGCTGATCGGCTGCGCCACCGTCGCGCCGACTTACGCGGTGGATCTGGGCCAGCGCCTGGCCGCGTTGGGCCTGCTGTATCTGGATGCACCGATTTCCGGCGGTGCCGCCAAGGCTGCCGCTGGCGAGATGACCATGATGACCTCGGGGCCCGCCGACGCTTATACCAAGGCTGAGTCGATCCTGGCGGGCATGGCAGGCAAGGTGTATCGCCTGGGTGACGTCCATGGACTGGGTTCGAAGGTCAAGATTATCAACCAGCTCCTCGCCGGTGTGCATATTGCCGCCTCTGCCGAAGCCATGGCGCTGGGCCTGCGTGAAGGGGTCGATGCCGATGCACTCTATGAGGTGATCACCCACAGCGCCGGTAATTCCTGGATGTTCGAAAACCGCGTGCCGCATATTCTCAAGGCTGATTACACGCCGTTGTCCGCAGTGGATATTTTCGTCAAGGACCTGGGCCTGGTGCTGGATACCGCTCGGGCGAGCAAGTTCCCGCTGCCGTTGTCGGCCACCGCGCACCAGATGTTCATGCAGGCGTCCAGTGCCGGCTTCGGTCGTGAGGATGACTCGGCGGTGATCAAGATTTTCCCGGGCATCGAATTGCCGACCGCCAAGCCTGAGTCTGTTTGAGGAACACCCCATGACTACCTTCACCGCACGCCCGCTGCTGGGCTGCATCGCCGACGATTTCACGGGGGCCACGGACCTGGCCAACATGCTGGTGCGCGGCGGTATGCGCACCGTGCAAAGCATCGGCATCCCGAGCTCGGAAGTGACCGCCGGGATTGACGCCGATGCGATAGTCATTGCCCTGAAGTCGCGTACCACGCCGGTCGCCGAAGCGGTGGAACAGTCCCTCGCCGCGCTGGCCTGGCTCCGCGAACAAGGCTGCGAGCAGATCTTTTTCAAGTATTGCTCGACGTTCGACTCCACTGCAGCCGGCAATATCGGCCAGGTCAGCGAAGCGCTGCTGGCCGCACTGGGTAGCGACTTCACTCTTGCTTGCCCGGCGTTCCCGGAGAATGGCCGGACGATCTTTCGCGGCCACTTGTTTGTGCAGGATCAGTTGCTCAGCGAGTCGGGCATGCAGCATCACCCGCTGACGCCGATGACCGATGCCAATCTGGTTCGGGTCCTGCAATCGCAGACCCGCCTGAATGTCGGTCTGTTGCGCTACGACACCATTGCCCGCGGCACTGAGCAGGTGCGAGCGAGAATTGCAGAGCTGAGGGCCGGAGGTGTCGGCATGGCAATCGCGGATGCCTTGTCGGACAGCGACCTGTACACCCTCGGTACGGCCTGCGCCGATCTGCCGTTGTTGACGGGCGGTTCTGGGCTGGCCTTGGGCCTGCCGGAAAATTTCCGTCGTGCCGGCAAGCTGCGTGACCTCGACGCCTCGACACTCCCAGCGGTGTTCGGCGGGGAAGTGGTGTTGGCCGGCAGTGCCTCGATCGCCACCAATGGACAAGTGGCGGCCTGGCTCGAAGCCGGTCGGCCGGCCCTGCGCATTGATCCGTTGGCCTTGGCGGCGGGGGAACCGGTGGTGGCGCAAGCCTTGACCTTCGCCCGTGATAACGACCAAACCGTACTGATCTACGCCACCAGCTCACCGGAAGAGGTCAAGCGGGTGCAGCAGCAACTGGGTGTCGAGCAAGCCGGTAGCCTGGTGGAAAATGCCTTCGGCGAAATTGCACACGGTTTGCGCGAGAGCGGCGTGCGCCGTTTCGTGATCGCCGGCGGAGAAACGTCGGGCGCTGTAGTCCAGGCGTTGGGTGTGCAGTTGCTGCAGATTGGCGCGCAGATCGATCCGGGTGTGCCGGCGACCGTCAGCAGTACTGATGAACCTTTGGCGCTGGCCCTCAAATCGGGCAACTTCGGTGGCCGGGACTTCTTCAGTAAAGCCTTGGACCAGCTCGCCGGAGGTGCGCAATGAGCAACGAAAACGCCTTGCGCGAAGAAATCTGTGAGGTTGGCCACAGCCTCTATCAGCGTGGTTACACCGTCGGCAGCGCCGGCAATATCAGCGCGCGCCTGGACGACGGCTGGTTGATCACGCCGACTGATGTCTGTCTTGGGCGCCTCGATCCGGCAACCATCGCCAAGGTCAACCTGGCTGGCGAATGGGTATCCGGGGACAAGCCTTCAAAGACGTTGGCATTGCATCGCCAGGTCTACGACCGCAACCCGAATGTCGGCGGTGTGGTGCATACCCATTCCACCCATCTAGTGGCGTTGACGCTCGCAGGTGTCTGGCAGGCGGACGACATCCTGCCGCCGCTGACCCCGTACCAGGTCATGAAGGTCGGGCATATTCCGTTGATTGGCTACCAGCGACCCGGTTCGCCAAAGGTTGCCGAGCAGGTCGCCCGGCTGGCTAACAGCGTTCGCGGCGTGATGCTTGAGCGACTGGGCCCGGTGGTCTGGGAAAGTTCGGTTTCCAGGGCCAGCTACGCCCTGGAAGAGCTCGAGGAAACCGCGCGGCTCTGGCTGATGAGCAATCCCAAGCCCGAACCGCTGGATCAGGCGGCGCTGGATGAATTGCGAGACACCTTTGGTGCGCACTGGTAACGCGCTGGCTTGACACGAAAGATCGATAACGCAGGCCCTGCCTGAGAGACGCACAGCGCCTCTCGACGGTCCTGGCTTGCCTGAAAAAACAATAACAACAGGAAATCCAAGCATGACTCACCTTCACTGCGGCATGTTCAGATCCATTGGCAATACCGTTTCCGTTACCCGGTGTGGAGGGTTTCTGAAATGAGCCCGTTAATCCTGATGATTACTGCTGGGGTGGGCATCGCGCTGTTGTTATTCCTGGTGCTCAAGTACAAATTCCAACCCTTCGTGGCCTTGATGCTGGTGAGCATCCTGGTGGCACTGGTGGCCGGCGTGAAGCCGGCCGATCTGGTCGCCACTATCGAAGGCGGCATGGGCAAGACCTTGGGCCATATCGCGATCATCATTGCCTTGGGCGCGATGATCGGGCGGATCATCGAGCTCTCCGGCGGTGCCGAGGCGCTGGCGAAGGCGCTGATTTCTCGTTTCGGCAACCGGCGTACGCCCCTGGCGTTGACGATGGCCGGCTTCATGGTCGGGGTGCCGGTGTTCTTCGAGGTCGGCGTGATCATCCTCATGCCGCTGGCCTATGGTGTTGCGCGCAGTGCGCGTAAGCCGCTGCTGGTGTTCGCGTTGCCGATGTGCGCGGCGTTGTTGACCGTACACGCTTTTCTGCCGCCACACCCGGGGGCCGTGGCCGCTGCCAGTCAGTTGGGCGCGGACCTGGGCCGCGTGCTGATGTTCGGCCTGCCGCTGACGGCGTTCCTGTGCTATGTCGGCTACCGCGTGGCCGGGCGCATGACCCGTCGGGCGTACCCGATGACCGACGATATTCGCGCCGAGGTCTACGGTCCACATGTCACCAATGAAGATCTGGCCGCCTGGTCCAATGGCAACGACACGAGCACCGGGCAAGCTGCCGTGGCCGTGTCGCACATGGGCCTGGAAGAGTCCACGAGCAGTATCGTTTCCAAACTGCCGCCTGCACCCGCACCCGGGTTTGGTTTGATTGTCAGCCTGATCCTGCTGCCCATCATTCTGATTCTGCTGGGGACTCTGTCTACCTCGTTGTTGCCTGCCGAATCGACTCTGCGCGGCATCATGACCGTGCTCGGCGCACCGCTGGTGGCGCTGCTGATCGACACCTTGCTGTGTGCCTGGCTGCTGGGTTCGCGCCGGGGCTGGAGCCGCACTCAAGTGTCTGACGTGATCGGTTCGGCCTTGCCCGGTGTGGCCATGGTGATCCTGATTGCCGGCGCCGGCGGCGTATTCGGCAAGGTGCTGGTGGATACCGGCATCGGGGCCGTGGTCTCCGATATGCTGCGCACTACCGGTCTGCCGGTGCTGGCGCTGGGCTTTCTGCTGACCATGCTGTTGCGCGCAGTTCAGGGCTCGACCACGGTGGCGCTGGTGACCACTGCCGGCATTATCAGTCCGCTGATCGCGACACTCAACCTGACCCCGAACCACATGGCCCTACTGTGCCTGGCCATGGGCGGTGGCGGGCTGGCCATGTCCCATATCAATGATGCCGGTTACTGGATCTTCACCAAGCTGTCCGGGCTGAATGTGGCTGACGGCTTGCGCACCTGGACAGTGCTGACCACCTTGCTCGGCACCTTGGGTTTCTGTATTACCCTGCTGATCTGGCCCTTTGTCTAACGTAATGTAGGAGCACGGCTTGCCGGCGAAGGCGTACTTGAGATCGCCATCGCCAGCAAGCTTGGCTCCTACAAAAAAAGCCATCTATAGGAGCTACCATGCCTCGTTTTGCTGCCAACCTCAGCATGCTCTATCCGGAGCATGCGTTTCTGGATCGCTTTGCCGCCGCGGCCACCGATGGTTTCGAGGCGGTGGAGTATCTGTTTCCCTACGACTACAGCGCTGAAGAACTCAAGCAACGCTTGAGTGACAACGGCCTGGTGCAGGCACTGTTTAACGCACCTCCTGGTGATTGGGCGGCAGGCGAGCGGGGCACGGTGTCGTTGCCGGGCCGGGAGAGTGAATTTCGTAGCGGTTTTGATCGTGCCCTGGAATACGCCGGCGTGTTGGGCAACTCGCGCCTCCATGTGATGGCTGGGCTGTTGCCGTCGGAAAGCGATCGCCCGCGGCATTACGGCGTGTACCTGGAAAACCTCGCCTACGCCACAGCTCAGGCCGCCAAGCTAGGCGTCACAGTATTGCTCGAGCCGATCAATACGCGGGACATGCCGGGCTTTTTCCTCAACCGGCAGGATCAGGCCCAGGCTATCTGTAAGGAAGTGGGCGCCAGTAACCTGAAGGTTCAGTTCGACTGCTACCACTGCCAAATCGTCGAGGGCGACCTGGCCACCAAACTGCGTCGGGACTTCGACGGTATCGGCCATATCCAGATCGCCGGTGTGCCGGATCGGCATGAACCGGACTTGGGGGAAGTCAATTATCCCTATCTGTTCGAGCTGATCGACCAGTTGGGTTATGACGGCTGGGTAGGGTGCGAGTATCGGCCGCGTGGTAACACGTCTGCCGGCTTGCAGTGGCTGCGCGACTGGAAGGCTCGGCAAACGCAATAGAGGAGGGCGGCGACGGGCTCTGCTGGACGCAAGAGCCCGTCGTTTCAGGCCTGTGTGTTCTCAGACGGCAGCAACAGCTCCACACCCTGCTTGCGAATGCCATCAGCCGCGGCCGGGGCCAACGCGTCGTCGCTGAGGATGATGTCGAACTGTTCGAGCCCGGCGATCTTGTACATGCTGAACGTGCCGTATTTCGAACTGCTGGCCACCAGCACCACTTGGGAAGCCGATTGCATCGCGGCTTGCTTGACCTCCACCTTCAGCGCCGAAGGGGTAGTGAGGCCGCGACGCAAATCCCATGAACTGGTCGATATGAACGCGATATCCGTGACGACCTGACGCAAAGTGGCAACCGCCAGCCCGCCCACGCACGATTGATTGGAGTGATCCAGCTGCCCGCCGGTATGAATCACCGTGACATGGGGCGCTTCGATCAGTGCCTGGACAACGCCGAAGTCGTTAGTCACCACGGTCATGCCGGACAGCGCCTTGATGTAAGGGACGATTTCCAGCGTGCTGGTGCCCGCATCCAGGTAAACCGTCATATCGGCATGCAGTAGCCGGGCGGCGAGTTTGGCCATGGCCTGTTTCTGTGGCAACTCGACCACGGCCTTGAACTGATGGCTGGGCTCACTGTGGAGCTGGCTGGCGATCCGCACTCCACCCGTTACCGAGTAAGCACGACCTTCCTGCTCCAGCAGCGCGATATCGCGGCGTATGGTCATGTGCGAACAGTCGAACATCTCCATCAATTGATGAACGCTCAGCACCTGATGCTTGCGCAACTGTCGCAGCATCAATTCACGGCGCTGTTCAGGAATCATCGGTGCGCCGCTGTCGGCGGCGATGTCCTTTTGAATGGGCATTCGGGCTCCAAAGTGAGGAATGCTGACGGTCAAACATAGTACCGAATCTGCGGCTGGATCAGTAGCGCGACGATGCTACTGACCTGACCTTGGCGCCAACCGCCCCAGTTGTGCCTGCCGCGTTTATTGGCTGGAGCGAACGGCTCCTCCATCAATCAACAAATTCTGCCCAGTCAGGTAGCCCGCATGACGGCTGCAAACGAAGGCGCAAAGCGCACCGAACTCTTCGGGTGAGCCGAAGCGCCTGGCAGGAATTTCGCGACGGCATTCGCCGAGGAATGCCTCACTGTCCTGCCCCATATCTTCGGCAGCGGCGACCAGGTTGTTACGCAGGCGATCGGTGTCGAATGAGCCCGGTTGCAGGTTGTTGATTGTCACATTGCGACTGGCAATGTTGTCTTGCCGGGAAAGCCCTGCGATAAACCCCGTCAGGCCACTGCGCGCGCCATTGGACAGCCCCAGGCTTTCGATAGGGGATTTCACGGCACTCGACGTGATGTTGATGATTCGGCCAAATCCGCGTGCCGCCATACCGTCGACCGTTGCCTTGATCAATTCGATAGGGGTGAGCATGTTGGCATCCAGCGCCTTGAGCCAGGCCTCGCGGTTCCATTCGCGGAAATCCCCGGGAGGAGGGCCACCCGCGTTGTTGATCAAAATATCGAAATGCTCATGGGCGGCGAGGGCTGCCGCCCGACCCTCAGGCGTTGAAATGTCTCCAGCGACAGCGATGACCGTCACTTCAGGATTTATCGCTCTGAGCTGACGCGCTGTTTCATTCAGCGTCTGTTCGCCTCGGGCGGTGATCACCACGTTCACGCCTTCGCTGACGAGTGCCTGTGCGCAGGCTTTACCCAGACCTTTGCTGGCGGCGCACACTAGCGCCCAACGTCCTGCTATTCCAAGATTCATGCGTGTTTTCCTGAAAGAAAAAAGCTCAAAGAAAGTGGTTACCTACTGCAGTAACTGGCTCACGCGTGATCCACAGTGGCAGACAGGTTTGGCGATCGGGCACCGATGCCCATGAAGCGACGCACTCTCTCTCCTTCGGCATCGCATCGTATGGTTTCAGGTGTTGCATCCAGTTGGATATTACCGTTCTCCATGAACACGACCCGGTCGGATATCGACATGGCAAAGTCCATTTCGTGGGTGACAATAACCATGGTCATGCCTTCACTGGCGAGGTCTCGTATGACGTTCAGCACATCGCCCACCAGCTCCGGGTCGAGCGCTGACGTAGGCTCATCGAACAGCATGATGTCCGGCTCCATGGCCAAGGCACGGGCGATCGCCACGCGTTGTTGCTGCCCGCCGGAGAGCTGGTGCGGGTACTTGTGGGCGTGGGCCAGCAGGCCGACCTTGTCCAGCAGCGCATAAGCACGATGTTCGCTCAGCTCACCCGGACGGCCGTGGTAGCGCGGCGCCAGAGTGACGTTGTCGAGAATGGTTCGGTGCGGGAACAGGTTGAAGTTCTGGAACACCATGCCAATGTGTCGCACGCCTTTGCGCAGGCGTGCGCTGTTGGGTTTGTCCGATGCTTCGATGAATTTTTCACCGAACAACAGAATGTCGCCGGTATCGATACTTTCCAGGCCGTTGACGGTGCGGATCAGCGAAGTTTTGCCGGAACCGGAGGGGCCGATGATCGAGATCACCTGGCCGTATTCGACATTCAGGTCGATACCCAGCAGCACTTTGTGCGTGCCGTAGCTCTTCTGGATGTTCTTCAGTTGCAGGATGGGCGTCGTGTTGTTGCCCGTTGCTTTGCGCGCACTGTCGGGCAAGGCTTCGGCGCAGGCCTTGAGCTTGGCCACGGCGGCGTCATCGAGTGCGTGGGGCTTGCGGAAGGTCAGGTCCAGGTAGCGTTCCAGGCGTTGCAGGAAATAGCCGAACACGGTGACGATCAGTACGTAGTAAACCCCCACCGCAGCCAGGGTTTCCATGACCAGGAAGTTGGTGGCATAGAGGCGTTGGCCGACCGTGAGGATTTCGGTCAGGGAGATGACCGAGACCAGCGATGTCAGCTTGACCACTGTGATGTATTCATTGATCAACGTAGGCAGCGAGATACGGAACGCCTGGGGGATCACGATCAAGCGCTGCATGCCGAACAGGCCGACACCCAACGCGCGTCCAGCTTCCTTCTGACCCTTGGCCACGGAAATCAGACCACCACGGTGGATTTCCGCCATGTAAGCCGCTTCCGTGACCACCAGGGCAAGCAAGCCGGAGTAGAAGGGGTCTGACAGAATCGGTCCGCTGCCGGGAAACAATTGTGGCAAGTTGTAGACGAAGACCACGAGCACCAGCAACGGGATGCTGCGGAAGAACCAGATGTAGACCGCCGCGGGAATGCGCATCAACGGCGACTGGGACAGCTTGGCCGTGGCCAGGCCAAAGCCCAGCAGCATCCCGAGGAACCAGGCCAGGGCACTGAGCTGGACCACCGTGACGCAGGCCTTCCAGAAGTCCGGCAGGGAAAACAGGGAGAAGAAATACGACCAATCGAATTGCATAGGGCACCTCGATCTGCCGCCCCGGTGCAGGGACGGCAGATGACCAGACTACAAGGACACGTGCTTAGTTGGCGGTCGGTTCTTCCAAGCCATACTTAGTCAGAATAGCGGCGTACTCACCGCTCTTTTTGCTCTCTTCGAACGCTTTTTGCACGGCCTGGAACGTTTCGTCGTTACCTTTCTTGACGAAGATACCCAGGGTTTGCTGATAGATCGGGTGTTCGGTGGTGATCACTACCCGGCCATTGGTCTTTTCCGCGATCATTTTTGCAGCGCCAGCGATTTCAACCTGGGCCTGAATGTTTTTCGACAACAGGGCCTGGGTCACTTCGGGCGCCGAGGGGTACTCGCTGACGGTGATGGCGCCTTTGTTGTTCGGCACGCAGTAGTCATCGGAGAGCTTCTTGAATTCCTTGACCCAGGTGGTGCCCTGTTCCAGGCCCAGTTTCAAGCCGCACAGGTCTTCAGGTTTTTTCGCATTGATCTCGCTACCCTTGGGCACCATGACCGCGGCACCGGTATTGGCATAGGCGATGGTCTGGGCCTGAGTCTGGCGCTCCGGTGTGATGTACATGCCGGAAATGATCGCGTCGTATTTGCCGGAGTTCAGGCCCAGGATCAGGCTCGGGAACTTGGTGTCGACGAACTCCACCTTGGCGTTCATGTGCTTGGCCAGCAGCGTCGCCAGTTCCGGATCCGAACCCACCACGTTTTTGTCCTTGTCATAGGACTCGAAGGGCGGGTAGGTGATTTCCATGCCGACCTTAAAGGTGTCTGATGCGGCCATGCTCACCGAGGCACCGAACATACTGGCTGCCAATACGGTCATGCGTAAGAGAGTGTTCTTATTGTTATTCATTATTGACTGACTCCGGCGTAGGTAGGTGTTAACTGAAAACGTCAATCAGGACGGTTACGCCTGATTTTTCAAGTGCCCGAAACTGGCGGGCTTGCGTGCCTTCGCTGGCAGTTCAACTTCTCCATTGGCCACTCGCTGGCGCAGATACTGATAGGTCTGCAGCGCCTGGCCATACATGTGTTCGCCGATCGCTATTTCTTCATAGTCCTTACCTGCCTGGGCAAACGCGGGCAGCGGCTTGATCTGGGTGTGGTAGTCGCAGGCATAAAACAGTGGAAAGGAATAACGTTCCTCACTCACGCTCCGTACCCGATGTGCCGTGGCGACGAATGTGCCTGCCGTCATCACTTCAAGCATGTCGCCGATGTTGACCACAAAGGCATCGGCAATCGGTGGTGCATCGATCCATTCGCCAAGATTGTTCATCACCTCAAGGCCTGGCTTGTCGGCTAGGAGGATGGTGAAGCACTCGTAATCAGTGTGGGCGCCAATACCCGGTGCGTCATGGGCGGCACCGTCGAAGGGGTAATGGATCAGGCGCAGCTTGGACGGTGGGCGGGTGACCAGGCTGTCGAAATAGTTTTCTTCCAGGCCCAGGGCCAGGGCGAAGCCGCCAAACAAGCGCCGGCCCAAGGCGAAGATCGCTTCATAGTACGCCCATACGGACTCCTTGAAACCCGGCAGTTCAGGCCAGTCGTTGGGGCCCAGCAATGGGGTATTGGCCAGCACCAGCGGGTCATCGGCCGGGACTTCGAAGCCGACGTCGAAGGCTTCCTTGTGGTCCGGCTTGCCCTGGGAGTAGACCTCTTCGCCTTCGGGTACAAAGCCCTTGTGGGTTTTCGAGGTGCCAATGTAGTGCTGCATCTTGATGTCGAAGGGCTGGTCGAAAAAGTCCTTGGCCGCCTTGCGCAGGTTGCTGATCAGTTGCGGGTCGATACCGTGATCGGTGATATAGAGGAACCCGACATCGCTGGCGGCGCGACCCAATTGTTCGGCCACGGCCAGGCGGTGTTCCAGCTCAACGCTGAACAGACCGGCGATGTTGACCACCGGGATGCTCTTGAAGTTGGCGTTCTGTGTGTCAGTGCTAACGCTGTTATTTTTATTGTCAGACATGACGCTTCGACTCCCTAAGGGTTGCTTGAGTGGCTGAAACGGCTGAAGTGTTCACGCTCGGCCTGGCCCATCCACACGTTCAATGACCACAGGTCGGCGACCGGTACATTGGTGAAGGGCAAATGATGCAGGTAACCGTCGGCGCCGAACTCCGGAGTCAATGTGCTGACCTGGTAGCCGCGGGCCTGCTGTGAGCGCCAGATGCTTTCCCAGTGCTGCTGATGGAAGGCCAGCTCTTTTGCATATTCAGGAGCCGCCGGGTGCGGAACCTGGGGGCCCTGGTCATAACCGACCCGGGCCTGGATGTGGTGAACCCGATCGATGAAGGCGCTCAAGTCATCGGCCGGGTCATTCAACAGGCGCTCGCACGTCACCACCCAATGGCTGATGTCACTGGTGAACAACAGATCGGGCAATTGCCGGATCAACTCCAGAGTCACCCAAGGATTGAACAGCGACCGCGAGCGATGCGTTTCGAAACTGCAGACCTGGCCGTGCTTGCGCGCCAGTTCCAGCGCCTGGCCGAAGAACTCCACTTGTTGTGGCAAGGACCAGCGATCATTGCCCGCCAGCACGTTGACGAAGCGTGGGTCGAGTTCGGCGGCCCAGGCGAGTTTCTGATCGAGGTCATTGAGGTGAACGGCAGGCGTCGCCGACTGGTCCGGCAGCACGTCGTACGCGGTGAAGACTGTGCTGATATAGCCCAGGCGATTGGCCTGGAGAAAGGCGGCGAACTCAGCCCGTTCACGGGCGTCCAGTGGCAGGCGAGCTTCCATTCCATCGAAGCCCGCTTGCAGCAGCTCTTCGAGCGCCTGGGCCTTGCTGGCGGTGTAACCCCACAGCGTGCGGAAAATTTCCAGCTTCATCGGTGATCCTCAAAAATCCCTGGGCCTACTGTAAAAGCGTGGCGCCGATGTTAGGCATAGGCCGAGACGCGAAAGAATCTGTAAGTTCAAATGAATACTTCAGACTTTTAACAACAAATAGCTGGCTATTTATCGTGTTGTGAAGGCAGGATTTTGTGGCTGAGCAGTTGTCTACGCTGCCCATTAGCGAGGTGCGCCAGCGTTACGACATCATTTTGAAGAGTCTCAAGGGACAACAGGTACTATGCGGAGGAGGGCCATCGGCAGGGGCAAGTACCGCGCGATAGCCTTTTCAAGGCGCCCACGTCACCGGCAGTCGTATGCGCACTCAACCGATTTTTGTTGCAAGTCGCAGTTATCTCGAGAGATACGGCGAACCTCAACGTCCACCGAATCTCGTAGAACACAACTGTCTTTATTACCCTCGAGGCAGCGACACGCCTGCCTGGGCTTTCGAAGCCCCTGGCCCCTCGCAAGTGGCGGGGAAGCGGCTGACTGTTCCTATAAAAGGCGCATTCGCAACCAACAATAACGAAGCATTGCGTGATGCGGCTTTGACTGATTTGGGCATCGCGCTTTTGCCCGATTTCAGCGCTCAAGTTGGGCTGAACAACGGAGGATTGGTGAACGGTTTTTGAGACCCGTTAGCCAGAAACTACGTTAGAGTGTTCATCAATATCTGTTCATAAGAGCCCTCCACTCGATTCGCGTAGTCGCGCCAAGCGGTTCTAGCGAACGAACAGGACAAAAAAACCGTATATACATCGTTATGTGAAGAATGAATCGTCCGCTGTTTGTTTCTCTAGATGGGCCCAAGGGAGCCGGCAAAACCACACTGTTGGAGGCCGTTACGAAAGTACTGAGGGCAGACAACAAAAAGGTGATCCGACTTTGCGAGAAAAAAAGCGATCCCTATAGGGGTGAAACAATGGCCCTCGTTAACAGACTCGTCAGACATCCCTCCCGGGAGTTGGAGTTGAGGGTTTGTGAGCGCTTTGCTGATAGCCGTACCTGGATTTCCCAGCACGTGCTGGCTAAACAGCCACCAGACAGCATCATCCTGATCGATCGCTGGTACCCGTCTGATGCCGCGTTTCGCCGGATAGTCCCGTTTGCAGAGATTCTACAGCTGAACATTGATCGAAACGTGAGAGTGCCAGACCTGCATGTCGGGGTTGTCACCACCCCTGATATTTCATGGGCGAGGGCAGCGGCACGACGGCGCGGGCTGAGCAGTACTGTGATCCATAAGCTGGAAGAACATGTCGCTTGTACCGAGGCGTTCGAGCGAGCGATTGCAGATCACGGCTGGGTTTTATGCCGTAATGAAGGAACAATCGAAGACGCAACGATGCAGGTGATTTCTGAGATCTATAGAGTCCTTCGATGCCCCGAAGGCGAAGTTCGCTGCGCCGGCCTTGATGCGGCTGAGATTGCCGAAGAGTGACGGGAGTCAACTATTGGGCGGGTACCCCAGTCAACCCGATGGCACCCAACCGCATTGACGGCCGTAATCAAATGTGGGAGCGAGCTTGCTCGCGAAGGCGGTATGTCAGGACTTCGCTTCCTTGGTCCCCAGCACATCGCGGATGCTGTCCACCACATTGCTGTCTTTGATCACATCGTTCAGCCAACCCTCGAGCGGCATGTTGCCCCATTTGATCGCCCGTTCGATCAGATAAGGGACGGGGCTCTGGGGCTCGGTCTGTTTGAAGAACTGGGCGATGCCGGCCAGCAGGGTGAATGCCTCATCGCGGGTCTGCGGTGTAGTTCGAAGCGGAGTGGCTAAAAGACTTTGCTCAGGCTGGGTCATTGCGGAACCTGCAGGTTGTTCACCAGTGCTTTCAGGGATGGCCGGAGTCGGCGCGACACGGGCCGGGGACAGTTCGATCCCTCGATCCTTGAGCAGTTTTTCAGCCAGTTGTCCTGCGCGAAACAAAATGTCATTGAGCCCGGCAAAGCTCGGCGCCTCAGGGCCGAAGTGTCTGTCAGCGGTGATCTGCAGCTGCTGGCAGGCTTTCAGGCAGGCGGCTATTTCGCCGGCTTTGAGGCGCAGATGATCCGAATCGGTCAGCACCACCGAACGCTGGAAGACTTCCGCGTTGATCTTGCCTTCGTCGAGGGCGGCACGCATCGCCTGAGGGTTTTGCAGCGCCAGGTTTTCGATGTGCCTGGATTCGTCGTAACGAAGCAGACCGTAATGTTGCCCCTGGGTGATCGGCAATGCGCCGACGATGTCTGCCAGCGAGGTTTTCATCCACGCCAGGCGTGCGGCGCGTTCATCGACGCCGTCCTCAAGGGAAGGGAACAGATCCGCCCAAAAGGTTTGCAGAATGCGCTCGGCCAGTGTCAGGCCGAAGGTGATACCGACAAAATGGTACTTGTGCGCCAGGCCTTCACTGAGCCAGGCGACCAGCATCAAGTCTTTGCTCTGTCGAGCCAGACCTTGTGCAGCCAAGGTAATGGTCAGATCCCAATCGGAAGTCTTGAGATCGGTTTGCCAGTCACCCTGGGTAAGGTAATCGGGGTCTGCTCGACGAGCCTCCTTCACCTGATCGAACAAGGTGGAAAAGCTCAAGTCTTCACCGCTCCCCTCATTGATGGGCGCTGTCAGTTCGGCCAGCGAAAGGTCGTTGAGAAATTCAGACATAGGCAACTCTGATCAAAATAAAAGAACACCGCGCCTGGTGGGCAGGCGCGGTGCTGAATACGGACCGCGTGAGCGGTCCGCTATCGCTACGGACTTAAGCGAAAACTTTGTTCGCCGTGCGATCCCAACCACCGGTGACGTTGCCGCCGCCCTGGCCATCGGCACGGCTTTGTTGGGTGTAGGTGGTTTTGATGCGCGCGAAGTTGAAGCTGATTTCTTCAATCGGCAGATCGCTGACCGCTTTGTCTTCGCCACCCTGACTGCCGCCGGCGACTGCCTTGACGGAGGAGACCACGACTTCTTCCAGGTTGATGGTCAGGTAGGTAACCTTGTCACCGCCCGCGCGGTTGACGTTCAGCTGGATCTTGGCGATGTGAGTGCCTTTGCAGCAGGCTTCGAACAGCTTGGCAGAAGCCTTGTCAACGGCTTTGCGGATGCTGAAATCGCTCAACGACACACGCTCCGACGAAGCACCGCCCGAAGAGCTTGCAGTCGCGGAAGTCGCCTGAGTTGCGCCGTACTCGTAGCCCAGCACTTCGATCCAGTCCTTGTGCTTGTCGTCGAGCACTTCACCTGGAATGCCTTCGATCTGAATGTATGCGTCAAATGCCATTTCTAATTTCTCCTTACCTTCATTTAAAGGGCTGTAACAACCTGCGGACAGGTCACAACCCCTTCGTTTTTAACCTCTTTGAAACGATCAAGAGAGGTGTCTTACCGGCCTGGGCCGAACATCAAGCGGGCCCCGGCAGCGGTTTTCCTTCGGAAGTGCGGCCGTCTCAATTGAGCGACCGTACTTCGATTTCTACGCGCCGGTTAGGTTCCAGGCACTGAATAAGCTGGGGTCTTGGTTGCTGCATATCGCATTTGACCAAGGGTTTGGTGCTGCCTTCGCCGACGGCTTCCACCAGTTCACCGGGTACGCCTTTGCCCACCAGATAGGTCTTGATGGTTTGTGCGCGTTGTTTGGATACCTGCAAGTTGCCTTGCGAATCGCCCAATTGATCGGCATGCCCCGCGATAATGATTTTGCCGATGTCAGGCGTGCTCAGCAGCTTGCCGGCGATGGCGCTCAACTGGCCCTGGCCTTCTGTTTTCAGGCTCTGGAAATCGGCACGGCCAAAGGCGAACAAGGTGTCCGATTCCAGGGTGATGGTCTCGATCGAGCGCAACGACTGCGTGAGCAAGCTGTTGATGTAATTTCGCGAGCTGGATGTCAGGAACGCGTTATCGAGGATCCGTGGTACGTCTTCCTCGTGAATCTGGTCGCTGTAGAAATTGATCTGCCGGCTGGCAAACTCGTAATCCTGATTCGAGCCCGAGCCGTCGTGGGCGGCACCGATGGTTTTTCCGGTCTGGCGGGCAATCGCCGGGTACCAAAAATCCGGTATTTTGGCTTTCAGGAACGCCGGGTCAGCCTTTTCGCGCTGGGCACGCGAGAGCATGACGTAGGTGTCCAGCGTGGTCTTGCCGAACGCCGCGATGGACTGCGCCCGGTTGTCGCTAGGCAGCGCCTTGGGTTCGACACTGTCCACGCCTGTCACCGGCAACAGTTCCTTGCTGTTGCGCTGATACACCTTGAGGGTGGTCAACAGGTACAGCGAGCGGGTCAGGTTGTCGGCGGTCGGCTTGAGCATCACGCTTTCCAGCCGGCTGAAATACTGACTGCGCACCAGCGGCTCGACGTTGTAGCCCTGGTAAAGCCCCAGGCGCATGCGCATCGGTACGCCTTCATCGTGATGCTGCGAATAGTAATGGGCGGTCCAGAAGCGCATGCGATCCAGGGTTTGCCAGTCGGTGTATTGCCCCGTCGCCGAGGCGTCGGCGGTGGCCGCCTGAGCCAGTTCCGTGGAAATAGTCTGCACGGTGTTTTTGTTGTTCACATAGGACCAGCCCAGCAGGCTGCACAGCAGCACCGCGACCAGAGCGGCACCGCCAATCCACGCCGCCTTGCGCCGACGCTCGCGGTGGTTGGTGGTGTACAACGCCACCAGATGCTGATCGGGAATGATGACTTTGCGAAACAGACTGTTGATGAACAGCGGACGCGGTTGCGCATTGCCGCTGGTGATCACTTGATCACTGTCCAGTGAGAAGCGCTCTGTGACCTGGCGCGTGTGCCCACCCATTTCCGGTTGGTCGGCGTCCAGTGCACTGGTGAAATAGAAGCCGCGCAGCAGTTCGGCTTTTTGATACGGGTTGGCGCGCAACAGAGCGTCGACGAACAATTGCAGCCGCGGCTTCAGCGCCGCCAGTTCCAGCGGGAAGCGATACACCGCTGAATCCTGCCGGGTGATCTGAATGTCCTGCATGACCAGTTGCTGGCTCGCCACTTGTTGCCAATAGCTGACCAGTTCGTCCATTGCCGCGCCGAATTGCCGGCCCCAGTCGGCCTGCTCATACCCTTTATGGGGAAACGTCTTGCCCATGACTTCACCGCGGGCAACATCATCCAGTTGGCGATAGAACGGGGCAAAACCCGGCACCAGGTCACACTTGGTGAACACCAGGTAGACCGGCAGACGCACTTCCAGCAGCGCGTGGGTTTCCTGGATGCGCTCGCGCAGGCGCTTGGCAATACGCTCCTGGTCTTCGAGCGAAGTTTGCAGAATGTCGTGGATGCTGACGGTGACGATCAAGCCGTTAAGCGGCCGACGCTGCCGGTGTTGACGCAGCAGTTGCAGGAAGGCCCGCCATTTTCCGGCTTCTTCCTGGTTGTTCATGTAGCGACCGGCCGTATCCAGCAGGACGGCCTCGGAACTGAAAAACCAGTCGCAGTTTCGGGTGCCGCCCAGGCCGGCGACGCGTGCACCTTCGCGCTCCGCATACGGGAAGTTGAGGCCCGATTGATAGAGCATCGTACTTTTGCCGGCGGCCGGCTGGCCGATCACCAGGTACCAGGGCAGGGCATACAGCGCATCCTTGGGATTGCTGCCACGCGGCTTGTTGCTGTGCAGCCGCTCAATGCTCTGCAACAGGCGCTCGCGCAACAGGCTGACTTCCTCGCGGTCCGCCGGACTGGCGTTCAGTACCGCCTGATCGGCGTCGTCGCGCAGCAGCCCTTCCAGATCGTGGTGCCGCGACACCCCTCGGTAAAGCAGCAGCACGTAACCGGCCGAGAGCAGCAGGAACACACCAATGCCCGTCAGCAGGCTGTTCAGCGAGCTGAAGTCAAACGCACGACCAATGCCCCACACCACGAAAATGGTGAGAAAAAAACACACCCCCAGAATGTAGGGTTGGAAGCGCAAGAAGTAATACTTGATCTTGTTCATACGGACTTCAAATCCAGCGCGTCGACAAAACGGTCGATAACGTCATCAAGAGGGCGGTCGATTTCGGGAAAGGCGTGTTTTGGGTGGTGCTCATCAAACGCATCGAATGACGCCATCACGTCATGACTTTGCAAACGGTTGCCGGTATCGGTCAGCACGCGATAGGCATCGTGGTTGTTGCGTGACGGAAAGCAGATCAGCCGGGGGCGCATGAAGTCGTCTGCCAGCAGACTGACCTGCGGCACGCCGCTACCGGCTGTCATTCGCGTCAACCACGTGATCCACAAATCGGCGGTCGGGTTCTTTAAACCTCTTTCCGCCGGCAAGGGCAGGGAAATGCCCATTGGCGTTGGCTGGTGCAGATGGCTTTTGAAAGCCAGCAGCCGGGTCAGTACGGCATTGGTGACAAATTCCGGGTAGGCGCCTTCAAGTGCGGTGGCGATATCGCGCAGGTTGAAGTTCACCAGGAACTTGTCATGCACGCGCCGGAACAACTCGAAGTCCTGGCCTTGTAATGGACGCAAGGCTTTGATGCGTTCGAACAGCACTGATGTGCTTTCGCCCTGGGTGGCCATATGGAGCAACGGCCTGATCTGCCCGCTGAACAGTTCGCTCAAGGTGAAAGGATTGAGCAATGGCTCGGCGTCGCTGGCTTTTACCGTTTGAAAAATAAAAAACGGATAACGGCGCTGGCTCGAATCCCTTGAGCTGATCAAGCCGCCCAGCAACCAGTTGCCGCTGCGTGCGCGATAGCTGAAAAAGCACACCGGCAACGCGTCGAACAGCGCCCGCCAGTCCTCAAGAGGCTGCAGGGCGGCCAATGCGCCTTGCAGCCACGCGTCGAACTCGCAGACGTCGTCGGCTGCACCGTGCAGGCTGACGAAGTCCGGGCTCGCGGGCACTTTTCCGAAGCAACCAATCATTGGCCGCGTCCCTGATTCAAGACAAGCATGCTCACTGGACCCGTCCGCTGCTAGCGTTGAGTGCACTCAGTGCTTTGACGTTGGCCAGGTCGGTCAGCTTGACGCCGCCGTAGTTGCGCACGGCGAGGCTGACTTGCCCGCTGGCGGTGTTCCAGCTGAAACGCTGCTGGATACCATCCAGATCACTGACGCGAGCGCTGTCATTCATGCGCAGCAGGCCCCAGCGGCCAGGGTAATCAAACACCGTAATGCGTTCACCACTGAGCGTGACCACGTCCATGCGCGCGCCGGGTGCGGTGGTGGTGCCTGGCCAGGAGAAGCGGCTCCAGCTGGTCTTGCCGTTGCGATAGTGCTGCACCTGACCGTCGAGGGTGAAGATGATGTCGGTGAACCAGGCCGCGGGTTCCAGCATGATCTCAAAGCCGTTTTCCCGGTCCGACAGGCTGGCAATGACCTGGCCCAGGGAGCTGGCCTTGTCGATGCTGTTGACCATGTTCGGATTGACCAGCGGCGTGGCTTTGCTGGCGCTGCTCATGCCGAGGCCTTCGCCACCGGACAGGTTGCCGATTTCGTTACGCTTGAAGTTCGGCAGCAAGCCGGACTCCGGGTCGACGAAACGTTGCAGATCCTTGACCGAGGCTTCATTGCGACTGCCCGACGCGATCGGGTAACGGTGCGCCATGACTTGTTCCCAAGGCTTGGCGATCTGTTGTGCCCAGGCCTTGGCGATCTGCTCGCCGGCCGGATCGCGCAGGGTTTCCCAGGCGAACTGAATCGGCAGACTGAACAGGCCTTGCAGTGAAGTTGACAGACCACCCTGACTGGTGTCGACGGTGGTCTCGACATAGTTGCGCACGCTGGTGACTTCGCTCGGCTGACCTTCCAGGGTTTCGCTGATCAGTTGCTTGCTGCTTTTCCCGACGTCTTGTGAGCGCTGGATGTTGTTCATCCGCACCTTGAGTTTGCGCAACGCCGCCAGGTAGCGATCCATGATCGTGCTGTCGGCGCCCTCGGCGTTCTGCACGGCGAAGACCCGCGATACCGGCTCGAAGCGCTTGGCCAGGCTGCCGTCATCCACCGCAGGCAACGGCGAAATCAGCGCGTTTGGCGAGGTGTCCTGCCCATCGAAAATCCCCGTGACCTTGCCCCAGAAACCGTCATCACGCTTGATCCCCGGTTGCTGGGTTTCACGTGGTGCAGGGACATCCCATTGGGTGTTGTCGTTGACCGCCGCCAGCAGGTTTTTCACCGGCGAGTTCTGCACGTCGCTGAGCAGCGACAGTTGCTGGGTCGCGTTGGCCATGTCAGTGAAATGGCGAACGCCGACGCTGTCGATCAGGGTGTACCAGGCTTGGGTGTAGTCGCGTTTGTAACGCGTCATGAACTCACGGATGAAATTGGCTTTTTGCACCAGGCTGTCGCCGCCTTCGCCATCGAGCACCCAGTCCGATTCGTTTTGCAGGTTGCCCGACAAAAGTTCGATCAGCTCAGGCTTCACGAACTGTTCCCAACCCTGACGGGTGAAAATCGCCGGCACCGCTTCGCTGCCGTACAACAACTGACGCCCTGGCAGAGGCACCAGATCGCTCAGGCCCACGGCTGGAAACTGGCGGCTGGACTCCAATTGCAGGCGCAAATATTCGCGATCCACCAGCGAGCTGGAAATCATGAACGACTTCAAGCTATTGCGGGTTTCGCTGATCAATTGCTCGTTGCGTGGCAGGGACGGCGCCTGGCCATTTTTCAGCAGTTGCACGTAGACCGGCGAGTTGTCCTGAATAACCGCAGTGCTGACCGGATTGTCGGTACTGGCGGTGTTGGCCCAGGCAACCGGCAATGCAACCCCGACGAACTCAGGTTCGGGATGGGTATCGGGTTGCGTCAGCATCAAGTAGAGCTTCAGCGCGTTATAGGATTCGATGATGGACGCGACCTGGCGTTCATCCAGTCGCCCCAGCATTTCCTCGGACAACGAGAGTCCGCCGGTGGTCGCCGACAGTTCAGCGGCGTCGCTCGCCGTGGCCGGGTTGCGCAGCGCGGTCAATGCATCGGCGCGCACCTTGCTTGCTGCACCTTTGACTGTACCGTTCAAACGACTGGTGACATCACCGGCGCTGCGCGGAACACTGCTCAAGCGGGTTGGCAGTTTCAGGCCTTGCGCACGGGCTTTGGCTGATGGCCTGCCGGCCTTGTCTGGTGCCACCGCAAAGCTGTTCTGCGGGTCCATGGTTTTAGCGAACTCATTGAAAGCGCGCATTTGCAGTTGAAGTTGCAGGGTGACCGGTTCGAGCGCCTGGGTGCGCAGTTGCTGCAAATAGGCGGTCTGGGCGACGAGGTAGATGTCGTCACCCCGATAAAGGCCGGCGCTCAGTTGCAGCGGTACGCCTTTGGCGCGGTGTTTCTCGATGGCGGCGAGTTGATCGCGGAGCAATTCCAGGCCTTGGCCCGATGCCAGCAACTGGGCGCGGTCCGGAGATTGCTGCACCTCGCTCAGTTGCTCGCGCAAGGAGGCCAGCCACTGACGGTTGTTCTGGAAGGACAGGGTTTGCCAACCAATGAACACCAGTGCGGCCAGCACGGCCACGCCCAGCACAGCAGGGCTGAACGATTTGTTCTGTCCGGAACGCGACTGATAAAGCGTCAGGTCGCGGTCCGGGAAAATCACGCGGCGGAACGTATCGGTAATGAAATAGCTGCGGTCGCTGATTTTCTTGCCACTGCTTTGCGTGTGCTTGTCGTGCTCGGCTTCTGGCAGCAGCGAAAATGACTCGGCGAGATCATCTTCATACACCTGGCTCAGTTGCTGATCGGTTTGCAGGGCGCTGGTGAAATACAGGCCGCGCAGCAACAGTTGAGTACCCGTATGGCCCGTCTGCGCGAAGTGCTGGAGAAACTGCTCCAGCACCACCGACAGTTCGGAAAAATAGTTCGGGAAGTTCAGCAGCGCGCTGTTGGCATCCGCCCCCAAAGCAATCATCTGCGCGTCGACGTGACGGCGGATATGACTGTGCAGGTTGGCCAGCTTGGCATCCAGCACCGCGCGCAAACCCTGGTTGCGGATTTCCGACAAACCGAAGGTCATGCCCAGCGGTTGCTGACGTTCGTTCAGGTCCAGACCTTCGAATGCCTGGCTGAAACCCGGCACTTGGTCGGTCTTGCTCAACATCAGGTAGATCGGCGGGTTGGCGTCCAGGCAGTCGGTGTATTCCTCGATGCGCGACACCAGCTGCGCGGCGAGCTCGTGGCGCTCGGTGGCACTGGCCGCCAGCAGCTCAGGCAGGCTCACTACCAGCACCAGACCGTTGACGGCGGCTTTGTTGCGTTGCTTTTTCAGCATCCGCAGGAACGCGGCGAATTCGCTGGCCGACTGGTCGTCCCGCAGGTATCGGCCGGCCGTGTCGATCATCACGGCCTCAGGGCTGAAGTACCAGTCGCAATGTTGCGTACCGCTTTGGGTGTCATTGGCGCTGTTGGCGATGCTCGCGGACAGACCGGAACGCGTCAGCAACGAGGTTTTGCCGGCGCCTGACATGCCGATGACCAGATACCACGGCAAGTCATACAGCGCCGACGAGCCGCCGCCACCGGCCGAGCGATCGGTGCGCAGCATCGCGATAGCGTGCTTGAGGCGCTCGCGCAGCACTTGCTGATCGCGGAATTCACCGGTGGATTTAAGCGATCGATCAACCTCGATCTGCACCAGGTTCTCAAGGTTGTGTTCAGCGCGGATCCGCTTGTACTGACGCAACACAATGATCAGCAAATAGAAGGCGCTGATGATCGCCATCGCCTCCAGCGTGTAGCCACGCAGCCAGCTCACGTGCGGTGCCACGAACCAGCAAACCGCCAGACTCGCCAGCCACAGCACGGGGATGACAAACCAAAAGCTTTTCAACAAACGCAATAATGTCTTCATGTCTTCCTGACTCGATTACCTGACGTGTGCTCAGGCACTGAACAGCTGGCTGATTTGTTCGGACAATGCGGCTACGTCCTTGGCCAACAGCCAGTCCAGCGTCAGGTAAACACCCACGCAGACCAGCGCAATGAGCGCCAGATAGAGCCAAACGGGAACTTCATGCCTCAGCATCTGCGAGACCTGGTCGGGCAATGCCCAATCCGGCGAGAGTGCCTTGGGCGTTTTGCGGTACCGCGCGATGTCCTGGCCCAGGGTGTTGGCCAGGTAGCGCAACTGGTCTTTCTGGCCGAGGCTGAATTTGCCTTCGAAACCCAGCGCCAGGCACAGGTGGTACACCTCAAGCACATCCAGGTTCTGTTTGACGTCACTGCGCAACGAATCGATTTTCTCGAAAAAGCCTTCGCCCGCCAGGTGCACGCCGAAGTAGCGGAACTGCAAGGGCTGCAGTTCGAAATGGCGACGCAGGTCGTTTTCCCCGGAGCGCAACACGCTTTCATCAAGGAACGCACAGAGGGCGTATTGCGTGTCCTTCACTTGTTCAACGCTGTAGTTGGCGTTACGGGCTTCACGTTCGAGCGTCGAGAAGAAGGCATCGATGCTCGCCTCAAAGGCGGTGACCGAGGTCACTTGGCGGCCTTTGCGCACGATCAGCGCCATGCTGATGAAGTCTTGCACCAGGTCTTTCAACACCGGTTTTTCAGTTGCGGCCGCCACGGCGCCTTGCATTACGGCTTCAGTCATTTGAGTACCGCCATCAGTTCAAGCTTGAGATTGGTAAAGGCGCTGGGCGCGTAAAAAGAGATGGCCTGGGCACTCATCATGCGTTCATACACCCGGCCATGGGGCTCGATGGAGAAGTAGTGATTGTCCAGTCGCACCGGAATCGCATTGGGCAAGCGGGTCGAGTGATTGAGCGTCACGCCAGGCATCGCGCTGTTGACCACGACTTCAATGTCTTCCGGCGAACCGACCTTGAACGCGCGTGGCACCAGCTCCAGCAGGCTGGAGCCGGGCATGTCGGCGTGCACGGAAATATAGAAATCCGCCTCGGCCAGGCGCGGATCGAGCAACTGTCCCTGCCAGTACGACGGCTTGGTCTGGGTCAGGTTGATCACGACGCACTGGTTAGGCACGACGTTGTCGAGCAGTACGCGAATCATCTCATCGAGCTTGACCAGCGAGGCCGCGGGGTCGTGATGGTCATACTCGGGGATGTCGTTGAGTTGCGTGTCCAGCGAAAACGTCAGCAAGCCGCCCGCGAGCTCCGCCAGAAACAGATACAGGCGTTCGGGATGCAGGCGCGGGTGGGCGAGCAGGTGCGCCAGGCCCGGGTGCGCACGGTTGACCGTGTTCAGCAGCCAGAACAGGGTCACGTCGCTGGAGCCGAATTCGGCAATCTGGTCCGCGCGTTCGCGTCGACGACCCGACAGCGCCTTGCTTTTCGATTGCAGTGCGCCGAGCAAGCGCTTGCCCAGGCCGGTCAGGGTTTCATGGGTGCCCACATGCAGGGTCGGGTGCACGAAGTGCGCATCGAGGTTGAAGCCGCCGATGTTATTGCGCGACAGGCGGGCGATCGGGCAGTGGCTGTAGCCATCCAGAGTGTCGCCGTCGATCAACATCACCACGTTCAGGCGCAGGCTGGTGATTTCGTTCTCGAGATCGCCTTCGTTAAGGTCCGGCAAGGTGTCGAACTGCTTGCGAAAACGGCGTGCGCTTTTTTGTTCCTGACCGTCTTCGACGTAGTTCATGCCGAACGGCTCAGGCAGTTTCAGTGCTGCGTAGACCTTCAGGTCATTGCCCTTGAGCAAGTCCTTCAAGTCACGCGCTGCCGGCAACGGATCATGCTGCGGCGCGTCGTACAGGCTACCGTCGGGAAACACCAGCTTCAATCGCTTGAGCTGCAAAGAGCCGGTTGCGAGCGCCTCTTCATCAACCTGCAGCATTTGCACGCCCCAATGGAAGGGCGTATTGCGCAGCGTCGACTCCGCCAGCTGATGCTGGTGGAACTCATCCTGATATTGGAAATGTTGTGGCAAAAGGAACATGCCTTCCGACCACATCACCCGGCTTTGCTTACTCATGAACGCCTTCCAATAGAGAGTTTAATTTTGACTCGGTGGCTTTTTGCGCGGAGCTGGTCGCTGTGTCTTCAGCCTGTTGCACGGCCGCGTCCTGCACCCGCTGGGTGAGGGTTTGTTTCGCAGGCGGGTCGGGCAGGGCAGAGGCTTGGGCGAGCTGCGCTTCGGTCTTGGGTTTGTTCAGGACATCGACGCCGCTCACGGCGGATACGCTGTTGTTGTCGACCAGCACCCGCAGGCCATCAGCGGAAAACCAGATGCCATCCTTGCGCAGCGAGTTGGCGTCAAACGCAACCTTCCAGCGGCTGTTCTCTTCCGAGCGGAAAAACGCGGCGACGCCGACGTAGCCGGCTGCTTTGTTCAACGGCCACTTGTCGACTTGCCCCATGCCTGGCAGCAAGGTGATTTCGCGGTTTTCGATCAGCGTATTGCCGAGGGCTTTTTGCGGGTCGTCCCACAGCGTGTCGGCGTCGATCGACGAAAAGCGCTCCAGCGACGTCAGCTGGTACACGCGAATCACCACCGACAGCGGTTTGCCGGACGCATCGGGATTGAGCTGATTGCCGCCGTCCGACGTCAGGATGACCTTCTCGTTATCGTCGAACAGCATGTCGCCGGCCCATGTATCGTCGACCCGCTTGCTGACACGGTCGGTGACGCCACAGGCCGTCAACGCCATCATCATGGCCACTGCGATCAGGCATTTTGCCAATGCCGGCTGTGCAGGGCGCTTCCTTGAATGTCTGTTATCCATGATGGCTACCTTTAAATACTCATTCAGCACAGGCTGTAGGCGAAATCGCCGTCGCTGCCCAGCGCGATGTTCAAACTTTGAATCGGCTTGTCCTGCGCCATCCGCTCCAGGACCCGTTGGGCCAGTTCCGGCATCAGGGTTTTCGACAGAATGTTGTCGATGTTGCGGGCGCCGCTGTCGACTTCCGTGCAGCGCGAGGCAATGGCTTTGACCAGTGCTTCGTCGTAGCTCAGGACGGCTTGATGGTTGCGCTCGAAACGCTTGCGGATGCGTTCGAGTTTGAGCGCGACGATGCGCTCCAGAATGGCGTCCTTAACCGGGTAGTACGGGACGATGGTCAGACGGCCGAGGAACGCCGGTTTAAACACCTGGTTCAACTCGTCGCGCAGGCCTTCAACGATGTCTTCCGGCGTCGGTTGCTGCTCGGCATTCAGGCACCACTGCATGATGCGATCGGTGCCGGTGTTGGACGTGAGGATGATCACCGTGTTGCGGAAGTTGATCTCCCGGCCTTCGCCGTCATCCAGCACACCTTTGTCGAAGACCTGAAAAAACAGTTCGAGCACGTCCGGGTGGGCTTTTTCCACTTCATCCAGCAGCACCACGCTGTAAGGCTTGCGCCGCACGGCTTCGGTCAGCACGCCGCCTTCGCCGTAGCCGACGTAACCCGGTGGCGAACCCTTGAGGCTCGATACCGTGTGGGCTTCCTGGTACTCGGACATATTGATGGTGATGAGATTACGTTCGCCGCCGTACAGGGTGTCGGCCAGGGCCAACGCGGTTTCGGTCTTGCCGACGCCGCTCGGGCCGAGCAACAGGAACACACCGATCGGCTTGTTCGGGTCTTCCATGCGCGCGCGTGAAACCTTGATGCGCTTGCCGATTTCCTGCAGGGCGTGATCTTGTCCGAGTACCCGTTCGCCCAGCAGCGCGGGCAGGCGCTGGACGGTATCGATTTCGTCACGGAGCATTTTGCCCAACGGGATTCCGGTCCAACCGGAGATCACTTCGCCAATGGTCCCGCCGTCGACCAACGCATGCACCAGAGGTTGTTCACCCTGGACGCTGGTCAGTTCGGCGCGTACCGCCGCAATCTCCCGTACATCGGGTGCCTGGTTGTCCGGATGGCTGAGCGCGCCGAGTTTTGCCACCAGTTCCAGCTCACGTTGCCACTGCTGCTCCAGAGCGTCGCGGGTTATGTGCTGCGCCTGCAACTCGGTGTTCAGGGTCGCCAGACGCCGGGCATGGTCGCTGCCTTTGGCGGCTTCTTGCTCCAGCACCGAGATTTCGGCCTGAAGATTGTCGAGGGTTCTTTTGCAGTCTTCCAGCGGCCCCGGCTGTGACGATTGGCCGAGGGCAACCCGCGCGCAGGCGGTATCCAATACGCTAACGGCCTTGTCCGGCAACTGGCGCCCGGTGATGTAGCGATTGGACAAACGCACGGCTTGCACCAGCGCTTCGTCCATCACCGTGACTTTGTGGTGATCCTGCATCTTGGCCAGCAGACCGCGCAGCATGTGGATCGCCTTGTCTTCGTCCGGCTCTTCGACCTTCACCACCTGGAAGCGACGTGCCAGGGCGGCGTCTTTCTCGAAGTACTTCTTGTACTCGGCCCAGGTGGTCGCCGCGATGGTGCGCAATTCGCCACGGGCCAAGGCTGGTTTGAGCAGGTTGGCCGCGTCGTTTTGCCCGGCCTGACCACCGGAGCCAATCAGGGTGTGGGCTTCGTCGATGAAGAGGATGATCGGGTGCAGGCTGCGCTTGGTTTCTTCGATGACCGACTTGAGACGGCTTTCAAACTCGCCTTTCACCCCGGCACCGGCCTGGAGCAAGCCCAGGTCCAGGGTGTGGATAGCCACGTCTTTCAGCACCGATGGCACATCACCCTGGATGATGCGCAACGCCAGGCCTTCAACCACTGATGTTTTGCCGACGCCGGCTTCACCGGTCAGGATCGGGTTGTTCTGGCGGCGGCGGGTGAGGATGTCGACCATCTGCCGAACCTCGAACTCACGACCCAGCACCGGATCGATCCGGCCTTCGCGCGCACTTTGCGTCAGGTTGATGGTGTATTGATCCAGCGCCGGGGTTTTGCCGTTGCCTCTAATTGTGCTGCGCGCGGTGACGTCCGCGCCTGCCAGGGGCTTGGCCTGTTGCGATTCCGCGCTGCCTTCGACCAGTGCGCCGAGGTTGACGCGCAGGTCGTCGGCATTGATTTTTTCCAGCTCAGGGGCGGAGGCGATCACCACCCGGCGCAGCTCGTTGTCGTCCAGCAACGCCTGCAACAGATAACCGGTGCGAATCTGCCCTTGCCCGAACTCGATAGAGGCCAGCACCCAGGCTTGCTCGATCATCCGAGTAATGTGCGGCGACAGCGCAGGCGTGCGGGTGTTGCCCTTCTTAAAGGTTCCCAGCGCAGTCACCAACTGAGCCTGCAGGCGATCCGGCACGACATCGTAGTGACGAAGAATGGCCGGCAGGTCGTTGTCGTTGCTGTCGAGCAACTGCAATAACAGGTGCTCGATCTCGACGTCGTAATGCTGTTCCGACAGGCACAAGGCCGCGGCGCTTTCGGTGGCGGTGCGGCTGGTATCGTTCAGTTTGGCAAACAGGGACTTCAGGTTCACAGGGAGACCCCATCAAAAGGAATGTGGAAGAGGGCGCAACGGGAAGGTTCCACGTCGACGCCGGGGCGTTTGAGCCAGCCTTGCCAGCCCAGTGCAACGTTGCCCAGGCGACCGAGGCGGGCCACGGGGACGGCTTCGGGTTTGAGCCGGGGCGACAACTGGAAGTCCAGTTCGGCGCCGACGTAGAACCGAACCAGCTCCACCAGTTTCTGGTAGTCCACGGTGCCTGGCTGGAAGCGTTGATAGTCGACCAGGTCCAGCGGACCCATCTCGATGCGCACGCACGATTGGTAATCCCAGACCCGGTTGCCGGCGACTGCGCTTTGCCCGAGCACGGCGTTTTTGCGACCCAATTGCGTGCATTGGCTGGCGTCGAGTTTCAGCCAGCGTCCAGCAAACGGCTTGACCTTGAACGGCAGCGAAAAATAGAAAGACAGCATCACTTCAAGGTTCAGCGCGTTGCGTGGCTTCTGGGCGAACAGGCCGGAGAAATAGCTGAACAATTCGCGACGCAGCGGTGAGCCTTGCTTGTCGAATTTCTGCTTCTGCGCCTCAGGGCCAAAACCCACCAGATTGAGCAGGTAACGATCAAAATCCGAAGTGCCGTTGCGTTCGTATTCGATGTAGAACTTGTATTTCTGCCAGGCCTCGTAGAACAGCGTGGTCATGCGATGCGAGAACATATCGAGGAAGGCGTGGGCCGCATCATCGCGGTGCTGGATATGCCGCTCGATCAGCAACTCGGTGTAGGGACGCGGCAACACGCCGGACGGCCCGACCAGTCCCATAAACGTGACTTGCACTTCAGACAGGGGCAAACCTGCCGCGGACACCTTGCCTTCACGCTCAAACTGCAAGTCGCTGACTTCACTCGCAGGGAAGTTCAGCGACAGCTGCGAGCGAAATCGCAAAGGGTCTTCGTGCGGTCGAGTGTCCAGGTCCATGCGCCCGGTTCTGCTGTAATGCAGGCGGAGCAAACGCACCAATTGGAAAAACTCGAATCGGTGCGGCTCAGCCCGTGCCTGATCGATCAGACCAGGGGTTGATCGCCGGTTCGCGGTGGCCATTGGACGACTCTCTTTTCGCGCTGCAAGGTGCGAAGGGTTAATTGAGTAAAACTGTTCATGGTGCAGTACTGGCCAAAGAAGTGGTCCAGCACCATGCCGAACAAAAACACCCCGCTGCCGGTGTACTGGCTTTCATCGAAATTCAGGGTGATGCCGACGCCACGCACAAAGTTCGGACGCGGATGGCCGATGCGTGCCACCACCGGTTCGCTACTGACCGAGACGATGCCGTTGATCTGCTTGCGCAGCGCCGACACGTTGCGGTAGTTGTAGAGCGACAGCAGTTCCAGCAGCACTTCGCGCCCCTGGGACACCAGCGACATATGGTTGAGCGAGAGGTGCGAAATCAGGCGCCAGATCACTCCGTTGCCCAGCGGCACACGCGCGGTTGCGGTCGGTTTGCGCAAGCAGCGGATGTCCTGGATTACCGAGTTGCCCGGCATGTTGAAGTCTCCGCGCTCACCGCCGAACGGCAGCATCAAGGGCAGGTCGCGATTGCTGCAGGTCAGGCGCAGGCTCAAGGTGTCGTTGCTGGAATTGATCAATTCCAGTTCGCGATCCACCACCCGGATAAACACGTCCGAGCCATCGCGCTGGCGCGACTGCACTGGACGCCGTCGCGCGATCCAGAAGCTTTGGCCGGGGCCCTGGTCGCCACGCGGTTCGAAGAACGGATGACAGGTGCCGACCTGATCGACACCGCCGACTTTTCGCACCCGCCGCACGCGATCGATGGACACCACTTCCGCCGAGCCTTGCAGGCGCACATCCGGCGTCACGGCATACTCGTGCTGGGCATGGGTCAACTTGATCGGCTCTGCCTGCTGGCGGAACAGGTTGATGATCGGCGTGCAGTTGAGCTTGAAGTTATTGCGCCCGATGTTCTGCGTCAGGCGCGCCAGGCGGTCACTCAGGTCGTAATCGGAAAAGTAGAAGTTGATCTCGATCTTCTCGAGGTTCTTGCCCGCTAACAGCCGCGCAAAACCCGACAGGTCGAAGAACATGAACTTGTCCGGGAAGGTGAAGTACTCGTGCAGCAAGCGATAACCCAGGAACGAGCGCTCCGAGTAATCCACCAATCCTTCGTCCCGACCATAACCGACGGCTTTCAGCGCGTTCGCTGGCAGCGTGATCTCGCGGGTTCGCCCCTCATCCTCGAACGACAACGTGGCCTTGGCCAGGTTGTTGAACAGCAACTCGTAGAGCTGCAGCATCAGAGTGCTTTCGCCGTCGAGGAAAAAGCGCAGGCTGTCCAGCTCCATCTTGCCGAACAACACATCGGAGGTCGCCGTGAGGCCGATGCGCAGGCGCGCGACCAAGTCAGCGCTATGACCGTTGAACGCCGAGCGTTCCATTTCAATGAACGACGCCTGATGCACCGCCACCGGCCAGAGTTCGACGGGGTAGCAGGTGCGGAATTTGCACACCACGCCGTCAATCGGGTTGGCGCTGAGTTCGGTGTGCCGGGCGACACGGAAGGCTTCGGTGACTTTTTCCTGCTTGCCCAGGTTGAACTCGACGATCGACATCGACGGGGTAGGGCGCAGGTAATGCGGGTACAGCACTTCGAGAAACGACTCGACGATTTCCGGCAGCTCATCGTCGAGTTTTTTGTGCACGCGGGCCGACAGAAACGAGAAGGCTTCGATCAAGCGCTCGGTATGCGGGTCTTCGCAGTTATCGCCCTCGATGAGCAACCGCGAAGCAATCTTCGGGTACTGGCTCGCGAACTCCTGGCCTAAAAAGCGCAGGTGCGACAGTTCCTTTTCGTAATAGGGCAGCAGATCGTCGAGCATCAGTTGAGGTTCTGCACTTTGTATTCCTGGGTGTTGACCTGCAGCACCGCGTCGAAGGAAACCTGACGGGTGATGTCCTGCAGGCGCAGTACTGCGTCCACGCGGAAGGTCAGCATGCGTTGGCCGGTTTGTTGGGCGAGCAGTTGGACTTTGACGCTGCGAAACCGTCGGTCTCCGACGGTGATCGCCTTCTCCAGTTGTCGTTGAATCAACAGGCGGTCTTGTGGATCAAGCACGCTGCGACTGGTGAAATCCGGCATGCCGTAGTCGAGGATGGTTCCGCCCAGATTGACGAAACCCTCCAGCTCGTTGGCGACCAGGGACTGGCGCGTGTTGACCAGCACCTCCAGGTCGCGAACGATGCTGGCCTTGTAATCGGCCAGCGAACACAAGCGTTGCGATGAAGCTTCCATGGATTGATGCGGATGATCGTCCAGCAATCGATCCAGCAGCGATGGCAACAGCTTGTGTTGACTACTCATATTGCCTCCCTGGCAATGGTGTGGATCAGCCGCGAGTCGATTGCGGCAGTTCGGCGACCAGGCGCAACGAAGCGGTCAGCTCGTCCAGTTGATAATGCGGTCGCAGATACGTCACGGCCTTGTACACCCCTGGCTTGCCTGGAACCTCGAACACTTCGGCCCGCGCTTCGCGCAACGGGAACTTGGCCTTGGCTTCCTGGCTGGCGGTGTCATCCAGCAGCACATAGCTCGACAGCCACTTGTTCAGGAACATTTCCACATCCTTGCGGGACGCGAAACTGCCGATCTTGTCGCGCATGATCGCCTTCATGTAGTGCGCGATGCGCGACGTGGCGAAGATGTATTGCAGCTGCGCGGAAAGCCGGGCGTTGGCGTTGGCGATGTCGGTGTTGTAGTGCTTCTGTTTCTGCGCCGACTGAGTGCCGAAGAACGCGGCGTAGTCGGTGCCTTTGCAGTGCACCAGTGGAATGAAGCCAAGGTCCGACAGCTCTTTTTCACGACGGTCGGTGATGGCGATTTCGGTCGGGCACTTGAGGGCGATTTCGCCGTCATCGGTTTTGAACGTGTGCGTCGGCAGGCCTTCCACCAGACCGCCACCCTCGACACCGCGAATCGCCACGCACCAGCCATAACGCGAGAACGCGTCGGTGACCCGGGTGCCCAGCGCGTAGGCGGCGTTCATCCACAGGTACTTGTTGTGGTCGCGGCCATCGACGCTTTCGACGAAGTTGAATTCCTCAACGGGCGTGGTATCCGGGCCATAAGGCAGGCGACCCAGCACGTGCGGCAATGTCAGACCGACATAACGCGAGTCTTCGGAGGCGCGGAACGACTTCCACTTGGCGTATTCGACGGTGTCGAAAATCTTCGCCAGGTCCCGTGGGCCGGACATGTCGGTAAACGAGTCCCAGCCGAACAGCTCAGGCGAGGCCGCCGAGATGAACGGGGCGTGGGCCGCGGCGGCGACATGGGAGATCTCTTCGAGCAGGTACATGTCTTCGGGGCTTCGGTTGAACTCGTAGTCACCCAGCAACATGCCGAACGGTGCACCACCGAAGGTGCCGTATTCTTCTTCGTATATCTTTTTGAACAGCGCGCTCTGGTCGAATTCGGAGGCGGACTTGAGGTCGCGCACCAGGTCTTTCTTCGACGCATTGAGCAGGTGAATTTTCAGCGTGGTGCTGGTTTCGGTCTGGTCCACCTGATACTTCAGGCCACGCCACGACGCTTCCAGTTGCTGGAATTCGCGGGCATGCATGATTTCGTTCATCTGCTCGGAGAGCATCGCGTCGATTTCGGCGATGCGCGCATCAAGCACGGCAATCAGGTCCTTGCTCGGCGTCATTTCGCCTTCCAGCACCTGGCTGACCAGCTCGCCGATCAAATCACGTGTGCGGGTACGCTCAGTCTCGGAGCGCGCGACACGGCTTTGCGAAATAATGCTGTCGAGCAGCGAGGATTGCGGGGCGAAGTTTTCCACTTCAACCAGATCGCTGTCCTGTTGAGTCACGGTTTGCTTGTCGTTCATCTTCAGGCTCCTACTCTTTGCCATCGGTGGCTGGAACAGCGGCTTCACGGCCGAATTCCTTGCCCAGCGTTTTCAACTTTTCAGTGTTCTGCAACACGTCCATGAGCAGCTCTTCGAGCTTGTCGTTGCCGCCCATCTTGTTGCGCAGATCAGCCAGCTTGTTGCGCACTTCCAGCAGCTTGCGCAGCGGCTCGACCTGCTTCACCACGTTCTGCGGCTCGAAGTCTTCGAGGGCGTTGAAGTTGAGCTCGACGCCCAACTGCGTACCGTTCCTGGCCAGCGTGTTGTCGACCCGATAACTCAGGCGCGGCTTGATGCCCTTGAGCACACCGTTGAAGTTGTCGCGGTCGATGAAAATGAACTTGCGGTCCTTGAGCTTCGGCAGCGGCTCCAGCGGGTTGCCGGAGAAATCGCCCAGCACACCGACGACAAAGGGCAGCTCTTTCTTTTCCTGAGCGTCACCGATATCCACGTCATAGGTGATATGGACCCGAGGCGCGCGAACGCGGTCGAGTTTGTGCTGGGTACTTTCCTTCTTCGCCATCGTGATCTCCTGGTGCGAACAATTCGCTGCAAGTCATTTGCGTTCCGGCGCAGCGGGTGGCCGGGCGCGTTACATTCCTTCGATCGTCAGCAGAAGGCGCTGACGGATTTCATCGTTCATTTCAATAATGTTTTCGTGCTCCACCAACTCTTCGAAGCTGGTATTGCCGGCAATCTGCGTGCTGCTGCGGATAACCGATTCATCCGGCAATTGGGAGCGCACCGGTGAGCCGATGACGCAAAAGGGCAGGTCGCCAAAGTCTTTGAGTCGCTCGAAACTGAGGGGGAAGCGCAGGCCGCCAAACAAACGGCCCAGGCCAGGTGACTGGCTCAGGCAGTAGAACAACACCAGGTAGTGCACGACGAAGCGGTACAACTCGGCGCTGCTGCGATTGGGGTCTTTGATGACGGTGCGAAAGCGGGCCAGGTCGAATGAGTTGAAGCCCACGACCCAGCGCACGGGGCTGGTGATGCGAATGGTCTGGCCGCTTTGCGAGAGCACCTTGTCGTACTCCAGCGGAAACAGTTCCGGCGTCGTACCGATCAGGTTGAGGGGCACTTCCAGTTCATTGACCAGATGAAAGGGCGCTGCCGACCCGATGCGGTCATAGAGTTCCTTGAACTCTTTGAAGTGGTGCTGGGTTTCGCGGCCGCTGCTGCGTTGCGCGCCTTGCAGGTATTCACCGAAAAACGTCTGCGGACGGATCAGCAATGCGAGGGTCGACAGATAATCCGAAGCCTGCGCCTTGAGCGCATCGGAAATGGCCCGGGTCTGGCTTCGCAATTTGATCAGTGCTTCAACGTCAAACGTCTGAGTCATCGGTATATCGTCCTTGAACTCTTCACGACCGCTTCCCGGAAAATCCACGGGAGAACGTGAAGAGCTACGAATTTCTCAATTGAGTACCTGTTCACAAAGTGCGATGGCCGATGTTTCTACATCGAAAATGCGCAATGTCAGGATTTGTAGGAACACGGTGCTGGCATATGGATGTCGAGTGGCCAGCAACGTCGTATATGGCAACATCTCGTACGGAAAAGTTCAGTCAGGAAAGGATTTTTTCTCGTTTTTGATACATGCCGCAATGATGTCCGCTTGCCATTAGTCGCTGGTTCTGTCTTACAGGCGGGACTGAAACCCAACAGCTTCAAGGGTTTAAGGAGGGGTGTGGATCCAATTTTTAATTGAAATTAATTTTGAAAAAGGTGAAGCGGTTCACCTAATTTGGATTTTATTTCGTGCTGCTAAAAATGTGAAGGGAGAATAGTGACGATTTTTGCGCGCGGAAGTGATGGCAGCGCAGAGTGTCTAGAATAAAGAAAGTTTTATCTTTCAGATTTTTTCAAACGGCGGTTGCGCGGGGTTACATAGGGAGGCCATCACTGCACGACGCGTCCCTTACAGTTACCTTCCGCATTCGATCACTTTATTTTCGCCTACAGCAAGCAGCCGCTGCCGATCCCACACATCGACGAATTCGGCCTGCGAGTGGGGCAGGGGGGGCACTTGAATCTGTTAATCGAAGACGACGCGCCTATGCCTGAACTGACCACGCGCTCGTTCTTAGCCCCCGATGTGAGGCCGACAAGAAACTCAAGGAGAAGGAGCAGGCGGAACTGGCGGGTACGCACTTGAACGCAGGGACTGCGCGGCATTTGTTGCGCGGTTTGAGCAAATGGGTTAATGGCTGCCCACGCAAGCGTTATAGAGTTCTGCTAGCCGCGCATGCAGTTCGTTGTTTTCGCGCAACAAGGGCCTTGCCTGTTCGTACAGTACTATGTCGTTGATCGAACCTGTTCCACCGTATAGCGATACGATTTGAGACAGCGCATACGTGGTGTCGTGGGGCAGGGCAACTTTGCATTCTTCGAGTTTGTCCGCCCATTCAGGACGGCCGAACTTCCTCAGTAAGTCGGCCGTCTGGGCGATGATCAAAGAGATGCTACTGATGTTTTTCATATCGGCGGTCCTCTGTCATTGAGCGAGCGGCGTCCTATTTTTCAAAAGCAGCGGCGCTGACGGTACCATTGAGCAGATTGATCGAGTAGCTAACGCCATTCCAGTTACCGGCGATTACTGTCCCGGTTTCGTCGCAGTATAAATTCACGTACGGCTTATCGGCTTGCGTGCCATGGGGGCTTTCTTCGATTTGCCAGAGCAGTTCACCGTGTATCGACAGTGCGAAGACGTTTCTGTTGAAAATCACATCGGTTGCGGGATCAACCAGAATCAAGAGCCTGTCATTGTGTTGAAGGGTCGCTTTGACGGGGTGAGGAAGGTGGATAGGTTGATCCGCTAGCCACAGGGTTCCGTTTTGAACACGAAGCGGGGTCTCGGTGGTCATTTTCGCCTCTAGCGTTATCAATGAAGTCGCAAAAATGCTATGGGCGAGGAAGACTTTCTGGCGGCATTCCATTTGGAAGTTGAATCTTCAGACCGTGGGCGATTTGATCGCCAATGTAGAGGGCAATCCCCAGTGCGCTGGCTAGTTCAGGGTCGTTGGGTTCAAACTCTTTGCCGACCCAGGCACCGAGAGTTAATTGGTGCAGTCTTGCTTTGTCTTTTTCAATTCCCAGCAACACGTTTTTGATGAATTGCAATTGGATCAACGAGCTTGAGTAGATATGGTATTCCGGGCACCTGTTGTATCCCCGGGCGGTGATTGCTATCGCATTGTCGAACGGTTTTTTGCCTGAAAAGAGCTTTTAATTGATGCAGTAGTTTTGACATGGGAAAGCCTTCAGCGGTCGAATCAACGTTAATTATCGATATCTGTTTCCATCTAAATATTAAATGACCGACCCTCTGTTATTTCCAGGCTTCTCAATGAGCAACTCGTCCAGTTCTCTGCGACGACATTTCATAACGAAATCCACAGCGGCATCACTGTTTTGTTGGAAAAATTCGAAGCTTGCGTGATCTATTTCGTAATACTCCTCGTAGTCAATCATGCCGTTGCTAACTGGAAATGAAACGTAGAGCCTACCGGAGGTTTCCTCGATTCCTAGCGAAAAGAGTTCTTCGCGGTTTACGTAGATGTCTTTGCATTTCAAATGTGTTCCCCACTGTACAGGCGTGGGTTTTAGCTGTGCTCATCGTTAACTTTTGCAATCGTCCGGTGCTAACGTGACTTCGGCAATGTTTTTTAAATCAGCGCTATTGTATTGGTAAGTGATTTTGTTGCCTAAAGCCAGAACCAACAAATACGCGGTTTGGCTGCACAGGGATTTGTTTATTTGTTGAGCCAGATAGCTCTGATAATAAGCTTGCTCACCGGGACGACCTTCGTACCCCGACAGCGTCAATTTATAATGGACGGTTCGATCTGCGTACGTGATGTTGTCGATGCGTGTGACTAAGTCGAGCATGATCGGTAACTGTTGCTGCTGTTGATTAACAACCTCGGCGAGTATTTTTTCCGCATCCTCTGCGTACAGGGGCGTCGTGAAAATCATTGCAGCGATGAAGGCCAAAGGGCCATGGCGGAAATAGGACGGCTTCAAACTGATCTCTCCCTGATGTGTGGTTGCGGCTGCAAAATTGACAGCCGCCCATGCTGACTGATCATCCTTGGTTACGCGTTCGCGCTGTTGTCAGTCAGGCTTCAAACCGCTGTTCTTCTTCTCTTCCATCTGCGCCTTGAGTCGACGCAGCGTCGGTGATTCTCCGCCGGTCAGTTCGATTTTGAACTCGGCGAAGGCATGCTCGAGATCGGCGTACTGCTGCAAGCCTTCTTCGGTGAACAGGTAACGTCCGGGGATATCCCCCCACTCCATTGGAGCCCGAATGTGGCCACGTTCCGCCAGGATCAGCAACGGTTCCAGCTCCACGGCCAGTTTTGCGGCGGCAGGGTCTAGTGCTCTGGGCGTTTCGACCTAGGCAGCAACATGAGCATTTCAGGTTCGATCAAATGTATCCCATAGCTCCTTCCGAATAGTATCTAGTCGTACGTTAGCAGCGACTCGCTCCTCAGCGGAACCTCGATCGACATAAATATCTGAAAAACCTGATTTGGTACCTGCCATTGTTCTATAGATTGAAGTTGCTTGAGCCCACTCATTGCTATTCGGCCGAGGATTTTCAGAAAGGATTTGAATAATGGCATTTATACCAGAATCAAATTCCATACAGTGTTCGCGGTGAAAAATATCCTTGAGCTCGGTAAGTAAACTAATTAAATATGAAGTGTTCATGACATTCCGTTACTTGATGGGTATAGGGTTTCCGATGACTTCGACACCTGGCATCCGCCAAGGCGCTTGAACAAAAATCTGATTTATATCTGGTCCGCCAACAAATATTCCCCCTTGGTTCCCCACAGGTCCCTCGTAAACCGTAGTGCCAGCAGGAATTTTAATCTTAAATACGGAGTTTATAGGAGAGCTGCCGGTTAGTACCCCTGTGAGCGGATCGATCCATTGAGGTTTGACGGCGGTATCAATTCTTACCTGCGCGACTGAGCTTGGAGCTTTATCCGTGAACCATTGCCCCAAGGCTTTTCCATTAGCGTCTCCTCCACGGTAAAGCTCGACGTCGTCGAAAAGCTCAATTGCCCTGTAGCGGCCACCTGAGAAATTGCCCGATGGACTGCCACTCAAATCAGCAAGCGGACCAGGATTATTGATCATGTCAAACTCTCCGACAACTTTTCCTGGCAAGGCTGTGTCTTGAAAGAAGGAAACCTTTTGTGCTTCAGGTGTCTGGGCTATTTTTTCGTCCGGCAAAGTTTTAGTTTGATTCGAACCAACCTTTTGAAGCGGTTCCTCAGCCTTCGCCAGTGGCGTCGGCTCCTTCACCTGCAGATCCGCCTGAGCTAGCAACTTCTGCTCATTGCGCGCCAGCCAGCCTGCCAATTGCTTGTTCGATATCTCGGCTTGCAGCTTCGCGCTGCGCGTCGCGATGCTTTCCATGCTGCCCACAACACCCGCTTTCACTTGGCCGCGTGTCAGGTAGGTGACGATGGCGGTCAATAGCAGCAACACCAGTTGCTCCTGGCCGCGAGCCAGTTGTCGTGCTGCTCGTTCGATACGTTCCTGTACCAATGCGGCAGAACCACCAGTAGGGTCCAGGCCAGCAGGTTTGACGCCTTCTTCCGAATGCCAGGCTGTGGCGATGCCTTCTTGCAATGTAGACAGGCAGGCGGGTAGACCCTGGTAAAAATATTCAGCAATAGCCGACAAGCCCAGTCCCATGAGAATCAGATTGCCGACTTGCAGGCCGATACCGGCCCCGGCGGCAGCTCCGGGTGCGGCGCCGACACCGAATGCGAAAGCACCCGCAGCGCCCCCGGCGATGGTGCCGACCGCGACGCTACCGCCGAGAATCATCGAAACTTCTTTGACCAACTGCAGCAGCACAGGGAGGATCTGCTCGATTTCGATCGAGGCCCACTTGCGCTTGAGGTCCATCTGGATGATCGGGTAGGAGAGCGTCATGGCACGACCCACCGCATCGATCCGGTGCCCGCCCATGTAGCCATAGACTTGACTCGGACCGTTACTGACGCGACGGGTGAAGCCGTTCCAGTTGTCGTGAGCGCTTTGCAAGCCCTCATTGACGCCCTGGTTCAGTTCGCTGAATTTCTGATCGAGATTTCGTTCGACGTCGGCCCAGCTGGGCACATTCGCTAAAAGATCCATTTACACATCACTGTCCTTGGGTAGAAGAAGCTTCCCTGTCGCTACGTTTGAAGTGTCGGATATTCGACGCTATGCGTGGGCGAAAGTACTGGCCATTAGCCGCACTCTAGACTGCGCTCCGTGTAATAAAATTCAATGTGGATCCCATTTTTATTATTCACGTTACACTCGGCAATGATGTCAATGAGGCACTAGTTGCTTTTTTAATGGCACCTGATTCCCGTTGCTCCTTGATATACAGGCGTTTCTGCGGTGCTGAATGGGCTCATAAATATTTTTCAAACTTTCCTGATGGGTGAGTTCGTCTCTAGGGATCGCTGTGCGATGCCGGTTCCGGGTTGACACAGTGCAGGGCGAAGGTGTTTCCTTTGCCGCTTTCGAAGCGCCGTTATGCCGCTCAGACTGTGACCGTCCTCTCAAATTTGCGTGGTTAGTGGCACTTTCGCATTGCCCTGCGGTCGCAGTACCAGACTTTGAATCCCGTTTTCAGAAATCTCCTACGATTTCAAAAATATGACGGGGAAAAGTTTGTAGGCAGTTTCATACAAAGTTTCAGGTATTTAGGTCCGCAATCTCACAAGGCGGCGGGTTGTTTCCCTGATCCATGATGTTGCAATCGGGTTTCGACCCTCTTGTCAGATTCGTTATGCGCAGTGGCTGGCGAGGACGGTAGCGTTTCCACTGCTTTCAAGGAGATACACATGTTGATGGACCTTGCCGCAATGCTTTCGCCGCAGAATCGGCGCCTGTTCAAATTCACGAACCTTGCCAATCCCGACCAGCAATTATTGCTTGAGTCCTTCAAGGGAACTGAAGGTCTGTCACGTGCCTACAACTTCGAATTGCTGCTGGTGTGCCAGGATTCGGAGGTTGAGCTCAAGTCGATGATGGGCCAGCACGTGGTGCTGGAGATCGAACTGGCCGAGGCGGGCCCACGGTATCTGTCGGGTTACCTGACACGCTTCGCCAGCATCGGCAGCGACGGCGGCATGGCCCGCTACACCGCGACGCTGAACCCCTGGTTCTCGATGCTGAAAAACCGTTTCGACACCCGCATCTTCCAGGGCTGCACCGTCGAAGACGTAGTGACTCAGGTGTTCGCCTTATGCACCGCGTTTTCCCGACATGAATTCCGCCTGAGCAAGCCGCTCAAAAAGTACACCTACATCACCCAATACCGCGAAACCGACTTCAACTTCGTCCAGCGCCTGCTGGAAGAAGAGGGGATGTTCTACTACTTCGAGCACACTGCCGAAGGCCACGTCATGATCATCTGCGACGACTCCACCACGCTGGTGCCGTTGCCTGAGCAGCCACAGATTCGCTATCACACCGCTTCGGTCACCGAGACCGCGGACTCCATTACCCAATGGAGCGGTAATCGCCAATTGCAGTCCGGCAAGATCGCTGTCCAAACCTTCGATTACCGTCAGCCGACCAATCGCTTGCCGGTCACCATGAAGAGCCTGAACAAGCAGGGCGATGTCGAAGATTTCGAGATCTACGACTTCCCCGGCCAGTACACCCACGGCACGTACGACGAAGGCGAGGCGCTGGTCCGGTTGCGCGTTGAAGCGCTGGAGCTGAAAGGCAAAAGCTTTCAAGGCGCCAGCAACTGCCGCGCGATGAAACCCGGCTACACCTTCGAACTGCTGCAGCATTACGACCACGATCAAGGCTCACCCGACGATCGCCAGTTCCTGCTGATGAGCGTCGAAAGCGAAGGACACAACAACTACCTCAACGGGTACCAGGCGAGTTACTACAACACCTTCTCCTGCGTGCGCAAAAAGATCGTCTTCCGCCCTCAACTGACCACACCGCGCCCTACCATTTCCGGCCCGCAGACCGCCATCGTTGTCGGCCCGCCGGGCGAGGAAATCTTCACCGACGAACTCGGCCGCGTGAAAGTGCAATTCCACTGGGACCGCAAAGGCGAGCACAACGATAAGAGTTCTTGCTGGGTTCGCGTGGCCCAATCGGGCGCCAGCGGCGGCTTCGGCAGCATTCTCATTCCACGTGTCGGCGATGAAGTTGTCGTGGTCTTTCTGGACGGCAACCCCGACCGCCCGCTGATCATGGGCAGCCTGTACAACAGCCAGAACACGCCGCCGTGGTCGCTGCCGGCGAACAAGACGCAGAGCGGGTTTTTGACGCGGTCGATGAAGGGCGATGGCGGTACGGCGAATTTTTTCCGCTTTGAAGACAAGGCGGGTGCCGAGCAGGTCATCGTGCATGCCGAGCGCAACATGGACACCGAGATCGAGGTCGACGAGATCCACAGCGTTGGCAGCAATCGCACGATCACGGTCGGTGGCACGCACACCGAAACGATCAAGAAAGACACGGTGATGAATGTCCAGGAAGGCTCGTTGACGATCCAGGTCGACAACCAGTTCATTCAGGTCAATGCCAAGCAACACATCATTCTTCAGGTGGGGGAGAGCAGCATTACCCTCACTCCGGATGGCATCGAAATCAAAGGCAAGACGATTGTCACGACCAGCACCGGCACCACCCAAATTACGGGCTCCGAGGTTCGGGTCAATGACTAGGGAATCGTGTCTATGACCAGAACCAGTATTTACGATCGTATTTCCGCAAAGCGTATTGCGCTGGAGGAAGCTGCGCGCCTTGAGCAGCAAAATGCGCCGGTCGTTGAACACGCGCCCGAGCCGGAACCGTTACCTGTCGTTGCTCTGCAAGGCACGCCCAGCAGCTTCAATTTCGGTGGTTTCAATCTGGCATTCCCAGCGGGTTTCAACTTCCGCGATATCCAGACGACCATCGAGCACGAAGGCGAGCCAATCATCTTGACGATCAAGCGTCGTGACGTGGCGCAGGGCCAGAATCTGGAAAAGCTTTTTGACGGCTCCGTGCAGACGTTCCGCACGATTTATCCGGAGTTGCGCATCATCCGTCAGCGCGAGTACAGCGTGGCAGGCAATGCCGCCAAGTGCCTGGATTTCCACTTCAAGATCGGTCACGCCGAACGCCACGGGCGCCTCGTGGGTGCCATTGTTCCTGTTGCCGGGAGTGACGAAGTGCAATGGCTGAATATTTCGTGCGTGATTGATCCGACCAAGCCTGCGCTGAGTCTTTGGCTGGTGGATTTCGACTGCATGCTTGAAGGCCTCGCGGCCCGCTGATACCTAATTTTTCGATTTCAGGAATTTACATCACATGGATTATGAATTGCAGGAAGGCAGCATCGCGTTGCCGCAGGGTTTTCAGGACCGCACGGTAAACATGTTTGTGCTGGGGGCGAGCATTCCTGCACCGCTGAGTATCACCATCTCCAGGGACATGCTCCTGCCGGCCGAGGCGCTGAAGGCTTACGTCGACCGCCAGGTAAAAATGCTCGCATCGAAACTGCGTGGCTACACCTTGCTGGGCAAAAAGGCGGTCGAGCTTTCCAGCGCTGCGCCGATTGAAGGCATCCAGATCGATGCGTATTACATGACGGATGGACGCCCGTTCTATCAGCGTCAGGCAGCCTTTCTGATTGAACCGGGCCGCGCAATCATCTTCTCCACCACGGCGCAGGCTGACTTCAGCAGTGAGCAGAATCAGAACTGGGCAGACCTGCTGGCCAGCTTTCTGCCGCGCCAGCCCGGCGCAACCAAGACCGACTCCAGCGCACAGGAGTAACGGTCATGTTCGAAGCCGCAAGGTTTGGCGATGAAATCGGCCACACCAGTGCCCTGGGCGGGTTTCTGATTGGGGCCGCGCTCGGGATTGCATTGATTGCCGCGGTCGCTATCGCGACGTTCACCTGTGGGTTTGGGGTGGCTCTTTTGGCGGGGCTTATGGCAGGCGTCGGAGGTAGCCTGCTGACTTCTTGGGGGGAGTCGATAGGCAGTAGTCATTCATCGCCCTCCGGGACCATCGTCATTGCATCGGATAATGTATTCATCAATAGCCGCAAGGCTGCCCATGTCGAGAAAAGCATTGGCGCCTGCGACAAGCATCCCGGTCCAGTACAGGTCGCCGAGGGTTCGACCAACGTCTTCATCAATGGCACTGCAGCGGCTCGAAAGGGCGACAAGATCACCTGCGGTGCAACGATTTCCAGTGGCTCGGGCAATGTTTTCATCGGAGGCGGCACCCACCGTTACTTGCCGGTAGATGACGAGATTCCTGGCTGGCTACGCACTACCGTCGATATTCTGATGGCGGTCGCTGGCGCGGCGGGCGGTATCGCTCAATTGATCAAGGCAGGAACACAGGCGGGCATGAAGGCCGTCATGCCCTGCGTGTTGAAATTCACCGCCGGATTCGTCGCCGGTGAAGTGGCCAGCCGTTACGTCGTCGGACCGGCTATCGAGCGTGCAGTCGGCGGTCTGGTCGGCAACCCTGTCGATGCCTCCACCGGCCGCAAGGTCATCCCTGACGAAACTGATTTCAGCCTCCCAGGCCTGATGCCCATCGACTGGTCACGCTTCTACGCCAGCGACCTGACCGTCGACAGTGTGCTCGGCAAGGGCTGGGTGTTGCCTTGGGAACAGAGTTTGCGCCGCAGTGGCAGCTTCGTTTACCTGACCGACAATCAAGGTCGCACGGTGCCCTTCGTAGACATCCGGCCGGGCGAGCGCATCTACAATCCGCACGAACAGGTCTATCTGGTCTGCACCGAAGGCGGTCACTACCTGCTGCAAACACTCGACAACATCTTCTTTTACTTCGGCGAAGTACCGGACGACAACGACCCTGTCCCGCTACAACGCATCGAAAATGCCCTCGGTCACTTCCTGCATTTCACCCGCACGGTCGACGGCACGCTGACCGATATCAGCGCCACCGGCGGCGTTCGTGTTCACCTGCATTACGACAACCCGCTGGGTCGCCTGACCGATGTCAAACGTGTCGTCGACAATCAGGCCGTCGAAACCCTGGTGCAGTATCGCTACGACGACAACGGCCAGCTCATCGAAGTGATCAATCGCAACAACGATTCGGTCCGACGCTTCAGCTACATCGACGGCGTCATGGCCAGTCACAGCAATGCCTTGGGCCTTACCTGCAATTACCGCTGGGAAACCATCGCTGACCAACCCCGCGTGGTGGAACACTGGACCAGTGATGGCGAGCATTTCCATTTCCGTTACGACATAGATGCCCGCACCACTTGGATCACCGATGTACTCGGGCGCGAAGCTGAACTTCATTACAACAGCGATAGCCGCGTCACCTCGAGCCGCGACTTCGGTGGCGAACACTACGTCATCGAGATTGACGACACCGGCAACATGACCGGCCTCACATTGCCCGATGGCAATACCATCAAGCTCAAGTACGACGAGTACGCTCGACTGGTCGAAGAAACTGATCCGCTCGGGCGCAAGATCAAATACCAGTACCACCACCTGACCACTCTGGTCACGCAGGTTGATTACCCTGACGGCAGCACCTGGAAAGCCCGTTACGACGCCAAGGGCAACCTCATCGCCGAAGTCGATGCGCTGGGCAACAAAACCGAATACCTCAACAGCGATGACGGTCTTCCGCACACCATCATCGACGCCACCCACAAGTCCAAATACCTGTGGTGGAACACCCTGGCCCAGGTCGAACGCTTCCAGGACTGCTCGGGTAAAAACACCCACTACCGTTTCGACGAACGCCATCACCTGATCGCCGTCACCGATGCCCTGAACCAGACCACCACTCTGGAACGCAAACCCGACGGCGAAGTGCTGCGCATCCAGCACCCGGACGGCAGCGCCGAGTCCTTCTCCTACAACGCCCTCGGCCAAGTGCTGACGCACACCGACGGCAAAGGCCAGACCACGCGCCTGCTGCGCACCGCGCGCGGCTTGCCGAGCAGCCGCCAGGACGCCAAAGGCCAGCGCATCCGCTACGAATACGACCAGGCCATTCGCCTGACCGCGCTGGTCAACGAAAACAACGCCGCCTACCAGTTTGCCTACGACACGTCCGATCGCCTGATCGAAGAAAAACGCATCGACAACCTGACCCGTCGATTCAGCTACAACATCGGCGGGCACCTTACGCGGGTTGACGAAACCGGCTACGGCGAACGCGCCGAACGGCCACAGCGCCACACCGAATTCGAGCGCGACAGCATCGGCCGACTGCTGGCCAAACTCAACGCCGATGCCCGTCAGGCTTACACCTACGACGACGGCGATCGCTTGCTGTCCATCGAACGCCTGCCCACCGCCAGCGGCAAAAAACTCGGCGTCAGCGAAGAGAAGCTCGATTTCGCCTACGATCTGCTGGGCCGCCTGATCAAAGAGACCACGCCGCAAGGCGCGTTGTCCTACGACTACGATCCGCTAAGCAACCTGACCACGCTGACCCTGCCGACCGGCCAGCATCTGAACCACCTGTATTACGGCAGCGGCCACCTGCACCAACTCAACCTCGACGGCCAGCTCATCAGCGACCTGGAGCGCGACGACCTGCACCGCGAAGTCCTGCGCACCCAAGGCCAGCTCACCAGCTGCTTCGGCTACGACGCCATGGGCCGCAAGGCCTGGCAATTCGCCTCGACCCTGCCGGCGGAAAAACTCTCGCAACTCCACAACCCCGGCATCCAGCCGGAGCTACTGGTGGAACATGCCTACAACCCAATCCACCGCCGCCACCAGTACGACCCGGCCGGCGAACTGACCCGCACCCTCGACAAACTGCGCGGCGAGATCCAGTACGACTACGAAGCCAACGGCCAACTGCACAGCCGTGACACCGGCAAGTTGGTGGACAGTGAGGAGTTCAGGTACGACGCGGCGGCGAACCGGCTGAACTTCAACACCAGTCAGTTTGATCACGTTAAGGACAACCGGCTCAAACAGTGGCGGGATCAGGAATATGCCTACGATGCGTGGGGCAACCTGATTGAAAAGCGCAGCGGGATGAGCAGGCTGCAGACGTTCAGTTATGACGGTGAGAATCGGCTGGTCAAGGCCGAGACGTTGGTCAACGGCAAGCTGGAAAGTAGCGGCGCTTATCGTTACGACAGCCTGGGACGTCGTGTGGCCAAGGTGTCAGAGGTCAACGGCGTCACCGAACGGAAGCATTTCCTCTGGCAAGGTTTGCGCATGCTGCGCGAGGAAACGCCGGGACAGAGCAGTCTCTACATTTACGAGCCGGGTAGTTATGCGCCGTTGGCGCGGGTGGATCAGGCCGAAGGCGGGGAACAGAAGCTCTACTACTTCCACACCGACCAGATTGGTACGCCGCTGGAGATGACTGACCGGGAAGGGCGGATCGTCTGGCAGGCGACGTATAAGGCGTGGGGCTCGGTAGAAAAGCTGGAAGTGAACGAGGTCGAGCAGAATCTGCGGTTTCAGGGGCAGTATTTCGACGACGAGACGGGGCTGCACTACAACACGTTTCGGTATTACGATCCGGAGGTAGGGCGGTTTGTTACGCAGGATCCGATTGGATTAGACGGTGGTAACAACCTTTATAAGTATGCGCCGAGCGCTATCGGATGGATTGATCCGTTGGGGCTTTGTTCCAAAGCCTTAAGTAACAACATGACTAAAGGTGGAACTCCGCGACCTGCAAACTCCGCTGCTCATCATATTGTTGGCGATACAGCTAAATTGGCTGCTCCTGCGAGAGCGGTTTTGGCAAAGCATGATATTCATGTCGACGATGCGGTCAATGGAGTATTTTTGCCTAACCGTAATAATGCTGATTCCGCTATGTCAGGAATATTGCATAATGGTAAACATCCAAATTCTTATTTTGAGAGTGTTAACCAACTCATTATTAGTGCAGATAAGGCCGGTGGTAAACCGATGGTCTTGAAAACCATTGATAGAATTCGTAATACATTACTTTCGAGCCCGCGCGATACGCAGTGGTCCAGATTATTTGGGTGATTTATGAAGATTTATTCGATAACGCAAGATGACAAATACAAAACTTTGATTGATGTGGATCAAGTGGACGGTTTGCAAGACTTCGCTTCAAAGCTAGCGTACGGTGATGCCAGCTTAAAGGCTGATAATAAAAAATATAGCGTTGTGTATAATAGTGATGATAAAAAAAAGTCAGCGCTTTCTGATTTTTATACGTTTTTCAGACCTATCCTAGTGGTCTCGGAAAAAGCATATGAAGAGCTTGGTTTTTTGCAGGTTTTCCCTCGCGTTAAGATATCTGGGCCACGTGAAAATGACGTGGCACTATACATTTCCGAGTTACTATTAAATGTTTTTGATTTTGAAAAATCTGATTATGATAAAGGGGGGGATGGTTATGTGGTATATAAAGCCGTATTAAAAACTCCCGACAATTACAGGGGCGAAATATTCCGAGTTTCTGAAAGCCCGCAAGTGCTATATGTCAGTCAAGTGTTCAAGGATGCAGTTGAATCAAATGGTCTTAAAGGCCTTATTTTTCGGGAAGTTGAACGGAGTGGTTGAAGAAGGCGTAATTAACCGCGCTGTCTAGGGAGCCAGCAACGCGGCAGGCCCAGTCGGGTGAACGAAATATTAGGTGATGGTGCTGCCTGGACAAATTATGAGAATATTATGAAGGAGTATAAAGGCTTTTCTGATCTGTTGGCTAATGTTGATCACTTACCCAATGTGGGGTGGTTGTTCGTCGATTATACAATAGATAGAGCGTCAAAGCACTCTGTGCGCTCCGCAGTTTTTTATGTTGCGGAAGATGATACCGAAGAGATCTTTTTCGAAAAGTCTAAACGTACATTTGTTGAGTGTCCGACTATGCTAGATATCAAAGCTATCGCTGATAAGCGAGTGATTAAGCCGGATTTAGAAACGTATTTAGAAGCGGCATTGTACTATCTTGAGAATGATGATTTTAAAGATTAGATGATCCCTGGCTCGGTGGGAATATGGCGTTTCGTGTAAGTTAATTTAGCTCTTTAAAATGTGAATTTTTTAGAGTGGTTGCTAGCCTCAGCCACTCATCTATTGCTTTACTGCGTTCAATTTTTATGGTGCTACCTTGATTGAGTGCCCCGACCATGCTTACTCAACCCATTGGCTGGCACTCTTAATCACCTGCATTACGGCAGCGGCCACCTGCACCAACTCAACCTCGACGGCCAGCTCATCAGCGACCTGGAGCGCGACGACCTGCACCGCGAAGTCTTGCGCACCCAGGGCCAGCTCACCAGTTGTTTCGGCTACGACGCCATGGGCCGCAAGGCCTGGCAATTCGCCTCGACCCTGCCGGCGGAAAAACTCTCGCAACTCCACAACCCCGGCATCCAGCCGGAGCTACTGGTGGAACATGCCTACAACCCAATCCACCGCCGCCACCAGTACGACCCGGCCGGCGAACTGACCCGCACCCTCGACAAACTGCGCGGCGAGATCCAGTACGACTACGAAGCCAACGGCCAACTGCACAGCCGTGACACCGGCAAGTTGGTGGACAGTGAGGAGTTCAGGTACGACGCGGCGGCGAACCGGCTGAACTCCAACACCAGTCAGTTTGATCACGTTAAGGACAACCGGCTCAAACAGTGGCGGGATCAGGAATATGCCTACGATGCGTGGGGCAACCTGATTGAAAAGCGCAGTGGCATGAGCAGGCTGCAGACGTTCAGTTATGACAGTGAGAATCGCCTGGTTAAGGCTGAGACGTTGGTGAATGGCAAGCTGGAAAGTAGCGGCGCTTATCGTTACGACAGCCTGGGACGTCGTGTGGCCAAGGTGTCAGAGGGCAACGGCGTCACCGAACGGAAGCATTTCCTCTGGCAAGGTTTGCGCATGCTGCGCGAGGAAACGCCGGGACAGAGCAGTCTCTACATTTACGAGCCGGGTAGTTATGCGCCGTTGGCGCGGGTGGATCAGGCCGAAGGCGGGGAACAGAAGCTCTACTACTTCCACACCGACCAGATTGGTACGCCGCTGGAGATGACGGACCGGGAAGGGCAGATCGTTTGGCAGGCGACGTACAAGGCGTGGGGCTCGCTGGAGCGGTTGGACGTCAACGAAGTCGAGCAGTATCTGCGGTTTCAGGGGCAGTATTTTGACGACGAGACGGGGCTGCACTACAACACGTTTCGGTATTACGATCCGGAGGTGGGGCGGTTTGTTACGCAGGATCCGATTGGACTGAATGGAGGGGACAACCTCTATCAATATGGTAGTAATCCGTTAGGTTGGATAGATCCATTAGGATTAGCATGTACATCACTCCACGAGCGGGTAGTTCATGATGCAAACAAGGTTGCCTCTACGGGAGGTGAAATAACAGCCAAACAGGCGCAGATATTGAAAGGGAATTTACCTGTCGTTCAACGACGCACAGTGTTTCAGAATCAGATGGCGAGAAAAGAATTTGTAGGGAGCCAGAATTACTTGATGAAGCAATGGGAGGCAAATACCGGTAGAGTTTGGCCATCGGGTGCAACACCTCATCACATCATTCCTTTGGAAAGTGGTGGAGCGAACAAGTGGTGGAACCTGATGCCGACACACGGTGCGCTACCTAATCATTCCTTGCCAGGAATCCCGGGGCCGCACGCGGCTGGCGGCGTTCTTCGGAGTACAATTCAACAAGGAAGAAAGGCTCTGCCGCCCGGAACTCTAACTGATATGAGATTTTAATATGATTGATATTGATGAAGAACTCATAAAAATTGAAAGATGTGGTTTTTTCTCGAATATGGGAGCGGGCGGGTTAAAGGATGGTGCGTTAATATATATAGGAGATGTTCGAAAGGTTTTCGTGGAACCGTCAGTTTCTGAGTTCGAGGGCTACTATGATGATGTCGAATGGCTGCCTACGCATCCAGCCCAGCCGGATCCTTTTTATAATTTATCAAAGCCACCTTCCGATCTTGTCGCTATGCGAATGAAGGTAAATAAGGCGGTAATGACAGCGACAAAAAATATTGATAAAAGTAAATTCACGTGTGCCCCGCATGATTTTAGCCTTGCGGCAAGAAATGGTGCGTGTTTCGCCTTTAGGCAATATGTGTCTGAAGAGTATTATGGCTTAGGCGAAAGGTGGGCAAAGATAGTTGACGTGTATTATAAAGGCCATTGGCCGGTTGGCTTTTGTAAAAATAAGTTGGTCGTTATTTAAGTTTTGAGAGTATAGGCTTTGATATTTTTCAGCAGTAAATATTTTTTGGTTTTATAGCGGTGTCTAATGTGTTCTTTAATAGTATGAGCAATTAAAGCGCAACGCCCTCGGTCAGGTGCTGACGCACACCGACGCCAAAGGCCAGCGCATCCGCTACGAATACGACCAGACCATTCGCCTGACCGCGCTGGTCAACGAAAACAACGCGGCCTACCAGTTTGCCTACGACGCGTCCGATCGCCTGTTCGAAGAAAAACGCATCGACAACCTGACCCGCCAGTTCAGCTACAACCTGGGCGGGCACCTGACGCGGGTTGACGAAACCGGCTACGGCGAACGCGCCGAACGACCACAACGTCAGACCGAATTTGAACGCGATTCAATCGGCTGCCAGCCATGGTGCAGGACAGATCAAGACGGGGTCTGGAAATGTCTTTACCAATAGTAAAGCTGCCGCTAGAGCTCACGTAGATACTGCCGTGTGTGACCAGCATGGCCCCGCTCCTCAAATTCCGGCGCAGGGTAGCGACTCTGTTTATATCAATGGCCAGCCTGCTGCGCGCGTTGGAGATAAAACCGTCTGTGACGGCAAGATCAGTGCAGGCTCTGGGACGTTTTTATTGGCGGGGGGACTGAGACTACGGATGCAATTGATCCAGAAGTTCCTGAGTGGTTAGAACGAGCAGTTCTTATCGTCGGTTTGGCCAGTGCTTTTGTGTTGGCAAGCCCGGTAATCGTAATCGCAGGCCTTGCCGGTGGGATTGCGGGTGGGTTGGCGGGGAACTGGGCTGGTGGTGAACTTTTTGGTCAAGGTTCAGATGGCCAGAAGCTTATGGCGTTTGGCGGGGCGTTATTGGGGGGTGGGCTTGGGGCTAAGGGTGGCAAAGCGTTTGATGCGCGGTATGAGTTTAAAGTGCAGGGAGTTGGGTCGAATTTTGGGAATGTAAAGCTTGTTCCCAAGCAGCCTAAAGCTACCTTCGGGTAAGCAACAACAGATGATTACAAAGCTACCTTCTTCGAAGCCAATCCAAGTCAAAAAGGCAAAGTCGTCGTTCATCATGCAGTAGAACAACAGGCCATGAAGCGATATCCTAACTTGGTTAATAAAGAAGAAATGCATTCGTTGGAAAATTTACGCGGAATTCCTAAAGAAAAAACTCTGATCTGCACCTAAGTTATATTCGTAAAGAGTGGAATCGATTCTATCGGGAAACTCCTTTTCCTACTAAACAACAGTTACTGGACAAGGCCTCTCAAATTGATGGTATTATAGGCAGCCAATTCAATCCGCCGATTAGAGATTAATGGAGTTTTGATGTGTTATTATATTGAGCCGGAAGTTGCAGGCGGATTAGGTGATGATACGATAATTGATGCTTCAGTTCACCCGCCAATAGTAACTAAGCTGGAGTATCAGTTCGAGGGTTGGTTGGGGGATGAGGTGTTAGAAACATTTCCGTGCTTTATTGTCACAGATGCTGTGGCCAGAGAAATTACCAGCTTAGAGCTTACTGGGTTTTCATTAGACTCTGTAAAGGTGTCCAAGTCCTCGAGCTTCGAGGAAATGGAACCCTCAATGCTGTTGCCGAATTTCTTTTGGTTGAAGGTTGAAGGTGAAGCGGGCATGTCTGATTTTGGTATTGCAAACGATTATAGGTTGGTTGTTTCTGATAGGGCAAAAGGTGCTTTAGGTAAATATCAAATCCAAAATGCTGATTTTGAAGAGTATGTTGGATAATTTACATTTTAAATTAAAAGAATTAATGCCTCATCGGCAACCGCTATACCTGATCGCCGTCACCGATGCCCTGAACCAGACCACCACTCTGGAACGCAAACCCAACGGCGAGGTGCTGCGCATCCAGCACCCGGACGGCAGCGCCGAATCCTTTACCTACAACACCCTCGGCCAAGTGCTGACGCACACCGACGGCAAAGGCCAGACCACGCGCCTGCTGCGCACCGCCCGCGGCCTGCCGAGCAGCCGCCAGGACGCCAAAGGCCAGCGCATTCGCTACGAATACGACCAGGCCATTCGCCTGACCGCGCTGGTCAACGAAAACAACGCGGCCTACCAGTTTGCCTACGACGCGTCCGATCGCCTGATCGAAGGAAAACGCATCGACAACCTGACCCGCCAGTTCAGCTACAACCTGGGCGGGCACCTGACGCTGGTTGACGAAACCGGCTACGGCGAACGCGCCGAACGACCACAACGTCAGACCGAATTTGAACGCGATTCAATCGGCTGCCAGCCATGGTGCAGGACAGATCAAGACGGGGTCTGGAAATGTCTTTACCAATAGTAAAGCTGCCGCTAGAGCTCACGTAGATACTGCCGTGTGTGACCAGCATGGCCCCGCTCCTCAAATTCTGGCGCAGGGTAGCGACTCTGTTTATATCAATGGCCAGCCTGCTGCGCGCGTTGGAGATAAAACCGTCTGTGACGGCAAGATCAGTGCAGGCTCTGGGACGTTTTTATTGGCGGGGGGACTGAGACTACGGATGCAATTGATCCAGAAGTTCCTGAGTGGTTAGAGCGAGCAGTTCTTATCGTCGGTTTGGCCAGTGCTTTTGTGTTGGCAAGCCCGGTAATCGGTTGGTGGTGAATTGTTTGGTGAGGGTGGAGATGGCCAAAAAATCTCAGCTTTCGTTGGTGGTTTTATCGGTGGCGGACTCGGTGCTAAACGAGGAATTGCTTTCGATAGAAAATATAAGATAACAAGTCAAGGTTTTGGGTCAAATCTCGGGAATATAAAAGTCACACCCAAAACCGCGAGCGACAAACCTTCGGCTTGGTCAAATACAAAATATAACCGAGGGAAGTTTCGGAAAAACGTCCGACGCACTGTTTGGGAAGATGCTCAAACCAAAAGCCATGATGGTGTGGTTAGGGATCCACTGGTGCAGAAGCCGATGAAATTCGATGAGCCATGGGATATGGGGCACAAGCCCGGATTTGAGCATTGGAAACATGTACGCAGTGCAGAGGCGAGAGGTATTAGTAGAAAACAATTTTTGGATGAGTATAATGACGTTAAGCACTACCGTCCGGAGTTGCCATCCTCTAATAGAGGCCACAAAGGCGAACTTGAAACTGATGATTATTTTGGATATTAAATGAAAATTCCACCTAGTCCACACCGCAAGGCGGTAGCAAATCACACTTTAAAAATGTTTCAAGGCGCGCCGGTTGTTCATGCTTATTATGATGAGGCAAAGGTTCGTTCGTTTTCAATACTGACAACGAATGACTCAGTTGAAGACGGCATTAAGTCAATTGGGACGATAGGCCTCTCGGAAGTGCCGTTAGCAGGTGATGATGGTCAAGAATTTATTACTCGTATTGAACTTTGTTCGGCGGCGCCTATAAGTGTTGATTTGTGGGATAACATTGTTGTGTCAGCGGCCTTTTATATTGAGCAAAGACGTAGGGCTGTAATTCCTGGCGATATTTTGGAAAACATTGTTGGTGATTATTATCCAGATACAAAAATGCCTAATTTATATTTTTCCATTCCATTTCTATGGAATGACGGGCACTTTGAAGAGCTCTTGGTTTCTAGTTTGAGAGTAAATTGGTTGCAATGTTTTGCTATTCACGAATCGGAAAAAGAATTCGTTAAAATGCATGGGTATGAAGCATTTGAAGACCTTATGTCTGACCAGGAAATCGACATTTTTGATAGCGAGCGAGCGGCGGCTATATTCAACTAGAATAATTTTTTATTTATTTATAATGGTGGTGGGCCTAAGGCCGGTATGACAAGTCCTGCGCACCCAGGGCCAGCTCACCAGTTGTTTCGGCTACGACGCCATGGGCCGCAAGGCCTGGCAATTCGCCTCGACCCTGCCGGCGGAAAAACTCTCGCAACTCCACAACCCTGGCATCCAGCCCGAGTTGCTGGTGGAACACGCGTACAACCCGATCCACCGCCGCCACCAGTACGACCCGGCCGGCGAACTGACCCGCACCCTCGACAAGTTGCGCGGCGAGATCAAGTACGACTACGACTACGAAGCCAACGGCCAACTGCACAGCCTTGACACCGGCAAGTTGGTGGACAGTGAGGAGTTCAGGTACGACGCGGCGGCGAACCGGCTGAACTTCAACACCAGTCAGTTTGATCACGTTAAGGACAACCGGCTCAAACAGTGGCGGGATCAGGAATATGCCTACGATGCGTGGGGCAACCTGATTGAAAAGCGCAGCGGGATGAGCAGGCTGCAGACGTTCAGTTATGACGGTGAGAATCGCCTGGTTAAGGCTGAGACGTTGGTGAATGGCAAGCTGGAAAGTAGCGGCGCTTATCGTTACGACAGCCTGGGACGTCGTGTGGCCAAGGTGTCAGCGGTCAACGGTGTCAACGAACAGAAGAACTTTCTGTGGCAAGGCTTGCGTATGTTGCGCGAGGAAACACCGGGGCAGAGCAGCCTCTACATCTACGAGCCGGGTAGTTATGCGCCGTTGGCGCGGGTGGATCAGGCGGAAGGAGGGGAGCAGAAGCTCTACTATTTCCACACTGATCAGATTGGTACGCCGCTGGAGATGACTGACCGGGAAGGGCAGATCGTCTGGCAGGCGACACACAAGGCTAACCATCTGGGTATTCACGTTGAGCTCCTGAGTCCCGCACTCAAGGAGTGGGAAGCGGACCACCGAATTTTCTCGATCGATCACGATGGCTGCAGTTCTTTTCCAGTTTACGCGTTCCCATCGCAAGGCGGCGCCAGCCCGATTCCCGGCCTTAGAGATGTATTATCTGTTCTCTGTCCCATGAAAGATGGTTGGGGAGTTTCATTCTGGTTTATCTCTCCCAATGGATGGCTTGGAGGCAAGCGCCCACAAGACCTCCTTTCCACCGAGCCAAGCCGCGGGTTTCGGCTGCACACGAAGAAGCTAGCGGTGTCATGCATGGCTAGGTCCGCGAGGGCCTCGCCATAGGAAGTCACGTAGCCCAGCGGTATCCAGTCGCCGGAAGCCCAAGAACTAAATTTCTATGACGGTAAACTCTTCGCAGTGCTATCTGGATCGCACGGTGAAAACGTGGGAACTGAAATTCAGAAACGGTAACGTCGATCCCAGTTTTGAATTTTACATGCTGAAAATTTCGAGAATTAGTTCGGTGCACTGCTGCGGATTGGCTCAGGACCGAAGCGAAGTAATTTTCCGAAATGGGGAATAAATTCCCCGTTTCGCATAATCAGTTCCTCGGATTTCGGAGCATTACTTCTGAGTACTGTCAACTAGAGTACCCTGAAGTAAAAGTTCGAAAGACTGTGTGCTACTCGTCGGGCAAGGTAATGTTGATAATGTGATTTCTATAGATGCTCGGCAGCTTTTCGAGTACGAGTTCTTTTCCAAGCATATCAGCGTCTCGAATTGCGTCCGCGAGCAGTTCGATCGTGACTAATTGCAGAGCAGGCATGGATAGTGGGGCATAGCTGAGATGCCACGGTTCTGGATACATTCCTCCCTTGAAATATTTGTATGGCCGGAAAAAACCAAATGCCGCAATGTTTGCATCGAGCCAGTGATGCAAATCAGAGAATATACCTCCCGGAGCAGTCTCCTCGGGCAAGAGCTTTGGCACGTAGTCGGGAGGCATTGCCAAGCCGTCAACCACATCGATTTCAGTGCCCCATTGATGCCGGCTTCCTCCAGGCAACGCGGACCAATTTAGGATGCAGCTGATGATCTCGGAGGGTGAAAGCGAGCTGTAGTCGCGCGCGTGACCTTCCAAATCGTAAAGCGGTTTCCCTCCACTAAACTTTCCATTCCAAATCCGCAGCTGCGTTCTGAAATCACGAAAGCTGCTGTAAGGCAGGAGATCAATACCTGAGCGCCGGGCATCTGCTCGCATGTCCAAGAATGCCGTAGCTGCTTCTTGTTGAGCTGCGAATCTGGGTTCGGAAAGCTGGACGATGTGCGTCCGTGCACGCCCCGTCAGTTCCAATTCATTGAGCATGATCTTCAACGCCTTCAATGGAAGCCCTGATCCTCGGTTGAGGCTTGGGAACTATGGAGTCTATATCACCGGATCAAAGTGAGCCTATGTGCAGCAGGGATTAAGGCATCACCGTCGAAAATCCGATTGAGATCAGGCCCACTTGCCCACGTGCCAGGTTGTTGTCTCGATTAGCAGCTCCAAGCTCTCGAAGCACTAAAGGGTAATGCTGACGTAAAACGTGAAATCGAATTCGAATCGAAACTGCGTGACTTGCTTTCCAAGTACGGTTTCAGCTTGAAAGACGTGGTCAACTTGCTTGACCCACAAGCTGGTCGTCGCGCACTGTCAGTTCCTGGCTGACCAAGTGAGTTTGGTTTGAGTACAAAAGGGCCCTTCGAGGGCCCTTTTTGTTCGCGAAGACTGGCGGACATAGTCATCAATCTAGGCTTCAGTCAAAGCCTCTGATGCCTAAGGGGATGGAATCAACGATTCACATCAACCACAACGCGTCCACGTACCTCGCCGGCGAGCAGGTGATTTGCCGTCTGTACAACCTCGCCCAAACCAATTTCTCGCGTTATCTCTTTCAAGATGGAGAGATCCAGATCTCGTGCAAGACGATCCCAGGCAGCGATTCGATCTCTACGAGGACGCATCACGCTGTCAATTCCGATCAGCGTCACACCACGCAGAATGAAGGGCGCGACGCTAGAAGGAAAGTCCATCCCTTGTGCAAGTCCGCAGGCGGCAACGGTGCCTCCATAACGGGTACTGGCACAGACGTTGGCCAGGGTATGGCTACCCACTGAGTCGATGGCGCCTGCCCAATGCTCTTTAGCAAGTGGGCGACCTGGCCCGCTCAACACTGAGCGGTCAATGATCTCTGAGGCGCCGAGCCTCTTCAGGTAGTCCGCTTCCTCGAGGCGACCGGTTGAAGCCACCACGGTGTAGCCCAAGCCGGCGAGGAGGGCGATCGCGAAACTGCCAACGCCGCCATTGGCCCCTGTCACCAAGACTTCGCCCTTGTCCGGCGTTACGCCATTGCGCTCCAGAGCGAGTACCGAAAGCATTGCTGTATAGCCTGCGGTACCAATCGCCATGGCTTGCTGGGCGGTGAATCCTTTGGGCAGTGGAATCAGCCAATCGCCGTTTAGCCGCGCCTTTTGAGCTAGACCACCCCAATGTGCTTCACCCACTCCCCAACCATTGAGTAGCACACTGTCACCAACTTTGAAGTCGGGGTTGCTGCTTTCCTCAACCGTACCCACCAGATCGACCCCGGGCACCATTGGAAACTTGCGAACAACTGGGCCTTTCCCAGTGATGGCCAGTGCATCTTTGTAATTGAGCGTGCTGTAGGCAATACGTACGGTAACGTCGCCGGCTGGCAGTTGCGATTCGTCTAAGTCGGTGATTTTAGCGAGATGAATGCCGTCGGTGTTATCAATCAAAATTCCGCTGAACATGAGATTTCCTCTATTAGACCGAACGTCTTTAAATTGGCCAAAAAATTTTAGCGGGGTAGCCCTGCCATAAATCCGTTGATGAAAGTGCTTAAGGGGGCTGCACTTTTTACCAGGCGTGCTCTGAGGACTGCGCCTTCCCAGCCGATCCAGAAATACGCCGCGAGTTCTGTGCAGTCAGCATCTTTGGCGAGTTCCCCGGAGTCCTGGGCTAACGCCAAACAATCGGCTAATCGTTGCTGCCAACTGAGAAGGGTTGAGTCCAAATGTTCGCGAAAGCCGTCTGGAAGAATGGTGACTTCTTGGCCCAGGTTGCCCACAAGGCAACCGCGTTTGAAATGGTATTTTTCCATGCCTGCTTTCGCGTCTTCAACGAAGGCAAGCACGCGTTGCAAAGGTGTCAGCGATTCATCCAGAAACCAGCGCTTAAGCTTTTTATCAAAGTAGGCTGCATAGTTATCCATCACCGCCCGGCCAAAATCCTCTTTGCTAGCGAAGTAGTGGTAGAAGGAGCCTTTGGGAACGCCGACCTTCTTCAACACACCGTCGATGCCGGTGGCCATGAAGCCCTGTTCGGTAAGAATTTCTGTGCCACAACGGATGAGCGCGTCTCGGGTATCCAGATTATCTCTAGGAACCTTCGGCGGGCGGCCACGGCGAGGAATTAGCTTCAAGTCGGTCATAGCGGCCGATATTAGACTGATCGTCTATAAAGTCAATCCAGATAACGCGACTGTAGACTGCTCCAAGGCATCTTTGCCGTCATGGTCGACCTCTCTGCTGATTCTGCTTATCGCTGCGGCGATGGTAGCGAGGGCTGGAAATAGGCTCATGCATCTCACTAGGGCTCTGCTAGGGCGCCGTCATCCGCTCTATGCGAAGTGAACACCGGCCCATCAAAACGAAGGAGACCTGGATCCCTAATTACGTGGATGCCTTAAGCTTTACCAAGGTCAACGGATTCGACATCACTACCCCGGCTAGCGAGGACGAGTAACAAGCCTGCTGCCGCCAGAACGGCACCCGCAACGGGCACTGCGGCATAACCAAGACCACCGGAAATTACCGCTCCTCCAGCTGCTGCACCTACGGCGTTGCCTAGGTTGAAGGCGCCCACATTGACCGAAGCTGCCAAGCCAGGCGCATCGTGTGCGGCCTGCATGACACGAATCTGCACAGGGGGAACGATAGCGAAGGTGACAATACCCCAGACCAACAGGCCGATGGCGGCAGCGATGTGGTTAGTCAGCATCAATGGCAAAACCAACATGACAGCCGCGAGCAGAGCCAGGAACAGTTTGATACTGCCTTCCAAAGACCAGTCGGCCAGACGTCCGCCTATCGCATTGCCAATGGTGAATCCCAAGCCAATCAACACCAATCCCAAAGTAATGAATGTGGAAGATGCGCCGGTGAGGTTCACGAGGACAGGTGCGACGTAGGTGTAAAGTGTGAACATAGCTCCTGCCCCCATGACCGTTGCTGCCATAGCCATCAACACTGCGGGGCGAGTAAGGACTTTCAGTTCTGCGCGTACATTCGGCATTGGATTGGCCTGACCTTTGGGCAAGGTAATCGCCAATGCTCCGATTGCGACAACGCCTAGTCCTGCGGTAATCGCGAACGCCATACGCCATCCAAGTTGCTGGCCAATCCATGTAGCAGCAGGTACGCCCCCAATGTTTGCGATGGTGAGCCCTAGAAACATGGAGGCTACAGCACTGGCCTGCTTTTCTTTCGGAACCAAGCTTGCTGCGAGTACCGATCCGAGTCCAAAGAAAGCTCCGTGATTGAGGCTGGTGATCAGTCGCGAAATCAAAAGCGTCCAATACCCTGGCGCTAAAACAGACAGAAGGTTGCCGAGCACGAAAATGCTCATTAACAAAATCAGTGCTTTCTTGGTAGGGAATCGTCCCAAAGCGAGTGTCATGATCGGTGCGCCGATCATGACGCCCAAGGCGTAAGCCGTAATTAACATTCCTGCAGTAGGGATAGAAACATTAATGCCGTTCGCAATTACGGGTAGCAGCCCCATAGGGGTGAACTCCGTAGTGCCAATAGCGAATGCTCCGACCGCCAGCGCAACGAGTGCCCAGGTTGATTTCATGGATGCGATCCTGCCTTGAGAAATTTAAGCGATAGTAGTGCCGAGTCGCGTTGACTTAAACGCAGCTTAAGTACATACATAATTGTCTTTTAGGCAAGAATCCCTAAAGAGTTAACACTCGAGATGAGTGATAACTCGTTAGGTCCCAGATTCCGTTACAAGCCGGCAGCTGCTTTCTCGATAACTTTCGCAACGCGTATTGGTTGGCTTAGAAATACGCCGTGACTGGCTTTGACTTCTGTAATTTTGTCGTTACCGCGCGCGTACATATAGCGCTGCAGCTTCGGATCTATGAGTTGATCTTCGGTTGCCAGCACAGCGTATGACGGTTTGTCATGCCATGCGGCCACTGTCGTTTTTGCGCTAGCCGCAGCTACAGCTAGTGGCATCTGCCCAGCAGCGAGAAAGTCTGCTTGGGCCTTAGGTATGTCAGCGGCGAAATCAGCATGAAAGACTTTAGGATCCAGTGAGAGAAAACCATGAGCATCAGGTACTAGGTGCGTTGAGATCGGTGGAATCTTGTTCGATAAATCGACCAAGCTTTCGCCAACATCGGGCTGCATTGCGGCCACGTAAACCAGAGACTTCACATTCGGATGATCGCCTGCTTGAGTAATGATTGATCCGCCATAACTCGCCCCGACTAGAACCGCAGGGCCGTCCTGCTGATCAAGCACCCGCTTGGTGGCTGCAACATCTTCTGCAAGCGATGTTTGTGTATGAGCAACAATGCTGACCTTAAAACCGTCTTTTGTCAGTTGATCATAAACACCTTTCCAGCTAGACCCATCGACCAATGCGCTGTGCACCAACACGATGTTATGAACTTTAGTCTTCGGAAGCGAAGAGGCCGCCACTGGAAGAGCTGCGGCCACTATGAGTGCGCCTACTATTTTTTTGGGTAGCTTGAACATGTGGGACTCCGGGACGAAGGAAATAAAAAGCAACCAACGCGCACCTACCCTAGAGGATGAGATGAACCGTCGAGTCCCATGACTGAAAAAGGCTCGTGGGTACGATCTGGTTGCCAGTCTCAATCCCCACATTTGTCTTAGTAGGAGGCTGAATGGATAGCGTCAAAACCTGTGTGCAGGTGCGATGGTGATATCCTATGGATTGCAGATATGGCAATAAACAACGAAAAAAGAACATCACCTGTGAGTTTTTATCATCAATGAATCATGAGCATCTGCGCGTTCTGGTTGAGATAGCGCGACTTGGCAGCTTTTCCCAAGTGGCTAAGCAACGTGACCTTGACCCCTCAGCCGTATCACGCATTGTCCAGTCAGTAGAGCGTGATCTGGGCGTTAGGCTTTTCCAGCGCTCGACACGACAGGTGTCATTGACGGAAGCAGGGGGTACCTATTTAGCCAGGATTGCACATCTGCTGGAGGAGCTCGATGCGGCAAGCGACGAAGTAAAGTCCGCGGAGCAACGGCCCAGCGGGATACTCAAGGTCACGGCCTCAGTCGCTTTTGGCCAAGCTTGCCTGGTGCCGCTGGTGCCTGAATTCATCGAGATGTACCCCGACATACAGTTAGAGTTACTGCTGACAGATACCAATGTGGATTTGATTGCTGAACGTGTGGATTTGGCGTTACGGGTGAGCCCGCACGTGGCTCAGGACATGGTTCGCTTGAAGTGGTTTGATGCTGCCTACACCGTTTGTGCGGCGCCCAGTTATATTCGTAACCACCCAACTGTCTCGGTGGTCGAGGACTTGGCAAATCACCGGCATGTGCTTTTTGGCTATCCACAGACGCAGTCGCTCTGGATAGTTACTGATGAGGGTGGCGTTGAGCACCGAATATCAGCCCAAGCAGCCGTTGTTTCCTCCAGCGGTCTAGCCCAGCGGGAATTGGCAATTTCAGGGGTAGGCCCCGCGCTCATGCCAATTTGGCTAGCAGCTCCCGCGTTAAAATCAGGTGCCTTGGTCGAACTGTTGCCACATTGCTCAATCACGCCGAGCAATTTTTCAGGTGCAGCCTGGTTGCTGTATCCAAATCGAAAATTTCTACCCTCTAAAACACGCGCCATGCTGGATTTTCTTTTGAAGCACACGATGCAACATTGGTAGGCAATCCCCCCGCAATTCAGCATCAGAGTCCTGTTCACTATCATCCCCGTATTGGCAGTTTCCAATTGGGTCGAATGAAGTGACAGGTATATCCATTGGGAAATTGTTCGAGGTAGTCCTGGTGTTCTGGTTCTGCTTCCCAGAAGGGGCCTGCAGGCGTGATTTCTGTGACGACCTTGTCAGGCCACAGGCCGGATGCGTTCGCGTCGGCCACAGTGTCTTCGGCCACGTACTTCTGCTCATTGTCGAGATAGAAGATCGCCGAGCGGTAGCTCATGCCAATATCGTTACCTTGGCGATTGGTCGTTGTTGGGTCGTGTATCTGGAAGAAAAACTCAAGGATCTGGCGATAGCTGATCTGCTTCGGGTCGAATACGATCTCGATTGCTTCTGCGTGTGTGCCGTGATTGCGGTAGGTAGCGTTCGGCACATCACCGCCCGTGTAGCCAACCCGTGTAGCAATCACACCAGGGTAACGCCTTAACAAATCCTGCATGCCCCAGAAGCAACCACCAGCCAGGAGGGCGGTTTCAGTTTGCGTTGTCATATCAAGCTCTCCCGTCGAAAAAAAACCCTTTGAGTTCACACTCGCAGGGTATTTGGTAGTTCAGGAATCACGTGGGCTGTGCCTTTTCGGCGCGGGGCAAGGCTCCGCGCCGAAAAGCTTACGGCTTAGTTAATCGCGTCGCCCAATACTTCAACGATCCGCTGAGCAATGTGCTCGACGTGCGTCTCAAGTGCAAAGTGACCGGTGTCCAAAAGCTCGACGACCGCGTTCGGGTTATCACGCTTGAAAGCCTCGGCGCCTGGCGGAATGAAGAACGGATCGCCCTTGCCCCAGATGGCCAGGGTTGGCACCTTGGTGTCACGGAAAAACTTCTGGAACGCTGGGTACAGCGTCAGGTTGTTCTGATAGTCGTAGAACAGATCAAGCTGAATATCCTTGTTGCCCGGACGATCCAACAACAGTGCATCCAGGTAGTAAGCTTCTGGTGCGATATCTTCAGGGTTGCTCACGCCTTCCACATACTGCCAGCGAGTACCTTCCAAGTGCAGGATGGCATCGTTGATCACCTGGCGATTCTCGGCGGTCTTTTCTGCCCAGTAATTGCGAATCGGTGCCCAAGCATCACCCAGACCTTCCAGGTAAGCATTGCCATTCTGGGAAATAATGGCGCTGACGCGCTCAGGGTGTGCCAACGCGAGGCGCAGACCGGTTGGAGCGCCATAGTCAAAGAAGTACATGGCATAACGCTTAAGACCCAGCACATCGACAAAATCACCGATCGTCTTGCCGATGGCATCGAAGGTATAGACGTAGTTGCGCTCAGCTGGAACGTCAGTGAAACCGAAACCTGGAAGATCCGGTGCGATGATGCGGTATTTGTCCGCAAGCAAAGGGATCAAGTCGCGGAACTGGTGCGAAGAGCTCGGGAACCCGTGCAATAGCAGCAATACCGGCGCATCGGCAGCGCCTGCTTCACGATAAAAAACACGGACGCCGTCTGCTTCGGCAAATTTGTAAGCTACGTTGGTGTGCTTGGACGAGGTCATGGCTCGATCTCCTGTAACTGGTAAAATAGTTATTGGCGGTTACTGGCTCCCATTGTGCACGATTTATGTAACTGGTCAAACTGTTTTTATGGGTTACAATGACCAATCGAATTTCGGGAGATCTCCATGACTGCCTCTAACCCGTCACTTACCCTTCCTGCTCCGCTTGTACTGGCCGATCATCCGGCTCTCGATTTGTTGAACACAAAAATGATGGTCGAGGGCCAAACACGCGATCTTCTGTCGGACGATGAAGACGCGGCTCGATGGCTTGAGCAAATCGGATTTGGTTCATCCACTGAGTTACCTGTCGCTGTAAACGGTCGGTTGGTGGGTGAGTTACGCGCGCTGCGTGACTGCGTTGAGAATTTGATCGCTGCCCGTTGCGAGAGCCGCTCGGCAGATCCGGCGGCACTGAATGCGTTTCTGCGACAGGCAGTTCCTCAACTTGTATGGGAGCAACCAGGGCAACCGCTTTTGGATCGATTTCGTGAGCCTGACGCGGCGAATCGAAGGATGAGTCAGCTCGCGTTTGCTGCCGCTGAATTACTGGCCGAGGGCGATTTCAATCTCGTGCGCAAATGCGAAAGCCCAGAGTGTTCGCTGATGTTTTATGACCGCACCAAGTCGCACAAACGACGGTGGTGCAGCATGGCACTGTGCGGGAACCGTCATAAGGTTGCCGAGTTCCGTAAGCGTCGTCAGGGCGTTGTGAACTGAAGCTTTCACTTGTATGAAGGAGCGCTGATTTACTAAGGATAGCCTGTATCAAGGGGAGGGCCGGACAAGCGTCAATAGCGTCGACTCGCGTCAGAACGTCTTATCGTGAATTTTTCGTTCGACAATTGCGCCAAGTTCTCGAATGGGATACTGGGCGTGTATGCGGAGAGCGTTGCAGCCTCGCTCCTGGCTAAATGATGCAGCGTCGGTGAAGTGTTGGACAAAGCCACAGCAACGGCAGCTAACCAGGACTCCATCGAGTCGCCAGTGTTTATTCCAAATTTGGAGCGGAAGGTAGGTCATTGGCACTGCATTGCCTGCCTATGGGTTAGGTGCGCACTCCATGTGCTGAGCAGTTGTAGACAATGAACATAGGTTCCGGTTTCCGCTACCCACGAGATAATTCAATTTCGGTAAGGCTCCGAAGGCAATTTGAATGACTTCCTCAGGGCGTGAAGCTGCCGGTGACGCCAGGCAGAAACTGGCCAATCGCCTTTAAGCTGAATGCTGCGTAAATCATAAGTTATTGATAATGCTGGCTTAATTCAGATACGGTGATATCGCATGAATCAGAGCCTTCGGCAGGCTGCTTTGAACATGCATTCAATTGTAAGAGCCATTTTCAGCGACTACACTCCAGCCCATGAAACGCTATCTACGGTTTTGCCTCCTCTTCTTTATCAGCTTGGCGCTTCCCCTCAGCGGGATGGCGGGTGTTCAGGCACCAACAGAGCCTTGCCCAATGAAGACGATGGGCATGGCGATGATGGACGACATGGGGATGGACTGCTGCAACGATATGAAAAGCCCTTCCGAGCACGGTAAGCCTTGCAAGCCGGGCCAGGAATGCAAGACGGGCGGGATGCTGCAAGTCTCGATCCTCAAGCCTCCCGTAACCTTGTTCAGCCCAGTAGCGATTTCCTTTTTCAGCGATTCCCTACCCATACAGACCCCATCCGGGGTATGGCGACCGCCCCGCGTTTGATTCCTGTCCCACATTGAGCCTCTTTCCGCATTAGCGGGATGGACTGGCTGCGCGCATGTCTTTTTGACGCGTGCAGTGGATGATCACAGGAATCGTAAACATGAACTCCAAGTGCTATTGCACAGGCTGGTCTCTCGTGGCCGGTCTGGCGGCAAGCGTACTGGCATTGCCGAGCTTCGCTGCCGCATTGACACTCGATGAAGCGTTGCGGCTGGCCGAAAACAATGCACCGTCGCTGACCGCACAAGACGCCAAAATTCAGGCTGCCAGCAGCGCGGCTATTCCAGTCGGTGAGCTACCTGACCCCAAATTGCTGCTGGGTGTACAGAACTACCCCATTGGCGGCCCGGATCGTTGGAGCATCGACCAGGACTTCATGACCATGCAGATGGTCGGGGTCAGGCAGGAGATGCCCAATAGCGATAAGCGAAAAGCGCGTATCGAAGTCGCCGATGCAGCTATTGATCGTGCCTCTGCGGAGCGTCGAGTCGAACGTCTGAAGGTGCGCCAGTCCACGGCGTTGGCTTGGATCAGTAGCTACGCGGTTGAGCGTAAAGATGCGCTGTTCCAGGACTTCTACAAAGAAAACCGATTATTGACCGATACCGTCCGGGCCCAGATTGCCGGGGGCCGCGCTCAACCCGCCGATGCGGTGACTCCCAAGCAAGAAGCGGCTCAATTGGCGGAACAGCAGGACGATCTGATTCGCGAGCGCGCACAGGCCCGAGCTGCCCTCAAACGCTGGATTGGCTCCGCCGCCAATGACAAGCCTGTGGGCAGCTTGCCTGTATGGCCCGTCGATACCTCAAGCTACGCCCATAAACTGCAACACCATCCCGAGTTGGCAGCGTTCGCGCCGATGGCCCGTGAAGCGCAAGCCAAGGTTCGTGAAGCCGAAGCGGAGAAGCAGTCGGACTGGAGTTGGGAGCTCGATTATCAGCATCGTGGCCGACAATTCGGCGACATGGTCAGCGTGCAACTTTCATGGGATCTACCGCTATTTCCTAGCTCGCGCCAAAACCCCAAAATCGCAGCCAAACAGGCTGAACTTAACCAGCTTGAGGCCGAGCGCGAAGCCCTGTCTCGTGAGCACACCCAGCAATTGGAAACTGAACTGGCTGACTATGAGCGCCTAAATCGTGCCGTGCGCCGAAACCAGGAAAGCCTATTGCCGCTGGCCAAGGAAAAGGTCGAACTCAGCATGGCCAGTTACCGTGCCGGCAAAGGCGATTTAAACGCCGTTGTTGCCGCCCGACGCGAGCTTATCGAGGCCCGTCTCAAGCAGATCGACGTGGAAGAGCAGCGAGCGCTGACCAGTGCGCGTCTGTATTTCGCTTATGGGGAGGCCAGCCAATGAACCTTAAATGGAACGGGGCATTGTTGGTAGGCATCTCGCTGGCGTTCGGTATTGCCGGTGGTTACTGGTTCGCGCATCAGCGCATGAGCGGAGTACCCGTTACCACCCCGGAGCAGAGCCTCAATTCCCCGGACGAACGCAAAGCCCTGTATTGGTACGACCCCATGTACCCGCAGCAAAAGTTCGACAAGCCGGGAAAATCTCCCTTCATGGACATGCAACTGGTTCCTCAGTACGCCGCTGGCGTAGGGGATCATGCGACCGTCAGTATCGATCCAAGTCTGACCCAGAATCTCGGTCTGCGTTTTGCAACTGTCACCCGTGGGATCTTAGATTCCAGTCTCGACGTCACAGGAGTCTTGGGATTCAACGAGCGCGATGTCGCGGTGATTCAGGCTCGCACCACGGGCTTTGTGGAGAGGGTCTATGCCCATGCTCCCGGCGATGTACTCAAAGCCAACGCGGCGTTGGCGGATATCCTGGTGCCCGAGTGGGAAGCCGCCCAGACAGAGTTCCTTGCCCTGAAGCGCAACGGTGATGCTGACTTGTTGGCTGCCGCCCGCCAACGACTGCGGCTCACAGGGATGCCGGCAACACTGATCACTCAGTTAGAGCGTGGCGGTAAGGTTCAGCCCTACCTGACGCTCACCAGCCCTATTGCCGGTGTGCTGCAAGAGTTGAATGTACGTGCGGGTATGACCGTGGCGACTGGCGACACTCTGGCGCGCGTCAATGGCTTGAGCAGTGTCTGGCTAGCCGTGGCCGTTCCAGAATCGGATTCCGGAGCTATCACCGTGGGGCAGGCGGTCGAAGCGCGTCTGCCAGCCTTCCCAGGAACAACACTCAGTGGCAAGGTCAGCGCAATTTTGCCCGAGACCAATCCGGACAGCCGCACACTTCGGGTACGTGTCGAGTTACCCAATCCGGACGGGCGCCTCAGGCCGGGTTTGACGGCGCAGGTACGCCTGAATCGTTCGACCGAGCAAAGTGTATTGTGGGTGCCGAGTGAGGCGGTGATTCGCACTGGCCGACGAGCCCTGGTGATGCTCGCCGAAGACGCTGGCCGCTACCGTCCCGTGGAGGTGCACCTCGGGCAGGAAAGCGATGGCAAAACGGCGATAGTGAAAGGTCTGGAAGCAGGCCAGAAGGTGGTTACGTCTGGCCAGTTCCTGCTCGACTCGGAGGCCAGTCTTAAGGGCATTGTTGCTCGCACGGAGGAAGAGTCGCCACCCAGTGAAACAGCCTCCAGTTTTCATGAGGCGGATGGGCAGATCGTTGAGATCAACGACAAAGAAGTCACGCTCGCCCACGGCCCTTTCAAGACGCTAGGCATGCCTGGCATGACGATGACTTTCCCACTCGCTAGTCCGGCGCTGATGCAGGGGCTCAAAGCGGGTGACAAGGTTCGAATCGCGTTGAGCCAGACCGACGATGGCTTGCGTGTTGAGCGCCTGGATAAATTGGGGAGCCAGCCATGATTGCTGCCCTGATTCGTTGGTCAGTGGCCAACCGATTCCTGGTGCTACTGGCGACACTGTTTGTCACCGCTTGGGGCATCTGGTCGGTGCAAAGCACGCCCATTGATGCGTTGCCAGACCTCTCCGATGTACAGGTGATTATCCGCACCCCTTATGCAGGACAAGCGCCGCAGATCGTCGAGAACCAGGTCACCTATCCGTTGGCCACCACCATGCTCTCGGTGCCGGGGGCCAAGACCGTGCGTGGTTACTCCTTCTTTGGCGATAGCTTTGTCTACGTGCTGTTCGAAGACGGCACTGACTTGTATTGGGCTCGCTCGCGGGTGTTGGAGTACCTGAGTCAGATACAAAGCCGCTTGCCGGCCAGCGCCAAGCCGGCGTTGGGGCCGGATGCGACGGGGGTGGGTTGGATCTATCAGTACGCACTGGTGGATCGCAGTGGCGGGCACGATTTGGCACAGCTCCGCGCTCTTCAGGACTGGTTCCTCAAGTTTGAACTCAAGACCTTGCCGAACGTTGCGGAAGTGGCCACCGTGGGTGGCATGGTCAAGCAGTACCAAGTGCAGCTCGATCCGCTGAAATTGGCCAGCCTCGGCATCACTCAGGCTGAGGTGACCGACGCCATCGGTAAGGCCAATCAGGAAACCGGTGGTGCCGTGCTGGAGATGGCGGAGACCGAGTTCATCGTGCGCGCTTCGGGCTATCTGAAGACGCTCAATGACTTCCGGGCGATCCCGCTTAAGTTGGGTGCGGGTGGTGTACCAGTGACCCTTGGCGATGTCGCCACGATCCAGTTGGGGCCGGAAATGCGGCGGGGCATTACCGAACTTGACGGCGAAGGCGAGACCGTCGGTGGCGTGGTGATTTTGCGCAGTGGCAAGAATGCTCGCGAGACCATTGCGGCGGTCAAGACTAAACTCGACGAACTGAAAAGCAGTCTGCCGTCCGGGGTGGAAATCGTTACCACCTACGACCGCAGCAAGCTGATCGACCGCGCTGTTGAAAACCTCAGCCACAAGCTGATCGAAGAGTTCATTGTCGTCGCGTTGGTCTGTGGAATCTTCCTCTGGCACCTGCGCTCATCCCTGGTGGCGATCATCTCCCTGCCTGTTGGTGTGTTGATTGCCTTCATCGTCATGCGCTACCAAGGCATCAACGCCAACATCATGTCCTTGGGCGGGATTGCCATCGCCATTGGCGCCATGGTCGATGCCGCCGTGGTGATGATCGAGAACGCCCACAAGAAGATTGAGGCATGGCACGCGGCCAATCCGGGGGAAGAACTGAAGGGTGAACGTCATTGGCATGTAATGACCGAAGCGGCGGCAGAGGTAGGCCCCGCGCTGTTCTTCTGTTTGTTGATCATCACCCTGTCGTTCATTCCGGTGTTCACGCTGGAAGCTCAGGAAGGACGGTTGTTCGGCCCTTTGGCTTTCACCAAGACCTACGCCATGGCGGCAGCGGCGGGATTGTCAGTGACCTTGGTGCCAGTGCTTATGGGCTACTGGATTCGAGGGCGAATTCCCAGTGAACATCAGAACCCGTTGAACCGGTGGTTGATTCGGATCTATCAGCCAGCCCTGGACGCAGTCTTGCGTCGACCAAAGATCACGCTGCTGGTGGCGCTATTGGTTTTTGTCAGTGCGCTATGGCCAATGTCTCGCTTGGGTGGCGAGTTTCTCCCCCCGTTGGACGAGGGTGACCTGCTCTATATGCCTTCAGCTCTACCGGGATTGTCGGCGCAGAAAGCGGCACAACTGCTGCAACAGACTGACCGTCTGATCAAGACCGTGCCTGAAGTCGAACACGTCTTCGGTAAAGCGGGGCGCGCTGAAACCGCCACCGACCCGGCACCGCTGGAGATGTTCGAAACCACCATTCAATTCAAGCCGCACGAGCAATGGCGGCCAGGCATGACCCAGGAAAAGTTGGTGGAAGAACTGGATCGAACGGTACGAGTCCCTGGGCTTACGAATATCTGGATACCACCGATTCGCAACCGTATCGACATGCTGGCCACGGGGATCAAGAGTCCCATCGGAGTGAAAGTTGCCGGCACCAACCTGACGGAGATCGATGCCGCGACTCAGGCGGTCGAGCGGGTGGCCAAGGATGTGCCCGGTGTCAGTTCGGCTCTGGCTGAGCGACTGACCGGTGGCCGCTATATCGACGTGGATATCGACCGCAAGGCCGCCGCCCGCTACGGACTGAATATCGCCGATGTGCAGTCCATCGTGGCCGGAGCTATCGGCGGTGAAAACGTCGGGGAGACCATTGAAGGGCTTGCACGCTTCCCGATCAACGTCCGTTACCCCCGTGAGTGGCGTGACTCGCTCGGCGCCCTGGAGCAGTTGCCAATCTACACCCCGCTAGGCAGCCAAATCACCCTTGGCACGGTGGCGAAGATCAAGGTCAGCGACGGGCCGCCGATGCTTAAGAGCGAAAACGCAAGGCCTTCAGGCTGGGTCTATATCGACGTGCGGGGGCGGGATATTGCCTCGGTTGTCGCCGACCTGCGTCGGGTCGTCAATGAACAGGTCAAGCTGCAGCCAGGCATGAGCCTGAGCTACTCAGGACAGTTCGAGTTTCTCGAAAGGGCCAACGCACGCCTCAAACTGGTAGTACCTGCCACGCTGTTGATCATCTTCGTGCTGCTCTACCTGACTTTCGCCCGCTTCGATGAGGCGCTATTGATCATGGCCACTCTGCCATTCGCACTGACCGGTGGAGCATGGTTCCTCTATCTATTGGGATTCAACCTGTCGGTCGCCACCGGAGTCGGCTTTATCGCCTTGGCCGGGGTTTCTGCCGAGTTCGGCGTGATCATGCTGCTCTACCTGAAGAACGCTTGGGCCGAACGTGAAGACCTCGGCGGCAGCACTGAGCGCGGACTGGTTGCGGCGATTCGTGAAGGGGCTGTGCAGCGAGTTCGACCTAAGGCCATGACCGTGGCCGTCATTATTGCGGGCTTGTTACCCATCTTGTTGGGCAGCGGTACGGGTAGCGAAGTGATGAGCCGCATTGCCGCGCCCATGGTTGGCGGCATGGTCACAGCACCCTTGCTTTCCCTTTTTGTCATTCCGGCAGCCTATCGCCTAATGCGTCGCCGGCACCTCTCAGTTGAACCCGTCAAACCTGAAGGAAAAGTCGTATGAAACTGACCCTGATTGCAGTTGCAAGCACCGTATTCGCGCTATCACTTTCTGCCCACGCGGAGGACATGCCGGGCATGAAAATGGACGGTATGGAGGGCATGCAGATGGAACAGAAAACAAAACAGGCTCCAGTCGCTAACGCCGAGGGAACGATCAAGGCTATCGATGTTACGAAGCATACGGTGACCATCTCCCACGGAGCTGTTCCAGCCGTGCAATGGCCGCCGATGACCATGGCCTTTTCCGTGACGGAAGATCAGCTGAAAGGGCTGACGACTGGAGACCGTGTATCGTTTTCCTTCCGGCTAGAAGGTAGCAGAGCCACGATTGTGTCTATTAAAAAATAAATACCTGTGGTGGAAGTGTCCGGCACGCTTTGTCGTGCCAGACATAACTCATCAAATACGCCTGTTCAGGAAAATCGGTGCGTCCAGTGAGCGCGCTGCAATGACTGCTTTTGGCCCAGAGTGTGTAAAAACGCTTCGCCAAAATTGAGGTGCGCGCGTCTACGTTAAATCTGAAATTTATCGGCACGTCAGCAGATGTGGATTTTGCGTAGAAGCGAGATTTCCAGTCCGGTTTTGAGTTCCTGTCGCGCTGAAAAACGTTTTTACACAGCCTCGGCCGAAAGCTGCCAGTCACCCAACCATTCAAAAGGTAGCCGAAGCGACTTATCAGTTCCTGCTGAACTGCATCCGCCATCCGGGTCAGGGATGGCAGATGCACGCTCCCCTCAACTTTGCGGCGCGCCATGCTCAACCATCGCTCGCCATTCCTGCACGCTCGGTCTTTCTTGCATCCTGGCGTGCCATGCCCGCAACGCTTCACATTCATCAGGCACGTGGAGTTTGACCAGCGAGGCGAAAATCATGCCTCCCAGAACCGCAATATCGGCCATCGAAAACGTGTCACCGACAATGAAAGGCTGATGTTTGAGAAGGCTATCGAAATAGTGCATGCCCCTGACCGCCTTGTCGCGCATGCGACCGCCCCATTCGGCGTTTTGATAAAGCTCGACCTGCGGCCCAAGGCCCGGGGTAGCATGATGGAAGTACACACTGACCGCATCGAGAAACTCGATTTCAGCACGCTTGGTCATCATGTGGATGAGGCCTTTCTCTACAGGCGTTTGCCCGGTAAGGATGGGGCTACCATCCAGCACGTCCAGGTACTGAGTAATGGCCGAGCATTCGGCAATGAGCGTACCGTCGTTCAACTCCAGCACGGGAAGCGTTCCGGAGTAATTGATGGCCAGAAACTCAGGTTTCTTGTGTTCGCCTGTCCATAGGTTGACCGATACAAATTCGATTCGGGAAAGCATGCCTTTTTCTGCCAATGCGATGCGCACGCGAGCGGGGTAGGGGCCATCAAACCAGTCGTGGATTTTCATCATAGGGAGCGTGGATGCGTGTAACTGCGGTTTTGAAGAGTTCATGGTATTTACCTGTCTACCTGTCAGTTGGTAGGTAAAGACTGGGCGCTTGGTTTTGTGCTGTCAACCCCTACCTTCCAGTTGGCAGGTAGTCGAGACTGCGAGTAGAATCCACCTCATCGGATGACCTGAGGACACAAACGTGAGCGAAAACGCGCGGGAAGCCATCTTGGCGGCTGCGAAAACGGCGGCGCAGAGGCATGGATACAACGGCATAAATTTTCGAAGTATCGGTGCAGCGGTGGGGATCAAAAACGCGAGCATCTATTACCACTTCTCGAGCAAGGCCGACCTTGGCGTCGCAGTTGCTGCACGCTACTGGCAAGACACCGCCAGCGTTTTGCAAGCGATTCGCGAGTCGAACCCCGATCCGATTCGTTGCCTGGAAATCTACCCGTCGATCTTTCGAACATCGCTGGAAGACGGCAACAGGCTTTGTCTGTCCAGCTTCATGGCAGCGGAATACGAAGACTTGCCCGAGGAGGTCAGGCGCGAGGTCAAGGCGTTTGCAGACATCAATGTGATGTGGTTGACACATGTGCTGGCTGACGCAGGAATGGGCAGCGCAGAAAGTTGTGAACGACGTGCCCGCGCCATTTACACCTCCGTTGCAGGCGCTCAATTGATTGCCCGGACTCGGCTCGATATTGGCCTATTCGACGATCTGATCCTCAGCTACCGGGAAGCGGGGCTGATTCCGACACCGCAGGCCTGACGCATCGTGGCCGCTTTTCAACCCAAAGCGGTTATTCGCTAATACCGTCATGCGCCGAACAAAGCCGTTCGATTGCTGACACTAAGATCATGAAAACAGCCGATCACAGGCTATGAGCTCAGACTGACGCTTCGGTCGGTTCTGACATAGTCACCCAGTTCTGAACGCTAGGACGCTCCTGCATCCTTACGTACCAGGCTTGAAGAGCCTCGCACTCCACAGGCACCGGCAGTTCCACGAGCCCCGCAAAGATTAATCCGCCTATGACTGTGATGTCGGCCATCGAGAAAACCTCGCCGGCGACAAATGGCTGTGTTTTTAGGACGGCATCGAAGTAATGCATTCCTTTGATGGCTTTATCGCGCTGACGAAATCCCCACTCGGCGTTCTGATAAATCTCTACGTCAGGGCCAAGACCTGGCGTGGCGTGGTGGAAGTAAGCGCTAACCGCATCGAGCAGCTCTAACTCGGCGCGCTTATTCATCATATGGATCAAACCCTTTTCTCGAGGCGTCGTTCCAGTGAGTGTGGGTGCGCCATCAAGTGCATCGAGGTATTCAGTGATGGCCGTGCACTCAGAAATGAACGTTCCGTCTTCGAGCTCAAGCACCGGCAGCGTTCCGGAGTAGTTTTTGGCCAGGAATTCGGCTTGTTTATGTTCGTTCTTCCAGAGATCGACCGACAGAAACTGCACTCGAGACTGCAAGTTCTTCTCGGCCAATGCAATGCGGACACGAGCAGGATAGGGGCCAGTGTGCCAGTCATGAATTGTCATCGTGGCCAGCTTCGATTCGTCAGTGTTGATGGTTTCAGAATTCATTGTCTTGTCTACCTATAGAAATTGCATAAAGTGCGGGGAGGGCCGATCCAATCACCGCTTGAGCTTCATCGTCATGACGCGCCAGTAATTGACGGGCATCAATCGTTCTAACCATGAGGCGATCAACGCGTCTCTACCCACAAGCACACGAGCCCGACGTTTTTCGATTCCTCGGACGATGATTTCGCTTGCCTGTTCAGGCTGTAGGCGTAGGAGCTTTTGCATGGCGCGCCGTCCTTTTTCTGCCTGCTCTTCGGTCAGTCCTGCAGATACTTTTGCATTGCTCGAAATCGATGTTGCTACGCCACCTGGATGTACCACGGTGACGCCAACCCTGGAGTTAGCCAGCTCATGACGCAGAGCATTGGAGAAACCGCGCACAGCAAACTTACTCGCTGAATAGGCGGCTTGACCTGGTGGAGAAATCAGGCCGAACAAGCTGGAGACATTTACAACCCGAGCTTCAGGCTCGTTATGCAGCAATGGTAAGAACGCGCGTGTCATGCACACAACACTTTCGAAATTCACGCGCATGACCCAGTCAAATTCATCTTCACTGACTTGCTGAAAAGTCCCGCCCATGGCGACGCCAGCATTGTTTATCAGGAGGCTGATTTTTCCTTGTGCAGTTATCACCTGATAGGGGAGTGCAGCCACGGCCACACGATCCGACACATCAAGTACGTGCTGGCTGACGCGGATTTCGTATGGCTCGACGAGCTTCGCTGTTGCGGCTAAACCTTCAGCGTTGATATCGGCAAGAGCTAGATGGCAACCACGCTTGGCTAACGAGATGGCCGTCGCTCGACCTATACCGCTTCCAGCACCAGTCAGCACCGCAACCGCATTTTTCAGATTCATGTTTTTCTCTTGGTGATTGCGCCGTTTGGCTCTATTCACGGTGTCGGAGGGCGGCATTGAGTTTCGGAAGGTGTCAGCTGAAACGGGCAACCCAGCGCAGTGGCAGAACCTGCATCAAGATCCCAACCAGTCTCCACGGCCAACCAGGGACACAAGCACTATTTGGTTCGCGCTCAATTGCACGCACGAGCGCGTGGCAACCAATGTCTTCGTCGACCTCAAACGGCAGCTTCTTTGCCCCGGCATTGAGCTCAGTGCGAATGTATCCCGGGTAGATGGTGCTGACCTTGATGGGCGTGTTTAGCAACTCCGCACGTATGCCCTCGCATAGGAAGGCTAAGCCTGCTTTGCTTGCCGCATACGTTGTGAGGTGCTTCGGTAATCCTCGCTTGGCGCTCATTGACGACATTGCCACGAGGTGACCTGAGTTTTGTTTCCGGAAGATTTCTACGGCAGCTTCACACTGAGCCAGTGCGGCGATGAAATTGGTTTCTGCCGTCTGCCGATTAACAGCGAAGTGGCCGGTACCTATCCGTCGACCATTGCCGACGCCAGCGTTGACGATGATTCGCTCCAGGCTACCGAAGGTACTTAGGAAGTCCTGAAAGACTTCGAAGACCTGCTCGTGATTGTTTACATCAAGCGTGCGCACTTCGATACGAACGTCATAATGCGCACCCAGCCTGGTTTGAAGTTCTGTTAGCCGTTCAGTGCGCCTGGCACATAAGGCAAGGTTGTAACCACGGGCTGCAAACTCATGGGCAAGACCAGCACCTAAGCCCGAACTCGCTCCCGTAATCAGTACGGTTTTACGTTTTTGCAACATGTCAGTCTCCTGTTGTCTGAGCTCGCAGCTCCAGACAACATGTGGTTATACCTTTGTACTCTGTCGAATCAGGCGCAGGCAGCGTCTGTGCAACGCATGTCCCATCAGCCAAAAATGTTTGAACGCTGGATTGCGGGTTTGCTTGTGGTGGTAGCGGTAGTAGATCTGCTGAATGATGACCGCCAATCGAAACAAGCCGAAAATCTCATAGAACAACCAGTGTTCAGCAGTCGTGCCGGTTTTCTGTTGGTAGTAATGAATCACTTCCTGGCGGGTTAGCATTCCAGGCAATTGAGTTGGCTGTCGTCGCGAAGCACGGAATAGGAAGTTGTCGTCCGGCTGCACCCAGTAGGCAAGCATGCTGCCCAGATCCATCAGCGGGTCACCGAGCGTGGCCATTTCCCAATCCAGAACACCAATCACACGGGTTGGATGCTGTGCGGACAGCACTACGTTGTCGAACCGCCAGTCGTTGTGAATGATGCAAGTCTTGCTGTCGAGTGGAGTATTGGCTTTGAGCCATGCACGCACCTTGCGGTACGACGGAACATTCCACGTCAGACTCTTCTCATATCGAGCGTCCCAGCCTCCGACTTGCCGCTTGCAGTAGCCTTCACCTTTGCCCAGATTTTCAAGTCCTGCCTGGTGGTAATCAACCTGATGCAACGCAACGAGCTGATCCAGCATGTTTAGGCATAGCTCTCTGACACGGGGTGCTGTGAACTGAAGGTCGCGGGGGAGGTTGGCGCGCGGGATGATTCCAGCTATTCGATGCATGACATAGAAATCACACCCGATCACTGATTGATCCTGGCACAGCGCAACCATACTCGGCACGACGGGATATACCGACTTGAGCTGCTGCTGTATGTGGTACTCCCGCGCCATGTCATGTGCGCCGGCAGCTTTAGTGCCTGTCGGAGGGCGACGCAAAATCAAGTCCCGATCAGGGTACTCCAGCCGGTATGTCCAGTTGGACGCACCGCCTGAATACTGAGTAACCTTGGGTTGGCCAATCAAACCGTCGAGTTGGGTCTTGAGCCAGCGATCAACTGCTGGCACGTCAAGTTCTTCTCCAGGGCGAACAGCTCCACCCTGATCGATGACCGTCCTGCTAGCACTTGCGCCTTCGCTAGGGGCGGTGGCAGTGTCAAGACTGGACTCACGCTTGCTCACTTGCTCGCACCTTTGGCGCCTGCACTCGACTTTGAAAAGCCGCGCTTCGCGATCTCTACCTTCGCAATGACACCTTTGTGTACCTCATCCGGGCCATCCGCCAGGCGAAGACTACGAGCCTGAGCGAAGAAAGCCGTCAGGGGTACATCGTGACTCAAGCCTTCACCGCCATGTAACTGGATGGCCATGTCCACCACTTGCTGCAGCACGTTTGGAGCAACCACCTTGATTGCGGAAATCTCGGTCATTGCGGCGAAGGTGCCCAATTTGTCCATCTTCCAAGCAGCATAAAGCGTTAAAAGGCGTGCTTGATCGATCGCAATACGTGCGTCGGCCACTCGCTCGCGATTACCGCCCAAATTTAGAAGTGGTCTGCCGAACGCAGAGCGTTGCATGCCACGATCAATGGTCAGTTCAAGAGCTTTTTCTGCAGCACCGATGCACCTCATGCAATGGTGAATACGACCCGGGCCTAGACGGCCTTGAGCGATTTCGAACCCCATTCCTGGGCCGCCGATGAAGCTATCAATTGGGACATGCACATTCGTAAAGCTCACTTCGCCATGGCCATGCGGTGCATCGTATTCGCCGAACACCGGCAGCATGCGTTCAATGCTCACACCCGGTGTATCGAGTGGAACCAGCACCATTGAGTGCTGATGATGGCGATCTTTGCTGGCGTCCGGTGTATGGGCCATAAGGATCACAACCTTGGCATGCGGGTCACCGATACCACTGGCCCACCATTTGCGGCCATTCACAACAATCTGACCATCCTCGACGATGGCGGTGGCCTGCATGTTGGTGGCGTCAGAAGAGGCGACATTGGGTTCAGTCATGCAGAAAACAGACCGAATCTCACCGGCCAGCAGAGGCAAAAGCCAGCGTTGTTTTTGCTCTTCATTGCCGTAACGCCACAGCACCTCCATGTTTCCAGTATCGGGGGCATTGCAGTTGAAAACGGTTGGGGCTATCAGACTACGACCTGTTTGCTCCGCAATCAGCGCGTAATCCTGGATGGGAAGTCCGGCACCGAGTGTTTCGTCAGGTAAAAACATGTTCCAAAGCCCCTGACTGCGGGCCTTAGCCTTCAGCTCTTCGAGAATCTGCGGAACCTTCCATTGGCGCCAGTCGCCACCGGGACAATTTGCAGCAACCTCGGCCCAGTAAGATGCTTCAACTGGTTCAATTTCCTCTTGGATGAAAGCCTTTACGCGGGCGAGGTAATCACGTCCTTTGGAGCTGGTCTCGAAGTACATGGCAATGCGCTCTGGTTGAATACAATCATCCTACGAACCTGTGTATGATGAGCGAAGTGATAATTGCTCATCTAAGGTTATGAACGAAACTAATAACTCCGTAAGCCTCGCAAAACTCGACCTGAATCTGTTCCGGGTCTTTGCAGTGATCTACCAAGAACGCAATTTGACGCGTGCCGCCGAACGTCTTTGCGTTAGCCAATCAGCAGTCAGTCATTCATTAGCTCGAATGCGCGATCAGCTAGATGACCCTCTGTTTGTGCGCGAGTCGCAGGGTGTAATGCCAACCCCGTTTGCGAAGCGTATCTGGCCCGACGTGGAGGAAGGGCTGCGGTATTTTCAACGTGCCTCCAGGCGCAGTGAAAGCTTTGATCCGGCACGTGATATTGAACAGATCACGTTGGCCATGAATGACGAAGTGGAGCCAACATTGCTTCCGATTTTGGTGAGTGCTCTTCATCAGGAAGCGTCAAATATTCGCATTGCCAGCGTAAGGGTCGATCGATCGTCACTTAAATCCGACTTAGCGACTGGCAAGCTCGATTGCGTGATTGATGTTGCACAGGCTGCGGATGAGCAACTCATGCACACGTCGTTGACTAAGGACGATTTTGTCGTCGTGAGTCGCAATCCCGGTGTTATAGATCATGCGTCTTATCTGGCAGCTGAACATGTCACCGTGTCGTCTCGCAGGGCAGGGCGCAGTCTCGAAGATTGGGAACTTGCGAGGCTAGGTATTCATCGACGAATCACAGTACGCGCTCAGCATTATCAGTCGGCGTATCGCTTGGTCGCTGAAAGCAATCTACTGCTCACCATCCCGCGAAGCCTTGCCCTTGAGCTGAACGTGGTTTTCAACAATCACATCCATGAACTGCCTGTGCCTATTCCTCCTGTCGAGTTGCATATGTTTTGGCACAAAGAGCGGGATAAAAACCCTGCCAACGTTTGGTTGCGCAATACAGTGCTGAAGGCCCTCGGCGCGGGTCTTATACATCTGGATCCGTGACCAGGAGCAAGGCGTCCAGATTGGGCACCTTGCTTTTGGCCAGCTTATTTACCTAACGTACCTGTGTGGTAATCCAAGCGGACTTCGATGTCGGCATTCTCCTGCAGGGGGGTCGTTCTATACGAATCCGCTTGCCTGCTTTCATATTCATTGGACTCCATATTGCTTAATGATTTCGCATTAGCAATGAGGGCACTCTGGACACTTAAATGTGTTCGTTTCGTAGAAAAAAACATAGGTCGCACAGAGGCATCGGGCTGATTCAAAACGCCCAGTTCAGATCATTTTTCGGTTGTCGATTTCTGCTCAAAACTAAGGGTGGTAGAGATATCTCTCTACCACCCCAGTTGTCAGTCACCACTCATCATTCATGACGAGTGTCGATACGGCGCAGGGCTATCAGACGATAGCTTTGCCGACCACTTTGATGATTCGATCCGCGATGTAATCCACATGTGTTTCCAGCGCGAAATGCCCGGTGTCCAGAAGCTCAATCACCGCGTTCGGATTATCGGTTGCGAATGCTTCTGCACCTGGTGGGATGAAGAACGGATCGTGCTTGCCCCAGATGACCAGCGCTGGCAATTTGGTGTCGCGGAAGAATTGCTGGAAGGCTGGATACAGTTTCAGGTTGTTGGCGTAATCGAGGAACAGGTCGAGCTGGATCTCCTTGTTGCCTGGACGCTGCATCAAGAGGTCATCCAACAGATACGACTCAGGAGCGACCGCATCAGGGTTGGAAACACCATGCAGGTACTGCCAACGCGTGCCGTCCAGATTGAGCACGTTGTCGTGAATCACCTTGCGGTTTTCAGCGGTAGGATCCGCCCAGTAAGCTCTGATAGGCGCCCAAGCATCACCCAGACCTTCAAGGTAAGCATTACCGTTCTGAGATACCAAAGCTGTTACACGTTCTGGATGAGCGAGCGCCAAACGAAGGCTCGTTGGTGCGCCATAGTCGAAGAAATACAGGGCGTATCGTTTCAGATTCAACGCATCGACAAAATCGCCCAGCGTTTTAGCCAAACTATCAAATGTATAAACGTACTCACGTGACGACGGTACTTCTGTGAATCCAAAGCCGGGCAGATCGGGAGCGATGACTCGGTAGTGTTTCGCCAGCAGGGGGATCAGCTGACGGTATTGGTGGGACGACGAAGGAAAGCCGTGCACCAGCAAAATGACTGGAGCATTGATGTCGCCTGCTTCGCGGTAAAACACTTTCACCCCGTCTGCTTCGACGTACTGAGTGACAACACTGTTGGTTAGAGCTGAAGTAGTCATGTCAAAAACCTCTTTAATCAATATAAATGGATTTAAATCAAAAACGTACAAGCAGCTCCGAGCCCCGCAGTCCATCGTCAAACCCTGTTCAGAATTACTCTGAGGCCTTTCGAAAACCTGGATGTGGGGCCTTTGGCAGCCTCAAACTTTTACTCGTCAATCAGAAGTGCGAGATACCGCCGTCAACGATGACTTCTGAACCAGTCATGAAGGACGAATCATCGCTGGCCAAGAAGACAACAGCGCTGGCGATTTCATTGGCTTCACCAAAACGACCCAGTGGTACTTGGGCTTCGATACTGGCGGCAACGGCGCTCAAATCAGCGTCCGACAGACCCAGCTTGCCGTGGAATGGTGTGCTGATTGGGCCAGGGCTGATGGCGTTGACTCGAATTCCACGTGGGGCCAACTCTGCACCCAAAGTCAGTGCCAGGGAGCGAACTGCAGCTTTGCTGGCGGACAAAATTGACAACCCTGGAGCGCCAACGCGATTAAGGAACGAGGTGGTCAGGATCACGCTGCTACCTTTGACCAACAAAGGCGAAGCTTTTTGAACGGTAAAGAAAATGCCCTTGAAGTTCAGCGCGAACTGGTCGTCGATCTGCTCATCGGTGACAGCTTCCAGGGGCGCGGCAGTGCCAGCACCGGCGTTTGCGAACAGCACGTCGATATGGTCATAGCGGGCGCTGATGGTTTTGAAAACACGATCCACTTCAGCAACTTTACGCAAATCGGCGGAGATGACCATTGCTTCCGGGCCGAGTTCTTTCTTGGCTTCTTCCAGGCGAGCCGGGTTGATACCAGTAACGATGACGTGGGCACCTTCATCACGGAAGCGCTTGGCAGTTTCAAGGCCGATACCTGAGGTGCCGCCAGTGATCAAAGCTACTTTATTGGTCAGTTTCATGATGTTGCTCCATTAGTATGGGCTGGTTGAGTGCAGGCGGTTTTGACTGCATGAACCTACTATCGGCGCGATCCTGACTACTGCCAAATCAGAAGATCTGTGCGGCATGCAAAGAAAAACTTGGGTGGTCGTGAGAGGTGCAGTTTGTCGCGTTCGGCGACTGGTTAGCCTGCTGTCAGAGGACAAAAAAAGCCCGCCGGGTTTACCGACGGGCTTCTTTTTAATGCCAAGACTTCAAGCAGATACTCATCCAGCATTTTGGGTCGTATGCATACATGCCGCGTGCAGTGCCCCCCCCCCAAGGCTACAAGACTTAACTATCAGCGAGGCAGCGGCTGCGTTCAGATCACCTTATTGCCTGGTGAGCTTTCAAAAGTGCCAGAAGGGATAGCACGTGGCCCTAGCAACGGAGTCAGTGCGAGCATCAGTAACGAGACCACAAACAAAAGCACATACGGGATGGTGAACGCGCCTGACAAATCTCGAAGTGCGCCGAAGCCGTAGGGCCCGATGGCGGCGATCAGGTAGCCGATGAGACTACTGAAAACTGTCCATGCGTTTGCTTCTTCTGCCGAGCTCGTGTGATCCAGAGGAAGTGTAAGTCCTAAGGTGAGTGCGGCGCCTAAACCCACGGCTATTAGCAAGATAAAAATAGCGGGCGAGATCGTGCTGACGAAGGCCAGGCCTGCGATACCCACAATCGTAATGACCGTGCTAATTGCGATCCACACCCTCCGATCTGGAGAGCTACCCGCTATCAGTCCCATCACGAAATTTGCCACCGTGAACGCTAGCGTAAATCCGCTCAACAAGAACTCGGGTTTGATGGTGGACGTCTGCATTTCAAGCATTGACGGGGCAAGCCAGGCGAACACCGCGTAGCTCAGAAATTGGCTACAACCGAAGTAAAGCGCGACCAGCCAGGCTTTGGGATTTCCCCAAGGGAGTTTCACCGACGTTCCACCGCCCTCTGCTTTAGTTGGTGACGGGTGTGCCCTGGCCATGAGTAACCATGCCAGCGTGCCAGATATGCTGAGGACTGCCCATATACCAGCCCCCATTCGCCAGGAGCCGGACACAGTGGAGATGGCCAGAGTGCTTGAGGTTGCGATGAGTGCGCCGGCACTGAGCCCTGTCGAAAAGATGCCCATGAACAATGCTGCGCGACTGTCATAGTTTTGCTTGATCCAACCCGCCACGAGCGTGTTTGCGATAGCAATCCCCGCGCCGATGATTGCAGTGCTGAACAAAAGGGCTGATGTGGTACCCACAGTCGCACGCAGTGCCGTGGCAAGCCCTAACAGCACGAGCGAAGCAATGATGGTTGAGTTCGTACCGAAACGTTTGGCGAGAAATGGGGCGAGCAGTGCTAGAAATCCCATGCACAAATTCGGAATTGAAGTGAGCATGGACGCTTGGGTATAGCTGAGCCCAAACGACTGCTGAATGCTTGAAAGGATAGGGCCAACGGACATAATTGCCGGACGTAGGGCCAGGGCAAGGATGATTAAACCAATCCCTGCCAGAAGCGGCGAGGGCGGCTTGGTAAAGGCATTTGACTTTGGCATCTGACACGCTCCGATGTTTGCTGATCCATCAGACGAATTTCTTCCAAAAGTTGGCAGCTTCGCTGGGTCTTAGGTGGCCCAGGTTTGATCGTCCGTGGGTCTCGAACAACGTTCAGCGATCAGCGTCGGCTGACTCAATGAGCCAGCCGAGCTGTTCATATTTAACGATCGAATCTTTGACTGTTAACGTTACTTGTTGAGCCAATCACGAATGGCGGCAGCGAAGATCTCGGTTGCTTCAAGCGGTGTGAAGTGACCCACACCTGGCAAGCGCTTAAGCGTGTAGTTGACGAAGAAGTCGTCCAAACGATCAGACCAGGCAATCGGGAAAATCGGATCAGTTTCCTGCCACAAAATCGTGGTCGGCGTTTTCAGTCGATCGGCAGCTGCTGGAGCGACTTCAGTGGCGTAAGCGGTCACTGGGTTGCCGGAAGAGCGGTACCAAGCGATCGATGCGTTAAACGCGCCAGGTGGGGAGTACACGTCTGCCAGGTGATCGATACGCTTCTCATCAACGACGTAGCTAGGGCCCGACCAGTGAGACCAGAAGTGATGAAGGTAGGCGCGAGCTGCGTCACGCTTGCCATCGACAAGTGTTCCAAAGAGCTCGAGATTATGGAAACTGGTGTACCAGAATTCCATTGCTTCCTTAAGCTCAAGAACACGGTCGCCGGCGCCAGGCAGAGGAGGGGACACCACCAGCGCTTTTACCAAGTCTGGACGCATCGAAGCGATGGTCTGAGAGATGAAGCTGCCCACATCGTAGCCACAAACAATTGCATTCTTGATGCCCAACTCGTCCATCAAGGCAATGATGGCACGCGCTTGGCCTTGGCCGGAATAGATCTGTTCTGGATCAGCATCGTGTTTGTCCGACTGACCAAAGCCGCGCAGGTCAGGTACCAGAACATCGGCATGGTCGGTCAGCAGTGGAACCAGGTGGTCGTAGTCGGTGTGATCGCCTGGCCAACCATGCAGCAGTACAACCGGATCACCTGAGCCGGAACGTTCATAAGCGATCTTAAAACCTTCAGTGACGGATGAAAATTTCATGGTGTTCAGCTTCCTGTATGGGCGGGAATTCATGAGTGCCTTTCGGTGACTCACTATCGCCATACCGGAATTGCGGGACAAATCAGAAGATCTGTCCTAGTCAGATAGAAAAACTTTCCTGCCTACTAAGCGCGTTGTTTTTAGGGCCCTGCAGAGCTTCGACTCTAATTGTCAGTGGCAAAAATGGGTGCATGTCTGATCAGCGGTGCGAGGAGGTGTTGCTCTGTCTCGATCAAAAAATCAATCAGAATTCGTACTCGCATTGGCACATGCCTCGCGTGTGCTGTAGCTGACCGATTCCTCTTTCACCAGCGGGACTGTCGCGGTGGTTTATGGTGGTTCAACAGCCGGTACCTGGTAACTCGAATCAGTTTTCTCTGTGAAAACCGATGATGTCTCCCATTCACATTCGTGCGAGATGGGAAGGCGTCATCGCCGAACAGAGGAATTGATAGAAGCTCGCCTGAGCCCCTGCTACGTAGCAGGGATTAGGTCTCGACTGAGAACTTTCCATTGATCGAATTGATCGAAACCCCCAAGGTTAATCCGAGGGGGTTTCTTTTTTTGCCTGTCCTATAAGCCATTGCTTGAAGGCTTCTGCCGCGATGCTGATCGGGATGCCTTCTCTGGCCACGATGTAGAACGAAAAAATACTCGGTTGAGCATCTCCAAATGGTCTGATCAAGCGCCCTGCTGCAAGATCAGCCGCGACGAGTGAACGTCTACTAAGCGCCACCCCGCACCCACAGATAGCCGATTGAATGACGGTTGCAGAGTTGTTGATCTGCAAACCGCGCTCCACACCGTCATGAACGTGCCCTATGTGTTGTAGCCACGTTTTCCATGTCAGAAACTCTGGCGAATCACGCATCGATACATCATGAAGCAGGGGATGAAACGCAAGCGCTTCTATGGACGTCAGTGGGTGCTCGTCGAGTAATAGCGAAGGGCTGCATACGGGAAAAAACTCGTCGCTCATCAGATGGGTGGATACGAGGCCTGGCCATTGACCGCTACCAAAGCGAATTCCCAAATCGACGCGTTCCGTGGCGAAATTTACGAGTCGTATATTACTGTCTAAGCGGAGCTCATATTGAGGGAAGAGCGTCTGAAAGTTCTCCACCCTCTGCAGCAACCATTTATCTGCGAAAGCTGGAGAAGACGTCACGTTGATACATATCAGGGCGCTCCCCGTTTTCAACGTTTCCACCGCCGCGCCTAGTAAGTCAAACCCGCCTTGTAACTCCTGCAGAATGGACAACGCGACTTCTGTAAGAACAAGGCGAGCAGGGCCGCTGCGTGAGCGATGGAACAAGATGACGTTGTACGCTTCCTCCAAGCCCCTGATCAACTGCCCCACAGCAGCGGGGGATACGTTCAGTTCTTCTGCCGCACGAATGTAGCTGCAATGGCGCGCTGCAGATTCGAAGGCTCTTAAGGCGTTGAGATGGCCTGGCGCGCGCATACGAAGGGCTCTACGGTAGGGCCTCCTGCCCATTGCAAATATGAGGGGCGTACATCCAAACGAATGTAGTCCTATTTCCAGCTGAAAAGAACGATATTGCTCAGGGTTTTCTCGCTTAAATTGCTTCCGTTCAGCGTTACGACAGGAATGATTGATCGTGCAACTTGACGATTGTTGTGTTGGTCGTGCCCGTTTTGGTTGTTTATTTTCTGGCCATATAGTCCCTGGGAGACTCACCCATGATTTTTTTGAACAGTGCCGTGAAGGCGCTTGGGCTCGCATAACCCAAGGAGCTGGCGACATTCCCCAACGCCTCACCACGCTCGAGCCTATCAAGCGCTTCGGCCAGGTGGACTTGCTGAACCCATTGTCTGAATGTCAGTTTCGTTTCTTTGACAAAAAGTCTGATGAGTGTGCGGGAGCTGGCACCTACCTCATCTGCCCAATACTCGATCGTCCTAGGTTGGTCAGGATGAGCAAGGATGGCGCTGCAAACGACTAGAAGCCGGCGATCACTGGGCCACGGAATGGCAAGCGGCACCGTGGCAGCTTCTGCCATTTGCAGCAGAATAAGTTCGGCGAGAAGCATGCCCTTGCCAGCAAGGTCGTACTCGATTGGCTCCAGAATAAACGCCACGATGAGCTCGCGAAGCAGAGCAGATACCTCCAATAGCCTGCAGGTGCTGCCCATCACCTCTGATTTTTCTGGAGCAACATAAATCGTCCGCATTTTTACTGACGTCATCATGAGCTGGTCATGGACAATGCCTGGAGGAATCCAAAGCGCCTTGTTCGGAGGCACCAGCCACAGCCCATGTTCAGTTTTGACTTTCATCAAACCGGAGACAGCGTATAGAAGTTGCCCGCGTACATGGTGATGCGGTGCGTTATAGCTACCGGCGGATTGATCCCGAGGCATCCCGGTTACGTCACGGGCTACGTGTTGATAATCCTCTGGCTCGTTGCTCTTTGACTCGGTCATGAAGGACAACGGCCTCTTGTCATATTGGCGACGAATTATGTCTCAAAGCATCCGGCAGCCCTCGATAGGCTGATGATTATCCGGACGAGCTTTCAGTTGCGTCCAGAATCACCGGAGCATCTGTCATGACACTCAATAGCCAGTTGATCAAACGACCATCCCGCGTCATGGCTGCCATCGGCCTGCTGGTACTTTCGCTGGCCTTGCGTCCGGCCATCATCTCGATTGGGCCGATTCTTCTGGATATCCGGCAAGCGTTCAATCTCAGCTTCACGCAAGCTTCGTTGCTTACGTCGATACCGGATCTGTGTATGGGAGCTTTGGCCTTGGCTTCGCCTTTGTTGGCAAAACGTTTCGGCGTTAATGGCACCATTATCGCTTCTCTTGTGTTGTTGGCCATAGGAATTGTCCTTCGCTCGCAGATGGAGTCAGTATCTGGATTGCTGCTCACGACCTTCATCATCGGGGTAGGAATTGCGGTGGCTGGCTCACTGATCGGTGGCTGGATAAAAGAGTTTTACAGCGACCATGCGCCGATGTTCATGGGTATCTACTCCACTGGGCTGAGCCTGGGTGCGACCGCTGCTGCGGCAGGTACAGACGCACTGACAACTGCAACAGGTTCCTGGCGGATGGGAGCAGGTGTTTGGGTGATCCTGTGCATCACCGGGATTGTGAGCTGGCTTTGGTTGTCCAAATCACACAAGTCATCCACTGACCGAAGCCAGCCTCAAAACAGAGCGAAGCTTCCGTGGAGGAACCCAAAAGCCTGGCTGATTGCGCTGTACTTTGGTTGCGGCCAGTTCTTGTGTTACGCGATTCTCGCTTGGCTTGCGCCTTCCATGCTGCAAATGCACACCTCGACGATTTCCCCTGGCTATCTGTTGAGCGCGTTCACTTTGATTTTTACAGTCGCTAATTTCCTGACCGGCGCTGTCGCTGGCAAGTCCATAGATCGTCGCCTTTTGATTGGCATATCTTCCGCATTAACAGTGGTCGGGGTGGGAGGCTTGGCGTGTATCGAATCGATTTCTCCACTCGTTTTCATCGCTTTCACCGCAGTAGGTTTGGGATCAGCGTTCACTTTGGGCATGACACTGCCGCTTGACCAAACTCAAACGCCTCAACAAGCGAACGCCTGGACTGTCTTCACCTTATTCATTGGTTATTTGATTGCTGCTGCGGGGCCCTTTGGATTCGGTGCGCTGCGTGATTTGACCGGCACATTTGCTTCGCCTTACGTGCTTTTAACCTCTGTGGCCGTCGTGATGCTTGTGCTTACGCCACTGTTGCGGCCAACGACCGAGCCTCAAATTGCCGAATCTAGCCCAGCACTGATTCCTGTTGCGAGCTAAGCCCGATGCTGACTTGAGCCGATTTTGTTCCTCTACCCGGACAAGATAGTTTTTCTATCTCTGTTGGACAGAGATTCTGGTTTGCATGATGACCGTTCTGTTCACGATAGTGACCATATTGTCGAAGCGCCTATCTCGCTTCAATGCAGCAAGGATTCGAATGAAAACAAGCACCAGGTTGGACATTGATCATCTACCACGTATTTCTCTACTGGATGGCCCCACACCGATACAGCATCTCTGGCGTCTGGAGACCCGCCTAGGAAAGGCTCTGGCAGGTGTACGGATCTATATCAAACGTGATGACCATATTCTGTTTGCTGGTGGTGGGAACAAGGTACGCAAGCTTGAATTTTTGATGGGTGCGGCGCTGGCGGATGGTTGTGACACAGTCATAGCAACAGGAGGCCTGCAATCTAATCATGCGCGTCTGACTGCTGCGGCCGCAGCTCGTGTAGGTATTGATTGCGAGCTGGTTCTGGGCCGCGTAGTGCCTCGGGAGGACGTCGAATATGAACAGAATGGAAACATCCTGCTCGACAAAATTTTCGGTGCGAAACTCCACATCTTGGCTCGGGGCCAAAACGCATCAGATTTCGTCTATGAGAGGGCGGGTAAACTGGCTCAAGCAGGTAAGAAAGTAGCGGTCATCCCAATGGGTGGATCTTCTGCGGTAGGTGCGCTGGGGTATGCACGTTGCGCAGAGGAGATCCTCGCTGCCGAAATCGAATTAGATATTCAGTTTGAAAAAATATTGATCCCAAATGGCAGCTCAGGGACGCATGCGGGTTTGGCAGCAGGGTTGTCGGCACTTGGGCGTTCGGCTGACATGGTGCGCTCTTATTCTGTTCTGGGAGAGGAGGAGGCCACAACAACTACGACCTTACTTCTTGCCAATGGCGCGCTGGATTTATTGGGTTGCGACCGCATCCGCTCATGTGCAATTGATATTTGTGGTGAACACAGAGGCGCTGGCTATGGCATTCCAACAGATGAAGCAATGGACGTAATTGGATTGCTCGCTAAGGCCGAAGGTATCCTGCTAGACCCGGTTTATTCAGCAAAAGCATTTGCCGGCATGCTCCACGACATTCGCCAAGGAGCTTTCAAGCCAGGTTCGAATGTTCTGTTCGTTCACACCGGAGGAACACCGGGGCTATACGCCTATCGCTCTGAGTTTTAATTCAGATCGGTACAGGACGTAATAGTGAGTAAAAATGTGAGCGAAGCCAGCCTAAAAATCAGAGAACTACCTTCAGCATTTCGGTAGTCATCCATCTCTGCTATCTCATTGAAAGCAGGCAGCACCGCCAGTTGGTATGCCTGTGCCGCGTCCAAAATGGCCACCATAGATTTTCTTTGTGGGTAGGACAGATCTTATGGTTTGGCTCACTTTTCATTTGAGTTGATAGTTCATTCAGGCGGGAAAACGTCCTTGAGCGTCACCTGACAGATCCGGCCGGATGGCGACTCACCGAATACCGCGACATCGACTTTTAAAGCCACACGGAACGATCAGCTCACTGCGATTGGTGAATTCGTTCGACTCCGCTGTGAGCCCATCCAATCAATTTATTAGGGCACTGAGTGCCGCCGGAGAATTGTCATGACTACGCCGATTCAAGAGCCTGCAATCACTATCAATGTATCGCGGCGCCAAACGTTGGCTGCAGTAGCGGTCGGCGCAGCAGCGCTTTTAGTCCCCCATTTGAGCATGGCGGCCACACCTGCAAAGGTAAAATCTACTGCTGGAGCAGTCGATGAAAACACCCTGAAAGACGTCAAATACAAAACTCAAAAGGTGGGTGACGTTGAGGTCTTTTATCGCGAAGCGGGGCCTGCGAATGCACCGGTCATCCTGCTGCTTCACGGGTTTCCAACTTCCAGCCATATGTTCCGCAATTTGATTCCGCTGCTGGCTGACAAATACCGTTTGATTGCTCCCGACCTGCCTGGCTTTGGTAACACCAAATCACCAGATCGATCCGCATTCGCCTACACCTTCGACAACCTCGCAAAAGTCATCGGAGGCTTCACTGAAGCGTTAGGTTTGAAGCATTACGTGATTTACGCGTTTGATTACGGCGCTCCAACCGGCTTCCGACTGGCGATGGCCCATCCTGAACGAGTCACTGCAATCATCAGCCAAAACGGTAACGCATATGTTGAAGGTCTCAGCGATCAATGGGGGGCCTGGCAGGACTACTGGCGCAATCCATCAGCGGAAACGCGCGAGGCCTGTAGAGCGTCGCTGAGCGCAGACACGATCATTAATTTCCAGTACCTGCACGGTGCTGATCCAGCGCTGGTTGCTCCTGACGGCTACACCCTGGACATCGCTTACATGGCGCGTCCCGATGCCGAAGAAAAACAACTGGATTTGATTCTGGATTATCGAACCAACGTCGCACTGTATCCGGAGTTCCAAAAGTATTTCCGGACACATCAACCGCCGCTGTTGGCTGTATGGGGCAAGAACGATCCCGCGTTTATTCCACCAGGAGCAGTCGCTTACAGTCGCGATATACCCAAGGCAGAAGTGCACTTCCTGGACACCGGTCATTTCGCGCTGGAAACGCATTCTCCCGAAGTCGCGAGCCTGATGCGCGAATTCCTCGAGCGAAAAATTTCCAAGGCATAAACGCCTAACCGTTTTTGAAAACGCGGTAGGAGCCACGGCCCGCCGCTTTCGATCATGAGCACGAAGCTTTTTGAGGAACGTCTAATGGAACAACGATCAGAAACACGTCCGCCATTGCCGCCATTTTCTCGTGAGACCGCGATTCAAAAAGTGCGCGCAGCTGAGGACGGCTGGAACAGCCGTGATCCAGAAAAGGTTTCGTTGGCGTACACGACTAACACGTACTGGCGCAATCGGGCCGAGTTCGCGTATTCGCGTGTGGAAGCAAAGGTCTTTCTAGAGCGTAAGTGGGCAAAAGAGCATGACTACCGATTGATTAAAGAGATGTGGGCATTCTCGGATAATCGCATTGCTGTCCGTTTCGCTTATGAATGGCATGACGACTCTGGCAATTGGTTCCGATCCTTCGGAAACGAGAATTGGGAATTTGATGACAACGGACTAATGCGAGAGCGATATGCCTGCATCAATGACCTTCCAATCAAGGCCTCGGAACGCAGATATCATTGGCCGCTCGGACGACGCCCCGACGACCATCCTGGTTTGTCGGAGCTTGGATTCTAAGTCCTGAGAAGGCATTTGCATCTGGCTGAGCCAGGCGCTTGAAGAACTTGAGTAGAGAGATGATTCAGCAGAATCGGCTGCTGGTTCAGACTCAGCTATTTCGCTTTTCTGACGTCTTGCTGTGCGGGTGAACCATTGGTAAAGGCTGGCCAATTCATTACGTCAGGTATCAACTGAAGTATCGGTAGTTGTATTTATCAGTGATTACTACACCAATATAGTGAGTCGACTGCCGTGATGTCTGCGTTTCTGAGGCACACCGGATCTCCTCTCTCAGGAAATTCAAAATGAAACTGATCTTTGTCGCCGACCCAATGTGTTCCTGGTGCTACGGCTTCGGTAAAGAGCTATCTGCGCTGACAAAGGCACATGCCGATCTGCCTCTGGAGATTCGCGTTGGAGGAGTTGATGCCGGTGACACTTCGATCATGACTGAAGAAATGAAGCAATTTCGCCTTGGCCAATGGACTCGGGTAGAAGCCGCCAGTGGACTGGATTTCAATCGACAGGCCTTTATGGCTCTGGACAATTTCGTATACGACACCGAGCCGGTATGTCGAGCCATTGTCACCGCACGTGAAATGGCCCCTCGCATTGATTTATTGAGTGTATTCCGTCGCGTTCAAGAAGCTTTCTACGTCCATGGATTGAACACCACCGACGGCGAAGTCCTGGCAAAGGTGACAGCCAAAGCAATGGCCGGAGCCGGAGTGAATATTTCTGCCAACCAATTCCTTGAGCACTGGCACAGCACCAGCGCTAAGCGGCGAACACAAGAGGATTTCCTTGAGGTTCGTAGTTGGGGCGTCAACAAATTTCCAGCGCTAATTCTTGAATACAATGGCCAGCTCTCTAGCGTCTCGCCGAGCTATGCCTCCGCTGTGGAGCTGCAGAAAAACCTTGAAGTTTTACTCCACCGAATTGGCTATAAAACGGCCCTGTCCGCTTGAAACCTATGAAAATCAAACTACGGCAACTTGCTAAGTTTGCCATGTAATTGGACGTTCGCCAGGCCCTTACTGATGGCCTTCTTGTCGTATCAGCAAAGGAGCCATGATGAGCAGTTCAATCCGTGTGGATTTCCGTTGACCCTGAAGTCACCAAGCTGAGACGATGATTTTATTCTTCCCCTCTATGTCTCAGTGAGTCCTATGCGAGCGCCCAACCATCTGAATGGCCTTCGGGCTTTCGAATCTGCAGCTAGGCACATGAGCTATGTACGTGCTGCCGAGGAACTCAACGTCAGTCCCGCAGCGATCGGACAACTTGTACGCGGGCTTGAGGAATCTTATGGAGTGGTGCTGTTCCATCGCTCTCGTGGTGGCCCTGCGCGGTTGGTTTTAACCGATCAGGCGCTTGCGGCATTATCCGATCTTCAAACCGGTTTTGATTACCTGTCAGCAGCTGTTGAGCGTTTGAAATCGGGGGGTGGAGCAACCGTCACAGTGACGGTACCGCCTGCGTTCGCGGACAAATGGCTACTATCGCGCGTTGAAAATTTTCGAGCTCTTCACCCAAGCTTTGAACTGCGCCTCGATACCAACGGCAAGCTCGTAGATTTCAATGCCGAAAGGGTAGATTTGGGGATTCGCTTCGGCACGGGGCATTGGCCAGGACTCACTGCAACCCAAATGATGGACGAGGAGTTTTTCCCTGTATGCAGCCCGACTCTTCCAACCGCTGCCCAGCCTCTTAAAGGGGCTGACGATTTGAAGCACTTCCCCTTGATCCACGATGTGTCGATGAGGTATGCGACCGCATTTCCTACCTGGCGTACCTGGCTGCAGAGGGCGGGGGATGATTTCAGTGATGCTGAGAGTGGGCTTCAGATCAATGACTCTGCTGCCGTGATCCAGGCTGCAATTTCCGGAGCTGGTGTGGCATTGGGCCGAAGCAGTTTGGTCAGTAAAGACCTTGTAGCGGGGCGCCTGATTCGGCCTTTTGGTGAGGCTCAAAGCTGCGACTTTGCCTATTACATCGTGCAGAAAGAAGGGGCAGAGGTTGAGCCAGCAGTCGACGCTTTCAAGCAATGGCTGCTAGACCAAGTACGCCAAGACTAGAATTGCTTAATGCTATCAAGCGCCATTGGAAGCATTCAACGAGCTCAAGCGGAAGAGTATTGGCGCAACAATGCTCAAAGCTTCTTTGTCTTGCCCATTAGCTGCCAGAACCACTCGTCATCCCTTTCAGCTGCAGAATGAGATCTACGACTTCGCGCGGCATTTCTTGAGGTAAGTTATGGCCGGCGCCGTCAATTTTACGGTACAGGTAGCTACCACTAAAATGACTGGTATGTGCGCTGGTACCTGCACGGGTCAACCCGTCATCGCCGCCATCTACTCCAATGGTCGGCACTCCGATCGAGGGAAGCTTGGCTAATGCTAATTCGGTTTGTGAATATGCAGGATCTCCTGCAACGAGACCAAATCGATGACGGTATGAATGGATAACCACATCAACGAAATCAGGACTTTCGAATGATGCCGCACTTTGTTCGAAAGTATCTTCCGAGAACTGCCAACTGGGTGACCATTGCCCCCAAAGCAGGTGACACAACGCCCGTCTATCTTCGATGAGAGCGTTACGCCCTCTTTCGCTGTGAAAGTAGTACTGATACCAGTAAGGGAACTCGTCCTCAGGTTTCGCGGGCTTCATTGCTGACGCTATATCCTGAATTGCGTAAGAGCCTATGCTGACCAGGCCTTGCACACGCCCAGGCCACAAGGCCGCGACGATACAGGCTGCTCGTCCTCCCCAGTCGTAGCCAACCAGATGTGCAGACTCAATGTTGAGGGCGTCCATTAATGCGAGTAGATCGTGCGCAATAGCCGCTTGCTGGCCTGAGCGAGGTGTTAGTTCGTCCAGGAAGCGAGTCGGGGCGAAACCTCTCAAATACGGTGTGATGACTCTCGCGCCCTTGGCGCTGAGCATCGGGATAATTTCTGAATAGGCGTGGATGTCGTATGGAAAACCATGAAGGAGTATGACCGGCCAGCCATCCGTAGGCCCGGCTTCATCAAAGCTTATGTGAAGCACGCCTGCATCGATACTTTTAAGCATTTGCCTATCTCCAAAGCTTCGTATTTTCAGGTGTGATGGGGTGAGCGATCACGATGCAAGATAGTGTATTCCTTGCATCACCACGCACGTTGCCTCCAACCTCGCCTGATCCGCGCTGTTCGCCCCACAACGTCAGTTCCATGATGGCAGCCTCAAGCGCGAGTTGGTTCTGATTGATTTTGAATAGCAGGGATGGGAGCAGGTCTGAATTTGGCATCGTGATTCCTCCGTGGAAGAAGTCAGCGTAGCAGCAGTAGAATTTTCAGGAATGGATGATCTTCAAGCAAGTAGCATTGGAAAAAAGCACTGCGAGTCATCGCGCGGACTCTTCAGCGGAACACCAAAGATTTCGTCCTCGTTGTTTCGCTGAATAGAGTTGCGCATCAGCCGACTTTAACAAGGTAGCCGGCGTCACTTCTTCGATGCTCGGCTGACTTGTAGTAATACCGGCACTGGCCGTGACCTTCCCTAAGGGATGCTCGGAGTGCTCGATGTTCAGTGATCGAATTGCTTCCAAGATATCTTGGGCGACTTGCTTTGCGCCCGCGCTATCGGTGTTAGGAAGTAGGACTGTGAATTCTTCTCCACCGTACCTGACGGCCAGATCCCCAGGTCTTTTAACCGCTTGTTGGATTGCTCCCCCGACTGCGCTCAGGCAGTCATCACCGCCGGTGTGCCCGTACTTGTCGTTGTAGCGCTTGAAGTAATCGACATCAAGCATGATCAATGAGAGCGATGAGCCTCGGCGCTTCGCTAAGCGAATCTCATCTAGTAGCGCACTATCCAAACGTCGACGATTGCCCAGCCCAGTCAGACTGTCAGTCAGCGCCATGCTTCGCATGGCTTGGTGTGCAAGACGTAACTCTCTTTCCATCACCATTCGTTGACGGAGCTGACTCAAAACGATGAGTCCAAAAACCGCGAGCACGGCGATCAAAAAGACCAGCACGAATCCTGTTTTTAATAGATCACGGCGCCAAGGTGCAGTAATGGATTCACGAGAAAGCCCGGCTTCAACGACCAGAGGGTAGGTGGTCAATGCTCTATAACCGTACAGGCGCTCGGTGTCGTCTATGACAGCTTTAACTTCAGCGACGCCTTCGTTAGAGGTCGGCAGGTAGCGCTTAAAAATTTCGCTTTTCGCCAAGCTTTTACCGACGACGGATGCGATGAAGGGACGCCGCACTAGGATTGTTCCGCTGCGCATTGCCAGAACCAAAGCGCCCTTGTCATCGATTTTGAAGTCGCCGTAGTAGCCCACGAAGTAACTAACCTTGATCGTCCCCAGCAGTACGCCCGCGAAGGAGCCATCTGGGTTGTTTATTCGGCGAGAGATGGGAATGATGAGATCGTCGGTGGATCTGCTTCTGATTACTTCGCCGATACGCACGTTTCGATCGTTGTGTGTGCGGTGATACTGGAAATAATCGCGGTCGGCGTTGTTCGCTGGCTCTGGAGTGACTTCCTTGTCCGTCACGATCCACTGCCCGTCAGCGCCGTAAATAAACAGTCCGTGCAGTTGGGGCATTATTTTGGATTGCTGAACCAATAGCTTATGGATGCGAGGGACGTTGATGCGCTGTAAGCCGTCGCCTTCCACCCGTTCACCAAGCGCAGCGGTCAGCACATCTACTTGGCGAATGGCATCTTCCGCATGCTGAGCCGTCGCACGAGCCAGATTCGTCACGGAATCGCGGGCAGATGCAAAAGCAGAACAATAGTCGCGCCACGTCCGCCAGCCCTCAACGGCCACGAATGCGACAATTACCACAAGCATGAAGCTCACTGTGAGTCGGAATGTAGCTCCAGCATGCACAGCTTTCGCAGAAGAAATTTCAACGGAGCTATCTGTCTTGGGCTCTGGCTGTTTGCGTCCGAGCATTTACACTTCCTTTTACGACTGATCTGGGCGCGCCCATATGGATGCATGTGGTTAGTGCCTGATGGAAAGGTACTATTTCGCATAAGTTGTATTGGCGACCTGATACCTATTGACGTCAGGGCTGCCATCGCTCCACCAAACAGGCCCTCGCTCTTCGAGCGCTACCTTGCCCACCTGAACCTTTGCCCTTGCCGCCGACAATTGATCACCAGAGGCTTTCGCTGTCTTTACTTCTCGTCGCGCGGCCATGAGTTCGTCGACAAGACCCTGCCGCACAGCCTCAACCAGCGATGGGTTACTGCAACGCCAGAGCTGCACTTTGACTACAAAGTAGCGACCGTCTGGAGTTGTTGGATTCATCCCAGCAGCTGCACCCAGGCTCGTGATATCTCGCGGCTGTCTCTTGGTGCAGGACTCTCAGGGGGTATCAGTTTGGCGATCGGCTAAGCGCCAATGCTCGAGGCATTGGTCGCATCTGTGTAGTGATAGCGGTGACGGTTCTCTCCTGAGCATATAGTGGCGCCGACGTGCAATTCGCAGCACTCCCCAAAGCATAGAGATGGCTATCGCCATCCAGGCGGCGATCATGCGAAAGATGGTCAATGCAAGGCTCATAAATACCACTTCTGCTTTGGCTCCCCGGCCGTTAATCGGTACAAGACGCCTGTGATTGGGCGTGCTGCTTGTAAGGTCGTCAAACCTCCAAGTGACAGCTTTTGGCCGAGGTTTTCGCCTAGTGAAACGTTTCACCATGCCAAAAATTGCATACGCAAGCGCTTGCGTAAACAAATTTATCTGACTAGAGTCCTTTTCGATCAGTTCGCCCGAGGCTCCATTATCGGCAGTGACCCAGGTAGAAAAATAAAAAAGCTCAGGGATAAAAATGGACATCTTGTCTGGCCAGATAATCCACCTTCTTTTTCGTTTCATCGTTCAAAAAAACACTTCGACAGCTGATGCGAGGGCTCATCCATGAGCCTCGACCCGGCGCCAATTCCTCTTCTGGAAATGCAAGGGATCTCCAAGACCTTCAATGGGCTGCGCGTACTGAAAAGTGTCGGCCTGAAAGTCTATGCGGGTGAAATCCACGCCTTGATGGGTGAGAACGGCGCCGGCAAGTCGACCTTGATGAAGATTCTGTCCGGTGCCTATCAGGCCGATGACGGGGGCGAAATCCGCATCGAGGGACAGCGAGTCGCTACCTACAACCCAGGCACCGCCAAAGCGCATGGCATCGCTGTCATCTATCAAGAATTGAGTCTGTGCCCGAATTTGAGCGTGGCCGAAAACATCTACCTCGGCCGTGAACTGCGGCGTGGCTGGACCATCGACCGCAAGTCGATGGAGGCCGGCTGCCTTGAGGTGTTGACGCGGCTGGGTGCCGAGTTCAAGCCCACCACCCGGGTGAGTACGCTTTCAATCGCCGAGCGCCAGCTGGTGGAAATTGCCCGCGCCTTGCATGCCCACGCGAAAATCCTGGTGATGGACGAGCCTACGACGCCATTGTCATCGCGTGAGACGGATCGCTTATTTGCATTGATCAAACAGTTGCGCGCCCAAGGCTTGGCGATTATCTACATCAGCCATCGAATGGCCGAGATATACGAGCTGTCGGATCGCGTGTCAGTGCTGCGTGATGGCGAGTACGTCGGCATGCTCGAGCGCGAAGCCTTGTCGGCCGAGGTGCTGGTCAAAATGATGGTGGGGCGTGACCTCGGCGGCTTCTACAAAAAAGAACACGCCGCCTACGATCCCGGAGCCGTGGTGATGCGAGTGCGCGACATGGCGGACGGCAAGCGCGTGCGCAACTGCAGTTTCGATCTGCATGCCGGTGAAGTGCTGGGCATCGCCGGATTGGTAGGTGCTGGCCGCACCGAACTGGCACGGCTGATTTTTGCTGCCGACCCGCGCAGCTCCGGCACGCTGGAAGTGGCCGGCAAGGCAGTGACGCCACTGCGCAATCCGACCGATGCGATTCGTGCCGGTGTGGTGTACCTCACCGAAGACCGCAAGGCTCAGGGCCTATTTCTGGACATGAGCGTGAGTGACAACATCAACGTCTGTGCCTGCGTCCCCGATGCCCATGTCGGCGGCGTGCTCGACCGTGATCGTGGCGCGCAACGGGCGGGCGCCGCCATCAAGTCGCTGTCGATCCGGGTCGCCTCGGGCAAGGTCAGTGTCGGGGCCTTGTCCGGTGGTAATCAGCAGAAGGTGCTGCTGGCGCGACTGCTGGAAGTCAAACCCCATGTACTGATCCTCGATGAGCCCACCCGTGGCGTGGACATCGGTTCCAAATCGGAAATCTATCGAATCATCAACGAACTGGCCAAGGCCGGAGTGGGCATCGTGGTGATCTCCAGTGAGTTGCCGGAAATCATCGGCACCTGCGACCGCGTACTGATCATGCGCGCTGGCCAGCTGGTGGCTGAAGTGGGCGGGGCGTCCGGCAACGAAATATCCCAGGAAGCCATTATCGATCTGGCCACCGGTGGTGAGCAGGTGGCTGCACATGGCTGATTCCCGGGGGCACATTCATCAGGCAAAGAAAGTGGAGGCGAACGTTATGGGGCTGACCCTGGACAATCCAGCGACCGCGATGGCGACCGGCAAGCGCGAACGGATACGAGAGCTGATGCGCACGGTGGGCATGTTGCCGGTGTTGGTGCTGTTGCTGGTGGGCTTCGCCTTGATGAGCGAAAACTTCCTGACCCTGCAGAACCTGTCGATCATTACCCAGCAGGCCTCGGTCAATGTGGTGCTGGCCGCGGGCATGACCTTCGTGATCCTGACCGCCGGCATCGACCTTTCCGTGGGGGCGATTCTCGCGGCGTCGGCAGTGGTGGCGCTGCAGGCGTCGATGTCGCCGCAATACGGCATGCTGGGCATCGTTGCCGGTGTCGGCTTCGGCTTGTTGCTGGGTCTGGTCAACGGTGGGCTGATCGCGTTCATGCGCCTGCCGCCGTTTATCGTGACCCTCGGAGCGTTGACCGCCATGCGCGGGTTGGCGCGTCTGCTGGCCGACGACAAAACCGTATTCAATCCCGAACTGCCCTTTGCCTTCATCGGCAACGATTCGATCCTCGGCATCCCGTGGCTGGTGGTGATCGCGGTGTGTGTCATTGGCCTCTCCTGGTTCATCCTGCGGCGAACGGTGATCGGCGTGCAGATCTATTCAGTGGGTGGCAACCCGGAAGCGGCGCGCCTGTCCGGAATCAAGGTGTGGAAGGTCTTGCTGTTCGTCTATGCACTGTCCGGTGCCCTGGCGGGTCTGGGCGCCGTGATGAGCGCTTCGCGACTGTTCGCGGCCAATGGTCTGCAGCTCGGGCAATCCTACGAACTCGATGCCATCGCCGCGGTGATCCTCGGCGGAACCAGCTTTACCGGCGGCGTCGGTACCATCGGCGGAACCCTGATCGGCGCGCTGATCATCGCGGTGTTGACCAATGGCCTGGTGCTGTTGGGGGTGTCCGACATCTGGCAATACATCATCAAGGGCCTCGTCATCATTGGTGCGGTGGCGCTCGATCGTTATCGCCAGTCCGGTGCACGAACCTGATTCACCGCTGTTCTCGAACACTGATTCAAAAAAGAGCCACCCATAATCACAAGAGAGAAATCATGAACTTCAAACGCACGTTTCCCGCTGTCGTCTCCCTGTGCCTGGTCACGCTGTTGTCTCAGGGTGTCGAGGCCCGTGAACTGAAATCGATGGGCATCAGCCTCGGCTCGTTGGGCAATCCGTATTTCGTGACCCTGGCCGACGGTGCCAAGGCCAGGGCGCTTGAGCTGAACCCGAATGCCAAGGTCATGTCGGTGTCGGCCGATTACGACCTGAGCAAGCAATTCACCCAGATCGACAACTTCATTTCCGCTGGCGTCGACCTGATCCTGCTGAACGCAGTCGATCCGGCGGCCATCGAGTCCGCTGTCAAGAAAGCCCGCAAGGCCGGGATCGTGGTAGTGGCCGTGGACGTGAATGCCAAGGGCGTGGACGCTACCGTGCAGACCGACAACGTCGAGGCCGGCAAATTGGCCTGTCAGTTCATCGTCGACAAGCTGTCCGGCAAGGGCAACGTGATCATCCAGAACGGCCCGCAAGTAACTGCGGTAACCGACCGCGTCACGGGCTGTAAAACAGCGTTTGCCGCTGCGCCCGGCATCAAGGTTCTGTCCGATGATCAGGACGCCAAAGGCTCCCGTGAAGGTGGGCTGAACGCAATGCAGGGCTACCTGACGCGCTTCCCGAAAATCGACGGATTGTTCGCCATCAACGACCCGCAGGCCATCGGTAGCGATCTTGCCGCCAGCCAGCTGAAGCGCAGTGGCATTGTCATTACTTCCGTGGATGGCGCGCCGGACATCGAGAACGCACTGAAAACCGAGTCGTCGGTCCAGGCGTCCGCCAGCCAGGACCCATGGGCCATGGCGCAGAGTGCGGTGGTGATCGGCAATGACCTTCTCAACGACAGGAAGCCTGCCGACGTGCTCACCTTGCTGATGCCCAAGCTGATTACCCGCGATAATGTTGGCTCATATAGCGGCTGGTCCAGCAAACATTGAGCCGATGACGGGGTGGAGAGAGTGCTGTGGTAACGATGGATGATGTGGCAAAGATTGCGCAGGTATCGACGTCGACGGTTTCGCACGTTTTGAACGGCACGCGCAAGGTCAGTCCGGCCACGGTGCGTGCGGTTGAAATGGCGGTCCAGGAACTCGGCTACATCCCGAATACGCTGGCACGTTCGTTGGCGCGTTCGACCACCAACACCATTGGCGTGGCGATCTCGGCGCTCTCCAACCAGTATTTCAGCGAGACGGTGCACGCGATTGAAACCGAGTGCGCCAAGCACGGCATCATGATGTTTTTCGTCGATACCCACGACGATCCCGAACAGGAGTTGCGCGTCGTCAAAGCCCTGCACCATCGACGTGTCGACGGCATCTTGCTGGCGCCGTCGATGGGGCAGCAGCCTCTGGCCCTGGACTATCTGCAGGCCAATGATATTCCGACAGTGCTGGTCGACCGCCTCGTCGCCAAAGGCTTTGATCAGGTCGGTGTTGAAAATATAAAGTCGTCGCAGGCCCTGGTGGCGCATCTGATTGGGCATGGGCACCGACGCATTGCGTTGATTGCCGGTCGCCCGGGATTCAGCACCACCGACGAGCGGATCGAAGGTTATCAAGCCGCTTTGATGGCGGCGGGGCTGCCCTTTGATCCGGCGTTGCTGGTCAATGGTGAATCGAACAGTGAACCGGCACGGGTGGCTACTCGGCAGTTGCTGGCACTGCAATCGCCACCGACAGCGATCATGGCGGCCAACAACCTTATGACCCTTGGCGCCATGCATGCCTTGCGCGATGCGAACATCGCGGTGCCTGGGCAAATGGCGCTGGTCGGTTTCGATGATTTTGACTGGGCTGATTTTTTTGTCCCTCGCCTGACCTTGATCGCACAGCCGGTCAAGGCGTTGGGGGCTCGCGCAGTCACCTTGCTGCTTGAACGAATTGAATCCCCTGAGCATAAAAAACAGACCGTGCGCATGGCACCAACGCTGCGGATTCGGAACTCATGTGGCTGTCTCTGACCAGTCCAGTTGATGGAAGTGAATGTTTATGAGCAGTCCCCTCTCACTCGGGATCGATCTCGGCACCTCGGAACTCAAGGCCATATTGCTCGATGAGAGCGGAACAGTGCTGGCCCATGCCGGTGCCCGGTTGACGGTTTCACGGCTGCAAAGCGGTTGGTCCGAACAAGATCCTGAAGACTGGTGGCAGGCCTGCCTGAGTGCGCTGGATCAATTGCGGCTCAGTCAGCCGGACGCTTATGCGCGTATTCGCTGCATCGGGTTGTCGGGGCAGATGCATGGTGCGGTGCTGCTGGGCGATGACGACCGTGTGTTGTACCCGGCGATATTGTGGGATGACTCCCGCGCCATTACCCAGGCCGACGCGCTGGGTTGCCAATACCCCGGTTTTGCCGAGGTGACGGGCAGCTTACCGATGGCGGGACTGACGGCGCCCAAGCTGATGTGGCTGCACCAGCATGAGCCGCAGGTATTCAACGCCATTGCCTGCGTTTTGTCGCCCAAGGACTACCTGCGGCTAAGACTGAGCGGCGAACGCATCAGTGATATGTCGGACGCCGCTGGCACGTTATGGCTGGATGTGGCCAGGCGTGACTGGTTCGAACCCATGGTGCGCGCCACCGGGCTTGAGCCCGGTCAGATGCCCGCGCTGGTCGAGGGGGGCGCCGCCTGTGCAAGCTTGAGTGCCACGGCGACCAGGCGATTGGACTTGCCCGCAGGGTTGGTTATCGCCGGTGGAGGCGGTGACAATCCTGTCTCGGCGGTCGGCATCGGTGCCATCAATGCCGGCGATGCGTTTATTACGTTGGGCACCAGCGCCGCGATGGTCGCGATCACTGATCACCCTGCGGGTAATCCGGCCAGTGCCGTGCACAGTTTTTGCCACGCGCTCCCGCACCGTTGGTACACCATGGGCGCCATGCTGGCGGGCGCCAGTTGCTTGCGTTGGGTGACCCGCCTGTTGGGTTTTGCGGATGAACAAACGCTGCTGCAGCACGTGCAGACGTCGCTACCGATTGATCGATCCGTGGCGCTTTCAAATCCGCTTTTTCTACCCTATCTGGCCGGTGAGCGCACTCCGCACAATGATCCTTTGCTGCGCGGCGGCTTCATGAACCTGGGGCATGACTGCACGCCGGCGATGCTCGGATACGCGGTGATGGAAGGGGTCGGCTTCGGTCTGCTGGACGCAATGAATGCGCTGCAGTCAGCCGGGGCCGCCGTAGAGGATTGTGCACTGGTGGGCGGTGGCGCACGCAGCGATTATTGGGCGCAGTTGCTCGCCAATATTCTGCAGCGGGAAATCTATACCTTGCACGGCAGCGAACTCAGCGCCTGCATCGGTGCCGCCAAGCTGGGTTTCCTGGCCTACGGGCGCGGTTGCGATCTGTTGCAGGCGGGTATGCCGATCAAAACGCGGTACTTTCCTGCGATCGAACAAAAATCCGCGCTACAAGCCCGTTACCAGAAATTCCGTGGTTTGCTGTCAGCAGCGAAAACGCTGCACGGTTGAATTCTGCTAGTCATAACAGTGGATCTCAACAGCGAAGCTTCGCGCCGCACCACGACCAACCCCATGATGACGGCGGCCGCCAGCATTCCAGCGGTCATGAAAATGTAGGCCGCCCCCCTGATTGCCGGTCAGTCCAATCAGGTGACCGACGATCCACGAACCGAGAAACGCCCCCAGCGCGCCTATCAACGGCTGCTGCCGCATCTGGATTCGGCCTTACTGACCCTGGACGATGAGCAGGCACTGTTCGAGGAGACTGACGTCGAGTCGATACTCAATCGCTACCGGCAAATGGGTGTGCATGAGGTGGTGATCAAGCGCGGCGCGCAGAACTGCCTGGTCCAGTACGAAAGTGCATTATATGAAATTCCTGCGACAGCGGCCGCCAAGGTGGTTGATACCACGGCCGCTGGCGATTCGTTCAGCGCAGGGTACCTGCCCACCCGTCTGCATGGAGGCACTCCACAACAAGCAGCTGCCGAAGATCATAGGCCGGCCGGGCGAGTGATTTAGTATCCGGGGGCGTTGATTGCAAGGGAGGTGATGCCGGACTGACAACATGTAGCCGTTTGACTCCGGCGCTGAGGAAAAGAGGCCAAGCCAATCCCTCGAAGTGCGCGCGATACCTTTGTGTCGCGGTGTTAAAGCAGCGGAATGCTGTAGCTGACGAACAGCCGATTCTGATCCTGGTTGCGCGACGCTTCACTGTGGGACTCCCCATTACGCCAGCCGAATCCGACACCCTTGAGTGGCCCGGACTGCAGCACGTAATCCAGGCTGATATCGCGCTCCCATTCCTTCTGGTTGTCGCCAGATGTGGTCTTGATATTGTCCCCGCTAAGGTACATGACCGATGCTTTCAGGCCAGGCACGCCCAGGGCGGCGAAGTCATAGGCATATTGGCCGAAGGATGTACGCTCACCCGCGCGGGTGAAGGTTTGAATCAGGCGATCGGTGTACAGGTAAAGACTGGCGCCGCCGGCACCCTTGTTTGGCAGATTGCCTTGGCTGAGTTGAGTGAAGTTACTGCCGCTCGAAACGCTTTGGTAACCCGCCGTGAGTGCATGGGCGCCCAAGGTGTATACCAGCGCGGCACTCCAGGTCCGGTTGTCGATTTCGCCGTCACCGTTTTTGGTGAAGCCACTGATTCTGTAGCCTGTGGTCCCCGAGCTGTTTTCACCGGACGAGTTTGTGTTGAAGTAGCGCAGGTCGGTTTTCAGGGATTGATTGTCCGAGATTGCCAAAGTGTGGATCAGGCCGAAAAACTGCTGGGTGTAGTAGTTGTCCAGGTTGGCGTAGTAGTACTGGGCGGTCAGGTCTTTGGTGACCTTCCAGTCGCCCCCGGCGAAGTCGAATTCGTTGCTTTCACGAGTGCCGCCCGTAGCGGCCAGTCCGGTCTGATCGCTTGAACCCCGGCCTGTCGCATGTTCGATTCGTCCCCCTGTCAGGGTCAGGTCTTTGAATTCGCCCGAGGTGATTTGCCCGCCCTCGAAAGTCTGTGGCAGCAGGCGCCCGTCGTTGGACACCAGGATCGGCAGCTTCGGCATCAGCGTGCCCAGGCGAAGTTCGGTCGTCGAGACTTTGACCTTGCCGGTCAGCCCCAGCCGGCTCCACTCGTCGACAGCACTGTTATCGCTGTCCGAAGGAATCATGCTGCTACCGACGTGCCGTCCCTTGCCGCTGTCCAGGGTAATCCCCATCAACCCCAGTGCGTCGACGCCAAAACCAACCGTACCGTCGGTGTAACCCGACTTGAAGTCCAGCATGAAACCCTGTGCCCACTCTTCGGTTTTCGAAGGCGTGGCGGTGCCATCGCGGTTGTCATTATTGAAGTAGAAATTCCTCATCCCCAAAGTGGCTTTGCTATCACTCAGGAAGTCCGCCTGTGCCTGTGCCTGGGTGCTGAGTGCAAGGGCACCCAGTGCAAAAGTTACTGCTGTCTTCTTACCGCTCATGTGTATCGCCCCTTTTATTTTTGTAATTCGAAGCTGGGAGCGGACTGGTCCGCGAATGCTCTGTGTGGGTGGCTCCCGCAAGCGCGGGCCTCGGCAAAGTTCGATGCCTGCGGGAGCGATGTTCATGGGTTAGAGGGTCTTGAGTTAAATCCCCAAAACATTGGCGCCGATGCACGGATCAATCCCGCGTTCCAGACGACGCTGATGGACGATCACAGTGATTTCCATCGAACCGGTGGTGACTTCAAAGTCGAGGATGTGGCCGCCGTACGCTTGAAAAGTGGCGTCACCGGCGACACCGTGCATGTGGATCGAAGGCTGGTCGTTCTTCCAGGCCACGGAGCCGGTGATGCTGGCCATCTCGACGCTATTCAAGGTCTTGGCGTCGAAGTCCTTTTTATCCTTGTTCCAGAAACCGAACTTCACATTGCCAAAGCCGATACCGCTGATAGAGGCGCTGGGGATTTTTTCGGCGATGGCCAGTTTGGTCAGCTCTTTAAAGGCGTTGTCGCCCATGCGCAGCACCATGAGGTAACCGGTCGGGGTTTTGGTGTAACGCGGCGTCGCTTCAGTTGCACATTGCATGGGCGCTGCCGTCGCGGTCGGTGCGGTTTCTGCAACCGCCAGTTGGGAAAAAGTTGAATTGATCAGAACGGCAACGGTGACCGCCAACATAATCTTGGATAAACGCAGTGTCGGGTGACGTTGAACTTGCATGAGACTTCCTCTGTTTTTGTTGTTGTGTGGATGCAGCGTTTTTTGAGACGAGAGTGCCCGGCGCCTGTTTTTCAACAGGCGCGGGAGTTGTTGTTAGCCGTGGGCGTTAGTTGCAGCGCAACATTGGTGGATTACAGCGCCTCGCGACCGCTGACACCGTCAACCAATCGGGCAATGCCCAGCGGGTTGGCGTTCTGCAGGGCTTCAGGCAACAAGCTGTCGGGGCAATTCTGGAAGCACACCGGCCGCAGAAAACGATCGATCGCCAACGTCCCGACCGAGGTGCCGCGCGCATCCGACGTCGCCGGATACGGGCCACCGTGAACCATGGCATCGCTGACTTCGACGCCGGTGGGATAGCCGTTGAACAGCACGCGTCCGACTTTCTGTTCCAGCAGCGCCAGAACCTCGTTCAAGGTGTTGAGCTCCGAGTTCTCGACGATCAGCGTCGCCGTTAACTGGCCACGCAAACCGTGCAATGCCTGGAGCAACTCGGCCTGGTCAGCGACTTCCACGACGATGGTGGTAGGGCCGAAGACTTCTTCCTGAAGTAGCTCGTCACCGCTGATCAACAGGCGGACATCGGCCTTGAACAATTGCGGCCGCGCCTGGTTGCCCTGTTGCTCGGCACCGGCCAAATGAGTCATGCCGCTGTGAGCACGAAGGTTTTCCAGGCCATGGCAATAGCTTTTCAGCGCGCCTGCGTTGAGCATCGTTTGCGAAGGTTGCTCGCCCATCAGTGCCGCGAATCGTTCGAGGAAGGCCGTGAACTCTGGCGAGCGAATGCCCAGCACCAGACCGGGATTGGTGCAGAACTGACCGGCGCCGAGCACCACGGATGCAGCCAGCTCGGTGGCGATCTTGTCGCCGCGTGCCTTCAAGGCTTCGGGCATCAACAACACCGGGTTGATGCTGCTCATCTCGGCGAACACCGGGATCGGTTGCGGCCGCGCCGCTGCCATGTCGCATAACGCCCGACCGCCGCGCAACGAGCCGGTAAACCCTACCGCCTGAATGGCGGGGTGCTTAACCAGCGCCTCACCGACGCTGCCGTAGAGCATGCTGAACACGCCGTCAGGCATGTCGGTTTTTTTCGCCGCACGCGTGATCGCATCGGCGACGTAATCGGCGGTTGCCATGTGCCCGCTGTGGGCCTTGAACACCACCGGGCAGCCGGCCGCGAGTGCCGCAGCGGTATCGCCGCCAGCGGTCGAGAAGGCCAGGGGAAAGTTGCTGGCCCCGAACACGGCGACCGGGCCCAGGCCGGTGCGGTACTGGCGCAGGTCGGGGCGGGGCAGCGGTTGGCGATCCGGCAGCGCACGGTCGATACGTGCGCCATAGAAATCGCCGCGTCGTAGCGTCGTGGCAAACAGGCGCATCTGGCCGCTGGTACGCGCCCGTTCACCTTGAATGCGCCCGGCGGGCAGGGCGGTTTCACGGCACACCAGGGCGATGAACGATTCATCCAGCGCATCGAGTTCAGTGGCGATGGCATCGAGAAATTCGGCGCGGCGCGCGGCCGAGAGATTACGGAACGTCGGGAACGCAGTGGCCGCTGCTTCCGCCGCTGCATTCACTTCATCGACGGTGGCCTGATGGAAACGATAGGGCAGAGCTTCGCCGGTGCTGGCGTCGTGGCTTTGCAGGGTGCTCGAACCGTTTGCCGAGCGAGTGCCAGCGATGTAGTTGTGGCCTGAAACTTCAAACATGGGAACTCCTGATGAGCTGTTCAAATGAGGGTCAAGTCAGCCGGTAGATACGCCGGGCGTTGTCATGAAACAGGGCCAGCCGATCGGCGCGGGAGCGGTCTCGGACGATGGTTTTGAAGCCGTCGAGAATTTCGCTCATGCCGTTCACGACGCCATCGACCGGGTAATTGGTGGCAAACGCACAGCGGCTGGCATCGAAAATCGAAATCGCGTCGTTCACCACCACGCGGTTCGATTCGACGGGCCACGCCTCGCCGGGGATGCAAATGCCGGAAATTTTCAAGGCAACATTCGGCTCGCGGGCCAACAGGGCAAGGTTCTCGCGCCATCCGGCCAGGCCCTCGTCGGAACGATCGGACGGCAGCGCGGTGTGATTGACCACGATGGTCACGTCGGGAAAATCCCTGGCCAGTTCGGCGGCCTCCGGCAGATGCCACCACGGCGCCTGCAACTCGAAGTGCAGGCCGTTTTCGGCCAGTTGTGCGTAACCTTCGCGCCAACGGCGATCGCGCATCGAGCCTGGCGCCGCATAATCTTCACGCCACGCCTCGCGGCTGGTCACCGCCGGTTTGTGCCGCACACCGCGAACCAAAGGGTGCTCGCCGTACTGACGCAACAGCGCCGAGGCATCTTCACGATCCAGCCACGCCTGACCGACCATGGCGGCCAGGGTCGGCTCGGTGTTCGCCAGTGACGCTACAAAATTGACCTCGGCGGCCGGCGTCGCAGGGTCCCATTCGCCCTCGATCACCACCGTCTGCACGATGCGATGGCGGCCCGTGAGTTGGCGATAGTCCTCGGGCAGGAAGTTGCGACAGATCGACGAGTAATCGCCATAACGAAACGGCCGCAACGGCCGATCGTTCAGCCATGGGTAGTAATGTGCCTCGATGTCGAAATAGTGTTGATGAGCATCGACGATGGGCAAGTCGGCGTCCTCGCCACTGGCGAGAAAACGCGCGCGCCAGTCGATGGCCGAGTCGTTATCCATGCTGTTCCTCCAGTCGATAAAAGCGTCGGGCATTGCCGGCGAACACCGCTTCCTGCACAGCCCGGCCCATGGGCGCGAGCATCGCGGCCATGCCATCGGCAATCGTGTCGTAGGACGCACGCAATCCGGCAACCGGGAAATTGCTGGCGAACATGCAGCGCTCGGGGCCGAAGATTTCCAGTGCGGTCAGCACCACAACGCGGTTGTCGTCGTATTTCCAGGGCGAATCTTTCAGGCCGAACTCCGAAAGCTTGATATGCACGTTGGGCTGCAAGGCCAGCGCCTCCAGGCCCTTGCGCCAACGAGCCATGCCCTCCGGGCTGCGATCCCAGGCGAAACCGGTGTGGTTCAGGGCGATCCGGATCTGCGGGAACATCGCCGCCACTTCAGCGGCCTCGGCCAGGTGCCACGGTGGTACCCGCAGGTCCCAAGAGAGTCCGTGATGAGCCAGTCGCGAAAACCCTTCCAGCCATGTCGGGTCCTGCATGGTGCCGCTGGCCCCGGCAATGCAGACATCCGGTGACGCCGAAGTCACCGGTTTGGAGCGAATGCCCCGCACCAGTGGCCGGGCAGCCTGGGCCGCGAGAATCTCGGCGCTGTCTTCGCGATCGAACCAGGCGTGGGCGACGATGGCATTCGGGAAGCCGTAGCGTGCATTCACCTGTTCCAGCCAGCGGGTCTCGGCAACCTGCTCATCGCGAGCACGCTCTGCCTCGACGTGCACCGTGCCGACCAACCGTTGCTTTTCGGTCAGGGCGAGGAAGTGTTCCGGCAAGAAATCACGGCACAGGCTGTGGTAGTCACCGAGAAAAAACTCCTCGTGATACTCATCCTGCAGCCAGGGATAGCGCCCGTTGCCGAGGTCCCACAGGTGATGGTGAGCGTCGACAATCGGTAGCGCATCCTCGGCGGCGAGGTTCGGTAAGCCGTTGCGTTCATGGAGGGTGATCATGACGTCGTCCCTTGACTCAGCGCGACGCGAATTGGGAGGGGCTGAGCACGCCGTCTTCGACTTCTCCGGCGGCGACCGCTTCGGCCTTGGCCTGGACGCGACTGCGCAGTTTGGCGACGTTCACCACTACCCGGGTATGCGCCGCCGTGGCGACCAGTTCGACGTCATCGCGCACCTCGACGTTGAACGTGACGCTGCGACCCTCGATGCGGGTGACGGTGGCGACGATGCTCACCGACATGCCCAGCAGCGTGGCGCCGACATGACGGATATCGACCGCCGCGCCGACCGTGTTCTCGCCCTCGCCGAGGAAGCCGAGCAGGTAGTCGAGACAGGTTTGTTCGATATCGTCCACCAGCCGGGGCGTGGCGTAGATGCGCAGGTCCTCGCCGAGAAACGAGATGGTGCGTTCGCTGTCGACGATCAGTCGGCGCTCGGTGGCAGTACCTGCTTGAAGCGTGGAGAAATTCATCAGCAAAACCTCGAGTTTGAGTGCCGGCAGTCGGGGCTGCGACCATCGGCGGGATGTCAAAGGGTGATCATTTGGTCGGCAGGAAACCGATAGAAATCCAAGGCACGGCGATCAACACGCCCAGAGCCACCACGAGCGCTCCGAGGTACGGCCAGACCCGGCGCATGGCGCCACTCGGATCGACCTTGGCGATGGCGCAAGCGGCATAGAAGCCCACGCCAAAAGGAGGGGCGAACAAGCCCAGGCCCATGGCGAAGATCGCGACCATCGCGTAATGCACGTCGTTGATGCCCATCGCTTTGGCAATCGGAAACAGCAGCGGCCCGAACAGCACGATGGCCGGGATGCCTTCGAGAAAACTGCCCAGAAGGATGAACGCCACGGCGGAGATGATCAGGAAGCCCATCGCACCACCCGGCACCGTCGACATCACCTGTGCCAACTGGTGCGAGAAGCCCGACTGGGTCAACGCCCAGGCCATGGCGGTCGCGCTGCCAATGATGATCAGAATCGCGCCGGACAACGAAGCGGTGCTGACCAGGATCGGGTACAGGCGGCGCCAATCGAAACAGCGGTAGCACAGCAGACCGACGATGAAGGTGTAGGCCACGCCGATGGCCGCGACTTCCGTGGCCGTGGCAACGCCTTCGACCACCGCGGTGCGGATCACGAAGGGCAGGGCCAGCGCCGGTAACGCGACTAGCAGCGAGTGGCCGATTTCCTTGCCCGAGGCACGTTTGCCGGTGGAGGCCTCGCCTTTGCGGTTCTTCCACCAGATCACCGCCGCCATGGCAATCGCACCGACCACGGCCGGCATGAAGCCGCCGGTGAACAGCGCGGAAATCGATACCCCAGTCACCGAGCCGATGGTGATCAGCACCAGGCTTGGCGGAATGGTTTCCGACATCGCCCCGGAGGCATTGAGCATCGCCACCAGTTCGTTTTCATCCTCACCGCGTTTCTTCATTTCCGGAAACAGCGCCGGCGCGATGGCGGCCATGTCGGCAGCTTTCGAGCCGGAGATGCCGGAGATCAGGTAAATGGCGCCGATCAGCACATAAGACAGGCCGCCACGTACATGGCCAATCAACGAGCAGAGAAAGCGGATCATCGCCCGCGCCATGCCCATGGCTTCGATCAGTGCACCCAAAAACACAAACAACGGGATGGCCAGCAGAATCAGGCTCGCCATGCCTTCATCCATGCGACCGACCACCAGGGTCAGCGGCGTGCTGGTCATGGTCGACAGGTACGCCACCGTTGCCAGACCGAACGCGACCATGATCGGCACGCCGATGACGATCATCGCCATCACGCCGATCATGAAGAAAATCACCAGATTCCAGTTGCCCATCAGCAGCAGGGTGCCTTCAGCCGCCCACAGCAACCCGGCCAGGGAGGCCAGCATCGCCACGGACACGGAGAAGTCGATCAGCCGCGCACTGGTCAGCAGCCGCGCGACACAGGTCATCAGCATCAAGCTCAGGCCGACCGCGATGGCAGACACGCGAAAGGCGTTGGGGATTTCCAGGGCGGCGGTGGTGATGATCCACTCGTCGCTGACGTACTCCCAGGCCGGTGTGAACAGCAGCCCAATGAAGGTGATGACGATCACCGCGCCCAAGGTGTCGACAAAGGCGCGTTTTTCCACGGGCAAGCGGCCGATGAACGAGGTGAGGCGCATGTGTTCGCCCCGACGCATCGCTACCACCGAGCCGAGCATCGCCAGCCACAGAAACAGCAGCGAGGCCAGTTCGTCGCCCCAGACGATGGGCTGGTTGAGCACGTAGCGGGAGAACACATTGCAGAACAGCAGTGTGACTTCGATCACCACCAGCAACGCCGCGCTACCCTCGGTCAGCCAGCGTAGCCCGGTGTCCAGTGCGCGACCGAGACGAAACGTGGTGGCGCGTGGGCTGAGTCCTTCAGCGGGAGAAACATCCGTCATTGGCAGTTCGTTTTTCATGACTTTGTCTCCGGCTTAGGACAGTTGACCCGCGTACTGCTCGAGCAAGCTCCAGGCCTCAGGGCCGTACTTGTCTTTCCACTGGGTGTAGAAGCCTTTCGACTGCAGATCGGTCCTGAACAGGGCACGGTCGACTTTATTGAACGTGATGCCGTGGGCGGTCAGGGACGGCTCCAGGCTGGCGTTGAGGTCGATCACCTGCTGACGCTGGACCAGCGCGGCGGCGTTGATCTGCCGGGAGACGATTTCCTGCACATCGGCGGGCAGTTTTGGGAAGGTCTTGCCCGAGGCAACGATCCAGAACCCGCCCCAGATGTGGTCGGTCATCGAGCAGTATTTCTGCACTTCGTAGAAGCGCGCGGATTCGACCACCACCAGCGGGTTTTCCTGGCCGTCGACGACTTTGGTCTGCAGTGCCGAGTAGGTTTCGTTGATGCTGATGCCGGTCGGGGAGGCGCCCAGAGCGCTGAACATCGACGTCCACAGCGGGCTGACCAGCACGCGCAGTTTGAAACCGGCGAGGTCTTGCGGCGTGTAGATCGGCCGCGTCGAGCTGGTGATCTGGCGGAAGCCGTTGTTCCAGACTTTTTCCATCGGGATCAGGCCAACCTTCTCGGTCTTGGCGCGCACGTGCTCGCCCAGCTTGCCGTCCAACGCGGCCCAGACACTGTCGTAGTCTTTGAAGGCGAACGGCATGCTTTCGATCGACATGGCCGGCACCAGCGTGGAGAGAATCGCGCCTGGTAATGGAATGAAATCGATGGCCCCGGCGCGCACCTGGGACAGCATGTCGGTGTCGCCGCCCATGGCGCCGTTGGCGTACACCTGCAGGTCCACGGCACCGTTGGTTTCGGCCTTGATGGCCTCGGAAGCCGCCTTCATCTGTTTGTTCAACGGATGGGTGTCGGGCAGGCTGCTGGTGTAGCGCAACACAATCGGTTTAGTGGCGGCGAAGACACTGGAAGGCAGCAGGTTGGCGGCAAATGCACCGCCGACGGTGATGCCGGCAGATACGAGAAATGATCGGCGGCTGACGGCCTCGGTCAAGATACGGCTCATGATGTTCACCTTATTGTTTTTGTTGTTGTTCAAAAAAACAGCGGATCGATTAAGCGACACTGCCCCTTGTGGGAGCGAGCTTGCTCGCGATGGCGGCGTATCAGTCACTATTTATGTCGCCTGACACGGCCACATCGCGAGCAAGCTCGCTCCGACAAGGGTTTTTGCGTTACGCCAGTGCCACCACTGCCTGGCTTCGAATCAGTTCATCGATTTCATTTTCCGAGTAACCGCTTTCTTTCAGCACTTCGCGGGTGTGCTCGCCGAGCAGCGGGGCATGTCGACTGGTCGGCGGTGCCGCGTTGTCCATGTCGGAAAAGTGAATCGGCAGGCCCATGCCGCGCACCCGGCCTTCGGTCGGGTGTTCGGTTTCGACGACCATGCCGCGCGCCTTGGTTTGCGGGTGGGCCAGCGCGGCGGCGATGTCGAGGACCGGACCGGCAGGCAGGCCGAGACCGTCGAACAACACCATCCACTCATCGGTGGTGCGCGCGACCAGGACTTCGTTAAGGATGTCCACCAGGGCCAGGCGGTGCTCCATGCGCAACGCATTGCTGGCGAAGCGTGGATCGGCTTTCAGTTGCGGCAGTGCCAGGGCCTCGACCAGTCGCTCGTAGTTGGCCTGGTTGGCGGCGCCGATGTTGATCCAGCCGTCGGCGGTGCGGAACACCTGATACGGCGCGCTGGTGGAGTTGGCCGAACCCATTTTTGGCAGGATGGTGCCATCGGCGAAGTACGCCGCCGCTGGCCAGTACATCTGTTGCAGGCCGGCCTCGAACAACGAGGTGTCGACCATCTGCCCGAGGCCGGTTTTCTGTTTGGCGGCATAGGCGGCGCAGATACCGAGGGCGGCAAGAATGCCGGAGTTGATGTCGGCCACCGGCGAACCGGCCTTGACCGGCTCGCGTCCGGCCTCACCAGTCATGCTCATCATGCCGCTCATGCCCTGGGCGATCAGGTCGAAGCCACCTTTTTCGCCGAACGGCCCGCTGCGCCCGTAACCGGAGATCGCGCAGTAAATCAGCCCTGGGTTAATGACTTTCAGTGCTTCATAACCCAGGCCGAATTTTTCCATGGTGCCGGCACGGTAGTTTTCCGTGACCACATCGGCGTCCATCAACAGGCGGCGCAACACGTCGCGCCCGCCCTCGGTTTTCAGGTTCAGGCCAATGCCGCGCTTGTTGCGGTTGACCACCATGAACGAGGCGGATTCGCCGCTGGCCATGATCGGCGAGAAGCGGCGGGAGTCATCACCGTCCGGGACTTTCTCGACCTTCACCACGTCGGCACCCATGTCGGCCAACATCATTCCGCACACCGGGCCGGACATGATGTGAGCCAGTTCTACCACGCGCATTCCTGTCAGCGGTCCCATGTTATTTCCCCTTGAATTGTGGTTTGGCTTTCGCGATGAAAGCGTTCAGACCGATCTGAAAATCTTCGGTGTCGTAGCAGGAATAACTCGCGTCGATCTGCTCGACAGTGGGTGCAACGCCGGCTTCCAGTTGAAGGGCGGCCTGGCGATGCCAGCGGGCGACGAGGGGCGCGCCGTTGACGATGCGTTTGGCGGTGGCGAGGGTTTCCGACTCGACCTCGGCATCAGCTACGACGCGGGTCACGAGGTTTTTCACGTAGGCGTCTTGGGCGTCGAGGATGCGACCTTCGAGAAGAATCTCCAGGGTCGTCGAGCGTCCGGCCAGCGCCACCAGACCGGCCATTTCGTCATAGGACATGACCAGGCCGAGTTTGCCGACCGGGGCGCCGAAGCGGCTGGAAGTGCCGCAGATGCGCAGGTCGCAGAGCGCGGCGATTTCCAGGCCACCGCCGACGCACACGCCGTGGATCATGGCGATGACCGGGTGCGGGCATTCCACCACCGCACGCATGGCAGCCGAAGTGACTTCGGCATACACCCGGGCCTGAGCCTGGTTGGCGCGTACGGTGGGGAATTCGCCGACATCGGCGCCGGCGGCAAAGGCTTGCTCGCCCGCACCGCGCAACACCACGCAGCGCACGCTGGCGTCGGCGGACAGTTCAGTCATGACATCCCCCAGGTCCTGCCACATGGACAGGGTCAGGGCGTTCATTTTGCCTGGGTGACTGAGGGTGACGATGGCAATGGATTCTTGCCGTTCGATAAGGACGGTGGGCTTCATGATTGTTCCGCTGGCATCGAATCACGTTCGACACTGCGGCTGCCTCCTGATTTATTGTTGTTGGATAGCGGCTGTTTACAAAGACTGTTCGAGCATCGACAGATAGTCCGCGGACGATGCTTCACGGGGGTTGGTCTTGTGGCTGTGATCGTGCAATGCGCCTTCGACGATGCCGGCAAACAGACTCTCGTCGACACCGATCTCGCTCAGGCGAGTCGGCAGGCCCAGGCGGCGGGTCATGTCCTCGATGGCGGTGCCGATGTTCGCCCCAGCCTCAAGGCCCATGGCGTGGCGCAGGCGCTCAAGCTTGCGTTCGTCTCGGACGGTGGGGGCGTTAGCGTTGAAGTCGACGACCGCCGGCAGGAAGATGGCGTTCAAAGTGCCGTGGTGCAGTTTCGGATTGATGCCGCCCAGGGCGTGGGACAAGCTGTGCACGCAGCCCAGTCCTTTCTGGAAGGCCAGCGCGCCCTGCATCGACGCGCTCATCATGTTCATCCGCGCTTCGCGATCACCGGGTTCGGCGGTGGCACGCTCGATGTGTTCCCAGGCGCGCCACAGGCCGTCGAGGGCGATGCCATCGGCCGCAGGGTTGAAGGCCGGGGCCATGAACGTTTCGATGCAGTGAGCGATCGCGTCCATGCCGGTGGCAGCGGTGAGCATCGGTGGCAGACCCAGGGTCAATTCCGGATCGCAGATAGCCACGCGAGGCACCACATAAGGTGAGATGACGCCCACCTTGCGACCATCGTCGAGAATCAGGATCGCGCCGCGGCCGACTTCGCTGCCGGTGCCTGCGGTGGTCGGAATTGCTATCAACGGTGCCGTAGCAGAGGTGATGCGATCCAGTCCGCCTTCGATCACCGCAAAGCTTTGCAGCGGGCCGTTATGGGTCGCGCAGACCGCGACGCCCTTGGCCAGATCGATTGAAGAACCACCCCCGACGGCGATGATGCCGTCGCACTCGCCGCTGCGGTATTGCGCGACGGCTTCACGGACCGCGTGTTCGTTGGGATTGGACGGGGTGGCGTCGAAAATCACCGGTGGGCGGCTACCACCGAGGGCGGCGATGACTTTGTCGACGATGCCGGCATTGCGCACGCCGATGTCGGTGACGATCAGCGGACGAGTAATGCCCGCGCGCTCGGCCTCGGCGGCCAGATGCTCAAGGCTGTCGTAGCCGAACTGGATCTTGGTGACGTAATTGATGATGGACATGATTCACCACAAGTTATACAGGATTGTTATTGTTGCAATCGGTCTGCGGCAGGAGGGCATTCGCTCTCTGGTCAAACCCGTTGCATTGCCTGGTTGTGGGGTGGACTATAGGGCCGTCGTGGCGAGCCTCGATACTGACAACTTTCGATACCTCTATAACTTTTAGTTAACCCTGATGACGCCCTCACTCAATTCGATCATGTCCCGCCTGCACATCAAGCAACTGCGATTGTTGATAGCCCTTGATGAGCACGGCTCCTTGCTGGGCGCGGCCAAACAGGTCGCGCTGACACAGCCGGGCGCCAGTAAAGCCCTGCAAGAAATTGAAACCACCTTCGGCACCTCGCTGTTCACCCGCACTAACCGCGGGCTTGAGCCAAACGATGCCGGACGCTCGGCCATCCGCTATGCCAGGCTGATCCAGACCGACCTTGCGCACCTGCGCGAAGAGATCATCGGCATCATGAGCGGAGAGGGTGGGCGCGTGTCCGTCGGCACGATCATGGGTGCGGTTCCGCTACTGACCACCGCGATCAGCCGGGTGATTGCCGACCACCCGAAGTTGTCCATCGAGATCGTCGAAGACACCAGCGCCGCGCTGCTCAGCCAGCTTGACGCCGGGCGCCTGGACCTTGCGATCTGCCGAACGACCATCAGCACCACGCCCTACTTGTATGAGAGCTCGACCTTCGTCGAAGAAACCCTGGCGGTGATCGCCAGCACTCAGCATCCGTTCGCCTATGCCCGACAGCTGTCGTTGAAGGACCTCGTGGATTACCGCTGGGTGGTCTATCGCGCCAACATGCCGATGCGTTTGCTGCTGGAGCGCGAGTTTCACGAGGCCGACCTGCGTTTCCCGGTACACCTGCTGGAAACCACGTCGGCGTTTGCCACCTTGTCGTTGCTTCAGGAAAACCCGACCCTCGTCGCGCTGGTGTCGACCGATGTGGCGAAGTTCTGCTCCGGCTACGGTTTCACCACCACGCTGCCGCTGCCCATCACCTCGCGCAGCGAACCGTATGAGCTGGTTTCGCGCAAAGGCGTGCCGGATTCGCCGGCAGCCAGGCTGTTACGGGAGGCGTTGTTGAACCCCGTTTGAGCTCGGGACCGGTTGAAACAGGCGCTTGCAGTTCTCAGAACTAAACAATTGAATTTATCTAAATAAAAATCACTAAAATTCAATGGTATTTCTTCACATTCTTGCATTTTTTCAATTTATTTGTTCGTGGCAATTCATGCCTGTACAGATCATTTTTTTATCCGCAACTAAAGATTTATGAATGATTGAATTCGGAAGTGATGCTCGAACGCATTTTAATGTCAAAAGATTCTAAACGGACAGGTAAAGATTTTTTTCGATTATGGAGTTTATCTCCGCCATGTCATCGGCGCAGATTTCGTGGTGAGCTCCACCTATGGCGATGTCTCGCGTGGTTTTACCTATACGAATCTTGGATGCGCTTTTGCTATAAAATGACACATCTTTCAATATTTTCTGGCGAGACCATCCATTGTCCACTAGAAAAAAATATAGGCTGTAGCGAAGCGATCTCATGCTGAATGCCGCTCCAATGTTTTTTATTATTTTAAGGAAGCTATCTTGCACGGTTCGAGAACTGACCGGGCCCGACAGCGCTTTTCGTGTGCTGCAGGGGAAGACATAGTTGTTGGAACTACCTGCATAAGCCAACCAGACCTCAAGTGCCGCCAAAGGGCAGAGTAAAGGAAGGCGACCTAGCTGAAAGGAGTATTTCGTTCTGCGTCTGTTCGCTTCGGTACGATCAATGATGATTTTGAGAAAACCGTCAGCCATCGTCACCTCGTTCCACCTAAGTTTACAAACCTCTGGGGTGGTCAACCCGAACCAGAAACCTATAAGCAAAATTGCTCTGTTACGGCGGGCAACCAGTCCGGAGAAACGAATTGATTTCACCACTTCGTCGCATTCGGCGTTGGGCGGCGTCTCCCGGCAGAAGCGACGTTCATGCGCATCGGCAAGGCACATTACATCAGCTATAGAGGGGGGCATTTGAAGAAGCGCTTTTGGACGCAATCTGCGTCTGATTTGGCCTGCCAGAGCGATCACTGACGGGCACGCAGTAGGGTCGGGAAAATCATTCTCCTGATGCCAGCGACCGAGCGCCGCAAGCGCGTAATTTATCCGTCCTCCTCCATCACAGGCATAGCAGTCTGCCAGATAAACGCAGACTTCGTAGGCAAGCGCCGGCAGATCCCGACTTTGCGACTGAATGTAATGTAGCAAGGTCCTGCCGTACTGAGTTTTTAGGTCGACGGCGAAACCATCGTGTGGTTCACATTTTTCCCTGTTCATAACGCCCCGCCCCTCCGAACGTAGCATTGCTTTTAGTCGAGTTTAGTGTGTGCCTATACCGGAGCACATCGACACTGAGTTTTGTTTTTTTCTAATAGCTTTCTATACCGTCGTCTATACTCATTGTTCGGTGCTGCCACCCCAATTAAAGGGAATTCACGCGAGGGAAAGGCTTGACACCCTACGACTCTAATCAGTCTTGGGGATGGCTATGCCTAATAAAACACCGGAAAATGCGTTTCTCTCACGGCTCCGTAGCAGGCGATCGACTCGAAGCTACTTGTGGTTGGTCTACAGCCATAAGATCCGTTCTGACCTTATTCTGGAAAGCAACCAGGAACTCGCTCACTGGCTTTTAAACCTTGAGTTTGATGCCCATGTTGTTGATTTTTGGATTCCCACGGCAAATGAACTGTATGGCGAACAGCGAGGGGGGCGTCGGACTCGGCCAGATGTAGTAGTGAGAAATGCCGACGGCGTGCAGGAGTGGCATGAGGTCAAGGCCGGACATGTTGATGAAGTAAATTCCAGCGAGCAGATCACGATGCAGCGGGAAATTTGCGCGAACAGCGGCGCTGTATATCGCTTGTTTGATGAGTCTACGCGCATCCCCCGCCAGTATGAACTAGTACCACGTCTTCGCCTCATGCACTTCATTGCGGTTGTGCGCAATCAACCCATCGTTGATCACGTGCAGATGACTATTCTCGATTACGTGAATCAGGTGAAGGCCGGGACGCTTGGTAGTTTGCTGCAAACCTACCCCGAGCTGGCTCCCACACACCTGATTGGCGCGATGGTACGCCTCACGATTGAAGGGGTTGTGGCGCTGGAAATCGAGGATACCACCCCCACGCGACAGACGGCCTGGTCATTGAAGGGGGCATTATGAAACGTGTCGCGATTCCGCAGGCATTCAGGAACGGCGATTGGCCGCGTGTCGAGCCAGCATCAGTGTCACAGGCAGAATGGCCGCTTTTCGCTTGCAAACGGCTCGCCGTATCGATGTATATCGACGGTACCTCATTGAAGGAAATCAAACTGCGGACCGGAATACCTTCCAATGAGGTTCTCCGGAATGCACAGCGTTTCTGCTCCATGGATGAGGAGGGGCACTACTACGGTGAGCGGGCTTTGCTGGCGCAGGCGCGGGTTGTTTCCTATACAAGACGCAAGCCCATTGGTCCGAAACGAACCGAGCAGCAAGGGGGGCTGAGCGGCGCGCTCAACATGCTGTTGTCTGAGCACGGCGAAATTGAAGCTGCCATGATCGACATTCTCTGTACCCCGGGTGCGGTATGGAGTGATGCCCGAGGGGGCATGAGCACCTTGGTAACGAAATTTTATCAAACCCTGGATAAAGCCGGTATTGCTTCCCCGTCCTGGCCGTTCAACACCAAGCACAAAGGGCGTACGTCAATACGTAAGTACTTGAAAGCACTACGGGCTCGGTTCGCCGTGCAGTACGTCCACGCTCATGGAGACGAGACTGCCGTAGCTCACTTGGCGACCGGGACAAGCCATCGTCGCTACATCCAAGCGAAACGGCCGTTCGATTGCGCCCAACTTGATGGCCATTGCATCGACGCCATCTTCGCGCTGAGAGTAGAAGAAGCTCCGGGAGTCTATCAATGGGTGGCGGTAGATCGGATCTGGTTACTTTCGATAATTGATTCATTCTCCAATGCCGTACTGGCCTACAAACTGGTACTGAGAAGTGAAGTCTCAGCGTCCGATGTGCGTGAAGTCATTGCCCAGGCTTGTCTCGGACAATGGCGTCCAAGGGTGTTGGCCAATGAAGAGTATCGGTATAAACCGGGCGCAGGACTGCCCTCCGGCGTCATCGCAGACTGCCTGGGCATCAGCTTTGGTGTGTTTTTTGCCGACAGCCATCTGTCCAACCTCGCCCAAAAAATCACTACCGTGGCCCGCTGTGATTTCGGTTTTCAGGTGTGTATTGGGCCGGTGGGGCATTTTGAAACGCGGGCGGAGATTGAGCGCTCCTTTTTGGAGGTGGCTCGAAAGGTTCACCTGTTGGTGTCCTCGACAGGAAGTCATCCTTATGCCGGCCGAGCTAAGGACGCCGAACAAAAGGCTGTGGACTACCAAATAGATCTCACACTGATGGAAGATGCGATGGACGTGATGTTGGCCAACTACAATGCCAGCCCCAGCGAAGGGCTGGGATGTTTTTCCCCGCTGGGTTATCTGGAACAGTTCTTCCGTCAGGGCATGCTCATTCCGAAGTACGGAGACGATCAAGTTGAGCGATTGCAAGCGGACATGACCACGCGCAAGGCCACTGTGCGTGGCAGCTGCGACGATGGTAGGCGTCCCTATATCCAGTTAGACCGGGTGCACTACACCAACGAGGTTCTCGCCGGTGATTTCGGCTTCGTCGGCATGGAGTTACTAATCGAAGTCGACAATTTCGATTACCGGGCAGTCAAAGCGTACCTGCCAACTGGTGGCTGTCTCGGTTTTCTTCGAGCAGAGGGGTTTTGGGGCGAGTTCAAGCATTCTCCTTCCGTGCGGCGTAAGGTGAACAGCTTAATCCGCTCGGGGGATCTGCTGATTGATGCGGATAAAAGCCCAGTTCAACAGCTCAGTGATTATTTCACCCAACGTGGGCAAGCCGGCGTTGCGTTGTCCATCACCCGGGAAGCTGCCACCCCGGAGGCGGATAACCCCCAACCCAAAAAAAGCCGGTCTGTGCGACCAGACTATTTTATCCAGGCGGATGCCGATTACGGTGACCTGCCTACGCCCGGCCGTGTGCTGAACCGAGGTGAGCGATGAGCTCCTCCGCTCATCCTCTAGCCACCAACACCGCGCAGATAATCACGCATCAGATGGTGCGCGTACTCCGGTTAAGCCTCGATCGGGTGAGCGCCAGACGATCAGCGGTGCTGTTCGCAGGCTCGCCGCGGGTCGGTAAATCCTGTTGCGCCGAATTTGTCGCCGACCAGTTGAAGGTCCAGTTACCGGGCGTGCACGTAATGCTGCACATCGCCCGTTACCGCGCAATTGGCAGGCGGCAATCCGTGCTGACTGAGCTATGTGTTTCGGCAAACACGAAGCCTGCATCGCACGGAGTGGATTACCTCCAGCACCTATTGGCTTACATCGAAGGGCATGTGACCGGTCAACCCGCACCGCAATGTGTATTGGTTGTCGATGAAATTCATCATTGGGGTCATAACGACTTCCACGTATTGTCGGATCTGCACAATTACCTCAAGTTGCAACGTATTACCCTGACGGTGATTGGTTTCGCGCAATTGGAAATCCATGAGCGGTTAACGGGGCTTCAAGCGGTAGAACACCATTCGATAGTAGGGCGCTTTTTCGCGGAAATCATCCCGTTCCAAGGGTGTCGCAACGTCGAGGAATTGACGACAATTCTGGAGGGCTGCGATGAAAACTCCGAATTCCCCGTCGGATCGGGCATCAGTTATACAGCCTACTTCGCGCCCGAAGCATTTGCCGCTGGATTCAGGCTGGTTCCACTGGCGGGCTTAATGTGGAAGGCGTTCGATGGTAACGTGAAAGGGAAGTACGTTAACAATCTTCCCATGCAACATGTGCGGGAGGCTATTGTCGACCTGTTACTGCTGATTGCGCCGCATGACAGCGCTCTGTTCGAAGCCGACGAAAAGCTGGTTAATGAGGCCGTACGCCGCTCCGGTGTCCAGGTCTTTTGCGATGCACTATAAACACGGTCTATTTTTCCCAGATTATTTTCCTTGGCCGTTCGACCATGCCGTTGCCATCGTGCACAAGGCGGCCGTGGTCAATGGCGTCAGCGGAAGGGTGGTACTGGACACCTTTCCCCTGAAGAAGGCATCGCGAACCTCGAAAAAGGGCAAGGATGCTCATATCGAAAAGGCGTTAGGCGAGATTTACCGTGACTCTCGGTATGCGGTGTCGCTGACCAATTCCGCCAAACGCGCCGCCGCTTATTTTCCAAAGCAGGCGAATGGCACCGCCAAGTACTGCGCACAATGCCTGACAGAAGCAGGATTCGTTGCGGCGGTCTTTTCACTGCGCTTTGTTGTCTGCTGTCCTTGGCATCAGCAACCGTTGAAAACTCTCTGTGAGCGTTGCCTGGACGTTCGGAAATTCGCACCTGCGCCGTTCGGAAGTCCGGTTGGTTACAGCTGCCCAGACTGCGGCTACTGGGTGCCGAACCGGGCAGCGATTTTTGCAACCTGTCGTTCTCGTGGCGCCAGTCCCTTCATTTTTGCTTGCCGCGATTTTCTTGCCAATACCGCCCGGCTGCAACGACTGGGGGTATTGGATGTGCTCCATTTTACCGAGCTAAGCGATGAAGGCTTGCATGCCCTTGCCGCCGGGGCCGTCATGCCAGAGGTACTTCCTGACCGCACTACAAATATATGGCTGAAGGAATTCGAACTGGGTAGTCCGCGTCCAGCGTGCAACGCGCCAGATGAAGACTACCGGCGCTTTGTCAGCTTTCATCAGGTGCGTCTGCTTAAGGCCCATCGCGACTGTCCATGCCGTGGAGTTCTTTCGCTACCTGATTTTGGTGATTCGCCGTGCTGCGTCTGTGTGTATAACGCGGCGTTGTCTCTGTTTCGGCAAAAATTTGAATACTTGAGGAGTGATCAAGCGGTGCCGCGCCTTTCCGAACGGGCCTCGCTGGAGTTGGCCAAGCTCAACATGGTACCTAAGGTGGCGAGATCGTTTTTTCAGAGTGTGTTCTACCAGCTTGTCGCCCGCTTATGGTTCTGGAGTCGTTCGGCGTCGCGGTTTGTCGCTCATGTTGATCTTCAGCATTTTTTTGCGGTATTGGAGGTCGGCAGAAGCCAGACCATGCTGGACCGTCTGCTTGGGGAGCGACTAGAAGGACGCTACCGGTGCATGTTTGACCTTCCCGCTGATCGTAGGTCCTTGCGCCGGCTTATGGGGCCTGTCCAGATCAGGCAAGCGCTCGTGATCCGTAATTTCGGTTCCTATGCCGAGGTCAGCACCCCGACAACTACCCCCTTGCTGTTCTACGGTTGCCTAAGGGCGACCCCGATGTTCTATTTCTAGCCTATATGGCCTGGGGTGGGCGCAACATGGCCGCAACGTTTCAGGGGGAGCGCCGACAACAGTCCGCGACCTGACAATGCCTCTCTGCGGTACCCAGAGCATCCGGGTATTAGGTAACGACAACCTTCAAGCTTTGCGCGCGAGGCGTTATGCAACGTGTTCCTTGCTATCACGCTCGGCAGGATGCACGGCGAGATCAGTCTGCTGATCGTGCGCTGGAACGCCCAACTGCGTTGCAGGCGCGAGTAACTGACTGGCGCGGCTGCCCAGCAACGATCCGGCCTGAAAGTAGCCCATGACGGTGGTGACACTGCGGTGTTCGGTCATGGCCATCACTTCGCCGAGAGGCACGCCCTGGCGTCCCGCCTCGGTGATAAACCCCGAACGTAAACTGTGCGCCGCCCAGTCTCCCTCCAGCCCGGCCAGCTGAGCACGACGCTGAACAATGCGCGCCACTTGGTCGCTCGACAGACCGTCAGTGCCGACTTTTCCGCCTTTATACATCCGGCGAAATAGTGGGCCACTGTCGGCAGGGGCAGCCGCCAACCAGTCCGACAATGCTTTTGCCGCCGGGCCGCATAGCGGCTTTTCGCGGCGCATACCCCCAATGTCGGTCTTGGTCGTGCCCAGGGTGTAGAGCCAGGTCTCGGCGTCCAGCGGCCGAACATCGCCGACTTGCAGGCCGACCACTTCCGAACGCCGGCGACCGCCACCGCTCCAAGCCAGCAGGAGCAGGGCGCGGTCACGCACGCCGCGCACACCGTCGTCGCAAGTGGCCAGCAGCGCCTGTAACGGTTCGAGCACGATCGCGGTTTTCTTGCGCACCGTCACGCCCTGACGTGACTGCGCTTTATGTGCATCGCGCAGCAAGGTCTTCACCGCTGATGCGTCGGTAGGATTGTCCCACTCATTGATCCGATGCCATTTACCCAATACCGCCAGACGGTGACTGACCGTGTTGAACGCCAGTGGCCCCGATCTGGATTTGATCCGGGCGGCCACCAGCGCGGCGTCGATCGACGGTGGCAGCAGGTGGGCCCAGGTGCCGTCGGCCAATGGGCGGGCCAGATGATCGAGGACAAACTGAATCGCCACCGCCGACGACAGCGGGGCATCGCCGAGCGCTTGCCCGAAACGCAACTGCAGCCACGCCGACCAATAGGCGAGGGCGCTGCGGTAACTGCGCACCGTATTCACCGCGGTTCCGGCAGCGATGAACGCCGCCGCGGCTTCTTGCGCGTTGAGTGCAAGGACATAAGGGTCGAGTGGTGCTTCGTCGACTACGGGCAACTGAGTTGTAATATTTAATACGTTCAACGTATATTAATTCCAGTATCAAAAAAATTACATCGGATAACATTCTATTATCAGACCTAATATAGCCGGAGGTGACCTGTGGCGGTAGGAGTTCCAGAAAACGAGGTGTTTGCCGCCGCGGATGCGGTCTTGGGCCGTGGCGAACGGCCGACGGTGGAGCGCGTGCGCCTGGAGTTAGGCCGCGGCAGTCCGGCGCGGGTTGGAGGTCTGCTCGATCAATGGTGGGCGCGTCTGGCCGAACGCTTGAGCGGTGAGACCCGCCTGCCAGCGTTGCCGGGAGAGGTATCACAAGCTTTTGTTTCGGTGTGGCAACAAGCGATCCACTTGGCGCAGTGTGTCGCCGAACAGGCGCTGGACCAACAACGAGAAGTAGTCGCCGCTGAGCGTGAGCGGGTCGCCGCAGTCGAGGAGCAGGCGCGTCAGGATGCTGCGCAATTTCGCCAGCAGGCGACGGAGGCCGTGGCGGGACGCCAAACCGTGGAGACGCGACTGGCTGACCTCGAGTTGTTACTGGCGCAGCGTCAGACGCAGATCGAGGACCTGCAGCAACAGCGTGAAGATCTGTTGCGCGAGCGGGGCGAGGCTCAGCAGCAAAATCGGATACTCCAGGAGGAATTGCAGGCGCTGCGGCTCAAGGCAGAGCAAGAGCGTATCGAGCAGGAAAGCTACGTCCGCGGCGTCGAAGATCGCGCCCACCGCGAGGTCGATCATGCTAGGGAGGACGGCAAAGCGATGATGATCCAACTCAAAGCCACCGGGCGGCAGGTCGAGCAGTTACAACGGCGGCTCGAGTCAATCCAAGGTGAGCTCAGTCAATCTCGGCAATTGGCTGCAGCGCAGCAGGCCCGCGCCGAAACTCTGGAGCAGCAACTGACTCAAGCGAATAAGTCTACCGGAGCGAAACGTAAGCCAAGCATCAGAAAGCCAAAGCCGAGGATCGATCTCTAACAGATGGTCGTCACTGCAATCAAATCGTATGTTGGAAGCGTCCTATACAGCGACCAGCGCTTCCCCCGTTCGAATTCCGAGCGTCCGCGGGGGGGGGCAAGTTTTCCAAGCTCTATGTCGGTTGTGAAGGGCTCAAATCGGCCAGAAGCAGACGTTGATCCAGGAGCCCTATTGGCCAAACGCGTCCAGCCAACGCCCCGCGGTGATCCGAGCTTAGGTGAGCTAGCTTCTCCGGATCGGAATTTTTGATTTCGTGACCCCGATATCAAACCCCGCCTCTTTTAGGACCAACTCGATCAGTTCATGAAACCACTCACTGGACGCCGGGGAAACAAGTATTGATATGATCAGTTTCTTGGGGTCTACCGCTATCTTGCGGCCCGGCTCAGCGCGCGGGGTGCGGGGGTCCATATGGATAGAGGGATGCATAACAATTCTGAGTTCCTTTTCAAAGTCATAGAACCGGCTTTTCTGAAAATAGATACTCAGCGGATCATCAGGGCCCACGTAGTCGTTTTGGTAATCCAAATAGCTGACGACACCTGCGTGCATAGCCACATTGTCGGGTAGCGTCATGGCTCCGATCACTGCCTGAAGAGTTGATTCAATACAGACGGCAGCGGTACCCGCCCCATAGATCTTCCACATAGCCATACTTTCGACGTTGCTCACGTCCGTATGCCAGCAACTGACATCCACCCAGTTTGACACAGCCGCAAAGATGGCCGAATGACTCGGATAATCCTCCGCGCGCACAGGCCCAAGGATCGTACTCACCGCGCGGTCTTCAAACTGTACTTTAGCAACCACCATAGCGGCTTGCTTTTCCAGCGCAGCCTGATCTTTATCTCTATTCGGGACAACATCCGGCCAGATGCCATTGATAACGTGGTCGAGCATTTCCGCCATCCCAGCGCCCATGAAACTGTCGAGATCGGTGGGCATACCCTCCAGGCTGTCCTCGTAAGAACTCGCTTTTGCAAAGAACAGATATTTTTGATGGATTAACGATAGGAACTTGGACAAGTCCATGTAGCGGAAGATCTTTACGTCTTGACGCACGTCTGGGTCTGGAAAATATGGCATAGCGACTCCATTAGGTGGGGTGGTGGCACGGCTATGAATCTGCGAATTTTAGAGATAACTGTCGAACACTCCGCGTTTGGGTCGAGCCCGCCCTACTAGGTGTCTGCACATGGAAGATTGGAGCATGGCAGACAATGCAATACCTAATACAGCTTGGAACTTATTGTGCATTGGTTACGATTGGTCGTCTTTTGTAGACCCGTTGAATCTAAAGTCGTAAGCGGACGTAGTTGAACATCCACTCTGGCCGAGTACAGCCCGTTGTGATCGGGAGAAGCCGGTCGACTCTGTTGACAAAGCCAGTCTGCAAAAACAGCCTGATCATTGACAGGTGAAAACGGTTTTTTCGTGCTGTACGTAAAATCCGAATCGATCATTCAGCAGTTTTCCTATCTCGAACTTTCGCGCGAACTCTATGACCACGCCCACCTTTAGCTGTGTAGAGGATAAAAAACAGATATCCGTCCCTCGCCTTCGTCACGATGTCATCAGTCTGATCGGCTAAGCCGATCCATTGATCTCCGACCTCAAAGCGATATGGGATGCGTTGGGATTGCGATGGTTGATTGATGATGAAAGTCTCGGAGGGTTTCCGCCGAATTACGTATGCCAGCCACCAAGTTTCAAAGTACATACCTCCCAAATTTGTGATGGTGGTAGGTTGGTCTCCGACATTCCATGCTGTTATGGAGATGTAGGTTTTTAAATCTGTATTTGGACCACCAATGATCTTCATTCCAGCGGACGCGGTTAAATCGATTTTCGCTCCAGAAGCCAGCCACTTGTATGCGTCCCAACCTAGAACGAAAGTGGAAACCACGGCTGCATAGGCAGCAATTCCTAGAGTTAATAGTTCGTTAGGATTGAAGGTATAAGGTGCAACGGAAGTCAAAGCCATTGCGATTTTTCCTTTATTGGTGGGAATAAGGTTCAGACGACGATCTCCCGACGCACCGCCACGCGTACACAGTACATTCACCGTCGGCTTTTGGCCGATTTCTGCCTGTCACGATGGGCAGAAATCGACCCATAGCAGCCGATCAGCAACTGGTGTGTGAGGCCTACACTTGAAACCTAGAAAAACACGGTTTTTTCGTATTTTCTCAATCAGATCAGATCGAGAGGGTGAATTACTGTGATGATCTTGACCCAGAGAAAAAGCTACAGCCCAAGAAATACTTAGGCTATAGGCAATCCCCCTACCTTGTGCATTTTCGACTCTATTTCACAGTGAATTGCTTCGAGACAGACCGAGGCTCAACCCCTTGGGAAGATTTTCGATCGCAATAAGTGCGAGATTATCAGTGATGATCCGATCATCATTCAGTAAAACAAACGACGGTGCCCATAGAAGCGCTTCTTTCTCGAATTCATAGACCATTTGCCGGCTTATCTTTCCTTGGGCCTTCAGCCTCGAAATTAACCGAGCTGCCTGAGCCGCCGCACCAGCCAATGCGTCCATGGCTTCATGAAGCTTTTTCTCATCCTTACCTCTGAACAGAAATGAGATCTGACAGCCGTCCTGATATGAATGAAAATCGAGTATAGGGTTACGTCTGTCGGCCACTCGACTAAGCAATTTCCGAAACCACGCATGTATTCCCGCATAGGAAGCCTTACCCGCCTCAGTAGCTATCGCAGTCACGAAGGGGTTCCAAACAAGGAGGACGTAGGGGAGGCCGACTCTAATCAGTTCTTGTAAAGAATCTGCGGCGTTGTGCGACAGCTCAGAACGCTCGATTCTAACGGGTGAGTCATTCGTAACCTGATCCAACCAATCTTCATCCACCTCCCTTTCATCCGTCGCGATCTCGATCCACACATCATCCAACAATCTTGGAAGCTGCTGAGGTGGCGGAACGGATGCGTCAACATCTATGCCCAAGCCAAGAAAACTCAGAACGTCTCCACCTGCGTAATACCCCAGGACTGCGGCAACAAATTTTCGACCGTCAGGACTTTCAAACGATGCACTTTCCAGCAGTTGTCCCTTTGGACGTCCGGGATCGTGATTCTCAAGAAGGGTGAAAGGATCGCTGTTTATCTTGGCAACCAATCTGTCTGGATCGACAGCAACTAATAGTTGGCCATCTGAACCACGCGCATCCGTCCAGATCACCGCGCGCACAACTTCGCCGAATTTCCCCGCTTGGTGTCGCTGCTCAGCCTCTTCTGCCCATTTGAGGGCGGCAGGCGTTTCTTGAAAAAAATCAGACATGGATTCCCTACCTTCCGATGTAGCGTGTCAAAAGAACAAGATAGACCCTACCGTCATTGATTTTGGAAACTTTTCTACCAGCGAATCCAACAACTGTTCCACAGGTCAGCTGCTAACGCACGTACCTGCAATTTCAGTACAGGATTCGTCCAATTCAAATTTTGGACTAACGTTTATGCCACCTCTTCAACGGTAGAAGGTGGAGCACCCGAAGCTCCCCAGCGCGTACTTTTCGGTCTGCCCGGCCACAGGGATGGGGATAGCATGCGTATTTTTATCGATGAGTCAGGAACATTTACCTACACGCCTAACCACAATGCTTGGAGCGCCCTGGGTGCGGTCGTTATTTTGGAAGAGGCGATGGGCGCGGCCGAAAGCGTTCTTCAACAATTCAAAGTAGAGAACGGAGTTTCACCGGACGACGAGTTGAAGCTTGGCAAGGTTGGCGATGAGATGAGCTACTTTCGCCTTTTGAACCGGCTCGCTGAGTTGAATTGCACGCTATATGCAATGGCCACGGATGCCCACCTCAACACGCCAGAAGCTGTAGGTGCTCACAAGGGAACGGCCGCCCAAAGGCTTGTAGAGCACATAGATAAGCTGGTTCACCAATCCTTACGAGACGATGTCCAGAACATCTCTAATCAGGTGCTCAGACTCTCGGACCAGCTCTACATCCAATTCACTTGTCAAATCAAGCTGATGCATTATGTGGTTAAGCAAACCATGACTTACTACGCCCAATACGCCCCAGAATCTCTTGGGTCGTTCGTATGGAGGGTGGATCAGAAAGAACCGGAAAGAAAAACTGAATTCGAAGACGTGTTCGAAAACCTTAGCCCACCCTATCTACAAAGCATGTCCATCACTGACCCGCTGCCAATTGTCGAAGGCTTCGATTACAGCCACATGGCAAGGTACGATTTTTCAGAGGCGGAGAAACCTACCTACCTCAAGGATCACTACAACATTGATGTCAATATGAGCAACGTTTTGGACATTAAGAAACTGATCAGGGAAGACCTCCAGTTCGTTGACTCAAAAACCGATTTTGGAATTCAGTTGGCTGACCTTTTGACATCGGGATTAAGGCGTTGCCTAAGACAGGAGTTCAAAGACAATCTCAGGGCCGCTGCGTTTCTCGGGCGCCTAATGGTAAATCGTGGGCGAAGCCAGTACCCTGTTTTGCTGTTATCGCTGGGCAAAGAAAAGGCACTCGACAAGGCTACGGAAAAGCTCATCAAGATGATGAAGAGACAACAACGTCCTATGATCAGAAAGTGAATTCTTCGATGGGAACTCAGGTCAACTTTCGGTCAGCGGCAACAAGATGAGAGATATACGGTTGATGGTTGGCTGAAATAACCCTCACCCTTCACAGCTGCCTGCCTTCGAGTCGCAGCGGTGGTCGATAGCAGAACGAAACGAAGGGTCCGCTTTTGGCCGATTGCTGCTGGTTGCGAAGGGGTGTAATCGACCCGAAGCTGACGGTCAGCAGGACATCTGGGCATCTTTATTGCGAAGTACCAACATTGCATCTGCTGGCTTCTACACTCACTTTCGCCACCCTGCCATGCGCTCATCGGCGAAATGCTGAATATCAAACGTTTGGTGGAATGATCTGATTTGAGAGATCGTGCAATATACCTATGATTTCGAGGCCTACACGAACGGCTTCCAACCGGCGAACGCCCATTTTGAGAGAACGATCCTCGTGGAGTCCTTTCCAGCCGAATCGCGTGAATCAAACACCACCCATTATGTTTTCGGCCCATTCCGCGTCGTGCCCGCGAAAAGGTTGCTTGAAAAAAATGGAGCGCCAGTCGAGATCGGTGGGCGAGCACTGGATTTATTGATCGCCTTGCTGGTGCGACCGGGCAGGGTGCTGACCAAGAGCGACCTGATCAAGCAGGTATGGCCCGATATCATCGTCGAAGAAGGCAGTCTGCGCTTTCACATGACGGCCCTGCGGCGGATTCTCGGTGATGGTGACGAGCACGCGCGCTACATCGCCACTCAGGTCGGTGTTGGATATGCGTTTGTGGCACCGCTGGAAAAACAACACCTCGCGGGCCAACCACCCGTACTCAATGCAGAAGCTGCCGACAGCGAGCGTGTGGAGACCCAATGCAATTTACCACCGCGTGCGAAGCTGTTCGGACGCGAAACCGATCTTCAATTAGTTGTCGATCACATGCTGCAGCCCAAACTGTTTACCATCGTCGGCCCCGGTGGCGTTGGCAAGACCAGCCTTGCCATCGAGGTGGCGCACCGCATTTGCGCACAGGGTTACCAGACTGCCCGTTTCGTCGATCTGGCTCAGGTCGAAGATCAATCGCTTGTGCTGTCGGCGCTGGCCAGGTCACTGGAAATCCCGGTTCAGGCCGAAGATTCCATGTTTGTACTGCTCGCGCACTTGCGCACGCAAAGGCTGTTGCTGGTCATCGACAACTGCGAACACCTGATCGATGCGGTTTCAGCGATCGTTGAACAAATCAGCGACGCGGCCCCGAATGTCGGGGTTCTGGCCACCAGTCGCGAACCGCTGCGGGCCCGTGGCGAATACGTTCACTGGCTCAATCCACTCGAATTCCCCCGCGATCCTAAGCACCTTTCTATCGATGAGTTGCTGGGATTTGCTGCAATCAGACTGTTTGTCGAGCGTGCATCATCGGGTAACACAGCGCTGGTGCTTGACGATGATGATGCGCAGTTGATTGCCGACATATGCCAGCGTCTGGAGGGCATGGCGCTGCCGATCGAGCTGGCGGCAATGCGCGCTGCCAGCCATGGACTGAAATCCACGCACGCATTGCTGGGCGAACGTTTTTCCCTGGGCTGGTCAGGACGCAGGACGGCCTTGCCACGGCATCAAACCCTGCGCGCGATGCTCGATTGGAGCTACGACCTGCTGTCGCCGCTGGAGCGTCTGGCGCTGGAGCGGCTTTCGGTTTTCGTCGGACCGTTTTCTCAGGAGGCGGCGTCCCAAGTCATCGCCGATGCACAGATCGACACTGCCGCTGCAGCGGCCATCCTCGATGAGTTGGTCTGCAAAGGCCTGGTCACAATTGATCACAGCGACTTGAGGTGGACCTACCGGCTGTTGGAGATGACCCGCGCCTACACCCGGGAGAAGCTGGCCGCCAGAGGCGATGTCGAGGTCAACGCTCTGGCGTTCAGGCATGCGGCTTTCTATATGGATCTGCTGGGGCGCCTGGGCACCTCGCCCAAGGAGATTTTCGAAAACTCGGCGCGCCTTGCCAGTCAGTTGGGCAACGTCAGAAGTTCGCTGGAGTGGAGCTTTGGGCCGCAGGGTGATCCAGGGCTCGCGTTACCACTGGCAGCGGCCAGCGCCCCGTTGTTTCTGCATTTTTCTTTGTTGGTCGAGTGCCGGACCTGGTGCACGCGGGCGGCGGAGTTACTGGAGCTGGGTTACTTCGGCACGCCTACCGAAATGGAATTGCAAGCCGCACTCGGGTTGGTGCTGATGTTCACCCGTGGCAATAGCGAGGCGGCGCAGAAGGCTCTGCTCAGGGCGCTCGACATCGCCATCGCGTTGTCGGATTACTGGTCGCAACTCAGGCTGCTCGGACGGCTACAAATTTTCTATGAGCGCATCGGCGACTTCGCTTCCTCACTGGCATGGGCCGAACAGGCCAGCGAGGTGGGCAACATATTGAGCAAGCCCGAAGCGATTGCGATTGCCACTTCGCTTGCCGGTATTTCCCACCATCTGCTTGGCAACCAGCCGCTTGCTCGTCAGCAACTGGAAAGTTCATTGCGTAACAGCTTGCCGTCAAAACGCAGCGGTACGATCTACTACGGTTTCGATCATCGTAACCGGACCGGATTGGCGTTGGCTCGCACCCTCTGGTTGCAGGGTTTCCCTGACCAGGCCCGACGCTGGGCAGAGCAGATAGAGGCCGAGGCATCTGCGCTGCAGCATTCGGTCACATACTGCATTGCGATGGTCTGGATCCTGTGCATTTACATCTGGACGGGAGATTTGCAGAAGGCGGCGGTGAGTCTTGAACGCTTCGCCATGATCGCCGAATCGAACGCACTCGGTCCCTACATTGCCGCTGCCCATGGCTTCCGTGCGGCGATTGCCATACGCGCCGGGCAGCCCGGCAATTCTGTCGCACTGCTTGAAGAAAGTCTGGCGCAGCTGCACGGCATGCGCTACGAACTGCTCACGACCTCATTCGAAATCTCGCTGGCCGAAGGTTTGATTCTGAATCACCAATATGAAAAGGGCATGGTATTGGTTGACAGTACGATCAGTCATTGCCGCGTCAGCGGTGATGCTTTTGCGCTGCCCGAACTGCTGCGAATCAAGGCCAGCCTTATCAACGCTATAAACGGCGATGACGAGCACGCCGCATCGGTCATGCTCGAAGAGTCGCGAACCTTGAGTAGGGAGCAGGGTGCCTGGGCCTGGGAGTTAAGGGCGTCGATGGACCTGGCCAGGTCATGGCTGGAACAGGGTAGTCGACTGCAGGCGCTGGAGTTGCTCAAGACATGCCGTGAGAGGGTATCGGAAGGCTTCGACACACTTGATGTGCGCCGACTGGAAGCACTATGGCAGAAAGCCCAGGGCCATACACAGCCGTCTTGATGAGGTTGCCTGGAGCGAATCGCTTGCTTGGCGTGCGGCAATCTCAAGTCACGGGGGTAAGCAGTGCGGCCATTTTTACCAGGTCGGCCAGCGAGCGGGCTTTCATTTTGCGCATGACTTTACCTCGATGAGCCTTGACCGTGATCTCGCTGATGTTGAGGTCGGCGGCAATGATTTTGTTCATTCGTCCGCTGACCACCGATGCCATGATTTCCTGTTCGCGGGGTGTCAAGGTTCGGTAGGCCTCCAACAATGTGCGCAGGTTTTTTTCCCCGTCGAGTGCAGCATGGCTGCTTTGAAGCGCATCGGCCATGGCCTTGAGCAACACATCGTCGTTGAATGGCTTGGTCAGAAACTCCACCGCGCCGGCTTTCAAGGCCCTGACCGTTAACGGGATATCACCATAGCCAGTAATGAATATGATGGGCATGTTGCGCCTGTCGCCGGCGATGGAGGCTTGCAGATCCAGGCCGTTGAGGTCAGGCAGATTGATGTCCAGCACCAGGCAACTGGGTACAAACGGCCGAGGCGCGTTGAGAAAATCCTGAGCCGACTCGAAAAGTATTGGCTGCCACCCCGCGAAGCGAATCAACAGCTCCAGCGATTCCCGCACAGAGATATCGTCATCTACGACGAATACGACGGGCATGTCATCACGCATCGGTAATGCTCCGTATCCAGGGGCCAAGGCGTTTTTCGGGTGCAAGATGTCAGCTCCTTGTGTATTCGTCTGCTGGTTCAATCAAGTGGCAGCGCGGCGCTCAATGCCTTGAGCAATTGCGCCTCGCTGAAAGGCTTGATCAGGCATTCCACCGCGTCACAGTGCCGAAGCTGCGCTCGTTCGCTGGCGTCTCCCAGAGCGGTGATGAAAATGACCGGAATGCGGTACCCGCGACGCAACAGTTCTTTAAGCAGGTCCGGCCCCGACATTCCCGGCATGGCCACGTCCAGAATCAGGCAGTGCGTGCGGTCGAGATAGTCGGACGCCAGGTATTCCTGCGCCGAAGCGAACGCCTGGACCGCGAAGCCGAACTCCTTGATCAGGTCAGGCAACGACTCACGAACCGACTCGTCGTCGTCGACGACTGAAACGAGTAGAGGCATGCCCATCAGTTGCCCTCCATAGCTTGATTGCAGATGTCATTGGCGTCCGGCTGGACGGTGGGTTCGCTATCTGCTGCGACGTATTCGGCCCGATGCGGGATCGAAAACTGGAAGGTTGCCCCCGGCCCGTCATTGGCACAGGCCCAAAGGTTGCCATCGTGGCGCTCGATAATGGAGCGGCTGATGGACAGGCCAACCCCCATCCCCGCACTTTTGGTGGTGTAGAAAGCGTTGAAAATACGCTCCATGTCCTGTGGATCAACACCGTTTCCGCTGTCCTTCACCGCAAGAAATACACTGTGATCCTCGTTCAGACCGGTGCTGACAATCATCTGCCGCGAGCGACCGGTGAGGGTGCTCATGGCCTCTGCTGCATTCATGATCAGGTTGAGGATTACCTGTTGAAGTTGCACCCTGTCACCCTTGACCAGCGGCAGTGCATCGGCAAATTGCGGATTGAGCACGACGCGGCTGCGTTGTAGTTCACCCAGCAGCAAGGCGATGACTTCCCGGGCCGCGTCGTTAAGGTCCACGTTTTCGATGGTGATGCTTTTTTTCGAGAACAACGCACGCAATCGGTTGATCACATCGGCGGCGCGATTGCCATCGCGAATGGTGCGCCGCGCGGTTTCCCGGGCACCATCGACGTTCGGTGGATCTGCCCCGAGCATGCGCAGGCAAGTACTGGCGTTGGTGATGATCCCGGCAAGAGGTTGGTTGACCTCGTGGGCGATCGACGCGGTGACCGCGCCGAGGCTCGCTAACCTGGCCAGATGCGTCAACTCGGAGCGGGCCTTGCTCAGTACTTCCTCGGCAAGCCGACATTGAGTGATGTCCTGCAGCGCGGCAATGTATTCCAGTCCTTCTTTCGGCTCCTTGATCGAGTGCGCAACCAGACGCACATATTTGACCGTGCCATCGGGCATCAGCAGTCGATGCTCATGCTCGAAGTCACGTCCCCTGCGGCGTTGGCGTCTGATCATTTCCCGATGGCTCGATATGTCGTCCGGATGAATTCGCCGGTAAATGGCGTCGAAGCCCGGCGTGGTTGCCGAATCCAGTTCGAGGATACGGTAGACCTCATCGGACCAGGTGATCTCGTCGGTGCTGACTCGCCAGGAAAACGTACCTGTGGCGCTCAGACGTTGGGCTTTGGCAAGAAAGGCCTCACTTTGCTTGAGTGCAGCTTCGGCGCGCACACGATCAATGGCGATACTGGCCAGATGAGTGAACTGCGCGATGAGATTCTGCTGCTCCGGCGAAAGCGCTTCAGGTTCCCGGAGCAATACCGAAAGAACGCCGGTGATCCCGCCGCTGTTAGAGGTAATCGGCATTGAACAGTGTCCCCGGAAACCGTGGGAGAGGGCCGTCGTGCACCAGCCATTCCAACGCGATTCGTGAGACAGGTTATTGGAGATGATCGGCGTGTTGAAGGTGGCCGCCATGACGATAGGGCAGCGCTCGGCGCGAAGCGGCTTGTCGTCCGCACCCGGCAGCAAGTCGGCTGGCATGTTTGTCGGCGCGCCCTGATGCAGTCGCAGCGCTGGCTCCTGTGCACCTTCGGAGCGCTTCAGATCGACCAGCATCACACTGGCTACGCATCGATCGAGAAAGACTTCTACCCGTTCGCAAAGTGTCTGCAGGATCACGGGCAAGGACGAGCCTCCGGCCATCAAGCCAAGCAGGCGTTTTTCGCCATCGAGCAACAGCTCCGCCCGTTTGCGGTCCTCGATGTCGGTGTTCTCGCCATACCAGCGCAGCACTCGGCCAGCTTCGTCCCGCTGTGGCACGGCCCGGATCAGGAACCAGCGGTAGGTACCGTCGAAGCGTCGCAGGCGAGCCTCGTGTTCACCGGCGTCACCCGATTGCAGAAGCCCTCGCCAATAGACCTCCAAGGCACCCGCATCGTCGGGATGGATTGAGGCCGTCCAGCCGCTGCCGCACGCTTCGCTGAGAGACATGCCGGTGTAATCACACCAGCGTTGATTGACGAAACCCACGCTGCCTTCAGGCGAAGCGCTCCAGACAAACCCGGGAACGGCATCGATGATATTGCGCAGGCGATCCTCTGAGGCGCTGACCTCCGCGAAGGCCCTGGCGATTAGTGCCTTGTCATGCCGGCGTTCGTCAATATCGACCTGCAACACGCACCAGCGGGTGATGTTGCCTTCAGTGTCCTTGAGCGGCAGGCCTCGCACATGGAACCAGTGATAAACACCGTCGAAACGGCGAATGCGGTGCTCGATCATGTACGGTTCACCAGTGGTGACCGAATGCATCCAGGCGGCGATGACCGATGGCAGATCATCCGGGTGCACGGTATCGCCGGCGGCCCAGTTTTTCAGGACTTCGAGGGGGGAGCCGATGTAATCCTCGATCTGGCGATTGACCCGTTCCAGCTCCCCGCACGGTTTCATGAACGCAACCATGGCCGGAATGCTGTCGATGATCGAGTTGACGTCGAACAGGTTGGCCGCATCGCGGGTGTCCGGGGCTTGGCTGGCCTCGATATCCGTGCCAAGTGCACACCACTTGCGCGGACTGTCGGGATGATCGTCCAGTGACGAAAAGCGCCAGGCAAAGCGGCGGTAGGTGCCGTCGAAGCGTAATAGACGGGCGTGAATCGGCTGAGGTGCATCGTTGCCCGCAATAGCTTGCAAGCGTTCCAGCAGGTTCGCGCGATCATCGGGGTGTATTGCCGACTGCCAGTCGGCCCCCATCGCATCACTGGCATCGCGCCCTGTATAGGCGTGCCATTGCAGATTGACGTAATCGACACAACCATCAGGCCGTGCGGTAAATACCACACCCGGCAGCGCGTCCATGACGCGCATGAGGTCATTCGCCATACCGATTCTCATTGTGCTGTCGCCGTTGAACTAAGATGCGCCTTTGTGCTGGCGCTCGCCCATCATACTTTGGTGTCGCTTTTGCCGAATATCCGCGCCATTGCACTGCGACGCAACGCACGGCCTCTCCTGCAGACGATCGGAAAGGGCTGTTGTAAGCGACTGTATCTCCGGCAGTCCCGGTTACATCAGCATGCAAACATTGCCGTTTTCGACATTCCATGGATACACGTCCCGGGCAGCATTGCCCCAGGTTTCATCGTCGCTCGACGATTGAATGAACTCGACGTGACGCACCCGTTCCCGCTTTGGTTCGAATCCATCCATCCATCCATCCTCAGACAGATCATGGTTTGCCGAGGTCGCACGGGTAGGGGACATGCTTCATTGGCGAGACAGCAAACGCCGTCTCATCTATCTGACAACGCGGGAGATATCGTCATGAACTGGTAAAGCTCAGCCATCCTCACAATCAGCTGCATGCTTTGGTGCCTCTGCAGCTACACCAGACCAAAAGGGCCGCCACTATCTGGCTACCCGCAAAAAACATGAACAGGTCTTGCGCGGTCCACCGGGCGTCAAGGAGCACCCCGGCGACGACAGGCGAGATAATCGCGCCCAGCCGCCCGGTTGCCAGCACCACGCCGACTCCAGTCGTGCGGATGGCAGTGTCAAATGCCTGGGGCGCCAGGGTGAAGAGCGCCGCGATGGCGCCATTGAGCAACAGGCCAGTGGTGACGCAAGCGGGAACGCTCAGACCCGATACACCGGCGGCAGGCACCATCAGGGTCATCAACACGGTATTGAGCAACAGGAAGCCCAGCAGCAATTGCCGGCTGCCGAAACGATTGGCTGCCAGCCCCATCAGCAGCGCCCCTGACATGCCGCCGACACAGAGCAACACGCCACTGACTGCGCCTTCTTTTTCAGAAAAGCCGTTAAGGGTCACGAGTGTCGGCGTCCAGCTCATCACAAAGTAAAAGCAGGCCATGAGCAGCAACAGTGCCAGCGCCAGCGACGTGGTGTGCTGCCACTGCCCAGCAGTGAACAATGCTCGATACTTCGATTGTGGCGTCGATGGTGCTGCGGCCGGATGGATCGACCCTGAATGATGACGCTGCTGATCGAGTGCCAGAAAGGGTGCCGACTCGCGCACGAAAAATGCGCCCGCCACGGCAGCCGCAAGCGTAATCAGACCACCAACGAGAAACACATAGCGCCAGCCCTCGCTTGTATTGAGTGCATGGGCCAGCACGCCGCCCAGGCTTGCGCCCAATGCAAAGGCCATCGATTGCAAGGCGATGGCCAAGTTGCGCCGATGCTCACTGGCACTTTCGTAAGTCAGCACATTCGCGGCCACGAGAACCGCTCCGGTGCCGATGCCTGTCAGTAAGCGCAAGACCATCAGCAGATATGGGTTCGGGCTCCAGAAGGACAGCAGCATGCTCAAGCCACTCAGCGAAAGCCCCGCCAGTAATAGCGGCCGACGTCCGTAATGATCCGCCCGGGGTCCGGCAAGCAAAGAACCGACTGCCATGCCGACCAGGCTCGCACTCAGCAGCATGCCGAGTTGTGCGCCGCTCAATCCCCACTCTGCCGATACGCTGCTTCCGGTAAATGCCATGGCCATGACATCCATGCCGTCGATCACGTTGAAGAGCATGCACAGGCCGATGACCCGCCACTGGGAAGAGGCCATTGCACTGTCATCCGCTTCCTTGAGCATTGTTTCCCCGCGCATCCGTGTTCCTCGAGCCGTGTTGTTGTTCGAAGGGGCTTCAATGCTGGCTATCCGCAGCGGTGCCGTCGAGCTTTTTTTCCGGGCAATTCGTGCCGACTGCAGAGGGCCGCGCTCATTCCGACTGCCAGGCACCTCATACCTAAGTATCGACCGACACCATCGTGTAATCGCCCGCCAGGCATCCGGATGATTTGATCCGTTTATGTCAGCTGCACAGTCGCAGGTGACATGGCTCAGACCAGTGCCCAGGACCGTGAAGGCTACCCCGTCCCCACGGGTATTGGGTACCCACCTAAAAGGAGATTCATCATGCGTATGGTTTTGTCCGCTTTTACATGGCGCCATCACGTCAGGGCCGGCGTGTTCGGTTTCGCGGCGCTGGCGGCCAGCTGTGTCGCATGGGCGGCCAGCACGGCTGCCGACGTTGTATCGGATCAGTCGCAAGCCATTCGTCCGTACCGGATTCATGTCGATGAAGCGCAATTGGTTGACCTGCGCAAACGCATCGCGGACACCCGCTGGCCCGACAAGGAAACGGTCAACGACGTATCTCAGGGTGTGCAGTTGGCTCAGGTCAAGGAGTTGGTGAAGTACTGGGGCAACGGTTATGACTGGCGCAAGGCCGAGGCGAAACTCAACGCATTGCCGGAGTTCGTGACCACCATTGATGGTGTCGACATCCAGTTTATCCATGTCCGCTCGCGCAACCCCAATGCCATGCCGCTGATCCTTACCCATGGCTGGCCAGGTTCGCAGTTCGAATTCCTCAATACCATCGGCCCGCTGACCGACCCGACGGCTTACGGTGGGCGTGCGGAGGATTCTTTCGATGTCGTGATTCCATCGATTCCCGGCCATGGTTTTTCCGGCAAGCCGACCGAACTTGGGTGGGGGCCTGATCGGGTAGCGAAGGCTTGGGATGTGCTGATGAATCGCCTAGGATACACCCATTACGTGTCGCAGGGTGGCGACCACGGTTCGGTTATCTCTGATGCATTGGGTCGCCTGGGCCCACCCGGTTTACTGGGCATTCACTTGAACATGCCGGCCACCGTGCCGCCGGAACTGGTCAAGCCGATCAACAGCGGCGATCCAGCGCCCGCCGGACTGACCGATCCGGAGCGTAACGCTTACAACTCGCTCAGCACCTTTTTCGGGCGCAATGCCGCCTATGGCGCAATGATGGTGACCCGGCCCCAGACCATCGGCTACCTGCTGGCCGACTCGCCCGCCGGCACAGCGGCCTGGATGTACGAAAAGTTTGCCGCATGGACGGACAGTGACGGTCATCCCGAACGCGTGCTCAGTCGCGATGAAATGCTTGATGACATCAGTCTTTATTGGCTGACCGACAGTGGTGCGTCGTCCTCCCGTTTCTACTGGGAGAACAACAACAATAACTTCAGCGCAGCAGCGCAGAAGACCGCCGACATCAAGGTGCCCGTCGCTATCACCGTGTTCCCGCACGAAATCTACCGCGCACCAAAAGTGTGGTCGCAGCGTGCCTACCCATCGCTGTCCTACTTCAACGAGGTCAGCAAGGGCGGCCACTTCGCGGCGTGGGAACAACCTCAATTGTTCAGCGAAGAATTGCGCGCGGCATTCCGTCCACTGCGCACGGCTGCGCAAAAAACCGCTACCCGTTAAACCGTTTGACACCCAACCCGACAACCCGGATCCGCCAACCTGCCGTTCCCAAGGGAGACTCACCATGAAGAAGCCTGCGTTGAACCACCGAGCCGTATCACCGCATCGGAGCCTGCTCGCTCGATCCATTCTGGCGATCGCATTGCTGCAAGCGGGTGTCCTGAGCGTTGCCTCATCGCCGATCTACGCCGCTGATGTGCCAGCCGGAAAAATCGACGTGATTACGCCGGGTAGCAACGTTTCCTTCGGGCCGTTGAAACACGTCAAGGCCGGATTGCTGGATGTCGCCTATGCCGAAGTCGGCCCGGCTGACGGTCCTGTGGTGATCCTGTTACACGGCTGGCCATACGATATTCACAGCTTCACCGACGTCGCGCCGGCATTGGCGCAGAAGGGTTATCGCGTACTGATTCCCTATGCGCGCGGTTATGGCGATACGCGTTTTCTTTCCGCCACGACAATCCGCAATGGTCAGCCCGCCGCGTTGGCGAGCGACCTGATCGCCTTCATGGATGCATTGCAGATCAAACAAGCCGTCCTCGGTGGCTATGACTGGGGCGCACGCACGGCTGACATTGTCGCGGCCCTCTGGCCTGAACGGGTCAAAGCACTGGTCGCGGTGAGCGGTTACCTGATCGGCAGCCAGGACGCCGGAAAGGCACCGTTGCCGCCCGCCGCCGAATTGCAGTGGTGGTATCAGTTCTACTTCGCGACAGAGCGCGGCCGTCTGGGCTACGAGAAAAACACCCACGACTTCGCCAAATTGATCTGGAAGCTGGCCTCGCCACAGTGGAATTTCGACGACGCCACTTACGACCGCAGCGCCGCCGCTTTGCAGAATCCGGATCACGTTGCTGTGTCCATCTTCAACTATCGCTGGCGCCTGGGGCTGGTCAAGGGCGAGGCCAAATACGACGCGCTGGAGAAGAAGCTCGCGGCCTCTCCATCCATCAGTGTTCCAACCATCACCATGGAGGGTGACGCCAACGGCGCACCGCATCCACCTGCCGAGGCGTACGCCAAGCGTTTCACTGGCAAGTATGAGTACCGATTGATCAACGGTGGTGTCGGCCACAACTTGCCGCAAGAAGCGCCGCAAGCCTTCGCCCAGGCCGTGATCGATGCCGATCACCTTTGAGAACCGGCTGAAAGGATGGCAACGATGAAGCTCAAATATCTGGCAGTGATGTCGGCTGCCATTGCAACCGCAGCAGTGACCGCCACCGGTGTCGCCCTGGGCGACGCCGGTAATGGCGACGCGTCACCGATCTATGGCGTGAAGCTGCCTGAGAACTATCGCTTGTGGCCGATGATTGCCCCGGCGCAGGAAGCGGCACCTTTGGACGAGCTGCGAGCCGTGTTGGGCAATGATCTGGCCATCAAGGCTTATCAGGATTCAACGCTGCCATTCCCTGACGGCACGGTGCTGGTAAAGCTTGCCTGGAAACATGTTCAGTCCCCGGAATTCGAGCCGGCGTCCATCCCGGGTGCGGCCACGACCGTGCAGGTCATGGTCAAGGACTCGAAAAAATATGCAGCAACCGGAGGGTGGGGATTCGGTCGATTTATCAACGGTAAACCGGCCGATGAAGCCCAGCACCAAACCTGCTTCGCCTGTCATCAGGCACGAGTGAGCAACCACGATTTTGTGTTCACACGATTCGCTCCATAAATCCCCTTGAACCCGGAGTTTGCAATGAAAAAAATATTGGCCGCATTGTCCGTCGCCGTCAGTCTGAGCATGGGCGCCCACGCCTGGGCGCAAACTGAAAAGCCCACGATCGTGCTCGTCCATGGCGCCTTTGCCGATGCGTCGAGTTGGAATGGGGTGGTGAAGATTCTCGAGAAAGATGGTTACCCGGTGGTTGCCGCCGCCAACCCATTGCGCGGCGTAAAGAGTGATGGCGCGGCAATCTCGGCATTGCTGACGAGCATTCATTCGCCGGTCGTCTTGGTCGGCCATTCCTATGGCGGCAACGTTATCAGTGATGCGGCCAACGATCATGCCAACGTCAAAGCGCTGGTTTACGTCAGTGCGTTTGCACCTGAGGCCGGAGAAACCGTCGCCGGGCTGGCTGGCAAATTCCCGGGCAGCACACTGGGCCCAACACTGGCTGCGCCTGTACCGCTGGCCGATGGTGGCAAGGACTTGTACATCCAGCAGGACAAATTCCACGACCAGTTCGCCGCTGACGTCCCTGCAGCAGAGGCGGCATTGATGGCCGCGACCCAGCGCCCGTTGACGGAAGCGGCACTCAACGAGCCGTCCGGCACACCCGCCTGGAAGCACATTCCGTCCTGGTACATCTATGGCGACAAGGACAAGAACATCCCGCCGCAAGCCATGGACTTCATGGCCAGGCGTGCCGCGGCCAAAGCCGTGGAGGTCGTCAAGGGTGCGTCCCATGTCGTGATGGTTTCGAACCCGGGACCGGTTGCCCGCCTGATCGAAAAAGCCGCCACGGCGAATTAATGCCCATCGGCGTGTGGACGCGCGTTTCTAATGAACCTCAGTGGAAGGTAAGAAAATGAACAGCAACTCACAACGTTTTATCGGCAGGATTGCCTTGATCACCGGTGGCTCGCGCGGCATCGGCGCTGCAATTGTGCGTCGACTGGCCCTGGATTTCGCCGCGCGCGGCATCACCGTCAACAACATTCAACCCGGTCCGACGGCGACCGACATGAACCCGGCCGATGCGCCTTATCTGGATCATTTGATCAAACTGGTGCCGCTGGGCCGGCTCGGCACCGCTGACGAGATCGCTGGAATGGCCGCGTACCTTGCCAATGACGATGCTTCGTTTGTCACTGGCGCGAGCCTGACGGTCGACGGCGGATATCTGGCCTGAACCCGGCGGTCTTTCGGTATTGCCCTGGTCAGGCGTTGGACACCTGTAGCTATTGCCGTGCAACGTGTTGAGCATTGGCGTGATGCCGGGCATCAGGAGCAATACCGCGAACAATAGCTCCCCGAGTGCCTCGATCAGGTAACCGATGAACAGTGTGAATACGGCAGTAATTCCCGTCGGTCATGCAGGAGGGTTGAGAATGTTAATTTCAGCAATTAATACCGTCGAAGTCGATGCCGCACCCGGGCGAGTGGGTGAAGTCTGCTCGATACTCCCTCACATTGTTCGCGCGCTCCTTAGCAACTCAGGGTGTATGGGATACGCGATTACCGATAATCGTCGGGCAAAAAACTCCTGGATCGTCAGCGGTTACTGGGAATCGGAAAGTCTGATGCGTGCACATTTTGATCATCCGGAACTGGCTGGGTTTATGGATATGTTGAGGGCTGGCATGGCAAGCCGGATTAAATTCAATACCTTTATTATCAATCCCGCTGAAGATCAACGTCGCGTTCCTCATGGGTGATCAGGATTGCCGGAAGCGAACATCGGCAAGCGCTGCAGCATCCAGTTCAGCAGTTCTTGAGCGGGTGCCGCCAGCGGGCGTCCGGATTTCACCAACAGTTTCGCCTCGACCCCCTGGAACAGCGGATGGTCGACGGCTACGGCCGCGAGACTGCCTTTCGCGATTTCCCGATAGGCCGCCACCTCGCCCAGCAGCGAGGCAAACTCGCCGGATGCAACAAGGCGCTTGAGGGCGGCCAATGAGTTGCTGACCAGCGCCGGACGGATTTCTATCTTCTCGGCGTACTCGAGCATTTTCAGCGCATGACCGATACCGAAAGTGGTTGGAGTCAGCACTAGTTGGCAGTGGAGCAAATCGGCGACGGTTGCCATTGCCCCTTTCAAGGCCAATGGATGGTCCGAGCGAACCAGCAGCATCACCGGTTGCCGGGACGTCGCTCGATAGTCGATGTGAGGGTGGGGAGGAGGGTTGTAGGCCAGGCCGATATGCGCGCGATTTTCCGCGATCTCGTTGAGGACGTCGTCAACGGGCAGGATGTCCAGCCTGATATCGAGCTTGGGATACTGTTTGCAGAACGGCGCGAGTACGTGGTCGACCAATGTATCGACGTAGCCCTCGCTTATGACGACCCGTACGTGTCCCAATTGTAGGCCTTTGATCGCCTGGAGCTGGTCTTCAAGCTTTTCCTGGTGCGATCGATAGCCCCGCCAGAACTCCAGCAGGTGCGCGGCAGCCTCGGTGGGCTGAACGCCACGGGCCTGGCGTTCAAACAGCCGGGTGCCCAGTTCCTCTTCCAGCAGTTTGATCTGACGCGTGATCACTGACGGGGAAGTGTTGATGCTGTCCGCCGCGCCCCGGATCGATCCGTGGGTCAGCACCTCATGAAAATACCGCAAGCGTTGCTGATTGATTTCGCGCATGAGTTGTCCTTCAGGATCCTGCGTTGCTCACAGGACAACAGTATACGAACATAGTTGCTCTTGCTGCTGTTTACGCCGTCGGCGCAACATCTTCCACACGTCAGACCAAACAAGAAAAACTGGAGACTCGCATGTCGACCATCGTGACGCCCGCAGACAGTGCCGCCCTCGCAACGTTGTACCGCAAACTCAATTGGCGCCTGTTGCCACTCCTGTTCGTTTGCTACGTCTTCGCCTATCTGGATCGCATCAACGTCGGCTTTGCCAAACTGCAGATGCAAAACGACCTGGGGCTGTCCGACGCCGCTTATGGTGTCGGCGCAGGTGTGTTTTTTCTGGGGTATGTGCTGTTCGAGCTACCCAGCAACCTGATGCTGCCTCGAGTGGGGGCGCGAAAAACCTTCAGTCGCATTCTGGTGTTATGGGGCATCACATCGGCCTGCATGCTATTCGTGCGCGACGTGCCGATGTTCTACGCCATGCGGTTTCTGCTCGGTGTTTTTGAAGCCGGTTTCGCACCGGGGATGATCTATTACCTGTCGTGCTGGTACGGCCCCAAACGAATGGCTCGGGCCATTGCGATCGTGTTCATCGCAGGTCCGGCAGGCGGAATTATTGGCGGTCCGCTTTCGGCGTGGCTGATTTCCACGTTTGAGGGTGTGGGTGGCCTCGCAGGTTGGCAATGGATGTTCCTGATTGAAGGGTTTCCCTGCGTCTTGCTCGGTGTGTTTGCTTATTTTTACCTTTGCAACCATCCCGCCGAAGCTCGCTGGCTGAGCGTCGAGGAAAAGCAAATGCTGCAGCGTGAGCTGGGGGCGTCCCTGGGAGGGGCACACTCGTTCAGAGCGGTGTTGCGCGATCGCAGGATCTATTTACTGGCGTGCGCCTATTTCTGCATCATTTTTTCGATCTACGCCATGAGTTTCTGGCTCCCGGCGATCCTTAAAGCGCAAGGCATCCACGACATGATGCAGCTGGGTTGGTACGCCGCGATTCCCTATGTGGCAGCGGCAGCCGGCATGTACTGGATCGGGCGCCGCTCCGACCGTTTCAACGAGCGCCGCTTCCACTGCGCGGTCCCGGCAGGCGTCGGGGCACTACTGATACTTTTGTATCCTGTTGCCGATGGGAACCTGATGTTATCAATGGTTCTGCTGACGCTGGCGATCGCCATGATGTTCATGGCCTACACGGTCTTGTGGGCAATGCCCTCTGAACTCATCAAGGGCGAAGCGGCAGCGGGCGGCATCGCTCTGATCAATACCATCGGTCTGTGCGGCGGCTTCTGGGGCCCGGCCGTGATCGGTTGGGCAAAGACATCAACAGCAAGCATGAACCCTGGCATCGTCGCTGTCGGCTGCGTGTTTCTGTGCGCCGCGTTCGTGATCATCGCGAGCAAACCGCTGGCGCATCGCGACCGGGTCTTGGATGCACCGCAGATTGATCGGGCGCTTTGAACTTCACACCCATCCTGTTCCGCAAGGAACTTCCAAAGAGAGAACGCAGATGCTTTTACATCTATCGACCTGGGCCGAAATCGCAAAATTTCTCGAGCGTAGCCGTACCATCGTCATCCCGATCGGTTCCAACGAGCAGCACGGGCCTACCGGGCTGCTGGGGACGGACTGGATGTGCCCCGAAATCATCGCCCATCAGGCGCAGGAGGCAGCGGATATCCTGATTGCCCCGACCTTCAATATCGGCATGGCGCAGCATCATCTTGGTTTCCCTGGAACGATCACGCTCAGGCCTTCGACGTTCATCGCCGCCATCGGTGACTGGACTCGCTCGCTGGCTGCCCACGGCTTTGAAAAAATCTTTTTCCTCAATGGCCATGGCGGCAACATCGCGTCGATCGAAGCAGCGTTTTCGGAGCTTTACGCCGAAGCGAGTTTCGCACGTCGCCCGGCGGGTTTTGCCTTGAAGCTGTGCAACTGGTGGGATCTGGAGGGTATCAATGACCTGGCGAAGGACCAGTTCCCGACAGGACATGGCATTCACGCAACGCCTTCGGAAATTGCCGTGACCCAATGGGCCTATCCACACGCCATCAAATCGGCTGACTACTCACCACAGATCGCCAATTGGGGGCCCATTCGAGAGGCTGCCGATTTCCGCGCCCGTCATCCGGATGGCCGCATGGGATCGGATCCCGCGCAAGCGTCACCGGAAAAAGGCCGTCAACTGGTGATGAAGGCAGCACAAGGCCTGGTGCAGGAGGTGCAAGCCTTCAGCCGTGAGCCGATGCTGGGTTGAAAAGGGATTATTAATGGACCTGGTCAACGCCTGGGCATACCGGGTGTTGGTGCTCATCGCTGTAAAGCGCAATCGATTAGGTACGCCACAATGTGGAAGATCAATCATAGTTACATTGATGGAGCATTCGTTCCCGTTCAGGGAAATGAAACGGTGCAATGCATCAACCCCGCGACCGAGGCAGTCATCGGTACAGTCACCTTGGCTGATCGTGAAGATGCCAGGCGCGCCATCGCGGCGGCTTCGCGTGCTCAAGTCGCGATGGGCCGCACCTCCAAGGCCGAGCGTATCGAGATGCTTGAGCAGTTGCAGGTTGCCGTGCTGGCGAGCACGGATGAAATTCGCGATACCGCCATCGAGGAGTACGGTGCGCCGTTCGCCCGAGCGCAATGGGTCAGTCGCTACGCTTCGCAGTCATTTGCCAATGCGGCGCAGGTGTTGAAAAACTACGACTTGATTCGTTCGGTCGGCGACGCGACCGTGGTGATGGAGCCGGTCGGCGTAGCGGCGCTGATTGCGCCCTGGAACAGCACCGCCGGGACGATATGCAGCAAACTGGCATCGGCCATTGCGGCCGGCTGTGCCTCGGTCATCAAACCGAGCGAGTTGAGTCCCTTGCAAACCGATGTGCTCGCCCAGGCGTTGCATCGCGCAGATTTGCCAAAAGGGGTTTTCAATATTCTATTGGGGCGAGGCGGTGATGTCGGTGACGAAATCAGCACCAGCCCACACGTCGCGAAAGTTTCATTCACGGGGTCCACCGCCACCGGGAAACTCATTGCTCGCGCCGGTATAGAAACCATGAAGCGAGTGAGCTTGTCGCTCACGGGGAAGTCGGCCTCCATCGTCCTTGATGACGCCGATCTAGACGCTGCCATTCCTCTTGCACTGAATGCTGCCTTCATGAATAACGGTCAGGCGTGTGTCGCCGGCACGCGCCTGTTGGTGCCGCGCAAGCACGCCGAGGACATCATCGACCGTGTAAAAAGTCTGGTCGGAGCGATGGTCGTCGGCAATCCGCAGGATCCTGCCACCGTTATCGGGCCGCTGGTCAGTCAGGCGCAATTCGACCGCGTACAAGGTTTCATCCGCCGCGGGCAGGCACAAGGCGCGACGCTGATTACCGGCGGGGAGGGCAGGCCGGTCGGCCTGGATAAGGGCTATTTCGTAAGGCCCACGGTCTTTGCCGACGTCAGCAGTGACATGGACATTGCTCAAGAGGAGATTTTCGGCCCGGTGCTGTCGATCATTGCATATGACTCGCAGGAACAGGCGATCGATATTGCCAACGCCAGTGTCTACGGCTTGCAGGCCTATGTATTTTCCCGACAACCGGAACGTGCCCGAAGCCTGGCGGCCCGGCTGCAGGCCGGCTCGGTGTTAATCAACAGAATCGCGCCAGAGCTGCTTGCGCCGTTCGGCGGGGTCAAACAGTCCGGTGTCGGCCGGGAGTTCGGCGTCTTTGGGCTGGAATCGTTTCTTGAGGCCAAAAGTATTGTGTCGGATTAGCCTGGGTTTGGCGGGATATTGTGTTCGCCTCTGGTGTTTCGAATAGCCAATGATTGAGAGGCAGAAGCAGGCAGTTTGCTTCTGCTTCTGCTGAAGGTGTTGAGCATAGAGCGGAAAATCAGGCGAGTGTGATGCTCACAGGGATGTTGGCGCGTGTGGCTTTTGAGTAGGGGCAGTTCTGGTTTGCTGCTTCAATAAGTTGCAAAGCGGTGTCCGACTCGATGTCAGGCAACGATACGACCAGTCGGGCCTGCAGAGTAAAACCCTGTTCGCCATGGATCAGGTCGACTTGGGCATCGACACCGGCCATCACTGGAAAGGCGATCCTGCGAGCATTGCAGGCATGGCGCAGAGAACCGAGAAAGCAGGCTGACCAGCAGACTGCGAACAATTGCTCCGGGTTGGTGCCTATTCCGGGCGCGCCGGGTGGAGAAAGCTTGAGGTCAAGTCGTCCATCATGGCTGCGGCCGGTGCCCTCTCGACCTCCTGTTGTGTAGGTATGACCGGTGTAGAGGGTTTTTTCGATATTGATCATGAGTATTTCCTGGCGTTGATAACGCGGCGTCGAAAGATCGAATCACGTGACTTGCATGGCTTGCTGGCAGTTGCGCACCGCCACACCTGCAAGATCGTCGAAAACGGCTTCTGAGCCCGAGTTGCCCAGTAGAGTTGATCGTGCGATATCGAGAACCCACGCCCGGAACGGTAGGTTCGGGTCATAACCTGGCTGTCCAAGGTAGAGCGCCTTCAAAGCTTCCTGAACCAGGCCCGCTGTGGCTCCACGCTTGATCCGCCCGGCCTGCACTTGGCCTTCATAGAAGGCGATAAGTAAGGGTGTCACTGCCGCAAAGAGTTGTTGTGACTCACGCCTGTCACGCCTGACGACACCCGCCATTAAGGTGTGCAATTCGTCGTTCCCAAGCCGCTCAGCTTTGCTAAGGCAACTCACGCGATAACCTTCGGCCATGATCGGATTCCTCTACGTCATCTGTTCAACTGATCAAGCAACCGGAGAATAGGAGGTTGCCAAAGTTTGAGTGCTGCAGCTCGAGCATGACGTCACAGGATGAGACTTACCAGTTATGCGGTGTTAGCGCTTAATAGTAGACGCGTTGGGTGGCCATAGTTGTGAGGGTGGGGGACAACAACATCGTATCTGCTATGTCCACTCATCATCCGAACGAACTCTTCACAAAAGCGTCAACGCTTTTTCCGCTTATAGATAATCGGACACGATTTAGACAATGCGACGTTAGGAGTGCGCACCTTTTTGTATGTAGACGTCATGAGGCTGAACGGCAAAAAAGTCAGATGCAGCAGCAACATATTGCCGCCTTAATTAACGATTTGTATCGGCGCCTGCGCTGTTCTTGGAAAAAACGAGGTGGAAGTATTTGATACTGAGGTTTAACGAAACTTGCGTCCGCATGGCGCATTTTTTGCTCTTTTCGAAATGCAATATTAATATAATTTTTCTATATAAGGAGCTCCTCATGATAATCGGAAGCCGCGACCTCACCGTGGCGTTCGTTTGCGCATGCCAATCCTGGTGGTAAGGACGATGGTGTCTCAACGTATTTTTATGTGGACACCATCGCCCTTGTGGCAGGGGTCGAGAAAGTGGCCTCGCCGGATGCTTACAATACTTTGGCGTCGCATGGCGCGATTACGGACGCAACAAGCAGGCTGGGGGGGCGATACCATCGTGCAATCGATAGGTTGCCAAGAGTCTGCTCTGATTCACAAACGCATCTGGCATGCGTCTTCCCATAAAATAAGGAGCTTCAATATGACATCCAAGAGAATCCTCTATACCGCTAAAGTACACACCACAGGTGCTCGCGATGGGGGCACATCACGAAGCGACGACGGCCAGTTGGATATTAGCCATTCGCTACCGGGTATCATAGGCAATGGTACAAACCCCGAACAACTCTTCGCGGCTGGATGGTCGGCATGCTTTGATGGAGCGTTGGGGCTCGCGGCGCGCAAGTTTAAAGTCGAGCTTCCGGCCGACGTCGCCATTGATGCCGAAGTCGATCTTTGCCTGGAGGGTGATGCCTATTTTCTGCGTGCTCGTCTCAACGTTAGCCTGCCGGGTGTTGAGCGTGATATAGCTCGGCGCCTGATCGATACCGCGCATCAGACTTGTCCTTATTCGAAAGCTGTTCGCGGAAATATAGACGTCGTCCTCAATCTCGTCTAAGAGCAGGCCTGACGAAATCCAAAGTATGCGCATGACTGCCTATGGTCTAGCGATTTTGATTGCTGCTGATATCTGCGGCCTTCAGGTAGTTGTGTGTTTGTCACTAAATTTTTGAGCCAAGGGGGACTGTTAGGGGTCAGTAATTCGCATGTTTTATTACATGCTGCGTAACATTTAGCCGGCGTAGCCTTCGGTCATGCACTTTGCGTATCCGTGATGCTCTGTCAGAGCGATAAAGCTAGCAATCACATAGTTCTGTGTGGATAAACTGAAATCGTAATTCAGGAATTTTTAGTTGGATTTGCAAATGAGCTATGTCGCGGTATCGAGTCGCGTAGGACGATTAGGACTCTGATTATTTACCGCAGACGAATGCAGGGATTGTAGTTCAACAACCGTTTGGTCACTCGCAGTCTCGTGTAAACAATGGCTTAGACAAATTTATACAGCTCTCTCATGCCTTGGCGACCGTTGACCATGTACGACGCGCCTTTAGGAGCAAAGTGTTTATTCGGGACGAGATCGTTCAGGCGCTAAAGGTGTGTCGAGCGTCACCGCGTCTTGCCAAAAATTTCGCTCCCAAAAGGAGCGATGTTTCAGTGTGATCGCTCTAGGCGAAATTCCTATGCCGACACACTTGTATGTCTATGTATCTGAGGCCCTCCCGATACGAACTGTTTAATGTGCGGAAGTTGGTGACACATACGGGATACCTTAGCGGCGTTAAATGGGTCACCACCGGAGCAGCACAAGCTGTCTTGCAGGACCACTCATTCAATAACTGGAGATATCGTCATGAACTGGAAGAACCTCAGCATCGCTTCACTGTTTGCCATCGTTAGCCTCGGCGCCGTCGCAGCAAATGCCCAAGAGAATGTGACTCCGCACGCCTACATGTACGGCGACCACTTGGACATTGCCAAAGTCATTTCGGTCAGCGAAACACCTTCATCCGGTTGTGGTGTCGTTAACGCGCGACTGGCTTATATAGACTCGGCTGGTAAGCCTGAGGTGCTAGATTATCTAACCGTCGGTCAAGGGTGCGGCCAGGACAACTGATGTACATGTCGCCCGCAGATATTGCTTTTAGGAGAGCCGCTGAGACATTCGGACTCTTTTCAGGCTCGTCTGCGGCCACGCCAGACCCATAGAGCAATCGCATTGCCGACCCCCCGCAGCCTGACAAGGAGACCGTCAATGAGATTTCCCAAAGTGCGCAGCTGGCACAGTATCAAGAGCGGGTTGCGTAGGCTGATGGGTTGATACTCTGTATGCGTCGGCATTAAACCGTTGCGATGTCAGGTCGCCGGCACCCGTAATCGCGTTTCGGATGCCGGCTTCAGAATCGGCGTCAGGCACAGCATAAAGAGAAGTACCGCAAACAGCATGTCATAAGCAAGGTGGTAGCCTCCGCTATAGTCACGCAGCGCGCCGAAACAGACGGGGCCCAACGCTGCAATCAGGTAGCCTATGAAAAGCATGAATACGGTCCAAGCCCCGGCTTCTGCAGGCGTTTTGGAATTGTCCAGTGGCAACGTCATCCCAACTGTGAAGGACATGCCTAGACCGGTTGCCATAAGCAATACGTAAAGAATGGGCGAAGTATCTGGAGCAAACGCCATGCCCGCCGTACCAATGAGTGCAAGTACGGTGGTGATTCCCAAAAGACCACGACGGTCATGGGCCCTTCCAGGGATCAGGCCAGCACCGACACTTGCGATTGCAAACACCGCTGTAAATAGCCCAAGCAACACTCCGGCGGGCAGGGTGGTTAGAGCGGCTTCGGTAGATGCGGGTGCTAACCAGGCGAAGAGGGCATAGACCACGAATTGACTTGAGCCGAAATACAACGCTATGAGCCACGCTTGAGGATTGCTCCACGGCATCCCGGTCACGGCCGACCGGTTATCAACGGTGTTGACCTTCGGTGCGGAAGTTGCGAACCGTCGGGCCATCCACAACCAGCTTATTACAGCTGTGACGCACAGTAAGCTCCAGATCCCGGCACCCACCCGCCAGCTTTGAGCGAACTCAGTAATGGGCGCAGTGAATAACGCAGAAAGAGTTGCTCCTACGCTAAGGCCGGCGGCATAGATACCCATGAAGAATGCTGGCCGATGTGGAAAGTGAGCTTTTATCCAACCGCCGATGAGAGCACCAGCAATTGCGATTCCGATACTGACCAGAAATGTACTGAGCAATAGAAAAACGGCATCCGGAGATATTGCCCGCACCAAGCAGGCTGCGCCAAGCAAAACCAGCGCTGCAATTACGCAACGGTCGGTACCAAAGCGCCGACTTAAATTGGGTGCGACTAAGGCGAAGATGCCCATGCATACATCGGGAATGGAAGTCAGCAACGCCGCTTGGGTAAAAGTCAAACCATATTGGTTTTGAATAAGCAGCAAGATGGGGCCAATAGAAACAATCGCCGGACGTAATGCAATGGAAAGAACCAATAAACCGATGACTGCAGGCACGCTATGTTTATCGGATGCATTTGGAGAAGTGTTGATGGGGGCCATTTTCTACGTACCCTTATTTTCGGAAATTTGATTAAGGGCGATCGTAGCAATATCAAAGAATCGGCAAGTGCCAGCTTATGTCTTCAAAGTGACAATGTCAGAGGCTTCGGCATTGCAACCCAATTGGTGAGTGTGATTGATGAAGCAAAAGGGACGGATTGTCAGCAAAGCCGAAGAATTGAACGGACGCAGTGAGGATTACCTAGACTATCAGGACGTACCGCGGCTGATGACGGCATTGGCTCGTAACCAAATGGCCGGGGAATACAATCCCCCGCATACACATCGCCATGGCCAGTTGTTGTATGCCATCAGCGGTGTCATGCGTGTTGCGACCCGCGGTGGCATGTGGTTCCTCCCGCCTAAACGGGCTCTGTGGATACCCGCCGGAGAAGAACATGACCAATTGATGCTCAGCCCGGTCAAGATGCGTTCCATCTACATAGAAGCCGACGTCGCCGCAAGTTATGGAGACAGCTGCCGAGTCGTGGACGTTTCTCTGCTATTGCGCGAACTGATACTGGTGCTGGCCAGTGAACCCATCGAATATTCACTCGAGGGTCGCAATAGTCACGTCGTAGCTCTGATTCTTAGTGAACTGGAGTCTGCACAAACATTGCCGCTTCAGATACCGTGGCCGGTAGACCGCCGGCTGTTGGTGGTGTGCACCGCTATTCTCGACACTCCAGGGCAAGCTCGAAACGTAGACTATTGGGCGGACAAAGTGGGTGCCAGTTCGCGCACGTTGATCCGCCTTTTTCTCAAAGAAACCGGCCTGACCTACCGCCATTGGGTGCAACAGGTGCGATTGGCCTGCGCCTTGAACCGGCTCGAGAGGGGGAGTCAATCGGGTTGATTGCCCGGGATTTGGGCTATGTTAGTGCAAGTGCGTTTAGCGCAATGTTTCGCCGTGCGATGGGAGAGTCCCCGCGGGCGTTTCTTTTTCGCGAATAAAATAGTTAATGCAGCCAAAGGGCTAGCGCAGCAGCAGATGATTAGCACCGCCTTATCCGACGGTGCCATTCATCCTCGAAGAGTCAGACAAGCTGTAGGGTAGGGTCAGCTGAGCGCAAAGCCCGCCACCTTCTCGGTTGTACAGTATTAAAGAACCTTGAAGTTTTAACATTAGTTGTTGCGAAATTGCCAAACCCAGCCCTGTACCACCCGTGTCACGGTTGCGCGAGCTTTCCACGCGATAGAACGGTTTAATCACTTCTGGCAATTGGTCCTCGGGAATTCCTGGACCACGATCCAGGATCTGGATCAACAAGCTCTTGTCCGTTTGGGGCTCTACGTTGATTTGGACCTCTGTGCCAAATTTCAGAGCATTGTCCACAAGATTCACCAGCACTCGCCGCAGTGCATGTGGTCGTGTATCGATAACGGTGCCGATTTCCGAGTTCAGAACCACACTTGTTCCAGTATCCAGATAGTCGAATACCAGGCTGTCGAGGAACGAATGCAGATCGAGCCGGCGGCTGGTTTCAGTTGAACCATCCATGCTGCGCGCGTATGCAACCCCTTCCTGGACCAGATGCTGCATCTCGCTCAGGTCCTTACAGAGCTTGTCCTTCTCTACGGAGTCTTCCATAAACTCGGCGCGCAGCTTCATGCGCGTGATGGGAGTCTGCAAATCGTGAGAAATGGCAGCCAGTAGTTGCATGCGCTCTTTTATATGAGTCGCGATGCGTTCCTGCAAGGTATTAAAGGCAACCGCTGCGTAGGCCACTTCTATAGGGCCTGCCTCATCAAGACGAGTTCCTCCCCCGTTCGGATCAAGAGTATCGACTGCCTTTGATAGACGAGTCAGGGGGCGTATTGCAGTTCGTACCGCAAACCAGGTACAGCCGAATAGTAGCAACAGTTGCACGATTAACAGCAACGGTAGCCATGGCGATAGCGGGGATATTTTAGGCCGAGCATCAATCGTCAGCGGGCTTCCGTCGCTCAGGCGTAGGTGCGCTTGATAATGCGGACGCAGGTCAGAAATATCAGTAAAGCTAAGGTCGTGATCTTGCCCCAGTGTCGCTTCCATGGAGCGAACAGACGCCGGGGCGGAGGCCATGTTCATCGGCGTACCAGGTTGGCCCTCGTCCAGTTGATAGCGATAGTTGGGATGCTCAAAGCGCGGTAGCCAGTCTTGACGTTCAGCAGCGGGCAGGCGCTCAAGCATTGCCACAGTGGTCGTCAAGTCTTGCTCCAGATTGCCCAGCATCAGTGTCATCGCGCTTTGGTATCGCTCATAAAACTGCAGCCCAAAAGACAGTCCATGAGCTGCTACAAGGCTGACGAGAAAGATCAACGACAGTCGCGAGGCCAACGTTCTTGGCCAACGCAGCGGCGTCATGACTGCTCTCCTAGAATTTCCACCGGATAGGTGAAAACATACCCTTCGCTGCGCACGGTCTTGACGTAGGCTGGGTCGCGGGCGTCGTCCAGTAAGCGTTGACGCAGACGGCTTACCAACAAATCGATGGAGCGATCGAAGAGATCTGCGTCGCGCCCCTGGGTCAGATTGAGCAATTGATCGCGGCTCAGGACGCGTTGGGGGTGATCGACAAATACCCTCAGCAAACGGTATTCCGCGCCGCTTAAGGTGACGATAGTCCCCTCGCCATCGAGCAAATGACGCGCCGTGGTATCTAACCGCCACTTACCAAACGCAAGCAGGCGACTAGCCTCGCTGACAATCAAATTGGGTGGCAGCATGCGCGTGCGACGCAGTACGGCGTTGATACGTGCAAGCAGCTCACGGGCTGCGAAGGGTTTAACCAAGTAATCATCAGCTCCCATTTCCAGGCCGATGATGCGGTCGGTTTCTTCGTTGCGTGCGGTCAGCATCAGGACCGGTGTGCTTTTATGTTTGCCTGAACGAAGCTCTCGACATAAGAGCAGTCCATCGTCCCCCGGCATCATGATATCCATCACGATGAGGTCCACGGTGGAAGACTCAAGAAAGGAGCGCATCTGTCGGCCGTCCGCCACGACTGTGGTTCGCAAACCGTTCTTTTTTAGGTAGTTACCTACGAGCTCTCGAATCTCGCGATCGTCGTCGACTATCAGAATGTGATCAACGTGTTCCATCTGACTCACCATAAATCCTCAGCATTTCGCCATGTCCCCTAACGAGCGACGTTTTTAGCGATTGGGTGCGCGGCCGTCTATTACATCAAGGTGTAAGTGCTGAAGCCCAGTAACGCGGTCACCTGAAAGAACTGGAACGCGTTTGAATCAGCGGGGCCATCCTACGCCACGAGGTTCTGACCTTCATGCCGCCTCGCGTGACCTGGAACGGCTTCTGATGGCTGAGCCTTTGGGAGGACTGTTTTTGAATCGCTTTGAAATCATTTTCAATGTTGGGTTAGCGGGAGGGGCAAGAGCAAATGGCGCGAGTAACCTTTTTGCTCTTGCTGATAGCGTCTCGATCAAGCTAGTTGTTCAATTGCCTGGGCGACGCCTGATCCGTATTCCGGATCAGCTTGTGTGCAGTGATTGATGTGGCGCTGCTTCGCCTGTGTACTAGCTCCGTGGATCGATCGCGCAGTGTTATCGAACAGCGCCTGTCTCTGAGTCGTGTCCATCAGCCGGAATAGGGCGCCAGGTTGGGTGAAATAATCTTCGTCTTCCCTGTGGTTCCAGTGCCAGGCACTGCCCTGCAGTGATAGAGGCGGCTCACGGAAGTCGGGTTGCTCCACCCATTGTTCATGGCTGTTGGGCTCATATCCGATGGCGCTTCCGGCATTTGCGTCGGTACGCATTTGCCCGTCCCGGTGATAGTTGTTGACTGGGCATCGAGGGGCATTTACCGGAATCTGATGATGATTTACGCCCACGCGATAGCGTTGCGCATCGCCATAGGAAAACAATCGAGCCTGAAGCATTTTGTCTGGTGAGAAGCTGATGCCCGGCACGACGTTGGCAGGGTTGAAGGCGGCTTGTTCGACGTCGACAAAGTAGTTGTCCGGGTTGCGGTTGAGCTCAAGGACACCGACTTCGATCAGGGGATGATCTTTATGCGGCCAGACCTTGGTCAAATCGAAAGGATTGATCGGATAAGACCCAGCTTCCGCTTCTGGCATTATTTGAACGTAGAGTTTCCATTGGGGAAAGCGACCTTCCTCAATGCTGGTGTACAAATCCCGTTGCGCGCTTTCGCGATCATCGCCGACCAGTTCGCAGGCTTGCTGATCAGTCAGGTTTTTGATGCCTTGTTGGGTTTTCCAGGTGAACTTCACCCAAAAACGTTCGTTCGCCGGACTAATGAAACTGAACGTATGGCTGCCGAATCCGTGCATGTGTCGATAGGAGTGCGGTAGTCCGCGGTCGCTCATAACGATCGTGACCTGATGCAAAGCCTCGGGCAGTAGTGTCCAGAAATCCCAGTTGTTTCTGGCACTACGCATATTTGTACGTGGATCACGTTTGACTGCGTGATTGAGGTCTGGAAACTTCAACGGATCCCGCAGAAAAAACACAGGTGTGTTGTTGCCCACCAGATCCCAGTTGCCTTGGCCGGTATAAAATTTGATGGCAAACCCGCGAATGTCACGCTCGGCGTCGGCGGCTCCACGTTCGCCAGCCACGGTAGAAAATCGGACGAAAACATCCGTGGTCTTACCAATGCTCGAAAATAAGTCTGCTTTTGTGTAGCGGGTGATGTCGTGAGTAACCGTGAAAGTGCCGAATGCGCCTGAGCCCTTTGCGTGCATCCGGCGTTCAGGAATAACTTCACGGTCAAAGTGCGCCAACTTCTCTAGCAGCCAAACGTCCTGCAATAACACGGGTCCTCTAGGACCAGCCGTTTGAGAGTTGTTGTTATCGCCCACCGGCGCGCCGGCTGCTGTCGTCAATTTTTTCATTATCGGACCCTTGCTTTTATGGTTGTTGAAAAAGCCTGCATAAGATGTGCTGGTCAGGGAAAACGCGCGGCACCAGACATGACGGCCGCCATGGCCCATAATTCCGCGCTTCTGACGTTCTTTGGCGTGTATCTGAAGTGGGGGAAAATGATTAGCACTGAGCTCAGAGGAGACTGAGCTGAACCTCGACATTGCCGCGGACGGCTTTGGAGTAAGGGCATGTCTGGTGGGCGGTGTAGATCAGTTTGTGCGCTACCTCGCGATCCAGTCCCGGCAAGCTGACGGTCAACCGAGCGCATAGAAAGTACGCCTCTCCACTGAGACAAAGATCGACCTCGGCATCGATAGAGACGTCAACCGGTAGTGACACCTTCTGCTTCAGTGCCGCCAGGCCCAGCGCCGCGTCGAAACAGGCAGACCAACTAGCTGCAAAAAGCTGTTCCGAGTTCGTCCCGCTGCTATCGAAACCCGGTAGCGAGTGCCTGATGTTCAAGCAGCCGTCATCACTGCGAGAGTAACCCCCGTCGCGAAAACCTTTTGTGTGAACCCTGACGGTATACAACGCTCTTCCGGCCCCCATCTCTGTCTCCTGATCTTCGAACGCATGGGCATTTTTCCAGTGTCCCTGTCACTTAGGTCTGGATCAAAGTCAGGAGTAATCAGAACAGAGCATTCAAAGCGGGACGATTACACGATGGTATCGGGCTTGGTTTCGGATACACGCTCCATGCGATACCAAGGTGCGATAGGGGTACTACTAGGGGAGGGCAACCCGTTGGAAAGCGATAGGAGTAACAGGCTCGGTACGGTAACAAGCGACGTAACGTATATCTGCTGCGGGTATGCGATGTACTGCACGCTATCATTACGTCGATTAAAGGCCGCTGTGGCCCTTTTGTGGCTGTCCCTACCTCCCTAGCAAGTCAATGCCGGGCCTTGCAACGCGCAGTTGATTAACGAGCGTCTGCGCCGGAGGTGAATCCATGGCGCGGCAATTGTTATCGTGGTGGGACTACAAGGCGCAGCTTCAATGTCCGTGTGTGTCCAACATTAAAGGGTGTCCTAGTTATGAGCGATGAGCTGGATCGAAAAATAAGAAATTTCCTCTGCATTTCCATGCATGGGTCGATATCGGCCGCTTCTGAACAGCTGGATATTTCTCAACCAAGTCTGAGCCGACAGCTCGCTAGTTTGGAAAGCTATCTCGGAAACCCACTTTTCAGGCGAACGGGTCGAGGGCTAATTTTAACCGATGCTGGAAAGCATTTGGCGTCTATGGCGAGCCCTGCGTTCATGGCAATTGATGCGGCCATCGTTCAAATCAGAGATCAATTCGGCATCACGCAAGGCAGTCTGCGCTTGGCAACGGTGCATACGCTTACCTACTATTTTCTTGGAGATCTGGTCTCTCGATTCGTGCACCAAAACCAGGACGTAAATGTCTCGTTCATGGCCCGCAGTTCGACCGAGGTCGTAAAGCTCGTGGAGTCAGGCAGAGCGGATCTGGGTTTCGTATACGACAGCGAAGTGGCGTCAAAGGAGTTGCTGTCGGGCGGTCTTTTTACCGAATCAATGGCAATCATAATCAAGGCCGAACTGGAACCAGCGCCGCTGAGCATCGACATGGGGGAGCAGCCATTAAGGCTTGTGGTGTTTCCGAGTGGATATGCGCTACGAAGAATGCTGGACACATGTGGAGTGCCTTATGTCGTGGCTGCAGAGGTTGAAACCGTTGACGCAATGCTCGAACTGGTCGCTTCAGGTGTGGGAGCCTGCGTCCTTCCCGCACACATTCCAAATAGGGTGCTGGAGCAGTACAGCCTCACTCGTGTGACCGACGTAAAACCGTTGCTAAAACGCAAGGTAGTCGCCATCTACCGCTCCGACTCACCCTCGACAGCCATTACCAGATCGATACTGGGATTTGCCATGGATGCGGCGAAGTCGCTCAAGTGAATACCTGATATAGCCCTAGCCTCATCGCCATCGATGATCGAGCTTCATAAGCTTGAGCCACCGTTGATGGTTAGATTGAGGATTGCCAAGTGAGTCAGGAACTACGCAGTAAAGAATATTTCGATCTGCGGGCCACAAGCGAGATGGCCCAACACCTTAAATCAAAAGAGATGCCTCTGAAGGAGCGCCTTGCTTACGCAGCCAGAATCCTTGCGATGACCGGACAAGAGGCTGGTCTTGCCGGGCAGCTCACCGCGCGCTCCGATAGGGAAGATACCTATTGGACATTACGTTTCGGCCTTGGATTTGAAGAAGCGACAGCGGAAGACTTTATCGAGGTCGACAAGGATCTCAATACTGTAACTGGCGAAGGGATGGCTAATCCCGCCACCCGCTTTCATTTGTGGGTTTACAGAAATCGCCCAGACGTCACTTCGATCATCCACACGCATTCTCCCTGGGCATCTGCGCTAGCCGCCGCGAGGCAGCCACTTGTGATCTCGCAGATGGATATGACTCCGCTGTTCAACGATTGCGCTTTCTTGGGTGAATGGCCAGGGGTACCGATCGCCGACCACGAGGGGACTTTGATATCCGAGGCACTGGGTGGGATGAAGTCTATCATTCTGGCCCACCACGGATATCTCACCGCCGGCGTATCGGTAGAGGAAGCCACTTACCTTTCGGTATACCTGGAGAGGGCGGCGAGGATGCAGATCCGGGCCAAGGCGTTCGGTGATCTGACACCAGTCGACCCGGTCTTAGCGCAGGAAGCTCACGACTATCTTTTGAAACCCTCCATTGTGCGAGCGACATTCGATTACTGGTGTCGTCAGACGCACCGATTGCCTGGCATGCCGCCGATGTAAAGATCTCATCCCACAAGCCCGTACTGCATCTTCGTATGGGCCCGAGTTTGCGTGCTTATAAGAAAGACTCCCACACACAATCACTGCCAGATAAAGGACTGAAAAATGTCGAAAATAACGAAGGCAGGTGCGGCTCCTTCAGCAGTGAAACGTCAGACAGTGATAGCCGGTATTGCGAGCATGATGGGTACCACGATTGAGTGGTATGACTACTTCCTCTATGGCACCGCAGCTGCGCTCATTTTCAATAAAATATTCTTTCCTGATTTTGACCCGGTTACTGGCACCCTGGCAGCGTTCGCGACATATGCCGTCGGATTCTTTGCGCGTCCGTTTGGTGGCATTGTATTCGGCCATTTCGGAGACCGATTAGGCCGAAAGTCGATGCTCATTATCACGCTGTTCATGATGGGTGTGCCGACGATCATCATAGGGTTGATCCCTTCCTACGATTCCATCGGTTATTGGGCGGCAGTGCTACTTGTTCTGATGCGAGTGCTGCAAGGCATTGCGGTCGGCGGTGAATGGGGAGGGGCGATTCTCTTGGCCGTCGAGCATGCGCCTGAGGGTAAGAAAGGCTTTTTCGGCAGTCTGCCCCAAACTGGCGTTGCCATTGGATTGATTCTTTCATCACTTGCGATGGGTGCTGTCGCCCAATTGCCTGAGGAGGACATGCTCAGCTGGGGTTGGAGAATTCCTTTCCTTGCCAGTGCTGCATTGCTTCTAGTGGGCTGGTATATACGCGAAAAAGTGGCCGAATCCCCCGACTTTATCTCTGTGAAAAGAGATGTACCTCGTGAGATGCCGTTTAAAACCGTACTACGTGCGCATCCCCGAGCGTTGCTTGCTGTTGCCGGTGCTCGTTTGGCTGAGGTGACCTGGTTCTACACGATTGCGACCTTTTCCTTGGCTTATGCAACAAAGACGCTTGCGATACCGAAGGACTTGATGCTGAATGCGGTCGTCTGGGGCGCTACCGTTGCCATGTTCACCATGCCCTTTTGCGGTTGGTTAGGTGACAAAGTCGGTCAGAGAAAGATGTTTGCTGCTGGTATTGTAGGCGTCATTTTGTTTTCCTCTGTCTTCTTCCAATTGCTTCAAACCCAGGAACAGTTCTGGATCATTTTTGCGATGGTAGTAGCCATTGGGATTATTTACTCGATGCTGTACGGGCCCGAAGGTGCGCTATTCTCCGGCCAATTTACTCCAGACGTGCGGTACACAGGAATTTCCGTTGCAGTGCAAGTATCCGGAGCTATCGGTGGCGGGCTAGCCCCTATCATTGCCACATCACTGCTTGCATATGGAGGGGGTGCCCCGTTTTACATCAATGGCTATTTGATGGGGTTGGGGGTGATCGCCTTGATTGCCCTAACCCAGATGAGATCCGTCACAGGCGATTCAGCGAAATGCGTGGCCTCCATCACAGTGCCGGCAAAGTCTTAACCTGAATGAGGGCGACTACGTTCGCCCAAATCTTTCCATGCAGGATTGCAGGAAGATCAAAGAGTGCAGCGGGGCAGGGGTTGGCACGCCAGCGCCTAAAAAGGAACGATGGTGTTTATGAAACATACTTCAGACCACCTGGTTATCCTTTAAACGATCTTGTGGGGTCCGACTCGCTCCGTTTTCGGCAACAAGTTGCCCTTGTGGTGTACGACTCGAGCCATCGGCAGCTACCAACTGTCCATGCGGCGTACGACTCGAGCCATCGGCAGCTACCAACTGTCCTTGCGGCGTACGGCTCGATCCATCGGCAGCCACCAACTGACCCTGCAGTGTACGGCTCGAGCCGTCCTGTACCAAGAAGTCACCGCCGCCCTGCGCGTTCACAGGGATCAACTGGAAGCAGGTGCTGCTGCCGCAGGAGGTTTGTTCAACAGCGGCGTTGGCATGAGCGGCGGCACCAGCCAGGGCGAAAGCAGCGGCGGTCAAAAAGCGAGTCACGTTGTTCATGGTTTTTCTCCTGTTTCAAAGGGGATTGGCAATCGGTAAGTGGAGGGCTCAGTTGTCACCAATGCAGCCGTCAGCGAACTTGCGGTAGTCCAGGACCTGCGTTTTGCTCTGGGAATCCAGGTAGGTCATCTGGGCATTCACAACCCCGCAGGTGGGTGCGGCGTCCTGTGTCAGCGACACCACTTTCTTGATGTCCAGGTGGGTGCCATAGGTGTAGGTCTTAGGCGAAACGTCTGCTTCGGCGCGGGCAGATAAAGTGCAGATGTTCAGGGCGGCAAACAGGCAAGCGGCGTAGATTGCTTTGGTGTTCATGGTGATCTCCTCAAGGCTTCAATGGCTAGGTCGTTCAATTGAGCCGAGGCGGTTGGGTTTGCCTCGATGGAACCTATTAGAAGCCTGAGAGGTATCTGGTCTGTGTCGAAAAAAAGGGTGTTTTAATCGATGCGTATCAGGGCCGCCTAGTAATACACATCGATACAAACCTTTAGGAATTTAAATTTTTTCCTCTATCCGCCATTCACACCAGATTGCGAATGTGAACGGACCATCGGCAACGTGGCGATCGCCAACAATTACAGATCTGGAGCATTTTCGAAAACCAGTACTGGCCCGCTCATTACCTGATCAACGCCATGAGGCAGATGAGTTACACCCACTTTGGATGAAGCCAATGACAAGGCACAGGATCAGGTGATTCAAACCTGAAAGGAGTATCTAAGTGTTGAATATCAATCAGTTAAGCAGTGAGTGGCATAAACCGATACTTATGTGTAAGTGCTCAGTGCACAGTTTTCGCCTAGGCTGACTCCAGCGATGATCGTCACTGCACTTAGCTATTACCTGCAGCTCTCTACAGTTAATTTGGTATGCGAAAGTGGATAATATCGACTAATTATGGATGAGGTCTGTTACTTGAGATATCTAATAGATCATTTTCGCATTCCGCTTGGATATCCACCGCTAATCAATATTGGCCTGTCATCCGTTCTGTCTTAATGGCAAATAGCCTTGCACTTCGATTTTTGAGTCTTGGTTTCAGGACAAAACTTTCTTTGTAGGAGTTCATCAAATGGCAAGAACAGTGTCGGACTTTGTAGTCGAAGCCCTGCGAGGCGCGGGAGTGAAACGCGTATACGGCGTGGTAGGCGATTCGCTCAATGGCTTTACGGATGCACTACGCCGGGATGAATCCATCGACTGGATTCATATGCGCAACGAGGAAGCAGCTGCATTTGCAGCTGGTGCGGAAGCACACCTTACCGGCGATCTGACCGTTTGTGCTGGTAGCTGTGGCCCCGGAAACCTTCACCTCATCAACGGGCTTTTCGATGCTCACCGAAACCGTGTTCCTGTATTGGCGATTGCAGCCCATATACCAAGCACCGAAATAGGGATCGAATACTTCCAAACGACTCACCCGGAAGTACTGTTCAAGGAATGCAGCCATTATGTTGAATTGGTTTCCCGTCCGGATCAGCTCCCTCAAGTGTTGGAGCGCGCGATGCGCGCGGCGATCTCAAAAAAAGGGGTGGCAGTAGTGGTGCTCCCGGGGGATGTCGCTTTGCAACCTACCTTGGTACCGGTACCGCGTTGGCTTGTGCCCAGCGATCCTGTCATCCATCCGCGCAGTGACGAGCTTGAGCAGCTTGCTTTCATGCTGAATAAAGGCAAAAAGATCACACTGCTTTGCGGGGCGGGTTGCGTGGGCGCACACGAGGAGATTTTGAGCTTAGCTCAGAAGCTGAAAGCTCCTATCGTGCATGCGCTTCGTGGCAAGGAATTCATCGAGTACGACAATCCCTACGATGTTGGAATGACTGGGTTAATCGGGTTCTCTTCAGGCTATGCGGCTATGAAGGATTGCGACACTCTCCTGATGCTGGGTACCGACTTCCCTTACCGGCAGTTTTATCCAGCAGACGCGCGCATTTTCCAGGTTGATGTTCGCGCTGAGGCACTTGGAAACCGTTGCGGTTTGGACATGGGTTTGGTTGGTCAAGTGAAACCCACACTTCAGGTACTGCTTCCTTTGCTAGAGGAGCACCATGACAGCGGTCATCTCGATGCTGCCCTGAAGCATTACAGGGAAACCCGCGCAGACCTGGACGCCCTGGCAGAGGGAGGCTCAGACGGCGCGATGATTCACCCGCAGTACGTGACCCGCCTGGTTAGCGAACTGGCGTCTGAGGATGCTATTTTCACTTGCGACGTCGGCACGCCAACTGCTTGGGCTGCACGCTACTTAAAAATGAACGGCAAGCGCCGCCTCATCGGTTCGTTCAACCACGGTTCTATGGCCAATGCAATGCTCCAGGCTATCGGTGCGCAGTGCGCCTTCCCTAGTCGCCAAGTAGTCTCTATGTCTGGCGACGGTGGTTTTGCAATGATGATGGGCGATGTCCTGACATTGAGGCAGATGAAACTGCCCGTAAAAATCATCGTGCTTAACAACGGCACGTTGGGTTTTGTGGAAATGGAGATGAAAGCCCACGGTTTCCTGGACGTTGGTTGTGAACTTGATAACCCGAACTTTGCAGCAATGGCCCAAGCCATCGGTATCAAGGGCATCCGGGTTGAAAAATCTGCGGATTTGGCCGGTGCATTGAAGGAAGCCTTTGCTCATCCGGGCCCCGTCGTGGTGGACGTTGTCAGCGAAAGGCAAGAGTTGATCATGCCGCCAAAAACCACGTTCGCCGAAGCGCAAGGGTTCGGGCTCTTCATGTTGAAAGCTGTCCTTGATGGACGGGCCAAGCAGCTCATCGATCTAGCCAAGGTGAACCTTCTACGATAAGCACTAGGATCTCCGCCAGTAGCCAACACGCTGGCTCTGGCGGACTGATCCGATCTAGCGGGCCGGCCCCTGATTCACCAGAGTTCTCAGATTTTTCCGCATAGGGTGAGGATGCCGAATTATGAAAACTTCTGATGCGCGACGTTTGCCCGTATCAAAGCCTGATCAGGGCTAATTGCACTGCGTTGTCAGGTCTTCATTTTACTCAAGCTGACCTCCATCTTCGACATCAGGATGAATAACAGCGGTGTGGTAAGAAAAGAACTGACTGGCCCGGCGAGTAATAATGCTTGAACGGCTTCGGGCATGCCGGGAAGATTGGCATTGCGAATCTCATACATACGTTCAGGACCACCCTATCATCACAAGGAACAATAGACGGTCGATAGCGCAGACGCTGGAATATGAGCCTCTAATTGATATTCAAATATCAACCATGCTTGTTGGTTCAAGGAGGTAATATGCGAATTGTGTTCTGTGGCGAGACTTTTCCCGATACTGCAGAGGCCCTTCGGCAAGCGTTGCCATTCGATGCCAGTGATGAAGTGATGAAGTGATGAAGTGATGAAGTGATTGTGTGGTCGGGAAAGGATCTAAAAACGCTTCCTAACAACATAGATGTATTGATTCCCAAAATGCACAGTGTCGATTTCCGCTTGCTTGAAATGAGCCGCTGCCGCCTCGTGCAACAATGGGGGGGCGGTCTGGAAGGTATCGATATTCTTGCGGCTAAGGATTTAGGGATTCCAGTCGCTAACGTCCCAGCCAATGGAGGAAACGCAGACTCCGTTGCGGAGCACGCGTTGCTTTTGATATTGGCGTTGCTCCGAAATCTGACACAAGCTCAACTTAATGTTCGGAGCGGCATATTGGGGGCGCCATCAGGGACTATGTTGGCGGGACGTACGGTGTGCCTCTACGGTCTGGGAACAATCGCATTGCCGCTCGCTCGGCGTCTTAAATCTTTTGACGTTAAATTGATCGGGCTGACGCGCCAGTTCAGTGCCGCGAAGATGGCGGAATTTGGCCTGGATGAATGTTACTCGCTAGAGGAAAAAGCGACCTGCTTGAAGCAGGCTGACATATTGGTCATCTGCGCTCGCCTCACTCCTGAATCCCGCGTTTCGCGAGCAATCGAGAGCATCGACTTCGATGCCGCGCTCAGCAAGCTTGAGGCCGTCTTGGCCGAAAGCGAAAAAAGGTATGGCTAACTTTCTGCGTAAGGCAGGAGAGTGGAGCCTGGGTATACGCGGGCTGATTTCGGTGATCGTCTGCTTTTGCCCATAGCTGCTTGTCGCGACCGTCCGCTTTTGGCCGATTTCTGCCTTTCGCCACCCGCAGCTATGGGTCGACCTCTGCCGGTCATAACCAAGGGGCGTACTGGTCAAATTCGGTCCAAAGGACTTTCAGGTCGAATTCGAACAAACTGGGTAGATCTGGGTAGTTCGCCACCAGTCTAAGTCGACGGCGAGATGAGCTAGGCAGGACGACAGTCATGCCAGATAACTCAGATTGCAAGATCGCTACAGCGGACGCTCTGACATTGCTCCTCCACAACCAGCACGCCCTAAGTGCAGCGACAGAAGAGATAACCAAGTGGCTCTCAGAAAATGGAGTAGGGAATGTCGCCGCTAATGCGGTGTCGGCCATGGAAACGCTGGACACAAATGGTCAAGCCATCACAGATTCCATTTTGAGAATACGCCAGTCGTAGAGTACTCAGCACAGGGCGGCGCTAGCATCATTTCGCAAGTCAATCAGATCGACGCTGCCCTCAATACGCCGCTCTTGGCGGAGGACGAATAAATCCTGGCCGCGACATGGACTCGCATACACTGAGCTCCCTGCCCCTAGATTCAAAATGTGGTTTTTGGTGTATCGTTAGATTACTAACTACATAGAGAATTAACATGTCAAAACTCGCAGAATTTCGTCAGCTCGAAAAGCACTTGGCTGAACAGCTCCAAGCTCTCGAAGCGCTGAAAGGTGATGTTGGCCTCAAGAAAGAAATCGAGTTCGAGACCAAACTGCGTGCACTGCTGGCCGAGTACGGCTGCAGCCTACCGAACGTGATCAACCTGCTAGATCCGCAAGCGAGCCGTCGCGCTCCTGCCGTCGATTCCAAAGCTGGCACCCGTAAGCCACGCCAAGTGAAGGTTTACAAGAATCCTCATACCGGCGAAGTCGTCGAAACCAAAGGCGGCAATCACAAAACGCTGAAAGAATGGAAAGCAGAACACGGTTCCGCGACTGTTGAGTCTTGGCTGACAAAGTGATTTTGGTTTGAGTAAAAAAGGGCCCTCCGAGGGTCCTTTTTTTCATCTCATCCAAGAGCGGAGGTTAAAAGCTTCGTCAGCTTGCCTCCCCGCGAAAGTCGGTATCAGTTTCAGGCAATAAGCAGCCGATTTCTGCCTGTCGCGAAGGGCTACAGGCGACCCAGGCTGTGTGAAAACGCGCTAAACACCTCGAAAACTGAGAGTCGCGAGGGTTGCCTGCAATCATCCAACCCCCAGATTTCTAGCCTCTAGCCCACGCTGTCGGCGTGCCTGCTGATCGCCGGAATTTTATACTGAATCTGAGCAACTGATGTCTGACCAGGGCTGAGTAGAGCGAAACATTCCGGATGAAAGCGGCTAACAAGGGTTTTGACACACTCTGGGCCGATTGCTGCCTGTCACGAAGGGCTGCAAACGCCCGGTTAGCCACATCAATTCTACGTTACGCTGGGCTTCTCGCTCCAGGCGCCGGCTCGACTGAATGCGGTTGAGATAGCCGTAGATGTAAATCTTCAGGAGGATCGCGGGGTGGTAAGCAGGCCGGCTGGTATCAGCCGGTATGACGCCTTCAAAACCCAGTTTGACCAGGTCGAGTTCGTCGACAAAGACGTCGACTACGCGCACCGGATTGGTATCGCTGACGTAGTCGTAGAGGCTCTCGGGAAGTAAGGTGCCTTGGCCTCGATGTTCACCTTGGATAAAGCGCTTCATGGGCGATCCCTGCGATGAAATCCTCAGAAATCATAGCAAGGGTTTGCGAAAGCGTTTTTACACACTCTGGGCCAATAACAGCCGTTCCGCGGTAGGTAAGATCGAAGGGCAACAAAACGGCGTACCAACTCGATCTCCCTGGCTGATGCGCTATCGATTCTCATGGTCCAGGCCCAGATACGTGTTCGGCTTTTCATACCGCAAGCACGTGTGGCGATGTCCTAACACGCTGACGGATGAGGTACTTTTAAAACAGCACTCTAGGATGCTGTTCAATGCATAGTTGGTCGCACTTTTTTAATGAGCAGCGCGGCTATTTCGACTACGCCCGAACTGACCCGGTGTAGCGCCCATGATTGACTTGTACACCCGGGTCAAATGCGGCTGATCGGCGAACCCAGAAGCCATCGCTACCTCAGCCAGACCCAGGCCTGTTCTCAATAGTTTGTGCGCTCGTCGCACCCGTGCCTGTAGTTGATATACGTGCGGTGTCACCCCACATTTCTGACGGAACGCCCTCATCAGCTGGAACGATGGCAATCCGGTCAATTTGGAGAGGTCATCAAGCGTCACTTTGTCCGACAGATTTTCATCAAGATAGGAACGCGCAAGGGTGATCGCTGACGGCTCAGAGCAGGTCGTGTCAGGCAACCACATTCGACTGCCGTGCACCGTGAGCAAACGGATGATTATTTCAGTGATTCGGGACTGGCGCTCAAGCGACGAACAATGAGTCTCGGAGAGACGATGAAGCTCCAGAAGGTTTGTAGTCAGCACGGGATCTTCAATCACCGGACTGGCAAACATCGGTAGCCCGGATATCCCGAAGGTGCTCATGGCTATCTCCAGAAACACGTCCGGATGGATATGCAACGTTCGGCACAACCAACCGCCCGTATCTGGCCGTCCGCAATGGAGATCGTCTGGATTAATCAAGACAAAACTTCCGCGCCTGGCGATGCCGTCTGAACGGAGAGTTTTCAGATGAACGCCTCCGGCAAGCACCACCCCCAGACTGAGTTCTTCATGGGTATGCCACGGATAGCGATGGTCGAAGTAGGCGCCTTTTAACAGCTCGGCGTCGTAAAGATCCACCATCGTCCAGACATTGACGGAATTCTTTCCGGCATCGGTACCGAAATCATCATGCACGAAGCCTTTCTCCTGCCATCGGGGTTATGAAACCAGGCGATTGTACGCAGATGCAAATGCGCTGGCCTGCAAGATTCTTCAAGATCTATCGGGAAATGCTCGGCTAATCTCTGTGACCTCTATAGCAGTCGTAGCTTTCATTTGTTAGCACCTGCACAACACCCAAAAAAAAATCCATTGCTGGAGCATCTGTCATGGCGAGCGTTGCGCGCGCGTACTGTTTACCAAACGCTGAACATTCGGATAAACAAAACGACGTAGGAGAAGTGGGCGGACTGACACTTTGGCGGCAACGGCTGGCCAAGCAAATGATCGTGGATAATTTGGGCGGCGATCTAACCGTGGTGCAGTTAGCCGTAGCCTGCGCGATGTCACGCAGTCATTTTTCCAGGGCGTTCAAACGCAGTATGGGCTTGGCGCCGCAGGACTGGATCAACCGCCAGCGCATCACCCAGGCAAAGCACATGATTGTCGATTCCGATATGACGCTTACGCAAATCAGTGCCGAATGTGGATTCTGCGATCAGGCGCATTTTTGTCGCAGTTTTCTGAAAGTCGAGGGGATTAATCCAAGCGCCTGGCGTGGAGTGTCGGCTTCAGGTGACCAACAGGGGGATAGGTAAGGACGTACTTGATTCAGTCGCCTGTTAAGTTCGTCGGACTTCGTTTGGATGGACTTGATTGTACGCACCACCAGGCTGAATTGTTGCACGCTGATGAACAAGCTTGGACCGCGCTCCGCGAAGGGAGGGGCACGGGAGACTGACTGCGCTTTCTCAGATAGGACTAAGGGGTAAATCGCTCGACGTTGGTCGATTTATCCTGTAGCCACTTCAGCTGTGGGTTGAACTCTGCCCGTCGCGAAGGGCGGCAAACAACCCAGAGGTGCCCGTGGCGACAGGCAGAAATCGGCCAGAAACATCCGTTGAGCGCCTACGGAACTAGGGACGATTCATCTTCAGAGTTTCCCTAGAGCATTAGCGTGCATATTTTCAGTTGCCTGATAGTCTTCAGGATTATCTAAAAGAAACCGTTATGACGATAAAAGGTTACTTCTCTACTGCGGTTTGCGCTTGCGTACTTTCTTGCATGACGCTGCGCTCTAGCGCCGAGAATCTGGTGATCTATGGCGACAATAGCTATCCGCCGATTATTTACCTAGATCACGATCAGCCCGCTGGAATCTTGCCGGCGATCTTCGCCAGACTGGAAAAAGATACCGGCGATACCTATGAGCTGCGCTTACTGCCGTGGAAGCGAGCATTGAAGAATGCCCAAAATAGCAACGGCGGCATCCCCAATATTTCGCGTAACAAGGCGCGCGAAAAATTCTACGATTTCTCACTACCGATTTACGACGACGACATCAGTTTGGTGGTTTTGAAAGGCCACGAATTTGACTTCAATACGATCAAAGTCTTGCAGGGAAAGAAGCTCGGCGGTCTGTCCGGTGCCAGCTACGGTGAAGATGTTGATCAGGCCATCAGTAACGGCGAGCTACAGGTGGAACGGGAACACGGTGAACAATCGAGGCTGCTAAAGCTACTGGCCGGCCGCATAGATGTGGCGATTATTGGCAATGGCGTTTCCGGGCTTGAGGTAATCCTGGCCTCGGACCCTAGGCTGAAGGCCAATCGAAGCCAATTTTTGCTGTTACCCAAACCGCTGGTTCGCGATTCTCTGCATTTGGCCTTTAGCAAAGCTATGAAGTTGCAGCCAGCACTGGAACGCTTCAATAAGGCGCTAGTGGCGCTAAAGCAAACAGATGAATATCAGCAATTGGTCCAGTCGGCCACCGCAGTGTTGATGTTGAAGCCCTTACGCACGGCCTGCTTGAATTGCTGGTGAATCTAAAGGCCGCGTGGATGGCATTTGAAGTCCGCTTTTGGCCGACTGCCGCCCGACGCGAAGGACTGCTTTGGGTCGATTATGGCCCTTCATGACAGGCAGAAATCGGTCAAAAGCGGACGTTCAATCGGGTCGTTTGCAGTCAAAGTAGGCTTTCACATTTGCTACAAAACGACCTCTCGCATCGAGGAATTGAAAGCAACGATCGGAATGGGCGGCGATGAGTCATTCAATGACTTACGCCAATAACCGACGTCATGCCACTTGTCGTTCTTGAATCCGACTTCGGGATAGGTGCCAATGTGCATAAATCCCAACGACTCATGTAGACCAACGCTTCCTGCATTTGGTAAAGCGATGCCAGCATACGCAGCATGGAAACCTTGACGCTGAAGAATCGGTAATAGCCGTCCATACAATGCCCGTCCAATTCCGCTACGGTGCACCTGGGGCGAAACATATACGGTCACATCGACCGACCATCGATACGCCTCTCGGGCACGATGTTGACTGGCGTAAGCGTACCCGACCACCTGTCCGTCCAGCTCTGCCACAAGGTAGGGGTATGTAGGCAGTGTCGAGGAGATTCGCCGCGCCATCTCTTCAATGCTGGGAGGCTCCAGTTCAAAGGAAATTGCAGTACGCTCAACAAACGGTGCATAGATCCCTCGAATGGCAGGTGCATCGGATTCAACCGCTATCCTGATTTTTCTAATGGTATTCATTCTTGGCCCTTTAGGTGATGTTTCATGCCCGCCTCCCAACTCCTCAAAATCTCTCCGCTTTATAACCTGGACTCGCTAATTGTGTCGCTCCGGGCCGAAGGATTGCCCCATGCCGACCTTTACGAGCCTGAGCGTGATTTCTTTCAGTTTCACCAGGGCGACCGATTGGTGGGTTATGTGGGTGTAGAGGGCTCCACCGCTGATCGCCTGTTGCGTTCGTTTTTGATATTTCCCTCACATCGAGGAGAGGGCATCGGCTCAGATGCATTGAAATCGTTGGAAGCTCTACTTGTAAGTCATGGGGTGAAGTCGTTACACCTGCTCACCAACACCGCCGCCCCCTTCTTCGAGCACCACGGCTTCGAAAGTCGTGTAAGGGGTGCTGCGCCCTCAGCCATTCAGAACACTCTTGAGTTCCGCAGTCTGTGTCCCGCTACGGCCAGTTACATGGCAAAGCGTATCGTTTAAATGGACCTTTGTTTAACTCGCTTGAAGAGCGTTAGGCGCTTTCTGAATTGCCCCTGACTCTGTAGGCACAAATGACTGGCAGTTACGGGTCGGATTGCGCCCCTCACTCACGGTGACTGATCCACCCTTATCCTCCCTCAACGTGGAGGATCAGCCATGAACACTAATGCCACACTCAGCCATCAGCCTTGGAACAAGGGAAAGATTGTCGGGCAGAAAGCACCGCTTCGAGTCAGAGATATCTGGGCCATTCGGGTCAGACTCCAGCTCGCGGAGAAGACACGGGATTTGGCACTCTTCAACTTGGCTATCGACAGCAAACTGCGTGCCTGTGACTTAACCAAGCTGCGAGTCCGAGACATAGCCCATGGGGAACACGTGTCGTCACGGGCCATGGTGATGCAGCAAAAAACCCACCACCCAGTGCAATTTGAAATCACTGAGCAAACCCGAACGGTTCTAGAGGCTTGGATGCATCAAGCCCACCTCCACAGCGAGGACTTCTTGTTCCCGAGCCGTTTGCACGACTCAAAACACCTATCGACCAGACAATACGCTCGAATAGTGAAAGCGTGGGTGGCCGCCATTGGACTTGACCCAACCATGTACGGTACTCACACGCTACGGAGAACCATGGCATCGCTGATCTATCGCAGAACGAAAAATCTGAGAGCTGTCCAACTCCTGCTTGGTCATACGAAGCTTGAAAGCACCGTCAGATACGTGGGAATCGAGGTCGATAATGCCCTGGAAATGGCGGAACAGACTGAAGTCTGATCATCCATAGTGACGGTCGATGCTAGACCATCGCTATTCGACCCATTAGAGACATTCACCGCAGGGTATAGGGGTTCTGCGGCGAGCCTACGTAAGTGCTCGATCGCGGCGTCCCATTGTTCTCCGAATGCCTTTCCCGCACGAGCCAACACGGGATTCGGCGATGGGCAGCAGAATCCACTGCTAAACCCTTTGCTGCCGACAGAACCTTTTCTCACCGCAATGCGCGCCTTAGGGTTGGCACCCCCAATGACCAGCTTTAACATCTCGTTGTTTTGAACGGCGCGCATCACTCTTCGTTTCGGATATGGACGGTTAGTTCTTGTCGATACTTTGTCTTTGGATAGTGTCGTAATCGTAGGGTTTAGTTCCATAGAAAGAATGGATTTCTGTTGCCCAAGACTCGTCGGCCATATTAGGCCAACTGTCCTTGTCAAAACCTGGTGCATTTTCCAAGCGCTCTTTCTCTACGCTTAGTACAAAGCGTTTATTTACTGTATCGAGTGTCAATGCATTCCAGGGTACCGCAAACAATTTTTCTCCCATACCAAGAAAGCCACCAAAGGATAGAACGGCGTAACTCACTCTACCGCTGCGAACATCTAGCATGATTTCCTTAATATCCCCCAAGTCTTCTTCGTTATGGTTATAAACATCATTTCCAATGAGTGTATCTGCACCCATCAGGTCGGGGCCAGGCCCCTGTTCCTCGGAGCCGGTATCTCGCAGGAGGTTGGTTTTGTACATGCCATGGGTATCGCGATCTTCGTAGTTCATTGCTGTCTCCTATCAATAATCGCCAATCAATCTGAAAATGTACACACCGTCTTGATGGCTGTATTGTTGGGAGTCACCCGCTTTAGAAAAAGTTGAATTTTTTTTCTGCATGGCGACGAGCGGTTAGTTGGAAGAAAATAGTTAATCAGCTTTTAATTAGGTTGCTATCAATGCGTAATGCTTTGTATTGTTTTTTTTATATGGTCATTAAACTACGTCGATAACATAGACACTTGAATGAAGCGATTTCCTATTGGGGCAACTACGTCTCCGGCTTGTATATGACTTCATAAATATGAAGACTAAATTTTGATCACTACTGTAATCGACCTCGGTTAGCAAAGCGAACTAACTGAATGATATTCCATATGCGGAAATCCAGTAAAATCTAAAGCAGGACATGAAATTGGCAGGCGAATGTCTGCTTCTGGCCGATAATTTGCTGCCTGTCACATAGGGCTGCAGTTGGTTCGCTATGGACAGTTAAGCCCCAGTACGCAGAACCTGAAAATCCGCGGAGATAGGGTTTTGTCGGGACGGTGATGTACTATCGATCAAACCGCTCAACCAACCAATTCTGAGTCCCGGCCGTCTGGGTCAATTCCTTGCTTAGCTCTGCGGAATATCTCGCTTGTTCTGACGTTTGATCTGCCAGGTTCGCGATGGTGTTGATGTTGCGGCTGATTGCCATCTATCACTGCTTGGGACGGCTGATTTTTCGAGGCTGATGCGCTTGTGAAGATTTCAGCGCGACGGATTTGTTCGGCGGTCAGCTTTACTCTCTCCATTTCGTAGCCAACGACCTGACTGCATTCGAAAACGGAGTGATGTAGGCATTGACCCAGTAGTGATCACCGTTTCTCGAGCGATTTTAACGATGCCATCCATGGCTTGCCTTGCTTTAGCGCGCCCCGCATACGGGCGAATATTATCGACACAAGCTGAGCGGGACCTGCTGATGCCCGCTGGCTGCGCCAGGCTGGCTTCGTCTATTGCTTCTGCGGGTCAAATTGCTTGTCCCGGATCAACAGCGCCGGTATTACGCCACAGATGAAGTAGGCAGCCCCCATGACCAGGAAACCCACGCCGATCGAGCCGTGCGATGCCAAATATCCAATGGCTGCAGGAGCGATCGCTGCGCCCAGGCGACCGATGTTGTAGGCACCGCCTACCGCAGACCCGCGAAATTTCGCCTCAAAGCTCTCAGTCATGTAGGTGGCATTTACACCGTATGGAATGCCATATAGAAACCCGAACACTACCAGCATCCAAAGTATGTTTTCCGGACTCTGGAACAGCACGATCACGGGCAGAAATACCGCTGTGCCCAGTGCACCGAAGGCGAACACGGTACGGCGACCAATCTTGTCAGCCGCCAATCCAGCGAGAATCTTGCCCAGGATCATGGCGGTATAGGTGCCCACCATATAACCGGTCATGGATTTGAGGTTCATGCCCAGTTCGCTTTCCAGGTACGTCGGCAGCCAGTTGTTGACGCCGTAGTAGCCAAACTGCAGGAAGCCGGCAGTCAATGCCCAGGAAATGAACATGAAGCGGGCCTTCGGATCACTGAAGATCTGCTTGTACTTGCTTTCGCGTTTACCCGAAGCCCGATTCTGAATGCCCTGGACTTTTTGTTTGGCTCGCTCGGCTTGAGCGTTGATCCAGGCTTGTGGTTCAGGCACGAATCGCTGCATCACTACCGCCATAATTACCGGGATAATGGCGACGTAGAACAACACGCGCCAGCCATGGATCGGCAAGATCCAGCCCGCCAAAAGCGTTGCGACGATGTAGCCCACGGACCAGCCCGCTTGCAGAGTACCTAATACGGTCGTGCGGTAGCGGGTCGGGACGTATTCGGCCATCAGGGTGTTGCAGGCGACATAGAGGGCGCCGATTCCCAATGATGAGACGAATCGGGTGCATGCGAATTGCCAATAGTTTTGCGTAAGCCCGAGAATGGCCGTGCCCACTGAAAAAAGCACGATGCTCCAGACGACGGTCTTGACACGGCCGAAACGATCGCAGGCCCATCCGCCGTAGATGCCACCGATGGCCATACCCGCGAGCGTGAAGCTTCCGAGGCTGCCGGCTTCAACATTGGTCAGGCCAAATTCAGCCTTCAGGCTGCTGAGGCTGTAGGAAAGAAGCATCAGGTCAGCACCGTCGATCAGCAATCCAAGAAAGCAGAACGCGAATACCAACACCCAGATATTGTTTTTGGTCAATGCCTTAGCATTGACCCGAGCAGCAGCGTCCATCAGATCACCTTATTGTATTTATGGGGACAGGGGAGGGCTTGAGTCAGCGTCGAATTCGAGGTTTCAGCGTTGAGCGTCGCGAATCATGTTTCGGGCGATGACCAGCTGTTGAATTTGCGTGGTTCCTTCATAGATTCGGAACAGACGCACGTCACGGTAGAAGCGTTCAATGCTGTACTCGCTGACGTAGCCCGCGCCGCCGTGGATCTGCACGCCGCGGTCGGCGACTCGGCCGCACATCTCGGTTGCGAACATCTTGGCGCAGGAGGCCTCGGTACCGATGTTCAAGCCTTGGTCGCGCTTTTGTGCAGCATCCAGAACCATGCAGCGTGCGGCATAGATTTCCGCCTTGCTGTCGGCGAGCATCGCCTGGATCAGCTGGAACTCGGCAATAGGCTTGCCGAATTGCTTGCGCTCAATGGCATATTGAAGAGAGTCAGCGAGCATTCGCTCCGCTGCGCCAACGCTCAAGGCCGCGATATGCAAGCGGCCCTTGTCCAGCACTTTCATGGCAGTTTTGAAACCCACGCCCTCGACACCGCCGATCAACTGAGTCGCGGGTACGCGAACGTTTTCAAAGATGACATCGCTGGTATGTGCGCCTTTCTGGCCCATCTTGTGATCGCATTTGCCCAACGAGATGCCTGGGGTGGTGCGTTCCACGATGAACGCGCTGATACCTCCAGAGCCTTTAATACCCGCGTTGGTGCGCGCCATCACGGTAAAAATGTCGGCGTGGGGGGCATTGGTAATGAAGCGCTTGGTGCCGTTGATCACATAGTGATCACCGTCGCGCACGGCGGTGGTTTTCAACGACGCTGCATCGGAGCCGGAATCGGGTTCGGTCAGGCAGAAGGCACTCAAGAGCTCGCCAGACGCGAGGCCTGGAAGGTACTTGTTTTTCTGCTCCTGGCTGCCGTCCAGCAGGATGCCGATGGAGCCGATACCGTTATTGGTGCCGATGTAGGAACGGAAGGCCGGGGAGGTGCGCCCCAGTTCAAAGGCAATATTGACCTCTTCCTCCATCGTGACACCCATGCCGCCGTACTCTTCCGGGATAGTCAGCCCGAACAAGCCCATTTCCTGTAACTGCGCGACAATGTCATCCGGGATATTGTCGGTCTCGGCCACCTCGTTTTCCCGCGGAATCAACGCTTCATTCACGAACTGGCGGAGAGAGTCCAGCAGGATTTGCAGGGTTTCGGTATCACGGATCATGTGCGCTCCTCATGGCTCCCAAGCGAGCCGATTAATCAGGCGCCACTACCGTTGCGTCAGCGAGCGGTGGCGCCAATGTTATTGACCATATCAATCAGCCGGGGGCCGATATCGTCCACGAGCTTTTCTCGCGGCAACTGAAAACTGGGGCCGCCACAATTGAAAGTCAGCAGCCCGTATTGCGGATGTAACAGCGGCACCGCGATGGAATTGACGTCACGGTGCCACTCACCGATCGAAAGGCAGAACCCATAATCGGCGTAGTCCCTGAACGCACGGTCAAGCCCTTTGCGAATCCCCGGCCATTGCTCGGCTTCGCGCTGGCGAATGTGGTCCAGCAAAAACTCTCGCTCGGTTTCCGGCATCGCCGCTAGGCAAGCGCGACCCACCGAGCTCTGCGCCAGCGGCAAATAGCTGCCGATCTGCCGGCGCATGGTCATGTTGCCCTGGCCCTGCACCACGTCGACGTAGACCATCTGAAGACGGTCGCGAGCAGCCATGGCGACTGCGGCTTGAGCGTGATTTGCCAGCTCCTCCATCAAGGGATGGGCCACCGCGCGGATCGAGAGGTTCGAGAGCATTGCGTAGCCAAATCCCAATACGCCCACGTCCAGCTGGTATTTGCCCGAGTGCACCTCGCGCTTGAGACATCCAAGGCGCATCAACGTATTGGTCAGGCGCGTCACGGTCGGCTTGGGCAGTCCCGTCATCCGGGCCAGATCCTGATTGCCGAGCACGTTAGTCCGAGGCGTAAAGCACCTCATCAGCTCCAGTCCGCGAGCAAGTGCCGTTACAAACTGTCCGCCACTTTCCTCCTCACTCATGCCGCTTGCCGGGTCGACATTACCCATTCTCAACAAGCCCACCTCGTCTGTTCCCGTTGCAGTGGATAGGGGCTGGTCTGACTTGATGCGTGCCATGTTAGGACCTCAATTCTCAAAAATGCAAGAAAATAAAATAGAGTTTCGCATAGCGAAACTGGATTTTCCATCACCTTTTATTGGGATATGTTCTGACAAATCCCTTTGATTGCTAGGACTAGACCAATGTTTGACGATCGGTTGTTTACAGATCGTCCAGACAATCCCTATGATAAATCACAAATTCGGTATCTAGTTTCGTCTGACGAAACAACAAGAGGAAAGTATGAGCTTCCCACTCGATTCTGTCGTGACCCTGCAAATTCGCGATGACGCAGTCGCACTTGTCCAGATTTCCCGGCCTGATGCCAAAAATGCGCTTAACGGCGCGGTGCGTGTGCAACTGGCCGAGCATTTTCGGGCCTTGGCCGTTGACCCCCGCGTTCGGGCCATTGTCCTGACAGGGGGCGAGCACTGCTTCGTCGCAGGCGCCGACATACGTGAATTCGCTGAAGCCACGCCGATCGAGATGTATCTGCGTCATACAGAAAATTTGTGGGAGGCCATTAGCCGCTGCCCAAAACCGGTGATCGCGGCGGTCAACGGCTTTGCCTTGGGCGGTGGCTGCGAGCTGGCGATGCACTGCGACATCATCGTCGCCGGGGAATCGGCCCGCTTCGGGCAGCCGGAAGTCAAGTTGGGGCTGATGCCCGGTGCCGGTGGAACCCAGCGGCTGGTCCGTGCCGTGGGCAAGTTCAAGGCGATGCGTATTGCGCTCACCGGCTGCATGGTTCCGGCCCCCGAAGCGTTTGCCATCGGCATGGTCAGCGAGGTGGTAAAGGACGAACAAACCATCCCGCGCGCGCTGGAACTGGCGGCGCAGATTGCCGCGCTACCTGCCTTGGCAGTGGCTCAGATCAAGGAAGTCATCCTCGCCGGCGCTGATCTACCGCTGGACAGCGCGCTGGTCCTCGAGCGCAAGGCGTTCCAGCTGTTGTTCGACTCCAAGGACCAGAAAGAGGGCGCTCGTTCCTTTCTGGAAAAGCGTCCAGCCAACTTTGTGGGAGAGTAATTCATGGCACGAATCATCAATCAAATGGCGATTGTCGGTGCGGGCGTGATGGGGACCGGAATTGCGCAAACTGTGGCCCAGGCAGGTGTGCAAGTCACGATCTTTGATAATCGTGACGGCGCAGCTCATGCGGCCCGTGAAAGCTTGAAGCAAACCCTGGAAAAACTGGTCAGCAAGGGCAAGATCGCCGAGGGTGATGCGCAGGCCACCCTTGATCGTATTCATGTGGCAACGTCTTTAGCGCAGCTGGCGAAGGTTGATCTGGTGGTTGAAGCCATCATCGAAAATCTTGAGGCCAAACAGGCCTTGCTGGGCGAGCTCGAAGCAGTGGTCGCTGCTGATTGCATCCTGGCCTCCAATACGTCGTCGTTGTCGGTGACCAGTATTGCCCGCAAATGCCAGCACCCGGAGCGCGTGGCGGGCTTCCATTTCTTCAATCCCGTACCGCTGATGAAAGTGGTCGAGGTGATCGACGGCCTGGCGACCGATCCGCAGATCGGCGACTGCTTGCAGGCATTGGCTGACCGAATGGGCCATCGTGGTATTCGCGCCAAGGACACCCCGGGTTTCATCATCAATCATGCGGGTCGTGCCTATAGCACCGAAGCCCTGCAAATGCTCAAGGAAAACATTGCCGGGCCCGGCGAGATCGACCGCATCCTGCGTGAGGGCATGGGTTTTCGCATGGGGCCGCTGGAGCTGTTCGACCTGACGGCGCTGGACGTTTCTCACCCGGTGATTGAATCGATCTATAACCAGTTTTATCAAGAACCCCGCTATCGACCCGCGGCGCTGACTCGGCAGATGCTGGAGGCCGGACATATCGGCCGCAAGGCGGGACGTGGGTTCTATCGCTATGCCAACGGGCAGATGCTCGATCCGCCGTTGCCGCAGCCTGTGCCGGTCGTCGACTCGATGCCTTCGGTATGGCTCGGCACCGAGTGTGACGACGATCGTGTCGCGCTGACTGCGCTGCTGGAAACCCTGGGCGCGACGGTGGAGCAGGGCGCTACACCAGGCAGCGAGGCGCTTTGCCTGCTCGCACCGTACGGCCTGGACGCGTCCGCTGCCGCCAGCCGCTTCGGCACCGATGCAACGCGCACGGTCTGTATTGATCTGCTACTCGACCTTGGCCGCTATCGCACCTTGATGCTGACCCCTGCGACCCGGGCCGATATGCGCGATGCCGCGCATGCCTTGTTCGCTCGCGACGGGGTCGGCGTCAGCGTGATCAATGACAGTGTCGGTTTTGTCGCCCAGCGTGTGCTGGCGCTGATTGTCAATCTGGCGGGCGATATCGTTCAACAACGGATCGCCAGTGTCGACGACCTGGATGAAGGTGTGCGTCGTGGTTTGGGTTACCCCCAAGGGCCGCTGGCCTGGGGTGATAGCTTGGGCGCTAAACGCCTGCTGACTATTCTTGAACGCATGACTGAGCTGACTGGCGACCCGCGTTATCGCCCGGGTCCCTGGTTGCGCCGTCGTGCGTCCCTGGGCTTATCACTGCGTCACATTGAACCAACGCTGAACTGACCTCTGTCCTTTAGGAGTTTCCATGCTCGACGCTTATATCTTCGCAGGACTGCGCACTCCCTTCGGTCGCCACGGTGGCGCACTTGCGCCGGTTCGTCCAGACGATCTTGCCGCCCTGGTTATCCGTGAACTGCTCGCCCGCCACGCTATCCCCGGTGATGCCATCGAGGACGTCATTCTCGGTAACACCAACCAAGCGGGGGAGGATAGTCGCAATATTGCCCGCCATGCGGCGCTGCTGGCCGGTCTGCCGGTGACGGTGCCCGGGCAGACGGTCAATCGTCTTTGCGCCAGTGGCCTGGCGGCGGTCATTGACGCTGCGCGCGCGGTCACCTGCGGTGAAGGCGAGCTGTTCGTCGCCGGCGGCGTGGAGAGCATGTCCCGCGCGCCGTTTGTCATGGCCAAGGCAGAAACCGCCTACAGTCGTGACTTGACGGTTTTTGACAGCACCATCGGCGCCCGCTTTCCCAACCCTAAGATCATCGCCGAGTTTGGTAACGACAGCATGCCGCAGACTGGCGACAACGTCGCTCGCGAATACGGCATCGACCGGGAGCAGGCGGACCTATTCGCGGCCAACTCGCAAGCCCGTTATGAAGCCGCGCGACTGTCGGGTTTCTTTGCACAAGAGCTGCTGGCCGTCAGCGTTCCCACCGGCCGCAAGACACCACCCCACATCGTGGAGCAGGATGAACACCCCCGGCCGCAATCCGATCTCGCGGCATTGGCCCGACTTAAGCCCTTGTCCGATGGCGGAGTGGTCACGGCGGGCAACGCGTCCGGCGTCAACGACGGCGCAGCCATGCTGTTGATTGGCTCCAAAGCGGGCGGCGAGAGCCACGGTCTGGAGCCGATGGCGCGCATTTTGTCCGCCGCCGCCGTCGGCGTTGCGCCGCGTGTCATGGGCGTCGGGCCGGTCGAGGCAATCAACAAAGCCGTTTCACGCGCCAGGCTGAGCCTGGCGGATATGGACATCATCGAGATCAACGAAGCCTTCGCCTCCCAAGTACTGGGCTGTCTCAAGGGGCTGGGTCTGGCCTTTGATGACCCACGCGTCAATCCCAACGGCGGTGCCATCGCAGTCGGCCATCCGCTGGGCGCATCAGGTGCGCGGCTGGCACTCAGCACGGCTCGCGCCTTGCAAGTGAGTGGCAAGCGCTACGCAGTCGTCAGTTTGTGCATCGGTGTTGGCCAAGGGCTGGCGATGGTTATCGAGCGCGTATGAGCTCGCCAAGTAAGGGTGAAATAAAATGGGTGCTTTGACCGGATACCGCGTGCTTGACCTGAGCCGCGTATTGGCCGGTCCCTGGTGTGGCCAGACGTTGGCTGACCTGGGGGCTGAAGTCATCAAGATTGAACGACCCGGTGCGGGCGACGATACCCGTGGTTGGGGCCCGCCGTGGATGAGTGATGGAAACGAAGAGTCCACTCAGGAAGCTTCGTATTACCAATCGACCAACCGTGGCAAGTTATCGGTGGCACTCAACCTGGCCACGGCCGAAGGGCAGGCATTGGTGCGTGCGCTGGCTGCCAGTTGTGACGTGCTGATCGAAAATTACAAGGCTGGCTCCCTGGCGAAGTACGGGCTGGACTATTCAAGCTTGTCGCAAATCAATCCGCGGCTGGTGTATTGCTCGGTAACGGGCTTCGGTCAGACCGGCCCGCGCGCCGCGGAGCCCGGCTACGACTTCATCATCCAGGGCATCGGCGGGCTGATGAGTATCACCGGTGAGCGCGACGACTTACCGGGCGGTGGTCCGCAAAAAGTAGGGGTGGCGTTTTCAGACCTTATGACCGGGCTTTATTCCACCGTCGCCATCCAGGCGGCATTGCTCAGTCGCGAGAAGACCGGTTTGGGCCAGCATGTCGACATGGCATTGCTGGACGTGCAAATCGCCACACTGTGCAACCAGAGCCAGAATTATCTCGCCTCTGGCAAGCCCCCCGGACGCTATGGCAACGCTCACGCAAACATTGTTCCTTATCAAGTGTTTCGTGCCAGCGATCGCGATTTCATCATTGCCTGCGGCAATGACAGCCAGTTCATCTCGCTGTGTGATGCGATCGGACTCCCGGAGTTGCCTAAAGATCCGCGCTTTGCCCGCAACGCGAACAGGGTGGCGAACCGCGAGGAGATCATCGAGATTCTCTCGCTACATTTCCTGACTCGCTGTGCCGATGAATGGGTGGAACGGGTCCATCCGCAGGGTGTGCCAGTGGGCGCAATCAACAGCATCGCTCAAGCGCTGGACGAGCCACAGGTGAAGGCGCGAGAGATGCTGGTGAACATTCCTCACCCGTTGAACCCGGACTTTGTCACGGTGGGCAGCCCGATAAAACTGTCGGGTACGCCGGTGGAATATCTGCGCGCCGCGCCCATGTTGGGTGAGCATACCGACGAAGTGCTCAAACGCCGACTGGGCCTGGATGACAACCGCCTGGCCGAATTGAAAGCTCAAGGTGTCATCGAACAACTCGGCGACTCGTCCGGTTGAGCCGCACAAGTCTGGTCAAAAGATTTTTTTCTGAAGGGAGCCCGTAATGAAAGTCCTCGTAGCCATCAAGCGAGTGGTTGACTACAACGTGAAGGTTCGCGTCAAGACGGACAATTCCGGCGTCGATCTCGCCAACGTGAAGATGTCGATGAACCCATTCTGCGAAATCGCAGTGGAAGAAGCCGTACGCCTGAAAGAGAAAGGCGTTGCGACTGAAATCGTCGTCGTCTCCGTTGGCCCGTCCACCGCTCAAGAGCAACTGCGCACCGCGCTGGCTCTGGGTGCCGACCGCGCCATCCTCGTCGAATCCGCCGAAGACCTGACTTCCCTGGCCGTTGCCAAACTGCTGAAAGCCTTTGTCGACAAGGAACAGCTTCAGCTGGTGATCCTGGGCAAACAAGCCATTGACAGCGACAACAACCAGACTGGCCAGATGCTCGCTGCATTGAGCGGCTACGGTCAGGGTACCTTCGCTTCGAAAGTCGAAATCAGCGGCGACAGCGTTGCCGTGACTCGCGAAGTCGACGGCGGCGCGCAGACGGTTTCCCTGAAATTGCCGGCCATTGTCACCACCGACCTGCGTTTGAACGAGCCGCGTTATGCGTCCCTGCCAAACATCATGAAAGCCAAGAAGAAGCCTCTCGAAGTGCTGACTCCGGATGCTTTGGGCGTTTCCACCGCCTCCACCAACAAGACCCTGAAAGTCGAAGCGCCTGCTGCACGCAGCGCGGGTATTAAGGTCAAGTCGGTGGCTGAACTGGTCGAGAAACTGAAAAACGAAGCGAAGGTAATCTAATCATGACTATCTTGGTAATCGCTGAGCACGACAACAAGGTTGTGGCTCCTGCCACCCTGAACACCATGGCTGCTGCCGCTAAAATCGGCGGTGACATCCACGTTCTGGTTGCCGGCCTTGACGTTAGCGCCGTGGCTGAAGCCGCTGCGAAAATCGCTGGCGTGGCTAAAGTGCTGGTGGCCGACAACGCCGCCTATGCTCACCAACTGCCGGAAAACGTAGCGCCGCTGGTTGCAGAGTTGGGCAAGGGCTACAGCCACATCCTGGCTGCCGCGACCTCCAACGGCAAAAACATCCTGCCGCGCGTTGCCGCTCAGCTGGATGTTGACCAGATCTCCGAGATCATCTCGGTCGAAAGCGCTGACACCTTCAAGCGTCCGATCTACGCCGGTAACGCCATCGCTACCGTTCAATCGAACGCTGCGGTCAAAGTGATCACCGTGCGTGCCACCGGTTTTGATCCGGTTGCCGCTGAAGGTGGTTCGGCTGCCGTTGAAGCTGTTGCCGCTACTCACGACGCTGGCATCTCCAGCTTCGTTGGCGAAGAACTGGCCAAGTCCGATCGTCCGGAACTGACCGCTGCCAAGATCGTCGTTTCCGGCGGTCGCGGCATGCAGAACGGCGACAACTTCAAACACCTGTACGCCCTGGCTGACAAGCTGGGCGCTGCAGTCGGTGCTTCTCGCGCCGCAGTCGACGCAGGTTTTGTACCCAACGACATGCAGGTCGGTCAGACCGGCAAGATAGTTGCTCCACAGTTGTACATCGCGGTCGGTATCTCCGGCGCGATCCAGCACCTGGCCGGCATGAAAGACTCCAAAGTGATCGTTGCGATCAACAAGGATGAAGAAGCGCCGATCTTCCAGGTGGCCGATTACGGCCTGGTGGCTGACCTGTTCGAAGCCATCCCTGAACTGGCAGCAAGCGTTTAAACGTTTGCTGGCGTTGAAGTGAATAGCGATCCGGGGCTATTTCGATAGCCCCGGATTCTGAGTGATGATCGGTCTTTCCAGATAAGTCGATCGCGAGACTGAACCAGCGTACGCCAGATACGTGTGCCATCTAATCCGGTTTTCCATCATATTTCCTTTATATGGACTTTCTAAATTGGCTTACCTCAATGAATTATCGAGTTTGCTTTTGGATTCGTACTCTTTAGAACTGTTGAATGCCATCGACCGGGCTCATACAGAATGGCAGGCCACTGTTAATCATCTCCGTCGCGCAACGGATGACGAATGGTTAGCGGAATTAGATCGAATGGACCAGCTGGAGGCCCGGTTCAGAGCTTTGCAGGATCAACTCTGTGAACACCTCCGGTCTGCAGTAGTCGGTGCGAGGTCAGTTTAGCCAGCTGTCACAGGGGGGGCGATCTATTTGGGTCAGTAGCGCCTAACAACATGACAGCGACATATGTCAGAAGGAGCCAGTTGCTGCCCAAACTCTGCGTTTCGCGAGTTCGCTCACAGACCATGAAGCTGCTTGCGATGCGAGTAGGTGCATTTCATTGTTGCAGCGCCTTGGCACCATCGTCACGGACGTCTGAAGGTCTTGTGTCGGATGCGCGATTCTCTCGCTATCCCGGGTACCGCCGCGGGCGTTGCTACGTGTAACACGTACATCACAGTCTGTAGCAGCGCCTAACGGTGTAGGCGATTAGCCAGAATTGTTTTCTGGTAAGCGGTCGCATGCTGTGAGCATTCGCTATCGAGCGAAACCAGAACCGCGCTGACCGTCTGGTTTTGGACGACTGCCGCCCGACGCGAAGGACTGCTTTGGGTCGATTATGGCCCTTCATGACAGGCAGAAATCGGCCAGAAGCAGACATCCAGTTCACCTGGAAACGCTACCCCTGTAGGGTGTGCTGTGCGCACCATTGCGTTAGCCTGACCACCGCTTGGTGCGCATGCTAATTTTGGGCGAGCGAGCTGCGGCGAGCTGCCGTGATTCCGACGGGTTGAACGATCAACAAAATCCTCCGGAGAGGAAATTCTGAGCGCCTTAGGCCACCCCTAGCCATTGCCCGCTGGCGCATTGTGAGGGCGGCAACGGCTTCAATGAGATCCTTAGGCCTAAAAACGTCGTGGGATCGCGACTTCTCACACATCGCCGCCCAATGGCTAGGCTATATTCGGATAGGGTAAGGCCTTGGGCACATGCCTCGCGGTCATGATCCGCTCGACACCACCTCCACGCAGATGATCGGCCGTGACCTTGCACATGGCATCGCTGTCATCACCACCAGCACTCGTGTGCGTGATTTCAGCGGAGCTACGTCCATCATCGCGGAAACGGTCCTCGCTCTCAGTGTCCATCTGACGGGGGCAGCGTAACCCAGGGGGCTTGGAACAATTCATGTCCAAGAGGCTTGGCGCGGCCTTGTCATTCATTTGGCATTACGGAATAGTCTGCATGACGGCCAAGAGACCGACGCCTCAGAAGGAGCGGTGATGACAACATCAAGCAATTTCGGCTTCTCCGAAAAGCCCACTATTCTTGCGATTGATGACTCGCCCGACAACCTCTGGCTACTGTCCGGCCTGCTGAAGGATCAATACCGGATCAAGCTTTGCGGCTCCGGCGAGAAAGGCCTGGCGATTGCCCGCGGTGAGGCCCCGGACCTGATCTTGCTCGACGTGATGATGCCCGGCCTTTCTGGCTACGAGGTTTGCCGTCAGCTCAAGGCCGATCCAGCCACGCAGCACGTTCCCATTATCTTTCTGACCGCCATGACCAGCACGGCAGACGAGGAACGAGGTCTGGCGCTGGGTGCGGCAGACTTCATCACCAAGCCGATCAGTCCGCCCATCGTGTTGGCTCGAGTTGCCACCCAACTGCAGGCCAAGGCCGGGGCTGACTTTTTGCGCGACCAGAACAAGTTCCTCGAAGAAGAGGTGCAAAAGCGTGCGCGCGAGATCACCGCGATCCAGGACGTCACCATCCTGGCCATGGCCTCGCTTGCCGAAACGCGCGACAACGAGACCGGCAACCACATCCGGCGCACCCAGAATTATGTGCGCGTACTGGCCCAGGCCTTGCGCGAGCGGGTCCCCCGATTGCGTGAGCAGCTCTCCGATCACAGGATCGACTTACTGTTTAAGTCGGCGCCACTGCACGACATCGGCAAGATCGGGATCCCGGACCGCATCTTGCTAAAACCGGGTCGCTTCGAGCCACACGAATTCGAGATCATGAAACGGCACACCACACTGGGCCGCGACGCCATCCAGCATGCGGAGGACATGCTCGGCGTGCCCGTGGAGTTCCTGCAGTGTGCGAAGGAGATCGCCTACAGCCACCAGGAAAAGTGGGATGGCAGCGGCTATCCGCAAGGCCTGTCTGGCGAAGCGATCCCACTGTCGGCCCGGATCATGGCCGTCGCCGACGTCTATGACGCATTGATCAGCCGTCGCGTTTACAAGGACGGAATGTCGCACGAGCAGGCACTGGGCATCATGCGCGAGGGCCGCGGCTCGCATTTCGATCCGGACATCCTCGACGTGTTCCTCGCTCTGGCAGAGGAGTTTCGGCGGATCGCGCAACGCTTCGTTGATTCCGATGCGGACATCGCCGAGAAGGCGCAAGACCTGGCCCTGGCCAAGGGCGACGGCAGCTTCGCCGACTGAATGACTCCCACCGCAAGCAGGGCCGCGAAACCAACCCGCACGAGTTCGCCTATTGCCAAGCGCAGAGAAAAGCGGCCGATTCTCTGAAAGTCGACAGCGGGCCTTCCGATCGGGATCGTTCTCGAGAACTGCACTACCACCTAATTGTTCGGAACAAAGACCATGAATCAGATTCCGTTGCACAGGAGGTCCATCAAGACGCAGTTTGGCTTGCTGCTGGCCGGTGTGGTCGCCGCCTTGCTGGTACTGTCTCTTTGGTCCTACCGCGCGCTGAATATGGTCGCAGTTAACGGCGACCTGTACGGCCGAATTCTCGCCGGCGAGAACCTCGAAGCCGATGTCCTTCCGCCGCCGCAGTACATCATCGAGAGCTTCTTCGTCGCGAATCAGTTGCGCGGCGCCGCCCCGGCCGAGCGACCCGAGTTGATTGCGCGGCTGGAACAGCAGCGCGATCGCTTCTACAGCGGACAGCGACAGTGGGCCCAGAGCCAACTTCCGCAGTCGTTGAAGGACAACATCAACCGTGACGTGTTCACGCCCGCCGATGCTTTCTTCACCGAATGGGAGACCGTCTTTCTGCCGGCTCTGACGCGCGATGACACGGCAACCGTCAACCAATCCTATCGGCGTCTCACGGCGCACTATGAAGAAAACCGCGCGGCGGTCGAGCGTTTGGTCAGCGCGCTGGATCCGTATCGCGCGGGCCTCGAAGCCGAGGCCGAGGCTACGATCCGCAACTCCATCGTCGGCCTAGGCCTGCTGGCCGTCTTCCTGCTCTGCGCAGCGGTTGCGTTGGTACTGCGCCAAATGGCCAATACGATCGAACGCAATCTTCAGCAGCAAGCGGCACTGACGCAAGCCACGCGCACTGCCAACGCTGAACAGACTGCAATGTTCGAGGCCGCCATGCTCGGCATTGCATTCCTCAAGAACGCGGTCATCGTGCGTTGCAACAGCCAATGCGATGCGCTATTCCGCTCCGGGCCTGGTGGGCAAATCGGCCAGTCTGCTCGCGCCTGGTACGACTCAGAGGAGGCCTTTGTCCGCAGCCTCAACGAGGTCTACGCGCAGTTGTCAACCGGGGCCACATGCCAGCGTGAACAGGAACTAGTGCGGGCCGATGGAACGCGCTTCTGGTGCGAACTCAGTGGCTCGGCCATCGACCCTCAGGATCTGGGTAAGGGGTCGGTGTGGATGCTGACCGACGTCACGGCACGCAGAGCCGCGGAACGCGCGCTCGCCGACGAACGCGAGCGGCTGCTGCAGATCCTCGAAAACAGTCCGGTGGGCGTCTTCATCAGCTCGGAAGATGGCAACGCCGTTTTTGCGAATCATCAGATGACGCAGCTGCTCGGCCGGTCTACGGAAGAGCTGTTGGCAGGCAACAGCTTTACGTTGTGGAAGCATCCGCAGAGCATCAAACAGTTTGTCGAACGGCTGCGCCGCGAAGGCATCGTCAAGGACTTCGAGACGGAACTAGTGGGCAAGGACGGCGAAGCTCACTCCGTGCTGGTCAGCACCAGCCGTAGTTGGCAAGGCGAGGCCAGCCTCTTGGTTAGCTGGATATATGACGTGACGGAACGGCAGAAGAACGAAGAAGCTGTGCGCATCGCCAACGCTGAGCAGTCGGCGATATTCGATTCAGCAACACTGGGCATCGCCTTCATCAGAGCTCGCACCATCGTACGCAGCAACCGCAATCTCGATGCGCTGTTTCGAACTCACGAAGGCGCGCAGATTGGCCAATCCACGCGCGCCTGGTATCCCTCGGACGAACAATTTGCCGAGGAAGGACGTGCCATCTACGAACGACTTGGGTGTGGCGAAATGTACCAACGCGAGCAGGTGCTGGTGCGCGCCGACGGCACGCGCTTCTGGTGCCAAGCCAGTGGGGCGGCCATTGACTTCAACGACCTGTCCAAGGGCACAGTGTGGATGCTGGAGGACATTACCGAACGTAAGACCGCGGAGCAGATGCTCAGCAATGAGCGGAAACGCCTTCAGCAAATACTGGAGAACAGCCCCGTGGCTGTTGCCATTTCCACCGAGGATGGGCATTCCATCTTCGCAAACCACCAGATGACGCAGTTGATGGGCCTGAGCAAGGAGGAGCTGCTCCAAAGCAATATGGCGTCGCTGTGGCAGACCGCCCGGAGCCGCGGGAATTTCATCGCGCTGCTGGAGCAGAACGGCATCGTCAAGAACTATGAGGCCGAGCTGGTGGGGCAGGATGGTCAGTCGCGCAACGTATTGGTCAGTGCCAACCGCCTGGTTCAGGAGGGAACGGTAGAACTGATCAGCTGGATTCATGACATTACCGAGTTCCGCGCGATGGCCAGTGCGCTGGCGATCAGCCAACAGCGCCTGGACCTTGCCCTGAGCAACAGCAATATCGGCCTGTGGGACTGGAATACCGTCACCGACGAGCTTTACACCAATGCGACCTGGTCGACCATGGTGGGCTATCGACCCGAGGATCTGGACATCCTTTACGGGCACACCTATGAACGCTTCAAGGCCATCCTCCATCCGGAGGATGCTTCCAGCGTGGAAGCAGACCTGGCGCATGTCGTTGCGGGGCCGCAATCTGATTTCCGGAGCAAATTTCGGTTGAAGAACACTTCCGGTGAGTGGACCTGGGTCATGGCTAAGGGCCAGGTTGTTGAGCGTGACGATTCGGGGCAGGCCATTCGAATCGTGGGCACTCAGACCGACCTCACGGAGAGCAACCGGGCAGAGGAAGAGCTCAGGAGAATCAATTTCCTCAGCGATCAGGCCTTGGGCCTGACCCGGTCGGGCTACTGGCAGGTACCGCTCGATGGCTCCGGTTGGTACAACTCATCCAAGCGTGCGGCTGACATTTTTGGCGACATTCCGAACGAACACTTCCGCTATCGCGTGGCCGAGGACTGGCTCGCCAATGTCGCAGCCGGCGACCCGGCACATGCCGCAGCAACAGAACAAAACTTCCAAGATGCCATTGACGGCAAGGTTCCGGCCTATGACTCCATCTACGCCTATAAGCGCCCAATCGACGGACGCACTGTCTGGATTCATGCCTATGGCACGGTGTTCTGCGACGCGGATGGCAAGGCCACGGACATGTATGGCGTCACCCAGGACGTGACTGAATACATCAGGACCCAGCAGGAGCTGGCCAAGGCTACGGAGATCGCCGAGGGAGCCACCAAGGCCAAGAGCGATTTCCTGGCCAATATGAGCCATGAAATCCGCACACCGATGAACGCGATCATCGGCATGTCGCACCTCGCCCTAGCAACCGCGTTGGACAAGAAACAGCGCAACTATGTGGAGAAGGTGCACCGCTCGGCAGAGAACCTGCTGGGCATCATCAATGACATCCTCGATTTCTCAAAGATCGAGGCCGGCAAGATGTCCATTGAACAGGTGGATTTCCGGCTCGAGGATGTCTTGGACCATGTGGCCAATTTGATCGGCATGAAGGCGGACGACAAAGGCCTGGAGCTCCTGTTCAACTGCGGGGTCGATGTGCCGACCGCTCTCGTGGGAGATCCGCTGCGCCTGGGACAGGTGCTGGTCAATCTGTGCAGCAACGCGGTCAAGTTCACCGAGCACGGCGAGGTCATCCTCGGCATTGAGGTCGCCAGCCAGGAGCGCGGCGAGGTTAATCTGCATGGCTGGGTCCGCGACACTGGCATAGGCATGACACCCGAGCAGTGCGCCAGACTGTTCCATTCCTTCAGCCAGGCCGACAGCTCGACTACGCGCAGGTACGGCGGCACTGGTCTCGGCTTGGCGATCTCGCGCACGCTGGTGGAGCTGATGAATGGGCGCATCTGGGTGGAGAGCGAACCGGGTAGCGGCTCGATCTTTCACTTCCAGGCCCGCTTCGGCATGCAGGCTGAGCCGATGCCGCGGCGCATGTTCCGCGCCGAGGAATTGCTCGGCGTTCGCACCTTGGTAGTTGACGACAATGCTACTGCGCGCGAGATTCTTTCCACCATGTCGCGCCACTTTGGCCTGGAGGTGGATGTGGCGCAAAACGGCGCGCAAAGTCTGCGCATGATCCAGGCCGCCCATGAACGGCAACTGGACTATCAACTCGTCCTGATGGACTGGAAGATGCCCGGCATGGACGGCATCGAGGCGATACGCCGGATTCAGACCCTGGGCCACGTGACCGTACCTGCTGCCATTATGGTGACCGCCTTCGGTCGCGATGAGGCCGTGAGCTCGGCGCTCAGTACTGGCACCCACCTCAGCGCGGTGCTGACCAAGCCGATCACGGCCTCGACCCTTCTCGAAGCCGTGGGTGAGGCACTGGGCAAGGGACGGATTTTGCACAGCCGCGCTGAATCGAAGGCCCAGGGGCAACAACAACTCACCGCGCAACTGCGCGGCGCCCGCGTTCTGTTGGTCGAGGACAATGACTTGAATCAGGAACTGGCGCAGGAGCTTCTGGGCCAGGCCGGCATCGAAGTGGTTCTGGCCCAGCATGGCCAGGAGGCGCTGGACATCTTGGCGCGCGACAGCGTCTTCGACGGCGTGTTGATGGATTGCCAGATGCCCGTGATGGATGGCTACGAAGCTACGCGTCATCTGCGTGCACAGCCGCAGTTCGCTCAGCTTCCGATCATTGCGATGACGGCCAACGCGATGGCGGGTGACCGCGAAAAGGTCATCTCTGCGGGCATGACGGATCACATCGCAAAGCCGCTGCGAGTGGACGATATGTTGGGCTGTATGGCGAAGTGGATCACGCCCGCGGCGCCTCAACCTTTAGGCGTCTCTGTGCCGTACTCCGCGACTGACGAACTGCCGCCTCTACCCGGCATCGACGTACAAGCCGGCTTGGCCACTTCACAGCAGAACATGGCCTTGTACCGGCGTCTGCTGGCCAAGTTCGCCACGGGCCAAGCCCAGTTTTCCGAGAGCTTTGCTCAGGCCCGGCTGGACCGCGGCAACGCCGAGGCGGCGATCCGCTGTGCGCACACGCTACGCGGCGTGGCAGGCAATATCGGTGCGATGGACGTGGCCACCGCCGCAGCGGCACTAGAGCAAGCCTGCGCGCAAGGCGCAAGCGACGAGACGATTGGGGTTTTGCTTGCAAAGACACTTGCCGTGCTCCATCCGGTGCTCGCAGGGCTGCAGGGAGTGGCGTCGGCGACCGTACCGCAAGCCCCCGCGAGCCGGCCCAGCGTACCCCCGTCAGCCGAGGCCACTGCAATGCTGGGCAAACTGCGCCAACTGCTGCTGGACTGCGATTCAGAGGCAGGCGATCTGCTTGATGCGCTGATCGAACGTCTGAGCGCTGAAGGCCTGGCCTTGGCTCAGGCGCTTGTGCCGGTTTCGCGAGCAATCCAGAACATAGACTTCGATGCCGCGCTCACCAAGCTTGAGGCCGTCTTGGCCGAAAGCGAAAAAAGGTATGGCTAGCTTTCTGCGTAAGGCAGGAGAGCGGAGCCTGGGTATACGCGGGCTGATTCCGGTGATCGTCTGCTTTTGCCCATAGCTGCTTGTCGCGACCGTCCGCTTTTGGCCGTTCTCTGCCGGTCGTCATTCCCACGTGCGCTGGTCAAGTCGGCTGCAAATGACTGGTCAGTTGTGATGCGGATGGGGGGCAAGTCCGTGCAACTCCAAAAGCCCAGCCGCCCGCTGGGCTTTTTACTGCCCGCTCATCTGCTCAGTCGCACACTTTTCACCTGCCAAATTCAAACTATTACGGCCCAGAAAAGCTGGACCTCATTGGTGAGGTGGGTATGTCTACCGATTCGAGTTTTCAAAACCAAACACAAGGTTCTGTTCCATCCAAGCCTGAGCCAGGTTCAGATGAGCCGACGCTAGATCCAGACGATCCGAACAAATACGATCCGTTGAAAAATCCAAGCGATGATCGTCCAGAAGACTGGAAGGATCCTGGTGAGAGGACTACCCCAGAAGCGGATGAACAGACACCGCTTTCAGACGATAGGAGATAGGAGAGAAAGCCCGGCCGGTGAGCCGGGTTTTTCTTCTCCGTTCGTCCACTGTGCTGCACTTGTAACGCTTTGCCGTTTCTCATGTTCAAGCACGGACATCCCGCGCATCAGTACGGAGGTTCAGCATGGACATTGACGAGAACGCACCTGGCAACAAATCACAGCAGCCCGAAACGCGCACGACGGACAACGAAACCGGCCATGACCCCAAGAGGGACGAGCCCGAAGTTCCGCTGCCTCCAGACGACGAGACTCCTGTCGACGAAGACATGACTGACGTGGATGCAAATAACTCGGTGTCGAGTGAGCATCCAGAAGCTGGACAGAGCGGTCGAGTCGATAACCCTGACGCCGACCCACAGATGGACGATCAGAACGAAAACGATAAGGAAGCTCGCGGTATGCCTGCGAGTGACCCTGAATCAGGTGCCTGAATTAGTTCGGATGATTTCCGATGACCGCTCAACGCGGGCTTTTTTACGCCTCGAGTTTACCTGTAGCCAGGGCAGCCCTTGGGAAGGCCTGGACGTCGATGGCCGGATAGTGCGACGTACGGAATCAAAACCTGCGACCCCCGCACCCTGACCTCACATGCTTTCGGGGTGGTGCGAGACGGGATCAGCGAGACCGATGCAATAGGGCGTTGGCGCCGTGAACGTCTTGGGCAGACAGCGGGATGTAGAGCAGTGAATAGCCGCTGGGTTCGTACACGCGTCTAATGCCTGCTTTTGGCCGATATTTGCCTGTCGTGAAGGGCCGGATCCGACCCATCGCGGTCACTCCTCGCAGAGCTGCCGCCTGTGCAGATTATGAGCGCCCCATAGGAATGCGAACCGTAAAAGTAGTACCCCTATCAGCTCCTGAGTCGACTTCTATATCTCCCTGATGGGCACTTACGATTGCGGATGCGATGTAAAGTCCTAGCCCGAGCCCCGCTTCAGCGCCGTACTCGACGTCGCCGCTGTTTAGATGACGAGTCATCGGATTAAAAAGGCTCGCTCTTGCGCTGTCTTGGATTGGAAGTCCGGCATTGTGGACCGACAGTTGGGCATACTCATTGCTGGCTTTTAGAGTGACGGTAACAGGGGTGCCGGTCTCTCCGTGCTGGATCGCGTTTTCAACGAGATTAGCGATTACCTGCTCCATCCTGGGTTTATCAAACCGCCATGGCACGGTGTATTTCGACTGAAAGTCTATCTGTCGATCCGGGTGGTAGGCGCTTGCTTCGTCCACCATCCCCTTACACGTCAGTGCTAGATCATCTGGTTCGATGCGCACTGGAATTCCCGATCCCAACTGAGTGCGTGTGAAATCCAAAAGGTCACCTACGATCTTTATGGAGCGCTTCACACTCGTGAAAATACGCGACACGTTCTTGGTTGATTTGGGCGGTAGATTCCCAGCGCCTAAAAGGACTTCAGAACTGAGTAATATGGCACCGAGCGGACTTCTCAAATCGTGGCCGAGAACGCCAAGAAATACGTTGCGCGCTGTATTGACGGCATTGGTGTATGTCACCACCGACTCAGCGAGCGCTTGATCAACTGCTTCATTGAACCGAATGACATCATGAATTTCTTCAGCCTCGGACACATGATCAGGCGGCAACCACAACGCAAGCACGCTGGTACGCAATGCTCTGTATTCGGCAATCATTTGCCCGATGGTGAAGCCCGAAGAATGACGAAGGTCCGCGTGTGTTTCTGATGAGCTGACCCCAAAAGTGGGAGGGGCACCTCCGTGAGATTTCGCGATCCTTGCTTCATGGCTCTGCGGAGTTTGAAGGTCGGCAGCGATGATCCGCAACATTTGTTCCGCATGATCTCGCAGGGCGGGCGAATCCATCCCGTCAGCGGCGGGAGTTAACGTTCTGGCGAAGTCCTCCCACTGCTGAAGGATGGGTTCCATATTTGCAAGGATAAAGTCCGCAAGGCGCATGGTGTGCTCACAGTAATCAGAGTCTTTTTTTTTAACGGAACTCGTTAGGCAATGAGCATAGGAAACTCTCAGTGAGCCGTTTAAATCTTTTCATCATTCACTACAACTTTTTCGGAAAGTCAAAATCATTCATCCTTCGGAACGCGGAAATGAACAATTCAGACGCATGGCATTGGGCGAGCTGTGATGCGGGTGTGGCTCCGCTCCCACAGCCAGGCAAGCCACCACTCATGAAGCTTTCCAGACCTTTGGCACAGAGACACGCCATTACCGATGTGGAGTGGCGAGAGTCTGTCTCAGTAGGCCGGACGGAGGTGGTGTAATGATGATCGACGGCGATATTGCAGAGTCGGTTGCGCTATCCAGCGTTTGCTCGCATGAGCCTCTTTTAATGACTGCTTTTGGCCGATCTCTGCCTACCACTCATGGTTGAAGCCAACCCAAAGCGGACATCAACGATACGCTGTTCGAACATGAGTTAGATGTTCGTAGCGGACAGTGGATGCAGTTTTTCGTTAAACTGATTGAGCGAGACGAACGTCAGAGTCTGTAGCGTGTCCAGCGATCTCAGGTGCTGACGATACTGCTCCAACAAGTTTGCGCGGGCCTCTTGGGAGATGTACGGCACGTGATGCGCAACAAAGGTCGGCAACACAGCCATCCCGGTATAAGCCAGCGTGCCGCGCAGGATCGGCTTAAGCATATCGTTGAGTTCACCGTGCACGCCGTCCTTGACCAGCATGTGAGGTTGACCGCCGATAGTGATGGCAAGCATTGCCTTTTTGCCAGCCAAACCTCCCAGGTCGTAAAAGCGCTTGCCGCCGTAGCAAACGCCGGAAATGAGTACCCGATCTATCCAGCCTTTCATGATCGCCGGCATCGAGAACCAATAGATCGGGAAGTTGAAGATCACAAGATCAGCGTTGAGCAACTTGTCCAGTTCCTCTTGGATATCCGCTGCCAGGGTCTGTTGCGAATGATTGTGCCGTTGTTCCAGCGCATAGGTCAGGTAGTCGGAATTGGCGCGGCTATCAAAATCGGCTGCGCTGGCGACCGGATTCCAGTTCATGGCATACAGGTCGGAAACTTCTACGCAATGTCCTTGCGCTTGTAGTTCTTCGACAGCCAGGTTTTTCATGGCTGTATTGAACGACTGCGACTCGTTGTGTGCGTGGATAATGAAGATATTCATGGGAGAGGTTTCCTGTGAGCGTGAATGGGCTGCCCGTCAGCCTGTGATGTCTTTACCAAAGATGCCGCGTGCGATGACCAACTTTTGAATCTCATTGGTCCCCTCATAGATCTCGGCGATTTTGCAATCGCGGTAAATCTCCTCGACTCGGTAGTGCGAACCATCAGCCGCCAGTTCACGCATGAAGCCGTAACCGCCAAAGATCTGTACCGCATCACGGGCAAATTCACCGGCGAGGTTAGTGCCATACCATTTGGCCATCGCGGCTTCGGGTTCCGGGAACGCATGTCCCTCATCCATACGCAACGCCGCCTTGAGGTACAGGTTGCGGGCATTTTCGATTTCAGTCGCGCGCTCAGCCAGCTTGAACTGCCAGTGCTGGAACTGCGCAATGACTTTGCCGAAAGCCCGGCGGGTCTTGAGTCGTTCGACGCTGTGATCAAACAGCGCCTGAGCCATGCCGGTCCCGCTCGCAGCGATCCCGACGCGTCCATAGGTCAGCGTTTGCAACGCTATCTTGAGACCATGCCCTGGCTGGCCAACAACGTTCTCCATGGGCACCTTGACGTTGTCGAAGTAGATGTCCGCCGTGAGTTGGCCATGGTTGCCCATTTTCTTGTCTGGCTCACCCACACGAACGCCTGGCCAATTCAGTTCGACCACCAGCTCAGTCATGCGCTCTCCATCGACACAGAGCAGCACAACAAAATCGGCGACGGGGGAGTTGGTAATGAAGCGCTTGCGACCGTTGACGATGTAACCATTTTCAGTACGCGTGGCGTGGGTGTTCATGGCCTGGATGCTCAGGTCGGTACTGGCATCCGGTTCGGTAGTGGCAAAGCTCCCAATCTTGTCGCCGTTGAGCAGGGGCGTGAGATAGCGTTGCTTGATCGAGTCTGACCCATGATTCAGCGCATTGCCCGCGAGAATGCAATGCACGTCAACGATGGCGGCCACCGAATTCGAATGGTACGCCAGCTCTTCGATCATCACGGCGGTGGCGGCTGTCGGGTGCTTGAGCCCGCGTCCCCCGACGTCGGCAGCAAAGGGAATGCGGAACAAACCGGCCTTGGCCATCTTGGCGAACAGGTCGCGCGGGAAGGCTTCGACAGATTCCTCGGTATGACCAATGGCATAAGCCACCGGTGCGACATGCTCATCGGCGAAGCGACGAACCTCCTGGCGAATGGCGAGGATTTCCTGCGGGGTATTCAGGTCGTGGTACAGGCTGTCTTGGTAGCGGGGAATCGTGGTCTGGGTCATGAGTAATCTCGTCATTAGCCTGGAAAGCAGCGTGGCGAGCACTGTAGTGAGACGCAGGATAGGGCGTAATAGGCAAAAACGACTGTAAATATGCGAATATCGCCATACCCACTCAAAGGTGCTGCCATGCCTACCGTCGCGATTCTCGGGTTTGACGATTCCTATGCTTCCGTTATCGGAGGATTTGCCGACATGTTGCAGGTCGCCAATGCGCATATGTCCAGGCAAGGAATGCCACCAGCCGGACTGTTTGAATGGCATTTCCTATCGCAAAGCGGGCAGCCTGTACGGACGAGCAACGGACTTGAACTGGCCATGCGGCCACTACCGCAGAACCACAATTACGATCTGGTCTTTATCCCAAGCCTGCATTACCGAGGCTGGCAGCATTTCCAGCAATTTCTGGCCAATCAAATAACCGTGCGCGAATGGCTGATCAAGCAATGGGAGCAGGGTGCATGGCTGTGTGCGAATTGCACGGGCACCTTTGTGCTCGCCGATACAGGTTTGCTCGATAACCGGACTGCAACGACTACCTGGTGGCTGGTGGGGCATTTCCGCGAGCGATTTCCGAAGGTCGATCTGCAAATGCGTCCCTTGGTCACTGAGTCTGAGCGACTGGTATGCGGCGGCGCCCACGCTACCTTTCTGTTGCAATCGATCCACGTGCTCACCCAATTTGCAGGAAAGGCGATAGCCATGCAGTGCGCACGCAGCATGCTGATCGACTTGACCCAAACGACACAGACACCGTTGCAACCGCTTATCGCCGACAACACCCACAATGATCCGTTGATTCAACAGGCACAGAAATGGCTACAGGATCATTTGGCGGAGCAGATACGCATGAAAGACCTGGCGACGAGATTGGCAGTCAGCGAACGTACACTGATACGCCGCTTCAACAATGTGCTTGAGCTGTCGCCGCTGACCTATTTGCAGAACTTGCGCATCGATACGGCACGAGCGTTACTGGAGGCCGGTGACCTGAGCACCGAGCGAATCGCTCAGTATGTTGGTTATAGCGACATCAGCTCGTTTTCCCGCTTATTTCGTGAGCGGGTTGGATTTACGCCGGGGGCGTATCGGGCCAGATTTCAGTTATCAAAGATGGATTAGTTGAATGTGCCCCGGAGGGTATGGCAAACCAATCTTATGACTGGATGTAGCGGCAATCCTGTGTTTCAAAGCCCTGCGCCGAAGCGATACTGCCAGACCATGCCAATGACATCGTATTCGCTGCCCGTGCGGGTATGCCCGCCATTACTCGCATTCAGCTTTAGCGAATGGTTGCGGTTCAACGGTAGCGTGAGGGTGCATCCGTAGCGTGTGTTTTCCTGAAAATCGTGGTTACCGACCCCATCGACCGAGGTACTGCCGCCCGCGTAGTAGGTCGTGTCCAGCGAAGCCCAAACACCGTTGCTGAAGGCATAGATAAGATGCCCCTGTACCTGGTAAATCGGGTTCTGGGAAAGTGTGTGGTCGCCGAGGAGTTCGTTGTTGTCGGTGTAAAAGGTTCCCGCGCCGGATAATTCCAGGGTCACCGACCCCAGGCGCTTGGAAATCCCCAGTTCGGGCTTGAATGACCAGCGGTTGTTACCGAGATTTATCAGCCTGCTAGCGTCGTACTGGCCGAGTGGCGCCGTGACCGCCAGGCTGGCGCCGACAATCACATCCTGCTGATAGCTGGGGAATTCAGCCAGGGACAGCGCCGGGGCGCCATACAAGTTGACCGAGAAGCGGAATCTTGGATCGATCAATCCAGTCACATTGCGTTCCTTGGGTTCACCGGCGAGCAGAGCTGAGCCCGTCAATTCTGCTTCAGGTACGACGATATCGAACTTCCCGGAGCGGCCCCAGACGTCCAGGGATCTGGCAAAAGCAAACACGACAGTCTTGATGTTGAGCTTGGCATCCTGGAGTGGGATTGAGGGGTTGGCCGTCACGTTGCCATGGAGATCGCTGTAGCCCAGGAGCAGGAAATTGATACCGACCGGCGTATTGGCATAGGACCTGGGTTCGAGATCCTCTGCGACTGCACCGGAGGCTACTACGATGAGCGAAGCGGATGCGAACCGAATCAACCTGACGACACAGAGTGTGTGTTTCATTCACATTCGCTCGCTTCCTGTGAGGACCCCAGAGTTCTATGTATTGTTGTAGCGCATCTGCATTCGTTTGGCACTTACAGCTGCCACCTGCGCTGTGTGGCCGCACTTACTGTTTGATCGGATACTCTCGGCCGATCAGTGTCCGGACATACTGTTTGTTGGACGAAGTTTTCCTCCTGATTTCGTGGAAAACTCGACGTCTTATAACAAGGCGCTGCAAGAGACAGATCGTCTGGGTTTCCTCAGACGAATCGACCGGCAACTTTTGGCCGATTGCTGACTGTCACCGTCAGCGTTGGGTCGATATCTACCTGTTCCGAAAGACTGCTATCGATCCAGGCGCGGCTTCGGAAAGATTTATCTAGATACTGGGTGGCTATGTACACCGCCAAAAAATACTGTCCACTCATACGTGGGCGGTACGCTGGTTTATCAACGAGGTTGCCCTTTCGTTTTTTCCTCGATTTTTGCATCTACCTCAGCTCGGATCTGATCGATGCTGAAGCTGGCCGGTTTTTGGCTAGGTGGATAGTTGATGAAGGTTTGCAGGAAATTAGCCGACTTCATCACTGCAATTTCAGTCTGGTATACGTTCTTGGTACTCCAGTCATAGTACTGATCGGATACCACGTCGGCACGTTCACACGGATCCATGCGCAGGTTGAAACTTTTCGGCACCCTCAAGCACACGAAGGGTTCGCTCCAAACTTTGAATCCACCGGGCTCGCGCTGTTCGCAATAGGCCGCTTTCCAGTTGCCGAAGCGCATCGACACCATGCATGCCGTCGTCATTGAAATAGTAGAAATCATTACGGGATATCTCCAAGCGGCGAGCTGCCCCCTGGAGTTCCGGTTTGTAGACCCCAGCAGATCCATTCGCATCGTCCTTCGACTTCCTCCATCTGATTTGAAGCCCCCCCGACGCTGGGGGGGTGGCTGTTCGGCTGCGCAATAGGCTGGACGGAACAAGAGTGTGGTTCGTATCAGCTGGCGGGGAGCAGGGCATATGAGTGAAAGAGTGCTGATCGCCGGCGTGGGTATGGCGTCATTTTTGCCGCTGGTTGGCTGTGACAGCCACGCGGCGTTGGCGGGCCAGGCCGTGCGTTCGACGCTGGACGATGCACGAATCGATTATGACTTGGTCGATCAGGTTTTTACCTCGTGCGTACAGGGTGACGTAGGTACCGGAGCAGAGATGCTGTCCCGCATCGGCTATTCGGGCATCCCAATTTTCAGTCTCAGCGATGGCTGTGCATCGGCCAGCAGTGCCTTTCAGCTGGCCCGCAACAGCATTCTTTGCGGTGAAGCCGAGTGTGTGTTGGTAGTGGGTGTCGAGTGCATGCCTGCACGGATTTCCAATCGTGATTTTTTTGGATTGAAGGATCCCGCTCGTAATCTGTTCAAGGATGACGGTCAAGCCAGGGATTCCAACGTTTTACTCGAGCGACGATCGCATCCAGCCGTACTGTTTGCGGCTCAAACCAGTTGGCTGTTGACCCGCATGGGCATCACCGAACGTAGCTTCGATGACGTGCTCGGCCGGGCACGTGCCCAGGCTGCGGTTAATCCGAATGCGCTTTTGAACCGCGTGATGGATCGCGATGGCTGGCTCCCTCCCTATCTTTGCCCGCCGGCCTGCGGTGCGGCGGCGGTCTTGCTCTGCTCTCCGGCCTTTGCCCTGCGCTTTGGCGTTCGGGCTGATGTGAGCGTTCTGGCAAGTACCAGGGGCAGCGATTGCATGTCGGAACAAGAGTCCGGCTGTGTGCTGGATGTGCTGGGGCGGGCGACCACCCGGCGCGTGGCGCAACACGCTTATCAGCAGGCAGGACTGGGCCCCGAAGACATTGATGTAGTCGAACTGCACGACCAGAGCGTGGGTGACTTCATGGTCAACAGCGCCGCGCTGGGCTTTTGCCGAGAGGAAGAAATAGACCGTTTCGTACAGCTCGGTCATCGCCTCAAAGGACAGATGAATGCAGTGAACCCCTCGGGCGGCTTACTGGGACGTGGTCACGCACCGGGGGCCACCGGTCTGGCGCAATTGGTCGAACTGGTCTGGCAACTGCGTGGCGTGGCCAAGGGCCGGCAGATTACAGGTGCCCGCACGGCGCTCCAACACAGTACCGCGCTGGGTCGATCTGTGTCGGTAACGCTTTTGCAGCGCACTTGATCGCGTACTTCGCGAGCGGTCAATTCAACCCAAGTTTTTCGTAAACCAAAGAGCAGGTGGCAAGTTAGATGAACAAAAATAATAAGATCTGCCATGCAAACCTCCGCAAGGGGTTGCTGACTTCCGCCGTCCTGGCGGGTCTGGGCATAACACCGGCACACGCACTGGAAATCGACACAGGGAACGAAGACCTGGCGGTGCGCTTCGACAACACCGTGAAGCTCAACTACGCCCAGCGTGTGGAGGCACCCAACAGCAAGCTGGCCCATTCGTGGAACAACAACGACGGGGATCGCAACTTCTCCTCTGGCAGTCCGGTTTCTCAGCGCATGGATGTGCTGTCCGAACTGGACGTGGTTTACAAACAGAAGGCTGGCTTTCGCGTCAGTGCGAATACCTGGTACGACCATGCCTACGACGATGTTGGCAGTGACAATGCATCGACCAACCAGCTCAACAGCGGCGTACCGGATTCACGCCACGTGAGCGGTTACGCCGATCGTTACTACAACGGGCCGTCTTCCGAAATTCTCGATGCCTTTGTGTTTGGCAGCACGGAAATTGGTGATGAATCGTTGCTGAGTGGCAAGGCAGGCAAGCACACCCTTTACTGGGGCGAGAGTCTGCTGGCCTTTGCCCATGGCAACAGTTACGGCCAGTCGGGCCTGGACATTTCCAAGGCGCTAGCGGTTCCGGGAACAGAAGCCAAAGAGCTGTTCATTCCGCGCAATCAGTTATCGGCCAGTTTCACGCTTAACCCGGAACTGACTGTAGCCGCACAGTATTTCCTGGATTGGGACGCGGCGCGCCTGCCGGAGTCAGGCACCTACCTGGGGTTCAACGATGGCATTCAAAATGGTGGGCATAATCTGTCGTTGATTGCTGCACAAAACCCTCGCTTTGGTACGCCTGGCCCGCTGGGTACCAATCAGTTTTTGCGGCTTAACAACGGCCACACCTTCACCCCGGACAACCATGGTGACTTTGGCCTGATGGCCAAGTGGAGCCCGGAGTGGCTGCAAGGCACGCTGGGTGTCTACTACCGCAAAACCTCCGACATCCTGCCAAACCTGGCCTTGCAGCCCACGGCTGTCGGCCCTGCGCAACTGATCTCCGGCAACGTCGGCAGCTACAACCAGTTCTACGTCGATGACATCGATATCTATGGTCTGAGCCTGTCGAAAAGCATCGCCGGGGTGAGTGTCGGTTTCGACTTGAATTACCGCGAGAACATGCCCCTGGCCAGTGTGCCGGGCAGTGTCAGCCCCACTGCGGCCGCCGCCAACGTCCCCGGCTTCATTGGCAGTTTCAATGGCGAAAACGGCGTCGCCCGCGGCAACACCGTGCACGCGGTGCTCAACGGTCTGACCACCTTTGGCGACACGCCGGTCTGGGACAGTTCTTCGCTGTTGGTCGAGCTCGCTTACAGCCGTTGGCTGGACGTGACCGAGAACAAACAACTGTTCAAGGGCGAGGACTGGTACCACGGCACCGACAAGGTCACCAAGGACAACTACATCGTCGGCGTCAACTTTACCCCGACCTGGTATCAGGTATTCCCCGGCATCGATATGTTCATGCCTATGACTTACAACGTCGGCCTCAATGGCAACTCTGCCGTCCAGTTGGGCGGTAACGAAGACGCCGGCAGTTATTCGGTGGGTGTCGGCATGGACGTCCACAACCAGTACCGCTTCGACCTGAAATACGTGGACAACTTCGGTCCATTCGACACCTGCAGTTCGCCAGGCAACGCTGGCCGTCAGGGAGACGGTGCGGCACCGGGTGCCAATGGCCAGTACAACTGCGTACCCGGTCAAACCACCGCCTTCGGCGGAACCCCGTCCCAGCTCAAGGATCGCGGCATGGTCACTTTGACCTTCAAAACGACTATCTGATCGAACCGTTGCCCAGCAACAGGAGACACCCCATGAAGTTCGTCAACACGCTTTTGTTTAGTGCCTTGACCGTGGCCATCGCAGGCGCGGCACACGCAGCCGTTTCCCCCGATGAAGCGGCAAAACTGGGCACCAGCCTGACTGCGGTCGGCGCGGAAAAGGCCGGCAACGCCGACAACACCATTCCGGCCTACACCGGTGGTATCACCACACCGCCGGCCAGTTTCCAGGCTGGCAGTTCCTTCCGTCCGGACCCTTACGAGGCTGACAAACCCCGTGCGGTGATCGACGGCAAAAACGTCGGTCAATTCGCCGGCAAACTGACCGCGACCACGCAAGAGTTGCTTAAGCGTTACCCAACGTTCCGGGTCGACGTGTTCCCGACCCATCGCAGCGTGGCATTACCGCAGCGCCTGCTGGATAACACCGCGAAAAACGCCGTCGGCACGAAAACCCTCGAGGGCGGGGTCGCCCTGGAAAATGCGCTGCCGGGCGTACCGTTCCCGATCCCGAAAGATGGCTATGAGGCCATGTGGAACCACCTGTTGCGCTATCAGGGTTACGCCACCAATTTCAAATACGACTCGTGGAACGTCGACGGTTCCGGTACGGCGATTCTGGCGACGTCGGGCAATGCCTACCTCGAATATCCGCTCTACGATCCGAAGCGTACCGAGCCGGCGAAAGAGACCGACCTGTTCTTCAAGACCAAGCTCTATTACCAGGCCCCGGCCCGTCGCGCAGGCGAAGCCATCCTGGTGCAGGACGCGGTCAATCCGCTGAAAATGGAGCGTCGGGGCTGGCAATACCTGCCGGGCCAACGTCGGGTCAAACTCGCGCCGGACATCGCCTACGACACGCCGAACCCGGGCTCGGCCGGCGCCTCGACCTATGACGATGCGTGGGTGTTCAACGGTGCCATGGACCGTTACGACTTCAAGCTGGTGGGCAAGAAGGAAATGATCATTCCTTACAACACCTACAAGCTGAACTACCACAAGGAAGCGGCGGACATCACCACACCGCACTTCGTCAATCCGGACCTGACGCGCTGGGAGTTGCACCGCGTGTGGGTGGTCGAGGCCACGCTGAAACCGGGCAAACGCCACATCTACAGCAAACGCACCTTCTACCTCGACGAAGACAGCTGGATCGCCGTGGCCTCCGATGAATACGACGCCAGCGGCAAGTTGTACCGCGGCTCGTTTGCCCACCTGGCTTACAGCTATGACGTGCAGGCGCCGAACTCCGACAACCATATGATTTATGACTTTGTCTCGGGCAGCTACAACATCACCGGCATCTACGGCCCGTATGGCGGCGTCAAGTACATCGACCCGCTTTCGAAGGCGCTGTGGGCACCTGAGTCACTGGCCGGCACCGGTATCCGTTAAGCCATAAACGCAGGTGTTTTTTTGGTCGCCGACAGTGTGCCTTTCACTGTACGGCGGCTTTTTTTGCCGAGTAGACCTCATGAATGCATTTAGATGGATAACGCTGGCTGCGCTAGGCGTGGCATTGGCCGTGCCCTTTACCCGAGCGGTGGTCGCCGCGGAGTTTGTCGATCCGCTGTCCAGTCCGGCGATTCAGAGTGAAAAAGCCGTTAACGGGATGTTCACCGGGTTGGCCAGTGCGGGTAAACGTCTGGTTGCCGTCGGCCAGCGTGGCCATATTTTCTATTCCGATGACAACGGCATCCGCTGGCATCAGGCTCAGGTGCCGGTGAGTTCCGACCTGGTGGCAGTGCAGTTCCCGAGCCCGGCGCAGGGCTGGGCCGTTGGACACGACGGCATTGTGTTGCACAGCAACGACCAGGGTGAAACCTGGACGCGCCAGCTCGATGGCCGACAGATCGGGCAGATCATGCTCGAACACTACAAGCAGCAAGCGGCACCGGATGAGGCGTTATTGGCTGATGCTCAACGCATGATCGATGAAGGGGCGGATAAACCGTTCCTGGACGTGTGGTTCGCCAATGACAAAACCGGCTACGTGGTCGGCGCGTTCAACCTGATTTTTCACACCGACGATGGCGGCCAGACCTGGCAGCCCTTGATGGACCGCACCGACAACCCGGGCGCACTGAACTTCTACGGGATGCGCCCCATCGGCGATGACCTGTTAATCGTCGGTGAGCAAGGCCTGGTGCTGAAACTGGACCCGACGAGCCAACGATTCGTCGGCGTTCCCACCCCCTACAGCGGCAGTTACTTCGGGGTCACCGGCACGCCGGGTGCCGTGCTCGTTTATGGCCTGCGGGGTAATGTTTACCGCAGTGTCGATCACGGATCGAACTGGGAAAAAGTGGAACTCGGATTGTCCTCGAGCATCACCGCGAGCACGGTCACGGCAGACGGTCGAATCATTCTGGTCAGCCAGGCCGGCCACGTGCTGGTCAGTTCTGACGACGGCATGACCTTTACGCAAAAGCCACAAGAACGCTTGGGCCCAGCTGCGGCAGCGCAAGCCACCGGGTCAGGCTCCGTGGTCGTCGCGGGCGCACAGGGTTTGCGTCAGTTGCCTTTCGAATGAGCCCACTCCACAGAATAAAAAGAGACGAGCCACGTCATGGGTAATAACTACAACCTCGATACGATGCCGGTGATCCGCGAGCTCAAGGGCTTCGATGCACGCTCCGGCAACTTCCTTGAACGCCTGATTTTCAACAACCGTCTGCTGGTGGTGCTGACCTGCCTGATCGTCACGGTGCTGCTGAGCTATTTCGCCGCGACTCGACTGACGCTCAATGCCAGCTTCGAAAAGATGATTCCGCAGAGTCAGCCTTACATCAAAAACTACCTGGAGAATCGCCAGTCCCTGCGCGGGCTGGGCAACACGGTGCGGGTGGTGGTGGAAAACACCGACGGCGACATCTACGACCCGAAGTACCTCGACGTACTCAAGCAGGTCAACGACGCCATGTTCCTGACACCGGGTGTGGACCGGGCGTGGATGAAGTCGCTGTGGACACCGGCCGTGCGCTGGACCGAAGTGACGGAGGAGGGCTTCCGTGGCGGGCCAGTGATGCCGGACTCCTATGACGGCTCGGCTTCAGGCGTCGAGCAACTGCGCTTGAACATTGCCCGTTCCGGGATCATCGGCAGCCTGGTCGGCAACAACTTCAAGTCGAGCATGATCTTCGTGCCGTTGCTGGAGAAAGACCCGGTGACCGGCGCGGCCATCGACTATCACCAGTTCTCGCGCCTGCTCGAAGAACAGCTGCGCAACAAGTTTGAATTTGCAGGCTCCAGCGCGGAACACAAGGCCGGCGAAGAGGGCAGAGGCCCGATCAAAATCCGTGTCATTGGCTTCGCCAAACTGGTGGGCGACCTGATCGATGGCCTGCTGCTGATCATGCTGTATTTCGGCACCGCCGCGCTGATCGCCACCGCGATCATCTTTGCCTTCACCCGTTGCATGCGCAGCACCGCGCTGGTGATTTTGTGCTCGGTGGTAGCCGTGGTTTGGCAACTCGGGTTGATCACCTTGTTCGGCTACGCGCTCGATCCGTTTTCGATTCTGGTGCCGTTCCTGGTATTCGCCATTGGCGTGTCCCACGGCGCGCAGAAGATGAACGGGATCATGCAGGACGTCGGACGCGGCACCCATCAACTGGTCGCCGCGCGCTACACCTTCCGTCGCCTGTTCCTCGCCGGCCTGACCGCGTTGCTGGCCGATGCTGTGGGCTTTGCCGTGCTGATGCTGATCGACATTCCGGTGATCCAGGACCTGGCTGTCACGGCGAGTATTGGCGTGGCGGTCCTGATCTTCACCAACCTGGTGCTGTTGCCGGTACTGCTGTCCTATTGGGGCGTCAGTCGAAAAGCTGCCGAGCGTAGTTTGCGTCAGGAGAGCAAAGAGCTTAAAGGCAAAGGATTGGGCAATGTCTGGAGCCTGCTTGACCGCTTTACCGAACGGAAATGGGCCACGGTGGCGTTGGTGGTTGCCGGGGTGTTGGCCGTAGGTGGCTTCGTCGTCAGTACGCACCTGAAGATTGGTGATCTTGATCCGGGAGCGCCGGAACTGCGTGCGGATTCACGCTACAACCGCGACAACGCTTACATCACGGCCAACTATTCGCTGTCGAGCGATCAGTTCGCGGTCATGGTCAAAACCGCCAGCGAAGGCTGCCTGAAGTACGAAACGCTGGTGGAAGCGGATCGTCTTGGTTGGTTGTTGCAACAGCAACCGGGCGTGCAGACCACCATATCGCTGGTCAACGCGGTGCGGCAAATCACGGCGGGTTCCTATGAAGGCAACCCGAAGATGCTGACCATCGCGCGCAATCAGAACGTGCTGAACTACGGCGCGCAGCAGGCCTCGGTGAACAACCCTGAACTGTTCAACAGTGATTGCTCGATGATGCCGGTGATTGCCTATCTCTCGGATCACAAGGCTGAAACCCTCGATCACGTGGTGAAAGTGGCCGACCAGTTCGCCCGCGAACACAGCAACGACGATCGCCAGTTCATGCTCGCTGCTGGCAGCGCCGGGATTGAAGCCGCGACCAATATCGTTGTGCGCGACGCTAACCGCACCATGCTGTTCTACGTGTACGGCGCGGTGATCGTTTTGTGCTTCATCACCTTTCGCAGCTGGCGGGCGGTGGTGGTGGCCGTCGTGCCCTTGATGCTGACCTCGATCCTGTGCGAGGCGTTAATGGTCTGGCTGGGCATGGGCGTGAAGGTCGCGACCTTGCCGGTGATCGCCTTGGGCGTCGGTATCGGTGTTGACTACGCGCTATATCTGCTCAGCGTCCAGTTGGCCCAACAACGTGCCGGCCTTTCCTTGACCGAAGCCTACAAAAACTCCGTCGCGTTCACCGGCAAAGTGGTGGCGCTGGTGGGCATCACGCTGGCCGCAGGCGTCATCACCTGGGCCTGGTCGCCGATCAAATTCCAGGCCGACATGGGCATCCTGCTCACGTTCATGTTCATCTGGAACATGATCGGGGCGTTGGTGTTAATTCCTGCCTTGTCACATTTCCTGCTCCGACGCGCACATTAAAACAAGACAAACAGTGGAGTAACTGTATGACGGCTGTGGAATATCCTGCGTGGATTCGCGAACTGCATGAGAGCGAGATATTTGGTGAAGCCCTTGCGCTCGCGCTGATCGAGGTGGCGAAAAGCGAACGCGATCAATACCACTTTGGTACTTTGCTGCAACTTGAAACCGAAACAAAAGCGCGCTTGCGGCCCTTCTTGTTCAAGTACGGTGTACCTCTGAGCGAGAACATCGACCTGAGTGATGTTGGAGCCATTGTCAGCGCCTATCAGTCAGCCGCTAACCTCCAGGAATTTGCTGGCGGCATTAAACCTGTTGTTGAGAACTTCCTGTCGCGCTTTGAACAGATCGCGCGCATTTGCCCCGAAGAGGATCGCGACATCGCCAAGTCGATGGTTCGTCACGAGTCAGCCATCCTCAAATGGCTGACCATGGAAAGCACGTGCCATCCGCGTGGCTCTCTGGATGACATGATCGGAGAGTTGCGCTACCCCTTGCCGACAATTGAAGTTTAGCCAGAGAAGAAGGAGCATCCATGATCACCTATTCATCTGCAAACAAAGATGATGAACTCGTTTACATCGGTTCACCTGAGAGCCTGGGCGCAACGACATTGTCTGAAACGGAAATAAGACTGTATGCCCGCTTGGATCTTGGTGGGGGAGAGGCTCCACTCACTTCAGGTCTTTTTGAAGTCACGAAAGGCCGTTTCCGTTTCACTTATCCCTTTAGCGAGCTGGCAACGTTAATTGAGGGTCAAATCGAGATAACCGATGAATCAGGCAATAGCGTCACCTATGAGGGTGGCGATGGACGTAGCTGGTTTATTCGCAAGGGAGCAACTGTGGTCTGGGATGTGAAATCAGAAAAAGCGCGCAAGAGCTTTTTTTCTGCCACTACAAATATTTAGGTGCGCATGGATGCGCTGATGAGCTGACGTATTTCCTGCTTTACCGCGTAACTTTAAATGCACGCAAAAAAGAAGCCCGGCATGCGATGCGCTGCCGGGCTTTTTGGTTCTGGCTTGGTTGACTCGCACTCAGTGGCAAATCATCGGCATGCCTGAATAGACCCAGTATGCCGTGGATGTGATGCCGCAGACCCAGGCAATGGCCTGCCAACGTCTGTTTTGCCAGAACCACTTGCGCAGATAATTTATCATCACCGCTGCGCCGCCGCTCTACGCACGCCAGCGACCGCATAACAAATGCCGACGAAATAGACGAGGATGCTGAGTCCCTGCGCAGCGAGCCACAGGTTCTTTCCAGTCTGTACCGGTTCGAAATAGAAGTTTGGCCAGATCTTGTTGCCGACGTAAAAACCCACGCCGGCAGTCACCAGTTCGGCGATCAGGCCGTATGCGCAAAGTTTGGCCGCAATGCGTTCAAGGCCGGAAACGCTGTGCGCCGCGCCTTGGCGGATCGCGGCCAGATAGCACAACCCGATAGCGATCATGCCGAGGCTGCCGGTTTTGAGCGTCATCTCGGCCAGGACGGCCGGGCAGCCCCACCACAGCGTGACGTTCTTGAGGAACACCGGACCGACATCGCCCTGTTGAGCGCCGACCATGTAGTGCAGGATCGGAATGAAACCGACTGCAAATCCGGTGATGAACAGGCCAAGGCCCCAGCGGATGAAGGTCCAGCCCAGTTCGGCGGGCGTAACGGCTGCCTCGTCACCGACGATGGCCATTGTTGCGTTGCTCATAGGAAAGTTTCCTGTGGTAGGGAGGGGCACCACTAAGGGTGAGTGGCGAGTGTCTGTGTCTCTGTCTGGCAGACACGTGCCTGTTTCAGACCTTTCGCACATACCGCAGCGAGTTCCCGCTTGGCGATATTGAGATCGGCGAGGAATACAGGATCAGCGTGCAGAGGAGCGACTGCGGCGGCGCCGATAATTCGCCCCGCGTCGACGTCGCTTTGCCAGTGCACATTGCAAATCACCCGGCTCTGTCCATAGGAAAAACCTCGTGCCAGAAGGACATCGGTACGCTCAGGTGCTATCTCGGACAGGATCAGTGCCCATGCCCAGCCGATGGCGCTGTGGCCGGAGGGATAGGAGCCGTCTTTTTTCAAGGGTTCCGCGTCCGGGGCACAGATGGGTGCCTGATTCACCGCCAAGGGTCGTGTGCGAATGTAAAAATTCTTGGCTGAATAGGTCGCCAGTCCGGCATCCGTCAGCGAGCGACGCAAGAGTTGATACAGGTAGGGTGTGTCTTCGCTGCTGACCGGGGCATTCAATGCACAGCTGTGCATAACTTGGAATTCGGCGCTCGGAGCACGATCAATGCAGCGAGGCAAAATTCACCGATGGCTTGAGACAGGCGTAGGGATTCACCGCCTGGCAATCATTTCGGGTCTGGCGTAGCGACTCCAGCGAGACTTCGTCAAGTCGAGTAGAGATGACAGCCACCATCGCTATCAGTGATGCAACGACGCACAGCATTATTGTTATTTTCATCGGTTCACCTGCTCTAAAGCGCTGAGTGATGGAACGTACTGTTGTGTCTTGACTTTATTCGCGTTGAAAACGACTTCCCCCCCCTTGGTGGGGGGGATAGGACTGGCTAAAATTCCAGTTGGATGCCCCGATCGAAGACTCTTTGCAAAATGTTTCACGACCTTTAGGATGGTTTCAGATTCGGCCATGTCATCGAGACAGGGACCGTGAGCCCTATAAGAACTACCTGCCCGGAACAGGGCGTCATTCGGCGTTATCCAGCATGTCCAAAACCAGTGCCCAGACCATCTTCGCCGAGAGCTTCTTTCGCGTGAATGCAGAACTGTTCGCCCCGTTCCTGGCCGAGGCCGGCCTGGACGAGCGCATTTTGCATACCCCCGATGTGGAGATTCCCGCCGCGAATTATGTCGAGCTCTGGGAAATCCTCGGGCTCAGAGTGGATGCGTCGATCGGCCTGCGCATCGGCATCCAGACTGTCAGCACCGCCCTTGGCGCCTATGGTCAAACGATACGCAGTGCGCCGACCATGCTCCTGGCGCTGCGTTGCATGAGTCATTTCGCCGTGGTGTTTGCTCATGCTATTCGGGTGGATTTCGAAATCGACGGGGATCAGGTCATCCTGTCTTACCAGTGCACCGATCCGACCATCACGCGTCGCCGTCAGGACTCCGAATTCACCATTGGCTTCTTCCTCAGCCTTCTGCGGGAGATCACCGAGAATCCGCGATTGACGCCGCAGCGGGCCGACTTCGAGCATGAAAGGCCGACCGATTGGTCGTTACATCGAGACGTGCTTGCGTGCCCGCTGCATTTCAAGCAGCCGGACAACCGCCTTTATTTCCCGATTGCATTGTTGGAGATGCCGGTACGCACCGCCGATCCACGCCTGTTCCAGGCACTGGAACCCTTCCTCGAACAGCAGCGGCAGATCAGGGCACCCGTTAGCGATCTGCTCGCCGAACTGGGGCGTCATATCGCCAGCAGCCTGAGCAGCGGCGGGGCCAGCCTGGAAATGGTGGCGCAGAGCATGGGCCTGGGACCGCGCACACTGCAACGGCGTCTGGCCGAGCACCAAGTGGAATTCAGGCTGCTGGTCGAAGACGTGCGCCGTTCACTGGCCGAAACCTATGTGGCGCAGGACCATTACAGCCTGACTGAAGTCGCCTTGCTGCTTGGTTACGCCGAATGCAGTTCATTCAGCCGAGCTTTTCGTCGCTGGACTCAAGTCTCTCCTCAGCAATATCGCCTGCAAACCAAGGCCAACCTCGTGTAATTTTTTTTTGCAGCTGACGTCAGATGTCAACGGCTCTGACGCACGCTGGCAAGCCCTTGCGCACCTCCACTGTTAGCTTCTGTTCCAGGTGGGCATGACCTGTCCCGGCTGGCGTCGTCTGGCTCGGTCGGGGCTTTTTAGCTGCGCTGCATGCCCGCCACCCATAACAAAAAAAGAGGTGTGGGCTAATGGCAGAGCATGAGAACGGCGCAAAGGGTGTCAGCCGTCGCAAGTTTTTGCACGGCGCCGGAGTAGGCGCGGTGGCTGTCGCAGGGGCAGGGGTTATGACTCAAGCCACGGCGGCATCCGGTGATAAATGCAAGACAGTGGGTTGCGACTATGACGTAGTGGTGATCGGCGGCGGCTTCGCCGGTGTCACCGCGGCTCGGGACAGTCGCAAGAACGGCTACAAGACTTTGCTGCTGGAGGCACGCAGCCGCCTGGGCGGGCGTACCTTCACCTCCGAGTTCGACGGCCACAAAGTCGAGATGGGTGGCACCTGGATTCACCAGGCGCAGCCCTTCGTCTGGGCCGAAAAAGAGCGCTACGGCCTGGAGGTACTGGAAACTCCGGTCAGTGGCGCGGTGCTGGACAAAGAAGAGTACGTGGTCAGGGTCGGCGACACGACCCACACGCTGAGTGGCGAGCAATTGCTGCCGCTGTACGAAGCCCTGGATGCGTTCTACGCCGAGGCGCGTCAGGTCTGGGACCGTCCCTACGACGCTCAATACACCTGGAACGAAATCATTCGCCGTGACAAGCGAACTGGCCAGCAACGACTGGATGAACTCAAGCTCAACCCGGTGCAGCGGGTGGCGATCGACAGTTTCGTCGGCGCGACAGCGCATGCCCCACTGGACCAGACGTCCTACGTCGACATGCTGCGTTACTGGGCGCTTTCTGGCTGGAACCTGCAGGGTTTCAACGACGCTGTCGTGCGTTACAAGCTCAAGGACGGCACCGTCGGCCTGATCAACAAGATGATCGAAGACGGCAAGCCGCAAGTGCGCCTGTCGACTCCGGTCAAAAAAATCGAAGACAAGGGTGACCACACCGTGGTGACCACCCAAAAAGGCGAAAAAATCGTCGCTGCCAGCGTCATCATCGCGTTGCCAATGAACGTACTGCCAAACCTGGAATTCTCCCCGGCGTTGGACCCTGCACTGATCGAGGCTGGCAAGCAGAAGCACAGCGGCAAGGGCATCAAGTTCTACATCAAGGCCAGGGGCGGGTTTACCAAGCTGGCGAAGGTCACCGCCATGGCCGACTCCAGTCATCCGGTCAACCTGGTGATGGCGCACTACGTGTGTGACGACTACACCCTCTTCGTCGCCTTCGGCAACGATCCAAGCAAGGTCGATATCTTTGACATCAAGGCCGTCCAATCAATTCTGGAACCGCTCTTCCCAGGCATCCGGGTCGAGAGTACCCACGGCTACGAATGGACACTCGACCCTTACAGCCTCGGCACCTACGCCAGCTACAAACCGGATTGGTTCGAGAAGTATTACGCGCACTTCCAGAAGGACCGCGGCCGCATTTTCTTCGGCCAGGGCGACCACGGCGAGGGCTGGCGCGGTTGCATCGACGGAGCAATCGCCGCCGGCGGCAAGGCGGCCCAGCGGACCAAGGAGATGCTGGGATGATTGGTCGTTACGCCCATCATCTGTGTGTCGCACTCGGGCTGCTGGGGTTGATCAATCTGCCCGCGCAGGCCGCTGAAGCCTGCGACCTGGCTGCCGGCCAGAAGCTCTTCGAAACCCGTTGCACAACCTGCCATTCACTTGCCGAACACAAGGTCGGGCCAAAGCTCGGCGGTGTATTCGGTCGCAAGGCAGGTTCAGCCCCAGGCTTCACCTATACGCCGACGCTGGAGCAGGCCGGCTTCACCTGGAATACGGAAAAGCTCGACGCGTTCCTCAGTGGCCCCATGACGTTTCTGCCCGGTACTGCCATGGCCTTTGGCGGTCTGCGACAGGCAGAGGATCGTCAGGCGCTCACATGCTTCCTCAGTCAACAAGGACCCCACTCATGAGCATCACGATCTACACCAAACCCAAGTGCCTGCTGACCGTAGCTGTCGCGACACTACTGCTGATCGACCCAAGCCTGATCTTCCGCTGGGTGGGCATGCCACTGGGGGCCGACGGCATGCTCCTTGGCCGACTCCTCGGCGCTACGTATCTGGCTGTCGGTCTGGGCTTTTGGTTTATCAGCAGTCTCGAAGACCTGCCGCGGCGCGACTCGCTGTTGATGATCGGCTCCGATCTTGTGTGTGCCGGCATCATTGTTCACGCGGTCATGACGGGTTCGATGAACCCGCTTGGCTGGGGTCTGGCCGCCGTCTACCTGGGGTCAGCCCTAGGCTTTGGCTGGTGCGCCAGTCAGGTTGCCGGCAGGCCGGCCTGCGCCTGATCCACGTTTCGCCCCGGCGTCATGCGCCGGGCGCTCCTGCACAACAATTACAATGGGAGAGTGATCATGAGTTTTCATTTCAAGAAGTGCCTGCTGTGCAGCGCCTTGGTGGCACTGTTCAGTACTGGCGGCGCCCAGGCAGCGACCTTGGCCGATCTCGCCCGGTTGGGCAACGATCTGACACCGTTCGGAGCAGAAAAAGCCGGTAATGCCAACGGCAGCATTCCGGCCTGGAATGGCGGACTCACCCAGGCTCCGGCGGGCTGGAAACCTGGCCACGGCGACCCTTACGGCGCCGACAAGCCGCTGTACTCCATCAATGGCAAGAACCTCGCGCAGTATCAGGCACAATTGCCTCCCGGCCAGGTGGAGCTGATCAAGGCCTATCCGGGTTACCACCTGGACGTCTTCCCGACGCACCGTAGCTGCTCCTTCCCGACGGAGATTGCCCAACGCACCAAAGCGTTCGCCGCGCAGAGCAAGATCGGCAGCGATGGCTGGAATCTGGAGCAAGCAGCGGGCGCTGCGATTCCGTTCCCGGTGCCGCAAAGCGGCATTGAGGTCATGTGGAACTACAAGCTGCGCTACATGGCCAAGGGACGTCGCGCCCAGGTGTCGATGTTGCTTCGCGAGAAGAGCGGTGAACTGTCCGAACTCAAGCAGTGGGCCAGCGAGTACTACCCCTACAACGATGCGGCGGTGAAAAGTCCGGTCGATGCCGGCGACTACGAAGCCAAGATGCTTTACGACGTGCTGACACCGCCATCGCGGGCTGGCGAGATGTATCTGGTCCACGGCTACCTCGACAAGCCGCAGGACTCCTGGATCTACTTCCCCGGCCAGCGCCGCGTACGGCGTGCGCCGTCCTTCGCTTACGACAACCCGATTGCCGGCACCGACAGCCTGTACTTCGTCGACCAGATCAACATGTTTACCGGGGCGATGGACCGTTATGACTTCAAGCTGATCGGCAAGAAGGAAATGGTGGTGCCTTACAACTCCTACAAGCTGGTCGACAAGAGCAACACGTACGAGAACCTGATGGGCCAGGACTACCTCAATCGCGATGCCCAACGTTATGAGCAGCATCGGGTCTGGGTGGTGGAAGCCACGGTGAAGGCCGATAAACGTCACTCATTTGCCAAGCGCGTGTTCTTCGTCGACGAAGACAGCTGGGCGCTGTTGCACGTGGACATGTACGACGCCAAGGGCAATCTCTGGCGCGTGCAGGAAGGCAGTCTCTGGGCCAACCCGCAGACCCAGTCCTGCACGGGCTTCGAGTACGTCAGCTACGACCTCGTCGCACGGCGCTACATCGCTGACGGTTTTACCCAGGAGGGTGAGGTGCTCGACCTGACCGCGGGCCTCGAAGGCCGGGTCAGCGACAAACTGTTCAACTCCAACGAACTGCGCCGTAGCGGCGAACGTTAAGCAGCAATAACTCCGCGTAAAGGTAGAGCTATGCACAACAATAAAAAAGGCGCGGCCCAAGCCGCGCCGGGCTTCGCGCGCGCTAAAAACAATCGACTGACGCTGGCGATAATGGCCGCTTCGAGCCTGCTCTGGATGGACGCCAGTCAGGCCATGCGCTTTGGTTCCGAGGACGGCATCTCCGGCAGTTTCGACTCCACACTGTCATACGGCTTCGCCTCGCGCCTGCAATCGCCAGATTGCCATTTGCTCGGTGATGACAGCGGTGGATGTAACGATGGCACCAGTACCGGGTTGGGGGAGTTCTACAACCTGAGCAGAGGCAATGGTTACGCCAATGCCGACATCAATTACACCAACTCCGACGACGGTGATCTGAACTACAACAAGCACGATGTCTTCTCCGAAGTGTTGAAGGGTACACACGAGCTGAGCCTGAAGTTCGGCGATGGCTGGAGCGCCCTGGGTCGGGTCAGTTGGTCGAAAGACTTCAAGATGGACAACACCCGGCGCACCGAGCTCGATGACAATGCCGATCGCGAAGCCACCGAACGCGTCGACCTGCTCGACCTGTGGGTGGCCAAGAGCTTCGACTTGGGTGAGATGCCGGCCAAGGTCAAGGTCGGCAATCAGGTCATCAGTTGGGGCGAGGAGATTTTCGTCACCGGCGGCATCAACCAGATCAATGCCCTCAATCTGACGAAATACCATACGCCCGGCACGCAGTTGAAGGAGGTGTTCGTGCCGGCCCCCATGGCCTCGTTCAACTTGGGGCTGACGGATAACCTGAACCTTGAGACCTACTACCAGTTCAAGTGGAATGCGTATGGCATCGACCCGGTGGGCACCTACTATTCCAACTCCGATGTGGTGGGCGAGGGCAACCGGCCGATCTACTATTCGACCAGTACAGTCGATGGCCTACTCGGCGCGGGTACCTGTGCCTCGCTGACACCCACCGGTCGTTGCGGCGAGCCGTTGATCAGCGGCCTGGACGACGCCACGTTAATCGCCAACGGCCTGGCGGTTCCCTATGCCGGTGAGCGCTCGGCCAAGAACAGTGGCCAATATGGTCTTGCCCTGCGTTGGACGGTGGAGGAAATCGCGACCGAGTTCGGTTTCTTTTACGAGCGCTATCACGACAAGCTGCCGTTCGTGGGTTACACCGCGACGTCCAATCCTGATGCGTTGCTGGTGGACAATTACTTCTGGAATTACGGCGAAGACAAGAACCTGTACGGCCTGTCGCTCAATACCATGGTCGGCCCGGTGGCCGTGGGTGCGGAGTTGTCCTACCGCCCGAATGACAGCGTCAGCATTGACCCCACGGTGCCCTTTGGCCAGGCGTTCACCGGTGAATTCAACCAATTCAGCGTGTACGACACCGGTACCAGCAAAGGCTTCGTCGAAGAGAAGAAATGGCAGGCCCATGTGAATGCCATCTACACCTTTTCGGCTAACGACCCGCTAGGGTTTATCCCGACCAGCCTGGGCGCCTCCGACGGCTTTCTGCTGGCCGAAGCGGTGGTCACCCACTATCCGGATCTGGATACATCGGGTCGGACGCCTTACTTCCTGCCCGACTATTCGCTGCCGGACAGAACTTCATGGGGTTATGTCACCGAGTTCGGCATCAACTACCCGAATGTCTTCGGCACCGGGATTACGGTCACGCCACAGCTGGATTTCAGCCACGACGTCAACGGCACCTCGCCAAACGCTTTGCCGTTCGTCGAGGGTCGCAAGTCGTTGACCAGTTCATTGCTGTTCAACTACCGCGACCGCTGGAAAGGTGGTTTGCAGTGGGTGCAGTACTGGGGAGGCGGGGACAACAACCTGATGGCTGATCGCGATTTCTTGAGCGGCAACATTTCCTACTCGTTCTGATGTCGTGCCTTCCCTCGGCCACGGGCTGAGGGGAGCTCATTCCCGTTTTTCAGGAAGGCTCACCATGCTGGCTTCTCTAGTGCTCGGTCTCGAGCGGTTCTTTTTTCGGCGTCGTCTGTCGACTTTGGCGGTGCTGGCACTTGTCACACTGGTCATGGCCGGTTTCGCCTCGCAACTTCGCATGTCGGCCGGTTTCGACAAACAACTGCCCCAACAGCACGAATTCATTCAAACCTTCAACAAGTACCGGGACGTGCTGTTTGGTGCCAACCGCGTCATCGTGGTGCTACACGCCAAAAACGGCGACATCTGGAACACGCAGGCCATGACCCGGCTCTACGACCTGACCCAGACGCTGTTCTTTATGCCGGGGATCGACCGGCGCACGGTCACCTCGCTGTGGACGCCCAATACCCGCGCGGTGCAGATCACCGAGGAGGGCATGAAGGCCGAGGATGTGATCGGCGGTGACGTCACGGTCGGCACACTTGATGAGCAAGCAATTGTCGGCATCCGTGATCGCACCATCGTGGGGGGCTTTGTCGGTAGCTTGGTAGCCAACGACTATTCGGGGGCCATGGTGGTGGCCGAACTCGCCGACCCGGACCCGCAGACCGGCAAACGCTTGGACTACCTGGAGTTCAGCAAACGCCTGGAAGACGATGTCCGCGCCAAATATGCCGACAGTGCCTACGACGTGCAGATCATCGGTTTCGCCAAGCAAATGGGTGACATCGGCGCCGGCGCGACCAGTGTCATGGGCTTCTTCGCCCTGGCTTTCCTGCTGACCCTGGCCGCCGTGTATTGGTACACCCGTTCCTGGGTGCTGACCTTTCTGCCGCTGTGCTGTTCGCTGGTGTCGGTGGTCTGGCAGTTCGGCACCATCACCTTGCTCGGCTTCGGCCTGGATCCGCTGGCGATTCTGGTGCCATTTCTGGTATTCGCCATTGGTGTGTCCCATGGCGTGCAACAGGTCAACTTCATCTCCAAGGAAGTGTGCAACGGCGCGGATGCGATGACCGCCGCTCGTCGTAGCTTCGCCGGATTGTTGATTCCGGGCACATTAGCGCTGATAACCGCCTTCGTCGGCTTCGCCACCCTGGTGCTGGTCCCGATTCCGATGATTCGCGAACTGGCCATTACCGCCTCGGTCGGGGTCGCGTACAAGATCGTGACCAACCTGATCATGCTGCCGGTGCTCGCCAGTTTCTTCCATTTCGACCAGGCCTACGTCAACAGGGTCAAACGCCTGCAAGCCTGGCGCGATGGTGTGATGAGCAAACTCGGGCGGCTGGCCGAAACCCGCAATGCGGCGATCGGCTCGGTGTTGTGCCTGGTGCTGCTCGGTATTGCCGTCTGGCAGAGCCAAGGTCGACATGTCGGCCACGTGTTGCCGGGCGCGCCTGAGTTGCACAGCGACTCGCGCTACAACCAGGACGTGGAAAGCGTGGTCGGCCATTTCGGGCTCGGACTGGACCTGTTCACCGTAGTGGTGGAGACGCCGAAAAACGGCTGTTACCAACATGAGGTCATGGCTTACGCTGACCGCCTGACCTGGTTCCTGGCCAACGTACCGGGGGTGTTGTCGGCGCAATCGTTGCCGGCACTGACCAAGCTCTCGGCCTCGGGTGTCAACGAGGGCAATCCGAAATGGGCAGCGCTGCCGGTCGATGAACTGAGCATCGGTGAAGCCGTGCGCCAGGTGCCTGAGGTGCTACGCCTTTACAACGCCGATTGCACGGTGCTGCCGATCAACCTGTACCTGGCCGACCACAAGGCGACCACCCTGAAAACCGTGGTCGCAGCAGTAAAGCAATATCGGACGGAACACCCCGTGAACGGCATCACCGTGCGCCTGGCCAGTGGCAATGCAGGGGTGCAGGCCGCCACCAACGAAATCGTCGAAACCTCCGAGTTGCCGATGATGCTTTACGTCTACCTGACTATCGTGCTGCTGGTGTTGCTGGTCTATCGCGACTGGCGGGCGATGGTTGCCTGCTGTGTGCCGCTGACACTGGCGACTTTCCTCGGCTACTGGTTCATGAAGTCGCTGGACATCGGCCTGACCGTCGCCACCTTGCCGGTGATGGTACTGGCCGTGGGTATCGGCGTGGATTACGCGTTCTACATCTACAACCGCCTGCAACTGCACCTGGCCGAAGGAAAGGACATCGTTACGGCGTTCAAACTTGCCCTGCGCGAGGTCGGCGTGGCGACCATTTTCACGGCGATCACCTTGTCCATCGGCGTGGCGACCTGGTCCTTCTCGGCCTTGAAGTTCCAGGCCGACATGGGGTTGCTGCTGACCTTCATGTTCATGGTCAACATGCTGATGGCGATCACCTTGCTCCCGGCAATCGCGGTGATGCTGGACGTGCTGATTCCGCGGAGAGGGCCCGTTCGTGCGCCCCTGATCGCGCATTGACTGAGGGATTTGAGATGTCCAACAGAACGATTTCGCTGCCTCGACTGATGGCTACCGCCGCACTCTTGGGGGTAGCCGGCCAGGTGCTCCATGGCCATTGTACCGAGGTGCCAGCCATGCGCCTGGCACAGGCGCAACAAGCGCCACTGGTGGCCGTCAGCAAGGCGGGCTCGGGGCTTGTCGCACTGGGCGATCACGGTGTGGTGGTGCTCTCTGCCGATGGCAAGCAGTGGCACCAGGCCAAGACCGTACCAGTGGATGGGCTGCTGACGGCACTGAGTTTCGCCGACGGGCAAAACGGCTGGGCAGTGGGGCATGGCGGGGTGTTGTTGCGCACCGAGAACGGCGGTGAAACCTGGGCGCAGCAACCGCCGCTGGACGGCAAGCCGGTGCTGCTGTCGGTGTGGTTCGAAAACACCCGACACGGCATCGTCGTCGGCGCCTACGGCTACGCCAGCGAAACCCGCGACGGTGGCCGCAGCTGGCAGCGCCTGAACGTGAGCAGCGACGGCGACGACCACCACCTCAACCAGATTTTTGCCGGCCGCGATGGGCATCTGTTCATCGCCGGGGAGGGCGGTAGCGCCTACCGTTCACCCGACAATGGCACAACCTGGGAAACGCTTGATACCGGCGCCAGCGGCTCGTTGTGGGGTGGCACCACCCTGCGCGACGGCCGCGTTCTGTTGGTGGGCATGAGCGGACGGGTGCTGGTCAGTGCAGACCTTGGCGATACCTGGCAGACCCTCGACAGCGGCAGCCAGGAAGCCATCACTGCGGTCAGCCAACTCAGCGACGGTCGCGTGGCGCTGGTGGGTAATGGCGGGCTGGTGGCCGTCGCGGATCAGGGCTTGCAGCACTTCCAGGCCCAGGTCCGCGCCGACCGGCAGAACCTCGCCGCACTCGCATCGCTCGATGATGGCCAACTGGCGCTGTTCGGCCCGCAAGGTGTACTGACGCAGGATCTGACGGATAGCCATTAATCGGCGCCGGTGCAGACCGGCGCATTCAATCAAGAATCTGAATGGAGCACGAAACCATGCTGGGCTTGATGCAAGATCAACCGCTACTGATTTCGACGGTCCTCGAACACGCGCTCACGGCGCATCCGAGGAGCGAAATAACCTCGCGCACGGTCGAATGGCCGTTGCACCGCTGCACCTATGCCGACATCGGCCGGCGTGCTAAACAACTGGCGAATGCCCTGAGCACCTTAGGTGTACAGCCCGGCGAACGGATCGGCACGCTGGCCTGGAACGGTTATCGGCACATGGAGTTGTACTTCGGCGTATCAGGCATGGGCGCGGTCTTGCACACCATCAATCCGCGCTTGTTCCCCGAGCAGATCGAGTTCATTGCCAACCACGCCGAAGACAAGTATCTGTTCTTCGATCTGTCGTTCGCCGCGCTGGTAGAGCAACTCGCGCCGCGGATGAAGAGCGTTAAAGCCTTCATCGCCCTCACAGCCCGAAGCCGGATGCCAGACATCGAGGTGCCAAATCTGCTGTGTTACGAGGATCTGATTGAAGGACAGAGTTGTGAGTTTGTCTGGCCGGCGCTTGATGAAAGGGCAGCCTCCTCGATGTGCTACACCTCGGGCACTACCGGCAACCCGAAAGGTGTGCTGTTTTCGCACCGTTCCTCGATTTTGCATTCCATGGCGCTGTGCACCACGGACGGCTTTGGCCTGTCATCGGCGGACTCGGCGCTGCTCGTGGTACCGATGTTCCACGTCAATGCCTGGGGCATGCCCTACGCGGGGGCTATGTGCGGCGCCAAGCTGGTGCTACCTGGAGCGGCGCTGGATGGCGAGAGCCTCTACGAGTTGATGCGTACCGAAAAGGTGACGTTGGCCTTGGGCGTGCCGACGGTGTGGATGATGCTGCGGCAGCACGTCGAGGCCCGTGGCCTGGACCCGGCGGCGGACTTGTGCCTGAACCGGGTGGTGATTGGCGGGGCTGCAGCACCGAGGGCCCTGGTCGAGACGTTCAAAACCCGTTTCGATGCCAAGGTACTGCATGCCTGGGGCATGACCGAGATGTCGCCGCTGGGCACCGTCTGCAACCCGCTGCCCAAACATCGCGATGCTTCGCAGGCTGAACGGCTTGACCTGCAGGCCAAGCAGGGGCGGGCGCTGTTCGGGGTGTCCATGAAGATTGTCGACGAGGAGGGCGCCGAGTTGCCCCGTGACGGCAAGGCCTCCGGCCATCTACTGGTCAAGGGACCCTGGATCGCCAACCAATATTTTCGGGGCGAGGGCGGGAGCATTCTCGATGATGCCGGGTGGTTCAACACCGGTGATATTGCCACCATCGATTCCGATGGCTACATGCAAATCACTGACCGCGCCAAGGATGTCATCAAGTCCGGTGGTGAATGGATTTCCTCAATCGACCTGGAGAACGCCACCGTCGGCCATCCAGCGGTGGCCGAGGCGGCGGTCATCGGTATTCCCCATGCCAAATGGCAAGAGCGACCCCTACTGGTCGTGGTCCTCAAACCCGGCAAGGCCGCCAGCAAGGAAGAACTGCTGGAATACCTTGAAACCCGGGTCGCGAAGTGGTGGCTGCCGGACGATGTCGCTTATGTCGAGGCTCTGCCGCATACGGCAACGGGCAAACTGCAAAAAATGAAGTTGCGCGAGCAGTTCCGCGACTATCGTTTGCCAGAGCATGGTTTCAAGACGGGCATCACCCACCAAATTTCGTCAGATTGACGGCTTTTGGATTGGGGTAGTGCTCGAGTGACTTCAGGTATTCGCCGATCAACTTCATATACGGAGCAAGGGTCCAGGCATTCACCGCGACGGTATTGACCTCCTCACGGGGGTCCTGCTCGATATTGAAGACCGATGGATAACCGCTCAGTTCGGCGCGGTACCCGCCAATGCCAGCCATGGCTGGATTGCCGGCCGAACTGATGAACTGCTTCGGATAGATTCGGAACTGCCGCCAACGCACGGCAACGATCTCGTCACCAATAAAGGTAATCAGGCTTTCACGCTTTGAAGCGGCCTGCTTACCGATGAGGAGATCGCTCTGGTCAACGCCGTCGATCGGCCGATCTGCGGGAACCTGTGCGCCAATGATCTTTGCCAATGTCGGAAAGACATCGTGGATGGACACCATCGCGTTACTCGCCCGTGGCGCGATCCTGCCGGGCCACTTGATCATGGCTGGCACACGCAGCGACCCTTCTAGCGCATCGCCAAGCTCGCCACGGAACGGGCCGTTCGAGCCGCCACGGAACTCGGCCGGTCCTTCAGTCGGTGCAGCACCATTGTCGGACAGCCAGATCACGAGGGTGTTGTCTTCGATGCCGGCGGTCTTGATGGCGTCCAATACCTGGCCGGTGCGGTGATCGAGCTCCATGATAGCGTCACCATAGGGACCAATCCGCGACTTGCCGTCAAACTCAGGAGCGACCAAGGACGGGTAATGGGTATTCGTCCAGCCGACGAAGAGGAAGAACGGTTCATGCGCCTTGGCCTGCCGTTGGATGTATTCCACAGCCGAATGGGCAATATCCCCCTCCACTTGTCGGCGGTAATCCAGCGTATAGGGGCGGACTTTCTTCAGATCGCCATTTGCCTCGGACTCCCAGATGGCTGGCTCGGACGCTGCGATCAGCGCCTCAGGGAGGCTGCTGCGCTGCATAGCGCCGCGATACAGCGTGCTGTCACTGGTTTCGATTACGCCAACCCGGTACTGGTCAAAGCCCTGGCGAGTCGGCCAGCTTTGTTCGCTCGCACCCAGATGCCACTTGCCAATGTAACTCGTCGCGTAGCCCTGGCTTTTGAACAGCTCTCCCAGTGTGACCTCATTGGCCTGTAGCGTATTCGGCGTGCCCGCGACAATGATGCTGCCAAGGCCTGCGCGTGGCGAATAACGTCCAGTTTGCAGTGCGGCGCGGGAGGGTGTACATCCTGGCTCCACCAGGAACTGGGTAAAACGCACACCTTCGCTGGCCAACTGGTCGATGCTTGGGGTCGGCATGCCCCGGACCTCGCCCGCACCATAGGCACCAAGGTCTCCGTAGCCGACGTTGTCGGCCAGCATGATGACGACATTGGGTTTGTCCTGGGCATTTGCGCAACCCATGAGTGTGATCAAAAACGACAGCGGCCAGATACGTAGCATTGATTTTTTCTCATGGGTTGCACGTTGACTTGAGGTTTAAATCAATCGATCGGCTTAATTTTGCTCGGCGTACAGCCACTTGCGGTTGCGGTACAGATAGGCGATCAAGCGGAAATAGGATTCCGGCATCCAACGCTTGAGGCGCCAGGCCCATTTGGCGTCAGGCTGGGTCATGACGTAGAGGCGACCCTTTTCCAGTGCGCGAAACACATCGTCGACAATGTCCTGGGAGGTGAAACGGGACTTCTTCAACTGGGCCAACAGGCGCTTTTCCATGGCGCGTTCGCTGGTGAGCGAGTCGCCCAGAGACGTCGCGAACACGGTCGGGCACACCACGGTGACGCCGATATCAAAGCCGCTCAGTTCGGACTTGAGGGTTTCCGACAGCGACACGACACCAGCCTTGGCCACGTTGTAGGGCGACATTTCCGGCCCGGACAAAGTCCCGGCGCTCGAGGCGGTATTGATGATGCAGCCGCCGCGCTGTGCTTTAAGCAAAGGCACGAATGCCCGGCAGCCATAAATCACACTCCACAGGTCGACGTTGATGACTTTTTCCCACTCTTCAAGGGGAAGGTCATCGATCATGCCAGCGGATGCAATGCCCGCGTTGTTGAACACCAGGTCAACGCCGCCCCACAGTTGTTTGATGGTGTTGGCAGCGTCCTGCAAGGCCTCTTGCCGGGTGACATCCAACACCATGCTGAAGGTCTCGGCGCCGCATTTGCGCAGCTGTGCCTCGGCCTGATCCAGTCTTGTCGCGTTGATGTCGGCGATCAGCAGTTTCCAGCCTCTGCTTGCGAGGTGCATGCAGATGGCCAGACCAAAACCGCTTGCGGCGCCCGTCACGAAGGCGCGTTTTGCCGGGTATTTCTGTTCGAGTTTCATGATTGCTCGCAATGCCGTTGTCGTTGCTGAAGTTAGCGGGTGGTAGACGAGGGTGTGCTTAATGAACAGCCCTGGTCTTGCCCAGCCAATAGGCTTTACGCAGTTCGGTTTTCAGGACCTTGCCCGCCGGGCTACGCGGCAACTGCTCGATGAAATCGACGCTCTTCGGTGTTTTGACGCTTCCCAGCCGATCCTTGACCAACGCAATCAGGTCGTCCCCCGTGCAGCTCTTGCCAGGCTTGAGCTGGACAATCGCCTTCACCGCTTCGCCCCATTTTTCGTCAGGGATACCGATAACAGAGCAATCCTGAACGGCGTCATGGGTGGTGAGTACCTGTTCGATCTCGTTCGGATAAACGTTGAATCCACCCGTGATGATCATGTCCTTCTTGCGGTCGACAATCGTGATGTAGCCGTCCTCGGCCATGACCCCGACATCACCGGTGTGGTGCCAGCCCTGCTGACGGACTTCGGCAGTCGCCAGGGGATTCTTGTAATAGCCAGGCGTTACCAGATCTCCGCGAATGCAGATTTCACCCGATTCGCCGCGCGCCACTTCCTCACCTTCGTCATTCAGGATGACGACAGTGTTGAGTACACAGGGCCGGCCAATGGATTGCAGGCGTGCTTCATTGATCGTGCCGTCCGCGCGGATGTAGTCCCACGGCGCTTTGGCGGTAATCGCCGCCGGTGCTTCGGACTGGCCAAACGCCTCGGACATGACCGGGCCGAAGACCTGCACGGCCTCCTTCAGCTTCTCCAGTGACGTCGGCGCAGCGCCGACCAGGAAATGCTTCAGCGAGCTGTAGTCGCGCTGGCGGATGTCAGGCAATGCCAGCAGCATGTACAGCACGGTCGGCGGGAGGAAGAGGTGCGAGACCTTGTATTTTTCAATTGCATCGGCAACCGCTTCAGGGACAGCGGTGGCCATGATCGCGTTGGTCCCGCCGCGCGCGAAGTGCAGGCAACCGGTGAGGCCAGCAGTGTGGGTCATTGGCGCCACTACCAAGTGGCAGGTGTTGTCGTGATAGGAAAAGTGCGCGTAGAAGTTGCTGAAGAAGGTATGGATGTTGCGATGGGTAATCATCACCCCCTTCGACTTTCCGGTCGTACCACCGGTGGGGTACAAGGCAAAGGTATCGTCCAGGCTGTCGTTTCCCACGGCTGGGGTATAGCTCGCCGGTGCACCTTGCGACCACGCCGCGAGAGAAGTTCCGACGCCGCAATCGCCGTCGATGCAAACAAGCTCACGCAGGCCGGGGCAACGCTCTTTCAGTTGCGCCGCCTCATTGGCGTAGGTGCTATGGAACAGCAGCAACTCGCCTTCGAAGTCAGTGAACAGGTCCGCATTGGCGGACACCGTGTTGCGCGGATTGACCGGCAGCCAGACGCACCGCGCGCGGAATACCCCCAGCAGCGCCAGGAAGGCGACCGTGCAATTGGGCGCAAGAATGCCGACATGGCCACCGGCGCTGAACCCGTTATGGGCAATTGCGCCGGCAATGGCTTGCGTCACGGGCGCCGCCTGGGCATAGGTCACTGCGCTGGCATCGTTGCCAACGTCGACGAAGGCCAGGTTTTGCGGGTAAAAACGTACTGCGTTATCGAAGTGATCGATGATCCGCATGGCAAATGCACTCCATAAAACATGGTTTCCACAACGACTGGCTTTTTCGACACAGCGTTATTCTCGGACTGCACATCTGGCAGCCCGGGAACGGGGTGGATGGGGTCGGTGTTGGAATCAGTTGGCGCGTTGGTAGGCGCGGCTCAGCCAGCGCATGCCCTTGAGCTTGAGGACGTTGGTTTCGCCATCCTCGATCATCGATGCCCGTGCGTCGCGCATGAGCTTCTCGATCGGGTATTCCTTGGTCAGGCCGTTGCCGCCGAACAGTTGCAGCGCTTCACTGGCCACCTGGAACGCGGTCTCGGTGACATAGGTCTTGCTGGTGATTGAGGCCAGCAGGTGAGGGCCTTTTTCGCTGTAGTTGTAGGCGAACACGCGATGGGCAATTGCGCGCGAAAGTTCGACTTTTTGCCACAGGTCGAAGGTGCGCAGCTGCACACTCTGGTGATTGATGATCGGTGTGCCGCCTTGCTTGCGCTCATGCACATACGCCAGTGCATGTTCAAAGGCTGCGCGGGCCACGCCGGTGAAGGTCGCCGCCATTTCCATGTTGCCGAACGTCAGGGCGCCAAAGAAGCTGGTGGTGGCCGCTTCACCTTCGGCGAGGGCATATTTTCTCGGCACACGGACTTCATTGAAATAGATCTCACCTTGGGGCAGGGCGCGCTGGCCCAGTTTTTCCAGCGGTTTGCCTTTCGATACACCTGGCAGATCAAGCGGAATGAGGATGGCGATGTGATTCAGGCCAGCGCCATTTTCCAGGCCATCGCCGTAGTCGCAAGGAATGTAGGCCAGCGCAGTTTGTGCCAGCGGTGCATACGAAACCCACGCCGAGGACTGGCCTTGAATGATCACTTCGTCACCGACGACTCGGGCGTAAAGGTTGCCGCGCGATTGCTTGTTGCCACGCTGGACCAGGTCGGCGTCGATGTCGACGATGTCACTGCCACGGTCGGGCTGGGTCGCGAGCCAGCAGCCAGGGAGGGCGCCAAAGCGCTCGATGATTTCCGGGTTGCCACTGTTGTGTGCTGCATAGGCCGGGAACGAGGACGCCAGCGTGGCGATGGCCAGGCCGGAATCGCCCCAGCCAAGTTCTTCAAAGATGATCGGCATGATGCGCGACTTCTGCTGACTGTCCATTGCCGCCAGTGCGCCCAGGTCGAGCAAACCCGATTCGTGCACCTGACGCATGTAGTCGAACAGGGGAGAGCCCGGCGCAACCACTTCCTCGGCAGTCATTTTGTCCAGCTCAGCACCGATTGGGCGCATCACGTTTTTGGCGAAGCTGTGCGCCACTTCCTGAATGGCCCGCTCTTCTTCTGTCAGATCGCTTTCCAGACCGCAAAGGCCCAGGACAGGCTCGACAATTTTCTCCAGATCGAACATCGATAATTCCTCTTGTTATTGTTCCAACCGATTGATTGAGAGTAATCCGTAACGCAACCTCCGACTTATCCAACCGGGCACAGCGCTTGTCCCTGCGCCCCTCATTTGAGGTGGCGCCACAGGCCGGAGTCGGCACGATGGAGTTACGGCTTCACTTCCTCGATCTCGCCGGGCCGCCAGGTTTTGTTGAACCATGGCTCAAGCGGGCCGTAGAGGCGTAGCAGTGTGTTCCAGCCTTTACCCGGTGTGGTTTGTACCCAATTGCTTTCCTTGCCGGGCGGCGCTTTGGGGCCGAAGTACAAGTCCACCGAGGTATCGGGGTTCATGACCACGCCTTTGCGCTGGCTGCCGATACTGGGAAACTGTTGGTCGGTCTGCAGCATCGAGCGCGTCTGATTGTCGTAGAGCACGACCGACCAGAAATTCTTCGCCGGAATATTCGGCGGAAGGTGCAGCCGGTAGGTCTTGGCTCCGTCGAAGGGCTGCTTGTTGGCGTCGACGAATGCCGTCGCGTATTGCGAGCCGACGCCCACCATTTTGGCGGTCATCGCCGGTGTGTTGCCGGTGGCGTAGAAGTAGAAATACGTGCGTGCGTCGAGCAGGCGGATGCCGTCATGCTCGAAACGATGGCTGCCGCCGATGAATGGCGTACCCCAGGCACTGTCCGGATAGAAATAGGAATCCTTGTTGCGCGTGCGAAAGGTCAGGGTGCGCGCCGTGGCGCTGCCAACGGCTGCGGACTCGGTGAGGATTTTTTTCATTCGGTCGTCCGGTGCGAACGGCTTGCCTTTCTCGATCCCGATGGCGGCCAACAGGCCGAGCGTTTCCGGGTCCATCGCAGCGCTCGGTTCTTCCTGCACCACTTCGTTGACCTCGTCGAAGTAAGTGATGTCCAGGGCATGGGTGGTATTGAACGACTTGCCGGAGACATTGACGAAGGTCGTCGCCGGCGGGTTGGCGGCCTGCGCCAGAGGATAGATACGCAGGTGCTGCTTGATGTTCTCCACGCCAGGTTTCGGGTCGCCATCGACCTGAAACCCCCGGGTGATGAACACGTTGTTGAAGGTCGGTGACTTCAACACGAAGTAACCGTCCGGCACGGGGCCCTCGTATCCTGGCGGTAGCACCAGGTACTTACCACCCTTGCCCTTGTCGGGCCCGGCGTTACCGAGGTCGCCGACGTAACGGAACCAGAAATCGTCGACGATGCTCAGTGAATTGGGTGCGCTTTCGATGACGATTGGACCGCCCTTTAGGTCGATACAGGCCCATCCGTAAATGTTCTCGCTGTTGCCGGTCAGGAACAGTGACCGAGCGTCCATAAGGTTTTCGAACAGTGCAACGGTCTGGTTGGCCGGTCCGAACTCGGAGAGGCCCTTGCGTATCGCTGATAGCGAAGCCGCCGGCATGGCGGTGAGAAACGCCTGCACGCCGCGCTGGAAGTCGAGGTTGTCGTAGACCTTCTGCACCGTCGCATCGTCCGGGAAGCCGTCGGTGAATTTGAGGGTGCCGAGCCGCGTCTCGAGGCTGTTGGGTGTCACGATCGAAGGCGGAATGTCCGTTTTGTAGGTCTGGGCGAATGCCGACGACACCGTGGAGGCACCGAGCAGCATTAGGGTTGCAAGTCTGATATTCATTTATTGATTCCTTACACTGTTCGCGCCAAGGCTCACTTGATCTCTTCGATTTCACCCGGTTGCCAAGTCTTGTCGAACCAGGCATCGAGCGGGCCGTATAGACGGAAGAGGGTGTTCCAGCCTTTGCCGGGAAGCGTCTGCACCCAGTTGCTTTCCTTGCCGGGTGGTGGCTTGGGACCGAAGTACAGGTCTACCGAGGTATCGGGGTTGATCACGATGCCTTTGCGCTGACTGCCGATGCTCGGGAACTGCTGATCGGTCTGCAGCATCGAACGCGTCTGATTGTCATAGAGCACGACTGACCAGAAATTCTTCGCCGGGATGTTCGGTGGCAGATGCAGCCGGTAGTTCTTGGCGCCATCGAGTGGCTGACCCTTGGCATCGACAAAGGCGGCCGCATATTGCGAACCGACGCCGACCATCTTCTTCACCAACGCGGGGGTATTGACGGTGGCATAGAAGAAGTAGAAGGAGCGCGCGTCGAGCTGGCGAACGCCGTCGCGTTGGAATTGATAGTCAGCGCCGGAGAACAGCCTGCGCCACGCGCTGTTCGGATAGAAATACGCCTCTTGCGAACGGGCCTTGTAGGCGTTCGCGCGTGCCGTGGCGCTGCCGACTGCTGCCGCTTCGGTGAGGATCTTCTTCATCCGCGCATCGGGCGCGAATGCCTTGCCTTTCTCGATGCCGATGGCGGCAAGCAATCCGAGCGTCTCAGGATCTTGCGCGACGTTCAGTTCCTCCTGCACCACCTCGTTGACCTCTTCGAAGAACGAGAAGTCCATCGAGTGGATGGTGTTGATCGTTTTACCGGAGAGGTTGACGAAGGTTGTCGCCGGTGGATTGGCGGACTGGGCCAGTGGATAAATACGCAACTGCTTCTTGAAGCTTTCGACCGCTGGTTTGGTGTCACCATTCACCAGAAAACCACGGCTGACGAACCAGTTGTTGAAAGTAGGGGATTTGAAGACGTGGTAACCCTGCGGGACTTCCCCCTCGTAGTTCGGAGGTAGCAACAGGTATTTACCGCCCTGACCCTTGTCGGGCCCGGCGTTGCCGAGGTCGGTGACGTAGCGGTACCAGAAATCATCGATCACACCGAGGGTATTGGGCGGACTTTCGATCACGACCGGCCCGTTCTTCAGATCAATCCAGCCCGATGCGTAGACGTTCTCGCTGTTGCCCGTCAGGAATAGCGATCGGGAGTCCAGCAGTGTCTCGGTGATGAACACCGTTCCGTTGTCCGGACCAAGCGTCCTGATGGCTCTGCGCATCGCCGCTTGCGACGCTGCAGGAATGGTCGTGAGAAACGCCTGCACGCCGCGCTGGAAGTCGAGGTTGTCGTAGACCTTCTGCAAGGTCTCCTCGTCCGGGAAACCGTCGGTGAAGTGCAGGGTACCGAGACGTGTCTCGAGGGTGTCAGGTGTCACGATCGAGGGCGGGATATCGGTCTTGTAGGACTGGGCAACTGTCGTCGAAGCCACGAGTAAACCGAGCACGAAGCAGAGGGACGATTCAAGTCTGCGTCCTGCTCTTGCTGCATGGCTCGTTTGGGGCAATGTCATTCTTCTTGTTCTCCATTGATGCGGACGAAGTCATCCAGCCGATTTTGGCTGCCCTATTTTGGGAACTGCACCGCATCAATGGTTTGTTAATGCACGACAAACATTTGTGATTGGATGTCATCCCTCCGGGAGCGGAGACGAATGGGCTCGGCGCCAGGCACTGGGCGACATCCCATACCAGCGCTTGAACGCGTGTGATAACGAGCTTTGCTCGGCATAACCGAGTAACAACGCCACTTGGGAGATCCGCAGCGTCGGATCACTGAGGTACAAGGCCACGCGTTCGCGGCGGATATCGTCCACCTGCTTCTCGAAGGCCAACCCTTGATCTTCCAGGCGCCGTTGCAGTGTACGAACACTGACGAAGTAATGGCTGGCGAGGGTGTCGAGCGTGCAGCGGCCGGTCGGCAGGAGTTTACGAATCAGTGCGTCCAGTTGATGTTCGAGGTCGAGTCCGGACGCGTCAGCAATCCGTTCCAGATAGTCGGTGACGAGCGCCTTCATCTCTGGATCGTTGCCGTCCATCGGCCGCGCTGTATCGCTTGCAGAAAATTCGAGCCCGAATGTAGCTTGCGAGAACTTCGACGGACATCCGAAGGTACGGGAATAGAAATCCTTCGATTGCAACGGAGCATGGGTGAAGAAAATCGCTCGCGGGCGGGCATTTTCACCGGCCAGTATTTGAAAAACATTGATGCCCGCCATGAGGCACCATTGCTCGAACTGGCGCGCAATACCTGCTCTTGGCACTTTGAGCAGATAGCTCATACGCAGTCCACCGGGAATGCTCTGGCATTGCAGTTCCACGGCCGGGTTCAGCATGTTGATGAACCGCGCGGCGGCCCCGATGGCTTCGCCCACCGTTGCGCACTGGGTCAATACCAGCATGACCGGGCCGAGCGGCGCGCGTCCTTGCAGTGAAGCGAGGCGAATGCCGAAATCCGGGCATTTCAGGTCCTCGGCGCAGGCCTCCATCAAACGGATCAGCGATGAGCCGGGAATTTTCATATCGCTTTGATCCGGGCCGTACAGCGGAAGATGGAAGCGTTCTTCGTAACGCGCCCCATCGCCACCCAGTTCCTCGATCAGTTTGGCAAAGTCCTGCAGCACCCAGCCGCGCATGTACGGCGTCATACCCCTTCTCCTTGATGACCTCGCTGCTTGAAACGGCATTCAATCACAAAAGTTTGTCGTGCATTAACAAAATTGCCGCCTGCGTCGGTGCCTAAAATGGACCGTGTCAGTCGAAGCGATAACGCTCATTGCCGACTTGGACAATCAGAGGTTTATACCGTGACGACAAGCAATGAATGCAGCGATGTCATTGACGCGCAACGGACGCTGAAAGATGGCTTTGCGCCGGACACGCCAAGCCGTGGTTCATCCATTATTGGTGCCTATGCCATTGCGATTGCCGAAGCGCTCGAAAACCAGGGTGCTAGCGCCGATCAGGTCTTTCACTCCTGCGGCGTGATGCTGCCTGCGACCACCGATCCTATGCTGCGTATTGATAATCAAACGATCGCAAAGCTGTATGCCGCGGCCGTCCAGGCCACAAAGGATCCGTATTTCGGCCTGCGTGCCGGGGAGACATTGCGTCCGGCCAATCTGCATGCAATGGGCTTTGCACTGCTGGCCAGCATTTCCATACGGGACTTTGCGCAACGGTTGAGCTCGCTCTACCGCGTCATTTCGCAAAACGCCAACATCCGCGTAGAGGAACGAAACAACACGTTCCTGCTGATCACTTCAAGCGTACCGGGGGCACAGGTGTGCCATGAAACTCACGATGCCTACATCGCCTTGATCTTTACGCTGTTACGGACCATTTCCGGCAATCGGTTCCGTTTGAAAAAACTTGAGTTGATCCGGCCTGCGTCTGAAGGCATGGCACAGGTCTTTTCCGATTACTTCCTGTGCGATGTCGAATTCGGCCGATCCGAGATCGTGATGGCGATGGACCTCGACCTGGTGGACAAGCGGCTCCCGGGTGCCAACGAGGAACTTGCCTTGAGTCATGACCGCACGGTGATGGAGTACCTTCAGCGCATTGAGCGGGGCGATATCGTCAACCGTGTACGGGCCATTGTCAGTAGCGAATTGTCCTCGCGTGCACTGAACAAGGATCGAGTGGCAGAGCGGCTGCACATCAGTACCCGTGGCTTGCAATTGAAGCTCGCCGCCCGGGACACCAGTTTTCAGGAAATCCTCGACCATACTCGGCGCACCAATGCACTCGCCTTCATGTCGCGCAGTTCGGTGTCGGTGACGGAAGCGGCTTTTTCCCTGGGTTTTTCCGAAGTCAGCAATTTCACCCGTGCCTTCAAGCGATGGACCGGCATGGCACCGAGCCAATATCGCCAGAGTCTCGGGTTGGAGCGATGACAGGGCAGGGCAGAGCGCAATCGGGATCAAGTATCGAAGCCATTGAGAACCTGATACGAATCGAAGGGCACATAACGCGATTGCCGGTCACGCAACACGCTCACCATCGCGACCTCGGGGTCACGCGGCAGAATCAACCGGCCGCCGCAGGCCACCAGGTAATCCAGCAATCGTTCTTTCTCATCGATCAAGGATTCCGGGTTGCGGTCGTAAGCGCTGGTCACATCCAGTTGCAGCCACTGCCGCCCCGGCACCAAGTCACCGGCAAATATCACCGGGCCACCGGGCAAGTCGATCTCCGGCAATAGTTGCCCGGGGGTGTAGCCATCGCTGACATGCAAGCGCCAACCAGCGCCGAGCTCGTCGCAGTCGGGGCCTTCGATCAGGTCCAGGCGACCACTGCTTTCCAATTGCCGCACTATCTGTGGCACAAACAGCGCCCGATCGCGCGGATGGGGCTGTCGTGCCCGGCTCCAGTGACGTTTGCTGGTGATATAGCGCGCCGCGGGAAACAGCAAGCGAGGTGTCTCGCCATCCTTGATCATCGCGCTCAGGTCCGCCGGTAATTGCGCGTGCAGATGAGTCAGCAACACCACATGAATGTCGTGTTCATTCAAGCCTTGCCGGCTCAGGCTATCCAGCAGGCCAGGACTGCCCGGCTGGCAGCGACAGGAGCGTGGCGCTGGAGCCAGCAGGCCATCGGCACCGGCCAGGACAAGGATGTTGCGCCCGTTCTGTTGCACCAATAACCCGCGAGAAGCCAGTTCGACGCGGTTGTCATGGTCGGGCTTGACCCAGCCGGCCCAGGCCTCGCGCGGGGTGCTGCCGAACATTACGCCCCCATCGAGTTTGCGGCGCTTGCCGTCCAGCGTGGAAATCGTGCAATTCACACTCCGTACCTCTTCGAACGCAGACCGATGAGATTGACGCTGTGCACTCTCATCGGAAGATGAACGCGCCTGGTTTTCACGGACGCTGTTTCACTTTCATCAAAGGTTTCCAGTGCAGAAAACCAAAGAGCAGCGTGAGGACCAGGCTTGCACCCAGCGAGCCCCGGTAGCGCTTGACGAACTTGAACATGACGATGATCTCAAGCAGGTGCGCAAGCAGCAGTACCACTGCAATGGTTTGCCAGAATGACCACGTAGCGGGCAGCAAGCCCGCGGTGCTTGCTACACCCAGAACATAGACGCCGATGCACAAGAATTTCAGCAGAGCCATCAAAATGAATTCCCCCTATTGTCATGATCCGACTTGTCGGCAGACACACACGTGACACTCATTGCGTGCGTATCTGCATTCCAACCGGGCTTTAATATTTCTTCAGAATGTGCACAAATCCCGCGCTGCCCAGGCCACCGTTATGCTGCAACGCAACCCTTGCTCCCGGGACCTGTCGTGCACCAGCCTGGCCGCGTAGCTGCCAGGTCAGTTCTGCCAGTTGGGCCAGCCCCGTCGCACCCAACGGGTGTCCCTTCGCCAACAGGCCGCCCGACGGGTTGATCACCCACTGGCCGCCATAGGTACCGCGCCCCGACGCGACAAAATCGTTCAACTCTTCCTGCTTGCACAGGCCCAGCGCGACATAAGTGGCCAATTCATTGCTAGCAAAACAGTCATGCAACTCGATGACGTCGACATCCGTCGGTCCGATGCCGGCGTCTTCATAGGCTTTGTTGGCCGCATCACGACTCAATGCCTGAAACATGACATCCATGATGCTGCCTTCGAAAAAGCTTTGCTGGTCACTGCACCAGCCCTGGCCGGCGAGGCGAACGTCAGAGCGAATGCCATGGGCGCGGGCGAACTCTGGCGTACATACAATCACCGCGGCAGCACCGCAACTCGGTGGGCAAGCGAAGTTCTTGCGCAGCCCGCGAAAGATAGGCTTCGTCGCCAGGATTTCTTCGACCGTCAATGGTGTGCGAAAAATGGCGTTTTCATTGTTGGCCGCGTGTTGGCGCGATTTGACGCACACCGAGGCCAGGGTCTCTTCGGTCACACCTGTCTCAAGCATGGCGTCGACCTGAGCGCCGAACATGCAGACAGCCGGCGGCGTATCGCGCTCCTCGTCGCTGAGGTTCATGAGGTTGGCGATCACTTCTGAATGTCGTGCCAATGGGCTGACCTTGTCAGGAAAGACCATGTCGATCGCGCCTGCGGGCATCTGTTCGAAGCCAAGCGCCAGGGCGCATTCGACCTGCTGTCCCCGAACAGCCTGGACCGCCAGGGCAAAGGCCGAAGAGCCACTGGCGCAGTTGTTGTTGACGTTGAAAATCGGAATTCCGCTGATAGCCACCCGATAAAGCGCGGTCTGTCCTGCGCAGCTATCCCCATAGACATAACCGCAAAAGGCTTGCTCGATCAGCGCATAGTCGATGCCGGCATCCTTGAGCGCCGCTCGTGCGGCTTGTTCGCCCATGACATCGTAGCTTTGCGATTGACCCGGTTTGCGGAAAGGCACCATGCCTACTCCGGCGATAACAATATCGGTACTCATAGCGACTCCTCCATCAACGTGATCCCCAGTATCCACATTGCTCGACGTTTGTAGTTGCAAGGGGAGCAAGTGGATAACAAGTCAGGCACGCCGGGACAAATCGACCTTGCGCGGCGCCGTCGTGCCTGGGACAAGACTTGTGCTTGCAAGGACAAGCCCGGTGGCAGGCGGAGGGATAGTTTGACGGTGAACAATAAAAGCCACCTGGCATGTGTGAGGAGATTTACCGTGGAATTTACCGGAAAGGTTGTCATCGTTACGGGCGCTGCCAACGGCATTGGTCGTGCTTCAGCCATCCAGTTTGCCCGTCTGGGTGCGAGCGTGGTGCTGGCGGACATTTATGAAGAAGGGCTGCAGGAGACCCTTGAAGTGATTGGCGAAAACGCGATCGCTGTTCCCACCAACGTTGCGGATGCAGCGGCCTGCCAGGCCATGGTAGACAGGGCGGTCAGCCAATTCGGGCGTGTAGACGTACTGTTTAGCAATGCCGGAATCTGTGGGATTCGTGGACGTACGGCCGACGTCTCCGTAACCGAGTGGCGCCGTGTCATCGATATCAATCTGAATGGCGTCTTCTTTTGCGCACGGGCGGCGATCCCGGCCATGCTGGCCAACGGCGGCGGGGTCATCATCAACACAGCGTCAGTAGATGGTCTGGTAGGCATGGCGACCCTGCCGCACTACACGGCCGCCAAACATGGCGTCATCGGGCTGACCAAGGCCTGCGCCCTGGAACATGGACGGCAGAACATTCGCAGCGTTGCCATCGCCCCCGGTTACATTCGCACCGCCATGACCGAGGACAACCTCAGCAAGAACGAGCAGGCCATGTTGGAGGCTATGGTTCCGGCAGGCGGCCGTGCGGGCACTCCGGAGGATGTCGCCAACCTGGTGACCTGGCTGGCCTCGGACAAAGCCGCCTATATCAATGGTTCGTGCCACACCGTGGACGGCGGACTGACCGCAGGCTTTGCGCTGCCGGAATGAGTGGGAGAGCGCTGGCAAACTGAATAAAATGAGGCCACTCAAGCCGTTCAGGGGCTATCGTCTATACGCAAGGACGTTACCCTGGAACAAGCAGAGGAGTAGGGCGTTGATGGCTTGAACATCAATGTCCGGTCTCTTTCATACCGGGCACGGGATTGCAGAGAGGCATCGCCAACGTGGATCGCATAGAGCCTGAACTGGTGCTCAAGACAACTCCTCCGCGCAGTCATAGGGGAGCGCAGGCGCGCGATCGACTGAGCATCGATGCCCCCGAATTGGCGAATAAAGTCGCGATCAGCGTGCAGGGGCCGGCCGGCTTCGGCAAGACGATGCTGCTAGCGCAGTGGCGACGGGAGTTTTTGTCGCGCGGGGCCGTTGTTGCATGGTTGACTCTGGATACGCGTGATGATGGCAGTCGCCTTGCACTTGGCCTATCGGCAGCCATGGCGTTGGGTAGCGGCCGGCAGTCCTTCACCAGTACCAGTGATGGATCCATAAGCCATGGTCGCGACGAGCTGGAAGCGTTGACCCACTGGCTGGCGGAGGTGGCCGACCTCGGCGGCGAGACGGTCATGATCCTCGACGAGGTGGACGCCTTGCCCGAGCCTACCGCTCGTCACTGCCTGACTTACCTGCTGCACAATGCCCCGGCCAACCTGCGCATCATCATGTCCTCGCGTCGCCGCTTGAGCTTTAACACCGTTGACCTTGTGGCCCGAGGACTCTATGTCCGGGTCGCGGTGGATGCCTTGCGATTCCGTGGCGAAGAAACCATCGCATTGCTCAGCAACCGTTTCGGAACACGCATCGACGCTGATCTGTGTCTTCGCCTGCATGAAATCACCGAAGGTTGGCCACTCGGGTTGCAACTGGCGATTGCGGCGATTGAGAAGAGTGCGCACCTGGAAGCCGCCGTCGAGGATCTCTCGGCTTGTTCCGGTGATATTCAGGGTTATTTCGTCGACAAACTGGTCACCCGCCTGTCGGCGGAACAGATCGAGTTCATTACCTGTCTCTCCCTACAGGAAGTCATTCACCCTTCACTGTGTGCCGCACTAACGGGTAGCGAGCGGGCAGGGGAATTGCTGCATGAGTTATGCGCCTCGACACCCATCTTCGCCGAAGGGGTCGACAGCGACTGGGTACGCTTCCATCCCTTGGCCCGAGAGTTTTTGCAAAGCCGTTTTCGCGACCTCCCGCAGGCGCAAAGACAGGTCCTCCATGAGCGGGCAGCAAACTGGCTGGAGGCGAACGCCTTTTTTGAGGAGGCGGCGCGCCAATACTTGCTGGCCGGGCAGGCTACTCACGGTTATTTGATGATCGAACAGTGTCTCTACGAAGTCATGCTGCGCGGTCAGTTCAGCCGAGTGTTGGAATGGGTCGAAGAGTTGCCTGCCGAGGAAGTGGAGTCGCGTCCGCGTCTGTGCCTTGCGGCCGCCTGGGCCCTTGCGATGAGCGAGCGGCATGTCGAGGCGGCGAGGCTGATCGCCTGCATTGAGCAGGCCCCGAATGCGGATGATGAAACCCGCTGCGAAGCGGCGGCGATAGCCGCCGCCGCCGCCTACTTTGCTGACCAGCCAGACGAATCAATGGCGTTGCTCGCCCCCTGGATGGACAGATTGTCCTCTGGTTCGATCAAGCTGCAGGCCATCGTCGCCAACCTGGTCGCCCGCATAACGCTGTTCCAGGGGCAACCAGAAAAAGCCCGGCGCATCTTTCAGCGTGCACCCCACTATACGTGGACCCCGGGACTCGATGGAATTCGCGGTTATGGGGAGTGGGTCGTGGGCATGACCTACTTGAGCGAAGGACGTATGCCTCCCGCCGAGGCCTCTTTTCGCAAGAGCTTGTTGCGCGCGGAGAAGGATATCGGCCGGCGCAGTTCGGTGGCAGTAATGCTCGCCTGTGGACTGGCTACCGTGCTTCTGGAACGCGGTGAGATTCAGGAGGCCACGACGGTACTTGCCAATCGGCTGGATGTCGTCGAGCGGTTGGCATCGCCGGATGCGATTGCGATGGGATTTCTCACGGCAGCACGTCTGGCTGCATTGCAGGGGCAGCCCCATCGCGGCCACGACTTGTTGACGGCATTGTTCGCGCTCGGCGAAGAGCGGGGAATCGCACGTTTCTGCATAGTGGCGCTGGGTGAGCAAATTCGCCTGCATGCGTTGCATGGCCGAGGCGATTCTTGTCTGGCACTCTGGCGACGGCTGGATGCGCTGGTGCCAGATGTCGCTCGCCAGCAGCGCGGCCTGATAGGACAGGAACTGGCGCTGCTGGTCGGCGTGAGCAACGCTTACGTTTATTTCGCCCAACGCGACTGGCAGGCCATGTTGCGCGTGCTCGCCGTGGCAAACGAGCTTGCCGAGCGCTTGCAGCGCGGTCGCGAAATCGTTCTGGTCCAGTTGCTCAAGGCATTGGCGCTCAAAGACTCAGGCGGGGATGGACTGCCCTGTCTGCTCGAAGCGATCAGCCTGGCCGACACCTACGGCCTGCAGCGTATTCTGCAGGACACCCATCCCGATCTCGTCATGTGGGCGAAGAAGGTCCATCACAACAATGTCCAGAGGCTTGCGCAGGAACTCATACCGTCCGTTCCGGTTCGACGGCAAGAACCCTTCGCTACAGGCGTTTCGCCGAGTCGACTGCTAACGGCGAAAGAGCGGGAAGTGTTGCAGTTGCTGGCACGCAACCTGACAAATAAACAGATAGCCCTGGCCCTGGATGTCGGTGATGAAACTGTGAAGTGGCATCTGAAAAACCTGTACGGAAAATTTCATGCAGGTACCCGCAAGCATGTGGTGGATCGTGCCTACATGCTGGGCATTCTCGAAGCGTCTGGTTGAGCGAGACGTGTCCGGGTTGCCTGTTCCAGTCCCGTATCCCCGCCCACTTACTTGCCCGGATCGCGCCAGCGGGCTGGCGCGATTTGCCGCTGCGTGACTGATCAGAGCTGGGTGACAACGGCGCGAGCCAAACCGCGTTCTTCACAGAAGCCCAGCAGGTAGCGGTGACCGAATGCCTTGGAGCCAGACGCGAAGCCCACTTTTGCGGTGTCGCCGTTGAGCAACTTGATCACACCCGCGACTTGCAAGGCACCAGTGGCAATGTAAGCGGTGGTACCAAACACTTCGGCGCGCACGGCCGAAAGCTGTCCGCGGCCGATCGCGGTGTCGACCGTACGCATCAAGGTCGTGCGCTCGCGTGGCGGCATCGCCGGGGTCGTAGCCTGGACGATGTCCTTGAGTACTTCATCTTGAGCATCAGCCGGAAGATGTTTGTATTCGGCTTCCCACTTCTTATGCAGCGAATGCACCATCTTCATCGCGTCATTGTCGTAGAAACCGACACAGGAGACGCATGAACGCACGCGCGGATCATTCTCGAAATAGATGGGCAACGAGGTGCCGCCCCATGGCAAGGCGAACACCGGTTGCATGAAGTGGGGCGAAGGGATCAAGAACGAGGCATCGACCGGGTGTGCCACCAGTTTCTTGTCCCACAGGTAGCAATGCTCGGAGCGGTACATTTCGAAGATCGAAGCCGTAGAGCCAACCGTTACACCAGCACCGATACCTCGTTGGCCACGGCACAGCGCCGAGGTTTCCAGGGCGTCGATGCCGGGGTGTTCCAGCGCCAGTTCAGCAGCGATTTCCGAGAAAGTATTCATGTACGCAAGTGACGGCGACACCAGCAAGCCGGCCTGGGCGAAACGCTCACCAAACTGGTCGCGGACATTGCGCACATACGACTGCTCGCCAGTGGTATCCAGGTAATGACAGCCAGCATTAAGCGCCGCCTCGACCGTGGTGAGCCCGAATTTGGCGAAGGGGCCTACGGTATTGCAAACGACCTTGGCACCCTTGAATGCCTGAGTCAGCGATTCGACCGTGTGGTCGACTTCGATGATTTCGTAAGTCGCAGACTCCAATCGCACCACACGTTGAGCCATCATTTCACGGGTACGCCCGGCATCCCGCGCCACAGCGGTAAACGCAATGTTCTGATCGATCAGCCAATCCATAATCAGCATGCCGGTGTAACCACTGGCGCCATAGACAACGACGGGATACTTAGCCATTTTTTTATTCTCTTGAAGTTGTTGGGAATGCGAGGGCGGCGGAGTAATGCACTGGACAGTTCTGATTGAGTTTTCAGTCATCGATACAGACAAAGATGCCGCCGCTTCGGCACTGCGCAAAAGTAGTAAGTCCGACCTCGTTCGCGCCCCCCCACAGCGGGGGGCATTGACAGAGCCGCTCTAGAACGGTGATGAATCGAGGATTCGTATGAGCGAGGAGGGTGATGACACGCGCTGGCGTCTTCGAGAATGGAGATGTAGTGCTAGGCTTTGCAGAGCGTAGTCCGACATGTGTTCTGAAGGAGTTGAAAGTTGACTGATTGCTGGCGTACGACTTCAAAAAGTTTCGCACCACCAAGTAGCTGTCAACGGCGCGGCAGCCGTCATCGAAGCTTTTGAGGTATTGCCGGACAGGCGGACGCTCGTTACTGAGCTGGAGAAAGTTGAGCTCGTGGAAGCACTCGAACGTGTCGAACAGCGGCTGAGGGATGGGACCAATGCGGTACGAGAAGGCACAAAGCGTGTCTCAGAGGTGAAACGCAATATCCGGGTCTGACAGTTATCGGATTGGACGATTGAAGGGCGATTCGCGTCGCCTTATAGTCGAGGATCATCGCATAACTTCACCCAACCACAGGGCTTCCCATTTCGTGCAACCCTCAAGCCTTGAGCAACTGCTCACTCAGACAATCGATGTTGTTATTCGTGCCGGCCAGCTTCTAGTTGCCGAGTGGGCGAGAGTTGACGGACCTCGGGGCCAAGGTGACAAGGCCGCCGTAGACGAAGAAATCGAACAGTTTTTACATCAGCACCTGCTGAAGCTTCTTCCATGCGACTTCTGGGGAGAGGAGACCGGACATCTTCTGACGGGCCATCCCTGGTGCTGGGTCGTTGACCCGAACGACGGGACCGCAGATTTTCTCAAGGGTCTCAAAGGCTCAGCCCTTTCTATTGGTCTATTGCACAATCAGTTGCCCGTATTAGGTGTGGTGTATGCCCCCGTCACCGTTGAGGGAACGGCTGATTGCATTGCTTGGGCAGAAGGGATGGCCGAGGTGAACCGCAATGGACAATTGGTCACATCACGGCTTACTACCAAAACGTTGTCGAGCGACGAGTTCGTGATGGTCAGTGCCGCTGCCATCAATATGCCTGACCTTAATAGCAAACTCTGCCAACCCAGCATTTTTGTAGCAATGCCATCCATTGCGTACAGGCTCGCCAAAGTCGCCGCCGGAGAGGGAGTCTGTGGCGTCTCTCTTTATCCGGTTTCTGCCCATGACGTTGTCGCGGGCCACGCACTATTGAGAGGAGCGGGCGGCATTTTATTGGATGAGCGAGGTGAAGTCATTACCTACGTTACTGAAGCCAATATGCAAACGGTATCGAAACGCTGCTTCGGTGGCTCAGCAGCAGCGTGCCGGGAATTGCTGGTTCGTGAATGGGATCTTATTTTCACTTAATCCCCACACTATTGTGCCGTTTTATGCTTACCTAAATATCACTTACGCGGTTGTCGGCGCAGCGAACGTTGTGACCCTTCTTATTTTGTGCAACTTAGCTCTAGCTCTTGGGCCTTCAAAAGTAAACACACAGCTTTCCCCTGTCGGGTGATGACGAAAGTGTGACCTTGCTCGACTAACACCAGGAGACGGCGCAAACGACGGCGAGCTTGGCTTTTGCTGTAGGTTGTACGCATGGCTGATGCCCTTGCAAGGTATCGATCAAAGTAACCATATTCTATATCCTACTACCTCAGCGTACAGACATAGCAGCACAACACAATGTGTCATGAAATGTGGTGGTCAATTTCAAGCAAATGGCTGACCAGATCCAATGTACTATGATGGAAGAGTTTGTTTAATACTCCAAACCACGCAAGGTGAATTGGCAGAGTGTTTGCATTTCGATCCCAGTCTAGGCGGTACCTCCCCATTCCAGCGCTTGAAGTAACCGACGAACCTGCTTGCCTCCAATCTCCGTTACACAGAGCAGCACTGGTGTAGTTCCGCCGAGCGCTTTGTTTGGTTTCGACATCCAGCATGCGGCCATATTTCTATTTTGGAAAATCTGCTCAGCCAAATGGCAGACCACGGCAACGCGATCTAGCCGTTCCGAAGCGACGGAGTTGAGAGTCTTTTGTTCACGGCTACGTCGCTTGAAGGTGGAGATTGACGCGTTGAGAAGCATCTCTAAGCTATGCCCTTGGAGGTCAAAAGCTATGCAAACCACTTGGAAAAGCTGAGCGGAAAACCCTGCTTTGATCTGGAGCAATCGCTCGGAATCCATCAGCAAAACGCGACTGGCGCTGAAATCCGAGAATGCGGCGATAGCGGCATCACGCAATTCGCCTTTCTTGTTCAGCTGACGCCGAGTGGTCGTTGGGGTATTCATCGGTTCAGTATGGATGAGAGCGTTCCGGTAAGGGGGCGGCGAACCGTCACCAACAAATCATTCAGAACAAATCGTGTGCGAATTTGGGTCTGCTTTCAACGCGCAATTGTAGAGCTGAATACGGGCCCCGAAGCTCCGAAAGGCAAAGTGTCGCTATGTTCCTCAATTCTTCCCGCTAAGGCCACGTCATCTCGCGATGGAAAGTGCCGCAACAAAAATTTGGCATCACGCCTTACCCGATCTGGAAGGGAGCTATCTCGGCTTAGCTCAACTAGAAATTCGCGCGTCTGCACCACCGCGCGTGAACGCTCGTCTGGCATCGTCATTTTGTGTCTCCACGAGAGCGGATATGCACAGCTTCTGTTGCTTGCATCCTCAAATCCATCGCTCATTGGCTGGTAGCATAATCCACCGGGTGTATTCATTCTACGTCGGCGTACTAAGCTTACGAGACCACACAGACAAATGACAAAACGTGTGCAACTAAAGTTTTTCAAAAATACGAAAACGGATTTTTCATGGAATTAGTTCTCTAATTTTCAATTTTTTAGTTCGGAGGTCTCTTGCGATAGTACTACTAGTGCACCCTAGGCAAAAGTTCCGTTCTGACACATCATTTAACATAATATACATTATGCGAATCATCACAGCGATCTATCTGGGGGTGACTTGGCTGCTTTTGCACATCCGAACCCAGGCACGGCCTCTTACGCATCACTTGGCCCAGCTTGCTGCCTGGTGATGTAACTCACAATGAATGCGTCCTGCGCTCCGCGCTCGTTGTGATATCCAACCACGTTGGCCAACGTCCACCGCAGCATCCTCATCAGAATCGGGTCAGAATATTTCGCGCTGTCGCACTCATACGGATACCGGCTGTTGGTGAACACATTGCGGTATCTCTCAAGACTGTCCAAGGCCAGGCTGCAACGGATCCGATCAGAACGGCATAAAACAGTGTCAGCAGATCATGCTTGTCAGGTCTTGCGGTTAGTTTTACCGATGTTCAGCAGGTGCTGGTGAGCCTTGGCAAGCGATGTTGGATCAAGCCTGTAATTTCGCCGGAGGTCCCTTGCTTCTGATCAGGCAATGAGATGAGGCTTTTGAGCAGGATCTCCATACCGATTGCTGTTCGGCTGCTTTCAGATAGCTATGAGCGCTTTCAAGCATCCAGCCAGGGAAGTGATCCATTAATGTTCTGTCCCTTGTTAATAGATGCTCATTTTCTCCCCTTGAGCGACATCGATCATTTTTGGAAGATCGCATTCAAGGATGAGCTAGCCCTAGTTGATTTGGTGAGCTACCCTGCCCTTTGATGCTTTATGGTTATAACTAAACTAAATGTCTGTTTAGTTTAGTTATAACTGTTGTGACGTCGAAGACGCTACAGCTGGCGCTTCGCTGTGTTGCTTTGCTCCGAGTTGCTGTTGATGTCCAGCGAACCACGGATCAAATGCGCCGGCCTTTACGAACACTTCACACGCACCGATGGCCGAAATCAAGCCGCAGATCAACGAGACCGCCTTCCTGGCGGCGCTGCGGGAAAAAATCGTCAGTGGTCAGTTGCAATCGGGAGCCCCTTGTCGGAGCGCGCGATCTGTGAGGAGTTAGAGGTTTCGCGAACGCCCCTGCGCGAGGCAATCAAGATGCTTGCTCGCGAGATTGCATCACTGCCAAGCCCCACATAGCTTGACCAACTCATCGACCACATACCTGACCTTCGGCCGCAGATGGGACACCTTTGGCCAGACGGCATGTACATCGACAGCTTCGGGTTCATACACTTGCAGAACCTCCACCAGCCTGCCCGCTTCGATATCGTCCTGGAACAGGCTGCGCGGCATCTGGCACAAACCGGTGCCTGCCACTGCAGCGAGAATCATGGCTTCGCCGTCGCCAATCTGATGAGCTGAGGGTGGCGCGTAACGGACGGTTTGCCCTGCCTGCATGACCCGCCACGCCAACGGTTGGCCGCGTCGGTGCCCGACAATGCAACGGTGATGGCTCAGGTCTTCCAGGGTCTGTGGAACACCATAACGCTGCAAGTAGTCGGGGGCGGCACAAATGGCCCAGCGTTGTCGGGTCAGCCGCCGCGCAACCAGACCGCTGGTGTCTTGCAGTTCTCCAAAGCGGACCAACAAATCGATGCCCTCTTCGAAGGGATCAACCAAGTGGTCGGAAAATGTAAGGCTCAGTTGCAACGCCGGGTATTTGTTGGCGATCTCAAACAGCAATGGGGCCACGACCCGACGCCCGAATGCCACAGGAATGTCTACTCGCAGGCGTCCGGAGGGCTCACCAGCGCCGGGCCCCAATCCGCTCTCTGCAGCACCAATTTCCTCAAGGGCAGTAGAACACGCGACGAAATAAGCCTCACCATCCGCGGTCAGAGAAATCCGGCGAGTGGTGCGATGAAACAGCTGTGTACCCAAGCGCTCTTCCAGGCGCGCAATGGCTTTGCCTACGGCGGATTTTGACAGCCCCAGGCGCTCGGCAGCCTGAGTGAAGCTCGTCGACCGCGCGGCCACGACGAACGTGATGACGCCCTGAAACGAATCAATAGGAACCATGCCTGCTCGCTGATTGTAGAGTTTTAGTCTACCCAGATTATAGCCTGAGGCCGTTTATCGCCAGCATACTCAACAGTAGGATGGGTTCTAGAAAGACAACGGTGCACATCACGCACCTCTCTCCAGATCAATGCCCCAAGAGGAATACACCATGCCCGTCGTACGTGTGAGCTGGTTCGAAGGTAAAGAACACGCACAAAAAGCCGCTGTGGCCGCAGATATCACAGAAAGCATCGTTAAACACACCGGTACCGATGCCAACTATATCTATGTCATTTTTGAAGACGTCGCTGCATCCGACTGGGCGGGCGCCGGCAAACTGTATGGGGATGTGCCCGAGAAATCCTGATCCCCATCAGCACCGAATGCATCGGCTCGCCCAGCGATGCATCCTCCACTGGCGTCTTATGACGCCTCTGACGGAAGAATCATCCATGCAACCCTCTCTCCTGCCTGTTCTCCCTCGCTGTAAAACCTCAAGAGTTTCCAGAGTTCAAGGCGCTGATCGCGAACATTGTGGCAGCCACCCGTGCCGAGCCTGGTACCCTGGTTTACGAGTTCCGGTATTGCTGAAGTTATTAAGTCCCGGTTTCTAAATGCTCAGCCTCGCGCTGATCAGTTTCGGTGTCCGTCGACATTCTCGTAGCGCTATCAACTACATGACAGGCGGCGGGCACTTTCCCCTATTCTTGATCGGCTTTCTGATGCTTTGGCTGTCTCCGCGTTGTGGAGCGTCCATGAGTAGCTGTTCGCCGCATTACAATTTTGGCACCCGATACTGCTCTAGAGCAGAGCGCTATCCAATATTCGTATTGCTTGCGGCATCTCAGTTTTTTGCTATAGCTACATCTCCGTCACACAATCAAACGAGGCCACGGAATGTCACTCGCTAAAAAAATGACTGTGGGACAGCTGACAATGTTGACGGCCGTCAACATGTTGGGCTCAGGCATCGTGCTGTTGCCGACCAAACTCGCCGAAGTCGGCGCTATTTCCATACTTTCCTGGCTGGTCACGGCCACTGGTTCGCTCGCGCTGGCCTATGCCTTTGCGCGTTGCGGCATGCTCAGTCGAAAGACCGGTGGCATGGGCGGTTACGCTGAGTACACCTTCGGCAAGGCCGGCAACTACATCACCAACTACACGTATGGCCTCTCGCTGCTGATTGCCAACGTGGCGATCAGCATTACGGCAGTGGGCTATATCCAGGAGCTGTTCCACATCAAGCTCGGTTCCTTGCAAGTGGGTTTGGCGACGATCGCGCTGTTATGGATCACCACCTTCGCCAACTTTGGCGGCGCGCGGATTACCGGCCGAATCGGTGCGATCACGGTGTGGGGGGTGATTGCGCCAGTGGTGATTGTGTCGACTGTTGGCTGGTTCTGGTTTGACAGCAGTATCTACGCCGCTGGCTGGAACCCTCACGGCAAGGGGTGGTTCGAAGCCGCAGGTGCTTCCGTGGCGATCACCTTGTGGGCGTTCCTTGGTCTGGAATCGGCTTGCGCCAACACCGATGCGGTGGAGAACCCCGAGAAGAACGTGCCGATAGCCGTCCTCGGTGGCACCCTGGGTGCGGCAGTGATCTACATCGTCTCCACCAACGTTATCTTCGGTATCGTCGGTAACGCTGAACTGGCCTCCTCCACCGCACCCTTCGGCCTGGTGTTCGCCCATATGTTCACCCCCTTGATCGGCGACATCGTGATGGCGGCGATGGTACTGGCCTGTATCGGTTCGTTGCTGGGTTGGCAGTTCACCATTGCCCAGGTCTACAAGAGCTCGGCGGACACCGGTTACTTCGTGCCGATCTTCGCCAAAGCCAACAAGGCCGGCACGCCGATTGTCGGCATGCTGGTGCTGCTGGCCGCGCAGACCGCGCTAGCCCTTCTCACCATCAGTCCCAACTTGAGCAAGCAATTCGACACCCTGGTCAACCTCGCCGTGGTCACTAACCTGGTGCCGTACATCCTCTCCATGGCCACGTTGATGACCCTGCAAAAGGTCTCCAACGTGCCGGCAAGCAAGGCGTTGGCCACCAACATCATTGCCTGGATTGCGGCCGCCTACAGCTACCTGGCGCTGTATAGCTCTGGCGAGCAGGCGCTGATGCTGGGCGGCGTGGCAACCATCTTCGGCTACACGCTGTTCGGCTTCGTCAATAACCGCCTGATCCGCCTCGAAGCACTCAACAACAGCGTACCGACGCAAACCGTCAGCGCACAGCACATCACCGGTGAACCTGTGCCGGTCAACAACGTGAACACCGCAACTATGGAGATGAGGTCATGACGGAATATAGACACTCCCTCGGAATGCTGACCCTGGTGATCAGCAGCCCGCCGGACAAACGCACGGTCTTCGGTCGCGCCCTGACTCAATTGATCCACGATGTGGAAGAGCGCGCCGTCCATGTACTGGCCTCGGAATCCTTGAGCGACGCGACGTCGATCCTGCGTTCGGATCCGGCGATCCAATGCGTGCTGCTCAGCTGGGAAATGGACACCAGCGAAGGCCACGAGGAATGCATCAAGCTGCTGGTCAGCCTGCGCGAGCGCAACACCCGCGTACCGGTGTTCCTGATCAGCGACCGCAGCACCGCGTCGAGCATTCCGCTGGTGGTCATGCAACACGCCGACGATTTCATCTGGCTGCCCGAGGACACCAGCCGCTTCCTCAGCGGACGCATTCTGGCGGCCATCGAACGCTATCGTCAGGCCGCGCTGCCGCCAATGTTTGGCGCGCTGGTGAAGTTTTCCCGCACCTATGAATACTCCTGGCATACCCCCGGTCATGCCGGTGGTACGGCATTTCTGAAAAGCACCGCAGGCCGGGCGTTCTACGAATTCTTCGGCGAAAACCTGCTGCGTTCCGACCTGTCGATTTCCGTCGGCGAACTCGGCTCGCTGCTTGACCACAGCGGCCCCATTGGTCAGGGCGAGCGTTACGCGGCCAAGGTCTTCGGCGCCCATCGCACCTATTACGTGACCAACGGTTCGTCGACTTCCAACCGCGTCATCCTGATGGCCAGCGTCACGCGCAACCAGATTGCCCTGTGCGACCGCAACTGCCACAAGTCCGCCGAACACGCGATGACCCTGTCCGGGGCGATCCCGACCTACCTGGTGCCGACGCGCAATCGCTACGGCATCATCGGCCCGATCCTCCCGCAAACCCTGAGCGCCGAGGGCGTCAAAGCGGCCATCGCCAACAACCCGCTGGTCAAGCAAGGCATCGATCCGACACCGGTGCATGCCATCATCACCAACTCAACCTACGACGGCCTGACCTACAACGTCACCCGCGTTGAAGAATTGCTGGGCCAGAGCGTCGACCGTCTGCATTTCGACGAAGCCTGGTACGGCTACGCGCGTTTCAACCCGCTGTATCGCGAGCGCCATGCGATGCACGGCAGCCCGGATGATCACGACGCGTCCAAGCCTACCGTGTTCGCCACCCAATCGACCCACAAGCTGCTGGCGGCTTTGTCGCAGGCCTCGATGATTCACGTGCGCAACGGTCGTAACCCGATCGAACACGGGCGTTTCAACGAGTCGTTCATGATGCACGCCTCGACCTCGCCCAACTACGCGATCATGGCCTCGTGTGATGTCAGCTCGGCGATGATGGAAGCGCCCAGCGGGCAGATCCTCACCACTGAATCGATTGAAGAAGCGGTGTCATTCCGGCAGGTCATCTCGCGCATGCACAACGAGATGGCGAGCAAAAACGACTGGTTCTTCAGCTGCTGGCAGCCGCCAACCGTGCAGGTGGGCAACGCCACAGTGCCGTTCCATGAAGTGGACCCGGTGCTGCTGAAAACCGAGCCGAACTGCTGGGTCCTGCACCCGAACGAGGTATGGCACGGTTTCGGCGACATCGAGGAAGGCTACTGCATGCTGGACCCGATCAAGGTCTCGGTGCTTAGCCCCGGCATGGGCGACGACGGCAACCTGCTGGCCTCGGGCATCCCGGCTTGCGTGCTCACGGCGTACCTCGGACGCCAGGGCATCGTGGTGGAGAAAACCACCGACTTCACCATCCTGTTCCTATTCTCCATCGGCATCACCAAAGGCAAATGGGGCACGCTGGTCAACGCCCTGCTCGACTTCAAGCGCGACTACGACGACAACGTCGAACTGGAGCTGTGCCTGCCGGACCTGCTGGTCGGCAATCAAACCCGTTACGCCGGCATGGGTCTCAAGGACCTGGCCGACGAAATCTTCGCCGCCATGAAGCAACACAAGACCACGTACAACATGTCCAAGGCCTTCGGCATGCTCCCCAAAGCCGAATTCAGCCCGGTGGAGGCCTACGAGAAACTGGTGCGCAACGACATAGAACGCGTGACGCTGGAAGAAGCGGCCGGCCGGATCGTCGCGACCGGGATCGTGCCCTATCCACCTGGCATTCCATTGCTGATGCCGGGTGAAAACGCCGGACCCGCGGACGGGCCGCTGCTGGCCTATCTCAAGGCTTTGGAAGCCTTCGACAAATCTTTCCCTGGCTTCACCCATGACACCCACGGGATCGAAAGCGAGGCCGGGGTTTACACATTGCTGGTGCTGAAATGAAAACCGCGGGATCTTCGGCTCCAACGGTAATTTTTAGCGGCTACAGCCTGTGTGCATGAAGCCTTCAGTCATACCGAGAAATGCGACACAAGACCTTTGAGCGACACTGCCAGTCGGGACAATTCCTGACTGGCGGCACTGGTCTGGGCCGCACCTGCGGACGATTGGGTAGCCAGGTCGCGAATGTTGGCAAGTTGAGGATTTCGAATAATTTGGCACACACAACCCTTTTATGAAACTTCATCAGCATAAACTGCCAAAACAACCCAAGTATTGGGTTCAAAACGCAACCACCTGCCCTCCCCCTCGGACCTAGAATTTATCTCCCACACCCGTCACTGAGCTGCTCCAGAATGGAAGATAAAGCGCTGTATCTCTTAGCCCTTTCAATGATCTTTTTAATGCCCGGCCCGGACATGATCCTTCTGCTGCAAACCGGCGCAAAACACGGCAGAACGGCCGCATTGGCAACCGCACTGGGCCTGGCATTTGCGCGTGCCTGCCACGTCACATTGACCGCCTTGGGGTTGGCAACGATGTTTAAAGTGCTTCCTTGGACATTTGATGTCGTTAAATACGCAGGCGCTGCTTATCTACTCTGGATAGGGTTACAAATGTTCAAAAGCAGTGGGGAAAGCTCGTCAATAACTGTTGAGAATCCCGTTGCATCGCCATCCTTGAAGGCAGCTTTGCGGCGTGGTCTTCTGACTAATCTGCTCAATCCGAAAGCGTTACTGTTCAGCTCAATATTGCTACCACAATTCATTGATCCCAATCGCTCCTCTGTATGGGAGCAATTTGCAGTGTTAGGTATTGTCCTCGTCATTACAGGGCTTGCGTTCGACAGTATTTTTGCAACCGCCAGCGCATGGGTTGGCCGCTGGCTGGAGCGAAGCGCGCTGGCGCAACGCATTCAGCAACGGCTATTCGGTACCCTTCTGATCGGATTCTCCGTAAGGCTGGCACTGGTACAGCAAGCCTGAAACCTGCAAATTCGCGCCGATAACGGCGCAAATTTGCTGCACGACTTCAGGGCGTTCGGCAACCTGCTGAACATAACAACTCTCTCTGTTTGGAGGGTCACGTTGTCCGCGTTGAGCGTCACAGTCGGCGCCCCGAATAATACTGAAGTATGAGACGCACATATAAAGTGACTATCGGCTACAAACCTATGCACGACTGATTATTTCTCTCTGGAAAGATACTCTACTTTCAATGGCTCCAGAGGGCTTCATCATGAACAAGCTACTGATGAAAACAATTGGCATTTTATCCTCCCTGGGTTCGATCTATTTGAACTCGGCAGTCGTCAATATGGAATGTGAATCAAACGTGAATGACCCGTTCTTTGAAAACGGATCCCATGCCTGCAACGCTAATAGTGCGCCAACAACATGGAAAGCAGACCCAAAGCATGCAGCCTTCATAGTTCGCGACGCTGATCGTCTGAGCGCAGGGTCGCACCTGGTGAGTCCGCGCAAGTTTTATGTTCATCACGGCATCTACCTTGGTGATGGCAAGGTCGCTCATTACTCTGGATTGAGTGCATCGCTGCAAGCCGGACCGATCGAAGTCACTGACCTGGATCGCTTCGGAAACGGCAGTTCCATCTGGGTACATCAGGAACAGTGCGCCTTTTCCAGCGACGAGATCATTGTACGGGCCATGTCGAGAGTCGGAGAATCAGAGTACAAAATCCTGTCAAACAACTGCGAACACTTTTGCAACTGGTGCATCAACGGCAAAAGCTACAGCGCACAAGTAGCCGAGTATCTCCATCGCCCTTTCCGCTTGGTGCGCATGCTCTTCTCGTCGAAGGCAGGTTTGATTGCTTAGCCTCAGTCGTACATTTTTACAACTTTACGTTAACTGTCTTCACGCATAGATACACGGGTACGACGTCGTTTTTCGGTACGAACCAACACGCTTCGCCATCCGATATGGGTTTTGCTTGCTGCAATTTCGCCAGGGGTGTTCACTGCAATCACCCGTGATGAATTGTATTCCCAGCAGGCCTATTCATTGATATGAAAATCTCAATTGAACCGACGGTAGCTGTAGAAAATCCCGCGCACCCTGCCCCTCATACGCTCCTCCAGAGATTTGGCGCCGCCACGCTTGCAGGCGCCATCTTCATCATCGACACACTCACTTCCATCCATATCGCCATAGCGGTGCTCTACGTCGCCGTGATTCTGATGTCGGTGAACCTGTTTTCCCGCAAAGGTGTGATTGGCGTTTCGCTCTCCTGCTTTGGATTGACGTTGGCCGCTTTTTTTATTTCCCATGGTAGCGACTTCAACAGCTCTGCGTTCGCCCGTTGCCTGGTCAGCCTGTCCGCGATCGGTATCACCACCTTACTGGCACTGAAAAACAAAGCAGCCAATGACGAGTTGCAGGAGCAGGTGCGGATGCTCGCGCAAACCCACGACGCCATCATCGTTCGAGACATGAATGGCATCATCACTACGTGGAGTCCGGGCGCCGAAGCCTTGTATGGCTGGTCCAAAGCACAAGCTATCGGTCAGGATTTTCGAAAGCTTCTGCGGCCTCAACTGACGCTCACCTGGGAGCAAGTGATGAACTCGCTGAATGAAACCGGCCGATGGGAAGGCGAAGTTGTGGAGCACCGATGTGACGGAACACCCGTGACGGTTGTAAGTCGGTGCTCCCTGTCACGGGACGAGAGCAATCAACCAAAAGCGGTTTTGGCCACTCACAACGACATCACCGAGCAAAAAAGGGCCATCAATGCCCTGCGACGCAGCGAAGCGTTTCTGGCTGGTGCTCAATGGCTGAGTCAGACCGGGAGCATTGGTCTGAAAATCCCAAGCGGCGAGATGTATTGGTCTGACGAGGCTCGGCGGATATTCGAGTTCGGCGACGACGAGGAACCGCTGCTGTCCAGCGTCTTGAAAAAAACCCATCCAGATGATCTGGACCTGGTCAAAGTATCGATCAAGCACGCCTATCAGAAAGAGCCTCACATCAAGCTGGAATACCGGCTTTTGATGACCGACGGGCGGATCAAGCATGTGCAAATGCTGGCTCATCCCGTTCAGGATGCCGCCGGGAATTTTGAATACATCGGGGCGCTGATGGATGTCACTGATGCAAAGATGTCTGAGGAAGCACTCCATCGCTCGCAGACAGAATTGGCTCACGTGACCCGGATCACAACGTTGGGGGAGCTGGCGGCATCGATAGCACATGAAGTCAACCAGCCATTGGCCGCCGTGACCACCAATGGCACTGCCGGTTTGCGCTGGTTGAATCGCGAGGATCCAAACATCGACGAGGTGCGCAGTGCGATGGAGCGGATGATGAGCGAGACCCATCGAGCGAGCGAGGTGATTCGGCGTATCCGGGCAATGTCACGCAAGACCGATCCTCAAAGCGTCCCAGTTGATCTCATGGAGGTCATTGAAGAGTCATTGGCACTGGTCGACAGGGAGGTCAGACGGAACAAAATTGTGCTAGACCATCAATACGATACCGAGGCAGCCCGGATTATGGGTGACCGCGTCCAACTCCAGCAGGTCATCATCAATCTGATCATGAATGGTGTGCAGGCAATGTCCAATACCAAAGGTAAACATCGCACGCTCCATTTGCGCCTTAGGCGTTCTGTTACGGGCGAACTGTGCGTTGATGTCAAAGACAACGGCCCCGGTATTTCGCCGCAGGGCATGCCCAAACTCTTCAACGCTTTCTACACCACCAAGCCCGACGGAATGGGTATGGGTTTATCCATTTGTCGATCGATCATTGATGCCCATGGCGGCCGCATCTGGGCAACAAGTGAAGCAGGTGAAGGCGCGGCATTCCACTTGTCCTTCCCTTCCAGCAATGAGGAACCTGCGTGAGCAAAGATACTTCTTCCATGGATAAGGCGGCCATGGACAAGGGCCCTGTTGTCTTTGTGATTGACGACGAGGCCCCCATGCGCGAAGCGCTCAGTAGTCTCTTTCGTTCGGTGGGGCTCCAAGTACAGACTTTTGCCTCGCCGACAGAGTTTCTGCAACTACCCGATCCCGATGCGCCCAGCTGTCTGGTCCTCGATGTTCGGCTTCAAGGCGCCAGTGGCCTGGAGTTCCAACATCAATTGGTGGAATCGAAGATCGCATTGCCCATCATCTTCATCTCCGGACATGGGGACATCGCCATGTCAGTCAAGGCGATGAAAGCCGGGGCCGTGGATTTTCTGGTCAAACCGTTCCGCGATCAGGATTTACTGGATGCCGTCGCCGCTGCTCACCAGAGGGATGCCAAGCGCCGGGAAATCGACCAGCAGGACGCCGAAATGCATGCCTGCTACCAATCGCTGACAGCCCGTGAGCGAGAGGTCATGGCTTACGCAGCCAAGGGTCTGATGAATAAACAGATTGCGGGAGAAATGAATCTTAGTGAAATCACCGTCAAAATCCATCGCGGGCATCTGATGAAAAAAATGCACGCAAAGTCGTTTGCAGACCTGGTACGAATGGCACAAGCGCTGGGGATTGGCCCAAAACGCTGAGCAGCACATACATGTGTATGATTTCTTTTAAGGCTATTGGCAAATAGAGTGGAATTGGCGCGATGGCTTTTCAGCTATTTCGAATCCATTGATGTCGCGCCAGGATCTGCGCAATGAATAAAGTCCCTGTGATCTCCATTGTCGACGATGACGAATCTGGCCGCATCGCACTCAGTAGCCTGGTGCGTTCCATGGGCTGTGAAACCAGTCTTTTTTCCTGCGCAGAAGATTTTCTCGCCTGCGCCAAAAGCTACGGCACGGACTGCCTGATCTCGGACGTTCAAATGCCGGGCATGACCGGCCTGGATCTGCAATCTGAACTCCTCAGTAAAGGGCACGACATCCCCATTATTTTCATCACCGCCTACCCGGAAGAGTCGGTTCGCAAACGTGCAAAATCCGCAGGAGCCATCTTTTTTCTCAGCAAACCATTTGATGGACAAGTGATGATTGACTGTATTGAGCAAGTCCTGAGAAACAGAGAGTCAGGCCTTATCGTAAAATGACAACCGCGATGCGCCCTGTCAAACCCCGCTATTTACTGCAAAATATTAATTGTCTCTTTACCTGCGCCCTCCCCTGACCTACTTAATTAACACCCCCCCCTATACTCAAGTATTAGCCTCTACCACTTATACCTTAGATAAGTGAAACCTACGTAGAAGTGCTAATCAAGTGATCATCATTCACTATACAACCAAGCCAACGAAAGCGGCACTTCAATTAAATATCGGCCTTCAAAGCTGTTTAGTTGATGTGATTATTACCCCCCGCTTAGAGGCTCATAGGCAATGAATCAGATGTCCTTTGAACATCGCTCATTGCGCGCTGACGCACAATGACGGGCCGCAACTCTTTTGGTGATGACGATGAACAGAAACGATCTGCGCAAAATCGACTTCAGTCTTCTGATCGTTTTCGAAACGCTGATGCACGAACGAAATCTTACCCGTGCCGGTGAGAAATTGTTTCTCTGCCAATCGGCGATCAGTGCCTCCTTGAATCGGCTGCGTCAGTTTTTCGATGACCCGCTGTTCATTCGCATGGGTAGAACCATGGAGCCGACGAGCAGAGCATTTGAAATACAACTCGCCTTGACCCCTGCCCTGGACACCATGGCGGCTGCGCTAAGCAACATGAATGAATTTGATCCCTTGACCAGTACCAGCGTTTTCAGAATTGGCCTTTCGGATGATGTTGAATATTCGTTGCTGCCTGCCTTGCTGCGCCAACTGCGTATGGAAGCGCCTCAAGTCAGTTTTGTCGTGCGTCGTACCGACCACTCATTGCTGGCCAATCAGCTGGCGACAGGCGAGGTGTCACTGGGCGTGTGCCATTGCCGCGAACTCCCCGCCAATGCCAAACGAAAATTCCTGCGCAGCATCCGTCCCACTGTTTTAAGTGCCCACACCATGGCGGGTCCTCTGGACCTCAACGAGTACTGTAATCGCCCACACGTCTCTGTTTCGGTCAACGGCGAAGCGTCCGATTACATTGACCGAGCGTTGGGATCTCTGGGGCGGCAACGCCAGATCGTCCTGGCTGTTCCGCAATATAGCGCGCTTAAAACACTGCTTGAGGACACGCAGATGATGGCCGTCGTACCCGATTACGTCGCCAAGGCCATGACGGGGCAAGGTGGTTTGCGTGCGGACCCCGTTCCGATGACGCTACCGGCCCTTGATCTATCCATGTCATGGAGCGCTACGCTGGACAACGATCCAGGCGAACGCTGGCTTCGTTCGCGCTTCAGTCATTACCTGAGCGAAAAAAGTGCAACATTGCTCGAAATAAGTGCAAAAAAAGAAGCGGCTTAAAAATTCAGGCAATAATTCTGGTGAACTAAGCCTAATTATTGCTGTAATTGGTGAGCTAAGTCACGACTCCCCCTTCACTCATGCATGGACAGCATGAAAGCTCATCAACATTAGATTGATCCTATATAACAAATAAATCATTGCTCCCTCTTGTTCTTGGACGATATTTAGCAAGGTCTCTAACATCAGTTTTCGCAATTTAACCCAGACACTTGACGCCGGAACTTGCACATGAAAGCACTCATCGAAGGTTTCATCAAGTTTCAAAAAGAAGTTTTCCCGCAGCGAACGGACCTGTTCAAATATCTCGCCACTACCCAAAATCCAGAAACGTTATTTATCACGTGCTCCGACAGTAGAGTCATTCCGGAGTTACTCACACAGCAAGAGCCCGGAGAGCTATTCGTTATACGCAACGCTGGAAACATAGTTCCATCCTATGGACCGCAGCCAGGTGGTGTCACCGCCTCGGTCGAGTATGCCGTTGCGGTACTCGGGGTCCATGACATCGTCATTTGTGGTCACTCGGATTGCGGAGCAATGACGGCGGTTTCCAGTGGCAAATCGTTGAACCATTTACCGGCGGTGGCGGCTTGGATGAGCTATGCGGAGTCGGCGAAGGTAATGAACGCGACCCGGACCCACGCATCCGACAAGGAACGTGTCAGCTCAATGGTTCGGGAAAATGTAATCGCTCAGCTCTCGAACCTGAAAACCCACCCTAGCGTCAGATTGGCTCTGGAACAGAAAAAGTTGAATCTGCATGGTTGGGTCTATGACATCGAAACGGGGTCCATCGTCGCGCTCGATGGCAGAACCAACAAATTCGTTCCATTGGCGGAGTTTCCGGAAACAACGGCATAGGGTTCACCTGCACCCTAAGCATATTGCCTGCTCGACACACGATGTCCCCACACGTTCGGAGTGAAAATCATGGCTGAATCTGAAACCCGTCCCCCACTGCCCCCTTTCGATCGCGAATCGGCAATTCTCAAAGTCCGGCTTGCCGAGGACGGCTGGAACAGCCGCGATGCAGAAAAAGTCTCACTCGCCTACACACCCGATACCCGGTGGCGCAATCGCGTCGACTTCGCGGTAAACCGGGCCGAGGCCGCAGCATTCTTGACACGGAAATGGAACAAAGAACTGGACTATCGACTGATCAAAGAGCTTTGGGCTTTTACCGATAACCGCATCGCTGTGCGTTACGCCTACGAATGGCACGATGACTCAGGTAACTGGTATCGCTCTTACGGAAACGAAAATTGGGAGTTCGCAGAAAATGGCCTGATGGCCCATCGCTTCGCCTGCGTCAATGACATGCCAATCAAAGAGTCGGAGCGAAAATTTCGCTGGCCGCTAGGCCGTCGCCCTGACGATCATCCAGGGCTCTCTGATTTGGGACTGTAACGAGCGCCGTATGCCAATCGATGCAATGAAAGAGGAAGTGAAGATGGTCAAATTACTGGTTCTCTATCATTCGATGTATGGCCACATTGAAACCATGGCGCAGCATGTGGCCGAGGGCGCTCGAAGTGTTCCAGGCGTAGAGGTCACCGTGAAGCGCGTTCCCGAAGTCATGGATCCTGAAGCTTTCAAAGCGGCACATGGCAAGACTGACCAGGCGGCTCCCGTAGCTAACCCTGCCGAGTTGTCTAGCTACGACGCCATCATCTTTGGCACGCCGACGCGCTTTGGCAATATGTCAGGACAGATGCGCAACTTCCTCGATCAGACTGGCGGCCTGTGGGCCACCGGCGCACTGGTTGGCAAGGTCGCAAGTGTATTTACATCCACGGGTACTGGCGGTGGCCAAGAGATGACCATCACCTCGACGTGGACGACACTTGCTCATCACGGCATGGTCATTGTGCCAATCGGCTATTCCGATCCAGCCCTATTCGATGTATCGCAACCCGGCGGCGGTACCCCTTATGGGGCTTCCACCATTGCAGGGGCTGATGGTTCCCGTCAACCGGACCCACGTGAATTAGGTATTGCTCATCACCAGGGGCAATACGTCGCAAAAATTGCTGCAAAACTCAAGGAATAGATCTACCTCCATAGCAGTCAAGGCACCCGAACAGGGGCGCCTTTTGGAAGAGACGATTGCTAGTCTGTACCAAGGAAAAGTCCGCGTTTTAAGACGTTCAAAAATGGTCAGGCGGGCGATTTATCTCGCTCTCATGATGATCAATAGGGCAGGTACCGGGTGCTTGCCATTCGGAGGCTGCATGAAAAACCTAACAGTTTTAACCGTTATTGTTGGACTTTCGCTTTTCAGCGCAGGTACAACGCGAGCCGACGAGGTCCTCTCACAAACTGGCGACACCACTGCGGGCGCCGCATTTGGCGTTGGAACTGGAGTATTAATTGGCGGTGCAGCTGGCGGTCCTATAGGGGCGTTAATCGGTGCAGGATTAGGAATGCTGGGAGGACGGGAGGTCCAGAAAGCGAGTGGTTTGGAGGAGCGTGCCTACACCGTTCGAAGTCATACAGGTGAAGAGCAGGTAGTGCGCTCTCCGCGCGAAGAATTTGCTATTGGCCAGCAGGTCGATGTCAAAGGCAGACGACTGCATGCCGTTACTCCCTAAAAATTACGGCTGTGAAAGTAGATCGCGCCAGCACCTGATTTTTTCGTCGGCGACTTACATAAATCTTCGCCTCGTCGGCCAGATCGAGGCGAAAGCTTCACCTTCACCACCGTAGCGCTAATAGCCTTGCCAATGCCTCTGGCAGATCGCCTAGCCAATCCCGGAACGGCCGGACCGTTATCGATTCAGGATCATGTGCATGAGATTGCGTGGTCCAGATCACATCGTAACGAGCGAGGATTTCAATCATGTCGCTGCGCCGATAAGCCTTTTGAAGGGCGGCCACCGCAAGTTCTCGAAAGGCTTGTTCGACCCCACCTGGCCATAACACCGCACCGACAGTGCTCGGCACCGTTCCGTACTGATGGATGCGGTGAGCGATCCCGGGGTCGAGTTTTATAGCCTCGCCTTCCTGAAGTAACGCAATTCGCTGTCGACCGGCACGAATATCCAGTTCGCCCTTAAGCGCCACCACCAGTTTTGTTTCCTGACGATGCATCAACGGCAGGTTGTGAGCATGCAGGGGCAAGACAAAACGCATGGCCGTGCCCGCCCCTTCGATATTTGCCTGCGCCACATCAATCCAGACCGGATAGCCGTTGGGGATCAGCAGTAGCGCTTCCGCGTTTTCAACGTTCATGAACACTCCGACATGCATCTATAGGAAGGGCTTATGCGACGTATTGTTTATCGGTCTTGGACGCTATCGAGCAAACGGCAGAAGATTGCTTCACACCCAAGCAACACCAACCTGGCAAACAGCCAACAAGCAAACCCGATAGGAGAAACACCATGCAACAGTCCCACGCTTACAACGACACCAGCCTCGAACTGACCGCGAAAATCCTCGACGCCAAGGCGCGCAAAAACCTGTCCTTCGAACAAGTGACTGAAGGCACCGGCCTTGGCCTGGCATACGTCACCGCCGCCCTGCTCGGCCAGCATCCACTGCCTGAAGCCGCTGCCAAAGTGATCGGCGAAAAACTGGACCTGGACGCCGACGCGGTAGCAAGCCTGCAAATCATCCCGCTGCGCGGCAGCCTGTCGGGTGTCCCAACGGATCCGACGATCTACCGCTTCTACGAAATGATCCAGATCTACGGCACCACCTTGAAAGCCCTGGTTCACGAGCAGTTCGGCGACGGCATCATCAGCGCGATCAACTTCAAGCTGAACATGCAGAAAGTCGAAGATCCAGAAGGCGGTCACCGTGCAGTGATTACCCTCGACGGCAAGTTCCTGCCACTGCGTCCTTTCTAAGGATGCAACCGGACCTGTAAATCGGCCCGCAGCCTTGCGGGCCTGCTTCAAAAAATTTCTTAACCCTTTTCGATCAATCACCACATTTGAATGGAGGATTCGTCATGAAAAAAATTCTGTTTCTCGCCCTGTCCCTGACGGCTTCGCTGTCAGCCTACGCACAGGAAGCTGTGGTAGCACCTGAGGCCGTTCCCTATGCGTATGGCATGCACCTGGATATTGCCAAAGTCATTCACATCACCCCGACGGCTGATGTCTGCGGCCCGACGCCCGTGCAAATGACTTACCGCGATTCGCACGGTGACACCCACATCCTGGAATACAGCGTGATCGGTAGCGGCTGCACCAACTGATAGTCACTCACTCAACACTCAATGAAAGGTAAACATCATGAAAGCGCTCATCGAAGGTTTTTTGAAGTTCCAGAAAGAAGCATTTCCACAACGCACTGACCTGTTCAAACACTTGGCCACCACGCAACATCCAGGCACGTTGTTCATCACCTGTTCCGACAGCCGTGTTGTACCGGAACTGCTGACGCAGCAAGAGCCTGGCGAATTGTTCGTGATCCGTAACGCCGGCAACATCGTGCCTTCCTACAGCCCGCATTCCGGTGGTGTGTCGGCCACTGTCGAGTACGCCGTCGCCGTACTGGGCGTGACCGATATCGTGATCTGCGGCCATTCCGATTGCGGTGCCATGACCGCTGTCGCCAAGTGCAAGTGCATGGATCACCTGCCTGCGGTCGCCGGCTGGTTGCAACATGCCGAGTCGGCGAAAGTCATCAACGAATCGCGTCCTCACGCCAGTGAAGCCGCCAAAGTCAGTTCGATGGTGCGTGAGAACGTCATCGCCCAACTGGCCAACATTCAGACCCATCCGAGCGTGCGCCTGGCTCAGGAAAAAGGCCTGGTGAATCTGCATGGCTGGGTCTACGACATCGGTACCGGTTCAATCGACGCTCTGGACGACGACAACAAGACCTTCAAGTCGCTGGTCAAGCATCCGAACACCGTTGCCGTTCATGCCCGTCCCGCGCAAGCGGTTGCCTAAATCAGCCTCTAATTTTCAGGAGTACTCAACATGCTTGAAGTCACTATGTATACCACCACGACCTGCCCCTACTGCCGTAATGCCAAGCGCTTGCTCGACGCCAAAGGCATTGCGTACAAGGAAATCGATGTGCGCTCAGTCGACGTGAAAAACGAAATGGTCAGCCGAAGCGGTCGCCGTACCGTCCCGCAGATCTTCTTCGGCAACTGGCACGTTGGCGGCTTCGATGACCTGGCTCAACTTGAAAGTGAAGGCGGCATCGACGAGGTACTCAACCCGCGTAAGGCGGGATGAGCACCGATGACGCCAGATCACAAATCCAGCACCAGGGGGGTGTCGCCCCCCTTGGCTTGCGCTGGCACCGCACAGCAAATCAGTACCTCCCCTTCGGCCGGCATCTCAGCCGGCAGGTTCAGATAATGCACTTGGCCACTGACCAATCGGGTCCGGCATGTACCGCACGATCCGCCCCGGCAACTGAAGTCCGGGTTCAGGCCACGGCTCTCAGCCAGTTCCAGTAAACTCCCGCCACCCGGCTCCCAACGAGCTTCCTTCGCCGACGCCGAAAACAGCACTTTGACCGGGCTGCTTGCCGCGGGTGTCTGCTCGACCGCCGGGGTTAAATGATCCCGTTGGCGAACCAGGGTCGAAGGACCGAAAGTCTCCGCGTGAATACGGTCATCGCCAATACGCAACTGACGCAGGCCGTCGTACAGCGCCTGGGTAAAAGCGCCAGGTCCACACAGGTAAAAGTCGTAATCGTCCAGGGGCAGCAATGCCTTTAGCAGTTCGACATCCACACGCCCCGCTACCTCAAAATCCTCACCAACGCGAGCATGAGTTTCCGGCTGACTGAGCAGACGCAGCGCACGAATTTTATCCTTGGCTCGAGTCGCCAGCTCGTACAGCTCATCGCGAAACCCGAGTTCCTCCAGGCTGCGCGCACTTTGGATGAACCAGGTGGGTCGAGTACGACGGATACGTTCGCCTTCATAAATGACTTCGCGCAGCATCGACAGCAGTGGGGTCACGCCCACGCCCGCGGCCAACAAAACCAACGGTCGATATTCATCGGCGTGCACCGTGAAGCGCCCTTGAGGGGCACGGGCTTCAACCATGTCCCCGACCTGAACGCGGTCATGCAGATGGGACGAGATAAGTCCGTCGCGCTTGACGCTGATGCGGAAAAAACTGTCCGACGGCGCGCTCGACAAACTGTAGGTTCTGACCAGAGGCGCCTGTCCTTCAGCAAGGCAAAAGCGCACCGGCAGATGTTGGCCTGCCTCGAACCGAGGTATGCCCGCGCCATCGGCCGGTTCAAAATAGAAGGAGCGAATGGAGCTGCTCTCGTCAACGATTCGCGTCACCCGCAGCGGTCGCCATTGATCGCGCAAGGCATCGGCTTGCAATCGGCCTTCGGCTTGCTCCCAACTGCCGGTCAGCAGGCTATTGGGCGAAAAACCTTCAAACCGCCAACGCAGGGCCAACACGGCCTGACGTCGAACCACCTGTTCCACGGTCAGCGTCCAGAGCCGCTCAGCCCCCTGAAAGGCGGCAATCTGCGGCCCCTCGAGAATGATCTCGGTGCGCCCGCTGACTTGCAGCATGTCACCTGTTTCAAAATCGATGAATACCAGCCCCGCGCGCGGGTTGAGCAGGAAATTACCCAAGGTGTTGAAGTGCAGGTTACCGGCGAAATCGGGAATCGTCAGCACGTTGCCTTCGATCCTGACGAAACCTGAATTGCCACCTCGGTGCGAAACGTCCACCGAGCGCCGGGATGCATCGCCATCCAGGTCGACATAGCTGGCGATGAAAAAGGTATCGGCCTTGCTGATGGTTGCCTTCGCGGCTTCGTCCAGTTGGTCGAGACGTTCGGCCGGAACATTCGATGAGGCTTGGCCAAGGCTGACCGGCTCAACGCCTCGCAACTGAATGTATTGCGGGCAGTTGCCGAAAGCGTGCACTACAGAAACGGCAAAACCGCCTGACGAGGCGGTGCTGATGTTGCCGTTCATGCGATTGCGCCTTCGGGTCTTCAGGTCAATGCCCAGCAGTCCCACCGCAGCGCCCTGCTTAAGGGCCGCCCTGACCGGATCACCCTCGGCGGGCACGCGGTCGAGTTGCAGCACACGCGAATCGGGTGAATGGATGAAGCCAGGGGGGCCTTCGATCAACGTGGCCCACGGCATCCCTTTTTCATCGACCGCGCCCACCACCAGGTAAGGCAACTGGTTGTAAAACAATCGATGCTGATCAGGCATGTGGTCACGTACGACCTTGCGCCCGAATATCTCCATTTGATCGGCGACGCCGACGCTTTCCTGCAATTCACGCTCACCCGCATGCCAAGGGGATGCTCCTGGCGCGTCCGACTGATTCATGATCACCTCTACGCGTTCGTAAACAGGTGCCCTTCACCCGCCGCCCGGCGAGGAATGGTTGAATCCCCGGCAGCGGGTTCTAATACGCAGTTGCCGGTGATAATCAACTCTGCGCTTTGCAACCTCATGAAGCTCGAGACAGACCCTGCACGCACTCGAGCAACCTGGAATCGCCTAAGTGGCTAGCGACCCCGCTATGGAAGCCCATAGAGCTTTTTTCTATCCTGATCAGTTTGACCTGAGGGACGAATTTGTTCGCCTTTAGCGTAGGCTCGAATCACCGCAGGACGCCTGCTGATTTTTTCCAGCCAGGCGGCGACGTTAGGATAACCATCGAGCGTCATTCCTTGCTTGTCATGTTGCAACACCCAAGGATAGATCGCCATATCGGCAATGGAGTACTCGCCGGCGACGTAAGGTCGTTCGCCCAACTGCTGCTCCAGAACGCCATACAACCGCTCGGTCTCTTTACTGAACCGTGCCACGGCGAGCGGCACATGCTCAGCGGCGTAATTAAGGAAGAACACTGCCTGTCCCAATATCGGCCCCAGGTTCGCCGCTTGCCAGAATAGCCACTGCATGACTTCAGCCGCCCCTTTTGCATCGGCAGGGATGAATTGCCTGCGGCGCTGCGCCAGGTACAACAAAATCGCCCCTGACTCAAAGACCGATACACCCGTCTCTCTGTCGACTATCGCTGGGATGCGCTGATTGGGCGAAATTCGGGTGAACTCAGTGGAAAATTGCTCACCATTGCTGATATTGACAGGATGCGCGACGTAGGGATGTCCCGATTCCTCAAGAAAAATGGCGACTTTCTGCCCGTTGGGGGTTGGCCAGTAGTAGTAATCGACAGCATTGGAAAGATTGAACATTGGGTTACCCTTTTCGGCAGCAGAATGAAAACCTAGGCCACATACTCGTCAGTGCTCAGCACTTCGGCGTACCCGAACTTCAAGGCGGCCATGAATGCCGCATGCACCAGAGGCGCAGGAACCTTGACGTCGTTGAATTCCAGGTCGTGGGTCGTGCAGGCATCGTGAATAACGGTCGCCTCAAACCCGAAGTCGTCAGACGCGCGGGTGACAGCATCGATGCACATGTGGCTCATGTTGCCGACCACGGTGACCCGTTCAATGTCGTTGTGTTCAAGCACTTCGAGCAGTTCAGTTTCGCGGTATGGGTTCATGAAATGTTTGACGATGACCAACTCGTCCCCAAGATTGCGCACCTTCTCGTGCAATTGCGCGCCGTCGGAGCCTGGGACAAAAAACGGGGCATCAGGCGCTAACGTCTCGTGACGGATATGGATGACTAAGTCACCCCGCTCACGTGCTGCGCCAATTACACGAGCCGCATTGTCAGCGGCCGAGTCGGTAGCGTTGAGTTCCCATTTGCCGCCGGAAAAATAGTCGTTCTGAATATCAACGACGATGAGTGCTGTGTTAGTCATACGGTTACCTTGGTAAAAAGTCGATTCGAAATTGATGGATCATTTCACGGCACTTGCGGCGTTTCGTACCAATCACGGTCGGGGGTGGCGAAGCGCATTTTCTTACGGATAAAAGCGGCATTTTCGACGCTGGTTATTTTTTCGAGCAGCGCGAATGCAACTTCGGTGGCAGTGCCCGGCCCGCTTGAAGTGATGATGTTGTCATCGACAACCAAGGGGCGATCGACAAAGCGTGCACCGGTTTCCAACAGTTGGTTTTTCCGTTTGCCGCCCTCCTGGTGGTAGGTCGTGGCGTTCCTGTCACGCAGCACGCCGGCCACGCCCAGGCACACGGAAGACACGCAAACGCTGGCAACGGGTTTACCGGCTTCGACGAAATGCCGGATGGTCGCCAGGAAGGGTTCGCTCAAGGCTTCCTCGTAAAAACCCGACGGTTCAAAACCACCAGGCAGTGCCAGGGCATCGAAGCTGTTCACATCCAGATCATTCAATAAAAAATCCGGATTGAGCGTGAGACCGAAGGTGGTCACGATCTTTCTGCGAAGGCCGGCGTTGACCAGTTCCACAGGGTGATCACCCAGCAGGTTGGCCCAGCCAAGCACATCGGTAAAAGCGGCCATTTCCAGGGGCTCTACGCCGTTGGCCAGTAACATAAGCACGCGTTTCATCGGGTCATGAGCCTCTGCGGTACAGCATGGAAGAGTGTGTGTGCTTATGCTCCGCCTTAACCGCGGCGCAGAGAACGACCACAAAATACAATCCACTATTTCGCTCACTGAAATGCCCGACAGGCATTTGTATCAGTGTGTAGCTCAGGCAAGAACATCCCTGCGCCAGCCCAGGTGTTCATGGCTGAGCGGGCACACGCCAAGAAGACTGTCGCAGTCAAAGGCGCATCCCATGTGGTGATGGTGTCCAATCCGAAGGTGGTTGCCAGCCTGATTGAAACAGCTGCCACCGCTAAATAACGTGTAGGAGCGAAGCTTGCTCGCGATGGCGTCGGGTCAGTTGATATCTCTGTTGAAGTTGCCGGCCACTTCGCGGGCAAGCCACGCTCCTACAGGGTTTTGGATCAAAGAGCATCCGGCTGCATGGCCGGATGCTCGCGCAGGCCATCGACGATGTGATCAACAAAACTGCGCACCCGCATCGAGGCCTTGCGCCCTTCGCGGTACACCACGTGTACCGGCAGCGCCGGTAACTCATAGGGCTGCAACACACGCCGCAATCGCCCAGTGTTCAAATATTCGTACAACGGATAGCTCAGACAACGGGTAATGCCGGCGCCATGAGCGGCTGCATCGATGGCCGCCTGCACCGTCGCGCAACTGATCCGTGTCCGGGCTTTTAAGTGATTCACCTCACCGTCGTGGTGAAAGTCCCACTGGACCCTGTCTCGATAAGCATGCGTGGCGACCAGCCGATGATCTCGCAAATCCTCCGGCACGCCGGGCTCACCGTGAGTAGCCAGATAAGCAGGGCTGCTGCATACCATCGAGCGAACATAGCCCACCTGTCGTGCGATCAATGACGAACTTGGCAGATTGCCGACCAGCACCGCTACATCGATTCCCTCTTCATTCATGTTCGGAAAACGATCATGGTATTGCGCAAAGACTTTTACCTCGGGATACAAACTCATGTAGTCCGTCAGAATCGAGGTCATGACATAACGGCTGAACAGCAAAGGCATCAGTACCGTGAGATTGCCTTGGGCCTGAACGTGCAAGCCCTTGGCCGAAGCCTCTGCGTCTTCGATGGCCCTGAGAATGCGTGAACAATCGGCCATGAAGCCGGCGCCGGCCTCGGTCAGCGACACCCCGCGGGTGCTTCGAAGTAACAGCGGCACGCCAAGACGTTCCTCCAGCCGTGCAATGGCGCGAACGACCGTAGGTCCGGACACATCCAGACGACGGGCCGCAGCAGCCAGACTGGGGCGCTCCGATAACGCTTCGAACATCAGCATTTCATGGTAGCGATCCATCAGTTGGAACCCTTCACCACAGCCTGCAGCGCCGAATCCTTGCCGAGACGCTCCGCGAGAAAATCCACGAAGGTACGAACCTTTGCCGGTATTCGGGGGCTCTTGAGGTAGACCACTTGAATGGGCAGCGCAGGCGGTTCGAAGTCCTCCAGCACTAATTCCAGTTCACCAGCCGCCACCTGGTTGGCCACCTGATAGGACAATACCCGCGTGACGCCCCAGCCCAGGCTGGCGATATTGATCGCGGCCTGATTGGCGGTGACCACCAAGCGCGGGTCGAATCGAAAGCTCAGTGCGTTGCCGTCGTTGACGAATTGCCAGTCGCTCAGCAAATGGCTGGCCGAAGACATGACGATGTTGGCGGTACTGAGTTCACCGGGATGATGCGGCCTGCCGTAGCGCTCGAAATAATCGGGGGTACCGCAGATCACCTGGCGTACTTCGCCGACTTTGATAGCTTGCTGATTGGTCTCGTGCAAATGGCCGATGCGTATGGCCACATCAATACCCTCGTCGGCCATGTTCACGACACGATCCACCAGCAAGGCATTGAGGTGCACCGAGGGAAACTGGTCCACGTAGTCGGCCAGCAGCGGCGCGATGTACAGCTCGCCAAACAGCACCGACGCGGTCACGGTCAAATGTCCGCAGGGTATCGAGTAACTACCGGCAGCCGCCTCCTCCGCCTCGTCGATATCACTGAGGATACGCCGACAATCCTCGAGATAGCGTTGACCCGCTTCGGTGAGATGCAGGCTGCGAGTGGTTCGAGAAAGGAGTTGTGTGCCGATTCGCTCTTCCATCGCGGCGATGGCACGGGTCACGCTGGGGGGAGAGATATTCAACCGGCGGGCGGCGGCGGCAAAGCCTTCTTCCTCGGCTACTGCCATGAATATCTGCATTTCTTGAAAACGATCCATAGGCGACCCTGTCTTGATGAGAGGACAGCGAGGTGTCTGGCGGCTTGCGCGGGAAGACCTGTTTGCCAGTATCGTCGGCTACAGCGACTTTCGCACGTGCCGTCGGGCTGGCAGCATGTACGTAAAGCGTTTTGGGAGAACTGCGAAGCAAATGAAAAGGAGCTGGCCGGAATTATTCTCCCGGCAAGCTCCTTCAGAATCGAGTCAAGCCTCTTGCAAGCCTACAGCGGTACGTTGCATGCCAACGAAGTTCGGCAACGCTTCGATGCTGCTCAACCAGGCACGGACATTCGGGTAGTCAGTCAGCGCCACGTTACCTTCCGGTGCGTGGGACACATAAGTATAAGCAGCAACGTCGGCGACGGTCGGCTTGTCGCCGGCCAGGAATTTGCTTTGACCCAGCTCCTCATCCATGACCTTAAGCAGGGCATGGGAGCGTTTGATTGTGTCTTCGGCGTTATAACCGGCGCCAAACACGGTGATCAATCGCGCGGTGGCAGGGCCCGAACTGATTTGACCGGCGGCCACCGACAACCAGCGTTGAACCTTGGCTTGCTCTACAGGATCGCTCGGCAGCCATTGGCCCTTGCCATATTTGGCGGCCAGATAAACCACGATGGCGTTGGAGTCTGCCAGGACGGTGCCGTTGTCATCGATCACCGGCACTTGGCCAAAGCGGTTGAGAGCCAGGAACTCAGGCGCTTTGTGCGCGCCCTTCATCAGATCCACCAATACCAGTTCGGTTGGCAGTCCCAGCAGGGACAGCATCAGTTCGACCCGATGAGAGTGGCCGGACAAAGGGTGACGATAAAGTTTGATCGCTTGCTGGGACATGAGGTTCTCCGATTGTTGTTTGAGTTCGACCCGGTGATCGCGTCGATGGAGTTATCTTCCCCTCCTCTCGTAAACATCGGAATGACCAGCAATTACAATCCAGCATTTCATCACGCGTAATGATCAGTTTTGTTTTTGCCGACTCTACTGCCCCACCGACACTCCCAACATCAAGTCCATAAAGGCGACTGACGCCGCACTGTGATAGTTGTTCTTACGCCTCAACAACGCGGCTCCGCGCAGAGGCCCCTTGTCCAGCAGCGCGATCTTGCGCAGGGCTCGGTCCTGGGTAGCGATGGGTTCCGGAAGAATGGTGGCGACCGCCGTGTGCCGCATGACTTCCAGCAAAGTGTTGACCGAGTTGACCTCGATCACCACCTTGGGTGTGATCCGTGCCTCTGTGAAGTACTTGTCAATACAGATACGGGTGGCGAAGTCGGGAGTCAGCAACGCGAAGTCCAGTTGAGCGACCTGCTCGGCGGTCAACGGTTTCTTACATTCGTATAACGGATGATCGCGCCCCACCACCAGTCCAAGGGTTTCCATAAAAGCCGGGATTGTTTCGATGTCGGCATTTCTTACATCGTCAAACGCGATGGCGATATCCAGTGAATCATCCGCCAGGCCGGTTTCGATATCACCCATGGAGAGTTCAAAGATCTCCAGATGGATGTTTGGATAGAGAGCCATATAGTCGCGCATCAACGGTCCTACCAGGTACGCCATGAACGTCGGTGTCATCGCCAGGCGCAGGGTGCCGCGGGACAGATCCTTCACATCGTGCAGTGCGCGCTTGCCAGCTTCCAACTCAACCAATACGCGACGTGCACATTCGATGTAGGCCTGCCCCGCATCGGTCGGTTTTACCGTGCGCGAGGTCCGGTCGAACAGCACAACGCCGAGGGTCTCTTCCAACTGCCGGATCTGTTGCGACAAGGTCGGCTGGGAAACATGCAGCGCCTCGGCGGCGCGGGTGAAGCCGCCGTTATCGGCGACGGCCAACAGATAGCGCAAGTGTCGTAGCAGCATGGAATCTCCCCTCTATAGGCCCCGCTTATGCGAAGCATTGTATATCGGTCTTGGACGCTATCGAGCAACCGGCAGAAGATTGCTTCACACCCAAGCAACAGCAACCTGGCAACCGCCACCCAGCAAACCCGATAGGAGAAACACCATGCAACAGTCCCACGCTTACAACGACACCAGCCTCGAGTTGACCGCGAAAATCCTCGACGCCAAGGCGCGCAAAAACCTGTCCTTCGAACAAGTGACTGAGGGCACCGGCCTTGGCCTGGCATACGTCACCGCCGCTCTGCTCGGCCAGCATCCACTGCCTGAAGCCGCTGCCAAAGTGATCGGCGAAAAACTGGACCTGGACGCCGACGCGGTAGCAAGCCTGCAAATTATCCCACTGCGCGGCAGCCTGTCGGGTGTCCCAACGGATCCGACGATCTACCGCTTCTACGAAATGATCCAGATCTACGGCACCACCTTGAAAGCCCTGGTCCATGAACAGTTCGGCGACGGCATCGTCAGCGCGATCAACTTCAAGCTGAACATGAAGAAAGTCGAAGACCCGGAAGGCGGCCACCGTGCAGTGATCACCCTCGACGGCAAATTCCTGCCGCTGCGCCCTTTCTAAGCGGATACAGGCCCGCACTGCTGCGGGCTATCACCCAATATTTCGAGAGAAAAGACCATGAAAACCATTATTGCCTTGTTCCTGACCGTTGCTGCTGGCAGCGCGTTTGCCGCCAATGACGCACAGACTGCGCGCACCGGCGTTCCATTCGATGTGGCAAAAACCATCAGCATCTCCGACACCAGCCAGGCCTGCGGGATTGTGCAAGCCGAGATGGTGTATGAAGACTCCAGAGGTGAGCGGCATATCGCGACCTACCTGGTCGAGGGTGGTGGTTGCAGCACGGGCTGAGCCACCATAACGCTAGAATGTGCAGCCTGATCTGAAACGATGATCAATTGAAGACGTCGTGTTCAGGACAAGTACTTAGAAAATATGATGCAACGACATCAAAACTCAGACTGCACATTCGGTCCTTGCCATGGATCTTCAAGCCCCGGCATAGCTATTTCGCCCCTGTCATTGACGCACATCGCCTCGTTCAAGCGGTGAGTTACAAATTACATCACCCAACGTCCGCATGGCGCCTACACTGCAAGATGAGCAAAATTTCCTATATGGAGATAACAAACCGGCACGCTTGAAACTTGAGTCACGGACGCCACAGAGTGAGCAGCCAAGGTAAGTTCATCCACCGTCAGTGACGCCCATGAATACCGCATCAGCCATCGACTCGCTAACGCAGTCACCTGATCGAAAACCTCCGTGCCACGCTTCACGAGCTTGCGGATCATGAACGGGTCAGTGACCAGCTCCCTGGATACGCAATATCCCCGTCCCCAGTCGATCACCTTCGGCCAATTTCATCTGCTCCCTGCCCAACGACAGTTATTGAAAAACGGGAAACCGATTGAACTCGGAAGCCGCGCCCTCGACGTCCTGATTGCACTGGTCGAACATGCGGGTGAGGTGATCAGCAACCGCGATCTGATCAGAATGGTTTGGCAGGACGTGATTGTCGATGAGAGCTGCCTGCGTGTGCATATCTCAGCGTTACGAAAAGCCGTGTCGTGCGCCGAAAACGACGTGAGCTATATTGCCAATGTTCCAGGTCGCGGCTACAGCTTTGTAGCCGCCATCTCCCGCGATTCAAACGCTGACAGTGAGCGGACTTCACCCGAGTGCTCAATCGGAGCACTGCCGCCCCGCTTGATAAGAATGGCAGGCCGCGACGAAACGCTGCCTGCCATCGCACAGCTGATCAAAGTCCACCGTTTCGTGACGATCTGTGGCCCTGGCGGTATGGGCAAAACGACGCTTGCGCTGGCAGTGACTCATCATTTGGCAACGCATTTTGGAGGCCTGGTTCTTTTCCTGGATCTGAGTTCCATTACCGATCCTGCTTTGTTGCCAAGCATTCTGGCGTCTGCGTTAGGTATCCGATGTCGGGGGAAGGACCCTATTCAGGCGCTAATGGCTTTTTTGCGTGCGCAACGGTTGCTGCTGGTGCTCGATAGCTGTGACCACGTCATCGTTGCCGCCACTTACCTTGCAGAAAAGCTGTTTGGAGAAACCGAACATTTACACATTCTGGTGACCAGTCGCGAGCCATTGCGAGCTGAAGGTGAGCATGTCCATCGATTGTGTCCTTTGGCCTGTCCGCCAGAGATGTGCGGGTTGACGGCAAAGGACGCGTTAACATTTTCGGCGGTGCAATTACTCGTCGAGCGGGTTCATAACAACGATAACGCGTTCATCCTGAGCGACAACGACGCGCCGATGGTTGCGCATATTTGTCGCAAACTCGATGGCATGCCTTTAGCGATAGAACTGGCAGCTGGCCAAGTCGAGGCCTATGGGATCCAGGGCATTGCCGAGTTACTGAATAATCGTGTCAGCCTGTTTTGGGACGGCAGGCGGACAGCGCTGCCACGCCATCAAACGCTAATGGCTATGTTCGATTGGAGTTGTGACCTGCTATCTGAAACCGAAGCCAGGGTGCTACGACGGTTGTCGGTTCTGAGCGGTGTTTTTTCCCTGGAAATGGTCACGGCAATCGTCAAGTCGGAAATCGATGAGTCCTTGGTTATCGACGCGATTGGACGCCTGGTCACAAAATCTTTGATTCTGGTTGAGCGTGCTGGTCGGTCGATGCGTTACAAGCTGCCTCATACAATGCGGGCATACGCACTGGAAAAGCTACGTACCCGTGGTGAAGTGGATTTGACGATCGAACGTCATGCCATTTACCTGCTATCAATGCTGGAACGACTGAACGTGCCAGGGGAAACGCTGCCTGAATACGAGCGAATTCAACTGTACATTGAGCACTTGGGGAACATTTGCTCAGCATTGGAATGGGCGTTTTCCAATCATCGCAACCTGCTGCTCGGCATCCGTCTCGCCGCGGCAGCCGCCCCCCTATTCCTCGGTTTATCTATGCTTGATGAGTGTCGGCGGTGGAGTGAACGGGCCTTGGCGGCACGATTCGAAGTAGCCAATGGGGCGCCACCGCTCAAAGTGCAGCATTGGCCATGTTCAATTCCTCCGATGAGGAAGTCAGGCATCCCACATACCTTGCCGGTCAACCATCACAAGGGAATTGAATCTGATGCAAATATAGCCGACCTCCTGCTTCGTCAATCTCAGCATTCTGTTCTGCCTGGACCTGAGGGAATACGGAGCCCTCATGAAATCCAGTGGCAGAATCTAAATCTCAGTACGCGAATTACTGAATCTAAAATTATCGCCATGATGCAGTGGACGCTGGAAGACAGTGGCAATCCTGCCGGGGTGCCGGGGTTCTCGTTCCGAACATGCAAAGCGAATCGAGACGTAAAGCCGCCGCTCGTGAACGAGGACGAGTTCTCCTTCGGTTATGACTATCGCATTCGGGCACTGGCATCTTTGGCTAGAGTTTTATGGCTACGCGGGTACCCCGACCAAGCTGCCCGAATTGGACGGCAAGCGTTGGGTGATGCCTACAACTTGCGCCATCCCGCGACCATCTGCCTTTCGCTCATTTATGTGGCGACAGTTTTTTTATGGATGGGTGATTGGAAGAATGCCGCACAGACCATTGATAAACTGATCTCGACGGCTGTAGAGAATGCCTTCGAGCACGACCATGCCGCGGGTATAGGCTTAAAAGGCATTCTGCTGATCGGCCAAGATAGAGTGGATGCAGGCATACACCTCTTGCATGACTGCCTGAACGTGCTGAGCATTGAGAACCATCAGGTGCTCACCACCATGTTTGTGAGATGCCTTGCAAAGGGGGTTGCGGCCAAAGGCCGATATGACAATGCGATCGAGATCGCCAGCGGCGCACTGGAAATGGTCGAGAACGTCGGAGAAACATTCGATACCCCGGAAATTTTGCGGGTGACCGCAGACTTGTATGCGTATCGACCGAGCCCAGACCTGGCCTTGGCCGAGCAATACTTGAATCGCTCACTGGCTTGCGCCGAACGCCTATCGGCCTTGGCTTGGGAACTGCGCACCGCTATCTCTCTTACCCGTCTGCATCTTTTGCAAGGCCGGGACGCCGAGGCAGGCCAGCGACTTCAGCGCGTCTACAGCCGATTTTCCGAGGGCTTTGATTCAGCTGATCTGCGTGCTGCAAAACAATTGCTGAACTCGTTGAACAAGCAAGGCGTATTGAAACTCACCCCACGAGGACATCCTGCCACGGGGCCGGATTCAGCCCCGTGACAGACGGTTCAATCAAACCTTGCCACCCAACATTCCGAGTACTTCTTCGGTAGTCCATACGGCGTTCGCCATGAACCGGTAGTTGATTATCGCTGCCAGATAACCATCACCTTCAGGAAGTTTCGGTCCCGCCACTGCATCACGCACCACCGCCACTTCGAACCCCTGTTCGAGCAGCTCGCGCATGTGTGACTCAACACAGAGATTGGCCAACATCCCCGTCAGAATGACTTGGTCGACCAGTTGCTTGCGCAACTGGAGAGTCAAGTCGTTGACCTGGGGCCCATAAAGTTTATGAGGTGAGCAAACAAAGGTTTTATCGTCCTCAATATAGGGCTTGAACTCCGGCATGAAGTCGCTTCCCGAGTTGGCAAACCCATCCAGATTGATGGCGCTTTTGCGATCAAACAGTTTCATTGAGTGCTGCATGACTTCCACGGGAGCCTGGATCTTCCAGTTGTGATCAGTGGCCCAGTAGTAATGCGGTGAAATGGCCACGGTAATACCCGCCGCTTTGGCGGCCTTGAACAAGCTCAATAAGTTCGGGACGAGATTCTGTTCTGTCACTGATTCCCCCGTCATTGGCCACGCAAGGCCCTTGGAACTCATGAAGTCGATCTGCGGATCGATCACCACAAGCGCTGCCCGGGAAAGATCCAGCTTCATAGTCGATTTCGGCAGCGCTGGATTTTTCGGAGCGGCGTATTTCTCAAGACCTGCGGGTGCAGCTTTTTCGGCGCCGAATGCAGGCATTGCACCTGCTGCCATGGTTGCAACAGCCCCCACTACAAATGAGCGCCTGCCGATGGGGTAGAGTTTCTCAGACATGATTTCTCTCCAGTCAGTTATGACCTTCAACTGCGTAGAAATGCCAACAGGTCCTTGTTCAGTTGTTCTCTATGGGTTTCCGTCAATCCGTGGGGCGCCCCTGGATAGACCATCAGGGTTGCATTAGGAACAAGCTTTTTCGAGGCTCGGCCCGCGGCATCGATCGGCACGATCTGGTCATCGTCGCCATGGACGATCAGGGTCGGTTTATCGAATTTTTTCAGATCCTGGGTGAAGTCAGTTTCCGAAAAAGCCTTTATGGAATCGAAGGTGTTTTTAAACCCGCCCACCATTCCCTGACGCCACCAGGAATCGATCATCCCCTGGGAGGTTTTGGCCCCTGGCCGGTTGAAACCATAAAATGGCCCCGCCGGAATGTCCCTGAACAACTGCGAGCGGTCAGCGATCATCCCTGCACGAATGCCGTCGAATACGTCGATAGGTAAGCCGCCTGGATTTGCAGCAGTTTTCAACATCAGAGGGGGGACGGCAGATATCAAACAAATTTTTGCCACACGCGATGTGCCGTGCCTGCCCACATAACGAGCCACTTCGCCGCCACCAGTGGAGAACCCCATGATTGTGGCGTTTTTCAGCTCCAGGGTATTGATCACCGTGGCCAGGTCATCGGCATAATGATCCATGTCATTCCCGTCCCACGGTTGGCTTGATCGCCCATGCCCACGTCGGTCATGAGCAATGACACGGAACCCCTGATTTGCCAGAAAAAACGCCTGGCCATCCCAACTGTCGGAGTCGAGAGGCCAGCCGTGACTGAGGGTTACTACCGGCCCGTTCTTTGGCCCCCAGTCCTTGTAGTAGAGCACCACACCCTCACTGGTTGTAATTGTATTGGCCGTGACACTGTGGGACTTTGCCGGCTCAGCAGTCTGTGCTTTAGCGGATTTTGGCAACAGGCTGGTAATGGCTGCGCCAAGGCCGATCAGTACCAGGCCACGGCGAGTTGCTTCATCATGAGAGAGCGGAGATTTATCGCTCATTTTTTTACTCCGAGAGCTGGCAACGAGATCAGTGAAACCTGATCATGTTATGAGCAGGAGAAGGGAAAACTATGAGCGTCCGAAGTCGTGGCAACGAGTAAAGAGATGTCAAACGGTGTTATGAAATGTAAAGCACCAAACTGGGTCCACGCACCAAGATGGGTAGGGTTGGACTCAGGAGACAGCCGAAGGTGATTCCAGCGGAATGATGTGCGACGAGAAAAATAAACTGGACTCCAGTCGCATAAAGACGTTTTTACACAACCTCACTAGCGGATGTGTAAAAACGTCAAAGAGGGATTTCGAATGTCAGATCCAAGCTTATCGACGGGTGTCGTACCGTTGTTGCGCAGGACAAAATTTCTTGGGCCACCCTACAAACTATTGCGGTGGTGTGGCCTTGAAGCTGGGCAGTTCCTGAATCCGTGTCCACCAGTCAGCGAAGCCTTTTGTGGCAAATACTTCCTCAGCGTCCGGCGTCATCGATAAGTAAGCACATGCCGGTGCCAGGTAAAGGTCGCCGATGCTCAATGCGGGCCCACCCAGAAACGGATCGTTGCCCTTGATCTTCATCAGTTCGCTGAGCACCAGTTTCGATTTCTCGACGCCTTGAAGGCGAGAGGCGTCGTTCTGCCCGCCAATGAAGTCAGGAAACAGGTAATAACCGAAGACGGCGACCATCGAACCATAACCATAGGAATCGTAGATTGCCTGAGCCATATGGCTCCTGGCGCGGTCCCGAGCAGTTTTGGGCGTCAGTGAAGTCCCAGGCAGGACTTCATCCAGATAGCTCATGATCGCGCTGGTTTCGATCACCCTGAAATCGTCGTGATCGATGACCGGCACTTTCCCGAACGCATTCCGTGCGAGGTGTTCCGGATGATGCGGTTCACCTTTCATCACGTTAACCTGTAACTGATTGAATTCCGCCCCTTTTTCCTTCAGCAGCATTTTCACCGTACGAACGTATGGACTGCCGTCAAAACCGTAGAGAGTAAGGCTCATGACGCTTGCTCCAACATAGATGGCCGTTATCGAGCCCCTGGCTTGTTAGCAGTGTTGCGATGCCAGAGGAACCGAGTCTGTAACACATCAAACGAGCTTGTCGGTATACAGGAGCAACGGCGGCATGAAAGCCGCGAGGGAGATCAACGTCAATTTGACGGTGCTGTAACCGACGTTGGTGGTGACGTAAACCCCGGCAAGCCCATTCAATGTAGACCAATCCAATGATGAGTGAACGGAGTGTTCACGACCTTATTTATCGACATACGCACTCCCCTGCTCCGTTCAAACCAAATCGAATTTCAAGCGAAAGCGCGAGGCTGATTTCGTTTGTTCTTCTGTGCGAGCTTACCCACAAGCCGAATGGCAATTGCCGAAAACATCATGCCAAACGGCAATACATACCAAGCGCTCAGGGCGATGCGTTTGAAGTTGGAGTAAGCAAAAACTGCTGCCAGCACCCACATACCGGTGACGTGCAAGGCCTTCCAGGTCTTGCGACCAATCAGACGTGTGGTGGTCTTGAAGGACGTAATTGTCATCAACAGGATAAATAAATAGCCAAGCGTGCCAGGGATGTTGGTGATGGTGCTTCGACCGGGCCAGAATTCAGTGTTCAGTTGACCGTACTTGTAGATCAGGATCGCATGTAACAGGTGAGAGAACGCGAACGCCAGACCCATGAAACGACGTTCGCGAACCAGCGTTTTTGAAAACGGTGACGGTACCAGAGCTGCGAAGGCAGACGCGGTGAACGCCGCGAGAAAAAGAGCAAATGACGTACGCGCCGTGGCGCGGATAGCGCTGCGCAGGCCTTCCACCAAATCTATATTCAACGCGAGGATCAACGCCGTCATCACCAATATCAACAAACACAGCAGACCGAACAGCGACCAGCCTTCGTAACGAGGTAATTGGACTTTCATAGCAATACTCTTGAAAAAACCTATTCGATTGGCCTTCTGCCGTCATCTGCCAGAGACAGGTGTACGCAGGGTCACAAATTCTTCTGCCGAGGTCGGGTGCACACCGATGGTTTCATCGAACAGGCGCTTGGTGGCGCCCGCTTTCAACGCGATGGCCAGCCCCTGGATGATGTCTCCGGCGTCGGGACCCACCATGTGCGCGCCCAAGACCCGATCAGTCACAGCATCCACCACCAGCTTCATCAGCGTCTGCTCGGAGGAATCCGTGAGGGTCAGTTTCATCGGTTTGAATCGGCTCTCGAACACCTCGACTTTGTGGCCATTTTCCAGCGCTTGTTCCTCCGTCAGTCCAACGGTGCCGATGTTGGGCTGGCTGAAGACCGCTGTAGGGATGTGACGGTAGTCCACTGGTCGATATTGCTCTGGTTTGAACAAGCGACGCGCGACCGCCATGCCTTCCGCCGTGGCGACGGGGGTCAGTTGCACTCGACCGATCACATCGCCCAAGGCCAGAATCGATGGCTCGCGGGTTTCGAAGTTGTCGTTGACGTCGATGTAACCCTTGTCATTGAGTTCGACGCGGGTATTTTCCAGTCCCAGATTGTCGAGCATGGGCCGGCGGCCAGTGGCGTAGAAAATGCTGTCGGTCTCCAGTTGACGACCGTCGTTGAGCGTCGCCAGTAGACTGCCGTCCGCCTGTTTGTCGATCTGCACGATATCGGTGTTGAACTGCAACTGCAGACCGCGTTTGGTCAGCTCTTGCACAAGATGCGTACGAACCGATTTATCAAACCCGCGCAGGAACAGATCACCGCGATACAGTAGGCTGGTGTCCGCACCCAGGCCATTGAAGATCCCGGCAAATTCCACGGCGATGTAACCACCGCCGACCACCAGTACACGCTTGGGCAGTTGCTTGAGGAAAAATGCTTCATTCGAGGTGATGGCGTGCTCGCGACCTGGAATATCCGGAATCTGTGGCCAGCCACCGGTGGCAATCAGAATGCGTTCGGCGCTGTAACGTTCGCCGTTGATTTCGACGTGATGGGCATCGGTCAGCCGTGCATGACCTTCGAGCAAGGTCACGCCGCTGTTGACCAGCAATTTGCGGTAAATGCCGTTGAGTCGTTCGATCTCGCGGTCCTTGTTGGAGATCAATTTTTCCCAGTCGAATTGCACCTTGCCGGCGGTCCAGCCAAAGCCCTCGGCCTGTTCGAAGTCGTCGGCAAAATGGGAGCCGTAGACCAGCAGTTTCTTCGGCACACAACCCACATTAACGCATGTACCACCGAGGTAGCGACTCTCGGCAACCGCCACTTTCGCGCCGAATCCTGCGGCAAATCGCGCTGCACGGACTCCGCCGGATCCTGCACCAATCACAAATAAATCAAAGTCGTAGGTCATCTCAGTTCTCTGCAAGGTCGCACAACACACGTGCAGCCAAATATCGTTAAAGGGGATAAAAACGAAGTTTCAGTGCACGCAAAATCGGGGCGCACAGTTTCAGGACCGAAGCCTTGTTCTGATGCGTGCCGGATCTGTGCGTGACAGGAGCCGTTCTGGATTCGCTAGCCAGCGCTCCCATCAATTGGGGCAACAAAAAGCCGCCTTCGTATTCGGTATGGGCCATGGCTGGAGTATCCAGCCAAGGGCTACCGTCGCAGGAATGAGCGACATCAATCATGTGGAGACTCCCTGGATGGACACTGCATTAACCCGAAATGGGTCGATTGCTTCTGGGTTCAGTCTCTCTATCTATGGGCAATAAGAGAACCAGCAGGGATGTCACGACTTAATTGTGCTGAGTGAAATAATCCAGCGAGGTGTTGATCCAGACCTACTGATCAGGTTTGGCATCAGCGTCTTATGCGCGACTTTCCCGCAGCAGGTGACGTGCGGAGTCGGCCATTACGGTAAGAGAGCCGGCCAGCATCAATACGTCTTTAAGTACCAGGCGACCGCCACCGGACAGGTAGGGGAAACCGTGTTGAGCATCGCCCAGAGCACCCACCCAGGCTTCGGGCGTGGTGATCAGAAAACTCAAAGTCACCAGCGGCGTACCGAAGGCCAATGCACCACCGAGCAGACCGGTGCGTCGTGAGATCGGGTTGGACAGCACCAACAAGCCAATCAGTAGTTCGACAACCCCCAGCCCGGTCGAGAATCCGTAAGTGTTATTGCCTGTCTGCCAAGCGCGCTTGTCCGCGTTCAGTTCGCCTTCATGTGTCAGATGAACCTTGTACTCTTGCGGGTGTTCGTAGAAGAACGACATAAACGGGCTGTTGGCGACAAACGGTGTGATGCTATCTGCCTCGTATGGGACGAATTTGAGTGCGCCGATCCACAGGAAAACGATGCCGATTGCCAGTCGCATGAGCGATGCGCCAAAGGTATCCACTTTGCTGAGGAACCGTAACCAGGTAGTAAATGAGGTGAGCATGAGACTTCTCCAGACATTGAATGTGGAGCTAGTCTGCGGGTTTAACAAACGGTGCTTTTGTTCATCATGCTCAAGTTGTTGCTTGATCGTCTCAAGGTGACCTTCACGATTCAATGACGTAAAAAAGCCCCGGTACTTTGCAGTGCCGAAGCTGCGGGAGAACGCGATGATTGCGAAAGACTCAAAATGAATTCAATCGATAAACTCATCAGCTTGGCCAATGTTCGCGGCAGCCTCGATTTGCGCTGCCAGTTCGAGGGGGATTGGGCACGCGAGCATGCGCAGGAGGCCTTGGGCAAAGCGCCCTATCACATCGTTCTGGCCGGAGAGTGCCGGGTAGATTTTGCCGATGGCCAGCGTGTTCCCATGAAGGCCGGGGACATTCTGCTGCTTCCACGAGGCGCGCCGCATGTCATGCACAGCCCAGGCAAAACCGTAACGCCGACCGTGCCGAACGTTAGCGAAGGAGGTGTCGTGCCGATGCACCGTATTGGCGGCGCCAGTCGCGATTTCGACATGCTCTGTGGCGGGTTCCACTTCAATCGCACGTCACTCCTGTTCGCCGCGCTGCCCGAGTATCTGGTCATTCCGCCCACCGCCAGTGGGCAGTTGCCTGCACTGTTGGAGATGCTGCGTGGCGAAGCGGATGGCGACCAGGTCTGCTCCAGATTCATGCTCGACGCGCTATCCCAGGCGTTGTTCACCTTGATCCTGCGAGCGCACCTGGCAAGCGATGGCCAGACCACTGGCTCATTGGCCTTGCTCAGCGATAAACGCCTCGGACGCGCCTGGCAGGCGATGCTGGCCGACCCTGCATTCGAGTGGACCGTTGAAGGGCTGGCGGAAATGGCAAGCATGTCTCGCGCAACTTTTCTGCGTGCCTTTGCACGTGTGGCTGGCGCATCGCCCTGGGTGCTGTTGACTCAGGTCCGCATGGAAATGGCGTTCGATCTGCTGAGTCACTCCCATCTGGGGTTGAGCGATATTGCCGTACAGGTCGGGTACCAGTCGCAGTCGGCCTTCAGCAAGAAATTCAAGGAGTTTTACGGGGCGGCACCGGGAAAACTTCGTCGCGGGATTTAGTTCTCCGGCATCTCCACATCAAAACCTTCGATCAACCTCGCCAACATCCGGACCATTGCAGCAGACGAAATGCTGGATTGTAAAAGCTGGTAATTCCTGACTTTCAAGCCTCCGGGGAAGATGGCCCGTCGACGCGATTACCGTGTCGACTGCCTATATTCACCATGATTTTTGGAGACTACCGTGGAATTTCTGCTCTATCTGGCTCTCGGCGCATGCGCTGGAGTACTGGCGGGACTGTTTGGGGTCGGCGGCGGCCTCATAATCGTCCCGGTCCTCGTGTTCAGCTTCACCCTACAGGGCTTTGACGGGTCGGTGCTGACTCATCTGGCGGTTGGCACTTCGCTGGCAACTATCATCTTTACAACCATCCTGTCTGTCAGAGCCCATCATCGTGCGGGGGCGGTGTATTGGAAGGTATTCGGATGGATGACGGTCGGCATTCTGATCGGTGCCGGGTTGGGATCAGTCACCGCCAGCTTCATCGCCGGTCCGCATTTGCAAAAAATCATTGGCGTTTTTGCCATTGTGGTGTCGATCAAGATGGCTCTGGACTTCAAACCCAAAGTCACCCGTGGCTTGCCTGGCAAACCTGCCCTGACTCTGGCCGGCATGGTGATCGGCTGGGCGTCTGCGATTTTTGGCATTGGCGGTGGTTCCATGACTGTGCCGTTCCTGACGTGGCGCAGCCTGACCATGCAACAGGCGGTGGCGACCTCCTCCGCTTGCGGCTTCCCGACGGCCGTCGTGGGCACGATCAGTTTCATGATGCTTGGATGGCACGATCCATTGCTGCCAGAACACAGCCTCGGTTTTGTCTACTTGCCGGCAGTGATCGGCATTGCACTGACCAGTATGGTCTTCGCCCCGTTCGGAGCGAAGCTGGCACATAGACTGTCACCCAGGATCTTGAAGCTGCTGTTCGCCCTGATGCTGGTGTTGGTGGGAATAGACTTTTTGACGTGATTCGTCTGCTTGTGAGCATGCTCGGCGCTGCCCTATCGTTTGAGCTGCTACGCTTTTCACAATTGCAAAAAACGGTCATCCGTCCCGTGTCATCTTCATAACGACAGAGCGGATCAGTTTTCAATCAGCGCCGACGACTCAGGTGCTTTTATGAAAAGAAAATCTTTGCCCGCTGCGATCATGCTCGCGAGCTTCTCATTCGGGGCCAATGCCGCAGACACCAAAGCGCATGGTTTCTTCGAGGACAGTCAGGCAACTGTCAGTTCACGCACCATGTATTACGCCAATGACAACCACGACGGCGGAGCCGACCAGCGCGAAGCGGCAACCGCGCTCAAGTTCGGGTTCGTATCGGGCTTTACTGAAGGCACAGTCGGCTTTGGCCTCGACGTGTCATCGCTGGTTGCCATTCATTTGGATGGGGGTAAAGGCCATCACCCTGATGCCAACACGTTCTTCCCCAGCGATACCGACGGCTCCGCCTCCCATTCGTGGAGCAGAGCAGGTGCCAATGTCAAAGCACGCTTCTCAAAAAGCGAGATCGCTGTCGGCAATGTGCTCACGCCGAGCCTGCCGATACTTGTTGCCACGGATTCGCGGCTCGTCATTCAGAATTTTGGCGGTGGCATCATTACGTCCAAGGAAATCGACAACCTTACGCTCACCGCCGGCAAAATTGATCAGTCATCCGGTAGAGCTACTAGCAACCCTACCGGGCTGGCAGTTGCAGGCGGCACGAAGGATTCAAACGACTTCCGTTTCGCAGGCGGTGACTGGAAAGTCACCAAGGATCTGATGCTTCAGTACTACTTCGCCAGACTTGAGAACTATTACAAGCAGGATTTCCTTGGCCTGGTTCACGTACTTCCGTTAGGCAATGAGCAGTCATTCAAAACCGATCTGCGCTACTTCGACAGTAGCTCCGACGGAAAAAATGGCGAGGTGGGATACCGTTTCAATAACAACGGAGGTTATGCCAAAACACCTGGAGAAGTGGATAACAAGACCTGGAGTGCCATGTTCACCTACAGCCTTGGAGGTCATGCGTTCATGCTGGGCCACGAAAGTGTCAGCGACGACGGAGGGTTTGTATGGCTCAACCAGGGCAACGTCGTAGACGGCCGGAATCGACCGGAGGGGAATGGAGGTACGGCGTTCTATCTGTTTACCGATGCCATTGTCGGCAACTTTTCCCGTGCCGGTGAGCAAACCAATTTTGGTCAGTACTCCTATGACTTCTCAAAACTGAATGTGCCTGGGCTGAAAGCATCGGTCGCCTACCTCAAAGGCGACAACATCAAAGATGTAAACGGTGGAGGCGATCTATCGGAATGGGAGCGTGACATGAGGGTCGACTACGTCATCCAGGCTGGGCCGTTGAAAGGCTTTGGGACAACCTTGCGTCATGGCACCTATCGTAGTGACAACGCTGCGGTTGCAAACCAGGATCAAACCCGCCTGATTTTCAACTACAGCCATTCTTTGTAGATCCCCACGGCGTTCACAATCTTCATTTCTTGTCTTTCCCATTACTACCTCTTTATCAACATACACGGCCAATATCCAGACCCCACCCAAGCGTTCGCCTGGCGCAAGCCAGTAAGAAGGCAATCGAAATATCGACGCGCAAACCTCAGCCATTTCACACAGTGAAATATTAGATTGTCCTTTTTGGTCGTTCTCACGCATTTGATACAAGCAGACCATGACCCACGCAGTCGATCGATTCGTAGCAGGTAACAGATGTCTGTGCTCGATGACCCGTGGGCTTCTTGATGGCGCAATAAAGGTTCTGAAACGCTCCATAGACGTTGCGCCAACTCCCCACCCATGAAGGCGCAGACGGCTCTGCACCCGTTTCAAATTGATCTGACTGCGTCAATCCTCAATACACAGGAACATTTGATGAAACAGTTATTTGCAGGCCTTGCCCTCGCAGCAACAATGATCGGTTCGACAGCTGCAATGGCCGCTCCGGTCAAACCAACCGTTGTGTTGGTGCACGGCGCCTTCGCCGACTCCAGCAGTTGGAACGGCGTGGTAAAAATTCTGGAAAAGGATGGGTATCCGGTAATCGCGGCTTCCAACCCTCTTCGCTCGCTTAAGGGTGACGCACAGTCGGTAGCTGATGTGTTGGCGAGCATCAAGACTCCAGTTGTCTTGGTCGGGCACTCCTATGGCGGTCCGGTCATCAGTGAAGCTGCCTACGGAAATGCCAATGTCAAAGCCTTGGTCTACGTCGCTGCTATTGCACCCGATGCAGGTGAATCCACCGCAGACCTGGCGGGTCGCTTCCCAGGTAACACACTTGGCCCAACCCTGGCGCCACCGGTTGAATTGGCCGATGGTGGCAAGGACCTCTACATCCAACAGGACAAGTTTCACGATCAGTTCGCTGCGGACGTGTCGAACGCCGACGCCAAGGTGATGGCTGCGACCCAGCGTCCTGTGACCGCAGCCGCGCTCAATGAAAAGTCGAGTGAGCCTGCGTGGAAAACCATTCCTTCATGGTTCGTTTACGGGGAGAAGGACAAAAACATCCCTGCGCAAGCCCAGGTGTTCATGGCTGAACGTGCGCATGCCAAAAAGACCGTCGCGGTCAAAGGCGCGTCCCATGTTGTGATGGTGTCCAATCCGAAGGTTGTTGCCAGCCTGATTGAAACGGCTGCCACTGCCAAATGACGAATGCTCGCAACCGTCATTGGAGCGGTCGCGGCGTTCGTTCGACCAGCATCTGGCCGAAAGGCCGGATGCACTTGCAGACCCTCGACAATGTAGTCGACGACACTGCGTACACTCATCGTTGGAGAATTTGTGATGACTTCACGATTGCTCGTTCTAACCGCGACCGCCAGTTTTCTCTTCGGGCTGGTTTTTTCGATTGCTGCATCCGCTGATTCAACCCCCGGCCCAGCTGCAGAAGGATCTCCAGTTTTTGGCGTGACACTCCCGCCGGGCTACCGGAACTGGCAATTTGTCAGCATTGCTCATGAAGAAGGTGATAAGCCTGACATCCGTGTAATTCTGGGAAATGATGTCGCCATGAAAGCGTTTCGGGATGGAACACTTCCATTTCCAGATGGCACTATCATCGCTCGACTCGCTTATAAATATGAGTCCTCCGCGCAAAACAATGCTGTGTTTGGTCGGGACCAGTCTTTCATCGCGGGGGATCCCACGAACGTCCAGATCGAAGTCAAAGACTCTAAGCGTTACGCCAGTACAGGCGGATGGGGTTACGGGCAGTTTGAAAACGGCAAGCCCAATCCCAGTGAAAAGATCATCAATGGCTGCTTCGCTTGCCATACGAAATTGCCCCCTGCGACGGACCTGATCTTCACGAAGTATTCAGAATAACCGGTCATGCTAAAGCTGGGGCAACCAAAGCTGAATTGCGGCGTGTAGCGGACATGATGCTGGCTCAATTGCTGTAGGCGTCAATCGGCACGGAAGTGTTGGCAGAGCGATTCTTGAAAATGCTCCAACAGAAAATCGATGAACACCCGAGTTTTGGCCGGCAAAGATTTTTTGGAAGAGTAGTAAACCGAGACCACGCCTAGATCTACATACCAATCAGGCAATAATCGAATCAGCTCACCGCGTAGTAACCAAGGCCACGCGCGGTCCAAAGGTAGAAGCGCGACACCTAGCCCCATCACGGCACAGCTGCACAGGGCTTCTGGGTCGTTCATGATGGCCGTTGGTTTTAGGTTGAGGTCGAACCGCCCTTCCCCATGATCACGAAGCGTCCAGTTCAGCAAACGGCCTGAGTGGGTCGAACGCATTACGATGCCATCCACCCCCTGCAACTCGCTGGGCGTAGTGGGTAGCGGCTTGCCTTCCAGCCATGACGGAGCAGCGACAGCCACGAGATGAAGTTTGGCCAGTTCTCGTGCCACGACGCCAGGTGACAATTCCATGCCGCCGCCGATAGCGACATCAAAACCTTCACCTATCAAATCCACGCGACGGATTTCCAAGTGCCAATCAGGCACAACAGCGGGGTAACGCTGTTTGAAGGTCTTGAGCAATGGCAATACATAATCGTAAGCGAAAGACGGTGACAAATTGACCCGCAATCGCCCAGCGGGGATTTCTCGGGCTTCGCCTATCTGGTTGATGGCCCCCTGGATGGTTTCCAGGCCTTCCGCCACTTGTTGGTAAAACAACTCTCCCGCCTCGGTGAGGGTGAGACTTCGCGTGCTGCGGTGGAACAACCGCGTACCCAGATTGGCTTCAAGTCGCGCCACATTTTTACTCACCGCAGCAGAGGAAACCCCCATTCGCCGCGCGGCTTCGGAAAAGCTGCTGGCTTCCGCGGCACGGACGAAGGATTCAAGATTACCCAGGGTTTCCATGATCATCTCCAACTTTTGGTTGAAGCTGATTCTACCTATTGAAGACTAATTAATCCTTGATGCTTTGGTCATGATGGGCTTCCTCCTGATATCAAGATTGGAAAGCAAAACATCATGGCAAAAATTCTCGTTACTGGCGCGACAGGCAGATTGGGCAATGCTGTCTTGCGTTCACTTGTGCAAAAAATCCCGGCATCAGATGTTGTGGCAATGGCACGTGATATTGAAAAGGCTGAGCCTCTGGCTGCATTAGGTATTGAAGTGCGTCACGGGGATTACACCGATTACGATTCGATGGTGGCGGCATTCGAAGGCGTAGAAAAAATCTACTTGGTGTCAGCCGTAGCGTTCAGTGATCGTCTTGCCCAGCATAAAAACGTGATCGTTGCTGCCGGCCGGGCGGGTGTTCGCCATGTGGTTTACACCAGTATTCAACGGATCGATGATGAGCTGGCACCTATTGAAGGCGTGACGCAGAGCGATATCGCTACCGAGCGACTGCTTGAAAAGTCGGGCCTCACGTACACGATTATTCAACATCCGCTATACGCTAACGATTTGCCCTTACTCATCGGTGCCAATGCGGCAAAAGAAGGCTTCAGCGCCCCAACAGGTCAAGGTCGAGCCAGCTTCGCCACTTTTGCCGAGCTGGCAGAGGCCGGTGCTGAACTGTTAACCCAAACAGGGTATGAAAACCGCACTTGCCTGCTGAATGCGGGACAAACGTGGTCATTCCAGGACATCGCTGACGGGTTGGCTAGACTGACGGGCAAGCCGGTTGATTACCAACCCATTTCCGTTCAAGCCTTCATCGCCGCTCGGGAGGCTGACGGCTGGCCAACCTCGGTCGCGAAATTCCTCAGCGGCTGGGGTAATGCCATCGATAAAGGCGCTTTCGACCAGAGCAGTCGTACGCTTGAAAAACTGTTGGGACGCAAGCCGAAAGATCTTGAAGGCATTCTACGGGTGGCGTTCTCTCTATAAATAATCGTTTTTCCCCTCCACTGCGAAGCATGAGTACACGGCTATTGTGATTACCTGTGTGCTTCCCCGAAGGAAACGGCTTAGGCTAGGATTCACTGCATCAAGGTGTAATTGCTTGACGCCGTACGCATTCAAACCGCTGACTTCGAAGGCAGCACATGGATTCTATTTGGGTAGCGCTAGCCATCTTCAGCTGGTTGCTATCAGCATCGCTGGTGATGATGCATCTGTATCCCAAACTGGCGGCCCGGCACAGAGACGAAGACACCAATACCGTGGTTCGTCTGGTGGCCAATATGTATATGCCGAAGAGGGCCAGTTTTGGATACCGGGCGCCGAAAAATCCGATGGTCGTGGGAATGTTCACCGTATCGGCCTTACTCATAGCCGCCTCCGTTTATCTTGTGCTGGACATGAATGTTCCGTTTCACGGCCCGATACAAGTTTCAGATGCACCCATGCGCAGGGCGCTTGCAGAGATGCAGTTGGAGTAGCCTCCCTATCCGCGAAATCAAACCCTCTCTGAACTCACCCGCGCCGTTCGAATGAACAACGCCCTGACTTTGTCCCAGAAATTTCCACCGAGGACGAAAAAGCTGCCGATCAGCATAACGTCCCCCAACAATTGAAGCTGCCAGAGGTTGGGTCTGACGCCGGGCCAAAAAGTGTCAACGTAGGGTTCAAGGAACGAAGAAATCAACGGCAAACAGAACATGACGATGCCGAGTCTATGGCGCACCGGACCGACTTCGACGTCTGCTGAGGGCGCAAGCCTGGATACGTAGCCGAACATGCTGCGTTTCAACTGCTGGAACCCGGACTTGCCCATGATCCCGATCACAAGGATCAGCAGGACTTTGTTGCTGATAAACAGCACACCGGTCAGCGCCGCAATTCTTGAACCCGGGACTCCCACAGCCATTGCGACAGGCACCAGCAGCCACGATCCCAAGATCAGGCAGATAATCGCCAGGCCTAGCTTGAAGCGCCAACCAGCTGAATGGGGTGCAACATTAGCCTGAGTCGAGTGCATGATTGTCGTGCCTTTTTTGAACAGTTCGCAGGTGATGGGGGGTGCCAGCAAAAGCTTAGCAGTCAGTGGCTCATTTGGGCGTCTATGCTCCCAGTGACCTCCCTTGACTGGAAAATGCTTAATGCATTCACGTACATCCGGCCAACTCTTGATGCTTGGCGTCGTAGCCCTCAGCGGCTGCGTACGGCTGGGGCCGGATTTCCAGTCGCCGGGTGAAGCCTGGGTCAAGCACTGGGACACCCCTGCCCTTGAGCAAGCCAGCCAACGCGGGATGAATCCGGACCTGCGTAGATGGTGGCTGGTCTTCGCCGATCCAGTGCTCGACCAGTTGATTGCCGATTCGGATGCGCATAACTCCAGCCTCAAGATTGCCGGCCTGCGCGTGATGGAAGCCCGCGCTCAACTCGGCATCGCCCAGGCCGGGCTTTACCCGCAACTGCAGCAGGCCAGCGCTGACAGTTTGTATTTCAACCGCAAGCAATCCGGGGGGGTTAACCCGCAGGACAGTCACTTCTGGCAATACAGTGCGGGGTTCGACGTGGGTTGGGAGCTGGATTTCTGGGGGCGCTTCAGTCGCGCCATCGAGTCGTCCGATGCCAGCTACTTCGCCGCCCAGGCCAATTATGAAGACGTACTGGTGCTACTGCGGGCACAAGTGGCCGACACTTATTTCTCGTTGCGCACCACCGAAGCACGCCTGCGTGTCGCGCGGGAAAATGCCGGCCAGCAGAAGCGCAGCTTCGAGATCACCGAGAAACTCTTCAGCAGTGGCCAGAATGCCGAACTCGACCTGCAACAGGCCAAGACCCAATACCTGGGCACCCTGAGTACCATCCCCAGCCTCGAAGACCAACTCTTGCGCACCCGCAATGCGTTGTCCGTATTGATTGGCCAACCGCCCGGCGCGCTACCGCCCTTGGGCGAGAATGCCGGATTGATCCCGTTGGTCGACCGTGCCGTGCTGCAGGATGTACCCGCCAATCTGCTGCTGCGGCGCCCCGATGTACGCGCCGCCGAACTGAACGTCGCCGCCCAGTCGGCGTTGATCGGCGTGGCGGAAAGTGATTTTTATCCCTCCCTGACATTGCTCGGCAGCATCGTCTGGTCGGCCGACACACTGAACGGCACGTCCAGGAGCCTGGACCTGATTGGCGGCCCGAGCCTGCGCTGGAATGTGTTCGATCACGGTCAGATCAGCAATAACGTGCGGGTGCAGGATGCGCGTTTGCAGCAGCTGATCGAGGCCTACCGCGACAAGGTTCGCCAGGCTGCACGCGAAGCTGACGATGCCGCCAGTGGCCTGATCAAGTCGCTGGAGCGCGAGCGAATCCTGCGTGAGGCCGAAGTGGCTGCCAAGCGTTCTCTCGTTTTGGCCAGCACGCAGTTCCGCGAAGGCTACTCGGACTTCCAGCGAGTGCTGGACGCTCAGCGGGCGCTACTCGATCAACAGGACAACTACCTGATTGCCCGCAGCAATGCAGTGAGCAACGTCATTGCGCTGTACAAGGCCTTGGGCGGTGGTTGGTACAGCGCCCTGCCAAAAGTCGATCCAGCCACCCGCCAGCAAATGGAACATCGCACCGACTGGGGCGACTTGCTGGAAGAGCCCGAAGCTGCGCAACCAGCCTTTCCTATTCCAGACAAGGTACAAAACCATGAGTGACGCCGAGCAGGCTTCCCCCGACGCGCCCTCCTCCGAGCCACCTGCGCCGGCTGCCGACCCTTCGAAAAAAGGCGTCAAGTGGGTTTTGTTGCTGATCTTCCTCAGCCTGGTCTGGTACGTGTTGGCTGACCGTTTCACGCCTTACACCCAACAGGCTCGTGTGGGTGCCTTTGTCATTCCGGTGGCTGCGGAAGTCGCCGGTCGGGTGACCCGCGTCAACGTGCGCAACAACCAGGACGTCAAGGCGGGCGATGTGTTGTTTGAAGTCGACCCACAGCCCTATCAGATCGCCGTTGACCGTGCGCGCGCGGACCTTGAATCGACACGCCGGCAGATCGGTGCCGGAACCGCCGGCATTGCTTCGGCACAAGCCAATTTGCGAGCGGCGCAAGCCAACGAACTCAAGGCGAAGCAGGATAACCAGCGACTGGAAGGCTTGTACCGTGAAGACCGGGGGACCGTTTCCGTGCGCCTGCTGGAAGTGTCTCGGGCCAACCGTGAACAGGCCTCCAGTCAGGTGGCCGCCGCCCGTGCCGAGGTCCAGCGCGCCCGTGAGCAAGAAGGTGGTAGCGACGAAGACAATGCCTCCCTGCGCAGCGCGGCCACGGCGTTGTCAAAAGCCGAACTGGACCTGACCAACACGCAAATACGCGCACGTTCGGCGGGGCTGATCACTGATCTGCGCACCGACGTCGGGCAGTTCGCCGCCGCCGGCAGTCCGCTCATGACCCTGATCGCCATCCATGATGTGTGGATCAGTGCAGACATGACCGAGAACAACCTGGGGTTGGTCGCCGTTGGCACGCCGGTGCGGATCGTGCTCGACGCGTTGCCCGGCGAGGTGTTCGAGGGCCGCGTACGCAGTGTCGGCTATGGCGTCAGTGTCGGTCAGACCACCGCGCCCGGCAGCCTGCCAAGTGTGCAGAACAGTCGTGACTGGCTGCGTCCGGCGCAGCGTTTTCCGGTGATTATCGAGTTTGCCGAGGACGCCAGGAACACGTTGCGCGACAGTCGCGCCATCCGTGCCGGCGGCCAGGCCGAAGTCATGGCCTTTCCCACCCAAGGCAATCCGTTGAACGTCCTCGGCCGAATGTTTCTCGGGTTCATGAGCTGGTTGTCGTATGCCTACTGAGTGCAATCCCCGGGCTCAACGCGCGCTGCGTCTGGCCACTGGCACGGCATTGTGCCTCGCAGTCAGTTTCGGCCTGGCCTTGCCGATCCCGTTTCTCGCGCCGGTACTTTGCCTGTTGCTGCTGGCCACGCTCAACCGCCCGCTGCCGTTCAAGGCCGGCCTGGTGCTCGCATTGGCCGCGATGTTGACCACCGGTGTCGGACTGTTGTTGATCCCGATCCTGCGTTATTACCCCGTCAGCGGCTTGTTACTGATCAGCGTCAGTCTGTTCCTGGCGTTCCGTTTTGGCCTGCGCGGCGGCAACAACCTGATTGTGACGTTTTTAGTGATTGGCCTGACCATGATTTCTTCGGCCGGCATTGCCGATTTCGGCCTGGCGGTGATGGTCATAGGCGCACTGGTCAAAGGGTTGCTCCTCGCTGTCATGGTGGTGGCGCTGAGTCATTGGCTCTTTCCAGAACCTGCCAATGCCCCGTCGCCACCGGCTGCCCCAACCCTCCCAGCCGAACAAGTCGGCCGGGTAGCGCTGCGTGCAACCCTGATCGTCTTACCCACGTTCCTTCTGGCGCTGATCGATCCAGCCAGCTATCTGCCGATCATTCTGAAGGCCGTCACCCTCGGTCAGCAGACGTCGGCTACGACCGCCCGCAACGCCGGTCGTGAACTGGTCGGCTCGACCTTGCTTGGTGGCGTGCTGGCGATTCTGTTCTGGTGTGCGCTCAGCCTGTTCGTGCATCTGTGGATGTTCTTTTTGTGGATGCTGCTGGTCGGTCTGGTGCTGGCGCGCAAGCTGTATGGCCTGAGCCCGACCCGGGTTAGCCCGGGGTTCTGGCTCAACAGCCTGATCACGATGATTATCCTGCTGGGGCAGTCGGTTCAGGACAGTGCGGCGGGCAAGGACGTCTACACCGCTTTTGCGGTGCGCATGGGGTTGTTCATCGTCGTGACGCTGTATGCCTGCCTCATGGTTCATCTGCTCGATCAACGGCAGCAAAGGCAGGTTCAAGGGTTAACCTGATATCCCTTGCCTTGCAGGCAACTGGTATAGGCCGTCGAGCTGGTCGCGGCACTGGTTTTCTGCTGGGCTCGGCGCTCCTGGCGCTGGCGTGCACCACCAACGACCGCGCCCGCCGCCGCGGTGCCTTTGGCCTGGTTCTGGCGATAGTCCTGCTTGGTGTCGTCATCGACACGATCATAAAACTCGTCATGCTGGCGTCCGCGCACCTCGGCCCCCGCCGCACCGGCGGCAGCACCCACGGCGGCCCCCTTCAGCCGTCCACCGGCAGGGGGCGGTGCAGTCGATGCGCTCTGGCTGGCCGCGATGTTGTGGCAATCGGTGATATCCGTCTGGGTTTGTTGCGAACTTTGTCCTTTCATCGGCACCACTGATTCAGCCCAGCCCTGGACACTGAAAACAGACAGCGCAACGCACAGGCTGATAGGCGACAACCTTTTCATGATGACCTCCGGATAAGCAGGGTGCTCACCCTGAATGAGTGTAGATCACCCCTCCTCTATCCGTGATCAGTGTGCCCCTTCACCTCCATCACCAATCGGTCTTCAACCCATCGTACCGGCACGGGCTGCAACTGCGCGCCTTTGCACGGGCCATCGATGCAGTGACCGTCTTCGAAACGAAACATTGCACTGTGATGCGCGCACATCAGGATCTTGCCGCGATAGGTACAGAATTCTTGGGGGCGATAGTCCAGCGGCACCGAGAAATGCGGGCATCGGTTGATGTACACCCACACCTGCTCGCCTTGACGCACCGCAATCAGCCCGGCGGGATGCAGCTGCTGGTGTTCGGGTAGACCGAGCGCGCCGCCATCCGTGATGTCGTCCAATCGGCACAAGGGAATGGTCGTCATGATCAGCCGCGCAATTCCGGGTTGCCAAGGCTCCAGTGCCAAGGGCGAATCTGGATGCTGGCAAACAGTCCGGCCTGGACATAGGGATCGTCCTGGATGAACGCTTCCACCTCCGGCAGGCTGCCCGCCTCGATCACCAGCAAAGTGCCATTCATGGTGGTACTGGCCTCATCAAGGGTCGGACCACCCAGCCGGACAATCACCCGATGCGTTTCGGTCGCGCGCAAGTGCGCTTGATGACTGGGCCGCAAACGCTGACGCAAGGCCAGGGAATCCGGGTGGTCTGTAGCGAATACTGCAAAAAACTGGCCCATGCTTCACTCGGTTTCCATGACAAATTCGTAACACGCCCGCTTGAACGGCACGTCTATTCCCCTGCCGGACAAGTCATCGTGGGTGAACCGGTCCTCATAGATCACCTGCAATGAGTGTTTGACGCCAAACACCGCATCGGAATCCAGGTACGGATCATCGTGATTGAACAGATGCGTCACCAGTTTGCGATAGCCCGGCACATCAATCATGAAATGCAGGTGTGCAGGCCGCCACGGGTGCCGGCTGGCAGCATTGAGCATGCGCCCTACCGGGCCATCGGTGGGTATCGGGTAGCACACCGGGACAATCGTGCGAATCGCAAAACAGCCGTCGGCATCCGTGCGATAACGACCACGCAAGTTGCCGACAGGCTGCTCGGTGTCCTGCCCCGAATACATGCCGTTTTCGGCTGTTTGCCAGACGTCCAGCACAGCGCCGGCCAGGGCATTGCCTTGGGTATCGACCACGCGCCCGCGCACCAGCGCCGCCTCGCCCGGGGTGAAGGCCATGTTTTCGCCGAATTCGCGCTCCGGCATGCCTTCGATATAGAACGGCCCGAACACCGTGGTTTCGGTGGCGTTTGCGCTGTGCCGATGGTTGATCGCATCGACCAGCATCGAAACGCCCAGCGTGTCCGACAGCAGGATGAATTCCTGGCGCACCAGGCCATCGCACTTCTGGCCGGTTTCGGTGAGAAAGCGGATGCCTTCAAACCACTCCTGCTCAGTCAGTTCGACGTCGCTGACAAACGCGTGCAGGTGCCGAACCAGGCTTTGCATGATCTGTTTGTAACGCGCATTGGGTGCGTCGCTGAAACTGTTCACCGCACTCTCGGAGATCAGTTTTTCTGCTGCTTTGTCTTGATCGGTCATTGTTATTGTTCCGATGTGGATGAATCAGGCTGGCGCCAGGCCTTTCATGGCACGGTTCAACAGCGCTTCGATCGGGCCTTGTTCAAACGGCCGAGGGTTGTAATACGGGCTGGCGCAAGCGATCTGCGCGGCCTCGGCCGGACCGTTTTCAGGCAGGCCAATGTCCGCCAGGGCCAGCGGAATGCCCAGTTTCTGGTTCAGCGCGTACAATAAGGCGCCCACCTCACTCGCTTCGCTACCACCCAGCGCACGGGCTGCCCGTTGCAACGGGCCGGCGGCCGCTTCGCAGTTGTAATGCGCGGCGTGTGGCAGCACGATCGCGTGCGCTTGGGCGTGCGGCAGATTGAATGTCCCGCCCAGGGTGTGGCAAAGCTTGTGGTGCAAGGCCATGCCCACGGAACCGAGGCAAATCCCCGCCAGCCACGCGCCGTACAAGGCCTGACTGCGAGCGTCCGGGTCATTAGGATCATTGACCACGCCCGGCAGCGCCTGCGCCAACGAGCGGATCGATTCTTCAGCCATGAAGCCGATGATCGGGTTGGCGTCCTGGGCGTACAGCGCTTCCACCGCATGGGCCATGGCGTTCATCCCCGAGCAGGCGGAAATCTGCGCCGGCAGGGTCAGCGTCAACTGCGGGTCGTAGATCACGGTTTTCGGCAGGACTCGAGGGTCGCGTCCGGTTTTCTTCAAGCGGTTTTCGGTCAAGCCATAGATCGGCGTCATCTCCGAACCGGCGTAGGTCGTCGGGATCGCCACGATCGGCAGCCCCGAATCCATCGCAATTGCCTTGCCCAAACCAATGGTCGAGCCTCCGCCAATGGCCACGCAGCAATCGGCATCCAGACGCGCCGCTTCAATGCGCGCCGCTTGCGCCACTTCCAGCGGCACGTGCATCACTGCGTGCGGGTAGACACCCGCGGCACGATCACCGAGCAGCGCTGCGACGCGTTCGCCGAGGCCTTGCTGCTCTGGCGTGGTCAGGATCAGCGCACGCCGCGCGCCCAAGCGTTCGATCTCTTCAGCCAGCGCCGAGAGCTTGCCCCAGCCGAACACCACGCGGGTCGGCAGGCTTTGGTACACAAAAGGATTCATGGCCGGCCTCAGCGCTTGAAGTGCGGTGGAATTTTCGCGTCGACGTTGACCCAGACCGAGCGGGCCTCGGTGTAGTCGTGGATCGCTTCGAAACCCATTTCCCGGCCATAACCGGATTGACCCACACCGCCAAACGGGCTGCCGGGGCTGACGCGTTTGTAGCAGTTGATCCAGCACATGCCGGCGTGGATGGCGTTGGCCATTTTGTGCGCGCGGCTCAGGTTCTGCGTCCACAGGCCGCTGCCGAGTCCGTACTCCGAGCTGTTAGCAATGGCCAGCGCCTCTTCGTCGGTGCTGAACCGGACCACGGTGACGAACGGGCCGAAGACCTCTTCCTGGCACACGCGGTCACTCGGCTTGGCCTCGACCACGGTCGGTTCGACATAAAAGCCCTTGGCCAGGCGTTTGTCGTCCGGGGCCTTGCCGCCGGCCAAAATCTTGCCGCCCTGCTCGATGGCGATATCGATGTAGGCCAGCACGCGGTCGCGGTGCAGCGCTGAGGTCAGCGGGCCCATTTCGGTTTCAGGGTCCATCGGATCGCCGAGGCGAATGGATTTGGCCAGCGCGATGAAACGCTCAAGGAACTGGTCAGCGATGTCTTTGTGCAGAATCAGCCGCGAACCGGCGATGCACGCCTGGCCCTGGTTGTGGAAGATCGCCCACGCCGCGCCGTTGACAGCGGCTTCGAGGTTGGCATCCTCAAAGACGATGTTCGCGCCCTTCCCGCCCAGCTCTAGCTGAATACGCTTGAGATTGCCTTTCGACGCTTCAACGATCCGGCGACCGGTTGCCGTCGAACCGGTGAAAGCAATCTTGCCGACATCGAGGTGTTCCGCCAGCGCCTGGCCAGCGGTATGGCCATAGCCTGGCACCACGTTGACCACGCCTTTTGGAAAACCGACTTCGGTCATCAACTCGACGATGCGCAAGGTCGACAGCGGCGTGATTTCCGAAGGCTTGATCACGATGGTATTGCCCGCCGCCAGCGCCGGGCCCATTTTCCAGCTGGTGAACATCAGCGGGAAGTTCCAGGGCACGATCTGCCCCACGACGCCAATCGGCTTGCGCTGCACGTAGTTGAGGAAGCCGGCTTCGACCGGAATCACCGAACCTTCGATCTTGTCGGCCATGCCACCAAAATAGCGGAAACAGGCCGCCGTGCGCGGCACATCAAGGCCACGGGAATCACGGATCGGATGCCCGGTGTTCAAGGATTCGAGCTGCGCCAGTTCTTCGCTGCACTCCTCGATCTTGTCCGCCAGTTTGAGCAGCAAGCGCCCACGCTCGGCGGCGCCCAGTGCTGACCAGGCCGGGAATGCACGTTTGGCGGCAGCCACCGCCAGATCGATGTCGGCGGCTTCGGCGGCGGCGATCCGGGTGATCAACGAGCCGTCATGGGGCGACACCACGTCAATGGTGCCGCCAGCGACCGCATCGACGAAGCGGCCATCGATATAGAGCTGATTTTGCATAATATTTTCCTCGCACCGCGCCAATGGCGCAGTGTCTGACAACTTGATTCTTGAGCGCATGGCCCGGCGGACGCCGGGCTCGACACAGGGTCTTAGAACTCGATCGGGTACGGCTTGAGTTCGCCGCTTTCGTAGCGTTGTGGCAGGTTCGGCGTGGCGTTTTCCCAGACCATCAGCATCGAGCGCTTGGTCGAGTAGCCCTGGTGACGGATGTCCGCCGGCATGGCGCAGATGTCGCCAGCGCGCATGGTGATGCGGGCTCGGGGGTTGCCGTCATCCTTGTCGCCGACGTCCCAGAGGATTTCATCGGACAACTGCAAGAACCACTCGACCCGGTCATTGCCATGGAATACCGGCAGGATGAATTCTTCAGTGGTCGGGCAGAACAGGCTGGCCTTGCACACCGAAGTCACCGACGGGTTCCAGGTCACGTCGGAGCGCGACAGGTACTTGAACAGGCTGAAGGCATGCAACTCACCTTCGAAACCTTCTGCAGCGTGGACTTCCGGTTCATCCTGATCAACATCGATGAACTGCCGATTGACTGGCAAGTCGTTACGCAGCGGCGAATCATCCGGCAGGCCAGGCATGCGTTTGGTGGCGATGCGGAACCGTTCGATGGCTTCGATGTTGTCACCGTTCTTGCGACCGAACGCGGTGCCGGTTTCTTCCGGGGCGGCGAAGGGATCGAAAGTCGAGTTGGTCCAGTCGCGCAGAATGGCCTTGAAGGTGGCCATGATCAGCGGCGTTTCAAAGTTCTCGGTGTAGTTGACGCCGGCGGCCTTGAGCGTGCCGTTGAAGGTGCCGGCGTACAGGTCGACTTTACCGTAGTAATTGCGGGTGCCAATGACGTGGTCGAAGTTGACCCAACCGTAGAAAAAGCCCCAGGCCACGTCGCGCATCATGGCGCGCAGAAAGGCGTCGACCGGAATCAGGTGCGAACGGGTCTGGCCTTTGGCAGGCCAGGTGATACGGGCAAAATACTCGTCGCGCGACAGTTCGAAGGCGCCGAGTTTGAAGCTGCAGTAGCCGGTGACGGCATGCGGCGCGCTGGTCTGGACTTCGTCGTCGGCAAACAGCTGGGTATCGGCAGCGTTTTCAAGCATGGCCATGACGGGATTCCTCTTTTTGCTTTTGTTGGAAGGGGACGGCGTTGATTACTTGAAGCAGATGTCTGCCCACTTCTCGACCGACAACGGGCCTTTGATGGTCTGCTGCAGAATCACGCCGGGACGGCTGGCTTCGAAGCGGTACGCGGTGCCTGTTGGCAGCAGGCACTGGTGACCGCGCTTGAGCAGCACGTAGCCCATCGGTTTGCCCGCCGGCATTTCACCGGCCAACTGCGTGCCCTCGCCGGCGTTCAACGGCGCATCGAGCTTGAGGAAGTCCACACGTACTTCACCGTCCATGACGATGGCGAACTCGTCATGCGCTGCCGTGTACCAAGGCGACTGACCTTCGGCGCGCAGGGTTTCAATCACGTAGCCGAGGTTGAGACCGACGACGACTTTTTCATAAGGAAGGGATTTATCCGCCACCTCGAAAATATTCGAAAAGGCGTAATGACTGGCCTGGCCGCTGATGATTTCAACCGACCCCTTGCTGTAGTGATCCAGCGAGCCAAAGACCGTTTCGATTGCAGCGCTACTCATGGTTTTCACCGTTTTGTTGTTGTAGTAACAGTGAGTCAACAGTACGTCGCACCGGCAGCGGGAACAATTACAGAGCGGGCGACAACAGTGTTCGCGAAACGCAAACACTGCAGGAGCTGCCGCAGGCTGCGATCTTTTGATCTTGTTTTTTAAAAGCAACGTCAAAAGATCGCAGCCTGCGGCAGCTCCTACAGGGATGGGGGTCCCTTCAGCGCACCCAGCCGCGCTCCAGCAAAGGCTTGTCCCAACACGGTTCGTCGCCGAAGTTTTCCACCAGGAAGTCGATCAGCGTGCGCACCTTCAAGGCCCGACGCTGGGTGGCGGGATACACGGCAGAGAAATTGAAGGAAGACAACGCGTAGTCCGGCAGCACCGGAATCAGCCGGCCGCTGAGCAGGTCATCGCTGGCCACCAGCGTCGGCAAGCAGACGATGCACACCCCGGTCGCCGCGTAGTCACGCAGCAAATGAACCGAATTCGAACGCACCTGGCCCGGCAGGCTCAACTCCACCTGCTCGCTCTCGCTGGTGAAGATCCAGCGGTTACGCGACGGATAGCCTTCGTACAAGGCAATCTTGTGTTGCAACAGCTCCTGCGGGTGCTTCGGTACGCCGAACTCAGCGGCATAATCGGGTGACATGCAGAACAATCGACGCACACTGAACAGTTTGCGCTCGATCAGGGTTTCGGCCATCGGCGGGAACATCTGGAACGCTACATCGAAGCCCTCTTCGATCGGGTCCACCACCCGGTCGTTGACAATGACGTCGACTTCGATCTCCGGGTACAGCCGCGTGAACTCGGCCAGCATTCTGCCGAAATGACCGATGGCGAAGCCCGGCAGCATCTGCACGCGCAGTTTGCCGGTGGGCTTGGCGCGCAGCTCGCGCATGTGTTCGGTCAGCGAGTTGAAGCTCGCGACCATGTCTGCGCATTCCTTGTAGTACGTTTCCCCGACCTCGGAGAGCCGGACATGCCGGGTACTGCGATGGAACAGTGGCGCATTGATGAACTGTTCCAGTTGCTGGATGCGGTGAGTGATCACTGAACGAGTCACGCCCAATTGCAGGGCGGCTTTGGCGAAGTTGCCGGTTTCGGCAACCCGGACAAAGGCTTCGACACTGAGTAAACGATCCATGGGGCAGGTTCTCTGGATGTTTTTGTTCTTATAGGAACAGCGAGGTTAGCCTGTCGGCCCCTCGCACTCCACATCCCTGACGCTCGCTTTGTAGGAGCTGCCGCAGGCTGCGATCTTTTGACGTTGCTTTTAAAAGCGAGATCAAAAGATCGCAGCCTGCGGCAGCTCCTACAAAGAGCTCGTTACTCTCGTGGCTGAACAGTCAACCGCCGCTGCATCGGGAAAACCTGCCAGCCCAGGCGTTCACTGATCAAGCCCCACACGCCTTGCGGCGCCTTGAGCATCATCACCACCGCCACCACGCCGAGGATAATCATGTACACCGCGCCGTATTGCGCCAGGCAACCGCGCAACACAAAGTAAATCAGCGTGCCGATCAACGGCCCCTCCAGGGTGCCAATGCCGCCGATGATGACAATGAAGATCACCACCGCCGTCCAGTCCTGCAGGTTGAACGCCGCATCCGGGGAGATTCGCAGTTTCTGCAGGAAAATCAGCGCCCCGACCACGCCCGTACACCCGGCCGCCAGCACGTACACCATCAACTTGGTACGGAAGGTGTTGACGCCCAGGCTGCCGGACGCTGGTTCGGAATCGCGAATAGACGCCAGGGCCAGGCCTTGGCGCGAACGCAGCATAAAGAACACCACCGCCACGGCCGCCATCGCGATGGCCAGTGCGGTGAAGTAGATCAGCATTTCACGTCCGTCCCGGTCATTGCCGATCTGTCGCACAATCGCCGCTGGCAGGCTTTGCCCGGACCCACCGCCGAGGCTGCTCATCTGCGCCAGCCCCAGGCGAAAGACTTCTGCCACCACCCAGGTGCCAATCGCAAAGTAGGCGCCGCGCAACCGAAACACGATCAACGCGGTGGGAATCGCCAACAAGGCGACCAGCACGCCCGAGAGCAACACCGCGAACAAGGGCGGCACACCAAAATGCGTGGACAGCATAAACAGCAGATACCCGCCCAGACCGACGAACGCCTGCTGCCCCACCGAGACCATGCCAGCGTAACCGGCCAGCAGGTTCCACATTTGCGCCAGCGCCAGGTAGTACGCGAATTCCACCACAATCCGCAGGCTTGAACGATCCGCCCAGAATGGCGCACTGATCAACAGCAACACACACACGCCCAGCAACGACAGGCCGACCATGCTGCTGCGGGTGGTGCGCTGTACGCGATAGCTGAGCGCGGGGTTATTCAAGGCATTCATCAGTCGACACTCCGGGGAAACAGGCCACGCGGGCGCACGACCAGGATCAGCAGAAACACAAGATGACCGGCAAGGATTTGCCAGCCGGGATCGATTTTTGCCCCCAATGCCTGGGCGACACCGAGAATCACCCCGCCAGCCAGGGTGCCCCAGAGGCTGCCCAACCCGCCGATGATCACCGCCTCAAAACCGTAAAGCAGACGCGCCGGCCCTACTGTCGGGTCGAAACTGGTGCGAATCGCCAGGAACACCCCGGCAATCGATACCACTGCCATTGCCAACGCCATGGCCAGGCCGAAAATATGCGCGTTGTTGACGCCCATCAGCCGCGCGGTGTGCTGGTCATCGGAGGTGGCGCGAAACGCCCGCCCCAGCGCGGTTTTGTAGAACAGCAATTGCAGGCCGCCAATGATCAGCAGCGCGCTGCAAAACACGATCAGCGGCATGACGCCCACGCTCAAACTGCCGAAACCGACACTGGCCACTTCAAGGTCGCCCTGGGATAGCTTTTGGCTGTCGGCGCTGAAAAATTCCAGCAACACGTTCTGCACAATGATCGAGAGGCCGAAGGTCACCAACAGCGGCGGCAGAATGTCGGAGCCCAGGGTTCGGTTGAGCAACAGCCGCTGCAGCAGGTAGCCGAAACAGAACATCAGCGGCACCACCACCAGCAGGCTCGCCAGCGGGCTGAAGCCCAGGTGATTGACCACCATCAGCGCCAGGTACGAGGCCAGCACGATAAAGTCGCCGTGAGCAATATTGACCAGGCGCATGATGCCGAACATCAGCGACAGCCCCACCGCAAACATCGCGTAGAGGCCGCCCAGCAACATGCCTTGAAGCAGAGTATTGAGCCATTCCATCACTAGATCCCGAAATACGCGGCTTTGATTTGCGCTTTGTCCGCATCCCCCGGACGCCCGGTCAGGGACACGCGCCCTTCCTGGAAGCAATAGAAGCGGTCGCAGACACTCAGCGCCTGATTGATGTCCTGCTCGACGAGAATCACCGTGGTGCCGTCGGCCTTGATCGAAGGCAGCGCTGCATAGATGTCTTTGATCGTCGTCGGCGCCAGGCCCAGGCTGATCTCGTCGCACAGCAGCAGATGCGGGTTGGCCATCAAGCCCCGGCCAATCGCAACCATTTGCTGCTGGCCGCCGGACAGCGCGGTGCCTGGGCGCTTACGCAGTTTTTCCAGTACCGGAAACAGCTGATAGATCCGCGCCAGCGTCCACGGACCGGGACGCTTGCTGTAGGCACCGATCAGCAGGTTTTCCTCGACGCTGAGTGACGGAAACAACTTTCGGCCTTCTGGCACCAAGGCGATGCCTCGCTCCAGCACCTGATTGGCCGCCAGATCGCCGATGGCCTGGCCCTTGAAGGTGATGGCGTCGGGCTGGTTTTTGATCAGTCCGGCCAGCGAGCGCAGGAACGTCGACTTGCCCGCACCGTTGGAACCAATGATCGCCACCGTTTCACCCGCCTCAAGGGTCAGGCTGATATCAAACAGCGCCTGAAAGTCGCCGTAGCCGGCACAGAGTTTTTCAATCGACAGCAAGTTTGAATGAGTCGGCATGTTCAGCTCCCGATGCCCATGTAGATGTCCTGGACCCGAGGGTCGGCCATCACGCTGCGCGGCTCCCCTTCGGCCAATTTGGCGCCGAAGTTGATCACCGTCAGCCGGCTGACCACCGCGAGCAGCGCATGCACGATGTGTTCGATCCAGATGATGGCAACGCCGGCCTTGTGGATGCCCTGAATGGTTTCCACCAGCGCCAGGCATTCCGGTTCGGTCAGGCCACCGGCGATTTCATCCAGCAACAACAGCCGTGGTTGGGTCGACAAGGCGCGGGCCATTTCCAGGCGTTTGCGGTCGAGCAGTGTCAGCGAACCGGCCAGGACGTTGGCCTTGCGCATCAGCCCCGTCAGCTCAAGGGTTTGTGCGCACCATTGATTGGCTTCCTTGTCGCTCAATCGCGCGCCGAAAGTGGCGCCCACCAGCAAGTTCTCGAACACGGTCATTTTCACGAACGGATGCGGGATCTGGTGGGAGCGGCCAATGCCTTGCTGGCAGCGCTTGAACACCGGCTCGCCGGTGACGTTGCGTCCTTCGAAGTGGATCGTGCCGCTGTCAGCCGCCACGCCACCGGCGATCAGGTTAAACAGTGTGCTTTTACCCGCACCGTTGGGGCCGATGATGCCCAAGGCTTCACCCGGTTGCAGGTCCAGACTCATTGCGTCCGTGACCTTTAACGAGCCGTAGCTTTTGTGCACGTCGTTCATTTGCAGAAGTGGCTGTTGCATGTTGCACCCGCTTTTTTTCGAGCAATCAGTACGTAATGGCCTGCATCTCGCCACCCAGCGGAATGGCCGGCGCGGTGGCATTGCTGGTCACGATCAGGTCGTATTTGTTGTCTTTGCCCAATCGCCATTGGCCGCTGACCAGGGGCGTCTTGGCGACGTTTTTTACCGGTCCGTTGTTCCAGTTGATCGGCCCGACCACGGTGTTGAGGTGGGTCTTGAGCAAGGCATCGCGAACCGCATGCGGGTTGCCGACTTCTTCGGTGCGCTGGAGGATGTCCACCGCCAGTTCGAACAAGGCATGCACGAAACCCAGCGGTTGAGTCCACTGTTTGCCGGTGGCCTGGGTGAAACCCTGGGCCAACTGCCCGGCAGTGGCGCCGGTCAACGACGAGCTGAACGGGTGCGTCGGGCTCCACCAGATTTCAGTCGACAGGTTGTTGCCGGCCTTGCCCAGCGCTTCCACCGCCGTGGGAAACAACAGCGCCTTGCCCACCGATACCGCCTTGGGCTTGAAGCCTTGTTGGCGAGCCTGGGTCCAGAACGTGCTCAGGTCCGGTGGAATGACCACACCGGTGACGATCTCGACGTCGGCTTTTTTGAACGCGGCGATCTGTGCCGAGAAATCGTCAGTCAGGCTTTGAAAGCGTCCGGGATCGACCAGTTGGAAGCCCTTTTGAGCCAACACCGGTGGAAAGCCGAGCTTCTGGTCGCCCCAGGCATTGCCGTCGCCGTCATTGGGGAACAGACCACCGACCACTTTGTTCGACGGCAGGGCGCCCCACATGGCGCTGTAGGTGCCGATCACATCCTCCAGGCCCCAGAAGAAATGATAGGTCCATTCGAAACCCTGGTCCGGTTTGCCACCGCGAGTGAAAAACCACGGCTGCCACGGTGCAACCGTGGAAATGCACGGGATCTCGTTGATTTCACATTGGTCGGAAACCGGGTTGGTGGTTTCCGGCGTCGACGACACCAGCATCAGGTCGACCTGGTCGGACAGAATCAGCTCGCTCGCCACTTCCGCCGCGCGGTTGGGGTTGGACTGGCTGTCCTTGACGATGACCTCCAATCGATAGGCCTTGCCGGCCACGTTGATCGAATTCTTCAGCACTTGCTTGAGCGATTCGATGATGTAGTTATCGGCCGACGCAAAAGGTGCCAACGGGCCGGTTTGCGGGCTGACGTAGCCGATTTTGATCACCCGTTCGCTACCGAGGGCAAAGTTGAACGGCAGGCTCGCCAGCGCCACGCCGCCGGCGGCGACGCCCGTGCTGCGCAGAAAATCACGGCGAGAGAAGTCGCGGCCAAACAGGTTTTTATCGTTGTTGTCTGTCATGTAATGCTCCAATGCGGCTGCGTATCGGCAAAGTCCTGACGAACAAGGTCACAGCGTGTGGAATGAGCCATCACGCAGGGTCAGAGGCTTTGCAAAAGTGGACGGTTTAGAAAAAGAAGCTGACGTCGAAAGAGGCGACCACTTGCGAGTCTTTTTGCCCATCGGCATACGCGTCGCGACCGGGGCCGGAATGGATGTCGTAGCGCAATTCCGGGCGCAGGCGCACGTTGGGCGTCGGTGTCCAGGCCAGGTTGGTGGTCACGCCGTAGAAACTGCCCCACGTCGGGTCGGGAATCCCGGTGTGCGGGTCGATGTTAGCCATCATCACGTGCACCGGCGCATCGGTGTAGAACCACTCGGCGCGACTGTTCCACATCACGGTTTCGCTGAGTTTGTGATACCAGTTGACGTCCGTGCCGTACCAGGTTGCGTCGCTTTTATTGGCGAACCCGGCAAAAGCGCCTTGCTCCTGCTTGCCGTAATTCAACTCCAGCGCCACGCGGTTGCTCGGGTCGAGTACCTGCGAGAGCGTCAGGTAGGAAGCCAGGCGTTTGTAATCGTCATCCTTGGTGCCGGCCGGCAATGGCGAGCCACAACTGCATTCGGCGAAGCTGTCGCCGGCGCCGTTGCCGTAGATGTTTTCCCAATCAATCCAGGTGCTGAAGTCCGCCGAGCGCCAGCGCACGTTGGCGATGACATCCGGATCATGGTTGGGATCCTGCAAGTTGTTCCAGCCCTGGACCACGCCCAGTTCGAAGCCGAGCATGCTTTCACCGGGCGCCGAGGGCAGCTTGAACGAGTACAGCGCACCGGCATGTTTGGCCGGGCCGTGCATGAAGGAATAAGTGTGCGAATAGAAGTCTGTCGGTGCCGGCGATGGCAAGGCAAAGCCGATTTCATTTTCCAGCGGTGTGTGGAAAATCCCGATCATCAGGTCTGAACCACCGAGCACCGGGAAGTAGAAGTCGGCGTACGCTTGAGCGATGGTGAACGCTGGATCTTCGGCCTTGTTGTTGCGATTGACGCTCAGGTCTTCGTCCCAGCCATACGTCTTGAAGTAGCGCGCATCCTTGCCATACAGGGCCGTAACGTTGAAACCCCAGTCAGCCTCTTGCGGCATCGGCCCGGGAAACGGTCCGACACGCCCGACCACGTTACTCTTGGGTTTCTTTTCCACGGCCAGGGCGAACTGGTTGAGGTTCACGCCTTCGTCGGTATTGAAGAAGCTTTGTTTGCTGACGTCATCCGTGCCGTTGTTGTTATAGATCACGCCTGCCTGGGCCCAGCCGTAGATCTTGATGCCATGCTCGCGCTCAAGACTGTCGCCAAACACACCGCGAACCAGCGAGCCCATCGGATCATCCGCCGCCGACGCCATCGAAGGAAACAAAACATCAGCCCCCAGAACGGGAGCGAACAGAGTTGCTGCGCAAACCCATGCACGAATAGTCATACCTGCCTTCCTTATTTTTATTAGGGGCCAAACCCCCGAGGGGGGAGAAGTCCGAAAACAAGGTATGACGTTGAAGTGTCTGTCTTGATGAGCCTTGGCTGGGGCTCCACTCGATCGTTGGCAGATCGTAGTGTTCGGCGTAATGGAGGCTACAAGCCCGTCACTACGCCAACAATTCCATTCTCGGCGACTTCAGTGTTTGCGTAATCAGAACAATCAGCCCATCAAAAGCTCGCAGCCTGCGGCAGCTCCTACAAAGTACGCATTCATCTGTAGGAGCTGCCGCAGGCTGCGAGCTTTTGACTTTATTTTTCGCACCGGCACACGCCATGGCCTAACCTGAATGGCTAAAGCCGCTTGGGCATGCCGATGCGTCCTGCACTGAAATTGATCCTGTTCTTCGCGATTGCACTGTGGGGCACGAGCGTCGGTGCGCTGTCGGCTGTCGCTGGCGCCGCCTCTACACTCCCCTCGTCAGTCACTTCGTCCTTTGCGGTGTCCCAGAGCGACCTGCAAGGCTTGCAAATCCGGCTCGACCGACTCAAACAACAGGTTTCGTTGGCCAATAACCTGACCCTGATGGTCGGGCTGCAAGATTCTGTTCAGTTGTTTATCAGTGATGTCGACAACTTGCAGTCATCGCTGCTGCCCGAACAGAAGCAACTGCAAGCTCAGCTTGATGTTCTGGGCCCTGTATTACCCGGTGATGTCACATCAGAAAAGTCCGATATCGCGGCGCAAAGGACCTTACTCTCCGAGCAAAAGAACGCCATCGATGCCAACTTGAAAACCCTGGCAACGCTCAGGCGAAGCGCCACCGACCTGATCATTCAGATTGCGGCGATCCGACGCAGTCTTCTGGAGTCCGAAGTAACGCTGCGCAGCGGCAGCATTCTGGGGCCGGGGTTTTGGGCGCCGTTGTTTAACCCGCTATGGGAGGACCGTGAGCGACTGCGCGACTTCATCGAACAGGCCGGCGGCGCAATCAAGAACGCCTGGCAACCCGGCGAGCGTTTGTTTGCGTTCGCACTGATAGTGCTGTCCCTGGCTATTTGGACCTGGGGACGACGCATCGCGGACCGCGGGCTGACCTGGGTGTGCATTCATCGAATGCCTGAAGGGCGTTTACGACGAAGTTCACTGGCACTGGCGTCAGTCGTGGCCACGGTATTGACCACCGCTTGCGCGATGCAGCTATTGTTTTATGCCCTCACACGGCAACTGCCGTTGTCACCCATGATGCAGAACTTCGCCGATGAGTTTGAAAAGCTTATTTATACCTGTGTGCTGATTACCGGTTTGAGTCGGGCACTGTTGTCGACCCAACATCCCTCCTGGCGGCTACCGGCGATCTCCGATCCCGTCGCGCTGGCGATGACACCTTTTCCCAGAATACTGGCCGGCACGCTGCTGGTACTGGTGGGATTGGCGCAAATAACCAATGTCACCGGCATGAGCACCCCCGCCATACTCTTTGGCCGTGGCGTGATCGCGCTCGTCGTCACGTTGCTTATCGGTACTTTATTCCTGCGTGCCAGCAAGATTCGAAGAGCCGTGGCGGCTTCCGGCGAGGCACCTGAAGCGAGTACCACCCTCGCCGGCCTGATTTACTCCTTGGCCTGTATTGCGATTCTGGTATCGCTGATTGCGCTGCTGATCGGCTATGTCTCCCTGGCGAGATTCATCACTTACGAACTGGTATGGGGATTTATCATCCTGTCCGGCTTCTACTTGCTCGTTCAGCTGTTGAAAGACTGCTGTGAATATCTGTTTTCTCCCAAGAATCCCAGCGGCAAAGCCTTCAAGCAATTGCTCGGGATTGGCGATGTACGCCTTGAGCAAGTGTCGATCGTTCTATCCGGCGCGGGTCGCGCGACATTATTGCTGCTCGCTGTCATTTCGCTGTTTGTGGGCGGGGTGGGAACGACGCTTGGGCAACTGGTCACCCAGACGTTCGCCATCCTCGGCGGCGATGGTTTGCGCAAACTGAACATCATTCCGGGCCACTTGCTCAATGCCGTGTTGGCACTGTTGATTGGCATCTACCTGATTCGATCGCTTCGCCGATGGCTGGATAACGAATTCCTGCCGAAAACCGATATGGACCCTGGTATGTGTGCCTCCCTCAGCACACTCTTCGCCAACATCGGCTACGCCCTGGTGATCCTGCTGACGCTGTCTTCACTGGGTATCAAGTGGACCAACCTGGCGTGGATCGTCAGCGCCTTGTCGGTGGGTATCGGGTTCGGCTTGCAGGAAATCGTCAAAAACTTCGTTTCCGGTTTGATTCTTCTGACGGAGCGCCCGGTCAAGGTCGGCGACCTGATCAGTATTAGCGGGGTTGAGGGTGATATTCGGCGCATTAACGTCAGGGCCACCGAAATACAACTCAGCGACCGCTCGATTGTCATCGTTCCGAACTCTCAATTGATCTCGCAAAACTTGCGCAATGTGACGCTGGGTGGCACCGCACAAGGGGTAGCGACCCTTGAATTATTGTTCCCGTTGGACATTGACCCCGAGCAAGTACAAAACCTGTTGTACGACACCTATTGCGAGCACGAAACCATCCTCGACAAACCGGCGCCTTTTGTTCGATTCAGCAAACTGACATCCGAGGGCATCACGTTGACGGTCACCGGTTACGTCAACAGCCCGAGAATCGTCGGTACAACCAAAAGTGATTTGCTATTTGAGATTCTCAAACGCCTGGGCGCGGCCGGTATCGAATTGGCCAAGCCGATTACGCCAGCCTGATGCCAAGTGATGAGGGCACAACACCCTCACCACTCTCCCCGTCAGCACACCGCGATATGCGAGTCCGTGCGCGGCTCGGTTCCGCCGCACAGAACACCCGTTTCGGGGTCGCGCAGGATAATTTGTCCGCGGCCGTAACTGGTGAGATCGCACACCACTTCCACTTGATGCCCACGCCGCGCCAATGCCGCTGCCATATCGCGTGAAGCGCCCTGCTCGATACCGACTTTCAAGCCGCCCAGCCATTGCCAGCGCGGTGCATCCAGCGCTGCTTGCGGGTTGAGGCCGAAATCAACCAGATTCATGACCATCTGCACATGCCCTTGCGGCTGCATGTAGCCGCCCATGACGCCGAACGGCCCCATCGGCACGCCGCCCTTGCTCAGAAAGCCCGGGATGATGGTGTGGAAGGTTTTTTTGCCCGGGGCCAGGCAATTCGCATGAGCTGGATCGAGGCTGAACTCTTCTCCGCGGTTTTGCAGGGCGATGCCGCTGTCGGGCAGCACGACGCCCGAGCCGAAACCGTGGTAGTTGCTCTGGATGAACGAGACCATGTTGCCCTCGGCATCAGCGGTCGCCAGGTACACCGTGCCGCTGGCGTGCGGGTCGCCGGGTTGCGGCGTCACTGCCCGTTCGCCGATTTGCCCGCGACGATGCGCGGCATAGTGATCGCTGAGCAAATCGTCCACCGCAACCCGCATGTGCTCCGGGTCCGTGATGTAGTGCAGGCCGTCGCTGTAGGCAAGTTTCATCGCCTCGAGCTGGCGGTGCCAGGTTTGCTGGCTGTCGCGGTGATCAAAGTCGAAACCTTCGAGAATCTTCAAGGTCATCAACGCCACGAGGCCCTGGCCGCTGGGTGGTATCTCCCAAACATCGACGCCGCGATAGTTGACCTTGATCGGGTCGACCCATTGGGCGCGGTAATCCTGCAAATCACTGGCGCGCAGATAACCGCCCGTGGCTCGCGAATGCGCGTCCAGACGTTGCGCCAGTGCGCCGCGATAAAGACTTTCGCACTCGGTGCTCGCCAGCTCTGACAGCGTCCGCGCTTGCGCCGGGTTGCGGAACATCTCGCCGGCGCGAGGTGCCCGGCCATCGATCAGAAAGGTCTCGAACCAGCTGTCGAGCACGTCATCGCGATCCGGAGTGAAGTCTTCCAACGCGGTTTGCCATTGCAGGGCAACCACCGGCGATACCGGAAACCCGTCTCGCGCCAGGCTGATTGCCGGTTGCAGCAGGTCAGCAAACGGCAAGCGCCCGAAGCGCCTGGACAATTCAGCCCAGGCCGACGGGCAACCGGGGACGGTCACCGGTGTCCAGCCATGCAAGGGCATTTTTTCATGCCCGGCGTCTTTCACCGCGTCAATGCTCAGCGCGTGCGGGGCAGCGCCATTGGCGTTCAGGCCGTGCAATTTGTCCTGGGTCCAAACCAGCGCAAAGGCGTCGCCACCAATGCCGCAACCGGTCGGCTCGACCACCGTCAATGCCGCCGCCGTAGCAATCGCCGCGTCGATGGCATTGCCGCCGCGGCGCATGATTTCAATGCCGGCTTCGGCGGCCAGCGGTTGCGAGGCGGCGACCATGCCGCGTTTGGCGAAAACACTTTGGCGCTGCGAGGCGTAGGGGTATTCGTGGGCAGAAAATTTGAACATGGCAGACTCACACAAAAGTAATGATCAGAAAAAAAATGTAGGAGCGAGCTCGCTCGCGATGAACATAAGAGCGCCGCGTTTATTCAGCTGGCGCGCGTTATCGTTTACGACCATCGCGAGCAAGCTCGCTCCTACAGGGCGCCGTGTTTATTCAGCTGGCAGGCGTTATCGTTAGCGACCATCGTCGGCACGCCGCCCGGAGCAAGCTCGCTCCTACAACACCCGGCTGAGAAAGGCGCGGGTGCGGGCGTGCTTCGGTTGGCTGAAGATTTGTTCGGGCGGGCCTTGTTCGATCAACTCGCCCTGATCGAGCACCACCACCCGATCGGCCACCTCGCGGGCAAAGCCCATTTCATGGGTGACCACCACCATGGTCATGCCCTCCTCCGCCAGCTCCTTCATGACTTGCAGCACTTCACCGACCGTTTCCGGGTCGAGGGCGCTAGTCGGTTCGTCGAACAACATGGCCTGGGGTTTCATCGCCAATGCCCGGGCGATGGCCACCCGCTGCTGTTGGCCACCAGACAACATCGACGGGTAATGATTGGCCTTCTCGGCCAACCCCACGCGCTTGAGCAGCGCCCTCGCCTGTTCCACCGCCGCGGCGCGAGACACGCCCAGCACCTGGATCGGCGCTTCGATGATGTTTTCCAGCGCCGTCATGTGCGGGAACAGATTGAAACGCTGGAACACCATGCCGATGTCTCGGCGCTGGCGAGCGATGTTGCGCTCTGAATCCTTCACCAGAGTGCCGTTGGCTTTGGTGCGATAACCCATCGGCTTGCCGCTGACGCGGATCTGCCCGGACTGAATGTCTTCAAGCAAGTTGATGCAGCGGATAAAGGTGGTTTTACCGGAACCGGACGCGCCGATCAGCACCACCACCTCGCCCCGACGCACTTGCAACGAAATGCCCTTGAGAATTTCCAGGTCACCGAAGGACTTGTGAATATCCAGCGCTTCGATGACCAGCTCTTCACTCATGTGCGCCATGTTCAACGCCCTCTCAGCAATTTCATGGTGTTGCGCCCGAACATACGGCTGGCGGCGGGTGCTGGCCGGTCAGACTGTCCGAACCGCGTCTCGAGCCAACGCTGGAAAAAGCCCCAGAGCGTGGTCAATGCCAGGAAGTAGATGGCGACCACCAGGTACAACTCGAACACGCGGAACGTCGCCGAGGTGACCATTTGCGTGCTGAGCAACAGCTCCTGCACGCCGATGACGCTGACCAGCGTGGTGTTTTTGAGCATCACGTTGAATTCGTTACCCAACGGCGGCACGATCACCCGGAACGCCTGTGGCAACACGATGCGCCGCATCAGTTTGGGAAAGGTCATCCCCAGCGAACGCCCGGCTTCGTATTGGCCCTTGTCCACTGCGCCGATGCCCGCACGGATGATCTCGGCCATGTACGCGCCTTCGTTGAGCCCCAGGGCGATGATCGCGGCCTGGATATTGCCCGGCACGATGAACCAGCCGAGGTCGAGGTCTTCAAAACGAAAGATCCCGCCGGCCGCCAGCGCCGTGTACAAAAAAACGATTTGCACCAGCAACGGCGTGCCGCGCATCAGCCACACATAAAAACGCACCGGATACTGCAGCAGCGGATTGCGCGACAGCTTCATCAACGCCGCCACCAGACCCAACGCACACCCAAGCAACATCGCCGATACGCTGATCAGGCAGGTCAGCCACAATCCGGTCAGGTAAACATCGCTGGGCTGTAATAAGTACTGCCAAAACACGTCCCAATTAAAGTTCATCGAGTACCCCCTCAGTCCAGTTTGTCACCGTCGACATGCCATTTACCGAGGAGCGCGGTGTAGCTGCCATCCGCGCGCATGCCTTGCAAGACTTCGGTCAATGCCGCGGTCAACTGCGGGTCGCCTTTGCGCACGCCGAAGCCGGTGAGGATGCGGTTGAACGCGGGCACAGCGGACTGAAACAGGTCCGGCGCCAGTTGCTGATAGTGGCCGGCGGACTCCACCGTGGTGCCAAAGGCGTCTACCTGGTTGATGCGCAGCGCCTGGAATGCATCGGCGTCGACGTTATAGACCACCAGTTTCATCGGCGCCTTGCCGGCGGCCTCAAGCTTTTCGTTCTCCTTGCCAAGCAACATGCGGATGGTCGAACCGTTGCTGACCGCCACTTTGAGCCCGGACAGATCCTCCAGCGTGGTCACCGATTTCGGGTTGCCCTTGGGCACCACGATCGACTGGCTCGAATACATGAAGTTGACGATATCGATCACTTCGCGGCGTTCCGGCTTATCGAACAGCTGATCGACGATCATGTCGCATTGTTGCGCCAGCAGTGCCGGGATCAGGCCGGCGAAGGGCGAGATCCGCCATTCGACTTTCTTGTCGCCCAGCCGCTGGGCAATCGCCTCCCCCATATCGACCTGAAGCCCGACGGGTTTCTGCTTGACGTCAAACGACACCAGCGGTGGTGAGTCCATGCCGGAGCAATAGACGATCTTGTCGCTCTTGCTTAATCGCTCCGGTAACTCGGGGGCGGCGAACGCCCATTGCGAACACAGACTCAAGGTGAACACGGCAACTAACGCGCAAGGCTTGTGCATGGCATGACTCCAGGTGGCTGCAACAAATGTCCCCCTGTAGGAGCTGCCGCAGGCTGCGATCTTTTGATGTTGCTTTTAAAAAACAAGATCAAAAGATCGCAGCCTGCGGCAGCCCCTACAGGGTGGAATGTTTTCTATTGGTGGGCTTCGAGAAACTGGATCAGGCGCGGGATGGTGCCTTCGATGTGTTCACACACCACCTCCGCGGCTTTATCCGGGTCGCCGGAACGCAGCGCGGCAATAATCGAGGCGTGTTCGTCCCGGGCGCTGCGGGGTTTGTCGGCGTGCTGCAGCCACAGGCGCATGTGTGGTTCGATCACCGAGTACAGCGCGGAAATTTGTCGCATCAGCCGCGGGCGCTCGCTGAGGCTGCACAGGTATTCATGGAAGGCGCGATGGCGACTGACCCATTCGGCGCCGTCGTCGCGGTAGTCATCCATTTCATCGAGCAGCCGCTCCAGGTGGCTGAAATGACGCTCGGTGATTTTCGTCACCGCCACGCGGATCGCCAGACCTTCGAGGGCGCTGCGCATTTCGAAGACTTCGCGCATTTCGTCGATGTTCAAGCCGCGGACGATTGCGCCTCGGTTGGGCCGCAAAATCACCAGGCCGTCTGCGTCCAGACGTCGAAAGGCTTCGCGTACCGGCATTCGGCTCATGCCGATCTCGCCGGCAATGTCTTCGGCGATCAGCCGCTCCCCGGTGCGATAGCGTCCTTTGCAAATGGCTTCGAGCAGAAAGTTGTAGGCCTCCTCCTCGGCGGTGATGGGCTGATGCTCGGAATAGACAGGGGCGAATTTCATTGATTGCACCTTTTGTATTTTTGTATCCAATTATCCATGAAGCCAAAAAAGCATTTTGTGTGCCAGGTTTTGCTGGGGGTGGTTAGGTGGTTGATTCGGTTGGGTTATTGATTTGTAGGGGGGTGGGTAGCGGGATTTTTTTAATCGAAGTATCGAGTGGAAATGCCCCATGATGTGGCCTGTGTTACGAATAAGTGCAGGTGGGTAACATAGTTTTTTTAAAGCGTTTTGTTGGGGGCATATCCGTTTCTGCGGTAGCGGCGGCTGGCGGTTTCGCTTTTACAGCGAGTCACTTTCGAAAAGCGCGAAAGTAACCAAAGCGCTTCTGCCCCTTTCGTTCGGTGCCTCGCTTAGGCTCGGCATGCCCTCGGCCTCACGAGGGGGCGGTGCGTCAAGATCAAGAGCTACAGGCGAGCTAACGCTCGGCCTTGAGTGGTGAGAATCAAAAGCCGTACGTCGATGTTCGATCGTTCCACTCTGCGTGGAAACGATCACATCAAGATCAAAAGATCGCAGCCTGCGGCAGCTCCTACAGGGATCGCATTCCACTGTAGGAGCTGCCGCAGGCTGCGATCTTTTGATCTAGATCTGCTGCCCCTTTCCCAGAGGCCGAACGCAGGCGTTGCGCAGGGGGCACCGCGGCAAGGATGCCGCGGTAGCCGCCCCCGGCCATGGATGGCCGATGGCGGCGGGCCCCCGGAGCAATGCCGGAGTGAGGGCATGCCGAGCCACAGCGAGGCACCGAATGGAGGGGCAAAGCCTTTTGCTTACTTTTCGGCGTTTGGAAAAGTGAGTCGCTGTAAGAGCGAAACCGCCAGCAGTCGCTCCCAAAAAAAATGGATATACACCCCATCCAACAGCATCGAGCCATCACCGCAAACTGCTTTTACCCCCCCACCCGCTTCAGCGTTTCACTCGGCAACTCCTTGAACAACGCCCGATAACTGCTGGAAAACCGCCCCAAATGCCAGAACGACCACTGCATCGCCACTTCGGCCACCGTGGTGTCGTTGGGCGTCCGGCTGAGCAGCTCCCGACGCGCGCTGTTAAGCCGGCGCAGGCGCAACCAATGGGTCGGCGTCATCCCGGTGTAGGCCTTGAAAGCGTGTTGCAACTGACGCAGCGAAACCCCCGCAATCTGGGAAAGCTCCAGCAGGTTCAAGGTGTCTTCCGGGGAATCAGCAGCCCACTCACCGATGCGTTTCATCACTGCGCGCTCCTCGGTCCGGCGCTGCAAACTGCCGCGATCAAGACAGACACTGGCGTTGTCGAGGATATACAGGCAGTCCTCCAGCAACTGCTGCGTGAGTGCCTCTTTACTCGGCGGGTCCAGCGTTTGCGCCAGTCGGGTCAACGTCCCGCTCAACCAGCGACTGAACAGCGCGTTTTGTCCCGAATTGAGCGGCGCCATGAACAACCCTTCGAGCCTGGCGACGTTCAAACCGTGACGCGTGACGAACTCCGGACCGAACACCACGGCGATTTCCTGGTAGTTCTCCGGGGTGATCCAGATATTGCGGCTTTCGCCATTCAACACATACAGCGCGTTGTCGCCTCGGTCGAAACAGAACGCCAGCGCACCTTCCGGCGCACTGAAATTCTGCTCGACCCGCGTGTTCATCTGCTCTTCGTAAATCTCCACGCCTTGCAGGTCCAGATAGCGCACCCGCCCGGCGAAATGCCCCGGTGACATTTGCTGATAGTGCTGGACCCAACCCGGTGTGGCGCGGATTTGCGCGGCGACATCTTCGTTGTTGAACGCTTGAACCTGTAACGGACTGGACGCTGACATGGGGTGACCTACGCACTCGTTTGGTGCGTTTTGGTGCTGCTGAAAGTGGATAGATGGAACTGCAAGGCTCGCCCAAGATAGACGTCAACGCGCCACAGGGGAAGTGTCCGGCGGATGAAACCGTCTTCCCCAGCGCTAATAAAACCAATAACGAGGTCTTTATGAATGTCCCTTTCGATCAGCTGTTCACATGGCTGAAAGATCACAAGATTACCGAAGTCGAGTGCGTCGTCAGCGACCTGACCGGCATTGCACGCGGCAAAATTGCACCCACCAACAAGTTCCTGCATGAGCGAGGCATGCGCCTGCCGGAAAGTGTGCTTTTGCAAACGGTAACCGGGGACTTTGTCGACGACGACATCTACTACGACCTGCTCGACCCCGCCGATATCGACATGGTGTGCAAACCGGTCGCCGATGCGGTCTACGTGATTCCATGGGCCATCGAACCGACGGCCATCGTGATTCACGACACCTTCGACAAATTTGGCAACCCCATCGAACTGTCGCCGCGCAACGTGCTGAAGAAAGTCCTGCAGCTGTACACCGACAAAGGCTGGCGGCCGATTGTCGCGCCGGAAATGGAGTTTTACCTGACGCAGCGCTGCGAAGACCCGGACTTGCCGCTCAAGGCACCGATGGGCCGTTCCGGTCGTGCGGAGAGCGGTCGCCAGTCGTTTTCCATTGATGCAGCCAACGAGTTCGATCCGCTGTTCGAAGACGTCTACGACTGGTGTGAATTGCAAGGCCTGGACCTCGACACACTGATCCACGAAGACGGTCCGGCGCAGATGGAAATCAACTTCCGTCACGGCGACGCGTTGGACCTTGCGGACCAGATCACTGTGTTCAAACGCACCATGCGTGAGGCGGCCCTCAAGCACAACGTCGCCGCGACCTTCATGGCCAAGCCGATAGGCGATGAACCCGGCAGCGCCATGCACATTCACCAGAGCGTGGTCGACATCGTCACCGGCCAGCCGATCTTCGCCGATGCCAACGGGCAGATGAGCGAGTTGTTCCTGCATCACATTGGCGGCCTGCAAAAATACATCCCCAAAGTCCTGCCGATGTTCGCCCCTAACGTCAACTCGTTCCGCCGTTTCCTGCCGGACACCTCGGCCCCGGTGAACGTCGAGTGGGGCGAAGAAAACCGCACCGTCGGCCTGCGCGTGCCGACCTCCAGCCCGGATGCGATGCGTGTCGAAAACCGTCTGCCAGGTGCCGATGCCAACCCGTACCTGGCCATCGCCGCGAGCCTGTTGTGCGGGTATCTCGGCATGGTCGAGCGCATTGAACCGAGCGCTGCGGTGCAGGGTCGGGCTTACGAACGCCGCAACCTGCGCCTGCCGATCACCATCGAGGACGCGCTGACGCAGATGGAAGAATGCGAAACCGTCTCGCGCTATCTGGGTAGCAAATTCGTTCGCGGTTACGTCGCGGTCAAGCGCGCCGAGCACGAGAACTTCAAGCGCGTGATCAGTTCCTGGGAGCGCGAGTTCCTGCTGCTGAGCGTGTAGCAAACAAGCTTTCCCATGAGGTCGCACTCTTCTTGTGGGGGCGGGCTTGCTCGCGAAAGCGGTGTGCAAACGACATCATTAGTGACTGTGCCACCGCTTTCGCGAGCAAGCCCGCTCCCACAGGGAGAGTGCCAATGCCTGACAAATCCAATAATTCCAAGAGGTGTCGAATGCGTCTATTGAAATCCATGGTCCCGGTCGCGCTGGCTGTGCTGTTCAGCGCCGTTGCACAGGCTCAGCCACAGGTCAGTGTCTACAACTGGACCGATTACATCGGCGAGACCACCCTCGTCGACTTCCAGGCAAAAACCGGGATCAAGGTCATCTACGACGTCTTCGACTCCAACGAAACCCTCGAGGGCAAACTGCTCGCCGGCCGCACCGGGTATGACGTCGTGGTGCCATCCAACCACTTCCTCGCTCGCCAGGTGAAGGCCGGTGCGTTCCTCAAGCTGGATCGTTCGCAGCTGCCGAATTTCACCAACCTGGACCCGAAACTGCTGGCCCTGCTGGAAAAGAACGACCCGGAAAACGCGCACTCGGTGCCGTACCTGTGGGGCACCAACGGCATCGGTTACAACGTCGACAAGGTCAAACAAGTGCTGGGCATCGATCACATTGATTCCTGGGCTGTGCTGTTCGAACCGGAAAACATCAAGAAACTCAGCCAGTGCGGCGTATCGATGATGGATTCCGCCGATGAAGTGTTCCCGGCAATCCTCAATTACATGGGCATGGACCCGCGCAGCGAAAATCCCGAGGATTTCAAAAAAGCCGAGGCGAAGCTGCTCAGCATCCGGCCTTACATCACCTACTTCCACTCATCGAAGTACGTGTCTGACCTGGCGAATGGCGACATCTGCGTGGCCTTCGGCTATTCGGGTGACGTGTTCCAGGCGGCCAACCGGGCCAAGGAAGCCAAGAATGGCGTGAACATCGCCTACGCCATTCCGAAGGAAGGCAGTAACTTGTGGTTTGACCTGCTGGCGATTCCCGCCGACGCCAGCAACCCGAAAGAAGCTCACGCGTTCATCAACTACCTGCTCGACCCGCAAGTGATCGCCAAGGTCAGCGCCTCGGTCGGTTACGCCAACCCGAATCCGGCGGCGAAGCAGTACATGGACCCGGAACTGGTCAGCAACCCCGAGGTTTATCCATCGCAGGCAGTCCTCGACAAACTCTACATTTCGACCACCCCGCCCCAGGCAATCATGCGTTTGATGACCCGTTCCTGGAGCAAAGTGAAGTCCAACAAATGAATCAGTACAGCAACGAACACACTCACTCCTATTACGCCGCCTCGGCTAACGGAATGGCGCCCTACCCCACGCTGGACACGGATCTGGTAGCCGATGTCTGCGTGATCGGCGGTGGTTTTACCGGTGTCAACACGGCGATTGAACTGGCGCAGCGCGGACTGTCGGTCGTCCTGCTCGAAGCCCGGCGAATTGGCTGGGGCGCCAGCGGGCGCAACGGCGGTCAGTTGATTCGCGGCGTTGGCCATGACGTCTCCGGTTTCGTCCGCCATGTCGGCGAGGAAGGTGTGCGTTATCTGGAGCGCGCGGGGATTGAGTCGGTGCAAGTGGTGGCCCATCGCGTCCGCGACCATGGCATCGATTGCGACCTGCGCTGGGGATTTTGCGAACTGGCCAACACCCGGGCGCACTTCACGGCGCTCAAGGCTGAGCACCAAAGCCTCGGCGAGTCGGGTTACGCCCATGAAACCCGGGTCGTTGGCCCCGAGCAGATTCGCCAGCAAGTGGTCGATTCCGGCGTGTATGCCGGAGGCCTGATCGACATGGGCTCCGGTCATTTGCATCCGCTCAAGCTGGTCCTTGGCGAAGCGCGGCTGGCGCACTCTCTCGGGGTGAAAATCTTCGAGCAGAGCCCGGTGCTGGAACTGATCCATGGCAGCACCGTGCGGGTTCGCTGTGCCGGGGGGTCGGTCAGCGCGGGCAGTCTGGTACTGGCCTGCAACGCGCATCTGGAAGAACTCGAACCGCACTTGAGCGGCAAGGTGCTCCCGGCGGGCAGCTACATCATTGCCACCGAGCCATTGGCGCCGGACGTCGCAGCCAAACTGATCCCGCAAAACCTGGCGCTCTGCGACCAGAAAGTCGGGCTGGATTACTACCGGCTTTCGGCGGACCGGCGTTTGCTGTTCGGCGGCGCCTGCCACTACTCGGGGCGCGATCCGGCCGACATCACAGCCTACATGCGCCCGCAGATGCTCAAGGTCTTCCCGCAGTTGGCCAACGTGCGCATTGACTATCAATGGGGCGGCAAGATTGGCATCTCCGCCAATCGCTTCCCGCAGGTCGGGCGTTTGCGCGAGCATCCGAACGTGTTCTACGCCCAGGGTTATTCCGGTCATGGACTGAACGTGACCCATTGGTGCGCAAAACTGTTGGGCGAAGCGATCCAGGCCGGCCACAGCCAGGGCTTCGACGTCTTCAGCGCCGTGCCGCACATGACCTTCCCCGGCGGCCCGATGCTGCGCTCGCCACTGCTGGCGCTGGGCATGTTCTGGTATCGCCTGCGCGAACTGCTCGGCTGACGAAACGCCATTCCCTGCGCCTGCTCGACTGACGAAACGTTATTGCCTGCGCCTACTCGACTGGCGAAACGCAAACACCCTGTAGGAGCTGCCGCAGGCTGCGATCTTTTGATCTTGATATTGATTTTCAGCGATTACGAAAAGATCAAGATCAAAAGATCGCAGCCTGCGGCAGCTCCTACAAGGGTTTCATCGTCCTTCAGAACATCTTGATGGTCTTTCTATTTGCTCAATCACGAGGCACTTCTATATTGAGGAGGTGCTCTGACCTTTATGCCTCCTATTGAGCCTGGCCCATGGCAACTACTGACCAGCTGATCATCTGTGAGCACTGTGACTGTGTGTATGAAAAAGTCTCGCTCGCCAAACATCAGAAAACCCTGTGCTCACGCTGTGGCGGCGTGCTGCAGCGCTATAACGGCCTGACGGTGGAGCAGCGCCTGGCGTTGACCTTTACCGCGTTGGTGGTGTGGATCTTCGCCAATTTCTACCCGGTCATGAGCATCAGCCTCAAAGGCATGAAAAATAGCGCAACACTCTGGGACTCCGTCCTGGCGCTGAGTCTGGGGCCGATCACGTTTATCGCCATGGTGGCCGCGATTGCGATGATCATCGCGCCGATTTTCCAGCTGTTGCTGTTGATCTGGGTCCTGAGCTTCGCCCTCACCTCTCGGCGCTCGCCCGGTTTCGGATTCTGCATGCGCTGGCTGGAAACCCTCAGGCCCTGGAGCATGCTGGAAGTCTGTTTGCTGGGAGCGATGGTCGCGGTGATCAAACTCGCGGGGTTGCTCGATGTGCTGCCCGGCATCGGCCTGTTTGCGCTGGCCGTGCTCAGCCTGATGATGATCCGCCTCGCCGGGCGCGATATTCGCGAACTGTGGGACGTCGTATGACAACGCCACCGGTCGCCAGCGCTCTCAACCTGTGCCTGTGTCACACCTGCGGTCTGGCGTGTGACATGACCGGCGATCCCCACGAATGCGAGCGCTGTGGCGCCCCGCTGCATCGGCGCAAAGCCAACTCGCTGACCCGCACCTGGGCCTTCCTGCTCACCTCCCTGGTGTTTTACATCCCGGCCAATTTACTGCCGGTGATGAACACCAAAATGGTCGGCAACGGTGCCGACAGCACCATCATGACCGGCGTGCTGGAGTTCTGGGAGGTCGGCGCCTGGGACATTGCCCTGATCATTTTCATCGCCAGCATCGCGGTGCCGGGCATCAAGTTCGTCGCCATTACGTTGCTGCTGGTCACCGTGCACCGCGACAGCCTGTGGGCCCGCAAGGAGCGTTCAAAGTTGTACCGTTTCGTCGAGGTTATCGGCTATTGGTCGATGCTTGATGTCATCGTGGTGGCGCTGGTGGCCTCCTTGGTGAAGTTTCAGGCCCTGGCCGATATCGAGCCGCGCGCGGGCATTCTGTTTTTTGGCCTGGTGGTGGTGTTTACCATGCTGGCGGCGATGAGTTTCGACCCGCGCTTGATCTGGGACAGGCGGGATCAATCCAACAACGAGGAGACCCTGGATGAAAGTCACTGACGGGCCACACGCGCCTGGGCAAGCCCCTATAAAGACCCGTCGCTTCAGCGTCTCGCTGGTCTGGATCGTACCAATCGTCGCGGTCTTGGTGGGCATCTCGCTGGTCGTCCACAGCATCCTGCAAGAAGGCCCGACCATCACCGTCACGTTCAAGACCGGTGACGGTCTGACCGCGAACAAGACCGAGGTCAAATACCGCAACGTGGTGATCGGCCATGTGTCCGACGTCGAACTCAGCGATGACCAGAAGAGCGTCAACGCCACGATCAAACTGGCGAAACAGGCTGAAAGTTTTACCCGCGAAGACTCGCAATTCTGGGTGGTACGTCCGCGAATCGGTGCCGGCGGTGTGTCGGGCATCGATACCTTGCTCTCCGGCGACTACATCGGCGCCGACATCGGTCAGGCCAATGGCCGCGCAAAGAATTTCAAAGGCCTTGAGAACCCGCCGCCCATCACCTACGGCGAACCGGGCAAGCGCTTCACCCTGCACACCCAGGACCTCGGTTCACTGGACATCGGCTCCCCGGTCTATTACCGCAAGATTCCGGTGGGTCAAGTGGTGGCGTATGCCCTGGACCCCGATGGCAAAGGGGTCAACATCGATCTGTTCATTCATGCGCCCAATGACCAGTACGTTACTGAAAACACCCGGTTCTGGAATGCCAGCGGTGTGGATGTGAACGTCGGCGCCAATGGTGTTTCGGTGAAAACCGAGTCGTTGTCATCGATTCTGGTCGGCGGTATCGCCTTTCGTGCGCCGGAATACAGCCCGGACGACAAGCCAGCGGCCGAAGAATATGCCTATGAACTGTTCGACGATCAGCAAACCGCCCTCGCCCCGCCCGATGGCAAGGCGCAATACCTGAGCCTGCGTTTCGACCAGGCCCTGCGCGGGCTCAAGGTCGGTGCGCCGGTGGAATTCCTCGGCGTGGAGTTTGGCAAAGTGGTCTCGGTCAATCTGGATTTCGACGCGAAAAAGCGCAGTTTTCCGATCAATGTCGGCATTGTCATTTACCCGCAACGACTCGGCACGGCCCACACCAAAATGCTCAAGGCCTTGAATCATGATCCCAATGACGAGGCGGCTGGCATACGGGTGATGGGCACGTTCGTCGAAAACGGCCTGCGGGCGCAGGCTCGGAGCGGCAATCTGCTGACCGGCCAGCTTTATATCGCTCTCGACTTTTACCCCAAGGCTGAAAAAGTCGCGTTCGATCCGAACGCGCGCCCCGTCATGATTCCGACCGTTCCAGGTAGCCTCGAGGAACTGCAGGGGAAACTGGAAGCGATGGTCGACAAGGTCAACAAGCTGCCGATTGAACGTATCGCCACTAACCTCGATAGCAACCTTGTCGAACTGCGCAAAGGCCTGGTGCAATTCAACGCCAAGACCCTGCCGGGGGTGCAGACCACCCTCTCGGACGTGAGCAAGACCCTGCAATCGGCCAACTCGACGCTGGCTGACGACTCGCCGCAACGCGAACAGTTGACCCAGACGCTGGACGAGCTCGGACGCACGTCGCGCTCCTTGCGCGACCTTGCGGATTACCTCGGGAGGCATCCGGAATCGCTGATTCGCGGTCGCCCTGACAAAGCCGCGCCAATGGATATGCAAGGACCACCGAGCAAATGACCACAGGAGCATCACCCATGGCTTTTCCGCTAAAGATTATGCTGGTCGCTGCGTTGTCATTGCTCGCCGCTTGCCGCAGCGATCCGATTCAATTTCACACGCTGACCCCGGCCCAACCGAGCACCAATTCCAGGACCGGCGCGGACATCCAGATCGAAGGTCTCACGGTCCCGCCTCAGGTTGATCGTCCTCAAATTGTGGTGCGCGAGGGCAACACCGGCATGGCGATTCTGGATACCCAGTGGTGGGGCGCGAGCCTGGTAGACGAATTGCGCAGCGCCCTGCTGGACGAGATGGTCAACGGCAACCCCCAACGCAAAGTCTCGGTGCGGCTGGAGGTGCAGCGCTTCGATTCGATTCCGGGCCAATACGGGTTAATCGATGTCAAATGGCGTCTGCGATTTGCCGGTGAAAGCGACAGCGCTCTGGTGACTTGCCGCAGCACCTTGAAGACACCTTCAGGGCCGTCCATCGAAGAGTTGGTGACGGCGCAGCAGAACAACGTCAAACGCCTGGCAGCGCTGATCAGCCAGGCCACCCGCGGATCACAAAAAGGCTGCCCGTCGACGTGATCAATCAACCCGTTGCTCAACGGTGAGGACGTCACCGTTGAGCCCGTCACGGCCGCAAGCATTTATTCAGTCAACGCCAAGTTCACGGACGGCGTAAAAGGCAACAATTATCAAAAATCAACTAAGTATCCCCGCCGTACTTCCTCCGCGATTTTTTCACATTCGTTTCACTCCTCCGCTACTCATCTGAATTTAGTTTGCCAGGACCCTTACGCCTTCAGATAACTGGCAAATCATGAACACCCGATTAAGAAAACCGGCTTTTTTCATCGTCGCCCTGGCGATTGTTATTGTGGTGACAGGTTTTGTCTGGTGGCCGAGATCGCCGACCCATCTGGGACATTCCGCGCCCCGTGAGACCGCTGAATTGTTGCAGCACTGGCGAACTGGCGATGTGGTGGTGCTTGTTCGTCATGCCGAACGCTGCGACCGTTCCAGCAACCCGTGCCTTGGGCCCGCCGATGGCATTACCCGCGCCGGCAGTGACGCTGCAGTCGCCCTGGGTCAGCGTTTCACACGCCTGGGCATGGCCCGGACGGATGTTTTAAGCAGTCCGGTTACGCGCACTGCTCAAACTTCACATGACATGTTCGGCCACGACGCAATGGCCCAGGAGTGGCTGGCCAGTTGTGGCAAAAGTCTGCGTGACGAGGTGGTGGCGCATAAACGTGCGCATCACAATTTGCTGCTGGTTACTCATAGTGGTTGCATCAGTGATTTTGAAGCCCAGACGGGTTTTGAGCATGCGGCGACGAGTGAGTATGTGAGTTCTTTGTTTGTCAGTGTTGATGGCACTGGAGAACTTCAGGTGTTGGGGATTGTGAATGCGGAAAGTTGGGCTTCGGTTTTTAACAGCGAAAGTAATTACAGGTAATCAAGAGCAACTTGGCTTCGCTTTAGAACTATGGTGGATTGAGACTGTGTACATATCCGTTTCTGCGGTAACGACCGCTAACGGTTTCGCTCTTACAGCGAGTCACTTGGAAAAGCCCCAAGTAACCAAGGGCTCTTGCCCCTGGCGTACGGCCCTTCGCTGAGGCTCAGGGTTCCCTCGCTCCGGTCCTGCTCCGTGGGCCCGCCGCGATCGGCCATCCATGGCCGTGCGCGGCTAACCCGGCATCCATGCCGGGTTGCCCACTGCGCAGAACCTGCGCTCGGCCTGCCGATGGGGCAAGAAGATCAAAAACCAAGGCAACAGCAACAGCGAGGCGGCCTACCGGCCGGCCTGTCCTTCAACGCTGCTCGCGGCGAACACCAATCCCGCGCCCTACAAAATCTAAATTGTGGGAGCGAGCCTGCTCGCGATGGTCGTTAACGATAACGCGTGTTTACTGGCTAAACGCGACGCCTTTGAGTCCATCGCGAGCAAGCTCGCTCCTACAGAAAAACAACGCGGATTGGCGAACAGCTTTTGCTTCTCACCACTCAAGGCCGAGCGTTAGCTCGCCTGCTTTTGATCTGGGCGCACCGCCCCCTCGAGAGGCCGAGTGGAGGTTCTGCGCAGTGGGCAACCCGGCATGGATGCCGGGTTAGCCGCCCCCGGCCATGGATGGCCGATGGCGGCGGGCCCACGGAGCAGGACCGGAGCGAGGGCATGCCGAGCCACAGCGAGGCACCGAACGAAAGGGGCAAGAGCGTTTGGTTACTTTGCGCTTTTCAAAGTGACCCGCCGTAAGGGCGGAACCAATACCCGCCATCACCAAAAAAACGGATATACACCCAATCAAAGCCCCCCCAAAAAATGACACGAATTAACCGTTCATTTGACGTTTTTTTCTCATCACAAACCCTACATTCCCCGCGCTTTAAACATGCAAATGATTCGTATTGTTCTACACTCATCGACGACCTTCTTCCGTCGATTCAGTCGAGTCTGGGTACACGATTCTAAAAATAAACCAGGAGCTGTCAGCGCATGAATTCCACTCTCCCATCTTTCCTGAAAAAAGCACTGCTCGTTACCGCGCTGGTCAGCGCTGGCCACGTGTATGCCGCAGAAACCGCCGGCATCGTGGTCTATAACGCTCAACACGAAAGCCTGACCAAAGCCTGGGTCGAAGGCTTTACTCAGGAAACCGGGATTCCGGTCACGCTGCGCAACGGCGACGACACAGAGATGGGCAACCAGATCGTGCAGGAAGGCAACGCCTCGCCGGCCGACGTATTCCTGACCGAAAACTCCCCGGCCATGGTGCTGGTCGACAACGCGGGGCTGTTTGCACCGGTTGCACCGACCACCCTGGAACAGGTGGATGCGGCCTATCGCCCGGCGCATGGCAAATGGGTGGGGATCGCGGCGCGCTCCACCGTGTTCGTCTACAACCCGAGCAAGTTGTCTGAAACCCAAGTGCCCAAATCACTGATGGACCTTGCGGGGCCTGAGTGGAAAGGTCGCTGGGGCGCTTCACCCGCCGGTGCCGACTTCCAGGCCATTGTCGCTGCAGTGCTGGAACTCAAGGGCGAAGCCGCCACGCTCGCCTGGCTGAAAGGAATGAAAACCAATGCCACCGCCTACCGGGGCAACAGCGCGGTGCTCAAGGCGGTCAACGCCGGGCAGATCGACAGCGGCGTGATCTACCACTATTACCACTTCGGTGATCAGGCCAAGACCGGCGAAAACAGCAAGAACACCGCCCTGTACTACTTCAAGCACAAGGATCCCGGGGCGTTTGTCAGCGTATCGGGAGGCGGTGTCTTGGCGTCCAGTCAACACCGGGAACAAGCCCAGGCGTTCCTGAAATGGGTCACGGGCAAAGACGGCCAGGAAGTGCTCAAGACCGGCAAGTCGTTTGAATACGCGGTGGGTAAAAACGCCGAATCCAACCCGAAACTGGTGCCTCTGCAGCAGCTCGACGCACCGAAGGTCGATGCCTCGAAACTCGACAGTAAAAAAGCCGTAGAGCTGATGACTCAGGCCGGACTGCTTTAATTGATGCCTGAAACGCTACCGACGGGTATCGCCACGACGATACCCGCGAATTTACGGCGACGATCTCGTGGTCTGTTCATGGGCCGCGGTGGCGCGTGGATGGTCGGTTTGGCGGTGCTGGTGTCGCTGCTAGCGCTGTTGCCGATTGCTTTCGTGATCGGCGTGTCCTTTCAGACAGGCTGGGCAACCCTTGAGGCGCTGGTGTTTCGGCCGCGGGTCGGCGAGTTGCTGATCAACACCGTATTGCTGGTCGTGATCACGATTCCATTGTGCGTCGTGTTGGGCGTGTCACTGGCCTGGCTGACCGAGCGCACCAATCTGCCCGGGCGACGCGGCTGGTCGTTGCTGGCGACCGCGCCGCTGGCGGTGCCAGCCTTCGTTCACAGCTACGCCTGGGTCAGCCTGGCGCCACCTATCCATGGGCTGTTTGCCGGGGTGCTGGTCTCGGTCATCGCCTATTTCCCGTTTCTTTACCTGCCGGTGGCAGCGACGTTGCGGCGGCTCGATCCGGCCATCGAAGACGTCGCCGAATCACTGGGCCTGAAGCCCTGGGCGATGTTTTTTCGCGTGGTGTTGCCGCAGTTGAGACTGGCGATCTGCGGCGGTGCGCTGCTGGTGGGACTGCACCTGCTGGCCGAATATGGCTTGTACGCGATGATCCGCTTCGACACCTTCACCACGGCGATATTCGATCAGTTCAAATCCACCTTTAATGGCCCTGCCGCCAACACGCTGGCCGGTGTCCTCGCCCTGTGCTGTCTGGCGATGCTGACCGTCGAGTCGGCCGCGCGTGGCAGTGCGCGTTACGCCCGCGTCGGATCGGGCAGTGCCCGCGAGCAGCGCGTCGTGCGCCTGAAGTCCGTCAGCACCGTTTTTGGCCTGGCCTTGCAGATCATGACCTGTGCCCTGGCGCTGGGCGTGCCGTTGATTACATTGGGCAAATGGCTGATCGCCGGCGGCACGCAAGTCTGGCAGATGGCCGAGCTGTTTCCGGCGCTGGAACAGACGCTGCTGTTCGGCGCTGCCGGTGCCGTCCTGACCACTTGCGCCGCGTTCCCGATTGCCTGGCTGTCGATTCGCTCGCCGGGGCGCTTGCAGCGGGTGCTAGAGAGCTGCAACTACATCACCAGTTCGTTGCCGGGGATTGTGGTTGCCCTGGCGCTGGTGACCTTCGCGATCCATTTTGCCCGGCCGATTTACCAGACCACGATCACCGTGCTGCTGGCGTATCTGCTGATGTTTCTGCCCCGAGCGCTGGTGAGTCTGCGCGCCGGTATCGCCCAGGCGCCAGTGGAGCTGGAAAACATCGCTCGCAGCCTTGGACGTTCGCCCGCGCGAGCCCTGTGGCTGATCACCCTGCGACTGGCCGCCCCCGGCGCTGCCGCAGGGGCCGCGCTGGTGTTTCTGGCAATTACCAATGAACTGACGGCCACCCTGCTGCTCGCCCCGAACGGCACGCGTACCCTGGCGACCGGGTTCTGGGCCCTGACCAGCGAAATCGATTACGCGGCTGCGGCACCCTACGCGTTGCTGATGATCCTGCTGTCGCTGCCGTTGACCGGACTCCTTTATCACCAATCCAAACGAACGGCTGGCCGATGAACGCACTTGAACTGCACTCGATCTACAAGTCCTACGGCGCCCACCAGGCCCTGGATGACATCAGCCTGTCTGTTCCGGCGGGCAGCCGAACGGTTATTGTCGGCCCTTCAGGCTCGGGCAAGACCACGTTGCTGCGGATGATCGCCGGCTTCGAATTCCCTGACTCCGGGCGCTTGTCGCTCAATGGCCAGACATTGGTCGACGGCACGCATGAGGTGCCGGCGCATCAACGTTTGATTGGTTATGTGCCCCAAGACGGCGCGCTCTTCCCGCACATGACGGTGGCCGCCAACATCGGTTTCGGGCTGCCGACCAGAGGCCAGGAAAAACAGGAGCGCATTGCCGAATTGATGGACAGTGTTGCCCTGGATTCGCATATGGCGGGTCGCTGGCCCCACGAGCTTTCCGGCGGCCAGCAGCAACGCGTGGCGCTGGCACGGGCATTGGCACAACAGCCGCGCCTGATGCTGCTGGACGAACCGTTTTCGGCGCTGGATACGGGGTTGCGTGCCTCGATGCGCAAACTGGTGGCGCGGCTGTTGGCGGACGCGGGTGTCACCACCATTCTGGTGACCCACGACCAGAGCGAAGCGCTGTCATTTGCCGATCAGTTGGCCGTGATGCGCCACGGCCGCCTGGTGCAATCCGGCCATCCGCTGGACCTCTACCGCTATCCCGACGACGAACAAACCGCCCTGTTTCTCGGCGAGGCCGTGGTCATGCCCGCCCGAATAGAAGCGGGCTGGGCCCATTGCGATCTGGGGCGCATTCCGGTCAACAACCACAGGAACAACGCCAGCGCGCAGATCATGCTACGCCCCGAGCAATTGCAACTGGTCAGTACCCTGCCCGGTCCGACAGAGGCCCCGGGCTGCCGCGCCGTGGTGACCGAGCGGGATTTCAGCGGCAACACTTGCACCTTGACCGTGGAGTTACAGTCGATGGCGTCCAGCGAACAACCCGGTCGATCACTGATGGTGCGCAGCTCGGGCATGTATGCGCCGCCCGCGGGCAGCGAGGTGAACGTCTCGACCATTGGCCACGCGCATGTATTGAGCGACGTCTGAATCAGAGATCGAACCGATCCACCGCACGTCGCCGCTCATTGTCATCGCGCACGTCATAGTTGGCGGTCGTCTGGATATTGCTGTGGTGGGCGAGTTTCTGCGCAATCGACAAGTCATGCTCTTCGATCACGCGGGTAATGAACGAGCGCCGAAAATCATGGGGCATGATCTTTACCCCGACCTGCGCCCCCCGTTGCAGGGCAATGTAATAGATCGCGTGTTTGGTGATGCGCTCACGGGTGATATGGCTGCCGCGACGGATACGGTTGAACAGGAACGGATCATCGTCCTGCCCTTCTCCCAACTGTGAACGACGCAGCTCGAGCCAGGCGTCCAGTTTGGCGAAGGCCCAGGCGGGTGCGTACTTGATCAACTGTTTGTTGCCCTTGGCCGTGACCCGCAGACTGCGCTCGGTGAAATCGACCTGATTGAGGTCCAGGTTCACCGATTCCGACTTGCGCATTCCCGAGCCGTAAAGGATGCCGATAATCGCCGCGTCGCGCAGCCCTTGTGGTCGCGGGTCCGCCGCACAGACCGCCATCAACTCCTGAATCAGCGTGCGCTTGAGGTTACGCCCCTGGGACAACCGCGTGCCGGCGATGCCTTTCACCGAGCGCATTTTCAGCAAGTGTTCCTGGGTGATCAGGCTCATGCGCCACGCTTCGTTCATCACCCCGCGTAGCGCATTGACGTACAGCGACGAAGTGTTCGGCGCGTAACCGTCCTCGCGCAAGGTCGCCACCAGCGCCACGACGTTTTCAGGCTGAAGTTGAGGGCCAGGGAATCTCCTCGATGTTCGTGTCTTCGAAGCCCAGGCGGTCGGCGGCATCCTGCAAAATGTAACGCATGGTCAGTTGGCTGGACGGCGCGAGTCGCGCCAGATACAGGGTCAGCGGGTTGGACTTTGGCGCATTTGAAGCAACAGCAGGTAAGTCAATCAAACGAAACGGCCTTGGGTAGAAACAGTTTATTAAAACAACTAAGGATTGAAACAATCTTCATATAAAGGGAGACACTTCTGTAGGACTTTTCTACTAAACGGTGGATGAACGGTAGAAGTCTGAACATAGGCTTAATAACTTCCAGATAAACGTTTCGACGACCGGTTTTTTCATGTTCCTTTCACAAAATCCGGCCTAACCTCAAAGCATTCCGGGATCACCCCGCCACGCGTCAAAGCTGCCGAACCGGCCAGCAAAAGTCAATTGAAGCTGTTTATCGCAATGCGCAAGTAACTCACTGATGCAGCATTCATTTGAGCAGCTAGGCTTTGGAGTGGATCCAAGTATTGTTCAATGAACACCGCCGATCTTTCAGTCATGAGGTGCCCATGAGTCAGGCTTTTCTCCCCTTCTCCCGCCCCAGTATCGGTGACGAAGAAATCGCCGCCGTAGAGCAAGTATTGCGCTCGGGCTGGATCACTACCGGGCCGAAAAATCAGGAACTCGAAGAGCGCTTTGCCAACTTCGTGGGATGTCGACATGCCGTGGCGCTGTCCTCGGCCACCGGTGGCATGCACATCACGCTGCTGGCATTGGGAATTGGTCCAGGCGATGAGGTCATTACGCCGTCGCAAACCTGGGTCTCCACCGCCAACATGATCAGTCTGCTGGGCGCGACCCCCGTGTTCGTTGATGTTGACCGCCACACATTGATGAGTGATCTGGCCAGTATCGAAGCAGCGATCACTCCTCGCACTAAAGCGATCATTCCCGTGCATTACGCCGGCGCTGCGTTCGATCTCGACCCACTGTATGCGCTGGCCGACAAGCACGGCATCGCTGTTATCGAAGACGCCGCCCACGCGGCCGGCACGTTCTACAAGGGCCGTCATGTCGGTGCCCAAGGCACGGCGATCTTTTCGTTCCACGCGATCAAGAACATGACCTGCGCCGAAGGCGCAATGTTCGTCAGCGACGATGAAGCGCTGGCCAGTCGCGTGCGCATGCTCAAGTTTCATGGCCTTGGTGTCGACGCCTACGACCGCCTGACCCATGGCCGCAAGCCTCAGGCCCAGGTCATGGAGCCCGGTTTCAAATACAACCTGGCCGACATCAATGCCGCCATCGCCCTGGTCCAGCTTGAGCGCCTGGATCAGATCAATGCCAAGCGCACCGAACTGGCCCGGACCTATTTGCAGCGGCTGGAAGGCCTGCCGGTGCAACCCCTGGCACTGCCCGCCTACCCGCAGCAGCACGCCTGGCATTTGTTCATCCTGCGCATCGATGCCGAACGCTGTGGGCTCGACCGGGAAGCGTTCATGAAGGCCCTGCAGGAACAGAACATCGGCACGGGCATTCACTTCATCGCCACGCACCTGCACACGTACTACCGCCAGCGTTACCCGGACATTTACCTGCCCAACACCGAATGGAACTCGGCGCGGCTGTGCTCGATCCCGTTGTTCCCCGACATGACCACCGACGATGTCGAGCGCGTGGTCGGCGCCATCGAAAACATTATGGACAGACGCCTGTGAAACCTTATCCGATCCGCTGCGTATCGATTGTCATCCCGGTCTACAACGAGCAAGACAGCTTGCCCGAGTTGCTGCGGCGCACTGAAGCCGCGTGCCAGCAGTTGCACCATGACTACGAAATCGTGCTGGTGGATGACGGCAGCCGCGACAACTCCGCGCAGATCCTCGAGGACGCCGCCAATCGCGAATGCAGCCCGGTGGTGGCGGTCATTCTCAACCGTAACTACGGCCAGCACGCGGCAATCATGGCCGGTTTCGAACAGTGCAAGGGCGATGTCGTGATCACCCTTGACGCCGACCTGCAAAACCCGCCCGAAGAAATCCCGCGCCTGGTGGCCCAGGCCGAGCTGGGCTATGACGTGGTCGCCACGGTCCGCAGCAATCGCCAGGACTCAGCCCTGCGGCGCTGGCCGTCGAAGCTGATCAACCTCGCCGTGCAGCGTTCCACCGGCGTCGCCATGACCGACTACGGCTGCATGCTGCGCGCCTACCGGCGGACCATCGTCGACGCCATGCTCGCTTGCCGCGAACGCAGCACCTTCATCCCGATCCTGGCCAACAGCTTCGCCCGGCACACCACGGAAATCCTGGTGACCCACGCCGAGCGCGAACACGGCGAATCGAAGTACAGCCCGATGCGCCTGGTCAACCTGATGTTCGACCTGATCACCTGCATGACCACCACGCCGCTGCGGCTGTTGAGCATTGTCGGCTTTGCCATGGCCGGGTTAGGCGTGCTCTTCGCCACCGCGTTGATCGTCCTGCGCCTGGCCTTCGGCGCCAGTTGGGCCGGGGATGGCACGTTTGTGCTGTTCGCCGTGTTGTTCGTTTTCACCGGCGGGCAATTCATCGGCATGGGCCTGCTGGGCGAATACCTGGGGCGCATGTACAGCGACGTCCGCGCCCGCCCCCGGTTCTTTATCGAAAAAGTCTTGCGTAGCCAGCCCGCTGCCCCTGCTCCCGTTGTCACCGTTGACGGCCTTACTTCCACTTCTTCCGATCAGGTTCTCTCATGAGTGCAAAAGCTGTTGTTTTCGCCTATCACGATATTGGCTGTGCCGGCATCGAAGCCCTGCTCAGCGCCGGCTATGACATCGCCGCCGTGTTTACCCACGCTGATGATCCGAAGGAAAACGCCTTCTACGGTTCCGTGGCGCAGCTGTGCGCCCGCAACGGCATCCCGGTGCACGCCCCGGAAGACGCCAACCATCCGCTGTGGATCGAGCGCATCAGCAAGCTCAACCCGGATTACCTGTTCTCGTTCTACTACCGCCACCTGTTGAGTGAGCCGCTATTGGCCACGGCCAGTAAAGGCGCGTTCAACCTGCACGGCTCATTGTTGCCGCGCTACCGTGGCCGCGCACCGGCCAACTGGGTGCTGGTCAACGGCGAAACCGAAACCGGCGTGACCCTGCACTGCATGGTCAAGCGTGCCGATGCCGGGGCCATTCTCGCCCAGCAACGGGTGGCCATTGAACGCAGCGACACCGCGCTGAGCCTGCACGGCAAACTGCGCGTGGCCGCCACTGACTTGCTGCGCGACACACTGCCCGCGCTGCTCGCCGGTACCGTCAGCGAGGCGCCTCAGGACGAATCCAAAGCCACGGTGTTTGGTCGCCGCACGCCGGAGGACGGCAAACTGGTTTGGCAAAAACCGGCGGAAGAACTGTTCAACCTGGTCCGTGCCGTGACCCAACCGTACCCGGGCGCTTTCTGCGCCGTGGGCGAGCACAAACTGATCGTCTGGAACGCCGAGGTTGCCAAGGGCAACGAAGGCCTGGCACCGGGCCGGGTGATCAGCGTCGATCCATTGCGCATTGCCTGTGGCGAAGATTCGCTGGTGATCCGCGCCGGCCAACGTAATGACAATGGCCTGTACCTGAGCGGCCCGCAATTGGCCAATGAACTGGGATTGGTGGACGGCTCCGTGTTGCGTGGCGCCGAGTCGGGTCGTACCCCACGTCGCACTCGCGTGTTGATCCTGGGCGTCAACGGGTTCATCGGCAATCACTTGTCCGAGCGCCTGCTGCGTAACGACCGGTACGAAGTGTATGGCCTCGACATCGGCTCCGACGCCATCGACCGTCTGCGCACCCATCCGAATTTCCACTTTGTCGAAGGCGATATCAGCATCCACTCCGAGTGGATCGAATACCACATCAAGAAGTGCGACGTGGTCCTGCCGCTGGTGGCGATTGCCACGCCCATCGAATACACCCGCAACCCGCTGCGCGTGTTCGAACTGGACTTCGAAGAAAACCTGAAACTGGTGCGTTACTGCGTCAAATACAACAAGCGCGTGATCTTCCCCTCGACCTCGGAAGTCTATGGCATGTGCCAGGACCAGAACTTCGATGAAGACTCCTCCAACCTCATCGTCGGTCCGATCAACAAGCAACGCTGGATCTATTCAGTCTCCAAGCAACTGCTCGACCGGGTGATCTGGGCCTATGGCCAGAAAGGCCTGAACTTCACCCTGTTCCGTCCCTTTAACTGGATGGGCCCACGCCTGGATCGCCTGGACTCAGCGCGCATCGGCAGTTCCCGGGCCATTACCCAACTGATCCTCAATCTGGTGGAAGGCACGCCGATCCGCCTGTTCGATGGCGGTGAGCAAAAACGCTGCTTCACCGACATTGCCGACGGCGTCGAAGCCCTGGCGCGGATCATCGACAACGACAACGACGCCTGCAACGGCCAGATCATCAACATCGGCAATCCGGACAACGAAGCGAGCATTCGTCAGTTGGGCGAAGAGCTGTTGCGTCAATTCGAAGCTCACCCGCTGCGTGACAACTTCCCGCCGTTCGCCGGCTTTCGTGATGTTGAAAGCAAGGCGTTCTACGGCACGGGCTATCAGGACGTGTCCCATCGCAAACCGAGCATCGCCAACGCCAAGCGTCTGCTGGACTGGACGCCGACCGTCGAGATGAGTGAAACCATCGGCAACACGCTGGATTTCTTCCTGCGTGAAGCGATGCTCGAAATCGCGGACAAGCGTTGATGCGGGCAGGCCTTCGGATCGATGTCGACACTTACCGAGGCACCCGTGAGGGGGTGCCTCGGCTGCTGGAAATTCTTGATGAAGCGCAGGTCAAGGCGACGTTTTTCTTCAGTGTCGGGCCGGACAACATGGGGCGCCATTTGTGGCGCCTGATCCGGCCGCAATTCCTCTGGAAAATGTTGCGTTCCAACGCTGCCGGCCTGTACGGCTGGGACATCTTGCTCGCCGGCACTGCGTGGCCCGGCAAACCGATTGGCCGAGACCTTGGGCACTTGATGCGCCAGGCCCAGGCCGCCGGTCATGAAATCGGCCTGCACGCCTGGGATCACCATGGCTGGCAGGCGAATGCCGGGCGCTGGAGCGACGCGCAGCTTGTGGAGCAGATTCGCCAGGGCGTGGACACGCTCAGTGGCATCCTAGGGCAACACGTCGGGTGTTCGGCCTCTGCCGGTTGGCGGGCGGACGAGCGCGTGATCGAGGCCAAGGAGGCTTTCGGCTTTCGCTACAACAGCGACTGTCGCGGCCAGAGTCTGTTCCAGCCGGCATTGGCAGACGGTGGTTTGGGCGCACCGCAGATTCCGGTGGACCTGCCGACCTTCGATGAAGTGGTTGGCCCGACCGTGGCCGCCAAGGACTTCAACGCCTTCATGCTTGATCGCTTCACCCCCGGAAAACTCAACGTCTACACGATCCATGCCGAAGTGGAAGGGATTCTGATGGCCAACGAATTTCGCCAACTGCTGGTCGATGCGCGCCAGCGGGGCATCTGTTTTCAACCCTTGGGCGATCTGCTGCCCGAGGCCCCCGACACCCTGCCGACCGGCCGCGTGGTGCGTGGCGTTCTCCAAGGTCGCGAAGGCTGGCTGGGAGTGCAAGGCGCATGACCAAACGCTGGGCATTGCCGCTGTTACTGGCTGTTTGCGCTGTGGCCTATTTGCTGCCATTGGGCACCCACGGCTTATGGATTCCCGACGAAACCCGCTACGCCCAGATCAGCCAGGACATGCTTCTGAGCGGCAACTGGGTGTCGCCGCATTTCATGAGCCTGCGCTATTTCGAAAAACCGGTGGCCGGTTACTGGATGATCGCCATCGGCCAGGCGTTGTTTGGCGACAACCTGTTCGGTGTGCGCTTCGCCTCTGCGTTCAGCACCGGGCTCAGCGTGGTGCTGTGTTACCTGATCGCCCGCCGGCTCTGGAACGAGCCACGCAAAAGTTTCGCCTGCGCGCTGCTCTACATGAGTTTCACCGTGGTCGCCGGGCAAGCCGGCTACGCCAACCTCGATCCGCAGTTCACCTTTTGGGTCAATCTGAGCCTGGTTGGCTTGTGGTTTGCGCTGGACAGCGTCAACCGGGGTCAACGCCTGGCCGGCTGGACCGTACTCGGCCTGGCCTGCGGCATGGGCTTCATGACCAAGGGGTTTCTGGCCTGGCTGCTACCGGTGCTCGTCGCCGTGCCCTGGATGCTCTGGCAAAAACGCTGGCGTGAACTGCTGATCTACGGCCCGCTGGCGATTGTCGTGGCCATCGCTGTCAGCCTGCCGTGGGCGCTGGCGGTGCATGCGCAGGAGCCCGATTACTGGCGATTCTTCTTTTGGCACGAACACATTCGCCGTTTTGCCGGGGACGACGCTCAACACGACGCGCCGTGGTGGTTTTATCTGCCGTTGCTGGTTGCGTTCAGCCTGCCATGGGCGGCGTTGCTGCCGTCGGCGCTCAAACAAGCGTGGGCGACACGCCGCCAGGCCAGCATCGGTTTCCTATGGTTGTGGCTGCTGATGCCGCTGATGTTTTTCAGCATGAGCAACGGAAAACTGCCGACCTACATCATGCCGTGCCTGCTGCCACTCGCCTTGCTGTTGGGCCATGCATTGGCCGACCGATTGCAGCGTGAGCAAGGCCGGGTGCTGGGCATCAATGGCTTGCTGAATCTGCTGCTGGGCCTGACGGTGCTGCTTGCGCTGGTCTACCTGCAACTGAAAAAGCCGATTTACGGCCATGAACTGCATAACCTGGTGCTGGTGTTCATCGGCCTGATCGGCTGGATCATGGCCAACCTGTTGCAAGCCTTCCGGCCCCTGCAATGCTGGGCGGCGCCGGCGTTCGGCAGCCTGCTGCTGATTGGGTTCGTGCCGGCCGGACTGCCGGAATCGGTGGTGGCCAACAAAATGCCCGATCAATTCATCCTTGAACATTCCACGGAACTCGGTCAGACCGATCGGTTGCTGAGCAACGACCTGGGTGCCGCTGCGGCGCTGGCGTGGCGCCTGAAGCGCCGGGACGTGGCGTTGTACAACACGATAGGCGAATTGAAATATGGCCTTGCCTATCCTGACGGCGTACAGCAACGAGTCGATCCGGATGCCGTCCAGGCGTGGATGCGCGAAGCGCGCCAGAAAGGTTCGGTCGGTGTGGTCATGCGCATCAAGGGTGACGACGAATTGCGCGAAATCGAAAGGCTGCCAAAGGATGGCAAACACTATGAACAGGGCAATCTCGTGATTCTGCTTTTCCCTCGGGAGGCGTCATGAGCCTTATCCTGCTATTGGCCGCGTGCCTGCTGACCTGCCTGGGCCAGATCGCGCAGAAATACGCCGTGGAAAGTTGGCGCGACAAGCCGTCGGTTTGGAGTGAGAAGTTGCGTTCGCCGTGGCTATGGCTGGCGCTCGCCTCGTTGGGCGCGGGGCTGCTGGTGTGGTTGCTGGTGTTGCAGCGACTCGAAGTCGGCATTGCCTACCCGATGCTGAGCCTGAATTTCGTGCTGATTACCCTGGTCGCCCGCTTCGTTTTTCACGAAACCATCGACCGTCGCCACTGGCTGGGTGTAGCGCTGGTGATCGGTGGCGTGGTTCTGCTGGGGCAACACACATGAACCTTCGTCGCGGAATCACCTTCGCCCTGGGCAGCGTGGTGCTGGTCAGTGCCGCGCAGTTGGGCATGCGCTGGAGCATGAGTCGCCTGCCCTCCCCTGAACACTGGTTGACCGCCAGCGTCGATCTGTCCGCCATCGCCGTGGTGCTGGGCGCGATCTTCGCTTATGCCCTGTCGATGCTCTGCTGGCTCGTCGCCCTGAAGGATTTGCCCTTGGGCCGGGCGTACTCGCTGCTGAGCATCAGCTACGCGCTGGTGTACTTGCTGGCCGCCAGCCTGCCGCTGTTCAACGAAGATTTCAGTCTTTCAAAAAGCCTCGGGGTGGCCCTGGTCATCCTCGGCGTCATCACCATCAACTCTCGACCTGCTCGCGCGCCCGAACTCAGGAGTGCCCCATGAAAATCAGTGTATTTGGTAGCGGTTACGTTGGCCTGGTGCAAGCAGCCGTCCTGGCTGAAGTGGGCCATGACGTGGTCTGCATGGACATTGACGAGAAGAAAGTCGAGTTACTCCAGCAAGGCCACGTGAGCATTTTCGAACCGGGGCTGGCCAGCCTGGTGCGTGAAAGCCTGGAGGCCAAACGGTTGCAGTTCACCACGGATGAGAAGCTCGCGGTGCAGCATGGCCAAGTGTTGTTCATCGCAGTCGGCACACCGTCCCGGGACGACGGCTCGGCCGATTTGCGCTACGTGCTGTCGGTAGGCGACGCGGTCGCGCGCCATCGCGAACAACCGGTGATCCTGGTGGAGAAATCCACCGTGCCCGTAGGCACTGGCGATACGTTGCGCGCGCACATCGACAAATGCCTGGTCAAAGTGGGCCGGTTGCTGCAATTCGAAATCGTGTCCAACCCGGAGTTCTTGAAAGAAGGCTCGGCCGTGGCCGATTGCCGGCGTCCTGACCGGATCGTCATCGGCTGCGAAGGCGATGCGGTGCGTGACGTGATGCGCGACCTGTACGCGCCATTCAACCGCAACCATGACCGCATCATGTTCATGGACCTGCGCAGCGCCGAGCTGACCAAGTACGCCGCCAATTGCATGCTCGCGACCAAGATCAGCTTCATCAACCAGATTGCCGAACTGGCTGAACACCTGGGCGCCGACATCGAATCGGTGCGCCTGGGCATCGGTGCCGACTCACGCATCGGCTATCACTTCATCTATCCCGGTTGCGGTTATGGCGGCTCGTGTTTCCCCAAGGACATGCGCGCCCTGATCCACAGCGCCGAAGAGGCCCATTGCTCAAGCGACCTGCTGCAAGCGGTGGAGGCGATCAATCAACGGCAAAAACACAAGCTGTTCGAGCGCATCAATGCGTTCTACAAGGGTGATTTACGCGGCAAGACCTTCGCCGTGTGGGGCTTGGCGTTCAAACCCAACACCGATGACATGCGCGATGCGCCGAGCCGGGTCCTGCTGGAATCGCTGTGGGCGGCCGGGGCCAATGTTCGTGCGTTCGACCCGGAAGCCATGCAAGAAACCCAGCAGCTCTATCCCGACGAATCGAAGTTGATGCTGATGGGCACGCCGGAATCGGTGTTGTCCGGGGCCGACGCGCTGATCATCTGCACCGAATGGCAACAATTCAAAGCGCCGGACTTCAACTTGATCCAGCAACGGCTCAAAGCCCCGGTGATCTTTGACGGGCGCAACCTCTACGACGCTGAACGCCTGGCGCGCAGCGGCTTCATGTACTTCCCGATGGGGCGCGGTGAGTCGCGCAAGTTGCCGATCCCGCATCAACAGTGGCCGTTGGCCTCGGTCGTCGCTGGAATATGATGTCGGCGCCGGTTCGCCAGCAGTCCCTGATGGTGGGCCTGCTGGCGCTGGTTCTGTTCAGCGCCGGCGTGTATCAGCAAGCGCCGATCGGTTTCGATTCGCGGTTCGTGCTGTTTGCCCAGGAAATGTTGCGCCACGGGCCGACGGTGTTTCCCACCACATACGGCCAGCCTTACGCCGATTATTCGTCGATCTCGACGGTGTTCATCGGGTTGTTGTCCCTGCCGTTCGGAGAGGTCAACAGCTTCAGCGCCTGGTTTCCGAGCGCCATCGCCGGGGCGGTGATCGTCACATTGATGTACCGGTTACTGGCGCCCTACTCCACACGATGGGCGCTGCTCAGCATCGCGCTGATGCTGATGACCAACACTTTTGTCACCGAAACCCGAGCCGTGTCTCAGGACTTGATGCTCGCGGCGGACGCGTTCGGGGTGTTTTATCTGGGTTACGCCGCTGATCATTTTGCGACGCGCCGACGCTGGCTGTTGATTTTTGCGTTGTTGCTGCTGGGGTTCGGGATTCGCGGACCGATTGGTCTGGTGGTTCCTACCGGCATGCTTTGCAGCTATTACCTGGTCAATCGGCAATGGACGCGGTTGTTCGGTTTCAGCCTGACGGCGGCCGTGCTACTGGCGATGTGTGTCGGCGTTTTGTTGTGGCTGGCCGAAACCGTTGGCGGCCCGACGTTTATGCACGATGTAGTGCGCATGCAATTCATGGGACGCCTGGATGGCAGCGAAGGTGTCAGCGGTTCGTTGTATTACTTCACCAGTTCAGTGGGCAACTATGCACTGGCGTATCCGTTGGCGCTGTTGGCATTGGTCGCTGTCTGGCTGACCAGCCCGCGTCAGGCCGGACCCGAGCTGAGGCTGTTGCAGTATTGCGCCGCGGCTGGGTTGATCGTGATGGTCGGGTTGTCGATTCCCCAGGCGAAAAAGGCCCGTTACCTGCTGCCGATGTTGCCCATGGCGGCGATGATTGCGGCGTATCCGTTTCAGGCGGCGCACGGCCGGGTGTTCGCTTGGGTGCGGGTCTTTATGCAAGGGTTGTGGTTGTTGATCCCGGCGTTGTTGATCGGGACATTACTTTTCGCCAAGCGACGGTTTCCGGAGCAGCTGCCGACTCAAACGGCGGTGTTGATCGTGCTCGGCGTGCTGCAACTGATCGCATTGGCAGCGCTTTCCAGGCCTCGCTGGCGGGCCGAAACGCTGGCCTTTTGTGCGGTCCTGGGAGTGTGGTCGGTGTACATCCTGGTATTTGAACCGGTCGAACGACGGCTCTACGACACCCAGGCCTTCAGCCGCGCAGCCTTTGCGCTCGTCCAGAAAGACCCCGCGCCGCTCGTGCTGCACGGCATGGGCAAGGACGCCAAGGCGATCAAGTTCATGGTCAATATCCAGCAGGATCTGAAACCGGAGTTTACGGAAACCATTCAGGAACTCGACAGTGAAACGGGGCCTGCCTGGTTGATGATGGATCTAAGCGATTACAACGCACTGCAAGGCACTGTTACTGGTGCGCTACCGCCGGTGTTGAGCGGGCGTTTCGATAAGAACGATTTTGTGTTGCTGCACCTGCCAAAACCTTGACTTCGCGCCCTTGTAGGAGCTGCCGCAGGCTGCGATCTTTTGATCTTGCATCTGGTATCGCCGAAGATCAAAAGATCGCAGCCTGCGGCAGCTCCTACATGGGCGGCGTTCGGTAGCGTAATAGGTATCGCCTGGTCAGGCCTCATCGCGAGCAAGCCCGCTCCCACAGGGAAACGCATTCCAAATGTGGGAGCGGGCTTGCTCGCGAATGGCCGCAACACGGTCCCGCGTCAAACCCTACAGAATCTAAATAAGGACATTTGCCCCACCGTGGCCACTTACTCGCTCGTTATCCGCCGCTTGATGATCGTTTCCCTGACCATTGTCGTCAGCCGCGCCATCACCAGCCCGCTGCTCACGCTGTTCTTGAGCAACAAACTCGGCCTCAACCAACAGGACGTTGGTTTGCTGCTTGGGGTCGCGGTGTTCATCGCCACCCTGCTGGCCCTCTACGGCGGCTACGTGATCGACCGCCTCGAAAAACGCCGGCTGTTGATTCTCGCGATGCTCTCCAGCGCCATCGGCTTTGTGCTGCTGACCTTTGCCGAAAACCTGTACCTGACCACCGCCATCCTGGTGATCACAGAAACGGCCTCGGCGTTGTTCCTGATCGGCTCGAAGGCGATCCTCAGCGAAAACCTGCCCATGGGCCAGCGCGCCAAGGCTTTTTCCCTGCGCTACACGCTGACCAACATCGGCTACGCCACGGGCCCGATGCTCGGCGTGGTGATCGCCGGCGTGTACCCGATTGCCCCATTCCTGATCGCGGGAGGCATCGCATTTTTCAGCATTTTCCTGATGATCGGCATCCCGAAAGATTCGGCGCAGACGCCCGCCATCGGCCAGCCGCAAAGCTTCCTGAAAACCCTGGTCACCCTGAAGAACGACCGCACGCTGATCATGTTCACCTGCGGCTGCCTGCTCAGCACGGTCGTCCACGGCCGCTTCACGTTGTACCTGTCGCAATACCTGCTGGTGACCCATGACTCCAAGCGTGCCCTGCAAACCATGGCCGCCCTGCTCGCCTGCAACGCCATCAGCGTTATCTTGCTGCAATACCAGATCGGCCGGTTCCTCAAGCGTGAACAACTGCGCTACTGGATTGCCGGCGGCACCAGTCTGTTCATTGTCGGCTTGATCGGTTTCAGCCTGGCCGACAGCCTGGTGTCGTGGTGCATCGCCATGTTCGTCTTCACCCTGGGTGAAATGATCATCTACCCCGCCGAATTCCTCTTCGTCGACACCCTGGCCCCGGAAGAACTGCGCGGCAGTTACTACGGCGCACAGAACCTCGCGGCCCTCGGCGGTGCCTTGAGCCCGGTGATTTGTGGTTTCCTGTTGATGCACGCGCCAGCGCCAACGATGTTTTATGCCCTGAGTGCGCTGACCGCGATGGGAGGTTCCCTGTGTTTCCTGGCCGGGCGCAGGGTGGCGATACAGCAATATTAGTGCACTGAAACTGCATTAATATGAATTTGTCAGCATCTGGAATGATCGGCACACTGTGCCTTGTTCCTCCCCCAATAGTTGGAACTCCTTCAAGGGCTTTCTGGATAACCCAGCTAAGCCTTTTTTTTCCTGGTTTTTTGTCATTGGATCTTCACGAACATGCTCGCTCGCTGGTTGCCCGCCGCCATCAACACTCGCCCCTCGGAATGGAGTCGCGCAGCCATCGGCATGTCCCTGGGCACGCTATTCAGCGTCTGGCTGTGCAGCCAAGTGTTCGGCATTGCGGTGGCGCAGCACCTGGTCGGTCCGCTGGGTGCTTCAGCGGTGCTGTTGTTCGCCGTGTCCTCCGGCGCCCTCGCCCAGCCGTGGTCGATTCTGGGCGGTTACTTGAGCGCCGGGGTGGTTTCACTGCTGGTGGCTCACGTGCTTGGCCGCACCCTCGGCAGCGCTTGCCTGGCGGCGGGCATGGCGCTGGTGCTGATGTGCTGGCTGCGGTGCTTGCATCCACCCGCCGGGGCGCTGGCCTTGATCCTTGTATTGGCGGACCCCGCCACCATTGCCATGGACTGGAAGGCCCTTGGCCCGGTCATGCTCGGCGCAGCCACGATGCTGCTCAGCGCCTTGGCGTACAACAACCTGACGCGTATTCGTTACCCCAAACGGGCCAGCGAACCGGTCGTTATGGATAAGCAGGCCATCACTTCCGAGGACCTGAAACTTGCCATGGCAGACATGGAAGCATTCTTTGACGTCACGCCAGAAGACCTGGAACAACTGATACATATCAGTGAGTTACACGCAAAACGTCGCAGTATTGGTGAGGTATTTTCTAACAAACCTTGAAGATCAAAAGATCGCAGCCTGCGGCAACTCCTACACGGCCATACTGTAGGAGCTGCCGAAGGCTGCGATCTTTTGCGTATCGCAAAAATGCAAACTAAACCTGCACGTATCCCGGTTGTACATCACAAATTTGCACTGTTACGATCCGGCATCGCTCGCGCGCGAGCTTCTCTATAAAAAACAATAAAAGCAGGAAGTTATCGATGACTGCTCAGGTTTCATCCCAGGAGATCAACGCCATGGATGCCACGCAAAATGAAATACTGGCCGAGGTTCGCAACCGCATCGGTCACCTGACCCTCAATCGCCCCGCCGGCCTCAATGCCCTCACCCTCGACATGGTCCGCCGACTGCAACGCCAGCTCGATGCCTGGGCCGAGGATTCGCAAGTCAACGCCGTGGTATTGCGCGGCGCGGGCGAGAAAGCGTTCTGTGCCGGCGGCGATATCCGCTCGCTGTACGACAGTTTCAAAAGCGGTGACACGCTGCACGAAGATTTTTTCGTCGAGGAATACGCCCTCGACCTCGCCATCCACCACTACCGCAAACCGGTGCTCGCCTTGATGGACGGCTTTGTCCTCGGCGGTGGCATGGGCCTGGTGCAAGGTGCCGACTTGCGGGTGGTTACCGAGAAGAGTCGACTGGCGATGCCGGAAGTCGGCATCGGTTATTTCCCGGACGTTGGCGGCAGCTACTTCCTGCCGCGCATTCCCGGTGAGCTGGGCATTTACCTGGGGGTCAGCGGCGTGCAGATCCGCGCCGCCGATGCGCTGTACTGCGGCCTGGCCGACTGGTACCTCGACAGCGACAAACTGGGTGTGCTGGACGAAAAACTCGATCAACTCGAATGGCACGACACGCCACTCAAAGACCTGCAAGGCTTGCTGGCGAAATTCGCCGTGCAACAAATGCCCGATGCGCCACTGGCGGCATTGCGTCCGGCCATCGACCACTTCTTCACCCTGCCCGATGTGCCGAGTATTGTGGAGCAACTGCGTGAAGTAACTGTCGCGGACAGCCATGAATGGGCCACAACCACCGCCGACTTGCTGCAAAGCCGTTCGCCGCTGGCCATGGGCGTGACCCTGGAAATGCTCCGTCGCGGTCGGCACTTGAGCCTGGAAGACTGCTTCGCCCTTGAGCTGCACCTGGACCGCCAGTGGTTCGAGCGCGGCGACCTGATCGAAGGCGTGCGCGCCTTGCTGATCGACAAAGACAAGACCCCACGCTGGAACCCGCCGACCCTGCAGGCGCTGGACGCTGAACACGTCGCGAGTTTCTTCACCGGGTTCGACCAGAGCGAGCGCTAAGCCATGAACGATATCGAATTGAGTGAAGAGCAAGTCATGATCCGCGACATGGCACGGGACTTTGCCCGTGGTGAAATCGCGCCTCACGCACAGGCTTGGGAAAAGGCTGGCTGGATCGATGACGGTCTGGTGGCGAAGATGGGCGAGCTGGGATTGTTGGGCATGGTGGTGCCTGAAGAATGGGGTGGCACTTATGTCGATTACGTCGCCTACGCGCTGGCGGTGGAGGAGATTTCCGCCGGCGACGGTGCGACGGGCGCGCTGATGAGCATTCACAATTCGGTGGGTTGCGGGCCGGTCCTGAACTACGGCACCGAAGCACAGAAACAGGCCTGGCTACCGGACCTCGCCAGCGGCCAGGCGATCGGCTGTTTCTGCCTGACCGAACCGCAGGCCGGTTCCGAAGCGCATAACCTGCGCACTCGCGCCGAACTGCGTGACGGCCAGTGGGTGATCAACGGCGCCAAGCAATTCGTCAGCAATGGCAAGCGCGCGAAACTGGCGATTGTGTTTGCAGTGACCGATCCGGACATGGGCAAGCGTGGCATCTCGGCATTCCTGGTGCCGACCGATACCGCGGGTTTTATCGTTGATCGCTCCGAACACAAGATGGGCATCCGCGCGTCCGATACCTGTGCAGTGACCCTGAACAACTGCACGATTCCCGAAGCCAACCTGCTCGGCGAACGCGGCAAAGGCCTGGCGATTGCCCTGTCCAACCTCGAAGGCGGTCGCATCGGCATCGCCGCGCAGGCGTTGGGCATTGCCCGTGCGGCGTTCGAAGCGGCACTGGCCTACTCGCGGGATCGCGTGCAGTTCGGCAAGCCGATCATCGAGCACCAAAGCATCGCCAATATGCTGGCCGACATGCACACCCGGCTGAATGCCGCGCGGCTGCTGATCCTGCATGCGGCACGGTTGCGCAGTGCCGGTAAGCCGTGTTTGTCGGAGGCGTCGCAGGCCAAGCTGTTTGCGTCGGAAATGGCCGAGAAGGTCTGTTCTTCAGCGATGCAGATTCATGGCGGATATGGGTATCTGGAGGACTACCCGGTGGAGCGTTACTACCGGGATGCGCGGATTACGCAAATTTATGAAGGGTCGAGCGAGATACAGCGGATGGTGATTGCCCGGGAACTGAAAAACTATTTGGTTTAAAAGCAAAAGATCGCAGCCTTCGGCAGCTCCTACAAGGAAATGTTTACTCCTGTAGGAGCTGCCGAAGGCTGCGATCTTTTGGCAGACAACCCATTACTTACCGACGAACTCCGCCTCGCGCTTGGCAATAAACGCCGCCATCCCTTCCTTCTGATCCTGCGTCGCAAACGCTGCATGGAATACCCGGCGTTCAAAACGCACGCCTTCGGACAGGCTGACTTCAAACGCGCGGTTCACGCTTTCCTTGACCATCATCGCAATCGGCAACGACTTTTTGGCAATCAGGGCGGCGACTTTCAGCGCTTCGTCCAGCAGTTCATCCGCCGGCACGATCCGCGCGACGATCCCGCAACGCTCCGCTTCCACCGCATCGATCAAACGGCCGCTCAGGCACATTTCCATGGCCTTGGCCTTGCCCACGGCGCGGGTCAGGCGCTGGGTGCCGCCCATGCCCGGCAGTACGCCGAGGTTGATTTCCGGTTGACCGAATTTGGCGTTGTCGCCGGCCAGGATGAAGTCGCACATCAGCGCCAGTTCACAACCGCCGCCCAAGGCAAAACCATTCACCGCAGCGATGATCGGCTTGCGGCGATTGGCCACCCGGTCGCTGTCGCTGAACAGGTCGTCGAGGTAGATCTGCGGGTAGGTCAGCTCGGCCATTTCCTTGATGTCGGCACCGGCGGCGAAGGCTTTTTTCGAGCCGGTCAACACGATGCAGCCGATGTTCGAATCCGCTTCGAGGCCATCGAGCGCGTGGTTCAGTTCGCTGACGATTTGCGCGTTCAACGCGTTCAGCGCCTGCGGACGGTTCAACGTGATCAGGCCAACGCGGCCCTGGATTTCCAACAAAATTGTTTCATAACTCATAAATAACTCCCTTCATAAATCGGCCCCTTGTAGGAGCTGCCGCTCGCTGCGATCTTTTGATCTTAAAAATCAACATCAAAAGATCGCAGCCAGCGGCAGCTCCTACAGGGTTCATTTCAAAGATTGCGTGAGATGACCATGCGCTGAATATCGCTGGTGCCTTCGTAGATCTGGCACACCCGCACGTCGCGGTAGATCCGCTCCAACGGAAAGTCGTTCAGGTAACCGTATCCGCCGAGGGTTTGCAACGCCGAAGAGCAGACCTTTTCAGCCATTTCCGAGGCGAAAAGCTTGGCCATGGAGGCTTCGACCAAGGCCGGTTTGCCACTGTCACGCAGTGCTGCCGCATAATGCACCATCTGCCGGGCGACAGCGATTTGCGTCGCCATGTCCGCGAGGCGGAACGCCACGGCCTGGTGTTCAATGATCGGCTTACCAAAGCTCTCACGCTCACGGGCGTAATCGCGGGCCGCTTCAAATGCGGCGCGGGCCATGCCCACCGATTGCGAGGCAATGCCGACACGGCCGCCTTCGAGGTTGGCCAGGGCAATCCGGTACCCTTCACCCTCCTCGCCCAAGCGGTTGGCGACCGGGACTTTCACGTCTTCGAACAGAATCTGGCAGGTGTCGGACGCGTGCTGGCCCAGTTTGTCTTCGACACGGGCGACTTTGTAGCCCGGCGAATCGGTCGGCACGATCAGCGCGGTGATGCCGCGCTTGCCGGCGCTCGGGTCCGTCACGGCAAAAACGATCACCACCCCGGCGTTCTGCCCGGAAGTGATGAACTGTTTGCAGCCGTTGAGCACGTAGTGATCGCCTTCCAGACGCGCGCGGGTTTTCAGGCCACTGGCGTCGGAGCCGGCCTGCGGTTCGGTCAGGGCAAACGCGCCGAGCATCGCGCCACTGGCCAGCGGCTTGAGGAAGCGTTCTTTCTGATCGTCGTTGCCGTACTTCAGGATCGGCACGCAACCCACCGAATTGTGCACGCTCATGATGGTCGAGCAGGCACCGTCGCCGGCGGCGATTTCTTCCAGGGCCATGGCGTAGGCCAGGTAACCGGTGTCGCAACCGCCCCACTGTTCCGGTACCAGCATGCCGAAGAAGCCCAGTTCGGCCATCTCGCCGATGGCTTCCTTGGGGAAGCGGTGTTCACGGTCCCATTCGGCGGCGAACGGTTTCAGCCGTTCCTGGGCAAACTGCCGGGCTGCATCGCTGATCTGGAGTTGTTCGTCATTGGGAATCATGCGAAATCCTTAAAATTTTTGCCCTGTAGGAGCTGCCGCAGGCTGCGATCTTTTGATCTTGATCTTTAAATTCAAGATCAAAAGATCGCAGCCTACGGCAGCTCCTACAGGGGCCGCGTCGGCGTTAGTACAGACATTCCACGGCCATGGGCGGTGTCGGCGTTAGTACAGGCATTCCACGGCCATGGCCGTGGCTTCGCCGCCGCCGATGCAGATCGCTGCAACGCCGCGTTTCAGACCTTTCTGGCGCAGGGCCGAGAGCAACGTCACCAGGATGCGCGCACCCGACGCACCAATCGGGTGGCCCAGGGCGCACGCGCCGCCGTGGACATTGATTTTCTCGTGAGGGATTTCCAGTTTGGTCATGGTCACGAGACTGACGACAGCGAACGCCTCGTTCACCTCAACCAGATCGACTTCGTCCAGCGACCAGCCGGTTTTCTTCATCAGCTTTTTGATCGCACCCACCGGCGCCACCGGGAACAGGCCCGGGGTATCGGCAAACGCAGCATGACCGTGAATCACCGCCAGCGGTTTCAACCTCTGTTTCTCTGCCTCGGAACGACGCATCAAGACCAAGGCTGCCGCGCCATCGGAGATTGAACTGGAGTTGGCCGCCGTCACCGTGCCGCCCTCGCGGAACGCCGGTTTCAACGAGGCGATCTTGTCCAGTTTGGCTTTTGGCGGCTGTTCGTCATTGCTGATCAGCACCTGCTCTTTGCCGACGGTCACGGTCAGCGGCACGATCTCGTCCTTGAAGCTGCCGTCCTTGATCGCCTGCTGTGCACGGGTGGTCGAGGCAATGGCAAATGCGTCCTGGGCTTCGCGGGTGAAACCGTTGGTTTCGGCACAATCTTCGGCAAAGGTGCCCATCAAGCGGCCCTTGTCGTAGGCGTCTTCCAGACCGTCGAGGAACATGGAATCGAGCACGCGACCATGGCCCATGCGATAACCGCTGCGGGCGCGGTCCAGCAGGTACGGCGCGTTGGACATGCTTTCCATGCCGCCCGCGACCACCACGTCGGCGCTGCCGGCGACCAGCATGTCGTGGGCCAGGATGGCCGCTTCCATGCCCGAACCGCACATCTTGTTCAGCGTGGTGCAACGGGTCGATTTATCCAGGCCTGCGCCCAATGCTGCTTGTCGCGCTGGCGCCTGGCCGAGGCCTGCGGACAGCACACAGCCGAAGAGCACTTCTTCCACGGATTCAGGTGCGATACCGGCGCGCTCGACCGCGGCACGGATGGCTGCGGCGCCGAGTTGCGGCGCGGTCAGGCTTTTCAGTTCGCCCTGGAAACCACCCATCGGGGTGCGGACGGCGCTGACAATAACAATCGGATCGTTGGAAAGGGTCATGACAGATCCTCCTTATTTGGCGGCCATACGCAAGGCACCGTCGAGACGGATCACCTCGCCATTGAGCATGCTGTTTTCGATGATATGCCGAACCAACCGCGCATATTCGGCTGGTTTGCCCAGACGTGGCGGGAATGGCACGCCAGCGGCCAGGGAGTCGCGGACTTCCTGGGTCATGCCGGCCATCATCGGCGTTTCGAAAATGCCGGGTGCGATGGTCATCACGCGGATACCGAAGCGCGCCAGTTCGCGGGCGGCGGGCAAGGTCAGGCTGACAATCGCGCCTTTGGAGGCGGCGTAAGCGGCCTGGCCGATCTGGCCGTCATAGGCGGCGGCCGACGCCGTGTTGATGATCACCCCGCGCTCGCCATCGGCATCCGGCTCGGTTTCGGCTATGGCCGCCGAGGCCAGGCGCAGCATGTTGAAGCTGCCGATCAGGTTGACGTTGATCACCTGGCTGAAACTGGCCAGTGCGTGCGGGCCGTTCTTGCCGAGGATCTTCTCGCCCCGGACGATGCCGGCGCAGTTGACCAGGCCGTGGAGGCCACCGAAGGCTTTGACCGTCGCCTGCACCGCCGCTTCGGCGGCGGCTTCGTTGCTGATATCGGCCACCACACTTTGCGCACCCAGTCGCTCGGCCTGCGCCGCAACGGCTTCAGCGTTCATGTCCACCAGCATCACTTTGGCGCCGGCCTCGACCAGCATTTCAGCCGTGGCCGCGCCGAGCCCGGACGCACCGCCAGTGACGAGAAAAACCTTGTTTTCGATCTGCATCATTGTTTCCTTGGATTCAAGCTGAAACGTTCTTCGCGGCGGCCTCTTGAGCCTTGGCGATTTCCTGGTTGCGCAAGATAAAGCGCTGCAATTTGCCGCTTGGGGTTTTCGGCAAGTCGCTGACAAATTCGATTTCACGCGGGTACGAGTGCGCCGCCAGACGTTTGCGCACATGTTGGCGCAGTTCTTCGGCCAATTCCGGTGTCGCGCGGTATTGCGAGCAAATCACGACGAAGGCTTTCACCAGTTCCGTGCGCTCCGGATCAGGTTTGCCGACCACCGCCGCTTCGATCACCGCCGGGTGCTCGATCAACGCGCTTTCGACGTCGAACGGGCCGACGCGGTAGCCGGAGGTGGTGATCACGTCGTCACTGCGGCCGACGAAACTGATGCTGCCGTCCGGGTTCCATTCGACGGTGTCGCCGCTCAAGTAATAATTGCCGACGAAGGCTTTGGTCGGCGCGCCTTCGTAGCCGCCGAACCAGCACATCGGCGACTGGGCACGATCGATGGCAAGGATGCCGGGCTGGCCAACGCCGAGTTCCTTGTACTTGTCGTCCAGTACCACGATGCGGTGGCCCGGCGAGGCGAAACCGGCGGCGCCCATGTGAATGGGATGCTCCAGGCCATGATGGTTGCACAGCACCATGCCGAGTTCGGTCTGGCCGTAATGGTCGTGGATCACCACGCCGAGGTTGTCAGCGAACCAGCGGATCACTTCCGGGTTCAGCGGCTCGCCGGCGCTGCTGACGATGCGCAACTGGCCTTTGATCGATTTGGCAAACTCATCGCCACCGGCAATCAGCAGACGGTAAGCCGTCGGTGAACCGGTGAGGTTGGTGATCCCGTATTTGTTGATCACCCGGCAGGTGCTTTCGAGTGTGAACGGACCATCGTAGAACGTAATCGGATGCCCCATCGACATCGGCCCGGTGACGCCGAAATAGATGCCATAGGCCCAACCCGGATCCGCGACATTCCAGAACGCATCTTCCGGTCGCAGGTCCACGGCGTCATGGGTGTAGCTCTGGAACGCGACGATGGCCTTGAGCGGCACCGACAGCGCCTTCGATGGGCCGGTGGTGCCCGAGGTGAACATCAGCAGGAACGGGTCTTCGCCGGTCAGCAGCACCGGTTCGCACTCAGCGGAATAATTGGCCAGTTCGGCCCAGAAACTGAAATCACCACGGACGATGCCCTGGCCCTTGGCGCCGCCGACAGTGACGATGGTCGGGCAGTCAGCGACTTCAGCGAGTTTCTGGCGGTTGACCGCGTCGGTCACCACCACTTTGGCCCCCGAGCAGCCGAGACGGTGTTCGATGGCTTTCGGACCGAAGGCCGTGAACAGCGGTTGATACACCGCGCCAATGCGCCAGGTGGCGAACACGGTAATCAACAATTCGATATTTCGTGGCAACAGACCGGCGACTTTGTCGCCCTTCTGCACGCCTTGAGCGAGCAGGAAATTGGCGAAACGCGCGGCTTTGTCTTGCAGGTCCTTGAAGGTGTACGTCGCGCTGCTGCCATCGCGACCTTCCCAGAACAGCGCGATCCGGCCTGGCAACGCGTGCCGGTCGCAACACTCGACGCAGGCATTGAGGGCGGTCAAATCACCCGCGAGTGCGGCGTCGACGGTGTGCTGATAATTGAACTGTGATGTGGCAGACAAGTAATCGCGCATTGCCAGAATCCCTCTGTATTTTTATTAGGTTGGGGGAACCGTAAAAACCAGTGAAATACTCGCTCTGCGCGGGGTTGAGGGCAATGGTCAAAGTTATCAAGTTGTGTGACTGGTTTGGCCAAGATCTAAAGTTGCAAAACACCCCCTGTAGGAGCTGCCGCAGGATGCGATCTTTTGATCTGTTTTTCAGTGGCCCCGAAAAAAAATCAAGATCAAAAGATCGCAGCCTGCGGCAGCTCCTACAGGGCGGGGTTGGGTTAGTGAGATTCGGTCAGAATCAAACTGCGGTAGTGCCCCGGATTGGACCCGGACCACTTGCGAAACGCCTTGTAGAACGAACTGGTATCGGCAAACCCCAGGCGGGTGGCGATTTCGGCGAAGCTGATACTCGGTTCGGCCAGCCAAACGATGGCCAATTCCTTGCGCACACTGTCCTTGAGCCCTTGGTACGTCTGCCCTTCTTCGGCCAGACGTCGACGCAAGGTCGAGGCCGACATGCACAGCTGTTGCGCCAGGGGTTCGGTTTCCGGCCAGGACTCGGCGGGCAGATGCCGCAGATCGTGCTTGATGCGACTGGCCAGGCTCTCTGGATCGCGATACTTCACCAGAATATTCGCTGGCGCATGGGCCAGGAACCGCTTGAGTTCTTCAGGACTGCGCTTGATCGGCAGGTCCAGGCACTCGGCCGAGAAAATCATCCGCGTACGCGGCCGGTCGAACCGCAGGTTGTCGGAGAACATCACCTGATAATCGTCGCAAAAATCCGGCGCGGGACAACGCAACTCGATGGCCAGGATCGGAATCCGCCGCCCCGCCAGCCAGCACGCAACGCCATGGACAATCATCCAATAGGTGAAATAGGTAAAGGCTCGGCGCGGGTCCTGGTCGTCTTCGAACAGGACGATTTCAGCGAGGCTTTGCTGGCGAACCAACTGGGCGGGCATGTTTTCCAGCATCAACGACAAAAAGTGCAGGCCCGACGTCAACCCGGCCGCCAGGTCCGGCTGGACCATGGAGCTGCGACAGAGAAATTCCAGGCTGCCGGATTTGAGTTGGCGCGGGTCCATGCCAAAAAACTCGTCGTCGCCGCGCCGGGCCAGCAAACGCCACAGGCGTGCGTAAGCGGTGGCCGGTACGCGGGCGTCGGTGGTTTGCAGCAGTGCCGGATCGATGCCGACCTTGTCCAACACTTCATCGGTGGCCTGGCCGGGGGCGCAACTTTGCAGCAGCGCTTCGCGCACCAGTTGTATGGAGATGGTGTCTTTTTCCGACATTGAGCTGGGTGGGCCGTGTTGTTGTTTGGGTGGTGGGCATATTAGCCCTTTTAAGATCAAAAGATCGCAGCCTGCGGCAGCTCCTACAGGGGAATGCATTCCTTTGTAGGAGCTGCCGCAGGCTGCGATCTTTTGACTTGTTCAGGCTAGGTTCAGGCAATGTCAATCTGTAGCGTATGAGAATGAGTGTCATTATGTTACAAATTAGCATCCTATCTAACTCCGTCACGGTGCTGAATGCTTGTCCCTTTTCTGATCATGCTGCGCGAAGGCATTGAAGCCGCGTTGATCGTTGGCATTATCGCCAGCTACCTCAAGCAAACCGGCCGCGGCCAGTGGATGCCCGCGGTGTGGATCGGCGTGTTTCTAGCCGTGGCACTGGCGCTGCTGGTGGGTGGCGGCCTGGAACTGGTCAGCGCCGAGTTCCCGCAGAAACAACAGGAACTGTTCGAGGGTGTGGTCGGTTTAGTGGCGGTCGGCATTCTCAGTTCGATGGTGTTCTGGATGCGCAAAGTGGCGCGCTCGATCAAGCATTCGCTGCACGTTTCCCTCGACCACGCGTTGACCGGCTCCAGGCATCAGGTCACGGCACTGATTGCCATGGTGTTTTTCGCCGTGGCCCGGGAAGGCCTGGAAACGGTGTTTTTCCTGCTCGCGGTGTTCCAGCAAAGCGAAGGCCCGGCGGCACCGATCGGCGCCCTGCTCGGCTTGATCCTGGCGATCATCGTCGGCTTCCTCATCTATTCCGGCAGCATGCGCCTCAACCTCGGTGCCTTCTTTCGCTGGACCGGACTGTTCATCCTCGTGGTGGCCGCCGGGATTCTCGCCAATTCAGTACAGGCGCTGCATGAAGCCGGGGTCTGGAATCACTTGCAAACGGTGCTGTTCGACTTCAGTGCGACGTTGCCGATGGATAGTCCGCTGGGCTCGGTGCTGGCTGGCATGTTCGGTTATCAGGAGGCCCCGACCATCAGCACCCTTGGCGCTTATCTGATTTATCTGGTGGTGGCGATGGTGATGTTCTTTCTCCCGGCCCCGGCCCCTCGTAGGAGCGAGCTTGCTCACGATGGTCGTGAACGATAACGCGTTAAACGGGATGGTCAGCGGCGCGTGTGAGTTTTTCGCGAGCAAGCTCGCTCCTACAGGGGGCGGTATTTCAGTAATAATTCAGTCAATAAGGGCACCCATGCCAAATCAAGCCCCTCCCCAGGCCTCGCCTCCCCGCGCCTTGCGCTGGGCGGTGGCCGGTTCGGTGATCGTGATGATCGCTGCCGGTGGCCTGTTCTACTACGCCTCGAAAATGGCCGCGGCCAAGCGCCAGACCAACCACGACGAAGTGGTGGTGACGATTAACCCGCACAGCTGCGAGCCGAATGCGCTGACCGTACCGGCCGGCCGCGCCAGTTTCCGCATCGTCAACCGTTCGGACCGGGCCGTTGAATGGGAAATCCTCGACGGTGTATTGGTACTCGAAGAGCGAGAAAACATCGCACCGGGCCTGAGTCAGGTGATCAACGCCAACCTGTTGCCCGGCGATTACGCGATCACCTGCGGATTGCTGAGCAACCCGCGCGGCACCTTGCACGTTACGCCAACGGATGCGTCTGATGCGGCGGCCAAGGCCAAACCGTCGATGGTCACGTTCATCGGTCCGCTGTCGGAGTTCCGGGTGTACCTGAGCAGCCAAGGCACGGCGCTGATCAAAACCGTCACGGCCCTTCAGCAAGCTATCGAAGCCGGCGACCTCAGCCAGGCGCAAGCCCTGTATGCGCCGGCACGCGCCGCCTATCAACGGGTTGCCCCGGGCGCACAACGCCTGGCCGAACTGGACAATGCGATCAACGCCCGCGCCGACTATTTCGAGAAGCGCGAACAGGACCCCGCCTTCGTCGGTTTCCACCGGATCGAATACGCGCTGTTTCAGCAGCGCAATCTCGACGGCCTGACGCCGGTTGCCCAGCGCTTGACCCGCGATGTCACCACGCTCAAACAACAATTGTTGGCCCAATCGCTGCCACCGGAGCAACTGGTGAGCATTGTGGTGCGCAATCTCAACAGCCTCGCCGATGTGCGCGCCAGCAGCGGTGAAGAAGAACGCTACAGCCACACCGACCTGAACGGTTTTGCCGCCAACCTCGACGCGGCGCGCAAAGTCGTCGACCTGTTGCGACCGTTGCTGAGCAAATCAGCTGCCGACTTGCTGCCGAAGATCGACAGCGCCGTTACCGCTCTCGACGCCGAACTCAATGGCTTGAAGGTCAAGGACGGTTACGCGAGCTACGACACGGTCAGTGCCGGGCAGCGTAAGCAGATCGCCGACAAGGCCAAGGCCCTGGCCGACGTACTCGATGGAATCGATCCCGCCCTTGGCCTTTCCGGCCTGTAAGCAAAAGACGAGTTTTAGATGAACGATTCAGAGCAATTCAACCTTCAGCGTCGCCGGGTATTGATGGGCATGGGCGCGGCCGGCGTGGCCCTGGCCGGTTCGGCATTGAGCTGCCCGGCGATGGCCGCCAGCCCGGCGCAGGTGACGGAAGCACCGAGCAGCGACAAGACCGAGGACCGTCATCAGTTCCACGGCAAGCACCAGACCGGCATTGTCACTCCGCGTCCGGCGTCCGGCATGCTGGTGTCGTTTGATGTATTGGCCAGCGACCGCGAAGACCTGGAGCGCCTGTTCCGCACCCTCAATGAGCGCATCGCGTTTTTGATGAAGGGCGGCCCGGTGAACCAGGTCGATCCAAAGCTGCCGCCAGTGGACTCGGGAATCCTCGGGCCGGTGGTCACGCCGGACAACCTGACCATCACCGTCGCGGTGGGCGAGTCGCTGTTCGACGAGCGTTTCGGGCTGGCCGATGCCAAACCGAAGCGGCTGATCCGCATGGTCGGTTTTCCCAACGATGCGCTGGAAGCCGATTGCTGCCACGGCGATTTGAGTCTGCAGTTCTGCGCCAACACCACCGACACCAATATTCACGCCCTGCGCGACATCGTGAAGAACCTGCCGGACCTGCTGTTGGTGCGCTGGAAACAGGAAGGCAGTGTGCCGCCGCAGGCACCGGCCAAACCAGGTGTGCCGGTGCAGAGTGCGCGTAATTTCCTGGGTTTCCGCGATGGCTCGGCCAACCCGGATTCCAACGACGCCAACGCCATGGACCGCCTGGTCTGGGTCCAGCCGGGCAGCGACGAGCCAGCCTGGGCGGCTAACGGTAGCTATCAGGCGGTGCGGATCATCCGCAACTTCGTCGAGCGCTGGGACCGCACGCCGTTGCAGGAGCAGGAAAGCATTCTCGGTCGGATCAAAAGCAGCGGCGCGCCCATGGGCGGCGCCCATGAAACCGAGGTCCCGGACTATGCCAAGGACCCTGAAGGCAAGCTGACCAAGCTCGACGCGCACATCCGCCTGGCCAATCCGCGCACCGCCGCGACCCAGGCCAACCTGATCCTGCGCCGGCCGTTCAACTACTCCAACGGGGTGAACAAGAACGGTCAGCTGGACATGGGGCTGCTGTTCATCTGCTACCAGGCTGATCTGGAAAAAGGCTTCATCACCGTACAAACCCGACTCAACGGCGAACCGCTCGAGGAATACCTCAAACCGGTCGGCGGCGGGTACTTCTTCACCCTGCCGGGTGTTACGGGCGACCAGGATTTCATCGGTCGCTCGCTGCTTGATGCAACTCAACCAACAACAAACACATAACCACCCACACAACGGAACCGTCCCATGAAAAAGTCGCCACTCGCGTTATTGCTGACCCTAGGCTTGCTCAATACCCCGCTTTCGGCTTTCGCGGCGACGGCGCCACTGGACCTGGTGGGGCCGGTCTCGGACTACAAGATCTACGTCACCGAGCAACTGGACGAACTGGCCAGCCACACCCAGCAGTTCACCGATGCGGTGAAAAAAGGTGACCTGGCCACCGCGCAAAAGCTCTACGCACCGACCCGCGTTTACTACGAGTCGATCGAGCCGATTGCCGAGCTGTTCAGTGACCTCGACGCGTCCATCGACTCCCGCGTCGACGACCACGAAAAAGGCGTGAAAGCCGAAGACTTCACCGGCTTCCATCGCATCGAATACACGCTGTTCTCGGAAAAAAGCACCAAGGGCCTGGGCGAACTGGCCGACGGCCTGGACAAAGACGTCAAAGACCTGCAAGCCCGCGTGGCCGGCCTGACCTTCCCGCCTGAGAAAGTCGTCGGTGGCGCGGCTGCGCTGCTGGAAGAAGTGGCGGCGACCAAGATTTCCGGTGAAGAAGACCGCTACAGCCACACTGACTTGTATGACTTCCAGGGCAACATCGACGGCGCGAAGAAAATCGTCGACCTGTTCCGTCCGCAAATCGAGAAACAGGACGCGGCGTTCCTGGCCAAGGTCGACAAGAACTTCGCCACGGTGAACAAGACGTTGGCCAAGTACAAAACCAAGGATGGCGGTTTTGAGACGTATGACAAAGTGAAAGAGAACGACCGTAAGGCGCTGGTTGGGCCGGTGAATACACTGGCTGAAGACTTGTCGACGCTGCGTGGGAAGTTGGGTTTGAATTAATATCGGCGTTGTCTGCGACAAGATCGCAGCCTCCGGCAGCGCCTACAGGGTTAACGCGTACGCCCTGTAGGAGCTGCCGGAGGCTGCGATCTTTTGCTTTTGCGCCTTACAAAATGCGGTAGAGCAACCGCTCGATCCGTACCCGACTGACGCGCTTGAGAAACTTGGCGACCGCTGACGGGTATTCCAGCAGGGTTTCCAGGTCCTGGTAACGCTCGATGCGTGTGGTGTTCTGGAAGATCTCCGCCAGTTCCGTGCGGCGTGGCTCCAGCAATTCACTTCTCGGATCATCGATCAGCAACGCGTTTTCCAGGTCGAGGCGGAAGGCTCGCGGGTTGAGGTTGTTGCCCGTCAGCAACGTATAGCGCTGATCGACCCACATGCCCTTGAGGTGGTACGTGTTATCGCCGTCTCGCCACAGATGCAGGTTCAGCTTGCCGCTGTCGATGCTGTGTTGATGGCGCTTGGCAAAGCGCCGCAGGCTGATCTCGTAGAGATACGGCAGCGCCGCGATCACCTTGAACGGCTCGCTCGGCGGAATGTAGAAGTCGTTTGCCGTCTTGTCGCCGACGATGATGTCGATCTTCACGCCCCGCGCCAGTGCCCGGTTGATTTCCCGGGTGACAGCCAGCGGCAGGTTGAAGTACGGCGTGCAGATGGTCAATTGATGCTGGGCGCTGGCGATCAACTCGCAAATCACCCGACTCAGCGAATTATTCTTGCCCACACCGAGCAATGGGCTGACCGACAAGCCGCCCTTCTCTGTGCTGCCCGCCGTGGTGTCATACGCGGCGTGCTTGAGGCGGCTGCGCAGATCGCCAATGTCGTTGCGCAGGCTGCGGGTGGTCGGCAAGTTCGGCAAATCAAGCCGATGCACCGCTTTGGAGGCGATCAGACCGTGCTGGACCAGGTGCTGCATCGAATCGGCCAGCGCGTTGTTCTGCAGCAGGTGATAGCGGTCGTAGCGGTATTTGTCGAATTTGTGCAGGTAGACGTTGTTCAGGCTGGCGCCGCTGTAGATCACGCAGTCGTCGATCACGAAACCTTTCAAATGCAGCACGCCAAACAGCTCCCGGGTCTGCACCGGAACGCCGTACACCGGCACGACACTCTCGTGGGTACGGGTTGCTTCCTGATACCACGCCGAGTTGCCCGGCTGCTTGCCGGCACCGATCAAGCCACGCTGGGCGCGCAGCCAGTCGACGACCACGACCACATCCAGTTCCGGACGCGCCAGTTTGGCCGCGTGCAAGGCGTCGAGTATTTCCTGCCCCGCCTCGTCCTGCTGCAGATACAGCGCGACGATATAGATGCGCCGGGTTGCGCTGGCAATTTTTTCCAGCAGGCAACGGCGGAACTCGGCAGCGCCAGAGAGGATGGTGACGGCCTCCGCGTTCAGCGGAAAGCTGCGCAGTTTAGGCAGTAGAGAGCGTTTGAAAAGCGACGGCATAGGGCTCGCAATGGGTCGAATCCGAAGAACCCGAGAGCTTACACCATGGATCCGTTTGGGTCTTGTGGCCTTAAAAGATCGCAGCCTTCGGCAGCTCCTACACCGATCCCTGTAGGAGCTGCCGAAGGCTGCGATCTTTTGATCTTGAAAATATTCTTGACCATGAAGAACGTCCGTTCTACTGTTCGCAACATGAACGAAATCACCAGCAACTCCACACGCGACATCATTCTCGATGTCACCGAAAAGTTGATCTACAAAAGTGGCATTGCCGCCACCGGCATGGATCTACTGGTTAAAACCGCCGGTGTCTCCAGAAAAAGTATTTACCGCTACTTCGCGAATAAGGAGGCGCTCACCGTCGCCGCGCTGCAACGCCGCGACCTGCGCTGGATGGACTGGTACCGAACTGAAGTCGATAAGGCCGACACCCCGGCCGAACGCCTGCTCAACCTGTTCACCGTGCTCAAGACCTGGTTTGACGCCGAAGGCTTCCGCGGCTGCGCATTCATTAATACGAGCGGTGAAACCGGCGACGCGCAAGACCCGGTTCGACGGGTGGCCAGGGCACACAAACAGAAATTGCTCGACTACGTGTGCGAGCTCTGCACCGAACATGGCGCTACAGATCCGGAGACGCTGGCCAGACAGCTGCTGATCCTGATCGACGGTGCCATTACCGTGGCGTTTGTCATGGGTGATCACAGTGCCGCCAATAATGCGCAATACATGGCGCGAAAGTTATTGGACCTGTAACACGCTAACAAGCCCGATTGCATGTTTTGAACTTTACCTTGATAAGGAGACATTAAATGTCTAACGCTGAAGTTCGTCCGCCATTGCCGCCCTTCACCCGTGAATCGGCCATCGAAAAAGTTCGCCTGGCCGAAGACGGCTGGAACTCCCGCGACCCGGAGCGAGTGTCCCTGGCCTACACCCTGGACACCCAGTGGCGCAACCGCGCCGAGTTCGCCTACAACCGCGAAGAAGCCAAAGGTTTCCTGACGCGTAAATGGGCCAAGGAACTGGACTATCGCCTGATCAAGGAACTCTGGGCGTTCACCGGCAACCGCATCGCCGTGCGTTACGCCTATGAATGGCACGACGATTCCGGCAACTGGTTCCGTTCCTACGGTAACGAGAACTGGGAGTTCGATGAAAACGGCTTGATGGCCAACCGGTTTGCCTGCGTCAACGACTTGCCCATCAAGGAAAGCGATCGAAAATTCCGTTGGCCGCTGGGTCGGCGCCCTGACGATCATCCAGGCCTGTCCGACCTCGGCCTATAACACTGCCCCTTGTAGGAGCTGCCGCAGGCTGCGATCTCTTGATCTTGTTTTTTAAAAAAGCAAAGTCAAAAGATCGCAGCCTGCGGCAGCTCCTACAGGGGCTATTAGGCTTGCTCCGGGCGGCGTTCCGACGAAGGCGCCAGACCAGTCGCCGCAGAAGTTGGATAAAGGTAAGCTATCGCCCCTTCCCCGCAGCCCTTCCCTGCACCCCGCCGAATAAGCCGATTCCATGCCTTTCGAACTCAGTGTTGACCTCACCACCCTGGCCATTCTGGCCATAGTCGCTTTCATTGCCGGTTTCATCGACGCCATCGCGGGCGGCGGTGGTCTGTTGACCACGCCTGCGCTGCTGACCGCGGGCCTGCCGCCGCATCTGGTACTGGGCACCAACAAACTCAGCTCGACCTTTGGCTCGGCCACCGCCAGTTTCACCTTCTACCGCCGCAAGCTGTTTCATCCGAGGCAATGGGTGCATGCCATCGTCGGCACGCTCGTCGGCGCACTGACCGGCGCCGTGGTCGCGCATTACTTGCCGGCCGAATGGCTGAACAAAATGCTCCCGGTGATCGTCTTCGCCTGCGGCGTCTATTTGTTGTTCGGTGGCACGCCAAAAGCGCCGCTGGACAGCGATGCGCCGATCAAGAAGAAGTGGCAATCGACCCAAGGCTTCAGCCTCGGTTTCTACGACGGTGTGGCCGGCCCCGGCACCGGTGCGTTCTGGACGGTCAGCAGCTTGCTGATGTACCCCATCGATCTGGTGAAGGCCAGCGGCGTGGCGCGCAGCATGAACTTCGTCAGCAACATAGCGGCGCTGTCGGTGTTCGTGTTTTCCGGGCAAGTCGATTGGATCATTGGCCTGTGCATGGGTCTGTCGGTGATGGTCGGTGCGTTTTTTGGCGCACGTTCCGCCATCAGCGGCGGCGCCAAGTTCATTCGCCCGGTGTTCATCACCGTGGTGTTGGGTTTGACCGTGCGTTTAGCCTGGCAACACTGGTTCAGCGTGGCCTAACCGCCGCGCCACGTAGACGTCGATCAGGTAACGGGCAATCGAGCGTGACGCCGGCAACGGCGGCAGCTCGTGCACGTTGAACCACTGGGCGTCTTCGATCTCGTCCTCCTGACAGACAATCTCGCCGCCGGCATATTCCGCGTGAAAGCCCAGCATCATCGAGTGCGGGAACGGCCAGCACTGGCTGCCCAGGTACTGGATGTTCTTGACCTCGATCTGCACTTCCTCACGAACCTCGCGAATCAGACAGTCCTCCGCCGACTCACCCGGCTCGGCAAACCCGGCGAGCGTGCTGTAGACCCCGGTCACAAAGCGTGGCGAACGGGCCAGCAGCACTTCATCACCCCGGGTCACCAGCACGATCATGCTCGGCGAAATGCGTGGATAACTGCGCAAGTCGCACGGCTGGCAATACATTGCCCGCTCCCTCGGCACCTGCGTCATGGCCTGCCCGCAGTTACCGCAAAACCGGTGTTCGCGGGCCCAGGTGCCGATTTGCGCCGCGTAGCCAAGCACCTTGTAGACCGTGTGATCACCTTCCAGCATGAACGCCCGCAGACCTTTCCAGTTGCAGCCTGGTACGTCGCTGGGACTGCGCAACTCCAGCAGGTAAACCGGCTCGCCGTCCAGATGGCCGATGCCATGTTCAGCGAGGATCGACAGGTCCTGGCGCTTGAGCCATTCCCTGGGGAACAGCGCGCCATTGTCATCAAACAGAAAGCCCTCGGGGCTGCGCGCTACGGCCCAGCCGCCGGGTTGGTCGGTGTCCAGTACTGCGGTGGTCCAGCGTGAGGTCATTTTTCAATCAATCCAGAAATTCGGGTTTCTGTTTGCTCATATGGGCGGCCATGGCCACGCGCAGATCGGTGGATTGCAGCATGGCGGCGTTCCAGGTGGCGACGTATTCGAGGCCGTCGTCGATGCGATGGTCGCGCATGTAGCTGATCATCTCCTTAGTGCCGGTGATGGCAATCGGCGACTTGCCAGCGATGTCGCGGGCTATGCCCATGACGCCGTCGAGCAGGCTGGCGGTATCGCTGTAGACGCGATTGACCAGGCCCATGCCACGCGCTTCTTCGGCACCGAAGGTGCGACCAGTGTAAGCGAGTTCACGCAGCATGCCGTCACCGATGATGCGCGGCAAGCGTTGCAATGTGCCAACGTCCGCCGCCATGCCGATGTCGATTTCCTTGATCGAAAACTGCGCGTCTTCGGCAGCGTACCGCATGTCGCAGGCGGCGATCAGGTCGATCGCACCGCCCAGGCAATAGCCCTGAATCGCCGCCAACACCGGCTTGCGGCAATTGTCGACCGCATTGAAGGAGGCTTGCAGGGCCAGGATCTTTCGGCGCAGCAAGCGCGCATTGCGGCCGACGTCCTTGCCCAGTTCATTGGCGACCCCGGCCAGCATCATCAGGTCGATGCCGGACGAAAAATGCTTGCCTGCACCACTGAGGACCACTACGCGGACTTCGTCGGTGTCCTCCACCCACTGGAAGATCTCGATGATTTCGCTCCAGAACGCGGCATTCATCGAATTGATTTTTTCCGGACGATTGATCTGCACATGGGCAATTTTGTTGGCCAGTTCGACGGTGAATGCAGTGTATTGAGACATCGCAGTGATCCTTTACCGGGAAAAAATGAGGTCCGAACTATATCAAGGCCCCAAGACAAATTCCTGTAGGCGCTGCCGAAGGCTGCGATCTTTTGATCTTGCTTTTTAAGATCAAGATCAAAAGATCGCAGCCTTCGGCAGCTCCTACAGGAGGGCGCACCAATACGGGGCGGGAGGGATGCAGCGCCGCGCACGGTTATGTGACGGCAGGGTTACCTAATAGGGCTCGATCGCAAAAAAAACTGCACTTCGTCGGAGCGTTTTCCTCCCGACCCGGGACGTTCGTACCTCTTTGAACCGATTGTCGAACAATTTTGCCATTTGAGCTTCACCGCTCTAAGTTCTGGCCTAGACTCATTTTCGCGGGGTAAAACCGGTCGGTCACAAAGTGTGAAAAAAATCGAAACTTTTGCTGTTCGTGGTCGGTCCTCTGAAAGGTAAGTGCGTTGCGACTGGTGCAATCCTTGCAACGTCCACTCCAGCCATTCTGCTTCAACGCATTGGCAGCGCTTGCTCACCGATGTGTCGCGCGTTTGCGCCCGGCCACAGGAATTGGCCACGAAACACCGTCAGTGCCAGACCTGAGAATTAGATCAACAACACGGGAGATTCATATGATCAGTGCGGCTTTAGATATTCAGGGAGAACGTGCTCATCAGCAGGTCGGCGAATCGAACGCCGTGAGCGCGCCATCGGCCCAATCGGTCATCGTTCCCGGCACCAAGACGCTTGCACCGGTTGTGAGCCAAAATCCGAACAGGAAAAAAGTGTTATTCGTGACCTCGGAAATCGCCGACCTGGTGAAAACCGGTGGTCTGGGCGACGTCTCCGCAGCGCTGCCCCGGGCTATGGCCCACCTGCACGATGTGCGCGTGTTGATCCCCGGTTACCCGCAAGTGCTGCACAGCGAAAACCCGATTCACATTATTGGTGAACTCGGTGGGCACGCGGCGTTGCCACCGTGCAAGATCGGGCGCATGGACATGCCCGACGGTCTGGTCATTTATGTGCTGATCTGCCCCGAACTCTACGAGCGCGAAGGTTCGCCCTACGGCGCCAATAACGGTCGCGACTGGCCCGACAACCACATCCGCTTTGCTCGCCTGGGCCTGGCGGCCGCCGATATCGCTGCCAACCTCGCGCAAATTCACTGGTGCCCGGACCTGGTGCACGCCCATGACTGGCCGGCCGGCCTGGCGCCTGCCTACATGCACTGGCGTGGGCAGCGCACCCCGACGCTCTTCACCATTCATAACCTGGCCTATCAAGGCGTGACCAGCCTGGGTTCGTGCCCTGAACTGGGCATCCCTGCCCATGCCTTACAACAGGAAGGCATGGAGTTCTACGGCAAGATGTCGTTCCTCAAGGCCGGCATGGCCTATTCGAGCCACATCACCACGGTCAGCGCCACCTACGCCCAGGAAATCACCACCCCGGCCTTCGGCTGCGGCCTCGACGGTTTTCTCGCCGCCAAGACCCAGCAAGGTTTGCTCAGTGGTATTCCCAACGGCATTGATGAAAGCTGGGACGCCGCCACCGATCCGCACCTGTTCTGCCCCTTCAGCATCGGCGATTGGGAAGGCAAGGCGGTCAACGCCGCGCATGTCCGTGATCTTTTCGGCCTCGACGACTCCGAGGGCCCGCTGTTCGCGGTGGTCTCGCGCCTGGTGTATCAAAAAGGCCTGGACCTCACCGAAGCCGTCTCTGAATACATCGTCAAGTCTGGCGGCCAGATCGCAATCATCGGACGTGGCGAACCGGAAGAAGAACAAGCCATGCGTGAACTGGCCCTGCGTTTCCCTGGTCAGGTCGGTGTACGTATCGGCTTCAACGAAACCGATGCCCGGCGCATGTTCGCCGGCAGCGACTTCCTGCTGATGCCTTCGCGTTACGAACCGTGCGGCTTGAGCCAGATGTACGCCCAGCGTTTTGGTTCGTTGCCGGTGGCGCGCAATACCGGTGGCCTGGCCGACACCATCGAAAACGGTGTCACCGGGTTCCTCTTCGACGAGTCCACGGTGGAGAGTTATCAAGAAGCGCTGAGCCGGGCGTTCAAGGTTTTCGCCTTCCCCGAACTGCTTCACGCCATGCGCTGCCGTGCCATGGCCGCACCGTTCAACTGGTGCAAAGCGGTCGAACCGTACGCCGATCTCTACGAACAGCTGGTCATCAAGGCGTTGGGTAAAGCAGGCCACAAATAATCAGAGGTTTTCAACGAATGCCGTTACGGACTCTTGAGACCTGGCCCCACGGCGCAATCATGCTGGACGCAGAGCACACGCGTTTTGCCTTGTGGGCGCCAGATGCGTTTTACGTCAGTGTTGAACTGGAAGATGGACAATCCTTGCCGCTGCTGCCTCAGGCCGACGGTTGGTTCGTGATCAAAACCCGCTGCCCCGCCGGTACGCGTTACCGCTACAACATCGACGGTGAGCTGGACGTGCCCGACCCGGCCTCCCGCGCGCAGGACGGGGCGCTGCACCTGCAGAGCGTGGTGGTCGATCCCCTCGCCTACCGCTGGCAACACAATGAGTGGCAAGGTCGCCCATGGAATGAGGCGGTGATTTACGAACTGCACGTCGGTGCGCTCGGCGGCTTCAGTGAGGTCGAGCAGCACCTGGCGCGCCTCGTTGAACTGGGCATCACCGCGATCGAATTGATGCCTTTGGCGCAGTTTCCCGGTGAACGCAACTGGGGCTACGACGGGGTATTGCCCTACGCGCCACAGTCTTCCTACGGTTCTCCCGAACAACTCAAACACCTGATCGACACCGCACACGGCCATGGCCTGGCGGTGATTCTCGACGTCGTCTACAACCACTTCGGTCCGGACGGCAATTACCTGCATCACTACGCGAAAAGTTTCTTTCGTGAAGACAAGCACACCCCCTGGGGTGCGGCCATCGACTTCCGGCGACGCGAAGTGCGGGACTTCTTCATCGAAAACGCGTTGATGTGGCTGATGGAGTACCGTTTCGACGGCTTGCGGCTGGACGCGGTGCACGCGATCGAGAGCCCGGACTTCTTGCAGGAACTGGCCCATCGGGTTCGCCAGCAAGCCGATCCGGCGCGGCATGTCTGGTTGATGGTGGAAAACGAACACAACCAGGCCAGCCTGTTGGAACAAGGTTACGACGCCCAGTGGAACGATGACGGTCATAACGCGTTGCACGTTCTGCTGACCGGCGAAACCGATGCCTATTACGCTGACTATGCAGAACAACCGACCCAGCAACTGGCGCGTTGCCTGAGCCAGGGTTTCGTATTTCAGGGCCACATCAACCGTCACGGCGAACCCAGGGGTGAACCCAGTGGACACCTGCCACCCACCGCGTTCGTCCTGTTCCTGCAAAACCATGACCAGATCGGCAACCGCGCCTTCGGCGAGCGGTTGCATCAGTTGGCGCATCCTGAAGCCCTGAAAGCCGCCACCGCGCTGCTGCTGTTGTCGCCGATGATCCCGCTGATGTTCATGGGTGACGAGTTCGGGGTCGAAGAACCTTTTCTGTTTTTCACTGACCATCACGGCGAACTGGCGGAGCTGGTGCGTGAAGGTCGACGCAATGAGTTTGCCGCCTTCAGCGTGTTTGCCGACCCACATAAGCGCGAACAGATTCCCGACCCCAACGCGTCCCGGACATTTGAAGCGTCACGGCCCGACCTGTCCGCCCCGGAGCAGCCGGCAATCGAAGCGTTGTACCGACAGTTGCTGAGCCTGCGCCACGAACACATCATCCCGCGCCTGCCGGGCACGCGTTCGCTGGGCGCCGAGGTGATTGGCAAAGGCGCAGTGAGCACGCGCTGGTCCCTGGGTGACGGCAGCGAGCTGCGCATTGACCTGAACCTCGGCGACACGCCCGTGGTCCACACCTCACAGGCCGGTGCACGGTTGTTGTTCGAACACCCTGCGCAATCAGCCCGCCTGTTGGATCAGGGGCATCTTGCCCCGTATTGCGCGCTTGTCAGTCTCACGGCCGCAGCCCCTTTGCTACCCCCGGATGGAGAGCGCCCATGAGTGATGCGCAACTGGAAATACTGGCCGGCCGAGCTGGCCTGGCCGTCGACTGGATCGACGCCAACGGCCGCCCGCAGAAAGTCGCCCCATCGGTATTACGCGCCGTCCTCACCGGACTCGGCCACCCGGCCGGCAGCGCCCAGGAAATCGACGCCAGCCTGCAGGAATTGCTGCAGGTGCAACAGACTCACGTGCTACCGCCGCTTATTACCGCCGACTTCGGTGCCGGATTGAACCTGGCCCGTTACTTCGAACCGCAAACGCCTTGCGAAATCCACCTTGAAGATGGTTCGCGACTCAACCTGAAACTGGATGCCGAAGCAGTGCTTCCGGGCTTGATCCCGGTCGGTTATCAGCATGTCAGCATCGATGGGCAATCCTTCACACTGGCGGTTGCCCCGGCACGCTGCTACAGCGTCGGTGACGCCGTCGACAGCCCGATCCCTCGCACCTGGGGCCTGAGCGTGCAACTGTACTCGCTGCGTCGCCCCGGCGATGGCGGTTTCGGCGATACCCAGGCGCTCGAAGACCTGGCCCGAGTCGCCGGTGAACGTGGCGCCGAGGCCTTGGCGATCAGCCCGTTGCACGCGATGTTCAGCAATGATACCCAGCGTTACAGCCCCTATTCGCCCTCCAGCCGCTTGTTCCTCAATAGTCTCTACGCTGCGCCCGGTGCAATCCTCGGTGAGCGCGCGCTGCGCAGCGCCATCGATGCAACCGGCCTGGCCGCCGAGCTCAAGGGTCTGGAAGAGCTGCCATTGATCGATTGGCCGACCGCCGCCGAAGCCAAGCATCGACTGTTGCAGGCGCTGTACGAAGGCTTCGTGCTGGGTGAACACCCGCTGCACGCCGACTTCAGCAGCTTTCGTCACGCCGCTGGTGAAGCACTGGAAAATCACTGCCGTTTTGAAGCCATTCAAGAAGCCCGCGCGGCCAAGGGTGAAAACCTCGACTGGCGCGAGTGGCCCGAACAATGGCGCGACCCGCGCAGCGCCGCACTGGCCGAGTTTGCCGAAGAGAACGCCGGACGCATCGGCTTCTTCGCTTTCTGCCAGTGGTTGATTACTCGATGCCTTGAGCGCGTGCAAACCGCCGCGCGCGGCAGTGGCATGAACATCGGCCTGATTGCCGATCTCGCGGTGGGTGCCGATGGCGGTGGCAGTCAGGCCTGGAGCCGCCAGGATGAACTGCTGGCCTCCCTGACCGTCGGCGCGCCGCCGGACATACTCAATCGCAGTGGCCAGGGATGGGGCATCTCCGCGTTTTCACCCGAAGGCCTGGTCCGCAACGGTTTTCGTGCGTTTATTGAAATGCTGCGGGCCAACTTCGCGCACGCCGGTGGCCTGCGGATCGATCACGTCATGGGCCTGCAACGGCTATGGGTGATCCCCAACGGTGCGTCGCCCGCGGATGGCGCCTACCTTTATTATCCGGTCGACGACTTGCTGCGTCTGCTGGCGCTCGAGTCTCATCGCCACCAGGCGATTGTCCTCGGCGAAGACCTCGGTACCGTGCCCGATGGCCTGCGGGAAAAATTGATCGCCCGCTCGATCCTCGGCATGCGCGTGCTGTTGTTCGAACAGGACAACACTCACTTCAAGTCGATCCTCGATTGGCCGGATAACGCATTGGCAACCACCAGCACCCATGATCTGCCAACGATCAATGGCTGGTGGCATGGTCACGATATCGACTGGAGCTCACGTCTGAACCTGGTCGACGCCAAGGGTGAAATCGACTGGCGTCAGCACCGCGAACGTGAACGCGAGGGCCTGCGACGCGTGTTAAGCGAGGACCCGCAGAACTTTCGCGAAGAGTCCCACGAGTCCGATCAGATTCTCGATGCGGCCATCCGTTTTCTCGGTCACACCCGCGCGCCCTTGGTGTTGTTGCCGCTGGAGGATGCCTTGGGTATCGAGCAGCAAGCCAACCTGCCTGGCACCATCGACACGCACCCCAACTGGTCACGGCGACTGCCCGGCAACAGCGAGGCGTTGCTCGATGGCCCGGACGCTGCCCGGCGCCTGGAACTGCTCGCCTGCGCGCGACTTCAGGCCGGCGAGCGTGATCAATGACTCCATTGGCCATCCAGCCGTTGCGGGCGACCCTGCGACTGCAATTTCATAAAGGTTTCACGCTGGACGACGCGGTGCCACTGGTGCCGTACTTTGCCAGCCTCGGCATCAGCCATGTCTACGCCTCACCATTGCTGAGCGCCCGTGCCGGTTCCATGCATGGCTATGACGTGGTCGACCCGACCACGGTCAATCCCGAACTCGGTGGCGAGGCGGCGTTGCGCCGTTTGGTCAGTGCCTTGCGTGAGCAAAAGATGGGGCTGATCCTCGATATCGTCTCCAACCACATGGCCGTCGGCGGGGGTGATAATCCCTGGTGGCTGGACTTGCTGGAATGGGGACGGCTGAGCCCTTACGGCGAATTCTTCGACATCCAGTGGCATTCGCCCGACCCCTTGATGGAAGGCCAGTTGCTGCTGCCGTTCCTGGGCAGCGATTACGGGGTCGCCTTGCAGGACGGCACCCTGCCCTTGCGCCTGGATGCCCGGCGGGGCGAGTTTTTTGTCGAGCACTATGACCATCGTTTCCCGATCTGCCCGATGAATTACGGCGAGTTGCTCAAGGGCGATGACGAGCGCCTGAAATCACTGGCCGAGCGCTTCAGCACATTGAGTTACCAGACGGACGCCCACAGCCTGGCGATTCCGTTAAAAGACGAACTGCGTGAACTGGCCAGCGATCCGGCCATTCGGCAGGTCATTGAACAGAACCTTGAGGCCTACGATTCACTGACCGCGCAAGGTTTCCAGCGCTTGCACCAGCTGCTCGAGCGTCAAAGCTATCGCCTCGCCAGTTGGCGGACGGCTGCGGATGACATCAATTGGCGGCGTTTTTTCGATGTCAACGAACTCGGGGGCTTGCGCGTGGAACGCCCAGCCGTGTTCGAAGCCACCCACGCAAAAATCTTCGAGCTGGTGACGCAAGGCCTGGTAGACGGCTTGCGCATCGACCACATCGACGGCCTCGCCGACCCTCGCGGTTACTGCCGTAAACTGCGGCGTCGAGTCGACAGCCTGTCACCGGGCCGGCATCTGCCCATCTACGTCGAGAAGATCCTTGGTGAAGGCGAAACCCTGCACCGCGACTGGTCGGTGGACGGCACCACCGGTTACGAATTCATGAACCAGTTGTCGCTGCTGCAACATGCCCCGGAAGGTGCCCAGGCCCTGGGCGAACTCTGGAGCAGGCACAGCGAACGGCCCGCGGATTTCCGCCAGGAAGCCCAACTGGCCCGCCAGCAGATCCTCAACGGTTCGCTCGCCGGCGATTTCGAGAGTGTCGCGCAAGCCCTGTTGCAAGTGGCCCGGGAAGACTTGATGACCCGCGACCTGACCCTTGGCGCGATCCGTCGGGCGCTGCAGGAGTTGATCGTGCATTTTCCGGTGTACCGTACTTACATCAGCCCCCGCGGTCGTTCGGCCGAGGACGACGTGTTTTTCCAGCAGGCCATGGAGGGAGCACGACAAACCCTCGGCGAGGCCGATTGGCCGGTACTCGATTGCCTGGCGCGCTGGCTGGGCGGTGAACCGTGGCGCCAACGCCCGGTGGGTCGCCCGCGCAAGATACTTAAACATGCCTGCGTGCGGTTTCAGCAGTTGACCTCCCCGGCCGCCGCGAAGGCGGTGGAAGACACGGCGTTCTATCGTTCGGCGGTGTTGCTGTCGCGCAATGACGTGGGGTTCAGCACCGAGCAATTCAGCGCGCCGGTGAGCGACTTTCATGCGACCTGCCTCAAGCGCCTCGACGAGTTTCCGGACAATTTGCTGGCCACGGCCACTCACGATCACAAGCGTGGCGAAGACACCCGGGCGCGGCTTGCGGTATTGAGCGAGCGCAGCGACTGGTACGTCGAGCAAGTCGAACGCTGGCGTGCGCTCGCCATGTCGCTGCGCAGCGACGACAACGTGCCTTCGGCCGGCGACGAGTTGATTCTCTATCAAGCCATCCTTGGCAGTTGGCCGCTGGCACTGCATAGCGACGATCAGCCTGGCCTTGAGGACTACGCCAAGCGCCTTTGGCAGTGGCAGCAAAAAGCCCTGCGCGAAGCCAAATTGCAAAGTAGCTGGAGCGCTGCGAACGACGCTTATGAACAAGCGACCGAGGCCTTTCTCAATCGACTGTTGTTGAGCCCGGAAGGTCAGGGGCTGCGCTCGGCGCTGGCTCAAGCCGCCCAGGCGATCGCGGCTCCCGGTGCACTCAACGGATTGGCGCAAACCTTGCTGCGCATGACAGTGCCGGGTGTGCCGGACCTGTATCAGGGCGACGAATTCTGGGACTTCACCCTGGTCGATCCGGACAACCGCCGGCCGGTGGATTACGCCAGCCGGCAGCAGTCGATGCAAGTGCCTCTGGACTTGCCCGACCTGTTGGCAAACTGGCGGGACGGCCGCATCAAGCAAACCCTGATCGCGCGTACGCTGAACCTGCGCGCCGAGCATGCCGAGCTGTTTCGACGAGGGTCGTATCAAGCCCTTGAAGTGGTCGGCAGCGAGGCTCATCGGGTCATGGCATTTGCGCGCGAACAGGCTGGAACACGGGCCATCGTGATCGTACCGATACGCTGCGCGCACCTGCTGGAAAACAGTGCCGACCCCCATGTCGGCGCGCCGCAGTGGGGCGATACACGGGTCAAATTACCGTTTGCCGCACCTGACGAAAATCTGAAGGGACTTTTTTCAAGCGTCGCAGTCACACAACACATGGAGCTGCTGATTAGCGCCGCGCTGGGGGATTTCCCGGTCAATCTCTTTATCCAAACTTGAACACAGTTCAGGAGCATTGCGATGAGTACCGACGATAAACGCGTTCGCGAATTTGCCTATCAGATCTGGGAGTCGGAAGGGCAACCCGAGGGCCAGGAAGCCCGTCATTGGGAGATGGCTCGCAAGCTGGCGGAAGCTGAAGCCCTGGCACCAAAAAAATCGCCGAAAGCTTCAGGCAGTAAAGCCGCCACGACCAAACCGGCAGCCAACAAGCCCGACGTCAAACTCAACGGCAAAGCGGCCGAGGCAAAAACCAAGGCCAAGCCAGCCGTGGCTTCAAAGGTCATCCCGCCGGGCGAAAAACCTGCCGAGAAAAAACCTCGAACAGCGAAAAAGCCGCCCGCGGCCTGACGCTCAGCCTCTTGTATCTGCTTGACCTCGTGGCGAGCCCTCTCGCCACCGCGGGCGCGCTCGCCCGTAAAAAACCGGAACGCTGCCGCTCCCTGTAGGAGCTGCCGAAGGCTGCGATCTTTTGATCTTGATCTTTAACGCAACATCAAAAGATCGCAGCCTTCGGCAGCTCCTACAGGGGAACAGCATTACCCCTATTTGCAGGAGCATCTATGACCAGTCCAAAGAAAGCCGCGCCAGAACCTCATGCCGAGGCTTCGCGAATCCGTGAAGGCTTGCCCTTCCCGCTGGGCGCGACCTGGGATGGCCTGGGGGTCAACTTTGCCTTGTTCTCCGCCAACGCCACCAAGGTCGAGTTGTGCATCTTCGACGATGCCGGCGAGGTCGAGCTGGAACGCATCGAGCTGCCGGAATACACCGATGAGATCTACCACGGCTATCTGCCCGACGCTCATCCGGGGCTGATCTACGGCTATCGCGTCTACGGTCCGTACGACCCGGCCAATGGTCATCGCTTCAACCCCAACAAACTGCTGATCGATCCCTATGCCAAGCAACTGGTCGGCAAGCTTAAGTGGTCTGAGGCGCTGTTCGGCTACACCATCGGCCACCCCGACGCCGATCTGAGTTTCGACGAACGCGACAGCGCACCCTTCGTACCCAAATGCAAAGTCATCGACCCGGCGCACACCTGGGGCCACGACCACCGCGTCAGCGTGCCGTGGGACAAGACGATCATTTATGAAACTCACGTGCGCGGCATCAGCATGCGTCACCCTTCCGTCCCCGAGAACCTGCGTGGCACCTTCGCCGGGTTGATGGTCGATGACGTGCTGGAGCACATCCGCAAACTCGGCGTGTCGAGCGTGGAATTGCTGCCAATCCACGCCTTCGTCAATGACCAGCATTTGCTGCACAAAGGCATGACCAATTACTGGGGCTACAACAGCATCGCGTTCTTCGCCCCGGACCCGCGCTACCTGGCCAGCGGCAAGATCGCCGAGTTCAAGGAAATGGTCGCGCACCTGCACGAAGCCAATCTGGAAGTGATCCTCGACGTGGTCTACAACCACACCGCCGAGGGCAACGAGCAAGGCCCGACGCTGTCGATGCGCGGCATCGACAACGCCTCCTATTACCGGTTGATGCCCGACGACAAGCGCTTCTACATCAACGATTCCGGTACCGGCAACACCCTGGACCTGAGTCACCCGTGCGTGTTGCAGATGGTCACCGACTCCTTGCGCTATTGGGCCACGGAAATGCACGTGGATGGTTTCCGCTTCGACCTGGCGACCATTCTCGGGCGCTATCACGACGGTTTCGACGAACGTCACAGCTTCCTCGTGGCCTGCCGCCAGGACCCGGTCCTGCGTCAGGTGAAGATGATTTCGGAGCCGTGGGATTGTGGCCCCGGTGGCTATCAGGTCGGCAACTTTCCGCCGGGCTGGGTCGAATGGAACGACAAATTCCGTGACACCGTACGCGCGTTCTGGAAGGGCGATGACGGCCAACTGGCGGACTTCGCCAGTCGCATGACCGCGTCCGGCGAAATGTTCAATCAACGGGGCCGGCGCCCATACGCCTCGTTGAACTTCATCACCGCCCACGACGGGTTCACCCTCAACGACCTGGTGTCGTACAACGATAAGCACAACGAGGCCAACGACGAAAACAACCAGGATGGCAGCAATAACAACCTGTCCTGGAACCACGGCGTCGAAGGCCCGACCGACGACCCCGAGATCAATGAGCTGCGTCTGCGGCAGATGCGCAATTTCTTCGCCACGTTGCTGCTGTCACAAGGCACCCCCATGCTGGTGGCCGGTGATGAGTTCGCACGTACCCAGGAAGGCAACAACAACGCCTATTGCCAGGACAGCGAGATCGGCTGGGTCAACTGGGACCTCAGCGAAGACGGCAAGGCCCTGCTCAAGTTCGTCAAACGCCTGATCAAGCTGCGCCTGACCTACCCGATCCTGCGTCGCGGGCGGTTCCTGGTGGGCAATTACAACGAAGATATCGGCGTCAAGGATGTCACTTGGCTCGCGCCGGATGGCAGCGAAATGTCCACCGAACAATGGCAGGAAGGCCATGGCCGTTGTCTGGGCATGCTGCTCGATGGCCGCGCCCAGGAAACCGGCATTCGCCGTAAAGGGGCCGACGCCACGCTGCTGCTGGTGGTCAATGCGCATCATGACGTGGTCAATTTCACCTTGCCGGAAGTGCCGGACGGCGGTTTCTGGACCTGCATGATCGACACCAATCAGCCGTCGATCCGGGGTCAGGAGCGGTTTGAATTCGGCCACGAGTATTCCGTCACTGGGCGCTCGCTGTTGCTGTTCGAATTGCAGCATGAGGAAGAAGAGTGAAATGGACCTCCAGGGATTTCTTCAACGCCAATCACCGGACTACGCCGACACCGAGGCGTTAGGCCGGTGCCTGCGGGCCATGGTGCAGGCCGGTCTGGATCGGCTTCCGCTGCCGGGCAGTGGTCAGACATTGAGACGTTTTCAGTGTCTGGCGGACGTTGGCGGTCACGATCTGGGCTTGTGCAAGTTGTACGAAGGCCATACCGATGCGCTGGCGATTATCCAGCAGCTCGGTGGCTCGCCGATGCCCGCCGGCACTTGGGGCATGTGGGCTGCCGAACCGCCGCAGGCGAGGGTCCACGTGAGCGCCCGCGGGCAAATGGTCGCGCTGACCGGCCGCAAGGCGTGGTGCTCGGGGGCCAGGGTGTTGAGCCATGCCTTGCTCACCGCCTGGGATGACCAGGACCGACAGCAATTGGTCGCCGTGGCGCTGGATCAACCGGGCGTCACCGTTACCGACGCAGGTTGGCAAGCGGTGGGCATGGGCGCCACCGGCAGCGTCGACGTGCAGTTCGAAGGCGCGCAGGCGCACGCCATTGGCAACCCTGGCGATTACCTGCAACGGCCCGGTTTCTGGCACGGTGGAATCGGTATCGCGGCCTGCTGGTATGGCGCCGCGCAGACTATCGCCGAGCGCCTGCGCAGCCATTGTGCACACCGCAATGAACCGCACGCCCTCGCCCACTTGGGCGCCGTTGATCGCGCGCTGCATGCCGCCGCCGAGGTACTTCGGGCCAGCGCGATCACCATCGATGCCGCGCCTCAAGCCGATGCCGAATTGTTGGCCCGTCGCGTTCGCGCAGTGGTTGAACACAGTGCCGAACAGGTCATCCAGCACGTCGGCCATGCCCTGGGTGCCGGCCCCTATTGCAAGGATCGGCAATTCGCCCGGCTGATTGCCGACCTGCCGGTGTTCCTGCGCCAAAGTCACGCAGAACGAGACCTTGCAGCGCTCGGAGAAAAAAACCTGAGCGGGACATGGACGTTATGAAAGCCAATCCGATTGTCGGCCAAGGCACCCCGCTGCGGTTATGGCAAACCTCAAGCCACCTGGCGCAACTGCCGGTGGCCGACATCCTGACACTGGTGCCCGAGGGCGCCCGCGCCGTGATCGTCGCACCCCACCCGGACGATGAAATATTAGGCTGCGGCGGCTTCCTGCAGTTGCTGGCCGCCGCTGGGCGCGCCTTGCAACTGATCTCGGTCACCGATGGTTGTGCCAGTCACCCCGGTTCCAGGCGCTGGCCCGTCGAGCGATTGAGCGCCGTGCGCCCGCAGGAATCGGTGGAAGCCCTGCGGCGCCTCGGGCTGCCATTGCACAGCCTGAAATGGCTTCGCGCAGGGTTCGCCGACAGTCAGGTGGCCGCGCAGGAATCGGCGTTGAGCGCGTTCATTGAACGTCACCTGCGTCCCGACGATGTGGTCTTCACCACGTGGCGCGAAGACGGCCATTGTGATCACGAAGCCGTGGGACGTGCCAGTGCCGAAGCGACGCAGCGCGTCGGGGCGACGTTGTATGAGTTGCCGGTCTGGACCTGGCACTGGGCATCGCCTGAAGACAGCCTGGTGCCATGGCACCGTGCACGAAAAATCCTCTTGAAACCCGCACTGGTCGCGCGCAAGCGGCATGCCATCCACGCATTCGCCAGCCAATTGGAAGGTGACCCGCAAATCGGCTTGCCGCCGGTGCTGGCGCCGTATGTGCTCGACCGTCTGCTGCAACCGTTCGAAGTGGTGTTTGTATGAGCGTCGAGGATCGTTATTTTGAGGGTTTGTTCGCCGGCAGTGATGACCCTTGGGCCTTTCGTCAGCGCTGGTACGAGCAGCGCAAACGTGCGGTGACCCTCGCTGCGCTGCCCCGGCCACACTACCGCGCGATCTTCGAACCGGGGTGCGCCAACGGCGAACTGAGTGCGGAGCTGGCCAGCCGCTGTGATCGCCTGTTGTGTTGCGACACCGCTGCCGCCGCCGTGACACTGGCGCGCACACGCCTGAGTCTGTTCGATCACGCAGAAGTCCGGCGCAGCCGCTTGCCAGGCGACTGGCCGAACGAGCAGTTCGACCTCATCGTGCTCAGCGAGCTTGGCTATTACCTGGACGCCGAAGACCTCAAACAACTGATCGAGTGCGCTGCACGGTCGCTGACCGCCGACGGCCAACTGCTGGCCTGTCACTGGCGCCCACCGATTGATGGCTGCCCGCTGAACGCCCGCCAGGTCCATGACTTGCTCCACGAGCACTTGCACTTGCCGCGCCTGGTGTTGCATCAGGAGGCCGATTTCCTGCTGGAACTCTGGAGCCGCGAACCGCGCTCCGTGGCTGCCCTGGAGGGCTTGCGATGATTGGCATCTCCGCCTGGACAGCCGAGCGCAGTTAGTTTCGGCAGACTTTCTGCGGGACATGGTGCAGGCCGGATAAAAACGTAACAGAGGGCGCATTGAGGCGACGAATCGCGTGACATGAGCAATACTCTGCTCGCGGCAATCCAGGGGTTGGAGCGCTGCCCACTGATATCAACCCGAACAAGGATGTAATCCCATGAAACCGGTTTCCATCAGCGAAAACAGCCTGCCTGCACAAATCTGGAACAGCGCCCCGCAACTGAACAACATCCCCGTCATCAGCACCCAGAGCCTGGTCCCCGCCGGCGCGCGCGCCGTAGTGATCGCCCCGCATCCGGGCGATGAAGTCGTGACCTGCGGTGGCCTGCTGCAATTGCTCAGCGCCCTGGGACATCCCCTGCAACTGATCTCGATTACCGACGGCAGCGCCAGCCATCCGGGGTCGCAGCAATGGTCGGAGAAACGCCTGAGTGTGTTTCGCCCCCAGGAAAGTGTCGAAGCCTTGCGTCGGCTCGGCATGCCCATGCACAGCCTGAAGTGGATTCGCGGCGGCTTCACCGACAACGCGCTGGCTGAGAGCGAGGTGCAATTGACTCAATTCATCGCCCGCTACCTGCGTCCCGGGGATGTGGTGTTCAGCACCTGGTGTGAGGACGGTAACGTCGATCATGGCGTCGTCGGGCGCGCCAGCGCGAAAGCCGCGGCCCTGGTCGGCGCAGCGTTCAACGAAATGCCGGTCTGGGCCTGGCACTGGCCGAATCGCGTTCAAGGGCTGATCCCTTGGCACCGTGCACGAAAGGTCCGTCTCGACACCTGGACCGTCGCCCGCAAAAGCCACGCCACCCACGCCTATGCCAGCCAACTCGACGGCGAACCGGCCATCGGCCTCGCACCGCTGCTGCCGCCGGTGCTGCTGGAGCGTATGCGGTTGCCTTATGAGATTGTGTTTGTCTAGAAGATCAAAAGATCGCAGCCTGCGGCAGCTCCTACAAAGGAATGCGATCCCCTGTAGGAGCTGCCGAAGGCTGCGATCTTTTAAAATCACAAAAAAATCCCGCTGAACTGCCCGCTCCCGCATCAGTCGCATACTTAAGCAGCCCTGATTCAGAGGAGTGAACGTGACCATTGATTCCAAGCAGCGGGCCGTCGACCCAGCGTCGTTGGACTCGCCACCGGCGATTCATCGACTACGGGTGCTGACCGTCAACACGCACAAGGGTTTCACTGCCTTCAACCGGCGTTTCATTCTTCCCGAACTGCGCGAAGCGGTACGCAGCACGTCGGCAGACCTGGTGTTCCTGCAGGAGGTGGTCGGCGAACACGACCGTCATTCGTCGCGCTACAACGACTGGCCGCAGACCTCACAATACGAATTCCTCGCCGACAGCATGTGGAGCGACTTCGCCTATGGCCGCAATGCGGTCTACCCCGACGGTCACCACGGCAATGCCTTGCTGTCGAAGTACCCGATCCGCGAATACCGCAACCTCGACGTCTCGATCACTGGCCCGGAACGTCGCGGGCTGCTGCATTGCGTACTGGACGTGCCGGGCCACGCCGAAGTCCATGCGATCTGCGTTCATTTGAGCCTGCTGGAAAGTCACCGCCAGTTGCAGCTCCAGTTGCTGTGCCAATTGCTTGAGTCTTTGCCCGACGGCGCGCCGGTGATCATTGCCGGCGATTTCAATGACTGGCAGCTCCAGGGTAACGCTGCCCTCGCCCGCCGCGATTACCTGCACGAAGCCTTCGAACGCCACCACGGGCGTCCCGCAAAAACCTACCCGGCCAGGTTCCCCCTGCTTCGCCTGGATCGGATCTACCTGCGCAATGCCAGCAGTCACGAGCCGCGAATACTGGGCAGCAAGCCCTGGACGCACCTCTCGGATCACTTGCCACTGTCGGTCGAAGTGCACCTCTGATTCTGCCAATTTATCGCGGGTACCTGTTACTTATGACAGTAGATAGGCCAACAAACTGTTGATACGTTGTGCTCGAAGGTTTTCCTTTCGGAGACGAGCATGAGCCGTTCGACAGAACTATCCAAGGAACGATGCGGGGTCTGTGCGATTGCCATTTTGCTGTGTATCAATTGGCCGCAAATGGCCAACGCGAGCTGCACGCTCACGCCAACCGGAGGAAATGACAACTACGTCTGCGACAGCGCCAGCAGTGGGCCGTTAACTGACCTGGCGGGCAACAACAGCTTGGCCTTCCCGGCCAATGGCACCGGCACCATCAATGGCAACGTGACCTTCGGTGCTGGCGCCGACCGGGTGGTGATGGGGTCGGGCACCCTCGATGGCGTGCTTAATCAGGGTGACGGGGTCAATTTCCTGCAAGTCGACAATGGCCGGATGACTGGCGAAGTTCACCAGGGCAATGGCATCGACACGTTCATCATGAACGGCGGCAGTATCCAGGCACTTTTCCAAGGCGATAGCCTGGACCAATTCCGGATGACCGGCGGCACCATTGTCGACGCGTTCGAGGACGGTGACTTCGCGGCGATGACGGGAGGCACCATCGGGCGGGTCAATATGAAACTCGATGACAACACCTTCGACATGTCGGGTGGAAAGATCCTGGGCAATCTGGTGACCGGCTTCGGTAAAGACACCATCATCGTGTCCGGCGGATTCATCGGCGGCAACATCAGCGTCAGCGGCGGTGACGACAGCATCACGGTGACGGGTGGTGAAGTCGTCGGCGAGATCCGCGCCAGTGCGGGCAATGACACGTTCCTCTGGAGTGGTGGCGGCCTGATTCACTCGGCCATCCTGATGGGTGAAGACAACGACCGCGCGACACTGCGCAATCTGAATGACAGCACCCTGACCCTCACCCCGACCATCGACGGCGGGGCCGGCAACGATGTGATGATCTTCGATCACACCACATCAGCGGGCGCTGCCCGTTACATCAATTGGGAAACGGTCAACCTGAACAACGGCTCACGGTTCGATCTGGCGGACAACTGGGTCCTGGGTGACAGCGCCAGTGGCACCGGCGTGTTCAATATTGACGGCAGCAGCACATTGACCTCGACCCAAGGCAGCGTTACGCCCTTCACCCCTGGCCAGCGCGTCACCCTGAACAACGCCGGGGTGATCGACCTGGCCAGCGGCAATACCCGCACCAACGATACGCTGACGGTACAGGGCAATTACGCCGGGAACGGCGGCCAACTGTTGTTGCAAAGTGCGGTGGGCGATGACAATTCCCCCAGCGACAAACTGGTGGTCAAGGACGGGACGTTGACCGGCAGCACGTTGATCAGCATCAGCAACCTCGGGGGGACCGGTGCGCTGACCCTGCAGAACGGCATCCAGTTGGTCCAGGCACAAGGCACGGCAGTCAGCGCCAACAGCGCCTTTGCACTTAAGGCCCCGGTCTCAGCGGGCGCCTTCGATTACTACCTGTTCAAGGGCGGCGTCACTGCCGGCACTGAAAACAGTTGGTACCTGCGCTCTGCCGTCGTGGCACCTCTGGCTGCCGCCGTCGCAGACCCGGCAGCGCCGCCGGAAGCCCCGCTTCTGGCTCCGGCAGTCTCAGTGCCGGTAGCGGCGCCGGGAACCCCGCCGCTACCGCCTGCAGTCGCAGGCGCAGCACCGATTCCGTTGTATCGCCCGGAGGTCCCGACCTGGTCGGTATTGCCGCCGGCCGCAGCACAACTGACCCTTGCGGCCCTCGGTACATTCCACGATCGTCAGGGCGACCAACGCCTGCTCAACGAAACCGGAGCCTTTGGCGCTGGTTGGGGCCGGGCTTATGGTAAAAATCTCGACCAGACCTGGGCCGGCACCGTGACACCGCGGCTCAATGGTTCACTCAACGGCTTTCAAGTCGGCAACGACGTCTACAGCTCGCAACTCTCAGGCGGGCAAACCCAGCGCACCGGTTTCTTCGTTGGTCACACCCGTTTGCAGGGTGACGTCGACGGTTTCAACCAAGGCTTCGAGGGCAAGCGCGCCGGCAAGGTGGAACTGCAAGGTGACAGCGTCGGCCTGTACTGGACACTGATCGACCCCACCGGCTGGTACGTCGACACGGTCGTGATGGGCACTCGACTGGATGGCGATAGTCACTCCGAGCGCGGACTCAAGCTTGACACACGCGGCCATGCCTTGACCGTCTCGGCCGAGGCCGGATATCCGATCCAGCTGATGCACAATTGGGTGGTGGAACCCCAGGCGCAAGTCATCCACCAAAAAGTGTCCCTGGACAGCCAGGATGACGGCGTTTCCCGCGTGTCGTTCGATTCTGACGGCGCCTGGACCGGTCGTCTCGGCGCCCGGCTCAAGGGCAGTTACGAACTCAGCGGTCGCCCGCTCGAACCTTTTGTGCGCGCCAACCTGTGGCACACCTTTTCCGGCAGTGACTCAGTGACGTTTGCGGGAACCACTCAAATCAATACCGAGCAACAGTCCTCGTCAGCCGATCTGGGAATCGGGGTGGTGTTGAGCGTGGCGCCGTCCGTCAGTGTCTACGCCAGCGCCGATTACACTCGCAATATCGACAGCAATCAGCTGCGCGGAACGACCGGCAATATCGGTGTGAGAGTCAGCTGGTAAGCCGGTAGCTTGCTACCAAACCCGTCTAGCACGCGGTTGTTCTGACGTTTTTTTGTACAAACAACAACTTAGATGATCAGCTGAAATCAGTGACTTGCAACCGCTAAAATAGCACTACCATTTATCGGCCATTTTCTTGACGCACGGCCATGGGTCTTCTTAGCTTCACCGTACTACCCCCGGAAGTACCATCAGGGACAAACCCCAGAAACCCGTAAAAACGGGCGGGCAGAGGTTTGCCCCAATCCATTCGGTCGCCCCTCATTCGGGGTAGGAGAGACGCCAGAGCGAGATACGGAATGCGATTGCAAGGTAGACCCCCATGAGAACCTCACTCACTTCAGAAGAGATCAAAGTCACTTTTTGCACTGTCTCGAGTTCACTCCTGCTGTGCACCTCCATTGAAGTGCAGGCCTCGCCTGCGGAGGAAGATACAACGCCCTGGTATTCCCAGGATGTCCCGGTCCTTACCTTGACCGCTGCTCTCGCGACAACCTACCCCGGCCGATTCAGCGCCGCCCCTGATTTACGAAGTACACACCTGACCACCGAGGACGCTGCGCCCTCGGCCTGGGATCAGCTGTATGGACACGCCTCGCGCCAGGCACAAACCGACTATCTGGCCCTGGGCTCGACGTTCTCGGGTGCCGGCGAATTGAAAAGCCCGCCGATTCTGACCCTGCAAAGCAGTAGCGGGCACACTCAGCGAGTCGGGCTGATCGGCGGCCTGACCCAGTTCCAGGGCAACAGCAACGGCTTGGTGACCAGCCCCGCCCTGGCCGACCCGAACAGCGACACCCTCAACCTTCAAGGCCAGAGTCTTGGCGCCTACTGGAGTCTGACCGGCCCCCAAGGCTGGCACGTCGATTTGACCGCCAGTGGCGGCAGGGTCAACGGCTTCAGTCGCAATGACCAGGGCGCTCGACAAGCCACCGAAGGCAGCGCGATGACCCTCTCGGTCGAGGGTGGTTTCCCGATTGGCCTGAGCGATAACTGGGTGGTTGAACCGCAGGCGCAATTGATCAATCAGCGCATTACCCTGGATACCCCGTACGCGGGCTCCGGCAATGCCTCGTCCAGCGACCTGACGTCCTGGAGCGGACGGGTCGGCGCAAAGTTGAAAGGTAGTTACGACCTCAATGGCCTGCCCGTCGAACCCTATGTGCGGACCAACTTGTGGCACACCGTGTACACCGGCAACACTGTGACCCTCGATCAAGTCGACAAGATCAGCAGCAGCCGCAATTCATCGACGGTCGAATTGGGCTTGGGGTTGGTGGCCAGGGTGACACCGGCGGTGAGCATGTACGTCAGCGCCGATTACAGCAGCGATGTGGACGACAATGATTTGAACGGGTTGATCGGGAGCCTGGGTGTGCGGATGCGGTGGTGAATGGTTGATACAAGCAAAAGATCGCAGCCTTCGGCAGCTCCTACAAAAGGCTGCGATCTTTTGATCTTGCTTACTCCGGACGCAACATCAACACCGCCAGCGGTGGCAAATTCAGCACCAGCGACAATGCCTGCCCGTGGCTCGGTTCTTCCTCGGTAAACGCCCCGCCGCTATTGCCGTAATTCGAGCCGGCATACATCGCCGCATCGCTGTTGATCACCTCCGTCCAGCGCCCGGCAAAGGGCACCCCAATGCGGTAAGCCTGACGCGGCACTGGCGTGAAGTTAGCCACCACCAACACCGGTCTCCCCTCTTTGCTCCAGCGCAGGAAGGCATAAACGCTGTTGATCGCATCGTCACCGATCAGCCACTGGAAGCCTTGTGGTGCATCGTCCTGCTCATGCAGTGCAGGCTCTTCGCGATACAGCCGATTGAGATCGCCGACCAGTTTCTGCACGCCTTTGTGTTCCGAGTATTGCAGCAAGTACCAGTCCAGTTGCTGATCGTGGTTCCACTCGCGCCACTGGCCGAACTCGCAGCCCATGAACAACAGCTTCTTGCCCGGATGCGCCCACATGAAACTCAGGTAAGCCCGCAAGTTGGCGAATTTCTGCCAGCGGTCGCCGGGCATCTTGTCGATCAGTGAATGCTTGCCATGCACGACTTCATCGTGGGAGATCGGCAAGATGAAACGCTCGGACCAGGCATACACCAGGCCGAAACTCAGCTCATCGTGGTGATGGGCGCGGTACACCGGGTCCTGCTGGATGTAATGCAATGAATCGTGCATCCAGCCCATGTTCCACTTGTAATTGAAGCCCAGCCCGCCTTGCTGGGTGCTTTGGCTGACACCCGGCCACGCGGTGGACTCTTCGGCAATCACCAGCGCACCCGGCGCCTCGAGGGCGACGACGTCGTTGAGGTGGCGCAGGAAGTCGATGGCTTCAAGGTTTTCCCGGCCGCCGTGACGGTTGGGCACCCACTCGCCCGCCTTGCGCGAATAATCGCGATACAGCATCGAGGCCACGGCATCGACCCGCAGGCCATCGACGTGGAAATGCTTGAGCCAATGCAGCGCCGAAGCGAGCATGTAGCCGTGCACTTCGGTGCGGCCCAGGTTGTAGATCAGTGTGTCCCAGTCCTGATGGAAGCCTTCCTGGGGGTTGCCGTATTCATACAAGGCGGTGCCGTCGAACTGAGCGAGGCCATGGGTATCCGTCGGAAAATGCGCCGGCACCCAGTCGAGGATCACACCAATGCCGGCCTGGTGACAGGCGTTGACGAAAGCGGCGAAATCATCCGGCGAGCCATAACGGGCACTGGGGGCGAACTGCGACAACAGCTGATAACCCCATGAACCACCGAACGGATGTTCCATGATCGGCATCAGTTCGATATGGGTGAAGCCCAGCTCCGCCACATACGGGATCAGTCGTTCACCCAACTCGTGCCAGGTGTACTGACGAGCGACTTCCCCCAGATCGTCGAGCTCGCATTGCCAGGAACCGGCATGCAATTCGTAGATCGACAGCGGCGCATTCGGCCGCTGACGGTCGCCACGGGATTGCATCCAGTCGTGGTCCTGCCAGTCGATATTCAGCGGTGAGGCGACTTTCGAGGCGGTGTCCGGCGGCAGCGAAGTGGCCAGCGCCATCGGATCAGCCTTGAGCGGCAAAATGCCGTTGGCACCGAGTATTTCGTATTTGTAGGTTTCCCCCGCCTGGAGTCGCGGGATGAACAGTTCCCAGACTCCGGTGGGATGGCGCAAGCGCATCGGGTGTCGACGGCCGTCCCAGTTGTTGAAGTCACCGACCACCGAGACGCGCTTGGCGTTTGGCGCCCACACGGCGAAACGCACGCCGTCGACCCCGTCGACATTTTTCAGTTGCGCGCCGAGGCAACTGCTCAAGTCGCGATGATTGCCTTCAGCAAACAGGTACAAGTCCATCTCGCCGAGCAACGGGCCGAAGCTGTAAGGGTCTTCGGAGGTTTGTTCGCCGCCTGCCCAACGGGTACGCAGCAGATAGGGCTGGGCCCGCTCGAAATGACCGACAAACAGACCCGGAGTCTGCGTGGCCTCAAGATTGCCGAGTTCTTCCCCGGAGTCCTTGGCCAACACTTGCACGCTCAAAGCGTCCGGCAGATAAGCCCGAATGAATTGCCCGCCGGTGTCATCACCGTGGGGTCCGAGTATTGCAAAAGGGTCGCGATGTTCAGCACGCACCAGCGCGTCGATGTCCCGCGATCTGGGCAGTAACGCTTCTTTAGCGTGACCCTGTTCCTTGTTCGAGAAACTCATGACTACTCTCCACCAAGATCGGAAAAGGGTTTAAGCCCACTTAATAATCCATATAAGCCGTGTAACGGCACGGGCAACCACGTGGGGCGGTTTTCCGCCTCATATGCCACCTCATACGCCGCCTTCTCCAGACCGAACAACGCCAGCGCGGCGTCCTCGCCTTTAGGATCTTGCCACGCATGAGCAAGACTAGCTGCCGCCAGCCGATAAGCGTCGACAAATGCCTGTTTTGCTTCATTCAGGTAACGCTCCGCGACCTTATGTCGCGCCGCTAGCGCATCCGCGGTGTTGTCGACGTTGTGCACGTTGATCGTCATCGCCGCCGCATAGTCGAAGGAACGCAACACGCCACTGACGTCCTTGTACGGGCTATGTTTGCCACGGCGCTCGCTCAATGGCCGCGCCGGCTCGCCCTCGAAGTCGATCAGATAGGCGTCGCCCTTGATCACCAGCACTTGCCCCAGGTGCAAATCGCCATGGACGCGAATGCGTAACCCGCCGGCGGCTTTTTTGCCCAGGTCCTGAACATGGCTGAGGATGGCTTTTTTGTTGTCCAGTAAACGACTGACCAACGCTTTGTCCGCAGGGTTCAGTTCGCTTTGATGTTGCTTGAGCAACTTCAGCGCGTGCTCCAGCTGCGCGGCGACGTCCTTGGCCGACGCCAGCGCATCTTTTTGCGAGGTGACCTGTGGCGCGAAATCCGGATTGTCAGTGGGTGCCGCCAGCACCTGGTGCATTTCACCGAGACGCTGGCCGAGCATCCCGGCGAAATCTCTCAGCTCGCCCAGTGCGTTGTAGTGCTGTTCCTGTTCGGACATGGCATCGGCGAGTTCGTCGCGCAATGCCCGTTCGAGGTTGTTCTGGGTCCATTCCCAGGCATCGCCCTGGTTGCTCAGATAGCCCTGGGCGATCATCAGCAGGTTGTCTTCGCCCTTGCCATCGCGCCGAATCACCGCGCCCAACAGGGGCGAAATATTGGCGAACCCGGCGTTGGTCAGGTACGCGCTCATCTCCAGTTCCGGGTGGGTGCCCGAGGCGACTTTGCGGATCAGCTTGAGCACCATGCTTTTGCCGACCACTACCGAACTGTTGGACTGTTCGGCGGACAGGTAACGCACCTCAGACTCAGGCGTAAGGCCGAGCTTGTCCAGTTCGGCAGTCGGCTCGAAACGGATCTCGCCGCCATCCGACGGCAACACGGTGCTGTTCTGCATGCCCTGCAGCACGGCGCGGATAAAGGTTTCGAGGGCGAACGCGTCGGTGATCAAACCAACCTGCGGCCCGCGCCGAACACGCGACAGCGCCAGTTGTTGTGGCAACGCGGCGCCGACCTGGTCTTCGGCGATAAAACCGAATGGCAGCTGATAGCGGCTGGTCTGGCCAGCGCTGGTCACTTCAATTTCACTCAGTAACACCGGATGCTGCGGATCGCCGAAACGCACACCGTAGGCCAGGTTGACCTTCTCGATCGTCGCGTCCTTGCCGGCAAACCAGCGCCGGTTCTGTAACCAGTTCGGCAGGATGGCCTGCTCCAGCGTGCCCCGCGAAGGGGCTTCGAGCAGTTCTTCCATGCGTTTCTTCAGCACCAGCGTGGTGAAGTCCGGCAGGCTTTGCGCCGGCTCGACGTGCCAGCTAGGCATCTGGTTTTCCGCCGCCAGGCCGAACCAGTAGAAACCGTAAGGCGCCAGGGTCAGCAGGAAATTAAGCTGGCCGATGGGCGGGAACGCGTTACCGCCGAGCATCTCCACCGGCACCATCCCGGCATACGCGGACAGGTCCAGTTCCGCCGCTTGCGCACTGCGTGAGACGTTGGCCACACACAGGATGATTTCGTACTTGCCATCCGGCCCGGTGAATTCACGGGTATACGCCAGAATCCGCCGGTTGCTCGGCGAGAGCATTTTCAGCGTGCCGCGACCGAATGCCTTGGACTGCTTGCGCACGGCGAGCATGCGCCGCATCCAGTTCAGCAACGAATGCGGGTCACCGGCCTGGGTTTCGACGTTGACCGACAGGTAACCGTACTGCGGGTCCATGATCGGTGGCAGCACCAGGCTCGCCGGGTCGGCGCGGGAGAACCCGCCGTTGCGGTCGATCGACCATTGCATCGGCGTGCGCACGCCGTCGCGATCGCCGAGGTAAATGTTGTCGCCCATGCCGATTTCATCGCCGTAATACAGCGTCGGCGTGCCAGGCATCGACAGCAGCAGGCTGTTGAGCAGTTCGACACGGCGGCGGTCACGCTCCATCAGCGGTGCGAGACGGCGGCGAATCCCCAGGTTGATCCGCGCCCGACGGTCGGCCGCGTAGTAATTCCACAGGTAATCGCGTTCCTTGTCGGTGACCATTTCCAGGGTCAGTTCATCGTGGTTGCGCAGGAAAATCGCCCACTGGCAGTTGGCGGGGATCTCCGGGGTCTGGCGCAGGATGTCGGTGATCGGGAAACGGTCTTCCTGGGCCAGCGCCATGTACATGCGCGGCATCAGCGGGAAGTGGAACGCCATGTGGCATTCGTCGCCGTTGAGGCCTTTGGCGTCGGTGTCGCCGAAGTACAGCTGCGTGTCTTCCGGCCATTGGTTGGCCTCGGCGAGCAGCATGCGGTCGGGGTAGTTGGCGTCGATTTCGGCACGGATCTGCTTGAGGACATCGTGGGTCTCGGGCAGGTTTTCGTTGTTGGTGCCGTCGCGTTCGATCAGGTACGGAATCGCGTCCAGGCGCAAACCATCGATGCCCATGTCGAGCCAGTAGCGCATGACCGACAGCACCGCTTTCATGACTTGCGGGTTATCGAAGTTCAGGTCTGGCTGGTGGGAATAGAAACGGTGCCAGAAGTACTGGCCGGCCACCGGGTCCCAGGTCCAGTTGGACTTCTCGGTGTCGAGAAAGATGATGCGGGTGCCGTCGTATTTGTGATCGTCATCGGACCAGACGTAGAAGTCCCGCGCCGCCGAACCGGGTTTGGCCTTGCGCGCTCGCTGGAACCACGCATGCTGGTCCGAGGTGTGGTTGATGACCAGCTCGGTAATGACCCGCAAACCCCGTTTATGCGCTTCGGCGATGAAGCGCCTGGCGTCGGCCATGGTCCCGTAGTCGGAGTGTACGCCACGGTATTCGGCGATGTCGTAGCCATCATCACGACGAGGCGACGGATAGAACGGCAACAGCCAGATGGTGTTGACGCCGAGGTCGGCAATGTAATCGAGTTTGGCGATAAGACCGGGAAAGTCGCCGATCCCGTCGTTGTTGGAGTCGAAAAAAGACTTAACGTGAACCTGGTAGATAACCGCATCCTTGTACCAGAGCGGGTCCTTGATAAAGGTGGCAGCCTTGGGTTTCTTCGCCATTTGAAACTCCTGTTGTATTCGGTAATGCCCCACATTTTTCAAACGACGCTTCCTGTGTAGGAGTTGCCGCAGGCTGCGATCTTTTGATCTTGGCCTTGATCGTTAAGATCAGATCAAAAGATCGCAGCCTGCGGCAGCTCCTACGGGGTTATGCGACCGCCAATAAATGCGGTGCCGCATTCAAGAGGTGGTAATCCGCCAAATCCCGAACGGCTGGTGCGCGGGGTCGATCCGCATGAACTGGTACTTGCCGTACCAGGTCCAGCGGTGGCCGCTCATCAAATCTTCGCCCTGGGTATGCGCGTCGTCAGGCAACCCCATTTCCCATAGCGGCAATTCGAAATTCGCTTCCTGGACGTTGTGCGGATCAAGGCTGACAGCCACCAGGATGAAATTGCTGCCATCTGCACTGCGCTTGCCGAAATACAGGATGTTGTCGTTCCAGGCGTTGTAGATCGTCAGGCCCAAATGCGTGTGCAACGCCGGGTTTTGCCGACGAATGCGGTTGAGCTGTGCGATTTCGGCAATGATGTTGCCCGGCGCGTTGAAATCCCTTGGACGGATTTCGTACTTCTCCGAATTGAGGTACTCCTCCTTGCCCGGCACCGGAGCGGCTTCACACAGTTCGAAGCCTGAATACATGCCCCACAAGCCGGAGCCCATGGTCGCCAGCGCCGCGCGGATCAGGAAACCGGCCCGTCCCGATTCATGCAAAAACGCCGGGTTGATGTCAGGTGTATTGACGAAGAAATTCGGCCGATAACATTCGCGCCACGGCGATTCGTTGAGTTCGGCGAAATAAGTCGACAGTTCATACTTGGTATTGCGCCAGGTGAAGTAGGTGTAGCTCTGGGAATAACCGACCTTGCCCAAACGCGCCATCATCGCCGGCGTAGTGAAGGCTTCCGCCAGGAAGATCACCTCGGGGTACAGCGCCCGCACATCCGCGATCAGCCATTGCCAGAACGGCAACGGTTTCGTGTGTGGGTTATCGACGCGAAAGATCTTCACGCCCTCCTCGACCCAACCTACGACAATGTCACGCAACTCGACCCACAGGCTGGGAATGGCTTCGACGGCGTAGAAGTCGACGTTGACGATGTCCTGGTATTTTTTCGGCGGGTTTTCGGCGTATTTGATCGTGCCGTCCGGCCGCCAGTTGAACCAGCCCGGATGCTGTTCCAGCCATGGGTGATCCTGCGAACACTGGATGGCGAAGTCGAGGGCGATTTCCAGGCCATGATCCGCCGCCGCCGCGACCAGCCTGCGAAAATCCTCGCGAGTGCCCAATTCCGGGTTGATCGCTTCGTGCCCACCCTCCGGGCTGCCAATCGCATACGGACTGCCCGGATCATCCGGACCGGCGGTCAGGGAATTGTTCGGGCCTTTACGGTAGCTGCGTCCGATAGGATGGATCGGCGGGAAGTAAAGGACATCGAAGCCCATGTCTTGAATCATCGGCAAACGCGAATGCACGTCGTTGAAAGTGCCATGGCGAGCCGGATCATCGGTGATCGAGCGCGGAAACAATTCATACCAGCTGGCAAACTGAGCCAGTTCCCGTTCGACATCCACCGGGTACTCTGGACTGAGGCTCAGATAGGCACGGTGATCGGCCTGGGCCATCAGCTCCGCGCTACGCTGGTGCAGGAACAGCGCGACTTGCTCGGCTTCAAGCAGCCCTGCCAGCTCATGGTGCAGCGCCGCCAGGTCTTCGCTCAACGGCCCGTCGGTGCGTTCGGCGGCCTGTTGCACCAGAGTTCGGCCTTCCTGCAGTTCAAGGCTGACCGGGATCCGCGCCGTGTGCTTTTTCTCCAGCTCATAACAGAAACTGGCGAACTGGTCGATCCAGGCCTCAATGCAAAACACATAGCGGCCCTGGCGCTCGACACGGAACTCGCCCTGCCAGCCATTATTGCCGAGCTCGCCCATGACCTCGCTGTGCCAGGCTTCATCGCCGTCAGCACGCCAGCGGATGCGCACCGCCAGTTTGTCGTGACCATCGGCAAACACTTTGCTGGTCACCACCACGTCCTGCCCCACCACGGCTTTTACGGCGAACTGCCCGCCATCCAGGATCGGCATCGTGTTCTCGATCGCGATACGTGGCAGCAGTAACGCCTGCGACAGCGGCATATGAGGGTTGTAGTTCAGCTCTGTCGGTTTTTCGGCAGTCATCGAGCATCTCTCCTTTACGCCCCATGGACGCTCTTGTGTCTGATGTTCCTTGAATTAACTCACCTAGGTTCCGAGCGACTGGCGGCCGTAAAAGTTCACGGGGATTTGCCTGGGTCTTCGGGAATCAAATCCTTCGCGCTGTGGTCAACAAACTTAAGCACGACTTACGCCAAGTGCTACAGGAGACTGCAACGATGAGTATTCCAATTCCCGCTGAAACCCCTGATCCGAACATCGACAGCCCCACTATTCCACCGACCGAACCGGAACCCGTGCCGGAGCAAGACCCGCCTGGCACCACCGCTCCTCCACGCGAAGAACCGCCAACCACGATGCCGCCGGTGATTGTGAGTCCGTAAACACTGCTCCAGCCGTATGAAGATTCAATGTTCCACTGTAGGAGCTGCCGGAGGCTGCGATCTTTTGATCTTGATTTTTTGCGCCGCCCCCCCTGAAGATCAAAAGATCGCAGCCTTCGGCAGCTCCTACGGGTCGCGGTCTTTATCGAGCATTTTTACGATCCGCGGCATCACGCTGAAGATCGCCAATGCCAGCAACGTACTCAGCACCGCCGTCGATTCCCGCCCCAACCCTGCCGCCACACCGATCGCCGCCGTCATCCACAACCCGGCGGCGGTGGTCAGGCCTTTTACGTGGCCTTCATCGCCTTCCTGGTTTTTCAGGATGGTCCCGGCACCGAGGAAGCCAATCCCCGCGATCACGCCCTGCACCACGCGGCTCATGGCATCCGCCTGGGAGCCGGACATTTGCGGCACCAGCACGAACAGCGCAGCACCCAGGGCCACCAGCATATGCGTGCGCACTCCGGCGGCCTTGCCCTTGTGTTCGCGTTCGAATCCCAGGATGCCGCCCAAAATGGCCGCTATCAGCAACCTGACGGTAACTCGTGTCAGTTGCGCCGCGTCGCCGATGTCGGCGAATTCGGCCTGCAGGGTCATCCAAACCTCATGCCACCACGCGTTCATGCTGCTGTCCTTGTGATGATTGGATAGAAAGTCGCTTGATTCTGGATGGACCGCGCCGACCATTAATCGGTTGCACAGAACGATGTCCGGCGGATGCGCCCTAACACTGTAGATCCCGCAGAAAAAAGGACCTCTCCATGACCGTGCGCATTGAAAACCAGACCTGCTTTTTCATCACCGAGGACGGCGAAGAAATTCGCCTGTGTCCCGACGTGACCATCATCACCGACTCGGAAAAATCCATGTCAGCGGTGGAAATAAACGGCCAGCGCGTTTACATCACCGAAGCAGAAGCCGACGCATTGACCGTAGCAGGCGCCGTTGACGGTCGTAAGCATTTGAAGGCTACGGACAGTGATTCGGTCATTTGATTGATCCGGATCAACGGCAGCCGCGGGCGCCTGATATAGGCGCCTGCATCCCGCGGCAGCAGCTGCTTCATCTTGTCGCAGGCAGCGGATCAGCGCTCATCTGATCCGCTTTTTATTGCAATACCTGAGTCTGTTCTGCAAACAGATCGACACTCATAGTGCTCACGCCTGATGAAGGCTGATGAGCGAAAGACCATGAGCGATAGAATCCCCGTCCGAACCGTAGAGACATTCGAACCTTCGCGTCCAAAGGTGAAGGCCAAGTCCAGCGACAACCTGATCCACACCCGCAGCTTCACCGGACTGTTCCGCACCCTGCGCATGAGCGGCGCGGGGTTTCTGTTTCTGCTGTTCTTCGGCACGGTGTGGTTGAACTGGGGTGACCGCCAAGCCGTGCTCTGGGACCTTTCCGAAAGCAAGTTCCACATCTTCGGAGCGACGTTCTGGCCACAGGATTTCATCCTGTTGTCGGCGCTGCTGATCATTGCCGCGTTTGGCCTGTTCGCAATCACCGTGTTCGCCGGTCGGGTCTGGTGCGGCTACACCTGCCCGCAGAGTTCCTGGACCTGGATCTTCATGTGGTGCGAGAAAATCACCGAGGGCGAGCGCAACCAGCGCATCAAGCTGCAAGCCGCGCCCTGGGGCCTGAACAAGCTGATGCGCCGCTCAGCCAAGCACACGCTGTGGTTGGCGATCAGCCTGCTGACCGGCCTGACCTTCGTCGGTTACTTCACACCGATCCGGCCGCTGGCAGAAGAACTGCTGACCTTGCAAATGGGCGGAGTCAGCCTGTTCTGGGTACTGTTCTTCGCCGGTGCGACGTACATCAACGCCGGCTGGTTGCGCGAAGCGGTGTGCATGCACATGTGCCCGTATGCGCGGTTCCAGAGCGTGATGTTCGACAAAGACACCCTGACCATTTCCTACGACGTCGCCCGCGGCGAGAACCGTGGCCCGCGCAAACGTGACGTGGCGCCGGCTGAGGTTGGCCTGGGTGATTGCATCGACTGCCAGCTCTGCGTGCAGGTCTGCCCGACCGGCATCGACATCCGCGACGGCTTGCAGATGGAATGCATCGGGTGTGCGGCGTGCATCGACGCTTGCGATTCGATCATGGACAAAATGGGCTACGCCCGCGGGCTGATCAGCTATACCTCTGAGCATCAGTTGCAGGGAGGCAAGACGCATCTGCTGCGACCACGGCTGATCAGTTACACCGCCGTGTTGCTGGTGATGATTGGCGCTCTGGTTCTGGCGCTGATGGAACGGCCGATGGTGTCGCTGGATGTCAGCAAGGATCGAGGCCTGTTCCGCGAGAACAGTCAGGGGCAGATCGAAAACATCTACAGCCTCAAGGTCATCAATAAGACCCAGCAACGCCAGGACTATCGTCTGGACCTGGTCGATGGCGATGGCTTCCAGCTGCAAGGCAAGACCGAGTTGAGCCTGGCGCCAGGCGAGATTGTGGATGTGCCGGTGTCGGTGGCGATGACGGCCGAACGGCCGAGCAGCAGCTCGCAGACGATCAGCTTCAGGATTGTCGATAGCGATGAGCCGGGTATCTATAGCGTGGCTAAGAGCCGGTTTGTGGCGCCGATGAATCGTTGAGCCTTTAAGATAAAAGATCGCAGCCTTCGGCAGCTCCTACAGGTGGATGTCGAACCCTTGTAGGAGCTGCCGCAGGCTGCGATCTTGGCAATGTCAGCTGCAACCATTTTTCCAATGAACGCCCCCCATCCAGGCACTCGATGAAACGCTACGAAAAATTCGCCGACGACATCGCTGAACTGATCCGCTCCGGCGTCCTCGGCCCCGGCCAACGCGTGCCATCAGTGCGCTACGCCAGCCAGACCTACGGGGTCAGCCCGTCCACTGTGTTCCAGGCCTATTACCTGCTCGAACGGCGCGGGCTGATCCGCGCTCGGCCGCGCTCCGGCTACTTCGTCAACACCCATGCGCCGAGCCCGTTTTCAGAGCCGGTGATCAGTAGCCAGGTCAACGAATCCACCGAAGTCGACGTCAGCGAACTGGTGTTCTCGGTGCTCGACTCGATCAAGGATCCGAACACTGTACCCTTCGGCTCGGCGTTCCCCAGCCCGACCCTGTTTCCGCTGCAACGGCTGTCGCGCTCGCTGGCAAGTGCATCACGGGACATGGACCCGCGCATGGTCGTCACCGATCTGTCGCCGGGCAACCCGCAACTGCGCCGGCAAATCGCCCTGCGTTATATGGTCGGTGGCCTGATGCTGCCGATGGAAGAACTGCTGATCACCAACGGCGCCCTGGAAGCGCTGAACCTGTGCCTGCAAGCGGTGACCGAGCCCGGCGATCTGGTGGCCATCGAAGCCCCGGCGTTCTACGCCTGCCTGCAAATACTGGAACGACTGAAACTCAAAGCCGTGGAAATTCCCGTGCACCCACGGGACGGCATTGACCTCGGCGTACTGGCCCAGACCCTGGAGCGCCACCCGATCAAGGCTTGCTGGTGCATGACCAGCTTCCAGAACCCCATGGGCGCGACCATGCCCGAAGCGAAAAAACAGGCGCTGGTGGAACTGTTACGCAGCCATCAAGTGCCGCTGATCGAAGACGACGTCTACGCCGAACTCTATTACGGCCAGCAAGCCCCGAAACCGGCGAAAGCCTTCGACACTGAAGGGCTGGTGATGCATTGCGGTTCGTTCGCCAAAAGCCTCGCGCCGGGTTACCGCATCGGCTGGGTCGCTGCCGGGCGCTACGCGCAGAAGATCGAACGCCTCAAACTCATGACCTCGCTCTGCGCGTCGATGCCAGCCCAGGCGGCCATTGCGGATTATTTGCAACATGGGGGCTACGACCGGCATCTGCGTAAATTGCGTTATGCGCTGGAAGAACAGCAAAGTGCGATGCTCGCGGCCATCGCCCGGTACTTCCCGGCACAAACCCGGGTCAGTCAACCGGCCGGCGGCTACTTTTTGTGGCTGGAGTTGCCTGCGCAGATGGATTCCTTGAAATTGTTCCAGATGGCGCTGGCACAGGGGATCAGCATCGCGCCGGGGCCGATTTTTTCACCGACGCAGCGGTTCAGGAATTGTATACGGTTGAATTACGGCAGCCCTTGGGATGAGGCAGCCGAGAAAGCGATGGAGACGTTGGGGCGGATTGTGCGGTCTTTTTAGAATCAAAGGATCGCAGCCTCCGGCAGCTCCTACAATGGTTTGCGTACACCTGTAGGAGCTGCCGCAGGCTGCGATCTTTTGATCTGAGCTTTCATCGCCCGCCGCCAAGATCTACAAACGTCCCCGTCGCATAAGAAGCTTTGTCCGACAGCAACCAGACGATCGCCTCCGCCACTTCATCCGGCCGCCCGCCGCGGGCCATCGGAATCGCCGATTCAAGCTTGCTGACCCGATCCGGATCCCCGCTCAGTGCATGGAAGTCGGTGTAGATGAACCCCGGCCGCACCGCATTGACCCGAATGCCCTCGCCCGCCACTTCCTTGGACAGACCGATAGTGAAGCTGTCCAGCGCACCTTTCGACGCCGCGTAATCCACGTACTCGTTGGGCGAGCCGAGACGCGAGGCCACCGAAGACACATTGACGATGCTGCCACCCTGCCCGCCATGCTTGGGTGACATGCGCAGGATCGCGTGCTTGGCACAGAGGATCGGCGCCAGGATGTTGGTCTTGAGGATTTTGAGAATTCGGAATTCGGACATTTCGTCGACCCGGGACTTGTGTCCCACCGTGCCGGCATTGTTCACCAGTGCCGTGACCCGGCCGAGTTCCGTGTCCACGCGATGGAACAGAGCGATCACTTCGTCTTCGATGCTGACGTCGGCACGCACTGCGATGGCTTGGGCACCGAGGGCGCGGACTTGCTCCAGCATACCGTGCGCCGCTTCTTCATCAGCCTGATAGTTGATACAGATCCGATAGCCCAGTTCGGCAGCCAACAGCGCAGTAGCGGCGCCGATGCCGCGGCTGCCGCCGGTGATGACGATGACTTTGTCCATGTGAGTGTTCCCCATTCCGAGCGTAAGCGGTCGGGTCAAAGAATAACCGCCATTCCCGGTTTTTGCATGGACTCAAGCTATCTTGCCCTGCTCTGTAGGAGCGGCCGAAGGCTGCGATCTTTTGATTTTGGGTTTTTTTAAGATCAAAAGATCGCAGCCTCCGGCAGCTCCTACAGGTTCCTACGCTAATGATTCAGGCGCTATGGCCTGTTTCTCCGCGCGATGAATGTCCACCATGAAGCGGTCGGCCGGCAGCGGATGCCCGAGCAAATAACCCTGCAACGAGTCGCAGCCGAGCTGGGTCAGGAAATCCTGCTGAACGTCGGTTTCCACCCCTTCGGCGACAATTCGCAAACCCAAGGCCTGGCCCAGGGCAACGATGGCGGAAACAATGGCGGCGTCATCGCTGCCAAGTTCCAGATCGCGAACAAAACCCCGGTCGATTTTCAGCTCGTTGGCCGGCAGGCGCTTGAGGTACATCAAGCTCGAATAGCCGGTACCGAAGTCATCGATGGACAGGTCAACGCCCATTTCCGACAGCTCCCGAAGCACCGTCATGCTCGCATCGGCATCGCTCATGGCGGTGGTTTCGGTGATTTCGAGGGTCAGGCTGTTGGCTGGCAAATGGTGCGTGGCCAGTGCCCTGGCGACGCTCTGGACCAGGCCGACATGGCAGAACTGCAAGGCTGAGAGGTTCACCGCGATACGCCAGTCGGTATAGCCAAGCACGTACCACTCGCGCATCTGGCGGCAGGCTTCGTTGAGCACCCACTCGCCAATCGCGATGATCAGCCCGGTTTTCTCCGCAAGGTCGATAAACTTGTCCGGCAACAGCATGCCCTGGGTCGGATGCACCCAGCGCAGCAACGCCTCGGCGCCCACCGGCCGGCCGTTGCTGGCGTCGAACTTGGGCTGGTAATAGAGGCTGAATTGCTGCTGCTCGAGGGCAATACGCAAGTCTTGCAGCAATTGCAGCTGTTTACGTGCGTTGCTGTTCATCGAAGCGTCGAAGAAGCTGTAGCCGTTTTTGCCCGCGCCCTTGGCGTGATACATCGCCGCGTCAGCATTCATCAGCAGTTCCTGGGCGGTTTGGCCATTGCCCGGATAGAGCGCGATGCCAACGCTGGCGGATATCTGCAAGTCGTGTTCCGCCACCCGGAATGAGCGCGCGATCAACCCGACCTGGCGGGCCGCCAAGCTCAATGCGTCATTCTGTTCGACGAGTTGCACAAGTAGCACAAACTCATCACCGCCGATTCGCGCAAGCGTGTCCTGGCTGCGCAGATCTTCACGCAGTCGCAGGGCGACTTCACGTAACAACTGGTCACCCGTGTGGTGACCGAAGGCATCGTTAACCGGTTTGAAGCCGTCCAGATCGATGAACATCAAGGCAAAACAACCACCCTGCTCCTGCACTCTCGACATGGCCTGATCGATACGGTCGGCCAGCAATACCCGATTCGGCAAACCAGTCAGCGTGTCGTGCAAGGCCAGTTGGGTCAGTTCACGGTTGGCCTCGGTCAGCGATTGGGCCAGGCTGGCGGTGCGCGCCTCGAGCCGCGAATCGAGGATCGACGTCAGCAAGGCAATGCTCAACACCGCCAGGGTGGTGATCAGCACCAGATTGTCCAGGCCCTTGCCACTGAGGCCACTGCTGACGGCACCACAGAAACTACCATCCGGGAAACGCGCCGCCGCCATGGCGGTGTAGTGCATGCCGACAATCGCTATGCCCATGATCACCGCCGCGCCGCCGCGAATCAGGCCAACATAAGGCGTGTGCTGACGCAGCCGGAAAGCGATCCATAACGCGGCGCCTGAGGCCACTACCGCGATCAACAGTGACGCAGCGAACAGCGTCGGGTCGTAATCGATGCCCGGCTGCATGCGCATGGCCGCCATGCCGGTGTAATGCATGGCACTGATCCCGGCGCCCATGATCAGCGCGCCGAACGCCAGTTGCCAGGCAGGCAGTCGCGGCTGACTGACCAACCACAGGGCGAAGCCGCAGGACAGGATGGCGGTGAGCAGCGACAGCACCGTAATGCCGAGGTCGTAGCCCAGGTCGATGGGCAATTTGAACGCGAGCATGCCAATGAAGTGCATGGACCAGACGCCGATGCCCATGGCACACGCGCCGCCCGCGGTCCATAGATGCACCGCCCGCCCCTTGGCCGTGGCGATACGCCCGGTCAGGTCAAGCGCTGTATAGGACGCGAGAATCGCTACAAAGAGCGAGATGACAACCAGCGTGGGGGAATAACTACCGATGAGCATGGGACTTCTCGCGAACACCCCCGCCGTCCAGATTCCATTCAAGGGGGGGAAATGGGCGATTGTACTGATTGCGCAAAAGAACGCACTGACAAAATCAGCAAAGTGCCATCAAGCCGATGAAACGCTTGTTTGACCACCTGCAATCCCCTGTAGGAGCTGCCGCAGGCTGCGATCTTTTGACTTTGATTTTTGAAAAACAAGATCAAAAGATCGCAGCCTGCGGCAGCTCCTACAAGGGTCAGTCGTTGTTGCTTTGGCCATCCCAGCCGCCGCCCAACGCCGCAATCAACTGCACACTGGCAATCAGGCGACTTTGCTGCAGGTCCAGCACGCTGCGCTCGTTGTTCAACGCCGTGGCCTGAACCACGACGACATCAAGGTAAGCAATCAGCCCGGCCTTGTACTGGTTCTGGGTCAGGCGCAAGGACTCACGCGCCGCGTCCAGGGCCTGCTGGCGCACCTCGGATTCGTTTTCCAGGACCTTGAGCTGAACCAGATAGTTTTCCACTTCCCGGAAACCGTCGAGCACGGTCTGACGGTACTTGGCCACGGTTTCGTCGTAGGCCGCTTCGCTACGGTCGACTTCCGCCGACCGCTGGCCACCATCGAACAAGGTCATGGCCAATTGCGGCCCGACTGACCAAAAGCGGTTCGGCACAGTGAACCAGTTGGAAGACGTACTGCTGCTGTATCCACCGTTGAGGCTCAGCGTCAGGTCCGGGTAATACGCCGCCTTGGCTACGCCGATATTAGCGTTCGCGGCCATCACCGAACGCTCGGCGGAGGCGATGTCGGGGCGGCGTTCCAACAGTTGCGAAGGCAAGTTCAGTGGAATCGGCGGTAACGCCGGGATGTCCCGGGTTTCAGCCAGGCCGAACTCGGCCGGCGCTACCCCGATCAACACGGCAATGGCGTTCTCGAACTGGGCACGCTGCCAGATCAAGTCCACCAGGTCAGCCTGAGTGCTTTTGAGCTGCGTCTGGGCCTGAGCCACCGCGTCCTTGCCGGAGACACCGGCGCGGTACTGGTTTTCGGTCATTTTCAGTGAGCGCTGATAAGCCTCGACCGTTGCTTCCAGCAAGCGTTTCTGTTCATCGATCACCCGCAATTGCAGGTAGTTCTGCACCAGTTCCGACTGTTGGCTCAGGCGCATCGCCGCCAGGTCGGCAAAACTCGCCTCGGCATTTGCGGTGTCGGCCTCCAGCCCACGGCGTAGCTTGCCCCAGACATCGGCCTCCCAACTGACACCCGCCTGGGCGGTGTAGGTGTTGCGTATACCGCTGGAAGAACTGGTCAGGCTGGAACTGCTGCTGCCAGTGCCCTGGCTGGAGCGATTTTTGCCGACGGTCAGGTCCACGGTTGGGAAAAATGCGCCACGCGCACTGCGCACCAAGGCCTGGGCCTGACGGTACTGCGCTTCGGACTGAGCGACAGTCTGGTTGGAACTGTTGAGTTTCTCAATCAAGCCATTGAGCTGCTGATCGCCATACAACTCCCACCAGGCCCCGCGAGCCAGGGAATCGCTCGGGTTGGCCTGCCGCCAGCCTGCCGCTTCCTTGTATTGCGCCGGAGCCGCGGTTTGCGGGCGCTGGTAATCCGGGCCGATGGCGCAGGCGCTGAGCAGCACCACGCAGAGCGACAGGCTCAACAAACGCGAGCCTCGGGCCGTTATTAGCGGTGCAGCCAGATTGAAGTGCGAACGGTCAGTCATAGCGGAGTTTCCAAAGCAGCATCGGTGCGCACCCCACGCCATTTATTGAAGCGATGGCGCAGTTTGTCGAGATAGAGGTAGACCACCGGGGTGGTGTATAGGGTCAGCACCTGGCTGAAGATCAGCCCGCCGATAATGGTCAGGCCCAGCGGCTGGCGCATTTCGGCGCCTTCGGCACGGCTGAGCAACAACGGCAAGGCACCGAGGATCGCCGCCAGGGTGGTCATCAAAATCGGCCGCAAGCGCTGCAGACACGCGCTGCGAATGGATTCCAACGGTGCCATGCCTTGATGGCGTTCGAGTTGCAACGCAAGGTCGATCATCAGAATCGCGTTTTTCTTGACCACGCCAATCAGCAGGAACAGGCCCAGTAACGAGATCAGGCTGAACTCGCCACCCAGCGCGTAGATCGACAGCAGCGCGCCCACGCCGGCCGAGGGCAACGTCGACAAAATCGTCAGCGGATGTACGTAGCTTTCATACAACACACCCAGCACCAGATACACCGCCACCAGCGCGCCGAGAATCATCCACGGCTGGCTCTTCTGGGTCGCGGCGAAGGCGTCGGCGGTGCCGGCCATTTTCACAATCACGTCTTCCGGCATGCCGAGCCTGGCAATCGCCCGCTCAATGGCGGCGGTGCCCTGCTCCACCGTCACACCTTCGGCCATGTCGAAGGAAATGCTCTCGGAAGCGAACTGGCCTTCGTGGCTGACACGGTCGTCTTCCAGGCTGTTTTCGTAATGCGCGATGGTCGACAGCGGAATTCGCGCGCCATCGGCCGTAATCACCTGAACCTGTTTCAGGGTGATCGGGTCCTGGGCATATTTCGGATTGACCTCCATCACCACCTGATACTGGTTAAGACTGTCGTAAATCGTCGAAATCTGTCGCTGGCTGTAGGCGTTGTTCAACACGGCAGTGACCATGTCCATATCGACCCCCAGGCGCTTGGCCTGATCACGGTCGACGATCAGCGTCACCTGTTGCGCGCCGCGCCCCTCGCGGGCATCTATCGCGGTCAGTTCCGGCAAGGCCTTGAGCGCAGTGACAACCTTTGGATACCACGCGCGCAACTCGCCAAGGTCGGCACTTTGCAGGATGTAGGAATACTGCGACGTGGTCTGCTCGCGTCCGCCGCCAAATTGCAGGTCCTGATCCGCCATTAGCATCAGCTGTGCGCCGGCGACCTTGGGCATTTCCTTGCGTAGGCGCTCGATGACTTTCTGCGCGGAGATGTTGCGTTCCTTGATGGGTTTCAGGCGCACCAGCATGAAGGCATTATTGGTGCCGTTGGTGCCGCCGATGAAACCGGCAACGCTTTGCACCGCATCATCCTTGAGCACGGCACGGCGGAACGTCTCCATTTTCGGCTGCATCACGCTGAAGGACAGCCCGTCGTCGCCACGCACGAAACCGATGAGCTGACCGGTGTCCTGTTGCGGCATAAATGTTTTAGGAACAACCACATACAGCGCAACGTTCACGCCGATTGTCACCAGCAAACTGAGTAACGTCAGGCGGCGATGGCGCAGGACCCAGTCGAGGCTGGTCGCGTATTTGCCGACCATCCACTCGTTGGCGCGCTGGCTCCAGCGCTGCAAACGGTTTTCCTGACCCGGCGTGTGCGGCTTCAGCCAGCGCGCGCAGAGCATTGGCGTGAGCGTCAGCGAAACCACCAGCGACACCACGATGGACGCCGCCAGGGTGATGGAAAACTCGCGGAACAGGCTTTCGATGATCCCGCCCATGAACAGGATCGACAGGAACACCGCCACCAGCGAGACGTTCATCGACAGCAAGGTGAAGCCGACTTCCTGCGCCCCGAGGTACGCCGCCTTCATTGGCGCTATACCTTCGTCGATATGCCGGGAAATGTTCTCCAGCACCACGATGGCATCGTCCACCACCAAACCGGTGGCCAGGATCAGCGCCATCAGTGACAGGTTGTTCAGGGAAAACCCATAGAGGTACATCACCGCAAACGTGCCGACCAGCGACACGGGCACCGCCAATGTCGGAATCAGCGAGGCGCGAAAGTTACCGAGAAACAGGAACACCACCAGGATCACCAGCGCCACGGCAATCAGCAGGGTCATTTCCGCTTCGTGCAACGTCGCCTTGATCACGGGCGAGCGGTCCATGGCCAGGTTCAGCTTGACGCTGGCCGGCAGCACCGCTTGCAACGCCGGCAGCTGTGACTTGATCTCGTTCACCGTTTCGATGATGTTGGCGCCGGCCTGACGGTTGATCACCAACAGCACCGCCGCATCGTCATTGAAGAACCCGCTGTTGTAGCGGTCCTCGACGCCGTCGCTGACCTTGGCCACATCCTTCAGGCGCAGGGCCGCGCCGTTGGCGTAGTGAATGATCAGCGACTCGTAGTCCTTGGCCTTTTCCAGTTGATCGTTGGCCTGGACCTGCCACAAGCGCTGGCCGTCTTCGACCGAACCCTTGGGCCGGCGCACGTTGGCGTTGGCGATGGTGTTGCGCACGTCGTCCAGCGCCACGCCGTACTGGTTGAGCGCCTGGGGTTCGAGCTCGATGCGCACTGCCGGCAAGGAGCTTCCGCCGATTTGCACTTCACCCACGCCCTGCACCTGGGACAGGCTCTGGGACAGAATCGTCGAGGCCAAATCGTAGAGCTGGCCCTTTTCCAACACGTCCGAAGTCAGCGACAGCACCATGATCGGCGCCTGGGACGGGTTGACCTTCTTGTAGGTCGGCATGCTGCGCATCCCGCTCGGCAGCAGGTTGCGCGAGGCGTTGATCGCCGCTTGCACTTCCCGCGCCGCACCGTTGATGTCGCGGTCCAAGTCAAATTGCAGGATCACCCGGGTCGAACCCTGGCTGGAACGGCTGCTCATGGTGTTGACCCCGGCGATGGCACCGAAGGAACGCTCAAGTGGCGTAGCCACGGTCGAGGCCATCACTTCGGGGCTGGCGCCCGCCAGACTGGCCTGAACCACAATCACCGGGAAGTCCATTTGTGGCAACGGCGCCACCGGCAGCAGCCCAAAGCTCACGCCACCCAGCAGCATGATCGCCAGGCTCAGCAACAGGGTCGCGACCGGGCGCTTGATGAAAGGTCCGGACAGGTTCATGGCTGTTCTACCGCTTCCACGGCTTCAGACTTGTGGCCCCAACGCCGGCCGAGGCGGTCGAAATACAGATAGATCACCGGCGTGGTGAACAGTGTCAGCACCTGGCTGACCAGCAAACCGCCGACCATCACCAGACCCAGCGGCTGACGCAGTTCTGCGCCGGAACCGGTGGCCAGCATCAACGGCACCGCACCAAACAATGCCGCCAGGGTGGTCATCAGGATCGGCCGGAAACGCAACAGCGCAGCCTGATAGATCGCCGCCTCCGGCGCCATGCCCTGATTGCGTTCGGCGTCGAGGGCGAAGTCGATCATCATGATCGCGTTCTTCTTCACGATGCCGATCAGCAGGATGATGCCGATGATCGCGATCATGCCCAGGTCATTGCCACTCAACAGCAGTGCCAGCAACGCGCCGACCGCCGCCGAGGGCAACGTCGAGAGAATGGTGATCGGGTGGATGTAGCTCTCGTACAGCACGCCGAGAACGATGTACATGGTCACCACCGCCGCCAGAATCAGCAGCAAAGTGCTCGACAGCGACGCCTGGAACGCCTCGGCTGCGCCCTGGAACTGCGTCTGCACGCCAATCGGCATGCCGATGTCTTTCTGTACCTGGTCGATGATTTCCACCGCTTGCCCCAGCGCTACACCGGGTGCGAGGTTGAAGGACATCATCACGGCCGGGAACTGGCCGATGTGTGTAATCGCCAGTTGTGCCTGGCGCTCCTCGATGCGTGCCAGGCTCGCCAGGCGCACCTGCCCGCCGTCGGTGGTCTTGACATGAATCTGGTTCAGCGCGTCCGGGCCGATTTTCTCGCCGGACTGCGATTGCAGCACCACGCGATACTGGCTGGCCTGGGTGTAGATGGTGGAAATCTGCCGCTGACCGAAGGCGTCATACAGCGCGTCGGTGATGTTCGACACTGACACCCCGACCCGCGACGCCGCATCGCGGTCTATCACCAGATAGACCTGCAAGCCCTTGTCCTGCAAATCGCTGGCGACGTCGGTCAGCTCCGGCCGTTGGGCCAGTGCTTCGACCAGACGACCGCTCCACAGGCTCAACAATTCCGAGTCCGGCGACGACATGCTGAATTGATACTGCGTACGACTGACCCGATCTTCAATGGTCAGGTCCTGCACCGGCTGCATGAACAGGCGAATACCTATCAGTTTGTCGAGTTCCGGTTGCAGGCGGGCAATCACCTCGGTCGCGCTCAAGTCGCGGGCGCGGTGGGACTTGAGGTTGATCAGCAAGCGACCACTGTTGAGCGTCGAGTTGTCGCCGTCGACACCGATGTAGGACGACAGGCTTTCCACCGCCGGATCGGCGAGGATCACTTTGGCCAGTTCCTGCTGTCGCTCGCTCATCGCCGCGAAGGAAATCGATTGCGGCGCCTCGGAAATCCCCTGGATCACCCCGGTGTCCTGCACCGGAAAGAAGCCCTTGGGTACGACCATGTACAGAAACACGGTCAGTGCCAGCGTGCCGATGGCCACCAGCAGGGTCAGCGGCTGGTGCTTGAGAACCCACGTTAACTTGCGCCCGTAAGCCGCTATCATCCAATCAATTGCGGCACCGCTGGACCGGTAGAAACGGCCCTGTTCTTCTGCCTTCGGTTCACGCTTGAGCAAACGCGCGCACATCATTGGCGTCAAGGTCAGGGAGACCACCAGGGAAATCAGGATCGCCACCGCCAGCGTGATGGCGAATTCGCGGAACAGACGCCCCACCACGTCAGCCATGAACAATAGCGGGATCAGTACGGCGATCAGCGACAGCGTCAGGGAAATCAGGGTGAAGCCAATCTGTTTGGCACCCTTGAGCGCCGCATTCAGCGGGCTGTCGCCCTCTTCGATAAACCGGGAAATGTTCTCCAGCATGACGATCGCATCATCCACCACGAAACCGGTGGCGATGGTCAGGGCCATCAGGGTCAGGTTGTTGACCGAGAAACCCGCGAGGTACATCACGCCGAAGGTGCCAATCAACGACAACGGCACGGCCACCGACGGAATGATTGTCGCGCTGGCCCGACGCAGGAACAGGAATGTGACCATGACCACCAATGCGATGGCGATCAGCAGTTCGTGTTGCACGTCAGTGACCGAGGCGCGGATGGTCTGGGTACGGTCGGTCAGCACTGTCACGTCGAGACCGGCCGGCAGGTTATCGGTGATGCTCGGCAGCAAGGCCTTGATCCGGTCGACCACTTCGATCACGTTGGCGCCGGGCTGACGCTGGATGTTCAACAGCACGGCCTGGTTTTCATTGGCCCAGGCTGCCAGACGCTCGTTCTCGGCGCCGTCGACGATCTCGGCCACGTCCTTCAGGCGCAACGGCGCGCCATTGGCGTAAGCCAGAATCAGGTTGGCGTAATCCTTGGGCGAGGTCAGTTGGTCGTTGGCATCGAGCATCGAGACCCGGGTCGGGCCATCGAAGTTGCCTTTGGGCTGGTTGACGTTGGACGCGCCGATCAGGGTGCGCACGTCCGACAGGTTCAAGCCGTTGGCCGCCAGGGCTTCGGGGTTGACCTTGATTCGCACCGCCTGACGCTGGCCACCGGCGATGCTGACCATGCCGACGCCGCTGATCTGGGCGATTTTCTGCGCCATGCGGGTGTCGACCAAATCGTTGAGTTTGGGCAGCAGCATGGTTTTGGAGGTAATGGCCAGGGTCAGCACCGGGGTGTCGGCCGGGTTGACCTTGTTGTACACCGGCGGCGCCGGCAAGTCCTTGGGCAGCAGATTGGTCGCGGCGTTGATCGCGGCCTGCACCTGCTGCTCGGCGACATCCATGTTGATGTCGAGGCTGAAACGCAGGGTCAGCACCGAGGCGCCGCCAGAACTGGTCGACGCCATCTGGGTCAGGCCGGGCATTTGCCCGAACTGCCGTTCAAGGGGCGCAGTCACGGCGCTGGTCATGACATCCGGGCTGGCGCCGGGATAGAGCGTCATGACCCGAATGGTTGGGTAGTCGACCTGAGGCAATGCCGACACCGGCAGCAGCCGATACGCGATGATGCCGGCCAGTACGATGGCCAGCATGCTCAGCGTGGTGGCTACCGGGCGAAGGATGAACAGCCGCGAGATGTTCATGCGCCGCCCTTTTTCGCCTTGTCGGTGGTCGCTGGCTCAGGGGGGCTGGCCGCCGATTTGCCTTGCAAGTGTCCGGTCGGGGTGGTGGGTACATCCTGGGTGTCGTTGACCACTTCCACTTCGCTGCCTTCCTTCAGGCGGTCGGTGCCTTCCAGGACCACTCGATCACCGACGGCAAGACCTGAGGTGATAACGGTGTTTTCACCATCACTGGCGCCCACTTTCAACTGACGGATATTGACCTTCTTGTTGTCGGCGTCCAGCGCATAGACGAATGTACCGTTGGTGCCGAACTGGATCGCTGCCGAGGGCGCGAGCACCACGTCTTTGAGGGTGTCAGCCAGCAGGTGGACGTTGACGAACTGATTAGGGAACAACGACTGATCGCGGTTCTCGTAACGGGCCTTGAATTTCAACGTGCCGGTGGTGACGTCGATCTGGTTATCCAGGCTCTGCAATACGCCGGTGGCTTGCAACTTCATGTCGCCGCGATCCCAAGCCTCCACCGGTAGTTTTGCGCCAGACCGATAACGGGCCAGTACGGTTTCCAGGCTGTTTTCCGGCAAGGTGAACGCGACACTGATCGGCTGGGTCTGGGTGATGATCGCCAGCGCAGTGGTGTCATTGGCCGCCACCAGGTTACCGACGTCCAATTGACGCAAGCCGACTCGACCGGCTATGGGGGCACGGATCTTGGTGAATTCCAGATTGAGCTTCGCGTCGTTGACCGCTGCCTGATTGGTCTTGACCGTGCCCTGGTACTGGCCGACCAGCGCTTCGGCGGTGTCCAGGGTCTGCTTGGCGATACTGTCTTCGCGGTACAGGCCACGATAGCGTTCGACATCGACCTGGGCGTTTTTCAGTTGCGCCTGGTTTTGCAGCAAGGTGCCTTCGGCCTGAAGCAAGGCGTTCTGGTAAGGACGCGGATCGATTTCAGCCAGCAAGTCGCCCGCCTTGACCATCTGCCCTTCTTCGAAGGAAATCTTCATCAGTTCGCCGCCGACACGGCTGCGGACATTGATGGTATTCAACGCCGTCACGGTGCCCAGCGCCTTGTAATACAACGCAAAGTCGCCCTTGACCGCTGGCGCCACACGCACCGGGACCGGTCCGGTCGCCCCGCCGAACCCCGGGCGCATTGCTCCCGACTTACCGGTGTGTCCGGCAACGGCCTTTGGCTTTTCGCCCGTTTTAAGGTCAGTGCCGGCGGGCCAGAATTTCCAGCACAGGCCAGCGATGACCAACAGGACAAGCAGGCCAAACAGCCAGCGGCGAGGACTACGGGAAGCAGAGGATTGCATTGAATGATCAACCATTGGGCGCGTGGGCTTCTTTTACATGAGGCTGAACGATAAGCACTGGCGGGCATTAAGCAAAGCGGCTTTACCGGCAATTTACCTTTGGCTTACGTAACAGGATGTTTGTCCAAGACACTGAAACACAAATGAAAACGGCCTGGACAGTGCCAGGCCGTTAACAATTGTAAGGGTGTGCTTACTTCAGAACGGCGAGTGCCGCTTCGTAATTCGGCTCTTGACCGATTTCGCTGACCAGTTCGCTGTGCAGCACGTTGTCGTTTTCGTCCAGAACCACGACGGCACGTGCAGTCAGGCCTTTGAGTGGCCCGTCAGCAATAGCAACGCCGTAGTTCTCGATGAACTCGGCACCGCGCAGGGTCGACAGGTTCTGCACGTTTTCCAGACCTTCAGCGCCGCAGAAACGGGCTTGAGCGAACGGCAGGTCAGCGGAGATGCACAACACCACGGTGTTGGTGACATCGTTGGCCTGGGCGTTGAACTTGCGCACCGAAGTCGCGCAGGTCGGGGTATCGACGCTTGGGAAGATGTTCAGCACTTTGCGCTTGCCGGCGAAGTTCGCCAGGGTCACGTCGGACAGATTGCCGGCAACCAGGGAAAAGGCTGGCGCCTTGGAACCGGCTTGTGGCAGTTGGCCGTTGACTTGAACCGGGTTGCCTTTAAGAGTGACTTGAGCCATGAACGGAGTCCTTCTGTCGTTGTTGTGGAGAATTTTGACGAGGCCGAAGTTAACCACGAAATCGCCCGACGACCTATGCCCGGATACAAATTGTGAAGTGTCACCGCACAAACCCGAAAACAACACATAACCCTGTAGGAGCTGCCGCAGGCTGCGATCTTTTGATCTGGCTTTAGATCTTCAGCGGTCCCCAACAGATCAAGATCAAAAGATCGCAGCCTGCGGCAGCTCCTACAGAGGTGATCCGTAGGTTTGTAGGGATTTTCCTTGCGGCGTTGTCGATTTGAGTGCCGGTCATTCGACTAGAGTTTGAATCATCCTTTTTTGCGGAGAGAAAACCATGCGCTTCATGATCATTATAAAAGCCACCCAGGACTCCGAGGCGGGTGTAATGCCCAGCGAGGAATTGCTGACCGCGATGGGCAACTACAACGAAGAACTGGCCAAGGCTGGCGTCCTGCTCGCGGGCGAAGGCCTGCACCCCAGTAGCAAAGGCGCTCGCGTGCGGTTCTCGGGCGACAAGCGCACGGTGATCGACGGGCCGTTTATCGAAACCAAGGAGCTGATCGCCGGCTTTTGGCTATGGCAGGTGAGGTCTAGAGAAGAAGCCATCGAGTGGGTCAAGCGCTGCCCCAACCCGATGCCAGGCACCGAGCCCGAAATCGAGATTCGCCAGGTGTTTGAGATGGATGATTTCGGTGCGGAGCTAACGCCGGAACTGCGGGAGCAGGAAGAGCGCGTGTTTGGGCAAGGGAGGAAGTGCTGAGTATTGAAGTCCGGCGCGGGCATTAAGCGCTAGCGCGATCACGTCCTGGTTATTTGCTGTCTACATCGGACGTGATCGGACGCTGGGGGCTCACCTGCTAGATCGGGTACTCACGCCAGTTTCTGAACATGACATACACGGGATCCAGTCCTGACTCGACGGGAAAGACCACAACATAGTCGTCAAAACAGGCTACTTTTCCATCGCCTGAAATGGTCTCAAGCATCGGCACGGGTGACGAATGAACAGACCCCAAGCGACGCAGGCTGGATACTATTGGGTCGCTGGTTTCAAGAGTGACCGCAGCAGACCAGTAAAGGGTGATCGGCACGGTGCCATCAGCCGTAAAACTAAAACTGTTCAATTGCTCGTCATGCTGCGCCGCTCTGACCCGAACCTGGGAGGTCGAAGGATTACGCTGGGGTGCAGTAACGTGAACCTGCGCCAGGGTCTTGACCTCACGTAATCCCCAGAACGTCGTCCCGGGTTTTGCAGGCACTACGGCACTGCCCATCCGGAAGGGAACGTCGACATTGGACCCGCCTGCCGCAAGCCGATGCCAATCCTGACCTTCGATCGCCATAAGCTCGGTCAAGGGAACGCTCACTCCGTATACCTGAGAGTCTGCACGACTGATGAACTCAAATTGCAACACGGCAGCGCGTTCGTATCCGTCGATCGGCTCACCTGAAATGTTCTTCCAGGTAAATTCAGCCACCGCCGAGCGAATGGATTTTTGCAGATCAAACCGTTGCGCCAATTGTAACGCCGATAGTTCATCCTTAAGTAAAACGGCAGGAAGTTTGTCGACAAAATTCAATGACCCATTGATCACGCAAGCCGCATGAGCCGGGCCAACTTTCGCCAAGTTGCGTGAGCGAATCAATTGCTCCTGCGCCATGCCCAGCAACGCTTCTGCATCATCATGAATAATACGGTGACGCTGGGTGATAGCCGTCAGCCGCGCGATGTACTGACTGTGCGTCGCATTGATCTGTTGTGCGATGCTTTGCCACTGTGCTTGCTCGGATCGAGCATAAGTCAGGTTGCGTTGAGCATCGTTTTTGGCGAACTCAACGCCCATTTTCAAGCGTTCGAACTTTCTGATGGCTGTCAGTGTTTCCCGTTGAACTCGTTCGAGAGTGCGTATATTCGTTTCCTGCGCAGAAATATCGGGTTGAACGCCCAGCTGGATGGGCGAATTCCGGACAGCCTGCTCGAACGCTGCAAATGCCTGGTCTACTGCTCGATCCGATACGGCAACGAGTGCGGCCACTTTTTGCACTTCAGCTGTGACTCGGACGATAGCGTTTATTGGAATCGGTGGAGGTGGCAGGGAAGAGGATTCCCCCTTGAACGCGGAAATCCCTTGTTTCTGATGCCAGTTCCGGACGAGATAAACGACCCATCCTGCATTGTTAGAACCGAACCTGTCGTCCGGGTAAAACAATAAGTCGGCCCCTTCGGGGTGACCCACAATCGCGTCAAAATGATTGATAAGTCGGTCGTGATCCTGCTTGGGTAGGTCGACCGCCCATATCCTGTCGACCAGTGCCCCGAATTCCGCTGCGGTGTAATCCTTTAGTGTTGCTTTAAGTTCCATCCTTGGTTCTTCCTAGTGTCTATCGGGTGAGGTGCTGAAGATATTGGCACCTGCTCGGCGATAAACAGATGCCGTTAGGCTAGTTATTCTGGTTTGAAGCCGGGTTTGTCATTAGCGGCGCGCCATTCTTTAATGACCCGCAGTATGTCTTCCGGGGTACTTACGCACCCTTCCTCCGGTGCAACATGACATCTGAACCGTCGGGATGCTCAGTAATAGCCTCGAAGTGCAGGATACCTTTGTATAAAGTCATCAAACGCATCAGCAGACAAATCCTCCCTCTCTTGATAAAGGCCGCTCAAAAACTCTAAAAACTCAGTCTTTGTATAGGCTTCCAACTTTTCTTCAAAGTCCATCCAAACGCCGTCAATGCTGGGTTTAATCGTGACCTTTGTCGATCAAGGTAAAGACCAACGTTTTCACTTCCATCGCAGCGGTGTATTGAAATACAACCTTCTTACCTGGATAAACAGCGGGATCCAGTGCATAGGATTCCCAGCCGCCTGTTTGTCCCATAGGCTCAGGCATCTTAATGGGCCCCCTTGATTCCATTGGCTCGCCAAAACTCGCATGCACATCGGCCTGAGTCATTTCTGACTTGTATGGCGCGGGAAGTTCGCCTTTATACTCTACCGTTGAGGGCGTAGATTTTTTTAGAGTGACAAACAATGTTTCAAGCCGCTTGGTTTCTGCCCAAAATGTCAGATTAATTCCGACCTCTGGTTCCGTATCCAATAGAGCGCTTTCGGGGAACAGCGCCTCCGGAGGTTGACTGAAACTAATGCCTTGAGCGACCAATTCATCATAGCCGCCCCCTAAAACCCTTATCCACTTATCTATCGTTGCCGCGCTCATCAGTACCATCCTTGTTCAATATGGAGTTCGTGTAATTTCGAGCGAGCGATCTCTATGTTTTTTTCATCAAATCCTTGTTCCAGCAAACCGGCCTTAATCGCATCGAAATTTTTATCCACTGCAAATCGTAAATCAGCTGCATCATTCAACTGTTTGGACAGATGATTCCGTCCTCCGTAGGTTTCGCTGAACCTACGATGAACTTCAGCAGGTATCGCGATGCTTGGAGTTCTTTTTAGAATATCTGCTCGTTCGCGTTTGTTAGTCCCTGGAAGCTGTAGTTCCATGTACGCTTCCAACGCCCTCTGCGAAGGAATATGGTCAATATCCAACCCATCCCCCCTGCTCCGACCACTGAGTTCGTTATACGGCCCAACCTCCAACGGTTCAACCGGTGGGCCAGCGAAAACCAGACCAGGCGAAGGTAAATCCCCATCCCCCGGAAACCCTGGAATATTCGCACCAATCTCACTCTCGTCAACAGCCGGAAACGACTCGTTTTGCGGTACGACCGGGATGGCCGGATTTCCGGGATAGTCCACTGGGGCAATGGGGGTGATCGGCGATGTCGTCGACCCCAGATGTTCGCTCCCCGGCGGCACTAGCGGTGTCCAGGTGCCGACAGCCGGGATCGGCCAAGGCACGACAGCGGGTACAACCCCCAGCCATCCCTCGACGCTGTTCGGCGTCTTAATGCTGATCTTGTCCAGGTTGAAAGGATCGTTCCAGAACTCCGGTCGTTCCTGATAACGCAGTTCAAACTCGCGGCTTTCACCGACCCAGGTGTTTTTCGGCGCATAGGGCGCGAAGCCTTGTTCGATACGTTTTCTGTTTACCTCATCGAATTGCGAGAGAAGCAGCGGATGGTCTCTGAGCGTCCGCCACAGCGCTTCGTTCAAGGCGTCAAACGACTTGAGTTCGCGCCCCCTGAACTGATCGCCGATTTGCGTCGGGACGGCTGCACCTTGAGGCTGGGAGACTTTTTTCCACCAATCAGCCGTGGCCGGTTGGCCGCTCCCGGTGACGACGCCGGTACCCATCGGAGGCACGTTGAAGGAAAGGTACGTTGGCGGCATGCCAGGCACACAAACAATGCAATCCTGGATACGCAAATCGACACCTGCCGGGCGGTCTTGAACCTGTGGTTCCATCACAACCAACCGATCCTGACCACTGATAGTTGTGTGCGACGTGGCCTCTGTCGTGAACTGCACATGCCTGGTGGGTGAACCTGGAATCTCGGCGGTATAGAGCCCGGTAACAGGATCAAGCGCCGCATTTACGACCGGCACTCGAGAATCTATTTCGCCTCCAGTACCGATGACGACGATCGCGGTACCTTCCGGTACAGCTATGGGTTTGAGGCGGTATTGCGCCTCTACAGAGCCACGTTCGTCAGCGATCGTTTGCAGCTCTTGGCGGTCGTACAGCTTCAGGGTTTGAGCGGGTACGCCTACAGCGTGAAGCATGCGATTGCGTTGCTCGGGAGTTAGTTCGCCATTGCCAAGAGTCGGCGAATGCACCATCGCAGTAACAAATACCGGTCCTGTTCTAAGCGCAATTTTCCCGACATCGGTGAGGAGATCAATTGCAAGCTCAGTAGCCTTTTCGAGCATTGCGGCCACTTCTTGAGCAACGCGCACACTCTCCGGCGTGAACACCATTCCACCGGACGCAGTGGCGGACATCGTCAGGGTGTTGGCCTGCCTGACCCTTTCGACGCGCACATCTGCATCAGCCTGCTGCTTAAAACGAATCCGCGCATCGCGCTGCTCGGCGACTTGCCGATGACGTTCCCAAACGGCTTCCCTGTCACGCCAGACGACGGCCTGTTCGGCATGATGACTGGCAAGGCCGTGGGACTTTTTCGTAAGTGCGGTTATTTGTGCGGACAGCAGTCGCGATTCGTGGGCCGCGTTGTAGGCGTTTTCCCAAATCTGATGACCGCTATTAAGCGCATCGCCGTAATGGTCCAGCCGCGCCAGATAATCGTGTACCGTGCGAGTGAGCGGATCGTGGCCATCGAACGAACGGGCAGCCGCGCTCTTTGCCTTAAGTTCTGCAGTTTTTCGGGCGATCAGCCCGTCGATTTCGTTTTTTTCCTTGGTCACGAGATACAAATGCCAGCGTTCGCTTGAGTCGCTGTTGGGTGGCCGACTCGTCGCCGAAATCTCGCGTTCAAGCGACGATGTGAGCTCCCCTGCCCTGGCCGCAAAACTGCGATCGACTTCAGCGACGAAGACGCTGTGACGCTGAACCAGTCCCGCGAGCAATTGCTGCCGAGTCTGGATGCGGACCTGCTCCCGTGTTTGTGCCGCAGCGTCCGCCTTGTCTTTTGCCTCCTTTTCTGCCCGCTCCCGATTAGCCTGCGTCCTGAGTGCAATGGTCCTTGCGCTGGGCCCACCAAAATTGCCTGACGCCCCGACCCGATTACCACCGCCCCCTCCAAAACCACCACCGGAGCCACCGCCAGAAGCGGGTGGTCCGGACCTGATCACTACGTCACCTGACGTTCCATCGTTGAATCGTTGTGCCATACAGTCTCTCCTTGTCTGTAGGGCACAGCATGTCGATGGGATGGAGGCAGGGTGCGGTACATATATATAGGGTGTGATTTATTTCGGAATTGCGGACTTTCTTCGTGGCAGGAATAGGTCAGCGACACCTTTGGGGGGCTTTGCAAAAAGGGCTGTCAGATCTGCTAGTAGACAGTTGTTCTACAACGAACCTGAACCTATTGCCGCTAAGGCACCGCCGGACTTCATTCGATGCCTTCCACTCACGAAGCCGTACGCTGCCGCTACCACTATGACCCGCTGGGCCGGCTCGTCGGCACAACGCCGACAGCGGATGCCGCGTCCCAACGCTTTTACTGCATCAATCGACTCGCCACAGACATTCAGGACCCGTTGAAGCGTTCGATTTTTCAGCACGACAATCAACTTCTCGCGCACATCAGAGAGCTGGAAAAACGGTTGAAGCCACTTTACTGGTCACTGACCAGCAACGTTCGGTACTCAACACCATCAACACAAATTCGCCCCAACTGATTGCTTACTCACCCTACGGCCATCGCCCCGCCGATAGCGGTTTGCCGAGCCTGCTGGGGTTTAATGGCGAACGAGAGGACTCGGCGACTGGATATTATCTGTTGGGCAATGGCTATCGAGCGCTTAATCCGTTACTGATGCGGTTCAACAGTCCGGATAGTTGGAGTCCGTTCGGGGATGGAGGGTTGAATCCGTATACCTATTGCTTGGGAGATCCCGCTAAAAAAAGTGATGAAACGGGACATGTCGCTAAGTTGGCCTTATTGAAGGGGTTGGTACGAGCAAAATCTCAATTGGTTGCTTCATTGACGCGTGCAAGAGCTAGACTCGAAATGGTCGGTAAACCCGAAACGTTTCTTTATCAGACTTATCGCGACAGAGCAGAAATTTCCGGCGCCATTTATCTTAACCTCAGCACTACTGGACGACAGGCTCGCCCACTGCTCAACTGAAAACGCGGCCCACGCACGCACCCGCGAATGTCTCGGGGCGGTTGCCCCCCGGAAATACCACGTCATCATTCCGAGCGAGCAGGCTCGCACACACTGGATTTTCTGTGGGCACAAAATGTGTGTACGACAACGATCAACTGTGGGAGCGAGCCTGCTCGCGAAAGCGCTCGCTCAGTCGCCACAAAACTCAGTACCTTAATCCTCTGCCTAATCACCACCGCAGCCCTCGCCGCCGAACCCGAGTTGAGAGTCCAGGCCAACCTGCAACCCGCCGACTACGCCTGGCGGCAAATTCCGACGCAACTCGACGCGCTAAACCCGCACAACTGAGCGCGCTGTACCTGTGGACCCGGCGCAGCCGCATGGGCCTGAAACTGAGCAACTTCGGCCCGCGCCTGCAAACGCTGCTGCGCGCCTGCTACGGCCGAGCGCCCACCGAAGATCAAGCGCTGCGGCGACTCAAGGATTTCTTGGCTACGCTGCATAGTCAGGCCAAACGCAACACGATTTCAGGCGCGTCCGCGCTACGACCTCTCAATCCTGTTCAAGAGAAGGACTTTCCATGACGAATCCGCTAGTCACCCACCAACGCCACGGGCTGAAACTGCTGTTGGCCCTGGCCTTGAGCCTGCCCTTACTGGCGCTGGCCGCCGAGCCATTGCCCTCGTGGAACGACGGCCCGGCGAAAAAAAACATCATCGAGTTCGTCCAGGCGGTGACCGATCAAACCAGCAAGGACTTCGTCAAACCCGAGGATCGCATCGCGGTGTTCGACAATGACGGTACCTTGTGGAGCGAGCAGCCGATGTACTTCGAGTTTTTGTTTGCGCTCGAAGAGGTCAAGCGCACTGCGCCGCAACACCCGGAATGGAAAACCACCCAGCCGTTCCAGGCCGTTCTGGAAAACGATCACAAAGCGCTGGCTGCCTCGGGCATGGAGGGCTTCATGAAAATCTTCGGTGCGACCCACACCGGAATGACCACCGAAGCCTTCGACGACTACGCCAAAACCTGGCTGAGCCAGGCCAAGCATCCGAAGACCGGAAAGCTTTACACCGAGATGATCTTCCAGCCGATGCTGGAAATGCTCGACTACCTGCACGACCAGAACTTCAAGACCTACATCGTTTCCGGTGGCGACACCGCGTTCATGCGTGCCTTCGCCGAGAAGGTCTACGGCATCCCGCCAGAACAAGTGATCGGCACCACGTTTGTCACAGCGTTTCAGTACAAGGATGGCAAAGCTTCCATCGTGCGCAGCCCGAAACTGGCCCATAACGATGACGGCCCGGGCAAGCCGGAAAGCATCGACGCGGTCATCGGCAAGCGGCCGATCCTCGCGTTCGGCAACTCCGACGGCGACCTGCAAATGCTGCAGTGGACCGCCGCAGGGCCAGGCAAGCGCTTCATGGGGCTGGTGCATCACACCGACGCCAAACGTGAATGGGCCTATGACCGCAAGTCCGACATCGGCCGTCTGGACAAGGCTCTAGACGAAGCCAACAGCCGTGGCTGGACCGTCGTGGACATGGCGGCCGAATGGCGCCGAATCTATCCGTTCGATGCCGTCACTACAGAGTAAGTGCAACAAAGAAGACGTAACACCGCCGCTGGTGAACGCCGATGCAGGATTTATCTAGCGGATGAACACGCACCAGCAACGGTTGATGCAGTTCTATCGAGCGAGTTTGCATGCGTATGACGGTGACCGCGACGCGTGGGCCAGAGATGCGCGCGAGGTGATGCGCGGGGATGGGGGGAATCCGTATTTCCGGTGGTTTATGGGCGATTAATTCGGCGCCTGCCAGACCGCCATCGCGGGCAAGCCCGCTCCCACATTGGATCTGTGGTGTACACAAATTAAATGTGGGAGCGGGCTTGCTCGCGAAGCTGTGCTGACGGCAGCGGCAAAAGTACACTATTCATCTAACGCCGGGGGCTTGTTCTTCACCGACAATTGACACCCGAGGGCCATCCGGCAAAGCTGCATCAGCTTCAACGCGCGCCTGACGGCAAACGCACCTGGACTACGGAAGTCGTAATGCCGAAACATAAAAAAACAACAGTAAACCCAAGCCCTGATTCGCCACCGAACCTGATTCATCGCTACCTGTTTCCCGTCACCATCGGCGTCTTGCTGTTGGCCGTCGCGGGCATCGGCTGGTTTCTGTTCAGCAGCACACCGGCCCCCGCCACCTACGCGCCGGTCAGCCCTCCGGTTGTTCAGCCGGCCAAGCCACAACCCGTGGCCATGGCACCGGCGAAGATGGTTGATGAGCAACAATGCCAGGGCTGCCACAGCGAGCAGGTCAAGGACTGGCAAGGCTCACATCACCAACTGGCGATGCAGGAAGCCACCGCCGACACCCTGCTGGGTGACTTCAACAACGTCACGTTCAAAGCGGAAAACGAAACTACCCGTTTCTCGCGCAAGGACGATGGCTTCTGGGTCAATACGCCGGGCATCGACGGCAAGAATGCCGATTTCAAGGTGGCCTACACGTTCGGCATTGCGCCGTTGCAGCAATACCTGATCGAGGTCGGCGAGGGTCGACTGCAAGCGCTGGGCGTGGCTTGGGATACCGAGAAACACCGCTGGTTCCACCTCTATCCCGGCCAGGGCGTGAACTTCAAGGACCCGCTGCACTGGAGCAAGCCGAGCCAGAACGCCAACTTCATGTGCGTCGAATGCCATACCACCGGCTACAAGCGCAATTTCGATGCGGCAAAAAACAGCTTCGACAGTCACTGGAACAGCCTCGGCGTAGGTTGCCAGGCGTGTCACGGTCCGGCCTCCAATCACTTGGAGTGGACGGCAAAGAAAACCGACCTGATCCATACCGGTTTTGCCGTCGACCTCAAGGACAAGAACGCCACCGTTGAAATTGAAACCTGTGCCCGCTGCCACTCGCGCCGTGCGCCATTGGGTGACGGTTTTACCGTCGGCAAGCGCCTGATGGACGACTACCTGCCAAGCGCCCTGACCCGCGAGTTGTACGCGCTGGACGGCAAGATCAAGGAGGAAGTGTTCGAACACGGTTCGTTCGCCCAGAGCAAAATGTTCGACAAGGGCGTGCGCTGCAGTAACTGCCATAACCCCCATAGCACCGAACTCAAGGCGCCGGGCAATGGCGTGTGCCTGCAATGCCACAACACGGCCGGCAAGACGGCGGTGGAAGGCGTCGACGGCAAAGGCCTGCAAGCGAAAAATTACGACTCCATCGAACACACTCGCCACACCGTGGGCCAACCGGGCTCGCAATGCGTGGATTGCCACATGCCCGGCAAGTTCTACATGATCAATGACTTCCGGCATGATCACAGCTTCAGTATTCCCAACCCTGAGCGGGCGAAAAAACTCGGCACGCCGGACGCCTGCCTCACCTGCCACCAGGGCAAGGCAGGCGACAAGGTCACCGAGCAGTTCAAGCTCTGGAACACCTCCACCGCCGCGCAGGCCCCGCGCTACGACGAAAGCCTGTGGCTGGTTCGCAATGGTCAGCCAGGCGCCGCACTTGCCTTGTATGAGCAACTGCAACGCAGCAACTTGCCAGCGATTCAGCGCGCAACGTTGCTCGCCGAATTGCCGTTGTACCCCAGCGAGCAGGCGTTGAAATTGGCCACTCAGGACTTGAACAACCCTGCACCGCAGGTGCGTGAAAGCGCCATCCGGGCGATTAGCGCGTTCCTGCCGCCACCGGAGCGTGCGCCGCTGCTGACGCCGTTGCTGATCGATCCGGTGAAGGCCATACGCATTGCCGCGGCCCGGGATTTGCTCAGCGTGGCGCGCAATGGCCTGGGTAGCGCCCAAGCCAACTGGAACGCCGCGATTGCCGAGTACGAGGACGTGCAGAAAAACCTGGGCGAGCGCGCCGAAGCGAACCTCAACCTGGCCATGCTCTATCAGGCCAGCGGGCGCAGTGGCGAAGTCGAAGCGTTGCTGCGCACAGCCCTCAAGCGTGATCCGGATTTCTACCCGGCATTGGTGACGCTGGTGCAATGGCTGGAAGCGAGCGGGCGCGGTCAGGAAGCTCAAGCAATGCTGGCGCAAAGTCTGAAAGAGCATCCAAACGCCGCACTGCTGCAACATACCCAGGGCTTGGCGCTGATTCGTGCCGGAAGAACCGACCAGGCCATGCCGCTCCTGCGTAAAGCTGCGCAACTAGAACCGCAGAGCGCGCAGTACGGCTATGTGTTGGCGGTGGCGTTGCACGATAGCGGCAAGGTCGAGGAAGCCTGCGAAGCGCTGGAACGCTTGCTGAAAGTACAACCGGCCAATCGCAATGCCCGGCTGTCGTTGATCCAGTATTACCTGGACAACGGCCAGGAACCGAAAGCCCAGGTGCTGCTGCAAGGCTGGAAGAAAATGAACAGGGGTGATCCTGCGTTGAAGTGAACTTTCAACGTGTACCCTCTGTAGCAGCTGCCGAGCCTGCGAGGCTGCGTTCGGCGGCGAAGCCGTCGTAAACCCTGCGAATGCGGTGTTACTGAAATACCGCGTCGTTTGATTTCACGACGGCTTCGCCGCCGAACGCAGCCTCGCAGGCTCGGCAGCTGCTACAACCACTAACATGCAATCAGAGCAGCCAGAACACATCTCAACGTCGTCTGAATAACGGCCGCGGCTCAATCACCGACCGCCCATACAACACACTCATCCCCGCCAATCCCTTGAGCGCATCTTCAGCGGATTTGTCCTCACGCACTGCGAAACTGTCGAACCCGCACTGACGCATATGGCTGAGCTGATCCCGCAGCACATCGCCAATCGCACGCAACTCACCTGTCCAGCCCAATCGCGTGCGAAGCAAATACGCCTGGCTGTATGCGCGACCGTCACGAAAGCTCGGAAAATCCAGGGCAATCAGCGGCAAGTGTTCAAACCATGGCTTGAGGCTTTCCACCTCATCGTCCGGCCCCAGCCACACGCCCTTTTGCGGAGGACCTTCAAGCCAACGGGCCAACGGCAGAATCACTGCCCCCGCCGGCCATTCATCGTTGACATCCCTGATCAGGGTCCACGGGTCATCGACGACAATCCGCGCCACACCCTCCTCCAGCCGCAGCAGATTGTTCATGCCGACACCTCCAGCATTTTCGGATACACCTGCTCCTTGAACGGTTCCAGACCGATGCGTTGCAAGGTGTCGACAAACAGTTCTTCGCTTTCGCGATATTGCGCAAACGTCGCGATGATCTGTTCGATCACGTCCGGCACTTCGGCGGCGCTGAAGGACGGGCCAATGACTTTGCCCAACGCACTGTTTTTGCCCTGAGCGCCACCGAGGGTGATCTGGTACCACTCGCTGCCGTTCTTATCGACCCCGAGAATGCCGATGTTGCCGATGTGGTGGTGACCACAGGCGTTCATGCATCCGGAGATATTGAGGCTGATGTCGCCCAGGTCGTGCAGATAGTCGAGGTCGTCGAAACGCGCCTGGATCGCCTGGGCGATGGGGATCGACTTGGCGTTGGCCAGCGCACAGAAGTCGCCGCCAGGGCACGCGATGATGTCAGTCAGCAAACCGATGTTGGCGCAACCCAGGCCCTGCTCGCAGGCCAGGCACCAGAGCGCAAACAGCTCGGTTTTGGGGACGTCCGGCAGGACGATGTTCTGCTCATGAGCGATGCGGATCTCGCCGAAACCGAACTGCTCGCACCAGTCCGCCACCGCCTCCATTTGAGCGGTGGTAACGTCACCCGGCGGTGAAGCGATGCCCGGTTTGGTCGACAGCACAACGCTGGCGTAACCCGGCTCCTTGTGCGGCTGAACGTTACGCGACACCCAGCGAGCGAAGGTCGGGTTTTCGGCCAGGCGCGTGCCGAAATCCAGGTCGGTACCGGCCAGGGCGCGATAATCCGGCGCGACGAAGGCACTGGCCACACGCTCATATTCGACTTCGGTCAACTGCGCCGGACCGTCCTTGAGGTACTGCCATTCATCCTCCACTTCCTTGGCGAACGCTTCGATCCCAAGGGCCTTGACCAGAATCTTGATCCGCGCCTTGTACTTGTTGTCCCGCCGACCGTGCCGGTTGTAGACCCGCAATACGGCTTCGACGTAGGACAGCAAATGCTGCCACGGCAGACCTTCGCGGATCTGCAAACCGAGAATCGGCGTGCGCCCCAACCCACCGCCGACAATCACCCGAAGGAGCATTTGCCCGTCATCGCCGGGATAAAGATAAAGGCCAATGTCATGCATCATGATCGCCGCGCGATCCTGCTCCGCCGAGCAAATGGCGATCTTGAACTTGCGTGGCAGGAACAGGAATTCCGGGTTGATGGTCGACCACTGCCGCAGGATTTCCGCCAGCGGCCGCGGGTCGATCAACTCGTCTGCCGCGACGCCGGCAAAGGCTTCGGTGGTGATGTTGCGCACGCAATTGCCGGAGGTCTGGATCGCGTGCATTTCCACCTGGGCCAGGCGTTCGAGGATGTCGGGGACCTGCGCCAGTTCGATCCAGTTGAACTGCATGTTCTGGCGGGTGGTGAAGTGGCCGTAGCCGCGATCGTAATCCCGGGCGATGCCCGCCAGCGTGCGCATCTGATCGGCACTCAATGTGCCGTAAGGAATCGCCACGCGCAGCATGTAGGCATGTTTTTGCAGGTACAGGCCATTCTGCAACCGCAACGGCAGGAACTCTTCTTCGCTCAGTTCACCCGCGATAAAGCGCTCAACCTGATCGCGAAACTGCGCAACCCGCTCGAACACCAGCGCCCGGTCATAGTCATCGTACTGATACATGTGGCTACCTCATCAGGATTCACCGCATTTCCCCTGTAGGAGCTGCCGAAGGCTGCGATCTTTTGATCCTCGTCTTTTTCTGGACCGCTAAATCAAGATCAAAAGATCGCAGCCTTCGGCAGCTCCTACAGGTCGGTTGGGATATGCGGTTGTTGTGTGGAATGACTATGCACTTGCGGCGCAATGCATTACAGATTCACCTGACTGCAAAAAAACCAGATCAGAACGCGGCAGATCACCGCAGGTCTTGGATCTCATCTGATCCGCACAAACGAACTTTTCCTGAGCCTGTTTTGTTTCCGGCAGGGTTTCTACAGTTGTCGACATGCCAGGTCGGGTGGCCTGGCAAGACTTTGCAACCGTGGAAGCAATGACCATGAGCACAGCAACATTCGGGGCCTATAACTACAAGGTTGTCCGCCAATTTGTCGTGGCGACCATTGTCTGGGGTGTCGTGGGGATGGCGATGGGGGTGTGGATCGCCTCGCAATTGGTGTGGCCGCAGATGAACCTCGACCTGCCGTGGACCACCTTCGGCCGTTTGCGCCCGCTGCACACCAGCCTGGTGATTTTCGGCTTTGCCGGCAGCGCGCAATTCGCCGCCAGTTACTACGCCGTGCAGCGTACCTGCCAGGTGCGGCTGTTTTCGGACAAGCTCGCTGCATTCACCTTCTGGGGCTGGCAATCGGTGATCGTGGTGATGCTGATCAGCCTGCCGCTGGGCTACACCACCACCAAGGAATATGCCGAGATCGAATTTTCCGGCGCGGTGTGGATGACCGTGGTCTGGGTCGCTTATGCGATCGTGTTCTTCACCACGGTGGTGCAGCGCAAGACCAAGCATATCTACGTCGGCAACTGGTTCTTTGGTGCGTTCATCGTGGTCATCGCGATGCTGCACGTGGTCAACCACCTGGCGATCCCGGTGGACTGGTTCAAGTCTTATCCGGTGTATTCCGGGGCCACCGACGCCATGGTCCAGTGGTGGTACGGACACAACGCGGTGGGGTTCTTCCTGACCACCGGCTTCCTGGGGATGATGTATTACTTCGTGCCGAAACAGGCCGGGCGGCCGGTGTATTCCTATCGTTTGTCCATCGTGCACTTCTGGGCGCTGATCACCCTGTACATCTGGGCCGGGCCACACCATTTGCACTACACCGCATTGCCGGACTGGGCGCAGTCTCTGGGCATGGCGATGTCGCTGATCCTGCTGGCACCGAGCTGGGGCGGGATGATCAACGGCATGATGACGCTGTCCGGGGCGTGGCATAAATTGCGCACCGACCCGATCCTGCGTTTTCTGGTGCTGTCCCTGGCCTTCTACGGCATGTCGACCTTCGAAGGGCCGATGATGGCGATCAAGACGGTCAACGCCCTCTCCCACTACACCGACTGGACCATCGGCCACGTTCATGCCGGGGCGCTCGGCTGGGTGGCGATGATCACCTTCGGTTCGCTGTACCACATGATTCCGAAAGTCTTCGGCCGTGAGCAGATGCACAGCACGCCGCTGATCAACCTGCACTTTTGGCTCGCGACGATCGGCACCGTGCTGTACATCGCTTCGATGTGGGTCAACGGCATCACCCAGGGCCTGATGTGGCGTGCGATCAACGACGACGGCACGCTGACTTATTCGTTTGTAGAGGCGTTGCAAGCCAGCCATCCCGGCTATGTAGTGCGCTTTGTCGGCGGGGTGTTTTTCCTCAGCGGCATGTTGCTGATGGCTTACAACGTGTGGCGCACCGTTCGGGTATCGGACGGGGCGATGGCTGAACGTGAAGCGCAGATTGCCTGAGGCGGGGGACCTGAAATGTTTGAGATCGTATTGAATGGGCTGGTGGTGCTTGGGCTTTGGCTGGCGGTTGAATATTGCCTGAAGCACGAGACGGCGCAGAGCCTGGAGGATGCAAGCCTGATTCCGTTTGCGGATGACCCGGAGGTGGCGCGACGCGTGGAGTTGGCGACGGGGAAGACGGTGAAGGCCGTGGCGCCGGAAGTCACCAAGCCAGGCTGGGGCAACCTGAAACTGTGATACCAATGTAGGAGCGAGCTTGCTCGCGAAGAACGTTAACGATAACGCGTTCTTCCTGAATGAACGCGGTGCTCTCAAGTTCTTCGCGAGCAAGCTCGCTCCTACAGGGGTATGTGTTGGTTCAGAGGACTCAGCTGCGCTCGCGGGGGATCAAACTCTGCAACTGCTGCGCCAGGAAGTTCGCATCAAACACAAAGGTATCCGGGTCTTTCAAGCCATTGGTCTTGCGCCATTGCCAGCTGCTCGACGGCGGCAGACACACCAGCGAAATACTGCCGTAACGCGCGGCCGTCAGCCCCATCACGGCAATTGAAATCTGCCCGCCAGTGCCCATCACGTCCGGCACGAACTCCACCGGTTTTCCGGCAATCACAATGCTCAACTTCTCGGACTTGAAGGTCGAGGTCTCGACCGGCACGCTCGGACCCGAGGCGACATACGCTTCGCGGCTGACTTCAAGTAAGTTCGGCGCCAAGACCGGTTCCAGCCACTGCTGGATCTGATCGAACAGCTCACCAATGCGCGTCGCCCACACGGCCGATTGCGACTCAAACAGTTGCTTCTTGTGCGCTTCGCTTTCTGCGTAGTGGCGAAGCATCTCGCCCAGTTGCTGTACGTCGTCCATTGCGGTGTTCCTTTGTTTGAAGCGGTGCTGCGGAGGTTGAGCATGGCAGATGCGCGCCGCCGGCGTGCGACTAAACGCCAAGAGGTCAATCAGAGGTTTGCGCGACGCAAGATTCGCGGGCACTGTAGGAGCGCCCGTCAGCCTTCAACAGGATCACAACATGCGCACTATCGGCCTTATCGGCGGCATGAGCTGGGAGTCCAGCGCCGAGTATTACCGCCTCATCAACCAACAGGTTCGCGACCGCCTCGGGCCGTTGCGTTCGGCAAAAATGCTGATGTACAGCGTCGACTTCGGACCGGTCGAGCAGGCGCAACACGCCGGGCGCTGGGACGATGCAGCGGCGATTCTGGTGGACGCAGCACGTCGGCTCGAGGCGGGGGGCGCCGATTGCGTGGTGTTGTGCACCAACACCATGCACAAGGTCGCCGGGCAGATTCAGGCAGCGATCGACATTCCATTCCTGCACATCGCCGATCCAACGGGCCAGGCTGCCGTCGATGCGGGTGCGTTGAAAGTGGGTTTGCTGGGCACAGCGTTCACCATGGAACAGGACTTCCTGAAGGATCGCCTGACCGCGCAGGGGTTGACTGTGCTGGTGCCGGACGCCGATGAACGTCAGGCCGTCCACCGGATCATCTATGACGAGTTGTGTGTCGGGGTGATCAGCGAAGCGTCGCGCAAGGTGTATCAACAGGTCATCGAGTCCCTGACCCGGCGCGGCGCCCAGGCAATCATCCTCGGCTGCACCGAAATCGGCCTGCTGATCAAACCCGAGCACAGCGCCGTGCCCCTGCTCGACACCACCGAACTGCATGCGCAGGCGGCGGTGGCGTTTGCGCTGAACGACTGACTATCCAGCCTTGGGCATGCGCCGCAGACGCGCCATGCTCAAGGCGTCCACCCACACGCCGTCACGCACGGCGTAGTCGCGAAACAGGCCCTCGGCCTCGAAACCGAATTTGCGGTACAAGCTGATGGCGGCTTCATTATCGCTGTAGACCGACAGCTCGACCCGGTGCAGATTCATCCAGTTGTCGGCGATGTCCAGCGCCGCCGCCAGCAGTGTCGAGCCAACGCCTTTGCCCTGCCAGGCTTGCGCCACGCCCATGCCGAAACTGCCGGCGTGACTGCGGCGGATCCGCGAAAACTGTTCAAGGCCTATGTTGCCGATGACGGCGCCCTGATGCAGCGCCACCAGCTGCACCACCCGTTCATTCTCCGGTACCAGGCGCTTGCGCCAGACTTCAACGGACTGAAACGGCATTTGCAGCACTTGACGGGTAATCGCCGGCTCGTTGTAGAGCGCGGTGATGCCGACGAGATGGGATTCGTTGAAGCGTTCGAGGGTGATAACCGCGTCAGTAATCGTCATGAGCAACCCTTCCTTGAAATTCACCTCGGTCACTGTAGGAGCTGCCGCAGGCTGCGATCTTTTGATCTTGACCCACGAGTGTAAAAGCAAACCCCTGATAGTGGCGAATGCCGCCAAAAGATCGCAGCCTGCGGCAGCTCCTACAATGACCGTTCGAACCACTCGTGGCGCTCGATGAAGGTATTTTGTATGAGTTCGACGATCATCTGCACTTGCGCTTCCCCCTCTGACTCGGCATTCACTGCCATCCACACCTGACGTTGCGGTGGCTGGCTGAACAACCCCGGCAAGGCGATCAGGCCGCGGTCGAAGTGGCTCATGTAGCCGGGCAACAGGCCGATGCAGGCGCTGCAACGAATCATCTCCAGCATCAGCTCATAGGAATGCAGCTGCACCACCCCGGCCAGACGCTGCTCAACCAGCCTGTTCCAAGGCTGAAAACTGTCGACCTGAGCGTCTTGCTGCCATTGCACCAGCATGAAATCGGCGAGGTCATCCAGGCTGTCCGGTCGCGATGCGGCCCGTGAATAGCGCTTGGCAATGTGAGGCATGTAGTCGAGCCGCGCCAGGCGTTGGGGGGCGCTGACAGCAAAGCTCGGGCCTGGCAACGGTGAATCGATACCGGCCAACCACACCACCACATCTGCACTGACCGCTTGCAGGGACAGGTCGCTGTCGAGGGTGATGATCTCCAGACGCACGCTGGCATTGCGCCGCAACAACGCCACCAGGTCGCGGCCAAGAATGTCATGCAGGACCGATTCGGCAACAGCCAGGCGAATCAAGGGTTGTTCCAGCACCGGTAAATCGCGCTCGTGGGCCAGTGCGATCAACTGTGCCTGAAGCTGCAATCCTTCACGACTCAGGGCCACGCCGTTGTCTTGATGATTGAACAGCGAACACTGCAATTGCGCTTCCAGTTGCGCGAGGTGTTTGCGCAACTGAGTGGACTTGATATTGAGGCTGCGGGCGGCCTGCATGAAGCAGCCGCAACGGGCGCTGACCCGGAACGACTGCGCGAGCACCGGATCGATGGCGGCGACGAACGGGGATTCCATGACTGACATCGATGACTCCTTGTCGTTCTATCCTTGAAAACCCCATCGTGCGTAGCGTTTATGAAACTGGTGTGACATGCGACAAGGAAAATCGATTCAGCCGCTGGGGGTTTGCCGAAAGCTCACCGCCAGGCGATTCCAGCTGTTGATGGTGGTCACAGCGATGGTCAGGTCGACCAGCTCACCTTCGTTGAACTGCTCGCGCGCCAGGGCGTAGACCTCATCCGGTACATGGCTTTCGGAAAGCAAGGTCACCGCTTCGGTCCAGGCCAGCGCCGCGCGTTCCCGAGGGTTGAAGAAACCGCTGTCGCGCCAGACCACGATCGAATACAGCCGGCGATCGGTCTCGCCGAGACGACGGGCGTCCACCGAATGCATGTCGGTACAGAACGCGCAGCCGTTGAGTTGCGATGCACGGATTTTGATCAAGTGCAGCAGCGCCGGTTCGATGCTGAGGTTGCTGGTCAAGGCCTCCATGGCAATCATGGCTTTCATCGCTTTGGGCGATGCGCTGTAGTAATCCAGGCGGGAATTCATGGAGTGCCTCGTGGATCGATAGGTACGTTTTACGTTAGGCGTTGATGCACAGGCATTACAGATCCAATTCGGCGAAATAACGGTGGACCATCCGCCAGGAGGCCAATCCGGGGTTATTCTTGCACGCAACTTCTGCGCAGCCGCTCATGCGGGTAATCTGGCGCGACGCACACGCGCCTCAACTGCACCAGGAAACCCGCCGGTATGGAACTTCATGTCGTCATCAACGGCCGCAAGGACCTCGCAGGCCAGTTGTACAACCAACTGCGCAGCGCCATCGAAACCGGTCGGCTGGCAGCCGGAACCCAGCTACCGCCCAGTCGTTTACTGGCGGAACAGCTCGGTATCTCGCGCAAGACCATTTCCGATACCTACGCCCAACTGACCTACGAAAACTTCCTCACGGGGGTCATCGGCAAAGGCACGTACGTCAACGCCCGCACGGCGAAAGCTAGTCGAAAACAAAGCCATACGGAGCTGGCGAGTGCCGAGGTCATCGAATCCTGGCGCAACCTGCCGGTATTTTTGCGGCATCCGACCCTGGAAGGCTCGCTGCGGTACGACTTCATCGGCGGCGCCACCAGCAAGGGCCAGTTCCCCCAGGATGACTGGCGGCGCTGCACGTCTCACGCCTTGCGCCAGATCTCGGGTTCCAAAGGCTTGTACAGCCAGCCCGAAGGCCTGCCGGCGTTGCGCAATGCCATTGCCCGGCACATCGCGTTTTCTCGCGGAGTCAACTGCCAGGACGAAGACGTGGTGGTGTGCAACGGCGCGCAACAGGCGCTGGACCTGATCTCCCGAGTGATGACGCGCCCCGGCAGCATTGTCGCCATGGAAGACCCCGGCTACCCGCCGGCACGTTTGCTGTTTGGTACCCATGGGGCCACGGTGATCGGGGTTCCGGTGGATGACGAAGGCATACAGGTGGACAAGATCCCCCTCGGCACCCGGCTGATTTACGTCACCCCTTCCCACCAGTTCCCACTGGGCATGCCGATGAGCCAAGCGCGCCGGGTTGCACTGCTGGAACGCGCTTATGAATTGGGCGCGATCATCATCGAGGACGACTACGACAGCGAATTCCGCTACGAGGGCCGGCCCACCGATTCGCTGCAAAGCATGGACGAGCGCGGCATCGTCGCGTATGTCGGGACCTTTTCGAAAACCCTGCTGCCGGAACTGCGGCTAGGCTATGCCATCCTGCCGCCAGCCATCCTCGAAGCGGTGGTCCGCGCCAAACAGCTCACCGACCTGCACACCTCCACCCTGCCCCAATGGGCGCTGGCCAAATTCATCGCCGAAGGCTGCCTGCTCAAACACATCCGCCGCTGCCATACGATCTATGCCGGGCGTCGCGAGCGCATTCTGACGCGGATCGCCGGTGACCTGTCGCCGTGGCTTGAGGCAGTGCCGAGCACGGCTGGGTTCCACATGGTGGTTATGTGCAAAGTGCCTATCGATATTCCATTGGTGATCGATCTGGCGAAAAAGGTTGAAGTGGGGCTTTATTCGATCGAGGGCTTTTTCTACCATCACACCCCGCAAGCCGGGCTTCTGCTGGGTTTTGGCGCGATCGAAACCCTGGACATCGACATCGCCCTGGACCGTGTGCGGGACATTTTGCAGCAAGTCGCCTGACCGATTGGTCTGCGGCTTTATCCGGCGATTGGCTATTGGCGGTCGGGGGGTGCAGGCCTATCCTGCATAGGCGTTATCCCTCAATGAGCAGGATTCGTCCGGCCTGATTCAGGAGTGTGAGCAATGTCCTATGAAGTGATCAATACCGTGAAGGTGCAGGCTGCCCCCGGCCGCTCGGATGAACTGGGCAAGCAACTGCAAAAGATTGTCGAAACCCTGCGCGAACTACCGGGCTGTGATTCCTATATGGTCGACCGCTGCCCAGAGGACAGCAACCGCTGGAACGTCAGCGCCCGCTGGCAATCGGAAGCGGCCATGCAGATGCATTTCAATCGCCCTGAAGTGCAAGGCTTCATTGGCCTGATTGACAACCAATTGGCAAATGCCGTGGATTTCAACAGCTTTCCGATTCGCTAAAATCAAACGCGGTCTTGTAGCAGCTGCCGAGCCTGCGAGGCTGCGTCCGGCTGCGCAGCAGTCGTAAGATCAACCTGCGCGGTATTCCTGTTAACCGTGCATTCCGGTTTTACGACTGCTGCGCAGCCGGACGCAGCCTCGCAGGCTCGGCAGCTGCTACATATGCTGTGCCGTGTAGATTGGCCCCCTCACCTTCCCGAGAATTGGCTGTTTGATTACCCCAACCTGCGGACTATCGTTGTCCCTGACGCCCCCACTACCGCAGGTGATGAATCATGAAAGCATTGCATTTCCTTGCTGCACCCTTCGCTGCCCTGGCCTTGACCGTTGCAGTCCCGGCATTCGCCCATGACCCTTCGGAAAAAGTCACGGTATTGCAGGACGAGATGCTGCAAAACGTCCCTGGCAAGAAGGCCATGATGATCGAGGTCGACTACAAACCCGGTCAATCGTCCATCGCCCACAAACACGAAGGCACGGCCATGGCCTATGTGCTGTCGGGCTCGGTCATTTCCCAAGTCAAGGGTGGCAAGGCGATCACCTATAAGACGGGTCAGTTCTGGTACGAGCCGGCCGGGTCGGAGCATCTGGTCTCAAAAAACGCCAGTGCCACCAAACCTGCCAAGTTGTTGGTGTTCATGGTGTTGGGCCCGGACGAGAAAGTGTTGATCCCCTTGGAAAACTGATGGCTGGGCGCACACCCATAAATAAAAACGCCCGAATCATGAATTCGGGCCTTTTTATTGCCCGACGCAATGAGTGGCAACTGCTTAAACCAAACAAAACTATTGGCCTACTGATAAGCGTTGATATTGGTTATTTCATTCTCTGCTTCAAGGTTTAGTCTGGAATTACTGCCGACACACTTCGGCAAACCTGACGTTCAGATTGAAGTTGTTTCACTGGAGAAACACCATGAAACTTGCGCTTGTCAGTACCTTGACGATAACGGCTGTTTTAACCGGCTGTTCAATTCCCACTGCGCCGACAGCGGTGTCTTCGCTGGATGGCATCTTCACTGAGCCTGTTGGCCGCAGCAATGCCACCCACGTTCCCAACGGCGGCCATGTCTCGCTGGGTATCGTCTACAGCCGCAACACCCAGGCCAACCGCGCCTACCTTCAGGACTACCAGGCCAATGCCGGCACCGGCTTCGGCCAGAGCCTGCTGGTGCAGCCGATTCATGATGCCTACGTTGCCACGTCCAGGCCGGACCTGGCGGTGGACTGGGTCAAGGCGTCGTTGCAGCGTCAGTTTGGCTCGGTGACGGTGTATCCCGACATGCAAAGCCTGCGGGCGGCGAAACCTGATGTGGTCGCCATCGTCGACAGCCGTAGCCAATTGATGACTTCGCGCAGTTCGGATATCGAGGCGGATGTCAGTGCGAACTTCTACGACAGCAACTTCAATTACATTGGGACCGCGCAAGGGCATGACGCCAAAGCACTGAGTCCGTTATGGGCCGACTTTAAACCCAGCGAAGAGATCGTGGCGGACATTAATGAACAACAGAATGTTCAAGTCCGGGCGCTGCAAAAGTTTGATCAATCGCTCAGTAATTTATTGACCAGGCCGACAGATAAAGTGTCGATGGTTGATAATTCAACAAGTGGAAAGTTGTATTGATAGCAGTGGCCCCTTCGCGAGCAAGCCCGCTCCCACATTGGAATGCATTTCAAATGTGGGAGCGGGCTTGCTCGCGAAGGGGCCCGCCCAGACACCACAAAAACTTCAGGCAAAAAAAAGCCCCGCATCTCTCAATGCGGGGCTTTTTCATTCAGCACCTAATACATCAGGCCGCTGGTTCCAGCTCGGCTCTGGCAGGTGCAGCGGCAGGCACTACCGCTTGCCCGCTCAACGCCAGGTCCAGCAGCTCGCGGTTGGCCACCGCGTACATGGCGTAGTCCGTACCGCTGGCGGCACGCAGTTCCACTAGCATGGCACGCCAGCGTTCGATCATGCCTTCATGCTCTTCCATCCACAGCGCCAGGCGTGTTTCCACGTCCTGGGTACCGTCGCCCTGTTGCAGGACCGAGATGGTGATCGCACGCTGTTGCCAGTCGACGTCATCACGGAACGCTTCACGGGCCAGGGCCTGCCAGTTGTTTTCCACCGGCAGGGCGCTGATCTGTTGCAGGTACCAGGTGATGTCCAGCGCGCTGCCGACGGCGAAGTAAGCCTTCGCGACGTCTGCGGCGTTCTGGCCGGTCACATCCGACGCTTCGATGATCGGCAGCAAGGTGTACAGGTGAGTGGTGCCTGCAACCATGCGTGCCAGCAACTCAGGAACGCCAGCCGCGACGTATGCCTGATAGCGGGTCTGCCAGCCTTCGCGAGTCGGGCCTTCCAGCAGTTCGTCGAGCTTGAGGCCCAGCGCTGCCAGATGTGGACCGAAGTGCGCGACGTCACGGGCAGCATTCTGCTCGTTGCGACGGCTGCGCAGGAACCAGCGCGTGGCGCGACGGCCCAGACGCATCAGCTCATCCATCAGCTCCAGTTGCACGTCAGCGGAAACCTGGTAGTCCAGGGCTTCGATCTGACGGAACCAGTGCGGGAGGTGGAAGATGTCCCGCACGATCACATACGCACCGGCCACGTTCGCCGGGCTCATGCCGGTCGACTCTTTGAGTCGTTGAACGAAGGTGATGCCCATGTGGTTCACCAGATCGTTGGCGATCTGGGTGCTGACGATCTCGCGCTTCAGACGGTGACGGCGCATGGCTTCGGAGAACTTGCTCACCAATGTTGGCGGGAAAGCGGTTTCCATGTCGCGAGTCAGGTAGTCGTCGTCCGGCACCAGGGAGTTGAGCAGCGCTTCCTTGAGGTCGATCTTGCTGTAGGAGATCAGCACCGACAGCTCGGCACGGGTCAGGCCATGGCCTTCTGCGACGCGCTCGTTGATCGCCTCTTCGTTCGGCAGGAACTCGATGGCGCGATCCAGCTTGCCGCGGCCTTCCAGATCGTTCATCAGACGCTTGTATTCGGCAATACGCGGCAAGGCACGGCGGGCTGCCAGCGACAGCGCCTGAGTCTGCTTGTAGTTGTTGCCAAGCACCAGATTGCCTACTTCGTCGGTCATGCTCGCCAGCAACTGGTTACGTTGCTTGTCGGTCATGTCACCGGCCTGAACCACTTCGTTCAGCAGGATCTTGATGTTTACTTCGTGGTCGGAGCAGTCCACGCCACCGGCGTTGTCGATGAAGTCGGTGTTGGAACCGCCGCCATTCAGACCGAATTCGACACGACCCAGTTGGGTCATGCCGAGGTTACCGCCCTCGCCCACGACTTTGCAGCGCAGTTCGTTGCCGTTCACACGCAATGCATCGTTGGCCTTGTCGCCGACATCGGCGTGGCTTTCGCTGCTGGCCTTGACGTAGGTACCGATACCGCCGTTCCACAACAGGTCTACCGGCGCCTTGAGCAAGGCATTCAGCAGTTCGGTCGGGGTCAGCTTGTCGGCCTGGATGTCGAAACGCTCTTTCATCTGCGGGGAAATCGCAATGCTTTTCGCGCTGCGGGAGAAGATCCCGCCGCCTTCGGACATGATGCTGGTGTCGTAATCCGACCACGCCGAACGCGGCAGGTCGAACAGGCGCTGACGCTCGGCGAAGCTGTTCGCAGGCTCAGGGTTCGGATCGATGAAGATGTGCAGGTGGTTGAAGGCCGCGACCAGTTGCAGGGTCTCCGACATCAACAAGCCGTTACCGAACACGTCACCGGCCATGTCGCCGACGCCAACCACGGTGATGCTGTCTTTCTGAACATTGATGCCGCGCTCACGGAAGTGGCGTTGCACGCCGACCCAAGCGCCCTTGGCGGTGATGCCCATTTTCTTGTGGTCGTAACCGGCGGAACCGCCGGACGCAAACGCATCGCCGAGCCAGAAGCCGTAGTCGATGGCGATGCCGTTGGCGATGTCCGAGAAGGTGGCAGTGCCCTTGTCCGCAGCAACCACCAGGTACGGGTCATCGTCGTCATGACGCACGACGTTCGCCGGTGGCACCAGTGCGCCATCTTTCAGGTTGTCGGTGATGTCCAACAGACCTGAAATGAAGATGCGGTAGCAGGCGATGCCCTCGGCCGCGATCTCGTCCCGACCACCGCCCAACGGCAGGCGACGCGGCAAGAAGCCGCCCTTCGCGCCGACCGGCACGATGACCGAGTTCTTCACTTGCTGGGCTTTTACCAGGCCCAGGACTTCGGTGCGGTAGTCTTCTTCACGGTCAGACCAGCGCAGACCACCACGAGCAACGTTGCCGAAGCGCAGGTGCACGCCTTCGACGCGTGGCGAGTAGACGAAGATTTCGAACTTCGGTACCGGCTTCGGCAGCTCTGGAATCTGGTGCGGGTTGAACTTGAAGCTGAAGTAGGACTTGTTATGGCCGAGCGCATCGGTCTGGTAGAAGTTGGTGCGTAGGGTGGCCTTGATCAGGTCCAGGTAGCGACGCAGGATGCGGTCTTCGTTCAGCACCTGGACGTCGTCCAGTGCCGTCACGATGGCTTGTTCCAGGCGCTGTTGCTTGTCTTCCAGATCGTCGCCGGTCAGCTTGCGCGCCAGGTAGAAACGGGTTTTGAACAACCGGGTCAACTCGCGAGCGATGTCGGTGTGGTTGTTCAGGGTGCTGGCGATGTAGCCCAGGTCGAAGCCCAGGCGAATCTGCTTCATGTAGCGCGCATAGGCACGCAGCAGCGCAACATCGCGCCATGGCAGACCGGCGGTCAGCACCAGACGGTTGAAGGCATCGTTTTCGGCATCGCCACGCACGATGTGGACGAAGGCGTCCTGCAAGGTGTCGTTGAGTTGCTGGATATCGAGTTCCAGGCCTTCAGCGGCGGTGAACGCGAAGTCGTGAATCCAGAACTCGCGACCATTGTTGTGACGCAGGCGATACGGGAACTCGCCCAGCACGCGCAGGCCGAGGTTTTCCAGGATAGGCAAGACGTCGGACAGGGCCAGCGGAGTATCGGCGTGATACAGCTTGCAGTGCAGTTCGCGTTGGCCGGACACCTGACCCAGTGGCTGATAGAAACTCATCACCAATGGATTTTTTTCGTTCAGGTTCAGCAAGTGCTGCATGTCGACCACAGCGGAATGCGCGGCGAAACGCTCGCGATAACCGGCCGGGAAGCCTTTCGGGAAGTCTGCCAGCACGTTGGTGCCGTGGGCTTCGCCGAAGCTTTCAACCACCAGACTGGCGTAGTCGTCCTGCCAGCTGCGGCACGCTTGCACCACTTCTTTTTCCAGCAGCACCGGATCGATGTCCAGGCGGTTCTTCGGATCGACGCGCAGGATCAGCTGCACGCGAGCCAGCACGGATTCGGAGAAGAAGGTCCAGAACTCGCAGTCCGAGGCTTTCAGGCGATCCATCAGCACTTGCTGGATCTTCTGGCGCACTTCGGTGGAGTAGATGTCACGCGGCACGTAGGCCAGGCAGTAGCAGAAACGACCGTACGGGTCTTTGCGCAGGAATACGCGGATCTTGTTGCGTTCCTGGATCTGCACGATCGACATCACGGTGCTGAACAGTTCGTCGACCGGGGTCTGGAACAGGTCGTCACGCGGCAACACTTCGACCACCTGCGCCAGTTCCTTGCCCAGGTGAGCCTTGGGCTGGAAGCCGGAACGGCGCTCGATTTCCTCGACCTTGCGGCGGATGTACGGAATGACCCGCACGCTCTCGCCATACACCGACGAGGTGTACAGGCCCATGAAACGGCATTCCTTGATGACGTTGCCGTCGGCGTCGATTTCACGGATCGACACATAATCCGGATAAGCCGGACGGTGTACACGGCTTGGGTGTGCAGCCTTGGCGAACGACAGCAGGGTCGGTTCGCGCAGGTAATTCACGGCATAGTCTTCGATGCGCAGGTCATCGTAGGTCAGGCCGGTGCGCAGCAATTTGGTCAAGCCCAGGAACGAGTCCTGGTCATAGACGATGTGGCCACCGTCGGCTTCATCGCGCACCACGAACTCTTCATAGCCGAGGAAGGTGAAGTGGTTGCCCACCAGCCATTCCAGGAAGCTTTTGATTTCGCCTTTTTCTTCAGGATCGACAGCGAACTGGCTGTTGTCCAGGCCGGCCAGGATTTCCTGGACCTTGGCTTTCATCGGTTCGAAATCGGCGACCGCGACGCGAACTTCAGCCAGAACCTGCTCCAGCTCTTTGCTCAGCACGTTCAGTTCGGCCGCGTTGGCGCAACGGTCGATCTCCAGGTACATCAGGGATTCATGCAGGATCCCTTCGCCCTGGGTGCCTTTCGGCAGGATTTCCAGCAACTCGCCTTTGCTGTCGCGACGCACGCTCAGCACAGTGGTTTGCAGGGTATGAATGCTGTAGCCGCGACGGTTCAGCTCGGTACGCACCGAGTCGACCAGGAATGGCAGGTCGTGGTGCAGCACTTCGACCGCGGTGTGGGTCGACTGCCAGCCGTGGCGTTCGTAGTCAGGGTTGTAGACGCGAACCTGTGGTTGCGCGTGATCGAAGCGCTCAAGCAGGCGCCACGCAGAAAGGGTACAGCCAGCGAGGTCGGACAGCCGACGCTGGGTCAGCTCGTCAAGGGAAATGATGCCGAAAAATTGTTCCGCGAACAGCGCCACTTGTGGCAGTGCCTGTTCACTGATGTGCTGCGCCAGTGCCGCTTGCAGTTGGTGCTGGAAGTCGGCTTTGCTGGCTGCGGTGAAGAACGCCATCTGTGGTACTCCGCTTGGGCTTGTTATTGATGGAAGCTTCGCGTGCAAAACCCCTCTCGGGGCGATCCGTCACCCTGTTCCTGATTCTCGGGCAGAGGAAACAGGGGGACAGGTGGGTGAAGCTGGACGCGACCCTCAGGTCACATTCACCTTCCATGAATGGGCATCTGCAAAAACGACTCTGCGATCAATTGCACAATGTCTTTACAGGTATCCATTCGATGCGCAGCTTAACCAGTGCGGCAAGGCCTGTGCTTGCGGTGCTGCGACATATTCGGTCATCGGTACGCAGCTCTCGCCACGTGCATCGAACAACACTAGCAGCCGTACAGGAATTTGGGCGTTTTATGCCCGGTTTTACGGCACATCCGTACCAGAAATGACCAGTAACACTCCATGCGTTCACGACACATTCTCTGACAGTCAGCCGAGCAGAAATTCCCGAGGGCTGGCAGAATCGCCTTTTGTTGTGTTCACAACGCTCGCCGAGCCAGGATTTCCCCATGCAAATGACCACCGCCCTCTTGATCGTCAACCCATGCGATGACGAAGAAGACAACATGGCCATGCTCGCCTGCCACAGCGATCAAGGCGAGATGTTCCTGATGACCCGCTACCCTGACGAAGACGAGCTGGAAATCACCCTCGACGGCGAACCTTCGACCCTGGATGGCGTGAAAGTCACCCTTAGCCCTACCCGCCTGCTGATCGAAATTGCGGCGGCAGATGCGGATGCGCTGAATGGGGATGATTCGCTGGAGATTACGCACAGCACAGATGCGAGTGATTTGGCGGAGGTGGAAGAAACATTGCGGAACATTCTCAAGGGGACTGGGACTTACGTCAGCGAGCCGGTCTGACAGACCGCTAAAAGATCGCAGCCTTCGGCAGCTCCTACAGGTGTAAGCGCGCCCTATGTAGGAGCTGCCGAAGGCTGCGATCTTTTGATCTTCTGCATCCCCCGAACATTTTCTGAAAAATGCCGTTAGTCGCCGCCCCCCGCGATGGATTAAAGTAACGCCCCCAGCCCTGGCGTTATACGAACGTCTTCGGTCACCCTTTCCAGGAACAGTCATCGATGGAACATCGTGAAGCGCTGCTAGCGCTGCGAACCTTTCTTTCAACGCAGATTCTCGGCCAGGAAAAACTCATCGAGCGCTTGCTCATCGCCCTGCTTGCCGACGGCCACATGCTGGTCGAGGGCGCTCCCGGCCTGGCCAAGACCAAAGCCATCAAAGAACTCGCCGAAGGCATCGAAGCCCAGTTCCATCGCATCCAGTTCACGCCGGACCTGCTGCCGGCCGACATCACCGGCACCGAGATTTATCGCCCGGAAACCGGCAGTTTCGTGTTCCAGCAAGGTCCGATCTTCCACAACCTGGTGCTGGCGGACGAAATCAACCGTGCCCCGGCCAAGGTTCAATCAGCCCTGCTTGAAGCCATGGGTGAGCGTCAGGTCAGCGTCGGGCGCAGCACTTATGAGTTGTCGCCGCTGTTCCTGGTAATGGCCACGCAGAACCCGATCGAGCAGGAAGGCACGTATCCGCTGCCTGAAGCCCAGCTCGATCGGTTCCTTATGCACGTCAAAATCGGGTTCCCGGACGCCGCTGTCGAACGCCGCATCCTGCAGCAGGCCCGTGGCGAAGCCCTGAACGGCGAAACCAAGCCGGAGCGCCGGGTCAGCCAGCAGGCGATTTTCGCCGCGCGCAAGGAAATCCTCGGTCTGTACATGGCTGACGCCGTGGAGGAATACCTGGTGCAACTGGTCATGGCCACGCGCACCCCGGCCAAGTTCGATCCGGAAATGGCCGAGTGGATCGCCTACGGCGCCAGTCCTCGCGGATCGATCGCCCTCGACCGCTGCGCCCGCGCCCACGCCTGGCTCGCCGGCCGCGACTTCGTCAGCCCAGAGGATATTCAAGCCGTGCTGTTCGACGTCCTGCGCCACCGCATCATTCTGTCCTTTGAAGCCGAAGCCGCTGGCATCGATCAGGACCGGGTGGTCCAGCGGATTCTCGATGTCGTAGCCGTCGCTTGACCCCGATGAACGCCATCCTGCCGCCCGAACCGGGCATCCGTGTCAGCCTCGCCGAGCTGATCGAGATGCGCCATCGCGTGCGTGAAGTGCAGCTGTTTTCCACGCCAAGCCAGCGCAGCCCGCTGATCGGCCTGCACCACTCCAAGCTGCGCGGCCGTGGCGTGGACTTCGATCAAGTGCGCGTCTACCAGGCCGGCGACGACGTGCGAAGCATCGACTGGCGCGTCACCGCCCGCACCCAGGAGCCCCACACCAAGCTGTTCCACGAAGAGCGCGAGCGGCCGATTTTCATCATGGTCGAACAAAGCCGTCGGCTGTTTTTCGGCTCAGGTCTGATGTTCAAATCGGTGCTCGCCGCCCAGGCTGCCAGCCTGATCGGCTGGGCCGCGCTCGGCCATAACGATCGAGTCGGCGGGTTGGTGTTCGGCGACAACGAGCATTACGAAATCAAGCCGCGGCGCAGCAAGCAAAGCCTGCTGCAGTTTCTCAACCGTCTGGTGCGGGTCAATCAGTCGCTGCACACCGAAAGCGAAACGGACCGCGACGCCTTCGGCATTGCCCTGCGTCGCGCCCGGGAAGTACTGCGCCCCGGCAGCCTGGTGATCGTCATCTGCGACGAGCGCGCCTTGACCGAGGGCGCCGAGCAACAACTGAGCCTATTGTCGCGTCATTGCGACTTGCTGCTGCTGCCGGTGTCGGATCCGCTGGACCACGCCCTTCCTGCCGCCGGCCTGCTGCGCTTTACCGAACGCGGTGCGCAGCTGGAACTCGACACGCTGAATTTCGACCTGCGCCAGTCTTACCGCGCCCAGGCCGAGGCACGCATCGCTCGCTGGGAACTGCTCGCACAAAAGCTGCGCGTGCTGTTGATGCCGTTGAGCACCCAGAGTGAGATGGTCGAGCAACTGCGCGAATACCTGAACCCACAGAAACCGGGGAAAGGTCGATGAGCAGCCTTGATCAACTGCAACCGCTGATCACCCCGCCGCCGATCGACTTCTGGCCACCGGCGCCGGGTTGGTGGCTACTGCTGTTGCTCGTGCCGCTGATTGGCTTCGGCTTGTGGCAGGCACGGCGCTTTCTGCCAGACAAACGCCCTGTGGTGCGTGCCGAACAACCGCTGGACCCGGTGCGTGTCGCCGCCCTGGCCGAACTCGCCCGGATGCCCAAACCTTATGACGGCGCGCCGGCCGGCGCCTGGTTGCAACAACTTAACGGCTTGCTCAAGCGCTTGTGCCGCAATCATTACCCTTACAGCCAGAGCCATACACTCAACGGCCGCAAATGGCTGGCGTTCCTCGACAACCGTTGTCCGGCCGCCGGCCTGACCCGCTGGATGGTGCTGGTGGAAGGCGCTTACAAGCCCGAATGCAAACTCGACGACAAGGCCATCGCCGGCCTGACCCAAGCCGTCGACACCTGGATTCGCAAACATGTTTGAGTTCGCCTGGCCGTGGATCTTTGCACTGTTGCCACTGCCGTGGCTGATGCGCGTGGTGCTGCCGGTTGCCGACAGCGGCGAGCCGGCGCTCAAAGTCAGCTTCCTCAGCGACCTCGAAGGCCTGGCCCGACGCCGCGCCCGCGCCAACTTGCCGACCTGGCGCCAGCAAGCACCGTTCATTTTGCTGTGGCTGTTATTGCTGATTGGCGCGGCCCGTCCGCAATGGCTGGGCGAACCGCTGCCGATTGCGGCCAGTGGCCGTGATCTGCTGGTGGCGGTGGACGTGTCCGGCTCGATGGATTTCCCCGACATGCAGTGGCAGGACGAAGACGTCAGCCGCCTGACGCTGGTCCAGCATTTGCTCGGTGACTTCCTCGAAAGCCGCGAAGGCGATCGGGTCGGCCTGATCCTGTTCGGCAGCCAGGCCTATCTGCAAGCGCCACTGACCTTCGACCGCCACACCGTGCGCGTCTGGCTCGACGAAGCGCGGATCGGTATCGCCGGAAAAAACACCGCCATCGGCGATGCCATTGGCCTGGCGCTCAAACGCCTGCGCATGCGTCCGGCGCAGAGCCGAGTACTGATTCTGGTGACTGACGGTGCCAACAACGGCGGCGAAATCGACCCGCTGACGGCGGCGCGGCTGGCAGCCAAAGAAGGCGTGAAAATCTACCCCATCGGGATTGGCGCCGATCCCGAGCAAAGTGGCACCTTGGGTTTTCTCGGTATCAATCCGAGCCTCGACCTCGACGAGCCCTCATTGAAGGCCATCGCCGACGCCACCGGCGGTCGGTATTTCCGTGCCCACGATGGCAAGGAGTTGCAGTCGATCAAGGACACGCTCGACACACTGGAACCGGTCACCCAGCAACCGACCCAGGCCCGCCCGGCCCAAGCGTTGTATCACTGGCCCCTGGCGATGGCGCTGCTGTTGAGCATGCTGATGGTGGCCCGTGAGCGTTGGCCGGATAACCCGTTTCAGCGTCTGTTTACCAAGGAGTTGTTTCTGCAAACGCAATTGCCCGACTGGCGCCAGAGGCTCAAACGCCTGCGTCTGCGGAGGCGCCGATGAGTGCGCTGTGGCCGTACTGGTTTCGCCCCTGGTGGCTGCTGCTGTTGCCGTTGCTCGGCTGGTTGCTGTGGCAACTCTGGCATCGGCAGAAACGCGCCGGGCGCTGGCAGATGATTCTGCCACCTGCCTTCCACGCTGCGCTGCTGAGTGGCGGCAATGGTCGCGACAGCAAATTGCCGTGGGTTGCCCTTGGTCTGGCCTGGGTGCTGACCGTCCTCGCGCTGCTGGGCCCAAGTTGGCAACGTGTCGAGCAAACCAGCCAGAAACCGGCTGACCCGCTGGTGGTGATTCTTGAACTGACCCCGGAAATGCTCGCCACTGACGTGGTGCCGAACCGACTGGAACTGGCCCGGCGCAAACTGTTCGACCTGCTGCAAATCCGCAGCGACGCGCAGACCGCCATCGTTGTCTATGCCGGCAGTGCCCACACGCTGGTGCCGCTGTCGGATGACCTGTCCACCAGCCGCAATCTGCTGGATGCGCTCAAGCCGTCGCTGATGCCCGAGGCTGGCCATCGCGCCGATCTGGCGGTGACCAAGGCGCTAACGTTGTTGAATCAAGGCGCCCTCGGCGATGGCCGGATCCTGTTGATCGGTTCCACCTTGACCGAGCAGGAACGCCAAGGCATACGCCGGGCGCTGGACGGCAAATCGACGCAATTTCTCATGCTGGGGATCGGCACCGCCGAAGGCGCACCGATCACTCAGGAAGACGGCAGTTTCCTCAAGGACGAGCAAGGCGCGATCCTGGTGCCACATCTGGACGAACCCAGTCTGAAAGCCTTTGCCAACGGACTCGACGGACGCTATCGCCACGCACGGCTGGACGACGCCGACTTGCGCGCCCTCGGCCTGCTCGATGGTCCAAGCACTTTGCGCACCGATGGCCAGACCCTGCGCCTCGACACCTGGGCCGATCAAGGTTACTGGCTGCTGTTGCCGCTCTTGCTGCTGGCGGCTTGCGCGGGCCGTCGCGGCTGGCTGTTCTGTTTGCCACTGCTGTTGCTGATGCCACAACCGAGCTACGCGTTCGACTTCGCGGACCTGTGGCTGCGCCCCGACCAACGGGGGCTGCACTTGCTCAAGGAAGAACACCCGGCCGAGGCCGCGCAACACTTCGAAAACCGGCAATGGCAAGGTGTGGCGCTCTACGAGGCCGGCGACTACAGTGGCGCCGCCCAGCGGTTCGCCGAAGGCAATGATGCCCACGCCCACTACAATCGTGGCAATGCCCTGGCCAAAAGCGGTGAACTGGAAGCCGCGCTGGATGCGTACGAACAGGCGCTGGAGCTGCAACCGGATTTGCGTCCGGCGCAGACTAACAAAGCGCTGGTGGAAAACCTGATCAAGCAGAAAGCCACCGCGCCCCCCGTTGACCCGGACAAAACCGACAGCGGCGAGCATGAGGCCAACGCGCAGGAACCCCCTCCCGGCGCGGCGACGCAACCCTCGAACAGCGACGCATCGAAAATCGATGCCCAGCAGCCCTCGGCAGATGCCGAACAGTCGTCGACGACACCTCCCAGGCCCGGCACCAACGAAGTACCGGGCAGCGACTTGGGAGACGAACAAAGCACCACGCCGCCCCTGCGCCCAGCCAGCGCCGCCATCGATGGCGAGCAGCGCCAGGCACTGGAACAATGGTTGCGCAAGATTCCGGATGATCCGGGTGAATTGCTCAGGCGCAAATTCTGGTACGAACAGCAACAACATCAGGATCAGGGAAAAACTCGATGACCCGCTTCACCGCTTTCTCGCTCGCACTGCTGCTCTGGACTGTTCAGGCCCAGGCTGCGGGGCTGGTCGCCAGTGTCGATCGCAGTCGCCTGAATTCCGGCGAGACTGTCGAGCTGACCCTGGAATCGAATGACGTGACACTGTTCGGCAAACCGGACCTGACGCCGCTCGAACCGTTGTTCGAAGTCCGAGGCACCCGCCAGGTCAACCAGTTGAATACCCTCAACGGCGACAATCAGGCCACCACCCGCTGGATCATCACCCTGCTGCCTCGGCAAAACGGCAGCGTGGTCATTCCGTCACTGCAACTGGGTGATGTGCAGAGCCAGCCGATCACGGTGCAAGTGGTCGAGAGCGAAACCCAGGACACCACGAACAAGCTGGCGCCGGTGTTCATCGATGCGAGCCTCGATCAAACCAGCGTGTATGTGCAGGCCCAGGCGATCCTGACCTTGCGCATCTACCATTCGGTTTCGCTGTACGACGACAGCAGCCTGCCCCCGCTGCAGATCCCCGACGCGCGTATCGAACAATTGGGTGAATCACGGACCTACGAGAAAGCCATCAATGGCTTGCGCCACGGCGTGATCGAAATGCGTTATGCGATCTATCCGCAGCACAGCGGCGAACTGATCATTCCGGCGCAGATCTTCAATGCCGCGCTGGTGGATGCGCAGCCCGCCCCGGATGCCGCCGCGCAAACGCCGAAATCCGGCAAACTGATGCGCGTCAGCTCCTCCGAAATACTGCTGATGGTCAAGGCCAAGCCCGCCAGCTATCCGGCTGATGTGCCATGGTTGCCGGCACGCAGCCTCAGCCTGAGCGAAAGCTGGAACCCGGAACCGGACCGCGCGCAAGTGGGCGATTCATTGACCCGCAGCCTGACAGTGAAGGCGGAAGGCCTGGCCAGTTCACAACTGCCGCCGTTGCCGGCCACCGACGTCAACGGCTTGCGGCGCTATCCGGATCAAGCGGTGCTGGGCAATCAGAACGGCGAGCGCGGCTTGATCGGCAGTCGCGAAGAACGCGAAGCCCTGGTGCCTGTGCGCAGTGGCGCTGTCGAGTTGCCGGCGGTGGACGTGGTGTGGTGGAACACGTTCGAAGACCATCTGGAACACAGCAGCCTACCGGCGCAAACCCTGACCGTCGCGAACAACCCGAGCCTGGTGGTCGACACCCCCGCCGGTATGTCGCAAGCCAGTTCCGCCGTCGACAGCGAAACTCTTTGGCGGTGGAAGCTCAGCACCTTGACTCTGGCCTGCACCACGCTGCTGGGCTTTGGCCTTTGGTGGCGCGGGCGCTGGCAACCGGCGATCCTGCGCGCCGCGCAAACCGGCCCGAGCCCGCGTACCGTGCTCGACGAACTCAAGCGTGCCTGCCAGGCCAACGACTCCCACGCCACCCGCCAGGCCCTCGACGCCTGGGCCCGGCAACAACCGGAAACACTGGCCGACATGGCGGCGCGTTTTGTGCCGCTGTCTGATGCCCTCGATGGTTTGAATGGCGCGCTGTACAGCGAAACCGGCCAGCACTGGCAAGGTGAAGACCTGTGGCGGGCAATCAAGGCAATCCCGATTGCCGAGCGGGTTCAGGACCCGGTTGGCGACAGTGGCCTCCCGCCGCTGTACCCCAAATAACCAGCCACCGCAGCCTATGTAGCAGCTGGCGAAGCCTGCGTCCGGCTGCGCAGCAGACGTAAAATCGGTATACGCGATGTATCAGATAAACCGCGTAAGCGGAATTTACGACTGCTGCGCAGCCGGACGCAGGCTTCGCCAGCTGCTACACGGTCGCGTCGTTCATCACAGTTTGTGTGCGTGACCACATCCAACGTGTTTGCCAGTAAACTCTCCCCCCTTTAGCCGCCTTCATTTTCCACGCGGCCATCACCTGATTTCCTACGGAGCTCGCCTTGCGTCTGTTTCACACCTCCGACTGGCACCTTGGGCAGAACCTGCATGGCCAGGACCGCGATTTCGAGCACGGCTGTTTCCTTGAGTGGCTGTTGCGTCAGCTGAAGCTGGATCAGCCTGATGTGCTGCTGATCGCCGGCGATATCTTTGACACGGTCAACCCGCCGGTCAAAGCCCAGGAACGCCTCTACGACTTCATCGTCAGCGCCCACGAGCAGCAACCGTTGCTGACCATTGTGATGATCGCCGGCAACCACGATTCCGGCTCGCGCATTGAATTGCCCGCGCCGCTGATGCGCCGTTTACGCACGCATGCCCTCGGTCGAGTGCTGTGGCTGGATGACGGTCAACTGGACGCTGAGCGTCTCTTGCTGCCACTGCCGGACGCCAAGGGCAAAATCGTGGCCTGGTGCCTCGCGTTGCCATTCTTGCGCCCGGCCGAAGTGACCGGCGCACAGCTGGGCGACAATTACCTGCGTGGCATCGGTCAGGTTCACGAATGGCTGATCGAGGCCGCCAACGCCAAACGCAAGAAAGGCCAGGCGCTGATTGCCATCAGCCACGCGCACATGGCCGGCGGCTCGGTGTCCGAAGATTCCGAGCGCAGCCTGATCATCGGCAACGCCGAAGCCCTGCCCGCCAGCCTGTTCGGGCCGAGCATCAGCTACGTCGCCCTCGGCCATTTGCACAAGCCGCAGAAGGTCAACGGTGAGGAGCGAATTCGCTACAGCGGCTCGCCGATTCCGCTGTCGTTCTCCGAAATCGGCTATCAGCATCAGATTCTCGACGTCACGCTCAAGGGCGAAACCCTGGTCAGCGTCGAGTCGAAATTGATTCCCCGCGCGGTCAACCTGCAGCGCATCGGCCCGGCCCCCCTGGCAGAGATCCTGCTGCAACTGGCCGACTTGCCGAACATCGACTTGCTGGCCGACCTTCAGCGCCAACCCTGGCTGGAAGTCCGGGTGCGTCTCGACGAGCCGCAACCGGATTTGCGTTACCAGATAGAAACCGCCCTGCAAGGCAAAGCCGTGCGCCTGGTACGCATCGCGGCTGAATACGCCGGCAACGGCAGCCACGAAGGTGCCGATGACGGCGCCACGTTGATCGAACTCGACCAGCTCACGCCTCAGGAATTGTTCAGCCGCGCCTGGCAGGACAACTACGGCAGCGAGGTCGATGAGCAAACCCTCAAGGACTTTGCCGAGTTGTTGCAGGACGTGCAGATGGAGAGCGAACAACCATGAAAATCCTCGCGATCCGCCTGAAAAACCTGGCCTCGCTGGCAGGCCCTTTTGAAATCGATTTCACCGCTGAGCCACTGGCCAGCGCCGGCTTGTTCGCGATCACCGGCCCCACCGGCGCCGGCAAAAGCACCTTGCTCGATGCGTTGTGCCTGGCGTTGTTCGGCGCCGTGCCGCGACTGAGCAATGCCCAAGTGTCGGCCAAGGCGCCGGACGCCGACGGCGAGATCAGCACGGGCGACCCCCGCACGCTGCTGCGTCGTGGTACGGGTGAAGGTTACGCTGAAGTCGATTTCGTCGGCATCGATGGCCGGCGCTACCGCGCGCGCTGGGAAGCCAATCGCGCCCGAGAGAAGGCTGGTGGCAAGCTGCAAGCCAGCCGCCAGAGTTTGCGCGACATCGATCTGGATCAACTGCTGGCCAGTCAGAAAGTTGAATTCAAAACCTTGCTTGAGTCCGTACTGGGCCTGAACTTCGAGCAGTTCACCCGCGCGGTATTGCTCGCCCAAAGCGAATTCAGTGCTTTCCTGAAAGCTAACGACAACGAACGCAGCGAACTGCTGGAAAAACTCACCGATACCGCGCTTTACACCCGTCTCGGTCGCCGCGCTTTCGACAAGACCAAAGAGGCGCGTGAAACCCACAAGCTGTTGCAGGATCAGGCGACCGGCGTGACGCCGCTGTCGCCCGAAGCCCGCGCCGAACTCGACCTGCGCTTCAACGAAGCGCAGCAACAACTGAAGACGCAGCAGGCGCAACTCAAGCAGCTTGAATTGCAGAACACTTGGCTCAAGGACTTGCGCCAGCTGCAAGACGAGCATCTGAGCGCTACCGAGCAACTGACCAGCGCCCGGCAGCATTGGGAAAGCCTGACCGGTGAACGCCTGAAGCTGACTCGGCTGGAGCAACTGGCCCCGCAACGGCACCAGTTTGCCCGCAAGGCTGAACTCAACGCTCAGCTCACGCCGCTAGCGACGCAGATCCGGCAGCACACGCAACAGCAAACTGAACTGAGCGAGCGTCAGGCGCAGCTTGAACACAGCCTGGGCGCTGCACAAACTGCCCTGGTCGAAGCCCAGCGCCAACACACCACCAGCGCGCCCCTGCTGCGCCAGGCCTTTGAAGCGCAAAGCACCCTCGCCCGCCTGATCAAAGACGCGAGCCTCAGCGCCGACCTCAAGCACCAGGCGGAACAGGCCTGCGCCCAGGGACAGAGCACAATTCATGGCCTGCTCGAGCAGCAGAAACTGGTTGCCGAACGACTGCTGAGAATCGCCGGGGAGCTGGAGCAAAGCACCCCGCTGGCCCCGTTGAGCGATGCGTGGAACGCCTACCGCGATCGCTTGCAACAGTTGATGTTGATCGGCAATCGTTTGAACAAGGGCCAGGCCGAAATGGCCGCCCTTGAGCAAAGCGCCTTACGTGCAGCCGAAGCGCTGACAACGCAAAAGCAGCATCTGGAGGTGCTGTACAAAGAAGCTGGCGCCGAACCGGAAGCCGTGGCCGAACAGATCCAGTTACTCGGCACGCTGTTGCAGGACAATCGCAAGCAACTGCGGGCCTTCGAGGAGCTGACACGACTGTGGGCGAGCCAAAGGGAACTGGACAAGCGCAGCGCAGAGTTGCAACAACGCCAGCTCGCGGCGCAGCAGGACCGTGATCGGCTGACCCAGGACGGCGTCAAGACCAAGAGCGAATTGGTGGTCGCCGAACAAACCCTGAGCGTCACACGTGACCTGTTGGAGCGTCAGCGTCTGGCCCGTAGCGCCAGCGTCGAAGAATTGCGCGAGCAGTTGCAGGACGATCAGCCGTGCCCGGTGTGTGGCAGCCCTGACCATCCTTATCATCAGCCCGAAGCGCTGCTGCAAAGTCTCGGCCGGCATGATGAAAACGAGCAGGCCAGCGCGCAGAAAGCCGTCGACCTGTTGAAAGAAAAACTGATTGATTTGCGCGCTGAAGTGGGCGGCTTGATCGCTCAGCAAAAAGAACTGCTGCAGCAGCAGGAACAACTCGCCACCCAACAGCAAGGTCTGACGCCCAGCCTTGAAGCGCATCCATTGTCGGCGCAGTTGCTGGCACACGACGGCGCCCGGCGCGATGCCTGGCTGACCCAGCAAAACAGCCAGTTGAACCAAAGCATCACCCAGGACGAACAGCGTCAAACCGCCCTGCTCACCCTGCAACAGGATGCCGCGCGCCTCCAGCTGCAACTGCGTCACGCCGAAACGGCGAGTCTGCAAGCCGCCCAGCACTTGACCAACCAGCAACGTGAGCTCGGTAGTGATCGCCAGCGCCTGGACGAAGAGTTGTCGGCGTTCAGCACCGTTCTCCCGGCCGAGACTCTAGACGCCTTGCGTAACGAGCCTGCCGCGACGTTCATGCAGCTCGACCGGCAGATCGCCCAGCGCCTGGAACAACTCGACCAACAGCGTGATGAGCTGAGCGAACAGCAACAGCGCCAGCAGGCATTGGAGAAAGAACAGGACCGTCAGCACACGCGTGGCCAGCAACTGGAGGCGGCACTGCAGCAGTTCAATGCCCTCGCCGAGCAGCAACAGGCTTGTCAGCAGACACTGACGCAGTTGCTGGGCCCGCACGCCAGCGCGGAACAATGGCAGCAGCAACTGGATCAGGCCGTCGAACAGGCGCGCCATGCCGAAGCAGCCGCCAATCAGGAACTGCAAACCGTGCGCACGGGGCTCGTGCAACTGGCTGCCGAACTCAAGGCGCAGCAAGAACGTTCACTGGCGCTTGAGACCGAAGATCGCGAGCTGGGCAGCAAGATCGCCGACTGGCGCGCCTTGCATCCGGAGCTGGATGATGGCGGCCTGGAAGACTTGCTGAGTGTCGATGACCAGCAAGTCCGCGAGTTGCGGCAACAGTTGCAGCAAAGCGAAAAAGCCATAGAACAGTTCACGGTGCTGTTGCAAGAGCGCGACCAGCGCCTGCTCAATCACCAAGCGCAGCGCAACGGAAACGTTGATGCCGAGCAACTCGCAGCGGCGTTGACGGACCTGCAAAACTTGTTCACCGCCAGCGAGCACCGCTGCGCCGAATTGCGGGCCGAACAGGCTGAGGATCAGCGTCGGCAAAACGCCAATCAGGCGCTGGCGCAACAGATCGCCGATGCCTACACCGAGTACCAGCGCTGGGCGCGTTTGAGTGCGTTGATCGGTTCAGCCACCGGCGACACCTTCCGCAAGATCGCCCAGGCCTACAACCTCGACCTGCTGGTGCATCACGCCAACGTCCAGTTACGGCAGCTGGTGCGGCGCTACCGGCTGAAACGCGGCGGCAGCATGCTCGGCCTGCTGGTGATGGACACCGAGATGGGCGATGAGCTGCGTTCGGTGCATTCGTTGTCCGGTGGCGAAACGTTTTTGGTCTCCCTGGCCTTGGCATTGGGCCTGGCATCGATGGCATCGAGCACGCTGAAAATCGAATCGCTGTTCATCGACGAAGGCTTCGGCAGCCTCGATCCGGAATCCCTGCAACTGGCCATGGATGCCCTCGACGGCTTGCAGGCGCAAGGACGCAAGGTCGCGGTGATTTCCCACGTACAGGAGATGCACGAGCGGATTCCGGTGCAAATTCAGGTCCACCGTCAGGGTAACGGCCTGAGTACCCTGGAGGTGAAATGAACACGCTGTACTCCTTCCGCCGCTGCCCGTACGCCATGCGGGCGCGCATGGCCCTGCGTCATTCAGGGGTTGCCGTGAGCATCGTCGAGGTCAGCCTCAAGGCCAAACCGGCCGAGATGCTTGCGTTGTCTGGCAAAGGGACGGTGCCGGTGCTGAGTGTCGATGGCCAGGTCATTGATGAAAGTCTGGAGATCATGCGTTGGGCGTTGGCGCAGAACGATCCGCAGGATTGGTTGCTCAAGGGTGATCCTGCCGGACAAGCGCACATCGCCGCCCTGATCGAGGAAAACGATCAGGTGTTCAAGGTGCATTTGAATCGCTACAAGTATGCCGAGCGATTTCCCGAGCAGCCGATGACGATTTATCGCGCTGAGGGCGAGGTGTTTTTGCGCAGGCTCGATGAGTTGCTGGAAGGTCGGGACTATTTTCTGGCGGCGCATCCGAGCCTGGCGGATGTGGCGCTGATGCCGTTCGTACGGCAGTTCGCCCATGTCGATCGCGAGTGGTTCGCGCAGACGCCGTACGTGCGGTTGCAGGCCTGGCTACAGCGCTTCCTTGAATCGGACCTGTTCACCTCAATCATGAACAAATAACGCCCTTGTAGGAGCTGCCGCAGGCTGCGATCTTTTGATCTTCAGCGTCTTTTAAATCGCTACAGATCAAAAGATCGCAGCCTGCGGCAGCTCCTACAGGGGCCAGCAATTCAATGGTTCTGCGACTTTCAGGCGAAGACTTCGCACATCTGCAACGCCGAGCAATCCACCTGGAAGGGGCCGAAGAAATCGGCATGGCGTTTCATGGGTGGATTGCCAGCCAGCAAGCCCATGGCCTTGTCGGTTTCAATATTACGGGCGAGGTTGTGATTGGCTTCAATGGAGCGTGCCACTGACCCGGCCGAACCCTGTCCGATGCCCAACAGGGAAGCGCCATTGGTCATGAATGCCAGGAAGGCGATGACCCAGAGTTTGCCCCCTTTCATGCCCCGACCACTCCCGCGACACCGGCGTGATCGACCATTACGCTATTGGCGTGCTTGGCAAAAGTGAGGATTAAGCGGGTCATGGTGTTCTCCGTGGGCGTGTTTCAGGACCCACAGAATCGATCAAAAAAGCAGCGATAACCACTCAGGGTTATCCATACTGAACATCAGCTTCGTTGATCATTGATCCGGTCTATCTCAGTCTTCGATAAAACTCATCAAGCGCTCACGCGCCGCATCCGGGTCGCCTGGAATGGGCTGGACAGCCGAAATAATAGGAGTTGAGTAGAGAAACAGAAGCATCACTGCCAGACGCATCGCCATGTTTTCGATCCTTAGCATGGGGAAGGAGTCAAAAAAATAAGCGTCAAATCTAATCGTATGGCCTTGTGATATCAAGGCATACATTGATGGCAATGTGATGCTGTCGTAAACGCGTTATGCAGGAGCGACATCACTCATGTTCTTCGACACTGTTAAGTGCGATCGACGCAAGTGACTTCGCTCCTGCATAAAAGGTGCAGGGCTGGAATTTCAGGCTTGGGTCTTGTGGTCCAGAGCCGCGTAGAAGTTGGCGCTCTGTTGCAGGTATTTCTGAGTGTAGCTTTGGGTGTGGTTTTTTTTGCTGTTGATTTCAACGTTGGCACTGGCTGGCAGGGCAACGGTGGCGGAGATTGCGGAAGCTGCGATTACGGAGAAGAGATTGAAGTTCATGGCGGTATTCCTCGGATTCAGTTGGCTTGCTTGCCCGGTGGGGCCGTGAAGCAAACTTAACGCTCGAGGCGCCGTGCCTGAAATCCTTTGTAGCATTAGCAGATATCAGCGTCATTAATAGAAGGATGCAGGCCCCATCAACCGGGGCCTGCGGCTTATTGACGCAGCAGAAACTTGAGATCGCTGGGGGCGTCCATCGGCAGTTTTTGCACGGTTTTACCCAAAAGACCGGTATCGGCATCGCGCTCGACAACGACAATCTGGTTGCTCTTCTGGTTCGCGATCAACAGGAACTTGCCACTCGGATCGAGGCTGAACTCACGTGGGTGGTCACCCTCGACGGAACGCCGCTGGAGCTCCTTGAGGTGCCCGGTCGCCGGGTCGATGGCGAAAACCAGCAGCTGATTGGCCGTGCCACGGTTGCTGACGTAGAGGAACTTGCCGTCCGACGAGGCGTGCAAGGCCGCGCCCGCCTTGTCCGAAACCGGCTGGCCTGCCGCCAGGTCGACCAGTTGCGTTTGCTCAAGCTTGCCGTCCTGGTAATCGAACACAGCCACCTGAGCGCTCATTTCCATGGTCAGCCAGGCGTGCTTGCCATCGGTGCTGAACAGCAAATGTCGCGGTCCGCTGCCCGGCGGTAACTGGACGAATGCCGGATCGGCAGCAATCAACGGCAATTGCGGATTGGCCTTGGGGTTGAAGCGGTAGATAAAGACCTTGTCCGCACCCAGGTCATTGGAAAACACGTAGTTGCCATCAGGTGACGAGATCGTCGAATGCACGTGTGCCGACATCTGCCGCTCGGGATTGACCCGGCTGGACGGATGACTGCTCATCTGCACCACGGTTTTAAGCTTGCCATCGGCGCCCACCGGCAACACCGCCAGGGTGCCGCCCGGATCTTCCGCCACCGAGTAATTGCTGACGAACAAGTGGCTGGCATCGCCGCTCAGGCTTGAATGCGTCGGTTCGTTGCCCAGGCTCTGCACCTGACTGATCAGGCTCAGCTCATGGGTCTTGGGGTTGATCGCATAGCTGCTGACGCGCCCGACCGGATCAGCCTGGCCTGGGCCATTCTCGTTGACCACAAACAACTGGCGCTGATCCTTGGACAGGGTCAGCCAAGACGGGTTTTCGCTTTTGACCACTTGCAGCGGCCTGGCGCTGATCTGCCCGGTGGTGCTGTCGAAGTTCAGGCGATAAATGCCCTGGCTCTGGCCGGCGGTGTAAGACCCGACCAGCAATTGATAGGCGTCGGCGAAGGCTGCCTGGGCACCCATTGCGCCAATACTGCCGGCCATCAACAGTGGCCAGAGATTACGCATCCTCATGCTCGTCTTCCTCGTCATCATGACCACCAATAGCTTCCACGCATACCAGTCGGTGCTCACCGGAATCCCCGGTAATCAGCCAGCTTTGCAGCGTGGCATCGAACGTCGCGGCCTGGATTTGCGCCGGGGTGAATTCCCAGTGCTTGGCCGCACGACCGTCCATGCATTCGATGTGCAGGTTATCGAATTCATCGAGGGAAAATTCAAAGGCGTGCAACCCGTCGATTTCGACCATGTCGCAGTGTTCGAGGGTGCTGAGCAAGGTGTCGGTTACGGCAGTCATGGCAGTCGATCTTTAAAGGGGAAAGACGCAATGATAGCTCATCACAACACCCTCCCCTGTAGGAGCTGCCTAAGGCTGCGATCTTTTGATCTTGAAAATCAAAAGATCGCAGCCTTCGGCAGCTCCTACAGGATGTCGAACAGTTAGATTGCGTCCCGGGATGGCTGGCCGTCCACCAAGCGCTGGATGCGCAGCGGATTACCATTCTTCAGCGCATCCGGCAGCAGGTTATCCGGATAGTTCTGGAAGCACACCGGCCGCAGGAATCGGTCGATGGCCAGGGTGCCCACCGACGTGCCCCGTGCATCCGACGTCGCCGGATACGGCCCGCCATGGACCATCGAATCACAGACCTCGACACCGGTTGGATAACCGTTGAGCAGGATGCGTCCGACCTTCTGTTCCAGCAACGCCGTCAGCTCACCGAACTGCTCGAAGTCCGCTGGCTCGCCGATGAGGGTCGCGGTCAGTTGACCGTGCAGGCCGTTCAACGCGGCACTCAGTTGCGCCTGGTCCGCCACTTCGACAAACACCGTGGTCGGGCCGAAGATTTCTTCCTGCAAGACTTCATCGCCATTGATGAGCAAGCTGACATCCGCCTTGAACAGCTGCGGCTGAGCCTGGTTGCCGTTCTGTGGAGTACCCGCCAGATGCGTAACGCCGGGATGAGCGAGCAGTTTCTGCAAGCCTTTGCCGTAGCTGCTCAACGTGCCCGCGTTCAGCATGGTTTGCGCCGGTTGATCGTTGATCAGCCGTGCCACTTGCTGCACGAACGCGCTGAACTGCGGTGAACGAATACCGATCACCAGCCCGGGATTGGTGCAGAACTGGCCACAGCCCTGAACCACCGAAGCGGTGAGGTCGCGAGCGACCGTTTCTGCCCGGGCCTCAAGCGCCTGCGGTAAAACGATCACCGGGTTGATGCTCGACATCTCGGCAAACACCGGAATCGGTTGCGCACGCGCCGCCGCCATATCGCACAATGCACGGCCACCCTTGAGCGATCCGGTGAAGCCGACCGCCTGAATCGCCGGATGCTTGACCAGCGCTTCGCCGACCCCGCCACCGTAGATCATGTTGAATACGCCGGCCGGCATTGCGGTTTTTTCCGCCGCACGAATGATTGCATCGGCGACCTGTTCGGCCGTTGCCATATGACCGCCATGAGCCTTGAACACCACCGGGCAACCTGCGGCAAGGGCCGATGCGGTGTCGCCGCCCGCCGTGGAAAACGCCAATGGAAAATTGCTGGCGCCAAACACCGCAACTGGGCCGAGTCCAATGCGGTATTGGCGCAAATCCGGACGCGGCAACGGTTGACGTTCAGGCAGCGCCAGATCGATCCGCGCACCGTAGAAATCACCGCGCCGCAGTACTTTGGCGAACAGACGCATCTGGCCGCTGGTGCGACCGCGCTCGCCTTGAATACGCCCGGCAGGCAACGCCGTTTCGCGGCAGACCACCGCCACAAACTCATCACCCAACGCGTCCAGCTCATCGGCAATGGCATCGAGAAATTGGGCCCGGCGTTCGGCGCTCAGGCTGCGATAAGCCGGGTAAGCCGCAGCGGCAGCCTTGGCGGCGGCATCGACTTCTTCCGGGGTGGCCTGGAAAAAATCGTGAGGCAACGCTTCGCCCGTGCTGGCGTCCACGCTCTGGAGTTTGATGGTGCCGGCCGCGCTACGTTGGCCGCCGATGTAGTTGTGACCGAGTATCTGGGTCATGCAAATCTCCTTAAAGGGTGCCGATGGTGCCGGGTTCGAACGCCGCTTCAACCGGCGCAATGCCGTTAATCAAGGGTGCGCCGAACTCAGCCTGGCTGATTTCGAACACGTCACCCGGCTGGGTACGGATGCCGTCGGCAAAGGACAGGGTCGCGGTGCCGAAGAAGTGAATGTGCACGTCGCCCGGACGCAGAAATTGGCCGTACTTGAAGTGGTGGTACTCGAGGTTTTCCAGGCTGTGGCACATATTGGCCTCGCCGCTGAGAAACTCGTTCTGCCACAGCACTTCACCGTCACGCAGAATGCGACTGGTGCCGACCAGATGTTGAGGCAGTTCGCCGACCCGAAGTTCCGGACCATAACTGCAGCTGCGCAATTTGGAGTGGGCCAGGTACAGGTAATTCTTGCGCTCCATGACGTGGTCGGAGAACTCGTTGCCTACTGCAAATCCGAGGCGATACGGCTTGCCATCGTGGCCGATGACATACAGGCCGCTGAGCTCAGGCTCTTCCCCGGCGTCTTCGGCGAACGGTGGCAGCGGGAACGGTTGACCCGGACGCACGACAATGCTGCCATCGCCCTTGTAGAACCATTCCGGTTGCACCCCGGCCTGCCCCGCCGCCGGTTTGCCACCCTCCACGCCCCACTTGAAGATGCGCATGGTGTCGGTCATTGCGGCTTCGTCGCCGGCCTGCTGGTGCATTTTGTCCCGAGCCGAGGCGCTGCCCAGATGGGTCAGACCGGTGCCGCTGACCAGCATATGAGCCAGGTCCGGATGGTCCAGCGGCGGCAGGATGCGCAGTTGCGCCAGCAATTGTGCATAGTCATGGCTGATGCCCAAGCCCAGGGTTTTCACCTGTAGCTCAAGGTTGACGCCCGCCTCAATGGCTGCCAGCGCCAGATCACGCACCGTGCGGGCGCCTTGCACTTCGTGCACCAGAGCGTCCTCGACCACGCCAACCCGGCGCTCGCCGTTACTCAATTCGAACTGAACCAAACGCATGATTTTCTCCTTTAACAAACTCGAAAACACCGCAAATCAAAATGTGGGAGCGGGCTTGCTCGCGAAGAGGCCGTCACATCAACAACAACGCTGACTGACACTCCGCCTTCGCGAGCAAGCCCGCTCCCACAGTAGATCGGGTCACATTCAGGTACGGGTAGCGCCGCGGGCGCTGGCGGCGAACTGGTCGGCCGGCAGCACATGCTTGCGCTCCAGCAGCCGATAAACCACGCCGGTCAACAGCAGCCCGAAGACCATCACGCCCGACAGGAAATACAGCCCCGACGCCAGATTCCCGGTGTACTCCTTCAGCGCCCCGATCACGAACGGACCGATGTAACCGCCAAGGTTTCCCACGGAGTTGATCAAGGCGATCCCGGCCGCCGCACTGGCGCCAGCGAAGAACCGGCCCGGCAAGGTCCAGAACACTGCCGTGCAAGAAAACAACGAGAACGCCACCAGGCACAGCGCCGCCAGTTGCAACACCGGTACCGTCAACCAGGCGCTGAGGAACAAGCCGATGGCGCCCAACACGTACAGCACCGCCAAGTGACCATAGCGATCATTCAACCGGTCGGAACTGCGCGGAATGATCAGCAAACCAATGATCCCGAAGATGTACGGCACCGACGACACAAACCCCGTCACCAGATCGGTGCCACCGAACTGCTTGATCAGCGTCGGCAACCACAGGCCCAAGCCATAGATGCTAAGCGTCACCGGCAAATAGAACAGCGCCAGGAGTAACACGCGCTTGTCCTTCAGGGCGTGCAGCGGGTTGCCGTGGCGGGTCTGGCCGTACGCTTCCAGGTCCTTTTTCAGCTCACCGGCCAGCCAGTCCTTCTCGGCCTGGTCCATCCATTTCACCTGTTGCGGGCCGTCCGGCAGGTACCGCAATACCGGCCAGGTCAGCAGGATGGCCGGAGTGCCGATGACAATGAACAGCCACTGCCAGCCGTGCAGCCCGAAAGTGCCGTCCATGCCAAGCAGGCCGCCGGAAACAGGACCGGTGACCATCATCGCGATGGGTTGAGAGAGGATGAACAGCCCGAGGATCTTGCCGCGATGGCGAATCGGGAACCATTGGGTGATGTAGTACAGGACGCCCGGGAAGAACCCGGCTTCGGCCGCACCGAGCAAAAAGCGCATCACGTAGAAACTGTGCGGTCCCTGGACGAAGGCCATGCCGATGGTGATAGCGCCCCAGGTGACCATGATCCGTGCGAACCAGCGTCGCGCGCCGAAGCGGTCGAGCATCAGGTTGCTGGGGATTTCCAGCAGAAAGTAGCCAATGAAGAACAGCCCGGCACCCAGGCCGTAGGCCGCGTCACCGAGGCCGATATCGGCACCCATGTGCAACTTGGCGAAGCCTACGGCGGAGCGATCCACGTAGGCGATCAGGTACAGCAGGATCAGGAAGGGAATCAGTTTCAGCGTGATGCGACGAATAAGCCGCAGTTCCTGGCTCATGGGATCGGTCTCCGATTGTTGTTGTTATAGAACCTCGGGGAACGCCTCTCGCTGAAAAAACGCCAGGGCCATTCCTCCGCTGAAAACGACTATATAGTAATACTAATTACCCAACAACACTTCCAAACCAGCGAAATAGCGCTTATGTTACGCCTTAGCTCGAACAATATAGTCATACAATAAGAGAATCGATCATGTCTGATAAGAAACCCACCCTGCGTTCCGCCCAATGGTTTGGCACTGCCGACAAAAACGGCTTCATGTACCGCAGCTGGATGAAGAATCAGGGCATCGCCGACCACCAGTTCCACGGCAAGCCGATCATCGGCATCTGCAACACCTGGTCGGAACTCACTCCGTGCAACGCGCATTTCCGCCAGATCGCCGAGCACGTCAAACGTGGGGTGATCGAGGCTGGTGGCTGGCCGGTTGAGTTTCCGGTGTTCTCCAACGGTGAATCCAACCTGCGCCCGACCGCCATGTTCACCCGCAACCTGACGAGCATGGACGTCGAAGAAGCGATTCGTGGCAACCCGATTGACGGCGTGGTGCTGCTGACCGGTTGCGACAAAACCACCCCGGCGCTGCTGATGGGCGCGGCCAGTTGCGACGTGCCCGCCATCGTGGTCACCGGCGGGCCGATGCTCAACGGCAAGCACAAGGGCCAGGACATTGGCTCCGGCACCGTGGTCTGGCAGCTCAGCGAACAGGTGAAGGCCGGCACCATCACCCTCGACGACTTCCTCGCGGCCGAGGGCGGCATGTCGCGTTCGGCCGGTACGTGCAACACCATGGGCACCGCCTCGACGATGGCGTGCATGGCTGAAGCCCTTGGCACTTCCCTGCCCCACAACGCAGCCATTCCGGCGGTCGATGCGCGCCGTTACGTGTTGGCGCACATGTCCGGCATGCGCGCAGTGGAAATGGTTCGCGAAGACCTGAAGCTGTCAAAGATCCTCACCAAGGAAGCGTTCGAAAACGCTATTCGCGTCAACGCTGCCATCGGTGGCTCGACCAACGCAGTGATTCACTTGAAAGCCATCGCCGGCCGGATCGGCGTGGACCTGGAGCTGGACGACTGGACTCGCATCGGTCGCGGCATGCCGACCATTGTCGACCTGCAACCGTCCGGACGCTTCCTGATGGAAGAGTTCTACTACGCTGGCGGCTTGCCTGCCGTGTTACGCCGCCTCGGTGAAGCCAATCTGATTCCGCACCCGGGCGCCTTGACCGTCAACGGCAAGACCCTCGGCGAGAACACCAAGGACGCACCGATCTACGGCAAGGACGAAGTGATCCGCACCCTCGACAACCCGATCCGTGCCGACGGTGGCATCTGCGTGTTGCGCGGTAATCTGGCGCCACTCGGCGCGGTGCTCAAACCGTCCGCAGCCACGGCTGAGCTGATGCAGCATCGCGGGCGTGCGGTGGTATTCGAGAACTTCGACATGTACAAGGCGCGGATCAACGACCCGGAACTGGACGTGGATGCCAACTCGATTATGGTCATGAAAAACTGCGGGCCGAAGGGTTACCCGGGCATGGCCGAAGTCGGCAACATGGGTTTGCCGGCCAAGCTGCTGGCCCAGGGTGTAACCGACATGGTGCGCATTTCCGATGCGCGCATGAGCGGCACCGCTTACGGCACGGTGGTTTTGCATGTGGCACCGGAAGCAGCGGCCGGCGGGCCGTTGGCAGTGGTGAAGGAAGGCGACTGGATCGAACTCGACTGCGCCAGCGGGCGCCTGCACCTGGACATTCCGGATGCCGAACTGGCAGCACGCATGGCCGATCTGCAGCCGCCACCGCCAATGATCCTGGGCGGATATCGTCAGCTGTACATCGACCATGTGCTGCAGGCTGACCAGGGTTGCGACTTTGACTTCCTGGTCGGTTGTCGAGGGGCCGAAGTACCGCGCCATTCTCACTAACACCACAGCCCCCTGTAGGAGCGAGCTTGCTCGCGATGGTGTGTCAGTCGATATCACTGTGACTGTCACACCATCGCGAGCAAGCTCGCTCCTACATTTGTTTGCGCCGCGCCTGTTATCATGCGCAGCATCTCCATCGCCCAGGATCGCGCCGTTCCCCATGGATTACCGCAAACCCTCCGACCGCAAAAGCATGCACTCGCGCATCGTCCAGGAACTGGGCATGCAGATCGTTTCCGGGCGCTTCAAACCGGACGACAAACTGCCCGCCGAAGCCCTGCTGTGTGAGGAGTACGCGGTCAGCCGCCCGGTACTGCGCGAGGCCACTCGTGTGCTGGTCGCCAAAGGCCTGGTGTATTCCCGCCCGCGGGTCGGCACGGTGGTCAAGCAGCGCAAGGAATGGCACATGCTCGACCCGGACGTGCTGCACTGGTTGATGCAAAGCAGCCCGCAGAACCAATTCTTCGATCTGCTGACCAGCGTGCGCAGCATCATCGAACCGGCGGCCGCTGCCCTCGCTGCACAATTCGCCACAGACGCTGATATCGCCTCCATCGGTGAAGCGTACCAGCGCATGGAAGCCGCACCGACGCCCGAAGCCTTGTTGCAACCAGACCTGGATTTTCACAGCCGAATTGCCGATGCGACCCACAACGACTTGTTGGCGAACCTGTGCAACATGCTGTCGGTGGCGATAGCCGAAGCGTTGAAGCATTCGAACCAGCGGCCGAACCTGCATGAGCTGGCATTGCCACGGCACAAGGCGATTCTCACGGCCATCGAAAACCGCGATGCGCTGGGTGCACGCCATGCGACGCTGGTTCAACTCGACGATGCGCGTAGCGCGCTGAATGTGGTGTTGGGTACGGATTTGTCTTAGGTCAAAGTCAAAAGATCGCAGCCTGCGGCAGCTCCTACAGGGTCCGGTGTACTCGGTCCCCTGTAGGAGCTGCCGAAGGCTGCGATCTTTTGATCCTCAAACATAAAAAAAAGCCGCAACCCTAAGGTTGCGGCTTTTCTGTTTCAGCCAGGGATCAGTGAGCAAACAGCGAGTTACCCTTCTGCCCCGCCAGTTTCTCCGGCTTGATCAGGAACCGCGCCAGCGCTGGCAGCAGCCACAGTGCGCCGAACATGTTCCAGAGCAACATGAAGGTCAGCATCAGCCCCATGTCGGCCTGGAACTTGATGGCCGAGAAGATCCAGGTGCACACGCCGATGGCCAGGCACAAACCGGTGAACAGTACCGCTTTACCGGTGGACTTCAGCGTCTGGTAGTAGGCTTCCTGCAACGGCAGGCCAGCACGCAGGAAGCTTTCCAGTCGGCTGTAGATGTAGATGCCGTAGTCCACGCCAATCCCCACCCCGAGCGCCACGACCGGCAAGGTCGCGACTTTCACGCCGATGCCCATGAAGGCCATCAATGCGTTACCGAGTACCGAGGTCAGCACCAGCGGCAGCACGATGCACAAGGTCGCCGCCCAGGAACGGAAGGTGATCATGCACATGGTCGCAACGCAGATGTAGACGAGGATCAGGATGGTCAGCTCGGATTCCTTGATCACCTCGTTGGTGGCCGCCTCGATCCCGGCGTTACCGGCGGCGAGGATGAATTCCAGCCCTTCTTTGTTGTTCTCCTTGGCGAAATCTTGCACTGCATGGACCGCACGATCCAGCGTTGCCGCCTTGTGGTCGTTGAGGAATACCAGCACCGGCGCCAGGGAGCAGCTGTTGTTGTACAGGCCATCAGCCCGCGCGATGGAGTTGTTCAGCACGTCCGGGTTGCGCGACAGGGTTTCCCATTTCAGGTTGCCCTCGTTCATGCCCTTGATCATCTGCTTGGACACGGTCACCAGCGAGACGGCCGATTGCACGCCCTCGGTGTTTTGCATCTTCCACATCAACTCGTCGATCGGCGCCATGGCTTCGTAGCGTGAGCACCCTTCGGCCTTGGTCTTGACCATCACCACCAACACATCGGAACTGGTGGAGTAGTTGTTGATAATGAAGTTGTTGTCCTTGTTGTAACGCGAGTCCGGACGCAGCTCCGGAGCCCCTTGATCGAGGTCACCGATTTTCAGGTTCTGGCTGTACCAAAGGCCGCCACCAAAAGCCAGCAAGGCCAGGGCAATGGACACCGGTGCAACTTTCGGGCTGGCAAAATTCGACAGCAGGCGCCAGAACGGGTGTTCGCGGTGTGCGTCCTTCTTGCTGCGCTCGACGGCGCGTTTACTGATGCCGACGTAGGAGATCGCGACTGGCAACAGGATCAGGTTGGTGAACACGATCACTGCCACGCCGATGGATGCACCGATCGCCAGCTCACGAATCACACCGATATCGATGATCAATAGCGTAATGAAGCCAACGGCATCCGCGAGAATCGCGATCATCCCCGGCAGGAACAATTGGCGGAAGGTCCTCCGCGCAGCCGTCAACGCGTTGTCGGCCTCGCTGGACTGCAACGCAATACCGTTGATTTTCTGTACGCCGTGGGAAATACCGATGGCAAAGATCAGGAACGGCACCAGCATCGAATACGGATCGAGCCCGAAACCGAAAAAGTGCATCAGCCCCAGCTGCCAGACCACCGCGACCAGCGTGGTACTGAGTACCGCCACGGTGCTGCGCATGCAGTTGGTGAACCAATAGAGCAGGATCAAGGTGATGATGAAGGCAACGCCGAAGAACATCACCACCATCACCAGGCCATCGATCAGGTCGCCGACTTTCTTGGCGAAACCGACGATGTGGATCTGGACGTTAGGGTTCTGCTTTTCAAACTTGTCGCGGATCTTTTCTTCCAGCTCGTGGGAGAACTTGCGGTAGTCCAGGGCCAGCAACTTGCCTTGATCCTGCGGGTCCGGGTAGGACTCCAGCAGCGGGATGTCGACGATGCTCGACTTGAAGTCGTTGGACACCAGGCGCCCGACTTGCCCGGACTTGAGCACGTTGTTGCGCAACAGGTCGAGGCTTTGCTGGGAGCCGTTGTAGCTCTGGGGAATCACTTCACCGCCAGCGAAGCCTTCTTCCGTCACCTCGGTCCAGCGAACGCTCGGGCTCCACAGCGACTTGAGACCGGAGCGATCGACGCCGGAAATGTAGAACACCTCGTCGTTGATCTGACGCAGGGTCTCCATGTACTCCTTGGAGAAGATATCGCCGTCGGTAGCTTCCACCGAAATGCGCACGGTGTTGCCCAGGTTCGCCAGGTCGTTACGGTGCTCCATCATCTTCTGAATGAATGGATGCTCGAGCGGGATCATTTTTTCGAAACTGGTGGACGGCCGGATCAGCGTCGCCTGCCAGAACAGGAAGATGCTGACCAGCAGGCAGATCGTGATCACTGCCGGGCGGTTGTTGAAAATCAGGCGCTCGAGAAACGTCGCCTTGTCCTGGTGATGACTTGTCATGGATGTCATAGCTCCGCCCTTCTTATTATTTGCCCAGCTCTGAGCCGGTTGGCGAAGTAGCGCGAACGCCGCCCTGTCCTGCCAGAATCAAATTGCCGTTACCCGCCGCAGTCACCGCCGAAACGGAAATACGGTCCGGTCGGTTGAACACGCTGAAGGTTTCGCCGTTGTCGTTGCTGCGGATCACCGAGCCACCATTGCCGACAATCACGATGGAGCCGTCGTCGAGCAACGTTGCGCCGGACAGGCCGAACTCCAGTGCGCCGCGAGTCGCTTTCAACTCGACCGGCTCCCACGTGGTGCCGAAATCAGTGGAGCGAAACAGGTTGCCCCGCAGGCCGTAGGCCAGCAGCGTGTTGGATTGAGCAGTGCCGATCACGCCGAACAGCGAACCTTCGTATGGGCCTTCGAGTTTCTCCCAGGTCTGGCCCCAGTCGGCCGAGCGGAACATGCTGCCCTGCTCGCCAACGATGAAGAGACCGGCATCCTTGACGGCGGCGATGGCGTTGAGGTGGTACTGGTCTTCGTTATCCAGGCGATCGCTGGCGTCTTCCCAGTGCTTGCCACCGTCGGTGGTTTCCATCAACGAACCGTAAGCGCCCACGGCAAAGCCGCTGTTGACGTCCTTGAACCAGACATCGAGCAGCGGCGATTCGCGTTTCAGGTCTTCAAATTGCTTGATCCAGGTGACGCCGCCGTCTTCGCTGGCGAGGATCTGTGCGTCATGGCCTACGGCCCAGCCGTGTTTGTCATCGACAAAATACACTGAGGTCAGCAGTTGCCGGCTCGGTACTTTGGCCTGGGTCCAGGTCTTGCCCTGGTCATCGGAGTAGAGAATGTGCCCGCGGTCCCCGACTGCCACCAGGCGTTTGCCGGCGTGGGCGACATCGAGCATCAGGCTTTTACTGGCCTTGGCAGATTCAACGGAATAAACGACGTCGGTTGCTGGCGCAGCGGCGGCCAGCACAGGTGCCGAAAACGCGGCACAGCCCAACAGCGAGAGCGCTGTAGCCAGCATCGCGAACTTGCGCAGTGCCGGCGGGCGGCAGATACCCACACCCATGACAGGCTCACTCATAGACCTTCCCCCATTATTATTGTTAGGTCGTTCAACCCATCAGGGCGCCGTAAGGGGTGCTCGTTGTGATTGGCCTCTGGAGCATAGTCCTGAAACGCGCAATCTAGAGCCCCTTCGGAAGCTGGCTTATCCTATCGGGGTTTGGAAAGGTCTGACAATCGACGCCACGTTATCTTTTGTTAACTGGAGGGGAATGGGGTTTGGCTGAATGATTGGGTATCAGGTGGGGTGATTTGGGTTGGGTGCATATCCGTTGCCGCGGTGACGGCTGATAACGGTTTCGCTCTTACAGCGAGTCACTTTGGAAAAGCACCAAAGTAACCAAAGTGCTTCTGCCCCTTTCGTTCGGTGCCTCTCGATGGGGCGGTGCGTCAAGATCAACAGCAGGCGAGCTAACGCTCGGCCTTGAGTGGTGAAGATCAAAAGCCTTACGCCGCCGCATCGTTGATCGTTCCCACGCGGAGCGTTCAAAAGATCGCAGCCTCCGGCAGCTCCTACAGGGATCGGTGTAGGAGCTGCCGAAGGCTGCGATCTTTTGATCTTGCTGTTGCCGTTGCTTTGGCTTTAGATCTTGATCTGCCCTATATCGGGAGGCTGAGTGGAGGTGTTCATCCGGGGATTGGCGCGCAGCGCCGTTCGACGCAGTCGAACACATTGCATGTAGGTCGTAGCGGAGCAGACCGGAGGGCAATGCCCCCAGATGGATACCGGAACGAAGGAACGCCGAGCCTAAGCGAGGGGCCGGACGCTCGGGGCGAGCCTTTTTTGCTTACTTTTTTTGGCGTTTGAAAAAAAAGTGAGTCGCCGTAAGGGCGAAACCCTAAGCCGCCGTTACCGTAGAAACGGATATGTACCCCATCCAAGAAACAGATCGACCCGAAAAGCCAGCTCCCACAAGGTCCGAGTGAACCCTGAGGGAGCAAACCCAAACTCAGGCCAGACTTTTACTGACCACTTCAAACACATCACTGGACAACTGCCCCGAAGCCCGAATCCGCTCCAGCTCGCCCTTCATCAACGCCTGACGAGCATCGTCATATTTGCGCCAGCGAGTCAGCGGCGCCAGTTGGCGAGAAGCGATCTGCGGATTGAACCCATTCAACTCAATCACCAGATCCGCCAGGAACCGATACCCGGAACCGTCGGCCGCATGGAAATTGATCAGGTTCTGCCCGGCAAACGCACCGACCAGCGCCCGCACCTTGTTCGGGTTCTTGATGTTGAACGCCGGATGCTGCATCAACTGACGCACCCGCTCCAGGCCACCCGGCAATGTGCTGCCCGCCTGAACGCTGAACCACTGGTCCATCACCAGCGGATTGTCCTTGAAGTGCTCGGCGAAACTGGCCAGTGCCTTGGCTTTCTCATCGTCGAACGAAGAGTTCACCAACACCGCCAGCGCGGTCAAACGCTCGGTCATGTTGTCGCTGGTCTCGAATTGCTCCAGCGTCGCTGCCAACACCTCCGGCTTGCCGCTGAGCATCAGGTACGACAGGGCGATGTTCTGCAAGGCACGACGAGCAAAGTGCTCGGCCTCGGCGACATAGGGGGTTTTCTTCGAGAGATCGCGATTGGCCTGATAACGCAACCACAATGCCTCGAACAAACCTTCAGCCAATTGCTTGCGCGCGAACTCGCGAGCGATGTGAATCGCGTCAACGTCAGCCACTTCGCTGATTTCAGTCAGATACGCCTCGCCCGGCAACGAGAGCATTTCTGCCACCATCGCCTGATCCAGCGTCTGGTCCGATAGCACGGTGCGCAAGGCAGAAATCAGGCGCTGATCCAGTACCAGGGTTTCGCCCTTCTGCTGTTGAGCGATCAACTCTTGCAGCACCTGCACCGACAATTGCTGGCCGGCATCCCAGCGATTGAAGCCGTCGCTGTCATGCTGCATCAGGAACATCAGTTGGTCGCGATTGTAGGGGAAGCTCAGTTTCACCGGCGCCGAAAAGCCGCGCAGCAGTGAAGGCAATGGTTGTTCCGCGATGTCGACGAAGGTGAAAGTCTGCTCGGCCTCGGTCACTGAGATGACCCGCGAAGTACCCTGAGCGCTGGCTTCATCGGAAAGACGCAAGGCAATCGCCGCGCCTTTCGAGTCGAGCAAGCCCAATTCGACCGGGATCACGAACGGTAGCTTTTCAACCTTGTCCGGCGTTTCCGGGCAGCTCTGACGGAACGTAAGGCTGTAGGTTTTCGCTGCCGCGTCGTAGGACTCGCTGACCGCCAAACGCGGCGTACCGGCCTGGCTGTACCAGCGTTTGAACTGGGTCAGGTCGACGCCGTTGGCATCTTCAATGGCTTTGATGAAGTCATCGCAGGTCACGGCCTGGCCGTCATGGCGTTCGAAATACAGGTCGCTGCCCTTACGGAAGCCTGCAGCGCCGAGCAAGGTGTGGATCATGCCGACCACTTCCGAGCCTTTTTCGTACACGGTCAGGGTGTAGAAGTTCGAGATCTCGATGAAGCTGTCCGGGCGCACGGCGTGGGCCATGGGGCCGGCATCTTCGGCGAACTGGTGCGTGCGCAGATAGGCCACGTCCTGAATGCGCTTCACAGTCGCCGAGTTCATGTCGGCGGAGAAGCCGGAATCGCGGAACACGGTGAAGCCTTCCTTCAGCGACAACTGGAACCAATCGCGACAGGTCACGCGGTTGCCCGACCAGTTGTGGAAGTACTCGTGGGCGACGATCGCTTCGACGCGTTGGTGCGCGGCATCGGTCGCGGTTTCAGCGCGAGCCAGCACGGCGCTGGAGTTGAAGATATTGAGGCCCTTGTTCTCCATGGCGCCCATGTTGAAATCGTTGACCGCGACGATCATGAAGATGTCCAGATCGTACTCGCGACCGTACACCTCTTCGTCCCAGCGCATCGACTTCTTCAGACTGTTCATCGCGTGCTGGCACTTGTCGATGTTTTCCGGCTCGACATAAATGCGCAACGCCACGGAGCGCTCGGTCATGGTGGTGAAGGTATCTTCGACACACCACAAGTCGCCGGCCACCAACGCGAACAGGTACGCCGGTTTCATGAACGGGTCTTCCCAGGTCGCCCAATGCCGGCCGTCTTCACCCGGACCGCTGGCAATCGGGTTGCCGTTGGACAGCAGCACCGGGTAGCTGTGCTGCTCGGCGACGACCGTGGTGGTGAACTTGCTCATCACGTCCGGGCGGTCGAGGTAATAGGTGATCTTGCGGAAACCTTCGGCTTCGCACTGGGTGCAGAACATGCCGCTGGACTTGTACAACCCTTCCAGCGCGGTGTTGGTTTCCGGGTGAATCCTGACGCTGGTGTCGACCGTGAAGGTGGTGCTGGTCGGGTGCAGGGTAAGGTGGTTTTCAGTCAGCTGGTAATCGGCATCGCTCAATTCGCGGTCGGCCAACGTGACTGACAGCAATTCAAGTTGCTGGCCGTCCAGCACCAGCGGCGGCAGGCCCGAGCCACGCTCAGGATTGCGGCGCATCACCAGTTGCGCATGGACCAGACTGTGGTCCTCGAACAACTCGAAGGTCAGGTGCGTCTCGTCGATCAGGTATTCAGGCGCCTGATAGTCCTTCAGGTAGATCATCTTCGGTTGTTCGGTGCGCATGCTGGAGTCCTTACTGATGCACGGCGAGCTGATAGGCCGTGTATTTACGAATATTGATCACGCCGGTGTCGAAGATCAGGTATTGGCCCTTGATCCCCAGCAGCGTGCCTTCGGCAATCGGGTTCTTGTCCAGGTTGAAGCTGACAATCTTCGCCGGGTATTGCTCGACCGGGTAGCGGATTTCGAGCGGCTCTACGTCGGCAATGGTCTGGATCGCCTGTAGGCCGAATCGTTCCTGCAAGCCTTGCAGCCCTTCGGCGCAGCTGTCGAACAGCTGATCGCGAACTTCGGCAAGGTCCACCGAAACGGCTTCACCCTTGAGTAAAGCACGCCAGTTGGTCTTGTCGGCGACCTGACTGCGGAACAGGTCTTCGACGAAGCCTGACTGCTGACGGGTCGACACGCGCATGATCGGCAACGCCTGACGGGCGCCCTGGTCGATCCAGCGGGTCGGCAGCTGGGTGGCGCGGGTAATCCCGACTTTCACTCCGGACGAATTCGACAGGTAGACAATGTGATCGGTCATGCAGAACTTCTCGCCCCACTCCGGTTCGCGGCAGGTGCCAGCGTCGTAGTGGCACCGTTCCGGACTCATGATGCAGAGGTCGCACTGCGCCAGTTTGGTCATGCAGGGGTAGCAGTAACCCTGGCTGAAACTGGTTTTGGTCTTGCGCCCGCAATGGGAACAGAAAATCGCCCCCAGGTATTCCAGACGAACCGTGCTGCCGATCAACGGATTGACCGGCACCTCGATGTCGCCCAGACGAAAGGCGTACTGCACGTCAGACCCGTCAAGACGCGCCGACATTTTACTGATTGCACCGCGGCCAATCTCGATCAATGGATGGCATCCGACTTGAACAAGATGTTCGGCACACTGATCGACTTCGAACTGCATTCCTGCGGGCCCATATAGCCGGTGCGCTTGTCTTCCGGAAGGTTCTGGACTTCCCAGGCGATCATCGCCTGCAGCGACAGTTCGCGTTGCTCGGCGGTGAGTTTGCCACCGTCCGACCATTTGCCGATTTCCACCGCCAGTTTCAGGCTCTGGTAGATATCGGGGGTGATGTTTTGGATCATTTCGTGAAAAGAGGACATCAAGGTCTCCGAACTTACATAACTTTTTTAGGCGGCCAGTTTACGGCGGTTGTACAAACCACCCAACAAACCGGTCAAGCATCCGACGAGCAACCCGCCGACGTGGGCCGCGTTGGCAATTTCACCGAAGCCGATCATCGAGATCAGGCCCGACAGACACAGCACCAGCCACACCAGCATCATCACCAACACGCCGCGCGGCAGGCGATAAGCCCGGTTCGGCGACAGTATCTGGAAAATCCAGCAATGCCCAAGCAGCCCGTAAAGCACCCCGGACAAGCCGCCAAACAGGGTTGGGCCGCTGAAATAATATTGCGCGTAGTTGGACACCAGGCCGAACAGCAATGTCAGGCCGATCAGGTTGATACTGCCCTGGCGCGACTCGATGCGCCGGCCCAGCTCCCAGTACCACATGCCGTTCATGGCCAGGTGCAGGATGCCGAAGTGGATCAGCATCGGCGTCACCAGACGCCACCACTGCCCCGCCGCCAAACTGTCAGCCAATGGCACGAAATGGATGTATTCGCCGACGACCCGAAAATCGAGAAAGGTCAGCCAGCGCAGGGTGTCGAGGTTTTCACCGAGCAGCGTCACTGCGCCGACGATCAGGCTCAGCAGCAACACCAGGCCGGTCGCTCTGGCATGGCGTAGCTGCTCGGCAAAACCGGGGCGCTTGATGGTCTGCGCAACGGGAATTTCCAGTTGCTGATCAGGGTCGCCCGCCGGGAAGCGCTCATACAACGAGCGAACGTCTTCACTGATGTTGGCCGGCACCCACAACACCTGTTCACCCGCTTCTTCGCTGACGCGATACGGCACCTGCATGCGTTGCAGCAGAATGACGAACCCGCTCAAGTCCACTGCCAACGGCAGCCGCAATACGGCAACAGCAGTCATTGCAGCGCCTCCGGCCGCTCGACATCGACCCAGACAAATTTGTTCGGGTCGAGCCGGGTTTCCTGGTCCAGTCGATAGGCGACCAGTTTGCCGTAGAGCACTGCGCTGTAATCCAGGCAGGCCAGGTTCGGACGGATCGGCGCCGGTTTACCGCTGCGCCAGTAGTGGCCGACGAACAACAAAGGTTCATCGATGCCATAGCGCAGCAGGGTGTCCTTTTCGGTGGAAGACAGCGGCGTGCGGGCCACGGGATCGGGCAATGCATCGGGCTGGAACACAATGTCTCCGTAGGTTTGCGGGTCGTCTTCCCAGAATTTGGTGCGGAAAAACGAACGCACCAGGCCATCGCCGCTGGTCATGGTCAAGCCATGCGGCAAACGCATGTCGGTGCCACGCAGCAAACGGTCAAACACGGTACACGCGAAGCTGCCCGGCACAGCCGAAGCCTGAAGGAAATGTTCATCGATGCAACCGTTGGAAAACTGCGCACGCAGCGGCTCGATCAGCCCCGAATCCCAGCAGGCGTGCACCACCCGGAAGCGCCCGGCATCCACAAACAGGGGCATTTCGTAGAACCATTGCTGGAAGTCGTGCCAGTCGCCGGGATGGTGTTCAAATTGAGTCAGGGTTTCACCCAGCAAGCGGGCGTGACGCGGCGTGTGCTCACGCACGAATTGCTTGCCGCTGCCCGGTGGTGCCGGGGTGCTCCAGCCAAGGGCGTTGAATTCATGGTTGCCCATGATGCACAACGCCTGGCCTGCCTCGACCATGTCATGAACGATGTGCAGCGCTTCACGAATCCGCGGGCCGCGGTCGATGATGTCACCGACGAACACCGCCATACGCGACGAATGCCGCCAGACGCCACTTTGTTTGTGATAACCGAGCCGGTCGAGCAAATGCTCAAGGGTCAGAGCGCAACCGTGCACGTCACCGATCAGGTCGTAGCTACGCGCGGGATCGAGCATCAATCGCCTCCACCCCCCAACCGACTGCCCCAGCCGAGCTTGGTCCGGCAGACTTCATAATAGTTGTGGTCGAGCGGGTGAATCAGCCGCAGCTTCTGCGCCTTTTTGCTGATGGTGATGGTGTCACCCGGCGCGCAGGTGAAGTGGTTCTGCCCGTCACACGAGACTTGCGGGTAGATCTGCATATCCTTGGACACGACGATTTTCAGCTCACTGTTGCCATCGACCACAATTGGCCTGCCTGACAAGGTATGGGGGTACATCGGCACAATCACAATAGCGTCGAGCTTGGGATGCATGATCGGGCCGCCCGCCGACAGCGCGTAGGCGGTCGAACCGGTTGGCGTGGCGACGATCAGGCCATCGGCCTTCTGGCTGCAGACGAACTGGCCATCGATGTACAACTCGAACTCGATCATGCGCGTCGACTTGCCGGGGTGCAGCACCACGTCGTTCAGTGCATCGCCCTGGCCAATGGCCTCGGCATGGCGCCGGACTTCGGCCTGCAACAGGAAGCGGTTTTCCACCAGGTAGTGGCCGTCGAGCACTTCGGCGACTTTGACTTCCAGCTCGTCGGGGCGAATATCGGTCAGGAAACCCAGGCTGCCACGGTTGATGCCGAGCACCGGGATATTGTGTCGGGCCAGGGCACGTGCGGCGCCCAGCAGGCTACCGTCCCCGCCGACGACAATCACCATGTCACAGACTTCACCGAGCATCTTGCGCGAGGACGTTTGCAGGCCATGACCCGGCAGTACTTCGGCGATGGTGTCTTCGAGGATCACGTGCAGGTGACGATCGAGCAGAAACCGTTTCAGTCGGCGGACGGTATCCAGCACCTGCGAACTGCCCAGGCGACCGATGATGCCGATATTACGAAATTGCTCCATGGGGCTCCTGCGGGGCAGCGAAAAAACACGATTATGGGCGAAAGCGCAGGATAGACAAAATCCTTTCAGCCACAAGGATGACCTCCTGTTTAAGGCTATGCTCGCAAGATGATCCTATTTCCCGAGTTGTTACAGTTACCCCACCAGTTACGCCACCCCGAAGTGCGTGACCTGGCGTGGGTCATCCTCGCCCCGCCCATGCTCGCCAACACGCCGTGGCCACAGCGTCATCCGCTGACCGGCAGCGACTGGGTGCAGGCACCGGAGCGCCTGGAACTGTGGCTGCGGCAACTGGATCGCGACAGCTATGACTTGTTGCACTGGCTGGCCCAGGCGCGAACCCGGCGCCTCGGCCTGTATTACGAACGTCTGTGGCAATACGCTGTGCGGCATGCGCCGGGTATCGAGCTGATCGCCGCCAATATGCCGATTCGTCGCGAGGGCCATACGCTGGGCGAACTTGACATGCTGTTGCGCGATCGCGACGGCGTGCACCATCTGGAGCTGGCGATCAAGCTCTACCTCGGCCCACAAAAAGGCGACGGTCACGATACTGCGCAGTGGCTGGGCCCGGGCTGCCACGATCGACTGGACCGAAAACTGGCGCACCTGAGCCAGCATCAGTTGCCGATTTCCGCGCGACCCGAGAGCCGCGAGGTGCTGGCAGCGCTGGATATCCAGCAGTTCAGCGCGCACTTATGGCTGGGCGGCTATTTGTTGTACCCATGGCCGGGACAAGCCGATTCCCCGAGCGGCGCGCATCCGCAGCATTTGCGCGGCAGCTGGCTGCATCAAAAGGACTGGCCGGCGTTTGTTCAGCAACGGCCTTTCGGTCGCTGGCAACCCCTGCCCCGTCACGCCTGGCTCGCGCCGGCGCACTACCCCGTCGACCAGACCTGGACCACGGAACAGTTGGCGGCATGGCTGCGCGATATCGAACCGCTGGCGCCGGCGCAGTTGCTGGTTCGGCTGGTTGAAAATGCTGACGGCGATTGGGAGGAAGCGGAGCGGCTATTTCTGGTGGCGGATCTGTGGCCGAATGTACCGGGCAGTGGCTGAGATTTTGTAGTGTCTGGGCCGGCCCCTTCGCGGGCAAGCCCGCTCCCACATTTGATCTCCATTTTGACGAAGATCCCTGTGGGAGCGGGCTTGCTCGCGAAAGGGCCAACCCGGTTCAGATGGACAACCGCAATGCCAGCGCCGCCAAGGTCACCAGCAAAACAGGCACCGTCAACACGATCCCGACCTTGAAGTAATACCCCCAGCCAATCCGAATATTCTTGCGCTCCAGCACATGCAGCCACAACAGCGTCGCCAGACTGCCGATCGGCGTGATTTTCGGCCCCAGGTCGCTGCCGATGACATTGGCGTAGATCATCGCCTCTTTCACCACCCCGGTCGCCTGACTCGCATCAATCGATAGCAGGCCGATCAGCACCGTCGGCAGGTTGTTCATGATCGACGACAACAGCGCTGTCAGCACCCCGGTGCCCATGGCCGCGCCCCAAACACCGTAGGCGGCAAAGCCGTCCAGCCAGCTGGCCAGATACCCGGTGAGCCCTGCATTGCGTAGCCCATAGACCACCAAATACATACCGAGCGAAAAAATCACGATCTGCCATGGCGCTTCTTTCATCACTTTGCGCGTGGAGATCTTGTGACCTCGGGCGGCAATCGCCAGCAGCAACGCCGCGCACACTGCCGAAATGGCGCTGATCGGAATTCCCAGCGGTTCCAGGGCAAAGCAGCCGAGCAACAAAATTACCAGCACGGCCCAACCGGCATAAAACGTTGCTTTGTCATGGATCGCAGACTCAGGCGACTCAAGTTGTTCCGGGTCGTAATCCTTGGGGATGTCGCGCCGGAAGAACCACATCAGCACCGCCAGCGTTGCCGCGACACTCACCAGGTTGACCGGGATCATCACCGCCGCGTAGCGGTTGAAGCCGATGTGGAAGAAGTCCGCGGAAACGATGTTCACCAGGTTCGACACCACCAGCGGCAGGCTGGCGGTGTCGGCGATGAAGCCGGCGCCCATGACGAACGCCAGGGTCGCCGCGGGCGAAAAGCGCAGCGCCAGCAACATCGAAATCACGATGGGCGTGAGTATCAGCGCCGCGCCGTCGTTGGCAAACAGCGCCGACACCAATGCCCCGAGCAGCACCATATAGGCAAAAAGTTTGCGCCCGCTGCCCCGCCCCCAACGGGCCACGTGCAGCGCCGCCCAGGCAAACAACCCCGCCTCATCCAGCAGCAGGCTGATGATGATCAGTGCAACAAAGGTGCCCGTGGCGTTCCAGATGATCTGCCATACCAGCGGGATATCGCTCAGGTGCACTACGCCAAGGATCAGCGCCAGCACCGCGCCGAATACCGCACTCCAACCGACACCGAGGCCCTTGGGTTGCCAGATCACCAGGGTGATGGTCAGCAGGAAAATCAACGACGCTACGAGCATGCCAGGCCAGCCTTTATACAGGGGCCGCCAAAATAACCGAATTCACCACGCGGGTGTAGGAGCGAGCTTGCTCGCGATGGAGTTAAAGGCAATGCGTTTATCCAGAAAAAACGCGTTATCGTTAACCTCCATCGTGAGCAAGCTCGCTCCTACAAGGTTATGTGGTGTCAGACCTTTTTGTGTTGTTCCACCCACTGACCATAGGCATTGATGAAACTCTGCAAAAACGGCTTCACCGACTCAGACAACTTGCCCGCCTCGTCGAAGGCCGAACCGGCCCCACTTAGATAGGCCTCCGGTTGCTGCATGCACGGCACATTGAGAAACACCATGGACTGACGCAAATGGTGGTTGGCGCCAAATCCGCCGATTGCCCCCGGTGAAACACTGATGACTGCGCCAGGCTTGCCGCTCCAGGCGCTTTTGCCATAGGGACGCGAACCCACATCAATTGCATTCTTCAACGGCGCAGGTACGGAACGATTGTATTCCGGGGTCACAAACAGCACCGCGTCGGATGAACTCACTTGTTGCCGGAAAGTGCTGTAGGCTGCCGGCGGTGAAGCACCATCGATGTCTTCGTTATAGAGCGGCAGATCGCCGATTTCGACGATGTTGAGCTTGAGATTGGCCGGTGCCAGGTCGGCCAGGGCCAGCGCAACCTTGCGATTGATCGATTCCTTTCTCAAGCTGCCGACCACTACGGCGATCGTATAGACGTTGCTCATGGAAGATTCTCGACTGTTCGATAGAAAGAGCTTGTAGTTATAGATGACGAATCAAGCAGTGAGCGGCTGAAAACTACCGCCCTGACTATTTTTTTCTTGTAGGAAAACTTACATCGCCCAAGCACGGTCTACAGAACCGCAAATTGAGTGATTTATCTCCAGAGGTTCTAAGCAGATGGCAGCAGTACTCGTCGGTCAGTTCCATGCAAGAGACGCGGAAGGCCGTGTTTATTCCGTGCATGAGTTCCAGGAATCCACCCCGTCGGCAGACGGCCTCGTCGGCTCCGCGCCTGTCACCACCTATAAGCTGGCCATTGGCGATCGTGTCAACAAGCTCGATGACAACCAGTTTTTGCTGGTGCAATCGAACGTCACCATCGTTCGCGAACCCGACACCTATGTCGGTAGCCTGCCGGAAACCACCGTCGCTTCATAACCTCGCGTTATGAGCAGAAGTCATATGCGCGGACTTGGGTTAGGATTCAGCCACTGAATCCCACCTGCTGAACATGGACTTCACGCATGCGTTTACGCCATATCGAAGTGATCCAGGCGCTTTTGCAGACCGGTCACCTGGGCACCGCCGCCGAATGGCTGCAGTTGCCGGTGGCCGAGGTTGAACGCATTCTGCGCGACGCCGAGGATCAGTTGGGCTTCATGCTGTTTTCCAGCGTGCGCGGACGCTTGCAGGCCACGCGCGAGGCGCGGGAGTTGCAGGTCGGGATCAACCACGTCTACGACGCACTTGAACCGGTCCAGCGCCTGGCCGCCAGCCTGAAGCAATATCAGGCACCGCCACTTCGAATTATCTGCACCCCGCCGCTGGCCCAGCAACTGTTGCCACAGAGCATCGCGGTACTGCGTCGGCGTCTTCCCGATGCGCCTTGCACCCTCCTCAGCCAGCCCACCCGCGACATCGTCAGAAGCTTGTTGCTGCACGAAAGCGATCTGGGGCTGAGCCTGCACGATCCCGATCACGCCGACATCCATTGCCAAGTGATTGCCCAAGGCAAGCTGCAACTGCTGGCGCCCCATGGCTGGCTGCAACCGAAGCAGAAGTACATCTCGCTGCAAGACTTGGCGGGCCAGTCAATGGTTGGGCTGGAGGGCCAGGATCCGCTGAGTCCGGCACTCGAGCACAAATTACATGCCTTGCGCCCCGCCCCGGTCATCCAGACCCGGGTACAGACTCACCAGATGATGCGCAGCATGGTCGAAGCCGGAGAAGGCCTGGCCATTGTCGACCCGTTCACGGCCCTGGGCGCCCGTTCGGCCGGGCTGGATGCCTGTCCGCTGGCGCCTGCCGTGCCGATCAGCCTGTATGCCTTGACCCTCAAGAATGGCGAACCATCAGCGGCCGTTCAGGCATTGCTGGACATCGTCACGGAACAAGCCGCGGCGATGCTAACGAACTGAGTGGGTTTTCCAGCGGGTTATCGAACAATCGATACCAGAACAACGCCACTTCGGCGGTGTTCGGGTCGATACCGCGATAACGCAAATGATCGATCCCGCCAATTACGTAACCGCTGCGTTCATAGAGGCGGCAGGCCCCAAGATTGTTGTTCTGGGTCTCGAGCATGATGCCCGGGAGTTTCTTTTTGCGACTCCAGAACTGCGCGACATCCAGCAGCGCCTTGGCCACGCCATGCCGTCGCGCCGGCGCATGGACCGCCAACTCGTCGATATGGGCAAAACCGTTCCAGTTGGTGCTGACGACCAGGTGGCCCACTGGCTCGTCGTCGAGATAGGCCATGAAAATGGCGCTGTCGGGGGCATCCCGGAAACTGCTGAACTCCTCAGGATCAATGCCGTAGCACTTGCGGTAAGGCGTGATGGGGGTGACCGGCCACTGTTCCACCGGTTGACCGATTTCAGGCGTGCCATAGGCGACGACTTCAAAACTGAAATCGCTGCCCCAGATGTAGGCGGCGAAGCCATCGTCGGCCACACGCACCGACAGCCCTGGGTATTTTGGATTCATGAGCGGTTGCATACTGGGAAAGGTCCTCATTCCTTGATGCAATCGACGGTGTAGTGCCGTCCATTGCCCTCGTCTTCGTGTTGCAAGCCGTGCACATCAGCGACAAACCCCGGGAAGCTGCTGTCGAATGTACGGGCAAACGCCAGGTAATCGATGATCGAGCGTGTCGACTCGGTAAATCGCTCACCGGGCATGATCAACGGAATCCCCGGCGGGTATGGCACCAGCATCACGGCCGCGATCCGCCCATCCAGAGCATCGATCGAAACCGCTTCAACATCGCCACGCACCAGTTGATCATAGGCGTCAGCTGGCTTCATGGCGATTTCCGGCAGCACCGTGTACATGCGCTTGAGGTGCTTGGCCGTGGCATTGCTGCGATAACAGGCATGCAATTGATCACACAGATCGCGCAAACCCATGCCCTGATAGCGCGCGACGTTTTCTTGCGCCACGCACGGCAGGCAACCCGCCAGACTGACATTGGCATCGTAGCTGCGCTTGAACTCCAGCAACTCGGTCAACAGCGTGCTCCATTTGCCCTTGGTGATGCCCATGGAGAACAACACCAGGAACGAATACAAACCGGTCTTTTCAACCACCAGCCCACGCTCCCAGAGGAATTTACTGACGACCGCAGCCGGAATCCCACGCTCGCTCAGGGCACCGCCAGCGGTCAGGCCGGGCATCACCAGAGTCACTTTGATCGGATCGAGCAGCACGTAGTCGTCGGACACGCCACCGAAGCCGTGCCAGTCGGCGTCAGGCTGTAGCAGCCAGTCTTCGGTGATCACGCGATCAATCCCCGCCACCGACGGCGGCTGCCAGATGGAAAACCACCAGTCGTCGGCGGCGATGTGCTGCCGCAGATTGGCCAAGGCCCGGCGGAAACTCAGCGCCTCGTCAAACATCTCCTGCAACAGCGAACGTCCGGCGGGACCTTCCATCATGGCGGACGCCACGTCCAGAGAAGCGATGATGCTGTATTGCGGCGACGTGGAGATATGCATCATGAACGCTTCGTTGAAGCGGTCACGGTCGAGTTGCCGCGCGCCGCCATCCTGGACATGAATCATCGAGGCCTGGCTGAACGCGGCCAGCAATTTGTGCGTGGAGTGGGTGGTGAACACCAGCGGGCTGTCTTCGCTGCGGGAAGTGCCCATGCCGTAGCGCCCGGCGAAAAATTCGTGGAACGCCGCATAGGCGTACCAGGCTTCGTCGAAGTGCAGCACCTCGACGCTGTTACCCAGGTTCTGCTTGATTAATTCAGCGTTGTAACAGAGCCCATCGTAAGTCGAATTGGTGACCACAGCCAATTTAACCTTGGGTTCACGGCCCTTGGTCAACGGGCTGGCATCGATCTTGGCCTGGATCGATTCGCGGCTGAACTCGCTCAGCGGGATGGGGCCGATGATCCCCAGTTCATTGCGCTCCGGGCACAAGTACAGTGGGATGGCGCCGGTCATGATGATCGAATGCAACACCGACTTGTGGCAGTTGCGATCCACCAGCACCAGATCATCGCGAGCGACCATGGAATGCCAGACGATCTTGTTGGCGGTCGAGGTGCCATTGATCACGAAAAACGTGTGGTCCGCCCCGAAGTTACGGGCCGCGCGGGCCTCCGCCTCTGCCAGCGGGCCGGTGTGATCCAGCAACGAGCCGAGCTCCGGCACCGACACCGACAAATCCGAACGCAGGGTGTTTTCACCGAAAAACTGGTGGAACGCCTGCCCCACCGGGCTTTTGTGATAAGCCACGCCTCCACCATGTCCAGGGGTGTGCCAGGAATAATTGGAATCGGCGGTATGTTGAACGAGGGCTTTGAAAAAGGGTGGCAACAGACCATCAAGGTACTTGCGTGCCGCTCGGGCAACCTGCCGAGCCAGAAATGGCACGGTGTCTTCGAACAGATAAAGAATGCCCCGCAGTTGATTCAGCTCGTCCATGGCGTCGGCCGGGGCGTTTTCCAGCGTCACTTGCTCACCCAGGGCGAAGATCGGCAGATCCGGCGCACGAACCCGCGCGAGACCGATCAATTCGGCCATATTCTGTAACAAATGAGAATGGGCGCTGGGGTCTTCAGACGCGATCAACATGCAGGAGAGGCCATGATGGGTCGAAGCCACCAGGCGCCCCTCGGTGTAATCCACTGCCGAGACAATGCTGAAGCCTTCCTGCTCAAGCTCCCGGGCAATGCCCCGCACGCGGTCACCGGCGACGGTGTCGGCCTTGATGTCGCGATGGACGATCAGGACCGGGAATTTCAAATCTTTATACATGAGGCTCAGTGTCCTGAGGCGGCAGGCCGTGGCTTGCCAATCACCTCAGGGTAGAGGGTTCGAGGGGATGTGGCGAGCGCGATGCCCCGAAATGGGTCATTGAGTGTATTGCGGGGGTGCGGCTTTTCAAGATCAAAAGATCGCAGCCTTCGGCAGCTCCTACAGGGGGATTGCAATCCAAATGTAGGAGCTGCCGCAGGCTGCGATCTTTCAAGCTTTACGCCTGAGCCTTGGCCTCGGCCAATTGCTGCCACAGCGACGGCGCGCCGGCGGATTTGGCGATGGCTTCCAGCCGCGACACGTGTCGGGCCAGGTCATCTTCACTGGCGCGGATGACTCGTGTCGGCTGGCGATCAGCCGGCAGACGGCGAATTTCGGTCGCGGAGTTGTCAGCGCCTTCACCCGAACCATTGCCATCGGAAGCGTTACCTGCCAGCGACAGGCTGGTCTGGCCGCCGGTCATGGTCAGGTAAACGTCGGCGAGAATCTCGGAGTCGAGCAAGGCGCCGTGCAGTTCACGGCCAGAGTTGTCGACGCCATAGCGTTTGCACAAGGCGTCGAGGCTGTTGCGCTGCCCCGGGTGACGTTCCCGGGCCATCATCAGGGTGTCGAGGATCGAGCAGTGCTGCGTGATGTCCGCACGATCATGCTGGCCCATCAACGCGAATTCGTTGTTGATGAAGCCAACGTCGAACGCCGCGTTATGGATGATCAGTTGGGCGCCCTTGATGAATTCGAAGAACTCATCCGCCACTTCAGTGAAACGCGGCTTGCCCACCAGGAACTCGTTAGTAATGCCGTGGACGCCGATGGCGCCCTCGTCACTTTCGCGATCCGGCTGCAGGTAAACGTGGAAATGCCGGCCCGTCAGGCGCCGACCGATCAACTCGACACAACCGATTTCGATAATCCGGTGGCCGTCGGTCACCGGCATGCCGGTGGTTTCGGTATCGAGTACAACGGATCTGGTGGCCATTATTGCTCAGCTCTCAACGGGTCATTCGTGCAAAAGCGGCGATGTTAACACGCAACACGACCCCTGTAGGAGCTGCCGAAGGCTGCGATCTTTTGATCTTTTCGCCCTTATAAAAGCAAGATCAAAAGATCGCAGCCTTCGGCAGCTCCTACAGGGGATAGGGTGCAAAATCAGGCTTGTTTGTAGCCACGTACTTCATCCACGCCACGGTTGGCGAGTTGGTCCGCCCGCTCGTTGCCGTGATGGCCAATGTGCCCGCGCACCCATTTCCAGGTGACGTTGTGGCGATTGACCTGCTCGTCGAGCAGCTTCCACAAGTCGGCGTTTTTGACCGGCTCTTTCGCCGCCGTTTTCCAGCCGCGCTTCTTCCAGTTGTCCATCCACTCGTTGATGCCTTTCATGACGTACTGCGAGTCGGTGACCAGCAATACATCGCAAGAACGCTTGAGCTCCTCCAGGCCGCGGATTGCGCCCATCAACTCCATGCGGTTGTTGGTGGTGTTGGCTTCGCCACCCCAGAGTTCTTTTTCAACGCCCTTGCACACCAGCAGTGCGCCCCAGCCGCCAGGGCCAGGGTTGCCTTTGCAGGCGCCGTCAGTGAAGAGTTCTACGCTATCGCTCATGCCAGTCTATCCAGAAAATGCGGTGGCTCGCCGATCGATGATCGAAGATGCCCGAGGCCGGGGCTGACCCCGACCGGGAATATAAATGTGTATTACGGCTCGATATTGCGACGATTGACCTTGGCCATCGGCAACGGGATCAACTTGCCCATCGGCTCGCGCCGCTCTTGGCGGACCGGACGCAGACCGACCACGATTTTGCGTGCGACCAATAAATAGAAACCGCCGCCGGACAATTGCCAGTCACCGGCCTTACGCTCCCAACCGGCCAGACGGGCTTGCCAGGCGGGCGACGCAATCGGCGGACGATAGCACCCGAAGCGGCGTTTCTCCAGCGCAAAGCCCAGCAGGTTCAGCCAGTCAGCGACGCGCGACGGCGAAATGCAGCGCGCCTTGCGCAACGCGTCATGGGCAAATACATGACGCAAGCCCCAACTGCTCCACGGATTGATGCCGATGATTACCAGGTGCCCGCCGGGCCGCACACTGCTGGCGGCTTCACGTAGCAAACCGTGGGGCGACAGGCAGAAATCCAGCCCATGCTGCAACACCACCACGTCGGCGGCGTGCTCGCTCAGCGGCCAGGCCTGTTCCTCGCAGACAATCTCGACCCCCGGCAACGGCGCCCCGAGGCGTACATTGCGCTGGACCTGCGGCGCTGGCGGCGGCGTCTGGGCCGAGGGACCGTAATGGACCAGGTAACCGCCGAAGAACCGCCCCAGCTCGTCTTCGAGCATCCGCCGCTCTTCGTCCAGCAAAAATTGCCCGAGGGGCCCGGACAGCCATTCACGAGCCGCGCTGATCAACGCCAGCCAGTCAGGATCGGCCTGAGCGAACGCTTTATCAGTCATTGCATTCTCCAACGCGCCAGGAAGTTCTAAGATGCACCATTGTTTTCCGCTTGGCGAATCCGACGATGATACAGATCACTGCCCTGCCCGCCTTCACCGACAACTACATCTGGTTGTTACAAGACCACGACACCCGGCGCTGCGCGGTGGTTGACCCGGGCGATGCCGCGCCAGTCATTGCCTGGCTCGCGGCGAATCCGGGTTGGGTACTGAGTGACATTTTGATCACTCATCACCATCACGACCATGTCGGCGGCGTCGAACAGCTGAAAAAAGCGACAAACGCGCAGGTTTATGGCCCGGCAAGCGAAACCATTCCCGCACGGGATGTCGCCCTCAAGGACAACGACCGTATCAGCGTGCTGGGTTGTGACTTTGATGTCATCACCGTGCCAGGCCACACCTTGGGGCACATAGCCTATTACCATCTCGGCCTGCTGTTTTGCGGTGACACCCTGTTCGCCGCCGGTTGCGGACGACTGTTCGAAGGCACACCCGAGCAAATGCATGCCTCGCTGTCACGCCTGGCGGCCCTTCCGGAGGACACGCGGGTCTACTGCACGCATGAATACACGCTGAGCAACCTGCGTTTTGCTGCAGCGGTCGAACCGGGGAACCCGCATACCGCTGAACGGCTCGCCAAGGTTACGCAGCAACGTGAAGCCGGAATTATCACGCTGCCCTCGACGCTGGCCCTCGAAAAGCTGACAAACCCGTTTTTGCGTACCGGCGAAACATCTGTTAAAGAAAAAGTGGACGAACGGATGGGGACCGATAACCGGGCTCCGAGTGCGGTTTTTGCTGCCCTTCGGGCTTGGAAAGATAAGTTCTAAGCAGGCTTGTCATCAGGCTGAAAAATCTGAATGGTTGACCGCAGGGGGTGCGCTTTCTAGAATCGCCCGACATTTTTGCCCGGAACTTACTTCCAGCCAATGTCGTCATCTATTCGTAAAGCCATCAATTCAGACGCATTGACCCGCTTGGCTCAAGTCATTGCGGTGGCTGTGTCCGCCACTTTGGCGGGCTGTTCCAGTCATGTGCCGCAGACCGAAGCGGCACACACTCCGAACATCGCAGCTCGAGCCAAGCAAAAACCTATCTGGCTCAGCGAAAAACCAAGTCCACAAATCCCACAGGATGTCTGGGAGCGCATGCGCCAGGGCTTCCAGTTGCAGGATGGCCTGGGCGTCAACCCGCGCATCGAGCAACAGCGCCTGTGGTTCGCCAGTAACCCGTCCTTCCTCGAAAACGCCGGCGAACGCGGCAGCCTGTACATCCACTACATCATCGAACGCCTTGAAGAACGCAACATGCCGCTGGAACTGGCGCTGCTGCCGGTCATTGAAAGCGCCTACAACCCGATGGCCTATTCCCGGGCCGACGCGGTGGGTCTTTGGCAATTCATCCCTTCCACCGGGCGTTACTACAACCTGCGTCAAACCCGTTTCTATGATGGCCGTCGCGATATCACCGCCTCGACCACCGCCGCCATGGATTACCTGACCCGCCTGCATGACATGTTCAACGGCGACTGGCTATTGGCACTGGCGGCCTACAACGCCGGTGAAGGCACCGTCAGCCGGGCCATCGAGCGTAACGAAAAGCTCGGCCTGCCGACCGATTACTGGAACCTGCCACTGCCGGCCGAAACCCAGGCTTATGTGCCGAAGTTGTTGGCCTTGTCGCAAGTGGTACTGGCGCCGGAAGCTTATGGTGTTAACCTCAGCCCGATCGCCAACGAGCCGTATTTCCAGGTCGTCGAAATCAACCAGCGCATGGACCTGTCCAAGGTTGCCGCGGTGGCCAACATCGACGAAGACGAATTGTTCCAGCTCAATCCGGCGTTCAAACAGCGTACGACCCTCGACGGCCCGCAGCATTTGCTGGTGCCAACGTCCAAGGCCCAGTTGCTGACCACCAGCCTGCAGACCATGCGTCCCGAGGAGCTGATCAGCAAGAAGCCGATCAAGCCGGTGTTCGAAGGTGCTGACGAGTCCGAAATCGCCAGCCTCAAGCGTGCCTACCGCGTCAAACGCGGCGATAACCTGGCCTCCATTGCCAAGGCCAACAAGGTCGACATCAAGGACCTGCAGCGCTGGAACAAAATGACCGGCAAGAACCTCAAGGTCGGCCAGACCCTGGTCATGCAGGACGCCACCAAACGCAACGGCGGCCGGGTCAACACTCTCGTGGCGGCAAACAGCAAAACAAAGGGTAAAACAGAAAAAGCGCAACCGCAGACCCAATACAAAGTGCAGCAAGGTGATTCGCTGTACATGGTTGCCAAGCGCTTCAATGTCGAGATGCAACACCTCAAGCGCTGGAATCCGCGTGTTGGCCAGGCGCTGAAGCCTGGTCAGATGCTGACGGTTGCTTCGCCTCGTTAATTTGAATTGACGCCAAAAAGATCGCAGCCTTCGGCAGCTCCTACAATGGATTATGTGCATCCTGTAGGAGCTGCCGAAGGCTGCGATCTTTTGCTTTTGGCCTCTGTCTTTTTCCTGTCCATACAAGCTGTTACTGTACGGCCCACAAAGCCCAAGCCGCCTGGATCGGATCTCTGACTTGAAGCGTCCCCTCCTCCTTCTCCTGATCAGCCTGGCCTTGAGCTCCCCCGCAAGCGCGACGATCAGCGAAAGCCATGGTTATGCGCAGTTCGGCACGCTCAAGTACCCGGCCAGATTTACCCACTTCGACTGGGTCAACCCGCAAGCGCCCAAGGGCGGAACATTGCGGGTGATGGCGTTTGGCACCTTCGATACGCTCAACCCGTACACGTTCAAGGGCTCAAGTCCTGTTTCCACCCCGAATTTCCTGCAATACGGTATCAACGAACTCAACGAACCGTTGATGGTCGGCACCGGCCAGTACGCGCCGTCCGGTGACGAGCCGACGTCGAGTTATGGTCTGATCGCCCAATCGGTCGAATACAGCGAAGATCGCAGCTGGGTGGTGTTCAACCTGCGCCCCGAAGCCCGCTTTCACGATGGCACGCCGATTACCGCGTACGACGTCGCGTTTTCCTACCGTTTGCTGCTCAAGGAAGGTCATCCGCAATACCGCACCAGTCTCCAGGAAGTGTCGCGGGTCGATATCCTGAGTCCGCTGCGCATTCGCTTCGTCTTCAAGCGCGCCGGCAATTCGCTGCAGATCCTTCGCCTGGGCGAGTTGCCGGTGCTGCCGCAGCATTACTGGAAAGGACGCGATTTCAAGGCCACCACCTTCGAGCCGCCGCTGGGCAGCGGGCCGTATCGCATCACTTCGGTCACGCCGGGGCGCCAGATTATTTTCGAGCGGGTGAAGAATTACTGGGGCACGGACCTGGCGGTGAATCGCGGCAAGTACAACTTCGATCGCATGGAAGTCGAGTTCTATCGAGACAGCGACGTGGCGTTCGAAGCCTTCAAGGCGGGTGAATTCGACATCTACATCGAACACCAGGCGAAAAACTGGGATAACGGCTACACCTTCCCGGCCGTTACCCGTGGCGATGTGATCAAGGCCCAAATCCCGCATCAGATCCCGACCCAGAGCCAGGGTCTGTTCATGAACAGCCGCCGCCCGACCTTTTCCGACACCAAAGTCCGTGAAGCGCTGGGGCTGATGTTCGACTTCGAGTGGACCAATCGCACCCTGTTCAGCGGCGCCTATAAGCGCGCCATGAGTTACTACCCCAATAGCGAGTTCTCTGCCACTGGCCTGCCAGTCGGCCATGAATGGCTGATGCTCAAGCCGTATCGCGAGCAACTGCCCGCCAGGCTGTTCACCGAACCATTCAGCCTGCCGCAGACTCAAGGGCGCGGCATCCCCCGGGAAACCCTGCGAAAGGCCCTGGGCTTGCTGAACGAGGCTGGCTGGAAGCTGAACGGTCAACGTATACAGAACGCGGCCGGGCAACCGTTGCGCCTGGAGATCCTGCTGGTCAACCCGAACCTGGAACGCATCCTTCAACCGTATGTCGAGAACCTCGCCAGCATCGGAATCGACGCACGGCTGCGCACGGTCGATCGCGCCCAATACAAACAGCGCCTCGATCAGTTCGATTTCGACATGATCCTGATGACCCTCAATCAAACCCTCAGCCCGGGCCTGGAGCAATGGCAGTACTTCCATTCCAGCCAGGTCGGGGTCAAGGGCAGCAAGAATTACGCAGGTATTGCCAACCCGGTGGTGGATTATTTGCTCGAACAGTTACTTGCTGCCCAAACCCGCGATGAGCAAGTTGCTGCCGGCAAAGCCCTGGACCGGGTGTTGTTGTGGCAGCACTACATCATTCCCAATTGGTACCTCAATTATCACCGTCTGGCCTACCGCAACCGGTTCGCCTTTGTCACCACGCCGCCCTACACCCTGGGCCTGAGCGCGTGGTGGCTGAAATCTTCGGAGAAAGATCAATGAAACCCGTACGCGCCCTGCTCCTGCAGGCCAGCGGGCTGTTGTTCGCCGGGTTGGCCTGCGCCGCCCCGCAACATGCCCTGACCCTGTACAACGAGCCGCCGAAATACCCGGCCGACTTTAAACATTTCGACTACGTGAACCCGGACGCGCCCAAGGGCGGAATCTTCCGCCAGGCCGGTTTCGGCGGCTTCGACAGCCTCAACCCGTTCATCAACAAGGGGGTCGCGGCCGACGATGTCGGGATGATCTACGACACCCTGGCCAAACAGGGCCTGGACGAACCGTTCACCGAGTACGGCCTGATCGCCGGCAAGATCGAGAAAGCACCGGACAACAGTTGGGTGCGTTTCTACCTGCGCCCCGAAGCCCGCTTCCATGACGGTCATCCGATACGCGCCGAGGACGTGGTGTTCAGCTTCCAGACCCTGATCAAGGACGGTGCGCCGCTGTATCGCGGTTATTACAGCGACGTGGAGGAAGCGGTCGCCGAAGACCCGCTCACGGTGCTGTTCAAGTTCAAGCACAGCAACAACCGTGAGTTGCCGCTGATCCTCGGCCAGTTGCCGGTGCTGCCCAAGCATTGGTGGGCAACCCGGGATTTCAACAAGGGCAATCTCGAAATCCCGTTGGGCAGCGGCCCCTACAAGGTCAGCGAAGTGAAGGCCGGGCGTTCGGTACGTTACGAGCGGGTCAAGGATTACTGGGGCAAGGACCTGCCGGCGAACCGTGGTTTCTATAACTTCGACGTAATGACCACCGACTACTACCGCGACAACACCGTGGCACTGGAAGCGCTCAAGGCCGGACAGTTCGATTACTGGCTGGAGATGACCGCGAAAAACTGGGCCAACGCCTACAACATCCCGGCCGTCACCGAAGGCCGGTTGATCAAGGAACAGATCCCCAACGGCAACCCGACCGGCATGCAAGGCTTCGTGTTCAACCTGCGCCGGCCAGTGTTCCAGGACGTGCGCGTGCGCCAGGCGCTGACGCTGTTGCTGGACTTCGAGTGGACCAACAAGCAACTGTTCAACGGCGCCTATGCGCGCACCCGCAGCTACTTCGAGAACTCGGAGATGGCGGCCACCGGACTGCCGGACGCCGACCAGTTGGCGATTCTCGACCCGTTCCGCGGTAAGGTCCCCGAGCAGGTGTTCAGCGAGGCATTCCAGAACCCGGTGACCGACGCCAGCGGCATGCTTCGCACCCAGCAACGCAAGGCGTACCAACTGCTGCAAGAGGCCGGCTGGCGGATCGTCGATGACAAAATGGTCGACGCCACCGGCAAACCGGTGACCATCGAGTTCCTGCTGGCCCAAACCGAATTTGAACGCGTGTTGCTGCCGTTCAAGCGCAACCTCAGCGACCTCGGCATTGATCTGGTGATCCGTCGGGTCGACGTCTCGCAATACATCAATCGCGTGCGTTCACGGGACTTCGACATGATCGTCGGCAGCTTCCCGCAGTCCAACTCGCCGGGTAACGAACAGCGCGAGTTCTGGATGTCTGCCGCCGCCGACAAACCTGGCAGCCGCAACTCCATGGGCCTGAAAGACCCGGTGGTGGACCAGTTGGTCGAGCAACTGATCAACGCCTATTCACGCAAAAGCCTGGTGGCCCACGCCCGCGCGCTGGACCGCGTGCTGCAATGGGGTTATTACGTGATCCCCAACTGGCACATCAAGACCTGGCGCGTGGCTTATTGGAACCACATCGGGCATCCGAAAATCTCACCTGCGTATGACGTCGGCATCAATACCTGGTGGATCAAGCCCAACGTGACACCGGCGTTAGAAGTCGAAACCAAACTGCAAGCCGACCCTGCGGGCACGGAGTAATCAGATGCTGGCGTATATTTTTCGGCGACTGCTGCTGATCATCCCGACGTTGCTCGGCATCTTGCTGATCAACTTCGTGATCATCCAGGCCGCCCCCGGCGGGCCGGTGGAGCAAATGATCGCCAAGCTTGAAGGCTTCGAAGGCGCCACCAGCCGCATTGCCGGCGGCGGTGCCGAAGTGTCGGTGGCCGGTTCCGCCTATCGCGGTGCCCAGGGCCTGGACCCGATGCTGGTGAAAGAAATCGAGCACATGTACGGCTTCGATAAATCGGCGCCGGAACGCTTGTGGATCATGATCAAGAACTACGCCACCCTGGATTTCGGCGACAGCTTCTTCCGCGATGCCAAGGTCATCGACCTGATCAAGGAAAAGATGCCGGTGTCGATCTCCCTCGGGTTGTGGAGCACGCTGATCATGTACCTGGTGTCGATCCCGCTGGGGATCGCCAAGGCGACGCGGCACGGCAGCCACTTCGATGTCTGGACCAGTTCGCTGATCATCGTCGGTTACGCCATCCCGGCGTTCCTGTTCGCCATTCTGCTGATCGTACTGTTCGCCGGTGGCAGTTATTTCGACTGGTTCCCGCTACGAGGCCTGACCTCGAACAACTTCGACGAACTGAGCATGGGCGGCAAGATGCTCGACTACTTCTGGCACTTGGCATTGCCGGTGACCGCGCTGGTGATCGGCAACTTCGCGACCATGACCTTGCTCACCAAAAACAGTTTCCTCGACGAAATCAACAAGCAGTACGTGGTCACCGCCAAGGCCAAGGGCCTGACCAATCACCGGGTGCTTTACGGCCATGTGTTCCGCAACGCCATGCTGTTGGTGATCGCCGGTTTCCCGTCGGCATTTATTGGCATCTTCTTCACCGGTTCGTTGCTGGTCGAGGTGATTTTCTCCCTGGACGGCCTGGGCCTGATGAGTTTCGAAGCCGCGATCAACCGGGATTATCCGGTGGTGTTCGGCACCCTCTTCATCTTCACCCTGTTGGGACTGGTGGTGAAACTGATCGGCGACCTCACGTACACCTTTGTCGATCCGCGCATCGACTTCGAAAGCCGGGAGCATTGAGATGAATCTATCCCCGCTCAATCGCCGGCGTTTCGAACTGTTCAAGGCCAACAAGCGTGGCTGGTGGTCGCTATGGCTATTTTTGCTGCTGTTCGGCCTGAGCCTTGGCGCCGAGTTGATTGCCAACGACAAACCGCTGGTGGTGCATTACGACAACGGCTGGTATTTCCCGGCGCTCAAGCGTTACCCGGAAACCACTTTCGGCGGCGAATTCCCCCTGGAAGCCAACTACAAAAGCCCGTACATCCGCGAACTGCTCAAGGCCAAAGACGCCTGGGTGCTGTGGGCACCGATTCCCTACAGCTACCAAAGCATCAACTACGACCTGAAAGTCCCGGCGCCGGCGCCGCCGTCGACCGACAACCTGCTGGGCACGGACGACCAGGGCCGCGATGTACTGGCCCGGGTCATTTACGGCTTCCGGATTTCGGTGTTGTTTGCCCTGACACTGACTATTCTGAGTTCGATCATCGGTGTCATTGCCGGCGCCTTGCAGGGATTCTATGGCGGCTGGGTCGATCTGGCCGGGCAGCGATTCCTGGAGATCTGGTCCGGGCTGCCGGTGCTGTATCTGCTGATCATCCTCGCCAGTTTCGTACAGCCCAATTTCTGGTGGCTGCTGGGGATCATGTTGCTGTTTTCGTGGATGAGCCTGGTGGACGTGGTCCGCGCCGAGTTCCTGCGCGGACGTAATCTGGAATACGTGCGCGCGGCCCGGGCGCTGGGCATGCAGAATGGTGCGATCATGTTCCGCCACATCTTGCCCAACGCCATGGTCTCAACCATGACCTTCATGCCGTTCATCCTGACCGGCGCCATCGGCACCCTGACTGCCCTCGATTTCCTGGGCTTCGGTTTGCCGCCTGGCGCGCCGTCCCTGGGTGAATTGGTAGCCCAGGGGAAATCCAACCTGCAAGCACCATGGCTGGGCATGAGCGCGTTTGCGGTGCTGGCGTTGATGTTGAGTTTGCTGGTGTTTATCGGCGAGTCCGCTCGCGACGCCTTCGACCCGAGGAAGTGAAATGAATCAGGACAATCTGATCGAAGTGCGCGACCTGTCCGTCGAATTCGTCGTCGGTGACCGCTCGCAGCGGGTGGTAGAAGGCGTCAGCTTCGACATCAAGCGCGGCGAGACCCTGGCGCTGGTGGGCGAAAGCGGTTCCGGCAAATCGGTGACCGCCCACTCGATCCTGCGGCTGTTGCCCTACCCGCTCGCCCGGCATCCGTCCGGGACCATCGAGTATTCCGGGCAAGACCTGTTGAGTCTGAAAGAAAAAACCATTCGCCACATCCGCGGTAACCGGATCGCGATGATCTTTCAGGAGCCGATGACTTCGCTCAACCCGCTGCATTCGATCGAGAAGCAGATCAATGAAGTGCTGGGCATCCATAAAGGTCTGGTCGGCAAAGTCGCGACCAAGCGCACCCTGGAATTGCTGGAGATGGTCGGCATCCCCGACCCGCACAAACGTCTCAAGGCCCTGCCCCACGAATTGTCCGGTGGCCAGCGCCAACGTGTGATGATCGCCATGGCCCTGGCCAATGAGCCGGAACTGCTAATCGCGGATGAGCCGACGACTGCGCTGGACGTGACCGTTCAGCTGAAAATCCTCGAATTGCTCAAGGAATTGCAGGCTCGCCTGGGCATGGCGTTGCTACTGATCAGTCATGATTTGAACCTTGTGCGAAGAATTGCGCATCGCGTATGTGTCATGCAGCGAGGTTGCATCGTCGAACAGGCATCGTGCGAAGAGTTGTTCCGCGCGCCGCAGCATCCGTACACTCGGATATTGCTGGCAGCAGAGCCCAGCGGCACGCCGGCAACCAATGTCATTGGCCCGCCGCTGCTGGAGGTCGAGGAACTGAAAGTCTGGTTCCCGATCAAGAAAGGCTTGCTGAAAAAGACCGTCGACCACATCAAAGCGGTGGACGGGATCAATTTCAGCCTGCCCCAGGGCCAGACCCTGGGGATTGTGGGAGAAAGCGGTTCCGGCAAGTCGACACTGGGTTTGGCGATTTTGCGGCTGATTGGCAGCAAAGGCGCGATCCGTTTTGAAGGCAAGCAGCTAGACTGCCTGACGCAGCAACAGGTTCGGCCGTTGCGGCGAGAGATGCAGGTGGTGTTTCAGGACCCGTTCGGCAGCCTGAGCCCGCGAATGTGCGTCAGCCAGATTGTTGGCGAAGGCTTGCGGATCCACAAGATGGGCACCGAGGCGGAGCAGGAGCAAGCGATCATTGCGGCACTCAAGGAGGTAGGCCTGGACCCGGAAACCCGGAACCGCTACCCCCATGAATTTTCCGGCGGGCAACGGCAGAGAATCGCCATTGCCCGGGCACTGGTGTTAAAACCGGCGTTGATTCTGCTGGACGAGCCGACTTCGGCCCTCGACCGGACCGTACAACGCCAAGTGGTGGAGCTGCTGCGTTCACTGCAAACCAAGTACAACCTGACGTATCTGTTTATCAGCCATGACCTGGCTGTCGTCAAAGCGCTGAGCCACCAGCTGATGGTGGTCAAGCATGGCCAAGTGGTCGAACAGGGAGACGCGCAAAGTATCTTTGCCGCCCCCCAACATCCGTATACACAGCAGTTGCTGGAAGCCGCTTTCCTGGCACCAGCCACTGCGCAATAACCTGAAAGAGAGGAGCAACACATGGGTTTTCTCGCCGGTAAGCGCGTACTGATCGTCGGTGTCGCCAGCAAGCTGTCCATCGCATCCGGCATCGCTGCCGCCATGCATCGCGAGGGCGCTGAGCTTGCCTTCACTTATCAGAACGACAAACTCAAGGGTCGTGTCGAAGAGTTCGCACAAAGCTGGGGTTCCAACCCGGACCTGTGCTTCCCGTGCGACGTGGCCAGCGATGAAGAAATCGCCAAGGTCTTCGTTGAGCTGGGCAAAAAGTGGGACGGCCTGGATTGCATCGTGCACTCCGTCGGCTTCGCCCCGGGCGACCAACTGGACGGCGACTTCACCGAAGCCACCACCCGTGAAGGTTTCCGCATCGCTCACGACATCAGCGCGTACAGCTTCGTGGCCCTGGCCAAAGCTGGCCGCGAAATGATGAAAGGCCGCAACGGCAGCCTGCTGACCCTGTCGTACCTGGGCGCCGAGCGCACCATGCCGAACTACAACGTCATGGGCATGGCCAAGGCTTCCCTGGAAGCTGGCGTTCGCTACCTGGCCGGTTCCCTGGGCCCGGACGGCACCCGCGTCAACTGTGTATCGGCTGGCCCGATCCGCACCCTCGCCGCTTCCGGCATCAAGAACTTCCGCAAGATGCTGGCCGCCAACGAAGCGCAGACTCCGCTGCGTCGCAACGTGACCATCGACGAAGTGGGCAACGCCGGCGCGTTCCTGTGCTCGGACCTGGCGTCCGGCATCAGCGGCGAAATCATGTACGTGGACGGTGGCTTCAACACCACGGCCATGGGTAGCCTCGAAGAGTAATCTTCAGTCAGCCATAAAAAACCCGCCTCTTCAGGCGGGTTTTTTATGCAGCCAAGATCAAAAGATCGCAGCCTTCGGCAGCTCCTACAGGGGTATTCGATCATCCACGATCAATGTAGGAGCTGCCGAAGGCTGCGATCTTTTGATCTTCAAATCAGGCAGCGGGCAAACAACTGCTGGATCGGTTGCATGCGCTGGCTATAGCGCTGCAGCAACACCATCTCTCGATAGAACGTCAGTTCGCCCAGCGGTACGATCCGGACCTTCGCGCCATATTCGAGCCAGAGCCCCGCTTCAGGCAGCAACGAAACCCCCAGCCCGCACTCGACCATTTTTACGATGGCTTCCAGTTCATCCAGCTCCAGGGCGACGTGCACGTCGATCTGTTGCTCACGCAAAAACCGCGTCACCAGGCGTCCACCGAATGAATTGCGGTCGTAGCGCACATGAGGATGCTCCGCCAGCAACTGCAACGGATCATCGCCTTCAAGGTCGGGCGGCACGATCAACACGAACGGCTCGCGCCGAATCACTTGCGCTGACAATTCCTTTGGCAACTCGAACGGTGGCTTGATCAAGATCGCCAGATCCACTTCCCCGGTATCGACCTGACTCAACAGATTCAACGACACGCCGGGCACCAGTTTCGGCTCCAGCAGCGGCGCCTGTTGGCGCAATCGCAACAACGCCTGGGGCAGCAGCCCGGTCTGAGCCGTCGCCACCGCGCCGATTTTCAACTCACCACGGCAGTCGCCAACGTCATCGCTGATCGCCATGCGGCTGAAGGTTTCCAGCATTTCCTTGGCCATCGGCAGCGCCCGTTGGCCCGCCGCATTGAGAATCGCCTGGCGCCCGGTACGATCGAAAAGGCGAATACCCAAGGCTTGCTCCAGATTGCGCATCTGCGCGCTAACCGCCGATTGCGTCAGACCGATGTGCATCCCGGCCGCCGCGAAGGTTCCGTAGCGGGTCACGGCAATGAAAGTTTTCAGTTCCCGCAGCATGGCGTTCTCGATTGATCGAAATAATTTGTGCTCGACGCAAAAACTATCGTCTTTCAATCAAAAAGCACAGCGCTAAACTCGACACCAACGATCAGCAGCGCGATGAGGAATACCCATGCAACTCTCCCCTTTTCATTTGGCCATCCCGGTGTATGACCTGGCGGCGGCACGCAATTTCTATGGTGAAGTCTTCGGCCTCGAAGAAGGTCGGTCCAGTGACCACTGGGTGGACTTCAACTTCTTTGGCCATCAATTGGTGATTCACCTGGCACCGAAAAACGCTGCACAAGAAGCGGCCCATACCAACGCCGTGGACGGGCATGACGTGCCGGTTCCGCATTTTGGGGTGGTGTTGGGCATGGACGATTGGGAGGCCTTGGCCAAGCGGCTGAAATCCCTCGACACTCAATTCGTCATTGAGCCGGGCATTCGGTTTCAGGGGTTGGTGGGTGAGCAGGCGACGATGTTTCTGTTCGATCCGTGCGGTAATGCGCTGGAGTTCAAGGCGTTCAAGGATATCGGGCAGTTGTTTGCCAAGTGAATCAAGATCAAAAGATCGCAGCCTGCGGCAGCTCCTACAGAGGATTTGAGTTCATCCATACAACGCGTTACCCGGTGGAATTGTGTTCATCCATGACCATGCGATAACCGATCACTGTAGGAGCTGCCGCAGGCTGCGATCTTTTGATCCTTTAAAGGCCGGCAACTTCCAGCAGGCTCTCCACCGATTGATGCAGCACAGGGTCGTATTCAATCTGCCCGATGCTGAAACGAATGTCATAGCCGCGATGGACCGTGGCATTGCGCTCATCGAGAATTTCCTCAAGCCGCGCCTTGATCGCACTGACGTCCACGGCACTCGAACCGGTCAGCAAGGCAACGAATTCATCGCTGCCCAGTCGACCGATCACATCGCTTTCGCGAAAGGTAATGCGCAGCACGTCCGCGAAGGTTTTCAACGCATCATCGCCTTCGGCTCGACCGTACAGGTAGTTGATGTGCTTAAAGTTATCGAGGTCAAAAAACAGCAGGCTCGCCGATGTTTGCAGCTGCTGACAGGCATCCAGGCCAAGTTGGGCCAGCGCGATGAAACCATGGCGGTTGGGTAGCAGCGTCAACTCATCCATGCTCGCCATCTGCACACCGATGACGTCTTGCTCAGCCTTGCGGGCCAGGTCGCGCAGCATTTCACGCGCCTGCTGTGGCGTGCGCCTGGGGTCTGCGCTAACGCCTGATTTGACCGGCTTGCCTCGGATCAGCATCACTTACTCCATTGGCGGGTGTGCACTTTAGAGTCGCCCATACCCGGTTTGACTCCACGCTAACGGACCGCCGGTCAACTTCCCAGTACCGGACACGGCCCTCCAGCGTCCGCCCAAAGCTTGAATTGAGTGACAAAAATGTCGTGCGGCACGGGAACCGGAGCGCGATTACCGCCCGGGTTCCAGCCCCAAAGCACCAGCTTGTCTTCGCTGACATGCTTGATCAGCGCTGCAAAATCGCGGTCGCCGTTACTGGCGCGGTCCTTGATCAGGGCGCACAACTTGTCGGCTGGCAGGCCAATCCAGGCCATTTTGCGTGCTGCCGGCGGCAGACTCCAATGCGGTGCTCCCGGCGGAGCTTTCGGGCCATAACTGTCCGGAGGATTGGCTTCAGCGTGACACGTCGCACAAGGCAAACCCGCCGCACCTTTGCCGTCCATACCGCGCACGACGTTCATTGCATGCGCAACACCAGCGTCGAACTGCAACGGCGAATCACCGGGAATATGGCAGTTCTGGCAACGCGGGCTCTGGAAGACTTTCTGCACAGTGTCGAAGGCCTGCAATGACTGTTTGTCATCGGCCAACAGATCCGTGGCATAGATAGCAAGGCAAACCAGCAACACCGAGCCGAGCAACCAATGATGTCGTTTCATCTCACACCCCCGACAATTGCAGCGGCAGTTCCCGCAAGCGCTGCCCGGTCAGGGCAAACACCGCGTTGGCCACCGCTGGCGCCGTGGGCGGCACACCCGCCTCGCCGATTCCGCCAGGCTTTTCAGTGCTGGGCACGATGTGCACTTCGACCACCGGCATTTCGTTCAGCCGCAACACTTGGTAGTCATGATAATTGGACTGCACCACCTGCCCGCCCTTGAAGGTCAGTTTGCTGTGCAAGGTGAACCCGAGGCCAAAGGTGATGCACGACTCCATCTGCGCCGCGATGCTGCGCGGGTTGACCGCAATCCCGCAGTCGACCGCACACACCACCCGGTGCACACGGATTGCCAGGTTGTCCTGGGACACCTCGGCGACCTGCGCCACGTAGCTGCCAAACGACTCATGCACCGCGACACCCAACGCATGGCCGTCCGGCAAGGGGGCATTCCAGTTGGCTTTTTCTACCGCCAGATTCAACACGCCCAGGTGTCGCGGATGCGCCTTGAGCAACGTTCGTCGGTATTCCACCGGGCCCTTGCCGGCGGCTTCCGCGAGTTCATCGATCAACGATTCCATGACGAATGCGGTGTGACTGTGACCCACCGATCTCAGCCACAACACGCTGATGCCGGTTTTCGGTGAGTGCAGTTCCACCTGGTGATTGGCCAGGTCTTCAAGGTAAGGGCTGTCGGCGACGCCTTCGACCGAGGTTTTGTCGATGCCATCCTTGACCATGGTCGCCGCAAGCGCAGTGCCGTCCATGATCGACTGCCCGACCATTACGTGTTTCCAGGCAATGGGCAAACCGCCGGCATCCAAGCCGATCCGCGCCTGATGCAGGAACGCCGAGCGGTAGTAACCACCGCGAATATCGTCCTCGCGGGACCACACCGTTTTCACCGGCGCGCCCGCCGCCTTGGCCACCTGCACCGCCTCAGCGACAAAGTCCGAGGTCGGATTGGCCCGGCGACCGAAACCGCCGCCAAGAAATTCGGTATGAATCTCGACCTGCTCGGGTTTGAGCCCGGTAATTTTCCCGGCGATCATTTGATCCATTGTCTGAAACTGGGTGCCCGTCCAGATCTCGCACTTGTCCTTACTGATTTTCACCGTGCAATTGAGCGGTTCCATCGGCGCGTGCGCCAGGTAAGGCACGCTGTACTCGACATCAATCGTCTTCACCGCTTTGCCCAACGCAGCCTCGGTATCGCCCGCCTTACTCGCCGAAAGCCCGGGAGTGGCAGCCAGTTTGCGGAAACTTTCCAGCAGCTGCTGACTGTCGAGCCCAGTGTTCGGCCCCAGGTCCCACTCGACCTTCAGCGCATCGCGTCCCAGTTTCGCCGCCCAGTAATGATCGGCAATCACCGCCACGCCGGTAGGGACCTGCACCACTTTGTGCACGCCCGGTACCGCAAGCGCTTCGGCGCCTTCAAAGGATTTGACGCTGCCGCCGAACACGGGCGGGCGAGCGACCATGGCGGTCAGCAGCCCATCGAACTGCACGTCCATGCCGAACTTCGCACGGCCGGTGATTTTTTCCGGTGTGTCCAGGCGTTGGGTCGGCTTGCCGATCAGCTTCCAGTCCTTGGACTCCTTAAGCGCGATCGAGGCCGGTTCCGGTACCGGCAACTGGCCGGCGTCATCGGCCAGCTCGCCATACGTGGCACGGTTGTCGCCGGCCATCACGACACCCGATTCCGTACGGATTTGCGAGGGGGCTACGTTGAAGCGCTTGGCGGCGGCGTCGATCAACATCATGCGCGCCGCCGCGCCAGCCTGCCGGTAGCGGTCGAACTCCATCCAGGTCGACGTCGAACCGCCGGTGATTTGCATCCCGCCAAACCCGGCCAGGCCATAATCGGCCGCCGATGCGGGAGAATGTTCGACGCGGATTTTCGACCAGTCGGCGTCCAGTTCCTCAGCGATCAACATGGTCAGGCCGGTCCAGATACCCTGCCCCATCTCCGAATGGCCGAGCAGCACCGTCACGCTGTTGTCATTGCCAATTCGCAAGAAGGCATTCGGTGCGAACACGTTGCCTTGATTCTCGGCGCCGAAGGCAAAGCGATGGCCGCCGGGAATAACGAACGCCACCACCAGCCCACCGCCCAGCAAGGCGCTGCCCTGGAGAAAACCACGGCGTGAAAACGGATTGATGCTGTTCATGAGTCATGACTCCCATCAACCGATGTCGGCGGCGCGCTTGATCGCTGCGCGGATCCTTGGGTAGGTGCCGCAACGACAGATGTTGCCGGAGAGCGCCTGATCGATGTCGCTGTCGGTGGGTTTGGGGATCTTCGCCAGCAACGCGGCGGCAGACATGATTTGCCCGGACTGGCAATAACCGCACTGCACCACATCGAGTTCGGCCCAGGCCTGTTGCACCGGATGGGAACCGTCGGTGGACAGGCCTTCGATGGTCATGATTTTCTGCCCATGGGCCACGGCCGTGGCGGGTGTGATACAGGAACGCAGCGGCGCGCCGTCGATGTGTACGGTGCAGGCTCCGCACTGGGCCATGCCACAACCGAATTTGGTACCGGTGAGGTGCGCGACATCGCGCAGGACCCAGAGCAGTGGCATGTCTGCAGGGACATCGAGCTCCTGATCCTTGCCATTGATGTTAAGGGTCAGCATGGCGAATTTCCTCAGACTCACGGTGACGCCGTTTTTTTTTGAGCAAAGGTCGGCGTTATCCTTTCAGCTAAGCGCAAATTGCCGGGCGAGACCGGTTCATCGACCACCGGTCACCATGGACGGCGCGCTATGTAGGAGCTGCCGAAGGCTGCGATCTTTTGATTTTGGCGATGTTTTGGACGCCGAAGATCAAAAGATCGCAGCCTGCGGCAGCCCCTACACGCTGCGATCTTTTGATTTTGGCGAGGTTCGGGACGCCAAAGATCAAAAGATTGCAGCGTGCGGTGGGGGTTAGAAGTCGGTGGAGACGGACACTTCGCGCCAAGTTTGCAGCTCATCGGCGACGAAGCTGTTCTTCGCTTCGATCGCCGCGACGGAGTCACTGCCCAGTGGCAAGCGCAGTGGTGCTTTTGGCGCTTCCACCAGCACGATCATGGCCTGCGCAAGCTTGTCCGGATCGCCAGGCTGGTTCAGGGTCACGGCCTTGGCAATCTTGCGGACTTCACCCGCCGTGCTGTCATAGTCGGTAATCGAGGCCGGCGATTCGACCAGGGAATTGCCTTCGAGGAATTCGGTACGGAAGTAACCGGGCTCGACCACCGTCACTTTGATGCCCAGCGGTAACAACTCGGCGTGCAGCGCTTCGCTCAAGCCTTCGACGGCGAATTTGGTCGAGCAATAGACGCCAAAACCCGGCCCAGACTTATAACCGCCCACCGAGGAGAGGTTGATGACATGCCCACTGCGAGCGGCGCGCATGTGCGGCAGGACGGCGCGTGTGACATTCAGCAAACCGAAGACATTGATTTCATACACGCGCCGCACTTCATCGGCGGTGGCTTCTTCCACCGCACCCAACAGACCGAAACCGGCGTTGTTGACCAGCACGTCAATACGCCCGAAGTGGTCGATGGCAGCCTTGGCGACTGCAATGCCTTGAGCTTCGTTGGTCACATCCAGCGACACCGCGAGCAAGGCGGATTGAGTACCGAAGCGTTGGGTGACGGTGCTCGCATCACGCGCAGTCGCCACCACGGCATCACCATTGGCCAGTGCGGCGGCGGCAATCTTGGCGCCGATGCCGCGGGAAGCGCCAGTGATCAGCCAGACACGTTTGAAGTGGTGGGAAGTGGTCATGATTGAGTTCCTTGTTTGCGGTTGGGGTGAGCACAAGGTACGCAGGAAGATTGATTGGAAAAATGCCCTCGTGCTACAAGCACTATGAAACTGTCTTTCATAATGGCACCGAGATGAATCACGATCCGTTCGACGGTTTGACCGAGTTCCTGGCGGTGGCCGAGCACAAAAGCTTCACCCTCGCCGCGACTCGCCTGGCGGTGACGCCCACGGCCATCAGCCACGCGATCAAATTGCTCGAACGCCGCACCGGGGTGCTGCTGTTTCAGCGCACCACGCGCCGGGTGGCGTTGACCGAAGCCGGCGCCAGCCTGTTTGCCCGCTTGCGTCCGGCAGCCAGTGAAATTGACGAGGCGCTGGCCGTGCTCAGCGGTTTTCGCGATCAACCCATGGGCACGCTGCGCATCACTGCGCCGCGCCTCTCGGGCAGCCTGTTGATCGAGCCGCTGATTCCGCTGTTTCGCCAGGCCTACCCAAAAGTCACCCTCGATATTTCCCTGGACGACGCCACGGTCGATTTGATGGAAAGTGGATTCGATGCCGGGATCCGGCTGGGCGAATCCATCGAGAAAGACATGATCGCCGTGCGCCTGACACCCGACCTGCAATGGTCAGTGGTGGGCTCGCCCGCTTACTTCGCCAAGGCCGGCAAGCCGCTCAGCCCTGAAGACCTGACTCGGCATCAATGCATCGGCTTTCGGTTTGCCAATTCCGGCAGCGCGCACCGCTGGGAGTTTCGTCGTGACGGGCGGGACTTCACGGTCGGCGTCGAGGGTGGTGTGATCGTCAATGACCGCAGGCTGCTGGTCTCCGTTGCCCGCAACGGACAGGGATTAGCCTACGCCTGTGATCTGGAAGTCAGCGAGGAACTGGCGAACGGTCAACTGGAGCGGGTACTGCAACCCTATGTGCCGTTGAGTTCGGCGTTGTACCTGTACTTCCCAAGTCGCACTCAGACGCAACCGAAGCTACGGGCGTTCATCGATGTGGCTACGCAATGGATCGCGGACCAGGGTGGGTTGCGCCGCTAGACGCGCGGCCTGAGCAAGATGCCGGTGTAGTGCGTCAGGAACACGCCGAAAGCCGTGCACCAGAGCAGCGCCGACACGCCCAGCCCAGTCACCGAAAACGGCACGAGCAACACTCGGCACACACCGGCCAGCAGCACCAGGGCAAACCCCAGGACCACGGCTTTGGAGGGCTGCAACACGCGCCCGGTATGACCCAGGCTGACCCGTGCGATCATCGCCAGAATCAACCCGCCAATACCGCCCACGGCCAGTGAATGGGTGGCGAGGCTTTGTTGCGACATCAGGCCGGCGTGCCACAACGCCATCGCCAACGTCGCCAAAGCCAACCATGCGTAAGCCAGGTACAGCGACCAGAGCAGCGGCACCCGCCAAATGCCCCGATCATGCCAGCGCCACAGGCGCAGCAGATGCAATGCGCTGATCAGCAGAAACAACGCCGCCAGCCAAAGCCTCGGGACGTCGTTCAAACCGGCGGCAAACGAAACTGCTACGAGCAGTCCGCCGATCAACAACACATAAGTGGGCCATGGATTCACTGCGGGCGTTGCGGGGCGGCTCAAGCCGCGCTGTATGAAGAACGGAATCACTCGCCCGCCAATCACGCTCATCAGCGCACCGACCAGCCACAAGGCGGCCAGAACACCGCGTCGTTGCAGGCCAGTGTCATCAGTCCAGAGGCCCGACAAGGTCAGCACCTGACAGCCGGCCAGCAACGCAATCATCAGCAGAATCGGGTAGTTTTCGCGCTTGCTGGCAGCCACCAGGTCCCGTCCCAGCACCCAGGCCAGCAGTGGCAAAAAAGGTAGCTGCAAGACCAGCAACCACGCCGGCGGTATGGGCATCAGCCACGCCAGCCGGGCCAACAACCACAACAGCAGCAGGCCGATCAGCGGCCAGCCCTTAAGCGCCGGGCGGCCAGTCCAGTTCGGCACCGCAGTCAGCAGGAAGCCGGCGATGATCGCCGTGGCGAAACCGAACGGCATTTCATGGCGATGCCAGGCCAGCATGCCGCCGATGGGTTGCGCGCCGGGCAAGCGGCCGTATAGCCACAATGCCCAAATCGCCACCGCAATCGCCGCAAACCCCGCGCCGGCGAGAAAGAACGGTCGAAACCCGAGGCTGAAGACTGGCGTATCGGCGAACCTGCGCATGTCAGGCCACCGCGCCGATCAGGCCTTTACCCAACCGATGCTGCGATAACAGGCGCATCACGTAGCCAATTTTGATCAAGGTCGGACCGATGATGGTCATGGCGTGCATCATCACCAACACCACAATCGGCATGTGACCGTCGTAGAGGTAAGCGCCGTAGATACCGGCCAGGAGCATTGCCAGGCCAGTGCCAAGGACTTTGCTCGATAGGTGCAGAACGTTCAGAGGATTGCTGAAGAAATCGAACATTTTTTCGTACTCCCGAAGCAGTTCAGTTGTACGTTTGATGTTTCAAGTCTCATGCCAGAAATTTTGTGCTTATAAATCAAAAAGATAGATTTTAATGAGTCATTATGACCTCATGCGGAATTGGTCGTTATGACTCATTTCGCGGTCATTTAGACTCACTTCAATGCAAAATCCACACACACATTTGTCGATGTACGGTACGGCCAGACGACCGCAGGCTGGCTACGCTGAAAGTCCTCGCATGAGCACAATGTTTTGCTGTAGGAGCGAGCTTGCTCGCGATGGACTGACTCAAGAGCGCCACGTTTACCCAGTAAACCCGCGTTATCGTTAACGACCATCGCGAGCAAGCTCGCTCCTACAGGTAACAGCATGCGGCATGAGCAACCCGTAGAGGACAGCCACCATGCAACGCGTTCAAAAAACTGCCCTCCTGCCTCTGGCGTTGCAGCGAGCCTTTGACGGCGAGAGCTAATACACTCCGGGGCTGGCCTGCCGAGGACACTGACTATGAAGCACCCCGTTGCCAAAAACGCTGACCAGGCCCCGCGCTTCTGGCGCGACGACGCCCTGCCTTTCATCGAAGCCCGCTCCATCGCCGATGGGCGTGAGGTCTGCTACACCCGTCATTCCCACGAGCACTTTTCCATCGGTGCAATCACCGCCGGGCGCAGCACTTATGTTCACGAGCAATCGGAGTTTCAGGTCAGCGCCGGCACCGTAGTCCTGATGAACCCCGGTGATGTTCACGCCTGCAATCCCATTGATGATCAGCCGTGGTCGTACCTGATGTTGTATGTCGATACGGCGTGGCTTACCGATTTGCAGCATCAACTCGGATTCAGCCACGACCTGGCTTTGCGCCGGTTCGCCATCACCCATCTGCGCGACGCCAGCCTGTTTGCTGGCCTCAAGGGCTTGTACGACGTATTGGTCGATCCGCAGCAAGACGTGCTGGGCAAGCACAGCGCTGCGGTAGAGTTTTTTACCGAGGTCCAGCAACGCCTCGACCCCGGCGATCAACCGCTACGCGAACCCAACTACAAGCTTGAGCGTGCCGCCGACTACATCCGCGACCACTGCACGCAAATGCTCAAGCTCGAAGACATTTGCGAGGCGGCCCAGCTGTCGCCGTCCTACCTGATTCGCGCTTTCAAGTTGCGTTACGGCATGACGCCGCATGCGTTCCTGGTCAACAGACGCATTCAGTTCGCCCAGGACCAATTGCGCAACGGCAGGCTGATCGCCGACGTGGCGCTGGAAGCGGGGTTTGCCGATCAGGCGCATTTTCAGCGGGCGTTCAAGCAGCACCTGGCGGCGACGCCGGGGCAGTATCGCGGCTAAAACCAACCCAATCCCCTGTGGCTAGTCCCTTGTGGCTAGTTCCCTGTGGCGAGGGGATTTATCCCCGTTGGGCGGCGAAGCGGCCCCAGCGTTCATGCAGGCAAATGCAGCGCTCAGGTATTACGACGGCTTCGCCGCCGAACGGGGATAAATCCCCTCACCACAGTGGTTTACGGCAGTAGTAAATACACGGCGCTCACTGCCAGCAACAACGCCATGATCCGATTGAACAAGCGCATGCCCGCAGGATTACTCAGGTACCCCCGCAGGAACGTCCCGGCGTAGACCCAGCAGCCGACGGACAGATAGCAGATCACCAGGTACACCGCCGCGAACTGCCAGACCAGCCGCGCTTCGCCGTCGGCGACGAAGGCGCCCATTCCCGCCACGCACGCCAGCCAGGCTTTCGGGTTGAGCCATTGCATGACCGCGCCGTACAACATCGACGGCGCACGACCGGTATCTTTCGCGTCGAGACGACCATTGTCCGCCGCCAGTTTCCAGGCCATGAACAACAAGAACGCCACCCCCGCCAGTTGCACCACCCGTGTCAGCGACGGCCAACGCCGCAACACCTCATGCAACCCCAGCCCCATCAACACCAACAACAGCACGAAGCCCAGCGTCGCCCCGGCAACATGCCGTTGGCTGGCACGAAAACCGAACTGCGCCCCCGAACTCAACGCCACAATATTCACCGGGCCCGGCGTAATCGAGGCCACCAGCGCAAACGCCGCCATGGACATAATCAAACTCATTGCACACCTTCTTCAATTCAGTGGATTCAACGTTCAAGGTAATGAGCGCCCGGCACCCCGTATTGAAGAAAACTGCCCAATGTCTGACGTTGATGTCCTGCTATGGCACGCTCTCTGTAGCAGCTGGCGCAGCCTGCGTTCGGCGGCGCAGCAGTCGTAAAATCTGGCGATGAGGTCATTCAGGAAGACCGTGCACTCATGTTCACGACTGCTGCGCAGCCGAACGCAGGCTGCGCCAGCTGCTACGGGTCCTGTGTTTGGCGCAGTGGGATGTTCGATCAATCATCCTCGTGCAGTTTGATGCCGCGAGCATGCAGCAGATGAGGCACCACCAGTACCAGGAGCGTCAGCGCGAGGAAGGACGCCGCGATGGGTTGCGTCACAAAAATCAGCCAGTCGCCCTCGCCAATGGACAACGCATTGCGCAGCTGTTTTTCGGCCATTGGCCCCAGCAGCATCCCGACGATGACTGGCGCCACCGGAAAGTCAAAACGACGCATCAACACCCCGCCCCAGCCGATGGCCAACATCAGCAGCAGGTCGAAGGAAGAATGGCGCATGCCGTACACGCCGATGGTGGCGAACACCAGGATGCCGGCATTCAAGTACGGTCGGGGGATCTGCAGGAGCTTGACCCAAAGCCCCACCAACGGCAGGTTCAGTACCAACAGGATGACGTTGCCGATGTAGAGCGAAGCGACCAGGGTCCAGACCAGGTCTCCCGACGTCTGGAAAAGCATCGGCCCCGGTTGCAGGTTGTAGTTCTGAAACGCGGCTAACAGAATCGCCGCCGTCGCGGACGTTGGAATGCCCAGCGTCAGCAGTGGCACCAGGGACCCGGTCGCGCTCGCATTGTTGGCTGCCTCGGGACCGGCGACTCCCTCAATGGCCCCCTCGCCCTTACTGCCGGCAAACTCTTTGGGGTATTTGCTCAGTTTGCGTTCGGCCGAATAGGACAGAAACGTCGGAATCTCGGCGCCACCCGCCGGAATCGAGCCAAACGGAAACCCGATCAGGGTGCCGCGTAGCCAGGCCGGCACCGAGCGCTTCCAGTCGGCACGGGTCATCCACAACGAGGTCAAGCGGTGCCGGCCGGACGTTTCTTCTTTTTGATACAACAAGCTGTACAAAGCCTCGCCGACGGCGAACAACCCGACCGCGACGAGCACGACTTCGATGCCATCCACCAGCTCCGGTACGCCCAAGGTGTACCGGGCAATGCCCGAGGTCGAGTCGAGGCCGATCAAGCCGATGGTCAGGCCAATCCCCAGTGAGGCGAAACCGCGCAACATCGACGCGCCCAGCACCGCCGACACGGTCGTGAACGACAGCACCAGAATTGCGAAATACTCTGCCGGGCCAAATTTCAGCGCCAGTGTCGCCACGATGGGCGCAAACAGCGTCAGCAGAATCGTGGCGATGGTGCCCGCCACGAATGAACCGATAGCAGCCGTTGCCAGGGCCGGTCCTGCCCGGCCGTTACGGGCCATGAGATTGCCTTCCAGGGCCGTGACCATGGAGGACGACTCCCCTGGCGTATTGAGCAAGATAGAGGTGGTAGAGCCGCCAAATTGCGCGCCGTAATAGATACCGGCAAACATGATCAGCGCCCCGGTGGGATCGACCTTGGCGGTGATCGGCAGCAGCAATGCAACGGTCAGCGCCGGCCCGATGCCCGGCAAGACACCGATCGCGGTGCCAAGCAGGCAACCAATGAAGCCCCACATCAAATTGATCGGTGTCAGCGCGGCGGCAAAACCCATTGCCAAGCTTGAGAGAATGTCCACCTGGGTGATCTCCTTCGGCCCGGGTCAGATCCAGGCGTTGACAAGGGGCGGAAGGGAAACCCCAAGCCCGGCGTTGAACAACCAGTAAATCGGCAGGGTCAGGGCGATGCCGATGGCCAGGTCCCGCACCGGACGGCGACTGCCAAACCCTCGCGCCGAACAGGCAAACAACAACCCGGCCGCGAGGACGAATCCGATGAGGTTGATCAGCAAGGCCACGCCAACCAGTCCCGCCGTCACCCAGGCCGCGCCGAGTTTGCCGCCGGGCTGCGCTTTGGCGGATTCGTCGTCGTGGTCGGCCAATTCGCGGAAACCACCGGTGAATGCCTGATAAATCAGGAACAGCCCGACCACGCCCAGAAATGCCGCCAGCGCATAGGGGTAGACATGGGCGCCGAGAATGACAAAACCCATTTCGGGCGGAAACCGGAAAGCCCCGAATGCGAGCACGGCACTGATCGCCACGATGCCGGCGCCAATCGCCAGCTGCGCCGGCACTACTTTTTGAGTCCCGGTCATTTCAAAAGCAGCCCGACGTTGACCAGCATTCCATGCAGCCGAACGTGTTCTTCGTCGACAAATTTGCCGAAATCATCCCCGGTCAACACACTCGGTGACCATGCGTTGATGGTGATGTTGTCCTGCCAACCTTTGGTCTTCGCGGCGGCCAGCACGGCGTCGGTCACTTCTTTGCGCTGTTCTGGCGTGAGGCCCGCTGCACCGTAAACACCGCGCCAGTTGCCGATCGTCACGTCGTAGCCCTTCTCTTTGAGGGTCGGCGCATCAATGCCTGCGACACGCTCGGGCGCGCCGATGGCCAACACACGGAACTGGCCGTTTTTGATGTATTGGCCCAGTTCAGCATAACCACCGGTAATTACCTTGATCTGCCCGCCCAGGACCTGGGCAACCACCTCGCCACCACCGGCGAAGGCGACGTAATTGACCTTGTTCACCGGAATGTCCATTTTTCCGGCCAGATCGGCGATGCCGATGTGATCGATCGAGCCCTTGGAGCCACCGCCCCAGGTGATGCTGGACGGCTTGGCCTTGAACGCGGTCAGCAAGTCCTCCAGGGTTTTGTATTCGGACTCCTTGCGCACGGCAATCACGTTGTACTCGGTAAACAGCCGCGCGATCGGCGTCACGTCCTTCAAGGTAATTTGCGGTTTGTTCTGCTCAATACCGGCAACCATGATCGCGCCAACCACGAGCAGCGCATTCGGATCGCCCTTGGTGCTGTTGGCGAATTGCGCCAACCCCAATGTCCCGCCGGCCCCACCCTTGTTCTCGAAGGTGACCGCTTTGGCTGCCTTGGCCTCGATCAGGGCCTTGCCCAGATCCCGCGCGGTCTGGTCGTAACCGCCCCCCACTGAACCTGGGGCCATGAACTTGACGGTGTCGAGGGCGAAGACTGGCGTCGCCAACAGGGCGGCGGTGATGGCAATGGCTAAGGAGCTGCTGAATCGACGGAACATGGCCTGCATGAGTAGTCTCCCAATATTGTTTTTGTGGGTGCCGCTTGAATCGGGCTCAGGGGCAAACCCTGCTCGCCGAACGTGCGTCTGTGGACAAGCGTAGGCCATAGATCCAATGCTGTTCACTCAAGGTAGGAGCTGCCGTAGGCTCGGGCCGCGTTCGGACGATCTTTTGATCTTGCTTTTTTTAAGATCAAGATCAAAAGATCGCAGCCTGCGGCAGCTCCTACAGAGGGGCAAGTGTACGGTGACTTCGATTGCCGGCTGTATGGGCCGGACCGCCCGCCATCCGTGATAAAAATGCGCTTCTTGTACCAGGAGCCCCGTCATGGACCTCGCCACCCTCACCCTCTTTCTTCCGGCCTGCTTCGCCCTGAACATGGCGCCCGGCCCGAACAATTTGCTGTCGGTCAGTAACTCGACTCGCTATGGCTATCGCACCGCCTGCCTGGCCGGGATCGGCCGATTGCTGGCGTTCGCCGGGATGATCGCCCTGGCCTCGGCCGGGCTGGCGGTGGTGCTGCAAACCTCGGAGTTATTGTTCTACGGGATCAAGATTCTGGGGGCGGCGTATCTGCTGTATCTCGCCTGGCAATTGTGGCGTGCGGACCCGACGGCAGAAAACGTGGTGGCGAGTGCGCCGGTGGGCATGCTGGCCTTGGCGCGACAGGAGTTCCTGGTGGCGGCCGGCAACCCGAAAGCGATCCTGATCTTCACCGCGTTCCTGCCACAATTCGTCGACTCGACCCGCGCGATAACGCCACAATTCGCCGTGCTGGGTGCGTTGTTCCTGATGCTGGAGTGGATCGCCATCGCCGCTTACGCCTACATGGGCCTGCACATGCGCCGCTGGTTTGCCGAGCCACGGGGCAAGCGGATGTTCAACCGTTGCTGCGCGGGGTTGTTGTCGGCGGCGGCGTCGGTATTGCTGATGGCACGCCGAGCCTGAACCACTGAACCCTGTAGGAGCTGCCGAAGGCTGCGATCTTTTGATCTTGATTTTTTATGGCGGCAAGCAAGATCAAAAGATCGCAGCCTTCGGCAGCTCCTACATAAAATCCCGTCAATCCCGTCAATCCCGTCAATCGCGTCAATCGCGTCAATCGCGGACGACGGGAATTCGCTGTCGATTTTCCGGTGGAGGCGACGCTCGACGCGTCTTATGCTCAGCCCATGAACCTACAAAACGCTTTGCTTCCGCCCCACGCCGAGATGGTTCGCGCCATGCTCGAACGAGACACCGCCTACGAGGGGGTGTTTTTTACCGCGGTCAAAACCACGGGCATCTTCTGCCGGCCCAGTTGCACGGCGCGCAAGCCGAAGCCGGAGAACGTCGAGTTCTTCGCCCACGCCGACGAGTGTCTGACCGCGGGTTACCGCGCCTGCCTGCGATGCAAGCCGCTGGACGCCGCGGCCATCGCTCCCGACTGGGTGCAACGGCTACTCAAATCGGTGGAAGCCGATCCTGAGCAACGCTGGACCGACGCCCAGTTGCTGGCCCAGGGCATCGAACCGCTGAAACTGCGCCGCTGGTTCAAGCAGCATTTCGGCATGACGTTTCACGCCTGGCTGCGTACCCGACGCCTCGGCATGGCGCTGGGCGGGATCAAGCAAGGCGATTCCATCGACGACGTGGCGTATGACTCCGGCTATGAATCCCTGAGCGGTTTTCGCGATGCGTTTCAAAAGTCGTTCCGCATCACCCCAGGGCGCGCCGTCAACAGCGAGCCACTGTTGTTCACGCGCCTGACCACGCCGCTGGGGCCGATGATCGCCATGGCTGAACGCCGCGGCCTGGTGCTGCTGGAGTTTCTTGATCGACCGGCGCTGACCCGGGAAGTCGAGGCACTGCAGAATCGTTATGGCTACGCGGTAGCGCCCGGCCATAACGCACATTTGCAACAGATTGAAGCGCAACTGGCGCAGTATTTCGCAGGTCAGCTCAAGGAATTCACCGTTGCACTGCACTTGCCGGGCAGCGTTTTTTCCCGGCAAGTCTGGGCCGAACTGGCGAATATCCCGTACGGCCAGACCAGCACCTACGGCACCATCGCCGCGATACTCGGCAAGCCCGGCGCCAGTCGCGCCGTCGGGCTGGCCAACGGACATAACCGTCTTTCGATTGTCGTGCCCTGCCACCGGGTGATCGGTGCAGACGGCTCGTTGACGGGCTATGGTGGAGGACAACCGCGCAAGGCCTTCCTGCTCAGACTGGAAAATGCGGCAGTCCAGATCACCCGGCAGCTTGCCTTCTGATCACTCGTACATTGCATAGGGAAGGACTTTCGATGGATAGGCTCGACCAGCATTTCCACACGCTGCATCAGGACGGCTTGCTGATCCTCACCAACGTCGCCGATGCCACCGGGGCGCGGTTGGTGGAGCAACTCGGCAGTAAAGCCGTTGCCACCAGCAGCGCGGCAGTGGCGTGGGTCCACGGCTATCCCGATGGCAATGCCCTGCCCCTCGAACGCCTGGTCTCGACCGTCGAATCCATCGCCCGGGTGATCTCGGTGCCTTTGTCCGTGGACATCGAGGCCGGTTATTCCGATGACCTGACGCGAGTCGCCGCCGTCATCGATGCGGTGATTACCGCCGGTGCGGTCGGGATCAATATCGAGGACGGCGCGTCGGCGCCTGAACTGTTGGTGCGCAAGATCGAAGTCGCCCGTCAGGTGGCCGAGCGTCGTGGCGTCAAGTTGTTCATCAATGCGCGCTGTGACGTGTATCTCAAGAGCCTGGTTCCCGCTGAAGACCGGGTGGCCGAAACACTCAAGCGCGCAGCGTTGTATCAGGCCGCGGGGGCCGATGGGCTGTTCGCGGCGGGCGTGAGTGCCGAGTACGAAATCGCCGCCCTGTGCCAAGGCACCACCCTGCCAGTGAATGTGCTCGGGCTACCGGGGCTGCCTTCGCCAGAAGCTTTGAAAGCACTCGGCGTACGCCGTTTGAGCGCCGGCTCGGGCATCGCCGAGTTTTTGTACGGCGCCATGGCGGGTCTGGCCAAGAGTTTTCTGGAGACCGGCACACTCGACAGCAGGCACCTCAAGGCCTTCACTTACGGGGAAGTTAATGCCCTGCTGAAACCGGCCGAAAACGCTTGATCGACATGGCCGCCCCGTATCAACTCGCGACCGAGTTCCTGTCTCGCGTCGATGACGACTGGCGGCGCCACATCGCGGCCATCGGCCCTTGCCTGCACCAACCGCATGCGGCGCGCGATCCTTATGAATCGCTGGTACGGGCGATTGCCTACCAGCAGCTGCACGCAAAAGCCGGTGATGCGATTGTCGGTCGGCTGTTGGCATTGTTTCCGTCGGTGGCGTTTCCGCGACCTGAGCAGGTGCTGGCCACAGACTTTGAGCAAATGCGCAGCTGCGGCTTTTCGGCGAGCAAGATTGCGACCATTCAAGGGATTGCCCAAGCGACGTTGAACGGTGTGGTGCCGGACTTTGACACGGCGTTGGCGATGGCGGATGAAGCGTTGATCGAGCGCCTCGTTACCTTGCGCGGGGTTGGGCGCTGGACGGTTGAGATGTTGCTTATTTATAGCCTGGAGCGGCCGGACATCCTGCCGGCCGATGACTTTGGCGTGCGTGAGGGGTATCGGCGGCTGAAGGGGCTGGAGGTACAGCCGACGCGCAAGCAGATGGTTGAGATCGGGTTGGCGTGGCGCCCGTATCGGACGGTGGCTTCCTGGTATTTGTGGCGGATGACTGGCAAGTAGACCGCGTTATCGTTCTTCGCGAGCAGGCTCGCTCCCACATTGGATCTCCAGTGTTCGTAACATTCCTGCGGGAGCGGGCCTGCTCGCGAAGGGGACGGCACAATCAGCAAAAATCCAATTGCCCATCACCCTCCCTATCAACCATGACTTCCCCAGAACCCGACGCATGTTGATCCCGCCGGTCCAGGCTGTCTGGATAGGCCCAAGACTCCTCGGAGGTTCCCATGCAGCTAGAAGGCTCCTGCCATTGCGGCGTGGTGTCGTTCAGTTTGTCCAGCGCCCACCCCTACCCGTATCAGCGCTGCTATTGCTCAATTTGTCGCAAGACCCAGGGCGGTGGTGGTTATGCGATCAATATCGCGGGGGATGCCAACAGCCTGAAAGTGCGAGGGCGCAAGCACATCGCGATTTACCATGCACTACTCAAGGATGAAGGCGATATCCGCGCCCACCGCAGCACGGCCGAGCGACATTTCTGCTCGGTGTGTGGCTCGGGTTTATGGCTGTTCAGCCCGGAATGGCCGGAGCTGATTCACCCGTTTGCGTCGGCCATCGACACCCCGTTGCCGGTGCCACCGGAACACACGCACTTGTTGCTTGGTTCCAAGGCTCGCTGGGTGGAGGCAGAGGTGCAGCCGGGTGATAAACAGTTCGACGTCTATCCTGAAGAGTCCATTGCCGAATGGCATGAACGCTTGGGTTTGAGCTTTTAGAAGCAAAGATCGCAGCCTTCGGCAGCTCCTACATGGGAATGCCGCAGGCTGCGATCTTTTGATCTTATGCCGCAGCCGGCACACCGCTGTGGAAGCGGAATTCCACGTCCGGCGATTCAATCAACTCCTGCTCGGCAGCACGAACCCTGTCGATCACTTGCGCGATGTCCTTGGCGTCCCCGTACTGGTAGGCCAGTTTCAGGTACCCCTGAAAATGCCGGGCCTCACTTTTCAGCAGGCCAAAGTAGAACTTGCCCAGTTCTTCGTCCAGATGCGGCACCAGCGCTTCGAAACGCTCGCAGCTGCGGGCTTCGATGAAAGCGCCGACCACCAGCGTATCCACCAGTTTTACCGGCTCGTGACTGCGCACCACCTTGCGCAGGCCCGAGGCGTATCGCCCGGCGGACAGCTGACGCAACTCGATCTTGCGTTTTTTCATCAGGCGCATGACCTGCTCGTGATGCACCAGCTCTTCCCGGGCCAGGCGCGACATCAGGTTGATCAAATCGACGTGCGAGTGGTACTTGGCGATCAGGCTCAACGCCGTGCTGGCGGCCTTGAATTCGCAGTTCTTGTGGTCGATCAGCAGGGTGTCCTGATCAGCCAGCGCGGCCTGGACCCAGCCGTCTGGAGTACGGCAGCCGAGGAACTCGTGAATTTCGGGAAGGATCATGGGGCTCACGGATAAAGGGTTCAAAACGAAGGGCGCCGATTATACCGGCCTGCCGGCAGACCACCAGTCGCCGCCGTTGATATGTATCAAGTACCCGGTTGGCGACCAGCAACTATAGTTGTCCCACGCAGTATTTTTTACTTCCTGGAGATCCCGACCATGCAAGCCATTCGCAGCATTCTGGTGGTCATCGAACCCTCGCCGGATGAAAGCCTGGCCTTGAGACGCGCCAAATTGATTGCCGGGGTGACCCAGGCGCATTTGCACCTGCTGGTTTGCGACAAAAAGCATGATCACGCCGATCACCTGCGCGACCTCAAGGCCGCACTGCTGGAGGACGGCTACAGCGTCACTACTGAACAGGCGTGGAATGAAAGCCTGCATGAAACCATTGTTGATGTGCAGCAAGCGGAAGGCTGCGGGTTGGTGGTCAAACAGCATTTCCCCGACAGCCCGCTGAAGAAGGCCCTGCTGACCCCGGAAGACTGGAAACTGCTGCGCACCTGCCCGACGCCGGTCCTGTTGGTAAAAACCGCTGGTTCCTGGAAGGACAAAGTGATTCTGGCGGCCATCGACGTTGGCAATACCGATGGCGAACACCGCCACTTGCACGACACCATCATTGATCACGGCTACGACATCGCCAGCCTGGCCAAGGCTCAGTTGCATGTGATCAGCGCGCATCCGTCGCCGATGCTGTCGTCGGCCGACCCGACGCTGCAGCTCAGTGAAACCATCGAGGCCCGTTATCGCGAGCAGTGCAAGGCATTCCAGGCCGAGTTCGACATTGACGACACGCACCTGCATATCGCGGAAGGCCCGGCGGATGTGCTGATCCCGTTCATGGTGCACAAACTTCAGGCGGCGCTGATCGTGATTGGCACGGTAGCGCGCAGCGGGTTATCGGGGGCTTTGATCGGTAATACGGCGGAGGTAGTGCTGGATTCGGTGGAGAGCGATGTGCTGGTGTTGAAACCGGATGAAATCATGGATCATCTTGAGGAAGTCGTGACCCGGCATTAGAGCGCAGATCAAAAGATCGCAGCCTGCGGCAGCTCCTACAGTTGGAATGCGTACCCTGTAGGAGCTGCCGAAGGCTGCGATCTTTTCAGGCGCCAAACGCGTCCTTGAGGAAACCCGGTGCGATATAACGCTGGTAATGCGCCTCTGACAGCAGGAAAAACTCCCGATCAATGGCATCGCGCAATTCCGGCAGGTTCCAGTCGCGAAACTCCGGCATCAGCACCATTCCGTAGGCTTCCAGATTGTTGATCACCCGCGCACCCCGTGCGATCAACTGGTACGCCCAGCAATATTCCGACTGATGCGGCACAAAACGAATTTTGCGTTGCTCCAGTTGCAGGCGCAGGCGTTGCGGATCGAAAACTTCCAGCTTGCTGGCCATCACCTGCGATAACAGCTGCTCCAGACGCAGCCACACCGCCCGTTTTTCTTCCTCGTTGTAACCATTCCAGTTGATCACTTCATGGTGGAAACGCTTGCAGCCACGGCAGACCAGGTCACCGTAAACAGTGGAACAAAGGCCGACGCAGGGGGTCTTGATGGTCTGATTGGGCATAGGTAGGCAAAACACGGGAAAACAGAACAGGTCGGCATGTTAGCCCTTTGTCTAACATTCATCACCCCTCAAAGTTAAAGGCCTAACTTACCTTTAATTTTTTTTTGCCGTAGAATCAGCCAGCCTTTTAAGGCGCCAATGTCCGTTTGAAGCTGTTTTCAAAGCGTCACGAGCACAGTCGTTCCTTCAGAGCGGTGTTGGCGAAGGGTTTTTCCAGCGGGGAAAAGCCCAACGCCAACCCTCATCAGCTCCCGTTCTGCAGGCGTAAAACTTTGAAAGCAGCTTCTGTAAGGAATTGTCGGTAATTCTGGCTAAGTGGCTCACAACGCCATGCAGCGCATGAGTACGGCAATTTCGGGATGAGCGTCCCGGACACCCATTTGGGACCACTGATGAGGGTAATAACTGTGCTTGAAGCCTACCGCAAACATATCGAAGAGCGCGCAGCACTGGGTATCGTTCCCCAGCCGCTTAACGCCGAACAAACTGCAGGCCTGGTTGAGCTGCTGAAAAATCCCCCGGCTGGCGAAGAAGCTTTCCTCGTTGACCTGATCACCAATCGCATTCCGCCAGGTGTGGACGAAGCAGCCTATGTAAAGGCCGGTTTCCTGTCCGCCCTCGCCAAAGGCGAAGCCAAATCCCCTCTGATCGACAAGAAACGCGCGGTTGAACTGCTCGGCACCATGCAGGGCGGCTACAACATCGTCACGCTGGTCAACCTGCTGGACGACGCCGAACTGGCGCCAGTCGCCGCTGAAGAACTCAAGCACACCCTGCTGATGTTCGACGCTTTCCACGACGTCGCTGAAAAAGCCAAGAACGGCAACGTTCACGCCAAAGGCGTGCTGCAATCCTGGGCTGACGGCGAGTGGTTCAAGAACCGCCCGACCCTGGCCGACAAGATCAGCCTGCGCGTATTCAAGGTCACCGGCGAAACCAACACCGACGACCTGTCCCCTGCCCCGGATGCCTGGTCCCGCCCGGATATCCCGCTGCACGCCCTCGCCATGCTGAAAATGGCCCGTGAAGGCATCGTGCCTGACGCCCAGGGCGTCACGGGCCCGATGAAGCAGATCGAAGAAATGCGCGGTCAAGGCTTCCCGATCGCCTACGTTGGCGACGTGGTCGGTACCGGTTCTTCGCGTAAATCCGCCACCAACTCGGTGCTGTGGTTCTTCGGCGACGACGTTCCTTTCGTGCCGAACAAGCGTGCTGGCGGTTTCTGCTTCGGCAGCAAAATCGCTCCAATCTTCTACAACACCATGGAAGATGCCGGCGCACTGCCAATCGAATTCGACGTGACCAACATGAACATGGGCGACGTGATCGACCTGTACCCGCATGCTGGCAAAGTCTGCAAACACGGCACCGACGAAGTCCTGACCACCTTCGAAATGAAGACCCCGGTGCTGTTGGACGAAGTTCGTGCTGGCGGCCGTATCCCGCTGATCATCGGTCGCGGCCTGACCGAAAAGGCTCGCGCCGAACTGGGCCTGGGCCCTACCGATCTGTTCAAACTGCCTGAAGCACCTGTCGACACTGGCAAGGGTTTCACCCTGGCACAGAAAATGGTCGGCAAGGCGTGCGGTCTGCCAGAAGGCAAAGGCGTTCGTCCTGGCACCTACTGCGAACCGAAAATGACCACCGTCGGCTCTCAGGACACCACCGGTCCCATGACCCGTGACGAACTGAAAGACCTGGCGTGCCTGGGCTTCTCGACCGATCTGGTGATGCAGTCCTTCTGCCACACCGCGGCTTACCCTAAGCCGATCGACGTGACTACCCACCACACCCTGCCAGACTTCATCATGACCCGCGGCGGCGTTTCCCTGCGTCCGGGCGACGGCATCATCCACAGCTGGCTGAACCGCATGCTGCTGCCGGACACTGTCGGTACCGGTGGTGACTCGCACACCCGTTTCCCGATGGGCATTTCGTTCCCGGCCGGTTCCGGTCTGGTTGCGTTCGCTGCGGCCACTGGCGTTATGCCGCTGGACATGCCGGAATCGATCCTGGTGCGCTTCAAAGGCAAAATGCAACCGGGCGTCACCCTGCGTGACCTGGTTCATGCCATTCCTTACTTCGCGATCCAGGCTGGCCTGCTGACCGTCGAGAAGAAAGGCAAGAAGAACGCCTTCTCCGGCCGCATCCTGGAAATCGAAGGCCTGGACGACCTGAGCATCGAGCAAGCTTTCGAGCTGTCCGACGCCTCGGCCGAACGTTCGGCTGCCGGTTGCACCATCAAGCTGTCGAAAGAGTCGATCACCGAGTACCTGAACTCCAACATCACCCTGCTGCGCTGGATGATCGGCGAAGGCTACGGCGATGCGCGTACCCTGGAACGTCGTGCTCAAGCGATGGAAGCCTGGGTTGCCAACCCTGAGCTGATGGTTGCCGATGCTGATGCCGAATACGCTGAAATCATCGAAATCGACCTGGCCGACATCAAAGAGCCTGTGCTCTGCGCGCCAAACGATCCGGACGACGCCCGTCTGCTGTCCAGCGTTGCTGGCGAGAAGATCGACGAAGTGTTCATCGGTTCGTGCATGACCAACATCGGTCACTTCCGCGCTGCCGGTAAACTGCTGGATCAAGTCAAAGGTCAGCTTCCAACCCGTCTGTGGCTGTCGCCGCCGACCAAAATGGATGCTCACCAGCTGACTGAAGAAGGCTACTACGGCATCTACGGCAAGGCCGGCGCACGCATGGAAATGCCGGGCTGCTCGCTGTGCATGGGTAACCAGGCACGTGTAGAGCCGAACTCGACTGTTGTGTCGACGTCGACCCGTAACTTCCCGAACCGTCTGGGCGACGGCGCGAACGTCTACCTGGCTTCGGCTGAGTTGGCGTCTGTTGCTTCGATCCTGGGTCGCCTGCCGACCGTCGAGGAGTACATGGAATACGCTGGCAAGATCGACAGCATGGCGGCCGATGTTTACCGCTACCTGTCCTTCGACCAGATCGCCGAGTTCCGTGAAGCTGCTGCGAACGCCAACATTCCGGTCGTTCAAGCCTAACGCTGCAACGCAATAAAAAACGCCGCCCATCGTGAGATGAGCGGCGTTTTTTATGCCCGCAAGAAGATCCAATGTGGGAGCGGGCTTGCTCGCGAAAGCGGTGTGTCAGTCGATACAGAGGTTGACTGATACACCGCTTTCGCGAGCAAGCCCGCTCCCACAGGGTTATGTGTTCGGCTTGAGGGCTTGTTGTACCGCAGCGTCAACGCTCAGGCCGCTGAGAATTACCTGTTTGAGTTCCAGCGCCGGCAACTTCGTCAGCACCGCTTTAGCCTCATGCTTGAGCCGCGCCAGAATCAGCAGTTTGTCCTCGGCCCGCACCTGCAAGAAGAACGTTTCCAGCGCTTCGATACTCGTGCCGTCGAGATCTGGCGACTCTTCGAGACTGAGAATAATCGTATGTATGGGTGGCGACGCATGCCGCGCCAGGCGCAAGGCACCGCCCAGAATGCGCTCCACATTGGCGAAAAACAACGCCTCACTCGGCCGGACGATCAGCACACCAGGAATCTCCCTGGCATCCGGATGCCGCTGCAGATCAACAAAATCATGACCGCTACCGATTTGCCCCAGCACTTGAATATCCGCCGAAGACATCTGTTTGAGCATCAGCACCACGCTGATCGCCACCGCCACCAGCAAGCCGTCCAGCACACCCAGCACCAGCACGGCGGCCACCGCGCAAATCACCAGCAATCGGTCTCGACGCCAGATGAAGTAGCGGCCCAACGGTTGCAGGCTCAGGCCACGAGCCAGTGCATGAATGACGATCGCGGCCAGTACCGGCTCGGGGGTCAGTGCAATGTAGGGCAGCACCGTCAATACGATCAGCAAGACCACCCCCGCCGCTACCGCACCGGCCAGACGCGAACCGGCACCCGCCGCCTCATTGGCCGAAGTTGCGGAATAGCCGGCGCCCGCAGGCATTCCGTGGAACAGGCCTGACAGCAGATTGGCTGCGCCGAGGGCCAACAGGTCGCGGTTCGAGGACACCCGGTCGCCATGCTTCAGCGCAAAGGAGCTGATCGACCCAAAAGATTCGGCATACAGAATCATCACCATGGCAAACGCCAGTTCCCCAAGGCGCAACCAATCAGTGAAAGGCAGCACCGGCAGACGCGGCACCTCAAGATTCAAGTCGATGACGCCGATCAGCTTGACCCCATACGACGGCAGGTCCAGCCATTGACCGGCCGCAATACCGAGCGCCACCACCAGCAAACCTCCCGGCAGGCGGCGGACCCGCGTGCACAACCACAGCACCAGCAATGACACGGCTGCCACCAGCGCCCCGACCGGATTCCATTGAGGTAACTGCTCCAGCAGTTGTGGCAAGTAACGGATCAGGTTGGCGCCGTCCAGGTGCACATCGACCGCGCTCGCGATCTGTTTGAGGATGATGGTCACGGCCAGGCCCAAGGCAAAGCCACGCAACACCGGCTTGGCAATGAACGAAGTCACACTGCCCAATTTGAGCAGACCGGCGAGCAGGAAAAATCCTCCGGTGACCAGCACCAGGCCGATGGCGAGGGTCATGCGCAAGCCTGAATCACCATTGGCCAGTGTTGCCGTGGCCGCAGCCAGGACGGCTGCCGAAGACGAGGTGGCGGAAACGATGGCAAACCGACTGGTGCCGAATAGCCCGTAACACAACAAACCGGCAAACAAGGCAATGACGCCCGCCTGTGGCGCTAACGCGGCGATGCTTGAATAGGCGACCGCCTCGGGTAACAACAAACCGGCAATCGACAACCCGGCCAACACGTCCAGCCAACGGCTAGGCGGATCGGCACGGGATTGCGTCGATACGCCTTGGGCATGCGCCATGAAGCGTCTCCAGAGAAAGGGGAAAACCTGCGGCAAACGCTCTATGACGCGCTTTTCTTTGCAGTCTCTAGGGTAGTCGCTAATCCGGGGGGATGTCTGATTGGGGTCAGGTGCGGGGCGGTTTTGTGCCCCAAAAGATCGCAGCCTTCGGCAGTCCTACAGGTGTATGTAACCTCTGTAGGAGCTGCCGCAGGCTGCGATCTTTTGATCTTGCTTTCTAGGCCGTCAGCGAATAAATCAACGCCGAGATTGCCACCAGGCCCACGGCCGTCACGAACACGTTGGAAGCCTGACCACGATAACGCGCCATCGCCGGAACCTTACGGATCGCGTACATCGGCATCAGGAACAGGATTGCCGCGATGATCGGGCCACCGAGGGTTTCGATCATGCCGAGAATGCTCGGGTTCAGGGTGGCGACAATCCAGCACACCACCAGCATGAACGCGGCCGTCATGCGGTCCAGGGTTTTCGGCGCCGGGCGCTTGCCGCTTTTCGCGACCAGGCCCTTGAAGCCTTCACTGGCGCCGATGTAATGGCCCAGGAAGGACTTGGAAATGGCCACGAATGCAATCAATGGCGCCGCGAAGGCGATGGTCGGGTTGCTGAAGTGGTTGGCCAGATAGGACAGGATCGACAGGTTCTGCGCCTTGGCTTCCGCCAGTTGCGCCGGCGACAGCGTCAGCACGCAGCTGAAGACGAAGAACAGCACCATCACCACCATCAACGCGTGGGCGCGGGACAGGATCTGCGAGCTGCGCTCTTCGGCGTGATCGCCATAGCGACGCTTCTGGTCCACCGCAAACGCCGAGATGATCGGCGAGTGGTTGAACGAGAACACCATGACCGGAATCGCCAGCCACAAGGTGTGCAGCAATGCCGACGGTTCAGGCAGGGTCGATGCGGTGGCCAGGATGCCGCCGCTCCAGTGAGGAATCAGAAACACCGCCAGGAACAGCAACGCCACGATGAACGGATAGACCATCAGGCTCATGGCCTTGACGATCGCTTGCTCACCGCAACGCACCACGGCCAGCAGGCCGAGGATCAGCACCAACGACAACACGGCGCGCGGTGGCGGCGTGATGTGCAGTTGATGTTCGAGGAAGCTGCCCACTGTGTTGGTCAGGGCCACGCTATAGATCAACAGGATCGGGAAGATCGCGAAGAAGTACAGCAAGGTAATCAGCGCGCCGGCCTTGATCCCGAAATGCTCTTCTACCACTTCGGTGATGTCGGCGCCTTCGCGTCCGGACAACACGAAGCGGGTCAGGCCACGGTGTGCGTAAAAAGTCATGGGGAAGGCCAACACGGCCAGGACCAGTAACGGCCAGAAACCGCCCAGGCCTGCGTTGATCGGCAAAAACAGGGTGCCGGCGCCGATGGCTGTGCCAAACAGGCCCAGCATCCACGTGGTGTCATGGCGATTCCAGCTCGAAAGAGTCGCTGGTGTCGCCGTTACATAGCGTTTTTCGACGCTATTGGCCTGATCATTCATCCGGTGGGATCTCCGCATTCCGGTCACTTGCTACCCGGCCAGGGCGAGTCGGAAAAATCCGACAGGCAGCGCCCTGTCCGAAACAGGGGCGCGATTGTCCGGGATTAGTGAACAGAAGCAAAGACTTAGCTGAGGAGTGGTGGTGCGAATCAGATTTCCAGATGTTTTTATTAATAGATGTTTCAAAGAATCTATTTAATAAAGGTTTAGCGTCATGTATTTTAAATCCTACCTGCTGACCGGCAGCCCTGACAGGCGGAGATACTTATGCCACTCGTTCGCGTCGACATCAAAAACAACCAGGACCCCACCTTCGCCAAGCGTATTGGCAAACTGATCTACGCTGCGATGCACACCACCATTGGGGTTCCCGAGAACGATAACTTCCAGATCCTCGCCGAACACGACGAACATCACTTCATTTATGACCCGACCTTCATGGGTATCAACCGCACGGATAACCTGGTGATCATCCAGATCACGCTGATGGAAGGTCGGACCACCGAGCAGAAAAAGCTGCTCTACAAAACCATCGCCGAAAGCCTCAACGCGGAACTGGCCGTGCGCGTGGAAGATGTCTTCATCAGCCTGGTGGAGGTCAAGCGCGAGAACTGGTCGTTTGGCAATGGCATCGGCCAATTCGCAGGTTAAATCGTGCTCATTTCATTGATTACTGACATGCATGGCATCACGCACATCGCGCTGGGCCCGAACGGCGTCTATGCCCTGCAATCCGGCAAGAAGAATCTCGCTGCAGGGCCTTCGGCTTCCGTGAAGGTGACAACCTGACACCTGCACCACATTTCCCTATGATGCCAATCATCTATGCATCCTTCATACCTGTGAGCCGCCATGCCGAGAGTCTCCCGTAAACAAGCCGAACTCAACCGCGAGATCATCGTCGAGGCCGCCACACGCCTGTTTCGCGAACGCGGCCTGCATGGCATCAGCGTCGTCGATGTGATGGGTGCTGCGGGCCTGACCCACGGCGGCTTCTACGGCCATTTCGAATCCAAGGAAGCGCTGGCGAAAGAGGCTTGCTCGCGGGCGTTCACTCAATCGATGGAGCGCTGGAAACAGAAAATCGACGATCCCGACGACAGCAGTTCCGCCCGTGAGCGCATCATCGCGCCTTACCTGTCCGCGGCCAACCGCGACAATCCCGGCGAAAGTTGCCCGGTTACCGCGTTTGCCGGCGACATGTGCCATGAAACCGCCGACAGTGGTTTGCACCAGACCTACACCCAAGGCCTTGAAGCGTTGCTGAAAATGCTGGCACCGCTGATGGGGGAAGATCAGCCCGAGGCCAATCGGCAAGCAGCGCTGATGAACTATTCGTTGATGGTGGGTGCGCTGACATTGGCCCGTGCTACTCGGGGCGAAACATTGTCAGATGAAATTCTCGATGCGGCACGGACTTTTCTCACGTCGGGCGGTACATCTGCCTAAGCTACAACGTACACGAGTGTTGACCATTGCCAAACGACGCCGGAGCCAGCAATCTCATGCGACGTTCGAGCCCCGACATTCCGACGCCCACAGGAGCCCAGCATGCCCGCAACCGTTCTGGTACTGGTTGAAACCATCAATGAATATCTGCCCATCCTCGAACATCAGGGCTTTCACCTGATACTGGCTCCCACCCCCGCCGAGCGCGCCGAGGCCATTACACGGCACGGCGGGCAAATCGATGCGGTCCTGACCCGCGGGCCCCTGGGCCTGTATGCCGATGAAATCGCCGCCCTGCCCGCGCTCAAGATCATTTGCGTGATCGGCGCCGGTTACGAACACGTCGACTTGCAAGCCGCCGCCGACCGGAACATCACCGTCACCAACGGTGCCGGGGTCAATGCTTCTTCAGTTGCCGACCACGCCATGGCCATGTTGCTATCGTTGGTGCGTGACATCCCGCGCGCAGACGCCGCCGTTCGCCGGGGCGAATGGCCGAAGATCATGCGCCCTTCCCTGGCCGGCAAACGCCTGGGCATCCTCGGTCTCGGTGCCGTCGGCATGGCCATCGCCAAACGCGCCTCCAACGGCTTCGACATGACGGTCAGCTACCACAACCGCCAGCATCGCAGCGATGTGCCCTACAGCTTCTGCTCGACCCCCACCGAGCTGGCACGCGCCTCAGACTTCCTGGTCGTCGCGACCCCGGGCGGCCTCGGCACCCGGCACCTGATCAACCGCCATGTACTCGACGCGCTAGGGGCCAAGGGCTTCATCGTCAACATCGCCCGGGCCAGCGTGATCGTCACCACCGACCTGATCAATGCGCTGGAGCAACGCAAGATCGCCGGCGCAGCGCTGGATGTCTTCGATGCCGAACCCCACGTGTCGGAATCCCTGAAGGGCTTGACCAACGTCATCCTGACCCCGCATGTCGCCGGATTGTCCCCGGAAGCCACGCAAGGCACCGTGGAATTGGTGGGCCGCAACCTCGTGGCCTTTTTCACCAATCAACCGGTGCTGACGCCGATTGCATTGCCACCGTCGATGAGCAGCGCTGCCAGCTGAAGGCAATTCAAACAGGTGTATCAAAAGCAATGATTGGCAGGCAACACGCTCACCTATAAGGGCTGCTCGAGGTTGTGGGTATCGGGTGCGCGCATTAGATTAGCCAATAGTCTCAGGCCTCCAAAATAAGCAGAAGGGATAAGCATGGCGCTTACTGACCAGTCCACCCGTATCCGCACCGGCGAAGAACTTGATGCCAGCCTGATCGATCCATACCTCAAGGCCCATATACCGGGGCTCAGTGGTTTGCCGCAGATCAGCCAGTTTCCGGGCGGTGCGTCGAACCTCACCTACTTGCTGGAATACCCCGAACAGGAATTCGTCCTGCGTCGGCCGCCATTTGGTCACAAGGCCAAGTCCGCCCATGACATGGGCCGCGAATTTCGCATCCTCAATCAACTCAAGGACGGCTTTCCGTATTGCCCGAAAGCCTACGTGCATTGCACCGACGAATCGGTGATCGGCGCCGAGTTCTATGTCATGGAACGGGTCAACGGGATCATCCTGCGCTCTGAACTGCCTCCGGAATTGGGCCTGGATTCGGCAAAGACCGAAGCCCTGTGCAAGAGCTTCATCGACAAGTTTGTCGAGTTGCACCAGGTCGACTACAACGCCTATGGGCTGGGCGATCTGGGCAAACCCGAAGGCTATGTGGCCCGGCAGATCAAGGGCTGGAGCGACCGTTACGAAAAAGCCCTGACCCCCGACGCACCGCAGTGGGAAGCGGTCAAGGCCTGGCTCAACGACAAGATGCCGGCCGATCACCCGACCTCGAGCATCGTTCACAACGACTATCGCTTCGACAACGTCATCCTCGACCCGAACAACCCGATGCAGATCATCGGCGTGCTCGACTGGGAACTGACCACGCTTGGCGACCCGCTGATGGACCTGGGCAACACCCTCGCCTACTGGATCGAAGCCGGCGACCCGGCACCGGTGCAATTGATGCGCCGCCAGCCAAGCCACGCCCCGGGCATGCTGACTCGCCGCGAGTTCGTCGATTACTACGCTGAACGCTCAGGCATCCAGATCGACAATTTCGATTTCTACTACACCTACGGCCTGTTCCGCCTCGCCGGCATCGTGCAGCAGATCTACTACCGCTTCTTCCATGGTCAGACCCAGGACAAACGCTTCGCGCAGTTCATTCACATGAACAAATTGCTGGAGCAAATGAGCCTGCAGGTCATCCAGAAATCCAGCCTCTGATTCCGCCCCCGGCCCAATAACAAGACTTTTTATAAGAGAATCCCATGTCCAAGACTCAGTTGTTTGACCTCGACGGCAAAATCGCTTTCGTTTCCGGCGCCAGCCGTGGCATCGGTGAAGCCATCGCCAAATTGCTGGCTCAGCAAGGCGCGCACGTGATTGTTTCCAGCCGCAAGCTGGAAGGCTGCCAGCACGTAGCCGACGCGATCATCGCGGCGGGCGGCAAAGCCACCGCTGTTGCTTGTCACATTGGCGAAATGGAACAGATCAGCCAGGTTTTCGCCGGAATCAAGGAACAGTTCGGACGCCTGGACATCCTGGTCAATAACGCTGCGACCAACCCGCAATTCTGCAACGTGCTGGACACCGACCTCAGCGCCTTTCAGAAAACCGTTGACGTGAACATCCGGGGCTACTTCTTCATGTCGGTGGAAGCCGGCAAGCTGATGCGTGAAAACGGTGGTGGCAGCATCATCAACGTCGCGTCGATCAATGGCATCTCGCCGGGCATCTTCCAGGGCATCTACTCGGTGACCAAAGCGGCGGTGATCAACATGACCAAAGTGTTCGCCAAGGAATGCGCTCAGTTCGGCATTCGCTGCAACGCCCTGCTGCCAGGCTTGACCGACACCAAATTTGCGTCGGCACTGGTGAAGAACGAGGCCATTTTGAACACCGCGCTGCAGCAGATCCCGCTCAAGCGTGTGGCGGACCCAAGTGAAATGGCGGGTGCCGTGTTGTACCTGGCCAGCGATGCGTCCAGCTACACCACCGGCGTATCGCTAAACGTGGATGGCGGTTTCCTGTCCTGACCCATTGATACACACCCTTATCCTGACAGGTTGATGGACACCCTGTAGGAGCTGCCGCAGGCTGCGATCTTTTGATCTTAGCGATTCAATCTACGCCATAGATCAAAAGCAGAAGATCAAAAGATCGCAGCCTGCGGCAGCTCCTACGGGGTTTATTGGGTGATGCAGCGTGTCAGGGTCGTGGTTCGCGTCACCTGCGCATCTGCCCGCGCATCGCCGTTCACATCGGTATTTTCAGAGGTTTGGCAAGTACGGACGGGATCGGGGGGTGGTGCGACGGGAGGGGGTGGCGGTGGACTGGCACAACCGCCAAGGATCACTGCACAAAACGTGAATGACAAAAGCGGTAAAACGCGTTTCCCAAGACTGTTCATAGGTTGACCCGCGGTAATTGATGTACACATTTGTGTGACAACAAAACAACGCCGGAAAGTCCACGAGTTCCCAATAGAAAAAAACACCCTCGTATTGTCTTAGCCCACTACATCACTCATGCCATCCAGACCTGGCACTTACCACGACATTGCCCCTGGACGATGCAGGCTATTGCTCTCCAGTTCGTAGCGCAGTTCTTCAATCAGCGCATTCACCGCTTCCGGCGTCCTGAGCGTTGAAACGTTCAATCCACTGACCACCAGATCGACCTGCCCCGACACCGGGTGATACAGCTTCACCGTCAACGAATTATCACCCGTGACACTGCAGTCACACGCCAATGGCGAAAAACTCCGCTCCAGTTGCATACGCAATTGCGCCAGATAAATCATTCCGCTTGTTCCTGTCATTGTTTCGAAGGTTGCGATCCTGGCCCAAAGACCCCTTTCGCACCCTTTCAGACTAGGCACAGCCGTGCGGCACCAACACACGAATTTGCACCTCACCGACTAGTGCAATTGCACCTTATCGCTGGCCTTTTGGGCGCCACTCACCGGAGAACAACCCCCGTTCCCGCGCCCACACAATAGCCTCGCTGCGACTGTGAACATCGAGCTTTGAATACACCGTCGATACATGATTACGCACGGTGTTGGGCGCCAGTTTGAGCCGGGCGGCGATCTCCTTGTCCGCCAGGCCTTCGCAAATCAGCCCCAACACATCACGTTCCCGGGCGGTCAGATCAGTGAAAGAGACGTTGGGTAACTTAGGCGAATTGACGTTCTTCACGTTGGCGAGTTTTTCGATCAGCGTACGGCTGAACCAGGAAGCGTCTTTCATCACCTCTTCGATCGCCGCTACCAACTCCAGCTCAGTGCGTTTGCGATCGGTGATGTCCATCAGCACCAGCAGGTAGCACGGGCTGTCCTGAATGTTCACGGTGTCGGCGGACACGGCGCAGTCGATCAGTTCAGTGTCTTTCTTGCGCACGCGGACATCGACACGGTCCAGGCTGCCGGTTTTTTCCAGCGCCGCAAACAGCCGGGTCCGTGCGCCCTTGTCGTGGACGAAATCGATCTCGGCGATGGTCTTGCCGAGCACCTCTTCGCTGGGGTATGCCAGGGTGTCGAGGAACGCTTCGTTGACGTCCATGACCACTTGATCAACGGCACTGCACACCAGGATCGGCACCGGCGTCAGGCGAAAGGCCTTGGCAAATCGCTCCTCACTCTGACGCAAGGCGACTTCAGCCTTGTGCCGAGGCTCCGTGTCGACGAAGGAAAACAACATGCAGGCTTCATCATTAAGCTCAAGGGGTTGGCCGGCGACGATGACCTGCTTGCTTCCGCCTTCGGGTAATTGCAGTTCGGCCTGCATTTGCGGGATGGTTGTCCCCTCCCGCAGACGCTGCTTGGCCAGGTCTTTGTTTGAGGCCCCTTCGAGTACATCCAGCTCATATGCTGAAGCGCCGATCACCTGATCACGGGCATAACCGGTCATTTCCAGAAAACCGGAATTGACCTTGATGTAGCGCAAATCACTGAGCCGGCAGATCACCGCCGGGGCCGGGTTGGCATTGAAGGTTTTTTCGAAGCGCTGTTCGGCGCTGGCCCACTCAGTGACATCGTCCATGATCAGCACCAGCGACTCCGGATCACCAGCGCTGTCGGCCAACACCAAGCTACGCACGCTGTGGACCCAGCTGCGCTCTTCGTCTTCCTGCGACGTCACTTCCACCAGCACATCGCTGAACGTCTCACGCCGCGCGACCCGGTTGATCGGGTAATTGTCGACCGGGACCGGATGATTGTTGCGATAGCGCAGGGTGAATCGCTCGGCATACTCCTGGGCATTCGTACCCAGATCGCTGATTTGCCCGACACCGTGCATGGCCAGCGCCGCATCATTGGCCCACAGGATCGTCTGGTCGAGCTCCAGCAGAATCACACCATCCGACAGGCCGGCGATGATCTGCTGCAACTGTCGGCGATTGGTTTCGGTAGTCAGGACGTCCTGGCTCATTGGATCTCCACACGTGCGCCGGCGCTTGCATGCGCCGGCCTGTGAAGATGTCGACCGCAGGGGGATGCGATAGTGCTAAACCTCGTAGGAGCTGCCGCAGGCTGCGATCTTTTGATTTTCGGCGCCGCGTCAAAAGACAAGATCAAAAGATCGCAGCCTGCGGCAGCTCCTACAGGAGATTGTTTCAGGCGGCGAGTTGGCCGCTGGCAATCGCTGCCGACGCCGCCAGCATCGCCCGCAACAACACCGCACACCCGGCTGCCAGATCATCCGGCGCGGCGTTTTCGATTTCATTGTGGCTGATGCCGCCTTCGCACGGCACGAAGATCATCCCGGCCGGGCCGAGTTCGGCCAGGAAGATTGCGTCGTGGCCCGCGCCACTGACGATATCCATGTGCGACAGGCCCAGCCCTTGTGCGGCACTGCGCACCGCATCGACGCAGCCCATGTCGAAATACAGCGGCGGGAAGTCAGCCGTGGGGGTGAGTTCGAAGGTCAGGCCGTGTTCCTCACAGGTGGTATCGATGACTTCGCGGACTTCGGCGATCATCGAGTCCAGGCGCGCCGGTTCCAGATGCCGGAAATCGAGGGTCATGCGCACTTCGCCGGGGATGACATTGCGCGAGCCAGGATAGGCTTGCAGGCAACCGACGGTACCACAGGCATGAGGTTGATGGCCGAGCGCCGCGCGATTGACGGCACCAACGATGATGGATGCGCCGACCAGGGCGTCCTTGCGCAGGTGCATCGGGGTCGGGCCGGCATGAGCTTCGACGCCGCGCAGCGTGAGATCGAACCACTTCTGGCCCAAGGCGCCCATCACGACGCCGATGGTTTTGTGTTCGTCCTCAAGGATCGGGCCTTGTTCGATGTGCGCCTCGAAATAGGCGCCCACCGCATGCCCGCTGACGGTACGCGGGCCCGCGTAGCCAATCGCGTTCAGCGCTTCGCCGACGGTGACACCTTGCGCATCGACCTTGGCCAGGGTTTCTTCCAGGGTGAATTTTTCCGCAAACACGCCGGAGCCCATCATGCACGGGGCGAAGCGCGAGCCCTCTTCGTTGGTCCAGACCACCACTTCCAGCGGTGCTTCGGTTTCCACGCCAAGGTCATTGAGGGTTCGCAGCACTTCGACGCCAGCCAACACGCCGAAACAGCCGTCGAATTTGCCGCCCGTAGGCTGCGTGTCGATGTGGCTGCCGGTCATCACCGGGGGCAGGTTCGGGTTGCGACCGGGGCGACGGGCGAAGATGTTGCCGACAGCGTCGATGCTGACGGTGCAACCGGCCTCCTCGCACCACTGGACGAAAATATCCCGCGCCTGGCGGTCGAGGTCGGTCAGGGCCAAACGGCAAACGCCGCCCTTGACCGTGGCGCCGAGTTTGGCCAGTTCCATGAGCGACTGCCACAAACGGTCGCGGTTGATGTGCTGATGGGTGGACTGCAGAACGTCTACAGCAGCGTTCATGATGATCTCCTCAGGCGGTTCTTATGGTTTCTTCAGGTATTTCTTTGGTGTATTTGAGGCCGTCTTCGCGAGCAAGCCCGCTCCCACAGGGGGAATGCATTTCAAAATGTGGGAGCGGGCTTGCTCGCGAAGAAGCCAGTGCTCACACCGCAGATTTCGCTACAGACGGGTTCGGACGCATCGAGCACAACCCGTAATAAATCACCCCACCCAGCGCCGAGCCGGTGAACCAGCCATAGCTGTAGAACCAGCTGAACGCATTGCTGCCCAGCGACAACAACGTCAGCACCACCGGCACACCGAAGGCGATGAACCCGAACCAGTTCCACGCCGGATAAACGTCATCTCGATACAACCCCGCCAGGTCCAGTTGCTGTTTCTTTATCAGGAAATAGTCCACCACCATGATCCCGGCGATCGGCCCGAGCAGGCTGGAATAGCCCAGCAGCCAGTTGGAATAAACCGTTTCCAGGCTCACGTCGGAGACGATCAACCCAAGCTTTTTCAGCAGCTCATGGCCCATCAGCAGCAACCCCACCAAACCCGTGAGCAATACCGCTTTGGTCCGGTTGATCACCTTCGGCGCGATGTTCTGAAAGTCGTTGGTCGGGGAAACAATGTTCGCCGCCGTGTTGGTGGACAGCGTGGCGATGATGATCAGCGCCATCGCCACGGCGACCCACACCGGGCTCTGGATATGACCGATCAACGTGACTGGATCAGAGACCGTAACGCCCACCAGTTTGACCGACGCGGCCGTCATCACCACACCGAGGGAGGCGAACAGGAACATGGTCAGCGGCAAGCCGAAAATCTGCCCGAGGATCTGGTCTTTCTGGCTCTTGGCGTAGCGGCTGAAGTCCGGAATGTTCAGGGACAAGGTGGCCCAGAACCCGACCATCGCGGTCAGCCCGGCAGCAAAGTAGCTAACGACGCTGGCGCCTTCCGGACGTTTGGCCGGAATCGCCAACAACTCGGTCATCGACACGTTCGGCATCGCCCACATCAACAGACCCACGCCCACCAATACCAGCAGCGGCGCCGAGAGTGTTTCCAGCCACTTGATCGATTCGGCACCCCGTAATACCACCCATAAATTCAGCGCCCAGAAGATCATGAAGCCGATCACTTCACCGGTGCCGCCAAGGGATTTCCAGCCTTCGAAAATAGACCCCAGAAACAGGTGAATGGCCAGGCCACCGAACATCGTCTGGATGCCGAACCAGCCGCACGCCACCAGCGCCCGGATCAGGCACGGCACGTTGGAGCCGAGGATGCCAAACGATGAGCGCAGCAATACCGGGAACGGAATGCCGTATTTGGTGCCGGCAAATGCGTTCAACGTCAACGGGATCAATACGATGAGGTTGGCGAACAGAATCGCCAGCAAGGCTTCGCCCACGCTCAGGCCGAAATACGCGGTGAGTACGCCACCAAGGGTGTAGGTCGGCACGCAGATCGACATGCCGATCCACAGCGCGGTGATGTGCCATTTGTTCCAGGTTCGTTCGTGCACCTTGGTCGGTGCCATGTCGTGGTTGTAACGGGGACTGTCGAGGACGTCACTTCCGGCTTCGAGCTCAAACAAGCCGTCGCGCTCGGTCACTTGCGATCTGATCTGTTGCATGGCCGCTCCACTGTTCTTTGAATTATTTTTTGCTCATCAGGGCAGTCGGCATCAATAAGCGTGCCGGGCTCCCCGTTTGCGCATCGGGCAGTTCCATAAAACTTTGCAACCAACTGATGTTTATCAATTTTATTTGTTTACCCAGTAAGTCCACGGTGACTTGTCTGTTCACTCAGGCTAAAGGCCAGGCAAGTTGTCCGAACAGTCAGGACTCAATCTGGTGCATCGATCTTTTTTCAAAGTTGCGCATCAACCTTAGACCATCCTCAAGCGGCTGATTTCACATAGGAAATTTCGTCTATTTTTGGAACCTGTCAAGTGCGTCAAAATGGTGAGCGGTCGAACCATTTTGGTGATTATTACGTTTAATCGTTATTTATCAGTTAGTTATCACAGTTATAAGCATATAAAAAATATTCTTGATCATTCCTTAAACTCAGACTAGCTTCTATTCCTGACAGCGTTGACAGGAATACACCTGTTTGCGTTGGCGTCATATAAAACATTTAGAACCGACACAAGTCGGTCATTGCCTGCGAGGAACTCGGAATGTCTCTGTTGATCCGTGGCGCCACCGTTATTACCCATGATGAAAGTTTTCGCGCCGACGTCTATTGCGCTGACGGCGTGATTAAAGCCATCGGTGAACATCTTGATGTCCCGGCAGGTGCCGAAGTGCTCGACGGCAGCGGCCAATACCTGATGCCCGGAGGCATCGACCCCCACACCCACATGCAACTGCCCTTCATGGGCACGGTGGCCAGTGAAGATTTTTTCAGTGGCACGGCTGCCGGCTTGGCCGGCGGCACGACGTCCATCATTGATTTCGTGATACCCAATCCGCAGCAATCGCTGATGGAGGCCTTTCACCAGTGGCGCGGCTGGGCCGAGAAGTCGGCATCGGACTACGGCTTCCACGTTGCGATCACTTGGTGGAGCGAGCAGGTCCGCGAAGAAATGGCCGAGCTGGTCAGCCAGCACGGGGTCAACAGTTTCAAGCACTTCATGGCCTACAAGAACGCAATCATGGCGGCCGATGACACCCTCGTGGCGAGTTTCGAGCGCTGCCTGGAACTCGGCGCGGTGCCGACCGTGCACGCGGAAAACGGCGAGCTGGTCTATCACCTGCAACGCAAGTTGATGGCGCAGGGCATCACCGGGCCGGAAGCGCATCCCCTGTCGCGGCCTTCGCAAGTGGAAGGCGAAGCGGCCAGTCGGGCCATCCGCATCGCTGAAACCCTCGGCACGCCGCTGTACCTGGTGCACGTCTCGACCAAGGAAGCCCTCGACGAAATCACCTACGCCCGTAGCAAGGGCCAGCAGGTTTACGGCGAAGTACTGGCGGGGCATCTGCTGCTGGACGACAGCGTCTATCAACACCCGGACTGGCAGACCGCCGCCGGTTATGTGATGAGCCCACCCTTCCGTCCTCGTGGCCATCAGGAAGCGCTTTGGCATGGCCTGCAATCCGGCAACCTGCACACCACGGCCACCGACCACTGCTGTTTCTGCGCCGAGCAAAAAGCCGCGGGCCGTGACGATTTCAGCAAAATCCCCAACGGCACCGCCGGTATCGAAGATCGCATGGCGGTGCTGTGGGATGAAGGGGTGAACACGGGGCGGTTGTCGATGCAGCACTTCGTCGCGCTCACTTCCACCAACACCGCGAAAATCTTCAACCTCTACCCGCGCAAAGGCGCGATTCGCGTGGGCGCCGATGCAGACCTGGTGCTGTGGGACCCGGAGGGTACGCGGACGATTTCGGCGAAGACGCATCACCAGCAAGTCGACTTCAACATCTTTGAAGGCAAGACCGTGCGCGGTGTACCCAGTCATACCGTGAGCCAGGGTCGAGTGGTGTGGGCCGATGGCGATCTGCGCGCTGAGCGTGGTGCGGGGCGGTATGTCGAACGGCCGGCGTATCCGGCGGTGTTTGATTTGTTGAGCAAGCGGGCTGAGATGAACAAGCCAACGGCTGTGAAACGCTGAGATCGAGGCCTTCGCTCCCACACTTGAAATGCGATCCCTGTAGGAGCTGCCGAAGGCTGCGATCTTTTGATCTTGCTTTTTAAGATCAAGATCAAAAGATCGCAGCCTGCGGCAGCTCCTACAGGGACCAAGCACGATTCAACCAATGCCCATCAGAGGCAGTACCTCAATAACCGTGAGGCCAACACCGTGATCAAGACCCTGAACCACCTCCCGCATTCCAACGAGAATGCGGCCGCCCTCGCCGGCCATTTCACCGACCTGGCGCCCCCTCTCAACGACCGTCAGGCGCACCTGGAAGCCTCGCGCTGCCTGTACTGCTACGACGCTCCTTGCGTAAATGCCTGCCCGAGCGAGATCGACATTCCGTCGTTCATCCGCAATATCCATCAGGAAAACGTCCAGGGCGCGGCGCAGAAAATCCTCTCGGCGAACATCCTTGGCGGCAGTTGCGCCCGGGTCTGTCCGACGGAAATTCTCTGCCAGCAAGCCTGCGTGCGGAACAATGATCATGAGTGCGCGCCGGTGCTGATCGGTCTGTTGCAGCGGTATGCCGTGGACAACGCGCACTTCAGCGAACACCCGTTCCAGCGCGCCGCCGCAACCGGCAAGCGCATTGCCGTGGTTGGCGCCGGTCCGGCCGGGTTGTCCTGCGCTCATCGCAGTGCGATGCACGGTCATGACGTGGTGATTTTCGAGGCTCGGGAAAAGGCCGGTGGCCTCAACGAATACGGGATCGCCAAGTACAAACTGGTGAATGACTACGCGCAGCAGGAGCTTGGTTTTTTGTTGGAGATTGGCGGCATTGAAATCCGCCACGGACAGAAGCTCGGCGAGAACCTGACCTTGAGCGAACTGCATCAGCAATTCGACGCCGTGTTCCTCGGCCTCGGCCTCAACGCCAGCAAACAATTGGGCCTACCCCATGAAGAGGCGCCCGGATTAGTCGCCGCCACTGATTACATTCGCGAACTGCGCCAGGCCGATGACCTTACGCAGCTGCCGCTGGCCGATCATTGCATCGTCCTCGGGGCCGGCAACACCGCCATCGACATGGCCGTGCAAATGGCGCGCCTCGGCGCTCGCGACGTCAATCTGGTGTACCGCCGTGGTGTCGAGGACATGGGCGCCACCGGCCACGAACAGGACATCGCCAAGGCCAATCAGGTGCGTTTGCTGACGTGGGCACAACCCGAAGCAGTGTTGCTCGACGATCAGGGCCAGGTACGTGGCATGCGTTTCGCTCGCACCACACTGGTCGAAGGTCGCCTGCAAACCACCGGAGAAACCTTCGAACTCGCCGCTGATGCCATCTTCAAAGCCATCGGCCAGGCCTTCGACAGCAGCGCCCTCGCCGACCCGCTGGCCCGGGAACTCAAGCGTCAGGGGGAGCGCATCCAGGTCGACGAACACCTGTGCACCAGCATCCCCGGTGTCTATGCCGGTGGTGACTGCACCAGCCTCGATCAGGACCTCACCGTGCAAGCCGTGCAGCACGGCAAACTGGCCGCCGAAGCCATCAACGCCCAACTCATGCTCAACGTGGAGGCTGCGTAAATGGCCGATCTCTCGATTGTCTTCGCCGGCATCAAAGCCCCGAATCCGTTCTGGCTGGCCTCCGCGCCGCCCACCGATAAGGCCTACAACGTGGTGCGCGCCTTCGAGGCCGGTTGGGGCGGTGTGGTCTGGAAAACCCTGGGTGAGGACCCGGCGGCGGTCAACGTGTCGTCGCGTTATTCGGCGCACTTCGGCGCCAACCGTGAGGTGCTGGGCTTCAACAACATCGAACTGATCACCGACCGTTCGCTGGAGATCAACCTGCGGGAAATCACCCAGGTCAAAAAGGACTGGCCAGACCGTGCGTTGATCGTGTCGCTGATGGTGCCGTGTGTCGAAGAATCCTGGAAGTACATCCTGCCGCTGGTGGAAGCCACGGGTGCCGATGGCATCGAGCTGAACTTCGGTTGCCCGCATGGCATGCCGGAACGCGGCATGGGCGCGGCGGTCGGCCAGGTGCCGGAATATGTCGAGCAGGTCACTCGCTGGTGCAAGACCTATTGCTCATTGCCGGTGATCGTCAAGCTCACACCCAACATCACCGACATCCGCGTCGCCGCCCGCGCGGCCCACCGAGGTGGGGCCGATGCCGTTTCGCTGATCAACACCATCAACTCGATTACCAGCGTCCATCTGGAACGCATGGTCGCCAATCCCATGGTCGGCAGCCAAAGCACCCATGGTGGTTATTGCGGTTCGGCGGTGAAGCCCATAGCGCTGAACATGGTCGCTGAAATCGCCCGTGACCCGCAGACCCAAGGCCTGCCGATCTCAGGCATTGGCGGCATCGGCAGTTGGCGCGACGCGGCAGAGTTCATCGCGCTGGGCAGCGGTTCGGTGCAAGTGTGCACGGCAGCGATGCTGCACGGCTTCCGGATTGTCGAGGAGATGAAGGACGGCTTGTCTCGCTGGATGGACAGTCAGGGCTACAGCAGCGTGTCGCAGTTTACCGGGCGTGCGGTGGGCAATACGACTGACTGGAAGTACCTGGACATCAACTACCAGGTGATTGCGAAGATTGACCAGGAGGCTTGCATCGGTTGCGGTCGCTGCCATATCGCCTGCGAAGACACCTCGCACCAGGCGGTTGCGACCCTGAAGCAGGCGGACGGCACCCATAAATACGAAGTGATCGATGACGAATGTGTGGGCTGCAACCTGTGCCAGATCACGTGCCCGGTGCAGGACTGTATCGAGATGGTGCCGATGGAGAACGGCAAGCCGTTTCTGGACTGGAATCATGATCCGAGGAATCCGTACCATGTAGCTGTTTGACTTTTTAAAGAGATCGCAGCCTCGTTTCACTCGGCAGCTCCTACAGGTACACGTAATCCTTGTAGGAGCTGCCGAGTGAAACGAGGCTGCGATCTTTTGATCTAGGGCTCCAACCCAATCCCCCGCAATATCACACTCGTCACCGTCTGCACCGCCCGCTCAAACTGCATGTCCGACAGCGGCTGGTGATCGTTCAGAATATTCACCTGGTGATCAAAGTCAGCGTAATGCTGGGTCGAGGCCCAGATCATGTAGAGGAGGCTCGAAGGCTCCACCGGCAGGATGCGTTTGTCGTCCACCCATTGGCGAATTTTCGCTTCTTTCATCTTGGCCCAGTCGTACAGGCTGACGTCCAGTTTCTCACCCAGGGTCGGCGCGCCGTGGATGATTTCATTGGCCCAGACCTTCGAACCGTAAGGGCGGCTGCGGGAGTGGTTCATCTTGGCGCGGATGTAGCTGCTGAGCACCACGCGCGGGTCGTCGAACATCTCGAAGCACAATGCGTCCTGCTTCCAGACCTCCAGCAGATCGAACAACACCGCGCTGTACAATTCGCTTTTGGTGCTGAAGTAGTAATGCAGGTTGGAGCGCGGCAGCTGCACTTCGGCGGCGATGTCGGCCATGGCCGTGCCGCCAAAACCTTTTTCGGCAAAGACCTTCTCGGCCCCCAGCAAAATTTTCTCGACGTTACTGCGACGAATCTCGATCTTGTGATTGCCCATGAGGGCTCCCTGACTACAGCGTTGGCCAAGACTAGCATCCGCTCTACCTTGCGGCGACTGGGGAAAACGAAACTTCGTACACACGGCTTCTCGACGCTAAACTCACCCCATCCAAGCACCTGCCTCAAAGGTATTCCACGATGCTCAAGCAAACCCTGGCCACCGCTGCACTGCTCGGCTCGCTCCTCGCCGCCTCGTCGGTATTTGCCCACGCCCATCTGAAAAGCGAGACACCCGCCGCCGACAGCACCGTGAGCGCCCCATCGGAACTGCGCCTGGTGTTTTCCGAAGGCGTTGAATCGACCTTCAGCAAGGTCACGATCCGCAAGGACGGGGCCGAGGTGCCGGTCAAGAGCCTGGCCACCGAGGGCAGCGACAGGAAAACCCTGGTCGTCACGCCAGCCGCGCCTTTGGCAGCGGGCGCCTACAAAGTCGAATGGCATGCGGTCTCGGTCGATACCCACAAAAGCGAAGGCGCCTATAGCTTCAAGGTCGGCCAGTAATTCATGACGAGCGCGATGGTGTTGTGTCGTTTCCTGCATTTCACCGTGGTGCTGATGCTGTTCGGGGCCTGGATGTTCAGGCCTCTGCTGTTTGGCCGTGAAACAGCGCTGGAGCAACCGCTGGGACGTATCGCCCGCTGGCTTTGTGCAGTGGCGCTGGTCAGCGGCGTCTGCTGGTTGCTGCTGATCACCGCCAGCATGGCCGGGACCTGGAACTCGGCATTCGAGCCGTCGACGTTAAGCCTGGTGCTGGGCAAAACGTTTTTCGGTCAGGTCTGGCGCTGGCATTTGCTGATCAATGGGTTATTGGTGGCGCTGTTGCTGTCGCCATGGCGTTCGAACTTCCCGCTGCGCATGGGCCTTGCCGGCCTTCTGCTGGCCACCCTTGCCCCGGTCGGCCACGGCGCGATGCTGGATGGTCTGAGCGGCCAGTTGCTGATCCTCAATCAAATCATTCACCTGATCTGCGTCGGCGCCTGGCTCGGCGGGCTGATGCTGTTGGTCATGGTCCTGCGTCAACCTGACGGCCATGCCGTCGGTGAAATCCTGCGGCGCTTCAGCGGTGTCGGTTACGCCCTGGTCGCGGGGTTGGTGTTGACCGGACTGATCAACGTACGGGTGCTGACCGGGGCCTTTTGGCCGACGCCGTTGCTGACCGGGTTCGCGTTGATTCTGCTGATCAAGGTGTCGCTGGTCGGCGTGATGTTGGGCCTGGCACTGTTCAATCGGTTGCAGGTCAGGGACAACGGGCAACGCCTGCCGACCTTGCGGGCCAGCGTAATCCTGGAATGGTTTCTGGGGATGGGCGCGGTGGCGGCGGTTTCACTGTTGGGAACCATGCCCCCCATGATCGCAGGCTGAACGATCCCCTGTAGGAGCTGCCGCAGGCGGCGATCTCTTGATCTTAAGCTGCTGATCCGAAATCAATGTCGTCGTACAACTTCTGATTGACAACCCCTGAACGCCTCGCAAATAATCGCCCCCAATGTTGTACGACGACGTATGACAACTATAAAAACAAAAAGCACCAAGGGAGCGTTACTGTGAGCAAGCTCGTCCGCAATTCCGTCTGCACCCCTCGCCCGAACTTCGTACGCCGTCATACCCTAAGCCTGATTGGTTGCAGTGGCCTGGCACTTGCCTTGCCAATGTCGAGTCATGCCGAAGGCTTCACTGATGACGCAAAAGCTACGCTGAACCTGCGTAACGCTTACTTCAATCGCAACTACATCAACCCGGCCTACCCACAAGGCAAGGCTGAAGAGTGGACGCAGAACTTCATCCTCGACGCCAAGTCCGGCTTCACCCAAGGCTTCGTCGGTTTCGGCGTCGATGTACTCGGCCTGTACTCGCAGAAACTCGACGGTGGTAAAGGTACCGGCGGCACGCAACTGTTGCCTATTCACGATGACGGCCGCCCTGCCGACAACTTCGGCCGCCTCGGTGTGGCACTGAAAGGCAAGGTCTCTAAAACCGAACTGAAGGTTGGCGAGTGGATGCCGGTGCTGCCGATCCTGCGCTCGGATGACGGCCGTTCCCTGCCGCAAACCTTCCGCGGCGGCCAGGTGACCTCCACCGAGATCAGCGGCCTGACGCTCTATGGCGGCCAGTTCCGGCAGAACAGCCCGCGCAACGACGCGAGCATGGAAGACATGTTCATGAACGGCAAATCGGCGGCCTTCACCTCGGACCGTTTCAACTTTGGCGGCGGTGAATACACCTTCAACGACAAGCACACCCAGGTTGGCGTCTGGTACGCGGAACTCAGCGATATTTACCAGCAGCAGTATTTCAACCTCAACCACAGCCAGCCGCTCGGTGACTGGACGCTGGGCGCCAACCTCGGGTTCTTCAACGGCAAGGAAAATGGCAGCGCACTGGCCGGCGACCTCGATAACAAAACCGCATTCGCCATGCTCTCGGCCAAGTACGGCGGCAGCACCTTCTATGTCGGCCTGCAAAAACTCACCGGCGACGATGTCTGGATGCGGGTCAACGGCACCAGTGGCGGCACCCTGGCGAACGACAGCTACAACTCCAGCTACGACAACGCCCGGGAAAAATCCTGGCAGTTGCGCCACGACTACAATTTTGTGGCCCTCGGCATTCCCGGCCTGACCCTGATGAACCGCTACATCAGCGGCGATAACGTGCACACCGGGGCGATCACCGACGGCAAGGAATGGGGCCGCGAATCGGAACTGGCCTACACCGTGCAGAGCGGCGTGCTGAAAAACCTCAACGTCAAATGGCGCAACGCGAGCATCCGCAAGAACTTCAGTACCAACGAATTTGATGAAAACCGTATTTTTATCAGCTACCCGATTTCGTTGCTGTAAGAGCCTCGCAGGCTGACTACTCACCTGTAGGAGCGAGCTTGCTCGCGATGGACTGAAGGGCACCGCGTTTATCCAGAAAATACGCGTTATCGTTGACGTCCATCGCGAGCAAGCTCGTTCCTACAGGGACTGCCGCAGATGCCCTCCGTCATTTCCTGCCAATGTTGCGTTGACAAAACCCGGACACCCTAACGATACTTTGATCTAGTCGTACGACAACCTACAACGAACTCAACAACAATAAATTGCGCTCCAGGGACTACCATGACCACTACTCCTACAGCCCCTTTCAATCGCCTGCTTCTGACCGGCGCCGCCGGTGGCCTCGGTAAAGTGCTGCGCGAAAGCCTGCGCCCGCTCGCCAAGGTGATTCGCCTGTCGGATATTGCCGACCTCGCACCGGCCATCGATGATCGCGAAGAAGTCGTGACGTGCGACCTTTCCGACAAGCAAGCCGTGCATCAACTGGTCGAAGGCGTCGATGCCATCTTGCACTTCGGCGGCGTGTCGGTTGAGCGCCCGTTCGAGGAAATCCTCGGCGCCAACATCTGCGGCGTATTCCACATCTACGAAGCCGCGCGCCGTCATGGCGTGAAGCGCGTGATTTTCGCCAGCTCCAACCACGTCATCGGTTTCTACAAACAGGATGAAGTGATTGACGCTCGCTCCCCTCGCCGTCCGGACAGCTACTACGGCTTGTCCAAGTCCTACGGCGAAGACATGGCCAGTTTCTACTTCGACCGCTACGGCATCGAGACCGTCAGCATCCGCATCGGCTCGTCCTTTGCGGAACCGCAAAACCGCCGCATGATGAGTACCTGGCTAAGCTTCGGCGACCTGACTCAATTGATCGAACGCGCGCTGTCTGCGCCGAACGTCGGCCACACCGTGGTCTATGGCGCGTCCGACAACAAGAACGTCTGGTGGGACAACCGCTACGCCACCAGCCTCGGTTACCAGCCACAGGACAGCTCTGAAGTATTCCGCGATAAAATCGAAGCCCAACCAATGCCGGCCGCCGATGACCCGGCCATGGTTTATCAGGGTGGTGCGTTTGTCGCGTCTGGCCCGTTCGGCGACTGAGTCACCGCGTTGCACTTGATTTCCACTTTGAACACAAGGTTGCCATGCAAGCCGAATTGATTGTCGATGCCCGCAACGCGGTCGGTGAAAGCCCGGTCTGGGTCCCCGAGGAAAACGCCTTGTACTGGGTCGACATTCCTGCCGGAGCACTCCAGCGCTGGCGTGCCGACAGTGGCATTGTCGACACCTGGATTGCGCCGGAGATGCTCGCCTGCATCACACGTAGTAGCGCAGGCGGCTGGGTGGCCGGCATGGAAAGTGGTTTTTTTCACCTGCGCCCGCACAACGACGGCAACCTCGACAGCGATCTGCTGGCCCACGTCGACCATGCCCGCACCGACATGCGCCTGAACGATGGACGCTGCGATCGCCAGGGCCGCTTCTGGGCGGGGAGCATGGTGCTGAACATGGGTGCCAACGCCGCTGATGGCGCGCTTTATCGCTACAGTGCCGGACAACGCGGGCCCGTCGACGCTCAGCTCAGCGGATTTATCGTGCCCAACGGCCTGGGCTTCAGCCCGGACGGGACAACCATGTACCTATCGGACTCCCATCCCTTGTCGCGGCAGATCTGGGCTTTCGACTATGACATCGAGCGCGGTACGCCCTCCAACCGCAGGGTGTTTGTCGACATGACCCAGTTTCCCGGGCGCCCCGACGGCGCCGCCGTCGATGCCGACGGCTGCTATTGGATCTGCGCCAACGACGCCGGGTTGATTCATCGTTTTACCCCTGACGGTCGACTGGATCGGTCGCTTACCGTGCCGGTCAAAAAACCGAGCATGTGCGCCTTCGGTGGCAGTCGACTGGACACCTTGTTCGTGACCTCGATCCGCCCCGGTGACGACCAGGATGAACAGTCGCTGGCGGGTGGGGTGTTTGCGCTGGATCCCGGCGTGACAGGTTTGCCTGAGCCATTGTTCAACAATGGCTAACGTCAAAAGATCGCAGCCTTCGGCAGCTCCTACATTGACCGCGCACACCGTGATATTGCGGATGTACCCGAACCTGGTAGGAGCTGCCGCAGGCTGCGATCTGTTCATCCATTCAACGCAAGATGAATAACCATGACACTCATCGAACTGGAAGACGATCTCACCCACCTCACCCTCGCGCCTGAAACCGGGGCAAGCATCGTCAACTGGACCGTACGCAGCACCGGCCAGCCGTTGTTGCGTCACAGCGATGCCCACGCGCTCAACACCGGTCTGCCGGGCAAACTCGGTTGCTATCCGTTGGCGCCATGGTCGAACCGAATTGCCGAAGGCGGCTTCGACTGCCCCGAAGGCTGGCTCGCACTCCCGCCCAACAGCCTCACCGATCCGCTACCGATTCACGGCAGCGCCTGGCAACAGCCATGGCGAGTGGTTTCGCAGGCGCCGAATGAAGTCGTCCTGCAACTCCACAGCGTGACGCCCTTCGCCTATCGCGCAACGCAACGTTTTCATTTGCACGACGGCAAGCTCAGCATCGATTTGCAAGTCACCCACCTGGCTGAAAATGCGGCCTGGCACGGGCTCGGTTTGCATCCTTACTTTCCGCGCACCGCCAACACAAGGTTGCAGGCCCAGGCCCGGCAAGTCTGGTTATGCGACGCCACCAAATTGCCGACCCGACTTGATTCGTTACCGGTTGAATGGGATTTCCAGCAGCTCAAGGGATTGCCCGAGACGCTGGTCGACAACGGTTTCTGCGAATGGGATGGCCACTGCCTGATCCAGCAACCCGACCTCGGTTATGAACTGGAATGCCAGGCCAGCGGCAGCGATTACTACCTGCTCTACTGCCCGGTGGGCCTGGCGTTTTTCTGTATTGAACCGGTGAGCCATCCGGTCAATGCGCATCACTTGCCTGGCCGTCCGGGGTTGCGTTTGCTGGAGCAAGGTCAATCCACTGAACTGGGTTTCAGCCTGCACTATCGCGAACTGGGCTAACCCAGCATCTGACTGAGCACCGCGCGCAACTTGCCGGGTTTCACCGGTTTATTCAGCAACGGGGCCTCGAGTCGTTGCAGCGAGCGCCGACACTGGTCGGTACGGTCGGCGGTGATGATGACCGCTGGAATCGTCTGGCTGAAATGCTTGCGCAAGTGCCTCACCACCTCACAGCCCACGATCCCGTGATCAAGGTGATAGTCCGCCAGAATCAGTTCTGGCGCCTGCCCCTGCAACGCCAGCAACGCCGACGCTTCATCGGTGGCGGTCACCACTTCGCAACCCCACTGCCCGAGCAACGCGCTCATGCTTTCGAGGATGCTCACCTCATTGTCCAGCACCAGCAATCGCCGGCCCGGCAACGGATTGCCCGTGCCAGGCTGCGGTGCCGCCAGACTGATGGGCAGCGGAACCTCATGGGAAATCGGCACGTCGATGCTGAACATCGAACCGCGTCCCGGCAACGAATGAACCTGAATCCTGTAGTCGAGAATCTTCGCGATCCGTTCGACAATCGCCAACCCGAGGCCGACGCCCTTGCGGTCAGCGGCGCGACCGACGTCCAGTTGGTTGAACTCGAGAAAGATCGAATCCAGACGATCCGATGCAATCCCACGCCCGGTGTCCCAGACCTCCAGGCGCAGCATCTCGCCACGACGTCGCGCGCCCAGCAGGATGCTGCCTTCGTCGGTGTAGCGGCAGGCGTTGCTGAGGAAGTTGCGCAGGATACGGGTCATCAAGCGCAAATCAGTATGAACGGCGTAATCGCCCATGTGCACCCGCAGGTTCAAGCCGGCCGCTTGTGCCACTGACTGGAACTCGGAGACCAGCGGCCCGAGCAATTCGTCGAGACGGTACAGCGCGACGTCCGGCTTGACCGCCGCCTGATCGAGCCGGGAAATATCCAGCAGATCGGTAAGCAGATCTTCCGCCCCTTCCAGCGCCTGGTGCGTACGCTCCACCAGCACCTGTTCGACGTCGGGCAGTTTGCGTTCGCGCAAGGTCGATATCAGCAAGCGCGCGGCGTTGAGCGGTTGCAACAGGTCGTGGCTGGCGGCGGCGAGGTATTTGTCTTTGCTGCGATTGGCAGCCTGGGCGGCGTCACGGGCATCGCGCAGTGCCTGTTCGACTTGTTCACGCTGGGTGATCTGCTGTTGCAGGTTGCGGTTGGCTTCCAGCAATTCATCGGTGCGCGCGGTGACGCGCTGCTCCAGTTGGTCATTGAGCTGTTGCAGGCGTTGCTGGGCCAGTTTGCGTTCGGTGATGTCGGCGACAAAGCCTTCCACCAGCCCTTCCTGATCGGGCTTGAGCAGCAGGTTCATCAACACGTCGAGGCTGCTGCCATCCTTGCGCCGAAGTTGCGTTTCGTAACCGTGCAAGCTGCCCTGGTGCCTGAGGATTTCGCCAATGTTTTCCAGCTCCGCTGCACCGCCGACAAACAGGTTGCTGGCCAGGTCCGCCAGGGAGAACAGCACCTCTTGCGGGTCGTGGTAGCCGAGCATCCGCGCCAGCGCCGGGTTGGCGGCGCGCATGCCCTCAAGCAAGCTCGCCTGGAAGATCCCGAGAACGGCGTTTTCGAACAGCCATTTGTAGCGATTGCGCTCGGCCTCCAGTTCGTCGAGGCGCGCCGCCAGTTCCGGGTAATGGCTCTTGCGCGCCGAGTGACTGCCTAATCCCAGTAACCCGGCCAGCGCCCGTTGTTGCTCGTCAGAGCGCTTCGCCATAGACGACCTCGACATCACGCTGACTGGATTCGCGCGGATTGGTGAGAATGCACGGGTCGTGCATGGCGTGTTGGGAGAGGAACGGAATGTCCGCCGTGCTGACCCCGTGCAAGCCGAGGGTTTCATGGAAGCCGATCGCATGCTTGAGGGCGATCAGATGCTCAACCAGACGCGCGCAAATCTGTCGATGATTGAGGCCTCTGCAGTCGATGCCGAACGTCTCGGCGATCACCTTGAAGCGATCCGGCGCCGAGCTGTAGTTGAACGCGACGACGTGTTCCACCAGCACCGCGTTGCATAAGCCGTGGGGCAAGTCGAGAAACCCGCCGAGGCTGTGGGACATCGCGTGCACCGCGCCGAGGATCGCGTTGGAGAACGCCAGCCCGGCTTGCATGCTGCCGAGCATGATTTTCTCGCGCAGGGCGATGTCCGTCGGGTTGGCGATCATTTGCACCAGGTTGCCGTTGATCAAGCGCATCGCTTCAAGTGCATGGGGATCGGTCAGCGGCCCGTGACCGGTGGAGACGAAGGCTTCGATGGCGTGCACCAACGCGTCGATGCCAGTACACGCCGAGAGGAACGGATCCATGCTCAGGGTGGTTTCCGGGTCGATCAACGACACGTCCGGCACCACCGCTTTGCTGACGATGGAGAACTTCATGCGTTCTTGCTGGTTGGAGATGATCACGAATTGCGAGACGTCCGCCGAGGTGCCGGCGGTGGTCGGAATCAGGATCAGCGGCGGGCTGGGCACGCGGATGGTGTCCACACCCTCGAATTCAAGGATGCTGCGCCCGTGGGCGACGACGATGCCGATGCCTTTGCCACAATCCATCGGGCTACCGCCGCCGACGGCCACGATCACGTCGCAATGGTTTTCCCGGTACAACTCGGCGCCGAGCATGACTTCTTCGACCCGAGGGTTGGGCGAAACGTCGCTATACAAGAAGTAGTCGATGCCCTGGGCTTGCAGGCTGGCCTCGACATCGGCGACCCAACCGGCGGCAATCACCCCGGGATCGCTGACCACAAGGACCTTGCGGGCGCCAAACGTCTTGGCGTAGTTGCCGACGTTGTGCCGGCAGCCGGCGCCGAAGATGATTTCAGGTGAAACGAATTTACGCAGCTGGCTGAGACTCTGGCTCATTGGAAAGCCTGTTTTTTATTGTTTTGAAAGGTAAAGCCACACTAACCCATCCGGCTGCGAATGCAATCAGACCAATGGGGTAGCGGGTTCCTGTATCCACCGCAGATCAACTGTGGGAGCGGGCTTGCTCGCGAAGGCGGTGGGCCAGTCAATATCAATACCGACTGACACACCGCTTTCGCGAGCAAGCCCGCTCCCACAAGGGAAGTACGTAGCGTCCTATCCGCGATAAATCAATCGCGAGGCCTTCTCGTTGCGCAACGTCAGGTGTTCCATGCCCTGCCCCGGCGCATCAGCTTCCTCGCGGGCCTTGAGGATTACACCGTGGTGCGCAGACTTGCTGCACACCGGATCGGCATTGGCGGCGTCGCCGGTCAGCATGAACGCCTGGCAACGGCAGCCGCCGAGGTCCTTGTGCTTTTCATCGCAGGAGCGGCAGGGTTCTTTCATCCAGTCATCGCCGCGAAAGCGGTTGAAACCAAACGAGTCGTTCCAGATGTGCGAGAGGCTGTGCTCGCGCACATTGGGAAACTGCACCGGCAACTGCCGGGCGCTGTGGCAAGGAAGTGCGGTGCCGTCCGGGGTGATGTCGAGAAACAGATTGGCCCAACCGTTCATGCAGGTCTTGGGGCGCTCTTCGTAATAGTCCGGGGTGACAAAGATCAGCTTACACGGGTGTCCCTGTGCCTCCAGGCGCTCGCGGTATTCGTTGGTGATGCGCTCGGCGCGCTGCAATTGTTCGCGGGTCGGCAACAGACCGACGCGGTTGAGTTCGGCCCAGCCGTAGAACTGGCAGGTGGCCAATTCGACGAAATCTGCCTCCAGCTCCAGGCATAAGTCGATGATCTGCGCGATCTGATCGATGTTGTGCCGATGGGTCACAAAATTCAGCACCATCGGGTAACCCTGGGCTTTCACCGCGCGGGCCATGGCGAGCTTCTGCGCGAAGGCTTTGCGCGAGCCGGCGAGCATGTTGTTCACGGCCTCATCGGCGGCTTGAAAACTGATCTGGATATGGTCGAGCCCGGCGACCTTGAAGTCGCGGACCTTTTGCTCGGTCAAGCCGATGCCGGAAGTGATGAGATTGGTGTAGTAGCCCATGCCCCGGGCGGCTTTGATCAGCTGTGCCAGGTCCTGTCGAACCAGCGGCTCGCCACCGGAAAACCCCAGTTGCGCGGCGCCCATCTCCCGCGCCTCGCGGAACACGCGAATCCATTCTTCGGTGCTCAGTTCTTCCCCCGACTGGGCGAAATCCAGCGGGTTGGAACAGTAAGGGCATTGCAGCGGACAGCGGTAGGTCAGCTCCGCCAACAGCCAGAGCGGTGGACCGGGTGCTTGATCGATCAGGCTCACAGGGAAATCCCCCGGTGCCACACGTTTTCGCGGGTGACCGTGTGATACGGCGGCCGTTCCAGCTCGTATGCCATGCTCATGGCATCCAACATGCTCCAGAGCACGTCGAGCTTGAATTGCAGGATCTCCAGCATGCGCTGCTGGCCTTCGAGCGTGACGTAATGCCCGAGGGTGATACGCAAACCGTGCTGGACATCGCGCCGCGCCTGACCCAGGCGCGTGCGGAAATAGTCGTAACCGGCGACATCGATCCAAGGGTAATGCGTCGGCCAGGCGTCGAGCCGGGATTGGTGGATGTGCGGGGCAAACAATTCGGTCAGCGAACTGCTCGCAGCTTCCTGCCAACAGGCGCGGCGAGCGAAGTTGACGTAGGCGTCGACGGCGAACCGCACGCCCGGCAACACCAGCGCCTGGGAAAGCATCTGTTCGCGACCCAGTCCCACTGCTTCACCCAAGCGCAGCCAGGCTTCGATGCCGCCTTCGCTGCCGGGGACGCCGTCGTGGTCGAGGATGCGTTGCAGCCATTCCCGACGCATCTCGCGGTCCGGGCAGTTGGCGAGGATGGCGGCGTCCTTTAGCGGGATGTTGACCTGGTAATAAAAGCGGTTGGCGACCCAGCCCTGAATCTGTTCGCGGGTGGCGCGGCCGGCGTACATGGCTTGGTGGAAGGGGTGATGGATGTGGTAGTAGGCGCCTTTGGCGCGCAGGGCCGCTTCGAATTCAATGGGGGTCATGGGTGAGTCTGTCATTGCTGTTCTCCGGGGAACAACCGGTGGATTGTGCGGTGTCTGGTCTGGCCCTTTCGCGAGCAAGCCCGCTCCCACAGTGGATCTGTTGCGTATACAAGTCCCCTGTGGGAGCGGGCTTGCTCGCGAAAGGGCCATCCGCTACAACACGATGTCCATGCCATCAAACGCCACCTCGATGCTACGGCGTTCCAGCAACGCGCGCTCCGCCGAGTCTTCATCCAGGATCGGGTTGGTGTTGTTGATATGGATGAGCACCTTGCGCTGGCGCGTGAAACCCTCCAGCACCTCAAGCATGCCGCCGGGCCCGCTCTGCGACAGGTGCCCCATCTCACTGCCCAGACTCTGGCCGACTTCGCACACGCGCATCTCGTCGTCGCGCCACAACGTGCCGTCCAGTAGCAAGCAATCGGCACGTTGCATCCAGCTCAACACTTCGTCATCGACTTGGCCCAGGCCCGGCGCATAAAACAGCGAAGCGCCACTGCGCAGGTCTTCGATAAACAGGCCAATGGTGTCGCCGGGTTGCGGGTTACCGCGATTCGGCGAGTACGGCGGTGCGTTACTGACCAGGGGAATCGCCCGAAACTGCAGGTGCTCGCAGCCCGCAATCCTGAACGGTTCGCGGTCGAGGCCGATGGGCTGCCACTGCAAGCCGCCGTTCCAGTGTTCAAGCATGGGAAATAACGGGAAGCCGCTACTCAGGTCCTGGTGAACCCGGTCGGTGCACCACACCGAGTGCGGGCAACCTTCGCGCAGGCTCAACAGGCCGGTGCAATGGTCGATCTGGCTGTCGATCAGGACGACACCGGCAATCGCCGTGTCGCGCAATCGCCGTGCTGGTTGCAGGGGCGCGAAACCCTCGAGTTGCGCGCGGATATCCGGTGAAGCATTGCACAGCACCCACTCCACGCCGTTGTCGCTCAGGGCAATGGATGACTGCGTGCGACGTTGCCCCCGCAGGCTGCCATCGCGCACACCCGTGCACTGGCGGCAATTGCAGTTCCATTGCGGGAAACCACCGCCAGCGGCGGAACCGAGTACGCGGATGTGCATGGGCGATGCTCCAGGAGGCAGGCCCGGCCAACGCAACGGCTGGCCGGGTGAACAATCAACGGTTGGCGAAATACATCGTCACTTCAAAGCCAATGCGCAGATCGGTAAACGCGGGTTTATTCCACATGGGTCAAGCCTCTTCTTGTGCCGGGCAATTCCGGTAAAGCCATTAATGCACGAGCCGCCAGGCACCCGAATGCTACTTTCGAAGGAGGTGGCGGCGTGCGTTGGTAGGGGGTGAAAGGGTCCTGCCAGAACATAACGAACCCCTGTAGGAGCTGCCGCAGGCTGCGATCTTTTGATTTTCAAGATCAAAAGATCGCAGCCTTCGGCAGCTCCTACAGGGGCGGTGTAGAGCCGATGACTTTTTTGATACAGGGTTAGAAGAACCCCAGCGGATTGATGTCGTAGCTCACCAGCAGATTTTTGGTCTGCTGATAGTGGTCGAGCATCATCTTGTGGTTTTCACGGCCGACACCGGATTTCTTGTAGCCACCAAAGGCGGCATGGGCCGGGTACAAGTGGTAGCAATTGGTCCAGACGCGCCCGGCCTTGATCGCCCGGCCCATGCGGTAGGCGCGGTTGATGTCGCGTGTCCACAGACCGGCGCCAAGGCCGAATTCGCTGTCGTTGGCGATGGCCAGGGCTTCGGCTTCGTCCTTGAAGGTGGTGACACCCACCACCGGGCCAAAGATTTCTTCCTGGAACACACGCATCTTGTTGTGGCCCTTGAGCAGCGTCGGCTGGATGTAATAGCCCGTGGACAAGTCGCCTTCCAGACGCTCTGCCGCGCCGCCGATGAGCAGCTCGGCGCCCTCCTCCTGGGCAATTTTCAGGTACGAGAGGATCTTGTCGTACTGCTGCTCGGACGCCTGGGCGCCGACCATGGTTTCAGTGTCCAGCGGATTGCCGCGCTTGATCTTGACGATCTTCTTCATGACCTCGGCCATGAACGGTTCGTAGATCGATTCCTGCACCAGCGCTCGAGACGGACAGGTGCAGACTTCCCCCTGGTTGAAGAACGCCAGCACCAGACCTTCAGCGGCTTTTTCGATGAACTGCGGCTCGGCGTTCATGATGTCTTCGAAGAAGATGTTCGGCGACTTTCCACCCAGTTCGACGGTACTTGGAATGATGTTCTCGGCGGCGCAATGCATGATATGCGCGCCCACCGGGGTGGAGCCGGTGAAGGCAATTTTGGCGATGCGCTTGCTGGTGGCCAGCGCTTCACCGGCTTCACGACCGAAGCCCTGAACGATGTTCAGCACGCCGGCCGGCAGCAAGTCGACGATCAGCTCGGCGAACACCATGATCGACAGCGGCGTCTGCTCGGCAGGTTTGAGCACCACGCAGTTACCAGCGGCCAGGGCCGGGGCGAGTTTCCAGGCGGCCATCAGCAGCGGGAAGTTCCACGGGATGATCTGCCCGACCACGCCCAGCGGCTCGTGGAAGTGATAGGCGGTGGTCAGCTCATTGATCTCGGCGGCGCCGCCTTCCTGAGCGCGAATGCACCCGGCGAAGTAACGGAAATGGTCGGCAGCCAGCGGCACGTCGGCGTTCAGGGTTTCGCGCACGGCTTTGCCGTTGTCCCAGCTTTCGGTGACTGCGAGGACTTCCAGGTTTTGCTCGATACGGTCGGCGATTTTCAGCAGCACCAGGGAGCGATCCTGCGCAGAGGTCTTGCCCCAGGCATCGGCGGCGGCATGGGCCGCGTCGAGGGCTTTTTCGATGTCGACGGCGCTGGAGCGCGGGAACTCGGCGATCACTTCACCGGTAACCGGCGAGGTGTTGGTGAAGTACTCGCCATTGACCGGGGCGACGAACTCGCCGCCGATGAAATTGCCGTAGCGCGCTTTGAAGGAAACGACGGCGCCGGGGGTGCCAGGTTGTGCGTAGATCATGGTGAGCCTCAGTCTGGGTCGATGCCTGTCGGGCAAACAGGCGATGAATCGATAGTAGAGAGCCCCGCCTGCCAGACGAATGCGCCGTTGGCAGGGGGACTCTCGTTATTTGGTAGTAGGAGCGAGCTTGCTCGCGATGGTCATCAACGCTGACGCTGGCAACCTGACACGCCGCGGCGGTCTCCGGTTTTTCGCGAACGAGCTCGCTCCTACAAGGGTTGTGCGGTGGTCAATGTTTGGCCACGAGGTCTTTCGGCAACTTGAAGGTCCAGAGCATCCCGCCCTGGTTGAAGTCCTTGATCCGCTTGGCCACTTCGCCGCCCCACAGCGGCACCGCACCACCCCAGCCCGAGAGCACCGAGACGTACTGTTCGCCGTCCATTTCCCAGGTCACAGGCGAGCCGAGTACACCGGAGCCGGTCTGGAATTCCCAAACCTTTTCGCCCGTCTTGGCATTGAAGGCCTGGAGGAAACCTTCCGGCGTACCGGTGAACACCAGGTTGCCCTTGGTGGTCAGCACCCCGCCCCACAGCGGCGCGTAGTTCTTGTGGCGCCAGACTTCCTTGCCGGTGACCGGATCAATGGCGCGCAGTACGCCGATGTAGTCTTCGTTCAACGGCTTGATGGTGAAACCGGCACCCAGGAACGCTGCGCCTTTCTTGTAGGCGATGCCTTCGTTCCAGATGTCCATGCCCCACTCGTTGGACGGCACGTAGAACAGCTTGGTGTCCTTGTTGTAGGCCATCGGCATCCAGTTTTTCGCGCCGAGAAACGCAGGCGCTACAAACACTGAACTGCCTTTGGCTTCAGTGCCCGGGGCACCAGGGCGACTGGCTTCGTTGTAGATCGGCCGGCCATCCTTATCCAGGCCGGTGGCCCAGGTGATCTTGTCGACGAACGGGAAACCACGAATGAATTTTCCGTTGGTGCGGTCCAGCACGTAGAAGAAACCGTTACGGTCGGCGGTGGCCGCGGCTTTGATTTCCTTGCCGCCTTCGGTGTAGTTGAACGAGACCAGTTCGTTTACGCCGTCATAGTCCCAGCCATCGTGAGGCGTGCTCTGGAAGTGCCACTTGATGGTGCCGTCGTCCGGGTTCAGCGCCAGGCGCGATGAGGAGTAAAGGTTGTCGCCAGGGCGCAAGTGCGAGTTCCACGGCGCCGGGTTGCCGGTGCCGAACAGCAGCAGATTGGTTTCCGGGTCGTAGTAACCGCCCAGCCACGGCGCCGCGCCGCCGGTTTTCCAGAGATCGCCGGGCCAGGTCTTGCCGGCTTCACCGCCGGAGATACCGTTCTCTATCGCCTTGCCATCTTTGTAGACATAGCCCATGTGGCCTTCGACGGTCGGGCGGACCCACAGCAGATCGCCGTTTTTCGGGTCGTAAGCCGAGATTTTGCCCACCACACCGAACTCGCCACCGGCCACGCCGGTAATCAGTTTGCCGTTGATTACCAACGGCGCAGCGCTAATGGAATAGCCTTCCTTGTGATCGGCGACCTGCTTGCTCCACACCACCTTGCCGGTGTCTTTGTTCAGGGCCACAAGCTTGGCGTCGAGAGTGCCGAAGAACACCAGGTCGCCATACAGCGCCACGCCACGGTTGATCACGTCGCAGCACGGGCGGATGTCATCGGGCAGGCGTGCGTCGTACTGCCAGAGTTTTTTGCCGGTGCGTGCATCCACCGCGAACACGCGCGAGTAGGAGCCGGTCATGTACATCACGCCGTCCTTGATCATCGGCTGCGCTTGCTGACCGCGTTGCTTTTCACCGCCAAAGGAAAAGGCCCAGACCGGCCGCAGCTCCTTGACGTTATCGACGTTGAGGGTGTCCAGCGGACTGTAGCGCTGACCCTGGACGCCCAGACCGTTGGTGACGATCTGCTCCGGATTCTTGGGGTCCTGGAGAATGTCCTGATCGCTGACGGCAGCCAATGTCGAGCCGGACAACAGCATGGCGCTGAGCAGCACACTCAAGACGAAGGGTTGGCGACGTGCGGGTTGGGTCATGACGGCTACCTCTGCGGTTTTTGTTATACCCGGGGAATTTTCCCGGTCAGGTGCAGATTCTTGGGCGCCGACGCCCTTTCAACAATTGCCCGCAGTGCTGAGATTGCTAATCCCTTAGTACGGGGTCGGAGGTGATGAATGCTGGATTTGCGATCAATACCAGCGCCCTGTAGGAGCGAGCTTGCTCGCGATGGTGTGTCAGCTGCGTTGATGTCGACAGATACACCATCGCGAGCAAGCTCGCTCCTACAGTCGATGTGAGTCGACTCGGGTCATCTGTGCACGCTCGTAACGCGGATACAGGTGGCTGACGCTGCGGATCAGTTCATATCGGGTCAGGTTAATCCCGGAAAACCGCTCGGGGACAGGGCTGCGGATCATCTCGGCCATGTCGCTGCCGTGGGCGGCACCGTCGCGCATGAGCTGGTCGAGCCAGGTCAGGTAGTCGCGCATCTGCGCGAAGGGTTTTGCATCCGTGGCCACCGGTCCGTGGCCCGGAACGACCAGCGTCCACGGCAAGCCCTGAAGGGTCGCGATGTCCGCCAGCCACACCGACAACCCCGGGCTGTTGGGCGTGGTCAGTGCCCGTTGATAAAACACCAGGTCACCGGCAAACAGCACGCCGGTTTGCTGGTCGAGAATAGCCAGATCCGCGCCGGTGTGCCCACCCAGGCTCAGCAGGCGCAGTTCGTGATTCCCAAAATTTCGCACGCCGGGCGTCAGCGTTTCGGTCGGCAACAGCACTTCAGTCCCGCGCATCCAGTCCCCCACCAGCCGATACAGGTTCTCGGCCATCGCATCACCTTGCTGATGCAACAACTCAGTGGTGCCTGCCAGCGCGCCAATGGGTACGTCGCTGAAGGCCTGATTGCCCAGCACATGGTCCGGGTGATGATGGGTCAGCAGCACCTCAATCACCGGTTTGTCGGTGGTCGCGGCAATGGCCTTGCGCATGGCTTCGCCGTAGCGCTTCGACGGTCCGGTATCGATCACCACCACGCCGCGCTCGGTGACGATGAACGCGGTGTTGACGATGTTGCCGCCGTTAGCCTTGGCGAAATTGTCGGTACTGCCCTCCAGCAGCCAGGTGTCTTCGGCGATCTGTCGGGGCTTGAGCACGTAGTCGAGGTCGGCAAGGGCCGGCAGGCTCAGGCCCAGCAACAAAAACAGCATCCAGCGCATGACACGCTCCTTGGGGTCAGGGTATGGCCGCATCGAATTCATTGCCGCTGTTGTCCCGCAGCAACAGGCGCGTCTGCCCTGCGCCTTCGATATCGAAGGCCAGGCTGGGGTTTTCGCTGACGGCAGGAAACAGTTCGAGCCGGGCCAGCAACTGGTCGTTCTGATCCCGCAACTCGGCATGGTTGATGAAGAATTCCGGGATGCCGCTGACCATGCCGTTGTCCATCGGGTGCGCCACTTGCACGCGCACGCGGCTGAAGTCGCGCCGAGGATAACGACCGCCCAGCACTTCACCGATGTGCTCTTCCCAGCCGGGTTGGGTGCGCACCACGCTCGGCGCCGTGCAACCGCCACCCGCCGCGTCGATCAGGGTCGAGCCAACGTGCCAAATGCCATCACGCGTCAGCACCGCCGCGCGCAAGGGTGTGGCTTGTTCGATACGGATGCGGATCGACAGCCAGGGCAGGACCCGGTCCAGCGGTTGGAAATCGACGATTTTCGGCAAAGGATTGAGTTCGGCCCAGGCGAGGATTTTCACCACGTCGCCCTTGAACGCTCGTGCGTCGATTTCCAGGGGCACTTGCCGCGCGTCTTCGGCGAACGGTGGCGCAAACAACTTGATCCGCTCGTCGAACACGAACGGCGCGTCGCCCAGCATCAGCTTGTGATAGAACTCCCACATCACCGACGGCACCGGATCTTTACCCGGTTCGAGGGTCGCCGCGTGCGCGGCCAAGGGCAACCAGCAGGCCAGCAGACAACTCGCTCGCCAGTTCACTATTGATACATCTCGGGCACGTCATAGCGCAGGCCGTAGCGGGCATAAATGGCCTTGACCGAGCCGTCACGAATCAACGCCTCCAGCGCCTCTTCCACGGCATAGGCCAGTTGCCGGTTGCTTTCATTCACCGCCATGCCGATTTCCCAGAGTTGCTTGCCCATGTTCGGGTAGGCGTTTTCGGCCAGCGCCACCTGCGGATCCGCCGCCTCATGCACCTGCCAGTCAATCTCGCCACGCATGGCCATGACCGCGTCGACTTCACCGGCCTTCATCGCCGCGAACGCCTGTGGCACGCCGGGATAGTGGTGGGTTTTGCCGGCGAGCATGCCGTTGAACACCGAGGTCAGGTAGAACGACGGCACGCTGTCGACTTCGACGCCGATCGGGTGCTGCTCGAATACCGCGACACTGCCCACCGAGTCCAGTCGACGGCGGTCATACGCGACTTGCCATTGCTCGTTCTGGTAGGGACCGAACATCACTACATGGTCGTTCTCCAGCTCGCCCAGTTCATTGCGCTTTTGTGAATAGTCGCGGTCGTATGGCACGCGCATCATCAGGTCGGCCAGTTGCTGGTTATGCAACTGGCTGGCGCGCCAGATGTAATCGCGCAGGTCGTCGTCGAGCTTCTCGCCGGCGGGTGCCCAGATCAGCGTCAGGTGCACACCAAGGGCTTTGGCCAGTGCCTCGGCGAGGTCGACATCGACCCCGCGCGGCTGGCCGGCGTCTTCAAAACTGTAGGGGGCGAAATCCTTGTAGACCGCCACTTTCAGTTCGCCTGCGGCGATCATTTGGTCAAAGGTACGGACCTGCGCCTGCGCCACTTGGCAGCACAGCAACACAGCGCTGATCAACACAGTGAGCAGGCGCATGGGCTACTCCTCGACGTGAACGCTGTCCAGGTAGGTGCGCACCGCCCACAAGGCTTCCTGACTCAGGTAATCCGCCATTTTCGGCATGTACACCCGGCCGTCACGCACCGCGCCATGGCGAACCCGTTCGACGAACCATTCATCACCGGCGTCGCCGACATCGAGCAGGCGCAAATCCGGGGCGATGCCGCCGGACTTGGCTTCCAGGCCGTGACAGGCCGCGCAGTTCTGGTTGTAGGCCGAAGAACCGATTTCCAGCGCTTTGTCATGTTGCGGCGAGGCGCGGTAAGGGTTCACCGAGGCCCAGCCATCGGCATCGACCTGCACGCCGGCGTCCTTGATCGGGGTCAGGCCCGGCGTTTCGACAGCCTGCGGCACCACGTTGCCATGGGCCCACACGGAACCTGCGCTGATAAAACCGGCCAGCAGTCCGGCCACGAGCAAGACGTTGCGTTTTGTTGTCATTGTTATGCCCTCTGGGTTGCACGCAAAACCTCTTGGCAGAGGCTATGGCAACCATCTTAGGAACCCCGTCGCACCAGCCCCATGCTGCTTTGGTGGCCGCCATCTAGTCCCTTGGTAGTAGGGCAATTGGCCGACACGCCCGCGTTTCCCGGATGAGTTACGACCTTGGTACTGCCTCTCCGCTACTTTCTGCATATTTCTTCTACCTCGCAGGCTTCCTATGCTGGCGCTACCTGTAATGGAGTGCCTTATGCGCCAGCTTGCCCCTTACGCCCTGATCTACCTGCTGGCGATTGCCTGCGCTGCCGGGCTGGCGACCCAGAGCCAGGCAGCCGACGCGCCGTTGCAGGTGCAGATCGGCTACCTGGGTTATCGCCCCGATCCGGGGCCGTTGTTGTCGAACGTGATTCCCGAACCGACCGACGCCGGGCTGCGCGGCGCCGAACTGGCGATCACCGACAGCAACAGCACCGGGCGTTTTCTCAATCACCGCTACAGCCTGGTCAGTGCCAGCGTCGACAGTCCGGATGCGCTGGTCGAAGCGGCCAAGGCCCAACACGAGCAGGGCCTGCGGCTGTTTGTGGTGAATGCGCCGGTGGAAACCCTGCGCCGACTCAGCGCGGTGCTGCCCGACAGCCTGCTGTTCAACGCCGGCAGCGCGGATGACAGCCTGCGCAGCACCGATTGCCTGCCGAACGTGCTGCACACGCTGCCGAGCCGGGCGATGCTCGCGGATGCGCTGGCGCAATTTCTGGTGGTGCGCAAATGGCAGCGGGCGCTGTTGATCGTCGGCCCGACCACGGACGATCAAGCCTACGCCGCCGCCCTGCGCCGCGCGGCGAAACGCTTCGGCCTGCAACTGGTGGCGGAAAAAGCCTGGAGTTTCGACAACGATCAACGCCGCAGCGCCCAGGCCGACATGCCGCTGTTCACCCAGACCGCCGAATACGATGTGGTGCTGGTGGCGGATGAACGCGGTGACTTCGGCGAATACGTGCCCTACCAGACCTGGTATCCGCGCCCGGTGGCCGGCACTCAGGGCCTGACCCCGGTGGGCTGGCACAAAACCGTGGAAACTTACGGCGCCGCCCAGTTGCAGAAGCGCTTCGAAGCCATGGCCGGGCGCTGGATGAATGACCGTGATTTTGCCGCATGGATGGCCGTGCGCAGCATCGCCAGCGCGGTGAGCAAACTGCGCCAGAGCGATCCGATGGCGATCCGTACGCTTGAAATCAGCGATCAATTGCCCCTGGACGGCTTCAAGGGTCGCAAGCTCAGCTATCGCCCGTGGAATGGCCAGTTGCGTCAGCCGATCCCCATCGTGCAACCCCGGGCGCTGGTCAGCACCTCGCCGCAAGATGGTTTCCTTCACCCCTTCAACGAAATGGACAGCCTGGGCTATGACAAGCCCGAGGTCAGTTGCCGCTTTCCCTGATCGGGTCCCTCACAACACCCACAATAAAAAGGAAACTGCCATGCGCCGCACCCTGCTTTCTTGCGCCCTGCTGCTCGCCGCCGGGCACGCCGCGGCCAGCACCGCCTGGGTCTCGAACGAAAAGGACAACAGCCTGAGCCTGATTGACATGCAGACCCTGCAAGTCACCGACACCCTGCCCGTCGGCCAGCGTCCGCGCGGCCTGCTGCTGTCCCACGACAGCAAGTTGCTGTACATCTGCGCCAGCGATTCCGACCGGGTCCAGGTGATGGACGTCGCCACACGCAAGATCATCAAGGAACTGCCGTCCGGCAAAGACCCCGAGCAATTTGCCCTGCACCCGAACAATCGCTGGCTGTACGTTTCCAACGAAGACGATGCGCTGGTGACGGTGATCGACACCGAAACCTCGAAGGTGCTGAGCCAGATCAACGTCGGCGTCGAACCGGAAGGCATGGCGGTCAGCCCCGACGGCAAATGGGCGGTGAACACCAGCGAAACCACCAACATGCTGCACTGGATCGACACCAGCACCCAGACCCTGGCCGACAGCACCCTGGTGGATCAGCGGCCGCGCTTCGTCGAGTTCGCACCCGATGGTAAACAGCTCTGGGCCTCGGCGGAAATTGGCGGCACCGTGACCATTCTCGACGTCGCCACCCGCCAGATCCTCAAGACCCTGACCTTCCAGATCAAGGGCGTGCACCCGGACAAGGTCCAGCCGGTGGGGATCAAGCTCAGTGCCGACGGCAAATACGGTTTTGTCGCCCTTGGTCCGGCGAACCATGTGGCGGTGATTGACGCCAAGACCTTCGAAATCCTCGACTATCTGCTGGTGGGCCGCCGGGTCTGGCAGATGGCGTTTACCCCGGATCAAAAGCAATTGCTCGCCACCAACGGCGTCAGCGGTGATGTGTCGGTGATTGATGTCGACAGCCTCAAGGTGACCAAATCAGTCAAGGTCGGGCGCTATCCGTGGGGCGTGGTGGTAACGCCATGAACGCACTGCAGGTCAACGAGCTGAGTTTCGCTTACGGCGCGCGGGAAGCGTTGCGCCAGGTAAGTTTCAGCCTGGCACCGGGACGTTTTGCGGCGTTGCTGGGGCCGAACGGCGCGGGCAAATCGACGCTGATTGCGTTGCTCACCCGACTCTATGATTTACAGCACGGTGACATCCTGGTGGGCGGTTGCTCGTTGCGTAACGCGCCGCGCCCGGCGCTCAGACAACTGGGTGTGGTGTTCCAGCAAAGTACGCTGGACCTGGACCTCAGCGTCGAGCAGAACTTGCGTTATCACGCTGCGCTGCATGGCATGTCGCGCCGACAGACCCACCTGCGAGTCGATGCCGAACTCGCCAGGCAAGCATTGACCGAGCGCCGTCGCGAACGGGTACGCGAACTGAATGGCGGTCACCGTCGCCGGGTGGAAATCGCCCGTGCGTTGCTGCATGAGCCACGGCTGCTGCTGCTCGACGAGGCCAGCGTCGGCCTCGACCCAGCCAGTCGACTGGCGCTCAACCAACACATCCGCAGCCTGTGTCGCGAACACGGCATCAGTGTGTTGTGGACCACCCATTTGCTGGATGAAGTGCGGCCGAGCGACGACTTGCTGATTCTGCATCAAGGGCGATTGGTCGCCAGCGGACCCGCCGATGCGCTGAGTCTGGAACACGGCGGTGACCTCGGTTCGGCCTTCGCTCGCCTGACAACGACAGGAGCCGCCCGATGAACGCTTATTGGCAATGCTTCAGCGGCATCGTGCTGCGCGAATGGCTGCGTTTTGTGTTGCAGCGCACACGGTTTCTCAGTGCGCTGGTGCGACCGTTGTTGTGGTTGCTGGTGTTCGCCGCGGGGTTTCGCGCGGCACTCGGCATCGCGATCATCGAGCCCTACGACACCTACATTCCCTATGAGGTCTACATCATTCCAGGGCTGGCCTGCATGATCCTGCTGTTCAACGGCATGCAAGGGTCGCTGTCGATGGTCTACGACCGAGAGATGGGCAGCATGCGCGTGCTGCTCACCAGCCCTCTGCCGCGGACGTTTCTGCTGTGCAGCAAACTGTTGGCCACGTCGCTGATTTCGCTGTTGCAGGTGTATGCCTTTCTGGCGATTGCCTGGGTGTACGGCGTGCAACCGCCGGCCGTGGGTTTGCTGATCGCGTTGCCGGCATTGCTGCTGGTGGCGTTGATGCTCAGCGCGCTGGGCTTGCTGCTGTCCAACGCGATCCGCCAACTGGAGAACTTTGCAGGAGTGATGAACTTCGTGATCTTCCCGCTGTTTTTCCTGTCGTCGGCGCTGTATCCGCTGTGGAAAATGCGCGAGTCCAGTGAATGGTTGTTCTGGTTGTGCGCGTTGAATCCGTTTACCCATGCGGTCGAGCTGGTGCGGTTTGCGCTGTACGAGCGCTTCAATCCACTGGCGCTGGCGGTGTGCGTCGGACTGACGCTGGTGTTCACGTTACTGGCCGTGTTTACCTTCAACCCCCAACACGCGGCCCTGCGCAAAACCAACTGACCACACAATTCCCCCCTGTAGGAGCGAGCTTGCTCGCGATGGTGTGTCAGTGACATTGATCTCGACTGACACGACTTCGCGAGCAAGCTCGCTCCTACAGTTGATCTGCATTGAGCAGGGCAAAATTACTACTTTAGTACTGGTTTACCTGTCTATCGTCGCATTCCCAATGCACCGCGACTGGCATGTAATGGGTTCATAACGATAAGGATTGAACCCCATGCCGCGTGCCCGACGTCGTCTGATGCGCCCTTCTCTCGCGGTGCTGTCGCTGAGCCTGTTGCTGGGCACCGCGCACGCCGAAACGCCGCTGTTCTCTGCCGATGGCTACCGCATCGGTCTCTACCGCAGCCCGACCCCGAATCAGCTCCAGGGTGCGGCCATCATCGACACCGCCGCCCTGCAAACCCTGCTGACTCAAAGCCAGCGTCCGGTGCTGATCGACGTTTACCGCCGTCAATGGCTGCAAGGCCGTTTCATCGAAGACCAGCCCCACGAGAACCTGCCCGGCAGCCACTGGCTGGCCAATACCGGCGACGGTGACCTGACAGCTGCCTGGCAGGACTATTTTGCGCGTAACTTGAATACATTGACCGCAGGCGATCTTGCGCAACCGCTGGTCTTCTACTGCCGTGCCGATTGCTGGCTGAGCTGGAACGCGGTAAAACGCGCCGCCGCGATGGGCTATAAGTCTGTGTATTGGTATCGCGATGGCCTGGACGCCTGGCAAGCGGCAAACCTGCCCGTGACCCCGGCCCAGCCCGAACCCTTTCCCTGATCGTTACGCTTGCGTGTTGTTGCCACACCCTAATCAAAATAATGAGGTGAAAGGCTATGTACAAAATTCTGATTGCCGACGATCACCCGCTGTTTCGCGAAGCCATACATAACGTCATCAGCGATGGATTTCCGGGCAGCGAAGTCATGGAAACCGCCGATCTCGACAGTGCGCTGCTGCTGACTCACGATCACGACGACCTCGACCTGATCCTGCTCGACCTGAACATGCCCGGCATGCACGGCCTCAACGGCCTGATCAACCTGCGCAACGAAGCGCCGACCATTCCGGTGGTGATCGTGTCGGCCGAACAGGACAAACAGATCGTGCTGCAAGCCATCACCTACGGCGCGGTGGGGTTCATCACCAAGTCCTCGCCACGGGTGCAGATGACCGAAGCGATCCAGCAGATTCTCAACGGCAACGTGTACCTGCCGCCGGACATTATCCGCACGCAGAAAGCTGGCACTCATCGCCGGATGAACGACACCCCGAGCTTCCCGCAGGAACTGCTCCAGGCCCTGACCCGCAAACAGTTGCTGGTGCTGGAGCGCATGACCAAGGGCGAATCGAACAAACAGATCGCCTACACCCTGGAAATCGCCGAAACCACGGTCAAGGCCCACGTCTCGGCGATCCTGCGCAAACTCAACGTGCACAACCGCGTGCAGGCGATCCTGAGTGCCGGAGACATCGATTTCGGGTCTTACCTGCGGCGCTGAAACACGATTCCTGCGCCGAGGGCATTTCGCAGCGACGCAAACTCTGTAGCAACTGGCGTAGCCTGCGTTCGGCTGCGCAGCAGTCGTGAAACCTGATTGCGCGGTCTTCCTGATACACCGCATCGTCTTGTTTTACGACTGCTGCGCAGCCGAACGCAGGCTGCGCCAGCTGCTACAGATCGGAATTGCCGCGCGTTATCGGGATGGGCCGAGCAAATGACTCATCGCCGTCTTGAGCTTCATCGGCCGCACCGGCTTGTGCATCAAGGTGTGCCCCAGCTCTCGGATCTGTTGTTTGAGTTCGTTGCTATAGTTGGCGGTGATCATCATCGCCGGGATTGCTGAAGCGCGACGGGCGTTGATCCGCGCTACGGCATCGACGCCATTCTGTTCATCGTCCAGGTGATAGTCGGCAATCAGCAAGTCCGCTTCGGCGTGGTAGTTGTCCACTTGCCGCGCCAAATCCTGCTCCGACAACGCGGTTACCACCTGGCACCCCCAGCCTTCGAGCAAGGTGCGCATGCCCGCGCAAATCGCCGCGTCATTATCCAGCACCCACACCCGCGCGCCGCGCAGACGTTCGAGCATCGGCTCACTCATCACCAGACTCGGCGGCGCCTTGGGCGCCGTTGCACTTAAAGGCACTTCGACGGAGAACATCGAACCCTTGCCCGGCCAGGAACGCACGTGAATGCGGTGGCCAAGAATCCCGGCTATTTTCTCGACAATCGCCAGCCCCAGGCCCAAACCGCGATCCTGATCCGGGCGCTGCACGTCACCGCGTTTGAACTCCTGGAAAATTTCTTCCAGACGGTTTTCGGCGATGCCCATGCCGCTGTCCCACACCTCAATCGACAGGCGCTGGTGATGACGACGGCATCCAAGCACCACGCGTCCACCGTAGGTGTAGCGAATGGCGTTGCTCAAAAGGTTTCTCAGGATCCGCGCCAACAGCTGAATGTCACTGCGCACCAGCGCGGAACAGGCGATGAAATGCAGTTCAAGGCCTTCACTGCGGGCAACCTGGGTGTATTCGGCGGCAAGGTTCTCCAGCAATTCGCTCAGGGCGAACGGCGCGATATCGGCCTTGATGACGCCAGCATCGAGCTTGGAAATATCCACCAGCGTGCCCAGCAGATTCTCCACGTCTTCCAGCGAATTGCTGACATTGCGCACCAGAATCGCATTGGCCACCGGCTCCCGGCGTTCCAGCAAGGCACTGGTAAACAGTCGCGCGGCGTTCAGCGGTTGCAACAAATCGTGGCTGACGGCGGCAAGAAATTTGGTCTTCGACAGGTTGGCCTGCTCGGCCTCAAGCTTGGCCTCACGCAGGCGCGACTCCACCCGCCGACGTTCGTCGATTTCTCGGCGCAGTTGATCGTTAAGGGTCGTCAGTTCGGCGGTGCGTTCGCGCACCCGCAACTCCAGATTCTGATAAGCCTGGTGCAGTGCCTCGGCCGTGCGCCGGCGCTCGGTGATGTCACAGATCAACACGAAAATCCCCACCACTTCCCCAGTGGCCAGGCGATTGGGCACGTAGGAGCGCAGCATGTAGCGTTCCTGATTGTTGATGTTGATTTCGGCGAACTCGAACGTCACGCTTTCACCCGCCAGGGCCCGCGCCACGTAGGCTTCCAGGCGCTGGTAATGCTGCTCGCTGTGAACTTCGCGCAAGCTCTGCCCGAGCATCACACCCCGGGGCCAGCAGTACCATTCTTCGTAGACTTTATTGGTGAACTCGTAGACCAGATCGGCGTTGAGGTAGGCGATCAGCGCCGGCACATGGTCGGTGATCAGGCGAATCCAGCGCTCGCTTTCGCTGAGTGCTTCGGCGTGCTGGTAGCGTTCGGTGATGTCGGTGAAGGTGTTGACGAACCCACCGGTGGGCAACGGATGAGTGCGAATTTCCAGCACCCGGCCACCGTAGAGGCGCTGCTCGCATTCCTGCACCGGCCGCCCGTTTGAGTCGCGACTGGCCGGAGTCAGCAGGTTCAACTCACTGTCGGCGATCACTTCGGCGAACGGACGATGGGCCGCCACCGGGGCCAAGCCGCTGAGCTCCAGAAAGCGCCGGTTCCACAATTCCAGAATGCCCTCGGCATTGACCATCGCCACGCCTTGGGACAGGTTATCGACCGCCCGTTGCAGCAAATGGGATTTCTGCGCCACCGCTTGTTCACGGCGCAGCGCTTCACTGAGTTTGACGTCGGTGATGTCAGTGAACAGGATCACGCGCCCGCCCTCCTGGGTGGGCCGCTCGCTGACTTGCAGCCAACGGCCGTCTTGAAGGCGATAGAGCAGGTTTTCGTCGACGCCTCCACGGGGTTCTTCAGTGAACAACCCGGTCGCCGTCATCAATCGCTTGACCTCGGCCAAGCGCATGCCCGCGTTGATCCGCACCCGGCTATCGCCCCAAAACCCCCTGAAACGGCTGTTGAACAGCACGATCCGTTGCTCGGCATCAAACAGCACAAAGGCGTCGGAAATGCTCTCGATGGCATCGATCAAATGTTGGTGGGCGGTTTCAGCCCGTAGCCGCGCTTCGCTGAGCAAATGATTACCGGCCTTGAGTTCGGCCATGGCCTGGTTCAAGGCGTCGGTGCGCTCACGCACCTGCTCGGCCAACACCACTGAATGCTGGAACGCCGCGTACGGGTCGTTGCCGCGGGTGATGCCTGACTCGATCCGCTCGATCAGCGCGGCATTGATGCGTTGCAGTTTGTGGTTGTCGTGTCGCAGGCTGGCGATCTGAGCCTGTAGCTCAGCGGTGTCCAAGGGACCGGCCTCGGGCAATGGCAACCCCGGTGAAGGTCTGGTTGATGTGCATGCCATTGAACTGTTCTCCGTAGGTGTTGAAACCCATCACCCGCTGATCGCGCAAAAACGCGCCGATCTGCTCCAGGCTGCCGTCGTCTTCCAGTTCCAGACGCCTGAGAAAACAATCGCAGCCAATGGTCAGCAACAGATCGCCGAGGCGCTCCTGCAGCCCTTCGAACAAGGCTTGCAGATTGGGCAGCATCGGGCCTGGCGTCATGACCGTAAGAACAATGCCGTTCTCCACCGCGCAATAGAAACTCAGGCTCAAGTCCGGATGAACCTGCTGGATCGCCCGCACGTAGTACTGATCGTTGATCCGCACCGCGAGCGGGTGCGCGGCGAAGACTCGGTGATCGAGCTCCGCCACCGGCACGCCGATGTGCCGGGCGTATTCCTCGGCGGCGGGCTCGGCATTAAGTTCAAAGACCCGGCGCGAAGCGCTGTCAGCCCCGGTGACCACCAGTTTTTCCGCCCTCGGCAGGATGTGGTGGGTGGTGAAGACCTCGAAGTCGAGCCACGTATTGACCAGCACCACTACCGCCGCGCCGCTGTGGAACTCGCCGCCGAAGTACACGTGGGTGTGGGTCAGGTAGTTGTCGTCGCCTGCCGATCCGCCGAAATGCGGAATGTCGCCCAACGCCGCACTCAGGGCGGCGAGGACCATTTCTTCGCGGCTGGACAAACCATCGAGCAGGGTCAGGGCGAAGCTGTTGCCCTTGATCGGCGCCAGGGTATTACTGCGACAGCCACTGACCAGTCGCTCGACCATTTGCTGGGCGTCGATCAGGCTGAAGCGTTCCATCTCGCAGATCAGCTCGACGGCGATGGAAAAGTGCCGATGATCGAAACCCACCGCCGTGACGCAGTTGCGGCCATAGCCCAGAGGAGTGATTTCTCCGGCGCTGGTGCAGCCCACCAGGCGAATCCCGCCGAAGCTTTCTTGCAAGGCCTGCCCCAGCGCCTGCAAGTCGTACTCGGCGGAACAAAAGAACAGCACAAACCCCAGGTGCGGGTGCAACAACCGTCGTGCCAACTCCTGAGCCACCTGCTGGGCATCGGTGGCCTGGGACATTGCACTGACGACGCCTTCGCTCTGGACCTGATGCATTGTGGCCTCCCGCAGGTGCGCCTGGATGAGGCACGAGTGTACGAATCCTGAGGGTCTGGACGTATGCTACTTGGGTAGCGGGTACCTGCTTCGATGGGATGAGACGGGGCGCGTGGATCTACAGAACACCACACATCCCCTGTGGGAGCGGGCTTGCTCGCGAAAGCGGTGTGTCAGGCAACATCAATGTCGACTTGAAGACCGCCTTCGCGAGCAAGCCCGCTCCCACAGGGGATCGGCGTTAAGACCCGCTACGCGGTCGCTTTGAACAACATGTAAGCGGCGACCACCACGCAGATGGCGGCAAAACCAGTTTGCAGGGCTCGCGGCGGTACGTGCGCGCACAGTTTTCGGCCAATGATCATGCCGACGATGCTCGCCGCGATGAAGGCGTAACCGAGGCTGTCAATGCGCACCCCGACCTGAAACGCACCGATCACGCCGATCGCGGAAATCAGGCTGATCACCATCAACGACGTGGCGACGATGCCGCGCATCTGCACATCGGTCAGTTGCTTGAACGCCGGGACGATCAGGAAACCACCGCCCACCCCGAGTAATCCTGAGACCACGCCCGTCACCGCGCCCAACGCAGCCAATGTCGCGGTGCATTTGGCGGTCCAGGAAAAGCGCCCCGTCTGTTGATCGAGCATGCAGTTTTTCTGGCCCCAGTTGGCGTGCCCGTGGTCGTTTGGCCCTTCATCCTGACGCTCTTTGCGCAGCATTCGCCAAGCGACCATGACCATCAGCAGGCTGAACAGGATCATCAAGATCCTTTCCGGCAACTGATGGGCGAAGAAAATGCCGAACGGGGAAAATATCGCCCCCAGCAACGCGATCAACAACGCCGCTCGGTAGCGTACCAGACCGTGACGTAATCCGTCGATGGCGCCGACGGCCGCCGCACTGCCCACCGCAAACAGTGCGACCGGCGCGGCTTGGGTCATCGTCAAACCCAACCCCAGCACCAACGCCGGTACCGCAAGAATGCCGCCACCGGCACCGGTCAATCCGAGTACCAGGCCCATGACCACACCAAAAAAACTTGCCAGCAACATAAACCACTCGTGATCTGCAACAAAAAGCCGGGAGCGCCCGGTATCGATGACTGACAGGATAGAGCCCGAACGGATTTTTTTCTCACTTTGAATTGATGCGGGGCTGGTCAGCACAGGGACAATGAATCTACCCTCAAGGCTCGTTCAGAAAGAAACGGCCACCATGCCTGCCTTGATTGAAGCTTTTTTTGACCCCGCCTCGTCAACCTACAGTTATGTGATCTACGAACACGACGGCGGGCACTGCGCAATCGTCGACCCGGTGCTCGACTACGACCCGGCCGCCGGGCGCACTGCAACCGTCCAGGCCGACAGGATCATCGGCTTCGTTCGCGAACATCAGTTGCAGGTGCAATGGCTGCTGGAAACCCACGCCCACGCCGACCATTTATCCGCCGCACCCTATCTGCGTCGCGAGCTGGGGGGCAAGATCGCTATCGGCCAGTCGATCAGCAAGGTTCAGGGGGTGTTCAAGACCCTGTTCAATCTGGAGCCGGAGTTTTGTGTCGATGGCTCGCAGTTCGATCATCTGTTTGCCCCGGATGAATCGTTCATGATCGGCAACCTCAAGGCCACCGCGCTGCATGTGCCCGGCCATACCCCGGCCGACATGGCTTATTTGATCGGCGGCGATGTGCTCCTGGTGGGCGATACGCTGTTCATGCCAGACGTGGGCACCGCTCGCTGTGACTTTCCCGGCGGTAACGCCAGTCAGCTGTTCGCTTCGATCCAGAAGTTGCTGGCCTTCCCCGCGAGCGTCAGTCTGTATGTCTGCCATGACTATCCGCCCGAGGGCCGCGAACCCCGGTGCATGACCACGGTTGGCGAACAGCGCCAAAGCAATATTCACGTCCACGATGGCATCGACGAAATGGCCTTCGTCGCCATGCGCACCCAGCGCGATGCCGGGCTGGGCATGCCGACGCTGTTGCTGCCGGCGATTCAGGTGAATGTACGGGCGGGGAACTTGCCGCCGGCGGAGGACAACGGCGTCACGTACCTGAAAATCCCTCTGAACAAACTCTGACTTTGTAGCAGCTGACGAGCACCGCGAGGCTGCGATCGCGGTCTGCCTGAAAGAGCCCGGTTGCAGGGTTTGCGACGGCTGCGCCGCCGAACGCTGCCTCGCGGTGCTCGACAACTGCTACGGAGATTGGGTTTAGCCAGCCAGGGTCAAACCATTGGCCGGCAATGGCAGCGCCGTCTTGTATCGCACCTGCTTGAGCGCAAAGCTTGAGCGGATGTTGGCCACGCCGGGGACTTTGGTGAGGAAATCCATCATGAAGCGCTCCAGCGACTGAATGGTTGGCACCAACACACGGATCAAATAGTCCGGGTCGCCGGCCATCAAATAGCATTCCATCACTTCCGGGCGATCCGAGATCGCCTCTTCGAAATGTGCCAGCGCCTCTTCCACCTGTTTCTCCAGGCTGACGTGGATGAACACGTTGACGTGCAGCCCCAGCAGGTCGGCATCGAGCAGAGTCACTTGCTCACGAATCAGGCCCAGTTCTTCCATCGCCTTGACCCGATTGAAACACGGCGTCGGCGACAGGTTGACCGAGCGTGCAAGGTCGGCGTTGGTGATACGGGCGTTCTCCTGAAGGCTGTTGAGAATGCCGATATCGGTACGATCCAGTTTGCGCATGAGACAAAACCTCCTGTTATTTTTGTTTATTTAGAATTTCTATCCTCAAATGATCGCCAACGCAACGAAACACAGATAAATATTCTCCTGCGCCGGGCCTATGATGTTTGTAGGACAAGATTTCCATTACACGTGGAATGACGGTCAGCTCACTACAAGAAATTCACAAGATCGAGCGTAGAAGCCATGAACCAAGCGTACGAACCGCTGCAACTGCACGTTCCCGAGCCATCGGGCCGTCCTGGCTGCAAAACCGACTTTTCCTACCTGCGTCTGACCGACGCCGGCACGGTGCGCAAACCCGCTATCGATGTTGAACCTGCCGAGACTGCCGATCTGGCCAAGGGCCTGATTCGCGTGCTCGACGACCAAGGCAATGCCCTCGGCCCATGGGGCGAAGGCGTGCCCGTCGAGATCCTGCGCAAAGGCATGCGCGCCATGCTCAAGACGCGGATCTTCGACAACCGCATGGTGGTCGCCCAGCGTCAGAAAAAAATGTCGTTCTACATGCAGAGCCTTGGCGAAGAAGCCATCGGCAGCGCCCAGGCCCTGGCCTTGAACATCGACGACATGTGCTTCCCCACCTACCGTCAGCAAAGCATCCTGATGGCGCGCGAAGTCCCGCTGGTGGGCCTGATCTGCCAACTGCTGTCCAATGAGCGCGATCCGCTCAAGGGCCGTCAGTTGCCGATCATGTACTCGGTCAAAGAGTCTGGCTTCTTCACCATTTCCGGCAACCTCGCCACCCAATTCGTACAAGGTGTGGGCTGGGGCATGGCGTCGGCGATCAAGGGCGACACCAAAATCGCCTCGGCCTGGATTGGCGACGGCGCCACCGCCGAGTCGGACTTCCACACTGCCCTCACCTTCGCCCACGTTTACCGGGCGCCTGTGATCCTCAACGTGGTCAACAATCAGTGGGCCATCTCCACATTCCAGGCGATTGCCGGTGGTGAAGCCACCACGTTCGCTGGCCGTGGCGTCGGCTGCGGGATTGCCTCCCTTCGGGTCGACGGCAACGACTTCGTCGCCGTCTATGCCGCCTCTGCCTGGGCCGCTGAACGCGCACGCCGCAACCTCGGTCCGACCATGATCGAATGGGTCACCTACCGCGCCGGCCCGCACTCGACCTCCGATGACCCTTCCAAATACCGTCCCGCCGACGACTGGAGCCACTTCCCGTTGGGCGACCCGATAGCGCGCCTGAAGCAGCACCTGGTGAAAATCGGCCAGTGGTCCGAAGAGGAACACGTCGCCGTCAGCGCCGAACTGGAAGCCGAAGTCATTGCCGCGCAGAAAGAAGCCGAGCAGTACGGCACCCTTGCCGGCGGCCAGATTCCAAGCGCCGCGACCATGTTCGAAGACGTCTATAAAGAGATGCCGGAGCACTTGAAGCGCCAGCGTCAAGAGTTGGGGATCTGACATGAACGACCACAACAACAAAATTGAGCTGGAAACCGCCATGACCACAACCACCATGACCATGATCCAGGCCCTGCGCTCGGCCATGGATGTGATGCTTGAGCGTGACGATAATGTCGTGGTGTTTGGCCAGGACGTCGGCTACTTCGGCGGCGTGTTCCGTTGCACCGAAGGCTTGCAGACCAAATACGGCACCTCCCGGGTGTTCGATGCGCCGATCTCCGAAAGCGGCATCGTCGGCGTCGCCGTCGGCATGGGCGCCTACGGCCTGCGCCCGGTGGCCGAGATTCAGTTTGCCGACTACGTCTACCCGGCGTCCGACCAGATCATTTCCGAAGCCGCCCGCCTGCGTTATCGCTCGGCCGGCGAGTTCACCGCCCCGATGACCCTGCGCATGCCGTGCGGTGGTGGCATCTACGGTGGCCAGACCCACAGCCAAAGTATCGAGGCGATGTTTACCCAGGTCTGCGGCCTGCGTACCGTCATGCCGTCCAACCCCTACGACGCCAAGGGCCTGCTGATCGCCTCCATCGAAAACGATGACCCGGTGATCTTTCTTGAGCCAAAACGCTTGTACAACGGCCCGTTCGACGGCCACCACGATCGCCCGGTAACCCCGTGGTCGAAACACCCGGCCGCACAAGTCCCGGACGGTTACTACACCGTGCCGCTCGATGTGGCTGCCATCACCCGTCCAGGCAAGGACGTGACCATCCTGACCTACGGCACCACCGTTTACGTGTCGCAAGTGGCCGCCGAAGAAACCGGCATCGACGCTGAAGTCATCGACTTGCGCAGCCTATGGCCGCTGGACCTGGAAACCATCGTCAAGTCGGTGAAGAAAACCGGCCGTTGCGTGGTCGTCCACGAAGCGACCCGCACCTGCGGTTTTGGTGCTGAACTGGTCGCCCTGGTGCAAGAACACTGCTTCCACTACTTGGAAGCGCCTATCGAGCGTGTCACCGGTTGGGACACTCCCTACCCGCACGCACAAGAATGGGCGTATTTCCCTGGTCCGTCCCGTGTGGGCGCGGCTTTGCATCGGGTTATGGAGGTCTGAATGGGTACCCACGTTATTAAGATGCCGGACATTGGTGAAGGCATTGCAGAAGTTGAACTGTCGGTGTGGCACGTCAAGGTCGGCGACCTGGTCGTCGAGGATCAGGTGCTGGCCGATGTCATGACCGACAAGGCTATGGTCGACATCCCTTCTCCGGTGCACGGCAAAGTGATTGCGCTGGGCGGTGTGCCCGGCGAGGTCATGGCGGTGGGCAGCATCCTGATCAGCATTGAAGTCGAAGGCGCGGGCAACGTTAAAGAGTCGGCTCAACCGGCTGTTGCTGCTGCCGTGAAAGAAGCGCCGGTTGCAGCGCCAAAAGTCGCAGCTGTTGCTGAAAGCAAACCGGTCGCTGCTACAGCGCCACGAGCTGCCGCTTGTCAAGGTCCAATGGTTGCTCGCGAGGCCGATGAGCGTCCGCTGGCCTCCCCGGCCGTGCGCAAACATGCGCTGGACCTCGGCATCCAGTTGCGTCTGGTGCGCGGCACCGGCCCTGCCGGTCGTGTCCTGCACGAAGACCTCGACGCCTATCTGGCTCAAGGTCAGTCAAATGCGTCGACCGCCACCGCCGCTTACGCCCAGCGTAACGACGAAGAGCAAATCCCGGTCATCGGCATGCGCCGCAAGATCGCCCAGCGCATGCAGGACGCCACCCAGCGCGCCGCTCACTTCAGCTATGTCGAAGAAATCGACGTCACGGCCGTGGAAGAACTGCGTGCGCACCTGAACGAGAAACACGGCGCGACGCGCGGCAAGTTGACCTTGCTGCCGTTCCTGGTCCGCGCCCTGGTGGTTGCCCTGCGCGACTTTCCGCAAATCAACGCCCGTTACGACGACGAAGCCCAGGTCATCACCCGCCTCGGCGCAGTACACGTGGGCATCGCCACGCAAGCCGACATCGGTTTGATGGTACCGGTGGTGCGTCACGCTGAAGCCCGCAGTTTGTGGGACAGCGCCACGGAAATCTCCCGTTTGGCCACCGCCGCGCGCAATGGCAAGGCCAGTCGCGATGAGCTGTCCGGCTCAAGTATTACCCTGACCAGCCTAGGCGCTTTGGGCGGGATTGTCAGCACGCCGGTGCTGAACCTGCCGGAAGTGGCGATCGTTGGCGTCAACAAAATCGTCGAACGTCCAATGGTCGTCAAAGGCCAGATCGTGATTCGCAAGATGATGAACCTCTCCAGCTCCTTCGATCACCGCGTGGTCGATGGCATGGACGCGGCGCAATTCATCCAGGCCATTCGAGGCTTGCTCGAACAACCCGCTACCTTGTTTGTGGAGTAAGGCATGCAGAACTTGAACACCACATTGCTGATCATCGGCGGCGGTCCTGGGGGTTATGTAACGGCGATTCGGGCCGGTCAGCTGGGCATTCCGACCATTCTGGTGGAAGGCCAGTCGTTGGGCGGTACGTGCCTGAACATCGGCTGCATTCCGTCCAAGGCGCTGATCCACGTTGCCGAGCAGTTCCACCAGACGCAGCACCACAGCCAGCATTCAGCTCTGGGTATTAGCGTTTCGGCGCCGACCCTGGACATCGGCAAAAGCGTGGAGTGGAAGGACGGTATCGTTGATCGCCTGACGACTGGCGTTTCGGCGTTACTTAAAAAGAACAAAATCCAGGTTATTCAAGGCTTTGCGACAGTCATTGACGGTAAAACCGTAGAAGTCGGCGACACGCGCATCCAGTGCGAGCACCTGGTGCTGGCCACCGGTTCGAAAAGCGTGAACCTGCCGATGTTGCCAATTGGCGGGCCAATCATCTCTTCCACTGAAGCTCTGGCGCCGACTTCTGTGCCAAAACGGCTGGTTGTGGTGGGTGGCGGTTACATTGGCTTGGAGTTGGGCATTGCCTATCGCAAGCTTGGCGCCGAGGTCAGTGTGGTCGAGGCACAGGACCGCATATTGCCGGCCTACGATGCCGAGCTGACGCAACCGGTGCATGACGAACTTAAAAAACTCGGCGTGAAGCTTTACTTGAAGCATAGCGTTCAAAGCTTTGATTCCGTTAGTAATACACTTCAGGTTCTAGAGCCTGGTGGTGAGACGCTGAACCTCGAAACCGATCAGGTGCTGGTGGCCGTCGGACGCAAACCCAACACCCAGGGTTTTAACCTTGAAGCGCTGAAACTGGACATGAACGGCTCGGCGATCAAGATCGACAACCGTTGCCAGACCAGCATGCGCAACGTGTATGCCATCGGCGACGTCAGCGGCGAACCGATGCTGGCACACAGGGCGATGGCCCAAGGCGAGATGGTTGCGGAACTGATCAGCGGCAAATCCCGCGAGTTCAACCCGACCGCCATCGCTGCCGTGTGCTTTACCGACCCGGAACTGGTGGTCGTCGGCAAGACACCGGACGAGGTCAATGCCGCAGGGCTGGACTGCATCGTTTCAAGCTTCCCGTTTGCGGCCAATGGCCGGGCCATGACGCTGGAGTCGAAAAGCGGTTTCGTGCGGGTTGTCGCTCGTCGGGATAATCATGTGATTGTCGGCTGGCAGGCGGTCGGTGTGGGGGTGTCGGAATTGTCGACAGCGTTTGGCCAGAGCCTGGAAATGGGCGCTCGGCTGGAAGACATCGCCGGCACCATCCATGCGCATCCGACGTTGGGCGAGGCGGTGCAAGAAGCGGCGTTGCGTGCCCTTGGGCACGCGTTGCACTTGTAAAGATCAAAAGATCGCAGCCGTCGGCAGCTCCTACAGGGGATCGCGAACCTGTAGGAGCTGCCGCAGGCTGCGATCTTTTAAGCGACGACTTCGTCGTCGAACGCTGCCTCGCGGTGCTCGACAGCTGCTACATCGGGTGCATCGATGGTCGCAGAGATCGAATTGCGGGCTGCGAAACAGGCCCGGAATGAAGTATTGTTGTCCCCATCCAGAAAAACGTCAGAAGCCTTGAACCGTTTCGGCGGTTGTTAAGTGATAGAGGGTGTCATGGGTAACGAAAGCATCAATTGGGACAAGTTGGGTTTTGACTACATCAAGACAGACAAGCGCTATCTGTCGCACTGGCGTAATGGCGAGTGGGACAAAGGCACCCTGACCGAAGACAATGTGCTGCACATCAGCGAAGGCTCCACTGCCCTTCACTATGGCCAGCAATGCTTCGAGGGCCTGAAGGCCTACCGTTGCAAGGACGGTTCGATCAACCTGTTCCGCCCGGATCAGAACGCCGCACGCATGCAACGCAGCTGCGCCCGCCTGCTGATGCCACAGGTGTCCACCGAGCAGTTCGTCGAAGCGTGCAAGGACGTGGTCCGCGCCAACGAGCGTTTCATCCCGCCTTACGGCACCGGCGGCGCGCTGTACCTGCGTCCGTTCGTGATCGGCGTGGGTGACAACATCGGCGTGCGTACTGCGCCCGAGTTCATCTTTTCGATCTTCGCCATTCCGGTCGGTGCCTACTTCAAGGGCGGCCTGACCCCGCACAACTTCCTGATCTCCAGCTATGACCGTGCTGCCCCTCAAGGCACCGGCGCGGCCAAGGTCGGTGGCAACTATGCCGCCAGCCTGATGCCAGGGTCCCAGGCCAAGAAAGCGCACTTCGCCGACTGCATCTACCTGGACCCGATGACGCACACCAAAATCGAAGAAGTCGGTTCGGCCAACTTCTTCGGGATCACCCACGACGACAAGTTCGTGACCCCGAACTCGCCGTCGGTACTGCCAGGCATCACCCGACTGTCGTTGATCGAACTGGCAAAATCGCGTCTGGGCCTGGAAGTGGTCGAAGGTGACGTGTTCATCGACAAGCTGTCCGATTTCAAGGAAGCCGGCGCTTGCGGTACGGCTGCCGTGATCACCCCGATTGGCGGCATCAGCTACAACGATCACCTGCATGTGTTCCACAGCGAAACCGAAGTCGGCCCGATCACCCAGAAGCTCTACAAAGAGCTGACCGGTGTACAGACCGGCGAAATCGAAGCGCCAGCGGGCTGGATCGTCAAGGTTTGACCTGAGACGGCTGTCCGTTTGAGTACAAAAGCCCGGCCTTCACATTGATGGCCGGGCTTTTTTTTCGGCCACTGAAAGATCGCAGCCTGCGGCAGCTCCTACAGAGGCATGCGCTCCCCTGTAGGAGCTGCCGCAGGCTGCGATCTTTTGACGTTGCCTTGAGTGGCCGACGGCAGCGTCAGGTCAAATCGCGCATTGATCTCTTTTCTTCCCAACGCCGTCAATGCCAACGCCCGACTGTCCAGATCTTGCGTCACCCATTTGCGCTTGATCGCCGTTTGCAGCAGCGCCGCCCCCAACGAACCGCCCAGATGCGGACGGCGCATGCTCCAGTCCAGGCACGGGCAGGCAAATCGGCGACGCAACGTGTTCAAGTCTTTAACTTCGATCCCCAACCCTTCATACAACGCTTCGCCGCTGTCGCTCAGCTGATAAACCCGCTCATCGGTCTCCAGCAACCAGCCTTGTTCCAGCATCTGGTCATGCAGCAACACCGCCAAGGTGCCGGCCATATGGTCGTAACACGTGCGGGCGAATTGCAGGCGATCCGGGGTGTGCGGGTTGAAGGTCGGCGCGGCGTTCTGGCCGATCACCATCAGCGCTTCCAATGCCTGGGCTACCCGTTTGTCCGCGAGTAATAGCGATGGCGGCCCTGTACGTGTAAACGCACCAGTGCCGACTCCTTGAGTTTGGACAGGTGTGCGCTGGCAGTGGACGCGCTGACCTCGGCAATCGCCGCCAGCTCGGTGCTGGTGCGGGCGTGGCCGTCCATCAGCGAACAGAGGATTTTGGTCCGGGCGGGTTCCGCGATCGCCGCGGCTACTTGAGAGACGCCAATGTCGTGCTGTTCAACGTTCATATTTCGCTCCCGGACGAATCAAGGTCCTTTTGGACTGGAGATAGTAGCAACACTTTTCCCACCACGAACAAGGCTGCGACCCATGGACCCGATCATCGCTGCGACTCATGCCGATCCTTATCCTTATTACGCACAACTGCGCGCCGAGGGCGGGCTGGTTTTTCACACGAGACTGAAACTGTGGGTGGCCAGTAGCTCCCGCGCCGTGGCGGCGGTGCTGACGCATCCTGATTGTCATGTCCGGCCTGCCCACGAACCGGTGCCCAAGGCGATTGCGGGTGGCATCGCCGGCAAGGTATTCGGGCAATTGATGCGGATGAATGAAGGCGAGCGCCAGCGTTGCCCGAGGTCGGCGATTGAGCCGGGGTTGGCGTTGGTTGATGTCGAGGAAGTCAATGCGCTGGTCCACGCGCGTTTGCTCAGCCCGGACGCTGATGGGCTGTACAAGGCGATGTTCCGCGGACCGGTGTGCGTGGTGGCGGCGTTGCTGGGGTTCACGCCTGCTCAGGGCCGGGTCATCAGCGAACTGACAGCGGATTTCGTCGCTTGCCTGTCGCCGCTTAGCGATCAGGTACAACTGGTGGCTGCCCATGCTGCGGCGGAGCAGTTATGCGGTTATTTCATCGAGCTGCTGGACGACCCGGACCATCAAAGCGCCCTGCTCACCGGTATCCGCCAGCGCTTTGCGGCGACATCAGCCGACCCCGAGTCGTTGATCGCCAACCTCCTCGGCCTGTTCTCCCAGACGTATGAGGCCACCGCCGGGTTGATCGGCAATGCGTTGGTGGCGTTGATTCGAAACCCGACGTTGCAGAGCGAGCCGATTCGCGTTGATGACCTGCTGGCCGAAGTCCAGCGCTTCGATCCGTCGGTGCAGAACACCCGCCGGTTCGTCGCTGCGCCCTGTGAAATCGACGGCGTGAACCTGCACCCCGGCGATGTGATCCTGCTGCTTCTGGCCTCGGCCAATCGCGATTCACAGCTCAATGACCATCCCGACGCCTTCCTGCTCGATCGTCCGCAGCGTCGCAGTTTCACTTTTGGCGCGGGGCGGCATCAATGTCCGGGGCAGGAGTTGGCCATGAGTATCGCCAGCGCTACGGTGACGCAAATTATGCGGATGAAACCTTCGCTGGATCGATTGACCTGGTGCTACCGGCCTTCGCTGAATGGGCGGATTCCGTTGTTCTCTGATTTGTCTTAAGCCTGATTTATAGATCAAAAGATCGCAGCCTTCGGCAGCTCCTACAAGTGCTCAGCGCACCCAAAACCTGTAGGAGCTGCCGAAGGCTGCGATCTTTTGATCTTCCAGCTGTATTAATTACACCAGGTTAAAACTGTAATTACCGGCGATGCCTATATCCCCAAGGCCTTTCTCCATAGAGTCTCCGTTATAAAAGACACCGAGGCGCCACTGATGCAAACCCTACTGGACACGTCACTGAGTGCTTTTGCACGCACAGACTTGCTGCAAGGCCCCACGCCCATTCAGCGGGCCGAACGTCTCGAACGACTGCTGGGCCTGGATACCCAGGGAATCGGCCTGTTTCTCAAGCGCGACGATCACATGTTGATTGGCGGTGGCGGCAACAAGCTGCGCAAACTCGAATTCCATATCGGCGCGGCGCTGGCGGTCGGGGTCGATACGGTCATTACCATCGGCGGCCTTCAGTCCAACCATGCGCGCCTGACCGCCGCGGTTTGCGCTCGCCTGGGCATCGCCTGCGAATTGATCCTGACCCGCTCGGTCCCCAAAGCCGAAGTGGATTACGAACTCAACGGCAACGTGCTGCTCGACCAGTTGTTCGGCGCAAAAATAAGCGTGCTTGCCGGTGGCTCCGACTCGCTCGCCAAGGCCGAGTTACGGGCGACGCAACTTAGGGAATCGGGGCGCAAGGTGATGGTGCTGCCAACGGGTGGCTCAACGCCGCTGGGTAGTCTCGGTTATGCGCGCTGTGCAGCGGAGATTGCGCAGCAGGAAGCGGAACTCGGCCTCACCTTCAATCAAGTCGTAGTGCCCAACGGCAGCGCCGGTACCCACGCCGGGCTCGCCGCTGGTTTTCAATTGCTGGGCCAAGGCACATCAATCGTCAAGTCGTACTCGGTTTTATCCGATCAAGCCACGTCAGCGGTTAGAACCCTGAAGTTAACCCAGGAAACGCTGAAGTTGCTGAACAGCGACGCGATGATTCAGCCTGAAGAGATCGTCATTGACGGCAGCCAATTGGGCGACGGTTATGGTCTGCCGACGCAAACCATGCAGGACGCCGTACACCTGATGGCTCGCACCGAAGGTTTGTTAATCGACCCGGTGTATTCCGGGAAAGCATTCGCGGGGCTGTTGGCCGATCTCCGGCAAGGACGTTTCCGCGACGGAGACAACGTGCTGTTTGTGATGACCGGCGGCACACCGGGGTTGTATGCCTATCGGGAAACGTTTCAGGCCTGACCCGCCAGGGCAACATCAAGAGATCGCAGCCTTCGGCAGCTCCTACAGGTGATCGGTGTAGGAGCTGCCGAAGGCTGCGATCTTTTGATCTTTACCATCAATCATCCCTCGTCAGCACTTCCAGCAATTCAATTCAGAGAGGCGCCCCGCGCGCGTCAAGTTTCAGACGAGTCCTACATCTATCAAATGCCCATTGATATAGCGTTCGAATCGTTTCGAAACCAAGGGCAATATCCCGGGAGCCAAAAAGTGAATCTTCGCTATCAAGATCCATCAATGAGCCACAAAGAAGCGACGAAGCTTCTTGAATGAAGAAGACAGAACCTGGGCTCAGAACACTTGCCTTAAATACCTCGCAAGTGACACGGAATCGGTTGCAGCATCCGCCGTGACCGCTCTGGGTCATATCGCTCGCAGGCATAGTGAGTTGGATAGGGAAACGGTCCTTCCAGCACTCGAGATCGTGAAGAAAAAATTCCCATCTCTTGAAGGAATTATTGCGGACACGCTAGACGATATTGAAGCGTTCACCTGACAACTTCAAAAGATCGCAGCCTGCGGCAGCTCCTACAGGTGATCGGTGTAGGAGCTGCCGAAGGCTGCGATCTTTTGATTTTTACCCTCAATCATCCCGCGTCAGCACCTCCAGCAATTCAATTTCGAAGATCAAATTCGAATTCGGCGTAATCGTCCCCATCGAACGCTCGCCATAACCTAACTGGGCCGGCACCAGCAGCTTGCGCTTGCCGCCCACCTGCATGCCCATGATCCCTTGATCCCAGAATCTTTGAATGTGACCCTGCACGATGGTATGCTTGAGGCATAAGGAGATCACATGAAACAAGCAATCTCGTATGTACGCTTTTCCAGCTTCCGCCAACATGGTGGAAGCTCTGTAGAACGCCAGACTGCCATGATTGCGGAGTGGTTAACCAGGAATCCCGACTACATGCTTAGCGGGTTGAAGTTCGAGGATTTGGCCAAATCGGGCTACCACGGCGACCACATCAAGGCTGGTGGAGGCTTCGGCAAACTCCTTCGAGCCGTCGAGGCTGGTGCCATCAAAGAAGGTGACGTTGTTTTGGTGGAGGCCATTGACCGAACGGGTCGGATGGACACCGTGGACATGCTCGACCTACTCACACCAATCCTGAAAGCCGGTGTATCGATCACCACCCTCGATGACGGAAATACTTACAACCGCGCCAGCGTAAACGGCTCGCACATCTATATGCTGATGGCGAAAATCCAAGCCGCGAACCAATACTCGGAAGCCCTCTCCCGCCGCGTCACCGCGTCATACAGATTACGCGAAGAGAAAGCAAAGGCAGGACAGCAAGTGAAGCGCTGGACACCTGCTTGGCTCACGGTCGAAGGTGTCGTGATCGAGCGAATAGCCAAACACGTCAAGACTGCTTTCGAGTTATATGCGTCGGGTGTCGGCAAAGCCACTATCTCTGTCCGCATGCGAGATTCCGGCGAACCGGAACTGGCAAAGTGCTCAAGTCCAACTATCGAGGGCTGGTTACGGAATAGAACGGCTATCGGCTACTGGAACGATATCCCCAACGCTTACCCAGCTATCATCGAACCGGATCTGTTCTTTCGTGCCCAACAACGCGGCAAGGAAGCGAAAACAACTCGCCCTGCGAAGACGGCAAAGCATTTCCTCGTCGGCTTGGTGAAGTGTGGTCACTGTGGCGGCAACTACATAATGCAAAACAAAGATGGACGCCCCCACAGCATGAGGTGCTTGAATCGCCAGCGACTGAAAGACAGCGGGTGCGATAACACACGCACTATACCGAAGCCAGTCTTGGACTACATCCGCGTCAATACATCCTTGGGGGCGATTGAAGCAGCATTCCAACGCCAACAACTGACGGTCAACCAGAAACGAATACTCGCTATCCAGAACGAGCTTGCAGAAGTTGCGCAGAAGATCACTGAACTAACCAACGCTGTAGAAATCGTCGGAGCAATCCCCGAAGTTATCCGCCAACTTGCAGCTCGCCAAGCCGAACGAACAGCACTGGAAGCAGAACTGGTGGTGATGGAGCGAACTGAAAGCCCGCTAGATACTTTCGGCGCTGTTCATGTTGAAGACGATTTGCTGGAAAATGATCCAGTGAAACTGGCTGCACTGCTAAAAGGTGTGGACTACAGGATCACGGTCTTCGTGGGCGGGCGGATAATCGTAAACTGGTCAGCAGAAGACGGATACGGACACGAATGGGCGTACAAAGGGGTTGAGCGGTCAACAGGAAACTACCTGCTCCGAAGCTACACCACAGAGGCTATGGACGAGCTTCACGATGACTTTTTTGGACTGAAAGCCAAGCCTTTGGATGAAACGATAAGGATACTCCCGCAACCGCACCTTGTGCCAAAACCTATATTGAATACGGAAGTAGTGGAGCAACTAAACCCGCTGCAGAAGCTGCTTAGAAGAACGCACAAGCACCAACCATGAGTCACGCCCCTAAAAGTACCGCTCGGAGTGATGGGACACCACTAGTACGCAAAACTAGAGACGATTTGCAACCTCGATACTTTACTGCCCTAGAACGGAAGGAGATACTGACGGGGCATTGCGCCCAGCGGGTTAGTGGCTACTTATTATGTTACCTCTCACATTACTAATAGGGGATTAGTTATGATTGAGGCACTCGAAAAGCACGCTGATTAGTTTACAAGGCAATGTAAATCTCATCGAATTCCTTACAAGCTTGATCCACCTTATACTTCATCATCAGGGACGCTGAAAGCTTAACTAACTTATCAAACAGTGGATGCCCAGACAGAATAGTACATCGCCCCAGACACTCACTATTGCTTGCGTCATATGCATATACCGTGTAGAAAACCCCACTAGCATCCCGGTTCAATCCAACGGTTAAGTATTTTATCGGCTCTGGAACAGATGCCTTGCGCAATGAAAACTGTAGTGTATCTTCAAAGGGCGTGAACATTGCCGATAACGACATTACAAATAGGCTGGCGACTTCCAAGGAGTCTTCAACCTGCTCCAGTGTTGGAACTTTGTATTCGTGCTCCAGAATATTACGTAGCTTGACCACCTTCCGTAGAAGACCGGGGGTCAAAAGCCCTAACCCTTTCAATTTCTCGATCTTCATTGGAACTTCAAGCTGTAACGAATCAAAACCGAAAGACATTAGCAGCCTGTCCATCTGACCAACAATTGCTCTCTTCGCATTTGTTATGGAGTTTATCAGGGCTGAAAGCCCACCTCGCTGAAAGTCCTCTTCTGCCAAGATCAGAAATTCAACTGGAGATATGTCTAAATCGATCAAGTTAAAACTTCCACCAACTAGCTCCACCCCACATCGACTCATATCAATAGCATGTTCAATACAAAAATCTTTGATATCCATGCCTTCTCCTGACCAGAGCCTAGTTGTTAGAAACCGCGTAGGCGGTCCGCAGGTGTACCATGCGGTCATTTTGATGGTCAACGACGAGATTCGGAACAACTCATGATTGCCTTAGCCGTAAAATCGAATTGGCGACCGCTGCTGCATTCTTGTCTAGTGTTTCTAAGGCTGCCATTGCGTTAGCGGCAACATCCCCCACGCCATTCTCTGAGAGATACTTGGTCACTTCTTCGATGGCTGAAGCTAAAGCGTGCTGGTTGTAAAGAAGCAGCGTCAGTGCATCAGCCGTTGCGATGTTGGGTTCTGAGCTACGTGGCATGGCAATCGTCCCTGAGTGATGGTGCAGAGATCCTAGTTTATCTCGGCGCTGACTGTAGCTACTTCTCCCAAACCGCAGATACCGGAATTTTTCCAAAACGGCACTTGCCCCAGGTCGATCGTGGCCCGTGAAGCGCCTTAGGAAATATGCGGACGGGGTATCAGGTAGAACGATGGACTCCACACTCTGGAGGTCGGTGCTTAACGCCCTCGCCGTGCCACCTCGCTACGGAAATTACGATTTTAAAATATCCGACCAAAGAAAAGCCCCGCACTTGGCGGGGCTTGCTCAGTGGTCTAGACCTTGTTCCAGTGGCGTTTGACTGTAGCAATGCCGATCTTCAGTTCACCGGCGACTTGGGCCTGAGTCATATCTCTCGCTCTGAGTCGACGCACTGCTGCCGTAGTAAGCATCGCCTCAGGGCGGCCCAACTTCTTGCCTTCGCTTTTGGCACGCTGCAATCCTGCCTGTGTGCGTTCGATCAGCAAGTCACGCTCAAACTCCGCGACGGCGCCGAGAACTTGCATAGTCATCTTGCCCGCTGCACTGGTGAGGTCGACACCGCCGAGAGCAAGACAGTGAACACGAATACCACCAGAGGCCAAGTGCTCAACCGTCTGGCGTACATCCATCGCGTTACGGCCTAGGCGGTCCAGCTTCGTCACGATCAGCACGTCACTCGACTCCATCTTGCCTAGCAGAGTCTGGAAGCCCTTACGCTCACTGGCGGGAATGCTGCCTGAGATAGTTTCCTCGACCACCCGGCTCGCCTGTACATCGAAACCAGCAGCTTTAACTTCTTGTACTTGGTTCTCTGTGAACTGGCCAGAAGTGCTGACGCGGCAGTAAAGGAAAGTGCGGGACATGGCGGGTGACTCCACTGGTATCACTTAAGGTAGTATCAGTATAATAAGGAATCATCAACTCTTAAAGGCTATTTTGATGATACCAAATACCGCTCGTCAGGAAGGTATCGTTTAACGGTCGTTTGTTGGTACGTACAGAAATGCCACTTGCCGGGGCCGCATAGCTTCTGGAGGCTGCATTCAAAACTGGATCGGCGACTCCTACGACTGCTTGATGCCGGACAACTCTGCTGCAACCGAAAGAATTTGCACGAACGGAGAGACTGGCTTAGCACCTGTAGTGGTAACGCAGCACAAATAGGGGAGTTGACGTGCCACAAACGATATTAGCCCCATGTAGCTGACGCCTTTAAGCCAATAGATAGCTGATAGTTCCGAAGTTGTTACCGGAAGCCGCTGCGGGGGCCGATGCTCAGTAGAAACTTCGCATGGCAGATATGGGCAGACCGTGTAATGATTCGGGAGATAAAACCTTGACTAATTAATCAGCCGCTTAGGCCACGGAGCACATCATGGATGCTGGATACGTATCTGCCATTATTTCGGCTGCCGCTGGCATCACTGGCGTTTTGTTCGGGAATGTGTTCGTCTTAGTTAAGGAACTCTTGACAACTAAGGCCGCTCGCCAGAAAGAAACGACATACCTTGGAGTCATTGTTGTATCTCACTTGGATCGGTTTGCCAACGGCTGCTCGCATGTTGCGTTTGACGATGGCACAGAGTACGGCCGTCCTGCGGGAAAAAATGGTGAACACGTAACAACTACTGCGCTTCCAGTGTTTCAACCGCTGGAAATCAATGTTGATTGGAGATTATTGCCGAAAGACTTGATGTACCCGATCCTTCGGCTTCCTGATCTTCAGGAGCAACTCCAAAGCAGACTCGCAGGAATTACGCAGTACGATAATGATCCTCCAGAACATACCGAGCTCTTCTGGGTCAGGCAGCATGGCTATGCCGACTTAGGACTCCAAGCATCCGACTTGGCACGGAAGCTTCGCACGCATGCAGGGATACCCGTCGAGGAATCTCGTCCGGGCGAATGGAACCGAGATCAAAACTTGAAGGACGTGATCAATGAAATTGACGCTAAAAGAGCGGCTTGGGAACGTCGGCAGTCCGAGAGCCTGAAACAACTAAACTCCTAGTTGTGCGTAAGAATTTATCTGCTTACTTTCGTTCGCGGCTTTATGCTGCCAATGCAAAGGATGTATCTCCACCGGGTCTAGTGCACTCCGTAAGCACAGGGAACTCCAGATATGCCGGGTAACCTTTAAAACCCCAGCTGCTGTAGTACTTGCCGCCCACCAACCGCTTGAAGCTGGGTTGATTCTTGTACTGCCGACGCCCCTGTTCGATAGCGGCATGTAGGCTTTCCAGTACACCTATACGGGCTGCGTCAACCTGATCAGCAGTGCAGATTCCTACGTCGAGCAGAGCTTGCCATGTACTCTCGAACGAGCGGTACAGGTTGGCGATGTACGCATCCCAATTAGAACCACATGCTTCCCAAGCCATCTTTTCAGGAATATCCACGACTGGCACCAGCGTTTGAAGGTGCATGCGTTTCACCAACTTCGCCTCCAGCATTTCTACGGGAACGTGCAGGCCCTGTAGTGCATTGAATGCCGCCTCTGTGATCAGTTTGACCAACTCCTGTCGATCAGGATCTACCATACGTGCTGACGGATTCCACGGGTTTAGGGGGCAGAAGTACTGTAACGGTGCCCACGTAGCATTGACGGGCTTGAGGAAGCTTCCGTGCTGCCGCTGGGAAAAGTCCTCGGTCTGGGCCAAGTACATTCCTAAGACACGCACCAGACGTAGCATCACCTGGCAGTTGCCCTGGTGGCGTCCAGCGGCGATGCTGGCCACCCGCTCCAACTCATCGGCGTAAATGCAAAGGATCGCCCTCGCATACACCTCTGGTTGAAACTTACTTGTTGTTGTCTTGCCGCGTTGGTGTGCATCCATCTGCTCCAGCACTTCGATGTCGATATCACGCGACTCCAGCTCACTCAATGTCCATTGACGGTCAAGGCTGCGAATGGCAGTTCCTTTCTGCTGGCGGTTGTAGATCCGCCGGGCGAGAGTGTGACGCTTGTCTAGGTCAATCGAAGGGGCTTGATCAAGATAGTCATCTAGGGCTGCACCAAGAAAGGCACGGATCTTTGCGACAATGGCTGCGTTCGAGTCGCCCTGCTCTACTGCCCACTTCTGTTTCAGAGTACTGGCGGGAATCCTCAGACCTGCATCGGCAGGCACCAACTTGTTGCCCTGCTTCCGGTTCAGTCTGCCGCAACCGATGAACAGGTTTGCCGGGTGAAGCAGACCGATGTATCCGTTCCTGCCCTTACGTGGCTGGATATGGCAGATGTTGAACAGGTTCGTCTTCTGGTCACTGCTCCAGCCGTAACACTTGTACATGGCATCGCTGAGCAAATGCAGGACTAACAGAGTGGCGGACGTGTGCCCTGTCAGAACCTGAACGGTGCCAGCCTCTCGGCACTCCCTGATCACCCACCGCCAGAAGGTGTTCTTGGCAAGCTTGGCAAATCTGTTCTCTACCTTCTTGCTGGGCTGCCTCGCCCTGTGGGCCTTTTTACGGCATACGCTGGTGCAGTAGCGCTGGGACTTCTCGGTGAATCTTTTTGCTTGGTACTCGACGCTGCACTGGCAGCAGATGTAGTTACGCTGCGTGGGGTGTTTCCGGCTTTCCATTGCTTCCCTCAGTGTTTGGGATTTCAAGATACTGTTTATATGCTTCTGTAATCAGAAGGTTGACGAAGTAAGAGGGGTTGTATTTCCCCCTCGCCTGCATCATCTCGATCAGCTCCTTCTGAGCCTGTTCGTTCACGTTTAATCGCATGGTTTCACTCATGTAAGTTGGGATTGGCTGAAAGCCACATAACACGCGGGGTTGCTCGTATTAGCGTGTCATAAATCTATACTGCCTCCCGCCTTCTAACGCCTTTCGCCAGACAGCAGAAACCCGATGTAGTCAGTTGGGCCAGTTAGGCTTAACTATCGGGGAAGCGATTCAGGGAAGGCGGATATGGTGCGGGAAAAGTTACTTGGCTGTCGATGCTTTCTTTGGCGAGTACGCGGACAGCAGATCAGCAAGTGCCAATGCTTCCTCAGTTGACTGTTGTTCTGCTGCTACTTTAGCCGCTGCCGCTGCGTGATCTCTCGCCCTGCGTGCTACGGAAATGTCAACTTGGCGTTTTGTCTCTTCAACATTGCGGGAATAGCGATTTGCGGCATATTCAACCTTCGCCTGCTCTGTGACTTCAAGAAGATCCGCATCGACTATCGCCGCTGGCTTTCTAAGCTGGACGCTAAGATATAGCGGACGACAAAGTGAAGTTACAACGGTATACCCCAGAGCGAACCAGCCTTCTAGCTCGTTGAGAGCTACGGTTAGCGGCTCTTCGTTAATCCAAGACACATTAACGCCTAGATCGGGGTAAGCTGGCGACATGCAGCTCCGAAAGTATTGAACTTCTTTCTGTTTAATCAGCCCCTGCAGCTCTTCGTCAGAGTGCTTGAAGATTTCGACAACTTCACTGCCATACTTATATTGCGTATTTTTCATATTGGTTTTCCTTGGACTACTTCGACTTGTTATGTGCTTTGATCTGCTTGATAAGACTCTGGCGGGCCTCATCGTCGCTAGTGGATGGTTTGGTAGGCTTTGCTTCGTAGGCGGCTACCTTAACCTTGGACGGGGCAGCCTTGGCCTTGGCTTGGGCAAGTGCCTTCGCCGTGGCTCGAAAATCGAGCAAGTCAGAAAGAGTGGAGATTGTGCCCACAGGGAACACGCTATCCTCAAGGCTGTTCAAGTATTTTAGTTCAAACTCAGTTACTTCGATAAAGTCTGAAGTAGACGACTCCAGCTCTTCGTGACTATAAGAGAGAATGGCGCCCGAGCTCTTGGCAACTTCCAGGTAGAGGGTGGTAACCATTACGCTGCTCCTTGCCTGAATGTTTGTTCTGCTTCCTGTAGGTTGAAGGCTAGCTCCAGCTCTGCTGGAGTTTGCTTCAGGTTTGCACGATAGTTTCGTGTCTGGCAAACACCAGAACACCAGCGACTGCGGTGAGAACGACTATAGTACATAGCTCCGCAGTGATGGCAGTATTTCCGCTTGAGCGGATAACGCTTTATCATTAGTTGTATCTCTGAGTGTGTAGTTGCTTTCGATAAGCCAAGAAAACCCCTAACTCCGCGTGAGAGTTTCGGGGGAACTGGCTATCAGTTGTTTGCACTGAGTAGTGCATAGACTTTCTCTACGTTGCAGAGAAAAGAAGTAGCGACCGTCTTTTGTTGCATCCTGACGGTCGAGGACTGGCATTGTGACTATACGGATATGCCTAACCATATAGCCATCATGGCAACAACTCTTAAGGAACAATGTCGATCTTCTGCACTTGGATCGACCACAAGTAGTTAGCGACAAAGTTCGGCAAGGATCAAACCTAACTATGTCGTCGAGCAGGCAGGCAGGGAAACTTGGGATGGCGTTACTGAGAAGTTGTATCTAACTAAGCACACTTTACCATCTTTCTCGATTCTGTCAAGTGCTAGATCGCACTTATAGTTAAGTTGCAACTATTATTTCTATTAATCTGACGGAAGGTAGTCATCCCAGACGTGAGGCCATGTTGCGCAGTGCCGCTGTGTTCAATCTGATGGAGTACGGTACTGCTGGGCTGGCAGATTTCACACAGGAACGCGTTCTCGAAACTGCTGCTCTACAATCTACAGACTCATATAGTAAATTGTTGCTCCCAACCATTGATCACCCGGCCAGTGCCAATCACGCACTGGAACGGTTTGCCTCGACTGTAGGAAGAGTCGAACTCGGTGCCATCTTCCAGCCAGCCACGGTATTGGGTGGTGATCAGCGCGCCTTTGACGGCGGCTTTGCCCTCGCCCACTTCAAGATCGATTACCTGCAATTCATCATTCATCGCGTTCACTCTATTGCTCACTTGCCCTTCAGGCCGGATGGGCGCCGTTTTCCCAGAAATACGCCCGATTGGCAACCGCTTCGGTCTGTTTCCGGCTTTCACCGTGAACTAACATAAGCACCACCAACCTCTACGGATCAACATGCCATGATGGCAACCCCCTGAATGAGTCTGGTCTGGACCAGCGCAGCCATCGGCTCAGTGATGCTTGCCCTGATCGTCGCGTTGATCTGCCGCGAGCGCTTGCTGCGAAAGCAGTTGGCCGAGTGTCGAGTGTTGATTGCCAGCCTGACCGATGGGCTCGTGCGTGCATCCGGACGACCGGGCCAGGGTCCGGGCTGGTGAGCTGCGCTGCCTGGAAACCGGCGAAAACCATGACGAGGAGTATCGGGTAGTCTGGCCCGATGGCACCATTCGCTGACTGCGAGAGACCGGCATCGTGGTCATAAACGATCACGACACGACCATCAAGATGATGGGTGTGGTGCGCGAATCACCGAGGAAAAAGCCTCTGCCAGTTACTTGCAGCACCTCGCCCACTACGACCCGCTGACCGGCCTGCCCAATCGCCTGGTGCTTGAAGAGCGTTTGTCCGAAGCCCTGGAACAGGCGCGCATCAGCGCCACGCGGGTTGCGCTGGTGTTTGTCGACCTCAATGGTTTCAAGGCAATCAACGACCACTACGGCCATGCAGCCGGCGACCGGGTATTGATCACAACGGCTACCCGTTTGAAGAGAATCCTGCGCTCAACCGACACCGTCGCCCGGATTGGCGGTGACGAATTCGTGGTCATCCTGCAAGGCCTCGCCCAAGGCGTCAGCCTGCAGGATGAGGCTCGCAGCATTTGCCAGAAAATCTTCGTCGAACTGTCACCGCCCATCACCATCGGCAATGACCAGCGCCACATCGGCACCAGCCTCGGTGTCGCGGTGTTCCCGGACCATGCGCCGAGCATGGACCGGTTGATTCATATTGCAGACCTGGCGATGTATGAGGCCAAGCGTAGAGGGAATAATCAGCATCGGTTGGGGAGTGAAAGCCCGGTGCGAGCTCACAGCGAGTAACGTTTGGGCCACCTAACGCTCCACAGGAGTGATATCCACGATCGTCCCGTTGGTGATCATCACCATCATGTACTTGCCATTGATCTGCACCCACTGCGCCTGTGCCTTCGGCGGTTTCAGGCCTTTCTGCTGCCAGTTGACCAGGGCTTTTTCGCTGCGTTGGTAGACGTCCGGGGCGCGGTCGCCGACCACCAGTTTGCGGGCGTTGTTAACGCCGGGCTGGACGGTTTTTTGCGGTGGGTCATCCGCTTGAACGATCGGGCTGATACCGGCGATGCCGGCGACAAGCGCCAGGCTGGCGATAAGGGTCTTGTTGTTCATCGGTGAACCTCCAGTGATGTCGTGGTACCCAACTCCGACTGCGTTCGGGATCAATCATTCATTACTGTTGCGATGATTCTGTGGCCGACTGTACGGGACGACTCACTCAGAGGCGGCGTAGTCTGCGGAAAAACCATCGGGATTCGCCATGCACATCGCCATTCTGACCTTTGACGGCTTTAACGAACTGGATTCGCTGATCGCCTACGGCATGCTCAGCCGGATTTCCCTGATCGGTGACAAGGATTGGCGAGTCAGCATCGCTTCGCCAACGCCTCGGGTCACGTCGATGAACGGTTTGACCATCGACGCGCACGTCGACCTGGCGCAGGCCTGTCAGGCGGATGCGGTGCTGGTGGGCAGCGGCATGAAGACCCGTGAAGTGGCCAATGATCCGGCGATTATGGATCAGCTGCGTTTCGACCCGTCCCGCCAACTGCTGGCGTCGCAGTGCTCTGGGACCTTTGTGCTGGCCAGACTCGGGCTGCTCGGCGAGGCTCCGGCCTGCACCGATACCACCAGCAAACCCTGGGTGCAGGCGGCAGGCGTCAACATCGTCAATCAGGCGTTCTACGCCAACGGCAACATCGCGACGGCGGGCGGCTGTTTCTCCGCGCAGTACGTGTCAGCCTGGTTGCTGGCGCGGCTGAAGGGTATGGAAACGGCGCGGGAAGTGCTGCATTACTTCGCGCCCGTGGGCGAGAAGGAAGAGTATGTGGCCAGGGGAATGGCGCATATCGAGGCGCATCTCTGACGGATGGGCCGCCAATGAAACCGCCATCGCGAGCAGACTCCGGGCGGCGCTCCGACGATGGCGGTACTTCATTCAACGACTGTTTATGTTCAAGCTGACGCCCGTGGCTGCAACCCTTATCCTTGACACTCCGCCGTACCGAGTTCTGGAGTAAGTCATGCCCCACGAAGGCAACCTGTTGCAAGCCGCTGTCGTTTTTCTGTTCGCGGCCGTGCTCACCGTGCCGTTGGCCAAACGTCTGCAATTAGGGGCGGTGCTGGGTTATCTGTTTGCCGGTGTCATCATCGGGCCGTCGGTGCTGGGCCTGATTGGCAATCCGCAAAGCGTCAGCCACATCTCCGAGCTCGGCGTGGTGTTGCTGTTGTTCATCATTGGTCTTGAGCTGTCGCCGCGACGCTTGTGGGTGATGCGCAAATCGGTGTTCGGCGTCGGCCTGGCGCAGGTGCTGCTGACGGGGTCAGTGATTGGCGTGCTGGCGTTGTTGGTGTTTGGCCAACCGTTGAACAGCGCGATTGTGCTGGGCCTGGGGCTTGCGCTGTCGTCTACCGCGTTCGGCTTGCAAAGTCTGGCCGAGCGCAAGGAATTGACCAGTCCTCACGGGCGGCTGGCGTTTGCGATTCTGCTGTTCCAGGACATCGCCGCTATCCCGCTGATCGCCATGGTGCCGCTGCTGGCCGGCGGCGACCACACCACCAGCGCTGCGGAAGACCTGAATCATGGCTTACGCGTGCTGGGCAGCATCGCGGTGGTGGTGGTCGGCGGGCGCTATCTGTTGCGGCCGGTGTTTCGTGTCGTGGCGAAGACCGGTTTGCCAGAGGTCTCCACCGCCACCGCGTTGCTGGTGGTCATCGGTACGGCGTGGCTGATGGATCTGGTCGGTGTGTCCATGGCATTGGGCGCATTCCTGGCCGGGTTGCTGCTGGCGGACTCCGAGTATCGGCATGAACTGGAAGCGCAGATCGAACCGTTCAAGGGGCTGCTGCTGGGGCTGTTTTTCATCAGCGTCGGCATGGGCGCCAACCTCAGTTTGCTGCTGAGCGCGCCGATCACGGTGTTAGGCCTGACGTTGCTGCTGATCGCCATCAAGCTGCCGCTGCTGTTCGTGGTCGGTCGATTGGCCGGTGGCCTGGGCAAAGTCAGTGCGATTCGCCTTGGTATCGTGCTGGCCGCCGGTGGTGAGTTTGCGTTTGTGGTGTTCAAGATCGGCCGTGATCAAGGCCTGTTCGAGCCGCGCTTATATGACTTGCTAGTGCTGACCATTACCTTGTCCATGGCGGTGACGCCGCTGTTGTTGCTGCTGTGCGCACGGCTGTATACGTCCAAGGTGCAACCGGTGGTGGTGCCGCAAAAATTCCGCGAAATCGACACCGACGAGCCGCGCGTGGTGATCGCCGGCATGGGCCGCATGGGGCAGATCGTGGCGCGGATCCTGCGGGCGCAGAACATCAAGTTTGTTGCACTCGATACCTCAGTGGAAACCATCGAATTGTCGCGCAGCTTCGGCGGTGTGCCGGTGTTCTATGGCGATCCGATGCGCCCGGAAATCCTCAGCGCGGCCAAGGTCGAGCAGGCGGAATACTTTGTCATCGCCACCGACGACCCGGACACCAACATCAAGACCGCCGAGGTGGTGCACAAGCTGTATCCGCACATCAAGATCATTGCCCGGGCGCGTAACCGCCAGCACGTGCATCGCCTGGTCGACCTCGGCGCCGAAGCGATTCGCGAAACCTATTATTCGAGCCTGGAAATGAGCCGGCGCACGCTGGTCGGGCTGGGGCTGACCCAGGCCCAGGCGGATGCGCGAATCAAACGCTTCAAGCATCACGACGAACAGGTGCTGGAAGCGCAACATGCGGTGTATGACGATGCGGCGAAGGTGTTGCAGACCGCGCAGGAAGCCCGGGCGGAACTGGCGAAGTTGTTTGAGTCGGATCAGTTGGAAGAGCAATCGGGTAAGACTTAAGACCTTTGGCACAGCAAAAAGATCGCAGCCTTCGGCAGCTCCTACACGGCCTACGATTTATGTAGGAGCTGGCGCAGCCTGCGATCTTTTGATCTTTTCCAACTCGTTATCAAGCTCGAATGGAGTTCACAATGTCTGCCGACCAACCCGCCCCCGCACTCAAGGAAATCTTCAACCCCGAGCGCCTCCAGCACATCGCCACCGAAATGACCGCGGTCTACCCCGCATTCGACGCCAAGGCCTTCTTGAAAATGGCCAACGACGGGCTTGCAGACTTGTCGATCATGCAGCGCATGGCCCGGGTAAGCGAGTGCCTGCACGCGGTGCTACCGCTGAACTATGAAGAGTCGCTTGAGGTGCTACGCGCCCTTGCCCCGCGCCTGAACAGCGGCTTCGTCAGCATCTCGTTGCCACATTACGTCGCGATGTATGGCGCTCACGCGTTCGAGCCGTCGATGGAGGCGCTGAAATATTTCACCGCGTTCGGCTCCTCGGAATTCGCGATCCGGCATTTCCTGCGCAGCGATTTCGAGCGCTCGCTCGAACGCATGCACGATTGGTCGCTGGATGAAAACGAGCACGTCCGGCGCCTGGCCAGCGAAGGCAGCCGACCGCGCCTGCCGTGGTCGTTTCGCCTGGAGCAGATCCAGGCCGACCCGAAGCTGGCGGCCGCAATCCTTGACAACCTCAAGGCTGACAGCAGCCTCTACGTACGCAAATCGGTGGCCAACCACCTCAACGACATCACCAAGGACCACCCCGAGTGGGTATTGGACCTGATCGAAGGCTGGTCGCTGGACGACAAACGCACCGCGTGGATAGCCAGGCATGCCCTGCGCAGCCTGATCAAACAGGGCAACCAGCGGGCACTGGCGGTCATTGGCGCGGGCGGTAAACCTGAGGTCGAGATCAGTGACGTGAACGTCACACCGGCGGTGATCGGGCTCGGAGAGAAAATCACCCTGTCCTTTACCGTCAAATCCACGGTCGCAGACAGACAGCGCCTGGTGATCGACTACGCCATCGATTACGTCAAAGCCAACGGCAGCACCTCGGCGAAGGTGTTCAAACTCAAGGCCCTGACACTTCCCGGCAAGGCCAGTGAGCCCATCACGCGTGGCCAGCACATCAAGCAACACACCACCCGCCGCCATTACGCGGGCAAGCATGCGGTGCACATTCTGGTGAACGGCGAACGCCTCGCGAGCACCGCATTCGAAATCCTCGTTTGATCCACACCCTGTAGGAGCTGCCGCAGGCTGCGATCTTTTGATCTTGATTTTTAAAAACAAGATCAAAAGATCGCAGCCTCGTTTCACTCGGCAGCTCCTACAGGGGGTTCAGTAGTGCTTGCTCGCGTTCGCACAGCTCCACCACGTAATCCCACAACACCCGCAATCGCACGGATTTGTGCAGCTCGCGGCGGGTGCTGATCCAGTAGCTGCGCTGGATGCTTTCGTCCGGTAACAAGGGCACCAGCTCCGGATCGGCGCTGGCCATGTAGCACGGCAGCACTGCAATCCCCAGCCCTGAACGCGCCGCCTGGTGCTGGGCGATCACGCTGGTGCTGTGGAAGACCACCTGCGGGTTGCGACAAAAACTGTTGAGGAACATCAGTTCCTGGCTGAACAGCAAGTCGTCGACGTAGCCGATCCAGGCATGTCGGCCAAGGTCTTCGCGGCTGCGCAGCGGTGGCGAGCGATCCAGATAGGCCTGGCTGGCGTATAGCGCCAGCCGATAGTCCGTCAGTTTGCGAGTGACCAGCATGTCGGCGGCCGGGCGTTCGAGGTGAATGCTGATCTCGGCTTCGCGGTTGAGAATGCTGACAAAACGCGGCACCGCCAGCAGTTCCACCTCCAACCCCGGATAGCGCTCGAACAAACTGTTCATGCGACTGGCGAGGAACATGATGCCCAGGCCCTCCGTCACGCCAACGCGGATCTTGCCCAACGGCGCCGTGGACTGGGTGATTTCTTCCTGGGCCAACAGCGCGACGTTTTCCATGGCTTCTGCGTGTTTGAGCAACGCTTCGCCGGCCGGGGTCAGTTCGTAGCCCTGGGCGTACTGGACGAACAGCGCGGTGCCGAGGCTCTTTTCGATGGCCTCGATGTGCCGGGCCACCGTGGCATGGGTCGTGTTCAAGCGGCGGGCAGCGGTCAGCAAACGCCCGCTGCGCTGCAACTCGAGAAAAAACCGCAGGTCATTCCAATCAAACATGAACCTTCCTTAGGACTATGCTGTTTAAAAACGCACAGCGGCTGCGCAAAAACTAACATTCTTTTGACGAAAGCTAACAACTAGGATGACCGACAACAAGAACAACAGATGAGGTCATGGATGCAGACTTCCCTTGATGAATTCGACTACATCGTGGTCGGCGCCGGACCAGCCGGTTGTTTGCTGGCCAATCGGCTGTCGGCCAACCCGCAACATCGGGTACTGCTGCTTGAAGCGGGCGGCCGTGATAACTACGCGTGGATTCATATCCCGGTTGGCTACCTGTTCTGTATCGGCAACCCGCGCACCGATTGGTGCTTCAAGACCGAAGCGCAAGCAGGCCTGCAAGGCCGCGCCCTGAGTTACCCGCGGGGAAAAGTGCTCGGTGGCTGTTCTTCGATCAACGGCATGATCTACATGCGCGGCCAGGCCGGGGACTACGACGGCTGGGCTGCCGAGGGCAATCCCGGCTGGAGCTGGAACGAGGTGTTGCCGCTGTTCAAGAAAAGCGAAAATCATTTTGCCGGTGATTCGCAATTTCACGGCGCCGCCGGCGAATGGCGGATCGAACGCCAACGTCTGTCATGGCCCATTCTTGATGCATTCCAAAGGGCTGCCGAGCAAAGCGGCATCGCCAGCATCGACGACTTCAACCAGGGCGACAACGAAGGTTGCGGTTACTTTCAAGTCAACCAGAAAGCCGGGATTCGCTGGAATGCGGCCAAGGCGTTTCTCAAACCGGTCCGCAACCGACCCAACCTCACCGTGTTGACCGGTGTTGAAGTGGATCGCGTGCTGCTGGAAAACGGCCGTGCATCGGCGGTCAGCACACGCTGGCAAGGTCAGGCGAAATCCTTCAAGGCACGCAAGGAGATCGTCCTCTGCGCCGGCGCCGTCGGTTCGCCGACCATCCTCCAACGCTCCGGCGTCGGCCCGCGCCCGCTGCTGGAAAAACTGGGCATCGGCGTGGCTCATGAGTTGCGCGGCGTCGGCGGCAACTTGCAGGATCACCTGCAACTGCGATTGATCTACAAACTCGAAAACGCCCGTACCCTGAACCAGATCGCCGGCAGCCTGTGGGGCAAAATGGGCATGGGCTTGCGTTATTTGTATGACCGCAGCGGCCCCCTGTCGATGGCACCCAGTCAGCTCGGCGCGTTTGCCCGTTCGGGACCGGAGCAGACCTCGGCCAATCTTGAATACCACGTGCAGCCACTGTCGCTGGAGCGCTTTGGCGAACCCTTGCACGCCTTCCCGGCGTTCACTGCTTCGGTCTGCGATCTGCGCCCGCAAAGCCGTGGCCGAATCGACATTCGTTCGGCCAATCCGCAAGACGCGCCACTGATTCAGCCCAATTATTTGAGCCACCCGCAAGACTTGCGTATCGCGGCCGACGCCATCCGCCTGACCCGGCGCATCGTCGCCGCTCCGGCGTTGCAAGCGTTCAAACCGGTGGAATACCTGCCCGGTGACAGCCTGCAGAGCGAAGAAGAATTGCACCAGGCTGCTGCCCGCATCGGCACCACGATTTTCCACCCGGTGGGCACCTGCCGCATGGGCAATGACACGGATTGCGTGGTGGATGCGCAATTGAAAGTCCACGGCATCCCCGGCCTGCGCATCGCCGATGCGTCGATCATGCCGCGCATCACCTCGGGCAACACGTGTTCGCCTACGCTGATGATTGCCGAGAAAGCCGCCCAACTCATCCTCAACCCAGCCACAAGGAGCATCATCGAGCAAAAGGAACTGGCCGCCCACACCTGAATCCCACCTGTAGGAGCTGCCGAAGGCTGCGATCTTTTGATTTTGCTTCTTAAGATCAAGATCAAAAGATCGCAGCCTGCGGCAGCTCCTACAGGATTGGCGTACACCTGATTTATGGACAAACGCGGCACCACCCACAAGGGCGGTGCCGACAGTGGAACAACAAAAACAATCACTGTGAGGGATACCGATATGTCAGAACATGTTCAGCCTCTGGAAATCACGCGCAGCGCCGATGCCGGCCGCGACACCCGTAAAGTCATCTTCGCCTCGTCACTCGGCACGGTATTCGAGTGGTATGACTTTTTTCTCTACGGCGCGCTTGCGGCCGTCATCAGCAAACAGTTTTTTGCCGGTGTCAACGACACCACCGCGTTCATTTTTGCGCTCATGGCGTTCGCCGCCGGTTTTGTCGTGCGGCCGTTCGGTGCGCTGGTGTTCGGGCGGTTGGGGGACATGATCGGGCGTAAATACACCTTCCTCGCGACCATCATCCTGATGGGGCTGGCGACCTTCTGCGTCGGGTTACTGCCGACTTACGCGAGCATCGGCATCGCCGCGCCGATCATCCTGGTCGTGCTGCGCATGCTCCAGGGCCTGGCCCTGGGCGGTGAATACGGCGGCGCGGCCACCTACGTCGCGGAGCACGCCCCCATCGGCAAGCGCGGTTTCCACACCAGCTGGATTCAATCCACCGCCACCCTCGGGCTGCTGTTGTCGTTGCTGGTGGTGCTCGGTTGCCGCTATTTCACTGGCGACCAGTTCGAAGTCTGGGGCTGGCGGATTCCGTTTCTGTTTTCGATTTTCCTGCTCGGCATCTCGACCTGGATTCGCTTGAGCCTGCACGAGTCGCCTGCCTTCGTGAAAATGAAAGAGGAAGGCAAACTCTGCAAGACGCCGCTGCGTGACTCCTTCGGTAAATGGGAAAACCTCAAAGTCGTTCTGATCGCCCTGTTCAGCATCAACGCCGGGCAAGCGGTGACCTTTTATGCCGCGCAGTTCTACGTGCTGTTCTTTCTCACCCAGTTCCTGAAGATGGACCCGGCACTGGCCAACAGCCTGCTGATTGTCAGCGTGATCATCGGTGCGCCGTTCTTCATCTTCTTTGGCTGGCTGTCGGACAAGGTCGGGCGCAAACCGGTGCTGATGATCGGCCTGCTGCTGGCGACCGTGCTGTACTTCCCGATTTTCAAAACCTTGGCCCACTACGCCAACCCGGCCATCGACCAAGCCAGCCACCAGGCACCGATCACCGTGCTGGCCGACCCGGCCACCTGCACGTTCCAGTTCGACCCGGTGGGCAAGGCGAAATTTGACAGCCCTTGCGACAAGGTCAAGACCTTCCTGGTGAAACAAGGCTTGCCCTACAGCAGCGAAGCGGCGCCGGCCGGCAGCAAGGTGCAGGTGAGCGTCGGCGACGTGAAGCTCGATGGCTATGACGAAGCGGCCCTGCGCGGCGCGGTGACATTGGCCGGGTATCCGTCGCAAGCCGATACCCAACTGATCAACAAGCCAATGATCGTGGCCTTGATCGTTGCGCTGATCATCATCTCCGCCATGTGCTACGGACCGCTGGCGGCGCTGATGGTCGAACTGTTCCCGACCCGCATCCGCTACACCTCGATGTCCCTGCCCTACCACATTGGCAATGGCTGGTTTGGCGGGTTTCTGCCAACGGTGTCGTTTGCGTTGGTGGTGTACACCGGGGACATCTTCTACGGACTGTGGTACCCGGTGGTGATTACCGCGGTCAGCCTGGTGGTGGGGATGATTTGTTTGCGTGAGACCAAGAACGTGGATCTGAATACCAACTGATAATCAAGCCATAACGCGGACCGTAGCAGCTGGCGAAGCCTGCGTCCGGCTGCGTAGCAGTCGTAAATTCTGAGCGCTAGGTATTCCTGAAACACCGCCGCTTGATTTTACGACTGCTACGCAGCCGGACGCAGGCTTCGCCAGCTGCTACGGTTTGTGTTACGGCTTAATTGATTGGCATTCTCCAGCCCCGCCACTCACCCGACCGAGGCACCATGATCATTTCATCCGCTTCCGACTATCGCGAGGCCGCCCGGCGCAAACTTCCGCGTTTCCTGTTTGATTACATTGACGGGGGCGCTTACGCCGAGCACACGCTGAGGGCCAACAGCGCTGACTTGACGGGCATCAGCCTGCGGCAGCGCATTCTGAAAAATGTCGAGACCCTGAGCCTCGAAACCACCCTCTTCGACCAACCCCTTTCAATGCCAATCATCCTGGCGCCGGTGGGCCTGACAGGCATGTTCGCCCGCCGGGGTGAGGTGCAGGCGGTCAAAGCCGCGAACAACAAAGGCATCCCACTTTGCCTGTCGACGGTCTCGGTGTGTTCGATCGAGGAAGTCTCGACCCAGAGCCAGCAATCCATCTGGTTTCAGCTGTACGTGCTGAAAGACCGAGGCTTCATGAAAAATGCGCTGGAGCGCGCGAAGGCCGCCGGCGTAAAGAACCTGGTGTTTACCGTCGACATGCCGACGCCCGGTGCGCGCTACAGGGATGCGCACTCGGGCATGTCCGGCCCATTTGCGGCGTCACGCCGAATGCTCCAGGCCATGACCCGACCCGACTGGGCATTCAATGTCGGTGTCATGGGCCGGCCACATGACCTCGGGAATATCTCTAAGTACCTGGGCAAAGCCGTAACGCTCGAAGATTACATGGGCTGGCTGGCGAACAACTTCGATCCGTCGATCAGCTGGAGCGACCTGCAATGGATTCGTGATTTCTGGAAAGGCCCGATGATCATCAAAGGCATTCTCGATCCCCAGGATGCCAAGGACGCGGTCAGCTTTGGCGCCGATGGCATCGTGGTGTCGAACCATGGCGGGCGGCAGCTGGACGGCGTGCTGTCCACGACCAAGGCATTGCCGCCGATCATGCACGCCGTGGGGAATGATCTGACAGTGCTGGTCGATTCAGGGATTCGCTCGGGGCTTGATGTCGTACGAATGTTGGCCCTGGGCGCGAAAGGCGTATTGCTCGGGCGTTCAATGGCCTATGCGCTGGCGGCCGATGGTCAACGCGGGGTGGAAAACATGCTGGACATTTTCGCCAGGGAAATGCGCGTGGCCATGACCTTGACCGGTGTGACGTCGATTGGGCAGATTGATGAGTCCACGCTGGTGGATATTCGAGCTGGAACGCAGAGCGTCCCTTGAGGCATCCCCACGCGGAGCGTGGGAATGATCTGTCTCCAATTTATCGCCTTTGAAGCGCCAGTCAGACCACGTCGTCAAGGATCTCGAACTTCACTTGATCCGGATAAAACGCCACGTATCCACGAATCTGATCGACCGAGACTTTGGGGTTTTCATAACTCCACACGGCATTGGCGCCTTCGTGCCCCGGGATTTGCAGGCTGAAATAGCTGGCATCTCCCTTATACGGGCAGTAGCTCGTGTGATCCGTGCGGGCGAAATATTTCTCGTCAATGTCCTCCCGCGGGACGTAGTACACAGGCGGGTAATTGGCCTCCAGCAGCACCAGCGCGCGGGAGGACGCGGCCACCTGGATACCGTGAAACTTCACCAGCAGGCAGCCTGGCTGCTCGGCGATGGTGATGACAGGACTGGGACCGGAGCTTTTCATGGAATACGTTCCTCATGGGCTATTGGACCTGTAGGCGCGAGCACAGCGGCCTCAATACCGGAGACCTCAAGCGTCAGGTATAACCCAAATTTCGCAGTCACGACTGCTTCGCAGCTGAACGGAGGGTCAAAAGATCGCAGCCCAACAGGGTGCACGCCGTTGTAGGAGCTGCCGCAGGCTGCGATCTTTTAACACTTTCCAACGGAAAACTTCGTCTACGATCAATAGCACCGTTGACACCCTTACTGCGCAGTTGAGCAGTCGTGGCGTGGGGGTTCGAGTCTCAAAAGCTTGAGGGACCGCACATGCCTGCCACACAGTTTGCGCTCGATCAAAAGATCATCACCCTCGACGCCCGCCCGGATCGCCTGGATTTGCGTGATCGCATCTTCACCCCGCGCGTCCAGTCACTGCCGCCCTCCTGGCCCGCCGACAAAGACATCGCGACCGAACTGTCGGCTTATCTCGGTAAAGGCATGGTCCTTTACCAGGGCAACGAAGGTGCGTGCACCGGTTTCGGGTTGGCGGCGGTGGTCAACTATCTGTTGTGGCTGCGGGACCGGGCCTCGACCCAGACGAGCCCGCGCCAGCTCTATCATTTGGCCAAGCTGTATGACGAGTGGCCAGGCGAAGACTACGCCGGCTCCAGTTGCCGTGGCGCGTTGAAGGGCTGGCACAAACATGGCGTCTGTGCCGAGGCGCTTTGGCCCTATACGGTCAAGGCCAACGGCTCGGTGCCCGCGTTTGAAGCGCCGGCCGAGAATTGGGCCATCGACGCCATGACTCGACCGCTGGGGGTCTACTACCGCGTCGAGAAGGATGACATCACCGCCATGATGGCGGCGCTCTACGAAGCCCGCGCGCTGTACGTTTCCGCCAATGTGCATCAGGGTTGGGCGCTAATGCAGCCCAAAGGCAAAAAACGCCCGCCCGTGGTGTTCCAGAGCATGTCGCAACTGCCGGTCATCAAATGGCCGGCAAAACCTCAGGGCGGTCATGCCTTTGCCTTGATCGGCTACACCCATCAGGGCTTCATCGTGCAGAACTCCTGGTCAACCGATTGGGGATTTTCCGGATTTGCCATCCTGACATTCGAGGACTGGCTGGCCAATGGCACGGACGTCTGGACCGTGGCGCTCGGGGTAGCGATCGAACACGGCGCGCCCTCGCACAACCTGACTTCACGTGCCAAGGCCGATGCCCGGTCGCCGTTTCGCAACGCACTGTCCAGCGCCAGCGCCAAGCGCGAAGGTGTCTCGCTGTTTACCGCCAGTGCGCGCGACCCCGATCGCAAAGGCCCACCCTTGTTGACCAAGGACCAGGCGTATGGGCTGACCATCGTGATGGAAAACAACGGCAGCATCGGCCCCCGTCTCACCGACGTCGAAAATGTCCGGGCGGGCGTAAAGCGTATCGTCTACGAGGCACCACGTGCCTGGTACGACAAGTTGCCGGCAGCCAACAAGCCAGCGGTATTGCGGATCGCCGTGATTGCCCACGGCGGGCTCAATTCAGAGGAGGACTCCATCAACCGGATTTGTGCGATGGCGCCGTACTTCCTCGAAAATGGCATCTATCCGCTGTTTGTCACTTGGCGCACCGGCGCCGTGGAAACGTTCGCGGACATCGTTCAAGACGCATTGCCCGGGTTGTTTCCTGAGGCGGGGGGCATCAGCGACATGCTGAAGAACCTCAAGGATAAAGCCCTGGAAGGCCTGGATCGCACGGTGGAACTGGCGACCAAAAAACTCGGCGGCGATCAGTGGAGCCAGATGAAACAGAACGCCGAAGCTGCCTCCGAGGCGGGCTTCACCCCGCGCGGGCTGGTGGAAATGGCGGATAACCTGAAGAAACTGGTCGCGGACCTGGGCAAGAAGAACGTTGAATTGCACCTGGTCGGCCACTCGGCCGGATCATTGATCAATGGCCATTTGATACAGCTGGTGTGGGCGCGAAGCCTGTCCATCGAAACGTCGACGTTGATGGCCCCGGCCTGCACCCTCGACTTTGCCAACCAGACCTATCGCAAAGTCATCGATGCCGGTGGGCTCAAGCGCAAGGATTTCCACCTCCACATCATGTCCGACGACCGTGAACAGGACGACAACGTCATCAGCGTGTACCACAAGTCGCTGCTGTACCTCGTTTCCCGTGCCTATGAAGAACTGCAACGGATGCCGCTGCTGGGCATGGCCAAGGCGCTGGATAAAAATTTCCAGGACTTCAGCGATCCCGCCCTGGCGGAGTGGAACATTGCCGCGAAAAACATGACCGAGCAGTGGAATCAGTTTTACTGGGGCAAAACCATTCCATCCGGGTTTGCCGCAACAGGCCGCGGGCTGCCCGACGCGTTCGCGAACACCCTGCACATCTTCAACGATGCCAAAATGAACTACGGTGCGGGGACCAAGGCCGATACGTCTCATGGCGGATTCGACAACGACATCAACGTCATTACCGCCGTGTTACTGACCATCCTCAGACGCGAACCCAACGCCAAGCTGGATCTGCCGGTGGTCAACCTCAACTATTGACCCGTATTGGCCCGTATTGCCCCGTCCCCTGTAGGAGCTGCCGAAGGCTGCGATCTTTTGATTTTAAAGGTCAAGATCAAAAGATCGCAGCCTTCGGCAGCTCCTACAGGGGAGAAATGAATCGCAATGCGAAAGCTGTACATCCATACAGATAATGATTGCTCCATCGTTCATCAGCCGCCATTCTGTCAGCCTCTCGACAGTTGATGAACGATGGTGGTTATGCGGTTGTACCTCTGTGAAAAACCTTCCCAGGCCAAAGACATTGCAGCGGTGCTCGGCGCCAGGCGTCGGGGCGACGGCTGCTGGCTGGGAACGGACGTCACGGTAACCTGGTGCATCGGCCACCTGCTCGAAACCGCGCCGCCGGATGCCTATGACGCGCGTTACAAGCGCTGGGTACTGGCGGACCTGCCGATCATTCCAGACAAATGGAAGATGACGGTCAAACCGCGCACGGCCAGCCAGTACAAAGCCGTGAAGCGTCTGCTCGGCGAGGCCAGTGAACTGGTGATCGCCACCGACGCCGACCGTGAAGGCGAAATGATCGCCCGGGAACTGGTGGAACATTGCCGGTATCGCGGGCCGATCCAGCGCTTGTGGCTGTCGGCACTGGACGATGCCTCGATCCGCAAGGCGCTCGCGGCACTCAAGCCTGGGGCCGAAACGTTCAGTCTTTATCATTCGGCGCTGGGGCGTTCCCGGGCCGACTGGCTGATCGGGATGAACATGAGCCGGTTGTTCACGCTGCTGGGGCGTCAGTCCGGGTACCAGGGCGTATTGCCGGTCGGCCGGGTGCAAACACCGACCTTGCGCCTGGTAGTGGACCGCGACCGCAGCATCGCCGATTTCGTACCGGTGGCCTACTGGGCCATCGACGTACAACTGCTGCACGACGGCACCGCGTTCACCGCCCAGTGGCGGGCGGCGTCCGACGTTTGCGACGATCAGGATCGCTGCCTCGATCAGGCGCTTGCCCAACAGGCCGCAGCGGCGATGGGCAGTGCCGCGAAGGCCAGGGTCATCAAATTGCGCACCGAGCGGATGCGCGAAGTGGCGCCCCTGCCCTTCGATCTGGGCACCCTGCAGGAAGTCTGCTCAAAGAAGCTCGGGCTCGGCGCGCAGGAAACCCTCGATATTGCCCAGGCGCTCTACGAAACCCACAAAGTCATTACCTATCCGCGCAGCGACTGTGGCTACCTGCCCGTCAGTCAGCACAGCGAAGCACCGGGTATTCTGGCGGCGTTGAGACAGGCTGATCCGGCGCTGAACGCCTTGAGCGATCACCTCGAACCTCAGCGACGATCCCGGGCCTGGAACGACGCCAAGGTCAGCGCGCACCACGGCATCATCCCCACGGCGGCGGCGAAAAACCTTGAGCGACTGGCGGGCAAGCAGCGAGCGGTCTACACCCTGATCCGCGCGCGTTACCTGGCGCAGTTTCTGCCCAATCACGAATACGACCGGACCCAGGCCGACTTTGACTGTGCAGGTGAAGCCCTGCGCGCGGTGGGCAAGCAGATCGTCGAGCCCGGCTGGAAACGCGCCCTGCCCGAGGCCCTGGCCCCGGCCAAGGGCCGCGAAGCACCGGCACCGCAGACACTACCGGCCCTGGCCGAGGGGCGTGACTGCGCGGTGGCCGACGTGAAACTCAAGGACCTCTGGACGCAACCGCCGAAACCGTTCACCGAAGGCGACCTGATCAAGGCGATGAAAAATGTGGCCAAACTGGTCGAAGATCCGCTGCTCAAGCAAAAGCTCAAGGACACCACGGGCATCGGCACTGAAGCGACCCGCGCCTCGATCATCCAGGGCTTGCTCGACCGTGGTTACCTGATCAAGAACGGCAAGGCCCTCGCCGCGACCCCGGCGGCTTTCAGCCTGATTGATGCCGTGCCACGCGCGATTGCCGATCCCGGAACCACGGCGATCTGGGAGCAAGCGCTGGACATGGTGCAAAGCGGCGAAATGAGCCTGGAAGAGTTCGTCACCAAGCAGGCCGCGTGGATGAGCAAGCAAGTCGCTCGCTGCGCCGGCCTGAGCCTGACCATCAGCGGACCCGCAAGCCCGGCCGGGCGCGGTGCCACGCCCTGGAAGAACAAGCGCAAACCGGCCAAGCGCAAACCATCGACCGGCACCCGGCGCACGGTCAAACCGGCGGGCAAGGCGTGAGGGCAGCCGGTAATGGTCTAGTGTTTTCATAGCCCGCATCAGGAGCTCACCCGCATGCCCTCGATACAGCTGCACGCCGCCCAGCGCGATGAACTGGAAACGATTGAAAACCTGATGCAGTTCTACCTGCACGACTTCAGCGAGTGGCTGCCGCTGAAACTTGGTGAGCATGGCTTTTTCAACGTCCAGCCCCAACTGGATTACTGGCGAAACCCCGCAACCCGCCCGTTTCTGATCAACGTTGATGGAGAATTGGCCGGTTTTGTGACAGTGGATGACGTCACCCACCTTCAAGGTGCCGAGCACAACATCGGCTACTTTTTTGTCAGCCGCCGCTTCCGTGGCCAAGGTGTCGCGAAGTTTGTCGCTTCCACCCTCTTGAGCCAATTCCCCGGTCAATGGCAAATTTTTCACATCGACGCGAACCTGCCTGCGCGGCGGTTCTGGGCCAGGGTAATGCCCGAGCTCACAGCGGGTGCGTTTACCCGGCAACAGCTGCCAGTGGAGGATTATCCCTGCACGTTCTATCGCTTTACTTCCGCAGCGCCAACACCGCCCCTGTAGGAGCTGCCGAAGGCTGCGATCTTGGCGATGTCAACTCCACCGCACCCCCACACATGCTGGCTTCGCTGCTCCTTTTAATTCCAAAAGCCCATTGTCCGACAATATGTAGTGCCTGAAAATAATCACTACATAACGGTTGACGACGTCGATTTGCCCTTGCATGATGCAGACATCTCCCCGATCGGGAGTACAGCAACATGTTTGAGCAAGCTCGTCTGACCGCCGAGCTGTTTTCCCCGGATACACGCTGCCCACAAGGCAGATTGAAGAAACTGACCTGGCCCGAACGTCCAGTACAAGGACGAGAAGCTGGCGATCTATCCTCATGAAGCTTGTGGCCGACCCTGAAAATGTCGGCAGTGGCCTGAAGGTTTTCGCCGGTTCTCTTCGTTGTGACGCTAACGCGTAGCAGTTATTCAACACGACTACATGCAGCAGACGCGGGACTCGCCATCTATGGCGGCCGACCGCTGACGTCCTGGTTTCGGTGCCAGGGATCAACTAACCGATGGGCTACTTGTATTAGCGAATCAACTTTGAAAGATCACCAAATGGTCAAGGGGCTTTATTATGAATCTGAACAATCAAACCACTATCGATGAACTGGCTCGTATGTTCGCTGCGCAAAAAGACAGCCATGACAGCCATATTCTGTGGATCAGCAAGTCGGGACAGGTTCATATCGACTGTCTGTCACCGCACGCCCATGAAGCCGAGTTCGACCAGAACAACCAGAACCTGCTCGCCCGACTGAAGATGTACCGTCGCGGCCAGGGCTACGTCGGCAAGAAAGCCGCGGCCGACAAGGACTTCATCGGTAATGTGCTGCATACGCTGAAACAGGCGTGGGCATCGATGCAGAATCACAACGAAGTTCGGGTGATTGACCGATTCTACTGATAGCACAATGGGGTTTTATCCCTCCCCATAAATAACAAAGGCCCCGCTCGTTATATCGAGCGGGGCCTTTTTGTTTGTCTCGCGCACAGCAAACGAAGCTATCGTTAAGCCTATCCACTGAGCATTGGAGACTGGCGATGAAAAAAACCCTGACGTTCATACTGCTGCTGGCACTGGCGAATGTTGCCCACGCCAGCAGTACCCCCGGCATGCCCTCCTTTGATGTCGATTGCCCCGGCAAAATTGCCGTTCATGCGGATCAGGACGGGCCGGTGACGATCAACAACAAGGAAGCCGAGACCAAAGCCATCGACGAACACCACTTCGAGGCCAAAGGCTCGGGCATCACACTCTCGATCGTCCTCGCCGATGATGACTCGGTGACTGTGAGTTCCACTGGCAAGGCGCCCAATGGCCTGTGCCAGTCAGTCGATGATTGACGTGCCCCCGAGCACCAGTTCCATAAAGGCCAATGACGCCGCGCTGTCATAGTTGTTTCTGCGTCGCAGCAGTGCAGCCCCGCGCTGGGCGCCTTGCCGAGTAACGGCATTTTGCGCAAAGCGCGGTCCTGGGTGGCGATAGCCATGTGCCGAATGACTTCGAGCAAGGTGTTCACCGAATTGACCTCAATCAACACCTTCGGGCGGTGCGCGTGAACCACCGTGGTCGGCGACTGCCAGCAGATAGCGCAGGTGTCGGAGCAGCATGGAATCTCCATCTATAGGCAGCACTTATGCGATGCATTGTATATCGGTCTTGGACGCTATTGATTAATCGGCAGAAGATTGGTTCACACCCAAGCATTACCCAACCCGATAGGAGAAATACCATGCAACAGTCCCACGCCTACAACGACAACAGCCTTGAACTGACCGCCAAGATTCTCGACGCCAAAGCTCGCAAAAACCTGTCCTTCGAAGACGTCACTGAAGGCACCGGCCTTGGCCTGGCGTACGTCACCGCAGCCCTGCTCGGCCAGCACCCGCTGCCGGAAAGCGCCGCCAAAGTGATTGGCGAGAAACTCGACCTGGACGCCGACTCGGTAGCCCGCCTGCAAATCATCCCCCTGCGCGGCAGCCTCTCGGGAGTCCCGACTGACCCGACCATCTACCGCTTTTACGAAATGATCCAGATCTACGGCACCACCCTGAAAGCCCTTGTTCATGAACAGTTCGGCGACGGCATCATCAGCGCGATCAACTTCAAGCTGAACATGAAGAAAGTCGAAGATCCAGAAGGCGGTCACCGTGCAGTGATTACCCTCGACGGCAAGTTCCTGCCACTGCGTCCTTTCTGAGTTGATACCGGCCGCAACGAATTTTCACGCACACCAATCTGTAGCAGCTGCCGAGCCTGCGAGGCTGCGTTCGGCTGCGGAGCAGTCGCCTGGGCCTGCGAGGACTACGTCCACGGACGCAGCCTCGCGAGCTCGGCAGCTGCTACGGAACTATCCAATTCATGTACGAGGTGATACCCATGAAAGCGCTCGTCGACGGTTTTTTGAAGTTCCAGAAGGAAGCCTTCCCGCAACGGACCGACCTGTTCAAACACTTGGCCACCACGCAGCACCCCGGCACGTTGTTCATCACCTGCTCCGACAGTCGTGTGGTGCCGGAACTGCTGACCCAACAAGAACCGGGTGAACTGTTTGTGATCCGCAATGCCGGCAATATCGTGCCCTCCTACAGCCCCCATCCGGGTGGTGTGTCGGCTACGGTCGAGTATGCGGTCGCGGTACTGGGCGTCACCGATATCGTGATCTGCGGCCACTCGGACTGCGGCGCCATGACCGCTGTCGCCAAGTGCACCTGCATGGACCACTTGCCCGCCGTCAGCGGCTGGTTGCAACACGCGGAATCGGCGAAAGTCATCAACGAAGGCCGGACTCACGCCAATGAAGCGGCAAAAGTGAGTTCGATGGTTCGGGAAAACGTGATCGCTCAACTGGCTAACATCCAGACTCACCCGAGCGTGCGACTGGCTCAGGAAAAAGGGCTGCTGAACCTGCATGGCTGGGTCTACGACATCGAAACCGGTTCGATCGATGCACTCGATGCCAACAGCCGCTCGTTCGTGTCGCTCGTCGAGCACCCGACCACCTGCGCCGTTTACGGCAGAGCGGTTGAAGCCGCTTGATGGGTGCCAGACCACCCGGCAGCGCCCCCGGTTCATGGGAACGCTGCAACGATTCAACCTCTATTTGTCGTCGAGCTTATCTGGTCGACTCTCCGCGCTTTCTTCGGCGTTGGGCGGTGTTGGAACACTGCCCGGCGTGAACACGTGAGTCAGCAACTCCCTCGCATCGATTTCGACAACACCCGGCACAGAACGGGCCAGCGCAACCGCCTGTTCACATTGTTTATGGGTGTTGACGCGACCGCTCAACGCCACCGTGCCCGCAAGGGTTTTGACATGGATCTGCAGGCCCAGGCTCGGCTCGCCCAGTGCCAGGGCTGATTTCACCCTCGTGGTAACCCATGCGTCGTGAGCGACCGTTTCCAGCCGATGAGAGTAATGCTCAAAGGATTGAAGTTTCATGGCGGACCCCTCTCTCAAAACACAGACTCAAACACACATTAATTATAGTGCGCCTCTGGCCTGCGGTCGGGAAGGTTCAGCGCTTGACCGACAGATCGGTCTGGGTCATTCGGCTACGGATCGTAAACACCCCATCTCCCGAGAGAATCGCGCTGCGCGCGAACAGACGGCCGCTTTCCCAGTTCGAAAGACCCAGTTCCGGCTTGTTCAGCGCGTACTGGCCATCGACCCAGCGGGTAATCCCGTCACCGACGAACGGTGCGTTGACTTCGTTATAGAAGCGCTCATGGGCCTCGGCGTGTTCACTGATCAGCGACACGGTGAACTGCGGGCTGTAACGGTTGAACAAGGCGATAGCGGTGTCCAGGTCGTCGATGATCATCAAACTCACTTCAGGCGTTTCTTCCCATTCCCACTCGCGGCCCAACTGTTCTTCGGCTAGCGGCTCGGCCAGCGCTTCGGTCTGGTAACCGTCGGCGCGGTAGACATCGACTGTTGCGGTCCGCCAATGGGCAGGCAAATACGCTTCGCTGCCCTCGACGATGTGCAACTTGCAGCCCTCTTCCCGTGCGGCGCCCGCCTGTTGCAGGGCGGCCAGAAACAGCGGCACCAGTTCGCCCGCGCGATCGCGGTGAATCAGGCAGACGTTCAGGGTGTTGCAGACTTTGCGGTCCAGGGAATTGCGCACCACGGCGGCAAAACGCTTGGCGTCGGCGTCCTTGTCGGCGATCAACCAGGCACCACCGGTACCGTGCAGACTGACGGCGGTGCCGGCCTGTTGCGCAATGCTGCCCAGTTGACTGACGGCACGCCCCGAACCACGGGCCACGGCCAACGACAGGCGCCGGTCGGCGAACATCGCCCAACCGGCGGCGTGATTGATGCTTTCAACCAGCGACACCGCGCCCGTCGGCAATCCGGCGTCGCTCAAGGCCGGGTTCAAGGCGTGGGTGACGATGGCTTGCGCCGTGCCCAAGGCATCGCTGCCAATGCGCAGCACGGCGGTATTGCCGGTGCGTAACACGCCAGCGGCGTCGGCAAAGACATTCGGCCGGCCCTCGAAGACGAACGCGACGATACCCAGGGGCGAAATCACTTGCTCGACTTTCCAGCCGTCATGTTCGACGCAACTGAGTACCTTGCCGCGCGTGGCGGACGCATCACGCCAGGCGCGCAGGCCGGCGATCATGTCGCGGCGCATGCGTTCATCGGCCAGCAGCCGCGTGGTCGAGCGCCCACGGGATTTGGCCCACTCGATGTCGGCCAGGTTGGCGGCTTCGATCAAGTCCCAGCAATCCGGGTCTTCAAGACGTTGGGCAAAGAAGTCGAAGAACGCGCTGATCGCCTCATCGGAAACAGCGGCCATCGCCTTAAAGGCGGCTTCGGCCCGCTCGATCGCCACCGTCGCCGCTTTCTGGTCCGCGACGGGAACCAGCAACAGCTCGCCGCTGACCTGTTCTACCAGCAGGTGGTCACCGGGCTGAAAGCGTGCCGCCAGTTCAAGGCTGACCACGGTGACACGGTTACCGGCAAAAGGGATCTGAGTGCCAGCGACAAGACGTTCGAGCGCAAGAGACATGAAGCGGTTTCACCATGCAATGGGCGGGCAGAAAATGTATAGGAAAAGCCCTCTGGCGTCACGTTTCAGGCCCGGGATTGCAGCCGCGAATGCAACAAACCCTTGACCGTGCGCATGACCGCGGCGTTCGCGTCTTCCATCTGCCCGACGTGTTTGAGCGCTTCCTCCAGTTCGCCCCGGCCGTGCGCCTCGAGCGCTGCCTGCCCGCTACTGTGAACCAGCCGATGCGGCACTTCCATGCGTCGAAACTCGGCATCGCGCTGCTGGGTCTGGTTCTGTTCGCCGTAGTACCACTGGCCAAACAGGCATTCGGTTTCATCGGGCAGGGTCAACGGTGAATGGGGCTTGGGATTGAGCAGGCGATCGTACACCGTGACTTTCAGCGTCAGCTCTTGCAGGTTAGCCAGTTCGACGTTGGACAGCAGGTGCGACTGATCGATTTCGCGTTGCATTTGTTGGGCTTCGCCGTACATGCCGGCCATCGCCTCGGCGGTTTTATCGATGACGGCACCGAACGCGTTCGACACCTGGCTCTGTTGCGAGATCGCCTGTTTGGCCTGGCTGATTTCCTGCTGGATGGCCGAGGTTTCCTTGACGATCTCCCGGGTCGCTTCAGCGGTTTTCTCCGCGAGCAACCGCACTTCGCCAGCCACCACCGCAAAACCGCGCCCTTTGTCCCCGGCGCGTGCCGCTTCGATGGCGGCATTCAGCGCCAACAGGTTGGTCTTGCGTGCGATGTCGCTGATCAGGTCGACGATCCGGTCAATCTCGCTGGCGCGGCCGACCAGATGGGTGATCACCTCTTCCAGTGCGTCCAGGCCCGCGGCCATGACCCGCGACTGCTCCTGCAAGTGGCTGACCTGCGCGCGGTTGTCGATGGCCGCCTGCGCCACGGTTTCGGCCCGCTGATGGTTGAGTTTGAGGCGCTGGTTGAGCATCGAGAAGGATTCGCTGACCGGTGACAGCGAGTTGCCGCACGTCAGCAGGTGTTGCGCCAGGCCGCGGAAAAAATCGCGATCGCGCAATTCGGCCTTACGCGTTGCCGACAGTGGGTCGTCGACGCTGGCCGCGATGACTGGCGCCAGCACCGCCACTGGCGGTTCGGCGGCTTTTTTGCTGCGCCACGTGAAACTCATCCCCATCTCCCTACGCATTGCGTCAAAACACGGACGATACGAACGAACAGTGCCGGGAAAAAGCCCCAATTTTACGAAATACACGCATACCCCCTGTAGGAGCTGCCGCAGGCTGCGATCTTTTGATCTTGCTTTTTTAAGATCAAAAGATCGCAGCCTGCGGCAGCTCCTACAGGGACCGTGCGCGTATCAGAGTGTGTACAGAGCCGGGCCTGACACACCCCACCTATAAAACCCCGCGCCAGAGACACATCGCAGATACACCCGCTTGATGAAATGTGCCTGTCGATTGGCCACGCCAATCAAAGCGCTCAACTCACTCCCCGCATCCCTGACTGAACGGAGATCCACCCCATGAGCACCTCACTCTCTTCGGCCGTGAAAGGCCTGCACCTTAACCTTGACCGTGCCGGTAGCTGGATCGCCCCGCTGACCCTGCGGGTATTCCTCGCCTGGGAATTCTTCGAATCAGGCCTGGAAAAGTGGAATGGCGAGAACTGGTTCGCCGACATTCAGGACCGCTTCCCGTTTCCGTTCGACCACGTGTCGGCCAACCTGAACTGGGAACTGTCGATGTGGGCCGAACTGATCTGCGCCCTCGCGATACTGGTGGGCCTGGGCACCCGGGTGTCGGCTTTCATCCTGATCGTGGTCACCATCGTTGCGACCGCTGCCGTTCACTGGCCGGCCGATTGGTCTACATTGAGTGAGCTTGCTCAGGGTTACGCCATCAGCAACAAGGGTCATGGCAATTTCAAACTGCCGCTGATCTACCTCGCGGCCTTTATGCCGCTGCTGCTCTCGGGTGCCGGCAAGTTCAGTCTCGATGCGCTGATGGCCCGGTTTTTCTGGCGTCGTAACAATCGCTAAACACCAGCACGTCGATAATGCCTCCCACTCCACAAGAACGGAGCAATCGTCATGAGCCTCACTCTCTACGGTTTTAACGGCAGCACCTATGTACGTACCGTGAAGATGCTTCTTGCAGAAAAAGCAGCGGATTACGACCAGGTGCCGGTCAACGTGATGAAAGGCGAGCCGCATCTGCCGGAGCATTTGTTGCGCCACCCCTTCGCCAAGGTGCCGGTCATCGATCACGACGGTTTCAGAGTGATTGAAACCGACGCCATCATGGCCTACCTCGATGAAGTCCTGCCCGGCCCTTCGCTGATGCCTGACAATGCCCATGACCGCGCACGCGCGCACATGGTCATGGGGATTCACGATTCCTATGGCTACGGCGCAATGGGCTCGGTGTTCGGCTATCACCTGTTTCCCGATTTCATCGGCGGGAAAAATGAAGACTCTCGGCGCAAAGGCATCGAGAACTCAAAACTGGTCCTGCGTGAACTGATGAAAATCAAAGGCGACGATCCGTTTGTCGCCGGGCAAAGTCCGAGCTTCGGCGACTTTTACCTGGCACCAGCCTGTGCTTACATGGCGATGACCCCGGATGCGCCACAGGTGTTTGCGGTCAACGGTTTCGATGACTGGTGGAAACGGGTTCAGAATCTGCCAAGCTTCCAGGCTACCCCACCGCAATAATCTTTACCCCAACTCACTTGCGAAGACAGGAGCCACCATGAGCGTGACCACCCAATGGATCGAGATCGACAGCGCCGACGGTAAATTCGGCGCTTACCTGGCCATTCCCCACACCCTCAAGGGTCCGGGGATTGTGCTGATCCAGGAGATCTTCGGCGTGAATGAACACATCCGCTCGGTTGCCGAGCAATACGCCGCTGATGGCTACCTGGTCATCGCACCGGACCTGTTCTGGCGCAGCGGCCCACGGATCGAACTGACTTACGATGAAGCGGGCTGGAAACGCGCCGTCGAGTTGATGAATGCCACCGACGTCGGCAAGGCACAAACCGACATCGAACTGGCCATCGACGCCTTGAAAGCTCATCCCGGCCTGGACGGCGGCATCGCTTCAATCGGTTACTGCTTTGGCGGCCTGCTTTCGTACCACACCGCTGCCAATGGGCTAGTGGACGTGGCTATCGCCTATTACGGCGGCGGAATCCAGAATAATCTCGACCGCGCCGATGAAATCGAAGTGCCGCTGCTGATGCACTTCGGCGAACAGGACAGCCATATTTCATTGGAAGCAGTGGAGAAAATTGCCGAGCGCTTCGACACCAATGACAACGTGGAAATTGTCGTGTATCCGGAAGCCGAACATGGCTTCAACTGCTCGCACCGCGACAGCTATAACCAGCGCGCAGCGGCCGAGGCGCATGGCAACACCTTGATCTTCTTGGGTATGGAACTGTAATACCCCCCTGTAGGAGCTACCGAGTGACACGAGGCTGCGATTTTTTGATTTTAAAAAGATCGCAGCCTCGTTTCACTCGGCAGCTCCTACCGGCATGGTTTATTCCGGTTGAGCTGAAACAGCCACGTTCGGTTGCGTACGTTCATGAACATGACGATGCGGCGTACGGTCGATGTTAAGGCTGAGCAATTCCGGACGGCTGTAGTGGCCGCGCCCATCCATCTGACGTTTACGGATTTCGATCTGGAACAAATCGATGTCCGCGATGACTTCACCTTCGCCTTCGATCAGCGCGCCGACGACCTCACCTTGCGGGTCAATGATCGCGGTGTAGCACCCCCCGGAAATCGGACCGATCTCGCAGCCGGTGTCGGCCACGATCTGGGCCTGCTGCTCCGGGTATAACCAGGCGGTCGAGTTCACCACAAAGCACGCCGATTCCAGGGCGTGCATGCGGATGCTGACTTCCATTTGGCGGGTGAACAGTTCCCCGGCGAATGAACCCGGGTACATCGAGGCGTGAATCTGTTCGCCGTCTTCGATCAAGGCGTAGCGCGCCAACGGGTTGTAATGTTCCCAGCAGGCCAGTTGACCGATGCGCCCCACCGCGCTGTCGGTAGCCCGCAAGCCAGAGCCGTCGCCCATGCCCCAGATCATGCGTTCGTGATAGGTCGGCGAGATCTTGCGGCGCGCCTGAATCAGGGTGCCGTCGGCATCAAACAACAACTGCGTGTTGTAGAGGGTGCTGCCATCGCGTTCGTTGACGCCGATGGAAACAACCATGTTCGCTTCCTTCGCGGCCTGGCCGATCGCATCGGTGGTAGCCGAGGGCACCACGACGGCCTGGTCGAGTAATTTATAGTGCTCGGCGCCCATTTTGAAAGGCGACTGCACGAACGAAAAATACGGGTAGTACGGAACGATGGTTTCGGGGAAAACGGCGAACTGCACGCCCTTCTCGCCAAGTTCACGAATCTTGTTAACCACCTTTTCTACAGTGCCTTCACGGCTGTAGAGAACAGGTGCGATTTGGACGGCAGCGGCTTTGACGACGGTCATGGCGATAATCTCACTGAGGAAACGGGCTTCAACGAGATCTAAATTACGCCAATAATATTTTGTCTCAAATGCCGAATACACCACCTTTTAGGACATCGCCTTCAAGATACGCTGAAGCACTTGCGGCGGTTGCCCGAACGCGCGGATGAACGCTCGGCGCATACGCTCCCGATCGCCAAAACCGGTATCGGTCGCGACCACATCGATGGAATGCCGGCCGGTTTCCATCATCAGGCGCGCGGCCTCCACTCGCAGGTTTTCGATGGCTTTGGCGGGTGATTGACCGGTTTCGGCGTGGAACACCCGACTGAACTGCCGAGGGCTGAGATGGGCGGCGCCGGCCAGTTCTTCCACCGACAACGCGGACTTCAGGTTGTGCTTGGCGTAAGTTAGCGCCGCCTGGATACGGTCGGTCTTGGGCTCCAGTTCGAGCATCACTGAAAACTGCGACTGCCCGCCCGCACGCCGGTGATAAACCACCAGTTGCCGGGCCACCAAACGTGCGACTTCCGCGCCCAGATCCTGTTCCACCAAGGCCAGCGCCAGATCGACACACGCGCTCATGCCCGCGGCGGTCCAGATATTGCCGTCATTGATGAAGATACGGTCTTCTTCCACCTTCACCTTTGGATAAGCCCGTTGCAGCGCCGGTGCATGGCACCAGTGCGTGGTCGCCCGTCGGCCATCGAGCAAACCGGCCTCGGCCAGCGCAATCGCCCCCGTGCAAATCGACCCCAGACGCCGGGTGGACTGACTGGCGCTTCGCAAAAATTCGACCATGCCCGGTGTGGTCGGCCGGATCAGGTTGTCGCCCATCACCAGTAGCGTATCGAAAGCGTGCTGATCGAAAGCGCTGGTTTCCACACCGAACCCAGCAGAGGTCTGCACCACGCCGCCGTGCTCGGACAGCAAGGCAATACTGTAGACCGGTTCACCCGCCGTGCTGTTGGCCATTTCGAAAGTGGCGCACATGGCCAGGCCCAGCACCTGGAAACCGGGGTAAACGATGAGTCCGACCTTGTGCATGAATACTGTCTCTTTGACCTTAAAGGTGGCGTGACAGGATTTCCAGCCACAGCCCTGCACTGTACGCCTCTTGGAATCGCTCATACATGCTTAACTACGCAAAGTTTTAGCGCCGATGCCCCCACGGCGCCTTTGTAGGAGCGAGCTTGCTCGCGAAGAACGACAGGGCGGCGCGTCTATTCAGGAAACACGCGTTATCGTTGACGTCCATCGTGAGCAGGCTCGCTCCCACAAGGGTATTACCTCCGTTCAGAGCTGGTTGGCCAGCGCCATGTTCACGAATCGTGTATCGAAACGCAGCTTGATGTTGTTCTTGTCGCCAAGGGTCGAGCCATCGGCGAACAGCATGCCCACCGCATCGGCGCTCTTGGCGTTCTGGCCGAGCAAGCCTTTGGCGAAGGAGAACGTGCGGACCTTGTCCATGGTGTGGCGGATGGCCTCGGAGTTGGCAAATTCAAACGCCGTGGCCGGCGTGTAGAACAACATGGTTTGGGTCAGTTGGTCCTCATAGCCTTTCAGGTCGGTGCCCGAGCGTTCAGCCATCGAGGTACGTGCGGCAACCGCCTGACCGTCGTCACCAGACATCAATTGCAGGGTCTCGAACCACGCGCCGACCAGCGCTTTGCCCAGCTCCGGATTGGCTTTCAGGGTTTCGGTGTTCACCGCCATCATGTCGATGATCTCCCCGGGGATCTCCTTGGACGTAAAGACCTGCACTGCCGTCGGCGATTGCTTCATCACCATGCTCAATTGCGGATTCCACAACGCCGCAGCGGTGACGCCCGGCGTGGTGAACGAGGCCACCGCATCGGCGTCGGAGGTGTTCATGATCTTGATGTCGCGCTGGCTCAGACCGTGGATGTCCAGGGCCCGGGACATCAGGTAATCCGAGACCGACAGCTCCACCAGGTTGACCTGCTGGCCCTTGATGTCGGCAAAGGTCTTGCCGTGCTTCAGCACGATGGCGTCGTTGCCGTTGGAGTAATCGCCCAGAATCAGGCCGGTGGTGTCCACGCCGTTGGCGCTCGGGATGGTCAGCGCATCCATGTTGGTCATGCCGCACGCATCGAACGCGCCGGCGGCGTACTGGTTGATCGACTCGATGTAGTCGTTGAGCTGCACGAGTTCGATCTTGATCCCGTACTTCTTCGCCCACTTGTCGATGATCCCGTGTTCACTGGCGTAGCCCCACGGCATCCAGCCGGAATAGATCGACCAGGCGACCTTGAACTCCTGTTTTTTCTCGGCGGCAGAAACCCCGAAAGCGAGACAGGACAGCGCCAGCAACACGGCTGCAAAACGATAAAGCACGCACGAGAATGCCTTCATGGAAACCTCACGGGTTATGAATGTGTGATGCATTGAGTTCAAACGAGCGGCTGGGTATAGCGGCTCAATGTCGGTGATTCCAGCGCGTACCATTGCCCGGCGCTGTTGGTGAATCCGGTGGCCTGCATGTAGCTGACGTTCGGCTCCAGCGTGTCGATGACGAACACGCGTTCACGGGTTACGCCATCGACTTGCAGCAATTGAGTGACGTGCTTGCCGTCGGCGTGCAGCTCGAAACCCTCGAGTGAAATCAGCGGCTGGCCCACTCGAACGGCGCAAGTCGAGAGCGCTACGGTAAAGCCCTGATCGAGCGACCCCGCCGCCACCGAGGTTTCGAAGTTGAATGCTTGGTTCAGCCAGTGCGGGTCATGCCCGTTACGGGCGACCAGATCGCGCAACGGCACGTCGCCCTCAAGAGGTTCGGCACGTCCCAGCACCATCGCGGCATGTTCACCGCAGACGATCAGGCCACCGCCACGGTGATACACGATGCCGCTTTCCAAGTCCTTTTCTTGCAACAATCGCAGGCCAATCAGCGCGCCAGGGGCCGACGTTTGCAGGCGCCAGTCTTCGACATACGCGCCGCTGGGCGCGAACTCGATCATGCAGTTGCCGATGCGCTTCAACACACCGGGCTCCGGCCAGCGATTGTTCAACTGCAACGACGTGTCGGTGTGCCAACTGAGCACCTCCCCCTCCCACGAACACAAGGCTTCCCAGCCTTCGTAGTTGGCAAGTGTCTGCAATTCTTCGGCGTTGTATTCCAGAAGTGGTTTGGCTGTTACCTGCTGAGCCTCCAGCGGCAGGCGCAAATCGATGGTGAAGTGGCGGCTTTGAAACCAGCACACATGGGTTTGTGTATCGGTCAGGCCATCGGCAAAGCTGATCGCCCGGCGCTTGTAGAAACCGAGCATCCAGTCCGGCACACCGTTCACGGCTTTTTGCGGATAGCGTGCGACGAGGTCGTTGAGGTGCATGTCAAACCTCCTCGGCCATTGCGGCGCGGCCATAGGACGACAAGCCTTTCGCCCCATCCGGCAAACTCAGCTCGCCGCTGGCCACGCGCTGCTTTAGGTAGCGGAAAGTCTGCAGGGTTTGCGCATACAGGTGATCGCCACACGCGACCGGGTCATAACGGCTGGGCGTTGCCGGGTCGACCAGTTGCGCGATGGGCGCGATGACCGTGTCGTAATCACAGGCACAAAACATCGGGAACGAATAACGCTCCCGGGTCACCTTGCGCACCCGATGTGCCGTGGCGACGTAGGTGCCGTTACTCAGCACTTCCATCATGTCGCCAATGTTGATCACAAACGCCCCGTCCACCAGCGGCACATCAATCCACTGCCCTGCCCCGTTCAAGACTTCAAGGCCAGGCGCGGTCGGCAGCAAAATGGTGAAGCATTCGTAGTCGGTGTGCGCGCCGATGCCGGGGCGATCCACCGGCGCGTCTGGCGAGAACGGGTAGTGGATCAGCCGCAGTTGGCTGGGCGGATGATTGACCCATTGGCTAATGGTGTTTTCCGGCAAGCCGAGCGCCAGTGCGAAGCCTCGAAACAGCGTGAGACTGAGACTGAACACGGCGTCGTAATAGGCCTTTATGTCGTCCTTGAAGCCCGGCAAGGTCGGCCAGCGATTGGCGCCGAGCATGGGGCGTTGCCCTTGGTCACGGAGGTAATCGAAACCAACGTCGAAGGCTTCCTTGTGATCGATGCTGCCCTCGACGAACTGCTCCTCGCCCTCGGGCACATAACCGCTGTGATTGCTCGAAAGGCCAATGTAATCCTGCATTTTTTGCTCAAGCCGTTGTGCGAAATAGGCTGCTGTCCGTTGCTTGAGGCGATGGATGATTTGCGGGTCGATACCGTGGCCGGTTACGTACAGGAAACCCGCTTGTTTCGCGGCCTGACCTAATGCAGTGGCGGTTTCGATTCGGTCCGCTGCGTTGGCCGAAAAAAGTCCGCGAAGGTCCACGAGGGGCAAGGTCTGAAACGCGGAGTGTGGGGTGATACGAGGCTTGGGCGCCATAAGTAACCTCCTGATGATTAGTCAAAATGTCACCTGGTCGTCCAGATATCGCAAAGCCGCGAGGCCTCCGGGTCGTCCCGGATCAGTCGCACCAGAAAAGGTGCCTGAGGGATGGAGCAAGGGACGTGCCACGTTTGAATGGCTGGCTGATGGCGAGGTTATTCATTGATTCAAAAGGGTTTTTTATGGATGGCGTCTTTAGGTTTTTTACCGGCGGTGCACCAGAATCGCGCCATGCCCTTCTATTCGGCATTGCTGCGGGAAAGGAGCAGCAGATCAAGATCAAAAGATCGCAGCCTTCGGCAGCTCCTACAGGGGACGATCAAAATCCAAAATGTGCGAGCCTGCTCGCGATGGCGGTATGTCAGGCGACATCGAGGGTGAATGTGCCGGCCTCTTCGCGGGCAAGCCCGCTCCCACAGTAATTTCTGGTGCTCACAGACTTTGTGTACACCCACATAAAGCAAAAGCTACTTCGCCGCCCCGGCTTTGGGCTTATAAAAGCGAAACCTGCCGATATCGGCCGTCTTGATGTACTTGCTGGCCCAGTCAGGCTTGACGGTCCGATCATGGAAGTACATCGCCCCCAATGTCCGATCATTGAGTGTCTTGTTCAGCGCCTTGCGCGCGATTTCCTTGGCGACGACGTATTCGGCGTCCTCCTTGACCTGATCCGGACGCCCGTCACACCACCACGAAAACTGGCAAGTCTTGGTTTCCGAACCTTGCTTGACCACTGCGCACACCGTGTCCGGAAAGCCTTCATGACCCAGGCGGTTCATGACCACGCTGGCCACGGCTTCCATCTCGCTGGTTTCCCGGCCCTTGGCTTCCCAGTAAATCGAGCGAGCCAGACAGGTGATTGCATCGTCCATAGGCGCGGTGCCAGCTGGATCGACCGCCTGGACTTCAGAGGTGGTGATGGCTTCGGCTTTGGGCACTGGTACATCGCTGCCCTTCTCCGCGGCTTTTTGCTCCAGGACTTCAGCTTTGTCTTCGGCTTGTTTTTTTTCCTGCTCCGTCGCCATCGCATGGCCGGCGAGAAGGGAGAGTGCAAGGCAGGTTGCTATCCAAATAAATCGCATGATCGACCCTTTTGAGTGAACCGCGTTTGAGCCACTGAATGTTGACGCTGTAGCGCGCCTTACTGGCGATCTGGCTTGATTGTAGTAGCCAGAATTCATTCCTACAGACGGCAAACAAACTGAATTTCGGCGTGAAAAGACATTGCGCTCGCAGGGGTAAAATCGCGCATCATGGGCGCAGTCAGCCCAAGGGGAATTTCCATGCGTTTGCTTTCATCCGCTACTCGTGTTGCCGCGTTGTCACTGGGTCTGTTGTTCGCCGCTCATGCGCTGGCGGCCGACGAGAAACAACTGATGGACTCGATCAACCTCTACCGCAGTCAGGTGCAGCGCTGCGCAGGTCAGCCGGGTGGAGAGTTGCCGCCGCTGGCGGGTGATCCACGGCTGGCGCTGTCCGCCACCAGCATCGGCAATCTGCAGCAGGCGATGGCGAGCGCCGGGTATCCGATGGTCAATGTGCAAGCGATCAGCCTGTCCGGGCCGCGTGATGCGCCGGCGGCGATGAAAGCGATTCAGGAGAGTTTCTGCCAGGTGGTGCTCGACCCGCAATTCGTCGATGTCGGCGTCAGCAGGGATGGACGTGAGTGGCGCATTGTACTGGCCCGTCCGCTATTGGCCGGGCGTCTGGGCGACTCGCAGGCGGAAGGCCAAAAGCTGCTGGCAGCGCTGAACAGTGCCCGCAGCCAACCCCACCAGTGCGGCACACAATCTTTCGCCGCCACCACGCCACTGGCCTGGAACGCCATGCTGGCCACCGCCGCCGAGGAACATTCGCGGTCAATGGCCAACAACAACTACTTCGATCACAAGGACCGCGAAGGCCGCACGCCGGGTGACCGGGCTGAACTGGCGGGCTACATCGCCCAGCAGCTCGGCGAGAATATCGCCGCCGGACAAGACACCGTCGACAAAGTGGTCAGTGGCTGGCTGGACAGCCCGGGGCACTGCGCCAACCTGATGAACCCGCAGTTCCGCGAGGTGGGTGCGGCGTATGCGGTCGATCCGAAGAGCGATGCGGGGATTTACTGGACGGTGATGTTTGGCACGCAATGAGTGCAAGGCTGTCATCAATTACGTTGATCTTTTAAATCATGAAGCCGAATTTTTTATTTTTCCCCGACCTGTTCAAGATGGCTGCACTTCTGAAATCTCGGGCGGCACCTTCATGAACATCAATTTTGCGTTTGCGTGCCTGATCGTGGTCTCGTTTGCGATCGCGTTAGGCCACGGCTGAGTCACAAAGGAGTTGCCGCTTGAGCGACACGCCCTCGCCGGCCACGGATCTGGATCAAACAAAACCTGAAGCGGTCTCGCTCTGGGAGGCCTTGCGCTTCTGGCTCAAACTTGGCTTCATCAGTTTCGGCGGTCCGGCCGGGCAAATTTCGATCATGCACCAGGAGTTGGTAGAGCGGCGACGCTGGATCTCGGAGCGGCGGTTTCTGCATGCACTCAACTACTGCATGCTGCTGCCCGGGCCCGAAGCCCAGCAGCTAGCGACCTACATCGGCTGGCTGATGCACCGCACGTGGGGTGGCGTGATTGCCGGCGCACTGTTTGTGCTGCCGTCGCTGTTCATCCTGATTGCCTTGTCCTGGGTGTACATCGCCTTCGGCGAGGTGCCGGCGGTGGCCGGTTTGTTTTACGGGATCAAGCCGGCGGTAACGGCCATTGTGGTTCAGGCCGCGCACCGGATCGGTTCACGAGCCCTGAAGAACAACTGGTTGTGGGGGATCGCTGCCGCGTCATTCGCGGCCATCTTCGTGTTCAATGTTCCATTTCCGCTGATCGTGCTGGGAGCGGCAATCATCGGGTATCTCGGCGGGCGCGTGGCTCCCGCAAAATTCACGGCCGGTGGCCACGGCGCAGCCCGCAAATCCTTCGGGCCGGCGCTGATCGATGACGACACCCCTACCCCCGAACATGCCCGTTTCAGCGCCTTGAAACTGCTGCGCCTGTCCGTTCTCGGCGCCACGTTGTGGACATTGCCGATGGGCATTCTCACCGTGCTGTTCGGCTGGGAAGGCACGTTGACCCAGATGGCCTGGTTCTTTACCAAGGCGGCGCTGCTGACGTTTGGCGGCGCGTACGCGGTGTTGCCCTATGTGTATCAAGGGGCGGTCGGACACTATGGATGGCTGACACCCACTCAGATGATTGATGGCCTGGCGCTCGGCGAAACCACACCCGGGCCGCTGATCATGGTGGTGGCCTTCGTCGGATTCATCGGCGCTTACGTTCACCCGGTTTTCGGCCCCGACCAGGCATTTTTCGCCGGCGCCCTCGCCGCCACACTGGTGACGTGGTTCACCTTCCTGCCTTCGTTTCTGTTCATCCTCGCTGGCGGCCCCTTGGTGGAGTCGACACATAACGAGCTCAAATTCACCGCACCGCTAACGGCAATTACCGCTGCGGTGGTCGGTGTGATCCTCAATCTGGCGTGCTTCTTTGGCTACCATGTGCTGTGGCCCAATGGCGTCGACGGCCACTTCGATTGGCCGTCGGCGCTGATTGCCATTGCGGCGGCGATTGCGCTGTTCCATTTCAAGCGTGGAGTGATTGAAGTGTTGGTGGCCTGCGCGCTGTCCGGGTTACTTATCCACTTGCTTTGATTGGAGTGGTGCTAGTGGGCCGGAAACACCACACCCACCTGCCGGGCATATTTCAACCACGCTTCCTTGAGCCGCTGTAGTGTTTCCGGTTGCGCGGCTGCCAGGTCAGTGTTTTCGCCACGGTCTTGTGCCAAGTCGTATAACTGCCATTGCGGCGGCTGCGCGTTGTCGCCAAAGCCTGCTTGCGGGCGCATGCCCAACAGTTTGAGGTTGCCCTCGCGGTAATAGGCATTGCCGAACAGTTCGCCGGCCAGGCTATCGTCGTTATGAGGGCTGCCTTTGCCGGCGAGCATCTCCAGCATCGATTTGCCCGTAATTGGATGTTTGCTCGTGTCAGTGGGCGCCTCGCTCGGCAGCGCAATACCCGCCAGTTCGAGAAAGGTCGGCGCCAGGTCATCGACTCGCGCCACGCCACGCTCCACACCCTGACGATGCAGGGTCTTGGGCAATTGGATAATCGCTGGCACGCTGATGCCACCTTCGGCAGTGGTGCCTTTGAACAAGTGAAACGGTGCGGCACTGACCTCGGCCCATCGCAGACCATAGTCGATCTGTGAACCGGGCTGACCCAGGTTGGCGTAACTGTTATCAGTGCGTGGGCCCGGCGGATAGAACTGGGCGTGATTTTCAGCGGCGGCGCCGTTGTCCGACATAAACACGATCAGGGTGTTGTCGTACTGGCCGCTCTCGCGCAGGTAATCGACCAGCCTCCCGATGTTGTGGTCGAGGTTATCGACCATGGCCGCGTAGATTTCCATCTTCCGCGCTTCGATATGTTGCTGCTCAGGGCTCAATTGCTGCCAGCCCGGTAGCTTCGGATTTACCGGAAGAGGCTGCGCGGGCTGGGCGTCATTGGCCACGAGGCCGAGCTTTTTCATGCGTTCGATTCGGGACAAACGCACACTGTCATAGCCTTGGTCAAAACGTCCGCGGTATTTATCCAGGTATTCCTTGGGCGCTTGCAACGGCCAGTGCGGCGAGGTGTACGCGGCGTAGGCGAAAAACGGTTTGCCGTCCTTCCTGCTGTTTTTCAGGAAGCTGATCAGTTTGTCGGTGTAGAAATCCGTGGAGTAGAAGTTTTCCGGCAGCTCCACGGCCTGGCCGTTTTCGCGGTAGTGAACCTGCTCGATTTTCGCTGGCTCGACACTGGAAGGCTTGAAGTGTGAAGCGCCGCCCTCCAGCAATGTGAAGGACTGCTCGAAGCCCCGTTGTTCCGGCCCCTGATCCGCCTCGAGACCCAAATGCCATTTACCGACCATCAGGGTGTTGTAACCGCCCGCTTTCAGCAATTCGGCAATCGAGTAAGAACGTTGATTCAGATAGCCCTCATAACCTGGCTTGCCTTGCTGGAAAGGCTGCAATGCTTCAGCCATGGTGCCTAGCCCGGCGAGGTGGTTGTCGGTACCCGACATCAACATGGAGCGAGTGATCGAACAGGTGGGCGCGGCGTACATGCTGGTGAACTGCACGCCTTGATGGGCGAGTTGATCGAGCGTGGGGGTATTGATGTCACCGCCATAACTGCCCAGGTCGGAATAACCCAGGTCGTCGGCCAGAATCAGCAAGATGTTGGTTTGTGCCGCATCGCCACTGGCCGCCATCGCCAGGCTGCTACCGAGTGTCAGCGCACCGAACAGTAACGTCAGGGGCATCCGCAAAAGACGCATATTTTCTCTCTTATTGTATTTGATCGAAGTACATGGATTTTGATAGTTGCGCGGCGCGGTGCTTACCCTTCGAAGATCGCCACCGCCCGAACAAACCCCGCCGATGCGTGCTTGATCTTGTAGGGAAAGCAAGACACCACGAAGCCGTTGGCGGGCAGCGCTTCAAGGTTGGCGAGCTTTTCCATTTGCCCATAACCGATATCGCGCCCGGCTTTGTGCCCTTCCCAAATGATCGAGGCATCGCCGTCGGCCGCGAAACGTTCGCGCGTGTATTTGAAGGGTGCGTCCCAGCTCCAGGCATCGGTGCCCACGACGCGCACACCGCGTTCCAGCAAATACAAAGTGGCCTCGCGGCCAATACCGACGCCGGCATCGAGGTATCCCGGCTGACCGAATAACGCACCAGCGCGGGTGTTGATCAGCACGATGTCCAACGGTTGCAACACATGCTCAATGCGCGCCAGCTCGGCTTCGATCTCGGCGGCGGTGACTACGTGCCCGTCTGGCATGTGCCGAAAATCCAGCTTTACGCCCGGTTGCAGGCACCAATCCAGCGGCAATTCGTCGATGCCAAACGCCGGCTGACCGCCGTCGGTGGTCGAGGCGTAATGCCAGGGCGCGTCCATGTGCGTTCCGCTGTGAGTGGTGATCTGCAAACGCTCGGCAGCCCACGACTCCTTGCCCGGCATCTGATCAAGTTGCAGCCCCGGGAACATCGCGGCCATTTCAGGCCAACCCTGTTGATGGTCCATGTAATCGATCTTCGGCAACAACGGTGGCGGATCGGTGTAGGGGTTGTTTTCGAGGGTGACCGAAAGGTCCACCAGGCGACGTTTAGGCTTGATTGGCTGTGACATGAGCAGTGTCTCCGTTGAGCGGCAGGTGCCGGGGTGCGGCGGGATTCAGGGAATTGCGGATCAGTGCGGCTGCATTGCCGTCGTGGCTGAAACCGGCCGCACGCGCCTGCGGTGTTTTCAGGGGCGGCATGCATCCGAACAAGGCTTCGAGTTGAGCGTCCGGGGCATAGCTGATGAGGCTGCGACGCTCTTGGCCGTAACTCGCCGCCAAGGCGTCGACGACCTGGGCGATGGACAAATGCAGCACCGGCAACTGCCACACCCGTTGCATCCCTGGAAAGGCGCTGTCGATTTCTGCGGCGTGGATCAGGTTGTTCACACAGCAGCGCGCCGACATCCACCAGGCCGTAGCCTCTTGCGAGACCGGGCAACTGTAGGATTCGCCCTCGGCAAACGCCCGCAACAGGTCACTCATGAACGCCGAGCGCAAGCCATTGGGCTCACGCGGGCGGGCGACGATGCCCGGCAGGCGCAACACGCGACCGTCCACTTCCGCGCGTCGGCCAAGGTCGATCACGGCGCTTTCCACCATCGCCTTGTGCGTGCCATAGGACAGCTCCGGGTGGAGCTCGGCACGCTCGTTCATTCGCGCCCGCAACTGACCGCCGTACACCGCCACACTGCTGGCATAGACCAGCACCGGCGGCAGCACTGCATCTCGTAGCTGGTTGAGCAGTTCCAGGCTGGCCAGCAGATTGACCTGATAACCCAGCTCGTAATGCGCCTCCGCCGCCCCACCTGGAACGCTCACCAGATGAAAGACCACGTCGATGCCATCGGCCAAGACGCGTCGCATCAAGGCCGCATCGGTGACGCTGCCGGAATGCCGGCGCAAACGCGGGTCCGCCGGCAAGTTTTTAAGGTCGGTGTCCAGCACCAATAACGAGCCTATGGCCTGACCACGCAAACTGCCCCGTGCCAGCAGGCAACGCACCAATTCGCGACCGACAAAACCATTGGCACCGGTAATCAACACACGCATAGGGCGCTCCTCAGCCGTGGGCCTGAACGACGCGCTGGTCAATCGCACCGAACAACGACTGACCATCGTTGCCCAGAACATCCATCCGTACCCGGTCACCAAACTTCATGAAGCCAGTTTGCGCGGCGCCGTGCTCGATCATCTCGATGGCGCGGCGCTCGGCAATGCAGGCCGATCCCACACTGCGCTCGCTATTGGAGACCGTACCGGAGCCGATCAGCGTGCCGGCGCGCAGCCTGCGAGTCAGCGCGGCATGGGCGATCAATTGGCCAAAGCCGAAATTCATCTGCCCACCGTGCGGGTGACCAAACCAGTTATCGTTCCACCGCACGTTCAACGGCAAATGCACGCGTCCATCGCGCCAGGCATCGCCCAGCTCATCCGGGGTGATGGCCAGCGGGGCAAAGCTCGATGAAGGCTTGGCCTGCAAAAAGCCAAAACCGGTGCGCATTTCCCGTGGGGCCAAGGCCCGCAGACTGACGTCGTTGATCTGCAGGATCAGCTTGATGTGCTGGATCGCCTGCTCGGCCAGACAGCCCATCGGTACGTCGTCCACCAGCACCACGAATTCGCCTTCAAAGTCGATGCCCTGGCTCTCGCTGGGCAGTCGAATATCGTCGCGCGGGCCAATGAAATCGTCACCGGCGCCCTGGTACATCAGCGGCGTGTGCTCGGCGCCGTCGATGGGGTCAAGGTTAAAGGCCTTCTGCATCAGTGCACCGTGGCTCAGGAACGCCGAGCCATCGCACCACTGGTACGCGCGCGGCAACGGCGCCATGGCCTGGGTGGGATCGAAGGCAAAGGCATCCACCACTTGGCCCGCATTCAACTGGCTGGACAGCGCTTGCAAGCGCGGTTCGGCACTGCCCCAGTTTTCGATGGCCTGCTGCAAGGTCAGCGCGACGGGGCTGGCGTCCAGCGCCCACGCCTGGTCTCGCGAGACCACCACCAGTTGGCCATCCCGGCTATCGTTTTTCAGTGTCGCGAGTTTCATGCCGATGCTCCCTGTCCATTTCGTAGCTCGGCGGCAAAGCGTCCGTCGAGGAGAATGAAGACCATGCGGGCCATGGCTTCGGTGCGGTTGCTCCAGGCGTGGTTGGTGCCGCGTTGCACCACCACGTCGCCGCGTTTGAGGTGCACTTCTTCCTCATCCAGCACCAGCCACACCTCGCCTTCGGTGACGATCCCGTAGTCGAGGGTTTCGGTGCGGTGCATCAGTTTGTGCCGGGAGTTGGCCTGGCCAGTACCGGCGTGGGATTCGCCGATTTCGGCAAACACCGCCGCAGCGTTTTCATCGCTGACCTGGTTCTGCACGCTGTCCGGTGGAATGTCCACCACGCGTATCACGCTGCCCTGCGGCCCTGGACTCAGTTGCAGCGGTTGGCTGCTGGGGTCGCTGGCGTTATCGAGTAGCGCCGGGCTGGCGCTGCTGTTCCACAGTTCATAAAACACCGTACCGGGCACCGCCAGTAGCGGGAATACATTGGGCGTCGGACCACTGCTGGCGACGATCGCCTGGCCGTCGGCGTTGTGGCCGGTGACCACTCTTTTGAATTCGGGAAGCGCTTGCATGGAATGTCCTCGTTCAGTTGCCATCGCCGACGGTGTTGCGACCGTCCGCATTCGCGTTGACCAATAAGCCACCCAACCTGGGGACCGTCAGACAAAACCCGGCCACCACGATCTGCAGCCAACCGATGACGGCCAGTGCGTGGGGTAAGGCCGAGGTGATGCCTGCGGTGATGCCGAGTACCGCCAGAGGGCTGATAAATTCGCCGGCGAAAATGGCCGCGGTAAAACATCCCGCTGCCCGGCCGCGCTGATGAAAATTGACCTGGGCCATGATCCAGGTGATGAGGGTCGGCAGCATCAGACCGATCCCCAATCCATTGACCAACACCGCGACCACCACGTGTGCATGGCTACCGGCACCGGCCATCAGCAGTCCGCCAACTCCCGCCAGCACAAAGGCAATCAGCAGCATGTGTTGACTGCGCAGTGCGCCGAACAAACGAAAACTCAGGGCACCGACCAGCACGCCCAACTGATTGGCGCCCATGGTCATGCCGATTTGCTGGGGGGCGTCCACGTGGAGCAAGTTGAGCAGATACCCGGCCTGCACCGGCACGATAAACAGGCTAAGACCGGCCAGCAGCGCCAACGCGTACATGGGCGTGAGGGCGCGCCAGGGAAATGCGCCCGTGGGTGCCGGCGATGTCGATTGCACCTTCAGTGCACGCGGTTGCGGTTCCCAGAGTTTCCAGGCCATCAACGGCAGGAAGATCAAGCCCACCGCGTACAACGCAAACGGCGTGCGCCAGTCGTTCTGTCCCAGAAAGCCGCCCACCGCAATAAACACCGCAGCGGACAGCGAGGTGGCAACCATTTGCAGCGCAAACAGGCGCTCGCGTTGGGTGCCGCTGTAGTAATCGCCCATCAGCGTAGTGCAGCAGGTCATGATGCCCGCCTCGGCCAAACCGATACCGGCGCGACTGAGTACGATCGCCTGCAGCGAGTCGAGCCACAACGGCAACACCCCGCAGATCACGTACAAGCCCATGCTCGCCAGCAACAATGGCCTGCGTCCCAGGCGGTCAGCGATCAACCCGGCGAAAGGCGCCAACAGGGCAATCACCAGCGCCGGCAAAGTCAGCACGATCGGGACCAGCACGGCGCTGCCGGCCACGTCGCTGAAATGGGCCTGCATCCGCGGCAACACCGGGGCCAGCAACACCGCTCCCAGTACCGGCAAGCAACTGCCCAGAAGCAGCAACAGACTTTGCGCCAACCCGGCGTGTTGACCGGCGTTTTCAACTCGGGATTCAGCGACCATGACAATGCTCCTTGCCGCGCAAGTGATGGACGTCAGCAACAACCGCCGTGGCAGAAGCCGCCTCCTTGATCGCACTTTCTGACCCCACGACGCCGGCGGCCGGACTGCGCACAGGCAGCAGGAAGTAGGCCAGCGCTGGCAGCAACACCAAGGCACCGACCATGTTCCAGACAAACATGAAGGCGAGCAGCACGCCCATGTCGGCCTGGAATTTGATCGGTGAAAACATCCAGGTCGCCACGCCGATGGCCAGGGTGATGCCAGTCAGCATCACCACCTTGCCGGTGGACACCAATGCCCGGTAATAGGCTTCGGAGAGGCTCGTCCCTTGACGCAGATGTCCCAGCAGAATGCTCATGACGTACAGCGCGTAGTCGACGCCGATGCCCACGCCCAAGGCGATCACCGGCAAGGTGGCAACCTTCACGCCAATGTTCAGCCAGACCATCAGCGCTTCGCACAGAATTGACGTGAGCATCAGCGGGATCACCGCGCAGAGCGTGGCGCGCCAGGAGCGGAAGGTGATCAGGCACAGCACAATCACCGCGCCATACACCCAAAAGAGCATCTCGCGGTTGGCCTGTTTAACCACGATATTGGTCGCCGCTTCGATACCGGCATTACCCGCGGCCAGCAGGAACTGCACTTCGTCGGTGTTGTTGGCCGCGGCAAATTGCTCAACGTGCTCGACCAGACGCGTGAGGGTTTCGGCTTTATGGTCGGTGAGATAGGCGTACAGCGTCAGCAGGCTGCAGTCTTCGTTGTACAAGCCACGAGGTGCGCTGGCGGTGATCATGTTGAGCATCGCCTGATTGTTCTGCAGCTCGTACCACTTCGGGTTGCCTTCACTCAGGCCGACCAGCATGCGACGGTTGAGCAATGCCAGGGAATTGGTCGAATCCACGCCCGGCAAGGCGCGCAGTTGCCAATCCAGGGCATCGACCTTGGCGAGGATGTCGTAACGCGCACAGCTGCTGGCCGGGGTTTTCACCATCACGGCAAACAGATCGCTACTGGCGCCGTAATGACGGGTGAGAAAGGCATCGTCCTCGTTGTAGCGCGAGTCCGCTCGCAACTCGGGCGCCCCGGCATCGAGGTCGCCGATTTTCAGTTGCAGGCTGACCATAAAGCCGACTGCCGCCAATGCGAGGCTGATGGCAATACACAGGCTGGCCCAACGACGCTGGGTGAACAGGTCCAGAAAACGCCAAAAAGCATGGCGACGCTGGCCGGCCTGCTCGGCTTGTTCACTTTTCAGGCTCAACTGCGCCGCAGCCGGCGTCACGCCGACATAGGACAAGAGCACGGGCAGCAAAATCAGGTTGGTGAAGATCAGCACCGCCACGCCGATACTGGCGATCACGGCGAGGTCCTGAATGACCTGAATCTTGATCAGCATCAGCACGGCAAAACCCACCGCGTCACACAGCAGCGCCGTCAGCCCGGCGAGGAACAGGCGCCGGAAGGTGAATCGCGCAGCGACGATGCGGTGCATACCACGGCCGATGTCCTGCATGATGCCGTTCATTTTCTGCGCGCCGTGGCTCATGCCGATGGCGAACACCAAAAACGGCACCAGCACTGAGTACGGGTCCAGCTGGTAGTTCAGTAGCGGCAGCAGCCCAAGTTGCCAAACCACCGCCACCAGTGAGCAGAACACCACCAGCAGCGTGCTGCGCAGGCAACGGGTGTACCAAAAGAGCACGGCGGTGGTGATCAGGATGGCCACGGCAAAAAACAGCAAAATCTGTTTTAGACCGGCAATCAAGTCACCGACCTTTTTCGCGAACCCGGTGATGTGGATATCGATTTTGTCGTTTTGATACGTGTTGCGCAGGGCCTCCAGCTGATCCGACAAGGTCGAATAGTTCAGCGGTTTGCCATTGGCCGTATTGGCCAGCAACGGTACGTAAATGATGCTGGAGGTTTGATCGAAGGCCACCAATTGCCCAAGTTCATTGGAGCGCTGCACATTACGTCGCAACGCGTCCAGGTTGGCGGTAGAGCCCGTGTAGTCATCGGGAATCACCGGACCGCCGTCCAGGCCGTCCTCGGTAACGGCGACCCACCGGGTGGCCGGCGTCCATAACGACTTCATGAACGCGCGGTCGACGCCTGGCAGCAGGTAGAGCTTGTCGCTCATGGCCTGCAGGGCTTTCAGGTACTCGGCGTCGTAGATATCGCCTTGGCGGTTGTCCACGACGATTCGCAAGGCATTGCCCAAGCCACTGAGTTGTTTCTGGTGTTCAAGGTAATTGGCAATGTAGGGCTGTTGGGTCGGGATCATCTTTTCGAAGCTGGCATTGAGCTCGATCCGGGTGGCCTGAAATCCGAGCACCAGGGTCGTCAGGACACACACCAGCAGCACCCACAGGCGATGGTTGAACAAGGTACGTTCCACCACTGAGCCGGAGCGCGGATCAAAATTCGCCAGGCTTGCCGTGGCGTTGTCGAATGGCGTCATAACCTCACTCCGAAGCGTTAGCGGTTGACGGCAATATGCGCGTCACACCCGTGAACCCGGCCAGCACCAGGCTGCCGTCGGCGGCCTGGATCACACTGGCAACGGGCTTGCCCAGTGGTTTGCCATAAGGCTCCAGCAGCCCTCCGGGCTGGCGACTGGTTCGAAATAGCGCGCCACCCTGATTTACCAGCAGCAACTGGCCGTCATCGGTGCGGATCGCATCGCTGAAAGAAATCGGCATCGGCACGGGTGCGGACTGGAAGTGCTCGCCGAGGTCGTTGGAGATAAACGCGTTGCCTTTCAAACCGGCCGCCAGCAATGTGCCGTCGTCGCGGATTTGCAAGGCAAAAAAACTGCCCGCATAGGGGCTGTCGAGCGCTGCGAAGGATTGGCCGCCATCATTCGAACGAGCCAGGTAACCCTGCTCGCCAGCGATAAACCAGTGTTCGCCCAGCCGTGCGATGGCGTAGAGGTGCGCGCCCATGGGATTGTCGATTTGCCCCATCAACGACTGCCAGGTGAGACCACCGTCGTCGGTCTGGAACGCCAGGCCATAAGCGCCGACTACCAGGCCGTGCTTGTCGTCCACAAACTTGAGTGCGAGGAAGGGTTTGTCCGCACCGTCACTGACCAATCGCTCAGCCGCTTGCACGCGTACCCCGGCGGCGTCCTGCTCTGTCGCAGTGGACTGTTGCTGCCGGGCGGCTTGCAACTCAAGTTGCGCAGCGCGGCTTCCGTTCAACTGGACGGTCCAGTGCTCACCCCCGTCTTGCGAGGCCAGCACGACACCGGCATGCCCGACGGCCCAGCCGCGACTGGCATCCGCAAACTGCACCGCCGTCAAGCTGACCGATACCGGCACCACGGCCTGGCGCCAGCTTGTGCCGTTGTCATCGGAGAGCAGCACAATGCCCCGCTCCCCCACCGCCACCAGCCGCGTCCCCGCCCGCGCCAGGTCCAGCAGCACTGCGTATTGTGCTTGCGGCGCGAACATCGCCGGGGTGTCCAGCACGTCACCCACCTTAGCGGCATGCGCCAGGCTCAACGGCAACGCCAGTGGCAGCGCCATACACCACATCAGTCGACCCAACAGCTGACAGATTCTGTTCATTACCGACCTCGAAACACCTGTGAATCCGGATCGCGGTCCGTAAACCGCGATCCGGTCTGACTCAACGAACCCCGGCACCTGCCATCGCCGCCGGCGAAAATTCCGAAGCCTTGTAGCGATCCACACTGCCGTACTGCTCAGGCAGCCCGGTATAGACGTTCTGGATAAACCAGGCGCCAGATGTCAGGTCGTAAAAGCCCGAAGACAGTTGCGCTTGTGCTGGCAGGTCGGGCAGCACCGCGGGTAACGACCACAAGGTCTTGGCCAGTTGACCGTTGGCGTCCCAGCGGTCGCCGAGCATCGCTTGCCAGGTGTCTTCATCGAGGTAGTAGCGACCCTTTGGCAATTGGTGACGTTTGCCGGGGGCCAGTTGTGCCTCCACCACCCAAACCCGGTGCAGTTCCCAACGCACGTAGTCGGGGTTCATGTGATGAGCGAGGAACAAGTCTTCAGGTTTGCCGGCGGTTTGCACTTTGTTGGTGTTGTAGGGGATGTACATCTCCTGCTTGCCCACCAGCTTCCAGTCGAAGCGATCCATGCGGCCCTGAAACACGCTTAATTCGTCGAACGACATCACCCCGGCAGTCGCCGGTGTCGGTGTATCGCAGCAGGCATTCGGCAGCTTGCGCACACGGCGCTGACCGGTCAGGTAAACGTGTGCCTGGGACTTGTCACCATTGATGTTGGTGCGGCCCATGATCTGTTCGCCGGCGCGCAACGGCGGCCCGATATTGAGCAGACGGAACAGCCAGTAGTCACCGGCGAAGGACTCCGGCGAACCGTCCTGGTAGTAATACGGCATCTCCTGAATGGCCTGGCCGTCGGTGGTCATGACCTGATTGCCGTCGGCGGTCATCAGGTAATGACGAAAATGCATCGCCACCGAAGTGCCCCGCCAGTTCAGCAAGTGGTTCCACATGGCTTCGGCGCCGTTGTGTGGCACCGGAAACGGGATGCCACCAAACGCACCTTCCGGTACCGGGCCGGCGCTGCTGTCCACCAATTTGGCGCGGGTAGCGTTTTTCAGCGTGTTGTCATACACCCATTGCGGCGCAGCGGCGGTACGACGTGTCGGGTAGACATCGATGCGATAGGTTTCAGGGAAGCGCTTGAACATTTCCTTGGTGCCGTCGCTGAGTTTGTCAGCGTATTGCGCAAGGTTTTTCGAGGTGATGCTGAACACCGGCTTGTCCGCAGCGAACGGATCGGAACGCTTGCCGCCCTCCTTGTATGAAGGATCGACCTTGGTATAGCCGCCGTCCCAGGCAGGAATAGTGCCGTTGGCATTACCGGCGCGTTCAGCGCCGAAAGGCGTCAGGCTTTTCGACAAACTGGCCGCTTCGTCTGCCGTGGCTGCAAGCGCCCATGGGCTGCACACGGCCAGGGTGCCAAGCAGCGCGAAACACAGGGCTTTGAGTTTGAAAGCTCGATTTTTCTTGTTGTGGGTCATGCGCAAGTCCTCTTAAAACGTGGTCTTGACGGAGAAGGCCAGGTAATCCCGATCCTTCAGCGATTGCTTGTAATTGAACTGGCTGGCCGCGTTGAGGTTGGTGTCCTCGGGGCCGTAGTAATGCGTGTAGGTCAGGCCTGCGGTGACGCGGTCCAGATAGGTCGCGGTGATTCCGATGTTCATATCGCCGCCATCGTCCGGGCCGAAGGAGCTGACAACGGCCGACTTGCCTAGCGGGAAGTAGCTCAGGCCGACGGGGATGCTGATATCGATGCCGGAGAAAAACTGGCGGTAGGTCGGGGTGTAAACCATCTTGAAACCGAGGCCGTCATCAGTGGCATTGGGATCGAGCGCGGCGCGGTTTTTCGTCACGCTGAGCAAGCGGTTCCAGGCGATTTCACCGACGAACCCCGACTCCCTGGCAATGAAGTTCGGCCCGAATGAAGCAATCACGTTGAGGTTGACGTGGGCCGTGCGCCCCACGGCGTACAGCGCGTTATCGTCGTTGTCGGCTTCTACACCGGGCAACACGGTCACGCCGTTGGAAACCAGCGGCATGTTCCAGCGCATCGAGGCTTCACCGGCGAAGCTGTAGGCGTCGACCGTGGTGGAAAAACTGGCACCAAAGGCGCGAATGTCTTCCGGATAAACCCAGTAGTAATCGCCGATCTGCCCGGTGCTGAAGTTCGGCGCACCGGTGGAGGGCCGTAGATAAAGCTTCGGTGTCTTGTCGTGGTACTGAATTGCGTAGAGGCCGTACTCGACCGTCTCGGCGCTGTATTTCAATTGCAGGCCGCCCTGCCCCGAACTTCGCGCTTCCTTGTCATTGCCGTGGAAGAACGCCGCCGGGCTGTTGGGGTTGCCGCCGAGGAATGCAGGAAAGGGTGCGCCGACGATCAGGCGTTCGTTGCCTTCACCAATGGTGTCGCTGGTGGAGAAATAACTGCCGGCAGCCGGAAGGCGCGTCTCCTCCCATTCGAGCTGGTAGAACGCGCCAAGCGACACGTCATCGGTCATTTGAAAAGTGCCCGACAGTTGATTGACCGGGCGGGTGATTTCCTTGAACTGGGTGTTGGGTACGGACTGCGCTTTCACCACATCGACCGGCGCCATGCCACCGGCAATGCCGTTGGCGCCGAAGAACAGGCTCTCGCCCCAGATCAACCCGTGGCGCCCTGCACGTATCGACGTGGCGCGGTCGGCCACTTCGCCGTTCCAGTACACAAAAGCGTCCAGCAGTTCGCCGTCGCCCCCGTGCACGTGGCGGGTGTCATCGGTGAATTCGTCGTAGGCCACCGAACGTGCGTTGGCACGGGCCGGATCGTCGTTATCGTTGTCGTGCTCGTACGCGGTGTCGTACCAGGCGGCACCACTGATGCGGGCGCCGACATTCTTGAAGGACATATCCAGCTCGGAAAGGATGTCCGTGCGGTTGGAAATCAGACCTTTCTTGAAGGCGCGATCACCATCGTCCTGGTTGAGCGAGACCTGACCCTCGGTCAGTTTGCTGCTGGGATTCTGGGTTCGCCACGCGGCACTGTATTTGACCGTATTGTCCCAGCGCAGGCTGAAATCCGGATTCCCCGTATCCACCTGAAAAGCATTCGCCGCCTGGCTGCACAACACCAAAACCGCGGCCAAACTGAAACCAAAGGGTGCAGACGTGCAGACCGGGCGGCGCACAAGCGTCGCAGTCGCGAAACTAACCATCGCGTTAACCTCTTGTTTTTATAGTGGTAACTGCTGTGGGTGAACTGTCGTGTTGAATCAGATAGGTTCGGCCGTGCGCGCGAGCATTTGCTTGACCAGGCCGATACGGTCGAAGTCACGGTCGTGCTGCATCTCTTTGTCGCCGGCCAGCACCGAGCTTTCGCTGATGAATTTGCAACGCTCGAAACGGCGTTTCATGAAGCGCTCGAGCTGTTGCTCAACGCTGCCGTCACCGGTCAGTTCTTCACTGAGCACGATTGCATCCTCAATCGCCATGCCGGCGCCCTGACCGAGGTGAGGTGTGGTGGCATGTGCGGCATCGCCGATCAACAAAACGCGGCCGCGGTGCCAAGGCTCGTCGACGAAAACCACTTCCATCGGCTTGTAGACCACCTGGCTACTGTCGGTGATTTGCTCACGCAGCTCGCCGATCAGGCCGGTGAACCCTTGCAAGCGCTGGCGCATCTGCTCGGCCATGGTGGTGGGGTCCATCCATGGATTGGTCGGTTCGTGGGAGGTCAGGAACATGTACATCAGGTCGCCGGCCAGCGGCACCAGTCCGGCGTTGCCCTCGGCACTTTGATAGTTGGCGAGATGATCGATTTGCGCCGCGCGCGGAAAGTTGTAGCGCCACACCGATTGACCGGTGAAGCGCGGTTGGTAGGTGTCGCCAAACAGCAGTTCACGAACCCTGGAGAACAAACCATCAGCACCAACCACCAGGTCGTAACCCGCGCTGCTGCCATCGGTGAACAACACATTAACGCTGTCGTCCTGATCGTTCAGCGATTGCACGCTGAGGCCAAGACGTACTTTGGCGCCCAGTTCGAGGGCGGTTTCGCTGAGGACTTTGTGCAGGGCCAGGCGCGAAATACCGACGTTAGCCGGATAGTCTGGACCGGCCAGGCGTTGACCGGGAATGCGCGCCAATTGCTGCCCGGCCGGACCGTAGATAGCGACATCTTCAAAGGCATACGCCGCATCGAGATAACCGTCCAACACCCCAAGCTTGGCCATCTCGCGGACCACGTTGCTCTGCTGGATAATGCCGACACCGTAAACCGTCCACTCTGACTTGAGCTCGATCAAGTCGACCTCAATGCCTTTGCGGCGCAATGCGATGGCCGCACACAATCCACCAATACCACCGCCCACGATCAGAACGTTGTTCACTTCACTCATGGCATTCTCACTTCTTATTCTTGTGATTCGATGCAGCGCCGGGCGCTGCGTCGTTAGGTCCAGCTTCCCGACAAAGCAGGGATTTGACTAATCGCGAGTAGGGATGCGATGTATCGCCAATCGCGATACCTCGACCTGCCCCTGCAACACCCCGAAGCCAGGCATTTTCAGCACCAGCCAGCCCTCTTCCAGACGCCACGGCAGTGCCTCCAGTGTTTGCCCCAGACACGGGCCATAGACGCATTCGCCGGTGCTCGGCAGAAACTGCGCACCGTGTGCGTAGCACACGATCAACTGGCCGTCGGCAGAGAGAAAACGGTCTTTGCGGTACTCCAGGCGTACGTCCAGATGCGGGCAACTGTTGCGATAAACCCGCACCTGACCTTGATGCAGCAAGGCAAAAACACTGTCTCTGCCTTGCTGTAACGGATCAAACCCGCGCGCCTGCCCTTCCACCAAGTCCTCCACCCGACACAGGAAAAAATCGCTGTCGTTCATGGCTGAAACCCGACTCAACCTTGCTTCGGTGGCGGTCCGCCGGGTGCCCATTTTTCTTTCGAGTTGAACAGGAACAGTTGCGAGTTATCCGCCGACAGCGGGGCACGGCGTGCCTCCCAGGCCTCATCGTGTTTGTCCATGTCGGCGTCGTATTCGATATGGCAACCCAGCGGACTGTTGAAGTACCAGAACCAATTGGAGCCAAAGAGGTGACGGCCAGGCCCCCAGAAACTGGTCCAGCCTTTTTGCTCGAAACGCGTGCCGGCCAACAACACTTCAGTGCCGCTGCCCATGTGGAAGGTGAAGTGCTCGCAGCCTTTCATGTGCGGCGGGGTCTGGATCATGAACAGGCAGTGGTGATCATCGGAACCTGCCGGGCGCATGAACGGACCGGCGCCGACGAAAGTGTCCGTGGTTCTGAAACCCAGGCGCTCGGCATAGAAGGCCTCGGCCTTGGCGGCATCCGGGACGAAATACACCACATGGGACAAGGTGCGCGGCGTGGCACTCATCTCGAGGGTAATGCCCGGTTGATTAAGCGGACGCTGCGGCGCATGGCCGGCGGCGTTGGTCAGGTCATCCGCCGCGTCGTACGCCTTGCGAACGGTGACCTGGAAGGCAATCGCAAATCCCATGTCGTCGATGCTGTGCAGCACCCCGTCATTATCACGGGTGACCTGACGATCTCGCGCCAGTTCGTCTTCGATGGCGTCGAGGTCAGCGGCGCTGGCGACGCCATAAATGGTTTCACGAATCGACGGTGCCGGGCCGATGGCGACAGGCAGGTTCGGATCGTCCGCACGGCGAATGATCACGGCGGTGCCGTCCAATGCTTCGAAACGCCCCCCGTTGTCGTCGACGGAAACAGGCGCGAGGCCGTAATCACGCAGGCAATCGGTACAGGCTTGGATGTCATCGACGCCAAAGATCAGGGCATCAAGGCCAATGATGTTCATGGCTACCACTCCATTGAAATTATGATCCGGAAACAGCCGCTGAACGCTCATCAAGTCGAACAGCCAGGTGTTGAAACCGGTGGTGGTGTCGGCCAGAGGTCCGACTGCGGCGAAGATTGACCTGAGGGTTGGCAGCTGACTAATCGCGTGTCGGGATGCGACCTATCGGCAAACGCGATACTTGAATCCGGAGGGAAACGTCAGGCAGCGGGGTTGACGCGGTGATGTATTCATCCGAATGTATCGCGAAAATAAATACAACAATGGACATGCCTAATGCGTTTCAACCACTTGGATCTGAACCTGCTGGTGGCGCTCGATGTGTTGCTCGAAGAGCAGAACATCACCCGTGCTGCCGAACGCTTGCACATGACGCAGTCCGCCACCAGCGGTGTATTGGGCCGCCTGCGCACCTATTTCGAGGACGAATTGCTGGTGCAAGTGGGGCGAAAAATGCAGCCGACCCCCTACGCGCTGGAACTCGGCAGACCAGTGCGCGAAGTGTTGTTGACGATTCAGTCCTCAATCACCGCCAAACCAGTGTTCGACCCCACCACCAGCAAACGACACTTCCGCATGGTGACCTCGGACTACTTGATCAGCGTGCTGTTTGCCCAGGTGATCCAGAAGATTCATCAGGAAGCGCCCTACATAACGTTCGAGATGCTCGGCCCTGGTGACAATTCCGGTGAATTGCTAGTGCGCGGCGAGGTCGATCTGATGATCGTGCCTGAGCGTTACATCATTGACGGCCACCCTTCCAAACTGCTCTTCGAAGAAGAACATGTCTGCGTGGTGTGGCAAGGCAACACGCAAGTGGGCGACAGCCTGACCCTTGAGCAGTACATGGAAATGGGCCATGTCTCGGTCGGCTTTGGTCGCAGCCGCCACATGAGCATCGAAGAGTGGTTCATGAACCAGTACGGCTTCAATCGCCGCCTCGAAGTCATTACTAACGACTTCAATACCCTGCCGCAGTTGATCGTCGGCACCCAACGCATCGCCACCATGCACCAGCGCCTGGCGCATTTGTACGCCGAGCACCTGCCGCTACGCATTCTGCAACCACCCGTGAAAATCCCCGTGATGCGCGAGTTCCTGCTCTGGCACCGCAGCGTGGACGGTGACCCCATGCATCGTTGGCTGCGTGATCGCATCAGCGAATTCATCCAGCATTTGGAACAGGGTCATATCGCCTCTCGCGATACCTCCCATCCCGACTCACGATTGGCCAAATAGTCGGGCCGTCCTTAACGTGCCTTGCACATGCCAAGGCAACCACAAGGACAATAAAAATCATGTTCCGCTACTTCCCGACCAACTACGTGTGGAATCTCTCTGTCGATCTGGCCATCGAGATGGGTGCCCGCATGGGCGAAATCGAAGAGATGTGCGCGCCCCTGCAAGACGCCGCCAAACAACCCGACGCTACCGGTACCAAGGCGTTCCGCGACACCTGGGCGAAAATGGCCGACAAGCTCTGCGGCCTGGCCGAAGAGGACGAAAGTCATGGCCGACGGCTGTCCGCAGGCGAAAAGTACAACCGCGCCGCCACGTATTACCTCACCTGCGAACGCCTGCAGGCCCACGGCGCACCGGGCCGTACCGAGCTGTACCAGCGCTTTTTGCAGACTTTCAAACGCGGTACCGAGCTGTCGCAAGAAAACTGTGAGCGGGTTGAAATCCCCTACGAGGGCAAGCACATTTCCGGCCTGCTGGTACGTGCCGAAGGCGTGAACGGCCCGACACCGATCCTGGTGCAGGTCAATGGCCTCGACTCGACAAAGGAAATGAAATACCGCGTCGGCCTGCCAGCCTGGCTGGCAAAACGCGGCGTGTCATCGTTGATCATCGACCAGCCTGGAACCGGTGAAGCGCTGCGCTTGCATAACCTGATCGCCCGTTTCGACAGCGAGCACTGGGCCAGTCGCGTGGTCGACTGGCTGGAAACCCGCAGTGATGTGGATGCCAAGCGCATTGGCTTGGAAGGCGTCTCTCTCGGCGGTTACTACTGCCCGCGCGCCGTCGCGTTCGAACCGCGCTTTGCCTGCGGCGTGGTGTGGGGTGCCAACCACGATTGGCGCGATGTGCAAAAGCGTCGCCTGGAAAAAGAAGGCAGCTTCCCGGTGCCGCACTATTGGGCGCACGTGTGCTGGGTGTGGGGCGCGAAGGATGTCGACGAGTTCATGACCATCGCCGAAAACGTACATCTGGACGGTGTGCTGGACCGGATCAAAGTGCCTTTCCTGGTCACCCACGGTGAAAAGGATTCGCAGATTCCACTGAAGTGGGCACATCGTACTTACGAGCAACTGGTCAACAGCCCTAAACGCGAGCTGAAAATCTTCACTGAGCGCGAAGGCGGCGTGCAACATTCCAGCTTCGATAACAGCATCAATGCGGGCCACTACATCGCCGACTGGATCGCGGAAACACTGGGCGGCCACACGGCCTGACTCACCTCGTAGCCTCACACAAAAACGCCGGAGAACCTTAGGGTTCTCCGGCTTTTTTTTGCATGTCTGGGTAACGAATCCAGCTATCGACGCCATCAATACGCGGCCATCGATGCAATCTGCTGGTGGCATCGATGGCAGCGCCCTAGCCTCGTTTTGCATAACAATCAGCCAAGCGAAAACACCATGACTGCCCTGCACCTGAAATGCCAGACCCTGTTCGACGGCACCGGCCTGGACACCCGCCAGCAGCAAACGCTGGTCGTTGAAAACGGCCTGCTGAGCTACGTCGGCCCGACGGCGTCAGCACCGCAACCCCACCCGGGAGACACCCTGCTGGATGCCGGCGATCACTTTGTCATGCCTGGCCTGGTGGATGTGCATACGCACCTGGCTTTCGGCAACGCGCAAAGTGAAGAAGACATTGACCTGTGGACCAGTGACGAATTCCGCGCACTGCGCGGCATGTTCTTCGCACAACACGTACTGGCTGCCGGCGTCACCAGCATGGTTTGTCCTGGGGATAGCGGCCAGCTCAGTATCGCTGTGCGTAATGCAATCGCCGCCGGCCTGTTCGAAGGCCCGCGCATTGCAGCGAGCAGCCGGGTCATTACCAACCGGCAAAGCCTGAACGACTGGTTCCCAAGCCGCGTAGGGGCCCCGGAATACTTCACCGCGCAACTGGTCACCAGCCGCAGCGATGCGCTGGCGGAAATCCGCAAGCAGGCCAAGGATGGCGTGGACCTGATCAAGATCGCCATGGACGGCACCCACCGCCGCCCCAATGGCGAAATCATCGCCGCGTTCACGGCCGAAGAAACCTACGAGATGGTTGAAGAAGCGCATCGTCTGGGCTGCAAAGTCGCGACTCATGCCTATGGCCGCGAAGCCGTGATGTACGCCGCCCGCGCCGGTGCAGACCTGGTGTTCCATGCCTTCTACATGGACGATGCGTGCATCGAAGCCTTGCTTGAAGCCGGCAGCATTCTCGCCCCAACCATGACCTTTCCCCAGAACACAGTGGACTTCTGCCAGCCCCACGATCCAGCCATCAGCACTGGCTATGCCGGTTACTGCGCACGCACTCTGGAAGTCGGCTCTGCGGTGCTCAAACGGGCCAAGGCCGCCGGCGTACCTTTCGCCTGCGGCAGCGACAGCGGATTTGCGGTGACGCCTTACGGCGAGTGGCATGCTCGCGAACTGGAACTGCTCGTAACCCGTTTGGGCTTTACCCCAGCCGAAGCGTTGTATGCCGCGACTGCAGTCGGTGCGCGCTGCATGCCACGCGGTGAAACCCTCGGCTCGCTGGAAGTGGGCAAACAGGCAGACTTCCTGTTGGTGGACGGTTCGCCGTTGCACGACATCCGCATTCTGCAAGACCGTTCGCGCCTCAAAGCCGTGTACAAAGCCGGCCAGCCGGTACGGATGGAACGCAGCCCCTACAACCCCAAACAAGTGTCGGATTTCAACTCACTGAAATGGACCGACCTGTACACCCGAGACCGCGTTGCCCAACTGGGCAAGTGGGCCTTGTGAGGACTGACGACATGCAGCAACTCGATCTACTCACCGCCACGCACATCGCGAGTGGCGCGATTCGTATCGCCCGGGAAACGGGGGTTAAACCCCTGGCCGCCGCCGTGCTCGACGCTGCGGGTCACCCGCTCGCCGTCCTGCGCGATGAACAGGCCAGTTTCCTCCGGCCACAAATCGCCACCGGCAAAGCACGCGGTTGCCTCGGAATGGGCTTCGGTGGACGGGAGCTGGCGCGCCGCGCGCAAGCGATGCCGGCGTTTTTCGATGCGATCAACAGCCTGACGGGTGGCGAAGTCATTCCCGTGGCTGGGGGTGTGCTGATACGCAATGCCGAGGGCCTGATTCTCGGCGCCATCGGCGTCAGCGGCGACACCTCGGACAATGATGAACGATGCGCTTTGCAGGCCATCGCTCAGTGGGGTCTGGTGGCAGATAACGGTGATCAGCCGCTGGGTTGATCAAGCAGCGCGGCCTGCTCCAACAATAGGCCGCGAAACCACATCATGGCCGGATCATGCTCTTGATAGGGATGCCATTGCAGCACTTGAACGGCCTCGGGAAACGCCAGCGGCGAGGGGTGAATTTGCAAGGGATAGCGCTGAGCAAAACGCTCGGCCTGCCGGCGAAACAACGTAGCGACCCGCGCGCTACCGACGATAAATTCCGGTATCAGCGCGAAGCTTTCCACGGCGACCGCTACCTGCCGCTGAATGCCCAGCTCATGCAGGTGCACGGCATCCATTGCCAGGTTTCGACCGTCGGCAAACTCCCGTGCCACATGTTCGGCAGCGCAGTAGTCGGCCAGGCTCAAGCCGTCAGCGAACTGCGGCTGCTGCGCGCAGACGATGCAGCACAGTTGATCGCTCAATAACGCCACATGGGGGTAAGCAGGGTTCAGCCGGCGCTGCGGCACAATCACACAATCACTGCGCCGATAGTCGAGCGCTTCGCTGACCACGTCACCATCACGCGGCACGGGCAAGTCCCGCAGGCTCAAACGCACACCAGGGGCGATGCGCGCCAATTCAAGGCTGACCGCCGGCAACAGCACCCCGGCTATGTAGTCGGATGCCACCAGAGTGAATTTTCGAGTACAGGTGGCTGGCTCGAAATTCACCGGGGCATCGACAATCTCCCGGGTCAGGACGAGGGCTTCACGGACCTTGGGTAACAGCTCCAGCCCCAATGCCGTCGGCTCTAGACGCCGCCCCACCTGAACCAGTAACGGGTCATTGAAATGCTCGCGCAAACGGCCAAGCGCCGAACTCGTGGCCGACTGACCCAGGCATAAACGCTCGGCGGCCCGGCTGACACTGCACTCGGTCAGCAAGGCATCCAGGGCAACCAAAAGGTTCAAGTCGAGGCGTCTGTATCGCATGCTGTATCCGTAGCAGACTTCGGGGAGTGTCCACCTTATAGGCCGGCTTGCCGACTACGCCAATCGCGTCCTTCGTTAGGTGGTATCGCCAATCAAGATGCCAGTTTCGGTTGCACACGGGGCAACACCGTCAACAAGCCCATTTACTTTGACGTGGCGCACCCTTACAACGTCCTTTCCATTGCCTAGAGCCACCCCATGTTTTTTTCCCTTGTATCGAACGGTTCCCTGCTAACACCGCAAATGCCCGATGTGATGGTTCCCTGGTGGAGTTTTACCAAGACAGTGCTTTGTGGCGCAGCCCTGACACTTGTGCGTGATGGAACGGTCAGTCTTGATGAAGAGGTTCCCGAAGGGCCCTTTACCCTGCGCCAACTGCTGCGACACGAGGCCGGGTTGGCGGACTATGGTGAACTCGCCGAGTACCACGCCGCCGTTAGCCACAACGAACTGCCCTGGTCGGCCGATGACATGCTGCATCGCCTCGACGCCACCCGGTTACGCTACGAACCGGGAGCCGGTTGGCGCTACTCGAATGTCGGCTATCTGTACGTCGCCAGGCTCATCGAGCGGGTCACCGGTCTTGCACTTGAAGAGGCGCTGGAGGAACGCGTGTTTTCAGTGCTCGGTTTGACGCACGTTCGCCTTGCTCGGACCCGGGCCGATTTGCAGGGTGTGAGCATGGGCAGCGCGACCACGTACGACCCGGGTTGGGTCTATCACGGTTTGCTGGTCGGCCCGTTGGCAGAGGCTGCCCTCCTCCTCGATCTCGTGTTTGCAGGCCACCTGCTCCCCGAGTGGTTGCTGCAGGAGATGCAGTCCGTACGTCACCTTGGCGGTCCCATTCCCGGACGCCCATGGACTGCCCCGGGTTATGGCCTTGGCTTGATGCAGGGTGCGGTGGCTGGCGGCCTGACCCTCAGCGGACACACGGGAGCCGGACCGGGCAGCATCGTCGCGGTGTACCGTTGCGCGGTCGGCGACCAGTCGGCGACGTGTGCGGTCTTGCGTGAAGGCAACGACGAAGGGGCCGCCGAAGCAGAGGTCGTGGAGCGACTGTCTGCCAGGTTCTCAAACACTGATTGAGCGATGCGATCCATACATTGCTCGCATCGATAGTCACCATCAACCCAATGAAGTTCTCTTAAAAACTCCGGGGCGTAACATCGCCTCCATACCAACCAATAACACCCCGGAGCACACAATCATGAAACGCCAAATCTTCCTCAGCATCGCTTTCTCGGTTTTTGCAGCTAACGCTTTCGCCGCAGCCCCTGCTCACCAGGCCATCGCTGAAGGCGGTTCGGATCGTCTGATCGAAAGTCGTGTTGCCGAAGGTGGTTCCGACCGTCTGATTGAAAGCCGTGTTGCAGAAGGTGGCTCCGACCGTTTGATCGAAAGCCGCGTTGCCGAAGGTGGCTCGGATCGTCTGATCCAGAATCGCGTTGCTGAAGGTGGTTCTGACCGTCTGATTCAAAATCGCAACGCATGAATGAATGGCTCTAAAGCGGTACTCAAGAAAAAACCCGGCCACAGCAGCCGGGTTTTTTTATGGCTGCAAGAATCCTGACGTCATGCGGTGTTTGAGCGTGCGTCAAGATCGCAGCCTGCGGCAGCTCCTACAGGGGGAATGCGCACTTCTGTAGGAGCTGCCGAAGGCTGCGATCTTTTGATCTTGCCGCGCCTAAACAACCGGGCTTTTTCGTGAGCTATTGACCCATTCACGTGGACTGACACCTGTTTTACGGCGAAATGCCCGGGCCAGCGCCGAAGGACTTTCGTAACCGACCTCATCGGCGATCAGGGCGATAGGCTTGCCTTCGCGCAAGCGTTTCTGCGCGAGGCTGATCCGCCAACTCACCAGATAATCGACGGGCGTCTGCCCAACCACCAGGCGAAAATGTTCAGCGAAGCTGGCGCGCGACATGTTTGCCGCTGCCGACAACTCAGCCACGGTCCAGGCCTTGCCGGGCTCGTCATGCATGAGGCTCAACGACCGCGCCAGCCGGGGATCGGCAAGGCCAGCCATCATCCCCGGACTCTGATCACGATGGGTCAAAATGTGCCGCAGCAACTGAATCACCAACAATTCAAACAGCCGGTCCATCATCGCTTCGCGACCACAGATGCCATCGAACGCCTCGTTGAACAACCACTCCAGCGTGCCGGCCATCGTCGGTATTTCATCGAGCGGCAGCACCAGGTAATCCGGCAACGCCGCCGCCAATGCATTACCCGCCCCACCATCGAAGGTCAGCGAAGCACACACCAGACGAGTATCGAATGCGTCAGAGGCGAACAGCCGATGACGGTAAGGTCGGGGGAAAAACATCAACGTTGGCTGAGTGAGCTGGACCTCGCGCTCATCCGCCAGCTTGAGTCCCAACTCGCCGGCCTGAAGCAAATGCAAATGCCCGCAATCCTGATGGCCATCAAAGGCCGTAGTGCCGCAAAACGCCCCGCTGTGGAAGGTGCCGGCACTGACACCGAAGTGCGTCAGCAAGGTGGATAAGCGATCCATAAAGCGGTTCCCGAGCAGATTTTTGGACGATCTGTCGCATATAATCGACGATTTGCACCCTTAAGGCCAGCCTCGATCATTAGCATGGAACCCGTACCTCGCGCACTTCGCGCTTCTATTTACGGAGAATGACCATGAGCCGCATCGCCCCGCTGAGTCTTGAACAAGCCACCGACGCCACCCGCCCGCTGCTGGAAGGCGTGCAGAAAAAAATCGGCTTTTTGCCCAATGTCTTCAAGACACTGGCCCACGCCCCTGCAGTGCTTTCTTCGTATCTGCAACAGTCCGTGGCCCTGGGCAAAACGTCGCTGAGCGCCACCGAGAAAGAAGCGATTTTTCTCGCTACCTCGCAAGTCAATGGTTGCGACTACTGCCTGGCGGCGCACACGTTGTTTGCAGGCAAGGCCGGGCTTTCGGCGCAAGACATCCTTAGTGCACGAAATGGCCAGCTCAACGCCTTTGCCGCGCTCGCCCGGCAAGTCACCGAAAGTCGCGGCCACCTGAGCACCGAGCAGATCGAAGCCGCCCGCGCCGCCGGCATCGATGACGCCAAGATCATCGAGGTGATTGCCCACGTGGCGTCGCAAACCTTGACCAACTATCTGAACAACGCCGCCCTGACCGAGATCGATTTCCCTGCGATCGACGCTTGAACACCGCTTCAATCTTTGGAGTACAGGCCATGAACACTGTCACGCTTTACACCACCGACACCTGCCCTTACTGCCGCAACGCCAAGGCGCTGCTGGCCAGCAAAGGCATCGCGATGAAGGAAATAAACGTTCAGTCCGAACCCGGTAAATTTCAGGAAATGCTCACCCGCAGCGGTCGACGCAGTGTTCCGCAGATTTTCGTGGGTGATGCGCATATCGGCGGCTTTGATGACCTGGCCAAGCTGGATCGTCAGGGTGGTTTAATGTCGATGCTCGCTTGATGCCAGGGTCGGACCACCGTTGGACGTTAGCCGGTGGTCCGAGCCGACTCAGTCAGGCCAACTTGACCTGAACATTGATGTTGCCTCGCGTAGCTTTTGAATACGGACACAGTTGATGCCCGGCGTCTATAAGCGCCTGGGCCGTTTCGCGCTCCAGCCCCGGCAGGCTGACGTTGAGTCGAGCCTGAAGCAGGTAACCGCCCTCATTCGTGCCCAGGTCGACTTCAGTGTCAATGGCCACGTCTGGCGGAAGCGTGATCTTCATTTTACCGGCCGCGACTTTCATCGCACCGATGAAGCAGGCTGACCAACCGGCAGCGAACAGCTGCTCAGGATTGGTCCCGCCGCCCCCGGCGCCCGGTGACGAAAGTTTTATGTCGAGAATGCCGTCAGAGCTGCGTGCTGCGCCGTCTCGTCCTCCCGAAGTGTGGACTTTGGCGGTGTAAAGAACTTTGTCGATCTGGGTCATGATGGTCTCCTGATTGAAATGTAAAAACTGTCTTCCAAACGCATCCCGTCAACGTTGCATTGCCGGAAGGGTTCAGAGGTGTCGTTTACGTGATCTCAGGTGAATCAGAGTCTGATCAGGCTGCGCTTTCCTCCCTCGTGAAAATAACCTGATCGATTCGACACTCCTCCGGGTGCTTTCGCAACCTGAAGTGGACGAGCGTTATCGATATCGATGTCATTGGTTAACGGCGGATGCGGTGGAGCTATGGTGGTTCCGTCCGCCCCGCCGGTCACTCAAGGCTGAATTTCAATCGCGGAATTGAGTCAGTTGCTGATTCAACGACCCGGCCTGAACTATCGCGAAGCGCACCCCATTGGTGCAAACAAGTTCAAAAGATCGCATCCTTCGGCAGCGCCTACAGGGGATTGCGTACATCCTGTAGGCGCTGCCGAAGGCTGCGATCTTTTGATCTTGATAACCCAGATGAGTGGTCCTCCAATACCCGGCGAAGTACTGGCGATAGAACTAGCGTTATAAGTCCAGGCTGGTCCTCCAGCATTCTTGCAGTGGTGAACTTCCATGGAAAAGATCGCCCGAAAGCTCATTGAATACTCTGCCACAGGCCTCGCAGGCGTGGGTTTGGCCTTAGTCGTCGCATTCAGCAGCCCGCTGGCCGCATACGCCGATGAGGCCACTGCCAAAAGCCTGCTCAAGAACATGTCGGACTATATGGCAGCGCAAAAAAATATATCGTTCAACTACGACACTGACCTCGAAGTTGTCACCAAGGAGAATCAGAAACTCGCACTGGCTGCGTCCGGCACGGTGGTCATGAACCGCCCCGACAAAATCCGCAACAGCCGTACGGGCGGATTTGCCGATGTCGAAATGCTGTTCGATGGCAAAACCCTGACCCTGTTCGGCAAAACCGCGAACGCTTATACCCAGGTGGAGTCACCCGGCACCCTTGATCAGTTGATAAATAACCTGAGGGACAAATACAACCGGCCATTACCCGGCGCCGACCTGTTTGTGTCCAATCCGGAGGCAGAACTGATGGCCGGCGTGAACGACATCAAGGATTTGGGCAGCGGTGTAATCGGTGGTGTGGAATGCGATCACCTGGCCTTTCGTACCAAGGACGTCGACTGGCAAATCTGGATCGCCCAAGGCGACCGCCCGTACCCTTGCCGCTATGTCATCACCTCTAAACAAGTGACCGGTGGTCCGCAGTACAGCATTCAGTTGCGCGACTGGAAAACTGGCGATGAAGTAGCCGCTGACGACTTCGCGTTCAACAACTCGACGAATGCCAAAAAAATCGAACTCAAAGACCTTCCCAACGGAGATGACTTGCCGAAGAACTTTGTGCGAGGAAAACTCAAATGAACCTCTTGATGAAAACGGGTGGCTTGCTGGTGATCGGGCTCGTCCTGGTCGCGGCGCTTGAACTCGGCGAAACCCTGGCGATCCCCGGCGTGCACAGCGTTATTTCACCGGCCGAAGCGATTGTCGGACGCCCTCTCACACCGGTCAGTGTGGCCGGGGTAGCGCGGCGTACGGTGCGGCGTTGTGCGGTGGGGGTTTATAACTGCTAGCGGTGAATCAACCGCAAAAGATCGCAGCCTGCGGCAGCTCCTACAGGGGAATGTATTTACCTGTAGGAGCTGCCGCAGGCTGCGATCTTTTGCTTTGATAGTTGATCAGTTCAACGCCACAGAACCGGACGTTACGAGTGCCTTCAGCGACGCATCGAACTGCTTCAAGGCATTTACTTGCAGTTCAGTTTGCTGGTCAATCTGCGCCGCGATCTGCGGCGCTGCTTTGCCATGCACCCAGACCGAAGGCATTTGTTGTTCACGGGCGCCCTCAGCCTTGCCGATATATTGCAGGTTCGAATCGTAGAACTTGGCCATGAAACGCGCCTCGACCTGGTTGTTGCGCTTGGACACCAGGCGGCTGTAGGTGTCCAGCATCACCACCACGTCCGGGTGCGCTTGTACCGCCGCGTCGAGGTTGTCGTAGACCGTTACCGACGCGAACTCTTTTTGCAGCGAACTCATCAGCCAGTCGATCGCCAACTTGGGATCGGAGCTGTTGACGAATGCGTTGCTGATCCGAGAATCCAGCCCGGGATTCTTCGCGCCGTTCAACGCGACCGCATGGTACTGCTCAAGGTATTCGATCGTGCTGAGGGTGTTTTCGCTGTAGAGCACAGCCACCGATTGGGCGTGCTGCAAGTTGGCACTGCTGTCGCCCACCGGCAGAAAATGGCAGGACGGGTCGGCGGCGTACGCCGGTACGGTGGCAGCGACACCGCCGATCAATACGGCGACAAGGGCCAGCAAGGTAGAGATTCTCATCGCGCAGGTTCCTTCAAAGGCGAGTTCGGTATGTCGCTATCCTCCTCCCCTGCTAAAAAAACAGAACTTGTGTTTGTTGATGGTGGTTATTGATTAAACGAATGGTTGCACAAGGCAAGCCTCACCGTGACCGGCCCCCCCTCGTAGTGTTAGTTTGGAAATGTTTCTGACATAACGATCAGATATTTCTCACAAACTGCCTGCAAAGGAATGCCCCAGCAATGGAATTTTCACTCAAGCACCTGGCCGCGACCACCCTGATGCTCGCCAGCCTTTCGTCGTTCACCACCGCGGCGCACGCCAACATCACCCCACAACAGAGCGCGATCATCCTCAAGACGTTCAGCGATGCATCGGTAACGGATTTCAGGCAATTCCTGGGCACCCTGGCCAAGAGTGACATCGCCAAAACCGACGACCTCGGCCCGGCAATCAGCACCTTCCTCGACAACAAGCCGCTTTCTTCCGAGCAACAAAACGAAATCCATCGCCTGCTGGGTCTCTATGCACGGGTGAAATACGGCAGCGCGGCCACCGAAACCTTGCGTGAGCTGGTAGCCATCCCGACCATGCGCGTCGAGGGTGTCGCCCAGCACGAGAATCCTGAGTTCATCAAAATCGCCGACAAGATCAAAGATCTTGCCCAGGCGTTCAACCTGAACTTTCGCAACATCGATAACCGCGTCTATGAAATCTCCCTCGAAGGCACTGGCGATGAAGTCGTGGGCATTCACGCCCATGCCGACGTGGTGCCTGTGACGCCGGAGAACTGGGTCCTGCAGGATGGCACCCGCCTCGATCCGTTCAAGGTCACGCTGGTCGGCGACCGCATGTATGGCCGCGGCACCGAGGATGACAAAAACGGCATCGTGGTGGCGCTCTACGCCATGAAGATCATCAAAGAAGAGAAGTTGCCGCTGGCCCGCAACTTCAAGCTGCTGGTCGACACCACCGAGGAAACCACGGGCGACGCCATCCCCTACTACTTCGAACGCAACCCGACGCCCAACTACAACCTGGCGCTGGACGGTGGCTACCCGGTGGTGATTGCCGAAAAAGGCTACGGCACCGTCATGGCCACCTTTGCCCGGCGCAACGCCCAAGGCAAGGGCGCCGAAATCACCTCGATGACCGGCGGCCTGGCCACCAATCAAATTCCGTCGACCTCCGTCGCCACGCTGGTGACTGACAAGCCCGCCGCGCTGGCCGCCAGTCTGCAAAAGGCCGGCACCGATTATGCGAAACGTAATGGCGGCAACTTCACCGTTACCGCCAAGGTCGTCGGCAAGGACGTCAAACTGACGGTCACTGGTGTTTCCGCCCACTCCTCCGAGCCCCAGTCCGGCGTCAACCCGGTAGCCAGGATGCTGGTCTTCATCAATAGCCTCGGCGGCAAAGTCGCACTCAAGCACAACCAGATCACTGACGCCGCCCGCTACGCTGCCGAAAACTGGGGGCTGGATTACCTCGGTGGCAAATTGGGCGTCGGCTTTTCCGATGAATTCATGGGCCCGCTGACTGCATCCCTGACCTTTGTCGGGGTGGATGACAAAGCCTTCAAGCTCGCGGTCAACCTGCGCGTGCCAAAGGGCAAGTCGCCGGAAGTGCTCAAATCTGAAATCGCCGGAAAGCTAGATGCCTGGAGCAAGAAAACCAGGATCGCGCCGGCTTTCGACTACTCGATCGCCGAACCGATGTTCCGCAACCCTGAGGGTGAATGGGTCAAGGCCCTGCTCGCGGTGGCCAGCGAAAACCTTGGCATGGAACACAAGTTTGGCACCTCCGCCGGCGCCACCTCGGTCCATGAGCTGCCCAATGGCGTGCAATTCGGCCTGGCCATGCCGGACGTCAAATACACCGGGCACAATGACAACGAGTTCAAGACCACCGAGCAATTCCTGCTGGACCTGCAGATCGTGACCGAGATGATGGGGCGTATAGGACAATTGCCGACACTCTGATCCACCTTTTCGGGCCCGCCGTTCTGGCGGGTCCGGTTCTTTGAACCCTGAAAGGGAGCTGACCGTAGTCACAAAAGTCGCGTAGCGAAACGGTGGACGCGACAACTACCTTGAAAGACGCCGCTAAAGACCGCGAATAGAGTTAACGATGAAATTTAAACGCGGCGGTTCGAATGTGGGCTTTAATGTCCGTGCTTATATGCAGCAAGGTGGATGCGCCTAACGGTGGATTCAGGTTGCTATGCACTTGTCTAATCAAGGAAGAAACGACATTGAAAATAGCTTTTGGCGCCCTTTTATTGACCTGGCTGTCGACTTTCGCACTCGCTGGCGAGAACCCTGTCGGCTTTCACTCTTCCACACTGGCGGACTCGCACAATGACCGCGCACTGGAGATGGTCGTCTGGTACCCCAGTGCAACTACCGCAGCCACGCAAATGATTGGCGATGATGCGGTTTTCGTCGGGGCTTCTGCCGTTCGTGACGCGCCGCCCGCTGCTGGCAAGCATCCATTGTTGGTGCTCTCCCACGGGTACAGAGGTAACTGGAGCAACCAGATCTGGCTTGCCAGTGCTCTGGCTCATAGGGGTTACATCGTCGCCGCAATCAATCACCCTGGCACCACCACTCATGACCGTAGCCCTCAAGCAGCGGCGCAGTTATGGCAGCGGCCCGTTGATGTGCGCCGAGCCATTGATAGGGTCACGACTCAACCTGAAAAATTCGGATTGGTTGCCAATGACCGAATTGCAGTAGTGGGCCATTCACTCGGCGGCATGACCGCCTTGGAGATCGCCGGTGCTCGTTTCGATCCAGACCGCTTCGCCCATGACTGCAAAGCACACCCGCAGCTAGCAAGTTGCACCGTCTATGGAAAGATAAACCCCGCAAGCACCTCAGAATCAAAGGCCGCGTTGGCCGCCGATTTGCGCGATAAACGCGTCACTGCTGTGGTTACATTGGACCTGGGCCTTTCACGGGGCCTGACCGATGAAAGCCTGGTCGCGCTGCCGGTACCAACGCTAGTGATCGCTGCTGGCGTACCGTCGCGCGAGCTTCCCGCTGAGCTGGAGTCTGCCAACCTGGCCAAACGCCTGCCTTCGGCGTCAAGCCGTTACGTCGAAATCAGCGACGCAAGCCACTTCAGCTTCTTGTCAGTGTGCAAACCTGGCGCGGAGGTAATGCTCGAAGAAGAAGTACCAGGCGATGGCATCATTTGCCGGGATGGCGACAGCGCTCGCCCGCGTGAGGTGATTCAACAGCAGATTACATCGCTAATAGCAGAGTTTCTTGAGTCATCTATCTACAAAGAAGGCAGATTGTAAAATCACGGTACGAGAACTGCCGCAGTTCAACAAAAAAACCGCTGGAGCAGTTTCAGCGTCGGCCAATCTATCAGAACGGTTGGCCAGGGATGAACGCTCTGGGTCGAAAGCGGTCAGTCGCGAACAGCTGCTTTCGGCCCATAGCTGACCTTCGGCTTTCCTACAACCGTTGACGGTTTCGCTGCTGTTTCACCTTATACATCTCGCGGTCTGCCAGCTTTGTGGCCTCGTCCGCAGTCATGCTGCCCGGTATCACTGCCACGACCCCAACACTCGCGCCGGTATATTGAATATCACCAAGACCGTGGCCCAGCTCATATCGCCCTATCGTCGCTTTGGACAGGCGATCCTGAAGTAGCTCGGCTGCATGTCGCATGTCTTTTGCCAGGTCCGAGTGTTCGGATGGTGTGCCCAAGGCGATCACGATGAACTCATCACCTCCAGTACGCCCGATGATGTCACTGGTTCTGAGGCCATGCTGCAGTTGGGCGGCCACACCGCGCAGTAGCTGGTCTCCTGCCAGGTGGCCGCGGGTATCGTTGATGAACTTGAACCCATCCAGATCGATGACACCCATTAGTATGTACTTGTTCTCCCGCTGGGCCAGGGCGAACAGGTGCGCGGCATCGTTTAGAATGGCACGCCGGTTGGACAGGCCGGTTAGTGGATCTGTCAGGGCCAGCTTGGTCAACTCGGCGTTGGCAGCCTGGAGTCGCTCAACAAGCAGCCCACGTTCAAGGGAATATCCCAGCAACCCTGACAGCAGCATCAGCAAGGGTTCCACTTCAGCAGAGCGGGCCACCTGATCCGAGCTGGCGGCACATACCGTCCCCAGCACTTGCCCATCTTGGGATCTGATTGGCGCGCTGACGTAAGTTCTGATGCCCAAGGCCGCGGCGGCCTCCGAGTCGCTCCAACATTCGGCAACGTTATCCGAGTACATGCGATTCTCGTCCAGCGCCCGCTTGCACAGAGTATCTGTCCAAGGCACGACCAGCCCTTCAGGAATCACCATGTCACCGACGTTGCGTGCGAACTCGACACGCTGGACACCCTCGTCGGTATCAATGGTCGTCAGGTAGGTCGACTCCATACCGGTCACCTGGCTGAGCAGGGTCAGCAAGGGACGCGTAAGCTGCTCCAGGGTTTGGGCTTTTGGAATGGTATCGGAGAGAAGAGAAAGAATCTGATCCATTTGGGCGTGCCGATAGCTAAGTGGTAGTTCAATTATCGACTAATCGGTGGATTACTGAACAGTGCAGGGCTTCACCAAGCTGAATGAGACTGCCAGCGCCGCTCGCTCAGTCAGACGAACCTGAAATTCTCGTAGGGGCGCGATTTCCGGAAGCATTGATGGATTGGAGCTCGCGAAGGTGACTTGGTGACGGTGGCCTAACCTGGCCGTTTTCTGCCCGTCGCGAGAGGCAGAAAACGACCCACAACAGACAGGGCATTGATGCCTTGATATTTATTCGAGGCCCATCGATCAAGGACATCAGCACATGGAAGTACCACCACAATTCATCATCCTTGAGACCACGCGTTGGATACTCAATCATCACCTGTCGTCCACGTTGACTGGCCAAATCGACTAAACCGATCTAAGGGCAAGCACATCAGCCTCTAAAATCTAGTAACAGACGAGTAAAAAACACGCCTCTACCCTCTTGCTACAGGGAAACAGGATGACCGGAAAAACAGCGCGCCAATGTTGGTCATGGGTCCTGCCCTCCCTGCTGGCTATTGACCTGGCACTGACAGCGGGATGTTCAGCAAAGCCTCGCTATTCGGCCTCAAGCATTGGCTCAAGCTGCTATGCAAAAGCACTACCCACTGCCGGCGAGGGAGGCTTGGCCTGGGGATCGACCTTGAATATCGCTCGCCAAAAATCTCTGAACAATTGCATACGTTATGCCGGCCGATCCGGTGGCACGCCGGACACCTGCCAAGTGGTGTTGTCCGAATGCAGACATTAATAGAGCCATAGCGAAACCTACTTTCCCTCGCCCATGCACTCTGCCGTACTGGCGAACAACGTCCCGGCTTGCTGAGCAAGCTTGCGCCACTCGGTGCTGGTGATCAGGCCTTCGCGCTCCATGTCGTCAGCAGACCTCAACAGCCTGTAGTACTTGTCCTCAGCATCGATGCGGTTCTCGGCCAGGGTAAAGAGCTGTCGCCAGGCTGTTATGGCTAATCTTCTTTGCGCTTCTTTCATCATGTCCCCCCACGGTCGATTGGGGGGTAGATAGCCAACGCGCTCGCGCGTTCAATTTAACTGATGCGCAAATGCACCCGAAATCGTCGGGAATCTCAACTGATCCAGATTGCACAGCGAAAACAATCCGCTGGCGCGAAGCTTTATCGAGTGGCTGCTGAGCAACCTGGACGCGCCCCATATGCCTATTTGACCAACCGCGTTTCCTTGGACGGCCGGTAGCCAAAGTATGAGCTGTAGCACTTGCTGAAATGGCTCGGCGACACAAAGCCACACGCCACCAATACATCCACCTGGGACAGTTCAGTGTGCTGCAGCAGCCGCCGCGCCTCGGTGATCCGCAGCTCCATGTAATAGCGCTGCGGCGTGGTGCCCAGTTGTTCCTTGAACAGACGCTCGAGTTGTCGCCGTGAACGGCCGGCATACACCGCCAATTGCTCCAGCTCCAACGGTTCTTCGAGGTTGGCATGCATCAGTTTCACCACCTCGCGCAATGGCGCGCTGACACAGATATTCTCCGTCGGTTTGATGCGACGGTAGCGCGACTCCTCGAACGCGAGAATGTCCTCGATGCCCTCGACGAGTGCTTTGTCGTGCAAGCCTTTGATCCAGTCCAGCGCCATGTGGAATGCCCCTGACGGACTGGACGCCGTGAGCCGGTCCCGGTCGATGACGTAGGGCTCACTGGTGACTTGCGCAGCCTTGGCAATTTCCGCGAGTGCCGGGCGATGTTCGGGGTGAATCGCGCAACGATAGCCATCGAGCAACCCCGCGCTGCCAAGGAACCACGCACCGTTCCACAATCCGGCAAGGCTGACACCGTGATCGGCCGCATTTCTCAGCAAACCGCTCAACTCATCCGTCGCCTTCAGCTCTGTCCGGTAGCCGCCACACACCACCAGCAAATCCAGGTCCTGTACCGCGCAACTGTCGATCCGGGCATCCGGGCGAATGATCAGGCCCAGATCGCTGACGACCTCCCCGTCGCTCAAACCGAACGTGCGGGAAGAAAACAAACCGGGTCGCAGCAGGTTCGAGGTCACGATCGTGTCCAGTGCTTGCGTGAACGCGGGCAGCGAAAAATGCTCGAGCAGCAAAAAGCCTGTCCGGGTCAGTCGAACAGGCTCGTTGCGGTTTTCGTTCAGGTAGCGAAGGTTTTTGCCTTTCATGCCGCCGCTAAATTGGCGTCGCTCGATCAATGTGTGGGCCACTCGGTTGCGTTAACGAACAGTTAGTTTCGCACATCAGAATATCGAAAAGCGGTCTACGCTCCTCCAATCCGCACCTCTGGAGATACCGAAATGATCCGCGCCCTCCTGACCGCTACCATGCTGCTTGCCCTGAGCATTCCGGCCCATGCCGGCGTGACGCCATTCCCCTCCTCGTTTCGCACGCAAGACATCCCGGTTGAAGGCGCCAAAATCCACGTTCGCGTCGGCGGCAAGGGGCCGGCCGTGGTGCTGTTGCATGGCTTCGGCGACACCGGCGACATGTGGGCGCCACTGGCCGCCGACCTCGCCAAGGATCACACCGTCGTGGTACCGGACCTGCGCGGCATGGGTTTGTCGTCGATCCCGGACGGCGGCTACGACAAGAAGACCCAGGCAGGTGACATCCGCGCCGTATTGGCCTCGCTGGGCATCGAACACTCGGTGGTCATCGGCCACGACATCGGGACCATGGTCGCCTTCGCCTACGCCTCGCGATATCCGCAGCTAACCGATCGACTGGTGGTGATGGATGCACCCGTGCCGGGCATTGCGCCGTGGAACGAAATTGTCCGCTCACCGATGCTCTGGCACTTCGATTTTGGCGGCCCCGATATGGAACGCCTGGTCGCCGGCCGTGAGCGCATCTACCTGGATCGCTTCTGGAACGAGTTCGCCGGCGACCCGAAAAAGGTCGATGAAGCCACCCGCCAGCATTACGCCAAGCTCTACGCCCGCCCCGGTGCCATGCACGCGGCCTTCGCCCAGTTCCGCAGCATTCGCCAGGACGCGGTGGATAATGAAGCGACGATGAAGACACGGCTGACGATGCCGGTGCTGGCCGTCGGCGGGGAAAAATCCTTTGGCAGCAATGAAGCCATCGTCATGCGTAACGCCGCTGACAACGTCACAGAAGTGGTGATTCCGGGAGCCGGACATTGGCTGATGGAAGAGGCGCCGACGCAAACCATTCAGGCGATTCGCGCGTTCATTGCGCAGTGACGCCGATTCCAGATCCGTAGGAGCCAGGCTTGCCGGCGAAGGCGTCCTCAAGCGCGCCTTCGCCGGCAAGCCTGGCTCCTACAGAAAAAGCGCTTCACTCGTGTGGGTAGATGATCCTGAGCCAAGGCCAGCGCGCCTGGTAACTTTTCGCCTTTTGCTCGAACAAATCGGGCTGGGGATTTCTTGGGTTGATCCGAAGCATCCCTTGCTCGACGTCGACCAGCCCATAAGGCGCATAGACCTCACCGGTTTCGACGTCCAGTCCGATGCACGTCCCCGCAATCAGGTAACGATCAATCCCGTCTTTAGCCGACTGAAGCTGAGGGTAGGCGCTGCCGAACCGCTGGCTGTACCAAAGGTGCACGCGCGCCTGATTCTTGAGCTCGATGTTAACGTCGAGGTCGTGAAACAGGCGCTGAGCCGAGTTGATTACCTCATTCTCAGCCTCCCAGGTCAGATCGGTATCGAAGTAAAAAACGTCGTAATCCTTGATGCCCCACTCGGGCGGTAACTGCGCCTGATGATTCCACACCGCCTGGAACAGGCAGCCTGCCGTGAGCATGCATTGGCTCAATTCGAGAGACGGCAAGCGTGCGGCAATTTCGGCGTTAACGGGATTGGTCATCGCGATGCTGACCAGGTTTTCGACAGTCAATGTCATGTTCAGTCCTTTGTGAAAATTGGTGTCATGCCCCCGTTTGTGGCGAGGGTACTTGCCCCCGTTGGATGACAAGCCGTCCCAGATCTTGCAGTCCGCCCTCAGCTCAGATCGCCAGTGCGTGGCGCCGCGAGCATACCATTGGGCCCTTCAATTGAACCCCTGGCCCCACCGCGTTTTCGAATCTCCATCAGCGCTGACTTTGATCAAATGAAGCGCCATTGGAGAGGAAATCCCGATGAACAGCAAACTACTGCTTCTGATCGCCTGCCTGAGTCCAACCCTGGTTTTCGCTGAAGGCTGTGACGTGTTGACCCGCTCCCAAAGCCCTGCCGTGCCCGTGGTCGAATCCCATAGCTGCTATGAGTACGAAGGCATGCCGGTGAGTTCCATCGACTGGTCTTGCAGCAACGAAAGCAAGGAAATGCTGACCAGCACCAAGAAAAAAGTGCAGGCCTGCGCCGATCATTATCAGGCCACTTGCATCGCTACCCTGACTCAAGAATCGCTGGCCAATCCGCATTCCACCAGCAAAGACAAGAACGCCACGTCGCTCAACATTCCCGACAATGCTCAGGTCAGCACGTATTACTACGACGCTGAGCACTTGGGTCAGGCAAAAATTGATTGCGAGTCGGGCGGTGGGCACTGGAAGGTGAAGTAACGGCTAAGGCCGCTTCACCGTCGGAAGGCGAGTCTGGAAAACCCGCGCAGGTTTTGTAGTGTCATCCAGTTCGCCAGAACAGCGGGGATGAGCATGAAGAAATGGCAGGGGCGGCTGGATTCGAACCAACGCATGGCAGGATCAAAACCTGCTGCCTTACCGCTTGGCGACGCCCCTGTAACTTGCGCGGAAATTTATCAATTTTCGTTTCGACTGGGAAGCCCCCAGGACAAAATTAATTACTTATAAAACAGCCAGTTACCAACAACAATCACTTGACACAACCAACACACACTGGCCTGCGCCCCGTTATTCGCAGGATGCGATCGTACGGCCACTGCCCAGAATCAGGTGTATGTTGAAAACCTGCGCGCCGAGGTTGATTCCGGTCAGTCAGACCCTAATACCATCTGTAGCAGCTGGCGAAGCCTGCGTTCGGCTGCGAAGCAGTCGTAAACCCTGAGCACCCAGTTTTTCTGATGCACCGCGCTGCCTGTTTTCACGACTGCTCCGCAGCCGAACGCAGGCTTCGCCAGCTGCTACAAGTAGGTGTTGCTAATTAACTGATCGGCATTACGCGCCGAAGTCACATTTGTTGCGCGAGCAGTGCACATCCAAACGTGGAGGGAAGTCAGATGACACAGATTTTGTTCATTGGGCAGACGCTGGAAACCGTGGATTTTTCCGATCCAGCCTTACCACCCGGTTTGACTGTCGAGAAGATACAAGCAGGCATAGACATCGCCATGGCATCCATGGCCGACAGGAGCTGGCAGGCTGACCTTTGCCTGATCCCGCCCGACGAAACCGCCGGTGCCTTGCTGAAAAAACAGCTGGCGACCAAGACCTACGATTGCGTGGTCATCGGCGCCGGCATTCGTCTGCCGCCAAACAGCCTTCCACTGTTCGAGACGGTCATAAACGCCGTGCATAAAGGCGCGCCCAACGCATCCATCGCGTTTAACACGGGACCTGAGACCACCGCCGACTGCGCGGCACGCTGGCTGTCTTGAACTGGGCCTGCTTCGCCTTGGCGCCGCTCTGAATTACGCTGGGTTGTCAGCCATGCCTGCGATCCAGCCCCAGCTGCACACACCATGACAATGGCAATGTCAATGTCAATGTCAGCAACAGAATGGCCGCCAGCGTCATCACCGCCACAGGGATGCCGGTGACGTAGCCCAGTCGCCCAAACACTACCGGTGCCAGCGCTCCGCCGCCGATGGTGCCTGTGTAGAACAACGCAAAGGCGTGCTCGCGTTTTTCTGCGCTCGAGAGTTCCGGCACCACGCCGTAGAGCACCGACGATGTCCCGTTCAGCGCCAGCCCCAACAGCGGCAACATCACCATCATTCCGGTCAGTGGTAAATAGACGACCAGAATGATCAGCAACGCAGTCATGGACTCCGTCAGCCACACGGACTTCATCATGCCGATGCGCGCGCCCAAGTAACCGCACAGCAACTTGCCGAAGGCGCCACCCACGAACAACAACGCCAGCGCCAGGCCGATGCCCGCTGTCCCGGCACCTTTGAAGGCAATCTATTCGTTCAGATGGGTCATCGTAGGGGGAACATTAACGATCGGTTTTTAAAGGATGAATGTAGCAGGTCCGCGAATTCAACCCTTTGCCGCCATCGCGGTGACTTCCACGCGCATGCCTTCAACGGCCAGCGAGGCCACGCCTACAGCGGCGCGAACGGGCCACGGCTTGGCGAAAAAGCGCTTATAGACCTCGTTGAACGCAGCGCGATCAGCCATGTCGGTGAGGTAGATGGTCAGGTGCAGGACGCGGTCGATGGAACTGCCGGCGCGCTCCAGCGCAACCTTCAAAGCCTGCAACGTGCACTCGCTCTGCAGGGTGATGTCGCCCAGTTCCAGGCTGCCGTCGGCGCGGGTCGGGATCTGGGTGGAGACCAGAATGCCGCCGAAACCGGCGACGTCGGAGGAGATGGAGTCCGCGTCGGGATCGGGGGTGAAGTCGATGTCTTGGTTAGCCATGGGGATCTCTGGTTTGAGGGGATAAAAGGAGGCGGCCAGTTTACAGCGCCGCTGAATCAAACGCTCTGCATCAGTTATTTATACTCAAATGCCAGCTTAATAATATTTTACCGATACCAGGGTGATCCCTAGTCTTGAGCCCAAGAAATGGCAGGCCGCTAGCGACCTAAATCCAACTCGAAGGGTATAGAGATGACCACTGAGAAAATAAAAACAGATACGCTGATTGTTGGCGCCGGTCAGGCTGGCGTGGCCATGAGTGAACACTTGAGCAAACTTGGCGTGCCCCACCTGGTGCTGGAGCGCAACCGTATTGCCGAGCGCTGGCGCACCGGGCGTTGGGATTCGCTGGTGGCGAATGGTCCGGCGTGGCATGACCGCTTTCCAGGCCTGGATTTTGACGACCTCAGCCCCGACGAGTTTGCTCCAAAAGAACGCGTAGCCGATTACTTCGAAGCCTACGCGAAGAAATTCAACGCGCCGATCCGCACCGGCGTAGATGTCCTGAAGGTTGAGCGCAATGTCGGTCGCCCGGGCTTCACCGTTGAAACTTCTGAAGGCGTGATCGAGGCCAACCGCGTCGTAGCGGCCACCGGGCCTTTCCAGCGTCCGGTCATCCCGCCGATTGCACCGAAAGAGCAACCCTTCCTGCAGATCCACTCCGCCGACTACCGCAACCCGGCACAATTACCCGAAGGCGCCGTGCTGGTGGTGGGCGCAGGCTCGTCCGGGGTGCAGATCGCCGATGAATTGCAGCGCGCCGGCAAGAAGGTCTATCTGTCCGTCGGCGCCCACGACCGCCCTCCTCGCGCCTATCGCAACCGTGATTTCTGTTGGTGGTTGGGTGTGCTCGGCGAGTGGGATCAAGCGGCGATGAAGCCGGGCCGGGAACACGTGACCATCGCGGTGAGCGGCGCACATGGCGGCCGCACCGTGGACTTCCGTGGCCTCGCCCATCGCGGCATGACGCTGGTCGGCCTGACCCAGGCGTTCAACGGAAGCGTGGCGACGTTCCAGCCAAACCTGGCCGAGAACCTGGCGCGTGGCGATGAGAACTATCTGGCACTGCTGAATGCGGCCGATGCCTACATCGAACGCAATGGCTTGGATCTGCCGGAAGAACCGGAAGCACGCCAGACCTTCCCCGATCCTGACTGCGTCACCCAGCCGATCCTTGAACTCGATTTGGCCAAGGCTGGCGTGACGTCGATCATCTGGGCCACCGGTTTTGCCACGGATTACAGCTGGCTCAAGGTCGATGCCTTCGACGACCAGGGCAGGCCGCAGCATCAGCGCGGCGTGTCGAGCGAGCCAGGGGTGTATTTCCTCGGTTTGCCGTGGCAGTCGCGTCGTGGGTCTTCGTTCATCTGGGGCGTATGGCACGACGCCAAGTACGTGGCCGATCACATCGCCATCCAGCGCTCTTATCTCGACTACCACGATGCGGCACAACGCGAGGCTGAAGTCGCCCCGGTTGCCCATAAAACCACGGTCAGCGCTTAATTTCCCTTGTAGGAGCTTCAGATGTCCACGCCAACCCATACCCGTATTCGCATGTTCAACACCAAGGAAACCTACCCGAACCAGAGCCTGGACAATGACCTGTGCCAAGCGGTCCGGGCGGGCAACACCGTTTATGTTCGTGGCCAGGTCGGGACTGATTTCGAGGGTAACCTGGTGGGTCTTGGTGACCCGCGAACGCAGGCCGAGCAAGCCATGCGCAACGTCAAGCAGTTGCTGGAAGAGGCTGGCAGTGATCTGAGCCACATCGTTAAAACCACCACTTACCTGATTGACCCGCGGTATCGCGAGCCGGTTTATCAGGAGGTTGGGAAGTGGTTGAAGGGCGTGTTTCCGATCTCGACAGGGTTGGTGGTGTCGGCGCTCGGGCAGCCGCAGTGGTTGATGGAGATTGATGTGATTGCGGTGATTCCTGAGTAAGCAGGCACACCGCGTCGCGGCCTTCGCGAGCAGGCTCGCTCCCACAGGGATCTTCAGCGACCAAGGATTTGTGCATGACACAAATCTACTGTGGGAGCGAGCCTGCTCGCGAAGGGGCCCGCCCAGACACCCTTTTCGCCCAGGCAAACCAAGGAGCAAAACCCATGACCTTCTCCATCGCCGCCCGTTGCCCCGAAACCGGCCAATTCGGCATTGCGATCAGTTCCTCAAGCATCGCCGTCGGCGCCCGTTGCCCATGGCTGCTGCCGGGGGTCGGCGCCGTCTCCACGCAAAACATCACCCTGCCATCCCTCGGCCCGGAGGTCCTCGCCCTCATGGAGCAAGGCCTCGCGCCCGCCGAGGCGCTCGACACGGTGTTGACCCGCAACGGCTACAGCCAATACCGCCAAATCACTGCCATCGACCACCTCGGCCAGACCGCGCACTTCAGCGGCACGCAAACCCTCGGCAACCACAACGCGGTGTCGGGCGAGCAATGCGTCGCCGCCGGCAACATGCTCGCCGACCGTGGTGTGATCGAAGCCATGGTCCACGCATTCGAGCACGGCGAAGGTCAACTGGCCGACCGCTTGCTCGCCGCGATGAAAGCCGCCATCGCCGCCGGTGGCGAAGCCGGGCCGGTGCATTCGGCGGCGATGGTGGTGGTGGGCGAACTGACCTGGCCGATCATCAACCTGCGGGTGGATTGGGCTGACGAAGATCCAGTCGGCCAGCTGGAAAAGCTGTGGGACGCCTACCGCCCGCAAGTCCAGGACTACATCGACCGCGCCCTCGCCCCCGACAAATCCCCGGGCTACGGCGTCGCCGGAGACGACCGATGAGCACCAGCCGCGAGTTGCTGCAAACGCTGGTGGCGTTCGACACCACGAGCCGCGAATCGAACCTGCAGCTCATCGAGTTCGTGCGTCATTATCTCGCGGACTTCGACGTACCTTGCGAGCTGGTCTACAACGAGCAGCGCAGCAAGGCCAATCTGTTCGCCACCATCGGCCCGGTGGAGTTGCCGGGCATCGTGCTGTCGGGGCACACCGACGTGGTGCCCGTCGACGGTCAGCCGTGGACGGTTGCGCCGTTTGAACTCACCGAGCGCGATGGCAAGCTGTATGGGCGTGGTACGGCAGACATGAAAGGCTACATCGCTTGCGTGCTTGCGCTGGTTCCTTCCTTGGTGGACGCGTCGTTGCGCATGCCGGTGCACATCGCGCTTTCGTACGATGAAGAAGTCGGCTGCCTTGGCGTGCGTTCGCTGCTGGCAGAGCTGGAAAAGCGTCCGGTCAAACCCATGCTGTGCATCATCGGCGAGCCCACTGAACTGAAACCGGTGCTCGGGCACAAAGGCAAACTGGCGATGCGTTGCGATATTCATGGTGAAGCATGCCATTCGGCGTACGCGCCGCTGGGGGTCAACGCGATTGAATACGCGGCTGAACTGATCGGTAAACTGGGGCGGATCGGCCACCGGCTAAAAGCCCCCGAGCATCACGATGCGCGGTTTGATCCACCATTCAGCACCGTGCAAACCGGCATGATTTCGGGTGGTAAAGCCTTGAACATCGTCCCGGCCGATTGCCGCTTCGACTTCGAAATCCGCGCCCTGCCCTCGCAGGATCCGAGCGAAGTTGCGCAGGAATTGAAGGCCTATGCCGAGCAACAACTACTCCCGCGGATGCGTGCCGTGAGTGACCAGAGCGAAATCCACTTCAGCGAGCTGTCGGCGTATCCCGGTTTGGCGACAGATGCACACAGCGAAGCGGCTGAATTGATCGCTGCATTTTCCGGTTCCCGAGAGTTTGGAACCGTGGCGTTTGGCACCGAGGGCGGCCTGTTCGACGCAGCAGGAATCCCCACCGTCGTCTGCGGCCCCGGCAGCATGGATCAAGGCCACAAACCCGACGAGTTCGTCAGCCTCGAACAGCTCAACGGCTGCGACGCGATGCTGCAACGGATGCTGATATCGATCACCCAATAATCATCCCGATTCACCGCCGCGCAACACCGCCCCTGTAGGAGCTGCCGAAGGCTGCGATCTTTTGATCTTGCCTTTAAAAACAAAAATCAAGATCAAAAGATCGCAGCCTTCGGCAGCTCCTACAGGGATAACCTCGGCGCATGAGTTCGCGCGCGACCGCCTTAAAACCACCCATCCTCGCCCCCATCCGACCTACTTTTTTTAACGTCTATACCCACAAACTTACTAATTTATCTATCCGCCCCCACAGCACATCATCGACTCCAACAAGAAAAGCGTCGCCCCCACGCAGCGCTCACCGAAGTACGTCCACGTACTCAAATTGCCTTGGAGTCCGTCATGGTTACCGCAGCAACAACCTCCGCCCCGCTCATCGAAAAACACACCATCGGCTACGTGCCGCCCGAAGATCGCCACGGCAAAACCCGCGACCTGTTCACCCTCTGGTTCGGCGGCAACATCGCCCCGCTGCCCATCGTCACCGGCGCGCTCGGCGTACAGATGTTCCACCTGAACCTGGTGTGGGGCATCGTCGCCATCCTCGTTGGCCATCTGGTCGGCGGCGTGCTGATGGCGCTGCACTCGGCGCAAGGCCCGCAGATGGGCATCCCGCAGATGATCCAGAGCCGCGCCCAGTTCGGCTCCCTCGGCGCGCTGCTGGTGGTGCTGATCGCCGGCATCATGTACATCGGTTTCTTCGCCTCCAACATCGTCCTCGCCGGCAAGTCCCTGCACGGCGTGGTCGACAGCGTGCCGGTACCGGTGGGCATCGTCATCGGCGCCCTCGGTTCAGGCATCATCGGCATCATCGGCTACCGCTTCATCCACGTGCTCAACCGCATCGGCACCTGGGTGCTTGGCGCCGGCATCGTGCTCGGGTTCGGCTACATCTTCACCCACGTACAGACCGCCGACTTCCTCACCCGCGGCAGCTTCAACATCTCCGGATGGCTCGCCACCGTCTCCCTGGCCGCGCTCTGGCAAATCGCCTTCGCGCCGTACGTCTCCGACTACTCGCGCTACCTGCCAGCCAACGTGCCCGTCGCCGCAACGTTCTGGACCACTTATCTGGGCACCGTGCTCGGCTCCAGCCTCTCGTTCATCTTCGGCGCTGTCGCCGTCCTCGCCACACCCGTTGGCATGGACACCATGGACGCCGTCAAACTCGCCACCGGCTCCATCGGCCCGTTGATGCTCGTGCTGTTCCTGCTCAGCGTCATCAGCCACAACGCCCTCAACTCTACGGCGCCGTGCTGTCGCTGATCACCCTGGTGCAAACCTTCGCCTACCGCTGGATTCCCACCGCGAAAAGCCGCGCCGTGCTCTCGGTCATCGTCCTGGGCGCCTGCTGCTTCGCCGCCGTGGGCGCCTCCGCCAACTTCATCGGCCACTTCGTCGACATGGTCCTGGTGCTGCTCGTGGTGCTGGTGCCGTGGACCGCGATCAACCTGATCGACTTCTACGCCATTCACAAAGGTCAGTACGACATCAACTCGATCTTCAAGGTTGATGGCGGGATCTATGGCCGGTACAACCCGCAGGCGTTGTTGGCTTACGCAATCGGAATCGCCGTGCAGATCCCCTTCATGAACACGCCGCTGTACGTCGGCCCCATCTCCGAACACATCAACGGCGCTGACCTGTCCTGGTTGGTCGGCTTGCTCATCACCTCGCCGCTCTACTACTGGCTAGCCAACCGCGACACGGCGTACAAACGCCGCCTCTCAATCGGCAAACTCGCCACCAGCGTCTAACCAAAAACACCGGGGCAGCCCAAATCCCATGGACTGCCCCAACACCTGTAGGAGCTGCCGAAGGCTCGGGCCGCGTTCGGACGATCTTTTGATCTTAAAACCTTTGGTAGCTCAAAAATTTAATGAACCCTACCAGCCCTCACTCACCTAACTGAATGACCATCAGGAGGGCAACCCATGCAAACCGAAACCATTTGGATCGTACTCGCCGCAGTTCTCATACTGGTCGAGCTTTGGGCAATCAACAAAGTGCGCAAAGCCGAAGGCAAATCCAGCAACAAACTCGTATGGATGGTAGTCATCGTATTTGTGCCGCTATTCGGTCTGATCGCGTGGGCAGTGGCGGGACCGAAGCACACCAATCCGAATCCGCATTCACCGCAGGCCAGACAATGATCCGCGATTACAATGCGGAAACCGCACAGCCTGAAAAAACAAAGCCCGATAACTCGGGGCTTTTTAGTTTTGAACTGACACACCCATTCAAAATCACTCACCCTCCTCGTGTAGGAGCTGCCGAAGGCTGCGATCTTTTGATCCTGACGTCCGAAAATCGTGTAGGAATTGACCCACTGTGGCGAGGGGGCTTGCCCCCGTTGGGCCGCGAAGCGGCCCCAGCTCCTGCCATACTTTTAAACATAAACCCGTTCCCGTAGCAGCTGGCGAAGCCTGCGTTCGGCTGCGCAGCAGCCGTAAATTCTGCGTGCAGGGCTAATCTGACACACCGCGACTTCTGATTTGGCGACTGCTACGCAGCCGAACGCAGGCTTCGCCAGCTGCTACAAAACCCCAGTAGGCGTCCTACACACCCGTTTGCAGACACCAAAATCGCCGCTTATAGTTTGCTCCGTCACTGACAACTATCAGAGACAGGGTTTCGCAGCCCTAAAAAGAAGACACCGAGTACCGACCTCCACACACAGCCGATTTCCGTCTGTGCATTGGTAATGTCGGTTGTGATTCATCTTTCTAGGACTATCACCATGACAACCCAAAACCCGCCACGCCGCTTCACCCCCATGTCCCAATTCGCCACCGATTACCCCGTTTTAGTAATCGACAGCCACGCCCCAATCCGCGAACTCCACAACGTCGTCAGCGAACGACTCAGCGCCGTCCTCCCCTACCTCCAGCTCATGGGCTGCACCAGCGTCACGAAGCTTCCCGCTTCCTCGACAACCCGGAAATTATGGCCGCTTACATTGCTGAAAGCACATCGCAAGACACAGGTTTTGCTTCGAAACAATCTAACCAAATTCTGAAAACCAATAGCTTCCAAACTAAATTGTAAAGCCACCCAACTTGAACGTGGGTCGCAGCCTGAAGTCCCGCATTCCCATCGGAATGGTTAGAGCTTCTTCACCTATCGAATGAGAGGTAATGAGATGACTCAGCAAGACAGCAGAGAATCGAATACGGGCAGTTCATTCGTCACCACTGCCGACGGCACCGAAATTTTCTACAAGGATTGGGGCACCGGCCAACCACTTTTTTTTCATCACGGCTGGCCACTTTCTGCTGACGATTGGGACGCTCAGATGATGTTCTTTCTCAGTCAAGGCTACCGGGTCATTGCTCACGATCGCCGGGGACATGGGCGCTCGACACAGACCGATAAGGGCCACGACATGGATACCTATGCCAGCGACGTAGCTGCGGTCGTCGCGAAGCTTGATCTCAAGAACGCGATCCATATCGGACACTCGACGGGTGGCGGTGAGGTGACTCGCTATGTGGCCAAGTACGGCAAGGGACGCGTAACCAAGGCCGTACTCATCAGCGCAATTCCTCCGCTCTTCATGAAGTCGGAGAAGAACCCTGACGGAGTACCGATGGATGTGATCGACGGCATCCGGGAAGGCACGGCGAACCTTCGTTCACAGTTCTACCTGGATATTACGATGCCTTTCTATGGATTTAATCGCCCTGGCGCGGAGATCTCGGAAGGCATTCGGTGGAACTGGTGGCGGCAAGGCATGATGGGGCGAAACTTGATTCGCCATCCTGGGAGTTGTCGAAGATGTACGCTCGATTTGACACCAAAATGGCCGCAGATAAGTTTTCCAAGGACCGTTTGTAGCGCAATCGAATCTTTTCCAGAGGAACGTCGTGCCCACCGTTTGCGGCTCTATAGGCGACGCGCGCCACATTGATGTCAGAGTCAGCAGTAGCTACGTAATACACATATACCCGGTAACCAGCTGATCGCGCTTGCCGCAGCAATTCAACTTTACTGACATCTGACATTACGGTTTCGAAGGTGAAGCTAGCAAGCTCCTGGATCAGCGATACCCGAATGAAGTCAGAAAGCACTGAGGCAATGTACGAGTCGATCTGTCGCGACGGAAAAACAAGCAGCCCCTCTTCAATGAATACATCATCGAGCCTAGCGAGGGATTCAGAGTATTTAGCAAGGAATCCACTAGCACGCATAAAAGGTATCGCGCGATCCACATAAGCCTGGAGCTTGAACTGAGCAAAGTCGAACGTACCCGTCTCACGAATACCCAACTCAATTGCATCAGGATTGACGTAGTTGACGAGTAAATGAGCAGGGACTTTCGAATTGAACGTGCTCTTTCCGCTGCCATTTGGACCAGCGAAAATTCTGACTCTAGGCGTACTCAAGCTTGAAGCTGAGGAACGACTTCCCCCTGCCGAGACTTCTTGACCTTCAGCCGAGTACCAGCCTTGATCGTCCCGTAGGTCTCGACTGAGCGAAGCACTACGCTCTCGGAGCTAGAGACTTTAACCAAATTACCTTCACGAACCACGAGCACGGACTCCCCTTTTGAAAGCGCCACGTTGTAGGCATCCCTGAATGCCTTGGCTGCAATCGAGGGAATCGTGGATTCCTGCGCGACTATCTGTGCTTCAGTCTTGGGGAGCTTCTCTTTTTTACGAGACATGTCTGACTCCGGCTAACACCTGGTAGCTATAACCAACAATTATCATACATCCCAGCGGGCGTCGAGCGCGGCGCCGCTTCTGGCCCAGCAGGTTTTCTAGTCTTTCTTGAAAGGATGTTTCGCGTCCGCTTAGGCCTGCGTTGAGCCGAAAAGCCATCGCTTCACCATCAGAAGTTAGCCGGAGTGTTAGCACTGATGATTTCCGCTTCATCCGCCCCAATATTGCGAAACCGATGCGGCAACGTCGTCGGAAAGTAATACCCATCCCCAGCATTCAGCACACTAATCTGCCCATCAACAGTCAACTCAACAGTGCCACGAGTAACCAACCCACACTCCTCCCCTTCCGAATGCACAATCGGCTCTTCCCCCGAACTCGCCCCCGGCGCGTACTGCTCGCGCAACAAGCGCATCTGCCGACTCGGCACCGAAGCACCAATCAGCAACAACCGCAGCCCATGACGCCCAAGATCCGGCTGTTCATTCGCCCGAAACACGTATTGATGCTCGCGTGGCGGTTGGTCAAAGGTAAAGAAGTCCGCCAAGGACATCGGTATGCCTTCGAGTAGTTTTTTCAGGGAGCTGACGGAGGGACTGACGCGATTTTGTTCGATCAGGGAGATGGTGGCATTGGTGACGCCGCTACGCCGGGCCAGCTCGCGCTGGGAGAGTTTGTAGCTTTCGCGTACTAATTTGAGTCGTGAGCCCGTGTCCATGACAGCCTTATGCGAAGAATACTTAAGGGTTATGGGGGTGGATGGCGGGCGACTTTTGGCCGCGAAAGTACCGCTTCCCTGTCCCGGATATTTGAAAGTCGGGTATTAAATCACGTTTGGTGGTGTTGCTGTAGGAGCGAGCTTGCTCGCGATGGTGTGTCAGCTATAGAGACGTTTACTGACACACCATCGCGAGCAAGCGCGCTCCTACAGGGATAGCGCTGATTAGATCCCGAACCGATCGCGCAGCGCGTAGTACGCGGCGCCCATGGCGGTGAGCGGGGCCTGGAAGGTGCGGCCGCCGATCATTGGCATGTGCGGCAGCGAAGCGAACGCGTCGAAGCGTTCGGCGTCGCCGCGGATCATTTCCGAGATCAATTTGCCGGCCAGGTGCGAGCAGGTGACGCCGTGGCCGCTGTAGCCTTGCATGTAGTAGGCATTTTTTTCGATGCGGCCGAATTGCGGCATGCGCGACATGGTCAGCAGGAAGTTGCCGGTCCAGCGGTAGTCGATTTTCACGTCCTTGAGTTGCGGGAAGGTCTTGAGGATTTTCGGCTTGATCAGTTGCTCGATGTCGTCCGGTTCACGCGCACCATAGACCACGCCGCCGCCGTACAGCAGGCGGTTGTCGGCGGTCAGGCGGTAGTAGTCGAGCAAGTAGTTGCAGTCTTCGACGCAGTAGTTGTTCTTGATCAGGCTGCGCGCAACCTTTTCCGACAACGGTTCGGTGACGACGATTTGCGAGCCGCACGGCATGCTTTTACGGGTCACGCGGTTGTCGAGGTCTTGCGGCAGGTAGGCATTGCCGGCGATCAGCAAGTACTTGGCGCGGACCACGCCTTTGGCGGTGCGTACGGTGATCGGTTCGCCGTAGGTGATTTCCACCGCCGCCGATTGTTCGTAGATTTTGCCGCCCAGGCCGATGATGGCCGAGGCTTCGCCAAGGGCCAGGTTCAGTGGGTGGATGTGGCCGCCCTGCAGGTCGAGCAGGCCGCCGATGTAGTTGTCGCACCCTACTTCGCGCTTGATGTCCGCCGCGTCGAGCATTTTCAGGTTCTTGTTGCCGTAGCGTTCCCAGCTGCTTTTCTGCTCGGCCAGGCCTTTGAGCTGCTTTTTGTTCAGCGCAGCGAAGATGCCGCCCGGACGGTAGTCGCACTGGATGTCGTAGTGCTGTATGCGCTGGCGGATGATGTCGGCGCCTTCGAAAATCATGCTGCCGAGCACTTCGGCGGTTTTGTCGCCGTAGCGTTCTTCGATGACATCGACGTCGCGGCTGTAGGAGTTGACCAGTTGGCCGCCGTTGCGACCGCTGGCGCCGAAACCGACTTTGGCGGCTTCGAGCACGGTCACGCTGTAGCCGGCTTCGGCGAGGAACAGGGCCGAGGACAAACCGGTGTAACCGGCGCCGATGATGCAGACGTCGCAGTCCACCGCTTGTTCCAGGACCGGGAAGTCGCCGGTGAAGTTGCGGGTGGCGGCGTAGTAGCTGTTTACATGTGTTGTTGGTTTCATACGTTTCTCCGATGGCCGCCGGCAGCGTGCCGGCGACCGTCGCTTTTTTTATAGGTATTAGAGCTTGATCCAGGTCGCTTTGAGTTCGGTGTACTTGTCGAACGCGTGCAGCGATTTGTCCCGTCCGTTACCCGACTGCTTGTACCCGCCGAACGGCGCGGTCATGTCGCCGCCGTCGTACTGATTGACCCAGACGCTGCCGGCACGCAAGCCGCGCGCGAAGGTGTGGGCCTTGCTCAGGTTGCTGGTCCAGACGCCGGCGGCCAGGCCGAAGATGCTGTCGTTGGCGATGGACAACGCTTCTTCAGCGGTGTCGAAGGTGATCAGCGACAGCACCGGGCCGAAAATTTCTTCACGGGCGATGGTCATGGCGTTGGTCACGCCGTCGAAAATCGCCGGCTCCACGTACAGGCCACCGGTGGCTTCGAGGGTGCGGCTGCCGCCTGCGATCAGTTGCGCGCCCTGGTCCTTGCCGACCTGGATGTAGCGCAGCACGTTGTCCAGTTGACGCTGATCGACCACCGCGCCGACGGTGGTTTGCGGATCGAGGGCGTGCCCCGGTTTCCAGGCTTGCAGGGCTTCCACCAACAGTGGAATGAACTGCTCGCGAATCGAGCGTTCCACCAGCAATCGTGAGCCGGCGGTGCAGACTTCGCCCTGGTTGAAGGCAATCGCACCGGCCGCCGCTTGGGCGGCCGCGCGCAAATCCGGCGCGTCGGCGAACACCACGTTCGGGCTCTTCCCGCCCGCTTCGAGCCAGACGCGTTTCATGTTGCTTTGCCCGGCGTAGATCAGCAGTTGCTTGGCAATCGCGGTCGAGCCAGTGAAGGCCAGCACGTCGACATCCATGTGCAACGCCAGCGCCTTGCCGACGGTGTGGCCGTAGCCCGGCAGGACGTTGAACACGCCTTTCGGGATGCCGGCATCCAGCGCCAGTTGCGCGATGCGGATCGCGGTCAGTGGCGACTTTTCAGAAGGCTTGAGGATGAACGAGTTGCCGGCCGCCAGGGCTGGGGCGAATTTCCAGCTGGCCATGATCAGCGGGAAATTCCACGGCACGATGGCGGCGACAACACCTGCGGGTTCGCGGGTGATGAGGCCGAGTTGATCGTGCGGCGTGGCGGCGACTTCGTCGTAGATCTTGTCGATGGCTTCGGCGCTCCAGCGGATCGCGTTGGCGGTCGCCGGGATGTCAATGTTCATCGAGTCGTTGATTGGCTTGCCCATGTCGAGGGTTTCGAGCAGGGCCAGTTCTTCCTGGTTGGCCAGGATCAGGTCGGCGAAGCGGATCAGGATGCGCTTGCGCTCTGCCGGGGCCAACAGCGCCCAAATGCCGGATTCGAACGTGCGGCGCGCGACGGCGACGGCGGCATTGGCGTCGGCTTCGTCGGTGCTGGCGACGTTGGCCAGGAAGCGGCCGTCGACCGGGCTCATGCATTCAAAGGTGTCGCCGCTGAGTGCCGGGCAGTATTGGCCGTCGATGAATGCGCGGCCTTCGATGGTTAAGGACTGGAAGCGTTGTTCCCAGTCGCTGCGAGTGTTTGTCATGGTTGTGACTCGACGCAGGAGAATAAGTGATCGTCAGGCTGATGCCTGTCATTTGAAACCTGGAATGCAATCCCCCTGTAGGAGCTGCCGCAGGCTGCGATCTTTTGATCTTGACGCCCATGAAGCGGCCGAAGATCAAGATCAAAAGATCGCAGCCTGCGGCAGCTCCTACAGGGTTATTTGCCAGTCGTTAGACGGTGTGCAGGTACCAGTTGTACTCAAGGTCCGAGATGGAGTTCTCGAACTCGGCCAGCTCGCTTTCCTTGCACGCCACGAACACGTCGATGTACAGCGGGTCGATGTATTTGGCCATGACTTCGCTGTCGTCCAGCTCGCGCAGTGCATCGCGCAGGTTGTTCGGCAGGCTTTGCTCGTTTTGCTCGTAGCTGTTGCCTTCAACCGGGGCACCTGGCTCGATCTTGTTGGTCAGGCCGTGGTGAATACCGGCCAGCACCGACGCCATCAGCAAGTACGGGTTAGCGTCGGCGCCGGCAACGCGGTGTTCGATGCGCACCGAGTCTGCGGAACCGGTCGGCACACGCACGGCCACGGTACGGTTGTCGATGCCCCAGCTTGGCGAGTTCGGTACGTAGAACTGTGCGCCGAAACGACGGTAGGAGTTGACGTTCGGGCAGAGGAACGCCATCTGCGCCGGCAGGGTCTCGAGCACACCGCCGATCGCGTGTCGCAGCGCGGCGTTCTGCTCGGGATCCTCGCTGGCAAAGATGTTGTTGCCTTCTTTGTCGAGAATCGAAATGTGCACGTGCAAACCATTGCCCGCCTGGCCCGGATACGGCTTGGCCATAAACGTGGTGTCCATCTCGTGGTCGTAGGCGATGTTCTTCACCAGACGCTTGAGCAACACCGCGTAGTCGCACGCCTTGATCGGGTCATTGACGTGATGCAGGTTCACTTCGAACTGCGCCGGGGCGCTTTCCTTGACGATGGCGTCGGCAGGAATGCCCTGCTCTTTCGCGCCTTCGAGGATGTCTTGCAGGCAATCGACGTATTCGTCGAGGTCGTCGATCAGGTACACCTGGGTCGATACCGGACGCTTGCCCGATACCGGCGAACGTGGCGACTGCGGACGACCGTTCACGTTGTCCTGGTCGATCAGGTAGAACTCCAGTTCGAATGCCGCGCAAATAGTCAGGCCAAGTTCGTCGAATTTGCGCACCACATTGGCCAGCACTTCGCGCGGATCGGCGAAGAACGCCTGGCCTTCCAGCTCGTGCATGGTCATCAGCAACTGAGCGGTTGGGCGCTTCTGCCACGGCTCAATGCTCAGGGTGCCAGGGATGGGGAAACAGATCCGGTCAGAGTCGCCGATGTCCAGACCCAGGCCGGTGCTTTCCACCGTGGAACCGTTGATGTCCAGGGCAAAGAGCGACGCTGGGAGGTTAATGCCTTTTTCGTAAACCTTATGAAGACTGGTGCGCTCGATGCGCTTGCCGCGCACCACACCGTTCATATCCGCAATCAGAAGGTCGACGTACAAAACCTCAGGATATTTCTTAAGGAATGCGTTTGCTTCGTTGAGTTGAACGGTACGCAGAGGGACCGACATGATGCACCTATTAGCTGTTAATTATTATGTTCACTACCTTGTTGCGAGCCCAGTCAACCCGAACGACAAAGTGAAGTCAATAGCGAACACTTGTCCTTTCAACCTTTATTTTCGGGCCTTTTATGGGCACGAGAGTGCCAGATCAGTCTTGCACACCGCGTAAACGCTGAAGATCAGACGTGCGGCGTTTAGAATTTTTTACATGAGAGTTGTTAATTAAAATCAACAAGGCTAAGCTCCGGAAAAGCTCGTTCAAGTGTGAAACTTCGAGGTGATAAAAATGGCACTCAAGCCATTGATCGGCGTTACTGCATGCGTCAAACAGATTGGCCTGCACCCCTACCACGTCAGCGGCGACAAGTATTTGCGTGCTGTCAGCGTCGCGGCTCTGGGGCTGCCTGTGGTCATTCCTTCCTTAGGCGACCTGACCGAAATCGATGACCTGCTCGCGCAGCTCGACGGTCTGTTGCTGACCGGCTCGCCATCGAATGTGGAACCTTTCCACTATCAAGGCCCGGCCAGCGCCCCCGGCACGGATCACGATCCGGCGCGGGACGCCACGACCCTTCCTTTATTGCGTGCGGCCATTGCGGCGGGCGTTCCGGTGCTCGGCATCTGCCGCGGCTTTCAGGAAATGAATGTGGCGTTCGGCGGCAGCCTGCACCAAAAGGTGCATGAGCTGCCGGGCATGCTCGACCACCGTGAAGCGGACAGCCCGGAGCTGGCGGTGCAATACGCTCCAGCGCATGCGGTGACGGTGCAACCGGGCGGCGTGTTCGAAGCGCTGGAGTTGCCGCCGGTGTTCCAGGTCAATTCGATTCACAGCCAAGGTGTCGACCGCCTCGCTCCTGGCCTGCGCGCCGAAGCGATTGCGCCGGACGGTTTGATCGAGGCAATTTCGGTGGAACACAGCCCGACCTTTGCCGTCGGTGTGCAGTGGCACCCGGAATGGCAGGTGCTTTCGAATCCGCCCTATTTGAGTATTTTCCAGGCGTTCGGCGATGCGTGCCGGCGACGGGCTGCGCTGCGAAAAACCCGCTGACTTACACCATTTTCTGCCCCCGCAAGTCTGGCGGGCGTGCCCTTGCGCGCCCACCGCTTGCGAAAACAACACACTGCAATAACAACAAGTACCACCAGGCAGCCAGGATGGCGGCGCCGAATAAGCCCGAACGGACCGGCAACGCAATTCCCTGTAGGAGCGAGCTTGCTCGCGATGGACGTCCGCACACCGCGGGCATTCAGACAGCCCGCGTTATCGTTGGCGTCCATCGCGAGCAAGCTCGCTCCTACAGTGGCCGGCGTTACCCGCCCTGGGCTTGCAATCAACTATTAAGTCAGGCCGCGTTGGCCCGACGACTGAAACCTGTTGGGAGTTTCACATGGCAAACGCCTCCAGCATTTACAGGAAGGCTCTTGAAGGTCACCAGACATCGAAAAAGGTGCTGGTGAAAGTCGACCGCGTCACCAAGAAATTCGACGAAACCTGCGCAGTAGACGATGTCTCTCTCGAGATTCATCAAGGCGAAATCTTCGCCCTGCTCGGCGGTTCCGGTTCCGGAAAATCGACCCTGCTGCGTATGCTCGCAGGCTTCGAGCGCCCGACCGAAGGCCGGATTCTGCTCGATGGTGTCGACATCACCGACATGCCGTCCTACGAGCGGCCGATCAACATGATGTTTCAGTCGTACGCGCTGTTCCCGCACATGACGGTGGCACAGAACATCGCCTTCGGCCTGAAGCAGGATCGTTTGTCCGCCAGTGAAATCGACGCCCGGGTTGAAGAAATGCTGCGCCTGGTGCACATGACCCAGTACGCCAAGCGCAAACCTCACCAGTTGTCCGGCGGCCAGCGTCAGCGTGTGGCTCTGGCGCGTTCCCTGGCCAAACGTCCGAAGCTGTTGCTGCTCGACGAACCGATGGGCGCGCTGGATAAAAAGCTGCGCTCGCAGATGCAACTGGAGCTGGTGGAGATCATCGAACGCGTCGGCGTGACGTGCGTGATGGTGACCCACGACCAGGAAGAGGCCATGACCATGGCCCAGCGCATCGCGATCATGCACCTGGGCTGGATCGCGCAAATCGGTAGCCCGGTCGACATTTATGAAGCACCGGTCAGCCGCATGGTCTGCGAATTCATCGGCAACGTGAACGCCTTCGAGGGCACCGTTGTGGAGGACCTGGAAGGTCACGCGATCATTCACAGCAAGGATCTGGAGCAGAAGATCTACGTCGGCCACGGCGTCAGCACCTCGGTGCAGGACAAGTCGATCACCTACGCGATCCGCCCGGAAAAAATGCTGGTCAGCACCACCCAACCAGACACCCGTTACAACTGGTCCCAAGGCAAGGTGCATGACATCGCCTACCTTGGCGGTCACTCGGTGTTCTACGTGGAATTGCCTGGCGGCAAAATCGTGCAGTCGTTCATGGCCAACGCCGAACGCCGTGGCGCGCGTCCGACCTGGGACGACAAAGTGTACGTGTGGTGGGAAGACGACAGCGGCGTGGTACTGCGCTCATGAACACACTCAATCAGCAGTTCATGCGGCTGATGCCGAGTGGTCGAAAGCTCGTCATCGGGATTCCATTCCTGTGGCTGTGCCTGTTTTTCCTGTTGCCGTTCTTCCTGGTAATGAAGATCAGCTTCTCGGAAGCGGCGCTGGCCATTCCTCCCTACTCCGAGATCTACACCTACGCCGAGCAGAAATTCCAGCTGTTCTTGAACGTCGGCAACTACTTGCTGCTGACCGACGATGAGCTGTACATCTCGGCCTACCTCGGCTCGTTGAAAGTTGCGTTTTTCAGCACGCTGATGTGCCTGGTGATCGGTTTCCCGATGGCTTACGCGATTACCAAGGCCAACAAGGAAACGCAAAACGTCCTGATGCTGTTGATCATGATGCCGACCTGGACCGCGATCCTGATCCGCGTGTATGCGTGGATGGGCATCCTCAGCAACAACGGTCTGCTCAACGCGTTTTTGATGTGGACCGGGCTGACTGATCACCCGATCGAGATCCTCAACACCAACACCGCCGTCTATATAGGAGTTGTTTACGCCTACTTGCCGTTCATGGTGTTGCCGCTGTACGCCAACCTTGTGAAGCACGACGGCACCTTGCTGGAAGCCGCATCGGACCTGGGTTCGAGCAACTTCAACAACTTCTGGAAAATCACCGTGCCGTTGGCCAAGAACGGGATCATCGCCGGCTGCATGCTGGTGTTCATTCCGGTGGTCGGTGAGTTCGTGATTCCGGAACTGCTGGGCGGCCCGGAGACCCTGATGATCGGTCGTGTGTTGTGGCAAGAGTTCTTCAACAACCGCGACTGGCCGGTGGCATCTGCCCTGGCGGTGGTGATGCTGTTGATCCTGATTGTGCCGATTCTGCTGTTCAACCGCAGCCAGGCCAAAGAGATGGAGGCACGGGGATGAAACGTTTCGGGTTTTCAAAAATGATGCTGGTGCTCGGCCTGTCGTTTATCTACTTGCCGATGCTGATTCTGGTGATCTATTCGTTCAACGCCTCCAAACTGGTGACGGTGTGGGGTGGCTGGTCGTTCAAGTGGTACGCCGGCTTGCTCGACAACACGCAACTGATGGGCTCGGTGGTGCGCTCGCTGGAAATCGCCTGCTACACCGCGATTGCCGCCGTGGCACTGGGCACGCTGGCAGCGTTCGTGCTGACTCGCGTCACGCGTTTCAAGGGCCGTACGCTGTTCGGTGGTTTGGTCACCGCGCCACTGGTCATGCCTGAAGTGATCACCGGTCTGTCGTTGTTGCTGCTGTTCGTGGCGATGGCGCAGTTGATCGGCTGGCCGATGGAGCGTGGCATCGTCACGATCTGGATCGCCCACACCACGTTTTGTGCCGCTTATGTCGCGGTGGTAGTCTCCGCCCGCTTGCGTGAGCTGGACCTGTCCATCGAAGAAGCGGCCATGGACCTCGGGGCGAAGCCATTCAAGGTGTTTTTCCTGATCACCATCCCGATGATCGCGCCGTCACTGGCGGCTGGCGGCATGATGTCGTTCGCCCTGTCGCTGGATGACCTGGTGTTGGCGAGCTTCGTGTCGGGCCCGGGTTCGACGACTTTGCCGATGGAAGTGTTCTCGGCGGTGCGTCTGGGTGTGAAACCGGAAATCAACGCCGTGGCCAGCCTGATCCTGCTCGCCGTTTCGATCGTGACGTTCATGGTCTGGTATTTCAGTCGCCGCGCTGAAGCCACCCGTAAACGGGCGATCCAGGAAGCGATGGACCAGACCGCCAGCGAATCCTGGCAGCAACCGAAGAAACAGTTGGTTGGGGCCGCCGCCTAATGTAGGAGCTGCCGCAGGCTGCGATCTTTTGATCTTGCTTTTAAAAAATCAAAAGATCGCAGCCTCGTTTCACTCGGCAGCTCCTACAAGATGATGGCGCCCCTCCCTCGCCACAGGTTTTATGTTCCATAGAAAAAGAATGGAGTTGTACCGATGAAAATGTTTGGCAGGACTCTGCTGACACTGTCCTTATTGGGCGTAATGGCTACGGGCGCCCAGGCCAATGACAAGGTTCTGCGCGTCTATAACTGGTCGGATTATATCGCCCCGGACACCGTCAAGAAGTTCGAAGATGAAACCGGCATTCGCGTGACCTACGATGTGTTCGACAGTAACGAAACCCTTGAAGCACGCCTGCTCGCTGGCAAATCCGGCTACGACATCGTCGTGCCGTCTAACAGTTTCCTGGCCAAGCAGATCAAGGCTGGGGTCTATCAGGAACTGGATAAGTCGAAGCTGTCGAACTGGAAAAACCTGAACCCGGTCCTACTGAAAAACGCGTCCGCCAGCGACCCGGATAACGGCCACGCCTTCCCGTACATGTGGGGCTCGATCGGCATCGGTTTCAACCCGCAGAAGGTCAAGGAAGTGTTGGGCGCCCATGCACCGACCAACTCCTGGGACCTGCTGTTCAAACCGGAGAACGCGGAGAAACTTAAAGCCTGCGGCATCAGTTTCCTCGACTCGCCAACGGAGATGCTGCCGGCTGCCCTGCACTACCTGGGCTACCCGGTGAACTCGCAGGACAAGGGTCAGATCGCCGAGGCTGAAGCGCTGTTCATGAAGATCCGGCCATCGGTGGCGTACTTCCACTCGTCGAAGTACATCTCCGACCTGGCCAACGGCAACATCTGCGTGGCGGTCGGTTACTCCGGCGACGTGCTGCAAGCCAAGGCTCGCGCTCAGGAAGCGGGCGACAAGGTGAAGATCGACTACAGCATTCCAAAAGAAGGCGCGGGCAGTTTCTACGACATGGTCGCGATCCCTCGCGATGCGGCGAACGTCGAGAATGCTTACCTGTTCATGAACTTCCTGATGCGCCCGGACATCATTGCCGAGATCACCAACAACATAGGCTACAGCAACGCCAATGCCGCGGCGACGCCGTTGGTGGATGAAGCGATCCGGAATGACCCGGGGTCGTATCCGTCGCAGGAAGTGATGGCAACGCTGTATGCAATTCCGGACATGCCGATTGGTGTTCAGCGGGTGATGACCCGGGGTTGGACGCGGGTGAAGCTCGGTAAGTAACCTGATCGGCTTTTGTAGGAGCTGCCGAAGGCTGCGATCTTTTGATCTTTCTTTGACGCGACATTTAAAGATCAAAAGATCGCAGCCTTCGGCAGCTCCTACAGGGGATTGTGTACATCCTGTTTTCCGTTCTTGCAGCGCCTTACCACCGCTGCACCTCTCTCATGAACGGCCTCACCTGGCTTCCTCGGTTAAGGTGAATTTGGGCGCCCTCCTCGGGCGCCTTTTTTTATGCTGGCACGAGCGGCCACTCGGCCAGCGCTCGATAGCGGCCCTTGTGGGATTCAAACAACACAAATCGATCAGCCCGCAGCAAAAACTCGGGAGGCATCGCGGATTCAGGCACCGGCGCCCGATAGTCGCGCATCAACGTCAGGTGCGGACGAAACTCCTTCGGCAAATCCTCAAACCCGAACGGCAACATCGCCTGTTCCAGCGCATACACCAGCCGCAGCAACTCCGGCGGCGCCTGCTCCGCCGCGAGCACCAACACGCTTGACCTGCGCCAGGCATCCAGCCGATCAAGCGCCACCCGCAACGGCACACCCGGCACTCGAATGTTCGCGGCCGCCGTGCAGATGTCCGCAATCTGCGCCACACCCACAGCGCCTAAAAACATCAGGGTCAGGTGAAAGTTCTCCGCCGGCACCGGGCGCCCGCTTCGCAGCTGTAGCGCACTGCGCCATTGGACAATGGCCTTGCGTTGCTCCGGCGGGCAGTTCAGGGCGAAAAACAGCCGCTTCGACGGCTCATCGGTTTCGTCGCTCACGCCTGGCACCTCCTGACATGCACGTTATAGTTGAACCAACCGCATCAACGGGACGAGGCCATGCGAGCGATCATCAGCAAAGAGCCATGGTGGGCAATGCCACCGCAACCGGGTCAGGATGAGTCCGAGCTGGATTGGGGCTGGCTGGTTCACTATAGCGAAGGTGAGCCGCGTTTCGAGTTCGTCCGGGAGCGGCCGACGGACAGTGAGATCCGCAATCGCAAGAGTTGCAGGATCACCCCTTCATCGGAGTGATCCTGTCGCGTGTTCAAGCTTTCAAAATGATGTTAAAACCGCCGAAGATCATCCGCTGGCCGTCGAACGGCATCGGGTTGACGTCCTGCTGCATGCGCGGATCGGCCATCATCTTTTGCATGCCGGCGTCGCGGGTGGGCTTGTCCGGCCAGACGATCCAGGAAAACACCACCGTTTCGTCTTCCTTGAGTTTCACCGCCATGGGAAACGAGGTCACTTTGCCGTCAGGCACGTCATCGCCCCAGCATTCAACGATGCTCAGGGCGCCGTTCTCTTTGAAAATCACGGCCGCGGATTCGGCGTGTTTCTTGAATTTTTCACGGTTGGCGGTAGGCACCGCAAAGACACAGCCATCAACGTAGGACATGGTCATTCTCCTGCTGGGGGTAGAGGGTCGATCTGCTGGTTAGTCGATTCGGGGGGACGCCAATCGACCGCTCCACTGCCCGAACTGACCGACGGTATTTCAGCACTCCCCCCCAGGTTGCCCTCGATTTGTGCCGCCATGTACAGCGTCCCCGCCATGACGCCGGTGGTCGGGTTTTGCACCAGTTTCGTCCACGCTTTATCGAACGTGTTGCCCAGGCTGCTGCGAATCAGCGCTTCGCTGTCCGGCCGGTCGGCGGCCTGAATGATCGCGCGGATCCCCGCCACCCCCACGGTAATCAAGCCACCGGCGAGTTTGCCCGCCGCCGCTGCCACGGCACTGGCCGCGCCGCGCGGGGCCATTTCGGCTTCCATTCGTTGACTGGCGCGCTTGGCCACCGGCGCCATCGCCGTGTCGGTCGCGCCAACGCCCTTGTCGCCGCCCGCGGCGTGGATCTTGTCGATCAGCGCCGCGTACGCTGGCAGCGTATTCAGCGGCGTGGTATGCACAACCTGGTAAAGCGACGCATCGCGGGCCGGTGGCGGCCCAAGGGCGATGGCGGGGATTTTCTGGATCCGGCCGTTGAGTTGAGCGATAGGCACGCCGTGACGCTGGGAGATTTTTTGCAGTTCTTCCTGAAGAATGTCGACGTAGAACGCCATTGCCAGGCCAAGAATCTGGTCGGGATCGATCTCCACCGCGACCGGCGCCAGCACGCGTTCCTGGTATTGCTCCAGCAAATAGGCCGCGAGGTGTTTGGACGAAGCATCCTGCTCGCCCTTGGCGCTGATGGTGTACCAGCTGACCTTCATCGACAGCCATTCCTGGGTCCAGTAGCTGCTGAACCAGGGAATGAAGTTCTCTTCAGTCAATTGATAGACACGGGTTCGCCAATAATCCATGGCGCCGCGTGCGTAGATTTTGGTCTGCTCGGTAGCCGATTGCGACGCCGCGACAATCTCCCGATCCACTTGCTGCCAGACGTCTGGCGCAATGATCACCTGCACCTCAACCACCGGCGCGCGCACGGGCGTGGCGCAACCCGCCAACACCACCAACACGGCGACGATCAGCGAACGCAGGTTCAAGATCGTGGTTCCTAGTGTGTTCCCCGAACAGGATATTCGGTGGTTAAAAACATTCTGATTTGAGTATAGGTGGACGGTGTCTATCTATCTGAGGGTGATGTCGTCCTGAAGGCCGCCTTCGCGAGCAAGCCCGCTCCCACATTTGACCGCATTCTCTTGGGCTATCTCGGAAAAATGTGGGAGCGGGCTTGCTCGCGAAGAGGCCCGATCAGACAACGAAGATCCACCATCACTTATGTCGATATTCACCATCGCCGCGAATGCCTTCCGCCCAACAACCGTCAGCGTAGGATTCATCTCAACCCGACACGAAACCCCGTATTGGAGGGACGAATCATGCTGATCCATCTCCTGACCTGCCTGGCCCTGACAGCCGTCACGTTGAGTGTGTTTTCCTGGTTCGTCCTGACCGAGGAGCACGCATCATGATCCACGCCGTCAGCCTCTCCGTGAGCTTCCCGGTATTTGGCACCAACTATTACTCGCAGCAATTCGAGTCACGTAAAGTGTTGACGCTGGTGTTCGACAAAAAGTTCGAAGCCATGCTGATACCGGCAGCCGGCCACCACTTCAACAACGAAGTGGTCGGTCTCAATGATCAGTTTCGTTTCTTGAACGATGTGCTGCTTGACCATCTGTCGGAGATTGAAATGGCCAGCGCCGCGTCACGTTCGGCGCATCAATTCACCTTTTAAGCGACTGCGCAGACCTCTCGAAGACAACCGCGTAACCAACGGTGCACAGGGTCTGCATCCAGCCGAGGATGCCAGAGCATGGCGACGGTGAACGCCGGCAAGGTCAACGGCAGCGTGAAGCTGTGCATCCCCGCCCGCAGATTGGCGGTGTGCCGCTCGGGAACACTGGCGACCAGGTCAGTGGATCGGGCCAACGCCAGCGCCGTTGAAAAGCCAGCAACGATGGTCACCACTTGCCGCGTCAGTCCAAGCGACTCCAGCGCTTCATCGACAGGCCCTTTATCGAGTCCCCGTCGCGACACACTAATGTGGCCGCCCGCCGCGTAACGCGCGGGCGTGATCTCACCCTCGCTGAGCGCATGCCCGCTGCGTACGACGCCGATAAAACGGTCGCGGAACAAGCCTTGCGTGCGCAACTCCGGGCCAGCCGCTTTCCCCACCACACCTGTTTCCAGATCCACGGTGCCGTCACGCAGTGCCGCGCTGTCCTTGTCCGGTTTATGCATGAAACGCAGCCGTACACCCGGTGCTTGCTCACGGACGCGGGCAATGAGCGCCGCGCCGAAATTCTCGACGAACCCTTCACTGGTACGCAGCGTGAAGGTGCGCACCAACTGCGTGAGATCGGGCTGCTCAGCCGGACGCAGGACCGCTTCTGCGTCCTGCACCAGTTGACTGACCCGCTCGCGCAATTCGAGCGCTCGCGGCGTAGCCACCAGACCGCGCCCGGCCCTGACCAGCAGCGGATCCCCGGTGGTTTCACGCAAGCGCGCCAGTGCCCGACTCATCGCCGACGGGCTCAGCCGCAACCGCTTCGCGGCGCGTGCCACGCTGCCTTCAGCGAGCAGCACGTCAAGGGTGACCAACAAATTGAGATCGGGAATGGACATGCTGCGCCCCATAAGATTTTGGTGTGGCGTTCAACGCATCAATAACCTGCAACTGATGCGTCTTCCGCCATGTTAGGCCCGGGCGTAGATTTCCGATAGCTCCGGTTTGGGAGTGCTCAGAAAAGAGGGAAATGATGAAGCCGACTATTGCTCTCGCGGACCGCGTACAAACGCCACCGACCGTTCGATGGGCGCTGGCCAGCCTTGCGCTGTCGATGTTGCTGTCCTCGCTCGGCACCAGCATCGCCAACGTAGGTTTGCCGACCCTGGCCCAGGTGTTTCACGTCTCTTTCCAGGACGTGCAGTGGATCGTGCTGGCGTATTTGCTCGCCATTACCACGCTGATCGTCAGCGTCGGTCGGCTCGGCGACCTCACTGGCCGTCGTCGCCTTTTACTGACCGGCATCGGGCTGTTTACCCTGGCCTCGGCGCTGTGCGGTGCCGCGCCCACGCTCGGGCTATTGATTGCGGCGCGGGCGCTGCAAGGGCTCGGCGCGGCGATCATGATGGCGCTCACCATGGCCTTCGTCGGCGAGACGGTCGCACAGGCGAAAACCGGTAGCGCCATGGGGTTGCTGGGAACGATGTCGGCAATGGGTACCGCGATGGGGCCGACGCTTGGCGGCCTGCTGATTGCCGGATTCGGCTGGCGGGCGATCTTCTTGATCACGGTGCCGCTGGGGCTGCTGACGTGGCTGCTCGCGCATCGTTATTTGCCCGCTGATCGCCAAAAACCGAAGGCCGGACGTGCCGGCTTCGACGCAGTGGGCACTCTGTTGCTGGCGCTGACACTGGCGGCGTATGCCTTGGCCATGACCCTTGGGCGCGGCAGTGTTGGCTGGCTGAACGTAACGCTGCTGGGCGCGACCTGCGTGGGTATCGGCCTCTTCATCTTCACCGAAGCCCGAGTCGCCTCGCCGTTGATGCGATTGACGATGTTCCGTGATCCGCTGCTCAGCGTGAGCCTGGCCATGAGCACGCTCGTTGCAACGGTGATGATGGCGACACTGGTGGTCGGTCCCTTCTATCTTTCCCGCGGGCTCGGGCTGGATGCGGTTGTGGTGGGGATTGTTCTGTCGGTCGGGCCATTTGTCGCGGCGCTGACCGGTGTACCCGCGGGCCGTATGGCCGACCGGATGGGCGCACGACGCATGATCCTTGTCGGACTCCTCGCCATGGCGGCGGGTTGCCTGGCATTGGCAGTAACGCCGCAAACGTTCGGCATCGGCGGCTACGTCGCGCCCATGATCGTCATGACCCTCGGCTACGCCCTGTTCCAGACCGCCAACAACACGGCGATCATGACCGATGTTGAACCGGACCAGCGAGGCGTCGTCTCGGGCCTGCTCAATTTGTCACGCAACCTGGGACTCATCACCGGCGCCTCCGCGATGGGCGCGGTGTTCGCCTTCGCTTCGGCGGCGGCCGACATCAGTACGGCGCAACCGGAAGCGGTTGCCAGTGGAATGCGCATGACGTTTGCGGTGGCGCTGATGGTGATCGGTATCGGCTGCGTCTTTGCGATTGGCACCCGGGCAATGACGCTCACAGCAGGCGCCAGAAGCTAGGGGATTGGCGCCTGGGCAGAATCACTGTAGGAGCGAGCTCGCTCGCGATGCTCGTAAACGATAACGCGTGGCCACAGGTTAAACGTGGCGTTCTAGCGTTTATCGCGAGCAAGCTCGCTCCTACGATGGCCGTTCATTGCGTTATTACAACGAGCGGTTCGCCCTTCTTCACAATGTACGTCGCCAACTCCGAACCATTGCCGCCACCCACATTCTTCGCGACATGTGCCGTGCCGGCAGGGATGTACAAAGAGTCGCCGGCCTTGAGTGTCACTGCTGGCTGCCCTTCGAGTTGATATTCAAACGTGCCGCTGATCACGTACGCCACTTCCACCCCTGGATGGGAATGTTTGGGAGATACCACTCCGGCATCGAAATCGACACGTACCTGGATGACTTCTTGCCCGGCGACGCCGAGATCCCGGCGGACCAGGTCCGTGCGGTGGAGCCCTGCCTGCCAGCTTTTTGCCGCAGGGGGTTGATCGGGCGCCTTCGCGTCTTCGGCTTGTGAGACGCTCGCGAACACGGACAGTGCTGCGGCGGCAGCCAGCGCGACGATATGGCGGGTGTTGAAACGGGACATGGCATTTCTCCAGGGTGTGCGCGGCAGGACGGCGCGGAGGTTGCCGCAAATGCGGTGCCTGTATTGGGAGGCTTTCATGTATCACGTACATGTCATACAGGCGGGGATTTGTATTTGAAGTTAGCTGGAGGCTTGGCGGATACGTTCAGATACAAGCACTGGAATGGGTGTGCACCGCCAATCCCTTGTGGAACCGGGCTTGCTCCGGGCGGCGTTCCGACGAAGGCGGTGTGCCAGTCAACATTGATATTGACTGACACGGCCCCTTCGCGGGCAAGCCCGCTCCCACATTTGATCTGTGTGAACTCAGGCTGTGTGTCCACAGGGATTCAGCGACGCTCATAGGTCTCAGGGCGGCTATCTCAAACGCTACCGAAAATACGCCGCAGCAAACCTTCAGGCTTCAACAGTTTCTGCACGCGCTGCTGGTTGGCGCTCCACCACAGCAGCAGTGCTTCACCCGGCATGGGCTTGGCAATGAAGTAGCCTTGAACCTCATCGCACCCCAGTTCACGCAATAGCGCCCAGTCTTGCTGGGTTTCCACCCCTTCTGCCACGACCTTGAGCTTTAACCGGCGGGCAATGTCTATTGCGCTTTCCAGCAGAATGCGCAAATGGACGTTCTCGCTCGCGCCATTGACGAAGGCGCGGTCGACCTTCAACTCGGAGCAGGGGACCCGCGACAACTGCAGCATGCAGGAAAAACCGGTGCCGTAATCATCGACTGACAGACCGAAGCCTTTGAGACGCAGACGTGCCAATGTCCCTTGGGTGATCGCGAGGTCCGTCATCAGTGCGCTTTCAGTGATTTCCAGCATCAGATAGTGCGGAGCGATACCGCTGGCCGCCACACGTTCGATGATGGCGTCGGCCAGTCTGGAGTCGGCGAGCGAGCGCGCCGACAGGTTGATCGACACGCCAATTTTCAGGCCCTCGGCGTGCCATTGCTGGCACTGGCGCAACGACAGGTCGAGCATCAGCATGGTGATGGCCGACATGTTCTCGGTGCGCTCGATCAGGTCGAGAAAGTGCCCCGGCTGCAGCAAGCCATGCTGGGGATGTTGCCAGCGGATCAGTGCTTCGACACCGCTCAGACGACCGTCAAGCAACGACACCTTGGGTTGGAAATAGGCGCAAAACTGCTGTTCGCTCAACGCGACATTGATCTCCTCGGCGGTCAGTTCCGGTCCCAGTTCGGCCATGGTCTGCAAGGCGTCACGCTGTTGCACGGCGGCAAAACGGCCGAGGCTTGAAGCCAGCTGGTTGAGTGTCAGCGGTTTTTGCAACACCCCCAACAACTTGACACCCAGGCTCTTGCCCATGCTTTCCACGACCGTCAGCAATACGCTTTCGCGCGCGCTGGCGACGATCACGGCCGGGTCCATGCCTAGCCGGACCAGTTCGTGCAGCACCTGCACGCCATCCATGCCCGGCATTTCCAGATCAAGGATCACCACCTCGATCTGCGGTATTTGCTGCAACAGGGCGATGGCCTGGTGACCATCGTCCGCCTGATGAATATCTGTCGCGCCGAGACGCAAACACAGATCCACCGCAAACTCGCGCTGTACCCGACTGTCGTCAACGACCAGGATGTGCTTTGGACTGACGCTCGATTGCATAGCTGAATCCCCCTGTTTCAACGCCAACCCATCAACAGCGCGGGAATGGCGTCGAGCGCTATTGTCTGCTCGACGCCTCCCAGCTTGATGGCTTCTTTGGGCATGCCGAACACCACACAACTGTCCTCGTCCTGCGCGTACGTTCGGGCCTTCGCTTCAAGCATTTCCTTGAGGCCGCGAGCGCCGTCGTCGCCCATGCCGGTCATGATCACGCCCAGCACGTTACTGCCGGCCTGCAGCGCGGCAGAACGAAACAGGACATCCACCGAAGGCCGATGCCGACTGACCAGCGGACCGTCCCTGACCTCGACGTAATATTGCGCGCCGCTGCGCTTGATCAGCATGTGCCGTCCGCCGGGTGCAATCAGCGCCAGGCCTGGCAACAACCGGTCACCGTCCTTGGCTTCACGCACTTCAATCGCACACAGCGAGTTCAAGCGTTCGGCGAAACTGCGGGTAAAGCGTTCCGGCATGTGCTGGACAATAGCGATCCCGGGGCAGGTAATGCCCAGTTCGCGCAACACCGCTTCCAAGGCCTGAGTGCCCCCGGTAGACGTGCCGAGCACCGCAATTTTCTGCGTGGTGCGCAGGCTCGTCAGCCCAGAGGGCGTCGGCAGCAAGGCATCGGCCGTCAACTTGACCGGCACCGGTTCGCTCCCGGCGACAGGCCGGCCTTGACGAGGACGAGCCTGGGCGGCCGTGCGAATGGCGGTCACCAGTTCATTGGCGCTTTGCTGAAGGAAATCGCGCAGGCCCATGGTCGGCTTGGCCATGACCTCGACCGCGCCGGCAGCCAGTGCCTGAAGTGTTACATCGGCGCCCTTTTCGGTGAGCGTCGAACAAATCACCACCGGCGTCGGGCGGCTCAGCATGATCTGCCGCAGGAAGGTGATGCCGTCCATGCGCGGCATTTCCACGTCCAGCACAATCACGTCCGGCCAGTTGCCCTGCATTTTCTGCAAGGCAATCAGCGGATCCATTGCCGTACCGATGACCTGAATGTCTTTATGGCCGGACAACAACTCCTGCATCACCTGACGCATCACCGCAGAGTCATCGACGATCATTACTTTAATGGTCATAGCGCCTTCTTCCCCCAATGCGCGGGCAATGCCAACGGTGCGCCATGGCGCACCCAAACATCGCCATTGGCAAGGTCAAACCTGAGGTAGCGATGGCCCTGCCCGCCCAGGTCACAACTGACCACCCGCACCCCTTCGGCCCGCAGGCAATCTTCGGCGAAACGAATGTTGCGCCGGCCCACGGCGTGGTGCCCGTTGGTCCCGACCAGCGCCTGCGCCCCGCCAAACAGCTTGGCTTCGCAGTCGCGGATATCCAGGCCATTGGCCCACGCCTGGCCCTTGAGCCACAGAATGGCCTCCTCGCCATAACGCCCATCCAGGGTCTGCAAGGCATCGCGCAAACGGGTAGGCAACATGAAATGGCACAACCCGCCAAGCTTCTGCTCCGAATGCCAGAGCGTGATCGTGACGCAAGAGCCCAGCACGGTTTCGACCTGACAGTTGCCTCCGCCGAAGAACCAGCCTCCGGGTTTGATGAACAGTTTTTCGCTCATGCGCAGACCTTGCGATAAACCGATGGCATGATCAGTTCCAGTGGCAAGCGGGTGTCGTGCAAGGACTCAGAATGGCCGACCATCAGCCACCCTCCTGGTTTCAAGCGTTCCATCACGTTACGCAGCACCTGCAACTTGGTCGCAGGGTCAAAATAAATAAGCACATTGCGCAGCAGAATCACGTCGAATAAACCCAGGGCGCTCTCAGACTGTGTGAGATTTCCAGGCACGAAGTCGACGCGCGCACGCAGCGCCGATTCGACCATGAAATACCCCGCGTAGCGGCCATTGCCTCGCAGGCAATAGCGCTTCAAATACTGCGGCGGAATACGCTCGCCGCGGCTCATCGGGTATAACCCCCGCTGAGCGTTGATCAGCACTTGGCGACTGACATCGGACGCCGTGATCGACCAGGGTTTGGGCGAGCGGAAGCTGTCCAGAATCATCGCGAGGGTGTAGGCCTCCTCCCCCGTCGAACTCGCAGCACTCCACACGCGTAGTTCGGGACTGGCGTGCAGGCTTGGAATCACCTTGTTTTGCAGCAGTTCGAAATGCTTGGGCTCACGGAAGAAATAGGTTTCATGGGTGGTGATCAAGTCGATTGCAGTTTCCCGTTCCTCGCTCCCTGACTTCGACACCAGCAGGTTGTAGTAGGCGCGGTAGCTGTCCAGCCCCAGTGCGGTCAGTCGTTTGGACAACCGTCCACACAGCAACGGCTTTTTCACCGAGGTCAGCTGGAGCCCGATCTGTTCAAGAAAAAACCGCTGGAACAGACTGAACTCCTGATCGCTGATGCTCGAGTTCAAACCGGTGACTGCGTTAACGACGTCCATGCATGTTTTCCCTGTTTTCAGGCCGAGGCCAAACCAACCAATTCGCAGATTTCGTCGACCGACAACACCTGGCGGATATCGAGCACGATCACAAACCTTTCATTCTTGCGCAGGATGCCGGCAATGAAATCCGCGCGAATGCGTGCGCCAAAGGTCGGTCGCGTTTCCACCTGGTTGGCCTCGACGGCCAGCACCTCGTTGACCGCATCGACAATGATGCCCAGCATCTGGGCTTCGTCGTCCTGTATGACCTCGACAATTACGATGCAGGTGCGCCGGCCGATTTCCGTGCGCTCACGACCAAAACGAACCGACAGATCCACCACCGGCACCACCGCCCCGCGCAGGTTGATCACCCCGCGCAGGAAGGCTGGCATCATCGGGATCTCGGTCAGGCCACCGAACTCGATGATCTCGCGAATGTGCTCGATCGGCAGGGCATACAGCTCTTCACGCAGGGTCAGCGTCAGAAACTGCTGAATCAGCAAGGTTTCTTGCAGAGCCGCTGCGCGGCTCTGACTTTGCAGGGTTAGCGATGACATGGCGACAACCTCTTAGAATCGAGTGAACGCTGCTTCATCGACGGCCTCTTCCTGCGATGGACGGCGCATGGGGATAACGTCTGTCCGCTGTGGTCGACGCGGCGCGGCCAGGGGTTTCTTGGCGTTCTTGATGTTTTCGTCACCGATGCGGAAGAACTGGATCATCTCCTGCAACTGCACAGCCTGGGTGCTCATTTCCTCGGAAGTGGACGACAGTTCTTCAGAGGCCGACGCGTTGACCTGAGTGGTCTGCGCCAACTGGCCGACCGCCAGGTTGATTTGCTCAAGCCCGGTATTTTGCTCGCGGGAAGCGGACGTGATTTCCTGCACCAGGTCGGCAGTCTTGCGGATCGAGGGCACCATTTGGTCCAGCAACTGACCGGCGCGCTCGGCCAGGGTCACGCTATCGCTGGCCACGCCACCGATTTCCTGGGCCGCGACTTGACTGCGCTCGGCCAGTTTGCGGACTTCGGCCGCGACCACCGCGAAACCTTTGCCATGATCACCGGCGCGTGCCGCTTCAATGGCCGCGTTGAGCGCGAGCAGGTTGGTCTGGTAGGCGATGTCATCGATGATGCTGATCTTCTGCGCGATCTGGCGCATGGCGTGGACCATCTGCCCCACGGCTTCACCGCCTTCTACCGCATCCTTGGCCGACTGGCTGGCCATGCTGTCGGTGACCTTGGCGTTCTCGGTGTTCTGCGCCACGGTGGCGGAAATCTCCTCGACCGACGCGCTGGTTTCTTCGACGTTGGCGGCTTGTTCGGAAGCGTTCTGGCTCAGGGCTTCGGAGGATGCGGCGACCTGCTCCGAAGCGGAGGCCAGCGAATCGGCGGTCATGCGCACATCACTCATGATCCCGCGCAGGCGAATCACCATCAGTTGCAGGCTGTAAAGCATGCTGGATTTGTCACCGTCGCGCAGTTGCACGTCGACCGTCAGGTCTCCCCCCGCGACACGTTGCAACGCATCCATGGCGACAGCGGGCTCGCCACCGACCTGACGCATGATCATGCGGGTAATCACCAACCCCAGGGCCAGCGCCAGCAGGAAGCCGCCGATCATCAACGCGATCATGAAGTTGTTGATGCCGGCAACGATCTGGTCGGCTTCCTTGTTCACCGTTTCGGCCGTGGTGCTGTTGACTTCGACCAGGTTGGCGACAGTTTTCAGCAGCGCATCGAACGCCGGTTTGGTTTCGCTGCGCAGACGCTTGGTGGCGTCGTCCAGTTGATCGGCCTGCAACAGGTCACTCACGGCTTTTGCCGAGGCCGCATAGACCGGCATTTGTTGGTCGTATTGTTCGATCAAGCGCTTTTCCGCATCGATCAGCGAGGTCTGGCGATAGGCGGTAAACAGCTCGTCGATCTTGCGCATCGATGTGCTGTTTTCGGTTTGCTGAAGGACCGTGTTGGCCGGATCGTTCAGCGCTACCGAGACGTAGGCACGGCGGTTATGTTGAACCAGTTCGATTTCAAGTTTGTTCAAGTCGCGAATCGGCACCAGTCGATCGGCGTACATGCTGGTCATCAGCTCGTTGACCTTGCCAATATTGATGACAGCGGCCAAACCAATAATCAGCGAGACCAGGGCAACCACCAGGAACGTGGAGATCAGCTTTACACCCAACTTCAGATTCATGAACCACTGCATACTTTCTCTCCGACGACTTAAATTGAATTCATCACACTGCGATTGACGTCAGGTGCAACTTCCGCAGGGCGTCCAGAGGTATCAACCGAGTACGCACTGGCACGCTGGAGCAGGTTGGCGACATCCAGAATCAGGGCCACGCGGCCGTCTCCGAGGATCGTCGAACCACTCAAACCGCGACTTTTCTGAAACAACATGCCCAGCGGTTTGATCACCGCCTGGAACTCACCCACGAGGTGATCCACCACCAGCCCGGCGCGATGTGCCCCGTGTTGCAAAACCACCAGGCTTTCTCGTCCGGGTGAGGCGCCAGCAATGCTGAACAGCTCGCGCAAGCGCAGGAAAGGCAAGGGTTCGCCGCGCAGGTTGATCAAATGATGCCGGCCGTCCTGCGGCGGCAGGTCGACGCACTCGACCACCTGATCCAGTGGCAGTACAAAATGTTCGTCACCGACCATGACCTGGAAACCGTCGATGATCGCCAGCGTCAGCGGCAGGCGGATGCGCACCGTGGTGCCCCGCCCGAACTCGCTGAGCACTTCGACTTCACCGCGCAACAGTTCGATGTTGCGCCGTACCACATCCATCCCGACGCCACGCCCGGAAAGATTGGTCACCTGTTCGGCCGTGGAAAAACCCGGTTCGAAGATCAGGCGATAGACGTCGGCATCGCTCAGCGGCTGATCCGGCTGGACCAGGCCACGCTGCAACGCCTTGGCCAGAATGCGCTGACGGTCCAGGCCGCGGCCGTCATCGCTGACTTCAATGACGATGCTGCCGGACTCATGGTAGGCATTCAGGCGCAGTGAACCGCTGACCACCTTGCCCGTGGTCAAACGCTCTTCGGCGGTTTCGATACCGTGATCCATGGCATTGCGCACAATGTGCATCAGCGGGTCGGCGAGGCGTTCCACCATCGATTTATCGAGTTCGGTGTCCGCACCGGTTACCACCAACTGGATGTCCTTGCCGAGCTCCTTGGAGATGTCACGCACCACACGCGGAAAGCGCTGGAACACTTCGCCGATCGCCACCATCCGCAAGCTCAACGACGCATCGCGGATGCTCTCGACCAGCACCGACATTGCCTGGGCAGCCTCCTCCAGCATGTCCATGTCACGCCGCAGGGCATGCAGGTTGGTGGCGGCACCGGCGATCACCAATTCGCCCACCAGGTTGATCAGCTGATCCAGCTTGCCCACTTCAACCTTGATGAACACCTGCTCGTGAGCACGTTTGTCTTCGACATGTTTTTGCTTGTTGAGCGCTGCAGCGATCACCGGTTGGGGCACCAGTTGATCGTCCAGCAGCAGCGTGCCCAACGGAGTGACTGGCGGCGCTTCGTCACGCTGGCGCGCCAATCCACGCTCGAGCTCGACCTGGGTCAGCGCGCCGCTGTGCACTAGGATTTCGCCCAGGCGCTGCGGCGACTCAGGGAGCGCCTCGATCAGGCGCAGGTATTCTTCGACCCGGCTATGGGGCGACAGGATGTGCAACTGGCAGTCATCCCGCACGAACTCGAAGACGTTCTCGATTTCCTGTTTGGTCGCCGTCGATTCGAACGCCAGTTCAAAGCCCAGGTAGCAGCTCTCGGGGTCGAAAACGCTGGCGCTGGGGAGCTGATCCGTGACCGTGTGCAGATGGACGATGCGCCCCAGTTTGCCCAGATAACGCAGGAAGGACAGCGGGTCCATGCCATTGCGCAAGACATCCGGCGAAAGCCGCAACGACAGATGCCAGAATTGGTTGTTCACCGAGTCACCGGCAACGTTCTCGGCTGGAAGTTCAAGTACACGAAACGGTTCGATCGCAGGTGCTGAATCGACGAGCGTGCGGTGGAGGTACTCTTGCAGCTGCTCCAGCAAGTGCGCGCGCAGCACGGCATTGGGCTCCTGCTTCTCGCTGCCGTCCTCGACCGCCGTGAGCAGGCTGCCGATGTAGTCGCCACAGGTCAGCAACAGCGAGAGCATCGCACCTTCCACAATCAATTCGCCCGTGCGGACCTGGTCCAGCAGGCTCTCCGCCACATGCGTGAAACTGACCAGTGACTCCAGGCCAAACAGGCCGGCAGAGCCTTTGATGGTGTGTGCGGCGCGGAAAATCGCATTGATCCGCTCTTCCGTGAACCCCTCGTCCTCGATCGCCAGCAACGCCTCTTCCATTGCCGCCAGTAATTCACGCCCTTCTTGCACCAGAGCACCGCGAGCGCTGTCCAGATTCATTGGAAACCCTCCTCTTGACTGGCCATGACCGGCGATGAATCGCCCAACTCGCCGACCAGATTGAGCAGCTCAAGCACTTCCCACACGGCGACGGAGTGCCTGACGAAATTAAGGGGCTTGTTCTGGCGTGCCGCCTCGGTCTTGAGTACCAGCAATATCTGCACGCCGGCGGTGTCGAAATCCTCGACTCCTGCCAGGTCGACTTCCAACTGCTGACGAGACTCCAGGGCTTGCAAGAGTTCCGCTCTTAGCGTTGCGGCGCTGTAGATATTCAGTTCGCCGACCAGGCTGAGGCCGTGATTTTCAGCGTGTTGGATCGTCGCCATGAAAGGGATACCTCAAGGCAGGATTAGTTTTGACACCGCGTCCAGCAGCACCGGCGGCTGGAACGGCTTGACGACCCACGCACGCACACCGGCAGCCTTGCCTTCGTTCTTCTTGGCCTCACCCGATTCGGTGGTCAGCATGATCACCGGGGTGAACTTGTAGGCCGGGAGTTGCTTGGCCGCTTTGACAAAAGTGATGCCGTCCATGACGGGCATGTTCACGTCGGAGACGATCAGATTGATCTTGCGACCGTCGAGTTTGCCCAGGGCATCCTTACCGTCGAACGCCTCCACGACGCTGTAGCCGGCATTGCGAAGGGCGATGCCGACGACCTGACGAAAGCTGCTGGAGTCATCGACGATCAACACTGTCTTTGCCATGAGGTTTCCCTTGTTGTTAACTTCGGAGGATTAGAAAAAGGTCACGGATGACTGTTCGACCTGCGCCTTTGACTCGCCGCCATGAATGCGGGTTTGTTCCAGCGTGGTGTAACTGGACTCCAGCACTTGCAACCAGGCCCGGGCATCCAGCGGCGCGACGTCGTACAGCCGCTCCAGCAAGCGCCGCATATCCAGGGTGATGTGAGAGGTGATCTGGCTGACTCGATCCTGGAATTGCAGGTCGACGAGGACTTGATTGACGGTGTGCTCGACCTCACGGCTCGAGCTTTGCAACAACGTGATGCGTTGCTCCATTTGCGCGATGCCCTGGGCCAGGTCACCCAGCACTTGATTAACGATGCCTTCGGCTTCGCGGATCTTGCTCCGCTCGGTCTCCGCCACCTGACCGGCATGTTCGATCAGCTCGTGCATGGAGCCGCCCATGATGCGAACTTTTTCAGTGATTCGCGCGCCGGTGGCGCCCGACAGCGTGGAGAGTTTGCGCACCTCGTCGGCGACCACCGAGAAGCCGCGTCCGGACTCACCGGCGCGGGCGGCTTCTATGGCGGCGTTGAGGGCCAGGAGATTGGTTTGCGAGGCGATTTTGGCGACGTCTTCGGCCATGCCGAACAGCTCGTCGACGAAGCTGCCCAGTTGGTGCATTTCCGTCAGGAAGTGCTCGCGTTCGGCCTGGGTTGCATCCAGGGCGGTCACGGCTTTTGGCAGCTCGACCTGCGCACCGCGGATGACTTCTAACCTGCCATCCTGGCCATTGTCGTCAGAACTCAAGGCAATGGTCTGCCCCACTTGCTGGCTCATGGCGACGAACTTTTGAGTCAGGCCGTCAGCGGCCTCTTCAGTCTGGGCTCGAGCCAGTTCGACTTGTTTTTCCCACAGCGGCAATACGCTCGACAGCAACTTGCGCAGGGCCAGCAGACCAATCGAGTCTTCATGCTCTGCAGGCTCTGCGACAGGTTCGACGTGAGCAATGGCTGCCTGACGCCAGCAACACCAGTAGCAAATACCTTGTATCAGGGCGGCAAGGCCGGCTTTCCACCACGCGTCCGCCAAGAAACTGCACAGCAGAACCGTCAACAGTAATCCTGCGATCAGCCACCCAGGATTACGCACCGGACTGCGTGTCGGATTCAGCGCCATCAGACCACCCCAATATTTTATTTTTTTACGGGGCTACGCTGCTCACACAGCAACGTTTCAGAAAAACGAAGAGTGCTGGCAGAAGGCCACGCTATCTTCGGTAAAGTCTAGAGGGGCAAGCCGCACGGGGCCACGAGGCAATTACCGGGAGCGACTAGGTAAAATAACCTATACGGCTTTTGGTACCCGGGCCGGGGATGGGGGAAGCCTGTCTGTTAAACCGCGACGCAACCTGTAGCAGCTGGCGAAGCCTGCGTCCGGCTGCGCAGCAGTCGTAAATTCAGACTATGCGGTACGCCAGACCCACCGGGTGCTCAGGGTTTGCGACTGCTGCGCAGCCGGACGCAGGCTTCGCCAGCTGCTACAGGTCGCTTCAGGGTTATTACTTGCCGAGATCGAGGATGCCCTGGCGGATGGCATACACCACCAGCCCGGCAAGGTCGCGGATGTTCAGACGCACCATGAGTTGCGCGCGGTGCGCATCGACCGTCTTGACGCTGAGGTTGAGCTGGTAGGCAATTTCCTTGTTGGTCTTGCCATTGACCAGCCAATACAGCACCTCGCGCTGACGCGCCGTGAGGGTGATTTCTTCGGGTTCGGAACCTTGTGCGTTCATGGCCTCGATGACACGGCCGGAGATTTTCGGACTCAGGTAGCGATGTCCACTGAGCACGGCCTGAATAGCCATCCGCAGTTCGACCTCGGCCGCATCCTTGAGCAGGTAACCCGAGGCGCCCTCTTGCATTGCCTTGAGAACAAAGTCACGGGTGTCGTGCATCGACAGCAGAATCACCGGCAGCGCAGGCCAACGCACGCGCAGCTTCTTCAGCGCTTCCAGGCCGGACAACCGCTCCATGGTGATGTCCATCAGCAGGACATCCGGCTGATGCAGTTCGAGCAGCCTTTCGACATCGTCGCCATCGCAGCCTTCGGCAACCACCGAGTACCCCCAGTCTCCGAGTAATACCCGAATGCCCGCGCGCACCAGATTGTGGTCGTCCACCAGGACAATTCGAACAGTCATGCCTTCGTTTCCTCGTTAGTTATTATTGTTGTCCGGGATGCTGACCAAGAGCTGCGTACCCTGCCCCCTGGTCGACGTCAAAACAAACTCGCCGCCCAGCAATTTGGCGCGTTCTGCCATGCTCATCAAGCCCATGCCACTGCCGTCGGACAAAGCCGCTTCATAGTCAAAACCACGTCCGTTATCGGCTATTTTCAAGTGAATGCTCTTGTTGAACCGCGCCAACCTGATCTCCACGGAATGGGCGGCGGCATGCTTGAGCACATTGTTCAGCGCCTCCTGGAAAATCCTGAACAGGGTGATTTCCACGCACGGCGCCGAGCGCGGTTGCAGCTCGACACAATCGAGCAGGCAATCGACGCTGTCAGGCAGGTAATTGTCGATCTGCCAACGCATCGCCGCCACCAGCCCCAGGCTGTCCAACTGTACCGGGCGCAACATGCGCGAGAGATCGCGGACCTTGCTCAACGCCTCATCGGCAATGCGCACCAGCACGGATTGCCGCTGTTCGATCTCGCCTTCCAGGTGACGCTGAATCCCGGAAGCACTGATTTTTATGCACGTCAGCAACTGCCCGATATCATCGTGCAATTCCCGAGAAAGATGCCGGCGCTCACTCTCCTGCACCTCGATGATTTGGCCGGACAGGCGTTGCAATCGCCCGTTGGCGGTCTCAAGGTCCCCTTGCAATCGACGATGCTCGCTGACGTCACGCACCATCACTTGAATGCACCTCTGACCATCGAGAAACAGGCAGCGCGCGGCCATCTCGACTTCAATCGCCGAGCCATCCAGCCTCAGGTACTGCCGCGACGTAAACGCCGGCGCATGGTCACGCTGCAGGACCAGCGCCAGGTCATCCATGGCCAGTTGGTGGAAACCGGGGTCGATCATGGTAAAGACATTCACCCCGATAAATTGCTCGACCGACTTGGCGGCGAAGAGCCTGGCCGCCGCCACGTTGGCAAAGATCACCCGATAGTCGCGGAGGATCAGCAGCCCTTCCGGCAGCAACTCGACCAATTCGCGATAATGTCGCTCTCCCTCGCTCAACCGCCGCTCCACCCGCTTCTGCTCAGTAATGTCGAGCAAGGCACCGAGCAGCACAGGTGTTTCGCCCTGCGGACGCAGCTCGCCGCAGATCAGGATATTGCGCAGTTGCCCGTCGGGCCGGCGAATCTGCAGCTCTATGTCTAGCCGTTCGCCTTCCAGCGCCCGATCAAACGCCTGCTGAACCAGCCGTCGCTCGTCGGCGATAATGCTGTCGAAAAAGTTGCCATAGGTGCACTCACCGGAAATCGCCGGCAAGCCGAATATTCGCGCACACTCATCCGTCCACGTGGCGTACTCGGCGCCAACCTCCCAGGACCACACCCCCAAACCGGCGATCAGTTGCGCCTCGAGCAACTTATGCTGCGATACCTGCAGGGCCTTTTCGGTTTGCTGTCGGGCCGAAATGTCATGCAGACAGGCCAACACATAGACCTTCTTGCCCAACCGGATCGGAGAAAAATGCACTTCGCAGATAAACGAATCGTCCTGATCCAGGCGCCTGAATTTCAACGTCGCACACAACTCGGCGCCGCTGGCAGCGCAAGACAACAACTGCGCAATGTCCGACGGCTGGCTACGGTTCAATTGCTCGGGGTAACAAAGGTCGACGAAGCGGTAGGTACAGAGGCGCTCAACCCCGTCGACACCGAACAGCTTAGCGGCTCGGTCATTGACTTCCTGGACACCCGACTCGCCCAGCAACAGCACGCCATCGTGAATCGATTGAAACAATCGACGATAGCGTTGCTCGCCACGCCCGATGCGCCGCCAGGCAGACGCTAGCCCGACGGATGCCGCCAGGATCACGAAGCAGGTGAGCAACAGGACGATAACCGTGAAGCGCCTCTGTTCGTTCCATTGGGCCAGGTATTCCTCCGGCCACCGGGCGACGACCACCTGCAACGGATAATTCTGCACGGCGTTGCGCACCAGCAGGATGTCCTCCCCCTCGACCTCCCGCAGCCATTGCACGCCCGTCGGGCCTGGCACGCGCGCTTGCGCGGGTAGCCGGCCTTGCTGCCGATACACCGCGCCCTGCAGGTCAAGCAACACCAGTGAAATATCGAATGTGTAGCCAAGACTGGCGAAGTAATCCCGCTGATTGGTCAGTGGCACGAGCGCGCCAACGGTCAACCATTTTCCGTTGGGGCATTCGTAACGGCGAAACACCGGCAACAAGAGCCGGTCGCCCTGTTGCACACTGGCCTCGAACCAGACCTCACGACCGACCTCATGCGGCGGCTGCCAATCGATGCCTTGGAAAGCGGCGCCGGGAAGTGACCAGTGCCGCTCCCCGGCACCGACGAACAACGGCCCGCTTTGCGGGTCGGAATCTACAAATCGTGCCAGCTCGCTGTCGACCTGGGCGTCGGTCAGTGGCCAGTCCAGACCCAGCAGATGATTGGCCAGCGCATCCATGGCGAAGCGGCGCTGCTCCAAGGCTGTCGCGGTATAACCGGCAATGGACGCGGCGAACAATTGCGTGCGAAAACTGACAGTGCGCTGGCGGTCCTGGTGGTCACGCCACAACATCAAACTGCCCAGCCCCAGGATGAGAATCAGCAGCGTGACGCAGACACTCCAGATCAACAGGTAGGGGCGTGAGTCCGGGCGAATACATATTTTGAAGCGCAATACTCGCATAACAATCCGGGGCTCAGCGCTCACAAAGGGAATGAGGAGGTATGACCAACGCCCTGCCGTAGACCCTCTGGTAATCGAGCCAGGCTCGAAAAAGGTCGCGTCATCGAAGGAGGCGAAATTAAGGTCGCAGGTTGCCTAAGGAAATTGGGCGCACACATTACTACGGAATTTGAAGGGGGAATGTTCAGGCCGACGTACGTTGCTCAGGTGGCAGTTTTGCCCTAGCTGATACCGGTTTCAGTGGTTCAAATCGCAGAGATCAACAGTGATGGCCAATAGCTAGTTACGTAGCAATCATACTGATTTTTGCAAGCGGACCCGCACAAGCCATTTCCTTGTTGACCTGGAGGATTTTACCTATTGACAGCCAGGATCAGGCAGCGCAAACAGACGCGGGCCATTACGCATTTTCACTGCCGATTCCCCTTGAACGCCTCCCGCCGCGCTGTTCGTTCTGCGGAATACGCCACGCCGAGCTCGCTGCTCAACTCTTCACGGCGCAATAGCTGGCCGCAATGTGCGCAAAGCGGCCCTAACCCGGCCGTCTCACCGCAGGCCTTGTGGGTATACACGACCGCCAATTCCTCCTCTGGCGACTTGCACCAGGTTTCTCCCCAGGCACGTAGCGCAAGAATCACAGAATAGAAAGCGTTCCCTTTCGGGGTGAGGTGGTACTCGTAGCGAAGCGGCCGCTCGCTGTAGGGGCGGCGTGCGACGAGCCCGTCAGCCTCCATGTTTTTCAGACGTGCGGCGACCATTTGCGGTGTGCCTGCGGTCTGCGCCTGGATCTCGTCGAACCGATGGCTCCCCATGAACAACTCCCGCAGGACCAGAACGGTCCATCGGTCGCCCACGACGGCCTCGGCTCGCGCAACCGGGCAAAGGGTTTCGGAAGAAGGTGTGTTTACCGACATGCGGACTTGCCTCTTTTACAGTTACTATGATTATCATATCTACAGCGAACGAAGACAAGCTCACCGCACTGATCACCCAAAATCCCAGGAGAACACCGCGATGTCGAATACTACCTATCCTCTCAACAGAACGGCCTACCTGCTGGTCGATCCTTACAATGATTTTCTGTCGGAAGGCGGAAAGGTCTACCCCTTGATCGAACCGATTGCCCAGCAAGTCGGCCTGCTGGACAACCTGCGTACCCTCGACCGTACCGTGCGTGCCCTCGGCCTGCCGGTGGTGATCGTACCGCACCACCGCTGGGAACAAGGCGACTACGAAAACTGGGATCATCCGAGCCCCACTCAATGCAAGATCATGCACATGCATCACTTTGCACGCGGCGAATGGGGTGGCGAATGGCACCCCGATTTCGCGCCAAGGGACGGCGACATCGTCGTTCAGGAGCACTGGGGTTCAAGCGGTTTTGCCAACACCGACCTTGATTTTCGCCTCAAGCAGAAAGGCATTACGCATGTGGTCATCGTCGGCCTGCTGGCCAATACGTGCATTGAAGCGACGGCTCGCTACGCGCAGGAGCTTGGCTACCACGTCACCCTGGTGCGAGATGCGACCGCGGCCTTCCGACCAGAAATGATGCATGCCGCCCATGAACTGAACGGCCCCACGTTCGCCCACGCCATTGTGACGACCGACGAACTCGTCGCCTCCCTGACCCAGCAGGCGGTGACACAATGAAGCTGACAGGCCATCTGATCATTGGCGCAAACGATGCCGCCGCAACCGAAGGGACGATGAAGGCGCTCAACCCCGCGACGAACCAGTTGATCGAGCCAGAATTCGCCTTGGGTGGCTTGGCGGATGTAAACAGGGCCGCGACACTCGCCGACGAGGCGTTTGATGGCTACAGCCATACCTCGCTCGTGCAGCGCGCGGCGTTCCTCGACAGCATTGCCGACAATCTCGACGCCGTGCGCACCGACCTTGCCGCACGGGCCGCGCTCGAAACAGGTCTGCCTGAGGTCCAGCTTGAGGGCGAGGCCGCCAAAGCCGCCACCCAGTTCCGTCAATTCGCCGATGTCGTGCGCAAAGGGCGCTTCCTGCAGCTCGCCGTCGATCCGGCACAGCCCGATCGGCAGCCTCGCCCACGCATGGACCATCGCCTTCAGAAAATAGCGATCGGCCCGGTGGCGATCTTTGGTGCGAGCAACTTTCCCATCTCGTACTCGGTCGCCGGTGGCGATACCGCGTCGGCACTGGCAGCCGGCGCGACCGTCATCCTGAAAGCGCATAACGCTCATCCCGGCGCTTCGGAAATTCAGGCGCGGGCGATTCGCAAGGCCGTGCAAGACCACGGTCTGCCCGAAGGCGTCTTCTCGATGGTGCGCGGCAGCGGAAACGCAATCGGCGAAGCGCTGGTCGATCATCCGCTGGTCCAGGCCGTCACGTTCACCGGCTCGGAGCGTGGCGGCATGGCGCTGTATCGCCGAGCGCAACTGCGCCCCGCCCCCATTCCGGTGTTTACCGAAATGACCAGCGTCAACCCGACGTTCATCCTCCCCCATGCACTGGTCACGCGCGGCGAACAGATCGGCGATGGGTTTGTCGAGCGGATGCTGGTCAATGTCGGACAAGCCTGCCTCAAACCCGCCATTCTGATCGCGATCGAAGGATCTGGCTTTGAGGCGCTGCGGGCCGCGATGGTGAAGCGGGTGTCCGAGGCATCGGCACGCACCCTGTTGGCACCGGGAATTCATGCGTCCTATATAAGCGGTCTCGCGGCCTTGGAAAATGCCGGGGCAAATCTCCTGGCCGAAGGCTCGGCAGCCCGTGCCGATTTCGATGGCCGGTCGGCGTTGCTTGAGGTCGACGGCCAGCGCTTCCTGGCTGACACGGTGCTTGCGCAAGAAGTATTCGGCCCGTCAGCACTGCTGGTGAAGGTCAGGGATGAGGATGAAATGCTCACCGTTGCACGCGCGTTCAAAGGCCAGCTCAGCGCCGCGATGCACGTTGAGGAAGGTGACACACGACTGGCCCGGCGCTTGCTGCCGGTCCTGGAACGGCGCACCGGACGCATCGTCGTCAACGCCTTCGCCCATCCGCAGGAGGTAACATTTGCCACGGTTCACGGCGGGCCGTTTCCGGCGACGTCGGACAGCCGCTTCACCTCGGTCGGCATGACCTCGATTGAACGCTTCTTGCGCCCGGTGTCCTACCAGGGTTTTCCCGACGCGCTACTGCCCGAGGTACTGCGTGCTACCAACCCACTGGGACTGCCACGCTTTATGGACGGTGAATAGATTCCCCCTGTAGGAGCCGCCGCAGGCTGCGATCTTTTGATCTTGTTTTTCAAAGGCAAGATCAAAAGATCGCAGCCTGCGGCAGCTCCTACCGTTGGCTTTTAATCAGCAAAACTTGCGTTCAGCAACATTCAGCTAAGCTCTCAACAGCTAATTGCTCACGATGCTCGCTCCTGCAGGTTTTGGGTTTTTCTGAAGAGCGTCTGCAACAGCTAATCAGACAGCCCCAAACCCTTCACGCAGGATTGACGTGATGACCGAACCCCTTCTGAGTTTCGAGGCACTCAAGCGCGCCGCGGCCGCCGGCGAAATCGATACCGTGTTGGTCTGCATGGTCGACATGCAAGGTCGATTGGTTGGCAAGCGCTTCCAGGTCGAGTTTTTCATCGACAACGGCCATGAAGAAACCCACTGCTGTAATTACCTGCTGGCCGATGACATCGACATGGAACCGGTGCCGGGTTATGCCGCCGCCAGTTGGAGCAAAGGTTACGGCGACTTTGTGCTCAAGCCGGACATGTCAACGCTGCGTCGCGTGCCATGGCTGGAGTGCACGGCGCTAGTGCTGTGCGACGTCCTCGATCATCACCATCGGCAGGACTTGCCGCACAGCCCGCGGGCGATCCTGAAAAAGCAGATCGAGCGCCTGCGCGAGCGCGGCTACACCGGCATGTTCGCCTCGGAACTGGAGTTCTACCTGTTCGACGAGAGCTACGAAGCGATCCATGAGCGCAACTACCACAAACCGAAAACCGCCGGTCACTACATCGAGGATTACAACATCCTGCAGACCACCCGCGAGGAACCCGTGCTGCGGGCGATTCGCAAACATCTGCAGGCGTCCGGGATTCCCGTGGAAAATTCCAAGGGTGAATGGGGCCCGGGCCAGGAAGAAATCAACATCCGCTACGCCGATGCCCTGACCATGGCCGACCACCACGTCATCATCAAACACGCCTGCAAAGAGATCGCGCAACTGCAAGGCAAGGCGATCACGTTCATGGCCAAGTGGCGCTACGACGCCGCCGGGTCCAGCAGCCATATCCATAATTCGCTGTGGGACAAGAACGCCAAAAAGCCGCTGTTTTTCGACGCTAAAGCCGAGTTCGGCATGTCGGCGCTGATGCGCTCCTGGGTGGCCGGGCAGCTCAAATACGCCAACGACATCACCTGTTTTCTCGCGCCCTACATCAATTCGTACAAACGCTTCCAGGCCGGCACCTTCGCGCCGACACGGGCGGTGTGGAGCCTGGACAATCGCACCGCGGGCTTCCGTTTGTGCGCCGAAAGCAGCAAGTCGATCCGCATCGAATGCCGTATCGGCGGCGCCGATCTCAACCCTTACCTGGCCTTCGCCGCGTTGATCGCTGCGGGCCTGGCCGGCATCGACGAAAAGCTCAGCCTTGCACCGCCCTTTGAAGGCGATGCCTATCTCGATGAACACTTGCCCGAAGTGTCGAAGACCCTGCGCGATGCCTGCAGCGCGCTCAAGGCCTCGGCCATGTTGCGCGAGGCGCTGGGTGACGACGTGGTCGACCACTACGTGCACACCGCCGAATGGGAGCAGAAAGAGTACGACCGACGGATCACCGACTGGGAACTGCAGCGCGGCTTCGAGCGCTATTGAGACCGCCATGACTTCGAACATTGAACTCATTTCACCGGTCGATGGCCGGCTCTATGCAGAACGCCCTTGCGCCGACGAAACGCACATCGAGCAGGCGTTGGCGGCGGCCTCAACCGCCCAGGCGTTATGGAAACGCCGACCACTGAGCGAACGTGCGGCCTTTTGCAGTGCCGCCGTGGATGCAATGCTGGCGATGAAAGCTGAAATCGTCCCGGAACTGGCGTGGCAGATGGGTCGCCCGGTGCGCTTTGGCGCCGGCGAGTTGCGCGGTTTCGAAGAGCGGGCCCGGCATATGATCGACATCGCGCCGGAGGCGTTGGCAGCGATAGAACCGGCGCCTGTCGCGGGTTTTCGTCGGCACATCAAACGTGAACCGTTGGGCACGGTGCTGGTCATCGCGCCATGGAATTATCCTTATCTGACGGCGGTGAATACGATCATTCCGGCGTTGATGGCGGGCAACAGCGTCATCCTCAAACACGCTTCGCAGACGCTGTTGGTGGGCGAGCGATTCGCCGAGGCCTTTCGCCGTGCCCATCTGCCCGAAGGCCTGTTCCAGAACCTGGTACTCGATCATCAGCACACCAGCGTAATCATTGGCTCCGGGAGGGTGCAGCAGGTGAACTTCACCGGTTCTGTCGGCGGCGGCAGCGCAATGGAAAGTGCTGCCACGGGACGTTTCCTCGGCATGGGCCTGGAGCTCGGCGGCAAAGACCCGGCCTACGTCCGTGCAGATGCCAACCTTGAATATGCAGTGGAAAACCTGGTGGACGGCAGCTTCTTCAATTCCGGGCAGAGTTGCTGCGCCATCGAACGTATTTATGTCGATGAAAAAATCTACCCGGCCTTTGTCGAGCGCTTCGTCGCCCTGACCCGCCAATACATCCTGGGCAATCCGCTGGACGAGGCCACCACGCTCGGCCCGATGGTCACGCCAACCGCAGCCGACTTCGTGCGCGAACAGATCGCTGAAGCCCTGGCCCAAGGTGCCCGCGCGTTGATTGATGCCAAGGATTTCCCTGCCGATGCGCCGGGCAGCGCCTACCTCGCGCCGCAGGTGTTGGTGGACGTCACCCATCAAATGTCAGTGATGCGCGACGAAAGCTTTGGCCCGGTGGTCGGCATCATGCCGGTGGCCGGCGATGCCGAGGCGATCGCCCTGATGAACGACAGTCAGTTCGGGCTCAGTGCATCGATCTGGACCCAAGACCTTGCCGCCGCCGAACAGCTGGGCAACGAGATCGACACCGGCACCGTGTTCATGAACCGCTGCGATTACCTCGACCCGGCGCTGGCCTGGACCGGGGTGAAGAACAGTGGGCGCGGTGTCACGCTGTCGCGCCTGGGCTACGAGCACCTGACCCGAGCCAAATCTTTCCATCTGCGCCACGAGGTGTAGGCCATGAGCCTGACTGGAAACTGGAACTACCCCACGAGCATCCGCTTCGGTGTCGGTCGCATCACCGAGCTGGCCGAGGTCTGTCGCAACCACGGTATCCAGCGACCTTTGCTGGTCACCGACAGTGGCCTGGCACGTGCGCCGATCACCACTGCGGCGGTGGACGCGTTACGCACCGCGGGCCTTGGCGTCGCGCTGTTTTGCGACCTCAAGCCCAATCCTGTGGAAGCCAACCTGGCCGGCGGGCTCGATGCCTGGCGCGCCGGCAAGCACGATGGCGTGGTTGCCTTCGGCGGTGGCAGCGGCCTGGACATGGGCAAGCTCATCGCGTTCATGAGTGGTCAGACCCGACCGGTCTGGGACTTCGAAGACATCGGTGACTACTGGACGCGTGCCGACGAAAGCGGTATCGCCCCAGTCATCGCAGTACCGACCACCGCCGGGACCGGTTCCGAGGTGGGCCGTGCGGCCGTTATCATCGATGAGCGCACGCACACCAAACGCATCATTTTCCACCCGAAAATGATGCCGCGCGTGGTCATCAGCGACCCGGCCCTCACGGTCGGAATGCCGGCAAAGATAACCGCCGGTACGGGCATGGATGCGTTGGCGCACTGCCTGGAGGCGTACTGCGCGCCCGGTTTTCACCCACTGGCCGATGGCATCGCCGTGGAAGGCATGCGCCTGGTGGCCAGCGCGTTGGTGCGCGCCGTACACACCCCTTCCGACCTGGATGCCCGAGGCCAAATGCTCGCGGCCGCCGCGATGGGCGCCACCGCGTTCCAGAAAGGCCTGGGCGCAATGCACGCCCTCGCGCATCCGATCGGCGCGCTCTACGACACTCATCACGGCATGACCAATGCCACCTTGATGCCCTACGTATTGAAGTTCAATCGCCCGGCCATCGAAGAACGCATCACGCGCCTGGCCGCTTATTTGCGGTTGCCTTCCCCGGGGTTCGACAGCTTCCTGGCCTTCGTCCTCAAATTGCGCAAGGACATCGCCGTACCCCATACGCTGTTTGAGCTCGGGGTGGATGATCGGCAAGCAGATCTGATCGCGGACATGGCGATTGTCGACCCGTCGGCCGGCGGCAATCCGCTGCCACTGACCCGGCCCGGCGCGGCGCAAATTTTCGAAGCGGCGTTTCACGGCCGCCTCTAGACAGAGCAGTCAGTTGTATCGGTTCGAAAACGGAGCAGTACGACAAGGTGTTGAAAGCCAGCCCATTGCGCAGCCGCCAATGGATTGAATCAAACCTGAAGGGGTACACACGAATGAACCCAGCAATCCAGCCCGGCACCGACGCGCACGACGATGACGTCAAGGTGCTGCACAGCATGGGCTATGCCCAGCAGCTCTCGCGACGAATGGGCGTTTTCTCCAACTTTGCGATTTCCTTTTCGATCATCTGCATCCTCTCGGGGGGCATCAACTCACTGGCCCAGGGCACCTCGGGCGCGGGGGGTGCAGCGATCGGGATCGGCTGGCCCATCGGCTGCCTGATCTCCGGGGTGTTCGCCATGGCCATGGCGCAGATTTCCTCGGCCTACCCCACCGCTGGCGGCCTGTATCACTGGGGCTCGATTCTCGGTAACCGCTTCACGGGCTGGCTGACCGCCTGGTTCAATCTGCTCGGGCTGGTCACCGTGCTCGGCGCGATCAACGTCGGCACCTATTACTTCTTTTTCGGTGCTTTCGGACCCGCCCTCGGCATGGAAGACACCACCACGGTCAGGGTGATATTCCTGGCGATCCTGACCGGCGTCCAGGCCTTGTGCAACCACCTGGGTATCGGCCTGACCGCGAAGCTCACCGACTTCTCGGGCTATCTGATCTTCGCCACCGCGCTCGCACTCACCATCGTCTGCCTGATCTCGGCCCCCAGCTATGAGTTCGTAAGGTTGTGGACTTTCGGCAACTATTCCGGCGAAGCCGGCGGCAGTGTCTGGCCACAGGTCTCGAACAGCTGGGTGTTCATGCTCGGCCTGCTGCTGCCGATCTACACCATCACCGGATATGACGCCTCCGCGCACACCTCCGAGGAAACCCGCAATGCAGCCATGTCGGTGCCACGGGGCATGGTCATGTCGGTGGTCTGGTCGTTGCTGTTCGGGTGGGTGATGCTGAGCTCGTTCGTCCTGATGCTGCCAAGCATGGACGGCGCGGCGAAACAGGGCTGGAATGTGTTCTTCTGGGCCATGGACACCCAGGTCAATCCGAACGTGAAACTCGCGCTGTACGTGGCGATTTTCATCTCGCAATTTCTCTGCGGGCTGGCGACCGTCACCTCGGTCTCACGCATGATTTTCGCGTTCTCCCGCGACGGTGGCCTGCCCTGCTCGAAAGCGCTGGCCTCGGTCTCGCCGACCTATCGCAGCCCGGTGGCGGCCATCTGGACCGGGGCGACGCTGGCGGTGCTGTTCGACTGGGGATCGTCGGTCATTTCGATCGGAGCCACGCCGGTGTACACGATTGTGGTCTCCTGTACGGTGATCTTCCTGTTCTTCTCGTTCATCATTCCCATCGTGCTCGGCCTGTTCACCTATGGCACCTCCAAGTGGCCGACCATGGGGCCCTGGAACATCGGACGCGGCTTGTACTCATTGTTCGCCATTCTCTCGGTGCTCTCGATGGTGGTGATTTTCGTCATCGGCATCCAGCCACCGAACGATTGGGCGCTGTACATCACCATTGGCTTCCTGGTGCTGACGGCCATCGTCTGGTTCGGCTTCGAGGCCCGACGCTTCCAGGGGCCGCCGATGGGCGACCTGATCGTCAAGCGCCAGGCTGAAATCGCAGCGGCTGAAGCGGCGTTGAATAAACCGGCGGGTTGAGCACCTGGGGCACTGTAGGAGCGAGCTTGCTCGCGATGGTCGTTAACGAAACCGCGTGATACCTGGGTAAACGCGGCGTTCTGAAGTCCATCGCGAGCAAGCTCGCTCCTACAGTTTCATTTAGCCATCATCCGCAACAAAAACGCCGCTTACCGCCTGGCCGCGATCACCGACCAGGATGTGCTGCTGGAGAAATGGCTTACTTGCACATACCCGGCAGCAGTAAATCGCCGAAGAAGTGAGGGTCCTCAGTTTCCCGAGACCAACCTGAGCCCGATCACGCCCGCCAGAATCAGCCCGATGCAGACGATTCGCAGCACCGTGGTGGCGTCGCCGAGCAGCGCCATGCCCAGAATTGCGGTGCCGGCCGCGCCGATACCCGTCCACACCGCGTAAGCGGTGCCCACCGGCAGTGTTCGCAGCGACAGTGACAGCAGAAAAACGCTCGATAATCCGGTGGCGGCGGCAATCAGTCCGGGGATCAATCGGGTGAACCCTTCCGAGCCTTTCATGTAGAACGCAAATGCAATTTCGAGAATGCCAGCGATGCCAAGCAGTGCCCAGGCCATGATGATAATTCCGTAGGTTGACTCGCCAGGCGTTTCGGCCCGGCGAGTGTGCTGAGAGGTTTACTGCACGTTGGCAGCAGCGGGAGGTGTGCGGAAGGTGATGCCGAAGCGGTTAAAGGCGTTCATCAGCCCGATCGCATACGTCAGATCAGCCAGTTCTTTTTCGCTGAACTCGGCAGCCGCGGCTTGATAGTCAGCGTCCGGCACGCCGGTGTCGGTCACTTGCGTGACGGTTTCTGCCCAATCCAGTGCGATGCGCTCACGACGACTGAAGACCGCGCCTGCGTCGTGCCACACCGGCACCAGCACCAGTTTGTCGACGCTGACGCCCAATTTGAGCAGATCCCGCGAGTGCATATCGATGCAGAAAGCGCAGCCATTGATTTGCGAAACCCGCAGGTAAACAAGGTCGATCAGTTCGGCGGACAGGCCGCTTTTTTGCAGGTAGACGTACACGCCGCCGAACGCCTTGTAACCTTCGGGTGAAGCCTTGGAGTAGTCGATGCGGTTGCTCATGATGAATCCTCATGGGTTGAAAGAGGCTCCATCGTGCGGTGACTTGGTCCACTTGATAAGGTCCATGAATCGCCTTGTGTTGCAGGCCATGATCCTCCCCAAACCGAACTGACATGGCCCAGTCAGATGCTCCATTCATGGACCTTTGGCATGGGGCATGCGCTGCCTAAAATGAATGCCTCCACCCTCTCCAGGAATCAGGCAATCATGAAAATCCTACACGTCAGTTGCAGCCCTCGCGGACAAGCTTCCGAAAGCTACAGGCTCTCTAAAAACATTATTGGCTACTTGCTGGAAAGCGATCCGACGGCAACCGTCATCAACAGGGTGCTGGGGGACGCGGCCCTGTCGCATGTCGATGTGTCCTACGCGATTTCCCAACAGTCATCCGAAGACGTCTCCCAAGAAGGGTCTATCGCCCGCTCGGATGAACTGATTCAAGAGCTGAAAAGTGCCGATGTCGTGGTCCTGGCCACACCCATGCACAACTTCACCGTGCCCTCTGCACTGAAAGTCTGGATAGATCATATCGCCCGGGTTCGTCGCACCTTCAATGTTGGCGCGGGCGGCAAGACCAGCCTGCTGCATGACCGGCCGGTCTATGTCGCCGTGTCATCAGGTGGACGGTTTTCCGGAGTCACCCCACGCCAGCCAGACTTTCTGACGCCGTACCTGACCGCCGTTTTGGGCATGATCGGGCTGCATGCACTAACGTTCTTCTCTGTTGAAGGCACTGCCTTTGGTCCACAAGCAATCGATGAAGCCAGAAGCAGGACCGATGAAGCACTGCACACACATTTTTCATCGATTCTGTGATTACTCCTGTTCCCCTGTAGGAGCTGCCGCAGGCTGCGATCTTTTGATCTTGCCCCTTGAAAAACAAGATCAAAAGATCGCAGCCTGCGACAGCTCCTACAGGGTGCTGCAAGCTCGCTTGTATGTTTTGACTTGAAGGGGGGCGAGGCTATGGCAAAACCAATCAACAGCTTTTCACCGCTCGACCCGACGTCCGCCGAGCCTATCTACCGGCAACTTTACTGGCGGTTCCGTGACGCGATCACGGACGGTACGCTCACGCCCGGAGAGCGGATCCCCGCGGCCCGGGCGCTGGCCAAGGAGCTGGGTCTGGCGCGGGGCACCATCGATACCGCGTATTCACTGTTGACCGCCGAGGGCTATATCCAGTCTCGTGGCCAGGCGGGCACGGTCGTGGCGCCCGGCATTAACGTCAAGGCGCTCGCTACTCGAACGACGCGACCCTCCGGGCCGACGGGAAGCACTTCGATCAGGCAAAAATCGCCGGTATTGCCCTTTCAAATGGCCCTGCCCGCGCTGGACGCCTTTCCCAGAAAAATCTGGTCGCAAATTGGCACGCGATGCGTTCGAGCCACGCTGATCCCGGACATGGCCAATCCGTCGGTGTATGGGCTGGAGTCGTTGCGCACCGCGATTGCCACTTACCTTCAGGTTGCCCGTGGCATCACTTGCTCGCCCGCTCAAGTGTTCGTCACGTCGGGCTACCGCAATACGCTGTCGCTGATTGCTCACGCCCTTCTCAACCCTGGCGATCGCGTGCTGGTCGAAGACCCCGGCTACCGACCCACCCGCCAGTTGCTGGAACATCTGCAGATTGAGGCGACCCCGGTGCCGGTGGACCAGGATGGCATGCGGGTCGCCGAAGGTGTGGACAGAGGCGCACGCGCAGCCGTCGTTACCCCGGCCCATCAAAGCCCGTTGTGCGTGTCGCTGTCGCTGCCGCGACGGCTGGAGCTGCTTGAGTGGGCGAGCCGGGAGCAAGCCTGGATTGTCGAGGACGACTACGACGGCGAGTACCGCTACATCAGCCGCCCGCTGCCCGCGCTCAAGAGCCTGGATCGCGACGGTCGAGTCCTCTATTGCGGCACTTTCAGCAAAGTGCTGTTTCCTGGCATCCGGCTCGCCTATTTGGTTGTGCCGCACGCGCAGGTGCAACGCTTCGAACAGGTCAGCCAGACATTCCTCGGCGGCTGCCCGGAACTGACACAAGCCATTGTCGCCACGTTTGTGACCGAGGGCCACTTTGCTCGCCATATCCAGCGCATGCGCAAGCTCTACGGCGAACGTCGCGACGCGACCGCGAGGGGCTTGAAGAAAGCCTTGGGTGATCACATCCACATTGATGCCCAGCCGGGCGGCATGCACTTGATCCTGCGACTGACCGGCCAGCAGTCCGACACCGCGCTGGTCGAGCGGCTACAACAGGCAGGTATTTACGCAGAAGCCCTGAGCGATTGGGGTGTCCGCGACAAGACCGATTCCGCGCTGCTGCTCGGGTTCGCCAACATCGACTCGCAGGACACCGCCGAACAGCTTGGCAAACGTATCCTGGAATTGATGTAACCGCCGCGCCGTGTTCATGGCCCAGTCGAACCGCCCATTCTTGGATCTTTCGGGCGTATTCGCCGGACCGCAACATGGGGGTTTGCAATCATCCGGGAATAATCCGATGCCAATCCCTCCTGCACTTCGCAGCATTGCCGTTTTTTCTGGCTCCAATCACGGCTTCAACCCCGCGTATGTCGAAGGCGCCAACGCCTTGGGCCGGGAAATCGCAAGACGCGGGATACGACTGGTCTATGGCGGCACCGACAAGGGTTTGATGGGCGTCGTGGCCGACTCCGCACTGGCGGAGGGCGGTGAAGTGGTTGGCATCATCACGGACCTGCTGTTCGACCTCGGGCATCTTCATGGTGGTTTGACCCAGCATGAAGTGACACCAGACATGCGCAGCCGCAAGTCGCGCATGAGTGAATGGGCGGATGCATTTATTGCGCTGCCTGGCGGCTTGGGAACCTTTGAAGAGTTGTTTGAAGTGGCGACCCTCACGCAACTCGGTGAACACCACAAAGGCGTTGCCTGCCTGAACATCGGCGATTTTTTCAATCCGCTGCGCAGCCTGCTCAAGCATGCCGTCGACGAAGGCTTCATGAAGGTCGAACACAGCGAGATGCTGCTCTTCGACACCGATCCGGCCGCGTTGATCGATGCGCTCGAGCGATGGCAAGCCCCGACCGTAACGAAATGGATTGGGCCTGCGCGTCCTTGATTGGGCGGATACCGACCAGTCAAGGAACACCCCAATCCGTAGCAGCTGGCGAAGCCTGCGTTCGGCTGCGCAGCAGTCGTAAAACCTGAGCGCGGGGTTTTCCTGAAACACCGCATCAGCTGATGTCACGACTGCTGCGCAGCCGAACGCAGGCTTCGCCAGCTGCTACATAAAGCGTGTATTGCCTGCTAACTGTTAACTGACCGGCATTACGCCAAAAGCACCTACAAGCATTCCCGTAACGCTCCCCCCTCGGCAATGGGGGGGTGTAAACCCTCAAACAACGTAATTTTCCTCCCCAGCAGATACCTGCACCCAACCACTTCACTTGTGGGCGAGGAAAATAACAATGATCAAGTTGCACGACACCTTACAGCTGCCAGATGTCGGCCTGACCGGCTTCGAAACGCCGCTCAGCGAAGTAGAGCGCGCAGTTCAGCACTCAGTGCACCAATTCGCCAAAAACGTACTGCGCCCCATCGGCCAGGAACTCGACAAAATGAGCGCCGACGATGTCTGCGCGCCGGGTTCACCGTTTTGGACCGTCTATCAGGAAGCCGCGAAGCTGGGGCTGGACCCTGATTTCTTATCGCAGTTCGAACCGGATGTCGCCGTACGCCTTGAATCGTTGATCGGCGAGGAAATGGGCTGGGGCGACGCAGGGCTGGGCGTTTCCTTGGGCGCTGCAGGCTTCCCGTTGCAGATGGCCATGGCCGTCGGCAATCAGGAACTGGTGGAGCTGTGCGCCGGCAAGATCGGTTGCTGGATGATCACGCATCCAGACAAGGGCAGCGACATCATGGTCTACGACATGAAGCGCGAATGGCCCAAGGATCAGGTCGGCAACAAGGGCAGCCTCACCGCCAAGGTTGGCAAGGACAACATCGTCCTTAATGGCCAATGCTCGGCCTGGGTGTCCAACGGTGCAGTGGCTCAAGTGGGCTTGGCGTACGTCACCGCCGATTATGGTGATGGTTATTTCGACGCCGACGGTCGGCCGCATGGCCTGGCGGTGATTATCCCGCTCGACCTGCCGGGCGTTTCCCGTGGCAAACCGCTGGACAAGATCGGCCAGCGCTCGCTGCCCCAGGGTGAGATTTATTTCGACAACGTGACCGTGCCACGACGCTTTGCGGTGGCAGAGAAAGACCAGTACTACGGCAATCAATCCTCAGCGTGGTCTTACGCCGGTACGCACATGTCGCAAGTGTTCACCGGTGTCGCCCGTTCGGCCTTCGAACTGGCGTTGCAGTATTGCCATGAGCGCAAACAAGGCGGTCAGTTGCTGATTGATCATCAACTGACCCGCTATCGCCTGGGCGACATGATGCGCCGGGTCGAGTTGTCACGCGGCGTGGCGCGGCGCTCGCTGGCCTATGCCCGCCTCTCCCCGCACACCCATCCTTACGCCACGGCGTCGGCCAAGGTGACCGTCACTGAAGAGTGCATGAAGGTCGCCAGCGAAGCCCTGCAACTGTTCGGCGGCGCGGGTACTTCCCGCGAATACCCGATTGAAAAGCTGTTCCGCGACGCCCGCTCGGCGCTGATCGAGGACGGCGAGAACACCATCATCACCATGCGCGTCGGCTTGCTCTGCCAGCAGCTGTACGCCGAAGGCTGGTCGCAGAACTGACCGCTGCACACCTACCCGACAACCCTCCAAAAACAAGAGATCAAATGAAATGGCTAAGTACCCTGTAGTTGTTTATGGCGCCAGCGGCTACACCGGCATGCTGACAATGGACTGGCTGATTGACCAGAACATCCCGTTCACCGCCGTGGCCCGCGATGCCCGCCGCACTCAGGAAATGATGGCGCAACGGGTGGTTCGTCTTGAATCGGCCACCTACGAAATCATCGAAGCGGAACACACCGTCGAAGCGCTGACCCACGCGTTCCGGGGCGCCAAAGTCGTTTGCAACACCGTCGGCCCGTTCGTCAAATTCGGCCTGACTGCAGTTGAAGCGGCACTCAAGGCGGGTTGCCACCACCTCGACACAACCGGCGAACAAGGCTACATGCGTAACGTGCGTGAGCAGTTCGGCGAACTGTATGCCCAGGCCGGCCTGGTGGTATCTCCGTCGCTGTCCTACATGTACACCTACGCAGAAATCGCCGCCGAACTGGCGTTGGAACACCCGGGCATCGACGCCCTGGAAACCTCAACCCTGTGCCGTGGCCCTCGTGGCGGCGCTGCCGGCGTCACCGTTGGCTCGACCGCTTCGATTTTCGAACTGCTGCGCGCCGAACAATGCTACCTCTGGGAGAAGAAGCTCGTTCCCCATCCTATGGGCACCTCGTTCAACATCGCCTCGCCTGACTTCCTGACCCCGGTCTTCGCCTTGCCATGGGGCGGCACGTCGCTGCCGGTGTATTTCGAGAACGATCCACGGGTGCGTTCCTGCGTTTCCTGCGTCGGTTTCTACGACAACAACGTGATGCAGATGGTGCATTCCATGGGCCAGAAGTGGGAGTCGGAATATAAGTTCCTGCCACCTGAGCAGCAGGACGCCGTCATCCAGCAAATGGTCCAGTCGACCACGCCGACCATGCCGCCGCGCGAGCGCACCACCATCACCCGCATGGTCGATACCGCCATTGGCCGTGGCCAGCTCTCCTCCGTGCGCGCCACCGTTCACGGCACCACCGCTTACATCGCCACGGGCGCCTTGCAGGTTGCCGCAGCGATCAAGCTGATCGACGGCGAGACCAACAAGGTCGGTTTCGTTTCCGGCTCCAAAGCCTTTGGCCATCGCTACTTGCTGGGCTTCCTCGAAGAACGTGGCCTGGCCCGCGCCTCCGTTACCCAGCTCTGATTCGAGCACAGGAACCGACATGGCTATTATCGATTTTTACGACCGCGGTTGGCGCATTGACCCAGCCGCCATTGCCTACATCCAGGGCGAGCGGTCCTTTACCTTTAATGAAATTGGCGAACTGTCCTGCCGCATCGCCAACGCGCTGCTGGCGCTGGACCTGCCAAAAGAAACCAAAGGCGCGATCTGGGCCGGCAATGACGTAACGGCCTGGGCCTGCACCCTGGGACTGTGGCGGGCGAACATGACCTGGATTCCGGTCAATGCGCGCAACGCAGTTCAGGAAAACGCCGACATCCTCGATTCGTTCGATTGCGATGTGATGTTCTACCAGCACGACTTCGCCGCCGTGATGGCCGACCTCCGTCCATCACTGCCGAAGATCAAACACTGGATCTGCATCGACGGCACCGACGGCGATACACCGTCGCTTGAAACCTGGACCGCAGGCCAGCCGTCGACTCGCCCGGAAGTCGCCTATGACATGGACGACGTGGTCATGCTCTCGCCCACCGGTGGCACCACCGGCAAGCCGAAAGGCGTGATGAATACGCACCGCAGCACGCAAACGTTCATTGCTCATTTCATGTTGGCCTGTGCTTACCGGGACGGGCTGAAGCCAGTGAACATGGCCGCCGCACCGATGACACACACCGCCGGCCTGCTCGCGGTTCCCTGCACCGCGCAAGGCGGCACGGTCGTCGTCCTGCCAAAGCCTGATCCGGCATTGATGTTGGCCTCGATCGCACAGCACAAGGTCAGCGAGTTCTTCCTGCCGCCGACGGTGATTTACAAGCTGCTGGAAATCCCCGGGATCGACACCCTGGACTTTTCCTCGGTGAAATATCTGCTGTACGGCGCCGCACCGATGTCGGTCGAGAAACTGAAAAAAGCCATCGAAGTCTTCGGCCCGATCATGGCCGGTGGCTACGGTCAGACCGAGGCCCCGGCGGGCATCGCCAACCTGCGTCCGGACGAACATCGGGTGAACGGTGAACTGGCCAGTGACAGCCGACTGTCCTCGGTCGGCCGTCCCAACCCGCTGATCCGTGTCGAGGTGATGAACGATGCCGGGCAGATTCTCGCCCGGGGTGAAACCGGTGAAATCTGCGTGCACGGCGACCTGATCATGAAGGGCTATTACAAGCAGCCGGAAGTGACCGCGCAAACCATCGTCGGCGGCTGGCTGCACACCGGCGACATCGGCCATATCGACACCGAAGGCTACCTGCATCTGACCGATCGCAAGAAAGACATGATCATCACCGGTGGTTTCAACGTCTTTCCGAGCGAAGTCGAGCAAGTCTTGTGGAGCCATCCAGCCGTGCAGGACTGCGCCGTGATCGGCGTGCCCGACGAGAAATGGGGCGAAGCGGTCAAGGCGGTGGTTGAACTCAATCCGGGCCATAGCGCTACGTCGCAAGAACTTATCGACCTGTGCAAATCCAGACTGGGTGGCGTCATGGCGCCCAAGTCCGTGGACTTCATCGACAGCCTGCCTCGCAGCCCGGTGGGCAAGGTGCTGAAGAAAGATCTGCGCGCCCGCTACTGGGATAGCGCGCAACGCCAGATCTGATTCGTCGCCCCTCACCTCCACCATCGTTGAACGGCGCCGCAGTCATGCGGCGCCACTCAGGAGAGTTGCATGAGCACCATCTACATTGCCGGCATCGCCATGACCGTCTTCGGTCGTCATATGGAACGCAGCCTCGACGACCTGGCGCGTGAAGCGCTGGAAGGCGCGCTCAACGACGCCAACTGCAGCCGCCAGGACCTGGGCATCGCCTTTTATGCCGGGATGACTAATGGCCCGTTGCAAGGGCAGATTTCCATTCCGGGCCAAGTTGTGTTCAGCAAGATCGGCATTGAGGGCATTGCGGTCTACAACGTGGAAAACGCCTGCGCCTCGGGCAGCTCGGCGTTCAACCTCGCGGTGCAGAGTCTGCAGGCCGGCACCACCGATGTCGCCCTGGCGCTGGGCGCCGAGAAGATGAACATTGCCGACAAAGCGAAGGCCTTCCAGATTTTCGAAGGCGGATGGGACGTCTCTCGCGTTGAGGAGAACTACCAGACGCTGGTCAAAATGGGGGAAGGTGTCGAGATTCCCGAAGGTTCGGAGTCGGACAAACCCTACAGCAGGTTCATGTCGATCTACGCGGCCATGTGCCGTTTTCACATGAAAACCTACGGCACCACGCAACGGCAGATCGCGGCAGTGTCGGCCAAGAACCACACCCATTCGGTGCACAACGAGTTTTCGCAGTTTCGCAAGCCGTTCACCATCGAAGAAATTCTCGCGGCACCGCCCATCACCTACCCGATCACCTTGCCGATGTGCGCACCGCTTTCCGATGGTGCCGCGGCGGCGATTCTTTGCACCGAGGAAGGCCTCAAACGCATCGGCGCCGACCGTAGTCGCTGCATCAAAGTAGCGGCCAGCGTGATCCGCAGTTTCAGCCATCGTCGCCTCGATCAGCCTGAGCTCAACATCGCTCGACTGGCGGCCGATCACGCTTACGACCTCGCCGGCCTGGCACCGGAAGATATCGATGTCGCCGAAGTGCATGACGCCTCGGCGATGGGCGAAATCATCCAGGTCGAAAACTTACGCCTGGCCGAGCCCGGCATGGGCGGACCGTGCGCCGAACGCGGCGACTTCACGCTCGGCGGACGGATCCCGGTCAACACCTCCGGCGGTCTCGAGTCCAAGGGCCATCCCCTCGGTGCGACCGGCATTGGCCAGATTTGTGAACTGGTCAAGCAATTGCGCGGCGAGGCCGGCAAACGCCAGGTCGAAGGCGCGCGCCACGGCATTCAGGAAAACGGTGGCGGATTGCAAGGCATCGAAGAAGCCGCGGTCGCCATTCACATTCTCAGTAAATAGGTCCCCTGCCGTTCGATTGGCAATGGTAGGCGAAACGTTAAAACAAGAAGGATAAACGACATGTTTCAAAACAAAGTGGTGGTCATTACCGGCGCAGGCTCCGGCATTGGCCGGGAACTGGCGATTCAACTGGCCGAGGCCGGTGCGCGTCTCGCCCTGTCCGACATCAATCGTGCCGGTCTCGACGAAACCCTGAGACGGCTTCCTGCCAACAGCAAAGCCAAAAGTTACCTGCTGGACGTCGCGTCGTGGGAAGCCTTTCAAGCCCACGCCGCCGAGGTCGAAAACGATTTCGGCACCGCGCATTACGTCATCAACAACGCGGGGGCGACCGTCATTGGCACGGTCGCCAACACCTCGGTCGAAGAGTACGAGTGGCAATTGGGGATCAACCTCTGGGGCGTGCTGTACGGCACCAAGGCGTTCTTGCCGATGATGCTGGAGCAGCGCGAAGGCTGCGTCGTCAATATCTCGAGCATTTTCGGCCTGCTGGGTTATCCGGTGCAGAGCGCCTACAACATGTCGAAATTTGCCATTCGCGGCCTGACGGAGTGCCTGTGGTCGGAACTGGAAAACACCGGCGTACGCGCAGTGTGCGTGCACCCGGGCGGCATCAAGACCAACATCGAAAAGTCTGGCCGCCGCTGTAAGGCTGCAGGTCCGGAAGAAGAAAAGTTCGCGGCCCAGGCCGCCGGCATGCTGCTGACCCCGGCGGACGAGTGCGCGGCCGACATCATTAAAGGCCTGCGCAGAGGCTCGAAACGCATCATGACCGGTAACAAGTCGAGAACCGTGTTCTGGGTCAGTCGACTGTTCCCAAACAGTTATCCAAAACTGCTCAAACTGATGGCTTGAGGAATCGAATCATGCAAACCAAATACTCCAGCGGACTATTCAAGACCGCCGCCTGTTTCAACCTGCTTGCGGGCCTTCCTTTCCTGGTGGCCACCGCGCCTGTCGCCTCATTGCTGGGACTGGAAGTGACCCCGATCGCCATGCTGTTCATACAGATCACCATGGGGATGGTCGTCCTGTTTGGCTTGGCTTACTGGATGGTCAGCGTCGATCCTGTGCGCTACCGCCCGTTCATCGTGCTGGGGCTAACCTCGAAATTCCTGGTTGTCGCACTCATCAGCGGTTACTGGCTGGCGGGCAATATTCCCTGGCAACTGCCGGCCCTGGCATCGGGCGACATCCTCTTTGCGATGTTGTTCTGGCGTTACTTGAGCGCAACCCGATTGGCGGTGGCACAGCGCTGCTGATCATCCCCCCTCGCCAATGGGGGGGTGGTGAATGCACAGGCGATACAGGATGCCTCTGAACTCCGTGAATACCTTCACCCAACAAGAGAACAACAAAAATGTTTTATGAAAACATCGATACCGCCTCCATCGACGCCGATGACCTGCCGTGGGTTCCATTCACGCCTTACAGCGATGAAGTTTTCATCAAATACCTGAAGTGCGACCCGATTCGCGGCGAGACCATCACCTTGCTCAAGGCTCCGGCGGGCGTTCCTCTGGCCAAGCATCATCACTCCGGCACGGTCGTCGTCTACACCATCAAGGGTGCCTGGAAATACCTGGAACACGACTGGATTTCGAAACAGGGCGGCGTGGTATTCGAAACCGCCGGCACCAGTCATACACCGATCGGGTTGACTGAATATGGCGATGAAATCATCACCCTGAACATTACGGTGGGTGACCTGCTGTATTTCGACGACAACAACAACCTTGTCGCCATCGAAAACTGGAAATCCAGTGTCGAGCGTTATCTGGCGTTCTGTAAAGCCAATGATATCGAGCCCAAAGACATCACCAGCTTTTCGGTCTGATCAGCCTCCCAGTTTCACAGGCGCCCGGTTTCGACCGGGCGGCTGTGTTGTTGCAATTACAAGAAAAAACGGAGACATCCATGTCCCAGAAGCTCCAACCCGCCGGGCGGTTCACCTTAAAACTCTGCGCGCTGCTGGCCAGCTCGGTCGCATCTGCACAAGACTCACTGCCCTTCCCGCCGACGCCTTCGGCCAGTGACGCTCAACCGACACTGCAAGCATCGAAGCATCAAAAACGCCAGCAACAATCCCACTTGCCGGCCGACGCGCCGAACATTCTGGTGATCATGCTCGATGATGCCGGGTTCGCGCAGTCCGACACTGTCGGCGGTGCGATTCACACGCCAACCCTGACGCGCGTCGCCGATAGCGGCGTGCGCTACAACGCTTTCCATACCGCCGCGATCAGCTCCGCTACCCGCGCAGCGTTGTTGACCGGGCGTAATCACCATCGCGTCGGCAACGGCGTCATCGCCGAGCTGGCCACCGATTGGGATGGCTACACCGGCAAGATTCCAAAAAGCTCGGCGACCATGGCCGAAGTGCTCAAGCAATACGGCTACAGCACCGCTGCGTTCGGCAAATGGCATAACACGCCGCCGATGGAGACGACGGCTGCCGGGCCATTCGATAGCTGGCCGACCGCCTACGGCTTCGAACATTTCTACGGCTTCCTGGCCGGCGAAACCTCCCAGTACGAACCGCGCCTGTACCGCGACACTACGCCGATCGAACCGCCACGAGACCCGAAATATCACCTCAGCGAAGACCTGGCGAAGCAAGCGGTGAACTGGCTGCAGGATCAAAAGACCTACGCACCGGACAAGCCGTTTTTCATGTACTGGACGCCGGGTGCCGTGCACGGTCCGCACCAGGTGAACGCGCAGTGGGCAGACAAATACAAAGGCAAGTTTGACGGTGGCTGGGATGCTTATCGTGAGCAGACATTTGCTCGCCAGAAAGCCATGGGCTTTATCCCCCAGGACGCCGTCCTGACCCCGCGCCCGGCGGAAATGCCAGCCTGGGACAGCTTGTCGGCTGAGCAGAAACAGTATCAGGCACGCTTGATGGAGGTGTATGCCGGCTTCATGGAACACGCAGACACTCAGGCCGGCAAGATCCTCGACGAGCTGGAACGTGAAGGGAAGCGCGACAACACGCTGATCTTCTATGTATTTGGCGACAACGGTGCTTCTGCCGAAGGTATGGAAGGCACGATCAATGAGTTGCTGGCACAGAACGGTATTCCTGTGCCCAAAGAGCAACAGCTGAAAGTCCTTAACGACATGTACGGTGGCCTGTCGGCGCTCGGCGGCCCCAAACTTGAAAGCATGTACAACTCGGCTTGGGCCTGGGCAGGTTCGGGTCCGTTTGTCGGCACCAAACTGGTCGCCGGTTACTTTGGTGGTACGCGTACGCCGCTGGCCATTTCCTGGCCAAAACAGATCAAGGCAGACGCCAAGGTTCGCGGTCAATTCCACCATGTGAACGACATCGCCCCGACCGTCTACGACGTGCTGTCGATCACGCCGCCCAAAGAGGTCAACGGTATCGCTCAGGATCCATTGGACGGCGTCAGCATGCGCTACACGTTCAAAGACGCAGACGTGAAGTCGAAAAAACCGGCACAGTACTTCGAAGTGTTTGGCAGCCGCGGCGTTTACAAGGACGGCTGGATGGCTTCGGTGTTCGGGCCGCGCAAACCCTGGGTACAAGGTTTCGCCCAGTTCATGGGCTGGAATCCTGAGAAGGATCAATGGTCGCTGTTCAACCTGCAAGATGACTACTCCCAGGCCAAAGACGTCGCCGCGGCCAACCCGGAAAAACTTGCCGAGCTGAAAGCGGAATTCGACGTGCAGGCCAAGGCCAACCACGTTTACCCGATTGGCGCAGGTCTGTACCCGTTCCTCAATCCGGCCGCACGGATTGCTACCAACCAGCATGAGTGGCACTTCAGTGATCGCATTCAGCGCTTCCCCGAGTTCGCCGCGCCCAACTTGCGCAGCCAGAACAGCAAAGTTGTCGTAGACGCCGAAGTTCCAGCAAACGCCAGCGGCGTGTTGTATGCCTTGGGCGGAATTGGTGGGGGGGTCAGTTTGTATATGGACGACGGTTTCCTGATCTACGAGTACAACGACCTGGCCATCGCCCGAGTCAAGTTGAAATCGGCCGAGCGGGTCCCCGCAGGGAAAGTGAGCATCGAAGTGTTGACCGCCATGTCGTCAGCCAAACTCGGCGCACCGGCCAACCTGACGTTGCGGCTTGACGGCAAGGACGTTGCCAACGGAACAACGCCGTTTACACCGTCCCTGACCTTCACTGCCAGCGAAACCTTCGACGTGGCTGAGGACTTGGGCTCTCCCGTTGCCCTCGACTACTTCGACCGCGCGCCCTTCGCCTTCAACGGCAAGGTCAATGATGTTCATGTGACTTACATGCCTTAAGTACTTTGTAGGGCTGCCGCAGGCTGCGATCTTTTGAGCTTGCTTTTTTAGGCTTTTGACGCTGCCAAAAGATCGCAGCCTGCGGCAGCTCCTACAGGGTTAGTGTTAATCGGGAAGGTTTAAACCTATTCCGACTAAGCCTTAGTGCTGATCGTGATTAGCCTTGATTGAAAGTTTTGAGTTAGCGGCAATACTCCAGTTCGCATCGAACCTGTTCGAATAAAGCGTGGGGCAATAAGTCATGACCTTAACTGTTACTGAAGCAAAATCATCCAGATTCTCTTTAATCAAACGCTGCCTTCGCGAACCACTACTGCATTTCCTCATTGCTGGCTTTGGACTGTTTGTCCTTTACGGTGGCTTGCATAGTTCAACCGCGAATCAGGACCCTCAACGTATCGAAATTACCCCGGACGATATTCAGCGGATCGAAATCTCCTGGCTGGCGCGCTGGCAGCGCCCGCCGTCCGATCAACAGCTCCAAGGGATGCTCGATGACTATGTGAAGGAGGAAATCCTCTATCGCGAAGCATTGAAGCTCGGGCTCGATAAAGACGACACCATCATTCGCCGGCGACTGGCGCAAAAGATGGACTTTCTCGCAGAGGACGTAGCGTCACTTCGTGAACCTGTCCCCGGCGTCCTTGAGGCCTGGTACAACCAGCATCAAGACCAATATGCCCCGCCGCCGCTGGCGACCTTCCACCACTTGTTCTTCGCCTCGGACAAACGCGGTGTTGACGCGCAAGCGCAGGCTCAAGCAGCGCTGGCCACACTGACGGATAAAAACAGCGGCCAAGGTGATGCCTTCCTGTTTAAAGATACGTATGCCGAGCAATCGCAGGATCAAATCGCGCGAAACTTTGGTTCAAAATTCGCAATTGCCTTGTTTCAGCAAACACCGGGACATTGGGTCGGACCTGTGGAGTCGGGTTTTGGCTGGCACCTGGTGTGGATAGATGCGCTGACCAAGCCCGCGCCGCCGCCGTTCGAGACCGTCGCACAGCAGGTCAAATCCGATTGGCTCTCCGAACAGCGTACCGAATCGAAACGTTCGAATTTCGATGCGCTCAAAGCGCGCTACCAAGTCGTGGTGATGATGCCGGCCGCTGTTAGCGGGATCGCCGCGACGCAAACGGAGCAGCCATGATGGGACGTACGATCTGGCTCCTGTTGTTGGTTTTATTCATGGGGCAAGCGGCCTTGGCCCATGATGCCCGCCCCGCTTACATGGAAATCAACGAAACCGCTGCCGGGCGCTACGACGTACTGTGGCGCACGCCGGTGTTGTCCGGCATGCGATTGCCTATCGCGCTACGGTTTTCTGAAGGCGTGCGAAACGTCGTTGAACCGGTGGAAAGCGAACTCAACGATTCGCTGATCGAGCGTCGGGTAATCGATGCCGGCCCCGCAGGACTGGTGGGCAAGCGCATTGAGTTTGTCGGCCTGCAAGCGAGCATCACCGATGTGTTGGTGCGCGTCTCGCGGCTGGACGGAACGGTGTCGACCACCCTCGTGCAACCCAACCAACCGTGGATAGACATTGTCGCCACGCCCGGCGCGTTCTCGGTGGCCGGTGCGTTTCTGGTCCACGGTATCGAGCACATTCTGGGTGGTTTCGACCACCTGATGTTTGTTTTTGTCTTGATGCTGCTGGTGCGCAACGGCTGGATGCTGCTGAAGACCATCACCGCGTTCACCCTCGCCCACTCCATTACCCTGGCACTCGCCGCGCTAGGTGCCGTGCACCTTCCCGGCCCTCCCGTGGAGGCCACCATTGCCCTGAGCATTCTGTTGCTGGCGGTTGAAATCGCCCGCAAGAATCGTGGCGAACCCAGTTTCACTGCGCAATGGCCGTGGGTCGTGGCGTTCTGTTTTGGCTTGCTGCACGGCTTTGGGTTTGCCGGTGCGCTGGCAGAAATCGGCTTGCCGCAACGTGACCTGCCCTTGGCGCTATTCACGTTCAACGTCGGCGTCGAGATTGGCCAACTGATGTTTGTAGCCGTGGTGTTGAGTCTTCGTGCCCTGCTGCTGCGTTGTCGCCTGCCCAAGTCTGCGTTGCTGTATGCCCAGCCGATTGCTTCTTATGGCCTGGGCACGCTGGCCGCCTTCTGGTTTTTCGAGCGAGTCTCGACTTTTTGGTCCTGAGCTGTTTCGGAGATGTGAAACATGAAAACCAATAATCACCCCACTGCACCCTCACTGTTCAGTTACGCCCTGCTCGCCCTCGCTGTCAGCACACACGTCATGGCGGACGGCAACCCGGATCGCGAAGTCTATTTTGGCCAGACGCACTCGCACACGTCGTGGTCGATCGATGCCTACCTGATTGGTAATCACCTGGTCGGGCCCGAAGAAGCTTACAAATATTCATTGGGCATGCCAGTCATGCACCCGATGGGGTTTGAAGTGCAATTGCGGGGCCGGCCGCTGGATTTCCACGGGGTAACCGATCACTCGGAATATGTCGGGGTGATCGCCCTCGCGAATGATCCAAAGTCGGACTTCAGCAAACTCCCCATCGCCAAAAAACTGATCGCCAAAACCCCGGAGGATTTCAACCGGATCTTCAAATGGATTGCCGGCAGTATCAGCGGCAAACCGATTGAAGAGCTGATCGATCCGAAGGTGGCGGGTGGCATCTGGCAACAAACCATTGCCATTGCCGACAAATACTACAAGCCCGGCAAGTTCACGACCTTCGTCGCTTATGAATGGACCTCGGCCCCTAACAATCAAAACATGCACCGCAACGTGTTTTTCCGCGATTCGAAAAAGGTCCCCGCCCTGCCCTTTACGGCGCTCGACTCAAACAAACCGGAAGATCTTTGGGGCTGGATGGACGATCAGCGCAAACACGGCAATGAGGTACTGGCGATCTCGCACAACGCCAACCTCAGCAACGGCATCATGTTTCCAGTGGATGTTGATGACCGTGGCCGGCCCATCGATGCCGCCTGGGCTGAAACACGGATGCGCAACGAGTCCCTGACCGAGATCCACCAAGTCAAGGGCACCTCGGAAACCTACCCCGACCTTTCGCCGAATGATGAATTTGCCAACTACGAAATCATGAGTTTCCTGATTGGCCTCGACAACAGCACGTCCAAAATCAATGGCAGTTACGTGCGCCAGGCCTGGCAAAACGGCATGGCACTGCAAGAAGCCAAGGGCTTCAACCCCTACAAAATGGGCGTAGTCGCCGCCAGCGACTCCCACAACGGGGTGATTCCGTACGCGCAGAACAACAACTTTGGTTCCCACGGTTTTACCGACAGCAACCCTGAGCTACGCCTTTCCGGCAAAAAGAACTCGGGCATGGCCGCTTTGCAAACCAGCACCTCCGGCCTGGCCGGGGTCTGGGCTGAAGAAAACACCCGTGAATCGATTTTCGATGCGATGAAGCGCAAGGAAGTGTATGGCACCAGCGGCGTACGCATTCCCGTGCGCTTGTTTGGCGGCTGGGGTTTCGACAGCACGCTGTGGAACGAGAAAGACTGGGTGCATGCCGCCTACGCCAAAGGCGTTCCCATGGGCGGCGACTTGCCGGCAAAACCGGGCAAAGAGGCGCCGAGCTTCGTGGTGTGGGCAGTCAAGGATGCCGATGACGGCAACCTCGACCGGATCCAGATCATCAAGGGGTGGACCAAAAACGGCCAGACTTTCGAGAAGATCTACGACGTTGCCTGGTCTGGTGATCGTCAGCCGGACCCGGCCACCGGCAAAGTGCCCGCGGTGGGCTCCACGGTTGATGTGTCCAAGGCGACTTACACCAATACCATCGGTGCCACCGAGCTGAAAAAAGTCTGGGTCGACCCGGATTTCGATCCGGCCCAGCACGCGTTCTACTACGCCCGTGCCATACAGATCCCGACACCCCGCTGGAGCACCTATGACGCGGCCAAGCTCCAAGTACCGCCGCCAGCCGATGTCTCGGCCACTGTGCAGGAACGCGCCTGGACCTCGCCGATCTGGTACTCGCCGAACGCCGAGGACGGCAAATTGACGGCGCGTGGTAAAACCATTGAAGACCTCAAGACCGAAGGCGCCAAGGCACTCACCAACGAACAGCTGCAAGCCTACGTGGTGGGTAAAACGATCAAGGTGCGCAACACCGTCACCGGCCAGACCTTTGAAATTGCCTATGGCACCGATGGCCAGCGCTCGGTGATCAGTGTCGACGGCAAACCGCCTTCAGACGGTGAATACCTGAACATGCTGCATGGCGGCCAGTTCGGCGTTCCGGCGAGTTACGAAATCAAGGACGGGCATCTGGTGACGAGCCTCGGCGGCTCGCCCTTCGAGGCCACCGTCTTCGAGCAAAACGGCAAATACGTGGCGGCGCGCAGCAGTGAGTTCGGCTTCGTGAACTATGAGGTCGAGGAAATCAAATAGCCGCCACCTGGTTTCATTGTTCCCTATCGGCGAAAGTCACCGCCGCCACGTTGGGTCTGAACGTGGCGGCGACTCTGGTCCGCACCTCTCTGGCGATTTTGCCTATCCTGGTTCAACTCACCCATGGATGCTTGGCCATTTGAGCGGTTATAGCCACTGGCAGGACTCTGTTGAGCACCTGCGCTCGGTCTGTTAGCGCTCGATGCCGCCGGGCGCTGTTGTTGAGCGCTCTGAGCCCTCTGCTGCGTGGTTGCCTGATTGACTTCAGTGCGCTGTTGTTGCGTTTTTTTTGCAGGTTGCGCGTTGGTGGCAGAACTGGCCGCCTGGCCTGCGGTAGCGCGTTTTGGTTGCGCGCTTTGTGTTGTCGGTGACGCGTTTTTTGGCGTGGGCTTGTTCACCGAAGACCAGGAGCCATCGTCATATTTTTGCCAGCTCCCGTTGGTGTTTTTATAAACGTTGCCGTCACGTCCGGCGTACATATCGCCGCTCGCGGTTTTGCCCGCCGCCGCACGGCCATTGATACTAGTGGTGGCAATGGCCTTGCCGCCTGCCGAATTCTGGTACGTCCCCACCGAGCCTCTGGCCGTCGTCTGATGCTGAGTCGCCGCCCACTGGTTACCCTTGGTCACGACGGAGCTGCCCCACTGGCCATAAGCATTCGAGCCTTGACGCGTCGCGCCATAGGCCCCGGTGTAGGGATTGTAGGCCTGGCCGACAGCGGCGCTGCCGTATCGACCCGACACTGCAGCGCCCCGAGCGTAGGTGCCAGTGTTGGGATTGTACGACGCACCCCATTGCGCGCCGCCATTGGGCCCGTAAGCGCCTCTTCTGATGCCGCTGGCGCCCGTGTAAGGGTTGTAAGTGCGATAGGCATAGGGCATCGGACGTGGGTAATACGGAGGATAACGACCGCCCCCGACACCGATATAGGGCGGATAGTAATACCCGTTCCCTTGCGCGATGATCGCGCCAACGACGGCGCCGGCGATGAACACACCGAGATACCCCGGCGTGTAACTCGCCTGCACCGTGCCGGTAGGCATGACCTGCTGCGTGACATACGTGACGTTGTAGACGGGCGAACTGGGTGGGATCGTATAGATGGCGGGCGGCACAGAAGTCGTGGTTTGCCACGGTCCCGTCGGTGTCGACGAATCGAACCACACGCCCTGAGTGCAGGCATAGTAACGATTGTCGACCTTGATCACTTTGTCCGGCGTGTTCGTTGCGTATGAGAGTGCAGTGCCTTCAATGGGCTGGAACTCAGGTTCGCCACTGTATGACACCTTGACGGCGCTCGCCGCCGCAGCAGGGTTGACTTCAACGGTGGTCGGGATCTGTGCGAGCAATACCGCATCCTCGGCCTCTGGTGTGCCGGGCACGGAACTCAGGACCCAGGCAGCCTCGCTGTCACGCGGTATCAGGGCAAAGTCAGGCGGTAGCTGGTTCGTTGCGAAGGTCCACGGCCCGCCAGGACCGGGAGCGGAAAACCATCGGCCGGCGGTGAGGTAGTAGAACGTCCGGGTCGGTGAAAAAACGAACACATTGCTCTCAGTGTTCTTGGCGACCACCAGTTGGGTGCCGGGTATCGCGGTGTAGACCGGCGGCCCGTCAAAGACAATCAACTCGGCAGGGGGACTGCTGTAGTACACGCCCAGCGCCTCGGCTTTTTGCCCTTTGGGTAGCGGAATAAAGGGCTTCAGATCTGCCCACGTCGGATCAGCCGGCACTGTTGACATCGAGGCGGGAAGCGCTTTCGTTTCGACCCAGCCGCTTTTCAGGTCGGTCGAGGTCATCCATGACTGTCCGGTGAACAGGTAGTACTGGTGGCTGGCCGGGTCTGTGAACAGTGGCCAGTTGGCATTTACCACGAACGAAAGGTCTGAATGCTGAACCGGTGCGAGCGTCGGCTCCCCGTCGACATACAGCAAGATCGCCGGCGCATAGCTCACGAAGATGGCTGGCGGATCGTTCTTGACCTCTGTCACGGGCGGCGAATTTTTGTTTTGTACACTCGCCACCAGGCGATCGACTGACAGGGTCATCGAAGCCTGTGGATTGAGAAACGTGCGCACCAGCTGATCCAGCTTCTGGCTGGTTTGCGGGTCTACACCGGGAAACGCGGTGCTGGCGAATTGCGGATTGGTTAAAAGTGCCGTGCGGTTGTCGAGGTCTACATCGGTATGCGCCTGGAACGCGGCCACGCCGAGCTGTGGTTTGCTGCCGCGAGGGGTAATGCTAATCGCCATTCGACCGCTCAGTTCCTTGAAATCCTTTCCAGTCGTCGATCTGTGGCTGGTAGTAGATGAGGGTCGCGTCGTCCCGGACAATTTCACGTGGCCAGCCAGGGTCCAGTGGGGCGGCTCGGAGCGGCAATACCGCAAACAATACAAACATCAGCATCAATGCACGGACGGGCAATTTTGATGTGTTCATGGTTTGTTCAGAACCTGCTTCAAGAGGAGTTTGCGCTTCGCGGTCAGACCATGAAGTGTAGGTTATGGCGGTGTCCCCGGGATTTTTCTCAAAGTTAGTATCGTCGCCCCCCCGATCACGGGGGGCGGCCAATTCAGCTACGCCCCCTAGCCTCTGCCATTGGAACCGCAGCGATCCGCTGAGCGGTCCGAACGCAGCCTGCCACCATGCCTACCCAAGAATTACCGCCCCAGGGCCTGCATCTCATGGCCAAGCCCGTCGGGCCGATTTGCAACCTCGATTGCAGTTACTGTTTCTATCTGGAAAAAGAACAGCTGTATCCACCCCGTGAACGCTTCAGCATGACGGACGACGTGTTGCGCCTGTATGTGCAGCGCTACATCGAAGCCCAGCCCACACCCGAAGTCGAATTCACCTGGCAAGGCGGTGAACCGACGTTGCTGGGCCTGGATTTTTTCCAGCGCGCGATGGTGTATCAGCGCGAGTTCGCCGGGGACAAAGTCATTCGCAACACGTTGCAGACCAATGGCACCCTTCTCGACGATGACTGGTGTTCATTCCTCGCCCGTGAAAATTTTATGGTGGGGATCAGTCTCGATGGCCCGCGTTTCGTCCACGACCTGTATCGCCCCGACAAGCGCGGGCGTTCCAGTTTCGATGAGGTGATGCGCGGTCTCGGTCTGCTTAAGCAGCACGGTGTCGCCTTCAACGTACTGGTGACCGTGGCTCGTGATGTCGCCCAATATCCCATGGAAATCTACCGTTTCCTCAAGGCTGAAGGCGTCCGTCATATCCAGTTCAACCCGGTCGTAGAGCGCCAGCCGAGCGCGCCGCAAGTCAGTCAGGGTTTGCACTTTGCTGTGCCGCCCGAGCTGCGCTTGCACGCGGTGCCGGAACCCGCAGTGGTGACAGAGCAAACCGTCGAGCCTGAGGCCTATGGTGATTTTCTTATCAAGATTTTTGACGAGTGGGTGCGCCAGGACGTCGGTGAAGTTCACGTGATGAATTTTGAATGGGCGCTAGCTTCGTGGTGCCAGTTGCCCGCGTCGGTGTGCCTGTTCAGCCCGCGCTGCGGCAAAGCGGCAATCGTCGAGCACGACGGCAATGTCTATTCCTGCGATCACTACATGTACCCCGAGTATCTGCTGGGTAATCTGAAGACCGATGATCCTGCCGTACTACTCGCCTCCCCCGCCCAACAAGCTTTTGGCGCGGCCAAGGAAGAGACACTGCCGAGTTACTGCCAGCAATGCGACTACCGCTTTGCGTGCCATGGCGAATGCCCGAAAAACCGATTTACGAGTGCCCCGAATGGCGAGCCGGGCCTGAATTACCTGTGCCCGAGCTACAAGAAATACTTCCGCCACCTGACGCCCTACATGAATGCCATGGCCCAACTGGTGAGTCACAAGCAACCGGCGGCGTTGATCATGCAGGCCTTCGCCGGCCCGCTGATCGTGCCGCTGGATAAATAGCCCTTAGCCTGGAAAACGGTAGTCGCGGAACTGCTCGCGCAGCTTCATTTTCTGCAACTTGCCGGTGGCGGTATGCGGCAGCGAGTCGACGAAGGCCACATCGTCCGGCAGCCACCACTTCGCAACGCGGCTTGCCAGCACTTTCAGCAACTCGTCTTTGCTCGCGGTCTTGCCAGGTTTGAGCACCACCACTAACAGCGGGCGCTCCTGCCATTTTGGATGTGGGATACCAATCACCGCCGCTTCAGCGACAGCCTTATGGCTGAGGGCGGCGTTTTCCAGATCTATCGATGAAATCCACTCGCCGCCCGACTTGATGACGTCTTTGGCACGGTCGGTGATCTGCATGTAGCCATCGGCATCGATGGTTGCGATGTCGCCGGTATCGAGCCAACCCTCGCTATTCAAAATCTGCCCGCCCTCACCACCGTAGTATTGACTGGCGATCCACGGCCCCTTGACCAGCAGCAGACCGGAAGCCTTGCCATCGCGTGGCAGTTCAGTGCCCTCATCATTGACAATCTTCATCGACACCCCAAACAGCGCCCGCCCCTGTTTGGCCTGCAAATCGAGCACTTCATTGAGCGGTGCGCCGCGGTGCTTGGGCAAGGGGATGCAGAGGGTGCCCAGTGGCGACATCTCGGTCATGCCCCACGCATGCAAGACACGTGCGTCGAAGAACGTCTCGAACGTCTCGACCTGGCTTCGAGGCGCGGCCGCCCCGCCGATCACTACCCGGTTCAGGCACAGCTCGGCGGCCGGCTGCAAGCCCTGAGCCTCGACATGTTGCTGCAACGTCATCCACACCGTCGGCACGCCCAGCGCCAGGGTGACTTGCTCATCGCGCATCAGCGTGTAGAGACTCTCGCCATCCAGCGCGGCACCCGGTAATACCAGTTTGGCGCCACACATCGCAGCAGCGTAAGGCATGCCCCAGGCGTTGACGTGGAACATCGGCACCACCAGCAGCGCTGAATCTGCCGCAGACAGGCCAAAACCATCCGAGGTACACAGCGCCAGGGAGTGCAGAATCGAAGAACGGTGCGAATACAGCACGCCCTTCGGATTGCCGGTGGTGCCTGAGGTGTAGCACATCGACGACGCCGTGCGTTCATCGAACTCAGGCCAGATAAAGTCACTGCTGTGCTCGGCGATCAGGTCTTCGTAGCAGATCAGATGAGGCACATTGAGCGCCGGCATTTGCTCACGATCACACAAGGCAATGAAACCTTTGACCGTTTTCAGGTGAGGTGCGATTTGCTCGACCAGCGCCGCGAACGACAGATCGAACATCAAGTACTGATCCTCGGCGTGATTGGCAATGAACTCGATCTGCTCGGCGAACAACCGCGGGTTGATCGTATGCAGCACCGCGCCCATGCCCGACACACCGAAGTACAGTTCCATGTGCCGGTAACCGTTCCAGGCCAGCGTGCCGATTCGGTCGCCGGGCTGCACATCGAGCGCTACAAGGGCATTGGCCACTTGTTTGGCGCGGCGGCCGATGTCGGCATAGGTGCAGTGATGAACCGATCCATCGGCCATGCGTGAGGCAATTTCAGTGTGCGGATGCGCCTTCAGCGCATGTTCCAGAACGGAAGAAATCAAAAGCGGTTGATCTTGCATCAAGCCCAGCATGGTTTTGTTCCTTTTATTCTTGTTCGAGTCAGCGCAGAAAATCACAGGTAGCCGATCTTCCGGGCGTCGCGAAGGATCACCCGGCGCATCAAACCGATGGAAAGGCGCTTGACGTGGAAAATCACTTTGGCGAACGGCCCGACCAGTACCAGGTCCTGGCCCTTTTGCACGGCACGAACCATCGCTTCGGCGACCAGCTCCGGCTCACATCCCTTGGCGTTGTAATAAGCCTGCAGTCGTTCGAGCTGCTCTTCGCGGATGGAAGGTGAAATGCTGCTGCGAGCCTGGGTGATGGGGGTATTGATAATGCCGGGGCAGACCGTGGTAATGCTGATGTTAGTGTGGGCCAGTTCCATTTTCAGCACTTCACTGAGGCCGAACACCGCATGCTTGGAGGCTGCATAGGCGCCCATCGTCGGCGAGGGATAGATGCCTGCCGCGGAGGCTACGTTCACTACATGGCGCACGCCGCCGGCCTGAATCATTTGCGGGATGAAGTGATAGCAGCCATGCACCACGCCCATCAGGTTGATGTCCATGACCCGCCGCCAGTGGGCCAGGTCACTCTGGAGGAACTGGCCCAGGTAACCGATGCCGGCGTTGTTGATCAGCACATCGATCGGCCGCTGCTTCATGTCCGGATGCTGGGCAAACGCTAGCATCTCTTCGTTATTCGAAACATCGAGCTGATGGATCATGCAGATAGCGCCTAGCGCCACAATGTCGACCTGCAGCTGTTTCAGCGCTTGCGGATTGATGTCCGTAGCGATGATTTGCGCACCGCGGCGAGCGAAGGCAAACGCCGCTGCACGACCGATGCCCGAGGCGGCGCCGGTGATCATGACTTTCTTGTTTTTGAGATCAGGGATGGACATTGAGATGTTCCATAAATGGTGGAGTTTCGCCAGCGATATTCGTTGCTTTCGCTGGGGTGCAGGAGGCTAAAAAGTCACTGTTGTGAGCCACTTCCGCCATCACTGCGACCGTCCGATTACTTCAGCTGTTCCAGAGGCGGCGCAGTCCATTGAGCCAACAACGCCTGCTCTTTCGGCCAGTACAAACGCATGTACATGGCAAAGGGGCCCTTGGGTGCAGGCAACCAGTTGGCTTCCTTGTCTAGGCCTGGGGATTCGTGCTGGATGAACAACGTGACGCCGCCGTCCGCATCGCGCTTGAACTGGGGCAGCATCGGCGAGTTGATCAAATAACGATTGAGAGGATTGTCGACCAACCAGCTGCCTGGCAGTTCATACATCGTCAGCGACCAGAACGCATTGACGGGGGGCAGTTGATCAGGCGCAAAACGCAGGCTGTAGCGCTTGCTGCCATCCAGCTTCTGCTTATCCGCATCGACACGATAAAACGGATACATCGCCTCTTGTCGGGAGGCGCCATAAATACCAATCGTCCCGAGCATGCGGTTCAGGTAGTTATTCTTCATTGTCTCGCGTGAGCCGAGAATATCGCCCGAGGTCAGTGTTCCCGCATTGAGCTGTTGGACCCCACCCGCAAAATCAGCCCAGGCATCGGCAATGCCTTGCTCGAAAGCCGCCTTGATCTCAGGGCTGAGTTTGGCTGGGGCGAACTCTTTGCCAGCGCCGATACCGATCTTGGCAAAGCGCGCCATCAGTTCTTTTTCTGAAGGATCGGTCGGGCAAAACTGCAGCAGGAAGTTCAGCGTACTGAACAGCTGCAGCGAGGTCTTTTGCTCCTCAAGGCTGAGCGGTTTGACGAAATCAATGGATGGCGCAGCTTTCGCCGGTGCCTGGCCAAGAAATGCCGATAGTGTCTGCACGGTGTAGCCGGCCTGCACTTTCTTCACATTTTCGATATCGCCTGGGTTGAATAGCTGCGTGCGATAGATAGCGAGAGTCAGATCTGTTTCAGCACGAAAGACGTTCTTGATTCCTTTGGGTGTATCACCTTTCCAGTTCGGCCCGACGACAAGATAGCTACCGCCCTCGTTACCGGTGCTGCGACTGCCTATATAGTTGGAATTGAAGGTGTAAAGATCAGTCAGCTGGACACTGTAGTAACGATCTTTCTCCACGGGAGCCATCGTCAGTACAACCGGTTCGGCGCGCAGATCGAGGCCTGCCCATGAATAGGGCGTATCCGAATTGGGCGTCTGGATCGCCTTGTCCGCCGGGGTGTAGACGCGAGGCGTGTTGTGAATACGATTCCAGGCGCCTTTGTATTCGGGATTCTGAGAATCCACGAAGTAGCCGTACTGAACGCGATAATTGTCCACCATCGGGTACGCGTAAATGTAGGCTTCCTTGGCGATCGCGCGCGCCTCTTCCGGGCTCACATTTGCCTGGGCTTGAACAGCTGGAAGGCCAACCAGTAGTGCTGCTGCGCAGGCGATAGCTTTCAATCGAATACTGTTCATCGAGTCAGCCCCTCGCATCAATATCGGTGGTGGCGGAGAAAAAGCTTTTACGCGCCGTTGCTGACTTCACATGCCAGATGACAGTGGCGCCTTTACGAATAAACCAGCTGCGGCCATCACCGCCGATATAGGTAGCGCTTTGGCCAGATTCATCGGTGATTTCAAGTTCACCTTCGATCAACGTTGCCAGCTCGCTAAAGGGATACGTGTAACTGAAGCGGCCTTTAGTGACTTCAAATAAGCCAGCCGTCAATGGTGAGTCCGGGCCGCCGACATCGAAACGGGCATACAACTTTACTATTGAGGCTGACAGTGTCTCGCCGCCCAAGTCCTCGGGTGTACCAATGTAATTGAGCTCATCAATTCTGTTGGAAGTTGAATAGATAATCATGGAAGTTCCTTTGTTCTATTTATTCTTCAAGGCTTGGGCAAGGGATAGCGCAACTCCCCGATCATTTCATCCAGTGACCCTTCTGATTCACCTTCGCTTTCCATCGCCAGCCATTTCAGGATTGCTGACTCATGGCGAACCATAGACTCGGTGACATCACGGTCTTCTTCAGGGCAAATACGGGTTATTTCTTCGAAGCGTGCCAGGAATTCTTCGACGGTGGGTTTAATCGCACAGGAAAATTCCTGCAGGCTATTCATTGCCTTGTAAACACCGACAATGGCCTCGATTTCACCCTGATCCGGGCTCTCGCTGAGGGGCATGCCGTAGCTGACCAGGAACGGGCGTAGTCGCGCTTTTGTTTCTGTTTCAAGTTGCAGCAACGTACTGAAGTGATATTGATCGCGTTTATTTTTTGCGACTTCAATCAGTGCGAGGGCGAGCGCTTCGCCGAATACTTCGCTCTCGTGTAATTCTTTAATCCAAGTGGGATAGACCAGATTGTTCATTTGGTTTTTTCCTTATTTTAATGAACGCGGCGCAGCAGGAAGTGCGAGAGCGCAGGAATCAACACCAGTGCTCCGACCATGTTCCAGATGAACATGAACGTGAGCAGGATGCCCATGTCGGCCTGGAACTTGATCGGCGACCAGGCCCAGGTGATCACGCCTGCCGCCAGGGTGATGCCCACCAGCGCCACAACCTTGCCGGTGAACGCGACGGAGTTTTTGTAGGCTTCGGTCAGCGACAGGCCGGCACGTTGCTGAGCCAGTTGCACACTCAGCAGGTACAACGCGTAATCCACGCCAATGCCCACACCGAGGGCGATCACCGGCAAGGTCGCGACTTTCACGCCCATGCCCAGCCAGACCATCAACGCCTCGCAAAGAATCGAGGTCAGCATCAACGGCACCACCGCCACCACCACCGCCCGCCAGCTGCGGAAGGTGATGAAACACAACACGATCACCGCGCCGTACACGTAGAACAGCATGGTGTGGTTGGCCTCGCGCACGACAATATTGGTCGCGGCTTCGATCCCCGCGCTGCCAGCGGCGAGCATGAACTGACGATCATCGTTGCTGTGCTCGCGGGCAAACTGGTCGGCCACTTTCACCACGTGATCGAGGGTTTCAGCCTTGTGATCCGAGAGATAGGCAATCACCGGCATCATCGAACAATCGCTGTTGAACAGTTCAGGGTTGTTGACCGAGGCCTGCTGCGCACCGTAGTTCAGCACGTTCTGGTTGCGCGCGATGGTCAGCATCTTCGGGTTGCCTTCATAGGAACCCGCCGTGATCTGCCGCACCGCGTTGACCAGCGATAGGGTGGTCTGCACGCCCGGTTGCTGTTGCAACAACCAGCCGAGACGATCCGCTTCCACCAGTGTCTCGTACTTCAGACAGCCTTCGCTGGCGGTTTTGACCATGACCGCGAACTGATCGCTCGACAGCGAATAGTTGGCCGTGATGTAAGCGTTGTCGCGGTTGTAGCGTGAATCCGCGCGCAGTTCCGGTGCTCCCGGATCGAGATCGCCGATCTTCAGGTGCGTACTGACGACGAAGCCGCCAACTGCCAACACCCCGGCAACCACCAACGCCACCGTGGCCCATTTGCGTTCGGTAAAGCGGTCAAGCAGGCTCCAGACATTGCCCAATCCTTTGCCTTTCAGCTCTTTGCTCTCCTGACGCAAACTACGCTCGGCGGCCTTTCGACTGACGCCCCAATAGGACAGCAGTACCGGCAACAACACCAGGTTGGTGAAGATCAGGACCGCCACGCCAATACTCGCGGTAACCGCCAAATCCTGGATCACCGGGATGTCGATCAGCATCAGCACGGCAAAGCCCACGGCATCGGCCAGCAACGCGGTGAGGCCTGCAAGGAACAACCGGCGGAAGGTGTAGCGTGCGGCGATCAACTGATGGGTGCCACGCCCGACGTCTTGCATGATCCCGTTCATCTTCTGTGCGCCATGGGACACGCCGATGGCGAACACCAGGAACGGCACCAGAATCGAAAACGGATCGAGCGCATAGCCGAACAGAGTGATCAAACCCAGCTGCCAGACCACCGCAATGACCGAGCACAGAATCACCAGCGCGGTGCTGCGTACGCAACGGGTGAAGGCATAGATGATGGCGGTAGCGATCAGCGCTGCCGCGCCGAAGTACATCATGATCAGCATCAACCCATCGATCAGGTCGCCCACCAGTTTGGCGAAGCCGATGACGCGGATCTTGATCGGGCCTTTGCCTTCTTCACCGGCTTTATGGGTCGCGCTGCTGCCGGCAAACTCGAATTTGTCACGCAGCTGTTCTTCGAGCGTGCGCGAGAACTGGTGATAGTCGATGGCGGCGCCGGTAACCGGGTCTTTCTCCAGCAACGGCACCACAATCATGCTCGACTTGAAGTTGTTCCCGACCAGACTGCCGACGATCCCGGAACGGGCAATGTTCAGGCGCAGTTGCTCGACGCCACTGGCCGAGCCGTCGTAGGAGTCCGGCATGACCGGGCCGCCACGGAAGCCTTCCTCCGTGACCTCGGTCCAGCGTACGGCCGGTGTCCACAATGATTTCATCCACGCCCGGTCCACACCCGGGGTCAGGAACAGCGCGTCATTGACCTGCTTGAGCACCTCGAGGTATTTCGGGTCATAAACATCGCCGTCGGTGCTCTCCACCACCACCCGCACCGTATTGCCCAATCCGCGCAGGGATTGCCGGTTTTCCAGGTAGTTTTTGATGTAGGGCTGACTCTGCGGAATCATCTTCTCGAAGCTGGCATTGAGCGTCAGTCGAGTGGCGGCGAAGTAGCTCAGCAACACCGTCACGAGCAGGCAGGTCAATACCACCAGCAGACGATTATTGAAAATCAGGCGTTCAAGGAAATTGCCGGAGCGTGCATCGAAGCCCTTGAGCTCTCGGATCACCGGCATCGTATCGAGGTTGTAGTTACCCATGACGTGGCTCGTCTCTTTTTATTGTGTGAAGTGGGCTCATTCGAAGGGCAACTGGCGCAAGCCCTGTGCGCCTGCGACCACCACGGAGCCTGATGCAACGGCCTGCGCCGCAGCGGCGGGGCCCATGCGCTCCTGTGGCTTTTGCGTGAAGCTTGCGCCGTCGTCAGCGCTGACCAGTACGTGACCGGCCTGGCTGACCAGAATGATTCGACCGTCTGCGGTGACGGTGCTCGCGGTGATGCTTGAGGACACGCCCAGCTCGACTTTGTCCCAGCTCGCGCCGTGACCGACGCTGCGGTAAACATTGCCGCGCAGGCCATAAACCAGCACGGCGCCCGGCTTGCCGGTGATACCGAAATAGCTGCCGTTATAGGGCGTAGGCAGATTGACGAAGCGTTGCGTCGCCGGGTCCAGTTTCAGCACCAGACCTTGCTCACCGACGATAAACAGGTCATCACCGATGGCACGCATTCCGTAGAGGTTCAGCGCGCCCGGATTGTCCGTACGGTCCATCAATGGAACCCAGGTCCGGCCGCCATCGTCAGTGCGGAAAATCAGGTTGAACGCGCCGACGACGTAGCCGGTTTTCTCATCCGCGAACCACACGTCCAGGAAGGGCTTGTCCGCCCCTTCATCGATCATTCTCTGAGCATCAGCCAACAGAGCCTCATCCGGCGCTGCTTGCTGCTGATAGTGTTCGAGCATGATCTGCCCAACCTGACGGCCATCGAGCTGGCGCGTCCAGGTTTCGCCATTGTTGTCGCTGTGCAACACAACGCCGTCATGCCCGACCGCCCAACCCTGAGTCGGGGTCGGGAACTGCACAGCCACCAGGTCGGAACTCACTGGCACTTGTGCCTGATGCCAACGGACGCCATTGTCATCAGAGTAAAAAATATGGCCTCGTTGCCCTACGGCAACCAGACGCTTACCGGCAGTGGCCAGCCCGGTGAACATTCCGTTAATGGCTTTTTCGCTTGCAGTCGCCGGACTTGACAGCGGGTCGACAAAATCCGCGGCGACCACCGCTCGGGTAAAGGGCACGGCCAATGCCACGCCTAGCGCCGCCAGCGTTATCCATCTAAATGCATTCATGAGGTTTACTCGGCAAAAAAAGCCGCCAGACAGCGCGAGGAGCACTGTCGGCGACAAAAAAACACCTGCGTCTATGGCTTAGCGAATGCCAGTGCCAGCCAATGACTCAGGTGCCCACTGCGCTTTCGAAAGCGGGTCGATGTACTTGACGCCGCCATACGGGCCGTAGATGCCGGTGATGTTGTAGCTACCGGAGACAAAGTCATAAATCATGTGGTTGTCGGAATTCGGCGCCTGCACGTCATAGCTGTAAGCCAGGTGTGCAAAGGAGCCGCGGTACAACTTGCCGCTGGCGTCATATTCATCGGAGGCCAGTGCAATCCAACTGTCTTCGTCGAGGTAGAAGGTGCGCTTGCTGTAGATGTGGCGTTTGCCCGGTTTCAGCGTGGCTTCTACCACCCACACGCGGTGCAGCTCCCAACGCACCAGGTCCGGGTTGACGTGGTGCGGCGTGGTGATGTCCGCCGCTTCCTTGTGGTAGTTCAGCTTGTAGGTGTTGTAAGGAATGATCATTTCCTTCTTGCCGACCAGCTTGAAGTCGTAGCGATCCATTGCACCGTTGAACACCCAGGCATCGTCATAGGTCGAGGCACCGGCCGAGCCCGGGTTTGGCGTGTCGTAGGCGATGTCCGGAGCAAGCTTGATTCGGCGCTGGCCCGGCAGGTATTGCCAGCCACGACGCTCCATTTTCAGCGGGTTGACCGCATCCTGCACCAGGATGGCTTCACCGGCGCGGCGGGCCGGGGCCTGGTAGTAGAGCTTGGTCTTGAAGAACAGATCGGTCTCTTTCGCCGGTTCCGTACGCTTCGGATCGTAGAGCGGGTATTCCAGATAGGCATTACCAGACGTGGCCAGAATCGCCGAACCGGAACCGTCGACGTTCCAGGAATCGTATTTGAAGTTGGTGGCGTAGCCCTGATAGCGCAGCAGGTGGTTCCACATGGCTTCATAGCCATCTTTCGGGATCGGGAACGGGACGCCTGGCAGCGCATTTTCCAGCGCTACACCGCCCTCGAGTGTTTTGGTGACGACCGCGTTTTTCGCGGTGTTATCCAGCAGCCGTTGCGGCAGCGCAACGCTGCGATGGGTCGGATACACATCGACCCTGAACGTCGGGTAGCGCTTGAGCAATTCCTGGGTGGTCGCGGTCAGCTTGCCAGCGTACTGGCTGAGGTTTTTGCCATCGACGACCGCACGCGGCTTGTCGGCCTCGAAAGGGTCCGGACGGAACGAACTGCCGGCCTGGAAGCTGGCAGGCGGCGTGGTGATACCGCCGGTGTAGGCCGGAATGGTGCTGTCGGCATTGCCGGCTTTTTCCGCGCCGACGGCGGTCAGGCTGCTGCCCAGTTTGGCTGCTTCATCAGGGGAAACTGCAGCGTGGGCCACGCCGGCGATGGCGACGGTCAAGGCAGTAAACAAAAGCGTGTTGACGAACTTCATGAGTGACTCCTGCTATCAAGCAAAGACTTCGATCAAATGGTCGTTTTGAAGGTAAACGTGACCATGCCCCGATCCTTGAGCTGAGATGGCGTACCGCCGAAAGCAGTGGGCTGCCCCGGTACACAGTTGTATTGACTATTGGCCCCGGGTGCGGCGCCTGCGCCTTGTGCACCCGCGCTACCGGCGGAATCGCAGGTGTCGAACGGACCAAAGTTGTCTACGTACTTCAGGTCAAACCGGTACTGGTTGTGCACGTCCATGCCAACGCCCACCGAGTAGCTGCCTGAATTCTTGTTACCCCCCAATTGAACAGCAGAGTTGCCCGACAGCCCGACGTTGTAGGTGGCCGGCAAGTACATATCGATGCCGGGGAACACCTGGTACCAGGTCGGGTTGAAGTTGACGCCCAGGACGTAGTTGTCCTTGGTGACCTTGTCGACACCGCGATACCAATCTTCGCCTTTGAACAATTGCTTGTTCTCGGTGACGTCCAACCAGCGGCTGTAGGCGAGTTCGACCAGCAAGGTCGAGCTGTCCCAGACCGGCGTGTCGCCAAACGTGGTCAGGCCATTGAGCACCGCATGCACGGTGTTGCCTCGGGCCACGCCGTTGTCACCGTTGAAACTGCTGATGAAGCCCGGCAAACCGGCAGCGCCAGCCGCTGGATTGACGGTTGCCGGCACGCTGGCCAGCGGCATGTTGTGGCGGTAGTTGACGTCGAGGCCGACGCTGACGCCTTCGATGCTTTTCGACAGGCTGATGCCGTAGACATCGATGTCGTCGACGTAGAACTGGTTGTAGCTGCCGGCATTGCCGGAAATCAGTTGCGCAGGACCGACAGCCGTCGGCTGCAGCACCAGATTCGGCAGAATGTCGGAGGTCTTGCGGTAGTAGACACCCAGGGTGCCCTGCAGCCACTCCGGGCTCCACTTGGCCATCAAGCCGAAGTCGCCGTGGTTATCCGGCGTATAGGTATGCCCGTTGGTCAGGCGCAGGAACTGGTTGGCACCCAATGGACCGGGCGTGCCGAACCGGGGGTTCTGTGCAGCGACCAACGACAGGTTATGCCCACCGCTCTGAATACCGTCGTTGAAACCCAGGTAGGTGCCCGATTCCGGCAACCGCGCCGCGTCCCAATCCAGGAAGTACTGCGCGCCAAGGGTCAGCTCCGGGTTGACCGTAAAGCTGGCAGACAACTGATTGCGCGGAATGAACAGCTCTTTGGCTTCTGTTCCCGGGATCGCCAGTGCCTTGGAAATATCCAGGCCCGATTGGCCGTAACTGTTGCCGTGGGCAAACGCGAGGATGGTCTCGCCCCAGTAAACGGTGTGTTTGCCTGCCTTGCCGCTAAGCAAGGATTCGTCGCCGACTTCCGTACTGCCAAACACAAAGGCATCGAGAATCTCCGAGGACGGACCGTTGTAATAACGATCGGCGTAACCGCTCTGGTGACGGGAATCCGGCCGGCCGTTGTTCAGCTGGTTGGTCGAGGCGTTATCGCTGCCGATATCGTCATAGGCGTGGTCGTACCAGGAGTTGGCACTGACCCGGAAACCGGCTTTTTGTTTGTAAACCACATCCAGTTCGGACAACACATCCAGGCGTTGAGCAACCGGGCTGCCGGACGAGAAGTTGCGATCCCCGTCGTTGTTGTTCCACGAATGGGCCAACTTGCTATTGGGTGCTTCCACGCGCTGGGCGTAGTTGAACTTCAGCGTGTTGTCGAAGCGCACCGCAAAGTCTTCATTCCCGGTGTTGATCTCGACCGCCTGCACGGGAGCGATGCCCAGACCGGTCAGAATCGCCGAAGTCAGCAACCCCTTGCGAAGGTTTGCATGGCAGATCTTATTATTTTTGTTCATCAAACGTGCCACCTGCTCTATGGTTTACGAAAAGTCATGGTTTTCAATTACGGCACCCGCGCCTCCTCTCACGTGCGCTGCAAAATGGTGATCGACACGGCCCGACCCAGGGCCGTGCTGTGCTGTAGCGCCGTACGGGCGCCCCTAATTTGTCTGCCGTCGGTCTGGTCGCGCAGTTGCCAGACCAGCTCGACCAGTTGCGCCAGCCCGGTGGCGCCTGGGGCGTGTCCACGTCCGAGCAAGCCACCCGAGGGGTTCACTGCATTCGACTGCCCTTTCAACGGGCCACTGAGTTGAATGAACCGATCGATCTCCGTCTCCCTGCAAAAACCCAGCGCGGCGCTGTTGACCATGAAGTCGCCGACGCTTTGGTCATGCAGTTCAGCCACGTCAATGTCTTCCGCGCCAAGACCGGCTTGCTGATAGGCCTGCTGCGCCACGCGCCGGGTGGTCGCCCGTCCCAGCACATCGAGCACACAGCCCGACTCTTGCTCTGAAGTACTGTCACTGCCCCGGGCACTGGCCAAAACGCTGACGTCGGCCCGAGCGCCGAAGCGCAAGGCGAAGGCCGGTGTGCAGATCAGGACGGCCGCCGCTCCGCAGGCTGGCGGGCACAGGTAAGGCGGAAGCCATCCGTCGCGACCCGGCACGCGGTTCAATACGGCGTAAGGGTTGAGTCCGGCCTGGATCCGCGCCCGCTCAAGCACCTGATCGAAACTGCTTTCGGAAACGCCCAGCCGCGTCAGCAGCCAACTGGTCTGGGCTGCGAACAGCAGCGCCGGTTGCTGTCGACGCTCGATAAATGCGACGTCGCCACTCGGACCGACCATGGCCGACTCATCGCGAGCGAGCTCTTTCAAACCGAAGAACTCACGATTGGAAATCCGCGCTGGCATGCACTCGACGCCCACTACCAGAACGCATTCCGCCTGACCGCACAGCACGCTGTTGCGGGCCAACTGAAAAGCACTGCTGGCGGAGGCACAACCATCGGCGAGGCTGAAAACCGGCACGCCGGAGTAGCCGATCTGCGACAGCATCTGCTCGGCTATACCCGCTTCGCCGTGGACGCAGGAGGTGAACACCTGATCGACCAGGTCATAGTCGATTCGCGCATCGGCCAGCGCCGCACGAATGGCCCGCCCTGCCAACGCGGCATGACTGTCACAGCCACCCAGCGGCAGAAACGGCGCCATTCCTGCACCCGCGACCAGCACTCTTTCCGACATAACCCTTGCTCCCCACCTGCCGATGCGCATTGCGCTCTTGTTGGGGGCCAGACTATGGCGAAGAGGCGGGTGTAAACCCCCCATTGGCAGGGGGGGAGGCGTGAAATCGGACTGGGGGGTTAGATGTCCGTTTCTGCGGTAACGGCTGCTGGCTTAAAGATCAAAAGATCGCAGCCTCCGGCAGCTCCTACAGAGGACGTGTAGGAGCTGCCGAAGGCTGCGATCTTTTGATCTACCGGATTTCTCAGCCCGCTGTTTCGAGAATCCCAAGCATGTACGCACGCGCCACGACGTGCTGCCGTGTCCCGGCCTGGAACTTTCCAAACAGGTTTTTCAGGTGCCACTTCACGGTTTCTTCACCGACATTCAGCGCCAGGGCAATTTGCTTGTTGGAGAGATTGCGTGCGAGCAGCTGCAACACCTCACGCTCCTTGGGGGTCAGCAGGCGGCTGGGTGAAACGCTCGATGTCGCGGACTCCGGCCGCGAAGCGGGCGCCGGTACCGGTGCAGCGGCTGCCACTGGCGGGACCGTTTCGCGCTTGAGCGATTGCAGCCATTTGCTCAGATCGGGATGGGTATCCTGCACCACGCGTTGCATACCATTCTCTTGCGCGAGGCTGACGGCTTCGAGCAAACAGGCGGTGCCGTCTTCGCCGGTCGCCTTGAGTGCCAGGGCCTTGAGCAGTTTGATCTGCACAATTTCCCGGCCACGGCGCAAGTGTTCGGCCGTGGCGCTGACCTTGTCGAGCACCACCAGCATGGCCTGCCATTCGCGCCTGGCCAGCAGGACATAAGCGTTGGCCACGCCCGCCAGCAACGCGAGTTCCGGACCGAGCAAACCGGCTTCTTCACGGGCGATAACCGGCGTGACAGCGTCCAGGCGTCGCCAGAGTGCCTGACAGGTATCGCTGCGTCCCTGCAGGGCATGCAAGCGAATTTGCTCGCCAAGCGAAGCGATGCAAAACCTGGGAATGCCACGTTCGTCGCCAAGCGCAAATAGCGCCTCAAGCAGATCCTGCCCGCGATTTCCCTGGCCCTGTATCGACGCCAGGCGGGAGGCAGTGATGTAGCCCAACACAATCGCATGCGGCGAAGCCAGCCGTTCGACCATGTCCAGCCTGTTTGCCAGCACGGTACTCGCTTCCTGAACGTCACCGAGTTCCAACAACACCGCGGCCAGAGTGCCAGCCAACATGACGGCCACGGGACTGCGCCGACCGATGTCCCGCTCGGCACGCATCAGGCTGTCGTGCAGGGAAGCCTGTGCGGACTCCATCCGCCCTTCACACAAATACGACAGCCCTACCATCCACTCGCCCATCCCGCGAATGGCATCCAGCCCCGGACTCCACGCATAATGTGGAGCTCGCTGAAAAAGGCGCCGGACCTTCTCGGGCTGCCCCTCGAACAGCGCCAACCGCGCAAATTGATTGGCCACAATGGCTTGAAGCTTGGTCGAGAACGAAGGCAGTCTGTCGGCCCATGGAGAAATCAGCGCCAGCGATTCGTCAGGCCGATCGCCGAAGTAGGCGGCCGCCGTGGCGATGGCGACGGCTTCGCATCGAGTGGCTTCGTCGGCGGACGGGTGCTGCTCAATGCTGGCAATCAATCCAGCGGCTTCCGCTTGACGGTCGCCCATCGCCAATGTCCAGGCCGCTGCCAGGCAGATGCGAGGATGCGTCTTGATGTCCTCAAGCCCGAGCTCTTCAACCCATTCCAGCACTCTGCTCAACTGACCATGCAACATGACTTCGTACAGGCATTCTTCAATGATGCTGTAGGCAGGCTGCGGCAGGCCTGCCGACAGGTATTGCCGGGCGGCCTGTTCCAGAAATCCGTGTTGTTCCAGCCAGACAGCCGCACGCTCGTGAAAACCCTGGCGTTGCTCCAGGGGCAACTTGGCAAACCGTCCGAGCAAGAACTCCCGAGCCAGCGGATGAATACGCACCCAATCGCTGTCGACACTCTCGACAAAAATGGGGGTCGAGATACACAGATCCTTAAGCAATTCACCCGAGCGTGGATTGCCTGTCAACGCCATGCACAACGAAGGCTGAACCATTTCCAGCAACGCAATACCGGTTAGAAATACGACCTGTTCTTCGGTGAGATGAGCAATCAGGCTATCGACGAAATAGCGCTTGATATCACCGGACCCTGTCGCCAGCTCTTTGATGGCGGCAGTCAAATCAGGGCTCTTTTCCATCGCCGAAATCGCCAACTGCAGACCGAGGGGCCAACCTTCGGTGATCTCATGCAGTCGCACACAAAGATCAGCATCGATACGCGCGCCAAAGCGACCGCCCAGTATCGCTACCGACTCTTCGACCGAAAAGCGCAGTGCGGTGCTAGTGATTGTGGCGTAGCGGCCCCGTGCCGCAAGATCGGCCACTTGCAGGTTCAAGCGCGCACGAGAGGCCATGATGATGCGCAAATTGGCCGGTGCGTTGTGCAACAGGTACGTCAGCGCTTGACGGACGGTCATCTCGGGCAGGGCGTCAGCCTCGTCCAGAATCAGCACCGTTTCGCTGCCCAGATCAGCGACTTCTGCCAGCCACTGCGTCAGTCCCTCCAGCTCGTCGCGCGCGCGCCCCGGAACACTCTCGAAGGCGCGAGCGAAGGACGGTCGCCCACTGCCAACTGCCATGGCCGTTCCCAGACCCTGGACAAATCGGGCGCCGTCATCGCGCGCATCGAGCGTCAGCCACGCCACCACCGCCCCGAGGGACAAACATTCCCGGCGCCACTGAGTCAACAGAAACGTCTTGCCGAAACCGGCAGGTGCGTGAACGGCGATCACTACCTTGTCGGTCAATTCCGGGGTATCGAGCGCCAGCCGACTGCGCATCCGGGCAGACTTCTGGCTGCGCGGCGGTGTCGTTTTCAGGATCAGTTGTGGCTCTATGTGATCCATTTTCAGGCCTTCTGCAAAACAAAGAGGGGCTCGGCCATGAACTGCCGCGGTCGATCAGGCAGCGAGCCACTGCGGCGCATTGCGGTGACGCCTTTCATTTTGGAAAGAGTAGCGTGTATGCCACCCGAAAGCCCCAGCCATGAGCGCCATCTTCGGGGCTGTCCGCCCAATAACGTGGCCCGACCTGAAGACTCATGGGTTGCTTGCCCACCTTGAACAACTGCGTCACAAACAGGTTGATCGGCACATTCCACTCCTTGGCCTGCCAGTCATAAGTGGATTCGGTGTTAATGCCAAAACTGGTGTAAGTCGCCGTGGTGTACACCAGGAAGGGCTGCAGGTACGTCTGGTTCACTTTCTCCTTGTTATCGGCCGGGCTGTTTTCCAGCGACCAGATGTGGTTGGCCAGAATGCCCGTTGTCCAGCCGTTGGCCTGTTTCAATGCCACCGCCGTGGGTCCCAATCCCCACTGCTCGCTGCTGAGCAATTTGTCGCTGCCGGTCGGCAACAGCAATGCCGGACCGACACCCCAGATCCAGCCGCCGTCAGTCGGTTTTTTCGGTGAGAAGAAAAAGCTTTGGGACGTGTCTCCCACGCCGTTTTTATCGGCGATACCGCCCGGCGCCAGTCCGTGCTGATCGATGATCGGCAGGATCGTGCGGGAAATCAGGTTCCAGTCATCGTTGAGCGAGAAAGGCAAGACGGGCTGAATATTGGTGACACTCTGGATGCCTTCACCGCTGGGGCCCATTTTCTGGTTCCAGTTGTACTGGATCGGCAAGCTGTACAACGCCGCAACCGGGTTCAGGGCCTGCTTGGCCAACTCTGCCTGGCTGTCTGCGTAACTGTTCACGGACAGACCAAACACCATCAGTGACAGCAGAGGCCGTTCAATGCATTTGTTCATGTCGAACTCCCAATCCGGCGAAGAACCTGCCAGGCAAGCTGAAACGCACGGGCAAATTCGCTTTAGCCCCGGCTTGATCCAGCCGTCATCGACAGTGCATTGGTATTCGATCAGATAACAACGCAACCGAGTCCGTAAGGCGAAGTGAAGTATTGTCGATGATTCGACATTTGCCATTTGCCATTTGCGCGTTCTCATAACCGCCAGCCAGTTGCCGATTATGGTTTACCGGACAGGTGGTCGCATTAGATTGCGCCGGGCTTAATCTCACCCCCCCAGTCATGGGGGGTATGCAGCCGTGCATTCGAAACAAGACTGTTTCATGCACACCCGAGCTCAAAAGTCGCCATTCGCTGGAGCAATAGCGGATGTGCACCTATGCTTGCGGCTGCTGGTATTAGCCATCTCCCCGGGAGAACACCCATGGCGTACGCTCTCAAACCCATCGCCGTTTTTGCGGCGCTTGCCACACTGACGCTGCCGGTCCTGACCACGGCCCAGGCAGCATCCGAAATCCCTCCAGGCGTCAGGACGCCAGACCGTATCGAGACCCGCATCGGTGTGCTGGACTTCAAGGACGGTGCGCCGAGTGCAAAAACCGCGCAGGACGTCTACGACACGCTGGCGTTCAGTCGCGGTGTCGACGCCTTCATGAACAGTTATTCCGGCGCCTCGGCCTATGCGATTCGCGAGGGTTTCCACAGCATTGGCGCTGAAGACAACTCGGTGGTCATCTTCTCGGAATTGATGGACTCCAACTCACTCTTTCTCACCGCCAACGCCGATACGATCTACACGGTGGCAACGCTCGACTTGACGAAAGGACCGTTAGTGGTTGAGGTGCCACCCAAGGCGCTCGGTACGCTTAATGACATGTGGTTTGGCTGGATCATCGACATCGGAGCACCTGGACCTGATCGGGGCGAAGGCGGTAAATACCTGATTCTGCCGCCGGACTACGAGGGTCCTGTTCCTGATGGAGGTTACTTTGTTGGCCGCTCGAAAACCAACCATGTGCTCTACGCTGTTCGCGCCTTTATGGAGAACAACGACCCGAAACCTGCTGTTGATCTCATCAAAGACAAGCTGAAGATCTACCCCTACACACCGGGTGGCTACGGCACCAGCATCGCCACGGCACTCGACGGCAAAGTCCGTTTGGAGCCCATCCTCCCGATACCTCCAACGAAGTTCATCGAGGGCAGTGGCAAATCCTTCAACACCATCCCGCCTAACGATTTTTCTTACTTCGAGATGCTCGATAAGCTCGTACAGCTGGAGCCCGCCACGTCGTTCAGCCCCGAACTTATGGGCGAATTGGCGGCTATTGGTATCGTGAAGGGCAAACCCTTTGTTCCGGACGAGCGAATGAAGAAGATCCTCACCGACGCTGCGGCCGTAGGCAACGCGGCTGGGCGAACGCTGAATTGGCGTGGTGCCGACTATCCCGGCTGGGCTCTTTATCCGAACTCGATGTGGGCCAACATGCTGTGGCAAGGTGGTTTCGACTTCGAGACGCCGCCACCGATGATCACCAAGGAAGGCTTGTTCAAAGCGCTGCCACCGACTGGCGCGCGGACCCTCGACTCCCGCGCGGCCTTCTACTACGGCTACACCATGGACTCCCCGGGCATGATCATGCGGCTGCCCAACGTTGGTTCGCAGTACCTGATGGGTTTCACTGATGCTGAAAAGAATCCCTTCGACGGCGGCAAGACCTACAAGGTGACCCTGCCACCGAAGATTCCGGCGGCAAAATTCTGGTCGTTCACCGTTTACGACAATCAGACGCGCTCCATGCTCCAGACACCGCAACGCTACCCGCGCGCAGGGAGTCAAACTTATCCGTCACCGGCCGCCGTGGAGAACGCGGATGGTTCAACGACCATTTACTTCGGTCCTTCCAAACCGGCCGATGCCAAGGCAGGCAACTGGATTCAGACGATGCCGGACAAGGGATGGTTCATGCTCCTGCGGCTCTACAGCCCACTGGAGTCGTTCTTTACCAAAGAGTGGCGGCCGAGTGAGGTGGAGCTGGTGAAGTGAGCCAGGGATGAACGATCAAACACTTGAGCCGCAATCGATCTGCACCCCGATCACCCGCAGCGCGATGTTCATCGTGGCGACGTTAACGCCTGCCAGTGAGGCTGCCAGCACAGTGCGGGATTGGTGCGACATGCGCAGTATCATCGACTTTGTGGATGGCACAGAAAACCCACTATGACCGCCTGCTGGATTTCAGCACGGCGGTCACTGGCGGCTTTTTTTTGTGCCTTCATCCCAGCTGCTGGAACAGTTGGCCGACTGCGCCCCTTAAAACCCACCGAAGGCAAATAACCACCTAAAGCGATTTTTCAGCAGTGCCCCGCCCTGCTACGCTTTTAATTCCTGGAATGGTTTCACTGCTGTCGGAATGCCATTCACTGTAGTAGCTCGCTCGCGAAGAACTCAAGAGCACCGCGCTTAGCCAGTTAACACGCGTTATCGTTAACGACTATCGCGAGCAAGCTCGCTCCTACAGGCGGCATTGCTCTGACTGCTGAGGTTGCGGAATGTGAAAGCGCAATTGTTTAGTGCCACCTTCACCGTTGCCGTGATCGCCGCGTCTACGTATGGCTTCGTGGAATGGAGAGCTGTCGAGAGTGCGCGGCAGGATGCGGTGTGCCGGGCAGCACAGCAGCACATGGAGGCGCTGGACGTTCGAACACGAGCGATGGCTTCCGGACTGTCTGTCGACGCCTACGCCGAGGCCGAAACGGAACAAGTCGGCAAACTGGTCAGAAAGCTCGACACCGCGAAAAATGATGCCGAGGTTGAAGCCGTCATAGACGCACATGCTGCCGAATTGCAGGCGGAAGATGCCGCCACCGACGCCGAATTGAAAAACCAGGGGAGCCGGCTGTTCCTCGACCAGAAACTCATCAAACAACGCATAACCACCGATACCCGCCAAGAAGTTGAACGCGCCGCGAAGGCCGTCAGTGATGCCTGCAGTTAGTCCGGACACCTTTTGTTTGGCGGGCGCTCAGCTACACTTTCCTGTCTTCTTCACGACACCTCAATCCCTGTCTCCTGATCTGGAGGTATCCCATGAGCGATAACACCGAACTCAAGTCTTTCACCGGCTGGGCCGCAACAGCTGCCGGCGCGCCATTGGAGCGCTATAGCTACGATCCCGGTCCATTGGAAGATGAGGAGGTAGAAGTCGCCGTGGAGTATTGCGGTGTCTGCCACTCCGACCAGTCGCTGATCGACAACGACTGGGGGATCAGCCAATACCCGTTTATCCCCGGCCACGAAGTGGTTGGCCGTATCGTGCGCGTGGGCGCGCAGGTACGCGGCCTCGAAGCGGGGCAACGGGTGGGCATTGGTTGGTACAAGGGCAGTTGCATGCATTGCTCCTCCTGTATGGGAGGCTCGCATCACCTGTGCGGCACGGCCAAACCCACCATCATCGGCAGCAACGGAGGCTTCGCCGACCGTTTGCGTTCGCACTGGGCCTGGGCCCTGCCAATCCCCGACAGCCTCGACCCGGCAATGGCCGGGCCACTGTTTTGCGCCGGTTCGACGGTGTTCAACCCACTGCTGCAGTTCGACATCAAACCCACTGACCGGGTCGGTGTCGTGGGTATCGGCGGCCTCGGTCACCTGGCCCTGCGCTTCCTCAACGCCTGGGGCTGCGAAGTCACGGCGTTTACTTCGTCGCTGAGCAAGCAAGACGAAGCCAAGCGCCTGGGCGCACACAACGTCGTCGCGTCGACCGACAGTGATGCCCTGAAAGCCATCGCCGGCACCCTGGATTTTCTCCTGGTCACCGCCAACGCCAACCTCGACTGGACGGCCATGCTCGGCACCCTGCGCGGCAAGGGCCGCCTGCATTTTGTCGGGGTCGTGCCCGGCGCCATTCCCGTGCACGTGTTCGACCTGATTCCCCAACAAAAGAGCCTGTCCGCCTCGCCGGTCGGTTCACCCGGCACCACGGCGACCATGCTCGAATTCTGCGCACGTCATCAGATCCTGCCGCAGGTCGAGCTCTTCCCCATGAGCCAGGTCAATGAAGCCATCGACCACTTGCGCAGTGGCAAGGCGCGCTACCGCGTCGTGCTCGACGCCAGTAAATGAGTAATGCTGTTGTAGGAGCGAGCTTGCTCGCGATGGACTCGAGAGCGCCGCGTTTAGCCAACAGACACGCGCTATCGTTGCCGACCATCGCGAGCAAGCTCGCTCCTACAGAAACTGCGTTACGGCCTCGTCCCGGGTTTAATCCGGTTTGAAGCAATAGGCAGCCAATTTGTTACCGTCCAGATCACGGGCATACGCTGCATAGGCATTCGGCGCCCAGCCACGTGGCCCGGGCAAGCCTTCACACGTGCCGCCAGCGGCCAGTGCGGCGGTATGAAACGCGTCGATGGCGGCACGCGTCGGGGCCTCGAAACTGACGGTCACACCATTGCCGACGCTGGCAGGGGCGCCGTTCGCCGGTTTCAGCACGAAGAAGGACGGCGCATTCTCGCCCCAGATAGACCCGTTGTCTCCAAGATCGGCGATACGTTTTTGGCCAAGTTCGCCCAGTACGTCGTCGTAGAAACTGCGGGCCTTGTCCAGATCATTGGTGCCGACTGTAACGTGGGTAAACACACTCATTTTATGGCTCTCTTTACTAGCGATGGGTTTGCTGCGGTTGCGGCCAAGAATGTGCCCCGTTCCTTTGAAAGGACAGTGATGTATCTGCATAAATCCCATGTGAGGAGCGCATAGAATCAGCGCGCCCGGTCTCGAGGAGCTGAGGAACGGCAAGCCGGTCCCTATCCCGTGCCATTGACCGATTAGCTGCCCTGATTACCGCAGTCTGCAAATTTGCTGTAGTCCAGCACCTTAAGCGTGCCGCTGGAATCAAGGTAGGTCATGCGGGCATTGACGATCCCGCAATTCCCGTTGCTATCGTCTACTGTAGAGATCACCTTTTTAACATCCAGGTGCGTGCCATACGTGTAAGTCTGCGGCTGGGCCTGATCATCGGCGTGGGCCGCAAAGGCTGCGACGTTCAGGACAGCGAACACGCTGGCGGCAACAAGTTTGGTGCGGTTCATGGTGGTTTCCTCAGGTTTCAATGGGCAGTGGTTGTGAGGCAAGTTGCCTTGTCTCGATGGAACCCATTCAATCGGCCCGAGGTATCGGCGATGTGTCGTAAAACCGTGGCAATTAAGGCGTAAGGTGTCACGCAGCGCACCGGATACAGTGCGATACATTTGCACCTGAAAAACAGGGCTCGCCAGACGCGTACCGCACAAATAACAAGAGGTTTGAGTGATGGAGCATGTGAACCACATTCTGATTGTCGATGACGATCGCGAGATCCGCGAACTGGTCGGCAATTACCTGAAGAAAAACGGGCTGCGCACCACCGTGGTCGCTGATGGCCGACAGATGCGCAGTTTCCTCGACGCCAATACCGTGGATCTGATCGTGCTCGACCTCATGATGCCCGGCGATGATGGCCTGGTGTTGTGCCGTGAATTGCGTTCGGGCAAGCACAAAGCCACGCCGATCCTGATGCTCACGGCGCGTAACGATGAAACCGACCGCATCCTCGGTCTGGAAATGGGCGCCGACGACTACCTGACCAAACCCTTTGCCGCCCGCGAACTGCTGGCGCGGATCAATGCCGTGCTGCGTCGTACCCGAATGCTGCCGCCCAACTTGCTGATCACCGAAAGTGGCCGGCATCTTGGTTTTGGCCGTTGGCGCCTGGACACCACCGCCCGCCATTTGCTGGATGAAGACGGCACGATGGTCGCCCTCAGCGGCGCCGAATACCGACTGCTGCGGGTGTTTCTGGATCACCCGCAACGGGTGCTCAGCCGCGACCAGTTGCTCAACCTGACGCAGGGCCGCGACGCCGACCTGTTCGACCGTTCCATCGATTTGCTGGTGAGCCGCCTGCGTCAACGGTTAATGGATGATTCGCGCGAGTCGACCTACATCAAAACCGTGCGCAGCGAAGGCTACGTGTTTTCCTACCCGGTGGAATTGCTGGGCGAACAGGGATGACATGTTCACCGTTCCTTACTCATAGAGGGCGTATCCAATGAAGATCGGTTTCCTGGGTCTTGGCAGCATGGGTCAGGCGATTGCAACCAACCTTTTGAAAAGTGGCCATGAATTATGGGTATGGAATCGCTCACCCCAGGCCGTGCAAACACTGGTCGAGCTTGGCGCCAGGACTGCTGCGACCCCGGCTGAAGCCTTCAGCGCGGATGTCGTGTTCAGCATGCTGGCTGACGACAAGGCGTTGCGTGCCGTGTTGTTGGACTCCGGGCTGCTGTCGCAGCTCAAGGGCCCGCTGATTCATGTCAACCTGGCGACCATCGCGGTTGCCTTCGCCGAAGAACTGGCCGCCGTGCATGAAGCGCAGGGCATCGACTACATCGCCGCGCCTGTGATGGGGCGGCCGAATGTCGCTGTCGCCGCACAACTCAACATCCTGGCTGCCGGCCCAAGCCACGCGATCGAACGTGTGCAGCCGCTCCTCGATCTGATCGGACGCAAGACGTGGCGGCTGGGCGACAAGGCATCGAGCGCCAACGCCATGAAGCTGGCGACCAACTTTCTGCTGGTGTCTGCGGTGCAGGCCATGAGTGAAGCGGCCGTGCTGGTCACCCGCTACGATCTTCAATCAGCCGATCTGATTGACCTTGTTTCGAGCACCATTTTTACCGGCCCGGTTTATCAAGGCTACGGCGCCCTCATCGGTGAACGCAGATACGAGCCCGCCGCATTTAAAGCGTCCCTTGGGCTCAAGGATGTGGACTTGATCCTCGCGGCTGCGGAGGACGTTTCAATCCGGATGCCCACTGCCGACATGATTCGCGCCAACCTGCTGGACGCCATAGAGCATGGTGAGGGTGATATGGACCTTGCGGTACTGGCCGAAGTCGCCGAAAGGCAAGCATTGGCAGGGTGAACGCGATCTGTAGCAGCTGGCGAAGCCTGCGTTCGGCGGCGAAGCCGTCGTTAAACCTGTGCGCGCGGTGTTTCTGATGCACCGCGTCGCCTGATTTTACGACGGCTTCGCCGCCGAACGCAGGCTTCGCCAGCTGCTACATGAAGTTCTCCCGGGTCACTGATCGGATTAATTCCACCCTCCTAAGCAGTGCTGCGAAAATGCGCATTCAACTGCAATATCGCAGCACTGCCAAACCAAATCCGCCGATATGCCCAATGTTCCCTGGCCTTTTAGTTGGCATGCGATATGCCGCTGTCTTAGACCGCCTGAGTCTTCAACCAGGTACCCACAAGCCAAAATCGAGCCGATCCACCGATGGATATCCTGAATTTACTGGCCAATAAAGCGCCGCCCCTTTCCAGCACCCTCAGTGCCGACGGACATCTCGTCAGTCTGTCCGCCAGCCTGAGTGATGAACTGGGCTATGCGCCGGAAGCGTTACTGAATCAGCCGATCGAGCGAATCTACAGCGTCGAGTCGCTGCGCACCTTGCAACGGCTGTTCGCCAATCCCCCTGCCGACGAGCAAATCCACAGCCTGGAACTGACCCTGATTCGCCATAACGGTGGCCTGTTGCAGGTGGTCGCCTGCGGTCTGCTGGAGTGGCGTTCGGTGCAACCGGCGCGTCTGCACCTGCTGAAAATCCCCCTCGGCGCGCTGGGCCATCGCCTGCGGGAAATGCACAACGCCAATGAGGTGATGAGCCAGATGCTGCAGAGCGCCAAGGTTGCGTACTGGTGCATCGAGTTCGCCGAGGCGGTGGACATCAACAACTCCCCGGATGAAATCGTCCGCCAGGTGTTCGAAAACGACTCGCACTGGCGCTTGTGCAACCGCGCCATGGCCGAGGTGTACGAGATGCCGTCGGATGTCGATTTCAACCAGCAACCGGTACGCCTTTACTGGCCGCGCAGCCCGGCCAACGAAGAGTTCGTGCGGCGCCTGATCGAGGCCGGGTTCAGCGTCGATTGCGCGCTCTCGGTGGATCGTCGGCACGATGGCTCACCGGCCTATGTGGAAAACGACGTGCGCGCGACCATCGTCAATGGGCACCTGTTGCGCATGTGGGGCAGCATCCGCGACGTCAGTCAGGAGTTGCGCATGCAGCACGATGCGGAGCAGCGCATCGACGCCTTGCGCCGGGTCTTCGATGCGGTGCCTGACGCGGTGCTGGTGATCGATGAACACTTGCAACCGCAATGGCGCAACGCAGCGTTCGAAGAGACGTTTGGCATCACCCATGGCGCCGGGATTGCCCGTTTGCTGCTGGATAACGCCTTGCCGGAACGCACGTGGCACAGCCTGCCGCTGCCGGACTTGAGCGGACGCATTCTGAACTTCAATGTGCATTGTTCGCGCATCCTGATTCGTGAGGGCGTGGCCTGGCGGGTCGCGGTGTTCCGCCAAAGCCAGGGTGTGCGCCGCGCGGAAGAGTTGCACCCATGAATGACAAGAACCTGCCACCCACGGTGCAGATGGGCATGCGCTCGTCGGTGAACGCCAGCAGCGAAGCACTCGGTGCGTTGCTGGAAACACCTGCGCTGCATGCCTTGCTCGACAGTTTCAGTGAAGCGTTGATCGTCACGGACGGTGAAGGCCGGGTACGCTTCATCAACCTTGCCGCCGAGCGCGTCAATCGACTGTCCAGGCAACATGCCGTCGGGCTGTTCGACAGTGATTTCTTCCAGCGTTCCGCTTTGAATTATGAAGACTTGCAGACGGCCCTGAATCGCGGCGGCAACAGTGCCTTGACCCGCTCGCGCGAAGGCCGGGTTCTGCTCAGCAGCACCCATGCCATCCCCACGGGTGCCTACGAAAAACCGTTCAGGATGTTGACGCAGAAAGACTTCGACGGCAGCCAGCCACAACGTCGGGCGTCGCTGGGCAACCGACCCGTAGAACCGCAAGGCCTGCGCGATCCCCAGGACAGCGCCCTGCACCTGTCACCCCAGCTATCGGCCATCGCCGACACCGGCGTGCGCGCCTTCCGGCGTCGTGCGCGGTTGTTGCTGCTCGGCGAGCCGGGGGTCGGCAAGACCGCCATCGCCCGACATATCCACCGCGCGGCGGGTTGGGGCGATCGCCCGTTCATTCACGTCAACTGCGGGAGCATTCCGGAGAGCCTGTTCGAGTCGGAAATGTTCGGCTATGAGCGCGGTGCCTTTACCGGTGCACTGCAGGGCGGCAAGCAGGGCTATATCGAGGCGGCATCGGGCGGGACCTTGTTCCTCGACGAGATCGGCGAGATCCCGTTGCACGTTCAGGCCAAACTGTTGAAGTTTCTCGAAGACAGCACCATTCAGTCGGTCGGCTCGCCACTGAGCAAAACGGTGCAGGTGCAAGTCATTGCCGCCACCAACAAGGACCTGCAACATCTGGTGAGCATCGGCGAGTTCCGCGCCGATCTCTACTATCGGCTGGCGGTCCTTCCGGTGGAAATTCCGCCGCTGCGTCAGCATCGGGACGATTTGCCGTTTCTCATCGACATCCTGCTGAGTCGTATCAACGGCGATCGCGAGCCGTCGTTGAGCCTGTCCGCCGGTTGCCGAAAGCGCCTGATGGGCTATGACTTTCCGGGCAATGTCCGCGAGTTGGTGAATATCTTCGAACGGTTGGCGGTCCTCGCCGACGATGAAGCGCAAGAGCATCATTTGCCGGCCGAACTGCTCGAACCGGCACGGCCGCAGGAACGCATGAAACCGGCGGTTGCCGACGAAGACGATCCGGAGCAAAACCTCAAGCTCCAGGTACAGCACTTCGAACGCCAGGTCATTCTGAGGGCCGTGCAGCTGCGCGGCAGCAAACGCAAAGCCGCGGTGCACCTGGGCATCGACATCGGCACGCTGATCCGCAAACTGCAGCGCGATTGACCTCACGGTTTGCACCGGTCACCTGTAGGAGCTGCCGCAGGCTGCGATCTTTTGATCTTGATCTAAAAAAGATCAAAAGATCGCAGCCTCGTTTCACTCGGCAGCTCCTACAGGGGGTTGTTTGCTGCAAAAACGCCTACACCCGTGGTTATTTCTGCCTGCCCCCTTCGCAGAAAATACAACAAAAGCCTTTATTTTCAATGCGTTGAGTTTATGGCACGACCTGTGCTCCTGCTATCTGCAACCCATCGTCGTTGGGCTTTGCATCAGGGCCGGCTTCCATTAGCCGAGCCGGTAGCCAGGAGGAATAATAAAAATGTTGATCACCGGGATCAAAAGCCGGCCGGTCTATGACCGGTTACAACCACTGCCAGGAGGAATCCGGCACATCATTGCCGGGCAAGGCAGCGGCGGTCAGGCCATGTTGCGCCTGTTGCAGGATATGGCCGCTATGGATCGGCCGATCACCCTGCTGTACTCCCTGGAATCCTTTTCCGGGCAGGACTTCCTCACCCAATTGCAGCAGCACCCAGAACACCCACTGCATGTGCACGCGACGAATCAATCGTTGATCGACGAGCTCAAAACCCTCCTCGGCGAAGCGCGCATGGGCACCCGCCTTTACCTCGCCGGTTCGGAAAGCTTTCTCGGCACGGCGATGCAAGTGGCGACGCATTTCGACCTCAACCGCGACGAAGTGCTGCGCGAGCACTCCGGCACGTTGGTCCGTCGGGTCTGGTGCGTGCACTGCGATACCTACACCGAAAACGTCACCCAACGCGTCTATGACTGCCCCGGTTGCGGCCTGACGCTGGTGGTGCGCGATCACTATTCCCGGCGGCTGGCTGCCTTCCAAGCGGTCAAGGCCGATGCCGAAGTGCCGGGTGAATTGCCAGAAGCCGAGGAACTCGACACATGAGCCAGAACAATGGGACGTTGAATCTGCGCGTGGCCCGAATCGAATCGGTAACCCCGGAAATCAAGCGCTTCACCCTGGTCTCGCCGACCGGTGCGCACTTGCCGGCCTTTTCCGGTGGCAGCCACGTCGTGGTGCTGATCGCCCATCAACACAACACCTTGCGCAATCCGTACTCGTTGCTGAGTTCGCCCTACGACACCAGCAGTTATCAGATTGCCGTGCGCCGCGTGGACAGTGGTCGCGGGGGTTCGGTCTCGCTGCATGACACTGTCGGTGAGGGCGACCTGATCGAGGTCACGCCACCGGTCAATCTGTTCCCGCTGATCAAGCAAGCGCGGCTGCACATCTTTATCGCTGGCGGCGTCGGCATCACGCCGGTGATTTCCCAACTGGAAGAATTACGCCTGAGCAAGGTGCCGTTTGAGCTGCATTACGCAGTGCGCGGCGAAGAGCATGCGCAACTCGGCAAGGAGCTGCAGGCCACCTACGGCTCGCAGGTTCACCTGTACCGCAAGGGCATCGAATCGCGGATGGACATTGGCCGGGTGCTCGCCGACCGCCCGCTGGGCAGCCACGTTTATGTGTGTGGTCCGGACAGCATGATCGACGCCACACTGGCCTGCGCCCGCGACCTCGGCTGGACCGACAGCCACGTGCACTTTGAACGTTTTCTGGAACAAAGCAGCGGCGGCGAAGCCTTCAGTTTCACCCTCGGCCGTAGCGGCACCACCATCGAAGTCTCGCCCGACCAGACCATGCTCGAAGCCGTCGAAGCCGCCGGTTTCAGCATGCCCTACCTGTGTCGGGGCGGTGCCTGTGGGCATTGCGAAACCGAGGTCCTGGAGCTCGACGGCGAGCTTCTGCACAGCGATGACTGGTTGTCTGACGAAGACAAAACCGGCCGCAAGAAAATCATGCCCTGCGTATCCCGCGCCAAGTGCAATCGCCTGGTCATCGACCTCTGATCGACGGAGAAAAAACAATGAATATCCAATTCAATCCCGACGAAACCTATCGCGACGACTACACCTTCGCCAACAGCCCGGAAACCATCGCGCGCGCGCCCTTCCCGTTCCCTGATGACGACTACATGTACTCGATGAACCTAGAGCCGCATGTGTCGGTGGGCGATGGCGCTTTCCGTGCAGCCTTCGATATCGACGAGCACTACATCAGCGAATGCCGGGATCGCGCGATCACCCTCGAGAAAGATCCTGGCATGCACTACGTCTCGGCGCCGCACATGATGGAGGCGCAGTGGGATTTGCTTGAGCTGATCATGGAATCCTACGCCCGGGACTATCCGCAATACTTCAGCCTCGCGCGTGAAGGTCGGCAGTGGCATTGGACCAACCGCCTGCTGGACATCGACGACCACTTCACCTTCGGCGACCCGGCCACCCTGCCCTACGAGCCGATGGAATACGTGACCCGTCAGGCCCAGGGTGACTGGGTGCTGCAAGAAGAACGCGATGGCACGCTCTACTGGGGTGCCGGGATTGCAACCCAACGGGCCGATTACTCGTTGCGCTTCAACCTCGGCATGAGCTGGGAAGAGTTCCACGGGCCGGTGCCGCTGGTGAAAGAGATCGGCATGCTCGACCGCGCCCTGAAGTTCCTGCTGCGCCTGCGCACCGGCCACCCGGTCCGTCGCCTGAACTGGTCGCTGACCGTTAACCCGCGCCTCGAAGTCTCGGCTGAAAGCCTGCCGGAATGGGCACCGGACCGGACCATCGTCACAGCCGAAAATGCCGGCAAGCTGGTGTACCTGCGCATCGAGTTGCAACCCCTGCATCGCCTGCCGCGCAGTAACGCCATCGTCTTCCCGATCCGCACTTACCTGCTCAGCCTCGAAGACATCGCCACCCATCCTGCCTGGGCCCGACGCATGCATCGGGTGCTGCGGGATTTGAACCAGCAACTGGTGGATTACAAGGGCTTCAGCCGCTACCGCGATGCGGCCGTCGAATGGCTCTCGCAGTACGACGACGAAACCAAAGCCTGACGCACTCCGGTAGCAGCTGGCGGAGCCTGCGTCCGGCTGCGTAGCAGTCGTAAAGCCCTCGCACACGGTTCTCTGAAGGACCGCGTTGCCTGATTTCACGACTGCTGCGCAGCCGGACGCAGCCTTCGGCAGCTGCTACGGGATCGGCATCGCGATCAAGCCTGGAATCAACACAACAACAAGCTCGAAACGAGCATAGGCGGCCCGACCCGCCAGCATCAATCCACTGCCATTGATAATGAGGAAATAACATGAGTGGCTCACCTAACGCGCGTGCAAGTGTCAGCGCCGATCAGGATGCGGAACAGCTCCGCGCCCTCGGCTACAGTTCGGACTTCAATCGCACCATGAGCCTGTGGGAGAACTTTTCCCTGGGCTTCACCTACCTGTCGCCGGTTGTCGGCGTCTACACCCTGTTCGGTTTGTGCCTGGCAGCAGGCGGCCCGCCGATGTTCTGGTCTTACCTGCTGATCGGCGCCGGCCAACTGCTGGTGTGCCTGATTTTCGGTGAAATCGTTTCGCAGTTCCCGATTTCCGGTGGCGTCTACCCATGGGCGCGTCGCCTGGTGGGCAAGCGCTGGGCGTGGATGGTCGGCTGGGTGTATGCGTGGGCCTTGTGCGCCACCATCGCCGGGGTTGCCGTCGGTGCCGGGCCGTACCTGGCGATCATGCTGGGCTTCCATCCCGGCCCCGAAGCCAATATCTACATTGCCCTGACGATCATCCTGCTCTCGACCGCACTCAATCTGGTAGGCACCAAATTGCTGGCACGGGTGGCGATGTTCGGCTTTCTCTGCGAACTGGTCGGGGCGATCCTGGTCGGCGGCTACCTGTTGATCTTCGAGCGCCATCAGCCGTTCAGCGTGCTGTTCGACACGTTCAATCTTCAAGTCAACGGTTCGTACTTGCCGGCATTCCTCGCGGCGTCGCTGGCGGGCCTGTTCCAGTACTACGGTTTCGAGGCCTGCGGCGATGTCGCCGAAGAAACCCCGAACCCGGGCAAGCGCATTCCGAAAGCCATGCGCATGACCATCTACATCGGCGGTGCCGCAGCGATGTTTGCCTGCCTGGCGTTGATCCTCTCGGTGCCGGACATGGCCAAGGTGCTGGCCGGGGAAGACACCGACCCGGTTGCCACCATCCTGGCCAATGCGTTCGGGCCGGTCGGTTCGCGCCTGGTGATGGCGGTGGTGATGGTCTCGTTCATCTCCTGCGTCCTCAGCCTGCAAGCGGCGGCAAGCCGTCTGTTGTTCGCGTACGCCCGTGACGAAATGATCATTGGCAGTTCGCTGCTCAAACGCCTCTCGGGCAACCATGTGCCGTCGTTCGCATTGCTGATCAGCGGCGTGGTACCGGCAGCGATCGTCTGCCTGGGCATGTTCATGGCCGATGCCGTGGCGACCATCGTCGGCTTCGCGGCGATTGGTATCTACGTCGCGTTCCAGTTGATCGTCATTGCCGCGTTGATCGCCCGCGCCAAGGGCTGGCGCCCGAGCGGTCAATTTACCTTGGGTGCGTGGGGTTTGTGGGTGAATGTGGCGGCTTTGATTTATGGGCTGTGCGCAATCACCAATATGGTCTGGCCGCGCTCGCCGGATGCGCCGTGGTACATCAATTATTCGATGATCCTGACCACCCTGGTGGTAATGGGCGCTGGCTTTGTTTACATGCTGCTGGGCAAGCCTTACGACAAAGGCACGGCGCCGGCGGGGGATGCATGGAAGTTCTCGACACCGTTGGCCAAGGCGCCCGGTATTTCCGGCGCAACGGTTAACAGACCGGCAATATGACAACACCCAATTCCTGAAGGAACCGAATCCACTGTAGGAGCTGCCGCAGGCTGCGATCCTTTGATCTTTCGCTTGGACTGTAAAAAGATCAAAAGATCGCAGCCTTCGGCAGCTCCTACAGGATGTGCGCGGTCTCAACGCTTACAACGTTCGCTGGCTATTACCAATGCCCTTCGCGATATCAATCCCCCAGTCCAGCGCCGCTTCCATGTCCAGAAGATGCGGTTTTGGATCGGGATCCTCAGATATGACCGAGCCGTCCGGCCAGTAAACTCCGATGAACATCTTCAGCGAGCCATCTCTCAATATCTCTGCTTTGACCTCGATCTTGCATCCGTTCGACAGCGTTTCCTTGTAGTCCAAATGGCGCTCAGTCATTGCTGCATTCCTCCCGTCGTTGACACCCGAGTGACGCAAACCCTTAGCTGCCATCTTAGCTCACCGACGCCTGCCAACAGCGCTCATTCAGGAAAAACCAGCCCTGCCCTGACAGCGGCGTAATGCCACCTATACTACAAGCCACCTTCCCCTAGGGGTCTGCATTCCCAACAATAAAAAGCAGAGGTGGAACATGGTCTGGCAGCAAATCTACGATCCGTTCGGTAACCCGGTGCTTTCAACCATCATGGCGGCAGTGCCGGTCGTGGTGATGCTGGCCTCCCTCGCGTTTTTCCACATCAAGGCACACATAGCGGCTTTACTCGCCCTCGCCTCGGCGCTGTTGATCGCGATTTTCGCGTTTGGCATGCCGGCGACCATGGCCGGTTCGGCGGCGTTGTTTGGCGCTGCCAACGGACTGCTGCCGATTGGCTGGATTGTGCTGAACATCATTTTCTTGCACCGGCTGACCACCGAGAACGGCTCGTTCAAGGTCCTGCAAGATTCTCTGGCGCGTATTACCGACGACCGACGCCTGCAATTGCTGCTGATTGCCTTCTGCTTCGGCGCGTTCTTCGAGGGCGCTGCGGGTTTCGGTACGCCGGTGGCGGTGACCGGGGCCATTCTGATCGGTTTGGGCTTCTCGCCGCTGGCCGCGTCGGGGCTGGCGTTGATCGCCAACACCGCGCCGGTGGCGTTTGGCGCCCTGGGCACGCCGATCATCACGCTGGCCAAGGTGACCGGGCTGGATGAAATGGAACTGTCGATGATGGTCGGTCGGCAATTGCCGTTCTTCTCGGTGCTGGTACCGTTCTGGTTGATCTGGGCCTTCGCCGGCTGGCGCAAAATGCTGGAAATCTGGCCGCCGATTCTGGTCGCCGGGGTCAGCTTCGCCGTGCCGCAGTTCCTCGTGTCCAACTACCACGGCCCGATGCTGGTGGACGTGATCGCCGCGCTGATTTCCATGGCCTGCCTGACCGGCTTCCTCAAGGTCTGGAAACCGGCCACCGTGCACACCTCCGCCGCGCTGTCCGGACGCGTCGACAACTCGAAAATCGATGCCGAACATGACGAAAAACCCACCGCCACCGCGACGTTTTCCGCCGATGCCAAGCCTGCCGTGATGCGGGCGTGGATGCCGTGGATCATCCTCACGATCTTCGTCTTCGCCTGGGGCACCCAGGGCTTCAAAAACATGTTCGATACGCGCCCGGCCATCGACCCACAAACCCACTCGGCCAAGCTTGACCCTCAGGGCAAGCCCGTGCGCGAAGCGAACCCGATCTTCTCGCCGGCCCTGACCTTCACCACCCTGCACTTGCAAGTCGAGAAGGTACCGCCCGTGGTGCCTGCGCCTAAAACCGAGGAAGCGATCTACAAGTTCACCTGGTTCACCGCCACCGGCAGCGGCATCTTGCTCTCAGCCATCCTCGGCGGGCTGCTGATGGGCTACTCCATTCCCCAGTTGGTGCGCCAATACCTGCGAACGCTGTGGGTGGTGCGTTATTCGCTGATTACCATTGCGGCGATGCTTGCCCTGGGCTATCTCACCCGCTACTCGGGCCTCGACGCAACGATGGGCCTGGCCTTTGCGGCAACGGGGATTTTCTACCCCATGTTCGGCACCCTGCTCGGCTGGCTCGGCGTGGCGCTGACCGGCTCGGACACCGCGTCGAACGTGCTGTTTGGTGGCTTGCAACGGGTCACCTCCGAGCAGTTGGGCATTAGCCCGGTGTTGATGGCCGCCGCCAACAGTTCCGGCGGGGTCATGGGCAAAATGGTCGACGCCCAATCCATCGTGGTGGCGTCCACGGCCACTCGCTGGTATGGCCATGAAGGGGAAATCCTGCGTTATGTGTTCTTCCACTCGATCATCCTGGCGATTCTGGTCGGCGGGCTGGTGACGTTGCAGGCGTATGTGGCGCCGTTCAGTCATATGGTGGTGGGCGGGCATTGACCGAGGCAAAAAAAACAAAAGATCGCAGCCTTCGGCAGCTCCTACACGCGATCCCATGTAGGAGCTGCCGGAGGCTGCGATCTTTTGATCTTCGCCCGGGCGTTCGTGAACGGAGTATCGTAAAGCAACCATGAATATTCTCTACGATGAACGCGTCGACGGCGTACTGCCTGACGTGGACAAAGCCGCGCTGTTGCAGGCGCTGCACGCGCAGTGGCCGGATCTGGAGATCCTGCATCAGCGCGAAGAGCTCAAGCCGTACGAGTGCGACGGGCTGTCCGCCTACCGCACCACGCCGATGCTGGTGGTGCTGCCGCGTCGTATCGACCAGGTGCAAGGCGTGCTGCGGGTGTGTCATGAGCGGCAAGTGCCGGTCGTCGCCCGCGGCGCTGGCACCGGTTTGTCCGGTGGCGCATTGCCGCTGGAAAAAGGCGTGCTGCTGGTGATGGCGCGCTTCAACAACATCCTGCACATCGATCCGGCCGCGCGCACGGCGCGGGTCCAGCCGGGCGTGCGTAACCTGGCGATTTCCCAGGCCGCGGCGCCCTTTGGCTTGTACTACGCGCCGGACCCTTCCTCGCAGATCGCCTGTTCCATCGGCGGTAACGTGGCAGAAAACGCCGGTGGCGTGCATTGCCTGAAATACGGTCTGACCGTGCACAACTTGCTCAAGGTCGACATTCTGACCGTCGACGGCGAACACTTGGCCCTGGGCTCGGACGCACTCGACTCGCCCGGCTTCGACCTGCTGGCGTTGTTCACCGGTTCCGAAGGCATGCTGGGGGTGATTACCGAAGTCACGGTCAAACTGCTGCCCAAACCGCAGACCGCCAAGGTGTTGCTGGCGGCGTTCGATTCCGTTGAAAAGGCTGGCCGCGCCGTCGGTGACATCATTGCCGCCGGCATCATTCCCGGCGGCCTGGAAATGATGGACAACCTGGCGATTCGTGCCGCCGAAGACTTCATCCACGCCGGCTATCCGGTGGATGCCGAAGCCATTCTGCTGTGCGAGCTCGATGGCGTTGAAGCCGATGTCCACGATGACTGCGACCGCGTGCGCCAGGTGCTGGAGCGGGCAGGCGCCACCGAAGTGCGCCAGGCCAGGGATGAAGCCGAACGTGTGCGTTTCTGGGCCGGGCGCAAGAATGCCTTTCCGGCAGTGGGTCGGCTCTCGCCGGATTATTACTGCATGGACGGGACGATCCCGCGTCGCGAGTTGCCCGGTGTGCTACAGGCCATCGCGGCGTTGTCGGCCGAATACGACCTGCGGGTGGCCAACGTTTTCCACGCCGGCGACGGCAACATGCATCCACTGATTCTGTTCGATGCCAACCAACCGGGGGAACTTGATCGCGCCGAGGCGCTGGGCGGCAAGATCCTGGAGTTATGTGTGAAGGTCGGCGGCAGCATCACCGGCGAACACGGCGTTGGCCGCGAGAAGATCAATCAGATGTGCGCCCAGTTCAACAGCGACGAGTTGACGCTGTTTCATGCGGTCAAAGCCGCCTTCGACCCGAGCGGCATGCTCAACCCCGGCAAGAACATTCCGACCCTGCACCGCTGTGCCGAATTTGGCGCGATGCACGTGCACATGGGTCAACTGCCCTTCCCTGATCTGGAGCGTTTCTGATGCCCGGCGAATGGGATTTCGATGACAGCGCCGCGCTGCTGGAGCAGGTCAATCAGGCACTGCAAAACGCCACGCCGCTGCGCATTCAGGGCTCCAACAGCAAGGCGTTCCTGGGTCGCATCACGGCCGGTGAAGTGCTCGATACGCGCACCCATCGAGGCATCGTCAGCTACGACCCTACCGAGCTGGTGATCACGGCGCGTTGTGGCACACCCTTGTCGCAGCTGTGTGACGTGCTGGATGCGGCGGATCAAATGCTGCCGTGTGAACCGCCCGCGTTCGGTGACGACGCTACCGTCGGTGGCATGATTGCCTGCGGGCTGTCCGGGCCACGCCGGCCCTGGTCAGGGTCGGTGCGGGACTTCGTCCTCGGCACACGGGTCATCACCGGCCACGGCAAGCATCTGCGCTTCGGTGGCGAAGTGATGAAAAACGTCGCTGGCTACGATGTGTCGCGATTGATGGCCGGCAGTTACGGTTGTTTGGGGGTCATCACCGAAGTCTCGCTCAAGGTCCTGCCTAAACCACGCCAGGCCTTGAGCATCAGCCTCGACATGGACAATGAGCGTGCGTTGCTGCGCCTTGCGGAATGGGGCCAGCAACCGCTGCCGATCAGCGCGGCCTGCCACGATGGCCAGCGCCTGCACTTGCGGCTTGAAGGGGGTGAAGGCTCGGTGGCGGCAGCGCATGACCGTTTGGGCGGCGAGCTGCTGTACGCTTCGTACTGGGCTGACCTCAACGAGCATCGTTTGAGTTTCTTTGATGAAGGCCAGCCCCTTTGGCGGCTTTCGCTCCCGCACAACACACCGCGGCTTTCGCTGCCCGGTCGTCAATTGATGGATTGGGGCGGCGCACAGCGCTGGCTCAAGTCTGACGCTGGGGCGGCGTTCATTCGCCAGGTCGTCGAAGCGGTAGGCGGGCATGTGACTTGCTACAGCCACGGCCTCGTCGACAGCCCCTTCCAACCACTGCCGGCGGCGCTGATGCAGTACCACCGGAACTTGAAGCAACAACTCGACCCCAGGCAAATCTTCAACCCCGGGCGCCTGTACGCGGAGCTTTGAACCATGCAGACGACCCTGAGTGAACACGCCAGCCAGTTGCCTCGGGCCGCCGAAGCCGAAAGCATTCTGCGGACTTGCGTGCACTGTGGTTTCTGCAATGCCACCTGCCCGACCTATCAATTGCTGGGCGATGAACTGGACGGACCGCGGGGTCGTATCTACCTGATCAAGCAAGTGCTGGAGGGTAACGAGGTCACCCGGAAAACCCAGCAACACCTGGATCGCTGCCTGTCCTGCCGGAACTGCGAAACCACCTGCCCCTCTGGCGTCGACTACCACAACTTGCTGGACATCGGCCGGGCGGTGGTCGATGCCGCGGTGCCGCGCCCGCTCGGCCAGCGCCTGTTGCGCGAGGGATTGCGGGCGGTCGTGCCCAACCCGGAACTGTTCAAGGGGCTGGTGGGGAGCGGTCAGGTTTTCCGTGCGTTGTTGCCCAGCACGCTGAAGATAAAGCTGCCGCGCACCGTGTATCCGGCAAAGCCGCGCCCCACCGCCCGGCACGCCCGGCATGTGCTGATGCTCGAAGGTTGCGTACAGCCGAGCCTGTCGCCCAATACCAATGCCGCCGCCGCGCGCGTCCTCGATCGGTTGGGGATCAGCGTCGTTTCGGCCCGTGAGGCCGGTTGTTGCGGTGCCGTGGACTACCATCTGGACGCTCAAGCAGCCGGCCTCAATCGCGCCCGCCGCAACATCGATGCCTGGTGGCCAAGCATCGAACAAGGTGCGGAGGCGATTGTGCAGACCGCCAGCGGTTGTGGTGCGTTTATCAAGGATTACGGCCACTTGCTCAACGCCGACCCGGCGTATGCCGACAAGGCGCAAACAGTCAGTGCGCTCGCCAGGGACCTGGTGGAAGTGCTGCGCGATGAGCCGCTGGAAACGCTCGGCGTACACAGCGGTCAGCGCCTGGCGTTCCATTGCCCGTGCACCTTGCAGCACGCGCAAAAGCTCGGGGGTGCGGTCGAGGCGATGCTGACGAGTCTGGGCTTCAACCTCACCGCCGTTCCCGACGCTCACCTGTGCTGCGGCTCGGCGGGCACCTATTCGCTGACCCAACCTGAACTGGCCCGACAACTGCGGGACAACAAGCTCAATGCCCTGGAAAGCGGACATCCCGACGTCATCGTTACCGCCAATATCGGCTGTCAGTCCCACCTCGACGGCGCGGGCCGTACCCCGGTCCGGCACTGGATCGAACTGGTCGAAGCCGCGCTGCCCTCACCGAGCACTGGAGAAACCCCATGAAAACCAAAGCCGTATTGAGCCAGGTCGAAGTCACACAGATTCTCGCTGCCGCACGCACCGAGGCGCAAAACAATCAGTGGGCCGTGACCATCGTGATTGTCGATGACGGCGGTCATCCCCTGGCCCTCGAACGCCTCGACGGTTGTGCCGCGTCCAGCGCCTACATCGCCACGGAAAAGGCGCGCACTTCCGCGCTGGGTCGGCGTGAGTCCAAAGGCTATGAAGAGATGGTCAATGGCGGGCGTTTCGCGTTTCTGTCAGCACCGCTGCTGACGTCGCTGGAAGGTGGCGTGCCCATTATTGTCGACGGCCAGGTGATCGGCGCGGTGGGCGTGTCGGGGGTGAAAGCCGAGCAGGATGCGCAAGTGGCCAAGGCGGGGGCGCAATGTCTGGGCGGTTGAATTGCGACATTACTTACCGGCACCGAAAATACCTTTATATGACCCACGAAACACCTTTATGAGCCCTATATGGATCATTCAAGGCTATATTTTTCGACGATGCACAATGGCGTTCCCCCACTGCAAGAAGGCCAAGGTTCTTTTTGGGTGTGCAGCTACGCTCGATAGGTACCGCTCACGTTGCCGAGCCGACAGAGTGATCGATCCGCCCAAAGAGGAAACCCGCAATGCCTCGTCTCACCGCTAAAGACTTTTCCCCGCAACTGCTGGAACTCTACGACTACTACGCCCACGGCAAGATCAACCGGCGAGAGTTTCTCGACCGGGCGGCGTTGTTCGCGTTGGGCGGTTTGACGGCCAGCGCGCTGCTCGCCGCGCTGAGTCCGAATTACGCGCTGGCCGAGCAGGTTGAATTTACCGACCCGGACATCATCCCCGAGTACGTCACCTATCCCTCGCCCAAGGGCAACGGGCAGGTGCGTGGTTATCTGGTGCGTCCGGCGAAAGCCACCGGCAAGGTGGCAGCCGTGGTCGTCGTGCATGAAAACCGCGGGCTCAACCCGTATATCGAAGACGTCGCCCGGCGTGTGGCCAAGGCCGGTTTTATCGCCCTCGCCCCCGATGGCCTGACCTCGATGGGCGGTTATCCAGGCAACGACGACAAAGGCCGGGAGCTGCAGGAGAAGGTCAATCCTGAAAAGCTCATGAATGACTTTTTCGCCGCCATCGAGTGGCTGATGAAACACGACGCCACGAACGGGAAAGTCGGCATCACCGGGTTTTGCTACGGCGGTGGTATCACCAACGCGGCGGCGGTCGCCTATCCCGAGCTGGGGGCCGCGGTGTCGTTTTATGGCCGACAACCCGAGGCAAAAGATGTCGCCCGAATCAAGGCACCGATCATGCTGCACTACGGCGAACTGGATACGCGCATCACTGAAGGATGGCCCGCCTATGAGCAGGCGTTGAAAGCGGCAGGCAAGACCTACGAAGGCTACATTTACCCCGGCGCCAACCACGGGTTCCATAACGACTCGACGCCTCGCTACGACGAGGCGGCAGCCAAACTGGCCTGGGACCGCACGCTGGGCTGGTTCCGGCGGTACCTGGTTTAGCCGGTCACCCTGCTGGACCCGCCCAAGGTTTACTACTGTTCATTTAAGCGAATTGGGCTTATGTAGGAGCGAGTTTGCTCGCGATGGTCGTTAACGATTGCGCGTGTTTGCTGGCTAAACGCGGCGCTCTTGAGGCCATCGCGAGCAAGCTCGCTCCTACAACATCACTAAGTGAACAACGTTGCGCTCAGGGTGACCGTTGCCAGTGATGGATTACTTTGGCTGCGCCACCGTGCGCAGATACGGTTTCAGCGTTTTGAAGCCTTGCGGGTATTTCTTCTTCGCGTCTTCGTCGGAGACTGACGTGGGAATGATCACGTCTTCGCCCGGACGCCAGTTCACCGGGGTGGCAACCGTGTGCTTGGCGTTCAATTGCAGAGAGTCGAGCAGACGCAAGACTTCATCGAAGTTGCGCCCGGCACTCATGGGATAGATCAGCATCGCCTTGACCTTTTTGTCCGGACCGATGATGAACACCGAGCGCACCGTGGCGTTATCCACGGCGGTGCGCGAGCCGCCGCTGGCATTCGGGTGGATCATGTCATAGAGCTTGGCCACCACCAGGTTATCGTCGCCGATCATGGGGTAGTTGACGGCATGTCCCTGGGTCTCTTCGATGTCATCAGCCCAGGCCTTGTGATTACTGACTGGGTCGATGCTGAGCCCGACGATCCTGGTGTTGCGTTTGTCGAACTCCGGCTTGAGCCTGGCCATATAACCCAGTTCAGTGGTACATACCGGCGTGAAGTCCTTTGGATGCGAGAACAGAATGGCCCACTTGTCGCCAATCCATTCGTGGAAATGAATCGGGCCTTCAGTACTTTCGGCGGTGAAATCCGGGGCTTCATCGCCTATGCGAATGGTCATGCTCAATCTCCTTCCAGTGACTGATAGGAACGCCGTTTCCAACGGCACGCTGTGTCTGCGCGAATCAGTATAGGAGAGCCTTTGGAAAAGGCTGGGAATCCGCCGCGAGGCGTGTCTGCCCATGGAGCGCGCGGTAGGCGCCCACCAGTTGCTCCAGGGTAAATGCGCGATTTCGGCCACTGGGGTTGGGCAAAACCCATACCGAAGCATTGCCGAAAGTCTTGGGTTGAAGGCCCCAGGTAACGTCTCTTTGGCCGGACAACGCGCAATAGGCCGCCTTACCCAGAAACGCAACGAAACGCGGCGCATAGCGCGTGATCTTTTGTTCAAAATCCGCAGCGGTGGCGGTGAATTCTTCTAAAGATAACTGATCCGCCCGCGCCGTCGGCCGCTCGACCACGGCGGTCAGTCCGCACTGATGCTGCAAGATCGTCCGGTCGTCTTCCGGTCGCACCTCCGTTGGCGTGAACCCAGCAAGGTGCAGCGTGCGCCAAAAACGATTGTTCCTGCCCGCAAAATGATGCCCCTGGGCGGCCGCCATCACGCCCGGGTTAATCCCGCAAAAAATCACCTCGAGGTGTTCAGCCAGAATATCGTCGAGTCTTTCGCCCATCTTGAAACCTCTCAACCGCAGATCACGTTGACCGCGTTGCCTGCAAGCGCCGTCAATTCTGCGCGGGATTTGCCCGCCCGCGCACGGATCGAAATGCTGTGCAGCAAGGACGACGCCAGTACCGCGAGGGCCGCTGCGTCGACATCGCTGTTCAACTCGCCGGACTCGATGGCCGTTCGCAAGCGCGCTTCTAGGTCGGCATCGAGCCGGCTGAGCCGGTCCGACAGCACCTCTCGAATTTCCGGATCCTCGACGGCTTCAGTCGTCGCCGTGCCGATGGCAAAACAGCCGCGCGGCTGGCCGTCACCCGAAAAATAGATCGACAACTGCCCTTCGTAGAACCGTAGCAACGCCTCGCGCAGCGTCAGGTTGTTGTCCGTCAGCGCCTCATGCATATCCGCAGCGGCAAACTCCCAATATTGCTCGAGCGCCTTGATATAGAGCGCGTGTTTGTCACCGAAAGCGGCATAGAGACTCGGGCGATTCATGCCGGCTGCGGTGGCGATGCTGTCCAGGGAAGCGCCGGAATAACCGGTGCTCCAGAACACACCAAGCGCTTGCTGCAGCGCGGTTTGCGGGTCATAAGCGCGAGGACGGCCGCGGCCTTTTGCTTCTGTAATCTTTTTTTGTGCCATGTCGTACAAAATCCTTGATGGAAGTTGGGTGCAGGGATATTCTTACACCATCGCACAAAATTAAGGAACCAGAAATTCCTTGATTTACGGTTTGTTGAAGCGGAGCTCGAACTGAGTGTTGCGGCGACGAAACAGGTGCGGCGGAGCGATCCTCCTGCCCGCGCTCGGGCTTGATTTCTCACAGCAACTATTGACGTCAGGGCTACAGGCCCGACCTCCCGGTTAAAGGTGCATTCGATCATGACTAAAGCGTTCGACATCCCGGCTTCGCAGACCTACGAACATCCCGAGCCCATCAAGAAACCGTTCAAGGAGAAACTCCGGCCCTTTCTGATCGTGGGCGCCCCGCTCCTCTTCGCGGCGGTGGGCTATGCACACTACGTGGCGGGCGAACCCTTCGTTTCGACCGACAACGCCTACGCCCGTGTGGCAAAAGCATCGATCAACGCGCGCATTTCCGGCCAGGTCGTGGAAATCGCGGTCGAGGACAATCAGCAGGTTCACAAAGGCCAGGTGCTGTTTCGCATCGACCCCAAACCGCTGCAGATCGCGGTTAACCGTGCCGAAGCCCAGCTGAGTGTGGCGCGCCTGCGCATCGACGGGCTCAAGGCCAGTTACCGCCAGCAGCAGGCGGAGCTGCAATCGGCCAAAGAGTCGGCCGATTTCGACCAACGGGAATTCGCCCGCAAGAAGGCGCTGGTCGCGACCGAATTCGTTTCGCGCGCCATTTACGAGCGTGCCGACACCGACCTTAAAGTGTCGCGGCAACGCATCGTGTCGATCGAACAGCAGATCGCCAGCACGGTCGTGGCATTGAACGGCAATCCGAACATCGAACCCGACAGCCACCCGAGTGTGCGTGAAGCCAAGGCCCAGCTCGACGAAGCGCAGCTGTACCTCTCGTACGCGACGGTGTATGCGCCGGACGATGGCATTGTCGCCAAGGTCGACGATCTGCAGGTTGGCAACTACGTCAACAACGGCGCGCCAGCCTTTGCGCTGCTGTCCGGGCGTGAGATCTGGATTGAAGCCAACTTCCGCGAAACGGAGGTGACCCACATGCGTCCGGGCCAGGAAGCGACCATCCGTATCGACACTTATCCTGACCATGTCTTCAAAGCCCACGTGACCAGCATGAGTCCCGGCGCCGGATCGGACTTCGCCCTGCTGCCACCGGAGAACGCGACCGGCAACTGGGTCAAGGTGGTTCAGCGGGTACCGGTACGGCTCGAGCTCGACGAGGCCGATCCCGCCCTGCCGCTGTTCTCGGGCACCAGCGCCACGGTCAAGGTTGATACCGGGCATCGCACGCCGTGGTGGCATCCGCTCAAATCGCTGTTGACCGCGGGTACCGACCGATGAACGCCAACCTTGCCGGACCTCCCGGTGCGGGGACATTAAGGTTTGCCGCGCTGCTCGCGACCTACATGCAGTCGGCAAACCTGCCCTTGCCGAATGCGGTGCTCAGGTTGATTCAGGGCAGCCTGTCGATGACCGACGACCAGGCCGGCTGGATCTTCACTTCATACCTCGCCGCAAGCGCCATCAGCATGCCGGTGGCGCAATGGTTGGCCGGGCGTTTTGGCCTGAAGCTGGTTTATCAAGCGGCACTGGCCTTCTTCGTCCTCGGTTTGCTGCTCGCTACGCTGGCCACGACCCCACTGGAGTTCATCGGCGCGCGGATTATTCAAGGCCTGGCGAGTGGCGTGCTGGCACCGTTGTCGATGGCAATTTCGATGGAGACGTTGCCCCTGGAGAAGCGTGCGAAATTTGGCGCGACGTGGACCGCCATCGTGCTGTGCGGCATCGTCAGCGGGCCGAGCATCGGTGGCTGGGTCGGCGAACACTTCGGATGGCGCCCGATCTTCTACATCAGCCTGCCGCTGTCGGCGTTTATCTGCCTGGTGATGGCGCTGTTGCTGGCCGAGAAAAAAGCCGAGAAACGCCCGTCGTTCGATTTCTTCGGTTTCGGCAGCTTCACGCTGGGTTTGATCAGCCTGCAAATGCTGCTGGATCGCGGTGAACGTCTCGACTGGTTTTCTTCGACCGAGATCTGGCTGGAAGCGCTGGGCTGTGCACTGGGGCTGTACCTGTTCGCGGTGCACATGCTGACCGCCAAGGTGCATTTCCTCAATAAGCGCTTGTTCAAAGACAGCAACTTTGTGCTGTCGACGATCATTTTCTTCGCCGTGGGTTTCGTGCTGTTGTCGACCATGGCCCTCACCTCGCCGATGCTGGACGAGATTCTCGGCTACCCGCCAGACACCACAGGCTCCCTGACCATTCCGCGCGGTATCGGGCTGGTCGGCGCGTTCCTGTTGATGGGCCGTGTTCCGGAACGTTTCGACCGTCGGTGGTTCGTTGGAGCAGGCGTTGCCACGGTGATTTACGCCAACTGGCTGATGCTCGGTTACTCGCCGTTGATGGACTGGTGGCCCGTGGCGGTGGCGGGTGCGATCCAGGGCATTGGCATCGGCGTCTTGATGCCATCGCTGACCAAGGTCGCGTTCAGCACGCTCGATCCCACGCTGCGCCCGGAAGGCACCGGCTTTTTCAACCTGTCACGGGTGTATGGCAGCACCCTCGGCGTGGCGATTGTGCAGCTGTTTTTCTTCAACAATACGCAAGCGATGCACCTGGCGCTCGCCAGCAACCTGACGCCGTATCGCGCTGCTGCGCATGCCCTGCCGACGTCCCTGCAAGCACTGGCCGGACTCAACGAAATGATCACCGGCCAAGCCGCGTTTATCGCGGTGATCGACCAATTCAAGATTTTGATGTTCGCGATGCTGGTGGTGAGCCCACTGGTCGTCTTTCTTCGCAAGCCCGTTCCGACCAACTAGTTTTCGTGGAGTTTGCCAAATGAAATCCAAAGCGCTCTTCATCAATAGACCCCTGTTCAAAACCGCGTTCGGTGCGACGGCAGCCCTGGTGTTCCTGACTGCCTGCACCGTCGGCCCCGACTATCAAATGCCCCCACCCAGTCTGTCGCAGCACTACGACCAACAGGCGGAGCAGCGCCTTGGCCAGAACGGCAATACGCCGGGACAACAGCGCATCGACCTTGGCAAAAAGGTCGGCGGTGACTGGTGGACGGCCTTCCGTTCGCAGAAGCTGGACAAGGTTGTACGTCGCGCCATCAAAGGCAATCTTGAACTGGTGGCGGCCGACGCAACGATCCGGCAAGCGGCCTCCTCCGTTGCAGCGGCGGAAGGTGCGCTGTACCCGCAGGTCGATTTTGGCGCGACGGCGGGTCGCCAGCGGGTACACAATGCGAAAGAGCCTGCCATCTCCAACTTCTACGCAATCGGGCCGCGCGTTGGCTTCGACCTTGATGCATTCGGTGGCAACAAGCGCCTGGTCGAGCAGCAAGAAGCGTTTACCGATCTGCAGAAGCATCGGTATGACGCGGCGTACCTGACTTTGACCGGTAATGTTGCCAGCCAGGCGTTGTTGGTCGCCTCTGCCAATGCGCAGATCGAGGCGGTCCAGAAACTGCTGGCGAATGACACCCGCAACCTCGAACTGGTGCGTATGGCGCACGCCAACGGCAGCACCACGCAGATCGACGTTTCGCTGGCCGAGACCCGGCTTGCCCAGGACCGCACGCTGTTGCCACCCCTCGCCCAACAGCGTGACGCCGCACGCCACGCGTTGTCGATTCTCACGGGCAAAGGCCCTGGCGACTGGATTGCTCCAGACTTCGATTTGGCCGAGTTTGCATTACCGGCCAACGTGCCCGTCAGCCTGCCCTCGGAAATGGCCCACGGCCGGCCGGACGTACTGCAAGCCGAGGCGGAGCTGCACATGGCCAGCGCGGCCGTTGGCGTCGCGACCGCCAATCTTTATCCCCACGTAACGCTGTCTGCGTCCCTGCTGCAGGCCGCGTCAGGCAATGGCGGCGCGGCGCTTTGGGGCTTCGCAGCGGGGATCGCAGGTCCGATCTTCGATGGCGGAACGCTCAAGGCTGAACGTCAGGCTGCCGTCGACGGCTACAAAGCGACGCTCGCCGGCTACCAGCAGACGGTCATTCAGTCGTTCGGCCAGGTCGCCGACTCGCTGCAGGCCATCAACCATGACGCCGAACAAAACCTGGCACAGGAAGACGCCCTGCGCGCCGCCGAAACCAGTTTTCGGTTGAACCAGCAAGCCTACGCACAAGGCGAGAACAGCATCCTCCAGGTGCTGGAAGCGGAACGTGCCTATGAGCAGGCGCTGCTGGGGCAAATCCGCGTGAAGACCGCGCAGTACCTCGACACCGTGGCGCTGTACGTAGCACTCGGCGGAAATTCAGTAGGTGCGTCTGAGCAACGAGTTGCCAGCCGCGAACAGCACAACTCTTCGTATCAATAGCGGCTGCGGCCAGGACATTGGAGTAAAGAGATGACTTACGAATCATTTTACGATGCGCTTCGCGACACAAAATTCCCGCTTAACCACGGTTCTGGCGAAATACCGGCCGTTGGGTTTGGCACGTTGTTCCGCGATCTCAGTACAACCACGCAAGCGGTCAAGGACGCACTGGACGTCGGGTTTCGCCATTTCGATTGTGCGGAACGCTATCGCAATGAGGACATGGTCGGGGTTGCGTTGAAGGAAGTGCTGGCGTCTGGGAAAATCCAGCGGGAAGACGTGTTCATCACCACCAAACTGTGGAACACCAACCATCGTCCCGAGCGCGTTCAACCGGCATTCGAGGCCAGCTGCCGACGGCTTCAGGTCGACTACATCGACTGCTACCTGATTCACACGCCCTTTGCCTTCCAGCCCGGCGACAACCAGGACCCGCGAGATGAACAGGGTCACGTCATCTACGACACCGGCGTCACGCTGATAGACACCTGGAGGGCACTTGAGCAACTGGTGGATGAAGGCCGCTGCAAGTCCATTGGTTTGTCTGATATCACGCTGGACCGTTTAAAAGAGATTGTGGCCGTCGCCCGGATAAAGCCTGCCGTCGTGCAGGTCGAGTCGCATCCTTTCCTGCCGGAATGGGAGCTGGTTGAATTTTGCAAAGAGCATGGAATTATCGTGCTAGCGTTTGCACCACTGGGCCATGGCATGGAGCCGAATGTGCTGCAAGATCCAGTGATTACCCAGATCGCGCAGCGCTTGCAGAAGACCCCGGCGCAAGTGGCGTTGGCCTGGTCGGTACAGCGAGGGGTCGCTTTCCTGACCACTTCTGCAACACGGAGCCATATCCAGGAAAACTTCGATATTGCTACCCTGCCGCATCGGGCCATGCTTGAAATCAAGGAAGAAATCGACACCCGTATACGTTTCAACTCGGTCGTGGAAACCGGTGTGCCTGGATTTATACCGCGCAAGAAGTAACGCGCAACGAGGGGTGTCCCGGCAGGGCCGCCCCTTTTATCGATTGCCTTTGAGGTGAAAACGATGGACGTTTTCCAGACCCTGCGTGCGTTCGTCGCTGTCGCTCAAAGCGGCAGCTTCACGGCGGCCGCCGAGCTGTTGGACAGCACCACGACCAACGTTTCCAAAGCGGTTTCCAGCCTGGAAGCCAGGCTGCAGACTCGCCTGATCAACCGCACCACCCGGCGCCTGGCATTGACCGAAGCCGGCATACGCTATTTACAACGCTGTGAGAGGATTCTTGATGAGGTACGGGAGGCCGATGAAGAAGCGGGAACGGCACATACCCTGCCCGTCGGCCGGCTGAAAATTCACGCCATGTCCGCCATCGGTAACCATTACGTGATCGATGCCATTGCCCGGTACAGAGAGACGCATCCCTCGGTCATGTTTGATTTGACGCTGACCAACCGACTCCCCGATTTACTCGAGGAAGGGTATGACATGTCGATTGTGTTGGCGCGGGATCTGCCCGATTCAGGATTTGTCGCTCAGCGGCTCGGCATCACCTACAGCATTCTCTGCGCCTCGCCAGCGTACTTGAAGAAACGCGGGCACCCCGAGTCACCGAGTGCACTGGGCTCACATGATTGTCTGAGGATTGTGAATACGGTCATGCCGGCTGAAAACTGGGCATTCGAGGGGCCGCAAGGCGTGGAGACGGTCAACCTGACTATCTCGCCTTTTCACGTCAACACGGCCGATGCGATGACTGTTGCGATAGAAAGCGGAATGGGGATTGGTATTCAGCCGATTGCTTCTGCAGTCGATGGCTTGAGAGCAGGCACACTGGTGCGCGTACTGCCAGAGTATAAATTCGAAGAGTTCAACTTGTTTGCCATTTACCCATCACGAAAGTTCGTGGATGCAAAAATAAAAACCTGGGTAGATTTTCTTAAAGATTACATACCGGGTTTGTTGGCTTCCGATAAAAAACTCGCGGGGTCATAAATAACGCTTCTCGGGTTTTGCAGGCATGGAGTGTCGACCCTCCATCGTTCTCACGTTACTCATCCGTTCGAACAGCCTGTGCCCATGACTTGATACTGCATGACATGCCGTTGACCGTGGGAGTCTTCATAGGTCATTTGAGCCGGCACCGGGCCGCACTCATTCGGGATATCTGTAATGGTGATGATTTTGGCGATATCCAGTTTCATGTCGTAACTGTAAATCTCGACCGGAACCTTGCTGGCCGCCTCGGTCGAAGGACTCTCGCCTGCAAAGGCTTGTCCGCCTAAACCGCCCAGTGCAAGAACAAGCGCAATTTTCAAGATCTTCATGATATTCACCGTCTCGTTTAAGGCGCGCCCTGCGATCGCAGATCGTAAAGCTCGCATTGAGTTTCAGAGTTTTACCTGGTGAGTCAGTGAGTGTTTAACGCTCTTTGCTCATTCGGTAGAGACGATGCTAGGTGTTTATACCGGCCCTAAAAAGCGCCCTGCCGGACAAACACTATTGCCGGTTTGCGCATGAATAATAGGCTTCAAAAAGGTGCCGGATCGACACCATGTGCAATCACGCATAAGCGCGTTCCTGTGCTGTTATCTATCTTGGATATTGATTACGTCCACCAATCCGGCCTTGCCAACACGCCAGACCCTGTTTCTGGCAGAGGGAGTTCACGATGAAGATGGCTCTGTTGAACAACAAAAACGAAATGCGCCGCCGAAAACTCATTGGTCCCTCGGTCCTGGCTTGCGCACTGCTGCAGTTCAGTGTCCTGGGCGCCACCCATGTACAGGCCGCGGACGCGGAGCCGGCCAGTGCCACCCAATCGGCGGCACAGGGTGCGTTCGGTCCACTGAAGCATGTCAACGCCGGCCTGTTGAATGTGGCGTACGCCGAAGTCGGCCCGGCCGACGGGCCGGTGGTGATTCTGCTGCACGGCTGGCCGTACGACATTCATAGCTACACCGAAGTGGCGCCCTTGCTGGCCGCCAAGGGTTATCGGGTGCTGATCCCGTATGCGCGCGGTTATGGCGATACACATTTCCTGTCGGCCAAGACGCTTCGCAATGGCCAACCTGCGGCGCTGGCCAGCGATGTCATTGCCTTCATGGACGCACTCAAGATCAAGCGCGCGGTGCTCGGTGGCTACGACTGGGGCGCGCGCTCGGCGGACATCGTTGCGGCGCTCTGGCCGGAACGGGTGCAGGCGCTGGTTTCCGTGAGCGGTTACCTGATCGGCAACCAGGCGGCGGGCAAGAATCCGTTGCCGCCCAAGGGCGAACTGCAGTGGTGGTACCAGTTTTATTTCGCGACCGAACGCGGCCAGGCCGGCTATGAAAAGAACCGACACGACTTCGCCAAGTTGATCTGGGAGCTGGCGTCGCCAAAATGGTCGTTCGACGATGCCACGTTCGACCGTAGCGCCGCGGCCCTGAACAACCCCGATCATGTCGCAATAACGATATTCAACTATCGCTGGCGGCTGGACCTGATCAAGGGCGAACCCCAGTATGAAGCGCTGGAACAACGGCTGGCCAAGGCCCCGCCTATCTCCGTGCCGACCATTACGCTTGAAGGTGATGCCAACGGCGCACCGCACCCGGCGGCCGAGGATTATGCGAAGCGGTTTACGGGCAACTATGAATACCGACTGATCAGTGGTGGGATTGGCCATAACCTGCCGCAGGAAGATCCGCAGGCCTTCGCCAAGGCAGTGATCGACGCGGATCACCTGTAACGCGCACTGAATGGGATGTACGCCCCCCTGTAGGAGCTGCCGCAGGCTGCGATCTTTTGATCTTGATCTTTAAAAACAAAATCAAAAGATCGCAGCCTGCGGCAGCTCCTACAAGGGGCGGGTTTCGGACAGCGGCCAGGCAATTAGCCCAGCAAATCGATCAACTGCTCGCGCTGCGCCCCCGTCAGCATCAACCCCACGCCGGCCCCGGCATTTTCCGCCATGTAGCGTGGGTTACCGGTGCCGGGGATGACGCAGGTCACCGCCGAATGCGTCAGCAAAAACTTGAGCGCCAGCGGCGGCCAGCTTTTCACCCCCACTTGCGCGGCCCAACCTGGCAGCGGTTTGCTCTTCAAGCGGTCAATCAAACCACCACCGCCGAAGGGGCGATTGCAGATCACCGCCACGCCTCGCTCGCGACACAGCGGCAGGATGCGCTTTTCGGCGGCGCGATCGTCCAGGGCATAGTTGATCTGCAAAAAATCCAGCGGCTCGGCCTTGAGGACTGCTTCGACCTCGTCGTACGCCGACGCCGTGTAGTGGCTGATCCCGATGTAGCGAATACGCCCTTCTTCCTTCCATTTGCGCAGCGTGGGCAGGTGGGTTTTCCAGTCCAGCAGGTTGTGGATCTGCATCAGGTCGATACGATCGGTCTGCAGTAATTTGAAAGACTGCTCCATCTGTGCGATGCCTTCCTCGCGACCACGGGTCCAGACCTTGGTGGCCAAAAAGGCCGGTGAGCGCGGTTGATGGATCGACAACAATTCACCGGTGGTCTGTTCGGCGCGACCGTACATGGGCGAGCTGTCGATCAACGTTGCGCCCTTCTCGAACAATGTACTGAGCACGGCGGGCAGGTTTTTGTAGGCGGGATCGGCAGGCGCGACATCAAAGCCGCGATAGGTGCCCAGCCCGACGATGGGCAATGATTCAGCACTGGACGGAATGGCCCGGGTCAGCATGTTCTTGCCTCCTGATCTCAAAGGGCGGCGGGGCCCGCTATCGATCTACTACACTCTGAAAGCGATCAAGCGATAGCCGTCTTCAGGTCCAGTACAGTCAATGTCGCCCCTTAAACTTAGTCGAATGTCACGAATCCTGATGTCTATCGTCGTAATCGTTGCCGCCGTGTATCTGGCACTCTGCATTGCGCTGTTCGTATTTCAACGCGCCCTTATCTACTTTCCGCTGCCACGTTCCGTCGGAGCGGCCGAATCGCTGCTGACCCTGGCAGTAGACGATGCACAGGTGCTGGTGTCCGTCCGTCCGCATGACGGGCCGAAGGCAATGATCTATTTCGGTGGTAACGCCGAGGACGTTTCTCGCAACCTGCCCGCGTTTTCCCAGGCGTTCCCGGATCATGCGCTTTACCTGCTTCACTACCGGGGCTACGGCGGGAGTTCAGGCTCGCCCTCCGAGGAGGCGATTGCCCGTGATGCCGTGGCCTTGTTTGATCAGGTCTACGCCACACACCCGCATGTGGCAGTCGTCGGGCGCAGCCTTGGCTCGGGTGTCGCTGTGCGTCTCGCCAGTCAACGCCCGGCGGCTCGCCTGATCCTGATCACGCCCTATAACAGCCTTGAAGAACTCGCCGCCCGCCAGTTCCCAATGTTCCCGGTGAAGTGGCTGCTTCAAGACACGTTCGAATCCTGGAAGTACGCCGCTCGCATCACCGTGCCCACGCTCTTGATTGCGGCGCAGGACGATGAAGTGATCCCGCGTGCAAGCACCGAGCGGCTCTTGACGCATTTCGCAAACGGCGTGGCGTCGCTGCGGGTTATCAGCGGTGTGGGGCACAACTCGATATCGGAGAGTCCGGCGTATCTCAAGCTGCTGGGATCGGGTTTGTAGAAGACCACAGAAACACCGTCACACATCTGTCATTGCGCCCTGATAACGTTTTCTCCCCCTCCCAAGGCGACACTTCAGGTGTACTCAAGCACGACGCGCAAGCAAATCATCCTCAGATCCGACGACATGCGCGGTGACGACTTCGGCGCGCTGTTCTCAAAAATGTTTGGCAACCGCTACGCCGACTCGCCACCCCCACCCAGCAATATCATCATCGGCGGCGACTTCACGGTCGATTTTCCCGATCCCCACGACGAAATCACCTTCGTCATCCCCACCGCCGGCACGATTATCTTCAACCACGCCACTGAGTCGGTTGGATTTGCCAAGGTCGGTCTGGCCATCGACAAGGCCGATGTCCGCACGGTGCGCTTCATCGATAATCATGCACAACACGGGATTTCGATCAGGCGTGCGCTCCTCACCGAACGACTGTCAACGCTGCTGGGCAAGCCGATTCGAAGGCGGCGCGCTGTTCAATATCCAGTCCCAGCAGGTGCCCCTGACTGTCGACCTGATGATCGCCAAGCACATGCTCGTAGCCGACCTGGACACCTGGCACCAATTGCCAAGCGCCAACGCCGATCGCGGCAAACGACGCATTGAGGTTGGCCACGGCACTGCGGCGAGTTTCCTGGATGCCGTCGACGTCGAGGGCCAGTTCGCTGCCTTTCTCCTTGAAGCCCGCCAAGTCCAGGTGGCTGACGCGCACGCCGAGGCTCGGCTCCAGGATCAAGCCGCTCACTGCCAGACGGTAGCCCAGCGCCAGGCTAGCACCCGAGAGGTTGCCTCGGCTGTAGCCGAAGCCGGCATGGGCGCTGAGTTGTTCGGAGAATCGCTGGGTCAGGCCGACCATCGTCCCTTGGCTATGCTCGTTGCTGCTGGCCGCGTGGGACGAGCCGTCGGTGCCCAGATAGCCCGCCAATGCAGTCGTCCACAAGCGATACTGGCCGATCTTGAGGTCCGTGCCGCTGGCGTAGGGCGAAGCTGCCTATGTTCGCCAGCGAACAGACGAACAGCCCTCCAAGTCTCCACACTCAAGTTGAAAAGCTAAGTCCACCAAGCGCTGCTCGGTGCTGGCGCAATGCGTTGACGCACCTGTAAAAATGCACGCAATTGTATGATGCGTTTCAGGCTCAGGACCTTATGAACAGCATATGGACACGCCTACAGAAGGTATTTTCTCGCTCGTCCGTTTTTTGGCGAATCCGTCTGTTTCCTCCACCCCGATTCAAATACGAGCCCATATTGCGCTCGGAGCTTTTCAGCACCGATCAGATGGCCAGTCACGGCATCGCCCTGGCCGGACAGCATCGCCTGACAACGCTGTCCGCACGGAACGCGATGCTGCACAGGCTCGATGACAACGAGAAGTTGCTCAAACGCAGTTGCGCGGCGCTGACCAACGCGCAAGGGTCCATTCGACGAGTGACGCCGGCGGCGGAATGGCTGCTGGACAATTACTATCTGATCGAGGAAAACATTCGCACCGCCCGAACGCACCTGCCCAAAGGTTATAGCCGTGAGTTGCCACGCCTGATCAACGGCCCGTCAGCGGGGTTGCCTCGCGTCTATGACATCGCGCTGGAGACCATCTCCCATGGCGACGGTCGAGTCGATGAGGAAAGCCTGAGCCGCTTCATTTCTTCCTATCAGACGGTGATGCCGCTTGCGCTGGGCGAACTGTGGGCGATACCGATCATGCTGCGTCTGGCGTTGATCGAAAACCTGCGGAGGGTGGCCTCCAGGGTCATGGCCAACGCCGACGAGCGCAATCTGGCCGATGACTGGGCCGAACACCTGATCGAAACCTCGGAACGAGACATCAAAAGCGTGGTGCTGACCGTTGCCGACATGGCCCGCTCCGCTCCGCCGATGAACGCCGCCTTTGTCGCCGAATTCACCCGTCGCCTGCAGGGCCAGAGCGCGGCGTTGGCCCTTGCGCTGAACTGGATGGAGCAGACGCTGAGTGAGACAGGCTCCAGCATCGAACGCCAGGTGCAGCTCGATGCGCAACAACAGGCAGCGGATCAGGTGTCGATTGGCAACAGCATCGGCAGTTTGCGCCTCCTGTCCGCCACGGACTGGCGCGAATTCGTCGAGTCGATGAGTCATGTCGAGCAGATTCTCACTGAAGACCCGGCAGAAATTTACCGGGCGATGGATTTCAGTACCCGCGACAGCTACCGGCATGTCATAGAACGCCTTGCCCGAAGAAGCCCCCAGCACTCGGAAATCCAGGTCGCCCGCGCCGCGATCCAGCTTGCCGCGGCCGGAACCGCTTCAGTCACCTGCGAATTGCTGGCCCGCCATGTCGGGTATTACCTGATCAGCGCCGGGCTGCCGACGCTGGAGCGACGACTCAATGCCAGGGTCCCGCTTCATGAGCGCTGGAAACGGTTGTTGCAGCAGTCGCCGCTGATGTTTTACCTGGCGCCGGTGGCTGTTCTGACGCTCATCTTCGCCTGGCCTTTACTGGCCTCCGCGCAGCGCGACGGAATGCCCGATGCGGCGCTTCTGATGATGGCGATTCCCTGCCTGATCATGACCAGCCGACTGGCGATCAGCCTGATCAACTGGTTGGTGACGTTCAGTCTGTTGCCGACGACGCTGCCGAAAATGGATTTTGCCAGCGGTATTCCCGATGGCGCGCGAAGCCTGGTGGTGATCCCGACGCTGATCGCCAGCCTGGCAGACGTGGACGAACTGGTGGAAGGTCTTGAAGTGCGGTTTCTCGCCAACCGCGACAGCAACCTGTATTTCGCGTTGCTCAGCGATTTTCTGGATGCGCCGCAAGAGGCTCAGCCACAAGACGCCGAGCTGCTCACACAAGCCTCCCGTGCAATCACCCTGCTCAATCGAAAATACGCGGACGGACTCAACGACCGATTCTTTCTGCTGCATCGGCCACGTCGCTGGAACGCGAGCGAACGTGTGTGGATGGGCCACGAGCGCAAACGCGGCAAGCTGATTGAACTCAACGCCCTGTTGCGTGGCCATGGAAGGGAACGCTTCAACGCCATTGTCGGCGACATCACGCCATTGCGCGGTGTGCATTACGTGATCACGCTGGACACCGACACCCTGCTGCCGCGCGATGTCGCTCGCCAATGCGTGGCGGCCATGATGCACCCGTTGAATCGTCCGTTGTTCGACAGTGACGGCGAGCAGATCATTTCCGGCTACGCAGTGTTGCAACCGCGAGTGGGCATCAGCCTGACCAGCGCCACGCGCTCGATCTACGCCCGGCTGTTTGGCAGTGATGCCGGCGTCGATCCCTACACTCGGACGGTATCCGACGTTTACCAGGACCTGTTCCAGCAAGGTTCCTTCATCGGCAAGGGCATCTACGACGTGGACGCGTTCACCTGCGCCCTGGAAGGTTGCTTGCCGGATAACCAGATTCTCAGCCACGACCTGATTGAAGGGTGTTACGCACGATCCGGCCTGCTCAGCGACGTGCAAGTCTACGAGCAATACCCCTCGCGCTACGGTGCCGATGTCAAACGACGGCATCGCTGGGTTCGCGGCGACTGGCAACTGTTGCCGTGGACATTGCCCTGGGCGCGCAACGCCGACGGCAAGTGGGTGCGCAACAGGCTGAGCGTCATGGCACGCTGGAAGATTCTGGACAATCTGCGACGCAGCCTGGAACCGCTGGCGCTGTTGCTGATGTTCGCATGGGGCTGGTTTGCCAGCAGTCAGCCAATGAACTGGACCCTCACAGTCATCGGGTTGATGGTGATTCAACCGTTGCTGCGTGCGGTGACCGATCTGATGCAGCCCCCCGCTAATGTGCCCTATGGACAATACCTCAGGGCGTTGCTGGATGATTTGGCACAAGACCTCGCCCGGGCAGGTCTGACGCTCGCCTGGCTGCCCTTCGAGATGTTCTACAGCGCTGACGCCATCCTGCGCTCGCTCTGGCGAATCGGCTTCAGCAGACGCCGGCTGTTGCAATGGCAGCCCTCGCGCGAGGTGGAGCGCACCACCGAAAACCGGCTGTCCGGCCTCTATCGCCAGATGTGGATCGAGCCGGTGTCTGCCCTGATCTCACTGGCGCTGCTGGTGAAGGATCCGCAGACGCTGGCCATCGCCAGTCCGCTGCTGCTGTCGTGGTTAGTGGGCCCCTGGATCGCTTGGTGGCTCAGTTCGGCACCCAAGCAGTCGGTGTTCGCACCGTCGACGGATGATTTGCGCTTCCTGCGGTTGCTGGCGCGCAAGACCTGGGCGTTCTTCGATCAATACGTCGGGCCCGAGGATCACTGGCTGCCACCGGACAACGTGCAGGAAGAACCCAGACCTGCCATTGCCCATCGCACCTCGCCGACCAATATGGGCATGTCACTGCTCGCCCACCTGGCCGCTCACGATTTCGCTTACCTGAGCACTGAACGACTGCTGTCCCGGCTTGCGGCGTCACTGGAAAGCATGGACGGTCTGGAGCGTTATCGGCAGCATTTCTATAACTGGTACGACACGCAGACCCTCGAGCCGCTGCGTCCGCATTACGTCTCCACCGTCGACAGCGGCAACCTGGCAGGCCTGCTGCTGACCTTGAGCACCGGCATTGCGCAGCTGGCAGACACCCCGATGTTCGGCCCTGCCGTGATCAAGGGCCTGCGCGATACCCTGGATATCCTTGCAGATGCCCAACGCGCTTCGGGGGCGGATGAATACGCCCTGCCATTGAGGAAAGGCCTTGAACCGGTCTCGCAAATTGCGAACCCCGAGGCGCTGGCAGACCTGCTGCACACGGCTCGTGTCATGGTCACCAGCCAGACAGTGGACATCGACGAGGAAAGCCTCTACTGGCGAGAAGCGTTCATCCGTCAATGCATCGACTGGACAGAAGAACTGCAGCGTTATCGCCTCCCTGCCCCCTCGGTCACGATTGAATCGCCTCGCACCTTGCGTCAACTGGCCGACCTTAGCCCCGCCGACTGGGCCACCGAGCATCACCCTGAAATCGAGCGGGTCCGCAGTGACGCCGCGCAGCGTCTGGAAACCCTGAAGCGTCTGGAGTTATTGGCGACGACGTTGGCGCAGATGGATTTCTCGCTGCTTTATGACAATCAGCGTGACCTGTTTGTCATCGGTTACAACGCCGAGGAGCGCAGGCTAGACACCGGTTACTACGACCTGCTGGCGTCCGAGGTGCGGCTGACCAATTACGTGGCCATCGCTCAAGGACAAATCCCCCAACGCGCCTGGTTCACCTTGGGAAGGCTGCTGAGTGAAAACGCCGGCGTACCGACGTTACTGTCCTGGTCGGGTTCGATGTTCGAATACCTGATGCCCATGCTGGTGATGCCCAACTTCGAGGGCAGCCTGCTGGACCAGACTTGTCGCGCCGCCGTGTCGGTGCAGATCGAACAGGGCAACAGGCTGGGTATTCCCTGGGGCGTTTCGGAGTCGGGTTACTCCACCGTCGACGCGCACTTCAATTATCAATACCGCGCCTTTGGCGTTCAGGCCCTGGGGCTCCAACGCGGGCTGAGCAATGACGTCGTGATAGCGCCCTACGCCAGCGTCCTGGCGTTGATGGTCGATGCCGATGCGGCCTGCAAGAACCTGCAACGTCTCGCCCTACAGGGCTCCGCTGGACGTTTCGGTCTGTATGAAGCCGTGGATTATACCGAGGCCCGCTTACCGCGCGGCCAACACTTCGTCGTAGTCCGGTCGTTCATGGCTCACCACCAGGGCATGAGCATGCTGGCCTTGACCAGCCGACTGCTCAATCAACCCATGCAACAGCGATTCGAGGCCGACCCGGCGCTGCGATCAGCCCTGCTGCTGCTACAGGAGCGAGTGCCGAAATCCGCCGCGCCGTACCTGCAGACCGCACAGTCACCAGTACTCGGCGATGTCGGCCAAGGCCAGGATACGGGGCTTCGGGTGTTCTCCGATCCGGGACGCAAGCGTCCGGCCGTGCAGTTGCTTTCCAACGGTCGCTACCACGTCATGCTGACCAGCGGCGGCGGTGGTTACAGCCGCCGTCATGAAATGGCGATCACCCGTTGGCAGGAGGACACCTCACAGGACAATTGGGGGATGTTCTGCTACCTGCGCGACGTCCAGAGCAACACGGTGTGGTCGGCGGCGCATCAACCGACGATGCATCAACCCGAGAGCCACGAGGCGATCTTCTGCGATTCCCGTGCAGAGTTCCGTGCGCGCAACCTGGATTTCGATACGCACCTGGAGATTGTTGTCTCGCCTGAAGACGACATCGAACTGCGCCGTCTGCATGTCACCAACCGAGCGTCATCGGCCAAGACACTGGAGATCACCACTTACGCCGAAGTGGTGCTGACAACCCCGGTCAGCGACGCGATGCACCCGGCGTTCAGCAAGCTGTTCGTGCAGACCGAATTACTGCCTGCGCTTCAGGCCATAGTCTGTAGCCGCCGCCCCCGGGCGAGCGACGAGCCGACACCGTGGATGTGCCACTTGCTGGCGGCACACGGGGTGGACATCGATGCGATCTCGTACGAAACCGATCGCGCCCGGTTCATCGGCCGAGGACGCAGTCTTGTGTCACCTGCCGTCCTTGATGCCGATTGCCAGCGCTTGTCAGGCAGTGCAGGCCCGGTGCTTGATCCGGTGATCGCGATTCGCTGCAGGATTACCCTGCAACCCGGACAACAGGCCACCATCGACTTGGTCACCGGTGTCGCTGAAAGCCGTGATGACTGCCTTTACCTCATCAACAAATACCGCGACCGCCACCTCGCCGACCGCGTGTTCGATCTGTCCTGGACCCATAGCCAGGTGCTTCTGCGTCAGCTCAACGCCTCGTTGTCCGATGCCCGTCTGTTCGAGCAGATGGCCTCGTCATTGCTTTACGCGAACGCCTCGATGCGCGCCAACCATGCGGTGCTGATTGCCAATCGCCGCAATCAGCCGGGGCTCTGGGGGCAGGCCATTTCTGGCGACCTGCCCATCGTGTTGCTGCAAATCCAGAGCCTGGACAGCATCGCCTTGGTGCAGCAATTGATTCAGGCCCACGCCTACTGGCGGCAAAAAGGGTTGGTAGTCGATTTACTGATCTGGAACGAAGATCAGGCGGGTTATCGCCAGCAACTGCAAGACGCGATCCTGGGCCTTATCACTTCAGGCAGTGAAGCCACTCTACTGGATCGTCCGGGCGGGATTTTTGTGCGCCCCGCGCAGCAGATGTCGAATGAAGATCGCGTGCTGTTCCTATCGGTTGCCAGGCTGGTGCTGAGCGAAGATCTGGGCAGCCTGGCCGAACAGATTCATCGCCGCAAAGTATCACCGGTGCACGCGCCGTTTGTGGCGACCCGGCATTTTCAGGCTCGGCCGGCAGCGGTACGACCGAGCCGTCCCTTTTTGCTGTTGAGCAACGAATATGGCGGCTTCAGCGCCAATGGCGGTGAGTACATCATCACTGGGCTCGCGCCCGATCCGACACCCGCGCCCTGGGTCAACGTGATCGCCAATGCACATCTCGGCACGGTGGTCTCGGAAGCCGGCAGTGCCTATACCTGGGCCGAAAACGCCCATGAATTTCGCCTGACGCCCTGGCACAACGATCCGGTCACCGATCGCAGCGGCGAAGCCATTTACCTGCGTGATGAAGAGACCGGGCACTTCTGGTCTGCAGCGCCTCAACCCTGCCCCGGACAAGGCCCGTACCAGACCCGTCACGGTTTCGGTTACAGCGTGTTCGAGCATGAAGAAGACGGCATTTACAGCGAGCTGTGGATCTACGTGGCGCTGGATGCGCCGATCAAATTCTCTCGGCTAGTGTTGAGCAACCGCTCAGGACGCCGCCGGTCTTTGTCGGTCACCGGGTATGTGGAATGGGTACTGGGCGATCTGCGCAGCAAATCGGCGATGCACGTGGTCAGCCAATCGGATCCCACCAGCGGGGCCTTCTTCGCCCGCAACGCCTATTCGTTGGAGTTTTCCGAGCGGGTGGCGTTCTTTGACACCGACACGATCGATCACGGTGTCAGCGGTGACCGTACTGAATTCATCGGCCGCAATGGCACCCTCGCCTCACCGGCAGCGATGCAGCATGCCGGTCTGTCCGGACGCATGGGCGGCGGTCTGGACCCGTGTGCCGCCCTGCAAGTGTCGATCGAACTCGGCGAGGGTGATACACGGGAAGTCATTCTGCGTTTGGGGGCAGCGTCTTCCAATAACGCCGCCACCCAGCTGGTGCAGCGTTATCGAGGCAGCCTGGTGGCCGCCGAGGAATTGCATAAAGTACGGGAACACTGGCGCTCATTGCTCGGAGCGATTCGTATTGAAACGTGCGCGCCTGAGGTCGACGTCATGGTCAACGGCTGGTTGATGTATCAGGTCATCGCGTGCCGTTTCCAGGCCCGAAGCGGCTACTACCAGTCGGGTGGCGCCATCGGTTTTCGCGATCAGCTGCAGGACAGCATGGCGATGATTCATGCCGATCAGGCGGCCGTGCGAGCGCATCTGTTGATGTGTGCCGGCCACCAGTATGTGGAAGGCGACGTGCAACACTGGTGGCACCCACCGATGAATCGAGGGGTTCGCACCGCCTGCTCCGATGACTTTTTGTGGCTGGTGGCCGCCACCAACCGCTATATCGAAATGACCGCAGACGTGGGTGTACTGGAAGAGGTCGCCGGATATCTGGAAGGACGCCAACTGGCGGCCGGCGAAGAGTCCTACTATGACCTCCCCGGTGAATCGCCCCTGCGAGAGTCCCTGTATCAACACTGCGTGCGTGCCATCGAACACAGCCTGCGCCGCGGTCATCACGGGTTGCCGCTGATGGGCTCCGGGGACTGGAACGACGGCATGAATCGCGTCGGCCACCTGGGTGCAGGTGAAAGTGTCTGGCTGGGCTTCTTCAGCTATCAGGTGCTGGAGCAATTTGCGGTGACCGCTCGCCTGCACGGTGATCACGCATTTGCCAAACGCTGCAGCGACAGCGCGGTGACACTGCAACGCAACCTTGATCAAACGGCCTGGGACGGCGCCTGGTATCGCCGCGCCTGGTTCGATGACGGACAAATGCTCGGCTCGGCGAGCAATGAAGAATGTCGTATCGATTCCATTGCACAAAGCTGGTCAGTGCTATCGGGGGCCGGCTCTGCCGTCCGCCAGATCAAGGCCATGCAGGCATTGGATGAGCATCTGATCAAACGTGACATCCGCGCCGTGCTGCTGCTGGATCCACCGTTTGACAAGGGCACCCTGGACCCCGGCTATATCAAGGGCTACGTGCCTGGCGTGCGCGAGAACGGAGGTCAGTACACGCATGCTGCCGTTTGGGCGGGTATGGCGTTTGCGCAGTTGGGTGAAGCCGGCAAAGCATGGGAACTGCTGAATCTGATCAACCCCGCCGCGCCTTCCAACAACGCTCAAATCGACACCTATAAAGTTGAGCCCTATGTCATGGCCGCGGATGTCTACGGCGCCGCGCCCCATGCCGGCCGAGGTGGCTGGACCTGGTACACCGGTTCTGCGGGCTGGATGTACCGGCTGATTGTCGAGTCGTTGTTGGGCGTACAACGCAGTGGCCGCACGCTCAGGATCGAACCACTGATACCTGTCGACTGGCCGGGCTTCATCTTGCACTACCGCTTCGGCAAAACCCTCTACCACTTTGATGTGCGTCAGGGCAGTTCGACCTTCACCTCGATGACCCTCGACGGCCAGCCATTGAATGACGCTGCGCTGCCACTGGATGACGGCGGACTGGAGCATTGGGTCCGGGTAGATTGTCGCGCGCGGTCACCTAGGCCCCAAGCGCTGGAATTCGAGCATGCCGCCGATGAATAGACATTGATCACCAGCCATGGCATGCATGGGAGTACCCTGAGCGGGCACGCCCCTGTTCCGCCACGGATGCTCTGTCATGCATGCCTCGCCCAATCCAAGCCACAATCATTTACTGGCGGCACTCCCGGCCGTCGACCTCCAGCGTCTTGCTCCGGACCTGGAGCAGGTCAGTCTGGCGCTGGGCGATGTGCTATATGAACCGGGGGACACCTTGCGGCACGTTTACTTTCCGACCGACGCCATCGTTTCCCTGCTGCATGTCACGGAAAACGGTTCGTCAGCAGAAATCGCCGTGGTCGGAAACGAAGGTTTGATCGGCATTGCGCTGTTCATGGGCGGCGAAAGCACCTCCAGTCGGGCGGTGGTACAAAGTGCCGGTGGTGCGTTTCGCCTGCCCGGGCAAAAGCTCAAGAAAGAGTTCAACCGTCATGGTGATCTGCTCCTGCTGATGTTGCGCTACACCCAGGCGCTGATCACGCAGATGTCACAGACCGCCCTCTGCAATCGTCATCATTCAATCGATCAGCAATTGTGTCGCTGGCTGCTGTTGTCGCTGGATCGCCTGCACGGCAATCACCTGAACATGACCCAGGAGCTGATCGCCAACATGCTGGGCGTGCGCCGCGAGGGCGTCACGGAAGCGGCCGGCAAACTGCAGCGTCAAGGCGTCATCGAGTACAGCCGAGGCCAGATCACGGTTCTGGATAGAGCACGCCTTGAACGGCTCAGCTGCGAGTGCTACATGGTGGTCAAGACCGAAACCGATCGGCTGTTGCATTACACCCGTCGTCAGGACGAGTGATGCGTTCGAATGGTTTGCCGGCGGCAATACCGGCTGTCCCTTAAACCTGTCAGCGAGCGGATAGTGCTCCAGCTCACCTCGCATAAGACTAGGGTGAATGAGCAGTCCCATTAATGAGCTGGAGTTCATCGCATGTCTTATGACGCAAGCATCAACAATCGTTTCAAGGATGAAACCGATGGGCTGACCAGCGAATACTGGGTGGAATCCTTGGCCGACGGTACGCCCCTACTGATTCGTGAACTGGCAGAAACGGATCGAGACCGGGATCTGGCCTTTTTCAACGAGCTCGGCAAAGGCAAACCGCATTTTCATTTTCTGGCCTCGTTCAGCAATCTGGTCGAACCCCATGAACAGCTCATGGACATCAACCTGCACAATCGCATGGCCTACCTTGCACTGGCATACGAAGGCAGTCAGCTCATTGAAGTGGGTACTGCGCGTTATGGGGCGTACGAAGGCGATGCTCATTGCGAGTTCGCCGTTGCTGTTCGCGACCGCTGGCAACGACGAGGGGTCGCCACTGCGCTGTTACAACATTTGATGGACACCGCCACTCGTCAAGGCTTCAGCAAAATCTCGTCAATGGATTCGTCAGGTAACGAGGCAATGCATGGCCTGGCCGTTGGTATGGGATTTACCAGCAGAGCTGATGAAGAGCATGGTTCGCAGATTTTTCATGAGTATGTGTTAGCGCCCTAGTTTTAAAAGGGCCGCTAGGTGACCTGTTCGCGTTGATGCTTGGGCAGCAGTTGAATCCACAGCCAAGAGCGGACGTTCAATTCGGGGCCGTTAACCGCCCACAAGCAGTCTTTCAAATGGCTGTCGAATTTAGAGAAAACGGAGCGAACAGCGCACTGAGGCTTGAATATTCGATCATAGGCTTACCAAGGCAACACCAAGCTGAAAATATTCGGCCGTTGCGTAACGGCCGGTTCCAGCGATTCAGAGGGGAATGGAATAACTGAGGATTAATCGATTCTCGTCGATGTCACTACCGAAATTGGTCGAGCGGACTGTCGCGTTGCGCCATTTAATACCGACGTTTTTCAGAGGTCCGCCCTGAATCACGTAGGCGATATCCGTATCACGCTCCCACTCCTTCCCTTCCGGACGATTCGGTCCTAGGTCGATGTTGTCCCCGGTCAGATAGCGGGTCATGAACGTCAGCCCAGGCACGCCCATCGCAGCGAAGTTATAGTCATATCTCGCTTGCCAAGAACGCTCAGAAACGTTGCCAAAATCATTAACCTGTACAAAGTTCACCAGGAATGCATCTGTACCACTTATATAAGCGTAACCGCTGTCTCCACTCATGCGCTGATAGCCCAAGCCAAAAGCCTGTGAGCCCAGCGTATAGGTAAACATCGCTTCCAACGCACGGTTATCAACCTGGCTGGAGCTTAATTCGGTGGAACGTGCGAACCGGATATCACTCTTAAGGGTGCTTCCTCCGGACAACGGCGCCACGTGGTTCAACGTAAAAACATGTTGATCGTAAACATTGTCTAAGCGGCCATAACCATACCCAGTAGTTAACTGATCTGTCCATTTATAGCTAAAGTTCGCGAAGTCAAAATTATCACTGGCAAGCTGTCGAGGTTTGAAGTTCTTTACGCCGACGGTTGAGATACTGATATCTTCGTAGTCTGTGGAATCCCGTTGATTTACCTTTGTGAGCCGTCCGGCATCCACAGTTAGACCGAGCAATTCCAACGAATTAAGCTGCCCCCCCCTAAAAGTTTGCGGCAGCAACCTCGAATCGTTCGCCTGAAGTAGCGGCAACTTTGGAGTCAAAGTGCCTACCTTCAACACGGTTTTAGAAACTCGCATCTTAGCGGTGACGCCCAATTCGCCGTATTCATCTTGGGCCCTGCGTGGGGACTCACGATCACGCAGGAGCAACCCAGTACCGGACCTGTCTGGGCTAGAATCCAGCTTTACACCTACTTGCCCCAAAGCATCAAATCCGAAGCCGACTGTGCCTGCCGTAAACCCGGACTCATATCGCAACAGGAATCCTTGCGCCCACTCCTCCGCCTTAGACTGCGGGGCATTATCTTGGCGAAAGTCTCGATTCATATAAAAATTTCGCGTATCGAGTGATGCCTTTGTATCCTTCAAAAAATCTGCATTCGCATAGGAAGATGACAGCGCGCTACCTGCGAAAACCATTCCGCTTACCAAAATGCTGCGATTCATATTTCTGCCTCTTTTATTGTTTTTGATGGGACAGCCGTATTGAAAAATGTGAAAGCAGATGACATGCAGACGCCACCCGCTCCTTATTTAATTCCAAGGACGGAATCTATATATCGTCACGTAATCACAAAACAGACAACATGAGAGGTCATCCACAATCCTCTCGTATCGCCCTCACTCAGACAAACAAAAACTCGTCATTGGACATATCCATCGTGACCTGACTCGAAGTGCTAATCACTTTGAAATGATATTCTGACTTCGGCAGTGTTTGTTTGAAGAAGAAGTTACCTGTCTTCACCTTTGCTTGAGCCATCCGGAAATTTTCGGCGTTGGTTAGTTGCAACGAAGCGCGAACTACTTTCGCCCATGCAAATCCCATCGAAACGAGCCCGAACAGTTGCAAATAGTGGTGACTGGCGGCGCCATTCAAATGCTCATCAGTCTGAGCATTTGACGTGACGTAACGCGTTGCACTCCGCAAGTATCTGAGGGCGTTGCCTAGCAACTCAGCTAAGTCCGTACGAACCTCCGAGAGACCATTTATTTCTTTGTCGATTAAATCAAAGAAACTATTCACCGTCTTACCATCGTTCATCTGTATCTTGCGATGGATAAGATCGAGTCCCTGGATACCGTTCGTACCTTCATAAAGCGAAATGATTCGCCCATCTCTGACGAACTGCTCAACGCCAGTTTCTCTGATGTAACCATGCCCGCCAAATACCTGTACCGCCGCATTCGTCGCTTCGAAAGACTGATCGCTGAAAAATGCTTTCAGAACTGGCGTCAGCAAGGCCAGAAGGTCTTCACATTCAGCCCTCACCTCCAAGTCAGGATGGTGGTGACGGCGATCAAGGTGAATACCAGCCCACATCCAAAGTGCTCGGGCACCTTCTACGAATGATTTGCCAATCAGAAGATTCCTACGAACGTCCGGATGGTTAATGATCGCTATGGGGTTGCTACCAGCCGGTTGACCGGGTTCACGACCTTGAACCCTCTCAGTCGCATATTCCGTAGCTTTTTGAGCTGCCGCTTCAGCCAAGCTAACCGCTTGTACCGAAACACCCAAACGTGCGCCATTCATCATCGTAAACATCGCTTTCATGCCCCGATGTGGCTGCCCAATCAGCCACCCTTCCGCACCTTCAAAAGCTAGGCTCGCGGTCGCAGAAGCCCGCATCCCCATTTTATGTTCGATGCCCGTGCAAACGACGTTGTTGCACTGTGACCAAATCCCTTCGGCGGTTGGTATCAACTTAGGTACAGCGAATAGCGAAATGCCTTTAACACCCGGTGGCCCATCGGGTAGCCGAGCGAGGACGAGATGGACAATATTTTGGGAGAGGTCATGCTCGCCCCCGGTCACGAAAATTTTGGTTCCAGTAATTTTATAGGAGCCAGAATCATTCAGCTCAGCACGAGTTTTGAGCAACCCCAGATCCGAACCGCAATGTGGTTCAGTAAGGCACATGGTCCCCGTCCAACTGCCGTTCACAAGTCGGGGCAAAAACGTTTCCTTCAGTTCTTTAGAACCGTGAGAGTAAATCGCTTGGTATGCGCCCTGGGTTAAGCCCGCGTAGGTACCGAAAGAGCTATTCGCCGCACTGGTGATCTCGCGAATGATCAGGCCAATCACGTGAGGTAATCCCTGCCCCCCGTACTCATGCGCTGCCACCAGTCCCGTCCACCCGCCTTCTCGATAAAGATCAAACGCGGCCTTAAATCCCGTAGGCGTACGTACTTGGCCGTTATCCCAAACACATCCTTCTTCATCACCGCTACGGTTGAGCGGTGCCAGTTCGTTTTCTGCGAGACGTGCACCCTCCGAGATGATTGCTTCGATGAGTTCGGGCGTAAAATCTTCATAACCTGGAAGCGACAGCACCAAGCCCGCATAATCCAATACGTTATTCAGAAGGAAGTTATAGTCGTCTACCGGTGCAGCATAACTGGACATCGAAGTTCTCCACTCGATTGGAAGTCTAAATGCGTATCGAAATAGCGGAACACGTGAGCTTAGGACTCGCCTCGATAATCGGCGCTAACGCTCCCTACGTTTTAATAAAGCTTTTGAGGCGCTCAGCGTCTCGCTCGGGATGAACAAAAATCCCCACCGCTAAACCGCCTACGACCAATGCGATACCTAAAATTTGATAAGCGAAGGAATAGCCGGCCAAGGGGTTAGCGGCGTGGTCCACCAATATCCCCACCATTGAAGGCGCGATAAGTCCCGAGACATTCTGCAAGGCCAAGAAAATCCCCAATGTACTCGCCAACTGTCGAGCAGGTGTTATTTGAGAAATAACAGCGTTCATCATTGGCAACGCCACGCTAGCGCACCCGTAACCAAAGATCAGGACGCCCACAACTAGATAGGGTGTTTGGATAAACGGCAAACTGCAAAGTGTTAACCCGCCGATCAACAGGAAACCTGCGGTCGTCAAGGCGCGGGTGACGCGAGCGCTGTGATTGCGGCTTGATAAGCGATCAGCAATGAACGTTGATCCGAACATCATGATTAGAGAGGCGATGCTAGGAAGCCCGAACATAAGGCCCGAGTGCAGCCTTGAATAACCGAGGCCCGCTTCCAGATAGGACGGGATCCACGTTATCGAGGCAGCCACCAATGCGTATACCGTGAACGTTCCAAAAAGCGCGCCGAGAAATGAAGGCGTCAGCAAAATCTTCCTCAGAGGGACTCGCTCGGCGACAACGTCTGCGGCCTGTCCTGGCACGGCAGCGGTGGTTCGACTCTTGCGCGCGTACGGACCTTCTTTGGCGATCATCAGCCAGAAGACGCACCAGAGAACGCTGACTGCCCCCATGACAATAAAACACGCTCGCCATCCCCAGGCAGCGAGTATGAGCGCGAGAATTGGAGCGACAGCGATCTTTGCGAGCGACGACCCTGAAGTCACGAGAGCGGAAGGGAAACTACGCTTCTCAGGAGGAAACCATTGAAAGACGGCCGTGTTGGCCATCGCCGTGGCTGGTCCTTCCGCTGCACCGAGCAAGATACGAGAAATCAGCAGTACAGTGAATGTCCCCGAAATTAGGATCGGTAGCTGTATCAAGCCCCACAACAAAGCGAGAGTCAGAAGAATCCAGCGAACCTGAAAACGGTCACCGAGAAATCCAACTGCCGCGCCGCTGATACTGAACAAAAAGAAGAACGCGCTGCCGGTATAGCCTATTTGAGATGCCGTCAGGCCCAAATCCTCTTGGAGCGCACGAGCTACAATTCCGATGATTGCTTTGTCCGCCCAGTTGATGGTTGCAAACATAACAACCATAAGAGTGACCGACCACGCTCGGCGTTTGTAGTTTTCGAACCGCATTGTGTTCGCCAGATCCGCTTGCGATGTTTCTATGCTAATGCCCATGAAACGCGTCTCCAATTCTTGTTTTTATTGTACTCGTGATTGTCTCTTTGCTTGGTGAGCCTTGTTCGGAATCACTTATCGCGGGCGAGTCAATAGGTTGGCCGAATGCAGCACATCCAGGCCGAGTGACTTATATTTCGCGAATAGTCCGGTTCAACAGCGCATTAACTTCTAGTAGATATACGCACTGGTCGCATACCTTGCTGAACCGCTTATAGCTTTTTTAAAAGTGGAAAATCCAGATCGTCATCGTCCGGTAAAGTTTGCTGGTCGACGATCTACGAATGATTTGCGGCCTTCTACGGCATCTTCAGATGATAGGAGCGCAACCAAATCTGGAACCAACTGTTTCGACGCGGAGATTTCCCCCTCCCGCACGGCACGCGTTGCTGATTTCAGTGCAGTTTGGACACCCAGCGGTGCTTGAGCCGAGATAGTCTTAGCAATTTCAATGGCACGCAGGAGCTGGCCATTAACGGACGTTACTTCTTGAACCAACCCGATCCGCAGCGCTTCCCGCACGTCAAAGGTGTCGCCGGTCAAGATCCAGCGCATCGCGTTGCCCCAGCCCACCTCCCTAGGAAAACGGATTGTCGCGCCGCCGAATGGATAGATCCCCCGGGAAACCTCCATTTGGGAAAATTTGGTGTCTTCAGCGGCGACGCGAATATCGGTGGCCAAAGCAATCTCAATCCCCAGGGTGAGGCACCAGCCCTGGAGCGCGCAAACCACGGGTTTTGTTCGCGGAGCGGTGAAGAATCCTCTCCAATCAACCCCCCCTTCCGGTATTCCGCCGTTGCCGCCTTGTAGCGCGTCGCTTACCTGGGCAAGGTCGAGACCACCCGTAAAATGTTCTCCATGTGCATAGAGCACACCGCAGCGTATTTCCTCATCCCGCTCCATTTCACCGTAGGCAAGCGCAAGTTGCTCACGCATATCAACATCGAATGCATTCCGCTTGTTAACTCTGTTCAGACCAATTAAAAGCAAATGGCCAACTTTGTGCCGAGTTACGGTCCGCGAGTCGCTGTTCAAATCCACATCATCGATGATCATGCGCTTATCTCCGCATTAGGCTGAGTATGTGATGAAAGTAGCTGCTGCTTATCTATTTTCCCCACCGCTGTTCGTGGCAGCATTGCAATAACTTCCACAACCGTTGGCACCTTGAACGGTGCAAGTTCAGCTCGGCATCGTTCAATTAAAAAGTCTTTGTCGAGGTTAGCTCCTTGATTGACAACTACCACGGCTTTAACTGTCTCGCCTCGATAATCATCAGGGATACCAATTACGGCCACCTCAGCGACGCCTTCGATCTGCCCAATAACCCGTTCAATTTCAGCTGGGTAAATGTTGTAGCCACTGGCTACAATTACTTCTTTGAGGCGGCCCACCACGTAGAGATAGCCATCCTCATCAATCTTGGCGATATCGCCTGTAAGGAGCCAGCCATCCCTGAGCGCTTGAGCGGTGAGACCTGGCTCCCGCCAATAGCCTTTCATTATTTGCGGGCCTTTGATGGCAAGCTCACCGCTCTCGCCTGGAGGAACGTCAACAAGCTCTCCACTGATCGTCGAGACGATCCTGGCTTGAGTGAAAGGCACAGGGATTCCGGCGCTTCCATTTCGTCGTTGTAAAAACGGAGGATTGGTATGAGTGGTGGGCGAAGATTCACTCATTCCAAACCCATCAAGTACTTTTGAACCAGATCGCAATTCAAATTGTGCGAGATGAGCGGGTGGCATTTGCGCACCCGCTGAATTGAAAATCGATACGTGATCCAAACCGAACGTTTCCAGATCTGGTTCGCGCAGAAACGCCGCATACATCGTAGGAACACCAAAGAAAGCGAAAGGCTTGGTCTCTCTAATCAATTCAAGAACTGCTCGCGAGTGAAATCTCGGCACTATCAACTGATTCATGCCCATCGCCACGCTCATGAGTGTTACGCACGTTAGGCCGAATACGTGACACATGGGCAAGGTGTTGACGACCTTCGCCTCTGGTGGAACTTCCAGAACCTTGAAAGTCAAACGCAGCCGCTGCTCGATGTTGGACAGGATGTTTTCATGAGTGAGCATTACAGCCTTGGGCAGCCCGGTCGTACCGCCGGTGTATTGCAGCACCGCAATGTCGGAACTCACATCTGGGAAATCTAACCCAGACAGATTGTCATCTGTGGCGTGGGAAATTACTGCCGGGGCGCCTTCCCCAACCAAGCAGACTGCGCATTTAATTTCCTTACCGCTGTCGCGAAGTTTGGCCATCTGTTCCGGGGTCGTGACTAGTAATGACGTCCCCGAGTGATCAAGGATACGCACGACTTCTGCCGCGACATATGCAGCATTCACCTGCACGACAATTCCACCAGCTAACCAGGTGGCAAAAAGCGTAGCGACATATTCCGGCAGATTCGGCAGGTAAATTGCGATCCGATCACCGGCGGCGACTCCTGCGATCTTGAACAGCTCGGTCATGAGCTGAGATTCTGCCTCTAAGCGCTCAAACGTCCAGCTGCCTGTAGGCGAGGTGAGCGCGGTACGGTCACGATATTTTCTAGTCGCGTTTTCCAAAAGCTCGGTCAATTTTTTGTTCGATACATCCAACGGTTCCATAGCACCCGAAGGATAATATTTGATCCAAGATTTGTTATTCATGGGACTACGCCTCAAACATTAATTGGATGCCCGTTCGCATCCCGCCGAATAGAGTGAGTCTTCCCGCTGGCCTTGAACTCCTTGGCTTCCTCGCTGAAGTGGCTAAGCATATGGGAGTCGAAATGCGCACGTAGCGCCTGCTCACGCCCCATGATGTCGTAAGTACGATTGATAGATTTTTTGAGTACCTTCAGCGCAAATGCCGGCGCCTGGGCGATCTGATTCGCCAATTCCAATACTGCATCATCCAGCTCAACAACCGGCACGACCCGGTTCACCATTCCAGCGGCCAAAGCATCAGCTGCTGTCATACGCTGCCCAGTAAACAGCATTTCCTTAGCCTTGCGGGATCCCAGCACCCACGGGTGGATCAGCACTTCTACTGCCGATACCGCCATCGTATGTACGACCGGATCAGCGAAGAATGCATTTTCAGACGCGACCATCAGATCGCACATGTTCGCGACCATAAAACCGCCAGCGATGCACGCGCCGTCGACCTGCGCAATGGTGGGCTTGTGGCAATTCAAGATGTTCAAGCAGTAGGTTAGGTAGTACTGGTCCTCATAGGCCCAGCGCTCTTCAACACTGAAATTTGCGCGAAGTGCGCGTCCTTCTTTCAGGTCATGGCCAGCAGAGAAATGCCCCCCCTTACCCGCCAGCACAATTACACGCACCTCACTATCAGCTTCCGCCGCTGCAAGAGCGCTATTCAGCTCCTCAAGAAGCTGAGTGTTCTCGGCATTTCTCATTTCTGGTCGGTTGTGCCACAGACGTGCAACAGGGCCGATCTTTTCGTACACGATATCTTGATAAGTCGTCATCGCTAATACCTGGTGGAGAGAGTTGCGGTTGCTGAATGCTCGATGCAGAGCAATCTTGACAGTGATAAGACCATCCAATTTGTTCAGTGTCAAGATTAGCTTTTGGGCGAGTGAGGTTGCGTTTCACCTAAGCGCGAATCAGAATCGAGGTATTCAAACAGGTGACTAAATGATGAACTCAGCGGACTCCCCGGCAACTCTGAAAGCAAGCTCCAAGCAGGAGCGGAAGCCTTCTTATCATCACGGGAATCTGAGGGAAGCCCTTATCGAGGGGGGGTTGGCTCTGCTGGAGGAGTACGGAGCCGCCGACTTAAGCCAGCGTTTGCTAGCTCGCCAATTAGGCGTTTCCCAGACTGCTCCGTATCACCATTTTGGGGACAAAAACGCTCTTCTAGCTGCCCTCGCAACTGAAGGATTTCGACGGTCGGCAAATGTTTTGAAGACTGCCACTATCGAAAACCAGTCGCTGGAGCGACGAGTCCGTGGCTTGTGTGCTGGCTACGTGCGGTTCGCACGAGAAAAGCCAGAGCTGTTTCGCCTGATGTACGGCACCGCGGTGCAGCGCAAGAACGAGTATCCGGAATTGGTTGCGGCTTCAACTGAGGCGTTTGAGGCTTTAGCAACAAAAGTGGCAGAGATGATTACGGATTTCGACATCACGCACGTGGATGCCAGGCAGGCCACCACCTCACTGTTAGGCCTTAGCCATGGTCTCGCTCACCTAATTGTGGACCGTCGAGTTTCGCCCATCTTGTCAGAGCTTATCGATGACGAACGCGTGGTGGTTGAGCAAGCTGCGAGGTTGTTCGTTAAAGGTTTCCAACCTTCGACAGAGTGAACTCACATTTTTGTGATTCAAACTCTCAACGGAATATTGAAGCGCTGACAGCTTCAATAGGCCTGTTTACTGGATCTCAGGGTTCCTTCATCCCTCCTGCTTAGATCGCCGCTCGAATACGTAATTAATGGGGAACGCTGGTTCCACCGACCTGCAAAGTCTGCCTATCAATTAGTGGTGTAAGCCATGGCCGCTGTGGGTTGTTTTGCGGCCAGTCGCGACAGACAGCAATCGGCCAGAAGCAGCCAGTGGACAGAGCGATAGCAAATGAGTAGCTATGATTGGTCTACTGCAGGAACTAATCGAGCAGATTGGGCTTTCCGTCCAAGGTGTATAAACCCCTTCAGCGGACACCCGACTGTCACAATGCCCGGTCTGGTCAGGGCTAGACGACAAAACAAGGAATGGTATCCACCAAGCCCGTGAAGGTGTCATCACCCCACTCGGGGTCAATTTAGAGTTAGGCCCAAAGAGGAATCTGCCATGACTGTAGTAGATCACCTCTGCGCGTCGTTCTAGTTTTGGCTGGCTTGGCGTGCCTTGCTCTCTACCCACTTATGTTGTTCTGGTCGTCCGGCTGGGCCTGGCACGTCGGTCACTCGGACTACCCGATGATGATCGTTGGCATCTACGCAACACTTGGCGTGTTCTTGATCCTGGCCGCACGTGATCCATTAGCCAATCTGAGCCTGATCTGGTTCACCGTGTGGTCTAGCGCCGTACACGGAGGAATCATGGCTGTCCAGGCGGTGACCCAGCCGGAACAAATGGGGCACCTGGCAGGTGACGTGCCGGCGCTCTTTATCGTGGCGATTGCCTTGGCCGTCTTGACGCCCCGCTCGCAATTGGCCGCTCGGCCCCGGACTACGTAGCAACGCAGTCTTCAAGACTGGCCCGCGTTTTGTCACAGCCAGAAGCAGGCATTTGCAGTTAGGCTTGATCAGCGTGCCCATCGAAACTCTACCTTCTCTCGACCCATTAAAAAGCCCGCTGACCGTTAACGTCCAGCGGGCTTTTGTCTCTAAGTCAGCGATGCCAAGCATTCCGAATGATCATAAAGCCATGTCAGCCGGTGCCTTTTCCTGCATCGGCTTACCCTCCTCCTTTTCAGCAATCGGCGTAGCGAACTGACTGATCGCCGGTGGGGGCATCAGTTCAAGTATCTTGGCGGTATAGGCCCATTCCTCAGCCACTTTTGCCGGGTCGTCGTTAAGTTGGGTACCGTAGCTCGGGAGAATCTGGTGCAGTTTCTCCTGCCAGGCGGGCGTTGCGACTTTGTCTTTGAAGACTTTCTGCAGCAAGCTCACCATGATGGGTACCGCGGTCGACGCGCCTGGAGAGGCACCTAGCAAACCGGCAATGGTGCCGTCCTGGGATGTAACAATCTCTGTACCCAGTTTCAGGACGCCACCGGCCGCTTCGTCACGCTTGATCACCTGCACGCGCTGGCCTGCTTGCCACAGATGCCAGTCTTCGGCTTGGGCGTTGGGGAAGTATTCTTTCAGTGCATTGAGACGATCCTCGTCCGACAGCATCAGTTGGCCAGCGAGGTACTCGACCAGTGGATATTGTTTGATGCCGACGCGAGTCATCGGCCACACATTGTCTATCGTGGTAGTACTCAGCAGGTCTAGAAAGGAGCCCTGCTTGAGAAACTTGGTACTGAAGGTTGCGAATGGCCCGAACAGGATCAGGCGCTTGCCGTCCAGTACACGGGTATCCAGATGCGGAACCGACATGGGCGGCGCCCCCACCGATGCCTGGCCGTAGGCTTTGGCCAGATGCCGCTCGGTGATGGCCGGGTTTTCTGTCACCAGAAATGAGCCGCCCACTGGAAAGCCCGCATATTCCCTGGCCTCGGGAATACCCGATTTCTGCAACAGCTTCAGCGCGCCACCACCCGCACCGATGAACAGGAACTTGGCATCGGTTACGTTTTCGCTCCCGTCTTTGAGGTTTTTGTAGCTGACGCGCCAACTACCGTCCTTATTTCGGGTGATGTCCTGCACTTCGCTTGACAGCTTCAGGGCAAATGTCGGCGAGGTTTGCAGGTAACCGACCAGTTGGCGGGTCACTTCTCCGAAATTGACATCGGTGCCATTGGGGTTCCACGTGGCCGCAATTTTTTGCTTCGGATCACGCCCTTCCATCATGAGCGGAACCCAATTTTTGATCACCGCCGGGTCTTCGGAGTACTGCATGCCGCGAAACAGCGGGCTAGCCTGCAACGCCTCATAACGCTTTTTCAGAAAGCTGGCGTTGGCATCGCCCCAGACGAAGCTCATGTGCGGGGTGGAATTGATGAACGAACGCGGGTTCTTCAGCACGCCTTGCCTAACCTGCCAGGCCCAGAATTGCCGGGTCAACTGGAAGCCTTCATTGACTTCAACGGCCTTGGAGATCGTGACTTTTCCGTTCTCGTCTTGCGGTGTGTAATTCAACTCGGCCAATGCCGAATGACCTGTACCCGCGTTGTTCCAGCCATTGGAGCTTTCCAGGGCGACACCGTCGAGGCGTTCGACCATCTCCATCGAGAGCCCGGGCTCCAATTCATTCAGCCACACGCCCAAGGTTGCGCTCATGATGCCGCCACCGATAAGCAGCACATCGACTTTTTTGGCCTCTTCGGCGTTCGAATGCACAGCGCCAAAAGACAGCGTTAAACCGGCAAGAATGTGCTTCAGTTTTTTCGTGTTCATCTTGTGCTTCTCCCGCAAATTTACGGTCATCCTTACCGCTCAGTTAGCTCTATCGTTGGTGATAGGTGGTAAAGACCTGGTGAGAAGCTTCAAGATCAAGCATCACGTGAATCCAGGAGCCCTATTGGGTTCCATGCTCGGCACCCAATGAAATCAGGGTAACGAGGACCGAAGAATCCTGTTCAGGTGTTTGCGTGCTTTTTGTGCCAATTTGCATTTAATTACGGCCACACTCTGAATTCATCTACCTGTCGGCAAATGCAACGTCAGCTTCGGAGGCTACACACCACACGACAGAAGGGATGACTAATACTCTGACGAACAATCTTGGCGACTTACTTTCCCGACCGAGAAACGTTTGCTCTTCCTACCTACTGAAAGGCGCTCAAGCCCCGCTGGACGGCTGGCCTGGCTTCGATGGCGTGAAACCAGTCTGACAGCCGTGGATGGCTCTTCCAGTCCAAACGGTCGCGAACAGATGAAGCAATCGTGAATGCAGAAATATCCGCCATAGAGAAACGATCTCCAGCCATGAACTCCTCCGTCAGAAAACTTTCCGCAAAAATGAGCTGCTCAATGACGCGCTTGTCTATCACAGCGGCGGCATCGTCCAATCCCGTTTGACGCAGGAAGAATGCGGCGTGGCTAGGAGCGATGACGTCAGTCACGAAAAAGAAGTAGCGATCAAAGACTCTGACAGTTTCTGGGCCGGGCAAAAGTGGTGCGAGCTGACCTGGAGCTTTGGCATCGGCGTATTGGATGATCGCGTTCGACTGATTGATGATCAGCGTTGGCGTCTGCGTATGGTCGACCAGCGTCGGGACTTTACCGGCCGGGTTGAGCGCCTTGTACGGCATATCGCGCTGCTCATGGGCCCATAGATCCACCTTTCTGGCGGTGTAGGCAATGCCGGCCTCTTCCAGTGCGATTGCTGCCCGGAAACTGTTACCTGTGTTAGCGCCATACAGCTCTATCAGATCGTTCATGAATAACTCTTTTTCAATGTGAGACAAGAAGGCAATTCAGTCGTCAACTGGAAAGCGAAAGGAGTGGACATCAAGCCCCGGGGCTTGATGCGTTGTTGGATTGAGGCCAGAGATTGAGCCAGCATTTCCCGCGCCTGTTCGGGGACATCCATCGCGCGTGCGAGGGTGGAATAGATCGCGATATGAAACGGTGAATCAGACTCTGTGGCGTGACCAGAATGCTGTGGCGACGGCCAACCCCTGGGCCAGGAATTGATCGGTAGCGCTGTCGTTTGCACTGCCGTCCTTGTTGCGGGTGTAGGTGTCGATGAGTCGCTGGAACAGCTCGGTGTACTGGCTTCCGCCCGCTTTGATGCCTGCGTAGTACTCATCAAGCGAAAGGCTGCCATCACCAGACTTGTCAAAGGCCTTGAACATGATCTGGGCCTTGGCGTCGCTAACGCCAGCGCGGTTCAGCTGCTTCACGAAATGGCTGAGATCGAGTTCCTTGCTGCCGCCCCCTGCTTGAACGAAAAGCTGTGGAGCCCAAGCCTCGCTAAGCGGCATGGAGCTTTTGTCCGTTCCAACTTTAATGAGACCCAGACGCACGCCCTCATTCCCTTCCTCAACGGTAAGCGTGATGTTTTTTTCACCTCGGGCATAAGCTGCCAGGCCTGGAAATTTTTCTGCATCAACCTGAGAAGCAGGATTTTTCGCCGCTTCACTTAGGGTCACAATTGTGGATGGAGACGGATCGCTGACAACGTCCGCTGGACTTTCAGCGTTTGTAATTACGTCGGTTGTCAGGGGTGTTGGCTTGGCAGTAGACGAGACAGGTGGAGAGTATGAAGCGGCTGCATTGCTGACATTTGAGACTGACATGTTGAAAGACCTCACCATTACCGTTGGACTATCAAGTCAATTGATAGCGATCACTATTATTAAGGAGAATCTACCAGCTCAATGAAAAAATCAGCAAAGCTTTTTTTCTTTTCGAGATCGCGCTCTTGAACTCCGCAATCGAAAATCACTGTCCATCTCCATGGACAGTGATTCCCTGTTTAGCTGACTTCTCGAAATACCTCGCCCCGATAGAGTGATCCCAAACCTGAAGAACTATTCAGGTAACCAATCATTCTTTGAGGTTACGACGATGACAAACACACTTTTGAATCTGCAAGGCAAGGTCGCACTGGTCACTGGCGGTGCGCGGGGCATTGGCGCAGCGGTGGCCAAGCAACTTGCCGAACTGGGTGCAACGGTTGCTATCAGCTACACCGCCAACGCGCAAAAGGCCCAGGAAGTGGTTAGCACCATCGAAGCGGCAGGTGGAAAAGCCAAAGCTTTCAAGGCCGATCAAGCCGATGAAGCCCAAGTCGTCGCGCTGATCAGTAACGTGGTGTCGACATTTGGCAAACTGGACATCCTCGTCAACAACGCCGGCGTTTTCGAGACAGGATCAATTATCGAAACTCTGGAGACCGACCGTTTCGACCGTCAAGTTGCCATCAACTTGAGCGGTGTCATCACTGGTATCCGTGAAGCGTCCCGAGTGATGACTGACGGCGGGCGCATTGTGTCGATGTCCTCCGGACTCGCCTCGCTCGTGGGCGTCCCGGGGTTGGCGGATTATGCCGCGACCAAAGCAGCCATCGAAGGTTACTCAAAAGGTGCCGCCCGTGAACTGGGCCCTATGGGCATCACTGTGAACATCATCCGCGTGGGCTCTATCAACACCGATATGAACCCGGAAGACGGCCCGTTTTCCGGTTGGCAGAAAGGTGCCAATGCACTGGGTCGCTTTGGCCGGCCCGATGAGATCGCCGCCGCCGTGGCCTTCCTGGTGAGCCCATCGGCAAGCTTTGTTAACGGCAGTGTATTCAGTGTGGATGGTGGTTACGGCGCCTAACGGCATGAGCCCCCGGCTGCCTTCGTGGCAGCCTCCCCTCCGCAGTCTCCACAGGATTCAGGCAATGCCAGAAGCAAACAACGATCTTCCCGGTTTCACACTGTCCCGACGCCACCTGCTCGCAGGTGCGGCCTCCGGTCTCGCGCTGGCGGCTAGCGGCCTGCCCCTCACGGTCAATGCGTCAACTACTGAAAACATTCCGTTGGGCAACGCAATCACGCCGTTCGCCGTCAAGCTGGACCCTTCCGTTATTGTCGATTTGCGCCATCGCCTGACTGCCGCCCGTTGGCCGGATGCAGGCACTACCGCAGATTGGAGCCAAGGGGTTCCGCTGGTCAAAGCCAAGGCTCTCACCGATTACTGGCGACGCCAGTACGACATGACTCGGCTGGAAAAGCGACTCAATGCGTTCCCTCAATTCCGCACCAGTATCGACGGTCTGGGCATCCACTTCATTCATGTGAAGTCACGGCACGCCAATGCATTGCCGATGATCCTGACTCACGGCTGGCCTGGCTCGGTTGTCGAGTTCCTCGATGCCATTGATCCATTGGTCAATCCGACCGCCCACGGTGGGACGGCAGCCGATGCGTTTCATGTGGTGATTCCATCGATGCCCGGTTATGGTTTTTCCGACAAACCGACAACCGCCGGCTGGGGCCTGCCTCGCATTGCTCAGGCGTGGGACGTGCTGATGAAACGGCTCGGTTACGCCCATTACGTTGCACAGGGCGGAGATCTGGGAGCAGGTGTTGCGAGCTGGATGTCAAAGCAGCAGCCACAAGGTCTGGCTGCTATCCACCTGAATCTGCCGATTCTGTTCCCGCCGCCACCACCGGGCGCTGGCGGTTACACCCCTGCCGAGCAGGCAGCGCTGGATCAACTCATTCATTACGGTGCCGACCTCTCCGGCTATGCGTCCATACAAGGCTCGCGGCCGCAAACACTCGGCTACGGACTGGCTGACTCGCCGATTGGGCAGGCGATGTGGATCTATGAAAAGTTTCAAGCCTGGACCGATAACAAAGGCGACCCTGCCGACGCCATCGCAGTCGACAAGATGCTCGACAACATCATGCTGTACTGGGTGACAGACACCGCTGCATCGTCCGCTCGTCTTTACAAGGAAAGCTTCAACAAAGACTTCGTCCGCTTTGAACTGGCAGGCCCGGTCGCCGTGAGTATTTTCAAAGGCGACATTTTCACGCCACCGAAGAGCTGGGGCGATCAAACCTACGCCAAATTGACCTACTGGAATGAAGTTTCGGCCGGTGGACATTTTGCGGCCCTGGAAAAACCTGGCTCCTTCGTCGAAGAGCTTCGCAAGGCGTTGAAGCCTTACCGACAGGCCTGAGTCTTTTTGATTTTCCAAGCGGCCTGTTCACCGCGCTCTGCTTTGATTACCCGAGATTCCTTGAATGTCCAACCTTCTGTTCGAGCCCTTCACGCTGTGCGATTTGCACTTGAAGAAACGCATGCGCCACGGATATCCACTGACCGCCCCTTGCGTAGACTATTTCTATCAGGGCGGCCTTGAGAGCTATCTGGACTACTCCGAGCACCACGCCAAAGTCCTCGAGGCAACGGCCTGATCGGAGCCATGAAATGAGTACAGCGGAGAATCAAATCGGTGCCGAAACATCAGTGGCTGCGCCGGCATGGCTGGCGGTGGGATCGTTAGCAATCAGTACATTCGCCTCGGTCACTTGCGAGTTTCTTCCGGTTGGCTTGCTGACCAACATTGCCTCCAGTCTGAAGGTCAGTGAGGGAACGGCGGGGTTGATGGTAACGCTTCCGGGGGTGACCGCCGCACTGGCAGGTCCAGCGCTTTTGACGGCCTCAGGTCGTCTTGATCGCCGAGCAGTGCTGCTGGTTTTATCGGCGCTGCTGGTGCTGTCGAATGTGCTCGCCGCACTGGCTCCAAACTTCGCGAGCATGCTCTTCGCTCGCGTGTTGCTGGGTCTGTGCGTGGGCGGATTCTGGACCTTCGCACCGAGTGCGACCGGGCATCTGGTGCCCAGCGCGATGCAGCCCAAGGCGATGTCTTACATCCTCGCGGGCATCTCGGTGGCTACGGTTGCTGGCGTGCCGGCGGGGGCGCGGCTGGGCAACTTTGCTGGCTGGCGGGTCGCTTTTGCGGTCTCTGCGGTGTTGGCGGGTGCGGTGCTGGTCTTGCAATGGCGAGTGCTGCCGGCCCTGCCAGCGGCGCGGGCAATCAGCGTTCGTGACCTGCTTCAGCCTTTCACTCGCCAGAGCGCGCGGTTGGGGTTGGTGGTCACGTTTTTTGTGGTCGCCGGCCACTTTGCGGGATACACCTACTTGCGGCCCATGTTCCAGCAATTGTTCGGTCTGACAGGGGACGCGGTGGTCAGCATTTTGCTGATCTACGGGACGGCAGGTTTCGTCGGAACATTGGTCGCAGGCAGCCTCATCGCGAGGAATGCCCAGGCTGTCGCCCTCCTGGCGGCGACAGTGATCGCCGGCGTGCTGTTCACCTCGGTGCTGGTCGGCGATGGATGGCTCGATGGCGGCCTGATTCCTGCGGGCATGGCGAGCCTGGTGTGGGGCGCAGCATTTGGCCTGGTGCCCTTATCGATGACCGGATGGATGCTGGAAGCTTTGCCGCTGGCGCATGAGTCGGGCCAGGCCATGCTGGTCACATTTTTCCAGTTGGCCATCTCCCTCGGCGCCCTGATCGGAGGCAGGGTTTTCGATGCGCAGGGCATCATCGGTACCCTTCATTTGGGAGGGGCATCGTGCCTGATCGCGGTAGCTGTAATCGCCGTGACGTTGCTGACCAGGCGCTAGTCCTTCAACTGCTAGCGCTCTCAATCGCCGATGTCGTGTCGGCCGTTGAGCGCTTGATACTCTCTGAGATGGAAGCCGTGACCGTCGACATTTCCTGCGCAAGGCGAGCGCTGATGAAATCGACAAACACCCGAATTTTTCGGGAAAGGTGTCGACTGGAGGGCCAGACCATACTCATGGGGTTGGGTGGCGCCAGGTGATCCAGCAAAATACACCGCAGCGATCCGTCCGCCAGCGCCTCACGTGCCAGGAAGTCCGGAATCACGCCCACTCCGAATCCGTGGCTCAACGCACCGTGGACCATATCCATGTTGTTACAGACGAGGGTCGTGCGGGTACGAAGCTCTACATCCCCTGCCTTGCGCCGCAGTGGCCAGTCCTGGAGTTTCCCGTTTTGAAAGTAGCGAAACCTGACCCCTGCATGATCAGCCAGATCATGTGGTACCTGAGGTACACCGTGCCGTTCGAGATAGAGCGGCGAAGCACACACCAGCAACTGCACCGGGGGCAAAGAGCGGCGCATCAATAGTGAGTCGGGAAGCTCACCGCCGCGAATCGCGATATCCATTCCTTCGTTGATCAAGTCGACCATCTGATCGCTGAAGTCGATCTCCATTTCGATGTCCGGATAACACGACATGAAGTCCAGGAATGCCGCCCGGAACAGTTGATAGCTGGCAATGGGCAGCGTGATTCGCAAACGTCCTCGGGGGACTTCGGTTGAATGACTCAACGCAGCCTGGGCGTCCTCGAAGTCTTCGAGAATACGTCGGCAGCGCTCGTGAAACTGACGGCCATCATCGGTCAGGCTCAGGCTGCGAGTGGTGCGTTGAAACAGCCGAACCCCGACTTGCTGCTCCAGACGCGTCACGCTTTTACCAACGGCAGATGCTGATAAACCGAGGGCTCGACCAGCAGCTACGAAACTGCCGAGTTCGGCGGTTTTAACGAAAGGCAGAAGCCCGGTAATTCGATCCATCTTCCCCTCGCATTCGAGCGTTTGTTTCCGCTATGAACGGATAAATCATCGTTTTAAGCATAACTAGCGACGAATTATGATTCTCAAACATTCAGACCGTACAGGGCAATAGCCAAACTCCGTTCCTGGCGCCCTGTCCCTCCCAACTCCAGGATCACACTCTATGAAGCCTCATACTTACGGCGCCTTTGAGCGAGCGGTGGTTCTTCTGGCCGTCTGTATAGCGGCCATCACCATGCCGCTCAATTTCACCGCCGCCGCCATCGCACTACCCGCCATCGGACGGGATTTGCATGCAACGCCCTTGGAGGTCAACTGGATCACTAACGCCTTCATGCTGACGTTCGGCAGCCTGCTGATGCTGGCCGGCGCGCTGTCGGATAGTTTTGGTCGCAAGCGGGTTTTTCTCGGCGGCGTGATTGGCTTTGCGTTGTCTTCAGCGGCATTGACCATCGTCTCCAACATGGTGGTGTTCGACGGGATGCGCGCTGTGCAAGGCGTGGCCGCTGCGGCGGTGTTTTCCGGCGGCATGTCAGCGCTGGCACAGGTGTTTGATGGCCCCGCGAGGATTCGCGCTTTCAGCTTTGTCGGCAGCAGTTTCGGTATCGGGCTTGCATTCGGCCCCATCGCAGCCGGGCTGATCATTGAAGCCTTCGGCTGGCATGTGATTTTCTGGATGATCACCGTGCTGGCAGTCGCGGCATTGCTGCTTGCCGCACGGTACATGGAAGAATCGCGCAACCCGGCTGCTGTCGGCATTGACTGGGCTGGCGCGATCACCTTCACGGTGGGCTTGGGTGTGTTTACGTTTGCCATTCTCAAAGTGCCGGAAAATGGTTTGGGTGATCGGTTGGTGCTGACATTGTTTGGCTTGGCGCTGTTCTTATTCACTGCTTTCATCATGATTGAACGTCGAGTCGCGCAACCGATGCTCGACCTGACGCTCTTTCGCTTCCCACGATTTGTCGGTGTCCAGCTACTGGCCGCAGCGCCTGCCTATGCATTCGTCGTGCTCCTGGTGTTGCTGCCCGTCCGATTCGTCGGGATTGAAGGCATGAGCGAGATGGATGCCGGTCTCCTGATGATTGCGCTGTCCGGCCCTTTGCTGGTTCTTCCTGTTATGGCGGGTTACCTCACCCGCTGGCTCTCACCCTCTACACTGTGTGGTACAGGTTTGCTGGTCTCGGCAGGCGGACTTTACTGGCTCAGTCATCTGCCATTGGGAAGCACCGCAGACCAATTGGCCTGGCCGATGCTGGCGATCGGGGTTGGCATCAGTTTCCCTTGGGGCCTGATGGATGGTCTGGCCGTCAGTGTGGTGCCCAAGGAGCGAGCCGGTATGGCCACCGGAATATTCAGCACGACCCGAGTCGCGGGTGAAGGCATTGCGTTGGCCTTGGTCACGGCGCTGCTGTCGGCTCTGACCGCGCATCACCTCGATTCGCTGATCCCTCAAGCCATCACTGACACTGCAAATGCCGCCCAACACATGATTGCCGGGGATGTGGCCGCCGCTTCACAGCTCCTGCCGAATGCACTCTCTGGTAGGCTGGCCCAAAGTTATGGTGCAGCGTTCAATACGTTGCTGCTGGTACTGACCACTATTACTACCCTGACTGCCGGGGTAGTGTTTCTGTTTCTCGACCGTGGTTCTGTCGAGGAGGCCTGCGAGGCCACAGTGGTTCGCTTGCGGACTGAAGGTTTGGGTGATTAAACGCTGCGGCAAAAACTGCCCTCCCTAAGGAGGTGCGCAATGATGCCTGGGAGAAATGAGTGGATCAGCTCAATGCGATCAGAGTTTTTGTGCAAGTGGTTGAACTGGCCGGATTCACCAAGGCGGCGAAATCCCTGGGCATGCCCAAGACCACTGTCAGTAAGCTGATCAGCGATCTGGAAGCGCATCTGAAAGTTAAACTGCTGAAACGATCGACGCGCAGTGTGCAGGTGACTCCCGAAGGTGCGGCTTACTATGAGCGAACCACGCGCTGGTTAGAGGAGTTGAGAGAAATCGATGGCTCTTTCGACAGTGTGGCAGCCGAACTTCATGGCCTTGTCCACGTCGATGCCAGCGCTTGGGTCGCGAGCAATGTCATCATTCCTCGCCTGCCCGATTTTTACGCAAAGTACCCCGCCATCGAAATCGAAATCAGCGTGGGTGACCGAGCGGCGCATCTGATCCGTGAACGAGCCGATTGCGCAGTCAGAAGTGGCGTAATCAATGATCTTTCCATGGTAGCGCGTCCTTTGGGCTCGTCACCGTGGGTAACGGCTGCGACGCCGGCTTATCTGCAACAACATGGCATTCCCTTACACCCGGGTGATTTGAGCACCGGCCATGTGGTGATCAACTATCAATCGACGTCTTCTGGAAGGTCCACGCCGCTGATATTTCAAAAAAACGGTGAGCCGTTGACCATCGAAGTACCTACGTTGTTGACCGTAAACGAAAGCAATGCCCATCTGGCCGCAGGGCTCACGGGGATTGGCCTGCTTTACAGTTTCGAGTGGAAGCTGCGGCCCTATCTTGAAGACGGCAGACTCATCCCCGTGCTGCAAGACTGGCAACCTCCTGCCTATCCATTTCACCTGGTCTATCCACCCAACCGTCACATGAGCGCTCGCACGCGTGTATTCATCGATTGGATAACGCAGCAATTTGCAAGTCTGTCCGCACGGCCGTAGTGCGGACAGACTTCGCCAGCGTACCGCACCGATCAGGTATGAAACGGTACCCACATCATCTTCACCTCGACGTTCAATAAGCCTGACTTGACCGTTGGATCGTCAGTGCCGATCTTGATGGCTTCTTCGAGGTCAGCGGCCTTGAAGATCGTCATGCCGCCGTCAGCCAGTACGCCATTTAGCCCGCCGGCTTTTTCCATGAACGGGCCGCTGAGAACGGTCAGGCCTTTCTCCTGCATTTCGATCATGTATCCCACATGGTCCATGAACCCGGGCTGCTCGTTGTACTTCACGCCCTGGACCCAGTTCGGGCCAGGGGTTTGGAAGGCGACAAAATAATGTGGGCCGTTCTCGTCAATCATGATTCTGTACTCCAGAGGAAAAGGGGAATCGAGGCAGTTCGTACCGATCAGGTATGGAACGGTACCCACATCATCTTCACTTCGACGTTCAGGAAGCCGGACTTCACCGTCGGATCGTCAGTGCCAATTTTTATGGCTTCTTCGAGATCCGCCGCCTTGAAAATCGTCATGCCGCCGTCTGCCAGTACGCCATTAAGACCGCCAGCCTTTTCCATGAACGGACCGCTGAGCACGATCAGGCCCTTCTGGTGCAATTCGATCATGTAGTTCACATGATCCATGAACTCAGGTTGTTCGTTGTATCTGACGCCCGGAACCCATTTTGGGCCAGGGGTTTGGAAGGCGATGAAATAGTGTGGGCCGTTTTCGTCAATCATGGTTTTGCACTCCAGAAGGATAGTTTGTTTCGAAAGAAAGTTATTGAGAGATCAGGAAGTCATGCCCGCCCAGAGGGCCGCCGGCTTGTTGCATTTTTCCGCCATCCTTGAGCCCACCGAGATCGATGGTGCGAAAACCCATTTTGTTGATGAACTCGGTCACGAAGGCCTTGGCCTCGCTGTCGTCACCCGAGACGAAGAGCACCCTGCGTGCTTGGCCGCGGACAGGGCCAGCGTTGAAGTTGGTCATGACAATGTTGTTGAACGCTTTAACCACACGAGCGCCCGGTGCCAGTTCAGCCACTATTTCACTCGCGCCCCGCTCGCCCAGATCGGCCAACACCCACTTGGGCGTGACTTCCAGAAATGGATTAGTCGCATCGATAAGAATCCGGTTATTCCAGGCCGGCAGATCACTCAAGACTGTCTCTATGGTGGTCCACGGCGTCGCCAGCAATACCACCGGGGCGGCGGCGGCTTCGGCGAGGGTGACCACGGATGCCTTAGGTCCCAACTCAGAAAGCACATCGGCCAATTTGCCTGCTCCGCTGCGGTTGCTCAGGAGCACTTCGTGACCCTGTTCAATCGCGTGTCGAGCAATGGACAACGCCACAGTGCCGGAGCCCAACATTCCAATCTTCATAAAGGTCACCTCGTTATCAATGCGTTGAACCGGGGGATAAATGTTTTTGGAGTGGTTGCTCCGATATGCAATACTATGGCGACAGAAATCCCCTCGTCAAGGAATATTGGAGTGATCGAACCAAAATTATCCGAACCCAAAAAACGCAGCCGTGGCCGACCCTCGAACTTTGACCGGGCGACCGCTGTGCATCAGGCAATGAAATTGTTCTGGGAGTCGGGTTACGAAGGCACGTCCTTCGAGAGTCTGGTCGCGGCCATGGGGATCAGTCCGTCCAGCTTCTACAACTCGTTTGGCAGCAAAGAGCAGCTCTACGCAGAAGCGACCAACGCCTATCTCGAAGCATCGGGTGAGTGGTTCATGGGCATCTTGAGTGACCCGACGGATACGCGGACCGCTTTCAAACGATTGATGGAAGCGACAGCGACCGAATTCACCCGAGACGATCTACCTTCCGGCTGCATGATTTCCGTGGCATGCGTGCACGTACCTCCGGCGCTGCATTCGGTTCGCGAGATGATGACGCAGCACAGAGCGATGGCTCGGCAGATGATGGAAGCGAGGATTCAGCGCGGGGTCGAAGAAGGCGACATCCCCGCCAATACCGACGTCAAAGCCCTGGCTGGCTATTTCAACGTCGTGGCCCGAGGATTGGCTGTGCATGCCAGAGATGGAGCCAGTTCAGAGCAACTGTTGGAGATCGTTCAAGTCGCCATGCAGGCGTTTCCCGCCGCACCAGAGCTTTAATCCGGCCCCCTGAGCCACGGATTGCGCTGGAATTCTTCCACCAGGAAATCCACCATGACCCGGGTCTTTTGCGGGATCCAGGACGAAGAAGGCATCACCGCGTAGATGGGGACAAACGCGGCGTCGTAATCCGCCAGCAACCGGACCAGACGTCCGGCTTCAAGGTCCGCGCCACACGCCGACAACGGCGCTTGCAACACACCGAGCCCTGCAATCGCGGCATCGCAGAGCGCTTCGAATACGTTCACCCGATAAGGTCCATCAACGTCGACCGAGACCTTTTCGCTATGGGCCCCGGTAAACGTCCACTGGAACGGAGTTGGGTGGCGTAAGTAAATCAGACAAGGCACTGAACCCAGGTCACGAGGATGAAAAATCCCGGGGTATTTTTCCAGGAACGTCGGCGAGGCGACAGTGACCGGTTGGAGAGCGCCGAGTTTTCGCGCCTGGTGAGAACTGTCTTTCATTTCGCCCACGCGGATCGACACATCGACGCCATCGCGAATCAGGTCTGTCGCTGAATCGCTCAGGTAATGCTCCACCACAATGTCCGGATAGCGCTGGAAAAAACGCGGCAGCAACGGGGTCAATTGCTTTCGGCCGAGCAAGATCGGCGTAGCGATCCGTAATGTGCCTGAAGGTGTCTGCCTGGTATTAAGAGCATCGCCCAAGGCCATGGAGTACTGGTCAAGAATCAGCTTGGCCTGCTCATAGAACCGTTCACCGGCTTCGGTCAGAAACAGGCGCCGGGTGGTGCGTGAGAACAGCTTGGCCTGTAGTTGTTTTTCCAGATCGGTAATCTGCTTGCTGACCGTCGATTGACTGATCGACAACTCGGTCGCCGTATGCGTAAAGCTGCCGATCTCGACCACTCTGACAAAAATTTCTAACGCCGAAAACCTGTCCACACAGCCCCTCATTTATTCCGGTCGACGATAAATTTTATCGCCGCCCAGCCAATTATCACTTTTGAAGCGCTCAATTAGTCTGGCCCTTCGCAACATCCTCAACATTCAGTATCAGGGAGTCAGTCATGACCATCAGCATCTACGGCGACAGCGGTTCCGGCAGTTTTCGCCGCGTATGGACCGCTGCAAAACACATGGGCATTCAGTTCGAACATATCCCGGTCGACTTGTTGAAAGGCGAAAGCCAAGCGCCAGAATTCCTGGCAATCAATCCGATCGGTCGCGTACCGGTACTGGTCGATGGCGATACCGTCATCTCTGAGGCTTCGGCCATTAACCTCTACCTGGCGGAGAAATTCGACTCGCCGCTGCTGCCCAAAGGCAAAGCGCGGTATGAAACATTGCAATGGATGTTTTGGTCCGCTGAACACTGGCGGGTGTTTTCGTCCTATCTGTTCAACGAGCGCATCGGCAAACGCGTGATGGGCGTGGCGGAAGACCCGACGTTGGTCGAGTTCATTTTCACCAACATTCGCAGCAACGCCGCCACGCTCGACAAGCACCTCGAAGGCAAGCAATTCGTTGTCGGCGATCAAGCAACGCTGGCGGACTTCGATATCGCCGCACCGTTCTCGCAGATGGCAAGGACGAAAGCGCCGTACGATGAATTCCCGAACATCATGGCCTGGCAACAAAGCCTGCTGGATGAAGTGCCGGCCTGGAAGGAAACCAAGGCATTGCTCGACGACCGCATGGACCGCGCGTTTTCCGCTTTCGGTCTCACATTCTGACCTGATGATTGGAGAGCGCCGAAACTCGGCGCTCCTTTCACCCACGTTGTTACTGAGCCCCGTTGATCTGCAACAGTACCTTTCCGCCTTTTTGCGTGTGAATGATCGCTTCCTCGAACGATGCCAGCGGATAGACAGCGGCCACAGGAACCTTGAGCTTGCCGGACCTGATCAACTCAACGGCCTCACGCAATATTTCCGGGACTTTCGCCGTGAACGCAGGTTTGTTCTGATAAAAATTGTGCATCGTGATGCTCTTCCTCATGAGCGGTCTGAGATCGCCCGGTGCCGACATGTCACCGCTCATTTGTGCGTAATTGACCAACGATCCACCAGTGGAAAGCGCGCTGACCAATCGCGCAGTAGCCACCCCGCTGATGCCGCAGAGCGCCAGGCGCACCGCCCCGTCACCGACCATTTCCTGCACCCGTTCAGTCGCATCATTTTCATCCACCAACACGATGTCGCCACCTGCGGCTTCGACTTCTGCGACCTGATCCTGGCGACGTACAAAATTGACCGTTCGTAATCCGCGCCCCTTGGCGATGGCAATCACTGCCCTGCCCACTCCGGAATTCGCGCAGTTCTGTACCACCCAATCGCCGGGGCTCAGGTCAACGAACTCACTCAACAACAAAGCTGCTGTTGGCGGATTGATGCGCAGCATAGCGAGCTGCTGAATATCGGCGTCCACGGGTAAAACGAAGAGGTCTGCGGCGGGAATCACCATCCGCTCGCGCCAAGTAAAGCTGTAAAGCGGTGGCGTCACGCGATCCCCGACCTTCACGTTCTCTACGCCCTCTCCGACGGCCAACACGATACCCACGCCTTCGTTGCCGACCACACTCGGTAATGGCGGATGGACTGGAAACTTACCGCCAAACAACAGTAAATCGTTGTGGTTGACCGGCGCAAACTCGACGCCTATCAACACTTCATCCGGCCCTGGTGGCGGCGGCTCAGCGATGTCGACCAGTTCAAGACCTTCTAGGGGATCGCCGTAAGCGTTGATCTGGATCGCTTTCATGCTGGAGTACCTGCGGGAAGGGTTTAAATGCCGACGTGGTGCAACTATCATAGTGATCACCCTCAAAAGAATCCATCCTATTGAAGGCGATCACAATAAATGGATGAGTGTAGTTCAGGAGTGAATGCGTGAAGGTTTCAAAAGAACAAAATGCCTACAACCGCGATGCACTGGTCGCGGCCGCGTCTAGTTTGTTCCAGAAACAGGGCTTCGCCGCCACCGGCGTCGCGCAAATCAGCGAAGAAGCAGGACTGACCCAAGGTGGTTTTTACGGTCATTTCAGATCCAAGAACCTGCTGGTCGAGGCAGCGTGCCGGCAAGCGCTGGCCAACGGTCGCGCTTCATGGCGCGCCATGATGGGGTCGGCTGCGAATGACCTGGAAACGATAATTGACGCCTATGTATCACCCGAACATGTCGAAGCCGTCGCCGAAGGCTGTCCGATGGCTGCATACACGTGCGAAGTCAAAAGTCAGGATGACGCCGTTAAAAACACCTTTACCCACGGTTTCGAGGACATGGTTGCAATCCTCCAGGAAGTGCTTTCTGGAGATTTCGCGGATGAAACCGCACGTCGCGAAGCGTTGTTTTTCATGTGCAGCATGGTCGGCAGTGTGGCTATGGCGCGGGCGACCAAAACCACGAATCCTCAGCTTTCCGAGGAAATCATTGAGGCAACCCGAGCGAATCTGAAAGCGGTCGCCAGCTCGGCAGGTGCTTAAGCATCTGACACTTCCGATTTTGTCAGATGGCTCACAGCAGTCTCCAGAATTTCAGCTGAAAGCGCTGGGCGCGAGGCCATTCTCGACAAAGAGAGCGCCCCCATCATCGTGCACATCGCGACGAGCGCACGAGCACGCGCGGACTCGCTTTTTCCGGACTCAGACTGGTCGGCCAACAATTCAATGACTCTTTCCAGACCCTGGGTCGCGACGTCCTTTACCTGCTCGTTGCTCCGGACCAGCTCACTCCCAAGCGCCGCATAAGGACAGCTCTGTTCTAGCGAATCACGGTGTTGAGCCGAAAGATAATGACCCACGATCGCATTAAATCCTCCGTCGCCAGCGACCTCCCCCAGCTCTGATACCAGCCCGTCGACCGCCACGCCGCATGCCTCGGCAAGCACCTGATCTTTCGATTCGAAGTGGCGATAAAAACCGCCGTGCGTTAAGCCCGCAGCCGCCATCAGCCCCGAGAGGCCCGTCCCGCTTATGCCGCTCTTGCGAAACTCGATGCTGGCCGCCTCAACGATCCGCTGCCGGGTTTCGCTGGTTTCCTGCCGTGATTTGCGCATACCAAAAATCCTGATCAATGGTGTTTGACTTAGATGTTAATTAACATCTATATTTATGACGAGCGTAATATTTAACCTTTCGCACCGCAACCAGAGGCTACCAACATGACGCAAGCCACCATTCTCGTAACGGGCGCTACCGGGTACACCGGTCGTAAAACCATCGAAATCCTCACCGCTAAAGGTGTTCCGGTCAGGGCCCTTGTGCACAAGGAAGATGAACGATCGGCAGAGCTTCGCGCCATGGGCGCCGAAGTTGTGCTCGGTGATCTGCTGGACCTGAATGCCGTCCGCAGCGCGCTTGAAGGTATTCGCACCGCTTACTTCGTGTACCCGATTACCCCAGGCTTGATTGATGCCACCGCACGTTTCGCCCAAGCAGCAAAAGAAGCCGGCGTCGAAGCCGTCGTCAACATGTCGCAGATTTCCGCGAGGCGCGAAGCCAAGAGCAATGCGGCCCTTGATCACTGGACGGCGGAGCGCGTGTTTGATTGGTCGGGACTGGCAATGACTCACCTTCGCCCAACCTACTTTGCGCAGTGGCTGATCTACCCACATTTCCGCTCGCACATCCTGGAAAAAGGCGAGATCCGCCTGCCGTTTGGTGAGGGACGCCACGCCCCCATCGCCGCTGAGGATCAGGCCCGCCTGATTGCCGCTATTCTCGAAAATCCGAAACAACATGCAGGCCAAACCTACACGTTGCATGGACCTACCGAGTTAAATCAGCAAGGTGTCGCGGACGCCATCGGTGAGGTGCTTGAACGCAAGATCACCTATCAGCAAATCAGCCTCGAAGAATACAAACACGAACTGCTTGAAGCCGGCTTACCTGCTTTCGTCGTTCAACACCTGGGCGAAGTGGCTCTGGATTACCAGCACGGTGTGTTCGAAGGGGAAGACACGATCATTCGCGACGTCACCGGACAAGCGCCAATGACCGTGCAAGCGTTCGTCACGCTTCACAGAGAGTTATTCAACGCATGAAGCCGGCGGAGTGAGCCTGTGTCTGACACAGGCATTCACCGGCGATGAGGCCCCGTTTCGAAACCGTATTGCAACCCATCATTGCGCACAATTTTGCTCAGCAGCCGAGTGCGCTGGCCGGTTCCATCTGCCTGACGAGGTCGCCAAGCACATGCTGGGTTCATCTGAGCTAACAGCGTGCACGTCGTGCTGATTTATTCCGCCTATCGATAGGTTTTATCGCAGCTCAGGCAATTATCGCCCGCCCCTCCCCCGGTTACTTTTGGCTCAAGACTCATCAACGAATGTCTTCAGCCATCACGGGATTCAGCATGACAAAATTATTCACCGGCAAAGTCGCCTTGGTAACCGGCGGGTCACGCGGCTTAGGCGCAGCGACCGCCAAGGCACTGGCCGAGCAAGGCGCTGACGTCGCCATCAGTTACGTCTTTGCCGAAGACCAAGCAAGCAACGTGATCGAATATGTGACCGCTCAAGGTGGGCGAGGCGAAGCATTTCAAGCGGATCAAGCCGATGTCCATGCCGCGCAATCGCTCATTGATCGGGTCATGGCCAAATTCGGTCGTATCGACATCCTTATCAACAACGCCTCCATCGATCAATTGGGCAGAGTCGATGATCCAGCCCGCGACGCTGCAGCGTTCGACCGCTTCTGGGCCGTTACGCTTTCCGGCTTCATGGCCACGGTGCGAGCGGCATCCAAAGTACTCAGCGATCATGGCCGGATCGTCATGATCGGTTCTAACCTGGGCAACCGGCCTGGCATGTCAGGTATTGCTGACCTGGCGGCGATGCGCGCAGCCATCGATGGCTATTCCAGAGGCGTCGCCCGAGACCTTGCCGAGCGCAACATCAACGTCAACGTCGTACACGCCGGGTTCATGAAAACCGACCTCAACGCGCATCTGCGTGACGCTCTGGCGCCCTTGGTGGAGCGCTTATGCTTCCCGAGATTCGGTCGGCTGGAAGAGGTCGTTGCACCGATCCTGTTCCTTGCCAGCCCTGCCGCGTCTTACATCACCGGCACCATCATTGATGCCGATGGCGGCTACAACGTCTAGTCGCCGCCGTACATCCATGACAAGACTGAAATTCTTGGGGAATGCAGCATGAAAAAGCTCGAAGGGAAAATTGCACTCGTCACCGGTGCCAGTTCAGGGATTGGTTTGGCGACAGCACGTTTGCTGGTGGAAGAAGGCGTGCACGTTTTCATTACGGGTCGTCGCCAAGCCAACCTGGATGAAGCAGTCCGCTTGATCGGTAGGAATGTGACAGGTGTCCAGGGTGACATCGGTAACCTCGAAGATCTTGACCGGCTGTTTCGGGTCATCACCGAAGAGAAAGGCCGTCTGGACATGGTATTTGCCAATGCGTCCATTCAAGCAAGCGCGCCACTGGGTGCGATAGAGATCGAACAATACAACCGTATCTTTGATGTGAACGTGCGCGGCACCTTGCTCACCGTTCAGGGCGCCCTGCCGCTGTTGTCGGATGGTGCATCCGTCCTGCTGATGGCATCCGTTGCCGCGTCAAAGGGAAACCCGGCAAGAAGCATCTACGGCGCTTCGAAGGCAGCTATTCGATCCTTTGCACGGTCGTGGGCAAATGACCTCAAGTCTCGCGCCATTCGTGTCAACGCGATCAGTCCCGGTCCCACTGATACTGCCGCGTTCAATTCGCCGGGAGTACCCACCGAGCAGATCGCTCAGATCAAGAACCGGATGGCGTCGACCATCCCCCTGGGCCGACTGGCCCGATCTGAAGAAATCGCCAAGGCAGCACTTTTTCTGCTATCGGACGACAGTAGCTTCGTCACTGGCTCGGAAATGTTCGTAGATGGAGGCTTTGCCCAGCTCTAAAACCCGGAGAGCCAGTCGTCGTTTCTTCAGTCGAAAAGTGTTCATCTGGAGGATGAAAATTGCTGAAAGCGCCGCTGCTTGAGCGGCAGCTTTCGGCCCAGAGTGTGTAAAAACGCGCTGATGCACTGTCGGCGCGCAGCGCTGACGGTTGTTAGCTGAGTAATTACTCGCAACAAGTCCTGCGGATCATTACGAGGGCCTGGGAGCCCCTAGCGCCGCTTTTACCTTGCTGGGTGGCCAAAATACAGACCTCTTCAGGCCGACAGCGCCTTCATTAAAGCGCTGGTACCGAGAATTTTCATGACTCGTTTCAAGTTGTAGGCGAGGACGTTCAAGCTCATCTCCGCACTTACTCCGTTCAGCTTTCGTGTCAGGAAATGTGTGGCGCCCATCCATTGTTTGAGTGTTCCGAAGGGATGCTCGACCGTACGCTTGCGCAGCGGGACAAATGTATTCGTTTTTTGCCGCGTCATAGATGAAGGCATCGTTATCGAAACGCCCGTCAGCCTTGGCTCCAGAGGTCATCGGCTTGGGCACATAGGCGGTGATGCCTGCATCGTGACAAGCCAGGATTTATTCGCTTTTGAAGTAACCTCTGTCAGCCACTACCGACAACGTATCTGACGCCATCGCCTCGCGGGCCTGCTTGGCCATCGAGCTGAGTTGATCGCGGTCGGAACCGACGTTGGTCACCTCATGCGCAACGATCAAATGGTGCTGCGTATCGACCGCTGTCTGCACGTTGTAACCGACGACTCCAGTGCCGCGCGTCATCATGGAACGGGCGTCTGGATCGGTCAGTGAGACCTGTTTATCCGGTGATTCGTTGAGCTGAGTTTCAATGACCTGCAACTCTTTCATCTGAGCTTTGAGCTTGTCGATTTTCTCTTGCAGACGAGCAGCCTTGGGCTGAGCGACCGAGGGTTCTTGCCGATCGGTTTCGTCGAGCGCAGTCAGGTGCCGATTGATACTTGATTCAATTTCTTCCATCCGCCGTTTCAGCTTAGCGCTGGTGAAATTGCGGTCGCGGTTATTGACGGCCTTGAATTTACTGCCGTCGATGGCGACCAGATTTTCTTCGAACAATCCTAGCTGCTGGCACAGCACCACGAACTGGCGGCAGACACCTCGGATGGCCTTGCTGTCCAAAGCAGATACCCGCCGCCCGTTGTCCCTATATTTCGGGAGCGGAGAGATGTAATTCCGTTACAGACATGGTGAATATCAGCTTGGATTTCCCGCCGTTGGAATAGGAGTGTGGAACATCGGTTTTTGCTACGGCAGAACAACCTTCTGAAACTGATAACTCGGTCTCACCCACTATGAACTTGAGAATTCCTTTCTCCACATGAAATAGCTCAACAGTGTCCTGAGGGTGTCCTGATGAAGCGAATGTCTCGCCTGGATACATCTCCCATCGCCATAGTTCAATCATGTTCGGGCCAGTGGTCCCTGCAAGCAGGCGTGCTGTTCCCCCCATACTACCGGTCCATAACGTGGGGATTTCCTGACGTTCAATGAGGTGAGCAGATGGGGCGTCGGACACGTTGACGACATCCGCAACAGAAAGGCCCAAGGCACCTGCGATTTTGCAAAGAATCGCGATGCTTGGGTTGGCAGTGCACTTCTCGATCTCGACAACCATGCCTTTGCTTACACCGGAGAGACGGGAAAGCTCGTCCAGAGTGATTTTCCGCTTCTTTCGCTCCTGTTTGAGCTTGCGGGAAACCGCTTCGCTAACCGTATGAACGTCAGCACCTGTATTGGTCGATATATTGACTATTTTGGTCATTATTCCCTAGTATGCAGTGGAATTTAGGGTTGAGAGGATTCTCTGATGCTGTCCGTACTACCGTCAATTGACCAGCATGTAGTCAAACTGGCGCCTGGGTTCAGAGCGCTGAGTATTGTGGTCGAAGCTGCCCCGATAGCCAATCCGGATATTGGTAAAGATGCTTTGGCTCGTGCCTGCCAATCGGTTTCGGCAGGTGGCGCAATATGGGCAGAGGCTCACCTGACAGCTTGGGCGGATCTTTTCCGAGCGTTCGGTGCCAAACCGCAGCGCACACCTTGCTCGGCTGAAGCTCTGCGCAAACGGGTTCTGCGCGATGGCAGCCTGCCGAGTATCGATCCAGTGGTTGATCTCTATAACGCGATTAGTATTGAGTATGCAGTCCCTGTCGGCGGTGAAAACGTTGAAGCCTATGTGGGCTTGCCACGACTTGCTGTTGCTGATGGATCGGAACCCTTTGACACTATGAGAGAAGGCTCCGCTGCCCATGAGTTTCCTGAGCCCGGCGAAGTTATTTGGAGGGATGATAAAGGCGTGACTTGCCGTCGTTGGAATTGGCGACAAGGCGTGAGAACACGGCTGAGCGCAGATGCAAAGCATATGTGGTTTATTCTGGAGAGTTTGCCGGCCATGCCCCTTGAAGCGTTGACGGAAGCGGGTGACAAGCTGATCGATGGCTTGCAACTGATGATGCCCGGTGTGCAGATTGAGAGTGTGCTCATCGGCCCTGGAGCCGACTAAGGAATAAGCGGGACGGCACAGGCTTCTTCTAACGGACATCTAACTTTGCTAAGGGGCTTTAAATGTCGTTTGATTTGCACCATCTGCTGCTCGTATTCACCGCCTATATCGTTGGTGCGGCGAGTCCAGGACCTAGCAATATGCGGATCATGGGGGTCGCGATGCATCAAGGCAGGCAGCCTGCGCTGCTGCTGGCGGCAGGCGTTATCAGTGGTTCGTTTTTTTGGGGATCGATGGCCGCTACCGGTGTCTCAGCCATCCTGGCACAGTACGCGCAAGCGCTAGGTGTCTTGAAAGTGGTCGGGGGTGTCTACCTGTTATTCCTCGCCTTCAAGGCTGGTCGATCCGCGCTTACTTCCGATGAACATCTAGAGAAGGGGATCGCGGCTGCACCGAGGGTTTCTGGCTTCAGCCTCTACCAGCGCGGATTGCTCATGCATCTTACAAACCCCAAAGCGTTGCTGGGTTGGATTGCGACTATGACGCTCGGGTTGGGGCCGGAAGCTACGCCAACAACGGTTGCGATTATTCTGGCCGGATGCGCGATGCTGAGTGTCACTATCTTCTGCGGTTATGCGATCGTCTTTTCCACCGAGCCCATGATCAGGGGGGTATCGCAGGGCGCGCCGATACATTGAAGGTACCCTGGCCATAGTGTTCGGAGCCGCTGGGATTAAGCTGCTGATCTCCCGCACCTGACACGCTCTAGATCCAAAGAAACATAAGGCCGTGATGATATTGCAAGCCGCTGTTACGCTGAACCGCTGAGTGTCCGTTTGGCCGATTCTGTTGAAAAAGTAGCTCCCCTGACTGACCTCCGGCAAAATCTCTTCATGGCCGGAGGGGGATCACACAGCATGATGGGACAGTTATCGAGTGGGCAGGAGCGGCTGTTTTACTCGTTCAACCTTGAAGACCACATTCCAGCCAATCACCTTCTGCGCAGCATTGATCGGTGTCTCGATCTGAGCGACCTGCGCCATTACCTCGCCGATTTTTATAGCCCGATCGGGCGTCCGTCGATTGATCCTGAACTGATGATTCGCATGCTGATCGTGGGCTATTGCTACGGCATTCGCTCAGAGCGGCGGTTGTGCGAAGAGACCCATTTGAACGCCGGCAGCGCAGTGTACCGGGTGATGAACAGGTCAACTGGAGCGATCCATCTCTGAGCACCCGCGCCGTGCGTGAGTACCTTGAGGCACTCGATGAAGAGGCTCTGGCCGAAACGCTACCGAAGCGCCTGTCGCTGACTGATCCTCAGGCCCGCTGGACCGCTGCTCCAGGAGGCCCAGCTTTCTACGCTTACTCCACGAATTATCTGATCGATACCGAGCACGGCGTGATCATGGATGTGGAGCCAACACCGGCGCATCGAACGGCTGAGGTCGAGAGCACCAAGACGATGATCGAGCGGGTCGAAGCGCAATTCGACATCAAGCCGTAGCGCCTCATTGGCGATACCGCTTACGGTACAGCGCCGATGCTGGCCTGGATGGTGGAGGAAAAAGACATCGAGCCGCATGTGCCGGTGTGGGACAAAACCGAGCGCAAGAACGACAGTTTCTCAAGCAACAATTTTCACTGGAATGAAGAGGCTGAGGAGTATCGCTGTCCAGGCGGCAATGCCTTGCGCAGCGAATGGCGAGCCTTCAAGAATGAGCGTTCGCACGTCACAAAAGCCAACACCATCATCTTCCGATCCCGGCAGACGGACTGCGTAGCGTGCCCGATGAAAGCCCAGTGCTGCCCGAACACTGCGTTTCGCAAGATCGCTCGCAGCGTCCATGAAGCTGCTCGTGATGTGGCTCGGCGCATTGCAGCGACGCCAGCGTATCAGCGCTCGCGCCACGAACGTAAGAAGGTCAAAATGCTGTTTGCCCACCTCAAGCGCATCCTGAAATTGGATCGCTTGCGACTACGTGGCATAAGTGGCGCGACTGATGAGTTCACGCTGGCCGCCGCGGTGCAGAACCTGCGACGGCTGGCCAAATTTACATCTCAAGGGCCACCGGTCACGGGATAGGTGCGCCTGCACTAAGCAAAAAACCTCAAACTAACCCATTAATAGAGCAGCAAAGGTCAACGAAGGGCCGAAAAACCACTCAATGTGGTGAGTAGGTTCTCCGGTGGTAGCCGTGCCTGAGTTCAGGCTATCTGAAAATCCGACTTTTTCAACAGAATCGGCCAGAAGCAGCCCGTCGCCAAGGGCAGTTCTCGGGTAGGCTGATTCCCGGCATAATCATCCGCCTCGACCCATACGCCAACTTTCCCCCAAATACGCGAAGGAACCCCCTTCGGCACACTCCGGATATCACGCATGAACCTTCAATATCGCAACAATATAAAAGTGGTGGGTGAAGGTCCTACGACACTGATCTTTTCCCACGGCTTCGGCTGCGACCAGACCATGTGGCGTTATCTGCTTGAACACTTTACCTCTCGCTTCAAGGTTGTACTGTATGACCTGGTCGGTGCGGGCCAGTCAGATCTCGGCGCGTATGATCGGGAAAAATACAATGCGCTGGCTGGCTACGCTCAGGACCTGAGCGAAATCATCGATCAGTACGCCACCGGCCCGGTGATTTTGGTCGGCCACTCCGTCAGCGCCATGATCGGTGCCCTGGCTGACCGCCAGTCTCCCGGAAGAATCACCGCTCACGTGATGATTGGTCCTTCGCCCTGCTACATCGATTCGGACGACTACGTGGGCGGATTTAAACTCGAAGACATCCATTCTCTGCTCGACACCCTCGACAGCAACTACCTCGGCTGGTCCAGCACCATGGCACCCGTGATCATGGGTGCGCCCGGTCAGCCGGCGCTGGGCGAAGAATTGACCAACAGTTTCTGCCGTACCGAACCCGAGATTGCCAAGCAATTTGCGCGGGTGACGTTCATGTCGGACAACCGCAAGGACGTCGCGGGCCTGACTACACCAACCTTGATCCTGCAATCCACCGACGATCTCATCGCGCCCGTCGCCGTGGGTGAATACCTGAACGCTGTACTCCCCAACAGCACGCTCTGTATGGTCGCCAACGTCGGTCATTGCCCGCACATGAGCGCACCAAGTGCCTGTTCCGAAGCCATGGACAGCTTCCTGTCGCCGTGGGTAGGCGCTCATGTCGACTGATGAGCCGCCACTGCCCGACCCGCAGACGCTATTTGAAGGCGCGCCTTGCGGCTTGGTAGTGACGAAAGAGGATGGCACGATCTTGCGCGCCAACCTGACTTTCAGTCACTGGATCGGCTTCGATTCCCACGTGTTGATCGGCCGGCGTTTCCAAGACCTGCTGACCATGGGCGGCCGCATTTTCCATCAAACCCATTGGGCGCCGTTGATGCGTATGCAAGGCTCTGTGGCCGAGGTGAAACTCGAATTGGTTCACCAAGATAAACGCTCCATCACCATGTTGCTCAACGGTGTAAGGCGCGAGCACGCCAGTGGCGCGTTTTATGAGCTGGCGCTGTTCGGTACCACCGACCGCGACAAGTACGAGCGTGAACTGCTTAGCGCCCGCAAAATCGCCGAAGATCTGTTGCGGGAGAAAACCGCCGCTGAAACTGCGCTCCAGCAAGCCCAAAGCGAACTGAGCAAGGCCTATGAAAAAGCCAAACGTCGCGCCTTGTTCGCCGAACAAATGGTCGCCATCGTTAGCCACGACCTAAAAAACCCGCTGACCGCGATCAAAATGGCCTCTGACATCCTCGCCCGAGGCGAACACACCACCAACCAAGTCAAAATGCTCGGCCACATCAGTCAGTCGACGGACCGCGCCCAACGGATGATTTCCGACCTGCTGGACTTCGCCATGGCCAGAGTCGGACGCGGGATTTCGATCACACCTGCTTCGGTTGATCTGCACGCACTCGTCAGCCTGAGCGTCGATGAATTGCGCATTGCGTTTCCTAACGCCACGTTGCTGCATCAGCGCAATGGGTCGGGTAGCGCTTATCTTGATGCGGATCGTGCGCAGCAGATTATTGGCAATCTGGTGGCCAACAGTGTGGCTTATGGTGATTTGAAACAGCCGATTATTGTTACTTCACGACTAGAAGAGGATCAAGCCGTGGTGTCGGTGTGTAACCAGGGTCCGGTGATCCCAGAGCCGCTAATGGCCACTTTGTTCGAGCCTATGACCCGCGGCACGAAGACCTACAGCGATTCGCGTAGTGTAGGACTTGGGTTGTTTATTGTGAGGGAAATCGCAAGGTCACATGCAGGGAGTGTCTCGGTCAGCTCCAGCGCCGATGAAGGTACGACGTTTGATGTTCACTTTCCGAGAATCCATATTTAAAACCTCGGTCATCCAGCAAAGTAGGCCGCTACTCGGCATCCCAAAACCGAAATGCCTTGATGTATTCATCAGGAGGCGGCTTACCGCCCCCCCCACTGCAAAACGATAACGCTCAATGCCCATCCGAATGCAAGAATCCCTATTCCCAACGTGAAGCCAAGCAGCAGAGGATATTTCCACAAGGGGTCTATCTCCTATCACTGTCATTCTTGAGTTCTCAACAGGAGAGTCGGAGCAATATCCAAGCCACTTAACAACTTCAGCTCTACGATCAATGTCACCGACGCAGTGGCCATTTTTCGGTGCGGTAGGTTTCATTCGACTGAGTCAGCACGCCCAAAGTTGGGGGTGACTTCCCTACAATAGGTGCCAAGGTCCTGTAGCCAATATCGCACTTAGGCGCTACGGCACTTGCCTTCGAAACCGCTGATGATGCGTTGACCTATATTTTGCAGGCGCAGGGCGAATGCCGCTTGGGTCATCGCCGATCATGAGTTCCAGGGCAAATTCAGGGGGGTAGAGTTCATTGAATTGGTCAGAGGAAAATGGCCTTCCATCGGCACGATTCTGATTTCCGGATACCTGATAGATTCCGCATCAGTACCATCTTCTACCATTCACCTGTACTGGTCGCTGTATGATTTCATCCTCTCAATTGCGTCCCTTTCTTCAACCAGGTGTTCTAATCCACCATTTTTCGTTTTCGGCCAAGACGTCCTCAAGCTTGGTGAGCGCGGCATCGAAGTCGATGTTCTCGATGGCCCGAGAAACCGGCACCAGCGCCTGAACCAAGGCCACGCCTTCAGCGATCAGGCGCTCGATCAGTGCATCAAGCAGATCACCGGCTTCGGCGTCGCTGTCCTGTAGCAGCTGGCGCAGTTTGCCCAGCATTGCAATGGCCTCGGCCGATGGGGGTAGGCTGTGCCGACTAGCGGGTGCTTGCGATACGGCTGCCGGCGCGACTGCCTGCAACCCTGCGAGCACTGGGTCGAGCGCGGCAAGTGTCTGTTTAAGCAAGGCCTGAAGCGTCTCGTCGCTTGCGCCCTCCGCGCAGGCTTCCTCTAGCGCCGCTGCGGCGGAGGCCACGCCCATCGCGCCGATATTGCCTGCCACGCCGCGTAGCGTGTGCGCACAGCGGATCGCCGCCTTGGCTTCGCTGCGGTCCTGCCGGGCTTGGGTAAAGCTCTCGGCAAAGTGGATTTGGCCCGTGGCGAACTTGACCAGCAGACGCCGGTACAAGGCCATGTTCTGCTGTGAGGTGGTCAAGCCGGCTTGTACGTCGATGCCGGGTAGAGGCGGCAGTTCGTCAGCCGCGGACAACGGCACAGCGACGCCTAGGGGTTGAGGCGTCGCCGGCTTGATCCACCTCGCCATACAGCCCAACATATCGTCCACTCGCAGCGGCTTTGCGATGTGATCCGTCATGCCCGCAGCGATGACCTTTTCGCGGTCACCAGCCATCGCGTTGGCCGTCATCGCAATGATGGGAAGTTGAGCGAACTGTGGCTGTGCACGCAGATGGCGCGTAGCTTCGTAGCCATCCATCACTGGCATCTGGCAATCCATCAACACGCCGTCGAAGACAATGTCGCGCGATAGGATGTCTAGTGCCTCCTGCCCATGCCGGGCCAGTACCACTTCGATGCCGGCCTGTCCCAGAAGCTCCTGCGCCAGTTCCTGATTCAGGTCATTGTCCTCGACCAACAGAACGCGGGCGCCGCGCAGTAGCACTGTGAGCTGTTGTTGCCCCTGGGTCTTTGATTCAAAGCGGCTCTGCAAAATCCGTCCCTTGCCCAGTGCCTCACCCACGGCTTCGAGAAGGGTCGAGGCCGTGATCGGTTTGGTGAGCACCGCGCTGAGGTGGGTGCCAGTACTGAGCGCCGAGCTCACGGCCTCTTCGCGACCGAAGGCGGTCACCATGATGGCAGCGGGTACGGTCACTTGGTCCAGGGCCTGAATCCGGCGTACCGCCTCGACGCCGTCCATGCCGGGCATCCTCCAGTCCATCAGGACGAGTTGATAGTCCAATTGCCGTTCATGGGCGGCCTTTATCATGCGCAGACTTTCCGCGCCGTCATGCGCCACATCCACCTCCATGCCGAAGTGGCGCGACATGGTGGAAAGAATCTCGCGCGCAGTAGCATTGTCGTCAACTACCAAGGTGCGAACGCCGAGCAATTCCTCGGCGCGGAACATGCGCCGCGGCATCGGCTCAGCCTGCATGCCGAAGCGGGCCTGGAAGTGAAAGATCGAGCCGCTACCCGGTTCGCTCTCCACCCAGATGCGCCCATTCATCAGCTCCACCAGCGTGCGCGAGATCGCCAAGCCGAGACCAGTGCCGCCGTACCTGCGCGTAGTCGAGCTGTCGGCCTGGCTGAAGGAATGGAACAGTCTGGCGCACTGCTCGGGTGTCATGCCTATGCCAGTGTCGCGGACCCAGCCATGCAGATTAACCTCGCCGCGCTCCTGGCTGGCGACCTCAATGCCGAGGATGACCTCGCCGTGCTCGGTGAACTTGACCGCGTTGCTGCACAGATTGACCAGCACCTGTCCCAGGCGCAGCGGATCTCCCACGAGAGCGGTCGGCACATCGACCCCGCAGTTGAACAGGAGCTCCAGGCCTTTGTCGTCCGCCTTCATGCCGATCAAATTGGCCACATGGTCCAAGACATCCTCGAGCCGGAAATCCACCTGTTCAATGGACATCTTGCCGGCCTCGATCTTTGAGAAATCGAGGATGTCATTGATGATGCCCAGCAGGTTCTCTGCCGAGCGGTGCACCTTCTCCACATAGTTGCGCTGTTTCTTGTCCAACGCGGTTGCTAGGGCGAGGTGCGACATGCCGATGATCGCGTTCATCGGTGTGCGGATTTCATGGCTCATATTGGCCAGGAAATCGCTCTTGGCCTTGGTGGCTCCCTCGGCGATCTCCGTAGCCTTGGCCAGCTCCTGCTGGGTCCTGATGTATTCAGTCACGTCCTGGGTGACGCCATACATGTCCGTGGCCTTGCCATCCGCGTCGCAGAACACCGTGCCATAGGCATGAATCCAGACAGTGCGTCCGTCGATTGGGCGCTTATAGGCGTAGATGGAGTCATAGGCCGGAACCTTGCCGTCAATGGCATCCTGGAAGTTTTGTTCTGTTGCTGCGGCATGTGCCGGGTCGCCGGCTGCGACATTGGCGAGCCAGTCCTCGGCCACGCGATAGCGGAAGTGTTCGTTCGGAATGTCGCCAAAAATGTCAGCCGCACGCTTGGATGAGTTGTACCAACCGGAGCCATCGAGCGGTACCTGCCAGTAGCCCGACCGGGTCAGGCCCAAGGCCTGATCGCTGAGGAAATTGATTCTCCTGAGCTCTTCCTCTGCCCGGTTGCTCTCCGTGAGGTCGGTCTGAGTGCCCACGATTCGAATGGCCTGCCCCGAATCGTCACGCTCAACAACCTGGCCCTTAGCCATGACCCAGGTCCACTCACCGGAAGTGTTCTTCAACCGAAATTTGCTCCGGAAATCAGATTGCGGCCCCGCAACGACATGCGCCAGGTCTGCTTCCACGCTGGAAGCATCCTCCGGATGGAGGATGGCCTTGAAGCGTTCATAGGTGTGCCCGTAAAGGATGTCCAGATCCTCGGGTCGATAGCCCACCATGGTCGACCAGGTCGCATTGGTGTAAAGCTCGTCGGTGACGGTATTCCAGTCCCACAGGCCGATATTGCTGTTGCTCAGGGCAAGGTCCAGGCGCTGTTGGCTGATCGCCAGCGCACTGGCCATCGCGCGGAACTCGGTAATGTCATGAATCCAGCTGATCAGTTCTACCGTTCCCTCCTGAACCAGGCGGTTGGCACTGACCAATACGTTGCGCGACTGACCATCCTGCCCCACCAGCTCGGCCTCATAGTTCTTGACGATGCCGTTCTGCTCCAGCAGCGCGATGAAATTCCCGCGGCTCCGGGCGGTCTGCCACAGCGACGCCATATTGCTTTGGAGCAGCTCCTCCTTACTCAGGCCCATCAACTGCGTCATCTGGTGGTTTGCGAAGATGGAATGCCCATCCTCGGTGGAAATGGCAACAGCCACGGGGCTGTTCTCCAGTATTTGCTGAAGGCGTTTCCGCTCATTGCTGAGCATCTGCTCCGCGGTCTTACGTTCGGTAATGTCCTCCAGCATCCACACTGTGCCCTTGGACAGGTCGTTGAAGTCAATGGCCGCCCCACTGGCTTGGCACCAGAAGCGCGTGCCGTCGGCGCGCACCAGCACCTGCTCGCGTTGGTACATTTCGCCACACCCAAGTCGTTCGTAGATGGCACGTCCTTCCTCGGCAAATTGTTCGTCCGAGGGATACCAGGCGCGCGTGGATTGGCCAATCTGCGCGCCTTCGTGGGTCCGAAACAGCGCATCGAGATTGCGGTTGCTGCGTACGATGGTGCGAGCTCTGATGAAGGCGATGCCCAGTGTTGCTGAATCGAATATCGCCGACTGCTCAGCGTTGGCGATGCGCACAGCTTCTTCGTTCTTCTGCCGTTCCGTCACGTCATAAATCCAGCTAACCAAGAGGCTGGCCTCGCCTTGCCAACTACGGCTGGTGCTGACCAGCACGGAGTGAGCTTCGCCGTCCTTGCCCACCAGTTCCGTCTCGAAGTCCTTGACGATGCCTTCGCGGCGCAGCCGTTCGACAAACTGTTTGATGCTCTGCGGATGCTTCCACAACGTAAAGCTGTTGCCTGCCAACAGCTCTTCCGTAGACCGGCCCAGCAGCTGCGTCATCTGATGATTCGCAAAAACGGCGTTGCCATCTTCCGAGCTGATGAAGACGCCCACCGGACTGTTTTCGAGGATCTGCAGCAGCCGCTCGCGTTCGTCGGCGAGCGCGCGTTCCGCGGCTCTGCGTGCCGTGACGTCGGTCAGCATCCACACCGACCCCTTACCCAGATCCTGAGGGTCGATGGCCGAGCCACTGAGTTCGCACCAGAAGCGCGTTCCATCGGCCCGCACTAGTTCCTGTTCACGCTGGCATGTGGCCCCGGTTGACAACTGCGCGTAGACCTCGTTGAGGCTGCGGACAAAGGCCTCCTCTGAGTCGTACCAGGCGCGAGCAGACTGGCCGATTTGCCCACCAGGCCCGGAGCGGAATAGCGCATCGCATTGGCTGTTGCAACGCACGATGACCGCGTTCTTGAGGAATGCAATGCCGAGCATGGCGGCCTCGAACATTGCAGTCTGTTCAGCGTTGGCAGTGCGCGTAGCTTCCGTCAGTGCCGCTTGTTGCTGAAGATTGCGTTCGATCGTATTAGCCATTTGGCGCAGTACCAAGGCAACGGCCCCGCAGAGCATGAAGACGGCCAGCAGGCCCAGGCCGACGATGGAATTGCGGATCGTGTCCTTGGCCTCGGCTTCAAGGCCCGCGCGGTACGGATCCAGCGCGCCGACCAAACGGTCGACCGCAGCACGGTTGTCGTCATAGTGCGCCGCGAGGCGCCGATAGGATTGGTTGACGGCCGCCGTGTCATTGCGCGTCAGTGCCGGCAGAAAGACGGTCTTCCATTCGGTGAAAAAGGCATCGGCCGGAGTGAACACGTCACGGTTGATGTGGTCCTTCAATGACTGCGGAAGTTGACTCTGGGCCCACTGTCGCTGTCCGGTGTAGAAGCGATCACGCTGCTGTTCCAGCCGCGCAATCAACTCGGGTCGCTCGGCCGGGGCGGCGCCGCGCAACTGATTCGCGACGAAGAAGCTCTCGATGATGTACTGCGGCGGCGGAAGGACATCGGCTTCAAGGTTCTCGCCAGCGAGGATTCGGCTGTACAACTCGCCGTTCACTGCGACCGTACTCAGCGCCCGGTAGGACCAAAGAGACAGTACCAGTAAGGCGGCGACCACACCGGCCAGCAGCAAGCCAAACTGCGTCTTGATAGATCGCCTGTGCAAGGGAACCTGATTCATGGTCTTTGTTCCGGACAATTAGGTGATATTGCAGTTCCCGAGAGGTATCTCAATCGAAATTTCCGCGGTGAGAAATCGATCTACCCCAAGTTCTCGGAGGTGATCTTAAAGAGCTCCACGACTTCTGCCAGATGCACAGTCTGATATCTGTCCGTCATCAGAAATACGATATCGCCTCCATCATGTCGCCGTCAGCGTGACTCAGATGGGGCCGCATTTCGGCCGCCAGCAATCCGAGTCATTGGCGCACGCGCTGACGACTTTCAGAGATTCGGCCCCTTTTCTCTCCTGTTCGTAATAGGCGAATTCGTGCGCGCTGGTATCGTGGCCCTTCTTGCGATGGAACTCATTCACCCGGCGAAGCTGCCATCGCCCTTGGCCAGGGCCAGGTCTTGCGCCTTCTGGGCGATGTCGGCATCGGAATCGACGAAGCGTTGCGCGATCCGCCGAAACTCCTCTGCCAGATCGAAAAACACATCGAGGATGTCCGGATCGAAATGCGAGCCGCGCCCCTCGCGCATGATGCTCAACGCCTGCTGGTGCGACATGCCCTCCTTGTAAACACGGCGGCTGATCAATGCGTCATAGACGTCGGCGACTGCCATGATCCGGGCCGACAGTGGGATCGCTTCGCCAGACAGGCCTTGCGGATAGCCGCTGCCGTCCCACTTTTCCTGGTGGCTGTAGGCGATCTCCTTGGCACATTGCAGGAACTCCACGGGCACGCCGAGCATGTCCTCAGCATGCTGGATCGCGTCGCGGCCCAGAGTGGTGTGCCGTTTCATGATCTCGAACTCGTGCGGCTCGAAGCGACCCGGTTTTAGCAAAATGCGGTCCGGGATACCGATCTTGCCGATGTCATGCAGTGGCGCCGACTTGAACAGTAGGTCGATCACGTGATCAGAGAGCTGCTCACGCAAACGTGGGAGCCGCTCCCGCAAGGCCTGCGCAAGTGCGCGCACATAATTCTGCGTACGCCGGATGTGGTTGCCGGTCTCGTTGTCGCGCGTTTCCGCAAGCGAGGCCATGGCAAGGATGGTGACGTCCTGGATCGCCGTAATCGCGCGCGCACGCTTCTGCACTTCTTCTTCGAGGAACTGGTTCTGGTCACGCAGAAAGTCGGCGCCGGCCTTGGCCTGCAGCTGTGTGGCAACTCGGGCCAACACGATGGGCGGATTGATCGGCTTGGTGATGAAATCTGCAGCACCCAGCGCAAGACCTCGTTCCTCGTCTGCCGTGCTGGTCATGGCGGTCAGGAAGATAATGGGAACGTGCTGCGTGGCCGGATCGGCCTTGAGCTGACGGCAGACCTCGTAGCCAGACAGACCGGGCATCATCACGTCGAGCAGGATCAGGTCCGGGGCGGTCTCACCGCGCGCAATTGCCAGGCCCTTCTCGCCGGAACCGCATAGCTTGATACGGTATTTATCCTTCAGCAGGCCGGAAAGTAGCCAGAGATTGTCGGGAGAGTCATCAATCGCAAGAATCGTGGGCTTTTCGGGGGCGCCGGAACTGCTAGATGTGGACATCACCGCTCCTTGTAAGACGTCGGTCTTTTCGCTGCCAAGCATACTATCCCGCAATGCCGAATGGATGACAAGGCAGCCCCAAGCCTGCAGGACAATAGCTGTCCCAAGAACCTTAGGTTACGCTGCCAGCGGCATATGGACGCTGAGTCTAGGAGTGAGCCCACGATGATGGACGTAGCACCGCTGAAATCACGCACACGATTGCTGGTCGTTGATGACATCGATGCCATATGGAAGGCCGAGGCCAAGGCCAATCAGCTGCTCCAAGTTGGTGAGAGGAACAAGACGGCGAAGGATGGGGCCGAGACCGTGCGCTATCCGTATATAGCCTATCCCTTCGGCTGCGATGTGTGAGAAGGCGCGATCCCACGACACTCTCTCGACCCACGGATCCCATTGAAGCCGTTGACATCTTCACGATGGGTCAGCGGATAGTGGAAAGGCAGTGTCTTACGGCGCTTAAGAGCCACTCCTCTCTTGAGGACTTATTGATCGCTGAACAAGTCCGAAACACGGCGGCCCGCCGCAGTTCGCTCGTCCAAAATTGGCATGCGGGCCACGAAGGTTGTGCCTTGTGAAGCATTTGAGTTGACCTCAATGGCCCCTCCATCGGCCGTCACTATTTGAGCGGCGTTATGTAAGCCAACTCAAAGACCCGCACTTCCAGCACTGCAAAACCTTCCTGGCCATCGATGCTGGTAGCGAGTATTAGAGGCAACCGATATGCCTTTGGCCAACAACCCAGCAGGCGAATTTACGGGTCGGAAGCCGGACGAGGGGCAGCTTGGCGTTTTCGTTAAAGGTATTGCCAGGCACCGTCACCCGGAACGAGAGACTCACCCACCTGTAGTTTGACAGCGCGCCATCACAAATCGCCGGGGTCCTTCCGGGCGATCTGCCTAGTTCTTACCAATCGTTAATTTGCGCGAAGAGGCCCAGATCAGCGGTTTCAATCATGGCCGACGCCGGAATGCTTAAGGGCTACGAATCATCCGTTGGCGTCATCCGCCAGTTCTGTTCCAACTGTGGCTCTTCGCTGTTCTGGTCCGATTCGAAGGGACCGTTTTCGGATTGGGTCTCTATTGCCATCGGGACGCTGGATACGCCGCTGCAGGTGCTGAAGCAGAAGCACACTTGCATCGACGAGAAGGTGTACTGGTACGAAATAAATGATTGATGCCCGCCCTCATCTGGAAGGCATTTCATCTTGGCGGCAACAACAGCGAGCCACATACCGATTGAACTGATCAGCAACTGTCCTGGAGGCCACTATGAGCGCCGAACTTTCACCCATTGTTTCAGAGTTCGAAACCGAAGAGCAGGCCGCCAGCTATGACCGCTGGTTCCGTGCGAAGGTACAAGTCTCTCGATGATCCACGGCCGAATGTCCCGCACGATCAGGTGATGGCTGATATGCGAGCGCTTATCGAATCAAAGCGCAATAAGGTCGATGCTCGTTGAGTGGCGGCCCGCAGCGCGGGCTCAACTCGGCAGGAATATCCCTGACTACCCGTGCCTGCGCTTGACTCTGTCTATTTACGTAAGTGCCAACCCCTTCATGAAGGCCGCTTGACCGCCCTCACCTTCCCGCTTCCACCTCCACCGCAAAAAAAACGATCACCGCCATCAGACTCGAGCCCGGACACGCCAACGCCCGTCGGCAACTTCACGCTTTCCAGCACCTCGCCGGTGGTCGAGTCGATCCGGCGCAATTCGCTTTCATCACCTTCCCACGTGGCATGCCACAGCGCGCCTTCGACCCAGGTCACCCCGGTGACAAAGCGGTTCGATTCAATGGTGCGCAGAATTGTCCCGGTGTCGGGATCGATCTGATGAATCTTGCGCTGCCGATACTCGCCCACCCACAAGGTGCCTTCGGCCCAGGTCAGCCCCGAATCGTTGCCGCCGCCGGGAGCCGGGATGGTGTGGAGTACGCGGCCAGTCTGCGGGTCGATCTTCTGGATACGATCCTCAGCGATCTGGAACAAGTGTTCGCCATCGAAGGCGGTGCCGGCATGGGCGGCGACATCGAGCGAGCGTAGGGTCTTGCCGCTGGCGGGGTCGAGGGCGTTGAGTTTGTCGCCGGAGGCAAACCAGACGCGCTGACCATCCCAGGTGACGCCATGCACGGCGTCGACACCGTCAAAGGGGCCATATTCCTGGAGGATGTCGGCGGTTGAGTGTTTCATGTTGATGTCCTCGTCACGGGTTGTGTGGCGTTCATCCTAGTCACCGGCGAATGGAACCGGGAGTAACAAGGTCGTCGCGAAACCCGGCACCGGCGGGGTCATCCACCGCCGCGCCCGCCCGCGACCGAACGACTGCACTTTTCCTTCGGTGCCCAGTTCGTCGAGCACCCGTTGCACCGTGCGCTGGCTGGCGCCGAGGGCCAGCGCCAGGGCCGAGCTCGACCACGATTCACCGTCGGCGAGGAAGGCGAACACCGCTGCGTGTTTCTCTTCGACGGGACGCGCCAACACCACGACGTCAGGCGCCACCAGCGATACCAGGGCAAACCCGCGCGCAGTTGCCGTCACACCGGCCAAGGGTTTAAGCGCCGCACGCAGTCGCCCGACTTCGACGCGCAACCGCGCGCGGTGGGACTCATCCGTCAGCTTCAGCCGAAAGGCCTGGGCGATCAGCGATTCCCTCGACACGTCAGCGGGCCAGGCCTCGGCCAGCGCCCGAGCGAGGGTAAACAACACCGGACGCGTGGCGAGGGAGATCGACATCCCGACCCCACGTACGACGTATCGGCACGCGTCCACCACCAGCGAGGTAGAACCGAGTAACGCCTCCACCTCTTCCAGCAACAGTGGTCGCGCTTGCCCCTGTGTAATCAAGCGGGCGGCAGGCGTGTCGAGAATCAGGACTGCGCTTTGCACCTCGGCCGTCAGCGCAGGGATACCGGCAGCGCGGGCGGCGAGCTCGGCCCTGGTGAGCGCAGACCGCGCCCTTTGCGTCTCCAGCCGCCGCACGGCAATCCCCGCCACGACCAGTTCGTGAGCCGCACGCAAGGCCGGAGGCAAAGGCCCAGGGTCAAGTTCGGCGAGTAGCCCTTCGGCCTGATCGAGATGCCCGATCAGCAGCAAACGCCGCAACTCCAGATACCGCGCATGGGCCGCGTTGACCCGATCACCGTGTGCCTCGAGCGTTTTGCGCGCCGCATCGAGCGCCTTCACTGGCCAGCCAAGGTCACGCGCCGCCAACGCGACCTCGGCCTCGGCGACCACACAACGCCCCCGCGCCACGGGCTCTTTCGATCCGAAGGCCCGCGCCGCCCGTTGCAGCAGCGTCTTGGCTCGAACCAGATCGCCCAACTGCGCCATCGCGATCCCTCGCAGCGCGAGCGCCGGGGCGTCGTCGCGCAAAGCAACACGGTTCAACGCGCCGAGCGGATCCCCCGCCGCCAGTGCCTTAGCGGCGGCCGTGATCAGCGAATCCATTGGAATCCCGCCACAGTTGTCACTCCCATCCTCGGATGTCCGCTGTTGAGTCTATCTCACGTCCCCGAGGGTTGAAAAAATCAAAAGATCGCAGCCTGCGGCAGCTCCTACAGGGAAATACATTCCAATTGTAGGAGCTGCCGCAGGCTGCGATCTTTTCAGGCGCCCCACAGAACATCCGGCACACACACCACACCGTCAAACAACAACCGGGCCGTGCGCATCAACCCACACCCCACCAGCAGGCCATCCCGCAACCGCAGCTCCACGGTGAACTCGCCCGTGGGATGCTCAACCGAGAGCCGCTTCACGTCGCCTTCACCGACACTGGCCAGACCCGCCGCCACACTGCCCTCGATCAAACAGGCCGCCGCCACACTGACCGCCCCGAACACCCCGATGCTGGTGTGGCAGCGATGCGGAATGAAGGTCCGGGTGCTGAGCGCACCACCCTTTTGCGCTGGCGCAACCAGGCACATCTTGGGCACGTTGCGACGACGGACATCGCCGAGGTTCATGCGCGGCCCGGCCTGCAAGCGGATCGACTCGAGACGGGCCTTCAGATCCGTGTCGGCCTCCAGTTGTTCCGGGCGCTCATCACCACGGCGACCGAGGTCTTGGGCACGGATCAGCACGACCGGCATGCCGTTATCGATGCACGTCACTTCGACACCGTCGAACACATCAGTCACGTTGCCGGTCGGCAGCAATGCACCACAACTGGAGCCAGCCACGTCCTCGAACTCGACGATCAACGGCGCCGCATGCCCAGGCACGCCATCAATTCGCGCATCGCCTGAATAGCTGACTACACCATGGAGCGTGGGCACGAGCGCCACTGCAATTTGCCCGGTGTTTTCCATGAAGATCCGCACCGCCGTCACGTCGCCGTTCACTGGCACCAGCCCGCGCTCCAAAGCAAACGGCCCGACACCGGCGAGGATGTTGCCGCAGTTCTGGCCATAGTCCACCCGCGCCTCGTCGACCACGACTTGAGCGAACAGGTAATCGACATCCGCCTCGGCGCGTGCGCTGGGCTTGATGATCGCCACCTTGCTGGTCAGCGAGTCGCCGCCACCGATGCCATCAATCTGGCGCTCGTCCGGCGAGCCCATGACGGCCAGCAGCACGCGGTCGCGAAGTGCCGGCTGATCCGGCAAGTCGTTGGCAAGAAAGTACGCCCCTTTGGATGTTCCTCCGCGCATCAGCAAACAGGGGATGCGTGTCTGGCCCATGTTCAGTCTCCGAGTTCATCGAGACTGTCGACGTAGCGCAGCCCCTTTTCCGCCAGTCGCGTACGCATGTTGTAAATATCGAGTCCCAGTTCGCCCTTGGCCAGGCGCAAGGCCTTCTGCTCTTCCAGGTCGGCACGCGCGCGGCTGGCCTCGACCACCTGCGGCACTTCGGCGCGACGCACGATGACCACCCCATCGTCATCGGCTACCACGACATCGCCCGGATGCACCAATTGACCGGCACACACCAAGGGCAGGTTGACCGAGCCGAGGGTCTCCTTGATCGTGCCTTGGGCGCTGATAGCGCGGGACCAGACCGGGAAGCCCATTTCGCGCAAGGTATGGGTGTCCCGCACGCCGGCGTCGATCACCAATGCCCGCACGCCGTGAGCCTTGAGCGAGGTCGCCAGCAGGTCGCCGAAGTAACCATCGGTGCACGGCGATGTGGGAGCCACCACGAGGATATCCCCCGGACGACATTGCTCCACAGCCACATGAAACATCCAGTTATCGCCAGGGGCGACCAGCACCGTCACCGCCGAGCCACTGATGACGCTCCCCCGCTGAATCGGTGTGATCGATGACGCCAGCAGGCCCTTGCGGCCCTGCGCTTCATGAATGGTCGCGACACCGTAGCGCTTCAATTCATCAACCAGCGCCGTCTCGGCCCGGGGAATGTTGCGCACGACGATGCCGGTCTTGCCGATGTGCTCGCTCATGCCAGGTTCTCCGTGACACGCGGGAAGATGCTCTGGTAACCCTCGCCGTAAACGATAGTGCGGGTGGAGGTGATGCCGACATTGCGCTTGGCCTGTACGCCGCGCTGCAAGGCGACGCGGGTGTAGTACTCCCAGAGATGTTCCTGGCCGGCCATGCACTGGATTGCTGCGTACTTTTTGTCCCAGACGTCGGTGATGTCCAGCAGCACATCGGGACGCCATTCGCATTGCTCGGGCTGGTGCGGTTCGAAGCTGTACACCGGCGGCGCGCCGACAATCTTCTCGCCCGGCTTGTAGCCCTCGGCCTGGGCGATGATGCGCGCCTCTTGCGTCAGGTTCATGGCCAGCGGGTGATCGTAGTTGTAAGGGTCTTTCAGCGAGTGGCTGAGGACGAATTCCGGCTGGACCTTGCGGAACACGTCAGCCAGGCGGAACAGGGTTTCCTTGTCGGCGCGCATCGGGTAGTCGCCAATGTCAAAAAACTCGACGCTGGCGCCCAGAATATCGGCGGCGGCCTGAGCCTCCTCGCGGCGTGCCGCCTTGACCTTGTCTTCACTCATCTCGCCTTTGCGCCAGAGCTTGGCGGACTCACCGCGCTCACCAAAGGACAGGCAGACAATGTGGACGTTGTATCCCTGCTGCGCATGCAGTGCGATCGCACCGCCTGCACGCCAGACGAAATCGGCAGAGTGTGCGCTGACAACCAGCGCGTTTTTCGGTGATTCGATCATTGCGGGGGCTCCTCCTGCGTGTCGAAAGAGCATCGCACCCGCACGTGCCGCCGGAGTAATGCGTTCGAGTGTTCGAGGTATGCGTTTTTTTTATTGCTACCCCATCGGGTCGAAGGCATAGTCCGGCTGAAACACTGACCTGCAGAGCATGAACCGCCATGGAACCCTCGGAACTCCCTAGCCTGATGCACGTCCGGGCCTTTGTCCGGGTGGCCGATCATGGCAGCGTATCCAAAGCCTCGGTGGCGCTCTATCGGGCTCAGTCAGTGGTGACCCGCGCCATCTCCGAACTGGAAACCCGGCTGGATGTTCCGTTGTTCGAACGGCATGCCAACGGTATGCGATTGACCGACTTTGGCGAGCGCTTGTTGCCGCGAGCACGGCGGGTACTGGCGGAGCTGGAAAGCGTGCCGAAGCTGCTGGGTAACGCCGAAAAACAGGCCGTCGAGCCGCTTTATCTGTTCCAGGCCCGGCGCCTGAAAGTGTTCGTCAAACTCTGCGAAACGCACCACATGCAGACCGTGGCCAGCCTGCTGGGCCTGAGCCAGCCCGCCGTCAGCTCGACACTCAAAGTCCTGGAAAGCGGTTGCGGGCAAACGCTGTTCGAGCGTACGCCTCGCGGGTTGCAACCGACACGCGCCAGCCTGGAAATCCTGTTCCCGGTCCGCCGTGCGCTGAACGAATTGCGTCTTATCGAAACGGACATCACCGCCATCCGTGGCGCCCTGCACGGCGTAGTGCAGGTTGGCGCCCTGCCCTTGGGACGCACGCGTATATTGCCCGAAGCCATCGTCCGGTTGATGGCCAGGCATCCCGGGATTCAGGTGATCACCAACGAAAGCCCGTTCGATTTGCTGGCGACGGAACTGCGCGCCGGCGATGTCGACTTCATCTTCGGCGCCTTGCGCTCGGCGGCCTACGCCAGTGACCTGGTCGGCGAATCATTACTCACGGAAGAAATGGTGGTACTGGCGCGCCGGGGTCACCCGCTCTATGCGAAAAGCGCCCTGCAGGAAGAGCTCAGCGGTGCCCGATGGGTGCTGCCTCGGGCAGGGTCGCCGGCCCGTAAAATGCTCGATGAGTGTTTCACCGCGTTCGGCATCGCGCCACCTCGGCCCGTGGTGGAAAGTGCCGACATGGCGATCATTCGCGGACTGTTGCTGCGTTCGGACATGCTGGCGGCGGTGTCTGCGCATCAGCTGGAACAGGAGATTGCCTCCGGCGAGCTGTGCATCCTGCCGCTGGTGCTGACACAGACCACCCGCGCCATCGGCCTGACGTATCGCAATGGCTGCCTGCATTCACCGGTGGCTCAAGCCCTGATGGACATGATTCGCCTGGTGATTCACGAGCAGGCAGCCGTGTAGCCTGACGGTGCGACGCCTACCTTGTAGGAGCTGCCGCAGGCTGCGATCTTTTGCCTTTAAAGATCAAAAGATCGCAGCCTGCGGCAGCTCCTACAGGGTATTCGTCGCGCCGAGTGAGTTGTTACAGCAGGCTCAGTGGGTAGCTGACGATCAGGCGATTTTCGTCGAATTCGTTGGTGCTGAAATCTTTACGAATGCTCGCGTTGCGCCATTTGACGTTGAGGTTTTTCAGCACGCCGCTCTGCACGGTGTAGGCCAGTTCCGATTCGCGGCCCCATTCCTTGCCGTCGGTGATCGCCCCGGTGTGCACGTTATCGCCGCTGATGTAGCGGTTCATCAGGGTCAGGCCGGGAATGCCGAGGGCCACAAAATTGTAGTCGTGGCGCAACTGCCAGGATTTTTCCCGGGCGTTGTCGTAGCTGGAGTTGTAGCTGTCGTTCGCCAGGGTGCCGCCACTGGTGCCGTTGACCCGCATCCAGACATCGTCGCCGGTGAGTTTTTGCAGGCCGACATAGAAGGTGCTGCCGCCGTACTTGGCCGAGAGCATGGCGAACGCGGTTTTGTTATCGAGGTCGCCGGCCAGGGCACTGCCATTTTCCTTACCGTTGAAGAACCCGAGGTTGGCGCCCAGCGTCCAGTCACCGAGCGGCTGGCTGTGATTGAGGTTGAAATACTGCTGCTGGTAAATATCGCTGAGTTCCGCGTACCAGACGCCAACCTGGGTGTGCTTGTCGTTGAACGTATATTCACCGCCGCCAAAGTTGAAACGGTCCGAGGTGAAGGCCGCCGATTTGCCGTTCATGAACATGTCTTCCATGCTCGCGTCATTGCGCGGGCTGTTCTGCCGGAACTGGCCGCCGTAGAGCGTCAGGCCGCTGATCTCGGTGGAGGTCACCTGCCCGCCACGGAAGGTTTGCGGCAGGGAGCGGCCGTCATCCGAGCGCAGGATCGGCAGGACCGGCATCCACTCGCCGACCTTCAATTCGGTTTTAGAGATTTTGCCTTTGAGCGCCACACCGAGGCGGCCGAAGTTATCGGCGGGACGGCCATCGTCATGGATCGGCAGCAACTGCGTGCCGCCGGTGCCTTTACCACCGTCGAGTTTCTGCGAGTACAGGCCGAGTACATCGACGCCGAAACCGACGAAGCCTTGGGTGAAGCCGGACTTGGCGTCGAGGATGAAGTTCTGCGTCCACTCTTCAGCCTTGCCTTGTGGGTAGGCCGGGTTGGTGTAATTACGGTTGATGTAGAAGTTACGCAGGTTCAGGTTCGCGCTGGCATCTTCCAGGAAACCGGCGGCGGAACCCGCTTGCGGGAGCGCGGAAACGACGGCCAGCGTGAAGAAGAATCGAGGTTTGACGGTGGTTTTCATTGTTATTGTTTTCCGGTTTTTGGCTATAAAAATCCGCTGCGCCCAGAAATGCCGGGCGCAGTGACTCAATCAAGTTCGTTGCGATGGCGGCCAGACCGCGCCGCCCGAGACAATCGGAGCGTCAGCCCCGGATGATCAGCGCGGGGCTTTGCCCGCTACCGAATAAAGCACCTGCTGGTTCCGGGTTTTCATGAAGTCCTCCAGGCTCTGCCCGCGCATCGCCGCGTAGACCTGCAGGTTGGGAATACCCAGCACGGCGGCGAGTTTTTCCAGCACGAAGAAAATCGCGCCGTACTGGATTAACCCGCGCCAGTCACGGCGTCGCAGCAAGTCCCGCTCTTCTTCCGTCAGCCCGGTTTCATCGAACAGAACTTCAGGCGTGTCGAGAAAGCGCTGACGCCAGTCCGGTTCGATCATGCGATGCAGAAACTTGTTCAGGCGATAGCCCTTGGCGCTGCGCTCCAGCGTGAACGGATAGGTCCCCTCAAGCTTCTCGATACCGGCCAACTGGTGCTGCATGTGCTGCAAGTGGCGTGCGTTGACGTCGGCAGGCACCGGCCGGTCCTGGTTTTCCAGGAGCAAGGTGGCGATGCCGGTCATCGACGGCAGGTAATAATCCTGGTGCAGGTTTTTCACGGTGGCCGACAACGCGCCGCGCATGATCAACCAGGTAATCACCTCCGCACCCTCCAGCCCGCCGAGGGTCGCGAATTCCGCCAGGGTCATTTCCGTCAGGCGGACCGGGTCGTTGACCAGCAAATCAATGAACTGCCGATCCCACTGCGGGTTGTTAAAACCGCAGCGCTCGCCGTGCACCTGATGCGACACACCACCGGTTGCCACGATGGCGACCTTCAAGTCTTCTGGATAGCTTTCGATGGCCCGGCGCAGGGCCAGCCCCAACTTGTAGCAGCGCAACGCACTTGGGATCGGGAACTGCAACACGCCGACCTGAAGCGGCACGATCTCCACCGGCCAGTCAGGTGTGCACGGCAACAGCGCCGACATCGGCGAAAAGAAGCCATGGTCCAGCGGTTTGTCGCGGAAGAAGCTCATGTCGAATTCATCGGCCATCAGGCTTTCGCCGATGTGCCGCGACAGCGCCGCATGCCCGCCAATCGACGGCAAGTCACGGGGATTGCCGCCCTCGTCGGCGACCTCGTAGCGCTCATCGACCCCAAGGGAAAACGCGCCATAGTGGTCGAAGAAAAACGAGGTCACATGGTCGTTGAAGATGTAGAACAACACATCGGGTTGTTGCTCCTTCAACCAGACCTTGATCGGTTCGAAACCTTCGAAAATCGGCGCCCAGGCAGCCTCGTTCTGTTTATCGTGATCGACCGCGAAGCCGATGGTGGGAGTGTGGGATACAGCGAGGCCACCGATGATGCGTGCCATGACGAGTTCCTTTGTTCGAAAAAGTTTATTGCGCCAGCAACGTCTGACTGACCCGACGCCGCGCATGACCGTTGGCCAGTATCGCGAGCGCCGCGATGAAGGCCGGCAGGCCCAGCAAGGCGAACAGCAACGGCAGACCCAAGCCCAGGCTGAGCACCGCACCGCCGATGAGTGAGCCAAAGATAGCCCCGAAACGACCGATGCCGAGCATCCAGCTCACGCCAGTGGCGCGAAAATCCGTCGGGTAATAGCCGGGGGCAAAAGCATTGAGGCCGGTCTGCGCACCGCTCATGCAGAAACCTGCGGCAATCACGCCGACCGCTAACAGGCTCGACTCCAGGCTGAAGGCGCCCAACAGCAGAATGAATACGCCGCCCAAGGCATAAGACGTCGCAATGACCGTGTTCGGATTGCGCCGATCCATGGCCCAGCCGACCACGATCGCGCCGACGGTACCGCCAATCTGGAACAAACCGGTGATGGTCGCCGCCCGTTCGATGGACAAACCGCCCTCGCGCAACAGGGTCGGCATCCAGCCCATGGTCAGGTAGATCACCAGCAGGCCCATGAAATAGGTCAACCACAACGCCAGCGTGCCGAACCGATAGCGCTCGCTGAACAGCATGCGCACTGGCGCCTTCTGCTGGACCTGAGGTTCGGCCAGGGTGAAATTCGTGGTCGCCGAAAAAGTCCCACCCAACTTGTTCAGCACTTTGGCGATCTGACTGGCGGGCGCATTACGAGCCGCCAGGAAACGTGCCGACTCTGGCAACAGCAACCAAAGGAACGGCAACAACACCAGCGGCAGGATCCCACCGGCCAGCAGCACCGATTGCCAGCCATGGCTCGGAATCAGCCAGGCCGCGAGTAAACCGCCCAGCCCCGACCCCATGTTGAAACCGGTGAACATGATGGTGATGAACAGCGAACGGTTACGCTCCGGCAGGTATTCCGACAGCAGCGTGGTGGTATTGGGCAGTGCCGCTCCCAGCGCCACACCGGTCAACAGCCGTAGTGCGGCCAGTTCATAAGGATTACTCGCGAAAGCACACGCCAAGCTCAGGACACTGAAACCGGTCACGGCAAACAGCAGCACCTTCTTGCGCCCGATGCGGTCGGCGTACGGCCCCGCCGTCAACGCACCGATGGCCAGGCCGACCATGCCGGCGCTCATCACCGGGCCAAAGGCCGCTTTCGACAGTCCCCACTCCTGAATCAATGACGGTGCGATAAACCCCATGACGGCGACATCGAAGCCATCGAACAGAACAATGAAGAAACACAGGCTCATGATGAGCCACTGGTATCGGGCAACCGGTCGGTTGTCGATCCACGCTTTGATATCAACCGTTTCGTGACTCATGCTTTTCACCTTCTTATTTTTGTAGAAATTCCGACAGCAGAACGCTGGGCGTGACTCTAAGGCCGCAAGTGCCTGCCCCGCCTCTGGGAAATCCTTAAGCGGGTATCGGTTTTTCTTATCGGGTGAAAAATCTGCGTGGGCGATCTCTTGACCTTCCCCCCCAAAAAGCCCCACACCCTCAAAAGGACTGTAATGCTGTTTACTTCGGGTTAGGGCTTCAGGCGTACACACATTTGTGGCCCGGAAGCTAATGGGGGGATTGGGTGTATATCCGATTTTTTGGTGATGGCTGCTGGCGGTTTCGCCCTTACGGCGAGTCACTTGGAAAAACGGAACGCCGCCCGGCCCTAAGTAACCAAGGGCTTCTGCCCCTTTCGTTCGGTGCCTCGCTGTGGCTCGGCATGCCCTCGCTCCGGTCCTGCTCCGTGGGCCCGCCGCCATCCATGCCGGGTTGCCCACTGCGCAGAACCTCCACTCGGCCTCTCGAGGGGGCGGTGCGTCCAGATCAAAGGCAGGCGAGCTAACGCTCGGCTTTGAGTGGTGAACATCAGAAGCCGTACACCGCTTTGCTCTTCTGTGCGAGCCTGCTCGCGAAGGCGGCCTGACAGCCGACCCATCTCTTGCGGATGCACGTATCCCCTGTAGGAGCTGCCGAAGGCTGCGATCTTTTGATCTTGCTTTTGCTTTTGATCTTCTTGCCCCATCGGCAGGCCGAGCGCAGGTTCTGCGCAGTGGGCAACCCGGCAAGGATGCCGGGTTAGCCGCGCACGGCCATGGATGGCCGATCGCGGCGGGCCCACGGAGCAGGACCGGAGCGAGGGAACCCTGAGCCTCAGCGAAGGGCCGTACGCCAGGGGCAAGAGCCCTTGGTTACTTGGGGCTCTTCCAAGTGACTCGCTGTAAAAGCGAAACCATTAGCGGCCGTTACCGCAGAAACGGATATGTCCCCAATCCCACCCCCAAAACTTTCTTAAGTGAACAGCATTACAAAAGGAATGGGGCTTTTAATTGGCCATCGCTATAACCGGTCAACCGCGTACTTGACGCCTCACGCCGTTAAATGGGAAAACGTGCGCAGCCCGAAAGGATCATTTCGCTACAAGCTTTGGGCCACCACGAGAATCAAGGATGAGACCTCAACACCATGAAAACCTTATTGTGTTTGCTGATTGCCACCGGTGTCGGCGCCGCGCTGCAATACACCGGTGTTCCCCACGGCCTGTTGCTGGGCTCGATTCTCGCGACTGCGCTGATCGTCAGTAACGCACGCTTTGCACCCACGCTGCGCTTCGGCCTTGGCTACGTGCAAATCGTATTGGGGATCGCTACCGGCCTGATGTTCAAGTCGTGGGACAGCCAGACGGCAGCCGCCATGCTGCCCAGCCTCGGCTTCCTCCTGGTGTGCTTGTCGGTCCAGATCGCCGTGGGTGGTTTCTGGTTGTACCGGGTGTCGGGGTGGGACTTGAAGGATTCGCTGCTGGCCGTCTATCCGGGGGCACTGGCTGCGGTGTTCGATTTGCTGGAGTCCGAGCGTGCATCGAGCAAGGTGATTGTCGTGCACCTCGTCCGGCTGCTGTTGATCACGGTGCTGGTCAGTTTTTGCATTCCGGGGCCTACCGGGGTGGCGCTGGTCGAAAGTAGCCCAATGGAGATAAGCACCTTGCTGACACTGACGGCGCTGATCGTCGGGTGCATTGTGATCGGTCGCTTGCTGTTGAAGGTCGGTGTGCCCGCACCGTTCATGCTGACCGCGATCGTCGCCACCGGCACCTGCATCAAGCTGGGTTATTTCCAGACCTTCCTCATGCCGGCATGGAGTGTCGATTTCGCCACGGTCCTCCTCGGTGTGCTGATCGGTTCGAAGTTCAGGGACATCAGCCTCGCGGCGCTGGTTCGCCACGGCCGCGCCGGGCTGATATCCATTGTGCTGATGCTGCTGGTCGCCGCCGCGTTTGCCGGGGTGGCCGGTCGGATCCTGGGCAACGATCCTTTGTCGTTATGGCTGGCGTACATGCCCGGCGCCATCGAGACCATCGCCATTGTCGCGTTCAGTGGCGGGCTGAACGTCGTGTTCATCCTGTCTCATCATCTGGTTCGAATGGTCGTGCTGCACTTTGCGCCCGCCTTGCTCATTCAGGCGCGGCGCTGGCGGGCCAATGCCTGACCGGATGGCGCCGCGTGTCCAGCGTCGCCAGGTCATTGCCCAGCAGTACCGGTGATTCACCGGTGACTTCGCACAGCAGTGCCGTGATGACCTCCCCGCTCACCGAGCCCTGCGCTTGCAGAAGATCCGCCACCGCAGTCACAGCCGGCCAGTAACGATGCACCAGGCAACTGGACCGGGCGATGGCGCGGGCTTCGGCGTCGAGCATTTTTCGGGCGGGCAGCAAACTGATCAATGCATACCCCCGGCGCTGGTCGCCTTGGCCGCTGCCTCGAAAGAGTTTGTCGGATTGGGTGTGCCGATAGACGGCTTCAGCCACGGGGCCGGCGAAGCAGTCGAGCAGGTCACGTTCAATCGGTTCGATCATGGAAGGCAGGCATTCAGCAATCCCGGGCGGGTCCAGCGCCGGATTCGGCACCAGGTAGTCAGCCTCGACCAGTCCCTCCGCGGGTTGCAGGTTGCCCCGCAGGTCAACCATGGGGCCGGCGAACGCTTCCGCATGGGTACGCACCGTCACACGCTCGATGTGCTGACCATTCCACCAAAAGGCCAGGACATGGCCCGCTTCGTGGATCGCCGTGCGGCGCTGGCGCTTGTTCATCGTCGGGTCCTCTCCCGTGACAGCTGGCCAAATCATCTGCCCCGCCCCAAGGGGGCAGATAAAAGATTATAGCTATCGGGCACCAATAGTCCGGCTATTAGCTGACTTCATGACTGGGGTCTACCCTTATCCGAGCGCTGGCGCCATAAGCTGGCCGGTTTAGTGCTGATAAGGAGACAGGAATGAGTCCGAAGCTTGACTAGGCCACCCGTGGGCCACCGCGCAGGCCACTCGATTGCTGCTGTTCAGAATGCCTGTGTGGTCAAAACAATCAGTTGATCCAACTGTTGGCCCTGCCGCCGATGTCATTGATTCCGCTCATTAGCTATTCAACGCCCATCCCGGGCGCGATAGCCGGATGAACACGACCAAAGGTAGCTCACACATGGCAAATGAATCGAAATGCCCGTTCAACCACGCCGCTGGCGGCGGCACGACGAACCGCGATTGGTGGCCGAACCAACTGAATCTGAAGATCCTGCACCAGCATTCATCCCTGTCCGACCCCATGGACGAGAACTTCAATTATGCCGAAGCGTTTAAAAGCCTGGATTTCGAGGCGGTCAAGAGAGACCTGAACGCGCTGATGACCGATTCTCAGGATTGGTGGCCGGCGGATTTCGGTCACTACGGGCCACTCTTCGTTCGCATGGCCTGGCACGCTGCGGGCACGTATCGCACCGGTGACGGGCGTGGCGGTGCCGGTTCCGGCCAGCAACGTTTCGCGCCGCTGAACAGCTGGCCGGATAACGTCAGCCTCGACAAAGCACGCCGGCTGCTCTGGCCGATCAAGCAAAAATATGGCCGGAACATTTCCTGGGCTGACCTGATTGTCCTCACCGGCAACGTCGCGCTCGAGTCCATGGACTTCAAGACTTTTGGCTATTCCGGTGGCCGTGCGGACGTCTGGGAACCGGATGAGGACGTTTACTGGGGCTCGGAAAACAAGTGGCTGGGCGGCGACACCCGCTACGACAAAGCGCAAAAAGCCGTGCAAGCACCCGGTGATGTTCCACTCGTGGCCGAGCCCGGTAGAAATGAGGACAGCCGTACTGATGGGGGGCGCAACCTGGAAAATCCACTGGCCGCCGTGCAGATGGGCCTGATCTATGTGAACCCGGAAGGCCCTGAAGGCGAGCCAGACCCGGTCAGATCCGCCCTCGACATACGCGAGACTTTCGGCCGCATGGCCATGAACGATGAAGAGACCGTGGCGCTGATCGCCGGCGGCCACGCCTTCGGCAAAACCCATGGCGCCGGTCCGGCCGATAATGTTGGCGCCGAGCCCGAAGCGGCGGGCCTTGAGGCCCAAGGGTTAGGCTGGAAGAACAGCTTCGGCACCGGCAAAGGCCCGGACACCATCACCAGCGGCCTGGAAGTGACCTGGACCACCACGCCAACGAAGTGGAGCAACAACTACCTGGAAAACCTGTTCGGCTTCGAGTGGGAACTGACCAAAAGCCCGGCCGGCGCGCACCAGTGGACGCCGAAAAACGGCGCTGGCGCCGGCATCATTCCGGATGCGTTCGACCCGTCCAAACGCCGCAATCCAACCATGCTGACCTCGGACCTGGCCCTGCGATTCGATCCGGTCTATGAACCGATTGCACGGCGCTTCCTGGCCAACCCCGATCAACTGGCCGATGCCTTTGCCCGCGCCTGGTTCAAGCTGATCCACCGCGATATGGGCCCGCTCTCGCGCTACCTTGGCCCGGAAATGCCGAGCGAAGAACTGCTGTGGCAAGACCCGATTCCTGCGGTCGATCATGCCTTGGTCAGCGACAGCGATGTGGCCGCCCTCAAGAGCAAAATCCTGGCGTCGGGGCTGACGGTTTCGCAGCTGGTGTCTACCGCGTGGGCGGCCGCTTCGACTTTCCGCGGCTCCGACAAACGTGGCGGCGCCAACGGTGGACGCCTGCGTCTGGCACCGCAGAAGTCCTGGCAGTCCAACCAGCCAGAGCAACTGGCGAACGTGCTGGCGAAACTCGAAGGTATCCAGAGCGAGTTCAACATCGGCGGCAAGAAAATCTCGTTGGCAGACTTGATCGTGCTGGCGGGTAACGCCGGTGTCGAACAAGCCGCGAAAAATGCCGGCCACAACGTAACGGTGCCATTCACACCCGGGCGGATGGACGCCTCCCAAGAGCAGACGGACGTCGAGTCGTTCGGCTTCCTCGAACCCATCGCCGATGGCTTCCGCAACTACCTGAAAACCCGCTACCGCGTGGCGGCCGAGCAGCTGTTGATCGACAAGGCGCAACTGCTGACCCTCAGCGCACCAGAAATGACTGCACTCGTGGGCGGCCTGCGCGTGTTGAACACCAACGTCGGGCAAACCAAACACGGTGTGTTCACGAAACAGCCGGAGGCGTTGACCAACGACTTTTTCAAGAACCTGCTGGACATGAGCGTGGAATGGAAACCGACTTCGGAGGTGAATGAGGAGTTTGAAGGGCGTGATCGCAAAACAGGGGAAGTGAAGTGGACCGGAACCCGTGTGGATCTGGTCTTTGGTTCAAATGCGCAGCTGCGTGCGCTGGCTGAAGTCTATGCGAGCAGCGACTCGAAAGAGAAGTTCGTCAAAGACTTCGTGGCGGCGTGGACCAAGGTGATGAACCTGGATCGCTTTGATGTGAAGTGATGCGGGAAGCACCTGCGCAGGGCTGAAAAAAAACGCCATCCCGATTGTCGGGATGGCGTTTTTTATTAGAGCCAGCCTTTACAGATCAGTGATTTCCTTATGACGTGGCACCAGCGTTTTCATCACGCTCCACGCCACCAGGTAGGCCACCGCACAGATCGCGAACATGATCATGTAGCCGGTATGGATATCGTTGAGCATTTTGTAGTGGTCGATCACCCAACCGCCGGTCTTGGTCATCACTACGCCGCCCAGGCCGCCGGCCAAACCGCCAATGCCGACCACCGAAGCGATGGATTTTTGCGGAAACATGTCAGACACGGTGGTGAAAATGTTGCAGGACCAGGCCTGGTGCGCCGACGCGCCGATACCGATCAGCAGCACCGGCACCCAGAAGCTGATGTAGCCGAACGGCTGCGCCAGCAAGACCACCAGCGGGAAGAACGCGATCACCAGCATGGCTTTCATACGACCGTCATACGGCGCGTCGCCGCGGGCCATGAAATAGCTGGGGAACCAGCCGCCGCCGATGCTGCCTATCATGGTCATGCTGTACAACACCGCCAGCGGCCACACGATGGCTTGGCCTTTCATGCCGTATTGCGCCGCCAGGTAAGTCGGGAGCCAGAACAGGAAGAACCACCACACGCCGTCGGTCATGAATTTGCCGAAGACGAAGGCCCACGTCTGACGGTAGGTCAGCAACTTGAACCACGATACCTTTTTAGCCGCTTCACCCGAGTCAGTGCCGGCAAGCGCCTGCGCGCCCTGGTCATGGCGGATGTAGGCCAGTTCTTCGGCCGACAGGCGTTTTTGCTGTTCCGGTTTCTGGTACAGCGCAATCCAGACAGCCACCCAGACAAAGCCCAACCCGCCGATCACGATGAAAGCCGCTTCCCAGCCCCAGATGCCGGCGATCAGTGGCACGCAGATCGGCGCAAGGATCGCGCCCACGTTGGCGCCGGAGTTGAAGATGCCGGTGGCGAACGAACGCTCCTTCTTCGGAAAGTATTCCGCGGTGGCCTTGATCGCGATCGGGAAGTTACCCGCCTCGCCTATTGCCAACACGGCACGCGACAGCATGAAGCCGGCAATCGAGACCGGGATGACGGCAACGCCAAGCGCGCTGCAGATACCGGCGATGCCCTCGCCCATCGGCACCGCAAAGGCATGCATCATCGCGCCGGTCGACCAGATGCCGATTGCCACGATATAGGCGGTCTTGGTGCCGATCTTGTCGACCAGGCGGCCGGCAAACAGCATGGAAATCGCGTACACAAACTGGAACACCGAAGCAATGTTGGCGTAATCGGTATTACTCCAACCAAATTGCGTAGACAGATCCGGGGCCAACAGACTCAGTACCTGACGGTCCAGGTAGTTGACGGTGGTGGCAAAAAACAACAGCGCACAGATAGTCCAGCGGTATTTGCCGACCGCCTGGCTGATACGTTGCGCATTGATGGGCTCGTTCAGATTCATGGCATCACTTTTATTGTTGGTTGTGGTGATGATCTCTCGGTTTCAAGCGAGATCAATTTGAGGCATGGAGCATCGCCAAACGCGACTGGTCCGCGCCAAGGGCACGTCCGGCTCGGTGTAAATGTTCAAATCAGAGGTAGGCGTTATCCCCGGGGCTGGCCGTGGGATGGGCAAGCAGCATCGGTCGAATCATAGGAAGCTGGATTCAAGGACATGCGGAAGCGGATTGATTTCATGATGGGACCGACCCGTTTTTATTTTTATGATTGAACAGCCGATTGATTCGTCTGTCGTCGTACAACCTTGCCTGCGTATATAGCCAGCTCGCCGCAAAGCTGTCAATCATAAAAATGACCGTGCGTCTCAATGGAATCGATAGGTCTGGCCACCGATGCTCGCGGTGGCAGCGCCAGGCTTTTGTTTGTTAGTGGGGTTGATGCGAGGCAAGACGTTGTGACAATAAGACCTGTTGTACGATAACTAAACGTGTAGGAGCTGCCGCAGGCTGCGATCTTTTGATCTTCAGCGATCCAGAGAAGATCAGGATCAAAAGATCGCAGCCTGCGGCAGCTCCTACAGGGGGGTTTTGCGATTAAAAGCGTGGTTTGAGCGCTTTCCAATCAGGCTTGTAGCGCTGCATCTGTTTCACGTCATCCCGCTGGCGGATGCCGCAGGTCAGGTATTGATCATGCAGCTTGGCCAGTTGATCCTGATCCAGTTCCAGACCCAGGCCCGGGGCACGGGTGATTTTCACGCAGCCATCGACGATCGGCAGCTTGCCGCCCTTGATCACCTCTTCATCCGGTTCCTGCCACGGGTAATGAGTGTCGCAGGCGTAATCGAGGTTAGGCACGGACGCGGCGACATGGGCCATCGCCATCAGGCTGATGCCCAAGTGCGAGTTGGAATGCATGGACACCCCCAGGCCGAAGGTGTCGCACATTTTCGCCAAGGCCTGGGTGTCGCGCAGGCCGCCCCAGTAGTGGTGGTCGGCAAGCACAATCTGCACGCTGTTTTGCGCAACGCTGCGCCGGAATTCATCGAAATCAGTGACGACCATGTTGGTCGCCAACGGCAGCCCCGTGCGTTTGTGCAGCTCAGACATGCCCTCCAGCCCCGGCGTCGGGTCCTCGTAATATTGCAGGTCGTCGCCGAGCAATTCGGCCATGCGAATCGAGGTTTCCAAGGACCAGTTGCCATTCGGATCGATGCGCAGCGGGTACCCCGGGAAGGCTTTTTTCAAGGCCTTGATGCACGACACTTCATGCTCCGGCGGCAGCGTGCCGGCCTTGAGCTTGATGCTTTTGAAACCGTAGGCCTCGATCATGCGCCGCGCCTGCGCGACGATCTGTTCCTCGTTCAGGGCCTCGCCCCAACTGTCCGGCTTGTAAGGGGAATCGACGTGTTGCGCGTACTTGAAAAACAGATAAGCGCTGAACGGAATCTCGTCACGAATCGCCCCGCCCAGCACATCCACCAACGGTACATTCAACGAGTGCGCCTGCAAGTCGAGGAACGCCACTTCGAACGCCGAATAGGCGTTGCTTACCGCTTTGCTGGCGTGGGAACCGGGTGCCAACTCTGCGCCGGCAATGCTCGCCGGTTTGTTCGCCGCCACCGTGGCCTGCACGATCGCACGCAACTGATTGAGGTTGAACGGGTCAAGCCCGATCAGTTGCGATTGCAATTGCTGCTGGATCAACAGCGCCGGGGCGTCGCCGTAACTCTCACCCAGACCGACGTAGCCGTTGTCACTTTCGATCTCGATGATCGAGCGCAGCGCGAACGGTTCGTGAATACCGCTGGCGTTGAGCAACGGCGGATCACGGAAAGCGATGGGGGTGACGGTGACTCGTGTGATTTTCAAGAGGCTGCTCCCTTTGTACCTGAGCTCAAGGCTTTATGACTGACAGATGTTTTAGGCGTTACGACGTCGGCCAGTGTGCCGGTCAGCGCGCGAACGGGATCGCCACGGGGTGCCGTGCGCGCGAAGAAGATCACCACCGCCGCCACCAATGAAGTGGCCGCCAGACCGTAGAGGCCGCCTTCGATGGAACCGGTTTTTTGCTCCAGGAAACCGAACGCCGTCGGCGCGACGAAGCCCCCGAGGTTGCCGATGGAGTTGATCAAGGCGATCACTGCGGCGGCGATGCGTGCGTCCAGATAGCCTTGCGGAATCGGCCAGAACAGCGCCGAGGCGGCCTTGAAACCAATCGCCGCAAAGCAGATGGCGACAAAGGCGAAGATCGGCCCGCCGGTGGTGGACATGAACATGCCGAACGCGGCAATCACCAGGGTCAGCGCGACCCAGGCCTGCTGGTGTTTCCATTTACTGGCCATGGCGGCGAAGCCATACATCGCGACGATGGAAATGATCCACGGGATCGAGTTGAACAGGCCGACCTGGAAGTCGCCGAGGTTGCCCATTTTCTTGATCATGCTCGGCAGCCAGAACGTGGCGCCGTAGATCGTCAGGGCGATGGAGAAGTAGATGAAGCAGAACAACGCAATCTGCTTGTCCGCGAGCAATTTGAACATCGACGGCTTGACCGCCTGCGAGGCTTCGCGAGCCTGTTGTTCGAGGGCGATGGCGCCTGTCAGCGCGTCCTTTTCCTCGATGCTCAACCACTTCGCTTGTCGCGGATGGGACTGCAGCCAGCACCAGACAAACCCGCAGAGCACGATCGAGGCGAAGCCTTCGATCAGGAACATCCACTGCCAGCCATGCAGGCTGAAACCGCTGACATTCAACAGCGCGCCAGACACCGGGCCGGAAATCACCGAGGCAATGGCCGAGCCGCTGAGGAAGATCGCCATGGCCTTGCCGCGTTCGGTCGACGGCAGCCATTGGGTGAAGTAGTAAATGATGCCGGGGAAGAAACCGGCTTCGGCCGCACCGAGGATGAAGCGCAGCACATAGAAGCTGGTTTCGCCGCGGACAAAGGCCATCGCCATGGCGGCGGCGCCCCAGGTGAACATGATGCGCGTCAACCAGGCCCGCGCACCAAAGCGCTGCAGCAGGATGTTGGAAGGCACTTCGAAGATCGCGTACCCGATGAAGAACAGCCCGGCACCCAGGCCATAGGCTGCCGCGCCGATGCCGAGGTCGGTTTCCATGTGGCTGCGCACGAACCCGATGTTGACCCGGTCGATGTAGTTGACGATGAACATCACCACGAACAGCGGAAGCACGTGGCGCTTGACCTTCGCCGCCGCGCGGGCCAGCACATGTGGGTCGGGTGGACTCTGGACAGTATTCAAGGGGCGACTCCCGATCATTGTTTTTTTAGGGACAGGTCGATCATGGACGCGGTCATTGATCCCGTCTAATCTAACTTGGCATTCGATTGATACCTGGATTAGATCAATGTTCGAGCTCACCCAATTACGCTGTTTCACCACCGTGGCGACGGAACTGAATTTCCGTCGTGCCGCCGAGCGGCTGAACATGACGCAACCCCCGCTCAGTCGGCAGATCCAATTGCTGGAGCACCACTTGGGGGTCGAGCTGTTCACCCGCACCACCCGCAGCGTCGCCCTGACCGCCGCCGGTCGCGCCTTTTTCATCGAAGCGCAGAACCTGCTGGAGCGCGCCCAGCAAGCCGCCGTCACCGCCCGACGCTTCGCCGAGGGCGACATCGGTTCGGTCAATATCAGCTTCGTTGGCAGCGCGGTCTACGAGTTCCTGCCCAAGGTCATCGCCGAGGCACGGCTCAAGCAACCCCATGTAAAAATCGACCTGGCGGAGATGAACACCTACCAACAGCACGAAGCGTTGCGCGCCCGGCGCATCGACCTGGGCATCGCTCGCGCGCCACTGCTGGAGCCCGGCTACTCCACCGAATGCCTGGTGCGCGAGCCGTTTGTATTGGCCGTGCCCAGCACTCACCCCTTGGCCAGTGCCGAAACCGTGACGGTCAAAGACCTCGATGCGCAGCCATTCCTGATGTATTCCCACGCGGCCTATCCACCGTTCAACGAACTGCTGACCGGTATGTTGCGCTCGGCCCGCGTCGCGCCGAATTACGTGCAATGGCTCGGCTCGTCACTGACCATCCTCGCGCTGGTCAACGCCGCCATGGGCCTGGCCCTGGTGCCCCGTTGCGCCACCAGCGTGGTGTTCAAGAACGTGGTGTTTCGCGATATCGACCTGGGGGAAGGCGTGCAGAGCGAGTTGCATCTGATCTGGCGCGAGAACAACGACAACCCGGCATTTGCGATGTTGCTGGAGGCCATTCGACGGGCGGTGCGCGAGGGTTGGGGGGTGTAGTTCGGGTATCGGCCAGCCCCTGCATCGCTAAACCAGAATGCAGGGGCAGCTAACGGCGGGAGCTATTGACGGTCGGCGAGTTGGCTGACGGGCCAATCCAGCAAGCGATGAGTGAAACCATAACTCGCGGCCTGATAGTAGGTAATCGCACGTGCGACTAGCGGGTCTTCGATCTCAACCGTCACCTCATGACTGGCGCCCAACGCATCATTGTGGCGCCGAAACGTCGCGCGGGGGCTGAGGATCGCCAGATCCTTGCCATCGAACAAGCCCAGGTGCTGGTAATTGCCCACCACCACGCGGGGCGGCAAGGTGGACGGCTGAAGCAGATTACGCCCGAAGAATGTTGACTCGTAGTCAATATTCAGCAGGCCCACCAGGGTCGGGGCCAGGTCGATCTGACTCGCCAGTTGGCCCTCTTCACGCGCTGGAAGGAGTTTGGGTGCATAGATGAACAACGGAATTTGGTAGTTCCGAATCGGTAGATCTTCCTTGCCCGCACTGCCCGCGGTGTGGTCGGCGACAAAGACAAAAATCGTGTCGTCGAACCAGGCTTTTTTCCGCGCCGCTTCAAGAAACTGGCCGATTGCATAGTCGGTGTACTTCACCGCGCCGTCACGGCCGTCACCGGACGGAATATCGATCCGGCCGTCAGGGTACGTGTATGGACGATGATTGGAGGTGGTCATCAGTTGCAGCAGGAACGGTTTGCCTGAGGCGAAATTCTGGTCTGCCAGTTTCAGCGTTTGCCGGTAGAGATCTTCATCAGCCATACCCCACGCATTTTTGAAATGGATCTCGGCCTCGTCGACACTGCTTTGATCAACGACCCGGTAACCGTTGCCGCTGAAGAACGCGTTCATGTTGTCAAAGTATCCACGGCCGCCATACACAAACACACTGTCGTAGCCAATGTAACTCAGTTGCTGGCCCAGGCTGGCGAACCCGCTTTCACGCCCGACTCGCTTGACGATCGAGCGGCCCGGCGTCGGTGGAATGGACAAGGTAATGGCTTCCAGGCCCCGATCCGTCCGGGTGCCCGTGGCATAAAAGTTGTTGAAGTACAGGCTCTCTTTTCGCAGTTGATCAAGGTTGGGGGTCAGGTTGCCGGGATGCCCATTGCTGCCCATGTATTTGGCGCTGAAGCTTTCGATCGTCACCAGAATAATATTATGTGGCCGGGTTTTATCGCCCTGGGTCAGGGTACGGCGCACGTCGAGTGAATCCTTGCCGATGAACTGCGCCCCGGTTTCCGCCAACTCTTGGCGAATGTGCCCGCCTACGGTGTCGTTCGGCAACGTGCCATAGAACTGGTCGTAGTCCAGTTCATTATTGCGAAATGCGGCAAAGAACTGATAAGGACCATTGCTCGCCAGCTCATGTTGATAGGTGTTGCCGCCCCTGCCGCGTGGAGTGTCCTGGTCAACAACCAACAGAACAACAGCACTCATCGCACACATCACGCCGATACAATGCAGACGCTGGCGCCAGGAAGGTAATGGCGCACTCATCACCCGCTGCAGGGGTTTGTGCAAAGCAATGCAGATAACCACCGCGATCACCGCCAGTGCGCCCAGCAATTTGCCAACAGGATAGGACTCCAGGATGTTGCTCAACACCTCGTCGGAGTACACCAGATAGTCCACGGCAATAAAATTGAAGCGTACGCCGAACTCATCCCAGAACAGCCACTCAGCCACGGCAGTGAACAACATGGCGAAAACACTGACCGTCAGCAGCCCCTGCAAAAACCAGCGGTGCCCACATGAACGCCATAACGATGGCGGGCACAACAGCACATACAGGCCCATCGGCAGTGCCGCATACAGTAAAAAGCTCAGGTCGTATAAAAACCCTATGCCAAAGATCGACGCCAATGCGGTGCCGGCCTCTGAGAAATGAGTCGCGAGTAGCACCAGGCGGGAGAGGGAAAAAATCACTAGCCACAAACCAGTGATCATCAGTAGGAAACGAAGCGGGGCTGAAGCAGGCAAACGCATGTGTAACTCCTTGTTGTACTGCCCTCCGTTTTAAAATTGTTATGCCGATTGGCCGACACATCATTGGCATCAGGACTTTCTTGTCTTCGAATGCGCTCAGTTATGAATCGTTTGAGGAGGGCAACAAAAATCTAGCCCTCGCTTTAGCAAAATTTTGTCAACACGATGCGAATTAATGGGTATTCATGCTGTCTCGAAACATCTAGAAACAAGACTGCGAATAACGGGCCAAATGCCAATCAGTTAAGCCGTGATGCGGTCTGTAGGAGCTGCCGCAGTCTGCGATCTTTTGATCTCTATTTTTTAAAAGCAAGATCAACAGATCGCAGCCTACGGCAGCTCCTACAAGGTATGCGTTGCCAAATGTCATTCCCTCAGGCTCAGCTAAGTTTCGCTACGTACCTTCTCCCCTGCGCACCTTCAGCGCTGCTCAGGAGAGGCTTTCCGCCGATGAAACCCGCAATAGCCGGCTGGCTCAACAAAGTACCCGAGGTGACGCTGTCCTTCTGGGTGATCAAGATATTGTCCACGACAGTGGGTGAAACCGGCGCTGATTTCCTGGCCGTCGATGTCGGCTTCGGCGCTGGCCCGACCAGCATCGGCATGGCGGTTTTTTCAGTCCTGCTGGCGATCAACTTCCTGGTCTGGTACCGCATGGAACACAACCTGTCGATCCGTGAAATTGTCACGACACGCCGGGAGTTGTTCTACTGGGCCACCGTGCTCTGCACCTTCGCCCTGGGTACCGCGGCCGGTGATCTGGCGACCGAAGCGCTGGGCCTTGGCTTCACCCTTGGCGCGGTGATCTTCGGTGCAATGATCGCTGCCACCCTGGTGGCCTGGCGCCTGCAATGACAGGGCCGTCATGGGCGAGCGCAATTCGTGGGCCGCGTCGGCAACGGTTTGAAAACAGCGAACCCAAAATAATTTCACTTTTCACTGATACCTTTTTCCCCGTCGTTCGGTGTGTAGATGAATTCTCAATTTCTCTCGCATTCCACGGGCATGCCGAATGACTTCAAGACCGCTCCAGTATTTCTCCAAAATCAGCCCTGCTCGTCTTCCAGTGAACATCCTGAGCCTGGCCATCGCGCTGAGCGTTATGGCGCCAGTGCACAGTGTCCTGGCAGCCGACACCACTGGAAGCGAAGCCACGCACAGCTATGCCATCGCGCCCGGAACGCTGAGCACTGTATTGGCGAAATTTGCGGCGACCTCGGGCGTGCTGTTGTCATTCGACGCACAATTGTTGGGTGATCTGAAAAGCGCAGGGCTGCAAGGCACTTACACCGTGCAATCGGGCTTTGCACAGTTGCTGCAAAGCAGCGGCTTCATGCTGTTGAACACTGGCGCGAACAGCTACACCGTCACGCCGCAAGTCGACGCCGGGGCCGCGCTGGAATTGGGTGCAACCACCATCAGTGGCGTAAACAGCCCGTCGGCGGACACCTACGCCGGTGGCCAGGTTGCGCGCACTGCCCGTCTGGGCATACTCGGTAACCGTTCGATCAATGACGTGCCGTTCAGTGTGGTCAGCTACACCGCGAAGACCATCGAAGACCAGCAGGCGCGAACCGTGGGTGATGTGTTGCTCAACGATGCGTCGGTGCGCCAGTCATCGGGCTTCGGTAACTTCTCCCAGGTGTTCACCATTCGTGGCCTGCCGCTGGTCAGCGACGACATTTCGTTCAACGGTCTGTACGGCGTGCTGCCACGGCAGATCATCACCACTGAAGCCCTGGAACGGGTCGAACTGTTCAAGGGTCCGAACGCGTTCATCAACGGTGTGGCACCGTCCGGCAGCGGTATCGGCGGCAGCGTCAACCTGGTGCCGAAACGCGCGCAAGACACCCCGACGCGCAGCGTGACCCTGGATTACGCCAGTGACAGCCAGGTCGGTGGGCACATTGACCTTGGCCAGCGCTTCGGTGAAGACAATCGCTTCGGCGCTCGAGTCAACCTGGCTGAGCACGGCGGCGACACGGCGGTGGATGACGAAAACGAGCATTCACAACTGATCGCCGTCGGTCTGGATTATCGCGGCGATCGCCTGCGGGTCTCGACCGACCTGGGTTATCAGAAACAACGCATCAACAACGGCCGTTCCGTGGTGTATCCCACGGGCACCAAAGTCCCGCATGCTCCGTCGGCCAAGGACAACTACGCCCAGGACTGGACGTGGTCACAGCTCGAAGACACCTACGGCATGGTCAATGCCGAATACGATCTCAATGACAATTGGACGGCCTACGCCGGCGGCGGTGCCAAGCACACCCGGGAAAACGGCCAATACTCATCGCTGTATGTTGCCAACGACGGCAGCGGCAAGGTCGGCTTTCTCTACTCGCCCCATGATGAAGACAATCAAAGCGCCATGGCGGGGTTGAACGGCCATTTTAATACCGGTCCGGTGACTCACCAGATTAACTTCGGGCTATCGGGAATTTGGGGCGAACAGCGCTCGGCCTTCGAAGCCATCCTGGTGGCGAACCGCGTTCCCGGCAATCTGTACAACCCGACGCAGGTTCCGCGGCCAACCAAGACTTACTTTGGCAGCGACATCCATGACCCGCGCGTCGTCGGTAAAAACCGCATCAAGAGCGCGGCGGTGTCCGACACCTTGGGTTTCATTGACGATCGCGTGCTCCTGACCCTTGGCGTGCGCCGCCAGTCGTTGGAAGTCGATGCCTGGAACACCACCAGCGGCGCACGCAGCGCCAATTATGACGCGTCGATCACCACCCCGGTCTACGGTCTGGTCATCAAGCCCTGGGAGCACGTGTCGTTCTACGCCAACCGCATTGAAGGCTTGGCCCAGGGCCCGACCGCACCGTCCACGGGCGTGACCAACCCCGGCGAAGTGTTTGCGCCCAATCGCAGCAAACAGACGGAAGCCGGGGTCAAGCTCGACTGGGACACCTATGGCGCAACGCTGGGCGTGTACCGCATCGAGCAGCCGAACAGCTCGACCTCGAGCACTCCGGGCTCGGCGCTGGGCACCTTCAGTGTGGATGGCGAGCAAGTGAACAAGGGTGTGGAGTTGAACGTGTTCGGCGAGCCGATTGAGGGTTTGCGCCTGTTAACCGGTGCCACCTGGATGGACACCGAACAGAAGAAAACCGCCAACGGCATCAATGACGGCAATCGTGCCGCGGGTGTGCCGCGCTTCCAATACAACGTCGGTGCCGATTGGGACGTTCCCGGGATCCAGGGCGCAGCCCTCAGCGGGCGCATGCTGCGCACCGGTGGCGAATACGTGAACGCGGCCAACACCCTGAGCATTCCGGCCTGGACCCGCGTCGATCTCGGCGCCCGCTACGGCTTCAAGGCCGACGACAAATACATCACCCTGCGTGCCAACGTTGAAAACGTCGCGAACAAAGCGTATTGGTCGTCCGCCTCGACGGCCAACAACTACCTGACGCAAGGCGAACCCCGCACGTTGAAGGTGTCGGCGACGGTGGATTTCTAGCCCGCGACTCAATCGTAATGCTGTTGTAGGAGCGAGCTTGCTCGCGATGGGCCCGAGATCGCCGCGTTTAGCCAGCAAACACGCGTTATCGTTAACGACCATCGCGAGCAAGCTCGCTCCCACAGGGGCCTATTCACAAAATGAATAGCATTACGGTCGGTCGCTCACACTTTCATTTTGCAAGTCGGCCAAGCGGTCAATTGCGTCCAGCCATCGCTTATATTGGCGTGCCCATTCAGGGCCACACGCCGTACCACTACGCAACATAGTGCTCACTACACGGAACACTTCTCTGTACTCAGCCTGCGCCTCTAGAGATTGCCTCAACAACTCGTCAACATTTTTAATGAGTCGGTCTCCTGCATCGGCGGCCTTCATCGCTCGACGTAAACTGCGCACAATAGAAATAGGCGTTCGCCCAACTGAGGCCTTGCATCCAATGCGTCGGTAAAGAGCCTCGGCCAGGCAAACGGAGAAATCATACCGGCGTAATTTTTTCCATGTGCAAGTGGTTTCCTGCCCCTCATAAGGAAAACTACCTACCCTTCCCCCCTCGCCCTCTGGCTCAGTACTTGTCCGGGGGGATACCTCCGATTTTCCTTATATACCGCGCAGAAAAGTGACTGGGCAATCCAGAATCGCCCAGTGTTGCGGCTCTTTACCGTGCATGGACTGCGAGGCCGGGGCGCTGGGCGAAACCAATCAACATCGCAATGACTTATTGACCTGCACGCGGACTTTCATTGATGGGTGAAGCCAAAGGCATACTCAAACACCCAGGAACACGCTGGCTTCAGACGTTCTCGCAACTGGTCACCGCCGTGGTCATGCTGGTGGGTGCCATCGTACTGCTGGGGTGGTTCTTCGATATTAGTCGCCTGAAGAGCCTCATCACGGGTGCCGTCTCCTGCACGCCGCTCTAGAGTCACCAGCCTGCTAATCTTCGCCGATGTCGATCGACTGAAACAAACGAACGACACTTATGGACATGAAGCCGGTGACCTGGTTATTGCCGCGACGGCACAGGTCCTCAAGGAATGCTTCAGGACGACGGACATCGTCGCTCGCATGGGCGGTGACGAGTTTGTCATCCTCGCGGTGGACTGCGGTGAATCGCCGGATGTCATCAATGCGCGCATGCAGGCGCGGATCCATGAGCTCAATACCAGCGGCCGATGTCACTACCCGCTCTCCCTGAGCACCGGCGTCGTCAGCTGCCTACCCCATGAGCCGATGCGATGATGTACGGCAACAAACAAAAACGCCGCACCCGGCCTGGCGAGGTGCAACCCCCGTAACCCGTTCAGGATTTTCAGGACTAAACACGTCATGCCACTCGCTCAATTGTCTCCGGACTGCTCTTCTTCCCTCCCCTGTTCCAGCGCATCAGAACAATTCGAACGGCCTTGTTCCACGAATAGGCAACCGCAATGCCACCGACTACAGCAAACGCTACCGCGATCGCCGGCTGGTCAATGATGTGACGGGCAACCGACTGGAACTGAAAGTGCGTCAAATAAATAAACAAGGTTGACGACGCTATTAATGCGACTCCCCGTGCAATGAGGCCCGGCACGGGAATAGACCTGATCCAGATCAGCGCCAGAACGGCAGGCAGGGCAATATCTATATATTCCCTCGCGACGAGTGCATACGGACCATACCCGAACATTGCCAAAACATCCTGCCAACCCACAACAACGACAGCAATTGCACTGACGATACATTTCTGGACGCTTGAATGAGCGTAGTGAATGGCCATGCCGAGCACCATGATCGCCAGATAATGCTGCGGCACTCGGTTATGAACCGCCGAAGCATCAAACACATACGCGTTAATCAAAATGCCTGCTATTACCAACACGCATGAAGCACTGACCAGATAAAAAAACGGGTTTGAAATTATAATTTTCCTGACTGTCGAGAACGACAGTACAAAGCCAATGATTGCGATCATCTGCACAAGGACTTCAAGATACCAATAGGCAAAAACACCGATCTGATTCGGGGGAAACCAATTTGAAATCAACAACAACGTCTGCCAATGAATCCTGTCGAACGCGATCTGAATCAGCGCGGTATAGAGTATTGTCGGGACCGCGATACTGATAACGGACTTGAGAAGCGTATGCACACTTCCCCGTTCCTCTATGGCTTTGAACTGGAATCTTGCCAGGCTGATACCGGAGATTAAAAACAACAGCGTCGTCTCGCCCGCCACCAACCATTCTGAAAACAAATTAAAATGCCCGACGACAATCAGCAGGATAGCGACCACGCGTAAAAAGACCGGTGCCTCCATCTCCCGAATGGATGACGTTGTCTTCCCGGTTTTGCTGGCCAGTTCACCCAGTTCGCGTACCGGCATCATTTCCCATTGGTCCGGCAATCGGCCAACCAGCCCTTCAAGTACCATTGAAGCCTGAACAAACGACAGCGAATCCCCACCCAATTCCACAAACGTCAGGTTGGCATCAACGCGCGGGACCTGGAGTATTTCAGCCCAGGAATCCGCGAGCTTGAGCGTCAGTGGCGATAGATCCTGGCTCGAGTCTGCGGCTGTTGCATCGGGATTACCGGCAAACGAAGGCAACGCCCGCTTATCAATTTTCCCATTCGGCGTCAGTGGAATAGCCTCCAGGAAAACGAACAGTGCCGGCACCATGTATTCCGGGAGCTGTTTGCTGACATGCTCACGCAATTCAACCGATGAAACAGCGGTGGTTGGCACGCAGTAGGCCACCAGCCTGACATTCGAACTGTCATTGGCCGTTACCACAACGCACTGCTTGATCCGGGGATGCCGTGACAGGACCCCTTCGATTTCTGTCAGCTCGATTCGATGGCCGCGAATCTTGACCTGATTGTCACCTCGTCCCAGAAAGCTGACACTGCCATCAGAAAGATAAGTACCCAGGTCACCGGTTTTATAACAAATGTCGTTCGCGACATTCGTAAACGGATTCACCACAAACTTTTCCCGGGTTTGCGCCACATCCCCCCAGTAACCCTGGGACAAATAAGGGCTACGGATAAGAATTTCTCCAACTGCGCCTTCGTCGACCAACTGACTGTTGTCATCCACGATCAGCAACTGCGCGCTTTCAATGCCTTTGCCTAATGCAATCTTTGCGTTATCGGCTTCAGGATCGACGTGATGGTACCCCATCGCCTGCGGGGTTTCGGTCGTGCCGTAAAAGTTCACGCTAACGGCATTGGGCGCAATGACGCGCATGTGTTCGCACAGCAAAATAGTTAACGCATCCCCGCCCCAAAACAGGTACCGCAGGTCATTGAATTGAAGTTTGTTTATTTTCGCTCCGGTTTCAATCAGCCTGCCCAAGGGCGGTGTCAGGTGAATAACCGATATTCCACTTTCCCGTATCCACATCGCCAACGCCGAAGGATCAATGACAGTCGATTGCGCAGGAATAACAACTTTGGCGCCAATCGAGAGAGGCGTAAAAACATCGCGGTATACCGGGTCATGACCCAGCCCGGACAACAACGAAAAACAATCGTCCTTGGATAACGAATGACGCTTGGCATGCCACTGGACAAAATGAACCAAAGGCGCATGTGTCGCCACAATGCCCTTCGGTTCTCCGGTGCTGCCGGAGGTAAAGGTTATATAGGCCGGGTGACCAGGATCGACTTCCGGCAAGACCGTTTGATTTACGGCGAATGCACGCAGCGCTTCGGTGGGCACTTCCGGAACTCTTACGGCTTGCGGAGTGGGCTCAAGGTGCTCGAGGCTGAGGTCGATTGTCGCCTCGCCGCAGAGCAGGACAAAGGAAGGCTCAAGCGCTCGAATGATTTGAGCGACGCGTGCAGGTGGATAAGCGATGTCGGCAACGGTGAACGTCAATCCGGCACGCAAGGCGCCGAGCATTGCATAGACCAGCCCCGCACAGCGACTCGAAACAATGACAACCCGGTCGGATTGCGTAGCGCCCTGTTCAATCAGGAAGGCAGCAATGCCCCCACTGATCTGTTCAAGCTGTTGATAGCTGCAACTCGCGTCTTGAGCGACGACAGCCATGGCTTCAGGCGCGCGCCTCGCCTGCTCCAGGAAATCCGTGAATATCGGACGTCCGACACAATATTCAAGAGGAAGCGTTGGGTTTGGCCGGGCGTCCTGCATGGTATTTCTAACTCCGCTTGATCTGCACGAGGTGAACGTCGTGACCCGAAAATCCTGAGTGAGAGGGCGCGGAGTTCATCGGTGGCCGAAAAAACCGTACGTCGAAATTCCGCGCAACGCTCAAGCGTAGTGCATGAATCGTGGAGCTGCCTGTTGAGTGGTTTGGGTCGGATGATTGAACGTTAGTGCACAGTGGCCCGCGGCGCCAACGCGGGCCCTGAAGCTGTTCGATAAATACGCGGTTTTCACAACGTTTCCTGGCGTTGATCAATGAACTGCATGAACGCCTCGCCAGCCAGCGGGACCGAGAAGAAGTTGCCTTGCCCGATCTCGTACCCCTGGGCCTTGAGAATGTCACGCTGGGTGGCGCTCTCGATGCCTTCAGCCACCACTTGCAGGGAAAGCCCCTTGCCGATTCCGATGACGGATTCGCTCAAGGCCCGGCAGGACATGTCGTATTCCAGGTCGTCGACAAAACTCTTGTCCAGCTTCAGCTCACTGATGGGCAGATGCCGCAGATACCCCAGGCTGGAATAGCCGGTGCCGAAATCATCGATCGCCAGCCGCACACCCAACGCATGCAGATCGCGGATGGTTTTCTCGGTCCCCAGGCTTTTGCACAGCATGACGCTCTCGGTCACTTCCACACACAGGTCGCCGGGTTGCAGCCCACATCGTTGCAATTCGCCGGCAATCATTGCGGCCAGGTCGAGGTTGTGAAAGTTGATCGGCGACAGGTTGATTGACATGGACGGGATCACCAGGCCTTGTTGGCGCCACTGGCGGAGCTGCTCGCAGGCCTCATGCAGGACCCATTGGCTCAGGTCATTGATCAATCCGCATTCCTCGGCAATGGGAATGAATTGTGTGGGCAAGATGTCGCCCAGTGTGGGATGCGTCCAGCGTGACAGCGCTTCGACACCGACCAGGCACCCACTGTTGAGATCGACTTGCGGTTGATAGAACAGGCGAAGGTCATCGCTGGCCAAGGCATTGCGCAGTGCCGTTTCCAGCACCAATCGGCCTTGGGCGATCCTGTTCATCTCTTCGACAAAGAAACTGAAGCTGCCGCACTCAGTGCGTTTGGCCTGGTACATCGCAATGTCGGCACGGTGTAAAAGGCTCTCCATGTCTTGACCGTCCGCCGGGAACAGGCTGATGCCAATGCTGGCCGAAACGACCACGGACGTACCGGCAATGCTTGCCGGGCGACTGAGGAGCGTCATCAGTCGTTCCAGAAAAGTGGTGATCTGTGTCGCGTTCATCCGGGGCAATACCAGCACGAACTCATCACCGGACAGGCGCCCGACCAGGTCAGACTCTCGAAGCACACTGCGTAGCCTCTGCGCCATGACACGCAGCAACTCATCCCCCGAGGCATGCCCTAGCGCATCATTGATTTGCTTGAAACGGTCCAGATCGATAAACAGCACAGCCAGTTCGGCGTGCTCTCGAGCCATTTCGACCAGCGTGCGCTGCGCTTGGGCCAGCAGGAACGTGCGATTGGGCAAGCTGGTCAACGCGTCGTAAAAGGCCATTTTTCGAATGGACTGACGTGCTTCTTCACGCTCAAGCGCCAACATGCACAGATGCGTGCCGGCCGTCACCAAGTGAGCATGCAGGGAGTCCGGTCCACGACTTTCCCTGAAATAGAGGGCAAACGTCGCCGCGATTCGCCCAGCACCATTGCGCACCGGCAGCGACCAACACGCCTGCAGACCGGACTTTTGCGCCAGTAATTTGTACTCGGCCCAGAGTGGGTCGTTATTGATGTCCGTCACCAGCACCGGCTCGCCCCGATAGGCCGCCGTACCGCAGGAGCCCGCCACCGGGCCGATGGATAAACCTTCGATGGCCCTGGAGTAATCCGTCGGCAAGCCAGGGCTGGCCAAGGGGTGGAGAATCCCGTTTGGGTCCACACTCAGGATCGACACAATGACTTCGGGGGCAATGCGTTCAATTTCATGGCACAGCAGGGTCAGCACGCTCTCCAGCGATTCCTCTTTCAACAAGGCGCCAATGACTTTGTCCTGTAACACCTCGTGCAGCTTTGACTGGGTAATGTCGGTCAGCACGATCACGATGTTCTCGACCTGTCCCTGGGCGTCGAACACGGGCGTGGAGGACACGTGCACCCACAGCCGCTGGCCATTACGTTTACTGATCAGTGCACTGAATTCATGTGGCTGGCCACCGAGAATCCTTTGCAGCCCGGGCTCGGCTTCTGCCCGAGCGTCGGACACAAAAAACATCATCGGTGATTGCCCTATCACCTCTTCACGGGAATAACCCAGCAACCCGACAAGCCCGTCATTGACGTAGATAAGATGAGCGTGAGTGTCGACGATGCAGGTCGCCGAGCGGGTCGCGTTGACAGACATCGATAGCAACCGGTGCTCGATGTCTTGCAAGCGCACTTGCGTGACATCCTTGAGGAACGCCGCGTACAGGGTTCGGTCCCTCAGGGCGATGGTCGAAACCGACATGACGCCCCAGCGCTCTTGACCATCCTTGCGCACGATCCGGACATCCCGACTGATGCCTGCAACCTTATTGACTCCAGCCTCGCGGTTTACACAGACATAATCATCGTGGTGCAGGCTCAGGGCCTGGGGGACCAGGCAATTGATATCGCTGCCGAGCACTTCAGCTCGCGAACAGCCCCAGAATCGCTCGGCCGCGGCATTGAAAAACGCCACGCGGTTTTGATCATCCACGACCACCACGGCATCGATCGCCTGCTCCAGGGTTTGCACGAAAAAACCTTCCGCCTCTTCGCCGCTCGTCAGCTCGACTCTGGTGTTCATCCGTTGCCACTTTTATCCATGCAACCACTGCTTTTCATCCTGAAAAGTCTGTGGCGCGCCATAAGACCCTTCGTTACCGGGAGGGGCCTATCATCGATAGCAACACTTGATTACGGCTTTTGACGCTGAACTGCCGGGTTTCATCGGCTGATCAACAGGATCACGAGAATGGCCGGTTAAACAGAGAGGATAGTCGGGATCTCAGATTTAGAAGCACTCAGAGCACCAGCAGCGCTTCATGTATCTCAATAGAAGGAATAGCATCGTCAATACGTCGGCTTTCAAGCCACTTCCGAGTTTTGCTGACATCGAAAATCTGGCCCTGATCCATCAACGTCAAGATGAGCTCGTCAGAAACGCGGTAGCGGCCACACTCTGGACAATCCCGCTCTTCCCAAGGGCCGTGACATTGAATGCGCTCCGCGACACCGACACATATAAGGCAATTCATCGCAATCACCGTTTTTTATACTTTTGCTCGATCCGTCATGGGCCAATAGTTTCAGCGCGTACAGAATCGAAATCGAGAGCACAGAAGAAGTGGGTGACTGGTCGACAGGTGGAATTCAGGCAAAGTTCGAGGGCCTGTCGCTTACAGTGGACATTGCTGACTCTTCAGGGTCAGCAAAGGCATCCGAATCATCGCCTCAAGCAGCCGGTTTGAGCACGACCTTAGTCCTACCGTTGTCTCGCGCATCAAAGTGCTTATACATACTGAAATTTTTTTTCCGAACGTGGCATCTCTTTATCGAGCGCACATCAGAAGATCAATTATCTTTACAGCATGGACGAACGCAGGGATAAAACGCCGCACTGCCCTGGTGACTGCTTGAAAAACGAAAGGTAAAAGGAGGATAAGAGCTTGGCCTATCTTGACTGGGTTCAATGGCCTGCGATGTTGGTAACGGTGCTTGCTGCGTGGCTGATCGGGTCTCAAAGGCCGACGAGGCGAATGGCCGGGTTTGTATGTTTCAGTTTGAGTAACGTGCTCTGGGTTATTTGGGGAGTCTACGCAGAGGCGTATGCTCTAATCGTTCTGCAGATTTGCCTTTTCCTGATGAATCTACGCGGGTTCAAAAAGAACTTTGAAGGACAGCAGAACTAGAGATTTATCGCTCGGGAGCCGGTGTTTATGACCAAAAACGGCACTTCAAATCTATCGAGTCGCGCTTTGCTGGTCGCTGCATCTGGCATCAACTGGACTGATCGACGACATTAATTTGCGTCAACCCTACCCGCTCAGCCTGCTCTAAAATCTCCTCTGGCCTCGCGTCCGCATTGGGCATGATCAGGCTGTTCTCTGCGTCACCAAAATGCAGCTGTAGCAGGTGCATCGCCGCCTCATGCAAGGGCAGCTGAGGCTGCTTGAGTTCGAATATGTGTGCACGGGGTTCACCGTTGAACAGGTATTCCAGTTCGTATTTGTGCATGGTGGGATCCTTGTAATTTCAGTCATTCACGATTAACTCGAACCTTCCCGCTAAAGACGCTGAAGCCGTAGGTGTTGTAGATGAGCGTTACCGGGATCAGAACAGCGAAACCGACCAGCATGAAAATCTGGCTGTTGGGACTTGAGGCAGCAGCCTGCAAGGTCAGCTGCGGCGGAACAATCATTGGATAGAGCGCCGCGATCATCAATGTAAACGCCAATACGAAAATGCCCAATGCGGCAAACAGTGGCAGAGAATGAAAACGGCCTCGAAACCCCAGAGCAAAGCCGATCAGCAGCATAATCAGCAGCGTGACTGCCGGTTCCCACACAAGCCGGTCTGAAAGCCGTTGCGCATAGCGAGTGTCCAGTGTCGCTGTCCAGGCAACCAACACAATCAACAACACCACGGTCACGAGCGCCAGCAACTTCGCCTGCAGACCGGATCGCCGCTGGAGCTCACCGACAGTGCGCCAATATAGCCAGCAAGCCCCCAACCACGTGTAACCCACCACGAGCACTGCACCACAATACAGCGGGAACATGTTGAGCCATTCCGCGCCATCACCGTTGTACTGCCCGGCGGCATTAGGAACGCCTTGTACAAGGGTACCCAACACGATTCCCTGTGTTCCACCGGCGATTAGTGAACCGCACGACAATAAGCCATCGACCGCGCGCTTAATGCCATCGCTGGGCGCGTAATCACGAAACTCCAATGTTGCCGCTCGAAGCATCAATGCCAGGAACATCAAGATAAAAGGCACATAAAGTGCCGGCAACAGGATGGCGTAGGCCAACGGAAACAGCGCCAGAAGGCCGCCACCTCCCAGCACAAGCCACGTTTCATTGGCATCCCAGATCGGCAAGATGGTCACGGCCATGGCTCGGCGGTCCTTGCCGCAACGCGTCAGGCCCATCAGCACCCCAACGCCCAGATCAGTGCCATCCAGCAGCACATAGTTCATCACCGAGAACGCCAGGGCTCCAGCAGAAAGCAGGACTATCCAATCAGTGTCCAACATGGATTCAGCTCCTCAGGATTGCCCTGTCTCGTCCGCCAGCGTCGGTTGCGGCCCGGCTTCATCCTCGTGCGGTGGCTCGCGCAGTATTCGTAGCAGCACCCAGAGTCCGATACCGAAGAGCAGCAGGTAAAACACCAGAATCGTCCAGGTCGAGCCAATCACCTGCTGGCGCGACACCGACGACAGACTGTCGGCTGTGCGCAGCAAGCCATAGACAGTAAAAGGCTGGCGGCCTACCTCTGTCACTACCCAACCGCAAAGCATCGCGAGGAACCCAGCCGGTGTCATCAGCACACACCCTCGCAGCATCCAACGCGCTGCGTACAACCTCTTTCGCCATCGCAACACCAAACTGGTCAGCCCCAGTCCCACCATCAACAGCCCCAGACCGACCATTAAACGAAACGCGAAAAACACAATCGGCACTGGCGGAATGTTTTGGGGAGGGAATTCATCGAGCGCGGCGATGGTGCCCGTCAGGTCGTGCCGCAGGTACAAAGAGCCAACGCGTGGAATCGCCACCTCCCAATGATTGCGTCGCTCGGCCATGTCAGGAATGGCAAACAGGCGCAACGGTTCCCCCGCGCCTGCCGCCGGGCGCGTCCATGAGCCTTCGATAGCAGCGATCTTCTGTGGCTGAACCTTGAGGCTGTGCTGACCGTGCAGGTCACCTACGACGATTTGCAGGGGTGACAGCACCACAATGATCCACAGCGCCATAGAGAATTGAAGGCGTGCTCGCGGGTTCTGCGGTAGCCGCAATAGTTGCCAGGCGCTGACACCGGCCACCAGGGTAGCAGTGCCCAGAAATGCCGCCAGCGTCATGTGGGCCAGCCGATAAGGAAACGACGGATTGAATATGATCGCCCACCAATTCTCGGCAATGAAGCGACCATCAGCGCCAATGGCGTAACCGGCGGGTGTCTGCATCCAGGAATTGGCAGAAAGAATCCAGAATGCACTGATCAACGAACCAAGGGCTACCGCGCAGGTGGCGAAGAAATGCAGACGAGGGCCGACCTTCTTCAGGCCGAACAGCATGATGCCCAGGAAGCCCGCCTCCAGGAAAAAGGCGGCGAGCACTTCGTAGAACATCAACGGGCCGAGAATATCGCCAGCCTGGGTCGACAGTCGCGACCAGTTAAGTCCGAACTGGTATTCCAGAATCAGCCCCGACGCCGTGCCCACCGCCACATTGATGGCGAATACCTTGAGCCAGTAAAGGTAAATATCCAGATAGATTTGTCGGCCACGCCACAGCCAGAGACCTTCCAGCACCATTAGAAAAATGGCCAAGCCGAGGGTGAGCGCGGCCAACACAATATGAAAACTAATGGTGATCGCAAACTGGGTTCGCGCAGCCATCAGTGCCGAATCGATGGCATTCATGCTCACCCGCCAGTGCACGGTGGTGGAAATACACTCTTTCCTGCCGTGCACGACTCTTCTGCCATGAGCACCAGGCTGTTCTCCCGAAGGTAATCGACTGTCACTGCCGCAATGAACATCACGTTTTCTCAATGAGGTCTGCGCAGTTGACCCCTGCGAGGCGTGTTCATTCCACGTTCTTTACGCAGGGAGCGATTTCAACTCGATTGAACAGAACGAAATTGCGTCAGATGAGCGGCCGCTTCAGCCTGCTCCAACTGAATCCAGCCAGAGCGGATAAACTGGGTGAATTGAAGGGCGGCGGTACCAAGTTCTCTAGCTGTTGGCGCTTGCCTCCGCCTCTACCCGAGCGGCGATTAGTCGTAGAACGGCTCAACCAACGCCCGACTGCCCACAAAAAAGCTGTCAGCAACCAGTCGCAGCGGCTGGAGGTCCAGGTCACTGGCCTTGTCGCCAATCAGCTGTTGAAAATGTCGATACACCGCCGCGTACTCGCCCTCCTCCGATACCGCTTGGCGCACGCCGTCAATACTCAACAGGGCGCCACCGTTGTCCAGTCGCAGGGTGCCTTCGGTGCAGCGAATCTCGATGCTCCAGAGTTCCTCATGACCGTGGTCGAAATCGAACTCCGCGCGGACATCGAGGTGGCGCGCGTCAGACATTTTGATGGACGCGGCAATAGGCGACTGGCAGTTGCCGGGGACTCGCAGTTCGGCAGACTCGACAAACAGCGGCAGCGGCAGCAGATGAGTGGCAATCGACAAGGCATTGATGCCGGGATCGAAGACGCCCAAGCCTCCGGGCTGCCAAATCCATGCCTGGCCGGGGTGCCATTTGCGCACGTCTTCTTTCCAGTCGATCTGTACGCTTTGCAGAGTGCGGCTGGCCAGCCAGTCGCGGGCGGCTTCGATGCCGGGCGCGTAGCGTGAATGCCAGGCGAACAACCCACTGACGCCTTGCGCCTCTACCTGATTCACCAACGCCATCGCTTCTCCCAGCGTGGCGCACGGCGGCTTTTCTACCAGCACGTGCTTGCCAGCGGCCAGTGCTTGTTGCACCAGGGCGAATCGACCTTGGGGCGGTGTGCAAAACGCAATCGCATCGACGTACGGGCCGTTTTCGAGCAGTTCGCTCAGGGACTGAAAATTCTCTACGCCGGCGCAGGGCCGCCCTTGCGTTGCGACAGACACCAACTGGAACGCGGGGTTGGCGTTGATAGCGGGAACGTGTTGATCCTGGGCAATCTTGCCGTAGCCCACCAGACCGAGACGGATCGGTTGCATCGATGACTCCTTTATTATTTTTTATCGGGATACAGATCACAGGTCAGCATCATATCTCTCTAGCGCCTGCTTCAAGACACTCCGAACGTGATCCCTCAATTTGCGTGGTGCAACGACTTGGATGTCTCCGGCATTGCTCAGCAGGAACAAGCGCAGCCCCTGTGTATCGGCTATCTGGCACGTGAGCCTCCAACCCTTTGTATCTTGAGTGATCACCTGCCCATCCGTCAGCGGGTTTTCGCTCAAGCGATTGTGCAAGTTGTCGCTAAGCCTTAGTTCCAGATCGATTGGCCCATCACTGTGGATCGTCATGAGATCCTTCTGAATGTCCACTGAGTGCACGTCGAACGCGGTCAGCTCGGGAATCTCCTGCCAGGAGGTCTCAACGTCCACCATCCGGTGCAGCATAAGGACACACGTCTTTCCCGGGCCATTGCTGCTGTACTTTCCACGCGGTGCATCAACAGGTGGTTCGAGACCGTCAGGCCACTTCTCCTCAGCGACCAGTGCGGACAGGTAAATATTCGAATCCTGATACGACAGTGCAAGCGGCTTGAGCCAATACCCGCACGTTTCGGCGGCTCCGGCATCTCTAGGGCGATAGACGACGTTCAGACTGCTGACGCCATCGATCAGCGCCTTCTGAATGGTTCTCAGGTGTTCCTCGTTGTACGCTCCCGGCCTGAGAATGGTAAACCGGGTGCCGGTAGTAATGCGCCCTTCTGCCACCAGGTCACGATGGGCCTTCTTCCATAATTCCGAGGATGCATAGGCCCTGAGTTTCGCCAGGTCCTCGGTGTCGGAGCGAAACCCGAAACGATCAGCGTGCTGGAAAATGGCTGTGAGCGTCATGCACTCCATTGGAGACAGCGTCAAATCAATACTGCCTTGCCCGCCAGCCCACAAAAGAGACTTGGCGGTTGGGTCCTTGGCAACCGGTTTCACCCATTGGGGGCGACCCGCCATGGCAACCAGGTCGCGACGCGTGGTTCTAATCGAATAGGCACCGAACTGCCCCTCCATGATGAGATGCAGCGATTCGGTCTTCTGTGGAGTGGTAGCGTCTTGAAGCAATTTGCGCAGCGCTTTTCGACGGCGCTCCCTGTCTGGAGCGGTGTATTTCGACCCGGCCAAAGAAAAAAACTCCCTGAATCACGATAAGGACAAAATGTGGTCCTACCAGTAGATACCCTCTCCTCGTTGGCACGCAATCGTGCGCTCACAACGCCAACCCACTGGAGTATCCAATGAAGACCGAACAGGCCTACGCTACCCTTCCCCACGTCGCTGGCTTCATCGCATGGCTGGCTGCCGAGCTTGACTCCACGACCTTGTTCAAGCACGAATACGTTGATCGCCGAAACGCAACCGAGTGGTCGTGTGACAGCCTGTTTGGTGCTTATGAAGGTTACCGTTGGAATTTCCCTGGCAACGAGCGTCTGGGATACAAACCTGGCATTTCTTCCGCCGCTAACGCGGGGGCCCACAAGGCGTTGCGCCAGGATCTTATCATCGCCGGCAACGATGATACGCTGGTGTTGCAAGCAGCCATCGATGTCATGGCCTGGGGCGGCGTCACGGCGCGTAACGTGGACTGGCTCAAGGCCAACAAACATAACCTCGGACGCACGATTCAGGAGGTTCAGTCGGCATTGTTGACGGGCGATGAAAACACTCCCGTGCTGCGCTCCAAAACGCTGCGCTTCAACTCCGGAATGACCAAGGTCTACTCGCTTCTGTGTCCTGGCCTCTGCATTTATGACAGCCGAGTCGCTGCGGGCCTTGGGGCGCTGGTTGTTCAATACTGCAAGGCGAACGGCCTGACTAAAGTACCCGATGCATTGTGTTTCCCCTGGGCAGCCGCAAAGGAAGGCAAGAACACCGTAGCCCCCAAGCGCCGCAACCCGAGCACTGGCACCCTGCACTTTAAACGCCTGCGTTCCGGGTCCCACCATGCGCGTTGGAACCTGCGCGCCAGCCATGTGTTAAACCAAATCGCGGAACATGCTCGCTTGCTCGATACCCCGTTTCGCCAGGTTGAACAGCCTGAAGACATTCGACTGGCCCTCGAGAACAGCCTGTTCATGCGAGGCTACGACCTCGGCGCAGAGGGCCTCTGAGCCCATGTCTGATCACAGCATCCGCTCGACTACCTGGCAGTGAGATTTCCATGGACGATATGACGCAATTGGACAGTTTGGTCCTGCGACTCGCCAGCGGTGGCATAGCCTCACCGGCACTTCGCCGGGAGGTGATGGCGGCTCATCCCGATCTGCGTGACAGCACTTATTTTTCCACCCTGCTGTCGCTTCAAAATCGCGGGCGGCTTGCCGGCCAGGAGATCACGGGTGTCTGGGTGTTTACTTCGATTGCTGAGGAACACATCCACAGTGACGAACGAGAGTGCAGCCCGGAGTTTGCAGAGATGATTATCGCGATGGACTGCGGTGAATGGCAGGAGATCGATGTCGATGATCTGTTGGCTGACTTGGATTCCATGATTCAGAAAGCGCGAGCGCGGAAGTCACCGTAATCGCCCCCCGAAAAAGCGTTCTTCTTGGTGACTTTTGCACCGACGCTGTCGCGAGTTCGTGCGTCTGCTACTGCCAGCACAAACTCGCATGGATGAACGTAGATGGATACCCTGCAGGAAAGCTCTCGCGCATTGCAGATCTGATCGAAACTGGATTGCTGAACTCAGCCGCTTTAGGTGATGAAAAATGGTTGGAAGACGCTCCTGCCGTCATCGCCATCGTCGCTGATCGATCGCTCGCAATCGATCATTTCGCGGCTCAGCAAGCCGACGGTTTAAGGGGCGCACGCTACGTTGATTTCGAAGCGGGAGCAGTCGCTCAGAATAAGTATTTGGCGGTCACCGCATCGGACCTGGGCGGTGTCGTCGTGATGGGTTTTGATGACATTAAGATGAAGGAAGCCTTGCGTCTTGAACGCCCCCTTTTTCCGGTCGCTCTTTTCTGCGTTGGGAATCCTCTCAAATAGGGCTGGGGCGCTCCCACAGTGTGTCATGCGGTGTTCGAGCATGCGCCAAGATCGCAGCCTGCGGCAGCTCCTACAGGGATCGGCACGAACAGGCGTTTACACCCGAACCCTGTAGGAGCTGCCGCAGGCTGCGATCTTTTGATCCTGAATACAGCTTCTACAGTCAACAACCCTTGATTGCGCAGCATCAGGAACCTCGCGTCACCAAGGTCCGCCGCCAGGCGATGTTTCTCGTCATCGCGAAGCGCAATGCCTTCGTAGTCGTGGTACACGGTCGACGCCAGCACGACAGTCGACTGAGTACGCCTGCCTTCTGGGCACTTCCGCCAAGCCCGCGCGGGTATGGGTCCGTGCTCTAACCGCCCTATCCTGGATCTTTATAAGATCTTTATTCTTTCGCCCCCAATCCTGTTAACAACTTACTAACCGAAAAACTAGGCTTCCTTCATTGCTGGAGGGAATGCCATGGACTTCATCTTTTTAGTTCTCGGAGCACTGTTTTTTATCAGCCTGGTGGGACTGGCGCGCGGCTGTGCGGCGCTTAACAGGAGGCGGTCATGACGGGCTTCTATCTGTTCGGCAGCCTGATAGCGGCCGGGTTGCTGGTTTATCTCGTCTGCGCGCTGCTGTTTCCGGAGGACTTCCTGTGACTATTCAAGCGTGGGTCCTGCTTGGCGCTTTCCTTCTGGCGCTCGGCATTCTGGCCTGGCCTCTTGGCCTTTGGCTGACCAGCGTGATGGAAGGCCGGTTTACCTTCGGTTCGCGCCTTGAGTCGCCGCTGTATCGCCTGGCGGGGGTCAAACCTGAAACCCAGATGAGTTGGCTTCAATACGCACTCGCCTTGATCGTATTCAATGCGCTGGGTTTGGTGGTCGTTTATGCCTTACAACGGTTGCAAGGTGTTCTGCCATTCAACCCGCAAGGCATGGGCGCCGTAAGTCCGGATTCGTCGTTCAATACAGCCGCCAGTTTCGTCACCAATACCAACTGGCAAGCCTACAGCGGCGAAGCAACGATGAGTTACCTGACGCAGATGCTCGCGCTGACAGTGCAGAACTTCCTGTCCGCCGCCACCGGTATCGTGGTGGCAATTGCCCTGATTCGCGGATTCGCACGCCACAGCGCGGACAGCATCGGCAATGCCTGGACCGATCTCACGCGCATCACCTTGTGGGTGCTGTTGCCACTGTCGCTGATTTTCGCGTTGTTCTTCGTGAGCCAGGGCGTGATCCAGAATCTTGACCCCTATAAGGAAGTCACGACGATGGAGGTCATGCAGTACCAGGTTCCAGTGCTCAATGACGCTGGCCAGCCGACCCTTGATGCGCAAGGCAATCCCGCATTGCAAAACATCAGCAGTGACAAGCAGACCCTTGCCATGGGGCCGGTGGCGTCACAAGAGGCGATCAAGATGCTGGGCACTAACGGTGGTGGTTTCTTCAACGCCAACTCGGCCCACCCCTACGAGAACCCCACCGCCATTACCAACTTCTTGCAGCTGATCGCGATTTTCCTGATTCCAACGGCGCTGTGCTTTGTGTTTGGCCATGTCGTCGGCGACATACGCCAAGGCTGGGCGCTGTTGGCGACGATGACGATCATCTTCGTGATCGCGGTAGTGGCTGTCACCCATTACGAACAAATCGGCAACCCGCAATTTTCAGCGCTGGGTATCGATACGGCGGCGGGCAACATGGAAGGCAAGGAGGTGCGCTTCGGCATCAGTGCATCCAGCCTGTTCGCGGCCGTGACCACGGCGGCTTCCTGCGGGGCGGTCAATGGGATGCATGACTCGTTCACGCCACTGGGCGGTGCGGTGCCGTTGGTGCTGATGCAACTGGGCGAGGTGGTGTTCGGCGGCACCGGCTCAGGCCTTTACGGCATGTTGGTGTTCGCCATCCTCGCGGTGTTTATCGCCGGCCTGATGATCGGCCGTACGCCTGAGTATCTGGGCAAGAAAATCGAAGCCTTCGAAATGAAGATGGTCGCCATCGCGATTCTGGTAACGCCATTGCTGGTGCTGTTTGGTACCGCTATCGCCGTCATGGCCGAGGCCGGCAGGCTGGGGATCGCCAATCCGGGCGTCCATGGCTTTTCGGAAATCCTCTACGCCTTCACCTCGGCGGCCAACAACAACGGCAGTGCATTCGCCGGCCTGTCGGCCAACACACCGTTCTACAACACGATGCTGGCCGTCATGACCTGGTTTGGCCGGTTCGGCGTCATCGTGCCAGTGCTTGCGGTCGCCGGCAGCCTGGCAGCCAAGAAACGCCTGGCGGTTACCGGAGGCACGATGCCGACCCACGGCATGCTGTTCGTGGTGCTGCTGATCGGCACCGTGTTGCTGGTTGGCTTGTTGAACTACGTACCGGCGCTCGCGCTGGGTCCCATCGTTGAACACTTCATGATGATCAAGTGAGATCACGAACATGACACGCAAAGCGTTCTCCTTGTTCGACCCCAAGCTCATACGACCTGCCATCGTTGACTCCATGCGCAAACTCAGTCCCAGGACCCAGTGGCGTAACCCGGTGATGTTCGTCGTCTATATCGGCGCAATCATTACCACCGCCCTGTGGGCACAAGCCCTTGGCGGCAAGGGTGAGGCCAGCACCGGGTTCATTCTTGCGATTGCCCTGTGGCTCTGGTTCACCGTGTTGTTCGCCAACTTCGCCGAGGCCCTGGCCGAAGGCCGCAGCAAGGCTCAGGCCGCGTCTTTGCGCGACCTGAAAAAGGAAACCTGGGCCAAGAAACTGCGCGAGCCGCATTACGGCGCCGAGTGGCAATTGGCTCAGTCGAGCGACCTGTGCAAGGGTGACATCGTGGTGGTTGAAGCCGGCGACCTGGCGGACTCGGTGATCCCCGCCGACGGAGAAGTGATTGAGGGTGCCGCCTCGGTGGATGAGTCAGCCATCACCGGTGAGTCTGCCCCGGTCATACGAGAAAGTGGCGGCGATTTCTCGGCGGTCACGGGCGGGACTCGGGTCCTGTCGGACTGGATCGTCATCCGCGTAACCACCAATCCCGGCGAGACCTTCGTCGACCGCATGATCGCCATGGTCGAAAACGCCAAGCGGCAAAAGACCCCGAATGAAATCGCCCTGTCGATTTTATTGGTCGCACTGACGATCGTGTTCCTCGGCGTGACAGTGACCCTGCTGCCCTTCTCGTTGTTTGGTGTGGCCGTGACGAAGGCTGGCATGCCGGTGTCGATCACCGTCCTGATTTCACTGCTGGTGTGCCTGATTCCCACTACCATCGCCGGATTGTTGTCGGCAGTCGGTGTGGCGGGCATGAGTCGCATGATGGAGGCCAACGTCATCGCCACGTCCGGCCGAGCCGTGGAAGCTGCCGGCGATGTCGATGTTCTATTGCTCGACAAAACCGGGACGATCACGCTGGGCAACCGTCACGCCTCGGCATTTATACCGGCGCCGGGGCACAAAGAGGCTGAACTGGCGGATGTGGCGCAACTGGCCTCCCTGGCCGACGAAACCCCCGAGGGACGCAGTATCGTCGTATTGGCCAAGCAGCGATTCAATCTGCGGGAACGCGACATTGGCGCACTCGACGCCCACTTCGTGCACTTTTCGGCGCAAACGCGCATGAGCGGTGTCAACCTCGGTGACCGGCAAATACGCAAGGGTGCTGGCGAAGCGATCCTCAAGCATGTCCAGGGTCTGGGCGGCAGTTTTCCCGAGGCCGTGCAAACCAGCATTGAAGAGGTAGCGCGCCGGGGCAGCACCCCACTGGTGGTTGCCGACGGGGCCAATGTACTGGGCGTCATCGAACTCAAGGACATCGTCAAGGGTGGGATCAAGGAGCGTTTCGTCGAATTGCGTCGTATGGGAATCAAGACCGTGATGGTGACGGGTGACAACCGGGTCACCGCTGCTGCCATCGCCGCCGAAGCGGGTGTCGATGACTTTCTGGCCGAGGCGACTCCCGAACAAAAGCTCGAACTGATCCGCAGCTATCAGGCCGAAGGTCGGCTGGTGGCCATGACGGGCGACGGCACCAACGATGCCCCGGCACTGGCCCAGGCGGATGTCGCCGTGGCCATGAACTCGGGGACTCAGGCCGCCAAGGAAGCCGGCAACATGGTGGACCTGGACAGCAACCCGACGAAGTTGATCGAGGTAGTGGAAACCGGCAAACAGATGCTGATGACCCGTGGTTCGCTGACCACCTTCTCGATTGCCAACGACATCGCCAAATACTTCGCCATCGTGCCGGCGGCCTTCGTCACCACGTACCCGCAGCTCGCGGCACTCAACATCATGGGCCTTACCAGCCCAAATTCGGCGGTGTTGTCAGCGGTCATCTTCAACGCGTTGATCATCATCTTCCTGATCCCCTTGGCGCTCAAAGGCGTCAAGTATCGGCCGGTCGGTGCCGCCCTGCTCTTGCGCCGCAACTTGCTGATCTATGGGCTGGGCGGCGTGATCGTTCCATTCATTGGCATCAAAGTGATCGACATGGCGCTGTTTGCCGTCGGTCTGACTTGAAGGAGCACTGTCATGGCTTCTCTACTGCGTCCGGCGTTGACCCTGCTGATTGCACTTTCCTTGATCACGGGCCTGGCCTATCCACTGGTCACAACCGGGATAGCCCGCCTGGTGTTCCCCTCTCAGGCGGCTGGCAGTCTGATCGAACGGGATGGCAAAACCGTGGGTTCGTCGTTGATCGGCCAGGGCTTCAGCGATCCCAGGCACTTCTGGAGTCGCCCGTCTGCAACCAGCCCCATGCCCTACAACGCGGCAGCATCATCGGGGTCGAACCTGGGGCCTCTGAACCCGGCACTGGCGGACGCGATCAAGGGCCGCATCGAGGCCTTGCATGCAACCGATCCCGGGAACACCGCCACGGTGCCCGCCGACCTGGTCTACAGTTCGGCTAGCGGTCTTGATCCGCATATCAGCATCGCAGCAGCCCTGTATCAAGCGGGTCGAATTTCGCGGGTGCGCAACCTGCCCATCGAACGCGTTCATCAACTGATCGCCGAACACTCTGAAGGCATGCTGCTTGGGTTCCTTGGCGAACCTCGGGTCAACGTCCTAGAACTGAACCTGGCACTCGACGCCACGCATTGAGCGCCAACTCACACACGGTGGGCTTGATGGCCGAACAACGTCCTGACCCCGATCAGCTACTGGCACAGATTCGCGAAGCAGAAGCGCAAGCCACGCGCGGTCGGTTAAAGATTTTTTTCGGAGCCAGTGCCGGTGTCGGCAAGACTTACGCGATGTTGGTCGCCGCGCAAACGGCGCAACAACAGCACACCCCTGTACTGATCGGCGTGATCGAAACCCATGGTCGCGCCGAGACCCAGGCGCTCACCTCGGGGCTCGAACAATTGCCGCTCAAACAGGTCATCGACAAGAACCGTACGCTGACCGAGTTCGATCTGGACGCCGCACTGTTGTGCAAACCCGAGCTGATCCTGATCGACGAACTGGCCCACTCCAACATCAGCGGTTCCCGCCATCCAAAACGCTGGCAGGACGTAGAAGAGCTGCTCGGCGCCGGTATCGACGTCTGGTCCACCATGAACGTTCAGCATCTCGAGAGCCTGAATGACATCGTCGGCGGGATTACCGGCATCCGGGTCTGGGAGACCGTACCCGATCATGTGTTCGACACGGCCGATGAAGTGGTGATTGTCGACCTGCCACCTGACGATCTGCTGCAACGCCTCAAGGAAGGCAAAGTCTATCTGACCCATCAGGCCGAACGCGCGGTGCAGAACTTCTTCCGCAAAGGCAACCTGATCGCCTTGCGCGAACTGGCACTGCGTCGTACCGCCGACCGTGTCGACAGCGAAATGCTGCAATACCGGATCAGCAGTGCAGTCAAACCCGTCTGGGGCACCCGCGACTCGCTGCTCGCCTGCATCGGTCCGCATGAAAAAGGCGAAAAAACCGTACGCTCGACAGCTCGCCTGGCTGCTCAGCTCAATGTGCCCTGGCATGCCGTGTATGTCGAAACCCCCGCCCTGCAGCGTCTGCCGGAGACGAAGCGCCGTCGCGTTCTGGCGACCCTGAAGCTGGCCCAGGACATGGGGGCGCAGATCTCGACCCTGGCCGGTCAGGACATCGCCGAAACGCTGGTCAAGTACGCACGCCAGCACAATCTCTCCAAAATCGTACTGGGGCGCGACGAACACCCTCGTCGTCGTTTCTGGCGGCGGGTAATCGCGGATCGAATAGGTGCTCAGGGCGCTGACCTGGACATCATTCAAGTCTCTCTTCCAACCGACCAGCGTACACAAACCGGCCCCAGCACCACGAAGACCGAGACGCCGGTGATGTGGCGGTCCTATGTCTGGAGCGTAGCCCTCTGTACGGTGACGACCTTGCTGGTCATGCCCCTGGCTCACGTGCTGGAACAGGCCAATATCGTCATGATATTCCTGCTGGCCGTCGTCGCCGTCGCCGTTCGCTTTGGACGCGGCCCGGCGATTCTGGCGGCCTTTTTGGCAGTGGGTGCGTTCGACTTCTTTTTTGTGTCGCCGCGTTTTTCGTTTGCCTTCACCGATGCCCAGTACCTCGTGACTTTCAGCGTCATGCTCGTGGTCGCACTGGTGATCGGACAAATGACCGCCGGCCTGACCTACCAGGCGCGTGTGGCGCAACGGCGTGAAGACCGCATGCGGGCGCTGTACGACATGTCGCGCCTGTTGTCGGCCGCACTGATGACCGAGCAAGTCGCCGACATCAGTGCTCACTTTCTCTCCGCCGAGTTCGGTGCAAGATCAGCGCTGCTGGTCGCTGATGACAACAATAAACTGCAGGCTCCACTGATCACTGGGGATGCACCGCAAGTGGATGTTGCGATTGCCCAGTGGTCCTTCGATAAAACCGAGCCGGCCGGCTATGGCACCGATACCCTGCCCTCAAGCTCAACGCTTTATCTGCCGTTGTCAGCCCCCATGCGGGTGCGCGGTGTACTGGCCGTGCAACCGCGAGACACGAGCCGGCTGGTAGTGCCGGAACAGCGACGCCTGCTCGACACGTGTGCGTCATTGCTGGCCATCTCGCTCGAACGGATTCACTACATCCACATTGCCCAGGACACGACCGTGCAGATGGAGTCCGAGCGCTTGCGTAACTCGCTACTCTCGGCCATTTCCCACGACTTGCGAACGCCATTGTCCGTTCTGGTAGGGCTTGCCGAAGCGCTTAAACTGACCAAACCACCCCTGACCGGCGAAGCCGCCGAGATCGCCACGGCGGTGGGTGAGTCCGCGCTGCGCATGAATACGCTGGTCAACAACCTGCTGGACATGGCGCGCCTCGAGTCCGGCAAAGTGGTGTTGAATCGGCAGTGGCAACCCATCGAAGACGTGGTGGGCAGTGCCCTGCGAGCCATTCAACCGATTCTGGGTGGGCGTTCGGTGCAGGTCGCTCTGGACGATGATTTACCTCCCGTGAAAATCGACGCGGTGCTGATCGAACGCGTGCTCATCAACCTGCTCGAGAACGCCGTCAAGTACACGCCGCCAGGCACCACCATCGGCCTGGGCGCCAGGGCCACGCCTGACAACTTCGAATTGTGGGTCGCCGACCAAGGGCCCGGGTTACCGCACGGTCACGAAGAGGCAATCTTCAGCAAATTCATGCGCGGCAAAAAGGAAAGCTCGATACCCGGCGTCGGGCTGGGTTTGGCCATCTGTAGAGCCATTGCCCAAGCTCACGGTGGCACCATTTTCGGTGTCACACGCCCAGAGGGCGGTGCGCGCTTCACCTTGCGCCTACCCCGTGAGGAGCCGCCCGTCATTGAACCCTTTGCTGAGCAAACCGGCGAGGAGCAACCATGACCGAATCGGTGCTGCACGTCCTGATCATTGAAGACGAAAAGGAAATACGACGTTTCGTGCGAATGGCCCTGCAAGCTGAAGGCTTGGAAGTTCACGAAGCCGATACCTTTCACCGAGGCCTTATCGATGCAGGGACTCGCCATCCGGACCTGATCGTGCTCGACCTCGGACTGCCCGACGGCGACGGGGTTGACCTTATCCGGGACGTACGGAGCTGGTCAGAGGTGCCGATCATTGTGTTGTCTGCCCGTGGCGCGGAGTCGGACAAGATCCTGGCCCTGGACACGGGCGCCGATGACTATCTGGTCAAGCCGTTTGGCACCGGTGAACTGCTGGCTCGCGTTCGCGCACTCCTGCGCAGACATGTGAAGGATACCGAGAACCATGCGGTCCTGGCCTTTGGCGAGGTGCGGATTGATATGGAACGGCGTGTCGTGGAACGCTCCGGCGCCCCTCTGCATTTGACACCGCTGGAGTACCGCCTGCTGGTCCATCTTTGCTCACACCCGAATCGCGTCCTGACACATCAGCAACTGCTCAAGGCTGTGTGGGGCCCATCGCACACCACCGATACGCCTTACCTTCGAGTATTCATGGGCGGCCTGCGTAAAAAAGTCGAAGCAGACCCTTCGCAGCCGCGACACCTCATCACCGAAACGGGGGTTGGATATCGTTTTATTCCTTGAGCGTGGTGCCACTTCTCACCGGCATAAAATTGAAAGGTCTGTCGAGTTGATTTCAGACCTGCCAGTGATTCCAAACCGGGCTATGCAGCACTCAAGCCAATCCAGCCGTGAACCCCCACATAGAGTCCGACACCGATAATCAGCACGCTGGACAGATAAGGTGCGCGACGCGCAATTGCGCCAAGCCAAGGCCAGCGATTGGAAGCTTGTTTGGCGCCAATGGCCGCCGCCACACCCACAGATACCAATGTAAGCGCCAAACCAAGGCTGAAACACAGTACCAGCATGCCGCCCAAGGCGATTTCTTTAACCTGAAGGCAGAGCAGCAGAACGGTGATAGCCGCAGGGCAAGGAATCAGCCCTCCGGTCAAACCGAACATGATGATCTGGCCAGTGGTGACCTCACGGTGGGTGAAGCGCTTACGGATATCGTTGGCATGGGCACGTTCGTGTGCATCCTGATACCCCTCTATCGACAGTTCCAAGCCTTCCAACTCGGAGTGCTCGTGACTGTGTCCATGCTCCTGGTAATCCAAATCGTAATCATGGGAATGACCTGCATGCCCGAGACTCAAACGAGCACTAAATTCATGAGGCTCGGGAATGTCAGCTGTCGACACCAGGTATCCCCCGCGCTCAACAAATGAGAACGATTGAAGGCTGCCGTCTGGACGGGTAGTCATCAAGCGAACGTCTGAGGCTGGCCAGACGTGCCCGCTCAACGCTTTCAATCGCCAGTGGGGTGGCATGCCTTCTTCGAAAATCGACAGTTCAATGCGGCCATGGCCGGTATCGATACGATGGGTTTCATCAGGGTGACCGTGGCCATGCTCGCCGTGATGGTGATCTCCCTGCTCAAACTTGAACATTTGTTCGCCACGCCATGTACGCCACAGCATCCACAGCGCAATCAGAATGATCAGTGCAGATGATGCGAGCTGGAAGTAGGGTTCGGTCGTTTGAGCGTCCAGACCTTTGCCCAAGTACATGCCGCCGATAGCGACCAACCACACCACTGCGGTGTGCGACAGCGTCGCGGCCAAGCCCAGCAAAACGGCCTGTTTGACCGAGCCCCGGATGGCCACGATGAACGCCGCCATCATGGTTTTGGAGTGGCCCGGCTCCAGGCCATGCAGGGCGCCGAGCAAAATAGCACTCGGGAAATATAACCAGGCGTGCGAGCCGCCCTGTTGCAAAAGTTCAGCGAAGTTGGGCATGACCGACCTAGAGGTATTTGGTTATTTGCTTGAACGCTTCCAGGGGTGCGCGCTCGCCATTGTTCAATGCCGAGACGGTGTCCTCCAGGCAATGATCGATGTGATCCTGGATGAGCGTTCGCTTGGCTTGGCACACCGCTTTTTCAACAGCATGGAGCTGCTGCGCGATGTCCACGCATGCCCGCCCCTCTTCGATCATGGTGATGATGCCGCGCAAGTGACCATCCGCACGTTTAAGGCGCTTGATGATCGCTTCGTGGCTTTGGTGGGTATGGGGAGGGTGGTGATCGTGATCGTGTTCGTGCGCACTCATGACTTGAGCCTCAGGCCTCAATGAACGACGCCACATCATATCCCCCCCTGGGGGATATGAGCAAACGTGTCGCGGCCGCACCAAATGACTCAACACAAACACTTTGCTCAACTTTGTCGTACACTCGCGCCCAAAAATTAAGCGGTTCAGGACAGTTTCCAGTGCTAGAGAATACGGAAGTTTCAGCGGTTGCTGGCCGAGTCAAATTCAAAAATGACTCGCGGATGAAGTTCAGAAGTGAGCAAGCTGTTCAGATTATCGCTGGAGGAAATCCCTCCATTGCGTACCGAGCCGACATAGATGGCTTGAGAGCGATTGCCGTCCTGTTGGTATTGATATTCCATGGCGGGCTGTCACTGTTCCCGTCCGGATTCATTGGTGTCGACATCTTTTTCGTGATCTCCGGGTACCTGACCACCTCGATCATTCTGAAATCACTCCAGAACGATTCATTCAGCTTTGCCGGTTTTTACTCTCGCCGCATCTGGCGCCTGCAGCCCGCGATGATTGCCTTGATGTTGGCGACATTCGCGCTGGCGGCATTCTTTTACCTGCCGGAAGACTTCACTCAATTCTTGAAAAGCGAGCGATACACCTCGCTGTTTATCTCAAACCAGTATTTTGAGCGCTCCACTACCGCCTATGCCGCTGACGACACGTCGAGTCTCCTGTTGCTGCACACTTGGTCGTTGGCCATTGAATGGCAGTGGTACCTGGTGCTGCCGCTAGGCGTGTGGCTGCTGCATCGTTACTGCACGCAAACTGGATTCAAAGCCGCCGTGCTGTGCCTGACAATTGGGGCGACTGCATTGTCGCTGTGCCTGTCGAGCAAGTTCCCGGACAAAAGCTACTACTTCTTCACGGCGAGGATTTTCGAACTGTTAATCGGGTCGTGCGCGGTGATTTTCAGCGCTGACAAGGTCAAGCTGAATTCAATCTGGACGAACATCCTTGGCGGTGTCTCTGTAGTTGCCCTGTTTTACTGCGCCACCCGTGAAAGTATTCTTCCGGGCTTTCCGGATTACCACGCCGTTATCGTATGCCTGGCAACAGCACTGTTGCTCTGGCGCAGTGGTTCTGAAGGCAGCATAACCACCAAGGTGCTTTCTTTTCGACCACTGGTATACATCGGCACTGTCTCGTATTCGCTCTACATCTGGCACTGGCCTGTCCTTGCAACCACCAGCTATCTGGGCTTTAAACACAGCATCGAGCTGACCGTTTTATATTTCGTTTTGACCTTTGCGTTGGCGGCTCTTTCTTACGTCACGATCGAGCGGAAATTCCGTAAGCCGAAGCTTGGATTGAAGATGACCCTTGGTGTGCTGATAGTGCTACCAGCGATTGCACTGTCCGCTCTTTATTCATTGAGTGTTTCCAAGGGTGGATGGCCACAGCGTTTTGGATCAGATATGTCGGACGTGTTCCACACACTTCAGGCAATGACACCTCCAGCGCGCTCAGAATGTCTGGGCGGAGCCAGTGATGATTCCGATACACGTTGTGTTATCGGGGCGCCTCATGCAGAAGTTCAAGCCATCCTCATGGGTGATTCGTTCTCCAATCAATACTGGGGCTTTGTCGACACCTTGGCGAAGGATGCGAACATTTCGATTCTTGCACGAAGTTATTCGGCGTGCCTGGCACTGCCAGGCATTTACTTGTACGACTGGAGTAAAACCAAAGGCACTATTTATAAGAAATGTCATGACAATGTGGCGAACTACTATGACCTGATCAAAAAGAATCACTACAAATATGTGCTCATTGGTCAAATTTGGGACAGTTACGCTGATGCTGCCATTGTGACGAAGCTGGAAGATCCGCGCAGCCTGGAATTGTCTCATCAACGTTTTGAATTCGCGATTCGCCACGCATTGAACATCATCAAAGAGTCAGGTGCAGTACCGATATTCCTGAAAGCAATGTATCCAATGCCTCCGGGGGTCAACGAGTGTTTGTTGCAGCGCTATGTGTTGCGAGGAAAGCTGGGCAGCATCGAGAGGAGTGAATCCTGCAAGAGTGTGGCCCGAGATGATGTAGAGAATCCATGGCTTAGTTCGGTGTTTACTCAGCTTACAGTTGAATACCCAGATCTCATTCTGATTGACCCGAAGGATATTCAGTGCGACAGCAACGCTTGCGAGACCACGGTGAATGGAATTCCTCTCTATCGTGACATAGGACACATGACCGATTATGCGTCGTTCAAATTCGGCGAGTCCTATCTGAACAGGTTCGGTAACCCGCTGAGAGTGTCTCAATAGTCGGTCCTGACTACGCGGACGACACTTTTGAACTGAGACGCTTCAGCCGCTGCCGTGATAATCGAACGCTAACGGATGAAACGTCGAGGTTCAGCATGACAAGCACCGCTACAGAGCAGGTCAGCCCGAAAACCCTGAGAAAAGTGATCGTCGCCGCTGCCATCGGCAATTTCGTCGAGTGGTTTGATTTTGCCGTCTACGGCTTCCTGGCGACGACCATCGCCCAGCAATTTTTCCCCAGCGGCGATGCCAGCGTTGCACTGCTAAAAACCTTCGCGGTGTTTGCCGTAGCCTTTGCCTTTCGGCCTCTGGGCGGAATTTTCTTCGGCATGCTGGGGGACAGGATTGGTCGCAAGCGCACCTTGGCGATGACCATTTTGTTGATGGCGGGCGCGACGACCTTGATCGGATTGTTGCCGACTTATGCGGCAATCGGCGTCATGGCGCCAGTGCTTCTGAGCCTCATCCGATGCGCCCAGGGCTTTTCCGCCGGGGGCGAATATGCGGGTGCGTGCGCCTATCTGATGGAGCATGCGCCCAGTGATAAAAGGGCCTGGTATGGCAGCTTTATTCCAGTGTCGACCTTTGCTGCCTTCGCAGCGGCAGCGGTGGTGGCTTATGTACTTGAAGCGTCATTGTCGGCAGAAGCCATGGGCAGTTGGGGCTGGCGCCTGCCGTTCCTGATTGCCGCGCCACTGGGCCTGGTGGGTCTCTACCTGCGCTGGAAGCTGGATGAAACCCCGGCTTTCCAGGCCGTGACGCAGCAACATGCAGTCGCTCACTCCCCGCTCAAGGACACCTTGCGTAACCATGGCGCGGCGATCTGCTTCCTGGGTGCATTCATATCGTTGACGGCCCTGTCGTTCTATATGTTCACCACCTACTTCGCGACCTACCTGCAAGTCGCGGGCGGACTGAGTCGCGCAATGGCGCTGCTGGTGTCGCTGATTGCACTGATCTTCGCCGCGCTGATGTGCCCGCTGGCCGGGTTGTATTCGGATCGGGTCGGACGCCGAATGACGGTGATGACGGCCTGCGCACTGTTGATTGTCGCGGTGTATCCGTCGTTCATGATGGCCAGTTCCGGATCGTTCGCAGCGTCCATCGTTGGCGTCATGCTCCTGGCGATTGGCGCAGTGCTGTGTAATGTGGTGACCGCGGCGCTGCTCTCGGAAACCTTCCCCACTCGCACTCGTTACACCGCGTCGGCGATCACCTACAACGTGGCCTACACCCTGTTCGGTGGCACCGCACCGCTGATGGCGACCTGGCTGATCAGTACGACCGGCAGCAATCTCTCGCCGGCGTTCTATTTGATTGTCATTGCCATACTCGCGTTGGCCGGCGGTTTGGCGCTGCCGGAGACTTCAAGGATTTCGCTGCATGAAGTTCCGACGGGTGAGGACAAGGCCGACGTGACTGCGGTCGCCTGAGGGTTGCAACGCCGAAGAACGCTATATCTTCGGCGTCATGTGCAGTCCGGCGCGTTTTTATCGCATGACTTTCCAATTAGATCGGTTTGCCGAGCGCGGCGTCGATCATGTGACGCACGCCCCGCAGTGCCTGGGCCGACACCTCCGGTCTGGCCTTCGCCATGGCACGCGCAACCGAGAGGCCGCCAACCATTGCGGCAACGATGCCCATGGCGGTTGCAAACGCGTCGACGCTTGGGTTGTTGGCCGCAACTCTGCGCTCGAACGCCCTAACCAGCACCAGATAGCCCTCGGCAAACGTTGAGCTGGTCGCCACATCCTGGCGGCCAATTTCGCTGGCTGACGCAGCCATTGCACAGTTGTCGGCGTAGTTGTCGCGGTTATCGACTGCCAGATACTCGGACAGGAAGCGATCGAGGTCCGGCTCGCCATCGATCGTGCCCGTATAGAGTTTGGCATTGCCCTGCTCCAGGCTCCACGCCAGCGCCTCGGCGGCCAAGGCTTCCTTGGATGGGAAGTGCGCGTATAGCGCGCCGTGGGTCAAGCCGGCTGACTTACTGATTTCGGCCACGCCTACCCCATCGATCCCTTTCTCACGAAACAGGCGGCTGGCGGTCTCCACCAGTGCGGCGCGGTTGGCTTCTGATTTTTCTTTCGAGATTTTCATAATGAGGCTCCTCTGCGCACATTCTTGCACATTATGATTGCACTCACAATGATCGATAACACAGCGCCAACGGGCTTTATTACGCGAATAATATTTATCTTGACTTTAATAAATGCGATCACCATTATTAATTCAATGATTGCGAGCGCAATCTTACAGGGCGAAAGCCTCATCCAACCTAGAGCACACCCTCATGAAAATAAAAAATTCTGTTGCCTTCGTTACCGGCGCCAACCGTGGTCTCGGCCTTGCGTTTGCAAAAGAACTCGTGGCCCGCGGCGCGAGCAAGGTCTACGCCGGGGTGCGCAACCCCGAAGGCGTCAACATTCCGGGCGTGATCGCGATTCGTCTAGACGTCAGCGACCCGGCATCGGTGGCTGCGGCGGTGGCTCAGGCAGGTGACGTGACGCTGCTGGTCAACAATGCAGGCATCGCCCGCCTGCTGCCCTCCATGCTTGAACCTGGCCTGGTGGAGGCCGCTCGCGAAATCTTCGAAACCAATTACTACGGCGTCATGCACGTCAGCCTGGCCTTCGCCCCTGTGCTTAAGGCCAACGGCGGTGGCGCGATCGTTAACGTACTGTCGGATGCGACCTGGGTTGCCGCACCTTTCCTGTCCGCTTACGCGGCATCGAAAGCGGCAGCGTGGAGTTTTACCAACTCGCTGCGGATCGAACTCCACGGCCAGGGCACCAGCGTGCAAGGCCTGCACGTGGGCTTCATCGACACCGACCTGACCCATGGTTTTGACGTGCCAAAAGTCCAGCCATCCGACGTCGTGATCCAGTCGCTGGACGGTGTGGAAGCAGGCCTGAAAGAAGTGCTCGCAGACGAAGGGACACGCGCCATAAAGGCCAGCCTGTCGACTGAGCAAGCGGCTTACCTGAATCCCGAAACCGTCGCATAAGGAGCACAACATGCATCTCTTCCAGCGGCTGGCCCTCGGGGCTACCTTCTTTGCCATCGCAGTCAGCGGCGCCGTCGCGGCGCCGGCTGCCACGCACAACAGCGCACCCAATCAATTCGTCGAAGCTGACGGCGTGCGTTATGCCTATCGCCAGTTCGGGGCGCAGACTGGCGTTCCGGTCATCTTGCTCCAGCACTTTCGCGGCAACATGGATTATTGGGACCCGGCACTGACCGACGGCTTGGCAAAGCAGCGGCCGGTCTACCTGTTCGACAATGCCGGCGTGGGTCTTAGTAGCGGCGAAACACCCGATTCATTCGAAGCCATGGCCGACCACGTTGCCGCGTTTGCCCGCGCCCGCGGGCTGACACAGGTAGACGTGCTGGGCTTTTCAATCGGCGGCATGGTCGCGCAAGAAGTTGCGTTGCGCCATCCGCAACTGGTGCGTCGGCTGATCCTGGCGGGAACGTCGCCGCGTGGCGGCGTCGCTGGACATGATCCACGGGTTCCGGAGATCGCGCTGCGCGAATCGATCGCCACGCAGGAAGAGACCGCTTACCTGTTCTTCGATCCCGCGCCAGCAAGCCAGCAGGCGGCCCGGGAATTCTGGGAAAGACGCCACCAACGCACGGAAGGCCTCGACAAGCTCAGTTCGATGAAGGTCATCGCGGCTCAAGGGGCGGCGCTGGGCAAGTGGAGCGTTCCCGGTGACGGCACTTTTTCGCAATTGAGCAAAATTACCCAGCCGACCCTGGTGGTCAACGGCAGCAAGGACGTGATGGTGCCCACCGAGAACTCGTTCACGCTGCAACAGCACATTCCGAACGCCAAGTTGCTGATCTATCCAAGTTCGGGACACGGCTCACTGTTCCAATATGCCAACGATTTCGTGCAGCAAGCCAACACCTTCCTGAACTAGGTCGGGTCCCATCGCTTTCGAAAACCCTTGTATTGGCTGACCAACAGCGCAATCTCGTCCGCTCGTCTGTATTGGGAAAACAACACCAACAACTTCAATGCCGTGGAACAGAAGACGCGGGATATCAAGATTCCTGTCGCGGTGACCGTGTTCCCTGGCGAAATCTACCAGGCGCCGAAAACCTGGACTGAGCGCGCCTACCCCAACCTGATTTATTTCAACGAAGTAGATAAGGGCGGGCATTTCGCTGCCTGGGAACAGCCTGAATTGTTCGCCAAGGAACTGCGCGCAGCCTTTCGCACCTTGCGCTAAGTATTGCGGTGTCCCGACATACGCCAAGATCGCAGCCTGCGGCAGCTCCTACAGGAATCGCAGTTGTACCTGTACATGTAGGAGCTGCCGCAGGCTGCGATCTTTTGATCCTGAATACACTTCAACAAACCCTAGCGACCGAGCAGCGCACTCGCCAACAACGCCTCCAACCCCATCGGCTTGGCAAAATAATAACCCTGGGCCTGTCCTGCGCCCATTTCGCGCAGCAAGTCCAGGGTCGCTTCATCCTCGACACCTTCGGCCACCACACTCAGGTCCAGCGATTCGGCCATCCGCACAATTGCCCGGACAATCGCGCGACTGCGCGGGCTGGTGGTCAGTTCGAGGATGAACGACTTGTCGATCTTCAAGCCGCTGAAACGGTATTGATGCACATAGCTCAGGGATGAAAACCCTGCACCGAAGTCATCGAGCACCACCGTCATGCCGTTGTCGGCCAGTTGCTGCATGGTCAGTCGGGCAATGGCGGGCTCAGCCACCAGCGCACCTTCGGTCAACTCCAGGCAGATCCGCGACGGCGCGACGCGGTGCCGCGCCAACAGTGCAAGTACCTCACTGGCGAAGTCCGGGCGCGTCATGCTGTAGCTGGAGCAATTGACGTGCACCGGTGGCCAATTGCCGTGCTCGGGCTGTGCGAGGATCACGGCAATGCTGTTGAGCATGTACAGGTCCAGTCGGCCGATCAGGCGCAAGCCCTCGACATCCGGCAAAAATTCGCCCGGGGCGATCACCCGGCCGCCCGGCTGATGCCAGCGGATCAGCGCTTCAAGGGCCAACAGTTCGCCGCTCTCGACGCTGACAATCGGCTGGAAATACGGCAGCAGTTCGTCAGTACGCTTGAGCGCATTGCGCAAGGCCCCTTCGCGCTCGACCTGGTCCGAGACTTCACGGCGCACTTCCTGGTTGAACACCGCGTAGCTGTCGCGCCCGGCACTCTTGACCCGGTACATCGCCGCATCGGCATCGCGCAGCAAATCGGCAGGCTCGTGATGGAACTGACTGTCGGCGCTGACGATACCAATACTGCAGGACGAAAACACTTCATGGCCGTTGATCAAAAACGGCAGGTCAAACGCCACCAGGATTCGCTCGGCGATTTCGATCACCACGTCCAGCGGTGCCTCGGGAGCGAGCACCGAAAACTCATCGCCGCCCAGGCGCGCCAGCATGTCGGTTTCGCGCAGGCAAGCGCGCAAACGGTGGGCGGCCTGCATCAACAGCAGGTCGCCAAAATGGTGGCCAAGGCTGTCGTTGACCATCTTGAAACGGTCGAGATCGATGAACATCACCGCCAGGTGCCCGCCTTCGCTGCCGAACTGCGACCAGGCCTGATTGAGGCGCTGTTGCAGGTAGGTACGATTGGGTAGCCCGGTCAGCGCATCGTGGGAGTTTTCGTGTTGCAACTTGGCATTGGCGTGATCGAGTTCGCGGGTGCGGTTCTGCACCCGGGCTTCCAGCTTGAGGTTGGCGGCATGGATCGCCTCGGCAGCGGTGCGTCGCGACAACGCGGTGTCAATGTGCCGCGACACGAACGTCAGCAGTTCCTGGTCACGCAAGGTATAGCGCACCTTCGAGGTATAGGTTTGCACCGCAAGCACGCCACGCACCACATCGCCATCGAACAATGGAATGCCCAGCCAGGAGTAGGATCGGACAGACTCATGGCCCAATTCGATTTCACCTTGCGCAGACAATCGCTCAGCCTCGTCTGCGTCGATCAGGCACGGTCGACGCTGACGGATAACGTACTCGGTCAAGCCCCGACGCCCACGCCGTGCCGACGGACAAGTCGTCTGCCGCTCATCGACATAATAGGGAAAGGTCACTTCACTGGTCGCATCGTCGAACAGCGCGATGTAGAAGTTCTGCGCGAACAGCAGATCGCCGACGATCCCATGCAAGGTTTGAAACAACTCAGCCATGTCGCCAGGCTGGCTCGACAGTTCAGCAATCTGGAACAGCGCGCTCTGCAGATGCTCGGCGCGCTGCCGGTCTGCCACTTCTTGCCTCAATGCGTCGTTGACGGCCGAAAGCTCCAGGGTGCGACGCATGACCGTCCCTTCCAGGTCCTCGCGGTGCAGAATTCGGTCCAGCGCCATCGCCACGTGACGGGCCACGACCAGAAACAGCGCGCGGTCTTCAGCGCTGTAGGTACGAGAAACGTCGTAGACCTGCATGGCAAGCATGCCAAACACCTCGTCCGAGGCATTTTTCAACGGTGCGCCCATCCAGAACTCGGGGCGATCACCGATGCAGTAGAAACGGCCCTCGGCCTGAGCCGCGAGGATGCCGGCGGTGTCGATCAGCAACGGCTGGCCAGAGGTCAACACCTGACCGGTCAACGACAGGTGCGACGGATCAAGGTATTCGTAGTGCTGGGACTCCACGGCATCCACGTCGATGATGTCGACATAATACGGGTAGTCGATCTTGCCGCTGTGCGGGTCATACAGCGCGAGATAGAAATTCTCGGCGTCGATCAGGCTGGCCAGCAGCTGGTGAACTCCCACCAGAAACACTGACCGATCGCGGGTCGAACTGGCCAGGTAGGTAATTTCATACAGAACACGCTGGGTAATCTGCGCACGGGCCAGGGTATTGGTCTGTAACTGAATGCCCAGGCGCTGGGCAAATTCGGCGAGCGCCGGTTCCGCGGCATCGTTGATGGGCGCGAGTAGCCAACCCAGCTCACTTTCGCCTCTGCCCGTCGGCCAGCGGTGCAATTGCCAGGTCTGGCAAAAGGCTTCGAACGCTTCATTCGCAACACTCGACGGCCACTGCACCCGTGGATCGCCCTGACCGACCAAGTGCATTTGTTCACCGGCGCGGTAAACCACCCACGACGTGGTATGGGCCCAGTTGCGCGCTGAGTCCAGCAATTGCTCGATTGTGTCCCCGTTGCCAGTGTAGGCCATGCCGCCAGTTTCCGAATTCCCTATTGATTGAGATGCGACAACGCCGCACTCGTTCGATTGCCGCGAGGAATCGGTCAATGGACGAAAACTCATCAGCGCTCCCTGTGCCAAATACTGGCGATGCTCACTCAGTGATTGCTAGCAATATGCCAGCGTGCTTCCCGTTTAAAGCTTATGGAAGTTTTTTTCAACAGTTTTATTCGGTTTAGTGCCTTTGCTGCGTTTTGTCGCCTTCCCGCCAGAAATTCATTTCGGGCACTTGCGCTGCCGGTATTATGGTATACCATCAGACGCACAGACACTCAAAACCTCATACGGAGCAGCTCATGAGTTTCGAAATCCGCAAGATCGTCAGCTACGTCGAAGAAACCTTCATTGAAGGCGGCAAGGCTTCTGATACGCCTGTCACCATGGTCGGCCTGGCGGTCGTGATGAAAAATCCCTGGGTGGGCAACGGCTTTGTCGAAGACCTGAAGCCGCAAATTCGCGCCAACTGCTCCGACCTCGGCGCGCTGATGGTTGAACGCCTGGTGGGCATCATCGGCGGTGCCGAGAAGATCGAGGCCTACGGTAAAGCCGCAGTCGTCGGTGCCGACGGTGAGATCGAGCACGCTTCCGCCGTGATCCACACCCTGCGTTTTGGCAATCATTACCGCGAAGCGGTTAAAGCCAAGAGCTACCTGAGCTTTACCAACAAGCGCGGCGGCCCCGGCACCTCGATCCAGATTCCGATGATGCACAAGGACGACGAAGGCCTGCGTTCGCACTACATCACCCTGGAAATGCAGATCGAAGACGCACCGCGTGCCGACGAAATCGTGGTGGTCCTGGGTTGCGCCGATGGCGGCCGCCTGCACCCGCGCATCGGCAATCGCTACATCGACCTGGAAGAACTGGCCGCCGAAAAAGCCCAGTAATTCCGGTGCGAGCCACTACCACAAAAAGGCATGCAGGAGCGCTCCATGATTCGGCTCACCGCTGAACGCACCCCGGCTGGCACCAGTTACCTGGCGACCGGCCAAGGCCAGCCCGTGGTCTTGATCCACGGCGTGGGCCTGAATAAAGAAATGTGGGGCGGCCAGGTCGTAGGCCTCGCCACGAAGTACCGCGTGATTGCCTACGACATGCTCGGCCATGGCGCCAGCCCGCGCCCGGAAAGCGGCACGCCCCTGCTCGGGTATGCCGATCAGTTGCTGGAGCTGCTCGACCACCTGCAGTTGCCGCAGGCGACGGTGATCGGTTTCTCCATGGGCGGGCTGGTCGCGCGGGCGTTTGCACTGCATTACCCGCAACGCCTGCAAGGCCTGGTGGTGCTCAACAGCGTGTTCAATCGCAGCCCCGAGCAACGTGCCGGCGTCATCGCCCGCACCGCACAGGCTGCCGAGCACGGGCCGGATGCCAATGCCGAGGCCGCGCTGTCGCGCTGGTTCAGCCGCGAATACCAGGCGGCCAACCCGGCGCAGATTGCCGCGCTGCGCCAGACCCTGGCGGACAATGATCCCCAGGGTTACCTGACCACCTATGAACTGTTCGCAACCCAGGACATGTACCGCGCCGATGATCTGGGCAGCATTCAGGTGCCGACACTGATCGCCACCGGGGAACTGGACCCGGGCTCGACACCGCAAATGGCCCGGCAACTGGCCGAGCGCATTCCCGGCGCGACCGTTGCCGTGCTCGCCGAGCAGCGGCATATGATGCCCGTAGAATCGCCGCGCCTGGTCAACCAGCTGTTGCTGGAATTCCTGGACACGGCAAACGCCCGACAAAACCAAATTAAGGGGATCGTTGCATGACACTCGCACGCTTCCAGATGTGCATCGGCGGTGAATGGGTCGATGCCCTCTCCGGCAAGACCTTTGAAAGCCTGAACCCGGCGCTGGCTGAAGCCTGGGCTCAATTGCCCGATGCCGACGAAGCCGATGTCGAGTGCGCCGTGCAGGCAGCGCAGACCGCCTTCGACAGCCCTGCCTGGCGCGGCCTGACGGCCACGGCGCGAGGCAAGTTGCTGCGACGCCTGGGCGACCTGATTGCCGAAAACAAGGAGCAACTGGCGCAGCTGGAAAGCCGCGACAACGGCAAGCTGATTCGCGAAACCCGCGGCCAGGTGGGCTATTTGCCGGAGTTTTTCCACTACACCGCGGGCCTGGCCGACAAACTCGAAGGAGGCACCCTGCCTCTCGACAAGCCCGACCTGTTTGCCTACACCGTGCACGAAGCAATGGGCGTGGTCGCCGCGATCATTCCCTGGAACAGCCCGCTGTACCTGACGGCGATCAAACTGGCCCCAGCCCTGGCCGCCGGCAACACCATCGTGATCAAGCCGTCCGAACATGCCTCCGCCACCATTCTCGAACTGGCGCGACTGGCGCTGCAAGCCGGTATTCCACCGGGTGTGGTCAATGTGGTCACCGGTTACGGACCCAGCACCGGCGCGGCCCTTACCTGTCATCCGCTGGTGCGCAAGATTGCCTTCACCGGCGGCGCCGCGACGGCACGGCACGTGGTGCGCAGCAGCGCCGAAAACTTCGCCAAGCTGTCGCTGGAACTGGGCGGCAAATCGCCGAATATCATCTTTGCCGACGCCGACCTCGACAGCGCAATCAACGGCGCCATCGCCGGGATCTACGCGGCCTCCGGTCAAAGCTGTGTGTCCGGCTCACGGCTGCTGGTCCAGGACGAAATCTACGACGAGTTCGTCGAACGCCTGGTGGAACGCGCCAAGCGCATTCGCATTGGTAATCCGCAGGAAGACAGCAGCGAAATGGGCCCGATGGCCACCGCACAACAACTGGCGGTAGTCGAAGGCCTGGTCGCCGATGCCATCGCCGAAGGTGCGCGCCTGCGCATGGGCGGCAAGCGTCCGCAGAATCTGGGTGAAGGCTGGTTCTACGAGCCGACCTTGTTCGAGTGCGACAGCAACTCGATGAAGATCATGCAGGAAGAAGTCTTTGGTCCGGTGGCCTCGGTCATTCGTTTCAAAGACGAGGCCGAAGCGCTGGCGATCGCCAACGACTCGCAGTTCGGCCTCGCCGCCGGGATCTGGACGCGCGACCTGGGCCGCGCCCACCGCCTGGCCCGGGATGTGCGCTCGGGGATCATCTGGGTCAACACCTACCGCGCCGTATCGGCCATGGCCCCTATCGGCGGCTTCAAGAACAGCGGCTATGGACGCGAGAGCGGCATCGATTCGGTGCTGGCCTACACCGAGCTCAAAACGGTGTGGATCAACCTCTCCCAGGCACCGATGCCTGACCCCTTCGTGATGCGCTAAGAGACTACCGACATGATCGAACCCGGCATTTACAAAGACGTCATGAGCTCGTTCCCCTCCGGGGTCACGGTGGTCACCACCCTGGACCCGGACGGTGGCATCGTCGGCATCACCGCCAGCGCTTTCAGTGCACTGTCGATTGATCCGGCACTGGTGCTGTTTTGCCCCAACTATGCTTCGGACACCTACCCGATCCTGCGCGACAGCAAGCAGTTTGCGATTCACCTGCTGTCCGCCGACCAGACCGCCGAAGCCTATGCGTTTGCCAGCAAAGGCAAGGACAAGGCCAACGGCATCGACTGGCACCTCAGTGCGCTGGGCAATCCGTTGCTGGGCAAGGCCACGGCAATCATCGAGTGCGAACTGTGGCGCGAATACGACGGCGGTGATCACGCGATCATTGTCGGCGCGGTGAAGAACCTGATCCTGCCCGAGCAACCGGTCACGCCGATGATCTACCACAAAGGCAAGCTGGGCCCCCTGCCCACCCTGGCCTGATGGGTTTACACAAAACCCTGTGGGAGCGGGCTTGCTCGCGAATGCGGTCTGATATTCAACATCAGTGTCGACTGACACACCGCATTCGCGAGCAAGCCCGCTCCCACAGGTACCACCTCATTTTCGGGAGTTCGCATGAGCCCAGCAGCCTCGCAACTGTTCCGCCAACAGGCCTACATCGACGGCCAATGGCTGGATGCGCCGGATGGCGCCTGTCAGGACATCTTCAACCCGGCCACCGGCGAACGGATCGGCCAGGTGCCGAACCTGGGGGCTGCCCAAGCGCGTCAGGCCATCGCTGCCGCCAACAACGCCTGGCCGGCCTGGCGTGCACTGACCGCCAAGGAGCGCAGCAATCTCCTCAAACGCTGGCACGGGTTGATGCTTGAACAGGCCGATGCACTGGCAGAAATCCTCACCCTCGAACAAGGCAAGCCACTGGCCGAAGCCAAGGGCGAAATCCTCTACGCCGCGAGCTTTATCGAGTGGTTCGCCGAAGAAGCCAAACGCATCTATGGCGACACCATTCCCAGCCATAAAGGCGATGCGCGGATCGTGGTCAGCAAAGAGCCGATCGGCGTGGTCGCGGCCATCACCCCGTGGAACTTCCCGGCGGCCATGATCACGCGCAAGGCCGGTCCGGCCCTGGCAGCCGGTTGCCCGTGCATCGTCAAACCGGCACCGGAAACCCCGTTCTCGGCGCTGGCCATGGCGGCACTGGCCGAACAGGCCGGTATCCCGCCGGGCATTTTCAACGTGATTACCGGTGACGCTGTGGCCATCGGCGCCGAGCTGACCGCCAGCCCGTTGGTACGCAAACTGTCCTTCACCGGCTCCACCGGCATCGGCAAGCTGTTGATGGCCCAGTGCGCGCCGACGCTGAAAAAGGTATCGCTGGAACTGGGCGGCAATGCGCCCTTTATCGTCTTCGACGACGCCAATCTGGAGCGTGCCGTGGAAGGCGCGCTGATTGCCAAATTTCGCAATGCCGGGCAGACCTGCGTCTGCGTCAATCGCTTCCTGGTCCAGGCTGGCATTCACGATGCGTTTGTGGCGCGACTGGCAGAGCGTGTGGCGCAATTGAACGTGGGCAGCGGCTTTGACAACGGCGTCACACAAGGTCCGCTGATCAACGAGCGCGCGGTGGCCAAGGTTGAAGACCATGTGCAAGACGCCCTCGCCCACGGTGCGCAATTGCTCTGCGGCGGTGAACGCCATGCCCTCGGCCACGGCTTTTTCCAGCCGACGGTACTGGCCGGCGTGACCGCCTCGATGAAAGTCGCCCAGGAAGAAACCTTCGGCCCACTGGCTGCGGTGTTTCGCTTCGACACCGAAGCCGAAGCGATCCACATGGCCAACGACACTGAATTCGGTCTCGCTGCCTATTGCTACACCCGCGATCTGGCCCGTGCATGGCGCATGAGTGAAGCGTTGGAGTACGGCATGGTCGGGATCAACGAAGGGTTGATTTCCACCGAAGTCGCCCCGTTCGGCGGCATCAAGTCCTCGGGCCTCGGCCGTGAAGGGTCGAAGTACGGCATTGAAGATTACCTCGAGCTCAAATACACCCTGATGGGCGGGCTCTGAATCAATACCTGTAGGAGCTGCCGCAGGCTGCGATCTTTTGATTTTAAAAATCAAGATCAAAAGATCGCAGCCTGCGGCAGCTCCTACAGGGAACGCGGGAGACAATCGAATGAGTAATGAGAAGTACGAAAAGGGCTTGCAGATCCGCACCCAGGTGCTGGGCGAAGCCTACGTCAAGCGCTCCATCGAGAACGCCGACGACTTCACCCGGCCGTTGCAGGAGATGGTCACCGAGTACTGCTGGGGCCACGTCTGGGGCCGTGAGGGCTTGTCGCTAAAAGAACGCAGCATGATAAACTTGGCCATGATTTCGGCCCTCAACCGGCCGCACGAACTCAAGCTGCATGTACGCGGCGCCTTGCGTAACGGGCTGAGTCGTGAACAAATACGCGAAATTCTGCTTCAGGTCGGTATTTATTGCGGTGTCCCCGCTGCCGTAGACAGTTTCCGGCTCGCCCGTGAAGCGTTCGCCGAAGCCGATGCCGAGGCCTCCAGTTAACCCTTGGCTGTTTGATCTGACCGGAGCACGGATGATCGTGAGGATCCAAGTGCTCTTTTTGCATGGACAGCCACATTCAGAGCGGACCCCATGAAACGCCTGCCACTCGACGACAGCTTCAAGGTCAATCGCAACCCCGTTACCCTGCGCGAAATCGTGCTGGATAAACTGCGAAGCGCCATCATGAACTTCCAGCTCATGCCGGGAGACCGTCTGGTCGAACGCGATCTGTGCGATCGCCTCGGGGTCAGCCGCACGTCCGTTCGCGAGGCCCTGCGCCACCTGGAGTCCGAAGGCCTGGTTGAGTTCGCTGACGCCAAAGGTCCAAGCGTCGCCATCATTACCCTCGCCGATGCCGTCGATATCTACGAACTGCGTTGCGTGCTCGAAGGCTTGATCGTCCAGCTGTTCACCCTGCGCGCCAAAGCCAAGGACATCAAGGCACTGGAAAAAGCCCTCGAGGAAAACCGCAAGGCCCTGAAGGAAGGCGAGCTGCAAACGGTGATCGACTCGGTCCAGGGTTTCTATGACGTCCTGCTCGAAGGCTCCGGCAACCACGTCGCGGCGACTCAGCTGCGTCAGTTGCAGGCTCGGATCAGCTACCTGCGTGCCACCTCGGTGTCCCAGGAAAACCGTCGCGGCGCCAGTAATCAGGAGATGGAACGCATGGTCGAGGCGATCAAGAGCGGCGATCCGCTGGTGGCCCATCAGGCGTGCGTCGACCACGTGCGCGCCGCCGCCGCGGTCGCCCTCGACTACCTCAAGCGCAAACAGGAAGAGACCGGGAAAATCCCCGAAATCACCCTGCCGATCGCGCTGAAAGAACCGCGCATAGGTCGCTGAAAATGTTCAGCCCGAGCTTTTGCCCAAAGTGCGGCGGCAGTGACCTCAGGTCTCAGCTGCCGCCGGGCGATACGCACGAGCGCCTGATGTGCCGCGGCTGCGGCTACATCCATTACGTCAATCCGAAAATCATCGCTGGCTGCATCATTGAGCAGGACGGCAAGTATTTGCTGTGTCAGCGCGCCATCCCGCCGCGCCCTGGCACCTGGACGCTGCCGGCAGGATTCATGGAAGGTGGCGAGACCACCGAACAAGCAGCGTTGCGCGAAGTCTGGGAAGAAAGCGGCGTGCGTGCGGAGATTCTTTCGCCGTACTCGATTTTCAGCGTGCCGAAGATCAGTGAGGTGTACATCATCTTCCGTGCCATCGCGCTGGAGATCACGGGCCAGTATGGGCCGGAAACGCTGGACTACAAATTCTTCGCGCCTGAGGACATTCCTTGGGAGAGCATCTATTACCCAGCGATTCGGCAGATCCTTGAGCGGTATATCGAGGAACGCCAGGCTGGGGTTTATGGCATCTATATCGGTAACGACGATACCGGCAAAATCCACTTCATCCGCTAACCGATCCCACGACGCAATCGGCTTCCTGTAGGAGCTGCCGAAGGCTGCGATCTTTTGATCTTTTGATTTTTGGCGTCTTGAAGATCGCTTGAAGATCAAGATCAAAAGATCGCAGCCTTCGGCAGCTCCTACAGGGTTATGGCGTTGGTCATGTGCCTTCGACGATGATCACTTCGGCCTTGGCCACTCCCTTGCGAAACCCTTTCGCTGCCTGATAGTGCGCTGACCGATAACACGCCACCGCCTGTTCGTAAGAGTCGAATTCGATGACCACACTGCGTTGCGGCGTCGGCCGTCCTTCCATCGCTTCGCTACGCCCGCCCCGGGCCAATATCCGCCCGCCATACAACGCGAAGGCCTGCGGCGCCCGCTGGGTGTATTCGCGGTATTGATCGGGGTCGTCGATGTCTACATGAGCAATCCAGTACGCCTTCATAGTGACCTCTCGGTTTGTTTTGTATTATGGTATACCGTATTACATTTCTATCAAACACTGAGAATCCCAGCATGGCCTTCAACAGCATTGAAGAAATCATCGAAGACTACCGCCTTGGCAAAATGGTGCTCCTGGTTGACGACGAAGACCGGGAAAACGAAGGCGACCTTTTGCTCGCCGCCGACTGTTGCACCGCCGAGGCAATCAGTTTCATGGCCCGGGAAGCCCGTGGCCTGATCTGCCTGACCCTGACCGACGACCACTGCCAGCGTCTAGGCCTGGAGCAGATGGTGCCGAGCAACGGCAGCGCCTTCAGCACCGCGTTCACCGTGTCAATCGAGGCCGCCGTCGGTGTGACCACCGGCATCTCCGCTGCCGATCGGGCGCGCACGGTTGCCGCCGCCGTTGCCGCCGAGGCCGGCCCCGCCGACCTGGTACAGCCCGGCCATATCTTCCCGCTGCGCGCCAAGGAAGGCGGTGTGCTGACCCGCGCCGGTCATACCGAAGCCGGATGCGACCTGGCACGCCTGGCGGGCTTCACCCCGGCGTCGGTGATCGTTGAAGTCATGAATGACGACGGCACCATGGCCCGCCGCCCGGACCTGGAGGTGTTCGCACGCAAGCACGGGATCAAGATCGGCACCATCGCCGACCTGATCCACTATCGCCTCAGTACCGAGCACACCGTGGTGCGCATCGGCGAACGTGAACTGCCGACGGTGCATGGCACCTTCCGCTTGATCACGTTTGAAGACCGCATCGAAGGTGGCGTGCACATGGCGATGGTCATGGGCAAATTGCAGCGCGACGAGCCGACGCTGGTGCGCGTGCATGTGATCGATCCGCTGCGCGATCTGGTGGGCGCCGAATACCACGGCCCTTCGAACTGGACCTTGTGGGCCGCGTTGCAGCGCGTGGCCGAAGAAGGTTGCGGCGTGGTGGTGGTGTTGGCCAATCATGAATCCTCGCAGGCATTGCTCGAACGCGTGCCGCAACTGACCCAGGCGCCACGCCAGTTCAGTCGCTCGCAATCGCGGATCTACTCTGAAGTGGGCACCGGCGCACAGATCCTCCAGGACCTCGGGGTGGGCAAATTGCGCCACCTGGGCCCGCCACTGAAATATGCCGGCTTGACCGGTTACAACCTGGAAGTGGTCGAGAGCATCCCGTTCACCCAGTGATCCTAAGGGTTTAGCTCTACCGAGCCGGGAACCCAATCTGTAGGAGCTGCCGCAGGCTGCGATCTTTTGATCTGCACTTTTAAAAGCAAGATCAAAAGATCGCAGCCTGCGGCAGCTCCTACAAACAGCCGGACGCAGGCTTCGCCAGCTGCTACAGGACCGTGTTTCGACTTACAAAAAAATTCTCTTGGCAGATAGCCGGTCAGGCAAAGTGCTTGCACAAAGTTTGGAATACCATAATATGATATTCCATAGACCGAACCGCCGTAACCGGCCAGACGGACCTACTGCTCCCGATAGGCGGGCACTAAAAGCCCCGCTCATAAACACAACAATGAGGGCGTGAAAATGGTGTTGAACAAACGTGCAGCCGCAGTTCTTTTTGCGGGATTGCTGAGCGTAACCAGCCAGGCGTTGATGGCGGCCGAAAGCGTCAACTTCGTCAGTTGGGGCGGTAGCACGCAGGATGCGCAGAAGCAGGCCTGGGCCGACCCGTTCAGCAAGGCCAGCGGCATCACCGTGGTCCAGGATGGCCCGACCGACTACGGCAAACTCAAAGCCATGGTCGAAAGCGGCAATGTCCAGTGGGATGTGGTCGATGTCGAAGCCGACTTCGCCTTGCGCGCCGCCGCCGAAGGTCTGCTCGAACCCCTCGATTTCAAAGTGATCCAGCGCGATAAAATCGACCCGCGATTTGTCTCTGACCACGGCGTAGGCTCGTTCTTCTTCTCCTTCGTCCTCGGCTATAACGAAGGCAAGCTTGGCGCCAGCAAACCCCAGGATTGGTCCGCGTTGTTCGACACCAAGACCTATCCCGGCAAACGCGCCCTCTACAAATGGCCCAGCCCAGGCGTGCTTGAACTGGCCCTGCTCGCCGATGGCGTCGCCGCCGACAAGCTCTATCCGCTGGACCTGGATCGCGCCTTCAAAAAACTCGACACCATCAAGAAAGACATTGTCTGGTGGGGCGGTGGTGCGCAGTCGCAACAGTTGCTCGCGTCTGGCGAAGTCAGCATGGGGCAGTTCTGGAACGGCCGGATCCATGCCCTGCAAGAAGATGGCGCGCCAGTCGGCGTAAGCTGGAAACAGAACCTGGTCATGGCTGACATTCTGGTCATCCCTAAAGGCTCGAAAAACAAGGACGCGGCCATGAAGTTCCTGGCCAACGCCAGTAGCGCCAAAGGTCAGGCGGATTTCTCCAACCTGACCGCCTATGCGCCAGTCAACGTCGACAGCGTGGCGCGCCTGGACTCGGTGTTGGCTCCGAACCTGCCGACTGCCTACGCTAAGGATCAAATCACTCTTGATTTCGCGTACTGGGCCAAGAACGGTCCGGCCATCGCGACACGGTGGAACGAATGGCTGGTCAAATGAAAATGACGGCATCCACTCCGACCGGTAGCGCCACTGGCGTTGCCGGAGCGGTTTCCGGCAAGGCGGCTGCGATGACGCAGTCCCCTTCTCTGGCACAGCGCTGGCGTGGTGCAAGCAACCTGCTCCCCGCCCTGCTGTTCCTTGGCCTGTTCTTCCTGGCGCCACTGATCGGCCTGTTGCTGCGCGGTGTGCTGGAGCCGACACCGGGACTGGGCAACTACGCACAGTTGTTCGCCAACTCGGCGTACGCACGAGTGCTGCTCAACACCTTCTCCGTTGCCGGACTGGTGACCCTGTTCAGCCTGCTGCTCGGTTTTCCATTGGCGTGGGCCATCACCCTGGTGCCCCGTGGCTGGGGTCGCTGGATCCTCAATATCGTGCTGCTGTCGATGTGGACCAGCCTCCTCGCCCGGACCTATTCCTGGCTGGTGCTGTTGCAAGCCTCCGGGGTGATCAACAAGGCGCTGATGGCGATAGGCATCATCGATCAGCCGCTGGAGATGGTGCACAACCTGACCGGCGTGGTGATCGGCATGAGCTACATCATGATCCCGTTCATCGTGCTGCCGCTGCAGGCGACCATGCAGGCCATCGACCCGATGATCCTGCAGGCCGGCTCGATCTGCGGCGCCAGTCCCTGGACCAACTTCTTCCGGGTGTTCCTGCCGCTGTGCCGGCCGGGGCTGTTCTCCGGTGGGCTGATGGTGTTCGTGATGTCACTTGGGTACTACGTGACCCCGGCGCTGCTCGGCGGCGCGCAGAACATGATGCTGCCCGAGTTCATCATTCAGCAGGTGCAGTCGTTCCTCAATTGGGGCCTGGCGAGCGCCGGTGCCGCACTGCTGATCGCCATCACGCTGGTGCTGTTCTACTTCTACCTGAAGCTTCAGCCGGAATCCCCGGTTGGCGCCAGCAACGCGAGGTAAGCCGTCATGCTCCTGACCCCCAATGCGATGAGCCGACGCATGCGTTTCGGCCTTTATTTCACGACGGGTTTGATCGCGCTGTTCCTGTTACTGCCGATCGTGTTCATCGTGTTGCTGTCCTTCGGCTCTTCCCAATGGCTGGTGTTCCCGCCACCGGGCTGGACGCTGAAATGGTATGGCCAGTTCTTCTCCAACGCCGACTGGATGAACGCCGCACTGGCGAGCCTCAAGGTCGCGGTGTTGACCACCTTCTTCGCCGTGGCCCTGGGTTTGCCCACCGCTTTCGCGCTGGTGCGAGGACGCTTCCCTGGACGGGAAATGCTCTACGGCCTGTTCACCCTGCCGATGATCGTGCCGTTGGTGATCATTGCGGTGGCGGTGTACGCGCTGTTTCTCAAACTCGGCTACACCGGGACGATGTTTGCCTTTGTGGTCAGCCACGTGATTGTTGCTTTGCCGTTCACCATCATCTCGATCATCAACTCGCTGAAGCTGTTCGATCAGTCGATTGAGGATGCCGCGGTGATCTGCGGCGCCTCACGCCTGCAAGCGGTATTCAAGGTGACCTTCCCGGCGATTCGTCCGGGCATGGTGGCCGGGGCCCTGTTTGCGTTCCTGGTGTCGTGGGACGAAGTGGTGCTGAGCGTGATGATGGCCAGCCCGACCCTGCAAACCCTTCCCGTGAAAATGTGGACCACCCTGCGCCAGGACCTGACGCCCGTGATCGCCGTCGCATCGACGCTGCTGATCGGCCTCTCGGTATTGGTCATGGTGATCGCCGCCGCCGTTCGCCGGCGCAATGAAATCAGCGCCTGAGCGCCAGGAGTACGACATGAGTGCCGTGATCAAAGATTCCGCCCAGCAGAACGACAAACCCCTGGTCAGCCTGCGCAACCTGAACAAGTACTACGGCGAATTTGCCGCCGTGGACAACATCTCGCTGGACATCAAGGACGGTGAATTCCTTACGTTCCTCGGCTCCAGCGGCTCCGGCAAAAGTACGACGCTGTCGATGCTCGCCGGCTTCGAAACCCCGAGCAGCGGCGAGATTCTCGTCAGCGGCCAATCGCTGGTCAACGTGCCGCCGCACAAGCGCGATATCGGCATGGTGTTCCAGCGCTACTCGCTGTTCCCGCACCTGTCGGTGCGCGACAACATCGCGTTCCCGTTGGCGATCCGCAAACTGGCGACCGCCGAGCGCGAACGCCGGGTCGATGCCATGCTCAAACTGGTGCAGCTTGAGCAGTTCGCTCATCGCCGCCCTTCGCAACTCTCCGGCGGCCAGCAACAGCGCGTCGCCATCGCACGAGCGCTGGTCTATGAGCCACGCATTCTGTTGATGGACGAGCCGCTTGGCGCCCTCGACAAGAAACTGCGTGAAGACTTGCAAGACGAACTGCGCCAGTTGCATCGGCGCCTCGGCATCACCATCGTCTACGTCACCCACGATCAGGAAGAAGCCATGCGTTTGTCTCAGCGCATTGCGATTTTCAGCCACGGCAAGATCGTCGGCCTGGGCAGCGGTTATGACCTGTATCAGAACCCGCCGAATGCGTTTGTCGCCTCGTTCCTGGGTAACTCGAACTTCCTCAAGCTCAAGGCTCAGGGCAATGCGGTGGCTTCGTTTGAAGGCCAGTCGCTGTCCATTCGACTGACCGCCGGCCTGCAAACCGATCAGGATGTGTTGCTGATGGTGCGCCCGGAAAAAGCCCTGGCGTTGAGTGTCGAGCAAGCCGCTCAGGAACCCTTGGCGGCCGGCTGGAATGAAGTGTCAGCCATCGTCGGCGAAGTGCTGTTCCTCGGTGAAAGCCAGACCTGCACCGTGAAAACCCTGGGCGGTACATCGATGACCGTCAAGGCACTCTCCGCCGCCGGCATGCCACTCAAGACGGGCGATCCGGTGCGCGTGCGCTGGGCAACTGCGGATGCGTGCGTGTACACGGAGTGGGCCGAAAGCGATCTGAACAAGGCCGCTGGCGCCCATTGATCCTCCATCGGCCGATGCCAGTGGGCCGCGAACCTCGAGTCACCCTCTGGTCGCTGCAGCGTCGGGCTGCGGCGGCCTTTTTTTGTCTTCGCGTTTCTTCGTTTATCTGAAACAGGCGCGTCAGTGAGGGCTCGGCGCGATGTAGCGCTAGACTCTGTCGACCTGATTCGTCGCAAACATTCCCGCGCTTGATTTGAGAGGAGACGCAACATGGACCGATTCACTGGCGGTTGCCTGTGCGGCAACGTCCGAATCGAGGCATCGGGCCTTCCCTACCGGGTAGGCCTTTGTCACTGTCTCGACTGTCGCAAGCACCACGGGGCGCTGTTTCACGCATCCGCGATATTCCCTCAGGATGCAGTGACGATCCAGGGCGAAACACGCGACTATGCCGGACGGTTTTTCTGCCCCCGCTGTGGCTCCTCCGTTTTTGCACGCACCGACGACGAGGTCGAAGTGAACCTCGGATCGCTGGATGCTCCCGACCAACTGATACCCACCTACGAAAGCTGGATCGTGCGTCGTGAGTCGTGGTTGCCGCCCTTCCCGCTCACCAGGCGATACGAGCACGATCGTGACGCCACGGGGCGCTCAGAGGAGTAAGTCGCATGAATCAGGTCAGGAGCCTTGCATGAAAGTCGGTGTGATCTCGGATACCCATGGCTTGCTGCGTGCCGAAGCCCTCGAGGCACTGCAGGGTTGTGAACGGATCATTCACGCTGGGGACATTGGCAAACCCGAGATTCTCGATCAACTGGCCGCCATTGCTCCGCTGCATGTGGTGCGCGGAAACAATGACCTGAACGTGCCCTGGCCAGCACCTCTCGCCGACCGCTTATGTTTCGACCTGAACGGATGGCAGACCTTGCTGGTACATGACATGGCCGATGTCCCGGCCGCGCTGGATGCCCGCATAAAACTGGTGATCACCGGCCATTCGCATAAGCCACGCATCGAATGGCGCGGCGACCAGCTGTTCCTCAATCCCGGCAGCGCGGGCCCGCGGCGCTTCAAGCTGCCGGTAACGCTGGCGCTGATCGAGGTGCTTGCGGGCTCGATCGAACCAAGGCTGGTCTCGCTACTGGAATGACCTGGTTACGTGACTGTCATAATTTGTCTCAGTTCAGCCCGATGAAGTGATTGAATTAGAGAGGGTCTGCCGGTATTGATAACTTTCAATCAACTACAAGGAAGTCATCATGTCAGGCGCAAAACAAAGCATTTTGTCCTCCGCCAGAGACATCAACTCCCGGTTCGGCAATCGCCTTATCGCTGTATCCGAGAAAATCCAACTGATTGCAGCCAGAGAGCGTAGTCCGGTCGACATATACCTTGAAGAAGAATCCAACAATCTTTCAAAGCACGCAAAACCAGCAAGAAATGACAAGTGAACGTGTAGGAGCAAGCTTGCTCGCGATGGATTTAAGGAGACCGCGTATAACCAGCAAACACGCGTTATCGTTGACGACCATCGTGAGCAAGCTCACTCCTACAATAGTTGCGGGTTAACTAATCAGCGTAACCAAGTCTGGTCGCCCTGCTCTCCTGCGCTTTGCCACGCGTAGCCAGGCAGTAATACAGCGGGCACGTCACCACCAGTCCGACCAGCCACGAAAGATCCGCGCCTTCCACCAGATTGGCATACGGCCCGACATATAACGACGTATTGGCAAACGGCAACTGCACGATGATGCCGATGAAGTACGCAACGATCGCATGCAGGTTGAATCGCCCGTAGATCCCGCCGTCAGCGCGAAAGATCGAGGCGATATCGTAATGGCCGTGCTTGATCACGTAGAAGTCGATCAGGTTGATTGAAGCCCATGGCACCAACACCAGCAACAGCGCCAGAATCAGGCCGATGAACTGCGAGATGAAGTCCGCCGAAGCGCTCAACGCGACCAGGCAGCAGCCCGCCAGGACGATGCTCGACAACACCACCCGCAGCCTGATGGTCGGCGTCCACTGGCTGGCGAACGTCTGGATCGAAGTGATGATCGACAGCACCGCACCATACAGATTCAACGCGTTGTGGCTGATGATGTTAAGCAAGAACAGCACCATCAGGATCGGCCCCAGCCAACCCGTCGATTGCTTCACCGCCGCCATCGCCTCGGTTCCTTCCGGGGTCGCCAACACCGCCACTGCGCCGAATGAGAACGACAGAATGGTGCCCAGCGTGGCGCCCAGGTACGTGGCGAAGAATGGCCGGGCAATGCCGATATCCGCCGGCAGGTAACGCGAGTAGTCCGACACGTACGGCGAGAAGCTGATCTGCCAGATGATGCCCAGCGATACCGTGGCCAGCCACCCGGACAGATTGAAGCCGCCGCGGGTAAAGAAGTCCGCCGGCAAGTCATGGGCAAAGATAAACAGGAAACCGGCGATCAGGGCGCTGCCCATGACCCACGTGCCGATACGGTTCAGCGTGTGAATGAATCGGTAACCGATCACCCCGATCGCGGTCGCGCTGAGGGCGCCGATGAGGATGCTTGCCGGCACTGGAACCGAAGGCGCGATGCCGACAATCGACTTGCCGGCGAGCACGATATTGGAAATGAAAAAGCCGATATAGATCAGTGCCGCAAAGAACACGATCAACAGCGCACCATAACGACCGAACTGACCACGACTCTGCACCATCTGCGGAATGCCCATGCGCGGCCCTTGGGCAGAGGCAAGCGCAATGACCAGACCGCCCACCATGTGCCCCAGCGCAATCGCCAACAAACCCCAGAACAGGCTGAGGTGAAACACCTGAACCACCATGGCTCCGGTGACGATGGGCAGCGGCGCAATGTTGGTGCTGAACCATAAGGTGAACAGATCACGGGCCTTCCCGTGGCGTTCCGCGAGTGGGACGTAATCGACCGTATGATTCTCGATCAGGGGGTCTTGCCGGGACATCTGGGACATGTGCATGAACTCGAGTTTGTCTGATCTTATAATTGTATGAAGCCAAACCGGGGGTGCGCTTGGCCTCCCCTCAGATGCCGATCATATTATGGTATTCCAGACATTTCACAAGACTGATCCGGCCTTTGAATGCCCATCTGATCCGTCATTTTGACCCATTAGCGCCCGTACTTTCTAGCCGAAAGCCCCGTAATCATTGAGCTAAAAACCAAATTCGTACGTTTATCGGGTGACTGAAAAAGCCCTTGCAAACGATGTATTACGGTATACCATCAGACCTACAAATTCATAAAAACCCGTTTCACCGCCAGAGGACCGTCCCATGATCGATGCCGCCATCTACAAACAAGTGATGGGTTCGTTTCCGTCCGGGGTCACTGTGATCACCACGCTCGATGACGACGGACAAATTGTCGGCCTGACCGCCAGCGCCTTCAGCTCGCTGTCCATGGACCCGGCCCTGGTGCTGTTCTGCCCCAACTACAGCTCCGACTCCTACCCCGTCCTGATCAAGAACAAACGTTTTGCCATTCACGTGTTGTCCGGCGGCCAGCAAAGTGAAGCCTATGCGTTCGCGCGCAAAGGCAAGGACAAGGCGCAAGGCATCGAATGGACGTTGAGCGAGCTGGGCAATCCGATTCTGGCCAATGCCACGGCGGTCATCGAATGCGAACTGTGGCGCGAATATGAAGGCGGCGACCACGCGATCATGGTCGGTGCGGTGAAGAACCTGATCGTGCCCCGCCAAGACGCCGGACCACTGGTGTATTGCCACGGCAAGATGGGCGCCCTGCCCGTTTTCGCCTGATTCGAAAACAAAAAAATCGCAGCCTTCGGCAGCTCCTCCAGGTGTACGCCGCCGGAATGTAGGAGCTGCCGCAGGCTGCGATCTTTTGATCTTTCAAAGACAAACATCTTGCAAATATGTCGTAATATGGCATACCAATAAAACAACAAAGCATTTCGAGGTAGCGTCATGAAGTTTTCACTGTTCGTGCACATGGAACGCTGGGACGAAAGCGTCAGCCACCGGCAGCTGTTCGAAGACTTGACCGAACTGACCCTGATGGCCGAGGCCGGCGGTTTCAGCACGGTCTGGATCGGTGAACACCACGCCATGGAATACACCATCTCGCCAAGTCCAATGCCGCTGCTGGCTTACCTGGCAGCCAAGACCACCACCATTCACCTCGGCGCCGGTACCATCATCGCGCCGTTCTGGCACCCGTTGCGGGTCGCCGGTGAATGCGCCTTGCTGGATGTGATCAGTAACGGCCGCATGGAAGTCGGCCTGGCGCGCGGCGCCTACCAGGTTGAATTTGACCGGATGGCCGGCGGCATGCCGGCCTCTTCCGGTGGCCAGGCGCTGCGGGAGATGGTTCCCGTGGTGCGTGCCCTGTGGCAAGGCGACTACGCCCACGACGGCGATATCTGGAAATTCCCCACCTCCACCAGCGTGCCGAAGCCGATCCAGAAGCCGAACCCGCCGATGTGGATCGCCGCTCGCGACCCGGACTCGCACAATTTCGCGGTCGCCAACGGCTGCAACGTGATGGTCACGCCACTGATGAAGGGCGACGAAGAAGTCCTCGACCTGAAAAACAAGTTCCAGACTGCGCTGGACAACAACCCGGACGTGCCGCGCCCGCAACTGATGGTGTTGCGTCACACCCACGTGCACGCCGTCGATGACCCTGAAGGCTGGAAAGTCGGGGCCAAGGCGATCTCGCGTTTCTATCGCACTTTCGACGCCTGGTTCGGCAACAAGGAAGTGCCGGTCAACGGCTTCCTGGCGCCTAGCCCGGAAGAGAAATTTGCCGCTCGCCCGGAGTTCGAACTGGAGAGCCTGCACAGGACCGCGATGATCGGCACCCCCGAAGAAATCATCCCGCGCATCAAGTATTACCAGGAACTGGGCGTCGACGAGTTCAGCTTCTGGTGCGATAACAGCCTGCCCCATGCGCAGAAGAAAAAATCCCTGGAGCTGTTTATCAAACACGTGGTGCCAGCGTTTCGCTGAGCCACACTTCCTGCCCCTTGGACTGTAGGAGCGGGCTTGCTCGCGATGGACGTTAACGATAACGCGTGACTATTCGTCAACGCGGCGTTCTTAAGTCCATCGCGAGCAAGCTCGCTCCTACAGTTTGGCGCCCGACATTGAACCCATTCACATCATCGGCGAGCTACTGACCACACGCAGCGCCAGGCCTTCGTAAGGGTCGAGCGTGATGGTGAACTCACCCTCGGCCGTCAGGTCTCCTTCGACCCGCTCATTGATGATGTCGACCACCGGCCCTGGCGCGATATCGGGCAGATGCAGCGTTTCGGTCAGCGGTTGCGCGCTGAAGTTCAGGGCGGTGATTTGCGTGCCTTTACCGGCGGGCAACTCGTGAACCATGATCAACAGGCCCGGGTGTTCGACGTCTGGAATCAAAATCTGCCGGCTGGCGGCGATATCGTAAGAACGGCGCACGGCCAGGATTTTTTTCAGTTGTGAGGCGAACGAGTCCGGGTCCTTCAATTGGCTGGGCAGACTGCCGTACAGAGATTTCGGGCGAGGCATACCGCCTGCGGACAGCGGCGCGTCGGGATTGAGGTCGACAAGGTCATAGGCGCCACGATGAATCCAGCGAGTATCGCCATCGAGCATCAGGTGCGCGACCTCCTCCGCCGGGAGCGGCAGCGCGCCCACCAGGTCCCACCCAGACAGCGCGAATACCCCGGGCTGCATGGCGTTGTACATGACCAGCAGCAAATGCACCTGGCGAATCTGCTGGATGTCCGCCGGCGTGATCGCTGCCAGATCGCGAATGCCCAACGCCGCGGTGATGATGCTCGCGGTGGTGCAGGACACGCCATTGGTCACGAATTTCAGGTTGTAGGGCGCGTGCTCTCCGGACAGACGCTCATACATCTGCTCGCGAATATGCTCGCGCAGGATGTTGCCGGGAAAAGTCTGGCCCTGATAAAGAAACGTGTCATGGGCATGCAGGGTCCAGAAATGCACCAGCTCCAACGTCAGTTCGTCATGGTTTTGCAGGGCGTGAATCAACGAAGCGGGATCGATGCCATAGTTGTGGACCTGACGCAGCATTAGCCGCAAAAACTCGGCATCGCCCATCAACAACGCATGCTGGTAGGCCGGCCGGGTGATGAAGTCGTAAGACAGGTCTGCACCGCCGTGGGACATCGAGGCGATGTCGTCGATGGTCAGGTTCAACTCCTGGAAGCTGAAACCGCCTGCCTTGCGGATCGCCCCGCCCAGCAACTGATTGCCGGTGATCGACAGCGGATGGCTTTCGGACCATGCCGTGCCGTCCAGTTTGCGCTCGACGCCCAGGAAGCCGTTGGCATCCAGGCGCAGGATTTTCGCGCCCATCACGTCAACCGCATGCAAGGCGTCGCCGATGATCATCTGCTGCGCCGCGAAACTCGGGTCGAGCCAGTTGAGCGAAGGCTGCCCTTCCTTGAAGTAATGCAAATACACCCAGCGTCGTGGCTTGCCGTCGACGCCGATCACTACCGGCGTCGCACTCCAGTCGGTTTCCTTCACGCCCGGCTCGAAGAAAATCACCCGCTGCAACTGGCCGACAATGTAGTGCTTGTCCCTCAGGGCATCGACCTGCAGTGGGCCGAGGTTCTGCGCGTCACGGCCTTCAAGGACCTCGGGCAGCAACGGCCAGTCTTCTTCGCGGATTTCCACCATGTGGTAGAGCCCCGGATAATCCTCATAGGCCATTTCAGCAAGACGAAAATCCGCGCCTTTGCCGGTGTGCGACGGAATCACATCGTCGATGATCACCGCATTGTGCGCCGCGGCCATTCTGCTCAAGCCTTGCAATTGCGCCTCGGTGCCCAGATCCGGATCAATGCCGAAACTGATGCGGTCGAAGTTGCCGTCAATGGTCGGCGTGCGTTCGCGGCCCTGCAAACCGCCGGAGGTTTTCAACGGTCCGTTATGAATGCCTTGAATACCGATTTCCGACAGTGCATGCCAAAGCGCTTCATCGCCCAGCGCCTGCAACACCGTCTCGCCTTCAGCGGTGATGATCGAGGCGGGATACGCGGTGAACCACACTGAGGCGAGCGCCGAGGCGTCACGCGGCCGGGTATGCGCATATGGCTGCTGCCACAGCCGCCCCTGTCCGGAATACAATTTTGCTCGCTGCCTGGCCGCGTTCAGCATCGATTGCTCAACCAGCCAGGCTACATAGTCCTTGTCCGCCATCGTCATAAGCACATTCACTCGCTGTCGCCATCCAACACATTGAACCGTCGTTTGCAGTGCCACACTGCGGCACGAACGGCGCGGGTAGTTTTCATATGAGCTCGCGAGCGGCCAATCGTTGCATACCGCCCTTCTGTGAGTGGACTTGGGATGGTAAAACCCATGGCGAAGTCTTCTGTTTGAATCGCCTCGAAAAAGGATCACATCGGTGAAGTCTCCCGCCACGCCAGGTTCCACCCTCTCAGCCGAGGCGCGGCTCAGCCTGCAGACACGTCTGATCGCGCTGGTGGTCGCGGTGACTTTTTTCATGGAAAACCTCGACGCGACAGTCATCGCGACAGCGCTGCCCACCATGGCGGCGGCATTCGGAATTACGCCGGTGGACATGAACGTGGGGATCACCGGCTACATTCTCGCGGTGGCGATCTTCATTCCGCTTTCCAGCTGGGTTGCCGACCGGTTTGGCGCTCGGCGGGTGTTTGCCGCTGCCATCGTCGTCTTCACCCTCGCCTCGCTCTTGTGCGGGCTTAGCCAGAATATCGAGATGTTCGTTCTGGCCCGCGTGCTCCAAGGCATCGGCGGCGCGCTGATGGTGCCGGTGGGACGCCTGGCGGTACTGCGCAACACCGACAAAAAAGACCTGGTGAAGATGATTGCGATCATTACCTGGCCCGGCCTGGTAGCACCCATCCTCGGGCCATTAGTCGGCGGCCTGATCGTGACCCACGCGTCATGGCCATGGATTTTTTACGTCAACTTGCCACTGGGTGTTTTGGCGTTGATTGCCGCGCTCTGGCTCGTGCCCGAAGGCCGTGAAGACAACGTACGCACGTTTGACGGCAAAGGTTTTGCCCTGCTGGCGGGCGCCTGCGCTTCGCTTCTTGGAGGTCTGGAATGGTTGGGTAGCCAGCACGGCAACGGGATGTTCTTGGGCTTCGGTGCCGTGCTTGCAGGTGTGCTGCTCGCGCTGTGGGCGGTGCATCACTGTCGGCATCACGCCAACCCGCTATTGCCCTTGCGCACCGTTGCGATCGACACGTTTCGAGTCAGCATCTTCGGCGGCTCGCTGTTTCGCCTGGCGATCAGTGCCTTGCCGTTTTTGCTCCCGCTGTTGTTCCAGGTCGGGTTCGGACTGTCCCCCGTCGACGCCGGTTTGCTGGTGTTAGCGGTGTTCGCCGGCAACCTCGCCATGAAACCGTTTACCACGGCAATCATGCAGCGCTACGGCTTTCGCAACGTGCTGCTCGTCAATGGCGTCATCGGTGTCCTGTCGATTGCGACCTGCGCGCTGTTCACGGCGCAAACGCCGTTTGCATTGATCGCCGTCGTGCTGTTCGCCGGTGGCCTGTCGCGATCCATGCAATTCACTTGCTACAACTCCATCGGCTTTGCCGACGTGCCCAAGGAGCGCATGAGCGAAGCCTCGGCGCTGTTCAGTATGTTTTTCCAACTGGCCATGGGCATGGGCGTGACAGTCGCCGCGCTGCTGTTACGCGCCTCCATGTCCGTGCAAAACCACGACCTGCAGGCCCAGGTCGCCGACTTTCGAGTGGCCTTCGTCGGCGTGGCGCTGTTCGGGTTATTGGCGTTGGTTGACGTGTACAGACTGCCCAACCATGCAGGGGAAAGCGTGTTGCAGCGCCCTTGATGGAGTGTGCCATTGACCTGTAGGAGCGAGCTTGCTCGCGATGGTCGTCAACGATCACGCGTGCTTGCTGGGTAAACACGGCGTTCTGCAGACCATCGCGAGCAAGCTCGCTCCTACAAACGGGGCCCTCTTCACGTCGGAGAGATCGTGGCCAGCGCACCGATCAAAATGGTCAGCACCAGAAATCCACCGAGAAAAATCGCCATCTTGCCCATTGAAGCCTCCTGACTGATGAGTTTGCAGTGCAGCGATTGCTGCGACTGCGGACTGTGCCGTCATTGTGAGCCGCAGGCTGGGTGCATTACAGAGGCAGATGACGCAGGAAAAACCATATCAGATGCGTTGCACTCAACAGTTATGGTTTGACTGCGTGACCATCGTCAATGTGAGGGGCGTCAGCTGTTTTCTTCTCCGGAACTATAAAACTCACTATCGTACTGGTAAGGATTTTGTGTGTCGGGTCGGCCACTTCAAGCAGAACTTTGTGAGTACCAGGTTCCAGTCCGACCAAGATAATCGGGTCTTCACTGGTATGCGCCCATGTACCCTTCCAGTTGTCGACGGTCACGTGAAGGTGACCGAGACGTGGTGATACATCAGCCGCCGCTTTACCAAATACCGGCATGATCCTAGCGTGCTCTGTTCGATATTGGATAATGACGACTCCGCGGGCGAGCGGCTCGGCAAGTGGCGGATAGGCAATGAGTTGTGGCACCGTCTCAGATTCCAATGGAAATATTGCCGGTGGGTGATTGGTGTCTGCTGCCCCTTGACCGCACGCTGCTGTGCAAAAGAAGACACCCAAAGCAAGGGCCAATAGATTTCTGAGAGCGAGGGACATGGAGTTTTTCTCCCGCGTGATTTCATATAAGCCTAGATCAAACCAGCATTAATTGAGCAAGGGTTATGGTGAAGTGGGGAATTCACAGAAAAAGTGGCCCGTCGCTTCCTGCGTTATCTTGGGTGCGCTTGGTTCGGGGCTACGCTAACTCCATGCGTGTCGTCGATCGACTGTGCCCCACTGCTCGCGCTGCATCCGCCCCTGGAGCGCCCAATGCCGCCCATCACCACGCGCCTGGTGGCGCTGTTTGTTCTTTGCCTGACACTTGAAGTGCCAGCCCAGACCAACGCCTGCCCCGCTGGCGAGAAACAAGTGTGCCTGGATGGCTGCATCTGCCTGCCAGACGTGGGTCCCCTGCTCGGCCCCCTGCCCGATGGCATCTACCAAATCGCGGCACCTGCCTTGGCTTTGTGGCTGACCCAAGCCCGCGCTGAAGCAGCCACCACCGGCGTCCAACCCATTCCACCGCACATCCGGGAGCAGCTGCTGCGCTGGTACGACCCCAGCGTCCTCGATACCGCGCGCTACAAAGTGAGCGACAACGGCCAATTCAGCGCCGCCACTGCCATGCTGCAAAACCCCGATGTCGGTGCCGTGACACTGATCGACATCATCCTCTTCCGGGACGCTCAAACCGCAGAACAAGACGTCGCACTCTGGGCTCACGAACTAAAGCATGTGCAGCAGTATCAGGAATGGGGGGTAGAAGGATTTGCCCAGCGGTATGCACAAGATTTCAATGCTGTGGAGGCGCCGGCTTATGCCTTACAGGTTGAGGTCAGGCGGTTGGTCCGGGGAGGGACTGACTAAAAGCTAACGAAACTGGCTGTCATTACAGGCACAAAACAGTGGAAAAATGGACACCCATTAATCATGGCGGTCTGCCGAAAATGCGAACGGAACCCGAGGCAATTCATTCAGATTGTTGGATTGCCCAGTGCCTCAACTCCTCGGCAATAAAGTGATTCACCAGGTCGCGGAACATGTTTTCGATTGCATCCGGCCTGGGTGCAGTTGCTGGGTCGCCGGGTCGGTGAAGCTCAGTTCCAATTCAGTGTGTCGCTGGATCTGCGATCTCGTCGAGCTCGGGCAACCGATGCACAAGCTCCGTGCTCTGGTGTCGATCGCTTCAGCCCTGCCTTTCACCACCTTCAGACTCCGTTAAGAAATGCCCTCGACACTCTTCCCAAACTGACTGGGGAGGCGTTTTTCAATGCCAAATTTCGACTGGCACATCCCATTACCGCTTCACTTTGGCCAAGCTGAAACCCCACAGATGAGTCTGGCCAGAGCCTTGCCGGACGACACTCGACGCCCCGTGTTCGAAACCTTTATTCAGCAACGCTTTCGCAAGGCCCACGGCGCCGACATTCGTCACTTCATGCCAGAACTGTTTGGCATGAGCAATGCGCTCGGCGAACTCTGCGCGGTAGCTGGCGTGCGTCTGGCCAGCACCGAACAACTGTTTCTGGAGCGTTACCTGGACGAGTCGATTGATCCGCTCATCAGTGCTGCGGCCGACCAACCGGTCGACCGCGCCTGCATCGTGGAGGTGGGTAATCTGGCCGCCAGTGATACCGGCAGTGCGCGCCTGAGCATCATTACCATCACATATCTACTGGCCATGGGCGGCCTGGAATGGGTGGCCTTTACTGGCAACATCGGGCTGGTCAATAGCTTCCACCGTCTCGGTTTGAAACCCGTGACCCTCTGCGCCGCCGACCCTGCGCGGCTGGGTGATGACCGGCACAGTTGGGGCAGTTACTACGACAGCAAGCCGTGGGTGCATGTCGGCAACATCCGCGCCGGCTTCATCCATTTGCACAACATCGGTTTGTTCAATCGCCTGGGGTTGCCAACGTCCATCGAGGAAGCCAGCCATGTCGCTTGAAATGGAGCGATTTAAAAAGGTCCTGCGCAGCCATGCCGAACGCAAGACCAACGCCATCGCCTTGTGGGGCGATCAGCTGAAAATCGACTACGCCACGCTCTACGCCGAGGTCATCTATCGCCAACAGCGACTGCACGGTGAGCGCGTCAAGGTGGTTGCACTGGCGTTGGACAATGGCGTTGAAGCGATGCTCTGGGACCTGGCCGCGTTGTTCGAAGGCCTGGCCTGCCTGACGCTGCCAGCGTTTTTCAGCCCGGCCCAACGCAAGCATTGCCTGGAACAGAGCCAGGCGGAACGGGTGATTGCAGGACCGGAACTGGAAGCAGAACTCCAAACGGCTGGGTACGAGAAACACGGCGAGTTCTGGTGCAAGACATTCAGCGGCCCGCCCCGAATGCCGGACGGTACCGCCAAACTGACGTTTACATCGGGAACTACGGGCACACCGAAAGGCGTATGCCTGAGCGCCGAGGGCATGTTGCGAGTCGCCCGCGAGCTGGATCAGGCCAGCCAACCCACCGAACCGCAGCATCACCTGGCGCTACTGCCGCTGTCGATCCTGCTCGAAAACCTCGGTTGTTATGCCGCGCTGTACGCCGGCGCAACCTTGAGCCTGCCGAGCCAGAAAACTCGCGGCATTCAGGGTGCCAGCGGCGTTGATGTGCCGAAATTGCTCGGTTGCCTGGCCACCCGCGCGCCCGAGAGTCTGATTCTTGTGCCGCAATTGCTGCTGATACTGGTCAGCGCTGCCGAACAGAAAGCCTTCAATCCGCAAACGTTGCGTTTTGCAGCCGTGGGCGGTGCACAGGTTTCAGAAGCATTGCTGCATCGCGCCCAGCGCATTGGCATCCCTGTTTATGAAGGTTACGGGCTGTCGGAGTGCGCGTCGGTGGTGTGCCTCAATCGACCAGGGGCACACCGCCCCGGCAGTGTCGGCAAACCACTGCCCCACGTGGAGATTCGCCTCGCTGACGACGGTGAAGTGCTGATCAAGGGGTCAACCTTGCTGGGCTATCTGGGAGCGCCGCCGCACATCATTGAATGGTGGCCCAGTGGCGATCTCGGCGAATTCGACCCCGAAGGTTTTCTGTACCTGAAGGGGCGCAAGAAGCATCAATTCATCACCAGTTTCGGTCGCAACGTGAACCCGGAATGGGTCGAAGCGCAATTGACCCAACGTCGTCATATCGCGCAGGCGTTCGTCTACGGCGAAGCCATGCCGAGCAACCATGCATTGCTCTGGCCCCACCGTCCGGACTGCACCGACGATGAATTGGCTGCCGCCGTGGCCGAGGCAAACGATGCGCTGCCCGATTACGCCCACATACATCACTGGACCCGTCTGGATCAACCCTTCACACCCGCCAATGGCCTGCTGACCGCCAATGGCCGGCCGCGTCGCGACGCTATCGTCGAGCGTTACCAGGTGCAGCTGACTGAATCGGCAATTTCCGAGGAATCCGCATCATGAGTTTTTTCGACACCCTTCAAGAAGCGACCCAGAAAGAACGCATCGCCTTGTTCAATCTTCCGGTCATCCGCGATGCACTCGAGGGCAAGGTCAGCCTGGAAAGCTACCGGGCCTTTCTGACTCAGGCCTACTACCACGTGCGTCACACCGTGCCATTGATGATGGCCTGCGGCGCTCGCCTGCCGTTGCGCCTGGAGTGGCTGCGTGAAGCGGTGTGCGAATACATCGAGGACGAATACGGTCACGAAAAATGGGTGCTCAACGACATCCAGGCCTGCGGCGGCGACAAGGATGCAGTGCGCGATGGTCGTCCGTCCTTGCCGATCGAACTGATGGTCAGTTTCCTCTACGACCTGATCGCCCGGGATAACCCGGTCGGCCTGTTCGGCATGGTCAACGTGCTGGAAGGCACCAGCATCGCTCTCGCCACCCACGCCGCTGCCAGCATTCGCGAACGCCTGGACCTGCCGGAAACTGCCTTCAGCTATCTCAGCTCGCATGGCTCACTGGATATCGAACACATGCAAACTTACCGGCGGTTGATGAACACGCTTGATGACCCGGCCGACCAGGCCGCCGTCATTCACGCCTCCAAGGTGGTGTACACACTTTACGCCGACATGTTCCGTAGCCTGCCGCGTGATGGGGAGAACCTGTATGCGCCTGTCTGAGGCTCGCGTGGTATTGACCGGGGCCAGCGGCGGCATCGGCCTGGCGATCACCGCCGCGCTGTGCGCCAGCGGTGCCCGCGTGCTGGCGGTGGCTCGGCATCGGGAGTTCCTGGAGCCGTTGCTCGAGCGCTATCCACAGCACCTGAGCTGGGTCGGTGCTGACCTGACGTTCCTCGCCGACCGGCGCAAAGTGCTGGCCGCCGCTGAAGCCATCGGCGGTATCAACTTGCTGATCAACGCCGCCGGGGTCAATCACTTCGCCATGCTGGAACAGCTGGATGACAGTGACATCGACGCGATGCTGGCAGTGAACATCAACGCCCCGATCTGCCTGACCAAAATATTGCTGCCGCTGCTCAAGCACGCCGAGAGCGCAATGGTGGTCAACGTCGGTTCGACTTACGGTTCGATCGGCTACCCCGGTTACGCCAGCTATTGCGCCACCAAGTTTGCCTTGCGCGGCTTTTCCGAAGCCCTGCGCCGGGAATTGGCGGACACCCGGGTCGGCGTTTTGTATGTTGCGCCTCGCGCCACCCGCACGAGCATGAACAGCCCGGCGGCGCAGGCCTTGAATGACGCGCTCAAATCCAGCGTCGACGACCCGCAAACCGTCGCCAGCGCTGTCATCCATGCGATTGCCGGCGACCGCCGTGACTTGTACCTGGGCTGGCCGGAGCGCTTTTTCGTGCGCCTCAACAGCCTGCTGCCCAATCTGGTGGACCGAGGCTTGCGCAAGCAATTGCCGCTGATCCGTCGCCTGAGTCGCAAGACCGACAACGAGAACCTCAAGCCATGAAAAAAATCGCCGCTTGCCTGCTACTGGGCGCCTTGAGCCAGAGCGTCTGGGCCTTGGATAACGCTGATCAGCAACGTCTCTCTGGCATCCAGCAAAGCTGGGCGCATATTCAATACGAACTGCCTGCGGATCAACGCACAACGGCATTCGAAAAACTCGCCAACCAGGCCTCGGCCTTCACTCAGGAACGCCAATCGGTGGCCGAAGCCTGGATCTGGTCCGGCATCGTCACCAGCAGCTGGGCGGGTGCACAGGGCGGGCTGGGTGCGCTGGGCAAGGCCAAGGAGGCGAAAACCGATCTGGAGAAAGCACTGGCCCTGGACCCCAAAGCCTTGCAAGGCTCGGCTTACACCAGCCTCGCCGCGCTGTACGACCGCGTACCCGGTTGGCCTATCGGCTTCGGCGACTCGGACAAAGCCGAGCAGTTACTTAAACAGGCCTTGCAACTCAACCCGAACGGCATCGATAGTCTGTACTTCTGGGGGGATCATCTCTACCGTCAAAAACGTTACGCCGAAGCTAAAACGGCGCTGCAAAAAGCACTGCAAGCCGCACCACGGCCAGGCCGGGAAACCGCCGACGCGGGACGGCGCAAAGAGATCGACGCGTTGCTGGTGGATGTGAACAAGAAACTCGACTGACAGGAGTCCGCGTGCGTTTATTACTGATCGAGGATGACGTGGCCCTTGGCGAAGGTATCCATCAGGCGCTTGGCCGCGAGGGTTACACGGTCGACTGGTTGCGCGATGGCCACAGTGCCCTGCATTCACTGCTTAGCGAAACCTTCGATTTGGCGGTGCTGGATCTTGGTCTGCCAAAAATGGACGGGCTCGAGGTGCTGCGCCGCCTGCGCGACAGCGGCTCGAATCTGCCGGTGCTGATTCTCACCGCCCGTGATGCCACGGAGGATCGTATCGCCGGACTGGATGCCGGGGCTGACGACTATCTGATCAAACCTTTCGACCTGGCTGAACTCAAGGCTCGCCTGCGCGCATTGTTGCGACGCAGCGCCGGCCGCGCCCAAGTGCTGATTGAGCATGCGGGCATCAGCTTGAACCCCAGTACGCAGCAAGTCAGCTATCAGGGCGAACCCGTCGCCCTGACACCCAAGGAGTATCAGCTGCTCCATGAGTTGCTTTCACCGCCGGGCCGCGTGATGACCCGCGATCATCTGATGCAGTTGCTCTACGGCTGGAGCGAAGAGGCGGAAAGCAACACCCTGGAAGTTCACATCCACCACTTGCGCAAAAAATTCTCGACCCAACTGATCCGAACGATCCGTGGTGTGGGTTACCTGGTGGAAGAGCGACCATGACCTCGATCAGACGCCGCACGCTAACGTTGATCCTGTGTCTTTTGTTCCTCGGGCTGTTGATCATGACGGCGTTCAATTTGTACGACAGCAATCATGAGATTGATGAAGTCTACGATGCTCAGCTGGCGCAAAACGCCCGTCTGTTGCAAGGCGTCATGCGCATGCCAATGGCCAGCAAGGAACACACCGAGTTGTATCGAGCGTTCAATCAGGCGTTGGGCCAAGCGGCACCGAAAGTCGATGGCCATCCGTATGAAAGCAAAATCGCTTTCCAGGTCTGGAACTCGCAAGGCAGTCTGTTGGTTCACACCACGAGTGCGCCGTCCTTAACTTCAGCACCGGTCAACCCTGGTTTCAGTGACGTTGTTGACCTCAACAATCGTAAATGGCGTGGTTTTTTGCTGGATGACACGCAGTATGGCCTGAGGATCTGGGTGGGTGAGCGCGACGATGTACGGGCCGATTTGGTGGGGCGCATCGTTCGTCATACCGTGGTGCCGAATCTGATCGGCAGCCTGTTGCTCGCCATCGTGATCTGGCTGGCGATCGGCTGGGGATTGAAGCCGCTGGTCAATATGGCTGAAACCCTGCGTGCACGGCATTCAGGCTCTCTCGATCCCCTGCAATTGACACCGCTGCCCACTGAACTCGAACCGATGCAGGCGGCCCTCAATCGTGTGTTGGCGCAGATTCAGGAGGTCATGGGCCGCGAGCGGCGCTTTATCGCGGACGCCGCCCATGAGATGCGCACGCCACTGGCGGTGCTCAGGGTACATGCACAGAACCTGATGGAGGCACGGAGCGAGGAGGATCGACGCGAATCGCTTGAATATCTAATCGTGGGTGTCGACCGTACCACTCGGCTGGTCAATCAACTGCTCACCATGGCCCGTATCGAACCGCAGCCCAAAACTCATGAGACTCCGAACATCGATCTGGTGGCCACGGTTCGAGAAAGTCTGGTGCAACTGACACCCTGGATATTGAACAAGGGACTTGAATTGGCGTTCGATACGGGCGACGACATCAGCCCGGTCAAAGTAGACGCGGGGGCTATCCATATTGCCGTGAACAATTTGGTGACCAATGCGGCAAACTTTTCCCCGCCTCACGGATTGATCAACGTGCGCCTGGTAAAAAAAGAAGAGCACTACGAATTAAGTATCGAAGACGAGGGGCCGGGAATTGACGAGACAGCGCGTGATCGCCTCTTCGAGCGATTCTACAGCCGTGGAAATGACCAGGGCGCGGGGTTGGGGTTGACCATCGTCCAGGCCATCGCCGCTCGCCTGGGTGGGCAAATTCGCTTGGAAAATCGTCAATCCGGCGGCTTGCGGGCCACTTTGGAGATTCGTCGTACTTAAGGCCCCCATCAAATTCCGAGTGACCGCCTTTGGCCTTCGGTGTAATAGATCCGAGGTCTCTGCTTCATCTGCAACACTCCTTCTGCTTACACAGAATTTAGTTGTGTTGCATCGACCGGTTGAATCCACAGCCGATAGCGGTCTCTTAGCTGTCCAGCGACATTGGCTTATCGCCACCTGGAGGTAAGCCAAACAACTTCCGTACCCCGTTAAGAAACGCTCCATAAGGTCGCCCCAGAAAGAGCATCATCAGGGCCGCGCCGAGAGTGCCGCGCACCAGGCCGCCTCCCGATGCACCACTGAAGGCAATGATCGCCGCATAGATCGGCACTTGGAAACTGACGAGGGCAATACTGTCCCATAGCAACAAGGAAACCCGGCTCTGACTGGCTCGCTTCATTAACCAATCCCGCCATATGCCGTAAGGTCTCGCGACTGGAATCATCAGGGTCGCTCCCAGAAGGCGAGCATGAAGGACCTGATCCCACGTCATGCCAGCAATGAAACGTTCATTGATGATGCCGGTGGCCGTGAAAAACAGGATCAGCGCCGTTGTGTCTGCAAAAAACGCAGTCCGACGCATTGGCTGTTGCAGGCGTTTAGGCAAATCACATCTCCTCTCATGGCTTGAACAAAAAACGCGTCCCGACCGAATGAAGGGCATAAAAATATAGCGTAATAGTGGTCTGCCCCACTGGCCATTTCTGGCCGATACCGGTCTGTGCCCGAGCGGCCACGAGTCAAATGCAAACCTATGGAGTTGAACGGTTCAAAGGAGCGAACAAAGGGGTAATGCCGATCAGTTAAGCCGTAATACGGTCCGTAGCAGCTGGCGAAGCCTGCGTCCGGCGGCGCAGCAGTCGTGAGATAAGGCAGTGTGCGGTTTGTCAGGTAATCCGTGTGCTCAGGTTTACGCCTGCTGCGCAGCCGGACGCAGGCTTCGCTGCTACATAAAGCGTGATTTGCCTGCTATTCCTTAACTGACTGGCATTTTAAGCAATGCACCCCTGCCAAATGGCCGACCACAGTGTCCAGGCAATGAACAGCAAATAGGCCATACCCGCCCACAAAAAAGCCCACTGACCGTCACCGGTGCAGTGGGCTTTGCGATGACGCTTCTACTTACAAAGCCATGTCACTGGCCGCATTAGCCTTCGGCGCCTTGGCCTTATCAGCATCAGCCGGAGCAGCAGCCGGAGCCGCCACCTGACCAATCACCGGCGGCGGAGTCAGCTGCAACACTTTGGCGGTATAGGCCCACTCTTCAGCCACTTTCGCTGGATCGTTGTTCAACTGAGTGCCATAGCTCGGCACGATCTGATGCAGCTTCTCCTGCCAGGCCGGACTGGCCACCTGATCCTTGAAGATCTTTTGCAGCACGGTCAGCATGATCGGCGCTGCAGTGGAGGCACCCGGCGATGCGCCCAGCAGGCCGGCGATGGTGCCGTCAGCCGAAGCAACGATTTCGGTACCCAGCTTCAGCACGCCACCGGCGGCTTCATCGCGCTTGATGATTTGCACGCGTTGGCCGGCTTGCCACAGGCGCCAGTCTTCGGCCTTGGCGTTCGGGAAGTATTCTTTCAGGGCGTTGAGGCGGTCTTCATCCGACAGCATCAGTTGGCCGGCAAGGTACTCGACCAGCGGGTATTCCTTGATGCCGACCTTGGTCATTGGCCACACGTTGTGCGTGGTGGTGGTGGTCAGCAGGTCCAGGTACGAGCCTTCCTTGAGGAACTTGGTGCTGAAGGTCGCGAATGGGCCAAACAGGATGACGCGCTTGCCGTCCAGGACGCGGGTGTCCAGGTGCGGAACCGACATTGGCGGTGCGCCGACGGAGGCTTTGCCGTAGGCCTTGGCCAGGTGTTGTTCGGCAATCGCCGGGTTTTCGGTGACCAGGAACGAGCCGCCTACCGGGAAGCCTGCGTATTCCTTGGCTTCAGGAATGCCGGACTTCTGCAGCAAATGCAGTGCACCGCCGCCTGCGCCGATGAACACGAACTTGGCGTCGGTGTCGGTTTTGCTGCCGTCTTTCAGGTTTTTGTAGCTGACGCGCCAGCTGCCGTCTTCGTTCTTGGTGATGTCCTGCACTTCGCTGGACAGTTTCAAGTCGAACTTCGGTGTGGTTTGCAGGTGCGCCACGAACTGGCGGGTGATCTCGCCGAAGTTGACGTCGGTGCCGATCGGCGTCCAGGTGGCCGCGATTTTCTGGTTCGGGTCACGCCCTTCCATCATCAGCGGAACCCACTTCTTGATCACAGCCGGATCTTCGGAATACTGCATGCCGGCGAACAGCGGGCTCGCTTGCAGGGCTTCGTAGCGCTTCTTCAGGAACTTGATGTTGTCATCGCCCCACACAAAGCTCATGTGCGGCGTGGAGTTGATGAACGAACGCGGATTCTTCAGCACGCCTTGCTGAACCTGCCAGGCCCAGAATTGGCGGGAGATCTGGAACGCTTCGTTGATTTCAACGGCTTTCGGGATCGAGACTTTGCCGTTCTCGTCTTCCGGGGTGTAGTTCAACTCGGCCAGGGCGGAGTGCCCGGTGCCGGCGTTGTTCCAGCCATTGGAGCTTTCCAGGGCGACGCCGTCGAGACGCTCGACCATTTCCATCGACAGGTCGGGTTGCAGCTCATTGAGCCAGACACCGAGGGTCGCGCTCATGATGCCGCCGCCGATCAGCAACACATCGACTTTCTTTGCCTCTTCCGAGTGAACGGACGTGATCCCCATCGACAAAGCTAGCCCCAACAGGGCCGTGTTCATTTTTTTAAACATCTGTAGCACCTTTGATAAAACGTCATCCGCCCTTCTCTCCTCACTCACGACGCCCCTTGGTTCACGACATTCAGGCTGCCTGTCGCGGGGTGTTCGCACATAAGGATTGCAGGGTGGGCACACAAGGCCGACGTGTCTCCATCGACCTCAGTTTAGTTGTCCCTTCTGAACTGACTTTTTATCTTTTTTGGCTTCAGCTACTTGAGCGACAGTGATTCTGTTGGCGCGTCTCGAGGACACGCAAACTGAATAGGTCAAACCAAGTTGTTGCGAAGAATATCACGACACGCTAAACCCGCGCGTCTGTTCCCGACTTGTCAGTCCGCCTGCGCCACTATACTCATCCTGCTTTTTATCGACGAGCCGCTGAGGAGACGTCATGACCGACAAAGATGATCTGCGCAAATATTCCTCCCAAGTGGTCGATGGCGTGGAGCGCGCGCCGGGACGCTCGATGCTGCGGGCCGTGGGTTTTACCGACGAAGACTTCAAGAAGCCGCAAATCGGCATCGCCTCGACCTGGGCGATGGTCACGCCGTGCAACATGCACATCGACAAGCTGGCCATTGAAGCCGAAAAAGGCGCGAATGCCGCCGGCGCCAAAGGCGTCATTTTCAACACCATTACCATTTCCGACGGCATCGCCAACGGCACCGAGGGCATGAAGTATTCGCTGGTGTCGCGGGAGGTGATCGCCGACTCCATCGAAGTGGTGGCCGGCTGCGAAGGCTTCGACGGCCTGGTGACGGTGGGCGGTTGTGACAAGAACATGCCGGGCTGCCTGATCGGCATGGCGCGGCTGAATCGGCCCTCAATCTTTGTGTATGGCGGCACCATCCGGCCCGGCGCCGGGCACACCGATATCATTTCCGTGTTCGAGGCCGTGGGCCAGCACGCACGGGGCGATATCAACGAGATTCAGGTCAAGCAGATCGAAGAAGTGGCGATTCCCGGCCCCGGCTCCTGCGGCGGCATGTACACCGCCAATACCATGGCGTCCGCCATCGAGGCGCTGGGCATGAGCCTGCCCGGTTCCAGCTCCCAGGACGCCGTCGGCAGCGACAAGGCTTCGGACAGTTTCCGTGCCGGCCAGCAGGTGATGGAGCTGCTGAAGCTGGACCTCAAACCGCGCGACATCATGACCCGCAAGGCTTTTGAAAATGCGATTCGGGTGGTGATCGCCCTCGCCGGCTCGACCAATGCCGTGTTGCACCTGCTGGCCATGGCGCATGCGGTGGATGTCGAGCTGACGCTGGATGATTTCGTCGAGCTGGGCAAGATTTCCCCGGTGGTCGCCGACCTGCGCCCCAGCGGCCGATACATGATGAGCGAGTTGGTCGCCATCGGTGGGATTCAACCGTTGATGAAGCGCATGCTGGCCGCTGGCATGTTGCATGGCGATGTGCTGACGGTCACGGGCAAGACGCTCGCGGAAAACCTGGCGGACGTGGCGGATTACCCCGCGGGTCAGGATGTGATTCTGCCGTTCGATCAGCCGATCAAAAAGGACTCGCACCTGGTGGTGCTGCGCGGCAACCTCTCGCCCACTGGCGCGGTGGCGAAGATCACGGGCAAGGAAGGCCTGCGTTTTGAAGGCACGGCCCGGGTCTATCACGGTGAAGAAGGTGCGCTGGCCGGCATTCTCAATGGCGAAGTCAAGGCCGGCGACGTGATTGTGATCCGCTACGAAGGCCCCAAGGGCGGCCCCGGCATGCGCGAAATGCTCTCGCCGACGTCGGCGGTCATGGGCAAAGGGTTGGGCAAGGAAGTGGCGTTGATCACCGATGGCCGATTCTCTGGCGGGTCCCATGGGTTTGTGGTGGGGCATATCACGCCCGAAGCCTTTGATGGCGGGCCGATTGCCCTCATTGAAGACGGCGACAAGATCACCATCGACGCGGAAACCCGGCAGATTTCGGTCGATATGTCCGATGCCGTGCTGGCTGAGCGCAAGACTCGCTGGGTGCGGCCACCCTCCAAATACAAGCGCGGGGTGTTGGCCAAGTACGCGAAGACCGTGTCCAGCGCCTCGGAAGGGGCTGTGACCGATAAGTATCTTTAGGGTCAAAAGATCGCAGCCTACGGCGGCTCCTACAAGGGTACGCATTCGAATGTAGGAGCTACCGAAGGCTGCGATCTTTTAGCGATACCTCAAAGCCTGAACCGATCCACCGATTGCGAGAGCTTCCCTGCCAGCGTCGACAACTCGTCGGTGGTCGAAGCCGTCTGGCCGATCACCTTGCTGTTGCCCTCGGACATACCGGCAATCATTTCCACCTGATGGGCGATTTCGTTACTGGCCAGGCTCTGCTCGCCGATGGTGCGGGTGATGTCATTCACCAGTTGTGTGGTGCTCAGCGTCGCTTCGAGGATTTCGCGGATGGCGCGCTCGACGTCGGCGGTCACGGCCATGCCTTTGTCGACCTGGGCCACGCCCGCCTCCATGCTGGTCACCGCCTCGCGGGTACTTTGCTGGATGCGCGAGACCATGTTGGCAATTTCCTGGGTGGAGGCGCTGGTACGCCCGGCCAGGCTGCGGACCTCGTCGGCCACCACGGCGAATCCACGCCCCTGCTCACCGGCGCGAGCCGCCTCGATGGCAGCGTTCAGCGCCAGCAGGTTGGTTTGATCGGCGATGCCCTTGATCACTTGAATGATGCTGAAAATCCCTTCGGATTCCTTGTCCAGCGTACGGATCACCTGCGCCGATTGCTGCGCCGAGCGGGCAATGCCGTCCATGTCGTTGACCACCTGATGGATCACCCGCCCACCATCCTTGGCCAGCGCCTCGGCCTGGTTCGCCATGTTCAGCGCACGCTCGGCGTGCCGGGTGATTTCTTCGATGCTCGCGGTCATTTCGCTGGCGGCCGCGGCCATGGTACTGGCGGCGGCGCTTTGCTGCTGGCTGCTGCCGGCGACTTCGTGGCAGCCATTGCTCAATTGCGCGCTCATGCCGCTCACGCCATGGGCGTTACTGCGCACCACCTCGATCATGCCGCGCAGGTCGCGCTGCATGGTCGCGAGGCTGCGAATCAACGCGCTGGCTTCGTCCTTGCGCGTGGGCTCGACAATCGGTTCGCTGAGGTTGCCATGGGCGATGCTCTCGGCGATACGGCTGGCGGTCTGCAACGGGCCCATGATGCTCAGAATCACCCAGCGTCCCTGGACAAGCAGCAATAACAGGCTGGCGATGAGCACGCCGCCAAGGGCGTAGTTAGCGTTGCTGATCGCTTGCTGAGTGCCGACGCTGGTTTGCTGAGTGTTGGTTTCGATCATTTCGCTGAGCGCGGCCATCTGGTCTTCCAGTTGGCTGAACGCGCTATTGAACGTGCCCAGTTCCTTTTGCGCGGCCTCCGGATTTTCCAGTGCCAGGCCGACAATGCGTTCGGCTGCGCTGATGTAGGTGTCGAGGCTCGGCTTGATCTTGTTCAACCCGGCCTTGATGGTGTCGTTGACCGGCAGCTTGAGGTTGTTACCCAGCACTTCGCGAAAATGCCCCGCATGCTCGTCGATAGAACTGCGCACCTCGGCTTTGCTGCTGGTGCTTTTGCCGAGCCCGACCAACATCGCCGACAACACATCGGCACGCAGGGCGTCGTGCATCATGTCGGCTTCGAGGTGATTGCGCAGCGCGGCCATGCTGACCTCGCTGTCATTCACGGCGTCGGCCATCCGGGTGTTTCCGACATAACTGACCAGGCTCATGATCAGTGCCGTCAGCAAACCGGTGCCTATCAGCAAGAGTAAACGTAATTTTATCGACACTCTGTGGATCCCCTGTCAGTTGGGTACAGCCACCCAGGGATGGCGTTGCTGAACAGGTTATCGACTGCACCCTTCGGGAATTTAAGGCTATTTTCCAGCAGACGGCTTTTTACGACATGCGGTAATTTTCGCCCAGCAGCGCCTGCAGGGTGAGTGCGTTCCCCACCGCAAAACCACTGGCGGTGTTATCAAAAATGCACCATGTGGTGATGCCCGCGTGCTGCGCACTCAGCACCTGCCGCGCCAGGGCATCGAGTTGGCTTCGGTCGTAATCACTGTAGTAAATGCGCGGCGAGCCGTGTAAGCGCCAGTAATGAATGCCCGGCCAGCCGCCCGGCGTTGATCCGTTGGTCATCGGCGATGGATCGGCAGCGACCCGCCCGATGCGCTGCTCGATCAACAAGGCGTCTGCGTCATGCCAGCTCTCATGCCGTGGTTCAAGCACTACCGGCCCGGGGTGACGTTTGCGCAACGCCATGAAAAATGCCGCAACAGTGCGTTCGTCGTATGCCAGCGACGGCGGCAATTGCACCAGAACGCACCCTAAACACTCACCTAGCGCGGTGCACTGGACCAGAAAATCGTCGAGCAGTGGTTCACAGTCCTTCAAGCGCTGAACATGGGTGATGAACTTGGGCATCTTCACCGAAAAACGAAACGACGCCGGCACCGATTGCGCCCAGCGCTGATACGTTTGCGGACGATGTGGCCGGTAAAACGAGCTGTTGATTTCAACGGCGGACAGTTGCGAGGCATAGCGCTGCAAGTGTGTGCCTTGGGCTGGAAACATCGGCCCATGTTCCCGAGGCAGGCTCCAGCCTGCGCAGCCAACGTGCGCGGCAGGCATTTGAATCAGCTCGTTCAAAAGAGACGACCGAGATCGCTGGCGCTGATTGTTTTGCTCATCTCAGGTTTCCTTCACTACCGGCGCGCGACCTCACGTCAAGCAAAGCCCGGCCTGCAAGTTAATACCATCAGTAAAGCCGCATCAGCAGCAACGCATACCTTGTAGCAGCTGGCGGAGCCTGCGTTCGGCTGCGCAGCAGTCGTAAACCCTGAGCACACGCTATTTCCTGACAAACCGCGTCGCCTGATTTCACGACTGCTGCGCAGCCGAACGCAGGCTTCGCCAGCTGCTACATACCGGATTACAGATTAATTGATCGGCATTTACGCCTGCGAGTTCGTTTTTTTCTCAACGCATGCTAGGTTGTACGACGACAGACGAGTCATTGTTTTACTGGCCAGTCCTTCCACCCACAACAACAAGGAAACACCCATGAAAAAAGTGAAATTGCTGATCGGTTTTCTGTGCCTGTTCAGCGGCTATGTAACAGCCACCGTCCCCTCCTCCGGGGATAAAGACGTCGCGCAAGCCGTCGACCATCTGACGCAAGCCATGCTCACCAAGAACATTCCTGAACTTCAGAAGTTGACCGCCGACAGCCTCACCTACGGCCATTCCAGCGGGAAGATCCAGGACAAAAAAGAATTCATCGCCGACATCGAAACCGGCAGAAGCGCCTTCAAAACCCTCGAGATGCAAAACCAGACCATCACCGTGTCAGGCGACGTCGCGCTGGTCCGCAATCACTTCTCGGCGCAGGCCCTCAAAGGCACCGAAGTGATTCCCACCGAAATCGAGAACTTCCAGATCTGGCAGAAACAGAAAGGCCAATGGCTGCTGGTAGGACGACAAGCGTTTAAATTCTGATTTTTACTCACCAAAAAAGGGCAGATTTTTTGGAGACGCCGTTCAGGCGTTTCTAAATAAATCTGCCCTTTTTTCATTGGTGTCTACCGTCGGGCCGGCTACCGGCGATCTTCCGATTGAGTCAACTTCAACGGCGCCAGGGAAAAAACCCCCGTGTCCGTCAACTTTTCCACCTCGATGCGATGCGGAAAAATCTTCTTTTCCACGAACAGATCGTCAACCTGCTGCAGCGCTTGAACATCACGCGGTTCAACCGGCAGCAGCGCCTCATCGCCCCAACTGCGCAGCCGCAGCGAGACATCGAGCGGGATATCGTTGACCTTGGCGAAGACCCGGGCGTACTCGCCGGGGTTTTGTCGGGCCCACTCGAACGCCTTGGCGAAGCGCCCCATCAGGTCGCTGAGGGCTTTGCGCTTGAGCGGGTCAGCCAGTGCTTCATCCGAAGCAGTGATAAACGTCAGCCCGGTATTGATTCCCTCGCCGCTGATCAGCACCCGTGCGCCCTGCTGTTCCGCGAACGCCTGATAGATACCGAACGTGGCCCACGCTTCGATCTTCCCGGCGTTGAATGCCGACAAGGCGTCGGTCGGCAGAACGAAGCCAACATTGACGTCCTTTTCATCGACCCCGGCGTTGGCCAATGCACGAATCAACAAGTACTGGGAAATGCTCCCTCGCGCTGAAGACACGACAACATTGCGACCTTTCAAATCCGCGACGCTATGAATAGCCGAATCGGCTGGAACCAGGATGGCAATGCCCCTCGATTGACTGCGCCGTACCGCGACGATGCGCAACGGCGTGCCACCGGTCGCCGCCGCAAGCACTGGCGTATCGCCGGCAGGCCCCAGATCGACGGCACCGGCGCGCAAGGCTTCAAACAGCGGCGCGGCGCCCTGAAAGTTTGCCCACTGAACCTTGTAATCAATCCCCTCCAAAGCGTTTGCCGCCTCGACCACCGTACGCAAACCCTTGGCTTGATCGCCGAGGATCAATGTCACGCCGGACACATCCGATCGGGCGGCGGACGAAGCCTTGCTCTCCACCGGTTCACCGCAGCCACTGAGCAGGAACGTGACGCCCGCCAGCAACATCGTCGCTTGCCAGGCACGTGTCGGACGGCTGACAACCCAGCCTGAATCAACCATGGGCAAACCGTCGGACGCTGCTGTTCAAGACCTGTCGCTGAACCACGGCAGCACTTTCCACCTCAACGCCTAACAAACTCAGCAAGCGCGCGCGGATGGCTTGAAAACCCTCCTGGCCAGTGTCGCGTGCGCGCGGCAGGTCGATCGTCAACTGTTCGGCGATTTTGCCGTCAGCCAGCACAATGACCCGATCGGCCAGCAGGATCGCTTCATCCACGTCATGGGTCACCAGCAATACGGCTGGCGTGTGTTTGCGCCAAAGCTCGATGATCAGTCGATGCATACGAATCCGGGTCAAAGCATCGAGTGCGGCAAACGGCTCGTCGAGCAGCAACAGCTTGGGCTCGCGGACCAGGCCACGGGCCAGCGCCACGCGCTGTGCTTCGCCGCCGGAGAGTGTGGCGGGATAAGCTTCAAGCCGATGCGCCAGCCCTACTTCCGTCAGGGCCTGCACCGCGCGCGCCTTGGCATCCGGGGTGTGCAGCCCGAGAATCACATTTTTCCAGGCGCGCTTCCACGGCATCAACCGAGGTTCCTGAAACACCGCCGCCCGTGCCTTGGGTACCAGCAGCTGGCCGCTGTCGATGCTGTCCAGTCCGGCCAGGCTGCGCAGCAACGTGGTTTTGCCTGAACCGCTGGCCCCCAGCAGCGCGACGAACTCGCCCGGCGCGATGTCCAGGTCCAGTCCATCGATGACCCGTTGCTGGCCAAACTGGCGCACGACATTGCGCAGTTGTACCGGCGCCGTTGAGTGTTGGGTTTTCTGTGCGTCCAAAAGATCGATGCTCGACATGTCAGTTCCTCACAAAAGATGGGCGCCAGGCCAGGGCAAAACGCTCCAGCGTGCGGATCAGTCCGTCGATCAATAAGCCGAGGACGCTGTAAATAAGCAGGCAGATCACGATCACATCGGTGCGCATGAAATCCCGCGCATCACTGGCCAGGAAACCGATGCCGGCGGTGGTGTTGATTTGCTCGACGAACACCAGTGCCAGCCAGGAAATCCCCAGGGAATAGCGCAAGCCGACAAAGAACGAAGGTAGGGAGCCGGGCAAAATCACGTGCCAGATCAGCTCGCGGCGATTCAGGCCCAGGGTGTTGGCGGCTTCGATCAGTTTGGGGTCGATGTTGCGAATGCCGGCGAACAGGTTCAGGTACACCGGGAACGTCGTGCCGGTGACGATCAGCGCGATCTTGGTGAACTCGCCGATGCCGAACCAGAGAATGAATAACGGCACGAGTGCCAGTGAAGGAATGGTGCGCAGCATCTGCATCGGCGAATCGAGTATCACCTCGCCCCGCTTCGACAGGCCGGTGATCAGGGCGGCGGCGACCCCGACGCTGACGCCAATACTCAAACCCAGCAACGCACGTTGCAGCGACACCAGCAAATGTTTGCCCAGTTCACCGGAAACGATCATGGCCCAGAGTGTGCCGCCGATCTGCGACGGCGCGGCGATGATCCGTTGCGGGATCAACCCGGCCTGCGACGCCAGTTCCCATAGCAGCAACAACGCGATCGGGCTGAGCAAACGCAGCAAGACTTCCGGTGTCCGCCAGTTTCGCAGCCAGTTGGGGATCAACCTCGATGCCCCCTGCAGATCACCGGTGTGGCGTGCAGCCTTGGTGACTGAAAACGAGCTACTGGCGCTCTGTGTATCGAGGGTCTTTTCGGTCATCAGGCTTCCTTCCTCATAAAGAACATGGCGAGAAGCGCCATGCGTCAGCTTCGGATTTCATGCTATTCGCATAAAAAACCTCAGTGAAATTCTTTTTAGGAATAACCTAATATGATTAGAAATAAGATATGAAAAGCAGCCTGATAAATTATTTGCATAATAAATACGCCGATGGCTGCTCGGCGCGGCCTGCATGGCAGCCACCGCTAAAAATGCACTTAGCTGATATTACTTAATATCAACATTCATTTATTTAATAATTAACTTAGAACCAAACGGCATTTCACAGGCGCCCCCGTTGCGCCTACTTTTGACCCCACAGACCGACCCCAACGCCAGGTGGAGGCTTTCATCACGCTTGTACAACGACAAGGAATCCACCATGAGTATTGAATTCATCGGCTACATCGGCGGTCACCATTCTTCAGAAATCCACCCTCGCAGCGGCCCCGTCTTGCAACCCGACTACGTGGAAAAAGTGGCTCGCGCGCATGACGAAGCCGGGTTTGACCGGGCCTTGGTGGCCTTCCACTCCAACAGCCCGGACAGCACCCTGATTGCCTCGCATGCCGCCAGCGTGACAAAAAACCTCAAGTTCCTGATTGCCCACCGACCGGGTTTTGCCGCACCGACCCTGGCCGCGCGCCAGTTCAATACCCTCGATGTGTTCAACGGCGGCCGCACCGCCGTGCACATCATTACCGGCGGTGATGATCGCGAGCTGCGGGCCGATGGCAGTTACATCGGCAAGGACGAGCGTTATGCCCGCACCGATGAATACCTCGATGTGCTGCGCCAGGAATGGACCAGTGAAAAACCCTTCGACTATGCAGGCACGTATTACCAGGTCGAAGGAGCGCATTCGGCGGTAAAGTCGCCGCAACAGCCGCACATTCCGCTGTACTTCGGCGGCTCGTCGACGGCGGCCATTGAAGTCGCGGGCAAGCATGCGGATGTGTACGCGCTGTGGGGCGAGACCTACGAGCAAGTGCGCGAAGTGGTTAAGCAGGTGCGTGCCGAGGCCGCCAAACATGGTCGTACTATTCGCTTCAGCTTGTCGTTGCGACCGATTCTGGCGGACACCGAAACGCAGGCCTGGGAACGTGCCGAGCGCATCCTCGAACAGGCGACCGCGCTGGCCGAGAAAAACGGCTTTGTGCGCCGAGAGCCACCGAACGAAGGCTCCCGGCGCCTGCTCGCCGCGGCGGCACAGGGTTCACGGCTGGACAAGCGCCTATGGACCGGCATCGCCGGCCTGCTGGGCGCACAAGGCAACTCGACCTCGCTGGTCGGCACCCCGGAACAAGTGGCCGAAGCCCTGCTCGACTACTACGACCTGGGCATCACCACCTTCCTGATCCGTGGCTTCGACCCACTCAACGACGCCATCGACTACGGCAAACGCCTGATCCCCCTGACCCGCCAACTGGTGGCAGAGCGTGAGCGGCAAGCGGCCGAAAAAGTCGCCTGACGCAAAAAAAATCGCAGGCTTCGGCAACCCCTGTAGGAGCTGCCGCAGGCTGCGATCTCTTGATCTTGCTCCCTATAACCCCGCATCACCGCGCTCTCGGTAAGCCTCAAAAGATCGCAGCCTTCGGCAGCTCCTACAGGGGAAAGCGTACTCTGTAGGAGCTGCCGCAGGCTGCGATCTTTTGATCTCGCTCCTCGTTACTCTTTGTAAGCCGTATCGGTCCGCTCCAACTGCCGGATCAGCGCATTCCAGTGCCGTGCAACACCCGGCCCGTCACCACTTTTAAACACTTCAGCCTGTTTCTCGACCTTGGCCACGACCTCGGCCGGCGGGAAGATCAACTCGGCGTTGCCACCGGCCTGTGCCGCGATTTGAATATTGCAGGCGCGTTCCAGGCCGTGCAGTTGCTGGAACGCATGTTCAACGCTGACGCCAGCGGTCAGCAGTCCGTGATTGCGCAGGATCAGCACGCTTTTATTCCCCAGATCCGCCACCAGTCGCTCACGCTCGTCGAGGTCCAGCGCCACGCCTTCGTAGCCGTGATACGCGACGCGACCGGAAAAACCGATGGAGTGTTGGGAAATCGGCAGCAATCCGTCGCGCTGCGCAGACACCGCAATGCCGTCACGTGTGTGAGTATGCAGGACCGCTTGCAGGTCGGGACGCGCACCGTGGATGGCGCTGTGGATCACATAACCGGCGTAGTTGATACCCAGCCCTGTCGGGTCATCGACGATAGTGCCGTCGATGTCGACTTTGACCAGGTTCGAGGCGGTGATTTCATCGAACAACAGGCCAAAGGCATTAATCAGGAAATGCTCATCCGGCCCCGGCACTCGCGCGGAAAAATGCGTGTAGATGTGATCGGTCCACTTGAACAAGGCCGCCAGCCGGTAGGCCGCGGCCAGTTTGACGCGCACCTCCCATTCTTCCGGGCTGACGCGCTGACGAACGTTTTTCGAGACGCTGGATAACGGACTGACGCTGCTCATGGCAAAACTTCCTGGATGGCCTTAAGGGTTCCAGCAAGCCTATGGCACAGCAAAAAATAATAAAAAGCACATTTTAATCTAAGCTAATTATCATATTTTTTTATGATAAATCTTCAGCTCATTACGCCGCACTCTTGATCTTCTGCAACGATCCGGCCACCAGTTCGCCAAAGGCGTCGACCGGCCCTTGCAGGTTGCCGAGAAAGCGCGGGTAGATCAGCCACAGGTCCATCACCGGTTTGAAATCCTTGAGCGGCATGACGGCCAACTGTTCGCGATGGGCGCTGCGTTCCAGCAGCGGTCGCGGCACCAGTCCGAGACCCAGACCATCGGCGACCAGCCCCAGTTGCAACTCGGTACCGAAGGTTTCCAGATTGATCCGAAGGGACAGGCCCTGGTCCGACAGGGTTCGCTGCAGTCCGGCGCGGAAGCCGCAACCATCGGGGTTGAGAATCCAGCCGCTCTGGTAACAATCGGCGAGGTTGCACGGGCGCTTGGGCAATTGCGCCTTGGCGCACACCACCACCAGTTCCATCTTGCCAATGGACTCACCGACAATGTTGTCCGGGAATATCTTGCCGGCCGGGAACAGCGCCGCCGCCGCGTCCAGTTCACCGCGCTCGATCTTGCCGACCAATTGACTGCCCCACCCCGTGGCGACCTGAGCGCGCAATTCAGGGTATTCGGTGCGCAAATGTTTGAGGGCATCGAGCAGCACCACGTCGCCGATGGTTTGCGGAACCCCCAGGCGCAACAGCCCCGTCGGTGGCGCATCGGTGGCAACCAGTTCGCGCAGCGCGTCCATTTCCCGCAGGATCAAACGGCACTGCTCATACACCCGCGTACCGATCAGCGTGGGCTTGAGCGGCTTGGTGTTGCGGTCGAACAACTCCACGCCCAACGCCTGCTCAAAGTTCTGCACGCGCCGCGTAATAGCCGGTTGGGTCAGCTGCAGCGATTCGGCGGCATGGCTGATGGACTGGCAACGAATCACTTCGACAAAGGCATCGATATCGTCAATTTTCATTTGGCCCGCACATAGAGAACAGTCAATAAGATGTCTGAAAAGCATAGTTCTATTGTTGGAATCTGGATAGCCCGAGACATATCAGATCACTCATCAATAGCGTCTAGCGCTATGAAGACGGGTTATAAATTCCTTTCAGCTATAACCTAACCATTAAACAATCGCATATTGATCTAAAACATTATGCTTAAATCAAAGGGTCAACTTTCACAACGAACGATGGAATCGCCATGACCCAGGCCCGACACCCGGAGAGACTCAGAGCATTCATAGGCGCCCTGGCGGAATTGATCGACAGCAACCCGCGCGAGGGTGACCTGTTGCATCGCGGTGGCAAGCTGCTCGGTCAGTTGGTCAGCCATGATGACTGGCTGCCAGAAGACTTTGCCCGCCCAGACCCGGAGCGCTATCAGCAATACCTGCTGCATGCCGATTCCCGGCAGCGTTTCAGTATCGTCAGTTTTGTCTGGGGGCCGGGGCAACGCACGCCGATCCATGATCATCGGGTCTGGGGGCTGATCGGCATGTTGCGCGGCGCCGAGTATTCGCAAGGTTTCGAGCGCAACACCGACGGCAGCTTGATCGCCGAGGGCAACCCGGTGCATCTGCAGCCCGGCCAGGTAGAAGCCGTGTCGCCAAAGGTCGGCGACATTCATCAGGTCAGCAACGCCTTTGCTGATCAGGTCTCGATCAGCATTCATGTCTATGGCGCCAACATCGGTGCCGTGCGCCGCGCGGTGTACCAGGCCGATGGCAGCGAAAAGCTGTTCATTTCCGGTTATTCCAACGCTTTTCTCCCCAATATCTGGGACCTGTCCAAAGAGAGCCAAGCCCTATGAGTACCGTACCGACTCGCTCTTTCGCCGAGATTCGCAAAGCACTGCTGAACCATGAAGAACTGGCGATCGTCGATGTGCGCGAAGAAGCGCCTTTCGCCGAATCGCATCCGCTGTTTGCGGCCAACATTGCGCTGTCCAAACTTGAGCTGGAGGTCTACTCGCGGATTCCACGGCGCGATACGCAGGTGACCGTCTACGACAATGGCGAAGGCCTGGCAGCTATCGCGGCGCAACGGCTGCAAGGCTTGGGCTACGTGAATGTCAGCCTGCTGGAAGGTGGCTTGGAGGGTTGGCGCCGGGCCGGTGGCGAACTGTTCATCGACGTCAATGTGCCGAGCAAAGCCTTTGGTGAACTGGTGGAAAGCCTGCGCCACACGCCGTCCCTCGCGGCGGAAGAAGTTCAGGCGTTGCTCGACAGCGAGGCCGACGTGGTGGTGCTCGATGCCCGGCGCTTCGATGAATACCAGACCATGAGCATTCCCACCGGCATCAGCGTGCCAGGCGCGGAACTGGTGCTGCGCGCCCGGGAGTTGGCACCGGATCCGGCCACGCGAATCATCGTCAACTGCGCGGGGCGCACCCGCAGCATTATCGGCACGCAGTCGCTGATCAACTCCGGCATCGCCAACCCCGTTTCAGCCTTGCGCAACGGCACCATCGGCTGGACCCTCGCCGGCCAGGCGTTGCAGCATGGCCAGGCGCGTCGGTTCGCCCCGACCAGCGAAGAGCATCGACAGATCGCTGCCCGCGATGCCCGTCGCGTTGCCGATAAGGCCCTGGTGGGCCGTGCGACCCTGGCGGATCTGACGCAATGGCAAGAGGAACCAGCGCGCAGCACGTACCTGTTCGATGTGCGCACGCCGGAAGAATTTGAAGCCGGTCACCTGCCCTCTGCGCGCTCGACGCCCGGCGGGCAACTGGTACAGGAAACCGACCACTTCGCCAGTGTGCGCGGTGCACGACTGGTGTTGCTCGACGACGATGGCGTGCGTGCCAACATGTCGGCTTCCTGGCTCGCGCAACTGGGCTGGGAAGTGCATGTGCTGGATGACCTGCAGCCTGCGCACTTCAGTGAAAAAGGCGCCTGGCAGGCGCCCGTCCCTGCGCCGCAGCAGGCCGAGGAAATCAGTCCTGACACGCTCGCCCAGTGGCTGGTCCATGGCGACACCGCCGTGCTGGATTTCACCAGCAGCGCCAACTACGTCAAGCGCCACATCCCCGGCGCGTGGTGGGCACTGCGCGGGCAACTGCGCGAAGCCCTGGCCAACGTGCCGTCGGCAGAGCGCTACGTGCTGACCTGTGGCAGCAGCCAGTTGGCGCGACTGGCCGTCGCCGAGGTCGAAGCGTTGACCGGCAAAACGGTATTCCTGCTGCGCGGCGGCACGGCCAGCTGGATCGCCGAACAACGGCCACTGGAGGAAGGCGACAGTCACCTGGCCTCGCCGCGAATCGACCGCTATCGCCGCCCTTACGAAGGCACCGACAACCCTCGCGAAGCCATGCAAGCCTATCTGGACTGGGAGTTCGGACTGGTGGACCAACTGGCCCGCGACGCAACACATGGCTTTTACGTGATCTAACAAGGCCCTGGCCCCGTGTAGGAGCTGCCGCAGGCTGCGATCTTTTGATCTTAAAAATCAAAATCAAAAGATCGCAGCCTGCGGCAGCTCCTACAGGGGGCCAGTGTTGGGCCACAAAAAATGCGTTGTGGTTGAAATTGGTTGACCCACTGAACATCCGACCCCTCTCCAGGCGGAGGCTGAACCCAATATCGAGAGGTTTTACATCATGTCCGCTGTCTTGCGCCCCACCGAAACACTGCACGTCACCCGCCTGGAACCGACCCTTGGTGCTGAAATTGCCGGCATCGATTTGCGCCAGCCGCTAACGCCAGCGCTGCGCGATGAACTGCGCAGCTTGTTGCTTGAGCACAAAGTGATTTTCTTCCGCGACCAGCTCATCAGCACCGAGCAACAGATTGCCTTCGCCCGCGAATTCGGCGAGCTCTATGTGCACCCGACTACCCAGCAAAACGACCCGGCACAACCGCAAGCGCACCTGATTCAAGCGCAGGACGAGCGCAAACTCTATGGCCCACGGATCAGCGGGCGTTGGCACACCGACACCAGTTGGCTGTTACAGCCAACCCTCGGCGCCGTCCTGCGCGCAGTCGACTTGCCTCCGGTTGGCGGCGATACCGTGTGGGCCGACACCGGCGCGGTCTATCGCGCCTTGCCCGACGAGCTGCGCGAAGAAATCGATAACCTGCATGTGGTCCATGACTTCAAGAAATCCCTGGATAAGGTCGGCTACGACTACCCGATTCTGGCTCACCCCCTGGTGCGCACTCACCCGGAAACCGGCGAGGACGGATTGTTCATCAACTTCTCGCAAAACCCGTCGGTCATCGGCTGGACGCCTGAGCGAAGCAAGCAACTGATTGACCGGCTGCTGCTGGAGTTCAACAAACCGGAACACCAGGTGCGCTTCAAATGGCGTAAACACTCGGTAGCGTTCTGGGACAACCGCTCGACGCTGCACTATCCGGTCTACAACTACGGCGATTATCCGCGCCGCATGGAGCGGGTGCTGATTGCGTATGACGACATTCCTCATCGGGTAAGGCGCGCAAACGCGGCCTGACCACCCTCCCCCCCCGTTTGCTGCCGTCCTTCAACCTGCCGGCGATCAACGGCGGCGGGACGTCCTGGTCAGTGCGCGGCGTGACCATGCGCGGTCTGTCGGGCGATCAGGTGCTGGTGCTGGTCAATGGCAAACGGCGGCACAACACCGCGCTGATCAACAACCTGGCACGCATCGGCACCGCCGCCGTGCCGGTCAACCTCGACCTGATACCCGTGTCGGCGATCGACCATATCGAAGTGCTGCGCGACGGTGCCTCGGCGCAGTATGGTTCGGACGCCATCGCCGGGGTGATCAACATCATCCTCAAGGAAAACGACAGTGGCGGCAGCGCCGAAACCTCGTTCGGCCGCTACGGCAGTGGTGACGGCGACACCGTGCACCAGACGTTCAACTACGGCCTGGCGCTGCCCAATGACGGCTTCGCCAACCTGTCACTGGACAGCAAGGAACAAGAACCTTTCGACCGCTCCGGCAGTGCCACGGGCAACCTTTACTCCTTGCCCGGTTTCCCTGACAGCCGCGACCAGACCGTCAATCGGCACGGCTGGAACCCCAGTTATGGCCTCGGTCGGGAGAAGGTCACCAACGCCAGCTACAACCTCGAGCTGCCGCTGCAGGACGACCTGACCTTCTATTCCTTTTCCACCGCCAGCTACATGGAAACCACCAAAGTTACCGGCAACTATCGACCCAACGACATCACGTCCCTGGCGGGCGATCCGAACACGCCCTACCCCGATGGTATCCATGCCCAGCGGCGCAACCGCACCAAAGACTTTCAGGTCGCGGGTGGCTTCAAGGGCGAAGTCGGTGGCTGGAACTATGACGCCAGCTCGACCTGGGGCGAAGACGACTCGACACTCAATGCCAACAACACACTCAATCCGTCCTGGGGACCGACCAGCCCCACTTCGTTCCACTTGGCCTCGCAGATTTTCGATCAGTGGACCAACAACCTCGACTTCAGCCGCGGCTACGACATCGGCCTGAAAAACCCGCTGCAAACCTCTTTCGGCTTTGAGTACCGCTGGGAGAAATATCAGATCGAACCCGGTGACTACGCTTCCTACACCCCGGGCACCTACGTCATTCCCAGCGGGCCGTATGCCGGCAGAACACCCCTTCCCGGCCTCGCCTCGTATAACGGCACCAGCCCTGCCGATTCCGGGGAAATCAGTCGCAGCAACGTCGCGAGCTATGTCGACCTGGGCCTGGACGTGACGGATAAATGGTATGTCGGCGCGGCGGCTCGCTACGAGCGCTACACCCAGGACATCGGCAGCACCTGGAGCGGCAAGTTTTCCACGCGCTATAAAATCACTGACGCCTTCGCCCTGCGTGGCACGGTCAACAACGGCTTCCGCGCACCGTCGCTGGCGCAGACCATTTATGCCTCGTCGACCTTCACCTCCGGTGGTGTGGTCAACGGCCAGCGTCTCGGTGCCGGTCAAGGTACTGCCGGTGGACACCCCAGAAGCCCAGGCCCTGGGCGCCGAAAAACTCAAGCCTGAAAAGTCCTTGAACTACAGCCTCGGCTTCACCTACGAACCGACGCAGAGCTATCGGCTGACCACCGACTTCTATCAAATCGGCATCCGCGACCGCATCGTTTCCACCAGCCTGCTGGGTGGCCCGGCCGTCTCGCAAATCCTCGTCGCCAATGGCTTGTCTCCCGGCCTGTTTGCCCAGTACTACACCAACGCGGTCGACACACGGACGCGCGGCGTCGACATCGTCAACGAGTTCCGCCAGCAACTGGAGGAGTACGGGCAAATCCGCTGGAGCGCGGCCTATAACTGGAACCAGACCAAGATTGAAAAAATCCAGGATAACCCGGCACAACTCACCAGCCTGGGCCCGAGCTACCAACTGTTCGACCGACGTTTGCAGAAGGACCTGACCGTCGCTACGCCGCAGTCGAAACTGATCCTTGCCGCGAACTGGAAAGTCACGGACTACAACCTGAACCTGGCGCTCACCCGCTTCGGCAGTTACATCGAGGGCGACAATAACCCGGTGAACGACCGCAAGTTCAGCGCCAAGTGGATCACCGACCTGGACGCCGCCTACGACCTGACCCAGCACCTGACCGTGGCACTCGGCGCGAACAACCTGTTCAACGTGTACCCCGACAAGAACGGTATCCAGGACTGGGCCGGCGGCTACAAATACGGCCAGTTCTCGCCGTTCGGTTTTGGCGGGGCCTATTACTACACGCGGTTGGCCTACAACTTCTGACGAACGCGGATCTGTAGGAGCGAGGCTTGCCCGCGAAGAACCATGACGCGGTTATTCAGATAATCCGCGTCGTCGTTCTTCGCGGGCAAGCCTCGCTCCTACTGGTTCTGCGTTGGTGTTGCAGATCTTACGCATCCTTTTAAATGCATTAACGTGATAATCATCAACATAATAATCAGCTTAATTAATAATTAGCATATAACCAAAAAGAACTTCACAGCGGCTTTTTATAGGAATAACTTTGATTCAAGGCCGACCCCTTTCTCCAGGCGGAGGTGAACCAACTTAGCAATAGCTGCCTGGAGCCTGCATTTCATGACAACCACCTCGGCACACGCCGCCTCCCGAACGACGCTCGATCTGGTCGCCGATGTGCTGGTCATCGGCGGCGGCCTGGCCGGCACGTGGGCAGCCGTTGCTGCCGCGCGTGAAGGCGCCCGGGTTATTCTGGTCGACAAAGGTTATTGCGGCACCAGCGGCGTGACCGCTACCGCCGGCCCTGGTCATTGGTGGGTGCCGCCCGTTCCCGGCGCGCGCGAAGCGGCCATCGACAAGCGTCTGGCCACGGCCCATGGCCTGGCCGATGCACGCTGGATGTCGCGCATCATCGACACCACCTGGCGCAGTCTGCCGACACTCGCCGGCTACTACGATTTCCCGCAGAACGAACAAGGCGTAACCCAATATCGCGGACTGCGCGGACCGGAATACCTGCGCGGCATGCGGCGTCTGGTGCTCGACAGTGGCGTGACCGTTCTCGATCACAGCCCGGCGCTGGAACTGCTGCGTAACGATCAAGGCGAAGTGGCCGGCGCCCGTGGCTGGCGTCGCCAAGCCGCCGGTGACTGGCAAGTTCGCGTGGGTGCGGTGGTGTTGGCCAGCGGCGGTTGTGCCTTCCTCTCGCGGTTGCTGGGTTGCCACACCAATACTGGCGACGGTTACCTGATGGCTGCCGAAGCGGGTGCCGAATTGTCCGGCATGGAGTTCTCGAGTTATTACTGCATTGCGGCGGCGGGCAGCAGCATGACCCGTTCGATGGTGTACAGCTTCGGCGAGTACTTCGACGCCGCCGACCGCCCGCTGAACATTTCCACCGGACCGGACTTCACCGATGCACTCGCCAAGGCATTGCTCAACGGTCCGGTGTACTGCCGCCTGAATCGCGTGCCGGCGCACATTCGCGCTCAGTTACCGACCATCCAGCCAAACCTGATGTTGCCGTTCGACCGACGCGGCATCGATCCCTATCGCGACAAATTCGCCGTCACGCTGCACGCCGAAGGCACCATCCGTGGCGTCGGCGGCCTGCGCGTGATTGACGACCACTGCCAGACCACCGTTCCCGGAGTCTTCGCCGCCGGTGATGCTGCCAGCCGTGAATTGATTGCCGGTGCCACCTCTGGTGGAGGCGCGCAGAACTCTGCCTGGGCTTTGTCTTCCGGCCAGTACGCCGGACGTGGCGCCGCTCGACTGGCCCATCTGCTCGGACAGTACCGCCGCGACTCGGGTTGGGATGAATGGGCGGCGGACCCGACATTCAACAATCAACACTGGCGCATGGACGGCATTTTTGCCTTGGCCCGCGGTGCTGTCGAGACCGCTGCCGTTCCCACCCAATCACAGTAAAAGGACGCCAACATGTCAACGCTACGACTGCCCTTCAAACGTCTGCTCTTAAGCGCCGTCCTCTCGCTGGGGCTGGGCGCGATGGCCCACGCTGCTGACCTTCAACCGCTGTTGGTGGCCAATCAAAAGTCCTCGATCAAGGTGCTGCTGGAGGTGTCCGGCGAACTGAAAAACGTGCCGTACGAGATCCAGTTCTCCGAGTTTCCGGCCGCCGCGCCTCTGGGTGAAGCGCTGAACGCCGGCGCCGTGGACATCGGCGCACTGGGCGATGCGCCCTACGTGTTCGCCCTCGGAGCCGGTGCGCCGATCAAAGTCGTCAGCATCATCCACGCCGAGGGTCGCTACACCACGGCCATCCTCGCGCCCAAGGATTCGCCGCTGAACACGGCCAGCGACCTCAAGGGCAAGCGCATCGTCACCACGCGCGGCTCCATCGGCCACTTCCTGGCGATCAAAGCCTTGCGCGATGCCGGCCTGACCACCCACGACGTGCAGTTCATCTACCTGCTGCCAAGCGAGTCACGAATCCTGCTGGATAACGGCAGCGCCGATGCCTGGTCGACCTGGGATCCCTACACCACCATTGCCACCAGCCAATATCAGGCCAAGGTACTGGCCAGCGGCGAAACCCTGCTGACCAACCATTTGTACCTGGCCGCCACCAGCCAGGCCATCGCCGGCAAACGCCAGCAACTGGACGATTTCGTCGCCCGGGTCGACCGCGCCTACCGCTGGACCAACGCGCATCCCGAGGACTTTGCCGCCGCCCAGGCCAAGGTCACCGGTTTGCCGCTGGCCGTGCACATCGCCGTCGCCAAAGGCACGCACATGGAACCCGTCGAGATTGACGACAAGGTAATCGCCGGCCTGCAAACCACCGCCGACATCTATCAGGAAGAAGCGATTCTCAGCAAACACATCGACGTCTCCCAAGGCTTCGACAAAAGCTTCAACGCCAAGCGCGCCCAACTCAACCAGGCATCCCGTTAACGATGCGACTGCTTCAGGAGTAGAACCATGAGCAAACAACGCCAACTGAAACTCGGTGCAATGGTCCACGGCGTCGGCCACGGATGGGGCGAATGGCGCCATCCGGATGCCGTGACCAACGCCAGCGTCAACTTCGATTTCTACAAGCAGCAGGCGCACCTGGCCGAAGCCGCGAAGTTCGATTTCGTGTTCATCGCCGACAGCCTGCACATCCATGAGAAGTCCAGCCCGCATTACCTCAACCGCTTCGAGCCGTTGACCATTCTCTCGGCCCTGGCTGCCACCACGCAGCACATTGGCCTGGTGGCGACCGTCACCGTCAGCTACACCGAACCGTTCCAGGTCGCTCGACAATTCGCCTCGCTGGACCACATCAGCGGCGGTCGCGCCGGATGGAACGTGGTGACCTCCTGGCTCAGCGGCACCGCCGATAATTTCGGTAAAACCGAACACCCGCCGCATGCCGTGCGCTACCGCATCGCCAAAGAGCATGTGGACGTGGTCAAGGGCCTGTGGGATTCCTGGGAGGACGACGCTTTCGCTTATGACAAGCAAAGCGGCGAGTTTTTCAGCCCCGGCAAGCTGCATGCACTGGAGCACAAGGGTGAGTTTTTCTCGGTGAAAGGTCCGCTCAATATCGCCCGTTCCGTGCAAGGTCAGCCGGTGATTTTCCAGGCCGGCACGTCTGAGGCCGGGCGCAATTTCGCCGCGGAAAATTCCGATGCGATTTTTGTCAGCCCCGAGAACTTCGAGGATGCACACGCCTACTATCAAGACTTGAAAAACCGCGCCAGCGCCTTCGGGCGCGATGCGCATCAGCTGTCCATTCTGCCGGGCATCCGCCCCATCGTGGGGCGCGATGAAGCCGAGGTGGAAAGTCGCTACGAGCAAGCCGTGGCGCTGGTGACCATTGAAGACGCGATTGTCGCCCTCGGCCGGCCGTTCAACGATCATGACTTCAGCCAGTACCCACTGGATGCACCGTTCCCCGAGTTGGGCGACCTGGGTGCCAACAGCCAGAAAGGCGGGTCGGACCGAATCAAGCAACTGGCCAAGGATCAAGGCCTGACCTTGCGCCAAGTGGCCCTGCGTTTCTCCCGTCCGCGTCGCGATTTCGTCGGCACGCCCGAGCAGGTCGCCGACGCGATTCAGACGTGGTTCGAAGAAGGTGCGGCGGACGGCTTCATCATCAACTCGCTGCTGCCGGACGGCCTGCAATATTTTACCGAGCTGGTGGTACCGGTGCTGCAACAGCGCGGGCTGTTTCGCGACGAGTACAGCGGCAAGACGCTGCGCGACAACCTCGGCCTGCAAGTCCCCGCCAATCGCCACACCGCGACCAAGGCCCAGGACAACATCGAGGAGCCAGCATGAGCGAACCCCTCAACCGATTGCTGGCCGATTTGCATGCGCAACGCGTGGCGACCTGGGAACCCGCGGCCCTGCAAGTCAACATCGATCAACGTCAACGCCTGGTGAATGAAGCCAGGACCGAAGACTTCGTCAGGGCCGGCGATTCACTGGAGCCCTTCACGTTGTTGAAGGTCGAAGGTGGCAGCCTGAGTCGCGACGAGTTGCTCGCCAACGGTCCCGCGGTGCTGATTTTCTTCCGCTTCGCCGGCTGCCCGGCCTGCAACATCGCCCTGCCCTATTACCAACGCCAGCTGTATCCACAATTGCACGCGCTGGGCGTGCCGCTGGTGGCGGTCAGCCCACAAGTGCCGGAACGCCTGGTGGAGATCAAGACGCGGCACACCCTTGAACTGCAAGTGGCCAGCGACCCGGACAACCAGCTTGGGCGACGCCTGGGCATTCTCTACAGTTTCGATGAAGCCTCGCGCAAAGCCGCACTGGCCAAGGGCAATGGCATCGGCGAAACCACCGGCACCGGTACTTGGGAATTGCCGCAGCCCACCATCGTGGTCATCGCCAGGGACGGCACAGTGGCCTTCGCCGAGGTCAGTCCCGACTGGCTGGTGCGCACCGAAGCCGAGCGGGTTTTATACGCCGTCGAACAATTGCTGGGGCAGACAGCCCTGCCAGTCGCCATCTGACAAGAGCCTGACCATGACGAAAAAGATCACACAGGGACAGTTCAATCGTCGCGGCTTCCTGACGGCCAGTTCGATCGCTCTCGGGGCGTTGGGGCTGTCCTCCCTGGGACTGGCCAGTCGCGCGTTCGCCCAGACCGGCAACCTCTCGGACCTGACCCTGGGCGTCGCCACCTACCGCGGCCAGGACTCGTACTTCACCCCTGACGCCGGCACCGCCAATACGCCGTACAAAGTCGACTATTCGGAATTCGCCGGCGGCAACCTGATTGTCGAAGCACTGGCCTCGGGCAGTCTGGACATTGGCGGGATGAGCGAAATTCCGCCGATTTTCTCGATTCAAAGCCATCGCCAGCCGCGATTGATCGCAGTGCTGCAAAGCGATGTGAACAATCAAGTGTTCCTGATTCCCAAAGAGTCGGACATCGAGTCGATCGGGCAGTTGCGCGGCAAACGGGTCGGCTACGTGCGCTCCACCACGTCGCACTACTTCCTGATCAAGGCGCTGAAGGAACAGGGCCTGACCCTGAAGGACATCACGCCGGTGGCGCTCACGCCGCAGGATGGCTTCACGGCTTTCCAGAGCGGACAGCTCGATGCCTGGGTCATTTATGGCGTGTTCATCCAACTGGCGAAATTCCGCAGTGGTGCCCGCGTACTGAAAACCGCGCTGGGTTATTTGTCCGGTAACTATTTGATCGCCGCCCGCCCCGCTGCACTGGAAGACCCGCTGCGCAAGCAAGCGATCCAGGATTACCTGCAACGCCAGGCGCGCACGCTCGAATGGATCAACAACAATCCCGAGCCGTGGGCCGACAAATCCGCACAGTTGCTGGGCGTGGACAAAGCGGTGTTTCTCGACATGCACAACAACCGCAGCCAGCCGTCGAAAATCATCCAGGTCAATGACCAGGCGATTGCTTCGCAGCAGGAAGTGGCCGACCTGTTCTTCGACGCAGGCGTGTTGAGCGAACGGCTCGATGTCAGCCCGTTGTGGGACAAAAACTTCCCGTTGTTGCCCCTGTAGGAGCTGCCGAAGGCTGCGATCTTTTGACGTTGATTTTTAAAAACAAGATCAAAAGATCGCAGCCTGCGGCAGCTCCTACAGGGATTGTCAGCGCTTACTTTTTCTGATCGAGTGAATTCACCATGAGTCTTTCTTCTCAACACCCGCCCGTGCTGCGCTCGGTCGAAGCGGCCAATTTCGAGGCGTTGCTTGAACGCATCGGTGCACAGTTGGGCGCCAGCGCCCACGTTTATGACGAAAGCGGCGCGTTCCCGCATGACAATTTCAAACTGTTGCATGAGCACGGCCTGGTCGCGCTGACGGTGCCCAAGGCCCTCGGCGGTGGCGGCGTGAACCTGGCCCAGGCGCGCAAGGCCATCAGCGCAATCGCCAAGGGCGAACCCTCGACGGCGTTGATTCTGGTGATGCAATACCTTCAGCATTCGCGCCTGCAAGACAGTAAAAACTGGCCGGAAGCGCTGCGTCTGCAGGTGGCCCGGGATGCCGTCGAGAACGGCGCGCTGATCAATGCGTTGCGCGTCGAGCCCGATCTTGGCACCCCGGCTCGCGGCGGTCTGCCGGCCACCATCGCCCGGCGCACCGCGGCCGGTTGGCGAATCAGCGGTCGCAAAATCTACTCCACCGGCAGTCATGGCCTGACGTGGTTCAGCGTCTGGGGGCGCAGCAATGACGAGGACCCGTTGGTGGGGACCTGGCTGGTGCACAAGGACACGTCCGGCATCAGCATCATCGACGATTGGGATCACCTGGGCATGCGCGCCACATGCAGTCATGAAGTGGTGTTCGACAATGTGCTGGTGCCGCTGGATCACGCGGTCAGCGTCAGCCCGTGGAGCGCGCCGCAAGCCGAACTCGATGGCGATGGCTTGCTGTGGATGTCGGTGTTGCTGTCAGCGGTCTACGACGGAGTCGCCCAAGCGGCCCGTGACTGGTTCGTCGGCTGGCTGGAACAACGCAAGCCATCCAACCTCGGCGCGTCGCTGTCGACCCTGCCGCGCTTTCAGGAAACCGTCGGCCACATCGACACCCTCCTGTTTGCCAACCGCAGCCTGCTGGACGCCGCCGCCGAGGGCAACACGCCGGCCAGTCATGCGGCGCAACTGAAATACCTGGTGACCGGCAATGCGATCCGCGCCGTCGAGCTGGCCATCGAAGCGTCTGGAAATCCTGGCCTGTCGCGCCACAATCCGCTGCAACGGCATTACCGCGACGTGTTGTGCAGTCGTGTCCATACACCGCAAAACGACGCCGTGCTGCAAGGCGTCGGCAGAGCCGTTTTCGCCCGACGCCAACAGAAGGACAGCCAATGAGCCAGCCCAACCATCCGCTGGTTATCGCCAGCCAACTGGATGAAGACTTCAACGAAGTCATCCGCCAGCGCCTAGCCCACACTCACCCCGGCGCCCAGGTGCTCAGCGTGCCGCCGGGGGTGCCCAGCGACTTGCCAGCGGAAGTCGGTATTTTGCTGGCGCGCCCGATCAATGTTCGCGGCTACCTGGCGCCGGATACTCCGCCTCCCGGCTGGCCCTATGGCTTGAAGTGGATTCAGGTGGTGTCCTCCGGCATCGACTTCTACCCCAAATGGCTGTTCAACGGCCCGCCGGTGAGTACCTCACGGGGCAGCGCCGCCGAAAACATCGCCGAATTCGCCCTGGCCGCCATTTTCGCGGCGGCCAAGCGCCTGCCAGACGTTTGGGTGCATGACTCGCAATGGAGTTTCACCGCGCTGACACCGCTCAAAGGTACGACCCTCGGCATCCTCGGTTTCGGCGCCATCGGCCGCAGCCTCGCGGCCAAGGCCCATGCGCTGGGCATTAACGTCCTCGCCCTGCGGCAGAGCCAGACACCGTTCGAGGTTGAAGGGGTGCAAGCGGCTCACGATATCCATGACTTGTTCGCCCGGTCCGATCATCTGGTGCTCGCCGCGCCCTTGACCGACGCGACCCGGCATATCGTCGACAGTGCTGTGCTCGGCAGCGCTAAACCCGGGCTGCACCTGATCAACATCGCCCGAGGTGGTTTGCTTGACCATGGCGCGCTGCTTGAAGCACTGGAAACCGGGCACATCGGCCTCGCCTCGCTCGACGTCACCGAGCCGGAACCGCTGCCGGACGGGCATCCGCTCTACGCTCATCCACGGGTGCGCCTGTCGCCCCATACCTCGGCGATCTCCAGCAACAGTCGCCACGAAATTGCTGACAGTTTCCTGGCCAACCTCGAACGTTTCCTCAACGGCCTGGCGCCGGAAAACCTGGCGAACGTACAGCGCGGGTATTGAAGCCCAGCACCACGCCCCTGCTGCTGCCGACGGCTCTGGCCGCGTTCGGACGTCCTGTAGCAGCTGCCGAGGCACGAGGCTGCGTTGCGTGTCCGCAGGACCGCCCTCGAGGGCCGCTGCGCAGCCCAACGCAGCCTCGTGCCTCGGCAGCTGCTACAGGTCGTTTGCGCCTGAAACTTATCTTATTAAATAATCAGCATTACGCATTTATTTCTCATATTAAATGTCTGTTTTTTTATAATTACCTTATAACTAATCGGACTTTTACAGTCGTCGCTTATATAAATATTGTTAGAACCATCACCGACCCCTGACCAGGTGGAGGCCCACGGAACCGCACGTTTTTCCGGCCGACACCACTCCACGGTCAACCGCTCCACCCAAACCTGAAACCGGCTCATGCCCATGCCGCCAAGGCTCTCAAACCCTGGCCCCGGCAACGCTTTGCCGAAAAAAACATAACGACGCCAACACAGCACTTACACACCCGGGGTCCACCATGCACAACATCTTCCATTCAAATCGCCTGACGCTGGCCATCTCGCTGGCACTGTTCGGCGTGTCGGCCCACGCCGAAGAAAGCACCACGGAGGGTGCCCTGCCTGTCGTGACCGTCACCGCTGAACACCACAGCGAAGACCTGCAAAAAACCCCGCTGGCCATTTCCGCGTTCGACGAAAAGGCCCTTGAAGACAAGCAGATCAAGAGCATTCGCGATCTCTCCGGGCAAGTGCCCAACCTGACGCTGAGTCGCCAGTCGATCTCCTACAGCGCTCAGACCTACGGGATTCGTGGCATCGGCGAGACCGATCCGATCCAGGAGTCGGCCGTCGCGGTCTACGCCGATGACCTGTACATCCCGCGGGCCATTTCCTCGATGCTCGACTTCAACGACGTCGAGCGCGTCGAAGTCCTGCGCGGCCCGCAAGGCACGTTGTACGGGCGTAACAGCAGCGCCGGCGCGATTCGCGTGATCACCCGTGATCCGACCCAGGAAACCCGCGGTTTCCTGGAGCTCGGTGCCGGCGACTACAACGCACAAAACGGCCGCCTGCTGATCAGTGGCCCGCTGGTGGACAATGCATTGTTTGGCAGTTTTTCGGCGATTCGCCTGACCCGTGACGGCACCGTTTCCGATCCGACGCGGGGCAAGGATGTGAACAACGTCGACATCCAGTCCTATCGCGGCAAGTTGCGCTACAACCCCGACGATTCGCCGTGGGATGTGCAACTGACCCTGGCCGGCACCTTCGACCGTGGCGACACCACCAGCTATACGCCGTTTGATGCCAACGGCCGCTACGACAAATTCAAGAGTTACAGCAGCCTCGATCCGAAAAACCGCCTGGACCAAGGCAGCTCGGTACTGCGCGCGATCTACGCCATCAACGACAACCTGAACTTCAAGTCGGTGACCGCCTATTCCGCGTTCAACCAGCCGGTGGACTATGACAACTCGGGTCAGGCCGCCCTGATCCAGAACAACCTGATCACCTACAAGCAGGACTATGCCACCCAGGAATTCCAGCTCAACGGCGACTACGAGGATTTCAGTTTCAGCACCGGCCTGTACCTGTACCGCGAAAAATTCGAAGCCGACCGCGACAACCTCACCTATTCCATCGCCCGCAACCGGGTCATCGGCCAAGGCCAATACAGCACCACCAACACCGAAAGCTACGCACTCTATGGCCAGGGCAGTTACAAGATCACGCCGCAGCTGTCGCTGATCGCCGGGCTGCGCTTTACCCGTGAACACAAGAACTTCGACTACACCAACTACGCCATCAACACCAACCGGCAGATCACCGGGACCAACTTCGTTGCCGAGTCGAGCAAGTCCTGGCAGTCCACCAGTCCGAAAATCGGCTTCGAATACGCCTGGACACCGCACCTCAACCAATACGCCTACGTGGCCAAAGGCTTCAAGGCCGGTGGCTACGACAACCGCGCGCCGACCCAGGCCGCCGCCGAACAGGCGTTCTCGCCAGAAGACGTGACCACCTGGGAAACCGGCTTCAAGGGTGACTTTTTCGACCGTCGCCTGCGGGCCAACGTGGCCGTGTTTTACAACGACTACAAAGACCTGCAGACCAACGCCTACGACCCGGCGCTGGGCGTCAGCCTGCGGACCAACGTTGGCCAGGCCCATACCTATGGCGTCGAGCTGGAAACCTTGACCGCAGTGACCAACGACCTGCAACTGACGGCCAACGTCGGGTACCTGCAAAGCCAGTACGACGACTTCGAAAACGCCAGCGGTCCCGGCGTCGATGCCAACGGCAAACAATTGGTGTTCTCGCCGCGCTGGAACGCCAGCGTCGGCCTCAACTACACCATCCCGGCGGGCTTGCCCGGCACCTGGCTGGCGGGCACCGATGCGCAGTTCCAGACCAAGTCCTACGCCAACGCGCTGAATGACGACATCCAGGAAATCCCTAAACAGACGTTCTGGAATGCCAACACCCGCTACATCTCCGGCGACGGCCACTGGACCACCACCCTCGCGGTGAAAAACCTGCTTGATCGCGCGTACCCGCAATCGGTCGGCTACGTGCCGTCCAGTGGCGCCCGTTATTACTCGATCAACGATCCACGCACCCTCTTGCTGTCCGTGCGCTACGACCTTTAACCGTCGCCACCGTCCCTGTAGGAGCTGCCGCAGGCTGCGATCTTTTGACTTTGGATTTTAAAAACAAGATCAAAAGATCGCAGCCTGCGGCAGCTCCTACAGGGGATCCAACACCTTTTGAACAACAGGGAGCAACACCATGGCTTTTACCCGCAGCCGCCGTCGGGGGCTATTCCGCCGCTGTCGGCGCCCTCGGCGCGCTGGGGCTGACGCCTCAGGCCGTGGCGTCGAGTTTCAATCCGTTGCAACTGGGCAGCAGTGGCAAAGGTAAACACGTGGTCGTGGTCGGCGCCGGGATCTCCGGTCTGGTCAGCGCCTATGAGCTGCGCAAGGCCGGCTTCAGCGTGACAATACTGGAGGCCCGCGAACGCGTTGGCGGGCGCAACTGGACGTTGCGTCGGGGCACTAAAGTCGACTTCGACGATGGCGTCAGCCAGACCGTCGACTTCGATGAAGGCCACTTTTTCAACGCCGGTCCTGCGCGCATTCCCAGCCATCACCAAGACCTCCCCCAGCAGCAAGATGATCTTTTCCGGCGACTGGGCGATCAATGACTTCAACGTCAACCTGCGGCTGACCCGTTATGGCACGTACACCGAGGTCAACAGTTCGAGCAATCCAGACCTGGACCGCGACTACTCGGCCAAGTGGATTACCGACCTCGACGTGGCGTATGCGCTCACCAAACAACTGACCGTGGCCGTCGGCGCACAAAACCTGTTCGACAAATACCCCGATCACATCGGCGTACCGAACTCCTCGTTCGGCGATAACTGGGGCAGCTACTCACCGTTCGGTTTCACCGGCGGTTACTACTACACCCGCGTGCAATACGCGTTCTGATCCCCAAGACAAAAGATCGCAGCCTGCGGCAGCTCCTACAGGATGTACGTCTGTAGGAGCTGCCGCAGGCTGCGATCTTTTGATCTTCTTAGGCGGCGACCACGTGCGCTTCGCGGGCCGCACTGTGGCGATTGACCGGCACCGGCAACCCCAGGTGACCACGCAAGGTGCTGTGGCTGTATTCGCTGCGGAACAAGCCGCGTTTACGCAGCAGTGGCAGGACTTCGTGGGTGAACCGAGCGAATTCGCCGGGCGCGCCGACGCGGATGTTGAAACCATCGACGGCGCCTTCCACAAACCCGTTGTTTGACGTCTTGATAGTAGGCGCGGGCGTCCTCTAAATTGTCGACGCCGGCAAAGATCCCTTCGGCAAAGTTCGCCGCCAAGTTGCGCCCGGATTCGGAAATTCCAGCCTGGAAAATCACCGGTTGGCCTTGCGCCGAACGCGCAATGTTCAGCGGCCCGGTCACCGAGAAGAACTCGCCCTGGTGGTCGAGACGGTGCTGACGCTGTCAATGTAGCCACCCTGTGGGAGCGAGCCTTTATGGCGAGGGGGCTTGCCCCCGTTGGACTGCGCAGCAGGCCCATTGTTTGGGGCCGCTTCGCGGTCCAACGGGGGCAAGCCCCCTCGCCACAAAAGCCCCCTCGCCACAGAGGCAAGCTCCTACAGGATTTGGTTCTACATCAGAGCTTGGCAATCGAGACTTCAGTGGATTTGACGAAGGCAATGACTTCGCTACCGATCTTCAATTCAAGATCGCGCACTGAACGCGTGGTAATCACCGAGGTGACGATGCCGGAGGCCGTTTGCACGTCGATTTCCGAGACCACTTCGCCTTCGAGAATTTCCTTGATGACGCCCTTGAACTGGTTGCGTACGTTGATCGCTTTGATGGTCATGATAAGGCTTCCTGTCTGGTGTGGGAGATGCGCACTGTTGTGCAGGTCTTCAAAGTGCGCCTCTTCAGACGACAACAAAAGGAATAAATAACGATTTGATTATTCTTTTATGGAATATATAAACCCCCTAAGCTAAGTCCTAAAAATTCTTTATGAATTATTTTTTAGAACAATATGATTGATGGCAGATAGCTCCTCTCCTTCGCTAACTGTCGAGCCTTGCATGCCCAAATCCATCAAAAACGCTGAAAATCCATTCCGTCGTCCGTTACTCGCCGGTCTGGCCGTTGCGCTGGCCCTGGCATTCGCACTCCCGGCTCAGGCCCGGGAAACCGTGCGCATCGGTTATCAGAAATCGTCGACCCTGATCACCGTGTTGAAAACCCAAGGCACGCTGGAGAAAACGCTCGCGCAGAAAGACATCGATGTGACCTGGCATGAGTTTTCAAGTGGCTTGCCGCTACTGGAAGCCCTGAATGTCGGCAACGTCGATATCAGCGCAGACGTGGCCGACACCGTGCCGATTTTCGCCCAGGCCGCGCAGGCCAAACTGACCTACTTTGCGCAAGAAGCGCCCTCGCCTTCGGCCCAGGCCATCGTGGTGCGCAAGGATTCGCCCCTGCTGCAATTATCGGATTTGAAAGGCAAGAAAGTGGCGGTCACCAAAGCGGCCGGCGCCCACTATTTGCTGATCGCCGCGCTGAAGAAAGCGGGCCTGGAGTTTTCCGACATCGAACCCGCCTACCTGTCGCCCGCCGATGGCCGCGCGGCCTTCGAGAACAACAAGGTCGACGCCTGGGTCACGTGGGAACCCTTCCTCACCAGCGTGCAACGTCAACTGCCGACGCGCACCCTGTCTGACGGCGCAGGATTGGCCAGTTACAAACGCTATTACCTGAGCAGCACGAGCTACGCCAAGGCGCACCCCGAAGTCCTGAAACTGGTTTACGAGCAACTGCAAAAGACCGGCAGCTGGGTCAAGCATAATCCGGCTGAAGCGGCACAGGTCCTCAGTCCGTTGTGGGGGAACCTCGATGTCGCAACGGTCGAGTCTGCCAACACGCATCGCAGTTATCTGGTTCAGCCGGTGAAAGGCGATCAGTTGGGCGAGCAACAGAAAATCGCCGATGCATTTTTTGCCGCGGGCTTGTTGCCCAAGGCGGTCGATGCCCAGGACGTCGATATCTGGAAACCTTGAAGCAAAAAAAACCCCGCGACCCAAATGGGGTGCGGGGCTAAAAAATTGGTTGGTTGCGGCCAACCAAAGGAGCGCTTGAAATCTTTATTGCCTGTTTAGATGCAGTCCTGTGCCGCCCGCTCGAAACTCGAAGGCAGGAAACTTGAGGCGAGCAATTGGCGTTCGTATAAGTACACTTTGCCGCCGCTCGAGGTCTTGTAGGCTTCCAGAACGTTGTCCGCTGAGACTTTGCTGGGCACCACAATCCGGTAACTGCGCTGGGTTTGCGAAACAGTCGGATTCAGCGCACTGCCCTGCAACCTGGGCACAACACACCCTGCGTATTCGGCGGGCGTTTTTTTCGTCTGCAGTGTCAGCGTCGGGTCATTCGGCGCAGAAGCGCAACCGGCTAGCAGCGCTGAGGCGAAGGCCATGGCAGGCACACATAAAAGACGCATGGGCGCGATCCTGAAATAAAATGCTTTGGTTTGTTACGCCACGATTCGGCGTTGATGGGGGGATTTTCCGCTATTCCCGGAAAAACAGAACTTGCGTTTCTTGATGGTGACTATTATCTGAAGCAATAGTTGTACGCCCCTGGCCGGGGGCGCCAACGCTACTGCGCTACAGCGATTTGATTGCGTCCCCGGGCCTTGGCTTGATACAGGGCTTTATCCGCATTGTTCATCAAACTGTGCAGATCTTTGTCACCGGCCTCCGTTGACGCCACGCCGAGGCTTGCCGTTATGCGGTGAACAGGTCCGGTCATCAACCCTTCGATAGCCTGGATGAGCTGTTCCGCCATTTTGACGGCGGCCTCGATCGAGGTGTCCGGGAGCAGGACCGCGAACTCCTCGCCACCCAGCCTGCCGTGCACATCCGTGTCACGAAAGGACGTACTGATGACCACGCCCATCTGACGCAGCACCTGATCCCCGACCTGATGACCATAGGTGTCGTTGATGTGTTTGAAGTGATCCATGTCCAGCATCACGGCGCACAGACCCAGTCGATTGCGTTTACAGTCTTTGAACAGTTGCTGGGCGTGCTCGAAAAACGCCCGGCGATTATTAAGTCCGGTGAGTTCATCTGTTTGTGCAGCACGCGCGGAGATATTGCGCGCTAACTCCATTTCACGGGTTAAACGAAAAGCGGTCTCCAGTGCCTCGGCCATTTTGCGTGTAGCCCTGGCCATAAAGCACGCGAACACAAACACCGCCAGCGCGATACCGACTTGAATCGTGGACGGTTGAAACAGCAGCCACGTGGCGCAAGGCAACAGCACCAGGCCGATGGACGTTAGCGTCATGTATCGATAGGCGGAGTAACAGGACACTGCGCTGACCGACATCCCGACGGTGAAGAGCATGACCAGCGCTTGCGACAAAAGATCGTCGGCGGGCATGACGGTTAATGCGCCCACACCCCAGATGCCGGCGGATAACACCAGCGTGCACCAGTATCGGCGCTCCCAGCGTTGTGGCGTGCGTTCGTGTTCGGGGCTGCGGAAATAGGTAGTGAACATCGAGAGACGCAACAGTGACGACGCCGTCAGTAGGGTCAGCCATCCGACAATGATGCTCTGGTCAAATCGATCCCAGCACAGCCAGCAGAGAATGACCGCCGCGAGAAAACTGCCAAATACCGCCGAGACTGACTGGCGGAACAGCTGGTGCAATCGGTCTGTGCGAACCTGCTCGTCTATGAACGGGTTCTGGTTATTTCGAGCTTCTGGGCCATCCATGTGATCCGCCTGATCATGATGCTGCGTCGGCCGCCATTGTGGCATCGTGCTAGCAACGCAAACAACCGATTCAGCAATGGCGGGGGTAACAACTTTGGCGCATCGAATATGCCATTGTTTTGTTGCTGTTCGTTGGGGATTGGGGATTGGGGATTGGGTGTATATCCGTTTTTTCGGTAACGGCCGCTATTGGTTTCGCTTTTACAGCGAGTCACTTGGAAAAGCCCCAAGTAACCAAGGGCTCCTGCCCCTTTCGTTCGGTGCCTCGCTGTGGCTCGGCATGCCCTCGCTCCGGTCCTGCTCCGTGGGCCCGCCGCGATCGGCCATCCATGGCCGTGCGCGGCTAACCCGGCATCCATGCCGGGTTGCCCACTGCGCAGAACCTGCGCTCGGCCTCACGAGGGGGCGGTGCGTCAAGATCAAATGCAGGCGAGCTAACGCTCGGCCTTGAGTGGTGAAAATCAAAAGCGGGTTGGGCTGCTTTTGCTTTATGTGGGAGCGAGCCTGCTCGCGAAGGGGCCGTGGCAGTCGACATCATTGGTGGAGGCCGGTCCGCTATCGCGAGCAGGCTCACTCCCACCCTCGATCTGGGTGAACACAGGCTGCGTGTCCACTGAAATTCCCTGTGGGAGCGGGCTTGCCCGCGAAGAGGTCGTATCAGTCGACATTGGCTGCCAGTCCGCCTTCGCCAGCAAGCTTGGCTCCTACAGTTGGATTATTTGCCGGGCATGGGATTAGTGTGCGCCGCCGATCCATTGTGGGAGTAAGCCTGCTCGCGAAGAGGCCGTATCAGTCGACATCAATGGCTGCCAGTCCGCCTTCGCCAGCAAGCTTGGCTCCTACAGTTGGATTATTTGCCGGGCATGGGATCGGTGTGCGTCGCGAGCAGGCTTGAAGGACAGGCCGGCCGGCAGGCCGCCTCGCTTTTGCTGTTGCCTTGGTTTTTGATCTTCTTGCCCCATCGGCAGGCCGTACGCCAGGGGCAAGAGCGCTTGGTTACTTGGCGCTTTTCCAAGTAACTCGCTGTAAGAGCGAAACCGCCAGCAGCAACACCCGAAGAAACGGATATGCCCCCAATCCCAATAAAAACCTACGTCACTTAGCCGTAATCACCGACAACTTGGTAATCCCCGCCCGCTCAATAGACGCCATCGCCCTGGCCACTTCGCCATAATTCACCCCGTTGTCCGCTTGCAATTGCACACGCACATCCGGGTTTTTCGCTTTGGCGGCCTGCAAGTTGAACTCAAGCAAATCCGCTTGCACCTCATCCTTGTTGATGAACACCTTGCCCTTGTCGTCGATGCTCACCACCAACGGATCTTTTTGTTCAACGGGCGCCACCGATTCAGTCTTCGGCAAGTTGATCGGTATCGCATTGGTCAGCAACGGCGCGGTGACGATGAACACCACCAACAACACCAACATCACATCCACCAGAGGCGTGACGTTGATTTCGCTAAGCACTTCATCGCTGTCTTGTGTGGAGAAGGCCATATCAGGACGCCTCCTTGACTTTCTGCCCGGCGACGCTGGCGCCAGACTTGCTCAGCACCGGATGCAGCAGCACACGGAACGAGTGTTTCTGCGCCAGGCTATAGAAGTCGTGAGCGAAGTCATCCAGGTCAGCGGAAGTCAGTTTCAACCGACGCAAAAGGTAGTTGTAGACCAGCACCGCCGGCACCGCGACCGCGATCCCGACACCGGTGGCGACCAGTGCCGCACCAATCGGCCCGGCCACGGTTTCCAGGCTCGCCGAGCCCGCCGCACTGATGCCTTTCAAGGCCGACATGATCCCCCAAACAGTCCCGAAAAGACCGATAAAGGGCGAGGTGCTGCCAATACTCGCAAGGATCGCCAGGCCGGTTTCCAGCGAGCGCCGTTCACGTACGATCTGCTGGCGCAAGGCGCGCTCGAGTCGGTCCTGATGGTTGATCGACTGGCTGAGGTCGGTGTTCTGGTGGTCACTGACCTGAATCGCCGCATAACCGGCCAACGCGACGCGCGCAGCAGCGCCGGGCAGGCTGTTGGCGAATTCGGCAGCCGAATCGAGGCTCGAAGCGGCCCAGAATTGCTTATGGAATTTTCGATCCTGTACCTTGAGCCGGGTGAACTGCAGCCCTTTGAGCAAGGCCAGGCCCCAGGTCGCCACGGAGAACAGGATCAATAGCCAGATGACGGCGTGTTCGATGGATTCAAAGGGGGATGCGAGTAGATTCATGGTCTGTGATCTCTGATGTTGAATGCTTGAGTGGCGGCGCTCCTTTTGTGGGGTGGCCCGCTGTTGCGGTTGGGTTTGCTATTTGATCTTGAAGTCGATGGGCACGCTGACCCAGCCGTCCTGAGCGACGTCGCCTTGCTTGGCCGGCACGAAACTCCAGCGTTTGACGGCGGCCAGTGCCGCGTCATCCAACTGATCGCGACCACTGCTCTTCTGGATCTGTATTTCGCCGGGCTTGCCGCTGGCCAGCACATGGACCCGCAACAACACCGTGCCTTCCCAGCCTCGGCGCATTGCCAGCGACGGGTATTCAGGTGCCGGGTTGTGCAAGTAACCGGCGTTGGCTGAAGCCGGCGTCACCGGTTTCGCAGCGGGTGGTGCAGGCGGTGCTGGCGCGGCGACCGGTTGTGGCGGCGCAGGCGGTGCGGGTGGCTGCTCCACGGGTTTGGCCACCGGTTTTGGCACCGGTTTGACCACGGGCTTCGGTTTGGGAATCGGCTTGGGTGGTGGTGGCTTCACGGCCAATTCGTCTTCCACCGGTGGTGGCGGCTCGACCACGGGTTGCGGAATTGGCTCGGGCGGTGGAGGTACCGCCACCGGTGGCGCTGGCTGCGAGAATTCGATGGTCATCGGCGGGATCTCCGGCGGCACCACCGGCAATTCCGGTGCCGGTAGCTGCCGAACCCAAAAAATCACCGCGCCGTGCAACACCACCGCGAGCACCACCAGCAAACTGACTTCGCGGCGACTCAACACCCGTTTGGGCGTGCTGTGCAGCCGTGACTGCGCCAACGGCTCTCGAAATACCCGGCCAAGGTTGAGCAATTCGCCACCGGGCCCCAGGTTCTGGAATACCTGCGGGAGACTGGCGGGGCTCTGGACGTTGCCCATTTATCTACTCCTGTAAACCTTCAGTTTTATTTCCAGGCTTCGACGAATCGGCGCCCTGAATCGACTTAAAAGTGCCAAGAGATCATCAACGAATCTTTATATTTCTTAAAAGAATATTTAATTAGAGAATTATGCAATTAGCGAATAACAAAACCCTCAGTTCAAAAACGACTGCGCGCCAGCGCTTTCGCCGAAGAGGCCGACGAAAGCGCTGGCGCAGGGCCGATTTTTCCAAGGGTTAGGTATTGGTTTTCAACTTGGTCCACAACCGTGTACTCAACCGCGCAATAGCCGCCGGCAGATCCTCGACGGTGAACAGCTTGTCCATCACGCTTTTCGGCGGGTAAATCGCCAGGTCCTGCTTGACCGCCGGAGTGACAAACGCATCGGCCGCGCTGTTGGGGTTGGCGTAATGGATGCTGTTGCTGATGTTGGCAATGACGTGCGGGTCCAGCAGGTAGTTCATGTAGGTGTACGCATTCTTTTCGTGGGGCGCGCTTTTGGGCATGACCACCATGTCGAGCCACAGGGTCGAGCCTTCGTCAGGAATCGAATAGGCGATGTCGATCCCGTTCTTGGCTTCCTTGGCGCTGGCGGCCGCTTGCACCACGTCGCCGTTGAAGCCAATCACCGCGCAGACGTTGCCATTGGCCAAATCGCTGATGTACTTGGAGGCGTGGAAATACTGGATATAAGGCCTGATCTTGAGCAGCGCCTGCTCGGCTTTCTTGTAATCCGCCGGCTCGTGGCTGTGCGGCGGCAGGCCCAGGTAATTGAGGGTGATCGGCAGGATCTGTGTCGGGTTGTCGATAATCGCGACGCCGCATTCGCTGAGCTTCTTGATGTTGGCTTCATCAAAAAACAGGCTCCAGGAATGGGTGACGTCGGTGTTGCCGAAGATCGCCTTGATTTTTTCGACGTTGTAGCCGATGCCCGCCGTGCCCCACATGTACGGATAGCCGTACTGGTTGCCCGGGTCATTGACCTCGAGTTTTTTCATCAACGCCGGATCAAGGTTTTTCCAGTTGGGCAGCTGGCTTTTATCCAGCTTCTGAATCGCCCCGGCCTTGATCAGTCGCGACAGGAAATGGTTCGACGGACTGACCACGTCGTAACCGGTATTGCCCGTCATCAGTTTTGATTCCAGGACTTCGTTGCTGTCGTGGATGTCGTAGGTCGCCTTGATCCCCGTTTCGTTGGTGAAATTGACCAAGGTGTCATCGGCGATGTAGCCGTTCCAGTTGGAAATGTTGACGACTTCGTCGGCATACGTGGCGGCCGACAATGTCGCCAGCACAACCATCAGCGGAATATTGTTGATGCGCATGTTCAATCACCTGTGTTTGATGAGCTTTTATTTTTTTGGGATCGCCGGTTTTCTAGATTTCTGTTCTGGCCCTGACCGCCTCCACACGCATGCGTAGCATGGCACCGATGTCGAGCAGGGGTTTGGGCGGGAGCCAGCCCGGCTGGGCCCGGCGCATCACCGATTCGAGGATGGGCGAGCTGGAACCCGATGCCATCTCCGCGAGCAGTCGGCCCCACAACGTGCCGCGCGCAACCCCCGAACCGTTGCAACCGGCCACCGCGTACACGCCCTCTTCGACCTTGGCGAAAAACGGTTGGCCAGAGCGCGAGGCACTCAAATGTCCGGTCCAGGTGTATTGAATATCCTGCTCGCCCAGGAACGGAAAACGCCGCTGCAAGCCCAGCACATGATGCTGTCGACGCAGCAGCAACTCATTGTTGGTCAAGTCGCGGGAGCGGTACTCCGCGGTGTTGCGGATCATCACGCGCCGGTCCGGCGTCAGGCGCACCGTGGCACCGAGTGGCCGGGTCGACAGCACGCCCCAGGGTTCCACGGCGCCAATGGCCTGAAACTCTTTATCGCTGAGGGGCCGCGTCAGGCTGGCGCTGAGTTCCATCGCGAACGTGCCGCTGTCGTCGATCCCCGATCGCGGAATGAAGGCGTTCAGGCACACCAGGACTTGCTTCGCCGAAATACTGCCGTCGATGCCATTGGCGCGAATAAGCCCTGTGCCCACTCGCTCCAGGCCAGTGATATCGGTGTTTTCGTAGAGGGTCACATTCTCTGGCAACGCATCGAGCAAGCCCCTCACGTATTTCGCCGGCTGGAGCAGCGCGTTGCCGTTGCCGCACCAGATCGCGGCCTGGTAGTGCCGGGTCCCCAGTTTTTTGAACAACTGCTCACCCTGCAGAAATTGGGCAGAGGCACCGACGGCGTTCAGCGTCGCCAGTTTTTCCTCGACGTGGGTCAGCTTGGCGGGGTCGCTCACTGCAAAGAAATAACCGCTATCCCGGAAGTCGCACTCGATGGCATGACGCGAAATGCGCTGGCGTACCTCTGCGCTCGCGACACGGGAAATCTCGGTGTCCACTGCATAACCGGCAAACCCTGCATGACCCGAAAGCTCATCCGTGGCCGGGTGCTCATGGCCCACCACAAATCCAGAGTTGCGCGCCGAAGCGCCTTGCGCGGCGCGCTGTCTGTCGACCACCACGATTCGCGCTTGAGGATGCATTTCAGCCAGCGTATGCGCCGCGCAAAGGCCCGTGATGCCGGCACCGATGACCAGCCAATCGGCCTTTTGCTTGCCGCTCAGGCGATCACGAACCGGAGAATTCCCGGCTTGCGCGATCCAGCCACATACATTTTCCATGCATCACCTCATTTGAATGTCGAACCGCCCCGGTCTCCTGTAGGAGCTGCCGAAGGCTGCGATCTTTTGACTTTGTTTTTTAAAATCCAGATCAAAAGATCGCAGCCTGCGGCAGCTCCTACAGTTGGCAACCTCATGCGGTATTTGCATGGGTGGTTTGAGATGACGGTCGCTAGAGCTAGAATCTATTAGCTCTTCAGTCATACACCCAACGTTATAAAATCATCGAGGCATTCTGAAAACGCATGGATAAGATTCGCCACGTCCCGTCTCTCCAGGCCTTGCAGGCACTGGTGGAAGTCGCTGATTGCGGCAGCTTCACCCAGGCGGCGCAAAAGCTCTGCCTGACCCAAAGCGCAGTGAGTCGGCAAATCCAGCAGTTGGAGGGTCACTTCGGCGTGCCGATGTTTGTGCGCAGCAGCCGCAGCATTCGCCTGACCCCGGAAGGCGAACAGGTGCTCGCCAGCGCGCGCACTATCCTCGAGCAATTGAAGACCCTCGAAGACCGTCTCTCCGGGCAGAAGCGGCCGTTTCGCATCCGCATGCACGTGTCGCTGGCGGTTCGTTGGTTGCTGCCCAAGCTCAGCGACTTCTACCGCTGTCACCCGGACATTTCGCTGGCGATCGAGACCGTCGCGACGGAGATCGTCGAGCCGGCCAGTGACAGCGACGCCTACATCCTCTATCTGCCGGAGCCGTCCGGCGATCCCGATTGCCTGACCTTGTTCGAAGAAGCGCTGGTGCCGGTGTGCGCGCCGGGTCTTGCCAGTACAACCCGGCCACTGGCGTCGGTGGAAGACCTGGTGAATGTCCCGCTGCTGCATCGTTCGGCAGACAAACAAGCCTGGATCGAATGGCTCGCCGCCAATGGCGGCAGATCCCTGGACGACTACCGGCACATCCCGTTCAACCTCGACGAATTGGCACTGGACGCCGCCGCGCGCGGCCTGGGTGTGGCGGTGACCGACTTGACCCTGGCCCGGGAATCCATCGACCGTGGGGTGCTCGTCGTCCCGTTCGGCCAGCCGTTGAAAACCCGAGGGGTATATTCGCTGTGCCCGCAACCGTCAGCCGCCGCGCATCCGGGGTGTTTGTCGATCATGCAATGGTTTGCACAGCAGGCCGAACCGGCAAACTGACGCGCCTTGCATTACACACTTGTCATTGAGTTGTCAGCGTAGCCAGCACCCTCGCTTCATACAGTGAAGTCGTCAGTCACCCACACCGGGTGACACGCCTCCCACCGATATGAAAAGGGTCGATACCATGAAACCATTGAGCAAACTCTGCCTGATCGCCGCCAGCCTGATGATGCTGGGCACCGGTTCCGCGATGGCCAGCAGCATCGCGCCGGTCAAGGCCAACAACGTCGTGCTGGTCCACGGTTCCTGGGCGGATGGTTCGAGCTGGTCTGAGGTAATCTCGCGGTTGCAGGCCGCCGGCTTGCACGTCACCGCCGTGCAAAACCCGCTGACCTCGGTCGCCGATGACGTGGCGGCCACCCAACGTGTGCTCGATCAACAAGACGGCCCGACTGTGCTGGTCGGCCACTCCTATGCCGGCACGGTAGTCAGTGAAGCCGGGGTCAACCCGCACGTCAGCTCACTGGTGTACGTCGCGGCCCGGGCACCGGACGCGGGTGAGGACTTCGTCGCGCTGTCCGGCCAGTATCCGACGATGCCGGTGCGCTCCGGCACCGAAGAACACGATGGCTATATCAGCCTCAAGCAGGACGCGTTCCTCAAGTATTTCGCCAGTGACGTGCCTCACGACAAGGCGATGCAACTGTTCGCCGTTCAGCAACCGATCGCGAAAACGCTGTTCACCGACCGCACCACCGCGGCGGCCTGGCACACCAAACCTTCGTGGTACGCGGTTTCCAGCCTCGACCAGACCATCAACCCGGACCTCGAGCGCTTCCTCGCCAAGCGCATGGGCGCGACCACCATCGAACTGCCGTCGAGCCACTTGTCCCTGGTCTCTCATTCCAAAGAAATCGCCGACCTGATCCTCGAAGCCTCCGGCCGCCAGCCCTGACGCCGAACCCGGTTTCATTACAACTTTGTCATCGAACTGTTGGTCGGCTGTCCGGGACGCCTGGTTAACCTGAACTCACTGCCCGGCTAACCGGCAGCCCCTGCAAAACCCGAATAGAGAGAACCGTCATGAAAATGCTAATCCTCGGTTTCACCGCCCTCCTCGCCACCGGCTCGGCGTTTGCCGATACCCAGCCCACTGCGCCGGTGATCCGCGACAAGCCCGGTTTTTTTGTGCACATGGACGTCGATAAAGTCCTGTTCAGCACCGACATCTCCCAGCAGTGCGGCGTGATCCCGGCCCGCCTCGATTACCTCGATCACCAGGGTCGCGAACACGTGCTGGATTACCAGGTCGACGGCAGTGGCTGCACCAATGATCATTGATCCGGCTACACTGGCGCCAACTGGCTGAGGCAACCCCCATGAACATCCTGGTAGTCGAAGACGAACCGAAGGCAGGTAACTATCTGCTCAATGGCCTGCAGGAACTCGGGTACACCGTCAGCCTGGCGCGGGACGGGGTCGATGGCTTGCACTTGGCGCTGGAGCACGAATTCGATGTCATCGTGCTGGACGTCATGATGCCGAAAATGGATGGCTGGGAAGTCCTGCGCCGCTTGCGCAAGGAAGCCGATACGCCGGTGCTGTTCCTGACCGCCCGCGATGACATTGCCGACCGCATCAAGGGCCTGGAACTGGGCGCCGACGATTACCTGATCAAGCCCTTTTCCTTTGCCGAACTGGTAGCGCGCCTGCGCACCCTGACCCGTCGCGGTCCGACACGTGAAGAAGAACATCTGCAGGTGGATGACTTGCAAATCGACGTGCTGAAACGCCGCATCACCCGCGCCGGCGTGCGGATCACCCTGACCAACAAGGAATTCGCCTTGCTGCACCTGTTCGCCACGCATCAGGGCGAAGTCTTGTCGCGCTCGATGATCGCCTCACGGGTCTGGGACATGAATTTCGACAGTGACACCAATGTCGTGGATGTCGCGGTGCGGCGCCTGCGGCTGAAAATCGACGACCCGTTCCAGCTCAAGCTGATCCACAGCGTGCGCGGTATCGGCTACCGCTTCGATACGCAACCATGATCCGCCTTCGCCATTCCCTGACGGTGCGCCTGGCGCTGGTGTTTGCCTTGCTCGCGTTTGTCTCGCTGACCCTGCTGGGCGTAGCGCTGTACCGCGACCTGGAACGCGAGCTGATCCGCCGCGACGACGCCGCACTGGTAACCCGCATCGATCAACTGCGCACCTTCCTCAACGACAGCAATACGCTGGAGCTGATCAAAACCAAACCGGCGCTGTTCCAGAACATGCTGGGCAACCGCGAATCCTTGCTGAGCATCGGCGCCCCCGGGCAAAAATCTGTGTTGGTGGTCAACCCCGGCAACCTGGCAATGCCGTCGCTGGCACCGGTGCCGATGGATCATCCCCTGAGCGTGGCCGACGTCCAGCATTTGCCGAGCGTGGAAGGCATTCCCTTCTCGGCACTGGCGGCGACCATCGATTCCGGCGACATGGGCAACCTGCAAGTGCTCACCGGGCGCCTGATGACCGAGCGGACTGCCGTGCTCGCCAACTACCGCCTGAACGTGTACCTGTTCGCCAGCGCGGCGGCGATCCTGTTGGCGCTCTCCGGCTGCCTGCTGGTCCATCGCGGGCTGTTGCCCTTGCGACGCCTGGCCCGACACGCGCACGGCATCGGCGTCGGCAACCTCACCGAACGCCTCGACAGCCAGGGGGCTCCGCAAGAATTGCTGCCGATGATCGAGGCTTTCAACGCCATGCTCGATCGCCTGGGCAAGGGCTTCGTGCAACTGGGACAGGTCTCGACCGACATGGCCCATGAACTGCGCACCCCGATCAACAACCTGCTTGGCGAAACCCAGGTCGCCCTGCAGCAAAACCGCAGCATTGAAGCCTATCAACAGTTACTCGCCTCAAATGTCGAAGAGCTTGAACGGTTGGCGCGCATGCTCGACAACATGCTGTTTCTGGCCCGCACCGATCCCGCCAGCGCCCTGCGCCAACGGCAGGAACTGGAGGCGGCCGAGGAAATGGAACGCATCGCCGACTACTTCGAAGGGCTCGCAGCGGAGGTCGGCATCGGCATCGATGCCCAGGGCACCGGACTGATCTGGGCGGAGCCGATGCTGCTGCGTCGTGCCCTGGCCAACTTGTGTGCCAACGCCATCAAGTACGGCGCGCCGAATTCCGAGCTGGTCATCCGCGCCACACCGGCGGCCGACGGCATCCGCCTGCAAGTGCGCAATCACGGCCAGACCATCCCGGCTGAGCATTTGCCGAGGTTGTTTGAACGTTTTTACCGTGTTGATCAGTCGCGCGAACGGTCGGCGCAGTCCAATGGACTGGGTTTGTCGATCGTGGCGACCATCATGCAGCTGCACAACGGCGCTTACAGTGTCAGCAGCAGCGAGGGGGTCACCTGCTTTGAGCTGTTTTTCCCTGCGCGGCGGCGGGGGGAGTGAGGGCGAAACGGATGTTGAATAGCGGTCGCGGTGGGTTGGGATTTGGATTGGGATTGGGATTGGGATTGGGATTGGGTACATATCCGTTTCTGCGGTAACGACCGCTAATGGTTTCGCTTTTACAGCGAGTCACTTGGAAAAGCCCCAAGTAACCAAGGGCTCTTGCCCCTGGCGTACGGCCCTTCGCTGAGGCTCAGGGTTCCCTCGCTCCGGTCCTGCTCCGTGGGCCCGCCGCCATCGGCCATCCATGGCCGGGGGCGGCTAACCCGGCATCCATGCCGGGTTGCCCACTGCGCAGAACCTCCACTCGGCCTTCCGATGGGGCAAGAAGATCAAAAGCCAAAGCGAGGCGGCCTACCGGCCGGCCTGTCCTTCAAGCCGTCGGCGGCGGACACCAATCTCCTGCCAGGCAAAATCCAACTGTAAGAGCCAAGCTTGCTGGCGAAGACGGACTGGCAGCCACCATGGATGTCGACTGACACGGCCTCTTCGCGAGCAGGCTCGCTCCTACAAGGGATCTTCAGTGGATACGTAGCCATTGTTCACACGGATCAAACTGTAGGAGCCAAGCTTGCTGACGAAGACGGACTGGCAGCCACCATGGATGTCGACTGACACGGTCCCTTCGCGAGCAAGCCCGCTCCCACAGGGATCTTCAGTGGACACACAGCCTGTGTTCAAACAGATCAAACTGTGGGAGCGGGCTTGCTCGCGAATGCGGACTGGCAGCCACCATTGATGTCGACTGACACGGCCTCTTCGCGAGCAGGCTCGCTCCTACAAGGGATCTTCAGTGGATACGTAGCCATTGTTCACACGGATCAAACTGTAGGAGCCAAGCTTGCTGGCGAAGACGGACTGGCAGCCACCATGGATGTCGACTGACACGGCCCCTTCGCGAGCAAGCCCGCTCCCACAGGGATCTTCAGTGGACACACAGCCTGTGTTCAAACAGATCAAATGCGGGAGTGAGCCTGCTCGCGAAGACGGATTAGCAGCCACCATCGATGTCGACTGGCATGGCCTCTTCGTGAGCAGGCTCGCTCCCACAAGGGATCTTCAGTGGATACGTAGCCATTGGTCACACAGATCAAACTGTGGGAGCGGGCTTGCTCGCGAATGCGGACTGGCAGCCACCATTGATGTCGACTGACACGGCCTCTTCGCGAGCAGGTTCGCTCCCACATAAAGCAAAAGCAGCCCAACCCGCTTTTGATTTTCACCACTCAAGGCCGAGCGTTAGCTCGCCTGCTCTTGATCTGGACGCACCGCCCCCTCGTGAGGCCGAGCGCAGGTTCTGCGCAGTGGGCAACCCGGCATGGATGCCGGGTTAGCCGCGCACGGCCATGGATGGCCGATCGCGGCGGGCCCACGGAGCAGGACCGGAGCGAGGGCATGCCGAGCCACAGCGAGGCACCGAACGAAAGGGGCAGAAGCGCTTGGTTACTTGGCGCTTTTCCAAGTGACCCGCCGTAAGGGCGGAACCAATACCCGCCATCACCAAAAAAACGGATACACCCCCAACCCCCAAGTCACACCGGCCAATTCAGTGCGCAATACACACCGATTTCAGCTCGGTATACGCCGAAATCACCGCCCGCCCAAACTCCCGCCCCATACCCGACTGCTTGACGCCACCAAACGGCATGGCCGGGTCAAGCAGCACATGAGCGTTAACCCACACAGTGCCCGCTTCACTACGCGGCACCAGGTTCATCGCTTTGCTCAAATCATTGGTCCACAGACTGGCCGCCAAGCCATAACGATTGTCGTTGGCCAGCGCAATGACCGCGTCTTCGTCATCAAATGGCATCACCCCCAACACCGGACCAAACACCTCTACACGGGCCACCGCCTTGTTTTTAAAAGACAAGATCAAAAGATCGCAGCCTTCGGCAGCTCCTACAAAAAAGCGTGTGTTTTTACGGAGGTGTTGTTATGCGTAGATTGCTCATCGTCGGTCTTGTCTGCGTCATGACCGCGCCACTCGTTTATGCCAGGGCCATTACCGACCCGGCGCAACGTCATGCACCCGGCAATGAAGAACTGCAAAAGCCCATCTCCCAGGCCGGTTATAGCGTCGGCGTAAAGTACCAGTTGCAATGCGCCGGTTGCCACTTGGGAAATGGCATGGGTTCCGCCGCCAATGACACCCCGCGGATGGCCGGGTTTGTCGGCAACTTTCTGAAAGTCTCGACTTGATCAACTGGCTGATGCGCAAAGACGGCATGGCGGGCAAAAGTACGCCGACGGATTATCAACCTTATAGTGCTGAAGAAGTGGCGACACTGCGCGCAAAACCCTGCTCAACCTCCCCGGCACCCGCGCCGGGCTGATCCAGCAAGTGCGTGCGCAAGGCATCGCCATTGAAGACGGGATGAACAACTGACTACGGCCTGAAAAAGCCATAGCCGCCAAAATGCCGGCGAAATCCCCCCTGTAGGAGCGAGCTTGCTCGCGATTCATTCAAGAGCGCCGCGCATATTCTGAAAACACGCGTCATCGTTTACGTCCATCGCGAGCGAGCTCGCTACTACAAGTATTAGGCCAAACCTCCCCCCGACCCATCCCGCCCGCTGATAGAGCACGACGAACCCACACGGGTGCGCTTCATTTTCGACAGGGATATGTGAAACTACAGCGGCCTAGTGAATGATTGCCCAGTACTGCTAAAGTGATAGCACACAGCGTCACATTCTCCCCCAGGTCGGCTAATTTAGGTGGTGGGTGGGTGGCTGAGCACGAGTATCTACACCAGTATGAGTAGCTTGCCGGTGACGCTGACGCTACCAAGCGAGGGCCGTTGTACTGAAATTTCGTCATCATCGAGCGCGAGGGAAAGCAAATGAGGTCTAAGCATGATTTTTGAGCCGAACAGTACTCGCTCCGTTCTCCAGCGAAGAAGCAGCACCAGTATCGTCATCCAGGCCGGTCTCGATGGTGTTGCTGTGACCGGTGTCGCGTGGTTTTTGATCAATTATCATATCGGCTACATCTCGCAGGCCTACGTCATCATGCTCCTGTTGCTACTTGGGGCATTGGCCGTCGTGTACGACCACTACGCTATTTACCGCAGCAACGTCGGGTTTGCCGTCAAAGCGTTCAAGCTTTTAAAGGCCTGGACGGCGACGTTCGGTTTTCTCGTGGCCATGGCCTTTCTGACCAAAACGAGCGAGCAGTATTCGCGCCTGTTGGTGGCTGAGTTATTTGTTCTTGGCTATTTCGCCCAACTGCTTCTGCACCTTGCGACGCGGGAAATGCAGAAGAAGTTTCTGGCTCACCCGACGCAATTGGAAAATGCTCTTATTATCGGTTCGGGCGAACTGGCCCGGTACCTTCACAAGAAAATAAGTAACAACCCATGGCTGGGTGAACGAATAGTCGGATGTGTATTGATTGGCACCGAAGATGACCACGGCAAGGATGGCGCAAAAAACGCGCAACAATTAACCATACTGGGCGATATAGCCGACCTTGATGAGTTGGTCGTACAACATTCCATCCGTACCGTGTACTTCGTTACACCTTTGGGCGGCTCAGAGGTTATCAAGGATGTTTACTTAAGGCTGTTTGACAAGCACATCTCTGTTAACTGGGTACCGGACATTTTCTCACTGCGCTTGATCAATCACAGTGTTCGCGAAATCGCCGGTATTCCCGTGCTGACCTTGTCCGAAACCCCGCTGATGGGCATGCGTCTATTCCTGAAGAATCTTGAAGACAAGGTCCTGACCTTTCTCATCTTGCTGTTCGCCGCGCCGGTGCTGGCGATCGTCGCCCTCGCCATCAAGATCGATAGCCCGGGACCGGTGTTCTTTCGCCAGGAACGCATGGGGTGGAGTGGAGAATCCTTTCGCATCTGGAAGTTCAGAAGCATGGTCGTCCATCAACCGTCTGATGGTGTCGTCCAACAGGCGCAAAAGAATGATCCACGCGTGACCAGGGTAGGTGCCTTTATTCGGCGAACCAGCCTGGACGAACTGCCGCAGCTGTTCAACGTGCTGATGGGGGAAATGTCGTTGGTCGGGCCTCGCCCCCACGCGATTCAGCACGATGTGCAGTACTCGCCCGACATCTCGGACTATTTTGCGCGCCACAACATCAAGCCAGGCATTACCGGCCTGGCCCAGGTGCGTGGCTATCGTGGTGAAACGAGAGATATAGAACAGATGATCCGGCGTGTTGACTCAGACATCGAGTACATCAACAACTGGTCGCTGTGGCTCGATTTCGTCATCCTTGTGCGAACGCTGACAGCCTTCTCCGGTAAGCAGGCCTACTAGTAGAAGCTGCCGCAGGCTGCGATCTTTTGACTTTGCTTTTAAAAGCGCAGATCAAAAGATCGTCCGAACGCGGCCCGAGCCTTCGGCAGCTCCTACAAGGACGTCGTGTCAGGCAGGAAACAAATCCAGCGTGCGCTCAACCTCATCGGGGTCGATGGTAAAACCATTACCCTCTGGCGTGCCGACCACAAAACCGAAGTTTTGGTGATCGCGATCCGTCAGGTATTTGAAAAAACACAGGAAACGATTAGGGGGTTGCAATACCAGCAGCGAACCACCTGGCTGGAGTACGTTAACGCCATGTATCAGATGACTGCCCTCGATTCCGATGACGGTTCTCGCCCCGGCACAGGTCGAGACGATGGTCGCGACATCGGACTTCGCAGGATCGATAATGCGAAACCCCCGGCGATCACGCAGACGCTCTGCCAGTTCCAGCTCATTGCGCAACAAGCGCAATTCACCCGTGCCACCTCGTAGAATGAACACACCCGGGTGAGAAACAACGTCGACGTGCGAGAGTAACTTCTGACCCATCGCGCGAAAGCGCAGGTGTTTATGTCGGTTTTGACTCAGATCGTCAAAAATCACCAGCTCACGGAAAAATGCATTGCGCAGACGAGCCGGCTTCATGCCCAGCCAGTCCTCGTATCCGGGAGCGTGAAGTATGCCGGTCTTTGCAGTGGAAACCAGGTTAGCCGAAAGTGCCGTAGTTACCGGAACGCCTTCGTCGCATGCCAATGGATAAGTTATACAATCATCCATTAACCACGAGCCAAACCACTTATTCCCCCCCGCCGTGCAAAACATCGCCCCACGATCGATTTCATGCTCTACGCGAATCTTTGGCAACCAACCAGATTTTGGTGACAACCATGATTTGGCATTGTCTTTGTAGAGCGCGCCATCGATTAGCCAGGCATCTTTTAGCAAGTAGCCTTTTGTTGGACCATGTTCAACACGACCGACACCTTCCATTGTGCGACGGGGATGTTCGAAGGGATAAAAAAGCTCGCCTTCCCATCCCGTTACTCGCTCTAGTTGGCCCGGCAGATAAAAAGCAGGCGGAGCAATCGACACTTCACCGGGAGCGATTTCCCACGTTTTCACCGCGAGACTTTGTAGCGTTAACGACGGCTTTCGTATAAGCCGTGTTTTAAGAATGTGTTTGTACGCAGCAAGACTCCACTTCGCTTGACCGCCATTCGTCAATGTAATGATTTCCGACATATGCCCCCCAGTCGTAATGTGGTTATGCAGAAATAGAGCCCACCGCACAAACTGTATTTCTTTAAAATCAGCAGCCTATTCAAGTCGATACAATAATTTCCAGGACAGGGGGCGACTTCAGATGAGTGTAGCGACTGCCCAAGGTGTCGAGAAGCGTCTCTCCCGGGTTTCTGGAACAATGGAGGTAGATTTTGAATAGCCCACCAAAACCCATTTCACGATAGCGGTTCGCGACCTCCTCGTCACTCGGCCCGTCCGGCACCCCCAGGTGAAGCGTCAGTTTTTTGCCTTCGACTGCAAATAGCGGCGTCTCCCACAGGAATTGCGCCGCCCCCACCTTGGGTAGCTGGACAAACATATAGCCATAGTTACCCAGCGTGTCGACATCGCCGCCACGCCTTCTTTTCCACTCAAGAAGCCCGTCGTCCGGACGCGCCAGGCAAGTCCCGATATCGTAATAGTCAAAGCCATTTTCTATGGCCCACTCAAGGGCCATGAACGTGGTAATTGAATTGATCTCACGTAACTTTTTAGCGTCTGAAAACACCGTGTCTGGATAGCCAAAACGGACCGTGCTCCAGTAGCGTTTTCCGCCTCGCGTAATGACGCACCCAAGATGACAGGCGACTATTTCATCTTCCAACAGCACGAGATCAAGCCGCCCTGCATTTTTGGCTACCCGTTGAACCTCGTGCGATTCAATTTGAGAGGCGGATGCACCATGCCTGGCGCTGGCATAAGGTTGAAGCATTTCCCGGTCCGCGACCTCGATCTCGTCATCGTTCAATGCCTGTTTCATACGGTAACGCAGGCGATTCTTGCGCAGGTTTCGACGTAACTCGGTGTTGTATCTCGCGGTGATCTCATCAATTGATCGGCTTAGCGGGACAACAGCACTCAAATAGTGAGGCACATACAATGCACCCAAGGTTGGCACTTCACTGACCACCACCGTCTGACTTGTTTTATCCAACTTTAACTTGCTTTCAACTGCTTTAGATTGAGCACCGAGGAGTACTTTTAAAAACTCCCGCTGTGATTTCCTGCCCACATAGAGAATGTCGTAAGGACTGTCTTCCCGCAGCCTGAACCTGACAATTTCCCAGCGCCAAAAACAGGCACGCGAACTAATATCGTGCAGCCAAGCGAGCGCCTTCCTTAGCTCGAAGCGCATTGATGGGGATACAAACTTACGTATCAGATTCGCTATATATTCTTTCATCTGGTTTTTAGCACAAGTCAAGGGAAGGTGATTTGAGTTTGCCAATCAATGAACCAAATACTGAACAGAGCGTAAGTAGTTAAGATTTTCTGACGCCATTTAGCTGTCTCCAACCTTAATCAACAAAATAATGTTAATGCATGCGCCCACTTGGCAATGCCAAGCAGAGTAAAGATGCTACATCGGCTATTTGCAAGGTAGTAGTGGCACGCGCCGTTTTTTTTATGCCGCGAGGACGTCCAGCCCGGTGGCAAACACCTGAGCCGTTTATTTGACGTCAGGCATCTTTGCAGATAAGTGTGCGCAGCATGAACATAGGATTACCCACCACATAGCGACGGAACAAACGCTTTGGCTCACTGATCAGCCTGAATACCCACTCACAACCGATACGACGCACCCAATGCGGAGCCCGCGTAACCTTGCCGCCAAGAAAATCCAGGATTGCCCCGCCGCATACGATCACGCAGGGCACACCGCTGGCGGCGAGCCTGGCAGCGACAGCTTCTTGCTTGGGCATGCCCATACCCAACACGACCAATTCCGGCTGCGACTGTCGGGCAAGATTGATATAGGCATCCACTTCGGCAAAACCATGGTGAGCAGACACGACATTGACCGCAAATACCGCTTCGCTGTGACGCACCGCATTGCTGAGATACGGCTCTTCAGTCCCCCAGAAAGCCACGCGTCGGCCCTTGAACGCCGCCAGTAACTTGGGAATGAAATCGGTGCCATTCATATTTATTCCCGGCACCAGGCCGAGTCGACGAAACAGGATCGCCATGCCGGAGCCGTCGCGCAATAACACGTCAGCAGCAGACAGCGCGTTATAGTAATCGGTGCTGCCCGCTACCAGGTTCATGGCATGGGCATTGACGAAACCAAGCACGGTCGCCACGTCAGCCCGGGATAAGGCATCGATCAACCCTTGTTCGTCAGCAGAATCGCTGACCACCCTGAGCTTCTGGATAATCGTTTGCCAGTGATGCTGCCAAGCCAAAGCGCGCATTAATTATCGTCTCGCTTCGAACGCACCCATTCAACCTGGCGCTTGAGCACAAAGCCTATGTACAGAGGGATTTTCTTCAGCGCGTAGAACGGCGCATACAACAAGGTCGAGAACGGGATGATTCCGCGACCGAATCGACTCCATGCCAGCAATATAGCCACGCCCAACATGACCATCCCGGCAGACGCTATCAAGGCTGGCGCCAATGTTGCGCCGAGCATGAATACCAGCCACGACAACACAAAGACCGCTGCCAATATCAACGTCAGCAAAGCCAACGGCGGGACTAACAAATCCAGGGTCATCGCCAGCAGGTTCCAGTTGCGCCGGCCAATCGACTCCACCAGCAACTTGGGCACATCACCGAGGATGACCCCTAGATGGCCATGCTCCCAACGCGTTCGCTGACTCGTTAAACCCTCTTCACTGCGCGGGAAGTAACTGGTCACCAAAGCGTCAGGACAAAACACAGGTGGCTTGCCGCTTCGACAGAAATCCAGCCCCATCTTCAAATCCTCGACGATGTGGCCACTGGCTAAATCGATCAGCGCCAGGTCTCGCCAAAGGAACGCCATGCCCGTGCCCATTAAAGGACACGGTAAACCGAGCCGCGCCCAACCCTGCGGCCGCACCCGATTTTTCACACACCAGGCAAACTCGGCCAGCCGCACTTTCAGTCCGGAACCCGCTGGAGCCAGCATCAAATTGAGTGACTGCGTCGGCCGCCCGGAGTCGATGCAACACATGGCCAGACGCTCGATAAAACCCTCACTCACCTGGCAATCGGCGTCGATAATAATCATGACATCCGGCGCGTCGCTCGCCAGATGACGCGCCCCAAAGTCGAGCGCATACCCCTTGCCGCGCTGCTGATCATTGCTGCGCTCCACCACTTGCGCGCCCGCCGTCCGGGCCTGCTCGGCGGTGTCGTCAGCACAGTTGTCCGCCACTACCAACAGGCGATCGCCTTCCAACAGCTGCGGCAGAACGCTCTTTATCGTCGCAACGATGCCCGAGGATTCATTGTGTGCCGGCACCAGCACCGCCACTCGCGGTCGCGGCCCTCGCGCCGATGGCAGCGGCCGCACAGGCAGGAAGGCCAGCAGCACTTGCACGAGCAGGACAAACACGGGCAGTACGATAAGTACCAGCAGTGCGCTGAACAGCCAACCGAGTAATGTGATCATGCTTGCGCCTTAAACAAATCAGCCAGCTTGGCCGCTTCGGTATCGATATCGTGTCGCTCCAGTACTTTCTGGTAGGCCGCCTCGCCCATCTGCTGCAGCGCCTCGACCGGTTGCGTGAAGCAGTCCGTCAGTGCCGTGACCAATTCTTCCACTGCGCCAGCGGGAAACAACCAACCGTTCTCACCCTGGCGCACCAACTCGGGAATGCCCGCCACGTAGGTGGTCAGTACGGGTCGGCGCAACGCCATGGCTTCCATGATGACTACCGGCAAGCCTTCGGCAAAGCTCGGCAACACCAAGGCGCGTGCCGCGAGAATTTCCTCACGCACTTGCTCGCTGCTGATCCAGCCCGTAATTCGAACATGCGCCTGCAAACCATGCCGTGCAATCAGGGCTTCGATTTCCGCACGCATCTCACCATCACCGGCCAGTACTATCTCGAACGCCACGCCATTTGTTGCCAGGATGCGAGCGGCCTCAAGCAACAACAATTGGCCTTTCTGTTCACACAAGCGACCCACGCAAACTACCCGCGGCACGGTTGGCACCGCAACCGCCGGTACATCATGAAACGCCCGCTCCAGCCCACAGTGCACGACCTTTACCTTGGCCCAGTGCGCATGATCGACCCAGCGAAACAGCTGGCTGCGCCCATAAGAGCTGATCGCCGCGACAAACGTTGCACGCCGGACTTTCTCGCCCAAATGAATGAACTGCGGTTTGTCGAATTCCTCCGGACCATGCACCGTAAAACTGTACGCCGGACCACCGAGCGCATTGGCCAGCATTACCACCTCGGTTGAGTTCGTGCCGAAATGCGCATGCACATGCTCGGCACCAAACTCGTTTAGCCAGGGCAGCATTCGGCACGCTTCAGCCAGATAAACCAAATGGTACGGCCAGGAACGATCGGCGCGCCGGCCCATACGTAGCGCCAGCCACAGCGCCGAAAAAAAACGCTGCGGCCGGGCGCGCAAAACCTGCAGCACTGGCATCAGCAACTCTTTCACTCCGCCCTGCAGCACATAGTGCGTTTTATCGCGCTCGGACACGTCTTCGGCATCCACCAATTCAGCATCCCAGCCACGCAGCGCAATGCGCTGTACCTCAAAGCCCTGGCGCTCCAGCGCCAAAATCTCGCGACGAATGAAACTATGGCTGACCTTGGGGTATTGATTGATGAAATAAGCGATGCGCATAAGAACCAGATTCAGATGTTGTTGTGATTTATAACTGCAGGAATTTCCAGCGCAGTACGGTTATCAGGTGCCTTGACCAGCACTGGGGCAGTGGCTGCAGTGTTGCCTTGCATCGCCCTGTCGATCTTTTGAAACGCATCACTTAGTAGCTCATAACGCCTGCGGTACATTGCGCGTTTTTTGGCAGCAATCGTGTCGAGCGGCTTGATGGACGGGGCCATGGGGATTTCAAAGAAGTCCACGCGGTCTGACGGCGTCGCTCCATGCTCCAGCCAGATCACATCATAATTCGCCGCCAACTCCTGGACCTTATGAGCGCTAAAATACGGATGACGATGATGGCGATACTCATCCCCTACCGCATAAATCTTTTTAACGCCGATATTGACTGCAATATGCTTGACCACTTCAATCAGGAAACTTCTAGGCCGAAGTCCTTCAAAACTTTTTGTCAGGTCCCGGTAAATATTCAGGGATCGTTCACTTTCTATCCCTTTGTGTATCCCTTGAACGGCACCGATAAACATACAAATTCCGGCGTTCTTACTGGTCAACGTGAAGGCTATGGACGCAATACGCAAATCGCCCTGAAACAAGTTCAGGACCAACTCCCCTTCACGCATGAACCATATCGGACGGTCCAGTACCAGGGAGCAATCAGCAGCGAACTCGGACAAATCACCTAAAACAAGACGTTCACTTCGACCAAACAGCAATAACTGCGGGAAGCTTTTTGTGACCACTTCATAGTGTGAAGCCAGAGCGTCTAGTTTATCCGCAGCGGTCCAGTTCTTACTGATGTAGGGCCATTGAACAACGCCCAAACAATCCGCACCCAACTTCTCTATACCGCCGCTGCCCAGAGCGTTCGACATGCGCCCCAGGAACAACTTCAGTTCAGCCCGGTGCTTGCCCATCAGGACCATGAGCTTAAGTTTGTTTTTCAATGCTCTTAAAGAATACCCGGCGTGTAAAGAAAACGCGTTTTTTACGATCAGCCAATTATTCATGTAAGTCTCACTTGTATTCGATCAACGCGGACTTGCCGGCGCCGAATCTGTTCAAAAGAAACTTCACTTGCCCGAGCATCTCGGGAAATTTCCCCAACACGAGAAAGAACGCCAGCAGCCAGTTTTCGCGCGCCGATCCTTTGCCCCGGCGGGCCAGGCGCACGACTTGCAACGGATAGATCAGCAGCAGAAGCAGCCCATACCCGCCCAGCAGCGTAGTCGTGAAAAGCGTCGCCAGCGGGATGCCCAATCCCCATAACCAGGCACGGCGTGACTCACGTAGCCAATGTTGTTCCGGCGCGGCCCCATGCAAAAATGCCCCCTCGGCAAAGGCATAGCCACCCCGCAAGGTTCGCCGCCACCATTGGCCGAACCGGGTCAGGGTCGCATCGTGCAAGGTCATCTCCTCAGGCAGACGCCAGACCTTCCAACCATTTGCTCGCAGACGCACACACAGCTCAGGCTCTTCCCCGGCAATAAGATCCGGTCGAAACCCGGACGCCGCCGCGAAGGCGTCGGCCCGCATCAACGCGTCGCCGCCACATGCCTTGGCCTCGCCTATCGGTGTGTCCCATTCGAGATCACACATCAAGTTGTAGATCGAGTGCTGCGGGAAGCGTTCACGACGCCGGCCACAGACCACCGCAACCGTCGGCTGCGCATCAAGAAAGGCCCGGGCCTGAGGCAGCCAGCTGCCAACCACCTCGCAATCACCATCGACAAACTGCACATAACGCATCGCTGGCAACAAACGGTGCACGCAGGCAAATCCTTCATTGCGCGCGCGTGCGGCCGTAAAGGGAATCGTCATGTCCAGCTCGACCACCTCGACCCCAAGCCGCCGTGCCATCTGTACTGAACCATCGGTTGATCCAGAGTCGACATAAACAACCTTCTGCGCCGCACCGGCCAGCGAAGCCAGGCAACGCTCGAGTCGCTGGCCTTCATTGCGGCCGATCACAACGACACCAATGCCCATCGCCATGGCCATGGCGTTCACGCAGCACCGCAATTGAAACAGTTCATGAGCATTCCCTGGCTTGTGCGGACTGCCTTTTCTTGATCGTCGCGGGCACGCCCACGGCCACCGAGTCGTCCGGTACGTCGGTCAGCACCACGGCATTGGCACCAATCACGACATTGTTGCCAATGCGGATATTGCCCAGCACCTTCGCCCCGGTACCGATATCGACATTGTTGCCGATCACGGGAGCAATCGGCTCGTTCACGTTCTTCAAACCCACGACCACGCCATTGCGGATCCGGCAATCATCGCCAAATTGCGCGTAGCCGCTGATGATGATTCCGCCAAAATGATCGATGACGAAATTGCGCCCGACCACCACTTCACACGGCAACTCGACACCGGTCACGATCTGCACCAGTTTGAAGAGCACTTTGTAGATAAAGGAGAACAATTTGCGTAACAACGCGGGACGCACGCCATAGCGCCAGCGCCCGAAGCGGTAAACCAGCATCACCCAGAACCCCTGAGCCCCCCAATCACCCGCGTATGCACGCAAGTCCGCACGTATGTTTTCGAACATCGACTGATCTACCGAGTTGGTTGGCTAGCGAGTTTGGTATCACGCAGCAGCGCCCAGGTAACACGGGCATGCTGCCAGCACGCGCCAATAGCGGCCCAGCCGCGGCCTTTCAATATAGCCTTGAGCGCCAGGATCAGATCCCCCACGCTCACCAGCAACATATGAAAGGCCAAACCCGCAAGACCGTGATGCTTGCGGAAGTACAGCAGCTCGCTTTCGATTTGCAATTTGGGTATTTGTCGACTGGCCATATTGAGCTCATCAACGGATTTGGCACTCTCACCGCCGATATGCACCACCGTGGTATGTGGGTAATAAACAACCTTCCAACCTGCCTGTTTAACCCGCTTGCAGTGATCAACCTCTTCGTAATAAAGGAAGTAGCGCGGGTCGAACAGGCCAACCTGGTCGATGACTTCCCGACGGATCAGGTAATAGCAGCCAGGCACCCAGTCGCACTCACGAACCGAGGCGTGATCCCACGTCATGTCATCGACCCGCTTCACCATGGGGAAAAAACGTTCGAGCCCGGTGCGCGAAAGAAAGACATTCAACGGCGTAGGGAAATAGCGACACGACGGTTGCAAATCGCCCTCTCGTCCAACAAGCCTGACGCCGAGGACACCGCACTCCGGGTGTGCCTCCATATAGTCGAGGGTCTTGTTCAACGTATCAGCGGCGACGAAAGCATCGGTATTGAGGAGCAAGGCGTACTTGCCCTGCAGGTGCTCAACCAATTGATTGTTGGCTCGGCCAAAGCCGACATTGTTTTCATTGGCGAGCAGCAATGCCTCCGGACAAATAATCGCCAGACGTTCCAGCGAATTATCGGCAGAGGCGTTGTCCACCACCAAATAGCGCGTTTGATCCGCACTGTCGGGTTGGCGCAACGCATTAAACATGGGTTGCAACAGGCCCGCGGTATTGTAGTTGACTACCAGTACATCAAGTGGAGCACTAACCATTGGGTTGATCGCCAAAAAAGTGCTGCTCTCTCAATGCTATAAGTGTTGGCTCGTAATTTGGGTCGTACAAACCGCTGCGCTTCATGATGATGTCCATCCATGGATAAGTGTTGCTACGTGCTTCGACGTTTTCCAACAGCTGTTCGAGTGTGCAGATAACCTTCGCTGGATTCCCCCCCACCACCACACCCGGCGGAACGTCTTTCGTGACGACGGCTCCCGCGGCCACAACTGAGTCCGGACCTATGGTTACACGAGGCATGATGATGGCGCCGTGCCCAATAAAACAGTTGTCGAGTATATCGACAGGGCCGACTGAATCGAGCTTTTTACCAAAGCAAATCTCGAGTAGTCCAATGACTCCATCGTGCCCGAACACGGTGCAGTCAGACAAACCTACGTTATTGCCGAGTCGTACAAGCGATGGGTCCGTTATGTTGCACCCGGAGTTGATCCACACATTTTTACCGATTGAGTGCAGCGATCCCCAGCGGACCAGATACTCAGCCCATTCAAACCCGTTCGGGTTACAAAAGCGTTTATAGAGCGAACGTGCCCGTCCGGTTTTTCTGGCGTAATAACTTACTGCAAGCTTTGTCAGTCCAATCATCCTTTTTGCCTCACAAATCCACCGATTGCGTCCGTACCAGGGCCTGATACACCTTGGTTTTTTTTATTGTAGTCTCAGGAATATCTGCCCACCGCGGGGCTTGCTTGATCATTCAGATGATTCGCCAACCTCAGGGCAAGCTGCAAAAGCGGCATGGTCGGGTTACTGGCGCCGCCCGTAGCAAAAACACTGCTGCCGGCCACGTAAAGATTGTCGGTACCGAACACTTTGCAGTTTTCGTCGACGACCCCGAATTCAGGTGACGTCGCCATCCGTGTGGTGCCCATATGATGAGCATGGGGATTCACCTTCGGCGGTAAAGACAGGTCATAAACACTATCGTCCAGTTTGACAAAACCCAGCCCTGCATCGGCAAAACACTTGGCCATTTCCAGCCCTATGCATTTAATGCTTTGCCTGTCTTCAGGGCTCAGGGCCCAATTGACGTTGGCCTTGCGCATGCCTAATGCATCGCGCTCTTCGAGCAACGATATACGGCTATCGCGGTTGGGAAATTGCTCGATCAAGGTGGTAATGACCCCATCCCCGGGACAATAGAACTTGGTAATGAAGTCGACCTTGTGCGCCATTCCTATTTCGCAGGTGAGATTTTCGAAGAAGCTCTTGATAGCCGCCGTGCGGCCATAGGATTTCACTTCCTGTAGCAGCGAAGCGGACACGTTCCCTTTGCCTGACCGATATTCGGCCACGAATGCATCGGTCGTGAAGTACTGTCGAGGCTCTGTACTCTGCCCGTCTCTCAGGATGAAGGTGCCCAGGCTCATATTCAGGTGTTCCATGAAACACCTTCCGGCGAAACCATCCTTGCTGATGATGCCGCCAGCCGCCAACGACTCGCTGTTGAGCAGTTGCCTGGCGTTTTCAATCGCGCCCGTTGCCAGAATGAAATTCCTTGCCACAACGCGCTCTCGGCTCAGCGCGTAATCAGACACGACCACGGCCGCTACGCGACCGGTATTGCGGTCAAATTCAATATCGACACAGTTGCAATTGAGAAAGACATCAAGCCCCTCTGTCTCCTGCAGGTCGCTGGCATATTTTTGCGCAAATCGTGTTGGCGCGCTGAGCAAGAAGCGGTCCGCTTCAAAATCATTGTCACCCATGGACGCGTTGATGGTCTTGAATCCGCTATCCGCTGGAAGATCGAGGATAGTCATGGCCTCTGGCAGATGAGCCTCGATCTCGGAAAACGCGATCGGCCAACCGGGCAAGCCCACGGGAGGAGCCACGGCAAAGTCAGACGGCTCGAACGGACGGCAACGCCCGGCCCAATGATTGGACGTTCCGCCGAGATAGCGCAGGCGTGTTTCCTCAACGTACGCATTGAGGCCTGACGAAGTGCACGTGTAGAGCGCTTGGGAGTTCTGCGAATACTCGTGCCCCCCTCCTTCGACGAGCAGCACGCGCCGACCAGAACTGGCCAGGCGCAATGCCAGTGTAATGCCGGCGGGCCCTGCCCCTACGATGCAAAAATCGTAGGCGTCGCGGAGTTCTTTCTGTGATTGGTAATCTTTGATCATGCTTGTGCTTGCCGGAAATGCTGGGCAGGCAATACCCACCCGTTGATCACGACAAATTCGGTTTTGCCAGCGGAAGGCCGAGCAAGCACCGAGGAAAATCCAAATGCCAGTCCCCCAAAACTCAATACGGCAACTCCCTGGAGGAAACCTCTGCGCCCCATCACAGAGGTATTCAAATCAAGTTCATTCATGATTCAAAGCGCCCCGACATTCAAATTGAAAACAGCAAGCATTTGGGTCACGTCAAAACCATTTGGCAATGCCCAATACTACCTCCCCACACAACGCCCCGACCACCAACATTGGCAGCACTACCAGCTCGCGCTTGATATCGAAAAGCCCCACACGACAATTGACATACACGATCAGTACAAGTGTAGGAAAGGTATGCAGGGCAACGGCCCAAATCCCATATTTCACCCCGCCAATAGCCAGCAGCAGAGGCAGCAGCACCCATAATGAGACGGCGCGAATAATGTTATCCATGGCTTGGTACTTTGAGAGCCCCAAGGCAAGCCAGGCTTGATGCGCCAGGGTGAAACGCAGGGTGAAAAAAGACAGTGAAAGGATGGCCATCATGTCGCCAGCCTCGGCATAACGATCATCGTATAGCACGTGGATGATGAGTGGACTGATGGTCCAGAGCAGCCCGCAGCTGAACAGCAACGCGATATCGATAATCAATCTGAAACGGTAATACAACGTGCGCAGCCGCACAGTGTCATTGGTTCGTGCAGCCTCGCTGAAGGCGGGCAAGGCGACGTAACCGGCCAACCGCTGCACGGCGAGTTGAAGGGCCCCCAGCAGCAACACGGCAATCGAGTAGACACCCAGTTCCGCGGCCGACATGCTGCCGCCGAACCAGATGCGATCGCCGTTCATGGCCAATACGCCCACGGCGGAAGACAACAGAATCCAACGACCGAAAACGACCAGTTCCTTGAGTGTGGAACTGTCCCAGTGCAGATGGTTTGCCGGGCCCTTGAACCAGAAATGCCCCAGCAGCGTGCTGACTAAAGCCGAGATCAGGCCTGCACCGACCAGCGCCCAAATCGACCGGGTGAAGTAACCGATGATCAGCATCACCACCAGGCCGGCGACCTGGGACGCAAACTCGGTGAGGACGACTTTTTTCTGCTCGAAGGCGCGAACGGCCACGTCGACTTTTGTCGACTGGAATCCATAGATGATCGCGGAAAAACCGGTCAAGGCCAGCACCAGCGGCAACTCCGGCGCCGCATAAGTGGAATGGGGCGACCACAAATTGATGACTTGCGCAAACCACGCGAAGCCGGCGATTGCCAGGGTGAAAGCAAAAAGAATAAAGCCGCGGATGATCTGCACGGTCCAGACGGTATTGAGAAACACGGGATCGTCGCCACGCGGGCTCTGGATAACGTTCTGGCGCAAGCCAACATCGGACAGCAAGTGCAGAATCACCGAAACGGTGGTGGCGATCACCATGATGCCGAACATTTCGGGCATCAATAAGCGGGCCATAATGAGGTTGCCGCCCAAACGAAAAATTTGAGATGTAATGATCGCCCCGAGGTTCCATGCCCCGGCAGATATCGCTCGCCTGCGCAGGCTCAACGGTGGCGATAAATTAACTGACCGCATAACATCAACCCCGGACTAAATGGCACGAAAGGTACTATAGTCGCATTTTGCCATTCCACTAGTAGCTGTCGTTCACCAATTGATAAGTCCAATCACCCATGCCTGAACACTTTCGCGCGTTAGTCGTCATTCTGATTCTTGCCGCTGTGGTTTTTGCGTTTGCACGCCGACCCGCGGAGGATCTGATCCCTCGCAACGACTTCACACGGCGTCGCAACCTGTGGTTTGCATTGACGCTGCTGGCCTTTATCTCACACAGCTTCTGGGTGTATGCGGGCGTCACCGCCATCGTCTTGACCGTGGCACGCAAACGCGAGCGCAATCCCTTGGCGCTGTTTTTCCTGCTGCTGTTTCTTGTCCCTCCGGCCTCGGCGCAGATTCCCGGCATGGGCCTGGTCAACTATTTTTTTGCGCTTAACCATGTTCGCCTGTTGGCATTGTGCATTTTGCTGCCGGCTTTTCTTTCGCTGCGCAGGCGATCGGACACGCTCTCTTTCGGGCGCACCTGGCCCGACAAACTGCTGGCAGCCAACCTCGTGCTGACGAGCCTGCTGTACCTGCGCGAAACCACGGTCACCGACACATTGCGCCAAACGCTCTACCTGTTCATCGAAGTGTTTTTGCCTTACTACGTTGCCAGCCGGGCGCTGAAGAACCTCAGCGACTTCAAGAACGCGCTGTTGGGTTTTGTGCTCGCTGCCATGGTGCTGTCACTGATTGGTCTCTTTGAATTTTCCAAGAACTGGCTGCTGTACAGTGCGCTGACCGACGCCATGGGCATGCAATGGGAGATGTCCAGCTACTTGAGTCGTGGTGGTTCCTTGCGCGCCAGCGTCACCACCGGCCAGGCCATTGCGCTGGGGTTCGTGATCAGCGTGGCCATCGGCTTTTACCTGTACTTGCAGGAGGACGTACGCAGCCGAATGCAAAGAACTCTCGGCGCGCTCCTGCTCGCCGGTGGCCTGTTCGCACCGCTGTCGCGCGGCCCCTGGATCGGTGCCGCCGCCATGATCGTCGTGTTCATCGGCGCCGGCCGCAAAGCGGTCAAACGCCTGATGCTGCTGGCGGTCGCCGGAATGCTTGCCCTGCCCCTGCTGGCCGTCGTACCGGGCGGACAAAAAGTGCTCGACCTGCTCCCGTTCATCGGTACGGTGGAAGTAGAGAACATCACCTACCGGCAGCGCCTGTTCGATAACGCTTTGATCGTTATCCAGCGCAATCCGTGGCTAGGCTCCTTCGATTACCGCAACACCCCGGAAATGCAGTCCTTGCTTCAGGGCCAGGGGATTATCGATATCGTGAACACCTATATCGGCGTAGCGCTGTCGGTCGGGTTGATTGGATTGGCTCTCTTCATGCTTTTTTTCGCCAGCATCCTGCAGGGCATCAACAAGGGCATGCGTTCGTTTCCCGACAAAGACAATGAGGTACGCCGACTCGGGCGTGCGCTCCTGGCGACGCTGGCCGGGGTCCTGATCACCATCGTTACCGTCAGCAGCATTACGGTCATCCCCGTGGTGTATTGGTCGGTGGCGGGACTGGGCGTTGCGTATGCCCAGATGGCGCGCAGGCTCAAGCAAACCTCACCTGCAGTCACTGCGAGTGCCCACCTTCAACTCCGGTAACCTCATGGCCACGTTTTTTCGCCGCACCCGTTTGCTGCTTCCAGTTGTTTTGTCTTTTGCTATTTGGCCATGCAGCACCTGGGCCACGGACTGGGTAGCCAGCGTCGATGACCAGAGCGGCCTGCCAATGCTGGCGAACGGCGGCAACCCTGCGATCGCTTCTTCATTCCTGTTCTTTGAAGGCAACTGGGGATGGACGGGCTTTCCGACCGAGTTCAAGGTGAACGGGCCCTTCAATTACTCGCTGACAGGCCAGAACAAAACGCTGGACTTCGACCTGGCAGCGAACATCCAGAAGGATGGCGAACAGAAGCTGACGTGGAATTTTGCCCTCGATGCGCACAGCACGAGGTCGGACGTCATGGGCGGCGGCGTCGTCTTCAAGTTCGACCCTGCGCTGTTCACCGCAGAAATGGGTGAGCCCGTGTTGCTCCCCGACAACAAAGGCTGGTCATGGGGGAACGCGCAAGGACGACGCATCGAGATGCGTTTTGAACCTGCGCTGGCGAGTGTGTACTTTGAACCGGGTGATAAATCCGAGGTGCGTGCTTTTTTCTACAAAGACACGATCAAGCCCGGCCGCCAGAACATCAAGGCCACCTTAAGCATTTCGGGTGATGTGGCACTCGGCCCCACCCCTTCCGAGCGCTTCGGCCTGGCGGATCCAAAGAGCTGGCCGAGCGACAAGCTCGACGTTAATACCTCGCCAGTCGACCTGTCCTTTCTTAACGCGGCCGAAAAACCTGCAGGCAAGCGCGGATTCGTCAAAGCATCCGGCGAGCAACTGCTATTCGCGGACAACACCCCCGCACGCTTTTGGGGGACCAACGTCACGTCGTATGCGCTGTTCCGCACGCCAGACGATGAAATCAAACTGCAGGCCAAACGCCTATCGGCACTCGGCTTCAATCTCGTGCGACTTCACCACCATGACTCCCCTTGGGTCAGCCCGAACATTTTCGGCGACCCGAGCCTCACGCGTGACACCCAACAACTCAGTCCGGAGTCACTGAAGAAAATCGACTGGTGGATCAAGTGCCTGAAAGACGAGGGCATTTATGTATGGCTGGATATGCACGTCGAGCGCGCCTTCACTGCAAAAGACAACATCTATGGCTTCGAGGAAATGCCGAAAAACAGCAGCGGGAACGCCGATCTCAAGGCCTATGCCTATGTGAACATCACCATTCAGCAGGCGATGAAGCGCTTCACCGCTGCCTATTTGAACCACGTAAATAGCTACACCGGCCTCGCTTACAAGGACGATCCAGCGGTCGCCGCTGTTTTGATCACCAACGAAAACGACGTCACCCATCACTATGGCAATGCCTTGCTGCCAGACAAGAACGTTCCCAAACACAGCAAGCTGTACATGCAAGCGGCCGAGGGCTTTGCCAAGCAACATGACTTGTCGTCCAGCAAAACCTGGCGCGCCTGGGAGCCTGGCCCTTCCAAGCTGTTCCTTAACGATCTGGAACGAAATTTCAACGTCGAGATGATTCAACACCTGCGCTCAATTGGCGTGAAGGTACCTATCGCGACGACCAGCAGTTGGGGCGGCAATGGCCTGAACTCCTTGCCGGCCCTGACCGTCGGCGACGTGGTCGACGTGCACAACTACGGTGGCCTTGGGCAGCTCGAGAAAAACCCACTGACCAGCGCCGGTTTGGTCGACTGGATTGCCGCCGGCCAAGTCACCGGCAAGCCCCTGACCGTCACCGAGTGGAACAACGAACCGTTCCCGACGTCCGACCGCCACTCGCTGCCTCTCTATGTAGCCGGCACCGCCAGCCACCAGGGCTGGGATGCACTGATGCAATACGCCTACAGCCAGGAACCGCTGACCGGCGAATGGATGACTGCCGGCAACTGGCACGCTTATAACGACCCGGCACTGTTGGCCACCCTGCCCGCCGCCGCCCTGCTTTATCGTCGTGCAGACGTTCGCGAAGCCAACACCACATACGTGTTCGCGCCAACGCCAGACACGCTGTTCAACCGGCAACTCACGGCGGCCAACTCTGTGCTGCTGCGCACCGCCATGGAGAAAAGCAAGCTGCAAATCGCCATGCCCCAGACGCCGGAACTCCCCTGGTTGCAGCCGGGCATTATCCCGAGCAATGCACAGGTGTTTCATGACCCTGAACAGTCGCTGCTGGACGCCAATGCCAGCGAGTCGACAACAGACACAGGTGAAATAAAGCGCAACTGGAAAAAAGGCGTCTACACCCTCGACACGCCACGCACCCAGGCCGCAACCGGCTGGATCGGTGGCGAGTCGATCAAGCTTGGCAGCATCCAGGTGCAAATGAAGACGGCTAATGCCAGTGTGGTCGTGCAAAGCCTGGACAACGCGCCAATCGGCCAGTCGCAGGATTTGCTGATCTCCCTGGGCGCCCGCGCCATCCCCAAAGACGGCGACAAGACACCTTTCTATGTCGAGCCTCTCGAAGGCACACTGTCGATCCAGGCAGCGCAAGGCCTGACGCTGTTCACCCACGGCATCCTTGCGCAAATGAAGGCGCTACCCGCGACCTACGCCGATGGACGCTACACGATCAAGTTCGACGGTAGACAAGCGACGAATTGGTTGTTTCTGAAAAAAAGCGTCGCTCGCTGACGCTTCAATCTGCAGTTGCACAGCAACAGTTTCCAGGAGGACAGGATGAAATTTTTGGTGGTTGGCGGTGCAGGTTATATCGGCTCGCACATGGTGCAGCATCTGCTGCGCGCGGGTCACGAACTGGTGGTGGCAGACAACTTTTCCACGGGCCACCGCAGCGCTCTGGTGGGCGGGAGACTCGTCGAACTGGACATCGCCGACGCGCAAGCCCTGGACAGCTTGTTTGCCGCCGAACAGTTTCATGCCGTGTTCCACTTCGCTTCGTTCATCCAGGTCGGTGAATCCGTTGTCGAACCGGCCAAGTATTACCAGAACAATTTGGCCGCCACCCTGACACTGCTGCAAGCCATGGTTCGCGCGGGGGTCAAACACTTCATTTTTTCCTCGACCGCCGCCGTCTATGGCGACCCGGTGTACGTACCCATCGACGAGGACCATCCCAAGGCCGCGATCAACCCTTATGGCCGCAGCAAGTGGATGGTGGAACAGATGCTTGAGGATTTCGACCGCGCCTATGGGTTGAAATCGGTTTGCCTGCGCTACTTCAACGCCGCTGGAGCAGACCCTGAAGGACAGCTGGGTGAACGCCATGAACCGGAAACCCACCTGCTGCCACTGATCCTGCAAGCCGCCTCCGGCCGGCGCGCCAACATTACCGTCTACGGCCGTGATTACGACACGCCTGACGGCACTTGCATCCGCGACTACGTCCACGTGACCGATCTCGTTGCCGCTCATGCACTGGCCGTGGATTATCTGCAGGCCGGTGGTGCGAGCACGGCTTTTAACCTCGGCAACGGGCAAGGGTTCTCAGTGCAGCAAGTGATAGAGACTGCGCGCCAGGTGACCGGCCAGGATATTTCCGTCAGTGAAGCGCCACGCCGTGCCGGTGATCCGCCGCGCCTGGTGGCTGACCCACGAAGGGCCTATACCTTATTGGGTTGGCAACCGCAGTTTGCCTCACTGGAGCAGATCGTGACGCACGCCTGGCGTTGGGAACAGAAGCACCCTTGGCACTGAGAATCGGCGCTGGCGTGAAAACGCCTGGCGCCTGAGGGTGACGCTCTAGTAGTAAGAGCGGTTTTGCGGTTCGCCCTTGTTCAGCACCGTGCCAATCAAGTTGGCGGTGCCCAGGTGATGCAGGCTTTCCTCGATCTCTTTCTTGCTGTTACTGCCATTGGCAACCACCAGCAGGACGCAGTCGAACTTGGGCAGGACGGTAATCACATCATCGGAACTCAACAACGGCGGCAGATCGAAAATCACGATTCGTTCGTTGTAGCGCTCGCGCAGTTCGGTAATCAAATGGCTCACCGCGGGCGAAGACAGCACCTCAGTGGAGTGCGGAATCGGCTCACGCGTCGGCAGGACCACAAAGCGCGGCAAGGTCGGGTTCACCAGCACCTCTTGCAGCTCTGCTTCATCGGCCAACAATTCGTTGAGCGACTTCTCCATCGGCAGGCCCAGGCACGCGCCCACGGTCGGACGACGCAAGTCGAAATCCACCAGCAAGGCCGTCTTCGTCGTGTGATGGGCGATGCTCATGGCCAGGTTGATCGCCAAAACTGTCTTGCCCGCCTCCGGCGTCGGCGAGGTAATGGCGAGCGTGCGCCAGCCATTTTCCTCCATGATTTTTAAAACTTGCGTACGCAGCAGGTCAAACGCCGCGCTCAGCGTCGAATTCTTGTTGTAAGCCACAATGCGGTTACGTTCGAGATGATCCAGCCGCAGCGGCACCACTCTTGTTTGCACATAACTGAGCGCATTCAGCCCCGCGGACTGCGCGGTCGCTGTCAGCGCCTTTGGCGTTGTCACGAGACCTGATGAAGGCTGTTGCCCGGAATTCTCGGTATCGGGCTTGATTATTTCCATGTCTATATTCCTTATGCAAACCGGCCCAGCGTTTTAAAGACTAGAAGGTCCAGAGGCATGTAGAGGAAGTGCAGTAGCACCAAAAAGATCGCAATCAGGACGAGCCCACCGACGATAACAAACGTTCGCCACTTCCTGCGACGTGCCAGTTCCGCCTTGGTGTGAATATAGGGGATGGAAGCCAATACGCGCCTGCCCACCACACTGCCCAGGGCTTCCGCACCACGCACGCGCTGACTCAACATTTCGAGGAGCATCACCAGTGCACCAGCGCCCACCGGGGCCAGGACAAAGCCCATGGCAACCACTTTCTTGCGGTTCGGTCTCACCGGTTTTTCGGGCATCAACGGCGACTCAAGCAGAACGAAACGCTCCGCTTTGTTTTCCTGCTCCAGGCTTTCGGAAATCTTCGCACCCATTTCCTTCGTGCGAATCTCCTCATATTTTTTACGTGCGTTGTCATGATCGCGCATTAGCGTGACCAGGCCACGCTCGACTTGCGGCGTCTCAAGGATCTGCGCCTCGTAGGCATCAATTTTGCCGAGTAGTTCGCGCTTTTGATCGGCCAGCGAGTTGATTCGTGCTTGCGAGGCAGCGACACGGGCCTGAGCCTTGGCAACGTCCAGACTGACCGGTGCCACTGAGCTGCCGCCTACACCCGGGGCAGACTCAAGCGCAGCAATCTTGCGCTTGACGGCGCGCACATCGGGGTGAGCTTGCGTATACAGCGACAACAACCTGGCGTACTCGGCCTTGAGGCTACCCAAGTCCTGTGGTTTATCAGCAACCGCACCTGTCGCCCCTGGCTTGGTAGCGACTCCGGCACTGGCTGCGGAAACCTCGAGTTCATTAAAACGCAACTCCTCGCGGGCCGCCTTGTAGTCGCGGTCGACCTCTTTTAGCTCGGTTTCGGCGCGCGACAACATGTTCATGCGCAATTCCTGATGCTCAGGCAGTGCGTTGGCGTGTGCCTGCTTGAAGTCCGCCAACCGGTTCTCCAGGGCTTCCAGTTCGACCCTGAGCTTGTCCGCCTCTTGCGTCAGGAACTCGGTGGTCTCGCTGGCGCGTTCGGTGCGTTGCTTGATGTTTTCATCCAGAAACAGCGTCACCAGCTCGTTGGCCACTTTGTTCGCAATTTCGGGCTCGCGGTGCTCAAAGCCTAACCGGAACGCGATTGTCACTTCTCCGCGGCCCTTGACTGCAGCGCTGACCAAAGAGACGGTAATCGCATTGCGCATTTCGTCGATTTTCTCGGTAAGGCTCAACGGCCTGCTTTGCGAAGAAAAAAGATTGTATTTGTTGATGATCACTTCCAGATGCTCACGGGTCATCACACGCTGGCGAATGACTTCGATGCGCTCATCGGCAAAGGTATTGTTGTTCGCCGCCACCAGGTCCGGTGAGATTTGCTGGGACTCGACCAGAATCGTGCCGGATGACTCATAGGTAGGCGGGAGAGAGACCGCGACCATGACGCACACGCCGAGGATGACCACAAAAGTCAGGATCAACAGCACGGCTCGGTGTTTGATGATGGCGATGTAGTCGTTGACCGACATTTCGTATTCAGAAGTCATAGTTTTCACAGAGCTGAATGTCAGAAATCCGGGTGACTATAGGTCAAGGTCAACCCGACGACGTTTGCGGTGGCATCCGGCAAGCCATCTTGCTGGCGTTCTTTGTACGTGTAGGATAGGCGCGCCACCCAAAAAGGCGAGAGCTCCTGGCTGAACCAGGCACCGGCATCGCGCAGGGTATTAGGCGTCAGCCCCTTGGTTTTTTGCCATGAAGTATCAAAACCGGCACGACGGGTCTCATCGAGGGCATAACTCCACAGGCCGTTCAGGCTATCAACCTCGACAAAACCGCCGTCGCCGCTGGCGACAGTACTTCGACTGGCGTCGAAGCTGGTATCGATACGCTCACCGGTATAGCGCAGCGAAAAACCGCCCTGGCCGGTGGGGCTGCTGTTCGTGCCTGAGACTTGATTGACACCTGCGTAAACCGAACCCTTGAGCCGGTCAGAGATGTCATAGTTCAAGCCGACAACGGGGGTATAACTGTTTGAGGATGCCACCGCAGATCCCTTCTCCGGTTCATAACGCTTCGCTCCAAAACGCGTGAATAACTCCACACGCTCGCTCCATGCATAGTTCAAGCTCAAGCGGTTCGCCAACTCATCATAGTTGGTCAGCGTGTCGACGTCGTAAGTGACGTGGGTGTAATCGGTTTCGTTAACAAGGGTCGTACGCTCACTGAGCGCCGTGCTCCAGTTGCCGCCGACCAAGGCCAGCTTTTGCGTACCATCGGGGGCAACCACGCCGGTTTCCTGAACCGCGGTAGAGAGCGTCGAGCTCTCGATATACTGCGCCTTGAGTCCAAAACCACCGGTTTCGGTCTCGCGCTGCCACCCGATCTTCAAATCGGGGTCTTCACGGTCCGAAACGATGGACGTATCGGACGACCGCACCAGGTTGACCCCAAGGCCGAAATTCCACTGATCCCGGTCGGAAGTACCGACGAGCGTGTAATCGGGGGCAATGATCGTACGCGTCACACCCTTCTTGTTGCTCGTAACGAGCACGGGGTTGCTGTCGTACTCGACAGTAGAGGGCACAACGATACCCGATTGCCAGGTGGCGGCATGGGCCACACCGGAATACGGCATGATTAGGATGGCCGTCGCAATTCCGGTCGTTCGCAGCACAGGCAAGGTAATCCTTATTGCATCACGCAAGACTAAGGCACGACCAGCGTATCGCCGGCCTGGAGTTGGATATTGGTCGACATGTCATCGCCGGAAATCAGGTCACTGTAGTGAACCGGCAGCACCACTTGCTTAGAGCCTGTGCGCCGAATGACCTTGATTTTGTCTGTGTTGGCGAACTTGTCGAAACCACCCGTATTGCTCAGTGTTTGCAGTACGTCAAGCGAGCCCGGCATCGGCACTGGACCTGGTTTCAACACTTTGCCCTGCACGTAGACGACGTTGCCTTCGGTGCTTTGGATAACAACGCTGACATTCGGATCGGGAATGTATTTTTCAAGCGCGGTAGCGATTTTCTTCGCGGCTTCAGTAGAGTCAAGCCCCTGAACCTCGACTTTCCCCGCCAACTGGTAGGTAATGCTGCCATCGGGAAGCACGCGCACTTCCTCGCGCATCTTGTCTTCGCCCCAGACGGAAATAGCAACTTTGTCGCCCGGTTTCAGCTTGTAATCCGTGGTGTTTTCATCAGCACTGGAAACGCCGGGCAAAATAGCCAGCGCGCACAGAACAGGAATTAGTGAACGCAACATTGGGATCCCTCCGCCTAAATGGCCATGCAAGGAGTTTCACATAAAAACGGGGCCAAATCACCTATCCCATTTCGCGTCAAAGAAGCGATCAAACATCGCCTCTGGCGACCCCTTTCCGCTGGCACGACACGCCAACTATCGGAAAAGCAGTCTATAAAATCAAAAATAGCGTTATTTAACAAAAGGTTGGAGTAATACATGCAATCTCCGGCACCCGACGTCAAAATTACATCTACCCAAGCACTTACTGCAACTTTGAAATTAACCGATTTCAATCATTGCAAATAAAGCACCCTCTAAAAACAACAACTCTTGCGCACTCAATCAAACTTAATCTGTTTCCGGCATTTAACTTACCCGTTCTCAATCCGAAAACTAATAAATCAATACCTATACCTTCCGCCGATTGGCAACCACGATAAAACCAAGCAGCGCGGAAGAAAACAACCAGGCCGCCGCAGGCAGCGGTACAGCATTGGATTGATTGGTAAAAGAGTCAGCCTCAACCGCCAGGCCTTTATCCTGGATAGACAAATCAACCACTAACGGGGCATTGGAAAGAGCCGCCATTAAACCGTCGCACGATAAAGTATTGACGGAAACACCAGTCCCCGATTGATTAGAGTTGCTGTTGAGCTTGGCCGGTTGGGCATCATCGAAGTATTTATCGGTGATAGAAGAAGGCCCGCCAAGAACGTTTCCAAAAGCATACAGTGCCCCACTCGGGTGCTCTTCCAGAGCCGCACCAAGTTGAGGCACTGAATCCCCGCAAGAATTACCTATGCGACTAATTTCATAGGCCAAACTGCTCGCGTGAGCACCAGAAATCGCTGCGCCATTCAGGAGCATCAACAACAAAACGTTTTTAATCACAAGTTTCGTATGCATAACACCGCCTCCCTGCGCAGAGGGTAGCTGCTGTGTGGATGAAGGAATTTCGTATCAGGTTAAGTGAAATGTATAAGCACATCGCCATTACGTCAATAGCTCGTCACAATAATAAATCAAAATATAAATTTTCACGAAATGGCGTCAATATAACGCCACATGATTGAGATCGTACCTCATTCAAACGCGCTATCCATATGAAAAAGCCTGAGGTTTTGCCGTTGCATCACAACCGCCGCCAGCGAGTTGGCGCTCGTCGGTCATACGCACGCTCCCGGCCAATTCCCTATGGGCAAACTTAATCACCGCGCTCTATGATTGAACCCAATGACGACCACTGCTCCGATCCGCCAACCCTGCCCGCCCGGCGCCTGCGACTGCGGGCGTGACCCGCTGCTGGAAACACCGGGGGCGGACGTGCGCATCCTGTTGCTCACCCGCATCGAGGAAAAGCGCCTGATCGAGCGCCTGGAAAACCTCCAGAGCCTGAGCGACCTGGAACGCCTGCAACAACGCATGTACGAACAGCTGGGTATCCGCGTGAATATTGCCCCCGGCTTCAATGAAGTACGGACCATGCGCGGCATCAGCATCAGCCTCGGCGAGCTGCCGGGATTGTGCCGCAAGACTCGTGCCGCAATCCCCGCCGCCATTCGTCGCTCGCTGGAGAAGCGCCCGGAGATCGCCTACGAACTGCTCAACGCCAACGACCTGTTGCGCGACGCTTGAGCACGGCCACCTTTTGTGCCCCAGAAAATGCCATGGATGATCAGTGGTCGTACGCCGAGTGCGCCGCGCTGCTATGCCTTCACATGGGAGATCTCGCTGTAAACCAGCCAGGACGGAACTGGAAACCCGAGTGCGCACCGGGTCCCGGCGCCAATCCGGTGTGCGAAGGCAACAGGTGCCCATCCGCAACAGGAGGTGGCCAATGTTATTCATAGTCAGTTGGTCGATCAGTCCGGACAACCGCAACGCTGTAATCGAACGTTTTCTGAAGACCGGGGGCGCCCCACCACCGGGCGTTACGATGAAGGGGCGTTGGCACGCCGTCGGCGGGTCGGCCGGCTTCGGGATTGCCGAGGCGAGTGATGTGGTGGCGATTCAGAAATGGGTGCTGGACTGGAACGACCTGATGAACATGGAAGTCCACGCCGCATTGACCGACGAACAAATGGCGCCGCTGCTGGCCGCCACGGTCGGCCAATAACACCCAAATCCCCTGTAGGAGCTGCCGCAGGCTGCGATCTGTTGATCTTGATCCTGGCAGCCAAAGATCAAGGTCAAAAGATCGCAGCCTGCGGCAGCTCCTACAAGGGTGGATTGCGCCAGTCAATTCGTGGTGCGCACGGGATCTGGGCGTCGGGGGCTACCGCACTTTGCGCAGCAGAAAGTGCGACAGCGCCGGGATCAGCACCAACGCCCCGACCATGTTCCATATAAACATGAACGTCAGCAGGATGCCCATGTCGGCCTGGAACTTGATCGGCGACCAGGCCCAGGTGATCACGCCGGCGGCCAGGGTGATGCCGACCAGCGCCACCACTTTCCCGGTGAACGCCACCGCATTGCGGTAAGCCTCGGTCAGCGATAACCCGGCACGTTGTTGGGCCAGTTGCACGCTGAGCAGGTACAACGCGTAATCCACGCCGATACCCACGCCGAGGGCGATCACCGGCAACGTGGCGACTTTCACCCCTATGCCGAGCCATACCATCAGCGCCTCACACAGGATCGACGTCAGCATCAACGGCACCACGGCCACCACCACCGCCCGCCAGCTGCGGAAGGTGATGAAACACAGCACGATGACGGCGCCATACACATACAGCAGCATGGTCCGGTTGGCGTCGCGCACCACAATATTGGTCGCCGCTTCGATCCCGGCACTGCCGGCCGCCAGCATGAACTGACGCTCGCCGTTGCTGTGCTCACGGGCGAAGGTTTCGGCTACCTGCACCACGCGATCAAGGGTTTCAGCCTTGTGGTCCGACAGATACGCCACGATCGGCATCATCGAGCAATCGTTGTTGAACAGGTCCGGACTGCTGACCGAGGCTCGCTGCGCGCCGTAATTCAGCACGTTCTGGTTACGGGCGATGGTCAGCCACTTCGGGTTGCCTTCGTAGGAACCGGCAGTGATTTGCCGAACGGCATTCACCAGCGACACCGTGGTCTGCACGCCCGGTTGCTGCTGCAGCAGCCAGCCCAGGCGGTCGGCCTCGACCAGGCTCTCGTACTTCAAACAGCCTTCGGCGGGCGTCTTGAGCATGATTGCGAACTGGTCGCTGGACAGCGAATAGTTGGCGGTGATGTAGGCATTGTCGCGGTTGTAACGCGAGTCGGAGCGCAGTTCCGGTGCGCCGGGATCAAGGTCGCCGATCTTCAGGTGATGGCTGACGACAATTCCGCCCACCGCCAAAAGTCCGGCGATGACCACCGCGACGGTGGCCCAGCGACGCTCGGTGAACTTGTCGAGAAAATTCCAGAATGCGCCCATGCCTTTACCGCGCAGCTCCTTGTTCTCTGCACGCAAACTGCGTTCGGCAGCCTTGCGACTCACGCCCCAGTACGACAGCAGCACCGGCAGCAGCACCAGGTTGGTAAAAATCAGCACCGCAACGCCAATGCTGGCGGTGATCGCCAGGTCCTGGATCACCGGGATATCGATCAGCATCAACACCGCAAAGCCCACCGCATCGGCGAGCAAAGCCGTAAGCCCGGCGAGAAACAAGCGGCGGAAGGTATAGCGCGCAGCGACCAACTGATGGGTGCCGCGCCCGACGTCTTGCATGATCCCGTTCATCTTCTGCGCGCCATGGGACACGCCAATGGCGAACACCAGGAACGGCACCAGAATCGAGAACGGGTCAAGCGCAAAGCCAAACACCGCGACCAGCCCCAATTGCCAGACGACCGCGATCACCGAACAGAAGATCACCAGCGCGGTGCTGCGCACGCAGCGGGTGAAGTAGAAGATGATCGCCGTTGCAATCAGTGCAGCGGCGCCGAAATACAGCATCACTTGCATCAGGCCATCGAGCAGGTCGCCGACCAGTTTGGCGAAACCGATCACGCGGATCTTGATCGGGCCCTTGCCTTCCTCGCCCGCAATACGCGCGTGTCCTTCGAACTCGTACTTGTCGCGCAGCTTCTCTTCCAGGGTTTTGGAGAACTGGTGGTAGTCGATGCCCTCCCCGGTGACAGGGTCCTTCTCCAGCAGCGGCACGAAGATCATGCTCGACTTGAAGTTGTTGCCGATCAGGCTGCCAACAATCCCCGAACGGGCGATGTTCTGCCGTAGCTGCTGCACGCTTTGCGCTGAGCCGTCATAGGAATCCGGCATGACCGGACCGCCCTGGAAACCTTCCTCGGTGACTTCGGTCCAGCGCACTGCCGGGGTCCACAGCGACTTCATCCAGGCACGGTCGACGCCCGGGGTCACGAACAGTTCGTCGTTGATCTCCTTCAAGGCGTCCAGATAGTGCGGATCGAAAATGTCACCGTTGCTGCTTTCCACCACCACCCGCACCGCGTTACCCAGCCCTCGCAAGGCCTGACGGTTTTCCAGGTAATTTTTGATGAAAGGCTGACTCTGCGGAATCATCTTTTCGAAGCTGGCATTGAGCGTCAGCCGCGTGGTCGCACAGTAGCCCAGCACAACCGTCACCAGCAGGCAGGCCAGCACCACCCACAAGCGGTTATTGAAAATCAGCCGTTCCAGGCCGTTGCCGGATCGCGCGTCGAAGCCCTTGAGCTCGCGGACGACCGGCATTGTTTCAAGTTCGTGATGACCCATCATGGTGTTCTCTGTGTAATGCCGGACTTATTCGAGGGGCAACTGCCGCAGGCCACGCGTGCCCGCAAGCACCAGTGAACCGCCGATGGCCACTTGCGCGGCGGCTACCGGAGCCAGTGCGGTGTGTGGTTGGATTTTAAAACTGGCACCGTCGTCGGTACTGACCAGCACATGGCCGGCCTGGCTGACCAGGACAATCCTGCCGTCGGCAGTGACGGTGCTGGCAGTAATGCTCAGTGGCAAGCCGAGGTCGATTTTGCTCCAGCTCGCCCCGCTGTCGGTGCTGCGGAAAACGTTGCCGCGCAGACCGTAGACCAGCGCGAAACCTGGCTTGCCGGTGATGCCGAAAAAGCTGCCGTTGTACGGAGTAGGGATGGCGTTAAAGCGACCGCTAATGCGGTCCAGTTTCATGACCAGGCCCTGCTCGCCAACGACGAACAAATCATCACCCACAGGCCGTAGCGCATAGAGGTTCAGGGCACCCGGGTTGTCGGTGTGTTCGAGCAACGGCGTCCAGTTGAGACCGCCGTTGTCGGTGCGAAAAATGAGGTTGAACGCGCCGACGATATAGCCGACCTGATCGTTTTCGAACCAGACATCGAGGAAAGGTTTGTCAGCGCCCTCCTCGACCATGCGTTGGGCTTCGCCGACCCGCGCTTGCAAGCCCGTGTCATCCGGTTGGCTGGCGAGTTGCTGCTGATAGTAGGCGAGCATGATCGGACCGACCTGACGCCCGTCCAGTTGTCGACTCCAGGTCTGGCCTGCATCGTTGCTGTGCAGGACCACGCCATCGTGCCCCACTGCCCAACCTTGTTGCGGGGTCGGGAAATGCACGGCGACCAGGTCGGAACTGACCGGCACCTGCGCCTGCTGCCAGTGTTGACCGGCATCATCGGAATACAGAATGTGCCCACGCTGGCCCACGGCGACCAGTCGTTCGCCGGCCCGGGTCAGCCCGGTCACCATCGATTGTGCAGCCAACTCGCTGCGCAAGGCTGGCGTGTCCAGCACATCGGCAAACTCGCCAGCAATCACCGGACGGGTAAACGGCACGGCCATCGCGCTCGCCAGTGCGGCGAGCAGAAACCACTTGATCATTGTCATTATTGTTATCTCGGGTACACACCGTGCCCTGTGTAGGAGCTGCCGCAGCCTGCGATCTTTTGATCCTGTTTTTTAAGAACAAAATCAAAAGATCGCAGCCTCGTTTCACTCGACAGCTCCTACAGTGGGGGCGTAGGTGTTACAGCGGGTCGCAGGGTTTAGCGGATACCGGTGCCAGCCAGCGACTCCGACCACTGGGCCTTGGACAGTGGATCGATGTACTTCAGGCCACCGTAAGGACCGTAGAAACCATTCACGTTGTAGGCACCGGAAACCAGGTCATAGAGCATGTGGTTGATGGTGTCCGGGGCCTGCACGTCGTAGCTGTAGGTCAGGTGCGAGAAGCCACCACGGTAGAGTTGGCCGCGAGCGTCGTACTCATCCGAGGCCAAGGCGATCCAGCTGTCCTCGTCGAGGTAGAAGGTGCGCTTGCTGTAGATGTGGCGCTTGCCCGGTTTGAGCGTGGCTTCAACCACCCACACGCGATGCAGCTCCCAGCGCAGCAAATCCGGGTTCACGTGGTTGGCCTTCATCACATCGGCCGCGTCCTTGTGGTAGCTCAACTTGTAGGTGTTGTAAGGCACGTAGAGTTCTTTCTTGCCGACCAGTTTGAAGTCGTAACGGTCCATCGCACCGTTGAACAGGAAGGCGTCGTCGTAGGTCGCGGCACCGACCGTGCCTGGGTTTGGCGTGTCGTACGCCAGGTCCGGAGCCAGTTTCACCCGGCGTTGTCCAGGCAAGTATTGCCAGGCGCGACGCGGTTGTTTCAACGGGTTGACCGAGTCCATCAGCAGCAACGCTTCACCGGCACGACGGGCCGGCCCGGTGTAAGTCAGCTTGATCTTGTAGAAAGGTTCATCGGGCGACACAGGTCCCGTTGCTCGCGCCGGCGCATAGAGCGGGTACTCAATGTTGAAAACGCCAGTGGAGCTCAACGATGCGGCGCCGGACGAGTCAACGTTCCAGGAATCGTACTTGTTGGTCATGGCCACGCCTTGATAACGCAGCAAGTGGTTCCACATCGCTTCGTTGCCGTCTGCCGGGATCGGGAACGGCACGCCTGGCAGGACGTTTTCCAGGCTCAGGCCACCGTCGGTGGTCTTGGCGGTCACGGCGTTTTTCGCCGTGTTGTCCAGCACGCCTTGCGGCAGTGCGACAGTACGGTGAGTCGGGTACACGTCGAGACGATAGGACGGATAACGGGTGAGCAACGCCTGCGCCGTGGCGGTCAGTTTGTCTTTCTGCTCGGCCAGGTTTTTGCCGGTGATCACCAGACGCGGCTTCTCGGCGTCGAACGGGTCCGGGCGAAACGAGTCGCCAGCTTTGAAGCCGGCCGGAATAGTGGTCAGGCCACCGGTGTACGCCGGGATGCTGCCATCGGCGTTGGCGGCTTTGTCAGCGCCGACGGAAGTCAGGCTGGTACCGAGTTTCGCAGCCTGGTCGGCGCTGACCGCCGCATGGGCGGAGCCTGCGACGGCCAGCGCGAGCGCGGTGGCCAATACTGATTTAATGAAATTCATGGGTGTCTCCTGTTAACGCACAGCTCATGGATCAGAGGGTGGTTTTAAAAGTGAAAGTGACCATGCCGCGATCCTTGAGCTGGGCCACGGTACCGGCAAACGCAGTGGTCTGGCCGGGAACGCAGTTGTATTGGCCGTTGGCGCCCGGAGCGGCACCATCGTTGGCAGAACCGCAGGTGTCGAAGTCGCCGAAGTTGTCGACGTACTTCAGGTCGAAACGGTACTGGCTGCGCACGTCCATGCCGACGCCGACGGAGTAGCTGCCGGTGCCTTTGTTACCGCCCAGTTGCACGGAGGATTGGCCCGCGAGACCGACGTTGTAGCTGACCGGCATGAACATATCGATGCCGGGGAAGACCTGGTACCAGGTCGGGTTGAAGTTCATGCCGAGGATGTAGTTGTCCTTGGACACCTTGTCGACGCCGTGATACCAATCCTCGCCCTTGAACAGTTGCTTGTTCTCGGTCACGTCCAGCCAGCGGCTATAGCCGAGTTCGACCAGCAACGAGGAAGAATCCCAGAGCGGGGTTTCACCAAAGGTGGTCAGACCGTTGAGCACGGCGTGCACGGTGTTACCGCGCGCCACACCGTTTTCGCCATTGAAGCTGCTGATGAATCCAGGAGCATTCGCCGCGCCCAAGGTCGGGTTGACGGTGGCCGGGACGCTGGACAGCGGCATGTTGTGGCGATAGTTGAGGTCGAAACCGACGCTCACGCCAGCGACGCTTTTCGCCAGGCTGAAGCCGTAGACATCGATGTCATCGACGTAGAATTGGTTGTAACTCCCGGCATTGCCCGAAATCAGCTGAGCTGGCCCGACGGCGGTCGGTTGCAGCACCAGGTTGGGCAGGATGTCCGAGGTTTTGCGGTAGTAGAGGCCGAGGGTGCCGTCGAGCCACGCCGGGCTCCACTTGGCCATCAGACCGAAGTCACCGTGGTTGTCAGGTGTATACGTGTGCCCGTTGGACAGACGCAAAAACTGATTGGCACCCAAGGGACCGGGCGTACCGAAACGAGGGTTCTGTGCAGCGATCAGCGACAGGTTGTGGCCGCCACTCTGGATGCCGTCATTGAAGCCCAGGTACGTGCCCGACTCCGGCAGCCGTGCAGCGTCCCAATCGAGGAAGTACTGCGCAGCGAGGGTCAGTTCCGAGTTGACAGTGAAGCTGGTGGACAGCTGGTTACGCGGGATGAACAGCTCTTTGGCTTCCGTGCCCGGTACGGCGAGGGCCTTGGATAAATCCAGCCCCGACTGGCCATAGCTGTTGCCGTGGGCGAAGGCGAGCACGCTTTCGCCCCAGTACAGGGTGTGCTTGCCGGCCTTGCCGCTCAACAGCGATTCATCGCCGATCTCGGTGCTGCCGAACACAAAGGCGTCGAGGATTTCCGAGGACGGGCCGTTGTAGTAACGGTCTGCATAGCCGCTCTCGTGCCGCGAATCAGGCTTGCCGTTATTCAGTTGGTTGGTCGATGCGTTATCGCTACCGATATCGTCGTAGGCATGGTCGTACCAGCTGTTGGCACTGACCCGGAAGCCCATCTGTTTTTTGTACACCACGTCCAGTTCCGACAGCACGTCGAGACGTTGGGCGACAGGACTTCCGGAGGAAAAGTTACGGTCGCCGTCGTTGTTGTTCCACGCGTTGGCGAGCTTGCTGTTCGGCGCTTCGACCCGCTGGGCATAGTTGAACTTCAAGGTGTTGTCGAAACGTACCGACAGATCCTCATTCCCCGTATCGAATTCGAACGCCTGCGCAGGCGACATTCCCAGCCCGGCGAGAATCGCCGATGCCAGAAGCCCGCGCCGCAGATTTGGATGGCAGATCTTATTGTTGTTATTCATCTAGCGTGCTCGCCTTCTCTGTGGATTCACGAAAAGTCATTCAAGAAAATTCCCGATCTGGCGTTGTTCCCTGCTCTAAGGGGCACAGGCCGAATCGGTCGAGACTGTTGTATCGCGAGGGGTGGGTAGGTCGCCGGTCAATTGGGCCAAATCATCGGTCAACACAACGAGAACGCGACAACATGCACCGCCCTGTAGGAGCTGCCGAAGGCTGCGATCTTTTGATCGTGATCTTTAAAAACAAGATCAAAAGATCGCAGCCTGCGGCAGCTCCTACAGGGGCGGGTTGAAACATGCCGAAAATGCTTAGTCATTCGGATGAGGGTATAGGCAGCTAATGTTCATCTGACGACACTTTTGGGAGGGCAATGGAATGCCTGTCGCTGCAAACGGACTTCATCTGCGCAAGGGACGGGTTTCTGAGTCGGGGCGGGTTTATTTGCTGACTGCGGTCACTGATCAGCGAAAGCCCGTGTTTGCGGATTGGCGGGTGGGACGCCTTTTGGTCGAACAACTGCGCAGCGCAGAGGAAACAACAATGGTTGCTTCAATGGCGTGGGTTGTAATGCCCGATCATTTGCATTGGCTGGTCGAGCTGCGACAAGGCTCGTTGGCCGAACTGATGCGCCGCATCAAATGCCGAAGCAGCCGCTCGATCAATCTCATGCGTGGTGAACAAGGTCATTTATGGCAACGGGGATATCACGATCGTGCTTTGCGCCGGGATGAAGACCTGAAGAACGCCGCACGCTACATCATCATGAATCCAATACGTGCAGGATTGGTCACCCGCATAGGCGATTACCCCCTATGGGACGCCATCTGGCTTTAACACACCCCCCTGTAGGAGCTGCCGAAGGCTGCGATCTTTTGATCTTGATTTTTAGAAACAAGATCAAAAGATCGCAGCCTTCGGCAGCTCCTACAGGGTTAGCCCTGCTGGCGAAAATCCGTTGGTGATAACCCGGTCCATCGTTTGAACGCGCGGGTGAAGTTGCTGGTGTCGCTGAAGCCCAGCAGAAAGGTGATTTCGGTTACCGGGCGCGATGCCTGGCTCAGATTTGGATTTAACGCACCCCCTGTAGGAGCTGCCGAAGGCTGCGATCTTTTGATCTTGATTTTTAGAAACAAGATCAAAAGATCGCAGCCTTCGGCAGCTCCTACAGGGGTCTTCAACCCTGCTGGCGAAAATCCGTTGGTGATAACCCGGTCCATCGTTTGAACGCGCGGGTGAAGTTGCTGGTGTCGCTGAAGCCCAGCAGAAAGGTGATTTCGGTTACCGGGCGCGATGCCTGGCTCAGGTAGCTGCAAGCCAGTTCCTTGCGGGTGTCGTCGAGCAATTGCTGAAAGTTTGTGCCGCGCTGGGACAATTTGAGTTGCAGCTTGGTCGGGCTCATGCACAAGGCGCTGGCCACTTTGTCCCGGGTGCAATCGCCGTCGGGAAGGAACTCGATGATTTTCTGGGTCACGCCAGTGATCACGTCACTTTTATCCAGGCGCGCCAGGTAACTGATGATGATGTTGTCATTGACCTGGGCCAGTTCCGGGCACGAGCCGCTGAGCGCCCGCATAAGGTCTGCCTTGTCGAAGACCAGCAATCCGCACGCCTGCCCGAACAGCACGGGCGCCCTGAACAACGCCTGATACGGCTCAGCGCCCTCGTGCGGCATGGGCCGGCACATTTCCACCCGTAAAGGCTTGAACTCCTGCTTGTAGAGCAAGCGCATGGTGCGAATCAGAAAGCCGAAGAAAGCATCTTCGGTCTCGCTGCTGAGTTCGAGCAGGTGGTCAAACCGCAGCAGGACCTGCCCGTCCGTCTGAGTGAGGCTGGCCTTGGCGACCTGCGACACCAACCGGAAATAACGCTCCAGTCGCCGACAGAAATCCATCAACGTGCCGCTAGCTGCCAGTGAATAGCCCAAGGCATGCAGGTGAGTCAGGTGAATATGCTTGGCGACGGTCAGACCGAAATACGGGTTGTTGGTCACGTCGACGCAGGCTCGATACAAACGCGTCATGGTCGCGGCCGGCAAACGGCTCATCGGATCGGTCGAGAGATCCAGCGGAACCCCCATCGCGGTGAAAATCCTTTTGCTGTCCACACCACTGGCGTCCAGCGCCCGGGCGATAGCCACGGTGTAGCTGCCTATGGTGGTGGGCTGTAACGCCTCTTCACGCAACGAGGTATCGTCGCCCGGCGTATCCGTATTCGAACCTGACATGTGCCTGCCTGTTGGGGATGCGAACGCCGATACTCGCTCTCGATCATGCATCGGTCAATGATCAGTCTAGGCCATGCCCCCAATGTTCCAGTGCTTGGCGCGATAGCCACCTGCCCGGCTGACCAGCGATTTCATTCAATTGACCAGTGACAAATCGGCCATATGCTCACAATGCGCTCAAGTTGTGCATCGAATAAAGAGAAGAACGCATGAACGAGATCACGCATTTCGATTACATCGTAGTAGGCGCAGGCGCTGCCGGCTGTGCAGTTGCCAGTCGACTGTCAGAGGACCCGACTGTTTCGGTGTGCTTGCTCGAAGCGGGCGGCCCTGACACTAACCCTTTGGTGCACATGCCGGCTGGCGTCGCGGCGATGGTGCCGACCTCGATCAATAACTGGCAGTACCAGACCGTACCGCAACCGGGCTTGAACGGCCGGGTCGGTTATCAGCCACGGGGCAAGACCCTGGGTGGCAGTTCTTCGATCAATGCCATGGCCTATCACCGCGGCCACCCGCAAGACTTCGACTGTTGGGCAGCCTTGGGCAACCCCGGCTGGAGCTATCAAGAGGTGTTGCCGTTTTTCAAGCGCGCCGAGCACAACGAACACTTCAAGGACCCGCTGCACGGCCAGAACGGCCCGCTGAACGTGCGTTTCCACTCCTCGCCGAATCCGTTTGGCGAAACCTTCGTCGAGGCCGGCGTGCAGGCGGGTTACCCGGCGTGCCCCGACCAGAATGGCGCGAGCATGGAAGGTTTCGGTCGTGTGCAGGTCATGCAAAAGGACGGACAGCGTTGCAGCGCGGCCAAAGCCTATCTGACGCCTAACCGCCATCGAAGTAATTTGCAGATCGAAACCCACGCTCACGCCACGCGCATTATTTTCGAGGGCAAGCGCGCCGTTGGCATTGAGTTCGTACAGAACGGTGTAAAGCGCAGACTGCACGTGCGCCATGAACTGATTCTGAGTTCCGGCGCCTTCAACTCGCCGCAGCTGCTGTTGCTGTCCGGCGTCGGCCCGTCCAGCGACCTGCTGAAGCTCGATATCCCGGTGGTCCATGAACTGCCAGGCGTGGGCCAGAACCTGGTGGATCACATCGATTACGTGCACTCCTACCGCGTCAAGTCGCGCCACCTGCTGGGCCTGTCGCTGGCGGGAGTGTGGGACATGACCAAAGCCGCCATCCGTTACTGGCGCCAGCGCAGCGGTCCGCTGACCAGCAATTTTGCCGAGGCGTGCGCCTTCGTCAAAACCACTCCCGAACTGCCTCAGGCCGACATCGAACTGGCGCTGACCATTGCGATGTTTGCCGACCATGGTCGCACCCTGTATCGCGGTCACGGCCTCAGCGTGCATGCGTGCCTGCTTCATCCAAAAAGTGTCGGCCAATTGAAACTGGCGAGTGCCGATCCGATGGTGCCACCGTTGATCGACCCGGCATTCCTGACCCACCCGGACGACATCAAGACGTTGATCCAGGGCTATCGGGTGATTCAAAAAGTCATGGCGACAAAAGCTTTCAAGGCCTTCAACCCACGTGACGTGATTGTAATGCCGATGGACACCGACGCCGAGATCGAACAGGTGCTGCGCAACCGTTCCGACACCCTGTACCACCCGGTGGGCACCTGCAAAATGGGCACAGATGCCATGGCAGTGGTCGACCCGACGCTGAAAGTTCACGGAATGCAGGGGCTGCGCGTGGTCGACGCCTCGATCATGCCAACTATCATTGGATGCAGCACCACGGCAGCCACCGTGATGATCGGCGAAAAAGCCGCCGAATTCATACGCCAGGATCGCTCGGCGATCTCATCGGAGGACGATCATGCACCCAGCACGCTTCATCACCCCGCATAAGCTGCTGTCGGTGGCGGCGGTTGTCGAAATCGCCACCGGACTGGCGCTGTTGGTCACGCCTGCGCTGGTCAGCAGCCTGCTATTGGGGATTGCGGCCACCGAGGAGATCAATCTGTTCGGGCGGTTCTTTGGCCTGGCGCTAATCGCGCTGGGCATTGCGTGTTGGCCCGCCGCGGCGACCACCGCGGCGGTTCGAGCGATGCTGGTCTACAACGCAGCGATTGCGTTGTACCTGGCCTACATCGGCGTGTTCGTCAGCAGCGGTTTGTTGTTGTGGCCGGCGGTTGTGTTTCACGGCGTGATGACTGCGCTGTTCCTTCGTCGTTAACGTCAAAAGATCGCAGCCTTCGGCAGCTCCTACAGGGGATTTGTGTAGGAGCTGCCGAAGGCTGCGATCTTTTGATCTTTTTCTATTGATCCTGAGGAGGACTTCGCATGGGAGTATTGGACGGCGTTCGCATCGTCGAAATCGCCGGCATCGGCCCGGGGCCTTTTTGCGGCATGTTGCTGGCCGACATGGGCGCCGAGGTGATTCTTGTGGAGCGCGCGGGCAGCAAGCCCGGCATGCTCGACTTGGGCAAACACGCCATCGTCAATCGAGGCAAACAGTCGATTGCCCTGGACCTTAAGGATCCGCAAGCCATCGAAGCGGTCCTGCGCCTGATCGAAGGCGCCGACGCGCTGATCGAAGGCATGCGCCCCGGCGTCATGGAGCGCCTGGGCCTGGGTCCTGAAGTCTGCCTGGCCCGCAACCCGAGACTGGTTTACGGACGCATGACTGGTTGGGGCCAGCAAGGCCCGCTGGCGCAGGCGGCCGGCCACGACCTCAATTACATCGCGCTGTCCGGCGCCTTGTGGTTCAGCGGTGAGGCCGGTCAACCGCCAATGGCACCGCCTACGCTGGTGGGCGATCTGGGCGGCGGTGCGCTGTACCTGGCGATGGGTATTCTGGCGGGGATCATCAACGCCAGCACCAACGGGGTCGGTCAGGTGGTGGACGCGGCGATTGTCGATGGCAGCGCCAACCTGATGAACCTGTTGCTCTCGGCGCATTCCGCCGGCCAACAGCCGCTTGAACGCGGTTGCGGGTTGCTCGATGGCGCGCACTGGTCCCGTACGTATGCCTGCGCCGATGGTTTGTTCATCAGCGTGCAAGCCCTCGAACCGCAGTTCAATGCGCTGCTGTTCAACAAACTTGGCCTGGGCGATGACGCGGATTTCAAGAACCCCTATGACCCACGTGTGTGGGGCACGTTGCGTGAACGACTGGCAGCCGTGTTTGCCAGCCAGCCGCGCCAGCATTGGGTCGACTTGCTGGAAGGCAGCGACGCCTGTTTCGCTCCGGTACTCACGCCGGCCGAAGCCCTGACGCACCCGCACATGGCCGAACGTGGCGTGTATTCGCGCAAGGATGGTGTGCTGCAGGCGGCGCCAGCGCCACGGTTTTCAGCGACGCCGTCTGGCGCTGGCAAAGTTCCGACCCGAGGCGAACACACCGCAGGCATTTTACGCAAAGCAGGCTTGAGCGAAGAGCAGATTCAACAATTGATCTAGCGTTCTGTAGCAGCTGGCGCAGCCTGCGTTCGGCTGCGCAGCAGTCGTGAGATCTGAACACGCGGTCTTCCTGTAACACCGCATTGCCTGATTCGCGACTGCTGCGCAGCCAAACGCAGGCTGCGCCAGCTGCTACAGGTTTCAGATGTTATTTTTTCAGGAAGACGGCCACGGGGCTGTTTTCGCGCAAGGCGTAACACGTGTTCAGGAGCTTGCCCGTGGCGTTGCGATACGCCTCGGCATCCTGTGCCGTGCGCGGTGCAACCATCGCCCGCGCCATGGGAATGGTTTGAAAGGCAGTGGTCGCGAGCGGCAGCAGCAGCTCGGTCAAATGCACGCAGCCGCCGATCCCGCCAAACAACTCTTTGATCCGTCGCGAAAACCCCGGGCCGATCCGCTCGCCGAGCAGCTTTTGATAAGCCGATGCCGCACCGCGACATTCGCTGGTGGGCACATCGGGCATGCCCACCTGCACCTCTTGCACGACAAACTCATCGTCCAGCGTCAGTCGAATAAACATGCCGTGATAGATCTGCCCCGCTTCCACCGTGCGCCCTTCAGCGAGCGTCACTGGATGGGTCTTGCTGTCACTCAAGCGGCCTTCGATATCCCACAACCCATCGGCCCGCAAAAAGCCCTGGCACTCGACCTTGCGCCGGTGAATCAGGCGTCGGCCCCATTCGTCCACTTCATCGATCATGATTTCGTTACCTTCTTGCTACGACGGCGCCACACCACCACGCCCACCAATACAACACAGATCGCCAGGACCGGCGGCGCCGCTGCCTTGAGTTTTGGCATCACCACATGCTTCAAGGCATACATCTGCCCTTGGTGCATGTAGTCATAACCGACGGGCATCGGCAGCACACCATTGGCGCGGGCGTACTCGGCGTAGTCGGCCTGCATGCTCTGGAAACGCTCCGGCATCTGTTGCTGCAAGTCGACCACCTCACCCGGATCGGTCGCGATGTTGTAGAGGTGCCATTGTTCGTTGCCGACCGGCTTGAGGCTCTTGACCAGTTTGTAATCGCCCTTGAACAGCGCCGCGCTGCCGGAGAGTTCATAACCGATGGCCTGATCCTCGGGATGCACACGTTCGACGTTGCCTTGCAACACCGGCACCAGGCTGCTGCCGATCATAGGCTCCACTGTGCGCCCCTGATACTCGCCGTTATGCGCGGGTACACCGGCCACGTCCAGCAACGTCGGGACAATATCGGTGACGTGGGTGAAGGTTTTGGCAATGTGATTGGCTTGAATGCCAGGTACACCTGAAACGATCAACGGGGTGCGCAAACCGCCCTCGCCCGCAAAGAACTTGTAGCCACTCAACGGAGACGCAGCGGCGCTGGCCCAGCTCGGGCCGATGCTGGTGAAAGCACCCTTGCTGCCCAAGCGGTCGAGCTGGCGGGTGTAATTCATTTCCAGCCATAAGCGGATCGCCGGGATCGCGTAAGGATCGGTGGGCTCACTGCCGTTATCGGACAAAAATACAAACACCGTGTTGTCGTACTCACCCGTGGCCTTGAGATGAGCGATCAGGCGACCGATTTCCTGGTCCATGGTTTCGCCCATGCCGGCATAGACCTCCATGCGCCGTGCTTCATAGCGTTTTTGTTGCTCATCCAGTGCATTCCAGTCCGCGGTACTGGCCATTGTCTGCATCCCGATGCCGGCGGGAATCAGCCCCAGTTCAATGGCCCGGTCGCGACGAGCCTTGCGCAATGCGGTCCAGCCTTCGTCATAGCGACCGCGGTATTTGTCGATGACGTCCTTGGGCGCCTGGACGGGAACGTGATTGGCCTGAAAGCCCAGATAGGCGAAAAACGGTTTGCCATCCTGCCGGTCGGCGCTGATGTAATCCATGGCCTTGTCGACGATAAAAGTCGATGAGTAATAGTCTTTTGGCAGGTGGGCTGGCTGACCGTTTTCAAACCAGGCGGCCTTGTCGTACAGCGGCGCGTACGGCCGCTCCTCCCAATTGTCCGAACCGCTGTCGGCCTGGATAAACGAACGATCGAACCCACGGTTGTTGGGCAAGGTGTCAGGGGTTTTGCCCAGATGCCATTTGCCGGTGATGTAGGTGTGATAACCGCCGTCCCTGAGCAGGCTGGCGACGGTGATCGCATTGTCGTTGAGCACACCGCTGTAACCGGGTTTGCCCAGATGCTCGTCGGGCATGGTTTCCGGCATGTTACCCACGCCGTTGCGGTGGTTGTCGACGCCGGTCAGCAGCATTGAACGGGTCGGCGAGCATGAGGCTGTGACGTGGAAGTCCGAGAAACGCACGCCTTCACGGGCCAGGGTGTCGATGTTCGGCGTGGCGATTTCGCTGCCGAAGGAGCCGACGTCGCTGAAGCCCCAATCGTCGGCTACCAGGACCACGATGTTCGGGCGTTTGGGCGCGGCATGGCTTTGAGTGGCGAACGCCAGGCAACAGATTGCCAGAACGAGCGGTTTTAGCGGGGTCATTCATGGTTTCCTGTGCGTGGTGGTGGGGAGCAAGATCAAAAGATCGCAGCCTGCGGCAGCTCCTACATTGATCGAGTACAGACAAAAAATCGCGGCATACACACCCCCTGTAGGAGCTGCCGCAGGCTGCGATCTTTTGATTTTCCAGGTTCAGGGCTTCAACAGCGCCCGAATCACTCGCCGAAACAACCTGCCGTAAGGCGGCCGCAACACACCCATGACGTCCCATCGCGGCGGCATGAACACCGAGCGTTCGAGGCTGAACGCCTTGAATCCATACCCGCCGCGGTAACGACCAAAACCGGAATGACCGCAGCCGCCAAAGGGCAGATCGTTCTGGAACAGGTGCTGCATCACTTCGTTGACACAGGCACCGCCCGAATGGGTGCGTTCCAGCACATGCCTGGCCTCGGCACGGTCATCACCGAAGTAATACAGCGCCAGCGGCCGCGGACGCGCATTGATGTAGTCGAGCGCTTCATTGATATGGCGATAACCGCGAATCGGCAGCAGCGGGCCGAACACTTCTTCCTGCATGACCAGCGTCGCGTCCGACGGATCAACCAGCAGCGTCGGTGCGATCTTGCGCGAAGCGCTCAAATCCTCGTTGGCCGGGTTGACCTCAACCATCCGGACACAGTGTTCACGGGCGTCTTGCAGGCAAGCTTGCATCCGCTGGTATTGCCCGGGCGTCGCCATCGCCGTGTAGTCCGGGTTGTTCAGCAGCGTTGGGAACAACCGCCGCAGTTCCACCTGCATGGATGTCAATAACCGCTCAAGATCGTCTTCGTGCACCAACACGTAATCCGGAGCGATACAGGCTTGCCCGCTGCTGACACCCTTCCCGCCCCAGATGCGCCGGGCGGCGTTTTCCAGGTCGGCGCCGCGACCGATGATGGTCGGCGATTTACCACCCAGCTCAAGGGTGAGCGGCGTCAGGTGCTGTGCCGCCGCGCGCATCACCAGCCGCCCGACCCGCGGGCTGCCGGTAAACACCAGGTGATCCAGCGGCATCGCGGAGAATGCCGCCCCCAGTTCAGCGCCGCCCATAAAGGCCGCCACCTCGTTTTCTGCGAACTGTTCGGCCAGCAACTTGATCAGCAGGCCTGCCGTTGCCGGTGACTGATCGGAGAACAAAATGATCGCGCGGTTACCCGCTGCCAGTGCTTCGGCCAGCGGCCCCAACGCAATGGCAATCGGAAAATTCCACGGCGAAATGATGCCGATGGTGCCCAGCGGCTGGTAATGAATGGCCGCCCTGGCACCCAGCCAGCCACTGCCCAACTCGGCCCGTCGACGCTCCGGGCGCATCCAGCGGCGCACATGGTCACGGGCATATTTGAGCCCCTGGATCGGCAGCAGGACATCCGCCATCAGCGACTGGTCATGACTGCGCCAGGTAAAGTCACGGGACAATGCCTCACATAGCGGCTGCTGATTGTTCAGCAGCAGGTTGATGACCCGGTTGATCCGCTCGATGCGCAACTCAGCCGAAGGCGGCCCCTCGGCTAAAGAGGCGGCCTGCTGACTGGCGAGAACCGCCGCGACCCGCTCGGGGGCCGACAGCGCATCCGCCTGCACAGCGTGATTCACGTTCGATTCGTGTAGCGACGAGTGCATGGTCGTCATCCTATTTCGCAGGTGCATTGGGCCCGACCAGCTCAAAGTCCGGAGAGAATTTGTCCAGCGAACCAAGCACGTCATAGACGGCCATTTTGCTACCATCGATTTTCAGGTCACCTTTGAACACCGCCTCGATCGGCGACACTTTCTCCGCCAGAATGGCGTTGAGCGTCTCGCGTGTCAGGGTCAGCGTAGCGTCGGCCTTGTCGGCGTTGTAATCGGCGACATAGGTTAACGCCGAGTTCTCCAGGTTGAGCATGTAGCGCCTGCCCGAGGTGCCGATGTCGGTGAAATTCCAGTTGAGGACAATGTGCTTGCCCTCGACATCCGGTGCCTTCAGGCGCACGCCCAGGTAATCGAAAATATTGTCGATGGTCAGTGCCCGCAGCATGTCGGGGCTGGCGGTGCGCAGGGGTGAGGCGATTTTCTTGCCGCCACTGCGATGTTCCATGGCCGCCGCCAGGTAGCTGTTGCGCTCGACGGCTGACTCAGCCTGGTAACCCAACTGCTCCAGGGCATCGGCCGCCAACTCGCGCGCCGCGCTGTTGTTTGGTTCTGCATACACCAAATGGCTCATGGCTTGCGCTACCCAACGGTACTGGCCGTTGGCAAAATCAGTGCGTGCATGGGCCAGAACCGCATCGGCACCGCCGCCATACTCAACAAATTTCTTGCCGTAATCACCGTCGGACAACGCATCCATATTGGCCGGATTGGCGTCGTACCAACCCATGTATTGCTGATAAACAGCCTTCGAATTGCGCTGCACCGAACCGTAGAAACCATGGGTGAAGGTTTCGCTGGCCAGGCTTGCCGGCACGTGGTCACGCATGTATTCGGCAATCTCGACCGGCTTGTAGCCCTTGTTGATCAGGCGCAATGACTGGTCGTGCAGCCACTTGTACATGTCGCGTTGCTTGGACAAATAGTTGACCACGCGCTCATGCCCGAACACCGGCCAGCCGTGCTGCCCCACCAGGATGTCGGAACCTGGAGCGAACTGATGCAGCGCCTCGTTGAGGTACTTCGACCAGGCCAGGCCATCGCGGATGGTCGCCCCGCGCAACGTCAGCAGCTGGTGCTGGGTGGGCAGCGCCAGCTCGCCGGTATCCAGCACCTTGAACTGCGGGAAGTAGTGGATGAACTCGGCAGGCGCCTCGGTGCCGGGAGCGAGCATGTTGACGATCTCGACGCCATCGATGGTCAGCGTTTGTACCGGCTGATTGAGCTCGATGGTCGGCGGGATCATGGTGATGGTGCCGTTGGACAATGCCTTGGCGCCACCGAGGTCGAGCTGCCCCTGGGCACTGCGAGGCAAGGTCGTGCCGAACTGATACTCGGCGCGTCGGCTCATGGCGTTACCGGCCATCACGTTCTCGGCCACTGCCGTTTCCATGAAGCCGGCCGGGGCGATGATCTGCACCTTGCCCGCCTTGACGTCCGCTTCATCGACGATGCCACGGATACCCGCGAAGTGATCGACGTGGCTGTGGTTGTAAAGCACCGCCACCACCGGTTTTCTCGGTCGATGCTGGTAATACAGCTCAAGTGAGGCGTGCGCCACCTCAGTGGCCAGGTTGCAGTCGACAATGATCAGGCCGGTCTTGCCTTCGATGATGGTCATGTTGGTCAGGTCAAGACCGCGCACCTGATAGAAACCGTCGGTGACCTTGAACAGCCCGTTGGCCATGCTTTTGCGGGCTTGCTGCCACAGGCTTGGATTGACCGTTGCCGGTGCATCGGCGCTGCCGAGAAATTCGTAGCCCTTGAGGCTGTACACCAGATGACCATCGGCCGCCGTGGTTTCGGCGTCAGGGATGCTGGCGATAAAACCTCGCTGGATGTCGGCTTCGACATCGGGGTCCACCGCCGGCATGGCGTGCGCCGTGGCCGCGTTGACCGCAATGGTCGTCGCCGTCGCCGCTTTCTGGCCACCCTGCCCCGCGCTGTTTTCGACCGATTGTCCAGGGACGCCAGTTTGACCTCGCGACCACTGGATCGCCCCGACAATGCTGGCGGCTAACACTGACACCGTCAGCACTACGCGGATTTTTTTCATCGCACGGTCTCTCTCTGATTGTTATTTGAGTTCCATTGCGATGGTGCAAGCAAGCACCCGTGACTTGCCGGTCTTCTCGATCAATTCATCAGTCTTCACAGGCGCACACCCGCTTGCTCGCACATCCCCTGTAGGAGCTGCCGCAGGCTGCGATCTTTTGATGTTAAAGATCAAGACCAAGATCAAAAGATCGCAGCCTTCGGCAGCTCCTACAGGGACCACCGCTTTCGTTGCAATGACCTGCGACGCTCCCCCGCGCATTCCTACTATCGGCCTCATCAACGACGCCATCAGAGCGCTAACAATAAACGGGAGTTGTCATGAGTGAAGATGTCTTGCTGTTTGAAATCGTCGGCCCGGTGGCGCGCCTGACGCTCAACCGGCCTCGGGCCATGAACGCGCTGAACCTGGCGACCCTCGCCGAACTCGAACGCAGCCTCGACGACATCGCGAGCAATGACGAATTGCGGGTGGTGATCCTCACCGGCAATGGCCCGGCCTTCTGCGCCGGCGCCGACCTGAAAGAGGTCCTGGCTGGCTCCAGCCTGCCTGCGGGCGAAGCGGATTTCCTCGACCGCGCCAATCAAGTCTTCGGTCAACTGCGTAATTTCCCTAAACCGGTGATCGCCGCCCTCAACGGCGTGACCATGGCCGGAGGCCTGGAACTGGCGATGTGTGCCGACATCGTGGTCGCCGCGCAAAGCGCCACCCTCGCCGATGCCCACGCCAACTTCGGCGTCTACCCCGGCGCTGGCGGTGCGGCAGTCCTGCCACGCCTGATCCCGTTGAACATGGCGATGTACCTGCTGATGACCGGCAAATCCCTCTCGGCCACCGAAATGAAAGGTTACGGCCTGGTGTGTGAAGTCCACGCGGACGACGAGCTGGCCGACGCGGCCCTGGCACTGGCCAGCCAAATCGCCAAAAAGAGCCCGATTGCCCTGCGCCGCATGAAAGAAGTGGCCCGCGCCTCCTCCGACAAATCCCGCGACGACGCCTTGCAGCACGAGCAAGTGATGTTGCGCCAACACCTGCGCACTGCGGATTTCCAGGAAGGCTTGCAGGCCTTTGGCGAAAAGCGCGCACCGAACTTCAAGGGCCGCTAGGCCGCCCCGCCCAAAGACATCAGCAGGAACAGACAATGAACGATATCTACGTAGTTGGCGTTGGCATGACACCGTTTGGACGCTTGCTGGAGCGCAGCGTCTACGACATGGTCGACGAAGCCGTCGGCCTGGCGTTGAAGGACGCCGGCGCGACCACCGCCGACGTCGGTTCGGTGTATTACAGCACCATGACCAATGGCATGCTGCAGGGCCAGACCGGTATTCCGGGCCCGATCGCCATGCGCCGCATCGGCATCGAAGGCGTACCGGTATTCTCCGTGGAAAACGCCTGCGCCTCCGGCTCTTCGGCGTTTAACCTGGCTACGCTGGCGCTGCGTGCCGGTCAGTGCGACATCGCCCTCGCCGTCGGCGCCGAGAAGATGAATATCCCCGACAAAGCGAAGATGTTCGCCGTGTTCGATGGTGGCTGGGACGTGTCCACGGTCGAGCAGAACAAACACACCTTGCTGGCCATGGGCGAAGGCGTCGTGCCGCCGCCGGGTACCGTTTCCGAGCGTCCGTACAGCGTGTTCATGGACGTCTATGCCGCCATCGCCCGCAACCACATGCTGCGTTACGGCACCACTCAGCGGCAGATCGCAGCGGTCGCGGCGAAGAACCACCAACACTCGGTGCACAACCCGCTGTCGCAGTTCCAACAGCCTTTCAGCATCGACGAAGTGCTGGCCTCGCCACCGATCTGCTACCCGTTGACCACCCTCATGTGCTCGCCGATCAGCGACGGCGCCGCGGCCGTGGTGCTGTGCACCGCCGAAGGCTTGAAGCGCTTGAAAAACGCCGGCGACCGCGCCGTTCGCGTGCTGGCCAGCGTGGTGCAAACCGGTACTAACCGTGGCCTGGATGAGCCGGAAAAAATCGTCGCGCACCTCGCCGCGCAAAAAGCCTACGCCCAGGCCGGTGTCAATCCATCCGACGTCAACGTCGCGGAAGTCCATGACGCCTCGGCCATCGGTGAAATCCTCAACGCCGAATCGCTGATGCTGGTGCCGTTCGGCGAAGGCGGCCCGGCCGCCGAGCGCGGTGACTTCACCGTCGGCGGCCGCATGCCGATCAACCCGTCCGGCGGCCTCGAATCCAAGGGCCACCCGATCGGCGCCACCGGTCTGGGGCAAATCCACGAACTGGTCACGCAACTGCGCGGTGAAGCCGGCAAGCGCCAGGTCGAAGGCGCTCGCATTGCCATTCAGGAAAACGGTGGTGGCCTGTTCGGCATCGAAGAAGCCGTGGTCGCCGTCACCCTTCTCGCCAACAAAAATATCTAAGGAGACCCCTCATGGGACACGTCATGCGCACCCCGGAACAACTCGAAGCGGTCGAGAGTTTCCGTCGTTTCCTGGCCGACAAGATCGACCCGGTGTTCAACAAGGAATACCGCGACAAGTTCGTGCCTAAAGAGAAAATGGCCGAGATGATGCGCCAGCTCTCCGAGTTCGGCATGGTCAGCGGCGCGGTCAGCGAAGCCAACGGTGGTCTGGGCCTGGACTGGCCGACCATGACCATGTTGTTCGAAGAAGTGGCCGCCTGTTCGGTGGACCTGTCGACGCCAGTGGTCATCAACTCCTTCGGCGCACAGATGCTGGAGAAGCTTGCGCCAGAGCATCTGCGCGAGCGTTACCTGCCGGGCCTGATCAGCGGCGATTCGTTTGTCAGCGTCGGGATCTCGGAACCGGACGTCGGCTCCAACGTGCTGGAAATCAAGACCCGCGCCCGCCGCGACGGTGACGACTACATCATCACCGGCGAGAAAACCTGGATCAGCAACGGCTCGTACTCAGACTTCCTGATCTGCACCTGCCGCACCGGCGAAGACCCGCGCAAAGGCCTGACGCACTTCCTGCTGGACCGCAAAGAGCACCCGTACGAAGTACAGAACATCCACAAGATGGCCTGGAACAGCCAGTCCACCGCGCAGATCTTCCTCAATGACGTGCGCGTTCCGGCCAGCAACATCATCGGCGGCGAAGGCCAGGCACTGAAAAACACCCTGTCGTTCTTCGAGCGCTCGCGAGTGTTCGTCGCCGCTCAGGGCCTGGGCATCGGTCGCCGCGCCCTGGAAGAAGCAGTGCGTTACGCCAAAGAACGCAAGCAGCACGGCAAGGTGATTGCTGGCCACCAGTTGATCTCCGCAATGCTCGCGGAAATGGCCACCAACGTCGATGCCGCGCGCCTGCTGACCTACCGCGCCGCCGAGATGATCGGCGCCGGCATTCCGGCAGAAATGGAAGCGGCCATGGCCAAGTACTTTGCCTGTGAAGCCGCGGTGACCATCGCCCGCCAGGCAGTGCAGATTCACGGCGGCGCCGGTGTGACCACCGACTTCCTGGTCGAGAAACTCGCCCGTGAAGCGATCATCGTGCCGATTCCGGAAGGCACCACGCAAATCCAGCAACTGATCATTGGCCGCGCCCTGACCGGGGTCAACGCGTTCTGATCAGCCGCCCGTTCGACACCTAACAATAACAACCCGGCCCCTTTGGGCCGGGCAGCGAACAAGGACACACCCATGCGTATTCAAGACAAAGTCATCGTCATCACCGGTGGCGCTTCGGGCCTGGGCCTGGCGACCGCTCATTATCTGGTCGAAGAGAAAGCCGCCTACGTGGCGATTTTCGACCTGAACATCGAAGCCGGCGAAAAAGCCGTGGCCGAGATTGGCGAAGAGCGGGCGATGTTCGTGCAGACCGACGTCAGCGACGAAGCCTCGGTACAGAACGCGGTAAACGCGGTCATGGCCCGATTCGGTGCGATCCACGTGTGCATCAACGGTGCCGCCGTGCCTAACGGTTTCAAAGTGTTGGGCAAGGAAGGCAAGGCTGCGCCGTTGGCGAAATTCGCCTTGGCCACCGCGATCAACCTCAATGGCGTGTTCAACGTCATGTCCAAGTGCGCCGAGCACATGGCCAACAACGAAGCTGAAGCCGGCGAAGAGCGCGGTGTGGTGATCAACGTGTCGTCCGGCGCTGCCTATGAAGGCCAGGTCGGCCAGTGCGCCTACGCCGCGACCAAGGCCGGGGTGATTGGCATGAACATGCCCGCCGCTCGCGAACTTGGCGCGATTGGCGTGCGCGTCAACGCCATCGCACCGGGCCTGTTCCTGACCACCATGGTCGCCGGTCTGGACGAGAAGGTCCTGAATTCGCTCAAGGAGCAGATGGAAGCACCCAAGCGCCTCGGCGACATGCGCGAGTTCGCCCATTGCTGCGCCTTCCTGATCGAAAACGCCTACATCAACGGCGAAACCATCCGCCTCGACGCCGCGTCGCGCATGCGTGCCCGGTAAACGTCTCGGTCTCTTGAGCCAGTCATACAGGGCCACCACACCATGAAAATGAACTTCAGCCGAATCATGCGCTTGCTGGCGCTGCGTCATCGCGACCAGGAAGCCATCGTCAACGTCGAGCGCAATCGGCGTTTCACCTATGAGCAATACCACCTGCTGACCAACCGCATCGCCGATGTCCTGCGCTCCATGTTGCAGGTGAAAACCGGCGAACGCTTCATGCTGATCCTGGAAAACGACAACCTCAGCCTGATGATGTTTCCCAGCACGTTCAAGCAGGAAGGCACGGTGGTCATGACCAACCTGCGCGATCCGCTCGATGAACATGCGCGGCAGATCGACCTGGTCCAGCCGCGAGTGGTGTTCCTCGAAACCCGCTTGCTCGACAGCTACTACGGCATGCTGCGCAGCCGTGGTTGCGAGATCGTGGTGATGGACCCGCCCACGGCCGAGCAAGCCACCCTGTCCGGCGTGCACAGTTTCTGGCCACTGGTGGAAGCCGCGTCCGATCTGGACAACGACGTGACGCTCGATACCGACGAGCACATCTGCATGCTGCGCTTCACCGGTGGCACCACCGGCAAGGGCAAGTGCGCGATGTACTCCATCGACAACTGGATGGCCTGCCGCGATGCGGCGTTCATCAACACCGACCTGGGCTTGTCCAGTGCCACCCGGTTGCTGCACGTTTCGCCGTTGTCCCACGGCACCATCATGCTGTTCTTCCCCACGGTGTACGGCGGTGGTACCAACATCACCCTGAACCAGCTGGACATGGAAAACTGGCGGCAGGTTGTGGAAAGCGAGCGCGTCACCCACTCGTTCCTGGTGCCGACCGTGCTTTACCGCTTGCTGGAGTTGCAGCGCGCCGATCCGAAAGACTTCTCGTCCCTGAGCACGCTGATCTACGGCGCCGCGCCGATGAGCCCGGACAAACTCGGGGAACTGGTGGCGTGTTTCGGGCAAATTTTTGTCCAGGGCTACGCCGCCACCGAGTCACCGATGATGATCGCGGCCCTGGACAAGGCTGCGCACCAACCCGGTGATGCCGCTGCCTTGCAGCACCTGTCCTCGGCCGGCCGCCCGACGCCGGGTGTGGAAGTGTTTATCGTCGACCCGGACGGTCATCCACTGCCGGTGGGCGAAACCGGCGAAATCCGCATTCGCTGCAAAGCGATCATCAAGGGTTACTACGAGAACCCTGAAGCCACTGCTGCGGAGTTCGACGACGGTGCGTGGAAGTCCGGTGACCTGGGCTACATCAATGCCGACGGCTACCTGTACATCGTTGACCGGCTCAAGGACATGATCATCAGCGGCGGCTTCAACGTGTATGCGGTGGAAGTCGAGGCCGCGCTGGCGGCGCACCCGTCGGTGTTGATGGCGGCGGTGGTGGGCATTCCGCATCCTGAGTGGGGTGAAGCGGTGCACGCTGAAGTGATCCTGCGCCAGGGGCAAACGGTGACCGCAGAGGAATTGATCGCCCAGACCCGCGCGCGGTTGGGGGGCTACAAGGCGCCGAAGTCGCTGGTGTTTGTCGATGAGTTGCCGACGTCCGTGGTCGGCAAGGTCCTGCGTCGCCAGGTGCGGGAAAAGTATTGGCAAGGCACTTTGCGCAAGATCAGTTGAAGTGCCCAGTCGGCGCACCTGATCGGTCGATGTGAACGCGGTCGGATCACCTGATCGGTCGATGTGAACACGGTGGTCGGTTTGCCTGATGGGTCGTTATGAACGCGGTCGATGTAGGAGCTGGCGCAGCCTGCGATCTTTTGGCGGTCTTGGGATTGCTGGTGAAGCAAGGTCAAGAGATCGCAGGCTGCGCCAGCTCCTACAGGGGTCGGTATTGCGCAGTCCATGGGCAGTGTGGCGCAGTCTTTACATCATCAGCGTACGCATATCGCTGGTCATGCCCCTGATCGCCGCTTTGAAATCTTCGGCGGTGATCGGTTGGCTGGCGTTTTTCAACGTTTCGCCAAAGACCTTGCGCACCACCTTGAGCACCGGCAACCCGGAAGCGGCGTCGGTAAACTCGGCCTCGATAAACAACTCGGTGTTCTGATCGCGATGCCCGGTCGCCGCTTCGGTCGCCCCGACCACCGCCGCCACCGGCACGATTTCATACCAGCGCATACCCTCGCTGGCCGCCGTTACCCCGGTAATCGCCGCGCGCAAAATCAATGTCCGTTTCCCCGCCTGCACATCCTTCATGGCCGGCACGACGCGGTATTTTTCTTCAAGGGTGCTTTTCACATTGGCGCTGGTGTAGGCCTGCAACTCTTGCAGTGTCTGCATATTCACCCGCTCGTTGGGTTGGGGCGCGGGATAGAACTGCAAGCCGCTGAACACCACCGTCGAATAGGCATCAGGCGCGAAGCCCGGAGCGACCCAGCGCAACACTTGCGCGCCACTGGGCGACTTCAATTCCTGCAAGCCGTCGTAGCTGGGTAGAAAGCCCGAGTACTGCTGCTTTTGCGTCACCGAGGAGGTGCAGCCGGTAAGCAGCAGGCCAGCCAGTACGACACTGGGCAACCATTGACGGTGGGTGTTCATGGATCTGGTCTCCTGAGCGTAAAAACGGCTGTGCAAAGGCACGAGAATAGGCCGCACGGAGTTTGAGTATTGTTGAGTCCGGTGGAATGTCCATGCCGTTGTGAAAACAACCGGCACTCAATTTTTCAGGCCTGGGCCAGCATCCGGCAAACCCTGTGCTAGGCTTTTTTTCTCACGCTATGTGATGCGTTTTGAATCTACCCATCCTCTGGATGATGGAGTTCGGCAATGAATATCACTGCTTCCCGGCTAATGATCACACTGACCAGTCTGGTACTCACCGCTTGCGCCGCCGTAGGTGCCAGCAGCGGAGGCGCCGGTGAGACGGAGATTCGCTCGGGTCAGATCGAACAGATCGTGCTCACGCAGATGCAGACCAACCACGACAGCGGGGTTGGCGCCGTCCTTGGTGGGCTGGCCGGCGTCGGGATCGGCAGCCTGATCGGACGCGGCACCGGTCGCGATGTGGCCATGGTTGCTGGCGCCCTCGCCGGCGCCGCCGGTGGTAATTACGCAGAAAAGAAAAAATATGACCAGCCCCAGGAAGCGCAGCAGATCATTGTGCGAGTGAGGAGTGGTGTGCTGGTGTCGATTACCCAGCCGATCAACCCTGCATTGACCAAAGGCATGCACGTCTACATCGAGGGCACTGGTAACGACGCCCGGGTTGTGCCGCAGAGCTAGGGCGCTACCGAGCGGCACGCGAGGTGCCGCTCATGCCTTCCCGGAGTGCCGGTTCATGATGCTCAGTGCTGACTGGTAATCTTGAGGATATCGGTGTAGGTCATCCGGATGCTCTGGCCGACTTTCAAATCTTTCAACTTCGCCTGGATTTCAGGCCTGACCACGTCAATGACTTTAGACCCACCGGCCGGGTTTTCGAAGGTCAGCTGGTTGTCCTCCAGGTCGATGTCGGTGATTTTCAACTGCAAACGCACCTGACGGTAGGCCTCGCCTTCGGGGTTCGGGTCGTTTTTTGTGGCACGCACATCGCCGATGGTTTCGCTGTTTTCCGGCAGGCCTTTGTCGACGTCAGTATCAAGGTAGGCCGCCACCGCATGAATGACTTCGACGTTGACCTGATCTCCCACTTTCAGGTGACCGAGGTCCTTGGCGCGATCGGTGAGTTGGACATGGACCTGACGGCCTCCGAACCCTTCCACGACGACCTGGTGCTTGGCGGCATCGACCGCCAGGACTTTTGTCACCACCTGATCGGCCTCTACTTGTGCCGCCAGCGGGATATCCGCAGCAACGGCGCTGAGGCTGGTGGCTGCCAATAACACACTCAGTGCAACGGCTTGATACAGTGCGTTCAATTTCATGGGTTGACCCCTTGCTGGGTGGATTACGGCATCGGTATCACGGTGTAGAACACGCCGTTGGCACCATAGGCAGGTCGCACCCACGAGTTGCCGCATTGGTAATAAGTACCGCCTGAAACGGTCCTCATCCCGCAGCCGGAAGGGAGGCTGACGAAGGTTGCCCCCATCGGCATCGTGGGCGGTGCGGCGGCGGCCATACCCGCGTAATAGGCGTTGTTGTTGGCGGTCTGATTGGCCGCCGTGGCGATGGCGGCGCCGGCCACCACACCGACAGCGGCGGCGGCAGCAGGATTCACACCGTCGTTATAACCGCAGTTGTAACAGCCGCTGCTGGCATACACAGCGGTCGGCGGATGGTAGTAGCTGGTGCCATAGGTCGCTGGATGATAGGCCGTGGTGCCATAACCGTCCGCGTGATAGCCGCTGGCGGTGGCGCCATACTCGCCTTGAGCGTGCCACGCCCCTTCGCCGCCGGAAGCCGTGCCGCCTTCGGCGCCAGTGCCATGCCACGAACCTTCGCCACCGGAGGCGTTGCCACCATTCTCGTCGTGAGCGTTCCAGCTGCCACTACCGCCCGAGGCCGAGCCGCCGCGATAACCAGACCCACTCCAGCTGCCACTGCCACCGGAGGCCGAACCGCCGCGATTGCTTTCGCCACTCCAGCTGCCACCGCCGCCCGAAGCCGAGCCGTAATCACCGGAATGACTCCAGGAACCGCCGCCTCCCGATGAATGCCCGAAGCTGGAAGCGTGCGACCAGGCGGCCGCTTGCTGGCAGGTCAGCAGCGCGATGACCAGCGTGGCGAATTTCAACGTAGATCTGTTCATGATCAGTCTCCACGATCAGGGTTTCACAACCGGCTCCTTGACCCCTTCCGGGGCGCGCAGGTCGGGTGGCGGAGCAAACTGAATCCGGTGTGCATTCTCGATATGCTCGGGCTTGAAGAAGTCCGCAGACATCGCCGATTCAAGCTTCCAGTCCGTGAACGCGACCTGATGCCGGGATTGGGTCGGATCATCACGAAATACCGCACGCAGCATGCGCGGCAGCTTGTCCTGCGCGCCGATCCAGGCCTGGACGAATACCACGTCATTGGCGTAGGCAATCACATCCGTCGTGGTATCCCCGACCACCGTCGACTGACCAATGTAAAAAGCCAGGCGCATGTCCCGCTGCAGATCCTTGTAGGGATCGGCGACGATGACATCGGTAAAGGGAAAATAGATCGCCGCTCGCAGGTAAGCCGCCTCAAGGGTTGCATCGATGGTGGGAGGTGCCTCGGCTTGCGCCAGCAGATTTTCCTTCGGCTCAAAGGCATAAGCCTGCTTGCCGTCGTAGTAGAACTCGGTCGCCGGGCCATCGCCCGAGGTCAATACGCGCAGTTGATTGGGTCGCTGCACATTGACCAGTGCCACGGTGTTATAGGCCAGGGGCGGGCCCAACCGGCTGGGCTTCTCATACGTGGTGATGGCTTTGAAGCTCATGCCTTGAGTGCCCGCCAACCTGGCGCCCATGGCCTTCAAGACCTCAAGTGCCTTGGGCTCAAGCTGATTCGCTGGGGGATCAACGGCGGGTTTTTCGGCCGCATACAAAGGCGCTGCAAACACGCAGACAACCAAACCGAGAGAGAACAACCAGACACGCTGTAGACGATGTGACATTGCTTGTTCTCCGCAGAGACCGAGTCAGGTTTTTTAGCGTAGCAACGAAAGTAGCGCCGCAACGGAAATAATCTGCGGTGTGTTTGGCGGAGGCTTGAGCAGCCAGGCCAGTTTTTATGTCACTCGGCATTCAATCACTAAAGAAACCGGCTTCAGGACCGGACCCGGCGCTTTTTTGAACTCTGATTACTGGATATTTCACCGTTCATACCTACTCTGATCGCGGGGGATCCAATTTTAGGGACGCGCGGGGGCGCGTCTGTGAATGCTCACGCCAGCGCTTAGGATGTCGACATGAACCGGACAAAGTTATCTTCGCTATTCGCTTTTCCCATACTGTTGTCTGCAATGATTCTGCCCGGCCTGGCTCAGGCCGCCGACAAGCCACCGAACATCGTGGTGATCATGGGCGACGACATTGGCTGGTCGAATATAGGTGTCTACAACCAGGGCATGATGGCCGGTCGAACACCAAACCTTGACCAACTGGCTAATGAAGGCATGCGCTTTACCGACTATTACGCTGAGGCCAGTTGCACCGCTGGACGTGCCAACTTCATTACCGGTGAATTGCCGATCCGGACCGGGATGACAACAGTCGGTCAGGCGGGCTCTCCAATTGGTATTCCCGCTGAAGCGGTCACCATCGCCACCGCACTTAAATCCATGGGTTACGCCACCGGCCAGTTCGGCAAGAACCACTTGGGTGACCTGAACCAGTTCCTGCCGACTGTGCATGGCTTTGATGAATTCTTCGGTTACCTCTACCACCTCGACGCCATGGAAGACCCGGCCCACCCCAACTATCCGCAGGATCAGCTGGAGAAATTCGGCCCTCGTAACATGGTGCACAGCTGGGCGACCACCACCGATGACGCGACCGAGATGCCGCGCTGGGGCAAGGTCGGCAAACAGAAGATCGAGGACGCCGGCACGCTCTACCCAGAGCGGATGAAAACCGTCGATGACGAGATCCGCGACAAAGCCTTTGCCTTTGTGGACAAGGCCAAACAGGACAACAAACCTTTTTTCCTGTGGCTCAACCCGACCCGCATGCACATCGTCACCCACCTTTCGGACAAGTACGAAAAACTGCGCAATTCGGAAAACGGCTGGTCGGAACAGGAAGCCGGCATGGCGCAGCTTGACGATATCGTCGGTGAAGTCATGGCCAAGCTGAAAAAAGAAGGCATGGATGGCAACACCATCGTGGTCTTCACCACCGACAACGGCGCGGAAAACTTCACCTGGCCGGATGGCGGTACCACTCCGTTCGCCATGGGCAAAGGCACAGTGATGGAAGGTGGCTTCCGGGTTCCGGCGATTGTTCGCTGGCCGGGTAAGGTTCCGGCTAATACGATTGGCAACGGCATCATGTCCGGCATGGACTGGTTCCCGACGTTCGTCGCTGCAGCGGGCAACCCGAACATTACGCAGGAATTACTCAAGGGCAAACAACTGGGCGACACCACGTATAAAGTTCACCTGGATGGCTATGACCAGACACCGATGATCACCGGCAAAGGTCCATCGAATCGCCATGAAGTCTTCTACTTCGGTGAAAGCACCCTCGGCGCTATTCGTATCGATGACTTCAAGTACCGCTTCATCAATCAGCCTGGCGGTTGGCTCGGGGCAAAGGAACAACCAGACATGCCGGTCCTGACCAACCTGCGGCTCGACCCGTTTGAACGCATGGGCTGGTCTGAAAACCTGACCGCTAATGGCTCCCTGTCCTATTTCGAATGGTTCAAGTACCAATTCTGGCGCTTCGTGTTTGTTCAGGATCAGGTAGGCAAACTGGCAATGACCGCCGTTGAGTACCCGCCAATGCAAAAAGGCGCGAGCTTCAACCTCGAAGCGGTCAAGGCCAAGATCGAAGCGGCCCGGGCAGCCATGGGCAAGTAAACGTCGAGCTGAAGGGTGGCCGACACTGGCCACCCGCATTCGTGATGGACATTTGCTGAGGGGGTCCCATGCAGATAAAAACATCCACCCTGCCCGCCTTCACCCTGCTTGCCTTGTGCTGCCAGCAAGCGTACGCCGGTGGCATCATGCTCTACGAAATCGGCACGGATAACGCCGGCCTGGCCAACGCCGGTGCCGCCGCGCGAGCTCAAGGCCCTTCTACCATCGCCAGCAACCCTGCGGGCATGAGCTACCTGCCTGGCACGCAAATTACCGGTGGGTTGCAGGTGCTCTACGGCAACCTGAAATTCGACCGCGACGCCGGCACCAACGTCTCCGGTAGCGGCAGTGGCAACGCCCTTGACCCGATTCCCGGCGGTAGCTTTTTCATCACCCACGAACTGGATGACCATTGGAGCGTCGGCTTCGGCCAGTACGGCGACTTTGGTCTGGCCGTCAATTACGACAACGACTGGTCGGGGCGCTACTTCGCGCAAAACTCCAGCCTGCTCGGTTTGTCGATGGTGCCCAGCGTGGCGTACCGCTTTAACGAACAATGGTCGGTGGGCGTCGGCGTCAAAGCCATGTACGGCATGCTCCAGGCCCAGACCGCCATCGACCGCTCACCGCTGGGCCTCACGGACCGCAGCGACGGCCAGTTCAAGTACAAAGACACCGATTGGGGGTTTGGAGCCAACGTGGGCGTGATCTACGCCCCGCAAACCGGCACGCGCATTGGCCTGACCTACACCAGCAAGGTCGATCTGGACTTCGAAGACGGGCTCGACATCAAAGGCAATGGTCCGGCGCTGGATCGGTTGAACGGCCTGAACACCCAACTTGACGTGACAGTGCCGCAAACCGTCACCCTGAGCCTGTTCCAGCAACTCGACCCGCAGTGGGCATTGCTCGCCTCGGTCAACTGGCAGGACTGGTCAGAGTTCGGCGAGGTTGGGGTCCAGGTCGACACCTCGGCAGCCGGTGCCCAATCGACCACCATCGACGCCAACTACAAGGACACCTGGCAACTCGCGCTGGGTGCGCAATACCAGGCCACCAAAGAGCTGTTGTGGAACGTCGGTGTGGCTTACGACAGCAGTGCGGTGTCGGACAGCGATCGCACCGTCACCGTACCGATGGCCGAATCTTGGCGCCTTGCGACGGGAGTCACCTATGCTCTGAACAGAGACACCGACGTCAACGTCAGTTGGGCCATGGTCTGGCTCGGCGACATGCCGGTGGACCAGACCAAATCCACGTCGGGCAATCGAATTTCCGGTCAATTCGACAACGCCTGGATTCAAGCCGTGACCGGAAACATGACCTGGCGTTTCTGATTTCCAGCTAACGAAAAAAAACGACTTTATCCATGGAGCACACACCACTATGAACCTGTCCCGAAACCTGTTCATCGGCGCTGCAATGGCCAGCCTGCTGCTAGGCGGTTGCACCTCGAAAGTGATTGATAAAGAGCAGTACTCCGGCTACCTGTCCAACTACGACAACCTGCAAGAAGTCACTACACCCAGCGGCGGGACAGCCATGCGCTGGGTGAGCCCGTCGTGGAACCCGAATGCGTACGACACCGTGGCGTTCAACAAGCTGGAACTCTACCCCGCGCCCAAGCCGAACGAGCGGGTTAACCAGCAGACGCTGAATGACATCCAGAACTACATGACCAGCAAAGCCAAAAATACACTGGGTCAGAAATACCGGGTGGTGACGAACACAAACGCGGCCCCTGCGGGTTCAAAAACCTTGGTCATGCGCGCCGCCATCACCGGTGTGAGTGCCTCCAACGAAGGCATGAAGTGGTATGAAGTGGTGCCGGTCGCGGCGGTGGTCGGGGCTGCACAGGCCGCCAGCGGACACCGGGATCAGGACACTAACCTGTTCATCGAAGCCGAGTTCATCGACGCGAAAACCAATCAAACGGTGGCCAAAGTGGTGCGCAAGGTGTTCGGCACCCAGCTTTCCAATGAAAGCCAGAAAATCACCGCCCAGGATTTCAAAGCGGCCATCGATAAACTGGGCACCGACTTCCAGGCGTTTATCAGCAAGGCACCCGCGTACTGATTTTTGCTTGAAAAACAGCCCAGTCTGTAAGGCTGGGCTGTTCTGTTTTCTCAACAGGTCCACTAAGCCGTTATGCGATCTGTAGGAGCTGCCGCAGGCTGCGATCTTTTGATCTTCGGCGTCCTTTGCATTGCTAAGGATCAAAAGATCGCAGCCTGCGGCAGCTCCTACAGGACCGCGTGAAGTTGGACGGCTATTTCTTCATACCGACCCGCCGACGCATGTCGGCGGTGATCGTCTGCCGGGTTTCCTTCAGGTCTGCCCACGGTGCGTCACCGACTTCGGCCAGGCGTTCATGCACGGTGTGCACGTTCCACTGATTACCGCCCTTCAGCTCCGCAACCTCTTCACGGAAGATCGGCACCGACACCGGCAACCCCTCGCGAGTGCGCACGGCGTAGGCGCAGATAGTCGTCGCGCCTAGACCGTTGCGCAGGTAATCGATGAAGATCCTCCCCACCCGGTTCTTGGGTCCCGACACGGCGGAAAACCGTTCCGGCAGCAGCTTGGCCATGTGACTGACAATGGCGTGGCTGAAGTCTTTCACCTCATCCCAGCCGAGTTTGCGCGTCAGCGGCACCACCAAGTGAATGCCTTTGCCGCCACTGGTTTTGAGGAACGCCTTGAGCCCCAATTCATCGAGCACCGAGAGTGTCAGCTGCGTCGCCTCGACCATGCTTTTCCAAGGCAGCGCCGGGTCCGGGTCGAGGTCGAGGACAAAGCGGTCAGGCTTGTCGAGTTTGTCCGAAGTGGCGTTCCAGGTGTGCAACTCCACCGTGCTCATCTGCACCGCGCCGATCAACGCTTCGGCATTGTTGATGATCATCACTGGCTGGCCGGTGACGTCCTTGTCCAGCGTGGTGATTCCCGGAATGGCCAGGCGCTCGGCGTTCTTTTGGAAAAACAGCTCTCCTGCGATTCCGTCCGGCGCACGCACCAGCGCCACCGGGCGGTCTTTCAGTTCCGGCAGAATCCACTCGGCAACGCTGGCGTAATACTCCGCAAGCTGCACTTTGGTGGTGCCGCTGCTGGCATCGATCACCCGGTCCGGGTGCGTGATGCGCACTTTTCCCTGGTCCAGACCGATCTGCGAGGGGGCGGATTTTTCAGGGCTTTTTTCTTTCGGTTTCACCACGGTCGGACGCTCCTCGGTGATGTCCTGGGCGGGTTTGTCGTCGCGCAGGCCATGGAACACGGCATGGCGCACGGACCCGTCCTTGGTCATTTCGGCGAAGGCGATTTCCGCCAACAGCACGGGTTTTAGCCAGTGCACACCCTTGGCGTCGAAACCGGTCGGTGGGTTGACCACGGCCGGCTTTTTCGCCTTCAAGGGCTTGAGCTGTTCGTAGATATTTTTCAGAGTCGTTTCATTGAAGCCGGTGCCGACCTTGCCCGAGTAGCGCAATTCACCGCTGTCGCGATCGTGCAGCCCCAGCAGCAAGGCGCCGAAGGCATTGCGCGAGCCCTTGGGGTCGGTGTAGCCGACCACGACGAATTCCTGGCGATGCTTGCACTTGAGCTTGATCCAGTCGCTGCTGCGTCGCGACACATAGGGTGAGCCCAGGCGTTTACCGATCAAGCCTTCCATTTGCATTTGGCAGGCGCTGTTGAGCAGCGCTTCCGGCGCTTCGCCAAACGAATCGGAGAAGCGCAACAAGGGATCCTTGTTGGCGTTGAGCATCGTCGACAGTGCCACTCGCCGCTCCTCGACCGGCACCTCACGCAAGTCCACGCCATTGAGGTAAGGCATGTCGAACAGGTAGTAAAGGATGTTGCCGCTGCGACCCGAGTCGAACGCATTTTGCAGTGCCTGGAAATCCGGAACGCCCTGCTCGTTGGCAACCACCATTTCCCCGTCGAGCCAGGCGGACTCCAGCGACAGCGCGGCCAAGGCCTCGGCTTGCGCCGGCAGCTTGTGAGTCCAGTCATGGCCGTTGCGGGTGAAGAGCGTTACCTTGTCGTGATCAATGCGCGCCATGATCCGGTAACCGTCGAACTTGATTTCATAGCTCCACTGGCCGTCCGGGGCTTTTTCCACGAGGGTGGCCAGTTCCGGTTTGATCAGCTCCGGCAGCTTGGCTTTGTGCGCGCCGGTGAGTTGCGCTGATTGGGTCTTGGGGGCGACCTTGCGCGCAGGCTTCTTGACCGGTTTGGGTTTGGCCGCTGCTTTGGTTTTTTTGGAGACGATGGTGCGGTCACTGAGCACGCTATCCGGTTCGGCAGCGACCACGTCGTAATCGCTCTCGGGTTTGGCCGCACTGTCCTGATGCTTGATCAAAAACCATTGTTCCTGCTTGCCCGGCATGTGTGTACGCACCAGGTTCCACAGACCGCCGAGTTTCTCGCCCTGCAGCTCGAACTTGAGCTTGCCCTTGGCGTAGGCCTTTGCCGGATCTTCCTGCGGAATCCACACGCCCCGGTCCCAGACAATCACGTCGCCCGCGCCGTAATGCCCTTCGGGAATGCTGCCCTCGAATGTCGCGTAATCAATCGGATGATCTTCCACATGCACCGCCAGGCGCTTGACCTTGGGGTCCAGCGATGGGCCTTTGGGCACCGCCCAGCTTTTCAGCGCGCCATCCAGCTCCAGGCGAAAGTCATAGTGCAGGCGCGAGGCGTCATGCTTCTGGATGCAGAACTGCAAGGCGTGGTCTTTCGCGATCTTTTTGCCCGCACGCTTGGCGGCCGGTTCAGACGTCGCCGAGAAGTCGCGCATGCGGTTGTAATCATCCAGATTCTTGTTCATCGCGCACCTGCCAACTCAACGCTTCCCCCGAGGCCGAGGCCCATGCGCGTGACGATCAGCGCAACCACCGCGATCCTTTCCACCCGCTGATAACCGGGGGTCAACAGCTCTTCGCCGAATACGTCGGGATCGAGTTCGCGATAGGTCCAGCCGAACCGCGTCGAATCCAGGTACGGCGTCAGCGCCGCGAGAAACGGGTCGCGTCCCTCCACCATCGCCACGCCGGTGTACAACACCAACGAGCCGCCAGGTGTCAGTCGATTGAGCGACTGCTCGACAATGCGCAACGATAACTGAGCGCCAAATGCGCCGCCGCCGTGACGATAGGCACGTTCGGCCGGGTCAGCCATGTACGGTGGGTTGGCGACGATCAGGTCAAAGCTGCCGTCGACATCCTGCAGCACATCGCTGGCTTCAATGCTGACGTTGGCCACTTCGGCGAGCGCGGCATTGACCGCGGTCAGGCGCAATGCCGCCGGGTTGATGTCGACGGCGTGCACTTCGGCTTCGCGGCGTGCGCGGGCGATCACAATCGCCCCGACGCCGGCACCACAGCCGATGTCCACGGCGCGCATGATCGGCGCGAAGCTTTGTTGAAGATGGCTGTGAATCAACTGGGCAAATCGGTAGGTGTCGGGGCCGAAGAACACCGAGTCGGCCGCGTCGGTGGGGAATCCCGAGTGCACGAACAACAGATCATCAAGGCTTGACCAGCGCACGCGACTTTTCAGCCGGCCCTGGTGTTCTTCGAGCACGCCCGCCTGCTGTAACTGGCGCTGCTCATCCGCCGACAACAGACCGGGACCGAAGGCCCGGGACCAACCGTAAACGTCGCGCAGGGTCGCGGCAGGTTGCGTTGCAGCGCGGTCATTGACCCGCTGATGGGTCAAGGGGGTCGGCGTGATAAAGCGATAGCCGTCAGCCTGCAAGCGCCGCCCCAACTGTAGCAACGCCAAATCGTCAGCCGCCAGCTGTTCTTCCTGATGCATACCGAGCTCCCTATCGAAGGCTGGATTTGAGTTCGATGAACCTGCGCGTGGCCATCAAGCCGGCAGGATGCGCATGTCGCCGGGCTGACAGCCATGGGATCAACACCGGCATCTGCTCGTGAGCGGCGAGCCCTTGCAGCGCGGCTTGCAGGCTCTGGATGTCCGGGTCGTTGGCGGGCAGCTCGGCTTCAACCGCGCCGCTGGGGCCACGGCGAAACATGGGCGCCGCACGTTCGGGCTTCCAGTCACCGGCGATCCAGTCATGCAGCAGCTGTTTTTCATAGGCGCTGAACACCCCGAACATGGCCGCGCCATTGCCTTCGATCAACTGCCAGAAACGGCTGTCCTGCGGATCTTGATGCCGTTTGATCCAGCCTTTGTTTTCCAGGGCGGCGAGAAAGTCCGGCAACTGTTCCGGCGATGACAGCCATTGATTGACGGTCTTGCCTTCAAATCGGCAATAGTCGGAATGCATGTGCTGGCCGAACGGGCGTTTGCGCTCGAGCATGCTCAACACTTCGGCGTAGAGGTCGAACGATTCGATGATGGCACGGCTGCCCTGCCCCAGATCATTCAGCCGATAACCCAGGGTGATCCGCCGCACGAAATCTTCGCGATCGGCTTCTATCGGCAACAACTGCAACACCGACTGCACGGCCTTTTGCGCATGACCGGTGCTGGCATTGTCGATGGTCACGTGGAGCGTGAAGTAATACGGATCAATCCCCAGTTCACTGAGTTCATAGGCACTGATCAGCAAATGCAGGGGCAGCAGTTCGTAGCCGAGGTTGTAGCCGATCACCTCCGGCAAAAACTCATCACTGCACTCGCCCAGCGCCAGTTGGATGGCGCCTTGCAGGTAGTGCCCGTCGTCGATCACGCCGGTGTCTTGCAAGCCATGTTCAGCGAGGAGTCTGCTGTAGATCGCTACGTGATTCTGCGCCGGGTTGCCACTGCCTAATTCTTCCAGATAGGTGCAAATCAGACCGTCGAAACGCGGGTCGTGCCAGTGCTGCAACAAGCCATACAGCCACGCGCCGTCGACTTTTTTGGTCGGGCCGACCGCTTGCAGGAAAAATAGCGCGTGCGCCTTGTTGCTGAAGAACTGTCGTGGTGCGCCTTTCTTGCGCGCTTGCAGATAGTCGGCATATTGGCGGGCCACGTCGACGCTGCGTTGCTCGACAAAGCTTTCCAGGGCCGACAGGTCCTGGGGCATTCCCTGTGGCAGGTCCGCCGCGTGTTCAAGCTGCGTTTGGAGAAAGCTTCGGCCCAGTACGCGCCGTTGCTCGGCATCGTCGCTGAGCAGCAACTGTTCATAACGCTGTTTCAGGCTGCCGGCCGTCGGTATTGCCTGCTCGCAGGCAGGCCGGGATTGGAATCGTGTCAGGGCAGTCATGGGCGCATCTCTCGGTCTGAGGCCAGTGGCAGGACGCTGAATCAACACGTCTCTAAAACAGCAGATCGATTTCGCCGCGGAAAAATTCAATCGAGGTTGAAATTGCCCTGACAGACGGGCCTGTGGCGCGGTACTGGCGTGCGTTCGAGCGAATATACTCAACCCTTGCGGACTCATCTTCGGGAGAGCAAACATGCGCACGGTTCATGTCATCGAATCCGGACAAACACCTGCGCCGGTCAATGTCGTTGGCGAAGCCATTACGATTCTTGCGGGCGGGGATTTGAGCAAACCCTTCGAAATGCATATCCAGCAGGGCGTGCAAGGGGGCGGACCGCCACCGCACTTTCACCCGTGGGACGAAGCGTTTTACGTGATTGACGGGCAAGTCGAAGTCACCGTGGAAGGCCAATCGACCAGGGTGTCCAGCGGGGGTTATGTGCATATCCCCGGTGGGTCGATTCATGCCTACAAGAACATCAGCGCGACGGCGAAGATGATTGGCGTGGTGTCTGATCCGCGGGGTGGCCAGTTCTTTGCGGCCGTGCATCAGCTCAAGGTGCCGGAGGATTTGCCACGGATCCTTCAAATAGCCGAAGACCACGGCGTCATCTTCCTGATACCCAAACCCCTGTAGGAGCTGCCGAAGGCTGCGATCTTTTGATCTTTTGGGCTTTGATACTGCTGAAGATCAAAAGATCGCAGCCTTCGGCAGCTCCTACAAGATCAAAAGATCGCAGCCTTCGGCAGCTCCTACAAGATCAAAAGATCGCAGCCTTCGGCAGCTCCTACAAGATCAAAAGATCGCAGCCTTCGGCAGCTCCTACAAGATCAAAAGATCGCAGCCTTCGGTAGCTCCTACAAGATCAAAAGATCGCAGCCTTCGGCAGCTCCTACAAGATCAAAAGATCGCAGCCTTCGGCAGCTCCTACAAGATCAAAAAATCGCAGCCTTCGGCAGCTCCTACAAGATCAAACAGCGCCCGCCTTGGCCTGCTGCTCCAGATGCACCTGCAGCTGCGGATCAATTTTCAGCGCCGCCGCCAGCTCATCCAGATAGTTGCGCTCGGCGTCCTGTTGATCGTCCATTAGCATCACACTGGCCAGGTACATTTCCGCGGCGATGGCCGGGTCCGTCGCCGACCGCGCCACATCGGCTGCATCCAGCGGCCGGGCCACTTCGTCATCCAGCCACTGCTGCAGTTCCGGGTCATCGGTGTGGCGGCCGAGTTCAGTGCTGATCATCTGTTTTTCCGCGTCATCGATCCGGCCATCAGCCTTGGCTGCTGCTATTAATGCGCGCAGGACCGCATGGCTGTGGTCTTCAATTTCCGGGCCGGACAACAGGTCGGCGGTGCGCGGTGCCTGCTGCGGGGCAGCCGCCTGGCTACGTTGCCAGGCTTGATAGGCCTGAAAGGCCATCATCCCCAACGAGGCCAGCGCCGCATAATGGGTGCCGCCACCGGACCGGGTCTGGGTCGAGCCGCCCATGGCCGAGCCGCCGCCCAGCAATCCACCGAGCAAACCACCCAGCCCACCGCCGCTCGCACTGGAGCCGCCGCCCCCGCCCAGCAAACCACCGAGCAATCCGCCCAGGTCGCCGAGCCCACCCTGACCGGACGCGCCACTGCCGCCCTGTTGCGACATCGAGCCCTGTCCGGACCGCAGTAATTGTTCGAGCAAATCGCTGGTGTTCATGACGATGTCCTCATCGGTGGAAGTTATACAGTCAGGCAACAATAGTCCCCACAGGCAAATGCGCCACCACCGTTTGGCTGGCGTGAAAGCCTTGAACCCTCGGTCGTTATTGCACTGGATAAATCCGCTGTATTTTTTCGCGGCCCAGCTAAGATTTACAGACGGTGAACCTTATTCCCGGATTTTCGGTCGATACCTGCAACCCCAACCGGTTTGCCGCCGCCCTCGATCATGAGGGTGATGACTGGCTTGCTTCACTTTTTGGAGAACGCCCCCGTGATATCCACCTTACACATCGCCAGGCTCAAAGCATGGGGCGCCCATGGTTTCACCGCCACCGGCGTGGTCACCGCCTTCCTCGCGACCCTCGCCCTGCTGGAAAACCAACCGACCAGTTGCCTGCTGTGGCTGGGCGTTGCCTTGATCGTCGACGGGCTGGACGGCGCGCTGGCGCGCAAGGTCAACGTGCAGTCGGTGCTGCCGAGTTTCGACGGTTCGATCCTCGATCTGGTGATCGATTACCTGACGTATGTGTTTATTCCGGCGCTGTTCATCTATCGCTACGTTCCGCTGCCTGACTACACGCTGTTGCTGAGCATCTCGCTGATTCTGGTCTCGTCGTTGTTTTGCTTCTGCAACGTCAACATGAAAAGCAAGGACAACTACTTCCAGGGCTTCCCCGCCGCGTGGAACGTGGTAGCGCTATGCCTGTACATCATCGCCCCGTCGCCGTGGATCACCTTGCTCACGATCATCGGCCTGGCGCTGCTGACCGTAACCCGGATGAAATTTCTGCACCCGTTTCGCGTGCGCCGCTTCATGCCGATCAACATTGCGGTGACGGCTATCTGGCTGCTGTGCAGTTTGTCGCTGGTGATCAACCACCCGGTGATCAACCCGCTGGTGATGGGGCTTTGGTTGCTGATGTCGGCTTATTTCCTGGGAATTTGCATCTGGCGCACGGCGCTGGAGTGGTTCGACGAATCGCGGCATAAGTGAACCGAAATGCCTGTTCATATCGTGCGGCTTGGCTCACCGCGAGCACCTGGTGAAGGCTTGCGGATAGGCACGGTGCGCCGCCCACCTCGCGGCGTACCGAAGGCCGAATTCGCCCGTCGGGATTTTTATGATGTGTGGCAGCCGTTGCTGTCGCCGAGTGCGGAGTTGGTTGCAGAGGCCAAGGCTGCCAACGATGACAAGGCCTGGGAGGCTTTCAGGCGCAAATTCAAGGTTGAGATGAACCAGCCGGCCGCCAGCCACTTGCTGGATTTATTGGCGGCGCTGTCTCATCAGACTTCGTTGGCGGTTGGGTGTTATTGCGCGGATGAGGCGCACTGTCATCGTTCCGTATTGCGTGAGCTGCTTACGGCGCGTGGGGCCAAGGTTGTATGAATGTCGCTGTGGAAGCTTAGCGGGCGATCACGGGGGGAGGCGGGGGTCCGGATCGCCAAGCCGCTTTGTTTTTCTGTAGGAGCGAGCTTGCTCGCGATGGACTCAAAGACACCGCGTTTAGCCAGTAAACACGAATTATCGTTAACGACCATCGCGAGCAAGCTCGCTCCTACAGTTGGATTTTTGCAGGGCGTGTGCGCCGCGAGCGCACTTGAGGGTCAGGCCGGCCGGTAGGCTGCCTCGCTTTTGCTTTTGCTTTTGCTTTTGCTTTTGCTCTTCTTGCCCCATCGGCAGGCCGAGCGCAGGTTCTGCGCAGTGGGCAACCCGGCATGGATGCCGGGTTAGCCGCGCACGGCCATGGATGGCCGATCGCGGCGGGCCCACGGAGCAGGACCGGAGCGAGGGAACCCTGAGCCTCAGCGAAGGGCCGTACGCCAGGGGCAAGAGCCCTTGGTTACTTAGGGCCGGGCGGCGTTCCGTTTTTCCAAGTGACTCGCTGTAAGAGCGAAACCATTAGCGGCCGTCACCGCAGCAACGGATATGCCCCCCCCATCCCAAACAGCCATCAACGCCGAGTAATCACCACCTCAAGATACTCACTCGGCACCACCAGCGACCTGTCACCCGCCCGGTTCGTGCGGTTAATCAGCTCGGTCAAATCATCCTCCAGCCCCTTGGCGTCCTCGGTAGGCAGCGCCGCGAACGCTTTGTGCATCGGCCCGTACCAACTGCGGAACACGTCAACGAAATGCGCCGCCGAGCGATATCGGAAGTTAAAGGTCCGGCGCGTCACCTGGAGCAAAAAATCGCGCTCGTCGAAGTGTGTATGCAACCAGGCTTCGTTGCCCCAATTCGAAGGCGGTTGAGCCCCCGGTGGCGATGGCAAATGACGACCGAGGGTCTTGAACATCTGACCGACGAAGCCTTCGGGCGTCCAGTTGGCCAGGCCGATCCGGCCTCCAGGGCGACAGACTCGCGCCAGTTCCGAAGCGGCCTTGGGCTGGTCCGCTGCAAACATCACACCGAAGGTCGACAGCACGGCATCGAAGCTGGCGTCCTTAAAGGGCAGCGCCTCAGCGTCGGCCACCTGAAAAGTCACTTCCAGGCGTTCGGCCCTGGCTCGGTCCTCGCCACGCTCCAGCAACGCGGCTACATAGTCGGTGGAAGTCACGTGACAGCCACGGCGCGCGGCGGCGAGTGTCGCATTGCCGTTACCGGCGGCGACATCGAGCACGCGTTCATCGCACAACAGGTCGCAGGCTTCGGCGAGCTGTTCGCCGACGATCTGCAAAGTGGTGCCGATCACGGCGTAGTCGCCGCTGGCCCAAGCGGCCATCTGACGGTTTTTCAAGGCAGCAAGATCAATGGTTGTACTCATGGATACCGCTCCGTTGCGGGTTGGAACACAGCCTCGGCTTATTATTCTGCCGTGGTGGGATCGATGACGGCCGTGACCTCGGAAATGCGATTGGCCGGGAAACCGCTGATCCTTGCGTGCTCCTTGATCGACTCTTCACTCGGTGCGATGTACACGCAGTAGAGCTTGTCACCGGTGACATAACTCTGCTGCCACTGCACCTCCGGCAAATCGCGCAACGCCTTGCAGGACTTTTGCGAAGCCGCTTTCAAATCCCTTTCTGACAGTGTTCCAGCACCCGGAATCTCACGTTCTATGACGAACTTCGGCATGGCAACCTCTCATTCTTGTTATTGATGACAGGGTCTGGTGACCCTGTGGGCCAACTATCGCGCCGGGAGCCGTTGGCGTCCTGCCCGATCGTCGGGCAAGGTTGTCCGATCGTCCGGAGATTTCACGTTGTGCGGCGACAGGCTCACAATCAACAGTCGCCCCGCAAACAATGGGAAGTCACCATGGACGCCCTGTCCCAAACCCTTCGCGTCGTTCGCCTGGTCGGTGCGATTTTCATCAACGCCAGGTTCACCGCGCCCTGGTGCTACCAGTCGCCCAGCGCCGACGCCGCGGCGCCCCACCTGGAGCCCGGTGCCGAACGCGTGGTGATTTTCCACTTGATCACCGAAGGCGAGTGTTATGTCGAGTTGGGCGATGAGCCTCCCCTCCTCTTGACCGCCGGCGATGTGGTGGTGTTTCCCCAGGGAGACGCCCACCGCATGGGCTCTGAGCCTGGGCTGAAACCCGCTACGGGTGCGCGGCTGGACGTGGTGCTGGCACGTCGGCCCCGGCAGTTGAGCTATGGCGGTGGCGGCGCGGTCACGCGGTTGGTGTGCGGCTATCTGGCGTGCGATACGCGGTTGGCGGGCATGTTCCTGACGGGGTTGCCGGCCGTTGTGCGGGTCAATGTGCGCGGCTCGAATGCCGGCATCTGGCTGGAATCTTCGGTTCGTTACGCGCTGGCCGAGGCCCGATCCCCAAGACCGGGTGGCGAAGGCGTATTGGCCAAACTGGCCGAGGTGCTGTTCATCGAGGTCCTGCGCCTGTACATGCATGAACAGGGCGAAGGTCGAACCGGTTGGCTGGCGGGCGTGGGCGACCGGATTGTCGGTGCCGCGCTCAACGCCTTGCACAAAACACCCTGTCATGCCTGGACACTGGAGGAACTGGCGCGGACCGCTGGCACCTCAAGATCGGTGTTGGCGGAACGCTTTCAACAGCTGGTGGGGATTTCGCCGATGCAGTACCTGACGCAATGGCGGATGTTGCTGGCGGCGAACCTGTTACGCAGCAGTAACAGCTCATTGATGCGCATTGCCGAGGAAGTGGGCTACCAGACCGATACCGCTTTCAGCCGGGCCTTTCGGCGCGAATTCGGCGCACCGCCAGCGGCATGGCGGCGCAGTCAGGACACGTCTCGACCTCAAGTGTGAACACAACACCCACCCGATGTAGCCGCTGTCGAGCCTGCGAGGCTGCGTCCGATCGCGGCCCGAGCCGAACGCAGCCTCGCAGGCTCGACAGCGGCTACATCGGGTGGGTGGGGATGCTGCTGGGGGGTCAAGTCAGGAAAAAACAATGGCCCACGGCGCTGAGCCTGTGAGCCATTGATCTTTGGGGTTATGCGGCTGCGGGGGCTTTGGCGTCGGCCTTGGCCTCTTCCAGCAACTGCTGAATCACTTTCTCCTGCGTCTCGTAGCTGCCTTCGCCGAAGTGGGTGTAACGCACCTGGCCCTTGGCGTCGATCAGGTAGTGAGCGGGCCAGTACTGATTGTCGAAGTTGCGCCAGATCGCGTAGTTGTTGTCGATTGCCACCGGGTAGGTGATGCCGAGCTTTTTCACCTGATCCTTGACGTTGTCGATGATGCGTTCGAAACCGTATTCAGGGGTGTGTACGCCGATCACCACCAGGCCATCCTTCTCGTATTTCTTCGCCCAGTCCTTCACGTACGGCAAGGTGTGCTGGCAGTTGATACAGTCGAAGGTCCAGAAGTCCACCAGCACCACTTTGCCTTTGAGGGCGTCGTTGGTCAGGGCTGGCGAGTTGAGCCATTCGACCGCTCCGGACAGTGATGGCATGGCGCCTTGGGCGTTGTCCATCGAGCTGTCGGCGTTGACCTTGCTAATCAGGTAATCGACGACTTTCGGTACGGTTTCCAGCACGCCTTTCTCAACGCTGCTCACCGCTTCGGACGACGTGCCGGCCAGCAGTGTTTTGTCGGCGCCGGTGGAAATCACCACCGCAGCGGCCAGCACCGCAAACCCGGCACCCCGACGCAACCAGCCGGTGATCGGGATCGACGCTTTCAAGCGATTGACCAGGCCGCGACCGGCGAAGATCAGGGTGCCAAGGGACAACGCGCTACCCAGGCCGTACGCCACCAGCAACAGGCTGGTCTGGGCATTGGCGCCTTGCAGCATGGCCCCGGTAAGGATCACGCCGAGGATCGGCCCGGCGCACGGCGCCCACAGCAGACCCGTCGCGACACCGATCATGAGCGAGCCCAGCGGGCCGGACATTTTGCGGGCGTCGGGGTCAAGGCGGTTGCCCAGCAGTACGAACGGACGGGCCAGCCAACCGCCGATCCGCGCGGAGATCAGCGACAGCGCGAACAGCGCCATCACGATCAGGGCCACGTGGCGACCGGTGTTGTTGGCTTGTACCACCCATTCGCTGCTGACCACGGCCAGGCTGGAGATCAGGGCGAAGGTCAGGACCATGCCGCCAAGCGTGAGCAGGATCGAGGACCGTGTGCGGTCAACGCCGGCGAACAGGAACGGCACGACCGGGAGGATGCAGGGGCTGAGGACGGTCAAAATGCCGCCCAGAAAAGCGATGAGAAACATGGGATCACCTTGTAAATATGAGCGGGGCGGTTCACCACAGTTCCAGTGTGGGAGCGGGCTTGCTCGCGAAGAAGGCGGCACATTCAACATGAATGTATCTGCCAGACCGCTTTCGCGAGCAAGCCCGCTCCCACATTGGAACTGGGGTGTTTATAAAAACGCTGTCGGTTTTCAGGCCGTCTGGTTTTCCAGTTGCTGGCCCTGCGGTGTGCGGCTGCTGCCGTTCTCGACCAGTAAGGCGTTGCCACCCTTCTCGGCCACGGGCGTCAGTTGAAAACAGGTGGCGCTGCCACAACTGCTGTGTTCAACGGCGGCGTTGGCATGGGCGGCGGCGCCGGCAACGGCGAAGGCTGCGGCGGTCAGATAGCGGGTCACGTTGTTCATGATGGTCTTCCTGATTCAAAGGGGATGGGCAATCGGTAGACGCAAACCTCAGTTGTCTTCGTTGCAGCCGTCAGCAAATTTGCGGTAGTCCAGGACCTGGGTCTTGTCGTGGGAGTCCAGGTAGGTCAACTGGGCATTCACAATCCCGCAGGAAGGCGTAGCGTCTTGCTTGAGCGACAGGACTTTCTTGATGTCCAGTTGCGTGCCGTAGGTGTAGGTTTTAGCGCTGACGTCGGCTTCGGCCCGGGCCGACAAGGTGCAGATATTCAGTGCGGCAAACAGGCAAGCGGCGTAGATGGCTTTCGTGTTCATGGCGATTTCCTCAAGGCTTCAATGGGTAGGTCGTTCAATTGAGCCGAGGCGGTTGGGTTTGCCTCGATGGAACCTATTAGAAGCCCGCGAGGTATCTCGTCTGTGTCGAAAACAGCCGCGTGTAAATCGGTAAGTATCAAAGTAGGCCCCCGATACACAGCGATACAAAACCCCTGGAGATCAGCGTTTTTGCGTTCCCGTGTATCCGTCGACACACCAGATACACTGCAATACAAAGCGCTACGGGCAAGCGGGCCAAGGCTCGGTAGACTGCGCACATCCCCCATTCATAGAGGCAGGCCCCATGGAACACGTCGATCACATTCTCATCGTCGACGATGACCGCGAGATCCGGGAGCTGGTGGGCAACTACCTGAAGAAGAACGGTCTGCGCACCACCGTCGTCGCGGACGGCCGGCAAATGCGTACCTTCCTGGAATCGACGCCCGTGGACCTGATCGTGCTCGACATCATGATGCCGGGAGACGATGGCCTGATGCTGTGCCGCGAGCTGCGCGCCGGCAAACACAAGGCGACGCCGGTGCTGATGCTCACGGCCCGCAACGACGAAACCGACCGCATCATTGGCCTGGAAATGGGCGCCGACGACTACCTGGTCAAGCCGTTCGCCGCCCGTGAGCTGCTGGCCCGAATCAATGCCGTGCTGCGTCGCACCCGGATGCTGCCGCCCAACCTGGTGGTCACTGAAAGCAGTCGCCTGCTGGCATTCGGGCGCTGGCGCCTGGACACCTCGGCCCGGCACCTGCTCGATGCGGACGACACGATGGTCGCGCTCAGCGGCGCCGAATACCGATTGCTGCGCGTGTTCCTTGACCACCCGCAACGGGTGCTCAACCGCGACCAGCTGTTGAACCTGACCCAGGGCCGCGACGCCGACCTGTTCGACCGTTCCATCGACTTGCTTGTGAGCCGCTTGCGCCAGCGCTTGCTTGACGATGCCCGTGAACCGGCCTACATCAAAACCGTGCGCAGCGAGGGCTATGTGTTTTCCCTGCCGGTGGAAGTCCTCGGAGCACAGTCATGAACGTCGCGATTCGTTGGCCCCGCACCCTCGCCTCACGACTCTCGCTGATTTTCCTGATCGGGCTGATCCTGGCCCAGGCACTGTCCTTCGGCGCGCAATATTACGAGCGTTACGAAAGCGCGAAAAACACCATGCTGGGCAATCTGGAAACCGACGTCTCGACCTCCATCGCCATCCTCGACCGCTTGCCCGCCGAAGAGCGCAAGAGCTGGCTGCAACAGCTGGAGCGGCGCAATTATCGCTATCTGCTGGATGAAGGTTCGCCGGGGATGGCCATGAGCGACACGCCGATTGCGGTGACCTCGATCAAAGACGCCATCGGCAAGGACTACCCGATGACCGTGACCGACATCCCCGGGGCGCAGAAACATTTCCAGGTGCACTTGAAGCTGGCCGATGGCAGCCCGGTGACCATCGATGTCCGGCCTGCCATGGTGCCTCTGTCGCCGTGGCTGCCCATCGTATTGCTGGGCCAACTGGCACTGATGATCGCCTGCACCTGGCTGGCCGTGAGAATCGCCATCCGCCCCCTCACCCGCCTCGCCGAGGCCGTCGAAAACCTGGACCCCAATACCCATCCGGTGCTGCTGGACGAGAAAGGCCCGACCGAAGTCGCCCACGCCGCCAAGGCCTTCAATTCGATGCAGGCGCGCATCGCGGCGTATCTGAAAGAGCGCATGCAACTGCTGGCGGCGATTTCCCACGACCTGCAAACCCCGATCACCCGGATGAAACTGCGCGCCGAATTCATGGACGACTCCAGTGAAAAAGACAAACTGTGGAACGACCTCGGCGAAATGGAACACCTGGTCCGCGAAGGCGTGGCCTATGCCCGTAGCGTTCATGGCGCCACTGAAGAAAGTCGGCGCACCGACCTGGATTCGTTCCTCGACAGCCTGGTGTTCGACTATCAGGACATGGGCAAGGACGTTCAGTTGGATGGCAAAAGCGCGGCGGTGATCGACACCCGGCCACACGCCTTGCGCCGGGTGCTGGTGAACCTGACGGATAACGCGCTGAAGTTCGCCGGGGCGGCGCAATTGTCGGTGGAAACGAAGGCTGACGGCCGCTTATCGATCAAGGTCATGGACCGTGGACCGGGCATCGCCGAAGAAGAACTGGCGCAGGTGATGGAGCCGTTCTACCGCGTGGAAAACTCGCGCAACCGCAGCACCGGCGGCACAGGGCTGGGGTTGGCGATTGCGCAGCAGCTGGCGTTGGCGATCGGGGGATCGTTGACGTTGAGCAATCGTGAGGGCGGTGGGTTGTGTGCGGAACTGAGATTGCCCGCTTAACGCGATCTGTAGCAGCTGCCGAGGCACGAGGCTGCGTTGCGTGTCCGCAGGACCGCCCTCGGGGGCCGCTTCGCAGCCCGACGCAGCCTCGTGCCTCGGCAGCTGCTACAAGGTGCGTACGTTAAATCACGAACCGTGACACCAGCCCGTTCAAATCCACGGCCAGGCGTGACAGTTCGTGGGTAGCGGCACTCGTCTGGTTGGCACCGGCGGCGGACTGGGTGGCCAGGTCGCGGATGTTCACCAGGTTGCGGTCGACTTCACGGGAAACCTGCGCCTGTTCTTCCGACGCGCTGGCGATTACCAGGTTGCGTTCGTTGATCAGATGGATCGACTGGGTAATCTGCTCCAGCGCCACACCGGCAGCACGGGCCATTTCCAGGGTACTTTGGGTCCGTTGATTGCTCTGCTGCATCGACGAAACCGCTTCACCGGTGCCGTTTTGAATGCCGGCGACCATTTTCTCGATTTCCTGGGTCGATTGCGCGGTGCGATGCGCAAGCGCCCGAACCTCATCCGCCACCACGGCAAAACCACGTCCGGCTTCACCGGCACGGGCGGCCTCAATGGCCGCGTTCAACGCCAGCAGGTTGGTTTGCTCGGCGATGGCGCGGATCACGTCCAGCACCTTGCCGATGTCGCGCCCTTGAGCGGCCAGGCCTTCGATCATCAGCGACGTGTTTTGCACGTCGTGGGTCATGGTCTGGATCGCGTCGACGGTTTCCACTACGCGGTCGCGACCTTCACGGGCGGCCTGGGTTGACTCGCTGGAAGCTTCGGACGTCGACACTGCATTGCGTGCGACTTCTTCCACGGCGGCGGTCATTTCGTTGACGGCGGTGGCGGCCTGTTCGATTTCGTTGTTTTGCTGTTGCAGACCGCGCGATGCCTCTTCGGTGACCGTGCTGAGTTCTTCGGCGGCGGCACCCAGTTGCGTGGCGGAACCGGCGATTTGCTCGATGGTCTGGCGCAGGTTGGCTTGCATGGCGGACAACGCACCGAGCAAACGCGCCGGTTCATCCTTGCCATCGATTTCGATGGCCTTGGTCAGGTTGCCGCCGGCAATGGTCTCAGCCGCCTGGACCGCACGATTGAGCGGTGTGACGATGCTGCGGGTCAGCAGCCAGGCCAGGAGCACTGTCATCAGGGCCGCAATGACCGCGACCGCGATGATGCCGGTGATGGCGTCGTTGTAGTGTTCGCCCGCTTCGGCCGAGGCGGTCTTGGCGTCGCTGGTGTTGAGTGCCACCAGTTTATTGAGCTGCTCGCCCATCCGGTCGGTGCCGTCCTTGATCTGTGTATTGATCAGGGTCCTCAATTCATCAAGCTTGTTCTGCCGCGACAGCTCCATCATCTGGTTCTGCGCTTGCATGTAGTTGTCGAGGGTGGCCGTGAACGTCTTGTACAGCGCGGCTTCTTCCGGCTGGGCGGTCAAGGCGGCGTAACTCGACTGGGCGCTGCGCAACTTGTCGATGAGGACGACGATCCGCGCCTGTGCGTCCTGCAACGCGGCCGGTTCACGGTTGACCAATACCCGGAATGAGAGAATCCGCATGCGCAATACGTTTTCCGTCATGTTGCCCAGAAACCCGACGCTGGGCAGTTGCGTGCTTTCCATATCGATGGAGGCCTGTCGGATGACCGACATACGGTTCACCGCAAACACACCCAGCACGATGACCAGCAAGGCAATGAAGGAAAAACCCAGGAAAGCTCGAGGCGCGATATTCAGATTACGCAGTGACATAGGATGGTTCTCGGGTGATTGAAGCGCAGAGCATCCTTGCCGTGATCGCTGGGTGGCAGACGTTGACGCGCGCCTTTTCAGCTTGGCGCTACATTTGTAACAATTTGTACGCGCCTGTACCTGTATCGGCCGGGGTTGAAGATTGCTGCGGGGATTTTGGAAAAAAATGACGGGCGGCATGACCGAGGGAATGGTCAGCTCAGCCGTAATACGGTCTGTGTAGCAGCTGGCGAAGCCTGCGTTCGGCTGCGCAGCAGTCGTAAAATCAGACGGCAGAATGTTTCAGGAGGACCGCGTGCTCAGGTTTGACGACTGCTGCGCAGCCGAACGCAGGCTTCGCCAGCTGCTACACAGACCGTATAACGGCGGAACTGATCGCATTACCCGGGAAAGCTTCTATATTGACGAGCGACTGCGTGGCATCGGTAGCACCTCATCATTGATATGGACATTGGCTAATGGATGAAAACAGAAGGCCCATCAAGACCCGTTCTGCGGGCTGGGCAAAACACGTCACCGACGTGCTGGTGAAAAAAGACATTTCCCCCAATCAGATCTCCGTCGCCAGCATCGTTTTTGCCTTGGCTGGCGTCGTGGCGCTCAACATTGATGCCGGCATCATCGGCTCGATTTTCTGCGCTATCGGTATTCAGTTGCGCCTGCTGTGCAATCTGTTCGACGGGATGGTGGCAATAGAGGGCGGCAAGAAATCCGACATCGGCAGCCTCTACAACGAATTCCCGGACCGGATTGCCGACAGCCTGTTGCTCGTCGGGCTCGGGTATGCCATCGGCTATTCGGACCTTGGCTGGTTGGCGGCGCTGGCCGCTGCACTGACGGCCTATGTCAGGGTGTTTGGCGGCTCGATCGGCCTCAAGCAGAGCTTCATCGGCCCGATGGCCAAGCAGCACCGGATGGCCGTGATGACCGCAGGACTGGTGTTGAACGCTGTCGAAGCGAGCGTTTATGGCAGTCACTACGTCCTGTTGATTGCGCTGGCCATCATCGCCGTTGGCTCGGTCGCCACGTGCGTCACGCGAACCCTGGCCATCGCCAGGCAGCTGAAGGGTGCCCACCATGTGGATCAGTAATGCGCTGATTTCTGTGCTTCGATTCCTCATCGGTGTCACGGCAAGGTGGGAGAGCCCTCCGGATCTCACACGCCAGCGCATCTATTTCGCCAATCACACCAGCCATATGGACACCCTGGCGATCATCGCCGCCCTGCCCCCCGAAGCCCGGGTGAATGTGAAGCCGGTGGCCGCTGCCGATTACTGGGGGAAGAACCGCTTTCTGTCGTACATCTCCCAGAAAGGACTGAACGCCGTACTGATCGAACGTCACCCGGCACCGGGCGTCAATGTGCTGGAGCCGATTTTCGACGTGGTGCGCGCCGGCCATTCGATCATCATCTTTCCGGAAGGCACTCGATCCAGCCAGGCGTTGCCCGGGGCATTCAAATCCGGGCTCTACCGCTTGAGCGAAACGTTCCCCGACGTCGACCTGGTGCCCGTCTACCTGGAAAACCTGCATCGTTCCATGCCCAAAGGCAAACACGTGCCCCTGCCCATTATCTGCACGATCCGGATCGGCAACCCGATGGAACGGATCGCGGGCGAGGAAAAACAGGTATTTCTGGAGCGGGCGCGTGACGCCATTGTGAGGCTGTCGGAATGACTCTTGACCAAAAATTCTTGTGGTTCTTCGGCGCCATTGCCGGCCTGTTGGCGATTGCCTCGATCATCGGTCGGCTGCTGGCCAGGCGCGCCAAAACCGAGGGCTCGATCTCGACCATCGAAAACCTCAATCAGCGCGTGAATGCCTGGTGGGGAATGGTGATCATCTTCTTCGTGTCCTACCTCTTGGGCGGGAATGCGACAGTCATTTTGTTCGGCTTCATTTCACTGTTCGCGCTCCGCGAGTTCATCACCCTGACGCCAACCCGGCCTGGCGACCATAACGCGCTGTTTTCGGCGTTTTTCATCCTGATTCCGCTGCAATACGTATTGATCGGCACTCACTGGTATTCCCTGTTCACACTGTTGATTCCGGTGTACGCATTCCTGCTGCTGCCGGCGATTGCCGTGCTGAGCCAGGACACCGACGCCTTTCTGGAACGGGCGGCAAAAATCCAGTGGGGGGTGATGATTTGCGTTTACTGCATCAGCCACGCGCCAGCGCTATTGCTGCTGGACCTGGAAGGTTTCAAGGGGCAGAACGCGCTGCTGCTGTTCTACCTGGTGTTCGTTGTTCAGATGAGTGATGTGTTGCAGTACGTGTTCGGGAAGCTCTTCGGGAAGCTCTTCGGCAAGCACAAGGTTGCGCCGCTGGTGAGTCCGTCGAAAACCGTGGAAGGACTGGTGGGTGGCGGTCTGTCGGCCACGTTGATTGGCGGTTGCATGTTCTGGATGACGCCCTTCAGTTTCTGGCAGTCGCTGATGATGTCATTCGTGATCGTGGTGATGGGCTTCCTCGGTGGCCTGGTCATGTCGGCGATCAAGCGCAGCCTGAGCGCCAAGGATTGGGGCACCATGATCAAGGGCCACGGCGGAATGCTCGACCGGATGGACTCGATTTGCTTCGCGGCGCCGATCTTCTTTCACCTGACGCGGTATTTTTTCTCCGCCCTGTAAACAACAAACACCACTGCCCCCTGTGGGAGCGGGCTTGCTCGCGAAAGCGGTTTAATATTCAGCATTGATGTTGGCTGACACACCGCTTTCGCGAGCAAGCCCGCTCCCACATTAGGACTCTGGTGTTTTGGAGATCGCACGCTTAAGCAACGACGCCCACCACCCCTTCCCCATGCATCTGCCGCAACAACGCCGCCCCGTTGTCCATGAAATCCTGCGATGCGGTTGTTCCCGCTTCCACCGCCAATTCCTCCAGCTGTTCACGCCCGTTGAATCGGGGAAACGCCTCGATCCGCTGCAACAGCCGCCACGCCAACGGGCTTAACTCGGAAAACTTCACGCTCCAGTCCTCAACCCGTCGCACCAGCAGCAAGGTCGGCTGGGCCGGTATGACGTCCGGTCGATAATCGGGCCCCACCGATTGCACCGGCCAACCATAGGCCAGCGGCCAGGCCAACGGTGAAACGAGCAACGGTCGCTCCAGGATCAACGCCACATCACTCACCGGCAACGGCTCGGCGTCGGACTGTTGCAATGCCATCTCGATCCACTCGTAATGCGCCAGTTCCACCATGAATGACGGCCATGCACCCTCACTCAACGCCTGCGGCCCAGCGGCGAGAAACTCGACAAACTCTCGGGCGATCTCGCCGAATTTCGGTGTATGGGCACGGTAGTCCCGAAGAAAAATCCGTACCAGCGAACGCCAGTGTTCATCGCCGAGAATCTTGATCAGCACCGGAAAGGTACCGCTGAGTAACATCGACAGGTTGTTGAAAATCAGGTCGCGATACACCTGGGCCCGAGACACGTCCATCCCGGCCGGCGGCGCGCAGTGATCTGGGTCGCGCAAATAGTGCCCGAGGGTGTTCTGCTGCTGAAACAGCGCTGAGTTATCCACGGCTCACCCCCTCGGCCTGCAAGCGGCGAATGGTCTGCAGTTCCGCGACCAGTTCCGCAAACGCCGGGAAGTTGAAATCCCGTTCCAGCAGCGTCGGTTGCGCACCGAACCGGGCATAGGCCTCGGCCAGCAACGACCAGACCACCGGTTTGACCGACGCGCCATGGGTGTCGATTTTCAAGGTGTCGGACTCATCGAAGTGCCCGGCCACGTGCATGGCCACCACTCGACCAGCGTCGATGCCGGTCAGAAATGCCTGCGGATCGAAACCGTGGTTGATCGAGTTCACGTACACATTGTTGACGTCCAGCAGCAGGTCGCAGTCGGCTTCGCGCAGCACCGCATTGGTGAAGGTCAGCTCGTCCATGTCCTGTTGTGGCGCCGCGTAATAGGAGACGTTTTCCACCGCCAGGCGCCGGCCGAGAATGTCCTGTGCCTGACGGATGCGGGCCGATACGTGGTGCACCGCTTCTTCGGTGAACGGCAACGGCAACAGATCGTAAAGGTGACCGTCATCGCTGCAGTAGCTCAAGTGCTCGCTGTAGAGCGGCACGTTGTATTGATCGAGGAAAATCCGCACTTCCTGCAAAAAACCGACGTCCAGCGGCGCCGGGCCGCCCAATGACAGGGACAAGCCGTGACAGGACAACGGATAGCGCTCGGCCAGGGCGCGTAATGCGTGGCCATGGGCACCGCCGATGCCGATCCAGTTCTCCGGCGCGACTTCCAGAAAATCGAAATCGCCGACCCGGGCGGCCTGGAGGTCTTTCATTAAACCGCGACGCAGGCCAAGCCCGACAGTCGCTTTCGCTGAGGTGATGGGGGTCTGCATGATGTCGATCTCAAGGGTTGCCATAACGGATTCACAGTTAACCGAAGCGGTGTATCGGGTCTGTGTTGCGCTCTGGCAGAAAACCGCAGCGGTTGTATCGTCGGTGGGTCTGTACACACAGTGGTACAGACCCGGGTATTGGCGTTAGGCCAGGTCGTATTTCTCACGCACCAGGTGACCGATGCCGATGCGATCGAGCACGTTCATCGGGCACAGGAAGGTCACGCGAACGGTGCCCGGCAAGCGGCTGATGTCGATCGAACCGGTGATCGTGGCGCGGTTGAGCACTTCGTCATACGGCAGACCCGTGACCGAAGCGGCGCGCTTCAAGCCGTTTTCCACCGCCACGTTGAGGTTCTCGCCGCTGCCGATGAACGTGATTGGGCCGCTCTCCTCGACTTCATGCTGCCCCCAACGCTGGCCAAGCTCGCGGACTTTCTGCCGTTGCAGGGCATTCATCGGCCGTGCCATCGGCGGCAGATCGTCGAGGTTTTGCAAGAGGATCGGTCCTTCCAGGGTGAGGTTTTTGATGACTTCAACCTGCACTTCGGTTTCCCCGGAGCAATCGGTGGCATGCCCGGCGATTTCGCCGTTGCCCTGCTGGGCGTGCATGTCGCCCATGTACACCCCGGCGCCCGGCACTTTCACCGGGCAGATCAACACGCAGCCTTCGCGGATCGAGTTGGTGTCCATATGGCCGTCGGTCTTGGCGGCATGCAGTTCTTCGCGGCTCATGCCGAAGCGGTGCGGCGCATCGATCAGGTATTGGCCGAAATCGGCGCAGTTGTGGGAATCGGGTAAATCACGGGACGGCGTGGTGCCGATGTTGCCGAGGAACGGCCGCATGTGCGCGGCAACGCCGGGAATGTCGGCGCGGGCCAGGGACAGGATCGAATGTTGCGCGGCGAATTCCGGCAACGCCGACATCTCCGAAGCATTGCCCGCCAGTTGGTTGGCTACGGCCTGATTGACCGTCAGGCTGACCTGGTTCTGCGCATCGAACACGATCACGTAGCCGTGGCTGAAGCGGAACGCGCTGACCTCGGCGCCACAGGTGTTACAGCGAATCGAATCCTCTCCGATGCCTTCAACATGGCTGGCCGGGTGTTCAGTGCCGCATTTGGCGCAGAATTTGGAGACGAACGGATCGCCGTGGTAGCGACCTTCAACAAATTTCATCACCCCGGACGAAGTGGCCAGCGAGGTGACGCGCATGCTTTTGATCTTGATCGCCACGGCATCGCCGATTTCGGCACCGGCAATCGCTACCGGTTGCGTCACTTCATGGCCGCCCTCGAACGCCGGCGTGATCATCGGCCCCCAACAGCCCGGCGGGGTGCCGGTGATCAGGGTACCGCCGTCAGCCAACGGCCCGAGCATCGACTGGCTCGGGCCAATGATGCCGCTGGTGTACTGGTCGACGCGGAGCCGATTCACGGGTGCAGATTTCAGGTCGGTTTCAGGCAGGAGCGTGGTCATTGTTGTCCCCTTACGATGGATAGGCCGCCACATGGCCTTTACAGTTCATCGCAGGTTTGTATCTGGGCTGTGTTCGGTGGTGCGCGGGAATGAAGCGGAATGTGTCGGCGAGGCAGCTAGATACAGTGAGATACACAACACGTGTAGGAGCTGCCGCAGGCTGCGATCTTTTGATCTTGATTTTTGGCGGCGCTGGAATCGCTAAAGATCAAGATCAAAAGATCGCAGCCTGCGGCAGCTCCTACAAGGGTGGGTGAAATGCGGGCTTTCGTCGCTCCGGCCAGCGGCACATGGCCTGCGGGCTAAACTTAATGCACCCAGGACATGCTTACCGTCCTGTTCATACCCACGACCGGAGCACACGTGATGGACGAGGCCAGACTCAATGATTTCATGGGCAAGCTGGTGAATGACATGGGCGGCGCGGCGATGCTGGCCAACGTCATCCTCGGTGAAGAGCTCGGACTGTACCGGGCCATGGCCGACAGTCAGCCCATTACCCCTGAAGCCCTTGCCGATAAAACCGGCTGCAACACCCGCCTGCTGCGCGAATGGCTCAGCGCCCACGCCGCTTCCGGTTACATGGAACACCGCGACGGCCAGTTCCGCCTGCCCGAAGAGCAAGCCCTGGCGCTGGCGATCGAAGACTCACCGGTCTATATAGCGGGTGGCGTCGGGGTGGTTGCGTCGTTTTTTCATGACAAAGACAAACTGGTGAATGCCATGCGCGGTAACGGCGCCCTGGCCTGGGGCGATCACCATCCGTGCATGTTCAGCGGCACGGAACGGTTCTTCCGGCCCGGTTACAAGGCGCACCTGATCGCCGAGTGGCTACCGGCCCTCGACGGCGTAGTCGCCAAACTGCAGGCTGGCGCAAAAGTGGCGGACATCGGCTGCGGACATGGCGCCTCCACGGTGATCATGGCCCAGGCCTACCCGGGCTCGCGCTTCGTCGGTTTCGACTACCACGCGCCGTCCGTCACCGTCGCCACGCAACGCGCCGAAGAAGGTGGCGTGGCCGGGCGCGCGCGGTTCTTTCAAGGGACCGCAAAAAGCTTTCCCGGCGACGACTATGACCTGGTCTGCTACTTCGACTGCCTGCACGACATGGGCGATCCGGTGGGGGCGGCGCGACACGCGTTTGATGCGCTGAAACCGGACGGCACGGTGCTGCTGGTGGAACCGTTCGCCAACGACTCCCTCGACGACAACGTCACCCCGGTGGGCCGGTTGTTCTACGCCGCGTCGACCTTCATTTGCACACCGAACTCGCTATCCCAGGAAGTCGGCCTCGGGCTCGGCGCCCAAGCGGGTGAAGCGCGGCTGCGCAAAGTGTTTACCGAGGCGGGATTCAAGACGTTCCGCAGGGCCACGGAAACCCCGTTCAACTTGATCCTGGAGGCGCGTAAATAACTAATTGCTGATGGGTAACTGTAGGAGCTGCCGCAGGCTGCGATCTTTTGATCTTGATCTTCAGCAATTCCAGCGCCGCCAAAAATCAAGATCAAAAGATCGCAGCCTGCGGCAGCTCCTACAAGGGCCGGGTTGTGATCGTAGCTGCTACGCTGACGCAAGGTCTTGCGGAGTGTTGAACATGCCAGGCAGCCTCATCCTCGAACAACTCGACCGGCTCCAGCAGCTGATGGCCGATCAACCGTTTGTGGTCCTGACCGGCGCCGGCATCAGCACCCCGTCGGGCATTCCGGATTACCGCGACAATCAGGGTGTGCGGCGTGGCCGGCAACCGATGATGTATCAGGAGTTTCTCTCGGCCGCGGAATCCCGGCGCCGCTATTGGGCGCGGGCGATGCTCGGCTGGCCGCGAGTCCGCCAGGCCCGGCCGAATGTGGCCCATGAAGCATTGGCCCGTTTGCAGGGCTCGCAGCAAATCAGCGGCCTGATCACCCAAAACGTCGACACCTTGCATGACCAGGCCGGCAGTCATGACGTGATTGAACTTCATGGCAGCCTGCACCGGGTGCTGTGCCTCGATTGCGGCGAACGCAGCGAGCGGGATTCGATCCAGCGCTTGATGGAGGCACAAAACCCCTACCTGGCGGGGGTGGACGCGGTGCAAGCCCCGGATGGTGACACCCTGCTGGATCCGGCGTTCGAAGCACGGTTCCAGGTGCCGCATTGTCCACATTGCGCTGGCGAGCGGATGAAACCGGACGTGGTGTTTTTTGGCGAGAACGTGGCGCAGGTGACAGCGGCCCGGGCCATGGCTGCGGTCGAAAGGGCCGCGGGATTGCTGGTGGTGGGGTCGTCGTTGATGGCGTATTCGGCGTTTCGGTTGTGTCGGGCAGTGGCGGATCAGGGCAAGCCGTTGATTGCGATCAACCTGGGCAAGACCCGGGCGGACGACCTCCTCGATCTGAAGATTGAGGGCTCGTGCGAACGCTTGCTACCCCTACTGGCCGAACGCCTGGCCCTGTAGGAGCTGCCGCAGGCTGCGATCTTTTGATCTTTCTCTTGATCTTCAGCGATCCCAGCACTGCCAAAAATCAAGATCAAAAGATCGCAGCCTGCGGCAGCTCCTACAGGGATTGCGTTTCGTATTGCTCGCCGAGGTTTTCTTCCTTGAGGATATCGAACAACGCCTGCGCCGCCGCCGACAGTTCAACCCCCGGCTTCGTCAACACCCCGATCGCCCGCTCCACCACCGGGTCGCGCAAGGTAATGCAGCGTGCCCCCAACTCGCGCATTTGCCCGGCACACAACGCCGGCACCGCGCTCACCCCCAAGCCACTCGCCACCATCCGCCCGACCGTCGCCAGCTGGTGGCTCTCGAACTCCACCGGCAATTTCATTCCCTGCGCCTGCAAGTGCTCCTCCAGCATCACCCGCACCGTCGATGGACGCTGCAAGGTGATGAACGGCTCCTTGAGCAACGTCTGCCAATCAATGTCGCCCAATTGCGCCAGTGGCGAATCAAGAGGCACCACCGCGACAAACCGGTCCACGTACAACGGCGTGAAGGCCAGCGACGAACTCTGCGTCGGCTCAAACGCCACCCCCAACTCAACCTGGCGGTCGCGCACCAGTTCCAGCACCTGCTCGTTGATCACGTCATTCACCGTGACATTGACTTTTGGATACCGGGCGCGAAAGGTCTTGAGGATCGGCGGCAGCAAGTTGCCGGCAAACGACGGCATCGCCGCCAGCGTCACCCGCCCGCGTTGCAGGGTAAAACGCTGGCGCAACTCGTCCTCGGCATTGTCCCAGTCGGCAATCAATCGACGCGCCAGCGGCACCAGCGATTCACCTTCGGCGGTCAGCGCCACATTGCGCGTGTTGCGCGTAAACAAACGTCCGCCCAGCCCCTCCTCCAGCGCCTTGATGGTCAGGCTCAGCGCCGATTGCGACAGGTGCAAGCGCTCGCACGCCACGGCAAAGCTCAGGCTCTGGGCCACGGCCAGAAATGCGCGGATCTGCTTGACGGTCATGCACGGGTTCTCCAACGTAACTACATTAATCCAACCCGTGTAGGAGCTGCCGCAGGCTGCGATCTTTTGATCTTGGCGATTTCAAGGCCGCTGAAGATCAAGATCAAAAGATCGCAGCCTGCGGCAGCTCCTACAGGTTCCGGCCCGATGCAGAGGTGAGACCGTTCCGATATAGGGTGAATCCGGCCCGAGTCGGGGCAGCCATCACATTAGTGAGTTTTATCTATCAATCAACCTTAAAAATCAACTTAACAAATTAATACACCGGCGAGACACTTCATCCCATACGGCTAGCCAGCCGCCCACAAAGAATAAAAGAGGTGCATATGGCAGGTTTCGACAAGCGCGTGAGTTCCTATGAGGAAGCTCTGGCAGGTCTGGAAGACGGCATGACCGTGATTGCCGGTGGCTTCGGCCTGTGCGGGATTCCGGAAAACCTCATCGCCGAGATCAAGCGCAAAGGCACTCGCGACCTCACCGTGGTCTCCAACAACTGTGGCGTCGACGGTTTCGGCCTCGGCGTGCTGCTGACAGACCGCCAGATCAGCAAAGTGGTGGCCTCCTACGTCGGCGAAAACAAACTGTTCGAAGAACAGCTGTTGAAAGGCGAAATCGAAGTGGTCCTGACCCCCCAAGGCACCCTCGCCGAAAAAATGCGCGCCGGCGGTGCTGGCATTCCGGCCTTCTTTACCGCCACCGGCGTCGGCACCCCGGTCGCCGAAGGCAAGGAAGTGCGTGAATTCCATGGCCGCAAGTACCTGATGGAAGAATCCATCACCGGTGACTTCGCCATCGTCAAAGGCTGGAAAGCCGACCATTTCGGTAACGTGATTTATCGCCACACCGCCCAGAACTTCAACCCGCTGGCCGCCACCGCCGGCAAGATCACCGTGGTCGAAGTCGAAGAAATCGTCGAACCCGGCGAGCTGGACCCGGCGCAGATCCACACCCCTGGCATCTACGTCGACCGGGTCATTTGCGGCACGTTCGAGAAGCGCATCGAACAGCGCACCATCCGTAAGTGATCCCCTGCCCCCGGACCGAATGAAGGAATAACAACAATGGCTCTTTCTCGCGAACAAATGGCTCAACGCGTCGCCCGCGAAATGCAGGACGGCTTTTACGTGAACCTGGGCATCGGCATCCCGACCCTGGTCGCCAACTACATTCCTGAAGGCATGGAAGTCATGCTGCAGTCGGAAAACGGCCTGCTGGGCATGGGCCCTTTTCCTACTGAAGAAACCATCGATGCCGACATGATCAACGCCGGCAAACAAACCGTGACCGCACGGATCGGCGCGTCGATCTTTTCCTCGGCCGAGTCCTTCGCCATGATCCGCGGTGGTCATGTCGACCTGACCGTGCTGGGCGCCTTTGAAGTCGACGTGCAAGGCAACATCGCCTCGTGGATGATCCCCGGCAAACTGGTCAAGGGCATGGGCGGCGCCATGGACCTGGTGGCCGGTGCAGACAACATCATCGTCATCATGACCCACGCGTCCAAGGACGGTGAGTCCAAGCTCCTGTCCCAATGCAGCCTGCCGCTGACCGGCGCCGGTTGCATCAAGCGCGTGCTGACCGACTTGGCCTACCTGGAAATCGAAAATGGCGCATTTGTCCTCAAAGAACGCGCACCTGGCGTCAGTGTTGAGGAAATCATCGCCAAGACCGCTGGTAAAATGATCGTGCCGGACCACGTCCCGGAAATGCAGTTCGCTGCTCAGTGAGGAATCAATCCATGCAAGAAGTCGTCATTGTCGCCGCTACCCGTACCGCCGTCGGCAGTTTCCAGGGTGCATTGGCCAATGTTTCCGCCGTTGACCTCGGCGCTGCGGTGATCCGCCAACTGCTGGCACAAACCGGCCTGAACCCGGCCGAAGTCGATGAAGTGATCATGGGTCAGGTATTGACCGCCGGCGCCGGGCAAAATCCTGCACGCCAATCCGCGATCAAGGCCGGCCTGCCGTTCACCGTGCCCGCGATGACCCTGAACAAGGTCTGCGGCTCGGGCCTCAAGGCCCTGCACCTGGCGACCCAGGCAATCCGCTGCGGCGATGCCGAGGTGATCATTGCCGGTGGCCAGGAAAACATGAGTCTGTCCAACTACGTCATGCCCGGCGCTCGCACCGGTCTGCGCATGGGTCACGCGCAAATCGTCGACACCATGATCAGCGACGGCCTGTGGGATGCATTCAACGATTACCACATGGGCATCACCGCCGAGAACCTGGCGGAAAAATACAACCTGTCCCGCGAGCAGCAGGACGCCTTCGCCGCGGCCTCGCAGCAGAAAGCCACGGCTGCCATCGAAGCCGGACGCTTTGTCGATGAGATCACGCCGATCCTGATTCCTCAACGCAAGGGCGATCCGCTGTCCTTCGCCACGGACGAGCAGCCGCGCGCGGGCACCACGGCCGAAGCACTGGGCAAACTGAAACCGGCCTTCAAAAAGGACGGTTCGGTGACGGCCGGTAACGCCTCGTCGCTGAACGACGGTGCCGCCGCTGTGATCCTGATGAGCGCCGACAAAGCCAAGGCCCTGGGCCTGCCGGTGCTGGCGAAAATCGCTGCGTACGCCAACGCGGGCGTCGACCCGGCCATCATGGGCATCGGCCCGGTTTCGGCCACTCGCCGTTGCCTGAGCAAGGCCGGCTGGTCCATCGACCAACTGGACCTGATCGAGGCCAACGAAGCCTTCGCCGCGCAATCGCTGGCGGTGGCCAAGGACCTGGAATGGGACTTGAACAAGGTCAACGTCAACGGCGGTGCCATCGCCCTGGGCCACCCGATCGGGGCGTCGGGCTGCCGCGTGCTGGTGACCTTGCTGCACGAAATGATCAAGCGCGACGCCAAAAAAGGCCTCGCCACCCTGTGCATCGGTGGTGGTCAGGGCGTGGCGTTGGCAATCGAACGGGCGTAAAGCGTTCAACAGACTGCGCGGGGACCCACGAAGAGCCGCCGCAGTCTGGCAAGGCCAGTACGACTCACGTCGCACTGACCTTGCAAACCGGCCCTTGTAGGAGCTGCCGAAGGCTGCGATCTTTTGATCTTGTTTTTTGGGTTTTTTGAGACCGCAGAAAATCAAGATCAAAAGATCGCAGCCTTCGGCAGCTCCTACAGGGGTTGTGGTGTTTCTTCAGGCGAATTTCACCAGGTTCAAAATCGGCAAAGGTCCGCCCGGGAACTGCGCCAGCCGCGCGCCGACACTCAATTCCCCCAGATCGATTCCCAAGAAGCCCAAGCGCTCGATCAGTGCCGCCACTTGAGCTTTCGCCTCGGCATCATCGCCAGACAAAAACAGCACCCGTTGCCCACCCTCCGCTGCCGGATCGCTTTCCAGAAAACGCGCCGCCAGGTGATTGAACGCTTTCACCACCCGAGCCCCTGGCACCCATTCGGCAAACACTTCGCTGGACATCCGCCCGTTTAAATCCACCGCTTTGTACGACGGCGCCTCAATCGAGTTATTGGCGTCGATGACGATCCGCCCGGCGAAATCCGGCAGACCGCTCAGCGCCGTCGGCAACTTCGACCAGTTGACCGCGACCAGCACAATCGGCTGTGCGGCGGCTTCTTCACGAGTACCGGCTCGCGCGGTGGGGCCAAGTTCTTCGACCAAAGCGCTCAGCGTTTCCGGTCCACGGCTATTGGCGATGACCAGTTCGATTCCTTGACGCGACAAGGCTCTGGCAAAGGCTGCGCCGATTGCACCGGCGCCGATGATTCCGATTGTGCTCATGATGATTCACTCCGAGGGGTTGTCGTTGGGGTGAATACTGGGCTTGCCATTGCGGCTTGATTAGACGGTAATGATTTGAATGATCTTCAAGCATTGCTATCAGGTGTTGTCCATGGAAACCCTCGCCAACCTCGAATCGTTCGTGCGCAGCGCCGAAACCGGCAGCTTTTCCGGCGCCGCACGGTTGCTCGCGCTGACGCCCGCCGCTGTCAGCCGCAACGTGGCGATGCTCGAACGCAACATCGGAGTGCGACTGTTCCAGCGTTCTACCCGCAAGCTGTCCCTGACCGAAGCCGGCGAACGTTTTCTGGCCAGCATTGGCGGCAATCTGCAAGCGTTGCAATGGGCAATCAGCGCGGTGAGTCACGACCACGGTGAACCGGCCGGGGTGCTGAAAGTCAGCCTCGCCCCGACCTTCGGCATCGGTCATATTTTGCCGCTGCTGCCAGCGTTCCTGGCGCGCTATCCACTGATTCGCCCGGAATGGCACTTCGAAAACCGCCCCGTCGACCTGGTTGCCGAAGGCTATGACGCGGCCATCGGTGGTGGGTTCGAACTGACGCCAGGGGTGGTGTCGCGGACCTTGGCGGCGGCAGATGTCGTGGCGGTGGCGTCACCGGCTTATCTGGCGGGGCGTACGCTGCCGGACAACCCGGCGCAGTTATCCCGACTCAACGGCATTGTGATGCGCGGCAGCCGCACCGGGCGGATTCGACAGTGGGTCATGCAGGACGGCGCAGGTCATGAAGCGTCGGCCAGCATGAACGAAAACATTGTGCTCAATGATCCGGCGGCGATGCGCGGAGCGGCAATACTCGGCTTGGGGGTGACGCTGCTCGTGCTGCCCGATGTGGTGGCGAATATTCAGCGAGGGGAACTGGTGCGATTGCTACCTGACTGGCACGCGGATGCGGGGCCGATCTCGTTGTATTACCCGAGCCGGGCGTTGATGCCGGCCAAGACCCGGGTGTTCATTGATTTTGTGGTTGAGGCGTTTCAGCGGGGTTGAAGATCAAAAGATCGCAGCCTGCGGCAGCTCCTACAGGGGATCGCATTTCCCTGTAGGAGCTGCCGCAGGCTGCGATCTTTTAGGGCCTCAAGCAATAAACTGCAGAATCAACCAGCTGTTGGCCCCACTGATCACCACAAACAACCCCCAAGCCAGCACCCGCGTCGGCAGCCGATTCACAAACGGCCCCATCAACGTGTGATCGCTGGTCATGCGAATCAGCGGATACAGCGCAAACGGCAATTGCAGGCTCAACACCACCTGACTCAACACCAGGAGCTTGCCGATGGCGTTGTCGCCCATCAGCCAGACGCCGATGAACGCCGGGATCAATGCCAGTCCGCGCGTGATCAGACGCCGCTGCCAGCAAGGAATCCGCAGGTTCAGGAAGCCCTCCATGATCACCTGCCCGGCGATGGTGCCGGTAAAGGTCGAACTCTGCCCCGAGGCCAGCAACGCGACGCCGAACAGCACACTGGCCAACGCCCCGCCCACCAGCGGATCGAGCAAGTGATACGCATCCTGGATGTCCACCACGTCGGTATGACCGGTCTTGTGGAACGCCGCCGCGGCGAGAATCAGGATCGCCGCATTGACCAACAGCGCCAGGGCCAGGGAGCCGATGGTGTCGATACGCGCCAGTTTCACCGCATCTTGCTTGCTGGCCAAGTCCTTGCCGATCAGCCGGGTCTGTACGATCGAGGTGTGCAGGTACAAGTTATGCGGCATCACCGTGGCACCGAGAATGCCGATGGCCAGGTACAGCGGCGCCGCATCGGTGATCGCCGACAGCGATGGCGTAAACCCACGGGCGACGTCCGGCCAATAGGGCTTGATCAACAGCAGCTCGACGAAAAAACACACGCCGATGGTGCTCACCAACACCAGCATGATCGCTTCCAGTCGGCGGAAGCCACGGTTTTGCAGGGCCAGCACCAGCAGCGTATCGAACGCCGTCAGCGCAATGCCGAACGTCAGTGAACAGCCCAGCAACAGGTGGAACGCCAGCGCACAGCCGAGCACTTCGGCGAGGTCGGTGGCGATGATCGAGATTTCCGCCAATACCCATTGAGTGCGCGCCGTCCGCGTGCTGTAGCGTTCGCGGGACAATTGCGCCAGATCGCGCCCGGTGGCGATGCCCAGCCGCGAACACAAACACTGCACCACCATCCCCGCCAGGCTCGCCAGCAGCACCACAAACAGCAGGCTGTAACCGAACCGCGAGCCGGCCTCGATGGCGGTCGCCCAGTTCCCCGGGTCCATGTAGCCGATGGACACCAGCAAGCCCGGCCCGGCAAAACGCAGCATCCGCTTGAAGAACGAGGCGCCGGGATCAACGATAACCGTGCCCGCCACTTCCGGAGGGCAAAACGGCGCCGTGGCGATTTTGGGCAAACTGAATTTCACGTGAAGGTCCGTCAACAGGTGGGAGAGGCAGCTTAGACGTTTCAACGTACACACAAAACCCTGTAGGAGCTGCCGCAGGCTGCGATCTTTTGATCTTCAGCAATTTCAGCTCTGCCGAAGATCAAGATCAAAAGATCGCAGCCTGCGGCAGCTCCTACAGGGGTTGGGTTGTGCCCAGTAGTTGCTGGCGCAGTTCGGGATTGCGGGTGCGGGGGTCGAGCCAGATATCGAAGAAGGCCCGGGCGAACTTCGGGTCTTTCACTTCATGCTGCAATTGTTGGCCGACAAAAAACTGCGCGCCCTGCCCCGGCAAATACACGCCGGTGATACGCGTCCCCGCTTGCACATCGACGAACGACTGTTGCATCTGCGCCTGCCATTGCTTGAGTTGCTCGGCGCTGACCGAACTGCCGCAAAGGCGTTTGATTTCATCGACGCTGGCCTGCACCAGATCGTCCCGGGAAATCGTGCGCTGGTAGATCAGCTCCAGGGCAAACGGCTGATCGGAGGCCAACGGCCGCGTCGCACTCCAGAGCCGGGCGTTGTAGACATCGAACCCGAACAGCCGAAACTCGCCGGCGCCGATGACCTGCGCGCCCGGTAGTGCTTCCTGCCAATTGGCCAGCGCCTGGGTCCCGAGCAATGCCAGCAGCCAAAGGCAATGTCGTAGAGGTGGTCGTGAGCGGTTCATGGCAGGTTCGACTCAGCGCGGAGTTCATCTAAAAACTTATACGCGAAATAAGAGACTGTACATTTTTTAGCGATTTGTATTTTTGTATACAAAATCAGCCCATCTATTGCGCAATGTCGCGTGTGCAATGCTAACGTTGCCACCTCACACAGATCGGAGATGCGTGCGTGTTAATGCTCAAACTGCTGGTGATTCCCGGATTTCTGTTGCTGATTTCCCTGGCGGGCAAGCGCTGGGGCCCCAGCGTGGCCGGCTGGTTGTCGGGATTGCCGGTGGTGGTCGGGCCGATTCTGTTCTTCCTTGCCATCGAACAAGGCCAGGCGTTCGCCGCTCAGTCAGCGACGGCGGCGTTATCGGCCATGTTCGCGATGATTGCCTTCTGCGTGACCTACGCCCAGGTCGCACAACGCGCGGGCTGGCCGTGGGCGCTGGCGATTTCGCTGATGGTCTGGGCCACGTCCGCCGTGGTGCTGTCGTTGATCCCGCCGTCCCTGACCTTTTCAGTCATCGCCGCTGCCAGCGCATTGTTGGCAGCGCCCTACCTGTTCCCGCAGGTAAGGCCCATCGTTTCCGGCCCCGCGCCTAAATCCGACAAACTGCTGCTACGCATGATTGCCGGTGCCCTGCTCACCCTCGCCGTCACCTTGCTGGCCAGCACCGTTGGCGACCACTGGAGCGGGCTGCTCGCGGTGTTCCCGGTGCTGGGCAGCGTGATGGCGGTGTTTTCCCAGCAAACTCGGGGCGCAGCCTTCACTGCCGCCTTGCTGCGAGCCACCGCCACCGGCATGTATTCGTTCGCGGCATTCTGCCTGGTATTGGCGCTGGCCTTGCCCGGCTTGGGGCTGAGCGCGTTCGCCGTGGGCGTCGCGGTGTCGGTGGCGATGCTCGGGGTGACCCGGCGTTTGCTGGCAAAACCGGCGAACCCCACGGCGGACGCTGGACGTACGGCAATCAAGCGCTAAGCTCCTCCAAGTCATCGGGCCAGGATGGTTGCCCGCACATTGCGCTGAAGGAACAGACATGACTCAGCTCCGAAACGCTTCCTCTGCGACGGCCGTCGGCGTGATCGCCATCGTGCTCTGGTCCTCCCTGGCCCTGCTGACCACTCTCACCGAAGGCATTCCGCCCTTTGAACTGCTGACGCTGGGTTTCGGCGTGGCGTTTGTCGCGAGCCTGGTGATTCTGGGTCGACGCGGAATGGCCGGTTTCAGCAGTTGGCGACAACCCTGGGCCGTATGGGCAACCGGGTTTGTCGGGATTTTCATTTATCACGCGTTGTACTTTTTCGCGCTCAAAGCGGCCCCGGCGGCAGAAGCCAGCCTGATCAATTACCTTTGGCCGCTGTTGCTGGTGTTGCTCTCGGCATTCGCGGCGGGCGAAACCCTGCACAAACGGCAAATGCTCGGCGCCATGCTGGGCCTGGCCGGCACGGCGTTCATCATGCAGCAACGCGTGCCCGATGCCAGCGCCGCGATGCCGAACGCCGGTTATCTCGCCGCGTTCGGTTGTGCGCTCATCTGGGCGGGTTACTCAGTGTTCAATCGCCGGTTCAGTGCCGTGCCCAGCAGCATCATCGGCGGCATTTGCGGGATGGTCGCCCTGTCGGGACTGGTCTGCCACCTGGCCTTCGAAACCACGGTACAACCGGATGCAAGCCAGTGGACCGCAATTATTGTCCTCGGCCTGGGACCGGTCGGGCTGGCGTTTTTTGCCTGGGACTACGCCACCAAACGCGGAAGCCTGGCGACATTGGGGGCACTGTCCTACCTGGCGCCACTGATGTCCACGCTGCTGCTGATCACCGTTGGGCGCAGCCCTGCCAGTCCGATGTTGATCATCCCGGCACTGCTGATTATCGCCGGGGCAGTGATTGCCACGACGCAACCGGCCAGCAAGACCACCACAACACCTTCGATCGTTTCGCACGAATAAAGCGAAAAGCTTGTACGTCAATCGAACGGGTTTCGCCCACCATCAGCCTCAGTTCCTAACCCGACATTGACTGAGGCCTACACCATGAAATTCTTTTTCCACCCTTCGCCGAACCCGATGAAAGTCGCCTTGCTGCTCGAAGAGCTGCAAACACCTTACGAACTGATCGGCGTCGATACCTTCAAGGGCGAACAACACTTGCCGGCCTTTTTGGCGATCAACCCGAACGCCAAGGTTCCGGCCCTGGTCGACGGCGACGCCACCGTCTTCGATTCCCAGGCGATCCTGCTGCACCTGGCGCAAAAGCATCAGCGCTTCCTGCCGACCTCCGCCGCCGGCCAAGCCGAACTGCTGTCATGGCTGATGTTCATCGCGACCGGCCTATCACCGTTCTCGGGCCAAGCCGTGCACTTCCTGCACCACGCACCGGAAGACCTGCCGTACGCGAAAAATCGCTATCTCAAGGAAGTCGAACGCCACTACCGCGTTCTGGACCAGCGCCTGGCCGACCACCAATACCTGGCCGGCGACACCTACAGCATCGCCGACATGGCACTCTGGGGCTGGGCCAATTACGCGCCGTACATCCTCGGCGAGAACGGCCTGGCGGCGTACCCGAACGTCAAGCGCCTGTTCGATGAAATCAGCGCCCGCCCGGCGGCACAACGTGCCCACGGCTTGAAAGATCAACTGGTGCTGAAGGCGGAGTTCGACGAAGAAACCCGCCGTAACTTGTTCCCGCAAAACCAGGCGCAGTAACCCACCGAAAAAACAGGCGCAATAACTCTGTAGGAGCTGCCGAAGGCTGCGATCTTTTGATCTTGTTTTTAAACGACAAGATCAAAAGATCGCAGCCTGCGGCAGCTCCTACAGTGTTCGGCAGCTGCTACAAATCGTATTCCATGGGATGATCGCCCTCACAGCGCGACCATCCCTGGAGAATTCAAATGTCATTGTTAAGTAAAAAAGCCGCCGTCCTGTTGCTGATGGCGGTTGCCAGCCTGGGGACTTTGAATGCGCAGGCTGCCAAGGCCACTTCCAGCGAGGCGCCGGCACAAAAGGTCTCGATGCTCGGCGGCAAGTTCACGTTCACCCTGCCCAAGGGCTTCATCGCCAACCCGCTACCGTCCAGCCCCACGGGCGCGAGCGGCACCATGTACAGCAACGAAACCACTAAAACCGTGGTGATTGCCGCTGAAAACAACCTCCCGGCCGGCGTCAAGGTCAAGGACAACGACGGCGCGTTTCTCGACGGCACCGTGGCCGACTTCGACACGTCGCAGCGCAAGGCCCTGCCCGATTACAACAAGTTGAGCGAAAAAAGCCTGACTCAAAAAGCGACCGGGCTGGGCATTCGACAAGTCGACGGCACCGCTAAACAAGGAGGAGGCATGACCCTCAATTCGACGCTGATCGCGGCATCCGGCACCCGCATGGCGGTGGTTCAGGTCATTTCCCGCCCCGCCGACATGGCCGCCCACGAAACGCTGATCAAGCAAATCGTCAGCGGCAAGTAAGGCTCAGGGGTTGAGGCGCTGCAGCCAGGCATTCAAATCCTGTATCTCCTCGGCACTGATGTTATGCCCGACACCGGGGTAGGCATGAAACTCAGGCTTGAGTGACAGGCCCTGCAACACACGGTCGGCGTCAGTGCCATCTTTGTAAGGCAGGCGTTTATCCGCCGTGCCATGCCCGATGAAAATCGCCAGCGCCTGGCGTTTTTCGTCTGGTTTGAGCCCGGACTTGAGCACCGGCAAAATCCGCCCGCTCAACGCGGCAATCCCGCCCAATGCCTCGGGATGACGCAGGCCAACCTCGTAGGACATGATCGCGCCCTGGCTGAAGCCCACCAGGAACACCTTGTTCGCCTCGGTGTGATATTTCTTCGCCGCCTGTGCGACAAAATCCAGCAGCAGCTGGCCGCTGGATTTCAGATCGTCGGTCTCACCGTTGTAGGCGCCGTCGCCCTTCTTGCGAAACCATTGGTAGCTGCCCTCTTCCATCACTATCGGCGCGCGCACCGACAGGAAGGTGTATTGCGCGGGCAACTCATCCTTGATGCCAAACAGATCCTGCTCGTTACTGCCGTAACCGTGGAGAAAAATCACCAGCGGTTGCTCGCGCGATTCAGGGTTGGCCTGCTCCAGGTACTTGAGCGGCAGATCGGTTTGCAGCGGGGTTTGGGCGTGGACCGTGGCAGACAACACCAGCGTGAGCAGAGCGAGAAACTTCAACATAAACCTTCCTTCACAGCGCGCAGAATTCGAGGCGGAGCCTAACACCCTCCATCAACAATGCGCCTGTAGGAGCTGCCGCAGGCTGCGATCTTTTGATCTTGTTTTTTTAAATGCAAAATCAAAAGATCGCAGCCTGCGGCAGCTCCTACAGGGTCAGAGTCATTCAGTCGTTGATCAGTTTTCCGGCCCGGATCGGCTCGCGCCCGGCGACTTTTGCCTGCCAAGTGCCCGGCTGGGTATAGCGGCCACGATCAATCGCAAACAACACGCCGCTGGTCCCGGCGCAAACGGTGGTGTTCCGGTCGCTCAAGGGATCAACCACTTCAAACAGTGCATCCCCCTTCTCCACCCACTCACCGGAGTCGCGCAAGAAACTCACTACGCCGTGATGCGGCGCAAACAGGTATTGAGTGCCCTCGAACGGCATGCCCTCACAGCATTCGCTCGGTGCCGCCGGCCAGTTGCCTTTGATGAAGCCTTGCTCGGCGAGGAATCCGAGAATCGCCTCGCAATTGGCCTGCGCCTGGTCGACCCGGGTATCGCCCATGCTGCCCAATTCGAGCGTGGTCGCCAGGTTGGCCGGCGGAATCACGGCGTTGGGAAAAGCCCTGGCCAGACGCAACCACGGCGAAGAACAGGATTCGTCGAAAGAGCTGCCACCGGAATCTTCGCATAACAACGCAACAGCCGCCTTCAAGCGCGCCGCCAGTGACTGCCATTGCGGCCAATGTTGCGGCAAGGCGTAAATGTGAATGGCTGCGTCGAAATCGCAATGCAGGTCGAGGGTGATGTCGGCGTCGCAGGCGTGGCGCAGCAACAGGCGGTGCATGGCTTCCAGCTGCGAGGCCGGGGCCGGCAAGTCGTCGAGGACCTGGCCCATGGTCTGGCGAATCAGTGCAATGTTGGCCGCCGCGTCGTTGCCCAGTTGCTCGCCGATCAATTCGGCCACCGGCGCACTGAGTTCAACGAACGAACGGTTGAAGTTCTTGCCGCTGCCCAGTTCAAAGCGCCCCATGTGGCTGCCTTGCAGGTGCTGGTCGAGGCCGATGGGGTTGGCCACCGGAACCAGCTCTATCACCCCTTGCAACTGGCCCTGGGTTTCGAGTTCAGCCAGGCGTTTCTTCAGTTCCCAGGCCGTGCGCATGCCCGGCAATTCGTCAGCGTGCAGGCTGGCCTGGATGTAGACCTTGCGGGTGCCGGCGCCATAACGAAACACGCTGAGTGTGCGTTCGGTCCCGAGGTGGCTCCAGGGCAATGAATGGTCGATGCGTTGCATGGGGAACTCCTGAAATCTTAATTGCACGCTGATCCCTGTAGGCGCTGCCGCAGGCTGCGATCTTTTGATCTTGATCGTTAAAAAACAAGATCAAAAGATCGCAGCCTGCGGCAGCTCCTACAGGGGGGTGCTGGTAGCGTAAATCATGAGCATAAAAAAAGTGGCGACCGCGTCAACGGTTGCCACTTTTTTTGAAAGGCGCTGTTACTCGCCGTAAACGTCAAACTTGAAGTACTTGTCCTGCACTTGCTTGTACTTGCCGTTGGCGCGGATTTCGGTAATGGCCTTGTTGAATTGCTCGGCCAGGGCAGTATCGCCCTTGCGCACGGCAATGCCGGCGCCGCCACCGAAGTATTTCGGATCGTTGTACTCAGGACCGACGAACGCGAAACCTTTACCGGCGTCGGTTTTCAGGAAACCATCGTCCAGGTTGACCGAGTCGGCCAGCAGCGCGTCAACGCGGCCAGACACCATGTCCAGGTTGGCTTCCTGCTGCGAACCGTAGCGCACCAGGACAATGCCGGCCGGTTGCAACACTTCAGTGGCGAAGCGGTCGTGGGTACTGGCGCGCAGCACACCAACCTTCTTGCCCTTGAGTTGGGTCAGCGGATCCTTGACGTCGGAGCCTTCCTTCATCACGAAGCGCGCCGGGGTGTGGTAGTACTTGATGGTGAAATCGACGTTCTTTTTACGGTCGTCAGTGATGGTCATGGACGACAGGATGGCGTCGATTTTCTTGACCTTCAAGGCCGGGATCAGGCCGTCGAATTCTTGCTCGACCCACGTGCATTGCACTTTCATCTGCTCGCACAGTGCGTCGCCGATGTCGACGTCGAAACCGGTGAGTTTGCCGTCAGGGGTTTTCATCGAAAATGGGGGGTAACCGGCTTCGATACCGATGCGGATCGGCTTGGCGTCTTCGGCCACGGCGGTCAGGGACAACATCGACAGTGCCAGGGCACCGAACATTACTAGCTTCTTCATTTATAACTCCTGTGTACGGAGGTTTTTATTGGCAGCGTTCGAGTGGTAGCTTTCGGTCAGAGCTTTATTGTGCGTAACGACCGAAGTGGGCGGCAGTCTAGAGCGGCTTCAGGAGGGTAAATTGTGTTGAAGCGACAAATACTTACGAAAAGGTGGCGAGTATGAAGGGGGCGATACATACGTTAAACCTGATCCAGCACCACCCCGCCGAAGGTCCGGGAGCCATTGCCGACTGGGCTACCTCAAGAGGCTTGACGCTAAACGTATTTCGGGCCGACCTCGAACAGTTGCCGCCAGTGAGCGGGGAGCCGGTGATTCTGCTGGGCGGACCTTACGAATCCAACGCCGGGCCGGCGTGGCTGGCAACCGAACGCCAGTGGCTGGCGGGCAGCCTGGCTGAGGGGGCGCCCGTGTTCGCCATTTGCCTGGGGGCGCAATTGCTGGCACTGAGCCTGGGCGGGACGGTACGGCGAATGGGTCAAGTCGAAACCGGCTGGACCACCGTGAACGGTGCCGACGGTTCGTCGTTGAAGGTACTGGAATGGCACGAAGACGCAATCGACCTGCCCTCCGACGCGCAATTGCTCGCCAGCAGTGAGCAATGTGAAACGCAGATGTATTGCTTCGGGCCAGCGCGGGTGGGATTGCAGTTTCATCCGGAATGGAATGCGGCGTCGGTGGCCATTCTCAACGCGCATTTTGCCGATGAATCGCCGTTGCCACGGGAGCCGCAGGACAGCGCCGCCCATGCAGCCGTTTTTGACTGGTTGCAGGCGACGCTGGATCAGTGGTGGTCAGCGGCAAACACATAACCTGTAGGAGCTGTCGAGTGAAACGAGGCTGCGATCTTTTCGGCTACATCAACATTCACAACCAACGGACGTCGTTTCCGGACGTTGCACCACAACACTCAACTCAAACCCTTCATCCAGCCACCCGGTCACCCCGCCGATCATCTCTTTGACCGGGTACCCCAGCGCCGCCAGTTTCACGGCGGCCTTGTTGGCGCCGTTACAGTGAGGCCCGGCGCAATAGACCACGAACAGGCTGGTTTTCGGGTAGGCCGCCAGACCTTCGGCGATCAGCAGGCGCCCTGGAATGTTGATCGCGCCTGGCACGTGCCCCCGCTCGAACGCCAGCGGACCGCGTACATCGACGAGGACAAAATCCACATCCCCGGACTGTTGGCTGCCATAGACGTCGGAACAGTCGGTTTCGAAGGTCAGACGGTTGCTGAAATGCATCAGGGCGATGGCCGATGGGGCGGCGGGAATGACGCGGACCAGGCTGGTCATGGGTTGTACTCCAAAGTCTCGGTGGGTGTAGGAAGACTTTATCCGTCCGCCGGTTGACGCTACAGTGGCGCACAAGACACTCACCGGGAACTTTCCGCCAAATGCAGCCCACCCCTGGATTGGTCGCGATTCTGGCCTACGACGGCCTCTGTACGTTCGAGTTCGGCATCGCCGTGGAGATCTTCGGCCTGGCGCGGCCAGAGTTTGATTTCCCGTGGTATGCGCATCGCATCGTCGCTGTAGACCCGGGTCCGATGCGCGCCATGGGCGGCATTCAGGTGTTGGCCGATGGCGGCATGGAACTGCTCGAAGACGCCCGGACCATTATCATTCCCGGCTGGCGCGACCGCAGCTCGCCGGTGCCCGAAGCGTTACTCATAGCCCTGCGCCAGGCCCATGCTCGGGGTGCGCGATTGCTGTCGATCTGCTCGGGGGTGTTCGTGCTGGCGGCCACCGGCCTGCTCGATGGCCTTGGCGCCACGACGCACTGGCGTTACACGGCCGAACTGGCCGAGCGTTTCCCGAATATCCTGGTCGACCCGGACGTGCTCTATGTCGACTCGGGCCAGTTGATCACCTCGGCCGGGAGCGCGGCCGGCATTGATGCCTGCCTGCACCTCGTGGCGCGGGACTTCGGTACCCAGGTGGCGAACTCGGTGGCGCGGCGACTGGTGATGTCACCGCAACGTACCGGCGGCCAGGCGCAATTCATTCCGACACCGGTCAGCCCTACGCCACGCAGCGATCTTTCCCGCGTGATGCAGTGGGCCCGTGAACGCCTGGATAAACCGCTGGAGGTTCGCGACCTGGCCAGTGAAGCGGCGATGAGCGAGCGGACATTCCTGCGCCGATTCACCGAAGCCAGTGGCCTGTCCCCCAAGACATGGTTGCAACATGAGCGCTTGGGTCGCGCCCGTGAGTTGCTGGAAAGCTCGAGCCAGAATACGGAACAGATTGCCGAGCGCTGCGGTTATCGCTCGGTCGAAAGTTTCCGCGTGGCGTTTCGCAGCGTGGTCGGCGTGCCGCCATCGGTGTATCGGGAGCGGTTTGGGCGGGAGGTCAAAGCCGGATCTTGAGGTGTCGGTGACGGCCTCTTCGCGGGCAAGCCTCGCTCCTACAGGACATGGTTAACCCGTAGGAGCGAGGCTTGCCCGCGAAGGCGGCCTCAAGGCTTGCGCAACAGGTAAGTATCCATAATCCAGCCGTTGGCCAACCGGGCAGCCTTGCGCACCCGCTCAATTTCCTCCGCCACATCCTTGAGCTTGCCACTGATTAGAATCTCATCCGGCGTTCCCAGGTAAGCCCCCCAGTAGATCTCTGTCTGCGGATCCGCCACATGATGGTAGGAATCTTCCGCATCAAGCATCACCACCAAACTGTTAGCATCGCTGACCTGCCCCGCCGCCAACCGCCGGCCGGTGGTGATTTCAATCGACCGCCCGATTTGATTCAACGGCACCTTATGCTGCGCCGCCAAAGCCTGGACGCTGGTGATCCCGGGAATCACCTCGAACTCAAAGACACACCGGCCAGACGCCAGGATCGCCTGCAAGATCCGCACGGTACTGTCGTACAACGCCGGGTCGCCCCACACCAGAAAACCGCCGCACTGGTTGTCGGTCATTTCCTCATTGATCAGCCGTTCGAAGGTCCGCTGCTTGGCGGTGTTCAGATCCTCGACACTGGTCTTGTAGTCCACATCGCCGCGTAAACGCTCCGGGCTATGGGCTTCAACAAAGCGGTAGTCACTCCCCGTGATGTAGCGTTCGCAAATCTGGTGGCGCAAGTCGATGAGCTTGTCTTTGCTCTGGCCCTTGTCCATGAGAAAAAACACGTCGACGAGGTTCAGCGCCTTCACGGCCTGCATCGTGATGTAGTCGGGGTTGCCGGCACCGATACCGATGACCAGAAGTTTTTTCATTAACGCGTCCCTCCAGTGTCACTGCCCATCAAGCGCAACCGCCAGCGGCCGGTGAATCGCAATTCGATGGCCGACAGCGGCTCGACATCAATCAGGTTGTACGCCGCGCTGTGCAGCACGTGTGTCAGCGCCGCGCGAATCACGAACGGATGGGTGATGGCGACGAAGTGACCGGGCGTGGTCTCGAGAGTCGTCAGCCAAGCGGCCACACGCTGCCCGAGTTGCGTCACCGACTCGCCACCGTGGGGCACCGAATGCGGATCATCAAGCCATGCCTGGAGCGCCTCGGGTTCGGATTTTTGCAGATCATCGATTCGCATGCCTTTCCAGCGTCCGAAATCGCAATCCCTCAATGCCATGACCATTTCCACATCGTTACCGAACAACTCGGCTGTTTCCCGGGCTCGTCTTTCCGGGCCGCTGAGAATACGAGGCTTTTTACTGAATTGCGCAGCACGTGCGCCCCTTGCCGACTGCCAATCCATCTCCACCGGCTCATCCGTAGGAAAACGCGCCAATTTCTGTGCGACGGTTCTAGCGTGGCAGATCAGGGTCAAACGGGTCGCTTGCACGAAGGTTTACTCTGTCGATGGGGAATGGTTAACGACCTCACGCGGCCAATGCTCGGACAATTGTGCCGCAAGCAACAGGGTTGAGGGCGTTTCGTTTCAGTTTGCGGCATGGATAGAAGTCATATTTCACCCTTGAGAAATGGGTATCTCCGACACACCTTTAGGCAATGACCTACAAGGCCAATCTACGTACCTGTAGGCCCTATCATGCGGGCTTTTCGCCACGTTTCAGGGTTCGGTAAAACCACACAAAAATAAACTAGACAGGGAGCTGGCGTTAAATAAATACTCCTGCCGCGGAGGCCCAAATCAACGTGCGACTGTCCAGCAGGAGCCTGGATATTCTCTCTCAACGGTATGCATACCACCTACGCTTCCCATTGCCCGCCTCGTCCAATGGCTGAAAATAAGAGCGGCGTCTGACAAACAGTCAGGCATCCGCCGATGTATTGCATGGAAACCGACAGTGATAGTCAGGTTCGGTACTCACCACCGAGCCCTTTGATACAGGAGTGCATCCATGCTGGTCTTACGTCCAGTCGAGTTAACCGACCTGCCTCAACTTCAGCGACTTGCTCGCGAAAGCCTGGTGGGCGTCACGTCCTTGCCGGACGACACTGATCGCTTGCGCGAGAGAATTTTCGACTCCTGCGCCTCTTTCGAAAAAGACGTTGAGGGCCACGGCCCGGAGAGCTATTTCTTCGTGCTTGAGGATCTGGCGACCGAGCGCCTGGTCGGCTGCTCGGAGATCCTTGCCACAGCCGGGTTCAACGAACCGTTCTATAGCTTGCGCAACCGGCATTTCACCAGCGCCTCGCGCGAACTGCACATCGAACATGGCGTGCCGGCACTGTCGTTGTGTCAGGACCTCAGTGGCCACACCTTGCTGCGAGGTTTTCATATTGATGCGGCCCTGGTGCGAACACCGTATTCGGAGTTGCTGTCACGGGCGCGACTGATGTTCATTGCCGCGCATTCAGGCCGTTTTGCCGAAGCGGTGATCACCGAGATTGTCGGCTTCAGCAGCGATGAAGGTCGATCGCCGTTCTGGGACGCCGTGGGCAAGCATTTCTTCGACCTGCCCTATGTCGAGGCCGAGCGGCTCTGTGGCCTGGAAAGCCGCACGTTCCTCGCCGAACTGATGCCGCAATACCCGATCTATGTACCGATGTTGCCGCAGGCTGCACAGGACTGCATCGGACGGATCCATCCCGATGGCCAGGAGGCCTTCGATATCCTCGAACGCGAAGGATTCGAAACCAACAACTACGTTGATCTGTTCGACGGTGGCCCGACGCTGCATGCCCGCGTCTGCGGTATCCGTTCCATCGTCCAAAGCCAGACCGGTACGGCAAAAAGCGTGTCGACCATCGATGCGCGAGGCAGGTACCTGGTCAGCAACGATTCGCTGCAGAACTATCGCGCGATCGTAGCCGAACTGGACTACAACGGCGGGCAAACCGTGGCCTTGAATGCACAGATGTGTGCGGCCCTGGGCGTGACTGACGCCAGCCCGATCCGGCTGATCGCCCTGTGAGCAGCACCCACTCACGTACCGAACGAAACTGCCAGGACCGGCGCGAAGAAGGAACGGCGTCATGATTGTCCGGCCGGTTCACATCACCGACTTGCCCGCCTTGTTTGCGCTGGCGCGGCAAAGTGGCCGCGGGTTCACTCCCCTGCCAGCGGACGAAGACCGCCTGGCCCATCGGTTGCGGTGGACGCAAAGGACCTTCGCCGGACAGGTCGAGCGCGCGGATGCCGACTACCTGTTCGTGCTCGAAGACGATGATCAGCAAGTGGTGGGGGTCAGCGCCCTGTCAGGCGCGGTTGGCCTGCGCGAGCCCTGGTACAACTACCGGGTCGGTCTCACAGTCAGTTCGTCACCGGACCTGGGCATCCAGCGCCAGATCCCGACCCTCTTCCTGAACAATGAGATGACCGGGCAATCGGAACTCTGCTCGCTGTTCCTGCGACCCGATCACCGCCAGTGCAATAACGGTCGATTGCTGTCGTTGTCACGCTTGTTGTTCGTCGCCGAATTCCCTCACTTGTTCGGTGACAAACTCATCGCCGAGCTGCGCGGCCAGGCCGACGAACAGGGTTGTTCGCCCTTCTGGGACAGCCTGGGCCGACACTTCTTCAAGATGGATTTCAGCCATGCCGACCACTTGTCTGGATTGGGTAACAAATCGTTCATTGCCGAACTGATGCCACGCCAACCGCTGTACACCTGCCTGCTCACCGAACAGGCCCAGGCGGTGATTGGCAAGGCTCACCCGAACACCGAACCGGCCTTGAAAATCCTCACTGCCGAAGGATTTGCGCACAAGGGTTACATCGACATCTTCGACGCTGGCCCAGTCATCGAAGCGCCGGTTTCCAGAATCCGCACTGTGCGCGACAGTCAAGCGCTGACGTTGGCCCTCGGCACGCCGGACGATCGGGCACCCGTGTGGCTGATCCACAATCGTCGCCTGGAAAACTGCCGCATCACCGCAGCCAAGGCAAGGCTGGTGGGCAACAGCCTGATCGTCGACCGTCTCACCGCCAAACGTCTCCAGCTGCAACCCGGCGACTCGGTGCGCGCCGTGCCGTTACCCGGTCAGCAGCAACAGGTTGTGGCGGCCTGATCGACGGCGCTTCGTCGCTCGTGCAAATTCGTCATCATCTTCTCCCCTTCCGCGTGATAGCCTTTTAGTCCTTCGGCGTTGACACTTTTGCTCAAGCCTTTCCATTCCAATTGCAGTGGTGGAACTCGTATGTCCAGGCTCTCCCATCAAGATTTGCGCCGTAATTTTCGCGAATTGTTCGCTTCCAACACCTGCTATCACACCGCGTCGGTCTTCGACCCGATGTCAGCCCGCATTGCCGCCGACCTGGGTTTTGAAGTGGGAATCCTGGGCGGTTCGGTCGCCTCGTTGCAGGTATTGGGCGCCCCTGACTTTGCTCTGATCACCCTCAGCGAGTTTGCCGAGCAGGCCACCCGTATCGGTCGTGTCGCCCAGTTGCCGGTCATCGCCGACGCCGACCACGGCTATGGCAACGCACTCAACGTCATGCGCACCATCGTCGAACTGGAGCGCGCCGGCGTGGCCGCGTTGACCATCGAAGACACCCTGTTGCCGGCCCAGTTCGGCCGCAAATCCACCGACCTGATCGGGGTGGCGGAAGGCGTCGGCAAAATCCGTGCGGCACTGGAAGCCCGGTGTGATTCGGAAATGGCGATTATTGCCCGCACCAACGCTGGAATCCTGCCGATTCAGGAAATCATCAGCCGCACCAAGCAATATCAAAACGCAGGAGCGGACGGGATTTGCATGGTGGGCGTCCAGGATTTCGACCAACTGGAAAAAATTGCCGAGCACCTGAGCGTACCGCTGATGCTGGTGACCTATGGCAACCCGGCGCTGCGCGACGATAAACGCCTGGCCGAACTGGGCGTGCGCGTCACCATCGATGGTCATGGCGCCTACTTCGCCGCGATCAAGGCGACATACGACAGCCTGCGCGAGCAACGGCAGATCTTTACCCAGGCGTCGGACTTGAGTGCGACGGAGCTGACTCATACCTACACGCAGCCTGAGGAATATATCCATTGGGCGGAAGAGTTCATGAGCGTCAAGGAGTAACGAAACCCCGCGGCAGCACCCTGTAGGAGCTGCCGCAGGCTGCGATCTTTTGATCTTGATCTTGATCTTGCGATCCCTCTTACACCACCGTTCTAACCCCTCCTCCCGCTGTAACCAGCCCTACTTACTTCCCTTCGAAGTGTTGGCCAATTCCATAATCATCCGCGACAACAGATAAATCCGCGGCGCCACACTCTCTACCTCAGCGTATTCCTCTGGCGTGTGAATATTCCCGCCGACAATCCCGAACCCATCCAGCGTCGGCGTGCCCACACCGGCCGAGAGGCTGGCATCCGCCGCTCCACCGCTACCCTCTTCCGTCAATTTGCGGCCAATTTCGCCGTAAATCCCTTGAGCCATGGCCATCAACCGATCCGACTCCGCAGTCTGCGGCATCGGCGGCAACCCGCGCTGAAGGGTGGTAGTCACTTCGGTATCCGCAATCAGCTTGTCCTTCGAAACCCGCGCCAGATCCTTCTCGATCCGGTCAAATTCCTCCGGCACTGCCGCTCGCACGTCAGCCTTGGCCGTGGCCTGATCCGGAATCACGTTGGTCCGGTCGCCGGCCTTGAGCACGGTGAAGTTGATGGTGGTTTTTTTCTGTTCATCACCCAGTTTTCCGAGCTGCAAGATCTGGTGCGCCACTTCCATCGCGGCGTTACGTCCCAACTCTGGCGCAACACCCGCGTGGGCGGCCTTGCCTTTGACTTCCACCACCGCCGTGGCGCTGCCTTTACGCCACACCACCAAACCATCCGCCGGGCGACCGGGTTCGAGGTTGAGGGTCACGTCGTGTTCCTTGGCGGTGTTCTTGATCAGGTCGGTGGCAATGTCCGAGCCGGTTTCTTCGCTGGCATCAAGCAGGAAGGTGATTTGCGCGTAGTCCTTGAAGTCGAGGTTTTTCAGGACTTTCAATGCGTAGATGCCGGCAACGATACCGCCCTTGTCATCCATCACACCCGGCCCGTAGGCGCGGCCGTCCTTGATGCGGAAGGGCCGTTCGGCGGCAGAGCCTTCCTTGAACACCGTGTCCATGTGCGCCATCAGCAGGATTTTCGCCTTGCCTGTGCCTTTCAATGTCGCGATCACATGGCTACTTTTGTCCGGTGTGTTGGGTATCAATTCGATGGTGGCGCCAAGCTTTTTCAGTTCATCGATGGCAATGTCGCGAACCTGGGTCAGGCCCGGTTCATAGCCCGAACCTGAGTCGATGTTGACCAGACGCTCCAGCAATTTCAGGGCTTCACCCTTGTATTGCTCGGAATCGGCGAGGACTTGCTGGTGAGGTTCGGCGAATGCGCTGGGGGCAATTGCGCCGAGGGCGAGGGTCAGGCCAAGGCTGGTGGCCAGCAGGGAGCGCGGGAGTTTGAGCGTCATGAATCGATCCTTGTTTCGTGTCGGGGGGTGTAAAACACCCTACCTGACAACGGCGCAAGGCTCTAGACCGAATCAAGCAACTCATGCTGAGGTTTGCCGCCACTGCCACAGATCACGCGGTTGCGGCCGGTGGTCTTGGCTTCGTACAGCGCCTGGTCGGCATCGTTGAGCCATAGGGTCGCGTCGGTGTGGGTTGGGCTGAAGGCGGCCAGGCCAATGCTCAGGCTGACTTTCAGTGCCGGGCTCTGTTCGTAGCCCAGCGTGGCGAAGCGATCACGCAGGGCATCCATGGCCGTAGCGGCGCTATTGAGCGGCAGGTCCGGGAGAATCACACAAAACTCGTCGCCGCCGTAACGCCCCGCGACATCGGTTGCTCGCAGGTTCTGTTTGAGCATCTTGCTGAGCTGGCGCAACACGATGTCACCGGCGACATGGCCGTAGGTGTCGTTGATGGTCTTGAAATGGTCAATGTCGATCAGCGCAATCGCCCCGCCCTGATGTTGGCGTTGGCAACGTTGAAACTCGATCTCCAGCTGATCTTTCCAGGCGCCGTGATTGAGCAAGCCCGTGAGGCTGTCGGTACGACTCAGGGCCAGCAATTCGCGCTTTTGTCGCCCGAGGGTGTGGGCCTGCCGGAAGCAGATCCAGCCCAGCGCCAGCGGATACAGCCCCATCAAGGGTAAACAGGCGTACAGCTGCAATTGGCTGGTTTCAGGAATAAAGACCGGTCTGAAAATCAGATAGCCGACGCCGACGCCCAGTATTTGCGCGACACTGCCCGCCAACAGGAAACGCAAACCGCCGATGGCCACGTTGTTCATCGCCATCATCGAAATAGTGGTCGCACTGGGCAGCGGGTTGAATTGCATGGCGGCGACCCAGAAACCACCCAGAAAGGCGTCCACCAGCAGGTTGCGATGTTCAGCGTGATAAGGGACGTTGGAACGACGCGCCCATTGATAAGCCAGATGCGGCCACAGTAACGCATTGAACAGCATCAATCCCCAGACCCACGGCGCCGGGTCCAACGGGTACATCGACACGCTCACGCACAGCAACCCCAGCAATAAACCGAGGGTTCGCGATGTATAGAGCCTCCTGGCCAGTGAAATTCCCTTCACTCCCGCATTTCCCATAAGGGCCTCTGTGCCTCGGAACGAAACCTGATAACACCAAGGGTAGCGTGTGTGGTCGAAGTCTATCAGGGCAACGTTAAATAGCCATCACCGACTGTAGGAGCGATGCTTGCTCGCGAAAAACGATGACGCGGACGGCCGGGTGTATCGCGTTTAAATTCTTCGCGAGCAAGCATCGCTCTACAAAAGCATTGTTCCCATAGTTTGGCTATACATGAAGGGGGAGTTTGATCAATAACGAAATAAAGGAGGCCCATGCAGACCTTTCAAGTGTTGATCATCGGCAGCGGATTTGGCGGTCAGTGCGCAGCGATCAATTTGCTCAAGGCCGGCATTGACGATTTTCGTCTGCTGGAGCGACGGGACTTTTTTGGCGGCACCTGGTGCCAGAACACGTACCCCGGCGCGGCGGTCGACGTGCCCTCGCCGCTCTATTCGCTGTCTTTCGCGCCCTACCGCTGGACGCAAATGTTCGCCGAACAAGCCGAACTGCACCGTTACACCCAGCACGTGGTGGAGCATTTTGGCCTGCGCGACAAAGTGCAACTGGAGGCGAATGTCGATCGCATCGTGTGGGATGACGAGGGCAAGCGCTGGGCCGTGCACACCGCCAGCAAAGGCACCTTTTATGCGCAGTTCCTGATCAACGCCACCGGGCCGCTGAGCCAACCGGTGATTCCGCGTTTCGCGGGCCTGGAGCGATTCCAGGGCAAGACATTTCACACCAATAATTGGGATCACGCCTACGACTACCGACAAAAACGTGTCGCGATCGTTGGCAGCGGCGCGAGTGCGGCCCAGGTCATTCCGGCGATTGCTCCGGACGTCGAGCACTTGCACGTGTTCCAGCGCACGCCGCACTGGGTCTTGCCCAGGGCCGACCGCACGTTCGGCAGGTTCCAGCGCTGGTTGTTAGGCGTCAAGCCGGCCTACAAACTACTGCGCTGGATGATTTACTGGCAATTCGAAACCCGGGTAATTGCCTTCAAATATTCGAAACCGGCGATCCACATGGTCCAGCAACACGCCCTGCGCTTCCTCAGACGGCAAGTCCCCGACCCTGAACTGCGACGAAAACTGACCCCGGATTTCACCATCGGCTGCAAACGGGTAATTGTTTCGAGCACTTTGTACCCCGCGCTGGGCCGGCCGAATGTCACCCTGCACAGTCGTGAACAAGGGATCGCGGCCCTCGACGAAACCGGAATCGTCACCCTGGACGGTCAGCACATCGACGTCGACCTGATCGTCTGGTCCACCGGTTACGACGCCACCGATGGAGTCATTTCCTACCCTGTCACCGGAAAAAACGGCAAGCGACTCAGCGATTTCTGGGCGACCTACCCACGCGCCTACCTCGGCACCAGCCTGCCGGACTTTCCCAACCTGTTCATCGTCACCGGCCCCAACACCGGCATCGGCCACACGTCGGCACTGTTCATCATCGAGTCCCAGATGAACTACATCCTCGGTTGCATTCGCACCTTGAAAGCACACGGTCTGCGCAGTATCGAAGTGCGCCCCGAGGCAGAACGTACCTACACTGAAATGATCCACCGTGAGATGGAGCGCACCGTATGGAAATCGGGCGGCTGCCACAGTTGGTATCAAAGCAAGAGCGGTCATGTGATTGCCATGTTTCCGGGGTTCAGTTTCAGTTATCACCGACTGACCCGAACACTGAAGCCCATCGACCACATTCTGTCCTGATCACGTAAAAGGAAGACACCTGATGCTTGTGTTGGTTGTCCTGATAGCGGTTTTCGTGGCCTGGAGCTGGTTGAGTTACCCGGCGATCGGGTATTGGCTCTATGACCTGAACATGGCCGTGGAGGCCAAGCTGTATCGGTTGCACAAAATCGTGGTGCCCATCACTGAAATGACCGTTTCAACCTGGCAAGGCGGCCCTTACGAAGCCTCCAGCAGCGTGCTGATGCTTCACGGCTACAGCGCCGACAAGAATATCTGGCTGCGTTTTGCCCGACATTTTGTCGGCCAGTATCGAGTGATCATCCCCGACATCGCCGGCCATGGCGAAACCGGCTTCAAGGCCGGCGGTGGCTATGACATTCCGTTGCAGGCCAAGCGAATGATCCAGTTGCTCGACGTCTGCGGTGTCGAGAAAGTCCATGTCATCGGCAACTCCATGGGCGGCTACATCGCGGCATGGCTGGCGGCCACTTACCCGGACCGGATTGCTTCGGTAGCGCTGATCGACCCGGCCGGCGTCACCGCCCCCGAGGCCAGTGACATGGAGCGGCATTTGGCCAAGGGTCACAACCCGTTCCTGATTCACTCGAGGGAAGAGTTCCAGCGGTTCTACGCCATGACCATGGCCGAGCCGCCGTGGGTGCCAGGGGTGGTGCTCGACGCCATCGCCCAGCGCTATCAACAGCAGCGCGAGGAACTGGAGGAGATCTTCAAGGACTTTCGCGCCAGCCCGCCGATGGAGCCGAAACTCCCCGCCATCAGCGCCCCGGCGCTGTTGCTATGGGGGCGCAAGGACCGTTTGATCGATGTCAGCAGCGTGGCCATCTGGAGCAAAGGCATTGCCGATCTTCGGGTGGAAATCTGGGACCACATCGGCCATATGCCGATGGTGGAGCAACCGGCAAGTACGGCGCGCCTGTATCGGGAGTTCTTGGCATCGCAACGCACCGAAAGCCGTTCACACCTGTGATCTCCGTAGGACATGTGTAGGAGCTGTAGGAGCTGCCGAGTGAAACGAGGCTGCGATCTTTTGATCTTAAAAATCAACGTCAAAAGATCGCAGCCTCGTTTCACTCGACAGCTCCTACAAAGTTCCAACAGGTCCAACAGGTTCAACAGGTTCAACAGGTCCACAGCTCCGGGTGTGAAGCAGTCCTTGGCAGAATGAAGTTCGTAGGATTCTTCGTTTGTCCCCGCCGCGCAAGGCTGCGATCTTTTCCCACATCCTTCACGTCACCGCGCCAGGAATTTTTTTCATGAGCCACCCGAACTTCATCAGCCCCGACCTGATCCGCCAGCGCTTTTCCAAAGCGATGTCCGACATGTACCGCGAAGAAGTACCGCTGTATGGCGCGCTGATGGAACTGGTGGAACAGACCAACCGCCACGTACTGGAAAGCGATCCACAGATCGCCCGGCAGCTGAACAGCACGGGCGAGATACAGCGCCTGGACCTCGAACGCCACGGCGCGATCCGTGTCGGCACCGCCGCTGAACTGGCCACCCTGGCCCGTCTGTTTGCGGTGATGGGCATGCAACCGGTGGGCTATTACGACCTGACCCCGGCCGGCGTGCCGGTACATTCCACCGCTTTTCGCGCCGTGCATGAGGCGGCGCTGCAAGTCAGCCCGTTCCGGGTGTTCACCTCCCTGCTGCGCCTGGAACTGATTGAAGACCTGGATCTGCGCGCCTTCGCTGAATCGACGCTGGACAGGCGTTCAATCTTTACACCCGCAGCACTGGCGCTCATCAATCGCGCCGAAACCGAAGGCGGCCTCACCGAACAAGAAGCCCGGGACTTCGTCGAACAGGCACTGGAAACCTTTCGCTGGCATCACAGCGCCACTGTCACCGCCGAGCAATATCAGAAGTTGAGCGCCCAACATCGCCTGATCGCCGATGTGGTGGCATTCAAAGGCCCGCACATCAACCACCTGACGCCGCGCACGCTGGACATCGATATCGTCCAGGCACAAATGCCCGCCCACGGCATTACCCCCAAAGCCGTGATCGAAGGCCCGCCCCGCCGCCAGTGCCCGATCCTGTTGCGCCAGACCAGTTTCAAGGCCCTGGACGAACCGATTGCCTTTACCGATCAAACGGACACGCGGGGCAGCCACAGCGCACGTTTTGGTGAAATCGAGCAACGGGGTGCTGCACTCACCCCCAAAGGCCGGGCACTTTACGACCGCTTACTCAATGCGGCCCGGGACGAACTCAAGGACTTCCCCAACGAAGCCAACGCCGCGCGTTACAACACGCTGATGGCGCAACACTTCGGCGAATTCCCTGACACCTACGAAGGCATGCGCCGACAGGAACTGGCGTACTTTCGCTACTTCGTCACGGAAAAAGGGCTGGCGGCCGACGAACTGAAGACCGCTTCGCTGGATGAGCTGGTCAGCGGTGGCTATTTGCGCGTTGAACCCCTGGTGTATGAAGATTTCCTGCCGGTCAGCGCGGCGGGGATTTTTCAGTCGAACCTGGGGGACGCGGCGCAAACCCACTATGGGGTGCATTCGAACCAGCAGGCGTTCGAAAAGGCGTTGGGGCGGCCGACTATCGACGAGCTTGGGTTGTATGCCGAGACGCAGCGGCGTTCGATCGTAGAATGCTATACCGCGCTGGATCTCTCCATCTAAGGAATGGCGAGAACCTGTAGCAGCTGGCGCAGCCTGCGTTCGGCTGCGCAGCAGTCGTAAAATCAGCTGCCGTGGTCTTTCAGGAAAATCGAGGGTGTCAGTTTTACGACTGCTGCGCAGCCGAACGCAGGCTGCGCCAGCTGCTACAGGTCACGGGTTCATTTCAGCTTCGCCAACAGAGCCTCGGCAGCCGCCTGCGAAGACGCCGGATTCTGCCCCGTCAGCAGCAGGCCATCCGTGACCACATAGCTCGCCCAGTCATCGCCCTTGGAATAGATCCCGCCCTTCTCCTTGAGCATGTCTTCCACCAGAAACGGCACGACATCCGTCAACTGCACCGCTTCTTCTTCACTGTTGGTAAACCCTGTCACGCGCTTGCCTTTGACCAACGGCTGGCCGTCCGCGCCTTTGACATGCCGCAACACACCCGGTGCATGGCACACCGCCGCGACCGGTTTGCCGGCCTTGAAAAACGCCTCGATCAGCGCGATTGAATTTTTGTCTTCAGCCAAATCCCACAGCGGGCCATGCCCACCGGGATAGAAAACCGCGTCGTAGTCTTCAGCCCTCGCGCTGCTCAACAGGGCGGTAGACGCCAAGGCGGATTGAGCCGCCGCGTCTTTGCGAAAGCGATCGGTGGCAGCGGTTTGCGCATCCGGCTCATCGCTTTTCGGGTCCAGCGGCGGCTGGCCACCCTTGGGCGATGCCAGGGTCAACTGGGCGCCAGCATCTTTAAAGGCGAAATACGGAGCGGCAAATTCTTCCAGCCAGAAGCCGGTTTTCTTACCGGTATTACCCAATTGATCGTGGGACGTTAGAACCATAAGGATTTTCATGTCGTTCTCACTCAATGGCAGGATGTTCGGACGCTTTACGGCGTGTCGTTGCTTTGTTATGGACCGCTCGACCCTTTGATTCGTTGCACCGGATGCCTCCTCGCCATGAGGGATAGCGCAAAGCCTTGATGCGCAAGAAGTTGCGCACACATCCTCCAGAAACGTCCTACATGAACGCTAAACGCCCCACCCGGCACGCCCTGCGCACACTGCTCGGCATTCCTGGTTGAAAATCTTCCGGCGGTCAAACAACTCGCCTCAACAGCCTGATGTATATGGCTTTAAACGCTTATGGCACGGACATTGATAACAGTCAGGCACCCACCGGGCGATATCGCCTCCCGGGCACCCTCATTTATCAAGCAAGGAGAGCATCCATGGCAACACCCGCCTACATGTCCGTCACTGGCGAGAAACAAGGCCTGATCACTGCCGGCGCATTCACCGCCGACTCGGTTGGCAACACTTACCAGGAAGGTCACGAAGACCAGGTGATGGTTCAGGCTTTCAGCCACGACGTCATCATCCCGCGTGACCCGCAATCCGGCCAAACGACCGGTCAACGCGTGCACAAGCCAGTCGTGATCACCAAGGTATACGACAAATCTTCGCCACTGCTGCAGGCAGCGCTGACTTCCGGCGAGCGCATGAGCGAAATCGTTATCCAGTGGTTCCGCACTTCGGCTCAAGGTACCCAGGAGCACTACTACACCACCAAGCTCGAAGACGCGATCATCGTCGCCATCAACAACACAATGCACAACTGCCAGGACCCGTCGAACTCGCACTTCACGCATCTGGAAGAAGTGCAATTCACCTACCGCAAAATCACCTGGACCCACGAAGTATCCGGTACTTCGGGTTCCGATGACTGGCGTCAGCCGGTCGCCTGAATCAGCCAGAAGATTAAGCGAACACTCCCTAAAAGCGTCTTTTTTACACCGGCGAAACCAGCACGAACTCTGATAAAAAATAACCGAACAATGAAAAACGGGCGATCAACTGATCGCCCGTTTTTTATGCATTCACATCCAACAAACTGCTGAGAAAGGTGTTCGCCCAGTGGAATGGCCTTGGCAATCCATGCACCGGTAAAGAGCCCTGACACTGGGCGAACGGGGAACATTTTAATAGAAGCCGCCGGAATTGTCCGTGGGCTTAAACATGAAATTATCGACATAATGATTAACAAAATGTCAGCAGTCATATCACGTCAGAAAATCTCCTAACTCACCCGTTCGACGATTAAAACCAATCGTTCTTATACAAGAAACTGTACAAAAACGATCAGTCCGTAGAATTAATGCTGACTGGTCACTTTCAGGATGTCGGTGTAGGTCACTACGACGCTCTGCCCGACTTTCAAGTCTTTCAGTTTCGCCTGAACTTCTGGCCGTTCGACATCGACCGTTTTCGACTGCCCGGCCGGGTTTTCGAGGGTCACCCGGTTTTTCGCCAGATCAATTTTGGTGATCTTCAGTTGTACCTGCACCTGACGGTAGGCTTCACCACCGGGGTTTGGGTTGTCTTTGGTGGCGCGAATTTCGCCAACACGCTCAGTAGAGCCTGGTAGGCCTTTGTCGACGTCGGTGTCGAGAAATGCCGCGACCGAGTGGGTGACTTCAACGCTGACTTTATCCCCGACTTTCAGGTTGCCCAGATCCTTGGCTTTGTCGGACAGTTGTACATGGACCTCTTTACCTTCCGGCCCTTCGAGGACTACCCGATGGTTGGCAGCGTCGACCGCCAGTACCTTGGTATCGACCTGATCGGCTACCACGACGGCAGACAGCGGAATGTCCGCAGCCATGGCGCTAAGGCTGGCAGCAGACAGCAAGGTAGCGAGGGTGATGGCTTTAGTCAGTGCGTGGAGTTTCATAGCAGTACTTTCCCTGTTAATGGGTGGCAGCAGTCGGCGCTGGCACGCAGGTCAGCGTCGACTGTGCGGATGAGCATAGACGCGGATCAGAGAATTTTCGCAGCTTTTAGCTCCGTGGTTTACCCCCCGCAAATCCCCTTAAGCTTCGGGGTCGTCCACCTCTTGGGCGACGTTCACGGCGGGCGAGTCCTTGTGGGATTGCTCGGCCTTGGTCTTCAGGGCTTGCCATTGTTCGAGGTCGATGGCGCCCTGCCCCAGCAAATCGTCGGCCACGCGCAGCAGTTCGGCGAAATGGGCGTCGGGGGATTGCTGCCAGTAGGCCTTGTCGTCGAAGAGGCGGTGCCAGGATGCAAGGTCGGGTGGTTTGAGGTCGTCGCTCATGGCGGGCTCCGGTGGCGGTGTTCGTTCGGTAGAGAGTTGGGGGCGTTCGGAGTTCCAGCGAATTAAGAGCAAGATCAAAAGATCGCAGCCTGCGGCAGCTCCTACATAAGCTGCGATGTTTTGATCTTAATAGCCGGTCATTTCCAGATAGCCCTGCCCCGCGTGACTGCCGCTCAGGCGCACGGGGCCTTCCCAATAGGGGATGCGCAAATCCATCCAGGCATTGGGGTTGAGGGCATCCAGGGTGATGTCGAGGTGTTTGCCGGGGATTTTGACCGACCAGCGCACGGGCATCGAACGGCCGGCGACTGTCGCGGTGTCTTGCGGTGTGAGGCTGATGTCGGCGGCGTGCAGTAATTGCGTCTGGCCCTGAGCGTCGATCCAGGTGCCGGTCAGATAAGGCTCGCCGTTTTTCTGCCGCATGCGATAGAGCATGACGTGTTCGCCGCTGTCCAGGTGCAGGGAAAACCAGTCCCAGCCGGTCTGATTGGCGGTCAGTGGCTGGCTGCTCCATTCGCGATCGAGCCAGGCCGGGCCGTTGACCTGATAGGTTTGGCCGTCGATTTCCAGGGTGCCGCTGGCCTGGAAAAACGGCTGGCTGTAGTAATACGACGCCTGGCCCTGTTCGGATTTGCGGCTGTACCCATTCTCGCCCTGCAGCACCGGCGGGCGCGTGGACGTGAGGCGCAATTGGTAGCTGAATGCCTTGTCGCGTGCGCTGAGTTGAAGATCAGCCAAATCAGCAGAATCCCGGCTGCTGAACCGCCAATCGTCGATCCATGCACTGAAGGGTTGCACGCTGACCCCGGCCTGCCCGATCCCGCCACGGGCATAGCGTTCAGCGGCATGATGCACCGTCGCCGATGTCACCGCCGCGTGCCCCAGCCAAATTGTCTGGTTAGCCCAACCGGCCACCTCGGGAGCGACTTTCAAGGTGCTGCGAAACAACGTCCATTGCACGCCAAACTCACGGCCCTGATCGTCTTTGAGGTTGGCGGTGACGTACCACCACTCGATGCGAAAGCCGTCGTGAGCACCGTGATCCTCAGGGAAGCTGAATACTCGACCCGGCACGACGGGGGTAAAAGTGGCGGCTTGTGCACCGAGGCCGGCGAAGCCTTTCTCGGCAGGCGCCGGTTTATCGCACCCATTCATCAATAAAGCCAACAGTAAAAAGCCGAGCTTAATCCTCATGCGCAAACGTCCTCAGCAGGTCGGCCGGTTGCGTGCGGTACAGCGAGTAAAGTGGCCACGCCGAGGCGAGCAATGTCGCCAGCAGCGCCAGCCCCATCAACTGCAACAGCTGCATCGGGAACACCCGTAACGGCAGCCTCCAGCCAAACGCCTGAACGTTGATCACCGCGTCCAGGCACCAGGCCAAGGCCATGCCCAACGGCAACGCGAGCACCAGCGTCAATACGGCCAATAACCAGGTTTGCCCAAGGTTGAGCAGCATCAGTTGCCGACGCGTCACCCCCAATGCCCACAACGGTGCGAGTTGTCCGAGTCGGCTCTGGCTTTGGGTCAGCAGGCTGATGAACAACGCCACGCCCGCGACGGCGAGCGTCAGGCTGTTCAACGCCGCAGTGGCGGCAAACGTGCGTTCGAACACTTGGGTGGACCAGCCTTTGAGCCGGGCCTGATCGACGATGCGGCTGTCGTCCAGCGCGAAGCGAGCTTGCAGGTTTTTGAGGAACGCCGGGATCGACGCCGGGTCGATGCGCAGGTTGAAACGGTTTGGCGTCAGCTGCGGCCAGCCGCGCAGCAAGTGGTTGACGTTGACCAGCAGGTGGCCCTTGGGATTGCCGTAATCGGCGTAGATCCCGACAATCCGCGGCGACCAGGCACCGCTTGGCGTGGGGATCGTCAGGTGGTCGCCGAGGCGCACCTTCAGGCGCCGGGCCAGTTGTTCGCTGAGCATCAGCGCATCGTCCTTGGCCAAGAGGTCCCACGGGTTGTCACCCACAGCTTCCAACAACGGCCAATGCTGGCGGTAGGTCGGGTGATCGATCACGCCAAACACCTCCGCTGGCCAGCCTTGCAGCTGGATCGACACCTGCCAGTTGGGCAGCACCGCCGTCAGTTGCGACTGCTGTTTGAGCCAGGCGTGAAGTTCTCTGGCCTGGGCCGGGTTTTGTGGATTGAGGTAGAGCTCGGCGGTCAGGCGTTGTTCGAGCCAGTCGCTGAAGGTCTGGCGAAAGCCGGCGGTCATGCTGCCAGCACCGATGTTGGCCGCCAGTGCCAGCAACAGCGCCATCAGCGCCAGGCTCAGGGCCGGCAATTGCTGGCGGCAGTCGGCGAGAAACCATTGCCCCAGGACCGAACGACTGCGGCTCAGCACCAGGTTCAGCACCAGACTCAATACCACCGGCAGCGCCAATGCGGCGCCAAGCAACAGCGCGGCCATCAGCACAAAGCCGCTGGCCAGGCTGTCGCCGCCGATCAACGCGATCAGAGCGATCACCGCCGCCAGCGCCGCCACCCAACCCTGGCGCCGCAACCAGCGGGCATGCGCTTGATGCCAGGCTTGCGGATCGGCCAGGGCCAGCAATGGCAGGCGTGCCGCCCGCAGCAGACTGTTGGCACCGGCGAGCAATGCGCCGAGCAAACCCAAACCGACACCGCTGAGCCACCACAGTGGACTGAGGCTCAATTGCCCCGGCACTTCGGCGCCGTACAACCCGCGCAAACTGGCGGCGACGTCCGGCAATAGCACGCTGGCCAGCAGGTAGCCGCTGGCAACGCCGACGAGTCCACCGATCAACGCCAAGGCACCCAGTTCCACAGTGAGGCAGGCAATCAGCATCCGCGCACCGACCCCGCAGGCGCGCAAGGTCCTGAGCAAGCCACGGCGTTGTTCGAGCGCCAGGCCAATCGCCGCGTGAACGATAAACAGGCCAACCACAAATGACAGGAACCCCAAGGCATCCAGGTTCAGGTGAAAGCTTTCGGTCAGGCGCGACAGGTTGTTTTCTTCGCCGCTGGTCTTGAGCTGAAGCTGGCCCTTGAATTGATCAGGCAAAGGCGCGGTGAAATCCCTGGGCAACAGCAGACGCGACAGCTGATCCGGCAACCCGAGAATCTGCTGGGCAAAACCGATGTCCACCAGCAACACACCGGGGGCCATGTCGGCCTGGGCCTGCAGCGGCGGCAATGCCTGACCGCCCGCACTCAGCGGTCGATCGCCCACCTGCAGTCCGAGTGCCTGCAGGGTCTGCGGCGAAATCCAGGTACGGCCCGGCTGGCTGAAAAAATCGACGACCTGCTCGATCGGCAACGTCTGTCCAGCCACGGCGGACCCCGCCGGCAACGACACCGGTTCGATACCCATCAGCTGCACGCGCTGGTCTTCATGACCCTTGAGCGTCAGCCGACCTTGCAGCACCGGCGACACCGGCCAGCCGGCACGGCGCAGGTCGACAAACACTTGCTGAGAGAAGGTCCCGCCATTGGGTGTACTGAGGCTGGCCTGGGGTTCGCCGCCGATCAACTGACTGGCGCGGGCATAGCTTTCCCGCGCATGGCTGTTCAGCGCCTGGACACCGGTCAACAGGCTGGTGGCGAGCCACAGTCCGGTCAGCACACTGAAAAACTGCACCGGGTGCTGCCGCCAATGGCTGAGCAGCGCACGCAATGTTTCGCGAAACACCCGCACTTCAGCGCTCGTCCGCGCCAGCCAGGCGGCCACCGTGGAGCACCACGCTGTCTGCCAGTCGCGCGGCCACTTTCGAGCTGTGGGTGACCATCAGCAAGGTCGTCGGACTGTCGTCGAGCAGCTCCAGCAACAACTTCAACACCTCGTCGCTGGTCGACTCATCGAGACTGCCGGTGGGTTCATCCGCCAACAGCAGTTTCGGTTGCGACGCCAGTGCGCGGCCCAGCGCCACCCGCTGCTGTTGGCCGCCGGACAGTTGCTCTGGATAACGCCGCAGCAAATCCCCCAGCCCCAGGCGCTGCACCAGATGCGCCTGCCAACGCGGATCATGCCGCCCCGCCAGCCGCGCCTGAAACGCCAGGTTATCCTCGACCCGCAAACTGCCGATCAGGTTGAACTGCTGGAACACCAGGCCGATTTCGGTGCGTCGCCAATTCGCCAATTGCCCTTCGTTCATCTGCTCCAGCCGATGTTCGCCACTGCGGATGCTGCCGCGATCGACCTTGTCCAGCCCGGCGATCAGGTGCAGCAAGGTGCTTTTGCCACTGCCGGACTCGCCCATCAGCGCCAGGCTGCCACCGGGTTTCAACGTCAGGTCGACACCTTGCAGCACCGGCAGCGGGCCCTGCGCAGTGGCGTAGCTTTTGAAGACGTCGCGAACCTCAAGCATGGGCAAATCCGTTCGATGAACATGGGGCAAGGATAGCGGCCTTGCATGTTATTTGTCCGATGGCGATTGCGGCCCCGCCCGACCACCGCCCTTACCTCGAGGCTGGTCTAACCATAACCATAAAAAACGGAGACGCCATGCCTCGTTTCACTTTGAGCCCTCATGGCCTGCTGGCCTGTGCGGGCTTGCCCGCGATGGCGCGCCCGACACACCGCCTTCGCGAGCAAGCCCGCTCCCACAGGGTTAGCGGGTGTACGCGAAATCTGTGAGCAACCGAAATCCCTGTGGGAGCGGGCTTGCCCGCGAAGAGGCCGGCACATCCAATATCCATGTCGCCTGACACACCGCCTTCGCGAGCAAGCCCGCTCCCACAGGATTAGCGGGTGTATGCAAAGTCTGTGAACAACCGAAATGACTGTGGGAGCGGGCTTGCCCGCGAAGAGGCCGGCACACTCAGTATCCATGTCGCCCGACACACCGCCATCGCGAGCAGGCTCGCTCCCACAGGATTAGCGGGTGTATGCAAAATCTGTGAGCAACCGAAATCCCTGTGGGAGCGGGCTTGCCCGCGAAGAGGCCGGCACATCCAACTTCAATGTCGCCTGACACTCCGCCATCGCGGGCAAGCCCGGCTCCCACAGGGTTAGTGGTGGATGCAAAATCTGTGGGCAGCCGAAATTACTGTGGGAACGAGCCTGCTCGCGAAGGCGTCAGCAGGAGCATTGCATACGTCAGCGCTTCACCCCCACCAACGTAAAACACAACGGCAGCTGCGCTTTCTTCTGTTCATACAGATCATAAAGCGCCTCGCGGTTGGAATGCGGGTACTCCTTGAAGTGGCTGATCTGCAATCCGGCGTCAATGGCGCCGGTGAACATCGCGCCCAGGGTGTGGACGAACCAGTAGGACGCTGAGGCCTGCTGGTCGACCTTGCCTTCGTAGACGATCGGCTGGTCCTGCACGAAGGGCTCGCTGCGATACGAACTGGCCAGACGGTAAGGATCGATTGACTCGGGGTCGAACATTTCCAGGAAGGGATGGGTTTCGTACACCACCAGCGCGCCGCCGGGCTTGAGGGTTTGCGTCGCGTGGCGGAAGAACTCGGCGATGATTGACCGGCACGAGTCTAGATCAGGGTCCTGGAAAAACCCATTTGGCCTTTGTTGGAATCTTGTAATTCAGGCATCGCGAATGCGTGCTCCTACGGCAGCTATAGTTAATGACCTTGGGGAAACGCGCAAAAACCGATTTCGTAGGTGCTGTCATGAAAAACACCGATCTGACGCTGTTGTTTGCCCTCTGCCTGACTGCCACCGCCTGTGCCCAAGCGGACGACAGCCCGATGCAGACCGACCGCTCCAGCAGCGAATTCAATTATTACGGGGCGGACCAACCGTTCGCCCACCCTGCACCACCGTCCCTGAGCACCGTGCCGCCGGGGTCGTACATCCCGACAGCCCCTCAGGATTTCATCCCGATTGCCAGCCAGCATGACTTCCACGACTCGCGGTTACCGACGATCGCGGACGCCTCGGTTCGGGTATTCATCCGCACCTATGACGAGGTGCACGGTGTCTACGTCAACGAAGAAGTCCTCGACCCGACGTGCGTGCTCGAGTGCCTCAGTCGCCAGGGGCCGTTGATGCAATAAGGCCTACCACTGGCGTTTGTCCGGGCGTGCCAGGCCGAGTTTTTCGATCCGGTAACGCAGCATGTCGCGGCTCAAGCCCAGCAGCCGAGCGGACTTGGTGACGTTCCAGTCGGTCTTGTCGAGCATCTTGCGCACCATGTCGCGCTCGACTTCCGGCAGGTTCATCGACTCGGTGCCGTTGTACAGCGGACGCGGCTCGTTGTGTTGGGGTTCCTGGTGAAACACCGGTGGCTCATCCACCAGGCTCAGGCACACGTTCAATTGATGCGCCGCAATGGAGTCGGTTTGCGCCAGCAATACCGTTTGTTCCAGCATGTTGCGCAATTCCCGCACGTTGCCCGGCCAGCTGTAACTGAGCATCAATTCTTCGGCATGGTCGCTGAAATGCAGGTTCGGTTTGCCATAGCGTTTGCCATGGATCGCCAAAAAGTGTCGGGCCAGCAGCAGGATGTCTTCGCCACGGGCATACAGGCGCGGCACTTTGATGGAGATGATGCGCAACCGGAAGAACAGGTCACGACGGAACTTGCCCTGCTGGACCATTTGTTCCAGGTTGCAGTTGGTGGCGCTGATCACCCGCAAATCGACTTTGCGCTCTTTCACCGAACCGACCCGGCGAATGGTCCGGTCTTCCAGCAGCTTCAGCAGCTTGGCTTGCAGCAACAGGTCCATCTCGCCCACTTCATCGAGAAACAGCGTGCCGCCATCGGCCGCTTCCACCAGCCCGACGCGGCGGTCCTTGGCGTCGGTGAAGGCACCCTTCTCGTGGCCGAACAGTTCCGACTCCACCAGATTGGAAGGAATCGACGCGCAGTTGAATTCAATGAACGGACCTTTGGCGCGCGGGCCGTCGAAGTGCAGCGCCCGGGCCACCAGTTCCTTGCCGGTGCCGGTCTCGCCTTCCACCAGCACCGGGGGCAGATCAGTGTTGGCCATCCGCCGCTCGGCGTCGAGCAACTGGCCGATGGTGCTTTTCAGATACTGCATGGGAGCCGATTCGCCGATCAATGCCTGCACCCCTGATTTCTGCGCTTCGCGTTCCTGATAGAACGACAGTGTGCGTTCCATCCGGTCGGTGGCCAGGGCCTTGTCCAGCAACAGCTTGAGTTCCGGCAAGGCCACCGGTTTGGTGACGTAGTGGAAGGCGCCTTCTTTCATCGCCACCACGGCGTCTTCGACGTTGCCGTAACCGGTCATCATGATCACTTTCAGGTCCGGCGCGCTGATGCGCAGCTTCTGGATCAGGTCGTGACCGCTCATCCCCGGCAGGGAGTTGTCCGTCAGCACCACGTCAGGCGCGAACGTTCTCAACTGCTCCAGCGCATCCTCGGCCGAGTGGCAGACTGTCACCTCGAAGTCTTTGCGCTCCAGGTAGGTCTGAATATTCTCGGCCAGGAGTTCATCATCCTCGACCAGCAGTATGCTGTGCTCCATATTCCCCTCCCGTTGCCACTTTGAAATTGAGACACACGCGGGTTCCTTCCTGCTCCTGGCTGGTCAGTTCGACCGAGCCCTGGAAGCGTTCCATTATTCTTTTGACCAGGGCCAGGCCCACGCCCAACCCTCCTTGTTTGGTGGTGAAAAACGGCTTGAAGACCATTTGCTGCTGCTGTTTGTTCATGCCCTTGCCGGTATCGGTCAGGATCATGGATAAATGGCCGGGCGCTGGCGATTCGATGTCGACACTCAACACGCCGCCCTTGGGCATGGCTTCCAGGGCGTTGGCAAACAGGCTATTGAGAATCTGCGTCAGCAGCACCTGTTGGCTGACGACCGGTGGAACACTGCGCGGTGTGAAGCGCACTTCAACGTTCGAGCGCTTGATCAATGGCTCGAAGGCGCTCAGGGTGTCGTCGATGGACAACACCAGGTCCACCGTTTCATGGTCGTCATTCATCGGTCGCAAGGACACCAGCAATTCACGGACCCAGCGCGACATGCGATCGACCTGGTTGATGATGTCGCCGATATTCTTCTGCGCGCCCTGGCTGGCAATTTCCTGGGCCAGCTCGGCACTGGAACGAATGTTCGCCAGCGGATTGCGCAGGCTGTGGGCCACGGCCGAGGACATTTCCCCGAGAGCGACGAAGGTCTCGTTGGTGACCAGTTGATGCTGCTGGCTCTGCAGCAACATCGAGGCGCGTCGCACAATCCAGAACAGTCCCAGGTAAATCGCGGCGCCGCCCATCAAGGTCGCCAGCCAGATCGACTTGAAGCCACGCTGGATGCGCTCCACCAGATCGATCGGCTCCTTGTAGATCTCGACCATGGCAATCACTTTGCTTTTGTCGGCATTGAACATCGGGATGTAGTTCTCGATGAACAGGTATTTGGGCTCACGCAGCAAACGTTGCTCGGGGCGCTCGTCATCGATCTTGTGATAACTGGTGGACACCGCTTCCTTCATTTCAAACGATTCGTCCAGCTCATCGTCGTCTTCAATGCGCATGCCGACCAGTTCCGGGTTGGTCGACCAGATCACGGTCCGGTCCAGGGCATACACGGTGGCGAGCAGAATGTCCGGGAGGTGTTCCACATGATCGAGAAATTCGGCCCGGGCAGCCGCCTGGGCAATGGGGTCAACGTCAGGCCAGACATTATTCTCGCGCGGATCGAGCAGCTCGCCCATGGTCCGGTTCGAGGTAATCCCCGCGTGGCGCAATTCGGCGGCGCCAATGGCCTGGACAAACTGCGCGGTCAGGATCGAGTCGCGCTCAATGCTCTCTTCCACCACGAAACGCGTAGAGATGTAACCCAGGCCCAGCGCGACAGCGGCAATGATCAAAAAGCTGCCCAGGGAAAACCAGCGCAGCAGATTAAACTGTTGATGCCAGTCCTTGCGGTCTGCTGTCGGCGTCTGCGGCGCAGGTATTTTTTGTTGTTCTAGTATCGGCATGGCATCTTCCTGAATGCTTGCAACTAGCCTTTTCAGCCGGGTTTCAGATCAGTGTAGGTGGCATTGATCGTGTCCGACTGCCCATTGATGGTATTTCGCCGCTATGGTGCCTGCGCCGCCAGCGTTTGCTGGCGATCCGTCTCTTCCTGCAAGAAACCGATGATCGCCTGCGCGGCGTTTTCATCCAGGCGCAGGTTGGGCATCGGGATTTTTTCGAAGCGTTCGTACAATTCCACGGCGACCGGGTCTTTTTCCGCGAGCATGCGGTCCGGCTCACGGATCCAGCGGCTGAGCCAGGCCGGATTACGCTGGCGGGTCACGCCGATCAGGTCCGGGCCGATACTGCGCATACCGATGCCCTGCCCATCCTGCGGACCGAGGCTGTGACACGACGCACAACGGGTGCGGAACAGTTCCTCGCCATTGCTGGGCGGCCGGATCTCGGGCGCATTGGCGTAGCTTTCTTCAACACTGGGCTGTTTCCAGTTCTGCAAGGTATTGGCCAACTGATCGGCCAGAATCCACGGGTTTTCGAACGGTGACGCTTTCATCCAGCGGCCGGTTTCCTGGTTGCCGACGATCAGGCTCAGGTTGTGGTCTTTGCTGCGCCCGTTGTCGACGCCTTCGATGAACAGCCCGAGTTTTTTTCGCAGGTCGGTGACGTCGGCAAATTCGCCCGTCAGAAACTTCCAGCCCGGCCCGACCTTGAAGCGTTGTGCGTAAGCCTTAAGCACTTCGGGTGTATCGCTCAGCGGATCGATGCTGATCGAGTAGAAAAAGATGTCCTTGCCGACCCGATCCCCCAACAACTTCTGCACCTGGCGCAAGCGCGCGGTTTCCAGCGGGCAGGAGTCACTGCACGAAGTAAATATGAAATTGATCACCACCACCTTGTTCTTGATCAAGTCATCGAAGAAATGCACCTGCTGCCCGTCCTGATCGGTCAGCAGGGTGTTGGGGAAATAGTCGCCGCCCCAGGGTGTCGCCGACTCCGTCGGCGCCAGTACACCTTCATGGGCCAGCAGCACCTGACTGGCCAGCAGACAGGTGAACAGGACCAGAATCAGGTGCATGCCCAGGGCGCGGGAGCGCGGCGTATGCGGTGTCATGTCGGCTCCCCTGCGGTTCATTTTTTCACCGTCACTTGTGGGCCCATGCCATCGCCAGTGCGGAAGGTTGGCAGCGCGGCGGAGTTGACGTAGCGCACGCCATCCCAGCTCGGCAACGGTGTCGGCATCAACTGGAATTGCCCGGGCTTCTCAATGTCCCAGCGCAGCAGCATCGAGTTGTCCTCATGCTGAGTGTTGTGACAGTGCTCCATGTACGTCCCGGCGAATTCGCGGAAGTTGATCGCCATCTCGACGCTGTCCAGGCCATCGTTTTCCGAACCGATGCGGTACACGTCCTTACGCGCCCATTTTTCCCATTCCGGTGGCGCCTTGCCGCCGCGACTGAGGATGATCCCCTCCTCAAAGTGCACATGCACCGGGTGGCTCCAGCCTTTGCCGCCGAGCTTGATGTTCCACACTTCCAGGGTACCGAAACCGGTGGTCCCGGCATCGGTTGGACCGTTGGCCAGATGGGTCGCGGTGTTCAAGCGACGCGGGTCCATGTGGAAGCCGAAGCCGCCATCGGTCTTGACTGTCCACGGTGCTTCATCCGTACCGTCGGAACGGCCGAAGGTGAAGGTGCGGTGACGTGCCTGAGACAGCAGCGCCTTGTCGGCGGCATTGTCGCGATGGATTTTCAGCGGGATCATCACCAGGCCTTCGGCCTTGCCAGGCTTGGCCGGTTCGTAGGCTGCCGGGTCCATGGCCAGGTCCTGGCCGGTGTAGGCCTTGACATTGAGCTGCAAGACTTTGCCCACCGCCGGGTCGCCCTTGTCCCACTGCGGCCCCTTGCTCGATTGCTTGATCACTGCCAGGTATTTCTCGGACAGCACGTCGGCCAGGGAGATGGGTTCTTTGGGGCCTTTGCCATCGTCGTGGGCCAGCAGGTTGACGAAGAAGACCTTGTCCCCCGGCTTGATCCCGTTTTTCGCGAAGTTGACGATGATGTCGAAGCGCTCGGCAATCCCCTGGGTCGGCAGGATTGCGTTGTGGTTCTGTTTGTCGCCGTCAGCGTCGAGGTCCATGGTGCCGTCGAAGGGCACGCTGTGTTCCATGATGTTGCCGTCGTTGGCAATCATGTGAAACGGCACGCGGGCATAGGACACACCGGAGTTTTTCGGCCCCTGGAACTCGCCACTGGTGCCTTTGATTTCACGCACGAGCGCCCACTTGTAGTAACGCGAGACCGAACCGTTGAGCATGCGGAACCGATAGCTGCGGGCACGCACGTCCAGGGTCGGCTTCCATTGCCAGTTAACCATTACCTGGTCACCGAGGAAGCCGTCGGTGTTGAACGGGTTGAACCACAGCTGACCGGCCTGATCCCAGGCCTTGTCGGCAAACACCAGGTTGACGTCGTAGTCGCGGTTACCCCACGGCAAGGCACTGCCGCTGGGGAAACGCAGGTTGACGCCGTCGTTCACCGACTCGTTGCCACGGTCGAGGGCGCTGTAGTAGTTCATCATCGCCGCGTTGCCCTTGTAGACGTTCTGCGCGGTGAAATCGAGCATGTGGTCGTGGAACCAGTGAGTGCTCATGGTTTCGCGCCAGTCGCCACGGATTTTGATCGTGCCGTTTTCGCAGGTTTTACGGCTCGGGCTGAGGTCGTTGGTCCACAGGGTTTCACCCGGCGAGCAGGGAAATGCAGCGCGCGGATCATGGGCGTCGGTATTGATGCTGTCGTAACCGGCCAACTGGATCGGCCAGCGATAGTCGTAATACTGCCCGGGGAAGAAAAACGCGTTGGCATAGCCGTCGCTTTCCGCCGGTGCGTGACCGTTGTGTTCGTGGGTACTGATGGTGTGCAGGCCAAAACCCATGTTGGCCGACGGGTCGATCGGCAGGCCGTTGTAATGACGCATCAACACCGGCTGGCCGTAACGCACCATCAGCAATTTAGGCGGCAAGGTACCGTCGAAGGTCCAGACCGAGTTGTGATTCTGCACTGGCATGTTCGGATGGAAGCGCGCATCGACGCCTTTGGAAGTGCCGTCCGTTGCTGGCACACCGGCGACGTTGTGATAGAGACCACCAGGGCCAAACTCACCCACGGCATAGCCGTGCATTTGGTGGCTGTCACGCCAACCGCTGTTGAGCCTCGCCCCGGTTTGCACGGTTTTGTAGGCCACTTGCGGGTAGAACTCGTTCCAGCGCTGATGCGACCAACCCTTTCCTGGCGGACGACCTTCCGCCGACGAACCAATATGCCGGTTGAGGAAGTACTCGATCTGCGATTGCCACGGGTTGCGGTCCACCACGTTGGAGAACTGGCTGGGGAACGGCGTCAGCCCCGGTTGGCGCATGAACGCATCAAGCGCCGCACTCGGTGGCGCACTGCGCGCCGCGCTGGTGGGGTCCTGTTGTGGCAACGGGCCAATGGCGGCCGGCGGAAAAGGCAAAAGCGCCGCCGGTGTGGTGGGGTCGAGTTTTTCCGGTCCGAACTCCTCGAACAGCACCAGCTGCTGGGTGAACGGCTGAGCGCCAAACAACGGGCTCGGCTTGCCATTGGTGGGGTAATTGAAACTGGTCTGCACCGTCGGTGGCAGCACGTTTTCTTTACGCGTGTCGTCGCGGCTGCCTTTGATGCCATCGGGCAAGTCGAAGGAATCTTCGTTAGCGTCAGGCATGGTCAAGATGGCATTCAACGCCCCCGCTTTGTCAGCCGGTTCGTCGTAATAAGCCGAAGGGTCGGACGGTTCGGGCTGTCGTTCGTCATCGATGGGGCTGGCACGCAGTGTTGCTGTGCCCAGCGTCATTGTCAGAAGGACGCTCAATGGCGTCATCAGGCCGAACCATTTGAAGGGGTACCGCGCTTTTCTGTCCATCACCAGCCGCCTCGAAATTTATGAAGGGGGTACTGGTGGTTTTGCAAGGACCTCGCCAAATTTGTAACTGATTTATACGAAAGTATTAATACCCAGCAAAACAATGGCTTATCAACATCAATGTGCCATAACCTGAAAAAACCACTGGGGAATGGCACCCGCTACCGGGGAAAGTTCACACCCATGTTCAGGGGATCAGCTTGAAACACAGACGGACCCACGTGCCCTCGCCTTCGCGGCTGCCCAGGCTCACTGAACCGCCAAAACGCTCCATGATTCGCTTCACCAGCACCAGCCCGACACCGAGCCCACCTTGCTTGGTGGTGTAGAACGGCCGAAAGGCCATGCTGCGTTGTTCTTCGGTCATGCCTTTGCCGGTATCTCTGAGCTCAACACAGATACCGTGCGAGTCGGTCAGTTCCAGCGTGATGTTCAGCGTGCCGCCGCTGTCCATGGCTTCCAAGGCATTGGCCAGCAGACTGTTGAGGATCTGCGTCAGTTGCACGTGCTGGCTCAGGACCATGGGTGTCTGCGTGGGATTGAACACCACCTGCACGCGGGCCTTGGTGATTTGCTGCTCGAAGGCCATCAGGCTGTCATGCAGCGCCGCCACCAGGTTCACCGGTTCAGCTTCGTCGTTGAGCGGGCGCAAGGATTGCAGCAGCTCGCGCACCCACTTCGACATGCGATCCACCTGGCCGATGATGTCCTTGATGTTCTTGTGCGCCGAGCCGCTGTCGAACTCCAGGGCCAGCTCGGCGCTGGAACGGATCGTCGCCAGAGGATTACGCAAACTGTGGGCCACCGCCGAGGACATCTCACCCAGGGCGACAAAGGTTTCGTTGGTGATCAGTTGCTTTTGTTGCTCCGCCAGCAAAATCGCCGCCCGGCGCACGATCCAGTAAAGCCCCAGGTAAATCAGCCCGCCACCCAGGGCCGTGGCCAGCCAGATCAGCACCAGGCCGCGCTCCATGCGGTCGATCAGGTCCGCGGGTTCCTTGTAGATCTCGACCATCGCCGCCACGGTATCGCCGTCGGCATCGAACAGCGGAATGTAGTTTTCGATGAAGATGTATTGCGGGGGAACAATGAACTTCTGCTCCATGCGCGCCGTGTCCACATCGTGATAACTGGCCGACACCGGGATCTTGAAATTGAAGGCATTGTCCAGGTCTTCGTCAGCGTGAATCGTGGTGCCCATCAACGCCGGGTTGGTCGACCAGATGACCATGCGATCGGGGGCATAGATGTTGGCCAGGATCACGTCCGGCAAGTGGGCGATATGGTCGAGGAATTCGCCTCGGGCGGCGGCCCGGGCCATCGGATCGACGTCGGGGAAGTCCTTGTCTTTGCGCGGGTCGAGCAATTCGCCCATGGTCCGCACGTTAGGAATCGACACATGGCGAACCTCGGCCGAGGCAATCGCCTGAATGAACTGCGACGTCAACAACGCATCGCGCTGCACGCTTTCAGTAATCACAAACCGCGTGGACACCGCCCCCAACGCCACCGCCACCGTGCCGATCACCGCCATGCTGATGAGCGAGAACCAGCGCAGCAGATTGAACGGCTGTTTGCGCGAGCTCAGGCGGATATCGCCCTGCTCGGAGCGGAATGATTGGATAGGCATGTCCATCGGCGTTGTTCCCGAGTTTTCCCTATAGGGTTATAGCCCACTAATGGCCGTTTGCCCGCACTTGGGTCTCGTCCCCCCCACCTCCCCCGGTCCCCCCATCCACCCCCAATGATGGGGACTGGTGCCCGCTCCCTGGATCGACGGTAGGCCCGCGATTGCGCGTCACACGCCGTCGTTCCGGGCCTCTCCCGGCAGTTTTCGGCGGTTGGTATGGAAGTTGCCAAATCCCTCTCAACTGACCCATCCCCACGGGACAGGTTCTCTGATAGAGGGATTAACTCATGCACCCTTTACTGTCCAAAACCGCGACCGTGCTGGTCGTGACCGCTCTGGCCCAAAGCGTTGCACAGGCAGCGCTGTTTGCTGTCGACCCCGGCCCCTACCTGCCGGCCAATGGTTCATTCGCTGCCTGGTATCAGGACACCCATGGTCGAACCCTCGACCTGTGCATGTCCAAGGCCGTCAGCTCGCGAGTCCCTAGCGCCCCTGGCGCACCGACCTACATGTGTAACTTGTTGCCGGCTCCCGGAATTTTCGACGATACACAACCCGTCGTCTTCCCGACCAACTTCCCCGATGAGGCATTCTGGTTCACTGGGGACGGCACCATCGTCGACGCGGCGCGGGGCGTCGACCTGACCTATGTCAGCGCCATTGAGGCCGCCTTCAGTGGTGGCGACCCAGTCGAAGGCGACCAGATCAGCTTCGCCCGTATCCGTATTCGTGTCGATGTTCCCACCGCCGGTACCTACGTCATTACCCACCCCTACGGCGTCGATGTCTTCAACGTCGACACCCCCGGGCGTCGGGCGATCAACATGACCCGGGATATCGGTATCGGCGTGTCGAAAACCTACGACGGCGCGCTCAAAGGCGACATTGGCCCGTTCCTGCGCAGCGTCAATGGTCCCTACACCGAGACCAATCCGGTCACGGGCTCAGCCGACCAGTTCGTCGGCGACCCGAACCTGTCGGAAGCCTTCACCGGCAGCCCTTTCAATACCAACTACATCCGCATTGAAGGACCCAACGGGCTCGATTTGCGCACGACGGTGATGGCCATCTCCGGCAAGTTGTCGACGGTGGTCCGGCCGACACCGATGATCGCCCAGCGCAGCACCTATTCGCGTAAAGCCGGTGCAAGCGCACCGGTGGCCCAGCAAGACGTATTCGTCCTCGCCCCGCCGCCACCGGCCAAGGTGACCCTGGACAGCAACAACCCGGTGTTGAACCTGTCCGAGGCCGATACCACCGGCAACTGGTACGCACAGTCCTCGACCAACCCGAGCTTGCCGAGCACGTTGCAAGTGACCGCCGACAACCACCTGGCCATTGCCGGCAGCACGCCGACGACGTTGCCCTTGTCGCTGACCGACCTGGTGGTGATTTCTCGCGCCGAGTACAGCCTCAGCACCGGTCAAATAACGGTCGTGGCCTCGACCAGTGACGAAACGTCGCCACCGGTGCTCACCGCCACCTCTGGCACCGGTGTCGCCATCGGCGCCCTCAGTGGCGATGGCGCAGTGAAATCCCTGGCCACCGGCATCTCGCCGATTCCACCGGCCAAGGTTCGGGTGACGTCATCCAATGGCGGCAGCGACACCGAAGAAGTGGTCATCGTGCAATGAACGCTCACATGCCCAGATCCTCATCAGGAGGCATCATGAACAATTGGCCACGCCTGGCGCTCAACGCCCTGGGACTGACTCTATCGCTGTCCGGCAGCGCGTTCGCGCAACTCGCCGCCGTCGACCCCGGCCCTTATACCTTTGCCTCGGGGAAATTCCCGATCTGGTATCAGGACAACAATCTGCTGTCGATGGAACTGTGCCAGTCACGCGCCGCCAGTTCGCGGGTGCCGGCGGCTACGCCACCGGCCTACATGTGTACCCTGCTGCCGGCGCCGGGCATTTTCGACGACACCTTGCCGATGGTGTTCCCGGATAACTGGCCAGACGAATCCTTCTGGTTCCTCGCCGAGACCACCATTCCCAACAACGCCGCCGGCTATGGAATGGACGCCTACGTGGCCGGGATAGAAGCAGCCTTTGCCGGCGGGAATCCGCTCGATGGCGATCAAATCAGCTTCGCGCGGATTCGGATGCGGATAAACGTGCCCGTCGCCGGGACCTACACCATCACGCACCCGTATGGCGTGGAAACGGTGAATGTCACCACCCCAGGTCGTCGCGCCATCAACATCACCCGAGACATCGGAGTCGGTACGCCAGGAGTCTTTAGCGGGGCATTGAACGGGGCTATCGGGCCATTCCTGCGCAGCATCAACGGCCCCTACACCGAAGTGAACCCGGACACCGGCGCGATCGAAACCTTCGTCGGCGACCCGAACCTCACCGAACAAGTCCTCGGCAGCCCGAACAACACCAACTTCGTGCGTATCCAGGGACCGGCCGGAACGATCGAGACCAGCCTGTTCACAGTCGCCGGCAAAGTCCTCGACAATCGCGCGCAAACCCATGTCGACCTCAGCCGTGCAACCTACCGCCGCACCACCTCTGGCACCGGTACCAGCACCCGGGTCGAAGTCTTCGGCAAAGCGGACAGCGGCTCTACGTTGTGCTTTCGCGAGACCGTCGCCCTTGTACCAGGCCCACCGCCTACGCCATGTCTGACCAACCTGGTCGGCGACGGCACCGGATTGTACTTCGGCCAGCGTCTGTTCAACGGCCCCGTGCCTGCGGTCGTGGTGCTCACCGCCACCAACCCGGCCGGCACCACCCGCCCTACGGCGGTGTCGAGCAAACTCACCGACGTGGTGAAAATCCAGACGGCTCGCTACAACTGGAGCAATCACAGCCTGCTGATCGAGGCTACTTCCTCTGACGAAGTAGCGTTGCCGGACATGGTCGCGCAGAGTTACGGGCGTCTGTCAAAATCCGGAACCCTGCAAAAAATCACCGTTGCCGATCTGCATCAGCCACCGGCAACCGTCACGGTCAAATCTGCTGCAGGTGGCAGTGATACCGAGCCCGTCGTGATTGTGGGTACTGCACCGGATAGCGGTGAGAATCAGGCGCCAATCTCGGTTGCCGACACCGGCAGCACCAGCTTCGGCGTGCCGATCACTCTCAATCTGCTGGCCAACGATAGCGACCCCGACGGCAACATTCCGCTGAGCATCAGCGCACTGACCCAACCGGCCGCAGGCCAGGGCACCGTGGCATTGAGCGGCACCACAGCGGTGGTCTACACCCCGCCAGCCGTGGTCAATGCGCCGCTGACCACGACCTTCACCTACAAGGCTCAAGACGTAAAAGGCCTGGCCTCGACTGCTCCGGCAACCGTGACCATTACCGTTGCGCCTAACCAGCCTCCGGTGGCCGTCGCTGACGCCGCCACGACCCTGGGTGTGGCGATTCCTATCAGCGTGCTGGCCAACGACACCGATCCGGAAGGCAACGTGCCGCTGGCAGTCAACAGTTTCACCCAACCACCGGCAGGTCGCGGCACCGTCAGCAGCAACGGCACAGTGCTCACCTACACCCCACCGGCCACGGTCACGACGGCGTTCACCACGACCTTCACCTACATCGCCCGGGACAGCTTCGGCGCCCTGTCGACGTCACCGGCCACGGTCACGGTGCAAGTCTCGCCACGGCCTGCTGCGGAAACCTTCACGGTGACCACGGCAACGGTGTCGGCCCGTTCCAACAACCGCTTCACCTGGGACTTTGCAGGCACCTCTTCGGTGATCACCGGCAACACCATCACCGTACAGGTCAGCACCCCGACCGGGCTGCAAACCCTGGGCACCACCACGGTGCCGGTGACCGGTCGCTGGCGGTTGACGGTGAACAACATCACCACGGTGATCCCGTCGGCGAACCCGACCGCCACCATCACCTCGTCCCAAGGCACCGTGCGCACGGTGTCGGTGATCTCGAACTGAGCCCTCGCCCCATCAGCCACCGGGTTGATGGGGCCGGTCTCCTGGCATAGGACAACGCCATGAAAACGTCGACCGCCACCCTGCTCTGCCTGCTTCTGCTTTGCAGCAGTGCAGGCGTGCGCGCCGACGATTTGATGGAGAACGACGACCTGGGCCCCGGCACCGACCTCGGTGAGTTGCCGCCACCGGTGGGTCAGCACGCGCTGATCGACCAGAACGGCCAGGCCAACGTGGCGCTGCTGCAACAGAACGGGCAGTCGCTGCTTGGCACCATCGTCCAGTCGGGGAGCAATCAGGAAGCCTACATCCTGCAACAAGGCAGCGACCTGATGGCAATGATCAACCAGCAAGGTTCGGGCAACGAGGCGTCGATCACCCAGACCGGCAGCCACAACCGCGCGCAGATTTCCCAGAACGGCAATAACAACGACGCCAGCATCGACCAGGCCGGCTCGGGGCTTTCAAGCGCCGTGACCCAGTCCGGAAACGGCATGAGCGTTTCGGTCAAACAATATCGCTAAAGCACTGCACCACTTGGAGGTTTCATCATGTTCAAACTGACGCCCCTTACCGCCGCCATCCTGGTCATTGTCAGTGCCCAGGCCTTGGCCGACGACAGCGTTTCCACCCAGAACCAGCTCGGTACGTCCAACATCGCCAATGTGAAACAGACGGCGGCCCCGTTCAGTGCCGCCACCCAACAGCAAATTGGCCAGGGCAATGACGCGGCCGCCGTGCAAGACACGGCCACCAGCACCATTACCCAGACCCAGATCGGTGACTACAACGCCGGCTACGCCGAGCAACTGTTCGAGGACGGCAGCACCATCACCCAGCAACAGGTCGGTAGCCTGAACGTCAGCCATGCCAGCCAGTCGATCGGCAGCGGCGGCAACGCCGCGCTGCAACAACAGGAAGGCAGCGGCAACTTCTCGCTGATCTACCAGGACTCACAGGCAGGCACCACCGGCCAGACCTTCCAGTTCGGTGACGCCAACGAAGCCAACATCGAACAGATCCAGCCAGGCGTCGGCAACAACGCGACCATCATCCAGTACGGCACCGCCAACTATGGCACCGCCGAACAGGTCAACCACATGGGCGGCCAGATCAACATCAACCAGGCGGGCGCCACCAACTATGCCTATGGCGATCAGCGCGACGGCATTGGCGGCAACCTGACCATCAACCAGTTCGGCGACGCCAACGCCACCGAAGTCTGGCAAGACTCCCAGGTCGCCAGCCTGGCGACCGTCAACCAATACGGGCAAACCAACGAAACCGTTGTCGACCAGAGCTTCGGCGACCACAACGTCGCCCAAGTGCTGCAAGTCGGCGACCTAAACGCGATTTACGCCGACCAGTACCAGTCCTTTGGCTCGACGGTTGCGCTGTACCAGCAAGGCACGAACAACGTGCACTTCACCTATCAGAGCGGCGACAACCAGGTGCTCAATGCGACCTCGGTGGGTACCGGTAACAAGGTCTATGCCAGTAACTGGAAAGGTCCGCAAAAAGGTGGCCAGTTCGGCAGCAACCAACGCGCGACGGTCAACCAGAATGGCAGCGACAACATCGCCAACTTCACCCAGAACGGCGTCGGCCACATCATGACCACCAACCAGACCGGCACGGGCAACAAGACCACAGTCACCCAGGCCGATTCCTACAACGAGCTGTACTTCGACCAGAACGGCAGCGACAACATCCTCATCGCCGACCAGCGCGGCACCACCAACCTGGCCCAAGGCTCCTCCACCGGTTCGGGCAACAGCACCGAATACACCCAGTCCGGTACTGGTAACGAGGCGTACACCAACCAGTTGTATGGCAGCGACAACATGATCACCGTCAAACAGGCTGACACCATGAACGTGGCGTATGTGACCCAGGGCGGCACCGGCAACATTGCCAGTGTCGATCAGAGTGGCGTGACGCAAACGGCGAATGTGCAGCAGTTTGGTACGGCGAACAGTGCGACGGTGTTGCAGCAGTAGTTGCGTGATGTAAAAAACCGCGACCTTTGAGGGAGGGTCGCGGTTTTTTTTTGCCTTTGTAGGAGCTGCCGCAGGCTGCGATCTTTTGATCTTTCTGTAGGACGCCTTCTCTCTGAAGATCAAAAGATCGCAGCCTGCGGCAGCTCCTACAGGGGGTGGTGGTTAGCCTTGCGGATCGAGGTTATCCAGCGCTCGGTTTACGGACAGGTCGGCCAGCATGACGATCTGCTGGATACCCAAGAGCATGCTGCGCTGGGGTCCGTCGAGAAACACTGCGAAATCACTGGCCATGACACTTGCCGACGCCAGGGATTCGCAGGCCTGGGCCAAGAGGCTTTCGGTGTCGATGTCTGGGGTGATGAAGAACATTGTGCTGGGGTTGTGGGGGCACGAGCTTCTGAGAATGGCGGGTTTTAGGTGGAGGTTGGAAGCGCGGTTGGTGGTGTTGCTTTCGGTTTCTGATTCGGGGGGATTGGGGGTGGGTTTGGCCATGGTGAAACTCCGTCTATAGGATTGAAGCCGCAGCATTCGATTCCAGCCGAATGGGTGGCAGCTGTACGCAGGCTGGAATTCCCGGGATAAACGAGCCCGGTAGACCCGAAGGTCTCCCGCGCACAGCCGCCATAACGGAGTGCACGCAAAAAACGAGCGCAGCCTACGTTATGAGGTGCGCTTTTGCGCCGTTTATCCATCGGGATTCCAGCCCTGGTCGCTGAATTGGCAGCGACGTCCGGAGGCTAGACTTTGACTTCCGACGGACAACCTTAAAAACCTGTAGGAAAATCCACCATAAATTTAACGGTTGTAAGTCCTTTGTGTAGGAGCTGCCGAAGGCTGCGATCTTTTGATCTTTCTTTGGCGCGACATCTGAAGATCAAAAGATCGCAGCCTGCGGCAGCTCCTACAGTGGGATCAAGTACACCTGCAAGAGATTGGTCGGCTGTCAGGTCGCCACGATCAAGGTCAAAAGATCGCAGCCTGCGGCAGCTCCTACAGAGTCAAAAGCAGATCGGCGTACACCTGCTTCTCACCACTCAACAGGCCGAGCGTTAGCTCGCCTGCAGCTTTTGATCTTGATCTGGCTTTGCCGCCCCGTCGGGAGGCCGAGCGGAGGTGTCCATCCGGGGAGTGGCGCGCAGCGCCGATCGACGCAGTCGAACACGCTGCATGTAGGTCGTCGCGAAGCAGACCGGAGGGCAGTGTCCCCGGATGGATACCGGAGCGAGGGAACGCCGAGCCCAGGCGAGGGGCCGGACGCTTGGGGCGAGCGTTTTTTTTGCTTACTTTTTTTAGGCGCTTGTAAAAAAAGTGAGTCGCCGTAAGGGCGAAACCCTAGGTGGCCGTTACCGCGAGAACGGATATGTACACCTGAAAGAGACAGGTCGGCTATCAGGCCGCCTTCGCGAGCAAGCCCGCTCCCACAGTTGATCTGGGTACATCTGTAAGAACGTGGTCGGCTGTCAGGCCGCCACGATCAAGGTCAAAAGATCGCAGCCTGCGGCAGCTCCTACGGGTCAACCTTGTTCTGGGTCAGATAACGGTCGAGCGTCTCATTCGCCGGCGCCGAATTATCCCCCGCCACCTGCCACAAATGCTGCTCGATCCCCTGGGCCAACATATGCCCCACCGCCGCTTCGATCGCCGACAGCACACACAGTTGCGCCGGCTCGTTAGTGGTGTAGCCAACCTCAGCCTCAAGCAACTTCTTGAACTCGATAAACTTGAACACCCCGGCACTGCGGGCCACAGAGTAGATGGTCTTGCTGGTCATCACGTTGGCCAACACCTGCCCACTGCGCACATCCACCGCCCGCAGATTCACCGTCACCTGATCCACCCGATACTCCCGGGAAATATCGATGCCCAGATAACGCGCCCCTTCCCCGCCGCTGCGTACGTTGGTGTCATACGCAATGATCCCGCCCTCAAGCATCATGTTCGCCGCTTGCAACGGCGGCAGCTCAGCCTGGATGTTCACCGGCGTATTAGGCTTTTTCTGCGAGGCACGAATGATCTTGCGCTCGGTCAACAGGTTCTGCAGCCCTTCACGTTCCAGCACCACGAACCAGCCGCTGGCCTGCAAGGCGTCCATCAGCATGCTCGCCGCGCCCTGAGTCACGCTGGTGGAAAACGAACTGGCCGGGGTCGGTTTGTACTGCCCGGTCTGATCACGGAAACCGTACACCACCGCCATCAACCGGCCCTTGGGTCGTGGCATGTTCAGCAAGTCGTAGTAAGTCGAGGCCCTGGGGGTCAGGGTCGGGGTTTCGGTGTCTTGCTCGGCCCCCATCGGCTCGCGCAGACTGCACCCTTGCAATGTCGCCAACATCAGCCCTAGCAGAATTATTTTTTTCATGTCCTTAACTCCCCATCGACCCGATTCCCCGTCAAGGGGTGAGGCCATTCACCTTGATTTCCGACACTTCACCCGTCGCCCGGTCGGTCACTTCAATCGTCAGCGCACCCGAGTCGTCGACGACGTTGACAATAAAGGCGTCGGTGGACAGGCTCCCGGTATTGCCGGTCGAGATGTTGTCCAGCAACTGCCCCAGCAACCTCGATTGCAACTGACTGCTAAAACGCTCGAGGGCTGACGTCCCCGTGATGCTCGCGCGGTCCTTCAAATCCGGATCGTCGTAGTCGTTCTGCGCCTGGGCATTGTTGAGCAGCCAGGTGCCGTTCAACGGGTTGCCGCCGAATGACGGATTGATGGGCGTGTAGACCAGCTCCGTGGCCTGGACCAGGCCGCAGCTGGCGACCCCGAGCAACCACATGCCCGTGCGCTGCGAGAAAGCTCTCGTGTTCATAGTTCGTCCCTCTCAAGGTCGGTGGTGTCCTGCAACAAGGCTTCCAGCTTGCGCCGCACGATCTCCATGCGAACCAGATCGGCCGCCTCGTAGGCCTCATCCTTCAACTCCACGGTGTTCGGCGGCAGGAAGCGCCGATAAACCAGTCGCTGCTGAAATTCCACGGTCACCAGGCTGCCCCAGCGTGCCGAAGGTCGTTCACGCACCACCAGGTTGAAATCCATCGGACTGGTAGCGCGCAGGCGTTCACTGAACGAGTAGTAAAAGTCGTGGCCGATGTGCGAGATCGTGTCATCGATGATGAAGCCCAGCATTTCGTCCTCTTCGCCGGCCGACGCCACAGAGGCCGATAACACCAGGATCAACGCCACGCAGAATCGGTTCATGGCTGCAACGCCTGAGGTGTTTTGCTCTGGCCTTTCGCCGGCCCGGCCCCACCCTCGAGGAAGGCTTTTTCGGCGACAAACTGCCAGTCCTTGTAACTCGCCATGCCAGTGAAGTCGGACCACTGGCTGGGGAAATCTGTCTGTTTGAGCGGCTTGTCCGTGGAGGAACTGTTAAGGCCGGTAACGCGCCCGTCAAAGCCGCGCATCAGCACCCAGTCGCCACCGCTGATCGGGTCCGGGTACAGCTGGCGCAGATGATGTTTCGGGTTGGGAAAACGCTCGTCCTGCAACAGGTCTTCCAGTGCCTTCGGGTACTGGGCCAAGCCTGGCGAACTGCGGTAGTAACTGCGCAATGCCTGGGCGTATTGGGTGCCGACCCAGAGCAATTGGCGCTCGCGATCCCGGCGCGACGCAGTGGCCCACAACTCACCGGCGCTGGCCAGGCCCATGCCCATGACCATGATCAGGAACAGCACGCCCAGGTAAGTGAAACCGGCCTCGTTCGAAGGCTTACCACTCGGAATAAAGACTGCCATCACGCGCCCTCCCTGTGGCGCCACTTTTGATATCGGCCACCCCGCCCGCCACACCCTCAGGTGGCGCGACCATGACCCAGGTGTCCTTGCGTTCGGCAATCGGGTCCATCGGCGGGTTGCGCAGGTAACGCTGCTCGACCAGTTGCTCGATGGAATCGGGATAACGCCCGGTGTCGCCGTAGTAGTGATCCAGTGCCTCACGCATCGCCGACAGGCTCTGGCGCAAGGTGGTCTCTTTCGAGGCCTCGAGGCTGTTGAAATAGCGGGGCAAGGCAATGGTCATCAGGGTCGCGATGATTGCCATGACCACCATCAATTCCAACAGGGTAAAACCTTTTTGCCGACGCATAGGCTCACCACTCGCGGTAGTTGATTCCGTTGAGCCCCTTGCCCCGGGCCTTGGAGTAAACGTCAAAGACGTCTTCCCCTTCCCGTGGGTTTTGAGCCGTACTGTCATAGGAACGCAGGCCCCAACCGCCGTCGTCGTCACGCTTGACCGGTGCCAGCGGGTCATGGGGCACGCGCCGCAGGAAGTAGAACTTGGCGCCCTTGGCGCTGCGCACATCGCGTACGCCTTCGACCAGCACTTTCAGGTTCGGCGGATAGCCGCTGGCTTCCAGCGACTTCTCGATGTAACCCGCATCGAACGCGCGCTTGTAGGCGTCGATGGCGTCGCGAATCTGGTACAGCGCCGCGCGCAAATCCTGCTCTTTGCCCCGGCGCACCACGGTCTCGGTCAGCGGCGCGGCCATGCCGGCCAACAGGCCGACCAAGGCCAGCGTCACCACGACTTCGATCAGGGTAAAACCGCGTTGCGAGGCGTTCATGATCAAGGTTTCTCAACGACGGCGTGGGTGGACGCAACCGGAGTCGTCATGACCTCGGTGTGAATCGCCGTGTCCATCGAGCGATCAGGCGCCTGAATGTGCATGCTGGTTTCGGTGCCGGTCGGGAACTCCATGTCCGACGGGCTCTGGTACGGCAGGTTGCGCACGATCCGCGGAGTGATCGACAGCACCAGTTCCGATTTGCTGACGTTGTCCTTGTTGCTGCCGAACAACCGGCCCAGCCCGGGAATGTCACCAAGGCCCGGGATCTTGTTGCCGGTGGCGCCGTGGTCGTTGCGCATCAGGCCGGCCAGGATCTGGGTTTCGCCGTCATGCAGGCGCAGGGTGGTCTGGGCGTTACGGGTGTCGACCTGCACCGGGATCGTACCCTGGCGGGTCGGTTCCAGCGGCGTGGCGTTACTGACTTCCAGCGCAATCTTGATCGCCACTTCATTGTTCAAGTGCACGGTCGGCTGCACTTCGAGCTTCAGACCGACGTCCAGGTACGTCACGCTTTCGGTAATCACCGGGCCCTGGGTCGACGGCACCGAAGTGGCGCTGATGATCGGCACGCGCTGACCAATGTGGATGCGCGCCTGTTCACGGTTGCTGACACGAATCACCGGGCTGGCCAGGGTGTTGATGTCGTTGTCCTGGGCGTTGATCTTGGCCTGCGGCGACGGCGAAATGGTGATCCGGCTGGAGTCGATGCCTTTCAGTTGATTGAGCAGCGACACCGGCGAACCGTCGCTGTTGACCACGCCGAAGGTGTTCGGCCATTGCAGCCCGAGGTCGAGAATCCGTTGCGTGGCGACTTCCATCACCTCCACTTCCAGCACCACTTCCGGGTTGGACTGGTCCTGGGATTGCAGGAGTTTTTCGGCCATGCGCACGGCGTCTTCGGTGTCGCGCATGGTCAGGGTATTGAGGCGTTCATCGACGAACACATCACGGGTCTTGAGCATGGTCTTGATCATGTTCAGCGCGGTGTTCGCATCAATGCTGGTCAGGTAGAACGTGCGCATCACCAGCTCTTGATAATCCTTGAGCTTCTGCGGCGAGTCGGGGTAGATCAGCAAGGTGTTTTCGTTCACCACTTTTTGGTGCAACTGGTTCTGTTGCAGCAGCAGTGCCACGGCGTCTTCAATGCGCACGTCGCGCACGAAGATGGTGGCTTTCATGTCCGGGCGCAGGTCCTTGTCGAAGATGAAGTTCAAACCGGCAACCTGCGACAGCACCTCGAAAATGGTTTTCAGGTTGGCGTCGCGAAATTCCAGGGTCACTGGCCGCTCAAGACGGGTTTTCAGTTGAGGGTAAGGCACCACGTTGCGGCTTTGTACCAGGCGGATGCTGCCTTGCAGCTCCAGCGCACCTTCATTTTGCGGGTCCAGTTCGAGCATCTGTTTCACCTGACGGTCGGCGCCGTAGATGTCACCGCGACGCAGGTCGCCACGGGCCAGTTCGAGTTTTTCGTCCTGGTTGCGCATGTGTTCGAGCTGGCGCAGTGCGTCCTGGGCGCGGCGGTTGTTCGGTTCGAGGTTCAACACCCGGCCATATTCCAGACGGGCAGAAGCGAAATCACGCTGGGCGCGATCCAGGTCGGCCTGGGTCAACAGCGCCGTTACCGCGCGGGCCCGACCGCTGGTCAGGGCCAGGTGCAGCTCGGTGTCCCGTGGGTTTTCCTTGAGCCCTTCCTGGATACGTGCCAGTCCGGCTTCGTACTGTCCGGACTCCATCAGGTCGCTCGCCTCTTGTTTGGCGACCTGCGCCGAACTGCACGCGGCCAGCCCTACGCAGACGCAGACAAGGCTCATCAGCAAACGGGATTTGTTCATTGCGTGCTCCCCACAGACAAAGTCTGAGACAAATGCAGAGGCAGGTAGACAAAGCTGAGTTCCACATCGGAAATCCGTTCGATCCGCCAGGTGTCGTCGATCACATCCCCTTTGCGCACGACGTATATTTTTTCGCCGCTCTGCAAAAACACTTGCAGGTCGGAACGGTCATCCAGCTTGCCAACGAACTGGAAAGGCATCGGTGGCACGCTAGGGGCTTGCACCACCGGGGTCAGGTTGACGGGTTGTTCGTTGACGCTGGCCAGCACCGGCGCAGCCTTCCAGCTGCGGGCGGCGAACAGGTCGCCGGCGGGGCTGAGGTCCTTGATCACGGCCGGTGTTTTGCCGGCAACGGCGACGGCCTGGGCACTCGCGGCTTTGCGCTTGGCGGGCGTGGCCACGGCAGCGACCGACACATCGCCATCGTCTGCCTGTTTGAAGTAGTCGGGGCCCCAGGTCAGCGCTGCCGCCACGCCGAAGAACGCCATCCAACCTGCTACGCGTTTGGTATTCATCATGACCTCGACAGGTAAAGGGTCATGCGGATCCGCCCGGTCAGGTCGGTCTCGGCGATTTTTTTACGCTGAAACTCCACGTCCTCCACCACCACCGCCGGCAACTGGCCGAGCAAGGCGTGCAGGAAGCGCCGCAGTTGCGGATAGCTGCCGCGCACCGGCAGCAGAATCTGATACCGCGCCAGATGGGTCTTGGGGTCGATACCCAGGGAATATTCACCGCGTGCCAGGGTGATGTGTTCCTGGGCCGCCAGCGCGTAGATCTTGTCGATGGCCACGGTGGCCTGCGGCTGGGACGGCAACTTGCTGCGGAAATCGTCGAGCTGGCGTTGCGGCACCACCGGAGGGGCGATGCTGCCGTCCTCGACCTTGGCCAGGTATTCGCTGGCTTCGCGGGTGTCCTGGCTGAGCTGTTGCAGCGACTGCCAGTCCGGCAGCAAACCTGCCAATGCGTAGCTCAGCGCGAGCAGCAACATTGCCAGCCCTGCCAGGCCAGGCACGCCCAGGCCTTGCAGGTATTCGTGGATGATCAATCTAGGGATTCGCATCGCCAATCTCCCAGCTAGCCGACAGGTTGAATTGAACCGGGTGCTCCGGCACGTTGGCGACGATTTCGTGGCTCAGCAGCGACACATCGGACAGCTCGTCGCTGGCTTCGAGGCGTTGGTGAAACTCAAGCATCGCTTCCAGATCCCGCGCTTCGGCAGTGATCCGCACCTGGCCTTTGCGGGCGTCCGGGGTCAGGGTCAGCAAGGCGATGTCGTCGCGGGGCATGGCTTCGAGCATGGCGAACAGGCGTTCCCATGGCCGGCGCAGTTGCTGCGACACTTTGCGCATCTCCGCCAGGTTTTGCGCTTGTTCACGGGTTTCCGCCGGTGTCAGGCTGACCTTGCCGCCGCCGTCACCGGTGAGGACGCGCTGGGTGGTTTGCAAATGGCCTTGCTGTTGCGCGGACTGTTCACTGACGTGCTGCTGGACCAGGAAGCAGGCCAACGTCAGTACCAAACCGCCGGTCAACAGGCTCCAGCCCAAGGGGCCCGAGCGGCGTTGCGGCTGGAAATCGAGCATAAGGGCGCGCATGTCAGGCCACCGCCCGGGACATGACGTACAGGCAATCGTGTACGGATGTCCGGTCTTCTTCGAGGGTGCGCAAGTGCACGCCGGGTACCTCAGGAGGTGAGTCGATCCGCGCCGGCGCGTGCAGGTAGACATTCAGCGGCCGCTCACTGGTGGACGCCTGCAATTGGTTTTCGCGACCGATCAGTGCGGTCAGCGCGGCGTCGCTGTCGCTGCTGCCCACCGAACGCACCGCCGTCCAGCGCCCTTCCCGGGCCAGCAGCAATACGCTGCGTACCGGCTCGGCGACCACAAACAGGAAGTCGCCGGCATCAAAGCTCTTGTCGAAATGATTGAACGCCGCCATCAGGTACGGCTGCACCGATCGCAAGCGCAAGCCGCGCCCGCTGACCAGGCTGCGCAGGCGCAGCAGCAAGTCTTCGGGCAAGGCCGTGGCGATCCGGTCGTAGCCCGCCGGCTCGGCCGACAACACCAGGCTCCAGGGTTGAGTCAGTACGCCGTAAAGGTCTTCGAAGCAGAGCCGGGCAAAACCCAGCAGCTCAACGGGGCTACTGATCTGTTCGCTCCACGGCACCAGGCAGAAGCGGCTGAAGTGCCCCGAGACCACCACACTCAATTCGGCACCCGGACGGGTATGTTCGGCCAGCAGACGGTCGAGGGTGTCCAGGGCCACCGCCCAGGCATGGAAGCCTTCGTCGATGAAACCGACGCTGCCCAGCCACCGGGTTTCGCTGCCTTTGCGCTGGCCCAGGCCGACACCACTGGCGCCAAGCACGGCGACATAACGCTCACGAGATAAAAGTGACACGATTGATCTCCTCGAGCGTGGTACGCCCCTCTTGCACCAGTTCCAGCGCCGACTCGCGCAACAGGCGCAAGCCACGGCTGCACGCCAGGGCCTTGATTTTCGAAATGGGTTGGCGCTCGACAATCATCTGCCGCAGCTCGTCGTCCAGGTGCAGCAACTCGGCAATCGCCGTACGCCCGCGATAACCGGTGCCCCGGCAGTTGCCGCAACCCTTGCCATGAACGAAGTGGAAGTGATCGACTTTTTGCGGGTCGAGCCCCGAAGCGCGCAGTTCCTCGTCGGTCGGGTAGCTCGGCGCACTGCAACTGGTGCAGACCAGCCGGATCAGGCGCTGGGCCAGCACGGCATTGAGCGCGGAGACCAGGCTGTAGGGATCGATTTCCATCTGGGTGAACCGGCCGATCACGTCGAACACGTTGTTGGCGTGAATGGTGGTGAACACCAAGTGCCCGGTCAGCGCCGATTGCACGGCGATTTGCGCGGTGTCGGGGTCACGGATTTCGCCGACCATGATCTTGTCCGGGTCATGGCGCAGGATCGAGCGCAAGCCGCGGGCGAAGGTCAGGCCTTTCTTTTCGTTGACCGGGATTTGCAGCACGCCCGGCAGTTGGTATTCCACCGGGTCTTCAATGGTGATGATCTTTTCCACACCGTGGTTGATCTCGGTGATCATCGCGTACAGCGTGGTGGTCTTGCCGCTGCCGGTGGGGCCGGTCACCAGCACCATGCCGTAGGGTTCAGCCGCCAGCCGCCGTAGATGACGCAGGGTCTCGTCTTCGAAACCCAGGGCCTGCAACTGCACGCCGCAGACCTTGTCCGCCAGGTCCTGTTTGTCGAGGACCCGCAGCACCGCGTCTTCACCGAAAATGCTCGGCATGATCGACACCCGAAAGTCGATCTGCCGGCCACTGATGCCGATCTTGAAGCGACCGTCCTGAGGCACGCGTTTTTCGCCGATGTCCAGTTCGGCCATGACCTTGACCCGGGAAATCACTTGCTCGGCGAACTCGGTGCCCTGGATCTTGCTGATGTTGTTGAGCACCCCATCGATCCTGTACTTGATCACCAGCCCGCTGCCGGTAGTGCCCAGGTGGATATCGCTGGCGTGCATTTTCAGCGCGTCGTAGAGGGTCGAGTTGACCAGCTTGACCACCACGCTGGAGTCTTCGCTGATGCTGGTCAGGGACAGGCTTTGCAGGGTGTCGATTTCGATACTGGCGTCAGCCTGGGCGTTGAGCGATTCCACGGCATGGAAGCTTTCTTCGTGGCGCGCCAGATACGCCTTCAGGTCATCGGTGTGCACCAGATACAGCGGCGCGCCGTGCAGGCAGTCATCGATCCAGGCCAGGCGCGAGGTATCGAAGGGGTCGGCAAAGACGCCGATGACCGCCTCGTCGTGACGCAACAGGATAAATTCGCGCTTGAGGCATTGGGCCAGGGTGACCCGGTCGAATACCGGGGTGGCTTTGAACAGCGTGTCGGTGTCGAGCACCGGATAATGCAGGGTAGCGCCGAGGCACTCGATGAAGGGCATGGGGGCCAGTTCGCACAACACCCCGAGGGCTTCGAGAACCCGTTCGCCGGAAGTGGCTGCACGGGAGCGGGCCTGGGCCAGTTGCTCACTGGAAAAACGAGACGGTACACAATCCAACAGCGCCGGTTCAACGACTAGGGATAGACGGTCCATGGCATGCTCTCCAACGCCGGGGGCTTTGAGCCCTGTCGACGCGGCGAGCGATTACGGCATGTACCGGAACGGCTTGTCGCGCCACTACTCCCCGGTGAGCAATTGTTCGTCGTCTGGTGCCATGGAAGTCGATAAGCTTCGTCGACGTTCTGCCAGCACCCAACTGCCGTCGTACAACTGCAGGGGGAAACTCTCGGTCCTGCTCTGGCGTCGTTCGACAAATCCTTCCGAAATGCTCATGCCTGCTTTGAGTTCGCGCTCCATCCCCAACAGGTCACAGACTGCACGGGCCAATTCCGCCAACGGAAACGGTTTGAACAGGATATGGCTGACTCCCAGTTGCCGGGCCCGCTCACAGACTTCAGCGGTTGGGTGCCCGGTAATCAGCACAAAATGACAGTTCCTGTTCTGGCGGACGGCATCGAGCACCTGAAAGCCTTCCATATCGGGCAAGCGGTAATCGAACACCATCACATCGGGTGCAAAACTCTCGGCCAGGCCGATTGCCAGGGCACCTTCATGAGCTATCCGAACGTCCAGCGCTTGCGCCTGAAGGTAATCCTTGAGGTTTTCTGCAAGGAGCTGTTCGTCTTCGACAACCAGTACTTTGTTTAACAAGGTCGACTCCTTGAAACCGCAGGTCCGATTTTCGAGCCCTGGAGTACGCGCCTTAGTTAGGCTAACGCACACTTCATGCCAGGCTGAGCGCCGGTTTTCTTCCGCTTTATATCGTTGAAATTTATGGGGAAACATTTTCGCACAGGTGCCCCGTCCCCCAAAGGCGGGGAACCACACAGAGTTGTACGCAAGCGTTCCCCCACCATTGGGGGTTAAACACTCATTCGTCGTCAACCCGTTCGATTCGATTGTCTGATCGCAGCCGCGCGAGAACCTTGAGACGAGCATCGGCCTGTTGCTGTCGGGCAAGGTACGCCCTGACCATTTCAAGCCCCTGTTGCTCTGTGACATCGGCCGCCTCCTCATGGTTCTGTAAATAGATCAAATGCCAGCCAACCGGTGTGCGCACGGGCTCACTGACCGCGCCCGGTGCCAGCGTAAATGCCACCGCATCGAATTCCGGCCACATGCGCCCACGGGGGAAATAGCCCAAATCCCCGCCGCCATTGGCCGATTCATCTTCAGAACCGGCCCGGGCGACACTGGCGAAGTCTTCGCCCTGACTGATTTTCACACGCATCTGCATTAAGCGTAGTCGCGCTGCTTCAACTGTGGCGGCATCGGCGCCTTGCGGCACTTTGATCAGGATGTGCCGGGCCTGCGCTTGCTCGGGCCGGCTCATCTCGGCGCGGTGCTCTTCGAAAAATGCGCGGACCTGTTTTTCGTCTGGCTCACTGACCCGGGTGAGTTCGGCAAACACCTGCTGCGCCGCCAGTTCACGACGTGTGTAGTCGACAAAACCCGCTTCGTCAAAACCGGCATCTTCCAGCCGCCGGGCGAACACGTCGGCACCGCCCATGGCCTGCCGGGTCTGCTCGACCTGGCTGTCCACCGTGGCATCGCTGATCACCACCCCGCGCTTGACGGCTTCCTGCCACAACAGTTCCTTGTCGATCAACGCCGTCAGCGCTGCCTGACGCAGTTGCTTGTACGCCTTGGGATTACGGATGTTGCCCACCGCCCGCCCCTGATCCTCCAGGTACTCGGCGAAGTAGCGCTCCAGGCGAAACTCGGAAATTTCCTCGCCATTGACCCGCGCAGCGGCCGGGCCATTGCTGCAAAACGCCATGGGAACCCACATCGTCAGCAGGATCAGCAGGGTGTTGGACTTCATGATCGACCTCCCGTCAGGGCATCGCAGCGTTGGGTTTGTAAGGGGCCACCAGGTAGAAGCGCTGGTCGGGCAAGTCAACGGTGACAATGTGCGCACCGCTCAAGCCCTGGCGCCGGCCTGGGCCGAAACTGATGAGCGGGGTCAGCCCGGTATCGAAATCATGCAAGCCTTCCAGGGCGCTGATGAATTTCTCGCGGCTGGCATCGCGCCCGGCGCGCTTCATGCCTTCGCTGAGCAGCTGCATCGAACTGAACGCGCCGACTTGCAGCACCGAATGCTGGCCGCCGAGCCCCTGATGCTTGCGCAACTGGGTCAGGGCCATGCGTCCGGCCACCGTCCAGTCGCTGGGCACGAACGGATAGGACAGAAACACCCGTCGGGAAAAACCGCTGGGCACCTGCAACAGGTCACCCGCGACCTGGTTCGACGCGGCAAACAGGTAGGGCACCTGCCCGGCCCTCTGCAAGCGCTCGGCGAGGTGGCTGAAATCACCGCCGCAGCCCAGGTAAAACAGCGACCGCGAGCCCAATGGCAGTTCGTCCTTCTCCGAGTCGTAGGCTTTGATGCTGACTTTTTGCCACGCGTGAGCTTGCAGATACTGACCGAGGTCCTTTGCCGCCGATTGTTGGCCGGGCTCGTTCGGGTAGGTGATCACCGTCGGTCCCTGGAGCACCCGAAGCTGGTCGGAGGCGAAGTCGGCCAAGGCGATCAGTTGCTCGCGCAAACCCGGCAGCGGTTCGAAAATCTGTCGACTGGGCTGGGCCGCCCCCAGCAACGACAACGGCCCGATCAGCGGAATACCGGCACGTTCCAGGCGCTCGGCCAGTTCAGTGTCCAGTGCCGGGACCAACGGTGCAATCAGGGCGAACACCTGATCCTGATCGATCAATCGGTCCAGCGCCTGCTCCGCACTGACCCGGTCAGGCCCCGGATCAACTATGGTCAGGCGCAACTGCCGGCCATGAATGCCGCCCGCTTCATTGATGCGCGCCACACTGCCCTTGAGCACCGCCGCCACGGTGGCGCCCTCTTCGCTCAAAGGCCCCTGGCTCGGCAACAAGGTGCCCAGGTGCAGGCTGTCGGGGGTCAGGCCCGGGTCGCGGTCATCGGCCAGGCGCTTGAGGTAGGCCGTGAGGTTGCGCTGATCATTCATCGACAGCACGAATCGCGGCATCGCCGGGTCGAGTCGATTGTAGCCAGGGTCACGGCCCTCCTGAATGGCGCGCGCCAGTGTCGCCTCGGTGTAGGGCGGGTAACTGCGGCCATTGATTTGTTGCTGGCCGTAGGTGCTGCTGAGCCGCGACCAATTGAGTTCCGGTGGCCGCACCCCGCCTTCCGGTCGCCCCAGCCCATCCGCGCCATGGCAATTGGCGCACGGCAGGCTGGTGGCCGGCAGCAGCATTTGTGCCGCGCCGATCCGGGCCATGATCGGTTCACCGCTCCCGGACACCCCCTCGCGATACAGCCGTTTGCCAGCCATTTCGCTGGGGGTCAGCGGCAATGCGTGGGCACGCAGGCTCATGCCGGTGAGGAGCATTAGGCTGAGGACAAAGACGAAGACGCCGTAGGCTTTCATCATGGCGCGCGCTCAACGACCGGCCACGGGCATTGTCAGCAACTGCAAGCGCTGGGCAATGGCGGCGGCCGGGGCATCGGGACGGATTTTGCTCCAGCGTTTGTTGGCGACGTCACCCACGATCAGTTGCGTTGAATGTTGTTCGGGGGTCGGCACAATCTGGCCGATACGCCCCAGGACAAGGTCCATCTGCGCCTTGTCGCCGGTAAGGAAAAGCCAGTGGGGGCCATCGACGCCCTGCTTCAAGGTGTAAGCCTTGAGTACCGCCGGGGTGTCCCGCAGCGGATCACTGGTAAGGGAAATAAAGGTGATGCCATCCGCCTTGTCGCCCAGCAACTCACGCACCTCTTTGAGCTTGCGGGTGATCAGCGGGCAGGCGTCATTGCAACTGGTGAAGATCACGTTGAGCAGCACCACGCGGTTTTGCAACGCGTCGCTGTAGAAACGCAGGGTCTCGCCGTTCTGGTCCTGCAACGGCGTGTCGGTGAACCAGGTCCGGGCATCACGCGTGCCGCTCGCCGGTTGTGCGGCCGCCACGGCAGGGGCGGGTTCTTCGTGCCCTTCGTGGGCGAATGCCACCGAACTGAAAATGTAGAAGCAGACGCTCAGGGCGATCCAGTCGATGGTTCTCATGGCTGATTCTCCATGGCAATCGCGGTGTGTTTGGCGTGGGTGTTGCGCTGGCCGCTGAGTTTTTCCACTTCACGGGTCAACACAACCGGGTCGGTGAAGCCGTAATAACGCATCCAGTGGCGGCTGTTGCCATCGCCCACGAGGATCAGCGGCTGATGGTTTTTGAAATCGCCGCTGAACGTGCCAAGGCCTTTGAGGGTTTCGTTGATTGACTGCGTGCTGCCGGTCAGCCAGCTCCAGCCCGGGCCTTTCTGGAAATTGCGTGCGTAGTCGTTCAGGCGCTTGGCGTCATCGCGCTGCGGATCGATGCTGATCGACACCAGTTGCACTTCGGTACCGACCCGCGCGCCCAACTGTTTCTGGACCTTGCCCATGATCGACGACACCACCGGGCAGACCGTGGTGCAACTGGTGTAGATGAAGCTCATGACCACAATTTTGTTGGTCACCAGGTCCTTTTCCAGCCGCACTGGTTTGCCGTTCTGGTCCACCAGTGCCACGTCGGCGAATTTGACTTGGGTGCTTTCCGAGCTGGCGCTTTTGGCCGGCAGCGTGTGCCCGGCATGCTCATCCGCCGAGTGCGCCAGGGCCTGCCCGATACCGACGGCCAACAGGCAGCACGTCAGCAGTCCACGGTGTGCGAATCGGTTCATGTCGATTTCCTCTTCAGTGGGCATCGCCGGGCAGCACCCGGACGCTGGCAAAAGTCTTGTCGTCGAAACGAGCGCCGAGGGACGCCGCACGCACGTGCAGGTACCAGGCGCCGGTTTGGTCGAGGGTCACCGGGGCTTCATAAATGCCGTCGGCCACTTCGAGGGCAGCGACTTCCCGGGCCCGGGACGTCGGGGCGCGGAAGTAGCGCACTTGCACGTCTTTCACGCCGCTGCGCTGTGCGTTGTACTGGCCCTGAACGATGCGAAAACGCACGGTGTAAGGATGGCCGAGCGCGGCGGTGGCGTGGTCGAGCATGAACTCCACTTTCGGCACGCCGGGGTGCTGGGCGAGTGCGCTGTCCGGCTCGACCAGCGCGGTGAAGCAATGCACGATGCTCGGTTGATTGAGCAGGAAGGCCACGTCAAAGCGTCCGGCGCGGGGCAGTTTGATGCGTGCGCTGTACAGCCCCGGCTCGACTTCGCGCAGGCTGCGGTCGATGACCAACGCCGCCCGTGCCACTTGCCCGCGATTGGGGTAACCGGACATCGGCGCGTTCATGCCTTCGGCGTAGAAGTAGGTGGTGTTGTCCACCGGGTTGACCACAAACACCGCGTTGTCGTCCCGCGACACGGCCAGGCTCGAGGCCAACGGCAAGTCACCGGCCAGCCGTGGTGCCTGCGGCCCGGCCTCGAAACCTTGGGTAATGGGTTTGCGGCCTTCACCCAGCGACGACAGGTTGATCATCGTGACCTTGGCCGAGGCCAGACCGCGTACATAGGCGTAGGCCTTGGTGAACACCACTTGATAGGGTTCGGCAGACACGTCCAGTTCATGGATCAACGAATCGGTGGCGGCATCGATCACGGCCGCCTGGTTTTCCAGGGTGTTGAGCACGAGGCCGAAACGGCCGTCCGCGCTGAACCCCATCGGCCCCAGGCCCTGTTTCATCTTGATCACTCGGCGTACGTCGAGGCTGGCGGTATCGACCACGGTCACGGTGCCGTCCTTGCCGTCGGCGACATACACCGCCTGAGACAGCGGCGAGTACGCCACCGACAACGGATTGGAACCGGTCTTGAGTTGCTTGCTGATCGTCAGGCTCGCGATGTCGACGATGCTCAGCGTGCCGTCGTCGCGGTTGGTGACGAAGGCGGAACGGCTGTCCTTGCTGAACGCGATTTCGTGATGCCCCTTACCGGTCGCCAAGTGTTTGAGGGGTTTCAGACTTTGGGTGTCGATCACCGTGACCCCGGAGTCTTCAATTTTCGATGCATTGTTGCCGACCCACAGCAGACGCTCGTCCGGTTGCAGGGCCAGGCGCACCGGGTTGCTGCCAGCGGCCACTGAGTCGACTAACTTGAATTGCTCGCTGTCGACCACCGCGACTTCCCCGGCGGTGGGCATGGAGATGAACACCCGTTTGTTGTCCCTGGGCGTGACCCAGTCCATCGGTGGTTGCTTGAGGTCTATCCGCGCCATCGTGCTGGTGATGCCGCCGACAGATACCGACGGGTCGACCACCGAGACGCTGGCATCGCGGTTCATCACCAACAGGAAATAGCTGTTCAGGTCGAGCAGCGGCCGTGCGTTGATGCTCGATTTCAGGAATACCCCGACCCGGGATTTGCAGCTGCGCTCGCGGCCCTGGGCCTGGTCGGCGGCGACGGTTTCCGGGTCGAGCCAGGCACCGGGCGCGACGCCCGCCAGCGGCTGGCCCGACGCACTGTCAGTGACCCGGAAACGCACGTCAGCGAACCCACCTTCGCGCAGCACGCCATCCGCCGCCAGCGGCTTGACCTCGAGCGCCACCGACACGCCATCACGCTCAAGTGTTTGAGCGTCATTGTGCGGTGACTCCTGCGCGAGCAGTCTCGCTGGGCCGCTCCAGGTGTTCGGCAGTGCGATCTTGCTGAGCATGTTCGGCGGCGTCGTGCGCCACACCCCGAGCCAGATCAGCGCCATCCCGACAACCAGCGCACACCCGGCGACTTTCAAATTCCTGTTCATTAAGCGCCTCTCCTTCAGACCCCTGGTCGCCCCCCTGTAGGAGCTGCCGCAGGCTGCGATCTCTTGATCCTGCTTTTGGCAATGCCGCTAAAAAGATCGTCCGAACGCGGCCCGAGCCTTCGGCAGCTCCTACAGGTGTTGCGTCATTCACCCAACACGCCACGGTCCCCTGTGGGAGCGGGCTTGCCCGCGAAGAGGCCGGCACACTCAACATTCATGTGCCTGACACTCCGCCCCTGTAGGAGCTGCCGAAGGCTGCGATCTTTTGATCCTGCTTTCGGCAGTGCCGCTGAAAAGATCGTCCGAACGCGGCCCGAGCCTTCGGCAGCTCCTACAGGTGTTGCGTTTGTTTCCAGCCCTAAGGCGCCGGAGCCGGTTCAGGTTCGTTGGTCACCCGCAGCAACCCCCACAACCCGGCGGTGTTGCCGTAGGCGGCGTAGTCGCGGAACAGGTAATCGCCCGGTATCGCGTTGCTGCCCCCGGCGCTCGGGTGCATGAAGCTGAAGTGCGCCGCCGGCAGGATGCTTTCGTGGGCGCCGATGTACATCGACATCGGGTTGTAGCCGAACCGCACCGACCCCACCCCTGGCGTACTCATCGGATAACCGCCGGTATCGCTCTTCTCTGACTGGAACGGATTGACCGACCAGACGTGACCATCGAGCTGGAAGGTCGACCCACGGCTGCCACCCGTAGGCATCAGGATGTGCGTGCGGAACGGTTGCCCCGGTTTGACATACAGCACCGGCGTCTGCGGATCACCGCCCACCAACGCATTGCTGTAGGCCATGTGCGCGTTGGGCACGTCGCCATACCCCGAGCCGTCGGCGTGACCGAACGGTGCATCCGGCGCCAGGCCGAAGCGATACCACAGCGGCTCGGCCTTGTAGTTGATCGCCATGCTCGAGTTGTCTTGTGGATCGGTCGGCACACCCAGGCCTTCCGCCGCAATGCCCTCCACCGGCCGGCCATTGGCCCAGCGAATGTTCAGGGCTTTCTGCCAGACCATCGCAAAGTCGCGGTAGGTGGTCTGCCCCGGCGCAGTGACCGTCGCATTGACCTTGCGCGCATCCTCGACCCAGGTCGCGCCGATCGGCAGGATGCTCATCGCGCCGCCCAGGCCTTTTTGCGGCTGTTTGATCACGTCCGCCGGGGTGAAATTCAGCCCACCGAATTCCACCGCCGTGGCGTTGATGTTGTCGACACTGCGGCCGAGCTGGGTGATCGGTTTGCCTTCGCGCTCCAGGTGCCCGGCATAGTATTGATACGTACGAGTCGGGTACGCACCGCTGTTGCCGACCCGTGGCGGTACGGTCTGGATCGGGTTGGCGCCGACGTTGGTGCCGTCGGATTTGGTGATGTCGTACGCCAGCAATTGCGCGTGCAGGCCCACGTGGCTGGACGGCCGCATCAGGTTGTTACTGAAGGTGGTCGCACCCATGCCATCGTTGCGATTGCGTTTGACCATGCCTTGCATCACCGCGGTTTGGGTCAGGTCCGGCATGACCATCGGCAAACGGTTTTCCAGGGTGATGTTGATGCAATCACCGGCCGTTGCGCGCAGCACCAGCGGCTCGACAGGCACACCGGGTTTGAGCTTGCCGGTGAGCGGATCGAGGTCCGATTTGCGCACGTAGAGGATCGCGGTCGGGTCATGCAAGGGCCCGCTTTGGCCACCGATGGTGACGGTCTCGCCGTCTTCAGGATCGGTCACGGTGACCTGCGGGATATTCACCGCCCGCGAGTTGAACACCAGGGTGCCGCCCGCCGGATTCAACGCCCCGCCGACGTGTTGCCCGAGCCCGGCCGGATCGCCGATGACCAGGCCCAGCGAATTGCCGAGAATGTCATTGGCCAGCGCCGCGACCACCTCGTAATTGCGCTGCACGGTCGGCCGGGTGCCGATGCCGTTCGGGTTGGCGCTGATCCGTGGGCAGGTGCCGTCGAACGCCACGGTATTGCGCATACCGGCCGGTTTCGCGTTGTTCGGCAGCGCGAACAGATCGCTGCGCTGGGCCGTGTAGTTGCGCATCACGCCCCAGATCCCGCTCCAGTAGCCTTCGAGCGAAGCGTCCATCGAGTACAGGTAATCACCCGTGGTCGCCGCCGAGCTGGAGATCATCGACACGGGCGCGTTGAAGCCCATCTGCTCGGAGATCCCGATCATCTGCGACGAGCGCCAGCCGGAGTTGGAACTGTTGCCGAAGCCGGAACCGCTTTGCAGCCACTTCACGCCATGCAGGGTCACGTTGTGCTCTTCTTCATGGCCGCCGGCATGCACCCGCAGCCGCACGTTGTCACCGGTGTAGGTGCGCAGCATTGGCGTGAACGGGTCGCCCGGCTCCGCGCCGCCACGGTTGATGTGCGGCGGGAACTGGGTGGTGCCGCCGGTGGGGCCGGTGGCCGCAGTGACCAGGTTCGGCGCCAGGTTCATCGCCGGGATGGCGCGGTCGGTACGGCTTTGCAGGGCATACGCCAGATCGCCGCCGAGGCCGTCAGCCTGCATGCCGCGCTTGCCGTCCGGACCAACTTTGTTCGGGTCGTACACCCGCAGGGCCAGTGGTTCGTTGCGGTAATTGACGACGAACATGCCGGGGTCATCGACCGAGATCGCTTGCGGGCACGGCCGACTTGGGCAACCGGGCACCAGGCCACCCTGCACTTCCACCACCCCCTCCAGCAGGTTGCTGGCGTTATTGCGCACCGGCGGGTTGATTGCATAGCGGAAGCTGTCTGCGGTGGCCGGGAACGCCTGTGGATTCGGCACGCCGTTAGGGCCGGCGCCTACATACACACCGGCTTCATAGGCGTGCTGGAAGTCGCTGTATTCGAGGAAGAACTCACGGAAGCTGTCGTTCTTGCCGTCACCGTCCAGGTCGCCAGTGGACACCACCGCTTGCCACGACGTCGGCCCGCCATCCTGCCGCGCGCCGCTGTACAACGGCTCGCCGGTTTCGGCGTGGAACCAGGTGGAACCGGCCGGTTCAGCCAGCACGGTGGCGTACAGGCCAATCTGTTGGTGAGTCGATGGGCCGAGGTGGTCGTGGGTGAAAATGGTCCCCAGGCCACGGTCGACGCCTTTGCTGTTCACCACCGGATCGACAAACCAGCGCTGCATCGCCGTGCGCGCCCCGACCCAGTCGGCCCGGCCAAACTGGCCGAAGTACGGGTGATTCTTGGCTTTCGGGCAGGCCGGCGTGCCGTCACGCGGATCGGCGCCCGTGCATTGGTTGAACTCGCGAATCGCGTGGATGCGTTCTTGCACCGCGCCAGGGGAAAGCACGCCGTCTTCGTAGTTCCAGCCGTTGGCCGAACCATCGGCCGCCGTCAGGTCCCATTTCGGCAGGTGAATGTGCTGACCGATGACATCGGTCGGCGTGCGCACTTGATAGTCGTCCATCTCATAGGTGGCCGGCACCAGGTTGGTTTGCTGGTACTGCACGCAGTCGAACGTGTTCATGCGCATCACCAGCGGTTCTGGCGGACGCTGCTTGTTGATCACTGGCCACGCGTCTTCCCACAGGGCCAGGATGCGCGCTTGCGGGAAGTGGTAACCGACCTTGTTGTACACCGCATCAAACTGGATGTTCGCCGCTTTATAGATACGCGGACGGTCGGCGGTGAACGTTGAAGAACCGGTGAAGGACATGCCGTCGACCCGCTCGCCACTGTTGAACTCGCCAGTGCCAGCACTGCTGGTCAGGCGTTTTTGCCGGTCATCCATGCACGGTTCGTAGTACGGCGCCCCCGCTATCGGCAGCGCGCCGTTGGTGCGGAAGTTGCGCGCGACGATTTGATTACCGGGCAATAACGCAAAACTCGGGTGATCTTTTTTGGCGTGGAAAGCCATGGCCGCTTGTTCGACTTCAGTGCCTTCTTCCGGCAGGTAAAGCGGTTTGGCGCGGGTCACTTCCTTGGAGAAATCCAGGGAGGTGGTAATGGTGTGCGCCTCGCCACCGGAGGAGAAGCCGTCCAGGGAGTGACGCCCCAAACCGCCGTCCCAACCCCCGGACTGGGCCGGATCGAGGTTGGCCCACAAGGCGTTGCCGCTGTTCTTCAAGCTCTGGGCCTTGGCGGCGTCGAGCATGTCCAGTGGCGGTGTTGGTGGACGCTGGCCGACCGATGTTTCCATGCCACCAATCCAGAACGGATAACCCGGGTTTTTCAGGCTGCCGTCGGCATTGCGGTTGGCTTCACTGCGATCGACCAGCGCCAGCGAACCGATGGCCTGTGCGCCACCGTTGCCGCCGTGGTGTTCGCCGTCATCGTCATCGTCGTCATCATCACCGGCGACCAGGGTCTCACCGATTCTCGGCACGACCGCGACTTTGCCCGGCATCGGCGCCATGGCTTTGCCCGGCAACGGCACGATCGCAGGAATCGGCGTACCGGCAATTATCTCGCCATCGGGCAAGGCCCGTGCACCGGCGGCCGGTTTGCCGCTGCGCAATGCGTAAGGTTCGCTGTGGAAACCGTCGCTACCCTGTTGAGAGACTTCGAGTTTGGTGCCTTCTTCAAACACATCGTGGACCCGCCACATGCTCCACATGCCTTGGGCAAAGTGCGGGTAGAAGTGGCAGTGATAGATCGCATCACCCGCGACGCGGTTGCGGTTGCCCGAACCGCCGTTGGCGATTTCATAGGTGTAGCCGGCGCCCGGACCAATGCCCTGGGCATCCACATAGTCAGAGTTGTCGTCGTTGGGGTTGAACAACCACTGATGACCGTGCAGGTGAAAGATGTGCTGCTCATGGCCGTTGTGGGTGTTGCGGAATTTGACGAAGTCGCCGATGTAGCTGTGGTTGACGTTGGATGGCTCCGACGGATACAGGGCCATGGTGGCCTTGACCCCGACCTGATCGGCGCGCGGTGTTTCGCCCGGGCGAATGTTTTCCAGGCCGGCGTTGGCCGGCACGTCCACCAGCATCGCCACGTCGCCGACGGTGTGCGAGCTGAGGAAAAATTCTTCATAGGCGCAGGACAGGCAATCGTGCATCGGCCCCACGCCCAGTCGGTTGGCGACCACTTCGGCGCCCATGCCGCCGGAGCCGTAGTTGATCATGAACGAATCGCGGGTCGGCTCCAGCACGTGGGCCATGACCGGGTCTGCCCAATAAGCGGGAAAGGCCTGGGTCGCAGCGGTTTCATCCTGGAACTGCGAGGCGAAATCGCGGAACGGTTCCAGTCGGTTGGGCAGCGCCGGGTTGCGTTTACCGACGGCTTCCAGCGGATAGGTCGACGGCGGGAAGCTGCCGTCGGCGTTGCTGCCCATCACGATCGCATCGCTCTCGCTGGAGATGATTTCATTGCCGTCGACCATGTTGATGATCGGCGTACCGGCCTTGCCTTCACGAATCCACGGCTCGCGTTGCGGATAGCGCGCCTGGTAATCGACAATCGGCTGACCGGCCGGCGTGCGGCCGGTACTGGCCAGGCGCATCTCTTCTTCGGTTACGGTGTTGCGATAGGAGCGACCGCCCTTGGGGACCACCACCACTTCGCCGAACAGGCCGTTGGCAACGTTGCCCGCATCGCCTTCGCCACCGAACGTCGCGCCACGGCTGCTGGCAGCAAACGCGCCTTCGCGCTCGGCGAACAGCGTGTAGGAACGGGTGGCACCGGGGGCGACCAACGCGTTGCCGTTGCGCCCGGTGTACGACGCAATATCGTCGATGCTGTTGACCGCTTGAAGGCCGTTGACCTGGAACCCGACGTGACGGTCAGTGACCTGCTCATCGACCTTGAAGTCTTCTGCCTCGCCGATCTGCACTTCGCCCTCGATCTCTCCTTCGTCTTCCCCACCGTCATCGTGCGACCCGGGGTTGGCCTGGTAGGCCAGCAGGTTTTGCAGGTTGATGGTCAGGCAATCACCGGCGGCAACGCGCAGAACCAGGGGACGCGGGCGTTTGTCGGGACGCAGCGAGACTTTGCCCGGCACCGCCGCGCCGCCTTGGGCGAGGGACTTATTGTGGTCGTCGACCACATCACGACGCAGGGCGAACATCATGCCGTTGACGTTTTGCGCGCCGAGGCGGTTGAACATCAGCGGCTGATCCAGCGCCACGACGTTCGCCACCAGGTTTCGTTCGCAACGTACGGCGGCCTCCACCAGCTCGATGCCGAACAGCGGCGCAAAAAACAACAGCAAATTTACCAGGTGATGAGCGTGGGGTATGCCGGTCATGATCACGGTCCTCGCTGTGGGTGCTCACAGGAATAATTCTCGACAAATCCAGGTGAGCAATCTGCATGCCATATTTTTTATTGTGTATTTTCAATTAGTTACATCAGCGTCTTGATAGTTCGGGGGATATTCCCCACCCGTTCCCCGGTTTTCGGGCGGGCCTTGTAGCAGCTGCCGAGCCTGCGAGGCTGCGTTCGGCGGCGAAGCCGTCGTAAAACCTGACCCGCGATTTTCCTGCAACACCGCATTGCCTGATCTCACGACGGCTACGCCGCCGAACGCAGCCTCGCAGGCTCGGCAGCTGCTACTTGCCTCGCTATCCCCACTATTGGGGAAACCTGCCCCACGGTCGCCAATCACAGCGGCGCATCCACGGCCAGGCCTTGCAAGCGCCGGTATTGGCGCAGGACGCTCGGCACATAACGCTGGGTTTCGGCGAACGGTGGAATCACTCCGCCCCGGCTGAGCACCGCTTGCGGCCCGGCGTTGTAGGCCGCTACGGCGAGGGCGATGTCGTTGTCGAACAGGGTCATCAGGCGCTTGAGGTATTTGGCCCCGCCCTGGATGTTGGCTTTCGGGTCATAGACGTCTTTCACCCCCATCTCCCGGGCGGTGTCGGGCATCAATTGCATCAGCCCTCCGGCGCCTTTGGCGGAGGTCGCGTCGGCGTTGTAGCTGGACTCGGCCTTGATCACCGCATGCAACAGCGCCTCGGGTAACTGATTGGCGGTCGCCGCCGCCGAGACCAGCTCGGCGTAGGGTTGATCGGCAATCATCTGCGGCTGCTGATCGAGGCTGACCAGTGCCTTTTCGGGCTCATGGATGACCCGTTCATAGTGGCGTCCGGGTCGATGGACGTTAGACAAAACATAGCTGCCCTTGGCGTCCACGGAAATGAACACATCGGCTTGAGCAACACCGGTCAACAGCAGACAGCCGAGCAGTCCACGGGTGAGTGACTTCATCATTACGCCTCCCCTGGCCGGCCCCGAAAAGTGGGGCTAATGCCCCAATGGCCGATCGTGAATCAGGCATACGCAAGCACTGTGCCGGAAGCGACAAGGCCCGTAATTCGCGGGGTGCAGCAGGATGCACAGGCATGAGCATGGCAATTGCATAAGCCTGCATGGCGACCCTTCTGCCGATTGTGTGAGGTCATCATGAATCAGCGTCTACGTTCTACCCCGCGTACTCAAGGCGGGTTCACCCTGCTCGAACTGTTGGTGGTGTTGGTGGTGCTCGGGTTGTTGGCCGGCATCGTCGCACCGAAGTATTTCGCCCAACTGGGCCGCTCTGAAGTGAAGGTGGCCAAGGCGCAAATTGAAGGCCTGGGCAAGGCACTGGACTTGTATCGCCTGGAGGTCGGCCACTACCCCTCGACCGAACAGGGTTTGCAGGCGCTGGTCACCGCGCCGAGTGATGAAACCCGCTGGACCGGGCCGTACCTGCAGAAAAAACTGCCGCAAGATCCGTGGGGGCACAACTACAACTATCGCTACCCTGGCGAAAACGGCGAATACGATTTGCTGTCCATGGGCAAGGACGGCCAACCCGGCGGTGAAGGCGAAAACGCCGAAATCACCAGTTGGCAGTGACGGGAGCCGACCATGCGCTTCCATCTCAAGGCAGTGGGCAAGGCCGGCGTCGTCTCGATGACGGTCGAGGCGCCGGGTCACAGCGAAGCCCGGCGCATCGTCGAAGACCAGGGTTTGCGGGTGGTCAGCCTGCACGCCGAGCGGCACTGGCGGGCGTTGCGCCTGAAACAGCGGGAGACGTTCAACCTGGTGTTGTTCAGCCAGGAACTGACCACATTGCTGAATGCAGGCCTACCGTTGATCGATGCGCTGGAAAGCCTGGCGGAAAAGGAAACCGCGCCACAAGCCCGCAAAACCTTGAGTGAACTGGTGCGCCTGCTCTATGAAGGCAAATCGTTCTCCCAGGCACTGGCCCAGCTGTCGGCCGTCTTTCCCCCTCTTTACATCGCGCTGGTGCAGTCCAGTGAAAAGACCGGCGCCGTGGGCGAGGCCCTGGGCCGCTATGTCAGCTATCGCCAGCGCATGGACGAGGTTCGCCAGAAGATCGTCAGCGCCTCGATATACCCCCTGTTGTTGCTGGTGGTGGGCGGCGGCGTGGTGCTGTTTTTGATGGGCTATGTGGTGCCGCGCTTCAGCCTGGTGTTCGAAGGGCTGGGGTCAAACCTGCCGTGGTTGTCCCAGGTTCTGATGAGCAGCGGGATGTTCCTCCACGCCCACCAGGGCGAATTCTTCGGCATCCTGCTGGCGATCATCGTCGCCCTCACCTTCCTCCAGCGCCAACCGGCCTTTCGTCGCGGCGTCGACCGCGTGATTGAAAAACTCCCGGCGGTCCATCAGCGAATCTTCATGTACGAACTGGCGCGCTTCTACCGCTCGCTAGGGATTCTGCTGCAAGGCGGCATTCCCCTCGTCACTGCCATGGGCATGGTTCGTGGCCTGCTCACCGTTGCCTCCCGCACGCGCCTGGACCAGGCCTGCGAACGGGTGCGCGAGGGCCAGTCGCTGTCCACGGCGCTGGAGCTCAATCACCTGGTAACGCCGGTGTCCCTGCGCCTGCTGCGCGCCGGCGAACAGTCCGGCAACCTCGGGCAGATGATGGAGCGCAGCGCCGACTTCTACGACGAGGAAATCAGCCGCTGGATCGAATGGTTCGTACGGCTGTTCGAACCGTTGCTCATGACCTTCATCGGCTTGCTGATCGGGGTCATCGTGATCCTGATGTACATCCCTATTTTCGAGTTGGCCTCGAGCATCCACTGACCTCTGGAACAGGGGTCGAGCTGTTGTCGCAATGCTCATCGACATTGCAAATGAATAAATCTTCACGTTGAAGTGTTTATCAACATTACAGCCTGAATAAACCTACAAAGCAGCACGTTGCACTGTTCATCAACGTTCCAATCTGAATAAGAAGACGGAGATCGATATGCACATGAATAAGCTTTTGTTAGCAGTGGCTATTGGCGCAGTTCTGTCAGCGTCTACCGTATTGATACCGGACACCCTGTCCGGGATATCGAGTGCCCACGCCAAGGATGGAGGCAGTGGCGGCGGTGGTGGCGGCGGTTCAGGTGGTGGTGGTGGTGGCGGGTCTGGCGGTGGCGGTGGCGGCTCAGGCGGTGGTGGCGGTGGCTCTGGTGGCGGCGGCGGTGGCGGCTCTGGTGGTGGCGGAGGCGGCTCCGGTGGTGGCGGCAGCGGCAATGGCGGCGGTCACGGGGGTAGTGGCAGCGGCGGCAACAGTGGCAGCGGCGGCAATAGCGGCAGTGGTCACAGTGGTCACAGTGGCAGCGACAGTGGTTCGGGTCATTCCGGCAGCACCGCCTCGTCCGGACGCAATGGCACCCATTCCGAACCGGGTGACGATCACGGGGTTCATCGCTCCGGTGAAATCGGCGACGACCACGGCGTACATGCCAACGGTGAAGTCGGCGACGACCATGGCGTTCACCATGCCGGCGAACTCGGCGATGACCACGGCGTGCATGCCAACGGTGAAGTCGGCGACGACCACGGGGTTCATGTAGGCGGCGAGCCAGGCGACGACAAAAGGAGCTGACACCAAAAACACAACCCTGTAGGAGCTGCCGCAGGCTGCGATCTTTTGATCTTGACCTCAAAAAAACAAGATCAAAAGATCGCAGCCTGCGGCAGCTCCTACAAGGGCTGGTGATCCAGCCGCTCGCGCAGAAACTCGATCAACGCCTGCACTGGCCGCGAACTCTGTCGATGCTGCGGATACACCGCCGACAGTGTCAACGGCGCCGGACGGAACTCATCCAGCACCGGCACCAACCGGCCATCCTTCAGCGCCGCACCGACAATGAACGTCGGCAGATACGTAATCCCCATCCCCGCAACCGCAGCATCCTTGAGCAACTCACCATTGTTGACCCGCATCCTCCCCGTGACGTTGACGGTCAGCGGTTTGCCCTGCCCGTCGAAACGCCATTGCACCTGACGTCCGTGGCCATAAGGCAGGCAGTCATGGGTGTGCAAATCCTCGGGTTCAAGCGGCGTGCCGCGCTCGGCAAGGTACGCCGGGCTGGCGCAATACACGCGCTGGATGGACGCAATGCGGCGGGCAATCAGTGTCGAGTCTTCCAGGATGCCGATGCGCAACGCCAGGTCGTAACCCTCACTGAGCAAGTCCACCGGGCGATCGCTCAAATCCACCTCGACCGTGACGTCGCGATAACGCTGCAAAAACACCGGCAGCAAACACCCCAGATGTGCCACCGCAAACGACAACGGCGCGCTCACGCGGATCGTGCCGCGCGGCTCGGTGGTCTGACCGGCGATGCCCTGCTCCACTTGCTCGACTTCGCTGAGCAGGCGCAACGCCGACTCGTAATAACTTTGACCCAATGGCGTGACGTCCAACCGTCGCGTCGAGCGATTGAGCAGCCGAACGCCGAGGCGCTCTTCCAACTGCATCAGGCGCCGGCTGACGAACTGCTTGGACAGGCCCAACTGATCAGCCGCCGAGGTGAAACTGCCGGAGTCCATGACCTGGCAAAAAATACGCATATCTTCGAACGGGTTCATTGTCACACCCTGGTTGACAGTTAAACACTTTATAGCCGCTTTTTCCCTTCCCGACACCCTATTAATCTGTGTCCACGGTGCTCACCACCTAACCCCAAACGTGTAGGAGCTGCCGCAGGCTGCGATCTTTTGACTTTGCTTTAAACAACAAGATCAAAAGATCGCAGCCTGCGGCAGCTCCTACAGGGACCATTGATTGAAAAGGAATTGAACATGAACCTCGTGAAGAAAACCCTGACCGCTTCCCTCCTCGCCCTGGCCGTCGGCAACGCCTTTGCCGCAGGCACCTCAGGTGTCGAACACAACACGCAGGCCTTCCTCGATGCACTGGCAGCCGGGGGTGGTAAGCCGCTTGAACAGTTGAGCCCAAAAGATGCCCGTGCGGTGCTGACCGGTGCGCAAAATTCGGTGAAGGTTGATGTGTCGGGTGTGGACGTCAGTGATCGTGCGATCAACGTCGATGGTCAAACCATCAACCTGAAGATCGTGCGTCCGGCCAAGGCCAAAGGTGAGTTGCCGGTGTTCATGTTCTTCCACGGTGGCGGCTGGGTGTTGGGCGATTACCCGACTCACCAACGCCTGATTCACGACCTGGTGGTGGGCTCCGGCGCCGTCGCGGTGTATGTCGATTACACGCCATCGCCGGAAGCGCATTACCCGACCGCGATCAACCAGGCCTACGCCGCCACCCGCTGGGTGGCCGAACATGGCAAGGACATCGGCGTCGACGGCAAACGCCTCGCGGTGGCGGGCAACAGCGTCGGCGGCAACATGGCGGCGGTCGTGGCGTTGATGGCCAAGGAACAGAAAACCCCGGCGCTGCGCTTCCAGGTGTTGATGTGGCCAGTGACCAACGCCCGGTTCGACACCGGCTCGTACCAGCAGTTTGCCGAAGGCCACTTCCTGACCAAAGGCATGATGAACTGGTTCTGGGACAACTACACCACCGACCAGGCCGAGCGTGCGCAGATCCACGCCTCGCCGTTGCAGGCCAGCGCCGAACAGCTCAAGGGCTTGCCCGCCGCGCTGGTGCAAACCGCCGAGTTCGACGTGCTGCGAGACGAAGGCGAAGCCTATGCCCGCCACCTCGATGCCGCCGGTGTGCCGGTCACGGCGGTGCGCTACAACGGCATGATTCACGACTTCGGTTTGCTGAATCCGCTGAGCCAGATTCCGGAAGTGAAGGCGGCGGTTCGTCAGGCAGCATTGGAACTCAAGGTGCATCTGAACTGAGCTCTCTCTCACCACACTGAGGTCTTGCCGTCGTAGCAGCTGCCGAGCCTGCGAGGCTGCGTTCGGCTGCGCAGCAGTCGTAAATCCTGAAAATGCGGTCTTCCTGAAAAACCGCATTGTCTGACTTCACGACTGCTGCGCAGCCGAACGCAGCCTCGCAGGCTCGGCAGCTGCTACACCAACCGAACCCGGAGTTGTCCCATGTCCTTTGTCCTTGCCCATCCGCTGTCCTGGAGTGCCCTGCTGCTGGTGATCGACGCCGTGCTCTGGCACCTCGCGCCGTTCAAGCATCGCGTCACGCGGGTCGGTGTGCGTCTGGCGCTGTTCCTGATCTTCAGCGCGCTCGTCATCAATGCCGGCGTCAGTCCATTGCAGGCGCCGCTGTTTACCGAGGATCGTGCGGTACAACTGGCGGCCACGGCGCTGGGTATTGTCTGGTGGTTGTATGCCGCGCGAGTGCTCACCGAAGTCATCGGCCTGGTGCTGATGCGCCGCATCGGTCACAGCGGTCGGTTACTGCAGGACGTCATCGGCGCGCTGGTATTTCTGATCGCCATCGTCGCCGCGGCGGGCTATGTGCTGGAGTTGCCGGTGAAAGGTTTGCTGGCGACTTCCGGGGTGGTGGCCATCGTCGTTGGCCTGGCATTGCAAAGCACCTTGAGTGATGTATTTTCCGGGATCGTGCTCAACACCACCAAGCCGTATCAGGTGGATGACTGGATCGTGATCGACGGCGTCGAGGGCAAAGTGCTCGACATCGACTGGCGTGCCACGCACCTGTTGACCAGTGCCGGCAGTACCGCCGTGGTACCGAACTCGGTGGCGGCCAAGGCGAAGATCGTCAACCTCAGTCGGCCCAACAACATGCACGGCGTGTCGATCAGCATTCAAGTGCCCAATCACATTCGCCCGCGTCGGGTGCTGGATGCACTGGATCGCACGCTTCAGGGCAGCAGCAGTTTGCTGCTCAACCCGGCGCCGAAAGCGGTGTTGAAAGAGGCCGGCGAATCCATGTCCGAATACGTTGCCAGCGGGTTTATCACCGAGCTGAGCAAGAAAAGCGAAGTGCGCAATCAACTGTTCGACCTCGCGCACCGCCACCTGGAAGCGGCGGGTATTTCCCGGCAACTCGATGCGGTGATCGAGCCGAAAACCCGCGCCCGCGCGTTGCTGGACGAAGTGAAAATCTTCCGTTCCCTGAGTGAAGAGGAGCGCGATCGACTGGCAGAGTCGATGGTCCCGCAGCAGTATGCGGCTGGCCAGGTGGTGCTGGAATTGGGCGAAGTGCCGGACTGCCTGATGGTCATCGCCACGGGCGTGGTCAGCGCTACCGTGCCCGACGGCACCGGACAAACCGAAGCGGGTCGCATGGGGCCGAGCGAAGTCATGGGTGAACAAAGCGTCCTCACCGACACACCGTCCCAGGCCACGTTCACCACGATGACCTCGTGCATCATCTACCGCATCGATAAATCCCTGACGCGCAGTTGCATGGAGCAACGCACTGAAGTCGGCCAGTCATTGAATAAGTTGCAAGCGGTACGACAGCAGAACAGCCGGTTAGCGTTGATGGCGCGGCCGCTACCGATCAAGAAAGGTGGTTTTCTGGGATGGCTGCAAAAGCGCTGAGGATTACCTGTAGGTGCTGCCGCAGGCTGCGATCTTTTGACTTTGATTTTTAAAAAACAAGATCAAAAGATCGCAGCCTCGTTTCACTCGGCAGCTCCTACAGGGGCCGGTTATTTGGAGGTCAGTACCGAGTAGCTGTTCATCAGGTTGCGGTAGTTGGGAATGCGCGGCGACAGCAGGTTCGCCAGGCCTTCCATGTCGTTGCGCCAGTCGCCCTGCAGCTCGCAAGCGACCGAGAACCAGTTCACCAGTTGTGCACCGGCGGCGGCCATGCGTGCCCAGGCCGCTTGTTGCACCGTTTCATTGAACGTGCCCGAGGCGTCGGTCACCACAAACACTTCAAACCCTTCCGCCAGCGCAGACAGCGTCGGGAACGTCACGCAAACGTCCGTCACGACACCGGCAATGATCAGTTGCTTGCGACCGGTGGCTTTGACGGCCTTGACGAAATCTTCGTTGTCCCAGGCGTTGATTTGCCCTGGACGCGGGATGTATGGCGCGTCCGGGAACAGCTCTTTGAGCTCCGGCACCATCGGACCGTTCGGACCGTTTTCGAAACTGGTGGTGAGGATGGTCGGCAGTTTGAAGAACTTGGCGAGGTCCGCGAGGGCCAACACGTTGTTCTTGAATTCGTTCGGCGAGAAATCCTGGACCAGCGAGATCAGGCCCGTCTGGTGGTCGACCAACAGGACCACCGCATCGTCTTTGTTCAAGCGCTTGTACGGAACGTTGCTCATGTAAAACTCCTCGAGGGATGGGTGTTACCTGAAGCGCCGACACACAAGGATCGACGCTTGTTTTTGTAGCGTCAGAACGCGAAGCACGAGCAGCCAAAGGCGCCCCAGAAACCTGCAAAATCGCTGACCGGCGCATTCGACAAGCGCGCCTTTTCATGACTGTGGGAATGCACTCCGCACGGCCCGCTGCAGTGGTGAACCTGCGCCTGCATCGGCGAGTTCGGACGCCAGTGCCCCGGCACCTTCACCACCGGCGACCAGTCCGGCAGCACCGGCACGCTGGCCGGTCCGAGTTTTTCGAAATCACCGGCGGCGTACACCACCTTGCCGCCGACCACCGTCAGCACCGATTCGATCCACTTGATCGCTTCTTCATCGACGTTGAAAAAATCTGCGCTCAACGCCGCCACGTCAGCCAGCTGGCCGACTTTGATCATGCCTTTCTTGCCCTGCTCGGAAGAGAACCAGGCGCTGCCGTGGGTAAACAGTTCCAGCGCGGTCTGCCGGGACAGCCCCTCGGCGTGCAGTTCCAGGCCACCGACGGTGCGGCCGCTGACCATCCAGTACAGCGAGGTCCATGGATTGTAGCTGGACACCCGCGTGGCATCGGTGCCAGCGCCGACCGGTACACCTTCGGCCAGCATGCGCTTGATCGGCGGCGTCGCTTCGGCCGCTTTGGCGCCGTAGCGCTCGACAAAATATTCGCCCTGGAACGCCATGCGATCCTGAATCGCGATCCCGCCGCCCAGGGCCCTCACCCGCTCGATGTTCTGCGGTGTGATGGTTTCGGCATGGTCGAAAAACCACGGCAAACCGTTGAACGGAATGTCACGGTTGACCTTCTCGAACACGTCGAGCATGCGGCTGATGGATTCGTTGTACGTGGCGTGCAAACGGAACGGCCAGCGCTGTTCGACCAAGTGGCGCACCACGGGATCCAGCTCGTCTTCCATGGTTTGCGGCAAGTCCGGGCGCGGCTCAAGGAAGTCCTCGAAATCCGCTGCCGAAAACACCAGCATTTCCCCGGCGCCGTTGTGCCGCAGGTAATCGTCGCCCTGGTGCAGCGTCACGCTGCTGGTCCAGTTCTTGAAGTCGGTCAGTTCTTCCTTGGGCTTCTGGGTGAACAGGTTGTAGGCGATGCGGATGGTCAATTGCTGGTCCTTGGCCAACTGCTCGATCACCTGATAATCGTCCGGATAATTCTGGAAGCCACCGCCCGCATCAATGGCACTGGTCAGGCCGAGACGGTTGAGTTCGCGCATGAACTGGCGCGTCGAGTTGACCTGATAATCCAGCGGCAACTTCGGCCCCTTGGCCAGCGTCGAGTACAGAATCATCGCGTTCGGACGCGCGACCAACATGCCGGTCGGGTCGCCGTTGGCATCGCGCACGATCTCGCCCCCCGGTGGGTTCGGCGTATTGCGCGTGTAACCGGCGACGCGCAATGCGGCACGGTTGAGCAAGGCGCGGTCGTACAAGTGCAGGACAAACACCGGCGTATCCGGCGCAGCCTGGTTGAGTTCTTCGAGCGTCGGCATGCGTTTTTCGGCGAACTGGAACTCGTTCCAACCGCCAACCACGCGCACCCACTGCGGCGTCGGCGTGCGGTCGGCCTGCTCCTTGAGCATGCGCAAGGCATCGGCCACCGACGGCACGCCCTCCCAGCGCAGTTCGAGGTTGTAGTTCAAACCGCCACGGATCAGGTGCAAGTGTGAATCGTTGAGGCCGGGGATGACGCAACGACCCTTGAGGTCGATGACCTGGGTGCCGGAGCCGCGTAAAGCCATGGCTTGGGCATCGGTGCCCACCGCGACGAAACGACCGTCGCTGATGGCAACGGCACTGGCGAGTGGATTTTCACGGTCAACGGTATGAAATTGGCCATTGAACAAAATCAGATCGGCGTTCATCGCGTTTCCTTGGGCTGAGTGGAAGGGGACAGCCAAGGCGCGAACAACCGCGTCGCGATCGGCATGAACAGGTACACCACCGAAACGACGATGGTCAGCGTGATCAGGAAAGTCGCAACCACGTAATTGGAGAGAAAGGCGTTGAGCTGCAGCAGCGGGCCCCAGATCAGCGGCACCAGCAACGTGTGCGGCAGAATCACCAACAACGTCACCACGGCCTGCTTCCAGCGCGGCGGTGGTGGCGACGCGGCGTCGGCTTGCGGCGCAAACCAGAATTCATTGACCGGATTGACCTCGGTCTGGTCGCCGTCCGCCAGCATCGGCGTGGCCTCGTTGACCAGTTCCAGCCGTTGCGACGAATCCAGCCAACGCTGCATGGCCTCGGTGGTGCAAAAACGCAGCACGCAGGTATACATGTCGAGGCCGGCGTTCTTGCCGCGCATCACGTCCACCCCCAAGTGCCCTTCCTGCTGCCCGGCGATGCTGACAATGTTGCGCAACCAGGCCTCGTAGGGCCCTTCAAAACCGGCTTTTACCCGGTGCTTGATGACCAGGGTCACGACTTCTTCGAAACGATTGGAATCAGGCATAACGGAAGACTCCGCGCAAACGGCCATTGAACGCCAGCCGTCCCGGCCCGGCGATAAAAATGCTGGTGAACAGAATCAACAGCAACCAGCCGAACTGCCCTTCTTCGATGCTCCACTGCGGATGCACGACCAGCATCGCGACCAACAGCACACACAAAACCGGCAGGCACGCCAAACGCACCAACACCCCTGCCATGATCAACAGCGGACACAGCACCTCGGCAAAAATCGCCAGCATCAGCGTGACATTCGCGCCCAAGTGAAAAGGGTCCTCGATGTTTTGCAGTTGCGCGCTGTAGTTAAGCAGCTTCGGCAAACCGTGCACCCACAGCAGAAACAAACCGCCGCTGACCCGTAAAAAAAACAGCCCGAAGTCCTGGGCCCGTTGATCCCATCGCGAAGCGTTCATGGGCTACCTGCACAAATGAAAGACCACCGGCAGCGATGCGCCGGAACCTCATTTGATAGTGCCGGTGGGAGGGCGGGAAAAATTGAATGTACGTGCTCTTTTCATGGAAGAGCCGGAATCTGTGAACCCACAAGGATTGGGGTATACCCAAAATATTGGTCGGCTTTCAGGCCGCCAAAATCAAGATCAAAAGATCGCAGCCTGCGGCAGCTCCTACAGTGGGATCGCGTTCAGCTGCGAATCGGTCGTCTGTCAGGACGCTTTCGCGAGCAAGCTCGCTCCCACAATTGATCGGCGTATGGCTTTTGATTTTCACCACTCAAGGCCGAGCGTCAGCTCGCCTGCTCTTGATCTTGATCCACCCGCCCCGTCGGGAGGCTGAGTGGAGGTGTGCATCCGGGGAGTGGCGCGCAGCGCCGTTCGACGCAGTCGAACACGCTGCATGTAGGTCGTCGCGAAGCAGACCGGAGGGCAGTGTCCCCGGATGGATACCGGAGCGAGGGAACGCCGAGCCCTAGCGAGGGGCCGGACGCTTGGGGCGAGCGTTTTTTTGCTTACTTTTTTAGGCGCTTGTAAAAAAAGTGAGTCGCCGTAAGGGCGAAACCCTAAGCGGCCGTTACCGCAGGAATGGATATGTACACCCGGAAGAAACCGGTCGGCCCAAAGGCCGCCACGTTCAAGAAGCAATCGGCAAAGACTTGGACATGAACTCACTGATCCGCGACCGCAACCACCGCTCCGCCGGATCATTGTCATGCACCCCACTCCACGCCATCGAAAGCTGCGCCGCATCAATGGGAAACGGCGGATCCTCAGCCCTCAACGCACACCCTTCAACCAGCGCACACGCCGCATAATCCGGCACAGTAGCGATCATTTCAGTACCGGCGAGTAACGCACGCAAGCCACTGAACTGCGGCACACCCAATACCACGCGACGGCTACGACCAACCTTGGCCAGATCCAGATCAATGTTGCCGCTCAAGTCGCCGGAGAACGACACCATGGCATGAGGCCGTTCGCAGTACTCGTCCAGCGTCAGCGTCCCCGGCCGCTTATCGCCGCGCAGCACCTTGCAGGGAATGTCCCGCAACTTCTTGCACTTGGCATTCGCGGGCAAATCCGTGGTGTAGCTCACCCCCACTGAAATTTCCCCCGACGCCAGCAATGCCGGCATCAGCAAGTAATTCGCGCGGCGCACCACCACCACGATCCCCGGCGCCTCCTCTTGCAGCTGCCGCAGCAGCGGCGGAAACAAACCGAACTCGGCATCGTCTGACAGCCCAATGCGAAACACATCGCAACTGGTCGTGGGATCGAACTCCTTGGCCCGGCTCACCGCCCCGGAAATCACATCCATCGCAGGCTGCAATTCCTTGAGAATCGCCAGCGCCCGGCCCGTCGGCTCCATGCCGCGACCGTTGCGCAACAGCAACGGATCGTCGAACAAATCCCGCAACCGCCCCAGCGCCGCACTCACCGCCGGTTGGCCCATGAACAGTTTTTCGGCTACCCGAGTCAGGTTCTTTTCGAACATCAACGCCTCGAAAATCACCAACAGGTTCATGTCGACGCGGCGCAGATCGTTACGGTTCATAGGCACGGTTCCCTTATGTGTTCAGCCAGGCGCGAGGGTAATGATTGTGTCTGACTTTCCTAGGCAGTGCCCACGTCAAACAGGAATTAACAACGTTTAACTCGCCTGCCGCCGCTGCGCGCCCAAGAATGAAGCTCACCGACACGGACATCTGTCATGGCTCATTCTCAGCAAAACGTCGCCTGCACGACGGCCCCTGAAACGCGAAAAAAAACCACTGGCGGCCTCACCCCGTGGCGCGAAAGCCTGGCCAAACAACTGATCCTCGAACGCCTCGGTGAAACCGTTGAGGTGACCGAGCTGGCACGGGCCTGCGCCCTCTCGCGCAGCCACTTCTCCCGCGCATTCAAGTGCAGCACCGGGCTCTCGCCTCAAGACTGGATTCGCCACCAACGCATCGCCCGCGCCAAGCAAATGATCCAGAGCACCGACCTGACACTGACGCAAATCAGCCTCGAATGCGGCTTCTGCGACCAGGCACATTTTTGCCATATTTTCACCCGCAGCGAAGGCATCAATCCGTTTGCGTGGCGCTGCCGCCACATGCGCTTATCTCCCTCAGTTCACCGCCTCGCCCATACCGCTCAACTAAACGCTCAATAACGCACAACGACGCACCGCTCGTAGCAGCTGTCGAGCTTGCGAGGCTGCGTACGGCTGCGCAGCAGTCGTGAAATCAATCATCACGGTGTTTCGGGTAAACCGCGTTATCCGGTTTCACGACTGCTACGCAGCCGTACGCAGCCTCGCAAGCTCGACAGCTGCTACAAAGGCGGGCGCCGGTCGCTCCAACGCCCGGGGCGCATCAACCCTTGAGGAACGCCAACAAATCAGCGTTGAGCTGATCCTTATGGGTGTCCGTCAAGCCATGGGGAGCGCCTGGGTAAACCTTCAGCGTAGAGCCCTTGACCAGTTTTGCCGAGGCAATGCCCGCCGCTTCGATCGGCACCACCTGGTCCGCATCGCCGTGCACCACGAGGGTCGGAATGTCGAATTTCTTCAGGTCTTCGGTGAAGTCGGTTTCGGAAAATGCCTTGATGCAGTCATAGGCGTTCTTGTGGCCGGAGGTCATGCCTTGCATCCAGAACCAGTCGATCATGCCCTGTGACGGCTTGGCATCCGGTTTGTTGAAGCCAAAGAATGGGCCGCTGGCGAGGTCGATGTAGAGCTGCGAACGGTCGGCCAGGGACGCTTGACGAATGCCGTCGAACACCTCGATCGGCAGGCCGCCCGGGTTGGCCTCGGTCTTGAGCATCAGCGGCGGGACCGAAGAAATCAGCCCGGCCTTGGCCACGCGACCGGTGCCGTGGCGACCGATGTAACGCGCCACTTCGCCACCGCCGGTGGAGAAGCCGAACAGCACGGCGTCCTTCAGCTCCAGCAATTCGATCAACTGCGCCAGGTCATCGGCATAGGTGTCCATGTCGTTGCCGGTCCAGGGTTGGCTGGAGCGGCCATGCCCCCGACGGTCGTGAGCGATCACCCGATAGCCTTTGGAGGCGAGGAAGATCATCTGCGACTCCCAGCTGTCGGCGTTCAATGGCCAACCGTGGCTGAAAACGATGGGCTGGCCGGTGCCCCAATCCTTGTAGTAAATCTCGGTACCGTCTCGGGTGGTGAACGTGCTCATGCGATGTCTCCTCAGGGAGTGTGGGGGTGGATCAAACCGGTGGGTGGCTCATGCGTTCGGCGAGTCGCGCCACTCGCTCGCCCAGGTGGGCGGCGGTGCAGCGGTCTTCGGGGGGTGGGGCAAGGTCCGGGGTCTGTTCGACGTTCGATTGCGCCATGGCGCCCAGCGAACTGCCGAGGCGGTTCATTTGCCCATCGAACACGCCCGTGGCGCTGCGCGCTGGCAGCAGGTCGAGGCCGACCCAGATCATCGAATGCTGCGCGGCGAACACCGCCATCTGCAGCAACGTGTTGAGTTTGTCGCCGCACAGGCAGCCGGAATTGGTGAAGCCGGCAGCGAACTTGTCGCGCCACGGCTGGGCCAGATAGAACGCAGCGGTGGCTTCCATGAAACCCTTGAAGGGCGCCGAGGCGCTGCCCATGTAGGTCGGGGCGCCGAAGATGATGGCGTCGGCCTGGTGTAAACGGTCCCAGTGTTGCTCCACGTCCTCCACCGGAATCAGCTGGCACGTGCTGCCCAGGTGCCGTTCCACACCTTGCGCCACGGCTTCGGCCATGACCCGGGTGTGCCCGTAGCCACTGTGATAGACCACCACCACATTGCTCATTCCGGTCGTCCTCTTGACTGAACAAATCCTTGTAGGAGCTGCCGCAGGCTGCGATCTTTTGATTTGTCTTTTATAAGATCAAAAGATCGCAGCCTGCGGCAGCTCCTACAGGGTTGGAGTTTTGCGGGCTCACGACGAGTTAAACGTTGTTAATTTTCAATCGTGCGCCAAATGCCGCAACACCTGCTTTGCTAACGTAGCGCCCCATAAACACGACGCTTGCGATGGGCTCTGGATACCGACGGTCGGAGCGAACACCCGGCAGTCACCCGAACCCTCGTTGCGTTAACGGACAAACCTGAGGAATATGCGCGAAAAGCCGCGTACTAGACGGATGCAAGCAGGAGTAACCCGTTGATATTTTCTCCCGAACAGGCCATCCATTTCGGCCCTTACCGGATCTTTCCCGGACAACGCCTGGTGATGGAGGCCGACCAGCCGTTGCGGCTGGGCCGGCGCGCCATGGACATCCTGTTGATCCTGCTGGAGCACGCCGGGAACGTGGTCAGCAAGCAACAGCTGATCGCCGGCGTCTGGCCCAAGAGCGTGGTGGAAGACATCAACCTGCGGGTGCACATGGCCGCGTTGCGCAAAGCGCTCGGCGATGGTCAGGCCGGCCAGCGTTATATCGTCACCGTGGCACAGCGCGGGTACAGCTTTGTCGCGCCCTACTCGCTGGAACAGATCGAGCAGCCTCCCGAGATCGAAGGGCCGCCGCCCAGCGCTCACAACCTGCCCGTGCGCCGCACGCGGATGATCGGGCGCCAGTTGTTGGTCGACAATCTGGTCACGCAACTGTCACGCCAGCGCTTCATCACCCTGGTCGGTCCCGGCGGCATTGGCAAGACCACCGTCGCCCTGCGCGTCGCCGAACGCTTGATCGGGCGTTATCGGGATGGCATTCGCTTACTGGACCTGGCACCGATCAACGACCCCTTGATGATCAGCGCTCACCTGGCGACGCTGCTGGATTTATCCCTGCATGACGCCGAACCGATGAGCGGCCTCGCCACATTCTTGCGGGACCGGCAGATGCTGCTGGTGATCGACAACTGCGAACACCTGGTCGACACCGTCGCCCTGCTCTGCGAAAGCGTCTTGCGCGCCGCGCCCGAGGTGCACATCCTGGCCACCAGTCGCGAGAGCCTGCGAGCCGAGGGTGAATTCGTCCAGCGCCTTGAATCGCTGGACTGCCCACCGCCCATCGCGGTGCTGGATCGCGCTCAAGCGCTGAGCTTTTCCGCGCTGCAACTGTTCGTCGAGCGAGCGATGGCCAGCCACGACAGTTTCGAACTGCGCGATGACGAACTGCCGCTGCTGATTGAAATCTGCCACCGTCTGGACGGCATTCCACTGGCCATTGAACTGGCGGCCGCACAAGTTGGCCATTTTGGTCTGGGCGGCTTGCTGGCGCAGCTGCAAGGCAGTTTTCGCCTGCTCACCCAGGGTTTCCAGACCACCCCGGGCCGGCATCAGACCCTGCGCGCCACGCTGGACTGGAGCTTCGAACTGCTCAGCCCCTGTGAACAAACCTGCCTGCGTCGATTGGGCGTGTTCCGGGGTGGCTTCACGCTGGAGTCGGCGGCGGCGGTGATCGTCGGCGACCACATTGAGCCCTGCGAAGTGTTCGGCTCGATCACGCAACTGGTGGCCAAGTCGCTGTTGAACGTCGAAGTGGGTGACGAAGAAGTGTTCTACCGCCTGCTCGATACCACCCGCAGCTATGCCATGGAAAAACTCGATCAGGCCAGCGACCAGCCAGACACCCGCGAGCGCCATGCCGAACGCTGCCTGGCCTTGATGCGTCAGGCGCAAATTGATTGGGAAAACATCCCGACCGGTCTGTGGATAGAGCGTTATGCCCGTGGCCTGGAAGACATACGCGCTGCGCTTGATTGGGGTTTGAATGCCCGAGGGCCGCAGGCACTGGCGATCCGGCTGGCGGCAACGTCCACGCCGCTGTGGCAGGAATTGTCGCTGCTCAAGGAACACGGCGGGTATGTGCGCCGGGCCCTGGCCCTGCTCGACGACTCACCCGAGCCCTGCCCTCGCCTGAAAATGGCCCTCAAGCTGGCCCTCGGCAGCTCCTGCTATCACACCCAGGGTGGCACCGCCGAAACCATCGAAGCCTTCGTCAGCGCCAGGACCCTGGCCAAAAACAACAACGATGTGGCCGGTCAACTTCGGGCCGTCTCCGGGCACATGGCGGTCAATCTCAGTTGCGGCAACTATCAAATGGCCCTGGAGCAGAGCCAGCGGTTTGACCGACTGGGGCTGGACGGCGACGCCGTGCTAGCCCTCAGCACTCACCGCTTGCGAGTGCTGGCCCTGCACTTCGCCGGCGATCAGCGACTGGCCCGGACCAACGCCGAACAGGTCATCCAGCGCATGGCCCAGAGTGGTCACCTCAATCGCTTCACCCATGGGTTTGGCGTCCAGTACGACCAGAGCGTGGCCGCCCTGACGGTCCTGGCGCGCATCCTGTGGATACAAGGTCAACCGGAACAGGCCTGGCGCACCGCGCAGCAGGCGCTGGACATCGCGCTCCAGATCAACCACGGCACGTCCATCTGCTACACCCTGGCGCTGGCTGGCTGCCTGATCGCCCATTACAACGGTGACAGCCAAACCGCCCGCGACCTCTTGCGCCTGTTGCTGGAACAAGCGCAAAAACACTCGGTGCTGCTGTTCTACAGCTGGGCCCAACAGTATGCCCGGGTGATCGATGGCACCTACCCGCAGACGACACCGCAACCGGGCGCGGGCTTGATCAAGGAAATCATGGTGACGCTGGACACCGGTTTCGTCGACGACGAGCTATTGCAGCGCGCCGATACCGGCCGGGCCGGCTGGAGCACGGCGGAAATTCTGCGGGCCAGAGCTGATACGCTCCTCGCAGAGGATTGCCCGCGGAACAGCAACGCGGCCGAGGCGGTGTTGCTCCGGGCGTTGAACGTGGCACAACACCAGGGCGCACTGGCCTGGGAACTGCGCAGCGCCACCTCGCTGGCACTGCTTTGGCAGCGTCAGGGCCGTTTCCAGCAAGCCCACGCGTTGCTGGCGCCGGTTTACGCCCGGTTCACCGAAGGCTACGCCACGCCGGACTTGAGCAAGGTCCGACGCTTACTCGATGAGTTGCAGCGTGACCTGCCCGCCTGACGTCCAGCGCGCCCGGCTGACGTAGCGGGCATAACGCATTTCAAAGGCCCACAAACCACCACTGCGTTCGAGTTTCTCCAGGGCATAGCCGCGGGTGGTATTGAGAAAGCGGAATCGGGTCACGCCGCTGGCCTGGTCCAGGGTCAGCAGCGATTTGAGCGCCAGGTTTTCCAGTACGTCCACCAGGCGTGACGGCGACAGCGCCGCGCAACTGACCACGCCAATCGCCGCGTCCAGGGTGAAGGCCATTTTGAACACCGACAGGCGTTGCAACACGGTTTGCTCCAGCACGCTCAGCCGTTCGTAGCTCCAGTCCAGCGCGGCTTTGAGGGATTGATGCCGAGGCACGGCGGTGCGCCGGCCCTGAGTCAGCAGCTGAAAACAGTTATCGAGCTGGGCTTGCACCCCCACCAGCGCCAGCGCATCGATGTGCGCTGCCGCCAGTTCGATGGCCAGCGGCAGACCATCGAGCCGCCGGCAGATTTCGCGCACCGCGTTAAGGTCTTGTGCGCGCAGGACGAAACCTTGCTGGTGGGTACGGGCTCGACTGACGAACAACTGCACCGCCGAATACCCCATGACCTCAGTCACACTGTGCAACGCCGACGCGGGCGGCACCGCGAGCGCCGGCAAGCGCTGGACTGTTTCCCCCGCCGCCAGCAGCGGTTCGCGGCTGGTGGCCAGGATCGACAGCCGAGGTGCCGACGCTAACAGTTCCTCGATCAATGTCCGACAACGTTCGTGCAGATGCTCGCAGTTATCGAGCACCAGCAGCGCGTGTCGATCCGCCAGCGCTTCCAACGTGGTCCCGACGTCCAATTCAAGGGTGCGCAGCAGATGATCGAGCACTTGCGCCGGGTCATCGATGGTCGCGAGATCCACCAGCCAGACGCCATCCTGATAGTGCTGCAACAGGAGCTCGGCCACCCGCAATGCAACGGTGGTCTTGCCGATGCCCCCGGGCCCGACCAGGGTCATCTGCCGCCGGACCGGCAACTGCCGGACCAGGCTGCCGACGATTGAATCCCGACCAGTCACCGGCGTCAGCCGCGCAGGCAAGTTGTGCTGGGGTTTGTGGGCGTTTTCAATCGAAGCCAGCGTGCTCGCGGGCACACGCAGCACCGCCGCAATAAAGCTATAACCGCGCTGGGGAATATTGACGATGTAGCGCTGTCCGTTCTGCCCGTCGCCCAAGGCACGACGCAGCGCCGCAATGTGCACGCGCAGGTTGATTTCTTCGACCACGGACGTCGGCCAGACGAGTGCGATCAACTCGTCCTTGCTGACCACGGTGCCCGCGCGCTGGACCAGCACCTGCAAAATATCCAGCGCCCGCCCGCCCATGCGCAGCGGCCGATCATCGTCCAGGATCAGCCGTTGCCGCAGGTGGAATGCGTACGGGCCGAATCGCAGCACCGCATCGCTGTTTATATCTTTGAGGCCGTTCATGCACATTCGCGTGCGCAAACCCGGGGCGACTCAAGGGACAGCAAAATCCATTGCGCGCCAGACTCACGCATCTCCATTGCAAAGAGTTCACCGGTATCTTGGCAGGCCTCCGTGACGGTACAACAGCCACGGGGGGAGCATCACGGCCATCACGGTGCGCGCAACGGACAAAACCGCTCTAGCTGAACTGTTCGCGGTATTGGGCGGGGGTCAACCCGAGCTTTTCACTGAACAGAAAACGCATGTGCCTCACACTGCCGAAGCCACTTTTGAAGGCCACTGTCTTGAGCGGCAACTCGCTGGTTTCCAACAGATTCCTGGCGCAGTCGATGCGCGCGCTCTGGAGAAACTCCATGGGCGTCATGCTCACTTCACGGGCAAACACTCGCGAGAAGTGCCGCGCACTCATGTTTGCCAGGCTGGCCATGCATTCGATGGTGAAAGCTTTATCAAGGTGCTCCAGTACATGGTTCTGTACGCGGGTCACCGGCGTTTCATGGGGCGCGACGGTGGCCATCAACGGACTGAACTGCGCTTGCCCACCCTGGCGCTTCATCACCACCAGCAGCACTTTGGCCACATCCTGGGCGACCTTCTTGCCGTGGTCTTCAGCCACCACCGCCAGCGCGAGATCGATGCCTGCGGTAACGCCGCCGGACGTGATGAGATTGCGGTCCTGGACGTAAATCTGATCAGTCTCGACGATCGCCTGGGGAAAGCCCTTGATCAACCGTTCGGTGTAATGCCAGTGCGTGGTGACGCGATAACCGTCGAGCAAACCGGCGTGCCCCAGCACGAAGGCCCCGGTGCAGATCGAACCGTATCGCTTGGACCGGGGGACGGCACCCTTGAGCCAGTCGAGCAACAGCGGCGGTTTCTCGTTGTACGCACCGGGACCGCCCGGCACCAGCAGCAGGTCATAGCCTTGATTCGCTTGATCGATGTGTAGATCGGCGTGAACGCTGACGCCATTGGAGGCACGGAGCGCGCCATGGTCGGTGCCGATGGTCGACAGCTCATAACGTTCGGCGGGCTCCAGATAGCGGTTGGCGATGGAAAACACCTCCATGGGGCCGGCCATGTCGAGCAGGAGGAAATCCGGAAAGAGCACCATTGCCACGGTTTTCATGGGTTCAAATCACTGGAGTCAAAAGAAGATATTTACCGAACACTGGATCCCTGTGGGAGCGGGCTTGCTCGCGAAAGCGGCGTCACATTCAACACTGTTGGTGACTGAAACACCGATTTCGCGAGCAAGCCCGCTCCCACAGGGGTTATGTGCCTGGCATAAACGGGATGCCATGCATTATGGCCAAGTGTGGCGCCAACGTCGGAGGATATTACGTGATGTAGCCTGCAAAACTGTCAACTCAAACGAGACAGTATTTCAGTTTCCATCTACTTATTGCATCCACGGATAAACATTAACCTTCTCCTCACTCGGACGAATCAACGTCCCAACAGGAGATTTCATCATGCTGACCCTTCGCAAAGCCTCGGATCGCGGTGCGGCCAATCACGGTTGGTTGAAGTCGTTCCATACCTTTTCCTTCGCCAACTACCGCAACCCTAAGGAGCAGGGTTTTTCCGACCTGCTGGTGATCAACGACGACCGGGTGGCCGCCGGAAAAGGCTTTGGCCAGCACCCGCACCGCGACATGGAGATTTTCTCCTACGTGCTTGAAGGTGCGCTGGAACACAAGGACACCCTGGGCACCGGCTCGGTGATCCGCCCTGGTGATGTGCAACTGATGAGCGCCGGCAGTGGCGTGGCACACAGCGAATACAACCACTCGGCCACGCGGCCAGTGCACTTCCTGCAAATCTGGATCGTGCCGGAGGTGAGCGGCGCCAAACCGCGTTACCAGCAGGAGCATTTCAGCACGCAGAAGAAACGTGGGCGCCTGCAACTGATCATCTCCCCCGACGGTGACAAGGGTTCGCTGAAGGTGCGTCAGGATGCACGGGTGTATGCCGCACTGATTGACGGCCAGGAAAGCGCCACCCTCGAACTGGCCACCAACCGCTACGCCTATGTGCATGTGGCGCGCGGCAGTGTCGAACTCAACGGCGTGCAGTTGCAGGAAGGTGACGGCGTGCGGGTTCGCCAGGAACAGGCGTTGACCTTGAGCAACGGCGTGGATGCCGAAGTGCTGGTGTTCGACCTGCGGCCGCAGGAATTGCCTGAAATGCCATAACGCTGAACGCGGTCCTGTAGCAGCTGGCGAAGCCTGCGTCCGGCTGCGCAGCAGTCGTAAAATCATACAATGCGGTTTGCCTGACCAACCGTATGTACTGAACTTACGACTGCTGCGCAGCCGGACGCAGGCTTCGCCAGCTGCTACAGGTTATGCGGATCACTCGCCGGTCCCCGAAAACACCGCGACAATTTGTTCGATCACCGCCCGGACCCTGGCGGTATGCCGCAAATCCGCGTGGGTCACTAGCCAGATGTCATACGGTACCGGCCGCGTGCGCGCCGGCCACAGCCTGACCAGGCCGTCCCTCTCTCCCATGTACACCGGAATCTCCCCCAGCCCGATCCCAACGGCAATCGATCGTCTTACCAGCAGGCTGGAACTCAGGCTCGCCACAATCCGTCCACGACCGAGCGGTTCCGAGACCAGCGTCATCTCCTTTTTACCCTGCAAATATGGTTGATACACCACCAGGTCATGCCCCTCGAACGCCGAGCCCGGTTCCGGTATGCCGTGGGCGTCCACATAAGCCTGAGAAGCAAAAAGACCCACCGGCCAGCGCGCGATGCGCCGGGCAATCAGGTCCGGATTGTCCGGGCGGGTGTTGCGCACGGCGATGTCGGCTTCGCGTTTCGCCAGGCTGAGAAACTGTGTGGACGCGTCCAGTTGCACCCGCACGTCCGGATGCCGGTCATGCAGTTGCGCAACCGCCGGGATCAGAAAATCGATGGCCAGCGAGTCGGTGGTGGTGACCCGCACGATGCCGGTCAATCGGTCGTCAAGTCCTTGAATCTGCCGTTCCAGTTCCAGCGCGGAATGCTCCATTTTTTCCACGGCGGTGAGTGCTGCCTCGCCCAATGCGGTCAGTGCATAGCCCTCGGACGTGCGCAGAAACAATGTCGCACTCAATGATTTCTCCAACGCGGTGACCCGTCGTCCGACCGTGGCCTGATCGACACCCAGCACCCGCGCGGCGCCCCTTAAGGTTGATTCACGGCACACAGCCAGAAATACCCGCGCGTCATCCCAATTCATTCGGTTCTCCTGCTGATGCATTTACGCATCACCATAGCGCGAAATCGCTGCACTTACGCATCAATGAGTCACGATAATCTGCAGGCCAGTGTTAAACCCACAGGACATTTTTCATGCACAACCCATCGACCATCCCGCGCAGCGCGATCTGGCTGCCGATCTTTGCCGGCCTCTGCGCCAGCCTGGTCAGCATTGGCCTGGCGAGGTTTGCCTATACGCCGTTAATTCCATCGTTGATCCAGGCGCACTGGTTTTCCGCCAGCGACGTGGTGTATCTCGGCGCCGCCAACCTCGTGGGGTACCTGATCGGCGCGCTGATTGGCCGACCACTGGCCCACCGCACGTCGAACAAAACCGCGCTGCGCCTGATGATGCTGGCCGTGACCTTGTCGTTTTTCGCGTGTGGTTTTCCGTTGTCGGTGAGCTGGTTCTTCGGCTGGCGCCTGCTGTCCGGCGTGGCCGGTGGCGCGATCATGGTGCTGGTGGCCGCGACGGTATTGCCCCATGTGCCAGCGTCCAGCAGAGGGCTGGCCAGCGGTGCGATCTTCCTGGGCATCGGCCTGGGCATTGCCGGCTCGGGGACGATTGTCCCGCCATTGTTGAGCCTTGGCTTGCAGCAAACCTGGTTCGGTCTTGGTCTGCTGGCCTTGATCCTGACTGCAGTGAGCTGGTTCGGCTGGCCTTCGGACGCGCACCCTGAAGCGGTCGGGCTGTCGGTGGAAAAAAACCGGACGCCGACTGACCCGAGGGTGTATCTGTTATTCGCTCAATACGCGTTCATGGCCGCCGGGCTCGTGCCGGCCATGGTGTTCCTGGTGGATTACGTGGCCCGTGGGCTCGGTGCCGGTTCACACGTCGGTGCGCTGATTTGGGTGATGTATGGCATCGGCGCGATCATCGGACCGGTGAGTTATGGTTTTCTGGCCGATCAACTGGGGGCGAAGCGGAGCATCCGCCTGGTGCTGGTGGTGCAGGCGATTGCCGTGGGCCTGCTGTCGGTGTCGAGTTCCTTTACTGCGCTGGCGTTGCTGGCGGTGGTCCTAGGTTCGTTTCCCCCGGGCATCGTTCCTCTGGCGCTGGCGCGGGTGCATGAGCTGATCCCGAACCATCATCAACAGCAGATCGCCTGGAGCCGCGCCACGGTTTCGTTTGCCACGTTTCAGGCGATTGCGGGGTTTGCCTATTCGGCGCTGTTCAATGTCAGCGGCGGGCATCACGCGTTGTTGTTCATCATTGCGGCGGGTGCCATTGTGGTTGCGCTGCTGTTGGAATTATTGAAGATCAAAAGATCGCAGCCTGCGGCAGCTCCTACAGGGGTATGCGCATAGCGCGGTTCCATTTACCAATTACGTTCACAACAGGAGGCTCACATGACGCTGCCCCAAACCATGACCCTGATTGAAATCACCGAGCCCGGTGGCCCCGAGGTTTTAAAACCGCGCCAGGAACCGGTACCCACCCCTGGCGCTGGCGAAGTGCTGATCCGCGTGCACGCCGCCGGGGTTAACCGCCCCGATGTGATTCAACGCGCCGGTAAATACCCGATGAAACCCGGCATGAGCCCGATCCCCGGGCTGGAAGTGGCGGGTGAAGTGGTCGCCGTTGGCGCCGGCGTCAGTGAATTTATCGTCGGTGACAACGTCTGTGCACTGACCAATGGCGGTGGTTACGCGCAGTATTGTGTCGCCCCGGCCAGCCAGACATTGCCGATTCCCCAGGGCATGGACTGGGTGCACGCGGCCGCCGTGCCGGAAACCTATTTCACGGTATGGGCCAACCTGTTCGACATGGGCGGCGCCAGCAAAGGCCAGCGCGCGCTGATTCACGGCGGCACGAGTGGCATCGGTACCACCGCATTGATGTTGTGTCGTGAATTCGGGGTCAAGGCCTTTGCCACGGCAGGCAGTGAGGACAAGTGCGCGGCAATCCGCAAGCTGGGGGCCGAGGCGATCAACTACCGCGATCAGGATTTCGTCGAGGTCATCCAGGAAAAAACCGCCGGCAAGGGGGTCAATGTCATTCTCGACATCATGGGCGGTTCGTACCTGAATCAGAACATCGCGGCGTTGGGCATGGAAGGTCGACTGGTGATGCTGGGCTTTCTCGGTGGCGCTCACGCCAAAGACGTCGACCTGCTGGCGATCATGGGCAAACGCGCAATGATCACCGGCTCGCTGTTGCGCTCACGCACCCGGGAAGAAAAAGCCTCGATCGCCGAACAGCTTCGCGAGTACGTCTGGCCAGTGCTCGCCGCCGGCCGTTGCCGGCCGATGATCGACAAGGTCTATCCGTACACCGACGCGTCACTGGCTCATGCACGGATGGAAGCGGGCGATCACATCGGCAAGATTGTGTTGCAGGTGGATTGACCGACACTAACTGGAGCCCTCCCCTGTAGGAGCGAGCTCGCTCGCGATGGTGTGTCAGCTACATTGTTGTCAACTGACACACCATCGCGAGCAAGCTCGCTCCTACAGAGGACAGGTGACGACTGTCGAAATTGTTCCCGCCGTTGGCATGCTTCTGTTAAAACCCGAGATTGAGTTTTTCGTCGATGGACCACCCGATGCCCGCTTTACTTTTCACTCGCCTGCGCCGACGCTGGCTGTCGCTGCTGTGCATGGCCGCACTGGTCGTCGGCCTGCCCGCGAGTTGTGGAGTGCTCAAACAGAAAGAACGCGAATTGTTGTTCCGCATCGAACCGGGCACGGCCGGCTGGTATCACGGCTTGCCGCAGGACGTTCAGGAGTTCGACATCAAGCCTGCGAGCTTCAAGGGCGGACAGAACCTGCACGCCTGGTGGTGGCCCGCCGCGCGCCGCGACGCGCCATCGATCCTCTATTTGCACGGCGTGCGCTGGAACCTGACCGGCCAAGCGTTCCGCATTGAGCAATTGCGGGCCATGGGTTATTCGGTGCTGGCCATCGACTATCGCGGCTTTGGTCAGAGCAAAGGTGACCTGCCGTCGGAGGCCAGTGTTTACGAAGACGCCCGAGTCGCCTGGGAGCGCTTCACGAAAATGCAGCCGGACGCCAACAAACGCCTGATCTATGGCCATTCCCTGGGCGGCGCGGTGGCCATCGACCTCGCGGCAGACCTCGCCGCGCAGGCGAAAAAGGACCAGGTTGCGGTGCCGGTGCGCGGTCTGGTGATCGAGTCCACCTTCACCTCGCTGGGCGATGCCGTGGCGCAAGTGGCTGACAACAACTTGCCTGTAAAATGGCTGCCAGTGCGCTGGTTGCTGTCACAGAAATTCGATTCCATCGACAAAATCGCCGACATCGACATGCCGCTGCTGGTGGTCCATGGCCTGGCCGATCCGTTCATGCCCTCGCGTTTCAGCCAGCAGTTGTTCAATGCCGCCAGAGAACCCAAGCGCCTGCTCCTGGTGCCTGGCGGTACACACAACAACAGCATGAGCCTGGGCGGAACGCAGTACCGCCAGGCAATCGACGGTTTGATGAAGACCAAACCGCCGCAGATCGCCGGGCCTAGCGGTAACCCCGGGCTTGCAGGTTGAACAACTGCGCATAACGTCCGCCCGCCGCCACCAGGCTGTCATGGTCACCGCGCTCCAGAATCGTCCCCTGATCCAGCACAATGATGTGATCGGCATTGCGCACGCTGGAGAACCGGTGAGAAATCAGTAACGTCATCCGGCCTTCCGTGTGCTCACTGAAATGTTCGAACACTGCTGCTTCTGCAGCGGGGTCCAGGGCCGAGGTGGGTTCATCGAGAATCAGGATGTCGGCATTGCGGCGCATGTAGGCACGAGACAAGGCGATTTTCTGCCATTGTCCGCCGGACAGTTCCTGGCCACCGGCAAACCAGCGCCCCAGTTGAGTGGCATATCCGCTGTCCAGACGCTCAATAAATGGCGCGGCCATGCCCTCCGTCGCGGCTTCCTGCCAGCGCTGTTCATCGTTGAACGCCAGGGTGTCGCCCACGCCAATGTTCTCGCCGACCGAGAACTGGTAGCGGATGTAATCCTGGAAAATCACCCCGATGCGCTGTCGCAACGCGTCTTCTTCCCACGCCTGCAAATCGCTGCCATCCAGCAGGATGCGGCCCTGATCGGGACGATACAGCCGGGTCAGCAATTTAATGAGGGTGGTCTTGCCCGAGCCGTTCTCCCCCACCAACGCGACACTGTGCCCAGGGACAAGGTGCAGATCGATGCCTTGCAGCGCCGTTCGACTGGCGCCCGGATAACTGAAACCGACGTTCTCGAAGCGCAAACCATCGCCCGGCACCGTGCCCACGGTCAGATGTCCGCTGTCGGCAACCACCGGTTCGGCCAGGTACTCATAGAGACTCGACAGGTAAAGACCATCCTCGTAGAGACCGCTGATGGCGCTCAAACTGCTGCTCACCGCCGTTTGTCCCTGCTTGAACAACACCAGGTACATCGTCATTTGCCCGAGGGTGATATTGCCATGGACGGCATCAACCACCACCCAGGCATAGGCCAGGTAAAACGCCGCGGTGCCAAGCAGGCCGAGGACAAAGCCCCAGCCGTCGCGACGCAAGGTCAGGCGGCGATCTTCGGCGTACAGACGGGCAAACGTCTCGCGATAACGCTTCAACAGCAGCGGCGCGAAGCCGAACAGTTTGACCTCTTTGATGTAACCCTCATGGGACAGCAGCGTCTCGATGTAACTCTGCTGCCGACTCTCGGGCGCACGGCGGGTGAACAACCGGAAGGCATCCCCGGAGAAATGGGCTTCGGCAAAAAACACCGGCAACGCCCCGACCACCAGCAACACCAGCGCCCACGGCGAAAAATGCACCAGTAACACGCCGAAGCTGATCAACACGATCAGGTTCTGGATCAACCCCAGCGACTTCATCACCAACGCCAATGGCCGGGTCGACGCCTCGCGCCGCACCCGAACCAGCTTGTCGTAGAACTCGGAATTCTCGAACTGAACCAGCGATAACGTCTGGGCCTTTTCCAGGATCATCGTGTTGACCTTCTGCCCCATCTGCACCCGCAACAGCGATTGCTGGACCGACAGCGCTCGCTGGGTCCCGGACAGCAAGGCGAGCACACCGGCTTCAAACAGCACGTAACGCACCACCGGCCACAACGGCGCACTGCCCTGCTGCGCGTGCAATTGCATGGCGAACACCACGGCATCGACGATGCGCTGACCCAGCCACGCCGCCAATGCCGGGAGCACGCCGGCGATCAGTGTCGCCAGCACCAGGCCCAGAAACAGCCCGCGAGAGGTACCCCAAACGAGCAGCAAGGCGCGTCTGGCCTGATCGAGCAATGACGAGAAGCGGGTAAGGACCGCGGGCATTTTTATTTGTTGCGCCGACGCGGTCTCTCAGACTCTCTTCTTGAAGGAGGAGGAGGAGGGATTGGAAACACCAGCCCGGGGGGTGGAGGACCACCATTCTCCCACTCTTCCATTAACCGCCTCAGCTCAGGCGGCATTTCGTTCGGCGCTTTGCATGTCATGGGATCACCCTATCGTTTTTGCGAATTCGACCAATTGAACGTTTGAAACATCAATGACAACAACTCCAACCCTGCTAGGTAACGATTTACCTTCGCTATCAATCCAACTAGGGTATTCGAGTACAAACTGTCCTTTTTCAGGCGCCGATGGCCATGCGGTCGACCATCCAAACAGGCGCTTTCCATCAACTAAATTCAAGATGACAAATCCACGTCTCGATGAAAAAGCACCGTACCACTCACAGGGAATGAGTTTTGCGTGGTGATTTTCAGCCTCCTGAGCAAGGAGTGGAGCTTGTCATTACTCGCGACGTGACAGGAAAGAAACCCCAGCAATACTGCAATCACCGCTGACCACAAAGCCTCAGACTTCTTGTCCCACAAGCCGACCGAAAAAAAGCGCTCTCCTGTTAACACCAACAACGCCCCCAAACCGACTACAAGCGACTGAATCACAAACGTAAAAATAAGCGCCTGAACTATCTGTCCAAATGTGTCTGGTTAAACGCAGGGAATTTTCGTGGAACCATCAGCGAAAAATCCGACATACACCCAATCGTAATCCCACGCTTTACGCCTGAAACCGCGCCCGATACTTCCCCGGGCTCTCCCCCGTCCACTTCTTGAACGCCCGATGAAAAGCACTCGGTTCCTGAAAACCCAGTTGCTCGGCTATATCGCTGATGCTTGACCGACTCTCACGCAATTGCTCAAACGCAACGCCGCGCCGCACTTCATCCTTGATCTCCTGATACGAACAACCTTCACGTTCCAGTTTGCGGCGAAACGTGCTCGGGCTCAGGTGTTGTTCCAGGGCGAAAGCCTGCAAGGTCGGCCATTCACTGTAATGGCTGTGGCGCAGGCGCTGGTGGACCAGTGACGCCAGGCCGTGTTGGTTGCGGAAGCGGATTACCAGCCATTGGGGTGCGGTGCGCAAAAACACTTTCAACGATGCCAGATCCTGAACCACCGGCAGTCGCAGGTAATGACTGGCAAATTCGATTTCAGTGCGTTCGGCGCCAAAGGTCAGGTTGGGCCCCCAGAGCAAACGGTCATCGCTGAGGGACACGCGTGCGTGGCGAAAGTCGGCGCGGTCGATGGGAATGCGCCGTCCGCCCAGCCAGCACAGCAGGCTGATCATCAGCACCAGGAACGTCTCCTCACCAAAACGACCGGCGTCGCTGTCCTGCGCGTGGGTCTCGAGGCTGATCACCGCTCGCTTGCCGCGCACGGTCAGCGTGCCGCGAAAATCCCGCAGGAACAGCGCAAAGTTGGCCAGGCACTGGCGCATGGCTTTGTGCAGGTCGGGCTCCTGAATCAAGGCCCGACAGATCAGGGCAAAACTGCCTGGCGGCATGCCGTGGGAGTCGAGCCGGAAAAATTCGTCGTTCAGTTCGCGGATCTGAATCAACCACAGCGCCGCAAATGCACTGGCCGGCACCCGCGCCGTGGGCTGCGCCATCAACGCCGGGTCGATACCTGCCTGCTCCAGCGCATCCTGCAGACGCTGGGGATCTTCGCCCTGCCCATGGATCATTGCCTGCACGAAGTAGGCGGCCACCGAGTCCTTTTCCCGCATGTGAACGTTTCTCTCCTCATGACCTGAAATGGCAAAAAACGCCAGTGCCGTTGAACAGTTTCGGCATAGGACAACCGCCCCGCCGGCTCTAGACTCGCGGCCAATAGTACGCCTTCGACCGTTATGGCGGCCAAGGTATCGCAGGGTTTGAGCGGAAGGACAGTAAGATGAATCTGCAGCATATTGGCGTGATCGGCGCCGGCACCATGGGCAATGGCATCGCGCAAGTCTGCGCCCAGGCCGGTTTCAACGTGACCCTGCTCGACATCTCCGAGAGCGCCTTGCAAAAGGCTGTCTCCACCATCGCGAAAAACCTCGATCGGCAGGTTGCCAAGGAAACGCTGACACAAGAGCAAAAGCTTGCAGCCCTCGACAAGATTCGCACCAGCACCGACTACAGCAGCCTGCAGAAGGTGCAACTGGTCATCGAAGCCGCCACCGAAAACCTCGACCTGAAACTGCGGGTATTGCAACAGATCGCCGCGCAAGTCAGCGCCGACTGCGTGATCGCCTCCAACACCTCGTCGCTGTCGATCACCCAACTCGCCGCCAGCGTCAGCCAGCCTGAGCGTTTCATCGGCCTGCACTTCTTCAACCCGGTGCCGGTGATGGGGCTGATCGAAGTGATCAGCGGCCTGCAAACCAGCGATGCCACCCATGCCCTGGCGCTGCACATGGCGACCACACTCGGCAAAATCGCCATCACTGCCGGCAACCGCCCGGGTTTCGTGGTGAACCGGATTCTGGTGCCGATGATCAACGAAGCGATTCTGGTGCTTCAAGAAGGCCTGGCCAGCGCCGAAGACATCGACGCCGGCATGCGCCTGGGCTGCAACCAGCCCATCGGCCCGCTGGCCCTGGCGGATTTGATCGGCCTGGACACCTTGCTGTCGATTATTGAAGCCTTCCATGACGGCTTCAACGACAGCAAATACCGCCCCGCGCCACTGCTCAAGGAAATGGTCGCCGCCGGTTACCTGGGACGCAAAACGGGGCGCGGCTTCCATGCCTATGCCTGAGCGTTGCTCACGTTTCGCCGAATACCGGGACAAAGTGCTGGAGCTCTTTGCCAGCAAGGGTTTCGGTCAGGTCGGCATGCGTGAGCTCGCGACGTGCCTGGGGCTCGCCCCGGGCTCGCTGTATCACCATTACCCCAGCAAGCAGCACTTGCTGCTCGACCTGATCGAGGAGTTCTACGAAGAGCTGCTGGCCACACTCGGACGCATCGAGCAAAAGGCCCCGGCGAAACGCGATCGACTCAACAGTCTGATTCGCGCGCATTTGAATCTGCATCAGGAAATGCCTTGGCATTTTCGTTTGGTGGAACGCGACAGCGGCTGCCTGAATGAAGAACAACAGGAACGGGTTCGGCAGCTGCGCGAGCAATACGAGCGCAAGGTGTTGCAGATGCTGGGCGTGCGCCCGCGCGTCAGTGAGCAGCGCCTGTTGGCCACCGGCCACGCCATTGCTTCCCTGCTCAATAGCGCTCCCGGCTGGCTGGCGCACCCTGCACTGGATGAACAGGAGCGCGATGAGCTGTTGGAGAGTCTGGTCAGTGGCGCCATCGAGCGCCTGCTGGCGCCGCGCCGTGCGCAGGAAGCAATAAGCCTCGCCCACCCAATAGACAAAACATCTAAAAAAACCCAGACGCCTGCCGCGATTTAGCGCTTATCTACCCGGGTCACTGCTCATCGGAATTCATTGACGAACCAGACGTCAAACCGGTGTGTACCCTAAATGACCGGGAGCGCGAAACATGAAAATCAATCCCTACCTCATCTTCAACGGCGACTGCAAAGCCGCTTTCACTTTCTATGCCGAAGCGCTGCAAGGGAAGATCGAAGTCATGATGACCTTCGGTGAGACCCCCGCCCGCGACCACGTTCCGGCGGATCTGCATAACTTGATCATCCACACTCGGTTGCTGGTGGACGATCAGGCGATCATGGGCTCGGACACCACTCCGGATCGCCCTGTCGATGACATGGCGGCTTGTTCAATCTCGCTGAATGTCGACAGCATTGCCGAGGCTGATCGGGTCTTCGCGGCGTTGGCGGACGAGGGCGAAGTGCAATTGCCCCTGGATAAAACGTTCTGGGCAGCGCGCTTCGGGATGCTGAAGGACCGGTTTGGGGTGGCATGGATGGTGAACTGCGAGAAGGATCAGTGAACCTGACGTTTTTAACGCTTTAAAAAGCCCAACCTCAACCGGCTGGGCTTCCTGGCAACTCCCGGACCGTCTGCTAACGTCAACAAGCCACCTCGCACAGCAGCGGATTGCCCGGAGAAACTCACCATGCCTGCCCCTATCATGTCTTGGCCCACCCGATTCAAACTGTCAATTATGGCGGGTGGACTCACTGCCACCCTGCTCGCGCTCAGCGGCTGCGCGACCGTCGACGCCCAGACCACCGCCTATGTCGGCGTCGAACATCCCGCGCCGACGCTGGCCAGCGAAGTCGTCGTGCTGCGCACCGAGCCCCTTCGCCCCCATGTCCGTTTGGGTGAAGTGCTGATCGACGCCAGCATCGACCCTGCTCCGCCCATTACCCAGGTTGAAGAAAAACTGCGGGAAGAGTCCGCCAAACTTGGTGGCGATGCCGTGGTGGTGGTCTACGACCACATCCAGCCGGTGGCCGCCTACGTCAGCGGGCCGCTGTGGAATCGCGACATCGAAACCATCCAGGGCCGGAAACTCAAGGGGATCGTGATCAAGTACAAGTAAGGTGCTCACGCAGCCCGACGACGTCAACGGAGGCCGACTTTGAATGATTTGGTGATCGCACTCATCGTGTTCGTCTGCCTGTTCGGCAGCGCGTTATTGGGCTCGTATGTGCGAGCGCGATTGCCAAGCGATCACCTGAGCGACGACTCTGTCACCGTGGTCAAACTCGCCACGGGCCTGATCGCGACAATGTCGGCATTAGTGCTCGGCCTGTTGGTTTCCTCCGCGAAAAGCACCTTCGATACCGCCAATGCCGAGCTGGAGGGGGCCGCCGCGAAGGTGGTTCAATTCGACCGCCTGTTAGCCCGTTACGGCCCGGACACCCAGCCAATCCGCACCCAGCTCAAGCACAATTACGCCGAAGTCGTGCAAATGCTTGCCTCGCGCGATCAAACCCAATTGGCAAAGCTCGACAGCCCCGAAGCGATCAATCGCTCCGAAGCGCTGCAACGCCAGGTCGAAGCACTCTCCCCCACGACCGAAAACCAGCGCGCACTGAAGGCTTCTGCCTTGCAGGACATGGACACCGTGTTTGCCGCACGCTGGTTGACCCTGCTGCAATCCAATCAGTCGATTCCAGCGGTCATGCTGGTGATTCTGGTGACATGGCTGGGGATTATTTTCGGCTCGTTCGGTTTGTTCGCACCGCGCAATGGCACGATTGTGGTGGTGCTGATGATGTGTGCGCTGTCGACGGCAGCGACGATTTTGTTGGTGGAGGAACTGAATCGTCCGCTGGATGGGTTTATCAGTGTGTCACTGGAGCCGATGCGGCATACGTTGGGGCGGTTGGGGGAGTAGCCTCGGTACCGAATACGTACCCTGTAGGAGCTGCCGCAGGCTGCGATCTTTTGATCTTGCTGTGGCTTTTGATTTTTTCACTCCAGCGATATGCTTTTCACGAAACGCTCACAAACCAGAGCGCAGATTCAACTTACAAAAGGATTTGACCCCATACAGAGAGCCCGCCATGCGCGGGCTTTTTGTTTTGATTTGGCAAGGACTCCCCCCTGTCCGCTTTACTGGGGGGTCAGTGTGTACTGAGACTTCACTTCTCCGCTTTTGGGATCGACGAACCAGACGTCTTTATTGTCCACTTTCACCCTCTGACACTCGGTAGGGTAGCCTGTCGCCGCTATGCAAAGAACGCCGTCCTCAACTGTCCAGTGCTCCGTCGCAGAGTACGCATCAGCGCCATCGTAAAATTCTGATCCATCAGCGTTAAAACTCATTGAGGACGGTTTTTTGATGTTGGTCAGCTTGTTCCCGACCAAAGCACTTTTGATTTGAGTGTCATTTAGCGCTACAGCTGAAGGTGGGACTGGCTTTGCGGGGTTGCCCCCCGAAGAAGCGCAGCCTGACAGCACAAGCGCAATCAACGTGTAACTCAAGTTTTTAGAGTTCATGCTGCACCTCTTCTTATATTTATTGGGGAAACTGATTAGAGCGTAGGCCAGCCAGCGCCGCGCGCTATTGACCTGTCGGTGGCTCAGTGTGGGGCGCAAAGAAAAGTCAGGTTTCGAGGTGGCTTTTTTACGACTACCTTTATCCGTCAGAACTTACCTCTGCACCTATAGGCAAGCAGCTAGCGGCACGAGTGCGTACGAAGACATGCCCCCCACTTCGAGGATCAGCTATGCATCCATCGTTTCTGCAGCGCATCGATGAACTCGGCGCCCTGCTCGGCAGCTCTAATGCAGCACGTATCGATTTCTTCCGCCGTTCTAACCGACTGAAGTCACGCCGCGGTGTTCGCTTCCAGGTGGTGACCACGAAGCTCGGAATTTTCCAGGTCGTCGAGCGATACACTGGCAAGACGTGGGCCGTGCGTTCCAACTACCGGGAGGCCATGGATTTCGCCATCCAACTCGAGGAAAAATCCAACCGTCGGAAGGCAGGCGCGCGGTGTTCGGCGAGCCAGACAATCGCTGGTCATGCGAGCGAGGGTATGAGCCAAAACTTTCAGCGGGACCGCGAGGAAATTGTCTGGTGTGAGTTAGCAGCGGATTTGGCACCGACAAGGACCTTGCAAGAGATTCCGAGCTGACCGCTAGAAGCCGCGGCCGACGGATCTTTCGAGGGTTCAGCGGCACTCAATCGGTGCCAACTACCTGCAAAATGGTTTGTCACCAAAACCGCAAGAAGTCGGGTGAATTTGCGGTCTGTTTGGCACTGCGGTTTGGGCCCAAAAACGTCGAATTTGGAGGTATGAGTCAGGCTCTTGGACGCGATGGTTTGATTCCAAATGGGCCCCTGGGCCTCGTGATCAAAGGGTCTTCAGGAGGCCCACAGCCCGTCAGCAATCAATTCGAATAGATGCGCCCTCCCCGCGCTCTGTTCCGTTTCCCTAGCGCACAATCGGAAGTCCGGCTTTCGCTGCTTCCGTTTGTCTTCAAAGGCACGGCCCGCGTGACTTACAGCCGGTTTCGCTGATTTGGGATGGTGACCTTTAAGAACGAATAATCGGAACTGAGCTTCCAGGATTTAGCGCCGCGGCGCGGGTGAGGGAAAACGCCCTAATTCCCCGGGAACAAGGCATTAGGCAAGGCTATCTGACATGCGAAAAAGCTGAGAAAGAAGATAAATATCAAACAGGATTGGTGCCAAAGGCAGCGCGAAAAAGGGCCAAAAACGGCGTGAACTCACACGTTCGACAGGAATGACCCCCAAAAAAACTGTCATCAACTCAGTTATTTAGTTAGGACAACACCCACCGGACGGATTCCGAGCTCGGTATCCGCTGAAGATTCCACCCAGAGCCAGCTGTTTTGTGGGGGTAAAAACACTTAAAAATAAAAAAGGGTCGCGAGATAAAATCTCGCAACCCTTTGAATTATATGGTCGGGACGGAGTGATTCGAACACTCGACCCCTAGCACCCCATGCTAGTGCGCTACCGGACTGCGCTACGCCCCGACTAGGCGTTAAACCTGTTCCTCCCCTCGAGGAACGCTCAAGAATATATCGCAAGCTTTTGAAAACTGGAAGTATTCAAACGCAGTAATTTATTTCTTGAGCACAATCAGCACGTCTTCCAATTCAGCGATCATCTGCCGAATCATCTGCTTGTACTGGGTGGTGTCGTCTTTGGCTTCATCGCCGGACAAACGCAAGCGTGCGCCGCCGATGGTGAACCCCTGATCGTAAAGAAGCGCGCGGATCTGCCGGATCATCAGCACGTCTTGTCGCTGATAATACCGGCGGTTTCCGCGACGTTTGACGGGGTTGAGTTGAGGAAACTCCTGCTCCCAATAGCGCAGCACGTGCGGTTTTACGGCACACAGCTCGCTGACTTCACCAATGGTGAAGTAGCGTTTGCCTGGGATGACGGGTAGCTCGTCGTTATGACTTGGTTCCAGCATAAGCCTCAACTCGGGCCTTCAACTTCTGCCCTGGACGAAAGGTGACCACACGGCGAGCCGTGATCGGGATTTCTTCACCCGTTTTCGGATTGCGGCCAGGCCGCTGGCGTTTGTCGCGAAGGTCGAAATTGCCGAAACCGGACAATTTGACTTGTTCGTTGTCTTCGAGAGCGTGCCTGATTTCTTCAAAAAACAGTTCGACCAATTCCTTGGCCTCCCGTTTATTCAGGCCCAACTCCTCATACAGACGTTCCGCCATTTCAGCTTTCGTCAGAGCCCCCATACGTCACTTCCTTAACGTGGCGTTCAACCTTTGTTCGAGCGAGGTGAGGATATTTTGCGTCGTGGTATTCACCTCATCGTCATTAAGAGTGCGCGATGGATGCTGCCAGGTCAAGCCGACTGCAAGGCTTTTTCTATCAGGATCAATGCCTTTACCCTGATATACGTCAAATAGCCTGAGGTCCGTCAGCCATTCCCCTGCATTTTCACGGATTACGTCCAGTACAGCGCTGGCTGCGACGTCTTTTTCGGCGATCAGTGCAAGGTCACGACGCACTTCAGGAAAACGCGACAACTCCTGGAATTTAGGCATTTTACCCAACGCCACTTCGGCCAAAACCAGCTCGAAAACGAAGACCGGACGGTCGAGACCGAGGGTTTTCGACAATTCAGGGTGGATCGCGCCAACGAAGCCCACCAAACGACCTTCACGTTCGATGCGTGCGGTTTGGCCCGGGTGCAACGCAGGGTGGTTGCCCGGTACGAAAGTGAACGAATCCAGCGCACCGGCAAAGCCCAACACTGCTTCAACGTCAGCTTTCACGTCGAAGAAGTCCACGACATCGCGACCTTGTGCCCAGCCTTCCGGCAGACGGCTACCGCACACAACACCGGCCAGCATCGGCTCTTGCTTCAGGCCTTCCAGCTGCCCCACGAAGCGCAGGCCGCTCTCGAACAGTCGAACACGATCCTGTTGACGGTTCAGGTTGTGCTGAAGCGCCTTCACCAGACCTGGCCACAGGGACGAGCGCATGGCCGCCATGTCGTTCGAAATCGGGTTCGCCAGCAACAGCGGTTCTACACCCGGATTAAACAACTCGAACTGTTTCGGATCGATGAAACTGTAAGTAATCGCTTCTTGATAACCGCGGGCTACCAGCAAACGACGCAGCTCAGGCAGATCGCTACGTGCTTCGGCCTTGGCTTGTGGCGCCAGACGGGCTTGCGGGTAGCGAACCGGCAGACGGTTGTAACCGTAGAGACGCGCCAGCTCTTCGATCAGGTCAACTTCAAGGCTGATGTCGAAGCGATGGCTTGGCACTTCTACGCGCCACTGCCCTGCCCCGTCGGCAGAAACGGTCAGCCCCAAAGCATTGAGCAGACGCTCGACTTCGACCGAATCCATTTCCATGCCCAACATCTGGGTGATGCGCTGGGCGCGCAGGGTGACTGGTGCAATCTTCGGGAGATGTTGTTCGCTGACGGTTTCGATGATCGGGCCGGCTTCACCGCCAGTGATTTCCAGCAGCAGGCCAGTGGCGCGCTCCATGGCCTCACGGGCCAGTTGCCAGTCCACGCCGCGCTCGTAGCGGTGCGAGGCGTCGGTGTGCAGGCCGTAGGAACGCGCCTTGCCAGCAACGGCGATCTGATCGAAGAACGCACTTTCAAGGAAAATGTCGCGAGTGGACGCGGTGTTGACGCCGCTGTGTTCACCGCCCATGACGCCGGCGATTGCCAGAGCGCGGGTGTGGTCGGCAATCACCAGCGTATCGCTACGCAGGCTGACTTCCTGGCCATCAAGCAGCACCAGCTTCTCGCCTTCTTCGGCCATGCGCACACGGATGCCGCCATTGATTTCGGCGAGATCGAACGCGTGCAGCGGTTGACCCAGCTCCAGCATCACGTAGTTGGTGATGTCGACGGCAGCGTCGATGCTGCGCACATCGGCACGACGCAGACGCTCGACCATCCACAGCGGGGACGGCTTGGACAGGTCGACGTTACGGATCACACGCCCCAGATAACGCGGGCAAGCGGCTGGCGCCAGCACCTCAACCGAGCGCACTTCATCGTGCACGGCTGGAACGGTAGCAACGACCGGGCGAGTGACTTCGGTGGCGTACAGCGCACCGACTTCACGGGCCAGACCGGCCAGGGACAGGCAGTCGCCACGGTTCGGGGTCAGGTCGACCTCGATGCTGGCGTCGTCCAGGCTCAGGTATTCACGAATGTCCTGACCCACTGGCGCATCGGCCGGCAATTCCATCAGCCCATCGTTGCCTTCACCGACTTGCAGCTCGGCTTGCGAGCACAGCATGCCGTTGGACTCAACGCCACGCAGCTTGGCTTTCTTGATTTTGAAATCGCCCGGCAGTTCGGCACCGATCATGGCGAAAGGGATCTTCAGGCCCGGGCGCACATTTGGCGCACCGCACACGACCTGGAAAGTCTCCGAGCCATTGCTGACCTGGCAAACACGCAGCTTGTCGGCGTCCGGGTGCTGCTCGGTGCTCAGCACTTCGCCCACCACCACACCGGTGAATTCGCCGGCGGCCAGCGTAACGCTATCGACCTCAAGACCGGCCATCGACAGACGAGCAACCAGCTCGTCGCGACTTACCTGCGGGCTTACCCAGCCACGCAGCCATTGTTCACTGAATTTCATCCTGCTCTCCTAAGAATTCGTTACGACTAGCGAAATTGCGCGAGGAACCGCAAGTCGTTGTCGAAGAACAGACGCAAGTCGTTCACGCCGTAACGCAGCATGGCCAGACGCTCAACGCCCATGCCGAAGGCAAAGCCCGAAAACTCTTCCGGGTCGATCCCGGACATGCGCAGTACGTTCGGGTGAACCATGCCACAGCCCATGACTTCCAGCCAGCCGGTCTGCTTACAGACACGGCAGCCTTTGCCGCTGCACATCACGCATTCCATATCGACTTCGGCGGATGGCTCGGTGAACGGGAAGTACGAAGGGCGGAAACGCACGGCCAGTTCTTTTTCGAAGAACACGCGCAGGAACTCTTCGATGGTGCCTTTCAGGTCGGCGAAGTTGATATCGCGATCAACCAGCAGGCCTTCGACCTGGTGGAACATCGGCGAGTGGGTGATATCAGAGTCGCTACGGTACACACGGCCCGGGCAGACGATGCGAATTGGCGGCTGTTTCGATTCCATGGTGCGGACCTGGACCGGCGAGGTATGGGTGCGCAGCAACATGTTGGCATTGAAATAGAAGGTGTCATGCATCGACCGGGCCGGGTGATGGCCTGGGATGTTGAGCGCTTCGAAGTTGTGATAGTCGTCTTCGACCTCAGGGCCTTCGGCGATGCCGTAGCCGATGTGGGTGAAGAACTGTTCGATACGTTCCAGAGTACGGGTAACCGGATGCAGGCCACCCGAGGTCTGGCCGCGGCCAGGCAGGGTCACGTCAATGGACTCGGCAGACAGTTTGGCGGCAAGGTCGGCCTCTTCAAACAGTGCCTTGCGGGCATTGAGAACCTCTGTGACACGCTCCTTGGCAACGTTGATCAGCGCACCGACTTGCGGACGCTCTTCTGCCGGCAAATTCCCCAGGGTCTTCATCACCTGAGTCAATTCACCCTTTTTGCCAAGGTAGTGAACCCGGATTTGCTCCAGGGCATTGATATCTTCAGCGCTTTGCACAGCCTCTAGTGCTTGAGAGACGAGCGCATCCAGGTTTTCCATGTACAGACTCCAGATACAAAATAGGGGAAGAGCTTGAAGGCTCTTCCCCTATTTATGACGTTTAACACCGGGCCCCACAAAGGTGAGGCCGGGTGACTGTCGGGGGTACTTAAGCCAAGGTGGCTTTAGCTTTCTCGACAATCGCAGCAAACGCCGCTTTTTCGTTCACTGCCAGATCAGCCAGAACCTTACGGTCGATCTCGATGGACGCTTTTTTCAGGCCGGCGATGAAACGGCTGTAGGACAGACCGTTGATACGTGCACCAGCGTTGATACGAGCGATCCACAGAGCGCGGAACTGACGTTTTTTCTGACGACGGTCACGGTAGGCGTATTGGCCTGCCTTGATTACCGCTTGCTTGGCAACACGGAATACGCGCGAGCGAGCGCCGTAGTAGCCTTTAGCAAGTTTCAGAATTTTTTTGTGACGTTTACGGGCAATGACGCCACGCTTTACACGAGCCATGAGTTACTTCCTCTATTCTTGACTAAATTAACGAAGGCGCAGCATGCGCTCGACTTTTGCCACGTCACACGGTGCCAGCAAGCTGCTACCGCGCAGTTGACGCTTACGCTTGGTCGACATTTTAGTCAGGATGTGGCTCTTGAAAGCGTGCTTGTGCTTGATACCGTTAGCAGTTTTCAGAAACCGCTTAGCAGCACCACTTTTAGTTTTCATTTTTGGCATGTTCGGATACTCCGCATTCAGTTGATAAACATAATCAGAAGGCCTGCCGTGCCCTATTGATTACTTCTTCTTTTTCGGGGCGATGACCATGATCAGTTGGCGTCCTTCCATCTTAGGATGCTGTTCGACCGAACCGTACTCGAGCAAGTCACCTTCAACTCGCTTGAGGAGTTCCATCCCCAGCTCCTGGTGGGCCATCTCACGGCCGCGGAATCGCAAGGATACCTTGGCCCTGTCCCCATCACTCAGGAAACGTACCAGGTTGCGCAGTTTTACCTGGTAATCCCCTTCCTCCGTCCCTGGACGAAACTTGATTTCTTTAACCTGAATCTGCTTCTGGTTTTTCTTGGCCGCGGCAACCTGCTTCTTCTTTTCGAAGATCGATTTGCCGTAGTCCATCAGCTTGCAAACAGGGGGTACTGCATCGGCGGAAATTTCCACCAAATCCAGCTTGGCCTCTTCAGCCTTAAGAAGCGCGTCTTCAATTGACACAATCCCAAGCTGCTCACCCTCAGCCCCAATTAACCGAACCTCGCGTGCCGAGATATTCTCGTTGATCGGGGCTTTCGGTGCAGCTCGTTTATCTTGTCTCATTTCACGCTTAATAATAATTACTCCGAATCTGGGCGACCACGCCGGGAAACCGCTTGCGCGAGAAACTCAGCGAACTGGGCGACGGGCATCGAGCCCAGGTCAGCACCTTCACGAGTACGCACAGCGACAGTCTGCATCTCGACTTCCCGATCTCCGATAACCAAGAGATAGGGGACCTTGAGCAAAGTATGCTCGCGGATTTTAAAGCCGATCTTTTCATTTCTCAAGTCAGACTTGGCACGAAATCCGCTTTCGTTGAGAGTTTTTTCAACCTCAGCGGCAAAATCAGCCTGTTTATCAGTGATATTCATGATCACTGCCTGGGTCGGAGCCAGCCACGCAGGGAACGCACCCTCGTAGTGCTCGATCAGGATCCCAACGAAACGTTCGAAGGAACCGAGGATCGCCCGGTGCAACATAACCGGGTGCTTGCGACTGTTGTCTTCGGAGACGTATTCGGCTCCCAGACGGATAGGCAGGTTAAAATCGAGCTGCAGGGTACCACACTGCCAGACGCGGCCAAGGCAATCTTTCAGCGAGAACTCGATCTTCGGACCGTAGAACGCACCCTCGCCTGGCTGGAGATCGTACGGCAAGCCCGCATTATCAAGGGCTGCAGCCAATGCAGCCTCGGCGCGATCCCACAGTTCGTCGGAACCGACGCGTTTTTCCGGACGAGTGGACAGCTTCATTTCGACGTCTTTGAAGCCGAAGTCGGCGTAGACGTCCATGGTCAGCTTGATAAACGCAGCGGATTCAGCCTGCATTTGCTCTTCAGTACAGAAGATGTGGGCATCGTCCTGAGTGAACGCACGCACGCGCATGATGCCGTGCAACGCACCCGATGGCTCGTTACGGTGGCACGCACCGAACTCGGCCAGGCGCATCGGCAACTCGCGGTAGCTTTTCAGGCCCTGATTGAACACCTGCACGTGGCACGGGCAGTTCATCGGCTTGATGGCGTAGTCGCGGTTTTCCGACTGCGTGGTGAACATGTTGTCGGCGTAGTTGGCCCAGTGCCCGGATTTCTCCCACAGGCTGCGGTCAACGACTTGTGGAGTCTTGATCTCCAGATAGCCGTTGTCGCGCTGCACCTTGCGCATGTACTGCTCGAGCACTTGGTACAGGGTCCAGCCGTTCGGGTGCCAGAACACCATGCCCGGCGACTCTTCCTGGGTGTGGAACAGGCCCAGACGCTTGCCGATCTTGCGGTGATCGCGCTTTTCAGCTTCTTCAATGCGCTGGATGTAAGCCGCCAGTTGCTTCTTGTCAGCCCAAGCGGTGCCGTAAACGCGCTGCAATTGCTCGTTCTTGGCGTCACCACGCCAGTAGGCGCCGGACAACTTGGTCAACTTGAAGGATTTCAGGAAGCGCGTGTTCGGCACGTGCGGACCACGGCACATGTCGACGTATTCTTCGTGATAGTACAGACCCATGGCCTGCTCGTTTGGCATGTCCTCGACCAGGCGCAGCTTGTAGTCTTCGCCACGGGCCTTGAACACTTCGATCACTTCGGCGCGCGGAGTGACCTTCTTGATCACGTCGTAATCTTTTTCGATCAGTTGCTGCATGCGCTGTTCGATGGCTGCCAGGTCGTCCGGAGTGAAAGGACGTTCGAAGGCGATGTCGTAATAGAAGCCTTCGTCGATGACCGGGCCGATCACCATTTTGGCGGTCGGGTACAGCTGCTTGACCGCGTGGCCAACCAGGTGGGCGCAAGAGTGGCGAATGATCTCCAGCCCCTCTTCATCCTTTGGCGTAATAATTTGCAGCGTGGAATCGCTGTCGATGATGTCGCTGGCGTCGACCAGCTTGCCATTGACCTTGCCGGCCACGGTTGCTTTTGCCAGACCGGCACCAATGGATGCGGCGACCTCGGCTACGGAAACCGGGTGATCGAATGAACGTTGACTGCCGTCGGGAAGAGTAATAGTTGGCATGGCGCCTCCTCTCCTAGTGGTGACCCCTACCAAAGGTCACGTGGGTTGGGATGAGCCAGTACAAGATCCGGTCCAGGCCATTCAATGACGAACGCCTGCCTTACAGCGGCAGGAGCCTTGCGGCCAACCGGAAAACCGAACCAGAGTGACTGGGATTCAAATCAGGGTTATTCGGACACTTGCCGCTACCGGGACTGGAGGTCATCCGGAGCCCGCAAACACCCGAGCGGCGCATGCTAGCACAGATGAACGGTCGTCGCCGTGCCAAGGTTTTCTACTGGGGAAAATCTGCTGATTTTATGCCAGAGTGCTGAACTTGAACCCTGCTTTACCCCTCAGATAACAAGACATCGACCCAAAAGGAGCATCACAGCATGCGTCTGAATACCTTGTTCGCAGTAGTCGCACCCCTCGCCCTGTTATTGCCACTGTCCGCCCATGCCGATTGGCCAAAGGGCGAGCGCGATAAATACATGGCCCAGTGCACCCAAGCGGCAACCCCTCAGATCGGCGCTGCTGCAGCTAAAGCCCACTGCGCCTGTGGTGCCGACGCGATCAAATCGTACCCGGATAAAGATATCCAGTCCTTGATGGACAACACCGCCAGTGACGCCCTGAAACAAAAAGCACTGACCCAAATTTCTTCCTGCAAGGCCGATAACAAGGCGAAAAAATAAGCCTGAAAAGAGGCTTTGAAGGCCCTCACAGCCGATGAAAAGCCTCTAAAAACCGCTTTTTCGTACAATTTATGCAGGTTTTACAGCTTTTTTTATCGTCTTTACTTTCGGCTGAAAGCCTTGTAAATCGGGGCTTTCAGCCATACCAGGCAACAAAGAAAGCGTGTCTGTAGGGTAAACAGCACGTCCGGGGGGCTCCCAAAGCGAACATTTCGACTATGATACCCCGGTGTGCCCAGTTGGCCTGAGCAGCACAGTACTACTGAAAATATATGTTTCTTGGAGATACACCATGTCTAATCGCCAAACCGGCACCGTTAAATGGTTCAACGATGAAAAAGGCTTCGGCTTCATCACTCCTCAAGGTGGCGGTGACGACCTGTTCGTACACTTCAAAGCTATCGAAAGCGACGGTTTCAAAAGCCTGAAAGAAGGCCAAACCGTTTCCTTCGTGGCTGAGAAAGGCCAAAAGGGTATGCAAGCTGCTCAAGTTCGCCCAGAGTAATTTCCAGGCGCACTAAAAAAACCCCGTCCATGTGACGGGGTTTTTTATGGGTAATACAAAAGCCTGAAGCGATCAGCCGCAGTTGACGCGGGTGACCACCCGACTGGCATCGGTGTTCAAGTTCAGGCGATCGGAATGGTACTCCATGGTTACCATGTCGGTAGGTAACAGGAACCGGGCATTTTGTGCCCCGGAACGGGTGCGCGCCTGCTCCAGCAGTTCTGGCGAAGCGGCTTTGCCAATGGTGAATTCGGCTGCCTTTGCATCACAGCGGCTGTGGCCAGTGTCAGTCGTCGTAACGGGGTCTGCTGCCGAATTCGAATTCGTACCGCTGCAACCGGCCAGCAGCGTGACGGCGAACAAAGTACCCAATGACGCGAGCTTCCAAGGCATGAAGCCTCCTTTTTTCCAATAGTTAAGCTGAGATCTTGCGACCGCCAATCTGGCGTTTGGTTTCAAGGTGAGTGCCATCACCCTGCCCCCAACGCGGACAAGCGACAAGTTTGCCTGAGCATCTCCCTGCCGTTCATCACTCAATCGTGACTGAATATGAACAGCGCTCAATAGACGTCGATGTAGTCGAACGGCGGATTCGGCCAGTTTTCTTTCAGCGCGTTGAAAATCTGCATGACCCAGACCTCATCACTGGCCGCGACCAATCCTACATAACCCGATCCCTTGGCCCACGTCTCCAGGCGAAACAGTAGGCCGGCTATGTCGTTTCCGCCCACGACACCCGACGAAATGTAGGCGATGCCACCCTTGGTCACGCGTAATTGGGTGTGCTCATCGTCGCTGGCGCTGGCCAGCAGCTGACGGACCGCCTCAAGGGTCAAGCCGTCAGGAGTGTTCAAATCGATCTGCACCGCGCGATCCTTGATAAATCGTTAAAGACCAAGTGTCGCATAGCGCTCCCCTCATGCCTAAGTCGGAGTGCCAAACGCCGCGCAAAATGGTTAACTCGACAGTCAGACTTTCCCGACTGCACGAGCCCCATCATGACTACCGTAAGCATCGACGCCAACATCACCGTCAAATGGTCACAGGGCCACAGCTCATACAGCCCGGGTAGCCCGGAAGAGCTGGCGATCATCGGTATCGATTTATTAGTCAAGGCGCTGGGCACCGAAGCTGCCCAGTCGTTCATCAAGCAGGTATTCGAGAAATATCCGGCCGACCTGAAAGCCGCCGAGGAAACCGAGAGAGCGTAAAACCCGCAGGCTGGCACCTGCGGGCCTGGAACCTACTTCAGACGAGCCAGACGCTGGGTCAGCAAGTCGAAGAAACCCTGGGCGTCACCGCTTTCAACCCAGAAGGCATTCTTCGGTGCCTTCAGGCCGTCATACCAGTCGACGATGGTTTGGCCAAAGGTCGGGCCTTCGCGGCTATCGACCACCACGTTGACCGAACGCCCCGTGAACAGCTCCGGTTTCAGCAGATAAGCGATGACCGTGGCGTCATGCACCGGGCCACCCGGAATACCGTAGTGCTCCATGTCGCCCTTGATGTATTCATTGAGAATATCGCCCACCAGCTTGCTCGCATTGTTGTTCAGTGCGGCAATCTGCTTGAGACGCGCCTCACTGGTGAGGATCTTGTGGGTCACGTCCAACGGCAGATAGGTCAGTTTCACACCGCTTTTCGATACCACTTCAGCCGCCTGCGGATCGGCGAACAGGTTGAACTCAGCCACGGGGGTGATGTTGCCACCGTTGAAATGCGCCCCGCCCATGATCACCACTTCCTTGATGCCCTGGACGATTCCAGGTTCCTGGATCAGCGCAAGCGCCAGGTTGGTCTGGGGTCCCAGCATGGCGATCGTGATGCTGTGAGGCTTGGCAGCCTTCAAGGTATCGATCAGGTAATCGACCGCATTACCCTTGGCCAAACCCTGCTTCGGTTCGTGGACGGCGACACCCGACAAGCCCTCTTTGCCATGAATGTCCTCGGCATAGATCGGTGTGCGCATCAGCGGCTTCGGCGCGCCCGCATACACGGGTACATCCTCGCGCCCCGCCCATTCGCGGGCCAGCCGCGCATTGCGCGAAGTCTTGTCCAGGCGAACATTGCCGGCGACGGTGGTCAGTGCCCGAATGTTCAGCTCTTCGGGCGACGCCAGCGCAAACAGTAAGGCAACCACATCGTCGGCCCCCGGATCGGTGTCGATGATCAAGTCGATTTTTTCCGCCGCCTGGGCGCTTGTTGCAGTAATCAGGGACAAAAGCAGCAGACTCCGGAACAGGTGATGCAGTTTCTCAGCATAGCGGTACATGGCGCATTCCTTGTGCGTGATACATCAGAGAGACAGAGGTTAGAACGTTACCCCGGCCACCAGCACAATGTTGCAGTAGGGCTGACATTCACCGGTACGAACAATGGCCCGAGCCTGGCGGCAGAGCATCTTGAACTGCTCGTGACTGAGTATCTCGCGCTGACCCAGCGCACCTTGAGCATTCAGCTCATCCAGCGTCGACAGCGCCGACGGCTTCTTCTCGAAAATCTCCTGGGCGAGCACATGGCTTTCGACCTGCATTTCGCTGAGCACGACCTTCAAGGTGCTGACGAAATCGGGAATACCGTGGGTCAACGCCAGGTCGATCAGCTCCACGCCTGGCGGCACCGGCAGACCGGCATCGCCAATCACGACCCGGTCGCCATGCCCGAGTGAAGCGATCAGCCGCGACAGTGCGATGTTGAGCAAAGGTGTCTTTTTCATGGTGCTTTAAAGGCCTGTACGTCGGACAAAGTGGGAATCGAGGGTTGCGCGCCGGCACGGGTGACCGACAACGCCGCGGCGACCTGGCCGAAACGGATCGCCTCGGCTTCGCTTTTGCCGGCCGCCAGGGCCGCGGCGAAACCACCGACGAACGTATCGCCGGCCGCCGTGGTATCAACAGCCTTTACCTTCGGTGCCGGAAAATGCTCGAAGCTTTTACCGTTGGCAAATAGCGACCCTTGGGCGCCCAGCGTGATGATCACCTTGCCGGCGCCCATCGCTACCAACCGGGTTGCGGCAATTTCGGCGGTTGCCAGGGAATCGACTGGCAATCCACTCAGGGCCGCGGCTTCGCTTTCGTTGGGAATCAGATAATCAATGGCTGCATACCAATCCGCCGGCAATGGGCGACTGGCCGGCGCCGGATTGAGAATCACCGTCTTGCCCAGCGCACGGCCACGCTTGAGCGCATGGCCGACGGTTGCGTCCGGCACTTCCAGCTGACAGATGATCACGTCTGCGGCTTGCAACACCGGATCAAAATGGTCAATCACCTCAGGCGTCAACGTTCCGTTGGCACCGGCGACTATGACGATTGCGTTCTGGCTGTTGTCATCAACCACAATCAACGCCACGCCACTGGAACCTTCGACAGTGCTGACCGCCTGGCAATCAATCTGCTCGGCCAACAGCGCAGCGAGGAGTTCTTTGCCATAGGCGTCGCTGCCTACGCAGCCAACCATCGACACCTGCGCACCCAGCCTTGCGGCGGCAACCGCCTGATTCGCGCCCTTGCCACCGGAGACGGTGGCAAACGACTCGCCGATCAGGGTTTCACCACCACGGGGCAACCTTGGTGCGCGGGTCACCAGGTCCATGTTCAGGCTGCCTATCACCACTACTTTTGCGGGCATACATGACTACTCATAAATTCTGTTTTAGCGGTGCTTTTGGTTAGCTGTTTTCAATTTCAACGAAACTGGGCGAACACGCCAGCCAGCGGCGCAGTCGACTCTCGCAGGACAATACTGGGGGTCACGATCCGTTGATCGGTGGCCATATCGGGTGTAGCAATCCGTCGCAAAAGCACCGCTGCTGCCATCTCGCCCAATTGCAGGATCGATTGGCCGACAGTCGTCAGCGCCGGATAAACGTAACGGCTCATCTGGATATCATCGAAACCGATCACTGACAGTTCGCTCGGTACACGAATATTGCGCTCGGCGGCGGCCCGTAGTACGCCGATGCCGATCATGTCGTTGCCTGCAAAAATGGCGCTGGGCGGGTTCTTTTCCAGCAGGATCGCGGCAGCACTGTAGCCGCCAGTGCTGGTGAAGTCGCTTTCCAGCATGCGCTCGCGAGGCACTTCGACGCCCGCCTCTTTCAAGGCGCGGCAATAACCCGCCAGACGCATCTGCGCCACGCTGGTACTTGCCGGCCCGCCAATGGTGGCGATGTCCCGGTGCCCCAACTCCAGAAGATGGCGGGTTGCCAGATAGGCGCCATATTCGTGGTCGATGCGCACCAGGTCGACATTCACGCCGTCCAGCCCACGGTCGACGATGACCATCGGCGTGCGCACGGCGGCCAGCCCTTCCGCCAACCCCGCATCGCCACCGGCCGATGCCACGATCAGCCCGTCGATGCGTTTCTCAAGCAGCACGCGAAGGTAGCTGCGCTGCTTGTCCGGATTGTCGTCGGAGTTGCAGAGAATCACGCAGTAGCCATTACGCTCGCAGTAATCCTCGATACCGCGCGCCAGTTCGGCGAAGTACGGGTTGAGGCTGTTAGGCACCAGCAGGCCAATCGTCGCGGTGGTTTTGGCTTTTAGCGAGCGGGCCACGGCGCTGGGCACGTAGTCGAGGCTCTTGATGGCCGCCTCGACCTTGATCCGCACTTCTTCACTGACCGGCCGGGTCTTGTTCACCACGTGGGAAACCGTGGTGTAGGAAATGCCTGCGAGGGCTGCTACATCCTTGATCGTTGCCATGACTCAGGTCCGCCGGCTTGCGCGCTGACTGCGATAAGTATCCAGCACCACCGCCACCACGATCACCGCGCCGGTGATGATGCGCTTGGTCGGTTCGGTCGCACCGATCTGCGCCAGGCCGGCCGCCAATACGGAAATGATCAGCACACCGAAGAACGTGCTGATGACCGAACCACGGCCGCCCATCAGGCTGGTGCCGCCGATGACGACAGCGGCGATCACTTGCAGCTCAAGGCCGGAGCCGGCATTGGGGTCCGCCGCTTCCAGGCGAGAAATCTGAAACAGCGCGGCAATACCGGCCAGCAGCCCCATCAGGCTGAACACCAGGATCTTGTAGGGCTTTGGATTGATCCCCGCCAGACGCACCGCCTCTTCGTTGGTGCCGATACCAATCAGGTAACGACCGAACACAGTTCGGGTCAATGCGGCCTGAGCGATGAAGATGACCAGCAAGGCAATTATGAACGAGGGCGAAATGCCGAACGCTATCGGGTTAGACAACCAGGCGAACGCATCACCGATGTAGGCCGTACGTGAACCGGTCATCTGGTACGCCACGCCGCGCGCCATTTCCAGCACGCCAAGGGACACGATGAACGACGGAATCCGCCACGCCACGGTGATCGAACCGGTGATGGTTCCGGCCAATGCCGCTACGGCCATGCCGAGCAATGCCGCAGGCAGCACGCCCCAGCCCCAGCCGAGAATCGCCACGCTGACCGTCGACGCCGCGAGGGCCAACACCGAGCCCACTGACAGGTCGATACCGCCGATGATCAACACGAACGTCATGCCCACCGCCAGGACCATCAAGTCCGGAATCTGGTTGGCCAGGGTGCTGAAGGTGTCGTAAGACAGGAAATGGCTGCTCAGGACCGAGAACAGCGCGACCATCGCCAGCAAGGCACCGGCCAGGCCCAGATAGGTGCCGAGGCCGTAAAAATTGCCACTACGTTTACCGGCAGACGTTGCAGTTTTCATGGTAGATCCCTAGGCGCAGCTTCGTTGAGCAACGCATCTCGTTTTTGGTAGCCGGCGAACGCGGCAGCAAGCAAATCATCCTGGGTCCAGCTATCGCGCTCGAAGGTGTCGATCAAACGCCCGGCCGACAGCACGCCGATCCTGTCGCAAATCAACATCAGTTCGCGCAAGTCGCTGGACACCACCACCAGTGCTTTGCCCTGGCGGGTCAGTTCACCGAGCAGTGCATAGATGTCGAACTTGGCGCCCACGTCGATGCCTCGGGTCGGCTCGTCGAACAGCATCACCGAGCAATCGCGCTCCAGCCAACGGCCGATCACGACTTTCTGCTGGTTACCGCCGGACAATTCGGACACCAGTTGCGTCGGGCTGGAACTGCGGATGCGCATGGCGTCGATCTGACGTTGCGCCAGGGACATCTCGTCAGCGTTGTTGACGAAACCGCCACTGGAAATCACCGGCATGTTGCCCAACGCAATGTTGGCGCTGATCGATTGGCTCAGCAGCAGGCCTTCACCCTTGCGGTCTTCAGTGATCAGGGCAATGCCATGACCGACCGCATCCGCCGGTGAACGAATACTCACGACCTGTGCTGGCGAACCGAGGGCGACCGTGCCGCTGTCCGCCACATCGGCACCAAAGATCAGCCGCAGCAACTCGGTACGCCCTGCCCCGATCAAACCGGAAATCCCGTAGATCTCGCCGGCGCGCACTTCGAAAGACACGTCGCGAACCTTGTCGGAACGGGTCAGCCCTTTCACCGTCAATGCCGGAGCGCCGATTTTGCGCGGGCCCATGTCGATGTGTTCACCGAGTTCACGCCCGACCATCAGGGTGACCAGCTGCTCGCTGTTGTAATTGGCCATCGGCTCGACGCAGACCAGATTGCCATCGCGCAATACCGCGATGCGCTGCGCCACCCGTGCGAGTTCTTCGAGACGATGGGAGATGTAGATGATCGACACGCCACGAGCTTGCAGGCGGGTGATCTGCTCGAACAGCATCTCGACTTCACGGGACGTCAGCATCGCTGTCGGCTCGTCGAGGATCAGCACATGGCAGTCGCCAATCAGGTTGCGGGCGATTTCGACCATTTGCTGGTGGCCAATGCCCAGCTCGCCGACCAGGGTATCAGGGTCGATCGCGTCAAGCCCGACCTGCGCCATGGCCGTGATCGCCGCCTTGCGCAATTGCTTGCGGCTGATCCAGCCGGCATTGCTGGGGAGATTGTCGAGAAACAGGTTTTCCGCCACCGACAGCGTCGGCAACAGGTTGAGTTCCTGCATGACCATGCGGATGCCCAGGTCTTCAGCCTGGGTACGGCTGCCGGGCCGGTAGTCCTGCCCTTGAAACTGCATCTGGCCGGTGGTCGGTGTGACCAGTCCGCCGATGATCTTCGACAGTGTGCTTTTGCCGGCGCCGTTCTCACCCGTCAGTGCCAGCACCTCACCACGCATGAGCGTCAGGTCGATGCCGGTCAGGACCGGTTGAGCATAAGTCTTACCGATACCGCTGACCGAGAGGACAGCGTTCGGGGCGGAAACTGACATAAAAAAATCTCCATGCGCTCGCCCGGAGGCGAGCACCGTTGTGTCGCCAGAAGGACTACTTGGTAACCAGCTCTACCGGAGTTTCAATGACACCGTTGGTGCCACTGTCGACCTTCTCGCCCTTGATGATTTTCAGCGCAGTCTCGATGCCGAACACGGCTTGCTTGGCAGCAAACTGGTCAGCGGTGGCCAGGACGCGGCCATCCTTGAGCATCGGCTTGATGGCGTTGATGTTGTCATAACCGACCACCAGCACCTTGCCGGCCTTGCCCGCCGCGCGCACGGCGGAAACGACGCCGACGGCCATGCTGTCGTTACCGGCCAGCAGGGCTTTGACGTCCGGGTACTCGCTGAGTATCGAGGCAGCAACCTTGTTGCCTTTGTCGATCTCCCAATCACCGGACTGCACAGACACGACCTTGATCTGCGCAGCTTCCATCGCATCCTTGAAGCCTGCAGTGCGGGCCTGGGCATTGGTGGTGGTGGAAACGCCTTCAATGATCCCGACTTCGTCGCCAGCCTTCAGTTGCTTGGCCAGGTATTCGCCCACCAGACGCGCACCTTTGCGGTTGTCCGGGCCTACGAACGGGACAGTGATGTTTTTGCTTTTGACCACGGCCGGGTCGAGCTGGTTATCGATGTTGATCACGGTGATGCCGGCATCGATGGCTTTCTTGATCACCGGAACCATAGCTTTCGAGTCTGAAGGCGCGATGACCAGCGCATTGACCTTGGCCAGGATCATTTGCTCGACAATGCGCGTCTGGCCAGCCGTGTCGGTTTCATCCTTGATGCCGTTGGAAATCAGCTCGAATTCGCCGGAGTGTTCTTTCTGATAGGCCTTGGCGCCATCTTCCATCGTCAGGAAAAATTCATTGGCCAGGGACTTCATGACCAGTGCGACTTTTGGTTTTTCAGGGGTGTCGGCGAAGGCCGAAGAGACGGGCAATGCGGCGGACGCAGCAGCCAGCATAGCGACAGCGAGAAGACGTCCAGCAAATGGCAGCTTCATGGGTTCACTCCGATCTTATGATTATTGTGAGCAACGCTTGCGCTGGCGTAGGCTTCAGCGGTTTGCCGATGGATCAAGCCATCAGCAGTGCCGCGCAAACGTTTGCGTAGATCGAACTATGCGAACCCTGTCGACATTTGTCAACGGCCGAAAAATACCATTTTGCACTTGGGCGGGCGAAGAACAGGCATTACGCAGTGGTGCTGATCATACTGCCGGAACTCGATTCCTTGGCCAATTCCTTGATCAGACTGCCCGCCACTTGTGCAAGCGCACTGCTGGTATTGGCGATCTGGCCCTGGATCGACATCACCGCGGTAGCCTTGGCTTCCGGTGTCGGGTAAGACGTAGCCTGAGCGGCTGCTAGTTGCTGCTGTTGTTCGCGCAGTTGCTGTTGAAGTTCCTGCATACGCTTGAGCAGCATCTGCACCGCAACACTTTGCGTACTGCTTTTTTCGGATTTGTCCGAGGCTGGAGCACCGCGCCCTGTCTTCACCCGATTGTCTTTGCTGTCTTCCTTGCCCGACAACGGCACCGCTGTCTCTGTTGCCGCATCACTCGACGTATCAATCGCCGTTGGCGTTTTGCCACCGATCATGATGGCGGCTGCATTTGGAAAACCGACGGAAAACGACATTCGAACTCCCTTGAGAAAAGATCCTTTAGAGAGGCATCGACCTGCGCCCGGGTTTCTTTAGTGCTGATTTTCGATCTGACAGAGTGACGTGTTTAATCGGTGCAACCGTCCTTGTCGGAGAGCCGAACACAAATCCCAAACATATTCGGAAACCCGGACAACACGCTGTTTAAGTCACCGCAAAGCCACGCCTAATAGTTGATATAAATCATATGGTTAAACGTATTTTTCGATTCCAGATACTGCTGGTACAGATCCTGCTCTCTCCTCTCTCACCCCCGGCGTTCAGATCGCCGTGGGGCGTATCTAGATGAACCTGCATCGGCACCGTCTCACTACTAGAGAGAAAAATAATGACATCTGCTTTCAAGACCTTCATTCCGGGCGCTTTAGCCCTCTTGCTCCTCCTGCCTACCGCCCTTCAGGCGAAAGAAGTCGAAACCAAACAGAAACTGGCAAACGTGGTGATCCTGGCCACCGGCGGCACCATCGCCGGCGCAGGCGCCAGCGCTGCCAACAGTGCGACCTACCAAGCGGCGAAAGTCGGCATCGATCAACTGATCGCCGGCGTTCCGGAACTGAGTCAATTGGCCAACGTTCGCGGCGAACAAGTGATGCAGATCGCATCCGAAAGCATCACCAACGACAACCTGCTGCAACTGGGCCGTCGCGTGGCTGAATTGGCCGATAGCCCAGACGTCGATGGCATCGTCATCACTCACGGCACCGATACGCTGGAAGAAACGGCCTACTTCCTGAACCTGGTGGAAAAAACCGACAAACCGATCATCGTCGTGGGCTCCATGCGCCCGGGGACCGCAATGTCGGCTGACGGCATGCTGAACCTTTACAACGCGGTGGCTGTGGCCAGCAGCAAGGATGCATGGGGTAAAGGCGTGCTGGTGACCATGAACGATGAAATCCAGTCGGGTCGTGACGTCAGCAAAATGATCAACATCAAGACTGAGGCGTTTAAAAGTGCCTGGGGCCCGCTCGGGATGGTAGTCGAAGGCAAGTCCTACTGGTTCCGCCTGCCGGCGAAGCGTCACACCATGGACTCGGAATTCGACATCAAGAACATCAAAAGCCTGCCAGACGTCGAAATCGCCTACTCCTACGGCAATGTCAGCGACACCGCCTACAAGGCGCTGGCCCAATCAGGCGCCAAAGCCATCATCCACGCCGGCACCGGCAATGGCTCGGTCTCTTCGCGAGTCGTTCCAACCCTGCAAGCCCTGCGCAAGGATGGCGTGCAAATTATTCGCTCGTCCCACGTCAACGCCGGTGGTTTCGTGCTGCGTAACGCCGAGCAGCCTGACGACAAATACGACTGGGTCGTGGCGCATGACCTGAACCCACAGAAGGCTCGCATCCTGGCGATGGTTGCACTGACCAAGACCAACGACAGCAAAGAGCTGCAACGGATGTTCTGGGAATATTGATTCACCTTCGCCCGGTCGACTCCGACCGGGCATCGCGGTAACCACTCGCCAGCCTTGGCGAGTGGGTTCACGCCGCTCATCTGACGAAAAAATCCTTTCTTCCTACACCAAACGGTAAAAATGCTGTCAGAGGATTTTCTTGAGTTTTAAGCAGTTGCGAAAACGCCTACAGTTAAATACTGTATGCACGTACAGCTTAATAAGGATAAATCCGTGGCCTCTACCTCTGTCTCTCCTGACGCCTATGCACGCATGGGCATGCGCGTTCAGAAAATCATCAACTCCCCCACCGCCCAGAAAGCCAAAGCCGCACTGATCTTCCGTCTACCTGACGAACCCGTGGATGAGTGGGAACAGTTGCTCGAAGAAATCGATGAAAACGACAACGTCACGCTCGCCTATCGCGACGATGGTGGCGTGCAGATTTTCTGGGTTGTGCCGAAGGAAGACTGAGTCAATGAGTGTCCGTTGTTTTGCCTTAGTGTTTCTGCTGTTTGCCATGGGCGCTCACGCCGACGCCCCACGGACCTTCAGCGAAGCCAAGAAAGCCGCCTGGAAGTTGTACGCCCCGCAATCCACCGAGTTTTATTGCGGGTGCAAGTACACGGGCAACAAGGTGAATCTTTCGGCCTGTGGTTATGTGCCGCGCAAAAATGCCAAACGCGCCTCCCGCATTGAGTGGGAACACATTGTCCCGGCCTGGCAGATCGGCCATCAGCGTCAATGCTGGCAAGAGGGCGGACGAAAGAACTGCACGCGCTACGATGCGGTTTATCAGAAGGCCGAGGCCGATTTGCACAACCTGGTGCCGAGCATTGGCGAGGTCAATGGAGATCGCAACAACTTCAGTTTTGGTTGGTTGCCGGTACATTCGGGGCAATATGGCTCATGCCTGACCCAGGTCGATTTCAAGGCGAAGAAGGTCATACCCCGCCCTTCCATACGCGGCATGATCGCCCGGACTTACTTCTACATGAGCAAGCAGTACGGCTTGAGTTTGTCGAAACAGGATCGCCAACTGTACGAAGCCTGGAACAAGACCTATCCCGTACAAGCCTGGGAGCGTCAGCGTAATCAGAGCGTGGCGTGCGTCATGAGGCGCGGCAACGAATTTGTCGGCCCCGTAGACCTGAAAGCCTGCGGCTGAACAACGCTTGAAAAGACAAAGGCCTCGGGGGTGATACCCGAGGCCTTTGTTCGTTTCTACTGGGCAGCAGGATGTTCAAGGACCAGTAGTTGAATGTTCTGTTTCTTCGCCCGAGTGAGCGCGGCGTCGACCTCGACCTGTTTGGCCTCGGCCTCGGCTTTCGAACTGAACGGCCCCATCAGGATACGAGCCTTGCCATTTTCCATGACCACGTTGGAAATAAAGCTGTGTTCGATCAACCAGCCGCTCAGGTCGCTGACAGCCTGCGTGGTTTCGCCTCGCACCTCAAGATCCCATTGCGGTCCGGTTGTTGCTGCCGCCGATGCCGATGGGGCAACGACCGCCGGCTTGGGCTTTTGAGCGTCTACACCCTTGCCCTCACCGCATCCCGCCAACGCCAGCACTGCGATTACCAAGGCCATTTTGCGCACAACACTTCCCTCTGAATGCTTAAAGCGGCGATTTTAACATTCATGAATACTTCCCGAGTGCCGCAAAATGGGCTCAAAACAACGAGAATGATGGTTGCGGCCTCTGTATAGTTACGCCTTGGGAATTAATGCAGCATCTGCGCGTCAGAAAGAGGCACCCAAACCGTGAGACTTCGCACTAATCTATACATACCACCGACCTCTGCACTGTTCGAATCAGGTGCCCTACAAAGCAATCAAGGAGAAGACCATGCTGATACTCACCCGCAAAGTCGGTGAAAGCATAAATATTGGTGACGATATTACGATCACCATCCTCGGCGTTAGCGGCCAACAAGTCAGGATTGGCATCAACGCCCCGAAAGACGTTGCGGTGCACCGCGAAGAAATTTACCAGCGCATCCAGGCCGGCCTGACCGCTCCGGACAAGCCACAAACGCCCTGAATCCTGCTGCAGTCAGTAGCCAGCCTGTTCACTTTGGAATCACGGCTGGCTAAAGATTCATGTGCCGCATCGCCCTCTCTTTATGTGCTCGCCTCTCCCGAGTGGCCAATAACCCTGATTTCCTGAAGCCGATACTACTGGCTATTCTCATGCCATGACTGTCAGACGTTTCGGGTTAAGCCCTAGGAAGAGCCGGATCACATTCGGCTAACCGAACGTCACACCGCGCGCCATACCCGTGGCCGCCACCACCATCAGCAATACCAGCAGCGCTTCGACATGACTGATTCGTGCAAAAATCTTCGCACGCCCGGTCTCTATCGCTGCGCCCCGCCCCAACGCAATCCGCCATTTGATCAGCGTCACCATGGGTGCAACCTCAAGCAACAGAATGATGATGAACAGCGTCATCTTGAGGTGGAACAGTGGCTGATGAAGGTAGTAGTCGGTGCCTTTTTCGTACCCGCCGAAGGCACGCATCCCACCCGTGATCAGAAGAATGACCGCAGAAATCCCCCAAAGGTTATCCGCGATCAAAATGCTGCGGGCGTCTCCAGCCCCAATAGCGAGACGCCGAAACGCCGTGCCGCGAGAAAGCACCGCCCAAAAACCCAGGGCAAAAGCCAAGAGGTGAACGGCCGCAAGAAACCAGTGAGCCAGCATCGAGTTACTCCTGTCAGGACGAAGTTAAATCAGCCTGTCAGTAGTAGCCCATGAAATGAGGGAGTGCATCGCGCAGGGAAAACGTTACATGCCTTCGAACACCCGAGACACAGATGAAAAGAGCCCAGCTCGATGGCTGGGCTCCGGTTATCTTCTGTTTTCCATCATTTTGTTGGCGAGGGTTTTGGCCCTTTCGATCAACAGGTTCTGCCTGTCTTCGTGATTCGAACCCCCGACAACGGGTGCCGTCAGGTTACTCTCGGCGATCAACGCAGCGCAGAAAAATTGATCCCAAACAGCTTTGTCCTCGGATGTCGGCTTACTCGACGGGTTGGCGATCATATGCGGCTCCTTTTTGATGAGGTAGCGCCTGCCAGTTTACGCCCGAATCGCAAGCCCGAACGCAGCTCCACAAAGACTCCCGCCCCTCTCCTCGTCACCATTCGTCGCTTGGGAAACTTGGCCTGGCAAACACCCCCATGGCTGGCTTAAGGATTGCTAATACGCCCGTAGCGGCCCGAGAACGACGTAATTCTGACGCGGCAGCCATCAAATTAACGCTTAAGGACTCCAGCAATAAGCCTGGTCAGTCACCGGAGATGTAACGTGTCAACTCTCAATGAAATCGCAGCGAACCACGCGAGAATGGCCAAGGCAAAGGAAGAAGAGTCGACCGGACCGAGTGAGCGACACCTTCATATAGTAGGTAGCTTCGAAATCCCGTCCATTGATGAGCAGCAGCACATTCCACTGCACTTCATTGCCGGAGCTCAGGACAGCAATCTTGGACAGGCGACGGGTTATTCGCTCTGATTGCGAGTGACGGATTATCGACCTGATCAGACGCTGGGCTTGTTGCACTCAAGGCGACAGGCCCGCAAGAAAGCGCATGCTCAAGCGACCTTCATTATCTCGACGCGTACTCGCCCATCCGCCATGTGATGAAGATATTCGCGCCATTTTCTAAAGGCTTGGTGCTGTCTGCTGGAAGCTTCCTGCCATTGAGTGCCGCCGATGAGATCGACCGGGATGGACATCATCAGCGCGGTCGCAAGATCAAGCTCATCAATGAGCTCGCGTCCATTCGGCACATCGAGAATTAGAGATCGCATAGAAACCTTTTTTTTGGGGCTACTACATCGACTGGCTAACTGCCTGATCGTGCACAGGTTCCGATGAACGGTCCCCACCTTCTGTCGCCACGGGCTAAAGGTGAAGTGCAGCTGTCGGTTGCCAAAAGTATTCCCAACGCTTGCCCAAACAAAAAAATCTGCCTCTTTCTCTTTGAAAAAGCAGTGCATGTCCTTTCATTGAACATCGCCTGATAGCGCTTGTTTAAGCGCCCTCAAAGTTATCTGCTGAAAGCTACAAGACCTTGCGCCGTTGGCTACGCATACGCCAGAATCCGCCGGCTTGTGCGCCTTGGGCTCGCTCGGTAACTTGATACCCGTCACTGCCCATCAGTGATCGGGTTTAGTCGCCCGGCAAGGTTAAGCGGTCGCATGAGCGTCATGAGTCAGGTATTTGCCTGTGCTTTATGGTAGCTGTGCGCATGGCGTCCTCGGACGCGCCGGATTTCCGGTGTCCGGTGGATTCGGCGTTACTTTGAACATAGATGCTTCCCTTTTGTAGCGCGTACGCCCAGCACGCTGTTTACCGTGGACCCAACGGTTACGACTGAAACCCTGGTGGTTTATCTGGTCGAGACACTGGCCTCAGTCGATGTGATGGTCCATCACTTGGTGGATCTTCTGGACGGTGGATCGCGAAATGCCCTGCTGGGTATTTCCAACAGCATCATGCTGGCAGAGATCACGGCTAACCGGGTGCTGGATCAGATTGATCCGCGTGAGTAGGTCTGATTCGTTCTGACGAGGGGTTTGTCGGTATTGGGCTGGTGCGAATCGGCCTCATGTCTAGTCCTGAAATAGGTTTACACCTGTTTCACCCCAACGCCCGATGCATCGCATCGGGCGTTTTGTATTTCAACGACAGGTGCGGACGCTCGCGGTTGTAGATCGATACCGACTCGCTCACCATTTTCTTCGCCTGCGTTAAATCCTGTGGTCGCTGGAGCAAAAGCTCCGTCTTCAATATCCCGTTTACCCGCTCTGCCAGCGCGTTTTGATAACAATCGTAGCCGTCCGTCATCGAACACCTGATGCCGTGTTTCGCGTGCAGTTCCTGGTACATTCCCGAGCAATACTGGCTGCCTCTGTCCGAGTGATGAACCAGTGGCTGCTCCGTTCGACGGTGCTTCACCGCCCGGCGCAGCGCCTGTGCGACCGACTCGGTGTGCAGGCTTTCATGGACGTGATAGCCCACGATCTTTCGCGAAAAAGCATCCGTCACAAGGCTCAGATAGGCCACGCCTTCCTGAGTGGGCAGATAGGTGATGTCAGCCACCCAGACCTGTTCCGGGCCGCTGGGAACAACCTGATCAGGCCCAGGTTTGAGCAGGTTCGGATGGCGTCGAAAGCGATGATGGCTGTCAGTCGTCTTGTGATACGCCCGCTTACGGGCTACCAATAAACGCCGTTCGCGCAGAATCGAAAACAGGCGATCTCGCCCTACTTGCAGCTCAAGCAGCGGCTGACATTGCAGCAGGTAATGCAGCTTTCTAGTGCCCAACCGCGGCTGTCGCAGGCGCTTTTGCTGAACGAAATCGGCAACTTTCTGATCCAGAATCAGACGAGCAGCATCGGCGCGATTGCGTTTGTAGTAAGCCTGTCGGCTTATCCCCATGAACTGGCAAGCCCTGCTGATGCTCAGGTTTTGGATTCGTTTTTGCGTGAGGACTTGCCGGGACGCTTTTTTACGACAGAGAGACCGTAGTCATTTTTCAAGACGTCCACGACCGCCTCGAAAAACTGCGCTTTCTGATTGGACAGCGCCAACTGCTCTTCAAGCTCTTTGATGCGCTGCTCTGGCGTTAATGGTCGGTTTTTGTCGGGCATAGACCCCATCCTCGGCGAGCCAATGTAGGTGCCGGGGCTCCAATCTTGACGACCGTGCTTGCGTAACCATGTCAGAACGGTCGTTTTGCCTTGAATCCCGTAGCGCTCCTGAGCCTCTTTATAACTCAGCTCGCCTTTTTCGACCTGGTCGACGACCGACAATTTAAAGGTCAGCGTGTAGTCTCGCTGACTACGCCTTTTTGCTGATTCCATTACACCCTCCTGAAAAACAGATCAGAAGGTGTAAACCTTATTCAGGACGGGACATCAACAACAAAAAAGGGCCCACCTTTCGGTGAGCCCTTCTAGACCGCCCAGCAGAGCGGATTTTGTTTGGTAGGCGCGATTGGACTCGAACCAACGACCCCCACCATGTCAAGGTGGTGCTCTAACCAACTGAGCTACGTGCCTGCTGTGAGGCGGCATTCTACGGAATTCCGGAGGGGTGTCAACACCTTTTTTCGAGCTAACCCTATGAATATGCAAAATATTTAATTTCGCGGCTGCAAAGAAGATTTTCCGGTGGCTGGCGGTCGATTTTTAACTCGGGTAGGATCGACGCACTCGTAAAATATATTAAACAGAGGCAGCAGGATGGCGAACACACCTTACCCAGAGTCCTATTACGCCGCTTCGGCCAATGCGGTTCCGCCGCGCCCGGCCTTGCAGGATGAAGTAGAGACTGATGTCTGTGTGATCGGCGCCGGTTATACCGGGCTGTCCTCTGCCCTGTTTCTGCTGGAGAACGGTTTCAAGGTAACGGTACTCGAAGCCGCCAAGGTGGGTTTTGGTGCGTCTGGGCGTAATGGCGGCCAGATCGTTAACAGCTACAGCCGTGATATCGATGTGATCGAGCGCAGTGTCGGGCCCAAGCAGGCTCAGTTGCTCGGGCAGATGGCGTTCGAGGGTGGGCGGATCATTCGTGAGCGGGTCGCCAAATACAACATCCAGTGCGACTTGAAGGACGGCGGTGTGTTTGCCGCCATCACCGCCAAGCAGATGGGTCATCTGGAATCGCAGAAGCGGCTGTGGGAGCGTTTCGGTCATACGCAGCTTGAGCTGATGGATCAAAAGCGCATCCGTGAAGTGGTCGATTGCGATCAGTACATCGGCGGGATGCTCGACATGAGCGGCGGGCATATTCATCCGCTGAACCTGGCACTCGGTGAAGCGGCGGCCGTGGAGTCTTTGGGCGGCACTATTTATGAGCAGTCGCCGGCGGTGCGCATCGAGCGCGGCGCGAATCCGGTGGTGCACACGCCACAGGGCAAGGTCAGGGCCAAGTTCATCATCGTTGCCGGTAACGCGTATCTCGGCAATCTGGTGCCGGAGCTAGCCGCCAAGTCGATGCCCTGCGGGACTCAGGTGATTACCACCGAGCCGTTGGGCGATGCATTGGCGAAGAGCCTGCTGCCACAGGATTACTGCGTCGAAGACTGTAACTACCTGCTCGACTACTACCGCCTGACGGGCGACAAGCGTCTGGTCTTCGGTGGTGGCGTGGTTTATGGCGCGCGGGACCCGGCGAACATCGAGGCGATTATTCGACCGAAGATGCTCAAGGCTTTTCCGCAGCTCAAGGATGTGAAAATCGACTACGCCTGGACCGGCAATTTCCTGCTGACCCTGTCGCGTTTGCCTCAGGTCGGGCGTTTGGGCGACAACATTTATTATTCCCAGGGTTGCAGTGGTCACGGCGTGACGTACACGCACCTCGCGGGCAAGGTGCTGGCGGAAGCGTTGCGCGGGCAGGCTGAGCGTTTTGACGCGTTTGCCGATTTGCCGCACTACCCGTTCCCGGGTGGGCAGTTGTTGCGGACGCCCTTTGCGGCGTTGGGCGCGTGGTATTACGGGCTGCGGGACAAGTTCGGGTATTGACCCAACGTCAAAAGATCGCAGCCTTTGGCAGCTCCTACAGGGATAGGTGTAGGAGCTGCCGCAGGCTGCGATCTTTTGATCTTAAAGGCGATCCCGTGCAATGCCGCTGCGAATCCGCAAAATGTCGGCAAGCACCGCCAACGCGATTTCCGCAGGCGTCTTGCTGCCCAGGTTCAGACCGATTGGCGCGTGGATCCGCGCCAGCTCAACGTCACCCAAACCACCAATCCTGCGCAACCGCTCGAAGCGTTTCTGCGAGGTCTGCATCGAACCCATCACGCCAATGTAAAACGCATCAGTGCGTACCGCTTCCATCATCGCCAGGTCATCGATGCGCGGATCGTGGGTCAACGCCACGACCGCCGTATCGCTGTGACAGCCGCCATCGGCAATGAACACCGACGGTAGCTGACGACGAATCTCGATATTTTCCAGCACCACGCCTTCAAGCACTTCGTCGCGAGGATCGCAGAGAATCACCTCGAAACCCAGGCCCACCGCAAACTCCGCACAGGCGTGAGCGACGCTGGAATACCCCGCGAGCAACAAGCGCTGAGCGGCCCCGACCCGCAACCGGACGCGGTCGATCTCACGCTCTACGCGCGCGCCCTGCTCCCGATCATCGAGCAGGCTGCGCGCGCCACTGGCCAAATCGACTTCACGGATCAGCCGACGCCGGCCCAACAGCGCCGACTCCAGCTCCCGCAGATGAGCCTGGACCTCGCAATCGGGCTCAAGCGTTTCCACCAGCACATCGAGCACGCCGCCACAGGGCAGGCTCACCTGCGAGCGCGGATCGTCGCCCTCACCGTAACGAACCACGCTGACCGCACCCAGAAACGCACCCTCGGCGACGCGCTCGAGAAAATCTTCCTCGACACAGCCGCCGGACAGCGAGCCGATCCATTGCCCGTCAGTGTTCACCGCCAACAGCGAGCCTGGCGCACGCGGCGCCGAACCATAGGTGGCGAGCACGGTGCACAGCCAGATGCGCTGGCCTGCCGTCGACCATTCCAACGCCCGACGCACGACTTGCAGATCGAGATGCTGCATGTCAGTGCGCCTTGTGCTCGAGCGGCGGTGCATCGGCCCGCAACTTCTGCACGTCGTTTACCGCCAGATCAGCCGACTGACCACCCCACCCTTGGCGCAGGTAGTTCAGCAGGTCCGTGAGTTGCTCGTGGCTGAGCTTCTCGGCGAACCCCGGCATGGGTTGCATGTGCTCGAACCCGGCAAACTTCTGCTCACCGATACCGTCGTCGATCACCCGCACCAGGTTGCGCGGATCTTCCAGGCGCAGCGTAGTGTTGCCGCGCATGGCCACGGCGATGTGCGGCTTGCCTTCGCCACCCACCGCATGGCAACCGGCGCAGACGTTCAGATATTGCTGACGGCCGCGTTGGGCGCTGGCACTGAGTGTATCCAGCGGCACATCCGTCAGCAGCTTCGCCGCCGGCGGTTGATCGCCGAGCAGGAACGTCGCCATCGCCGCCAGGTCCGGATCATTGAGGCCTTGAGTGCTGTTGTGGAACACCGGGAACATCTCGTTGAACATCGTGCCTTGGGCGCTCATGCCGTGCTTGAGGAACGAACTCAGGTCCTGATGATTCCAGCCGCGAGCGGCCAGGTCTGTGGCCAGCAGGCTCGGCGCCAGATAGCCGTTGAGCAGGCCGCCGGTCAGGCGTTTGTCCTGCTGCATTGCCCCGGGCAAACCGCGCGGGGTGTGGCATTCGCCGCAGTGGCCGAGCACGTCGACCATGTATTGGCCACGCTTGAAGGCTTCGCTTTTGCCTTCGGTGGGCGACAGTTGCACGTCCTTGCCGTACAGCATGTTCCAGCCCATCAGCCCCAGGCGCACGTTGAACGGGAAGCTCAGGCTGGTGACCGGGGCTGCACGCTCGATCGGCTCGATGGTTTTGAGGTAGGCGTGGATCGCGTCGGAGTCTTCACGCGGCACCAGGTGATACGAGGTGTACGGCATCGCCGGGTACAGGTTTGCGCCATCGCGACGCTTGCCTTCGGTGAGCGCGGCGAAGAATTCGTCATCGCTGTAGAGGCCGATGCCGTGCTCTTTGCTCGGGGTAATGTTGGTGCCGTAGATCGTGCCGAACGGCGAGACGATCGGCAAACCGCCAGCATACGGCGCGCCGCCCGGTGCGGTGTGACACGCCATGCAGTCAGCCGCGCGAGCGAGATATGCACCGCGAACCACCTGATCGTCCGCCTGCGCCAGCACCACCGGCGCAGCCAGACCAACCGCCAACGCCAGGCGGGAAAGTAGATGCTTCATGCTTAACCCTCCTTGACCAGGCCGAGATCGGTCAGCACGTTGCGCGTCGCGCTGTAATAACGCACGTAGCCGGTGCAGCGGCAAATGTGATGGCCGAGGCTGTCCTCGATGACTTTTTCCAGCTGACTCTTGACGATCGGCTGGCGCTGCAGCTTTTCCACCAGCACGGTCGCGGCATTCACGAATCCCGGGGCGCAGTAGCTGCACTGGAAGGCGAATTCATCGACGAAACGCTGCTGGATCGGGTTCAGCTCAGTGACCTTGCCCGCCTCGTCGCGTTTCGCGTGGCCTTCGATGGTCCGTACTTTCTTGCCTTCGAAGTAATGCGCGCCGGTGATGCAGGTGCGCACTTCTTCGCTGGTGCCGTCCGGGTTATCGACGATGACCACGCAGGCGTGGCAGATGCCCTGACCACAACCCAGGCGCGAGCCGGTGAGGTTTTTGTATTCGTGCAAATAGTCGATCATCGGCAGGTCATCAGGGATGTCCACCGGGCCGACGGATTGACCGTTGAGGGTCAGTTGAAGCGGACGGTTAGCCATTGAGGGCCTCCTTGATGCGTGCAGAAGTGATAGGCAGGTCGCGGACCCGTTTGCCGATGGCGTGCGCCACGGCGTTACCGATGGCACCGACCACCGGGATCATCACCACTTCGGCGATACCCTTCGATGGATCGCTCGGCGACAGTGGCGGCAGAATCTCGGCCGTCTGCTTCCAGACCGCAACGTGGCGCGCCATTGGCAAACGGTAACGGTTGAAGTTCCAGTCGCCCTCCCCCGGCCCGCCTTCGTAAAGCGGCATCTCTTCCATCAGCGCGTGGCCGATGCCCATGGCGATCCCGCCTTCGAGCTGGCCCTTGACCAGTTCTTCCACCAGCACCCGGCCGCACTCGACCCACGAGTGATGGTTGAGTACCTGAACTTCGGCCGAACCTTTGTTCACTTTCAGTTCCACCAGCGTCGCGACCGGACTGTAGTAAGTCACTGCCGCGTTGTTCAGCTGGGTGTCCGGGTAATGCACGTTTTGCCGATCCAGCAGGTGGAAACCGGCGCTGGTCATCTGCGCCTTTTTCACGCTCGGAGCACCGTCGCCGTACTTGACCGCCAGGCCGTCGAGCGGCAGACGCTCACGCACGCCGTCGATGCTGAACTCAGCCTCGGCCCAGCTCCAGCGGTTGAAACCGTGCACGGTCGCGCCGGTCACCAGACCTTTTTCGTGGGCGTGTTTGGCCAACTGTTCAAAGCTCAGCGGCTGCATGCCGTTGGCGGTGAGTTTGCCGTCGACCCAATGTGCATCTTCGCGGCGCACCACGTACGGGTTGGCTTGGCCGCCGTATGGGCCTTGGCCCCAGATCTGCAACGCCGCCGGCCACAAGCCGTGGTTGAACAGCACGCGCGCCGCTTCTCGGGTGGCGTGGCTGAAGTAATACGCGGAGTTGGTCGCCGATGATGCCGAGGCCAACTTGCCGACCCAACGCGGGTTGCGCAGCAAGCTGTCCTGCTCGGCCTGGCTCATGATGTACGGGTTGCCGCCGCTGATCAGTTGCAACTCTTTCCATTCGGTCTGGCCGGTCTTTACTTCAGTAGCGGGAACGCCGAGGAAATCCGCCACGACCAATGCTTGAGAAGTCGACATGCCGGTGCCGATTTCGATACCGATGTGGCGCAGGGTCACGTGCCCTTCAGCGGTGAATTCGATGCTGGCCATTGGCGCTTCGGAACCGGTGCCGAAGTCTTTCTGGCAGATGGCGAAACCGGCGCCGTACCAGTTGTCCGGGTCCTGCGCTTCGCGTTGCTTTTTGATTGCGTCGCGGTTTTTCCAGACCTCGTGGACCGCAGCCTTGTCGAGAATTTCATGCAGGCGCAACGCACCGGCAGGGACCGCTCCCTGGGTATTTTTCATGCCCGAGACCATGGCATTTTTCTTGCGCAGGTCGATGGCATCAATGCCCAGGCGACCGGCAATTTCATCCACCATCATCTCGGTCGAGGCCATGCTTTGCAGGGTGCCGTAACCGCGCATCGACCCGGCTTCGACGGCGCGGGAGTGGTAGGCAGTGACCTGCAAATCGTTCTGCGGCATGTAGTAGATCGACTGTGCCGCCGTAGCGCCAACGGCCGCCACCGATGGGCTGTAGTTGACTCGTCCACCGCCATCGACGCTCATTTCGGCGCGGAAAATCTTGAAGCTGTAATCGGTCTTGTCCACCGCCAGTTGATAGCGGATGTCGAACGGGTGACGCTTGATGCCGCTCTGGAATTGCTCGTAGCGATCGTTGGCCAGACGCACCGGGACACCGGCGCCGTACAGTGCCGCGAGGGCTGCGTAGTAGACGAAGATGTTGTGGTCTTTGGAACCGTAACCCACGGTGTAGCCCGGGTGCATGTTCAGGTTGGCCAGGCCGAAACGCGACGGCGCGATCATCTTCGCGGTTTCGGTCGCAGCTTCCAGCGGGCACTGGGTCGCCACCACGAAGTGCAGGGTTTTGGTCGCGGGGTCGTACCAGCCGTTGCCGTTATCCGGCTCCATGGCGGCGGGTTCGATCGAAGGGGTTTTGTAGCGTTCGTCAAACACCAGCCAGTTGTCTGGCGGCGTGTCGATTTGCTGCTTCATGCGGTCGGCGTAAAACAGTCCGCGCTCGGTCAGGTTGCCGTGCAGGTCCGGTTGGGAATTCCATACGGGGCGACGGTTTTTCAGCATTGGGAACAGGATCGAGTCCTTCAGGCTGGCAAACTCATCTTCGTCCGCCGAGGTCGCGCCGCCGACGCGCACGTAACGGAAGCTGCCGTAGGGGTCGCCTTCGTAGAAAGGCACTTGGGCACCGTAACGAATCGCTTTGTCATTGAATTTGAGTTTGGCCTTGGCCTGGCGGAACCGCTCGAAGTCGTTCCAGATCAGGATCGCCACCGGGTGACCGATGAACATCGGCACTTTACCTTCCGGGAGCAGCGGATCCGGCGCGTGTTCTTCCGGGAAGACGATGCCGTCCTTGTCCAGATCGGCGGCGGTGACGATGCGATCGGGCTGCAACTCGGCGCCGAGCCACGACAGGTCGTAGCCTGCATAAATGCGATCGGCCTTGATGGTTTTCAGCAGCATGGCGTGGCCTTGCTGTTGGGGCCAACCCGGCATGTCCTTGGCGCGGATGTCGCGGGCAAAGACTTTGCTGCCGCAGACCTTGGACAAGGCGTCGTTACGCGAGCGCGCCTTGCCGTTGTTGCCGAGCCATTGCTCGGACGGCACGGTCACGCTGTTTTCCATCAGGGCTGCCAGCGCCTGACTGCTGAGCGGCGTAAGCGTGACGCTCACACCCGCCACCAGCCCGCCCTGAAGGAACGAACGCCGGGATATATCACGGTTGGACATGGATCATCCTCTGGGCGGTTATGGACCCGCCCTTCTGGTTATGTTCTGGAAATCTCGAGTCTTGCAGAAACCCTTTTTGACGAAGCAAAGGGCTGATTTTGACAGTGCAAAGCTGACCGAAAGGTTAAGTTTATAGGCTTATGCCTTTGCGGCAAACAACCAGATATAAAAAACTGACCAATGAATCAAATTACTCCAAGCGGACCTATGTTCTCCCGTAGCAGCTGTCGAGCCCCAGCGAGGCTGCGTTCGCCTCTGTAGGAGCGAGCTTGCTCGCGATGGACTTAAGTGCGCCGCGTTTAACCGGTAAACACGCGTTATCGTTAACGACCATCGCGAGCAAGCTCGCTCCTACAGAGCCGAACGCAGCCTCGCTGGGGCTCGACAGCTGCTACGGGTGAGTGCAGCGTCAGGGTTAGGCTGATCAGAAATCGACGGTTGCCGACAGGAGGTAGGTGCGCGGGGTCGAGAGTGTCAATCCGGGCTCGCTGTCGTCCGAGGCTCCGGCCGAACTCCAATAACGCTTGTTCGCCACGTTCTCGACATTACCGCGCAGGGTGATGGTTTTTTCGTCGATCCTGAACGCGTAGCGTGCGCCCACGTCGAATCGCTCCCAGGAATCGATGTCCTTGTTGTTGGACTGGTCCAGGTACTGCGAGCTGGAATAGAGGCCGCGACTTGTCAGGGTCAGGCCCTGTACGGTCGGTACGTCCCACTCGGCGCCCAGGTTGACGTTGTACTTGGGTGTGGCCGGAGCGCGATTGCCGTCGAAGGTACCGTTGGTGGTTTTGGTCAACTCGCTGTCGATGTACATCACGCCACCGAGCAGGCGGAAACCATTGAGCGGTTCACCGAACACACTCAGTTCCACACCGGTGTTCTCACGCTTGCCGTTGGGACCGAAGACGCGCGTCGTGGCATTGGTCTCATAGGCCGGTTGCTTGATCCGGAACACCGCGGCGGTCACCGCGAACGCTCCCGCATCGTATTTGGCGCCGACCTCGACCTGGCGGCTGATGAACGGCGGGAAGATCTCGTCCTCGTTGACCGAGGTCGATGGCGCGATCTTGCCCTGGCTCAGGCCTTCCATGTAGTTGGCATACAGCGATAGCTTGTCGGTCGCCTTGAACAGGATACCGCCCGAGGGCGACACTTTTTCCTCATCGTAGGCGGTGTCGCCTTTGACATTATCGGTCCAGTCATCAACCTTCACCCGCTGCCAGCGGGCGCCGAGGGTCAGCAGCAGCCGGTCATCAAAGAAACCCAGCGTGTCGGACAACGCCACGCCGCTGAAGCGGTTCTCGGTGTAGACCTTCGAGTCGAGTCGCGTAGGCCTGACCGGGGTGGGTGTTTCCACCGGATCGTAGAGGTTGCTGGGGGCCGCGGCGTAACGGGCGCCGCCATTCTCGAAGTCCATATAGAAATAGTTGGCGGCCAGGTTGACCTCGTGGCTCACCGGACCGGTATGAAACCAGTTGCGCACCCCTGCCGTGGCCGTCCGGACATTTTCGTCACGGGTGAAATCCCGCGGCAGCACACTGAAATCACCCGCGTCGTTGGTGACCGCCACGGCATGCCGGAGAAAGTCATGGTTGCTCTTACGCGCCCCGACGCCGCCGTACAGCATGACGGAATCGCTGACATCGAATTCGCCGTTCACCGTGCCGAACGTGTCGTTGGTACTCGCCTTGCTCCAGGGCTGCGCATAGTTGTGGCGCACATCGTTTGCATTCGGAACCTTCGCATTGGCGCCGACCTGAACGCGTTCCTGCGGGGCATCGGTATCACGTTCGGTGCGTCCGAGGTCCGTCGATAGTCGCAGGCGTTCACCGCGAAAATCCAGGCCCAGTACGGCCATCTCGCGGTCGACATTCTGGTGATCCCATTCGGTATCGCCCGACTGCTTCACGCCGTTGAAACGAATACCGAACTTGTTGTCCTCACCGAAACGCCGGCCGACATCCACCGCACCGCCGACCTGGCTATCAGAGGCGTAGCTGCCGGTGAACGACGTGATGGGCGCGTCGGTCGCTCGCTTGGGCACCACGTTGATCCCGCCACCCACGCTACCCCGCGGCGAGATGCCGTTAATAAGCTGGCTCGGGCCTTTGAGGATGTCGACGCGGTCGGCCATTTCCATGTCGATCGTGTAGGTCGGCAGGACACCGTAGAGACCGTTGTAGGAGACATCACTGTTGAACAGACTGAGCCCGCGTATGGTGAACTGCTCATAACGCCCACCCGCCGGGTTAGTGGCGCGAACCGAGGGATCGCTGGCGACCAGGTCGCCCAAGGTACGAGCCTGCAGGTTCTGAACCGTCTCGCTGGTATAGGTGGTCATGCTGAACGGCGTTTCCATGAAGTCTTTCGAGCCCAGCAAGCCTTGCGAACCGCGGCGTGCGACCTGGCCGCCGGCATACGGATCGCCATGCGCTGCATCCGTGGCACCGACAATTGAAGTCGCACCCAGTTGCAGACTGCTGCCTTCAGGCGCCGGGGTCAGGATGTACGCCTGCTCACCCACCGGCTGCAGTTGCAGACCGGAACCCTGCAACAACCGGGCAAAGCCCTCCTCGACCGCGAATTCGCCGGACAGACCGGCGCTGCTGCGACCGCTGACCAGCGCCGGGTCTACCGAGAGATTGACGCCAGCCAGACCGGCGAAGCGAGTCAGCGCATCGCTCAGGCTACCGGCCGGCACCTGATAACTGCGCCGGGCGCTGTCTTGCGCCCAACTGGTGGTGATGAACATCGGACTGGCACTCAGGCCCAGCAACAGGCTCAGGTGCAACAACGGACGCAGGCGGGAAGAAACCGGACGCGGATAGCAAGGTGCGGGCATTGAAATTGCTCTCTTGATTCGTTCACATGCCTTGAATGACAAGCGAGTCGAAAAAAGGGGACAGGCCTCACACACTATTTTTACGCGACCGCAGCGTGACCCAATAACGCGTCCGGGCATGGACCTCCAGTGGCAGGCTGGCCGCGAGCAGCGCCAAGACCCGATCGGTATCGTCCAGGCGGAAACTGCCCGTGACGCGCATCGCCTCCAGTGCCGGCTCCCAGCGCAGCACGCCGGGTCGATAAGTGCTGAGTTCGCGCAGAAAATCGCCTAGAGGCTGGTCTTTCGCCATCAGTACGCCTTCACGCCAGCCGGGTTGCACTACATCAAACGGTTGCACCGATCCGACGCCCATGGCCTGAAGCTCAACCTGCTGACCTGCACGCAACGCCAACGGCGACCCTTGTAACGGCTGTAATTGTGCGACGCCGTTGAACACCGACACCCGGCAACCCTGCGCGCCCTGGCGAACACACACCTCGCCTTGACTGACGATGACCCGGCCAAAGCGGGTCTGTATCGTGAACGGCGATGAGCCAGGCACTTTCAGCGAGATTTCGCCCTCCACCAGTTTCAGGCGTCGATGTTGTAAATCCACATCGACGGCACTGGCGGTATTGAGTTGCAGGGAACTGCCATCGGCCAGTTGCACGTGCTTGCGTTCGCCAGTGGCGGTGTGCAGGTCGGCGCGCCAGACATCCAGGGGTAATTGCCGGCTGATCAGCCAGGCCGCCGGCACCAACGCCACGGCGCCCAATGCGCGTTTGAGCACCGCACGCCGCCCAGGTTCTGGTCGATCGAGGCTGCTCATGGCTAATGCTGGCGGCAGGTCGGCGAATCGCTGGCGCAGGGCTTGAGCTTTCTGCCAGGCCTGCTCATGGCTGGCACAGTTGTCGAGCCAGCGCTGCAAATTCGCTCGATCCTGCTCATTGGCGGCGCCAGATTCCAGCAACGCCAGCCACTGCGCGGCCGCTCGGATGACCTGACGAGTATCGGGTGCCGGACTGCTCATAACGCCACCAACAGGCAATGCTCGTAGGCTTGCGCCATGTAGCGCTTGATCGTGCGTTCGGATACCCGGAGACGCTCGGCGATTTGCTGATAATTCAGGCCTTCCAGCTGGCTCCAGAGAAAGGCGCGGCGCACTGCCCGCGGCAATCCATCGAGCAGTTCATCCAGCGCTTGCAGGGTTTCCAGCAGCAGCCAGCGCTCCTCGGGGGACGGCACGCATTCCTCTGGCAACGAAGCCAGCGCATTCAGATAGGCCTGCTCCAGGCTGCGGCGTTTGTAGAAATTGCTCAGCAGGCGCTTGCCCACCGTCAGCAAATAGGCACGGGGCTCCTGCAGATCGGCAACTCGCTGCGAACTGGCGAGCAATCGCAGGAACGTATCCTGGCTGAGGTCCGCCGCATCACAGCCATTGCTCATGCGCTTTCTCAACCAGCCTTCAAGCCAGCCACGGTGATCGCGGTACAGGTCGTGAAGGGTTTGCTCCTTCGGCATCGCTGTATCACTCATCTCAAGAAGCCCTGTGCCAAGGAGTTATCGTAAATGAGAGTGATTCTAATTAATGTCGGAGCCGCGAACCAAGCGCTTTGTGCACTGGGTGTGCAGAAAGGTGTGTTTTGGGGAGGAAAGAGGAGAAAAAGCCAAATCGCAGACACAAAAAACCCCGGTCTTTCGACCAGGGTCTTTGCTATCGACTCGAATAAGCCAGCGGCTTTCTTCGTAGCTCCAAGGCGTTCAGTGGGCCTTGAGGCAGATATGGCGCAGCGGACGGGACTCGAACCCGCGACCCCCGGCGTGACAGGCCGGTATTCTAACCGACTGAACTACCGCTGCGTATCGCTTTGGACTTGCGTCCAAGTAACTCGTTTGATTGAAAGCTTCGGTGCTTTTCAATCGCGAACCGAATAAATCCGATTCGTAAAATATGGCGCAGCGGACGGGACTCGAACCCGCGACCCCCGGCGTGACAGGCCGGTATTCTAACCGACTGAACTACCGCTGCGCGTCGGTGGAGGCTTTTAAAAGCTTCCATCTTGCTTTCGCAAGACTCTCGGAAGTGGTGGGTGATGACGGGATCGAACCGCCGACATTCTGCTTGTAAGGCAGACGCTCTCCCAGCTGAGCTAATCACCCGGTTTGCATCTCCGAGGCCGCGAAATTTACGCAGGTAGCGAACCTAAGTCAATAGCAGGATTGAAGTTTTTCTGAAAAAGACGAAATCGTGTCATTCCGTTCAACGTCAGCAACATACAGACCGCTTTCGCGAGCAAGCCCGCTCCCACAGTGGATCTGTGTCGAGCACGCAATCCGTTGTCGCTGATAATCAACTGTGGGAGCGGGCTTGCTCGCGAAGGCGGCGGCAAATTCAACATCAATGCCAGAAACAGCACTGCGTCCTATCACTCGCTATAAATCATCTTCTTCGTCATGCCACCATCCACCACGAACTCCTGGCCCGTGACGAACCCGGCGTTCTTCGACAACAGCCAGGCAACCATCGCCGCGACATCCTCGACCGTGCCTACCCTGCCCGCCGGATGCTGGGCATGGTCGGCCTCGGTCAGCGGCTCGGCGCGCCGTACCGAAGGGTCCCGTGAATCGATCCAGCCGGGGCTGACCGCATTGACACGGATCTCCGGGCCCAGACTGATAGCCAAGGCGTGAGTCAGGGCCAGCAGACCACCCTTGCTCGCCGCGTAAGCCTCGGTGTCGGGCTCCGACTGCCCGGCGCGGGTCGAGGCCAGATTGACGATCGCCCCGCTGTGAGCGCGCAGGTACGGCGCACAGTGCTTCGCCAACAGCATCGGCCCACTGAGGTTGACCGCCAGCACCCGATTCCAGTACGTCAGATCGAGGCTTTCCAGGGTGATGTTGTGCGGATCCGCCACTGCCGCGTTGCAGACCAGCGCATCCAGACGCCCGAACTGCCCCAGCACCTCAGCGACGCCCAACGCCACCTGCCCTTCATTCGCAACGTCCATGGCGATGAACCAGGCATTGTCGCCGAGCACCTTCGCCACTTTCGAACCACGCACCCGGTCCAGATCCGTCAGCACCACCTGCCAGCCTTCACTGATCAGCCAAGCGGCAATCCCCAGACCAATGCCCCGCGCAGCACCGGTCACCAATGCAACGCGGCCATTGGTGCCGGTACTCGGCGTGGGCAACTCGATCACAAGGCAGCCAACCCACGCGCCAGGTCGGCTTGCAGGTCTGCGACGTCTTCCAGGCCGACCGCGACGCGGATCAGGCTGTCACGAATGCCCGCCGCTTCACGCTCTTGCGGCGCCAGACGGCCGTGGGAGGTGGTGCTTGGGTGGGTGATGGTGGTCTTGGTGTCGCCCAGGTTGGCGGTGATCGAAATCAGACGCGTCGCATCGATAAAGCGCCAGGCGCCCTCTTTGCCGCCCTTGACCTCGAAACTCACGACCGCGCCGAAGCCCTTCTGCTGACGATGGGCCAGTTCGTGCTGCGGATGGCTCTTGAGGCCGGCGTAATGGACCTTCTCGATACCGTTCTGCTGCTCCAGCCATTCGGCCAGTTGCTGGGCGTTGGCGCAATGCGCCTTCATCCGCAGACCAAGGGTTTCGAGGCCCTTGAGGAAGATCCAGGCGTTGAACGGGCTGAGAGTCGGCCCGGCGGTACGCAGGAAACCGACGATTTCTTTCATCTGCTCGCTGCGACCGGCCACTACGCCGCCCATGCAACGGCCCTGGCCGTCGATGAACTTGGTTGCCGAGTGGACGACGATGTCCGCCCCTAGTTTCAGTGGCTGCTGCAATGCAGGCGTGCAGAAGCAGTTGTCGACCACCAGCATCGCGCCTTTGGCATGAGCGATTTCCGACAGCGCGGCAATGTCCACCAGTTCGGCCAATGGATTGGACGGTGACTCGACGAACAGCAATTTGGTGTTGGCCTTGATGGCCGCGTCCCAGCCGGACAAGTCCGCCAAAGGCACGTAGTCGACTTCGACGCCGAAGCGCTTGAAGTATTTCTCGAACAGGCTGATGGTCGAGCCGAATACGCTGCGCGACACCAGCACATGGTCGCCGGCGCTGCACAGGCTCATCACCACGGCCATGATCGCAGCCATGCCAGTGGCCGTGGCCACGGCTTGCTCGGCGCTTTCCAGCGCGGCAATACGTTCTTCGAACGCGCGTACGGTCGGGTTGGTGTAACGCGAGTAAACGTTACCCGGCACTTCCCCGGCAAAGCGCGCAGCCGCGTCGGCGGCGGTCCGGAAGACGTAGCTGGACGTGAAGAACATCGGATCACCGTGTTCGCCTTCAGGCGTACGGTGTTGACCGGCGCGTACGGCCAGGGTGTCGAACGCTACGCCTTCAAGGTCGCTGTCCAACCGACCGGCATCCCAATCCTGACTCATGCTGTCACTCCTTGCCTTGCTCTTGTTGTAGATACAAAACCGGCCCCTCAGGGCCGGTAGTTACTCAGTTGTTATACAGATCAATGATCGCGCTGACTGCCTGCGTCTTGACCTTGGAGGCATCGTTACGTGCCTGTTCGATCTTGTTCAGGTAAGCCTCGTCGACGTCGCCGGTGACGTACTGGCCGTCGAACACTGCGCAATCGAACTTGTCGATCTTGATCTTGCCGCCACCGACCGCTTCGATCAAGTCAGGCAGGTCCTGATAGATCAACCAGTCAGCACCGATCAGATCCGCTACGTCCTGGGTCGAACGGTTGTGCGCGATCAGCTCGTGCGCGCTCGGCATGTCGATCCCGTAGACGTTCGGGTAGCGAACGGCCGGGGCGGCGGAGCAGAAGTAGACGTTTTTGGCGCCGGCTTCGCGAGCCATCTGGATGATCTGCTTGCACGTCGTACCGCGAACGATCGAGTCGTCCACCAGCATGACGTTCTTGCCGCGGAATTCCAGCTCGATGGCGTTGAGCTTCTGGCGCACGGATTTTTTCCGCGCCGCCTGGCCTGGCATGATGAAGGTCCGGCCGATGTAGCGGTTCTTCACGAAGCCTTCGCGGAACTTGACACCCAAGTGGTTCGCCAGTTCCAGGGCCGCGGTGCGGCTGGTGTCCGGGATCGGGATGACCACGTCGATGTCGTGATCCGGACGCTCGCGCAGGATCTTCTCGGCGAGTTTCTCACCCATGCGCAGACGGGCCTTGTAGACCGACACGCCGTCGATGATCGAATCCGGACGCGCCAGGTAGACGTGTTCGAAGATGCACGGGGTCAGGGACGGGTTGGTCGCGCACTGACGGGTGTGCAGCTTGCCGTCTTCAGTGATGTAGACCGCTTCGCCCGGTGCCAGGTCGCGAATCAGGGTGAAGCCGAGCACGTCCAGGGACACGCTTTCGGAGGCGATCATGTACTCGACGCCTTCGTCGGTGTGACGCTGGCCGAAGACGATCGGGCGGATGCCGTGCGGGTCGCGGAAACCGACGATGCCGTAGCCGGTCACCATCGCCACGACCGCATAACCACCGACGCAACGGTTGTGCACGTCAGTGACGGCAGCGAACACGTCTTCTTCGGTTGGCTGCAACTTGCCGCGCTGGGCCAGCTCGTGCGCAAACACGTTGAGCAGCACTTCCGAATCGGAATTGGTGTTGACGTGGCGCAGGTCAGATTCGTAAATCTCCTTGGCCAGTTGTTCAACGTTGGTCAGGTTTCCGTTGTGCGCCAGGGTAATGCCGTAAGGCGAGTTGACGTAAAACGGTTGAGCTTCGGCCGAAGTCGAGCTGCCCGCGGTCGGATAACGCACATGGCCAATGCCCATGTGCCCGACCAGGCGTTGCATGTGACGCTGATGGAACACGTCACGCACCAGGCCATTGTCCTTGCGCAGGAATAACCGGCCATCATGGCTGGTGACAATACCGGCAGCGTCCTGGCCGCGGTGCTGGAGGACGGTTAGCGCGTCATACAGCGCCTGATTGACGTTCGACTTACCGACGATACCGACGATGCCACACATGCGACGCAACCCCTACTTAATGGATCTGAACTGAACACAACTCACTGAGGCGTTTTGGCCGTCGGCAAGAGGTGCTCCTTGAACGGTATCTCAACGGGTACGCTGATACCGCTGGCAAGCCACTGACTGCTCCACCCAAGGATCAGGTTTTTGGACCAGTCTGCGACCAATAGAAATTTTGGCACGAGCTGTGACTGTTGCCACCACCCGTCCTGCTGTACCGGCCCCAGGCTCAACAGCCCGACCGCCACGACCACCAGCAACACGCCACGCGCGGCGCCGAAGGCCATGCCGAGGAATCGATCGGTCCCGGATAGCCCGGTGACGCGTACCAACTCGCCGATAAGATAATTGATCATTGCGCCCACGATTAAGGTGGCGACAAACATGATGGCACAGCCCGCGATCACGCGAGCTGATGGCGTTTCGATGTATCCGGCGAGGTACTCGGACAATGAACCACCGAACATCCAGGCAACGACTCCTGCGATGATCCAGGTCACCAGCGATAATGCTTCCTTGACGAAGCCGCGGCTCAAACTGATCAATGCAGAGATGGCGACGATTGCAACGATCGCCCAGTCAACCCAGGTAAATGGCACAGTGCAGCCTACAGACGGATAAGGCGGCGCATTTTAGCAGAGCCCATGCTTATCGGTAAGCTGCGATTGTCAGTGCATTTCAAATCGGTGTGATAGTTCAAAGCTAACCCGGACCTGTAGCAGCTGGCGAAGCCTGCGTCCGGCTGCGCAGCAGTCGTAAAATCAGGCCCCGCAGTGCATCAGGGATACTGTGCGAGCCGATTTACGACGGCATCGCCGCCGGACGCAGCCTCGCGGGCTCGGCAGCTGCTACTAAGACCGTGTTAGCCGCGTTCAGGCTGGAAGCGCACCACAAACCCTTTGAGGTTCTGCTGGCGGCTGAGCAAGTCACGCAGGCGATCGGCTTCAGCACGCTCGATCAGCGGGCCGACAAATACCCGATTCTTGCCATCGGCGGTGCGGATATAAGCGTTGTAACCCTGGCTGCGCAAGGTTTTCTGCAGGCTTTCGGCACTGGCACGGCTCGACAGGCTGGCCAGTTGCACCGACCAACTGACCGACAGTCCGTTGGCATCGATGCGGCTCTGAGTCGTGTCTGGCTTGCCCGGTGCGGCGGTGATCGGCTGAGACGGTGCCGTTGCAGGCTTCGCCGCCAGCGCAGGAGCCGGAGCGACCGGTTTGGCAGCCGGCGCTGGTGCTACCGGGGCGGCAGGTGCAATCGGCTTCGACGGCGCTTCTTGCTGAGCGATTTCGTCATCACTCGGCACTGGCTCTTGAGGCAGTACTTGCGGCTCCGGCACGACCACCGGCTCGACCTGCACCTGCGGCACCGAAGGCGCTTGTGGCGCAGCCGGAGCATCAACCATCACCTGACGTTGTTCATCCTGACGGGAAAACAGCATCGGCAGGAAAATCACTGCCAGCGCCACCAGAACCAGGGCGCCCACCATGCGCTGCTTGTATGCCTTATCCAGCAATGCCATTTGCCGCTTCCTCCGTGGAGCGCCGAGACAGCCATTCGAGGGCCTCGGCGACACAATAAAATGATCCGAACAACAGAATTTCGTCGTCGCTCGTCGCCAGCGCGCACTGCCCTTCCAGGGCTGCTGCCACGCTGACATAGGACGTTACCGAAGCGCCAAGCGCCTGCAATGCAAGCTGCAAATCGGCAACCGGGCGCGCCCGCGGTGAATCCAGCGGCGCGACAGCCCAGTGCTGGACACTAGCACTCAATTCGCCAACAACACCATCCAGATCCTTGTCCGCCAGCAACCCGAACACGGCTAGACGTTTCCCGGCCGGCGGTCGACTGGCCAGGCGGCGCGCCAGATACTCTGCCGCATGTGGGTTATGCCCCACATCCAGCAACAGATTAATGCGCTTGCCCTGCCAGTCGAATTGACGTCGATCAAGCCGACCGACCACCCGCGTCGCTTTCAGGGCCTCAATAATCTGCGCATCCACCCAAGGCAAACCGAGCAACAAATAAGCCTGCAGCGCCAGCGCCGCGTTTTCCATCGGCAGATCAAGCAACGGCAGGTCATTTAACTCGACCACACGCCCCTGAGCGTCCAGGCCGCGCCATTGCCAGTTGTGATCGGTAATACCGAGGTCAAAGTCGCGGCCACGCAGGAAAAACGGGCAGGCCAGCTCGCGCGCCTTGTCCAGCAGAGGTTGCGGAGGATTCAGGTCACCACACAGCGCAGGAGCGCCCTGACGGAAGATGCCGGCTTTCTCAAAGGCCACGGATTCGCGGGTATCGCCCAGGTAATCGGCGTGATCAACGCCAATGCTGGTCACCAGCGCCATGTCGGCATCTACCACGTTGACTGTATCCAGACGCCCGCCCAACCCGACTTCCAGCACCACAGCGTCGAGCCCCGCCTGCTGAAACAGCCAGAACGCCGCCAAGGTGCCCATTTCGAAGTACGTCAGGGAAGTGTCGCCACGCCCCGCCTCGAGCGCGGCAAAGGCTTCGCACAGCTCGGCGTCAGTCGCTTCTACGCCGTTGACCTGCACCCGCTCGTTGTAACGCAGCAGGTGCGGAGAATTGTAGACACCCACGCTCAGGCCCTGTGCCCGCAGCAACGACGCCACGAATGCACAGGTAGAACCTTTGCCGTTAGTGCCGGTGACCGTAATCACCCGAGGCGCCGGCTTGCCCAGTCCCATGCGGGACGCTACCTGTTGCGAGCGCTCCAGCCCCATGTCGATGGCCGAAGGGTGCAACTGCTCAAGGTAGGCGAGCCACTCGCCAAGGGTACGTTCGGTCATATGTTGGCAGGCACCGGTGGAACCACGATAGGTTCGATTGGCGCGGCAACGAATTTCGGCGTCGGCAGACCCATCATTTGTGCCAACAGATTGCCCAGGCGCGGACGCAGCTCCTGACGGTGAACGATCATGTCTATTGCACCATGCTCCAACAGGAATTCGCTGCGCTGGAAGCCTTCCGGCAGTTTTTCACGCACGGTCTGCTCGATCACGCGCGGACCGGCAAAGCCGATCAGGGCTTTCGGCTCGCCGACAATCACGTCGCCCAGCATGGCCAGGCTGGCGGAAACGCCACCATAGACCGGATCGGTCAGCACGGAAATGAACGGAATACCTTCTTCCCGCAGACGCGCCAGCACCGCAGAGGTCTTGGCCATTTGCATCAGGGAGATCAGGGCTTCCTGCATCCGCGCACCACCGGAAGCGGCGAAGCAGATCATCGGGCATTTGTTTTCCAGCGCGTAGTTGGCAGCGCGGACAAAACGCTCGCCAACGATGGCGCCCATCGAACCGCCCATGAAGGAAAATTCGAACGCCGACACCACCACCGGCATGCCCAGCAAGGTACCGCTCATGGAGATCAGTGCGTCTTTTTCGCCCGTCTGCTTTTGCGCAGCGGTCAGGCGATCCTTGTACTTCTTGCCGTCACGGAATTTCAGACGGTCAACCGGCTCCAGCTCGGCGCCCAGTTCGGCACGGCCTTCAGCGTCGAGAAAGATGTCGATACGGGCACGGGCGCCAATACGCATGTGGTGGTTGCACTTGGGGCAAACGTCCAGGGTCTTTTCCAGCTCCGGACGATACAGCACAGCCTCGCAAGACGGGCATTTGTGCCACAGACCTTCAGGCACCGAGCTCTTCTTGACCTCGGAACGCATGATCGAAGGGATCAGTTTGTCTACTAACCAGTTGCTCATGCTTTCTTTCTCCAGTACCGGCGGCCCGAACGCTCTGGTTCGCAGCCCCGCGTATGCCCTTGAGCTAAATTCATGTGTGCGGCGATGATTGGTGGGTTGCCGGATCAGCTAAACGCGACCTGCGTACGACCCAAAAACCCTCAGCCATGCCTGCTTTATGCAAGTGCAGTTATGGACGGCGGCAGTGTGCCAGCCGTCACATCAACCGCGTACTGCGTTGATGAATGCCTGAATCTTTGCGTGGTCCTTGATGCCCTTGCTCGCCTCTACCCCGCCACTGACATCGACGGCGTAGGGTTTAACCCGGGCAATCGCCTCGGCGACGTTATCCGGGGTCAAGCCGCCCGCCAGGATGATCGGTTTGCTCAAGCCTTGCGGTATCAGAGACCAGTCGAACGCTTCACCAGTTCCGCCCGGGACACCTTCGACGTACGCGTCGAGCAGAATACCGCTGGCGCTCGGAAAGGCATTGCATGCCGCCGCAATGTCATCCCCGGCCTTGACCCGCAGCGCCTTGATGTACGGCCGGTGCCAGCCTTCGCAGTCGTCTGCGGTTTCGTCGCCATGGAACTGCAACAGATCCAGCGGCACCGCGTCGAGGATTTCCCCCAATTCGCAGCGGCTGGCATTGACGAACAGCCCCACGGTCGTCACGAACGGCGGCAGCGCCTTGATGATCGAACGCGCCTGCTGGAACGTCACGGCCCGCGGGCTTTTGGCGTAGAACACGAACCCGATGGCATCGGCCCCGGCCTCGACCGCCGCCAACGCATCTTCTATGCGGGTAATCCCACAAATCTTGCTGCGAACGGCCGACATGTCGATAGAACCCCAAGGCAAATCCGAGAAAGTCCCGGATGGTAACAAATGCGTTCGAGGGCGTCAGCCGTCAAGTTCGGTGAAACCGGTCAGGAAGTGTGGACCGATGTAACGCTCGGGCAATTCAAACTCGTCGCGGTACTCGACCTGCACCAGGTACAGGCCGAACGGATGCGCCGTTACCCCGCCGGAACGGCGAATACGGCTTTCCAGCACTTCCTTCATCCATTCCACCGGGCGCTCGCCGGTACCGATGGTCATCAGCACGCCAGCGATGTTGCGCACCATATGGTGCAGGAACGCGCTCGCGCGGATGTCCAGCACGATCATCTTGCCGTGGCGGGTGACGCGCAGGTGATGCAGCTCCTTGATCGGCGACTTGGCCTGGCACTGGCCGGCGCGGAAAGCGCTGAAGTCATGGGTACCGACCAGATACTGCGCGGCCTCGGCCATGCGTTCGACGTCCAGCGGACGGTGGTTCCAGGTGATTTCTTCGTTCAGGTGCGCCGGGCGGATCTGATCGTTGTAGATCACGTAGCGATAACGCCGGGCAATGGCCTTGAAACGCGCATGGAAATGCGCCGGCATGACCTTGGCCCAGCTGACGCTGACGTCGTGGGGCAAATTGATGTTCGCGCCCATGACCCAGGCTTTCATCGACCGCTCGACCTGCGTGTCGAAATGCACCACCTGTCCACAGGCATGCACGCCGGCGTCAGTACGCCCGGCACACAGCAACGACACAGGTGAGTCGGCGACTTTGGACAAAGCCTTTTCCAGGGTTTCCTGCACCGTGAGCACACCGGAGGCCTGGCGCTGCCAGCCGCGATAACGCGAGCCTTTGTATTCAACGCCCAGTGCGATCCGGTAAAAGCCGTCGGCCGCCATTTCGGCGACTGGGTTATCTATATTTGCCAAGGGGTGACAGCCTGCTGATGACCGCAAAGGCAGGCATTATAAGGCCGCCGGACCGGGATGCCAGAGGTGGTTGGTTGAAGATCAAAAGATCGCCGCCTGTGTAGGAGCTGCCGAAGGCTGCGATCTTTTGATCTTCAACCGCCACTGAAACAAAAATGGCAGCCTTGATGGGCTGCCGTTTTGTTTACGCCGTTTCGATCACTCAAGCCAGACGCGAAAGCATTTCCCTGGCTTCGCTCTTTTGCCCGTCATCGCCTTCGGTCACCACCTCGTTGAGGATATCCCGAGCGCCATCGTTATCGCCCATGTCGATGTAGGCCTGGGCCAGATCAAGCTTGGTGGCGACTTCGTCGGTACCCGAAAGGAAATCGAAGTCCGGTTCGTCGCCCGCGGAGGCCAAGGCATCTTCCGCCGTGAAACTCGGCTCGCCGATGCTGGAGGACAATTTATCAAGTTCCGCGTTGACGTCATCGAGTTCGGCCGCGAATGCATCCGGCTCATCAAGCGCGTCCATCTCATCGGAGAGCGACAGATCGAAGTCGGCGGGAAGGTCCAGATCGCCCAGCGCTACCTCAGGCACGGCTGGCGCTTGAGCGGCCGGCAAATCCTTGAGGTCGTCATCCAGGCTCAACAGGAAATCGTCTTCGGCCAAGGTTGCCGGCGAGGCATCGCCACCGAGGTCCATGTCCAGATCGAAGTCCGACAGATCATCAAGGTTTTCCTTGATTTCGGTCTGCTGCTGCAACACCGACTCGAAGCTCAAATCGTCGTCCTGCGGGAACTCGTCCAGCTCGGCAGCCGTTTCTGGCGCTGGCTCCGGTGCGACCACCGCAGGCGACGCGGCCTCCAGATCGTCCAGGCTCAGATCGAAGGTGCTGTCAAAATCGGCATCGGCCAAGGCCGGTTCCGGCGCTTGCGGTTCGTCCAGCAACAGCTCTTTGACGTATTGCGCGTCGAGTTCAGCGGCGATGGCGGCAGCCGCAATACCGCCAGCGGCCACGAGGACCATGGCCGGGAAGCGGCTTTTCAGCTGTTCGACTTGTGCGTAGTTGTCACCGTTGGCGACCAGTTGGCGCTCCTGGGCAACGAACGCATCGCGGTCGCCCTGCTGGCCGTAGACTTCCATCAGTTTCAGGCGTAGGTCACTGCGTTGCGGTTCTTGCTTGATGCCGTCTTCCAGCAACGCAGCCGCCTGATTCAGACGACCTGCCGCAATGTGCGACTGCGCCTTGCTCAACACATCGTCATCACGTTCGGCAGCAGGCGATATCAATGGCGCAGCGATCGGCGGCGTGACCACAACCGGAGCAATCACTGGCGCGGGTGCAGGCACGGGCGTCGGCGCAGGCGCTGGTGCAGGTGTTGGCGCGGTCGCGAGCTTGACGCTTGGCGGCGGAATTTCCAGACCTTCGAAGCTGTTGTCCGGCAGGTCCTGGTCGACGGAGAATGGCTGCTCTTCAGACAAGGCCCGGGCCATGCGCAGATGCTTCTCGGCTTCTTGCTGGGCTTTGCGGCGACGCGCCAGCAACAGCAACAACAGCAGCAGCAGAATCACTGCACCGCCGCCGGCCAGACCCAGCAGGTACGGATTGGTCAACAAGTCGTTGTATTTTTGCTCGTCGGAGGCGACGGGGGTTGGCTCTACCGGGGGCTCGACCGGGGCCGGCGTTGCCTCAGGCGCGGCGGCCGCCGGGGTTGGGGCTGGAGTTGCCGGAGCGACCTCGGCCGGCGTTGCCGCAGGGTTGGCCACCAGTTCGGCTGACATCGGCGCCGCTGGCTGAGCCTCTGCGGCAGGTGCAGGTGCAGCAGCTGCGGCAGCGCTCCCTTCTGCCTGCAACTTGGCCAATTGATTGTTCTTCAACTCGATCAGACGCTGCAGCTTGTCCAGCTGACTTTGCAGATCGGTCATGCGGCTTTTCAGTTCGGCATTGTCACGACGGGTCGTGTCGAGGCTTTCCTGAGTGACGGCCAGCTTGTTGCCAAGGTTCTTGGCGTCGCCGGCGGCGCCTTTGCCCCGCCCCTTCCCGGCCTCGGCAGAGACCAGGCTCAGCTTGTCCTTGGCGGCTTGCGACGAAGGGCCTTCGCCGCGAGCACGCTTGGTGGCATCCAGTTGTTGTTGCCCGGTACCTGGCTTCGCAACGTAGCGACGCCCCTGGCGCCACGCAGTGTTCTGCGCGGCGACTTCGGCGATGGCTTTCGGTTGCGGCAGGCCGGTGCTCTGCGCCTGATCCGGCAGACGCAGCACCTGACCGGTTTTCAACCGGTTGATGTTGCCGTCGATAAAGGCATCCGGATTCAGCGCTTGAATGGCCAGCATGGTTTGTTGAACCGAGCCGCCATTGCGCGCCTTCGCGGCGATTTCCCACAAGGTATCGCGCGGCGTCGTGGTGTATTGGGTCGGCTTGGTCGCGCCGGTGACTGGCGCGGTGACGGTTTGAGTCGGTGCAGGTTGCGCGGCCGCATCAGCGGTTTGCGGCGAGAATTTGGACGGATCGAGCAGTACGCTGTAATCGCGGAGCAGACGACCGTTTGGCCACATCACCTGAACCAGGAATTTCACCATTGGCTCGGAGAGCGGTTTGCTGGAAGTCACTCGCAGGATGCTTTTGCCGCTGGCATTGAGCACCGGCGTAAAGGTCAGGTCATTGAGAAACGCCTGGCGGTCGACACCGGCCTTGGCGAAATCGTCGGGCGAAGCCAGGCTCGGCACCACTTCGGCAGCGGTGAGGTCCTTGACGTCGAGCAACTCGATTTCTGCCACCAACGGCTGGTTCAGCGTCGATTTCAGGGTCAGTTCCCCGAGCCCGAGTGCATGCGCCATACCGGAGGACAGCGCCGAGGCGGCCGCAATTGCTAGCACCAGTTTGCGAACTTGAACCATAGCCTCATCCTTTGTTTGAACATTCCTCGGCCAGCGAGAAGGTGTTGATAGCCGCTGCCGTAAGGCATTGCGCGCGGCGGCGAAGTGTCGTCGCGCGCGATCATTTCATTCATGCCACGCAAGCCACAGCGGGTGGCTCGCCTTCAGCAATCCGGCAAAGCATAGCGCTCGGCTAGAACCATTCGACAAATTGTTGCCAAGTATCTTTTACACAAGGTCTTTTATCAACAATTCAGCCACCTGCACAGCATTGAGCGCCGCGCCTTTGCGTACGTTATCTGACGTCAACCACACATTTAGTTCCGACAGGTCGTCGATACCATGGCGAACCCGACCGACGTACACCACATCCTGCCCTACCGCGTCGCCGACTGCCGTCGGGTAATCGCCGGCTTCCACCAGTTCAATACCCGGTGCGTCTTCCAGCGCAGCGTTGACTTTCGCCAGGTCGATTTCGCTCGCTGATTGCAAGGTCACGCTAAAGCTATCGCCAAAAAACACCGGGGCTTGAATGCAAGTCACGGAAATCTTCAAAGAAGGCAACGCCATGACCTGGCGCAGCTCGCGCACCAGGCGTTTTTCCAGCAGCGTATGACCTTGATCATCGGGCTTGCCGACTTGCGCCAACAGGTTGAAAGCCATCTGCCGGTCGAAGAATGTTGGCTCCAGTGGACGCACATTGAGCAGTTCGGCGGTTTGGCGGGCCAGCTCTTTGACGGCTTCGCGCCCCTGGGCAGAGACCGCCAGGCTGGCGGTCAGATTGATGCGTTGCAGGTCGAGCAGGCCGAGCAACGGCGCCAGCACCACTGCCAATGTGGTGGCCGACGGGCTGGGACTGCTGACCTGGAAAGGCTTTTTCAGACCCGCCAAAACGTGAGCGTTGGCTTCCGGCACCACTTGCGGCGCCTGATTGGCGGGCAGCGCACCAGACAAGTCGATCAGCGAGCAACCGGCGGCCGTGGCCCGCGAGGCGAAACTCAAGGTGACTGCCGGGCCGGCCGCAAAAAATACCAGCTGGACTTTGCTGAAGTCGAACTCATCGACTTCCCGCACGCGCACGTTCTTGCCGCGAAACGGTACCGAATGCCCGGCGGATTCGCTGCTGGCCAAGAGGTGCAGGTTGCCGACCGGGAAGTCGCGTTCTTCGAGAATCTGCACCAGCGTTTCGCCGACAGTACCGGTGGCGCCGATCACGGCAATATCAAAGGACTGGCTCATGGTTCTACCTCTGGCGAAACGGGGGGAGCGGCACTTTACCGGGTGGTTGGGATGCAGGCAATTTCTACCGGGGATTTGCGATGTCCATACCGGCCTCTTCGCGGGCAAGCCTCGCTCCTACAGATTTTGTGTCGGCGCGAAAATTGAGAACAACCGCACACCCTGTAGGAGCGAGGCTTGCCCGCGAAGAGGCACTACCCGGCGATACAACTTCCATAAAAAAAACCCGCGCCTCTTTCAAGGTGCGGGTTTTTTCATTGCTTCAATCGATCAACGCTCAAGCAGGATCCGCAGCATGCGACGCAGCGGCTCGGCCGCGCCCCACAGCAGCTGGTCGCCGACGGTGAACGCGCCGACGAACTGCGAGCCCATGTTCAGCTTGCGCAGACGGCCAACCGGGACATTCAGGGTGCCGGTAACCTTGGTCGGGCTCAGCTCCTGGATGCTGATGTCACGGTTGTTCGGTACCAGTTTGACCCAAGGGTTGTGCTGGCTGATCAGCCCTTCGATGTCGGCGATCGGCACGTCTTTGTTCAGTTTGATGGTCAGCGCCTGGCTGTGGCAACGCATGGCGCCGATGCGCACGCAGATGCCGTCGACCGGGATCGGGCTCTTGAAACGGCCGAGGATCTTGTTGGTCTCGGCCTGGGCCTTCCACTCTTCGCGGCTCTGACCGTTCGGCAGTTCCTTGTCGATCCACGGGATCAGGCTGCCGGCCAGCGGTACGCCGAAGTTTTCGGTCGGGTACGCATCACTGCGCATCGCTTCGGCGACACGACGGTCGATGTCGAGGATCGCGCTGGCCGGGTCGGCCAGTTGATCGGCGACAGCGGCGTGGGTCGCGCCCATTTGCTTGATCAGTTCACGCATGTTCTGCGCGCCGGCACCGGAGGCTGCCTGATACGTCATGGCGCTCATCCACTCGACCAGACCGGCTTCAAACAGACCGCCAAGGCCCATCAGCATCAGGCTGACGGTGCAGTTGCCGCCGATGTAGTTCTTGGTGCCCGCGTCGAGCTGCTGGTCGATGACCTTGCGGTTCACCGGGTCCAGCACGATCACTGCGTCATCCTGCATGCGCAGGCTGGAAGCAGCGTCGATCCAGTAACCTTGCCAGCCGGCTTCACGCAGTTTCGGAAACACTTCGCTGGTGTAGTCGCCACCCTGGCAGGTCAGAATCACGTCGAGGGTTTTCAGCTCTTCAATGCTGTAAGCGTCCTTGAGCGGAGCAATGTCCTTGCCCACGGACGGGCCTTGGCCACCGACATTGGAAGTGGTGAAAAACACCGGCTCGATAAGATCGAAATCCTGCTCTTCCAGCATCCGCTGCATGAGCACGGAACCGACCATACCGCGCCAACCGATCAGACCTACACGTTTCATCGCAACTACACCTTCTTTAAAAAGTGGGCCGCTGCCTTCGAAGTTGAAAGTGGCAGCGGGCCCGAGAGATTACAGATTCCGCAGCGCGGCGACTACTGCGTCACCCATTTCCTGCGTACCGACTTTAGTGCAACCGGCCGACCAGATGTCGCCCGTGCGCAGGCCTTGGTCCAATACCAGACTAACGGCCTTCTCGATCGCATCGGCCGCGTCCTGCAGGTTGAAGCTGTAACGCAGCATCATCGACACCGACAAAATGGTCGCCAACGGGTTGGCAATGCCTTTGCCTGCGATGTCCGGCGCCGAACCGTGGCAAGGCTCGTACATGCCCTTGTTGTTGGTATCCAGCGACGCCGACGGCAGCATGCCGATGGAACCGGTGAGCATCGACGCCTGGTCGGAAAGAATGTCACCAAACATGTTGTCGGTCACGATCACGTCGAATTGCTTCGGTGCGCGCACCAGCTGCATGGCGGCGTTGTCGACGTACATGTGGCTCAATTCGACTTCCGGGTAATCCTTGGCCACTTCCTCAACGATTTCACGCCACAGTTGGCTGGAAGCCAGGACGTTGGCCTTGTCCACTGAGCACAGCTTCTTGCCGCGCACCATCGCCATGTCGAAACCGACACGGGCGATGCGACGGATTTCGCTTTCGCTGTACGGCAGGGTGTCGTAGGACTGACGCTCGCCGTTTTCCAGGGTGCGGGTACCGCGTGGCGCGCCGAAGTAGATGCCGCCGGTCAGTTCGCGAACGATCAGGATGTCCAGGCCGGCAACGATTTCAGGTTTCAGGCTGGAAGCTTCGGCCAGTTGCGGGTACAGGATCGCCGGGCGCAGGTTACCGAACAGGCCCAGTTGCGCACGAATCTTCAGCAGACCGCGCTCAGGGCGGATGTCACGCTCGATGGCGTCCCATTTCGGACCGCCCACGGCGCCCAGCAGCACAGCGTCGGCGGCGCGGGCGCGTTCCAGGGTTTCGTCAGCCAGCGGCACGCCATGCTTGTCGATGGCCGCGCCACCGATCACATCGTGGCTCAACTCGAAGCCCAGGCTGTACTTGTCGCTGGCCAGTTCCAGCACCTTGACCGCTTCGGCCATGATTTCCGGGCCAATACCGTCGCCTGGGAGAATCAGAATCTGCTTGCTCATGCTTTCCTCATGTCATCAGTCGGTGCGCCCACAGGCCCACCCGGAAAAATTCTATCGTTCGGCCATCAACACCAGCACATCAGTGCTGAACGAACCATCGGCCTCAATTTCAAAATATTCGCGTACTTCATTGCCCATCGACTGCTGCAACTCGCGGATTGCCGCGCGCATGACGTCTGGCGTGCGCATGCGCTCGACCCAGGAGCCGTATTCCAGACGCAGCCGTTGACGCGTGGTGCTGCGGGTATGCAGCCCCGCTTCGCTGACCTGGCGCATCCACTCGCCGGCCGAATAATCGCGCACATGACTGGTATCGCGCAGCACTTCGACGCTTTGCAGGTAAGTGTCGAACAGCGGAATGCCCGGTGACAACACATCGATGAACGCTGCCACACCGCCCGGCTTCAATACCCGGCGAACTTCACGCAGGGCCAGACCGAGATCGCTCCAATGGTGCGCCGAATAACGGCTGAAGACGAAATCGAACTCGCCATCGGCAAATGGCAGGCGTTCAGCGGCACCGAGGACCGTGGACACATTGCTCAAGCCCCGATCGACAGCTGCACCGGCGACCACGTCGAGCATTTGCTGGGACAGGTCGTAGGCCACCACTTCCTTGACCAGCGAGGCGACGTGAAAACTTACGTGGCCAGCGCCGCAGCCCAGGTCCAGCACCCGACTATCGCCCTGCCCGGCCAGTTCAGCCTGTAGCAGCGCGAATTCGGTGCCTTGAGCGTGAACGGCGCTGCTCAGGTAGGCCGAGGCCTGTTCACCGAATTGCTTTTGTACGACTTGGCTGTGGGCGGTGTTGGTCATGGGGACTTCCTGTTGGGTTGCAGGTTTTAAGATCAAAAGATCGCAGCCTTCGGCAGCTCCTACAGGTGTACGCCGCTCCATGTAGGAGCTGCCGAAGGCTGCGATCTTTTCGAGGTCACCTCAAAACATCAAACGTCGCGAAACAACCAAGGCTGGCTCGCACGATGTTTGGCTTCAAACGTCGCAATCGCCTCGTGGTCCATCAATGTCAGACCAATATCGTCGAGGCCGTTGACCAGGCAATGCTTGCGAAACTCATCCAGTTCGAAGCTGTAGGTCTTGCCATCAGGTCGGGTCACGGTCTGGGCTTGCAAGTCGACCTTCAACTCGTAGCCCGGGTTCGCTTCAACCTGCTGGAACAGTTCATCCACTTCAGCATCGCTCAGGATGATCGGCAGCAAGCCGTTCTTGAAGCTGTTGTTGTAGAAGATGTCGGCATAGCTCGGCGCGATGATGCTGCGGAAACCGTATTCTTCCAGTGCCCACGGCGCGTGCTCGCGGCTGGAGCCGCAACCGAAGTTCTCGCGGGCCAGCAGCACGCTGGCGCCTTGATAACGCTCGGCGTTGAGGACGAAGTCCTTGTTCAACGGACGCTTGGAGTTGTCCTGGTAGGCGTAGCCCACGTCAAGGTAGCGCCACTCGTCAAACAGGTTCGGGCCAAAACCGGTGCGCTTGATCGACTTCAAGAACTGCTTCGGAATGATCTGGTCGGTGTCGACGTTGGCACGGTCCAATGGCGCAACCAAACCGGTGTGTTGGGTAAAAGCTCTCATGTGCGGTTCCTCAGATCAGTTCGCGAACGTCGATAAAACGACCGTTGACGGCAGCCGCCGCGGCCATGGCCGGGCTGACCAGGTGCGTACGGCCACCGGCGCCTTGACGGCCTTCGAAGTTGCGGTTGGAGGTCGACGCGCAATGCTCGCCCGACTCCAAACGGTCCGGGTTCATCGCCAGGCACATCGAGCAACCCGGTTCACGCCACTCGAAACCGGCTTCGAGGAAAATCTTGTCCAGGCCTTCGGCTTCGGCTTGCGCCTTCACCAAGCCCGAGCCCGGCACCACGATGGCCTGCTTGATGGTCGAAGCCACTTTGCGACCCTTGGCAATGACGGCCGCAGCGCGCAAGTCTTCGATCCGCGAGTTAGTGCAGGAGCCGATAAATACACGGTCCAGTTGAATGTCGGTGATCGCCTGATTGGCGGTCAACCCCATGTATTTGAGGGCGCGCTCGATGGAACCGCGCTTGACCAGGTCCATTTCCTTCGCCGGGTCCGGCACGTTCTGATCAACCGCCAGGACCATCTCGGGCGACGTGCCCCAGCTGACTTGCGGCTTGATCTGAGTGGCATCGAGTTCAACCACGGTGTCGAACACGGCATCCGCGTCAGAGACCAGGTCTTTCCAGGCTTCGACCGCCAGGTCCCAATCCGCGCCTTTCGGGGCGAATGGACGGCCCTTGACGTAAGCCACGGTTTTTTCGTCGGCAGCCACCAGGCCGACACGAGCGCCAGCCTCAATGGACATGTTGCAGATGGTCATGCGGCCTTCGACGGACAAGTCACGAATGGCGCTGCCGGCGAACTCGATGGCGTGGCCATTACCGCCGGCAGTGCCGATCTTGCCGATGACCGCCAGCACGATGTCCTTGGCGGTCACGCCGAACGGCAATTTGCCTTCGACCGACACCCGCATGTTCTTCATTTTCTTGGCGACCAGGCACTGCGTGGCGAACACGTGTTCGACCTCGGAAGTCCCGATGCCATGGGCCAATGCGCCAAACGCGCCGTGAGTCGAGGTGTGCGAGTCACCGCAGACCACGGTCATGCCCGGCAGGGTAGCGCCCTGCTCCGGGCCGATCACGTGAACGATGCCCTGACGCACGTCATTCATCTTGAATTCAGTGATGCCATATTCGTCGCAGTAATCATCGAGGGTTTGAACCTGCAACCGCGAGACCTGGTCAGTAATCGCTTCGATGCCGCCCTTGCGATCCGGCGTGGTCGGCACGTTGTGATCCGGCGTGGCGATGATCGAATCGACGCGCCAAGGCTTGCGCCCGGCCAAACGCAGGCCTTCGAAAGCTTGGGGCGAAGTCACTTCATGGATGATGTGGCGGTCGATATAGATCAGCGACGACCCATCGTCGCGCCGTTTCACTTCATGCGAATCCCAAAGCTTGTCGTAAAGCGTTTTGCCGGCCATCAGACGGTTCCTCATCAGCTTGTTTCTATGCCCTGGGTTTTGAACGATTCAATAACCCCTTGGCTTGTGAGGTCGATCCTAGGGGGTTACATTAAATAACTCAAATTCATATTTTTTATGCTTTGGATAACCAACTGGAATACAACAATGGATCTGGCCAACCTCAACGCTTTTATCGCGATTGCCGAGACTGGCAGCTTCTCCGGCGCGGGCGAACGGTTGCACCTGACGCAACCGGCGATCAGCAAACGCATCGCCGGGTTGGAACAGCAATTGAAGGTGCGCCTGTTCGATCGGCTGGGTCGTGAAGTCGGCCTGACCGAGGCCGGACGCGCTCTGTTGCCGCGGGCTTACCAAATCCTCAATGTGCTGGACGACACCCGCCGAGCGCTGACCAACCTGACCGGCGAAGTGTCCGGCCGTCTTACGCTGGCCACCAGTCACCACATTGGCCTGCACCGCTTGCCGCCTCTATTAAGGGAGTTCACCCGGCGTTACCCACAGGTGGCGCTGGATATTCAGTTCCTCGATTCGGAAGTGGCCTATGAAGAAATCCTCCATGGCCGCGCCGAACTGGCCGTCATTACGTTGGCGCCAGAGCCGCATACGCTGGTCAAGGCCACGCCGGTGTGGGACGACCCGCTGGATTTCGTGGTCGCCCCGGAACATTCGCTGATCAGCAACGGTGCGGTCAGCCTGGCGGATATCGCCCTGCACCCCGCCGTTTTCCCTGGTGGAAACACGTTTACCCACCACATCGTCCAGCGCCTGTTCGAAGCCCAGGGCCTGACGCCGAACATCGCCATGAGCACCAATTATCTGGAAACCATCAAGATGATGGTCTCGATCGGTCTGGCCTGGAGTGTGTTGCCGCGCACAATGCTCGATGATCAGGTTGCGCGAATACCTTTGCCGGGCATACAACTCACTCGCCAGCTAGGCTATATCCTGCACACGGAACGGACGCTGTCGAACGCGGCACGGGCCTTTATGGCGCTGCTGGATGCGCAAATCGATCTGCCAGGGAAACAAGGCTGAGTTGTGCTACTTCTATAGAGCCGCGAAATCCAGTGCCTAACACCCCTTTCAGCCTAAGGCTTGCCAATGCCGAAATCTGTTGATCGTATTCCGCCGATGCCGCGTATACAGGCGCTCGACCCCAAACGGTCCGAGCAAAGCTGGGAAAGCGCGCCACAATTGCTGGCCGCGCTCAATGGCGCTCGCTTGGGCGCATGGTATTGGGACATCGAACGTGGGCAGATCAGTTGGTCGAGAGGCACCCAGGCATTGTTTGGTTTCGATCCCCGGCAACCGCTGCCGGCGGATCTGGAATACCTCGATTTGTTGCCCCCGGAGGATCGGGCGAAAACCGTTCGCGCCTTCGACGCGGTGATCGCCGGCGCGCCGCTGGAGCAGGCGATGCACCACCGCATCCGCTGGCCTGACGGCAGCCTGCACTGGCTGGAGATCAACGGCAGCCTGGTGCCGGACAAGCACGGCCACCCCAGGATGATTGGCGTGATTCGTGAGATTACTCAACAGCGCCAGCGCGAACAGGCGTTGAGCAGTTCCGAAAAACGCTTCGCGACGCTGTTTCACCTGTGCCCGAACATGGTGCTGCTGACCCGCCAGGAAGACGGCCTGATCACTGAAGCCAACCAGTATTTCGAAAGCCTGTTCGGCTGGCCGGTGCAGAATGCGATTGGCCGTACCACCCTCGAACTCGGCCTGTGGGTGCATCCGGAGCAACGGGAAAAACTGGTCAGGGCCACCAAGGCCAAAGGCGAGCTGATCAGCATGGAAGTGCAGTTTCGCGCCAGCAATGGCCAGATCCACGACGGCATCCTCAGCGCGCAAAAGGTCGAGCTCGAGGGGCAGCCCTATCTGCTGAGCACCTTCCTCGATACCACCGAACGCAAAGTCGCCGAGCAAGCCCTCAAAGACAGCCAGGAGCGTCTCGACCTGGCCCTGGATTCAGCGCAACTCGGCACGTGGGACTGGCACATACCCAGCGGCATGCTGTACGGCTCGGCGCGCGCGGCGCAGTTGCACGGGCTGGAGCCAATCCCCTTCCATGAGTCCTTCGACGAGTTTTTCGAAGGCGTGCCCGACGAAGAGCGCGGCTCCATGCGCGACGCCTACCGCAGCCTGCGCGAAGGTCCGGCCGGCAACTATCAGCTGACCTACCGCGTGCAACTGCCGGATGGCAGTTCGCGTTACCTGGAAAGCCGCGCCCGCCTCTACCGCGATGAAAAAGGCGTCCCGCTGCGCATGGCTGGCACCCTGCTCGACATCACCGACCAGGTGGAACGCGAGCAGCGATTGGTGGCGTCTGAAGAGAAATTCGCCACCCTGTTCCAGGTCAGCCCGGACCCGATCTGCGTCACCCGCCAGGATACTGGCCAGTTCATCGAAATCAATTCCAGCTTCACCCAGACGTTCGGCTGGAGCGCCGCCGACGTGATTGGCTACAGCGCTGACGAAATCGGCTTGTGGGATGCCTCGGCGAAAAGCCTGCAACGGATCGAGCAAGTCATCCGCGAACAAGACTTGAGTAACGTGGCGATCCAGGTTCAGCACAAGGACGGTCGATCCCTGACCTGTGTGATTTCCGGCCGCCAGATCAGCGTCGGCGAACAGCCGTGCATCGTCACCACCCTGCGCGACATCACCCAACAGCAACGTTCGGAAGCGTTGCTCAAGGCCAGTGAAGAGAAATTCGCCAAGGCCTTCCACTCCAGCCCCGACGCGATCACCATCACCGAGCGCGACACCGGGCGCTATCTGGAAGTCAACGACGGTTTCTGCCGCCTGACCGGCTATCGCGCCGACGAGGTGGTCGGCCGTACGGTGTATCAGGTCGGTATCTGGGCCGAAGAGAAACAGCGCTCGGCGCTGTTGGCCGAGTTGCAGCTCAAGGGCCGGGTGCATCACCAGGAAATGCTCGGGCGCAATAAACGTGGCGAGCTGCTGACCGTGGAAGTCTCGGTGGAACCGATCACCCTGAACGAAACGGCTTGCCTGTTGCTGACCGCACGGGACGTCAGCCTGCTGAAAAACGCCGAAGCGCAGATCCGTCACCTGGCTTATCACGACCCGCTGACCAACCTGCCCAACCGCGCACTGTTGATGGATCGCCTGAGCCAGCAGATCGCCCTGCTCAAGCGCCACAACCTGCGCGGCGCTTTGCTGTTTCTCGACCTCGATCACTTCAAGCACATCAACGATTCGCTCGGCCATCCGGTGGGCGACACCGTGCTGAAAATCATCACCGCGCGCCTCGAGGCCAGCGTGCGCATGGAAGACACCGTGGCGCGGCTCGGCGGCGATGAATTCGTGGTATTGCTCAGCGGCCTGGAAGGCTCGCGCAACGAAGTCAGCGATCAGGTTCGGGAGTTGGCGGACACCTTGCGTGAACTGCTGTCCGAGCCGATGTTCCTCGACGGGCAACGCCTGCAGGTCACACCGAGTATCGGCATTGCGCTGATTCCCGACCACGGGTCTACGCCGACCGACCTGCTCAAACGGGCTGACATCGCGCTCTATCGAGCCAAGGATTCGGGCCGCAACACCACGCAGATGTATCACAACACCATGCAAAAGGCCGCGAGCGAACGCCTGCGCATGGAGACTGACTTGCGCCTGGCGCTTTCCCGGGGCGAATTTCGCGTGCATTACCAACCCCAGGTGGATGCCCGGGACAACCGCATCGTCGGCGCCGAAGCGCTGGTGCGCTGGAACCATCCGGAACTCGGCGAGCAATCACCGACCGAGTTCATTAAGGTCCTGGAGGACAGCGGGTTGATCCTGGAGGTCGGCACGTGGATCGTCGACGAAGCCTGCGAGGCTTTCAAACAGTTGATGGTCCAGGGGTTGATGGATCCGCTCGACTTCAGCCTGTGCGTGAACATCAGCCCACGGCAGTTCCGCCAGAACGACTTCGTCGAACGCATCGAACACAGCCTCGTCAGCCACGGTCTGCCCTGCTCACTGTTGAAGCTGGAAATCACCGAAGGCATCGTCATCCAGAACCTGGAAGACACGATCAGCAAAATGCGCCGCCTGAAAAAACTCGGCGTGAGCTTTGCCATGGATGACTTCGGCACTGGTTACTCCTCACTGACCTACCTCAAGCGCCTGCCGGTCGACACACTGAAAATCGACCAGTCGTTCATCCGCGACGCCACCACCGACCCCAACGACGCCGAGATCATCCGCGCCATCGTCGCCATGGCTCGCAGCCTGGAATTGAAAGTGATCGCCGAAGGGGTGGAAACGCCCGAGCAGTTGGAGTTCCTGCAGGGGCTGGGTTGCCACTTTTACCAGGGCTATTTACACAGCCGGCCGTTGCCGGTGGAGGAGTTTTTGAAACTCTTGAAGTAACACCGGGACGCATGAAACTCCTGTAGCAGCTGCCGAGCCTGCGAGGCTGCGTTCGGCTGCGAAGCAGTCGTGAATTCAAGCGCCGCGGAGTTTCATTTAAAACTCGCTTGCAGATTTTACGACTGCTTCGCAGCCGAACGCAGCCTCGCGCTGCTCGACAGCTGCTACAGAGCCGAACGCAGCCTCGCGCTGCTCGGCAGCTGCTACGGAACGTGCGTTAAGTTCGAGATTATGGGTACAAAAAAAGGGCACCAGTGGCGCCCTTTTCGTTGCTCGGCCTTAGTGTTGCAGAGCCGGCTTTTGCGCCCCGTTGATCGGGATGCGCTTGGCTTTCGCCTCTTCTGGAACCACACGCAGCAGGTCGATGCTCAGCAGACCGTTACGCAGGTCGGCGGCCTTGATCTCGATGTGATCGGCTAGGCGGAACGACAGTTTGAACGCGCGCTGGGCGATGCCTTGATGCAGGAAGGTCACGCCTTCAGTCGCGTCGCGTTTGCCGCCGCTGATGGTCAGCACACCCTTCTCGACTTGCAGGTCCAGGTCTTCTTCCTGGAAACCGGCCGCCGCCACGACGATGCGGTATTGATCATCACCGTGTTTTTCGACGTTGTAAGGGGGATAGGTGCTGCCTGGCTCGTTGCGCAGGGCGGTTTCAAACAAGTCGTTGAAACGGTCGAAGCCTACCGAGGAACGGAACAGTGGGGCCAGGGAAAATGCAGTACTCATGGTTCAAATCTCCTGAAAACAATCAGCAAGTTTTTATTTCCGCGACCCGAATTCGGCATCGCGTAACCCTTAAATAAGGACCGCTGATTGCTTTTCAAGAGATTGTTTGAAGATTTTTTCAGGCGGCTTCAGCCACCTGCAGGCCTAACAAACGCGAGACATGATCCAGTTCGGTCTCACGCCGCAGTACTGTGAACAGCTCAACCGCTTCGGGATAATTGCGGGTCAGCATCGCCAGCCACTGCTTCAAGCGACCTGGCGATTGGCGTGGCGTCATCTGCGCCTTGGCTTGCAGCCAGAAGTCCTGAATCAGTGGCAGTAGCTCGGCCCAGGTCATCTCGACCACTTCTTCACCGGCCCGCGCCGCCGCGATTTGCCGGGCCAGGTCGGGACGCGAGACCAGGCCGCGACCGAGCATGATGTCTTCCACGCCGCTGATTTCGCGGCAACGGCGCCAGTCCTCGACGCTCCAGATATCGCCATTGGCGAATACCGGCACGTTCACCACTTCCTGCACCCGTGGAATCCACTCCCAATGCGCTGGGGGCTTGTAGCCGTCCATCTTGGTCCGCGCATGCACCACGATGTGCTCCGCGCCCCCTTCAGCCAGGGCCGTGGCGCAAACCAACGCACCGTCCGGGCTGTCGAAACCCAGGCGCATCTTGGCGGTGACCGGAATATGCGCTGGAACCGCACGACGGACGTGCTCGACGATCTGGTTCAGTAACTCAGGCTCTTTTAGCAACACCGCGCCGCCACGGGACTTGTTCACCGTCTTGGCCGGGCAACCGAAGTTCAGGTCGATCACCTCGGAGCCCAGCTCGCAAGCGAGCGCGGCATTTTCCGCCAGGCACACCGGGTCGGAGCCGAGCAACTGCACCCGCAGCGGGACACCGGAAGCGGTGCGCGCACCGTTCAGCAATTCAGGACCGAACTTATGGAAATAGGCCGGCGTGAGCAGTTGGTCGTTGATCCGGATGAACTCGGTCACGCACCAATCGATACCGCCAACACGGGTCAGCACGTCGCGCAGGATGTTGTCGACCAACCCCTCCATGGGTGCCAAAGCAATTTGCATGAAAAACACACTCGACGAAAAACGTGCGGCAGTTTACAGGTTTCACCCCTGTAGGAGCTGCCGAAGGCTGCGATCTTTTGATTTTAAAGTAGCAAGATCAAAAGATCGCAGCCTCGTTTCACTCGGCAGCTCCTACAAGGACAGGGTCAGGCCTGGAGTTGTAACGCCGGGCCGTAGCCTTCGATGAACTCCGTCGGCATGCGCTTGGGCTTGCCAGTGGACAGTTCGATGCAAACGAAGGTGGTTTGCGCCCGCAACAACGTGGTGTTGTCGCTGGGCCGCTTCAACTGGAAGTGCCGGGTCATTTTCAGGCGCTGGTCCCAATCGACGATCCAGGTCGCCAATTGCAATTCATCGCCTTCATACGCGGCGGCCAGGTAATCGATCTCGTGCCGTACCACCGCCATCGCCCGATCCAGCCGACGATACTCAACCAGATCCAGGCCAAGCCGTTGCGAGTGGCGCCAGGCACAGCGTTCGAGCCACGTCACGTAGACCGCGTTATTCGCGTGACCCAGTCCGTCGATGTCCTCGGCGCCCACTTCCAGATCAATGATAAATGGCGTTGCCCGATCCCAGCCCATGCCCCACTCCCGGTCAGATAAATTCGACCGGGGCAGTGTAACGGATGCTCAGGCCGATTGGCGCGATTGCAGGCTGCGGCCAGCCAGCAGTGATAGCACGCCATCAATCACCCGCGGGTCGGCGAGAACCCGTTGATGGCCGCCTGCTTCCAGGCGCAACAATCGGCTGTCGAACCAGGATTCGTGGATCAGTTGTGATTCCTTGACCGAGACGTAGCAGTCATCTTCGGCATGCACGATCAGCCCTGGCATGTCGAGCTGATAGTGCGCAACGTCCAGGGTCGCGGCGCGCATGCCAACGTCTTGCTCAACCTGGCGAATGAACGCCGAACGGGCTTTCGGCGGCAGTCGCACATAGCGGGCGAAACCACGCAGCACCCCGAGAATTCGCGCCGGAGCGGCGATCGTCACCAGGGTTTCGGTGCGCAAGCCCAACTGGACCGCGAGCATCGCACTGGCGCCGCCCATCGAATGACCGATGACGGCTTGCAGCGGCGGCAACTCGGCGGCGGCCTCAAGCATGGCTCGGGCGAACAGCGCCACATTCGCCTCGCGACCTGGGGAACGCCCGTGAGCCGGGCCGTCCAGGGCAACCACCGTGTAACCGGCATCGACCAGTGCGGTGATGAGGCTGGCAAACTGTGTCGGCCGGCCTTCCCAACCGTGCATCAACAACACCGCCGGGCCTTGCCCCCAGCGCAAGGCCGAGAGGCCGAAGCGCAAGGTGATTCGTTCGGACTTCGCCAGCAGCGGCAATTCCCAATCACGCGGCGGCATTTCTCGTGGCGTCATGAACGCCAGTCGCATTTTGCTCGCTACCAGTTTCGGTGCGAACCAGCCCAAGGTGCCATTAACGCCACGAACCCACTTCAACGTGCTCATCGCTCTCACTCCTCAGGCCAATGCCTTCAGGTCATAGCACCGCAGACTTGGCGGCGCGCAGCAATCGATCGGACAACTCTCCTGGCCCCAACGCACGCGCCAGAGCCAAACCACCGACCATCAAGGCCATATCGGCCAGGGCTTTATCGGTGTCTTCCGGGCTGGCCGCCAACTGCGCGACCATGATTTCCAGGTGTTCATTCAACGCCACACGAAACTCCTCCGGCAGACGACCCAGCTCGCCGACCGACGCCGGAATCGGGCACGCCGACTCCGAGGAATCACGGTGTTTACGTGACAGGTAAAACGCAGCAACCAGCGCGCGACGTTCTTCTCCGGTCAACTGGTCATCCATGTCGGCAATCAGCTCACGGCGATGCCCGAGCAGTTGCTTGAACGCTTCAAGCATCATCGCGTCCTTGCTTTCGAAGTGCGCGTAGAAGCCGCCAACCGTCAGGCCGGCCGCGCCCATCACTTCGCCCACGCTTGGCTCGGCCGGGCCGCGCTGAATCAGCGCTGCGCTGGCAGCCTTGAGGATGCGTTCGCGGGTTTGAGCTTTTTTATCGTTCATCGTTGCCTCCGAATATTACGACTAGAATATTATTCTCATAATAATTTTTCGCAAGTCGTGGATGTGACCGCTGGTCTGAAGATCAGTTTGAAAGAAATGGGAGATTTGGCCAAACGCCAGACAAACAAAAGGGCCATTCAATAATTGAATGACCCTTATAAAATCCCGCAGAGCGGGTAATCGTGGCGTCCCCTAGGGGACTCGAACCCCTGTTACCGCCGTGAAAGGGCGGTGTCCTAGGCCACTAGACGAAGGGGACGCAAAACCTTCTATACAACTGATCAGTGCTGAGTGCTGATCGATTCAAGGCCGGTGTGGCCAGACCTTGAACTGTAAAATTGGTGGAGCTAAGCGGGATCGAACCGCTGACCTCCTGCATGCCATGCAGGCGCTCTCCCAGCTGAGCTATAGCCCCGGATTTTTCGCCTCACGGCGGAGCGATATCTTGCAACATCGCTTCTGTAAAACTGGCGTCCCCTAGGGGACTCGAACCCCTGTTACCGCCGTGAAAGGGCGGTGTCCTAGGCCACTAGACGAAGGGGACGCAAACCCTTCTATACAACGGATCAACGCTGAGTGTTGATCGCTTCAGGGCCAGTGTGGCCAGGCCTTGAAGTGTAAATTGGTGGAGCTAGACGGGATCGAACCGTCGACCTCTTGCATGCCATGCAAGCGCTCTCCCAGCTGAGCTATAGCCCCTCATCGCTGAGGACGGGGCGAATCTTAATGGCGCATCGGAAAGCTGTCAAACTTATTTTTAAAATATTTCAAAGTTTTTTGCCGACATAACAATCACTTACCGCCCTTCCCCCGAATAACAGGGACTTTGGGAAAGAACGCAGACCTGTAGGCGCTGGCGCAGCCTGCGATCTTTTTGGGGCCACCGGAGATCAAGATCAAAAGATCGCAGCCTTCGGCAGCTCCTACAGGGGATCGCGTAGCCTGCGATCTTTTCGGAATCAGGCGATGTTGGCCAGGAGTTTTTCCCACTCCTTGTTTTCCTTCTTCGACACGCCACCGAGCAGGTCGATAGCCTGGCGCAGGCGGAAACGGGTCAGGTCCGGGCCGAGGATTTCCATCGCGTCGAGCACCGACACCGAGCTGGCCTGGCCAGTGATCGCAGCAAACATCAGCGGCATGGCGTCACGCAGTTTCAGCTCCAGGGATTCAACCACCGCTTGAATCGTCGCAGTGATGCTGTCCTTCTCCCACTGACGCAGGCTTTCGAGCTTCCACAGGATCAACTGCATCAACTGGCGAACCTGATCGCCCGACAGCTTCTTCGATTCGAACAGCTTGGCATCCGGGTTGACGCCACCCGCGAAGAAGAATCCGGCCAGCGGTGCGACCTGGCTGAACGTTTCAACGCGGCCCTGCACGTGCGGTGCGATCTTCATCATGTACTCAGGGTTCAACGCCCAGGTCTGCAAGCGGCTGGCGAACTCTTCCACCGGCAAGTCACGCAACCACTGGCCGTTGAGCCACGAGAGCTTCTCGACGTCGAAAATCGGCCCGCCGAGGGAGACGCGGCTCAGGTCGAAGTGGTCGACCATTTCCTGCAACGAGAATTTCTCGCGCTCGTCCGGCATCGACCAGCCCATGCGACCGAGGTAGTTGAGCATGGCCTCTGGCATAAAACCCATGCGCTCGTAGAACGTGACCGAGGTCGGGTTCTTGCGCTTGGACAGCTTGCTCTTGTCCGGGTTACGCAACAGCGGCATGTAGCACAGCTCTGGCTGTTCCCAGCCGAAGTATTCGTAAAGCAGGATCAGTTTCGGCGCCGACGGCAGCCACTCTTCGCCACGCAGGACGTGGGTGATGCCCATCAAGTGGTCGTCGACCACGTTGGCCAGGAAGTACGTCGGCAGGCCGTCGGTCTTCATCAGCACTTGCATGTCCATGCGATCCCACGGGATCTCGACGTCGCCACGCAACATGTCCGGCACCACGCACACGCCTTCGCTCGGCACTTTCATGCGGATCACGTGCGGCTCGCCAGCGGCCAGGCGACGCGCGACTTCTTCCGCGGACAGCAACAACGCACGGCCGTCATAACGCGGGGTTTCGCCGCGCGCCATTTGCTCGGCACGCATCTGGTCCAGTTCTTCGGCGGTGCAGAAGCACGGGAAAGCGTGGCCGAGCTCCACAAGCTGCTGGCAATACTTCTGATAAATCTCGCCACGCTCACTTTGACGGTAAGGACCGTGTGGGCCGCCGACGTCCGGGCCTTCGCTCCAGTCGATACCCAACCAGCGCAAGGCGTCGAAGATCTGTTGTTCGGACTCGCGGGTCGAACGCAATTGGTCAGTGTCTTCAATCCGCAGGATGAACTCACCGCCATGCTGCTTGGCAAAGCAATAGTTGAACAAAGCGATGTAAGCGGTACCTACGTGGGGGTCCCCGGTAGGCGATGGCGCGATGCGAGTGCGGACGGTGGTCATGGCAAGTCTCGAAATAAAGATAAAACAAAGGGCGAATGGTAACAGGCGTTGCCCGACTGGCTCCAGTGAACAGGGCATTTAAGCCAAGTTTGCGTCTACAACGCGCCTAAGCCGTGGTGAATAGCCAAATATCAGCCGTTGGCATTTACCGTTTATCGGCTGTATGACAGATTCGCCTGCTGCTAACTTCCTTATACTTTCTCGACTACAGTCAGCCCCATGCCTGCCCAACTCAAGCGTCGCCTGTTTATCTTCCTGTTGATCGTCCTGCTGATTGCCGGGGGCTTTTTCGCCCAGTGGTTCTTCAAGGGTCGGTTTTATGAAAGCACCGACAACGCCTACGTCCAGGGCGAGATCACCCGTGTGTCGAGCCAGTTGGGCGCGCGCATCGATCAGGTGCTGGTGCAGGACAACCAGCACGTCGAGAAAGGCCAGCTGCTGATCAAGCTGGAGGGCGATGACTTCCACCTCGCTGTCGACCGTGCCAACGCCACCCTCGCTACCCGCCAGGCCGAACGCCTGCAAGCGCAAAGCAAACTGACCCAGCAAGCCAGCCTGATCGCCGCCAGCGAGGCGCAAGTCGCTTCCAGCCAGGCCAGCCTCGGTCGCTCGCAGATCGACTTGTCCCGCGCGCAAACCCTGCGCAAACCGGGTTATGTGTCCGAAGAGCGAGTCACTACTCTGTCCGCCGACAACCACATTGCCCGCTCGCAAGTGACCAAGGCCCAGGCGGACGCACAAAGTCAGCGCCAGCAAGTGAATTCCCTGAGCGCGGAAATTAAACGCCTCGACGCCATGATCGCCAACGCCAGGACCGATCTGGCCCAGGCCGAACTGAACCTGACCCGCAGCGAAATCCACGCCCCCATCAGCGGCTTGATTGGCCAGCGCGCCGCCCGCGAAGGCCAATACGTGCAGGCCGGCGCCTATCTGATGTCGATCGTTCCGGACCAGGACATCTGGATTCAGGCCAACTTCAAGGAAACCCAGATCGGCCACATGCAGCCCGGCCAGAAAGCCGAGCTGACCTTTGATGCTTACGGCGACACGCCGATCGAAGCGCGGGTCGACAGTCTGTTCGCCGCGTCGGGCGCACAGTTCAGCCTGTTGCCGCCGGACAATGCCACGGGCAACTTCACCAAAGTCGTACAACGGATTCCGGTAAAACTAACCTTCGCCGCGAATAATCCGCTGCACGGCAAGATCCGTCCGGGCATGTCGGTCACCGCCAAAGTGAACATCAAAGACGCCCCTGACGATGGCCGGTGATCAACTGATCAGCCCGGTCGGCGAACCGAGCCGGCGGGACTGGATCGCGGTAATGAGTGTGATGCTGGGCGCCTTCATGGCGGTGCTCGACATCCAGATCACCAACTCTTCGCTCAAGGACATTCAAGGCGCGCTGTCGGCGACCCTGGAAGAAGGCTCGTGGATTTCCACGTCGTACCTGGTGGCGGAAATCATCATGATTCCGCTGACGGCGTGGCTGGTGCAGTTGCTGTCGGCGCGGCGCCTGGCGGTGTGGGTGTCCCTCGGGTTTCTCGCCGCCTCCCTGCTTTGCTCCATGGCCTGGAGCCTGGAGAGCATGATTATCTTCCGCGCCTTGCAGGGCTTTACCGGCGGCGCGCTGATTCCACTGGCGTTCACCCTGACGCTGATCAAGCTGCCCGAACACCACCGCGCCAAAGGCATGGCGATGTTCGCCATGACCGCGACGTTCGCACCCTCGATCGGCCCGACGCTCGGCGGCTGGCTCACGGAAAACTGGGGCTGGGAATACATTTTCTACATCAACATACCGCCCGGCCTGATCATGATCGCCGGCCTGATGTATGGCCTGGAAAAGAAAGAAGCGCACTGGGAGCTACTGAAAAGCACCGACTACGCAGGGATTCTCACACTGGGCGTCGGCCTCGGATGCCTGCAGGTGTTTCTGGAGGAAGGCCATCGCAAGGACTGGCTGGAGTCGAACCTGATCGTGACCCTGGGCAGCATTGCGCTGATCAGCCTGATCACGTTCGTGATCGTGCAAACGTCCAAGCCCAACCCGCTGATCAATCTCGGTATCCTGCGCAATCGCAACTTCGGTTTATCGAGTATTTCCAGTGTCGGGATGGGGGTCGGGCTGTACGGCTCGATCTATCTGTTGCCGCTGTACCTGGCGCAGATCCAGAACTACAACGCCCTGCAGATCGGTGAAGTGATCATGTGGATGGGCGTGCCTCAGCTGTTTCTAATTCCGCTGGTACCGAAACTGATGAAGTACGTTTCGCCGAAATGGCTGTGCACCCTGGGCTTCGGGCTGTTCGGGCTGGCGAGTTTTTCTTCGGGGGTGCTGAACCCGGACTTCGCCGGGCCGCAGTTCAATCAGATCCAGATCATCCGCGCGCTGGGTCAGCCGCTGATCATGGTCACCATTTCGCTGATCGCCACGGCGTACATCCTGCCGCAGGACGCGGGGTCGGCGTCGAGCCTGTTCAACATCCTGCGTAACCTTGGCGGTGCGATCGGCATCGCCCTCCTCGCGACGTTACTGGATGCGCGGACCAAGACGTACTTTGATTATTTGCGCGAAGCGATTGTGCCGACCAATCCGCAGGTGGCCGAGCGGATGGCGTCGTTGACGGATCGGTTTGGCAGCGAGACGGCGGCACTGGGCAAGCTCAGTGAAATCGCCCATCAGCAGGCGTCGATCATGGCGTACAACGATGCATTTCACTTTGTCGGGATTGCACTGGGGATCAGCATGATTGCGGTGTTGTTGACCAGGAAGTTGCCGGCAGGACTCAAGGCCGGCGAAGCACACTAAGCGCCCCCCCCCTGTAGGAGCTGCCGAAGGCTGCGATCTTTTGACCTTGCTCTTAAAACAAGATCAAAAGATCGCAGCCTTCGGCAGCTCCTACACAGGTGGCCGTCAGACAGCGATCAACCGCTCCCGAAGCTTGGTGATTTCGTCGCGCATCTGCGCCGCGGCTTCGAATTCCAGGTCGCGGGCGAGTTGGTACATCTTCTCTTCCAAAGCTTTAATGCGCTTGGCGACTTCCCCCGGCGAGCGCAATTCGGCTTCGTACTTGGCGCTTTCCTCCGCGGCCTTGGCCATGCCTTTGCGCTTCTTGCTACGCGAACCGGGCACGGTAGCGCCTTCCATGATGTCTGCCACGTCCTTGAACACACCTTTGGGCGTGATGCCATTGGCCAGGTTGTAGGCGATCTGCTTGTCGCGACGGCGCTCGGTTTCGCCGATCGCGCGCTCCATGGAGCCGGTGATGCGATCCGCATACAGAATCGCCCGCCCATTGAGGTTTCGCGCCGCCCGGCCGATGGTCTGGATCAGCGAGCGTTCGGAACGCAGGAAACCTTCCTTGTCCGCGTCGAGAATGGCCACCAGCGAAACTTCCGGCATGTCCAGGCCTTCACGCAGCAAGTTGATTCCGACCAGCACATCGAAGGTGCCTAAACGCAAGTCGCGAATGATTTCAACCCGCTCCACGGTGTCGATGTCCGAGTGCAGGTAACGCACGCGCACGCCGTGATCTGCCAGGTAATCGGTCAAGTCTTCGGACATGCGCTTGGTCAATGTGGTGACCAGCACCCGCTCTTCCAGCGCCACGCGCTTGCCGATTTCCGAGAGCAGGTCGTCGACCTGGGTCAGTGCCGGGCGAATTTCGATTTGCGGGTCCACCAGGCCAGTCGGGCGCACCAGTTGCTCGACCACCCGACCGGCGTGCTCCGCCTCGTAATTGCCCGGTGTCGCCGAGACAAAAATCGTCTGCGGGCTGATGTTTTCGAACTCATCGAAGCGCATCGGCCGGTTGTCCAGCGCCGATGGCAGACGGAAACCGTACTCAACCAGCGTCTCTTTACGCGAACGGTCACCCTTATACATGGCGCCGACCTGCGGCACGCTGACGTGGGATTCGTCGATCACCAGCAACGCGTCAGCCGGCAGGTAGTCGAACAAAGTAGGCGGCGCCTGGCCGGATTCACGACCGGACAGGTAGCGCGAGTAGTTTTCGATGCCGTTGCAGTAGCCCAGTTCGAGAATCATCTCCAGGTCGAAACGGGTGCGCTGCTCGAGGCGTTGCGCTTCCACCAGTTTGTTGTTGGAACGCAAGTATTCCAGGCGCTCTTGCAACTCGACCTTGATCCCTTCGATGGCACCCAGCAGGGTTTCCCGTGGCGTCACGTAGTGGCTTTTCGGATAGAACGTGAAACGCGGCAGCTTGCGTATCACTTCGCCAGTCAGCGGATCGAAGGCGGACAAGCTCTCGACTTCGTCATCGAACAGTTCGATGCGGATCGCTTCAAAATCGGATTCTGCCGGATGGATATCGATCACATCGCCACGTACCCGAAAGGTCGCACGGGCGAAATCCATGTCGTTGCGGGTGTATTGCAGGTCCGCCAGGCGACGCAGCAACGCGCGCTGATCGAGCTTGTCGCCGCGATCCACGTGCAGCACCATTTTCAGATAGGTTTCCGGACTGCCCAAACCGTAGATGCACGACACAGTGGTGACGATAATCGCGTCTTTGCGCTCCAGCAGTGCTTTGGTCGCGGACAGTCGCATCTGCTCGATGTGATCGTTGATCGAGGCATCTTTCTCGATAAAGGTATCAGACGACGGCACGTAGGCTTCGGGCTGGTAGTAGTCGTAGTACGAAACGAAGTATTCGACGGCGTTGTTCGGGAAGAACGCCTTGAACTCACCGTACAACTGCGCGGCCAGAGTCTTGTTCGGCGCCAGCACCAGGGTCGGGCGCTGTACTTGGGCGATGACGTTGGCGATGCTGAAGGTCTTGCCCGAGCCGGTCACACCGAGCAACGTCTGGTGCGCCAGCCCGGCTTCGATACCCTCGACCATCAGGCGGATGGCTTCCGGCTGATCGCCGGCGGGCTCGAAGCGGGTGACTAGCTGGAATTCAGACATGAACTACCTCTGGTTCGCGCCGGCTCCGGTCAAACCGGCCAGGAACGAGAAAGACCGCAAACGACCGACGTCGCCCGAGGAAAAAACTGGATTGTGCTCAATGTGGAGTCGAATGCCCGCGCTTTCAAGGCAAACGTCCTACATCGCGTAAAGACTTTGACGTTGGCAATCGACTAATGGTCGAAAAATAATCGAAAAAACCTACGGTAAAAGCTGAATCCTCTGTCGCCATCAATCGCAGATGACCTCTATACTAGCTCCCCGTTTGTGCACCGCTCTAGTGCATTCGGCTGGAGCGCCACACGTCCCTCCATTCTCCATTCAGAGCTGCCGCAAAAATGAGCCTGTTCTCCGCTGTCGAAATGGCACCACGCGATCCAATCCTGGGCCTCAACGAAGCATTCAACGCCGATACCCGCACCAACAAAGTCAACCTGGGGGTCGGTGTTTACTGCAACGAGGAGGGGCGAATTCCACTCCTGCGCGCCGTTGTCGAAGCCGAGACGATTCGCGTCGCTCAACACGCTTCTCGTGGCTACTTGCCGATCGACGGCATCGCTGCCTACGACCAGGCTGTGCAAAAACTGCTGTTTGGCAATGACTCGCCGCTGATCGCCGCCGGCCGCGTCATCACCACCCAAGCCGTTGGCGGTACCGGTGCCCTGAAAATCGGCGCCGACTTCCTCAAGCAACTGCTGCCCAATGCCGTCGTCGCGATCAGCGACCCGAGCTGGGAAAACCACCGTGCACTGTTCGAAACCGCTGGTTTCCCGGTGCAAAACTACCGTTATTACGACGCTGCAACCCACGACGTTAACCGTGCTGGCTTGCTCGAAGACCTGAACGCCCTGCCGTCCGGTTCGATCGTTGTGCTGCACGCTTGCTGCCATAACCCGACTGGCGTGGACCTGAGCCCGGCAGACTGGAAAAACGTCCTGGACGTGGTGAAAGCCAAAGGTCATGTGCCCTTCCTCGACATGGCCTACCAGGGTTTTGGCGATGGCATCGACGAAGACGCCGCTGCCGTGCGCCTGTTTGCTGAATCGGGCCTGACCTTCTTCGTTTCCAGCTCGTTCTCCAAATCTTTCTCGCTGTACGGCGAGCGCGTTGGCGCCCTGTCGATCGTCAGCGAATCGAAAGAAGAAAGCGCGCGCGTACTGTCGCAAGTCAAACGCGTGATCCGCACCAACTACTCCAACCCGCCAACCCACGGTGCAAGCATCGTCGCCGCTGTACTGAACAGCCCGGAACTGCGCGCACAGTGGGAAGAAGAACTGGCCGAAATGCGTCTGCGGATTCGCGGCATGCGCATCCAGATGGTCGACCTGCTGGCAAAAAACGCTCCCCAGCGTGATTTCAGCTTCGTCGGTCGTCAGCGCGGCATGTTCTCCTACTCCGGCCTGACGGTTGAGCAAGTGACCCGTCTGCGCAACGAGTTCGGCATCTACGCCCTGGACACCGGCCGCATCTGCGTGGCGGCGTTGAACCAGAGCAACATCGACGTCGTGACCAAGGCCATCGTTGCGGTGATCTGAGTCTCGCGCGGTACGAAAAACGGGAAGCCTGTTGGCTTCCCGTTTTTTATTTGTCTCAGATAAGTGTCAAAGCGATGTCTGCGCCCTCTAAACTCCACACAGCTCCTACAAATTATGTGTACACCCTGAATTCCGATGAGAGCCCACATGAAAAACGATGACCTTCGCGCCGACCGCGATGAACTGGACCACTTCGTGCCCCGTACTCCGGTCAAACGCGGCAACAACCTGGTACTGCAAGTAGCGGCAGGCGTGTTTCTCGGCGGACTGGCCTTATGGCTGGTGCAATTGGGCGCGACGATGCTCTACGCCAAACTGATGCTCGGCACTGTGACCTTCGGCGGTTAAGCCAACTCGGTCGCACGCTGGCTGGCCGCGTCGTCAAAGGCGACATAGAGCGATTCAGCGACCTGACTCTTGATCGCCTTGGTACTTTCCAGGCCGAGGACAAACCCTTCAGCCTTGCCACCCGCACGGTTCAGTTCATCGGCGGTGCTGGCCTGGGTGATTGCGTCGAACAGTTTCTCGGCATGAGGGCCGACACCCTTGGGCAGGCTGATCTGTGCGATGCTCATGCGAACACTCCAGGGTGTTGAGGTGTGAGGATTGGGTGATTCATGGCGCGTACCTTTTCGGCGAATGGCCGGTAGCGCGTGTAACCACTTCCGGGCGGCCATGGTAGACCTCTGAAGTGATTCTGGTAACCGCCAATGGCCCATAAACCACCGTCCGTCTCGATGAATCCGTGAAGTTACTAACAGACGCTTGACTTCTCTTTTTGAATCAGTAACATACACGCCATTCCGCGATAGCTCAGTTGGTAGAGCAAGTGACTGTTAATCACTGGGTCCCTGGTTCGAGTCCAGGTCGTGGAGCCAGACAGCAATATTGAAAAAGCCCCTGAATCGAAAGGTTCAGGGGCTTTTTTGTGGGTCATCGAAAAATCAAAAGATCGCAGCCTGCGGCAGCTCCTACAGGGATTCATGTAGGAGCTGCCGCAGGCTGCGATCTTTTGATCTTGGTTTAGCGGCTACACATGCTCACTGCTTTTGGAGTGCGCCGCTCGATGCTCGTCCGCTCCATGAGCCACCTCCACCACCGGTATCTCTTTCCCGTCGCAGTCATGCAGTTTGCCGTCACTGAAGTAATCCCCTTCACGCAACGCGGCCAGATCCTGATAACGCAGGACACGCTCGGTACCGGCGGCGAACACCGACTGCTGATCGGAGTTGCCGGCAGTGAGGTGGTTGAACGCCAGGTTAAGCACAATGGCCATGATCGCCGAGGAGCTGATGCCCGAGTGGAAGATCGTGGCGAACCAGCTTGGGAAATGGTCGTAAAAGTTCGGCGCAGCGATCGGGATCATGCCGAAACCAATCGAGGTGGCGACGATGATCAGGTTGACGTTGTTGCGGTAGTCGACCTTGGACAGCGTACGAATACCGCTGGCGGCCACGGTGCCAAACAGCACGATACCGGCGCCGCCGAGGACCGAGGTCGGCACAGCGGCGATCACCCGCCCCATGAATGGCAGCAAGCCGAGGATCACCAGGAACAGGCCTCCAGTCGCCACCACAAAGCGGCTCTTGATACCGGTCACCGCCACCAGCCCGACGTTCTGGGCGAAGGCGCTTTGGGTGAAGGAGCCAAAGATCGGCGCGATCATGCTCGACAGCATGTCGGCCCTCAGACCATTGCCCAGGCGTTTGGAATCAACTTTTGTACCGATGATTTCACCGACGGCGAGGATGTCTGCCGAGGTTTCCACCAGCGTCACCATGACGACGATGCACATCGAAAGGATCGCGGCAAAATGGAAGGTCGGCATGCCGAAGTGGAACGGCGTGGGGAAGCCGAACATCGGGCCCTGGGACACGGACGAAAAGTCCGCCATGCCGAGGAACACCGCAATCACCGTACCGATGACCATGGCCAGCAGGATCGACAACCGGGAGATGGTCGCGCTGCCGATCTTGCTGAGGAGTAGCACCAGTACCAGCGTCAGTGCCGCCAGCCCGATGTTCGCCATGCTGCCGAAATCCGCGGCATGGCTGTTACCGCCCATGGCCCAGCGGGCGGCCACCGGCATTAACGTCAGGCCGATGGTGGTGATCACAATGCCCGTGACCAGCGGCGGAAAGAACTTGGTAATGCGCGAGAACACCGGCGTGATCAGCAAACCAATCAGGGACGCCGCAATCACCGCCCCCAAGATCGACTGAAAACCGCCCTCTCCGCCACTGCTGACAATCGCCACCATGGTCGCGACGCCAGAAAACGAAACGCCCTGTACCAGCGGTAACTGACACCCGAAAAAGGGTAAACCAAGGGTCTGGAGCAAAGTCGCCAGCCCCCCCGCAAACAATGAAGCAGCAATCAACAAACCGATGTCCGCCGGCGAGAGCCCGGCCGCCTGACCGATGATCAACGGCACCGCGACGATGCCGCCGTACATGGTCAAAACATGTTGCAGGCCGTAAGCCATATTCGCGCCGACCCCGAGATTTTCGTCTTCGGGCCGTTGGTGTGAAACATGGGGCGTTTTCATGTTAGGGGGTTCCCTGGTTTTTGTTATGCGCACACTGTATGCAAGACTCAGGACAAATGTCTATAGAGTTGTATACAACTAACCAGTCAGATTATGGACACGTGTCCATTTGAGCCTTTACCTGCCCTGCCATCCCCCCGCAAAAACCTTGCAATACATCCTTCGTTCACTTCCTCCCTCGCCCGCTAGTCTTTGGAGTTCCAAGCGACCACCGGTACGGACGCCTCTCTCGCTTATACATATAAAGTATGCATAATGAAGTCATTCGAAATTCAGTATCACAAGGCAAAGAACGCAGCTAACAAATTAAAGCACCAAGGAATCAGCCTCGCGGAAACCGAGGCCGTGTTTTATGACGGGAGGGCCCTCTCGTTACAGGACAACCACCACGATGAGCAACGGTGGATCATCATGGGGCTGGATGCCAGGGGGCGCTTGTTGGTCGTTGCGTACACCTATCGTGACCCGAATTTCGTTCGAATCATTTCGGCACGCATCGCTACCAAAAATGAGCGGCGTCGATATACGGAGGCTTGATCAATGAAAGACGAATACGATTTCAGCAATGCCAAGCGTGGAGCGGTTGCCTCCGGCAAAGGAAAAACCCGTATCACCATCATGCTCGATGACGTCGTCATAGAAGCGGCCCGCGCCATGGCCGAGAGTGAGGGGTTTGGTTATCAGACGGTGATCAACACCACCTTGCGCCAGGCCCTGCTCGGCGATGGAAGTAAAAGCACGACGTCCAGCCAGTACACCGCCATCGCGAATGCCGGGCATTTCAAAGAAGGGATCACAGCTGCCGAGCTAAAAACCCTGGAGAAAAAATTGTCGGAGGTCTTGAGTGAAATTCATCGCGTGCTGGAGCCTTGATTGACTCAAGACTCCAACAACCGCCCAAGCACCTGTTTGAGCTTCGCGTGTTCGGGCACCCGAATACCGAACTCGCTCTGCAGCAATGCCACCAACTCATCAACATCTGCCACTCGACGACGCTCACTCTCGATGCCGATCCGATGAATCGCAAAGCTGCCGTTGTTCAGCGTGCGCCGCCATCCCTCGCCCGTTCGGGCCACCATCAATTGTTTAACGAAGGATGACTCAGGATGGGTCGAGACGTACCAGTTGCCAATGGTGTAGTCGATGTCTTCCTGGCGTTGCAGATCGAAGAGGTACATCGCCCGCCATTCACCGGCGACGTTGGCGCGTAGCGTATAGCCGTCAACCAGCTGCTCGATGCGATAGGTTTCGTGCGGGGTGAGCTGTTCGACCGGCGTATCGAGCAGCAGCGGCGCGGTGGGAACCATACCGCCGAAGCCGACGTCGGTGACGTAGCGCACGCCGTCCAGTATCACCAGGCTCAAGCGGTGGGTACGCGCTGTCCATGCGCCTTCGGGCTGGCCCATCACCACCCGGCCGCTGATGCCCCGAGCGTCGAAACCCAACGTCTGAAGCAAAGCCAGAAACAGGTGATTGAGTTCGTAGCAGTAACCACCCCGCCCCTCGTGCAGGACTTTTTGCTCGATGGAGGGCAGGTCGATGAGCACCGGCTCGCCCGCCAATGTGCTGAGATTTTCAAAGGGAAATGCGCCGGTGTGGCGCAACTGAAGTTGACGCAGGGCCTCCAGCGTCGGCGCGGGAGGCGCCGTGAACCCCAGGCGCTGCAAGTACAGACTCAGATTCTCCAGGCGTGGCTCGCTCATTGCTCAGTCCTTAGGCAGGTGCCGCGGATCATTCCGCCGATGGGCGCCATGTATAAGGGATAAAGCGCTTCGACCGATAATTGATTTAGCCAATCGCCACGCACATACCCTCAACGACGCTTGCGCGTACCCAGCCGAATCCATGTGGGCGCGTGGTCGCTGGCGTGCGGTTCGTTGCGCACCCAGGCATCGACGCCGGCTTCATGCAAATAAGGACTCAATGCCGGGTTGAGTAACAGATGATCAATGCGCAGCCCCGAGTTCTTCTGCCAGTGCTGCCGGAAATAATCCCAAAAGGTGTAGAGCCGATCCTCCGGGTAAAGAGATCGCAGGGAATCGGTCCAGCCTTGGTCGAGCAAACGCTGGTAACACTCGCGGCTCTCAGGTTGCAGCAGCGCATCCTTGAGCCAGGAGCGCGGGTTGTAGATGTCCAGGTCAGTGGGCACTACGTTGTAATCGCCGGCGAGCACCACCGGATGATCGCTACCCTGGAGGGCTTGCGCGTAGTTGATCAAGCGTTCGAACCACGCCAGCTTGTAGTCGAATTTCGGCCCCGGTTGTGGATTGCCATTCGGCAGGTACAGGCAGCCCACCAAAATCCCATGCACCGCGGCTTCGAGATAACGGCTGTGAGTATCGCTGTCATCGCCCGGCAGGCCTCGGCGACTTTCCAGCGGCTGCGCATCCCGCGCCAGAATCGCCACGCCGTTCCACGATGGTTGGCCTTGCCAGATCGCACCGTAACCCGCGGCCTCAAGCTCGGCAGCGGGAAACGCGCTGTCGACCGACTTTAATTCCTGCAAACAGGCGATGTCCGGTTTTTCCCGCTCAAGCCAGGCCAGCAAATTCGGCAGTCGGGCGCGCATGCCATTGACGTTGAAGGTGGCGATCCGCAAATTCTTCATGGGCCTGGCTCCTGATGCGAGGTGTCTAGCGTGTGACACCTGCACGTTTCGGTGGTTGCGTCGGCCACCTCATGTACGGCGTAATAGGCGTCCAACGCCCGCTCGATCTGCCGAGAACATTGACGTGATGCAAACAACCCTGGAAGGTCAAAGAATCAGCCTGCGTCCCCTGCAGTACAGCGATGCCGACGCGCTGCTCAATGCCGCACAGGATGGTGAGCTGTGGAACCTGACCGTCACCGTCGTGCCCTCCCCGACCACCATCGGCGGCTACCTCAAGAAAGCCCTCGACGGCCGTGATGCCGGAACCGTCATGCCCTTTGTCATCGTGCTCAACGACACCGGCGAGGTCATTGGCTCGACGCGCTTCTGGAAAATCGACCCACTCAACCGCAAGCTCGAAATCGGCAGCAGCTGGATCTCTGCCCGCTGGCAGAAAACCTTCGTCAACACCGAAGCCAAATACCTGATGCTGCGCCATGCCTTCGAAGCGCTGGATTGTGTGCGGGTGCAATTCACCACCGACGAAAACAACCAGAAATCGCGCAATGCCATCCTCAGGCTCGGTGCGCAGCAGGAAGGCACCGTGCGCCACGAACGGATCATGCCGGACGGACGCAAGCGCAACTCGGTGCGATTCAGCATCATTGATGATGAATGGCCTGAGGTGCGGCGCAATCTTGAGCAAAAGCTGGCAGTGGACTGAAGACGCGCGCTGACCGCTCGTCATCCATTCGGCACCAACCGCCCTGCCCCTCAGACAAACGTCAGGTAGCGACTCATTTTTGGAGACGTACCATGATCACCAAGTCATTCACTTCTCTGTTACTGGCCGGATTGCTGTCCGCCGTGTCCGTGGGCACTTTTGCGGCGTCAGGCGATGGTGCCGATGCAACCGGCACCAAGTCGGGCGCAACCAGCGGCTCGACCCTGTCGCCCAACAACAATCCGGGCGAACCTTCGGGCGGGCACGATTCCAGCGGCGGCAACAGCGGTAAGGGCTCGTCGAGTAGCGGCAATGGCGGCAATGGTGGGACCAGCGGTTCTGGCGCAGGCGGTGGCACCGGAGCGGCCGGCGGTGGCACCGGCGGTGCTGGGGGCGGAACGGGCAGCTGAACGCGGAAAAGCGGCCGATGATGTGAAATCGTCGGCTGCTTTCTAACAGTTGCCACTCACAGTGGCGTGACGACCGAGACTTTCACGATGACCGGCTTAGCTTGTGTGGCCATCTGCGACAACGGAGTCACCGTGTAGCCTTCCTGTATTTTGTGCACTGCCGTGTAGTCCGCAGCAGCATCGATCCTGGTCCTGCCGATGATCCAGACGAAGGGCGTGGGCGCCGGCAAATGATTCAGCCCGGCTGGCACCGTTCCGCTCCACCCCGGCGGCGTTACCAGAAATTGTCCGGCATGCGTTCCGGTCGCGCTCCAGTCCGGCGAGGCAAACACGTCACTCCACATTTCAAGCATCGGTAGCAAATAGAAACGCCCACCGGTGTTCGGCGAACTGATGATCTGCGGTTCTTTGGTCAGGTCCAGCCAGGCGATGGAATACACCGTGTCGACGTTCGAGCGCACTGCGCTGCTGAAATCCTCCGATGGATATCCCGGCACACTCACAAACATGTTCATGAGGCCTTTCGACTGCGCGGCATATCCAACGTAGGCGTCCACGCCAATTGAATGCGCGTCTTGCGGGGTTATTTCTGATTGAGCGTGGGCCACGGGAAAAATGGTGGAGACTGCAAGGGTTAGAGCAACGGCTGTCAATGCTTGAGTAATCAACATTTTGGCGATCGTCCGTGCTGAGGGAGACCTGCCGGAGTCGGCAGAGCTATCGGAACTCTAGACGATCATTTCAAGCGAATCTGACAGCCAGACGGCCGGCTGGCCGGGGTGTTGCGCGGGTGAAACAGTCCCTCAGCGATCCGAACGCATCAGCGCCTCGACGCCCCCCTCCAGCGACAGCACGGCCGAACGGTTTCGCCCCGAATGCTTGGCGCGATACAACGCCGCGTCGGCGCGCTGAATGAACATTTCAATGCTGTCGCGCCCCGTTGGCACAAACGAGTAACAACCGAGACTGACCGTCACGTAGCCAGTGGGTGAACCGCTGTGAGTGATGTTCTTGTCCATGACACTGCGGCGGATCTGTTCGGCAATCGCCAGCGCGCCGTGGATGTCGGTCTCGGGCAGCAACACCGCGAACTCTTCACCGCCGTAGCGCACAGCCAGGTCTGCCTTGCGATGGCAGCAACTCTTCAAGGCTCGCGCGACTTCGGCCAGGCAATGGTCCCCGGTCACGTGGCCGTAGGTGTCGTTGTAGCGCTTGAAGAAATCGATATCGAGCATGATCAGGCTCAGCGGGCTCGATCGCCGGGCCCCACGGCCGAACTCGATGTCCAGCGCCCGCTCGAACAGTCGACGATTCGCCAGGCCGGTAAGGCTGTCGTGCGTCGCAATCAGTTCCAGCGCTTCCTGAGCCTTGCGCAGATCCGCCTCGATACGCTCACTATCGCGCACCTGATGAATGAACACCCAACCGAACAGCCCCACGCCCAGTATCACCAACGCCACGATGACAATGGATTGAAACGCCGTGGCGTACCAGTCCTTGAGAATGGCGTCCCTGGAGGATGCCGACGCCACGACCAGCGGGTAGGCACTCAACTGGTGGTAACCATATAACCGGACAACACCATCCACCACCGAGCTGAACATCGCGCTGCCAGACGTCGCGCGGGGCAAGAGCGTCCGAAAAATTTCGCTCTTTGCCGCTGACGTGCCGATCAGCGATTCCACAAAAGGACGGCGCGCCAACAGCGTACCGTCGGTCAACGCCACAAACATCGTGCCGTTGTCATCGATGTTGAAGCTTTTAAAGAATTGATCGAAATACGACATTTTGATCCCGGCCAATAACACGCCCTGGAAGTTGCCGTTCTTGTCATTCACCCGTTTGGACAGCGGAATGATCCACTCACCATTCTTTCGGCTGCGGATCGCCGGCCCTATGTGTGCCACCGATGTCACGTTCTGCTGGTGAAACTTGAAGTAGTCGCGGTCCGCCACCCCCGGACCGCGAGGCAGATCCTCAAATGAAGTCACGACCCACTGCCCGTGCTTGTCGAACAGAAATATCCCGTGCAACTGCTCCAGCGCCAGAACCCGCCGCGCAAAGGTCTTTTGTAATCGTGGCTGTTGGCCGACGCCGTAGCCATCGGCTTGAAGCCACTCGGCCAGGCCGGTCAGCACCAGATCGGCCTTCATGAACGTGTCTTCGGCCTGTTGTGCCATGGCCCGGGTCAGGTTCGACGAGGCGACTTGCGCCGTCTCCAGGTCCTGGCGGCGAGACTGTTCCAGTTGCAGGTAAAGCAAACCACAAAGACACAGGCACACCGCCGCAATAAACAGCACCGATGCCTTGAGCAGAGGTAGCCGTTTCAACGCGCCACCGGGGGCGTGATGAGGGTCGTGAAGAGGGATAGGCAAAAGTTCATCCTGAAAGGGTAAGGCATGGGCAACCGCCCAAAACCCTTATTTTTTGTGAGCTTAGTCTACGGGGTGATGAGGGGCAAATGCCTGGCCGGCGTTTTATCCGAACTCCGGTCGCGTTTTCTCCGGCAATTATCAAGAAAAATTAGAGCTTTAAGAAATCTAACAGAATATTATGCGACGTTTGGTTCGGCGTGTTGCAGGACAAAGAACGTCGCCCGGCAGTAGATGGAAATCTTAGGGGGGAGCCTATGATATTTGAACCGTACATTTTATTTACCAGAATACCGATAACTAAAACCGATAGCGGCCAGATATTTACTGATCCTCTGTGGGCAAAAGACTTAAAACTGCATTTAAAATATATAGAAAACTTTGGGATTTGTTGTCCCATTGAAAAAAACGAGAACACCGACAAGCTAGAGGACATTACTAGCCTGGAAATAAAGTGGTTTTTTGGATTGAAGGTGGATCATGGACTTAAATCCGTCTTAAAGAACCTGCTTCCAAATTTCTGCGTCGCAAGAAAAGCCGCCATGAAAGCAGGTATTGTTCATTCTGACGGATCAGGATGGGCCTTCCCCTTGTCTTTTTACTTGTTGGCGCTTAAGCCGTTCATGTCTTTCCACTGGGTGATTGTCATAGAGTCTTCTTTCTGGATGCTTGGCCAAGGCGAAAGAAAAACACCTAGAAAATTAATCGAGCATTATGTTCATAAAATCCTGTTGACCCGCTGCTTGAAGTTGGCCAATTCAAGAATATTCACCCAGACTTTTTACAGAAACTATTTCCTGGGAGATGAAAAAAGTCGAACATTCATAAATCCAGCAACCTGGGTAGATGAAAGTAACGCCGCAAGCCCGAAAACTGTCGAGCAGCGATTTAAAAACAGGGTCGACGATACGGTCAGGATATTATTTCCATCGCGCCTTATAAAGGATAAAGGCGTTTTAGTGTTGCTCGCCGCCATAAAAAAGTTGAAAACCACCGATATAAAAATAGACATCACCATCATGGGCACCGGCTATTTACAGCAAAAATGCGAGCGTTTTGCAAGCAATAGCCATGGAGGGGTTAATGTCAAATACGAACAACCTGTTGATTATGGGCACGATTTTTTTGAGACAGTGGCCCAATATGACTGGATATTAATCCCAACCTTGAAGCAGGAGCAGCCTAGAATTATTTTCGACGCGTTCAGCCAAGGCGTTCCTGTTATCGGCTCAGACACTTCCGGGATCAGGGACATCACCAATAAAGATAATGCTTTCACCTTTGAAATGGGCAGCGCATCTGGCTTGGCAGAGGTCATTAGTCATGTCGCATGCAATCCTGGCCTCGCACTCAAGATGGGATTGGCAGGCTTGGAGTATGCGTCAGGAAAAACCCACTTGCAGATGCATCTGGACAGAGAGACATTCCTTAAGGAAGGCCTGAAGTAGTGTAAGCACTCCACGATCTAAATAAATCAAACCTGAGCGACGCCGCTGGAGAACTTACGCACGGACGCCGAACGGTTGGCGGCCGTTCAGCTTTAAACAAAACTCTAACGCGACGGGGGAACCCTGATGTTCCCTGCCCTACATTGAGTTTTTACGCCTTTACCACACGCCGTAAACTCCAGGTCTTTATTCAGGCACACCCGAACTTCCGACAACGTCGGCCCATTGCACATTACCGCAATACCATCCTCGAGTATTCCGGGGTTGCTTTGGCGAAACATCTGCGCAATCTCCCGGGCTTCGAAGTAGTACGAATCGCTAAAAGGCTGCAATTGTCGCGGAATCCTGACCGCGCCAACGGCGGTGTCGGCCGCTTCCAGATAGCCCATGGCGCCGAGGCCGCTACAGGTACCGTGTTTGGCCCATTCGTGCTCGAGTAATTTTGGCGTCGGAAACAATGTCAGGCCCTTCGCTCGCTCCGTGGCGGACAACCTCTCCCTCGGCGAACACGACTGCGGCCAGCCCCCCTTGGCGTATTGCGGCCAGAGGCCGTGAAGTACAAAGCCATAGCCTTTGCCGGAGCATTGGACGTCGCCTTCATGAGTCAGGCAGTACGTGGGCGACCAGGACAGCGTCAACAGATAGTAATCAAACTCCCCAGCCACGGATTCCGGCCGGGCGTTTTTTGAATCCCGAGCGTCGCTCAAGCCAATGCTGCCGAACGCCAGCACGATGAGTACGACTACTGCATAAAATCTTTTCAACTTCCCACTCCTTGGGATGGATTATCGGATGAAACTCCTGAGTGGAACTGTGGCATGGCCCCCATCACTTTCCCACCGCGATAATGAATCGAAATAATTATGGAAGAGGCGTCCGGGAGGCATAGACATCCCCGCCTCTTCGTCGACTACGGCTGGTATTTTCCCGTCGCCAGGGAAGCCGTTTGCGCTCGCCGCACATCCAGGACGGGCCTTGGCGATGGCAGGTTCAACCCGCGCAGCACTTCGGAATCGTACCCGTAGACATCGGGTTTGAACGTCACGCGACCGTCGCTGCTAAGATCCACCGTCCAGTACGCCAGCAGCACCGGCACCTTGACCGGGAGCCTGATATTTTCTGTCTTGCCGTTGGCCAGCTGCTTCTGAATCCCGGCACTGTTCCAATGAATCGGGTCGTTAAACAACAGTTCAACCAACTGCAACGGATTCTCCACCCGTATGCAGCCGGAACTGGTCGCACGCACGGTCTTCGCAAACAACTCGCGATGCGGCGTGTCATGCAGGTAAATCGAATACTCGTTGGGAAACCGGATAACCACCTGACCTAACGAACTGTCAGTGCCGGCGTCCTGACGCAAGGTAATGCCACGCGGGTTAGTCCAGTCGATAGTCGCCGGATCAACCACAGCGCCTTCCCTGTCAATCGCGCGAATTCGGTTAGCGTCCAGGTAACCCGGATTCTTGAGGATCTTGGGCAGCACGTCCTCCTTGAGAATCGTCGGCGGCACGGTCCATGTCGGGTTAAACGTGATGTAGGTAATCTCGGCCTGGAACACCGGTGTATTACGAAACGGCTTGCCAACCTGTACCCGGGAACGCCAGATCGGTTTGCCATCGCGATACATCGCGACCTTGTACCCGGCAATATCGACAATAACGAACGTGCCCTGAAGTTTATAAAGCAGCCAGCGCGCCCTCTCCATGTTCACCCGCACCTGATCGATGCGCGCGTCGACGGGCACATTCAACGCCGTCAGCGTCGTGGCACCGGCCATGCCGTCCGCCCCGAGGTATTGCTCGGCTTGATATTTTTTCACGGCTGCAGTGACGGCGCCGTCGTACTGGGTCCCGCGAGCCAATCGCGGGTCAAGAAAACCACCTGCCACCAACCGTGCCCGCAACTGCGCGACCGCGGGCTCGTCCATGCCGGGCTTGAGTGAATGACCTTCAGCAATCTTCGGCCAGCCACCCGCGTCACGAACCTTGCGCAGTTGCGCCAGGCCTTGACGCAAACCGACATAGACTGCCTCCTGCGGCGGCGCCAGGGCAAAAGCCCCGGCGACATCATGGGCGTCGAGCGCGGCAAAAAAGTGATTGAAGTCGTCACGGGGGTCGACATCGGACGGGTCGAAATTCCAGTGGATATCCAGCCGTGAAGGATCAACCTTGCCCCGCCGCAGTTGCAGCAGCGCGGTAACAAAGGTATGAGTCGCGGCGATATCAAACGCTGCCTGTTGCTCGGGCGTTGGCGCCGAGGCCTGCATCGACGACCGCGACCTGGCCAGTTCATCGCCATGGAAATCCACAGGGTTCAGCCCGTCGGCTTGTGTCGCATCAAGGCTGCTCAACAACTGGGTGACATCGTTGTCATTCGTCCAGGCCGCGCGATAGCCACGATGACTGTAGAAATCCATGACCACCCGATTCACATCCACGCGCTTATAACGCCGTGATGTGAGCAGCGGTGGAAAGGCCGTACTGAGCGGCGCGAGGGTGGCCTGGATCACTTGAGCGACATTGTCGTTGGGTGCAGCCCACCTTAAGCTACTCGGCGAAATTACCGGCTCAATCGCCGAAGTTTCTGCATTCGCCACACCGCTGATCAGAAAGCCCATAAAAAAGACATGGCTTATGACGAATAACCTTGTTAACTGCCCCATGGTTAATCCTTAATCTCCCGCATTCAACGCCTGGCAAACGCACTGCTAGACTCGAAACTATCATGATGAGACATCTATATGGCGCCAGACCGCTTTGGCTTTCTACTCACGGCCCTGCTACTGACGATGACGTCAGTACCGGCAGCCTACGCCGATTCGCTGGCGGCCGCCCTTGTCAAAGCGGCCCCGGATGCCGACGCCAAGGTCATTGCCCTGGCCGTCCGCGCGACTCAATGCACGCTGGCCCAGGGTGCCGCCCCGGCCCAACGACTGGCGGTAATCGATTATTCCCTGCCTTCCACCGAACAGCGGTTGTGGGTGTTTGATCTGAAAAAACGCAAGTTGCTGTTCCACGAACTGGTGGCCCACGGTCGCAACAGCGGCGAGAACATGGCCGTCAACTTCTCCAATCAGAACGAAAGCTTCGCCACCAGCCTTGGCCTGTACCGCACCCAGTCTAGCTATGTCGGGCAGAACGGCTATTCGTTGCGCATGGAAGGCCTCGAGCCGGGTTTCAACGACAACGCGTTTGACCGGGCGATCGTCATTCATGGTGCACCCTATGTCAGCCCCGTCCTGGCGCGGGCGAATGGCCGGATTGGCAGAAGCCTCGGCTGCCCGGCCGTCAGGCCGGCGATTGCTCACCGCCTGATTGATTCGATGAAGGACGGGCAGTTGCTGTTTTCCTACTATCCGGATCAGCGCTGGTTGAAATCTTCCTCCTATATCAACTGCAGTGGCGCAACCATGGCGGCGGCATCCAAACCCGACACCCGCCGCTGAGCACCGAGCACTTATCAAAACTATAATCCCGGCCTCGGTCTTCGAAAAGGCTGCGACATGATGCGGGCTCAACAGAAACGGGCCTGCACCCTTTCAGTCAAGAAACTCCAGGTCAACACGCTACCTGTGTAGCAGCTGGCGAAGCCTGCGTTCGGCTGCGAAGCAGTCGTGAGATCAGACAACGCGGTTTGCCAGGAAAACCGCGTGTTCTGGGTTTACGATTGCTTCGCAGCCGAACGCAGGCTTCGCCAGCTGCTACAGATCGCAATACGGCTTAACTGCACGCGTTTATAATCCGCCCGATCGCCAGACTTCGAGACCGGTATGACCGCTATCCACATCAAGTTCCCCTCGCTGACCCTCAAAGCGGGCCCTCGTGCGTTCGCGCGCATCCGTGAAAGCGGGTTGAGCGCCATTGATGTGGGCACGCTTCCGGGGGCCGCCGGTGGGCCCAAGGCGCTGGGGATTCAAGGTCTGGACCTGGCGCTGTTCGGCGAGTGGCTGCCGGCGGCGCCTCGCGAGCGCTCGCTGATTGGCGCCTCGGTGGGCTCCTGGCGCTTCGCCAGTGCTTGCCTGCCGGATGCCGCTGAAGGCCTGCGCCGCCTCGGTCATTTGTACACCGAGCAGAACTTCGCCAAAGGCGTGACCATGGCGCAGATCACCCAGAGCTCCCGGCGCATGCTCGATGAGCTGCTCGACGGCCGCGACGCCTCGATCCTGGACAATGCCCATTATCGACTGAACATCATGGTGGTCAAAAGCCACGGCCTGCTGGCGCACGATCATCGCGGCCGACTGGGCCTCGGCTTGTCGTCGGTGATCGCTGACAACCTGCGGGGCCGGGCGCGACTGTCGCGGCATTTCGAACGGTTGATCATCCACGACCCGCGCCTGGCACCGCCAGTCAGCGTGTTGAACGACTTTCCGTCGCGCTTCATCTCGCTCAATGCCGGCAACCTGCGCCAGGCCTTGCTCGCGTCGGGCTCGATCCCAATGGTCATGGAAGGCGTGCGCGATCTGCCGGGCGCCGGCGCGGGGACGTTCCGCGATGGCGGCCTGCTGGATTATCACCTCGACCTGCCTTATAGCGGCAACGACATCGTGCTCTATCCGCACTTCACCGACCGGGTGATTCCCGGCTGGTTCGACAAGAGCCTGCCATGGCGCCGGGCCTGCCCGACACGCTTGCAGGATGTTTTATTGCTGGCGCCGTCGAAGGATTACCTGTCGCGCCTGCCCTTCGGCAAACTGCCTGACCGTAACGACTTCAAGCGTTTCATGGGCGATGCGCCGGGTCGGCAAAAGTACTGGCGCACGGCGATGGATGAAAGCCGTCGCCTGGGGGACGAGTTCCTCGAACTGGCCGCCAATGGTCGCCTGGGCGAGCGCTTGCTGACCCTTTAGTCAGTGTTTTGTCCAGAGCTCTGGTAAACTCGCCGCCTGCCCACATCGCCGCGGCGATCGCCACCTGACAGAGCTGAAAATCACTGTGGAAATCTTCAAAGAGTTTACCTTCGAATCCGCCCACCGCCTGCCCCACGTGCCGGATGGCCACAAGTGCGGCCGCCTGCACGGTCACTCGTTCAAAGTGGCGATCCACCTCAGCGGCGACCTCGATCCGCACACTGGCTGGATCCGCGACTTCTCGGAAATCAAGGCGATCTTCAAGCCGCTTTACGAGCGCCTGGATCACAACTACCTGAACGACATTCCCGGCCTGGAAAACCCGACCAGTGAAGTGTTGGCCGTATTCATCTGGAATGAATTGAAGCCCTTGCTGCCGGAACTCAGTGCGATCCGCATCCACGAAACCTGCACCAGCGGCTGCATCTACCGCGGGTAGGAGCGAGCTTGCTCGCGATGATCTCACGAGCGCCGCGTTTAACCAGTAAACACGCGTTATCGTTAACGACCATCGCGAGCAAGCTCGCTCCTACAACAAAGGGAACTGCGTTTCGTCCGTGATACAAAAAACAGCCTTCAGGGCTGTTTTTTTATGCCTATGCTTTTTGGCTCGAGCACGCCAAAAGGACACGTCCATGATTGACTGGCCACTGCCTCAGACCTATCGCTTCAACGGAAGCACCATTCGCTATGCCGTTCGTGGCGACGGCCCACCGCTGGTATTCGTGCATGGCACGCCCTTTTCTTCTTATGTCTGGCACCGGATTGCACCGCACTTCATCGCCACGCACCGCGTGCATTATTTCGACCTGCTGGGTTATGGCCAGTCCGAGAAAATCGAGGGCAATGTTTCGCTGGGTGTGCAGAACGAGCTGTTGGCTTGCTTGCTCGATCACTGGGGGCTGGCGCGGCCGGATGTCGTGGCCCACGACTTTGGTGGCGCCACCGCACTGCGTGCCCACCTGTTGAACGGCAAGGATTACCGCAGCCTGACGCTGATCGACCCGGTGGCGCTGACGCCATGGGGCTCTTCGTTTGTTCAGCATGTGCGCCAGCATGAGGCCGCGTTCAGCGGACTGCCCGATTATATTCAGCGAGCGATTGTGCCGGCTTACATTCGCGGGGCGATCAAGCGTGAAATCCCGGACGACGAGCTGGCACCGTACGTGCAACCGTGGTTGGGTGATCCGGGGCAAGCGGCGTTTTACCGACAGATTGCGCAGATGGATGAGCGTTATACCCGCGAGGCTGAAGGGTTGTACCCGACCGTTCGGTGCCCGGTGCAGATTCTGTGGGGAGAGGACGATGAATGGATTCCCATCGAACGCGGCCGGGCGTTGCATCGGATGATGCCCGGATCGCAGTTCCATCCGGTTCCCAATGCGGGGCATTTGATCCAGGAAGATGCGCCCGAAGCCATCATCGCGGCGCTGCTGCGGTTTCTACCGCAACACAAATCCCCTTGAAGTCACCACATTTGAACGGCAGTGGCTAATGCCGCTGGCAGGGATCGCCGCTGCCGCGCTAACGTAGGGGCATGACTACACCGACTCTCTAAAAGGATTCGCCTCATGCACATCATCAACGCCCGTCTGCGTAACCAAGAAGGCCTGCATGAGCTGCACCTGGAAAACGGCCTGATCAGCAACATCGCCCGCCAGACCGAAGCCCCGACCCTGGGGCCCGACGATCTGGACGCCGGAGGCAACCTGGTGGTGCCGCCCTTCGTCGAACCGCACATTCACCTCGACGCCACCCTCACCGCCGGCGAGCCGCGCTGGAACATGAGCGGCACGCTGTTCGAGGGCATCGAGTGCTGGGGCGAGCGCAAGGTGACGATTACCGAGGAAGACACCCGGACCCGCGCGAAGAAAACCATCCAGACCCTCGCCGCCCACGGCATCCAGCACGTGCGCACCCACGTCGACGTCACCGACCCTTCATTGACGGCGCTCAAGGCGATGCTCGACGTGCGCGAGGAAAGCCGGCATCTGGTCGATATGCAAATTGTCGCGTTCCCGCAGGAAGGCATCGAGTCGTATCGCAATGGTCGGGAGTTGATGGAAGAAGCGATTCGCATGGGCGCCGATGTGGTCGGCGGCATTCCGCATTTCGAGTACACCCGCGACCAGGGGGTCAGTTCGGTGAAGTTCCTGATGGACCTGGCCGAGCGCACCGGTTGCCTGGTGGACGTGCATTGCGATGAAACCGACGACCCGCACTCGCGCTTCCTTGAAGTGCTGGCCGAAGAGGCTCGCAGCCGCGACATGGGCTCGCGCGTCACGGCCAGCCACACCACCGCGATGGGCTCCTACGACAACGCTTACTGCGCCAAGCTGTTTCGGCTGCTCGGGCATTCGGGGATCAATTTTGTCTCCTGCCCCACCGAAAGCATTCACCTGCAGGGGCGCTACGACAACTTCCCGAAACGCCGGGGCGTGACCCGGGTCAATGAGTTGCTCGAAGCGGGCATCAATGTCTGTTTCGGCCAGGATTCGATTGTCGACCCGTGGTATCCGCTGGGTAACGGCAACATCCTGCGGGTGCTCGAAGCGGGGCTGCACATCTGCCACATGCTCGGTTACCGCAACCTGCAAAGCGCGCTGGACCTGGTCACTGACAACAGCGCCAGGACCCTGGCGTTGGGTGAGCGTTATGGACTGGAGCGCGGACGGCCGGCGAATTTGCTGATTCTGTCGGCAGACAGCGATTACGAGGTGATCCGCAGTCAGGGGTTGCCGCTGTATTCGGTTCGCGGCGGGAAGGTGTTGATGAAGCGGCAGATGCCGGTGGTGGAGTGGGCGGACCTGCCCTGAATTCTCGGTGGTTGTAACGGCCTCTTCGCGAGCAAGCCCGCTCCCACAGGAGATTTGTGAACAACACAGATCAACTGTGGGAGCGGGCTTGCTCGCGAAGGCAATCGAATAATCAACTCATCAATCGAGCCGTACCAAACAGGCTGACCCGACTCAATTCGCCGTCGATTGCCTCCAACAAAATCGGCGCCGTACCACCCGGCATCACCACCTTGACCTCGCCCGCCGCGACCCAACCCACGCGCCAGGCCGCACACGCCACCGCCGTCGCGCTGGTGCCCGAAGAAGCCGTTGGCCCTTCGCCGCGCTCGAACACCCGCGCGACCACTCGCCCCTCGGACGCCAGCATCGCCCATTGCAGGTTCACACCCGCCGGACAGGGTTGCCCCGCTCCCGTCGGCATGGCGTAGGCGATACGCGTAAGCCCTTCGGACAGTGGCGTTTCCCGCATCTGCTCATTACTCGGCAAGGCGTCTGCGTTTTCCACAAGGGTCACGCAATGCGGATTGCCGACCCGCGCGAACTGGCTTCGCGACCAGGCGGCATTGAGTGACGACAATGGCTGCACATGGCTGAGTTCGCGGCCGTTGAATAGCACGCTCTCAACCCCGTGAGCACTGACTGCCTCCGGCCCGAACGAAGGTTTGCCCAGGTCCAGCCAGAACCCGTGCACGTCTTCCACCTGCGCCGCTTTCACCGTAGCTTCCCCCGGTGAAGGCACATCGGTCTTGTCGTGATGGACCCTGAGCAGACACGCTTCATCCCTCGGCCAAAGCCCTTGGTCGCTGAGCGCCTGGGAAAAAATCGTCAGCCCGTTGCCGCTGCGTTCGGCCAGCGTACCGTCGGTGTTGACGATCAACAGATCAAAGGGCGGTGATGAATGAAACGGCCCGACCAGCAGCCCATCACAGCGATGAGCCTTGCCGCCGGGCGGTTGCGTGCCCGGTGCCCAACCGCAGAACGCCTCGATGGCCGCCAACGCCCAGGCCTCGCGGGAGTGCACCGCTTGACTGGCCTGTTCAGGTAAGTCGATCCCCTCGCGGCGCACCGCCTCAGGCGCCATCACCGCGTAGATATTGCCTCGAGCATCGTAGAACGGCGTCATGGCGCCTCCCGTATAAACCGTCGATGCGCTCAACATATCGCGAAACAACGACGGGCTGTGCAACGATGTCGTCCTGCCTGACCACGAAACCGTCGGGACACTGATCGAACCTCACCGGTGAGTCACTGTCCCTTGGGGACGCGCCGTTTTTTGCCAAGGATTGATATGACCAACCTCAACACCCAAGCCACATTCGTTCCCGGGCGTCTGGAGCAAATGTCCACGCGCATCGCCTTTTTCATCGCAGGTCTCGGCATCGCCGCCTGGGCGCCGCTGGTGCCGTATGCCAAGGCACGGGCCGGGCTGGATGAGGGGACCCTCGGCTTGTTGCTGTTGTGCCTGGGCGTCGGGTCGATCCTGGCCATGCCGATGGCCGGGATTCTGTCCTCGCGCTTCGGTTGTCGGCGCGTGACGACTGGCGGGACATTGTTGATCTGTGCAGCCCTGCCATTGCTGGCGACGGTGTCGTCAGTGCCCGCGTTGATCGCCACCCTGTTCATGTTCGGTGCCGGGCTCGGCACGGTGGATTCGACGGTGAACCTGCAAGCAGTGATCGTCGAACGCGCCAGCGGCAAGAACATGATGTCGGGTTTCCATGGGCTGTTCAGCCTCGGTGGGATCGTCGGCGCCGCGGGTGTCAGCGCCCTCCTCGGCTTCGGTTTTTCCCCACTGGGGGCGATGTTGGTGGTCATCGCGTGCCTGGTGGCGGCGCTACTCAAAGCTGCACCGCACCTGTTGCCCTACGGCAGTGAAAGCTCGGGTCCGGCGTTTGCCGTACCCCACGGGATTGTGCTGTTCATCGGCGGTATGTGTTTCATCGTGTTCCTGGCTGAAGGCGCAGCGCTCGATTGGAGCGCAGTGTTCCTGACGCAGGAGCGCGGAATCGACACGGCGTATGCGGGGCTGGGTTATGCGGCGTTTGCACTGACCATGACCGTCGGGCGGTTGACCGGTGACAAGATCGTTCGGCGCCTCGGTTCTACGCGGGTCATTGTGTTCGGTGGACTAACCGCCGCCGCGGGTCTGGCGCTGGCGACATTCGCGCCGACCTGGGAGGCGGCATTGCTTGGCTATGCCTTTCTGGGCGCGGGCTGTTCGAACATTGTGCCGGTGCTGTACACCGCGGTGGGTAAACAGACGGTCATGCCCGAGCACATTGCCGTGCCGGCGATTACGACGTTGGGGTATGCGGGGATTCTTGCCGGGCCCGCGGTGATCGGGTTTATCGCCCACGGCAGCAGTTTGAGTTTTGCCTTTGGGCTGATGGCGGTGTTGCTGGTCGCGGTCGGCATCGGCGGGAAGGTGTTGAAGGTTTAAAAGCAAAAAGATCGCAGCCTGCGGCAGCTCCTACATTCGGATGGCGTACATCCTGTAGGAGCTGCCGCAGGCTGCGATCTTTTGATCTTCAGCTTTTAAAACCCAACACTGGCCTGCACAAAGAACGTGCGCGGTGCGCCGACGTACATCCTGTAGGAGCTGCCGCAGGCTGCGATCTTTTGATCTTCAGCCCTTAAAACCCAACACTGGCCTGCACAAAGAACGTGCGCGGTGCGCCGACGTACATCCCCGAGTTGTTGTCGCTGGAACGGGTGAAGTACTGCTTGTCGAAGAGGTTCTTGATCCCCGCCCCGACTTTCAGGTTCGACACCTGCGGACCGAAGTCGTACCCGCCACGCACGTTCCAGGTCACGTAACCCGGGATGTCGCCGTACTGCCCGTCCGCGGTGCCTTCGGTGATGTAGTTGTTGGTGAAGCTACCGTCCGCATTCACCGCGACGCCCGGCGAACGCTGTTTGGATTGGGCGAAGGCATCCACGTTGTACGTCCAGCGATCGATGTCGTAACGCAGACCGGCGGTCGCCACCTGGCGCGAGTAGAACGGCAGGTCACGGCCCTTGAAGTCAGGGATCTCGCCTTCATACACCGCACGTGTGTAGGTGAACCCGGCATTGGCGGTCAGGCCGTCAAGCCGTGGGTCCAGCGCCGACATGTCGTAGTGCACCGAAGCCTCGATGCCGCGGTGTGTGGTCGCGCCGAGGTTAGTCCAGCCCGCATCGTTGCTGATGTACTGCAACTCTTTATCGAAGTCGATGTAGAACAGCGTCACTTCGCCGCCCCACACATCATCGTTGTAGCGTGTGCCAACCTCGTAGGTCTTGGCTTTTTCCGGTTCAAGGCCGTTGGCGGTGTCGTCCCCGGTCCCCCCTTGGCCAAGCTGGAAGTACTGCAGGCTGCCGAACGAGGTTTCGTAGTTGGCGAACAGTTTCCAGGCATCGGAAATGTGATACATCACGCTGAGGGCCGGCAGTGGCTCGTTGCTTTCGATGCTGCGATGTTTCTCCGGTACCGGTTTGCCGGCCGTGTCGAGCACCGGGCGGTCATGCCAGTCAGTACTGATGTGCTCGAACCGGATGCCCGGGGTCACGGTCCAGTTGCCGACGTCGATCTTGTTGTCGATGTAGACCGAGTTGGCCTCGGTCCCACCGGTGCGGTCCTGGTACACATGGCCGTCCGAGGTCTTGGTCGCGACGGGCTCATTGTTGACCAGCGCCAGACGGCTCGCCTCTTCGTGCATGGCTTCTTTGAGGTAGCGATAACCGACACTGACTTCCTGGGTGGTCGGGCCGACGTCAAACACATGGGACACCCGCGGTTCGATCCCCAACGTGTAGTAGCTGCGCGGGAAGGAGCCGAGGGTTTTCTGGTCACGGGCGGCGATGTTGCTGCCACGGAAACTGTCGGTGTAGTACGTCAGCACTTCAGCCTGGGTGCGGTCATCGATCTGCCGCGCCCATTTGAACGACACGTCCTTGCGCCGCCCGCTGAAGTTGTCGTTGTTACGGTCGGACTGGAACGGATCGGCGTCGTACTGCGCCTGGGTCAGGCCGCCGGGCATGTCGGCGTTGGCGTCGTAGTAGTGAAAGTTGAGACTGAAATCGTCGACATCGGTGGGTGCCCAGTGGGTCTTGAGGATCACATCGTCAATGTCGTTGCTGTTGTTGCGTTCACGATAACCGTTGCCGTTCACGCCGGAATACAACAGCGCCACGCCGATGCCGTTGTCCGCCGTGCCACCCATAAACGCGGTGTCGATGTGTTTCCATCCGCCGTGCCGGGAGGTTTCCAGGGTGGTGCCAATTTCGGCGGAGGCTTTTTCCGGGATTGCACGGGTCACGAAGTTGATCACGCCACCCACGTTCTGTGGCCCGTAACGCACGGAGCCGGCGCCGCGAACCACGTCGATGCTGTCGAGGTTGCCGGAAGAAATCGGCGCCATGGACAATTGCGGCTGGCCATACGGGGCGAACGCCGCCGGTACGCCGTCGATCAGCACCGTGGAGCGTGGCGACAGGCGCGAGGTCAAGCCGCGAACGCCGACGTTCAGGGAAATGTCACTGCCGCCGGTACCGTTGGCGTCCTGCACTTGCACACCCGGCACACGCTTGAGCACGTCGCCGACGTTCATCGCACCTTGCTCGATCATGGCTTCGCGGCGGATCACCGTGCGCGCACCGGGGTGATTCTGCACCACGGCGGCATCGGCATCACCGAGCCAGTCGCCGACCACCTTGATGTCGGTCACGCCCAGTTCCAACGGGCCGTTTGCAGCGGAAGTCGGTGCGGGCATCAGGGTGACCGAGCCTTCATCGATCTGATACTCGAGGCCGCTGCCCTGCAACAATTGACGCAAGGCCTGTTCCGGCGAGAAGTTACCGTCCACGGCCGGCGCCTGTTTGCCAGCGACCAGTTCAGGACTGAAAAAAACCTGCAGCGACGTTTGCTGGCCGAGCTCACTCAAGGCCTGACCCAACGGCTGCGCCGGGATATGAATCGCGTCGGCAGCGAATGCCTGAGGCAGGGCCGAGCTGATGGCCAGGGCCAGCGCGAGCCGCAGCCAAGGGGAATTGTTGTTTTTAGCGGTGGTTTTCTTCACGTCGAACATTGTCCTGTGGATCGCAAGAGTGTGCGCCTGTTAATGCAAACCAGTTGCAGTTGGACAAGAAGACGAAGAACTCAAAAAAAACCTGAATTTATTTTGAAATTATTTCCTGACTGCCATCATCGAGGGTCCGCACGGCCACCGGCAGAATGCTCGGCAAGGCTTTGAGCAGCGCGTCGGTGTTGTCGGACTTGAACACGCTGGTCAGGCGCAGGTTGCCCACTTTGTCATTGCCGACCGTGAGTGGTTTTTCCCGGTAGCGCGAGACTTCTGCGGCCACTTCGCCAAGGCTGGCGTTGTTGAACACCAGTTTGCCGGCGCGCCACGCGGTCAGCTCGGCGGGGTTGACCGCGTAGGCCGCCGCCACGTTGCCCTGGGCATCGACGCGCGTGCCAAGGCCAGCGGTGAGGCTGATGAAGTCGTTGTCGGCCGCGTCCCGGCCCTGGACCTTGACGGTACCCTGCTCCACCACCACCCGGGTGTCGCCGATGTCGCGGCGCACATCGAAACGGGTGCCGGTGACCGTGACCTTGCCACTGCCCGTCTCGACAACGAACGGCCGACTGGTGTCGTGTTCGACGCTGAACATGGCTTCGCCTTCCGTCAGCACAATGCCGCGACGGTTCTTTTCGAACCGCACCTGCACCCGGCTGCGGCTGTTCAGGTCAATTACCGATCCGTCCGGCAATGCCACGTGGCGCCGCTCGCCCAGCGCCGTCGAGTACTCGGCGGTGTAGGGCGCCGGATGATTCAAACCGCTGAACAGTCCCAGCCCGAGCGCGACGGCCAGCACGCTGGCGGCCACCGCATAACGCACCAGCGGGCGACGCTTGCTGCGCGCCGGGGGCGTTTCACACAGGGCTTGCAGACGCTTGGGCGGCAGCAGATCAGCCGCCGTCCACAAGCCCTGGAGCAGTTCAAATTCATGGCGATGCTGGGGGTGTTCGTTGAGCCAGGTTTCAAAGCGCCGATATTCTTCGACATCCACCGCCGGTTCCTGCAAACGCACAAACCATCGCGCCGCATCGTCGCGTACCGTTGTTTGCCCGCACGCACAATCACGAGTATCCATCATGGAAGTTCCTGTTTGGCCGGGGATAGGCTGCCGAAGGCTGCGATCTTTTGATCTTCGGCGATTTCAACACCGCCAAAAGATCGCTGGATTTTGTAGGAGCTGGCGTAGCCTGCGATCTTTTGGCGGCCTGTAAAGCGCCAAAGACCAAGATCAAAAGATCGCAGCCTGCGGCAGCTCCTACAGGTGTTTTCATGGCAACCGCGGCTCATGACTGCATTCCATCGAGGCGGTCGCGTAGATGCCGCAGCGTGCGGATCATATACTTCTCCACCATGTTCCTGGACAGTCCCAGGCGTTCGGCGATTTCGGCCTGGGTCAGGCCTTCGATCTTCTGCCAGACAAACACCTTGCGGCAGTTGAGCGGCAACTCGGTGAGCGCCCGTTCGATGGAATCAGCCAACTGGATCGCCTGCATGAAATGCTCCGGGTCGCCGGTCGACGACACACTGTGATCGACCGCCTCCGACTCCATGGCGCCCCGCCGATCCTCACGCCGATAACCATCGACCGCGATGTTGCGCGCGGTCTGGTGCAAGTACGCCCGAGGCTGTTGCACCGCCGCCGAATCGGACTCAAGCACCCGCACGAAGGTGTCGTGGGCCAGATCCTCGGCCTGATGACGATTTCTCAGGCGACGGGTCCAGGTGCCAACCAACTCTTCGTAATGCTCGAAAAAGCTGTGTCTGCGGGGCAACTTGAGGGTCATTGCGGTGTGCTGTGGGGAGGAGGCGTGAATAGTAATGCTTCCTATTAACCAGAAGCAATGATTCCATACCGCCGCCCCCGAGGATACTTGTCGATCCCCACGCACCGGGAAAAGTTGATTTAGGCACAGAGCCAAAGGATTCTGGCAGGAATCCCAAAGAAGCCATTCAAGGTTTCAACTGTTAATGAATTAATGTTTACGCAACCACTCGATAAACAGCGCAAACAACTCCGACTGTGAATTGATGTTCAGCTTCAGATATAGATTCTTGCGGTGCATGCGCACCGTTTCCGGCGAGATACTCATCTGGCTGGCTGTGGACTTCACGGAGTGGCCCCGGAGCACCATGTGCGCCGCTTCCCGCTCGCGTTCGGTCAACAAGTCGCAGCCGAAGTTTTCGAACGCGGACTGTACCCTTTGCCTGAGATCATCACGCCCACCCTGAATAACGGTGCTGTGCTGTAGACCCTGGCGTCCAAACTCGCTGATGAATTCGCGCACCAACGGCTCGACGGCCCGCAGCAAATTCAATTGTTCAGCCCGCAGGCTTTCACCGCCAAAGCCTTGAAACAGGCTCACCGAGACCTGAGTGTCATGGCCGGTATCGACAATGTAAAAACTGTCTTCCGAGCTGCCGGCCTTCAAGTAATAAGTCTTGTAGTACTCGCTGTCGAAGAAGTTGTCCGGCGCGATTTCCTCCAGGTGATAGAACCCTTCAGCCAACCCCTGCTCCACCGCCAGGCAAAACGGATCGAGCAGGTAACCTCCGGAAAAATAGCGGTCGATGATCGCCTCCCGGAACTTGTCCGGTATGCCGCGCTGATACAGCAACTGCGGTGCACGGTCCTTGTGCTCCAGGCTGATCATCACCGATTCAATACCGACCAAATGCCCGAATGCCGACGCCAGGTATTGAAGCGCGTCAGGCGCGTCGATATGGGCAAATGCCTTGCGCATTTCCCCATGCCATTTATGCAACGCCCCGAAGGGCATCGCGATCAGCGTATCGTCGTTTGGTTTGCTCATGCCCCGCAGTCTAGCGGGTGAGCCTGAACCGGGTAAGAACCTGCCTGGCAATGTCATTGCCCGAAATACTGGCCGCTCGCCTCAAGCTCGGCTGCCACTTCAAGAATGCACACCCGCAGGATCTCGACGATTTCATCGACCTGGGCGCAAGACAGAATCAGCGGCGGCGACATGACATTGAGGTGCATGATCGGCCGCACCAATAATCCCCGGGCCTGCGCCCGGGAATGAATCCGCTCGCCAATGTTGATCTCGTCGGCAAACAACGCCTTGGTGCGCTTGTCGGCAACGAACTCCACGCAAGCCATGAACTTCTGGCAGCGCACATCACCCACCAGCGGCAAATCGCTGAGTGTCGCCAGACGCTCTTCCAGATAAGCACCGACCACCTCGACATGTTCCAGCAGGTTCTCGCGCTCGATGATTTCGATGTTTTTCAGCGCCGCGGTGCAGCACACCGGATGGCCGCTGTAGGTGAAGCCATGGCTAAAGCAGCGACCCTTGCCCGGCTCGGCGATGACTTTCCAGATACGGTCGGAAAAGATGCAGGCGCCCAGCGGCAAATAAGCAGAAGTCAGACCTTTGGCGGTGGTGATGATATCCGGCTGCACGTCGAACACATCGTAGGACGCGAAGAACTTGCCCAAGCGGCCGAACGACGTCACCACTTCGTCTGCGACAAACAGAATGTCGTAGCGCTGGCAGACTTCCCACATGCGCTTCAGATAGCCCTTGGGTGGAATGATCACCCCGCCGGAGCCCATGATGGGCTCGGCAAAAAAGCCGGCGACCTTGTCCGCGCCGATGGACAGGATCTTCTCTTCGAACTCGTTAATCAGGAATTCGAGGAACTGCGCCTCGTCCATGCCGTCCGGTGCGCGGTAGGGATTAGGGTTGGAAACGTGGTGAATCCTGTCGTTGGCGTAATCGAATTCCGGTACACGGTCGGCAGCCTTGTTGCCGATTGACATCGTCAGGGTAGTGGAGCCGTGATAGGCGTTATAGCGAGCGATGACATGCTTCTTTTCCGGCTTGCCGCGGCAGTTCTGATAGTACTGAATCAGCCGGTAGGCGGTGTCGACGGCGGTGGAACCACCGGTGGTCAGGAACACATGGTCAAGATCGCCGGGAGCCAGGCTGGCGAGTTTTTCGCAGAGTTCGATAGCGACGTTGTTGGACATGTCGCAGAACGGATTCGAATAGGCCAGTTTGCGCACCTGATCAGCAATCGCCTGGGCCATTTCTTCACGACCCAAACCGATATTGGTGCACCACATGCCGCCCACGGCGTCGAGAAAACGATTGCCCTGCGTGTCGTAGATGTAAGCGCCATCGCCAGAAACGATATTGAGGGAACCGTGTTCGGCATGTTCGTCGAACATGTGATAACCGTGCATGTAGTGGGCTTTATCGGCCTTGACCAGACGGGACTCATCAGCGGCCGACAGTACGTTCTTAGTTGGAGTAGCCATACAAAAAACCTCAAACCAAATAGTTAAACGATCAAATTCCGCTTTTTACCGTGCTCCAGACGCGCGTCATGGCGCGCATGTCTTTCGCCTCCTGGGTTTTTTGCGGAAACAGCCGTTGTCGAATTTCTTCATCCGGATAAATCGCCGGGTTGTTCCGTACATTGGCATTCAGCAACGGCGTGGCCGCCGCATTACTGTTGGCGTAATTGATGTAATCACTCACGTCGGCCATCACCTGTGGCTGCATCAGGTACTCAAGAAATGTGTGCGCATTGGCGACGTGAGTCGCGTCCGCCGGGATGTACATGTTGTCAAACCAGATCAGCGAACCTTCCTTGGGAATGAAATAGGCAAGATTGATCTTCAGCTTGGCTTCCTCGGCCCGAGCCATGGCCGTCGCGTAGTCGCCGGACCAGGTCATGGCCATACACACGTCGCCATTGGGCAGGCTGGTCAGGTAATTGACCGAGTCGAACTTGCGGATGTAAGGCCTGACGGACAGCAGTAAATCCTGGGCGGCTTTCAAGTCCGCCGGCGCGGCACTTCTCGGGTCGAGCCCAAGGTACTTCAGGGCCATGGGAATGACTTCGGTGGGGGCATCGAGCAACGTGACGCCGCAGTCGGCGAAACGCGAAACGATTTTTGGATCGAAGATCATCGCCAGCGAACCGATCGGCGCGTCCGGCATGCGTTCCTTGATCTTGTCGACGTTATAAGTGACGCCGTTACTGCCCCAGGTATAAGGAGCGGAATACTTCGTGCCGGCATCGTAACCCTGCAAGTCCTGCAAGACTTTCGGGTCGAGATTGCTCCAGCCGGGCAGCAACTTTTTATCCAGCGGTTGAAAGACCTTGGCCTGAATCAGCGGTGGTGCGAGGGAGGCATTCAATACCACCAGGTCATAACCGGAGTGGCCGGTGAGCAATTTCGCCTGGACCGTTTCATAAGAGTCAAAGGTGTCATAAACCACTTTGATGCCGCTGGCCTTCTCAAAGTCCGAAATGGTTTTTTCACCAATGTAATCCGCCCAGTTGTACAACCGCAGCGTATTGGCTTCATTCACTTCGGCGCCATGGACGCTCACTGACAAAGGGACAAGGAACACACTGAAAATCAACTTGAATGCCTTGCGCATAGCAAATTCACCTTATCAAGCAGGTTCCGTTCTGGATGACCGGATGAAACCACTATCGATCGATTCGGCAAACGGCACCATACCCCGAATGGGTGTGTGACCGCGCAACATGGCAAAAAGAAGCAGGCGCGTTGACCCGTTTTGTCATAGCTCCCGCGGCGGCCAGGCGCTTAGAGTGGCCGACGCACAGATTATGCAGGGCACGCCATGAATGAGTTGATCACACAAGAACGACACGAAGGCGTACTGACGCTCACTATTGATCGCCCCGACAAGCTCAACGCGCTGAACAACGCCATGTACACGCAGTTGGCCGACCTGTTGTTGGCCGCTGACGAAGACAACGCTGTCCAGGTGATGATCGTCACCGGTGGCCCGACGTGCTTTACCAGCGGCAACGATCTGGCGGATTTCCTCCAGCAGCCACCGACCGAACTGGACGCCCCTGCGTTTCGCTTGATGCGTGTCGTCATCCACCTGCAAAAGCCATTGATCGCTGCCGTTTGCGGGGCTGCCATCGGGATTGGCACCACCCTGCTGCTGCATTGCGATCAGGTACTGGTCACGAAAAACGCCAAGTTGCGCGTGCCGTTCGTGAACCTGGGACTGTGCCCGGAGTTCGGCGCGAGCCTGCTGATGCCCCGCGTACTCGGCCATGCCCGGGCGGCGCGCCTGCTGTTGTGGGGTGACAGTCTGGACGGTGCCACCGCCGTCGCGTGGGGTTTGGCCAACGAGGTGTTCGACGACGGGCAACAGTGTCTGGATGCCGCGCAAAAAATGGCCCGGCGCCTGCTGGCGTTGCCTCAGGACTCCCTGCGCCAAACCCGACAATTACTCAAACAAACGTATATGCCGGAACTGCAAGCCACCATTCGCCAAGAGAATTTGCTGTTCATCAAGCGCCTTAAAAGCCCTGAAGCGCAGTCGGCGTTGAACGCCATACTTAATCGCAGTACCGAAAAGAACTCACCTACAGGAAAGCCGTCATGAGCACCCCAGAAGTTTTTGTTGTCAGCGCCGCACGCACCGCCATCGGCACCTTTGGTGGTTCGCTCAAGGACGTTCCCCTGGCCGATCTGGCGACCACGGCCGTCAAGGCTGCCTTGCAACGGTCCAACGTCGACCCGGCGCAGATCGGCCATCTGGTGATGGGCAGCGTGATCCCGACCGACACCCGTGACGCGTATATCTCCCGCGTTGCCGCGATGAACGCCGGCATCCCGAAAGAGACACCGGCCTACAACGTCAACCGTCTCTGCGGTTCGGGCCTGCAAGCCATTATCAGCGCCGCGCAGACCTTGTTGCTGGGCGATGCCGAGATTGCGATCGGCGCCGGTGCCGAGTCCATGAGCCGCGGGCCGTACCTGCTGCCTTCCGCTCGTTGGGGGGCGCGCATGGGTAACGTGCAGGCTGTCGATTACATGCTGGGCATCCTGCATGACCCGTTCCATGGCATCCACATGGGCATCACGGCCGAGAACGTTGCCGAGCGCAACGGTATCACCCGTGAAATGCAGGATGCCCTGGCGCTCGAAGATCAAAAACGTGCAGCGTTTGCGATTGCCAATGGTTACTTCAGCGAGCAAATCGTCGGCGTCGAAGTTCGTGATCGCAAGGAAACGAAGCTGTTCAGTGTCGATGAGCATCCGCGTGCCACTTCTTTGGAGCAGCTGGCTCAGATGAAGCCGGCGTTCAAGAAGGACGGTTCGGTCACGGCCGGTAATGCTTCGGGTCTGAACGATGGCGCCGCAGCGTTGGTGATGGCTACTGGCAACGCGGTTCAGGTTAATAACCTGCGGCCGCTCGCCCGTCTGGTGAGTTATGCGCATGCCGGTGTCGAGCCGGAGTTGATGGGGCTGGGTCCGGTTCCTGCTACGCGTCTGGCATTGAAACGTGCCGGGTTGACGGTGGCGGATATGGATGTGATCGAAGCTAATATCGCGTTTGCTGCTCAGGCTTGTGCGGTGAGTCAGGAACTGGATCTGGATCCGGCCAAGGTTAACCCGAATGGTTCGGGGATTTCCCTGGGGCATCCGGTGGGTGCGACGGGGGCGATTATTGCTACCAAGGCTATCCATGAATTGCACCGCATCAACGGCCGTTATGCGTTGGTGACCATGTGCATTGGTGGTGGTCAGGGGATTGCGGCGATTTTTGAGCGGGCTTGAAGATTTGCTGCTCTGTGTGCATATCCGTTGCTGCGGTGATGGCTGCTGACGGTTTCGCTTTTACAGCGAGTCACTTGGAAAAACGGAACGCCGCACGGCCCTAAGTAACCAAGGGCTCTTGCCCCTTTCGTTCGGTGCCTCGCCAAGGCTCGGCATGCCCTCGCTCCGGTCCTGCTCCGTGGGCCCGCCGCCATCGGCCATCCATGGCCGGGGGCGGCTAACCCGGCATCCATGCCGGGTTGCCCACTGCGCAGAACCTGCACTCGGCCTCTCGAGGGGGCGGTGCGTCAAGATCAAAAGCAGGCGAGCTAACGCTCGGCCTTGAGTGGTGAAGAGCAAAAGCGGTACACCATCTGCTGTTTGTGGGAGCGAGCCTGCTCGCGAAGGCGGCCTGACAGCCGACCCATTTCTTACGGATGCACATATCCCCCTGTAGGAGCTGCCGCAGGCTGCGATCTTTTGATCTAGCCGTTGCTTTGCTTCCGATCTGTTACCCCTCCCCCAGAGCACCAACGCAAACACTCTTGTTTCTGTGCCCCCGAGTTCCCACATCGAACCTCCATCCCTACGCTAAAACCTGCCTTTGCAATCGCCGCCCCACGACATCCAGCAAATCACAGCCATCGCGCAGTGAAGTCACCAGCACTCGCGCCAATTCACTGTGGACACCCTCGCCAAACGCAATACTTTCCAGCAACTGCGTTGCCGTCCGAATGCGGTAGGCCGCGGTTTCATGCAACACGTCCAGCGGCGCTTCAGTGTCGATCAGCAATGACGGGACGATGCTGTCGATGCCGGTGACAGGCATGTATCGATCCATGACGAAAAACCTCCATTGGGTAAAGGAACACAGCTGTTCAGCGTTTGCAGTTGGATGGCAGTTCAGACGAACCCCGAGGCGGCTCCAGATTGTCCAGCGCTCGATTGACCAGCAACTCGCCCAGCGCGGACAGTTGCTGAATGGCCAAGATGATGTGGCGACGCGGGCCTTCCAGTTCACGAGCGAGATCGGTGGCCATGACGCTGAGGGACGCGAGGGTTTCACTGGCGTGGCAGAGCATGGCTTCCGTGTCGATATCCGGAACGACTGCGAAGAAGTGGGTGGAGGGTTCGTGCCGAGCGTGAGTGCGCAGGGGCACGCTGACGAGTTGTTCGGTGGCTTTGGAGGGATTGGGTGAATCGATGGTGTCGCTAGCCGGAAGGCCGGACTGTACGGTTGCGATTGGGCTGGACTTTTTCATGCCGGAGCTCCTTGCAAGTTTTCGAAAGCGCCTGTCTCTTGCCTTCAACCAGAATGAGTTGACGGTTATACATGGCGGACCGGTTGATTTATTACCAGAAAATTCCATTTTATTAATCAAATAAATGAACATCTGTGTAATTAAATGATTCTTAGATTTCGTACTTCATAGTTACTGTAAGACGATTCTTCATGCAGGGTAGGCAGCGTCTTACATACAGCAACGACACCAACTCATGACATGAAAAATAATTTCATAGTTGTTCGATTGTTTTTGAAAATTATCATTTTTGTCCGCGGTCCGAATGTGTAGGATGCTGCGTTCAGCGAGAGCAACCTGCATACGCGCAATCTATTGCAACAACAGGCGAATGGTAAATATTGAATGCACAAGAAAGACAGAACAGAAAAATTGAAAAACAACATTAAGTACCTGATAAAGAGTCGTGGAGAGACCCGGCTTTCCTTGTGTAATTCCAGCGGCCTAACCCGGACAACCATCTATAACATTCTTGAAGGAAAGGTTGTCCACGTACAGCAGTCTACCATTCGGAAAATATCAGATTTTTTTGGGGTGTCTTATAAGGAAATAGAGACGGTTGATTTTGAAGAAAAAGAAATAATAGAAAGTAGTTCCTCCCCGGACGGAAATATGAATCCGGCAGCGGTTCCGATTATTAGAGAGAGTTTACTGATTCAGAATCTAGACAAAAGAATCGGTGAATTGGCCATTACGTATCCGTTGACATACTACTTCGGTACGGCTTGCAATTTGATTGGCGTACTTCTTGAGAATGAAATCAGTGGCATAAATGAAGCGGGGGATATTTTAATTATAAAAAAAGGTTTTTCGAGCGCCGCCGGAGAGAAATTGGTATACGAGAAATCAACGAGAAAACTTGCAATCGCAAGTGGTAATTTTGATTCTAATAATTTTTGCATTATTGGAGATATAATCGAGGAACGATTCCATGGTAAGTGATAATAAAATCGAAAACAGCAAATACAAATTACTGGGATTTGAAAAAAATAAAAACAGAGCCATTATCATGGTTATTTCTACTGGAAAAATTATAAAGGTAACACTGCACGATGTGTTAAGAAGTGAAATCATCGACAACCTGAGCAAGGTGGAAATTAAAGACGTATACCGCAAGTATTATTCTGGCGGGACTGCATTGACCACCTACGAAATGAATGACCGCAATGAACGATCATGGATGATTTATGTCGCGTTAAATATACTTTTGCTTTCGCTGTTCATCTTTTCAAACATCGCCGCAACCAAACTTGTTTACCTGCCATCGTTTGATTTAGTTATTCCTCCCGCAGTATTTCTCTACCCTCTGACATTTTTAGTTGTCGACTTATTGAATGAAACTTACGGACTTAAATTGGCAAGGAGAGCGCTTATATTTTCCTTTTTAAGTAACGCATCAATTGTTTTACTGATGAACGCCGCCAATTATCTCCCTGGATTACCCGGCTGGAAACTTGATGTACCGTATGCAGAAGTCGTCAGTCACGTGTCGTCGGTTCTACTAGCGTCATCAGTCTCCTTTCTTTTTTCTGAATACGTAAACTCTTACTTGCTCTGCAAGATCAAAAAGCTAACAAACTCCAGATTTCTTTTCTTGCGTATTTTCCTTAGCACTTTCTTCGCCGTAATCATAGACAGCATACTTTTTTGTTACATAGCATTTTACGGGGCAATGCAAAACAGCGACATACTCAACATGGTTTACGCGCAAATCGCTATAAAAATGTGTTTCGCTGTATTCAATGTTTTACCAGCCTACGGAGCACGATCATTATTCAAACGATATATCGCAGAAGTTAAAACAGCTTGAATCAAGGGAGAGCGCAACTAAACAACGCACCCTCCCAGTAGCACGTGTTATTTTACAATCGCATTTTTAGTTTTAGATCATTCATGATTTCCACTTTTCTTTCAAGAAACTCTCTCAATCCTTTTGCCCGGAGACTACATGCATCACAGTCGCCGCAACCACTCCCCAATAAGCCGTTATAGCAAGTTAATGTTTTATAGCGAATCAAATCAAACTGACCATGATGATCAGCCAACGCCCAAGTCTCAGCTTTGTTCAGCCGCATAAGCGGCGTCTCAATACGTATTTTATAGTCCATACCCAAGTGAATAGCGCGATTCAAAACCTTAACAAACTCCTCACCACAATCAGGGTAACCAGAACTCTCTGTTTCACAAACTCCTGTAATGACAGCCTCAGCCCCCACCTGATAGGCATAAATAGAAGCCAACGTTAAAAACAGAATATTCCTGCCAGGTACGAAGGTATCAGGCACGCCGATGCCCATACTCTTTGCAATCGTAATGTTGTCACGCGTCAAGCTGCTAACGGCCAGCTCGTTCAGCAATGAAGCGTCTAATACTTTGTGCACCTTCACGCCCAGCTGTTTGGCAAGCTGTTGCGCTGCTTCAATTTCCGCACGATGGCGTTGGCCATAATCAAACGTAATGCAGTGAATTTCGTCGTACTGCGGCAAGGCATGGATCAAGCAGGTGGTTGAGTCTTGTCCGCCGCTGAACACGATAACGGCCTTTCTGGTCATGGTTCGTTCTTCCTTGGGTGTGGCCCGGCAGTGTGCCGGGGGCTGTTGACCCTACCGGGAAGCTCAGATTCTGGGTGTGGGAAGTTTCCGAAATGACCGTCACCGATTTCCGATTGACTCTGTCCCTGTAGGAGCTGCCGAAGGCTGCGATCTTTTGATCTTCAGCTTTTCCAGTACGCAGAAGATCAAGATCAAAAGATCGCAGCCTTCGGCAGCTCCTACAGGGGAACTCCTGCGCACACAACATTCGGGGATGACGGTAATCAACTGTGGGAGCGAGCTTGCTCCGGGCGGTGCTCGATCCCGATCAGCAACAATGCCAGCGCGGCGCATGCCATCAAGGCCTCCCCCAACGACTGCCCCCAGGCTGCCAGCATCAGCCCACTGCCTATCAACGAGTAATAGAACAAGCCAAACAATGCGCCCGCCGTGCCCAGTCGATCGCCATAGTTCACCAGGGCCGAGCCGAGGATGTTCGGGATCGCCATGCCAAATGCCAGCACGACCAGCAGCATCGCCAGTACAAACAGAGCGCTTTCTTCCATCAACCAGACGAAGCTTGCACCCATCATCATCAGCGCCCCTGCCACTTGAATCAGTTGCGAACCGCTGAGTCCACGATGCAGCAGCCGTTTGTTGAGCCAGGCGCCGAGGCCGGAACCCAAGGCCAGGATCACACCGCTGTAGCCAAACCATTGCGCACTCAAACCCATCCGCTGAAGCATGAAGGGGCCGAGGCTGTAATAGCTGAACAGGGCAATATTGAACAGCGCCACCAACAGCGCCGAGTGCCAGATTCGAAGGTCACGCAGCATTCGCCACAACGTCTCTAACAGAGCGGGCGTGGTTAAATTCGGTGGTCGGGTTTCGGGCAAAACCCGCTGGCACCACAGCAATAGCCCCAACGACAAGAGCAGCAGGCACCCCACCACGCCTCGATACCCAAAGACTTGCACCAGGCTCGCCCCCGTGAACAAGCCAATCGCCGGACTAGCCGCCAGTGCGATGCCCATCACCGAAAATACCTGTGCCAGTTCCGCGCCCTCGAAACGATCGCGCAGCACTGTTTGCGTCACAACCGAGCCCACCGCCGCCCCAAACGCGGCCAGCGTCTGGGCCATCAACAGGGCATTGAAGGTGCTGGCACTCAGCGCCAGCATCGACGCCCCGGCGTACAACGCCAATCCAGCGATCATCGAAGGTCGACGCCCCAACCGGTCGCACATCCGCCCCCACACCACCACACCGAACGCGAAGGCGAGGAAATACACCGACAGGGTTTGCGCCGCCTCCTGCGGACCGACGGCAAAGACCCGGCCGATGTCCGCCAACGCCGGACTGTAAAGGGTTTGGGCAATCTGCGGAAACATCAGCAAAGCGACCGCCAACACCAACAGGTTTCTGGAATTCATCACAACTTCACTCTTCAGGAAAAACTGAAGTGCAGCTTAAGAAGCTCGTGACTGGCGTATTATCCAGATCCTGCCAATTAATCGTTTAAATCGGACATACCATGGCTTGGCTCGATGCCCACGCTCGATTCGATCCCGACAGCTACCCGGCACCCGTGATTGGTATTGCCGCGACCCTTGGCAATCACGACTCGGGTGCCCATCGGCATCAACGCGGACAGTTGTTGTTCACCCGACAAGGCTGCACGCGCATCACCCTCGCGCAGCAGCTGTGCCTGCTACCGCCCTCCCGCGCCGCGTGGATTCCGCCGGGCGTCGCCCATCGCGCCGTGATGCAGCAAAGTGTCGATTACCGCTCGATTTATCTGGTGCCTGCGTTATGCGCAGACCTGCCGCGACAGGTCTGCGTGATTGACGTCAGCCCGTTGCTGCGGGCGGTGCTGGAACCGATAGCCGTCGCCGATTTCGACACCGATTGGCAGCAGGGCAAATTCGTCCATCTATTAGGTCTGTGCCTCAACGAAATTCGCGACGCCGAGCAGCAACCAATGCTCCTGCCATTGCCGTGGGACAAACGCCTGGCACCGCTGTTGGCAACGCCTGGGCAACTGCCGCCCGAACTTCAAGTACTGGAAAAGCAGATTGGTGCCAGCGGTCGAACCATCGGACGAATCTTCCAGCGCGAAACCGGCATGAGCTTTCAGCAATGGCGCCAACAATGGCGGCTGATGCGCGCCATGGAATTGCTCGCCACCGGACGCAGCATCAGCTACTGCGCCTTCGAAGCAGGCTTTGCCAGTGACAGCGCATTCATCGCGTTCTTCAAGGACATGACCGGCATCACGCCCGGCGCCTGGCTCAAATAACCACCTGACGATCGGCAGAAAAAATCAATTGCCACCAAATATTACATGCGTCATATTACATACGTAATAAACAGCCGTTCCTACAGGTATTTTTCCATGACCAGCATGCCCAGCCTTGAATCCGACCTTGCTGCACCGGTGAGCGCCCACAAGCCTCCCCTGCTCAAACGGTTGATCCTGTTGACTGCGGTTGTCGCTGCCTTGGTGTGCGCCGGGTTGTACGCCACTCATTGGTGGTCCGCCGGCCGCTTCATCGAGGAAACCGACGACGCCTACATAGGTGGCGACGTGACGGTGATCGGGCCGAAGGTTGCGGGTTATATCGAAGAAGTGCTGGTCACTGATAACCAGAAAGTGAAGGCTGGCGATGTGCTGATTCGTATCGACTCCCGCGATTACCGCGCCAACCTGGCCAAGGCTGAAGGTGCCGTCGCTGCTGAAGAAGCGCTGCTCGCCAACCTTGATGCCACTGAACAACTGCAACACGCCGTGATCGGCCAGGCCCGTGCAGGCATCGATGCCACTGGCGCCGAAACCGCCCGTTCCCGGGATGACGACGCACGCTACAAAAAACTGGTCGGCAGCAACGCTGTCTCGGTAGAAAGCGCCCAACGCGCCAACGCCACCTTCAAGACCGCCCAGGCCCTAAGTGCCCGGGCCCAGGCTGAACTGCTAGCCGCGCAACGTCAGTTGAACGTGATCGAAACCCAGAAACAACAGGCGCGCGCCGCGCTGATGCAGGCCAAGGCCGAGCGGGACCTGGCGCAATTGAACGTCGGTTACACCGAACTCAAAGCCCCCGTGGACGGCGTGATCGGCAATCGTCGGGCGCGGGTCGGCGCCTATGCGCAGGCCGGATCGCAGTTACTGTCGGTGGTGCCGTCCAGTGGACTGTGGGTCGATGCCAATTTCAAGGAAGATCAATTGGCGCGCATGACGCCCGGCCAACGGGTGATCATTCATGCCGACGTGCTCTCGGGGCGGGAATTCCATGGCCATCTGGACAGCCTCGCGCCGGCCAGTGGTGCGCAGTTCAGCGTTCTGCCGCCGGAAAACGCCACTGGCAACTTCACCAAAATCGTCCAGCGGGTGCCGGTGCGGATCTTGCTCGACCCGGCCGATGGCGTACTCGGCCATCTGCGTCCAGGCCTCTCGGTAACGGCTGAAGTGGACACCCGCAAAGCGCCTGAAACCACCGCCGTGGCTGTTGCACCATGAGCCGCGCCCTCGCCGTTCCCGCGCAACCGTTCAACCCCGCGAACATGGCGACGGCGACCAAAGTCTTTGCCTTCGCCAGCATGTGCATCGGCATGTTCATTGCGCTGCTGGACATCCAGATCGTCTCCGCCTCGTTGCGCGACATCGGCGGTGGGCTCTCCGCCGGAACCGATGAAACAGCGTGGGTACAAACCAGCTACCTGATCGCTGAAATCATCGTGATTCCGCTGTCCGGTTGGCTGTCGCGGGTGTTCTCGACGCGCTGGTTGTTCTGCGCTTCGGCGGTGGGCTTCACCTTGGCCAGCCTGCTCTGCGGCGCGGCCTGGAATATCCAGAGCATGATCGCCTTTCGCGCACTGCAAGGTTTTCTCGGCGGCTCGATGATCCCACTGGTATTCACCACGGCGTTCTTTTTCTTCACTGGCAAGCAACGGGTGATCGCGGCGGCAACCATCGGCGCGGTGGCTTCGCTGGCGCCTACGCTGGGGCCGGTCATCGGTGGCTGGATCACCGACGTTTCATCCTGGCACTGGCTGTTCTATATCAACCTCGTGCCGGGGATTTTCGTCGCGGTGGCGGTGCCAATGTTGGTGAAAATCGACCAGCCGGAATTGTCACTGCTCAAAGGCGCCGACTACTTGAGCATGCTGTTCATGGCGCTGTTTCTCGGCTGCCTGGAATACACCCTCGAAGAAGGCCCGCGCTGGAACTGGTTCAGTGACCACACGATTCTGACCACGGCATGGATCAGCGGCCTCTCCGGCCTCGCCTTCATCGGCCGGACCTTACACGTGGCCAACCCGATCGTCGATTTGCGCGCCTTGAAAGACCGCAACTTCGCCCTCGGCTGTTTCTTTTCGTTCGTCACCGGGATCGGCCTGTTCGCCACGATTTACCTGACGCCGCTGTTTCTCGGTCGGGTCCGTGGTTATGGCGCGCTGGACATTGGCCTGGCGGTTTTCTCGACCGGGGTGTTCCAGATCATGGCCATTCCGCTGTACGCCTTTCTCGCCAACCGCATTGACCTGCGCTGGATCATGATGACCGGCCTCGGGTTGTTCGCCTTGTCGATGTGGGATTTCAGCCCGATCACCCATGACTGGGGGGCTAAAGAACTGATGTTGCCGCAAGCGCTACGGGGCATCGCCCAGCAATTGGCGGTGCCGCCAGCGGTGACGCTGACCCTCGGCGGGCTAGCGCCAGCTCGGCTTAAACATGCGTCGGGGTTGTTCAACTTGATGCGAAATCTGGGGGGTGCTATCGGCATTGCTGCCTGCGCGACCATCCTCAATGACCGGACCAACCTGCACTTCACGCGGTTGGCGGAAAACCTCAACAGCACCAACGAAGCGCTGAATCAGTGGCTGTCGCAAGTTGGCAATAACTTCGCCGCACTCGGCCAGAGCGGTGACGTCGGCGTCACCGCCAGCCTGCATCAGCTCTGGCTGCTGACGTACCGCGAAGCGCAGACACAAACCTACGGCGACGCGTTTCTGATGATCATGGTGTGCTTCATCATCGCCACGGCGATGGTGCCCTTGATGCGCAAGGTGCAACCACCGGCCGCGCCGTCAGCAGACGCTCATTGATCAGGCTTGAGGCATTTTGCGGAAACCAATCGCCAGGCGGTTCCAGGCGTTGATCGTGGTAATGGCCACGGTCAGATCGACCATTTCCTTGGGGCTGAACTGAGCAGTGGCCAGTTCGTAGTCTTCGTCCTCGGCATGCGTCTGGCTGATCAGAGTGACGGATTCGGTCCACGCCAGCGCGGCGCGTTCACGGTCGGTAAAGAATGGGGTTTCGCGCCAGGCCGACAGCGTGGCCAGACGACGTTCATCTTCACCGCCCTTACGGGCATCGGCGCTGTGCATATCGAGGCAGAAGGCGCAGCCGTTGATTTGCGACGTGCGCAGCTTGACCAGCTCGATCAGGTTTTTCTCCAGAGGCAGCTTCGAAACAGCGGTTTCCAGGGCGATCATCGCTTTAAGGGCGTCTGGCGAAGCGGTGTAGAAATCGATACGAGGTTTCATGGTGTGTTCCAGGGCAAGTGGGTGTGTAGATACGTTAGTCCCACTGCTGGATTGCACAAATAGCCAATATTTCAGAAGTCGAGGAGGCCATTGGGAAACTATCGGACAGCAAATGCGATTTGAGATTTGCCAGCGCTCGGTCTGCGCCACTAGAATGCGATCAATTCTTAATTGCAGTCACGCCAGGATGGCGAAACGAGCATTTGCCCGATATGTCGTCAGCCGAGCCTTTGAATCAACACATCCATAACCTTTACAGCGAACACCATGGGTGGCTGCAGGGGTGGTTGTACCGAAAACTGGGTAACCGCTGCGATGCGGCCGACCTGGCGCAAGATACATTCCTGCGTTTGCTGACGCGCCAGATCGTCAAACCCTTGGGCAGCGAACCCCGGGCGCTGCTGACGCACATCGCCAAAGGGCTGATGATCGACCGCTGGCGTCGCCAGGACATCGAGCGTGCCTACCTGGAAACCATCGCTGACTTGCCGGCGGCCGACGTGCCTTCGCCGGAAACCCGCCTGCTGATTCTCGAAACCCTGACGCGTATCGAGGCGCTACTGCGCGAATTGCCCGCCGTCACCCGCGACACCTTCCTGCTGTCACAGATCGAAGGGTTGACCTACGGTCAGATTGCCACGCGCCTGAGCGTGTCGCTGATCACCGTCAAACGGCACATGCGCGCGGCGTTCATTGCCTGCCTGAGTGTCGCGTGATGAACGCCTCGATGATCAACCCGCAGATTCTCGGCGAGGCCGCCGACTGGCTGGTGCAGCTGCATTCCGGCACCGCCACCCCGTCCGACCACCATGCCATTGCCCAGTGGCGCAACCGCAGTGCCGAGCACGCCCAGGCTTGGCAGCGTGCCGAGACGCTGCTTGGAGAGTTTCGAAGTGTGCCGGCCAACGTCGCCATTCAGACCCTGCAACGGGCGGCGCGCAAGGAAGGCCTCAGCCGCCGGCAGACCCTCACGCGACTGGGCCTGGTCCTGATGGCCGGCCCCGTGGGCATCGCCTCGCAACATGTGCCTTGGCAGCAATGGTCCGCCGATCAACGTACCGCCGTGGGCGAACAGAAAAACCTGCAACTGCCCGACGGCAGTCAGGTGGTGCTCAACACTGAAAGTGCCCTGGACATTGCCTTCAACCTGGCTGAGCGTCGACTCGTACTGCGCGAAGGCGAAGTGTTGATCAGCACGGCCAAGGACCCGGCTGCCCGGCCCTTTATCGTCGAAACCCCGCAAGGGATCGCCCGTGCACTGGGCACCTGGTTTTGTGTGCGGATCAATGGTTCGCGATGCCAGGTGTCGGTACTCGAAGGGCTCGTGGAGGTCACGCCGCAATTGCTTCAGCAGCCCACGACAATCAAGGCCGGTGAACGCCAGAGTTTCAAGCTCAACCGGTTTGACCCGGTGGAACGCTTCGACACCAGCACCCTCGCCTGGGACAAGGGCATGTTGCTGGCCAACAATATGCGCCTGGATGAACTGCTCGGGGAGTTGAGCCGTTACCGGCCCGGCGTGTTGCGCTGGCACGCCGATGTCGCCGCGTTACGGGTGTCGGGGGCGTTTTCCCTGCGTGATACCGACGCCAGCCTGCGATTGCTCAGTGATACGCTGCCGCTGAAAATCAGCAGTTTGACTCGCTATTGGTTGTCGGTTGAACCCAGGGTCTGACTGGATTGACTGCCACACCGCTTTCGCGAGCAAGCCCGTTCCCACAGTCGACCCTATTCCTGCTAAAGAAACTCGGTCAACTGTGGGAGCGGGCTTGCTCGCGAACCGCGCAGCGGCCATTCACCCGAAATCCCTAAGCCCTACTGCGCAACCACTGCATAAAACCCTTCTTCGCCACCACCTTCGGCGCTTCCTGGGTCAAGGTCTGCGCCTTGTGCAAGCGGAAATCCAGCAACGCCTTCATCGCCTCACCGATGTCATGCCGCGCATCCAGGCACGGCTTGAGGTAATCCTTCTCGATTCGATACAAGGCACACGCGGTCTTGGCACTGAAGTCGGCCGGCACCGCGGTATCCGACAAAATGCCGCCCTCGCCGATCACCTCGCCGGGCCCCATGCGCCCGGACTCGAACTTGATCCCACCACGGCTCAGCGCTACCGACACCACGCCGGATTCGATGATGAACAAGTGATCGCTCACCTCCCCTGCCGGAAGAATCATTTCCCCGGCGCGGAAGGTTTGCAGGGTCATGTGCTGGCTGAAGGTTTCTTTCTCTTCCTGACGCAGCGTCGAGAAAATCGCCGAGCTTTCCAGCAACGCTCGTGGTCGTGACAGGTTGGCCGACGCATTCGGTTCGACACTGGACAACAGGCTCACACCGGAGGCCTGCAAATGCCGGAACGCCAGGTCAAACAGCAGATTGCGCACCATGCGTTTCTGGTCCATCGAGACCACGAAGCCACTGATTTCGTACTCCACGCCAGCGGGGCTGGAGCCTTTCAGCGCGACGCATGGCGCCGGTTTGCTCAACAGATAACGGCAGCCCTCCATCGCCCGCTCCAGGGCATCGATCACCGTTTGCGGGCGGGCGTGCGGGCTCAATTGCAGGCTGATCGAAACACCGAAGATGTCGCTCGGCCGGCTGAAGTTGATGATTTTGGCCTTGGCCGCCAGCGAATTGGGAATCACCGCCATGCTGCCTTGGGCGGTTTGCATACGCGTGGCCCGCCAGTCGATATCGGTGACCCGTCCTTCGGTGCCATCGATGGAGATCCAGTCATCCAGTTGATAGGGCTTGGTCGTGTTGAGGACAATCCCGGAAAATACATCGCTGAGGGTACTTTGCAACGCCAGGCCGACGATGATCGCCAAGGCGCCGGAGGTGGCCAACACGCCCTTGACCGGCAGGTCGAGCACGTAGGCCAGGGCGGCGATGATGGCGATCAGGAAAATCACCGCACCCAGCAAATCCTGGAGCAAGCGCCCGGTGTGCCCGACCCGTTGCATCATCACGGCGCCGATCAACACCGTCAGCGTTCGCGCACCGAACAGCCACCAGCCGATTTGCAAACCGGTGGCCGCCAGGTGCAGTGGCACGTTGTCGGCCCAGGGTGCCACTTCCAATGGATTCAAGCCTTCGTTGAACAGCAGCATGCTGAACAACGAAAAAACCAGCAGCCGCACGACCAGCTTCCAGTTGCTGCCATTGGCAGTGATCAAGCGCCATAACCCGAGATCGATCAGGATCAGGAGCAGCGCACAGACCAGTGGGTGATTGGTAACCAGTGACAGCATCAAGCAACTCCAGCAAGGGCCATGACGCAAACATCGCACGAATTGTAGGAGCTGGCGAAGCCTGCGATCTTTTTGTGATCCAGAAGATCAAAAGATCGCAGCCTTCGGCAGCTCCTACAAGGGGCATGTTCGCCAGGGGTTATTGGCTGTTGGTCAGGGTGTTGTAGCTGGTAGACGGTACGGTTTAACCGTGCATCTGGCCGAACCGACCGGACTGGAAGTCAGCAAAGGCCTGATGGATCTCTTGCTCGCTGTTCATCACGAACGGGCCATGGCCGACGATCGGTTCGTCGATGGGCTCGCCGCCGAGCAACAGCACCACCGCATCGCTATTGGCCTCCAGACTGATCTGATTGCCATTGCGTTCGAACAACGCCAACTGCCCTTCGCGCATCAGTTCCAGGCCATTGACCTGAACCGTACCGCGCAGCACAACCATTGCGGTGTTACGGCCTTCATGCAGATCCAGGCTCAGCAACTTGCCACCATTGAGGCGCAAGTCCCAGACGTCAATCGGGGTAAACGTGCGCGCCGGGCCGGTGTGGCCGTCGAACCCACCGGCGATCAAGCGCAGGCTGCCGGCGTTGTCCTTGAGCGGGATACTCGGGATGTCGCCGTCGAGAATCGTCTGGTAACCGGCATCGGCCATTTTGTCCTTGGCCGGCAGGTTGACCCACAGTTGCACCATTTCCAGGGTGCCGCCGCGCTTGGCGAAATCTTCGGAGTGGAACTCCTCATGGAGTATCCCGGAGGCGGCGGTCATCCATTGCACGTCGCCAGGCCCGATCTTGCCGCCGCTGCCGGTGGAGTCGCGGTGCTCCAGTTCGCCCTTATAAACGATCGTCACGGTTTCGAAACCGCGGTGCGGATGCTGACCCACGCCACGACGCTCGGTGGTCGGGGTGAATTCAGCGGGACCGGCGTGATCGAGCAGCAAAAACGGGCTGATGTGTTTGCCCAGGTTGTCGTAGGAAAACAGGGTGCGAACCGGAAAACCGTCGCCGACCCAATGGGCCCGTGGGCTGGTGTAGATACCGATGATGTTTTTCATGGGGCCTCCGAAATGGGGTTTGACGCGATGGACACAGCTTAAAACCGAACCCTTTGCTGCACTAGACTGCAAAAATCAGTCACAGCGTCCTATTTGGAGAACGGGTCGGTCCAATGTTGCCCCGCCACATGCTCAAGTACCCGTTGCCCGCGCAAACCCATTTTGTAGCAGCTGGCGAAGCCTGCGTTCGGCTGCGAAGCAGGCGGTTGTAGGCGACGGGGTCAACGACTTGCATGATTCTTGAGGCTCGGGGGTAAGGCTTTGGACCGAGTCGCGACCTTCGCGAGCAGGCTCGCTCCCACAGGGGATTTGTGTACACCCCAGATCCCATGTGGGAGCGAGTCTGCTCGCGAAGGCGCCAGACCCAGCAACATCAATCTCACTTCCCTCCCTGATTCATGACTTGCGGTAAACATTGCTTTGCCCCACCAGCGGTTTTTCTCAAGGATGCAGGCGCGGATACTGGCGCTCATTCCTACTGCAAGTCCTGGAGTCATCAATGTCTATTCCTGCATTCGGTCTCGGTACGTTTCGCCTGCAAGGCCAGGTGGTCATCGATTCGGTGAGCACGGGCCTGGAGCTAGGCTACCGCGCGATCGATACCGCGCAAATCTACGAGAATGAAGCCGAAGTCGGCGAGGCCATTGCGGCCAGCAATATCGCCCGTGAAGAATTGTTCATCACCAGCAAGATCTGGGTCGCCAATTTCGCCAAGGATCGCCTGATCGACAGCCTCAAGGAGAGCCTGCGCAAACTGCAGTCTGACTACCTGGACCTGACCCTGATCCACTGGCCGTCGCCGGAAAACCAGGTGCCGGTGGCAGAATTCATGGGCGCCCTGCTCGAAGCCAAGCAACTGGGCCTGACCCGGCAGATCGGCGTGTCCAACTTCACCGTCGACCTGATGAAACAAGCGATCGACGCCGTCGGTGCCGAGAACATCGCCACGAACCAGATCGAACTACACCCCTACCTGCAAAACCGCAAAGTCGTCGAGTGTGCGCAGAGCCAGGGCATCCAGATCACCTCCTACATGACACTGGCCTACGGTGAAGTGCTGAAAGATCCGGTGATCCAGCAAATCGCCAACCGGATACAGGCGACACCGGCGCAAGTCACACTGGCCTGGGCCATGCAACTGGGTTACGCCGTGATCCCCTCGTCCACCAAGCGGGCCAACCTCGCCAGCAACCTGAAAGCCTGCGCCATGACGCTGAGCGATGCCGATATGACACTGATCGCAGGGCTCGATCGCGGCCACCGGCTGACCAGCCCTAAAGGCATCGCACCGCACTGGGACTGAGTTTCAGCCCCGCCCAAGGCTTTGGTCGAGGCGCGACATGGCGTGCTGCAAGTGATCGACGGCTTCGTCGATCAGCGCCGGGGAGCCCTCGCGGCAGGCCTGTTCCAGTTGCTCGCAACAGCCGATAAGACTGATCGCCCGGACCATCCGTGCACCGCCCATAATGCGGTGCGCCAGGTCTTGCAAGCCTTGGCGATTGCCACTGCCGTGTGCGGCGATCAGTTGCTGGCGATCCTCGCGGTTGGTCACGGCCAGGTCGTGCAACAACTCATTGATCAGCGTTCGGTCCGTCCCCACGTATTGCTCCAGACCGCTCAAGTCGATCTCTGGGGGTGAGGCTGCTTCAACCGCCATTGGCGCTTCACTGACAAACCTCGACGCCAGCCATCCGCTCAGATCCGCCAGCCGGATGGGTTTGAACAGGCAATCGTCCATGCCGGCCTCCAGGCAACGGATCTTCTCCTCGGGCTGAGCATTGGCGGTAAACCCCAGGATCAACGTGGGCGACGCCCCATGAAAGCGCTCGGCATCGCGGATTGCACCCGCCAGTTCATAACCACTGACCCGCGGCATGTTGCAGTCGGTGATGACCAGGTCGCACATCTGTTCGCGCCACTGCGCCAGACCGAGCTCGCCATCCTCGGCCTCCAGTACACGATGCCCCAGATAGCTGAGCTGCCGGGACAGCAACAACCGATTGGCCGGATAATCGTCGACCACCAGAATCGTCAGCGGCCGAGTGGGCCGTTGCCCTCCACTTTCCACTTGCGCATTGGATGGCAGCGGTTGCAACGCCAACAGATCAAGCTTGATGTCGACCTGCGTGCCCCGTCCCAGGACGCTGTCGAGCTGCAACTGGCCGCCCATCATTTCGCAGAGCGAGCGGCTGATGACCAGCCCCAGACCGGAACCGTGTCGGCCGGACTGCCGGTTATTGTCGGCCTGCACGAACGGGCTGAACAGCCGTTGCCGGTCCACCACACTGATGCCGATGCCGCTGTCGGCAATGCGCACACTGACCAGCAGATGCCCGGACAAACCGGGGGTAACCCGCAGCGTCAGGCTCACCTCACCTTCACCGGTGAACTTGATGGCGTTGCTCAACAGGTTGGACAACACCTGCTTGAAGCGCGTGGGGTCGATCAACACGTCGCGGTCGCTGAGGTCGTCCAGTTCGATCCGCCACTGCAGGTGCTTCTGCCGGGCCAGACCTTCGAAAATCCGGCCCACCGACTCGACCAGCGTCCGCAGATTCGCGCGCTCGGGGGCCAGGGTCAGGTGCCCGGACTCGATGCGCGCGATGTCCAGAATGTCGCCGATCAACGCCAGCAACTGTTGCCCGGCATGGGAAGCCACCTCGATCGCGGAACGGTCGGTGACGCCCTCTTCCGCGCGCTTCAACGCCAGTTCGAGCATGCCGAGCAGCGCGTTCATCGGCGTGCGGATCTCATGGCTCATGGTCGCCAGAAACGTCGTCTTGGCACGGTTGGCATCGTCGGCGGCGTCCTTGGCGTCCTGCAATTGCCCGAGCCACTGCTGGCGCTGGCGAATCTGCCGACGCTGCCAGGCAATCCAGCTCAAGGCGAGCAACAGCAAGACCGCCGCAGCGGCGAATCCCTGGAGAATGCCCTGGCGATGACGCAACCAGTAGCTGTCATCCACCACCACATCATTGCTCCAGCGGGCCACCAGTTCATCCATCTCCTGGGGTGAGATGCTCAGCAAGGCCTTGTTCAGTATCGAGTGCAATTCCAGCGCACCACGGTGGGTGGCCAACGTGATTCGCGCCGGCTCATCGCCCACGGTACTGGTGATTCGCAGGCGGTCGCGGTAATACCGGGCAATCTGATAGTGCGTCATGAACAATGAGCTGAGCGCGGCATCGGCCTGTCCTTTCATCACCCATTCAAGGCCCTGACCAAGACTTTGCACGTCCACCATCTGCACGTGCGGCGCCTGCGCTTGAATGAATTCGCGCATGGGATGGCTCTGATAAATCGCCAGGCGTTTGCCGGCCAGATCGTTCAGCGTCTTCGGGCTGCCGGGGGTGGTGGCGCTTACCAGCACAAACGGATTGCTCAGGTAGGCACGGGTGAAGCGCATCTGCGCTTCGTTTTCCAGACTGGGAATGATCGCGGGCAACACATCGATCTCGCCGGCCTTGAGTCGTTCGATTTGCTGGTCCAGGGAACTGCCCCGTTGCACCTCGAAATGCAACCCGCTGCGCTGGCTGATCAGGTTCAGCAGCTGCGCAGTCAACCCGCTGAATCGGCCTTGGGCATCATAGAAACTCAGTGGCGCAAAGTTCTCGACGGCGCCGACGATCACCTTCGGATGACGATCCAGCCAGCGCTGTTCACTGGCGCTGAGGCTCACCCGCTGCTGGCCCGCCATCGTCGCCCTGCCGGCACTCCAGCGCTGCTCGATGGCCAGGCGCTGGTCCATGGGGATCGCCGCCAGGGCCTTGTCGACGATGCGCTTGAGACGTGAATTGTCCGAGGCCAGGGCAAAGCCGAACGGGTTGGCGTCCAGGCCGGACGGCCCCACCAGGTGCACGTTATTGAGGTAGTTGTTGTTGATCAGGTAAACGGCGCTGATGAGATCCCCCAGGTACACGTCATCCTGCTCGAACGCCACCGCGCCGAGCGCTTCCAGCGTCGAGGAGTAGCGCTGCAGGCTGGCTTCGGGATAGTAGGCTTCGACGGTCCGCGCCGGCAGATAGTCATCGGCCATGGCGATGCGTTTTCCCGCCAGATCGACGGGCATCTGTTCGTCCTGTCGGGTGACCAGCATCGGCTGATCTTCCGCGTAAGCACTGGACAGGCTCAGTCCGGGATCGGCCGCCTCAAAATTGTTGGACGTGCCGAGCAGGTCGACTTCATCGCGCTTGAGCGCCGCCATGACCGCATCACGCGTGCGGTAACGAAGCACCTCGATCCTGACGTTCAGGAGCTCCGCCACCAGCGTGGCATAATCGGCGGTGATGCCTTCCAGTTCATCCTGGTTACGCGTGATCTCGAACGGTGGGTAATCCGGCCCCGATACCCCGAGACGCAAGACGCGCTTGCCCCGCAGCCATTGCCAGTCCGATTCATCGAGTTGGACCTCGTAACCCGAAGCCGAAGAACGCCCGAGCAAATGCAGCTGTAACTGCAGGGGGGCGTCAGCGGCCGCAACCGAAGTGCCTAGAACCGAGAACAGCCATAGAGCCCAGAAACAATCGCGCATGGTCAGGCTCACTCAGATCAGATGATTGCGCCTGGCGAAATCCCGCAGGTGCACGGATGAAACCACGTTAAGTTTTTCTATCAATCGGGTCTTATAGGTGCTGACGGTCTTGTGGCTCAGGTGCATGACCTCGGCGATCGCCTTGTTACTAAGGCCTTTGGCAAGGTATTGAAAGATCGTCAGTTCACGGTCGGAGAGCTTGTCGATCATCTGCTTTTCGCTGCGCTGCAAGGTGTTCAGTGACACCGACGTCGACGGTAGCTGGATGAAATAGGTATAACCGGCCATGACCGCGTGCACGGCTTTATGCAAATGCTCCAGGTCGTTGGTCTTGGACACGAACGCCGCAGCGCCGGCGCGCATGCACCGGTCCTGATAAAACATCGCTTCCTGCGAGGTGAAGACCAGTACGCGGCACACCTCGCCACCGCTCTTGATTCGAGCCAGCACATCGAGGCCGTCGAGCGAGGGCATGACCAGATCCAGCACCACCAGATCAGGTTTTTGTTCGCGGATCATGGGCAGAACCTCGTTGCCGCTCGAGGTCTCGATAATCCGTTTAAAACCCTCCACTTTAAGCAAGATTTTGACAGCAGCGCGAACCACCGGATGATCGTCCGCTATCAACACTGACTTCATGGCTACTCCCTGTGCAAAGGCACGACAATCGGGCAAGAAATGCCCGTGGGCCAGGCCCGGGTTACACACAGCAGCTGCGCTGAGACTCTTGCATGGAATTCCAGCTGCTGCTACCTGATAGAAATGACAGTGCCGACGAGCGGTAGCCGTGGATCAAGCATCGCCATTCGCTGCTGGATGGCTGCCAGGTCGGGCAACTGCGCCTGGCTTATTTGAACCGTCTGTTGAACGGCGGCTGGAATGGGTGGCAATTGCGCCTGCCGGCCGTTGTAGATCAACGTGTGACGAACCTGTCGGTTATCGAGAAAGTAATCGAGCATATCCAGCACCCCGTTCCCCAGCGCTGCATTGATGACGACCAGATCGAATGGATCGCTGCTGTATTCGACCAGGGTCAATAGCTCTTCCAGGTTGTGCACCGGCGCTATCCGGTAATAACCGAGTTGATTGAACAGGCGCTCGATCTTCATGCGGTAAAAATGCTGCTCGTCGGCGATCAGGATACGTAAGGCTTTGTTCGACAACGGGGGCCCCCAGCTGGGTGTCGGTTTCGTGAGGGCGCAAGGCTACGGAAGACCTCTCGGGCTTTATGTAGGACTTTTCCTAAAATCCGCGACACATTCACCACACACCCGTAGGAGCTGCCGCAGGCTGCGATCTTTTGATTTTGTTTTTTAAAGACAAGACCAAAGATCGCAGCCTGCGGCAGCTCCTACAGTGGGTATGCAGAATGTTTACTGCCAGCCAAACCGACGGATGTAGAAACCTTTCACCGCCTGGGTCAGGGCCATGTACGCCAGCAGGATGACCGGCAGGAACACAAAATACAGCGACGGCAGCGCCTGCAGTTTGAAGTAATGCGCCAGCGGCCCCATCGGCAGGAAAACCCCCACGGCCATGATGATCCCGGTCATCACCATCAGCGGCATGGCTGCGCGGCTTTGCAGGAACGGGATCTTCGGCGTGCGGATCATGTGCACGATCAACGTTTGGGTCAGCAACCCGACCACGAACCAGCCGGACTGAAACAGGGTCTGGTGGTCCGGGGTGTTGGCATCGAAGACGTACCACATCAAGGCAAACGTGGTGATGTCGAAGATCGAGCTGATCGGCCCGAAGAACAGCATGAAGCGCCCGACATCCGCCGGTTGCCAGCGCTGCGGTTTGCTCAGCATTTCTTCATCGACGTTATCGAACGGGATGGCAATCTGCGAAATATCATAAAGCAGGTTTTGCACCAGCAGGTGCATCGGCAGCATCGGCAGGAACGGGATAAACGCGCTGGCCACCAGTACTGAGAACACGTTGCCGAAGTTCGAACTGGCGGTCATCTTGATGTACTTGAGCATGTTGGCGAAGGTCCGCCGGCCTTCCAGCACGCCCTCCTCCAACACCATCAGGCTTTTTTCCAGGAGGATGATGTCCGCCGCTTCCTTGGCGATGTCGACGGCGCTGTCCACCGAAATGCCGATGTCAGCGGTGCGTAGCGCGGGCGCGTCGTTGATGCCGTCGCCCATGAAACCGACCACATGGCCGTTGCCTTTGAGCAGCCGGACGATCCGTTCCTTGTGCGAAGGGGTCAGTTTGGCGAAGACGTTGGTGGTTTCCACCGCCACCGCCAGTTCGGCGTCCGTCATGCGCTCGACGTCGTTGCCCATCAGCAGGCCTTGCTGCTCCAGGCCGACTTCACGGCAGATCTTGGCGGTCACCAATTCGTTGTCGCCGGTCAGCACTTTCACCGCCACGCCGTGAGCGGCCAGGGCTTTGAGGGCCGGCGCGGTGCTTTCCTTGGGCGGGTCGAGGAACGCCACGTAACCGATCAGCGTCAGCGCTTGTTCATCGGCCAGGCTGTACGTATCGCAGCCCTCGATCATCGGCCGTGCAGCGACCGCCACCACACGCAAGCCTTCAGCGTTGAACGCGGCAGTAACCTGGCGAATCCGCGCCAGCAATTCATCGCTCAGCGCTTCATCGAGCTCGCCGTGACGCACGCGCGTGCACACCGCCAACACTTCTTCCACCGCGCCCTTGCAGATCAACAGGTGCGGTTGGTCACGCTCGGCCACCACCACCGACATGCGCCGACGGGTGAAATCGAACGGAATCTCGTCGACTTTGCGAAACGCCGTGCCGACTTTCAGTTCACGGTGAATTTCGACGTGTTCAAGCACCGCCACGTCCAGCAGGTTTTTCAGGCCCGTTTGGTAGTAGCTGTTGAGGTAGGCCATTTCCAGCACGTCGTCGGAATCGTTGCCCCAGACATCGACGTTGCGCGCGAGGAAGATTTTGTCCTGGGTCAGGGTCCCGGTCTTGTCGGTGCACAGCACGTCCATGGCGCCGAAGTTCTGGATCGCGTCGAGGCGCTTGACGATGACTTTTTTGCGCGACAGAAACACCGCGCCCTTGGCCAGGGTCGAGGTGACGATCATCGGCAACATTTCCGGGGTCAGGCCCACGGCAATCGACAGCGCGAACAGCAGCGCCTCGGTCCAGTCGCCCTTGGTAAAACCGTTGATAAACAACACCAGCGGCGCCATGACGAACATGAAGCGGATCAGCAGCCAGCTGACTTTGTTGACCCCGGTCTGGAACGAAGTGGGTGCACGGTCGGTGGCGCCAACCCGCTGCGCCAATGCGCCGAAATAGGTGTTGTTGCCGGTGGTGAGAATCACCGCCATCGCGGTGCCGGACACCACGTTGGTGCCCATGAACAGAATGTTGTCGAGGTCCAGCGGGTTGCGGGTGTCGCTGTCCTGCTGACGGGGGAATTTTTCCACCGGCATCGATTCACCGGTCATGGCGGCCTGGCTGACGAACAGGTCCTTGGCGCTGAGCACCCGGCAATCGGCGGGGATCATATCGCCGGCCGAGAGCACAATCAGATCGCCCGGAACCAGTTGCTTGATCGGCAGCTCGACACGATTTTCATCGCGGCGCAACACCGTGGCCGTGTTACTCACCATGGCCTTGAGGGCGTCGGCGGCCTGGTTGGATTTGGTTTCCTGCCAGAACCGCAGCAAGGTCGAGAGCACCACCATCGAGAAAATCACGATGGCAGCTTTCATGTCCTCGGTCAGCCACGAGATGAAGGCGAGCAACGTCAGCAGCAGGTTGAACGGGTTTTTATAGCAATGCCACAGGTGAAACCACCAGGGCAGCGGCTGTTCGTGCTCGACTTCGTTGAGGCCGAATTGCGCGCGCAATGCGTCGGCTTCGAGCTCGCTCAAGCCATCAGTGTGGCTGCTCAGGTGCTCCAGCAATTGGCCGGTGTCGCTGTTGGCGGCGCCCACCAACGTTTGTGCAAGCGTGGGCGGTACTTCACGGCTGACCGTGGTGTCGGTGAAATTCTCCAGCAGCGCCAGGCGACGAAAGTGCCGGGCGATGTGGCGGGTGCGCAGGAATCCGGCGAAGAATTCCTTGAGCAGGTTCAGGTTCATGGCAGCTCCCCCAGGGTCAGCCGGGAAACCGTCAAGCAGGCGAGTCGATGCGCCGCGACGACGACATAAAGTCGAACATCACGCACGGTTCAGCGTCGATGAGAGGACGTCGGGATTCGGGCCAGAACTGACCGCGATCGGGATGCCGCTGCTCGCTATTCGGCGAGACAACGGCAAAAAGGGCTGCGCGTTATCTTGCCGGGAAGGTGCCGGTTATCGAAACCGGCCGACTACTGTCACTCGAACAAGTACCCACTGTGGGTCTCCGCTATTGATGAAAACGCGCGGAGCTTACGCCCCGATTTGTGCAGAGTAAACGAAGGAACGGCGGGTGATGGGGGAATCGCGGGGTTCTTCAGGGAGGGTTCAGGATTGGCCGCAAAATCAAAAGATCGCAGCCTGCGGCAGCTCCTACACCGATTTCTGTAGGAGCTGCCGAAGGCTGCGATCTTTTCCGCAGCGACTCGCTATCAGCTGGCTGTGGCCAACAACACATCCATCACCGACCGGCCATGCCCACGGGACTTGCCATGGTCATACAACGACCCGGCAATCTCGTCCGCCCGAATCGGCAGGATCGACAGCAACGTATCGCTCAAACCATGGCTGGCCTGGCAGAAGCCCTGCATATAGATGCCAGCCTTGCAGCGCTCGTCAGTGATCACTTTGTAATTGCGATCCACCTCGAAATCCCCCAGGTATTGCTCCAGCGGCGCCAGCAGTTTGCGGTGCATTTGGCGCTCGTAACCGGTGGCCAGTACGACCGCGTCGTAATGCCGAACCTTGACTTCACCGGTGGCGTTGTTGCGCACCGCCAGTTCAATACCGCGCTCGGTGGCGCTGGCTTTTTCAATAGTGGTCAGGGTGCGGAACGCATGGCGCGCAATGCCGGAGACCTTCTGGCGGTAGAAGATGCCGTAGATGCGTTCGATCAAGTCGATGTCCACCACCGAATAGTTGGTGTTGTGGTACTCGTTGACCAGACGCTCGCGCTCGCTGCTCGCCTGCTGAAACACCAGGTCGGTGAACTCCGGCGAGAACACTTCGTTGACGAAGGGGCTGTCGTCCGCCGGCTTCAAGGCCGAGCCACGCAGGATCATGTCCACCTGCACCGACGGGAAGCTGTCGTTCAAATCGATGAAGGCTTCCGCCGCGCTCTGCCCGCCGCCAATGATCGCAATGCTCATCGGTTGGTTGTTCACGCACGGCTGCTTGGCCATCTGCGCCAGGTATCGCGAGTGGTGGAACACGCGAGCGTCACTCTTCAGCGCCTTGAACGCCTCCGGGATACGCGGCGTGCCGCCAGCACTGACCACCACCGACCGCGTGGTGCGCACGTGCTGCTGACCGTGGGTATCGCGCGAGATCACCCGCAGTGCTTCGACCTGCTGGTTGTGCAGCACCGGCTCGATGGCCAGCACTTCTTCGCCGTAGCGGCTCTGCTTTTCGAATTGCCCGGCGACCCAGCGCAGGTAATCGTTGTACTCCATGCGGCACGGATAAAAAGTGCCGAGGTTGATGAAGTCCACCAGGCGGCCGTGGTACTTGAGGTAATTGACGAACGAGTAAGGGCTGGTCGGATTGCGCAGGGTCACCAGGTCCTTGAGGAAGGAGATTTGCAATTCGCTCTGGGTCACCAGGGTGTTGCCGTGCCAGCGGTAGTCGGCCTGCTTGTCGAGAAACAGTACATCCAGCTCGCCTTGGCTCGGCCCGCGCTCTTGCAGAGCGATGGCCAACGCCAGGTTCGAAGGGCCGAAACCGACGCCGATCAGGTCGTGAACGATGGGCGATGCAATTGCCTGTGTCATTTCCAGTGTCCTCTGGATGAACCCCACCGCTGCGGGGAATAAGCCTAAGTGACCTGACCGGCCTTGGGCAGGACAGCAGATCGTCTGATGAAGGGAACGAGGACAGTGAAATAAAATTTAACAACAGAAGATCAATGGGCGTCCCATTGCAGCATCCGCACCCGGCAATGCTTCATCGCATTGACGATGTGCTTTTCCACCAGCGCTTTGGAAATACCCAGGTGTTCGGCGATCTCCAGGTGCGACAGGCCATCGATCTTGCGCAGCAGAAAACTCTCGCGGCACAACCGTGGCAACTCCGCCAATGCACGCTGGAGCATGTCCAGGCGTTGGCCGTGATCGAGGCTGTGATGGGGCGATGGGGTGAAGTAGCGCTCTTCGTTATCCAGCACTTCCAGCGATTCGGCCTGACGCAGGGCATTGCGCCGATGGTCGTCGATCACCAGATTGAGCGCGGTGCGATAAAGGAAGGCCCGGGGCTGCTCGATCGGTGTGTCGCTGGAGCGCTCCAGCACCCGCAGGTAAGCGTCATGCACCACATCTTCGGCCACCTGACGGTTGCCTAGCTTGGCGTTGAGGAAACACACCAGCTCACGATAGTAGTTTTCCAACATGACTCCCGGCCGCACGGGGCGGTTTCCATCCTTGAGCCACCTGGACAACCGCCGAAATGGGCAGTGGCACGATAGTGGCAATTCGAGGTGCGTAATTTATAGTAATTCTCATATAGATTTAAAGTATTGCTTTGTCTTGCCCGACAAATAGTCACCTGTAGGAGCTGCCGCAGGCTGCGATCTATTGATCTTGATCTTAAAAAAATCAAAAGATCGCAGCCTCGTTTTACTCGGCAGCTCCTACAGGTGTTGTGAGTGACGCAGGGGTTATGGGTGTTGCAGGTGTTACGCCGTATGTCCGGGGCTAAATTCAACGCTGCTTTCCTCGTTTACAGGACAGCTCCCCGTCCCTGTTCATCCGCTTTGAACGACGGGCCGATTTCCATTGGCCGGAACCCTGCATGAAACGTCCCCGACAGACCCGACGCGCCCTGCTTGTAGCGCTTTGCCTGATCCCCGTTATCGCCGTCGCAGCCTGGCAAATCATCGCGCCCGGCCGGGACCAATTCGCCACCGTCCAGGTCACCCGTGGCGACATCGAAAGCAGCGTCACGGCGTTGGGCACCTTGCAACCACGACGCTATGTCGACGTTGGAGCCCAGGCGTCCGGGCAAATCCATCAGCTCCACGTGGAAGTCGGTGACGTGGTCAAGGAAGGCCAGCTGCTGGTGGAAATCGACCCTTCTACCCAGCAGGCCAAACTCGACGCCGGACGTTTCTCCATCGAAAACCTCAAGGCGCAACTTCAGGAGCAACGGGCCCTGCACGAACTGGCCCGGCAGAAATTCCAGCGCCAGCAGAACCTCAAGGCCGGCGGCGCCACACGCGAAGAAGACGTGCAAACCGCCCTGGCTGAACGGCGCGCCACCCAGGCGCGTATCGACATGTTCCAGGCGCAGATCCGCCAGGCCCAGGCCAGCCTGCGCAGCGATCAGGCTGAACTCGGTTACACGCGCATTTACGCACCGATGTCCGGCACCGTCGTAGCGCTCGATGCCCGTGAAGGCCAGACCCTCAATGCCCAGCAACAAACGCCGCTGATTCTGCGCATCGCCAAGTTGTCACCGATGACCGTTTGGGCCGAGGTGTCGGAAGCCGATATCGGTCACGTCAAGCCTGGCATGACCGCCTGGTTCACCACGCTCAGCGGTGGCAACCGTCGCTGGAACAGCACCGTGCGGCAGATCCTGCCCGTCCCGCCCAAGCCGCTGGACCAGACCAGCCAGGGCGGTGGCAGCCCGGCCAGCGCGAGCAAAAGCGGGAGTGCACGCGTGGTGCTGTACACCGTGCTGCTTGATGTCGACAACGCCGATAACGCGCTGATGGCGGAAATGACCACCCAAGTATTTTTCGTGTCCGAGCAGGCGAAAGACGTCCTCACGTTGCCCATCGCAGCCTTGCAGGCCGGCACGCAAGCCGACCGCCAGACCGCGCACGTGGTGGCCGAAAACGGCAGCCTCCAGCAACGCGACGTTCGCACTGGCATCAGCGATCGCCTGCGGGTGCAGATCCTCGACGGCTTGCAGGAAGGCGATCACCTGCTGATCGGCCCCGCCGACGGGAGTGGCGGCTGAATGCTGACGCCCCTGATCGACCTGCAGGACATCCGCAAAGCCTACGGTGGCGGCGACTCACCCCAGGTTCACGTGTTGCGCGGCATCGACCTGTCGATCCATGCCGGGGAGTTCGTGGCGATTGTCGGTGCATCCGGTTCCGGCAAATCGACGCTGATGAATATCCTCGGCTGCCTCGACCGCCCGACGTCGGGCGAATACCGCTTCGCCGGGGAAAACGTCGCCACGCTCGACAGCGACGAGCTGGCCTGGTTGCGCCGCGAAGCCTTCGGTTTTGTGTTCCAGGGTTACCACCTGATACCGTCCGGTTCGGCCCAGGAAAACGTCGAGATGCCGGCGATCTACGCAGGCACCCCGGCCGCCGAACGCCACGCCCGCGCCGCCGCCCTGCTCGACCGCCTGGGTCTGGCCTCGCGTACCGGCAACCGCCCGCACCAGCTCTCCGGCGGCCAGCAACAACGGGTGTCCATCGCCCGCGCCTTGATGAATGGCGGCCACATCATCCTCGCCGACGAACCCACCGGCGCGCTAGACAGCCACAGCGGCGCCGAGGTCATGACGCTGCTCGATGAGCTGGCAAGCCAGGGCCACGTGGTCATCCTCATCACCCACGACCGCGAAGTCGCGGCGCGAGCCAAGCGCATCATCGAAATTCGCGACGGGCTGATCATCAGCGACAGCGCCCGGGACAACCCCGGCGCACAGGCCTCGGCCAATCCCGGTGCCTTGCAAGCCGTCGACCTGCGCAAGCGCCTGAGCGAAGGCGCCGAAGCCACCGGCGCCTGGAAAGGCGAACTGGTGGATGCCGTGCAAGCCGCCTGGCGAGTGATGTGGATTAACAAGTTTCGCACCGCCCTGACCCTGCTCGGCATCATCATCGGCGTGGCGTCGGTGGTGGTGATGCTGGCGGTCGGTGAAGGCAGCAAGCGCCAGGTCATGGCGCAGATGGGCGCGTTCGGTTCCAACATCATTTACCTCAGCGGCTCGGCGCCTAACCCGCGAACACCGTTGGGCATCATCACCCTGGACGAAGTCAAGGCCGTGGCGAGCCTGCCGCAAGTGATGCGGATCATGCCGGTCAACGGCCAGGAAGCCGGCGTGCGCTTCGGTAACCTCGACCACTTGAGCTACGTCGGCGGCAACGACACCAACTTCCCGGCGATCTTCAACTGGCCCGTGGTCGAAGGCAGCTACTTCACCGAGGCCGATGAGCAAAGTGCGGCGGCGGTGGCGGTGATCGGCCACAAGGTGCGGACCAAGTTGCTCAAGGACGTCGCCAACCCGATCGGCCAGTACATCCTGATCGAAAACGTGCCGTTCCAGGTGGTCGGCGTGCTCGCGGAAAAAGGCGCCAGCTCCGGCGACTCCGACAGCGACGACCGCATTGCCATTCCGTATTCGGCGGCGAGCGTGCGGCTGTTCGGCACCCACAATCCCGAATACATCGCCATTGCCGCCGCCGACGCTCGCAAGGTCAAGGACACCGAAAAAGCCATCGAACAGTTGATGCTGCGCCTGCACAACGGCAAAAAGGATTTCGAACTGACCAACAACGCCGCGATGATCCAGGCCGAAGCGCGCACGCAAAACACCCTGTCGCTGATGCTCGGTTCGATTGCCGCGATTTCGCTGCTGGTGGGCGGGATCGGCGTGATGAACATCATGCTCATGACCGTACGCGAGCGGACGCGGGAAATCGGCATTCGCATGGCCACCGGCGCCCGCCAGCGCGACATCCTGCGCCAGTTCCTCACCGAAGCGGTGATGCTCTCGGTGGTCGGCGGGCTCGCCGGGATCGCCCTGGCCTTAATGGTCGGCGGCGTGCTGATTCTGAGTGAAGTCGCCGTCGCATTTTCCTTGATAGCGGTGCTCGGCGCTTTCGGCTGCGCCCTGGTCACCGGTGTTGTCTTCGGCTTCATGCCGGCCCGCAAAGCTGCCCGACTCGACCCGGTCACGGCCCTTACCAGTGAATGATCTTTCCATGAAGCCGCAACTGAGTTTGCTGACCCTCTGCCTGTTGCTCGGCGCCTGTGGCAGCCCCGCCCCGCGTCCGGACAGCGGCCTGCAACTGCCCTCCTCCTGGCAATCGCCGCACACCGAAAACGCCACGCGCAGCCAACTGCAATGGTGGACGACGTTCGGCAGCCCGCAGCTCGATCAACTGATCGAACAGGCGCGGGTGGGCAGTTACGACCTGGCTGCCGCCATCGCCCGGGTGCGTCAGGCCCGGGCGCAAACAATCGTCGCTGGCGGTTCGCAGCTGCCAGAGGTGACAGCCGCGGCGAATGCCAACCGCCAGAAACTGCTGCGCGGCAACGGCTACAGCCAACTGGATGCGGACGACAGCAACAAGGCCGTAGATTACTTTGACGCCAGCCTCAGCGCCAGTTACGAGATCGATTTCTGGGGTGGCCAACGGGCGTCCCGCGACAGTGCACAATTCGGTTTGCAGGCCAGTGAATTCGATCAGGCGACGGTCGAGCTGACACTGCTCAGCGCCGTCGCCGACAGCTATGCACAAACCCTGTCGTTGCATGAGCAGAGTCGCATTGCCGGGCTGAACCTGGCCAACGCGCAGCATGTCTTGAAACGGGTACAGACCCGTTTCGACTCAGGCTCCGCGACGGCCCTGGAGCTGGCGCAGCAGAAAAGTCTGGTTGCCGCGCAACAACGGCAATTACCGCGGGTACTGCAACAAGCTCAAGAGGCGAAGATCAGCCTCGCCACCCTGCTCGGTCGACCGGTCCAAACGTTGACATTGGGGCAGGAACGTTTTGATCAATTGTCATGGCCTGCCATCGCCGCCGGCGTGCCCAGCGAACTGATCCGCCGTCGCCCGGACATTGCCCGCGCCGAAGCGCAACTGGCGGCGGCACAAGCCGACGTCACCGTCGCCCGCGCCGCCATGTTGCCAACGGTGACTCTGAGCGCCGACATCGGTTCCGGTGCCGACCGCGCCGCCGATCTGCTGCGCAGCCCGTTTTACAACCTGACTGCCGGGCTGCTGGCACCGGTGTTCAACAACGGTCGCCTGGGGGCCGAGCGCGACAAAGCCACGGCTCGACAGGAGGAATTACTGGAGGCGTATCGCGGCGCGATCATCAACGGCTTCGCCGATGTGGAAAAAGCCCTCAACCGTATTCGCGGGCTGGATGAACAACGGCAGTGGCAAAGCGAAGAGCTGGCCCAGGCGCAGACCGCGTTCAATATTGCGCAAAGCCGTTATCAGGCCGGGGCCGAGGATTTGCTGACAGTGCTGGAGACGCAGCGCACGTTGTATGCAGCGCAGGATCTGAATGTGCAGCTCAGGTTGTCGCGGTTGCAAGCGAGTATTGCGTTGTACAAGGCGCTCGGCGGCGGGTGGCAGGTTTTGTGATATGCGGCGTGTGTTTGGCCGCCTTCGCGAGCAGGCTCGCTCCCACAATGGAACTGTGTTCGCAGGGCTAATGTGGGAGCGAGCCTGCTCGCGAAGGGGCGGTATATTCAACATCAATGTCACTGTCAGATCGCTTTCGCGAGCAAGCCCGCGAAGAACGATAACGCGATATCCCGGCTTGACCCGAAACCGGTTTGGCGCAGTCTAAAGCTCAACCCTAAAAGTTTCTTTGTGAGCACCAGAGTTATAAGAGATATCTTCCAGCAGCCATATCGCATAATGAAAAGCGGTTTCTCTTCCAATGAACATCGCAACGTCGCGATACGGGACCATGAACTTAACGTCTACATCTGGAGTCGTCAGAATTAGTCGACCAATTGTACGGCGTAGTTCCCCGCTTACGAGTGTCAGGGCCAGAGCCGTGCCGCGATGTAACCCTTTAACGGGGGGAAGACTGAAACGCGCGCCCCCTTGGGACTCAATGTCTTTGAGCTTTATGACACCGTTAACGACATCAAGCGGCTGTATTTCAGGAAGATTTTCAAGGTCCAACTCTGCTTTCGCGATGGTGAACCGCGAAGGTAAGGACGGCCTGGCTTCTCCTTCTATCAGAGCGGTATAGGTCACGGTCACTTGCTCACCTTGATGAATCAGCGCTTGTGCTTCAGTGAAGCCAATTGCCTGGTCTTTATGACCCTCGACAATATGATCCACCGTCGTCGTTCCCCTGTCACTGCTCCAGCTCACCTGAATTTTTTGCCCCTCATACATTTCGCCAAAACTTCGGACTATAGCTATAAGCCCCCTGGGGTTCATCTGGAAAAGTACCGGATAAAATACATAAGGAATGTTATGAGCCCCTTCGAATCCTGCAAAGGCCATTTGCGGAGCCGGGAGCATGTTGATTCCCGCTACTGTGACCGCTTGTTCAATAAACCCTGATTTGCCTGTCGTTGAAGTCATGGGACGTTTCCTTTTTTATACGTTGTCGCCGTGTCGCCCGATAGCGGCTCGGTCGAGGTTTATAAAACTCCAACAAAGGGCGTACGGCTACTGTCACAAATGACAGAAAAATCGGGTTACCCGACAAACGGTTCATCAGCACCCTGGTCCGCGACGTACAAGGATCTCCTGTAGGAGCTGCCGCAGGCTGCGATCTTTTGATCTACACCTTGGCCTTCAGGTGCCGCGCATACCAAGGCCGCTGCGGCACTTTGCGCAACAGATCCGCCAACTTCTTCTGGTCCTCGCCAAAGGTAATCCGCAACGCCAGCTTCATGGTTTCCGGGTCCATCTCCACTGACTTGCCACTCTGCAACCCCAGCGTCGTGCTGCAACCGTGGGTGCTCGGCCCGAGCCAGGGGTCATCGATCTCGACCCAACGCCCCGGGGCAAACCACGCCACGCCGTTGACCTCCAGCCGACTGACCTGCCCCGGATGAAAGCGCTCATGCGCGCGGAACCAGTCTTCGAGACGATCATCGATCCAGCCATGGAAGTGCCAGAAGACCGGGTTCACGTGAGAGGAAAACGGATCGCCCAGAAAGTCGTTTTCCGGCGCAAACCAGCGGGCGGCGAAGTCCGCCGGATCCCTGGCGAAAGGCACCGGATGACCGTTTGACGGATCACGCGGCACGGAAGCCCAGCGCATGTGCAGCCAGTCGTGCAACCCCAGCTCCACTTCCGAACCGAACTGCCCCAGGGTCAGCTTCGACAGGTAACGCAGATCACGGTACTGCGATTCCCAGACCTGGAAATTGCTGTGATAGGTCTCGGCGGTCTTGATGTCGCTGACCCATTGCGAGTATTCGGCATCGTCATCGGCCAGCCAGGTCGGCGGCAGCGCGGTGCCGTCGTGGTTATCGAAATAATGGGCGAAGCCGACGCGATCCCGAGCCAGATCCGGCTGTGGCAACGGGAAGTGCTGCCACGACGGCAAGTCCTGCATCGAGCGCGCCTTGCCGAGCATGTGCCGGTGCATGAAGAAAAAGTCCACACCCGAGCCATTGCGATCCTTGCGCGCGCCACGGGCATCGCGCTCCTTGTCGCGGGGGCCGGGCTGCCAGCCAATGCCACGCAGGGCACCACGCTTGTCTTCGGACAGCGTGTGCCATTTGTCTCGAGAGGCATGCCAGAGCTGGTGGAACAACCGATGCTCGGCGGACACCAGCCAGGCCAGCAGCGTCGGGGCGAGACCCGTGCGCTCGCGGGCTTCAGGGAACACGCGCTTGACGGCAATGAAACGATTGTCCTGCGCGGTCAGCATCAGCGGACGATCCAGATTCAACACCCGACCACTGAGCGTGCCGCTGCCGGCGTTACCGAAGCCAGCCCAGACTTCGTCCAGGGTCATGCTGAATTCGTAATCGGGCCGGTCGTCAGCACCGAGCAGGCGCCAACTCAACTGCGCCGGTTTGGCACCGGCCAGGTCACCGAGCACCCGGTAACGTGGCGCCTCGCCCGAACGCAAACGCTCGGCGGTGTCGAGGAACCCGCTCACGCCACGGCCCTTGTGGCCGATGTCGAGAAACACTTCAAGCCCGTCCAGCGGCAGGCCTTCGACACCGGCATCACGTCCGTCGAAACGAATCTGCCACACGCCACGCAACGTGTTCGCCAACTGCTGGCCGGCGACATCCGCCACCTCGAACGACGCTTCACCGGGAGTGATCGTCGGGTCCGGTTTCGTCCATTCGCGATGCCCATAAAAAGCCGCAGGCACGGCGGCGCCGGTCAGCGCCAGGCCTGCCATGAACCATCGTCGAGAAATCGTCATTGCCCTACCTGTGTCAGCCATGAAGCAGGCTTTATCCAAGCTAGAACGTTTGTTGCCTTCCGAAATTTATGGTGAACCGAAAAGATCGCAGCCTTCGGCAGCCCCTACAGGGGTACGCATTTCATGTAGGAGCTGCCGAAGGCTGCGATCTTTTGGGGGCGACCTAAATTCCAGGGTCGATCACTCGTTCTTCCCAGATAGCAAAGACCCCAGCGCCCGCACCGGGGCGGCGAACCTGACTGAGACGGCAATGACAAAACCACCTTCGAAAAAGGCGCTTTACCTGGGCCTGCCGCTGGCGCTGGCGATCAGCGCCGGTACAGGCTTTGCAGTTTGGGAGCATGGGTTCAAAGACAATCGCGGCTACCCGGCCAAGGTCATGCAACAGGCCGATGCGCTGCAGGAACGAATCCTTTCCTTCGACAGCCACGTCACCGTCCCGCTCGATTTCGGCACCGCCGGCAATGAAGCCGACAAGGACGGCATCGGGCAATTCGACCTGGTCAAGACCGGGCGCGGGCGCTTGTCCGGTGCTGCGCTGACGATTTTCGGCTGGCCGGAAATCTGGAACGGCGCCAACGCCCCGCACCGCCCCACCGCAGGTTTCGTCGACGAGGCACGGTTTGAGCAGGAAACTCGCTACAAAATCATCAGCGCCCTGGTTCGCGACTATCCCAATCAGGTCGCCATCGCCTACACCCCCGACGATTTCCGCCGCCTGCACGGCGAAGGCAAGTTCGCGGTGTTCATGAGCATGCTCAACGCCTATCCGCTGGGCAACGACCTGAACGCCCTCGACACGTGGGCGGCCCGGGGCATGCGCATGTTCGGCTTCAGTTACGTGGGTAACAACGCCTGGGCCGACTCGTCCCGGCCGCTGCCCTTCTTCAACGATTCGCGCGACGCGCTCGGTGGTTTGTCGGACATCGGCAAGCAAGCCGTGCACCGCCTGAATGACCTCGGCGTGATCATCGACGTCTCGCAGATGTCGACCAAGGCCCTGGAGCAAGTCGCGCAACTGAGCCGCACACCGATGGTGGCGTCCCACTCGGCACCCCGTGCGCTGGTGGACATCCCGCGCAACCTCAGCGATCAGGAAATGCAGCTGATCCAAAACAGCGGCGGCGTGGTGCAGATTGTCGGCTTCCCGACCTACATTCGCCCGCTGAGCCAGGCCACCCAGGACAAACTCAATGCGCTGCGCGCGCGCTTCGCCCTGCAACCGCTGCAAGGACTGGAAATGGCACTGATGCCGGGTGATCCGATCATCACTGTCTGGTCCGAACAACGTCTCGGCGAGTACGCCAGCCAGCTCTACGCGATTGTCGACGAAGAACCGAAAGCCACCCTCAAGGACTACGGCGACGCCATCGACTATGCGGTGAAGAAAATCGGCATCGACCACGTCGGCATCAGCTCCGACTTCAACGATGGCGGCGGACTGGACGGATGGAAGGACGTCAGCGAGGCGCGCAACGTGACCGCCGAGCTGATCAGCCGCGGCTACAGCGAAGCGGACATCGCCAAGCTCTGGGGCGGCAATTTCCTGCGGGTCTGGGACCAGGTGCAGAAGTCTTCCAGACCTGTCGCCAACAACTGATTCTCTATTTTGCAAAGCGAACCGAGCTCATGACCAACCGTCGTTCATTCCTCAAGCAGGCCGGGATTCTCGCGGCCGGCCTGCCGTTGGGTGCTGCTGTGAATCTGCCGACGCTGGCCGCCACCCCGGCGCCGCTGCCGAAAGACAAATGGGCGCAGTTGCGCTTGTTGTTCAATCAGGACCCGGACTACCTGCACTTCGCCAATTTCCTGGTGACCTCACACCCCAGACCCGTGCGTGAGGCCATCGAAATGCACCGCGCCAACCTCGACCGCAACCCCGGCCGGGCCATGGACTGGGACCTGGAAGAAACCGAAAAACGCGAGCAGGCCGTGCGTGTCTGGGCCGGTCGCTACCTCAAGGCCGAGCCTGAGCAGATCGCCCTCACCGGCAGCACCACCGAAGGCCTGTCGCTGATCTATGGCGGTATCCATGTGCGCCCGGACCAGGAAATCCTCACCAGCGAGCATGAACACTACGCGACCCACTACGCGCTGGATTACCGACAGCAAAAGGATGGGGTGAAGATCCGCAAGCTCAAGCTGTTCGAGAACAGCCGCGACATGTCCGTCGATGAGGTGCTCGGTTCGATTGCCAAGGGCATCCGCCCGAACACCCGCGTCCTCGGCATGACCTGGGTGCAGTCCGGCAGTGGCGTGAAGTTGCCGATTGGCGAAATCGGCAAACTGGTGGAAGAACAGAACCGCCATCGCGAGGAAAAGGACCGCATCCTGTATGTGGTCGACGGTGTGCACGGTTTCGGCGTCGAAGACCTCGACTTTCCCGACATGCACTGTGATTTTTTCATCGCCGGCACCCACAAATGGATGTTCGGCCCGCGCGGCACCGGGATCATTTGCGCCCGCTCCGCCGAGCTCAAGGATGTCACGCCGACGATTCCGACCTTCTCCGAGGCCACCCGTTTCTCGACCATCATGACGCCCGGTGGTTATCACAGTTTCGAACATCGCTGGGCGCTGGACGAGGCCTTCAAGCTGCACCTGGAACTGGGCAAGGCCGAGGTGCAATCGCGCATTCACGCGCTCAATACCTATGCGAAAAACCGGCTGCTGGAGCATCCGCAGATCGAACTGGTCACGCCAAAGAGCCCGGACCTGTCGGCCGGCTTCACGTTCTTCCGGATCAAGGGCCGCGACTGCGAAAAAGTCGCCGTGCAGCTGATGGCAAACCGCGTGGTCTGCGACTCGGTGGAGCGCGACGTCGGCCCGGTCATCCGCATCGCCCCCGGCCTGCTCAACACTGAAAACGATATCGACCGCTTCATGGCCGTCCTAAACAAAACCACCTGACGCAACCCCTGATGCCCCCCCTGTAGGAGCTGCCGAAGGCTGCGATCTTTTGATCTTGCTGTTAAAGATCAAGATCAAAAGATCGCAGCCTGCGGCAGCTCCTACAGGTTTCGCCCCGTTTTTCTTTGATCGAGATGAGTCATGAACCGAAATCTGCTGACCGTTGGACTGACTGCACTCCTCGCAGGCCTGCTGCCAGTTGCCGCGCATGCCACCACTCCCCCGCCGCCGGGCAACGTATTCAAGGACTGCCGCGACTGCCCGGAAATGGTCGTGCTGCCCGCCGGCACGTTCACCATGGGCACACCGGACGATGAAGTCGGGCGCGAACCCGATGAGGGCCCCCTGCACGAAGTGACCTTCGCCAAGCCGTTCGCCATGAGCCGCTTCCAGGTCACCGCCGGTGAATGGGACAGTTACGTACGCGAGAGTGGCGTGACCATCGCCAACGGTGACACCCGGCCGGGTCGCGAGTGCGTCGCCAGCAAGCCGCGTTATCCGCAAAGTCCGCGCCAGCCAGCCGTCTGCATGAACTTCGACGACGTCAAACACTACGTCGCCTGGCTGTCGAAAAAAACCGGGCAGATGTATCACATGGTCAGCGAAGCGCAACGCGAATACGCGGCACGCGGCGGCAGCAAAGGGCCGTTCCCCTTCCCGTTCGATGAAGGCAAGGAATACAGCATCAGCCAACACGCCAACACGTACGGCCCGGCGGACGGTTACAGCTACAGCTCGCCAGTGGGCAGCTACCCGCCGAACGCCTTCGGCCTGTACGACATGCACGGCAATGTCTATGAGTGGGTCGAAGACTGCGAACACCCGGACTACGTCGGTGCGCCCACCGATGGCAGCGCATGGCTGGAACCCAATTGCGAAGCCGTGCGGATTCGCGGCAATGACTGGGGCGAAGCACCGGTGTTCTCGCGCTCCGGCAACCGCAACGCCCAGTACCCGCAAGAGCGCGGCGACTGGATGGGCTTTCGCATCGTGCGCGACCTCTAAACACTCCCCCCTGTAGGAGCTGCCGAAGGCTGCGATCTTTTGATCTTGACCTTTAAAAGCAACATCAAAAGATCGCAGCCTTCGGCAGCTCCTACAGGTTTTTTGTGTGCCCCCTGCCGCCAGTCGGAGGCCGCCAGTCGGCGACCTTGTAAATTAACCCTCCCACCAGACGTTCTACTGGGTATCTGCCTTCACGACCCAAGGAATTGTCTTCCATGACCCAGCCTCCCCGTGGCGCCATCGGCGAGTTGTTCGCCCTGTTGAAACCCTTTCGGCTCATCGTCGCCGCGTCCATTTTCCTGGGCATGGTCGGCGGCCTGAGCGTCACGGTATTGCTGGCGACCATCAACAACGCACTGCACTCGGACATTGGCCTGACCCAAGGCGTCGTCGCCCTGTTCGCCGGCCTGTGTTTGCTGGCGCTGTTGAGTTCGATCTGCTCGGACATCGGCACCAACTACGTCGGCCAGCACATCATTGCAAAGCTGCGTAAACAGCTGGGTGAAAAGGTCCTCTCGGCACCGATCGAACACATCGAGCGCTATCGCAGCCATCGCCTGATCCCCGTGCTGACCCACGACGTCGACACCATCAGCGACTTCGCCTTCGCCTTCGCGCCGCTGGCGATTTCGGTCACGGTGACGTTGGGTTGCATGGGTTATCTGGCGATGCTGTCGTGGCCGATGTTCCTGATCATGATCGCCGCGATCCTGATTGGCACCGCCATCCAGGCCTACGCCCAGAGCAAAGGCGTGCAAGGTTTCATGGCCGCCCGCGACGCTGAAGACGAACTGCAAAAGCATTACAACGCGATCGCCGAAGGGGCCAAGGAATTGCGCATCCACCGGCCTCGCCGCCAGCGCATGTTCGTCTCGGGCATCAAGGCCACTGCCGAATTCATCTGCAATACCCAGGTGCGCTCGATCAATACCTTCGTCATTGCCAAGACCTTCGGCTCGATGCTGTTCTTCGTGGTCATCGGCCTGGCGCTGGCCCTGCAAACCTATTGGCCGAGTGCCGACAAAACCGTGATGAGCGGTTTTGTGCTGGTGTTGCTGTACATGAAAGGTCCGCTGGAGCACCTGATCAGTACGCTGCCGATCGTCAGCCGCGCGCAGATCGCGTTCCGCCGCATTGCCGAACTGTCCGAGCAATTTTCCACCCCGGAACCGCACTTGCTGTTGAGCGATCAGGGCCACGTCAAGCAAGCGGTGCACGAACTGAAACTGGCTGACGTGCGTTTCAGTTTTCCGGCGGCCGAAGGCGCTGCGCCTTTCCAGTTGGGCCCGGTGAACCTGACGATCAAACAAGGCGATATCACCTTCATCGTCGGCGAGAACGGCTGCGGCAAGACCACGCTGATCAAACTGCTGCTGGGCCTCTACACGCCGCAACAGGGTGAAATTCGCGTCAACGACGAGGCCATCGACGCGCAGAACCGCGATGATTATCGCCAGTTGTTCACCACGATCTTTGCCGATTACTACCTGTTCGATGACGTGGTCCAGGGTGATCAGCAGATCCCCGAAGACGCCAACAAGTACCTGCAACGACTGGAAATCGCGCACAAGGTCAGCGTCAAGGACGGCAACTTCACCACCACCGACCTCTCCACCGGCCAGCGCAAACGCCTGGCCCTGGTCAATGCCTGGCTCGAAGAACGTCCGGTGCTGGTGTTCGATGAATGGGCCGCCGACCAGGACCCGACGTTCCGGCGAATCTTCTACACCGAGCTGCTGCCGGACCTCAAGCGCCTGGGCAAAACCATCATCGTGATCTCCCACGATGACCGCTACTTCGACGTGGCGGACCAGTTGGTGCGCATGGAAAGCGGCCGGGTCGTCACCGAGCTGGCCCCTACCTGAAAACGCTTACTCGGTCTTTGTAGCAGCTGGCGAAGCCTGCGTCCGGCTGCGCAGCAGTCGTCAACTCGGCTCGTGTGGTCTGCCTGACACACCGTGAGTGCTGGTTTCACGACTGCTGCGCAGCCGAACGCAGGCTTCGCCAGCTGCTACAGACCGAGTTGCGGCGGCCTTCCCGAAATTATTTATGCGGTTTCTTTCCGGTTTTGCATTCGTGCTGCGTCTAATAATCATTCCTATTAACAAAAACTCTGCACAACACTTTTCCAGGAGCTCAGGTAAGTAATGCGACCTCAAACCCGCTGCACACCACTCGCGCTGGCCGTACAGCGTCCGACTTTGCACCGCACCCTGTTCACCAGCGTACTGCTGACCGCCACCTTGCTGGGGAGCTCGATGGCCAATGCGGCACCTGTAAAAGTGAATATTCCCGTTCAGCCGCTTTCCAACGCGTTGACTGAACTGGGCATGCAGACCAACCTGCAAATCCTCTACAGCCCGGACCAGGTGGCCGGGATCAAGTCCCACGCGGTGTCCGGTTCGCTGGAACCGTCCGACGCCCTGAAAGCCCTGCTGCAAGGCACCGGCATTTCGTTCCAGATCAATGGCAATAGCGTCACGCTGGTGTCGGGCGGCGGCTCGAGCCTGCAATTGGGCGCGACCACCATTTCCGGCCAGGCCCTGGGCCTGACCACTGAAGACACCGGTTCCTACACCACCGGCGCCACCACCACGGCGACCAAGCTGCCGCTGACCATCCGTGAAACCCCGCAGACGGTCACCGTCGTGACCCGTCAGCAAATGGACGATCGCGGTGTCACCAGCGTCGCCGACGCCCTGCGTAACACGCCCGGCATCACGACCCAGAAGTACGACAGTGACCGTACCGAGTTTTCCGCCCGTGGGTTTGCCATCACCAACTTTCAATACGATGGCGTCAACATTCCCTACGATGGCGTTTACGGTGAAAACCCCAACAACAGCGACGACGCGGCCAACCTCGACCACATTGAAATCATCAAAGGCTCTACCGGCCTGATGACTGGCGCCGGTGATCCGTCCGCCACGGTCAACCTGATCCGCAAGAAGCCGACCAAGGAATTCAAGGCCTCGATCAGCGCAACTGCCGGCTCGTGGGACAACTACCGCACCGAAGGCGATATCTCCGGTTCGCTGACCGAAACCGGCAACGTGCGCGGCCGTTTCGTCGGTGCCTACCAGGACAAAGATTCCTACATCGATCATTACAGCCAGAAAAAGGACCTGTTCTACGGCGTCCTCGAGGCTGACCTGACCGACGATACCCTGCTGACCATCGGTGCCGACAAATCCAGTGCCACCCCGCGTGGCAGTTCCTGGACCGGTAACGCGCCGTACTTCACCGACGGCGGCCGTACCGATTTTTCTCGCAGCTTCAACCCGGGTGCCGACTGGAGCCGTCGTGATTTCGACAGCGTCACCTATTTCTCGACGCTGGAACAAGCACTGGCCAATGACTGGAAATTCAAGGCCAGCTTCGACCAGAAAACCACCGATCACGATACCCGTCTGGCCTCGGCCAGCGGCGGCAGCCCGGACCGCGCCACCGGCGAAGGCATGTTTCTGTACTGGGGTCGCTGGGAAGGTCACCGCGTACAAAACACGGCTGACGTGAACGTCACCGGCCCGTTCACCCTGGGCGGTCGCGAGCATGAATTGGTGGCCGGCTTCATGGCGTCCCACTCGCGTCAGACCGGTGCGACCTACGACACCAGCGCCTTCAGCCTGGTGCCGGGCAGCATCTATGACTGGAATGGCGACCTGCCAAAACAGGACTTCCCGAAAAACGGCAAGTACGAACGCACCCAGAGCCAGAACGGTCTTTACCTGGCCACGCGCCTGCGTCCGACCGACGATTTGTCGTTCATCCTTGGCAGCCGTTTCAGCACCTTCAAGTACAATGAGGATTATTCCTACTATCAGGGCGCCGGCCTGAGCGACACCCATGCCAGCTACAAGGAACATGGCGTCGTCACGCCGTACGCCGGTGTGGTCTACGACCTGAACGATACGTACTCGGTCTACGCCAGCTACACCAGCATCTACCAGCCACAAATCTACAAGGACGTCAGCGGCAAGACCCTGGAACCGGTTGAAGGCAACAGCTACGAGACCGGCCTGAAAGCGGCCTACTTCGAAGGCAAGCTGAACGCCAGCCTGGCCCTGTTCCAGATTGACCAGGACAACGTCGCCCAATACGTCACCACCGACGACACGGGGCAGGACCGTTATAAAGCCATCTCTGGCGCCACCACCAAAGGCGTGGAACTGGAACTGGCCGGCGAACTGGCGCAGGACTGGAACGTGTCGGCCGGCTACACCTACGCCCGCACCCGTGACAAGGACGAACAACGCATCTTCGGTTTCCCGTTGGCCACCAGCAAACCGGAACATGTGGTGCGGACCTTCACCACCTACCGTCTGCCGGGCGCCCTGAACCAGGTCACCGTCGGTGGTGGCGTCAGCTGGCAGAGTGCTTTTTACGGCCAGAGCTACAGCCCCAACCTGGGTAATGGCGAGGGCGGCGCCACCACGCTCAAGCAAGGCGGCTACACCCTCGTGGACCTGATGACCCGTTTCCAGTACGACGAACACCTGAGCTTCACCGCCAATGCCAACAACGTCTTCGACAAGAAGTACCTGACGGGGCTGGGCAACTTCGGCACCACCTTCTATGGCGAGCCGCGCAACCTGCAGATCACCGCGAAGTATGATTTCTGAGGGGTGAGTTGAAATGAAAAATGCCCGTGTCGCGAGATACGGGCATTTTTTTTGGGGCAGAATCAAGGGCAGGATCAAAAGATCGCAGCCTTCGGCAGCTCCTACACAGGTGGATCGAGTTGATCCAGCGCCCGGTTCACCGCCAGTTCACCCAGCATGATGACTTGCGCAATCCCCAACAGAGAATTACGACTTGTCCCCTCCAGATGATCCACCAGGTCCGTGGCCATGACATTGGCCGATGCCAGCGACTCGCAAGCGTGGACCAGCAAGGTGACGGTATCGAGTTCCGGGTTGATGGTGAACATGCTGCTGGGCGTGCGTGGGGTGGCCATGATGTCGGCGGCCGAGTTGAGGTGGTAATCGAGGGCGCGGTCAGCGGCTTCGTGGAGTTTTTTTGAATCGAGAGATTCGTACGGGGATGCCGGATCGGTTTCCGGCGGGTTTGGTGTTGGTTTGATCATAGATGAAACTCCATATGGGACTAATGGAGCCATCACCCTCGCTACCAAACGAAAGGTGGTGGCCATACGAAGGTTGGTAGACCGGCCCATATGGCAAACCCGGCGCACCCGAGGGCGCCCTGCGCATGGCCACCATTGACACAAGTGCCCTAAGAAAAGCACCTGTAAAAGGTGACGCTGTGCGCCATATAAGGACGGGCTACCAAACCCGATCACTGTTTTTTTCAGCGACCGGCAAACGATAGAGCCCAGGCCCAAGGCGCACAAGCCGGCGGATTCTGGCGTACCTGTAGGCAACGGCGCAAGGTGTTGTAGCTTTCATCAAGTAACCTACAAAGCTTTTAAACAGGCCCGATCAATCAATGTTTAAACACGGTCCCTGTAGGAGCTGCCGAAGGCTGCGATCTTTTGATCTGCTATTTACGTCAACTCAAACCCGCGAACGCACCCACCCCGCCACTTCCGCATGAATCCCCTCCACCTCACCCAACAACCCACCCATGCGCATAAAGTCATGGGTCATGCCCGGCTGCTCCAGCAACGTCACGTCGTTGCCAGCCGCGCGCAACCGATCGGCATATGCCAACCCTTCGTCATGCAACGGATCATGCCCGGCCAGGTACACCAGCGCCGGCGCCACGCCCGACACATCAGCCGCCAGCAACGGCGAACAGCGCCAGTCCGCCAAGTCTTCTGGCGTGCGCCCGTAATGCGCGTAGAACCAGTCCAGCGTTGGCGTTTCCAGCAAATACCCCTCGGCGAAATCCCGATGCGAAGCACGTTTGGTCGTGGCATCCGTCACCGGATACACCAGCACTTGCGCCTTGGGCCTCAAGCTCAGTTCCCCGGGCTCACGCACCGCCATGATCGACAACACCGTGGCCAACGTCGCGCCCACGCTGTCACCGGCCAGCGCCACCCGATTCGCGTCCAGACCCCGCGTCGCGCCCTCGCGCACCAGCCAGTTCCCCGCGTCGCAGGCGTCCTGCACCGGTGTCGGGAAACGCCATTCCGGCGCCAGTCGATAATCCACGGTCAACAACGCAAACCCGCCCTGTGAGGCCAGTCGCCGACACAACGCATCATGGGAATCCAGGCTGCCGACCACATACCCGCCGCCATGGAAGTACATCATCACCGGCTGCAACCCATCGTCCGGCTGCCCATCTCGATACAGGCGCGCCGACAGGCTGTGGCCATCCCGTGCGGCAATCGTAAATTCCTCGCAGGAAACGCTGACCAGCGGCACGTCGAGAAACGCCGACGACGCTTCGAAATCAATCCGCGCCTGTTGTGGCGACTGTTCGTGCATCGCGCGGCTTTTGCCGGTCATCCGGCCGAACTCGGCGAGTTCGAGGAAAGCTTCAAGTTCTGGCAATACGGCCATGGGGGAATCCTTTAAAAAATACGTCGATCAATACACGCTTTTGTAGGAGCTGCCGCAGGCTGCGATCTTTTGATTTTTATTTTGAAAAGCAAGATCAAAAGATCGCAGCCTGCGGCAGCTCCTACAGGGGGTTACGCCATAACCGGGCGGTGCTCGAGCAGGTCTTCGAGTTCGTCGAGCAATTCGTTGCCGCGCAGCAGCTGGTAGTGTCCGCCGGCCAACAGGCGATCAACGCCGTGACTGCCGACCTGGGCCTCGAATACCCGACGTTCGTCGTCCCGTTCGGCCACCCACCAGCGATGAGCCGTGACCTGGATCGCGGGCAATCGGCGATGGGCCAGGGCCAGTTGCTTGAGGCGTGAGCCGGTGGCGAAGATCTGCGTGAGTTCCCCCGCGCCCAAGGCGGCCTGTTCATTGGAACCGTGCATGGCCGCTTCAATCACGGCCATGGAACCCTCGCGCTCGTTCAGGTCCGCGGCTTTCAGCGCGATCAGCGTTTGAGCCTCATCGGCTGGCAGCCCGAGCACAAACCTCAGGAAATCGCTCAAGTCCTCGCGCCAGTCCCCGGCCTCGGCGGTGCCCGCAACATAGCTGTCGACCAACCCGGCAAACGCCACGGCCTCACCCTGCGACTCCAGTTCGTGCGCGACCAATTGCGTCAACGCGCCCCCCAACGACCAGCCCAACAGGTAATACGGGCCTTCCGGCTGTTGCGCACGAATCCGCTGCGCATAGGCCTGCGCCATCGCCAGCAGCGACGCCTCCTGCCAGTGTGGATCGAGCAGCATGCGGCATTGCACGCCGTATACCGTGCGACGTCCTTCCAGACGCCGCGCCAGCGGCTCGTAGTCGAACACCGTGCCGAACCCGGCATGCAGGCAGAACAGCGCCGGCACATTCGGGATTCGCGCATTCAACGCCAGCAACGGGTCCGGCGCCGCTGCCATCGGCTCGGCAGCCTGATAGCCGCTGAGTTCGGCGATGCACGGTTTCTGCATCAAGTCCCGCAGCTTCAATTCGAAGCCCAGTTGCGGCTGACTGCGCACCCGCGAGATCACTTTCAGCACCTGCAACGAGTCGCCGCCCAGTTCGAAGAAGTTGTCGTCGATGCCCACTTGCGGCAGGCCCAGCACCTCCTGCCAGATCGCCGTCAACGCCGTTTCCAGTGCATTGCGCGGTGCGCGATAACCACCGAGCGCCCACTCAGGCGTCGGCAGTGCACGACGGTCGAGCTTGCCGTTGGCCGACAGCGGAAAACGCTCCAGCACCAGGATTCGCGCCGGCACCATGTAATCCGGCAGTTGCGCTTGCAGCTCAGCCTTCAAGCGACGGTCCAGCCCGACAGCACCGGCCGCCACCACATAACCGACCAATTGCTTGCCCGTCGGCGTGTCATGCACCACCACGGCGGCATCTTGCACACCCACGCAACCACGCAGACGCGCTTCGATTTCGCCCAGTTCGATACGGAAACCACGGATCTTCACTTGCTGGTCCAGCCGCCCCAGATAATCGATCAACCCGCACTCGCGCTGGCGCACCAGGTCGCCCGTGCGATACATGCGGCCACCCGCCTCGAACGGGTCTGGAATGAAACGTTCGGCGCTCATGCCCGGGCGCTGGTGATAACCACGGGCCAGGCATTCGCCGCCCAGGTACAGCTCGCCACTGACACCGACCGGCAACGGATTGAGGTCCGCATCCAGCACATACAAACCACGCCCGGCCACGCCGCGCCCAATCGGCGCATACGCCGCATCGCAGATTTCGCTCACTTCGGCACGCCACAACAGCGGCGTGACCACGGTTTCGGTCGGACCGTAGCCGTTAACCAGACGCTGCGGACGCAAGGCGCGTTTGACCTGCTCGAAACTGGCTTCCGGCACCGCGTCACCGCCAAAGCAGTACACCTCGACCGCCGGTGGATTGCCCAAGCGCTCGGCCACTTCGGCCATCTGTTGCAGGTACGCCGGCGGGAAGCAGGCGACGGTGACGGCATGCCGATGCAGCACTTCCAGGGTTTGTTCCGGGGTCCACACACTGTCGTCGCGAATCACCAGACTACCGCCCGCCAACAACACACTCAGCCAACGCTCCTGCGCACCGTCGAAGGCGAATGACATGAAGTGCAGTTCACGGCTGCGCGGTGCCAGTTCGTAAAGGTCGATGATGCCGCGGCAGTGCCGGGCAATCGGCCCGCGCGCCACGGCCACGCCTTTCGGTTGACCGGTGGAACCGGAGGTGTAAATCAGGTACGCGAGGTGCCCCGGCAAGGGTTGTGAAACCGGGCACTCGGCGTTGTCGGCAACGCTCAGCTGATCGAGCAACAATCGTGGCGGGCTGTCAGCCAGGGTCAGCCGTCCCCCCAGATCGCTGTCGCACAGCAGCAGGCTGGCGGCCGAATCGCTGAGCATGTAGGCCAGGCGTTCGGCCGGGTACGCCAGGTCCAACGGCAAATAAGCCGCCCCTGCTTTCAGCACCGCAAGGAACGCGACAATCGTGCGTTCAGAACGGGGTAGCGCCACGGCCACCAGGCTTTCCGGGCCGATGCCGCGAGCGATCAGTTGCTGCGCCAGCCCATTGGCCTGTGCCTCAAGCGCGGCATAACTGACTTCCCGCTCTTCGCAGATCAAGGCAATTTTCTGCGGTTGTGTGCGCACATGCTGATTGAATGCGTGCAGCAAATCGGCGTTATCGGCGGACACCTGCGGCAGACTCAAACGCGCTTCAGGCAAACCGATATTGCCGAGCAGGCAGAACGCATCCTCAGGCAACGCCCGCAGCAACCCTTCAAGCTGCGCACGAATCCGCTGCACTTCCACGTCACTGAAGCGATCCCGCAGGAACAGGTATTCAACTTCCAGGCCTTCTTCGTTGGCGCTGACCATCAAGTCCATCGGGAAGTTGGTCACTCCGCCGCTGCCCACCTCGGCAAAGCGCAGCTCACCTTCCTCGCCGCCGCGTAACGCACGGTCGACCGGATGGTTTTCGAAGACGATGATGCTGTCGAACAGGCCCTGGCCACCTTGCCCGGCCCAGCGCTGGACGTCCGACAACGGCGTGTGTTCGTAGTCGCGGACCATCAGGTTGTAATCCTGCAAGGCACGCAGCCACTCGCCCAACGGCTGTTGTGGATCGAGGGTCTGGATCACCGGCAAGGTGTTGATGAACAGGCCGAGCATGTCCTGCGCCCCCGCAAGCCCGGTCGGACGCCCCGCCACCGTGGCGCCGAATGCGACGCTGCGCTGGCCGCTGTGGCGTTGCAACAGCAACAGCCAGGCGCCTTGCACCAGCGTGTTGAGGGTGACGCGTTGACGCTTGACGAAGGTGTGCAGTTTGCGCGTCACTTCGGCGTCGAGGTTGCTGTACATCACGCCATGCCCGGAACCGGCAGCACCCGACGCCTTGGCCAGGATGGTCGGCGCTTCGAGCAGCGCCAGTCGCTCGCGCCAGAAACGTTCAGCCTGAACGCCGTCCTGACGTTGCAGCCAGGCGATGTAGTCGGCGTAGCGACCGGTCGGGGTCGGCAGGCTGTCGTTGTGGTACAGGCGCAGCATGTCGCCCAACAACCGCGACGCGCTCCAGCCGTCCAGCAACAAATGGTGGTAAATCCAGATCATCTGGTAACGGTCGTCACCCAGGCGCACCAGCACAAAGCGCATCAACGGCGGACAACTCAGGTCGAAGCCTTTGGCCTGCTCCGCTGCCGCGAGTGTACTCAGTGCCTGCTCGGTGTCGGTGCGGTCACGCCAGTCGAGCTCTTCGATGGGCAACTCGACGTGGGCGAACACCGCTTGCAACGGATCGGCCAAACCATCGCGCCAGCGGAACGCTGCGCGCAACACTTCATGACGTTCGACCAGGGCCTGCCAAGCGGCGCGGAAACGCGGCACCTGCAAACCATCTACCGCCACGCTCAACTGGTTGACGTAGGGGTTCAGCTCCGGTGAATCGAGGCAATGGAACAGCATGCCTTGTTGCATCGGCGACAGCGGATACAAGTCTTGCAGCCCGACCCGGGCGGCGACGTCGAGGTGCGGCACCAGCGAGAACGCCTCGACTTTCGGCGCGTCTATCAGCGTTGCTTCACGACTGACGGCCACGGCGGCGAGCGCACGAATGGTCTGCTGTTCAAACAGTTGCTTCGGACTGAACACCAGCCCGCGCTGCCCGGCACGACTCACCGCTTGCAGCGAGATGATCGAGTCACCGCCCAGTTCGAAGAAATTCTCGGTGACGCCCACCGACTCCAGCCCCAGCAGTTCTTGCCAAATCTCCACCAGCAACGCTTCGGCCGGCGACGCGGCGGCCACTTGATCCTGATGCTGGCGAGTGGCTTCAGGCGCCGGCAGGCCCTGACGGTCGAGCTTGCCGTTCGGCGTCAGCGGCAACGCCGCCAGGCACATCAAATGCGTCGGCAGCATGTGCGCCGGCAAACGGCTGCGCAGGTGAGCAACCAGCGCTTCACGCAGGTCCTGCTCATCGGCGAGTGGATCACGCGGCACCACATAACCCACCAACTGGCGGCTGACCGGGCCTTCGCGATCAATCACAAAGGCTTCACGCACACTTGGGTGTTCAAGCAAGCAGGCTTCAATTTCGCCGAGTTCGATACGGAACCCGCGAATCTTCACTTGCTGGTCGATACGGCCAAGGTATTCAACGACGCCATCGGCACGGAACCGCGCGAGGTCGCCGCTGCGATACAAACGCGCGCCCGGCACGAAGGGATCCGGCACGAAACGTTCAGCGGTCAGGTCCGGTCGCTGATGGTAACCCCGGGCGACGCCCTCGCCACCGAGGTACAACTCGCCCGCGACACCCACCGGCAACGGCTGCAAGCCGCCGTCGAGGATGTAGGCACTGCGGTTGCCGACCGGCCGGCCAATCGGCATGAACGCCGAATCGAATTCGGTCTCCGGATACGCCAGCCAGATCAGCGGCGTGATCACCGTTTCGGTCGGCCCGTAGCCGTTGATCAGGCGCTTGGGTTGCAGCACCTGCTGCACCTCGTCGAACGCATGTTTGGCCATGCCTTCACCGCACGGGGTGTAGGAACGGATCGGCAGGTCACGCCCCGCTTCGCCCATGAAATCGGCGATCTGCCCCAGATAGGTCGGGGTGAAGCAGGCGATGGTGATGCCGTGCTTTTCAATCTCGGCGCACGTGCGCTCCACGCTCCACAACTCGTCGTCACGCGGCATCACGGCCGAACCGAACACCAACGGCGTCAGCCAGCGCTCGTGGGCGCCGTCGAAGCTGATCGAGGCAAATTGCAGTTCGCGGTCATCCGGGGTCATGCCGTACAACTCGCCGATCGACAGGCAATGCATGGCCAGCGGACCGTGGGCCACGCTGACGCCTTTCGGCCGCCCGGTGGAGCCCGAGGTGTAAATCAGGTACGCGAGGTTTTCGCCGCAGGTCAGGTTGACCGGGTTGCTGTCAGCCATGCCGTCCAGCGGTTCGCGGTCGATTTCCAGCACCGACAAGCCGTCCGGCAAGGGCAGTTTTTCCCGCAGCCACGACTGGCTGATCAGCAGTGAAATGCCGCTGTCTTCCATCAGATAGCGCAGGCGTTCGGCGGGGTATGCCGGGTCCAGCGGCACGTAAGCACCGCCCGCCTTGAGGATCGCCAACAGGCCAATGATCATTTCCGGCGAACGCTGCATCGCAAGGCCAACCCGCACTTCCGGGCCGATGCCCAGTGCGCGCAGGCGGTGGGCCAATGGGTTGGCGCGGCGGTTGAGTTGGTCGAAGGTCAATTGCAGGTCGTTGAAAATCAGCGCCGTGGCGTCTGGTCGGGCAATGGCCTGGGCCTCGATCAACTGATGCACACAGAGCGGGTTTTCTGCAGCGGTGAACGCGGGGTTCCACTCCAGCAACTGTTGCGCGCGTTCCGGCGCGGTCAGCAGGTCCAGTTCGCTCAGTGCAGCGTGTGGCGCGGCGACCATCGCCACCAGCAATGCGTTTAGGTGCTCGCTCATGCGGGCGATGGCGTCGCTGCTGAAGTGGGCGCACTGGTAGCTCCAATTCAGGCTGAGCTGGCTTTCGGCGGTGGCCGCCAGCGTCAACGGGAAGTTGGTGCGTTCATGATTCTGCGGAATAGAGAAACTCAAACCGGCCGGCGCGCCTTGTTGCAGCGCTTCGGCTACCGGGAAGTTTTCGAACACCAGCAGGCTGTCGAACAGCGGCTCGCCGGCACGCCCGGCCCAACGTTGAATGTCACCGAGGGCGGTGAATTCATGTTCACGCAATTCCAGGTTCTGCGCCTGCAAGCGAGTCAGCCACTGGCCCACGCTTTCAACCGCGTCCGGCGTGCTGATCACCGGCAAGGTGTTGATGAACAGGCCGAGCTGGCTTTCAGCCCCCGGCAAATCCACCGGTCGCCCGGCCACGGTCGCGCCGAACGCGACGCTGCGTTGACCGCTGTAGCGTTGCAGCAACAAGGCCCAGGCACCTTGGACCAAGGTGTTGAGCGTGACTTTTTGCTGACGGGCGAACTCGCTGAAGCGTTGGCTGGTGGCGACGTCGAACGTCTGGCGATGGTCGGCAAAATCGACGTCCGAGTGTTTTTTGCCCGTGCCATGCGCCAGGCTTTGCGCCAACAGTGTCGGGTTGTCGAGAGGCGCCAGTTGCTCGCGCCAGAACAGCTCGTCGGCCTGCGCATCCTGTCGTTGCAGCCAGCCGATGTAGTCGGCGAAACGTCCGGTCGGCGCCTGCACGGCTTGCCCGGCATAACGCTGCAGGACTTCGCTCAACAGCAGCGAGTTACTCCAGCCATCGAGCAGCAAGTGATGATGGGTGTAAATCAGTTGCTGGCGCTCGTCGTCGAGTCGCACCAGGGTCAAGCGCATCAGCGGCGCCCGGGTCGAATCGAGTTGCAGGCGTTCGCTGTCGATCAGTTGCGCCAGCGCTGGGGCCTGATCGCTGCGGCCGCGCCAGTCGAGGCAAGTCAGGGGCAATTGCAGATGACGATGAACCAGTTGCACCGGGGCCTCGAAGCCGTCGGGGAAGTGGAAACTGCTGCGCAGGATCGGATGGGTATCGAGCACCGCTTGCCACGCGCGGCCCAAACGTTCGGCATCGAGCCCGCGAGCTTCGACGCTGAGCTGGTTCACGTACGCGCCGCAATCCGATTCGTAGAGACTGTGGAACAACAAACCGGCCTGCATCGGCGACAGCGGATACAGGTCTTCGATGTGCGCCGGCGGCACTGGTAGGCCATCGAGTTGTGCCTGGGTCAGGCGCGCCAGCGGGAAGTCTGCCGGGGTCACACCGCCCGCGCCATCGCTGAGGCAATGGGCGATCAGCGCCAGCAATTCGCGCTGGTAATCCGCCGCCAGCGCTTCGATCTCGTGCAGGTCGAAGCATTCGCGGCTGAAGGTCCAGTCGAGTTTCAGCTCACCGCCGTAGACCTGGCCGTCCACCGACAGCCAGTTCGGCAACGGCGCATCAGCCGATTGCGCGGCGCCGCTGGATTCGCGAGCCGGGGTGAACAGTGCGTCCTCGGCGAAGCTTTGGTCGAACTGGCCGAGGTAGTTGAACGTGACCCGCGCTTGCGGCAATGCGGCCAACGCCGCTTGAGCCGAGGCATTACCCAGGTAGCGCAACAGGCCGTAGCCCAGGCCTTTGCCGGGAATTTCGCGCAGTTGTTGCTTGATCACCTTGATCGACCCGCCGAGGTCGACCGTCGGCGTCAAACGCACCGGGAACAGGCTGGAGAACCAGCCGACCGTGCGGGTCAGGTCGATGTCGTCGAACAGTTCTTCGCGGCCATGACCTTCGAGCTGAATCAGCGCCGACTCGTGACCGGTCCAGCGACTGAGGGTGCGCGCCAGTGCGGTCAGCAGCAGGTCGTTGACTTGCGTGCGGTAGATCGCGGGCGCCTGTTGCAGCAACTGCCGGGTTTGCTCACGGTCCAGACCGATGCTCACGCCCTGACGCCGATGCCCGGCTTGGCTGGCCTGAGCATTGGCGGCTGGCAACGAATCATCGGCGAGGCTCAGTTGCGCCTGCCACCAGTCCAGTTCGCTGACGGCGGCTTCGGAGCGTGCATACGCGTCGAGCTTATCCGCCCAGGCCTGGAAAGCGCTGGTCTTCGGCGGCAGGTCCTGCCCTTGATAAGCCGCCTGCAAATCTTCCAGCAACACCCGCCACGACACACCGTCCACCGCCAAATGGTGGATCACCAACAGCAAGCGCTGCGAGCCATCGGCCTGGGCGATCAACGCCACGCGCAGCAACGGCCCGTCTTGCAGGCTGAGGCTGCGTTGCGCCTCATCGCACACCGATTCGAGCGAGGCATCGCTGGCCACGCGAGCGGTCCAGAGCATGTCGATGACATCGGCGCTGTCGGCCCCGACATAACGCGCCGACCATTGACCGTCGACCTGGCTGAAGCGCAAACGCAGGGCATCGTGCTGCTTGAGCAGGCGTTGCAGCGCGGCTTGCAGGCGCGGCAATTCGAGGGTTTCGCGCGGCACCAGCAGCACTGCCTGGTTCCAGTGCGCGCGTTGCGGGATCGGCTCGTCGAAGAACCAGCGCTGGATCGGCGTGAGTGTTTGCACGCCGTCCACCGGCCCTTGTGGCGCCAGCGGTGCCGCCTGCTCTTTCACTACGGCGGCCAGTGCTTGCAAAGTTTGCTGCTGGAACAGATCACGCGGTTGCAGGCTCAGGCCTGCACGACGGGCACGGCTGACCACTTGAATCGAAATGATCGAGTCGCCGCCCAGTTCGAAGAAGTTGTCCTGACGCCCGACCTGCTCCACGCCCAACACGTCCTGCCAGATCTGCGCCAGCACCTGTTCGTGTTCGCTGCGGGGCGCTTCGAAGGCGCGCTGGCTGACCTGTGCGGTCGGCGTGGGCAGGCGTTTGCGCTCGAGTTTGCCGTTGGGGCTCAGGGGCATCTGCTCGATCAGCACCGTCTGCGCCGGCACCATGTAATCCGGCAGGCTGGCGAGCAGATGGCTTTTCAGGGTTTCACGCCAGACGCCTTGTTGCTCGGCAGTGGCGCTGACCAACGCCTGATCCTGCGGCACGATGTACGCCACCAATTGCTTGCCGCTTGGGCCGTCGAGGGCCAGCACCACGGCTTCCTGCACGCCGACATGTTCTTGCAGGCGCGCTTCGATTTCGCCCAGTTCAATGCGCAGACCGCGAATTTTCACCTGATGGTCGATACGGCCACAGTAGTCGATAGCGCCGTCAGCGCGATAACGCGCCAGGTCACCGGTGCGGTACAGCCGCTCGCCGCTGCCGAACGGATCAACCACAAAACGCTCGGCGGTCAGCGCGCCACGCCGGTGATAACCACGGGCCAGGCCAACGCCGCCGAGGTACAACTCGCCCACCGCGCCGAGTGGCAACGGTTGCAGTTCGCTGTCGAGGATGCAGGTGCGCAGGTTGGCGATCGGGCGGCCAATCGGCACGCTGTCGCGGCCTTCTTCCACGCAGATCCAATGGGTCACGTCGATGGCCGCTTCGGTCGGGCCATAGAGGTTGTAGAGATTGGCTTGCGGCAGGCTGCGCAAGGTCTGGCGTTGCAGTTCCATCGGCAGCGCTTCACCGCTGCAAATGATCCGTTGCAGCGAGGTGCAGGCCAGCGCCTCGTCGGCACCAATAAATGCGGAGAGCATCGACGGCACAAAGTGCAGCGTGGTGATCGCCTGCTCGACGATCAGTGCGGCGAGACGCTGCGGATCACGATGTTCACCCGGTGCGGCGATTACCAGCGTGGCGCCCTTCATCAGCGGCCAGAAAAACTCCCACACCGACACGTCGAAACTGAACGGCGTTTTTTGCAGTACGCGGTCGCTCGGCAGCAGGTAGTAGGCTTCCTGCATCCACTCCAGACGGTTATGCAGCGCCACATGGCGGTTGCCCGCGCCTTTAGGTTTGCCGGTGGAACCGGAGGTGTAGATCACATAGGCGAGGTTTTCTGCGATGACCAAATTGGGTAGATCGCTGGCTGGCAGATCGCTCAGCCAATCGGCGTCAGCATGCAGGCACACGATGTGCACCCTGTCCGGGGTCGGCAGTTGCGCCAGCAGATGTGGCTGGGTCAGCAACAACGAAATGCCGCTGTCGTCGATCATGTAGCTCAGGCGATCCAGCGGATATTCCGGGTCCAGCGGCACGTAGGCGCCGCCCGCCTTGAGGATCGCCAGCAGGCCAACGACCATTTCAAAGGAACGGTCGCAGGCAATCCCGACCAGCACTTCCGGGCCGACACCCTGGGCGCGCAAGTGATGGGCCAGGCGATTGGCGCGCTGGTTCAATTCGCTGTAACTCAGGCGCTGGCCCTGGAACACCAGCGCGGTGGCGTCACCGTCTTCCGTCACGCGTTCTTCGAAATGGCGATGCACGCAGACTTCGCCCGGATAGACCTGAGCGGTGTCGTTGAGGTCATCGAGGATGCGCCGGCGCTCGTCGGCGTCCAGCAGCGGCAACTCGGCCAGCGGGGTTTGCGGGTTCGCCAGAACACCGGCCAACAGGTTGCGCCAGTGCCGAGCCAAATGCTCGATGCGCTCGGCCTCAAACAAATCGGTCGCGTAGGTCAGGCTGGCGAACAGCTTGTCGCCCTCCTCCTGGGTGTCCAGTTGCAGGTCGAACTGGGTGGTGTGTGCGGTGGCGTTCAGCGCTTCCACGCGCAGGCCCGCGAGCAAGCCGCTGACCGCCGTTGGTTTGGCTTGTTGGTGATTGAACATCACCTGGAACAGCGGACTGTGGCTGAGGCTGCGTTCACCTTGCAGCGCCTGCACCAGACGCTCGAAAGGCAAGTCCTGATAATCCTGGGCATCCAGCGATGCAGCGCGGGTCTGGTCGAGCAACTGGCTGAACGGCAGACGCCCGTCCAGTTCGGCGCGCATCACTTGGGTGTTGACGAAGAAGCCGATCAGGCCACGGGTTTCCGTACGATTGCGGTTGGCAATCGGCACGCCAACGCGCACATCGGACTGACCGCTGTAGCGATAGAGCAAGGCCTGGAAGCTCGCCAGCAACAGCATGAACGGCGTGACGCCGCGCTGTTTGGCCAGGATCATCAAACCGCTGGCCAACGTCGCATCGAGGGCGAAATCCAGACGCGCACCGCGCTGGCTTGGTTGCGCCGGGCGTGGACGGTCGGTGGGCAATTCGAGCAGCGGTTGTTCGCTGCCCAGTGTTTCACGCCACCAGTTGAGTTGACGCTCCAGCTCCCCCGCTTCCATCCAGCGGCGCTGCCACATCGCGTAATCGGAATACTGAATCGGCAACGCTTCCAGCGCTGCATTCTGCCCTTGACAATGCGCGGCGTAGAGCCAGGAAAACTCCTCGACCAACACACCCATCGACCAACCATCGGTGACGATGTGGTGCAGGGTCAGCAACAGCACATGGTCTTCGGTATCGAGTTGCAACAGGCTGACCCGCAACAGCGGACCGTGCTGCAGATCGAACGGCCGGGCGATGTCCTGCTCGACCGCTTTCATGGCCAGATCGAGTCGTTGTTCCTGAGGTTCGGCGCGCAGGTCGATCTGTTCGATCGGCAACGAAGTGAACCCGGCCAGTGTCTGCACCACCTGACCGTCATCCTCGACGAATCGGCTGCGCAGGCTCTGATGTCGCTCCAACAACACGTCGAAACTCTGCTGCAACGCCGCGATATTCAGTGGCCCGTGCAACCGCAACGCAGCAGGAATGTTGTACGCCGAGCTTTGCGGATCAAGCTGCCAGAGGAACCATTGGCGCTGCTGCGCATACGACAATTCGAAGGTCGCTTGCGGCTCGGCGGCCGGCGGAATCGGCAGTTGGCCAAAGCTCACGCCCTGCTCTTGCATGCGTGTCAGAAACTCGCGGCGCTTGTCCGCGGGCAGGCCGGCGAAGCGGGTGGCGATACGCTGGGCAGTGGTGTGTTCCATCAGTTGATCTCCATCTCGTCGAGAAGCGACTCAAGCGCATCAAGACGTGCATCGTTGTCAGCCGGGGCGTGTTGCCCGGCCATGGCGGCATAAGCCTGCAGGTCGGTGGATTCGAACAGCGCGCGCAGCGGCAGCTCGATGCCCAGCTCCAGTTCCACGCGGGCACTGGCCTGGGCGGCGAGCAACGAATGCCCGCCCAGTTCAAAGAAGTTGTCGTGCCGACCGATCTGCGCCACGCCCAACACCTCGGCCCAGATCGCAGCCAGTTGCTGTTCGAGCTCGCCTTCAGGGGCGGCGAACGGTCGCTGCCATTCCTGTGCATCGGGCAGCGGCAGGGCCTTGCGGTCGAGCTTGCCGTTGCCGGTCAGCGGCAAGGCCTCCAGCAGCAACCAGTGGCTCGGCACCATGTAATCCGGCAGGTCGACCTTGAGCGCGGCGCGCAGGTGGTCGCGCCAGGCGATCGGGTCATGCGGGGTTTGCTCGGCCACGACGTACGCGCAGAGCTGCGGGCCAGCGTCCCCTGAATGCACGCTCAACACGGCTTGGCGCACGCCGGGCTGGGCCAGCAAGGCGGCTTCGATTTCGCCGAGCTCAATGCGGAACCCACGAATCTTCACTTGCTGGTCGATGCGCCCGAGGTAGTCGATGCTGCCGTCGGCACGCTGGCGCGCCAGGTCGCCGCTGCGATAGAGCCGTTGCGAAGCGTCGAACGGACTCGGCACAAACCGCTCGGCGGTCAGGCCGAAACGGCCGTGATAACCCCGTGCCAGACCGGCGCCAGCGATGTACAACTCACCCGCCACCCCCACCGACACCGGCTGCAACTGGCTGTCGAGCAAGTACCAGCGCAGGTCGCGGATCGGCAGGCCAATCGGGCTTTGGGCCTTGCCGTCGAGGTCGGCCAAACGAATGGCGCGATAAGTCACGTGCACCGTGGTTTCAGTGATGCCGTACATGTTGACCAGGGTTGGCTGTTGGTCGCCAAACCGTTCGAACCACGGTCGCAGGCTCGCGACTTCCAGCGCTTCGCCACCGAAGATCACCTGACGCAACGCCATGCTCCGCGAGCTGGCGCAGGCAATGGGCAACAACTGGCGGAACGCGGTCGGGGTCTGGTTCAACACCGTCACGCGCTCGTCGCACAGCAACTGGTGAAACGCTTGCGGTTCGCGGCTGATGTAATACGGCACGATCACCAGACGCCCGCCAGTGCACAACGAACCAAACAGCTCCCACACCGAGAAGTCGAAGGCGTAGGAATGGAACAATGTCCAGACATCGTCCGGGCCGAAGTTGAACTCGGCAGCGGTCGCCGTGAGCAAGCGCCCGACGTTGCCGTGGCTGAGCAATGCACCCTTCGGCTGACCGGTGGAACCCGAGGTGTAGATCACGTACGCGAGGTTGTCCGGGGTCGCCAGCGCCGGCAGGTTGTCGTCGCTGCAGGCGTCCAGTGGTAACGACTCCAGGCTCAGCACCTGCACGCCGTCGCGGGCCGGCAACGCTTCGATCAAGTGCTGTTGGGTCAGCAGCAGCGTGATGCCGCTGTCTTCGATCATGTAGCTCAAGCGCTCGGTCGGGTACTGCGGATCGAGCGGCACGTAGGCACCACCGGCCTTGAGAATCGCCAGCAAGCCAACCACCAACGGCATCGCTCGCTCGGTGGCGATGCCGACCCGAACTTCAGGCCCGACGCCCTGTTCGCGCAGTGTGCGCGCCAGTCGATTGGCCTGTGCGTTGAGCGCGGTGTAGGTCAGTTGCTCGCCTTCGTAGACCAGCGCGATGGCGTTCGGTCGTTGTGCGGCTTGAACTTCGAATATTTGGTGCAAGTTTGGCGACGGCGGCTGTGCCTGGAATACCGGATTCCACTGCTCGATCAGCGCGTCGTATTGCGGCGCATCCAACAACGGCAAGTCGGCAACGCGTTGCTGCGGGTCGTTGACCACCGCGCGCAGCACGTTCAGCCACTGCTCGGCGAAGCGCTGCATCGATGCTGCGTCGTACAGGTCCGTGGCGTACGTCAGGCTGGCGTCGAGTGCTTCGCCCTGCTCCTGGGTGTCGAGCACCAGATCGAATTGCGTGGTGGTTTGCTGCCAGTGCAGACGTTCGACGTTCACGTCCGCAATGCTGCGCTCGATGCTCGTACCCAGTTGCTGCTGGTGGTTGTAGAGCACCTGAAACAATGGGCTGTGATTGAGGCTGCGGTCCGGCTGCAAGGCGTCGACCAACTGCTCGAACGGCAAGTCCTGATTCGCTTGAGCTCCCAATGCAACCTGCTTGACCTGTTGCAGCAAGGTGCTGAAGGACTGCTGCCCATCGATCTCCGCACGTAGCACTTGAGTGTTGATGAAGAAGCCAATCAGGCCTTCGGTTTCGAAGCGTGAACGTCCGGCACTCGGCACGCCGACGCTGATGCTCGACTGGCCGCTCTGGCGATGCAGCAAGGTCTGGAAACTCGCCAGCAACAGCATGAACAGCGTCACCTGTTGTTCCTGGGCGCGTTGACGCAAACCGGCGAGCAGCTCGCGATCAACGTTCAACATCAGGCTCGCGCCGCGCTCGGTGCGACGGGCCGGACGGGTCAGCTCACTCGGCAATTCCAGCGGCGCCTGGCTGCCGGCCAGTTGCTCGCGCCACCAATCAAGCTGACGTGCACCCTCGCCGGCTTCCAGCCAGTTGTGCTGCCAACGGGCATAGTCGCTGTAGTTCACTGGTAGTTTGCTCAGGTTGGCAGCGTTGCCTTCAACGGCAGCCTGATACAGCGCGCTGAACTCATCGACCATGACCTGCATCGACCAGCCATCGGCGGCGATGTGGTGCACGGTCAGCACCAGCACGTGTTCGTCGGTGTTCACCTGCAGCAGCAACACCCGCCACAACGGGCCGTGGCGCAGGTCGAACGGCCGGGCGATTTCTTCGGCCACAGCCTGCTCGACCGACGCCTGATCGAGTGTGCGTTGTTCCAGTTGCAGCGCCAGGTTGTCGTGCAGCACCGGGCGCGCCTGCTGGCCATCCTGCTCGAACGTTGTGCGCAGGGTCTGGTGACGGGCCGGCAACTGAACGAAGGCTTCGCGCAGCGCATGGCGGTCCAGCGAGCCCTTGAGGCGCAGCGCGGCGGGAATGTTGTAGGCCGGGCTCTGTGGGTCCAGCTGCCAGAGAATCCACTGGCGCTGCTGGGCGTAGGACAGCATCGGCAGCTGATCGGCTGGCGCACGCAGCAGCAGTGGTTGGCCACTGCCGTTGGCCAGCGCCGCACGCTCGGCAAACTCCGCCAGATTCGCCGCCGAGAACAGGCTGCTTACCGACAGTTCAAGCTGCAGCTGCTGACGCACGCGGGAAATCACTTGGAGCACCAGCAACGAGTGCCCGCCGAGCTCGAAGAAATTGTCGTCGCGGCCCACCTGTTCGACCTGCAAGACGTTTTGCCAGATCTGCGCGAGTTGCGTTTCCAGGCCTTCGAGCGGGGCTGCGAACTCGGCTTGAGCAGCGCTAGCCTCAGCGCGCGGCAAGGCCTTGCGGTCGAGTTTGCCGTTGTTGTTGAGCGGCAATTTGGCCAGCAGGATCAGATGGCTCGGCACCATGTATTCCGGCAACGACTGGCGCAGAACTGTTTTGAGTCCTTCCAGATAATCAGCCTGAGAGGCCACCGCGCCGCTGGCCACGATATACGCCACCAGTTGCGTCCCGTCCTGAGCGATGACCGCTGCTTCATGCACGTCCTCCCTCGCTTGCAGGCAGGCCTCAATCTCGCCCATCTCAATGCGGAAACCGCGGATTTTCACTTGATGGTCAATGCGCCCGACGTATTCCAGATCGCCGCCGGCGTTGTAACGCGCCAGATCGCCGCTGCGGTACAGCCGCGCGCCCGGTTCACGGGCGAATGGGTCCGGGAGGAAACGTTCGGCAGTCAGCGCCGGACGATCGAAGTAGCTTTGCGCCAGGCTGGCCGGCGCGCCGATGCTCAACTCACCGACGCCGCCGTTTGGCAACAACTGACCGGCCGAGTCCAGCACATACACTGCCCTACCCGCGATAGCCCGCCCGATGGGGACACCAAACGCGTCGCTGGCATCTTCGACCCGGCATTCGTGAACACTGGAAACCACCGTCGCTTCGGTCGGACCGTAGGTGTTGAGCAAACGCACGTAGCTCAAACCGGCCTGATGCCACAAGCGCAGACCTTCGACCGACATCGCTTCGCCGCCGACATGAACCTGGCGCAACTTGCCAAGATCACGCACCACACCGCTCGCGCATTCCCGGACCAGCAAGTACCAATAAGCCGCCGGCAAGTCCGCCACGGTCACGCCCTGCGCGACGATTTCGGTGGCGAGACGGCCGGCGTCCCACACGTCATCGCCACGCATGATCAACGCCGCACCGACGCACAAGGCCGGGAAGCACTGCTCGACGAAGCCATCGAAGCTGAAGGTTGCGAACTGCAATACGCGGTCGGACGCCGAAAGCACCGAGTAGTCGGCGGCGGTCTGGCAGAACTCGCGCAGTGCGGCGTGGGTGATGGCCACGCCTTTGGGCTGGCCGGTGGAGCCGGAGGTGTAGATGATGTAGGCCAGGTCTTCTGCGGCGGGTCGACCGCTTTCGCGAGCAAGCTTCGCCCCTACAGGGGCCGGGGGGGATTGCGGACGGGTGTCTTCGAGGGTGAGGCGTAGGACGCCGGGCACCTCTTCCAGCAGGCCGGTTTCGCACAGCAGTACGTCGAGGCGGCTGTCGTCGATCATGTAGGCCAGGCGTTCGGCCGGGTATTTCGGGTCCAGCGGCACGTACGCTGCGCCGCTTTTGAGCACTGCCAGCAGGCTGACGATCAGTTGCGGGCCACGATGCAACGCCAGGCCAACGCGCTTGCCGGGGCCTGCGCCGTTGTCAATCAGGCGCTGGGCCAGGCGATTGGCCTGAGCGTTCAACTCGCCGTAACTCAAACGCTGGCCATCGACGCACAACGCTAATGCGTCCGGCGTGGCGGCCGCTTGAGCGGTGATTTGTTCGTGGGCCAAAAGCGTTGTGGATAACTCAACCGTGGCCGGTTGGCTGATCGCGAGCACCGCGTTTTTTCCGGCCTGATCGAGCAGTTCCAGTGCGCCCAATGCCGCGTCCGGCAGTGCCACCAATTGCGCCAGCAGGTGCTGCAAATTGGCCGACAACTCAGTGATCTGAGCCGCACTGAACCGCGCCGTGTCGTAGCTGAAGTCCAGGCTCAGGCTGTCGCCCAGTTCGATGCCCAGGGTCAGCGGATAATGCGTGCGCTCGTGATTGTGCAGGTTGCCGAACGACAGCCCGGCCGGCGCGCCCTGTTTCAGCGCTGCGGCCACCGGAAAGTTTTCGAACACCAGCAGGCTGTCGAACAATACCGAGCCCTGCTGCCCCGCCCAACCCTGGATGTGGTAAAGCGGCACATGCTCGAACTCGCGCATGGCCAGGTTCAACCCTTGCAGCTCGCTCAGCCATTGGCTGACGGTGCACTGCGGTTTCATCGCACACACCAGCGGCAGCGTGTTGATGAACAGCCCGAGCTGTTGTTCGATCCCCGGCAGTGGCGCCGAACGCCCGGCGACAGTGGCGCCAAACACCACGCAGTCCTGGCCGGTGTAGCGATGCAGCAACAGGCTCCACGCGGCTTGCAGCAAGGTATTGAGGGTGACTTTCTGCTGGCGGGCGAACTCGGCCAGGCGCTGGGTCGCATGACTGTCCAGCGCAAGCCGATATTCCTCGTTGCCCTCGGCCCCCAACGGTGGGCGCAAGGCCTCGGCCAACAGCGTTGGCGCTTCAAGCGGTGCCAGTGCGGCTTTCCAGAACTGCTCGCCGGCCACCGCCGATTGCTGCTGCAACCAGCCCAGGTAATCGCGGTATTGGCCCGATGGTGTCGGCAGCGACTGCCCGGCGGCGTAGTGCTGGATCACTTCGGCGAGTAACTGCGCGTTGCTCCAGCCGTCCATCAAAATGTGGTGGCTGGTGTAGATCAGATGCCAGCCGTCAGTGCCGGTACGCACCAGTTTCAAGCGGAATAACGGCGCCGTGCCCAGCTTGAAACCTTGAGCGCGTTCGGCGTCGGCCAAGGCATCGGTGTCAGCGGTTTCGAGTACTTCGAGGGGCAAATCGATCTGGCGGGCAATCGCTTGATGCGCGGTGTCGAGGCCTTGCCAGTGGAAGCTGCTGCGCAGAATGTCGTGCCGCACCACGGCGGCCTGCCACGCCTCGGCGAATCGCTGCGGATCGAGCCCCTGGATATCCAGACGCAGCTGACTGATGTAGGCGCCGACTTCGGGTTCGTACAGGGTATGGAACAACATGCCCTGCTGCATCGGCGACAGTGGATAAAGGTCTTCGAGCGTGGCGATGGTGACCGGCAAGGTATCGAGTTGCGCCTGATTGATGCGCGCCAGCGGGAAGTCCGACGGCGTGGCCTGCGCGGCCTCCAGGGCGCAGCAGTGATCGATCAGCGCATTGAGTTCCTGCGCGTAATCGTCGGCCAGGTTCTGGATGGTCGCGGTGTCGAACATCTCGCCGCTAAAACCCCAGCTCAGGGACAACTCGCCGCCGTAGACCTGGCCTTCGACGGTCAGCCAGTTGCCCAGCGGTGCCGAGGGGTCCTGCGCCACACCGTTGCCTTCGGTGGACGGCACGAACATCGCGCCTTCGTCGAACTGGCGGTCGAATTGCCCCAGGTAGTTGAAGGTGATGCGCGGTTGCGGCAACGCGGCCAGTTCGGCGCGCTTCGACGGGGTGCCGAGGTAACGCAAAGCGCCGTAGCCCAGACCTTTGTCCGGCACGGCGCGCAGTTGTTCCTTGATGGTTTTGATCGAAGCGCCGAGATCGTCGCAAGGCATCAGGTTGACCGGGAACAGGCTGGTGAACCAGCCGACCGTGCGGGTCAGGTCGATGTCGTCGAACAGGTCTTCGCGTCCATGGCCTTCGAGTTGAATCAGCGTGCTGCCCTGCCCGCTCCAGCGGCAAACCACACGCGCCAGTGCGGTCAGCAGCAGGTCGTTGACTTGCGTGTGATAGGCCGCCGGGGCCTGTTGCAGCAATTTGCGGGTCTGTTCGGCGTCGAGGTTGAGTTCGAGTTTTTGTTCGCTGCGGTTTTCCAGCGCGCCGTTCGGGCGGTCGCACGGCAGATCGTTCGGTGCGTCGTGCAGGTGGCTCTGCCAGTGAGCGAGGCTGTGTTCAAAGGCGGGGAGATGATCCTGCAGGCGTGCGACCCAGCGCTGATAGGTGCTGGTTTTCGCCATCGCCACGGCGCCGCCGCTGTAGAACTGCTGAAGGTCTTCCAGCAGTACGCGCCAGGACACACCGTCCACCGCGAGGTGATGAATGACCAGCAGCAAGCGTTGAGTACCATCGGCCATCGCCACCAGCAGCGCGCGCAGCAGCGGGCCGTTTTGCAAATCGAGACTGCGTTGGGCTTCGTCGCACAAAGCATTGAGTTCCGCGACCGATTGCGCCTGACGCTGCCACAACACTGATTCAGTGGTCGGCGCGGCGTAGGCTTGCTGCCAACCTTTGGCAGTCTGTTGGTAGCGCAGGCGCAAGCTGTCGTGATGGGTCAACAATTGCTCAAGAGCGCGATCCAGCGCAGCACCGTCCAACGCGTCGCGCGGCACCAGCAGCAGCGACTGGTTCCAGTGCTGACGCTCGGGGATCGCTTGCTCGAAGAACCACTGCTGTACCGGCGCCAACGCCACCGCGCCAACCGCTGGACCTTGATCGATCAACGGTTGCTCACCGTTGCGGGCGGCCTGGGCCAGGCTGCGGACGGTCTGGTGCTGGAACAGATCCTTGGGGTTCAACACGATCCCGGCCTGACGCGCACGGCTGACCACTTGCATGGAAACGATGGAGTCGCCGCCCAGTTCGAAGAAGTTGTCTTCCAGACCCACATTTTCGACGGCCAACACGTCCTGCCAAATCGCCGCGAGGGATTTTTCCATCGCAGTGCGCGGCGCCACGTTTTCGCGTTGTTGCTGCGAACCGTCAATCGCTGGCAAGGCCTTTCGGTCGAGTTTGCCGTTGGGGGTCAGTGGCAGCTGTTCGAGAAAAAGCAGGAACGCCGGGACCATGTAGTCCGGCAGGTGCTGGCGCAGCGCGGCTTTCAAGGTTTCACGCTGGGTCGCTTGAGCGTCGATGTCGTCCAGTAGCGATGGATCGGCCGGCACGATGTACGCGACCAGTTGTTGGCCGTTGACACCGTCTTGCGCCAGCACCGCCAATTCACGCACGGCGTCCTGCTGCAACAGCCGCGCTTCGATTTCACCGAGTTCGATGCGGAAGCCACGCACCTTGACCTGATGGTCGTTGCGACCGACGTATTGCAACGTGCCGTCAGCCTGGTAACGGGTCAGGTCGCCGGTGCGATACAGGCGTTCGCCGTTGCTGGCGAACGGGTTCGGCACGTACTTTTCGGCGGTCATGCCCGGCCGTGCCAGGTAGCCGCGAGTAATACCCGAGCCCGCCAGATAGAGCTCGGCGGATACGCCTTGCGGCACCGGTTGCAACTCGGCATCCAGCAAATAGCTGGCGGTGTGTTTGAGGGGGCGGCCAATGTTCGCGCTGCCACCGGCCTCGCGGCGGGTCCAGGTCGAATAGGTGGTGTCTTCCGACGGCCCGTACAGGTCGTAGACATGCTCGACGGTCGGCTGCTGATACAGCGCCTCTACCAGGCTCTGCTTCAGCGGCTCGCCGGCGAGATTGATGATGCGCACGCTCGGCGGGATCTGCCCGTCGCGCTGCAAGGCGTTAATCGCCGAGGGCACGGTGTTGATCAAGCGCACCTGATCACGGGCCGGCAGTTGCGGCAGTTCCAGGGCATTGCGGGCGATGATCACTGAGCCACCGTTGGCCAGGGTGACGAACAGCTCCCACACCGACAAATCGAAGCACACCGAAGTCGAGGCCAGCACGCCCTGGATGTCTTCGCGGCTGTAGACCGATTTCGACCAGTCAATCAGCGCCGTTACGTTGCGATGGGCAATCGCCACGCCTTTGGGTTTGCCGGTGGAACCGGAGGTGTAGATCACGTAGGCCAGGTTGTCCGGCGTGACGCGAGTGATCGGGGCGCTGCCCGGGTAAGCGGCCAGCGTCGACTCGACATCGTCCAGCAGCAACACTTGCGTATCGGCTGTCACGGTCAAGGTCGCGGCAACCGCCTGCTCGGTCAACAGCACCAGGGCGCGACTGTCTTCGAGCATGTAGGCAACGCGTTCGGCCGGGTAATCCGGGTCCAGCGGCACATAAGCGCCACCGGCCTTGAGCACCGCGAGCAAGGCAATCAACAAGTGCTCCGAACGCTGCATCGCCACGCCAACGCGCACTTCCGGGCCAACCCCCAGTGCGATCAGCTTGTGGGCCAGGCGATTGACCTGGACGTCGAGTTCGGCGTAAGTCAGTTGCCGGGTGGCGAACGTCACGGCCCATGCAGTCGGGTTGGCGGCCACTTGCCCGGCAATCAACTCATGGATGCACAGGTCCTGCGGGAAGGTTTCATCGGCGCGATTCCAGTCATGAACGATGCGTTGATATTCGGCCTTTTCAAGCAGCGATAAATCGCTGATGCGCTGTTGTGAATCGCGGACCATGCCGTGCAGCAGATTCGTCCAGTGCTGCGCCATGAGCTCGATGGTCGCGGCGTCGAACAGGTCATTGGCGTAGGTCAACGCGGCGTGCAGCTTGCCGCCCTTTTCGTAGGTGTCGAGGGTCAGGTCGAACTGCGTGGTGCGCCCTTCCCACTCGATCACGCCCAGCGCCAGGCCGGACGCGGTGCTGACCGTGGAAATGTCCGCCACCTGCGGCTGGTGGTTGTACATCACCTGGAACAGCGGCGTGTGGCTGAGGCTGCGTTCCAGTTTCAGCGCTTCGACCAGGCGCTCGAACGGCAGGTCCTGATGGGCCTGGGCACCCAGGGCGGTTTCCTTGATCGCGCGCAGCAGGTCATCGACGCGGGTCTGACCGTCGAGCTGCGTGCGCAGCACCTGAGTGTTGACGAAGAAACCGATCAGGCCTTCGATTTCTCCGCGGTTACGGTTAGCGATCGGCACGCCGACGCGGATGTCGGTCTGCCCGGTGTAGCGATGCAGCAGCGCGTTGAAGGCACCGAGCAACAGCATGAACAGGGTGATGTTGTGCTTCTGTGCGGTGGCGCGCAGTTGCTCGGCCAGTTGCGCGTCGACCGCGAATTCGTACCGGGTGCCGCGATAGCTCGGCATCGCCGGGCGCGGGTGATCGGTTGGCAGCTCCAGCACCGGGTGCTCGTCGCCCAGTTGCGCTTGCCAGTAGTCGAGTTGACGCGCTTGTTCGCCGGCCTCCAGCCAACGCCGCTGCCATAGTGCGTAGTCGCTGTACTGGATCGGCAACGGCGCGAGTTGCGGCTCGGCGCCCGCTTCGAAGGCGTCGTAGCAGCGAATGAATTCGTCGATCAGCACGTTCATCGACCAGCCATCGGACACGATGTGGTGCAGGGTCAGCAGGAGCACGTGTTCCTGCTCGGCGAGCTTGAGCAAGGTGACGCGCAGCAATGGACCGACTGCCAGATCGAACGGCAGCACTGATTGCTGCTCGGCGGCCTGGGCGACGACCCGTTCGCGCTCAGCCACCGGCAACCCGCTGAAGTCCACCTGATCGATGACCAGCGGCGCGCTGGCCGGGACTTGGCGCAACGTGTCGTCGGCCTGGCGCTGGAACACTGTGCGCAAGGTTTCGTGACGCTCGACGAGACTGGCAAAGGCTTGCTCCAGTGCCGGCAGGTTCAATTGCCCGGTCAGACGCACCGCTCCCGGCAGGTTATAGGCGCCGCTTTGCGCATCCAGCTGCCAGAGAAACCACATGCGCTGCTGAGCGTACGACAGTGCGTGGCGGTCCTCGGCGTCGACCCCGGCAGGAATCGGAAACCGGGCGAAATCAACGCCCTCCTTGTGCAAGGCCGCAAGGAACATCTGGCGCTTTTCCAGGGGCAACCCGATAAACCGGCGAGCAAGTTTCAAGGAGTCTTCAGCATTCATTTCATAGCATCCGGATCAGTGGCGGGAAGCACAAAGGCACGTCGTCCCTATAAAACGAATGCAGACCGGAAAAATTAGCGAATGAGAACAAGTATCAGGAATGAAGGCTGGCACCTATCAAAATGTGGGAGCGGGCTTGCTCGCGAAGGCGGTGGATCAGACAACACCATTATTGAATGAAAGACCGCTTTCGCGAGCAAGCCCGCTCCCACAGGGTCGGAGTGAGGCTTGATAATGGGCTAAATGGCAGCCGCCATGGCATGCCGCCGATGATGAACCTCAAGCTGATCCTTGATCACCCGCAACACCTTGGCCTCGTGCTCATGGATGAAGAAGTGACCGCCGGCCAGCATGTCCACGGAAAAGCTGCCATGGGTTTCCTTGCTCCAGCCGATCAGCTGTTCCGTCGTGGCGCGGTCGGCCTTGCCGCCGAGCACGTGCACCGGGCACTTGAGCAAGGGACGGTGGATGGGTTCGAAACGACCGCACAGCAGGAAGTCCGCGCGCAGGACCGGCAACGTCAGGCTCATCAGCTCTGCGTTGGCCAGCACTTCTTCGCTGGTGCCGTTGAGGGTGCGCAATTGCTCGATCAACTCCGCGTCGGTCTTGGGTTTGGCAAACCCCCGGTCATAGTCGGCGCGCAGGGTCGGCGCGGCGGTGCCCGAGGCGAACAGCGCGACGGGTTCCGGGCAGCCCAGCGAGCGCAGGGCATGGGCCAATTCACACGCGAGCAACGCACCCAGGCTATGGCCGAACAGTGCGTACGGCGCCTTGAGCGTGGCTTTTTGTTCCTGCGCCAGTTGCAGCGCCAGACGCCGAATATCGGTGTGCAACGGCTCGCCAAACCGCGCACCGCGCCCCGGCAGTTCCACGGGTTGCAACGTGAGCCACTCCGGCAGCTTGCGCCGCCAGCGGCTGTAGACCATGGCGCTCGCGCCTGAATAGGGCAGGCACAGCAATGTCAGCTGGGTCACCGGGCTTACCTCGAAAAGTTGTCTGCTAAGAGAACGGATGAGGCACTGCCTGAATTAGTCGAAGATCCAATGTGGGAGCGGGCTTGCTCGCGAAGGCGGTGTGTCAGTCGACATCAACGTTGACTGGCACACCGCCTTCGCGAGCAAGCCCGCTCCCACATTGGATCTCTATTTCAAATGGCGATGGCTTTGCACGGCAGAACCGAGGACCACCGCCCCCGCCGCGATCGCCACCCAAAACCCGCTGCGCGCACCGAACGCATCTATCAACCATCCCGAACCGGCCGCGCCAATCGCCACGCCAATACTCAACCCGGTCACCAGCCAGGTCAGGCCTTCTGTCAGCTTCGCCGGCGGTACGATGCGTTCCACCAGTGCCATCGCCACGATCAGGGTCGGCGCAAAGAACAGCCCGGCGACGAACACGGCCAGCGACAACCCGAGAATGTTGGTCGCCAGCAACAACGGCAATGTGGTCACCGCTGTCGCCACCCCGCCGTACAAAAACAGCCGCGGCAGCGGCACTTTCGAGCGCAATGCCCCGAACGCCAGCCCGGCCATGCATGAGCCAATGGCATAGACCGACAGCACAATGCTCGCGGCAGCCGGCTGCCCCTGTTGCTGGGCAAACGCCACGCTCACCACATCGACCACGCCAACGATGGTGCCCATGGCGACCATCAACAGCATCAGTAGCTGAATGTCGCCGGAACGAATGATCGAGACCTGATGGTGGGCTTCGTGAGGATGAATCGCCGGCTCGGTGTCGCGCTGCAGGACAAACGCCGTGACGCCCATCGCCAACATCAACAACGCCGCCAGCGGCCCGGCCTCGGGGAACGCCACCACGCACAACCCGACCGACAACGGCGGCCCGACGATAAAGCACACTTCGTCGAGGACAGATTCCAGGGCATACGCCGTTTGCAGTTGCGGCTGGCCGCGATACACCTCGGTCCAGCGTGCACGGACCATCGCCGACATGCTCGGCATGCAACCGGCCAGCGCGGCGAACACAAACAACGTCCACTGCGGTGCCTGCAAGCGAGTGCAGAGCAATACCATCAACAAGGCCCCGCCGCCGATCAGCGCGGAGACGGGCAAGATCCGGCGCTGCCCGTAACGGTCCACCAGCCGCGACACCTGCGGTGCGTAAAATGCCGTGGCCAAGGCGAAGGTCGCCGCCACCGCACCGGCCAGTCCGTAGCCACCCTGCAACTGCGACAGCATGGTGATCAGCCCGATGCCGGTCATGGAAATCGGCATGCGCGCGATCATGCCGGCCAGCACAAACGCTCGGGCGCCAGGGGCTTTGAACAGTTCGCGGTAGGGGTTTGCCATGGTTCGGGATCTCGACAAGGGCCTGCAAGTTGCCATAAACGGCTGAAGATCAAAAGATCGCAGCCTGCGGCAGCTCCTACAAGGGATCGCAGTGTAGGAGCTGCCGCAGGCTGCGATCTTTTGATCTTATTGCTGAACTCTTAAAGCATTCGGTCAGTCAGCTAGTTAAGCCCTCTATTCAAGGCTTTACACCCATGCAGATCTCCCTCGACCAACAAGTCGCCCTGATCACCGGCGCCAGTTCCGGCATCGGAGCCGCTGCCGCCAAAGCCCTGGCCACCGCCGGGGCCGCGGTGGTCATCAATTACAACTCCCAGGCCGCTCCCGCCGAAGAACTGGCCCGGCAGATCAACGCCGACGGTGGTCGCGCCATCGCTATCGGTGCCGACGTCTCCCAGGAAGAAGACGTCGAACGGCTGTTCGCCCAAACCCTCGAAGCGTTCGGTTTTCTGGACATCCTGGTCGCCAACTCCGGCCTGCAAAAAGATGCCAGCGCCGTGGACATGAGCCTCGCCGACTGGAACCAGGTCATCGGCGTGAACCTCACCGGCCAGTTTCTTTGCGCCCGCGCCGCCCTGCGTATTTTCAACCGCCAAGGCATTCGCGAAGGCGTGTCCCGGGCCGCCGGAAAAATCATCCACATGAGCTCGGTGCACCAGCGCATTCCCTGGGCAGGTCATGTCAATTACGCCGCGTCCAAGGGCGGCGTCGATATGCTGATGCAAACCCTCGCCCAGGAAGTCAGTCATCAGCGCATCCGCATCAACGGTATCGCGCCGGGGGCGATCCGCACGCCGATCAACCGCGCGGCCACCGAAGGCGCGGCCGCCGAAGCACTGCTCAAACTGATTCCCTACGGCCGCATCGGTGATGTCGAGGACATCGCCAACGCGGTGGTATTCCTCGCTTGCGATGCCTCCGACTACATCGTCGGCACCACCCTGTTCATCGACGGCGGCATGAGCCTCTATCCGGAGTTTCGCGGCAATGGCTGATCATCATCTCGAACGACAAAGCGCCATCGACGCCCACGGCATCATCGGCGACATGCGCAGCGCGGCACTGGTCAACGACAAGGGCAGCGTGGACTTTTTCTGCTGGCCCGAATTCGACAGCCCGTCAATCTTCTGCTCACTGCTGGACACCCCCGAGGCTGGCATTTTCCAATTGTCGCCAGACTTGCCCGACGCCCGCCGCGAGCAGATTTATCTGCCCGACACCAATGTGCTGCAAACCCGTTGGCTCAGTGATCGCGCGGTGGTCGAAGTCACCGACCTGCTGCCGATCGGCGACAGCGAGGACGACTTACCGGTGCTGATGCGCCGGGTTCGGGTCGTCAGCGGCCAGGCGACGTTTCATATGCGCTGTGCCGTGCGTCACGACTACGCCCGCGCCAGCACTCGTGCGCGGATGGATGAAAAAGACGTGGCCTTCGAGGCGACCGGGCAGCCGTCCATGCGCCTGTCTTCGGATCAGGTCTTGGGTGTCGACGGCAACGCGGCGGTGGCCGAATTTACCCTGAAGCAGGAGCAGAGCGCGCAATTCCTGCTCGGTGGCCTGGACGATCCGCGCTTCAAGGAAGGTGCCGCGCAGTTGTGCCTGGAGCGCACGCTGAAGTTCTGGCGTGACTGGAGCGGCCAGTCCAACTACCGCGGCCGCTGGCGGGAAATGGTCAACCGTTCGGCCCTCGCGCTGAAATTGCTGACCTCGCGCAAACACGGCGCCATCCTCGCCGCCGCGACCTTCGGTCTCCCGGAAACGCCCGGTGGCGAACGCAACTGGGATTATCGCTACACCTGGATCCGCGACGCCTCATTTACCGTTTATGCGTTCATGCGCCTGGGTTTTGTCCAGGAGGCCAACGATTACATGCGCTGGTTGCGTGGACGCGTCAGCGATTGCCATGGCAAATCGATGAAACTCAACATCCTGTATGCCATCGACGGTCGCCAGGAGCTGCCGGAAACCGAACTCTCGCACCTGTCCGGGCATGGTGGCGCCACGCCGGTGCGCATCGGGAATGCGGCGTACGATCAAGTCCAGCTCGACATCTTCGGTGAGCTGATGGACGCCGTGTACCTGGTTAACAAATACGGCGACGCCATCTCCCATGAAGGCTGGAAACACGCAGTAGAAGTGGTCGATCAGGTCTGCGAAAGCTGGCAGCAAGAGGACGTGGGCATTTGGGAAATGCGAGGCGAGCAGCATCACTTCCTGCACTCGCGGCTGATGTGCTGGGTTGCACTGGACCGGGCGATCCGGCTCGCCTCCAAACGCTCGCTGCCCGCCCCTTTCGCCCGCTGGGATCAGACGCGCCAGGCCATCTACGCCGACATCTGGGAAAACTTCTGGAACGAAGAACGCGGGCATTTCGTGCAGCACATCGGCGGCACCGCGCTGGACGGCTCGATGTTGCTGATGCCGTTGGTGCGGTTCGTCAGCGCCAAGGACCCGCGCTGGCTCGCGACCCTCGAGGCCATTCAGAAAAACCTTGTGCGCGACGGTATGGTGTACCGCTATCACAATGACGATGAAGGGATTGACGGCCTCGACGGCACCGAAGGCGCGTTTGCCGCGTGTTCGTTCTGGTACGTCGAATGCCTCGCCCGCGCCGGCCAGGTGGAAAAAGCTCATCTGGAATTTGAACAATTGCTGCGGTACGCAAACCCGCTGGGGTTGTACGCCGAAGAGTTCGACAGCCATGCGCGCCATTTGGGAAACACGCCGCAGGCACTGACGCATTTGGCGTTGATCAGTGCGGCGAGTTTTCTGGACCGCAAGTTGGGGGGCGAAAAAAGTTACTGGCAGCCTTGAGGCCGAGGTGCCTTCTTCGCGAGCAGGCTCGCCGCCGAACAACTGTAGGAGCTGCCGAAGGCTGCGATCTTTTGGCGGCCTCCCGATTGTTGAAGATCAAGATCAAAAGATCGCAGCCTGCGGCAGCTCCTACAGGGATCACGTGCCTGGCCCAAAAAACCTGCGCCGATTTGAATCAGCCATTGCGCAATCACCTCGCAGGAGAGCCGAATGAACCGTAACGCGCTAATCCAATATGCCCTCAGCCCAAGCATGAAACTGGCCTACGAAGAACAGGGTCCCGCCAGCGGCGACGCCGTGATTCTTCTTCATGGCTTCCCCTACTCGCCGCGCGCATTCGATGAAATCGCCCCGGTTCTCGGCGCACAAGGCTACCGCGTCATCGTCCCTTACCTGCGCGGCTACGGCCCGACCCGTTTCAACAGCCCCGACACCCTGCGCTCCGGCCAGCAAGCTGCCCTCGCCCAGGATCTGCTCGACTTGATGGACGCCCTTTCGATCCAACAAGCGGCCCTTTGCGGCTACGACTGGGGCGGTCGTGCGGCATGCATTGTGGCGGCGTTGTGGCCGGAGCGGGTTCGTTGCCTCGTCACCGGTGATGGCTACAACCTGCAGGACATTCCCCACTCAATCGAACCGCTGGCCCCGGAAACCGAGCACCGCCTCTGGTACCAGTATTACTTCCACACCCCGCGCGGGGTCGCAGGGCTGACGAAAAATCGCCGCGCCTTCTGCGAGTTGCTTTGGACGTTATGGTCGCCAACCTGGACCAAAGGCCCTGAGTTGTACCCGTTGAGCGCGCCGGCCTTCGATAATCCGGACTTTGTCGACGTGGTGATTCACTCCTACAGACACCGGTTCATGACTGCGCCCGGCGATCCGGCGTTGGAGTGGATGGAAGAGGCCCTGACCCGACAACCGCCGATCAGCGTACCGACGATTTCCCTGTGCGGCGCTGACGATGGCGTCGGACCGGCACCTGAACTCGACGAGGATATCGAACATTTCACCGGCCGTTACGAAAGGCGCGTGCTGGCGGGCGTGGGCCATAACATCCCCGAGGAAGCACCCGAGGCAACCATCAGAGCATTGCTGGATCTGCTTGAGCGCTGACAGAAAAGCGCTCGCGATAGGCTTGCGGCGTCACGCCCATGGCCCTGATAAAACTACGCCGCAGCGTCTCCTCGCTGCCAAACCCGCATTGCACCGCGACGCGTTTGATCGGCACGCCGGTATCGCTGAGCAACCGCCGCGCCGTCTCGACCCGGATCAGTTCGATCGCCCGCGCCGGGGTTTGTCCGGTGTCGCAGCGATAGTGGCGGACAAAGCTGCGCTCGCTCATGCCGGCCTGCAAGGCGAGTGTAGGGATACCGAGGTCTTTGGTGAGATTTTCACTGATCCATGCTTGAAGTTCGTCAAAACGGTCGCCTTCTTTCTGTAATGACAAGGTCACGCTGAATTGTGACTGGCCGCCGGGCCTTTTTAGGAACACCACCAGTTGCTGCGCGACTTCCAGGGCCATGTTGCGGCCCAGATCTTCTTCGACCATCGCTAGCGCCAGATCAATACCGGCAGTCACCCCGGCCGACGTCCACACCGGTCCGTCGTTGATAAAAATCGGATTAGGCTCGACCTGCAACAGCGGATGCTGCTGCGCCAGTTGCTCGCACCGCGTCCAGTGAGTGACCACCCGCCGACCATCAAGCCAACCGCTGGCCGCCAGCAAAAACGCTCCGGTACACACCGATGAAACCCGCCGACACGCCTTTGCATGTTCGCGCACCCACGCCACCAGGGGTGCGTCTTCCGCCGCGGCGTAAACGCCCCAGCCGCCGGCAATGATCAAGGTGTCGCTGCCCTGCGTGGGTAACGGTTCCGCCAGCAGCGCCAACCCCGCCGAGGACATGACCGCCCCGCCGCCGCTGGCAATCACCGTGGGAGCATAGGACGGCGGCAAACCTTTCTGGCGGGCAATATCGTTGGCAGACGCGAACACCTGCAACGGCCCGGTGACGTCGAGCAATTGCACGTTGGCAAACGCGAGCACATGAATGGATTTAGGCATGATTGGCGTAATTCGTGGGGTGATTGGCGTATACGCCAAAGCCTACGAGCCTACAGTGAAGCCGTCCACCCATTCCAGGAGAAAAATGCCATGACGCTGCAGATCGGTTTTCTGTTGTTTCCACAGGTTCAGCAACTGGACCTTACCGGCCCCTACGACGTGCTGGCCTCGTTGCCGGACGTGAAAGTGCATTTGATCTGGAAGGACCTGGTGCCGGTCACCGCGAGCACGGGCCTGGTGCTGAAACCGACTATCACCTTCGACGATTGCCCGGCACTGGACGTGATCTGTATTCCCGGCGGCAGCGGCGTCGGGCCGTTGATGGAGGATGAGGAGACCCTGGCGTTCATCAAGGTGCAGGCGGCCAATGCGCGTTACGTGACGTCGGTTTGCACCGGCGCGCTGGTACTTGGCGCTGCGGGCCTGCTGAAAGGCAAACGTGCCACCACTCACTGGGCTTATCACGAGTTGCTCAAGCCATTGGGCGCGATCCCGGTGCAGGATCGAGTGGTGCGCGACGGTAATTTGCTGACGGGGGGCGGGATTACCGCGGGCATCGACTTTGCCCTGACCCTGGCGGCGGAGTTGTTCGATAAGGACACGGCGCAATTGGTGCAGTTGCAACTGGAATACGCCCCCGCGCCACCGTTTACTTCGGGCAGCCCGGAAACTGCGCCGGCTTCGGTACTGGAAGAAGCCCATCGACGCTCGGCGCAGTCATTGCAACAACGGACGCTGATTACCGAGCGAGTGGCAGCCACACTCAACCTGTAGCAAGCTTGCTCGCGAAGAACGATGACGCAGCTCCTCTGACACACCGCGGCGTCCCCTTCGCGGGCAAGCCTCGCTCCTACAAAAGCGGTCATGCGTTTTTCCGGAGGCGAAAAAAAACCCGCCAGAGGCGGGTTTTCCCAAGACCATGTTCGACTCCCTGTCGGTAGCGAATCCTTGCTGATGGTCGATCGTCCGTGATCCTGAAGCGCTTCCTGTGCTTCAGTTGATGAAGCTAGATTACGCATCGGATCCAATCTGCAATAGACGACATAACTACCATCTCGTGTAGGACATTCGCTATAGCGCCCCTTCCGAAAACCCTTAGACACGTCAGGCGCCCAGCCTGGAAGCCGCCAGTTCCGCGACCTGCAGCCCTACTCTTCTTCGCGCGCGTGGGCCTTGGCGCTGGTTTTCAGAAATTCTTCAATATTGCTCATCTGCTCATCCCAGCCGCGGCTGTCCATGCGGAATGCCTTGAGCCTGCGCATTTGGGGAATGTGATCGAACCCGGATTCAGTGACCTTCAACAAGGTGCCGTCATCCATGTCTTCGAGCTCGAACTTCACCAAGGTGGTGGGCTCCTGGGAGTAGTCGATTTCGGGCTCCACCGCATAGGGGTGCCAGCGAAACGAAAACACTCGCTCGGGCTCGACGCGCTCCACCAGCACATTCCACAGCAAGTGTTCATAACCGGGGTAAGTAATCTGCCCCTGGGTCCACTCGCCGGCGACAAAACGCTTGCCTTCCAGCGCCACGCCAAACCACTGCCCGAACGCTTCGGCATTGGCCACCACGCGCCAGACCTGCGAACGTGGCGCTTTAAGCAGGATCTTCCTTTCGATGCGATCTGATGCTGGGTTCATAAGTCACCTCCTGTAATGAACAGTAGGCCTGTAAGACCACAAGACCAACCTTAAAGTTGTATCAATGGGGAGCTGGAATCAACCCTCTGCGAAATATTCGGCTGCATTTCTGTCCCTGAGCACCGGCCTGAAGACACCAGTCAGCAGATAGAAGCTGCTAACGTTTGCAATACGACGTTGACTCAGACAAGGAAGATTCATGCAGCCCTCACTTATGGAGCGTTACCGCGGAGCCCTGCTGGGCCTGGCCTGCGGTGATGCCGTTGGCACCAGCGTCGAGTTCAAGCCACGTGGCTCATTCAAGCCTCTGACCGACATGCTGGGCGGCGGTCCATTCGATCTGAAGCCAGGGCAATGGACCGATGACACCTCGATGGCGCTGTGCCTGGCCGAAAGCCTGCTGGCCCAAAACGGTTTCGATGCAGCCGACCAGATGAGCCGCTATCTCAATTGGTGGCAATGGGGTTATCTGAGTGCCACCGGCGAATGCTTCGACATTGGCATGACCGTGCGCGACGCCCTGTCCCGATATCAGGAAACCGGAGCACCCTTTGCAGGCTCAACCGATCCTTGGACGGCCGGTAACGGCTCGTTGATGAGGCTGGTGCCAGTGGTGTTGTACTACTTCCCGAATGGCGAACGGATCAGGATATTTTCTGCGAACAGTTCCCGCACGACCCACGCGGCGCCGGAAGCCATCGAAGGCTGCCAATTATTTGCCGATCTGATCGGCAAGGCACTAAAAGGCGACCTCAAGGCCGATCTGCGCTGCCTGCCAGAGACAGCTTATGTGCAGCCAAAGATTGCGGCCATTGCCCGAGGCGATTACCTCGGCAAGTCCAAAAACGATATTCGTGGCAGCGGGTATTGTGTTGCATCAATGGAAGCGGCCTTGTGGTGCTTTCATCACACTGAAAGCTTCGAAGCCGCCATTCTGGAAGCCGCAAATCTGGGCGAAGACGCCGACACCACCGCAGCAATTGTCGGTCAATTGGCCGGAGCTCATTACGGTGTCCAGGCCATTCCCGACAGCTGGCTGGAGAAGTTGCATTGGCGCGAATATATCGAAGCCATGGCTGATGCTTTGCTGAGGCGGCACCCTTTGGCACCATTCACACTCACGCAATCAGGAGCATGCAATGACGTGCCCTGGCTTGAATATGAAGCCGTTGAGAAAAACCCTGAATGGCGGCCATAGATTATTGAATACACCGCAGCGTTACACTGCACCTCACCTTTCAATGTCACAGCGAGAATCACCATGCACCCAAGCGTTCTCCTGGCGCTGACGCCTTTGCTGTTCACTGCGTTGGCCCATGCCGTGGACTGCGCCAGCGCCACCGACCAGGCCACGATGAATCAATGCGCGGTGCAGCAGAACAAAGCGGCGGACAAGGAGTTGAATGCGCTTTACCAGCAGATCACCGCGCGTTTGAAGAGCAATCCCGACAGCAAGAAATTACTGGTTGACGCCCAGCGTTCGTGGGTTGCGTTTCGCGATGCCGAGTGCAAGTTCTCGAGCGCAGGAGTGGAAGGCGGGAGTGTGTATCCGCTGATCTACAGCAACTGCGTGACTGAGTTGACCAAGGCGCGGGTGGAGATGTTCAAGAATTACTTGAAGTGTCAGGAGGGGGATTTGAGTTGCCCGGTGCCAGGGCAGTAGGTTTTCGATTGTTTTTGCGGGCCTCATCGCGAGCAGGCTCGCTCCCACAGTGGATCTTTGGTGTGGTCACTTTCGTGTAAACACCATTGAACCCTGTGGGAGCGAGCCTGCTCGCGAAGGCGTCAGTCCAGGCGCCGCTATTACCGGACAAACACCTGCGCAGTCGTGATCGCCATATCCCCACCCGGCATCTTGATGCTGCCGATCTGTTTCATACTCTCCGGATCAAAAATCGCCACATCGTTGAACGTCCCGGCAAGGTAGATCTTGCTGCCGTCCTTGTTGAACGAAATGCAGTAGTAGGAATGATCCAGCGTTGCCGCCTGCAGCATTTTCTTCTGCTTGATGTCGTACTTGGCCAAGCGATTGAGCACGCCGAACATCAAGTTCGGATCCTTCGGCGAACGCATGCCGCTGAAGTAGATTTCCGTCAGGGGCCCGAAGTCGGTGGTTTCGGTCTTGCCGGTTTTCAGGTCGATGCTGAACAGTCCGTAGAGGTATTCGGCGGTCAACGGGTCCTGCTTCTTGTCCTTGAATTTCGCGGCGGTGTATAGCAGCGAGAAGTCATGGCGATAGGTCTGCTGGTTCCACACATAAAGCACGTCCGGCGCGCTGTAGTTCGCCCGTTTCCAGTGACGGCTGGGGATCAGCACGTCGAACTTGCCGGTCTTCACATCAACCTTGTAGACGTCCGCCCCCGCCACATACAGCGTGCCGTCGTCGCCACTCTGCATGATGGTCAACTGCCGTGGCGCCGGGAAACTGCGCACGGGTTTGGCGTCCATGCCGGCGTCGGTGGCGTACACATCGAGCCGCGGCTGCTGCACTTCGTAACGGTCATTGAGCATCAACGTCGGGTTGGCGATGGCGAACAGTTCCTTGCCGTCGTGACTGAGGGTGAAGGCAAACATCGACTTCGCTTTCTCCCCCGATTTTTGCGTGATGCTGGCGTGGAACACCTGTTTGCAGCTGTCCAGTTCGACGCCGTAGACATCCGCGTAGTGGTTGTTCAACACGTAGGCGGTCTTGCGATCCGGTGACAATTGCACGGTGCCGGGACCGAAAGCGTCCGGCATCTTGCAGGTCTTGAACAGGGTGTCCGTGGCCAGGTCGATCACGTGCAGGTTGTTCGGGTAATTGGTGGTCAACATGTACTCGTGACCGTCTTGCAGGGCTGTATTTTCATCGGCCAGAACAGTGAGCGAAAACGTGCTCAGGACGGCGAACGCGGCCAGGCCGCAGGCTTTGATGCTAGGCATGCTGGAATCCTTTTATCTGACCGATCACTTGTCTTTTGGAAAGACAGTCCCGAGGTTGCGCCAGTTTTCGTTGGACGCCTGGGCATCCTTGTTCCAGTCCGGGTAGGTGCTCATCATGTCGGGCACCTGGGCCGGCCACCAGCAAGGGTCGGAGCAGCCATACAGGTCGGCTTCCATCGGCTGGCACAGCGACGACACGCCACCAAACGCATCGATCTCCCAACCCGGGTCGGTGGTCGAGGCGCAGCCCGCGACGGAACTCATCGCCACCACTTCTTCGATACGGTTTTCGGCCGCGGCCTCATCGAGTTTCAACGCTTTATTATTGATTGCCTTGAGATGTTTCATATCAGTGAGCCTTGCGCGGGGTGATGTAGCTGCTGATAAACGCAGGGTTGTGGGCCATGATCCGGGTGTAGACCTCGATGCCGAAGTCGACCCAGTCACGCATCAGTTCGCAGTAGTGATAGGTCGGGTGGGTCGGGTCGCCGTACCGGGCGTAGCTCTCGTGATAGCAGCCGCCGGAGCACAGGTTACGGATCTGGCAGTCCTCGCAACCGGTGTTGGTCCGGTCCAGGCGCTGGGACAGGAAGTCATTCAACTCGACCTGCTTCACGGCGGTGTGGACGTTGCCAAACGTCGGCAGGCTCGAACCGGTGAAACGGTGGCACAGGTTCAATTCACCCTTGTGATCCACCGCCAGCATCTTCAGGCCCGCGCCGCACGGCAGGGCTTTTTTGTGGCCTTCGTGGATGTCGGTGATCAACTGGTGCAGGTTGGAGAAACCGATGTTGCGGTGCTCCAGCGCCGCTTCCAGATAACGCCGGCCGAGCCGCTTCATGCTGGCGAAGACTTCGATCAGTTCGTCGCTCGTGAGGTTGAAGGTGCTGATGTCGCCGGAGGTCACCGGGGCAAAACCGACTTCGGCAAAACCCAGTTCGTTGAACAGATGATCCCAGATGGTTTCGACGTCGGTAACGCCCGTCGTCAGCGTTACCCGAGCGCCGACCGGGCGGCTGTTGTAGCGCGACAACAGCATCTCGGCCTTGCGCCGCACCACGTCATACGTGCCCTGCCCGCCCACGGTGATGCGGTTGCGGTCGTGCACGGTTTTCGGTCCGTCAATACTGACCGACAAGCCGAAACGGTGGGCGTTGAGGTAATCCACGGTGTCTTCAGTGAGCAGCGTGGCGTTGGTGGTCATGACGAACTCGACGAACTTGCCGGCCTCACGGAAACGCTTCTCGCAATAATCGACCATGTACTCGATCAGCTTGCGATTGCTCAGCGGTTCGCCACCAAAAAACACCACGGTGAAGCGTTCTTCGTCCGGCGATTCGCGCAGCAGCATTTCCACTGACGCGACGGCGGTTTCGATGTCCATTTTCTTGCCGGCCGAGGGCTTGTCGAGGTCTTCCTTGTAGCAGTAGGTGCAGCTCAAGTTGCAACCGGTGTTGACGTTGAGCACCACGGTATTGATCGCGGTGCGCTCGACCCGTTTAGTGCCGATGTCGGGAGTCAGCGGCGAGCCGTCGCTGACCAGTTCCAGGGACATCAGCTCACGCAGGGTCTCGGTGATTTCTTCGCCATTGAAGCGCGCGGCCAGACGCTGGATCAGGTCGTCCGACGTACAGCCCGGACCGCGCAAGGTGTCGATGATAGTGCCCGTCAGCTCATCGCTGGCAAACAGCGAACTGCTGGGAATATGGAACAGCATGCGGTCAGCGTCGACGTGCACTTCGTGCAGGTTCCGTTCAACCAGATTCAAAATAGCGCCCATTGCAACCTCCTGTGCAAACCCCGCTTGGCGGGGCCTGCGATCATTCCGAAAAAGTGTCCGAAGCCATTGGTTTCAGGCCGACTCACGGAATGGGTGGATTGTTCCAGCGTTGCACGGTGACGATCATGTGGCCTTCGCCGGTCAGGGATTTCCCTGCGTCGTCGACGGCGGCGATCACCTTGAGGTTGCCGGCATTGTTGGTGGACATTTTGCGTTGTGGGTTCGGCCCGGCATCGCCCGGGGTAAACACGCCGCTGTCAGCCTGCATGGTGCCGGCGAACTTGACGTCTTCGTCTTCCTTGGCGCGATCGTCGAAGGCTTCGACCTTCCATTGCGCCGGGAACACACCGATGCGATACGGCTTGCCGTCAGCACCCTTGCCCCAGGCTTCTGCGTCGAAACGGCCCTGGACCTTCGGCGTCGAGCCGCCACCCTCGCCGATCCGCGCCACCGAGAACTCAGGCACGACTTTGACTTCGGCGATGGTGTTGTAGACCGACAGGGTCGGCCCTTTCAGCGAGCCGACGGTCACCGCGCGCAAACCCGGTTGGGCATTGGCGGCAGCCTTGAGTCTGACCTTGATTCGCTCCGGGCTCTGCTCGATGACTTCGACCACTTCCACGCCCTTGCCGAAGTTCGGTTTGCCGGTGAGACCGCTGCCGAGCAGCGTCACTTCGGTTTCAGCGCCGGCTTTCAGATAACCCGGCTGCACCGCCAGCAAACGACTTGAACCTTGCTTGGCGGCCACGAAGTCGAGGCCGCGCTCATCGTGTTCAGCCTCGAACATCCGGCCTTGCATGGCGTTGCCTTGGGCGGCGAACACCTGGCGCATGGTCACGCCATCGACGGTCACGTTGCCGCGCCATTCGTAGCCGGTATAGAGAATCGCGCTGCCGTCGCCGTTGAACGGGCTGCCATCGGCGTATTGGCCTTTGACGCTGACCTTGAACGTGTCGCTGCCATCGGCCGTCACGCTCATCACGCCGGCCAGTTCACCTTTACCCGGCAAGTGGCCGCTGAAACTCCAATCACCCACCAGTGCTTCGGCCTTGGGTGCGGCGCTCAGCCATTTTTTCCAGGCCGGGTTGTCCAGCGGATACCGCTTGGCCAAGAGCGGCACCATGTCTTTGCGGGCAATGTCGAACCAGTCGCGATCACGGGCCAGGGCCTGGTATTCCAGCGACGGCCATTGGCCGAGGTGGAAGTTCACCAGGCGTTCCCATTCCTGGGCCGGACGGCGTTGCAGGGCGACCCGCGCGCCGGAGTGGCAGCGGCCGCACATCTGGCTGGTCTGGTCGTCGAATTTCTCGACGGTATTGAGTCGACGCTCCAGCGCATAACGCACGCCATCGGTTTCGCTCGGCGCCAGCCCTTGAGTGTCAGCCAGGTATTTGACCAGAGTACGGCGGTCGTCATCACTGATCTGCAAGCCATGCATGGTCTGCATCCGGGCGATGCTCATCAGCCAACCTTCCGGGGACTTGCGCTGTTGGCTGATGCGGCTCAGGGCATTATTGGCTTCAGGGGTGTGACAGCCCTGACAGGTTTCCTTGAGGACGGTCTGGGCGTCGCGGGCTGCCAGGCTGTAAGGCGAATGCAGCGCCACAAACGCGGCCACGGCCAGCAGACTGACGCTCAGGCCTGATCGGAGTTTTCTCTTCATCAACGTCGAACCTCGCACGGTGCTTTCTTATTTTTGTGGCTTATCGTTTTTATGGTTTCTGCCGTCGGCGGCGAACCGCTGACAGAGGCAAGAGAAACGTCTGGGATGAGTAATACACAGAGCGTGCCAGCTTGCCGATAACCTTTTTTATCAACGAGTTGCACGAATTTGACGTCTTTGAATCCTGGCTGAGTTAGATGACCTGCGTCTAATATCGCGACATCTGTTGCAGTCTGAGACAAGCATAGGACGCAGATCAAAAGATCGCAGCCTTCGGCAACTCCTACAGGTCATCCGATGTAGGAGCTGCCGAAGGCTGCGATCTTTTGATCTTGCATCACCACCGTCTCATTGCGTCGCAATTTGCGACGTCTGTTTTCCTCCCGGTCATAGCAAAATTACACGCAGCCCCCGCCAAATCGACCTTCCAACCGAAAAACCACAACTGGCACAGCCATTGCGAAAGACCTGCTTTCTCGAACAACAAGAGGTCTCGCCATGCCCCTCCCTTATTTGCTTCCCGCCACTTCGGCATTCATTCAACGCGCCCCGCGCATGCTGATCGGCGGTAACTGGGTCGAGGCCGCCGACGGCCAGACCATGCCCCTGCACAACCCGGCCACCGGCGACGTGCTGTGCGTGGTGCCACGGGCCACGCCTGAGGATGTCGATCGCGCGGTGCTCGCCGCCCGCCAGGCGTTCGATGATTCGGCCTGGACCCGCACCCGGCCACGGGAACGGCAGAACCTGCTGTGGAAACTCGCCGACCTGATGGAGCGCGACGCCGAACTGCTCGCTCAGCTGGAATGCCTGAACAATGGTAAAAGTGCGGCGGTGGCCCAAGTGATGGATGTGCAGCTGTCCATCGACTTCCTGCGTTACATGGCCGGTTGGGCGACCAAAATTGAAGGCTCCAGCGTCGAAGTGTCGTTGCCGTTGATGCCCAACGATCAATTCCACAGTTTTATTCGTCGCGAAGCCGTGGGGGTGGTCGGCGCCATCGTCGCCTGGAATTTCCCGTTGTTGCTGGCCTGCTGGAAACTGGGGCCGGCCCTGACAACCGGCTGCACCGTGGTCTTGAAACCGGCGGACGAAACGCCGCTGACCGCGCTGAAACTCGCCGAACTGGTGCTGGAAGCCGGTTATCCCGAAGGCGTGTTCAACGTGGTGACCGGTACCGGCATCACCGCCGGTTCCGCCCTGACCCACAACCCGCTGGTGGATAAGCTGACCTTTACCGGTTCCACCGCCGTCGGCAAGCAGATCGGCAAGATTGCCATGGATTCCATGACCCGCGTCACGTTGGAACTGGGCGGCAAATCACCGACCATCGTCATGGCCGATGCTGACCTGAAGACTGCCGCAGCCGGTGCCGCCAGCGCGATTTTCTTCAACCAGGGCCAGGTGTGCTGCGCCGGCTCGAGGCTGTATGTGCAGCGCAAGCATTTCGATAATGTGGTGGCGGATATTGCTGACATCGCCAATGCGATGAAGCTCGGTAACGGCCTGGACCCTAGCGTCGACATGGGGCCGCTGATCTCCGCGCGTCAGCAGGAACGGGTTTACGGCTATATCGAAAAGGGACGGGAAAGTGGCGCGACCATCGCCTGCGGCGGTGAGCAGTTCGGGCCGGGGTTCTTCGTCAAACCGACAGTGATTGTCGATGTCGATCAGAAGCACTCGCTGGTGCAGGAGGAAATCTTCGGCCCGGTACTGGTGGCGATTCCGTTCGACGATGAGGCCGATGCGCTGCGCATGGCGAATGACAGTCCTTATGGCTTGGGGGCCAGTATCTGGTCGAATGACCTGGCGGCGGTGCACCGGATGATTCCCCGGATCAAGTCGGGGTCGGTATGGGTCAACTGCCACAGCGCGCTGGACCCGGCGTTGCCGTTTGGTGGGTACAAGATGTCGGGCGTCGGCAGAGAGATGGGGTATGCGGCGATCGAGCATTACACCGAGTTGAAGTCGGTGTTGATCAAGTTGTAATTACGTCGTCCTCCAGGCCGCCTTCGCGACCAAGCCCGCTCCCACAGTAATTTTGTGTCGATCACAAATTCCCTGTGGGAGCGGGCTTGCTCGCGAAGAGGCCAGTCCAGACATCACAATTTCAGGGCTTGAACCCCTGCCCCAACAACCAACTCCGAACCATCCGCCCCTGCTCCACTGTCAACCCCGCCAACACCTGATCCGCCGGCTCAGTGCGCAACCGCCGCACCACCGGCGCCAGTTCAACCCCGTGCACATGCCAGATCCCCAGCGGCTGATCCACCGTGACCACCACCTCAGCCTCATCCACAAACCCCTCCTTCAGCACCGGCGCTCGCTCAATCTTCAGCGCTGCAAAATCCGCCTCGGCATGGGCCACCTCGGCATCCGGCCACTGCCGTCGTGCCTGCCAGAACGGCTGTTCCGGCCAGCGTCGCTCATCGGCATAAAAGTCCCGCCCGATCCGTGCAAATCGCAAAAACAACTGCTCCACCCGCTGCTGATGAAAGCGCTGCGCCAGCGCCGCTCGCTCCGGTTTGCGCAGCAGCGTGTTGATCACCGTCGGTGCCTGTAACGCCGAGGACAGTGACTGAAAAATCCCGTTGCCCGATAACGGGTCCACGGCCATCGCCGCATCGCCGACCCGGATCCAGTTATCGCCGCACACGTGGGGACTCAAAATGGCCGTGCTGCTGCGGGCATGCAGTTGCCTGTCCGTTTCCGCTTCAGTACCAAAAAACGCCCGTGCCAACGCGCAAGCTTGCCGTCGTTGCTGACAGTATTCGAGCAAACGTGCCTTGACCGGCAACTCGGCGCTGGCCACGTCCACCGTCCACTGCCAATAACACTGACCGTCGGCTCGCCGCGCCATCCACGCCCAGCCATCCTCAAGGCTTTCCACGGCGCTCGCCGTTGCACCCGGCGTGCCTTGCCAGCGATTCAGCAAGCTGACCGTCTCCGGTCCGCGCAGGCCTTTGCCAAGCGCAGGCGCCTGCCGTCCACGGGCCTCCACCAGAAACTCCGCAGCCAGCACCTCGCCCCCTTCAATCTCGACCCGATGCACCGAAGCCGACGTCTGAACGCTCAACACCCGCCCTTCGATCAGCTCGACACCGGCAACACGCAAGTCCTCGCGCAGGCCTCGGTCGAAGGTCGGACGGTCCAACAGAAATTCAATGTTTTGCGCATGCTGCTGACCGTTCCACGACACCTGCCGCTGAGACGGCAACGCCGCGTCCGCCAGGGCTTGATGCAAGCCCGCACCGCGCAATGCGTCCAGCACCCTCACGGAAACGCCTTCCAGCGCCGCAAATCGGCGCCACTCGCTGACCAGCGTCACGGGGTAACCGAGCCGCCGTAACCCCAATGCCACCGCCGCGCCGGCGGGCCCCGCGCCAAGAATCAGAATCATGGCCCGAAGCGCCGTTCCGGACCGCGGTAACGGGCGTTCTCCCGCAGCCATTCGATGACGTATTGATTGCTCGCGTCAGGCTGCTCGACCAGGAACCACGCAATGTGCCCACTCAACGCGGCACACCCCAGGCTGGCACCGGACTGTCCTGGGTACGTGCCATGCACACAGGCGGCGAAATCCGCCTGGTCGCTATTGAGCCATGACCATTCCTGCTCGGCACAGCGCGCGTCGCCCGTGACCCGCAGCACCTGTGGATAATTCGCCGGGAAAACGCCCTCGCCCTGTGCCGGGCTGGATGCACAGAGCAAGACACCCCGCGCCACCGCCGCCGCGCAGGCCTCGCGCAACAGACTGCGATCCTGACGCAAGCCGAGGCTGAGATTGATCAGCCGCACATCCTGCGCGACCAGCCAGTCAATCGCCGAGGCGATCTGCAACGCGCTGGTAACGCCTCGCTGATCGAATACCTGAGCCACGCAAAAAACCGCCGCTGGCGCCCGCCGACCGATGGCCTCGATCACCGCGCTGCCATGGCCCAGCGGATCGTCGCGCAAATCGCTTTCAGCCAGTCCATCCTCAAGCAACGAGAAGCGTCGCCCGGCAATGACCTGCACCCGTTGCGCCGCCGAGTGACCGCTGTCGACGACACCGACCCGCAGCTCAGGCTTCATGCAGCACCGTTTTTGAAGTGAGCACGCCGTCAAGCAGTTCAAAGCGCAGATCGGCATCGGCCAGTGTCGAAGGACGATGACTGATGAGGATTCGAGTGCGACCGGCAAACAGTCGGTCAATGGCCTCGATCACCTCACGCTCGGTCGCTTCATCGACCGCCGAGGTCGCTTCGTCGAGCACCAGAATCAGCGGATCCTGCAACAGCGCCCGGGCTATGGCGATGCGCTGTTTCTGCCCGCCGGACAATTGCTGGCCGCGCTCGCCCAGCGGACTGTCGAGGCCTTCGGGCAATGACGCGATCAGGCTGTCGAGTTGCGCCAGCCGCGCCACTTCGGTGATCGCTTCGCGGCTGGCGTCGGGCACGGCGTAGGCCAGGTTGTCGGCGAGGCTGCCGCGAAACAACACGATGTCCTGACTGACCACGGCTATCCGCCGACGCAACTGGAACAGGTCCAGTTCGCGCAAATCGACCTCGCCCAGCAATACCCGGCCAGACTGTGGATCGTGGTGGCGTTGCAGCAAGTCGATCAAGGTCGATTTGCCGACACCGGAGCCACCGCTGAGCGCGACTTTCAAGCCATAGGGAATTCGCGCTTCGATGCCGCGTAATGTGGTCGGGCGGCCCGGATGGCTGAAGTGCACATCGTCGAAACGCAGTTCGCCAGAGGTCGGCATCGGTTGTGGTGCGACGGGCGTGAGAACGGTCGGTACTTCGCCGCGCAATTCCATCACCCGCCCGAGGCTGACGGTCATCCGCTGAATCGCGACATAGAGCCCGAGCAGGCTCTGCACCGGCCCGACCGCCATGCCCAGGTAAGTGGAAAACGCGATCAGCGCGCCCAACTGCCAGGTCCCTTGCACCACCCAATAACCGCCAATCAAAAACGCGCAGGCGCGGGACAACGAGGTCAGCGTACCCGGCACGGCCTGGGTGAAAAACTCGGTGACTTGCAGGCGCAGCAACTGGCTCATGTAGCCCTGCCCCAGGGCCTCCAGCCGTCGCGATTCACGCTGTTGCTGGCCGGCGGACTGGATGAATTTCATCACTGGCAAGGTCTCGACCATGAACGAGGACATGTCCGCTGAACGCTCCCGCAGCTGCCGCACGTCCCGCTCGACCTTGCGCCGCATCCAGCGCAGCCAGAGCACGTCGAGCGGAATCAGCACCAGCGCCAAAAGCGAGAGCTTCCAGGACAGGGTCAGCAACATGCCCACCGCGCAGACCAGGCCGATGACGCTCGACACAGCAGAGAACAGCGAGTCCACGGCAAAGCGCTGGATTTCCGCGACGTCACCATCGAGGCGCGACATCAGGTCACCGATGCGCCGCTGCCCGTAGAAGCTCGGCGACAGGGTTTGCAAGTGCCGATAGAGATCATCGCGCAGAGAAAACAGAATCCGCCCGGAGAGCCGCGTGTGCAGGTAACGATTGATCCCCGACAGCCCTGTACCCAACAGCCCGGCGACGATCATCAGCCCGGCAATCAGCACCAGTTTCGGAAAGTTGCGCGCCAGCAAACCATCGTCAATCAGTAGTTTGGTCAACCAAGGCTGCACCAGCACCAGCAGCGAGGCGCAGACCGATAAACCGAGCAACCCGGCAATCGCCACGCGATGCGGGCGCACAAAGCTGTAGAGCCAACGCAATGCCGCCTGCAGGGCGTCGGGGTTCTGGCTGTCGATCAGCCGGACGATCAGGCGCTGCATCACGAACGCAACTGTTTGAGCTTGCGATACAGGGTCGCGCGGCTGATGCCCAAGGCGTCGGCGGCGGCCGTGACGTTGCCCTGATGAGTGTCCAGCGATTGGCGAATCAGCTCCAGTTCATTTTCGCGAATGCTGCCCGATTGTGGACGTTCGCTGGCGTTCAGCTCGTCAAGCATGCTGTCCGGCAAGTGATCGAGGGTGAGCACGGATTCGCCCGGTTCACGCATGGCCAGCGCGGTGCGCAAAACCATCTCCAATTGGCGGATATTACCCGGCCAGTGATAGGCCCCGAGCAAACGGTTAAAATCGTCATGCAGGACGACAGCAGGCGCGTTGAGTTTGACCAGCAGACGGCCAACCAGACCACTGAAATCCTCGCGCTCACGCAGGGCCGGGAGCATCACACTGATGCCATTGACCCGGTAAAACAGGTCTTCCCGAAAGTGCTTTTCCTCCACCAGGCGCTTGAGGTCACGGTGGGTGGCGCAGATCAGGGCGACGTCGATGTCCTGCTCCTCGCCGGCCCCCAGCGGCGCCACTTTGCGATCCTGCAAGACCCGCAGCAAACGGGCCTGCAAGGACAGCGGCATGTCGCCGATTTCATCGAGGAACAAGGTGCCGCCGTGGGCCTGTTGCAAGCGCCCCACCATGCCGCCGCGACGGGACCCGGTGAAGGCGCCTTCGCGGTAGCCAAACAGCTCTGATTCGATCAGGCCTTCGGGAATGGCCGCGCAATTCACCGCAACAAAGGGTTTGTCGCAACGGGTGCCAGCCATGTGCAACGCGCGGGCAATCACTTCTTTGCCGGTGCCGGTTTCGCCGAGCAGCAGCACCGGCAACTCATTGGCCAAACCCTGACAGGCCATGCGCAAGGCCCGTGCGTAACGGACGTTGCTGCCGGCCAGGGTGTCCAGATCGGGCTGTGGCTTGGCAATTTTACCGGTGCTGCGCGCCGGGCTGCTGACATTGATCGAGCGTTGTGGCGCGCGCAGGGTTTTGTAGAAAAATTCGCCTTTGGCGGTCTGTAGGCTGCCGACACCGTCCTGGTGCAGGCGCGCCAACAGTTGCAGGCCATCGACGCCGAGAAACTCTTCGCAACGCCGACCGATCAATGCCGAGCGCTCGGCATGGAGCAACTGACAGGCCTGGGTGCTGACCGCGAGGATCTGCCCGCCCAGGCTCACGGCAAGCAGACCTTGCCATGGAGATTCGAGGTATTGCCGACGGCTGTGGAACGCCAGGACGATCTGCTCGGGAAAACTGGCGTTGAACACCCGGCTTTCGATCTGGCTGACGGCCATGGCCAGCAAAGCGGTGCTGTCATGAACGCGGCCTAGCGGGCCTTCGCGGGTCAGGTCGAGAACGCCGAGGATGTCGCCCTGAGGGCAATGGATGGGCACCGAGGTGCAAGAAAAGTCAGTCAGTCGATCCAGGTAATGTTCGCCGCAATCGATCATCGTCGGCCGGGCTTCGACCAGCGCGGTACCGAGGGCATTGGTGCCGCGAGCGGCTTCGCTCCAGCAGGCGCCGAGGGTGATGTCTTGCAGGCCGCTGCCCTTGAGGCGATCGGCCCGACCTTCGACCGCAAGAATGGTGGCGTCGGAGTTGGCGAGGATGATCAGCCCTTCCTTGCCCTGACGCTCGGCCAGGTAATCGATCGCTGGCAACGCCGCGTCGATCAGCAGCCGATTGCTCGCCAACAGCAGTTCGAGGCTCGCGCTCGACTCCAGCGCCAGTTCGTGTTTGCTATTGAAATGCACGCCATGACTCAGGCTACGCCGCCACGACGCATCGATTTCCGCCCGCAATACGCCATCGGGGACTTCGCCCTCGAGATGGAGTTTTTCCCGGGCCAGCCGGGCTTCGCGGTGCAATTTGGGGGAAGTTGTTTTTATTAGCGTCATCAAGCGCTCCGGATCGGTCCGCCCTGCGCCTTTTTAAGTTCAGCGCCCTGCCGCAATCTTTACGTTAACGTAAGGGCAATGGCAAGTGCCTTACGGCACTTGGGTTTTATCCGTTGTACCGCGTTATCGTTCTTCGCGAGCAGGCTCGCTCCCACATTAGATCGGTGCTGGACACAGATCTTGTGAACGACGGAAATCAAGTGTGGGAGCGGGCTTGCCCGCGAAAGCAGTGTGTCAGTCAGCATTGATGTTGGCTGAAAGTCAGCATGCACGTGCATGCCCGCTCTCGCATTGGATGGCGATTACTCGACTTTTACCGGCGCGGGACAGCGAGCAGAACATGAGCCAGGCCGAAACCGTGCTCCTCGAAAGCTTCCAGCACATGCTCAGTATTCGTGAGCCTGTGCTGTAAAGCCTTGAGCGCTTATTAAACGTGAGGATCGCCCGGCGCTTTGCTCGGCGCGGCGTACTGCGGTTTCAAATGACCCTCCTGATCAAGTAACCAGGCATCCATGATCTGCCGCACCACGGGACCGGCGACACGACCACCGGCCTCGCCGTTTTCGATCATCACCGAGATGACAATCTTCGGGTGTTCCGCCGGTGCGAAACCGACGAACAACGCATTGTCGCGGTTACGCTCCAGGGTTTTCGCGCGGTTGTAGCGCTCGCCCTGCTTGATCGCGACCACTTGCGCGGTACCGCTCTTGCCCGCGATGCGGTACTGGGCGCCAAGCGCTGCTGCCCTGGCAATCCCGCGGGCATCGTGCATCACCATTTGCATGCCGTGGTTGACCTGCTCCCAATCGTGCGGATTTTTCAGCAGGATGTTTGGCATCGGATGCTCGTCCACTGGCGCGACCCCGTCGACGGTTTTGGCGAGGTGCGGTCGGTTCCACACCCCCTTGTTGGCGATCAGCGCCGTGGCCTGGGCCAACTGCAGCGGTGTGACCTGCATGTAGCCTTGACCGATGCCAAGGATCACCGTTTCGCCGGGGAACCATGCCTGACGGCGTGTGGCGCGCTTCCAGGCCTGGGAAGGCATCAGTCCGGCAGACTCTTCGAACATGTCCAGCGAGACCTTCTCACCGAGGCCGAACATCGCCATGTAGTCGTGCAAGCGATCGATACCGAGCTTGTGGGCAAGGTCGTAGAAGTAGGTGTCGTTGGAGCGCATGATCGCCGCGTCCATGTCCACCCAACCATCGCCGCTGTGGTTCCAGTTCCGGTATTTGTGATCGTAGTCCGGGAGTTGGTAATAACCTGGGTCGAAGACGCGGGTCTGCGGCGTCACTACACCGGCGTCGAGGCCGGCAATTGCCACTTCCGGCTTGATGGTCGAACCAGGCGCGTAGAGACCACGCAGGACGCGGTTGAACAGTGGCCGATCGATGGAATCGTGCAGCGCCGCGTATTCCTTGAAGCTGATGCCGGTGACAAACAGGTTCGGGTCGAAGCTCGGTTTACTGACCATGGCCAGCACTTCGCCGGTCGACGGATCGAGCGCAACCACCGAACCACGACGATCGCCCAGGGCGTCTTCGGCGGCCTCTTGAAGTTTGACGTCGAGGCTCAATACGATGTTTTTGCCGGGAATCGGATCGGTGTGCTTGAGCACCCGTAGCACGCGGCCCTGAGCATTGGTTTCAACTTCTTCGTAACCCACCTGGCCGTGCAGTTCGGACTCGTAGAATTTTTCGATACCGGTCTTGCCGATGGATTGAGTACCACGGTATTCGACCGTATCCAGTGCTTTGGATTCTTTCTCGTTGATGCGACCGACGTAACCGATGGAATGCGCAAAATGCGCACCTAGCGGATAGTGGCGGACGAATTGCGGTTCGACATCGATACCCGGCAGACGGAACTCGTTTACCGCGAGCACCGCGATCTGCTCTTCGCTGAGTTCATAGAACAGGGTGACGGGTACGAACGGATGCCGTGCTTGCCTCATTGCCTTGTCGAACACCGTGCGGTCTTCAGCCGGCAACTGCAGGAGGTTGATCACCTCGTCCAGCTCTTCTTTCACATCCGAGGCGCGTTCACGAGTGATGGTCAGGTTGAAGCTGGGCCGGTTGTCTGCCAGGACGACACCGTTGCGGTCGTAGATCAGCCCACGAGTGGGAGTGATTGGCAGGACGTGGACTCGATTGTTTTCGGATATCGTGGAGTGATAGTCAAATTCGACTACCTGCAAGATGTACATACGCACCACCAGTGCGCAGGAAATCGCGACGACAAACAAGGCGCACGCGATCAGTCGCTTGTTGACCAGGCGTGTCTCTTTTTCGTGGTCCTTGATGGGTATTGGTTCGGGCATTTCTGCAGCAGCTCTGTGACTAAAAAGGAGTGCCGATCCGTCAGCCTGAAAGCAGTCCGTTAAAAAACGAGCTGCACCATACCAAAAACTGTGCAGTCGCTTTAGTGCGATTTCCTCTAAGGAGAGTTCTTGAGGGCCAAAACGACGGTTGGTTTTTTCTGGTTCGGGTGTTTCCTGCGGGCAAAACAAAACCCCTACCTGCATACGCAGATAGGGGTTTCGGAATTTAATCTTGACGATGACCTACTCTCACATGGGGAAACCCCACACTACCATCGGCGATGCATCGTTTCACTGCTGAGTTCGGGATGGGATCAGGTGGTTCCAATGCTCTATGGTCGTCAAGAAATTCGGTAGCCAGGTCGTTCTCCTTGCGGATTACGCTCCAGCGAATGGGTATGCGATAGATCTTGGTGCTTTGTGAGTATCTCGAACTTTCGGTTCGTTTCGTCTTCACACACCGCAATCTGGCCTCTTTCGAGTTCACAAATTGCTTGGGTGTTATATGGTCAAGCCTCACGGGCAATTAGTATTGGTTAGCTCAACGCCTCACAGCGCTTACACACCCAACCTATCAACGTCGTAGTCTTCGACGGCCCTTCAGGGGACTCAAGGTCCCAGTGAGATCTCATCTTGAGGCTAGTTTCCCGCTTAGATGCTTTCAGCGGTTATCTATTCCGAACATAGCTACCCGGCAATGCCACTGGCGTGACAACCGGAACACCAGAGGTTCGTCCACTCCGGTCCTCTCGTACTAGGAGCAGCCCCTCTCAAATCTCAAACGTCCACGGCAGATAGGGACCGAACTGTCTCACGACGTTCTAAACCCAGCTCGCGTACCACTTTAAATGGCGAACAGCCATACCCTTGGGACCGGCTTCAGCCCCAGGATGTGATGAGCCGACATCGAGGTGCCAAACACCGCCGTCGATATGAACTCTTGGGCGGTATCAGCCTGTTATCCCCGGAGTACCTTTTATCCGTTGAGCGATGGCCCTTCCATACAGAACCACCGGATCACTAAGACCTACTTTCGTACCTGCTCGACGTGTCTGTCTCGCAGTCAAGCGCGCTTTTGCCTTTATACTCTACGACCGATTTCCGACCGGTCTGAGCGCACCTTCGTACTCCTCCGTTACTCTTTAGGAGGAGACCGCCCCAGTCAAACTACCCACCATACACTGTCCTCGATCCGGATAACGGACCTGAGTTAGAACCTCAAAGTTGCCAGGGTGGTATTTCAAGGTTGGCTCCACGCGAACTGGCGTCCACGCTTCAAAGCCTCCCACCTATCCTACACAAGCAAATTCAAAGTCCAGTGCAAAGCTATAGTAAAGGTTCACGGGGTCTTTCCGTCTAGCCGCGGATACACTGCATCTTCACAGCGATTTCAATTTCACTGAGTCTCGGGTGGAGACAGCGCCGCCATCGTTACGCCATTCGTGCAGGTCGGAACTTACCCGACAAGGAATTTCGCTACCTTAGGACCGTTATAGTTACGGCCGCCGTTTACCGGGGCTTCGATCAAGAGCTTCGCGTTAGCTAACCCCATCAATTAACCTTCCGGCACCGGGCAGGCGTCACACCCTATACGTCCACTTTCGTGTTTGCAGAGTGCTGTGTTTTTAATAAACAGTCGCAGCGGCCTGGTATCTTCGACCGGCATGGGCTTACGCAGTAAATGCTTCACCCTCACCGGCGCACCTTCTCCCGAAGTTACGGTGCCATTTTGCCTAGTTCCTTCACCCGAGTTCTCTCAAGCGCCTTGGTATTCTCTACCCAACCACCTGTGTCGGTTTGGGGTACGGTTCCTGGTTACCTGAAGCTTAGAAGCTTTTCTTGGAAGCATGGCATCAACCACTTCGTCACCCAAAGGGTAACTCGTCATCAGCTCTCGGCCTTAGAATCCCGGATTTACCTAAGATTCCAGCCTACCACCTTAAACTTGGACAACCAACGCCAAGCTGGCCTAGCCTTCTCCGTCCCTCCATCGCAATAACCAGAAGTACAGGAATATTAACCTGTTTTCCATCGACTACGCTTTTCAGCCTCGCCTTAGGGACCGACTAACCCTGCGTCGATTAACGTTGCGCAGGAAACCTTGGTCTTTCGGCGTGGGTGTTTTTCACACCCATTGTCGTTACTCATGTCAGCATTCGCACTTCTGATACCTCCAGCAAGCTTCTCAA
>NZ_CP166812.1:0-1955000 GCF_059716195.1 Pseudomonas sp. LBUM1644 | reverse complement strand
GCGGCAAGAAGGGGCTTCATATCAACTGTTCCGGGCTTTCGTCATCCTGGGACAAGTGCTACGCCAGCGCTGCCAACTCATGTGCCCCCAAGGGATACAAGGTTATCGCCAAGTCAGGGGACTCCGTGGAAGAACCCGGCGACTATCCGTTTGGCCTCAACCCTGCCGGCTATACCAGCCGTAGCATGATCGTCATCTGCAAATAGGCCGGCTTGTCAGGTTCGTGGACCTGATATCTGGCGGCCAATCTCATCGTAACTGGACTTCAGCACCTTGCGCTGGAGGTCCGCAGTGGCCAGCATTCTCGCCACCACCAATGCGCCGATGCATTGCGACAGAATGGCCCAGGCCAGGCTGTCGCTTTCCAGAACCCGCGCCCAACTCTCGTGAAGCCGACAAATCCAGCTCTCCGCTTGCTGCCGAATCATCACGTCGGCGCGAGCAATTTCGGCGCCCAGTGTCGGCAAGGCACAACCGGACCCCGGGTGCTCGACATGGGCCATGGTCAGGTATTGTTTCAGGCAACCCTCGAGTTTGCTGCGGTCCAGGTCTCCTCCCAGCCGTGCCAGGCTTTGCCCCAGTTCACGCTCGACGATGGAAGCGAACAGTTCGTCCTTCGACGAAAAGTGACTGTAGAACGCCCCTCCACTCAGACCTATCGCCTTCATCAAACCGTCGACACCCACGGTCGAAAACCCGGATCTCTTAGCCGACACCGCGCTGCTTTCCAGCAACTTCTCTTTGGTTTCCAGCTTGTGATTGGCCGAGTATCGCATCGCATTGCCCTCCGGATTGTTCGTCTTGACGCTTGCCGAATCGTAGCATAACGTTCGTTCAGTTAACGAACGTTTAGCAAAGGGATCACCTCATGAATAATAAGAAGGTCGTATTGGTTGTCGGCGCAGGCGATGCCACAGGTGGCGCCATTGCCAAACGCTTTGCGCAGGAAGGATTTGTAGCGTGTGTCACCCGTCGTAGCGCGGATAAACTCCAGCCGCTGGTGGATGCCATCAAGGCTGACGGCCGTGAAGCCCACGGCTTTGCCTGCGATGCACGCAAAGAAGAAGACGTCATTGCGCTGGTCGAGCAGATTGAAAACGAGATAGGCCCCATTGAAGCGTTCGTCTTCAATATCGGCGCCAACGTCCCCTGCAGCATTCTCGAAGAGACCGCCCGCAAGTATTTCAAAATCTGGGAAATGGCCTGTTTCTCAGGTTTTCTTAATGCCCGTGAAGTGGCCAAGCGCATGGCCAAGCGCCAACGGGGCACCATTCTGTTCACCGGCGCCACAGCCGGCATGCGCGGCGCGGCCGGATTTGCAGCATTCGCGGGGGCCAAGCACGGGATTCGTGCATTAGCCCAAAGCATGGCCCGAGAATTGGGCCCAATGAATATCCACGTCGCCCACGTCGTCGTCGATGGAGCCATCGATACCGACTTTATCCGCAACAGCTTTCCCGAGAAGTACGCGACCAAGGATCAGGACGGCATTCTCAATCCCGAGCACATAGCCGAGAACTATTGGTACCTGCACAGCCAGCCCCGAGACGCCTGGACCTTCGAACTGGACCTGCGCCCCTGGAGCGAACGCTGGTAAGCCCTTCCCCACAACAATAAACAGAGCGCATCGACCATGAGCAAAACCGTGGAGTTCTACTTTGACCTCGGCAGCCCGGCCACCTATCTGGCCTATACCCAACTGCCAAAGATCTGCGAACAAACCGACAGTCAACTGATCTACACCCCGATATTACTGGGCGGCGTTTTCAAAGCCACCGGCAACGCCTCCCCGGCAACGATACCCGCCAAGGGTCGCTACATGTTTCAAGACCTGGACCGCTACGCCAAACGCTATGGCGTGCCGCTCAAGTTCAACCCGCATTTTCCCATCAACACCCTGATGCTGATGCGCGCCGTGACCGGTGTGCAATTGCGCCTCCCGGAACGCTTCCAGGCTTTTATCGATTGCCTGTTTCAGGCGCTTTGGGTTGAAGGTCGCAGCCTTGATGACCCGGCGACCGTCGTAGTCGTACTGACACAGAACGGTTTCGATCCCAACGAGGTGCTGGCCCTGACGAACGATGAAGAAGTCAAAGCCACCCTCAAGGACAACACTGAAAAAGCGGTGCAACGAGGCGTGTTCGGTGCACCGAGCATGTTTGTCGATAACCAGTTGTACTTCGGCCAGGATCGACTCGACTTCGTCCTGGAAGCCCTGCGTTAAATCTCGACGACCAACCGCCCCTGCGCCGCTCCCGATACGAGCAGTTCATGGGCGGCCTCGGCGGTTTGTAACGTGAATTGCCGAGGGTCGAGCAACGGTTTCAGCTTGCCCGCCTCAATCAACCGCGCCGCCTCACGAAGAATCTTCCCGTGATGCTCGCCACCCTTGCCCGTCAATAACGGTAACAAGGTAAAAACCCCGGAATAAGTCGCCCCGCGAAACGACAGCGGCGCCAGGCTGTGCTGCCCCCAACCGAGGCAACTCACTACATGGCCGTGATAAATCCTAGCGGCCTTGAACGACGCATCCAGTGTCTCACCGCCCACCGTGTCATAAACGATATCGAAGCCTTCCCCGGCCGTGTGCTCGGCCACATAGTCTTCAACTGAAGCGCTTCGATCGATAAACGTCGCCCCAAACCCTTCAATGATTGCTTGCTGACGGGCCGAACCCGTGGCGAACACTTCGGCGCCCAACGCGCGGGCTATTTGCACAGCCACCTGCCCGACACCACCCGCGCCGCCATGAATCAATACTTTCTGGCCCGCCCGCACCCGAGCCCGATCTACGAGTCCTTCCCAAGCGGTAATCAGCACCAGCGGTAACCCTGCCGCTTCGCGCAGGCTCAGATTGCGTGGTTTAGGCGCCAACAACCGCGCATCCACTGCCGCGTATTCAGCGAGCGAACCTTGGGCACCGCCGATTCCGGTTGCCATCGCGTAGACCTCATCGCCCGGTTGCCATCCGCTGACGCCCTCCCCCAACGCTTCAACAACTCCCGCAAGATCGATGCCCAATACCGCAGGCAACGGCTGTCGTGCATGGGCGGCCTGGCCCGCACGGATTTTTACATCCAGAGGATTCAGCCCGCTGGCCTTGATCCTGACCAACACCTGACCCGCTTCAGGCACGGGCCGTAATACTGAGGCCAAGCGTAGCGGCCCATTAGCCGAGTCAACAATCAGAGCGCGCATTTCAAGTGAGTCAGTCATTTCGCAAATTCCCGTCAGAGGTGGCTGTGAGATAAATCTTGCGCCCAATCACTCATGCCGATAAGCCGTCATATCGCTATAGTAATCATGCCCATTTGGCATGAATGAGAACGACCATGGACAAACTCAATGCAATGGCGATCTTCGTCCGAGTGGTTGAGCGCGGGAGCTTTTCGGCGGTTGCCCGAGAGTTGCAGACCAGCCAGCCGACCATCAGCAAAGTGCTGCGGGCGCTGGAAACCGAACTGGGTGGAAAGCTGATTGCCCGCAGTACCCGACAGCTCTCCCTGACCGATGAAGGTCAGCGGTACTACAGCGAATGTCGACACATCCTCGCGGCCGTGGACGCCGCAGAACACAGCTTTCAATCAGGCCGCGAAACCGTTGCTGGCAACCTGAGAATTGGCTCATCAGTGAGCTTCGGACGTTTGCAGATTGCCGCGCGTCTTCCGGGTTTTCTCAAAAAATACCCGCAGGTGCAGATTGATCTGCAATTGAGCGATCAAAACCTGGATCTGGTCAGCGAAGGGCTGGATGTCACGTTCAGGATTGGCGAGCTGAACGACAGCGGCCTGATCGCGCGCCGCATCGGCACCACGCACCGCATAACCGTCGCAGCACCTGACTACATCGAGCAACACGGCCAGCCGCAAACACCGGAAGAACTCAGCGGGCATAACTGCCTGCAGTTCAACCTGCTGAACAGCCAGAACCTATGGGTTTACGAGAAAGACGCTCGACGTTACGACGTGCGGATCAAGGGCAATGCGCAAAGTAACAATTCCGAGGCGATCCGCGAGATGGTGCTGGGCGGATTGGGGATTTCGCTGTCGCCGGTGTGGCTGTTCAGCGAGGACCTGAAGGCTGGCCGAGTGACCGCGATATTGCAGGACTACAGCGCACAGTCGCTGCCGATTCATGCGGTGTCCCCGGCCAATCGTCGCCAATCCGCCAGGGTCAAAGCCTTTGTCGACTACATGAGCCAGGCGCTGGAAACAGCGCCTGAACTCACGCCTGTCAGATAGCGGCGGTGCGGGTGTTCAGCCACTCAAGGGCGGCACCGTCGAGCAGTGGGCTCAAACGGTCGCGCACTTCAGCGTGGTAGGCGTTGAACCACTGCTTCTCGTCGACCGTCAGCAACGACGGCTCCAGGCAACGCGTGTCGATCGGGCACAGGGTCAGGGTTTCGAATTTCAGGAATTCACCGAATTCGCTGCTTCCGGCCTCGCGGTTCAACACCAGGTTCTCGATCCGCACACCCCAGCGGCCCGGGCGGTAAGTACCCGGTTCGATGGACGTGATCATGCCTGGCTGCATCGCAGTCTGCGGTGCTGGCGCGGCTTGATAGGCGATGACTTGCGGACCTTCGTGCACGTTCAGGAAATAGCCGACGCCATGGCCGGTGCCGTGGCCATAGTCGACGCTTTCAGCCCAGATCGGTGCCCGGGCGATGGAATCCAGCAATGGCGACAAGATACCCCGAGGGAATTGCGCACGGGACAAGGCAATCACGCCTTTGAGCACTCGCGTGCAATCGCGCTTCTGCTCGTCCGTCGGTGTACCGACCGGCACCATCCGGGTGATGTCGGTGGTACCGCCCAGGTACTGACCGCCGGAGTCGATCAGCAACAGGCCATCGCCTTCGATCACCGCGTGTTCTTCTTCGGTGGCGTGGTAATGCGGCATCGCGCCATTGGCGTTGAACGCGGCAATGGTGTTGAAACTCAGCGACACATAACCCGGACGCCGGGTACGCGCAGCCGTCAGGTGTTCGTCGATGGTCAGCTCGGTGATGCGCTCACGCCCAAGCGCCGTGTCCAGCCAGGTGAAGAATTCGCACAGCGCTGCGCCATCCTGCTCCATGGCCTGACGAATGTGCTGGGCATCGGCCAGGCTTTTCTGCGATTTGGCCAGGGTAGTCGGGTTGAGGCCTTCGACCAGTTTGACGCCGCTGTCCAGGTTATCCAGCAAACCTGCCGTGACCCGTGCCGGGTCGACCTGCAGGCTCGCCCCGCTCGGTACCGCGCGCAAGGCCGCGGCCACTTCGCTGTAATCACGCAGGGTCACGCCGTCTTGTTCGAGGACTGCACGCAGGTCGGCGTCGACCTTGCTCAGCGCCACGAACAGCGTCGCCTGCTGCTGGCTGATCAAGGCAAAGGACACGAACACCGGGTTGAACGACACATCGCCGCCGCGCAGGTTGAACAGCCAGGCGATGTCGTCGAGGGTCGCGATAAAGTGCCAGTCGGCACCGCGATCTTTCAAAACCTCACGCAGCTTGGCGAGTTTTTCGCCGCGGCTGACCGTCGCCTGGGGTGGCAAGTGTTGATAGATCGGTTCGTTCGGCAGCGTTGGGCGGTCGCCCCACACTTCGCTCAACAGATCGATGTCGGTGCGCAGGCGCGCGCCACGCTCTTCGAGCTTGCCGCCCAATGTACGCGCCGACGCGACAGCCATCACCGCGCCGTCTACGGCGACGACGCCGCCTTCAGGGGTTTGCTCGGCCAGCCAGTCCAGCGGGCCGGGTTGGCCCGGTTGCAGCTTGACCAGTTCGATGCCGCTGCCGTTGAGTTCCTTGCTTGCTTGCTCCCAGTACCGGCTGTCAGCCCAGACGCCGGCGAAGTCAGGCGTGACGATCAACGTGCCGACCGAGCCATGGAAGCCCGACAGCCATTGCCGCCCTTGCCAATAGCCCGGCAGGTATTCCGAGAGGTGCGGATCGGCCGACGGCACCAGCAAGGCGTGAATGCCTTCCCGGCTCATCAGTTCGCGGGTTTGCGCCAGGCGCTGGGGCACCGATCCATTGATCGAAGGCTGCGTAGTCATAGTGTCTCCTGCTAACCACTTCATCATTATTGTTGAGTGCCGATTCGGGTCGGCGCTATAAGGCGCTACTGCCAGAATGCCGGAGCACTGGCGCAGGCCGCTTTAATCAGGTGTGCCGCTTGGTCGATATCCTGCTCGGTGGTGAAACGCCCGAGACTCAAGCGGATGGTGCGACTCGCCGAGCGAGCGTCATGCCCCAATGCCAACAACACATGGGACGGCGCATTGCTCGCGGAATTGCAGGCCGAGGTCGCGGAAAACGCGATCGACGAGCTCAGCGCTGCGGAATTGAACTCACCTTCATTGAAGGTCAGGCTCAACGTGTGAGGAATGCGTTGAGTCGGGCTGCCGTTGAGGCTAACGCCGGGAATGCTCAGCAGTTGCTCGAGCAGGCGCTCACGCAAGCGCACGATCGTGGCTTTCTCTTCATCGAATAATGACGCCGCCAATGCGAAGGCGACGCCCATGGCAGCAATCTGGTGGGTCGCCAGGGTACCGGAGCGCAAACCGCCTTCGTGACCACCGCCGTGGATCTGCGCCTGCAAGCGCTGTTGCGCGCGAGGGCCGACATATAACGCGCCGATGCCTTTGGGACCGTAGACTTTGTGGGCCGAGAAGGACATCAAGTCCACTGGCCATTCGGCCAGGTCGATCGCCACTTTCCCCGCGCCCTGGGCCGCGTCGACATGGAACAACGCATCGCGATCACGCACCACCTGGCCGATGGCCGGGATGTCGTTGACGGTGCCCAGCTCATTGTTGACCAGCATCAACGAGACCAGGAAAGTGTCCTCGCGCATTGCCTCGCTGACCGCTTGGGCGCTAATCAACCCCTCGGCGTCAGGCACCAGATACGTCACCGCAACACCCGCATCCTGCAGTTGTCTCGCGGTGTCGAGAATCGCCTTGTGTTCGATCTGGCTGGTGATGATATGTCCGCCGGACACACCCCGCGCCTGAGCAACGCCCTTGAGGGCGAGGTTGTTGGATTCGGTGGCACCGGAAGTCCAGACGAACTGGTCTGCCTGGGCGCCGACCAGTTCGGCCACTTGACGCCGCGCCTGCTCGACCGATTGCCGGGCCTGTTGGCCAAACGCGTGGGAGCTGGACGCCGGGTTGCCGAAGTTGCCGGAAAAACCCAGGCACTCGACCATGACGTTGATGACCCGCTCATCCACCGGCGTGGTGGCGGCGTAGTCGAAATACAGCGGACGTTCATTCATAAAAAGACTCGCAGAGCTTGTTCCGGGATCAGGTGCCGGAAACCCGTGCGCCAGCAATACCTGATCGGATGCGTTAAAGAAGTACGACTTCAGTGAAAAGTGCGTAGGAACGCTCCTGAAGTCGAGCTTAACAGGCATCGGGCAACCGGTTGAAGCAATGCGTCAGCTAAAGCTTTCGAGCAACAACGGGTACAGCGAAATCACCAGCAGCGCGGCCATGCCCCAGTTGAACAGGCGCAGCCAGCGGCGGTCCTTCAAAACGTTGCGCAGCAGCGTGCCACACGCGGCCCAGACGCTGACGCTCGGCAGGTTGATCAGGGCGAAAACCGCGGCGATCACAATCACATTGGTGAAGTAGCCCTGCATCGGTGTGTACGTGCTGATGGCACCAATGGCCATGATCCAGGCCTTCGGGTTGACCCACTGAAACGCGGCGGCGCCGAGGTAGCTGATCGGTTTGCTCTCGCCCTTTTCGCTCTCGGAGACGGGCCCGGAGTGGGCGATCTTCCACGCCAGGTACAGTAAATACGCCGCCCCGACGTATCGCAGCGCGCTGTAGAGCAGTGGATAAGTTTTAAACACGGCGCCCAGACCGAAACCCACCGCCACGACCAGTACGAAGAAGCCGCAGGTAATGCCAAGCATATGGGGAATGGTGCGGTTAAAGCCGAAGTTCACGCCCGATGCCAGCAACATGGTGTTGTTGGGGCCCGGCGTGATCGAGGTGACGAAGGCAAACAGGGCGAAGCCCAGCAGCAGGTCGAATGAGAGTGTCATGAGCGGCAGTCCATCAAGGTCAGTCAGGTATCGACCCTATCGCACGCCTTGAGGGAAACCCATGGACAGTTAGGTAAAACTTCGACCAGTACAGTCTCAGCTCGCGCGGCCGTGAAGCTTCACTGTGCGCTCGGCGTTCATCTCGCCCTGGTTGTCGAAACTGAACGATTTCTGCGGCTGGCCAAGCAATTCGGCTTTTTTCGCGTGGTATTCGTCGAAGGACAAACCGCGACGATTCAGATCCTCCAGCGCCAATTCCTTGGTTTCTTCTGCGGTGTATGGGCGCAATTCCGGGGAGACGTGGCTGGCACATCCGGCGAGAACGGAAACGGCGAGCATCAGGAAAGTGGCGATAAGAGGTTTCATGTCTGGCGTCCTGGCATCTGGGTTCGGGGCAATGAACACAGGCTACGCCGGGGGTTGGATCAGCAGAAATCAACGCTCTCGATAGTGAGTATTGGGGATCGCCGAAGATGATGAGAATCAAAAGATCGCAGCCTTCGGCAGCTCCTACAGGGATATTTGTTATTCGTTAACGATCTATAAATATTAATTAACAGTCTTTTACGGAATAACAATCAACCTTTATAACAATCCCCATCGCTTTACCAACTGTTGCTCACGCAACTGTTTGTCGGGCAACAGTCATTCAACAAACAGCCCTGAAAATCGAACAGCGCTTGCCGACCAATGCGTTGAAAGCACCGTAATACGGGGCTCCGAGGGATTGGTACAGCTCTTGCTCAGCCTAGTGACTACTCACTGCTCCTTGAGCAACTGTTTAAAAAGGAACTGATCATGACGCGTCCGTTGAAAGTCGTTGCCCTCTCCGGCGGCACTTGGCGTCCGTCCCGCACACTGGTGCTGACTCAAGCGCTGCTGGCCCAATTGGCTGAACAATTGCCGATCGAGAGCAAGCTGATTGAACTGGGTGACATCGCCCGGCCATTGGGTGCTGCGCTGTCCCGTCAGGAACTGAGCGCCGAGATCGAAGCCGAACTGCACGCCATCGAAAACGCCGACCTGCTGATTGTTGCGGCGCCGGTGTATCGCGGCTCCTACCCTGGCCTGCTCAAGCATTTGTTCGACCTGATCGACCTGAACGCGCTGATCGACACCCCGGTGTTGTTGGCCGCCACCGGTGGCAGCGAGCGACATGCGCTGGTGCTCGATCATCAGTTGCGCCCGCTGTTCAGTTTCTTCCAGGCCCTGACCTTGCCGATTGGCGTCTATGCCACCGAAGCCGATTTCTCCAATTACCAAATAACCAGTGAGCCCTTGAAGGCTCGCATTCGCCTGGCTGCAGAACGCGCCGCGCCGTTGTTCGGCGTGCATCCCAACAATCTGCTGAAAATCGCTTAAGGATTTCTTCATGGATGTTTTCTGGTTCCTGCCGACTCACGGCGACGGCCATTTCCTGGGCACCACTCAGGGCGCACGCCCGGTGACCCTCAACTACCTGAAACAAGTGGCGCAGGCTGCCGACAGCCTCGGCTACCACGGCGTGCTGATTCCCACCGGACGTTCCTGCGAGGATTCGTGGGTCATCGCTTCGGCGCTGGTGCCATTGACCGAGCGCTTGCGTTACCTGGTGGCAATCCGGCCGGGGATCATCTCGCCCACCGTCTCGGCACGCATGGCCGCGACGCTGGACCGCTTGTCCAATGGCCGCCTGCTGATCAACGTGGTGACTGGCGGCGACCCGGATGAAAACCGTGGCGACGGGATCTTCCTCGATCACAGCGAGCGCTACGAGGTCACCGACGAGTTCTTGCAGATCTGGCGCCGGGTGCTGCAAGGCGAATCGGTGGATTTCGAAGGCAAACACCTGCAAGTGCAAAACGCCAAGGCGCTTTATCCGCCGGTGCAGAAACCCTATCCGCCGTTGTACTTCGGTGGTTCTTCCGAAGCGGCCCATGAGCTGGCTGCCGAGCAGGTCGATGTTTACTTGACCTGGGGCGAACCGCCGGCCGCTGTGGCGGAAAAATTGGCCGACATTCGTGAGCGCGCCGCGCGAAACGGACGCACGGTGAAATTCGGGATTCGCTTGCATGTGATCGTCCGCGAAACCGCCGAAGAGGCCTGGAAAGCCGCCGACAAACTGATCGAGCACATTAGCGACGAGACGATCGCCGCCGCGCAAAAATCGTTCTCGCGCTTCGACTCCGAAGGTCAGCGCCGCATGGCCGCGTTGCATGACGGGCGCCGCGACAATCTGGAAATCGCCCCCAACCTGTGGGCCGGTGTCGGCCTGGTGCGTGGCGGTGCCGGGACGGCGCTGGTCGGCGATCCGCAGCAGGTGGCGGCGCGGATCAAGGAATACGCAGACCTTGGGATCGAGAGCTTCATTTTCTCCGGCTATCCACACCTTGAAGAAGCGTATCGCTTTGCCGAGCTGGTGTTCCCGTTGTTGCCCGAACCGTACGCCAGTTTGGCGGGGCGCGGCGTGACCAACCTCACCGGGCCGTTCGGCGAAATGATCGCCAATGATGTGCTGCCCACCAAAGCCAAGGCCTGACCCAGCCCGCTGGATCTGCTCCGGCCCCGATCCTGTAGGAGCTGCCGCAGGCTGCGATCTTTTGATCTTGATCTTTGAAAGTCAAAAGATCGCAGCCTGCGGCAGCTCCTACAGGGGGTCATCGACATGAAGGAACCCTGCGTGACTGCCAAGCCGCGAAGCGCCCTGTTATCCCCACTGCACACCGCTCGCCTGTTAGCGGCCGAGTTTGCCTTGACCGCCGTCGAGCGCGACGAGCGTGGCGGTACGCCCAAAGCCGAACGCGACGCCTTGCGCCACAGCGGTCTGCTCGCGTTAAGCATTCCTACCCAGTTCGGTGGCCTCGGTGCCAGCTGGAGTGAAACCCTGGCCATCGTGCGCGAATTCGCCAAGGTCGACAGTTCAATTGCCCATGTGTTTGGTTTTCATCACCTGATGCTCGCCACCGTGCGCCTGTTCGCCCGGCCTGAGCAGTGGCAGCCCTGGTTCGAGCAGACCGCGCGCAAGAATTGGTTCTGGGGTAACGCCCTTAACCCGCTGGACACGCGCACCGTGGTGAAAAAACTCGGTGGCTGGCGTGAGTTCTCCGGCAAGAAGAGCTTCTGCTCCGGAGCCAGCGACTCGCAAATGCTGATTGCTTCGGCGGTGGATGAAAGCGCTGGCGGCAAGCTGCTGATCGCCGCGATTCCCAGCGGCCGCAGCGGCATCACCTTGCACAACGACTGGAACAACATTGGCCAGCGCCAGACCGACAGCGGCAGCGCCAGCTTCGAGCGGGTACGGGTCGAAGAATCGGAACTGCTGCTCGATCCGGGTCCGTTGAGCACGCCGTTCGCCTGCCTGCGGCCACTGATCGCCCAACTGACGTTCACCCACATGTTCCTCGGGATTGCCGAAGGAGCCTTCGAGGAAGCGCGGCAATACACACTGACCGAGACCCGGCCATGGCACAAATCCAGCTCTCAGGATGTGCGCCAGGACCCTTATGTGCTCGCCCATTACGGCGAATTCTGGGTCGCGCTCGAAGGTGTGCGGTTGCTGGTAGAACGCGCCGCCGACTTGCTCGACAAGGCCTGGGCGAAAGGTCCGAATCTCAGCGCCGAAGAGCGCGGGCATCTCGCGACGGCGATCGCCACCGCGAAAGTCGCAGCCACCCGTAACGGGCTGGAGTTGTGTAGCCGACTGTTCGAAGTGACCGGCGCACGCTCGACTCACGCGTCCCTGCGACTGGACCGTCACTGGCGCAACCTGCGCACGCAAACCCTGCACGACCCGGTGGACTACAAACTCCATGAACTGGGTGACTGGGCGCTGAACCAGTCCCTGCCGATTCCGACTTTCTATTCATAGCCTTCTCATGGAGCCTGCCCCATGCAACTGCTGACCTTACCGCCATCCCCCGCCCTGGCCACCTCGATCCGCGCCACGGCCCAGGTGTTTGAAGACCCGAAGTCCCAGGCCCTGCTCGCGCACTTGCAACAAGTCGCACCGAGTGAAGCCAGTGTGCTGATCATCGGCGAAACCGGCACCGGCAAAGAATTGGTGGCGCGGCATATCCACAACCTCAGCGCCCGACGCAACCGGCCGTTCGTGGCAGTGAACTGCGGCGCGTTCTCCGAATCCCTGGTGGAAGCCGAGTTGTTCGGCCACGAAAAAGGCGCCTTCACCGGTGCGCTGAGTGCCAAGGCCGGCTGGTTCGAAGAGGCCGACGGCGGCACCTTGTTCCTCGATGAAATCGGTGATTTACCCATGGCGATCCAGGTCAAGTTGCTGCGCGTGCTACAGGAACGCGAAGTGGTACGACTCGGTTCGCGCAAGAGCATTCCCATCGACGTGCGCGTGCTGGCGGCGACCAACGTGCAACTGGAGAAAGCCATCAACGCCGGGCACTTTCGCGAGGATTTGTACTACCGCCTCGACGTGGTCAGCCTGGAACTGAGCCCGCTGCGTGATCGTCCCGGGGACATCTTGCCGCTGACCCGCCACTTCGTCGAAGCCTACAGCCAGCGCCTGGGTTACGGCACCATCACCATCAGCAAAGAGGCCGAACTGAAATTGCGCGGCTACAGTTGGCCGGGCAACATCCGCGAACTGGAAAACGTGATTCACCACACCCTGCTGATCTGTCGCAATGGCGTGATCGAACGCGACGATTTGCGCCTGTCGAACATGCGCATCGAGCGTCAGGACGATCACCAGGCCAACGTCGACGATTCGGCGCAAGCGTTGCTCGAGCGGGCTTTTCAAAAGCTGTTTGAGGAGCAGGCCGGGGCGTTGCACGAGAAAGTCGAAGATGCGTTGCTGCGCGCGGCCTATCGCTTCAGCCATTACAACCAGGTGCACACCGCTGCGCTGCTGGGTTTGAGCCGCAACGTGACCCGCACGCGATTGATCAAGATTGGCGAGCTGGCGGTAAACAAGCGCCGCCCCACGGAAAACGTACAGGGCGAACGCTTGATGCAGTTGTCGATCTAGGCGCTTACCGGGAGGGAGCTTGGGCCAGGTGCGCGGCTGCTGGAATCGGGGGTTGGTCCGAAATAGCGGTGCGGCCTTCGCGAGCAGGCTCGCTCCCACAGGGGATTTGTGTCGTTCACAGATCCAGTGTGGGAGCGGGCTTGCTCGCGAAGGCGTCCGCCCCGTCAACGAAAGGTTAGAACCCCGGCGCGATCTGCCCTTTGTAGCGCGTCAGGATGAACTGCCGCACTTCATCGGAATTCAACGCCTTGGCCAGTTTCTGAATACCCGGGTCGTTGATGTTATCCGGCCGCGCGACGAGGAACTCGATGTACAGACTCTTGCCCTTCTCGACGATCAGCGCGCTGTTGGTGTCGATCCCCGCTTCCAGTGCGTAGTTGGCGAAGACAAACGCCAGGTCCACCTGACTCACCGAACGGGCCAGCAATGCGCCTTCCAGTTCACGAATCCTCAGGTGCTTGGGGTTTTCAATGATGTCCCGTTGCGTCGCCAGGGTGTTGCTCGGGTCCTTGAGTTTGATCAACCCGGCTTCGTCCAGCAGCACCAGTGCGCGACCGGTGTTCACCGGGTCATTGGGAATTGAGACGGTGGCGCCATCCTTGAGCTCGGCGATGTTTTTGATTTTGGTCGAGTAAGCCCCGAACGGTTCGATGTGCACGCCGACCACCGGCACCAGGTCGGTGTGGCGGGTCTTGTTGTAGTCATCGAGAAACGGTCGGTACTGGTAATAGTTGGCGTCGAGGTTCTTCAGCGCCAACTGCTGGTTGGGCTGGATGAAGTCGGTGAAGACCTTGATGTCCAGGTCCACGCCTTCCTTGGCCAGGGTGGGTTTGACGAACTCGAGGATTTCCGCGTGCGGCACGGGAGTGGCACCGACGGTGAGTTTTTCATTGGCGTGAACGCTCAACGACACGATGGCAGCCAGAATGGCCAGGGTCATTTTCATGCTGTGCTCCTAGGCAGTTTGAGTGGCCGTCGTGGGGTGGACGTGGGGCCGGAGTGCTTTTTTTTGTATAAAAGTGGATCGAAATCGAATGCTTATCGTCGGCTATAGCGCGCCACCAGTCGGTCGCCGGTCATTTGCAGGGTCTGCACCAGGATCAGCAACAGCACGACGGTGACCACCATCACGTCCGTCTGAAACCGCTGATAGCCGTAGCGGATCGCCAGGTCACCCAGGCCTCCGCCACCGATCACTCCGGCCATCGCCGTGTAGTCCACCAGCACAATCGCGGTGACCGTGACCGCCGCCAGCAACCCGCCTCGTGCCTCGGGCAACAAGGTGTGGCGGATGATCTGCCAGGTGGTGCCACCCATGGCCTGGGTCGCTTCCACCACCCCGCGATCGACTTCGCGCAATGCGGTTTCCACCAGTCGCGCGAAGAATGGCGTGCAGCCGACCACCAGCGGCGGAATCGTCCCCGGTACGCCGAGCGAGGTGCCGACCAGCAAGGTGGTCAGGGGAATCAGCACGATCAGCAAAATGATGAACGGCAGCGAACGCAGCATATTCACGATCACCGACAACACGCGGTAAACGCCGACCGCTTCGTGCAACTGGCGCTTGCCGGTGAGGAACAACACCACGCCCAGCGGCAAGCCCAGCAGCACGGTAAACCCGAGGGCGGCGCCGAGCATGCTCAACGTGTCGAGGCAGGCCTGGGCGATGTCGGCCCAATAAATGTTTTTCAGCAGCTCGGCCATGATCAGGACCAGTCGTGGCGCGGCGGTTTGATGCCGTTAAGTAACCAGTTGCCCACCACATGGTACTTCCAGCGCACCGGATCATGCAGGGTGTGGACCCGGGCATTGCGCCAGTGGCGGTCGAAATTGTGCTTCTTCAGCGTCGAGCGGGTGCCGCCCAGTTCAAAGAGTTTGTTGCTGGCCTCGATGGCGATTTCCGTGGTCAGCACTTTGGCCTTGGCCACCGCCAGAGACGCTCGGGCGACGTTGTCTTCGTCGGGTGCCGGACGCGCCGCATCCAGCGCTCGACCGGCGCGCTCGAGCAAGGCTTCGGCCGCTTCGAGACGAATCTCCAGGCCGCCGACCTGAATGATGGTCAACGGGTCTTCGCTGGCCTTTTCCACACCCGCGTCGATCCACGGCCGGGCAAATTGCTGGACGAAGGCGATGGTGTCGCGCAGGGCGGCACGGGCGATGCCGGCATCGATGGCGGCGGTGGTCAATTGCGCGAAGGGGCCGGCCAGGGTCGGGCTTTCATACGAGCGATAGGTCGGAAACAGGTTGAACGCCGAGACGTGCAGGTCCTCGGCGAGCACGGTGCCGCTGGAGGTGGTGCGCTGACCGATGCTGTCCCAGTCGTCGACGATCACCAGTCCCGGGGTTCCGCGCTCGACGAACGCCAATTGGCCCTTCTGCTCTTCATCCAGCGCCAGCACCGCCAGCCAATGAGCGTACAGCGAACCGGTGCAATAACCCTTGCGGCCATTGATCACATGGCCGTCGCCATAACGGCGAATGGTCGCCTGAATGTCCTGCACGTTTTTCCCGCCGGTTTCCGACAGGGCATTGGCAAACCGGTGGCCTTGCAGCGCCAACGCGAAGAAATGCGCTTGCTGCTCCGACGTGCCTTGCAGGCGAATGTCTTCCAGCAGGCAATAGTGATTTTGCGGGATCTGCCCCAAGGACGGATCGGCCGCCGAGATGATGGCGATGACCTGAGCCAACACCGCATACGACACCTGCGCGCCGCCGAATTCCCTGGGCACGCTGATGCCCCACAAACCGCTGTCGGAATACAGGTCGACGATTTCGGCGGGCACTTGGCGGGTGCGGTCGCGTTCGGCGTCCTGCTCCAGCAAGACGGCGGCCACGCGTTCGGCAACCTGCAGGGCTTCGGCTTCATCGGCGATCCGATGGGCGGCCGGAGGATTGATCGGATAAACGGCAGATTCAGGCATGCAAGATTCTCGGTACAGGTCAATACCGAGGGTATTGCAGCTTCTGTGCCTGACAGCCAAGGCCAATGCTTTCGGGCAGTTGCGGGGTATTTTCAAGACATGGAGAGCTGCAAGCCGAACAATCTGTTGCTTCACTGTTGATGGCTGAACAGTGGCGTTGATATGCCGCGAACTTGTAGGAGCTGCCGAAGGCTGCGATCTTTTGATCTTGATCTTCTGTTGGCCCTACCGACGCCAAGGTCAAAAGATCGCAGCCTTCGGCAGCTCCTACTATATTTGTTCGCTCGGAATAACAACAAAAGGGAGATCCGTCATGAGCGTCAAACCCATTCCAGAGGGTTATCACAGCATCACCCCGTATCTGGGCATTCAGAAAGCTGCCGAAGCGATCGAGTTCTATAAAAAAGCCTTTGGCGCCATCGAAGTCATGCGCCTGTCCATGCCCGACGGCGGCATCGGCCACGCCGAACTGCGTATCGGCGACTGCCCGATCATGCTCGGCACGCCGTGTGATCAGGGACCGTTGAGCAACCCGGACACCTCACCGTCCGTGGGCCTGCATCTGTATGTCACCGATGTCGACAAATCCTATAAACAGGCGATTGACGCCGGCGGCAAGGTGGTGTCCGAGGTCAAGGATCAGTTTTATGGCGACCGGTCGGGGACGTTGAAAGATCCGTATGGGCATTTGTGGTTCCTGGCTACGCGTAAAGAGGATTTGACCCAGGCGCAGATTGAGCAGCGGGCGAAGGAGATGTTTAGCCAGGGTTGAATTTTTGTAGTGAATGTTCGGGCCCCTTCGCGAGCAAGCCCGCTCCCACAGTGGATCAGTGTCGAACACCTATATTGTGTCTGTAGCCGATTCCTGTGGGAGCGGGCTTGCTCGCGAAGGGGCCCGGCCAGGCGCCACATCGCTCCTTGAACACACTTCATGAACAAACGCACCACGCTTCGCGCCTTGCCCTAACCGCGCAACACTTTCAGGATGCAGGCAACCACAACAAGGAGCCCCCCATGTTTGCCGGATTCCTGAAAGATCAGCGCCACGTCAACGGCGTGGACATTGCCTACCGCATCGGCGGTAGCGGGCCGGGCCTGCTGTTGCTGCACGGTCACCCGCAGACCCACGTCATCTGGCACAAGGTCGCCGAACAACTGGCCGAGCATTTCACCGTGATCGCCGCCGACCTGCGCGGTTACGGCGACAGCGGCAAACCGCTGGCTGACGAACACCACACCCACTATTCCAAACGCGAAATGGCCAAGGACAGCGTCGAGTTGATGCAGGCCCTCGGCTTCGAGCGGTTTTCGGTGCTGGCCCACGACCGTGGCGCCCGCGTTGCCCATCGCCTGGCGCTGGATCATCCGGAGGTCGTGCAGCGCCTGGTGCTGCTCGACATCGCGCCCACCCTGTCGATGTACGCCCAAACCAATGAAGCCTTTGCCCGCGCCTATTGGCACTGGTTCTTCCTTATTCGCCCGGCGCCGCTGCCGGAAACCCTGATCGAAGCCGACCCCGAATCCTATCTGCGCAGCGTGATGGGCAGTCGCAGCGCCGGGCTCAAACCGTTCACGCCCGAAGCCTTTGCCGAATACCTGCGCTGCCTGAGCCTGCCGGGCACCGCGCGCGGTATCTGCGAGGACTACCGCGCCAGCGCCAGCATCGATCTGGAGCAAGACCGCGCCGATATCGCCGCTGGCCATCATCTGGACCTGCCATTGCTGGTGCTGTGGGGCGCCGAAGGGACGGTCGGACGTTGCTTCGAGCCGCTCAAGGAATGGCAACTCGTGGCCACCGATGTTCGGGGCAAAGCGCTGCCTGCCGGTCATTACATTGCTGAAGAAGTCCCTGAGTTGCTGCTCGCCGAGGTGTTGGACTTCCTGCGCTGACCTAGAAGGTTCGCTGGCACCTGACGTGAACGCAACCCCCTTGTCGGAGTGAGCTTGTGGTGAGGGGATTCATCTGTGGCGAGGGGATTTATCCCCGTTGGGGCGCGAAGCGGCCCTGACCCTGTGACTAGGGTGTTTCAGGTAAACGGCGTTCCCCGGGTTTGCGACTGCTTCGCAGCCGAACGGGGATAAATCCCCTCACCACAGATAAATCCCCTAACCACAGATAATCTCCTCACCACAAATAAATCCCTTCACTACAGATAAATCCCCTCACCACAGATAAATCCCCTAACCACAGATAAATCTCCTCACCACAAGCCCGCTTGCCTGCTTGCTGGAACGCGAAACATTTTCTTTCATATCCCGGTTCGGGATTTCGCCCCCTCATTCGTCTTATAGAGATGCAGTCAGGCCGCGTAGGCAAAAGCCACGGCCGACTTTTATGGACCTGCGCGCGATGAAACCCACAGCAAAGGCCCTCTCATCGATACAAGACCTTTAATCATGTCGAAGAAATCCCGTTCCAAACTCTGGTTTCTGGTCCATAGCTGGCTGGCATTGCCGATCTGGTTTTTTGTCCTGATCGTCTGTGTCACCGGCACTTTGGCGGTGGTCAGTCAGGAAATCGTCTGGCTGGCCAACCCGCAAATGCGCGCCACCCAGCCTTCGGACGATGCGCCGCTGCTCAGCTATGACCAGATCGTCGCCGCCATCAAGAAAGCCGAGCCGAACACCCTGGTCGAAGAAATCAATCGGCCCGATGAGTCGCACTTCGCCCTCGACGTCAACGTCAGCTATCCCGATGGCCGCTCGGTGACGGTGTACGTCAATCCGTACAGCGGCGTGATTCAGGGCACGGCCCCACCATTCAACTTCAAGGCCTTCACTCGCGCACTGCACGGTTGGTGGCTGGTGCCGTTCACCAACGGTTACAGCTGGGGCTGGTACCTGGTGTCGTTCCTCAGCCTGCCGTTGTTGGCGTCTTTGGTGACCGGGCTGGTGGTCTACAAGAAATTCTGGAAAGGTTTCTTCCGACCGACCTTGCGCATTCGTCATGGCGCACGGATTTTCTGGGGCGACTTTCATCGGCTCAGCGGCCTCTGGTCGATCTGGTTTATCGCGGTGATTTCCATCACCAGCACCTGGTTCCTGATTCAGGCGTTCCTGTTCGATAACCAGATTTCAATCTCCACCGCCCCGGTGGCCGCAGTGGTCCCGCGTGAAAGCGTGCCGCTGACCGCCGACGGTGCGCGGGCACCGATGATCAGCCTGGAAACAGCCATCCGTGAAGCCAAGGAACGCATACCCGGCCTGGAGGAAAGCTTTGTCAGCCTGCCGGCCAACGCCTACAGCTACCTGTCGGTCGGCGGGCGCAGCTGGTATCCGCTGATGTACCAGACTGCCGACATCAATCCGTACACCGGTGAAATCGCCGCGACACGCCTGCTGTCCGACCGCTCGGGGCTGGAGTTTGTGACCGAGTCCATGCGTCCGCTGCACACCGGTGATTTCGGTGGCATCTGGATCAAACTGATCTGGTTCTTCTTCGGCTTGATCCTGAGCATGATGGTCCTCAGCGGCCTGCTGATCTGGACCAAGCGCACTGCCCTCGCCACGGCCAACGCCCTCAAACGCAGCAACAAGCGTCCGCGCACGGCCGATGCCACTCAGGCCTCGAGCCGCGAAACCACGGAGGTCAGCCAATGAGCCTGTTCGCCGCCGACAAGCCGTCCTCGGCATTGAGCCGCTTCTGGCACAAATGGCGCTTCCATATCAACGTCCTGTTGTTGCTGGTGCCGCTGGGATTCATGCCCAAGTATTTCGCCGATGCCGCGCTGTTTCGCGGTGACACCGGCCTGGGCGAACGGGAAATCGGCGAAGTTCAGGTTGGGCCGTGGAGCCTGCGCCTGGCCGAGTTGCGCAACGAAGAACCGCGGCTCGATGGCCCAGCCGGTCACATGAAAAATTTCAACGCGGCGCTTTGCGACAGCTGTCGCGACCAGGTCAAGGCCACTTACCTGCGTATCGGCAAACCGCGCAGCCTGCGCGCCGCCGGGGTGATTTTCTTCGGTACGCCGTACCGCATGGGCGCGATGTTGCCGATCCCGGACAAAACCAAGGCCGACGCTGAACTGTGGATCACCATGGAAGGCTGGGACGGCGCCATGCATCAAGCGTCCATTCCGCTGAGCCAGGCATCCCCGGCCACCGTCGCGTGGCTCAACAAACAAGGAGGCAAACCATGAATTTTCGTCCTCTGAACGCCGCACTGCTGGTGCTGTGCAGCGGTTTCAGCGCCAGTGCCCTGGCCCACAATCCGATGTGCGAGTGCAAAGCCATTGATGCCGAGCAGATCCAGTGCACCGGCGGTTTTTCCGACGGCAGCGGCGCGCCGGGCGTGACCCTGGACGTGATCGGCTACGACGAAACCATCCTGGTGCCGGGCAAACTCGGTGCCGATTCGACGTTGACCTTCAAAAAGCCCGGTGCCGAGTTCTACGTGCTGTTCGACGCCGGTCCCGGCCACGTGGTCGAGATCGACCAAGCGGACATCGAAGCCCCATGAGTAAGCCTACTACGCACGTCGTCCGCCCGGCCGGTGCCGGCCATGAAACCCTGTATGTATTGCTGTTGTGCCTGATGATCCTCGCGGTCGCCGGCTCGGTGGTCGCCTGGCGCCACGAGTCCCAGGAAACCAGCAGCGTCAACAGCCATCAACTGGATGCCCGCCGCGACCTCAGCGCTTCCGAGCAAGGCATCTACGCCGACCTGCGGGTGACGCTGGACGAGATTCACCTGCTGCGCCAGGAACAGCACACCCTGCCAACCCCTGAAGCCCTCGCTGATGAAGGTTTTGCGCCGTTCGCCCGGGACGCCAGTTCCGTCAGCCGTGGCGGTCATGCCTGGCAGTTGCTCGACGCCAAGGCTTACTTCGGCCAGAGCCAGGTGCCCGCCGTGGCCGGTTCGTTTCTGATGCGCCTGAGCGCTGACGACGATGCGCCGGACGTCTGGCTCAACCGTGCCGCCGACCTCAAAGCCCCGGCCGACCTGACTGACGCCACGCTCGAAAGCGCTGGCTGGCAGCAGATCGTCGCGCAATTCGATGCCGGCGTGACCCGCCAGCACCGGCACTGAACCCTCGCCTTCACCCGAGAGAAGACCGCTTTCCCATGCCAATTTCATCTCAACGCTCATTCCTGCGCCTGCTGCTGGTCGGCCTGCTCGCCTGCCTGCTGACGCCACTGGCCAACGCCGACGAGGCCAAGCGCCTGCGCATCGGCATCACCCTGCACCCTTATTACAGCTACGTGGCCAACATCGTCGGCGACAAGGCCGAGGTGGTGCCGCTGATCCCGGCCGGTTTCAACCCGCATGCCTACGAGCCCCGTGCCGAAGATATCAAGCGCATCAGCGGGCTGGACGTGATCGTGCTCAACGGCGTCGGGCATGACGACTTCGCCGACCGCATGATCGCCGCCAGCGAAACCCCGAACATCCCCGTGATCGAAGCCAACGAAAACGTGCCGCTGCTGGCCGCCACCGGTGTCGCCGCGCGCGGTGCCGGCAAGGTGGTGAATCCGCACACGTTCCTGTCGATCAGCGCCTCCATCGCCCAGGTCAACAACATCGCCCGCGAACTGGGCAAGCTCGACCCGGCCAACGCCAAGACCTACACCCAGAACGCCCGCGCCTACGGCAAGCGCTTGCGGCAGATGCGTGCTGATGCGTTGGCGAAACTGACCCAGGCGCCGAATGCCGAACTGCGGGTGGCCACTGTTCACGCGGCATACGACTACCTGTTGCGTGAATTCGGCCTGGAAGTGACGGCCGTGGTCGAACCGGCGCATGGCATCGAACCCAGCCCGAGCCAGCTGAAGAAGACCATCGATCAACTGCGGGAACTGGACGTGAAGGTAATCTTCTCAGAGATGGATTTCCCGTCCACCTACGTCGACACCATCCAGCGTGAGTCCGGGGTGAAGCTGTACCCGCTGTCGCACATTTCCTACGGCGAATACACCGCCGACAAATACGAAAAAGAAATGACCGGCAACCTCAACACCGTGGTGCGGGCGATTCAGGAGTCCGGCTCATGACCGCGAAAGAAATCATAAATGCACAACCTCCCATCCCGACCCACCCCGAATCCAATGTGGGAGCGGCGGTGCGACGATTCGACTTGCTCGCGAAGGCGTCCAGTCAGCCAACATCATCGCTAAATGACGCACCGCATTCGCGAGCAAGCCCGCTCCCACAGGGTTCCGGGCCGACGCTGGATTTTGCGGAGGTCAGCCTGACGCTGGGCCGCACGGCGATCCTCGACAAGGTCACCTTCCAGGTCCAGCCCGGCAGCGTGCATGCGCTGGTCGGCCCGAACGGGGGCGGCAAGAGTTCGTTGATCAAGACCTTGCTCGGGCAGATGCCGCATCAGGGGCGCTTGAGCCTGCAATGGCCGGGCACTCCCGGAACCATCGGCTATGTGCCGCAAGCCCTGGAATTCGACCGAGGCCTGCCGATGACGGTCGACGATTTCATGGCGGCCATGTGTCAACGGCGTCCGGCGTTCCTTGGACTGAGCAAGCATTACGCCGCCGCCATTGGCGAGGCGCTGGAACGGGTCGGCATGCAGGATAAACGCAAACGGCGCATGGGCGCGCTGTCCGGTGGGGAACGCCAGCGCGTGTTGCTCGCCCAAGGGCTGATCCCGGCACCGCAGTTGCTGGTGCTCGACGAACCGATGTCGGCCCTTGATGAAGCCGGCATTCAGGTGTTCGAACGGCTGCTCGGCGACTGGCGCCAAAGCGGCATCACCGTGCTGTGGATCGAGCACGATCTGGCAGCCGTCGCGCGCCTGGCGGATCGGGTCACCGGGCTCAATCGCCGCGTGCTGTTCGATGCCACGCCGAAACAGGCCCTGACCCCGGAGCGCTTGCTGACCCTATTTTCAACCCATCCACGGAGCGCTGCCTGATGAGTTTTGAAGCCTTTCGCTTGATGGTTCAGGGCTGGGCGTCTTCGGGTTACCTGCCTGAGGCGTTGGCCTATGGATTTGTCGTCAACGCACTGATCGCCGGTCTGTTGATCGGCCCGGTGTTGGGGGGGCTGGGCACGCTGGTGGTGGTCAAGCGCTTTGCGTTTTTCTCCGAAGCGGTGGGTCACGCGGCATTGACCGGTGTGGCCATCGGCATTCTGCTCGGCGAACCTTACACCGGCCCTTATGGCAGCCTGTTCGGTTACTGCCTGCTGTTCGGGATTTTGCTGAACTACCTGCGCAATCGCACGGGGCTGGCGCCGGATACGTTGATCGGCGTGTTTCTGTCGGTGTCGCTGGCGCTGGGCGCGAGCCTGCTGCTGATTCTGGCGGGCAAGATCAACGTGCACATTCTGGAAAACGTGCTGTTCGGTTCGGTATTGACGGTGAATGGCAATGACCTGCTGGTGTTGGCCATCGTCGGTTCGCTGGTGATGGCGCTGGCCTTGCCGCTGTACAACCGCATCATGCTGGCCAGCTTCAACCCGCAACTGGCGGCGGTGCGTGGGGTTGCGGTGAAGACCCTGGATTACCTGTTCGTGATTCTGGTGACGCTGATCACCGTGGCAGCGGTGAAAGTCATCGGCGCGATTCTGGTCGGTGCGCTGTTGGTGATTCCGGCAGCGGCGGCGCGGTTGCTCAGCCAGTCGCTGAAGGGCTTCTTCTGGTGCTCGGTGTTGATCGCCACGGTCAGCACGTTGTGCGGAATTCTTGCGCCGATTGTGTTCGACCTGCCTATCCCGTCCGGCGCCGCGATCATTCTGGTGGCCGGTATCGCCTTCGCCCTGGCCGCCATTGCGCGCGGTGTCGTCCCCAGCCTGAAAGGGAACCTTGGATAAATGTCATTTTCTCTGCGTCAACCGACCCTGGCCGTGGCCCTGTGTGGGCTGTTGAATCCTTCCTTTGCTGCCGACAGCGCCAGGCCGTTGCATGTGCTGGCGTCCTTGCCAATCACCTACGGCCTGGGCGAAGTGTTGCTCAAAGGCACGAACGTCAACCTTGAACGTGCGGCGCCAGCGAACCTGCCCGGCAGCCGTCAGACCGCTTATTTCACCGGGCGCGGTGCCCCGGCACTGGCCAAACTGGCGACCGACGCCGATGCGGTGATCGGCCTGCGTTCGCTGTGGGCGGACGATCCGCTGTACCCGATTTCCCGTCGCAGCAATATCCGCATCGTCGAAGTCGATGCTGCGCGTCCAGTGGACGGCGCCCTGCCCGGCATCGCCGTGCAACCCGGCAACAAGGTTGAGGGGTTGAACAGTCAGCCGTGGCTGTCCAGCAACAACATGGGACGGATGGCGGATGTGATGGCGGCGGACCTTGTGCGTCTGGCACCGGCAGCCAAACCGACAATCGAAGCCAACCTGGCGGCGCTCAAGCAGCGTTTGCTCAAGTTCAGCGCCGACAGCGAAGCGCGGTTGGCCAGCGCCGATAACCTGAGTGTGATGAGCCTCAGCGATCACTTCGGTTACCTGATCGGCGGGCTCAATCTGGAGCTGATCGGCACTGATGCGCGACCGGATGCCGAGTGGACACCCGAAGCGCTGAAGGAATTGGCCTCAACGCTCAAGGACAATAACGTGGCGGTGGTGCTGCACCATCGGCAGCCTTCCGACGCGGTGAAAGCGGTGATCGCCGAGGCCGGGAGTCGGTTGGTGGTGTTGAGCGTGGATGCGGCGGATCCGGTGGCCGAGCTGGAAGGGAATGTGGATTGGGTGATCATGGGGTTGAGTGGCGGGCCTTCGGCCTAGGATCAAAAGATCGCAGCCTTCGGCAGCTCCTACAGTGACCGTATACAACCGTGGTGTCCCCATCCCTGTAGGAGCTGCCGCAGGCTGCGATCTTTTAATGTGTCACACAAAAAACCCGCTGACCTTATCGGTTCAGCGGGCTTTTTGTTGGGCGATGACTCAGCGAGCCACAGCCGCCTGCTCTTCCATCTTCTTGCGCAAACTCAGCGGACGCATATCGGTCCAGGTTTCTTCGATGTAGGCCAGGCATTCCTTCTTCAGGCCGCTTTTGCCCACGGTACGCCAGCCTTCAGGCACGGCTTTGTAGTCGGGCCAGATCGAGTATTGCTCTTCGTGGTTGACCACGACCTGAAAGAGGATGTCCTCGCGGTCGAATACTGACGTCATGGTGTCTCTCCATCGCTGTAGGGTGGGCTGCACGCCGTGCGCAGCCGGTATGTAGAAGGAACGTTCGGAGTGCCGAAAAATTTAGAGATTGGCGGTAGCGGCGGCCATGGCCCGGCCGAAAATCTCGGCCACCTGGTCGATTTCTGCGGCGGTGATCACCAGCGGCGGCAGGAAGCGCACGACGCCGCCATGACGGCCGCCCAGTTCGAGAATCAGCCCACGCTTGAGGCATTCCCGCTGCACCAGCGGCGCCAGACGACCGAAGATTGGCGGATGCCCTTGCGCATCCGGCGCGCCGTTCGGGTCGACCAGTTCCACGCCAAGCATCAGGCCACGGCCGCGAATATCGCCGAGTTGCGGAAAGTCTCGCTGCAGGATGTGCAGGTGTTCGCTCAAGCGTTCGCCCATGGCGGTGGCGTGTTCGCAGACCTTGTGTTCGGTCAGGTAACGCATCACCGCGGAGCCTGCGGCCATCGCCATCTGGTTACCGCGGAAGGTTCCGGCATGCGCGCCCGGCAGCCAGGTGTCGAGCCAGTCGCGATACACCACCACCGCCAGCGGCAGGCTGCCGCCGATGGCCTTGGACATCACCACCACGTCCGGAATGATCCCGGCGTGCTCGAAGGCGAACATCTTGCCGGTGCGGGCGAAACCGCTCTGGATTTCATCGACGATCAGCGCCACACCGGCCTTTTCGGTGATGCGCCGCAAGCCGCGCAACCACTCGAGATCGGCCGGGATCACCCCGCCCTCGCCCTGAACGACTTCCACGATCACGGCGGCCGGCAATTGCACGCCGGCCTCGGGGTCGCTCAACAGATTGTCGAGATAATTGAGGTTGACCTGCACGCCCTGAGCCCCACCGAGGCCAAACGGGCAGCGGTAATCGTAGGGGTAGGGCATGAACTGCACACCGCTGCCGAGCAAGGCGGCCAACGGTTTTTTCGGCCCCAGGCTGCCCATCAGGCTCAGCGCGCCCTGGCTCATGCCGTGATAACCGCCCTGGAACGACAGCACGGTGCTGCGCCCGGTGGCGGTGCGCACCAGTTTCAACGCGGCTTCCACGGCGTCGGTGCCGGTCGGGCCGCAGAACTGGATCTTCGCTTCAGCGGCCAAAGCCCGCGGCAGCAGGCCGAACAGGTCCTGGACGAACTGATCCTTGACCGGAGTGGTCAGGTCGAGGGTGTGCAGCGGCAGTTCATCGGTCAGCACTTGCTGGATCGCTTCGATCACCACCGGATGGTTATGCCCCAACGCCAGCGTGCCAGCACCCGCCAGGCAGTCGATGAAACGGCGGCCTTCGACGTCTTCGACATAAATACCCTTGGCACGTTTGAGCGCCAGGGGAATGCGTCGCGGGTAGCTGCGGGCATTGGATTCCTGCTGGTTTTGCCGCGCCAGCAATGGTGACTCGTTGAATTGATAAAGCGTTTCGGCCGGCGCCGGCGTGATCCGGGCCGACTGATCTTCCATAAGGCTGGTAGCGACTGACATCTCTCGACCCCTCAAAAAGGTTTTCCTGTTCTGGAAACGCATCAGGGCGCCGAGGATTTAGACCCTCGATCAGCTTTCTATGCAGGGGGCGACAGACCTTTGTGCATGGGAATGGCATGGAGCCCGGCGACGGTGAAGGTTTCGGCGCAGGGCTGGTAACCCAGATGCCGGTAAAACGCTTCGCTGGTCCGGGTGCTGTTGAGTCGAGCCAGATGCAGCCCCTGGCCTCTCATCCAGCCTTCGAGGTCCCGCACCAGCGCTTGGCCGGCACCGCGACGGAACCATTCCGGCTGGACATAACAGAACGCGACCTTGCCGCTGATCGCCGCCATCGCGACGCCGACCGGCTTGTCCTGCAACAGGGCGATGTTCAGGTAGAGCCGCTGGTCGGTGAGCCAGGCGTTTATGTGTTCGACGGTTTTGGTGTGGGTCCAGGCCGCGACGAGTTTCGCATCGTTGCGGTGGTCGAGCGCGCACCCGATGCGGATGGAACGCTCGACAATCCGGCTGATAATGCCGGCATCGGCAGGGGTTGCGGGGTTGATGTGAATCGATGCTTCCATGGCGCTGTTACCTCAATCCATTGAGAAAAAGCTGCCGGGGACAATAGCGCTGTGGAAGGTCAGGTGGCTAATGGAGAGAAGTTACATTTGATGTACCCGCAAAACACTGTATTTGATGAACCCGCAAAACACTGTAGGAGCTGCCGAAGGCTGCGATCTTTTGATCTTTTTTTTGAAGATCAAGATCAAAAGATCGCAGCCTGCGGCAGCTCCTACAGGGGGGTTGTGGTGTCAGACGGGTTGCAGGGGCATGGTCAGTTCGACCCGCAAGCCGTCGGGCCGACTGTCAAAGCGCAGGGTGCAGCCGCAGCGCTGGACGATCGCCTGGACAATCGCCAGCCCCAGGCCGCAGCCGGTGCTCTGGCCGTTGCGCCAGAAGCGTTGGGTCAGGTGTTGCAAGTCGTCTTTGGCGATACCCGGGCCATGGTCGCGTACCACAAACTGCACGCGATCGGCGGTGGTTTCCAGGCTCAGTTCCACCGGACCGTCGTTCGGGGTATGGCGCAACGCGTTGTCCAGCAGGTTGCGCAAGGCGGCAATCGACAGCACGGCGGGCATTTGCACCGGCGCATGGGAGATCTTCGGCGGCACGTTGAACTTGATGCGCTGCCGATCGCCACTGGCCGCATCCTGAATCGCCAGTTTCGCCACCTGCTCGGCGCTGCATTGCACGCCGTCGTCAAACGACAAACTGCCCTCGACCCGCGCCAGCAACAGCAATTGTTCAAGGGTTCGGTGCAGGCGGTCGGCGCCCTCTTCGGCCCGCGCCAGAGACTGATCCCGGGCCGCGCCCTCGGTCATGCGCGCCACTTGCAGGTGGGTCTTGATCGCCGTCAGCGGGCTGCGCAATTCGTGGGCCGCGTCGCCGGTCAGCCGGCGTTCACGTTCAATGGTCTTGCCGATGCGCTGGAACAGCTGGTTCTGGGTATCGAGCAACGGTTGCAATTCACTGGGCAGCGGCTGAATCTGCAACGGCTCCAGCGAATCGGCGCTGCGGCGCATCAAGGCATCGCGCATGCGATTGAGCGGCGCCAGCCCTTGTCCGATCCCGAGCCAGAGCAGGCACAGGCAACCGAGCAACGCCACGCCCACCGGCACCGAAGCCGCCAGCAGGATCGACATGTTCAGCGCTTCACGCTCGATCTGCCGGTCTGCCGTGGTAATGCGCAGATCGCCACGAGCCAAGGTGAAACTGCGCCACGGCGCGCCGTCGATCATCTGATCGTGGAAGCCCATTTTCTCGGCTTCCAGGGTTTGCTGGGGATCGGTGTGGCTGCGGGCGAGAATTTCGCCGCGCAACGAACTGACCTGACAGGCCATGCCCCCGGGAATGTTCAATTGCTCCGCGCTGAAATGGGTGCCCTCGCCCTTGGTCGGCAGCGCCGGCAGTTGTTCCATTAGCCCGGCGACCATGCGCGCCGAGGCGACCAGGCGCTGGTCGAGGGAAAACATCATCTGATTGCGCAGGTCGCTGAGCATCCAGGCCGCGGCCAGGGCCCAGATCAGCGCAAAGGCGGCGCCGAGTGTCAGGCTCAGGCGCAAACGAAGGCTCATCACTTCGATTGATCTCCGCCACCATCCGCCGGCCCGAGGCGATAGCCCAGGCCGCGCACGGTCTCGACAATGCCGTTGCCGAGTTTGCGTCGCAGGTGATGGATATGGACGTTGAGGGCGTTGCTTTCCAGTTCGTCGTTGAAACCGTAGACGCTGTCCTTCAACTGCTCGGTGGACAGCACTCGGCCACGGTTATGCAATAAGGCTTGCAACAGCGACTGTTCGCGACGGGACAAGTCTACCGGCTGACCGCCGAGCAGGGTTTCGCGGCTGCTGGGGTCATACGTCAGGGCGCCGTGCTCGATCAGATTGACGCTGCGCCCCGCCACTCGTCGCAACAACGTGTGCAGACGGGCGGCGAGTTCGCGCAGGTCGAATGGCTTGAGCAAGTAATCGTCGGCCCCCGCTTGCAGGCCGTCGACGCGATCGGTGACCGAATCCCGGGCGGTGAGGATCAGCACCGGGATTTCCAGGCCGCTGTGACGCAACTGCTGCAACAACTTCAGTCCGTCTTCGTCCGGCAGACCGAGGTCGAGGACCATGACGTCGAATTCGGCGACCTTAAGCATTGCCCGAGCGGCCGAGGCGGTGGCAACGTGCTCGACCGTCAGGCCCTGAGCCGTCAGGCCGGCAACAATGCCGCTGGCGATCAGCTCGTCGTCTTCGCAAACCAGTACGTGCATGGTAAGACCTGTTGAAAAAAGGTGATTAGGCCGGTGGCCGATTAAGCGGACATTATGCCGCAAGCACCCTGGCTACAAGGCCATCGCGGTTAATCATCGGTTAATCGCCGCCACCCATTGTGCACCTCACTTGCACAGGGACAAGGCTTACCCAATGCGTCGACTGTTTCTCTTTTTTGTTCTTTTGATCTCGACTGTGGCCCAGGCTGGGACCAATCCGTTCGAGACCAAGCCCGACTTTCTGCCCGTCGGCAAAGCGTTCATCTTCACCTCCGAACGCCTTGAGTCCGGTGAAACCCAGCTGTATTGGCAGATCGCCGACGGTTATTACCTGTATCAGCAACGCCTGAAATTCGACGGCTTACCGGTGGAGCACAAACCCGCACTGCCGGAAGGCGAAGCGCATAGCGATGAGTTTTTCGGCGAACAACAGGTGTATCGCCAAGGGCTGGAGCTGAAGATTCCCGCAGGCGCCACCGGCCAGATCAAGGTCGGCTTCCAGGGCTGCGCCGATGCCGGCTTGTGTTACCCGCCGCAAACCCAGGTCGTGGATCTGGGTGGCAGCGCTGCAACGTCTGCGACCGATCAAGCACCGGATCAAGCCTTGGCCAGCGGCCTGCAACAACGGGCATTGGGCTGGAGCTTGCTGGTGTTCTTCGGCCTGGGACTACTGCTGGCCTTCACCCCTTGCACATTGCCGATGCTGCCGATTCTGGCCGGTTTGATCGTCGGCAGTGGCGCCACGCCGAAACGAGGTTTCGCCCTCGCCACCAGTTATGTGATCAGCATGGCGCTGGTGTATGCGGCGATGGGCGTTCTGGCGGCAATGCTTGGGGCGAACCTGCAAGCGCTGTTGCAAAACCCTTGGCTGCTAGGCAGTTTCGCGGCGGTGTTTGTATTGCTGGCGCTGCCGATGTTCGGCTTCTTTGAGCTGCAACTGCCGGTGGCCGTGCGCGATCGGCTGGAAAACGTGTCGCGCAACCAACGCGGCGGCAGCCTGATCGGCGCCGGTGTACTGGGCGCGGTGTCCGGGCTGCTGGTCGGCCCGTGCATGACCGCCCCGCTCGCCGGGGCCTTGCTGTACATCGCGCAAAGCGGCAATGCGCTGCACGGCGGGTTGATTCTGTTTGCCATGGGCATCGGCATCGGTGTGCCGCTGCTGTTGCTGGTGACCGTCGGCAATCGCTTCCTGCCCAAACCCGGCGCATGGATGAACCTGCTCAAAGGTGTGTTCGGTTTCCTGTTCCTCGCGACCGCGCTGCTGATGCTGCGCCCGGTGCTCGATGAGTCGTTGTGGGTTGGCCTGTGCGGCGCGTTGCTGTTGATCGCCGCCTACAGCGCCTGGAAACAGTCCGAAGGCTACGGTCGCGTCGCTCATCTGTTCGGTGCCAGCTCATTGCTGCTCGGTGTGTGGGGCAGCCTGCTGGTGATCGGTGCCGCGGGCGGTAGCGATGATCTGTTCAAACCGCTGCGGGTCTACAGCGCTGCCAATGCGAGCACTGCCGCCCGCCCGGTCGGCCACGACGCCTTCACCACGATCAACGACCCGGCCGCACTGCAACGGCAACTGGACGCGGCAAAGGCGCAAGGCCAGTGGGTGCTGCTGGATTACTACGCCGACTGGTGCGTGTCGTGCAAGGTCATGGAAAAACAGGTGTTTGGCAAAGCCAAGGTGCTCGACGCCTTGAGCGATGTGCGCTTGCTACGGCTGGACGTCACCGCCGACAATGCCGCCAGCCGCGAACTGCTCGGCCGCTATAAAGTGCCGGGGCCACCGAGTTTTCTGTGGATCGGTGCCGACGGCGAAGAGCGTCGCAGCCAGCGCATCACCGGCGAGGTCGATGCCGACACTTTCCTGCAACGCTGGACCACCACCCGAGACGCTCGTTAATGCTGACTTTTACCCTCGGCACGTTTGCCATCGCGCTTAACCACCTGCTGCTGATCAGTGCGCTCGCGCTGGCGACGTTTGTCGGCTGGCGAGTGGCCAAGCGCGGTGGCGAGAATCCCGAGTCGGTGCTGTTCACCTTGTTCCTGATCGGCCTGCTGGCGGCCCGGATCAGTTTCGTGGCGCTGTACTGGGCGCATTATCGCAATGATCCGTGGCAGATCATCGACCTGCGCGACGGTGGTTTCCTGGCGCTGCCCGGGGTGATCGTGCTGTTGCTTGCCACCCTGTATCGGGGCTGGCGGCGACCGGGTTTGCGCCGTCCGCTGGGCTTCGGCGTGGCCAGCGGCCTGGCCTTCTGGCTGCTCGCGACGTTCTCCCTGACGATTTACGAACAAGGCACGCGCCTGCCGGACATTGCCCTGCGCAATGCCGCCGGGGACACCGTGCAACTGGCCGACTACCAGGGCGGTCCGTTGGTCATCAACCTGTGGGCCACCTGGTGCCCGCCGTGTCGCCGGGAAATGCCGGTGCTGGAAAACGCCCAGCAACACCGCCCAGACCTGACCTTCCTGTTCGTCAATCAGGCTGAAAGCATGCAAAGCGTCAGCACCTTTCTGGAAACCCAGGGCTTGAGCCTGTCCAACGTGCTGTTCGATGGCAGCGGCCGACTGGGCCAGGCCGTCGGTTCCATGGCATTGCCGACTACGCTGTTCTATAGCCCCGACGGTCGTCTGCTGGGCAGCCACCTGGGCGAGCTGTCGGAAGCCAGCCTGGCCCGCGCCCTGGAAAATTTCGACACCCCGAATCCTGCCACACCTTCCACTTCTTCAAGGAAACTGCCATGCCCCGCCTCCGCCACCTGCTGACGCTGACCCTCGGCGCCGCCCTGCTGCATTTGCCGGCGGTACAGGCTGCCGAAGAATTGCCCGAAGCGATCAAGAAGATCGAAGCCAAGGGCGCGAAAATCGTCGGCCAGTTCGATGCCCCCGATGGCTTGCGCGGTTACGCGGCGCAATACCAGAACCGCGGGATGGCGCTGTACCTGACGCCGGACGGCAAGCATGTGCTGCTGGGCAATTTGTATGACGAAGCAGGCAACGACCTGAGCAGCGCGCCGTTGCAAAAACTGGTGTACGCGCCGATGTCGAAAGAAGTCTGGGGCAAGATGGAATCGAGTAGCTGGATCGGTGACGGCAAAAAAGATGCGCCGCGCGTCGTGTACCTGTTCAGCGATCCGAACTGCCCTTACTGCAATATGTTCTGGGAACAGGCACGGCCGTGGGTCAAGGCCGGCAAGGTGCAACTGCGGCACATCATGGTCGGGATCATTCGTGAAGACAGCCCCGGCAAGTCCGCCGCGCTGCTGGCCGCCAAGGACCCGAGCAAAGCGCTGGAAGACCACGAAAAATCCGGCAAGGAGAGTTCGCTCAAGGCGCTGAAAGAAGTACCACCCGCGATCCAGGCGAAACTGGCGGCGAACATGCAGTTGATGGAAGAGCTGGAGTTGTCCGCGACTCCGGCGATTTTCTACATGGACGACAAGGGCGAACTGCAACAGCAGCAAGGTGCGCCTTCGCCGGACAAGTTGCTGAAGATTCTTGGGCCTAAGTGATTCAAGATCAAAAGATCGCAGGCTTCGCCAGCTCCTACAGGGGTTCGGTGTCATCCTGTAGGAGCTGCCGCAGGCTGCGATCTTTTGATCTTTAAAATGTTACAACAGCCGGTGACGCCCCATATAAACTTACCCACCAAAATTATAAAACCGTTAATAAAACGCAACAAACCCTTCGCAAAAAACAATTAAAACTTCAGATAAAAACAAATAACCTATCGACCACCAGGAACAACACCCAGCAACTAAAACATATCAAGGACGATCGAATGACCTGCACATACACCCGAACAATAGACCGCACCGCCGAGATTACAGAACTCAGTATTACTGCCAAAATCAAGGATGAGTCATGGGCCGGGACTGACGACAATATCTTTATCAGCTTTAATGACCAGCCTTCCGTAAACCTGCTTTTCAATGCGCCCAGAGTCGGTCAAGTCAGGACCGTTGATATTAATTTACCCAGCATTTTTGGTCGCAGCGGCATTCCTCTCAGCGAGTTGCAACATGTCGTGTTGTACCAGGAACCGGGCTCCCACCCGATTGCCAGCGATGATTGGGAGCTTGAGTCGCTGATGCTCAAGGTCAACGGTGTATTTACTAATGCATCGTTACATAAGGTTGATAAGTGGCTCGGCACCCAGTCCAACTACATGGACAAGATCTGGACCGGCTTCATCAATCAAGCAGACTGGTACAATTCCGACGCTCGCCCCATCGACTTGAATGCCCAGACCTATCCTGTCAGATGGATGCCCTATCTCGCTGATCTCAAATCCTGGCGAACCTATGACCCGTCGACAATCGACGGTGTTGGTCAATTGATCGGCATGGTCGATGGGCACTTAATCGGGAAACTCCTTAAAACAGGCCAAAGTGAGATCCTTGGACCCAATGGACAGCTCGATAGTTACACTTGGGTTTACACCCCCGAAGGTTCGATCATTTATAAGCGATGGGATCATCGCGCCCCTGCAGACTACACACGACATAGTCAACTAGGCAGTGGAAAACCAGTGATATGCGCTGGAGAATTTATAATCGAACGTACACAGCACACTCATATCATCCGCGACGTTATCACCATGATTAATGACGCATCGGGACACTATCAACCCGATGGAGCTAACTGCTTGAAATATATTTCTGAAAAGTTAGAGACCCTGGGGTTGGATATGAGCGATACACAATGGACCTGGAGGTTCAGCGACTCTTAAATTATTTAAAGATCAAAAGATCGCAGGCTTCGCCAGCTCCTACAGGGGTTGGCGTAATCCTGTAGGAGCTGCCGCAGGCTGCGATCTTTTGACGTTAAAGCCCCTCCAACTCGGGACTATGTGATTTTTAAGATCAAAAGATCGCAGGCTTCGCCAGCTCCTACAGGGGTTTGGCGTAATCCTGTAGGAGCTGCCGCAGGCTGCGATCTTTTGACGTTAAAGCCCCTCCAACTCGGGACTATGTGATTTTTAAGATCAAAAGATCGCAGGCTTCGCCAGCTCCTACAGGGGTTGGCGTAATCCTGTAGGAGCTGCCGCAGGCTGCGATCTTTTGACGTTAAAGCCCCTCCAGCTCGGGACTATGTGATTTTTAAGATCAAAAGATCGCAGGCTTCGCCAGCTCCTACAGGGGTTGGCGTAATCCTGTAGGAGCTGCCGCAGGCTGCGATCTTTTGACGTTAAAGCCCCTCCAGCTCGGGACTATGTGATTTTTAAGATCAAAAGATCGCAGGCTTCGCCAGCTCCTACAGGGGTTTGGCGTAATCCTGTAGGAGCTGCCGCAGGCTGCGATCTTTTGACGTTAAAGCCCCTCCAACTCGGGACTATGTGATTTTTAAGATCAAAAGATCGCAGGCTTCGCCAGCTCCTACAGGGGTTGGCGTAATCCTGTAGGAGCTGCCGCAGACTGCGATCTTTTGACGTTAAAGCCCCTCCAGCTCGGGACTATGTGATTTTTAAGATCAAAAGATCGCAGGCTTCGCCAGCTCCTACAGGGGTTGGCGTAATCCTGTAGGAGCTGCCGCAGGCTGCGATCTTTTGACGTTAAAGCCCCTCCAGCTCGGGACTATGTGATTTTTAAGATCAAAAGATCGCAGGCTTCGCCAGCTCCTACAGGGGTTTGGCGTAATCCTGTAGGAGCTGCCGCAGGCTGCGATCTTTTGACGTTAAAGCCCCTCCAGCTCGGGACTATGTGATTTTTAAGATCAAAAGATCGCAGGCTTCGCCAGCTCCTACAGGGGTTGGCGTAATCCTGTAGGAGCTGCCGCAGGCTGCGATCTTTTGACGTTAAAGCCCCTCCAGCTCGGGACTATGTGATTTTTAAGATCAAAAGATCACAGGCTTCGCCAGCTCCTACAGGGGTTGGCGTAATCCTGTAGGAGCTGCCGCAGGCTGCGATCTTTTGACGTTAAAGCCCCTCCAGCTCGGGACTATGTGATTTTTAAGATCAAAAGATCGCAGGCTTCGCCAGCTCCTACAGGGGTTGGCGTAATCCTGTAGGAGCTGCCGCAGGCTGCGATCTTTTGACGTTAAAGCCCCTCCAACTCGGGACTATGTGATTTTTAAGATCAAAAGATCACAGGCTTCACCAGCTCCTACAGGGGTTGGCGTAATCCTGTAGGAGCTGCCGCAGGCTGCGATCTTTTGACGTTAAAGCCCCTCCAACTCGGGACTATGTGATTTTCAAGATCAAAAGATCGCAGGCTTCGCCAGCTCCTACAGGGGTTGGCGTAATCCTGTAGGAGCTGCCGCAGGCTGCGATCTTTTGACGTTAAAGCCCCTCCAGCTCGGGACTATGTGATTTTTAAGATCAAAAGATCGCAGGCTTCGCCAGCTCCTACAGGGGTTGGCGTAATCCTGTAGGAGCTGCCGCAGACTGCGATCTTTTGACGTTAAAGCCCCTCCAACTCGGGACTATGTGATTATTAAGATCAAAAGATCGCAGGCTTCGCCAGCTCCTACAGGGGTTGGCGTAATCCTGTAGGAGCTGCCGCAGGCTGCGATCTTTTGACGTTAAAGCCCCTCCAACTCGGGACTATGTGATTTTTAAGATCAAAAGATCGCAGGCTTCGCCAGCTCCTACAGGGGTTTGGCGTAATCCTGTAGGAGCTGCCGCAGGCTGCGATCTTTTGACGTTAAAGCCCCTCCAACTCCGCCATCAGGTCATTCAGGCGATCCACCTTGTCCTCGGTCATATCGCCCGCCGCCAAGCCTTCGATGTACTCGGCCAGTTCCTCCACCGTGCTGCACTCGAACATCGCCCGCAGCGGTACATCCCGTTGCAGCGACTTCTGCACCCGTGAAGCAATCTGCGTCGCCAGCAGCGAATGACCGCCCAATTCAAAGAAGTTGTCGCGGATGCCGACCTGCTCGATCTTCAGCACTTCGGCCCAGATAGCCGTCAGGGTCTGCTCCAGTTCATTGCGCGGCGCTTGGTAATCCTGGCTCTGCAACTGGCCGATCTCAAGCGCCGGCAGTGCCTTGCGATCCAGTTTGCCGTTGGCGTTCAGCGGCATGCGCTCGAGCCACAACCAATGCAGCGGCACCATGTATTCCGGCAATTCGGCGCGCAGGCGCTGCTTGATGCGATCCAGGCGTTCGGCCGGATTGAGCGCTGAATCCGCTGCCACCAGATAACCCACCAAGTGCTTGCCGTTAACACCTTCCTGCGCACTAACGGCTGCTTCGCGCACTTCCTGTTGCTCGTGCAGACGCGCCTCGATTTCACCCAATTCGATGCGGTAACCGCGAATCTTCACCTGATGATCGATGCGCCCGACGTACTCCAGCACACCGTCACTGCGTCGACGGGCCAGGTCGCCGGTGCGATACAAACGGTCGCCCGGTTCGCCAAATGGGTTCGGCACAAACACCTGTGCGGTGCGCAGCGGATCACTGACATAACCGCGCCCGACCCCGGTGCCGGCGACGCACAACTCGCCCACCGCGCCCAGCGGCACCAGCTCCAGCGCGCCATCGAGCAGGTACAAACGGTTGTTATCGGTCGGCGTACCAATCGGCAAATAACTGCCGCGAGTCGAGGCCATGTCGACGCGGAAGAACGCGACATCGTCCGAACATTCCGCTGGCCCGTAAGCATTCACCAGGCCGATGTCCGGATAACGCAGCAACCATTGATGTGCCAGCTCCGGCGGCATCGCTTCCCCGGTCGGCAGCATCCAGCGCAGACCGTCGAGGCTCATGCGCTCCTGGGCAAGCATGCCCTGAATCAGCGACGGCACGCTTTCCAGTACGGTAATGCCCTGGTCCTGTACATGGGCCAGCAACCCCTGCGGATCATGGGCGATGGCGTTCGGCACGATGTCGACCCGCGCACCGAACAACGGCGCAGCGAGGAACTGCCAGACCGAAATGTCGAAGCTTTGCGAAGCGGTTTGCGCGATCACATCGGCGGCGCTCAGGTTCAGGTAAGGCACCTTGCTCAACTGGTTATTGAGCATGCCGCGCTGCTCGACCATCACACCTTTGGGCAGACCGGTGGAGCCAGAGGTGTAGATGACGTAGGCCAAATTATCCGGGGCACTGTAGATGCCCGGGTTCTGCACCGACGCATCGCTCGCCTGCACCTCCTCCCAGACCAGCAACCGTGGCCGATTGGCACACCCCAATTCTTCCAGCAGCGCAACGGCCTGATCACGGCAGGCCTGAGTGCAGACCAGCAACGGCGTGCGGCTCAAGTCGATGATCCGGCTCAGACGCTGACTCGGCAGCGCCGGATCCAGCGGCAGGTAACCCGCGCCCGCCTTGAAGCTGCCGATGATCATGCCGAGCAGATCGAGGTTACGTTCAGCGAGCAGCGCCACCGGTTGATCCAGCCCGACACCTGCGCCGATCAACGCATGTCCGAGGCGATTGCTGCGCTGATTCAGCTCGACGTAACTGTGCAACCTGTCGAGGCAACTGGCGGCAATTCGCTGTGGATGCTGCGCAACCTGGGCTTCGAACAACTCAACATAGCTTTGCTCCAGCGGGTAATCGTGTTCGCTCTGGTTGCAGCCATGGATCAAGAATGCCTGTTCCTCGGCCCCCAGCAACGGCAAGTCCGCCATGTCGCCATGGAAACCGTCCACCAGCGCCAGCAGCAAGCGCTTGAACTCGCCGAGCATGCGCTCAACGGTGGATTCATCGAAATAACGCTGGTCGTAAGACAGGTGCAAACCGAGGTCATCCCCCGGATAACACACCGCCGTCAACGGGAAGTTGGTGTGGGTCCGGCCGGAATCCGAGGTGGCGTTGAGGCTTTGCGCACGGCCCAGCACCGAGACTTCCACCGGGGCGTTTTCGAACACGAACAGGCTGTCGAACAATGGCTGGCCCTTGGGCAATTCACTGTTTTCTTGAATAGTCACCAGCGGCAGGTATTCGTACTCGCGCAGTTGCATGTTGCTGTCGAGCAAACCGCTGAGCCACTGACGAACACTGCAACGCTGATCGTCTGCCGGCATTTTCACCCGCAGCGCGATGCTGTTGATGAACAGCCCGACGGTGCGTTGCATCTGCGGCATGTCCACCGGACGCCCGGCCACCGTGACACCGAACAGCACGTCACGATCACCGCTCAAGCGTCGCAACACCAAGGCCCACGCCGCCTGGGCGAAGGTGTTGATGGTCAACTGATGCGCCTGCGCCAGTTCACGCAGTCGGGCGCCATCGCGAGCATCCAGTCTTGTGTAGCGGTCGCCGACGATCATGCCGCCGCTGTCACCGGCGTGTTCACGCAGGAACGGCCGGTCGCTCGGAATCGGCGTAGTACGTTCGAAGCCTTGCAGATTGGTTTTCCACCACTGCCGCGCTTCGGCCAGGCTCTGGCGTTGCAGCCAGCCGATGTAGTCGCGGTAACGCGGCGGCACGGCCAATTGCGCCTCTCGACCTTCGCCGAGCGCCATGTAGATCTCGAAGAAATCGTTCATCAACAGCGAGCGGCACCAGGCATCGATGAGGATGTGGTGGTTGCTCATCATGAACCAGTAGCGCGCCTCGCCGACGCGGATCAAACGCAGGTGGAACGGTGCCTGGTTGAGCAGATCGAAACCGGCCTCGCGTTCGCTTTTCAGCAGCGCTTGCAGCTTCGGCTCTTGCTCGGCCTCGGTAACTGCCGTCCAGTCGAGGTACTCGATCGGAGTGCTGCCCGGCTTGTGGATAACCTGCAGCATGTCTTCGCCGACGTTCCAGCAGAACGATGCGCGCAAGGCTTCGTGACGGGCGATCACGGCTTGCCAGGCCTGGGCAAAACGCTGCGGATCGAGCTCGCTGTTGATGCGGTAGCGATCCTGCATGTAGTAGAGGCCGGTGCCCGGTTCGAGCAAGGTGTGCAGCAACATGCCTTCCTGCATCGGGGTCAGCGGGTAGACGTCTTCGATCAGCGCCGGCGGAACCGGCAAGGCATCGAGTTGCGGCTGGGTGAGTTTGGCCAGCGGGAAATCCGAGGGCGTCAGTCCGCCCGCGCCTTCGTGCAGGCAATGCTCGATCAGGCTCTGCAATTCACCGAGGTAGGCGTCCGCCAGATCGCTGATGGTCTGCGCAGCGTAGCGTTCGGCACTGAAGGTCCAGCGCAGCACCAGCTCACCGCCATACACCTGACTGTCGACACTCAGCTCATTGGGCAGCGGCGCACGTGGATCATGAGCCGCGCCGATGGCTTCATCGAGCGGCAGGAACAAGGCATCCGCACCGAAGCTCTGGTCGAACTGACCGAGGTAGTTGAAGGTAATCGGCGCCACGGGCAACACAGCCATGGACTGACGGCACAGGTCATCGGCGAGATAACGCAACACGCCATAGCCCAGACCTTTGTGCGGAACAGCGCGCAGCTGTTCCTTAATCGCCTTGATCGACGCACCCTGCTCGTTTGCCGGCGTCAGTCGCAGCGGGTAAGCGCTGGTGAACCAGCCGACCGTGCGCGTCAGATCGATCTCGTCGAACAGCGTTTCACGGCCATGGCCTTCCAGTTGAATCAGTGCTGATTCGTGACCGCTCCAACGGCACACCACGCGGGCCAATGCCGTCAGCAGCAGGTCGTTGACCTGCGTCCGATATGCGCTCGGCGCCTGTTGCAACAATTGGCGCGTACGCTCGGCATCGAGGCGCACGCTGACGGTGTGCGCATGGCGATTCTGCCGGCCACCTTCGGGTCGATCACAGGGCAAATCCGCGCTCGGCCCGGCCAATTGCGCCTGCCACCCGCTCAGTTCTTCGCGCAGGGATTCGCTGCCGGCATACGCCTGCAAGCGCGCCGCCCAGTCCTTGAAGGCGCTGGTTTTCGCCGGCAGTTTGGCCGGTTGTTGAGCCTCCAGTTGGCGATACACCGTTTGCAGATCGTCCAGCAATACCCGCCAGGACACGCCGTCCACCACCAAGTGGTGAATGGCGATGAACAACCGCTGCTGGCCCTCGGGACCGTCCACCAGCAGCGCACGCAGCAACGGCCCTTCCTGAAGGTCGAGGCTGCGCTGGGCATCGGCGAACAGGGCGGCGCATTTATCCATGGAGGACACGCGCACTTGCCACAGCACCGCCGCATCGGAAACCGCCTGGTGCTCGGCCTGCCATTGACCGGCGACTTCTGTGAAGCGCAGGCGCAACGCGTCGTGTTGTTCAATCACCGCCAGCAGCGCTTGCTCCAGGCGATGCGGTTCCAGCGTCATCGTCGTTTCCAGCAGCAAAGCCTGGTTCCAGTGCTTGCGTTGCGGGATATCGGTGTCGAAGAACCAATGCTGAATCGGCGTCAGGCGCGATTCGCCCGTCAGCAAACCCTGCTCGGCCGTGATCTGCTCGGTGCGGGTCGCGACAGCGGCGAGGGTCTGCACGGTCTGGTGCTGAAACAGGTCGCGCGGGCTGAAGTGAATGCCCTGCTGCCGCGCGCGGCTGACCACCTGGATCGACAGAATCGAATCGCCGCCCAGTTCGAAGAAGTTGTCGTTGAGGCCGACCTGCGCGACGTTCAGCACGTCGCACCAGATTTGCGTCAACGTCAGCTCCAGCACATTGCTCGGCGCCACATAGTGTTGACGGTTCAGCTCCGGGTGTGGCGCTGGCAGCGCACGGCGGTCGAGTTTGCCGTTGGCGGTCAGTGGCATGCTCGTCAGCAGGATCAGGTGGGTGGGCACCATGTAATCCGGCAATTGCGACTTGAGGTGCGATTTGAGGGCTTCGCGCAGTGCGGCTTGTAGAGCTTCGTCCTGTTCCGCGATGTCGGTGACCAGATAGCCGACCAGTTGTTTGCCACTCGGCGCATCCAGCGCCAGCACCACCGCTTCGCGGATCGATTGATGTTCCAACAGACGGGTTTCGATCTCGCCCAGCTCGATGCGGAAACCGCGAATCTTCACTTGATGGTCAATGCGTCCGAGGTATTCCACCAACCCGTCGGCACGTTGCCGCACCAGGTCGCCGGTGCGATAAATACGTCCTCCGTCGAGCGCAAAAGGATCGGCGACAAAACGCTCCGCCGTCATGCCCGGACGCTGGTGATAACCCTGCGCCAATCCCGCACCACCGACGTACAACTCGCCCGTCGCGCCTTGCGGCACCAACGCCAGATCGGCGTCGAGGATGTACGCCACCCGCGCGCCAATCACGCTGCCAATCGGCACGCTGCCCAGGCCTTCGTCAAGCTGCTCCGGCGCGAGGCTGGCCAGCGGCATGACCACGGTTTCGGTCGGGCCATAGGCATTAAAAAACAGACTCGGCGTGAACGCTGCGCGAATCCGCGCCAAGTGTTCACCGGTCAACGCTTCGCCGCCGGTGATGCACATGCGCACCGGCAAGGTTTCGCCCTGGGTCGCCAGCCATTGCGCCAACTGGCTGCCGTAGCTTGGGGTGAAGCCGAGGATGTTGATGTGATGACGGCGAATCAGCCCGCAGATTTCTTCCGCGTCCCATTGGCCTTGGGCACGCAGAACGACTTGGGCACCGCTCAACAACGGCACCAGCAAACGCTCGGTGGCGGCGTCGAAGTTGATCGAATAGAAATGCAGTTCGCAGTCGTCCGGACGCATGCCGAAGCGTTCGATGACGGCTTGGCAATGCATGGCGATTTCACCGTGGGACACCACCACGCCTTTCGGTTTACCGGTGGAGCCCGAGGTGTAAATCAGGTACGCCTGATGCTGCGGCAGGCTGATCAATGGAAGCTCGCTGGCCGGGTAATTCGCCAGTTCGGCGCTGTCTTCTTCGAAGCACCAGCGAGCAACGGCGGGCGGCAGCTCACCCAGCGCGTCGAACATCGCCGCATCGCTGAGCAGCAAACCGATGCCACTGTCTTCGATCATGTAATGCAAGCGATCCAGCGGGTATTCCGGGTCCAGCGGCACATAGGCGCCGCCAGCCTTGAGGATCGCCAGCAGGCCGATGACCATTTCCAGCGAACGCTCCAGCGCCAGGCCAACGCGAACCTGCGGGCCAACGCCCCGCTCGCGGAGCATCCAGGCCAGTTGATTGGCGCGGCTGTCGAGCTCGGCATAGCTCAGGGTTTGCCCGGCAAAGGTCAGGGCCGGCGCTTCTTTGCGCACCAGTGCCTGCTCGCTGAACAGGTGATGAATGCACTGATCCAGACGATGCTCGCCCGGCTCGACGCCGAGACTATCAATCAGTTTTTGTTGTTCACTGGCTTCCAGCAACGGCAGTTCGCTGAGGCGTTGCTGCTGATCGGCCAGCAGCGCTTCCAGCAAGTTGCGCCAATGCCCAGCCATGCGCGCAATGCGCGGTTCGTCGAACAAATCGGTGCTGTAGGTCAGGCAGCAACCCAGGCGATGGTCGAGGTCGGTAACTTCCAGGTTGAGGTCGAACTTGGTCGCACGCGCATCGTTGGCCAGGTATTCGACGGTCATCCCGGCCAGGGTGCGGCTCTGCTGGAACTCCCAGCGCTGCACGTTGCACATCACCTGGAACAGCGGGTTGTACGCGGCGCTGCGCGGTGGCTGCAACGCTTCGACCAAGTGATCGAATGGCAGGTCTTGATGAGACTGGCCTTCGATCACGGTGTGACGCACCTGCTCGAACAATTCGCCGACGGACATCTGCCCATCGAGTTGGCAGCGCAGCACCTGGGTGTTGAGGAACGCGCCGATCAGCCCTTCGCTTTCCGGGCGAATGCGGTTGGCCACCGGCGCGCCGATGCGCAGGTCAGTCTGGCCGCTGTAGCGGTAAAGCAGCACGGCCAACGCGGCCGTCATGGTCATGAACAGGGTCAGGCCGTGTTGCGCGTTAAAGGCGCGAACCCGGGCCGCGAGGTCGTCGCTCAGGTCGAAACGGAACAGCTCGCCCTGATGGCTTTGCACCGCTGGACGCGGACGATCCGCCGGCAATTCCAGCAGCGGATGTTCGCGGCCCAGTTGGGCGGTCCAGTAATCGAGCTGGCGCTGACGCTCGCCGGATTCCAGCCATTGACGCTGCCAGACACTGTAATCCAGGTAGTGCACCGGCAGCGGCGCCAGCGGCGATTCGCGGTCATCGACGAAGGCTTCGTAGAGCGCGCTCAGTTCCCGGGCGAAAATGTCCATCGCCCAGCCTTCGGTGACGATGTGGTGCAGGGTCAGCATCAGGTAGTGTTCCTGCTCGGCGGTCTTGACCATGCAGGCGCGCAGCAGCGGTCCGGTTTCCAGATCGAAGGGTGTGTGCGCTTCGTCGTCGGCCAACTGCTGGACGCTTTGTTCACGACTGTCGGCATCCAGCGCAGAGAAGTCTTTCCAGTCCAAACGCATCCCGGTTTGCGGGTGCACCCGTTGCTGCGCCACGCCATCGATGCTCGGGAACGTGGTGCGCAGGGTTTCGTGACGCATGATCAGCGCTTGCAACGCCGCCTCGAAGCGTTCGACATCGAGCACCCCGCGCAGCCGCGCCATGCCGCCGACGTTGTAGGCCGGGCTGTCCGGTTCCATCTGCCAGATGAACCACATGCGCTGCTGCGAATAGGACAGCGGCACCGGCTGGGTGCGGTCGACCTTCTCGATCGGCGGCTGCTTATTCGTTTTACCGCTGGCCTGAATCAGGTAAACCTGCCCGGCGAAGGCGCCCAGCTCACTGTGTTCGAACAGCGCGCGCAGCGGTATCTCGACGTCGCAGGCCTGACGGGTGCGCGAGATGATTTGCGTGGCCAGCAACGAGTGGCCGCCGAGGGCGAAGAAATCGTCGCGCAGACCGATTTGCTTTAAGCCCAATACTTCACGCCAGATCGCAGCGATGTGTTGTTCCAGTGCAGTGACCGGCTCGACATGTTCGCGGATTTGCCACTGCGGCTCGGGTAAGGCGCGGCGGTCGAGTTTGCCGCTCGGGCTCAAGGGCATAACGTCCAGACGCATCAGTTGCGCCGGGACCATGTATTCGGGCAACTCAGCCGCCAACGCGGTTTTCAGGCGGGCGAATTGCGCGTCTTCGGTTTCACCGGTTTCGGTGGCGGTGTAGTAACCGATCAACTGCCCGCCCGCTGCCGTTTCGCGCACCAGCACCACGGCTTGCGCAACACTTTCCTGAGCCAACAAACGCGCTTCGATTTCTTCCGGTTCAACACGGAAACCCCGCAGCTTGATCTGCTGATCGAGACGGCCGAGGTATTCGATCACGCCATCGGCAGTCCAACGTGCACGGTCGCCCGTGCGGTACAAACGAGCGCCCTGCTCGCCCAGTGGATCGACGACAAAGCGTTCGGCGGTCAGGCCCGGACGGCCCAAATAGCCGCGAGCCAAACCGACGCCGCTGATGCACAGCTCGCCCGGCACACCGGCCGGAACGGGATTGAGATCGCTGTCGAGCACGCGGCAGATGACATTGCCCAACGGACGGCCAATCGGCGAGCGCTCGCCATCGGCCGTTGTGCAGTGCCAATGGGTGACGTTGATCGCGGTTTCGGTCGGGCCGTAGCGGTTGTGCAGCTGAACGGCGGGCAGTTGTTCCAAAACACGGTTGCGCAGTTCGGCCGGCAAGGCTTCACCGCCGCTGAATACCCGGCGCAGACTGGTGCATTCGGCAGTCAGCGGCTCATCGATGAACAACGAAAGCAGCGGCGGCACAAAGTGCAGCGTGGTCACGCCGTATTGCTGAACCAGCTGGGCGATGCGGTGCGGATCGCGGTGTTCGCTGGAACCGGCGATTAGCAAGCGTGCGCCGGTGATCAGCGGCCAGAAGCACTCCCACACCGACACGTCAAAACTGATCGGTGCCTTTTGCATCAGCACGTCGGTTTCATCCAGCCGATAAGTGTTCTGCATCCATTGCAGGCGTTCGGCGAGGGCGGCATGGGTGTTCCCGACACCTTTCGGCTGGCCGGTGGAACCGGAGGTGTAAATCACGTACGCGAGGTTGTCGCCGTGCAGGTGCAGGCCTGGCGCCTGACTCGGCCAGTTCTCCAGATGCAGCGCGTCCATGGCAATCACGCTGACGCCGTCGGTGGCCGGCAGACGGTCAAGCAATTGGGTTTGAGTCAGCAGCAATTCGACGCCGCTGTCGCTGAGCATGTAGGCCAGGCGCTCGGCCGGGTAATCCGGATCGAGCGGGACATAAGCGCCGCCGGCCTTGATGATCGCCAGCAGGCCGATCAGCAACTGCGGCGAACGCTCGGCGGCGATGGCCACGCACACATCCGGGCCAACGCCCTTGTCGCGCAGGTAGTGCGCGAGCCGATTGGCCTGGGTGTGCAGTTCGGCGAAGTCGAGGCTGCCACCGTCCCACACCAGCGCGGTGCGTTCCGGCGTCAGGCGCGCTTGTTCGTTGAGCAATTCCGGCAGCCATTGGCTGGCCGCTGGGCACGGCGCAACGCTCCAGTGTGCGTGTTGCTCGTGTTCGCTCGGCGTCAAAAGTTGCAGGTCGCCGATGGCGGTTTTCGGTTGCTCGCAGATGGCGCGCAACAGGTGGCTGAAATGCTCGGCCAGACGCTCGATAGTTGGCGCATCGAACAGCTCGCTGGCGTAGTCAAAGGACACACTCAGGCGCCCGTTGCGGTCTTCTTCACTGTGCAATTGCAGGTCGAACTTGGCTTCGCGGCTGTGCCACGGCAGCTCTTCCGCGAGCAACCCCGGCAGCCGACGCAGCGCGCTCAGGTCCCGTTGCTGATGGTTGAACATGACCTGGAACAAGCCTTGCTCGCGAGCCTGCGGGAAAGCCTCGAGCAGTTGTTCGAACGGCAGATCCTGATGGGCTTGCGCCGCCAACGCCGCATGACGGGTGTGTGCCAGCAGCTCGGTGAACGGCAGCCGTGAATCCACCTCGGCGCGCAGCACCTGGGTGTTGATGAAGAAACCGATCAGCCCTTGGGTTTCCAGGCGCGGACGGTTGGCGTTCGGCACGCCGATGCGGATGTCGCGCTGGCCGCTGTAGCGGTGCAGCAAGCTCTGGAACGCGCTGAGCAAGAGCATGAACGACGTGGAGTCGTGGGCCTGGGCGGTCTGGCGAACGGCATCGCTCAGGGTCGCGCCCAGCTTGATGGAATGACGAGCCGCGCTGTGGGTGTGTTGAGCCGAACGCGGATGATCGGTGGCCAGGCTCAGGGTCGGATGCACATCGCCCAACTGTGCTTTCCAGTAGGCCAGTTGACGCTCGCCCTCCCCTTGCGCCAGCCATTGGCGCTGCCAACTGCCGTAGTCGGCGTATTGTGTTGGCAATGCCGCCAGCGTCGCTTTTTCTCCTTGAGAGGCTGCGGCATACAGGCGAGAGAATTCGTCGAGCAACACATTCAGCGACCAGCCATCGGCGATGATGTGGTGCATCGTCACCAGCAGTTGGTGGTCTTCATCATCGAGGCGCACCAGCGTTACCCACAGCAGCGGGCCCTTCTCCAGATCGAACTGGGTCCGCGCTTCGTCCTCACGGATGTGCTGCGCCCGCGCTTCACGCTCGTTGGCTGGCAGGTCGCTGATATCGATCAGTTGCAGGTTGAATTCACCCAACCCATCGACCTGTTGCAACGCCACGCCGTCACGCTCGAAGAACCGCGTGCGCAGGGATTCGTGGCGCTCGATCAGCTGCTGGAAACTGGCGCGCAACGCATCGGTATCCAGTTCGCCGCGCAGGCGCAGGGCGCCGGGAATGTTGTAGGCGCTGCTTTGTGGATCGAGTTGCCAGGTGATCCACAAACGGTTTTGCGCCAGGGATTGCGGCATGGCTTCGCTGCGCGAAAGCGTGGTGATCGCGCCTTGGGCGAGGCCGCCGTCCTGCTGTTGCCGAGCCACGACTGCAGCGAACGCCCCCAGCGTCGGTGCCTCGAACAGCAGGCGCAGGTTCAGCTCCAGACCGAGTTCTTCACGCAGACGCGCGACCACTTGAGTGGCCGCAATGGAGTTGCCGCCGAGCAGGAAGAAGTGGTCATCGGCGTTGACCTGATTGACGCTTAATTGCTCGCCCCAGATTCGACCGATCAAGGCTTGCAGCTCAGAACCCGATTCAGGTTTGTCTTGGCTTTCCGTGGCCGCCGACGGGAACACCGCGTAGCTGTCGAGGCTGCCCTCCGCCAGGCGATTGCGGCAGGCCGAACGCTGCAGCTTGCCGCTGGACGTCTTGGGCAGCGCGCCCGGATTGAGCAGCACCACCACGCTCGGCGCTTCCTGATACGCCTCCGCCACCGCTTGGCGAATGGCTTTGATCAGCGCCTCGGGCGCAAGGATTTTCTGCACGCTGCGACTGATTTCCGCCGCGATGCCGATGCCTTCCTGACCGTCGATATAGACAGCGAACGCGGCAACGCGACCTTTGCGCACCACCTCCACTTCGCGCTCGACGGTCTGCTCGATGTCCTGTGGATAAAGGTTGTGACCGCGCACGATCAGCAGGTCTTTCAAGCGACCCGTGATGAACAGTTCACCGTCGCGCATAAAGCCAAGGTCGCCCGTGCGTAGCCAGGTTTTGCCGTTGTGCTGAACAAAGGTCTTGGCGCTGGCCTCGGGGTTGCGCCAGTAACCGTGGGCGATGCTCGGCCCGGTGGCCCAGACTTCGCCGACCGAGTTGCCCGCCAATTCGTTAAGTGCCGCCGGATCGACGATCAGCACCGCGTGATCCGGCTGACTGATGCCGCAACTCATGATCGCCGCGCCCTCGCCCGATTCGGCGCGGTTCTGCGCCAGGGCCTGATCGTCGACGCGCAGGTTGCCAATGCCTTTGCCTCGAGGGCTGCCGGCGACAAACAGAGTCGCTTCGGCCAAACCGTAAGACGCCATGAAACTGTCCGGGGTAAAACCGCTGGTGGCGAACTTCTCGGCGAAGCGTTCCAGAGTGTCGAGACGAATCGGTTCGGACCCGGAATACGCCACCCGCCAGCCACTCAGGTCGAGGCGCTCCAGCGCGGATTCACTGACCCGCTCGCTGCACAATCGATAAGCAAAATCCGGCCCGCCGCTGATGGTGCCGCCGTATTCGCTGATCGCCTCCAGCCAACGCAGCGGACGCCCGAGGAAGTACGCCGGCGACATCAACACGCACGGCACGCCGCTGAAAATCGGCTGCAACAGACCGCCAATCAAACCCATGTCGTGGTACAGCGGCAGCCAACTGACAATCACATCATCGGGGTTCAGGTCGATGCCAAAGCCGTGGCGAATTATCAGCTCGTTGGCCACCAAATTGCCGTGGCTGACTTGCACGCCCTTGGGCAACGCGGTCGAACCCGAGGTGTATTGCAGGAAAGCGATGTGCTCATCCTGCAGATCCGGCGCGACCCAACGTTCAGCATGCACACTGTCGAGCGTATCGACACAGAGCAGCGGCGGCGCGCCTTCGATTTGTAGCAACGCATCGCCCAGGCTCGCGCTGGTCAGCAGCAGACGCGGCTCGGCATCGCTGATGATCGACAGCAGACGCTCCTGATGATGACGCTTGGCCGACTCCGGCGGATAAGCCGGCACCGCGATCACGCCTGCATACAAACAACCGAAAAATGCCGCCACGTAATCCGGCCCGCTGGGAAACAGCAGCACCGCGCGATCACCCAATCCAGCCTGAGCCTGCAACGCGCCGGCAATGATGCGAGCGCGCTGATCCAGCTCACGATAACTGAGCACCACAGCCTGATCCTGGGTTTCGGCAAGAAAACGCAAGGCCACCCGATCCGGCGTCAGGGCCGCACGGCGCTGAAGGGCTTGGACCAGAGTGCTGGGGAGTTCGAACGCGTCGGTCATGAGGTTTCCTGCCTGAATTCGGCTTGGTAGGAGCGAGCCTGCTCGCGAAAATCCGGAGAACGCCGCGGGGTGTCAGGTACCCATCGTCATCGTTGACGACCATCGCGAGGGAGCTCGCTCCTACGGGGTGATGAGGGTTGCGCTGTGCAATTTCTTCCTTTGAGAACGGATGACGTCTGGAAATAATTAGTCGCCAGGCATGAGCACCAACCAGGCCGTGATGCGACAGAGTGTCGCAGTTCTCACTCTGCACTTTTGAGGCGCATCAATTCTTCTTCTCATTTGACAATCATTATCATTAAGAATAATTTGTCGCTCGATGTGTAGGACGACCCCGCTCTTCTAGCCGTCCCACAAACCTATTTGGCAGCAGGGTGATTTCCATGACGGAACAAGTATCCACAAGCAGGTGCGATTCACCGCTACTTCAGGCATTCGTCGACAATCGACTGATACTGGTCAAAATCGCAGCCCGCATCACCGGCTGCCGCTCGCGTGCTGAAGACGTGGTACAGGATGCGTTTTTCCGGCTGCAATCGGCGCCGGCTATTACGTCATCCTTTAAGGCTCAGCTGAGTTACCTGTTCCAGATCGTGCGCAACCTGGCGATTGATCACTACCGTAAGCAGGCGCTGGAACAGAAGTATTCCGGGCCTGAAGAAGAAGGGCTGAATGTGGTGATTCAGGGGGCTTCGCCGGAAACTTCGCACATCAACTTTTCGACGCTTGAGAACATTGCGGATGCGTTGACGGAGTTGCCGAGTCGGACGCGGTATGCGTTTGAGATGTATCGGTTGCATGGGGTGCCGCAGAAGGACATTGCCAAGGAATTGGGGGTTTCGCCGACGTTGGTGAATTTTATGATTCGGGATGCGTTGGTGCATTGTCGGAAGGTTTCGGGGAATCGGGCGGATACGTTTGCTCGGCGGTGATTGAGTTGTTAGCGGGACAGTGGATAGTAAAAAGGGCGCTCTTGAAGGGGCGCCCTTTTTCGTTTTGGTTTGGGTGGTGTGTGGTGGGTCAGTCGTCGTGTAGTAGGCCTGAGCTGTATTGGTTGAAGCTGTTGCCGAGTGCGCTGCCGTGGAAATTGAGGGTGTTGGGGGTGTTGGTGTGGGTTGGGGTGAAGCCGGCAGAGGGTAGGCATTCTTCTGAGTCACAGCTGCTGTGGGTGCTCGCCCCCGAACAGGCGCTCAACAGCAAAGCACCGGTGATTAGGGCTACTTTGGGTAGGTTTGAGGTCACTTTTCGGATTCCTGTGTAGGAGCGGCGGGTTGGTTTTGTGTGTTTATCCTAGGCTGTTGAGCTGGCGTCTATTATGAAACTTCGATGAGTGACAGGGTTTGTTCAGGTGCGGTGGTGTCTCGGATAAAAAGGACGCCTCTCAGGCTAATGCCGATCAGTTAAGCAAATTTACCAGCAACAAAGACATAGCAGCTGGAAAGCATGCGTCCGGCTGCGCAGCAGTCGTAAACGCTGAGTACGCGGTGAATCTGACGCACAGCATTGTCTGACTTTACGACTGCTGCTACGGATCGTGTTTTGGCTTAACTGATCGGCATTTGCCTCTCAAGTACAAAAATAAATCCGTCACCTTTTATCGCTCTGCGCCACAGCCGAGGTACGTATACCCCACGAAAAGCTGCGCGAGGCAGCTACTCCTGATGCAACGCCGCCCGCCCGCAGCCTGCTTTAGGGTACAGGGCGCTACTGCATGTCTATAGACGTATCATGTTCTTGATCTTCAGAACGACGTTGAAAGGCGACTCCCGCCGCCGTGGCTTTACGCCAATAAAGAACTGCAATTGTTTTTCTCGCACTCGCCAGTTCATCGCGACGGTAGTCAAGCTCTTGAATATCGCTCTGACTCTGATAGCTCGCTATCTCATAGTTTTTTTTCACTCGCTCTGCAGTACGCAAAGCATCAGAAACATGTTCCTGAACGATGAAAATCGAGCTAAAAGCATCTGCTGGAAGTGGTCTATTCGCCAACCCCCTCAGCGTATGCTGGACTCCTTCCAATCGTCCCAGCCCAATCATGTAAGGCGCACTCATCGCAAATCCTGCCGCCTGATTGACAGACGAATAAGCTTCATATGCGGCACTTTCAGCGAAATGAAGGGCGTCTATTTCGGCCTGGATAACTTCGTCAGACCTAGTCTTTTTCTCTAATTGATGTGTATGCTGAGCTACCAAGAAAGCCCCCAAGATTGCAGCGATCGAACCAAAAGCCTGCACCCACGCCGCCGCTTCCGCCGTTGCGTGAAAAGCATCGAGCAGCACAAAGAACGCCCCCCCCAAAGCACCGATGGCCAAAAACAACCACACCACCCAAATTGTGGCCACAGTCATAATCGGTGGAAACTTGAACCCTTTCATACAACTTGGCCCCATGCCCTCAAAAGAGCCGGGAGATTGCCTGCATTCGTCGCGTCCGTCCATGGAGAAAAGGGGACCGATTTATTTTCCGTGCGGCGACCCTCTCTAATTCTGAAATTGTTTTACACCTTTTTTTGGACTAGACAACGCAAGAAGGCACCTCAGAGAAAATAATCTGCCCCCTTTTCCTTGGATACTATGCTTGTTGATCAATACCGTGACAATCAGCGAACCCCTACCATTCCGTGATTTTTCGACTAGTCTCCTCTTGGCAACAGGAAACAAATAGATAACAAACTGTAACTTGTCCCCTGCATATTGAGTATCGATCTCTCGACTTTTATTAGGAGACTTTGCATGACACCAGAAACTCTAGCTCAAGCCCAATTAACAGTAGCCCAATGGCAACTATGGGTAACAGCAATCGCTATTTTTGCTGGGCCACTTACGGGGATTATTTTTACACTGTGGTTTCAATCAAAAAAAGATAAGCTTGAAGCAAAGCGCAAACTATTCCTTACTCTTGTAGCCGAGAGAAAAGGTCTTCTAATTTCCCAGAAAGTCGCCCAAGCACTGAACACAATAGATGTGGTATACGCAGACAACGCAAATATCAAAAACCTTTGGCACAAATATTATGCTTTGCTATCTCATCAACCTAGCCAAGAGCGCGACCACACTTGGATCGAACTAATCGGGGCAATGTCACAAGAACTTAAATATACAAAGTTCAGTCAAACCGATATTGATAAGTTCTACATTCCTCAAGGGCATGCGGATGATATCGAATTCCAGAGAAAAATCGCGCAGCAGTGGTCGAGGGTTCTTGAGAACACGGAGCATCTTAATGTCGCGACTAGAAAAGATGAACTTCCTCCATCTAAAATCTGACCACTGGCACAACAACCAATAAAATGTTGGCTTGGTCAAAAAAGGACTGTAAAAAGAAAACTGCGGACAGATTTATTTTTCCATGAGGTCTCGTACCAAAAATAAATCTGTCCCCATTTCTAATTCTTCTAGTTTAGCTAAAGAACAACCCTAAAAAATACATCGTCACGTGGGAAAAAGAATAACATTTCATCCATATGTACCCACCTAAAATCGCGAAAGCCATGGACACCAATGACCCGAGCAAACCCAGATATGCACGCGACACATCTGTGTTAGCGTCGGTGAAAATTCTGTAATGTACCTGCCCTTTCATCGCAATCCAGGCAACTGCAGCCTGAAGCGCTCCATTTCCATCTAGTGCCCAAATAGCGAATGTAAAGAAAAATCTTTCCACTATCCCCATCAGCACACCAGTGATAATAAACTCCGGAAAAGATTCTTTTGGGCCTTTCGAACCAATCAATATTTTTTTGAATATCCAAAAAAAAGTAAAAATAAATAATGTTCCGGTGGCTCCTAATATTCCCGAGACCACTACCAAACCAAAAAACCATGGCAACTCAACTAAACTTTTCCAATCCACCGCCCGAACCCTCCAAAGCTTAACAGATCGATACTCCGTCATTGCCATATGGGAGTGTAGGCGCTTTAAGGTTGACTGCAGAGGTTTGCATGGTCGAGAAAGGGTACAGATTTATTTTTCAGACATGAGCAATAAAAGCAATCTGTAAATGCTATCGACACATAGCCTACTATAGTAACGACCTATCAAGCGCCGCCATTGACTCTTTCCGCTGCGCAAGAAGAACGATCTTGTCCGAATCAGAAAGGTTTGAACCAGGTGTGGGAAAAGCAGAGGCGGTGGCCTCGCACCAGCGAACGAAGGTATCACTGCTGGCGAACGCTAGTGCTTTCGCCTTCCGTACTAAGGCCATCTTTATATGTGCGGCGATGACTGGATTAACTCTGGAATATGCAAACCGCGAAGAGGGGTGGTTCACCACCGCCACTGGGACATCCCCAGCGAGCGACCGAATCCGATGACCGTTCCGCGCGCTAAGGCAAACAATCAAATCCGGTGCTAATACGTCCAAGACTTCGGCAAATGCACTTTTGCCCCTCTCCCAGGCTTCTTTTGGTGGATGGACGCGAGTATCGCGTATGAATTCCTGCAGGAAATTGTAATAAGCAACGCTATTCCAGAACTCCCTTCTTTGTATGCTCGTGAAGCTTTGTCTGACGTTTTTCACCGCACTCATTATTTTGGTGAAGTGCGGGTGCCGACGAAGCTTGCTGGTTGCCCTAGGGTGCTTCTCGCCTAACGCTAGAGCTTTCACGATTTCGGGTGTAGCTGTTGGGCGTTCGTGTTTTTTATCGCCATAGTGAGACTCGCACACTAGAAGAATGCGTAGATCGCAAAACCCTTCCGCATAATGGGAGCCGACCCAAGGCGCAAAGCGGACTTTATTTTTCTTCATGGTTATCCATACCTTTAATACCGTTTATTCGCGGTTTGTTTACGACGGCATTGAACCCGAGGAATGTTTCGTTGAGCACTTTGACAGCCAAACAGGACTCAGCCTTTCCTGGGGGATAGTGCCAACGACTCCTACATTCGTCACGCTATATCTGTTAAAAACACTCCGCTACGGCCCTAGGCCGTGTCCGCTTGCGAACCGTAAAATGTTTAATCTTGCGATGAACCGCCACCGGAATACTGGCCCTAACGACCGGCTGGTTTTGGCCGATTTCTGCCTTCCACGACTGGCTGAAACAAACCCATAGCCGCCGGTGAGCAACGGCAAATTCGGCCAGTTGACGTCGGTCATGAGGGGTAGCAATCGACCCGAAGCAAAATAGTGCTCCGCATTTAAGCACCCTACATGAAATCGATCTTTTGTATCCTGAAAATCTAAAAGCCGGTAATCAGAAGCTTGAAGATTGCGGCAGTTAATAATTGTTGAAGGTAAATTACGGGCTTCTCCTAGGATAGCGCCAATAATTTTAGACTTCTTTTTGCGCCTCAAGTGCGATATGTTCAATGTGCTGGTCGAGCGAGCGAATCATTTTGTTAATTCTTGGCTTGTTGAAGATGAAGCGAAAAACGCTGACTATTCCTGTGGCAATTACGCCAATAGCACCAAAAAAGAAATTTGTCGCCGCTCCGAATATTATAGATGCAATAAATAATATTGTTGTCGGAGTGGATGAGATAACATCTAATTTTAGGTGTTTATTCAGGTCGCTTGCGTTGCTTATGATGTGGTGGTTTTTCGCGCTATGATTAACTAGAGCAGTGTAGTAAGTGGATTTTGCATCGTTGGTGGTAGCAGAAATCAAGGTAATAAATTGGCCCTCCCGTAGAGGAATATCATACCCGGTCAGCTTGACGCTTTTTTCGGTGCCGTCAGCTTTTTTTATCCAGAATTCCTGCTTTTTAATTATAGTCGTCTGGATTTTAGGTGCTTGTACGTGACCGCCTTGCTTGCCAATATAGCCTCCGCCTCCACTGGACGAAACGCGCGTTTCTGAGTACTTGTTTTGGCTTAAAACCTCGCCCGTAACCTTCGAGAACTCAACCGCTTTGTTTTTATGCTTGAAGCTTTCCATCGCTTTTTCCTTATCGTTATTATCGTTTGAAGGCCGTTTGACAATATGTGATCTATTTGGCGCGTTTCAATGATGGCTTTTTTGGTCATCATTTCCGATTACTGCCTGCCGCAAATGGTTGCACTCTTAGAGACGGCGGACGCCAAGTCGCCCCTAATACCTAGGCAGCGCGTAAATCTATAGCAATCAAATGAACCATCTAGAATGGCTGTAAGCAATATAGCTGCTTAGGAATAACCCGTGAGCACCAAAAAAGTGGAATTAAAAAGCTATGTAGTTATGCTCTCAAGATCAAAATTTTCCTGAACTTTTAAATTTAATTTGTTCACAACCACACCCGAATTCTGCCCACGCTTGATCATCACTTAGTGCGAGAATTGCATCACGCGACTTTGTATACATCTCGATTCTAGATTTGATTTGAGCGATCATTACGTATTTAATATTGCTCTCCGGAGAGCTTTCAAAACCTGACAGTTTAACCTGCAGTTCATCAATTTCTTGTTGCTCGACTGCAGCGTGCCGATCACGATTCCATTTGATGAAATATGTCTTGGTATCGGCGATGTCAGGCTTCAAATCTTGCAGCGTCCTTCCGCCGAATCGCTTGGCGAACTGATCGCCCTCAGAGTAGCGGCTCTTCAACATGGCCACATCATTTTGCCATTGAATCGACTCGCCATCTGGCATGGTGTTGATCATCTTGTCCAACGATCGCTGAGCCATGGCATTTGAGGTGCCATCAATCTTCGGTGTTGAGTCGCCGCACGCAGCCAAAATTAAAAAAGATGCAACTAGAATAGCTTTTTTCACTTAAAACCTTCCCTGAGTGATAGTCGTCGATTTTTTATCAGGTTATTAGAGTCAAATCAATGGCCTATGGCTATCACCGATCATATTCTTAGCCGCCGGCAAGGAGTTTGCTCACGTAGCGCGCTAGAGGAACCTAATTTGAGAATTCGACAGGCAGCTTTTGGCCGATTGCTGCCAGTCACGATGAGTATCATCAGATTTTTCGGTGATGGATCGGATCTACTAAATGCCAGACCAACGAAAAGGCAGAGCGTGTCCTTTCGTTAAACATCGCCAGAGGGTGTTTGTTTAAGCGCCCTCAAGCTTACGTCCTTAAAGCTACAAAACCTTGCGCCTTTGCCTACGCCTACGCCAGAATCCGCCGGCTTGTGCGCCTTGGAGCCCACCGGTAACTTGACTCCTGTCGCTGCCCATCAGTGATCGGGTTTAGCAGCCCGTGGTTTTTCTAGTGAAGTGCGCAAGCTCTATCAGCCAGGCATTCCCATGCCTGCACTTGATGGTAGCTGTGCGCAGGGCGCCTTCGGGCGCGCCGGCTTGCTAGATCCCCGGTCTGCTAACCTGCGTACAGCTGCCTCCCCTTTCGTTTAGCAGCAAGAGGGGTGGCACTCCATACAAGGATCTAGTTAATGATAAAGCCTTCACCCAACCCACCGGACACCGATCCGGTCTCCCCGTACGAACCCGATTCAAACAAACTCAACGACGCCGCCGAACGGGCCCTTGATTACCACTTCCCCTCGACTGCCGATATCAAAGCGAAGCCGCGTACGCCCAGCACGCTGTTTACCGTGGACCCAGCGGTGACGACTGAAACCCTAGTGGTTTACTTGGTCGAGACGCTGGCCTCGGTCGACGTGATGGTCCATCACTTGGTGGATCTTCTGGACGGTGGGTCGCGCAATGCCCTGCTGGGTATATCCAACAGCATCATGCTGGCGGAGATCACGGCTAACCGGGTGTTGGATCAGATTGATCCGCGTGAGTAGGCCGGGTTCGATCTGACGAGGGGCTTGTCGATGTGGGTTGCTGTGCAGCCCAACAGGGGCAAGCCCCTCGCCACAGTTATTTATCGAAAGGGACCAGCTGATAGTTAGTAACCGTCCGGCCAAGTCATCTACCCAGCGCTGTAAAGCCAAGACATGGTGTGCACTTAAATTTAAGTGGGCACCAGTTCTAGCCTTTTAAGCGGGTATTTCATGCAGCCAACACGCCGTTCCTATTCCAAGTCCTTCAAAGTCCAGGTCATTCAAGAGTGTGCCCAACCCGGTGCTTCGATTGCCAGCATCGCACTCAGGCATAGTCTCAACGCAAACCTCGTCCACAAGTGGATTCGCCTGCAAGCGCAGAAAAGCACACCGCTGCAACCTGCATTCATTCCGTTACCCGTGCCGCTGGCCGGGGCAAAGTCCCACTCATCATCATCGAATATCTGCGTTGAAATACAGCACCCGTGCGGCACCGTCAAAGTGAACTGGCCCATTGAAAATGCTGCTGCCTGCGCGACCTTTATTAGAGACCTTCTGCGATGATTCACATCGACTCTATCTGGCTCGCCACCGAGCCGATGGACATGCGCGCTGGTACCGAGACCGCGCTGGCCCGGGTGATTGCGGTGTTCGGTGCGGCGCAGCCGCACTGTGCTTATCTGTTCGCCAACCGCCGCGCCAATCGCATGAAAGTGCTGGTGCATGACGGTTTCGGAATATGGCTGGCGGCGCGCCGGTTGAACCAAGGCAAGTTTCACTGGCCTGGCATTCGTCATGGCTCTGAAATGGAACTGGATACCGAGCAACTTCAGGCATTGGTGCTGGGTCTGCCATGGCAACGCGCGGGTTCTGGAGGCTCGATCACACTGCTTTAAGGGTTGCCATTAGCCTATCGGTCTATCGCCGCGAAGCGCCTGCTCTGGCAAAATCCGGCGCATGACTTCTTCGCCCAATCTCGACCAAATGTCCCCCGACCAACTGCGTGCTTTGGCAGCGCAGTTGCTGTCGCAAGTCGACACAATGGGCAAGAAAATCAACCGTGATCAAACAGTCATCGAGAAACTGACCTTCGAGATCGCACAGCTCAAGCGCTTGAAATTTGCCAAGCGCAGCGAGCAGATGAATCCTGAGCAGGCCAGTTTGCTCGATGACCTGATCGACACCGATATCGCCGCGATTGAAGCCGAGCTTCAGGCTTTGCAAACAGCGCCAGCGGCGACCGAGAAAAAGCAGAAGCCCAAGCGCACTGCATTACCGGCTGAGTTTCAACGCACACTGATCCATCACGAACCGGACAACACTCACTTCCCATGCGGCTGCGCGCTGAAACGCATCGGTGAAGATGTCAGTGAGAAGCTGGATTACACACCGGGCGTGTTCACCGTCGAGTGTCATGTCCGTGGCAAATGGGTCTGTGATGACTGCGAAACGCTCATCCAGGCACCGGTTCCGGCGCAGATCATCGACAAGGGCATCCCAACTGCTGGGCTGCTGGCCCACGTCATGATTGCCAAGTTTGCTGACCATTTACCGCTTTACCGTCAGGAATCAATCTTCGGTCGAGCGCGCCTGGCGATTCCACGCTCAACCTTGGCTCAATGGGTTGGCGTGACCAGGGTTCAGTTGCAGCCGCTGGTCGATGCGCTGCGCGAAGTAGCACTCGGGCAGCAGGTTATTCATGCCGATGAAACACCCGTGCAAATGCTCATGCCGGGAACAAAGAAAACCCACCGTTCCTATATTTGGGCCTACGCCACCAGCCAGTTCTCGGATGCGGCAGCGGTGGTTTATGACTTCAGCCCCAGCCGCGCCGGAGAGCATGCTCGCAACTTCCTGCAAGACTGGAAAGGCAAGTTGGTCTGTGATGATTTTGGTGGTTACAAAGCCAGCTTTGAACTTGGCGTTACCGAAATCGGGTGCATGGCCCATGCACGGCGCAAATTCTTCGAGCTGCACGCTACCAATAAAAGCACGCTTGCTGAGCAAGCACTGCGCTATATCCAGTTGTTGTACGAAATCGAGAGTGAAGTCCGCGACCTGGAGCCGGATTTACGGCGCCGAATACGGCAAGAAAAAGCAGTACCGGTGATGAATATGTTGCATGCTTGGATGATCGCCCAGCGTGAACTCGTGCCCGAAGGCTCAGCCATCAGCAGAGCACTCGATTACAGCCTGAAACGCTGGGCAGCGCTGTCGCGCTACCTCGATGACGGGGCCGTGCCCATAGACAAAAACTGGGCCGAAAATCAAATCAGGCCATGGGCTCTTGGTCGCAAGAACTGGCTCTTCGCAGGGTCGTTACGCAGCGGAAAACGGGCGGCAGCGATCATGAGCTTGATCCAGTCAGCGCGGCTGAATGGGCATGATCCGTATGCTTACTTGAAGGACGTTCTCACTCGTCTGCCGACGCAGCGCGCCAGTGAGATCGCCGAGTTGTTGCCGCATAACTGGTTGCCGTTGCGCGACCTGTAATGCCCGTTAATTTACAGTAGTGGCCCAAGGGTACGGACTTGTCGGTACACAGCCAGGAAGCGTTGGACGCCATCTCCTACCAAATGAATATTCGCCCTCGTAAACGCTTCGGTTATAAATGTCCAATTGAAGTCATTACAGAGGTGATGGACATGCATCATGCGACTCCCACTTCAGTTCAACAGCCGTGTTGCGCTCAACTCTTGCAACCGCCATGCCTCATCGAACAGCACCGGGAAGGTCTAATGGTTGGCTCGGAAACAGGGGATAAATAACAAATCAAAAACGACTACCACATTTTTTTGGGGGAAGGCATCGGTACGGTACCTGTGCCAGCGACCGATCATTCCAGATGCAAGACGCCGGTAGGTCATTTTATTTTGCCAAATCAAGGTGCCTTGTCTAGCATCTGTTGGATAATCTTGTATGCCTTCGTATTCCTACCGTCGGTAATTTCAACATAGAACTTGCTATAGGCTTTCGAGAGATCGTCATATTGTTGCAGATCTGTATCAGCGAACAGCCGATAGCCTGGGATGTCTCGAGGTTCGAGTTTTTCCTGAATCATCTCATTTTCGTCTGCTGAAATTAAAGGTTCCATCTGTATATGCAGAGCTAGTACGGAGAGATCTGTCAACTTGTAAAATTCAAGCTTTTTACGTAAATCCAGAGCTGCTTGCTTCAATAATGACGTATCCATATGCATTCCTAATTGTCGATTTCGACAATGAGTTTTGCGGCTTTTGCCCGATGTGAGCGTGGGAAGCGAATAGCCAAGATTGGTTGTCGAGATACTGCAGGTCGGTCGTTTGCATCTGCGGTGCCCGAGGTAAGAGAAATGGTGATGCTGGGGGAATCGTGTCCTTTGCCAGCGATACATCATTCAAGACGCAAGATCACCGTTAGCCGCTTTTTCGAGACAGTTGGCTGATCCCAAATATCATACTGGCTGTAGCAGTCGCGGCAAGGCACACAAACGATTCAAGCATTCTTATAATCTGCTTTTTCTTAACATCTCTTGTAACATTTTGAAGGCCTCTGAGTTTCTGCCATCATTCAGCTCAATAAAGAAATTATTATAGGCTTTCGAAAGGTCAGAGTATTGCTCTAAATTTGACTCGACAAAGGTACGGTATCCAGGAATGTCTCTCGCTTGCATTTTTTCTTTGATCATTCCACGTTCAGCAGCTGATATTAAATGTTCAAGCTGTTGATATAAGGCTAGCGCGGCCGGATCTTTGTCTTTGTAAAAATCCAATTTCTCACGAAGATCAATAGCGCTCTGTTTTAAAGCTAGAATATTCATACCCATTCCTAATTATCGATTTCGCCGATGAGTTTAGCAGATGACCACTCATTTCTGTTAGGTACTAAATACTGCGCCGCTTCGCCAGTTCTTGTGATTTTACCTCCGAACTCTACCGTTGGCGCGACCTTACTAACAAAAATATCGGTAGGCTCGAGTGGTGTGATTTCAAAAATTGAATATCTAGCGTCTTCACTGATCACTGGTAGGCCGAGCGAATCGGCTAAAGTTTTATCACTTCTAGCTGCAGCCTTTAACTCATCCATGGTGGTGAAAAAAGGCGAGTAGTCGGAAATTCCTTCTGCGCCCTGAGGTACGATCTTCACCAGCGGCGTTGACATACGAGTTGTTACTGGCACAGTGCTTCCTGAGGCGATCTGATTAAGAGCCCTGTTGTAAAGCGCTTCATCAGTCAGTGTCGGGTCTGCTGCAATTAGTTTAGCTGAGTATTTCTGCCCCTCTGCGCTAAGCAAATAGTCATCGACTTGCTGGTCACTCAATCCTACCGGCTTGAATGTTTTAGCAAGCTCTCGCTGTTTTTCGACTGCCACGAATTTCGGATCCTGCTGAGCATAGAACTCACGCATCTCCTTTTCCTTCGCAAGCCTCTCCAGCGAGGTCACTCCCCTAATCTGTAGCTCCGGATGCTCCAAAAGTAGTTTTTCGTTTTTCGTGAGCCATACAGCGAACGGCTTGTTGGAAATCTCTGATCGAAGCTTGGCACTTCTCGTCGCGATACTTTCCAGGCTGTTGACCACCCCCGCTTTCATCTGCCCTCGGGTGAGATAGGTGACAATCGCCGTCAGTAACAGCAACACCAATTGCTCTTGCCCTTGGGCCAACTGTCTGGCTGCGCGTTCTTTGCGTTCCTGAATCATCGCCGCTGAACCGCCAGTCGGGTCGAGGCCTGGATTTTTCAAGCCGTCTTCCGCTCGCCACGCGGTACGGAGACCTTCAAATATCGTTGATAGGCAGGGCCCTATTCCCGCCGAGAAATAACCGGTGATGGCGTACAACCCCAGCGCTGCCATGATCAAGTTACCGACCTGCAATCCGACACCGGCGCCGATTGCTGCGCCAGGCACTGCGCCAGCACCAAAGGCAAGCGAGCCGACCGCTCCACCCAGAGCGGCGCCGATCGTCACGCTACCGCCCACGATCATCACAACTTCCTGCAACAGTTTGAGCAACACCGGCAGAATTTCGTTGATATTGATCGACGCCCATTTGCGGCTGATGTTCATCTGCATGATGGGTGCAGATAGGGCCATCGCGTGGCGGACGTTATCGATCCGATGCCCGCCCACGTACCCGTAGGCTTGAGTGGCGCCGTTGCTGACGCGGCGGGTAAAGCCGTTCCAGCCGTCGTGGGCGCTTTGGAAGCCGTCATCAACGCCCTCATTCAACGCATTGAATTTCTGGTCGAAATTTCGTTCGATGTCGTCCCAGCTGGGCAGGTTGGTTAAAAGATCCATTTACTCGTGACGTCCTTGAAAGGAGGCGGGGCTGCCACACTTGTTGAAAGCTCGGCCGGGTACTGGCAGGGTTGCCCATTTATGACCGCAAATGCTCGAAAACATTTTCAAACGGGGGCTATTTTTCTCATCGGCGTTACAAAGGCAATGATGTCAAACAGGCATTATGGGTATTTACTTATTGCTCAAATGCTCGCAATCCCTGTGCGGCAGGGGTTCAAGGCTGTTCTGATGCGCACGTTTTCTTTTGAATTTCCTCGAAAGGGGGAATTGGGCGGATGATCGTGATCCGCTGGTGAGCGCCTAATGTCGGCTGCTCTTATAAAGCGGTGTACGTAAAGCGCGCATAGACGATCTGTTCGATACGCACATGCCAAAGGGTGTCCTCACGCGCCTGCCCACACAGCGGGGGAGTGAAATCGAGCAGTTGCTTCTACATAAGTGACAACCGGTTTAATCACGCAAGACGTGATGCCCGGACGCATACGATAGTTAAGCCGAAAAACGGTCTGTAGCATTTGGCGAGGTCTGCGTTCGGCCGCGTAGCAGTCGTAAGATCAAGCGATGCGGTGTTTCAGGAAAACCCTGTGCTCAGGTTTTACGACTGCTGCGCAGCCGAACGCAGGCTTCGCCAGCTGCTACATAAATCGTGTTTGGCCTGCTATTTCTAAACTGATCGGCATTACCGGCTAATGGATGTCCCTTTTTTCCGACCCAAGCCTGACCGAGGACGCTCCCTCAATGATTAAACGTTGCACTTTGCTCGACCATAACGGTTGGCTCCCCCTGCGTGTTGCCCTGTGGCCTGATTCCGCCCCGGCCAATGACCACGACAAACAGACCATACTGAGCGCGCCAGATCGCTATCTGATACTCATCTTCGCTGATGAGAACGGCAACGCTCTAGGGTTTGCCGAGGCGTCGATCCGAGCGGACTACGTCAACGGTACCAGCTCCTCGCCCGTGGCCTTTCTCGAAGGTCTGTACGTCCAGCCCGCCAGTCGGGGCCAAGGCATAGCGCGGCAACTCGTGGTGAGCGTCCAACAGTGGGCCGAAGAAATAGGCTGCACCGAACTGGCTTCGGATGCACTGCTAGATAATCAGGGAAGCCACGCCATGCATGAGGCCTTAGGCTTCGCGGAGACGGAGCGGGTGGTTTACTTTTTGAAGCCATTGGGGGCTATTAAGGCTTAGTCGTGGGTGCATAACGAGCAGTAGGTTATTCTGATGACCAGCCTGCCAGCCGCGCGGCCTCAGTGCTGATGCATTTGATCCTGAACCTCGTGGCATACCTTTCTGAGCCAGAATGCTTAGCGCAGCTTGAGATACACCTCGCGACAACCTGCCGGTCCCGATTGTGTTTGACGGTATCAACATACCCAATCACCACCCCACGCCGAGGTTGCCATGGCCGGTATATCGCTAAACCTTCCGGAAGACCTATCCAACTCTCTCGCAGACCTCGCAAGGACCAATGGCCAAAGTGCGAGCTATCTGGCTATGGACGTTCTTCGTGACTACATCGAACACGAAAAGACGCTGACCCTGCAGATCGAGCAGGCGGTGAAGGAAGCCGACGAAGGTAAATTCGCGAGCGATGAGCACGTAGCGGCGATGCGTGCTCGGCGCTGGAGCCGGAATGCGGATTGAGCGGCTGGAAAAAAAGGCCTCAATATTCTGAAATACGTAGCAGCTCAGTAAAAGCCAGGACTGGATTTTCGAGTCATTCCGCGAGTTTTTTCTTGAGTTTGTCTCGCAAGGTGTGGCTCGGTTTGTCACTCATTACGTGCTGAAGACAGAAATTCAGGCTTATAAATCATCCAGTTCTACCGGCACGGGTGTTTCGTGGCGGCGAGCGCGGACCAGCTCCGCCAGATCCAGGTCATCCAGGCGCTCCATCATTGCCTCGAAGAAATCAGTGGGCACCATATAGCCCATCACCCGATTATGGTTGAGTACCGCCACCGGGCTGCCATGCGCCCCGTTCAACACGGCAGTGGGGTTTTTCTTCAGTTCGGACACGCTGACTGCAAAATCCGCCAATACACTTTCCATAATTAAGACTCGAGGTCGGGAGGGTCGCGCGAATGTGGTTGCTGCTTGCTGAGGCGGGCTGCGGGCTGCGGGCTGCGGGCTGGAAGTGATCTTGTACCACCCCGGCACCCCGCTCGCGGCGAGAAAAAGCTCGCCGCTTGCTTTGATCACCGCTCGGCAGATTCTGTGTAGCTGAATGCGTTACGTGTAGACATCTGCTACACAGCAAACCTATGATTCATTTGCGGGGCGAGCCAATGCACCCCAGCCATTTAGTGGCTTAAGCGGCACTGCCGCCTATTTGAGGAGCAACCTGATGAACACCCTAACCTGCGTAACTATCAAGAAATGAGTTTAAGGAGGTAACCCGCCCCCCTTCTGAAAGCAAGCAACAACAGGACCAAAATCATGACCACAACTCTTTTGCCTGCGAAGGCCGCTGCAACAGAAAAAACCAAAGCCGTCCCTATCAATATGCGGGTCGACTTTAGAAAGCGAGACTTGATCGACGTGGCAGTAGCCATTTCTGGAAGCGATCGGACCAGCTTCATCTTGGACGCTGCCTGTAAAAAAGCAGAGGAAGTCATCCTGGATCAGCGCCTATTCAGCCTTGCAGACAATGAGTTTGACGCATTCGAACAAGCCTTACAGTCGAATCCCGTAAGGAACAACGAATGTCTTCGCCAACTGCTCGAACGACCACCTCGGTGGAGCTAAGCGCCCCGGAAAAACTGACTGTAAGCCACGATCTGAGTTCTTTTGATTGTGGTGAAGAATCGATCAACGAGTACCTGACAAAAAGGGCTCTCAAAGCTCAAAGTGCCAAACACGCTTCCGTATTTGTGACCTGCATAAAGGGCACCAGGACCGTCGTCGGCTACTACACATTGTCGAACGGCGTGGTGATGCGCGCAGACGTGATGCCCAAACGAGCGCAGCGCAACTCACCAGACCAGCACCCGGTGACCATCTTGGGTCGCATGGGGATATGCAAGACTGCCCAGGGCACGGGACTCTCCCTCGATCTACTCAAGGATGCCATTCTTCGTGCAATTACCGCGTCCAGCGACGTCGCGTCGACGGCTCTCGTGGTGCACCCGCTCACTGATCGTCTGGTGGGGTATTACGAGAAGGCTGGATTCATTCGTTGCCCGCAACTGTCCCCCATTACCATGATGCTTCCTTTTACCTGATCAGCGCTGGGTCAGCACTCTGGCCGCAGGCCACTGGGAAAAACAAAAAAGAGGAAAAGAGACAGAGGAAAAAGGGACACCCTGTCTAGCCCTGAAGCAGGTGTAAATCTTATTCAGGACGGGACACCCTCCAGAAAAATAGTGTTATTTGCTGGACAGATTTTCCTGCGTCAGCCGCACTCGTCTGAGCCCACCAACCCCAATCCTGATAAACTCCCCCACCTCCCAGCCTCACCGATTCCAGATCCCCCATGTCCGCATCCAACGCCACACCCGCCCCGCTCTCCCGCCGCTTCTCCGTCGCCCCAATGATGGACTGGACAGACCGCCACTGCCGTTTCTTCCTGCGCCTGCTCTCCAAGCACGCCCTGCTCTACACCGAAATGGTCACCACTGGCGCCCTGCTCAACGGCGATCACGAGCGTTTCCTCCGTCACAACGAAGCCGAACACCCGCTCGCGCTGCAACTCGGTGGCAGCGTGCCGTTGGACCTGGCCGCCTGCGCACGCATGGCCCAGGACCACGGCTACGACGAGGTCAACCTGAACGTCGGCTGCCCGAGTGATCGAGTGCAGAACAATATGATCGGCGCGTGCCTGATGGGGCATCCACAGTTGGTGGCGGATTGTGTGAAGGCGATGCGCGATGCGGTGTCGATTCCGGTGACGGTGAAGCATCGGATCGGGATTAATGGGCGGGACAGTTACGAGGAGCTGTGTGATTTCGTAGGTACGGTTCGGGATGCCGGGTGCACGAGTTTTACGGTGCATGCGCGGATTGCGATTCTGGAGGGGTTGTCGCCGAAGGAGAATCGGGATATTCCGCCGTTGCGTTATGACGTGGCGGCGCGGTTGAAGGCGGATTTTCCGGAGTTGGAGATTATTCTCAACGGCGGGATCAAGACGCTGGAAGCGTGCCACGAGCATTTGCGGACGTTTGACGGTGTGATGCTGGGCCGTGAGGCGTATCACAATCCGTATGTGATGGCCGAGGTGGATCAGCAGTTGTTCGGCAGCACGGCGCCGGTGATCAGCCGGGCCGAGGCGCTGGCGCAGTTGCGGCCATATATCGCGGCGCATATTGATGCCGGTGGTTCGATGCATCACATCACCCGGCATGTATTGGGGCTGGGCACCGGGTTTCCGGGGGCGCGCAAGTTTCGGCAGTTGTTGTCGGTGGATATTCACAAGGCTAAAGAGCCGTTGGCGTTGCTGGATCAGGCCGCCGAGTTGCTTGAGGGGCGTTGATCGCCCCGCTTCGGCAACGTCATCGTTACGTTCAATCCGCCCCATTCGCTTTCGCGCAACGCTAAAGCGCCGCCCCACGTGTCGACGATGTCGCGCACGATTCCGAGGCCCAGGCCATGCCCGTCAGTCTGTTCATCAAGCCGCGTGCCACGGCTGAACACCTGATCGCGCTGGTCCTCGGGAATGCCCGGGCCGTCGTCTTCCACGCTTAGCTCAAAGTGTTCTGCGGTTTCGGTCACGCTCAATCGAACCTCGGCGTCTGCCCATTTGCAGGCGTTGTCGAGCAGGTTGCCGAGCAGTTCCAGCAAGTCCTCGCGGTCCCATGGCAGTTGCAGTCCTGAGGGTGCGACGTAACTGAGGTGCAGATGTTCGCCGTGAATCATGCTCAACGTGGCGAGTAGCCCGGGCAATTCAGCGTCGCAATCAAACAACGCGCCGGGCAGTGCGTCGCCGGACAAGCGGGCGCGGTTGAGTTCGCGATTGAGTCGGTTCTGGACCTGCTCCAGTTGTTGTTTGAGGATTTTGCGCAATTGCGGGTGAGCGTCGAGCTGCTCGCTGGACGCCAGGCTCAACAACACCGCCAGCGGGGTTTTCAGGGCATGGCCGAGGTTGCCCAAGGCATTGCGTGAACGCTTGAGGCTGTCTTCGGTGTGGGCCAGCAAATGGTTGATCTGGGCCACCAGCGGTTCCAGTTCCACGGGCACTTGATCATCGAGTTGCGAGCGTTGGCCCTGTTGCAACTGGGCGATTTGTTCGCGGGCCTTTTCCAGTGGACGCAGTGCGCGGCGCACGGTGATTCGCTGCAACAGCAAAATCAGCAACAAGCCCGCCAGCCCCAGGCCGAGACCGACCTGCTGCATGCGCAGGAAACTCTCGCGTACCGGGGTGTAATCCTGGGCCACGCTGATGGAAATCTGCTGACCCAGTCGCCGGTAGTCCGAGCGCAGCACCAGCAACTGTTGGCCTTCGGGGCCGAGCTGCAGATGGCTCTCCAGGCCGGGGGACTCGAGGCGTGGCAGTTCCTGATCCCACAACGAACGCGAACGCCAATGGCTATCGGCAAAATCGATGCGGAAGTAGTGCCCGGAAAACGGTCGCTGATACGCCGGCGCCAGGTGTCGCTCATCCAGTTGCAAACCCTGCGGCCCACGCACCAGCGCCACTAGCAGGTTTTCGCTGTCGTTGCGCAGCCCGGCTTCGAGGTAGCGTTGCAAGCCCATCTCGAAGAGCCACAGGCTGGTTTGCGCCAGCACCAGGCCGACGATGACCATTACGCTGATCAGCCCCAGGCTCAAGCGACGCTGGATCGACTTCACTCGGCTTGCCCGCCGAACAGATAACCCTGGCCCCGGCGGGTTTCGATCACGCTGCGGCCGAGTTTGCGTCGCAGGTGGTTGACGTGGACTTCCAGCACATTGGAATCGCGCTCGGTTTCACCGTCGTAGAGGTGTTCGGCGAGGTGGCTTTTGGAGAGGATCTGTTCCGGGTGCAGCATGAAGTAACGCAACAGGCGGAATTCGGCGGCGGTGAGCTGGATGTCGGCGCCGTCGCGGGTCACGCATTGACGCCCCTCATCCAGGTGCAATCCGGCCGCCTTGAGCGTCGGCTGATTGGCTTGGCCGTGGGACCGGCGTAACAACGCCTGTACCCGCAAGTGAAGCTCTTCGGGGTGGAAAGGTTTGGTCAGGTAATCGTCGGCGCCGGCCTTGAGGCCTTCGATGCGTTCGGCCCATGAACCGCGCGCGGTGAGGATCAGCACCGGCGTCGACAAACCGCCGGCGCGCCATTGCGTCAGCACTTCAAGCCCCGGCAAACCCGGCAGGCCGAGGTCGAGGATGATCAGGTCGTAGGGTTCGCTGCTGCCCTGGTAGACCGCGTCGCGACCGTCGGCCAGCCAGTCCACGGCATAACCCTGGCGGTTGAGCCCGGCCATCAATTCGTCGGCCAGGGGCACGTGGTCTTCCACCAGCAACAATCGCATCGGTCAATCTTCCTTGTCTTTCAATAAGCGGCCAGTGGCGGCTTCGATGTCCAGTTCACGGACCACGCCTTCGGTGGTCAACAGCTCGACTTCATAAATGTAGACGTCGTGTTTTTCTTCGAGCTCGGCTTCCAGCAGTTTCGATCCGGGATGGCGGTCCAGCGCCTGCTGCAGCAATTGCTCCAGCGGCAGGATCACGCCTCGCTGACGCAGGCGCAGGGCTTCGTCCTGATCCAGGTCGCGGGCCATGACCACCGAGCAAAACGCCAGGAGGACCAGCGCCGTGCGTGAAAAAGAAAGCGCCTTCATTACGTATCCTGATGATCCTTGAGAACCTTCCCGCTGACAGCGTCCAATTCCAGGTCCCACTCAACGCCCTGCGGGTCGCGCAGTTCCACCTGGTAGATGTACTTGCCGTACTCTTCTTCCAGCTCGGTTTCGCTGACCTTGGCGCCGGGATGCTTGGCGAGGGCGATGGCATTGAGTTTCTCGAAAGACACAATGGTACCAGCGTCGCGCAGCCGCAGGGCTTCGTCGGGGCCGAGGTCGCGGGCGTGGGCGATGCTGGCGGTCAGGCCGATGATTGATGCGGTGATCAGGGCAGTCAGGGTTTTCATGGGTGTCTCCGTATTTTTTGTGTGTTGCCTACGGGGGCCACCTTAGCGATCCGAACTTAATTGAAACTGAATTGCCATCATGGAAGATCGATCGTTTATTGGGCCAACACCTCATCAGCCCTTCCACCTTCCTGCTGAATCACCAGATGGATGAAGTGCAGCTTGGCGATCACTGCCGGCGGCAAGACGAACGGATAGAAATCCGGCTGGCCCATGCTGCGCGACAGTTCGTTGAGCATGCCGGCCAGCTCGATCCACGCATTGACGAATGAAAGGAACGCCGCACCGCCGGGGTGTTGTGGATCGTAGAGTGTGCTGGACGGGAACGGCTGGTAGTCGAAATCCATTTCCCGGGCGCTCATGCCAAAACCCAGCGCCGTGTCCACCGCGTCCATCATGTGCAGATAGTGAGCCCAGGTTTCGGCCCAATCTTCCCACGGATGCATGGTGGCGTAGGCGCTGACGTAGTGTTGTTGCCAGTCGAGGGGCGCGCCTTGCTGATAGTGCCGTTCGAGCGCGTCGGCATAACTGGCGCGCTCGTCGCCGAACAACCCGCGAAACGGTTCCAGCCACGGGCCGCTGGCGATCAATCGGTCCCAGTAGTAATGCCCGACTTCATGCCGAAAGTGCCCGAGTAACGTGCGATACGGTTCGTGCATCTGCACCCGGACGTGCTCGCGGTGGGCGTCGTCGGCTTCCTTGATATCGAGGGTGATCAGGCCGTTGGCGTGGCCGGTGGTCGGCGGCTTGCCTTCGAGGTCGACGCCGATGAAATCGAAGGCCAGGCCGGTTTCTTCGTTCACGGTTTTCGGGATGACTTGCAAACCGAGGCTGATCAATTGAGCGACCAGACGCCGTTTGGCGGTTTCGACCTTGCGCCAGCGCTCGTGGTTTTCGGCAATCGATAAATCGGGGATGGTGTGGTTCAGGCTGCAGGCGATGCAGAGCGCATCGTGGTCGTTGGCCGGGAGAAGCCAATTGCATGCGGCGGGGGTATCGAGGTTGGCGCAGCGACGGAACACGCCTGCTTCGGGATCGGCGTCGAGGGTCCAAGTGTCCGTCTGCTCGGCTGGCTGAAGGGAGGACAGGCGACTCTGTTCCGGCTGATAACCCAACATCGCGGAACAGGCCAGGCATTGGCTGTTGCGGAAAAACAGCGATTGCCCGCAACGGCAATGCCAGACCTTGCTGTTGCGCGAGCTCTCGCCGATGAAGGGCGCGGCGATGCGTGAGCTGAGCTGTTCGAAGAAGCGGTGCATGGCGATCTCTCCCTGGGGGTTGCCAAGACTAGATCATTCCCTGGCCGTGATCGTTCCCGTGTGTTTGTGGGGTCGATCAAAAGATCGCAGCCTTCGGCAGCTCCTACAGGGATTGGCAGTTGCCGCACGTTCGGTGGAAACGACATCAATTGGCGGTCGGCGCTCGTTTCGTGGAAACGACATCGATCTACTGTAGGAGCTGCCGAAGGCTGCGATCTTTTGATCTTGGCCTCCCCAGCGTCAGACCGTAATACCATGCCCTTTCAGAAACCCGACAAACGCTTCTTCATCCAACACCTTCAACCCCAACTCATTGGCCTTGGCCAACTTCGACCCCGCCCCCGGCCCGGCCACCACGCAATGGGTCTTGGCCGATACCGAACCCGCCACCTTGGCGCCGAGGCTTTCGAGTTTGTCCTTGGCGATGTCGCGGCTCATCAATTCCAGCGAACCGGTCAGCACCCAGGTCTGCCCGGCCAGCGGCAGGCCTTCGACGACTTTCTTCTCGCTCTGCCAATGCATGCCGAAATCGCGCAGCTGCTTCTCGGCGGCTTCTGCGATCTGGCGATTTTCAGCGAGAGCAAAAAACTCGCGAACCGAATTCGCCTGTTTCTCCGGCAGTGCCTGGCGCATGTCTAGCCAGTCCGCACTGAACACCCCTTCCAGCGAACCAAACCTGTCGGCCAGTTTCTGTGCCCCGCCCGGCCCCACCGAAGGAATGTGCAGCTTGTCGAGGAACCCGCCCAGCGTGGTGCTGGCGGCAAACTCGGCGCCCAATTCGCCCTGATCCTGAATCTGCAGGCCGTGCTTCAGCAGTTCGGCGATCACCTGTTGGTTGTGCGCATCCTCGAAGAAGCTGTGAATCTCGTGCGCCACTTCCAGGCCGACATCCGGCAAGTACGTGAGCACTTGCGGCAACGCTTGCTGAACCCGCTCCAGCGAACCCAGAGAGCGCGCCAGCACCTTGGCCGTCTCTTCGCCGACGTCGGGAATGCCGAGGGCGTAGATGAAGCGCGCCAGGCTCGGTTGCTTGCTGTCTTCAATGGCGCTGAGCAGGTTCTTGCTCGACAGCTCGGCAAAGCCTTCCAGATCGACGATCTGTTCGAACGTCAACGCGTAGAGATCGGCCGGCGAACTGACCAGACCTTCGTCAACCAATTGCTCAACGCTCTTCTCGCCCAGACCTTCAATGTCCATGGCGCGGCGGGAGACGAAGTGAATGATCGCCTGCTTGAGTTGCGCGCCACACGCCAGACGACCGACGCAGCGGTACACCGCGCCTTCGCTGACGGTCTCGCGACCCTTGCTGCGCTTGACCAGTTGCGTGCGCTCGACATGCGAGCCGCAGACCGGGCACTGCTCGGGAATCTGCACTGGCCGCGCGTTTTCCGGACGACGTTCGAGGACCACTTGCACCACTTGCGGGATCACATCGCCGGCGCGGCGGATGACCACGGTGTCGCCGATCATCAAGCCCAGGCGCGCCACTTCGTCCATGTTGTGCAGCGTCGCATTCGCCACGGTGACGCCGGCCACTTTCACCGGTTTCAGACGCGCAACGGGGGTGACAGCGCCGGTACGACCGACCTGGAATTCCACGTCGAGCAATTCGGTGAGCTCTTCCATGGCCGGGAATTTGTGGGCAATCGCCCAACGCGGTTCGCGCGCGCGGAAACCCAGTTCACGCTGCGAGGCGATGCTGTTGACCTTGAACACCACGCCGTCGATTTCATACGGCAGCGCGTTGCGGCGCTCGCCGATGTCGCGGTAGTAATCCAGGCATTCGTCGATGCCGTTCGCCAGTTTCAGTTCATGACTGATCGGCATGCCCCAAGCTTTGAGTTGCTGCAGATTGCCGATGTGGGTGTCGGCAATATCCGCCGAAATCTGGCCGATGCCGTAGCAGCAGAATTCCAGCGGACGGTTGGCGGTGATCTTCGAATCCAGCTGACGCAAGCTGCCGGCCGCTGCGTTGCGCGGGTTGGCGAAGGTCTTGCCGCCGACTTCCAGTTGCGTGGCATTGAGCCGTTCGAAACCGGCCTTGGACATGAACACTTCGCCGCGCACTTCCAGGGTCGCCGGCCAGCCGCTGCCTTGCAGTTTCAGTGGAATATTGCGCACGGTGCGCACGTTGACGCTGATGTCTTCGCCGGTGGTGCCGTCGCCGCGAGTCGCGCCGCGCACCAGTACGCCGTCTTGATAAAGCAGGCTGACTGCCAGGCCATCGAGCTTCGGTTCGCAGCTGTATTCCACCGCCGCGCCGCCACCGAAGAGGTCGCCTGCCGGCAGGTCCAGACCTTCGGTGACCCGGCGATCGAACTCGCGCATGTCGGTTTCTTCGAAGGCGTTGCCGAGGCTGAGCATCGGCACTTCATGACGCACCTGGGTGAACGCCGACAGCGCCGCGCTGCCGACGCGCTGGGTCGGCGAGTCGCTGGTGATCAGTTCCGGGTTAGCGGCTTCGAGGGCCTTGAGCTCGTGGAACAAGCGGTCGTATTCCGCGTCGGGGATGCTCGGCTCGTCCAGCACGTGGTAGCGATAGTTGTGCTGATCCAGCTCTGCACGTAGCTCTAGAATGCGGGTTTTGGCGGCGGTCATGGGTGTTCTCTCATAAAGCAAAAGAGCAGCCGAGGCTGCTCCTATTTATCCATTCAAGATCAAAAGATCGCAGCCTCGTTGCACTCGGCAGCTCCTACAGGGATCGCGTTCCCTGTAGGAGCTGGCGAACCCTGCGATCTTTTGACTTTAGCGCTTCTGGGTCAACGCGCGACGTTCGAATTCGACGATGCGCTGACGGTAATGCTCGATCGTCTGCGCGGTCAGTACGCTACGCTGGTCGTCTTTCAGTTCGCCGTTCAGCTCCTGGGACAGTTTGCGCGCGGCAGCCACCATCACGTCGAAGGCTTGCTTCGGATGACGCGGGCCTGGCAGGCCGAGGAAGAAGCTCACGGCCGGGGTGCTGAAGTGGTCGATGTCGTCCAGGTCAAAGATGCCTGGCTTGACCGCGTTAGCCATCGAGAACAGCACTTCGCCATTGCCGGCCATGCTTTCGTGGCGGTGGAAGATATCCATCTCGCCAAAGCGCAGACCGCTTTCCAGAATGTTCTGCAGCAGCGCCGGGCCCTTGAAGCCGGCAGCGTCGCGGCAGATCACGCTGATCACCAACACTTCTTCGGCTTGCGGTTGTTCTTTCTCGCTGACCGAAGGCGAAGCTTTGGTGTCATCCGGGAAATCGTCGTCGCGGCTGCTGAAACTAGGGCCGCCGTCCAGGTCCAGACTCAGGTTCATGTCGCCTTGCGATGGCTCACCATGACTACGCTTGCCGCGCTTGGAACCCGATTCACGCGGTTCACGGGCCGGCATGCTCACCGACGGCAGATCGTGCTCGTCCAGTTGCGGTTCTTTTTGCGCATCCAGCACGCGGGGCGGGCCCAACAGCTCCGCGCCGGTGTCCTCATCCGGCAAATTGGACAAACTTCGGTCAAGACGGAATTTCAGTTTTCCCTTGCCGCCGCGCATACGGCGCCAGCCATCAAAAAGAATACCGGCAATGACAATAATGCCGATGACGATCAGCCACTCGCGCAGACCGATTTCCATGTAATCCCGTGCCTCTATAAAAAATGCTGAAAAATAAGGGGTTTACAACTCGTAAACCGCTTTAAAACGTGGCGCCAACTCTATGTTCTGACAGGCGTTTTGCCCACGTATACGAAAAATTGACATTAAACTAGCACGACCAAAGGCAACTTTACACCGTCAGTCGAAAAGGGCGCGCAAATTGTGTCAATTTGCCAGCCTGGGCAAACCCAGCTTGAAGCTTCAAGCGTGTAGCTTGTCGCTGCGCCGCTAGGCGTCCACCATCGCCATCGCCTCCTCGACATCCACTGCCACCAGACGCGAACAACCCGGTTCGTGCATCGTCACCCCCATCAGTTGATCGGCCATTTCCATGGCGATCTTGTTGTGGGTGATATAGATGAACTGCACCGTCTGCGACATCTCTTTGACCAGCCGAGCGTAGCGTCCAACGTTAGCGTCATCCAGTGGCGCGTCAACCTCATCGAGCATGCAGAACGGCGCAGGATTCAACTTGAAGATGGCAAAAACCAGGGCCAATGCGGTCAGGGCTTTTTCGCCACCGGAGAGCAAATGGATGGTGCTGTTCTTCTTTCCTGGCGGCTGCGCCATGATCGTTACCCCTGTATCGAGTAGATCTTCGCCCGTCAGTTCCAAATACGCGCGTCCGCCACCGAAAACTTTTGGGAAAAGCGCCTGTAAACCGCCATTGATCTGATCAAAGGTATCTTTGAAGCGGTTGCGGGTTTCCTTGTCGATCTTGCGAATCACGTTCTCGAGCGTGTCGAGCGCTTCCACCAGATCGGCGTTCTGCGCATCCAGATAACGTTTACGCTCAGATTGTTGCGTGTATTCGTCGATGGCCGCGAGGTTGATCGCACCGAGGCGCTGAATGCGTGCGGCAATGCGTTCGAGTTCTTCCTCGGCGTCCTTCTCGCTGGCCTCGCTCGTCAGCGTGGCGAGTACGCCATGCAGGTCGTAGCCGTCCTCGAGCAATTGGTCTTCGAGAGTTTTGCGGCGCACGGTCAGGGCTTGCCATTCCATGCGCTGGACTTCCATCTGGCCACGGATTAATTGCGATTGCTGCTCGGCCTGATTCCGGCGCTTCTCGGCGTCGCGCAGTTCGCGGTCGGCGTCTTCCAGGGCGACTTGCGCGGTCTTGAGTTCTTCGTCGACGGTCATGCGTTTGTCGAGGAGTTCTTCAAGCTTGAGGCGCAGCTCTTCCAGCGGTGCTTCGCCCTCCTCCAGATTCAGGCTCAGCTGTTCGCGTTTTTCGGTCAGGCGCTCGGACTGCATCTCCAGCCGCTCCAACGCCTGACGCGTTGAGTCGTGTTGCGCCTTGAGCGAACCCAGACGCACTGCCAGTTGATGCGCATGATCCTTGTGCTGCCGCGCCTCCTGCCGCACCCGATCAAGGCGCTCGCGCAAACTGTCGCGCTGGGCCAGCAGCAACTCACGCTGCTCGGTGTCCAGCGCCATGGCGTCGAGGGCGTCCTGCAATTGCAGGCGCGCCTCGCCGATATTTTCGTGCTCCAGCGCGCGTTGCTCGGCCAACTCAGTGAGTTCTTCGTCCAACCGCTTCCGGCGCAACGTCAGTTGTTCGGCCTTGGCTTTGCCGGCGGACAATTGCGCCTTCAACTCGCCTTGCTGGCGGGCTTCGTCTTGCAGCAGACGGCGCAAATGCTCGCGACCGTTTTCCTGCTGACGCTGTTGCGCACGCAGGGTTTGCAATTTCGTTTCCAGGGTTTCGACCGTGGCTTCGCGCTCTTCACGCTCCAGGCTCAGTCGCTGGATTTCCTGACCACGGGCGAGCACGCCGCTTTCCGCTTCGCTGGCCCGTCGCACGCGTAAAAAGTGTCGACCCACCCAGTAACCGTCGCGACTGATCAAGCTCTCACCGGCACTTAACTGGCCGCGCAGCGCCAAAGCCTGCTCAAGGCTGTCGACCGGCTTGACCTGCCCCAACCATGGCGACAGATCGATCTGCGCCTCGACCTTGTCGAGCAAGCTGCCGGGCACGCGCATGCCATCGCGGGCCGGGCTCAGCAAGCGCAAGTCGCCCTGGGCAAAACCGGCCAGATCGAAAGCGCCGAAGTCATCCACCAGCACGGCTTGCAGGTCGGCGCCGAGCACGGTTTCCACCGCCAGCTCCCAGCCCGCTTCAACTTTCAGGCCTTCAGCCAGACGTGGACGGTCCGCCAAGTGCTGTTCGCGCAGCCACTCGGCGGTGCCAGTGCCGGGATCGAGCGCGGCTTGCTGCAACGCTTCAAGAGACGCGAGACGACCGTTCAGGCGCTGCAAATCCCCCTGCGCCTGCTGCTGATTTTGCAGGGCCAGCTGTAATTCCTGACGCAGTTGCTCAAGGCGCTCGACCTGCGCTTCTTCGCTGGCCTGCAAGTCTTCGAGCGTGGCCTCAGAAGCGGCGAGTTGCTCGCTGAGCTCCATGATCGCCGCGTCCTCCGGATCCGCCGACAGCAACGCGCGCTCTTCGCCAAGGCGCTTCTGACGATCGGCCAGGCGTTCCATGCTGGTTTCCAGCTGCTGGATGCGCGACTGCTGAACTTCAGACTGACGCAGCGGCTCGGCGGCCGTGAGGTTGAACGTGTCCCACTGCTCCTGCCAGCCGTGCATGGTGGTTTCGGATTCTTCCAGCGCGGCGGCGGCTTCTTCGGCCGCAGCGCTGGTGACTTCCTGTTCCGGCGTGAGCATGTCCAGCTCTTCGCCGAGGGTCTGGAGCAACGTGCGGTCGAGGCCCAAGTGAGATTCGGTTTCGAGGCGCGCACGCTCGGCTTCTTTCAGATCGTCCTGCAACTGACGCAAACGCTGCTGGCCGTGCTGGATGCTCTGCTCGACCCGGGCAATGTCGCCGCCGACCGAATAGAAGCGCCCCTGCACCAGATTGAAGCGCTCGGACAGGTCGTGGTGCCCGTCACGCAAGCGTTCGATGCTCGCGTCGGCGTTGCGCTGCTCGGCGACCAACGCCTCGAAGGTGACTTCCTGATTGCCGATGACCGCTTCGCGCTGCCCGACCTGCTCGTTCAACGCCTGCCAGCGCAGCGCTGACAACTGAGCCTTGAGCTGGCGTTCTTCGCCTTTGTATTCCTGGTATTTCCTGGCGGCTTCAGCCTGACGGTGCAGGCGTTCAAGCTGACGCTCCAGCTCTTCACGCAGGTCGGTCAGGCGGGCCAGGTTTTCGTGGGTGCGGCGGATGCGGTTTTCAGTCTCGCGCCGGCGCTCCTTGTACTTGGAGATGCCCGCCGCCTCTTCGATAAAGTTGCGCAGGTCTTCGGGCTTGGACTCGATCAGCTTGGAGATCATCCCCTGCTCGATAATCGAGTAGCTGCGCGGACCAAGGCCTGTACCGAGGAAAATATCGGTGATGTCACGACGACGGCATTTGGTGCCGTTGAGGTAGTAAGTGGTCTGGCTGTCGCGGGTCACTTTGCGGCGAATGGAAATTTCCGCGTAGGCCGCGTATTCGCCGAGCAAGGTGCCGTCGGAATTATCGAACACCAGCTCAATGCTGGCCTGACTCACGGGCTTGCGGCTGGTCGAACCGTTGAAGATGACGTCGGTCATCGACTCGCCGCGCAAGTTCTTGGCCGAGCTCTCGCCCATCACCCAGCGCACGGCGTCGATGATGTTCGACTTGCCGCAACCATTGGGCCCGACCACTGCCGCCATGTTGCTGGGGAAGTTTACGGTGGTAGGGTCGACGAAGGATTTGAATCCCGCCAGCTTGATGCACTTGAGCCGCACGCTTAAGCGTCCGTCAGGGCAGAGACCACCAGATCGCAACTGCGCTGGGCGTAAGCCGTCAGCACCACGCGGATCTGCGGAAAGTCACGGGCGATCACGGCGGCGAGCAAACGCTCGAACAACTCCAGGAACTCGCTCATCTCGGCCTTGCGCTGTTCCAGGGCGAGGAAATACGCGCGGCTCATGGCCGGCTGCAGATTCTCGACGGTTTCCTGCAAGTACGGGTTGTTGGCGAACGGATACGCGGCGCGCATCACATTGAAGCTGTCGTCGACGAAGGTGCGAATGTCCTGACGCTCGTAGCTGGCGGCCAGGCGCTGCTGGATCTGCACGAACGGCGCGAGGTCGGCCTGCACCTGCCAGTGGGAGGCCACGGCGTTACCCAGCAAGATATAGAGTTCGCTCATCAGCGTGCACAGGCTCTGCACTTTATGCGCAGTGAGTTCGGTCACGTGGGCGCCGCGTCGCGGCAGGATCGCGATCAGGTGGCGGCGTTCGAGGATCAGCAGGGCTTCACGGACCGAACCGCGGCTGACATTGAGGGCCAGCGTGACCTTCTGTTCCTGGATGCGCTCCCCGGGCTTCATTTCGCCGCGAATGATGCGTTCGGCAAGGTGGTGAGCGATTTGCTCGGCGAGGCTGTCCGGCGCCTTGAACGTCATGGTTGTCCTTAAAACTCTTTCGATCTGCACAGGCGGCGCAGTGTATCGCACATGAGGGGTCATGGCGGAGTGCCCACTCGGCGGTTTTTGGCACGATTCAAGCAAAAAAGCAGGCTATCCCGTGAGGGTCAATACTAATGGAACACGTTGTTGATCGCGAAAACGTTATTTCCTGACCTTTAAGTCAGAAAATCATTGACCGAAAAGTCAGACCTGATAAATTCAGTTCAAAGCGGTTAACAACAATAATGAGTCTGCGAGGCCTTCCGTGATCCAGTTTTTACTAAACCAGGAACTCCGTAGCGAGCACGCCCTGGACCCGAACCTGACCGTGCTCAATTATCTGCGCGAGCATGTGGGCAAACCCGGTACCAAAGAAGGCTGCGCCAGCGGTGACTGCGGCGCGTGCACGGTGGTGGTCGGCGAGCTGCAAACGGATGACGATGGCCGCGAACACATTCGCTATCGCAGCCTCAACTCGTGCCTGACGTTCGTTTCGTCGTTGCACGGCAAACAACTGATCAGCGTCGAAGACCTCAAGCACCAAGGCGAACTGCACAGCGTGCAGAAAGCCATGGTCGAGTGCCACGGCTCGCAATGCGGTTTTTGCACCCCAGGCTTCGTGATGTCGCTGTTCGCGCTGCAAAAGAACAGCGATCAACCGGACTCACATAAAGCCCACGAGGCCTTGGCCGGCAACCTCTGCCGCTGCACCGGTTATCGACCGATCCTGGAAGCCGCCTCGCAGTCCTGCTGCGGCAAGCAACCGGACCAGTTTGACGCTCGCGAAGCAGACACCATCGCCCGCCTGAAAGCCATTGCCCCTACCGACATCGGTGAACTCAACAGTGGCGACAAACGCTGCTTGGTGCCGCTGACCGTCGCCGATCTGGCCGACCTCTACGACGCTTATCCACAGGCCCGCCTGCTGGCTGGCGGGACCGATCTGGCGCTGGAAGTCACGCAATTCCACCGCACGCTGCCGGTGATGATTTACGTCGGCAACGTCGCCGAAATGAAGCGCATCGAGCGTTTCGACGATCGCCTGGAAATCGGCGCCGCGACCGCCCTCTCCGATTGCTATGACGCGCTGAAAACCGAATACCCGGACTTCGGCGAATTGCTGCAACGCTTCGCTTCCCTGCAAATCCGCAACCAGGGCACCCTCGGCGGCAACATCGGTAACGCCTCGCCGATTGGTGACTCGCCACCGCTGCTGATCGCCCTCGGCGCGCAAATCATCCTGTGCAAAGGTGAAACCCGCCGCACCCTGGCGCTCGAAGATTACTTCATCGATTACCGGGTCACCGCGCGTCAGGAAAGCGAGTTCATCGAGAAGATTATCGTGCCGCTCGCCAGCGCCGAACAATTGTTCCGCGCCTACAAAGTGTCGAAACGTCTGGACGATGACATTTCCGCAGTCTGCGCCGCCTTCAACCTGCGCATCGACAACGGCGTGATCGCCGATGCCCGCGTGGCGTTCGGCGGCATGGCAGCAACGCCCAAACGCGCCAAGAGCTGTGAAGCGGTTTTGCTCGGCGCCACCTGGAACAACGCCACCGTCGAACGCGCCTGCGCCGCACTGGCCGAAGATTTCACGCCGCTCTCGGACTTCCGCGCCAGCAAGGAATACCGCCTGCTCAGCGCACAGAACCTGCTGCGCAAATACTTCATCGAACTGCAAACGCCGCACATCGAGACTCGGGTGACCGCTTATGTCTAATCATCACGCTGTAGAGAAGACCCAAGCCGAACTGGCTGAACTGTTCGCCAAGGACCTGACCACCGGCGTCGGCCGCAGCGTCAAGCACGACAGCGCCGCCAAGCATGTGGCCGGTGAAGCGCAGTACATCGACGACCGGCTGGAATTTCCGAACCAGTTGCACGTTTACGCACGGCTGTCGGACCGCGCCCATGCGAAAATCATCAGCATCGACACCACGCCGTGCTACGCGTTTGAGGGCGTGCGCATCGCCATCACCCACGAAGACGTGCCGGGCCTGAAAGACATCGGCCCGCTGCTGCCGGGCGATCCGCTGCTGGCCATTGATGACGTGCAATTCGTCGGTCAACCGGTGCTCGCCGTTGCCGCGAAAGATCTGGAAACCGCGAGAAAAGCCGCGATGGCCGCGATCATCGAATATGAAGATCTGGAGCCGGTACTCGACGTGGTCGAAGCCCTGCGCAAACGCCATTTCGTGCTCGACAGTCACACGCATCAACGCGGTGATTCTGCCGGTGCCTTGGCGACTGCCGAACATCGCATCCAGGGCACGCTGCATATCGGCGGCCAGGAACACTTCTACCTCGAAACCCAGATCTCTTCGGTGATGCCGACTGAAGACGGCGGCATGATCGTCTACTGCTCGACCCAGAACCCCACCGAAGTGCAGAAACTTGTCGCCGAAGTGCTCGATGTGTCGATGAACAAGATCGTGGTCGACATGCGCCGCATGGGCGGTGGTTTTGGTGGCAAGGAAACTCAAGCGGCCAGTCCGGCCTGCCTGTGCGCAGTCATCGCGTACCTCACCGGCCAGCCGACCAAGATGCGCCTGCCGCGTGTTGAAGACATGCTGATGACCGGCAAGCGTCACCCGTTCTACGTCGAGTACGACGTCGGCTTCGACAGCACCGGACGGCTGCACGGTATTGCCCTGGAACTGGCCGGCAACTGCGGGTGCTCGCCGGACCTCTCGGCGTCGATTGTCGATCGCGCGATGTTCCACGCTGACAACTCGTACTACCTGGGCGACGCGACCATCAACGGTCATCGCTGCAAGACCAATACCGCGTCGAACACCGCGTACCGTGGCTTCGGCGGCCCGCAAGGCATGGTCGCCATTGAAGAGGTCATGGATGCGATTGCCCGGCATCTGGCCCTCGATCCGCTGGCGGTGCGCAAGGCCAACTACTATGGCAAGACCGAGCGCAACGTCACGCATTACTACCAGACCGTCGAGCACAATATGCTCGAGGAAATGACCGCCGAACTCGAAGAAAGCAGCCAGTACGCCGAGCGCCGCGAAGCGATTCGTCGCTACAACGCCAACAGCCCGATCCTGAAAAAAGGCCTGGCGCTGACCCCGGTGAAATTCGGCATTTCCTTCACCGCCAGCTTCCTCAACCAGGCCGGTGCGCTGATCCATATTTACACCGACGGCAGCATCCACCTGAACCATGGCGGCACCGAAATGGGCCAGGGGTTGAACACCAAAGTCGCGCAGGTCGTGGCCGAAGTGTTCCAGGTGGAAATGGACCGTGTGCAGATCACCGCGACCAACACCGACAAAGTGCCGAACACCTCGCCGACAGCGGCGTCCAGCGGTGCCGACCTCAACGGTAAAGCAGCCCAGAACGCGGCTGAAATCATTAAGACGCGCTTGGTCGAATTCGCCGCGCGCCACTACAAAGTCAGCGAAGAAGACGTCGAATTCCACAACGGTCATGTGCGGGTCCGTGATCACATCCTGACGTTTGAAGCGCTGATCCAGCAGGCGTATTTCGCCCAGGTCTCGCTGTCGAGCACCGGCTTCTACAAGACCCCGAAAATTTTCTACGACCGCAGTCAGGCTCGTGGTCGTCCGTTCTACTACTACGCCTTCGGTGCGGCGTGCTGCGAGGTGATCGTCGACACCCTGACCGGCGAATACAAGATGCTGCGCACCGACATTCTTCACGACGTTGGCGCCTCGCTGAACCCGGCTATCGACATCGGCCAGGTCGAGGGCGGTTTCATCCAGGGCATGGGCTGGCTGACCATGGAAGAACTGGTGTGGAACAACAAGGGCAAATTGATGACCAACGGCCCGGCGAGCTACAAGATTCCAGCCGTCGCCGACATGCCGCTGGACCTGCGGGTGAAGCTGGTGGAAAACCGCAAGAACCCGGAAGACACGGTGTTCCACTCCAAGGCTGTAGGTGAGCCGCCGTTCATGTTGGGCATTGCGTCGTGGTGTGCGATCAAGGACGCCGTGGCGAGTTTGGGCGACTACCGGCATCAACCGAAAATCGACGCACCGGCGACACCGGAGCGGGTGTTGTGGGGCTGTGAGCAGATGCGGCAGTTGAAGGTGGCGAAAGCTGCCGAGGCTGAGCCGGAGTTGGCTTCGCTCTAAGACCGAGGTGCGGCCATTCGACTTGCTCGCGAAGACGGCTGAACAGACAACAAAGATGTCGAGGTGAATATGTACAACTGGATCGACGCCCTCGCCGACCTGCAATCCCAGGGTGAAGCCTGCGTGCTGGTGACCATCATCGAAGAGCTCGGCTCCACGCCGCGCAATGCCGGTTCGAAAATGGTCATCAGCGCCACCCAGACCTTCGACACCATCGGTGGCGGGCATCTGGAATACAAAGCCATGCAGATCAGCCGCGAGATGCTGGCCAGCGGCAAACAGGACACACACCTGGAGCGCTTCAGCCTCGGCGCCAGCCTGGGTCAGTGCTGTGGCGGCGTGACCGTGTTGCTGTTCGAACCGATGGGCCAGGTCCAGGCACAGATCGCCGTGTTCGGCGCCGGCCACGTCGGTCGCGCATTGGTGCCGTTGCTCGCCAGCCTGCCCTGCCGGGTGCGCTGGATCGACTCGCGGGAAGATGAATTCCCGGAGCAGATCCCACACGGCGTGCGCAAGATTGTCAGCGAAGAACCGGTAGACGAAATCGATGAGCTGCCTGTGGGCAGCTACTGCATCGTCATGACCCACAATCACCAGCTCGACCTCGAACTCACCGCCGCGATCCTCCAGCGCAACGACTTTGCTTACTTCGGCCTGATCGGTTCGAAGACCAAACGGGTGAAGTTCGAACACCGCTTGCGTGACCGTGGTTTCGACAGCAGCGTGCTGCAACGCATGCGCTGCCCGATGGGCATCGGCGAAGTCAAAGGCAAGTTGCCTGTGGAAATCGCCATCTCCATCGCCGGCGAAATCATCGCCACCTATAACGCGAATTTCGGCCAGCAGACTGCCAGCGCCGGATCATCGATTGCCAAGCTGCTGCCTGCTTCACGCCGCAGCCAAGCCTCTAATTGAGAACCCTCATGCCTCTGACTCGCAAAGCCTACCGCGCCGCTATCCTGCACAGCATCGCCGACCCCGCCGAAGTGGGCATCGAAGCCTCGTACGAGTATTTCGAAGATGGCCTGCTGGTGGTCGATAACGGCCAGATCAGCGCGCTCGGCCACGCCAGCGACTTGCTGCCAACGCTGCCGGCCGACATCGAAATCACGCAGTATCAGGACGCGCTGATCACCCCTGGCTTCATCGACACCCACATTCACCTGCCGCAAACCGGCATGGTCGGTGCCTATGGCGAGCAGCTGCTGGACTGGCTCAACACTTACACCTTCCCCTGTGAAAGCCAGTTCGCCGACAAGGCTCACGCTGACGAAGTCGCGGGCATTTTCATCCAGGAACTGTTGCGCAACGGCACCACCACCGCGCTGGTATTCGGCAGCGTGCACCCGCAATCGGTGAACTCGTTCTTCGAGGCGGCCGAACAACTGGACCTGCGCATGATCGCCGGCAAAGTGATGATGGACCGCAACGCGCCGGACTACCTGACCGACACCGCCGAATCCAGCTACGTCGAAAGCAAGGCGCTGATCGAACGCTGGCACGGCAAGGGCCGCTTGCATTACGCGGTCACCCCGCGCTTCGCTCCGACCAGCACCCCGGAACAACTGACCCTCGCTGGCCAGTTGCTGAGTGAATATCCGGATCTGTACATGCAGACCCACATCAGCGAAAACCTGAAGGAGGTCGAGTGGGTCAAGGCACTGTTCCCGGAGCGCAAGGGTTACCTCGACGTCTACGATCACTACCAGTTGCTGGGCGAACGCTCGGTGTTCGCCCACGGCGTGCACCTGTGCGACGACGAGTGTGCGCGACTGGCAGAAACGGGTTCGGCAATTGCCTTCTGCCCGACCTCAAACTTCTTCCTCGGCAGCGGGTTGTTCAACTTGCCGATGGCCGAGAAGCACAAACTGAATGTCGGCCTGGGCACTGACGTCGGGGGCGGCACCAGTTTCTCGCTGCTGCAGACGTTGAACGAAGCGTACAAGGTCATGCAGATGCAAGGTGCGCGACTGAGCCCGTTCAAATCGCTGTACCTGGCGACACTGGGCGGCGCCCGTGCGCTGCGCCTGGAAGACAAGATCGGCACGCTGCAACCGGGCACCGATGCGGACTTCCTGGTGCTGGATTACAACGCCACGCCGCTGCTGAGCTATCGCTTGAAGCAGGCCCAGAACATTGCCGAGACGTTGTTTGTGTTGATGACGCTGGGGGATGACCGGACGGTGCTGCAGACGTATGCGGCGGGGAATCAGGTGCATCAGCGCTAGGGTTTACCGGGAAAAAAAATCCCCCGCAGCTTTACAGCCCGGGGGATTTTTATTGCCTGTCAGATTGCCAAAAGATCGCAGCCTTCGGCAGCTCCTACAGGGGGAATGCGTCCACCTGTAGGAGCTGCCGAAGGCTGCGATCTTTTGATGTCAGAGTTTGGCTACAGGTCGCCCTGGCTTCTTGGTCTGCAACAAATGCGAGAACACCGCATGCAAATCATCCGACGCACTTTCTTCGTCGAGGTTGAGTTTGCTGTCGATGTGATCCATGTGATGCATCATCAGGTTTACCGCCAGCTCACCGTTGCGCGCTTCGATCGCATCGATCAACTGGGTGTGTTCGTCGTAGGAACAGTGCGAACGGTTGCCACTTTCGTATTGGGCAATGATCAACGACGTCTGGGAAACGAGGCTGCGCTGGAAGCTGATCAGCGGGGCATTCTTTGCCGCTTCGGCCAGTTTCAGGTGGAACTCGCCCGACAAACGGATACCGGCACCGCGATCGCCACGGGAGAAGCTGTCGCGCTCGTCGTTGACCATTTGTCGCAATTCGGCGATCTGCTCGGCGGTGGCGTGTTGTACCGCCAATTCGGTAATCGCCCGTTCCACCAGTCGCCGCGCCAGGAACACCTGACGGGCCTCTTCAACGCTAGGGCTAGCGACAACAGCGCCGCGATTAGGTCGCAGCAGCACCACGCCTTCATGGGCCAGGCGCGACAGCGCGCGGCGAATGATGGTGCGACTAACCCCGAAAATTTCCCCCAGCGCTTCTTCGCTCAACTTGGTGCCGGGCGCCAGGCGCTGTTCGAGGATGGCCTCGAAGATATGCGCGTAGACAATATCGTCCTGGGTACCGCTGCGGCCGGCTTTGCCTGCTCGCGGTTGTTTCTTGAGGGGCTGCAACTGTTCGTTCATGGGCACTCGAGTCGGGAGAACTGCGGCGAATTGACCGTGACTGTAATACGGCACAGTGGGTCGCTGGCAAGTATCGCGTAAAAAACACGTCGATTGTACACAATGGATGGTGGCAACACGACTGTACGGCTGTTTGTCGCCTCTGCTGTATCGCAACGGTCCGTTACATTTGAGTTTAGGCTTGAACCCAGATTCCGCCGCAACGCGATCCCTGTAGGAGCTGCCGAAGGCTGCGATCTTTTGATCTTGATTTTTTTTAAGATTAAAAGATCGCAGCCTTCGGCAGCTCCTACAGGGAACCGCGACATCTTATAAGGAACACCGCTGTCATGAACGACGCCACGCACACGCTGCTTCGCCCCCTGGCCGACACGTCACCCTCGGCTATCGTCGCCGGGTTCATCGCGATGATGACGGGCTACACCAGCTCTCTGGTGTTGATGTTCCAGGCCGGGCAAGCGGCGGGCCTGACCAGCGGGCAGATTTCGTCGTGGATCTGGGCGATTTCGATTGGCATGGCGGTGTGCTCGATCGGCTTGTCCCTGCGTTATCGCACACCGATCACCATTGCCTGGTCGACACCCGGCGCCGCGTTGCTGATCACCAGCCTGGGCGGCGTGACCTACGGCGAAGCCATCGGCGCCTATATCACGTGTGCGGTGCTGGTGACTATTTGCGGCCTGACCGGCAGCTTTGAACGGCTGGTGAAAAAAATTCCGGCTTCTTTGGCCGCCGCCCTGCTGGCGGGGATTCTGTTCAAGATCGGCAGCGAGATTTTCGTCGCGGCGCAACACCGCACCGCGCTGGTGCTGGGGATGTTCTTCACCTATTTAGTGGTCAAGCGCCTGACGCCGCGTTATGCCGTGCTGGCTGCGCTGCTGGTCGGAACAGCCTTGTCCGGTTTCATGGGGCTGCTCGATTTCAGCGGCTTTCATCTGGAAGTGGCGACACCGGTGTGGACCACGCCGCACTTTTCCCTCGCCGCGACCATCAGCATCGGCATCCCGCTGTTTGTGGTGGCGATGACCTCGCAGAACATGCCGGGCATCGCCGTGCTGCGTGCCGACGGCTACACCGTGCCGGCCTCGCCGCTAATCACCACCACCGGCATCGCCTCGTTGCTGCTGGCGCCGTTCGGCTCCCACGGGATCAACCTGGCGGCCATCAGCGCGGCGATCTGCACCGGGCCACATGCCCACGAGGATCGCAACAAACGCTATACGGCGGCCGTATGGTGCGGGATTTTCTACGGGATTGCCGGGGTGTTCGGCGCGACGTTGGCGGCGTTGTTTGCCGCACTGCCTAAAGAGTTGGTGTTGTCGATTGCGGCGTTGGCGTTGTTTGGCTCGATCATCAATGGCTTGAGCATCGCCATGAGCGAAGTGAAGGAACGGGAAGCGGCGCTGATCACGTTCATGGTCACGGCGTCGGGGCTGACGCTGTTTTCCATTGGTTCGGCGTTTTGGGGGATTGTGGCGGGGGTGTTGACGTTGGTGATCTTGAATTGGCGTAAACGCTGAAAAACGCAGCCTCGTTTCACTCGACAGCTGCTACATGGAATGCGATTTCCTGTAGCAGCTGTCGAGTGAAACGAGGCTGCGTTCTTTTTATTTTCATAAAAAAAACGGCGACCCGTGGGTCGCCGTTTTTTTACAACATCAAGCTACCGGATTGATCGGCTTTTCCGGGTACCAGACGTCGAGCAGCGGGCTGACGGTTGCTTCGGTCAGTTCGCTGCGGCCTTTGAGCCAGGCTTCAACAGCGGCACGCTGCTCTTCGGAAACCGAGCCACGCTTCTGCAGGCAAACCAGACCGAAGTCGTCGCCGCCAACATAGCCCAGACCGTTGGCTTCCATGGCTTCTTTCAGGAACGCGTCGAGGAAAGCATCAATGGCTTCATCGGCCAAATCTTCTTTGAAATCCAGGTTCAGTTCGAAACCCAGCTCTTGAAATTCATCGACGCACAGTTTTTTGCGCAGACGCTGGGAACGGTTAGTCGCCATTGGAACAATCCTCATAAGTAATAACGGGCGGCACTTTAGCAGTTTAAGCCGGCAATTGCCCGAATCTCTGGGCTTCTGGGCCTACCATCGGTAAAAAATAGCGTATTAGAGGGCCAGGGCACGGCACAAGCCGCTACACCTTGGGGCATAATGCCGACACTTTCGTGACCACTGAGGGAATTTATCTTCATGCCCTCGTCTTTTTCCCCTCGGCTGTAGGGTTTTATTTCCGATGATCAAATCTTTGCGTCCATTATTGCTGGCCGGTTTTCTTCTCCCTCTGGCCCTTCCCGTCTGCGCTGACCCTATCAATACCGCCCTGTCGCCCAACGTTGAAAAAGCCCTCAAGGCCAGCAAGCTGCAGGACAACGCCCTGTCGCTGGTGTTGATCCCGCTCACCGGCCCTGGCACCCCAACCGTTTTCAACGCTGACGTCTCGGTCAACCCGGCGTCGACCATGAAACTGGTCACCACGTATGCGGCGCTGGAAATGCTCGGCCCGAACCACCAGTGGAAAACCGAGTTCTACACCGACGGCACCCTGAGCGGCGGCATTCTCAACGGTAACCTCTACCTAAAGGGTGGTGGCGATCCGAAGTTGAACATGGAAAAACTCTGGCTACTGATGCGCGACCTGCGCGCCAATGGCGTGACGCAAATCACCGGCGACCTGGTGCTGGACCGCAGTTTCTTCGTACAGCCTCAACTGCCGGAGTTCAACGACGACGGCAATGACGAGAACAAACCGTTCCTGGTCAAGCCTGACTCACTGATGGTCAACCTCAAGGCATTGCGCTTTGTGGCGCGCAACGACAATGGTCGGGTGCTGATCTCGGTCGAACCACCGATTGCCACCATCAACATCGAAAACCAGGTCAAGGCGATCAACTCCAAGCAATGCACGGGCGGCGTGCGTTACAACCCGGTGACCCAGGCCGATGGCAGCGTGACCGTGACCGTTGGCGGTCAGTTGGGCGATGGCTGCAGTTCGCAGACCTACCTTTCGCTGCTCGACCATGCGACCTACACCGCGGGCGCCGTGCGGGCGATCTGGAGGGAATTGGGTGGCAGCATTCAGGGCAAGGATCGTCTGGCGCCGACGCCGAGCAATGCCAAGGTCTTGGCTCGGGCCTTCTCGCCGGACCTTGCGGAAATCATTCGTGACATCAATAAATACAGCAATAACACCATGGCTCAGCAGCTGTTCCTGAGCCTGGGCCAGAAATTCCGCACCGACGCCGACGGTGACGATGCCAAGGCTGCCCAGCGCGTGGTGCGTCAGTGGCTGGCGAAGAAAGGCATCACCGCGCCGCACCTGGTGATGGAGAACGGCTCCGGCCTGTCCCGCGCCGAACGTGTCAGCGCCCGTGAAATGGCCGCGATGCTGCAAGCCGCGTGGCACAGCCCGTACGCCGCCGAGTTCATCAGTTCGATGCCGATTGCCGGCACCGACGGCACCATGCGCAAACGCCTGAAGACCACCGCGATGCGCGGTGAAGCCCATGTCAAGACCGGCACCCTGAACACCGTGCGGGCGATTTCCGGCTTCAGCCGCGACGTCAACGGCAATACCTGGGCGGTGGTGGCGATCCTCAACGACAAGGCACCGTTTGGCGCGTCCTCGGTGCTGGATCAAGTGCTGCTGGATCTGTATCGCCAGCCGAAACTGCCGACTACGGCTTCTGTGTTGTGAGCCTTTGAAGTCAAAAGATCGCAGCCTTCGGCAGCTCCTACAGGGAATGCGTTCCCCTGTAGGAGCTGCCGCAGGCTGCGATCTTTTGTTTCACCTAACTCATCTCCCCCTCAACCCGGTCCCGCCCGCTCTGCTTCGCCGCATAAACCCCCGAGTCCGCCCGCAACAACAGCGCATCCGCGCCCTCGCCGACGCGCCAACTGGCTATCCCGAAACTCGCGGTGACGATGCCTACGCCATCGATCGGTGAGCTGCGCAGCGCTTGCCACAATTGCTGGGCCAGCACATGCGCGTGCTCAACGCTGATATCCGGGCACAGCACCATGAACTCTTCGCCGCCCAGGCGGCAGAACACGTCAGTACGGCGCAGCCGATGACCGATCCGCTCACACACCGCCTGCAATACCCGATCCCCCACTGCGTGACCGTGCTGGTCATTGATGCGCTTGAAATGGTCGATATCGAGCATGATTACCGACAGTTCACCGCCGCCACGCTCGACACGGGCCATTTCGCTGGTCAGGCGTTCCTGGAAATAGCGGCGGTTATGGATGCCGGTCAGGGAATCGGTAATCGACAATGCCCGCAGCTCTTCTTCGACCCGTTTCAGGTCGGAGATGTCCGAGATGTAGCCATGCCAGAGCACGCCGCCACCGGGTTGTTCTTCGGGGGTAGCCTCGCCCCGGACCCAGCGCAGCCCCCGCACAGGCAGTTGCACGCGATATTCCTCGCGCCACGGGCTGAGGGTGTCCGCCGAGGACCGGATCGACGCGCGGACCCGGGTAGAATCCTGAGGATGAATCCGCGTAAAAATCGCTTCGGCATTGAGCAGCAGCACGTCCGGCTCGAGTTCATAGATTTCGCGAATGCCATCACTGGCGTAGATCACACTGAAACGGCCATCGAATTCCATCTTGAACTGATAGATCCCGCCGGGCACATGGGCACTGAGTTTTTTCAGCAACAGGTCCCGCGCCGCCAACGCCTCGTAGACGCGCTTGCGCTCGGTGATGTCGATACAGATGGCCAGGTGGCCGACCCACAGGCCTTGCTCATCGAGCACCGGAGTCGCCAGCATGTTTACCGCCAGATGGCTGCCATCACTGCGCACAAGCGTCCACTCCCGCGCTTCGTGCCCCCCCTCCTCGCCACCCTCGACCAGCATGGCCTGGCACGTCGGCACCGGCTTCCCATAACGAGCGCTCAGCTCCGCCGAACGTGCGGCAAGCTCCCGGGGCAGGTGCAGGTTTTCCAGGGTCATGTGCCCCACCACCTCAGCGCTCGTGTAACCGAGCATTTGCTCGGCGCCGGCATTGAAGGTGCTGATGACCCCGCGCAGATCGGTGGCGATGATTGCCACCTGAGTCGCGGCATTCAGCACGCCGCGCAACTGGCCGTGCGTACCGCGCAACTCCTGCTCACGGGCGCGCAGTTCCTGGGTCCGCTGCTCGACCATCTTCAACGCCCGTTGACGCTGGCTCACCAACACATACAGCAAGGCACTGAGCAACAGGCTGAGCAAGCTGCCCAGTACCACCAGGCTGCTCACGGATGAATGGTTGGCCTGCAGGAAGACCTCACTGGGTTGAACGTCTACTTGATAATTATGGTCGGCCAGGCTCAGGAGCCGGGTCGCCGACAATTCACTGACCGCTGGGGGATTGGGGGATTCGTACAACACTTCGTGCTGATCGTTGGTGGACAAATCGAGAATGCGCACCGACAGGTAATCGTGGCCGGCCTCCGGCAGCCCGTCCGCCAGCAACTGGCGCATGCTGATGACCGCCATCACGTAACCGAACGGTTTTTTCGTCGCTGGTACCGAGTTATCGTGATGCTGAAGTTTGACCGGTGCAACCAGCAATACACCTCGGGCATACGCCGGCTCGATACTGACCAGATGCATCGGTTGCGACACCGCCATGCCGTCATGCTCGTCGGCACGTTCCAGGGTGGCACGGCGCAGGGGTTGGGCGAGCAGGTCGTAACCCAGCGGGGAGCCGAGCTTGCTTTGCGTCTGGCTGTACAGCACTGCCACGTACTCATCGCGTTCGGCCGCCAGTTGCAACTGGCCATCGGCATTCAGTTCACGAAGGGTGAAATCACGCAAACCTTCATCCCGTACCCGACGCTCGAACGCCTCGCGCTCGCCACCGCTGACCCGTTCAGCGAAGGAGTACGCCTGGGTCCGGTGCAACAGCGGTCGGGTGTAACCGTCGAATTCCTCTCGGGACACCGCGTCGGAATTGGCAAAGAACCGGCGCACGCCATCGAGGCGCTGCTCCTGATCTTCGAAACGTTCTTCGATACGGCTGTAACGTTCACTGGCCAGCAGTTGGAAACGTTGCCGCAATTGATGGTGAAACAGATTCAGCGTCGACCAGGCCAGCAACCCTGTGAGAATCCCGCCGACGAGCAATACAAATAGCGCGACCAGCCAGGCCGAGACATCTTCACTGATAAATCCCAGGATCTTGGGGCGCACGGCGTGCAACGACATAAATACAACTCAAAACGCCAGGTGCGGGAAAGCCCTTTGGCCCTGAGTTGAGTTATAGCTATTAGCCACTAATTTGACCAGCCCTGTAACTGTAGGAGCTGCCGCAGGCTGCGATCTTTTGATCTTGCTTTTTTTAAGATCAAGATCAAAAGATCGCAGCCTGCGGCAGCTCCTACAGTAAATCTAACTAGCGTGCGGTGATTTTCCAGGCGCGGTGGATTTTGCCGTTACGGGAAAAGTCCGGGTCGATGGTCTGGGCCGTGATTTCCTCGACCGCGTAACGCTCGCTGAGGTTTGGCTCCAGTTCGAATTTGCGGAAGTTGTTGGAGAAGTACAACACCCCGCCCGGTGCCAGGCGCGCCATGGCCAGATCGATCAATTGCACCTGGTCACGCTGCACGTCGAAGATCCCTTCCATGCGCTTGGAGTTGGAGAACGTCGGCGGGTCGATGAAGATCAGGTCGAACTCGTCACGGCAGGCGTCGAGCCAGACCATCACATCGCCCTGCTCCAGACGGTTCTTGTCGGAGAAACCGTTCAGCGACAGGTTGCGACGTGCCCAGTCCAGATAGGTCTTCGACAAGTCGACGCTGGTGGTGCTGCGCGCACCGCCCTTGGCCGCATGAACACTGGCAGTCGCGGTGTAGCTGTACAGGTTGAGGAAGCGTTTACCGGCCGCCTCCTTCTGAATCCGCATGCGCATCGGCCGATGGTCGAGGAACAGCCCGGTGTCGAGGTAGTCGGTGAGGTTCACCAACAGCTTTACGCCGCCTTCATTCACTTCGACGAACTTGCCCTGCGCCGCCTGGCGCTCGTACTGCTTGGTACCGCTTTGACGCTCGCGACGTTTGACCACGACGCGGCTCTTGTCGATGTTCAAGGCCTGCGGAATGGCTGCCAGGGCGTCGAACATGCGTGCCGAGGCTTTTTCCGGATCGATGGATTTCGGTGCGGCGTATTCCTGGACGTGGACCCAATCGTGGTACAGGTCGATGGCCATGGAATATTCCGGCATGTCGGCGTCATACACGCGATAGCAGTCGATGCCTTCACGCTTGACCCATTTGCCCAACGCCTTCAGGTTTTTTTGTAAACGGTTGGCGAACATCTGCCCGCCCTCGCTCAAGCGCGGTTGCTCGACGACCACCGGTACCGGCTTGATCGGGTTGCCGTTCTTGTTGTACTTCTCGTACTTGCCCGGCGCCACGTCGTTGCTGGCGACTTCAACTTGAGCTTGCTCGCGCTCGACCTGACGTTGTTCCGGGGTGCGACGTTCGCCGGTGACGAACTGATCCGGGGTGACCTTGATCAGCAGCAATTTGCACGGCAACGCGCCGTTCCAGAACGAGTACTGTTTGTGGCTGCGGATGCCCATGCGCTTGCCCAGGTCCGGGGCGCCGGTGAACACGGCGGCTTCCCAGTTCAGGCAGGCCTGACGCAGGCGTTCGCCGAGGTTTTGGTAGAGGTAGAGCAAGCTCGCCTCGTCACCCAGACGCTCGCCGTACGGCGGGTTGCAGATGACCAGGCCTTTCTGGTTCTGGTCCGGGCGCGGCTCGAACGTGCCGACTTCGCCCTGGTAGATCTTGATCCACTCGCTCAGGCCGGCACGTTCGACGTTGTTGCGGCCCGGTTGAATCAGGCGCGGATCAGCTTCGTAACCACGAATCCACAGCGGTGGCTTGGCCAGGCCGGCAGCGGCGCGTTCGGTGGCTTCTTCGTGGAGTTTTTTCCACAGGGCCGGCACGTGACCGAGCCAGGCAGTGAAACCCCACTGTTCGCGACGCAGGTTCGGTGCCATATCGGCGGCGATCATCGCCGCTTCGACGAGGAACGTACCGACACCGCACATCGGGTCAGCCAGTGCACCGCCGTCCGCCGCAATGCGCGGCCAGCCGGAACGGATCAGGATCGCCGCCGCGAGGTTTTCCTTCAGCGGCGCCGCGCCTTGCTGCAAGCGATAGCCGCGCTGGTGCAGGCTGTGACCGGAGAGGTCGAGCGAAAGGATCGCTTCGCCACGGTCCAGACGCAGGTGAATGCGCAGGTCCGGATTGAGCTTGTCGATCGACGGACGGTCGCCCTGCGGCGTGCGCAGTTTGTCGACAATGGCGTCCTTGACCTTCAAGGCGCCGAAGTGAGTGTTGTCGATGCCCGAGCCGTGACCGCTGAACTCGACGGCCAGGGTGCCATCGTTGAGCATGTGGTCTTGCCACTCGATATCGAGCACGCCGTGGTACAGGTCTTCGGCGTCTTTCATCGGGAAACGCTTGAGCACCAGCAGCACCCGGTTCGCCAGACGCGACCACAGGCACAGGCGATAAGCGGTTTCCATGGTGGCCATGCCGCGCACGGCAGAGGTGTGTTCACGCGCTTCTTCAAGGCCTAGCCCGACGGCTTCCTCGATGAGCAGGCCTTCAAGGCCTTTGGGGCAAGTGAGGAAGATTTCGAATTGATCGGACATTGGAATATCAGAACCTTTAGCTGAGTGAACGGGCAACGCATTGCCGGTCCGGTTTTCAATCAGGCGCTTTTCTCGAAGAGCGCCCGTGTGGCACGAAGGTGTGCCGTACCACCCCTGCTGCCCGGGTTAAATGAGCTTAGATGCAAGGACAGATAAAAAAGTAGATGCAACAAAATGTCATAAGTCGACCCTTCGTCGAATAGTCCCCCAGTGCAACGGGAGTCATTCTCACTAAAGGATTAACCCCATCATTCAGCGCGGGGCCGATCATACCGGGGTTTTGCTAATAAATGCGCTGTAAGCATCCTGTTACTTATGGCCATACCACCTTAATGGTTACGTCCTTATGACAAAACGATCATTCCCTCGATGTGACGCATTGGTTAGAACTCAACACAGGTTGGCGCCACAACGGACGTCAACACCTTGGCTCGCCACGCCGGCAGCGAGCCCCCAACGGCAGACATTTCTGCCAGACCTCGATTGAGGTCGACGCGATAAATACAGTCAACAAGTGAGGGCAACACCCTATGAGAAGACTTAAGCGTGATCCGTTGGAAAGAGCATTTTTGCGCGGATATCAATATGGCGTTGGTGGCAAATCCCGTGAGCTTTGCCCATTTACTCTACCGTCGGTACGCCAAGCCTGGATCAACGGCTGGCGAGAAGGACGCGGCGACAACTGGGACGGTATGACCGGCACTGCGGGAATCCACAGACTCAACGAACTTCACGCCGTCGGCTAATTAATGACAGGGCTTTACACTCCGACACGACAATCTGATGACTGCATGAATTAACCACGCACGTCCCATCCGGACGGCGGGCTCCGGCCCAGGGGCTCCTTCGAGGAGCCCTTTTTTATGCCTGCTCCAAACGCAATTCCCTGTAGGAGCTGCCGAAGGCTGCGATCTTTTGATCTTGCTTCTCGGCGATGCGCCTTGGGCACAAAATCGAGATCAAAAGATCGCAGCCTTCGGCAGCTCCTACATTTGCAGCGTGCACCATGATGTAAGGGGTGCGCGCGGTAATCGGTTATCTCAGAGCTGCAATCGCATCCACGGATTCACGAATCAGCGCCGGCCCTTTATAGATGAAGCCCGAATAAATCTGCACCAGGCTCGCACCCGCGGCGATTTTCTCAGCGGCGTGCTTGCCTTCGGTGATGCCGCCCACCGCGATGATTGGCAAACGACCCGCCAATTCCGCGGCCAGCACCTTGACGGTGTGGGTGCTCTTGTCACGAACCGGAGCGCCGGACAGGCCGCCCGCCTCGTCACCGTGTTCCATGCCTTCGACGCCGACGCGACTCAGCGTGGTGTTGGTAGCGATGACCGCGTCCATCCCGGTTTCGATCAGCGCTTGCGCAACCTGAGCGGTTTCTTCGTCGGTCATGTCCGGTGCGATCTTGATCGCCAGCGGTACATGTTTGCCGTGACGCAGCGCCAGTTCCGCGCGACGTGCCGCCAGGTCAGCGAGTAACTGCTTCAACGAATCACCGAATTGCAGGCTGCGCAGGCCCGGGGTGTTTGGCGAACTGACGTTGACTGTCACGTAGCTGGCGTGGGCATACACCTTGTCCAGGCAGATCAGGTAGTCGTCGACCGCACGCTCAACCGGGGTATCGAAGTTCTTGCCGATGTTGATGCCCAGCACGCCCTTGTACTTGGCCGCCGCCACGCGGGCCAGCAGGTGATCGACGCCGAGGTTGTTGAAGCCCATGCGGTTGATGATCGCCTCGGCTTCCGGCAATCGGAAAATCCGTGGTTTCGGGTTGCCCGGCTGCGGACGCGGGGTAATGGTGCCGATTTCGACAAAACCAAAACCCAGCTGGGCAAAACCGTCGATGGCCGCGCCGTTCTTGTCCAGACCGGCCGCCAGCCCCACCGGGTTCGGGAAGTCCAGGCCCATGACGCTCACCGGCACTTTCGCCGGCGCCTTGCACAGCAAGCCGTTGAGGCCCAAACGCCCGCCCGCGCCGATCAGGTCCAGGGACAGATCGTGGGAGGTTTCCGGGGAAAGTTTGAACAACAGCTGACGGGCCAGGGTGTACATGGGCGGGTTTGACTCTGGGCTACGAAAAGTGGCGGCGATTATAGCCGGGGAGGAGCGTTGCAGGCGAGCAACCGATTGCTGCCTGCATTTCGCTTGGGCCTAAGGAACGGCGGTTTCCTCCAGCGTATAACTGTTGTCCGTGCGCTTGACGCTGCCAAAGACCAGCGGGAAATAAATGAGCATCAGCATCATGGCAAGGCAGCCATTCAGAATGTGGCCCTGATAATCCTCACCCACCTCGGAATCACCCAGTAAAGTCGCCGCCGCGGCAACGACGAGACTGATGGCGTGCCCCGCCGAGAGACGCAGTGCTCCGACGTTAAGCAATGCGTCAGCCAGTTGTGTTCGAGTCGGTAGCTGAACGCCGGCACGTACTTCCAAAGCCATGTGCTGCAAAGATTCCGGGTCGGAAAAAACCGAGTCCAGGCCCGGCGACGGCGACAACACATGCCAGCTTTTGCAAAGAATGGAGATGAAGTCATCCACCACAATGCCAAGGGCATTCAGTCCCCCATTAATGACGTCCGCGCCCAGGCTGTAACCCAGTTCCGCCGCCGACCGGCCTGCACCACTTAGCGGCAAAAGACTCCCCAGCTCTGCCAGTAGAAACTGGGCCGCACCATAGGCGGCGGTCGTTACTCCGGTTGCCACCACAGTGGGCCTGCCCGCATTGTCAGGCAAGGTAAAGAAGGCGTTAGCCAGGCCCCTGGCCAAGGTATAGATCGTCACACCGGTCATGGCGGGAAGCAGATTTTTTGAGGCGCCAGTGAGATGCGCCATCAAGAACGCCCCCATCGTGATGCTGGCCATGCAGATACGCCCCAGCCGCGAAGACAGTTTCGCCATCCCGCCACACTCGTTTCGAAGGGCACCTGCCAGGATCAGCGCCGGGCCGGTCATGGCTTGCGCTGCCACGAGCCATGCGCAGGCCGCTTCAGGTGAATCGCCCTCGCGCAACGCTTGCTCGACGTGGTAACTCACAACCTGGCGCAGCACTGTGGTCAGCGCAATGATCAACCCGGTGCGCCCGACGATATTGAGTAGGTTGAGTCCGGGCCCTTTGGCAGCCTCTAACACTTCCATGCCCGCTTCGAGCACTGCACGCATTCGGCTTTCACGGGTTTGCTCGGGATCTGCGGAATTCAATTCGGCGATTCGAGCAAATAACTCCTCATTGATAGGCCCTTCGGGTAAATGCCCATGCTCGATGAAGTCGTTAGCAAGTCCCACTACAATTCGGTCCGTTTCACCTAATTGCGTATAGCACTCCTCAATCTGCAGGGTTACCTCGCGCTCCATGCCCAACATCGCCACTCCGATTTGCCGTGGGGTCCCAAGCGTGGCCACACGGAAATCCCTGCTCAGCGCCGAGGGATCAAGTGTCATGCGGGAACGGCGGTCAGTCGCAACACTCGCAAGTGAAGTGAAGTCGCCCGCCAGCGTAATCACTCGTCCAGCAGATCCAGCAATCGGTAAAACCATCCTAGTTTTCCTTATTGTTATTAATCGTCAGGCAGGCGCTTTTGAACTCACCTCACCACTCACTCTTTTCCCAGGCCTCGTCATCCATCGTCGCGAACACATCGCGCATGAAGCCCTTGACGAAAACATCCATGCTGAACGCCAGGCCATTGGCGCCTTTCACCTCCTTGAAAATCAATGTGTCGCGCAGTTTCTCGTCGTCCAAACGCACCAACACCTGAAGCGTCACGGCCATTAATGCCTTGGCGGTCGGGTACGCCGGGGTGACGCCGTCCGCACTGCGCAGTGAACGAATGAACGCGTAGATGTCTTTTTCACCCTGCCCTTCCATGGCCAACAGTTGTTGATAGAGCCAATCGAATTCAGGGTCAGGACGCCTGCTGTCGGGCAGTCCCTGACTGGCCCGCAACAGGCGAGACTCCAATGGCTCAACCGCTGGCGTGTTCTGCTGTTTGTGCACGTCGGTCATGGCTTCAATCTTCATGGCGCACCTCACCAAAGCTCAAACACACTTCGCCAAGCCGCCGTAATGAGGCCTGATCGAGGATCCGAACCGACTTGGGCAAGTTCGCCAGGCCAGCCAACAATTTGGGCTCCAGGCGCTGGCGGGTTGTCTCGATATCGAACTCGAGCAATTGGTCGGCCAGGCGAAACACGTAACGTTCCTGCGGTTGATAGTCGAGCGCCAGCGTGCCCGGCCAGAGCGCCTGCAAGCGTTGTCGCAGTTCCTTGCCCTGTGACTTGCAACGCGACGGCAACAGCACCTGCAACACCGCCTCTGTGTGGCCAGGTTGCTCAGCCAGCCAGCGTTCGAGCATCTCGTCCAGCCATTCGCTGCGACTCAGCAAGTCGCCGAGTAACTGCCGGGCAGCCTGGGTGAGATCTCTGCGCAATTGCAGCCCCAGCGCCTGAGACTCCAGCAAGCCGCTCGCCAGATTTTCAGCCGCGCGCAAGACGCCTTCGGCATAACCTTCCTGGAAAGCCTGGGCGCGGACCGCTTCCGCGTCCCTTTGCGCCTGGTCGACACATTCACGGGCCCATCGCTGAGCCTGTTGCTGCAATGAGTGACGCTGGCGCGTGGCGACGATGTCTTCGCGGGGGATGCGCGCGTCACTCGGCACGGGCAGGTCAGTCAGGGTTCGGATGGAGTCGAGCATGCTGCACCGCCAAAAAGAAAAGAGCCGCATCGGGTTCTGCCACGGGCCATTGCCTGTGCAGGTCGACGACCTGTTGGGAAAACTGCAACGGCAGCCGTTCAAGCAACAGCTTCGGTATGGAATCGGACAAGCCGCACAGTGAATTGAAACCGGCAGCCTCGACGTGTTGCATCGACACTGCCGACGCTTCGATCGGCAGGTCGCCGCGAGCCCCCACTCTGCAGCCGGCAAATCTGCGCAACGACAATGGCAATTGCTGCAAGGCCCCGCCTCGCGCCAGTTGTGGAAAAAGCCGCCAAGCGCCCAACAGCGCGGCGATGTAGGGCAACTGGCGCCATTGCCGAACCCACAGAGCGGCCACGGCATTCAGCGGCGCCGCCGGCCATGGGCCTTGCAGCTCCAGACCCTCGAGCACGATCTGATTGAGGACTTGTCGTGCGTCAGGCCCCGCTAAATCCACCGGTATGGACAGGCGCTCAACGTGCACATAATCCAGGGGCTCGGCGAAAATCTGCTGCAAGCGCTCAGCGCACGACATCACGTTGCACTCTGCTCAAGTGTCGATACCCAAACCCTGCGCCAGCCGCCATCAACACCAGCGTCAACGCGGCCAACAGCCACAACCCGCGCGAAGGGCTTTGCACCGACTCCACCGATGGCGCCACATGTTGTGTGGGCGAGCGCCGGGACAGGACCACCGAGATGTTTTCGTACTCGACGGCCGCAAAACTGTTCTTGAGAAAACGCTTGATGTCGGTGATCAGCAATTGCGGCTCGATGTCCCGCTCATGAATTGCCAAGGCCGACAGGTGAATGGGCGCCGACTTGCGCCCACCTTCACCGGCATCCAGGTCATAACTGACATGCACCCGCGCCGACACCACCCCTTCCAGCACGCCCAACGATTGTTCGATCCGCTGTTCCAGCGCCGAGTACAGCCGGGCTTTTTCGGCTCTGGGCGAGGCCACCAGCGTATCGCTGGGGAACATCTCGGCCACTTGCAAGCGTGGCCTGGACGGCAACGAATAGAGGTTGAGCAAGTCGACGGCAGCCGAAAAATCGACCTGATTGATTTTCACCGAGTACCCGGTTTTGCCAGCATCGATTTTTGTCGCCGTAATATTGTTTCGCAGCAGAACCGAGAGCACCTCGTTGGCCTGTTGCTGGTCCAGCCCTTCGAGCAGGGCCGGTTGCCGACAACCCAGCAGCGCCACGCACAGAACCATCAGCAGCGCGCTGGCCTTCATGAAGCACGCAACAGGGTTTCAGCGGTGCCCACGGCTTTGCGCACCAAGACGTTAAGCAGGTTGATATCCACGTTGTACTGCCCTACCCGCTCCTGCAATTGGGTCAAGACTTCAGGGCTGCTGATATCGGGGTTCTGCAACAGTTGATTGATCGCCGACACTTCCTGCCCGCTGTTCACCGCGGAACCGGCGAAGGCTTCGATCAGTCGGCTCTCGAGTGAAACGACAGGGCTTTCCTGCGAACTGCGTAATTCAGCGAACGCGGTTTGATGGACGTTCGAATGGAGAATGCTTTGAGGAGACATGCGGTGCACTCATGAAAATGGCCATCGTCAGGCACGATGGCCGGTCGAAAGGGAAGAATCAGCGAGCGGCCTGGATGATCGCCATGTCGATGTCCTTGAAGCCCTTGATCGTGTTGGTCTGGGCGTTGCGGAATACCGTGTAGGACGAGAACGCCGCCTGGTAAGCCGCTAGCAAAGAAGGATTCGATGCATCGCCTTCGAGTTTTTTCAGCGCCTCATCCAACACGTCCTTGAGCTTTGTGGCGCCTTTTTCGAACGCATCGGCCTGACGCCCGAGAAAATCATCGGCAAAGTCGATGGGGATACCAATTTCAGCCATGAGTCACCTTCTATCGTTGTGTAGGAAAATGCCAAGACGACGTCGTCATCTTGATGTAGCCCAGCGGGCCGGTTTGAAACGATTTGCCCTTGAGCCCGTCGTCCTTGAGGTCGATGGCGAAGTGCACGTAACGATCACCCCACTGCCGGTAAAACCCGTCGACGTAGAGACGCGCCGCCGCCAATTCGGAATCCTGAAGGTTGCCTTCAACGGCAAACGTGACGCTGTCACCGTGCTCGACCCGGTTGAACACCAGCGAAAGACGTTGCAAGCCCTCTTGAGCAAGCGTTGCCAACAGTGCGTCGTCCTGCAGCTGTACCGCCACATCCCGGGCATAGGGCGCTGCTTCGAGCAAGGCATTGACCAGCCTCGTTTGCACCTGCGGTGTGAGCAGATTGCGCTGAGCGCTGATCAGCAGCCGTGGCGCCGACGGGTCCTTGAGATCCAGGGAATGCCAGGCCAGTTGCGGGTCATGGTCGACCAATAGCTGCTCCAGGCGACGCCGCTCCTGATCCCTCACCAGCACCTTGCCGGACAGCAGGTTGTTGCGCATCAGCACCTGTCGGCTCCAGCCGGCATCCCGCTCGGAAGACACAAACACGTAGACCGTCTGATCTCTCCCATTGAGCACCTCCACCTCGGCGCTGACGCCGGTGATCAAGGCGCGCACATCGGTTTCGGGGGTCGGCTCGGGCACTGACCAGACGCCGATGCAGGCAAGCAGAACACCCAACGCCAATCCGCCACCGAGCCATTTGACGAGGGTGTTTCGCCCCCATGAATGGTGGGTTTTTTGAGTAAAAGAGGGTTGCTGCAGGCCGAGGCTTTCAGGTGCCCAATCCTGGTCAGGCGAGCGCACGGCAATCTGCAAACCACCGACGTGCTCGCTACGTTGGAACACGCAATGGCGAGTCTCCGCTTGCTCGTCGAGGAGTCGCAAAGTCACGCCGCCCGACATTACCTCTTCCAGCAGCACTTCGAAATTGCATCCGCCGTGGTCCAGCGGGACGAAGATCGCCTCCGGCGGCACACTGACGGGGCACGTCGATTTCCCCAGCAGGCCTACGGGCGCCACGATGAACAACGTTCGGGGCTCAGTGAGCGGGAACTCGCAACCTTGCAGCGGACCGTTGAGGACCCGCAGAACGCAGGGTTGTAGAGGTGGGGCCGACAGGTCTGTCACCGATCACGCTCCAGGCAATGAATGAGCGCCCATGCTAAAAACATCACCCTGGATGTTCCTGATCGAATTCTGCCGAACCTGAGCGAGCGCGATCAGAATCCATCCGTATGCCCTGCAATGGCGAGTCCGCGACCGCACTGCGGGTCAACGTCTGGTAACGCTTCCAGACCTTTCGTGCATAACGAAGACGGGCCGTTTGCCGATCAGGCGCATTCCCGGCGTTGTAAGCTCCCACCGCGGTCCAGTTATAGCCATACAGGGCAACGAATCCGGCCAGCACGGAAGCGCCGACTTCAACGGACAGGCACGGCTCATCCAACAGTCGCTGCTCGGTAATACCCTGAGCGCGCAAACGCGGTAGATGGATGCTGTTGATCTGCATCAGCCCAATATCGCGAGAGCCATTGGTGTTGTAGTTCATCGCGTCCGGCCGTTGTGCCGACTCCACGTCGGCAATGGCCTGCAGGAGCTCGGGTTCGAGCGCGTGCAGCTGCCCTGCCCGCGCCCAACAAAAGGCCTGCGCCTGCCCGGCGCCGAGACACACAAACAGCAATAACCATGAAGCCTTCGTCATGCCAATCGCCGCCCGTTTTGGAGTGACGGCACGCCAAGCCCCCGCAAATCCCGCAGGGGTGTTTGACGCTGCATAGACCTCCACAGCGGAGAAACCATGGGCCCGTCGATCACCCCGGACCAAAGCGGCAACGGCGTTTCAGCAGGGGATTGAGGCCGCGCCGAACGCAGCCAATTCGCGTATTGGTTGCGGGCGATCAGCGGATTGACCCCGAACAGCACGTTCCAGGCCGCCAGACCTTGTTCACCGAGCGCGCTTTCACTCATGCCGGCTTGCTCGAGTTCATGCCAGGCAGCCGCGTGCTGGCCAAAGTAGGCCAACACCACGGCATGCAAAATCACCAACAGCGGATGCCCGGATGCACCTTGCTGCAAGGCTTGCCGAGCCATCAACGCAGCATCCTGAGGGTTGCCGGTCAGCGCGATGCGGACCCGCAGGATTTGCGCCCGCACACAACCTGGGTCATGCCGCAAACAGGTGTCGATGCTGTGGGCCGCTTGCTCGTTGCGCCGCCAAAACCAATGATGCCAGGCATGGAAGTAATGGACGTCGGCCTGATCGGACGTCAACAGGCACCGTCGAAAAAGCGCCTGCGCGGCGTCCTCGCAACCTCGCAGGCTGGTGAGCAGCGCCAGACGCGTCAGCGCCAAGGTGTTGCAAGGGTCCAGTAGCAATGCCTTGGAGATGGCGGCATCAGCCTCATTGGTCGCGCGAGCCTGCTCACATAACCCGAGCATCGCCTTTCCCAGCCAGGCATCTGCCAGGCCACACCAGGGTGGTGAATAACCGCTTGCCAATTGCAGGCACTGGCGAAACTGCACCAGCGCATCGCGCAGGCTTTGCGGCGTATGCCGCTGCACGCTGCACACCCCATTGAGGTAAGCCACCGCTGCCGGGTAGGAAGAACAGGAATTACCAGTAGGACGAAACCCGGGAAGACGCTGAGCGATCAGGCAGGCCAACTCCGCGAGCGACTGATCCAGCGCACTGCCATCCAGCATTTGCCCATGAATCAACGCGTGATCGCTGCCGCGAACGAGCTCGATCGACCATTGCAGCTGCTCACCTTGACGGATAAAACGACCGCTCACGTAATAATCCGGCGCCAACCTTTGCACCAGAAGCCGGGCATCGACGGGAAGGTCAAAAGCCGCCATCAATCCACTGGGGACGAAACGTACAGACTCGCCGAAGGCAGTTGTCAACTGGCGGATCATCGAGTCCTGCAGATCCAGCGCCTCGGATTCGCCCGTACCACGAAACGGCAGCACCGCTAGCGATGGCACCGCGACGGGTTCCTCGCAAGGGGTATCGAGCGCAACTGCCGGACAGGTGAATCGATAACCTTGACCGTACACCGTGGCAATGAAGCCCTTGTTTTCCTTGAGCAGCTTGCGCAGTGCGTAGATGCAGCGGGTCAACGATTCCTCGGCGGCATCGGTGTCGGGCCAGACCGAGTCGAGCAGTTGATCTTTACCGATCACCGTGCCCGCCGAACTGAGCAGCAGGCGCAAAACGTGTAACTCTTTGGGGGGGACGTGTGTTCCTTTACCGTCTCGCATCAGCGTTCCATCGCTTTGCAGTAGCCATTGGTCAAAAACGAATGACCTGAATGGTGGTTGATCAGTTGCACTGTCCATACTCGAAAACATCTCTATAGAAAGGTACTGAAACGCAATCAAGCCGTTAGTAAAACGGCTTGAAGATGACAAGCTGCGCGACTATAGAAAGATGAGCGAGACTATTCCGTAGGATAATTCGCCTTAAACATAGCGAATATGCGACATGCGATGTAGGACGAATCGCCAAGCACTACAAAGACCGCCTACATTCATACAACCTCAAAAATACGCATATCGAAAAATGACATTGAATGAAGCTATCAACGCGTCTGCCTGGACACGCTAACCGAACGGCTAATATCCATCACCGTTTTCCACTCTGCCACTCCAACCGCGGGCAGCTCAATATCGAATGCTTCATTAAGTGCCATAACAATCTCCACAACACTCATCGAATCAACATACAAGTCCTCTACCAACCGCGAACTGGCTTCTATTGTCCGACGCCCCACGGGAAAATAGTCCGACAGTACCCTGATCACCTGACGCTCAACTTCAAGTTCATCACTTTGCATACTCAGTACTACCCTTTATAAAAATCACAGCTAAAGCAGGCACAGCTCCAACTGAAACAAATCGGAACTGCGCCCCTCATTAATATTAAAATCTGCGACTTATGCGATAACTTTCCGCATCAGAAATTCAACATAGCCTTAAGCATGTCCGAATACTGATTAATATGAGAAGACAAAGTCTTATTGAAATTATCGTGATAGGAGTTAGCGTTCGAGTATTTCTGCGTGAAGGATTGCAGCGTGTTTTTCATGCGTTCCTCCTGGGCATTGAAGCCGGTTTGCCAAGCCTGGAATTTGGCAGTGTCCCAGGTCACGGTGCCACCGGCTGGCAAACTGGCCAGCATGGTCGATAACGGCCCGGTGTCCATGACCACACACCAAGTGCCGTCAGCATTTTGCTTGAGGCAACTGTCAGGCAGGCCCAGCGCTTTGCGCCAGTTGTCCGCCTCCTCCCGGCCCACGCCCTCTTTGCCTGGGGCCGGGAACAGTACGGCGGCGGGGTTGGGATGGGAGTATTTGTTGAGCAGGCTGGTCAATGCGGCTCTCAGCGCGCCGGCGTTGAGCTTGACCTCTTTACCGTCATTCGCGCCGTCGATCCATTCCTTCATCTTTGCAGTGATTTCTTTATTGAAATCGGCAAAGAAATCCGAATAGGCCGCGATGATGTGTTCGTAGCCTGCCAGGTAACCGTTCTTGATCAGGTCAATCAGTTCAAGCAGTTTGTCGAAGAAATCATTCGATGATTTCACGCCAGCATCGAATGCATCCGCAATCTCTGGCGGTACGTGCATCTTGCTCAGTTCGCTCAGGATACGGTCCTGCTCGTCCACAAGGTTCTGACGTTGTTCCATCGGCAACGTGTGCAGACAAAACGTCATCACCGAACCAGACTGGCGCAGTTGCTGAGACCACATCAGCCATCGTATCTCAGACGCGCCTGACTGACTCCGCAGCATATTTTCGTATTTTCTGTGCAGCGCCTTGGTAGAGCGCTCCAACAATTCACCGGGTGTGAACGCCGCCGGAACATCAGGCGGCATCGGAGGTGGCAAAGGTGCGGCCCTAGACACTTGGACGTCCGCAGGAGCCCGGCCATTGGGAGGTGTAGAGTCAGATATTTTCATCAGTTTCTCCTATCAGCCGCGCGTCAGCGCGCCAATGACTTCAATGCGCGATTGGAAAAGTTGCATCACGATGTCCATGAACTTTTGCAGCAACGCTGCGTCCGCCGCATCCTTTTGTCCGACTTCATCGGCCAGGCTTTTTTGGGTGTTTTGCGCACTTTGTTGCAGCACTTCTTTTTCGCGCGCGGCGTGCTCGGCGATCCGCACCATGCTCGACACCACCTGGCTAATGGTCATCGCCATGGTATTGAGGGCCCGACCGATGTCGAGTTTCTTCTCGATGCCCTTGCTGCACATCTCGCTCAGCCAACCCGACGTCTGGCCTACCTTCTGCGCCTTGAGGATTTCAGCATCGAACCATGCCTGTTCCTTGGCGGTCAGCGTGGAGCCCTGGGGCTTGAAGTCCACGGACGTCGATCGCCCGAAATCATCGAACGTCTTTATTTTGTAGGTCGTTTGCGGGCTCCAGTCTTCCCTCGCCCGAGCAGACCTCAAGTCCTGCTCGAGGTGGCTGGCATCCAAGGCATTGCGTTTATGCAGGTTGATATCCGCATGTTTCAGCCCTTGCCCGTTAAGCATCTTGACCAACGCAAAGCCCGCTATCGCCCCGGAAACCACCGCGGCAGTGATGGCGCTGTACATGGCCGCCTTGCCGGATTCAACAATGGCAGCGCCTTGGGACTTGGCGGCGTCGGCCGCCATGACACTGAAATGGCCTCGCAGGATGCTGTTGGCAACCCGCGCAACATTCAACGCAATAATGGCGGCGACCAATACGTTGGCGTGTTTTTCCCAGGCGCCAGGGTCGAACGCCAGATCGTTGCGCACTTCATCGCTGAGCGTCGTCGTGGCGAAGACCAAGTCCTGCCAGTCAGATTCGCTGGGCTGATACGCGTCAATGTCCCTTTCGAGTTCCGCTGCCGAAGGAGCTGCCACTTCAGTTTTTTCGAGAATTTGCTGCTGGCCGATTACGCCGCTCAATACGGATGCGGGCGAATGAAATACTTTTTCGGCCACCGCAGTCGCTTGCGTATGGATAAGCGAACGGAAAGCCAATACACCATTGGAAATCATGAGAGATACCTTTTAGCGGGTGGGTTCAAACGTGCCGGACCATTTGCAGGCTGACCGAATGGCTGCGTTGCATATCGGCAAAAACCTGTTCGATCTGCCGGGTTCTGTCTTGCATCGCTTTGCCATAGTCCTCGACCAGTCGGGTGAGGTAGGCGGTGATTTCTTCACTGATCGCCATGCGGATTCGCACGTCGGCCAGGTGCTCGGCGGCCTGGGCCTGATGGGCGCCGCTTGCCACCTGTAAGCCGCCCTGCGCCGCGACGTTGCCGAATTCGGTGACGGCCTGAGCGATTTCCAGATTGGCCGCGTAGCGGGCCAGGGATACGGGATCGGCGCCGTTGGTGATGAAACTGCGTAATTGCGTCAGCATTTGGGTGAGCGTGTTGCTGACCGATGACGCCACTTGCTTCATCGCCTGCACGGCAGCAGGCGCGGCCTGAGCAACCATCGAAGCCAGTTTCGAAGCGACCGCGCTGATCATCGGCCCAATCACCTGAACCCCGACAACCACCGCCAACGCAATCGCTGCAAGGGTGGCGACGATCCCCTGAATCATCCCGGCGATCTGTGCGATATCCTTCGCTGTTTCCGGATCGACGCCAAACGCGATCAGCAGCTTGGTATAGAGCTCGGTAAACAACTTGATGGCTTCCTGCATCACCATCATCAGCGGTTTCATGGCTTCAGACATGAACGACACGCCCGTAAGCTCCTTGACCACTTCGTCCGAGATCATCACCACAGCGCCAATCACCCCCACCGCAATGAGCACCGGGTTAGCGGTCAGAACACCTGCGGCAATGGTGGCAATACTCAACAAGGCGCCAACGATCTTGCCGATGCAGCCCATGGTCTTCTGCAACGCCTCGGCCTTGCGCACCTCTTCCAGATACTTGTCCGACTCCAGCTGCATCTTTTCCTGCAACTTGGCCTGTAGCTCCATGAAAAGCTCCTGATTGCGCTTTTCCTTGTTCTCCTCCGCCTCCCCCAGCAACTCGATGTTCATCAGTCGGTGAAACAGCGCCAGTGCGCTGCTGCTCAGTGCCTTTTCGTCCAACGCTTTGATCTGTGCTCCACCGAGCCCCGCCGCCTGCACGTTCGCGGCCACGACGGACAAGGTTTTAGCCGCGGCGTTTGCGATCTCGATCAATTTCAGATGAGCAACGGTGGCTTTTTCAAAGGCCTGGGTATGGCCCGCGAGCTCGCCTTTTAGCCGATCTCTAATCGCCAACTCGCTCGCATACTCTGGCGAATCGGGATCAAGCCCGGCCAGACGGGCTTCGCTTTCATCCAGCAGGCCCTGGAAGTGCTGAACCCGCTCGCGCAGCTTCTCGAGCTGTTGCTGGCTGCCACCGACCGCCTCCTCAGCCGCCGCGAAGGCTTCGACAGCCGCGGTGTACTCAGCGGCCAGTTTTTCAAGACCTTGTTGCTTGGCGCCGGCCATGTTTTGCAGCATGGCCAATCGGTTTTTCAGCTTGCTCCCTTCGACCTCGCCAATCAGTTCGCAAATCATCGCCATCAACAGCGTGAACAGGTCACCGTCCGACTCTTTTTTGCCGTCAGCGCGCGCCAGTGGCGCATGCAGCTGCGGCCTGCCTGTTCCTGCGGTTGATTTGCCATGCTCACCCGACTCGTAATTCACCGACATCAGGTCTGCAAAAGCCTCTTGGCTAGCCTTCTGAAAGTCTGCCGTTCTAGCGGCCTGACTCGCGGCTTGACCGTAGATTTCAAATGCCTCGGCACGGCCCTGTGCGCCCAGAAAACCCGGGGTTGAAACGTTTCTGATTTCGCTCATTTTCCATCCTCTGAACAGTGCTTTTCCATGTGACCCAGGGTGTCGAGATACACCTGGGCTTGCGTGCGCAGTTCCTCTTCCGTGGCCTGCTCGATTACGTATTCGAAACACAACCTGGCCTTGCCGATCTTGCCCAGGGCGAGCTGACACTGACCGGTGTAGAACATCGGTCGGTAGTCGTTGTTGCCTTGGGCGAAGGCGATGGCGTACAGGTCGATTGCTTTCTGGTGGTTCTGTTTGAGCTGGTGTACGGCGGCCAACCCCATCCAGTAATGGCTGTTGTAAAAGTCGTAAATGCACAGGAAGTGGAAGAACTTCTCCGCATCGTCCAGCCGGCCTTGCTCATAGAACTGGAAAGCGAAGGCATAGAGGCCATCCATGTGCTCGTCGCTGATGCCCCGAATGTCCTTTAACGCCGCCCCTGCGAGCACCGCATCCACGACCGCCAGAGCGACCTGTTCATCTTGTTGGTTGTTGCGACTCATCAGCCACACTCCTGAAAAAACGCCAGCGTCGCTGACGAACGCATTGAGCCAAAGCGCTGGCGGTCACGCTGCCAAATTGCGCTCATGCCAACGATGGGATGGATAAAGAAAGGGGGATCAGGCCTGCTCGACTTGCTCGAGCCAGATCAACAGGCGCAGGACTTCTTCGATTTCCTGCACCTGGAGGAAGCTGTAGCGCTGATGGGTCTTGAAGATGCGCCGCGCCAGGGCGATGTCATTGATCACCGGCACTCCGACCTCGGCGGCGTACGCCCGGACCGCGAGTGCACGCTGGTTGGTTTCCATCAACGAGATGAACGGCAACAGGGTGATTTCCGGGCGGAAATACACACCGATCGCGATGTGGGTCGGGTTGGCGATAATCATGCGCGAGCTGCGCACGTCGGACTTGACCTGCTCCGACAGCAACTCCATGTGCAAGTCGCGGCGGCGGCTCTTGATTTGCGGATTGCCGTCCTGTTCCTTGTGTTCGCGCTTGACCGAGTCCTTGTCCATCATTTGATCTTTCATGAACAGCCAGTATTCGCTGAGGGCATCGAGCACCACGATCAGCAGCACGCACCCCAGAAATGCCAGCACCAGCACCAACAGCAAATGGCCCCAGATCGCGAACAGATCCGGTGCTTGGGCGAACAGCTGAGCGAACAGCAATTGCCGCTGCGTCATCCAGACAATCCACAACGCAAGGGCAAAACTGCCCAGATAAAGCAACGCTTTGACCGTGTCCTTGACCGTGCGCATGCTGAACAGTTTTTTGAAGCCATTGATCGGGTTCAACGCGCCCAGATTCAGCTTCAAGGCCTCACTGGCCAACGCAAAACCGCTTTGCAGCAACGCGGGCAACGCGCTGGTCAAGACGCACACCAACAACAATGGCAGCAGCGTCTTGAGCCCGACCACCACCAACATCGCCGCGTACTTTTGCAGGTCGGCATCAAAGCCGCTGGCGATGATGCGCCGGTAGACCTCCATGACTTCCAGCAGCGAACTGTTGAGCACCATGTAGGTGATGCCGCACAAGGTCAGGCAGGTGACCACCAGGTCTTTGGCCTTGAACGTCTGCCCTTTGCGCGACGCATCCCGCAGTTTCTTGGCGGTAGGCTTTTCAGTTTTCGAGGCGCTGGAAGACATCTCCACTCTCCCCTTTCAGGTAACGCTCCAGCGCCTGGGATTTCGTCGCCATGCGCAGGACTTCGTCGGGCAGGTGCACGCCGAAATACAGCATCAACACCACCAGCGCCACCAGGCTCTTGACCGTCAGCGACACCGAGAAGGCGTTCATTTGCGGCGCATACCGCGACAGCAATCCGAGCAGCGCTTCGCTGATCAACAGGGTGGCCACCACCGGTGCGCTGATCACCACGGTCTTGCTGACCAGTGCATCCAACAGGTTCAGGATTGGTTGCAATTGCATCTCGCAGCTGGCCGGCGCGCAAATGCGATAACTGTGGCCGACGGTTTCCAGCATCAACAGCATGCCGCCGCCTTCGAGGTAAACCGCCGCTGCGAACAACTGCAGAAAATTCGCAAGCTCCGAGGTATCCGTGCCGTTGGCCGGGTCCACGGTGCTGCTGAGCATAGCGCCGCGCTGGTTGTCGATGAGATTGCCCATGGCGTGCAGTACCCAGAATGGCCAGCACAGCAGCAACCCAAGCAATGCGCCGATACCTGCCTCACGCATCAATAGACCGAAAAACGCCAATCCGTCGAGGCGTGGCAACGGCTCACCGACCGACGCCCAAAAACCCAGCGCCACCAGTATGATGACGGCCTGACGTGGAACCCCTGTCAGCACCCCGCTGTTCAAAAACGGCAACATGAAAAATATCGGCGCCAGCCGCGCGAATCCCAGGGCGGCGCCAGCGAGCAAGGCGTACAGATCGAAAAACAGCGAAACCGACATCGGCCTAACTCAAGGCCAGGCGCATGACTTCACGACTGAAATCAAGCAAGGTTTCGCCGTACCAACCCGAAAGCAAAAACAGGCACGCTGCGACCGACATCAATTTGAAACCGAACGGCAGCGTCTGTTCCTGCAACTGGGTCACGGTCTGAACCAGACCGACCACCAGACCGACCACGGTTGCGACAATGATCGGCCACGCCACCATCAGCAGGATCAGGTACAAGGTTTTGTTACCGGCATATACCAGATCGTTCATCGAGCCCCCTAAACCAGTAAGGTCAGGTATTGCTTGACCAAACCGGTGGACAGCAGCGCCCACCCATCCAGCGCGACAAACAACACCAGTTTGATCGGCACTGAAATGATCACCGGGCTCATCATCATCATGCCCAGCGCCAGCAGGATGCTGGAGATCACCAGGTCGACGATCACGAACGGCAGGTACAGATAGAAGCCGATCTTGAACGCGCTCTTGATTTCACTCAGGGCATAGGCTGGCAACAACGAAAACAGCGAAGGTTCGAGGGCTTCTTCGCCATGCAGTTCGGTATCCTCTTCACGCTGTGCCGCTTGTGCGCGCTCAAAGAACTGCGCCAGTTCCGGATCGGTGTATTTACGCAGGTAGTCCTTGTAGCCACCCAAACCGTTCTCGGCAAAATTCACCACCGATTCAACGTCGGTAAAGGCCACCTGCTCGTCCTTGTAATAGCCGTAACCCTGCTTCATGACCGGCGTCATCACGAAAATCGCCAGCATCAGTGCAATTGCATTGAGCGCCATGTTCGATGGCACCTGCTGCAGCCCCAGCGCATTGCGCACGATGACAAACACGATGGAAAACTTGATGTAGCAGGTGCCGGCTGCCACCAGGAACGGCAGCAATGACGCGAACGCCAGCAGCGCAATCAGCGACACATCATTCATCACGGGTATTCCGATAGACCTCAAGCAACTCGACGCCCAGTTGCTCGTCCAACTGGACCAACTCCCCGCGCGCAACCCGCTTGCCATTGGCGCGCACTTCAATGTGCTGCGCTGCATTGGCGGCCAGTGGTATCAGTTGGCCGGCGATGAACTGCTTCAGCGTGCCCAACTCGATGTCGTGGGTCGCCAGAACGAACTCCAGACGAACCGGTAAATGATCAAGCCCGACAACTTCCTGCGCGCTCGAATCGGCGACCGTCAGTTCCATGTGTAACCCCTCTTCATTGAACGTGAAAACGCCGATGCCACAATTCGCCAACAGACACTGATGCGTCAGCCGGGTTATCCGCAGTACATCGCCCACCCCGAGCCGCAAATGGTTTGCGCCACTGAGGTCACTGACGCCCAGCCGCAACTCCAGGTGCAACGGCAAATCGGTCAGCCAGGAATCCAACACGCCGTTATCAGGGCATTCAGGCGGCAGCAGCGTGAACCACATCCGGCCCCGAGCGGTGTCGAGCCACGGCAACGCCTGCGCAGGCAAGCTCGACGGCTCAATCAACTCGACGTCAGACAGGTTCTGGTAGTGCAACTCATCCAGGTTGATGACCAAGGGATGCGGCACCGCGCGGAACAACCCGGCGATACTGGCCGTGGGACACTCAACCGTCAGCAGTAATGGCAACTGCGGCAGCGAGTGATGCAGCCACTCGCGGGCCATGATCAAGCCCTGCCAATCGCCCTGTTCGCCCTGTGCGCAAAAACGCAAAAAACCGCAGGCCCCCTCGGGCCTGCCTACCCCGGCACGATGACCGCCCCGCTGCCAGCGCTGAACCGTCTGCGAGCGGGTATGTGCCAGCGCATTCACACCGCGCAACGCCAGCGCTCTCATGCCGGACGGTCCTCTTGTTCTTCCTGCTCATCGTCCGGCGCTTGATGCGAGCCTTGATGCGGTTGCTCATCCGTCGTATCGGCGAGGCGCCAGTGGCTATCCGAAACCTGTGAAAAAGGCTCTCTGAGGTGTTCGAAGACCTGAGCATTACTTGGACTGAGCACCAGGTTCGGCACCGACTCGCCTGGCATTCGAGTGATCGTCACTTGTCCGCTGGCAGCACCTTTGTTGAACGGAACCTGGAGAAAATCACGACTCGCGCTAACGACTGCTTCGACGATGATCTCGAGCGGTGGTGCAGGCGGCATCGCGGGGGCTGAAGTGCTGGAGAGACGCGTAACCGTCGGCGCACTTCGACTGTCAGGAGCAATTGGCGGGACGTCAGGAAACTCGACATCGTCGGTTGGAATGACCTGTTCGCTGGACGTCGATGAGGACAATTGCGGCAATGACGGATCAATCGGGCGCGACGGGCGTTCAATCGACGGCAACGGCGCGTCAGACTTCGGCGTCGACATCGACATCGCAACCGGTTCAAGGCTCGAAACGACAGGCTCCAGACGATTCGGTACGGATCGCTGATGCGTGACGGCCCCTTCCGGGCGTATCGGTGATACAGGATTCTCGACAACGACTTGCTTTGACGAGTGAATCGATGCCTGTACCGCTCCGCTACCGGTTCCTGCCCTTGCCCGATGGCGCACTGCCAATGTGGCAAGCAAATCCAGCACACCTTGCGGCAGTTCATCCTCTTCAGCGGGTACAAACTTGTCCTCAAGTTCATCCACAGAACCCTGAACGCCAGGCTCGACACCTGGAACCGGTAACCGTGGCACTACAGAAACCTCTTTCATCGCCGAACTCCGGTCATTTCTTCTATTTCCCTTTCTTCCCGGCGCACACGCTCAAGCCGTTGCACCCGCGCCACCTGCTGGACAGAGCGTTCGTATTGGCCGTGCTTGCGCTGCAAAACACGCAGGTGTTGTTGTTGCTCGCACAACAATTCATCGATTTGCCGGCACTGCCGGGCCACGCGGTCACGCTCCAGCTGCAACAGGTGTATCTGCCGCCGGATGACCGCCTGGCGTCGCAGCAACGCCAGCAATTGCTCATGATCCAAAACGCAATCCTGCGCGCGGTGGCTGGCCAGCAGACTGAGCAACGAAGCTTCCTGTTCAACGAAACCCGCCAGCTCCTGACGCAGTGGCCGCAATTGCTGTTGCGTGCGCAAAAGGGCCTGCTCACCGCGTCGCTGACGGGTATCACTGAACGCCAGCAACCGACGCCAGTCAGGCAATGAGTTCATTGAGACTCCGCAGGGTTTCTTCAGGCTGAGAACAGTCGTTCGTCGGCTGCCGCAGCCACTCGGTCAACGCATCACGCCGCTGCATGGCGTGGTCATTGCCGGCGTTTGCACCCGGGGTGTATTCCCCCAGGTCGAGGAATATCTGCAACTGCTCAAGACGCGCGAGGACTTCCCGGGTTGACGACGCCAGTTGCTGGACCTGCGCACTCGTCACCTGTGTCGCCACACGACTGACGCTGCGCAACACATCGATCGCCGGAAAATGGCCCTTGGCAGCCAGGTCGCGGCTGAGATAAATATGCCCGTCGAGAATCGACCGGATCTCCTCGGCCATCGGGTCCGGCTCATCGTCACTTTCCAGCAGCACCGTGTACCAGGCCGTAATGCTGCCTTTAGCCGTCACACCGGGGCGTTCGAGCAAGCGCGGCAAGGCATCGAACACCGACGCCGGGTAACCGCGGCGCGCCGGTGCTTCGCCGGCCGCCAACGCCAGGTCGCGACGCGCCCGGGCGTAACGTGTCAACGAGTCCAGCAACAGCACCACGCGCTGCCCCTGGTCACGGAAATACTCAGCGATAGCCGTGGCCTGCAGGGCCGAATTGCAACGATCCACCGACGAGAAATCGGAAGTGGCGAACACCACCACGCAACGCGAGCGCTTTTCCGATTGGCGCAGATGCTCGACAAACTCGGTCACTTCACGGCCACGCTCACCGATCAGGCCAATCACAAAAACGTCGGCCTCGGTGTGCTGGATCAGCATGTTGATCAACGAGGTCTTGCCCGACCCGGCCGCCGCAAAAATGCCGATGCGCTGGCCGATGCCACAGGTCAACAAACCATCAATCGCGCGAATGCCGGTCATCAATGGCGCTGCCACTGGCCGACGCTGGTGGTACGCCGGCGGGTCGGCGTCCACCGGATAGTCCTGCTCAAGAAAGGCCGGCGACGGCGCCAGGCGCTCGACGATATTGCCGTGTGGGTCAACCACACTGCCGAGCAGGGCATCGCTGCACGTCAGACGCAACACCGAGCCCGTCGGCACGATCAGCGACTCCCGGGAAAGCCCGCGGGCATCCCCCAGCAAACTGAGCAGCACCACGCCGGGCTTGAACCCGATGACTTGCGCCCTGGCCGCCAACTGCGGCGAACGCCAGTGCTGACGCACCTCGCACACCTCACCGATGACCACATCGACCAGTGCCGCCTCGAGCAATGGCCCACTCAGGCGCAACGGATGCGCGGCACGTCGCTCCAGCCGCATATTCATAGCCGTAGAATGCCGCACAGCGCTTCCATCGCGACCACGAAGGCGTCGAGGGCTTGTGCAAAATGGCTGGCATCGCACAGGGCTTGCTCATTGCACATCAGGCGCAATTCGAGCTGGCCTTGAACCTCGCACAGGTGCAACTGCCCACTGCGGGACCAGGGGTTGCCCTGCAACAAAAACTGCCAGAGATCGACGGCGCAATGGTCGAAGGCATGAGGCCTGGCTTCAGTGATCGACGCCCAGACCCACACCTCACCGTCCACGTCACCCACGTTGACATTGGGCACATCCCTCATGTGCAGTTCAATGGTGCTGTGGCTATCGAAATGCCCCAGTTGCCCGTCTGTGCAACCGCTGTGCAACAGCGCTTCGCGCAGTAACGGGGCAATGTCCATCTGTCTCATTTACCGGTTTCCTTAAAGCGTCTTGATGACATTGACCGAAATCGTCTCGGAGATTTCGCCGAACGACATCACGTCCAGTTCGCGGAATCGTCCCTCGATCAGTTTTTTGATGTAGCGCCGGACATCGACCGAACACAGCACCACCATGTCCTTGTGCGGGATGTGCACGCTGTCCAGGCCGACACTCAGCCGGTCCATCAACTCTTCCGATTCAGCCGGGTCCAGGTTGATGAAACTGCCGCCCGACGTCTGCCGGATACCCTTGCGCACAACGTCTTCGAACTCCGCCGACAACAGCAATACCCGCAGGTCATTACCGTGGGCGAACTTGTTGCTGATGTAGCGGGCCATCGCACCACGAACATGTTCGACCAGGGCCAACACGTCCTTTTCCCGCGACGCCCAATGGGCCAGCGACTCCAGGATCAATTTCATGTTGCGCACTGAAATCCGCTCGCCGATCAGCCGTTGCAGGACCTCGGCGATTTTCTGCACCGTGACGTGCCGGTACACTTCCTTCAGCAGATCGGGGTAGCGACTTTCCATCTCGTCGAGCAACTGCTTGGTTTCCTGCACCCCGAAGAATTCCTGGATGTTGCGCGCGAGCAACGTCACCAGGCAGCGATAGCACTCGTCATACGCCGGGCGCAGTTGATACCCCAACTGCTGCACCCGGTCCTTGTCGTCGGCATTGACCCAGACGCCCCCCAACCGGTTGCTGTCGGTGCCGCGCACCAGTGCAAACCCCAGGGGTTCCAGGTCTGGCGAATAGTTGAGCAGGCGCCAGTGGTCGAAATGGATATCGAACTGATCGGCACGCACTTCGTTGATCAAGACGGCGACCTGATGGGCCGGCAAGGCGTCGCTGGCGCGCAACTGCGGTTCGGGGATCCGCAACCCGTAATCGACAAAGAACTGACTGCGAAAGCGCGCCACCAGGCGGGCGTTGTTCAACTCGTTCAGCCGTGCCGTGGGCACCAGCAGCATCAGGGCAATTGTCTCTGTAGCGATGTTGTCGACGTCTTCCAGTAACCCCAGTTCGGTGGGCGCCTCGTCGGGTGCTGGCGACGCCGGCCGCGTTTCGCCGGGCTGACCAGCCACTCGGGAGGCCTTGCGATGCCGGGAAAAAACCACCAGCCCCAGTACAGCGGCAATCGGCAGAAAGGTCATCAACGGAAAACCCGGCAGAAAACCGACCCCCACCGCCAGCAATGCGGTCACGCCCAGTACGAATGGATTGCCCAGCATTTGGGCGAGCATGTTGCGCCCCAGGTTGCTGTCATCGCCGTTGACACGGGTGACGATGAAACCGGCGCCGATGGCAATCAGCAACGCCGGGATCTGTGCCACCAGACCATCGCCGATGGTCAGCAAGGTGTAGGTCGATAACGCGGTGGACATGTCCATGCCCATTTGCCCGACACCAATGGCCATGCCACCGATGAAGTTGACGAAGATGATGATGATGCCGGCGATGGCATCACCCTTGATGAACTTCATCGCACCGTCGAAAGAGCCATACAACTGGCTTTCTCGCTCCAGCACGCTGCGTTTTTCCTTGGCCTCTTCGGCGGTGATCGCGCCGGCCTTGAGGTCGCCGTCGATACTCATTTGCTTGCCCGGCATCCCGTCCAGGGAAAAGCGCGCCGCAACTTCGGCAACCCGCTCCGACCCCTTGGTGATGACGATGAATTGAACAATGGTGACGATGGAGAAAATCACGAAACCCACCACCAGGCTTTCACCGATCACGAACTCGCCGAAGGACGCAATGATGTCCCCGGCATCGGCCTGACTCAGGATCAGTCGACTGGTACTGATCGACAGCGCCAGGCGAAACAGCGTGGTCAACAACAGCAAGGCCGGGAACGTCGAATAACTGAGGATGCGTTCGATGTAGAACGAACCCATGAATATCAGCAGCGAAATGACGATGTTCAAGCCGATGAGAAAATCCACCAGCACCGTCGGCAAGGGAATGATCAGCATGGCGATGATCATCACCATCAGCGTCAGGATCAGCAGTTCCGGACGTGCGCTGACGTTGCGCAAAAATAGATTAAGCATGGCGTGCTCGCCTTTCGATGCATTCATGAGCGAAGGCGATGTCCGCCAGTTGACTGAACTGTTGCGCCAGGCGTTGCGGCGCTTCTTCATCGCAAAACAACTCGCAAGGCAGTTGCAGACTGACCCGACGCACCACCTGCAGCAGCGCCGAGCGCTCACGGTGCAGGCTCAGCAACACGCTTTCACCCAGCGCGCCGAGCAACAACTGATTGAGTTCATCGGGGTACGTCAACAACCCCAGGAGAAACACCAGCCAATCAGCCTCCTGAGCGTTGTGCCGGACGATCAGCTCATCGCTGAGCAAGCGCTCGATGAACAGGTTTTCCGCGGATCGCAGGCGCTTGAGCTCGGTTAATCGGGCCAGCAACTGGCCAAACTCGCGGCGTGAACAACTGGGGTCCTGGGCACTGATGTCGGTCAGCAACGCGGCCTCGATGAAGGCCAATACGTTCATGCGCTGTGACGCGCCGAACAGGGCAATCCAGTCCTGATAGCAGCTGACCGGGCCGTCGTCGGACTCGAGGAAATCACGGTAGGTTTCCCGCAGCAGTCCCGCCCGCACCGCGATCGCCGAGCCAAACAACCGCGCTTTCAAAGCGGTGTTGATCCCGGCTTTCAGGCGCTTGGGGGCGCTTTGCGCGACCACTGTTTCCAATAAGGTTTCGAGCCGTTGACGCGTACCGACATCGAGCTTTTTACGGCGCAGCAATTCTCGCAGCACCAGCGCCAGGTCACTGTCATCGGGAAACAGACTGCGAGCCATTTGCAGCAACCAGGTCACGGGCTTGTCTGCAAGGCGCGCCAGGCTCAGCACTTGCCGAGCCTTGGGGACGGTATCGTCTTCAAGCACCCTTTCGAAGTTTTCAGTCATGGCGTCAGACTTGAGTTCGAAATGCCGCCGCCCCCGAAACTGAGCCAGTGCCGCTGACATTTCATCGCTGATCTGAACAAAGCGCTGCACGGCGGCAGCCGTACCACTTTCATCCACATCAACGTCCGCACCGACCTGCGGTTGCGGGTGCTCGGCGGCCTTCTCTGCGTTCAGTCGCGCTTGTGCTGCGCGACCACCGGTAGAAATCGTCGGCAGGATCAATTGTTCACCGCGCGAAAGTAGGCACGTCGCACGCGCTCATGTTGCTCGGGCGTCATCAAGCGTGCTCCAGGCTCGACGGTATCGGGCAGCATGGCGCTGATAATTTCCTGGGGCTGGATCAAGAACACTCGCACCGTATTCGCCGAGCGCGATTGACGGTAGCTGAACAGTCGACCGATCCAGGGAATCGAACCCAGCACCGGCACCCGCCCGATCTGCTCGCTGTGGTCATCACGGGTAAAACCGCCGACCAACAGACTCTTGCCCTGAGGCACTCGCGCCACCGTGCTGATCCGTGTGCGGCCCACCGTCGGTAGCGCGTTCGGGCGCTCGCCACCAGGGCTTTCGACTTCGTTGCCGTCCTCGATATTGAGCGACATCTCGATCTCGTCCGCCTGGGCGAAGCGCGGCAACACATTCACCAGCGTGCCATAGGTCACGTGTTGTAGATCGACACTGCGCTCCCCGACCAAGGGCGCGTAAAACGTCCGGTTGTTGTCGAAGATCGCCGGCACATTTTCCTGGGTCAGTATCACCGGCCGCGCAACGACGTTCGCTCGACTGGTACGCTCCAACGCCATGATTCGTGCGACAAACGAGGCGCCATCCAGCGTGGTGGCAGAGCCACCATTGAGCGACGCTTGCGCCTGCCCACCGATTTTCACCGAGCCTTGCCACTCGATGCCCAGTTGATTGAGTTCGTCCTTGTGCAAATCAATGATCCACAACGACAACTCCACATGCCGTTTTGGCGTGTCCAGCGCACCCACCAGGTTTTCGATAAAACGCACCTGTTCCGGCAGACCCTTGACCAGCAGGCTGTTGGTGTCGGGATATGCCACCACCCGAATATTGCCGGCGGCCACTTCCCGCGCCAGTACTCTCGGGGCTGTCGGGTCCTGAGTTGAAGGCTCGGTGGCCAGACCTTCCAGGGGAAACGCCGGCATCATGCCCTGGGGCTTCTGTGCAGTGGTCTGCGTCACCCGGGGTTCGACTTCGCTCTTCTCGCCCCGCAGCAACTGCTCGATCACTGTCGCCATTCCGGGGATGGTCACTTTGTCATCGCGCAACTCGTAGTTGCGATCACCCACAAAGGTGTTCTGCACCTGAATCACGCCAATCTGCTGCTTGCCCAATAGCAAGTCCGAGCGCTGGTTATCCATCAATTGGGCCGCTTGCAGCACCAGGTCGACATAAATCGGCGGCCCGGCAATATGAAAGGTACGCAGGCCGTCGTTGCGCAATGGATAACGGCCGTCGTGCAGCCCGGACTGCTGCAGAAATGCCTTGAGTTTCGCCACGGAAAGCGTCTGTAGCGTGGCCATTGAGCTTTTGATTTCAGAGGCGTCATACAGATAAATCGCCTGGCCATCGCTGTACCAAATCAGGCCCATCTGGGCGCTGATCCGCTCAAAGGTCTTTTGCGCCGAGCTCAGGTCGAACTCACCGGAAATCCGTTTGGCCGCTGCGGCTTTGCTGACAATTACCGGCTTACCCAGTGGCCCCGACAGCTCGGTGAAAAACGTGCGCACACTCTGCTCGCGTGCCACATAAGCATCGACTTGCGCCTGCACGGAAAAAGCTGCAAAGGCCAACACGCTGCTCATCAGCATCGGTACACAACGCCGCGCAAAAAAATGAAAACTCATCGACTCACTTGCCTGAGAGGTAGGTGATATCCGCGAGCCTGCTGGGTGAGAAACCCATCAATTCACGAATTTCCTTGGAGAAATGCGAAGAAGAGGCGAAGCCGAACTCCAGCGCCACGTCCGTCAGCGAGCCGTCTTCCAGGCTCATGTTCAATAGCGCCTGCGCTGTCCGCCAGCCGCGCAACGCAGGCTTGGCCGCGCTGCCCAGCGCCTGATGACACAACCGCCGAAAGTGCGACACCGAGACGCCATAGCGCTGCGCCAATGCCGACAATTTTTCGCTGCGGGTGCCCTGCTCCACCAGAAATCGCACCAGTCCGTAACTCTCGCTGTGGCGCAGCTGGCTGGCGAAGGCGCGATAAGACACATCGCCGCCCAATGCCTGCTCGATGTACCAGCGCTCGAGCGCCTTGCCGGACTGGAGGGTTTCGTAAGCCACGGGCAACGTGGCCCAAGGCACGAGGCATGGCTTTTCGTCGTTCAGCGCCTCACTCATATCGAAGAAGACCTGCAATTTGATCAGCGGCGCTTCGCACATCGCCTGTGCCTGCACGCGACCACCGCTCACTTCAAGCACACCCTCCATCGCGATCAGCCCTTCCCACCCGCCAGGCAGCCAACGACACGACGCAGATTGCCCGGAGGTAAGACGCACGGGGTGCTCGGCAACACGCAGGTGCAGCACGCGCTCGTCGAGACGAACATCAGGAAATGTCATGGCGCAACGTGGTTCGGTCTGCACACCGGCCTCCTTATGCAACCTGGCGTTGGAATGGACGACAGGATGAAAGAGGCGGCGCATTGAATCCTGATGGAAAGCTGATGGGCCCCCGCGCTGGCATATGCCTTGCACCTGCTTTGTCATCAGCGCTCATGCCAACGACGGGATGAGTGGAAGGACAATGGCGTCGTCACCTGACCTTGCTCATGCAAGAACACCGGGACGACGCTTTTTTTTTGAAGGTGCAGAATCGATGAATGAACCATCCTCCGGCGCACTGGCCTGGGTCAACGGCAGCGACGCGCCGGAAAAGTCCGCGATCGATGTAGGCTTCATGGCGCTCAGCGACTGTGCCTCGGTGGTGGTCGCTGCCACTCAAGGCTTCGCCCAGCCCCATGGCCTGACGCTGAACCTCAAGCGTCAGTCGTCCTGGGCCAACCTGCGGGACAAACTGGTCAGCGGCGAGCTCGATGCCGCGCATAGCCTGTACGGCCTGATCTATGCCGTGCACCTGGGCATCGGCGGCGTGGCCCCGACCGACATGGCCGTGCTCATGGGGTTGAACCAGAACGGCCAGAGCATCAACCTTTCCCACGGATTACAAGCCTTGGGCGTGACCAGTCCTGAAGCGCTGGACCGGCATGTGCACCAAAGTCGACCAAAACTTACCTTCGCCCAGACATTTCCGACCGGCACCCACGCCATGTGGCTGTATTACTGGCTCGCCAGTCAGGGCATTCATCCGTTGCAGGACGTCGACAGCGTGGTGGTGCCGCCGCCGCAAATGGTCGCGCACCTGCAAGCCGGGCGCATTGACGGTTTCTGCGTCGGTGAACCCTGGTCCGCCAGCGCGGTGAAACAGAACCTCGGCTTCACGATGGCGACGACCCAGACGATCTGGCCCGACCATCCGGAAAAAGTCCTCGGCTGCACCCGTGCTTTCGTTGAGCAATACCCCAACACCGCCCGGGCGTTGGTGATGGCGATTCTGCAAGCCAGCCGCTTTATCGAAGACAGCACCGACAATCGCCGCAGTACCGCGCAGTTGTTGAGCGCACCGGAGTACCTCGATGCGCCGCTTGATTGCATCGAACCGCGCTTATTGGGCGACTATGCCGATGGTCTCGGTAATCGCTGGCAAGACCCGCACGCGTTACGTTTTCATGGCGACGGCGAGGTCAATCTGCCGTACTTGTCCGATGGCATGTGGTTTATGACCCAGTTCCGCCGCTGGGGCTTGTTGCGCGACGACCCCGACTATCTCGCCGTGGCCCGGCAGGTTCAGCAACTCGAGTTGTACCGTGAGGCCGCCACCGCCGTGGGTGTAGACGCGCTTGGCCAGGAAATGCGCAGCAGTCAGTTGATCGACGGCAAAGTCTGGGACGGATCGGACCCGGCCGGCTATGCGCACAGTTTCAAACTGCACGCCATGAGCGACAGCTCGCACCGATTCGCCAATCGCTGACAGGAGCCTGCCACTATGTTGCGTATCCTGCTGATCAACGACACCGCGAAGAAAGTCGGGCGCCTGAAAGCGGCGCTGACCGAAGCCGGGTTCGAGGTGATCGACGAATCCGGGCTGACCATCGACCTGCCTGCGCGCGTCGAAACGGTGCGTCCGGACGTGATCCTGATCGATACCGAGTCACCGAGCCGCGATGTCATGGAGCAAGTGGTGCTGGTGACGCGCGACCAGCCACGGCCGATCGTGATGTTTACCGACGAGCATGACCCCGGCGTGATGCGCCAGGCGATCAAGTCCGGAGTCAGTGCCTACATCGTCGAAGGCATTCACGCACAACGCTTGCAGCCGATTCTCGACGTGGCCATGGCGCGCTTCGAAAGCGACCAGGCCCTGCGCGCCCAACTGCATGCCCGCGACCAGCAACTGGCCGAGCGCAAGCGTATTGAGCTGGCCAAGGGGTTGTTGATGAAGATGAAGGACTGCAACGAAGAAGAGGCCTACACGCTGATGCGCAGACAGGCCATGAGCCGGCAGCAGAAGCTGATTCAGGTGGCGGAGCAGATCATTGCCATGAGTGAGTTGTTGGGTTGAACAGCAAAAGATCGCAGCCTGCGGCAGCTCCTACAGTTGGAATGCGTAGCCCTGTAGAAGCTGCCGCAGGCTGCGATCTTTTCGATGTGGCACAGATCTCGCTATGTAATCGCTACAGGTAACCAACGGCGGTTGCCCCACCTACGACAAAGACGTCGCTCACCTCATTTGCCCATGGCGAATCGGGTGGCGGCGTTTTTTTGTTTTGGCCCCACAGCCCGGGGCCGGTGGTGCGGCCGTTGCGGCGCCCCACCCGCTAGCTCATGACTCCTTCTCGAGACGACTAACAGCTGAGGTGCGCGATGAATTCAAGCTTCTGGAAATCCGGCCATACCCCGACATTGTTCGCGGCCTTCCTCTATTTCGACCTGAGCTTCATGGTCTGGTACCTGCTCGGCCCCCTGGCGGTGCAGATCGCCGCCGACCTGCACCTGACCACCCAACAACGCGGGCTGGTGGTGGCGACGCCGATTCTGGCCGGGGCCGTGCTGCGATTTATCATGGGCATGCTGGCGGATCGTCTGTCACCGAAAACCGCCGGGCTGATGGGCCAGGTGATCGTCATCTGCGCCTTGTTCGGCGCCTGGAAGCTCGGCATTCACAGCTACGAACAAGCCCTGCTGCTGGGCTTGTTCCTCGGCATGGCCGGCGCGTCGTTCGCCGTCGCCCTGCCCCTGGCCTCGCAATGGTATCCGCCGCAACACCAGGGCAAAGCCATGGGCATCGCCGGGGCCGGGAACTCGGGCACCGTGCTGGCAGCGCTGATCGCCCCGGTGCTGGCCGCCGCTTTTGGTTGGAGCAACGTGTTCGGCTTCGCCCTTATCCCGCTGATCCTGACCCTGATCGTGTTCGCCTGGCTGGCCAAAAACGCCCCGGAGCGGCCGAAAGCCAAGTCCGTGGCCGACTACTTCAAAGCCTTGGGCGACCGCGACAGTTGGTGGTTCATGTTCTTCTACAGCGTGACGTTTGGCGGCTTCATCGGCCTGGCCAGCGCACTGCCCGGTTACTTCAACGATCAATATGGCCTGAGCCCGGTAACCGCGGGTTACTACACCGCTGCCTGCGTTTTCGGCGGCAGCTTGATGCGTCCATTGGGCGGCGCGCTGGCCGACCGTTTCGGCGGTATCCGCACCTTGCTGGGGATGTATACCGTGGCGGCGATCTGCATCGCCGCGGTCGGTTTCAACCTGCCTAGTTCCTACGCGGCACTGGCACTTTTCGTCTGCACCATGCTCGGTTTGGGGGCCGGCAATGGCGCGGTTTTCCAACTGGTTCCGCAGCGTTTCCGCCGCGAGATCGGCGTGATGACCGGTTTGATCGGCATGGCCGGCGGCATCGGTGGTTTCGTCCTGGCCGCGGGCATGGGTGCGATCAAGCAGAGCACCGGCAGCTATCAACTGGCCTTGTGGTTGTTCGCCAGCCTTGGCGTCCTTGCGTGGTTCGGTCTGCACGGGGTGAAACGTCGCTGGAGAACCACCTGGGGCTCGGCGGCCGTGACCGCCGCACGGGTCTGACGTCTCGATGAGCTTACAACTGAGTTTCGCCGAAGCCAGCGCCACCGGCCCCCGAGAGGAGAATCAGGACGCCCTGCGCCTGGTCACCCCGGCCCCGGCGCTGGCGGCGAGCAAGGGTTATCTGTTCGCCATCGCCGACGGCGTCAGTCAATGCGCGGACGGCGGTCTCGCCGCGCGCTCGACCTTGCAAGCCCTGGCCCTGGACTATTACGCCACGCCGCAAACCTGGGGCGTGGCCCAGGCACTGGATCGCCTGTTGCTCGCGCAAAATCGCTGGTTGCAGGCCAATGGCGGTGGCCAGCCGCTACTCACCACCGTCAGCGCATTGGTCCTGCGCGGCAGGCGTTTCACCTTGGCCCATGTCGGTGATTGTCGGGTATATCGCTGGCATGCCGGGCAGTTGCAGCGGATCAGCGAGGACCACGTCTGGGACCAGCCGGGCATGCAACATGTGCTCAAGCGTGCGCTGGGGCTCGATCAACATCTGGTGCTGGATTTTCTCGATGGCGAATTACGCCTCGATGAGAGTTTCGTGCTGCTCAGCGATGGCATCTGGGCGGTGTTGGGCGATACCGCGATCGCGGCGATTCTGCGTGATCAACCGGATCTGCACCGCGCCGCGCACACACTGGTGAATGCCGCGCATCTGGCCGGCAGCCAGGATAACGCCAGTGCCTTGCTGGTGCGGGTCGATGCCTTGGGTGAAACCAGCATCGGCGATGCGTTGAGTCACTTGCAGCAATGGCCGCTACCACCAGCGCTGAAACCGGGTCAGGTGTTTGAGGGATGGCAGGTCGAAGGGATTCTCGCCCAGAGCCGGCAATCGCTGCTTTATCGGGTGCGCGACGCTCAGCAACAACCGTTTCTGCTGAAGACCTTACCTGGCGTCCTGCGCGACGATCACTTGGCCGGGCAAGCCTTGCTGTCGGAAGAATGGTTTCTCAAGCGCGTGACCGGGCGCCATTTCCCTGAAGTCCATGCCGCCAGCCAGCGTCAGCATTTGTACTACGTGATGCGCGAATATTCTGGGTCGACGCTGGCGGACCTGCACACAACTATGGGGCCGCTGCCTGTAGCGCAATGGCAGGATTTGGCCGAGCGCCTGCTTCGGGCGGTCGGCATGCTGCATCGGCGACAGATTTTCCATCGCGACATCAAACCGGAGAACCTGCTGCTGGGGGTCGACGGTGAGTTGCGCCTGCTGGATTTCGGACTCGCGTACTGCCCTGGCCTGTCCGAAGACCTGGCGTCTACCCTGCCCGGCACGCCCAGCTACATTGCCCCGGAAGCCTTTCGCGGCGAAGCGCCGACACCGCAACAGGATTTGTATGCGGTCGGTGTGACCTTGTATTTCCTGCTCACCGGGCATTATCCCTACGGCGAAATCGAAGCCTTTCAGCGGCCACGGTTTGGTGCGCCGGTCAGTGCCAGCCGCTACCGGCCCGACCTGCCGGAATGGCTCACGCAAAGTCTGGAGCGCGCGGTTGCGGTGGATCCGCTTAATCGCTTTGAAACAGCGGAAGAATGGTTGCTGCTGCTGGAACACGGCGAGCGCCGAAGTTTGAGCGTGCGGCCCAGGCCGTTGCTGGAGCGGGAACCACTGAGAGTTTGGCGGACGATGGCGTTGGTGTCGCTGGTGGTGAATCTAGTGCTGTTGTTTCTGATATTCCATGGCTGACATCGACCCGTGTAGCAGCTGGCGAAGCCTGCGTCCGGCTGCGCAGCAGTCGTTATTTAAATCGCTGCGTAGTCTCTGATACACCGCGCACGCAGGGTTTACGACTGCTTCGCAGCCGGACGCAGGCTTCGCCAGCTGCTACAGGGGTCGCGCCATTTTTGTGCGAGGCGCCTTGCATCGGTGCAGGAATATTCAATGCGATCTCGGTGTCTGCAACCAGAATCCAGCAAACCCACGCTCCTGAAGAGTTGGCACAACCACTGCATTACCTTTTTCACCACACATAAAGCCCGGCCTTCAACGACGAAGGACGAGCTTCCCGACAGAACGGGACAAGGACAAAGGCGTCCTCGCTAGGCAACTAGCGGGACGCCTTTTTTTGTTTGCGCAAAATTTGTCGAGCACGACCTGAACGCCCTGATGAGGCGGGTCCGAGCTCCCGGAGAACCTGATGAAAAAACTAAAACTGGTGATGATCGGCAACGGCATGGCCGGGGTTCGCACCCTGGAAGAACTGCTCAAGCTGAGCAACGAGCTGTACGACATCACGGTCTTCGGTGCCGAACCTCATACCAACTACAACCGCATCCTGCTGTCGCCCGTGCTGGCCGGTGAACAGACCTTCGAAGAGATCGTGCTCAACGATCTCGACTGGTACCTGGACAACAACATCAAGCTGTTGCTCAACCGAAAAGTGATGGAGATCGACCGAATCAAACGCCGGGTCATCGCCGAAGACGGCACCGAGGCCGAGTACGATCGGCTACTGATCGCCACCGGCTCGACCCCCTTCATTTTGCCGATCCCCGGCAACGCCTTGCAGGGCGTGATCGGCTACCGCGACATCGCCGACACCCAGGCCATGATCAACACCGCGAAAACCCACAAACATGCAGTGGTCATCGGCGGCGGACTGCTGGGCCTGGAAGCGGCCAACGGCCTGATGCTGCGCGGCATGCACGTCACCGTGGTGCACATCGGCGAATGGTTGCTGGAGCGGCAACTGGACAAAACCAGTGGCCAATTGTTGCAAACCGCCCTCGAAACCCGTGGCCTGCACTTTCGTCTTTGCGAACAGACCCAGGCGCTGCACGATGCCGGCAATGGTCGTGTCGGCTCGGTCGAGTTCAAGAATGGCGACATCATCCCCGCCGACCTGGTGGTGATGGCCGCCGGTATTCGGCCGAATACCGAACTCGCGGAAAAATCCGGCATACCCTGCAACCGCGGGATTCTGGTCAACGACACGATGCAAACCTACGACCCGCGGATTTATGCCATCGGCGAATGCGCCAGTCACCGTGGTATCGCCTACGGTCTGGTCGCGCCGCTGTTCGAGCAAGCCAAGGTCTGTGCCAATCACCTCGCCCAGCTTGGCTTCGCCACCTACAAAGGTTCGGTGACGTCGACCAAATTAAAAGTCACCGGCATCGATCTGTTCTCCGCCGGCGACTTCATGGGCGGTGAAGGCACCGAAACCATCACCCTTTCCGACCCCATCGGCGGGGTCTACAAAAAACTGGTAATCAAGGATGACGTGCTGGTCGGCGCCTGCCTGTACGGCGATACGGCAGACGGTGGCTGGTATTTCCGGCAGATTCGTGAGAATCACGCCATCGGCGAGATCCGCGACCACCTCATGTTTGGGGAAAACGCACTGGGCGATGTAGGACATCAAGGCCAGGACAAAGCCATGAGCATGGCCGATACCGCCGAGGTCTGCGGTTGCAACGGCGTCTGCAAAGGCACCATCGTCAGGGCGATTCAGGAACACGGGTTGTTCAGTGTCGACGAGGTGAAAAAACACACCAAGGCCGCCAGCTCCTGCGGCTCCTGCGCCGGGCTGGTGGAGCAGATCCTGATCAACACCGTCGGCGGCGCCGCAGACGTTAAACCGAAAAGCGAAAAAGCCATCTGCGGTTGCAGCGATCTCAACCACGGGCAAATTCGCCAGGCCATTCGCGAGCAACATTTACTGACCATCGCCGGCACCCTGAGCTACCTGAACTGGCGCACCCCGAACGGCTGCGCCACGTGCCGCCCGGCACTCAACTACTACCTGATTTCCACCTGGCCAGGCGAAGCGAAAGACGATCCGCAATCGCGCCTGATCAACGAACGTGCCCACGCCAACATTCAGAAAGACGGCACTTACTCTGTCGTCCCGCGAATGTGGGGCGGCGTGACCAATCCTTCGGAACTGCGGCGTATTGCCGACGTGGCCGACAAATACAACGTGCCGATGGTCAAGGTCACCGGCGGCCAACGCATCGACTTGCTGGGCATCAAGAAACAGGATCTGCCGGGGGTCTGGAAAGACCTGGACATGCCGTCCGGCCACGCCTACGGCAAATCCATTCGCACTGTAAAAACCTGCGTCGGCAGCGAGTTCTGTCGCTTCGGTACCCAGAATTCCACGCAACTGGGCATCGAACTGGAGCACGACCTGTTCAACATGTGGTCGCCGCACAAAGTGAAACTGGCGGTCTCCGGTTGCCCACGCAATTGTTCGGAAGCGGGGATCAAGGACGTAGGAATCATCGGCGTGGATTCCGGCTGGGAGATGTACATCGGCGGTAACGGCGGGATTAAAACCGAAGTCGCCGAGTTCTTCGTCAAGCTGAAAACCGCCGATGAAGTCCGCGAATACAACGGCGCGTTCCTGCAGCTTTATCGCGAAGAGGCTTTTTACCTCGAGCGTACCGTGCACTACCTGCAACGGGTCGGCATGGAACACATCAAGAAAGCCGTATTGGAAGACCCGGATCGGCGCAAGGCGCTCAATGATCGCTTGCAGTTTTCCCTGTCGTTCGAACAGGACCCATGGAAAGAACGCCTGGAGCAGCCGCTACTGAAGAAAGAATTCGATGTCATTCCCGTGAAAAACCTGGAGGTGCTGGCATGAACTGGCTGGATATCTGCGCACTGGAAGAAATCAACGCCCTCGGCTCGCGGATCATCGCCGGCCCGAAAGGCGACATCGCGATTTTTCGTACAAGCGACGATGAGGTGTTCGCCCTCGATGACCGCTGCCCGCACAAGGGTGGCCCTTTGTCCCAAGGCTTGATCTACGGCAAACGCGTGGCCTGCCCACTGCACAACTGGCAGATCGACCTGGCGTCCGGCGAAGCCCAGGCCCCGGACATCGGCTGCGCCCATCATCATCCGGCGCGGGTCGAGAACGGCCGAGTACTGCTGGCGTTACGGGACGCAGGTTGATGAACCGCCAGATCACCGCGTCCACCTGCTGCTATTGCGGGGTGGGCTGCGGCGTGCTGATCGAGCATGACGGCGAGCGCATCCTCGGCGTCAGCGGCGATCCAGCCCACCCGGCCAACTTCGGAAAACTGTGCAGCAAGGGATCAAGCCTGCACCTGACGGGTGACCTCGCCGCCCGGGCGCTGTACCCGGAGCTGCGCCTCGGCAAAGGCCTGGTCCGCAGCCGCACGGATTGGGACACCGCCCTGGATCATGCCGTCGGCGTATTCGCCAGCACCATCGCCGAACACGGCCCGGACAGCGTGGCGTTCTACATCTCCGGGCAATTGCTGACCGAGGATTACTACACCTTCAACAAACTGGCGCGAGCGCTGGTGGGCACCAACAATATCGACAGCAATTCGCGGCTGTGCATGTCGTCAGCGGTGGTCGGCTACAAGCGCAGCCTGGGCGCCGACGCTCCGCCCTGCAGCTACGAAGACCTGGAATTGAGCGATTGTGTGATGATCGTCGGCAGCAACATGGCCTACGCCCACCCCGTACTTTTTCGTCGTCTGGAAGAGGCCAAATCCCGTCGTCCGCAGATGAAAGTCATCGTCATCGACCCGCGTCGTACCGACACTTGCGATTTGGCTGACTTGCATCTGGCGATTTTACCGGGCACTGACGTCGCGTTGTTTCATGGGATCTTGCACCTGCTGCTGTGGGAAGAATGGGTCGACCGCGATTTCATCAAGGCACACACCGAAGGCCTGGCCGAGCTGAAAAAACTGGCGCGCGACTACACACCGTCAATCGTGTCCCAGCTCTGCGGGATCAGTGTCGAGCAACTGCAGCAGTGCGCCGAATGGGTTGGCACGTCACCCAGTTTCCTGTCGTTGTGGTGCATGGGGCTGAACCAGTCCACCGCCGGCAGCGCGAAAAACAGTGCGCTGATCAACCTGCACCTGGCCACCGGGCAAATTGGCCGACCCGGCGCAGGACCTTTCTCGCTGACGGGTCAGCCAAATGCCATGGGCGGACGGGAAACCGGTAGTTTGTCGAACCTGCTGCCAGGTCATCGCGAAGCTGCCAGTGCCGAACACCGCGCTGAAGTAGCGTCTTACTGGGGCGTCGAGCAACTCCCCCAGACTACCGGCCTCACCGCCATCGAGCTGTTCGAGCAAGTGCGCAGCGGCAAGGTCAAGGCTTTGTGGATCGCCTGCACCAACCCCGCGCAATCGCTGCCGGACCAGAACGCTGTGCGCGCCGCCCTCGAGGCTTGCCCCTTCGTGGTGTTGCAAGAGGCCTTCCGCACCACTGAAACCGCGGCGTTTGCCGACCTGCTGCTGCCTGCCGCGAGCTGGGGTGAAAAGGAAGGCACGGTGACCAACTCCGAACGGCGTATTTCCCACGTCCGCCGGGCAATCGTCGCACCCGGTGAAGCACGCCCTGACTGGGCGATCACAGTGGATTTCGCACAGCGTCTGGAAAAACGCCTGCGTCCTGGGCAGACCAGCCTGTTTTCCTTTGAAAACCCGGCACAGGTGTTCGATGAGTACAAGCTGCTGACGCGCGGGCGAGACCTGGATGTGTCCGGTATCAGTCATGAGCTGATCGATCGCCTCGGCCCACAGCAATGGCCCTTCCCCGAGGGCGCCCGTGAAGGAACCGCCCGGCTCTATCTGGACGGCGTTTTCCCGACGGCCAGCGGTCGAGCGCAATTCGTGGCCGAGCCCTATCGCGCGGCCAAGGAACAACGTGATGCACGTTTCCCGCTGACGCTGATCACGGGTCGCCTGCGCGACCAGTGGCATGGCATGAGCCGGACCGGTACTGCCGCGCAACTCTTCGGTCATGTCAGCGAAGCGGTGTTGAGCCTGCACCCGGACGAACTGCGCCGGCACCGGCTGCAAGCGGGCGACCTGGTCAACCTGAAAAGCCGCCGCGGCGCACTGATTGTCGTGGTAGGCAGCGATGACGGCGTGCGCCCGGGCCAGGCATTTCTGCCCATGCACTGGGGTGACCGTTTCCTCAAGGGCGGTGTGAATGCGATCACCCAACCGGCGTTCGACCCCTTGTCGAAACAACCGGAACTCAAACACAGCGGTGTGCGCATCGAGCCTGTTCAACTCCCATGGCACCTCTTTGCGCTGGTCGAGGGCAATGTTCAACAGCATTTTGAGACGCTACGACCGCTTTGCGAGGCGTTTTCCTACGTAAGCCTGAGCCTGGCAGGCCGTGAACGCCCCGCGCTGCTCATACGCGCTGCCAGCGCCACAGCTCCGCCGGCGCAACTGCTGCGTGATATCGATGAGTGTCTGGGGCTCAACGAAGGGCCGGTATTGGCGTACGACGATCCGCGGCGCTCTGTGGGTAAACGGGTGCGGATCGAGCACGGCCGGATCACTGCGATTCGCCTCGCTGGAGAGACCCTCGCCCAGCACTGGCTGCAAAACCTCTGGCTCGAAGGCCGCGCCGACGAACAACTGCGGCGCTGGCTGCTCGCACCACTGAGCGCGCCACCGGGCAACAGCGACACGCCGGTTGGCGGCAACAAAACGCTGTGCAACTGCAAGAACGTCAGCCAAAACGCTGTCTGCGCCGGCATCAGTCGTGGCCTGGACTTGCAGGGTTTGAAACAGGAATTGGGCTGCGGCACGCAATGCGGTTCCTGCGTCCCGGAAATCAAGCGCTTGCTGGCCGCCCACGCGCAGCCGGTCGCCATCATCTCGTGAGGAAAAACACTATGATCGCAAAAGTCTGGTTGGTGGGTGCGGGCCCTGGTGATCCCGAATTGCTGACGCTCAAGGCCGTACGGGCGCTGCGGGAGGCAGACGTGGTGCTGATTGACGATCTGGTGAATGACGCGGTGCTGGAGCATTGCCCGCAGGCGCGGATCATTGCGGTGGGCAAGCGCGGCGGCTGTCGTTCCACGCCTCAGGCATTCATTCACCGACTGATGTTGCGTTACGCCCGTCACGGTAAATGCGTGGTGCGGCTTAAGGGTGGCGACCCGTGCATTTTTGGACGAGGCGGTGAAGAGGCGCAATGGTTGCGTGAGCACGGGGTGGAGGTTGAGCTGGTGAATGGCATCACTGCCGGGCTCGCTGGCGCCACGCACTGCGGTATTCCGCTGACCTTGCGGGGAGTGGCACGCGGCGTGACGCTGGTGACCGCCCACACTCAGGATGACTGCAGCCTGAACTGGCAGGCCCTGGCCCAAGGTGGCACGACGCTGGTGGTTTATATGGGAGTGGCGAAGCTGAGTGAGATTCGCGAGCAACTGCTGGCGGGTGGGATGGCGGCGGATACGCCGGTGGCGATGATTGAAAACGCTTCCTTGCCACATCAGCGGGAATGCCGGAGCGATCTGACAGCGATGGAAGAAGATGCCTACGCCTTTGAGTTGAAAAGTCCGGCGATCCTGGTGATAGGCGCGGTAGCGGCCGACTCTCGCCATTGTAGGAGCGAGCTTGCTCGCGAGGGTGGTGAACGAAAACACGCCGCACCTGACAGCCCGCGGCGCTCTGGCGGTCTTCGCGAGCAAGCTCGCTCCTACACGTAACGCCTAAACCCAAATCGCAGACAAAGAAAAGCCCGGCCTAAGCCGGGCTTTTCTCAGAGCTGCGATCTAATTACTTAGATTGAGCTTCAACCTGCGCTTCTACGCGACGGTTAACAGCGCGACCAGCTTCAGTTTTGTTGTCAGCAACTGGGCGGGATTCGCCGTAGCCAACAGACTGAACGCGGGAAGGAGAAACACCGTACTGGTTGGTCAGAACTTGTTTAACGGCGCTAGCGCGACGCTCGGACAGTTTCTGGTTGTAAGCGTCAGGACCGACGGAGTCAGTGTGACCTTCAACAGTAGTGGTGGTGGATGGGTACTGCTTCATGAAGTCAGCGAGGTTTTTGATGTCGCCGTAGCTGTTAGGCTTGACTACCGACTTGTCGAAGTCGAACTTCACGTCCAGCTCAACACGAACAACTTCAGCAACTGCTGGGCAGCCATCAGCGTCAACAGTTACGTTGGCTGGGGTGTCCGGGCACTTGTCAACGTTGTCGCACACGCCATCGTTGTCGCTGTCGGAGCAGACTTCAGCTGGTGCTGGAACTGGAGCAGCAGCAGGCTTGGAGCCGCCACCGAAGTTCACACCGATACCGACGCTTGGAGCCCACTCGGTGTCGCCCTGGTCGATGTTGTATTGAGCTTCAACGCCAGCACGGGCGTAGAAGTTCTCGGTGAAGTACAGCTTGGCACCGCCGCCAACGTTGGCGAAGGTGGAACGGTTACGACCGCTCGAGCCGTTCTGACCGATGCTTTGATCGGAGAAACCAGCCGAGACGTATGGACGAACCATGTCACCTGGGTTGTTGAAGTGGTACAGGGCGTCCAGAGCGGTATCAGCGCCCTTGATGTTACGACCGTCGTCGGAACGAACGTTGTGCACTTCGTCGTAGCCCAGACGCAGTTCAACGTCGTCGGTCAGGAAGTAACCTACGGAACCGCCGAACAGGTTGCCGTTGTTCTTGAAGTTACGAGCGCTGTCGTACATCTCTTTTTTGGCGAAGCCTTCGATTTCAACTGCGCCTTGGCCTTGTGCCAGCGCGCCGAACGAAGTAGCGGCAATAAGAGAACCAATGGCCAAGCCCAAGGTGTTTTTCAGTTTCATCCGTTAAATCCCCATCTGGTGATTGTGAAGCAGTCCCGCAAACCGGGGGACAACTCGGCGGCAAGTCTATCAGAACTTGCCTACACGTAAGAGATATTTGCGCTGAACTAAGTTTCAGCAATGCCTGCAAATTTCTCACGTAATTTATCTAGAGCGCGTTTGTACCGCATTTTTGTTGCACTCAAGCCCATGTGCATGATGTCTGCGATCTCCTGAAATTCCAGCTCTGCGACAAATCGTAGCACCAGAATTTCACGGTCAATCGGGTTCACAAACACCAGCCAGCGATCGAGTCCACCCTTGTCCTCGGGTTTCGGCGTCTTTTCTTCAGACGCTTCCTCAAGGGGGTCAAGACTCAAAGCATCCATCAAGCGACGCTTTCGCCGTTCCTTCCGATACTGCGTGATGCACTCGTTGTACGTGATGCTATATAGCCATGTCTTGAACTTCGATTTACCTTCGAAGTTCTTCAGCCCATACAGCACCTTCAACATCACTTCCTGACAGACATCGTCTGCATCGCGATCGTTCCCAAGATATCGCGCACAGACGTTAAATAATGTTCGCTGGTAACGCCGCATCAGTTCTTCATAGGCGCGCGTTACGTGAAACAGCTCGGTATGCGAGCGCGCGACCAACTCCTCATCAGAGAGCTCGCGGGGGTCGTAGCGCGTGGAGAGCGATTGAGCTTTATTCAAAACAAGTCGGGCCGACAGTCAGGTCAATGTCCGCCGCAGCCCTACAGGGCATTTTGCGGCGGCATACATTAGCAGGGTTTGCCGGGTTAGCGGCTACTCACATGCTGTTCCAGCAGGATCCGATTGGAAAGTGAGACTAGCTCACCCTCGTCGGTCAGCAATGTGGTTTTAACCGTGCCGATCTCTTCGATCTGACCTTCGACCTCGCCAACACGTACTTGTTGCCCAACCTGGTACAGCTCACGCACATAGATCCCCGCAAGAATCTGACCGGCAATTTCCCGGCTTCCCAAACCCATGGCCAGCGCTACGGCCAGACCAACGGTTATCAAAACGATCACGATCACATGGTTGAGCAGGTCAGTCTTGACCTCCAACTGGCTGATCGCGACCGAAATGCTGATGATAATCACCAGGCCCTGGGCAATTCGCCCCAGGCCCGCCGCGTAATCCAGCCCTACGCCCTCTGCCGCGCCACGCACCAGCCCATTGGCCAGTTGGGCGAGCAAAACCCCTACCAGCAGCACCAGCGCGGCGCCGAATACTTTCGGCAAATACAGCGCAAGCATATCTAGCGTAGCTGAGACTCGCTCAAGTCCAAGAGATTCCGCGGCAGAAACCAGAAAAATCAGCAGAACGAACCAATAGACAATTTTTCCGATCAGGGTCGAGATCGGTACTTGAAGGCCGGCCCGGGACAGTAATTTTGTCAAACCGGTGCCGCCCATCAGGCGATCGAGGCCCAGCTTGGCGAGCAACTTGGACAGCAAAGTATCCAAAAGTTTCGCCACGACGAAACCCAGCAGCAGCACCACCAGTGCGCCGAACAGGTTCGGAATGAAGTTCGCAACCTTGGTCCATAACGCAGTCATTGCAGTGACGAGGCTCTGTGTCCAGAGATCAAGTTCCATATTCAATCAGCCTTATCAGCAGTGCGAACGGTAGGTTTACGGTGACGGGAAACCGGCGCGACATGGGCCGATCCGTTATTCAGGGCGATCATCAGCGCGGGCAGCCAGCGGCCCAGCAGGCTGAACAGATCACCGGCGCCAACCTGGCGGTTGGCGGTTTTCAGCACACGCCCAAGGCACGCATCGTCGTCCCGGGTGGACGGGGACGCCTTGAGCATGTCACGCAAAGACTGTTCAAACGGATCGTGCATACGCACCTCTCGTGATGTCTGTGAAAGACGCGGCCAATTTTGCCCGGGTCACATGACGCAAAGTCAAACCCAGCGCAAACGTCGGAATAACCACCACTGCCCGAGCGCCACCGAGACCATCATCAGGCACGCAATCAGGAAGCCATAAGGGCTGGCAGAGAATGGAATCCCCCCGACGTTTATCCCCAAAAGACCGGTCAGGAAACTCATCGGCAAAAAGATCCCGGTGATGATCCCGAAGCGGTACATCGTGCGGTTCATGCGCACGCTCAAACGCCTGTCTTCGGCCTCGAGGACCAACCCCACCCGCTCCCGAGTCAACTCAAGCTCCTCGAGATAGCGGGTCAGGCTGTTGTTCAATTCATTCCAGTAATCGCCATCATCCTCGACAAACCACGGCAGTTTTGTCCGCGTCAGCTGACCAAAAATTTCCCGTTGCGGAGCAAGAAAGCGCTTCAACGCAGCAGCCCGGCGACGGATCTGCAGAATGGCCCCGTGCTCGGGCGTATACCGTTCGTCGGCATCCAGCTTTTCTTCTTCCTCATCGACCACTTCCGAGAGGCAACTAACCAAATCCTGCACCTTGTTGGTGAGGTACTGCGCCATATAGAGGACAAGTTCGGAGGCGGTTTTCGGTCCTTTCCCGTCCGTGAGCTGCACCAGCAATTCATCGGTGGCGCGCAAGGGACGCAAACGCAAGGAAATAACCCGCTGCGCCGACGCGAAGATCCGCACCGACACCATGTCTTCCGGTTCAGCACCTGGATTGAGATTTACCCCACGCAAAAATAGCAGCAGTTCGCTGTCAGTCAGCTGTAAAAGACGCGGACGAGTGTTCTCTTCAAGCAGGAGGTCACAGCTGAATTCACTCAAGCCGCTGGATTTACGTAACCAGGTCTGGGTTTGGGGATGACTGCGATCCCAGTGCAGCCACAGGCTTTCATGCGCCTGCAGCTGCAAGTCATCAAGTTCAGTCCGGGCTATCGAACGCGCACCGCCTTTACCGTCCAGCACAAGGGCATGCACCAGCCCCCACTGCGCGTTTTCTTCCTCGAACATCCTCACCCCTTTGTTGGTCGCAGCGCTTTATTCAGGCATTTTCAGCGGGCTAGGCGAGATGATCACGCCATTATTGTCCGCGTAAATGAAATGACCTGGATGGAACGTCACGCCTGCAAAAGTCACGGCGACGTTAAGGTCGCCGATGCCGCGCTTGTCGGTTTTCATAGGGTGGCTAGCCAGGGCCTGAACCCCGAGATCGGTTTGCGCGATAACGTCGACGTCACGGATGCAGCCGTAGATTATCAATCCTTCCCAACCGTTTTTCGCAGCTTTCTCGGCGATCATGTCGCCCAATAGCGCACGGCGCAGGGAACCGCCACCGTCGACCACCAACACCTTGCCATTACCCTTGAGCTCGGCTTGCTCCTTGACCAGCGAGTTGTCTTCGAAGCACTTGATGGTCACGATTTCGCCGCCGAAAGAATCACGGCCGCCAAAGTTGCTGAACATCGGTTCCAGCACCTGCACCAGTTCCGGATAGGCGTCGCACAGGTCAGGCGTGAGGTAATGGTTCATCGAGAAACTCCTGTAAAGAGGAAGACAATCGAGGATGTCGCAAAGTGACCGAAAAAGCTCAATGCGTCATATCTTAGCCGCTAGCCGATCAGAGCGAAATGCCCTTGATAGAGCATTGGAATCAGATTGCCGTGGCCAAATCCGGTTTTTCACCGAGCAATGGCGTGTGCTGATTGACCAGCCAGCGGGCCACCAACGGCCAGACTTCAGCCTGTGCCGCTTTGCTGACGAGCATTTCCACGTGACCGAAATTATCGCCAAAGCCCTGCTCGCGACCCAGGTTGATGAATTGCTTGTGCTCGGAACCCACTTGATCGAACAGTTTGCGACAGGCCCAGGTTGGGTCCTGATGGTCGCCGGCGGCACTCACGGCCAACACCGGCACCTGAGCCTCAGCCAATCCCGCCCACCAGTCCTTGTCGGCATCGCCAAAGCGCCCGAACAGACCGTACCAGCGCATGCTTTCCAGGGCCAGGCCAATCGGCTCGTCCTCCGGGCCGCGCTTGAGCCGTGAACCGGACAGTTGGGCGAAACGCTTGAGAATGAAGCGCCCGCTCCATTCCACCGGTGGAATTTTCAACGGCCAATAGGTGCGGCTGACTTGCGTACCAAAAAATGCCGCGGAAGCCACGACTGGCTCGCCGATGTACTCGCCGCCCAGTGCCGCTGCCAAGGTAATGCCACCCAGCGAGTGACCGATCCAGTGCGGGACCTGGCCACTTTGCTCTCGCACGAACGCGCCAATGGCCGGCAGATCGTAACGAGCGTAATCGGCGACGCGGTTCTTGCGGTAGTTCTGGTTGCGTTGGGACAAGCCATGGCCGCGCATTTCCGGGATCCACACATCGAATCCCAAGCGCGTCAGATAAGCGCCCAACCCCAGGCCCTTTGGCGAAAACCAGAACCGGCGATTGGAAAAGCTGCCGTGCAACAGAATGACCGGCACGCCGCGCACTGAGGATTCATCGGCCATGCCCAGACGGGTAACGGCCAACTCCACGGTGCCGTCAGGGCTGTTGCCGGGTTTCAAACGATAGACGTCTTCGCTCAGATCGCCGCGCCGCTCGGCGCTGATCAGGGCGACAGGAAATAGGTTGCTGCTGCTTTGCATAATGCTCTTGCACAAAAAAAGGCGGCGTCCAGAGGAGCCCGCCCTGCTTGAAATCAGGTCAAAGACCGCGATAACTGTAGGAGCGAGCTTGCTCGCGATGGACTTCAGGACACCGTGTTTACTCAGGATAAACGCGTCATCGTTAGCGACCATCGCGAGCAAGCTCGCTCCTACATATTTACATTGCCGGCATTTTCACACCATCAAGCCGAGGCTTGACCTTCAGCCAGGAAGAACCAGGTTTCCAGTACGGAATCGGGGTTCAACGAAACGCTTTCGATGCCCTGCTCCATCAGCCATTTGGCCAGATCAGGGTGGTCCGAAGGGCCCTGACCGCAGATGCCGATGTACTTGCCAGCCTTGTTGCACGCCTGAATCGCATTGGCCAACAGTTTCTTGACCGCCGGATTACGCTCGTCGAACAAGTGAGCGATGATCCCGGAGTCACGGTCCAGGCCCAGCGTCAGCTGAGTCAGGTCGTTGGAACCGATGGAGAAGCCGTCGAAGAACTCGAGGAACTCTTCCGCCAGAATCGCGTTGGACGGCAGTTCACACATCATGATGATGCGCAGGCCGTTTTCGCCGCGTTTCAGACCGTTCTCCGCCAACAGGTCGATGACCTGGCTCGCTTCGCCCAGAGTACGGACGAACGGCACCATGATTTCGACGTTGGTCAGGCCCATCTCATTGCGCACGCGCTTGAGGGCACGGCATTCGAGTTCGAAGCAGTCACGGAACGATTCGCTGATGTAACGCGAGGCGCCACGGAAGCCCAGCATCGGGTTTTCTTCTTCCGGCTCGTAGAGCTTGCCGCCGATCAGGTTGGCGTATTCGTTGGACTTGAAGTCCGACAGGCGCACGATGACTTTTTTCGGCGTGAACGCAGCGGCCAGGGTGCTGATGCCTTCGACCAGTTTCTCGACATAGAAACCGACCGGGTCGTCGTAACCGGCGATGCGTTTGTCGACGCTGTCCTTGATTTCCTGCGGAAGCCCGGCGTAGTTCAACAGCGCCTTAGGGTGCACGCCGATCATGCGGTTGATGATGAATTCCAGTCGGGCCAGGCCCACACCGGCGTTCGGCAGTTGCGCGAAGTCGAAGGCGCGGTCCGGGTTGCCGACGTTCATCATGATCTTGAACGGCAGATCAGGCATGGCATCCACGGAGTTTTTCTTGATGTCGAAGCCCAGTTCGCCTTCGAAGATGTAACCGGTGTCGCCTTCAGCGCAGGAAACGGTCACGCCCTGGCCTTCTTTCAACAGCTGGGTGGCGTTGCCGCAACCGACCACGGCCGGGATGCCCAGCTCGCGAGCGATGATCGCTGCGTGGCAGGTACGGCCGCCACGGTTGGTGACGATGGCGCTGGCGCGCTTCATGACCGGTTCCCAGTCCGGATCGGTCATGTCGGAAACCAGCACATCGCCTGGCTGGACCCGGTCCATTTCCGATACGTCCTTGATGATTCGCACTTTGCCGGCGCCGATGCGCTGGCCAATGGCGCGACCTTCAACCAGCACGGTGCCGGTTTCTTTCAAAAGGTAACGTTCCATGACGTTGGCCTGGGTGCGGCTCTTCACGGTTTCAGGACGGGCCTGAACGATGTAGAGCTTGCCGTCGTCGCCGTCTTTGGCCCATTCGATGTCCATCGGGCACTTGTAGTGCTTCTCGATGATCATCGCTTGCTTGGCCAGTTCGCTGACTTCGGCGTCGCTCAGGCAGAAACGTGCACGATCAGCCTTGTCGACGTCGATGGTCTTGACCGACTTGCCGGCCGTGGCGACTTCGCCGTAGATCATCTTGATGGCTTTGCTGCCCAGGTTGCGACGCAGGATGGCTGGGCGACCGGCGGCCAGCGTGCCTTTGTGAACGTAGAACTCGTCCGGGTTGACCGCGCCTTGTACGACGGTTTCACCCAGGCCGTAGGCGCCGGTGATGAACACCACGTCACGGAAGCCCGATTCGGTATCGAGGGTGAACATCACGCCGGCGGTGCCGGTTTCGGAGCGGACCATGCGTTGTACACCGGCCGACAGGGCAACCAGCTTGTGGTCGAAGCCCTGGTGCACGCGGTAGGAAATCGCACGGTCGTTGAAAAGGGAGGCGAACACTTCTTTGGCGGCGCGAATGACGTTTTCGACACCACGGATGTTCAGGAAGGTTTCCTGCTGACCGGCGAAGGAAGCGTCCGGCAGGTCTTCGGCGGTAGCGGAAGAGCGCACGGCCACGGCCATGTCAGGGTTGCCGGCCGACAGCGTGGCGAACGCGGTGCGGATCTCGGCGTTGAGCTTCTCGGGGAACTGGGCTTCCATGATCCATTGACGGATCTGGGCGCCGGTCTTGGCCAGGGCGTTGACATCATCGACGTCCAAGGCGTCGAGGGCGGCGTGGATCTGATCGTTCAGGCCGCTCAGTTCCAGAAAATCACGATAAGCCTGAGCTGTCGTGGCAAAGCCACCGGGTACCGATACACCGGCACCTGCAAGGTTACTGATCATCTCGCCCAGGGATGCGTTCTTGCCCCCTACGTGCTCTACATCATGGACGCCGAGCTTATCGAGGGAAACTACGTACTCTACCAAGGTGATCTCTCCACTAACTGTGTTGGAAAAGCTCAGAAGCCGGCTGCTCTATGGAGCGTTTGCCAGCTGTATGGCCTGGACCTGGAAAATAAGTGAGAATGCGGGCCATTGGCGGCCAGCAAATCGCGCCTATCATATCCAAGAATGATCATTAGCTTAAGGCCCAAGGTGCAAATGAAACGATCTGCTTTCTTTATTTCCGACGGCACCGGCATCACAGCCGAAACCCTGGGTCAAAGCCTCTTGGCGCAGTTCGAAAACATTACCTTCAGCAAATTCACGCGACCGTACATCGACAACGTGGATAAAGCGCAGGCCATGGTACAACAAATCAACAAAGCCGCCGAAACCGACGGCTTTCGGCCGATCATCTTCGACACCATCGTCAATCAGGACATTCGTGAGATCCTCGCAACGTCCAATGGTTTCATGATCGACATTTTCTCGACCTTCCTGGCGCCGCTTGAACAGGAACTGACCGAGCATTCTTCCTACACCGTGGGCAAGTCCCACTCGATCGGCACCAACTCCAATTACATGGAACGCATCGAGGCGGTGAACTTCGCCCTCGACAACGACGACGGCGCCCGCACGCATTACTACGACAAGGCCGACCTGATCCTGGTCGGCGTGTCGCGCTGCGGCAAAACCCCGACTTGTTTGTACATGGCCATGCAATTCGGTATTCGCGCGGCCAACTACCCGTTGACCGAAGACGACATGGAACGCCTGACCCTGCCTAACGCCCTGCGCGCGCACCAGCACAAGCTGTTCGGCCTGACCATCGACCCGGACCGCCTCACGGCGATCCGCAATGAACGCAAGCCCAACAGCCGCTATTCGAGCTATGCGCAGTGCGAGTTTGAAGTGCGTGAAGTGGAGAACCTGTTCCGCCGCGAGAACATTCCGCATATCAATTCCACGCATTTCTCGGTGGAAGAGATTTCGGCGAAAATCCTCGTTGAAAAAGGCGTGGAACGACGGTTCAAGTAGGAGCTGCCGCAGGCTGCGATCTTTTGATCTTGCTTTGCAAGGCAACATCAGGGTGCCTGATCTACCGCTTTCGCGAGCAAGCCCGCTCCCACATTGACCGTGTACTTCGTGAGCGACACGGTCTCCTGTGGGAGCGGGCTTGCTCGCGAAGAACGATTACGCGGTCTCTGTTAGTGCCCCCGCCAATATTTCAAAACCCTGCAGCAACAACCCATCATCCCCCGCCGAATTACACACACTCGCCCTGATGAACTGCGGCACCGCCCCATGCCCAACCGCAAACATCTCGGCAGTCGCCACCAAAAAATTCTTCTCCTTGAGCTCCGCCGCAATCTGCGACGCCCGCCAAGGCTCCGGCACTTCGATCCAGAAGTGCGGGCTGTGAGGATGGGTTTTGTAGGTCAAACCCTCCAGCAGCCCACGGACCAAGGCCTTGCGCCGACCGATCTCGATAATTTGCTGACCCAGCAATTGCTCCGCCGTGCCGTTCTCTATCCAGTGGCTCGCCACTTCCAGCGTCAACAGACTGGCCATCCAGCACGTCCCGCGCACCGCCGCGCTCAAGCGTCCGATCAACGGTAGCGGCGCGTGCAGGTAACCGACCCGCAAACCGGCTGAAACCGCTTTGCTCACGCTGCCGATCAGCACCGAACGCTCCGCAGCGAAATAACTCAAGGGCAGCGGCCGTTGTTGAGCCAACACCGCGTGGGCTTCGTCCTCAAAAATCAGCAGATTGTGCTGTCGACAGACCTCAGCAATCGCCTTGCGCCGTGGGACAGACATCACCGCCGCCGTAGGATTCTGGATCGTCGGTGTGCAATACAGCGCTGATACGCGGTGATGACGGCAGATTTCCTCCAGGGCATCAGGCATCAGTCCTTCATCATCCATGCCGACGCCGATCAGCTTTATCCCCAGCATGCGTGCGACGCTGATCAAACCCGGGTAGGTCAGGTGCTCCGTCACCAAGGTATCGCCCGCCTTAAGCAGCGCCATCAAGGCACACAACAGACCGTGCTGCCCGCCGTTCACGCAGACGATCTGCTCAGCACTCGGAACAAATGCCTGATGCCGAAGCCAGTGCGCGCCTGCCGCACGATAACGCTGCAATCCGGCCTCGGCGGTGTAACCGCTGATGTACTGCAGCGCCTCAGGATCAAGGGCCAACGCTTGCAAGGCCTGACTCAAAAACAGCGCTTCCTGTCCCGGAATCGGTTGATTGCGGCTCATGTCAAAAAACGGCTGCGGTTCATCGCTGACATTGCGAAAGCCAACATCCCGCGGCCGCTCCATTCCGCGCTGACGCACGTAGGTACCGTCTCCTACGCGCGCGACGACCCGTCCCACACGTTCGAGCTCACCGTAAGCGCGGCTGATGGTGCCGATGGTGACGCCCAGGCTGTCGGCCAACAGTCGATGCGGCGGCAACTTGCAGCCGGGCTCGATCAGACCTTCAGCAATCCCTTTCTCGACGGCATCGGCCAGGCGTTTGTATTTCACGCCAAGCCCGTTGGCGAGGCCGTCACGCAGGATTGACACCATGGCAATACTTACTTTGACAGTCATTCGAGCCCCGAATAGCGTGTTTGAAACAGGTGCAATCAGGGATAGACCTTTTGCAGATCAAGGTCAATTCCGACGACAAACAGGAACTCGATCATGTCCATCGCCATCAGCACGCCCTCAAGCACTGCAAAACCGTGGTTGGCTGCTCTTGTCACCAGCGGGTTGTTTCTGATCGTCTGCCTGAGTTGGGGCACGACCTGGCTGGGTATCAAGATCGCGGTCGAAACCGTGCCGCCGCTGACGGCTGCCGGCCTGCGGTTCCTGATCGCCTTTCCGTTGTTCTTGAGCTTTGCGCTTTTACGCCGCGAACCGCTGCTGTTTCCACGGCAGAGTCGCTGGTTTTTCGTGTTCGTCACGCTGACGTATTTCAGCGTGCCCTACTACTTGCTCAACTACGGCGAAATGCACGTTTCGTCCGGCCTGACCGCGCTGCTGTTCAGCTGCATGCCGGTGTTCATCCTGATTTTTTCCGCTCTGTTTCTGCGGGAAAAAATCTACCCGTCACAAGTGCTCGGCATCGCCATCGGCTTTGGCAGTCTGTTCATGATTATCCGCAGCCAAGGACTGCATCTGGACCATGCCGAATTATTCGGCGTGCTGGCAATCCTCTGCGCCGCCGTCATGCACGCATTGTGTTACGTGGTCACCAAAAAACACGGCAGCGAGATCAGCGTAATCACCTACAACACCCTGCCGATCGGGATCGCCGGGCTGATGTTGTTTGTCGCCGGATTGAACGTCGAAGCGCCGGTGTTCGATACGATCAGCCTGCGCTCGTGGAGCGCCCTGCTCTATCTGGGGCTGGTGGCATCGGTGGGCGGGTTTATTGTTTATTTCCTGCTGCTCAAAAGGTTGAGCCCGATCATTTTGTCGTTTGTGTTCATCATTTTTCCGGTGTTCGCGGTGATCATCGGCGCGTGGTACGAAGGGCAAAGCGTTTCGCGGGAGTTGATGCTGTATTCGGCGATCCTGCTGACGGGGTTTGCCATCACCAAGTTGCCCATCGAGAAATGGCTTAAACGCTGCCCCCTGTAGGAGCTGCCGAAGGCTGCGATCTTTTGATCTTAAAAAATCAAGATCAAAAGATCGCAGCCTTCGGCAGCTCCTACAGTGGATTTTGCGTCATCCGACCAGATTGCGTGTGTCCCGGTCAGATCACGAATAAATCGACAAACCGGTTCACCGGCGTGGCTTCAAGCTTTGCCTGATCCTTGCACAACGCAAAGATCTCGGCGCTGCGCTGGGCGGTGAAACGGGTCGCCAGGTTGGCTTTGAACTTGTCCTCCAGCAACGGGATGCCGTCGGTGCGGCGACGGCGATGGCCGATCGGATACTCCACCACCACCTTCTGCGTGCTGGAGCCGTCCTTGAAAAACACCTGGATCGCATTGGCGATGGAGCGTTTGTCGGCCTCCAGGTATTCGCGGGTGTATTGCGGGTCTTCGACGATGACCATTTTGTCGCGCAGCACATCGATAATCGGATGCGCGGCGTGGAAGTCGTCTTCGTACTGCTCGGCCACCAGGTTGCCGAAGGCCAGCGGCACGGCGGTCATGTATTGAATGCAATGATCGCGATCCGCCGCGTTGGCCAACGGGCCGACCTTGGAGATGATGCGAATCGCCGACTCGTGGGTAGTGATGACGATCTTGTCGATTTCATGCAGGCGATTCCTGACGTGCGGATGCAACGTCACCGCCGCTTCGCAGGCGGTTTGCGCGTGGAACTCGGCCGGGAAGCTGATCTTGAACAACACGTTTTCCATCACATACGTACCGTACGGCCGGGAGAAGCTGAAGGCACGCTTGTGTTCCGGCTTGAGCGCCAGATCGTTGTTGGTGTGGCTGAAGAGCACGTCATACAAGCCCCACTGCTTGGCCGTCAGCACACCGGGAATGCCCATCTCGCCGCGCATCGCGATGTCGGCCAGGCGCACGCCACGGCTGGACGCATCGCCCGCCGCCCAGGATTTGCGCGACCCGGCGTTCGGCGCATGCCGGTAAGTGCGCAACGCCTGGCCATCGGCGAAGGCGTGGGACAACGCCGACAACAGCTGCTCGCGACTGGCGCCCATGAGCTTGGCGGTGACGGCGGTCGAGGCGACTTTCACCAGGATGACGTGATCGAGCCCGACACGGTTGAAGGAGTTTTCCAGCGCGATGACACCCTGAATCTCATGTGCCAGGATCATCGCTTCGAGCACCGCGCGAACGGTCAGCGGCGCGTCACCATTGGCCAGTCGCTTCTGCGACAGGTGATCGGCCACGGCGAGAATGCCGCCGAGGTTATCCGACGGATGTCCCCACTCGGCGGCGAGCCAGGTGTCGTTGTAGTCGAGCCAGCGCACGATGCAACCGATGTCCCACGCCGCTTTGACCGGGTCTAGCCGGTAGCTGGTGCCGGGCACGCGCGCGCCGAACGGGACGACAGTGCCCTCGACGACAGGGCCGAGATGTTTGGTGCATTCGGGAAAGCGCAGCGCCAGGAGGCCGCAGCCAAGGGTGTCGATCAGGCAGTTGCGGGCGGTGTCGAGTGCTTCGACAGACTGGATGTTGAAGGTGAGGACGTAGTCTGCGATGTCCTGCAGGACCGTGTCGTAGTCGGGGCGGTTGTTCAGGTCGACGTTGGCGCTCATGTTCGATTCACTCTTGAAGTGGTTCGTTGATGGGACCTCGGTTCAGGACTAATTTTTTCTTATTTTGGAACGCGATCCCTGTAGGAGCTGCCGCAGGCTGCGATCTTTTGATCTTGATCTTGATCTTGAAAAACAGGATCAAAAGATCGCAGCCTGCGGCAGCTCCTACAGGGGTTGTGTCAGTTAGAAGGAGTCGCCGGGCACGCGGACGAATCCTTCCATCAGCACCCGTGCACTGCGGCTCATGATGGCTTTGTTCACGGTCCATACGCCGTTGACCTGACTGGCCTCGGCGCCTACACGCAAGGTGCCGGACGGATGGCCAAAGCGCACGGCATTCCGCTCGATACCGCCCGCGGCGAGGTTGACCAAGGTGCCGGAAATAGCGGCGGCAGTGCCGATCGCCACGGCGGCCGTGCCCATCATTGCGTGGTGCAACTTGCCCATGGACAGCGCGCGCACCAGCAGGTCGACGTCACCCGCCGCAATGGCCTTGCCGCTGGAGGCCACGTAGTCGGCCGGTTTGGCAACGAACGCCACCTTCGGCGTGTGCTGACGCTTGGCCGCTTCGTCAAGGTTGGAGATCAACCCCATGCGCAATGCGCCGTAGGCACGAATGGTCTCGAACATCGCCAAGGCTTTCGGATCGCCGTTGATCGCGCCTTGCAGTTCAGTACCTGTGTAGCCTATGTCTGCAGCGTTAATGAAAATCGTCGGGATGCCGGCGTTGATCATGGTCGCCTTGAAGGTCCCGACGCCGGGTACTTCGAGGTCATCCACCAGATTCCCGGTAGGGAACATCGAACCGCCGCCGCCCTCTTCTTCCGCCGCCGGGTCCATGAATTCGACCTGCACTTCGGCCGCCGGAAAGGTCACGCCGTCCAGTTCGAAATCGCCGGTTTCCTGCACTTCACCGTTGGTGATCGGCACGTGGGCGATGATGGTCTTGCCAATGTTGGCTTGCCACACGCGAACCACCGCCACGCCGTCGTGCGGAATGCGGCTGGCGTCCACCAGGCCATTGCTGATGGCGAACGAACCGACCGCGGCCGAGAGGTTGCCGCAGTTGCCGCTCCAGTCGACGAAAGGCTTGTCAATGGAGACTTGGCCAAACAGGTAATCAACGTCGTGGTCGGCCTTGATGCTTTTTGACAGGATCACGGTTTTGCTGGTGCTGGAGGTTGCGCCACCCATACCGTCGATTTGCTTGTCGTACGGGTCGGGGCTGCCGATCACGCGCAGCAACAAGGCATCGCGGGCCGGGCCTGGAACCTGGGCCGCTTCGGGCAGGTCTTGCAGGCTGAAGAACACGCCTTTACTGGTGCCGCCACGCATGTAGGTGGCGGGGATCTTGATCTGAGGTGCGTGAGCCATAGTTTTCTCTATTAGGCAGACACGGGACTCAAAGTCCCGTGCCCGCACAGCGTGTATTAGACGGCGACCGCCGATTCTTCGAGGAAGTCCTGCGCGAAGCGTTGCAGCACACCGCCCGCCTCGTAGATCGACACTTCTTCGGCGGTGTCGAGGCGGCAGACCACTGGCACTTCAACGCGCTCGCCGTTTTTACGGTTGATTACCAGCGTCAACTCGGCGCGCGGCGTACGCTCGCCGATGACGTCGTAGGTTTCGCTGCCGTCGATGGCCAGGGTGTGACGGTTGGTGCCCGGCTTGAACTCCAGCGGCAACACGCCCATGCCCACCAGGTTGGTGCGGTGGATGCGCTCGAAGCCTTCGGCCGCAATCGCTTCCACACCCGCCAGGCGCACGCCTTTGGCTGCCCAGTCGCGGGACGAACCCTGACCGTAGTCGGCACCGGCGATGATGATCAGGGGCTGCTTGCGATCCATGTAGGTTTCGATGGCTTCCCACATGCGCATCACTTGACCTTCTGGCTCGACGCGAGCCAGCGAGCCCTGCTTGACCTTGCCGTTTTCCACCACCATTTCGTTGAACAGTTTCGGGTTGGCGAAGGTCGCGCGCTGCGCGGTCAAGTGGTCACCGCGGTGGGTCGCGTAAGAGTTGAAGTCCTCTTCCGGCAGGCCCATTTTCGCCAGGTACTCGCCGGCGGCGCTGTCCAGCATGATCGCGTTGGATGGCGACAGGTGATCGGTGGTGATGTTGTCCGGCAGTACCGCCAGCGGGCGCATGCCCTTGAGCGGACGCGCCCCGGCCAACGCGCCTTCCCAGTACGGCGGACGGCGGATGTAGGTACTCATCTCGCGCCAGTCGTACAGCGGCGTCACTTTCGGACCGGTGTCTTCGTGGATGGCGAACATCGGGATGTAGACCTGACGGAACTGCTCCGGCTTGACCGACGCCTTGACCACCGCGTCGATTTCTTCATCGCTCGGCCAGATGTCTTTCAGGCGGATGTCCTTGCCGTCGACCACACCCAGTACATCTTTTTCGATGTCGAAACGGATGGTGCCGGCGATGGCGTAGGCGACCACCAGTGGCGGCGAGGCGAGGAACGCGTTTTTGGCGTACGGGTGAATCCGGCCATCGAAGTTCCGGTTACCGGAGAGCACCGCGGTGGCGTACAGGTCGCGGTCGATGATCTCTTGCTGGATCACCGGATCCAGCGCGCCGGACATGCCGTTGCAGGTGGTGCAGGCGAACGCCACCACACCGAAACCGAGTTGCTCCAGCTCAGTCGTCAAGCCCGCTTCGTCCAGATACAACGCCACGGTTTTCGAGCCCGGTGCCAGGGACGATTTAACCCACGGCTTACGGGTCAAACCGAGCTTGTTGGCATTGCGCGCCAGCAGGCCGGCGGCAATCACGTTGCGCGGGTTGCTGGTGTTGGTGCAGCTGGTGATGGCGGCGATGATCACAGCGCCATCCGGCATCTGGCCCGGCACATCGTCCCACTGGCCAGAGATGCCTTTGGCGGCCAGATCCGACACCGCCACACGGGCGTGCGGGTTGCTCGGGCCGGCCATGTTGCGCACCACCGAGGACAGGTTGAAGGTCAAGCCGCGCTCGTATTGCGCGCCCTTCAGGCTGTCGGCCCACAGGCCCGTGGTCTTGGCATAATGCTCGACCAACTGCACCTGCTCGTCTTCACGGCCGGTGAGCTTGAGGTAGTCGATGGTCTGCTGGTCGATGTAGAACATCGCGGCGGTGGCACCGTATTCCGGGGCCATGTTGGAAATGGTTGCACGGTCGCCCAGGGTCAGGGCCGATGCGCCCTCGCCGAAGAACTCAAGCCACCCGCCAACGACTTTTTGCTGACGCAGGAACTCGGTCAGCGCCAGCACCATGTCCGTGGCGGTGATGCCCGGTTGCAGCTTGCCCGTCAGTTCGACGCCGATGCTTTCCGGCAGACGCATCCACGACGCACGGCCGAGCATCACGCTTTCAGCTTCCAGGCCACCGACGCCGATGGCGATCACGCCCAGCGCATCGACGTGCGGGGTGTGGCTGTCGGTGCCGACGCACGTGTCGGGGAATGCCACGCCGTCACGCACCTGGATCACCGGAGACATTTTCTCCAGGTTGATCTGGTGCATGATCCCGTTGCCCGGCGGGATCACGTCGACGTTCTTGAACGCCTTCTTGGTCCAGTTGATGAAGTGGAAACGGTCTTCGTTGCGACGGTCTTCGATGGCGCGGTTCTTCTCGAACGCCTCCGGATCGAAGCCACCGCGCTCGACGGCCAGGGAGTGGTCGACGATCAATTGCGTCGGCACCACCGGGTTCACTTGCGCCGGATCGCCACCTTGCAGGGCGATGGCATCACGCAGGCCGGCAAGGTCGACCAGCGCGGTCTGGCCGAGAATGTCGTGGCACACCACACGGGCCGGGAACCATGGAAAGTCGAGGTCGCGTTTGCGCTCGATGAATTGCTTCAGGGATTCGGTGAGCGTGGCCGGATCGCAGCGACGCACCAGGTTTTCCGCCAGCACGCGGGAGGTGTATGGCAGGGTGTCATAGGCTCCAGGCTGGATGGCGTCGACAGCCGCGCGGACGTCGAAGTAATCCAGATGGCTGCCGGGCAGCGGTTTACGGAATTCAGTGTTCATCGTCAGGACTCGGTCACGGTAATTGCAAAAGGTGGGGCCAGACGCCGATGCTGAAATGCCCCCGGTCCTCTGTAGGAGCTGCCGCAGGCTGCGATCTTTTGATCTTGATTTATCTAGCGATTCAATCATCGCCGAAGATCAAAAGATCGCAGCCTGCGGCAGCTCCTACAGGTTTCTCGGTTCATTCAGCTAACGTCGCTGGCTACCCACCATTCAGCGTTGTTCGATTGGCACGAACTTGCGCTGTTCGACGCCGACGTACTCGGCGCTTGGGCGGATGATGCGGTTGTTGGCGCGTTGTTCGAACACATGCGCCGCCCAGCCAGTCAGGCGCGAGCAGACGAAAATCGGTGTGAACAACTTGGTCGGGATACCCATGAAGTGGTACGTCGACGCGTGATAGAAATCGGCATTCGGGAACAGTTTCTTCTGTTCCCACATGGTCTTGTCGATGGCTTCGGACACCGGGAACAAGACGGTGTCGCCCACTTCTTCAGCGAGTTTTTTCGACCAGCCCTTGATCACCTCGTTGCGCGGATCGTTGTCCTTATAGATCGCGTGGCCGAAGCCCATGATCTTGTCCTTGCGCTCAAGCATGCCGAGGGTGCCTTTGATCGCCTCTTCCGGCGAGCTGAAGCGCTCGATCATTTCCATCGCCGCTTCGTTGGCGCCGCCGTGCAGCGGACCCCGCAGGGAACCGATGGCGGCGGTGATGCAGGAGAACATGTCCGACAGGGTCGAAGCGCACACCCGTGCGGTGAAGGTCGAGGCGTTGAACTCGTGTTCCGCGTAGAGGATCAGCGACACGTTCATCACTTTGACGTGCAGCTCGCTTGGCTTCTTGCCGTGCAGCAGGTGCAGGAAGTGCCCGCCGATCGACTGCTCGTCACTCACGCATTCGATGCGCTTGCCTTCGTGGCTGAAGCGATACCAGTAGGTCATGATCGCCGGGAACGCGGCCAGCAGGCGGTCAGTCACGTCGTGCTGCTCGGAGAAGTCTTTCTCCGGCTCGAGGTTGCCCAGGAACGAGCAACCAGTGCGCATCACGTCCATCGGGTGGGCGTCGGCGGGGATGCGTTCCAGCACTTCCTTCAGCGCTTGCGGCAGGTCGCGCAGCTTGCTCAGCTTGCTCACGTAAGCGGCGAGTTGTGCCTTGGTCGGCAGGTCGCCGTACAGCAGCAGGTAAGCCACTTCTTCGAACTGTGCGTCAGCCGCCAGTTCACGAACGTCGTAGCCGCGATAAGTCAGACCGGCGCCCGACTGGCCCACGGTGGACAGTGCGGTTTGCCCGGCAACCTGGCCACGGAGCCCGGCGCCACTGAGTACTTTTGCTTCGGCCATTGCTGTCTCCAATTTTTGAATTTGTTAGGGAATCGGCAAATTGTGATTCATCAGGTTATTCGGGTGATGCCGAAAAGATCGCAGCCTCGTTGCACTCGACAGCTCCTACAGAAAGGAATGCCGTCCCTGTAGGAGCTGCCGAAGGCTGCGATCTTTTGATCCTCATTTCTTCGTAGCAAACAACGCATCGAGCTTCTGCTCGAAGGTGTGGTAGTCGATGCGATCGTAAAGCTCCATGCGGGTCTGCATGGTGTCGATGACGTTCTGTTGCGTGCCGTCGCGGCGGATCGCGGTGTAGACGTTTTCCGCGGCCTTGTTCATCGCGCGAAAGGCCGACAATGGGTACAGCACCAGCGACACATCCGCTCCTGCAAGCTGCTCGGTGGTGTACAGCGGTGTTGCGCCGAACTCGGTGATGTTGGCCAGGATCGGCGCTTTCACGCGGTTGGCGAACAATTTGTACATGTCCAGTTCGGTAATGGCTTCCGGGAAAATCATGTCGGCGCCGGCCTCGATGCACGCCGCGGCGCGATCCAGGGCGGATTCCAGGCCTTCCACCGCCAGGGCGTCGGTGCGGGCCATGATCACGAAGCTGTCATCGGTGCGCGCATCGACGGCGGCCTTGATGCGGTCGACCATTTCCTGCAGCGACACGATCTCTTTATTAGGACGGTGACCGCAGCGCTTGGCGCCCACCTGGTCTTCGATGTGAATCGCCGCCGCGCCGAACTTGATCATCGACTTGACGGTGCGCGCGACGTTGAACGCCGAGGAACCGAAACCGGTGTCCACGTCCACCAGCAGCGGCAGGTCGCAGACGTCGGTGATGCGGCGCACGTCGGTCAGCACGTCATCCAGGCCGGTGATGCCCAGGTCCGGCACGCCGAGGGAGCCGGCAGCCACCCCGCCACCCGACAGGTAAATCGCCTTGAAACCGGCGCGCTTGGCCAGCAGTGCGTGGTTGGCGTTGATCGCGCCGACCACTTGCAGCGGATGTTCGCTGGCGACCGCATCGCGGAAACGCTGGCCTGGAGTGCTCTTGTTGGAACTCATGACTCACCTCGTTCAGTGGCTGTCGGTTTAGCGCCGTCCTGATAGTGACGGGCGATATTGCGTTTGGAGGCGCCGATGTGGCGGCGCATCAACAACTCGGCCAGTTCACCGTCACGGTCGGCGATGGCATCGAGAATTCGGTGGTGCTCGGCAAAGGCCTGATGCGGGCGATTGGGCACGCTGGAGAACTGGATGCGGTACATGCGCACCAGTTGATACAGCTCGCCGCACAGCATCTGCGTCAGGGTGCGGTTGCCGCTGCCCTGGATGATTCGGTAATGGAAATCGAAGTCGCCTTCCTGCTGGTAGTAACCGACGCCCGCCTGGAACGCCTCATCGCGCTCGTGGGTTTCGAGGACGCGACGCAGTTCGTCGATTTCTTCGAGGGTCATGCGTTCGGCGGCCAGGCGACAGGCCATGCCTTCCAGGGATTCGCGGATTTCGTAGAGTTCCAGCAGCTCGGCGTGATTGAGCGACACCACCCGTGCGCCGACGTGCGGCACGCGGACCAGCAGGCGCTGGCCCTCCAAGCGGTGGATCGCCTCACGCAGCGGCCCGCGGCTGATGCCATACGTGCGCGCCAGTTCTGGCTCGGAGATTTTGCTGCCCGGAGCGATCTCACCCTTGACGATGGCTGCCTGAATGCGCCGAAAGACGTTTTCGGAAAGTGTCTCCGAATCGTCCTGGGCTATAACCGGGGGATCGAGTTGATCCAGCATATTGTCGACACCTTGAAAGCTGATGCCGGAAAAACTAGCGAAAACAGCAGTAACAGTCAAAGGATAATTAGATATTGTCGACAATCGTCTAATAACCGCTTGCACCATAACGAAGCAGCCCCTCTGTTTATAGCCGCCCGCCGACGCTGGCGCCATAAAATCACCGTGCTAGAATGCCGCCCGCATTTGTTTGTGACATCTGCACTGCCTGTCATAAATAGCTGATAGGCATACGAAGGAGCTTGCGCAGCGATGCCAGGGCCTTGAATCGAAACACGGACCGCTGCGCACCAGGATTTATGAGACTCAAGCCCTTCCCCACCTTCCTTTATCTCCTTTGCCTTCCCGGTGTCGCCGCGGCGGGGGAAAAGACCGTGTATGGCCTCAATGAGTACGCTTCTCTGGATGGCATCGACCTGGAAGTCGCCGCCAAACTCGACACCGGGGCAAAAACCGCCTCCCTGAGTGCCCGCGACATCAAACGCTTCAAACGCAACGGCGAATCCTGGGTGCGCTTCTATCTGGCCATTGACACCGCGCACTCGCACCCGATTGAACGGCCATTGGCCCGGGTCAGCAAGATCAAGCGCCGCGCCGGTGACTACGACCCGGAAGAAGGCAAGAAGTACACCGCCCGTCCGGTGATCGAGTTGGATATCTGCATGGGCTCGGCTTTACGCAGCATCGAAGTGAACCTGACTGACCGCAGCGCCTTCCAATATCCGCTCCTGATTGGCTCCGAAGCCCTCAAACGTTTCGACGCGCTGGTCGACCCCAGTCTTAAATACGCTGCTGGCAAACCCGCCTGCGCCACCGACGCACATACCGCAGAGTAATTCCAATGCGCTCTCTTACCCTCCATCTGAAAGTCCTGATCGCCATCCTGGTGGTGCTGGGCATTTCAGTTACGGCCTATCAGATCTTCGTACTCGGAATTCCCGTGACCGAAGACGCCACGGACGACTTGTGGAACATCGACGCCAAGGTCGAGTTCGTCGCCAGTGCCAAGGACCCGGTCAAGATCCAGATGTTCGTGCCGCCGCTGAGCCGCGATTACGTCAGCCTCAACGAGAGCTTCATCTCCAACAACTACGGCGTGGCCGTGAACCGCGTCGACGGCAACCGCAAGGTCACCTGGTCGGCGCGTCGGGCCAAGGGCAACCAGACCCTTTATTACCGCCTGGTGCTGACCAAGCGTTACACCGGTGAAAAATCCAAGGTCAAGGGCCCGACCTTCCGCGACAGCATTGCCGTCGAAGGCCCTGAGAAAATCGCCGCCGAAGCCCTGCTCGCGCCGATCCGGCAGCACTCGGCCGACGTCGAAACCTTCATCGGCGAAGCCATCAAGCGCGTCAACAACCTCAACGACGACAATGTGAAACTGTTGCTGGGCGGCGATCCGGCCACCGCGAACAAAGCCCGAATCGTCGAGCTGGTACTGTCCATTGCCCACGTGCCTGTGGAGAAGGTCCACACCATCCGCCTGGTGGCCGACCAGCCGCAATTGCCTGAACTCTGGCTGCGCAGCTTCAACGGCACCGACTGGCTGTACTTCAACCCGGAAACCGGTGAACAAGGCCTGCCGACTGACCGCCTGCTATGGTGGACCGGCGACGAAAACCTGATCACTGTCGATGGCGGCAAAAAAGCCAACGTGACGTTCAGCCTGAACAACAGCGAGATGAACGCGATTCGCCTGGCCAAGCTGACCGACGAAAATACCGACGCCAACTTCCTCGAATACTCGTTGTACGGTTTGCCACTGCAAACCCAGCAGACGTTCATGATCATGGTGATGATTCCGATTGGCGTGCTGGTGATCCTGATCCTGCGCAACCTGATCGGCATCCAGACCCTCGGCACCTTTACCCCGGTGCTGATAGCCCTGGCCTTCCGCGAAACCCAGCTCGGCTTCGGTATTGTGCTGTTTACGATCATCACGGCGCTGGGGCTGTCGCTGCGTTCCTACCTTGAGCACTTGAAGCTGCAAATGCTGCCGAGGCTGTCGGTGGTGCTGACGTTCGTGGTGGTGCTGATTGCGACGATCAGCCTGCTCAGCCATAAACTCGGGCTGGAACGCGGGTTGTCGGTCGCGCTGTTCCCGATGGTGATTCTGACCATGACCATCGAACGCCTGTCGATCACCTGGGAAGAACGCGGATCGGGGCATGCCATGAAAGTGGCGATCGGCACGCTGTTCGCCGCGTCCCTGGCGCACTTGATCATGACCGTGCCGGAACTGGTGTACTTCGTGTTTACCTTCCCGGCGATCCTGTTGATCCTGGTGGGCTTCATGCTGGCGATGGGTCGCTATCGCGGCTACCGCCTGACCGAACTGGTGCGTTTCAAGGCGTTCCTGAAGAAGGCTGACGCCTGATGTTCGGCTTCTGGAAGACCTGGAAGGCCCTGGAAGCCCGGGGCATCATGGGCATCAATCGGCGCAACGCGGACTACGTGCTCAAGTACAACAAGCGCAGCCTGTACCCGATCGTCGACGACAAGATCATCACCAAGGAACGCGCCATCGCCGCCGGCATCCATGTGCCGGAATTGTATGGGGTGATTTCCACCGAGAAGGAAATCGACAACCTCGACGAGATTGTCGGCGGGCGCAGCGACTTCGTGATCAAACCGGCCCAGGGTGCGGGCGGTGACGGCATCATCGTGATTGCCGACCGATTCGAGGGCCGCTATCGCACAGTGTCCGGAAAGATCATCAGCCATGAGGAAATCGAGCACCATGTCTCCAGCATCCTCACCGGCCTTTACTCCTTGGGTGGTCACCGTGACCGCGCGCTGATCGAATACCGCGTGATCCCGGACCAGATCTTCAAGAGCATCAGCTACGAAGGCGTGCCGGACATTCGCATCATCGTGTTGATGGGGTATCCGGTAATGGCCATGCTGCGCTTGCCGACCCGCCAGTCCGGCGGCAAGGCCAACCTGCACCAGGGCGCCATCGGCGTCGGTGTCGACCTCGCCACCGGCCTGACCCTGCGCGGCACCTGGCTGAACAACATCATCACCAAGCACCCGGACACCACCAACGCGGTGGATGGCGTGCAACTGCCCTACTGGGACGGCTTCATGAAACTCGCCGCCGGCTGCTATGAGCTGTGCGGGCTGGGTTACATCGGGGTCGATATGGTGCTGGACCAGGAGAAAGGCCCGCTGATTCTTGAGCTCAATGCCCGGCCGGGGTTGAACATTCAGATTGCCAATGACTGCGGGCTGACGTTGCGTACGCATGCCGTTGAAGCGCGGCTGGAAGAGCTCAAGGCTCGCGGTGTGACTGAGACGATTGAAGAGCGTGTGGCGTTTGTGCAGGAGATGTTTGGGCATATTCCTGCGGTTGAGGGCTGACCTGTGGCGAGGGGATTTATCCCCGTTGGGCTGCGCAGCGGCCCCGAAATCAGGCCTGCTACGCAGCCCAACGGGGATAAATCCCGTCGCCACATGCTCTCGCCTGCAGCCCCCCATCTGCCAATCCCCGACATCCCCTCTAGGAGCAATTCCCCGAGGGGACTACAATCGCCACCCCGCCTCGATGGCTGACCTGCCCCGCCCATGTTGACCTGTTCCGTACACCCGCTCCCCTACCGCGCCAACCCTGCCGAGTACTTCGCGGCGATTCGCCATGCCCCCGGCGCCGTGCTGCTCGACAGCGGCCGACCCACTGCCGACCGCGGTCGCTATGACGTGCTCAGCGCCTGGCCGCTGGAACAGCTGGCGGTATTGCCTGACGAAAGTGGCGCCGATTTCCTGCAACGGCTTCGCGACAATCTGACCCGCCTCGGCGAAGCGTCTGTTCCTTTTGACCTGCCCTTCGCCGGGGGCCTGATCGGTTACCTGAGCTACGACTTCGGTCGGCATCTGGAGAACCTGCCAAGCCAGGCGCAGGACGATCTGCACTTGCCCGATGCACGTTTCGGCTTGTTCGACTGGGCGTTGATCAGCGATCACCATGTAGCGACAAGCCAACTGGTGTTCCACCCGTCACTGATCGACAGCGAGCGGCAGCGCCTGATCGGATTGTTCAGTCAGCCTGCGGTTGAACCTGTCGAGCCGTTCAAACTGACAGCGCCAATGCGCGCCGACCTGAGCGCTGACGAGTATCGCCAGGCGCTGGAACGCATTCAGCATTACATCCAGGCTGGCGATTGCTACCAGGTCAACTTTGCCCAGCGCTTCCGCGCCGAGTGCCAAGGCGATCCATGGACCGCGTATGTGGCGCTAAGGGCCGCGTGCCCGACACCCTTTTCCGGTTTCCAGAGCCTGCCCGACGGCGGTGCTGTGCTCAGCCTGTCTCCAGAGCGCTTCGTCAAAGTCAGCGAGCGCCATGTGGAAACCCGCCCGATCAAAGGCACTCGTCCTCGTGGACTGACCGCCAGCGAAGATGCGGCGAACGCCGCCGATCTGCTGGCAAGCCCCAAGGATCGCGCAGAAAACCTGATGATCGTTGACTTGCTGCGCAACGATCTCGGCCGTACCTGCCGCATCGGTTCGGTCCAGGTGCCAGAGTTGTTCAGCCTGGAAAGCTATCCGAATGTGCATCACTTGGTGAGTAGTGTGACGGGCGAACTGGCGGATGACCGCGATGCGCTGGACTTGATCGCCGGCAGTTTCCCGGGCGGTTCGATTACCGGTGCACCGAAGATTCGGGCGATGCAGATCATCGACGAACTGGAACCGACCCGACGCGGGTTGTACTGCGGTTCGTTGCTGTACCTGGACGTGCGCGGCGAGATGGACAGTTCCATCGCGATTCGCAGTTTGCTGGTGAAGGACGGGCAGGTGTGTTGCTGGGGCGGTGGTGGGATTGTTGCTGATTCGGAGTGGCAAGCCGAGTATCAGGAGTCGATTACCAAGGTGAAAGTGCTGCTCGATACCCTGCAAGACCTGTAACCCTTCAACTGACCAACACCCTCTCCTGTAGGAGCTGCCGCAGGCTGCGATCTTTTGATCTTGCTTCTTAAAATCAAAAGATCGCAGCCTGCGGCAGCTCCTACAAGGTATGTGTTTACAAGGTCAGGGCGCGGTTGGACGCCTTTATGAATTCCTGCTTCAAGTCTTCGAAGGTGTGCACGGCCGGGAACTGCGGGAACTCGCGGATCACGTTGTCCGGCGCATGGAACAGGATCCCTGCATCCGCTTCGCCCAGCATCGTGGTGTCGTTGTAGGAATCACCCGCCGCAATCACTCGATAGTAGAGGCTCTTGAAGGCCAATACCGACTGACGTTTCGGATCTTTCTGACGCAATTGATAGCTCGTCACCCGACCGGAGTCGTCGGTGATCAATCGATGACAAAGCAAGGTCGGGAAACCCAGCTGACGCATCAGCGGTTGGGAGAACTCGTAGAACGTGTCCGACAGAATCACCACCTGAAACCGCTCACGCAGCCAGTTGACGAACTCGATGGCGCCATCCAGCGGTTTCAGCGTGGCGATCACTTCCTGGATGTCTGTCAGTTTCAAGCCGTGCTCGTCGAGAATCCGCAGGCGCTGTTTCATCAACACGTCGTAGTCGGGAATATCCCGGGTGGTAGCCCTGAGGGATTCGATCCCGGTTTTTTCGGCGAAGGCGATCCAGATTTCCGGGACCAGTACACCTTCAAGATCCAGACAGGCAATTTCCACAAGACACTCCCATTTGTAGTGATTATTGAGTCGATCGAGCAAAAAGATTGCCGAACTCTAGCGACTCGTACGGACCTGCGCAACGCAGAGGGCGCGCCAGGCGTTGCAGGATTTTGTTACCATCAGCCCCATATAGAGCGCCCAGCGCCACCGACCTGTAGGAAGCCGCCCTGATGAGCCCATCGTTCGATGTCGTGGAACTCGCCACGACCTATGCCAACAAATCCGCCCAGGACATCCTGAAACTCGCGTTCGCCGAGTTTGGCGATGACCTGTGGATATCTTTCAGCGGCGCCGAGGACGTGGTGCTGGTGGACATGGCCTGGAAGCTGAACAAAAACGTCAAGGTGTTCAGCCTCGACACCGGCCGCTTGCACCCCGAGACCTACCGCTTCATCGATCAGGTGCGCGAGCATTACAAGATCGAGATCGAACTGGTGTCGCCGGACTACACGAAACTTGAACCGTTCGTGAAGGAAAAAGGCCTGTTCAGCTTCTACAAGGACGGTCATGGCGAATGCTGTGGTATCCGCAAGATCGAACCGCTGCGCCGCAAACTGTCCGGGGTAACCGCCTGGGCCACCGGCCAGCGTCGGGACCAGAGCCCTGGCACCCGCAGCGCAGTCGCGGTGCTGGAAATCGACACCGCGTTTTCCACCCCGGAACGCACCCTTTACAAATTCAATCCGTTGGCGCAAATGACCAGCGAAGAGATCTGGGGCTACATCCGCATGCTCGAGTTGCCATACAACAGCCTGCATGAACGCGGCTTCATCAGTATTGGCTGCGAGCCCTGCACCCGCCCGGTGTTGCCGAACCAGCACGAGCGCGAAGGTCGCTGGTGGTGGGAGGAAGCCACGCAGAAAGAATGCGGGTTGCATGCGGGGAATATCATCAGTAAATCCAAAGCTTAAAAGATCGCAGCCTGCGGCAGCTCCTACAGTTGCACGCATTCCCCTGTAGGAGCTGGCGAAGCCTGCGATCTTTTGATCTTAAAAAATGTGTACACACGAATGTCACCATAGGTTTAATTTGTGTGTGCACTTTTTGTTTATTCGCCCTGAAAAGTTACATCCTCCTTTCCTGACTTCCTCAGTCAAAAATTCCTACAACACCAACTGAAAAATAAATACCTGTTCAATCGGTCAATTTATATCGCCTTTTTTTCAGAGACTTAACACTTTCAAATAACAAAACGAAATTAATGCTGAAATCAATCGATCGTGGACTGGCATAGATCTGGCTTAGGTGCATAGATGTTTTGTATACAATAAATTCAAAACATACACACACTTTAGATCCGCAAGCCTGAAGCGCCCTATCCCGTACAGGCTGCAGATGCCCCGTAACCCATGATGCTGATAGCCCGCGACGAAGATTTGTCGAGCCCACGCTCAAGCACAGTCATCGCGACGCCAAGCTCGGAGCCTGCCGGAATGCGTACTAGCCTCTCCAATAATAATATCGCGCTGGATCTGCCCTCCTTTCCACCCACCGCTCACGATCAAACCTTTCAAGAGCCCGTGGTGCTGAGCCCCCGGCTGCACAACAAAGACCTGGCGCCCACCAAAGCCGAAGGCCGACGCTCGGGCCGCTACAGCATCTTTGCCCTGTGGACCAACGACGTTCACAACATCGCCAACTACTCCTTCGCCATCGGCCTGTACGCACTCGGCCTGGGCGGCTGGCAAATTCTGCTGTCCCTGGGGATCGGCGCGGCGCTGGTGTATTGCTTCATGAACCTGTCGGGATACATGGGCCAGAAGACCGGCGTGCCATTTCCCGTCATCAGCCGGATCAGTTTCGGCATTCACGGTGCGCAAATTCCTGCACTGATCCGCGCCGTAATCGCCATCGCCTGGTTCGGCATTCAGACGTATCTCGCCTCGGTGGTCTTTCGCGTATTGCTGACGGCGGTGCATCCCGGCTTCGCCGACTACGATCACAATTCAATGTTTGGCCTGTCGAGCCTGGGCTGGGTGTGCTTCGTGGCGATCTGGTTCGTGCAGCTGGCGATCCTTGCCTATGGCATGGAAATGGTGCGCCGCTACGAAGCGTTTGCCGGGCCGGTGATTCTGCTGACCGTCTCCGCCCTCGCCGCATGGATGTACACCCAAGCCAACGCGACCATCGCCTGGTCGATTCGCGAACCGCTGAGCGGCGGTGAGATGTGGCGCAACATCTTTGCCGGCGGTGCGTTGTGGCTGTCGATCTACGGCACGCTGATTCTTAACTTCTGCGATTTCGCTCGTTCTTCGCCATGCCGCAAGAGCTCAGCAACCTCGCGCCGAAATACCTGACGTTCCGCCGTGCCGGCCTGATCAGCGCGACCATCGCTGTGCTGATCCTGCCGTGGAACCTCTACAACCGCCCGCTGGTGATCGTGTATTTCCTGTCCGGCCTCGGCGCCCTGCTCGGCCCGCTGTATGGGGTGATCATGGTTTACTACTGGCTCGTACGAAAAGCACAGGTCAATGTGCCGCAGTTGTATAGCGAAGATCCGAGCGGCGCTTATTACTACAGCCGCGGGGTCAATTTGCGTGCCGTAGCGGCGTTCATTCCGGCGGCACTGATCGCCATTGTCATGGCGCTGGTACCGGGTTTCCACCTCGTATCGCCGTTCTCCTGGCTGATTGGTGCCGGGATCGCCGGGATGCTTTACCTGATCATCGCCAAACGGCAGCCGCACTACGCAGACATCAGTGGTGAAGCCATCGCGGTCGATAACGCCAGCCACTAAACCCTTGGCGGCCCGGCATCGTCGGGCCGCAGAACCACCCTGCTAAGGACTTCCCATGCGAATTCTCGTGGTCAATGTGAACACCACCGAATCCATCACCCAGGCCATCGCCCGTTCGGCTCAATCCGTCGCCGCGCCCGGCACGGAAATCATTGGCCTGACGCCCTGGTTCGGTGCCGACTCCATCGAAGGCAATTTCGAAAGCTATTTGGCGGCGATTGCGGTCATGGACCGGGTGATGGCCTACGACCAGCCCTTCGACGCCGTGATCCAGGCCGGGTACGGCGAGCATGGTCGCGAAGGTTTGCAGGAACTGCTCAACGTGCCGGTGGTGGACATCACCGATGCGGCGGCCAGCACCGCGATGTTCCTCGGTCATGCCTATTCGGTGGTCACCACCCTGGACCGCACCGTGCCGCTGATTGAGGATCGACTGAAACTGTCCGGGTTGTGGGACCGCTGCACATCGGTTCGGGCCAGCGGTTTAGCGGTGCTGGAGCTGGAGTCCGATCCCGAGCGTGCGCTGGAGGCGATTGTGCGCCAGGCGGAATTGGCCGTGATCGAAGACAAGGCCGAAGTGATTTGCCTGGGGTGCGGTGGCATGGCCGGGCTGGATGAGCAGATTCGTCAGCGCATCGGCGTGCCGGTGGTGGATGGCGTGACGGCTGCGGTGACGATTGCCGAATCGTTGGTGCGGTTGGGGTTGTCGACGTCGAAGGTGCGTACGTATGCGACACCGCGACCGAAGAAAATAGTTGGCTGGCCGGGGCGGTTTGGCAGGTAGACCGCGTTATCGTTCTTCGCGAGCAGGCTCGCGATGGCCGCACCTCGATCCAAGGCCTGGCTCAAAGCGCACTAAACCGCTGCCCCAACCCCCGCTCCGCAAACTGCTCGATGATGAAATCCACAAACGCCCGGGTCTTGCCCGGCAACAATTTGTGCTCGGCGTAGTAAATGGAAATGTTGCCATCGTCGACATACCAGTCCGGCAACACCCGCTGCAACGTCCCCGCCAGCAGATACCCCGAAGCAAACGGCATGCTCACCAGCGCGATGCCAAGCCCTTGGGTCGCCGTGGCGCAAGCCGCTTCCGAATCGCTCATGGTCATCCGCGCCTTCAGCGTCAACGGGCTGTGTTGCTGAGTGCGACTGGTCAATTGCCAGGATCGCACGCGGCCGGTTTGCGGTGACCGAATCAGAATCCCGTCGTGATGCTTGAGATCATCAGGTTCAACGATTGCCTGACGCCCCGCCAGATACTCAGCTGACGCCACCAACACCCGATGTGCCGGCGTCAGCTTGCGCGCGACCACGCCCTGGGGCAATTCGAAGCCGCCGCCAATCGCCGCGTCAAACCCTTGGGCAATCAGATCAACCTGGCGGTTATCGAAATGCCAGTCCGGGTTGATCGCCGGAAACCGTCGCAGAAACTCCCCGAGCAACGGCACGATATACAAGCGCCCGAACACCGTGCCCATGCTGACTTTCAGCGTGCCGGCCGGACGGCCTTCGGCACTCGCCAAATTAGCGACGGCATTCTGGATCGTGTGCAGGCTGGTGCTGACTTCGCCAAGAAACAGCTGGCCCGCCTCTGTCAGCGTCAGGCTGCGGGTACTGCGCTGGAACAAGCGCACGCCAAGCCGCGCCTCAAGTTTGGCGACGCTCTTGCCCACCGCCGCCGGGGTCAGACTGAGGCGCCGAGCGGCTTCAGCGAAGCTGCCGACCTCGGCACTGCGCACGAAGCATTCGATACTGCTGAAGGTTTCCATAGGCGCCACTATAAACTTCTGGTTTACACAGACTATCGCAATGACTGGCTACACAGCGTGTAATCCTGAATCAATACTAGGCTCCATCAACCGGGGCATCTCGCCTCGGGACTTTGGAGATCGTTATGACTACTCAGAACCTCAGTGGCAAAGTGGCTTTGATTCAAGGCGGGTCTCGCGGCATCGGCGCCGCCATCGTCAAACGCCTGGCCGCTGAAGGCGCGACCGTTGCCTTCACCTACGTCAGCTCCACGGCCAAAGCCGAAGCATTGCAGAACAGCATCACCGAAAAGGGTGGCAAAGCGCTTGCGATCAAGGCTGACAGTGCCAACGCCGAGGCCATCCGCAGCGCCGTGACCGCGACTGTCGAAGCCTTCGGTCGCCTCGACATCCTGGTCAACAACGCGGGTGTGCTGGCCGTTGCACCGCTGGAAGATTTCAAATTGGAAGACTTCGATCAGACCCTGGCCATCAACGTCCGTAGCGTGTTCATCGCCACCCAGGCCGCCGCCAAACACATGACCGAAGGCGGCCGCATTATCAACATCGGCAGCACCAACGCCGACCGCATGCCCTTCGCCGGTGGTGGCCCGTACGCCATGAGCAAATCAGCGCTGGTCGGCCTGACCAAAGGCCTGGCACGCGACCTCGGCCCACGCGGTATCACCATCAACAATGTGCAACCGGGCCCGGTCGACACCGACATGAACCCGGCCGACGGTGACTTCGCCGACAGCTTGATCCCGTTGATGGCCGTGGGCCGGTACGGTAAAGCGGAAGAGATCGCCAGTTTCGTGGCCTATTTGGTCAGCCCGGAAGCCGGTTACATCACTGGCGCCAGCCTGACCATCGACGGTGGTTTCGGCGCTTGATGAATTAAACGCAGCAAAAAACACCTGTAGGAGCGAGCTTGCTCGCGATGGACTTCAACGATAACGCGTGTTGTCTGAACAAACGCGCCGCTTTTGAATCCATCGCGAGCAAGCTCGCTCCTACAGGGTAACTTGCGACTTTTTTTGTGGCTGTTGCATTAGGCCCAATCGAGCGCAGGCAACCCGCAGGCGCTCGGTTTGAACGCTTTCAGCGTACGAAGAATGCCATCGGCGTGTGCGTATTTCTCATCAGCCATTGCCGCGTCCGGGATCGCAATCGCCGTCATCCCCGCCGCCTTCGCCGCCGTGACACCGAACGGCGAATCTTCGAACACCAGACAATCTTTAGGCGCAACGCCCAAGCGGCGCGCAGCGGTAAGGAAGATATCCGGGGCCGGTTTGGCCGCACCGACTTCCGGATCATCCGCCGTCACCACAAAATCGAACAGCGCAAACCAGTCACGGTGCAACGTGGTTTTCTGACCGAACGACTGGCGCGAAGAGCTGGTGCCCACCGCAATCGGAACATTGTTGGCTTTCAAATGCCGAACCAGCTCCTCGGCACCGGGCATCGCCAGCGCTGCAGGAAAACGCTCGCGCATCAGTGGCTCGCGGATGACCAGAAATTCTTCCGCGGTAATCGGCAGGTCCAGCGCTTCGACCACGTAACGCGCCAGATCACCCGCGCCGCGACCGATGATGTTCTGTTTGACGCTCCAGTCGAAGATACGGCCATAACGCTGGGCGATGATGGACGTGACCTCGGTGTAAATGCCCTCGGTGTCCAGCAGCAAGCCATCCATATCGAAAATCACGGCCTTGATCGGGCCAAATTCTTTCAGCGGTGCATTCATCGCATCTGATCCGTTTTTCAAGACATCCCAGGCGGCTCAAGTACGGCCGGGTCCGTGTCGGATTAAAGGATTCAGCAGCATAACGAGCGCGGCAGGCATAGGGCAACGACCAATGTCCAAGGCTGAACATGATTTAGCGATTCGTCCTACACCAAACACCTCTTTTCCCGACTTCTTTCCTCGCTGATCCCCCGCACAGTCCCGCGTTCCAAATTGATCCGCGCGAGGGGCTGCGAATGTTCGATCCTGACAAGGTCCTGGCCTTGAACAATGCCATCGGGCTCCTGGTGGTCGCTGCCATGAACCCCGAGCAGCCGAACGTTGAAGCGCTGCTCAGCGATTTTCGGCTGAGCCTCAATGACTATGACGCCTGGGCGGAAAGTTTCTGGACCGGCACGGCGCTGGACATCGACCAGGTGTTCAAGGTTGGCAATGAAGTCCGGCTTGTCGCGCCCAAACATTCCACCACACCCGTCAGTTCTACGGTTACCGCATGCCCGGCCAACGGTCCGCTGACGCTGGTGCACATGTTCGAAGCGGCGCGTTTTGTACCGATCGGCAACACGCCGGTGAAGCTCGAACCCTTGATGTCCGACGTGGCGGGAGAACAGACCTTTGGCGAGCCGATTTTTCACGAGATCGGCCCCAGCGGCATCCTGGAAATCCCCGATTGCGACCGTAACCTGCGTTATCGCATTACTTTTTTTCCCGATGTTTCCAGCGATCACATCAAAGCGCTCTACGCCTCTTACCAAGGCGTCATCAGTCACCTGGAAGGCTGGTTGCGTGACGAGTGGACGACCGGGTTCCAGCCATTGTGGGCGGAGTTCAAAGAGGCAGGATTCACTCAGCGCTACGGCATGCTGCAACGGGCCGACTGGCGCGGCTTCGAGAAATCGCTGACCGGTGTGTGGGATGACGTGAAGCAGGTTTACGCCCTGGTCTCGGATCTTCAAGCCAACAGCGAAAAACTCCTTGAGTACCTGACCGAGGCAGAACTTGAGTCATTACTGAACGCTTCCGCCGAAGCCATCGCCAATGTGTTGCTGATGTTGAGTGACGAGCCATTGATGTTCATTCATCTCGCGGCCTTCACCAGCTGGCTGAGGATGTTGCCACCGCAATACATCGCCGAAGTCGTCGCGGAGATTCGTACAGAAATTCTGATCGGTTTCCTGTTGGTATGCCTCACCGGGCCTGCGGGGCTGAAGCTCGGCATAAGCGCCAAGGTGCTGGCCAAGATTAAATCCGTGCGCGCCCGCAAATGGCTCGCGGGCGCGGGATTGCGCCTGGCCGAACTCACCGCCAGGACTGACCTGACCGATCATGCCGGCGCGCTCAAGCCGTTGATGGTCAACACCCGGCCTGCACCGCTGAGGCCTGCCCCGGTCGTTCCGTTGCAGATCAGCGTCGGTGAATCGCCAGCGGTGATCGTGAAGAATCCGGTCGCCATAGCTCGCAACAAGTCCGGCCCCCAGACCCGCCTGAGCCGGCAGGAGCATCGCGACGACGCTTCGGATCAGGCGAAAAACCCCAACGGCGACAGCGCCGATTGCGCAGCGTTGACCTGTACGAACGGCTGCCCGGTATCGATGGTTACGGGCGAAGAACTGCTGACGCTGACCGATGGTTCGCTGGACGGGATTCTGCCCTTCGACTTCACCCGGCTCTATCGCACCAGTGCCGTGGAGATCGATTGCGGCCTCGGGTTCGGCTGGAGTCACTCCCTCGCGCATCGGCTGGAAATCAGCGGTGACACCGTCATCTGGATTGATCACGAGAACCGCCGTACGACCTTTCCACTGCCGAACGCCGAGCGCCCGGCGATTCACAACAGCCTGTCACGGGCCGCGATTTATCTGGGGGATGCGCCTGAGGAACTGATCCTCGCCATGGCGGGCGAGACCGCGCGGTTTTATCACTTTCGTACAGGAAGACTGACGGCAATCAGCGATGCCTATGGCAATCGACTGACGGTGCAGAGGGATAACACTGACAGGATTCAGCGCCTCGACAACGGGACCGGGCGTTCGCTGCGTTTGCGCTATGCGCGCCGGCAGATTGTTGCCGTCGAGTATCAAAGCTTTCAGCCGGCCGACACGCTGGAAACGTCCTGGCGAACCGAGCAAACACTGGTTACCTACCGCTATGACGCCTGTCATCGCCTGATCGAAGCGACCAACGCCGTCGGCGAAAGTGAACGCTACGACTACGACCATCAGCACGTCATTCTTCAACGGCAGCTGGCCGGTGGGGCAAGTTTCTACTGGGAGTGGGAACGGTCCGGCAAGGCGGCGCGATGCATCCGGCACTGGGCGTCGTTCTCACAGATGGACACTTCCTGCGTCTGGGATGACAAGGGCAGCGTTGTTGTAAAAAACGCCAATGGCAGCGAAGAGGTTTACCAGCACGACGATCAGGCACGGTTGGTACGCCGGGTCGAACCCAACGGCGCAGAACACCTCAAGGCCTACGACGACAAGGGTCGGCTGAGTGCTGAACAGAATCCACTCGGGGCGATCACTCGATACCGCTACGACGAAGTCGGACGGCTTGTTGCCCTGATTCCATCGGAGGGCGAGCCGACGTCCTACGAGTATCGCGACGGTTTTCTGCTGGCGCGGTATCGCGGCAAAGCGGTCTGGAAATATCAACGAAATGCCCAAGGGGACGTTACCGAAGCGATTGATCCCGACGGGCATGTCACCCATTACCACCACGATCCCCAAGGACGATTACTGTCGGTCCGATACCCGGACAACAGCCGGCATACCTTCGCCTGGAATGGGTTGGGTCAACTGCTCGAAGAAACGTTGCCGGATGGCAGTCAATGGCGTTTTTCCTACGATGTTCTGGGACGACAGACTACCCGCCAAGACCCGCACGGCGCCGTAACCCAGTATCAATGGGACGCCGTTGGACGCCTGGTCCAGACGATTCTGCCGACAGGTGCAAGCCGTGCATTCAGTTACAACGCCTACGGCAAGATCACCGCCGAGCGCGATGAACTGGGGCGCGTCACCCGCTTCGAGTATGCAGATGAACTGCATCGGGTCAGCCGTCGGATCAATCCGGACGGCACGCAACTGCGTTATCGCTACGACAATGCTCAGTTGTTGCTGACCGAGATCGAAAACGAATCCGGCGAAAAATACCTGCTGGACTACACGCCCAATGGATTAATCCGACAGGAAACCGGTTTCGACGGTCGACGCACCGTCTATCTCTACGACCTCGTGGGTCATCTGCTGGAGAAAACCGAGTTCGGCGATGACGGCTCGCAACACGTAACGGGTTACGAGCGCGACTCGGCCGGACGTCTATTGATCAAGACGCTGCCCGACGGCATCAAGGTCCAGTACTGCTACGACAGCCTTGGCCGGCTGGTGAACGTCGATGATGGCCACGACCACCCACTGGAATTCGAATACGACGCCCAGGATCGCCTGATCACCGAACACCAGGGCTGGGGCACGTTGCGTTACCGCTACGATGCGTGTGGCCGGCTCAATCATGTGCGCCTGCCGGACAACAGCAAACTCGATTACCAGCACGCCAAGGGCGGCGCACTCATCGCCATCGACCTCAACGGCGCCCGACTGACGTCACATGATTTTCTCGCCGGCCGCGAACAGAACCGCCAACAAGGGCTGTTGCTCAGCGACTTCCAGTACGACGAACAGGGCCGCCTGAAAGCCCACACCGTCAGACAACAGCGACAATCGCTGTATCGACGCGACTATGCCTACAGCCCCAACGGCAACCTCGAGCACATTGCCGACACGCGACTCGGACAACGAAACTACCAATACGACCCTCTCGGACGTCTGATCCGCGTCCGCCATTCCCGCGACCATCAACCAGAAACCTTCGCCCACGACCCGACCGGCAACTTGCTGATGCAGGATCGTCCCGGCCCGGCGACCGTCAAAGGCAACCGCCTGCTGATGCAAGGCGACCGGCACTACGATTACGACGCCTTCGGCAACCTGATTCGCGAGCGACGCGGCACCGCGCAAAAACTTGTCACCGAGTACCGCTACGACTGCCAACACCGATTAACTGGCGTTACGTTGCCGGACGGGCGTTGTGCAACTTACCGCTACGACGCCTTTGGCCGCCGCATCGCCAAGACCGTCGACGGCAAAACCACCGAATTCTTCTGGCAGGGTGACCGCCTCGTCGCCGAAAGCAGCCGCGAGCACTACCGCAGCTACGTCTACGAACCCGGCACCTTCCGCCCACTGGCGATGCTCGACGGCAAAGGCCCGCGCAGGGCCTGCCCTTTCTATTACCAACTCGACCACCTCGGCACACCCCAGGAACTCACCGACTACAGCGGCGACATCGTCTGGGCCGCGCAATACACCGCCTACGGCCGCCTCACCCGCCTAAACCGCGACACCCATCAGGTACTTGATCAACCGCTGCGCTTTCAAGGGCAATACTTTGATGCGGAGACTGGGCTGCATTACAACCGGCATCGTTACTACAATCCTGAGGTTGGGCGGTATCTGACGCAAGACCCGATCAAACTTGCGGGGGGGTTGAATGGGTATCGGTATGCGCTGAACCCGACGGGGTGGGTTGATCCGTTGGGGTTGAGTGATTGCCCGGGGGTGGGTGGGTGTAAGGGGGCGTTGGATGGGGGTGAGGATCCGGCGAGGAAGGTTGGGGTTGATGAGGGAGAGCCAAAACTTCCATCCTCGAAACCAAAAAATCGATACTTGTATCGCGGGGACTCTCGAGAAGACTGGGAGATTTTTGAGACAGGATTTGAGCCATTGGGAGATAGCATGGATCTTTACCTACATGCATTGGACAACCGAAGTCCTCCCAGCTTTTTTGTCAGCACCTCGACCTCAGAAAAGGAAGCCATAAAGTTCGCAACCGGCTATGGATTTGATGATGGTTTTGTCTATGTAATAAAAGAAATTCGCGGAATAGATGTGAATAAAAAACTTGGCATGATTTCGCCTCACAGGAAGGAGGTTGAAATCGCTTTCCCAGGAGGAATTGACAGTCGCGACATACTCGGCGTTACACCCGTCAACGCCGATGGTAGCTATGTCGGTTATTCAACCCCAAACCCGAACCGGAAGCTCCCATGAAAACAGTAGAAATATCTATACATACCGATGGATTAACCGAGATCGCTTCGATCGAATGTGATCGAAAAAATCCTACGTTAATTTACACAACGAAAAACGGATTAAGAAAAACTTATACCGCCCAGGACCTTTACGTTTGCCTTGGGCTGTTGCGAGCAGAGTTTCCAGAAACAAAATTTCTTTGCAAAGGCGCAAAACTCAACGTTCACCCATCGCGAATGTCATCACAAATGTCTGGTGGCGTGGTGGCGTATGAACTGCAGATGGGGAAACCAACCGAAGATGATGACGTCGTGAACATCTTCGACTACGAAGAGATAGACATCACAAATGATATTCAGCAACAGAGGGAATTCTACAAATGCTGGATCGACTCGTTGACTAAATAACTCAGCGCATGCCATTTAGCCCCACATTCTGCGATTACAAACACAGCCATAAACTGAACTGATCGGCAACACACTCGCCCAGATAATACGGTTAAGTCAGTAAGTGACGAGGCGTAGAACGTTAACTCGGCTCACCCGAGCCGTCATTCCCGGCAATGTCTGGATCGTCAGGATCAGCCTCAACATCCCCACGTTTCACATCATCATCCGGCACCTGCTCCACCCCTGCATCATCAGGCGGACGTTGATCCCGGCTCAATGAATCGGTAGGTGAAGGCAGCGGGTATTCAGGCGTGTCGTCGATGTCGGAGTCTTTCGGGTCAGCGTTCATAGAGCACCTCTCGAAGGGCCTGAAAGCAGGCCCTGATATTTCGAGCGCCAGGCGATGCGTGGGTTCGGTCAAAGAGACGATCGGTCGAACAGCCACAAGCCCGATCAATCTTCGTCCTCGTCCTCTTCTTCATATTCCAGGTTCCCCACGTCGCCGGCATCATCTGAATCATTGAGCGGCACAGTGGCGTCATCCATCAGGGAACCCGGGTCTTCGTTGCCCGGATCGTTGATGAACGGAAGCCCGCTCGGGCCTTTTTCTTCCTTGCCTTCGGTTTCAGGAGTCATGGCATACCTCACAGAATTCAGGGAGTGTATGAAGTTCGAGGCGGCCTACGGCCAAACGTTCCGATCTCCTACGAGTAGATGCGAGAAACCCGGCGTTCGTCTAATGCCATTCAATAAAGCAAATGTCGTCGTAACGCACACTTTGTAGCAGCTGGCGAAGCCTGCGTCCGGCTCCGCAGCAGTCGTAAATTCACCCACCGTGTACTATCCGATAGATCGCATCCACAGGTTTTACGACTGCTGCGCAGCCGGACGCAGGCTTCGCCAGCTGCTACAGGGGATTGTCACAGAATGTCGAATCAGCGATGTTTATTTCTGTGCTTGTTCTTGTGTTTGTGCCCGCTGCCGGAGTGAGAACTGCCGCTGTCGCTGCCCAGGTTGTTACCGACCGCACCACCTGCTGCCCCACCCAGGCCTGCGCCAATGGTTGAACCGGTCGAGCCGCCCAGTTTGTTGCCAACCACAGAGCCACCCGCCGAGCCTAATCCACCGCCAACCGCGGCTTCTGTGCGACTACCTTTTTTCGCCCCCACGGCGCTCCCGGCCGCGCCGCCTACGCCGGCACCAATCGCGGCGCCTGTGCTGCCGCCCATTTGTCCGCCCACTACGTTACCGAGCGCGCCACCAAGACCGCCGCCGACTGCGGCAGTACCGTCGCCGGCCGCCATTGCGCCTTGAGCGACCATCAAGCCAAAAACAAATGCGGACAACGTCAAACGTCGAGCAGTAAAGCGTCTACCCTTCTTGCCGTTGGTTTCCGGTGTCATGGCAGGCCTCGCATTCTTCAGGGGTATATGGCTTTCGAGGCGCGGGCGAGGGAAACGTTCATAAACCAAAAAGCCCGGCATCAAGCCGGGCTTTTTAAACTGATCGAACGGGCTCAGTGACGCTTGTGACCCTTGGCCAGGTTGCTGCCGACGCCACCGCCCAATGCGCCGCCCAAGCCGGCGCCGATGGTGGAACCGGTCTTGCCACCCAGGCTGTTGCCGATGACCGAACCACCGGCCGCGCCGACACCACCACCAATGGCTGCTTTTGTGCGGCTACCTTTTCGTGCTGCAACTGCGCTGCCCGCCGCGCCCGCTACGCCGGCGCCGATCGCTGCGCCGGTGCTGCCGCCCATATTCTGGCCGACCACATTACCCAACGCGCCACCCAGACCGCCACCCAGCGCGGCAGTGCCGTCGCCAGCAGCCATTGCACCCTGAGCAACCAAAAGCCCCAGAACCAGAGCGGGCAGTGTTAAACGCATGACGTAAACCTCAAAAAATAAAGAAACCGAAAGGCCGGGGATTAAATGCTTTAGAGGAGGCAACGTCCACACAAAATCCGCCGCCACCTCGTTAATGGCGTCGGTTGGACAGCTTTTATGGAAAAGGTTTTATGACAGGCAAAAAAAAGCCCGCTGGGGAACGGGCCAGGTGTTGCTTTCTAACGGATGAGTTGAGATTACGTAGGGCGTTGTGAAAACTTTGTGAAAACTGCCCCGCCAAACATTCGATGTCACACAATCCTTCACTTATGAAAAACCCCGCTCGATGACGGGGTCTGTCCGGTGAGTTATTACTTCCTGGCGGGTGTCGCCACCTTGGGCAAGAATTTTGCCTTCGGCCCCAGTCGCACCATGGATTTCATCTTGCCAAGCTTGGCCTGATCGTCACCAAAGCCCACCACATACTCCGTCTGGCCGCACTGCACGCAATTGTTGATCGGAAATTCTGCGCCGTCGTCTTCGATATACGGATCAGCCATATTTCACCCCTCTCAAAAGCGGGATCGATACCGGCAAGCCCTATTTGCCTGAAAATATCGACCACCAAGCTTTTGAGACTAGCCGGTCACTACCGGACTTGTAATTCAGTTTTCCGTATGCCCGACGAATGGACCGCCTCCTGAATGACCTCAAGCGACCTTAAGGCAACTCGGATAAATACTGGGCCACCGCATCAAACGCCGGCAACGTAACGGGATCATTGGCTGAATTACTGGCGACGGGATGGGAGGCATAGCGAGCAATCACCATCTCGGCTTTAGGATCGACATAGATGCGTTGCTCATGGACCCCGCGCGCCATGAAGGCCCCGCCGTCCTTGTTTGTCACCCACCACATCGAACGGTAGCTCCAGCCTTTGAGCAACTCATAACCGGCTTGGGCAAAGGCCTGTTTTTCGCCGCCACGGCGAATATCGTCCACCACCGTTTTCGGCACGATTTGCTGACCGTTGAACGTGCCTTCATTGCGCAGCATCTCGCCAAACCGCGCCAGATCGCGCAATCCTGTATTCAAACCACCACCCGCGAACGGGGTGCCGATGGAATCCACCGTGAAATAGGCATCCTGCTCAGCCCCCAGCCGACTCCAGATACGCTCCGACAACAACTGCGCAACGTTGCGCCCGGTGACGCGGGCAATCACCCAGCCCAGCACATCAGTGTTCACAGTCTTGTAGCCGAACGTGCTGCCGTGTTTGCCATGCAACTGCACCGTCTGCAAAAACTCGTAGTAAGTTCGTGGCCCGGTGTAGTCCTTGGGTTTGGGCAGCGGACTGCCGGCCTTCGCATGAGCCCAGACTTCTGCGTTCGGATCGGCGTAATCCTCGCTGTACTTGAGCGCAGTCGTCATATCGAGGACCTGACGCACCGTTGCCCTACCGAAGGCAGAATTCGTGAGTTCCGGGACATAATCGGAAACGCGTTTACTCGCGTCGATGCGTCCTTCCGCCACAAGCATCGCCCCCAACGTACCGACCACTGACTTGGTCACCGACATCGCCGCGTGCTGGCCCTCGGGTTTCAGTACGCCGAAGTAACGCTCGTAGACGATTTTCCCACGGTGCATCACCACAATCCCATCGGTGTAAGTGGCCGCGAGGGACTGTTCCCAGGTCATCGGGGTCTTCGCGCCGAGGGGCACAAAACTGATAGCGTCGATACCTTCAAGTCGTGCCGATTTCAATGGAATCGGCGCATCGATTCCTCGAGAAACGTTGATCGTTGGCATCAGCTGTCGAAAATTCGAGACACTCCAGCGCATCGCCGGGAACTGGAAATAGCTGCCATCCTCGAAGCGCACTGTGCGATCGGCTGGCGGCGGAGAGCCGACCATCCACCCTAGTTTTGCCGGATCGCTGGCTGCAGCGTCGGGGAAAGTTGTGGCTGCAGAGGCGAGTGAGGAAATGAAGCCTATCAACAGCGCTGTCACGCGCTGGGCAATAAGGAGAGAAGTGGCTCGGAGTTTGGTCATCAAGATCGATTCCATTCGAGGGGCGTCGGTAGACCAACAACGGCGCGGCAACAAGCCTTAGGATCGGGTGATCATAGAAGCTTGATTAATAAGGATAGTGAAGTTCAGACCACAGAAACCACAAAACCCCTGATTTCTCTCGAAATCAGGGGTTTTGGTTACATCGAATTTGGCGGTGAAGGAGAGATTCGAACTCTCGATACAATTTCTTGTATACACACTTTCCAGGCGTGCTCCTTAAGCCACTCGGACACTTCACCGTATCTCGTCAAACATATTCAGTCTGTCGAGGCGCGCTAATGTAGTCGAAAGCTTTTCCGATGGCAAACTTTTTTTGCAGAATTTTCATGTGCTTAGCGTTTTAGCCGTTCGGGCGGGTTCCGGGGCATGGCAAAGCTGCCAATCTCCGGCTTCGCGTCCCCTTCTATATAGAGGGGAATGCCCGATGGACTTGGCGGGCTGCGCCCGATGTGCGGAGAAAGGGTGACCGGTGGGTCAGTCACGGCGCTTTACCTGGCCTGCGGCGGTGGGTAACGTCTGCCCAACTTTCATACAAGGAATAGCGTCATGAGTGAGTTGATTTCCTACCATCTCGAAGACGGTATCGCGACCCTGACCTTGAGTAATGGCAAGGTTAATGCGATCTCCCCGGACGTGATTGCTGCGTTTAACGCCGCGCTGGACCAGGCGGTGACTGATCGCGCAGTGGTGATTATTACTGGTCAGCCGGGCATTCTCTCGGGCGGTTATGATTTGAAGGTGATGACCGCTGGTCCCAAGGAAGCGGTGTCCCTGGTGACTGCCGGTTCAACCCTGGCCCGTCGTCTGTTGTCGCACCCGTTCCCGGTGATTGTGGCGTGCCCTGGGCATGCCGTGGCCAAGGGTGCATTCCTGCTGCTGTCGGCGGATTACCGCATTGGGGTCGAAGGCCCGTTCAGCATTGGCCTGAACGAAGTGCAAATCGGCATGACCATGCACCATGCCGGTATCGAGATCGCGCGCGATCGTCTGCGCAAGTCGGCCTTCCATCGCTCGGTGATCAACGGTGAGATGTTCGATCCGCTGAGCGCGGTGGATGCCGGTTTCCTCGACAAAGTGGTGCCGGCCGAGGAGTTGCAAGGTGCGGCGCTGGCAGCGGCACGTCAATTGAAGAAGATCAATATGACGGCTCACAAGAACACCAAGCTGAAAGTACGCAAGGCACTGCTGGAAACCCTGGATAACGCGATTATCCTGGATCAGGAACACTTGGGTTAATCCAGATACGCTGCGCCGAAAAGCCCGACCGTCGTGTCGGGCTTTTTCTTACGCGCTTTGTTGAAAAGACTACAACCGCTCTAGAACGCATCTGACCCACAAGTCGGAAACATGCGCTCAAACATCGGCTAACTCCTACCTCTATAGCGGCAATTGCCGAAAACAGTGCACATCCGTACACTGCGCCACCTTTTGTCCCGGTGGGGCCTGTAAATGCTGTTTGTGCTGCGTATGTTATTGATGGGCCTTCACTTTATTGTGGCAGGTGTGCTCGGGGTGATTCTCGGCGTGTGCCGCCCCTTCAACCCGGATAACAGTCGTCTGTGCGCACGTCTCTACGCGTGGCCGGCGATGTGCATTTTGCGTCTGCGGGTGAAAGCCGAGGTCGGGCCGTTGACGGATAAACCGGACAGCTGCGTGATCATCGCCAATCACCAGTCCAACTACGATCTGTTTGTATTCGGCAATGTGGTGCCCCGGCGTACGGTGTGCATCGGCAAGAAGAGCCTGAAGTGGGTGCCTTTGTTCGGACAGTTGTTCTGGCTGGCGGGCAATGTGTTGATTGATCGCGGCAATGCGCACAAGGCGCGTCAGTCGATGCTGACCACGACCCATACCCTGCAAAATGAAGACACCTCGATCTGGGTGTTCCCCGAAGGTACACGCAACCTCGGCGAAGAATTACTGCCGTTCAAGAAAGGCGCGTTCCAGATGGCCATCGCTGCTGGCGTACCGATCGTGCCAGTGTGTGTCAGTAGTTACGTCAAACACATGCGATTAAATCGCTGGCGCAGTGGGAAGATTCTGATTCGTTCATTACCGGCCATTCCTACCGCCGGATTGAGCCTGGATGACATGCCACTGTTAATTGCACAGTGCCGCGAGCAGATGCGCGAGTGCATCGACTCCATGGATCGGCAACTGCAAGCCGCCTGATAGAAAAACCCGCCCTGTGCGGGTTTTCTTTTGCCTGCGCGCTTTCGCCGGCGAACTCCGCAGATTTCACTGACTCTGAAGCAACAGACAAGGCTAAGCTGAACACTGCCTGCCACTGCTTTTTTGTTAAGCGCCTAATAAGAAGTGAATCACCATCATGGGTAGAGTTGTTGCTGCTGCGGTTTATAGCGCCGGTAAGAAAGTCACTAATATAACCCTGGACGAAGGCGCTGCATGGGCCGCCAAACCTGACCACTTTGTCTGGATTGGCCTCGAAGAGCCAGATGCCCAAGAGTTGGCCAACCTGCAACGCCAGTTCAACCTGCACGAACTGGCTATCGAAGACGCCTTGGAAAAACACAGCCGACCGAAGCTGGAAACCTTCGGTGATGCGTTGTTTATCGTCACGTACTCGCCGATTCGACATGAGGGCAAGCTTGAGTTCATCGAGACGCATATCTTTGCCGGCAACGGTTACATCATTACCGCTCGCAATGGCCATTCCGCGTCCTACGCCCATGTCCGACAACGGTGTGAGGCGCGTCCGCTATTGCTCGATCACGGCGAAGATTTCGTGCTCTATGCGATCCTCGACTTCGTCATCGAAAACTACCAGCCCGTGGGCGAAGCGATCCATGCCGAGATCGATGAGCTGGAGCGTAACGTGCTGTGCAGCTCGCTGAATGAGCGAGACATCCAGAACCTCCACAGCCTGCGTCGCGATGTACTGCGTTTACGTCGATATGCGGCGCCGATGGTGGAGATCGGCGAGGAGTTGCAGAGGCTGAGCTTTCCGTTCATCGACAAGAACATGCGCCCGTACTTTCGTGATGTGCAGATCCACGTGACGCGGCAGATGGAAGACCTGACAACGTTGGCCGATATCGCCAGCCAGACCATTGAAGTGGGGGTATTGCTGGAGGCGTCACGCCAAAGCGTGGTGCAACGCAAGTTTGCGGCGTGGGCGGCGATTCTGGCGTTCCCGACGGCAGTGGCCGGGATTTACGGGATGAACTTCCAGAACATGCCTGAGTTGACGTGGCACTACGGGTATTTTGCGGTATTGGGGTTTATTGCGGTTGGGTGTGTGAGTTTGTGGGCGAGTTTCAAGAAATCGGGTTGGTTGTAGGAGCGAGCTTGCTCCGGGCGGCGTTCCGACGAAAAAACCAATGGCACCGATCAGCAACGGGTTCAACGCGTTACCGTTCACGACTTTCGCGAGCAAGCTCGCTCCCACAGGGGATCTGTGAACGCTTGCTCGCGATGCTTTTAGCGTCAAACAGCTTCTGGCTTGTGCGCCACAAACCGCATCATCCACTCCGCAACCGTGGCGCCGTGATGTTCGTGTTCAAGGCTGGCCATACCTGTTGAATAAACCTGCTCGCCCAGCGCCTGCTGGCGAATATCCAGTAACGCCCGGGAATAATCGTGAATGAATTCCGGGTGGCCCTGGAAGCACAGCACTTGATCGTTGATGTGGTACGCGGCGAACGGGCAGAAATCGCTGGAGGCGATAACCGTGGCGTTTTCCGGCAGCGACGTCACTTGATCCTGGTGACTGATCAACAACGTCAGCTCTTCGCGAACCGGGCTCATCCACGGCGCCTTGGCCGCCAGTTTGTAGTTGTGGGTGCCGACGCCCCAGCCCTGGGTCGCCCGCTCGCTTTTGCCACCCAGCAACAGCGCCAGCAACTGATGGCCGAAACACACGCCCAGCAGCTTGTCGCCACGCTCGTAGCGCGTCAGCAGATAAGCCCTGAGTGTTTCGATCCACGGGTCGGTGCCAAAGGAATCGGCCTTGCTGCCAGTGATCAGGTAAGCATCGAACGTCAGCTCATCGCCTGGGTATTCGCCCTGCATCACGTTGTAGACGGTGAACTCGGCAGCGATGGGTTGCTGCGAAAACAGACGCTGGAACATCTGCCCGTAACCCTGATATTGATCGACCAGTTCCGGACGCAGGATGTCGGTTTCCAGAATGCAGATGCGTAACGACATAAAAAATACCTGACACGTGATGGGAATAATGCACACCCCAGAGCCTGCCTTGAAACAGGGGGGCAAGGCAAGCCCTGGAATGCGTCACCGGTCCCTTAAAAGACCTCCCCTTTGGCCGCTTTCTCCAGCAGCAGCGCGGGCGGGGCGAACCGCTCGCCATACTGCTCGGCCAGATACTGGGCGCGGGCAACAAAGTCTTTCACGCCGTACTGGTTGATGAATTGCAGCGCACCGCCGGTCCAGGCGGCAAAGCCAATACCGAAGATCGAGCCGATGTTGGCGTCCGCTGTCGAGGTCAGCACGCCCTCCTCCACGCAACGCACGGTTTCGAGGGCTTGCACGAACAACAAACGGTCGCGCACATCCTTCGGCGAAATCTGCCCGTCGGCCTTCTCGAACCGGGTTTTCAGCTCCGGCCACAGATGTTTCTGGCCACCGACCGGATACTCATAGAAACCGCCTCCAGCCGCTTTTCCCGGGCGCTTGTATTCGTTGAGCAGCAAGTCAATCACAGCGAATGCCGGGTGTTCAATCAGCGGTTTCCCTTCTGCTTGCAGGTCTTTGGCCGTTTGCTGGCGGATATGGCTCATGAGGCTGAGGGAAACTTCGTCGGAGATCGCCAGAGGCCCAATCGGCATGCCGGCCTTGCGCGCTTCGGTCTCGATCATCGGCGCGCTCACGCCCTCGCCAAGCATGGCGATGCCTTCGTTGGTGAAGGTGCCAAACACCCGTGAGGTGAAGAAGCCGCGACTGTCGTTGACCACAATCGGGGTTTTCTTGATTTGCAGTACGAAATCAAACCCGCGAGCCAGGGTTTCTTCGCTGGTATTGGCGCCGTTGATGATTTCCACCAACGGCATTTTCTCCACGGGGCTGAAGAAATGCAGACCGATGAACTTCGTCTGGTCGGGTACCGCCGTGGCCAAACCGCTGATCGGCAAGGTGGAGGTGTTGGAAGCGATCACCGCTTGCGGGCCGACGATTTTTTGCGCAGCCGACGAGACTTTGGCCTTGAGCTCGCGATCTTCAAACACCGCCTCAATAATCAGGTCGCAACCGGCCAGATCCGCATCATTTTCTGTGGGTCGTATCCGCGCCAGAACCGCCTCACGTTGTTCCGCATTCATTTGGCCGCGAGCCACTTTTTTGTCCAGCAGCGCCGCCGAATGAGCCTTGCCTTTCTGCGCCGCCGCGAGGTTGATGTCCTTGAGCACCACCTCAATGCCGGCCGAGGCACTGACAAAAGCGATCCCGGCGCCCATCATCCCGGCGCCGAGCACGCCGACCTTCTGCGTCACATAAGGTGAAAAACCTTGCGGGCGTGAGCCGCCGGCATTGATCTCGTTGAGCTGGAACCAGAATGTGCCAATCAGGTTTTTCGAGATTTGCCCGGTGGTCAATTCCGTGAAGTAACGGGTTTCGATCAGGTGCGCGGTGTCGAAATCGACTTGGGCGCCTTCAACCGCTGCACATAGAATCTTCTCTGGCGCGGGCATGCAGCCTTGGGTTTTGCTGCGCAGAATAGATGGCGCGATGGCCAGCATCTGCGCGACTTTCGGGTTTGACGGCGTGCCACCAGGAATCTGGTAACCCTTCACGTCCCAACGCTGCACCGCCGTGGGATTGGCCAGAATCCAGGCCCGCGCTTTGCTCAGCAGCTCATCGTGATCATTTGCCAACTCGTCGATCAAACCGGCCTGCAGCGCTTGTTGCGGCCGGACTTTCTTGCCTTCGAGCAGATACGGCAGGGCTTTTTCCAACCCGAGCATGCGCACCATGCGCACCACGCCGCCACCGCCCGGCAACAAGCCGAGGGTCACTTCGGGCAGGCCGAGTTGCACGGACGAATTGTCCAGTGCCACGCGGTGATGGCAAGCGAGGCAGATTTCCCAACCACCGCCCAGCGCCGCGCCGTTGATCGCGGCAACCACCGGTTTGCCGAGGGTTTCCAGGGTGCGCAACTGGCCCTTGAGCGTCAGCACCATGTCGTAGAAGGCTTTGGCTTCTGGCTTGCCGACCTTGATCAGTTCATTGAGGTCGCCGCCGGCGAAAAAAGTGTGCTTGGCCGAGGTGATGATGACCCCGGCAATCGAGTCTTTGTCGGCAACCAGGCGGGCGACGCACGCAGCCATGGCCTCGCGATAAACCGCGTTCATGGTGTTGGCGCTCTGGCCTGGCATGTCGATGGTCAGGACGACGATCTGGTCCTGACCTTTTTCGTAACGAATGGCTTGGGTCATGAAAGGCTTCCTTGAAGTCGGGGCTCAGAGGCGTTCGATGATGGTGGCAATGCCCATGCCGCCGCCGACGCACAGCGTCGCGAGGCCATAGCGCAGGTGCCGGGTCTCCAGTTCATCAAGCAGCGTGCCGAGAATCGCGCAGCCGGTAGCGCCCAGCGGGTGGCCCATGGCGATGGAGCCGCCATTGACGTTGACCTTGTCCGGATCGATGGCCATGTCCTTGATGAATTTCAGCACGACCGACGCAAACGCCTCGTTGACCTCGAACAGGTCGATGTCTTCAACCCGCAGCCCGGCCTTGGCCAACGCCTTGCGGGTGGCCGGCGCGGGACCGGTGAGCATGATGGTCGGGTCGGTGCTGGTCACCGCCGTGGCGACGATTCGCGCCCGTGGCTGCAAACCCAGCGCACGGCCCTTGGCCTCGGAACCGATCAACATCAACGCCGCGCCATCGACGATGCCGGAACTGTTGCCTGGCGTGTGCACGTGGTTGATCCGCTCGACATGGCTATAGACCCTTAACGCCGTTGCGTCGAAACCCATTTGCCCCATCATTTCGAAGCTCGGCTTGAGCTTGCCCAGGCCTTCGAGGGTGGAGTCGGCGCGAATGAACTCATCGTGATCGAGCAGGAGGATGCCGTTCTGGTCCTGCACCGGCACCAGTGATTTGCTGAACGAACCATCGGCCCGGGCCCGCGCGGCTTTCTGCTGGGAATACAGCGCGTAGGCGTCGACGTCCTGCCGGCTGAAACCTTCGAGGGTGGCGATCAGGTCGGCGCCCACGCCTTGCGGTGTGAAATGGCTGTGCAGATTAGTTTCCGGGTCCATCGCCCACGCCCCGCCGTCACTGCCCATCGATACCCGGGACATCGACTCGACCCCACCAACCACCACCAGGTCTTCGAAGCCGGAGCGTACTTTCATCGCCCCGAGATTCACCGCCTCCAGCCCCGACGCACAGAAGCGGTTGATTTGCACGCCTGCCACGCTGACGTCCCAATCCGCCACTTGGGTCGCGGTTTTCGCGATGTCGGCGCCTTGATCGCCGACCGGCGTCACACAGCCCAGCACCACGTCATCGACCTGACTGGTGTCCAGCGAGGTGCGCTGCTGTAGTGCCCTGAGCAGTCCGGCCACCAGGTTCACCGGTTTGACGCTGTGCAAGGCGCCATCGGATTTGCCTTTACCACGGGGCGTGCGTAACGCGTCGAAAATCAAAGCTTGGGTCATGACGTCCTCGTACCTGATGTGGATGAAGATCAAAAGATCGCAGCCTTCGGCAGCTCCTACAGGGGATCGCGATTCTGTAGGAGCTGCCGAAGGCTGCGATCTTTTGATCTTTTAAGGAGCCTCCACCTTATTCCGGACCGCTGCCAATTCAATGACCGCAGCGCTCACGAGCATTGACGCACACGCTCAGACGGACGGTAGTGCCCTACCGGATTAACCAATTCATGACACCAAGCTGTCTAGCAAACGGGCGCCAAAGAAGCTGGCCATAGGCCTCATGCCTTTTTTAAAGCGATAACTTAGATGTCCATACGAAAGGGATCTAAGCCACGGGTGACGCGGGCCCTAAGGTGAACATGTACGAAGTTGTCGTCGGGTTTTGCCGAGGCGCTCGTCCTACAGGAAGTGCAACGCTCTGCCGTCATGGAGATATGCAGGCAGGCATCGGAAAATAACAAAAAAGGCGGTCAAGCCATGTTCAAGCATTCGAAAGTACGTCAAGCCGGGCTCATTCTTTTCGCCACGACGCTGTTGTTGATTTTGCCGAACCTGACCAAGGTGATCGGCTAATCGGCCATTAAAAATACGGCCGTGGGTTTTTAATCGCCTCTTAAAAATGTGACTGGTTCGCTACCCGGGCCAGCGTGGGTGTGCCAACCTTTGCGGCACTTCCACGACATGGACGGCGATCACCTTGAAAACGCTCATTCTGCTCGGGGCCTTGCTGCTCAGCACGCCCCTCTCTGCCGCACAGCTGAACCTGGAGCTGGGCGCGAACAGCCGCACCTGGCAGACCGAGGAATTGCTCAAGCATCCTCAAGTCCAGACCCTCACGATCACCAACGACGTTTCCTACAAACGGGACATGAGCTATCGCGTCGTGCCCTTGGCGGCGTTGTTGACGGGCATCACACCTGACGATCATCTGCAGGCCGTGGCGCTGGATGGATTTGCCGCCGAACTGGCTGCCGCGCCGTTACTCAATGCCAAGGGTGCACGGGCGTGGCTGGCGATTGAGGACCCGGCCAAACCCTGGCCGGCGTTGTCTGAGGGTAAGCCGAGTGCCGGGCCGTTTTACCTGGTCTGGACTGATCCGCAGGCGGGTAACATCAGCCCCGAGCAATGGCCGTTCCAAGTGGCGAGCATCAAGCGCATGGCGCCAGTGGCCGAACGTTTCCCGGCGTTATTGCCCGACCCTGCATTGAAGGCGGACGATCCGGTGAATCAGGGGTTTGCGCTGTTTCAGAAGAATTGCCTGGCGTGTCATCGGCTGAATGGCGCCGGGGATGCGCAGTTTGGGCCGGATCTGAATATTCCGTTCAACCCGACGGAATATTTTGGGGCGGACTTTTTGAAGCGCTATATCCGTGATCCACAGAGTTTGCGTCAGTGGCCGCAGGCGAAGATGCCCGGCTTTTCAGAGCAGGTATTACCGGACGGGGATCTGGAGATGTTGGTGGGGTATTTGAAGCATATGGCGGGGCGCAAAGTTAAACCTTGATCGCGCCCCCCCTGTAGGAGCGAGCTTGCTCGCGATGGTGTGTCAGTAACATTGATGTCGACTGACACACCATCGCGAGCAAGCTCGCTCCTACAGGGGTTGTGCGGTGTCGCTGATTACTGCTGTTGCACTGAGATGACTGGAGCAGGCAACGGCGTCGGCGATACAAACACCTTCGCATGCATTTGTTCGCACCCACCGCCCCGGCGCATGCCGCGGACCGGGCAGGCATCGAGGTAGTCCAGGCCCACCGCCAGTTTCAAGTGCCGTTCCGGCCGCGCCAGCTCGTTGGTCACGTCAAAGCTGTACCACGCGTCATCGAGCCAGGCTTCCGCCCACGCGTGGCTGGCCAGGTGCTCGCTGTTCTCGCTGTACAAATACCCCGACACATAACGCGACGGGATGCCCAGGCTGCGGGCGCAGGCGAGGAAGGCGTGGGCGTGGTCCTGGCACACGCCCGAACGTCCGGCGAAAGCCTGGGCCGCGCTGGTGTCCACTTCGGTGGAACCCGGCGTGTAGGTCATGTGCGAGTTCAAGCCATGCATCAAGTCGATCAGGGCCGTGCGATCCCGACGTTTTTTGCATTCCTTCTCGGCAAAAGCGCGCAGGGCTTCGTCGGGCTCGGTCAGGCGAGTGAACCGCAGGAACGGCAGCGCCGACTGGCTCTCATGCTCGGCTTCGCGCAGCTCGTCGATGTCCACCTGGCCACGAGCACCGATGATGATCGCTTCGTGCGGCTCGTCCATGGTCAACACGTGCAGGATGTTGCCGAACGGATCCAGTTGCGCGCGCACCGGACGCGGCAGGTCGAGCTGCCAGCTGAGCACATGCTGGCGCTCACTGTCGTGGGGAGTCAGTCGCAAATACTGGATGCTCGCCCGCACCTGATCTTCGTAGTGATAGGTGGTCTCGTGGCTAATGGAAAGTCTCATGCAGCCTCCAGATAGGAACTGTGAATGGCGTTGCCCAACTGGCGCACCAGCGGGATGAACTCGGTCAGCCAGGCATGCAGGCCTTCGTCGAGAATTTCATTGATGCCGGTGTAGCGCAGGCGCGCGTCGATCTCTGCCGCCAAACGTTGCGCCGGACGACCGTTGGCCCCAGGCAACTGGGCGAGGATCTGGTCGATTTCTTCCGTGCAGGCGCGCAGCGATCGCGGCACATCGGCCCGCAGCAGCAACAATTCGGCCACATGCCGGGCACCGGGCGCGTCGCGGTAAATCTCGGTGTACGCCTCGAACGACGACAGCGCTCGCAACAAAGCGCTCCACTGGTAGTAAGCGTGAGCCGTGCCGTCGCTGACCGCTTCGGCTTGATCGCCGGCCATTTCGTAGCGGGCATCGAGCAGGCGGAGCGTGTTGTCCGCCCGTTCGATAAACGTCCCCAGACGGATGAAACGGAACGCATCGTTACGCATGATCGTGCCGTAGGACGCGCCACGAAACAGGTGGGAACGTTCCTTGATCCACTCGCAAAAACGGCTCATGCCGTAGCGACTCAATCCCTGATCGGCGATCCCGCGAATTTCCAGCCAGGTGGCGTTGATGTTTTCCCACATGTCGGCGGTAATTCGCCCACGCACCGCATGGGCACTGGCCCGCGCGGCACCGAGGCAGCTGTAGATGCTCGCCGGGTTGGCCGCATCCAGGGCGAAGAAATGCAGCAGCCGTTCCGCATGCAACTCGCCGTGGCGCTCCAGGTAATCGTCCAGGGTGCCGGTAATCAGCAAGGGCATGGCGAGTTCGTGGAGGCCGTCACCGCGACCATCCTGTGGCATCAGCGACAGCGAATAACTGATGTCGAGCATCCGTGCGAGGTTTTCCGCCCGCTCCAGGTAACGCGACATCCAATACAAATCCGAGGCAGTTCTACTTAACATGACAGGCTTCCTTCAATCCTCGACCACCCAGGTGTCCTTGGTTCCGCCGCCCTGGGAAGAATTCACCACCAGGGAGCCTTCGCGCAGGGCAACACGGGTCAGGCCGCCCGGCACAACCCGGGTCTCGCGGCCAGACAATACAAACGGACGCAGGTCGATATGGCGCGGCGCGATGCCGTTTTCGACAAAGGTCGGACAGGTCGACAGCGACAACGTCGGTTGCGCGATGTACGCGTGGGGCTTGGCCTTGATGCGGGCGCGGAACGACTCGATTTCTGCCGCCGTCGCCGCCGGTCCCACCAACATTCCGTAACCGCCGGAGCCCTGGGTTTCCTTGACCACCAAGTCTGGAAGATTCGCCAGCACGTGGGAAAGTTCAGAAGGGTTACGGCACTGGAACGTGGGGACGTTCTTCAGGATCGGTTCTTCGTCGAGGTAGAAACGGATCATGTCCGTGACAAACGGATAGACCGACTTGTCGTCCGCGACCCCGGTGCCAATGGCATTCGCCAGCACCACGTTGCCAGTGCGGTACGACGACAGCAGCCCCGGGACGCCGAGCATCGAGTCCGGATTGAACGCCAGCGGGTCGAGGAAGGCATCGTCGAGGCGCCGGTAGATCACATCGACGGCTTTCGGCCCATCCGTGGTACGCATGAAGACTTTGTCGTCACGCACGAACAAGTCCGCGCCCTCCACCAGCTCGACGCCCATTTCCCGGGCCAGAAACGCATGCTCGAAAAATGCACTGTTGAAACGACCCGGTGTCAGCACGACCACGCTGGGGTTATCGATCGGGCTGGAGCTTTTCAGGGTGTCGAGCAACAGGTTCGGATAATGGTCGATCGGCGCGATGCGCTGGGCCGCGAACAGCTCGGGGAACAGCCGCATCATCATCTTGCGGTCTTCGAGCATGTAGCTCACGCCGCTCGGGGTTCGCAGATTGTCTTCAAGCACGTAGTAAGTGCCGTCGCCATCACGCACCAGATCGACGCCCGAGATATGCGAATAGATATCCCGGTGCAGATCCAGCCCTTGCATCGCCAATTGGTATTGCTCGTTGGCCAGCACTTGCTCGGCCGGGATGATGCCGGCCTTGATGATGCGTTGCTCGTGGTAGAGGTCGGCGAGGAACATGTTCAACGCCTTGACCCGCTGGATGCAGCCGCGTTCGACGATCCGCCATTCACTGGCTGGGATACTGCGCGGAATGGTGTCGAAGGGAATCAGCCGCTCTGTGCCTTGCTCGTCCCCGTACAGCGTGAAGGTAATCCCGGCGCGATGAAACAACAGATCGGCCTCACGTCGCCGTTGTGCCAGCAGCTCGTCAGGCGTGTCGGCCAGCCAACGGGCAAATTCCCGATAGTGCGGGCGGACTTGGCCGCCGGCATCGTACATCTCATCAAAATAGGTGCGGATCATGCCGTACTCCTTGTCACCCGGACATCTAGGCTTCGCAAGGCCCGTGCCATCGGCAGAAACGCTTTGATATCAATCGGTTGGATAAATACGCCGTTAACACTGCACCAACCTTGTGCAGCAAACGCCCCAACCTGATCGCCCCCGCTTCATTGCAAGGCGAAGTCATCGCCTATCACCAGCATAGTCAGAGTTGATTTCACTGCCCGGCTGGCGACGAGGATAATCCACGCATTCGCTGGAAAAACTGACCGAACTTCCCTTTTGCCGCCTGCTCAGGCGGTTTTTTTTTGCGTTTTTGAAACGTTATGAATCAAAAACGAGATCAAAAGATCGCAGCCTACGGCAGCTCCTACAACAAACGAAAACGGCCAACCCAAAGGTTAGCCGTTACTGGAAGTTGTCACTGTTCATAAAGTTATGCGAGTAGCCCTCGTACCTCCTGCTTGACGCCCCACCCTTCGATGATGCCACCCAGAGGCTCGACTATCGCCTCGAAGTCCTGCTCAAAGTCGCCAATGCCGTCATAGGTGGCGTACATCACTTTGCTCAGTTCCAGGTACCACGCGCCGTCATCGCGCACACTGATTTGTGCATTTAAGGATTCACCACAGTAATGCCCTGCCGCCCTGCGTGCCCGCTCCTCGTCCGGGAAAATGGCGTAGAACTCGATGGGATGGAACCGTGAAAAGTCGAAACCGCCTTCTTTCATGCGGCGCAGCACACTGCTGCTGATGTCTTCTTGATAGGCTGTGCTCATGAAACGTCCTCCTCAAACTGATGGATAGACTTTCCGTACTCCCGACGCCCGCAACCGAATGGTGAAGGCTATGCGACAAACACGTTGCCGATGGGAAACAAGCATGTAGCTGACAAGACCAGACCTTAGCGATCCATTCGCTGATCTCGCTTGCAGAGTAGCCTCAAGAGAGAGCCGCTGCCAAGGCCTGGTTAAGAATGTGACAGGAGATGTTCAGACTGGCGTGATGCCGAGGATTTGTATGCTGTTCTGGGTCTTGAGACTTTTAACGCTGGCATCAGCGGTTCGCCCTTCCAGATCGTTCAGATCCAGTTCGGCGGCGACAGGAAGTAGCCGGGCCTTGATAAGTTTGGCGGCGTGCTCGTTATCCGGGCACTCGTCGCACTCAAAAACTTCGTCGACTGTTTCACCGTGATCATCCACGAAAGTGATTTTCCACTTTTGCATCAGTGCCTCCTCGAACAACCCGCAAATGGGCTTACACCTATCTGGACTTTTGCCCTGACTGATCGTTCAAATGGATTACACCTATTACCTGTAGGAGCTGCCGCAGGCTGCGATCTTTTGATCTTTGATGTTTTGCAAGCAAGATCAAAAGATCGCAGCCTGCGGCAGCTCCTACGGGGGGGATTTTAGTCGTTGCTGGGCTTGTTGATCGCCTGCAGTACGTATTGCGGCAAGGCGAAGGCGCCGATGTGGATTTCCGGGTTGTAATAGCGGGTGATGATGCCGCTGCCGGCGAAGCGCTGTTGCAGGGTTTCGCGGGACAACTTGCGATAGGCGGTATGGGTCGCGCCCCAGGCAAACGTCATCGAGCCGCCGATGTAGGTCGGCACCGCTGCCTGATAGAAGTGCCAGTCCGGGAACAGGCTGCGCAGGCGGCCGGCGGTGGTTTTGACTTCTTCGATCTGCATGAACGGCGTGCCGTTCTGGGTGACCAGGATGCCGCCTTCGTTCAGGCAGCGACGGCAGGCCTGATAGAAATTTTCGGAGAACAACACTTCACCGGGACCGATCGGGTCGGTGAAGTCTGAAATGATCACGTCAAATTTTTCAGTGGTGGTGGCGACGAAGCGCATGCCGTCGTCGATCACCAGGTTCAGCCGAGGGTCTTCAAACGCGCCTTTGGAGTGGTTCGGCAGGTACGCCTTGCACATGTCGACCACGGTGCCGTCGATTTCCACCATGGTGATGTGCTCGATGCTGCCGTGCTTGGCCACTTCACGCAACATACCGCCGTCGCCACCGCCGATGATCAGCACGCGCTTGGCGCTGCCGTGGGCCAGGATCGGCACGTGGGTGAGCATTTCGTGGTAGATGAATTCGTCAGCTTCGGTGGTCTGGATCACGCCGTCCAGCGCCATCACCCGGCCCATGCGCGGGTTTTCGAAAATCACCAGGTGCTGGTGTTCGGTGCGCACTTCGTGCAGCAGTTTTTCCATGCGAAAACGCTGGCCGTAGCCTTCATAAAGGGTTTCCAGGTAGTCGCTGGTGGGTGTGTTGCTCATGGGAAGTGCTCCGAAGAATGCGGGGCGCAACGGACGGTTACCCGCCCATGATGGCCAATCGATCAGGTCGATTGACCGGCAAAGACACGCAGTCTACGTCGCGAAAGATGACAGGTAGAACCTCACTTGATGACTCGACACAACCCCCTGTAGGAGCGAGGCTTGCCCGCGAAGAACGATAATGCGGTCTGTCTGTAAAACCGTGTCATCGTTCTTCGCGGGCAAGCCTCGCTTCTACAGAGGGAAGTGTTCGACTGTCAGATTCGCACGTTGCCGCGAGGCCCGGCGATGGCCCAGATGATCAGGCCCAAAACCGGCAGCAGCAGGATCAGCAGCACCCAGATGATTTTCATCCCGGTGTCCGCGCCACTTTTCAGCACGTTGATGATTGCCCAGATGTCCAGGGCAAGAATAATCAGGCCAATCAGACCGTTGAACGTGGAACCCATGGTGACGCTCCCTAAGAGTGGTTTGCCCTCTTAGGATAGCCGGCCGTTGCGAGGGTTCCGTTTTATTAGCGCCCTTAACGCTTCAGACGTGGATAGCCACTTTCAGGGCTTCCAGGGACGGCGCGGCAGCGATGCCGGCTTCGGCGCACAATTCAAGTACCCGTGGCACGTCGTTGCCGTAGACCAACACCACTTGCAGTTCATCGTCGAGCAACTGGCTGAAGTTCATCAGCACGTAGCCGCCGTTTTCCTTGTTCATGCTGCTCATCTGCACCTGAATGCGATTAAGCGCAGTCAGGGCTTCGGTTTTGGCCAGTTGTTTGGGTTTGATATTGAAGTCAACGCCGGGGCCGAACGAGGCCACGATCCGGGCGAACAGGTCCACGTACGTGTCGGCCTGGAACAGCACCGTTTCCGGCAGACTGCCGACAACGACCCACTCGCCCAACGGAATCGGGAATGTGTCGTCGAAGTTGATGTCCGGATTGGCCGTCAGAAAAGCTTCTTGATCGGCGTAGGCCTGGGCCGCTTCGTCAGCGACTTTGAGGATTTCGTCTTCGCTCATGCACCCGGAGCTGATTTTGCTGATGAGTTCGACGAGTGCGGCTTTCATTGGGCGTAATCCTGTAGCGAGGGAATTTTGAAGCCGCGAAGGATAGCGCATTACGCCCGGCAAGGCTCAGTGGAGCGAGGCTCGCCACCTTGACCCACATCAAGAACCGATGCGCGGACTGGAGGCACAATGCTGGCACCTTGCCAAAATTGTTTCCGCTATCAGAGAAGACCTCCATGGGTGCCTGGCTTAGCAACGTCTCACTGAAATACAAATTCTGGGCGGTCAACGCTGTCGCCTTCGTCACCACGCTGATGTTGGTGTTGTACGCCGTACAACTCGAGCAACAGGTCCGCAGTCAAGCCTCTCAAGCGTTCGCGCAAGCCCAGGCGCGATTGCTCGGCGCCTGGCCCGACGGGCAAGCGCTGCCCAAGGCCGATAACCTGCTGAGTTTCCGTCGGGGACAGGTCCCGATCCTGAACGAGCAACCGGTGCTGGAACTGACGGACAGCAACGGTTGGGTCGAGATCAATTCGATGCCATTGCTCGGCGACAACCCGTTGATGGGCGCCGAGGTCATCACTCGTGCCGACGGACAACACGTCGCGGTGGTCGCTTACGGCCCGAGCCTGATGCAGGTGTTCGGCGAGCGGTTCGCCAATTATGCGGTAGCTGTCCTGATCCTGATGCTGGCGATGCTCGGCGCTTCGCAATTGTTGATCCGTTTCCTGCTCAGCCAGCTCAACACCCTGAAGGACGTGATGCTGCACGTCGAGAAAACCGGCGATCTGTCGGCGCGTGTCCCGCTGGCCTGCACGGATGAAGTCGGGCAGATGGCAAACGCGTTCAACGCCATGCAGGCCGGGTATCAACGGGTGGTCAACACCGTCGCCAGCACCGCGCGGCAACTGGATGTCGGTGCCGCACGGCTTGCCTCGAGCATGAACGAGGTGCGTCACGGCATGCTCGGCCAACAAAGCGAAACCGATCAGGCCGCCACGGCGATCAACCAAATGACCGCGACGGTCTATCACATCGCGCAGCACGCCGGCGCCACCCGCGACCTCTCGCAAACCGCCGACACGCTGGCCGGCAGCGGGCAGGCAGTGGTCAGTCGGGTGCAGCAATCGATTGCCGGGTTATCCACAGGTGTCCAGCAGACCGCCGAGATGATTCAGCGTCTGGCCAAGGACAGCCAGAAGATCAACGGCGTGGTCAGTGTGATTCACAGCATCGCCGAGCAAACCAATCTGCTGGCCTTGAACGCCGCCATCGAAGCAGCCCGCGCTGGTGAAATGGGGCGCGGCTTTGCGGTCGTCGCCGATGAAGTGCGCAACCTGGCCAAGCGCGTGCAGACGTCCACGGACGAGATCACCCTGATGGTTTCCGCGTTGCAGGCCGGGACACGTGACGCTGTGGATTTCATGCAGGAAAGCTCGTTCAAGGCCGACGATTGTGTGCAGCAGGCACAGGAGGCTGGGGCAGCTTTGGCAGACATCACCCAGGCGGTGGCGCAGATGCGCGAAAGCAATACTCAGATTGCCGTGGCGGCCGAGCAGCAGAGCCAGGTGGCAGAAGAAATGAATCGGGCGGTGGTGAGCATTCGCGACGTGACCGAGAACACCGTGCAGCAGACCGTGGACTCGGCGACGACCAGTAATGAGTTGGCGGCTTTGGCCGGGGAATTGAGTAAGGCTATCGGGCAATTGAAGCTTTAATAAAGTCAAAAGATCGCAGCCTGCGGCAGCTCCTACATGGGATCGCCATTCACCTGTGGAGCTGCCGCAGGCTGCGATCTTTTTAGCCCATCACAGCTATCACTCCGATAGCCAACCTCGATTCGCCGCCCGCACGGGCCGGGCCTATTCTTGAGTCATGTGTTCAACATGGATCGAGGATGTGCATCATGGGCAAACGTGACCCCAACCTTCCCGCCTGGCAATGGCGAGCGTACCCGCAGAATCATCAGCACCCGACCAATCTGGTGCTGCACCTGATTGCCGTGCCGCTGTTTATCCTGGCATTCCTGTTGATTGTTACCGGGGTGTTCGGCCTGAGCTTCGTCAACATCGCCATTGGCGTCGTCGGCCTGCTGGCCGCGTTGGCCCTGCAACGCCATGGTCACAGCCTGGAGGCGCAAGCCTCCGAGCCGTTCAGTGATCGCAACGATGCGCTGTCGCGCCTGCTGGTCGAACAGTTTCTGACGTTTCCAAGGTTTTTCCTGAGCGGTGGCTGGTGGCGCGCCTGGCGTGAGCGCCACCGTCGTCACTGATTCAGGCGAAAATCGTCACCGTCTGCCGACTCATGGCGATCAACTGACCCTCCGCGCTCCACAGTTTTGCGGCCGCGTGACCATAACCATCAGCGGCATATTCGATTTCAACCAGGTACTTGCACCAGTCCAGCGTACTCAAGTCCAGTAACGGCTGGACGAATTCGATGGTCCAGGTCAGCGTGCTGCCCATGGCCGGCTTCTTCAGGTGCGGCAACAGGGCCGGAGGCCAGGCATCGACCAGCGCGAGGACATGCGACTCGCTGACCGGTTCTTCTTTCACATCCCCACGCAAGCGCACCCAGCCGCCCATCTCGCGAGACGTATTGCCGGTGAACGGCAGACCGCCGACACTCCAGCGCATCGCCAGATGACGCATGAATTCCGGGGTCACACCTTTGATATACGGCAGTTCCTGGCAGTCGTCCCAGTGCTTCATCTCGGGCGCGGCAAGCGCGGCGACCGCCACTTCGGACGGACGCGAGGCGCCGAAACTGCCCTGAATCAATGTCACCACTTGCCCCTTCTGCATGGCCCGCCCCAGCACTTGGCTGACGGCTTTGCCTTCGCGCAACACGTCGACTTCAAAGCTGACCGGCACTTCAGGCTCGACCGGGCCGACAAAGGTAATCGCCAGCGAACGCACCGGCCGATCTGCCGGGACCTTGGCGCGCATGGCTTCGTATTGCAAGGCGGCGACCAGGCCACCGAAGCTGGCACGCCCCTGCGCCCATTCGGCCGGAATAGACAGTTCCAGCGGCTGGCTGCGGACGGCGTCGAGCAGATCGGAAAAGCGCATGCAAACCTCAAGGGCAGGAAAAGGATGAAGGGATCTTAACCAACCAGCAATGACAGCACAGTGCCCATTCCGGCCAAAGAGGCTGACAGATAAGCCGGATACACCCTTGTAGGAGCTGCCGCAGGCTGCGATCTTTTGATCTTCAGCGCCAAGATCAAAAGATCGCAGCCTGCGGCAGCTCCTACATGGGCCAGCAGTTCATCAGGATTTGAAGCAGGCGGCGTCAAGTTTGTCGAGGACGCGGTCGGCGCGACTTTCGGCCTCGGCCATGGTGGTTTTCCAGACGGGAACGCACGGCTGCAGATCGGCTTCGTGCTCGGCCCTGACCAGCCATTGAAAACAATCATGCCAGTCACCCAAGGCAGCTTGCGCCGACTTCAACCGCGGCAACGCTGGTTTGGGCAATCGGTCGAGTTCGGGATAGGCTTCGATGCCATAGCGCACACGCTTGATCAGCAGACGCAACAAATGACGGTCATGCGCGGGGTCGTGCAGGGTGTGCTCGAGCTTTTTCCACTGCTTGGCCAGGCGTTTTTCGATGCGCTGGCGCAATCCCTTGAGCAACCCCTGACGCTGGGAGGCCCGCAGAAAACGCGGAAAAGCGTCGAAAATCATCAGCAACTGTGCCAGTTCAGGGCTGGCCGCCACCGCCGGATAAGCCTCGGCCATCTGCGCCATGCGCCGTTGCGCCGCTTCGGGTTGATCATGCTGGAGCAGGTACGCCGCCAGCACCTCGCGATCGCGCAACGGCGTGGTCAGGTCGCCCACTCGTGACGCCGCCGCTTCCAGCTGTTCGACCCCGGGCAAACCGCGCAAGGGGCGCAGCAGACTGCGCAAACGGCGCACCGTGGTGCGCAGATCGTGCAACGCTTCCGGGTCGGTGCGGGCACTCAAGCGTGCCTGACAGGCCAGCAAACGGACTTCAAGGCTCAGGACATGAGCCACTAACCGATCAACTAACGCAGACATTCCTTGCTCCCCGAGTCGAATCCCGCTGATGACTTACATCATGCCTCAACGGCCCGCGCGCGACTCGCGAATGTAGAAGCGTGCCTTTTCGGCCTTGCTGGTGCAGCCCTCGTAAGCCTCGAATTGCTGCTGGGTCTTGGCACCGGTCAGCAGCGACAAGGCCTTGGAATAGCTGACGGTCCCGGCGAAACCTTCGGCCTTGGCCAGGTCCAGTTCATGCCACGCGGCATCGATCTGGCTACCACAGCTCTCGCGGTAAGCGGTTTTGCCGGCACAACCAGCGAGTGCCAGGGCAATCAACGGCACACAGATCCAGGCTTTCATCAATAACACCTCAAGTCAGGTCAACAGTCGTGCAGGTAAGACGGTCCGGCACGTGAAAAGTGCCGTTGATCGCCTACGGAAACTATAGCGCTCGCGAGAATAACCAAGTGCCGCCAAGGAGTATCGAAAAAACGACGTCCTCGCCCCACCAAACGACCTTAGCGATTGAAGCACGCCCCTCGAAGGGTGCATTGTTGAACCTTGTCAGACGAGGGCGATTCATGAAAAAGCGCGTCGCACTGGTGCTGGGCTCAGGTGGAGCCCGGGGCTATGCCCATATCGGTGTCATTGAAGAAATCGAACGGCGTGGCTATGACATCGCCTGCATCGCCGGTTGTTCGATGGGCGCAGTAGTCGGCGGGATTTACGCCGCCGGCAAGCTCGATGAATATCGCAACTGGATCGAGAGCCTGGATTACCTCGACGTGTTGAGACTGGTGGACGTCAGCTTTCGCCTGGGAGCGATTCGCGGGGAAAAAGTGTTCGGGCAGATCCGCAAGATTGTCGGCGAAATCAATATCGAAGACTTGCGCATACCCTACACGGCGGTGGCCACCGACCTGACGAACCAGCAGGAAATCTGGTTCCAGGAAGGTTGCCTGCATCAGGCCATGCGCGCCTCGGCCGCGATTCCCAGCCTGTTCACGCCGGTGATGCAGGGCAATCGGATGCTGGTGGACGGCGGCATTCTTAACCCGCTACCGATCGTGCCGGTAGTGTCGAGTCATTGCGACCTGATCATTGCGGTCAATCTCAACTCCACCAACCAGCGTCACTATCAACTGCCGGTGATCCAGCGCCCGGCGGCGTTCAAGACCCGTTTTGACAGCCTGATCAGCTCGCTCGGTTCAAAAATGCCCTTCCGCCGCAAACAGGCAGAACAACTGCTGCTGCTGGAGAAGGAAGCGTTGCTGGCCGAAGCGGCCGAGATCAACCCCTGGATCGAATCCGCCGAACCCGAAGCCCAGCAACCGGCGGCCGCCCCTGAGCGCGACGGCGCGCCGAAGTCCGCCACGGGTTCGTTCATCATCGACAACGTTGGGCCGGCGTCTTTGCTGGACCTGATCAACCAGAGTTTCGAGGTGATGCAGACGTCACTGGCGCAGTACAAGATTGCCGGTTATCCGCCGGATATCCTGATCAACGTGCCTAAGCGGGTTTGTCGGTTTTTCGAGTTTTATAAAGCGCCGGAGTTGATCGCGTTGGGGCGGGAGATTGCTCGGGATACGCTGGACCGGTATGAGAAAGACCGGGAATCCTGAGGTTCTCGAGTGCATGTGCGGGCCTCTTCGCGAGCAAGCCCGCTCCCACATTGGATCTGAGCTGGGCACAATATTTGTGTACACCACAAATCCCCTGTGGGAGCGGGCTTGCTCGCGAAAGGGTCAAATCAGTCAATACAAAACTAAAGGCCGCCCTCACTCAAAAGACGATACCCAACTCCCGCCTCGGTCACGATGAACCTTGGTTGAGTCGGATCATCCGCCAGCTTCTGCCGCAAATGCCCGACCACAATCCGCAAATAGTGGCTGTCTTCGGTATGGGTCGGCCCCCAGATATCCTTGAGCAGTTGCTGTTGAGTGATGACCCGCCCCGGATGCCGCGCCAGTTGCGCGAGCACCGCGTATTCCTTGCGGGTCAGCGCGACTTCGACGCCATCGAGCAGCACCCGGCGATAGGCCAGGTCCACGGTCAACGGGCCGAACACCAGGGCTGCCTGCTGCGCCTCACCCACCGGCGCCTGACGCAACAAGGCACGTACCCGTGCAAGGAATTCCTGGATGCCAAACGGTTTGGTCACGTAGTCGTTCGCACCGCCATCCAGCGCTTCGACTTTCTGCCCTTCGCCGGCACGCACCGACAGGACCAGCACCGGCACTGTCGACCATTCACGAAACTCGCGCAGCACTTGCTGGCCATCCATGTCTGGCAGCCCGAGGTCGAGCACCAACAGGTCCGGTTTGTTCAGCGCGGCTTGCGCCAGGCCTTCGGTTCCGGTGCCGGCCTCCAGCACTTTGTAGCCCTGGGAAACAAGGCTGATGCGCAGGAACTTGCGGATCTGCGGTTCGTCATCGATGACCAAAATGGTCGCGGTCTGGCTCATGAATTCACATCAACAAATAGATTTGGCGAAGAGTAACGCAGGCACGATCAAGCTTCACCTTCGTATCCCGGTTGTTCTTGCAAAGGCAAGTGGAGGGTGATGCAAGTCCCACGTCCCTCGATACCGTCGGCAACGCTGATCCGCCCGCCATGGGCACCCACCATGCCCTGACAGATCGCCAGCCCCAGCCCGGTGCCCTGCCCGCCACGATCACCGCGCGCGGCGGTGTAGAACATGTCGAAAATCTTTGCCCGCTCCTCTTCGGGAATCCCCGGTCCTTCATCGCTCACCGAGAAGAACAGTTCGTTTTCATCCGCTCCGGCGCGCAATTGCAAACGCCCATGAACCGGTGAGAACCGCGCGGCGTTTTCCAGCACGTTGACCAGTGCCTGTTCGATCAGCGCAGCGTGAACGTAGAGCAGCGGCAGCTCCGGAGGCACGTCGGTGATGACCTGCAACGGCGCCAGCACCGCGCGCAGGCGATTGAGCGAACTGCCCACGATGTCGGCCGGCGACACCCAGTCCCGCGCCAGCTTCAGTGCGCCGTGACCGAGGCGGGTCATGTCCAATAGATTCTGGATGTAGCGGTCAAGGCGTTCGGCCTCATCGCGCGTACCTTCGAGCAGTTCGCGGCGATCCTCCAGCGGGATCGCCTCGCCAAGGGCCAACAGGCTGTCGATGCTGCCGCGCATGGACGTCAGCGGCGTGCGCAGATCGTGGGACACCGAAGCCAGCAAGGCGCTGCGCAACTGCTCGGTTTCCCCGTGCAGCCGCGCCGCTTCCAGGTCTTCGGCCAGTTGCGCACGGGCCAGGGCCTGGGCCAGCGGCTGACTCAGCGCGGTCAGCAGGCGCCGACGCTGGCCGCTTAAGGTCTGCCCTTCCTTGGCACAGACGCCGAGCAGCGCCAGCGGCCCGTCTTCTACCGACAACGGCCACCACCACCAACGCCCGAACGGCAGCGTGCCGGTGCCCGCGCCCGCCGGTTGATCGTGTTGCCAGGCCCAGTCGGCGGCAGCGCGTTCAGCTTCGGAAAACTCCAGCGGGCCACCGGTTTCGACTTTCCAGCCGCTCTGGCCATCGCGATTGAGCAGACACAATTGCAGATCGCTCCAGCCCTCGAGGTGATGAGCGGCGGCATTGACCACGGCCTGACGGTCAGTGGCAGCAGTCAGTTTGCGCGACAGGTCGAGCAGTTCGGAGGTTTCCTCCTGGGTGTCGCGCAAGGCCTGCAATTGCCGCCGCTGGCGCGCCGCGAGGTTGCCGGTGAGCGCGGCCATCAGCAGGAAGAACAGCAAGGTCAGCACGTCTTCTTCGCGCTGGATGTGGAAGGAAAAATTCGGTGGAATAAACAGGAAGTCGTAAGTCAGAAACGACAGGGCGGCACAAGCCAGCGCCGGGCCGAGGCTGCTGCGCACCGCCACCAGCAACACGGCGGCGAGGAACACCAGCGAAATATTCGGCAGCGGCAAGACACTCGCCACCGCCCAGGCCAGGGCACTGGCGAGCACGGTCGCGACCAGTGCCAGCGCATAGTCGAACCACACCAGCGACTGTACGGCGCGTTGTCGTGGCGGGTCCTTTTCGTGATCGCTGTCGATGACGTTGATTTCCAGCCCGCGCGCATGGCGCAACAAACGCGCCGCCAAGCCGCCACCGAACAGCCGACGGCGCAATCGCTGCCGAGACTGGCCGACCAGTACCAGGCTGGCACGTCGTTCAGTGGCGTGCTGAATCAGGGTTTTCGCCACCTCGCCGGCGCGCAGCAACACCACTTCGCCGCCGAGGCGTTCGGCCAGTTGCTGGGCACTTTGCAGACGCAGGCGTGATTGCTCGTCGCGCACACTGCCGTTGTCCACATGCACCAGGCTCCACGGCAGATGCCGGCGCTGGGCGACGCGGCTGGCATGACGCACCAGACGCTCGGCCTGGGTATCGCCATCGACGCCGACCAGCAAACGACCGCGCACCGCCGGTGCTGCCTGGCCAAGCTGGCGATAACCCTGGGCCAGGTCGTTATCGACCTGAGCCGCAGCGGTTTGCATCGCCAATTCACGCAGGGCGGTCAGGTTTGTCTGGGAGAAGTACGCATCGATGGCCGCCCGCGCCTGCTCCGGCACATAGACCTTGCCGTCACGCAGACGCTCTAGCAACTCGCGTGGGGGCAAGTCGATCAACATCAGTTCGTAAGCTTCTTGCAGCACCCAGTCCGGCAGGGTTTCGCGGACCTGCACGCCTGTAATACCGCGCACCTGATCATTGAGGCTCTCCAGGTGCTGAACGTTGACCGTGGTGTACACGTCAAAGCCGGCGGCGAGCAGTTCCTGAATGTCTTGCCAGCGTTTGGCGTGACGACTGCCCGGTGCATTGGTGTGGGCCAGTTCGTCCACCAGCACCAGTTTCGGTTTGGCGGCGAGTACGCCGTCGAGGTCCATTTCTTCGAGGATCACGCCCCGGTATTCCGAGCGCACCAGAGGCTGCTGCGGCAAGCCGCCGAGCAGCGCTTCGGTTTCGGCGCGGCCATGGGTTTCGACCACGCCGGCGATGACTTTCACGCCTTGACGCAGTTGGGTGTGGGCCGCTTGCAGCATGGCGTAAGTCTTGCCGACACCTGGCGCGGCGCCGAGGAACACCTTGAGCCGGCCGCGGCCATCGCGGGGTAAATCTGCTAACAGTGCGTCGGCGCGGCCGGAGTCGCTCATCTTTTACTGCCTTGTTCGACTTTAGATGGGGTGTCGTTTTAAAAGATCGCAGCCTTCGGCAGCTCCTACAGGGGGTCCAGTGTAGGAGCTGGCGCAGCCTGCGATCTTTTGATCTACAGCTTTTCCAGCGCCAGATTCAACTCAAGCACATTCACCACCGGCGGCCCAACGAGCGGCTGTTCGATATGCGCATTCAACAGCTGCTGAAGCGTAGACACCGGCAGATTACGCGCCGCCGCCACTCGCGACAGTTGATAGGCAATCGCGGCCGGTGGCAAGTGTGGATCGAGGCCGCTGCCGGAAGTGGTGACCAGCGCCAATGGCACTGGCCCCTGGCCTGGCACCAGCAGTTTGTTGGCATCGTCGATCACCCGAGTGGCCAGGGCCGGGTTGCTTGGCGACAGGTTGCTGGCGCTGCTCGAAACGGTGGCAAAAGCACCGGCCGATGGGCGTGGATGGAACCAGGCGTCACCCACGAAATCCTGGGCGATCAGCGACGAACCACGGACTTTGCCGTCGGCGTCGCGTACCAGGCTGCCATTGGCCTGGTCGGGGAATGCAACCTGGGCAACGCCGGTGACCACCAAGGGGTAGGCGACGCCGGTGATCAGGGTCATCAGGACCAGCAGGCTCAGGGCCGGACGGATCATTGTGGACATTTCAAAATCCTCGAATTCGGTGAAAAAACTTCTGTAGGAGCGAGCTCGCTCGCGATGGACTTGAAAGCGCCGTGTTGTGTCAGGAAGGGCGCGTTATCGTTAACCACCATCGCGAGCAAGCTCGCTCCTACAGGGGGCACTTAAACCAGATGCAATGCGGTGAGCAGCATGTCGATCGCCTTGATGCCCACAAACGGCACCACGATCCCGCCCAGTCCATAGATCAACAGGTTGCGTCGCAGCAACGCCGCCGCACTCGCCGCCTGCACACGTACGCCGCGCAATGCCAACGGGATCAGCACCACAATGATCAAGGCGTTGAACACGATGGCCGAGAGAATCGCGCTCTGCGGACTGGTCAGGTGCATGACGTTGAGCACGCCCAGTTGCGGGTAGATCGAGGCGAACAGCGCCGGCAGGATGGCGAAGTATTTGGCCACGTCGTTGGCGATGGAAAAGGTCGTCAGCGCACCGCGGGTCACCAGCAATTCCTTGCCGATCTGCACCACGTCCAACAGCTTGGTCGGGTCGCTGTCGAGGTCGACCATGTTCGCCGCCTCGCGTGCCGCTTGTGTGCCGTCGTTCATCGCCATACCGACGTCAGCCTGGGCCAGGGCCGGGGCATCGTTGGCACCGTCGCCGCACATGGCGACCAGGCGGCCGTCGTTCTGCTCGTGGCGAATGCGCGCCAGTTTTTTCTCCGGCGTGGCTTCGGCCAGCACGTCATCGACGCCTGCCTCGGCTGCAATCGCTGCGGCGGTCAGCGGGTTGTCGCCGGTCACCATGACCGTACGAATCCCCAGTTTGCGCAGCTCGGCGAAACGTTCGCGGATACCGGGCTTGACCACGTCCTTGAGGTGGATCGCACCGAGCAATTTACCGTCGGCGCAGACCAGCAACGGTGTGCCGCCGCTCTGGGCGATTTTGTCGACTTCCCGGGACAGCGACGCTGCCAGGTCAGCGCGTTTCAGGCCGACGAAGGCCAGCAACGAATCCACCGCGCCTTTGCGATACACGCGGCCCTGATAGTCGACACCTGACAGGCGTGTTTCCGCACTGAACGGCACAGCAGTCAGCAGCTCAGCGCTCGGCTCAGGCTGCGGATGCAACCCACGCAGGTACTCGACGATGGATTTGCCTTCGGCCGTGTCATCCGCCAGCGAGGCAAACAATGCACCTTCAGCCAGTTCCTTGGCGCTGACACCCGGTGCCGCGTAAACCGCGGTGCAACGACGGTTACCGAAGGTGATGGTGCCGGTCTTGTCCAGCAGCAGGACGTGCACGTCCCCCGCCGCTTCCACGGCACGGCCAGACTTGGCGATCACGTTCAGCCGCACCAGGCGATCCATCCCGGCGATACCGATGGCTGATAACAGGCCACCAATGGTGGTTGGAATCAGCGTGACCAATAACGCCACCAGGAACACCAGCGGCAGGCTGCCGTTGGCGAAGTGGGCGAACGGTTGCAGCGTGACGACCACCAACAGAAAGATCAGGGTCAGGCCGATCAGCAAGATGTCGAGCGCGACTTCGTTCGGGGTTTTCTGGCGTTTGGCGCCTTCGACCAGCGCGATCATGCGGTCCAGCGTCGACTCGCCGGGATTGACGGTAATGCGCACCAGCAGCCAGTCGGAGACCAACCGGGTGTTGCCGGTGACGGCCGAACGGTCGCCGCCGGACTCGCGGATCACCGGCGCAGATTCACCGGTAATCGCTGCTTCGTTAACCGCCGCGATGCCTTCAATAACCTCGCCGTCACCGGGGATCATTTCCCCGGCTTCAACGCGGACCACATCGCCCTTGCGCAGGCTGGTGGCCGGCACCACTTGAAAGGCGCCGTTGCTGGTTTTACGGCGAGCACTCAAGCCTTCGCTGCCAGCCTTGAGGCTGTCGGCGCGGGCCTTGCCGCGACCTTCGGCCAAGGCTTCGGCGAAGTTGGCGAACAGCACGGTGAACCACAGCCACAACGCAATTTGCGCGGCGACGAAGGTCGGCACCGCCGAGTCGGGAATGAAGCAGAGCACGGTGGTCAGGACGGCGGTCAGTTCGACCACCAGCATCACCGGCGCACGCTGCAATTGCCGTGGGTCGAGCTTGACGAACGCTTGCACCAGCGCCGGGCGCCACAGGGCCGAGATCGCGGTTTTCGGTTGTTCCGGCGCCTTGACGACGGCGGTTTTGCTTACAGGCATATTCATGATGGATTCCTTAGAAGCCCATGCTCAGATGTTCAGCAATCGGACCCAGTGCCAATGTCGGCAGGAAGGTCAAACCACCCACCAGCAAAATGGTCACGGTCAGCAAGGTCACGAACAGCGGGCCGTGGGTCGGGAAACTGTTCTGGCCGATCGGTGCGGTTTTCTTCATCGCCAGGCTGCCGGCCAGGGCCAGTACCGGGAGGATGTAACCGAAGCGACCGATCAACATGCCAAGCCCCAGCATCAGGTTGTGAAACGGTGTGTTGGCACTGAAACCGCCAAACGCCGAGCCGTTGTTGGCACTGGCCGAGGTGTAGGCGTACAGCAACTGGCTGAAACCGTGTGCTCCGGGGTTGCTCACCGCCGCCACCGGGCCTGGCAGGCTCGCGGCAATCGCGCCGAGCACCAGCACACCCACCGGCATCACCAGCAAGGTCACCACCAGCAACTGCACTTCTTTCGCTTGCAGTTTCTTGCCCAGGTATTCCGGCGTGCGGCCGATCATCAACCCGGCGAGGAACACCGCGATCAACACGTTGAGCAACATGCCGTAGAGCCCGGCACCGACGCCGCCGAAGATCACTTCGCCGACCATCATGTTGACCATCGCGACCATGCCGGTCAGCGGGTTGAGGCTGTCGTGCATGGCGTTGACCGAACCGTTGGACGCCGCCGTGGTGGTAACCGACCACAGCACCGTGGCGGTGGTGCCAAAGCGCGCTTCCTTGCCTTCCATAGGCGCGGTCTGTTCGACGGCGACGTTGTTCAGGCTCGGGTTCGGTTGGTATTCAGCCCACAGCGAGGTCGCACCACCGATCAGGAACAGCGCCAACATGCAGGCGATGATCGCGCGGCTCTGACGCAGATCTTTCACGTAATGGCCGAAAGTGAACACCAGGGCTACGGGGATCAGGATGATCGAGGCCAGCTCGAACAGGTTCGCCCAGGCGGTCGGGTTCTCGAACGGATGCGCCGAGTTGACACCGAAGAAACCACCGCCGTTGGTGCCCAGTTGCTTGATCGCGATCTGGCTGGCAGCCGGGCCGAGCGGGATCACTTGATCGACGCCTTGCATGGTCACGGCATTCACGTACTGCGCGAAGGTTTGCGGTACACCCTGCCAGACCAGGTACAGCGCCAGCAGCAGGCACAGCGGCAGCAAGCCGTAGAGGGTGGCGCGGGTCATGTCGACCCAGAAGTTGCCGAGGGACTTGGTCGATTTGCGACCGATACCGCGACACAAGGCAACCAGCACGGCGAGGCCGGTGGCGGCGCTGACGAAGTTCTGCACGGTGAGGCCGACCATCTGACTCAGGTAGCTCAGCGACGCTTCACCGCTGTAGGCCTGCCAGTTGGTGTTGGTCATGAAACTGATGGCGGTGTTGAACGCCAGCGTCCACTCCTGGCCCGGCAGGTTTTGCGGGTTCAGCGGCAAGTGGTCCTGGAACAACAGGATCGCGAACAACAGCAAGAAGCCCGCAAGGTTGAAGGCGAGCAAGGCCAGGGTGTATTTCTGCCAGCTCTGTTCGGCCTGCGGATCGACGCCGGCCACCCGATAACATCCGCGCTCGACCGGTCCGAGGATCGGTGTCAGCCAGGTGCGCTGCCCTTCCATCACCTTGTAATAGAAACGCCCGAGGAACGGCGCCGGGACCAATACCAGCGCGAAAAACGCGAGGATCAGCCAATAGTCATAACTGTGCATAGCCGCTCCTAGTTCCGGTCCGCGCGCAACAGCGCAACCAACAGATAAATGAACAGCCCCACTGCCAGTAGCAGTGACACCCCGTCCAGAACGCTCATGGAAGTTCTCCGTGTTACGGCGTATTGCCGCGTGTGGAGTCATTGTCGGAAGGAAGGCTGTAAAGGAACGAGATCGAGGGGTGCCGCAGGGCATAAAGAAAGCGTAAAGAGTGGGTTTATGCCTTCGTTACAGCCAGATTATGCGGCGTCTGGGCGGGCCTCTTCGCGAGCAAGCCCGCTCCCACAGGAGATCGCGTTATCCGGGCGGACGCATTCCAAATGTGGGAGCGGACTTGCTCGCGAAGGCGGCATTACGGACACCAATGCCCCTAACTGACGCACAAAAAACGCATATCCAGCGCCGAACATCCCCGATACGACGTGTTTTTACACTTTACGACTGCCATCACAACACTGGCACGCCCGCTGCACACGCCCTCCCCCGAGCTTTCCAATCCGTTCAGGGAGCAAACGCATGAACACACAACTCAAACCCACGCTGGGCACTTTGCACCTGTGGGGTATTGCGGTCGGGCTGGTGATTTCCGGTGAGTACTTTGGCTGGAGCTACGGCTGGGGCGTGGCGGGTACGCTCGGGTTTCTGGTGACGTCCTTTATGGTCGCCACGATGTACACCTGCTTCATCTTCAGTTTCACCGAGCTGACCACCGCGATTCCCCATGCCGGCGGTCCCTTTGCCTACAGCCGCCGCGCCTTTGGCGAGAAAGGCGGATTGATTGCCGGGCTGGCGACCTTGATCGAATTCGTCTTCGCCCCACCCGCCATCGCCCTGGCCATCGGTGCCTACCTCAACGTGCAATTTCCCGCCCTCGACCCGAAACATGCAGCGGTCGGCGCCTACATCGTGTTCATGGGCCTGAACATTCTGGGGGTGAAACTGGCAGCGACCTTCGAGCTGATCGTCTGCGTGCTGGCGGTCGCTGAACTGCTGGTGTTCATGGGCGTGGTCGCACCGGCGTTCAGCTTCAGCAATTTTGCCCTGAATGGCTGGGCCGGCTCCGATGTGTTCGGCGCACCGGCGATTGCCGGGATGTTTGCGGCCATTCCGTTCGCCATCTGGTTCTTCCTCGCCATCGAAGGCGCGGCCATGGCGGCCGAAGAAGCCAAGGACCCGAAACGCACGATTCCGAAGGCCTACATCAGCGGCATTCTGACCTTGGTGCTGCTGGCGATGGGCGTGATGTTCTTTGCTGGCGGCGTCGGCGACTGGCGCACCCTGTCAAACATCAACGATCCGCTGCCGCAAGCCATGAAAACCGTGGTCGGCGACAGCTCCGGCTGGCTGCACATGCTGGTGTGGATCGGCCTGTTCGGCCTGGTGGCAAGTTTCCACGGGATCATCCTCGGCTACTCCCGCCAGTTCTTCGCCCTCGCCCGCGCCGGTTACTTGCCTAAATCACTGGCCAAACTGTCACGCTTCCAGACCCCGCACCGGGCGATCATCGCGGGTGGCCTCATCGGCATCGCCGCGATCTACAGCGACGGTTTGATCAACCTCGGCGGCATGACGCTGACGGCCGCGATGATCACCATGGCGGTGTTCGGCGCGATCGTAATGTACATCATGAGCATGCTCAGTCTGTTCAAACTGCGTAAGTCTGAACCGAACCTGGAGCGCACCTTTCGCGCGCCCTGCTACCCGTTGGTGCCGATGATCGCGTTGGTGCTGGCGGTGGTGTGCCTGGTGGCGATGGCATGGTTCAACGCCTTGATCGGGTTGATCTTCCTCGGTTTCATGGCCGTGGGTTTCGTGTACTTCATGCTCACGGCGCAACTGCGCGCGGATGCGCCAGCCGATGCGATGCTGACCGGCCTCTAAAAACAACGACCCGTGGCAATACAATCCTGTAGGAGCTGCCGCAGGCTGCGATCTTTTGATCTTTAGCGTTTGAAATGATGCCAAAGTCAAAGGATCGCAGCCTGCGGCAGCTCCTACAGGGAATGTGTGGGTTCGATGAGGCGGCACAGGTGAACGGGGCATAACAGGCATAGAATGGAACCACTGCGAAATCTCATCGCTCAAAGTGGTATGCACGATCGGTTGGCGAAACCCTCGCCAATCGCCTGCCCTCAAGGAGAGCCCTATGCCCTGGTATGCCTGGTTGATTCTGGTCGTTGCAATCGGCTCGATCGTTGGCGGTTTGATGATGTTGCGTGACACCGCCACCAAGGTCGATCTGACCGAAGAGCAACGTAAACGCGTCGCCGAACGTAATGCGGAAATGGACGCCAAGGAAGCGCAGGACCGCTGACTGAAACATCGTCCGAAGGCCCGAACGGCTTTCGGACGATTTTTCGTTACTGCGCCGGGTCAGGCCAGCGAACACCGATCAAAAAACCGCTCACGCCCCAGCGCCATCAAGGCCGCGCGCTTATGCGGAAAATCGAACTCCTTTTCACGGTAGAAACCCTGGTTCTGCATGTGCCCGATCATCTTCGCGTTGTCGGCGCGAGGCTCGGCGACCACCTGTTGTGTGCGTGGATCATCCAGGAACAGGTAATGCACCAGCGCCGATAACCAGCTCGCGACCTTGCGCGGGCCACGATGATTTTCTTCCCCCACCAGCATGTGAATGCCTCGATCGTAATTACCCGCCTCGTAGAACGGCGCGATGCGATCTTCCTTGGCCCAGTAGGCTTCGAAATAGGCAAACGGCTGATCGTCGAAACAACCGATGAGTGTCAGGGTATGAGGATCGGCATCGAGCTTGCCAAGGTACTCGCGATGCTGTTCGAGACTGCCCTCCTCCTGCCAGAAGCTGGCCACCCTCGGGCTGTTCTGCCAGCGATTGAAACGTACCAGGTCTGCATCGATGTCCAGCGTACGCAGGGAAATCCATGCACCGAGGCGGGCATCGAAACGCCGATACACCTCCCCCTGCGGTTTCACCGGCCGCAATGGATGCCGCTTGCCACCACTGATCACCATTTGCTGTGGATAACACGCGGTCAGTGACGCCCCCAGCCAGGGTTGAGGCAACTGCCAGAACAGCGTTCGCTCGCAGCGAAACTGGCCGACGATCTCGGTGGCAACCAGCAACCCGCTGAACAACGCTTCGGCAGGAGCTTCATCGAGTTGCCAGGTCAGGCGCTGGCAGGCAGCGTCCCGGGCGAACAACCAATAACACGCAGCCCAGATGGCGCGACTGTCATGGCGGCCAAAGCGAGCTTCCACTTGCACCTGCAACTCGGGCTCGCGGGTCAGGCGCAGGTGAATCAGCGGCTGCCCGTCCAGGCTCAGGCTCAATCGGCTTTCAGTTTCATCAGCTACAAGACGGCTGCCTGTCGGTAAGGCCAGGGCAGTCAGGTCATTCAGATTGGACATGGGTCGGGCTCACGGTAATCGTCGACGGTTCAACGAGGTGACGTGAGCCAGCGCGGGAAATTTAAGAGAAGTTGGAGGCGACGCGACCTGCGGCGCACTCTCAGTTGCCCGGTACCGGCACCACGGCGATTTTGTAGGGATCGAAAATCTTCAGCATCTGGCCATTGTCGCGCAACCCTTGCAGCAGTTTCCCGAAGGCCTCGCCGCTGATCGGTGCGCTGGGGCGCAGGATCGCGTAGTGGTGATAAATCTGATCGACACGCTCGGACACCAGCAGTTGATCGGCGACCTTCTCGTTGCGCAAAAAGTAATCGCTCAGATAGGAACGCGTCACCAACGCAATATCTGCACGCCCGCGCAGCACCATCAGCAGGTTACTGTCATGGGAGTACGTCAGCGTGGCGTTGTAGTTTTGCGCGAGAAATCTCGGGTCGGCGTTGAAGTTGGCGAATTCGTAGTGATAGCCACTGAACAGCGCCAGACGCTTGCCGGCAATGTCGGAAAAATAACTCTGCTGGCGATCCGGTACGCGTTGCGCGACAAAAATCTCGGCGTCTTCCAGGCCCATGTCGACGTTGGTGTGGGGAATGTCCTTCCAGCCCCAGTCCGGGTTCTCGAAAATGGCCATGTCGACCCGGCCCTGCTTGAAGTCACCGAAGCGTCGGGGAATTGAAGTGGGCACCAGCACGAACTGATAGGTGGTTTGTGAGGCATTGAGTGCCTCGACCAGCTGCGGCAGCAAACCCGTGTCGGCGCCGGACTCCGGGCGCACGGTATAAGGCGGAAAATGGGCGGCACCGATCCGCACCAGTTGTGCGGCCTGGGAGGGCATTACCCATAACGCTGCAAGTGCTGCCAGCAAAAGCCGAGAAGCCGTCCGAATTGGCGAAGACATCAAAACAACCCACTCCCCGAAAAATACGCGTCAATGCAATCAAGCTAGGCGGTTTCGCCTACTTAGCCAGTTCCTGCCGGCCAAGACAACCTTATTACCGCTCTTCCAGCACCAGAATCAATGCCTCATCAGCCAATTGATCAAGGCTCATGCTGCCATCGGCGCGAAACCAGGTCGTGGTCCAGGACAATGCCCCCAACAGAAAACGGCGGGTGACGAACGCGTCGCCGCGGATAAAACCGGCGTCCTTGGCCTCGCCCAGCACCTGCAACCAGAGGTCTTCATAAATCTCGCGCAGTGCCAACACCTGTGCCTGCCCTTCTTTGGACAGCGAACGCCATTCATAGACCAATACCGCCATGGCCTCGCCACTGCCCCCCATGATCGACTGCAACTCACACCGAATCAGCGCCAGCACCCGCTCGCGCACGGTGGAGGACTCGGCCAGGGAGGCGCGCATCAACGCGGTGTTGTAGCGAATGGTTTCCTCCATCACCGCCCGCAGGATTTCGTCCTTGCTTTTGAAGTGATGAAAAATACTGCCCGACTGAATGCCTACAGCGCCGGCCAGATCGCGCACGGTGGTGCGTTCATAGCCTTTGTTGCGAAACAGGTGAGCCGCCACTTGCAGCAATTTGCCACGGGCACTGTCCGGGTCGGTCAACTGGCCTTTGGCGACCAGCTCGCGCATGACGTTCAGGGCTTTTTGCTCGTCCACCCGTTCTCTCCTACAGTCGTTCAGTCGAATGCGCCTTTCGCCGCTAAAACAGCGGGGTTTCGCGGGCAATTTAAGCTGGCAACGACAACCAAGCAAGCGCTTGGGCAGAAGATATTTCAGCCGTTTACAAACCAAGCGCTTGCTTGGTAGTCTCGAGGCACTTCTGTTGGAGGTGGTTATGAAGAGGACTGTGCCTGAAACAATCCGAATCGGTTGCGCCAGCGCGTTCTGGGGCGACACTTCGACCGCCGCCGCGCAACTGGTGGAAGGCGGCCGGCTGGACTATCTGGTGTTCGACTATCTGGCCGAAATCACCATGTCGATCATGGCCGGCGCGCGGCTGAAAGATCCTCAGGCCGGCTATGCGGGGGACTTCATCGAAGTCCTCAGCCCGTTGCTGGGGCAACTCGCCGAACAGAAAATTCGTGTGATCAGCAACGCCGGCGGGATCAACCCGCAAGCCTGCGCCGCCGCTTTGCAAGCGGCCTGCGACCAGGCCGGGGTGGAGATGAAAATCGCGGTGCTGCTGGGCGATGACCTGCAGCCGCAGTTCAAACAGCTGAGCAGCCTTGGCGTCCATGAAATGTTCAGCGGTGCGCCGCTTCCGCCGCTGTGCGCCTCCACCAACGCCTACCTCGGCGCGCCGGGCATTGTCGAAGCCCTGCGACTGGGCGCGGACATTGTGATTACCGGGCGCGTCGTCGATAGCGCCGTGGTCAGCGCCGCGCTGGTGCACGAGTTCGGCTGGTCGTGGCACGCCTACGACAAGCTCGCGCAAGCTGCGCTCGCCGGCCACATCATCGAATGCGGTGCCCAGTGCACGGGGGGCAACTTCACCGATTGGCGCGACGTGCCCGATTACGAACACATCGGTTTCCCCATCGTTGAAGTCAGCGCCGACGGCCAGTTCGTCGTCAGCAAGCCCGAAGGTTCCGGCGGACTGGTCACGCCACTGACGGTCGGCGAGCAGATGCTCTATGAAATCGGCGACCCGCGGGCCTATCTGCTGCCCGATGTGGTCTGTGACTTCACTCAAGTCAAACTCGTGCAACAAGGCAAGAATGCCGTTCAGGTGCATGGCGCAAAAGGCTTGCCGCCAACCGATCAGTACAAGGTCAGCGCCACGTACCCGGATGGATTCCGATGCACCGCCAGTTGCCTGATCGCCGGCATCGATGCCGTCGACAAGGCCCGGCGAGTCAGCGAAGCCATCATCAACAAGACGTCGGAGATTTTCAGCCAACGCGGCTGGGCGCCGTACAGCGAGGTGAACATCGAATTGCTGGGCAGCGAGGCCACTTACGGCCCCCACGGCCAGCGCCAGGACAGCCGCGAAGTGGTGATCAAGCTCGCCGTGCGTCATTCGTCTAAACAGGCATTGATTGTGTTCTCCCGGGAAATCGCCCAGGCCGCCACAGGCATGGCGCCGGGGCTGACGGGTATCGTCGGTGGGCGGCCGTCGGTCTATCCGCTGATCCGGCTGTTCTCGTTCCTGATCGACAAAACCGCCTGCACGCTGGAAATTGAGCTGATGGGCCAGCGCCACCCCTGCGCCCTGCCCGCCCTCGACGTGCTCGACACCGCCGATTTGCCCGTGCCGTTCGAGCCACCCAAACCCACTGGCCTGGCCGACGCCAGCGTGGCCCTGGTCAAACTCGCGGTGGCGCGTTCCGGCGACAAGGGCAACCACAGCAACATCGGCGTCATCGCCCGCGATCCCGAGTACCTGCCGTGGATCGCCGAAGCACTGACGCCGGCGGTGATCGTCGACTGGATGAGCCATGTGCTCGACCCGATTCACGGACGTGTCGAACGCTGGTATCTGCCCGCCAGCCACAGCCTGAATTTTCTGCTGGAAAACGCCCTCGGTGGCGGTGGCGTGGCGAGCCTGCGCATTGATCCGCAAGGCAAGGCCTTCGCCCAGCAACTGTTGGACATACAGATTCCGGTGCCTCAGCGCATCGCCGACCAGGTCAACTAGAGGACTGCCGCCGTGGCCTACGATTCGATTTTCAAAGCCGATTTGTTTGCAGGTTTTACCGTCATCGTCACCGGTGGCGGCAGCGGTATCGGCCGTTGCACCGCCCACGAACTGGCCGCCCTCGGCGCCCATGTGCTGCTGGTGGGACGCAACGCCGACAAACTGAAAACCGTCACCGCCGAGATTACCGAGGATGGCGGCAAGGCTGACTGGAAGACCTGCGATATTCGCGAAGAAGAAGCGGTCAAGCATCTGGTCAGCGAGTTAATTCGCACGCACGGGCCGATCCACGGACTGGTCAACAATGCCGGCGGACAGTTTCCGTCCGCATTGGCGTCGATCAATCAGAAAGGTTTCGAAACCGTGATGCGCACTAACCTGGTGGGCGGCTTCCTGATGGCCCGGGAAGTGTTCAATCAATCCATGAGCAAGCACGGCGGCGCCATCGTCAACATGCTCGCCGACATGTGGGGCGGCATGCCCGGCATGGGCCACTCGGGCGCAGCACGCTCGGGCATGGATAACCTGACCAAAACCGCGGCGTTTGAGTGGGGCTACGCTGGCGTGCGGGTCAACGCCGTGGCACCGGGCTGGATCGCATCCAGTGGCATGGACACTTACGAAGGCGCATTCAAGGCAGTCATTCCAACCTTGCGCGAGCATGTACCGCTCAAACGCATCGGCACCGAGTCGGAGGTCAGCGCGGCGATTGTCTTCCTGCTGAGCCCGGCCGCGACGTTTGTCAGCGGCAGCACCCTGCGCATTGATGGTGCCGCGAGCCTGGGAGGTCGGGCGTGGCCGATTCACAAGGCGACGAACAGTGAGTCGTATAACGGCTTCCACCGCGCCTACTTGCCAGAAGTGCTCCAGCCGGACGCCCCCAAGGACAAGGAATAAGCCATGCCGGTGATCCCGTCGCAAGTCGACCCGTTCAGCGAACAGTTCGCCCAGAATCGAGCGGCGATGCTGGCCGTTATCGAGCACGTCCGTCAGCTGGAACAAAACCTGCTGAACAAGGCTGCCGAAGCCAAGCCCAGGTTCGAAAAACGCGGCCAATTGCTGCCCCGCGAAAGGCTCAATCTTCTGCTCGACCCCGGCGCACCGTTCCTCGAACTGGCAAGCCTGGCCGGCTACAAACTGCACGATGACAAGGACGGCAGCGCAGCCGGTGGTGGGCTGATTGCCGGGATCGGCTACGTCTGCGGCGTGCGGGCGCTGGTGGTAGCGAACAACAGCGCGATCAAGGGCGGGACCATTTCCCCCAGCGGCCTGAAGAAATCCCTGCGCCTGCAACAGATCGCCATGGAGAACAAACTGCCGGTGATCACCCTCGCTGAAAGCGGTGGCGCCAACCTCAACTACGCCGCAGAAATTTTCGTCGAAGGCGCGCGCAGTTTTGCCAATCAGGCGCGCATGTCGGCCATGGGTTTGCCGCAGATTACCGTGGTCCACGGCTCTGCCACGGCGGGCGGCGCTTATCAGCCGGGGCTGTCGGATTACGTGGTGGTGGTGCGTGGCAAGGCCAAACTGTTTCTCGCCGGACCGCCGTTACTCAAAGCCGCGACCGGCGAAGTCGCCACCGACGAAGAACTGGGCGGCGCCGAGATGCACGCGCAAACCGCTGGCACTGCCGAGTACCTGGCCGAGAACGATGCCGATGGCGTGCGCCAGGCTCGCGAAATCGTCAGCATGCTGCCGTGGAACGATCAGCTGCAGTGGTTACCGGAACGTCACTGGGAGGAACCGCTCTACCCCATCGACGAACTGCTGGGCCTGATCCCGGACGACCCGAAAAAACCGTACGACGTGCGCGAAATCATCGCGCGGATTGCCGACGGTTCGAACTTCCTCGAATTCAAGGGCGAGTTCGATCAGCAAACCCTCTGCGGTCATCTGCAGATTCAGGGCCGGGCCTGTGGTTTCATCGGCAACAATGGCCCGATCACGCCCAAGGGTGCGAGTAAAGCCGCGCAGTTCATCCAGCTCTGCGACCAGAGCCAGACCCCGCTGCTGTTCTTCCACAACACCACCGGGTTTATGGTGGGCACCGAGTCCGAGCAGCAAGGCGTGATCAAGCACGGCGCCAAGATGATTCAAGCCGTGGCCAACGCCCGCGTGCCCAAATTGACCATCGTCGTCGGCGGCTCCTATGGCGCCGGCAACTACGCGATGTGTGGCCGCGGCCTCGACCCGCGCTTCATCTTCGCCTGGCCCAACAGCCGCACCGCAGTGATGGGCGGCGCACAGGCGGGCAAGGTCTTGCGAATCGTCACCGAAGCCAAACAGCTCAAGGACGGCCTGGTGCCAGACCCGAAAATGCTCGACATGCTGGAACAGGTCACCGCGCAGAAACTCGACAGCCAGTCCACCGCGCTCTATGGCAGTGCCAATCTATGGGATGACGGGCTGATCGACCCCCGCGATACACGGACCTTGCTCGGCTACTTGCTGGATATCTGTCATGAGGCCGACGTGCGGCCGCTGCAAACCAACAGTTTTGGTGTCGCGCGTTGATCGGACGCAGAGCGTCCCCAGAGGCCTTACCACGCGGAGCGTGGGAACGATCACGGATCACAGGAGAACAATAAAAATGATCTTCACCCAGGAACACGAAGCACTGCGTCGCACCGTCCGCCAGTTCGTCGATCACGAGATCAATCCGCACGTCGATGAATGGGAAAAAGCCGGGCGCTTTCCGATCCACGAGATCTTCCGCAAGGCCGGCGAACTTGGCCTGCTGGGGATTTCAAAACCGGAAAAATTCGGTGGCATGGGGCTGGACTACAGCTATTCGATTGTCGCCGCCGAAGAGTTCGGCACCATCCACTGCGGTGGTATTCCGATGTCGATCGGCGTGCAAACCGACATGTGCACCCCGGCGCTGGCGCGCTTCGGTTCCGATGAGTTGCGCGAAGAGTTCCTGCGCCCCGCAATCACCGGCGAGCAGGTCGGGTGCATAGGTGTCTCCGAGGTCGGTGCCGGTTCCGACGTCGCCGGGTTGAAAACCTCCGCCCGCAAGGAGGGCGATGACTACGTGATCAACGGCAGCAAGATGTGGATAACCAACTCGCCGAGCGCCGATTTCATCTGCCTGTTGGCCAACACGTCGGACGACAAACCGCACATCAACAAGTCGCTGATCATGGTGCCGATGAACACACCCGGGATCAGCCTCAGCTCTCACCTCGACAAGCTCGGCATGCGCAGCTCGGAAACCGCCCAAGTGTTTTTCGATAACGTGCGCGTGCCGCAACGCAACCGCATCGGCCATGAAGGCGCGGGTTTCATGATGCAGATGCTGCAGTTCCAGGAGGAGCGCTTGTTCGGTGCGGCGAACATGATCAAGGGCCTGGAATATTGCATCGACAGCACCATCGAGTACTGCAAGGAGCGCAAAACCTTCGGCAACGCACTGATCGACAACCAGGTCATTCACTTTCGCCTGGCCGAACTGCAAACCGAAATCGAATGCCTGCGCGCGCTGGTCTATCAGGCCACCGAGCAGTACATCAAAGGCCAGGATGTGACTCGCCTGGCCTCCATGGCCAAACTCAAGGCCGGGCGCCTCGGTCGCGAAGTCAGCGACAGTTGCCTGCAATATTGGGGCGGCATGGGCTTCATGTGGGACAACCCGGTGGCCCGGGCTTATCGCGATGTGCGCCTGGTGTCGATCGGCGGCGGCGCGGATGAAATCATGCTGGGGATCATCTGCAAACTCATGGGCATCCTTCCGGGGAAAAACAAATGAGCGCCCTCCCGGTTTGCCAGACCTTGCTGCTCGAACCGCACAACGGCGTACTGCACATCACCCTCAATCGTCCGCAAAGCCGTAACGCCATGAGCCTGCTGATGGTCGCCGAACTGCGTGCGGTGTTTTTGGCCGTGCGCGACGACCGTGAGATTCGCGCGCTGGTGATTGGCGGTGCCGGCGGGCATTTTTGCGCCGGTGGCGACATCAAGGACATGGCCAACGCCCGCGCTCAAGGTGCGTCGGCGTACCGCGATTTGAATCGAGCATTCGGCGCGCTGCTGCAAGAGGTGCAACATGCACCGCAAGTGGTGATAACGGTGTTGCAAGGCGCGGTGCTCGGCGGTGGCCTGGGCCTGGCCTGCGTCAGCGATGTCGCCCTGGCGGATCATCAGGCGCAATTCGGTTTGCCGGAAACCAGCCTCGGCGTGCTGCCGGCGCAGATCGCGCCGTTCGTGGTGCAGCGCATCGGCCTGACCCAGGCCCGACGACTGGCCCTGACAGCGGCTCGGTTCGATGGCACCCAGGCGCGACGTATGGGGCTGGTGCATTTTGTCGAGCACGACGCGCAAGCGTTGGCCGAGCGTCTCGATGAAATTTTGGCCCATGTACTGTGTTGCGCACCGGGGGCGAATGCGACGACTAAAAAACTGTTGCTGGCGAGCGCCGGGCAGCCTTCGGGAGCGTTGCTCGATGAGGCCGCCGAGTGGTTCAGTGAGGCGGTGACCGGGGCGGAAGGCGTCGAGGGGACCATGGCCTTCGTGCAAAAGCGTAAACCGGGGTGGGCCACTTAAAAGCTTCGCGGGCAAGCCTCGCTCCTACGGATCACCCAAACCTGTGGGAGCGGGCTTGCTCGCGAAGAGGCCCTCAAATTCACCGCACAACGTGAGAAAAAAACGCCATGCCCACCCTCAAAAAAATCCTGATCGCCAATCGCGGTGAAATCGCCTGTCGCATCCAGCGCACCGCCCAGGCACTGGGCTACCGCACCGTTGCCATCTTCAGCGAAGCCGATGCCGATGCCCTGCACGTGCGCATGGCCGACGAAGCCGTAAACATCGGCCCGGCCCCGGTGCAACAGTCTTACCTGAACATCCAGGCCATCATCGACGCGGCCCGGCGTACCGGCGCCGACGCGATCCATCCGGGGTATGGTTTTCTCTCGGAAAACGCTGGATTTGCCCTGGCCTGCCAGCTCGCCGGCATCACCTTCATCGGTCCCAGCCCCGAAGCCATCGAGTTGATGGGCAGCAAACGCTTGTCGAAACTCGCCATGATCAAAGCGGGCGTACCGTGCATCGAAGGTTATCAAGGCGCTGAGCAGGACGACGCGACCCTGAGCCGTGAAGCCGAGCGCATCGGTTACCCGCTGATGATCAAGGCCAGTGCCGGCGGTGGTGGACGCGGCATGCGCCTGGTGCACGACGCCAACGATCTGCTGGCGCAGATTCGCACCGCTCGTTCCGAAGCCCTGCACGGATTTGGCAGCGGTGAACTGATCCTCGAACAGGCGTTGGTCAATCCGCGTCATGTTGAAATCCAGTTGTTCGGCGACCAGCACGGTAACCTGATCTACCTCGGCGAACGCGATTGCTCGATTCAACGCCGTCATCAGAAAGTCATCGAGGAAGCCCCCTGCCCGGTAATGACCGGCGAACTGCGCCAGGCCATGGGCGAAGCGGCGCTGCAGGCCGGGCGAGCGGTGAGCTACGTCGGCGCCGGCACGGTTGAATTTTTGCTGGACGCGCGCGGGCGGTTCTACTTTCTGGAGATGAACACCCGGTTGCAAGTGGAGCACCCGGTGACTGAACTGATCACCGGGCTCGATCTGGTGGCTTGGCAACTGCTCGTCGCCGAGGGACTACCGCTACCGCTGCAACAGGAGCAGGTGCGCTTGAACGGGCATGCAATGGAAGTGCGCCTGTACGCCGAAGACCCGGCCCAGGGCTTTCTGCCCCAGACCGGGCGCATCAGCGCGTGGGAGCCCGCGCTGCAGGCAGGCGTACGCATCGACCATGGCCTGGTCGAAGGCCAGGACATCAACCCGTTTTATGACCCGCTGCTGGGCAAGCTCATCGCTTATGGCGCGACCCGCGAAGAAGCCCGGCGCAAGTTGCTGCGGGCAGTACAGGACAGCGTGCTGCTGGGCCTGCAGAGCAATCAGCACTTGCTCGCCAGTTTGCTGGAACACCCACAGTTCATCAGCGGCGAGTTCAGTACCGGGTTCATCCCGACCTATTTCGCTGACCATCCGTGCCTCCATCCTCATGTGCCCAGCGCAGAAGAACTGGCCGTCGCGGCGGCACTGTTCTATCAAGCCTCGGCGCAGACTCATCGCGCCCCCTTGGCCGGTTGGCGCAACAACGCCAGCGTGCCGTTGACCTATCGCATCGGCCTCGAGGATCAGGATTGGCCGGTGGAACTGCACGCGGTACCCGGCGAGCCGTATCGGATTCAAGTCGGTGGGCGCACACTTGAACTGCAGATCATTCAGAGCGATGGACGTCGGGCGACCCTGACGATCGATGGCATCCGCCGATGCCATGCCTATCGCCTGCAAGCCGGGCAACTCTGGCTGTTCATCCGCCCCGGCAGCCTGCGGCTGGTGGATCGCACACAAGCGTTGGTCAGCACTCAGGCCAGCGTCAGCTCCGGCACCCTTAAAGCGCCGATGGACGGGGCCATCGTCGACGTGCTGGTCAGTGAGGGCAGCCCGGTCACCAAGGGCCAGCTATTGGTGGTGCTGGAAGCCATGAAAATGGAGCATCCCCTCAAGTCAGGTATCGACGGAGTGCTCAAGCGCTTGCAGGTGCAGGTGGGTGATCAGGTAAAAAATCGTCAGATTTTGTTGGAGGTCGAATAAGCCCCTAGGCGGATCCATCGGGTTTGGCTACGCTCAAGCCCTATCAGGACGCGGATACCAGGAACCCTGCGATGCCTCATTGGCTGGTCATTGATCTGGAAGCCACCACCGATGAGGGTGGCTGGCCAGTAACGGAAATGGAAATCATCGAAATCGGCGCCACCCTGGTGGACCGCAAGGGTCGGGAACTGGATCATTTCCAGCGCTTCGTCCGTCCGTTGCGCCGGCCTGTGCTGACGCCGTTTTGCCGGGAGCTGACTCACATCACCCAAGCCAATATCGATGCCGCGCAGCCGCTGATCGAGATCTGGGCGATATTCGAACGCTGGCTCGGCCACCATCATTCGCGCCTGGAAGGCTGGGCCAGTTGGGGCGATTACGATCGTCAACAACTGCTTCAGGAATGGCAGCGCCTGCACCTCGACAGCCAGCTCAGCCGAGTGCCCCACATGAACCTCAAACAGCGCTTTGCCAAGGCTCGACGGCTGGAACGCCCGCTGGGGCTCAACGGCGCCCTGCAACTGGCGGGCATGCAATTCACCGGGCAGCAACACCGGGCGCTGGAAGATGCGCGCAATACTGCGCGCTTATTGCCGCTGATTCTCCCCCCTCTAGACAGGTGACGACACGGAGGGCCTTGTGCATACTGGCCAGCCCTTTTCAGCCCTTTTCGAGGAATCGCCCATGTTTAAAGTCAACGAGTACTTCGACGGCACCGTCAAGTCGATCGCCTTTGGCACCGCTGAAGGTCCTGCGACTATCGGCGTCATGGCTCCGGGCGAATACGAATTCGGCACCAGCCAGCGTGAAATCATGCACGTGGTGACCGGCGCCCTGACCGTCAAGCTGCCAGACAGCACCGACTGGGAAACCTTCGCCGCCGGCAGCCAGTTCAACGTGCCTGCCAACAGCAAGTTCCAGCTGAAAGTGGCCGTCGACACGGCTTACCTGTGCGAATACCGCGGCTAAAACCTCGAGTTTCGCAGCGTAAAAAAAATGCCCGTGTCCAGCGACACGGGCATTTTTCATTTCGGGGCGGTTATTCGAGGATCGTGACGGGCATGCCGACTTCAAGTTGGCCATAGCCGTCGTTAACCAGATTCTGGCCAAACATCGCGCCATCCGCCTCGGCACGGTACTTCTGCAAGGTCGCCAACGGTTCGCGATCCTCGCTACGCTCACCGGTGTGCGGGTCGATGGTGGTCAGAATGCAGCGTGAGCACGGCTTGACCACGCGGAACTCGACATCGCCGATGCGGATGCGCTTCCAGCCATCTTCGGCATACGCTTCACTGCCCTCGATCACCAGGTTCGGCCGGAAGCGCAACATTTCCAGCGAACGGCCAACCTTCTGCGACAAGTCTTCCAGCGACGCCTGCCCGATCAGCAACAGCGGGAAGCCATCGGCGAAGGCCACCTTATCGTCGTCCTTGCCATAACCGGCCTGCGTGGTTCGCGCGCGATCAACCGGTACTTGCACCAAGCGAGTCGGCTTGCCAATGAATTCACTGACCCACGCCCCCGCCTCATCGCCTGCATCGGGAACGCGCAAGGTGTCGCGCCAGATCGTCACGCCACGCAGTTCGGCGTCGCTGGCTGGCAAGGCAATTTCGATCGGCGAGTGGCCGGGAGCATTGAGGGTCAAACCGCCGTCGGCATCCCACAACGCCGACAACTGACTCATCTGCGCCACCGCACGTTGGGTCAGGAAGCGCCCACTCGCCTCATCCACCAGCATCCAGCGTCGGTCACCGTCCAGGCCCAGTTTGTCGAGCCCAACCTGTTGCAAGGTCTCACCCTTGCCGGATTTCAATGGATAACGATAAAGCGCGCTCAGACGCAGCATGGCCAGCTCCCTGGTACAAAAACGCCACCCTATACGAGCTTGATCGCCGAATCAAAGCCTGATGACTGGGGTTGATCGCTCGTGTCGGAATCAGGCGGGCACTTCGTCGAGCATCAAGCGCTGGCGCACCACGTCTACGAGTTTGTCCGGCTGGAATTTGGAGAGGAAGTTGTCGCAGCCGACCTTCTTCACCATCGAGTCGTTGAAGCTACCGGACAACGACGTGTGCAGCACTACGTATAGGCCACGCAGGCGTGGGTCGTTACGGATTTCGGTGGTCAGACGATAGCCATCCATCTCCGGCATTTCCGCGTCGGTGAACACCATCAGCAGTTTGTCGGTCATGGAAACACCGCTATCAGCCCAGGCCTTGAGCATGTTCAGCGCCTTCAACCCATCGCTGGCAATGTGCATCTTCACGCCCAGTTGGCCCAGCGTGTCGCGCAATTGCGCCAGGGCTACGTTCGAGTCGTCCACCAACAGCACTTCGCGGCCACGGGCGCGTTCGAGCACCGGGTCTTCGAGTTTTTCACGAGACACCTTGGCGTTGTACGGGACAATTTCGGCCAGTACTTTCTCAACGTCGATGATTTCCACCAACTGGTCGTCGACCTTGCTGATGGCGGTCAGGTAATGCTGACGGCCAGCGCTGGTCGGCGGTGGCAAAATGGCTTCCCAGTTCATGTTGACGATACGGTCGACGCCACCGACCAGGAACGCCTGCACCGACCGGTTGTACTCGGTGACAATGATCGTACTGGTGGGGCTTGGCACCAACGGACGCATGCCGATGGCCTGGGACAGGTCAATCACCGGCAGGGTCTGGCCACGCAGGTTAACCACGCCGCACACAAACGGATGGCGCTGTGGCATCAGTGTCAGCTTCGGCAGTTGCAGTACTTCTTGCACTTTGAACACGTTGATGGCGAACAACTGGCGCCCGGCCAACCGGAACATGAGAATTTCCAGGCGATTCTCACCCACTAATTGCGTGCGTTGGTCTACCGTGTCGAGAATGCCGGCCATCAATGACTCCTGGTCTTGTTCTGATGAATTTACTAAAGAGGGTTATCGGCTGTTGTCGCCGGACCTTGACCCCCGTACAAAATGCCACGCACAGGCATTGATGTCACATTAACATCATGTTTTACTGACCCTGTGAATTCATCCGCATCATTTCCGGCGACACGACCTCGGTTCGTTCGTTTGGTTCCCCTGTGTAAGGGATTCCCCTAGTAACAATCAGGAACATCCTGATATTCGCAATATCCAATAGCCATTAATGTGACGCCATTCTCATTGCATGAACGGAGTCAGGCTTTTGTGTGCGATCGCAGGTAAGTGGCCATCCGCCCTCTCGTGTTCCTCAGCCTGTCGCCAGGCCGATCGAATCGCGATCTCACGACGAAACGGCTTTGCCGGGACATTTCTTGTCTTCGTCGACACACACGGCGTTCCCTCATTTGACATGACGTTGTGGAGATAAGCATGCCGAACGACCATAAAGAGTGGGCTCAACGGCTCCCGGAATTTCTCGTCGAGGCTGAAACTCTCCTGGCCAAAACCGAGGAATGCCTGAGTCATTTGCAACTGATCAGCAATGACAAGGACGCCATCGACTGCATGCTTAGCACCCTCCTGAAACTGGCCAGCAAGGCTGATGCGCTGGCTCTGGCGGCCGTCTCGGACTTTTCCCTACACATTCACGGCTTGTTGAACCATGCCCAGCACCACATGGATCTGCACGACCAGGCCCTGGACGCGCTGAAAGACTGCCTGACGCTGATCGCCTGGCAACTCGAGCTCATTGATCAGACCACGGGTCAGCTAAGCCTCGACGACAGTGAACAGACATCACTGATCGAAGCCTTCGCTTTTCAGGTGGGACAAAGCCAGTTTCAGCCACCGGCTAATTCCAAACCGTTCACACTCGTTTCCTACTCGGGGCGACAAGCTTAAAGGCATCAGGCAACTATGCCGTGCCCGATATTTTTATTGCGATGACAGCGCAATAACTTTGCGCATGTCGCTATTGAATAATTCATACCTGATAACGACAAACCCAGGCCATTAACTATTTTTGCCGACAACTGACTGTAAGCCCTGTCTAGGGTTTTGCCTGGTAATAAACATCAGGAATAATAGACATCCTTAAACGATAACAACCCTACTTTTTCCATTGTGGAACTCTCGTCTATAACCCCGTGTTTGCGGAAGCACGAACTCATATGGCGAGCGCGACCAACGGTATCTTAAGTGGTATTATGCCGACCATTAGTTGACGCCAAATAATGGCAGAGTGATTCCAGGCGTGCATCCCGACGACGTTCAATACAGGATGAACTCTGACGTACGCGCCGCCGGAGTGGACGCCTAAAACAACAAGACAGAGATCCGTCAGCCAACATGACCGGTCTGCCCGCAGCAAACATCCATTGGCTTCCCATCCGCTATGTACGCCAGCCTCAAGTCAATCACTCAGTGGCCACCCTCCCGAGAAAACGCGCGACGGTTCACGCTGTTGCTATGCACCGCTTCGGTACTTGGCAGCCTGCTGGTTTATGCCTTGTCCACTCGCCTGCCGCTGGCTTTGCTGATGCTCAATATGGCGGCTGTGGCGTGTGTCTGGGTGCAGCATCGCCTGTCGCGCAAATCGATCAAGTTTCAGCCTCAAGAACTGGCCGACCGACTGTTGGAGGTTCAGGAAAACGAACGCCACCGCCTCAGTCGAGAATTGCATGATGACATTGGCCAGTTGCTGACAGCGGCAAAACTTCAAAGTGAATGGCTCAAACGCCGAATGCCTGACGAACTTCAAGAGCAGTGCTCGGTGCTCTGCGACACGCTGGAAGAGACTTTGACCAAAGTTCGTGATGTCTCGGCCATTCTCAATCCTCGGCAACTGACCAGCCTTGGACTGGAAGCCAGCCTGCGTGAGCATTTGCTCAAGACCCTGGCCAATACGCCGGTGCACTGGAGCCTGGAATGTCATCAGCGATTGACCGGTATTCCAGAGGAAATGGCGGTGGCCGCCTTTCGCATCACTCAGGAAGCCGTGACCAATATTTTGCGCCATGCCGAAGCGAAAAACCTGCTGGTTCGCCTGCAACGCCTGCCTAAAGGCCTGACGCTGTTGATCAGCGATGACGGTCTGGGCTTCGCGCCTGCGACCGATCCCGGTCGTGAGGGGCAACGCGGGATGGCGGGAATGTCAGAACGGATTGATCAACTGGGTGGCACACTGAGTGTTACCAGCGAGCCGGGCAAAGGCACTCAAATTGAAGCTCTCTTTCCTTGGGCGCCTCGTGCGCTCGAACGGGCCAGTACGAATAAGGTTTTGCATTGACTTGTAACTTACTTCTGGTGGATGACCACTCGCTGATCAGGGCTGGCGTACGCGCTCTGGTGCTGGATATTCCTGGTTACGCCGTCATTGGTGAAGCCAATGACGGTTCGCAGCTACTGGAAATGGTCGAGCAGCTGTCTCCGGACATTGTGCTGCTGGATATTTCCATGAAGGAAACCAGCGGCCTTGACGCATTGCAGCGACTCAAGCGCGTTCGTCCACAAAGCAAAGTGCTGATCCTGTCGATGCACACCGATCCCACCCTAATCATGCAGGCACTGGAATCCGGCGCCCATGGCTACTTGCTCAAGGACACGACGGCCACCGAGCTCGAACACGCCCTGGATGCCTTGCGCAACAACGAACGCTACCTGAGCCCGGCTATCGCCCATACGGTGATCAATCAGGCGCTGACCCGAACCCAGAAACACCAGGCAGAAACGAGCGACTCACACAATCTGACGACACGTCAGCTGGAGATCCTGCGGTTGATCGTTCGCGGAAAATCCACCCGGGAAATCGCCAATGGACTGGGCCTGAGCATCAAGACTGTCGAAACCCATCGCTCGCAGATCATGAAACGCTTGCAGATCTACGACGTGGCTGGCCTGGTGCTGTTTGCCGTGCGTGAGCAGATTATCAGCCTGGACGATTAGCCGTTCCGGAAACACTCAGCAGCGGCGAGTGATCGGGCAAATGCACCCGCAATGCGGCCGGGCGTGCCGAGAAACGCAGGCTGTCGCCCTCCAGGGGTTCACCATCGAGGTTGATATAAAGACCTTCCGAGACCTTGATCTCGACCCATGGCAAGCGCGCCCGTACAAACAGGTTGTCGATACCGAAGCCATCGGTCAGCAGGCTTTTCAACGTGCCGACCACTTCCTGTGGCGCAGGCAGAATGCTGATATCCAGCAGACCATCGTCAGCCAGTGCCTGCGGGCACAACACATGCCCGCCGCCCGCTTGCCGGCCGTTGCCGATGCCCAACGCCAGCAGCTCGCCACTCCACTGAAAATCCGGACCATGCAATTCGCCATAAGCCGCGTGCAATTCACTGAATCGCGATAACCCGGTGAACAGGTAAGCGGCGCCGCCGAGGACTTTTTTCAGATCCTCCGAGGTGTTTGCCGTGACCTGGCTGCCAAAACCGCCCGTGGCCATATTCAGAAACAGCTGTCCGCCGACTTCTCCCAGGTCAATGGCACTCGGGGCAACATCGAGAAGCTCCAGTGCCTGTGCAGGCTCCAGAGGCACGCCGGCGGCGCGCGCGAAATCATTGGCAGTCCCCAGCGGCAAGAGCACCAGGCTGGCCTGCGTAGAATGTTCAGCCATAGCCTCGGCGATTTCACGCAAGGTGCCGTCGCCGCCGCCAGCGATGATCTGCCGATAACCGGCTGCCACCGCTTCGTTCACCAATCGCCGCGCGTCACCTGCCTCCCAAGTCAGTCGAACGGCCAATTCCCAACCTTGTTCGCGCTTGCCTTCGACGGCCGCACGAACCGCCTCGTTGAGCGCCTGCTTGCCATGCAAAATCAACATCGCCTTGTGTTCGCTCATTGTGCTCACTCCCATGATTGAATCCATATGGCAGATGTTGACCTCGGTACACCCCATAAAAGTCGCAAAAAATTGATTTATTTACAGTCGATCAGCCTGTTGTCCTACACGCCAGGATTTTTCCTACAAAACGTGAGGAATCGGCTCAATTGACCGCCGCGTGTGATTGGTACACCTTGGTGTGGCGGTTATCAGTCATCCAGCAGGAAATACACAGGGACGTGAGATGCAAAGCCATGACATCCGGTCACCGGCCATTCCGGTCGAACCGTTCGCAGAAAAACGCGCCAATCATCAGGCCGAATTAAAGAACAGCGCAAAACCCATGGGAGAAGTTGATATGGAACCTCGCGTCATCGAACTGGAGACACACCTCAAATACATCCGACGGGACATGGATGAAGTCCGTGGTGACGTCAAATCCATCAAACACCGGCTCGCGTACTCAGCAGGGGGAACCGCTGTAGTCCTCGCGGTTCTGGCCTGGATCGCCAACAGTCGTTTCGACCAGGTCGTGACACTGTTGGCTCAATAGGCAGCGCCATGAACGCAAAACCCGGTTCGATCAACCGGGTTTGCAGGATGCAGCCTGGCACTAATCAGCCGAGAACTTCGCTGAGCGGTATGAAGTTTACGCTGTCGCCTTCTATCAACGTGCGACCTTCCAGCACCTCTACCAAACCGTCGGCCCAGGCGGCGCTGCGCAGCACACCCGAACTCTGATTCTTGTAGATGATTGCCCGACCGTTCTCCAGACGCCCACGCAAATACTCGCGGCGATTGCCGGGCTTGGGCCAGTCAAACCCTGTCGGCACCTGAAACTTCAGGGGTTCAACCTCTTTGACGCCCTGACGACGCAACAGATAAGGCCTTGCCAACAACGCAAAAGTCACCAGCGTCGACGCCGGGTTGCCGGGTAAACCAATCACCGGCACGCCGCGAAAATGCCCGAACGTCAGCGGCTTGCCAGGTTTGATGGCGAGCTTCCACAACGTCAACTCGCCCTCTTCTCGCAAGGCAATGCCCAGGAAGTCGGCCTCGCCCACTGATACGCCACCTGTCGAGAGGATCAGGTCGACATTCTTCAATTCGCCAAGACGAGCACGAGTGGTCTCCAGATTATCCGGCAGAATGCCGGCATCGATCACTTCATAGCCCAGGCGCTGCAACCAGCTGCAGAGCAACACCCGATTACTGTTGTAGATCTGTCCCGGCCCCAGTGGCTGACCCGGCTCAATCAATTCGTCCCCGGTGGACAGAACCGCAACGCGCACCTTGCGAATAACCTCCAGATCTGCGCGCCCCAGCGATGCCGCCAGGCCCTGTTCGATCGGCCCCAGACGCGTGCCGGCGGACAGGATCAGTTCACCAATGGTTGTTTCCTGTCCTTGTGGACGGATGTTTTGGCCGACGGTCATGGCTTCGGTGAAACGAACGCGTTCATCCGCCTGCACTTCGGCGTTTTCTTGCATCTCAACGCAATCGGCGCCGGCGGGAACTGGCGCACCGGTGAAGATTCGTGCGCAGGTTCCTGGTTTCAAAGGCTCAGGGGCCTGGCCAGCAAAAATCTTTTGACTGACCACCAACGGCTCTCCTGTCCCGTCGGACAGGCGCAAGGCATAACCGTCCATGGCGCTGTTGGGCCATGGCGGCAGATCAAGTGTCGAAATCAGGTCATCGGCCAGCACACGACCCTCAACCTGCGCCAACGGCAAGCGTTCACGCTCGCGAATCGGTGCGGCCTCGGCCATGTCGAGCAAGCGTGCCAGCGCCATCTCGACAGCCATGAGGCTGCCTGCCTTGCCTGGCTTACCCGCGGGATTCACAGGGTGCCGCCTGCTTTAGATGAGGAACGAAATTGCACGGGCGGTGCCGTGAATCCAGCTGCTCGGCAAGGATTCCATCCCAACCGGTGCGCACGGCATTTGTCGAACCCGGCAAGCAGCAGACCAGTGTGCCATTGGCCAGACCCGCCAATGCTCGGGACTGGACAGTCGAGGTGCCAATGTCCGCTACTGAAATTTGCCGGAACAGCTCACCAAAACCATCGACCTGCTTGTCCAGCAGGCAGCTCACCGCTTCCGGCGTGCTGTCGCGTCCGGTGAACCCGGTGCCGCCAGTGATCAAGACCACTTGCACGACATCGTCGGCAATCCAGTTCGCGACTTGCGCGCGGATTTTGTAGAGGTCATCTTTGAGCAAAACCCGCGCAGCCAGGTGATGGCCGGCAGCGCTCAAGCGGTCGACGAAGACTTGTCCTGACGTGTCGGTTTCCAGGGTACGGGTATCGCTGACAGTCAGCACCGCGATGTTGAGCGGGGCGAAAGGTACATCAGCCTTGGCTTTCATAGGCTCGTCCAGTTGTAGGAGAAACAGCCCGGTGTTATATCACAGCGCCCTATTTTTTCGCCGCCTCCATGGAGATCTGCCATGACTTCGACTACGCATTTGCCGCCCTGCTCGATTCTGCTCCTGGCGGGTGGCCGCGGCCAGCGCATGGGCGGTCAGGACAAAGGACTGCTGGAATGGCACGGCGAGCCACTGATTGCGCACCTGCACGGCAAGACCCGGTCGCTGAGCGATGACCTGATCATCTCCTGCAACAGAAACCTGGAAAAGTACGCGCCCTATGCGGATCACTTGGTCCATGACGATGAAGGTGATTTTCCTGGCCCACTGGCGGGTATTCGCGCCGGCCTGAGGGCGGCCCGCCATACGCATCTGCTGGTGCTGCCGTGTGACGTCCCGCGCATCGATGCCGAATTGCTCCAGAACATGCGGGAAACCGCCAGCCAGTACCCGGACCAACCGCTGATGCTGCGCCATGGCGAACACTGGGAACCTTTACTGTGCGTCATCCCGGTGGCGCTCCTGGCAGATTTCGAAAGTGCCTGGAACGACGGTGAACGCAGCCCGGGTCGCCTCATGCGTAAGTTGGGCGCTATCGCTCTGCAATGCCCGGACAACGACCCTCGATTGGCCAACCTCAATACGCCTGAGCTTTTAAGCATCCACTACACTGTGTCAGACTGACACGAGAAGGAACTTGCACGTGCTGCACACGTCTCAAGCTCAGTAACCAAAAGAATTCATATTCGGAGACACACCCATGACTCAACGGACCCTCGCCACTTTCATGCTCGCGCTGGGCCTTGCGACCCTCGCAGGTTGCGCATCGCCTACAGTGATCACGTTGAATGACGGTCGAGAAATCCAGGCTGTCGATGCGCCCAAGTTTGATAAGGATTCGGGTTTCTACGAATTCGAACAACTGGATGGCAAACAAACCCGTATCAACAAGGATCAGGTCCGTACCGTTAAAGAGCTGTAATCTTTGCGGTGACCACCGGATAGACAAAAGCCCGCTTCATGCGGGCTTTTTCGTGGCTGAAGTTCAGCAAATCCGCTGAACCCCATGATCACCATTGCAGGGTAATGGAGCTTTCGAATGCTCTTTGTTGACCCGTGACCGGATCCACAAACTTCAGCCCCTGAGCAAGTAGTTTCAGAGGATTGGCATAATCATCTTCAACATCCTTGAGTACCTGTGGATAGAACGGGTCATTGCAGATGCTTGCGCCCAGGGCGGTCATGTGAACGCGCAACTGATGCTTCTTGCCCGTCACCGGGTAAAGCGCATAACGCCATAGATCGCCATTCTTTTCCCTGACCTCGATGGCCGTCTCGGTATTGCTGACGCCCGGACCTTCCTGCATACGGAAGAACGGCTCGCCATCGACCAGCCTGCTTTTGTGAACCAATGGAAAGGTCAGATCAGGCAATGCCCGGGCGATTGCTTCGTAGCGTTTTTCAATCTGCCGCGTAGGAAACAACGACTGATACGCCGAGCGGCTTTGAGGGTTGGCCGAAAAAAGCACCAGCCCCGCCGTATGCCGGTCGATGCGGTGCAAAGGCACCAGATGCGGGTTATCCAGCCGACGGATCAGCCGCCGCAACAGGGTCTGTTCGACATATTCACCTGCCGGAGTCACTGGCAGGAAATGCGGTTTGTCCGCCACCACCAGATGCTCATCCGCGTACAGGATCGACTCGGTCACAGGGATCGGTTTTTCATCCGGCACTTCCCGAAAATAGTGAATCCGCAGGCCTTCCTTGTAAGGCAGGTCAAGGGCAATTGGAACACCGTGAGCGTCGAGAACGCGACCGCGTGCAATCCTGTCCAGCCATTGTTCACGACCGATGGCGCTGAAGTGCTCGCACAGGCAATCGAGTACGGTCTGCCACTGACCAGGCGGCAGGTACAGCGTACTGGCCTGGTTGTGTGCAGCAGAAAAAGATGAAATGGACATACGAAAGCTCTGACCCTCAATACAGAGCGGCATTATCCAACAGCGGCCGGAACGAACCTAGAAGAGAATCTTCAAGCCCTTATCGACTGCGTTCGCGCGGCCGCTTCGGTGAATTCCTTCAGCCAGCGCAGCACGTCGACCGCTTCCCAGCGCCCCGGGTCATACAGTGCATACAACAACCCTTGATAGCCCACGACATCCAGTTGCCGGTGATAGCCTGCGCGTTGAAACAAGGCTTCGATTTCAGCAAAACAGGTATTGAAATGCAGTTTGTTGAACGGAGTCTTTCCTTCCGTCACCAAGCCATCCAGACGCAATTCGAGTACAGCCTCGCGCACCACGTCCGCCGACATACGGTTCACGCTGTTCTTTAATTGTTCGACATTGACCAAGGTTCATCCCTCTGACTTCTGGGATCACCTGCCCAAACCTGAAAGCAGGACGTATGGCAGGCAATCGGAATAGCTGTATGCACATACAGTAACCGAATAACCTGTTTTTCGCCAATGCATGAATCACGGACGCGACAGGCGCAAGCGTCGCCAACTGCTCAGGGTCAGCGCAAGAAGGCCACGACCTGTTCCGCATCGAACGGCCAGTCGAGCTCGGCGCCGGTATCAAGACGCCGCAGCACGGGAATACGCAAACCGTAGTCTTCGACCCAGTCTTCGTTTTCGGCGATGTCGACCAACTCGACCATTAAACCGTGCTCCACCAGGGGCATCAGTTCTTCTTCGGCGAGTTCACAGAGATGGCAACCAAGGGTGCCGAACAGCTGACATTCAGGAGGCATGACCACCAGACCAGGCAAAGTAAGCGTTTATTCTAGGCCCACGATCAAAGGGCGTCGAGCCAGCGGCTGGGTGCCTGCACGCCGCTGATTTCAAGAAGTTTCGGCAATCCCCTGACGCAAATCATTCGCGCCAAACGCCAGTTACGTAATGCTCGCGGCTTTTTAGCCTCTACGCTTGAGTAGCCAACGCCCGACACCGGAGATTTTTTGTGTTCGCCAATCTGTTGATTATCCTCGCCTCCTCCCTGGTGGTCATTGCACTGTTTCAGCGCCTGCGATTGCCGCCGGTACTGGGCTATTTGTGCGTGGGGCTGATGATCGGGCCGACAGCATTCAACTGGATAAATGAAAGCGACGAGTTGCCCGATCTTGCCGAATTGGGCGTGGTGTTCCTGCTGTTCTCCCTGGGCCTGGAGTTTTCCCTGACGAAAATCCTCGCCCTGCGCCAGGCTGTGTTTGGCCTTGGCAGCCTGCAAGTGCTGGGCTGCGCAATACTCTTGGGCAGTTTACTGATGCTGCTGGGCATGCCGACCCTGCCTGCTTTATTACTGGGTGCTGGCCTGTCGCTGTCTTCCACCGCCATTGTCAGCAAAGAGTTGAGTAGCCTCGGCGAGATTTTCAGCAGTCACGGCCAAAATGCTATCGCCGTGTTGCTGTTTCAGGACGTGGTGGCGGTTTTACTGTTGACCCTGGTGCCAGTGTTTGCCGGCAGCAGCGATCAGGCCTGGTACTGGGCACTGCCGTTGACGCTGGGCAAAACCGTGGTGCTGTTCATCGGCCTGCTGCTGGCCAGTCGGTGGTTGTTGCCACGACTGTTCCATGAAGTGGCAGCGGCCCGTTCCGCAGAACTGTTTGTGCTGCTCGCACTGGTCATCGTGTTGCTGACGGCCTGGCTGACTCACCTGCTCGGCCTCTCGCCGGCACTGGGTGCATTTCTCGCCGGCATGCTGCTGGGGGAAAGCCATTATCGACATCAAATCGAGGCCGATATCCGCCCGTTCCGCGATATCCTGCTGGGGGTGTTCTTCGTCAGCATCGGCATGCTGATAGACCTGCAGTTGTTTGCCAGCCACGGCCTGCTGATTCTCGGCCTGACTTTGGGGCTACTGCTGATCAAGGGCAGCGTGGTCGCGTTACTGGTCAAATGGCGCGGCAGCGACAGTGAAACGGCCTGGCGCAGTGGCCTGGCATTGGCCCAGGGCGGCGAATTCTGCTTTGCGTTAATGGCACAGATGCAACTCCACACATTGATGCCTGCCGACCTTGGCGGACTGCTCCTGGCGGCGACCTTTTGCTCGATGCTCGTCACGCCATTGCTGCTGCGCGCCGCCCCCCGCATTGCAACTTACCTGCACCGCAAGCCCAACGAAGAAGCGAAGCTAGAGGAAATCAGCGCGCTTAACGCCGGGTTAGAGGGTCATATTGTCATTTGTGGCTATGGTCGCGTAGGCCAGTCCATCGGTCGCTTTCTACGCCAGGAACATCAGCCTTACATTGCGCTGGACAACGATCCAGTACGCATCCAGGAAGCAGCCCTCGGTGAGAGCTGCGTGCATTATGGTGATTCCCGTCGTGGCGAACTGCTCGTCGCCATAGGGCTGGCGCGCGCAAAATTGCTGGTGATCGCCGTGGACAACAGCGACATCGCGCTGCTCATACTCAAAGAGGCACGCCGGTTTAATGCGACCGTACCGATCCTGGTACGCACCCGCGACGACAGCCAATTGGGCGAGTTGAAAGCTGCCGGTGCCAGCGAAGTCGTGCCCGAATTGCTGGAATCCAGCCTGATGCTCGCCTCCCATGCACTGATCATGCTCGGCTTGCCTGAACAGCACGTGCAAGAACGGGTTGACCAGGTACGGCATGACCGCTATCGCCTTCTGCACGGTTTTTACCCCGGTGCTGAAGATGAAGAAAACTAATCCTGGCTCACCGCCCCGATCTTGTGCAGCGACAAGTCCGCACCGTAATACTCTTCTTCCTGGCTAAGCCGCAGACCATGAAACGCCTTGATCACGCCGTACACCGCAAATCCCCCGGTCAACGCCACAACCACGCCGAGCGCGGTACCAATCAACTGGCTGATCAGGCTCACCCCGCCAAGGCCACCCAAAGCGCTCTGGCCAAAGATGCCGCAGGCGATTCCGCCCCAAACGCCGCACAGGCCATGCAACGGCCAGACACCCAGTACGTCGTCGATGTGCCATTTGCCTTGGGCGGCAGTAAAGCACCAGACAAACAGTGCACCGGCGAACGCACCGGTTATCAGCGCGCCCACCGGATGCATCAAATCGGAACCGGCACAGATCGCTACCAGCCCGGCCAGCGGGCCGTTATGCAAAAAGCCCGGGTCATTGCGACCAACGATCAACGCCGACACGGTGCCACCGACCATGGCCATCAGCGAGTTCACTGCCACCAGGCCGCTGATCCCCTGCAATGTCTGCGCGCTCATCACGTTGAAGCCAAACCAGCCAACGATCAGGATCCACGAACCCAACGCCAGGAATGGAATGCTAGACGGCGCAAACGCCACCAGCCTTCCCTCTCTATAGCGACCTTGCCGGGGCCCGAGCAACAACACCGCTGCCAGCGCCAGCCAGCCGCCCATGGCGTGGACCACTACCGACCCTGCAAAATCATGAAAGCTGGCGCCAACATGCTCCAGCAACCACGCCTGCAGCCCAAAGTTGCCGTTCCAGATCATGCCTTCGAAGAAGGGATAGATGAACGCCACGATCAATGCGGTCGCGCACAACTGAGGAACGAACCGGGCACGCTCGGCGATGCCTCCGGAAATGATCGCCGGGATCGCCGCCGCGAAGGTCAGCAGGAAGAAAAACTTCACCAGCCCGTAGCCATGATCGGCATTGATCACGGCCGCCGGGTGCATGAAGGTCACCCCATAGGAAATCCAATAGCCTATAAAGAAGTAGGCCAGGGTCGAAATGGCGAAGTCGCTGAGGATCTTCGACAAGGCGTTGACCTGATTTTTTTGTCGAACCGTACCAACTTCGAGAAAGGCAAAACCCGCGTGCATGGCCAGCACCATGACCGCGCCGATCAGAATGAACAACGTATTGGAGCTGTGGACCAGGCTGTCCACAGCGCTTTGCAGATTTTCCATGGGGTTGGCAGACCTGAAGGCTAAAAAAAGCACCAAAGCAGTTCGCACAGACAATTCATGCACCAAGTTGCATCCGCTCTGGATCAGCACTTTGATCCCGATGGGCCGCTTTGGCGCACAAGGTTGGAACCTTTGCGCGAGTTTTCATTATTTGAGATAAGGTTTTGCCCGAATCACGCCCAGCAACAGCGCAACGGCGTGAGCTGACGCACCACGACGTAGCAAAAGTTGTACCAGTGATTTGTACTGAACCTTCGCGCAAGGCTCATACTCGAACGCAACAGAAGCCACTTACGGAGATCACCAATGGCCAGCATCAAGGCAAAGACTGCTCAAGAAATCCTGATGACCGATTTTCAGACACTGGTCAGCGACACCGAACGGTTGCTGGAACACACCGCAACGTTGGCGGGTGATCAGGCTGATGAGTTGCGCGAGCAAATTCACGACAGCCTGCTGCGGGCCCGCGAAACCTTGAAACTGACCGAAGATTCCCTGCGCCTGCGCGGCCAGGCGGCCGTTACCGCCACCGAAGATTACGTCCAGGCAAATCCTTGGCAATCAGTCGGGATCGCCGCTGGCGTGGGTTTCCTGATTGGCCTGCTGGCCACTCGGCGCTGATTATGGCGATCGGCGAATCCGGCTCGTCCGCGACGGGCCCAAGCTCCTCTCCGCGGCGCCTTGGTGCCGCATTTCTCGGACTGCTACACAGTCATGTCGAACTGTTTGGCATCGAATTGCAGGAACAAAAGGCCCGCACCGTGAGCCTGTTGCTGTTTGCAGGCCTGGCGCTGGTGTTTGCCTTGCTGTTGCTGGTGGGGTTGTCGACGCTGGTGTTGATCCTGTTTTGGGACACCTATCGCCTTCCCGCCATCATCGGGCTCTGCGTGTTCTATACGCTGGCATGCATCTTCTGCGCGATGCGCTTGCGTGCGGCGATATTCGATGAGTCCTCGCCCTTCCACGGCACCTTGGAAGAGCTGGCCAATGACAGGGAGCGCCTGCTGCCATGAGCCTGCCTGAATTGCCTCACAACAGCTCGCGCACAGAAATGCGCAAGGCGCTGATCCGCCTGCGCATGGAAATGCATCGCCAGGAAATCCGCCATGAATCCGCGCAACTGCTGCAACCCTTGCAGCGCGTTCGCGGGATGACGCAAAACCTGCAAGACGGTTTTGGCATCAAGCACGCTCCACTCTGGGGCATGGCGGCCGTCACCTTGCTGGGCTTCCTGACCGGCAAGGGCGCGAAGAATGGTGGCGTCAGCAGCCTGACTCGACTGGTCCGTCTGGGGACCACGCTGGGGCCGCTGATCAAACTGGTCATGCAAGGTTCTTCGCGCAACCCCTAACGCATTATCTGGCTGCATTCTTGCAACATCACCGGGATGAACCTCTTTTATCGAGAGGTTCAATCCTGCGTGCCCACCCGGCGAACAGGCTCATCCAAAAACAAGACCGACTAAGGAGGCCTCGTGATCGACGGGCAACCGCTCGCCTGCTTTCAACCGTTCATTGATACCGCCACCGGCCATATTGCCGGCGTCGAGGCGCTGGGGCGACTGCGTCAGGTCGACGGTCAATTGACCTCGGTGGGCCCCCTGTTTGCCGACCCGCGAACACCCGCCATTGCGCTGCGTCGCCTGGATCGCCAGATCCGCGAGAACGCCCTGAGCCGTTTGCATGAAGCACCCTCGGACTGGTTCCTGAGCCTGAACATGTCCCCACGCTGGATCAGCCGCCTGCGACCGGACCAAGCGTTACCTAGCCTCAAACAACTGGCCATGCATGGGGTCGACCCGCAACGTATCGTCTTCGAGATCACCGAACTGGGTGGCGATATTCAACGTCTGGCACAAGTGGTGGCGCGCTACAGGCAAGCCGGCGCGCGGATTGCCATTGATGATTTCGGCGCGGGTTATTCACAGCTCGACCGGGTACTGGCACTGCAACCGGACATTCTCAAGCTCGACATGCGACTTTTTCAAGCCGCCGCGCTCGGTGGACCGAGCAGCGATGTGGTCAAGGCCCTGGCACAAATGGCGGAGAAAACCGGGTGCTGGATCATCGCTGAAGGAGTGGAAACAGACGCTCAACTGAATTTTGCCCTGGAGTGTGGTTCGCGTTACGTGCAGGGCTTTCTGTTTGCCCGGGCGCAAGCGGATTTTTTTGCCACCGAGGCCTTTGTCGAGCGCTTCGCGCAACTGCGTCAGCGCTATGTCCAACAGAAACTCGCGGAGCGCGGTCGCCTGATGATCATGCGCCAGCAGCTCAGCGAGCTGATGTCGATCCTGCAAGCCTGGGCGCAGGCCCGCGCTCCCCTCAGCACCTTGCCGCAGCTGGATGCATTTCCCTGGCTGCTGCGTTTCTATCAGTGCGACCGCCATGGCACGCAGTTGACGCCAAATCTTGAATGGCGCAACAACGGCTGGGAAGCCGATAACCGCTACCTGGGCCACAACTGGTCATGGCGCCCGTATTTCTATCATTTGTTGGCCGAGGGATGGGACGAGCGCCGACTGACACTCTCCAACACTTACCGCGATGCCACCAGCAACCAGTATTGCCTGACCGCCGGGCAATTTTTCGACAATGGCGAGCGCCTGCTGCTCATCGATATTGACGCTGCCGGCCTGTAGTTCCACTTGCAGGTCAGGGCGCGAACCCGGAGAGTAAGGAATTAGTCCACCTGACGGAGAGAATCAGCCTTGGATTGGCAAACCCTGCTTACCCGCGAACGCCTCGGAAAGCCTCTGCACAGCCCGGAAGAACTCGGCCGCAGTCCTTTCCACAAAGACCACGACCGCATTATTTTCTCGGGAGCGTTCCGTCGACTCGGACGCAAGACCCAGGTCCATCCGGTTACCAGCAACGATCATATCCACACGCGCCTGACCCACTCGCTGGAAGTCAGCTGCGTTGGCCGCTCGCTGGGCATGCGTGTCGGCGAAACCATCCGCAGCGCACTGCCCGACTGGTGCGAACCCAGCGATTTGGGCATGGTCGTGCAATCGGCTTGCCTGGCGCATGACATCGGAAACCCACCCTTCGGTCACTCCGGTGAAGACGCGATTCGTCACTGGTTCCAGCAAGCCGCAGGTCGTGGATGGCTGGATGCAATGAGCGAAGCCGAACGTAATGACTTCCTCAACTTTGAAGGCAATGCCCAAGGCTTCCGCGTGCTCACCCAACTGGAATACCACCAGTTCGACGGCGGCACCCGGCTGACCTACGCCACCCTGGGTACTTATCTGAAGTATCCGTGGACAGCAAAACACGCCGACTCGCTGGGCTATAAAAAACACAAGTTCGGCTGCTACCAGAGTGAGTTGCCGCTGCTGGAGCAGATCGCCCTGAAACTCGGATTGCCGCAACTTGAGGAACAGCGGTGGGCACGCCACCCGCTGGTGTACCTGATGGAGGCCGCCGATGACATCTGCTACGCACTCATCGATCTGGAAGACGGCCTGGAAATGGAGTTGCTGGAGTACGCCGAAGTCGAGTCGCTGTTGCTGGACCTGGTAGGCGACGATCTTCCGGAAACTTATCGTCTGCTCGGCCCTGATGATTCACGCCGGCGCAAACTGGCGATTTTGCGAGGCAAAGCCATCGAACACCTGACCAATGCTGCGGCCCGCGCTTTTGTCGAGCAACAGGACGCGCTGCTGGCCGGTACGCTGCCCGGCGATCTGGTGGAGCACATGCACGGCCCTGCCAAGCGTTGCGTATTGAATGCGAAGGACATGGCACGCAAAAAAATCTTCCAGGACAAGCGTAAGACCCTGCACGAAATCGGCGCCTATACCACGCTGGAAATTTTGCTGAACGCTTTCTGCGGGGCGGCACTGGAACAGCACAACGGTCGAACACCTTCCTTCAAGAGCCGCCGCATCCTCGACCTTTTGGGGAACAACGCGCCCGATCCTCACGGCCCGTTACACACTTCATTTCTACGAATGATCGACTTCATTGCCGGCATGACCGACAGCTATGCCAGCCAGATGGCGCTGGAAATGACCGGCCGTTCAAGCCACTAATAAAAATGGGTTGATCGGCCATTATGCTGTGCGAAATGGCTGATTACCCACTAAATAGTAAATTACACTCGACCTTCGCTGAATCCCCCTACACCTCGCGCTGAGTAAACTGACCGATTGCCCGGCGTCCACACGAAATAATGTCATCTCCCTCTGATCGACAGATGAAGTGTGACTAATCCAATGTTCAACGACGATCTACGCATCTTGCTGGTGGAAGATCATCCTTTTCAGCTCAGGGCGACTCAATACCTGCTTGAAAGTTACGGCTTTACTCAACTCACCACTACTGACAGTGCCGAAGGCGCCTTGAAACAAATGATCAAGGCAGTAAAACCGTTCGATATTCTTTTGTGCGATCAATGCCTGCCTGACCTCTGCGGACTTGATTTAGTCGAACTCGCCAGCCACCGTGGAATGATTAGGCAAGCTATTCTACTGAGCAGCCTGACATCCGCCGAACTGGACGGATTGAAGAAAGTGGCGAACGAACACGGACTGCCACTATTGGGGTATTTGATCAAACCATTGAAACAATCTGAATTTAGAAACTTATTGACCTTAAGCACACTATAAATAGCTTATACACATCACACCAAAGACCTCGAAACAACATAATTCGAAACTTGAAAAAGCCCATATTAAACAACCAACAAAAAACCGATAACTTTCACTCACTCTCAAAAAAACCTAGTTGATACGTAGTCCTATTCTTCTTCGCATGTAGGAATTTTCCTATATTGCAGCTACTAGACCGTCACTTCATGCGTCTCCTTAACTATCTGAGCTAAGGTGCGCGCTTTATTTGAGCTCGTATGGGATTTGATTATGAACTCCGTTTTTATTGTCGACGATCACCCCGTCATCCGTCTTGCCGTGCGAATGTTGTTGGAACACGAGGGCTACAAAGTTGTAGGCGAGACTGATAATGGGGTCGACGCCATGCAGATGGTGCGCGAATGCATGCCCGATCTGGTCATACTCGACATCAGCATTCCCAAACTGGATGGACTAGAAGTTCTTGCCCGTTTCAACGCAATGAGTACGCCCCTGAAAACTTTGGTATTAACCGCGCAATGCCCAACGCTTTTTGGCGTTCGCTGCATGCAATCCGGCGCATCGGGATATGTATGCAAACAAGAAGACCTTAGCGAACTGGTCAGTGCAATTAAAGCGGTATTGTCAGGTTACAACTATTTCCCAAGCCAGGCATTAAATCCGGTTCGTAGCGATGACGCGCGCTTCGCCGACCTGGAATTATTCAAGTCGGTGAACGATCGAGAACTCATGGTATTGCAATTATTTGCCCAGGGTCGCACCAACAAGGAAATTGCCAAAGGCATGTTTCTCAGCAACAAAACTGTCAGCACTTACAAAAAACGACTCATGCAGAAACTAAAAGCCCAATCCCTTGTAGAACTCATCGAGATGGCAAAACGTAACGCGTTAGTGTGAGAGACAGGATGCCCAGTCAAATAAAGGATTATCTGATATTGATGGCCGCAGGTTTTTGCCTGAGCACCTCAGTGCCGGCGGCACAGATCACCAGTGAGAACTACACCCTGCTCAGCCGATCCGCGACCGGACACCTGGAAGTCCAACTGGATAGCGCACAACGGCAATGGATCGAGAATAAGCGTGAACTGGTCCTTGGTACGTCGGCACCCGATTACCCCCCCTTCGATATGACCCTCAGCGGCCATGATTACGAGGGTTTCACCGCCGATTACGCAGGCATCCTCGGCAAGACCACCGGTCTGCCCATCAGGGTGCAGCGCTTCGCATCCCGCGGGGCCGCGATTGAGGCGCTCGAAATTGGCGAGGTCGACTTCCTTGGCACCGCCAATGGATTTGAAGCGCACAACGCCGACATCGTACTTTCAACCCCCTACGCTGTAGACCAACCAGTACTGGTGACACGCGAAGGAGAAACCCGGTCACTCACCGATGGCCTTGCCGGCCTGCGGTTAAGCATGGTGTATCACTACTTGCCGCTGGACGAGGTCAGGGCGCTGTATCCGAAGGCGATCATCACCTCCTACCCGTCCTACCAGAATGCGATCAACGCGGTGGCCTTCGACCAGGCCGATGTATTTCTCGGCGACACCATTTCAACGCACTACATGATCAACAAGGGATACCTGAACAACATCCGCATGGCTAACTTCGGTAAACACGAAGCCCATGGTTTCAGCTTCGCCGTGCACAAGAACAGGCCTGAATTGCTCGGAATCATTAATGCGATGCTCATGGTCGTCCCTACCAGCGAGCGAGAAAACATCGCCAAACGCTGGAGTGCCGGCAGCGACATACTGCTTACCGATCAAAAACTGGAGCTCAGCTACAGCGAGGAACGCTGGCTGGCGCAACATCCCGTGGTCCGGGTGGTGGTCAATGAAGCCTACGCACCGCTGACGTTTTTCGACAGCGATGGCAACTTTCGTGGCGTGACCGCCGACTTGCTCGAACTGATCAGATTGCGCACGGGTTTGCGCTTCGACATCCGTCGCAGCCGCAGCGACGGCGAAATGATCGAGCAAGTCATGGACAATCAGGCAGACCTGATCGGTGCCCTGCTGCCCAGCGCCCAGCGTGAACTGTCATTGGACTTCACTCGCCCCTACTTGCAAAACTCCTTTGTCCTGCTGACTCGAAAGGCCGCCGACAGCCCGACAAACCTTGACCAGCTGCAGGACAAACGCCTGACCATCGCGCAAGGCAATCCGTTGGTGGATTACCTGCGTCGTGAGTACCCGCGGATCAAGCTGATCGAAACCCCGGACACCTTCAGCGCCGTCGAGTTGCTCGCCGAAGGCAAGGCAGAAGGTTCAGTCAACTCCTTGGTGATTGCCAACTACTTCATCTCATCGCGGCTCTTCGAACACACCCTTCAAATCAGCACCACCATTGGCACCCGACAGGCCGCGTTCTCCCTGGCGACCGGTCAAAACGCCAAAGAGCTGCACTCCATTCTCGAAAAGGCATTGTTGAGCATCGCGCCAGAGGAACTGGGCATCATCAACAGCCGCTGGCGTGGTTATTCGGCGTCCTCGCAAAGCACTTGGCGCAATTACAATCGACTGTTCTACCAAATCGTTATCGGTGCTGGCGTGCTGTTGCTGATTTCCATGGCCTGGAACGCTTACATGCGGCGCCAGATCAAGCAGCGTCAGGCGGCCGAGCGCGCGTTGAACGATCAGTTCGAATTCATGCGATCGCTGGTCAACGGGACACCTCATCCGATCTACGTTCGCGATCGTCAGGGCTTGTTGCAAAGCTGCAATGACAGCTACCTCGAGGTTTTCTGTGCGAAGCGTGAAGACGTCATTGGCAAAAGTGTCATGCAGGGCAACATGAGCAACGCGTTCGAAGCTCGGGAATACCAGGCCGACTACCAGCGAGTCGTGGCCGAAGGCATACCACTGATTCTCGATCGTCCACTGCATGTCGGCGGTCGAAGGCTGACGATTTATCACTGGATTTTGCCCTACCGGGATTCGAGCGGAACCGTTCAAGGCATCATCGGCGGCTGGATCGACATCAGCGAGCGCCGGCAGCTGTTCGATGATCTGCGTGCCGCGAAAGAGCGCGCCGATGAAGCCAATCGTGCCAAAAGCACTTTTCTGGCCACCATGAGCCATGAGATTCGCACCCCGATGAATGCGGTCATCGGCATGCTCGAACTGACGCTGAAGCGCATCGATCATGACCACCCGGATCGCCCGGCCATCGATGTGGCCTACAACTCGGCGAAAGACCTGCTGGAGCTGATCGGCGACATCCTCGACATCGCGCGAATTGAATCAGGGCGCTTGAGCCTGAGCCCGGAACGCGTCAATCCGGCCGAGATCGTCGCATCGGTGGTACGGATCTTCGATGGCCTGGCGCACCAGAAAAGTCTCTCGCTGCTGGTGGAATTCCATCCTGCCCACCCTTTGTTCGATGTCCTGCTGGACCCGATGCGCTTCAAGCAGGTGCTGTCGAACCTGGTCAGCAATGCCATCAAGTTTACAGAGCGGGGTCAGGTCAGGATTGTCGTCAACCTGCACCCGACCGACGACCCCGGCCAAGTGCAAATGTTGTTGCAGGTTCAGGACAGCGGCATCGGCATCAGCGAGCAGGATCGGCAGCGATTGTTCGAACCTTTCGCGCAGGCCGAAAGCTCCGGGCAGCCGGACAGAGGGGGCGCAGGGCTTGGTCTGGTGATCAGCCGCAGTCTGTGCGAGATGATGGGCGGCAGCCTCCAATTGAGCAGCCAGCCGGGCATTGGTACCCAAGTCCAGGTTTCGCTGCATCTGGCGACACTGCCACGGGAACAGGTGCCGCAGCTTTCTGAAGCACACATACACACCACCACGGCACCGTTGAACATTCTGGTGGTCGACGATCATCCGGCCAATCGCCTGCTCATGTGCCAGCAGCTGGAGTTCCTGGGCCACCGGTTCAGCGGTGCACCGGACGGAGCGGCAGGGTTCGCAGCCTGGAAAGTCGAACCGTTCGACCTGGTGATTGCCGACTGCAACATGCCGATCATGAATGGCTACGAACTGGCCAGCGCCATTCGCCAACATGAACAACTATCAAACCGGCCGCGCTGCACCGTCCTGGGTTTTACCGCCAACGCTCAGCCGGAAGAAATACAACGTTGCAAACTCGCCGGAATGGACGACTGCCTGTTCAAGCCACTGACCCTGACAGCCTTGAGTCAGTGGGTCGAAGGCCTCCAGCCGCCCCTGCGCGATCCGGCGTTCAGCCTGGCAGGGCTACACCTTTTGACGGGGGGAAACCCGGTATTGGACCAACGCTTGCTGACCGAACTGCTGAACAGCAACCGCGCAGACCGAGAGGAGTTGCTGGCGTTGTCCCCGTCAGGCGACCGGCAACCCTTCCTCGACGTCGCCCACAAAATCAAGGGTGCCGCCCGAATCGTCCAGGCTTCCCGGTTGATCGACAGCTGCGAAGCATTGGAAAAGGCATGCCATGGAGTGGTCCATCACAATGAAGTGGCCGAATGCAGCAAAGCCATGGAGTGCGTCATGCTGGAACTGGAACAGGCACTGCAGCAACAGATTGGACAAAACGACAAAAGCAGAATGACCGAGCCTTAACTATGCTGGTCGCTGAGCAGTGTGTTAACCATCATGGAGAGACTCGCAATGCCCAGCCCACTGCGCCCGGATCAACGGCGATTGCCCCTGCACGTTCATATCAGTGTGATGTTTACCTGCTTGCTGTTGCTGACCGGGGTCGTACTGGGCATTTTCAACTATCGGCAAACCACGCAGATCATTCTTTCCAGCAGCGAAAAACTCTTCGAGCGCATCGAACAGGATGTCCGCCAGGACCTGCACGCCACCTATGAGCCTATCCGTCATCTGTTGAGCTTGCTGGTGGACTACCCGGCGACCCAGGCAACCGACCTGACACAACGCCTTGCGCTGCTCAAACCCTTCAGCCAGTCGCTCAAGGACAATCCCGATCTGGCATCGCTGTATCTGGGCTATGGCAACGGTGACTTTTTCATGGTTCGTCCTTTGCGGACGGCGGGCCTGAAAACCCTGCTAAAAGCCCCGAAAACCGCGGCTTATCAGGTCTGGAGCATTGAGCGAAACAGTAGCGATCAAGTCCATTCACAAATGTTGTTTTTCGATCAGGACCTGGCCCTCATCAGCCGTCAGGACAACGCCGAAGAATCCTTCGATCCACGCACCCGCGCCTGGTACTCCAGCGCCAGCAGCGACCTGGACCAGATCACCACGGAACCCTACCTCTTTTTTTCCACTCAGCAAATCGGCACCACATTGGCCCGACGCAGCGGAGTACACGCGGTCATGGGGGCAGACCTGACCCTGGCTGAACTCTCTGCGACGCTGGCCAAGCATGTCGTCACGCCCAGCACCGAAATCGTGCTGTTTGACGCCAAGGGCGATGCCATCGCTTATCCCGACAGCCGCAAGTTGATCACAGACGACCAGACCGCCGGCCTCGTCAAAGCAGCGGATCTGAGCCCAAACCTTGGCGCGCTGCTCAACAATCCTCCTGAAGGCAATCGGCTGGACGTCGCCGGGCGTCAATGGATCGTTGCCCGCAGTCATATGCAGGAAGGCGGCCCCCAAGGACTGCAATTGGCGCTGCTGGTGCCGGAAGATGAACTGCTCGTCGATGCCTACCGCATGCGCTGGCAAGGCGCGTTGATTACCCTGGCGACGCTCTTGTTGTGCCTGCCGCTTGGCTGGCTTACCTCAAGAATCCTGGTTAAACCCCTGCGTGCACTGGTGCAGGAAGCCGATGCGGTTCGCAGTTTCAATTTCAATTTTCCGGCCGCTCGCCGCTCCCCGGTGTTGGAAGTGGACCAACTGAGTGTGTCGATGGTGCGCATGAAAGAAACCCTGGCGAGTTTTTTCCAGATCACCGACAGCCTGAGTGCCGAGACTCGATTCAATCCATTACTGGATCGAGTGTTATTTGAAACCGTGAAGATTGGCCAGGCCCAGGCCGGGCTGATCTATCTGCGCGAAAGTGATGGTGATCGCATGGAGCCGCACGGCCTGGTCATCAATGGCGCGTCCCAGGCATTGCCGTCATTCGACATTCAAGGGCACGAGCTTACAAGTTCACAAAGCCCGGCATGGCTGCAACGGCTGTCGACTGCCGACAATGTGGTCACCCCTCTGGGTTTCGATGAAGCGGGCGATCTGCGCAAGGTGCTGCTCGCGCTGGAGCGCCCCCGGGTTCACCTGATCGGTATTCGGCTGCACAACCGACATAACGAAACCGTGGGCCTTTTGGTGTTGTTACTGGCCGACAGTGGCAGCCAAAGCGATCTGGAAAAACTTCGCCCGGACCGAATCGCGTTTCTCCAGGCTGTCTCCGGCGCGGCCGCAGTGAGTATCGAAAGCCAGCGTCTGCAAGCCAGGCAAAAACAACTGCTGGATGCCTTCATCCAACTGCTGGCCGGCGCGATTGACGCCAAAAGCCCTTACACCGGCGGCCACTGCCAACGGGTACCGGAACTGACCCTGATGCTTGCCCAGGCCGCCGCCGCCAGCCAGGCGCCGGCCTTCAGCGGTTATCAACCCACCGAAGACGAGTGGGAGGCGCTGCATATCGCGGCATGGCTGCACGACTGCGGCAAGGTCACGACCCCGGAATATGTGGTCGATAAAGCCACGAAGCTGGAAACGTTGAACGACCGCATTCACGAAATACGCACCCGTTTCGAAGTGCTCAAACGCGATGCCTGGGTCAACTATTGGCAAGCCATTGCCTTGGGCGGTGACGAGCCGCAATTGGCTGGGCTGCGCGATGCAAACCTGGCGACGCTGGACGATGATTTTGCGTTCATTGCCCGCTGCAATCTGGGTGGTGAAGCCATGGCCGAGGCCGATCTGCAACGCCTGCGCAGCCTGGCCCAACGCACCTGGACCCGAACCCTGGATGATCGACTGGGCGTTTCCTGGGAAGAAAACCGGCGCCAGGCCGGAACACCCGCGCCGACACTACCGGTCAGCGAACCGCTGCTGGCCGACAAACCCGAGCATCTGTTCGAGCGCGCCGAAAGCGAACTGATTTCGGAGGACAATCCCTGGGGTTTCAAACTCGATGTGCCGCGGTACAAGTACAACCGGGGTGAACTCTACAACCTGGGCATTGCCCGGGGCACCCTGACCCGCGAAGAGCGTTACATCATCAATCATCACATGGTGCAGACGATCCTGATGCTCAGCCACCTGCCCTTCCCCGGCCACCTCAACAACGTCGCGGAAATCGCCGGCGGCCACCACGAAAAAATGGACGGCACCGGGTATCCGAAACAGTTGAAGCGCGAAGAAATGAGCCTGCCTGCACGGATGATGGCGATCGCCGATATCTTCGAGGCCCTGACCGCTGCCGATCGCCCCTACAAGAAAGCCAAGTCCTTGAGCGAAGCGCTGGGCATCATGGCCACGATGTGCCGCGACGCCCACATCGACCCGGAATTGTTCGGGCTGTTCATCAACGCCGACATTTACCGGCAGTACGCCGATCGATTCCTCGATCCACAACAGATCGACGCGGTGGATCCGACAAGCCTGCTGGTCAAGGCAGGCTTGAGGGCATGATCAGCAATCGGTCAAACGCAGGAAAATCGCCGCCAGCTGTTCGATCCCGACCTGATCTTGCGCAGTGAAACGTGCCAGTTTCGGGCTGTCGAGGTCCAGCACCCCGATCAGGCGGTCGTTTTTGACCAGCGGCACGACCAGTTCGCTGTTCGATGCGCTGTCGCAAGCGATGTGCCCTGGGAACGCGTGGACGTCTTCGACAAGTTGGGTCTGCAAGGTAGTCGCCGCCGTCCCGCACACGCCGCGACCGAATGGAATCCGCACACAGGCGATCTGCCCCTGAAACGGACCCAACACCAGTTCTTCGTTGCGATTGAGGTAGAAGCCGGCCCAGTTCAGGTCATCCAGCTGGTTGAACAGGAACGCCGAAAACTGCGCGGCGTTGGCGATAAAATCCCGCTCGTCCGCCAGCAACGACTCCAGCTGTGCCTCCAACATGCCGTAGCCTTCAAGGCCCTGGCCGCTTTTTTGTAAATCGATCATGCCTTGTGCTCCAACAGCTTGAGCCCGACCCAATAGCGGGCAAATTGATAGGCGCAGCGTCCGTTGCGATTGCCGCGACCCGTGGCCCAGCGCACCGCGAGGATGTCCAGTTCTTCGTCACGCTGCCATGGCAGGCCGGCCTTGTCGGCCAGTTGACCGATCCAGTGCTCGACCACGTTCAGGAAATGCTCCTGGGTAAACGGGTAGAACGACAGCCAAAGGCCGAAACGGTCCGAGAGCGCAATCTTGTCCTCGACGGCCTCGCTCGGATGCAGTTCGCCGTCGACGCGCTTCCAGTTTTCGTTATCGCTTTCCTTTTCCGGCACCAGATGGCGACGGTTGGAGGTGGCGTATAACAAGACGTTATCCGGAGCCTGTTCGAGGGAGCCGTCGAGTACGCTCTTGAGCACGCGATAATCGCCTTCGCCCGACTCGAACGACAGGTCATCGCAGAAGAGGACGAAGCGTTGTGGCAATTTGGCGATCTGCTCGACCACCCGTGGCAAGTCCGCCAGGTGATCGCGTTCGATCTCGATCAGGCGCAAACCGGCCTTGGCGTGTTCGGCCAGCAACGCGCGGACCAGCGACGATTTGCCGGTCCCGCGCGAGCCCCAGAGCAGCGCATGGTTGGCCGGCATGCCGTCGATGAACTGCTGGGTATTGCGCCCCAACTGTTCCAGTTGCCGGTCAACGCCAATCAGGTCGGACAGGCGCATGTCGAGACTGACGTGCAGCGGTAACAGAAAACCGCTGCGTCCCTCGCGTTGCCAGCGGGCAGCCAGGCATTGCGTCCAGTCGATGGCTTGCCGAGGTGCGGGCAGCAGCGGCTCGATACGGGCCAGGACAGCATCGGCGCGTTCAAGAAAAGCATTTAATCGGGAATCCACGTCTTCTCCTCGGGCACGTTCACAGTAATGATGGCAATACAGCAACGACACACAGCATTCGGTGCCCGGCCATCCCTTGTTGCACAAGGGCTCGCGGGGAACATCGGCATCCATGCATGATCGACTATGCTTGAGCAGCGAAGGGAAACGGAAGTGGTTCAACACCCCATGGATATCAAGTTCACTAACCGGCTGTCCTACAAGCAAGCCCGGCTTACCGTGTTGGTCGGTTTTATTCTGGGAACGCTGCTCAGTCTGCTGCAAATAGGCATCGATTATGCCAGTGAAGACGCCTCCATCAACCGTGAAATACGGTCTTTACTGGAAATCAGCCATAACCCCGCGTCTCGAATCGCCTACAACATCGACGCCGAACTCGCCCAGGAACTGACATTGGGCCTGTTGCGCTCCCCGGCGATCGTTGCCGCGCAACTGACCGATAACAACGGTAACGTGCTGGCCAATGTAAAACGCCAGGGCTTGCAAAGCGGCTATCGGGTCATCAGCGATTTCCTGTTCGGCGCCAACCGCCAGTTTGAAGACCGTCTGTACCTCGACCACTTGCCGGCCGAATCCCTCGGAACCCTGCGCCTGGACGTCGATACCTACTCATTCGGCAGCCGGTTCCTGCGACGGGCCGAGGTGACGTTGCTCAACGGCTTCGCCCGCAGCCTGATACTGACCGGCATTTTGCTCACCTTGTTCTATTTCATGCTGACCAAGCCGTTGGTGCGGGTCATCCGCGAACTCAGCCGCCGCGATTCGCGTAGCGCAGAACCGCCGTCGCTGGAGTGTCCGAAAGGCCATGAAAACGATGAAATCGGTGTTCTGGTCAAGGTTGCCAACCAGCAATTCGAAAACATCGCCACCGAAATCCAGCAGCGACGCAACGCTGAAAACCGTCTGACCGACTATTTAGGGCAACTGGAAAACATCGTCTCGGCACGCACCACGGAACTCAAGGCCAGCAATTCCAGGCTCAGTCTATCCAATCAGGAGCTGCAAACCGCCCGCAGCACCGCCCTGGACATGGCCGAAGCGCGCTCGACGTTCCTGGCCAACATGAGCCACGAAATACGCACGCCGCTCAATGGTCTGCTGGGGATGATCGCGCTCTCCCTCGACGGTCCGCTCAATGCCGAGCAACAGCAGCAACTGTCCATCGCCCATGACTCGGGCAAAGTCCTGGTGGAACTGCTCAACGATATTCTCGACCTGTCGAAGTTCGATGCCGGCCAGCTCGAACTCGAACACATACCGTTCGACCTCGGGTCGCTGATCGAGGACACCGCCAACCTGCTGTCGCAAAATGCCGCGCCAAGCGTCGAACTGACCTGCCTGATCGATCCGTACTTTCCGGCATTGGTACTCGGGGATCCGACCCGGGTCCGACAAATCGTCAGCAACCTGCTGTCCAACGCCCTCAAATTTACCCGTTTCGGCCGGGTCGACGTGCGTCTCTCAACGTTCGGCGGCGGCGTCAGAATCGAAGTCTGCGACACCGGAATAGGGATCGCCCAGGACGCGCAGGTGAAAATCTTTCAGCCATTCACCCAGGCCGGTGCCGGCATTACCCGGCAGTTTGGCGGCACCGGGTTGGGCCTGGCGCTGACTTACAACCTGTGCGAAGCCATGCAAGGTCGATTGACCATCAGTTCGGAAGCGGGTTTCGGCAGCCAGTTCTGTGCTGATCTGCCGTTGCCTTGCCACACCCGGGCGCTTGCTCCTGGATCGTTGCGGGGCAACGTCATCGCGATCACCGCTGCCAACAGTGGTCTGGCGGAACTGTTGCACAGTCTGTTGCCCGGCTGGGGCATCGACTACCAGCAGCGCTCGATCGATGACTCGATGATCGGTTTGAACCCCGATGTCGTGATCACTGATTGCCCCGAATGCCTGTTTAGCCTGCGTCCTGTCTGTACTTCGCCCATTTTGCTGGTGACCGCCTATGGCAGCTTTATGCCCAGCGAGGAAGCCAGCGCTCTCGCCCCCTTACAGCAACAAGCCCGACCGCTGGCGCGCAACGCGTTGTACCAGACACTGCGGCGAATCCTCCAGCCGGAACTGAACAGCCTCAACGATACCCGGCTCGAAACGCTCTCACCGCAACGGCGCGCACGCGTGTTGCTGGTTGAGGACAACCCGGTCAATCAATTGGTGGCCAAAGGGATGCTCGGCAAGCTCGGTTGCGAGGTGAGCGTTGCCGGCCACGGTGGTGAGGCCCTGGATCAACTTGAGCAACACGAATTCGATCTGGTACTGATGGACTGCAACATGCCGGTAATGGACGGCTACGAAGCCAGTCGGCAAATTCGCCGCAGCGGGCGCTGGCCACAACTGCCCATCGTGGCCCTGACTGCCAACGCCATGTCCGAGGAACGCGAACGCTGTCGCGCGGCGGGCATGAGCGATTACCTGGCCAAACCCTTCCGCCGGGAAGAACTCGCCGCGCTGCTCGACCTGTGGATCCCCATCACGACAGTGACTTGATTTGGCCCAGCAGGTGATCGAGGCCATCGCGCAGGTCATTCAGGCGATCCAGATCGACCCCGCTGTCACACAGCAGGCGTGCCTTGAGTGGCCCGACCTGATCGCGTAACGCCTTGCCGGCTGGCGACAGGCTCAGATGCACCTCACGCTCGTCCCGCGCCGAACGCTGACGCTGGACCAATTGCAATTGCTCCAGACGCTTGAGCAGCGGCGTCAGTGTGCCGGAATCCAGCGCCAGGCGTTCGCCCAACGCCTTGACAGTCGGCTGTTCCGGGGCGGCCTCCTGCCATTCCCACAACACCAGCATCGCCAGGTATTGCGGGTAGGTCAGGCCGAGCTGATCAAGCATCGGCTTATAAGCGCGGATCACCGCTCGGGAGGCAGCGTACAGCTTGAAGCAGAGCTGGCTGTCGAGTTTCAGGGAATCGACTGACAATGCGTTCATTTGAGCAGGGCTTCGATCTCACGGCTCAGGTCCTGCGGCTTGGTCGCCGGGGCGAAGCGCTTGACCAACTGCCCGTCCTTGCCGATCAGGAACTTGGTGAAGTTCCACTTGATGCCCTGGGAGCCGAGCACACCCGGTGCGCGTTTTTTCAACTGCACGAATAGCGGGTGAGCGCTGGTGCCATTGACGTCGATTTTTTTGAACAGCGGGAAACTGACACCGAAGTTGAGTTCACAGAATTCGGAAATGGCCCCTTCATCGCCCGGCTCCTGTTTGCCGAATTGATTGCAGGGAAAGCCGAGTACCACCAGACCTTGATCCTTGTAGGTCTGCCACAGCTCTTCGAGGCCCTTGTACTGTGGAGTGAAGCCACATTTACTCGCGGTGTTGACCACCAGTACGGCTTTGCCGGCGTAATCGGCCAGGGTTTTTTGCTCGCCGTTGATGGTGGTGCAAGGGATGCTCAACAGGTTTTCGCTCATGGTTTTGACTCTGAATAGAGGAAGATGAAGCAAACATAGCGAGCAATTGAATTGTGTGCAATTTAAATAATAAAACGCAGCTCATCTGTAGGAGCTGCCGAAGGCTGCGATCTTTTGATCTTGATCTTGATCTTGATCTTGATCGATCGCGAAAAAATCAAAATCAAAAGATCGCAGCCTTCGGCAGCGCCTACAGGGCTCGGCTTATTCGCGCGATACCAGGTCCAGGCACACCGAGTTGATGCAGTAACGCAGCCCGGTCGGCGGCGGACCGTCCGGGAACACGTGCCCCAGGTGCGCATCGCATTTGCCGCAGACCACTTCGGTACGGATCATGCCGTGGCTGACGTCACGGATCTCGACCATGGCGCTGTCGCCGATCGGCGCATAGAAGCTCGGCCAGCCGCAGCCGGAGTCGAATTTGGTCTTGGAATCGAACAGTGGCTCGTTGCAGCAGATGCAGTGATAAACACCGTCGGTTTTAGTGTCGTTGTATTTTCCGGAGAACGGCCGTTCGGTGCCCTTTAGCCGGCAGACGTTGTACTGCTCCGGATCAAGCATCGCCCGCCATTCTTCCAGGGTTTTTTCCAACTTTTCCATCATCACACCTCAGCAGCTGAAAAAGCCCGATCTGTACCTTTTCCACGGATCGGGCGGCACGTATGATTGCGCCTCGTCAAACGCCAGTCTGGCAGCCAGAACACACGCATTCAAACGGATTTATGGGTGCAGCCTCTCACGGCGCCAGGCCTGTGTTACGCAGGATTCCCAGTACGGTAGTTCATACGCCGCCTGGATCGTTCATTTTCGGGAACACATCGCCATGCAGGTCAGCAAATCGAACAAGCTCGCCAACGTCTGCTATGACATTCGCGGCCCAGTGCTCAAGCACGCCAAACGCCTGGAAGAGGAAGGCCATCGCATCCTCAAGCTGAATATCGGCAACCCGGCGCCTTTTGGTTTCGAAGCGCCGGATGAAATCCTCCAGGACGTGATCCGCAACCTGCCGACCGCTCAAGGCTACAGCGACTCCAAGGGCCTGTTCAGTGCGCGTAAAGCCGTCATGCAGTACTACCAGCAAAAGCAGGTGGAAGGCGTCGGCATTGAAGACATCTACCTGGGCAACGGCGTTTCCGAGCTGATCGTGATGTCGATGCAGGCCCTGCTCAACAACGGCGACGAGGTGCTGGTACCGGCTCCGGACTATCCGCTGTGGACCGCGGCGGTGAGCCTCTCGGGCGGTAACCCGGTGCATTACCTGTGCGACGAGCAGGCCAACTGGTGGCCGGACCTGGCCGACATCAAGGCCAAGATCACCCCAAACACCAAGGCACTGGTGATCATCAACCCGAACAACCCGACGGGCGCCGTCTATTCGAAAGAAGTCCTGCTGGGCATGCTGGAACTGGCTCGCCAGCACAATCTGGTGGTCTTTTCCGACGAGATCTACGACAAGATCCTGTATGACGATGCCGTGCACATCTGCACCGCTTCGCTCGCGCCAGACCTGCTGTGCCTGACCTTCAACGGTCTGTCCAAGTCTTATCGCGTGGCCGGTTTCCGTTCCGGCTGGATCGCCATTTCCGGTCCGAAACACCACGCCCAAAGCTACATCGAAGGCATCGACATGCTGGCGAACATGCGCCTGTGTGCCAACGTGCCGAGCCAGCACGCGATCCAGACCGCGCTCGGTGGCTATCAGAGCATCAATGATCTGGTGCTGCCGCAAGGTCGTCTGCTCGAACAGCGCAATCGCACCTGGGAACTGCTCAACGACATTCCCGGGGTGAGCTGCGTCAAGCCGATGGGTGCTCTATATGCATTCCCGCGTATCGACCCGAAAGTCTGCCCGATCCATAACGACGAGAAATTTGTACTCGATCTCTTGCTGTCGGAGAAGCTGCTGGTGGTCCAGGGTACGGCCTTCAACTGGCCATGGCCGGACCACTTCAGGGTCGTGACCCTGCCCCGTGTGGATGACCTGGACATGGCCATCGGCCGCATCGGCAACTTCCTCAAGTCCTATCGCCAATAAACGTCCTGTCACCGTGCGACGCTTGCGTGAGTCGCACGGTGATTGATTCAGCAACATATCTTTGCGCCCGGGCGCACATTGCCGCTTCAATTACCGACTGATTACTCGATACGGGCTCGCGTCCAACAACGACGGGGCCCGGCGAGGGTATTTGGCTGACACACGCTTCCTGCGTCGGCGTCGGAAATGCCCTTCAAGCAGCTAGACTGTTGCCGTAGGACACAGTTTGAAATAGTCACCCGGTTGAATAGCCCGGTGCAGCACCTTATATACCCCGCAGTACGCTACATCTTTAGCACAAGGAGATTTCTACAACCATGATGCGCATCCTGCTGTTTTTGGCCACTAACCTGGCGGTCGTGCTGATTGCCAGCATCACCCTGAGCCTTTTTGGCTTCAACGGGTTCATGGCGGCCAACGGGGTTGATCTCAACCTCAATCAGCTGCTGATTTTCTGTGCGGTCTTTGGTTTTGCCGGTTCGCTGTTCTCGCTGTTCATCTCCAAATGGATGGCGAAGATGAGCACCAGCACCCAAATCATCAGCCAGCCGCGCACACGTCACGAGCAATGGCTGCTGCAAACCGTCGAGCAACTGTCCCGCGAAGCCGGGATCAAGATGCCCGAAGTCGGGATTTTCCCGGCCTACGAGGCGAACGCCTTCGCCACGGGCTGGAACAAGAACGACGCACTGGTCGCGGTCAGCCAGGGTTTGCTCGAGCGTTTTTCGCCCGATGAAGTGAAAGCCGTTCTGGCCCACGAAATCGGCCACGTGGCCAATGGCGACATGGTGACCCTGGCCCTGATCCAGGGCGTGGTGAACACCTTTGTGATGTTCTTTGCACGGATCATCGGCAACTTCGTCGACAAGGTGATCTTCAAGAACGAAGAAGGCCAGGGCATTGCCTACTACGTGGCGACCATCTTCGCTGAACTGGTCCTGGGTATCCTGGCCAGCGCCATCGTCATGTGGTTCTCGCGCAAGCGCGAATTCCGTGCCGACGAAGCCGGCGCACGCCTGGCCGGTACCAGTGCGATGATTGGTGCGCTGCAGCGCCTGCGAGCGGAACAGGGATTGCCGGTACACATGCCGGACACCCTGAATGCCTTCGGCATCAACGGCGGCATCAAACAAGGGTTTGCTCGCATGTTCATGAGCCACCCGCCGCTGGAAGAGCGCATCGACGCACTGCGTCGTCGGGGCTGACAGTGTTGAACTGAAAAAAAACGGGGCGATCTGATCGCCCCGTTTTTTGTCCTGAAGATCAGAAGATCGCAGCCTGCGGCAGCTCCTACACGGGACACAAATCCTGTAGGAGCTGCCGCAGGCTGCGATCTTTTGCTGTTTAGCGCGGCGTCAATCTATACACCCGCTCTTCAAGCCGCGTAACGCCATTTTCGACGAACTTCCAGCTCTCACCCAGCACGTCCTGATCTTCCAGAATTTTTAATGCCCACGAAGCCCCGAACAACCGCTGCACTTCGTCGTCCAGCACAGCAAACGGCGGCCCGTCCATTTGCGCCTGGTCGTAATCCAGAGTGATCAGCAACCCCTGCGACTCCTTCGGCAGGATCCGGTTCAGGTGCGCGGCATATTGCTCACGCATTGGCGGCGGCAATGCAATAAGGGCGGCGCGATCGTACAAGGCTGAGCAATCGGCAACATCGCCGGCAGTCAATTCGAAGAAATCACCGCACCACAACTCGATCGAACCTGCGCGATAGACCTTGAAGGGGCCTTGCTCGCTGACGTCAGGATCAAACTGATGCTCGCTGAAAAAATCCTCGACGGCTTTTTCCGACAGTTCAATGCCCAAGACTTCATGGCCTTCGCGTGCCAGCCACAGCAAGTCCAGGCTCTTCCCACACAACGGCACCAGTACGCGCGCGCCCTCTTCCAGGGCCAATTGCGGCCAGAAACGTTGCAGATATGGATTCACTTCCGGCAGGTGGAAGCCGATCTGATTCGACTGCCACCGCTTGTGCCAAAACTCCGGCTGCATAATTAATCCCAAAAATTCGATCAATAGACGCTAAAACTTATATTAGATTTAGATCAATGATCTGACTGAAGATGGTGCCATCTTACTCTCAGGAGCTCATTCATGTTCCCCAGCCTGTATATATCCCATGGCTCCCCCATGTTGGCCCTGGAACCGGGCGCCAGCGGGCCGGCCCTCGCGCGCTTGGCCGCCGAATTGCCGAAACCCAAGGCCATCGTGATCGTATCTGCACACTGGGAAAGCAACGAGTTGCTGGTCAGCGCCAATCCCCAGCCAGACACCTGGCATGACTTCGGCGGCTTTCCAAAGGCGTTGTTCGAGGTTCAATACCCGGCACCCGGCAATCCACAACTGGCGGCAGAGGTCGTGGAACTGTTGAAAATCGACGGCCTGCCGGCACGCGTCGATGCCGAACGGCCGTTCGACCATGGCGTCTGGGTGCCGCTGTCGTTGATGTATCCGCAGGCTGATATCCCGGTGGTGCAAGTCTCGCTGCCTACGCGTGGCGGCCCGGCCCTGCAAACCCGCGTAGGCCATGCACTGGCCAGCCTGCGCGAACAGGGCGTGCTGTTGATCGGCTCCGGAAGCATCACCCACAATTTGCGTGAACTGGATTGGCATGCTGGCCCGGAAAGCGTCGAACCCTGGGCCAAGGCCTTTCGTGACTGGGTGATCGAAAAACTGGCCGCGAACGACGAAGCCGCGTTGCACGACTATCGACAGCAAGCACCGAACGCGGTGCGCAATCATCCGAGCGATGAACATTTGTTACCGTTGTATTTTGCCCGCGGAGCCGGAGGACACTTCAACGTCATCCACCAGGGGTTCACCATGGGCGCCTTGGGCATGGACATTTATCGCTTCGGATAAGCCCGGGCCCGGAGCCTGCGGCGGCCAGACTCAGACCACGTCGACCCCGACATGAATCGCGTCATGCCGCCAAAACTCCAGGTCACAATCGATCAGCCGCTCATGCTGATCATAATTGACCCGGGCGATGCGCAGCCCGGGACTTCCCACCGACACCCGCAAAGCGGCTGCCGCATCCACCGACAACGCCGTCGGCACGATCTCGAAGCGCACCCGTCCGTAGTGCAAGTCGTAGTGGCGCGCGTATAACTCGGTGATCGACTGATTCAAGTCGAACTCCAGAATCCCCGGAAAGTACTGCGGATTCAGGTAGTGCTCCACGTACAACACCAACCGTTCATCAATCCGCCGTGCCCGGCAAATCTGGATCACGCTCGACAACGCCGGCAACTGCAACCAGGCGCAGACTGCCGCCGATGCAGGTTGCAAGCGCGCCGAAATCACTTCGGTAGACGGCACCCTCCCCTGAGCACTGACCATCGCGTGAAAGTGACTGCGCTGCATCAAGTTGTAAGCCAGCCGCGGTGGCGACACGAACCAGCCACGCCGCTCCTCCCGATAAATCTGCCCTTGCGCTTCCAACTGCAACAACGCCTCACGCACCGTGATCCGGGTGGTACCAAACAACTCACTGAGCTTGCGCTCGGCCGGCAGCTTGCTGCCGGGCGCCAACAGCCCGTGATCGAGCTGTTCCTGCAGAACCTGCCCGATGGCTGTCACCGCTTTGGTTGTCTCGATGCGCATCAACGTTACCTATCTGGACTAGACCAGCACTGTTTCGGGGCGGAACCACGGCTCAATCGGGTTCCATCAACTGCCTGCAAGACTAGGCATTGCACATGACTGGCAGATGACAAAGTCGCCGAACGGTTGATCCAGACACCTGCAATATTACGGCCAAGTCCTTTTATATCAGCCTTTTAGCCATGGTCTACGCTTATCCAGAAGCCTGAGCATTGCCGTGCAAAGAATAGAGGCAGACCGGTCGTCGACATCAAAATGTCATCCAACCGGCCTAGATTGGCTCAGGTATTGCTGACCTAGACCAACACAACCGCAATCGCAGCGTTGAAAACGCCCATAGGAGCTTCGGAATGAAACAGCTTTTCCTGGCATCACTGTTAGGCTCGACCATTGCCATGTGCACCGCCGCCATGGCGGCTGATGATTTGAAAACCCTGGAAGCCGCTGCGAAAGCGGAAGGCGCGGTCAATAGCGTCGGCATGCCCGACAACTGGGCCAACTGGAAAGGCACCTGGGAAGACCTGGCGAAGAACTACGGCCTGCAACACATCGACACCGACATGAGCTCGGCACAGGAAATCGCCAAGTTTGCTGCTGAAAAAGATAACGCCAGCGCTGACATCGGTGACGTCGGCGCGGCTTTCGGCCCGATCTCGGTCAAGCAAGGCGTGGTGCAACCTTACAAACCGTCGACGTGGGATCAGATTCCGGCTTGGGCCAAGGACAAGGACGGCAACTGGGCGCTGGCCTACACCGGCACCATTGCGTTCATCATTAACAACAAGCTGTTGCACGGTTCCGAGGCACCGACCAAATGGGCGGACCTCAAGGACGGCAAGTACAAAGTGTCCATTGGTGACGTGAGCACCTCGGCCCAAGCGGCAAACGGCGTTCTTTCCGCCGCGCTGGCCAGCGGTGGCAACGAGAAAAACATTCAGCCTGCGCTGCTGATGTTTGCCGAAATCGCCAAGCAAGGTCGCCTGTCGATGACCGACCCGGTGATTGCCACCATGGAAAAAGGTGAGATCGAAGTCGGCGTGGTCTGGGATTTCAATGGCTTGAGCTACAAGGCCAAGATGGTTAATCCGGACGACTACACTGTGCTGATTCCGTCCGATGGCGCGGTCATTTCCGGCTACACCACCATCATCAACAAATACGCGAAGAACCCGAACGCCGCCAAGCTGACCCGCGAGTACATATTCAGTGACGCCGGCCAAATCAATCTGGCGCGCGGTAACGCTCGTCCGATTCGTGCCGAGCACCTGACCCTGCCAGACGAGGTCAAGACCAAGCTGCTGCCTAACGAACAGTATAAAAACGTAACCCCGATCAAGGACGCGGATGCGTGGGAGAAGACGTCCAAGGCCCTGCCGCAGAAGTGGAACGAAGAAGTCATCGTCGAGATGAAATAACGCTGCATTTGTAGGAGCTGCCGCAGGCTGCGATCTTTTGACTTGGCTTTTTAAAATCAAGATCAAAAGATCGCAGCCTGCGGCAGCTCCTACACCGTTCGGTTTTTAATGCGGAGTCATCGCCCCTATGAAGCACAACGTCATCCTTGTCGTGCTCGACGGCCTCAATTACGAGGTTGCGCGCCACGCCATGGGGCACCTGCAGGCCTACGTCGGCGCAGGACGCGCAGCGCTCTACAAACTGGAGTGCGAACTGCCGGCCCTGTCCCGACCGCTTTACGAATGCATCCTGACCGGCGTTACGCCAATCGACAGCGGCATCGTGCACAACAACGTTTCGCGCCTGTCCAGTCAACGCAGCATTTATCACTACGCGACCGATGCCGGCCTGAAAACTGCCGCCGCGGCCTATCACTGGGTCAGCGAGCTGTATAACCGCTCGCCGTTCGTGGCCGCCCGGGACCGTCACACCGATGCCCCCGACCTGCCGATCCAGCACGGTCATTTCTACTGGAACGATCACTATCCGGATTCGCACCTGTTCGCCGACGCCGAAAGCCTGCGCCTGCGGCATGCGCCGAACTTCCTGTTGGTGCATCCGATGAACATCGACGACGCCGGGCACAAGCACGGCCTCGACACCCCGCAATACCGTAACAGTGCCCGCTCGGCCGACATTGTCCTCGCCGATTACCTGCAGGGTTGGCTTGACGCCGGCTACCAGGTGCTGGTGACCGCCGACCATGGCATGAACAACGACCGTTCCCACAATGGCCTGCTGCCAGAGGAACGCGAAGTGCCGCTGTTCGTTTTCGGTGATGCCTTCAGCTTCAACGCCAGCGCCGCACCGAAACAGACTGAAATATGCGGCACCGTCTGCGAATTGCTCGGCGTGGCCCACGACAAACCTGTTTGCCGGGAGCTGCTCAAGTGAATTCCATGACACGCGGCAAATGGCTGGCAGCACTCTGCCTGGTGCCCTTCGCACTGTTCTTTATCGTATTCGAGATCGCCCCGCTGATCTGGGTGATGATCAACAGCCTGGAATCGGAGGAGTTCGGCTGGGGCATCGCCAACTTCACCAAGATCTTTAGCTCGAAGTTTTACTTGCAGGCGATCCAATACAGTCTCGAGATCAGTTTCTGGTCCAGCGTATTTGGCATCATCATCGCCTTGCTTGGCGCCTACTCGCTGCGTCGGGTCGACTCGAAACTGCGCAACTTCGTGAACGCTTTCGCCAACATGACCAGCAACTTTGCCGGTGTACCGTTGGCCTTCGCATTCATCATCCTGCTGGGCTTCAACGGCAGTTTCACCATCATGCTCAAACAGGCCGGGATCATTCAGGATTTCAACCTGTACTCGAAAACCGGGCTGATCCTTCTCTACACCTATTTCCAGATTCCGCTGGGCGTGTTGCTGCTCTACCCGGCCTTTGACGCCCTGCGTGAAGACTGGCGAGAATCCGCAGCGCTGCTGGGCGCCAATGGCTGGCAGTTCTGGCGGCACATCGGTTTGCCGGTGTTGACCCCGGCGCTGCTCGGCACCTTCGTGATCCTGCTGGCCAACGCCCTCGGTGCCTACGCCACGGTGTATGCCCTGACCACCGGTAACTTCAACGTGCTGCCGATCCGCATCGCGGCGATGGTCTCCGGCGACATCTCCCTGGATCCGAACCTGGCCAGTGCCCTGGCCGTGGTGCTGGTGGCGTTGATGACCCTGGTGACCATCGTGCATCAGCTGCTGTTGAAGAGGAGTTACCATGTCTCGCGCTGATCTGGGCCCCGTCGGTGTCTACCACCGCGTCGTGGTGTATTTGCTGTTTGCCATTCTGTTGTTGCCGCTGGCCGGCACGCTGATTTACTCGATTGCCACTAGTTGGTCGGCAACCATTCTGCCCAGCGGCTTTACGTTGAAGTGGTACATCCAACTGTGGAGCGATCCCCGTTTCCTGCATGCGTTCGGGCAGTCGCTGCTGGTCTGCGTCGGCGCACTGATTCTCTCGGTGGTGTTGATCCTGCCGCTGCTGTTCGTGGTGCATTACCACTTCCCGAAACTCGATGCGCTAATGAACATCCTGATCCTGCTGCCCTTCGCGGTACCGCCGGTGGTGTCGTCGGTGGGACTGTTGCAGCTTTACGGCTCGGGGCCGTTCGCGATGGTCGGGACGCCATGGATTTTGATCGGCTGCTATTTCACCGTGGCGCTGCCGTTCATGTACCGGGCGATCACCAACAACCTGCAAGCGATTAACCTGCACGACCTGATGGACGCCGCCCAACTGCTCGGTGCCAGCACCTTTCAAGCGGCATTCCTGGTAGTACTGCCGAACCTGCGCAAGGGATTGATGGTGGCGCTGCTGTTGTCGTTCTCGTTCCTGTTCGGTGAGTTTGTGTTTGCCAACATTCTCGTCGGCACCCGCTACGAAACCCTGCAGGTCTACCTCAACAACATGCGAAACAGCAGCGGCCATTTCACCAGTGCGCTGGTGATTTCCTACTTCTTCTTTGTGCTGGTTCTGACCTGGGCGGCCAATATCTTGAACAAGGACAAAAGCGAATGAGCTATGTCAGCGTCCAACACTTGCAGAAAAACTACGCCGGCACCACGGTGTTCAGCGACATCAACTGCGAAATCCAGAAAGGCGAATTCGTCACCCTGCTCGGCCCGTCCGGTTGCGGTAAATCCACGCTGCTGCGTTGCATCGCCGGCCTGACGTCGGTGGATGGCGGCAAGATTCTGCTCGATGGCGTCGACATCGTGCCGTTGAGCCCGCAGAAACGCGGGATCGGCATGGTTTTCCAGAGCTACGCCCTGTTCCCCAACATGACCGTGGAGCAGAACGTCGCCTTCGGCTTGCGCATGCAAAAGGTCAATGCCGACGACAGCCAAAAGCGTGTCGCCGAAGTGCTGAAACTGGTGGAACTGAACGACTTCGCCTCACGCTATCCGCATCAACTGTCGGGCGGCCAATGCCAGCGCGTTGCGCTGGCGCGCTCTTTGGTGACGCGACCACGGCTGTTGCTGCTGGACGAACCGCTGTCGGCCCTCGATGCGCGGATCCGCAAGCACTTGCGCGAGCAAATCCGTCAGATTCAGCGTGAACTCGGCTTGACCACGATCTTCGTCACACACGATCAGGAAGAAGCGCTGACCATGTCCGACCGGATTTTCCTGATGAATCAGGGAAAGATCGTACAGAGCGGCGACGCCGAAACCCTGTACACCGCGCCGATCGACGTTTTTGCCGCAGGCTTCATTGGCAACTACAACCTGCTGGACGCCGACAGCGCCACCAAACTACTGCAACGGCCGATCACCCATCGCATCGCGATTCGTCCGGAAGCCATCGCACTGAGCCTGAACGGCGAGCTTGACGCGCAGGTCCGCAGCCACAGCCTGTTGGGCAACGTGATCCGCTACCGGGTCGAAGCCCGGGGCGTGGAACTGGTGGTGGATGTGCTCAACCGCTCGGCGGCCGATCTGCATCCCGATGGTCAGCGCCTGGCGCTTTCCATCGATCCGACGGCCCTGTGTGAGGTAGCCTGATGCCTTTGCTGATGTTGAAGAGAGAACCGCACTGATGGCCCTGGCAATTTTTGATCTGGACGAAACCCTGATCCACGGCGACTGCGCCACCCTCTGGAGCGAACAGATGGGCCGGCTCGGCTGGGTCGATCCCGAGTCGTTCATGCGACAGAACAACGATCTGATGGACGCTTACAGCCACGGCAAGTTGCGCATGGAGGACTACATGACCTTCAGCCTCGAGCCGATGATCGGGCGCACACCGGCAGAGGTCGACCATTTGGTCGGGCCGTGGGTGGAAGACTTCATCGAGCCGATCATCTTCAGCGACGCCACCAAAACCATCGCCGCCCATCGCAAGGCTGGCGATCGGATCCTGGTGATCTCGGCGTCAGGCACGCACCTGGTCAGGCCGATTGCCGACCGATTGGGCATCGACGAGATTCTCGGCATCGAGCTGGAAGTGGCGCATGGGGTTTATAGCGGCCACACGGTCGGCACGCTGACCTACCGCGAAGGCAAGATCACCCGCTTGCTGGAATGGCTGGACGCCGAAGAGGAAAACCTGGAAGGCGCGAGTTTCTACTCGGATTCGCGCAACGATTTGCCGCTGCTGCTGAAGGTAGATTTCCCACACGTTGTGAACCCGGATCCGGCTCTGCTTGAGCACGCCGAAAAGGCCGGCTGGCCGATCCATCTCTGGAAGTAACCAAGATCCCTGTAGGAGCGAGCTTGCTCGCGATGGACGTGAACGATAACGCGTGCTGCCTGGTAAAATGCGCCGCCTTCAAATTCATCGCGAGCAAGCTCGCTCCTACAATTGTCAGCTCAGGCTTTCGTCGATCACCAACACCAACTTCCCCGCCACCTTGTTCGTCGCTAACTCGGCAAACGCCGCTTCGGCGTCCTCAATGGGGAAGGCCTTGGCCAATTGCGGGCTCAAACGCCCCTCGGCAAACAGCGGCCAGACGTGCTGGCCGAGATCGCTGAGCAAATCCGCCTTGAACTGCTCGTCGCGGCTGCGCAGAGTCGAACCCAGCAATTGCACGCGCTTGGCCAGTACCTGCGCCAGATCCAGCTTCGCCTCACGGCCACCCATCAAGCCGATCAGCACCCAACGACCATCCAAGGCCAGCATTTTGAGATTCAGCGCGGCGTAGTTGCCGCCGACAGGGTCGAGAATGACATCGAACGGCCCCAGGTCCCTCAGGCTTTCCAGATCCCCGGTGCGCACCACGCCGCCCTGCGCACCCAAGGCTTCACAGTACGCCAGGCGCTCGGAGGAGCCGACGCTGACCCAGCACGGGTTACCAAACGCCTTGCACAGCTGAATGGCAGCTGAACCAATTCCACTTGCTCCGGCGTGCAGGAGAACTTTCTCACCCGGCTTGAGCGCCGCCAGTTGAAATAAATTCAGCCAAACGGTCGCGTACACTTCCGGCAATGCGGCGGCTTCGGCCAACGACATTCCGTCGGGTACCGGTAACACGTGCCGTCCGTCGACAACCACCTCCTCGGCCATCCCGCCCCCGGCCAGCAAGGCGCAGACCCGATCTCCGACCTGCCAGGATGAGCCCGGACCGACCTCGCTGATCACCCCCGAACACTCTAGACCCAGCACCTGACTGGCCCCCGGCGGTGGCGGATACAGGCCCGCCTTCTGTAATAAATCCGCTCGATTGAGGCCCGCTGCCGCTACTCGAATCCGAACTTGTCCTACATCGCAGGTCGGACTCGGCGCCTCAACCCACTCCACTTGACCGTCAACGCCTTGCAATGCTTTCACAGTGCCTCCATAGTGAGTCTGGACTGAGCCCGAAGCGGTAGCGCCGGGCTTTCTTGCATTATGTGACCGGCCCTTTGTGGAACCGGCGACTTCAAAGACGGCCTAATATGCGTGATCAATTGTCCCCGCGTCGAATCAGCATGAAGCATCTGTTCCCCAGCACCGCCCTAGCCCTATTCATTGGTATCGGCCTGATGCCGATGTCGAGCAATACGTTCGCAGCCAATAGCTGGGACAAGCTTCAGCCTGATCGTGATGAAGTGATCGCCAGCCTGAACGTCGTGGAGCTGTTAAAGCGCCATCACTACAGCAAACCGCCGCTCGATGACGCACGCTCGGTGATCATCTATGACAGCTACCTCAAGCTGCTGGATCCGTCGCGTAGCTACTTCATGGCCAGCGACATTGCCGAATTCGACAAGTGGAAAACCCAGTTCGACGACTTCCTCAAAAGCGGCGACCTGAACGCCGGGTTCACCATCTACAAGCGCTACCTGGACCGCGTCAAAGCGCGTCTGGACTTCGCCCTTGCAGAGCTGAACAAGGGCGTCGACAAAATCGACTTCACCACCAAGGAAACCTTGCTGATCGATCGCAAGGACGCCCCTTGGCTCAAATCCACCGCAGAGCTCAACGACCTGTGGCGCAAACGCGTCAAGGACGAAGTGCTGCGCATGAAGATTGCCGGCAAAGACTCCAAGCAGATTCAGGAAACCCTGACCAAGCGTTACAAAAATCAGCTGACGCGTCTGGACCAGACCCGTCCGGAAGACATCTTCCAGGCGTACATCAACACCTTCGCCATGTCCTACGACCCACACACCAATTATCTGTCGCCAGATAACGCGGAAAACTTCGACATCAATATGAGCCTGTCCCTCGAGGGCATCGGTGCCGTGTTGCAGAGCGACAACGACCAGGTGAAAGTCGTGCGCCTGGTGCCGGCAGGCCCTGCCGACAAGACCAAGCAGGTCGCCCCGGCCGACAAGATCATTGGCGTTGCCCAAGGCAACAAAGAGATCGTCGACGTGGTCGGCTGGCGCCTGGACGAAGTGGTCAAGCTGATCCGGGGGCCGAAAGGCACCGTGGTGCGCCTGGAAGTGATTCCGGCCAGCAACGCGCCGAACGACCAGACCACCAAGATCGTGCCGATCACCCGAGAAGCCGTGAAGCTTGAAGACCAGGCCGTGAAAAAATCGGTCCTCAACCTGAAGCAGGACGGCAAGGACTACAAGCTCGGCATCATCGAGATCCCGGCCTTCTATCTGGACTTCAAGGCATTCCGTGCTGGCGATCCTGATTACAAGAGCACCACCCGTGACGTCAAGAAGCTGCTGACCGAGTTGCAGAAAGACAAGGTCGACGGCGTGGTCATCGACCTGCGCAACAATGGCGGCGGTTCCTTGCAGGAAGCCACCGAGCTGACCAGCCTGTTCATCGACAAAGGGCCGACCGTTCTCGTGCGTAACGCCGATGGCCGCGTCGATGTTCTGGAAGATGAAAACCCTGGCGCCTTCTACAAAGGCCCGATGGCGTTGCTGGTCAACCGCTTGTCCGCGTCGGCTTCGGAGATTTTCGCCGGCGCCATGCAGGACTACCACCGCGCGTTGATCATCGGCGGCCAGACCTTCGGTAAAGGCACCGTGCAGACCATCCAGCCGCTGAACCATGGCGAACTGAAACTGACCCTGGCCAAGTTCTACCGGGTTTCCGGCCAGAGCACCCAGCACCAGGGCGTATTGCCGGACATCGATTACCCGTCGATCATCGACACCAAGGAAATCGGCGAAAGCGCCCTGCCGGAAGCCATGCCGTGGGACACCATCAAGGCGGCCATCAAGCCAGCGGTTGATCCGTTCAAGCCGTACATCGCGCAACTCAAGTCCGAGCACGATGTGCGCTCGGCCAAGGACGCCGAGTTCGTGTTCATCCGCGACAAGCTGGCCCTGGCCCAGAAACTGATGGAAGAAAAAACCGTCAGCCTCAACGAAGCCGAACGTCGTGCGCAGCATGCCGACATCGAAGCCAAGCAGCTGGTGATGGAAAACATCCGCCGCAAGGCCAAGGGCGAAGAACCGCTGAAGGAACTGAAGAAAGAAGACGAAGACGCCATCGCGGCCGAGCCAGACAAGACCAAACCGGAAGACGACGCCTACCTCAGCGAAACAGGCCGGATTCTGTTGGACTACCTGAAACTCAACACTGCGGTCGCCAAGCACTAAGTTGTTACAAGCAAGATGATGGCAATTTAATGCTGACGCTCTCCGGAGCGTCATCAAATAGTCATCATTCTGTCGTGAAATAAGGGACTGGGAGCTTCTTGCTCCCAGTCCTTTTTTTATCGCCAGAGAACGCCATGACCACGACAGAACAGCTGAGTGCCTTGAGTTCCATTTTGGCTCAAAGCGGTTTGCACAGCCTGTTCCAGCCGATCATTTCCCTCTCTGAACGACGCATTGTCGGCTACGAAGCCCTCAGCCGCGGCCCCTCCAACAGTCCGCTGCACTCCCCTATCGCGTTGTTCGCCGTTGCCCGCCAGGCCGGTCGCCTGAGCGAGCTGGAAATTGCTTGCCGCGAAAGTGCCTGTCGACGTTTCAACGAACAACAGTTGCCCGGCAAATTGTTCCTCAACGTTTCCCCAGAGTCCCTGCTTGAAGCTGCACATCAACCGGGACGCACACTGCAATTACTGCAGGATTTCGGTATTCCACCCAGTCAGGTGGTGATCGAACTCACCGAGCAGACGCCGACCGACGATTTCCAGCTATTGCAAACCGCCCTGCATCACTATCGGGCAATGGGCTTTTCCATTGCGCTGGATGATTTGGGGGCGGGCTACTCGAGCCTGCGACTCTGGTCCGAATTGCGCCCGGATTACGTGAAGATCGATCGGCATTTCATCGACGGCATCCATCAGGACGCCCTCAAGCGAGAGTTCGTCGGCTCGATACTGCAAATCGCCAAGGCTTCACGGGCTCAAGTGATCGCCGAGGGTATTGAACTGCCGGAAGAACTCGCGGTGCTGACCGACATGGGTGTCGATCTGGTCCAGGGCTATCTGTTATGCCGGCCGCAAGAACATCCGCCAAGGGATGCTCGAAACCTGATGCCCAAACACGACAGCACCGCCATCGCGCTGAACGAGGAAGGCAGCGACCTCAGTGCTTTGCTCAACGAGCAACCGGCGGTGTCTCGCGATACACCGACCGCCACAGTGCTGGAAGCCTTCCGCCGCCAGGCCAACCTGAACTCGCTGGCGGTGCTTGACGAGCAAGGACATCCTTGCGGCATCGTCCATCGGCATTCGCTCTCGGATGCGCTGCTCAAGCCCTTTGCCACCGACCTGTTCGCCCGTAAACCCATCAGCCGATTGATGAACGACGACTTCCTCGCCGTTGAAATGAGCCAGTCACTGCAACAGGTCAGCCGGCTGATCACCAGCCGCGCCAGACAACGCATCGAGGAGGATTTCATCATCACCCTCAATGGCGGTTATCTGGGATTGGGGCGGGTGATCGACGTGCTCAAGCTGATTACCGAACTGAAAATCCAACAAGCCCGCTACGCCAACCCGCTGACCCTGCTGCCCGGCAATGTGCCGATCCAGCAATGCCTGACACGGCTGCTGCAACAGGAAAGGGAATCGGTGATCTGCTACGTCGACATCGACAGCTTCAAACCCTTCAACGACATCTACGGCTACGGCCGTGGGGATGAAGTCCTACTCTGCCTGGCGCAATGCCTGAACGATCGCGTCGACCCGTCCCGCGACTTCGTCGGCCATATCGGCGGTGATGACTTCCTGCTGGTGCTCGGCCCCGAAGAATGGCGCAAACGTTTGAACCAGTTGCTGGACGACTTCCAGAGCCAATGCCGGCGCTTCTACCGCAGCGAACACCTGGAAGCCGGCTGTTTTATCGCACCGAACCGCCAGGGTGTGCGCCAGGAGTTTCCGTTGCTGTCACTGTCCATCGGTGTGGTGCATCTTCATCCACAGGCCTGTGGACAACTCGATGCAAGCCAGTTGGCGGAGATGGCCTCACAGGCCAAGCACCACGCGAAGAATGTGCCGGGGTATAGCGTGCATGTGATTGATAGCCTGGCGGTGCCGGTTGCCGAAGAGGCGTTGATCGCCGGGCATCGGTGATCAAAAGATCGCAGCCTACAAAATCCCCCTGTAGGAGCTGCCGAAGGCTGCGATCCTTTGATCTTGCCCTTGCGCAGCAGTCGTAAACCCTGCCTGCACGCTGCACCTGAAACACCGCGCTTTCTGATTTTACGTCTGCTGCGCAGCCGAACGCAGGCTTCGCCAGCTGCTACAAGACTTGCGCATCAGCCAAATTTGCTAACAAGAGAAAGCCGCCGGCGTCACGCCGAAGGTCGCGCCCTCAACCGCCGCCCCAACACATCCAGCACATCACACCCATCCCGCAACGGAATGGCGCAGAGCAACGCAAAGTCACTGAGAATGAAAGACTGACACTCGATCGACCCACGCATGGACAGGTTCTCCATCACTTGGGTGACGGCGCGAATTCGGTAGCTGGCGGCGTCATACAAAACATCGAGCGGTGCGCGGGTATCGACGAACAGGGTGGGCATGTCATCGCAGTTGCTGGTGAGCGCCATGAAGCGGTTTTCGGGGTGGGGGGTTGGTTTTTCGTAGAGTGGATCGGGTTTAAGTGTTGTCATTAGAACTCCCAAAGAACAATAGGAGCTGCCATCAGCCTTCCTACAGGCTAGGGTGGCAGCTATGCGCGAGGTAGGAATATCGAGACCTTTGGGAAAACTCGACCACGCAGAAGCGTGCCCGCACATAGCCGCCGCAAATGATTCTACGGACGCATGTGAACGGCCGCAAACCAAGCATTGACGCTAAGAGCATCCCATCGGTCTTGAAGGGTTCCTACACCCCGCCACTGAATTTTCAGTGACCACCAAAGACTATCGATGGAATACATTTCACACCAGTTCATGGAAACCGCTACAACTTGAAGGAAATTTCCGACGACCTTGTCCCAAAAAAATCGCCCCTAGCGCTGTCTTTCAAGCTCCTTAATCGCCAATGGATTCCAAGAGTTCGCAGACTTTTTAAGCCAGTACATTGACTTCTCTTCATTACGGGCCATCCCAATTAAGCCTTTTGCATATATCATTCCTAGCTCAAACTGAGCATTAGATTCGCCGGCCTCAGCCGCTTTATGAAACAGCTGAAGCGCCCGTTTTTCATCCCGTGGACCGCCTCTACCACTCCGATACATTTTAGCCAAGCTAGTCTGTGAATACATATCATCTTGAGCGGCAGCCTTTTTATACCAACTCCTAGCCCCCTCATAATCTTTATCGACACCACGACCCTGCTCATACATACGCGCTAATCGCCTTTGCGCGGAAGAGTTCCCTTTTTCAGCAGCTTTTCGATTCCAATATGCTGCGACCACTTCATTTTTTTCTTCACCATTGCTACCAGTCTCATAAATATGAGACAGGACAAACCAAGACATTTCATGGCCTGCCGCAGCGGCTTCCTTATACAATTTAAGAGCCAACTCATCATCTTTTCGCAGGTTATCCGATTTGGTCTTTCCACGCCCATACATTTGGGCCAGACCAAATTTTGCGTCCGCATTCCCCTGATCGGCCGCACGCTGATACCAGACTAAAGCCTCTGTTTCGTTCTCGCGATTCCAATGGGTTGCAAGATACTTTGCAAGTGCTGCTTGCGCAGCAGCGTTTCCCTGCTCGGCAGACTTTCGATACCAATCAAATGAATACTCCCACCACATTTCTACTACACCACATAAATTTTTATCAGCTGCGTTAGCAAAAGCCAGTTGGCTTACAGCGTCACCCGTCAAGGCCATATCATGTAGCATTACGGCCTCGGGATTACATTTCCCCGACTCCATCGCGGCAAGCAAATCCTCCGACTGATTGGCCCAAGCGTTACCAGCCAACATTAAAGCCACGGCTGGCAAACTAAATCTAATTTTTTTCAACGAGCAAATCACAAAACACCTTCCATAGCGCCAACACTCATATACGTCATTCAGACTGACGTCAAATCAAACGCCAATCAGACACAAAGAAGACAAGCTAGTTTAATCACCATTACACAAAAACTGACGGCAACTTTATTTTACTAACTCAGCCTGATACCTCAACAAACACTCCAATAAAACCCGCATAAACCTCCGCCGATCTGCCACATCTTCATCAAAATAGGTTGTTAATTTATCAAAAACAGAGTCAAAGCGTTCACCGGCGCCCAAATAATAAACCAATGTATCGATATACCACTCGCGATCGCTTTCGCTATAGGAAGTAAATTCTGGATACATAAGCATATCGAACAGCTCAGTGAGTTCAGCTTCATCATTGACATTCTTAGAAACTATGATCTTCTCTCTTTCTTCGCTATCAACATTGTCAATATCGAACAAAAAAAGCAGACCGCGCAAAATAGAAAGTTTAGGAATACGTTTCATACTCAAAAGTCCGCATATGTTGTAATCGGAGCGCCAGCCGTATCTAGTATAACGACTGCATCTGTTTGCTTTCCATATACTAAGCCGTCACGCTTATATCCTTCACCAATTTGTTTTCCCATGTTCATTGGTTCTTTAGATGCTGCATGACCGCTTTGTCTAAATATTAGCTGAGCGCGGTTAATGGCATTCAGTTGATCCCTATAGCTTATATAACGTGTCGCTGCGCTAGGTATTTTCGGCTGACCAGTTTTACTTCCAGTTGTGTACCTTTCAATTATTCCGGTTGTTGGGTTCCTTCCTGTCGTTACCCGCTCTCGCTGGGACTCCAAACTAGTCTGCTTGCCGTGCTTTTCGAGAAAGTGAGCACCATTTGTGGACTTCTCCATCTCATCTAAACGTCTGTAAGCATTTGCTTCCGCTAGCTCATCAATCCGAGCCCGCCGCTGCTCTGCTGCCAATCTCGGCAGAGCAGGCTCACCCTCATCTACTTTAGCGCCAGCAACATCATCCGGCGCCGAACAGCCAGGCTTATTCGGCGGCGGACAATTCCCGCTCAACCCCAACGGATCAACCCACCCCGTCGGATTCGGCGTGTACTGATATTGGTTCAGCCCACCCGCCAACTTAACCGGATCCGGCGTCAGGTATCGCCCGACATCCGGATCATAGTACCGATGCCGGTTGTAGTGCAGGCCGCTCTCCGTATCAAAGTACTGCCCCTGAAACCGCAGTGGTTGTTCGAGCTGCTCGCCTCCGCCGAACGCCAACCGCGTGACTTTGCCGTAGGCGTTGTACTTCGCCGACCACACGATTTCACCACCGTAATCGGTGAGTTCCTGCGGTGTCCCCAGGTGATCGAGTTGGTAGTAAAACGGGCAGGCCTTACGCGGCCCCTTGCCGTCGAGCATCGCCAGCGGGCGGAAGCTGTCGGGCTCGTAGACGTAGCTGCGGTAGTGTTCGCGGCTGCTTTCGGCGACTAGGTGGTCGCCTTGCCAGAAGAATTCGGTGGTTTTGCCGTCGACGGTTTTGGCGATGCGGCGGCCAAAGGCGTCGTAGCGATAACTTGCGCAACTTCCATCCGGCAACGTGACGCCGACCAAGCGGTGCTGGCTGTCGTAGGCATATTCGGTGACCAGTTGTTGCCCAGTGCCACGCCGTTCGCGGATCAGGTTGCCGAAGGCGTCGTAGTCGTAATGACGGTCGCCCTGCATCAGCAGACGATTACCCACCACCTTCGCCGCGCCGGGGCGGTCCTGCATCAGCAGGTTGCCGGCGGGGTCGTGGGCGAAGCTTTCCGGTGGGTCGTCGCGGGTATGGCGAACGCGGTTCAGGCGGTTGAGTGGGTCGTACTGGTAGCTGCGCTGGCCGTGGCGAGTGTCGGCGATGCTGTCGAGGTTGCCGTTGAGGCTGTAGGCATAGTCGCGGCGGTAAAGCGGTTGCTGGTGTTGACTGACGGCATGAGCCTTCAAACGTCCTTGGTCGTCGTAGGCGAAATCGCTGAGCAACAGGCCTTGTTGGCGTTGCTGCTCGCGACCGAAGGTGAATTGGTGAGTGGTGAGTCGCGCCCCGTTGAGGTCGATGGCCGTCAGGGCGCCGCCCTTGGCGTGGTGGTAGTCGAGTTTGCTGCCGTCCGGCAGGCGCAGGCGGTTGAGCCGGCCGCAGGCGTCATAGCCATAACGCAACGTGCCCCAGCCCTGGTGTTCGGTGATCAGCCGGTCCTGTGGGTCGTACTCGAACTCCAGCGGGTGATCGTGGCCGTCATCGACGCTGACCAGTCGGCCGAGGCTGTCGTAGCGGTACTCAACCTTGACGCCATCGGCCAGCGTCTTGACCAGCAAACGCCCGGCCGAGTCTCGTTCATATGCCGTAATCAGCTGCGAAACGTCATCGCCGAACTCGGTTTTTTCCAGCAGATGGCCATTGAGGTCGTAGGCATACGCCGTGCGCTGCCCGTCGAAGCCGCTTTCCTGTCGGATCAATCCGCCCGGCGTGTAGTCCAGCTGATATTTTTCGCCGGATTCGTTTTCGATCTCGGTCAGCAACAACTGCGCGTTGTCGTAGCGATACTTCAGCTGGGTGCCGTCGGCGTTGATCCGGCGACTGACCAGGTGCAACTCGTCGAGGTATTCGTAACGCGTGACGCGACCCAGTTCGTCGCGTTCAGCGGTGATCTTGCCGTAGGCGTTGTAGCTGAAAGCGCGCGTGGCCCCATTGGGCAGCGTGGTCTGGATCAGTCGGCCAACGGCGTCCCACTCGTACCGGGTAACGGCGCCGTATTCGTCCTGAGCGGTAATCCTCCGCCCCAACGCGTCGTAGGAAAACCGCCGCTGTCCACCGTCCGGCACGGTCTCTTCGACCAGTTGCCCCAACGCATTCCAGACGAAGACATGCCGGCTGAGATCCGGGTAACGGATCGACAGCAGCCGCCCTTTTTCGTCGTAGTCATAGTGGGTGACTTGCCCGTCAGGATCGGTCGCTTCGGTGACGTCGCCCTGAGCATTGCGTTGGTACTTCCAGACGGCTTTGCCGCGAAACCGCGCGTGCAGGAAACCGTCGCGATACTCGTAGGCCGTTGGCTCGTCTTCCGGCGGAATCAGCGCGACCAGCCGTCCGACTTCGTCGTAGTGATATTCCGTAACCGCACCCAGCGGATCCTGCTCGGCAATCAGCCGGCCTTTATCGTCATAGGCATTGAGCTGTTCACCGCCATCCAATTCGACCTTGCGCACAAGCCGCGCCCGGTCGTCGTGCTGGTAAACCTCTTCGCTGCCATCGCTGTTCTGGACGGTGACGCTACCCTGGTCACCCCAGACATACCGCGCGTCCATCTGCGCGAACGACGCCCAGTGATGGATGCATCTGGCAGCCTTGCCAGACCTTTCCCACGCCCAAAAGAAACTCGCCCCACCGGCCAGTTGCCGTTGCAGGATGACGTGCTGGTCGTCGTAGTCGTAGCGTTCACTTTCGCCAATGGCGTTGCTGGCTTCGATCAGTCGACTGCGTTCGTCGTAGCGATAGCTGACCAGCGTCTGTTCGGTGACCCAAGCCTCGGCCAGCGTGTCGGCCGGGACAAAACGCTGGTAGTCGATGGCGACCAAATGCGCTCGGTCATAACGCAACAACAAAGCGCGGCCGGCGCCGTTGTCGAGGCGATGGATACGGTCGCGGCGGTCGTGAGTGACGCGCAGGCGGTTGTCATAACCGTCGCTGATCGCGCTCAGTCGACCATTGATGAAGTGATAAAACCGCGTGTCGTCACCGGCCTGGGCGAGGATCAGTTCTTCGGGTTGATCACCGAGAAAAATCGCCGCCCGCGACAGGCTGTTGTGGATCGCCGGGCGTCCCACACTCGGCAGAGGGAACGTGGTGCGCCGGTTTTCGTGGTCGATCCAGATGACCGTGTCGCCGTCGATGTCCAGTCGATGGGATAACGAATGGCTCCAGCCGAAACCCAGGCCGCTATCGATCTCGGCAGCACTGGTGCGATAAAGTCGGGTGAAGTCGAACGGCAAAATCCCGTCCAGCGCAGCGTCGGTGAGGGTCAGCAGCTCTTCGCCGGTGACCATCGACACCGGGCATTTGTTGGTGGCGGTTTTATCGGCGGCCTCGGCGCTGTCGCCGTTGGGGTTCTTCGCCTGAACCGGGACGTTATCGTGGTGTTCGTTTTGTTTGAGTGTGGTGTTGCGCTTGGCGTCCCAACGCAAGTGCACCCCGCCTTTTTTCACACCCGCTGCCACGCCGCGCGCGGCGACCTTTTTATAGCGGTCGACGTAGGTCATGAAATTGTTGATGAGGGTGAAGATCGCTTTTACGAAACCCGATACCGCGCTGACGATCGGGGCGCCGTAATTCGCAAGACGCATACCCAGATAGGCAATGCCCGCCCCCGCGCCCGCGAAGGTCAAGACCACCCCGATCAGAATGTCGATGAGCAGCTGAACCACCACGGTTGATACAGCTTCGGCGGTTTTACCGGCAATCTCGCTGGGTGGCAGCATTTCCAGCCAGAGGCTGGTGGTGCGCAGCAGTAAACACAGTGCCGCTTCATCACTGACCAGCAGTTGGAGTTTTGCCATCGCTTGCGGCGCAGTTTTCGCCAGTTCGACCAGTTCATCAGCGCTGCTACCCAAGCGTTCAACAAACTTGCGTGGATTCTGCAGAATGTCCGAAAGCAGGCTGAGGCTGTCCCACACACCAATGACAGCCGCCCAACTCCCCGCGAGCATCCCGTTACCCGCCGCGACAAAAGCAGACTGCGACCACTGCGGTTTGAACCCTTGCCACTCACTGCGCAACCAGGCTTCGAGCTGTTCGCTCAGCCCGTCGTAAGAGGAGAAAAGCTCATCAATTTGCTTCGGGGTGACTTCACTTTGGACATGAACCCAATAGAACTTGCCCGGAATGCCTTTAAACCAACCCTTGCCATGTTTATCGAGCGTGATTGATTTGCGCTCGCCCCCGTCCTGCGCGATCACATCGACCTGAATATTCCCCAGCGGAATGTCGTAAACCGACTCGAACTTGCTCTCGATCTCGAGAATCCCGCTCTGCGGACACTGCGCAACACTGGAGAAAAAATCGTCATCGCCACTACTCACCGACGCGGTGGTGTCACCCAGTTTGATCTGCCGATCCATGCCCACCAGCGAGGGCGTGTCCGTGGCGCGACTCACCGTGTCCGCCGCCCGGTTGAACCAACCCTTCAGCTGTTCGCGGTAAAGCGACAAGGTGTCCGGAAAACTGTCGAGTTCCTGCTCGATACGGTCGATGTGCTCCATCAACCCACCGCACGGCATGAAGTGAAGCGAAAAACCAGGTCGATCATGAGCAATCCCTCGCGCAGAAAATGGGCGCGCGAGACTTTGCGGGGGATCAGTCCAGAAAGAAGTCAGGAAAGTAGGACGTAGCTGTAGGGCAAATCTCTAAATAACGATCACCGAAAAACATGCAGGCAAAAACGCAAACGTGGCGAGAGGTTTCCCTCACGCCACGTTCGTTTTTCGGACAACTATGGGGTTTTTACTCAGACCCGCGAGACGCCAACTCTTTAAGTTTGATCTCAGCCAACGGATGCCCGGCCTTGGCAGCAATGGTCCAGAACCGAGCTGCTTCAGCCGGGTCGGGCGCCTTGCTCGGCGTGCCCGCCAGGCTGATCACGCCTACCTGATACGCCGCTTTGCCATCACCCGCCAACGCCGCCAGGCGCAGCAAGCGCACACCTTCCTCACGCGCCCCAAGGCCAACGCCGCGAAAGGTCAGGATGTGGCCATAGAAGCTCTGGGCGCCGACATCACCCAGGTTCGCCATGCGGGCGAACTGGCCTTCGAGCCAGCTCCAGCCACGCGGCTGGCGCACAAACCACGACCAATGAAACAAACGGCGGGCCAGCCAGTAGCTTGCCCGCGCCTTGAGTTTTAAAAACACTCAGGCCTCCGCCGATTCCGGGTACTCGTATTCGAACACTCGCACCACTTCCGAGGCATGCCAGGATGCGGCTGCGACGCCATCGGACGGGCCGGAGAAACGCCCCAGGCGCTCGACACACTCGAAGAAACCAGTGCGTGGCAGACGGCTGGCACCCTGGCTGATCACCAGTGAGCTGCGCAGGGGCTGCTCGGCTTTGGCGTCCAGGGCGGCCAGATGCTCAAGGGCCGCGGTCAGGGTTTGCATGGCCGGCGTGGGCAACTGCAAACGCTCCAGCAATGCGCGGTAAGTCAGTAGATGGCGCTGGCGGCGGGCCTGGTCCAGTTCGCCCAGCAACCCGTCCCAATGTTGACGACTGATGCGTACGCTCACGATTCATCCCTCCACCCTGGCACCGTCAATTCCCAGGCCAGGCTGCGGCGAATCGCAGCGTCGGGTTGACGCTCGCCACTTTCGATCAAGGCCAGATAAGACGGGCTGATGCCTACCGTGCGGGCCAGTGCCTCGATGGCGATGCCCTTCCCTTCGCGCAAACTGCGTAGTTGATCCAGGCCTGGAAGAATCTGGTCTGGTGTTGCGGCGTGACGCACCGGTGCGTCGGGCGCCGGCTGCTCATTGATACCTGCTGCTTTCAGTAGAGCCTGATACTGAGCCCACGGCAGTACCGCATATTCGGGCTCGCCTTCGCGTGTGATTATCTGAATATCCATGACTTCCCCGTAGGACAACGACACTTAGCGAGTCGGCGCTTTTCCTTAGAAGTGTAATCCTAACAGCGGCCAAGGTCGCGGGGGTATGAATATAGGAAGGGTACTCAATCGGCTTAATGCCGATCAGTTAAGCCGTATTGCGATTTGTAGCAGCTGGCGAAGCCTGCGTTCGGCGGCGAAGCCGTCGAGGAGTCAGTCGACGCGGTGCATCAGAAACACCATGTGCACAGGTTTTACGACGGCTTCGCCGCCGAACGCAGGCTTCGCCAGCTGCTACAGGTAGCGTGTCTCACTTGGAATTTCTTAACTGACAGGCATTACTCAATCAGCTCAGCTTTTTTTCGGCCCCTGCAGCTGAAGTTGTTCAGGGGTATCGGGCAAGCGCTCGACTACTGCAAGCTTCTCAGGCTGCTGACGATTCCGCCAGGCACGGAAGGCATTGAGTTCGTCGTCGAGGACTTTCATCAGCCACGCCAATACGGCAATGTCGTCGAGCATGCCGAAAACCGGAATGAAATCCGGAATCGCATCAACCGGACTGAGGAAATACATCAGGCCTGCGACCACCGAGATCAGCGCCTTCGGGCTAATGGCGCGGTATTCACCACGCCAATAGGCAAGGCACAGTGCCTGCAGCAAACGCAGGTCGTCCTTGAGTTTGCCCAGGCGGGCGCCCTGGCTGGCACCTTTGCTGGCGACTGCGAACAACAAGGTCGGCAAACGTCCACGGGCGAGCAGGCGTCCGGCCAGAGGCAAGAAACGAGCGAAATTCCAGGGTGCTTTCATCATTCCTCCCGCTGAAATGTTATCCACACAAATTGTGGATAACCTTGTGAACAGAGCTGCATTTCACGGCTGAAAGCCCCGTTGCGTATGGGCCTGACTCAGATCGGGCGTTTTTTACTCACATAAAAAAACCCAAGATTTCATTGACTTGGCGCTCTGGCGCGGCTAGTACGAGCGTCCTCAATGGCTATGACTCCAGCCTACAGCATCCGTTCGCTTTGTTTACCTCTCACCAAACCCTGGATGCAACAACGCCCCGCATAAGCGAGGCGTTGTTGTCAGAGCAGACGCAAATTACTTGGCAGCGTCTTCTTGTTTTGCCGGATCTTTGATCGCCAGCAGTTCCAGGTCGAATACCAGCACCGAGTTGGCTGGAATCGCCGGGCTCGGGCTTTGCGCGCCGTAAGCCAGTTCGCTAGGAATGTACAGTTTGTACTTCTCGCCAACGTGCATCAGCTGCAGGCCTTCGACCCAACCCGGAATCACGCCGCTGACCGGCAGATCGATCGGGCTGCCGCGCTCGACGGAGCTGTCGAAAACGGTGCCGTTGGTCAGCTTGCCGGTGTAGTGAACAGTCACGACGTCAGTCGGCTTAGGCTGTGCACCATCGGCCTTCTTGACCACTTCGTACTGCAGACCGGAAGCGGTGGTGGTTACACCGGCTTTCTTGGCGTTGTCTTCGAGGAATTTCTTGCCGGCGGCTGCCGACTCTTCACTCATCTTCGCCATGCGCTCTTCAGCACGCTTTTGCAGTGCTGCGAAGGCTTCGACCAGTTCGTCGTCCTTCAATTTCTGTTCTTTCTTGCCGACGGCATCTTCGATGCCTTGGGCTACGGCTTTGGAATCCAGGTCATCCATGCCTTCCTGAGCCAGGCTTTTGCCCATGTTCAGGCCAATACCGTAGGAAGCTTTTTGCGCCGGAGTTTTCAGCTCTACGCTGGTCTGCGAGTCGCAACCCGCAAGTACCAGGCTAACCAGGGCCACCGCCGCCGCCAACCGATGCTGTTTCATGCTATTTCCTTGTTCATGCGCCTAAAGGGCAATCGAGTAAAGCCGCGAGCTTATCAGGCGGCCACGACCAATGGCTACCGGCATGAGAGCAGGAAACTTCTGATAAGTTCAGGTGTTTTAACGCATTTCCGGAATCGGACGATGAAGCTTCTGTCATCTTCCTCTTACAGAGGCTGATCCCGTATCCCACAACATCTGGCGTAATGGCCACTTGCCGCACCTTTGGAGCTGAGGCATAAGAGATCGATAAATCGACAAGGATGTTTATCTTGCGCCTCTTGTTCCGCGTGTTAACTCTGATCGCTGTGCTGCTGGGACTGGGCCTTGCCGTGGTCCTGTACTTCGTCGCCAACCCGAAACTGCCGGACTGGTCGCCCGCGCAACAGGTGCACTACCTGGAGCAATGGAGCGCCGCCGACCGCCAGACTTATTACTTCACACCTCAGGGCACTCGGGTCAAAGACTTGCGCTACGACTGGTTCAACGCCCTCGAACTGCCGTTCTCGCAACAACGATTTGCCGCCCCCGAATACCTCTCACGCTTCGGTTTTCTGATCGACCCCAGCCAGAAACCGTCGCCGAACAACCCGGGCAACCTGCCCGTGGGGTTCGCCCGGCATCAGAATCCTGGCAGCCGGGATGAATTCCTGGACATCACCTGCGCCGCTTGCCACACCGGAGAATTGCGCTTCAACGGCCAGGCCGTACGCATCGACGGCGGCTCAGCGCAGCATGTCTTGCCATCCAGCGTTCCTACACTGCGAGGCGGCAGTTTCGGACAAGCGCTGGTGGCCAGCCTGGCATCGACTTACTACAACCCATGGAAATTCGAACGTTTCGCACGCAACGTGTTGGGCCAGGACTACGACACCCGGCATCAGCAACTGCGCACAGACTTCAAGGCATCTCTTGATACGTTCTTGAAGGTGGCCTGGAACGACACCCATCGCGGGCTCTACCCGACCGAAGAAGGCCCCGGCCGCACCGATGCATTCGGGCGCATTGCCAACGCCAGTTTTGGCGATGCGATTTCCCCTGCCAACTACCGGGTCGCCAATGCTCCGGTTGATTATCCGCAGCTTTGGGACATGTGGACCTTCGACTGGGTGCAGTGGAACGGCTCGGCGCAGCAACCCATGGCGCGCAATATCGGTGAGGCCCTGGGCGTAGGGGCCACGCTGAACTTCTTCGACAGTAACGGCCAGCCCCTCAAGGGCGATGACCGTTACCCCTCCAGCGTCCGGGTGCGTGATTTGCACTTGATCGAACAAACCCTGCAACGCCTGAAACCACCTGCCTGGCCGGAAGAACTGCTGGGCGCAATCGACAAACCCTTGGCCGCCAAAGGTCACGCGCTGTTCACCGAGAATTGCGCCGGCTGCCATGTTCCTCGATCCGTCGAAAGCGACGGGCGCTGGGTGCAACATCTGAAAATGTTGCCGGTGGCGTTCGTTGGCACGGACCCTGGCGCGGCCGACAACATTGCCGACCACCGCTTCGACCTCAGCGCCTTGCAGTGGGACCCGGCAGAATTGGGTCAACTGGATGTGCACTTGCAACCGACGCCCAGCGAGCCGCTGGATTTAAGCAAGCTCTCGTCGGCCAAAGGGTTGGCGTACATCACTGCTTTCGTCGAGAAGCGCGCCTACCGCGACGCGAACATTCCCGTCACCGAGCGCCCGGCCATGGACGGTTTCGGCCTGCCCATCGGGGTCCGGGAATTACGCGCCTACAAGGCTCGGCCGCTGGCGGGTGTATGGGCGACGGCGCCCTTCCTGCACAACGGTTCAGTGCCCAGCCTCTATCAACTGCTCTCGCCCCAGGATGAACGGGCGTCCACATTTTACAAAGGCACCTTCGAATACGACCCAAGGCACTTGGGTTATCGCACCGAGGCGTTCAGCAACGGCTTCGAATTCGACACGCGCATCACCGGCAATCACAACAGCGGCCACGAATTCCGCGCCGGCAAACTCGGCAACGGGGTGATCGGTCGCTGGCTGCAACCCGAGGAGCGCTGGGCGCTTCTGGAATACCTGAAAGTATTGGGCGGCCCGCTGGAGGCACAATTGCCATGAGTACTCTGTGGATGCGGTTTGGCGTCTTCCTCGGCAAAACCCTGCTCTGGTTGTTGGGCCTTGGATTGCTCGGCTGGGCGCTGTCGACAGCCTGGTTTGCCTGGCAGCACAGCGGGCCGGTGTCAGCTGAAGAACTGATCCCGGACGGTGAAACGGCAATGACTCAGGACGTCATCCAGACCGCTGTGCGCATTGTCGACCAGCACCGTGAAAGCACGCGTTACCTGCGCGATGCGCATGCCAAGGCGCACGGCTGTGTGAAAGCCGAAGTGCAAGTGCTGCTGGGGCTGACGGCAGACCTGCGTCAAGGTGTGTTCAGTGAGCCGGGCAAAACCTGGCAGGCGACCCTACGCCTGTCCAACGGCAATGCTTACCCGCAGTTCGACAGCATCCGCGATGCTCGGGGGATGGCGATCAAGTTGCTGGATATACCCGGCAAACAACTGCTCGACGATCAAAAAAACCGTGGAGAGCAGGATTTCGTGATGTTCAGCCATCCGAATTTTTTTGTCAGCGATGTCGCCGAGTACCGTCAGAATGTGGCGGCACAGGCTGACGGCAAGACGTTGATGGCGTTCTTCCCCGGCTGGGATCCGCGAACCTGGCAGGTTCGACACCTGTTTATCGCGCTGGCCACCCTCTCCCCTGCCCCGGATAGCCCGACGCGGACGACCTACTTTTCAGTTTCGCCTTACAAATTCGGTGAGGCCAATGCGAAGTTCAGGGTGATGCCGGATCCTGACAGTTGCCCGTCATACACCCTGCCGGTGCAAAACCAGAAGCTGCCGAACTTCCTGCGCAATGCTCTGAATCAGCAACTGTCCACGGATCGGGTACCCGCGTGTTTCGTCTTGCAGGTCCAGCGGCAAACTCCGGCCAAGTACATGCCGCTTGAGGATACGAGCATCGAGTGGAGCGAAAGTGATGCGCCGTTCGAGACAGTGGCGCGCATCAAAGTGCCAGCCCAGGACTTTGATACGCCAGCGCTGAACCTGCAATGCGATAACCAGTCTTTCAACCCGTGGTTTGGCCTTGAAGCCCATCGGCCAATTGGCGGCATCAACCGGCTACGCAAAGCGGTATACGAAGCGGTCAGCGATTACCGCCACAGCCGCAACGCCGAGCAATAAGCAGGAAACACGCGATCTGTAGCAGCTGTCGAGGTACGAGGCTGCGTTGCGTGTCCGCAGGACCGCCCTGAGGGCCGCTGCGCAGCCCAACGCAGCCTCGTACCTCGACAGCTGCTACGAAAAGCCAAATCGCAGACAGCAAAAAGCCCGCATAAAGCGGGCTTTCTGTGTGGTGACCTGGCGTTCAGCGTTCCAGATTACCGAATATGGCGCAGCGGACGGGACTCGAACCCGCGACCCCCGGCGTGACAGGCCGGTATTCTAACCGACTGAACTACCGCTGCGCGTAACATTGAAAGTAGTGGTGGGTGATGACGGGATCGAACCGCCGACATTCTGCTTGTAAGGCAGACGCTCTCCCAGCTGAGCTAATCACCCTTTACCTTCGTTGCGGAGCGCATTGTGCCACAGATTTTCATAACGTGTTGATTTAATTGAAATATTATTCAAAAAACCTGAAAACCGGTGAAACGACACGACCTGCAGGAACAACATGCAAACTTCGGGCAGAAAAAAACCCGCGTTAGCGGGCTTTTCCGTGGTGACCTGGCGTTCAGCGTTCCAGGTTACCGAATATGGCGCAGCGGACGGGACTCGAACCCGCGACCCCCGGCGTGACAGGCCGGTATTCTAACCGACTGAACTACCGCTGCGCGTAACACTAAAGCGAATGGTGGGTGATGACGGGATCGAACCGCCGACATTCTGCTTGTAAGGCAGACGCTCTCCCAGCTGAGCTAATCACCCTTCACTTTCGGTGTGGCGCGCATTCTACGGAGCGTCCCCACCTCTGGCAAGCACTTTTTTAAATAATTTTTGCAGGCCTTCCAAAGGCTTAGAGAAGGGTTGGCCTATGGCGCCGCTAAGAGAATAATGCCCCCCTTTGTATAAAGGAGAGACTCGCCCCATGTGGTTCAAAAACCTGCTTATCTATCGCCTGACCCAAGATCTGCCTTTTGATGCCGAGGCGTTGGAAACTGCACTGGCCACCAAACTGGCGCGTCCATGTGCAAGCCAGGAGTTGACCACCTACGGTTTCGTCGCGCCATTCGGCAAGGGCGAAGATGCGCCGCTGGTACACGTCAGCGGCGACTTCCTGCTGATCTCGGCCCGTAAAGAAGAACGTATTCTGCCGGGCAGCGTCGTGCGTGACGCGGTGAAGGAAAAGGTCGAAGAGATCGAAGCCGAACAAATGCGCAAGGTCTACAAAAAGGAACGCGACCAGATCAAGGATGAAATCATCCAGGCCTTCCTGCCTCGTGCCTTTATCCGTCGCTCGTCGACCTTCGCCGCCATCGCGCCGAAGCAAGGCCTGATCCTGGTCAACTCGGCCAGCCCGAAACGTGCCGAAGACCTGTTGTCCACCTTGCGTGAAGTGATCGGTACGCTGCCAGTACGTCCACTGACCGTGAAAATGTCCCCGACAGCGACCATGACTGAATGGGTCACCACCCAGAAAGCCGCGGACGACTTCTTTGTGCTGGACGAGTGCGAACTGCGCGACACCCACGAAGACGGCGGCATCGTCCGTTGCAAGCGTCAGGACCTGACCAGCGAGGAAATCCAGTTGCACCTGAGCACTGGGAAAGTGGTCACTCAGCTGTCGCTGGCCTGGCAGGACAAGCTGTCCTTCGTCCTCGACGACAAGATGGTGGTCAAGCGCCTGAAGTTCGAAGACTTGCTGCAAGATCAGGCGGAACAAGACGGCGGTGAAGAAGCCCTCGGCCAACTGGACGCCAGCTTCACCCTGATGATGCTGACCTTCGGTGATTACTTGCCGGCGCTGATTGAAGCGTTGGGTGGTGAAGAGATGCCGCAGGGGATCTGATTGACTTGATGGGCGCCCGCCTTAATTGGTGGCGCCTCTCAAAAAGATCGCAGCCTTCGGCAGCTCCTACGGGGAATCGCGTTCCAATGTAGGAGCTGCCGAAGGCTGCGATCTTTTAAGAGTCAATACAGGTATTAAACCCTCCCCACGTTTAAACACACAATGAGGATCAGGCCATGCGTGCACTGGCTGCATTGAGTCGCTTTGTCGGCAACACCTTCGCTTACTGGGTACTGATTTTTGCCGTAGTGGCGTTCTTGCAACCGAGCTGGTTCATCGGATTGAAAGGCGCGATCGTGCCGCTGCTGGGGCTGGTGATGTTCGGCATGGGCCTGACGCTCAAACTCGAAGACTTCGCCGAAGTCGCTCGCCATCCCTGGCGCGTGGCCCTAGGCGTGGTCGCGCACTTCGTGATCATGCCCGGTGTGGCGTGGTTGCTTTGCCAGGCCTTCCACTTGCCGCCAGAGATCGCCGTCGGCGTCATCCTGGTCGGCTGCTGCCCTAGCGGTACATCGTCGAATGTGATGACCTGGCTGGCACGCGGTGATCTCGCATTGTCGGTGGCTATCGCGGCTGTCACCACCCTCCTCGCCCCGCTGCTGACCCCTGCGCTGATCTGGCTGTTGGCCTCGGCGTGGCTGCCGGTTTCGTTCATGGAGCTGTTCTGGTCGATCCTGCAAGTGGTGCTGTTGCCGATCGTGCTCGGCGTGGTGGCCCAGCGCGTACTGGGGAGCCGGGTTCGCCATGCCGTGGAAGTGCTGCCGTTGATCTCTGTGGTGAGTATCGTGATCATCGTCACCGCAGTGGTTGCCGCCAGCCAGGCCAAGATTGCCGAATCCGGTTTACTGATCATGGCTGTGGTCATGCTGCACAACAGCTTCGGTTACCTGCTGGGTTATTTCACCGGGCGCCTGTTCAAGTTGCCACTGGCCCAACGCAAATCCCTGGCACTGGAAGTCGGTATGCAAAACTCCGGGTTGGGCGCGGCCCTGGCCAGTGCGCACTTCTCGCCTCTGGCGGCAGTGCCCAGTGCGCTGTTCAGCGTCTGGCACAACATTTCCGGCGCGTTACTCTCAACGTATTTCCGGCGGATGAGCGAGAAAGAAGATCGGGAAATGGCGGCTCGGCAAGCCGTCGATTAAGCCGAAAACTTGATCCCCGGGTTAATGATGGGCACTCTATGGCGCAACGCGAGGACGACCTCGCGGCTCGATCGAGTCATTAATCTGGGGACGACCCCGTCAATCGATGGAGGTCTTTCATGTCCTGGATCATTCTGTTTTTCGCCGGCCTGTTCGAAGTGGGCTGGGCCGTCGGACTGAAGTACACCGACGGCTTCAGCCGCCCGCTCCCCACCGCATTGACCGTTGCCGCCATGGCCATCAGCCTTGGTTTGTTGGGCCTCGCCATGAAGGAACTGCCGCTGGGCACCGCCTACGCAATCTGGACAGGGGTGGGTGCGGTCGGGACCGTCATCGCCGGAATCATTCTGTTTGGTGAATCCATGGCGTTGTTCCGGCTGGCCAGCGTGGCCTTGATCATTGCCGGGCTGGTTGGACTGAAAGTCAGCGCCTGACCTGGTTACGACTGCAAAAAAGCCCACGCCCCTAAGACAGGGGCGTGGGCTTTTTACATTGACCTGCAGTTATCCGCCGTAACGGATCAGCTTTCAGCCATGGCCAAGCGTTCACGTGTCACTGGAGCTTTTTCCGCGTGCTCCAGTTGCATGCAGCGTTCCAGGAACAGGAACATGTAGTCGTAGCTTTTGCACACGGCCTGGCGCAACTCCACTTGCAATGCCTTGCTCGGGTTCATGCCTGCCAGCGTGCAGATGATTTCCAGCGCTTCCCACGGATGGGCATCGTCATACTGGGCGTGCATCTTCAACCACTTCATGGCGCGCTTGCGATCCTCTTCAGGGAATGCAGCCGCATAAATGCCATTGGAACAGACCAGTGCCGACCACTCTCCGGTCGCACCTTCAATGGCGTAGTTGGTCGCCGCAATGGCCACGATCAGCGAGTCAGCCGAACTGGTGTGCCAGCACCAATGACTCAGCGCATGAAGCTCAGGGGCAACCTGTTGCGCTTGCAGATCTTCCAGGCTGACGCCGTGTGCACGGCTCCAGTTCACCCAGTAATCGGCATGGTTCAATTCGACACGAATGTTGCGCATCAACCAGCGACGCGCCATGTCTTCGCCAGGGTGGCGCGCAAAGCGGGTCTTGGTCAGATTCTGTGCCATGTATAACGCGAACTGCTCGACCACTGGCCAGCCACCGATAAGGTACTGGCGCATGGTCTTGGCGCTGAGTTTGTTGTCACGCATGCGCTGATACAGTTCGTGTTCGACAACCCGGCGCTTACTCTCGCTGCAATCCTGGATCAAACGCTGAGCCCAGGTGGGGTAACTTGCAGCTTCCATGAGTGGTCCGGTTCGGTTGAATGTGTCGATCACTGTCGAGCTCCTTTTGATTGTGATTGTTAGGATCAGCAAGAGATTTCAACGGAACGTGCCAGGTGCCTTGAACAACAAAGGCTGAGGCCTGGCAGGACGACTTTGTAAACTGTCGCAGGTAAACAGATGCGGGCGTTCAATAACATACCCTTGAGCGTAATCCACCCCAATCTCCAGCAATGCCTGCTCGATCTGGGGTGTCTCGACAAACTCGGCAATCGTACGCTTACCCATGACATGGCCGATGTGATTGATCACCTCGACCATGGCGCGGTTAATAGGGTCGTCCAGCATATCCTTTACGAAACTCCCGTCGATCTTCAGGAAGTCTACAGGCAAATGTTTCAAGTAAGCGAATGAGGACATTCCGGCGCAAAAGTCGTCCAGGGAAAAATGGCAACCTAAGCCTTTGAGCTCATTAATAAATCTGATTGCACTGCCAAGATTGGAAATTGCGCTGGTTTCAGTGATTTCAAAACAAATCATTTCAGGCGGTATGGCGTAAGCAATGAACTGTTCACGCAGGAAGACCAGAAACGCCTCGTCTCCTATCGTCGTGCCTGACAGATTGATCGCACACATGGCCAGCGGCCCCTTGCGCTTCTCGGCCACGCATTGGGCGATGATCTTGAAAACATTCTGCACGACCCAGCGATCAATTGACGTCATCAGGCCGTAACGTTCGGCAGCCGGGATGAAACTGTCCGGCAGAATCATGCGCCCGGCTTCATCATGCAGGCGCAACAGAATTTCGATATGCCCGCCACCCTGACCGGTATTACCAAGCGGCGCAATTTCCTGAGCGTACAAGCAGAAGCGGTCGTCTTCCAACGCCATGTGCAAGCGCTGGACCCAGGCCATTTCGCCGAAGCGCAGGGACAGCTCCGAATCGTCGGCATGATAGACCTGAACCCGGTTGCGCCCCTTTTCCTTAGCCATGTAGCACGCCATGTCGGCCGCGCGCAGCGAGGCTTCAAGGGTGGTCGGGTTCTGATTGATATGCACCAGCCCGATGCTCACGGTCGTCACAAACGGCCGGCCTTTCCAGACAAAGTGCAAGTTCTGCACGGTTTGGCGCAGGTTCTCGGCGATTTTCTCCGCCGCTTCAAGGGCACAGTTTGCCAGCAGGATGCCAAACTCGTCGCCGCCCAGCCGCGCCAGGGTATCGCCCTCGCGCAACCCCGATTGCAACAGCGCACAAATGTGCCGCAGCAACTCGTCGCCCGCCGCATGACCGCAGGTATCGTTGACCAGTTTGAACTGATCCAGATCGAGGAACATCAGGGCATGGCGCCCCGGCTGACGCGTCAGGGTATGCATCGCCTGCTCCAGGCGATACTCGAACTCGCGGCGGTTGGCGAGCCCGGTCAAGGCATCGTGCGTCGCCTGCCAGGACAAGTTGGCAATGTATTGCCGCTCCTGGGTCATGTCGTGGAGGACCAACACAGTGCCGCTGACTTTACCGGCATTGCGAATCGGCGCACCGACCAGGGTGACTGAAACCGTGCTGCCATCCAGGCGCTGAATCAATTTTGAATGCTCGCTGCCTCCGCTTAGCTGCCCGCTCAGGATGTGCTCGATCAGTGTAAAACCATCGGCCTGGGCGTTTTCGTCCAGCAAATTGAACAACGCCGCCAGCGGCAACCCCGTTGCCTGCTCGGCTTTCCAGTGTGTCAACGCTTCGGCGGCCGGGTTCATGTAGGCAATCGCGCCTTCGACATCCGTGGTAATCACACCATCGCCAATCGATTGCAGGGTGATCTGCGCCCGGTCCTTTTCCAACTGAAGGGCTTCGGCGAATGCGTGGCGCTGCTTGAGCAGTTTGTGGGTGCGGAGCAATGCCAGCGCAATCAAGCCCAGCGCGGTGGCAAGGTTCGTCACCAACAGTAGCCGCAAAATCATCCGCGAGCCTTCACCGAGTGCATCGCTGAAGGCCTTCGCTGCCGGTGTCACGCCATCATTGATAGCGAATATCTGCGCCTTCCAACGCTTGATGTCGGCCTCAGAGGTATGCGTGGCCGTGATGTGCTGATGCATTTCTTGCGCAACGTCATCAAGTCGCACCAGATAGGCGTCACCCACGGTCCACCGGTCGATGGCTTTTTCGAGGTAACTGAAGTGCCGGAAATTGAGGTAGAGCCAGATCAGGCTGGAGACGTCGTCCGGGTGGTTACCACCCTTGAGGATAGCCAGTCTTGCCGCTTCGATATTCGGTGGCTGAAGATCCAGTGCCAGACGCAATTCGTGCCCACCCTGAGGCACGGCTATGGCGTTCTGGTACTTGAGGAAAATCGCTTCGTCACGACTGTCTGCGTAAAGATTAAGGTAATAGATTGCGTCTTTCTGGCCCTTGGACCACAAACTTTCACCGGCAACATAGCCGCGCACCGCCGAAAGAACGTACAGGCTGACACCGCCCAGCAGCGCCTGAAATAACACAACGGCAATAAATGGCCAGACGATGCCCAGCAACCGAGGCGTTCCGAGTGTCCGCGTTTGATTCATGAGGTCCCTTGATTTAGCACTGCCAGATCAGCATCCCGACGTGATCGCTATAGCTAGACTAGGGCGCGTTTTCCATCCCGGCAAGCAAGAAGCCCTGCAGTCTTCGGGAAAGCGCCAAAAAAGGTTATTTTTCAGCACGTAACGGATAAAACGGGCACCACGACAAAACCGTCTTTCGCCAACTATCTATATACCGCACCGCCATTCTCTTGATCGCTTGTAATCGGGCCACGACCCCATCGCTGTTGAGCGATGTGCAGGTCAACCGACATACAGGAGAACCAATCTCATGCAAACGATCACCTCAAGCGAAACGCTGAACACTCCACCGGCCACCCCCTCCGTCGCGCAGCGACATGAAGGCCAACTGAAAGACTACGAACTGATGCTGGCCTCGCTGCGTCGGACCGGATTATCGGCAGTTGCTCATCTGGAAGTTCTAATACCGATAGCGCTTTACTCACCGTTGTATCGCGAGTGCGAAGACGGGGTCATTGCCTTATGGCAGTTGCGACATGATCACGCTTACCAGGAACTGTGCAAAAAACATAATGCCAGGATCAGTCATTTGATCGTCACCCTCAAGGATGGCGGCTATGTGTATGAATCAGAGGACCACGCCCTGAAATCCGTCACATTGTTATTGACGGGGAACGCAGAATGGCAAGCTCTGAAAACACGGATCGAGCACGCAGCTTCCTTGCTGGGAGGCCAGATACGCTCAGACCGTTCTATCAATCTGGTCAGGATGTGCGGCTTTTACGGGATTGCGCCATGGAACCCGGAAAACGCCCAGGAACATCAGAACACGATGGATGCCCTGCAAGAAAAAATCGCCAGTCACCGCTTGAGGCTTGAAGACGATTTTGAATTCCTCGATCTGAGGAGAACCCCTACAGAAAAAGATCTGGCATCGATTCAACTTCTCCAACAAACCTTCCCCGGTACGCCACTCGATACGCAGCAACTATTCACCGACCAGATCCGCGCCGAAATAATCGATGGGGTGAATCAGTTCCTGCCCGAGAAAGGCTCATCGGCCCTGACCTACCTTGCCAACGACGTTCTTTCAACGGCAACGACTGAACAGGTTCGCGCAACACCGACCGTTTTTCTTGAAAAGATCCTGCAAAACGCTGCCGCTGTGAGACTGGGAAACGCCCTGCTGACCGCCATGGATTGGTATGGCGGAAAAACCGGTGAGGCGACCTCGCCTTACATCCGGACAACGCTGATCGCCAATGCGCTGCAGCATTGGATTTCGTCGAAATCCAATGACAATCCTGTCTTCATTGCAGGTTACGACTGGCAGGCTCGTTCAAACTGGGGGAAGAGTTATGCAGCGATTCGGGCCGAATTTGAAGCCAGTCTGCTGACTTCAAAACGGGCCTCCTCGGAAAAGGAAGCGATTGTAATCGCACGGTTGTTTCTGCCTCGATTTCCAATCGAGTTCCGTGTCACCGATATCCCGGTTGATCTTGCCTACCGAGGCTCGATTGTTTGGGTCAATTTCCTGAATGGAGTCAATATCATCAAGGCGACTGATCCCGGTTTGTTGCACAGATTGACGTTTGAGCAGTTGGTCAACCTGCCGATGCAGCGGGCCACTGGGGCGACGCCAGATGAACTGAAACTCATCGGCTTGGCGAGGTTACTTCCGACGCTGGACTGGGCTGTCACCCAAGGGGTCATTCTGCAAAAAAAACCAGAAGACTACACACGCGAAGACATAAATCTGGCGTTATCCGAACAGGATAAACACACCAATGACCTCAATGAAGCGATCCAGCGCATCAATGAAGCGCCGCCCAAGCGACTGTCCATTGCCGAAGCGGAAATGATCAAGCTCTTTGGAAAAGATGCCTTCCTGTCCGATGGCCGAAAGCTCGCCAGGTTTGATGAACTGGGGTCGATCGGTTTTCGAGACACACCGATGCTCAGGGGTAAGGAGTTCAACTATTACTCGTTCGTCGATGTCTTGGCCTCGGGCAAGTTCGACGATCAGAAAAGATGGCTTGTCACTCAAGGCGACGGAACCTCCATCAGCGAGCGATGGATTCGAATAGATGAAAGCCGAACGATAAAAACCGGAGGGGCTTGGCGGGTGCCAGGATCTGTGTTTGGCAACAGCCCGCTGGGGCCGTACGCAAAGTTGCCCGATGTCGAAGCGCTGTTCGATAAAGACTTCAAAAGCCACCTCGAAAGGATCACGGCAGCCTATGAAACGTTAATCAGGAGTCTACTGGCCTCACTTCCGTTTTCCGAGCGTCAGGCCCTGGAGTACGGCGAAGTCACGATCTACAGCTTGAGAAAAAGTGCCCCCTACACACTGGCCCAGGAAGAGACCCCTGCATCCATTCTGGCGCTTAGAGCACGCAACGGTTTGATCCTGCAAACCACCTATAACGAAAAAACGCTCTTTCACGAACTGCTGCCCAGGGCCGGCATGATCCGTCGTCCCGACAAATTTTTTGCTGAACTGATAGGGGGCAGAGTTGTTCCCAAAGGCCGCCATCTTGATGGTAACGACGTGCATATGTGGGGCGAAAAGCATTTGCCCTTTGACTGGGATGCGCATTCAACCGGCAGCGTGCCAAAAAACAATGCTCGCTGTTCGGCGATCATCGAACAATTGGGCCCTGTTTTGAGTGCCATTTCCGATCATGTGGATAATGCGCAACGCGTCCCAAGGACATTAACGTCCAGTCGCTCAGTAAAGATCAGCAATCACATTGCAACCCACCTGCTGTTCGCGGCCCCGGATGACCTGCGCAGCATCGCCCATGGACAAACCCAGTTTGAACGTGAAGAGGCCAGTCGAAAAAAAATATTCAAGATCGCAAAAATTTTCGTGCCGTTCTGGAACAGCATCGAGGACGTAACATCAGGCGACAGAAGCCGAATACGCATGGGTGCGATCGGCCTGGTTTTCGATGTGCTTTCATTCGCCCTCCCCTTAGGCAAATTTGCCGCGGGTTCGGCAAGACTTGTAACCGTTTCAGGCCGACTGATCATGCGCACCACCCACCAGTCGTTAGCATCGCTTACAAAAAACCTGGTGATATCGACTCTGCAAACCCTTAACCCGGTTGATGCGGTTTATTCCCTGCTCAAAGGCTTGGGACACATCCTGAAGGGACTAGGAACGACGTTCAAATACGCGAAACAAGCGGGGAATGTCCGTTACTACGAGTACGTGCGCAGCCTGCCTCAGTTGAGCGATGTCGGTCGTTGGAAACCTTTCGTGGTCGGTGACCAGTTAGCCAGCGTCAAAGGTATTGACGACGTACCGGTTCGCAACCTGTCCACCACTGACGCGTCCGACTGGCGGCTGATTGACCCGCTATCGTCCAAACCCTATGGCCCGTCGATTCCCGCCCGCTCAGGTGAGCTTTCTTTTGGGCGGTCTCACTTCAGCAACCTGGAGAAGAGCAACCCACACGTCATCGTCGAGGTCCCGGAAAGTACGCGCGTGCGAGAAGTGTTTGAAATCGATGGTCGAACCACCGTGTTTCTCGACGATGTACCTTATCGACTGCAAGGCGACACGCTGCGCCGGGTGGACCTGATTGATGACAGTGCCAGGCTGAAACTGATCCCCTGTCGTGCGCGCCGTGCACCCGGAGGGAGCGCCTGCCTTGTAAGTTACGTCAATGGTGAGCCCTTCCTTCTTACGCCACCGGTCGGCTCACTCGACGAAACCAAAGGTTACGCTCCCTGGTTTGGCGACAGGATTTCTTCCCCCGGTACCAGGGTGGGTCATGAGCAGGGGTTTCTTGCATTGGACGGCGCTGTTTATCAGGTTTCGGGGGACACCTTGACCCTGTTCAAGGGTGATCTGACAGCATTGGGGTTTTCCAAACCATGGCTCGTTCCCGGTAAAAGCATCCCGGCAACCCTGGAGTTTCGAAAGGGAATTTACGCGCGCCTCAACGTCGAGAGTATCTATGAAGGCGCTACCGATTCGCACCGGGTCGGTGCCGTTCTGGTGCCATCCCTTGATGGGATCAAGACCTACGTTTTCACCCGACTCAACACCGACAAGTACTACTTCACGACAGTGCCCACAGGACAAAGCCTGACCGAAACACTGACATTGGAAAGATTGCTCAAACCCCAATTGGCCGAAGGCACGCCAGGTGCAGAGCTATTGCGTGTATATACCGGTTCCCTGGGCGCCAACAATGTCGCGCGCATCTACGGTGTTGAAGCAATCGAACGAGCAATAGAAACCATGGAGAGGATCGCCATACGCATCGGTACCATCGCCACACCGCCCAACAACATGAAATGGATCAAGGTCGATACCAGCCCTGCCGAGGCGTTGATGTTCGATCACTCGACCCGAATGATCGTGACCCAACTGGCGGATGGTGCGACATCGTGGACACGCAGCAAGCTGGCACCGGAAGCCTTCCGCCAAAGGACGGTAGAAATTTTCGATACATTGTTTCTTGAGAAAGCCATCGACCTGAACAATGTAGACAGTGCCTTGAGAATCGATAGAACGATGGAAAAACTCCATCGACTGATCCCCCGTCACCAGCGCACCAAAACCCCGAGGAACATCGCCTACGCCGAAGTGCTCAGGGCCGACGGCAAACGCGAAGTCTACGTCAGTGTTTCAGGCGCGCAGGGGGCCACCGGACATCTGCCATTGTTCAAGCAGAATTTGGGGGCTGATCAGATCAAGGTGGGCGAAACGACCTATTTCAACATCGACATGAACGTGGAGTTCCCCAGAAGCTCACTCCTCATGGATGACCAGGGCAAGCTGCTCGCCGTGCCGCCGACAATCGACGACATTGGGACGTATCACCCAGCGCTGACCAGCAGGCCCACGTCTCTGGACAGCGAAAGTAAATTGATCAGCGTGATTCGCGAAAAATACCCGGATCCCCAATCGATCAGCTCAGTCAATGTCGCTACCACCATGCCACCTTGCGACTCTTGCACGGTGGTGATGAAAGAGTTCGGTCACGACGGCGGAGCAAATGCCCTGAACGTGCTGTGGCATTGACCTAGTGCTGCTGCAAATGCCCATAAAGCTTGGCGTACAAACCACCCTCGGCAATCAATTGCTGATGGTCGCCATCCTCGGCAATTTGCCCGCCGTCGAACACCAGCACCCGGTCGGCCTGCTTCACCGCAGACAACCGGTGCGCAATGATCAGCGTGGTGCGGTGGCTCAGGAACCGCGCCAGTGCCTGGTGCAGGTTGTATTCGGTGGCGGCATCCAGTGCGGAGGTCGCTTCGTCGAGGATCACCACCTTGGGCTCGGCCAGCACCATCCGCGCAATCGCCAGGCGTTGTCGCTGCCCACCGGACAACCGCACGCCGGAACGTCCAACGATACTGTCCAGGCCGTTGGGCAATTCGCGAACGGTGTTGTGCAGTTGCGCAATTTCCAGTGCCTGCCAGCAAGCCTCGTCACTGCGTTCGCGGCCCATGGTCAGGTTGGCGCGCACGGTGTCATTGAACAGCGCCGGGTGTTGCAGGACCACCGCGACATTTTCCCGAACGGTTTCCAGGCCGATCTCTTGCTGGGTCGAACCGCCGAAGCGGATTGTCCCGGCGAGCGGTGTATACAGGCCCAGCAGCAACTGCACGAGTGTGCTCTTGCCACCACCGCTGGCGCCGACAATCGCGACTTTTTCACCGGGGGCGATCGAGAGGTTCATCTGGTTCAACACCAACTCATCGCCGTAGCCGAAACTCAATCCCTGGACTTCGATACCGACCGTTTCACGACCGTTGAACGGGTCGACACCGCCCGGGTATTCCGGCTCATCGGCACGGGCCAACAGTTCGTTGATTCGCGACAGCGCGCCGTCCGCCGCGTAGTAGGCGTATTGCAGATTCAGCAGCTGTTCCACCGGACCGATCATGAACCAGAGGTAGCTGAACACCGCCAGCATTTGGCCGATGGACAGGTCGGAAAACAACACAGTGAGCATCGCCGCGGCGCGGAAAATATCGATGCCGAACTGGAACAGCAAACCGCTGGCACGGTTCGAGGCATCAGTCTTCCACTGTGAAGTCACTGCGTAATCGCGTACCTCACGAGCACGCTGGCCAAGGCGCCCGAGAAAATAACCCTGACGGTTGCCGGCGCGTACTTCCTGAATCGAGTCGAGGGTTTCAGTCAGTGCCTGAGTGAAGCGAGAAGTGCTGTCGTTCTCGAGTTTCTTCAGGTGTTTGACCCGCTTGCCGAGCAGCACCGTGGCGTAGATCACCAACGGATTGAACAGCATGATCAGCAGCGCCAGCTTCCAGTGCATCCAGACCAGAATGCTCGCCGTGCCGACCAGCGTCAGCATGGCGACGAGGAAACGGCTGAGGGTTTCGCCAACGAATTTGTCCAGGGTGTCGAGGTCAGTCACCAGGTGCGTGGTCACCGTGCCGCTGCCCAGGCTTTCGTATTCGCCGAGGGAAATGCGCTTGAGCCGATCGATCAATCGCGTGCGTATTCGATAGACAATGTCTTTGGCCAGCGCCGCAAACAACCGCGCCTGCACCACGTTGAACAGCAGCGCCGCGCAACGCAGGGTCAAGGTCACCACCAACATCAGGCCAATGTAACCCGCCGCTTTCTGCCAACCTTCAGGCAGCGCGTGGTTCATGATCTTCAGTGCCGCGTCGCCGTGCCCCAGCAAGACTTCGTCGACCAGCAAGGGCAGCAGCAAGGGAATGGGCACGCTGCACAGCGTGGCCAGTACCGCGACGCCATTGGCGATCCACAGGGATTTTTTATGGTGAAGGGCCAGCCGGCGGATTTCTGCCCAACTCAGCCGATCGACACGCGTTGGAGCTGGCGCGTCATCCGGCAGGTCATGCACAGGCAGCGCGCTCCAGCCAGCGACCGAGCAGTGGTGACAGCACGCCCAGAGGCTGATAGCCGTTGGTCAGCAGCGCCAATTGGCCATCCCGCTCAGCCAGCAAAGTAGGGAAACCGGCAATGCCCAGATCCTGCACCCAAGTGAAATCGGCAGCCGTCGCGGCATGCATATCAGCCCGATCGAATGCTGCGGCGAACTCGATGCGCGGCAGACCGGCCTGCTCCGCCAACTCGACCAGGACACTGGCATGGGTGACGTCGCGACCTTCGGCGTAGAACGCATGCTGGATCAAGCCCAGCAGTTTCCACGCGCAATCCGGTGCCAGGCTGCGCGCCGTGACCAATGCCCGGCAGGCGGGCTCGGTGTCGTAGACAAACCCGTCCGGCAACGCGCCTTCGGTTTTGAACGGCTGGCCCGTGGCGTCGGTGACCGCCTGCCAATGTTCAAGAATGTAGCGCCGGGTGGTCGGCTCCAGCGCCGAACCACTGCCGGTGCGCAAACCGCCCACCACCAGATGCACGTCCACGCCCGCCGCCTGCGCCTGCTCGACCAGCGCGTTGGCCACCGGCGCAAAGCCCCAGCACCAGGAACACATCGGGTCCATCACATAAAGCAGGCGGCGTGCAGACATGATTCAAGCCTCGGAAGGGGTTTGCTTGTAGTTGTAGCCGATCGGATGAGGCAGGTTGCGCGCCTTGGCCAGTTCGATCTGCTTTTGCCGATCAATGGCACTGCGACGCGTCTTCTCGCTCAGGGTATTCCAGCAATGCGGGCAGCTGATGCCGGCCACGTAGTGCTCGGATGCCCGGTCTTCGACGCTGATCGGCGTACGACAGGCATGACATTGGTCGTAGTCGCCTTCGCTGAGGTCATGACGGACCGTCACGCGGTTGTCGAACACGAAGCAGTCACCCTGCCATTTGGTTTCCTCCAGCGGCACCTCTTCGAGGTACTTCAGAATGCCGCCCTTGAGGTGATAAACCTCGTCGAAACCCTGGCTGAGCATATAGCTCGAAGCCTTTTCACAACGAATGCCGCCGGTGCAGAACATCGCGACCTTCTTGTGAACGGCCGGGTCGAAATGGGCTTTGATGTAATCAGGGAATTCACGAAAACTGGTGGTTTTCGGATCGATGGCGCCTTCGAAGGTGCCGATCGAGACTTCGTAATCGTTGCGGGTATCGATCAACAGCACTTCTGGATCGCTGATCAGCGCGTTCCAGTTTTGTGGATCGACGTAGGTGCCGACCTTTTTGTTCGGGTCCACGCCTTCGACGCCAAGGGTGACGATTTCTTTCTTGAGTTTGACTTTGGTGCGATAGAACGGCTGGTCATCGCAGTACGACTCTTTGTGGTCGATGTCGTCCATGCGCGGGTCGTTCTTGAGCCAGGCCATCAGCCCGTCAATGCCTTCGCGGCTGCCGGACACGGTGCCATTGATGCCTTCTTCGGCGATCAGCAGCGTGCCTTTGATGCCGTTGTCGACCATTGCTTGCAGCAGTGGCTCGCGCAAGGCGATGTAATCTTCCAGGGTGACGAACTTATAAAGTGCCGCCACGACAATCTGTTGTGTCATGGGTGATTCTCCAGGTGGCTACCCTCGTAAGGGGTGAACCGGATGCGAAAAAAAACGCGCCGGGTAAGCGGCGCGTTGTGCAGTCTAACAAAAAAGATCGCAGCCTGCGGCAGCTCCTACAGGGTTCGGTGTAGGAGCTGCCGCAGGCTGCGATCTTTTGATCTTAATGCTTACTGCCGCCAGCACAGGTCGGCGAGGCCGGAGCCGCGTCGATCTGTGCCCATTCCTCTGGCGTATAGGTATGCAGCGCCAACGCATGAAACTCGCCCATCAGCTCGCCGAGCGTGCCGTAGACTTTCTGGTGACGCTTGACGCGATTGAGCCCTTCAAACTGCTGGCTGACCACCACGGCCTTGTAATGGGTCTGCAACCCACGACTGTGCATATGGCTTTCATCCAGCACTTGCAGGTGCTCGGGCTGTAGCAGGCCCAGCGTCCATTCGATGCGTTGTTGCATGGTCATACCAAACTCCGCTTAAGGCTTTTTCTTGGCTGGAGCGGCCGCGCCTTTAGGCGCCAGCTCGTTGGTCATGTCATCCAGCAGCTTGTTGACCACAGGCACCGCGCTTTCCAGTTTGGCTTGAGTCATCTGGGCCGATTGCTGGGTCAGCTGCGGCATTTTTTCCAGGACTTTCTTGCCCAGTGGGGACTGGTAGAACGCGACCAGGTCTTTCAGCTCGGATTCGCTGAAGTTGGTGGTGTAGAGCTTGACCATGTCTGGCTTCAACTTGTCCCAGCCAATGGCTGCGTTGAGTGCCGCGTTGGCCTTGGCCTGGTAGGTTTCCAGCAAGGCTTTTTTCGATTCAGGGGCTTTGGTCTGTTCAAAGCGCTGAGCGAACATTTGCTGTACTTGCATGTACACCGGAGTGCCCAATTTGTCAGCGTGCGCCAGGGTCAGGAAAGCTTCGGCACTGGCGTTGTGGCTGGCGGTATCGGCAAAAACAGGGCCGCTGGCGCAAACCAGTGCAACCGCGGTACAGATGGCACGAAGACGAGTCATCGAGTTTCCTTTTCTAGCAGGCGAGGTCATTACCCCAAGGGCGACCATTCTGCACCTAAAAAAGTGTGTCACTCAACCCCAAGCCTTGTCGCGCCTGATTTAGAGGGGTTGAACGGTCAAATTCCCTTCGGATGGAACCACGGCCGGCGATCACGGCCTAAACTGCGCTATCGACCTACAGGAGTGTGCATGATGAGCCGTATCGAAACCGACAGCCTTGGCCAGGTGGAAGTCCCGGATGAGGCCTACTGGGGCGCTCAGACGCAACGCTCGCTGATTAACTTCGCCATCGGCAACGAGCGCATGCCATTGGCGGTGCTGCATGCGCTGGCCCTGATCAAGAAAGCCGCGGCGCGGGTCAATGATCGCAACGGCGACCTGCCTGCCGATATCGCCCGCCTGATTGAACAGGCCGCCGACGAAGTGCTCGACGGCAGCCACGACGACCAGTTCCCGCTGGTGGTCTGGCAGACCGGCAGCGGCACCCAGAGCAACATGAACGTCAACGAGGTGATCGCCGGGCGTGCCAACGAACTGGCCGGCAACCCGCGCGGCGGCAAAATCCCGGTGCATCCCAACGATCACGTCAACCGCTCCCAGAGCTCCAACGACTGCTTCCCTACTGCCATGCACATCGCTGCCGTCCAGGCGGTGCAGCATCATTTGCTGCCGGCGATCAACGAACTGTCCGGCGGATTGGCCGAGTTGTCCGCCCGGCACATGAAACTGGTCAAGACCGGCCGGACGCACATGATGGACGCGACGCCGATTACCTTCGGCCAGGAAGTCTCGGCGTTCATCGCGCAACTGGATTACGCCGAACGGGCCATCCGCAGCGCGCTGCCGGCCGTGTGTGAACTGGCCCAGGGCGGCACGGCGGTCGGCACCGGGCTGAACTCGCCACACGGTTTCGGTGAAGCCATCGCTTCAGAGTTGGCCGCGTTGTCCGGGCTGCCGTTCGTCACCGCACCCAACAAGTTCGCCGCGCTGGCGGGCCATGAACCCTTGACCGCGTTGTCCGGCGCCCTGAAGACCTTGGCCGTGACCCTGATGAAAATCGCCAACGACCTGCGTCTGCTGGGCTCCGGCCCGCGTGCCGGTTTCGCCGAAGTGAAATTGCCGGCCAACGAACCCGGCAGCTCGATCATGCCTGGCAAGGTCAACCCGACCCAGTGCGAAGCCCTGTCGATGCTGGCGTGCCAGGTGTTGGGCAATGACGTCACCATCGGCTTCGCCGCGAGTCAGGGGCACCTGCAACTGAACGTGTTCAAACCGGTGATCATCCACAACCTGCTGCAGTCGATCCGACTGTTGGGCGATGGCTGCAGCAACTTCCAGCAGCATTGCATCGCCGGCCTGGAGCCGGATGCGGCGAAAATGGCCGAGCACCTGGAGCGTGGGTTGATGCTGGTGACCGCGCTGAATCCGCATATTGGTTATGACAAATCGGCGGAGATTGCCAAGAAGGCCTACGCCGAAGGGCTGACCTTGCGGGAGGCGGCGTTGCAGTTGGGGTATCTGACCGATGCCGAGTTCGATGCGTGGGTTCGGCCGGAGAATATGCTGGAGGCAGGTGCCAAGGGTTAAATTGCGGGTGATGCAAAAAGATCGCAGCCTTCGGCAGCTCCTACAGGTCTTGTGTCGTTCACGGATATTGTGATCGACACAAACCCTGTAGGAGCTGCCGCAGGCTGCGATCTTTTGATCTTCAAGCCATCCGCACCCGCCGCGCCCGGAGCCCGGCAATCAACGACGGCCCAAGGGCCACCAACGCCGACCCCAACACCACCAGCACCGCCCCGCCATACCCCAGGCCATTGATTGTCTCGGCATGCACGTACTCCGGCCACCACCAGGCTGCCATGGCCACCGCCGCGAACGTCACCAGCGGCGTGATCGCCAATGTCGCACTCACCCGTGAAGCCTCCCAATGCGCCAGCGCTTCGGCAAACGCGCCATAGGCAATCAGGGTGTTCATGCAGCACGCCAGCAGCAGCCAGCCTTGCAGCGGACTCAGTTGCAGCGCCTCCAGCGGATGCACCCACGGCGTCAGCAACAGCCCGCAGAACAGATAGATCACCATCATCACCTGTAGCGAATTCCACACTGTCAGCAATTGCTTCTGCCCCAGGGCGTAGAACGTCCAGACCGTGGACGCCAACAGCACCAGCAGCACGCCCGCGGTGTAGTCGGTCAGCGAGGTGAGCAATTCGGCCAGCCGCTGGTTGAAAAACAGACCGAAGCCGATCAGCAGCACCAGCAGACCAATGCCCTGCCCCACGCTGAACCGCTCCTTGAACACAAACAGACTGGCAATCAGCAACATGATCGGGCCCATCTGCACCACCAGTTGTGCGGTGCCGGGGCTGAGCAGGTTCAGGCCCATCAGGTACAACACGTAGTTGCCCACCAGGCCGAGCACCGCCATCAGCACCAGCCAGCCACCGCGTGGGCCAAGCACCTTGCGACTCGGCAAGCGCCTGGTTGCAGCCAAGTAAATGAACAGACAACTGCCGGACACCATCAGCCGAAACCAGGTCACCGTGACCGGGTCCATGACCAGCAGCACTTGCTTGAGTTTGATCGGCAGGATTCCCCACAGCAGCGCGGTCAACAGGGCCAGAAACAGACCGTAAACCCAGCGACCCGATGAAATGTGCATGTGTACCCCAAGGCCAGATGGCGAGTACCGCCATTCTAGGCGCAGCGATGCCCGGCACACAGGGACAGTTGGTGACCGGGCGTAAATGAAACTGTGCAGGTCGCAGCATTAAATTGGCGAAACGCCGTCGATCGGTTGGCCAGGCGCCGCAAGCGGTTCATGCATAAGCTCATTGGATCCACCCGCCTTCAGGAGATTGCCATGTATGGCATGCGCGCCCAGGACAATGCCCCCGCCACGCACTTTCGCAGTGACCGAATGTGTCGGGTGAATGGCGAGTTGTATTTCAGCACCCGGGAAAACACGCTGGAAGGGCCGTTTGAGAATTCGCAGAAGGCTGCGCGGGAGATTCAGGCGTATATCGAGCGGATGCAACGTTTGAGCGCCAGGCGTTAGGCCGCGGCGATGCCTTCGCGAGCAAGCCCGCTCCCACATTGGATCTGCGACGCGCACAAATCAAATGTGGGAGCGGGCTTGCTCGCGAAGGCGCCCCAAAAGACCACCAAATTTCTTAGTCTTAACGCACCGCTTCAAACAACCCGCTCGCCCCCATCCCGCCACCCACGCACATGGTCACGATGCCGTAACGCACATCACGTCGCTGCAACTCCCGCACCAGGTGCCCGACCTGACGCGAACCGGTCATGCCGAACGGGTGGCCGATGGAGATCGAGCCGCCATTGACGTTGTACTTCTCGTTATCGATGCCCAGCCGGTTACGGCTATACAGGCATTGCGAAGCGAACGCCTCATTGAGCTCCCACAAATCAATGTCGGCAACTTGCAACCCCTTGGCCTTGAGCAATTTGGGTACCGAGAACACCGGGCCGATACCCATTTCGTCAGGCTCGCACCCGGCCACGGTGAAACCACGGAAGAACGCTTTCGGCTTCAAGCCCAGCTCCAGCGCTTTTTCCAGGCTCATCACCAGCGTCATCGAAGCGCCATCGGAGAGTTGCGAAGAGTTACCGGCGGTGACCGAACCATCCTCGGCAAACACCGGTTTCAACCCCGCCAGACTGTCCAGCGTGGTGTCCGGGCGATTGCAGTCGTCGCGATCGACGATGCCGTCGAGAATCTGCACCTGCCCAGTTGCCTTGTCTTCAACCCTGTACTTCACCGCCATCGGCACGATTTCATCGTCGAATAAGCCGGCGGCTTGCGCCTGGGCCGTGCGTTGCTGGCTTTGCAGGGCGTACACGTCCTGCTCTTCGCGGCTGACTTTGTAACGACGCGCGACGATTTCGGCGGTCTGGCCCATCGGGAAGTAAATGCCCGGTACCTGCTCCTTGAGCAGCGGGTTGATCAGGTTGTCGGTGTTCACGCTTTTCATGGTCAGGCTGATGGACTCGACGCCACCGGCGACAATGATGTCGCTGCAACCCGAAGCAATCTGGTTGGCGGCAATGGCAATCGCCTGCAAGCCCGATGAGCAGAAACGGTTGAGGGTCATGCCGGCGGTGCCGGTGCCCAGGCGCGACAGCACCGCGACATTGCGACCGATGTTGAAACCCTGGGCGCCTTCGTTGGAGCCCGCACCGACGATGCAATCCTCAACGCTGGCCGGGTCGATGCCCGAACGCGCCAGCAATGCATTGACACAGTGAGCCGCCATGTCGTCCGGCCGGGTCTGGTTGAACTTGCCGCGAAAGGATTTGGCCAGGCCAGTCCGCACGCTGTCGACGATCACCACTTCACGCATGGCATACCTCATTATTGTGGTCGGTTGAGAGTGGATCGAGCATAGATCCACCCATCACCGACCGCGACAATCATTCATCCCGCGTATGCGCAACCATCGCCTCACTTCTTGTGTTTTTTCGCCTTCTTGTCAGACTTTTCGAAGGTCGCTTCCAGCGCATGGTTAATGGTGCGCAAGACCTTGACCCGCGCCCAGCGTTTGTCATTGGCCTCCACCAGGGTCCAGGGCGAAATCTCGGTGCTGGTGCGATCAACCATGTCGCCGACCGCAGCGCAGTAAGCGTCCCATTTTTCGCGATTGCGCCAGTCGTCTTCGGTAATCTTGAAGCGTTTGAAGGGGATTTCTTCCCGGGCCTGGAAACGCTCGAGCTGCGTCTGTTTATCGATGGCCAGCCAGAACTTGACGACGATGATGCCCGAGTCGGAAATCTGCTCTTCGAAATCGTTGATCTCACTGTAAGCCCGCAACCAGTCCGCGGGCGGACAGAAGCCTTCGATGCGTTCCACCAGCACCCGGCCATACCAGGAACGGTCGAACACCGTGAACTTGCCCTTGGCCGGAAGGTGGCGCCAGAACCGCCATAAATAGGGTTGCGCGCGTTCCTCTTCGGTGGGCGCGGCAATCGGCACGATGCTGTACTGACGCGGATCGAGCGCCGCCGCGACCCGACGGATCGCCCCGCCCTTGCCAGCCGCATCATTGCCTTCGAACACCGCCACCAGGGCGTGCCGGTGCATGCGTTTGTCGCGCATCAGGCCCGAGAATCGCGCCTGCTCGGTCACGAGCTGTTCCTCGTAATCGTCCTTGTCCAGGCGGTGGGTCAAATCCAGGCTGTCGAGCACGTTCATTTGATCGACACTGATCGGCAGCGGCGCGGCATTGACCTTCCGGGGGTGAATCCTGGAACGTTTCAGGGCGTTTTGCAGGCCATCGAGCAAGATCTTGCCCACCGTCAGGCTCCGGTAATGCGCGTCCACGCCTTCAATCACATGCCACGGTGCGTAGTCGCGGCTGGTGCGGCGCAGCACGCGCTCTCCATACTTGACGAACTTGTCGTAAGTTTTTGATTGCTGCCAGTCCAGTGGGCTGATGCGCCAACTGTGCAACGGGTCGTCGGCCAGGGCTTTGAGGCGAGCTTTCATTTGTTTCTTGGAAAGGTGAAACCAGAACTTGAAGATCAGCGCGCCTTCGTCGCAAAGCATCTTCTCGAAACGTTCAGACTGATTGATCGCCTGATCCAGCACGGCGTCCTTGAACGTTCCATGGACCCGCCCTTGCAGCATCTGGCTGTACCAGTTGCCGAAGAAAATCCCCATGCGGCCCTTGGCCGGGAGCATCCGCCAGTAACGCCACGCCGGCGGCCGCGCCAGCTCTTCGTCGGTCTGCTGATCGAACGTGCGGACCTCGATCAAGCGCGGGTCCATCCATTCATTGAGCAACTTGACCGTCTCGCCCTTGCCGGCGCCTTCGATGCCGTTGATCAGGATGATCACCGGAAAACGCTTTTGCTGCTGAAGGTCGAACTGTGCTTCGAGCAAGGCCTCGCGCAGCGCAGGCACTTCGGCGTCATAGGTTTCTTTGTCGATGGCGTGGCCGATTTCGGCGGATTCAAACATGGATGGCTCCCTTTCCGGATTGAGCAAGACTAGCGGATTGAGTTGTTTTCCGTGGGAGAAATCCATTTCTTCACCGCCACACAGTTCCTTGTAGCAGCTGCCGAGGCACGAGGCTGCGTTGCGTGTCCGCAGGACCGCCCTTGAGGGCCGCTGCGCAGCCCAACGCAGCCTCGTGCCTCGGCAGCTGCTACAGGATTTTCAGCGAATGCGCGGTTGTGATCGTTGCCATGGATCAGGCACCGCCTCGGTGATCGGCTAGAATGGCCACCTTGCCGTTACCGAGCCTGCCATGAAACCTGTATTGCCCCACGCCCAACTCGACTGGGACGACCAAGGGCTCCCGCGCTCGCGGGTGTTCGACGATGTGTATTTTTCCGACCTGTCGGGGCTTGATGAAACTCGTTACGTGTTCCTCGAACAGAACGCTTTACGTGAACGCTTCGCTGCGCTGCCGGTCGGCGGTCGACTGGTGATTGGCGAGACCGGTTTCGGCACCGGGTTGAATTTTCTGTGCGCCTGGCAGTTATTCGAGCAGCACGCAGTGGGCGGTGCGCGCCTGCATTTTGTCAGCGTCGAAAAGTACCCGTTGAGCCGGCCCGATTTGCAACGCGCCCTGGCCTTGTGGCCGGAGCTCAAGCCGCTTGCTGATCAGCTGTTAGCCCAGTATGTGGCGATCCATCAAGGTTTCCAGCGCCTGGTGCTGGACAACGGCCGCGTCACGCTGACCCTGCTGATCGGCGATGCATTGGAACAGTTGCCGCAATTGGACGCACAGATTGATGCCTGGTTTCTCGACGGTTTCGCCCCGGCGAAAAACCCGGACATGTGGACCGCCGAACTGTTTGCCGAACTGGCCCGTCTGGCCGCACCCGGCTCGACCATCAGCACCTTTACCAGCACCGGTTGGGTCCGGCGCCTGCTGAATGCGGCGGGTTTCAAGATGAAGCGCACGCCAGGCATCGGCCACAAATGGGAAATCCTGCGGGGTGTGTTTCTCGGTTGGCCGGACGCTGTAGCCGCGCCGGCCGTTGCCAAACCGTGGTTTGCGCGTCCGAGACCATCGACCGGCGAACGTCATGCCCTGGTGATCGGTGCCGGCCTGGCGGGTTGCGCGAGCGCTGCCAGCCTGGCTGCCCGCGGCTGGCAGGTGAGTCTGCTGGAGCGTCACGAGGCGCTCGCACAGGAAGCCTCGGGCAATCCACAGGGCGTGCTGTACCTCAAGCTTTCCGCCCATGGCACGGCGTTGTCGCAACTGATTGTCAGCGGCTTTGGCCACACCCGACGTTTGCTCGAGCATTTGCAGCGCGGCGTCGACTGGGACGATTGCGGCGTGTTGCAACTGGCGTTCAATGCCAAGGAAGCGGAACGTCAGGCGCAGTTGGCAGCGGCATTCCCGGAAGATTTACTGCACACGCTCGATCGGGCGAAGGCCGAGACCCGCGCCGGCATCGCGCTGCCATCGGGCGGCCTGTTCTACCCCGAAGGCGGCTGGGTGCACCCGCCGGCCTTGTGTCAATGGCAAGCTGCGCAGCCGAATGTCCGAGCCCTGACGCATCGCGATGTGCTGGAGTTGCGGCGCGTGGATGGACAATGGCAGGCCTGGGAGGGCGAGACGTTGCTGGCCAGTGCTCCCGTGGTGGTGCTGGCCGGTGCCGCTGAAATCAAGCGTTTCCCTTACTGCAGCGAGTTGCCGCTCAAGCGTATTCGCGGACAGATCACCCGCCTGCCGCAAACAGCTGATAGCCAGGCGCTGAGCACCGTAGTGTGCGCTGAAGGTTATGTCGCGCCGGCTCGAATGGGTGAACACACGCTGGGCGCCAGTTTCGATTTCACAAACGACGACCTGACACCCACCGCCGCCGAACATGCCGGGAACCTGCAAATGCTCGAAGAAATATCGGCGGACCTGGTCGTTCGACTCGGCGCGGACGCTTTGCAACCTGATGCACTTGAAGGTCGCGCCGCATTTCGCTGCACCAGCCCGGATTACCTGCCGATTGTCGGCCCATTGGCCGACAGTCAGGCCTTCGCCGACGCCTACGGCGCCTTGAGCAAGGACGCCCGGCAAACCCCGGACATCCCTTGCCCATGGCTGGACGGTTTGTACGTCAACAGCGGCCACGGTTCACGGGGACTGATCACCGCGCCGTTGTCAGGCGAGTTGCTGGCCGCCTGGCTCGATCATGAGCCGTTGCCACTGCCCAGGGCCGTGGCAGAGGCGTGTCATCCGAACAGGTTTGCCTTGCGTCGTTTGATTCGGGGTAAATGAATCAACTCAGCTGTCCGCAAGTTCGCAGATGCCCAGATCCGCAATTTTCAGGGCGTCGTGGGTCAAGCGTTCGAAAATGGCAGTCTCAGCGGATTCTTTGGCGGCCTTGATCACCGATACCTGACTGAGATACTCGGCCGTCGTGAGACTGTCAGCCTTCTCGAACACGGCTTGCAACTTCACCGGGTACGTTTCGTTTACAGAGGCAAATTGCCGCGGGTATGTGCGATTCAGGTAATCGGTCCAGAACGGCTGACGGATCAAAAACCTCATGAAGGCCGGCGACAGTTCAGCGGTTTTTATTGTTTGCTCCGCGACATCGAGCATGGCTTGAGTCACACCGCTCAACGATGCATAGCGCATATGCCTGGGCTGACCCGGCAACTCAAAGGTCTCTGCCAACCCGGTTCGAAAGGCGAGGCTGACTTCCAGTGGATCGGCCAGGGGATCTTTCGCAATCCGGGTCCGGGCAATGTGTTCCAATTGATCGAGTCGAAACAGACCACGCCCCAGTTTCAACAACTGCGACGCCGCAGAGCGCACCGAGTTGACCACCTTGTCGACCTCCACCGCAACTTCCAGGTGGCTGAAGTTCAGCGCCGCCGAATCCGTGCAGTTAATCGGGTTGGCCGCCAATTCCAATAGTTGTTCACGCACAGGGGTGTCGACTTGGGCAGCATCCAATACGCCCCAGACTCGCCGAGTCATGTCTTCGCGCACATGTTCGGTATCGGCGGTGTCACCCAACTCGGCCAACAGTCGAAACAGGCCATCGGAGGCGGGGTCGTCCTTGAATGCAACCCAGGTAGAAGTCCGTGCGGGCGACACCCAGTCTTCCGGCAACCAGAGTTCCCGGGCTCGTTGTTCGTTCAGGCGTTCAATGTCGTCCTCGAGGAACCCCATGCCGATGCCGACCCGGTCGCGATAGCTTTTGAGTCGAGCGCGGCTGCGATTGGAAAGCGGGTTATGCCGCAAATTGAGCGTCTCACTGAACCGACGAGTGCTCGAGAACAACCAGTCCGGCAGTTCCTTGATTTCGTTATCACGAAGATCGACCCGGTCCAGATTGGGCAGGCGCGCCAGGCTTTTCGGCAGCTCAGTGGCGTGGGTATCGCGCAACGACAAGTAGCGCAAATCAAACTGGTTGCCGACATCGAGCGTTGCGCCAAGGTTGCGGTTGCCGCTCAGGTTGAGGGCTTCCAGGGTGCGAATCCCTGACAGCTTCTTCAGGGTGTGCTCGGTCAATCGCAGGTCATTGCCCGATAGACTCAGGTGTTTGAGATTCGGCATCAGCGAAAGCACTTCAGGTAACCGCGTCAGCTTGTTGTCATTGAGTTCAAGCGACTCGAGTTTTTTGAACACCTTGAGGAAATAGGCGACATCGTTGTCCAGGTCGGTGTTTTTGAGTGATAGCGACCGCACGTGATCGAAGCCCAGCTCTGGCGGCAGTATCGGAAGTCGGCCCACACGCATCCCTTCGATCTTTAAACCTGGCACCGAAATACCCTTGTCATCTCGCAGGAAAGACAAGCGCCGCCAACAGTTCTGTATAAGGTCGGACACCTGTCTGCGGCTCTGGCGCCGCTCGGTTTTCTCTGCCGTCGTGTTCAGGCCGGTCTCATCCTTGCTCCAGACTTCGAGCACCGTTCGCAACGTTTTCAATGACTGCTGTTGCTTTCGTACTTCGTTCGCTCGCGTCAAGTGATCGCTGCCCAAGTCGTCAAGAAACGTGCGGACCTGTGCGTCGGAAAACAAGGGGTACAGTTTTTTGACCTTGCGCACCAGCGCCCGAGGATGAGGTGAGTCAGGCACGGTGGCATCGGCTTGCAGGCAATCGACCGCCGAGACCGACTCATCAAGAGTAGCGCCCGATAGCGCCCGGCCGGCATCCGACCGATCATCAAGTCCCTTGCTCAATACATCGCTACGCAAATGCCAGCCGTCAGTCTCACCTAACGTGGTTATGCCCATGGCGGTGCGCTGATCCTGCCCGATGGCATGCAGGATGGCGTGGTAGAAACTGTTTGATCCCGAAACAGCAGCCCCCAGCGATTTACCGTCGCTGCCAAATGCCTCGTGGCCGTTGGCCGTGCTGACGATAATCCGCTTGAGCGCCGCGTCTTCCTTGCCGACACTGGCCGATAAGGCACCGGTCACTGAGCCATCGCGCAGTTCCATTCGTAGACTGTCGCTCCAGCCACGCAAGCGAGGCAACAATCCCAGGGCCAGTGTGTGGCTATCGGCCTCGGCGATCTCGGGCAAGTACAAGCCCGCCAACGCTCGGTCCAAACGCACTTCGGCTAGTGCCTGGCGGACTTTCTGCGCCAATCCCATGGGAACCCGACCGGTTGCCCGCAAGTGCAACCGTTCCGCACTGGTGGCCCCCTCGATCAACGCCTGCACGATGCCAACAGGAACCTCGGGAAATACGCTGCGTATCTGTTGTACATCGCCAACCGTACTCTGGTCATAGCGCTGATAAAGGTGTTTGAACGCAGACCTGCGATCGGCCTTGACCGCCGCCCCGAGCTTTTTCCCCAACTCGCGGCCCTGCAGATTGCTGGCAACCCGCAGCCCCAACAACACATCAACCTCGCTTGGGTAGAGTTTTGCGAGAACGGTTTCAAGCAGCTCGCCCTTGCTCAGCTGCTCTTGCGTGACTTCGACACTCAACTCTTCATCTGCCACCAGTGTCGATGGCGGATACATCGCCGTTATTTTGCGCTCACCATCGCGTATTTCGATGTAGCGTTCCGCCGGCCAACCGGACAACGACGGTAATGTGTGCAGCTGAGTGTAAGCGTGGTCGGCATTTCGCGAGTTGCCGCTTTCCATGTCCGAAATGAAGTCACTCAACTTTTGCTCGATCCGGAACCGCTCGATGCAATCCTTCACCCGGGCAGGCAGCGCCCTGTTCTCTTCACCCAGATGATTTAATTGCCAGGCAGAGGCATCGCTGATTTTGCGGATGTTTTCCAGCCGTGCCTCGTCAAGCTCAGCCAGGTCCGGATCAATGCGCTTCAACGCGTAAAGGCCGCTGCTCCATTCTTGCGGTTGCTCATGTGCAAAGCGCCAGCCACCCTCGTTGTTGTGCTCGATAACCGGCGAAAAAGCACCGCTGCGAGTGGGATGCGTGACGCGCCACATGGCCAGCGATGGATCGAAGGTGGTTTCATAAGTGACACCGTCGATCCTGACAAACCGCCGCGTGCCGACCTTATAAATACCCTCGGCATCGGCGATCACATCCGTCGTCGGGATGTGTCGGTATGGCTCCACATTCTGCTTCCAGAGTCTCGGTTGGCCCGCTGCATTGTTGACGGCCATGAAGCGACCGAAAAAGTCCGGATGCTCCGCAACAGTCCTCTTGATCAATGAACCGGCTACTTTGGTGCCGGCCGCTAACGCCGCCATCATGGCAATGTTTTCCGCCACATTGAGCAGATGATCCATCGCGCCGACCTTGTCATCGTGGCGCCAGTCTTCAATGCCGTCGTAAACCTCGCCCAACAGCTGTCCGACGGCGACACCCATCATCAACTGCCCCAGCACCGGTACAAACAGCCCGGCGAGGTTGGCGATCAGCAGGCCTGCGTCCTCGTAACCCAGCAGACGTTTCTGACGAACGTCGGCATCCACTTCCGCAGTCGGCACCGCCAACTCCAACGCATCGGTTTTCATCTTCGTGACGTGGCTTTGATAGAGGAAACTGAATAGCGTCATGGGAATGGCGGGTGTGTCGAGTTTCCAGGGCTCCTTCTTGGCGAGTGAATTGAAAAAATCAGTTCTGCGGCTTTCATCGATGTAACCGGCAAAAAAGTCGGAGTAGGTGCTGATGCTCAGTTGCCGGGTCAAGTACCACTGGAACAGCGCGAAGGTGGTGTATTCGTAGACCGGCCGATCGGGCTCGTTCGGCATATACACCACGCACGCGTCCAGGGGGTGGTCCTTGAGAGAGCGCTTCGAAAAGATCACAACTCCCCAAATACAAGCACCAAACAACTCCAGCCCTTGCATCTGAACGGCAGCGGTTTCGTAGAGGATTGGCTTGATGCCCGATGCCTTTCCAGCACCACTGGTGAGCTCCAGCCCCTGCAACATTTGAAACGCCGACTCACCGATGTGCCCCTTCAAGTACGCGGTGTGCGCATCAACCTTCAGGGCGTTTGCCTTGAGCTGGCGGATATCAAGATCAAGCTCGGCAGGTTTGAAGGTTGCCTCGAAATGAGTCTGGTAACGCTTGCCCACATCCAGGTCGCGGCAGACTTTGGCAAATGCCATGGGCGTCAAGCGAGGCACGCCGGCCGGTGTCGAACCCACGCGCACAATGCCACCCGCAGGAAAGCCATCGTCCTTTGTCTCATCCTCGGTGAAGTTATGCATCGCCGCCAGCAACAGGCTGCGTTTGGCGATAACTTTCTGTTTGGCGACATCCTCGGGCGCGGTAGCTCCGGGGCAACCGCAGTCAAAGCCTGGCAGTTCAACTCCGTCCTGTTCAACGTCGAAGGTCACGCTGTATTGCCGCGTCAGCGCCTCGGTCAGTTCAGCGCGACAAAACTCGTGCAAGGGTTTGAGCCGATCAAGCGTTGGCTGGACTTTGAACTGAGACGTCTGAAGCTCACGCATGGCGGCCGCCAACGCGGCGATTTTTTCCGGTGTTGCATCGATGAGCCACGCCGGAAGGGTTTTTTGCAGGGATTCAGCGGTATCCAGATCACCGGTCATCTGCATGAGGGCAGCCAGTTGGTCTGTGGTTGTAAACGGCTTGAAAGCCGGAGTGACGGAGTCCTTTACTGACATACGCAATGTTCCTTATTGCATACAAGTGAGCCTCTAACGTAACGCCTGCGCTGATCGATGAATAACGCAAAATCCAACAGGCTTCAGCGATTTAAGCAGCAGAATTACCAATGTTTAACCTAACTATGTACCGCACCTTGCCAGCGTTTTTGCACTACAGCCGCGACCCTTCATCCCACGCCTTATTACTTATCGATCTAAAACTCCCACGTTCCCGCCGGGTCAGTTTCTGAGTACCCACCCTTTTGGCGTGGTATCGATTGACCCTCCCCAACGGAAAAACCGGTAAGGACTTTATGTGCGGATTAGCTGGCGAGTTACGCTTTGATCATCAACCTGCGGACCTTGCAGCCGTTGAGCGAATCACCCACCACCTGGCACCTCGCGGCCCTGACGCGTGGGGCTTTCATGCCCAAGGGCCGATTGCCCTCGGCCATCGTCGCCTGAAAATCATGGACCTGTCGGACGGCTCGGCGCAGCCAATGGTCGACAACCAACTGGGCTTGTCCCTGGCGTTTAACGGTGCGATCTACAACTTCCCGGAACTGCGCACTGAGCTGGAAAGTCTCGGTTATGCCTTCTATTCCGGTGGCGACACCGAAGTGCTGCTCAAGGGCTATCACGCCTGGGGCGAAGCGCTGCTGCCGAAACTCAATGGCATGTTCGCTTTCGCGATTTGGGAGCGTGATGCCCAGCGCCTGTTCATTGCCCGCGACCGTCTTGGCGTGAAGCCGTTATACCTGTCGCGCACCGGCCAGCGCCTGCGCTTTGCCTCGGCGCTGCCAGCGCTGCTCAAGGGCGGCGATATCAACCCGATACTCGATCCGGTGGCGCTTAATCACTACTTGAACTTCCACGCCGTGGTGCCGGCCCCGCGCACCTTGCTGGCCGGTATTGAAAAACTGCCACCCGCCACCTGGATGCGCATCGAAGCGGACGGCACCACCACACAGAAAACCTGGTGGACCTTGCCCTACGGCCCACACGCCGACGAGATGAATCTGACGCTCGAAGACTGGCGTGATCGCGTACTCGACAGTACCCGCGATGCGGTGGCGATTCGTCAACGTGCAGCGGTCGACGTTGGCGTACTGCTTTCCGGTGGTGTTGATTCGAGCCTGCTGGTCGGTCTATTGCGTGAAGTCGGCGTGGAAAACCTGTCGACGTTCTCAATCGGTTTCCAGGATGCCGGCGGCGAGCGCGGCGACGAGTTCCAGTATTCAGATTTGATCGCCAAGCATTACGGCACGCATCACCATCAACTGCGCATCGACGAAAAAGAAATCATCGAACAACTGCCTGCGGCGTTCCGCGCCATGAGCGAGCCGATGGTCAGCCACGACTGCATCGCGTTCTATCTGCTGTCGCGTGAAGTGGCCAAGCATTGCAAAGTGGTGCAAAGCGGCCAGGGTGCCGACGAGTTGTTTGCCGGTTATCACTGGTATCCGCAGGTCGATGGCGCAAGCGATCCGTACGCGGCTTACCGCGATGCGTTTTTTGACCGCAGCTACGAGGACTACGCCGCCACTGTTCAACCCCAATGGCTGACGGCCAATGACGCTGCTGGCGACTTCGTAAAGGAACATTTCGCAGAGCCCGGCGCCGACGCGGCGGTGGACAAAGCTTTGCGCCTGGACAGCACGGTGATGCTGGTGGACGACCCGGTCAAGCGCGTGGACAACATGACCATGGCCTGGGGTCTGGAAGCGCGTACACCGTTTCTCGACTATCGACTGGTGGAACTGTCGGCCCGCGTACCGGGCAAATTCAAACTGCCGGATGGCGGCAAGCAAGTATTGAAAGAAGCGGCGCGGCTGGTGATTCCGAGTGAAGTCATCGACCGCAAGAAAGGTTACTTCCCTGTGCCGGGACTCAAGCATTTGCAGGGCGACACACTGAATTGGGTGCGCGAGTTGCTGCTCGATCCAAGCCAGGATCGCGGCCTGTTCAACCCGGCCATGCTCGACCGCTTGCTGACCGATCCACAAGGCCAGCTGACCCCGTTGCGCGGCTCCAAATTGTGGCAGCTGGCCGCGCTGAACCTGTGGCTCAGTGAACAAGGAATCTGATTGATGAAACCCCACGCCACGGCTTACAGCCAACGCTTGTTGCGCGGTCAGTCACCTTCTTACGAACGGTTGCAGGCACGCCTGGCCGAAGATGGCAGCGAACTGGGCGCCGCGCCGATTGCCGTGCATTGCGGTTGGGGCCGATTGCTGATCGGCCATACGTTCCCCGATCCGGCCAGCCTCGCTCAAGAGCTGCTCAATGAGCAGCCGGGCGAACGCGACATTGCATTGTATGTCGCAGCCCCGCAGCAAGTGCTGGGGCTGGAACCGGCGCAGCTGTTTCTCGATCCATCCGACACGTTACGATTGTGGTTCAGCGATTACCGGCAGGCGACCCGTGTGTTCCGCGGCTTTCGCATCCGTCGTGCGCAAAGCGAGGCGGATTGGCAGGCGATCAATCAGTTGTATCAGGGGCGCGGCATGCTGCCGATTGATGCGAGTTTGCTGACGCCACGTCACTTGGGTGGCCCTGTGTATTGGCTGGCCGAAGACGAAGACAGCGGCGCGATCATCGGCAGTGTGATGGGCCTCAATCACCATAAGGCGTTCAATGATCCGGAAAACGGCAGCAGCCTGTGGTGCCTGGCGGTCGACCCACAGTGTTCGCGACCCGGTGTGGGTGAAGTGTTGGTGCGGCATTTGATCGAACACTTCATGAGCCGTGGGCTGAGTTACCTGGACCTGTCCGTGCTGCACGACAATCGGCAAGCGAAAAGTCTTTACGCCAAGCTCGGCTTTCGCAACCTGTCGACCTTCGCCATCAAGCGCAAGAACGGCATCAATCAGCCGTTGTTTCTCGGGCCAGGTCCTGAAGCCGAGTTCAATCCGTATGCACGAATCATCGTCGAGGAAGCCCATCGTCGTGGTATCGATGTGCAGGTCGATGATGCCGACGCGGGCATGTTCACGCTGAGCCATGGTGGCCGCCGGGTGCGCTGCCGCGAATCGCTGAGCGACCTGACCAGCGCCATCAGCATGAGCCTGTGCCAGGACAAAAGCCTGACCCATAAAGTGCTGAAGGCTGCCGGGTTGAACCTGCCTTCGCAGCAATTGGCCGGCAACGCCGATGACAACCTGGCGTTTCTCGACGAGCACCAACGGGTGGTGGTCAAACCGCTGGATGGCGAACAGGGCCAAGGCGTGGCGGTGGACTTACAGACCATCGAAGAGGTCCAGCAAGCCATCGAAGCCGCTCGACAGTTCGACTCGCGAGTGCTTCTGGAAAGCTTCCACGAAGGGCTGGATCTGCGGATTGTGGTGATCGGTTTCGAAGTGGTCGCCGCCGCCATTCGCCGGCCGGCTGAAGTCGTCGGTGATGGCCAGCACTCCATTGGAGCGCTGATCGAAGCCCAGAGCCGGCGTCGTCAGGCGGCTACCAGTGGCGAAAGTAAAATCCCCCTGGATCATGAGACTCAACGCACCTTGCAGGCAGCGGGCTACGACTACGACAGCATTCTGCCGGCTGGCGAGCATCTCTTCGTACGGCGTACGGCGAATCTTCATACGGGCGGAGTGCTAGAGGACGTTACGGCGATCCTGCATCCGACGTTGGTGGACGCCGCGGTGCGTGCAGCTCGGGCGCTGGACATCCCGATGGTCGGGCTCGACCTGATGGTGCCGGCCGCCGACCAACCGGAGTATGTGTTTATCGAGGCCAATGAGCGTGCGGGGTTGGCCAATCATGAACCGCAGCCGACGGCCGAGCGGTTTGTGGATTTGTTGTTTCCGCATAGTCAGCCGGCGGTCTCTTAGTGATGCAGTGCCTGGACTGGCCTCTTCGCGGGCAAGCCTCGCTCCTACCGCTGAACGCCTCGTATTTGTAGGAGCGAGGCTTGCCCGCGAAGGCGGCCTGACAGGTGATAAAGAATTCCCTCATCGAAACCATCGATGGCCTCAACTCATCAGGAGTTTCCATGACCAGCAAAATTCCCGAACCGGACCTGAACTACCTGCAAAAAGTCCTGCTGGAAATGCTCGCCATTCCCAGCCCGACCGGGTTCACCGACACCATCGTGCGTTATGTCGCCGAACGGCTTGAAGAACTTGGCATTCCATTTGAAATGACCCGCCGCGGCACCATCCGCGCCACCCTCAAGGGCAAGAAGAACAGCCCGGACCGGGCAGTTTCCGCGCATCTGGACACCATCGGTGCCGCGGTTCGCGCAGTGAAAGATAATGGACGCCTGACCCTGGCGCCGGTCGGTTGCTGGTCCAGCCGTTTTGCCGAGGGCAGCCGCGTCAGCCTGTTTACCGATAACGGCGTGATCCGTGGCAGCGTGTTGCCGTTGATGGCTTCCGGGCACGCGTTCAATACCGCCGTGGATGAGATGCCGATCAGTTGGGATCACATCGAGTTGCGCCTGGACGCCTACTGCGCCACCCGCGCCGATTGCGATTCCCTGGGGATCAGCGTCGGTGATTTTGTGGCCTTCGATCCATTGCCGGAGTTCACTGAAAGCGGACACATCAGCGCCCGTCACCTGGATGACAAGGCCGGTGTCGCGGCGCTGCTCGCCGCACTTAAAGCCATCGTCGACAGCGGCGAAACGTTGATGATCGACTGTCATCCGCTGTTTACCATCACCGAGGAAACCGGTAGCGGCGCGGCGGCAGCGTTACCTTGGGATGTCAGTGAATTCGTCGGAATCGACATTGCGCCGGTCGCACCGGGCCAACACTCCAGCGAGCACGCTGTCAGCGTGGCGATGCAGGACTCGGGAGGGCCTTATGACTATCACCTGTCGCGGCATCTGTTGCGCCTGGCCAGTGACAACGAGTTGCCGGTGCGCCGCGATCTGTTCCGTTACTACTTCAGCGATGCCCATTCGGCTGTGACCGCCGGCCACGACATTCGCACCGCCCTCCTCGCCTTCGGCTGCGACGCCACTCACGGCTACGAACGCACCCACATCGACAGCCTCGCCGCCCTTAGCCGCCTGCTCGGCGCCTACATTCTCAGCCCACCGGTGTTCGCCAGCGACGCACAACCGGCCAAGGGTTCGCTGGACCGGTTCAGTCATCAAATCGAGCATGACACGCAGATGGAAAGCGATACCCGGGTGCCCTCGGTGGATAGCCTGGTGGGGCAGCGCTCCGAAAGCTAAAGCAACCGCAACCGCAACCGCAACCGCAACCGCAACCGCAACCGCAAACTGTAGGAGCTGCCGAAGGCTGCGATCTTTTGATCTTTGACGACAGTCATATCGCTGAAGATCAAAAGATCGCAGCCTTCGGCAGCTCCTACGGGATCTTTTGCGTCAGTGATGGTGCCGAATATCTGGTGATGCGTTCATAACCGCCGTAGCATCGCGCCATTGTTTAGCCGAGGTGCCTATGCTGATTCCCTACGACCAACTTGAAGTCGACACCCTGACTCGCCTTATCGAGGATTTCGTCACCCGTGACGGCACGGACAACGGCGACGACACGCCGCTGGAAACCCGCGTATTGCGGGTTCGTCAGGCATTGACCAAGGGTCAGGCATTGATCGTCTTCGATCCGGAAAGCGAGCAATGCCAGTTGATGCTCAAGCATGACGTGCCCAAACACCTTTTCGACTGAGGCCTTCAGCGCCGCTTGTTTTTGGCCAGTTTTTTCTGGATGCGTTCATAGACCTCGGCGCGGTGCACATTGACGCTCAGCGGCGCTTCCACACCGAAGCGCACGGTGTTGCCGTTGACGGCGACAACACGCACAGTGATGTCGTCACCGATGGAAATCAATTCGCCTTCAACGCGGCTGAGTACAAGCATGGCATTCGTCCTTCAGGGTTATCGAACCCTGAAGATGCCCGCCGCGCAGCGAGTCTTCAATGCGATGACAGCAAACCAGACCTGCCCTACGGCGCCGCACAAGCCTCTCTGACGGAAACGTCTGACAAACCCTATGAATGAAGGACCGATCCTTCAGGAAGCGGAGAAGCGAGGGCCGAAAAGGATAACGCTCGCCCCGATCACACACAACGCCACACCAATCCAGTCCGAGCCTAGCGGTCGAATCCGCTCGACCACCGCCAGCCAGCCAATCGATGCAATGATGTAGATGCCGCCGTAAGCCGCATAGGCGCGCCCGGCGTAGGTCGCTTCGACCCGGGTTAGCAGCAGCGCGAACAAGGTCAGGCTGAGCAGCGCCGGCACCACCCACCAAACGCTTTTACCCTGGCGCAGCCACATCCAGAAGGCAAAGCAGCCGGCGATTTCAAACAGCGCGGCAAGGAAAAACCACAGGTAATTTAGCATGCAGACGTCTCGCGAGGATGACCGATTGCGGCCACCCTAGCGACGGTGTTGCCTACGGGCAAGTTCAGCCTGCGGATTGTTTGGCCTTGGCGCGCATTTTATCGGCCATGACGGTCATTTCGTTGTAGAGCAGTTGCGGGTTCTTCTGTTTGAGCGCCCAGGCCATACGCCCCTGTTCGTGGGGCAGAATCATGAACTCGCCGGCGGCAACATGCTGGTAGATGTAGTCGGCAATGTCGGCAGCGGTGATCGGCGAACTTTCCAGCAGTTTGCCAACCTGGGCTTTCATGGCCGGCGTCGGGCCTCGGAAGGAGTCCAACAGATTTGTCTGGAAGAATGACGGGCAAACGACGTGCACGCCGATTTCCTGTTGTGCCAGTTCGATCAGCAGACTTTCAGACAAGGCCACCACGCCGGCCTTGGCCACGTTGTAGTTGCTCATGGCCGGGCCTTGCATCAGGGCGGCCATCGAGGCGATGTTGATGATCTTGCCTTTGCTTTTTTCCAGCAGCGGCAGGAAGGCCTTGCACCCCTTGACCACGCCCATCAGGTTGATCGCGATTTGCCAGTCCCAGTCTTCCAGCGACAGTTCATTGAAAAACCCACCCGAGGCAACCCCGGCATTGTTGACGATGACGTCGATGCCACCCAGTTTCTCTTCGCAGGCTTGGGCGAAGGCGGTCAGCTGGCTGTAGTCACGCACATCGCAACGCTGGATAAAACCATCACCGCCGGCTTCGCGAACCAGTTTCAGGGTTTCCTGCAGTCCCGGTTCGCTGACATCCGACAAAGCCAGCCGCCAGCCTTCACGCGCCCAGCGCAGCGCGATTTCGCGACCTAGACCCGAGCCCGCGCCAGTGATCATCATGCGATTTTGCATAGCAAACAGCCTTGTTGTTCCGGGGAAGATATGCCGAGTGTAGCGAAGGATATTGACCGACCCACGCTCCATCAGATTGCTGAATAGCCGAAGCAAAGCCAAAAGATTGCCACCTTCTGTAGAAGCTGCCGAAGGCTGCGATCTTTTGCCTTTCATACACAGCGAAATGGGCAAATTAAAATAACGAAATAAGCCTTTCTTCGAAAAACATTAAAAAAACTTGGAATTTTCCGTCGTTCGCGACTGTCGGATTTTGTAAGCAGCTCGGATTTATTGCATTCCAGCTGATAGTAAAAGCTAGGTCACTCCAGAACACTTCCAACAAGGAAATAGACATGGGCACAATTCTTATCGTTATCCTGATCCTCCTGCTGGTAGGTGGTTTGCCGGTCTTCCCACACTCCAGAAGTTGGGGTTATGGCCCGTCGGGTATCATCGGCGTGGTGTTGGTGGTGCTGTTGATCCTGCTGTTACTCGGCAAGATATAAAGATTTAGCAGGCAAAAAAAAGAGGCCCTTTTGAAGGGCCTCTTTTTTATTGCGCCAAACTTAGTCCGGCTTGCCGTCAACCACTCCGGCGGTGTTGTCGATCAGACTTTTGGTCGCCGTTTGCAGGAACGCTTCGAGCTTGAGCTTCAACTCAGCCGTACGCGGTGCATCCGGAACGATCTCGGCGTGGGGATTTGCGCCCAGTACGTACTGATACATCTTCGGCGCCATCTCCTTTTCCTTCGGCAGCACCAGAATCTGGTCAGCCGTAACGATCGCCGTGGTCTGTTCACTGCCCGACGGCTTGATCACGCCAAACCCGGTGTCGCCTTCCGGCAGGTTGAGCAGATCACGTCCCCAGCACTGATGACGCACTTCGCCACCGATGCGGCCCATGATGGTCGGCACGATGTCGATCTGAGTGCCCACCGTGTGGTCACGCTGCCCGAACTTTTCCTGGATGCCCGGTGCAATCATCAGCATCGGCACGTTGAAGCGGCCCAGGTCCATTTCGGTGATTTGACGCTCGTTGCCAAACCCGTGATCGCCGACGATGACAAACAGGGTTTCCTTGAAATAAGGCTCCTTGCGGGCCTTCTCAAAGAATTGACCGACTGCCCAGTCCGCATAACGCATGGCGGTCAAATGCTCGTTCAGGCTGCCACGGTCAGTCACAGGCTCGACCGGCAATGGCGTCGGCAAGGCGTATGGCGTGTGGTTGGACAGGGTTTGCAGCAACGCATAGAACGGCTTGCCGTTTTCCCGCGCCTTGAGCTCGACCAGACCACGGTCGAACATGTCCTGGTCGGACACGCCCCAGGTCGGATCGGAGAACACCGGGTTCACAAAATCGTTGCGACCGATAAAGTTGGTCATGCCCTGGTTGCTGAAGAAGCCCGACTGGTTATCCCAGGCGAAGTCGCCGTTGTAGACGTAAACATCGTCGTAGTTACGGGCGCTGAGCAACTGGGGGAGGCCGGACAACTTGTGGCTGCCTTCCGGGGTTTGCATCAGGTATTCGAAACCCGGCAGGTTCGGAAAACAGGCCATGGTGGCGAACATGCCCTGGTGCGTATGGGTACCGTTGGAGAAGAAGCGGTCGAACAGCAGGCCTTCTTTCGACAGTTTGTCGAGGTACGGCGTGATGTTGCCCGGCGCGCCCAAGGCACCCACCGAGTGACCGGCCATGCTTTCCATCAGGATCACAACGACGTTCTTGATCGGCAGGGTCTTGTCCGCCGGCGGCGTGTAGTCGCGACGCACTGCAGCGGTGTCGGCGTCTACCAGCTTGTCATCCGCCATCACCAGCATGTCACGCACGATTTTCTGTGCTTCAGGCTGAGGCAGGGTCGCCTTCCAGATGTTGTCGCGATCTTCGGACATCCGGCTCTTGGCCGCCGCGATCAGCGACAACGTGCCGTTGAGGCCCAACTGGTTGGCGAAGTTCGAATCGGTGGTGTAGACGTCACCCCAACGCAGCGGCGGGCCCTGACGCAGGGTGCCACGAGCGGCAACGACGCAGATCAGCAGGCACACCACGAACACCGCGATGCGCGCATACCACGGGGCGATCTGGCGCGTGCCGATGCTGCCGCCGCTGAAGGGACCGCGAGGACGGGTCGCACGGTCGGCGCCCTTGAATGCCAGGGTCAGGATCAAGGTGCCGACGGCCCAGGCCAGCAGGTAACGAACCACCGGGAAACCGTACCAAAGCATGCTCATCACGGTTTTCGGGTCTTCCTTTACATACTGGAAGACCAGGCCGTTGAGGCGCTGGTGGAACTCGCGGTAGAAGTCCATTTCCATCAGGCCCAGGAACAGCGCGATGCTCGAGGCAATAGTCAGCCAGAAACGGAAGAACCCTCGAGCGGCCATGGCGCGGGCGCTGAACAGGGCCAACAGCAGTGGAATGCTGAGATAGACCACCAGGCGCAGGTCGAAACGCAGGCCGTTGGCAAACGCCTCGAAAAAGGTCGCGGCAGGTGTGTCGAGGATCATCTCGCGGTTGTAGACCAGCAGCGCGACGCGCAGCAGGCTGAACATGACCATCATGACCAGGGCACACAACAGCGTGTAGGCCAGATGCGATTTGACGGTCGGTTGCAGCAGGCGACTTGAAGCTCGCTGCTGATTCAGGGCGTCCGGGATTGCCATGTCGTTTTAGGACCCATTGGAAGTTGAAGTTTCAAAAATACTGCTGCGCCCTGCCCTCTGTTGGCCATTACTTGGCCCCGGGGCTTGCGCGGTGCGCAAATGTTGCACGATCAACCGCAGCATTGCCATTGATTACTGCCGGGCATTGCTGGCGCGGGCGAATTGTCTTGGAGGCTTTGTGAAAATTTTGTGCAACGCATATTCGGAAACACAATTTAGTCCCCAGTTCCTGATGCCAGTTAGTTCGCGGGAGTATGTGTTTTTATAGTGACGTGTGTTTTTTGTTCGGGGACATATCCGTTTTTGCGGTAAAGGCTGCTGGCGGTTTCGCTTTTACAGCGACTCCCTTTTGCAACGCCCAAAAGTAAGCAAAAGGCTTTGCCCCTCCATTCGGTGCCTCGCTAAGGCTCGGCATGCCCTCACTCCGGCATTGCTCCGGGGGCCGCCGCCATCGGCCATCCATGGCCGGGGGCGGCTACCGCGGCATCCTTGCCGCGGTAGCCGCCTGCGCAACGCCTGCGTTCGGCCTCTGGGAAAGGGGCAACAGATCAAGTTCAAAAGCCACATCAAGATCAAAAGATCGCAGCCTTCGGCAGCTCCTGCAGGGGATACCTACATACGAAAAATTGGGTCGGCCGTCAGGCCGCCTTCGCGAGCAAGCTCGCTCCCACATACAGCAGATCGGCATACGGCTTTTGATCTTCACCACTCAAGGCCGAGCGTTAGCTCGCCTGCTTTTGATCTGGACGCACCGCCCCCTCGTGAGGCCGAGTGCAGGTTCTGCGCAGTGGGCAACCCGGCATGGATGCCGGGTTAGCCGCCCCCGGCCATGGATGGCCGATGGCGGCGGGCCCACGGAGCAGGACCGGAGCGAGGGCATGCCGAGCCACAGCGAGGCACCGAACGAAAGGGGCAGAAGCGCTTGGTTACCTGGCGCTCTTCCAAGTGACTCGCTGTAAGAGCGAAACCAATATCAGCATCACAAAAAAAACGAATATGCCCCCAATCACCCAGGCTCTTTACCCACCTCATACTCACGCAACTTATTGGCAATGGTGGTATGCGAAACCCCCAGTCGCTTACCCAATTGCCGACTGCTCGGATGCTCTGAATACAGTCGCTCAAGCACCGCTTTTTCAAAGCGCCCAACAATCGCATCCAACCCACCCTCCAGCGAAAAATCGCCAAGCGGCTGACGCACACCATAGTCCGGCAACCGAATATGCTCAGCCTTGACCGTCCCGCCCTCACACAGGGAAACCGCCTGAAACAGCACGTTCTCCAACTGTCGAACGTTACCCGGCCAATGGTAGTGACTGAGCCGATCCATCGCGGCCGGGGCCAGTTTCGGCAGCGGACAGCCGATTTGCCGACTGGCCTGATCGAGGAAGTGCTCCACCAGCGGCGTCAAACCATCAAGGCATTCACGCAGTGGCGGGATATGCAGCGAAAGCACATTCAAGCGGTGATACAAATCCTGACGAAATTCACCGCGAGCACACAGTTCGGACAGGTCGACTTGCGTCGCACAAATCACCCGCACGTCCAGATAAACCTCTTCATCGCTGCCCACACGACGGAAGCATCCGTCCTGCAAGAAGCGCAGCAATTTCACCTGCAGGCGCGGGCTCATCTCCCCGACGCCATCGAGAAACAACGTGCCGCCGGCCGTCAGCTCCAATAGTCCAAGCTTGCCTTCGGCGCGCGCGCCTTCGAAGGCTCCAGGGCCATATCCGAATAACTCGGTCTCAGCCATCGATTCCGGCAGACCGGCGCAATTAAGTGCCATCAACGGCGATTGCCCCCGCGGGCTCGCCAAGTGACAGGCGCGCGCGAGCAACTCTTTACCCGTGCCGGTTTCGCCTTCTATCAATAGCGGCGCATCGAGCGGCGCCATGCGCCTGGCTTCGCGCACCACGGCCGCCATCACTTTCGAGCTTTGAAAAATGCTGTCGAACCCGCGTAACTCCTGCTTGCGAACATTATAGATGCGCTCCCCTACCCGGTCGGCGCGGTGCAGCGTCAGCACGGCGCCCGCCATGGCTTCGCTGTCGTCATGCTCCGATTGCAGCGGCGCGATGTCGGCGAGGAACACATCGCCCTTGACCTTCACGCGCAAGCCGTTAATTCGCGACTTGTTCGCGCGCACCAGCTCCGGCAGGTCGAAATCCTCGGCGTAGCGCGACAGCGGGATGCCCGGCACCTCATCCACCCGCACCCCGAGCAACTGCGCCGCCGCACGGTTGGCAGCGACGATGGAACCGCCCATATCGATCGACAGCACCGGGAACTCCAAGGCGCCGAGCAACGCATTGAGCTCCATGTGCCGACGCTCGCTGGGCATCAGCCCTACGCGCTTGACGCCAAAAACCCCCGCTATCGATTCAAATTTCGGACGCAACGCCTGGAACTGAATGTTGATCAGGTTCGGGCAATGCAGGTAAATCGCGTTGCCATGCTCGCCCCCGACTTCGCCGCGGGCAACGTTGATCCCGTACTCGACCAGCAAGTTGAGAATGTCGCGCAGGATGCCGATGCGGTTCTGGCAGTGGACTTTGATACGCATAATAAGAGGCCCGAAAAAGCGATGAATTTGGTGGATGTCCAGGTTGCTTACCTGTGGGAGCGAGCCTGCTCGCGAAGGCGGTCTGTCTGAAACATCAATACAGAATGTGCCGACGCTTTCGCGAGCAGGCTCGCTCCCACAGGAATATTTCTGCTAACGCACTCAGATAGTCGTCAAGATTATGTGACACCCGCACGTCATTTCAAACCCGAAAAACTTATGCGGAGCACCACAACGGACAATCTGTAACGAATACTTTACGAAAACCAGCGATTTCTCCTACGCACCGCACATCACACATGCTGCAACCTCGCAACGCTTGAGGTATTTCTAAGTCCATAGCAGGACATAACAAGAACGAAATCCCCTAGCAGGAGAGCAGCATGAAGCAGTCGCACTACGTGGCTCGCGAGCCCGATGCGCAAGGTTTTATCGACTACCCCGCCGAAGAACACGCGGTGTGGAACACGCTGATCACTCGCCAATTGAAAGTGATCGAAGGGCGTGCGTGCCAGGAATACCTGGACGGTATCGAAAAACTCGGTCTGCCCCACGACCGCATTCCGCAACTTGGTGAGATCAACAAAGTCCTCGGTGAAACCACCGGTTGGCAGGTTGCGCGGGTTCCCGCACTGATTCCGTTCCAGACTTTCTTTGAATTGCTGGCGAACAAGCAGTTTCCCGTGGCGACGTTTATTCGTACCCGCGAAGAGCTGGATTACCTGCAAGAGCCGGACATTTTCCACGAGATCTTTGGCCACTGTCCGCTGCTGACCAACCCCTGGTTTGCGGAATTCACCCACACCTACGGCAAACTCGGCCTACAGGCCTCCAAGGAAGAACGCGTGTATCTGGCGCGCCTGTACTGGATGACCATCGAGTTCGGCCTGGTGGATACGCCAGAAGGCCAGCGAATTTACGGCGGCGGCATTCTCTCCTCGCCGAAAGAAACCGTGTATTGCCTGTCGGACGAACCCGAGCATCAGGCCTTCGATCCGCTGGAATGCATGCGCACGCCATACCGCATCGACATCCTGCAACCCCTGTATTTTGTCTTGCCGAACCTCAAGCGCCTGTTCGACCTGGCTCACGAAGACATCATGGGCATGGTCAAGCAAGGTATGCAGCTGGGTTTGCACGCGCCTAAATTTCCGCCAAAAAAAGCTGCGTGATCCGCAGCTTTTAGAATCAAGTGAGCCTGTCAGGAACCGACGCTTTGGTTTAGCGTGGTGACACTGACGGCCGATTTCCAATAATTCGATTTCAGGAACACATCATGTCCACATTGAACCAAGCTCATTGCGAAGCCTGCCGCGCCGACGCCCCTCAAGTCAGCGACGAAGAACTGCCGGTACTGATCAAGCAGATCCCGGACTGGAACATCGAAGTTCGCGACAGCGTCATGCAGCTGGAAAAAGTTTTCCTGTTCAAGAACTTCAAACACGCGCTGGCGTTCACCAACGCCGTCGGTGAAATCTCCGAGGCTGAAGGTCACCACCCAGGCCTGCTGACTGAGTGGGGCAAAGTCACCGTGACCTGGTGGAGCCACTCCATCAAGGGCCTGCACCGCAACGACTTCATCATGGCCGCGCGCACTGACGAAGTGGCCAAGGACGCGGAGGGCCGCAAATAATGCATTTCGACGCCATAGGTCGAGTACCCGGCGACCCGATCCTCGGCCTGATGGAGGCCTATGCGCAGGACCCGAACCCGCGCAAATTCGACCTTGGCGTAGGTGTCTATAAAGATGCCCAGGGCCTGACACCGATTCTCCAGTCTGTGAAGCTCGCCGAGCAGCGCCTGGTGGATCGCCAGACCACCAAGACCTACATCGGCGGTCACGGTGAACCGGCGTTCGGCAAGGCCATCAATGAACTGGTGCTCGGCTCAGAGTCTTCGGTGATCGCCGAACAACGGGCCGGTGCGACCCAGACGCCGGGCGGCACCGGCGCGTTGCGCTTGAGCGCAGATTTCATCGCCCAGTGCCTACCGGGCCGTGGCGTATGGCTGAGCAATCCGACCTGGCCGATTCACGAAACCATCTTCGCCAAGGCCGGGGTCAAGGTCAGTCATTACCCGTATGTTGGCAGCGATAATCGCCTCGATGTGGAAGCGATGATCGCGGTGCTTAAAGAAGCGCCGAAGGGCGATGTGGTTTTACTGCACGCCTGCTGCCACAACCCGACCGGTTTCGATCTCTCCCATGACGACTGGCGCCGGGTACTGGACGTGGTGCGCAGCCGCGATCTGGTGCCGCTGATCGACTTCGCTTATCAGGGTTTCGGTGATGGCCTGGAACAGGACGCCTGGTCGACGCGGTTGTTCGCGGCCGAGTTGCCTGAACTGCTGATCACCAGCTCCTGCTCGAAGAACTTCGGCCTGTACCGCGACCGCACCGGCGCCCTGATTGTCTGCGCGAAAACCGCTGACAAGCTGGTGGATGTTCGCAGCCAACTGGCCAACATCGCCCGCAACCTGTGGTCGACACCACCGGATCACGGAGCTGCAGTGGTGGCAACCATCCTTGGCGACCCGGAGCTTAAAAGCCTTTGGGCTGATGAAGTTGAAGCCATGCGCTTGCGCATTGCCCAACTGCGCAGCGGTCTGGTGGAAGCACTCGAGCCCCACGGTTTGCGCGAGCGTTTTGCGCACATCGGCGTGCAGCGCGGGATGTTTTCCTACACTGGCTTGACGCCGGATCAGGTGAAACAGCTACGTGATCACCACAGCGTTTATATGGTCGGTACTGGCCGGGCGAACGTGGCGGGGATTGATGCGACGCGCCTAGACCTGCTGGCCGAAGCCATCGCTGAGGTGTGCCGCCCTTAAAAGATCGCAGCCTTCGGCAGCTCCTACAGGACATACACCAATCCACTGTAGGAGCTGCCGGAGGCTGCGGTCTTTTGCCTTTTCTTTTCAAAGCCACAGACCTGTCTAGACAACTCCATCCGTCGAAACAAATGGATATAAAACTCTATTTGTCATTTCTCCTGCTGTATCCTGCCCAAGCTTTGTAAAAGCGCGGATCTACCAGATCTATCAACAGACTTTGCGAGGAGCGCGAAACATGCACGAGATCCCTAATCTCCCCTTCCCAAGCCTGCACGAAACTGAGCAGACACCCACGCAACAAGCCGGCGCCGAACAGCCCGAGCCAAAAGAAGCCTCTGAACGCCGCCAGGCCGACAGCGAAGACTGAAACACCTGCAATGCCAGACCGTGTGGAAAGCGCTAACATGCGCTTTCCACACCGCCTGAACCCCGAGCCCCACCATGACCGACGACTTCAGCGAGACACAAGCCAGCGTCCTCATCGGCACCGCCGAGAAGATGATCGAAATCTGGAATCGGCTCTCCCCCGAAAAACAAGCCGCCTTGCTGGCCCGGTTCGGCAGTCAAGAAAACGCCTTGGCCGCCCTGGTCACGACGCAGCTGGTCGCTCCCGCCAAGCCCTGACCCACCGCCGCCCGGCAAATAGTTTTACTTTTTCCACGACCCGCGACCGCTCGCACCGCTATCATAAGCAGCCTATCTATCCTGCTTCCCCGTGGACCTTTACTCATGTCTGAAAACCAGCGCCCCCTGGCGGTCACGCTGCAAGTTGTTTCCATCGTCCTGTTCACCTTCATCGGCTACCTGAATATCGGCATCCCCCTGGCCGTATTGCCGGGCTATGTCCACAGCGACCTCGGCTTCGGCGCAGTGATTGCCGGCCTGGTAATCAGCGTGCAATACCTGGCCACCCTGCTCAGCCGTCCGTATGCCGGAAAAATCATCGACAACAAGGGCAGCAAACTGGCGGTGATGTATGGCCTCGCCGGCTGTGGTTTGAGCGGGGTGTTCATGTTGATTTCGGCCTGGACCCAGAGCCTGCCGATGTTGAGTTTGATCAGTCTGTTGATGGGTCGCCTGGTGCTCGGCAGCGCGGAAAGCCTGGTGGGTTCCGGCTCGATTGGCTGGGGCATCGGCCGGGTTGGCGCGGCCAACACCGCCAAAGTCATCTCCTGGAATGGCATCGCCAGTTACGGCGCACTGGCCGTCGGCGCACCGTTGGGCGTGCTGCTGGTGAGCAAGTTGGGTTTGTGGAGCATGGGCGTAAGCATTGTGTTGCTGGCCGTGCTGGGCCTGGCGCTGGCCTGGCCGAAAACCGCGGCGCCGATTGTGGTCGGGGAACGCCTGCCGTTCATACACGTGCTGGGTAGAGTGCTGCCGCACGGCTGCGGCCTGGCACTGGGCTCCATCGGTTTTGGCACCATCGCCACGTTTATCACGCTGTATTACGCCACCCAACACTGGGAAAACGCGGTGCTGTGCCTGAGCCTGTTCGGTGTCAGTTTCATTGGTGCGCGATTGTTGTTCGGCAACCTGATCAATCGCCTCGGCGGCTTTCGCGTGGCGATTGTCTGTCTTTCGGTGGAAACCCTCGGCTTGCTGCTGCTGTGGCTGGCACCGGATGCCCATTGGGCGCTGGCCGGCGCAGCGTTGAGCGGTTTCGGTTTCTCGCTGGTGTTTCCGGCGCTGGGGGTGGAAGCGGTCAATCTGGTGCCGGCCTCCAGCCGTGGCGCGGCCGTCGGGGCTTATTCGCTGTTTATTGATTTGTCGCTGGGGATTACCGGGCCGGTGGCCGGTGCAATTGCGGCGGGATTTGGTTTTGCCTCAATCTTCCTGTTTGCCGCACTGGCTGCCCTGAGCGGATTGATGCTGAGCATTTACCTGTACCGCCAGGCACCGAAGTATCGCGAAGAAAGAAACGCGCGCTAGAAATCGACCTTGCCACGCCCGGCCTTGATGCTGCCGCGCTTGGTCTTGGATTCGAGCCGACGCTTCTTCGAACCGAGGGTCGGCTTGGTCGGGCGGCGTTTCTTTTCGACCTTGATGGCACTGAGGATCAACTCGGTCAGTCGCTCCAGCGCATCGGCGCGGTTGGCTTCCTGCGTCCGGTATTGCTGAGCCTTGATGATCAACACGCCTTCGCTGGTGATGCGGCTGTCTCGCAGCGCCAGCAGTCGTTCCTTGTAGAACTCGGGCAAGGACGAGGCCGGAATGTCAAAGCGCAGGTGCACGGCACTGGAGACCTTGTTGACGTTCTGCCCACCGGCGCCTTGGGCGCGAATGGCCGTCAATTCGATCTCGGCATCCGGCAGATGCACGTTGTTGGAAATCACCAGCATGGAAAAGCGTCCGGGTTCGGGGCGTTCAGGATACCGCGAAAGACGCGCTCAATTGCAGGGAATCAATGGAGCAAGCGAGTTCGAGAAATCTTAGTGGATTTTTCTTACAGCGTTCTCGGATTTGCGAAAGGGAAGTTGCCTTGTTTTGAATGCAATACTAATCTAAGGACTCATATCGAAGGATTATATTATCCAATGAACCTTGAAAATATTAGGTATTACATCGCAGTCACACTCTTGGTATTGATCGGCGCTGCACCGCCCTCCGGACTAATAATATTTAGTATAAAAAAAACAATAAACATAGACGAAAAGCATTTAAACACGACCTACCTGGCGATATACGCAACTGTAGTTTTTTTTGGTTTAGTCTTTTATATCCCAAAAATGCGCGGCAAGACCTGATGTATTAGACCACTCACACCAACGCGTCCTATAGAAAAATCATCCCTCTCCAATGATTGTATTTATTGTTAGAAAATCAATTAACGCCTCAAAAGTCAACGTCAGCTTTCCCGTTTGTTGGTAAGCCCTTTCGTAGTTGATTGGATCACGCCTAAAAAGCTCCACCGCCCCAGGCTTGGGTACCTTCCTGAAAACTCCGTACGCCGAAGAAAACAGGTCAATAGAGTAATAAGCTACATCTCCATGATAATCATCCAATATATCTCTGTAGATACGTCTCAAAGGTCCGACTGAACTTGGAGCTCCTGGCCCATAATAGATATTACTCAAGCTTTCATAAATATTATTCAGACCATGTCCGACCACAACTCCCCCAGCAACCCCACCTAGCCCTCCTGAACTACCAATGACCGAAACACCCGTTTGAACCTGCATCGCCCCCGCCACAACCCCCACACCGTTCTGAAGGTAAAATCGAGCCTTTGATAATAATTCTTCGTGTTCTGCTCTTAACGCCTGTACCCCCTGCCACGCGCTGATCAGTCCACCGTGTGACACCATCAGGCAAATGGGTCATGCCAATATTGCATCCAACCGCAACCAGTTCAGAAGCTGCCTTAGTCACATCGTGAATATCGCAGGAATCCTCATTCATCCTCGACCCCCCAACTGCTGTAAGCACTTGTGGCCCAAGGAATATGCGCCCACGCAATATCCCTGTAACGAATGGACACAAGCTCCTGCGGTTCTGCATCGTTCATACGAATAGCGTGAGGAACCTGCACGCTGATATGCGCAATACGCGCATCGGTGAGATGTATTGAGTAATATCGCTCTTGCCCCCCAGACGAGGCAGTACGGTAGAAATTGATAATACACTCCACTTCTTCCCCTTCATGCAAAGCGCTCGCCAACAACGGCGATGATTTATCAATACCTTTGGTAATCGTGACAGGCATGTGCTTGCCACGACCTCCTGCCTGGCTGCCATCAACACCCGCCAACATATCGTGAGAGTAGGCCAACACCATAATTTCATCCTGATGGCCGGACTGACACTTATTACCGATGGAGCTTTGACCGGAACAACCCGCAGATATCAAACCTTGCCGCTTACCGGTAATCGTCATATAGCTGTGACTGGCCATAACCACTCCTTATGAATTAGGAGCGCCAGCCTATGATAAAAAGTTACCGACATGTTGTAGGTTACTTCTGAATTAACGAACCTCTATCAGTTTCCGAAATCTCTGTAGTAAACAGCTTCTACTTATGTAGGAACGGGACTTCAGCGCGATCGAAAACTCAAACAGCACAAACAACAAACCCGGCACTTGGCCGGGCTTGTTGTTTCTGCGTCAGGCGTTACTTCACGGCAGAACCCGCAGCCTGCAACACCTGCTGCGCACTACGTTTGTTCTTGATGCCATAGCAGACCCACATGAACGCAACCCACACCGGAATCGCGTACACCGAGATCTGGATCCCCGGAATCAACAGCATCACGCCAAGGATGAACACCACGAACGCCAGGCAGATGTAGTTGCCGTAGGGGTACCAGAGGGCCTTGAACAGAGGCGTCTGCTGGGTCTTGTTCATGTGCTGGCGGAACTTGAAGTGCGAGAAGCTGATCATCGCCCAGTTGATCACCAGGGTAGCCACGACCAGTGACATCAACAGTTCCAGCGCGTTTTGCGGGATCAGGTAGTTCAGCAGTACGGCGATCAACGTCACCGCCGCCGACGCCAGGATCGAACGCACGGGCACGCCACGCTTGTCGATCTTCGCCAACGCTTTCGGTGCATCGCCCTGCTCGGCCATACCCAGCAGCATGCGGCTGTTGCAGTAGGTGCCGCTGTTGTACACCGACAGCGCCGCCGTCAGGACCACGAAGTTGAGGATGTGCGCGGCGGTGTTGCTGCCGAGCATCGAGAACACTTGCACGAACGGGCTGCCGCTGTAGGAATCGCCGGACGCATTGAGAGTCGCCAGCAGGCTGTCCCATGGCGTCAGCGACAACAGGATGACCAGTGCACCGATGTAGAAAATCAGGATCCGGTAGATCACCTGGTTGATCGCTTTCGGGATCACGGTTTTCGGCTTGTCGGCTTCAGCTGCGGTGAACCCGAGCATTTCCAGGCCGCCAAAGGAGAACATGATGATCGCCATGGCCATCACCAGACCGCTGATGCCATTCGGGAAAAAGCCACCGTGGGACCACAGGTTGGTGACCGACGCCTGCGGGCCTCCGTGGCCGCTGACCAACAGATAGCTGCCCAGGGCGATCATGCCGACGATAGCCACGACCTTGATGATCGCAAACCAGAACTCGGCCTCGCCGAAGACTTTGACGTTGGCCAGGTTGATCAAGTTGATCAGCACGAAGAAGCCGGCGGCAGAGACCCAGGTCGGGATGTCCGGCGCCCAGTAGTGGATGTATTTACCGACCGCGGTCAGCTCCGACATGCCCACCAGAATGTACAGGATCCAGCAGTTCCAGCCCGACAGGAAGCCGGCGAAACCACCCCAGTATTTGTGCGCGAAGTGGCTGAAGGAACCGGCCACTGGCTCTTCAACGATCATTTCGCCCAGCTGGCGCATGATCATGAACGCAATGAAGCCGCAAATGGCGTAGCCAAGGATCATCGACGGGCCGGCGGATTTCAGCACACCGGCCGAGCCAAGAAACAACCCGGTACCAATCGCGCCACCGAGGGCGATCAATTGAATATGGCGATTTTTCAGGCCGCGTTTCAGCTCGCCTGATTGCGAGTTTGGGCCAGTCATGAAAAGAGTCTCACGTTCAGCGTATTAACAACGGTCATGCGTCACCTGTTTGTTTTTATCTGTGACGAAATCGAACCCGACACGCTCGTGACGCGGCGGAGTGAACAAGGCGGATAGCCTCGAGGTTTGCGCAGATGCGCAGGAGGTCACAGGTAAAACGCGGCGCATTGTACACCTGTAACCCCCTGCTGCCAGACATCGCTGGATCAGCGTGCCGGATGCCGGGATTGCACGTGTCCGCCCCGAAGCGTTCGGGCGGCTGCAAGAATGGAGTCAGACCTTTGCAAGTCTTCGACGGGGGTGATTGAACAATCACGCCTCGAGGGGAGATGGAGATGAGTCACGGCGTTCATTGCGCCTCCTTCTTGTTATGCACCTGCACGACAGGCATGGGGCGCATAACACCCTGCATGGCGCGGTGAAACAAGCGGGCTAGAGCATGGGAGGGAGCAAGGGAAAGCGCTGAGCGTAAATGTTTTCTTACAGTGTTTGGGTCGAGATGATTTCACAGGGCCAAACAAAGGGCTTCGTCAGGTTTTCGTTACAGCGCGTAACGTTGCTTTTCCAATCTGGATATAGGGGTGCTCGCGAAAATTTTCGCCGCCGCACCACCGTATCTAAATCCAGACAAAAAAAAAACGCCAACCCGAAGGTTGGCGTTTTTCATGCAGCGCTTACCGATTACTCAGGCTTGCGACGACCGAAGCCTGGACGCTGGCCGGAACCGGCTGGCGCGCCACGGCGTTTGCCTGACGGGGCATCCTTGTCGACCAGGACGATGCCCGGGCGTTTCTTCGGTGCTGGCTTGGCCGGACGCTTGGTGTCGGAAGGACGGTCGGCCACTGGCGTACCGCGGCCCGACTCTCCACGACCAGCAGGGGCACCGCGATCACTGCGACCACCGCTTGGTGCACCGCGGCTTTCGCCACGTTCAGTACGACCGTTGGCCGGACGCGGGGTGCGTGGGCCACGCTCGCCATCGGCACGAGGTGCGACTGGCTTGCGGGACGGACGCTCGCCTTCGATCTGCGGCTCACGTGCTGGACGCGGGCCGGCTGCCGGAGCGCCAGCCGCTGGACGCAGCGTACGCACGCGCTCGGTCTTGCCGACCGGACGCGACGATTTACGCTGCATGCGCTCGAGCTTGTCTTTGCTCTTGGCGTTCATCTGAGGCATGGCCACCGGGGTCAAGCCCACTTCAGCACTCAAAATGTCGACTTCGTACTGGCTCATTTCGCGCCAGCGACCCATCGGCAGGTCGGAGTTGAGGAACACCGGTCCGAAACGCACGCGCTTCAGGCGGCTGACCACCAGGCCCTGGGATTCCCACAGGCGACGGACTTCGCGGTTACGACCTTCCATCACCACGCAGTGGTACCAATGGTTGAAACCTTCGCCACCTGGAGCCTGCTTGATGTCGGTGAACTTGGCCGGGCCGTCTTCAAGGACGACGCCTGCTTTCAGACGTTCGATCATCTCGTCATCGACTTCGCCACGCACACGTACCGCGTATTCACGGTCCATCTCGTAGGAAGGGTGCATCAGGCGGTTGGCCAGTTCGCCGTCAGTGGTGAACATCAGCAGGCCGGTGGTGTTGATGTCCAGACGACCGATGTTGATCCAGCGACCTTCTTTCGGGCGCGGCATCTTGTCGAACACGGTCGGACGGCCTTCCGGGTCGTCACGGGTGCAGATTTCACCGTCAGGTTTGTTGTACATGATCACGCGGCGTACCGACTCGGCGGCTTCTTCGCGCTTGATCACCTTGCCATCGATGGTGATGGCGTCATGCAGGTCGACGCGCAGGCCGAGGGTGGCGTCTTTGCCATTGACCTTGATGCGGCCGTGGCTGATCCAGGCTTCTACGTCACGGCGCGAGCCGACGCCGATACGGGCGAGGACTTTCTGCAGTTTTTCGCCTGCTGGGCCGATTTCCTGGTCGTCTTTCTGGTCGTTGATACTCATCTGGGCACCTCCCGGTGTGGTCTGTTCAGGCCAGGCCTGAAGAGTTGAAAGCTGGTTCTCGGACGAAGGGATCGCCGGAGGGTCGCGAATCATACGCTCATGGGAGCGTTCGCGCATCAGAGACTAGCTGATGGAGGCAAGGTTATTTGTTTTTCCGCCGACCGGTGGCGCCGAGCTTGATCAACCGTAACGAGGCTTCGGCGAGCACGGTGCGTTTGTCGGCTTTGTCGAGTTTCTTCCAGGCCTTGATCTCACGTTTGCTGCGGCCACAGCCGAGGCAGATGTCGTCGGTGAATTTGCAGACGCTGATGCAGGGGTCTTTGGTTGAGCTCATTGTCGCCTCCAGGATCAAGAGATCGCAGCCTTCGGCAGCTCCTACGTGGGATTTGCATCGACCTGTAGGAGCTGCCTAAGGCTGCGATCTTTTAGCGGCCCCTCAATCTTCGAATTCGCGACGTTCGGCTTCGATCGCTTCCGCGAGGGCCCGCGCTTCGGCTTCTTCGTCGGTCAACTCGGGCTCGGGCTCGGGTTTCTGCTGATCAAGGGCAGCAACGGCAGCCAGGAGTTTTTCACGAGCTTCGGCGACGCCCAGCACATCGTCTTCAAACTCTTCTTCCGAGTCTTCTTCCGGCTCTTCTTCGACTGTGGCTGCGGGCTCGGCCTGAAGTTCAACCTCAGCTTCCGCCGGCTCCGAAACCGCCTCGGTTTCGGTCAACTCACCATCGCGCAACAAATCGTCGAAATCGGTCTTGATCCCCTCCTCCATGGTGTCCAGTTCCAGCAGTAACGTATGGAAACTGGTTTCTTCCTTCGGCTCTTCCGGTTCGGCGCTGGCATCCGCCAGCTCCTGCAATCCGGCGGGCACTGGCGCGTCGTCGAAATCGAGCACCGGATCACGTTCCATTTCCCGCAGCTCGGCCAGTGGCGGCAGGTCGTCCAGATTCTTCAGGTTGAAGTGATCGAGAAACGCCTTGGTGGTCGCAAACATCGCCGGTTTACCGGGTACGTCGCGATAACCGACGATGCGAATCCACTCGCGTTCAAGCAGGGTTTTAACGATGTGACTGTTAACCGCGACGCCTCGCACGTCTTCGATCTCGCCCCGGGTGATCGGCTGGCGATACGCGATCAGCGCCATGGTCTCGAGCATGGCACGCGAGTAACGCTGCGGCCGCTCTTCCCACAAACGACCGACCCACGGCGAGAATTTTTCGCGGATTTGCAAGCGATACCCGGAAGCCACTTCCTTCAGCTCGAAGGCACGACCGTCGCAGGACTTGGCCAGAAGAGTCAGGGCCTTCTTGAAGACCGGAGGTTCTGGCCGCTCGCCTTCTTCGAAGAGTTCGAACAGGCGTTCAAGCGATTGCGGTTTTCCCGAGGCCAACAGGAAGGCTTCAAGCAGTGGCGCCAGCTCGCGGGGTTCAGTCAGGTTCATGATTCAACTCGTTATTCGGCTCGGGCTCGCACGTGGATCGCCGCGAACGGCTCATTCTGCACCAGCTCGACCAAAGATTCCTTGACCAGTTCGAGGATCGCCATAAAGGTCACCACCACCCCCAGGCGACCTTCTTCAGCGGTGAACAGTTCGACGAAGGGCACGAAACCGCCGCCCTTGAGCCGTTCCAGCACGTCGCTCATGCGTTCGCGCGTGGACAGCGCCTCGCGGCTGACCTGGTGACTTTCAAACATGTCACCCCGACGCAACACCTCGGCCATGGACATCAACAACTCTTCCAGGCTCACGTCCGGCAACAGTTTGCGCGCCCGGGCTTCGGGAGCGTCGAGCTTGGGCACCACCACGTCGCGGCCTACCCGGCTCAAGGTATCGATGCCTTCGGCGGCAGCCTTGAAGCGCTCATACTCCTGCAAGCGGCGGATCAGTTCTGCGCGGGGGTCGTCTTCTTCGGCTTCGATGGTCTCGGCGCGAGGCAGCAACATCCGCGATTTGATCTCGGCCAGCATCGCGGCCATCACCAGGTATTCCGCGGCCAGCTCCAGACGCACCGACTGCATCAGCTCAACATAACCCATGTACTGACGGGTGATTTCCGCCACCGGAATGTCGAGGATGTTGATGTTCTGTTTGCGGATCAGGTACAGCAGCAAGTCGAGAGGGCCTTCGAAGGCTTCAAGAAAGACCTCGAGCGCATCCGGCGGGATGTACAGGTCCAGCGGCATTTCCATGACCGCCTGGCCATAGACCATGGCGAAGGGCAGCTCTTGCTGGGCTCCGGCCTGACTGTCGACGGGTTCTACTGCAGACATCTAGGCCTCGGCCATGAACGGCGAAGGGTCGCCGCAACCGACGCGGATCACTTCCGGCTCGCCATCAGCGAGGTTGATCACAGTGGACGCCTTGATCCCGCCGAAACCGCCGTCGATGATCAGGTCGACCTGATGTTCGAGCAACTGGCGCATTTCGTGAGGATCGGTCAACGGGTCGGTGTCGCCGGGCATGATCAGCGTCACGCTCATCAACGGCTCACCGAGTTCTTCCAGCAACGCCAGGGCGATCGGATGGCTGGGCACACGCAGGCCGATGGTGCGTTTTTTCGGGTGCAACAATAGCCGCGGGACTTCGCGGGTGGCGTTGAGAATAAAGGTATAAGGCCCTGGCAGGTGGGCTTTGAGCAGGCGGAAGGTGCCGGTGTCGATCTTGGCGAACAGCCCCAGTTGCGACAGGTCGCTGCAAATCAGCGCGAAGTTGTGCTTTTCGTCCAGCTGTCTCAACCGGCGCACGCGCTCCACGGCATTCTTGTCGCCGATCTGGCAACCAATGGCGTAGGACGAGTCTGTGGGATAAATCACCACCCCGCCTTTGCGGATGATCTCGACAGCCTGTTTGATCAGGCGCGCTTGCGGGTTTTCCGGATGAATCTGGAAAAATTGACTCACATTCTCTACCTGTTCAGACGGCGGCAATAATTGGGTCATGTTTGAATCGACACCACAGTGGTGGCAGATCCTCCGGGAGCGGGCGGTACTCACCGATCTCGGACCAGCCTCCAGGGCCATGAAAATCACTGCCGGCGCTGACCAGCAGACCGAACTCGCGGGCCAGAATCGCCAGGCTGCCCACTTGTTCGGCAGGCTGATGGCCATTGACCACTTCGATCGCGTGGCCCCCTGCTTGAATATAGTCAGAAATCAAGCGGCGACGCTTGCTGCGAGTGAAATCGTAGTGCCACGGATGCGCCAGACTGACCCAGGCCTTCGCGGCCCGCAGGGTTTCAACCGTGTCTTCCAGGGTGGGCCAGTGTTGCTTGACGTCACCCAACTTGCCGGCACCCAGCCATTTGCGAAACGCTTCGGCGCGATCCTTGACGAAACCTTCGCGTACCATCCAGTCGGCGAAGTGCGGACGCGCCGGCGCATTACCGCTGTCGCCCAGCTCCTGCTGGATGTTGCGTGCACCTTCCAGCGCGCCCGGCATGCCCTTCAACGCCAGCTTGCGACTTATTTCTTCGGACCGCAGCCAGCGACCATCGTGCAATTTGGCAATGGCATCGACCAACGGCGGCGCATTCACATCAAAACCGTAGCCCAGCACATGAATGGTCGCGCCGCCCCAGGTGCAGGACAACTCGACGCCGTTGACCAATTGCATCCCCAGCGCGATCGCCGTGCTGCGGGCCTCATCGAGCCCTTCAAGGGTGTCGTGGTCAGTCAGGGCCAGGACTCGCACGCCTTTCTCGTACGCACGCGCAACCAGAACTGCAGGCGCGAGAGCGCCGTCGGAGGCTGTGCTATGGCAGTGCAAATCAACATTCACGGGGATGTGTTACCTCAAATCAGCTGACGCTATCGCGCGCCCATATGTTTGTTATTATGCCGCCACATCCTGCTTCTGGCTGCCACTGTGAAACAATTCATCGATTTCATCCCGCTCCTGCTGTTCTTCATCGTCTTCAAGATTGATCCCCGGGTCGTTGACGTCGCCGGACATGAGTTGACTGTAGGCGGTATTTACAGCGCCACCGCGATGCTGATCATCAGCTCCCTGGTGGTTTACGGCACGCTTTTCATCAAGCAGCGCAAGCTGGAGAAGAGCCAGTGGCTGACCCTCATCGCCTGCCTGGTGTTCGGTAGCCTGACCCTGGCGTTCCACAGCGAGACCTTCCTGAAATGGAAGGCCCCGGTGGTCAACTGGCTGTTCGCCCTTGCGTTCATCGGCAGCCACTTCGTCGGTGATCAATTGCTGATCAAGCGCATCATGGGCCACGCGCTGACCCTGCCGGATGCGGTCTGGACCCGCCTGAACATCGCCTGGATCGCGTTTTTCCTGTTCTGCGGTGCCGCCAACCTGTTCGTCGCGTTCACGTTCCAGAGCTACTGGGTCGACTTCAAGGTCTTCGGCAGCCTGGGCATGACGTTGCTGTTCCTGGTCGGCCAGGGCATCTACCTGTCCCGCCACCTGCACGACGCCGATACCACTACGCCAAAAACCGAGGACTGACATGCTTTACGCAATCATTGCCACAGACGTCGCCAACTCCCTGGAAGCCCGCCTGGGCGCACGGCCCGCGCACCTTGAGCGCCTGCAAGTGCTCAAAGGCGAAGGTCGCATCGTATTGGCCGGCCCACACCCGGCGGTGGACAGCAATGATCCGGGTGCTGCGGGTTTCACCGGCAGCCTGATCGTCGCCGAATTCGACTCCCTGAGCGCCGCACAGGCCTGGGCCGACGCCGACCCGTATATCGCCGCGGGTGTCTACGCCAACGTTTCGGTCAAGCCGTTCAAGCAAGTCCTGCCTTAGTATCCTGTCTCGCGATGAACCTTCTCGGTTCATCGCGCTCTCAATCGCTCATTATTCTCGTTTGCCTGCCGATAACCTGCCCAATAATTCGATTGGAATCAGGAGTCGCGATGCGCAAGGGTCCGTTGTGTCTGATGTGGGTGACGTTGTCGATCATGGCTCCGGCCCACGGTGAAGAAAGCGCCAACGGCGGTGGATCGACGCCGCTGTCCTTGAGCGCCGGCAGCCAGATCACCGAGTTGCAGCAACGCTTGAAGGTGAGCGAGCAGCAACGAGAAGAACTGAGCAAGCAACTGCAAACTGCCGATGGTGAACGCGAGAGCGTTCAACTGACCCGATTGCGCCAGGAGAACCAGCGCCTCAAGCTGCAACTCAAGGAGACTCAGGCCAGCAGTTCGCTGCCACGCCTGTTGACGGATCAGCAGCAATGGTTCGTCATCGGCGCCGGAGTAGCGCTATTGGCCCTGCTCTGCGGTATCTTCGCCAGTGGTGCAAGTCGAAAACGTCGGCAATGGCTAAATTGAGTGATTCATGAGCGAGCTGTTACTAATTGATGATGACCAGGAGCTGTGCGAGCTCTTGTGCAGTTGGCTGAGCCAGGAAGGCTTCCAGGTCCGTGCCTGCCACGATGGCCAGAGCGCCCGTCGCGCACTGGCTGAAACTTCACCGGCGGCCGTGGTGCTGGATGTGATGCTGCCGGACGGCAGCGGTCTGGAGCTGCTCAAGCAATTGCGCAGCGATCACCCGGACTTGCCAGTGCTGATGCTCTCGGCCCGTGGCGAGCCGCTGGATCGCATCCTCGGCCTGGAGCTCGGCGCCGATGATTACCTGGCCAAACCCTGCGACCCGAGGGAACTGACAGCCCGTCTGCGCGCCGTGTTGCGTCGCAGCCACCCGGCGGCGGTGTCCAGCCAGCTGGAGTTGGGCGACCTGTGTTTCAGCCCGGTGCGTGGCGTGGTCAGCATCGACGAACAGGAATTCATCCTCACCGTTTCCGAAAGCCGCTTGCTCGAAGCCTTGCTCAAGCAACCCGGCGAGCCCCTGGACAAGCAAGAACTGGCGCAGATCGCCCTCGGCCGCAAGCTGACCCTGTACGACCGCAGCCTCGACATGCACGTCAGCAACCTGCGCAAAAAGATTGGCCCACACCCCGATGGTCGCCCGCGCATCGTTGCCCTTCGCAGCCGTGGCTATTACTACAGCCTGTAAATCCCCCAATGGCTTTCTGACGGTACTCGGTCCCTGTAGGAGCTGCCGCAGGCTGCGATCTTTTGATCTTGATTTTCGGCGGTGCTGGAATCGCTGAAGATCAAAAGATCGCAGCCTGCGGCAGCTCCTACAGGGACGGTATAGATTCGCGCAAGGGTCAAGTCGGCGAGCAGCGGAATTGTCAGGAAGGTCGAAAATCGTCTTTACCCAAGCTTTACGCTCCGCTGACGGCCGCTGACCTTGATCTCCGTAATCTGCACTCATCCGGAACGTACCGGGAACGAGACAAGGAGATTCACCATGCGCAAGACTCTTATCGCTCTGATGTTCGCTGCCGCCCTGCCGACCGTTGCCATGGCGATGCCTGATGGCGCCGGCCCGATGGGTGGTCCGATGGACGGCCCGCGCCACGGCGGTCAGATGCACGAGCACGGTAAAGGTGGCCCGTACAGCCAACTGGACCTGAGCCGCGAACAGCGCGAGCAGATCCGCAAAATCATGGGCGAGCAGATGCATGATCGCCGGCAACTGGTCGACAAGTACCTGGAGAAACTGTCCCCGGCTGACCAGAAAGCCATGAAAGACGAAATGACCGCCAAACATCAGAAAGCCGAAGCCGATGTGCGCGCCGTGCTGAAACCGGATCAACAGAAGAAATTCGACGAGATACAGAAAAAACAGGCCGAGCGCCGCGCCGAATGGGCCGAGTTCAAGGCCTGGAAAGCGCAACAACCGCAAAAAGCGCAATAATGCGCTGACCCTGGACCCAACGGCTAAACCCCGTTGGGTCTGATGCCACTCAGTTCTAATGTGGGAGCGGGCTTGCTCGCGAAGGCGGTGTGTCAGTTAAAGCATTCATTGACTGACACACCGCCTTCGCGAGCAAGCCCGCTCCCACAAGGGATTTGCGATAGATTGAGGATTATCTGTGCGCTCATTGTTCTGGCGTATTCTGGCCAGCTTCTGGCTGGCCATCGCTCTGGTTGCGGGGCTCTCCATTCTGCTCGGGCACATGCTCAACCAGGACGCATGGATTCTCAGTCGCCATCCCGGGCTCAACACCCTGGCCGAAGAATGGACCCAAACCTACGAAGCCCAGGGGGAGGAAGCCGCGCAAGACATTCTGGAACAGCGCAAACGCCAGTATCACATCGACGTCCAGGTACTCAACGAGAGCGGCGACCCGGTGGTACGCGGCACCTTTCCGCGCCGCGCGGCCGCCTTCGAGGCACGCCAGAACAACGACGATCGCCGCCTGCCATGGCGTCGTCTGACCGCTGAGTACACCAGCGAAAAAACTGGCGACACCTACCTGCTGATTTATCGCATCCCGCACCCGGAGCTGGACGCCTGGCACCGGGAAAGCCTGCTCTGGCCACTGAGTGCGCTGGGGATCGCGCTGGTGGTACTGACCCTGTTCAGCTTGTTCGTGACCCTTTCCATCACACGTCCGCTCAACCGTTTGCGCGGTGCGGTGCATGATCTGGGGCAAACCACCTATCAGCAGAACAGCCTGGTCAAACTGGCGAATCGCCGTGATGAGTTCGGTGTACTGGCCAACGACTTCAATCGAATGGGTGCGCGACTGCAAAGCCTGATTGGCAGCCAACGCCAATTGCTGCGGGATGTGTCCCACGAACTGCGCTCGCCCCTCGCGCGGCTGCGTATTGCGCTGGCGTTGGCCGAACGGGCCAATCCTGAGGAACGGGAAAAACTCTGGCCGCGCCTGACCCGTGAATGCGATCGACTGGAAGCGTTGATCAGCGAAATCCTGGTGTTGGCACGCGTCGACGCCGACAACGCCAGCGCGGAGGACGTTGATCTGAACGCGCTGCTCAACACGCTGCAAAAAGATGCCCAGCTAGGCTCGCCAGAGCAGAACGTTCGCCTCGATGCCGAACCGCAACTGACCCTCAAAGGCTGGCCGACGATGATCGAACGCGCCGTGGACAATCTGCTGCGCAACGCTCAGCGCTTCAACCCGATCGGGCAATCGATTGAAATGCAGGCGGTGCGTCAGGGTGAGCGGGTCGTGGTGAGTGTGCGTGACCATGGGCCGGGTGTAGACGCCGCGCATTTGAATCAGCTGGGCGAACCGTTTTATCGGGCACCTGGACAAACGGCGGCCGGGCATGGCCTGGGATTGGCCATCGCACGGCGTGCGGCGGAGCGGCATGGCGGAAGTCTGGTGCTGGCCAATCATCCGCAGGGTGGATTTATTGCGAGTCTGGAATTGCCGCTGGTCCCCGGAGTCGTGGTCCAACTCTAATCCCCTGTGGGAGCGGGCTTGCTCGCGAAAGCGGTGTGTCAGAAAGCAATGAAGTCGTCTGACACACAGCTTTCGCGAGCAAGCCCGCTCCCACATTTGATCGTAGGCGTCAGGCCTTACCGGGCCAGGCGCTGACGAATTCGGCGAGGTCCACTTTTTCCGCCACGCGCGGCTCCTTCTGTGGAGTACCGAGATAGAGGAACGCAATCACTTCTTCGTCGTCAGCCAGGCCCAGACCCTTGGCCACGTGCGCCGAATACGCCAACTCACCGGTGCGCCACACCGCGCCAATGCCTTGCGCATACGCCGCCAGCAAAATCCCGTGAGCCGCACACCCGGCCGCCAGCAATTGCTCGGACTTCGGATACTTGACGTGTTCCTGCAACCGCGCAATCACCACGACCACCAACGGCGCACGCAGCGGACCATTGCGCGCCTTGTCCAATGCGGCCTCGGAGACCTCGCTATCCTGCGACTTTGCCGCTTCGGCCAGCAGCTCACCCATTTGCTCACGCGCCGCGCCTTCGACTGTCAAAAAGCGCCAAGGCTGCAGGTGGCCGTGGTCCGGCGCACGCATCGCGGCGGCAAACAGCACCTCGCGTTGTTCTGCGGTCGGTGCGGGTTCCAGCAATCGCGGGACGGAAACACGGTTGAGCAAAGCGTCGAGAGCCTGCATCGGCCACCTCCTGAAAAAATTGTCCGGCTATTCTAGCGGTATCTACCACCGGCATGCCGGTTTACATGCCCTGCCACGCAGGTAGAATGGCGCCCTTCCCCACTACAGCCCGAGCGGACCTCATGGCGTTGCCGACCTTACGGATCATTGGTTTCATCATCGGCATCTTCCTGATCACCCTGGCCATAGCCATGGTCGTGCCCATGGCTACATTGGTGATTTTCGATCGCACCAGTGACCTGCCGTCATTCCTCTGGGCCAGCATGATCACCTTTGTCGCCGGGTTGGCCCTGGTCATCCCGGGACGTCCCGAACACATTCACCTGCGCCCGCGAGACATGTACCTGCTGACGGTCAGCAGCTGGCTGGTGGTGTGCATATTCGCCGCGCTGCCGTTCCTGCTGACCCAGCGCATCAGCTACACCGACTCGTTCTTCGAAAGCATGTCCGGCATCACCGCCACCGGTTCGACCGTTCTCAGCGGCCTGGACACCATGTCGCCCGGCATCCTGATGTGGCGCTCTTTGCTGCACTGGATCGGGGGCATCGGCTTTATCGGCATGGCGGTCGCGATTCTGCCACTGCTGCGAATCGGTGGCATGCGGCTGTTTCAGACCGAGTCGTCGGACCGTTCCGAAAAGGTCATGCCCCGCTCGCACATGGTGGCGCGCTTGATCGTCGCGGCCTACGTCGGCATCACCATTCTCGGCAGCCTGGCGCTGTGGTGGGCGGGCATGAGCCCGTTCGACGCGATCAACCATGCGATGTCGGCAATTTCCACCGGCGGTTTCTCCACGTCTGACCAATCCCTGGCGAAATGGACGCAGCCGGCGGTGCACTGGGTGGCGATCGTCATCATGATTCTCGGCAGCCTGCCCTTCACCCTGTACGTGGCGACCTTGCGCGGCAACCGTCGAGCATTGATCAAGGACCAGCAAGTTCAAGGCTTGCTCGGCATGTTGCTGGTGACCTGGCTGGTGCTCGGCACCTGGTACTGGTGGACCACCAAGCTGCACTGGCTGGACGCGTTGCGGCACGTGGCGCTGAACGTGACATCGGTGGTAACGACGACCGGGTTCGCATTGGGGGACTACAGCCTGTGGGGCAATTTCTCGCTGATGCTGTTCTTTTATCTGGGCTTCGTGGGTGGCTGCTCGGGCTCGACGGCCGGCGGGATCAAGATTTTCCGCTTCCAGGTCGCCTACATCCTCCTCAAGGCCAACCTTAACCAGTTGATCCACCCCCGCGCGGTGATCAAGCAGAAGTACAACGGTCACCGCCTCGACGAAGAGATCGTGCGTTCGATCCTGACGTTTTCGTTCTTCTTTGCCATCACCATTTGCGTGATCGCGCTGTTGCTGTCGCTGCTCGGCGTGGACTGGATGACGGCGCTGACGGGCGCGGCCAGTACCGTGTCCGGCGTCGGCCCGGGCCTGGGCGAGACCATTGGCCCGGCGGGCAACTTTGCCACCCTGCCGGATGCCGCCAAGTGGATTCTGTCGTTCGGCATGCTGCTGGGCCGACTGGAAATCATTACGGTGTTTGTGCTGTGTATTCCGGCGTTTTGGCGTCACTAACAGGCGCGGGCGCGGCCATCAGCCGTATCCGGTACTCGCCGGGAGTGGTGTCGAACCAGCGCCGGAAGGCTCGGAAAAAGTTGCTGGGGTCGGCGAACCCCAGCAAGTAGGCAATTTCCAGCAACGTCATGGTCGGTTGCGCCAGGTATTGCTCAGCCAGTTCCCGGCGGGTGTCGTCCAGCAGCGTCTGAAAACTCGTGCCCTCCTCCTGCAAGCGTCGCTGCAACGTGCGCTGCGAAAGGTGCAGCGTCTGCGCCACGGTGTCGCGCTTGGGCTCGCCCTGCGGCAACAAACGGCACAGCACCTGCCGCGCCTTGTGGGTCACTCGACTTTCGGAAAACCGTGCCAGGTATTCGCCGGCGAACCGGTCGTGCAACAGCGCCATCGCCTCGTTGGCGGTGGGCAGCGGCGCCTCCATGTCCGCCCGTTCGAAAATCAATGCATCGTAAGGCGCGTTGAATTCCAACGGCGCATGGAAGGCTTGTTTATAGGGCTCGAGATTGACGGGCTGATCGCCCTGCACCAGCACCTTGCGCGGTTGCAGCGTGCGACCGGTCAACCAGCCGCACAGCGCCAGTGCACAGGCCAGTGACGCTTCGGCACTTTGTCGGGTCGGTGGCAGGTGATCGCCATGCACCGTCAGAATCAGCGCGTAGCCCTCGTCCAGCAGTCGAAAACTCAGGTCAGCGCTTTCGGCAATGATCCGCTGGTAACGCACCAGCCGCTTGAAACCTTCGGCCAGGGTCTGGCTGGACATCAAGGCATAGCCGGTTACATGGAACTGCGCAGGTCGCACCACCTTGCCCATGTTCAGGCCGATCGCCGGGTTGCCGGACAGCTCGACCGCGCGCTGCCAGAGTCGCGTCATGGAATCTTGCGGGAAACGCGCATCCGGATCATCCAGTGATGCGTAGTCGAGCCCTAGCTGCTTGAACAGAACCCGGCAATCCAGGCCGTCCATCTCCAGTGCTTTGACAATCCCCATCGCCCAGCTTGCAGAAGTCGTTCGTTCGGTCATGGCCTTACTTACTGTTCAGTGAGCCGTCTACCGCGGCTAATTTGCGAAGGATACTAAAGTGGCGCCTATTGTCACTGGCTGATGCCATTGATCACTCTAGACTCAAATAAGCTACCCGCAGAACAACTTGCAGTCATAACAATAACCACAGAGATCGCAGTCGTGGAAAACATCAAGCGTTTCAATAGCTTCGCTGAGTTCTACCCGTATTACCTCAGTGAACACAGCAACAGCACCTGCCGACGAATGCACTTCATCGGCACGACGCTGGTTATTTTTATTCTGGCCCTGACGGTCGGCAAGGGCGCGTGGCTGTTTTTGTGGGCCCTGCCGCTGGCCGGTTACAGCTTTGCCTGGATCGGTCATTTCTTCTTCGAAAAGAATCGTCCTGCGACTTTTCAGCATCCGCTTTACAGCCTGCTGGGCGATTTCGTCATGTACCGCGACATGATCCTGGGTCGAGTGCCGTTCTAGGCGCAATCAGTCACGCGAGGAAAGCCGATGAATGCCAACGCCCGTTTCACCCATATGAAGGATGGCACGCAGGAAGACTGGGCGATCATCGCCGCAGATTTCAGTGCCTATGCCCGACAATTGCCAGCACGGATTGCGGCGCACCTGAAATTGCTTGAGGGTGATTTTGGCGGCTTCCCGGTGGATCGCCTGACCCACTCCCTGCAAACTGCCAGCCGCGCCTGGCGCGATGGCCGCGACGAGGAATATGTGGTCTGTGCGCTGCTTCACGACATCGGCGACACCCTCGGTTCCTACAACCACCCGGACATTGCGGCGGCGATTCTCAAGCCGTTCGTCAGCGCAGAAAACCTGTGGATGGTCGAGAAACACGGGATTTTCCAGGGGTATTACTTCTTCCATCATCTGGGCATGGACCGGCATTTGCGCGAGCAATTCAGCGGGCATCCGCAGTATCAGGCGACGATTGAGTTTTGCGCCAAATACGACGCGGCGGCGTTTGATCCGGCGTATGACACACTGGCGTTGAGCTTTTTTGAGCCGATGATGGAGAGATTGTTTGCGCAGCCGAAACATTCGATTTACAAGGCGGCGATGGAGGAATATTCGCCCGCTTAAGATCAAAGGATCGCAGCCTGCGGCAGCTCCTACAGGGGGCTGCGATCTTTTGATTTTTATGCCGGTTCTGCGACTTTAACGGCTTTTAACTCCGCCTCCCGCGCCTGGGCATCCGCCAACCGATACAACTCGATCGAGCCATCCCAATGTTCGATCAGCGCCGTACACGACTCCACCCAATCCCCGCAATTGAGATAATCCACCCCGCCCACCTTGCGAATCTCGGCATGGTGAATGTGCCCGCACACCACGCCATGCAATTCGCGCTTGACGCATTCATGGGCGATGGCTTCTTCGAAGTCGCTGATGAAGCTGACCGCCGTCTTCACCTTATGCTTGAGGTACGCCGACAGCGACCAGTACCCATAGCCATAACGGGCGCGCCAGTGGTTGAGCCAGCGGTTGAGGGTCAGGGTGAACTCATAGGCCGAGTCGCCGAGAAACGCCAGCCAGCGGTGATAGCGGGTGATCACGTCGAACTGATCGCCGTGGATCACCAACAGGTGGCGGCCATCGGCAGTCACGTGTACGGCCTCGTCCACCAATTGGATATTGCCCAGAATCAGCTTCGAATAGCGGCGTAGAAATTCGTCATGATTGCCGGTGACGTAGATCACCTCTGTGCCGCGTTTGCTCATGGTCAACAGGCGACGAATCACATTGGTGTGCGCCTGCGGCCAATACATGCCGCCGCGCAGTTTCCAGCCGTCGATGATGTCGCCAACCAGGTAAATCTTGTCGGCGTGATACCCCTTGAGAAACTTCGACAGGTGTTCGGCCTGACAATCGCGCGTGCCCAAATGCACATCGGAAATCCACAAGGTGCGCACACGTTGCTTACGGCTGGGTTTGGCGAGCTCGGCGCTGGTCATGGGCAACCCTCTGCTATTTTTTGCGAGCTTGCACTGAAGCCGTTAACAGTCAGTGACACAAACAAGTCAGTGCCATGACAGTGAACCGGCAAGTCGCCGGTGTAGACTGGCGACCTGCCAAGGAGACCTGCGATGAGACCGTTCCTCACGCTTCGCCAATACAGCCGAGACCTGATCGTCCACAGCCACGACCACGCACAATTGGTGTTCGGGCTCTCGGGCGCGCTGGATTTCGAGGTTGGCGGCCATGGCAGTCAGGTGGTCCAGCAAAGTTTCGTGGTGGTGCCTTCCGGTTTTCATCACGCCTGCGGCAGCGCCAATGGCAGCCGTTGCCTGGTACTCGATGTGCCGAGCGATCAATGGGTTGCCCAGTCTCTGGGAGAACACGCCGATGCCAGCCGTCGCTTGCTCGACAACGCCGGGCGCCTGCCGCTGGATGCCGGGCAAAGCCAATTGGTCAGCTGGCTGGCGGGAAGTCAGGTCAGCGACCCATTGATCGCGCAACAAGGCGCGGTGCTGTTGCTGGCCAGTCTCAACAACGCCAAACCCGAACGTATTGGTGGTCGGCGGCTGCCTTATGCCGCGTTGAATTCGCACATCGACCAGTACGCGGCCTCTCCGCTGCAAGTGGCGGACCTGGCCCGCGTGGCCGGCCTGTCCAGCGCTCGATTGCACGCACGGTTCGTTGCCGAATGTGGGCAGACGCCCATGGATTACATCCGCAGTCGACGCCTGCACCGGGCCGTGGAGTTGTTGCGGGATTCGGCGTTACCCATCGGGGAGATCGCCAGCCGGGTCGGATACAGCTCTCAAAGTGCTTTCGCTGCGGCGGTGTTGCGGGAGTTCGGTGCCTCGCCCGGAAAACTGCGCCGCGAGGCTGGCGACAAAAGTCGATAGTTTGCCGACAGACATACCTGGCTTCGCACGATTCAATGTAGGAGCTGCCGAAGGCTGCGATCTTTTGATCTTGATCTTGGAAAGGCAAGATCAACAGATCGCAGCCTGCGGCAGCTCCTACAGGAGACGATGTTGTTTCCGGCCACGCTTATCAAGGATTGCAATGACTCCCCGTACCGCCCTTGGCGCCCTGCATATCGGCGCACTGATGTTCGGCCTGACTGGCGTATTCGGCAAACTCGCCGCTGCGTCACCCGCTGTGATCGTTTTCGGTCGTGCTGCGTTTGCTGTGCTTGCGTTGGCATTCTTCGCGCGATTTGCCAGCACTACGCGCTGGCAGAAACTCGAAGCCGTGGATTGGCGCCGACTGTTGCTCAGCGGCCTGCTGCTGGCCGGGCACTGGGTGAGCTTTTTCATCGCGGTGAAAGTGGCAGGCGTGGCGATTGCGACCTTGGGGTTTGCCAGTTTCCCCGCGTTTACCGTGATCCTCGAAGGACTGATTTTCCGCGAACGAATTCGCGCCAACGAAATCCTGCTGGTGGTGCTGGTGAGTATCGGGCTGGTGCTGGTCACCCCTGACTTTGATCTGGCCAGCGGTGCCACCATCGGGCTGCTATGGGCAGTGGCATCCGGTTTGCTGTTCGCCTTGCTGTCACTGACTAACCGTGCCAGCTCCGGGCGAATTCCACCGGTACAGGCCGCGCTGTGTCAGAACGTAGTCGTCGCGGTGTGCTTGCTGCCCGTGGCGGCACCTCAGTTGAGTGAAGTGCGCGCCCTGGACTGGCTGTGGATTGGTCTGCTCGGGGTGTTCTGCACCGGCGTCGCTCATAGTCTGTTCGTCGCCAGCCTGGCGGTGATAAAGGCGCGGACCGCCGCCGTGGTGTTCGCGCTTGAGCCGGTGTATGGCATCACCGTGGCCTGGCTGTTGTTCAATGAAAACCCAACCTTGCGCATGCTGATCGGCGGTGCGTTGATCATCGTGGCGATCGTGGTTTCCAGCAGGCTGTCGGGCGGTTCAAGCAAGAAAGCCGTGGCCGCAGAAGCCGCGTCTCACTGAGTGCGGTCGTTGTGCCCAAGGTCGCGGTCCGGGTCGATCTGATCCCGGACCCGCTGCTTGAGCACCTTGGCTTCGGGAAAACCACCGTCGGCCTTGCGCTCCCAAATCTGCACATCGTCACAGAAAATGTGAAAGACCCCACCCGTGCCGGGCACCAGGGAGACTTTGCCCAAATCGTCGTCGAAGGTACTGAGCAATTCCTGGGCCAGCCAGGCGGCACGCAACAGCCACTGGCATTGCGTGCAATAAGTGATGACAATTTCCGGTTTGCATGCAGTCATGATCGGCGAAGTTCCTGAAACAGAGGGCGCCGCTATGATAGCCCGGCCAGCAGATTCCGGGCCGTCTGCTTGAGCGATTCGTTATCTTCCTTGAGTAATTCGTTGAGCAGTTCGATGGCGCTGTCCAGATCACCATCATCGATGCAGTTCTGGGCTTGCTCCAACTTCTCGGCGCTGCGCGGCTCAGCGGGTTCCAGGTGCAATGGTTCAAGTTCCAGCGACGGGTCGGGATCGCTGAACGCGTTGAGAAAGCCGTCGTCCAGGGATTGCGAGTCAGACTCATCACCCCATTCAAGCTCGGGCTCGCCGAGCGTGGCGTCGTCGGGCATTTCGAAGACATCGGGCAAGACGTGCAGGTTCGAGGTAAACGCTGACTCAAGCGGTGCCGGCCCATTCGCTAGCTTGGCAGCGGATGGCGAGTTTTCGAAGGGGCTGATCAGGTCCCAACTGGAATCCATCGACAGATCATCCAGGTTCAACTGGAAGTCATCGTGGGGCGTCACCTCGTTGGTCACCGTGCTGGTCGGGGTGATGGTCACTCCTGTGACCAACGGTGCCGCTCCGTTGAGTTTCGGATAACGCGCACGGATTTCCTGAAGCTGCTGGTCGTCGAACCCGGCATCGCGCAGGCTGGATTCCTGCGTTGCATAGGCCGGCCCGTCACCTTGTTGCCCGAGGACTTCCAACAGCTGCACGGCCAGATCGGTTCGCTGCGGTTCCTTGACCAGCGCCTCGCGCAGCAAACCGGCCGCCTCGGAAAAACGCCCGTAGGCGAGATAGATACCAACGCCTTCAAGCACATCACCGGCGGGCGTCGATACTCCCGGTTCAGGTGCCGGCCGCACTACAGGAGATTGCGTAACCGGTTGCGCAGTGCGACTGAGGACCGGTTCAGGTCGCGGCGGTAGCTCGGGGGATTGTTCGGGAAGCGCTTGAACCTGCTGCCGTTGCCGACGAACAAACCACCCCAGCAACAACAAAATCACCAGCGCCAGCACTCCGAAAATCAGCGACCAGTGGCTCGTTTCGGCTTCTTCGACAACAGGGGCGGGGGCGGGGGCGGGGGCGGGAGCAACCGCCACTGGCGCTACTACCGGTGCCGGCGCTTGCTTGATCTCTGCCAGTTGCGTCTGCAGTTCGCTCACCTGTTTTTTCTCGCCGGCGATCTGCTCGTCCTGACTCTGAACCTTCGCCTTCAGCTCTTCGATGGTTGCCTGTAGTTGCTGGTTTGCCAGCACGCTCGCGGCCAATTGCTCGGCGACAGGATCGACGACCGGGGCGGCGGCAGGTTGATCGACCCGTGGAACGGGCGGCTTTTTGCCCTTCGAAGCTGGCGCCGGGGCGGCGGCCGGTTCGACGCTGGGGAATGCAGAAGACTGGGAATGAGCAACCGGCTCGTCAATGACAGGTACGATCCCCGGCGCACCCGGCGGATCAATCAGCACGGTGTACTCACGCAGCAAACGCCCATTGGATTGATTGAGCTGCACCACGAAATCCAGGAACGGTTCATTGACCGGTTTGCTGGAACTCACGCGGATCAAGCTGCGGTTGCCCCGCAGGATCGGTGTGAACTTCAGATCATTCAGGAAGAACACCCGATCAACGCCGGCGCGGCTGAATTCCTCGGCCGTTGCCAGGCTGACCGACAGGTCGCCCTCCTCCAGGCCCGCGGCGTCCACCAGGGCGATGTCCGCGCGTAACGGCTGGTTCAGCGCTGAATGAAGGGTGATCTCACCCAAGCCCAGCGCAGGCGCCAATGCCGAGTAAGTGACTGCGCCACCGACCAGAAGCAGCCTGGCGCAACCCTGCAAAACCGATTGCCAACTCTCGAGCATGAGCATCCCTTAGATAACCAGAACCGACCTGTGCGTGTTCGCACATCCGGTACGAACACGATATTGCCTAGTAGTTCTTTATAGTCTGCCCAACGGGGTATCTCAAAAGCCTGGCGTGCGGTTATGCCTCAAGATTTTTCCAGATTGGCCAGGATGTGCCCGTGAACCCGCATGCAGGTCTTCAAATCTTCCTCATCGACGCCTTCGAACAACTCATGCCGCAGTTTGTTGGCAATGGTTTCAATTCGTTCGATCAGGGGAAGTGCCGGCGCGCAGAGGACGATTTTTTTCGCCCGGCGGTCTTCCAGCACCGATTGGCGCTGCACCAGGCCTTGGGTTTCAAGACTGTCGAGCAGTCGAGCCAGGGTCGGCCCTTCAACACCGACGCTCTGCGCCAGTTCACGTTGAGTCGGCGCTTCATCGAAACGCGCCAGGTGCAACAGCACCAGCCAGCGCGCCTGGGATAGCCCGAGGCCGGCCAGCCGGCGGTCCAGTTCGGCACGCCAGCCACGCGACATATGGGCCAGTTGCATGCCAAAGCGGTGTTGATCGGTTAACGGCATAAAACACTCATGATCAGACTGAAATAGAGAAAAACTAATTATTAGTCAGCTAAGCATGGCCGTAGGCTGGAGGCAAGGTTTGCTCTGTAGTGAATCGTTACATCAATGTAACAGGTGAGTCATATCTCGAATTCGGACTGCAGCGCTGCCCGGACGCAATACAAAACACCTTCAGGCACACGCCCGGCGAACAATGCGGCAATCTCCGCCACTGGCGGCAACTCACCCTCGCCGTCAAGGAACGCGTCCTGGATTTCCCCCATCAAGTCTTCGGGCAGGTCCAGCGCCTGCTCCAGCGACAACTGCTGCTTGCCAATCGCCTCGGCCAGCAGGGTGTAGACGTTCTTTTCCGAGCATTGCAGCTGCCCGGCGATTTGCAGCGGTGTCATGCCGGCGCGCGCCAGGGTGATCAGTTCGTGGCGCAGGTCGGCCACCACTTTCGGTGCCTCGACCTGGCCGCCGAGCACTTCGAGGAATGCTTCGCCGTAACGCTCCAGCTTGCGTGCACCGACGCCGCTGACCGTGGCCATCTCCGACAGCGAGGTCGGCTGGCTGCGGAGCATTTCCAGCAAGGTCGAGTCGGGGAAGATGACGTAGGGCGGCACGCCGTGTTCTTCCGCGAGTTTGCGCCGCAGGGCTCGCAAGGCTTCCCACTGTTCGCGTTCCTCGCCGCGAACCAGTTGGCTCGCCGGGCTCTTGCTGCTTTTAGCTGTCGTTTGCGGTTTGAGATCGCGGCGCAGTTCCAGGGTCACTTCACCCTTGAGCAGTGGCCGGCAAGTGTCGCTCAAGCGCAGGCCGCCGTAGCCTTCGAGGTCAATGTCCGCCAGGCCGCGAGCCACCAATTGGCGGAACAGGGAGCGCCATTCGCTCTCCCCCATCGCCTTGCCGACACCGAAGACCGACAGATGCTGGTGGCCGATACCGCGGATTTTTTCGTTGTCCTTGCCCAACAGCACGTCCACCAGATGCCCGACACCGTAGCGCTGGCCGGTGCGGTAAATCGCCGAGAGTGCCTGGCGAGCCGGCTCGGTGGCATCCCAGGTCTGCACGCCATCGACACAGTTGTCGCAATGGCCGCACGGCTCGGGCATGTCTTCGTCGAAGTAGGCCAGCAGCGTTTGACGACGGCAGCGGGTTTCTTCGCAGAGCGAGAGCATGGCGTCGAGTTTGTGCTGTTCCAGACGCTTGTGGCGCTCGTCGCCCTCGGAGTTCTGCAGCATCTGCTTGAGCATCACCACGTCTTGCAGGCCGTACGCCATCCAGGCGTCGGCCGGCAGACCATCACGGCCGCCCCGCCCGGTTTCCTGGTAATAGGCCTCAAGGGATTTCGGCAAATCAAGGTGCGCGACAAAACGCACGTTGGGTTTGTCGATGCCCATGCCGAAGGCCACGGTCGCGACCATGATCAGCCCTTCCTCGTTGAGGAAGCGCTTCTGGTGATGAGCCCGCGTGTCGTTGGGCAGGCCGGCGTGGTAGGGCAGCGCCGGGAAGCCTTGCTCGCTGAGGAACACCGCGACTTCGTCGACTTTCTTGCGCGACAGGCAGTAAACGATGCCGGCATCGCTGCGCCGCTCGGCGAGGAACGCCAGCAATTGCTTGCGCGGCTGCTCCTTGGGCACGATGCGATAGAAAATATTGGGTCGGTCGAAACTTGAGAGGAAGCGCTCGGCATCCTGCAAATGCAGGCGATCGACGATTTCTTCGCGCGTGCGCTTGTCGGCAGTGGCGGTCAGGGCGATGCGCGGAACGTTGGGAAACAATTCCGCCAACTGGCCCAGTTGCAGGTATTCGCGACGGAAATCGTGGCCCCATTGAGACACGCAGTGCGCTTCATCGATGGCGAACAGGGAGATTTCAAGGCTTTGCAGGAAGGCCAGCATCCGCGGCTGAACGAGGCGCTCGGGCGCCAGGTAGAGCATTTTCACTTCGCCGCGTTTGATTCGCGCGGCCAGGTCGCGTTGCTGCTCGGCGCTGAGGGTGGAGTTCAACGCTGCCGCGGCGACGCCCAACTCTTCGAGTGTCGCGACCTGGTCGTCCATCAGGGCGATCAGCGGCGACACCACCACCGCGAGGCCTTCGCGCAACAGCGCTGGCACCTGGAAGCACAACGACTTGCCGCCACCGGTAGGCATCAGCACCAGGGCGTCGCCACCACTGGCCACGCGCTCAATGATTGCACCCTGACGGCCACGAAAACTGTCGTAGCCGAAGATGTCCTTGAGGACGCGTTGAGCCTGTTCGAGCATAAAAACTCCAAAAATCACCGAAACATCCCTGCAAGGCTGGTTCAGAACCACGAAGGCTGCACCGACAAATCGTAAGTGCGCATTGCATGACGCTTCACATTTAGCCGGGACGCCAGCAGGGCATCACAAAACGCGGGAGTATACCCGAGCCCTCCTCTTCACAGGGTGCCGCTGATAAGAGTGAACAAACATGATCCCCTGTAGGAGCTGCCGCAGGCTGCGATCTTTTGATTTTGATTTTTTGAAAGCAAGATCAAAAGATCGCAGCCTGCGGCAGCTCCTACAGGGAGAGGTGGGGGCAAATATCCCGCGCGGCTGGCCTGAGCGCTCAAGAAGGCCTAGAATTCCCGCATCTGTTTAATTCCCAAGGTAGCCCTTTAATGTCCTTCGCTGAGCAACTAACCCGCCTGCAAGTCTTCCTCGACGCCGACGAGCTGCATGACGAGGCGCTGGACTACGTGGCCGCCCACGGCTATCTCACCGCACTGTCGATCTGTTCCGAAGCCGTGCCCGACCGTGAATGGATCGATGCGCTGTTCGCCGAAGAGCCGCATTACGCCGATGACACCGAGCGTGAAGCGATCGAATCCACATTGCTGGCCCTCAAGGCGCACATTGCTCGCCAACTGGCGTCCGATGAAGAGTTCGAGCTGCCTTGCGAACTGGACTTGGGCGACGATCCGGACGATTCCGACCTGCGTGGCTGGTGCATCGGCTTCATGGAAGGCGTGTTCCTGCGTGAAGCGGCCTGGTTTGAAACCGCCGAAGACGAAGTCAGCGAAATGCTGCTGCCGATCATGGTCGGTTCGGGCCTGTTCGACGAACAACCAGAGTTTTCCGACATCGCGGCCGACGCCAACCTGATGGACGACATGATCGTGCAGATCCCTGAAGCCCTGACCGCGCTGTACCTGCTGTGCAACGCGCCAGACGAAAAACCGGCGATCCTCAAGCCTCGTCACCACTAAGGTTTTGCCTATGGACAACCCCATAGGCAACCGCTCCCTGATGTTGCGTTACGTGCTGCTGGCCATCGGCTGGCTGAGCGTAGCGCTGGGGGTGATCGGGATTTTCCTGCCAGTGTTGCCCACCACCCCGTTCCTGCTGTTGGCGGCCGCCTGCTTCGCCCGCAGTTCGCCGCGCTTTTATCAGTGGCTGGTGGAGCATCCACGGCTTGGCCCATGGATTCGCGACTACCTCGACGGCAACGGCATCCCGCTCAAGGGCAAGGTCTACGCCATCGGGCTGATGTGGGCGAGCATCCTGTTCTCCTGCTACCTGGTGCCCCTGCCGTGGGCTCGCGGGTTCATGTTGACCAGTGCGGTGTTGGTGACGGTTTATATCCTCAAGCAGAAAACCTTGCGCAAATCCTGAGTCCGTTTCTGGATGCTTTTTGACTGGGGACATATCCGTTTCTTCGGTGATGGCTGCTGGGAAAGGGGCAACAGATCCAGATCAAAAGATCGCAGCCTTCGGCAGCTCCTACAGGGATCGCATTCCACTGTAGGAGCTGCCGAAGGCTGCGATCTTTTGATCTTGATGTGATCGTTTCCACGCAGAGTGGAACGATCAAACATCGGCGTACGGCTTTTGATTCTCACCACTCAAGGCCGAGCGTTAGCTCGCCTGTAGCTCTTGATCTTGACGCACCGCCCCCTCGAGAGGCCGAGTGCAGGTTCTGCGCAGTGGGCAACCCGGCATGGATGCCGGGTTAGCCGCCCCCGGCCATGGATGGCCGATGGCGGCGGGCCCACGGAGCAGGACCGGAGCGAGGGCATGCCGAGCCACAGCGAGGCACCGAACGAAAGGGGCAAGAGCCCTTTGGTTACTTTGGGGCTCTTTTCCAAAGTGACTCGCTGTAAGAGCGAAACCGCCAGCAGCCATTACCGCAGCAACGGATATGTACACCAGCAAAAAAATCGTCTGCCACACGGCCTTCGCGAGCAAGCTCGCTCCTACAGTAAAGCCCCCCTCACTGAAGCCACCCACCCGACGACCAACCCTCCCCCGACAAAAACACCGCCTAGACTTCAGGCATCTGCACGTGAGCAGCCAGACATGTCCCGTAGTCCGCGTAGTCCAGGATGGTCAACGCCCCGACTTCGGTTCGGCGGATGGCTGCTGCTGGCAACTTTGCTGTTGGCCGGGCTGAGTACCGTCCAGGCCGACTGGGCCTTCTCGCAAATTCTGCAGATTGCCGAACAACGCTACGCCCCCCTCGGCCCAGGACGGGGACGGATCGAGGCGTGGCATCAAATGCTGCAAGGCGAAGCCCACGCGCCTGAGGGCGAGCAACTGAACGCGGTCAATCGCTTCTTCAATCAACAATTGAGCTTTCAGGATGACACCCGCATCTGGCGTCAGACCGATTACTGGGCCACGCCGGTAGAATCCTTGATCAAGGGTGCCGCCGATTGCGAGGACTACGCCCTGGCGAAATATTTCAGCTTGCGCCACCTCGGAATTCCCAGCGAACAGCTGCGCATCACATACGTCAAAGCCCTGACCCAGAACCAGGCGCACATGGTGCTGACCTTCTACAGCAGCCCCACGGCCGACCCGTTGGTGCTGGACAACCTGATCGGCGATATCCGCCCCGCCTCCCAACGCAAAGACCTGTTGCCGGTGTACGCCTTCAACGCCGAAGGCCTGTACTTGCCGGGCGCCAACGGAGGTAAACGCAGCAGCGACTCGAAAAACCTGTCGCGCTGGCAAGACGTCTTGAAAAAAATGCAGGCCGAAGGGTTCGCCGTAGGTAACGGATAGCCACCACGGCAAGGAGCGTTCATGTCATTGCGCAAACAGTTGTTTCTCGCCATTTGCCTGTTCTTGCTGGTGGCGTTCAGCGGCAGTTTTTTCGTCAGCCTGGAAAGCTCCCGCGACCAGACGCTCGGCCAGCTCCGCGCCCACGCCCAGGATGCCGCCAGCGCGCTGGGGCTATCGCTGACCGCGCAAATTGACGACCCGGCGATGATCGAGTTGATGGTCAGCTCGATTTTCGACAGCGGCTATTTCAACAGCATCCGGGTGATCGACATCAAGGATGAGCAGGTGTTGGTAGAACGCATCGCACCGAAGAAAATCGAGGGGATTCCCGCCTGGTTTGTGAGTGTGGTCAATCTTTCGCCACAGGGTGGCGACGCGTTGATCATGCGTGGCTGGGAGCAGGTGGCACGGGTCGAAGTACTGAGCAATCCGCAGTTTGCCCTGGCCAAACTCTGGGACAGCACCCTCGGCAGCCTGATCTGGTTGCTGTTGTGCGGACTGCTCAGCGCCATGGTGGGGGGCTGGATGTTGCGGCGACAATTTCGCCCGCTCGACAAACTGGTCACACAAGCCGAAGCCATCAGCAAACGCGAGTTTCTGACACTGCCGACGCTGCCCCGCACCCCTGAGTTGAAGCGCGTGGTGCTGGCGATGAACCAAATGGTGGAGAAGCTCAAGGCATTGTTTTCCGAGGAAGCCGCACGCAGTGAAAAGCTACGGGTCGAGTCCTATCAGGACAGACTGACAGGCTTGGCCAACCGACGTTTACTCGATGAACAGCTGGCCGATCAGTTGCTGGTTTCCGAACAGAGCCGAGACGGCCATTTGCTGATGCTGCGGATCAACGATCTGGCCGGCCTCAATCAACGCCTGGGAGGTCAAGGGACCGACACGTTGATCAACACGGTCGGCGAACTGCTCAAGCGCCTGACCCAACAGCCGGAGCATCGCACCTGGTTACCGGCACGCAATCGCGGTGGCGAATTCAGCTTGCTGGCGCCAGGACTGGACGCCGAAGGCGGCGCACGCCTGGCCGGCGAAATCAGCGCCACCCTGGAGAACCTGCGCCTGACCGGTACCAGTGATTGCACGCCCGTCGCGCATGTGGGAATCGCCGCCTATCACCCCGGCGAACCCGCTGATGATGTACTGAGGCGAGTTGATCAGGCGCTGACCGAAGCCCGGCACCATCCCGAGCGACCGTGGGTTTACCTGGCCCACGGCAACACTGCATTAAACCCAACGCACCACGACTGGCAACAGTGGATCGACGATGCGCTGACCCATGGCAAGCTGCAGTTGTATTTCCAACCCGTGGTGCAATGCGCCGACACCAGTCAGGTGCTGCATCACAAAGTGCTGGCGCGCCTGCTCGACCCACAGGGCGAAGCGATTGCCGCCGGAGACTTCCTGCCGTGGATCGAACGCCTGGGCTGGTCGGCGCGATTTGACCTGGCCATGCTCGAAGCGACCCTCGATTACCTGGTCGCCAACCGTTGGCCGCTGGCGCTGAGCCTGTCCGGCAGCACGCTGCGCGATCAAGTGCAGTTGCGACAGATCATTGACCTGCTCGAATCACTGCCCGAACTGGCGCCGCTACTGACACTGGAAATCGACGAACGCCAACTGCCACCCCCAGAAGAACTCCAGCGTCTGAGCCACAGCCTGCTCAAGACGGGATACCCCATCGGCCTGCAACATTTTGGCGGCAGCTTTAGCCAGATCGGCAATTTGACCCAACTGGGGCTGGCGTACCTGAAAATCGACGGCGCCTATATCCGTGCCATTGACCAGCGCAGTGACAAGCGGCTGTTCATCGATGCGATTTTCAGGGCGACCCACAGCATAGATTTGCCGTTGATTGCGGAGAGGGTTGAAACCCAAGGGGAGCTTGAAGTGATCAGAGCGCTGGGGGTGTTCGGGGTGATGGGCCGGCTGATCGGGCCGCCGGTGCCGATGTGACTTACCTATTTAACCGAGTCATCGTTCTTCGCGAGCAAGCCCGCTCCCACAGTTTGACCGCAATCCCCCTGTGGGAGCGGGCTTGCTCGCGAAAGCGGTCCAGCAATCGGCACAAGGTTAACTGACAGACAAAAAAAACCGCCATCCCCTTTTACCGGGATGGCGGGTTTTGTCGTTTCGGTGTCAGATCACACCGTATCAACCTTCAACGAATGGTCGTTGAGCATCCCGTTGATAATGGTCGCCGTATCGTGCCCACCTGCAATCACCCCGCCCGCCCCCGGCGTTACGCCGTAATGACTGGCCAGGTTCACACCCGCAAGGTCGATGGTCTGATTTGGCGCAGCGCCCGCCATGCCGCTGACGTCGATGCTGGTCACCAGAGAGGCGCCGCTGCCGGTGACTTTGAAGTGCAGGTAGTCATCCAGCGATGCTGCAGTGCCGTTCTCGCCTTGCAGCAATTGCGACAGGTCGAGTTTGTCGGTGCCCGGCGTGAAGTCGGTCACCACGTCGTGGCCGCTGTTGCCTTTGAGCCACTGGAAGGTATCCGCGCCAGCACCGCCGGTGAGGGTGTTGTTGCCCAGACCGCCAATCAGGAAGTCATCGCCGCCGCCGCCCTTGAGGATGTCGTCGCCCAACCCGCCATTGATGATGTTGCTGTTGTTGTCACCGGTGAGGCTGTCGTTGAAGTTCGAGCCGGTGAGGTTTTCAATCGCGGTCAACGTATCGGTGCCGGCACCGAAGGTGTTTTGCGCGGTGAGCAGGCTCAGGTCGGCAGTGACCCCGGCCGTGGCATGCGCATAACTCGCGGTGTCGTTGCCGGTGCCGCCATCGAGCAGGTCATTGCCCGCACCACTGAACAGCAAGTCATTGCCGGCGCCACCGTGCAACTCGTTGTTGCCTGAGCCTGCAGTGAGCACGTCGTTGCCGTCGCCGGCATTGATGACGTTGTTGCCGGTGCCTGCCACCAGCACGTCATCACCCGAGGTGCCGGTGAGGGTGTGGCCGTCCTGATAACTGATGGTCACGCCTGCGCTGTCACTGCCGCCATGGTTGTCGTTGGCAGAGTAGGTGCTGTGGGTATCGGGGGTAAGGTCGTGAGCCCCGGCGTAGTTGACCGTCATGGTCAGCTGGTAGCCTTCGGCGGCCGCGCTGCTGCCACTGGTGTTGGTTATATTGGTGACGTGGATCTGGTAGGTGCCATCGGCCAGTGCCGTAATGGTCCCTCCATCAGGGATGGTCACGAACGCACCGCCATTGAGCGAGTACTCCATGGTGATGTGACCGGCCGCGAGGGTGTGATCCAGATTCAGGGTTTCACCCTGTTTCAGTTTCACGGTGATGAGGTCTTCATCATTGGCGTTGGCAGTGGTGACCGCGCCCAGAAAGCCACTGATCACCAATACCGCCGTCATCGCTGCCGTGTTGGCGGCGAATAAGCTACGTACATCGGCCAGTGCCCGGTTGGCGGCGACATCGGGGGTAGCGGCGAAGTTGATCGCGCCGGTGCCGACGAAGTCCGCGCCTTTCGGCACCCAGCCCGTAGTGAACGTGGTCGGTGCCGCCGTCAGCGGATCGCCATTGGCGTCGGTGTCGTTGGCCAGCAGCAATTCGCCCGGCACCACGACACTGCCCGACAGCACGTTGGTGATGACGTGGTCATCCCCCGCCACCGGCGCCGCGTTTGGATTGACTTTGACCACCAGGTTCGAGCTGGCCGTATCGCCGTCGTTGTCACTGACGGTGAAGCCGATGTTTTCTGTGAGGACCACGGCGGTGGCTTTTTGCGAGGTGTAGGTGTACTCGCCGGTGTCGAGGTTCACCACCAGGGTGCCCTTGTTGTCGGTGGCGATGCTCAGGGTGTTGTTCACCGTGTTGAACGTGCCGTGGTTCAACCCGCCACTGAAGTTCAGCGAACCCTGGTTGGTGTTGCCTTTAGGGTCGTAGGTGTAGGTCGTGCCGTCGACCGTGATGGTTTTGATGAAACCGCCATCGGCGCCGAACGTCCCGCCCTCCATCAGAGTGCCGGTGACCGGCGCGCCGACCACGGTGCCCGAGAGCACCGCGTTGAGTTGGGTGAGATCGGTCACCACCACCGCGTTGGTATTGGTGTGGTTGCTGCCGTCATAGGCCAGAGGATTGAGGTTGGCGCTGCTCACGCCGCTGCCCAGGCCGATCGCGTAGTTCTTGATGCCGTTGGCGTCGAGGAAGCCTTTCAACGCGGTCTCGTCGGCGGTGCCGATTTCCTGGCCGCTAGTGGGTTTACCGTCAGAGAAGAAGTAGCCGACGTTCTGCGCCCCGGTCAGTTTGCCCGCGGTGTCGAACGCGGCTTTCATTGTGGTCACGGCCGCGTCGTAGTTGGTGTTACCGCCCGCCGTCAGGCCGGAGATGATCGACTTGGCCGTCGCCACGTCCACCCAGACCGAAGTCTTGTCGGTGGCGGTGGTGCTGAAGGTGACAATCTGCACTTTCACGTCGCCCAGGTCGTCGTACTTTTGGAGCAAGGCATTGATCGCCGTTTTGGCCCATTCCATACGCGACACCCCCGGCACGCCGGAAGCGTCGGCCATGCTGCCGGACACGTCGATCACCAGCAGCAGGTTGGAGTCGATCTCCGTGGCGGTGACCGAACGCTCCGAAGCGGCCGCTTTGGGCACGTCATCGACGATATCGACCTTGATGATGCTGGTGCTGCTGTTGCCCAGTGCATCGGTGGCTTTGTAGGTGAAGCTTTCGCTCAAGGTATTGGCGCCGTCGTTGGCACCCGGCGAGGTTTTCGGTGCTGAGGTCAGGGTGTAGGTGTACGTGCCGTTGGGGTTGAGCAGGATTTGTCCGTACGTCCCGGTGGCGCTGCCAACCAGGGTGTAGGTGATCGCGCCGGAGGCACCGGTGACCGAGCCGACCAATGTGCCGGTGGCGGTTTCGCCTGTGTGACCTGGGTCGCTGCCGGTGACGGTGCCCGCGGCCAGGTCCTGGCCGTCCTTGCTCAGGTCGAGGGCTTTTTCGAAGACCGTCGCATCGGTGTCGGGGACCGCTTTGATGCAGCTGTTGGTGACGTCGATGGTGATGGTGGTGGTGCTTTGGTCACCGTCGGCATCACGCAAGGTGTAGGTGAAGGTATCGCTCGCACCCGGGCCGCTCACCGAGTCCGGATTGCTGTGATAGACCGCGTTGCCCGCTGCATCCAGCGTCAGGTAACCGTAGGTGCCATTGATCTGGGTGCCCAGGCCACCGCTGACCGGGGTCGAGGTGTCGGAGCCGAAGCGCACGCCAACCACGCCGCCACCCGCCGCCGGGCCATCGGCGCCGCCGACGTCGTTCCACAGCACGTTGCCGGTGACGACATTACCTTCGCCGACCGAGATCGCATCGGCGTGGGCGGTCGGCGTGTCGTCGACGATGTTGACGTTGATCTGGCCGGTCGCGGTGCTGCCGTCCTTGTCGGTGGCGACGACGTTGAAGTTATCCGAGATGCTGTTGGCGCCGTTGGCATTCGGGTGAGTGTCGCTGTAATTCAGGGTGTAGCTGTAGCTGACCACGCCAGTCGCCGGGTTGTAGCCGGTGATAGTGAAGACGGCGCCGTGCTCGCCGCCGGTCGATTGCGGGAAGCCCGCCGCCACGCCACCGGTGACCACGGCGATGCCGCCGACGGTCAGGGTTTGCAGGCCATCCGGCGCCGTTACGGTGAAGGTGCCGTTCTGGGTCAGGGCCGGGGCGTTCGGATCGGTGCCGTAGGTGAGGTTTTTCTCGTAGACCGTCAGCTCGCCGCCCTGGACGTTGAGGCCGTTGAGGGTTACCGGGCTGTTGTGGATGTTCAGCTCCAGCGTGGCGGTGCTGGTGTCGCCGTCGGCATCGGTCAGGGTGTAGGTGAATTTCTCGGTGCCGCTGTCGCCGTCGTGCAGCGCTTTGAAATCGGCGTCACTGGTGCTCAGGGTGTAGGTGTACGTGCCATTCGCGTTGAGTATCAAAGTGCCGTAAGTGCCGGTGAAGGTGCCGGCGGTGATCGGTCCCGAGTTCGGCCCGGTCGCGACGTGGTCGGCGCCTTGCACGTCGTTGGTCAGCACGTTGCCTTCGAGCGTCAGGTTCCCGGACGTGGCGGTGCTGGCGTTGTTGTCGTTGACCGCTTTCGGCACGTCATCGACGATGTTGACCACGATGGTGCTGGTGACGACGTTACCCAGGGAATCGGTGGCGTGGTAGGTGAAGCTTTCGCTCAGGGTGTTGGCGCCGTCGTTCGCGTGCGGCGTGGTGCTGGCCGGCGAGGTCAGGGTGTAGGTGTACGTGCCGTTGGGGTTGAGCAGGATTTGCCCGTACGTCCCGGTGGCGCTGCCGACCAGGGTGTAGGTGATCGCACCAGTGGCGCCGGTGACCGAGCCAACCAGCGTGCCGCTGGCGGTTTCGCCAGTGCTACCCGGCTGGCTGCCGGTGACGGTGCCGGCGGCCAGGTCCTGGCCATCCTTGCTCAGGTCGAGGGCTTTTTCGAACACGGTCACGTCATTGTCGCTGACCGCTTTGATGCAGCTGTTGTTCACATCAATGGTGACGGTGGTGGTGCTTTCGTCACCGTCGGCATCACGCAAGGTGTAGGTGAAGGTATCGCTCGCACCCGGGCCGTTCACGGCGTTCGGATTGCTGTGATAAACCGCGTTGCCCGCCGCGTCCAGTGTCAGGTAACCGTAGGTGCCATTGATCTGGCTGCCCAGGCCGCCGCTGACCGGAGTCGAAGTGTCGGAGCCGAAACGCACGCCAACCACGCCGCCACCCGCAGCCGGGCCATCGGCGCCGCCGACGTCGTTCCACAGTACGTTGCCGGTGACGATGCCGCCTTCGGCGACCGAAGTTGCATCGGCGTGGGCGGTCGGCGTGTCGTCGACGATGTTGACGTTGATCTGGCCGGTCGCGGTGCTGCCGTCCTTGTCGGTGGCGACGACGTTGAAGTTATCCGAGATGCTGTTGGTACCGTCGGCATTTGGATGGGTGTCGCTGTAATTCAGGGTGTAGCTGTAGCTGACCACACCGGTCGCCGGGTTGTAGCCGGTGATGGTGAAGACGGCGCCGTGCTCGCCGCCGGTCGATTGCGGGAATCCTGCCGCCACGCCGCCGGTGACCACGGCGATGCCGCCCACGGTCAGGGTTTGCAGGCCATCTGGCGCCGTCACGGTGAAGGTGCCGTTCTGGGTCAGGGCCGGGGCATTGGGATCGGTGCCGTAGGTGAGGTTTTTCTCGTAGACCGTCAGCTCGCCGCCTTGTACGTCGAGACCGTTCAGGGTCACCGGGCTGTTATGGATGTTCAGTTCCAGCGTGGCGGTGCTGGTATCGCCGTCGGCATCGGTCAGGGTGTAGGTGAATTTCTCGGTGCCGCTGTCGCCGTCGTGCAGCGCTTTGAAATCGGCATCGCTGGTGTTCAGGGTGTAGGTGTACGTGCCGTTGGCATTCAGCACCAGGCTGCCGTAAGTGCCGGTGAAGGTGCCGGCGGTAATCGGTCCCGAGTTCGGCCCGGTCGCGACGTGGTCGGCGCCTTGCACGTCGTTGGTCAGCACGTTGCCTTCGAGCGTCAGGTTCCCTGACGTGGCGGTAGCGGCGTTGCTGTCATCGACGGCCTTAGGCACGTCATCGACGATGTTGACCACGATGGTGCTGGTAACGACGTTACCCAGGGAATCGGTGGCGTGGTAGGTGAAGGTTTCAGTCAGGGTGTTGGCGCCGTCGTTCGCGTGCGGCGTGGTGCTGGCCGGCGAGGTCAGGGTGTAGGTGTACGTGCCGTTGGGGTTGAGCAGGATTTGCCCGTACGTCCCGGTGGCATTGCCAACCAGGGTGTAGGTGATCGCGCCAGTGGCGCCGGTGACCGAGCCAACCAGCGTGCCGCTGGCGGTTTCGCCGGTGCTGCCCGGTTGGCTGCCGGTGACGGTACCGGCGGCCAGGTCCTGGCCGTCCTTGCTCAAGTCGAGGGCTTTTTCGAACACGGTCACGTCGTTGTCGCTGACCGCCGTGATGCTGCTGTTGTTCACATCGATGGTGATCGTCGTGGTGCTTTCGTCACCGTCGGCATCGCGAAAGGTGTAGGTAAATACGTCGGTCGCGCCTGGGCCGTTCACGGCGTTCGGGTTGCTGTGGTACTCGGCGTTGCCGTGGGCATCCAGCGTCAGGTAACCGTAGGTGCCATTGATCTGGCTGCCCAGGCCGCCGCTGACCGGAGTCGAGGTGTCTGAACCGACGCGCACGCCGACCACTGCTCCCCCTGCGCCATCGGCGCCGCCGACGTCGTTCCACAGGACGTTGCCCGTAACGGTGCCGCCTTCCGCGACCGAGGTTGCATCGGCATGAGCGGTCGGCACGTCGTCGACGATGTTGACGTTGATCTGGCCGGTTGCCGTGCTGCCGTCCTTATCGGTGGCGACGACATCAAAGTTCTCGCTGATGCTGTTGGTGCCATCCGCATTCGGATGGGTGTCGGTGTAATTCAGGGTGTAGCTGTAGCTCACCACGCCAGTCGCCGGGTTGTAGCCGGTGATGGTGAAGGTCGCGCCCGTGCCAGTGTCGGCTGATTGCGGGAAGCCCGCCGCGACGCCGCTGCTGACCACGGCGATGCCGCCGATGGTCAGGGTTTGCAGGCCATCCGGCGCCGTCACGGTGAAGGTGCCGTTCTGGGTCAGGGCCGGTGCATTAGGATCGGTGCCGTAGGTGAGGTTTTTCTCGTAGACCGTCAACTCGCCGCCCTGGACGTCGAGGCCGTTGAGGGTCACCGGGCTGTTATGGATGTTCAGCTCCAGCGTGGCGGTGCTGGTGTCGCCGTCGGCATCGGTCAGGGTGTAGGTGAATTTTTCGGTGCCGCTGTCGCCATCGTGCAGCGCTTTGAAGTCGGCATCGCTGGTGTTCAGGGTGTAGGTGTACGTGCCGTTGGCATTCAGCACCAGGGTGCCGTAAGTACCGGTGAAGGTACCGGCGGTGATCGGTCCCGCGTTCGGTCCGGTCGCTACGCGGTCGGCACCTTGCACGTCGTTGGTCAGCACGTTGCCTTCGAGCGTCAGGTTCGCTGACGTGGCGGTGCCGGCGTTGCTGTCGTCGACGGCTTTCGGCACGTCGTCGGTGATGTTGATGTCCAGCGAACCCGTGGCGGTATCGCCATTGCCGTCGCCGGCCACCACGCTGAATTGTTCACTGAGGTTGTTGACGCCGTCACCGGCCGAATGGGTTTCGTTGCCGTTGAGGGTGTAGCTGTAACTCACCACGCCGGTGGCCGGGTTGTACCCGGTGATGGTCAGCGTGTTACCCAACTGGGTCGTGATCGATTGCGGGAAGCCTGCGGCAACGCCGCCGCTGATGACACTGATGCCACCCACGTTGAGGCTCAGCAGACCATCAGGGGCGGTCACGGTGAACGTGCCGCTCTGGGTCAGCGCGGAAGGATTGCTTGCCGAGCCATCGGGAAGATTGGCTTCGTTGAGGGTGAGCTCACCGTCCGTAGCGTTGAGACCACCCAGGGTCACCGGGTTGTTGACCGGAGGCGGAGGCAGCACGTCAACCACGGGGGCCGCGGCCGGGGTGTTGTCGTTGATGTCGGCGTTGTGGCGTTCTTCAGGGAATTCGGGAATGCCGCCAAACCCGGCCGTCGGAAAGCCAATCGTAGGATCGATGCGCCCACCCACTTCTTCCAGCAACACAACACTGTGACCGCCGCCCAATGCGCCACCGGGAGCCCCGGTCGCTGCTGGACCTGCCGCCGTGGCTTCACCGGTTTGCGTCGGGTCAGCGCCGGCCGCGATGGCTTTTTGCAGTTGCTCGACATCCGTCAGTTGCGCCTGGCTCGGCGTCACCGCTTCCGCGGTGTCGACATGGGGCGTCTGGTGGGCGAGTAACTGGGCGTTCATTTGCAAGCTGCTGCCACGCCCGAGCGTCAGTTCCTGGCCATTTTGCAGATGCACTGCCACCGCGCCTTCGGCCCCAGTGACCAGTTGATCGCCGGCGAACAACCGGTCTCCTTCGATCAAGGCGCGCCGAGTGCCGTCATTCGCAACCGCGAACACCTGACCAATGACTTTACTGACGATACCGATGAGCGTAGCCATGTGCATTTCCTCCGCTGCCAACCGTCTCGTTGGCATCCTGTTTTCGCGAAGATGTGCGCATGGCTCAGGCGGGTTACCTGGCGAATCGTCTGCTCAATGGGTGCGGTTTTTTTAAATACACCACGACCCCGGCGACGAATTCGCCAAGTGCATCGCTCACGGACCTGTTGTTCGGTTCAGGACAAAAACCCAATGCATTCAATGGCATCGGGATCCAAAAACGAAAACAACAGGCCCTGCGAGCGATTCGTAACAGTTCTGAAGCAACCAAGTGACAAAAAACCGGCACCCCAAAACAGCTACACTTCCCTCCCCTACAGCACATCTCCGCCCTTATCGATAAGTGGTTGGAACTTTTCGCAGCCTCCAAAGAGCTCCCTAAGGCTCATAAATCAAGGGCTGCCGAGTGAAACAATGTGCTGGATTTTAAATAGCGCATAAGTTTTTTTTGGAATAAGCTTATGAAAAAAAGTTCTTAGGTTTTCTCTAGAATGTTCTTAGCTCTGTTGTTACAAGCTTGAAACGGTTTTACCTATAAATGTTGTCAATAAATTGGCGACTGATAAAGCACCATTAGGATTCAGGGAGATGCACCCATGCGCCACTTAACCCCCCTCTGCAGTGCGATTCTGCTGGCCATGACCTGCGCGTCGCAGGCGCAGGCGATGTCCTTGACGGACGCAATCCAGAGCACTATCGCGACCCACCCGGAGCTCGCATCGCGCGTGGACAGCCGCCTTTCGGCCGATGAGCAGGTCAAAGTCGCCAAGGGCGGGTTTTATCCGTCGGTGGATCTGAATGCCGCGTACGGGCGCGGGTACAGCGATAACACCAACACGCGCGCGTTCGGCAACCACCACACCGAAATCCTGACCTACACCCAGTCGGAATTGCGCCTGCGGCAAATGCTCTTTGACGGTTTCAACACGTCCAACGAAGTCGAACGCACCAAAGGCGTGGTCAATTCCCGGGCCTATTACGCTCAGGGCACCGCTCAAGACCTGGCCTTGCGCACCATCGAGGTCTACCTCGAAGTGCTCAAGCGTCGCGAACTCGTGTCCCTGGCCAAGAACAACCTGCAAGCGCACTTGCGGGTCAACGATCAGATCGGCCTGCGCACCCAACGCGGCATTGGCAGCAACGCCGACTCCGACCAGTCGGTTGCTCGTCGGGCACTGGCAGAGAACAACCTCGACACCGCAGAAGTCGACCTGGCCGACGCCGAGTCGAATTTCTACGCCGTCGTCGGGCGCCTGCCCGATGAACTCGAAACACCGCCGTCGACCCGCGGCGAACTGCCCACCACCCTGCAGGAAGCCCAGCAGAGCATGGTGGAAAACAACCCGTACCTGAAATCCGCCCAGGCTGACGTGCAGTCCGCCGAGAGCCAGTACGAAGTCGCCAAATCGCCGTTTTACCCACGCTTCGACGCCGAAGCGGCCGTGGGCGCCAACAACAACGTGCAGGGCGACGAAGGCCACGACAACGAATGGCGCGTGGGCGTAGTGATGAACTACAACCTGTTCCGCGGCGGCAGCGACAAGGCACGCCTGGCCTCCGATGCGCACCAGATCAACCAGGCCATGGACATCCGCAACAACGCCCTGCGCCAGCTCAACGAGAACATCCACCTGGCCTGGAACGCCATGGTCAACGCGAAGAAACAAACCCCGACCGCCCGCGAATACGCCGACACGAGTAAACGCGTGCGGATGGCGTACCAGGATCAGTTCGGCCTCGGTCAACGTACCCTGCTCGACTTGCTGGACAGTGAAAACGAGCTCTACAACGCCAACCGCCGCTACACCGAAGTCCGCTACACCGAGGAGTATTCGATGTACCGTGTACTGGCGAACATGGGCCAGTTGTTGAGCAAACAGCGGGTGGTGCTGCCCGCAGATGCGATCGCCCAGGCCGAAGTCAAAAACGAAGCCCGTTTGCCTGAACTCAAATGAAGTCCGTGTAGGAGCTGCCGAAGGCTGCGATCTTTTGATCTTGGTTTTGTGGCGGCAATGACGGCCCCAAAGATCAAAAGATCAAGATCAAAAGATCGCAGCCTTCGGCAGCTCCTACAGTAGAGGTGTAGATATCGATGACTATTGCCGCAGTGCAACAGGAGCGATCAGTGTGACTAGCATGGAACCCGGCAACACCGGTGTCGATCCGCGACTGAGCTTCGACGACCCGCTTCTGGACGGGCTGTTGATTCTCTGCAAACTCCACGGTGCGACGGTCAGTCGCGCCAGCCTGAGTGCCGGCCTGCCGCTGAACAAACAACGCATGAGCCTGGACCTGCTGCCACGTGCAGCGGCCCGGGCCAGCTTGCAGGCGCGCTTGCTGCGCCGTGAACTGGCGGACATTTCCGCCCTCAACCTGCCCGTGATGCTAATCCTCAACAATGGCCGCACCGCCATTCTGCGGCGTTTTGGCGATGACGGTCAGTTGCTGATTCTGCCCAGCGAAGCCGACGGCGGCGAACAATGGGTCAGCCGTGAAGAGCTGGCCGAAAACTACAGCGGCCAGGCCTTGTTTGCCCGGCCGCGCCACGAACTCGAAGACTTGCGTTCGCCCCTCGTGCCGCGCGTGGAGGCATGGTTTCGCGACACGTTGAAGTTGTCGAAATGGCTGTACAGCGACGCCATCCTGGCGAGTTTCCTGATCAACCTGCTGGGGTTGATGGTGCCGCTGTTCGTCATGCAGACCTACGATCGGGTCGTGCCGAACCAGGCCACGTCAACCTTGTGGGTGTTGTCCATCGGCTTGCTGATCGGCACCGGTTTCGAACTGGCGCTGCGGGTGGTTCGCGCGCACTTGCTGGACACTGCCGGGAAGAAAACCGACGTGATCCTCTCTGCCACGCTGTTCGAACGCATCACCGGCATGTCGATGAAAGCGCGGCCGGCGACTATCGGCGGTTTCGCCCAGAGCATTCACGACTTTCAGGGCCTGCGCGAATTTCTCACCGCCGTGACCCTTACCAGCCTGATCGACTTGCCCTTCGCCGTGCTGATGCTGGTGGTGATTGGCCTGCTTGGCGGCTGGCTGGTGGTGATTCCGTTGCTGGCGTTCCCGATCACGATTTTCTTTGCGATGGTGATTCAGGTGCGCCTGCGCGACACCGTGCAAAAAAGCCTCACCCTCGGTGCCGAACGCCAGGCCCTGCTGATCGAAACCCTCGGCGGCCTCGAAACGCTCAAGGCCTGCAGCGCCGAAAGTGAACGCCAGCATAAATGGGAAACCACCCACGGCGCCCTCACCCGCCTCGACAGCCACGCGCGCAATCTCTCGGCGCTGGCCACCAACGGCACGCTGTTCATCCAGCAGTTCTCCGGCATGGCGACGATTGTCGCCGGGGTCTACAGCATCATCGCCGGCAATTTGAGCGTCGGCGCACTGGTGGCGACTTACATGCTAGGCAGTCGTGTGCTCGCTCCATTGGGGCAGATTGCCGGGCTGATCACGCGCTACCAACAAGCGCAACTGACCATGAAAAGCACCGATGCGCTGATGGGCCTGCCGCAGGAACGCGACGCCAAACAGCGGCCGCTGGAGCGCACCCAATTGCAAGGCGCACTGGATGTCAGCGGCGTGACGTTCCACTACAACGGCCAGAACGCGCCGGCGCTGGCTAATATCAGCTTCAGCGTAAAACCGGGTGAACGAATTGGCATCATCGGTCGCAGCGGCTCCGGCAAAAGCACCTTGGGGCGACTGCTGATGGGTTTCTATGCACCGGAAGAAGGCCAATTGCTGCTCGATGGCCTGGACCTGCGGCAACTGGATGTCGCCGACTTGCGCCAACAAATCGGTTACGTCGCCCACGACCTGCCGCTGCTGGCCGGCAGCCTGCGCGACAACCTGACCCTCGGCGCACGTTACATCAGCGATTCACGGATGCTCGAAGTGGCCGAACTGACGGGCGTGACCGAACTCGCTCGGCAACATCCGCAAGGTTTTGACCGGCCAGTGGGCGAGCGTGGCCAGCTGCTGTCGGGTGGTCAGCGTCAGGCAGTGTTGCTGGCCCGCGCCTTATTGCTCGACCCACCGATCATGTTGCTCGACGAACCAACCAGCGCCATGGACAACAGCAGCGAAGACATCTTGCGGCAAAAACTCCACAGCTGGGTCCAGGGCAAAACCGTGCTGCTGGTCACGCATCGCACGTCGATGCTCAGCCTGGTGGACCGGCTGGTGGTGCTGGACAATGGACGGATCGTCGCCGACGGTCCGAAAGAAGCGGTCATCGATGCACTGCGCAAGGGCCGCGTCGGCTCTGCGGCTGTCTAGGAGCAACTCATGGCCCGTTCATCATCCGACGCGTCGCACTCTGATTCGAAGCGGCGCGGCTACTTCGGCAGTTTCAGTAAAAGCGCGGAAAGCGAATTCATGCCGGAAACCGCCGGCGCTGCATTGCAAGACTCCCCACGCTGGTCGCGGATCACCGTATGGCTCGCTGCCGGGCTGATTATCAGCGCGGTGGTCTGGGCCAAGTTCGCCGTGCTGCAAGAAGTCACCATGGGCGAAGGCAAGGCGATTCCGTCGAGCAAAGTGCAGGTGATTCAGAACCTGGAGGGCGGCATCGTCACCGAAATCTTCGTTCGCGAAGGGCAAATGGTGAACAAGGGCGACACCCTGCTGCGCCTGGATGACACCCGATTCCTGTCGAACAAGGGCGAAAGCGAGGCGGACCGTTATGCGCTGACGGCGCAGGTTGAACGCCTGTCCGCCGAGGCGGAAGGTCGGCCGTTCAAGCTGTCAGAAGTGGTGATCGCAAAGGCGCCACAGGTGGCCGAGGACGAGCGCTCGCTGTATGACCAGCGCCAGCGTCGACTTGCCAGTGAGCAGCGCACACTGAGTGAACAACTTCGGCAAAAAACCCAGGAACTGGCGGAATTCCGCTCGAAACAGGGGCAATTCAGTTCGAGCCTGGCGCTGCTGCAGGAAGAGATGAACATGTCCGCGCCGCTGGTGGGCACCGGCGCCGTTTCACCGGTGGAAATCCTCCGACTCAAGCGCAGCGCCGTTGAGATCCGTGGCTCGTTGAATGCCACCACACTGGCCATTCCTCGCGCGGAATCGGCGATCAACGAGATCAAGAGCAAGATCGATGAGTCCGAACAGTCCTTCCGTTCGGATGCGGCGAAAGAGCTGAACGAGAAACGCACCGACCTGTCGAAAATCACAGCGTCGAGCATCGCCATCGATGACCGCGTGACCCGCACCACGGTGGTCTCGCCCGTGCACGGCATTATCAAGGTGCTGAAGGTCAACACCATCGGCGGCGTGGTCCAGCCAGGCAGCGACATGGTAGAAATCGTACCGCTGGAGGACAACCTGCTGATCGAAGCCAAGGTCCGGCCACAGGACGTGGCGTTCCTGCATCCAGGCCAGAAAGCCATGGTCAAGTTCAGTGCCTACGACTACACGATTTATGGCGGCTTGAGTGCCAAGCTTGAGCTGATCGGCGCGGACACGATTACCGATGACAAGGGCAACAGCTTTTATCTGATTCAGGTCAGGACGGACAAAAACCACTTGGGCGGGGATGTGAAGCCGTTGCTGATTATCCCGGGGATGGTGGCGACGGTGGATATCATTACCGGGGAAAAAAGCGTGCTGGATTACCTGCTCAAACCGGTGCTGAAAGCCCGGACCGAGGCGATGCGCGAGCGGTAGACCTGGTCAGAATTTTGAGTGTTTGTTATACCGCTTCGCGGGCAAGCCCGCTCCCACATTTGACCGAGTTCCGCCAGGAGAAACGCGATCAATGTGGGAGCGGGCTTGCTCGCGAAGAGGCCTTCAAAAACAATAACTATTTCGGCACATGATTACGTAGAAAGGTCTCCTCCCCCATCGCCGCAATCTGCCCCTCGATCAGCGCCTCGAACGGCTTCAACAACGGTTCAAAAGAGCTTGGCGCTTCGAGGGTTTGCAGCGCCTGCACAATCGCCTCCACCGTCGACAACGCACCCGGCCCCGGCGCCTTGCGCAATCGATAACGCGACACCGCACCCTCGGCCAGCGCGACCCTGGGCAGCGCCGCCAGCAACGGATTGAGGTGCAGCATCTTGCGCGCCTTGCGCCAGGTACCGTCCGGGACCACCAGCAGCAGCGGTTCATCGGTTGCGGTGTAAGCCTGCAACGGCTGAGCATCATCGCCAGGAAACAACAACCGCGCCTGATACCCCGGCTGATTCAACAGTGCCGGCAAATCCTCGAACACTTCGCCGACAATCAATTGCGCATTGTTCAACCCCAACGCCGCCAACCGCGCGGTGTTCAGCGCATGGTTCACTTCACTCGGATGCTGCAACAGCAATACCCGCGTGCGGCTGTCGAGGCTCGGGATCAATGGGCACAGGCAATGGGATTGCGGGCGCAGGCAGCGGGGGCAGTGGATTCTGGACATCGCTTCTTTTTCCTTTAGGCGGCCTGGTTCAGTTGTGCCTTGAGCAAGTCGCGAAAGGTCTGGATCAGTGGTTCGCGACTGCGGCCACGGCGCACGATCATCGAAAACGGCGCCTGATATCCGAAGGTTGCCGGGAGCAACACGCGCAAATCGCCCTTGTCCGCCCAGGCCTGGGCATAGTGCTCCGGCAAGTAACCGATGTAGGCACCGGACAGCACCAGAATCAGCTGCGCCTCCATACTTTCTACCGTCGCCGCACTGTGCTTGAAACCGTGGCGTGCCAGTTCGGCCTGGCTCCAGTAACCACGGCCGACCATGCGCTGCTGGGTGATGACTTGCTCGGGGATGCGCCGCTCGGTGAACAACGGATGGCGGCTGCTGCAATACAGCCAATGCTGTTCGCGGTACAGCGGCATGTAGACCAGGCCGCTCATGCGCGTGGAAAACGCACCGATGGCCAGGTCGAGACGGTTGTCCTGGACGCCGAGCTGCAATTCGTAAGGGCTCATGACGGACAAATGCAAATGCACGGCTGGGTGTTCCTGGCTGTAGGCGCCGATGGCCTCGGCAAACGGCAAGGCCTTGTCGCTGACGGTGGAGTCGATGACGCCGAGGTTCAGCGTGCCACGCAGCTCGCCCTTCAACGCTGCCGCATACTGTTCGAACCCTTCAAGTTCGCCGAGCAGGCGCAAGGTTTCCTGATGGAACAGCTCACCTTTGCTGGTCAGGCTGAAACCGCCACGGCCGCGATGACAGAGCACCAGGCCGAGGGCCGCTTCGAGCTGGCTCATGTAGGTACTGATGGCCGACGTCGAGAGGTTGAGCTCTTGCTGGGCGTTGGCGAAACCCTGATGACGAACCACGCTGACGAAGATGCGCAATAGTTTCAGGTCGGGTAAAGCGTTGGCCATGGGGCACTCCAAACACCGGACGGGTTTCAACTGAATCGTGGGCTGCTTCTGTAGGAGCTGCCGAAGGCTGCGATCTTTTGATCTTTAGCGGTTACATGGCTGCAAAATCGAGATCAAAAGATCGCAGCCTTCGGCAGCTCCTACAGGGTCAACTTCGATCTCAAGGGGTGAAGTCTATCGTCGCTCTCGCCATTAGTTTAGAAAAATCTGAACTAAGTATTTGCCCGTAGCGATTCTTCGCCGCCACTACATTTTGCAGAATCGGCCCCTAATACAAAAACGATGAGGCCCTACCCGTGGACAAGATTCTTCACCAACCACTGGGCGGCAATGAAATGCCGCGCTTCGGCGGCATCGCCACCATGATGCGACTTCCCCATTTGCCAACCGCTGCCGGCCTGGACGCTGCCTTTATCGGCGTTCCGCTCGACATCGGCACCTCGCTGCGTCCGGGCACCCGTTTCGGGCCTCGTGAAATCCGCGCTGAATCGGTGATGATTCGCCCGTACAACATGGCCACCGGTGCTGCACCGTTTGACTCGCTGTCGGTCGCCGACATCGGCGACGTAGCGATCAACACCTTCAACTTGCTGGATGCCGTACGGATCATCGAAGAATCCTACGACAACATCCTCGAACACGATGTGATCCCGCTGACCCTGGGCGGCGACCACACCATCACCCTGCCGATCCTGCGTGCCATCCACAAGAAGCACGGCAAGGTCGGCCTGGTGCACATCGACGCCCACGCCGATGTGAACGATCACATGTTCGGCGAGAAAATCGCCCACGGCACCACCTTCCGTCGCGCTGTCGAAGAAGGCCTGCTGGACCCGGACCGCGTTGTACAAATCGGCCTGCGCGCCCAGGGCTACACCGCTGACGACTTCAACTGGAGCCGCAACCAGGGCTTCCGTGTGGTTCAGGCTGAAGAGTGCTGGCACAAATCCCTGGCACCGTTGATGGCTGAAGTTCGCGAGAAAGTGGGCGGCGGTCCGGTGTACCTCAGTTTCGACATCGACGGCATCGACCCGGCTTGGGCGCCGGGTACCGGCACCCCGGAAATCGGTGGCCTGACGACCATTCAGGCGATTGAAATCGTTCGCGGCTGCCAAGGCCTCGACCTGGTCGGCTGCGATCTGGTAGAAGTCTCGCCCGCTTATGACACCACCGGCAACACCTCGCTGCTGGCCGCCAACCTGCTGTACGAAATGCTCTGCGTACTGCCTGGCGTGGTCCACCGCTGAGGATTGACCATGACCGAACGCGATCAGGTTCTGCAAGCTGCCGCCGATCTGGTGACAGCCTTTACCCGTAATGATCGCGAAGCCTACTTCGGCGCTTTCAGCGCCGATGCGAGCTTCGTGTTCTACACCCTCGAACAGCCCCTCCTGTCGCGCGATGACTACCAGGCGTTGTGGGACAGCTGGCGCTCGGAGGATGACTTCGAAGTGCTTTCGTGCACTTCAAGCAACGCTTTCGTCAGCCTGCAAGGTGACGTGGCGATTTTCATCCATGACGTGGCCACCGAGCTGCGCATGCAAGGGAAGCAACACTTCAGCCAGGAGCGCGAGACGATTGTTTTCAAGAAACAAGCGTCTGGCCAAGAACAACAAGGCCAATGGCTGGCCTGCCACGAACATTTGTCCGCCATGCCGGAAGGGCTGCCAACCCCTTAGCCAAACAGGTGACGCTCACACACGATGAGCGCGCCTTTATGATCGGAGCTGATCATGAATAACAACAACAACGACCAAAGCCTTACGCAAATTGAAACCTACGGGGTCGAACAAATCCCGGACAACGAACGCACCGCAGGCCCGACGGACTTGTTCCGGATGATCTTCGGCGGTTCCAACACCTTTGCCACCGCCGTGCTCGGCAGTTTCCCGGTGCTGTTCGGCCTGTCTTTTCAGGCGGGCGTCCTGGCGATTGTGCTCGGTGTGTTGCTGGGTTCGCTGATCCTCGCGCCGATGGGCCTGTTCGGCCCAATCAATGGCACCAACAACGCCGTGTCTTCCGGTGCGCACTTCGGCGTGCACGGGCGGATCGTCGGTTCGTTCCTGTCGCTGTTGACCGCCATCGCCTTCTTCTCGCTCTCGGTGTGGAGTTCGGGTGATGCGCTGATTGGTGGTGCCAAACGCTTGATCGGTCTTCCGGAAACCGACCTGACCCTGGGCCTGGCCTATGGTCTGTTCGCGATCCTGGTACTGACGGTTTGCATCTATGGCTTCCGTTTCCTGCTGTGGGTCAACAAGATCGCCGTGTGGAGCGCCAGCCTGCTGTTCCTGCTAGGCATCTTTGCCTTCGCCGGGCCTTTCGATGTGAACTACGCCGGCACCGTCAGCATGGGCCAACCGGGTTTCTGGGCCGCCTTCATCGGTGCTGCTTTGGTCGCGATGAGCAACCCGATTTCCTTCGGTGCGTTCCTCGGCGACTGGTCGCGCTACATCCCGCGTGACACCTCCAAGCGCCGGATCATGGCGGCGGTGGTGATCTCGCAGATCGCGACCTTTATCCCGTTCCTGTTCGGCCTCGCCACCGCCACTATCGTAGCGATCAAGGCGCCGGACTACATCGCGGCCAACAACTACGTCGGCGGTCTGCTGGCGGTGTCGCCGAGCTGGTTCTTCCTGCCGGTGTGCATGATTGCAGTGATCGGCGGCATGTCCACCGGCACCACCTCGCTGTATGGCACCGGGCTGGACATGTCCAGCGTATTTCCTCGGGTGCTGTCGCGAGTCAAGGCCACGTTGCTGATCGGGGTGATGTCGATTGCCTTCATCTTCATCGGGCGCTTTGCGGCAAACCTGGTGCAAAGCGTGTCGACCTTCGCCGTGCTGATCATCACCTGCACCACCCCGTGGATGGTGATCATGATCATCGGTCTGCTGGTGCGTCGCGGCTTCTACTGCCCGGATGACCTGCAAGTGTTCACCCGTGGCGAGAAAGGTGGTCGTTACTGGTTCACCCACGGCTGGAACTGGCGTGGCCTGGGTGCCTGGATCCCGAGTGCAGCCGTCGGCTTGTGCTTTGTGAACCTGCCGGGGCAGTTCGTCGGTCCGCTGGGCGACCTGGCTGGCGGTATCGACATCAGCCTGCCGGTCACCCTCGGCCTGGCGTCGCTGGTGTACCTGGCGCTGCTGAGCCTGTTCCCGGAATCGGCGGCGGTGTTCGGCCCGAACGATTCGCGCAGCAAGGTTGACATCGCGACTCAAGCGAATGCACGCCAAGTAGCCTGATACCGAAATACCTGTGGGAGCGAGCCTGCTCGCGAAGGCGGCTGCACATCCAGTATTGATGTGACTGACAGACCGCATTCGCGAGCAGGCTCGCTCCCACAAAAGCTGCACCACAGAAACGCTTTTGTTTCACCATAAAAAAGACAATCGGAGACACGCCAACATGGCATTGGATTTATTCGTCGTACTCATCTACGCCGCCGCGATGCTGATACTCGGCTACTACGGCATGCGCAAAGCCAAGACCAACGAAGACTTTCTGGTCGCCGGTCGTAACCTCGGCCCGAGCCTGTACATGGGTACCATGGCCGCCACCGTCCTGGGCGGCGCGTCCACCGTCGGCACTGTGCGCCTGGGCTACGTCCATGGCATCTCCGGCTTCTGGCTCTGCGCCGCACTGGGTTGCGGGATCGTGGCGCTGAACCTGTTCCTCGCCAAACCGCTGCTGAAACTGAAGATCTACACCGTTACCCAGGTCCTGGAAAAACGCTACAACCCGATGGCCCGCTCCGCGAGCGCGGTGATCATGCTGGCGTATGCGCTGATGATCGGCGTTGTCTCGATCCTGGCCATTGGCACCGTGCTGCAAGTGCTGTTCGGCCTGCCGTTCTGGGTGTCGGTATTGCTCGGCGGTGGCGTGGTAGTGATCTACTCCGCGATCGGCGGCATGTGGTCCCTGACCCTGACCGACATCGTCCAGTTCGTGATCAAGACCGTGGGCCTGATGTTCATCCTGCTGCCAATCTGCCTGTACCGCGTTGGCGGTTGGGATCAGTTGGTGTTGAAACTGCCGGCAAGCGCCTTCAGCTTCACCACGATTGGCTGGGACACCATCATCACCTACTTCATGATCTACTTCTTCGGGATCCTGATCGGCCAGGACATCTGGCAGCGCGTGTTCACCGTCAAGAGCGCCAAGGTTGCCCAGGTCGCCGGTACATTCGCAGGCTTCTACTGCATCCTTTACGGCTTGGCCTGCGCCCTGATCGGCATGGCCGCTCACGTGTTGATCCCGGACCTGGACAACGTCAACAACGCCTTCGCCGCCATCGTCAAACTGTCCCTGCCGGATGGTATTCGTGGCCTGGTGATTGCCGCTGCCCTGGCCGCCATGATGTCCACCGCCAGCGCCGGCCTGCTCGCCGCTGCCACCACCCTGACCGAAGACCTGCTGCCGAAACTGCGTGGCGGTAAACAGTCGACCCTGGGCATGAACCGCCTGTTTACCCTGTTGACCGGCATCGTCGTACTGGGCATCGCTCTGGTCGTGAATGACGTGATCAGCGCCCTGACCCTGGCGTACAACTTGCTGGTGGGCGGCATGCTGATCCCGCTGATCGGTGCGATTTTCTGGAAACGTGCCACCACCGCCGGCGCTATCGCCAGCATGGGCATGGGCTTCGCCACGGCGCTGGTGTTCATGTTCAAGGACGGTCTGGACGCCAACACCCCGATCTACTACAGCCTTGGCGTAGGTCTGGTGAGCTTCGTGCTGGTCAGCCTGGTGTCTCCTCGCCCGGCAGCGGTGGCCAGCGCCGCCTAAGCTGAACATAACGACTTGATGCTTTCTTCGACGGGTGCGGCGTCGGTTGCCACACCCGTTTTTTTTCGCCTGAAGGAAACTGCTTATGAAGATTGTCAGCCGCGACCAGTGGTTCGAGGTCAAACAGCTGAGTGACGGCATCCGCTTGATTCACGAGCCGTACATCCGGCCGTTCTATCGCTGCAACCTCTGGCACATCCAGGGCCGCGACAAGGATGTGCTGCTGGACAGCGGCTCGGGGTTGGTCAGCTTGCGCGAGCAACTGCCGTGGATCACCGAACGGCCACTGGTGGCGGTGGCCAGCCATTGCCATTTCGACCACATTGCCGGGCATCACGAGTTTCCTGAACGCCTTGTGCATCCGGCCGAAGCGCAGATCCTCGCTTCTCCGGACGGTGAGAACACATTATCGACGGCGTTTGTCGGCGACGAGATGTTCGAGGCGCACCCTGATTGCCCGTTGTGCTACGCCGAATATCGGGTAAAAGCCGCACCCGCGACAGGGATGATTGAAGAAGGTGACGTGCTGGACCTGGGCGATCGCGTGCTGCAGGTGCTGCACACACCGGGGCATTCGCCAGGTGGCATCAGTCTGTACGAAGCGGCCACCGAGACGTTATTCAGTGGCGACATCATTTACGACGGGCCACTGATCGAAGACGCCTACCACTCCAACCTCGACGATTACGCGCGCAGCCTGCAACGCTTGCATGCGCTGCCGATCCGTACGGTGCATGGCGGGCATTTCGGGAGTTTTTCCGGGGAGCATATGCGTACGATGATTGACCAGTGGCAACGCCTGCACAGCTGAAGCCTGCTGTACTCAGACGCAGGGACAACAACAATAACGCCCTCGAAGAACAACCATGAGAAGAGCCGCCGTTCGCGCCGCCGTACACCGCTTTATCAGCCACCTGCTGGAAAGTCAGGATGACTTCGACGATAACGCCAGCTTGCAGGATTTAGGGTTGGATAAAGCGGACATTGAAGACCTGATCTTCCACCTGGAAGATGAGATGGGGTTGACGGCGTTCACGGCGGAGGAAGATGAGATGCTCAAGACCGCGAGGACCGCGAATGACTTGAGCCGGTTTTTGATTGAGATTGGGCGGCATTGAATCCGCCCACTGCCTGGAATTTACCTGCGTTCCCGTAGCAGCTGCCGAGGCTGCGAGGCTGCGTCCGGCTGCGAAGCAGTCGTAAACCCTACATGCAGCAATGTCCTGATAGATCACGTCGCCTGATTTCACGACTGCTTCGCAGCCGAACGCAGCCTCGCGGGCTCGGCAGCTGCTACATAGCTGCGTCGCGATTACCGGCGGCGCTGCTGGCGTCGGCGTTGCTCGTCGTCAGTGCGAATAGGCACGGGTTGCAGAGGTGGTTCGATCAAACCGAGTGCAACACCCAGGTCGTGCAGCCAGTTTTGGATTTTCTCTTTCATGGTGCCCCCTTCAGGGTAGTGCCGAGCGGCTTAAATTCTGTGGCCCCTTCGCACTGATAATAGTCCGAAGTCCTACGCAATGCTCGACCAAATCCGCAATGATCTGTTACTGAATTGAACAAAATACCTGACCGTTAGTTCAAGCAATTTCCCGAGCCTGAATCGGCGCCGAGGGAAATACCGCTTGTTGCTGCTCAATCCACGCATTCAGATTGGCCCCAACCATGCCCTTGCGCCACATCAGCCAGGTCGTTGCCTTGGCAAACGGCTCGGCCAACGGATGCACTGCGACGCTTTCACGGCCCGGCAGGCTGGCGAGCATCGACTCAGACATCAGCGCCACACCCGAGCCGGCAATCACGCAGGCGAGCATCCCCGGATAGGATTCGATCTCCATCGCCCGCCCCATTGCCGCGTGGTCGTGGGCAAACCAGGCTTCCAGGCGCATCCGGTAGGAACATCCCTGGCGAAAGGTGAACACCGACCGCCCTTCCACATCCAGCGCACTGCGCACCGGCGGGTGATCGGCCTCGCTGATCAGCACCAGCCGTTCGTCGCACAACGGCACGCCATCGAGCCCCGCCAGTTCCAGCGGGCCATCCACCAACGCTGCATCGAGGCGACCGGTGAGCAAACCTTCAAGCAATTCGCCGCTGGGCCCGGACTGCACCTGCAGGTTCACCGCCGGGTAAGTGCGGTGATAGCGGGCCAACAACCCTGGAAGGTGAATGGCCGCGGTGCTGTACATGGTGCCGAGCACGAAGTCGCCGGCCGGTTGCCCGCCTTGTACCGCCGCCTGGGCTTCATCGCGCAGATTGAACAGCTTGGCGGTGTAGTCCAGCAGGACTTTTCCCGCAGGCGACAACAGCAAACGCTGACGCTCACGAACGAAAAGCACTACACCCAGCTGCTCTTCGAGTTGTTTAAGCCGCGTCGACAGGTTCGACGGCACACGATGCAAGCGTTCGGCCGCGCGGGTAATCGAGCCCTCCTCCGCCACGGCCTGGAAGATCCTCAATTGGCTGAATTCCACGACATTCTCCAAATAAGAACAAGTTACTCACTATTATTCATTTTTAAAGAAAGTCAATCAGTCCTAGCCTGACGGTCATTGATCCTCTGTCGGAATTCAGACCATGTCTCCTCTGATTCGCTTACTCGCCAGCTTTATCGCCCTGATGATGGCCATGGGCATCGGGCGCTTCGCCCTCACGCCGCAAATGCCGCACCTGCTCAGCGAAGGCCAGATCGACCTGACTGCCGCCGGTCTGATCGCTGCCGCCAATTACCTGGGTTACTTCGTCGGTGCCGTGGATGCGATGTTTTCCCGACGGCCCGAGCAAGTCCGTCGTCGCCTGTTGGGTGGTTTATGGTTGTGTGTCTTGTTGACCCTGGCTTCGTTCTGGGCCAACGGTTTCTGGTCCCATCTGGTTCTTCGGTTCGGCACTGGCGTGGCCAGCGCCTGGGTGCTGGTGATGATCACTGCGCTGAGCCAACCGCTGGCCGCAGCGGCGGGTCGCCCACGACTCGGTGCCCTGGTCTTTGCCGGACCGGGCCTGGGGATTTTCCTGACAGGACTGTTGGCCCTGGGCTCGAACCTGCTGGGTCAAACCTCCGCGACCTTGTGGCTGGTGTATGCAGGTGTCGGGCTGGCGATGCTGCTGGGCATTCTGCCGTTCCTGCCACAACCCGCCGCCACCGCAGCTGTCGCCCCCACCGTCCCGACCTCCGGCAATCAAGGCATCGCCCGCTTAGGTGTGATCTATGGGCTGTACGGCCTGGGCTACATCATCCCCGCCACGTTCCTTTCGCAAATGGCCAACGCGCAGTTCCATGGCCAATGGCAGGCCGACTTGTTCTGGCCCTGCTTCGGCCTCGCGTCGGCCATTGGTGTTGTGCTGGTCAGTCTTCGTCGACACAACCCGAACGCTACACGTCACTGGCTGGTAGCAACGTTGTGGCTGCAAGCGGCGGGTGTTTTCGCTTGCCTGTTGGGCAGCGGTCCGGGCCTGGCGCTGGGGGTGATCCTGTGCGGCACTCCGTTCCTGGCCTGCATGCAACTGGTGATGCAACGCTCGCGGGAACTGGCGCCTCATGCCACGCAGCGCAACGCTGGACTGCTGACGGCGTGCTTCGCCGTGGGCCAGCTCGCCGGGCCGTTATTGGCCGCAACAAGCAGCCATTTCAGTGGTGGCTTACAGCCTGCGCTGGTGTTCGCCGGCAGCGGTTTGCTCATCGCTGGCGGCCTGTTGTTCCGTCCGGTCAATGCTGGCCGAGGGCTTTGCGCAACCGACGGCGCACCCACTGCTCAGCGCTGACAAACGTGATGCCCAGCAACACCAGGACGGCACCAATGATGAAGTTGAGGCTCAGTGCTTCACCCAGCAATAGCACGCCGAACGTGACGCCGAACAACGGCGTCATGAACGAAAACACCGCCACATTCGCCGCCAGATAGCGGCGCAGCAGCCAGAACCAAACCAGGTAACTGAAGAACGACACCACCAGTCCCTGGAACAGCACGCTCGCCACCGCCACCGCGGTCAGGCTGACGCGAGTCACTTGACCGCTGAGAATGGCGATCAGCAGCAGCCCCACAAAACCGACGATCAGTTGATAGAACAAGGTGAGTGTCACCGGCGCTTCCGACAGCCGCGAGGCGCGTACTACCACGGTAGTCGCGCCCCACGCGGCCCCGGCCAGCACGCCCAGGGCATCGCCCATCAACATGCGGTGATCGAGGTTGTCCCAGGACACACCGCCGGCAAACGCAATGGCAATGCCGAGAAAGGCGAGGACAATTCCCAGCCACTGCACCGGTCTTAAACGTTCACTCGGCAACAGCCAATGAACGCCCAACGCGGTAAAGATGGGTGCGGTGTAGAGGAACACCGACATGTGCGCCGCAGTGGTCAGTTGCAAACCTTCAGAGATGAAGAAGAATTCCACGCCAAACAAGGCGCCCGCGAGCAACCCGCCTCGCCACGTGTTGGGGACCTGATCCCAACCACCCTTCCAGCAGATCAGCAATCCTACGAGCAACGCGGAAATACCCGACCGCCCGACCGCCTGCATCACCGGCGCAATATCAGGTGCGGCCCACTTGATCATAACTTGCTGAATGCCCCAGATCAGGCACAACCCGATCATCACCTGCAGGGCAAACCCATCGGCGCTACGCCGGGCGGCGCTCACCGGAATACCTCGACAACACAATCCATGGCAGTGACTCGACAGTAAAAGCAAAGCCCCGACCGGCTTGTTGAACCAACGGCGCCGGGGCGAAAAATTATGCTGTCGATTATTAACCAGATGGCCAGAAAAGAGAGCCTGCAAGAGACCTTTAAATCATCAGGACCGTCACAGCGCCTTGCGCGCAGCCCAATACCCAATGCTGCAAGCCACGCAGGTTGCCAACGTGCCCCACGCCATGTCCATCAATGCCAACTGCGCCGACCATCCTTGCAGCGTCGCCCAATTGCTGAGGTCGTATGTGCCGTAAGCCACCAGGCCCAGCAAGGCGCCCCGGCTGGCAACCCGCTGCCAGCTGTTTGCCGGAAGGATCACAAACACCACGCAACCCACTGCATAGAGGAGATAGAACGCGGCTGCCGGGGCCAGCAGCGGTTGGTCGAGCATCAGCGAACCGAGCAGCGCCCGATACGTCGGGGCCATCAGCACGCCGAGCCACAGGCCGTCGAGCACGAGAAACGCGAACAAGGTGCCCGCGTAGGCAAACAGCGCTTTTTTCATCAGACCCCAACCTCAAGTGGACCCTTGTAGGAGCTGCCGCAGGCTGCGATCTTTTGATCTTGTCCTTTATAAAATCAAGATCAAAAGATCGCAGCCTGCGGCAGCTCCTACAGGGGATTGAGTGAGGTCAGCTTAGTTCAATGCGATCAGCATGAATGACGATCTGGCCGTTCTTGTACAAGGCACCGATGGCCTTCTTGAAGTTGCCCTTGCTGACGCCAAACATACTGCTGATCACCGTCGGATCGCTTTTGTCGCTGACCGGCAGGCTGCCGTTGTTTTCGCGCAACTTGGCGAGAATCTTCGAGTTCAGGCTGGTGGCTGCTTCTTCGCCCACCGGTTGCAGGCTCAGGCTGATCTTGCCGTCGGCGCGGACTTCCTTGATAAAGCCCTTCTCTTCTTTACCGGCGCGCATGAACTTGAAGATTTCGTTCTTGTGGATCAAGCCCCAATGCTTGTTGTTGATGATCGCCTTGAAGCCCATATCGGTCGCTTCGGCAACCAACAGATCAACTTCCTGACCAGGGGTGTAGTTAGCCGGGGTCTTGTCCAGATAACGGTCCAGGCGTGCCGTCGCGGTGATGCGGCGGGTGTGCTTGTCGAGGTAGACGTGCACCACGCAATACTCGCCAGCGGTCATCTGACGCTTTTCTTCGGAGTACGGCAGCAACAGATCCTTCGGCAGGCCCCAATCCAGGAAGACGCCGATGCTGTTGACTTCAACGACTTTCAAACTGGCGAATTCACCGACTTGAACTTTCGGCTTTTCGGTAGTTGCGATGAGTTTGTCATCGCTGTCCAGATAAATAAAAACGTTGAGCCAGTCTTCATCTTCGCTGGGAATATCTTTGGGAATATAACGATTAGGCAGGAGGATTTCGCCATCCGCGCCACCGTCCAGATATAAACCGAAGTTAGTGTGTTTAACCACTTGCAAACTGTTGTAACGCCCGACTAAAGCCATTTCCAATACCCTCATTGCGTGGCGGCATTCTACCCGGTTTTACCGGCAGTGTTCGGTGGCCAGCCCGGTGGCGATAGAAAATCCTTGGCAGGCCTTGATTTTCCTGGGCTATGTGCACACGCGAGAGCCACTCGTCAGACCGATCCGGCAGCGCTGACCAGTCCCCGCCGAACCGAATACGATTTTTTCAGGCGAATGTTCTTATTTAAAACAGCAGCTTAGCCGGATAATTAATTCCGAGATTGTTGAATAATCGAGAGATCGCCTCAGCAGTTTCAGAGGGATATTTACCAAGCAATTGTCAAGTATTTCCTGTACGATGCCTGGCCAAGTTAATTTTCTACAGGTTAATGGCCGCCATGCGTGTAAAAGCATCCAACAGCAAAGCAAAGCCAGCTCCAGCCGTTGAAACCAGCGAATCGATCAACAACCAGATTGCTGCGTTCCTCAAGTCCGGCGGTGAAATCCAGCAAATTGCCAAAGGCGTCAGCGGCCAGACGTTCGGCCCGTCCAAGCAGATCACCCTGGGCAAGAAGTAACACCCAGCGTTAACTGGTCCACAAGCGCTTTGAGCTTCGAAGCGCCTGGACTGGAATCCTCCTCGCAACACCCCGTCAAACACATCCATATTTCAAAAATCGACGAACGGCCATCGATGCCGAGCATTCGCCGGTATGCTTGCACACGTCTAGATCAAGCGTTTCAGTAGTTTTTCGGTTACTGCGGCGCACTGCTCATGGAATGACGCATGCTCAAACCCTCTCTCATATTGCTCGGCACCCTGCTGTCGTGTTCGGTCGCCAATGCGCAAATCTTTCAGCGTGAATTGGGCGACTTCGATCTCAAACTCGGTACCACGCCCAGCCGCAGCATGGCTCAGGGGCTGGTCAAACCGTCCACAACCGGTTCGTTCCACGGAGGCCTCGACCTGAGTCACGACAGTGGCTTTTACATGGGCCAATGGGCCCCGAGCATGGGGTTGAGTCCCGGGAAAAACCTTGAAGTCGATTCCTACATGGGCTTTAAACAACCTTTTGATCAAACCCTCGGCTACGAAGTCGGCATGATCCGCTACAGCTACCCGAAAGTGGAGACCCTCGACAGCCAGGAGCTTTTTGGCGGCCTGACCCTGTTGGGCAGTCGTTTCGGCGCAGCCTTCAGCAACGACCCTGATAAGCAGAACAGCACCGTGTTCGCCGACCTCGGCGGCAATCAACCGTTCGGCATTGGAATCAGCATGAAATACACCACCCACCAGCTCAACACGCCGGTGTCCGTGGACGGTGGTTATGTCGCAAGTTTTACAGATTGGTCAGTGCAATTCTCGCGGCCCTTCATGGGCATCGATCTCGACCTGATCTACAGCGGTTCCAGCTTGAGCGGCAGCGACTGCTCCGCCTATTCCGGGCACAACAGCCAGTGCGACGGCCTGGTGACCCTCAAGGCCGAACGCGCGTTCTATTGATCGGCTGAACTGCCGGGTTCATCCTGCGTTCACATGAGAACCATGCTTTCGCAAGGACTCGCCCATGTCGCGCTGGCTGAAACGTTTCGTTTTTCTCATCATCTTGAGTCTTGCCCTCGGTGCGTGCAGCCGTATGGGCCTGGCCTACCGCAATCTCGACGTGATCATTCCCTGGACGCTCAGCGACTACCTGGACATGAACGGCGAGCAGAAAGGCTGGTTCAATGAACGCCTCAAGGAACACCTGAGCTGGCACTGCACCACGCAACTGCCGGGCTACCTCGACTGGCTGGACCGCTTGCAGGTCATGGTCGAGACCAATCAGGTCACCGATGCCGCGCTGCAAACCCGCACCCAGGAAGCCAAACAGGCGATCGCCCAGACCGCGCGGGAAATCACCCCGTCCGCCATTGAGTTATTAAAGGGGCTGGATGACCAGCAAGTGGCGGAAATGAACGACGCCTTTGCCAAGGACCAGCGCAAACGCCAGGAGGCATACCTCAAGCCGCCCCTTGCTCAGCAGATCAAGAAGCGCGGCGAGCGCATGGAAAAGCGTCTGGATGACTGGCTCGGCCCGCTCAGCGTCACGCAACAGCAACGGGTCGTTTCGTGGTCGACCGCGTTGGGTGACCAGAATCAGCAGTGGATCGCCAATCGCGCCCATTGGCAGAAGCAGTTCAGTGCGGCGGTAGCGCAGCGTCAAAGCCCGGAATTCCCACAGCGAATAGAGACGCTTCTGGTGAATCGCGAGAGTTTATGGACGCCGGAATACCGTCAGGCCTACGCTAACACCGAAGCCCAGGCACGCGGATTGATCGTGGATTTGATGGCCGAGAGTACACCGGCCCAGCGCCAGCGGCTGTTGAAGAAGATTGAGGGGGTGAGGAAGGATTTCAGCGATTTGAAGTGTCTCAAAGCTCTGAAGCAAGGATAAAAAACAAGATCAAAAGATCGCAGCCTTCGGCAGCTCCTACAGGTGTACACAACACCCTGTAGGAGCTGCCGAAGGCTGCGATCTTTTGCTGTCTCTACAAATCAGGCAATCTGCGCCTTCGACGCCACTTCATCAAACGTCACTTCATCCAGCGCATCCTCCTGCTCATCCAACACCTGCCGAGGATGATCATTACCCGGAATGCTGCTGTCGATCAGGCTCAATAAACTCGAGCCCCGCGGCGTCAAAATGTAATTGGAGCCCGTGCCGCCCTGTTCCTCAGGCCGGGGCTCGATGTAGCCACGCTCCAGCAGTAATTTTTCGTACTCGCCGGCCACCGCTTTCAGGTGATCCAGGTTTTCAGTCTGCTCGCCCTCGGAAGATTTCTCGGCCGCGTACTGCTCGGCATAAGGCCGTGGCGTGAAGCTGCTTTCACCCTTCTGCACTTCGTGCAGCAAGCGTTCAATCAAATCCCAGTTATAAGTCGTCATCCTGATTCAACCTCCAGTGCCCGTGATTGAGATGGCCTTCTTAAGTTGTGACCGACGCCATGCGCAGCCGTTCACCCGCGGTTTTTACCGGTATCGACCGGTGGCATGTCGAAATGGGTGCAGGCCAAACGACTAGGCTGTGTAAGTCACCTCCCAGCACCCCGCAGGAGAAAACGCCATGAAGATTCAGAATCATCCGGTCGTGTCCCGAAAAGAGTGGCTCGCCGCCCGAAAACAACACCTCGAGCACGAAAAAGCCTTCACCAAGGAACGGGACAGACTCAGCGCCGAACGCCGTGCATTACCCTGGGTACAAATCGACAAGGACTACCATTTCCAAGGTCCCAACGGAGAGCTGAAACTCGCCGACCTGTTCGGCGGCCGTAGCCAGTTAGTCGTCTACCACTTCATGTTCGGCGAAGGCTGGGACGAAGGCTGCTCCGGTTGTTCGTTCCTGTCCGATCACATCGATGGCGCCAACCAGCACCTGGCCCACCATGACGTGGCCGTGGTGGCGGTTTCCCACGCGCCGTTTGCCGAGTTCCAGCCATTCAAACGACGCATGGGCTGGAAATTCGACTGGGTGTCGTCAGAAGGTTGCGATTTCAATTACGACTTCGGCGTCTCGGCCCGAGCCGAAGAGGTCGCCGCCGGCACCGCCACCTACAACTACGAAAAATCCGACGGCGCAGAAGAAGAACTCCCCGGCCTCAGCGTGTTTTATCGCAACGAAGGCGGCGAGATTTTCCATACCTACTCGACCTATGCCCGAGGCCTGGACTTGCTGGTCGGCGCCTACAACTACCTCGACCTGACGCCCAAAGGCCGCAACGAAGAGGAAATCATGGAATGGGTGCGGCATCACGATCGATATGAAGACAAGACATCGTCCAGCTGCTGCCATGGCGGATAAACCTTCACAACCAAGCCTTCCTGTATGGACACAGTTCCGTGAACACCATAGCTCCCTGTGGGAGCGGGCTTGCCCGCGAAGAGGCCCTACCGACCAACACAAAAACCACCAACTAAAACCCAGGCCTACCCAATGAACGTCACCTTAAAAACCCTACCCCCAGCCCGCATCGCCTACCTGCGCTACACCGGCCTCTACGGCCCACAAATCGGCACCTTCTGGCGCGAAACCGTCGCCCCATGGATGAGCGAAAACAACCTGCTCAACCGCGTACGCTACGGCATCGGCCACGACGACCCCAGCACCACGCCACCGCAATACTGCCGCTACGACGCCTGCGTCGAAGTGCCCGCCGACTTCGAGCCCAAATACCCGTTCGCCGTCACCCACCTGCCCGGTGGCCGCTACGCCGTCGCCCACTTCAAAGGCCCGGCCAGTGAAATCCCGGCGGCCTGGGGTGAGTTTTGCGCGAAGTGGATGCCCGAAAGTGGCTTGGCCTACGACCAGCGACCAGGTTTCGAACGTTATCCGGTGGAGTATTCCTACGACGCGAACGCGGATGTAATAGAAATGGACCTGTGCATAGCGGTGAAAGACTGATCACTCCAAACCCTGTGGGAGCGAGCCTGCTCGCGATGGCTGACTTACATTCACCATGGATGCTGACTGATACACCGCTTTCGCGAGCAAGCTCGCTCCCACAAGGCTCCGTGTTGGTCTGCAGAATGCATCAAGCATCCTACTGCAACAGCGCAAATGCCCTACACCAAACTCAGAACTCGCGACCTGTAATGCCTGAACGATAAAGCTTATAGTCATGCCGTCCGCCCAAAAGGCGACCGGGTTTGGCGACCTGATAAACAGAGAGTCCTCATCAATTAAAAGAGACTCCAACTATGAATAGATACATGCCCCTCACCGGAATCGACCTGATCCCGGCCTCCCTGCTCATCGACACCGAAGCACCACTCGACGTCCTGCAAGCGACCGCCGACTACCGCATCCGCACCGTTACTCAAGTTCTGGAAAACATCGCCTTCCGCGCAGAAATCGGCTGTGACACCGTCGTGCTGTCCGACTTTTCCAAACTGTTGGCCATCCCTCTTCGAGATGGCTGCGACTTGATGGATGTTATCGGTATACGCCTGCGAGCGCAGGCTATGAAGTGAAATGAAAACGGGCGACCTGTGGGTCGCCCGTTTTAACTTGCGCAGACTTATTTGCAAAATGTAGGCGTGGAACCCAGCAGCTATCTTGTGTAGGCCCGAACTCACTAAAAACTTTACTTAGGAATGATGATGGGGATCATCACCGGTGAAGGTGGCGCGGTCCGGCGATCAGGGTGATGTCGTTACCCGCAATCAGTGCCCCGGTCGGACCAAGGCGACCATCGGCCTGGGCCAGGTACAGCACCGGCACCAGGACTTTTTCGCCATTCACTTCGTGCTCTTCGAGCCAGACGATGTCGTGGGTCAGGGCCGCGACTTGTTGCGAGGTCAGGCTGACACCCATCGACAGATTGAGTGCGTCCTTGCTGGCGATGGCGTTGTTCATCAGGTACTTGAACAGGCCTTCGGTCTTTGGCCGCCGTGATCGAGACGTTGCCACCAGCCTGGATGACGGCGTTGCGAGTAGTGGTTGTACTGGCCGCACCGGTGTTGTCCTTGGCGATTTCTATGTCATCGCCACGGCGGCATTTCCTAAAAGCAGAAGGCAACGTGTGAACTTTCAGCAACCCAAAGCCTCAACCGAATAACCCGCCTTAACCGGAACTGAGGCCCATCTATGAAAACCCTGCTGAAAATCACCCTAGCTGCCACCCTTGCTTGCGCCCTCCCCGTTTGGGCCTGCACTCCCGAGGAAGCCACCGCCAAGCGCGAACAATTGGCCAAGGAAGTGGCCAAGCTCACTGAGCAGAATCCGAAGAAGGCCAAGGAGATCAACGATGAGTTGCAGAAGATGGATTTGGGGACGGCCAGTGCGGATTTGCCGGATAAGTGTCAGTTGATTGATCAGCGCATCAAGGAGTTGGAGACGGCGGATAAGAAGGCCGAGGGTTAATAGCAGATCAAAAGATCAAAAGATCGCAGCCTTCGGCGGCTCCTACGGACATAAAAAAACCGGACATTTGTCCGGTTTTTTTATGGGGTCGCTACAGCGCGTTATTCAGCCGCCGGCGCTTCCGGCTTGCGGCGCTTGAGCGGTGCCATGCCGTCTTTGCTGACCAGCGACAGGGCGTCGGTCTTCGGGCGGTTGGCGATCTTGCGCTTGGTTGGGGCCTTGGCGCCGGTTTTCTTCTTGTCGCCCTTGGCGTCGACCTTTTTCTTCTTCACGCCAACGGCTTTTCCCGAAGCCTTGACCTTTTTCGGTCCGCCGTAGGTGCCTTTGACTTCCTTGATGGTGCGGCGCTCGAAGCTCTGCTTGAGGTAGCGCTCGACGCTCGACATCAGGTTCCAGTCGCCGTGGCAGATCAGCGAGATGGCCAGGCCATCGTTGCCGGCGCGACCGGTGCGGCCGATGCGGTGAACGTATTCGTCGCCGCTGCGCGGCATGTCGAAGTTGATCACCAGGTCCAGGCCTTCCACGTCGAGACCGCGAGCAGCAACGTCGGTGGCAACCAGGATTTTCACGCCGCCCTGCTTCAGGCGGTCAATGGCCAGTTTGCGGTCTTTCTGATCTTTGTCACCGTGCAACACGAACGCTTTGTATTCCTGCGCCACCAGGCGGCCGTAGATACGGTCAGCCATGGCCCGGGTATTGGTGAACACGATGGCCTTCTGATAGGTCTCGTTGGCCAGTAGCCAGTTCACGATTTGTTCTTTGTGCTGGTTGTGGTCAGCGGTGATGATCTGCTGGCGGGTCGTCGCGTTCAGGTCACTGACGTTATTGAGCTGCAGGTGCTCAGGGTTGTTCAGCACCTTGGCGACCATTTCGCGCAAGCCCGAACCGCCAGTAGTGGCGGAGAACAGCATGGTTTGCTGACGGTTGGTGCACTCTTCCACCAGGCGCTGCACATCTTCGGCGAAGCCCATGTCGAGCATGCGGTCGGCTTCGTCGAGGACCAGGACTTCAACTTCTTTCAAGTCGAGGTTGCCGGCGTTCAGTTGCTCGATCATCCGGCCCGGCGTGCCGATCAGGATGTCCGGCACCTTGCGCAGCATGGCGGCCTGGACCTTGAAGTCTTCACCGCCGGTGATCAGGCCGGACTTGATGAACGTGAACTGGGCGAAGCGCTCGACTTCCTTGATGGTCTGCTGGGCCAGTTCGCGGGTCGGCAGCAGGATCAGGGTCTTGATGCTGACACGGACTTTCGCCGGGCCGATCAGACGGTTGAGGATCGGCAAAACAAAAGCAGCGGTTTTGCCGCTACCGGTTTGCGCAGTCACCCGCAGGTCACGCCCTTGGAGCGCCAGCGGAATAGCCGCTGCTTGCACTGGCGTTGGCTCGACAAATTTAAGCTCGGCCACGGCTTTGAGCAGGCGTTCGTGCAGGGCGAATTGGGAAAACACGGGTGCTACCTCGAAGAAATACAAAAAAACAGCTGCATAGGGTACCGGTTTCGGGCGCGTAGGCCGAGTTTCTTTATGCAAACGGCAGTAAACAGTGGCTTTTTTGTTGCCTGATTTGTCCCCGACCGTAATACAAAGCGGCTTAAATGCTCTAATCGCCCTGTCGCGTCCTATAGAAGAATCGTTTCTGCCCATGGATATCAAACAGCTCTGGCTCAATGCCCAAGACCTTTGGGGTGCGCTCGATCAGCACCCGCTCCTGCATTCCACCCTGGCGCTGATGGTGCTGCTGGCGATTGCACTGGTCCTCGGACGAGTGGCGCGTTATCTGGTCCTGCACGCCACCAAATTGCTCGGTCGCCAACCGGCCTTGCACTGGGTCAACGATTTGCGTCACAACAAGGTCTTTCATCGACTTGCGCAGATGACGCCGTCCCTGGTGATTCAATTCGGCCTGCACTTGGTGCCGGAGTTGAGCAAGACCAGCCTGAACTTCCTCGGCAATATGGCGCTGGCGTTCACCATTCTGTTCCTGGTGCTGGCCGTCAGCGCCCTGCTCAATGCCATGCTGGACATTTACGCGCGCACCGAACACGCCCGCACACGGTCGATCAAAGGCTATGTGCAGCTGGCGAAAATGGTCTTGTACGTGTTTGGCGCGATCATCATCGTCGCTACGCTGATCGACCGTTCGCCGCTGTTGCTGCTGTCGGGCCTGGGCGCGATGTCCGCGGTGATTCTATTGGTCTACAAGGATACGCTGTTGTCGTTCGTGGCCAGCGTGCAACTCACCAGCAATGACATGCTGCGGGTCGGCGACTGGATCGAGATGCCGCAAGTCGGCGCCGACGGGGACGTGGTCGATATCACGCTGCACACGGTCAAGGTGCAGAATTTCGATAAGACAATTGTGTCGATTCCGACCTGGCGCCTGATGTCCGAGTCGTTCAAGAACTGGCGCGGCATGCAGCAGTCGGGTGGGCGACGGATCAAGCGCAGCCTGTTTATCGACGCCAGCGGTGTGCGCTTCATCCGCGATGACGAGGAGCAGAAGCTGTCCCAGGTGCATCTGCTGACCGACTACATCGGCCGCAAACAAGCCGAGCTCAAGGCCTGGAACGAGGCCCAGGGGAATGTGGCGGCGATGTCGGCCAACCGTCGGCGAATGACCAATATTGGCACCTTCCGCGCTTATGCACTGGCGTACCTGAAGAGTCACCCCGAGATTCAGCCGAATATGACTTGCATGGTGCGGCAGATGCAGGCCACGGCCCAGGGGATCCCGCTGGAAATCTACTGCTTCACCCGCACCACGGCGTGGGCGGATTACGAGCGGATCCAGGGGGATATTTTCGATTACTTGCTGGCGGTGCTGCCGGAGTTTGGCTTGAGTCTGTATCAGCAGCCGAGCGGCGGCGATCTGAGGGCTGGATTACTCCCGGCGGTGTTAGGCGCAAGCCATATCCCCGAGCCTGAAAAACACATCATGTAAACCTGCATTACCTAGTAGGAGCGAGGCTTGCCCGCGAAGGCGGTGTGTCAGGCAACATTGATGTCGACTGACACACTGCCTTCGCGGGCAAGCCTCGCTCCTACGGGTGGCGGCGTATCGGGTTTATTTGGTCTGACGCTGCGGCGCCTTGTGCACCATGGTGTAGGCGTAATCAACACCCATGCCATACGCGCCGCTGTGTTCCAGCACCAGGCTCATCACCGCTTCGTAAGTGTCCTTGTGTGCCCAATCGCGTTGGTACTCAAGCAACACTTGTTGCCAGGTCACCGGCACCGCGCCGGCCTGAATCATCCGCTGCACCGACATGTCGTGCGCTTCTTTCGTGGTGCCGCCAGAGGCGTCGGTGACGATGTACACCTCGTAGCCTTCCGCCAGGGCTTCCAGCGCCGGGAAGGTCAGGCAGACCTCTGTCCAGAGCGCGGCAATGATCAACTTCTTGCGACCGGTGGCTTTCACCGCGTCAACCAGTGCCTTGTCTTCCCAGGAGTTCATCGAGGTGCGCTCGATCGGCTTCTGGTCCGGATGCACGGCCAGCAACTCGGGCCAGATGTAACCGCTGAAGCTTTCGGATTCCACCGAGGTGTAGATGGTCGGCACGTTGAAGATCTTGGCCGCTTTGGCCAGGCCAACGGTGTTGTTCTTCAAGGTCTGGCGATCGATCGACTGCACGCCGAACGCCATTTGCGGCTGGTGATCGATCAGGATCAGGGCGGAGTTGGTTGGGTTGAGCAATTCACGAATAGACATGGCGCGTTCCTTTTGATGTCGATAGTTCGAATGAGTAATGGGTTAGTCGACGTTGCCGCGAGAGGCTTTGTCGTCGGCTTGGATGTCACTTTAGGGGCTAGCCACAAAAGGGACAATTCCCTAAAATAGAGAATAATTGATTCTAAAAAAGGGACAATCATGGATCGCATCGAATGCATGCGCGCCTTTGTCGTCACGGTCGGCGAGAACGGCTTCGCCGCCGCTGCACGGGCAATGGATGTGCCGCGATCAAAAGTCAGCAAACAGATTCAGGCGCTGGAGGAAGCCATCGGCGTGCAATTGCTGCAGCGCACCACCCGCAGCCTGCACTTGACCGAGGCTGGCGCCGAATACTTCGACGCGGCTCGGGAAGTACTGGCATCGCTGGACGAGGCCGAGCAGCGTGCGCGCAATGGTATTGGCGAGTTGCGTGGGGTGCTGCGGGTCAATGCCCCCATGTCGTTTGGGCTGCGCCGACTGGGGCCGTTGATTCCGCTGTTCCATGAACAACACCCGAACATCGAACTGCAACTGGTGCTCAGCGACCAGCAGGTTGACCCGGTGCGGGGTGGTTTCGACGTGACGATCCGCATCGCCAGCATGCCGGACTCGACGATGATTGCCCGGCAGCTGGCACCCGCTCCGCGGATTATGGTGGCGTCTCCCGCTTATCTGGCACGCGCAGGCACGCCGCAGACCCCGCAAGACCTGCGCACCCATCAATGCCTCAACTATGGGTATCTGCAAAGCGGCGTCAGCCTGCAGCTGTGCAACGGCAAGGAAACCCAGCGGGTCAATGTGACCGGGCCGTTGCACGCCAACAACGGCGACCTGCTGGCCCAGGCAGCCGAAGCCGGCATGGGCATTGCGCTGCTGCCCAATTTCATCGTCGAGGATGCCTTGGCGGCCGGTCGGCTGGTGCCAGTGATGTGTGAATGGCAGGCGCCTGCGATCACGATTAACGCGGTTTACCCTTCGGCACGCCGGGTTCCGCAAAAGACCCGGACGTTTATCGAGTTCCTGGTGGCGCAGCTCGCAGAGAAATGAAGCGGCGCCCAGGGCTCAACCGGCTTGCTGCTGGACGATCACCGTCTGCGTCGGCATCGGCGCCGGGAAACCGGCCTCGCCGAGGGTATCCTTGATGGTGCGGTTGGTATCAAAGTAAACCTGCCAATAGTGCTCGTTGTGGCAGTAAGGACGCACCGCCAACACCGGACCGACCAGGTTGAACTCTAAAATCTCAATCTCCACCGCAGGCTCGGCGAGCACATTGGGGATCGCGGCAATGTGTTGCTTGAGCAAGGCTGCCGCCGCTTTCCAGTCGGCCGCGCCAGACAGCTGGGCTTTGAGTTCGACGCGGCGGAACGGGTTGTGGGTGAAGTTCTGGATGTTGTCGCTGAAAATCTTGTTGTTACCGACCAGCGTCAGCACGTTATCCGGCGTATTGATCGCGGTCGCGAACAGGCCGATTTCCGTGACCGTACCCGTGACCCCGCCCGCGCAGATAAAGTCGCCGACCTTGAACGGGCGCAAGACGATAATAAAAGCGCCTGCCGCCAGATTGGCCAGCAACCCCGACCAGGCCAGACCGATCGCAAGACCGACCGCAGCCAGCAGCGCGGCGAACGTTGTGGTCTGCATGCCCAGGTAGCCGAGAATGCCGATCACCAAAATGATATTCAGCGTCACGGTAATGGCGGAGCCGACATAGCGCAGGACGGTCGGGTCGACTTTCTGCCTGCCCAGAGCCCGCTGCACCATTCCGACAGCAAATCCTATCAGCCAGCGCCCGACGATCCAGAAGGCGATTGCGGTGAGCATCTTCACCGCGAAAGCGGCCCCATATACTTGTACCGCGGCAATCAACGCGCTGAACTTCGCGGTGGTCACGTTAACGATCGTCTCGTCCATGGCAAGGGCTCAAAGGAGAGGAATGGATCCAAAGACACTAGCACACCCCCTACGCCCCGCCAGTCTATAGGCCTCACGGCGTACATGGCTGACTCCCCAGGGGTCAGGTCAGCGCCAAAGGCTTTCGTACACCCAACCGGCTGATCCAGACCGCCATCAAGATCACCGACCCACCGAGAAACAACCGCCCGAGCTCTTCATGCTGATTCCAGATCAGCAGATTGATCAGCAACCCCACCGGCACGTGCAGGTTGTTCATCACCGCCAGCGTCCCGCCGTTCACCAGACAGGCGCCCTTGTTCCACCAGTACAACCCCAATGCGGTCGAGACCAGGCCGAGGAACACCAGCACACCCCACTGAAGCGGTGCTTCGGGCAGGAAATTCTGTTTGCCGAACAGCAAAAACGCGGGCAATGCCACCGCCAATGCGCCCAAGTAGAAGTAGCCAAAACGCCGGTAATGCGGCAGGTCGCTCGGATGGCGCGCGACCAGGTGCTTATAAAGTACCTGCCCGGCGGCATAGGTGAAGTTGGCCAGTTGCAGCAGCAGGAAGCCCATGAAGAAATCCGGGTTGATCCGGTCATAGCGAATCACCGCCGCACCTGTGATCGCCACCAGTGCCGCGACCAATGCCCACGGATTGAAGCGGCGGTTCAGCGCGTCTTCGATCAGCGTCACATGCAGCGGCGTGAGGATGGTGAACAGCAACACTTCCGGCACCGTCAGCACCCGGAAGCTCAGGTACAGGCAGACGTAGGTCACGCCGAACTGCAGGGCACCGATCAGCAGCATGCCGCGCATGAAGGCCGGTTCGACCTGACGCCAGCGGGTCAGCGGAATAAACACCAGGCCCGCCAGCACCACCCGCACCAGCACGGCGAAGTAGCTGTCGACATGACCTGCCAGGTATTCGCCGATCAAACTGAAGGAAAACGCCTGAATCAGCGTGACAAAAAGTAGATAGCCCATGCTCGCCTCGTTTTGGATGGCGGCGACGATAGCGGGTTTTGTCCATTATCGCGACAACACGCAGGTCCCTGTAGGAGCGAAGCTTGCTCGCGATGGAGTGTCAGTTGGCACAATGCTGCCTGACACTCCATCGCGAGCAAGCTCGCTCCTACAGTTCGTGCCGTTCACAAAATCGCAGGCAAAAAAAAGCCCGATCTCGCTAAAGCGTTCAATCGGGCTACTGCACTCAGGAGCAACAAGTGCAAAGGGAGGTCGATGCGCGTACAGGCTTGAAGGGTTGCGCCAGGTCACTTGAACATCAAGGGATTATCTGGCGATTAAAGCCTCAAGCGACCTGAGAAAGCTTGGCGTTGGCCTGGTTCAGGCCTTTCTCCTGGAAGTCGCCGCCCAGGTTCATGCCTTCTGCGTGAATAAACGTCACGTCGTGAATCCCGATGAAGCCCATGACCTGACGCAGGTAGGGTTCCTGGTGATCGGCGGGGCTGCCGGCATAGATCCCGCCGCGAGCCGTCAGCACGTAGGCGCGCTTGCCGCTGAGCAAACCTTGAGGACCGGTGTCGGTGTACTTGAAGGTCACACCGGCGCGCAGCACGTGGTCGAGCCAGGCTTTAAGGGTGCTCGGGATCGCGAAGTTGTACATCGGCGCAGCCATGACCAGCACATCGGCGGCCAGCAGTTCGTCGGTCAACTGATTGGAGCGTTCCAGGGAGGCCTGTTCGATGTCGTTGCGTTGTTCGGCGGGTTTCATCCAGCCGCCCAGCAGGTTGATGTCCAGATGCGGCACCGGGTTGACGGCGAGGTCACGTACGGTGATCTGGTCATCGGGGTGGGTGGCTTTCCACTGGTTGATGAAGGTCTGGGTCAGTTGACGCGAAACCGAGTCTTGCTGACGGGCGCTGCTTTCGATGATCAGAACGCGTGACATGGGATGTAGGCTCCATCTGAGAATGCTGTAAGTCGATGGAGTGAAGGTTAAACAGAGTCATATCGATGAAAAAGCGCAAATAACTGCTATAACCCATCAACAAATTCGTTTATAAGCGCAGCATCCCTTTATAAGAGCGAGCTTGCTCGCGGTGGAGTGTCAGGCAACATTGTGTCGACTGACACTCCATCGCGAGCAAGCTCGCTCCTACAAGTCATTTCGGGGTGCAGGTCAGGTCGATGCGCATCTTGATGATGGTACGGGTGAATTTGGCGGTAGCGTTCGTGTGTTTGCCGGCAAGCACTTCGATCTTGCGGGTGCGCGGCGCTTCCGGACCATTGTTGAACACCACTTTACAGATCGCATCGGTGCTGCCGAAGTTGTTGACCTGAATCGAGGCGATGTCGTTATCCGTGTCGTACGCGTTGTAGTCGATGCTCAAGCCGTTCAGCTGCTTTTGCACGTCGACCGGATACGCAGACGCCGTCAGCGGCAATAGCGCCAGCAGTACACAACCCGATACCACACAACAAAGCTTTTTCATTCAGCAGTCTCCAATAAGGGCTGCCAGCTTAGGACAAGAGGAGCTATTCATGAAAGCGCCCCGCGTGACCCTTGATCAATGGCGAACGCTTCAGGCCGTGGTCGACCACGGTGGTTTCGCCCAGGCCGCCGAGGCGCTGCACCGTTCGCAATCGTCGGTGAGCTACACCGTGGCGCGCATGCAGGACCAGTTGGGTGTGCCGCTGTTGCGCATCGACGGCCGCAAGGCGGTGCTGACCGAAGCCGGTGGCGTGTTGCTGCGCCGCTCCCGGCAACTGGTGAAACAGGCCAGCCAACTGGAAGACCTGGCCCACCACATGGAACAAGGCTGGGAAGCGGAAGTGCGGCTGGTGGTCGATGCCGCGTACCCAAGCGCTCGCCTCGTCCGCGCGTTGACCGCGTTCATGCCACAAAGCCGTGGCTGCCGGGTGCGTCTGCGCGAGGAGGTATTGTCGGGCGTGGAAGAAGTGCTGCTCGAAGGCGTGGCGGACCTGGCCATCACCGGTTTCAGCATTCCCGGTTACCTGGGCGCAGAGCTCAGCGACGTCGAATTCGTGGCGGTTGCCCATCCGGAACATTCCCTGCACCGGCTGAATCGTGAACTGAGTTTCCAGGACCTGGAAAGCCAGATGCAAGTGGTGATCCGCGACTCCGGCCGCCAGCAGCCACGGGACGTCGGCTGGCTCGGCGCCGAACAGCGCTGGACCGTCGGCAGCCTCGCCACCGCCGCGACATTTGTCAGCAGCGGCCTGGGTTTCGCCTGGTTGCCTCGGCACATGATCGAACGCGAACTCAAGGAAGGCACGCTCAAGCTGCTACCGTTGGATCAGGGCGGCAGTCGCAACCCGAGCTTTTATCTGTATTCGAACAAGGACAAACCGCTGGGGCCGGCGACGCAAATTCTCATCGAACTGCTGCGCACGTTCGACACGGCGCCGCTGGATGCACCTTTCGCTGCCCCTGAACAAGCCTGACACGGAGTGAACGCATGGCCTATTTCGAACACGAAGGATGCAACCTGCACTATGAGGAGTACGGCCAGGGCGCGCCGTTGCTGCTGGTCCACGGTTTGGGCTCCAGCACCCTGGACTGGGAAATGCAGATCCCGGCACTGGCGGCACGTTACCGCGTGATCGTCCCCGATGTGCGCGGCCACGGCCGTTCCGACAAACCCCGTGAGCGTTACAGCATCGCCGGATTCACCGCCGACCTGATCGCGCTGATCGAACACCTGAACCTCGGTCCAACGCATTACGTGGGCTTGTCCATGGGTGGCATGATCGGCTTTCAGCTGGCGGTTGATCAGCCGCAATTGCTCAAAAGCCTGTGCATCGTCAACAGCGCACCCGAGGTCAAACTGCGCAGCCGCGACGACTACTGGCAGTGGTTCAAACGCTGGAGCCTGATGCGCGTCCTCAGCCTCGGCACCATCGGCAAGGCGCTCGGAGGAAAGCTGTTCCCCAATCCGGAGCAGCAAGATTTGCGACAAAAAATGGCCGCGCGCTGGGCAAAAAATGACAAACATGCTTATCTCGCCAGCTTCGATGCGATCGTCGGTTGGGGCGTTCAGGAACGACTTTCAAAAGTCGCCTGTCCAACCCTCATCGTCAGCGCCGACCGTGACTACACACCGGTCTCGCTGAAAGAGACTTACGTAAAACTGCTGCCCGATGCGCGGCTGGTGGTGATCGCCGATTCGCGCCACGCCACCCCGCTGGATCAACCCGAACGCTTCAATCAAACCCTGCTCGAGTTTCTCACCGCAGTCGACACCACCCCACTCAGGATCCCTGACCCATGCTGAAAAAAATCGCCCTCGTCGCTGGCTCCGTGCTGTTTGCCGCCAACCTGATGGCCGCAACGCCCGCCAAGGCGCCACACGTGCTGCTGGACACCACCAACGGCCAGATCGAAATCGAACTGGACCCGGTCAAGGCGCCGATCAGTACCAAGAACTTCCTTGATTACGTCAACAGCGGCTTCTACAACAACACTGTTTTCCACCGTGTGATCCCGGGCTTCATGATCCAGGGCGGTGGTTTCACTCAGCAAATGAGCCAGAAAGAAACCAAGGCAGCGATCAAGAACGAGTCCAAGAATGGCCTGCATAACGTGCGTGGCACGCTGTCCATGGCCCGCACCTCCGATCCTGATTCGGCCACCAGCCAGTTCTTCGTCAACGTCAAGGACAACGACTTCCTCGACAGCGGCGACGGTTACGCCGTCTTTGGTAAAGTCGTGAAGGGCATGGACGTGGTGGACATCATCGTCAACTCGCCAACCACGACCCGCAGCGGCATGAAAGACGTGCCCGCCGACCCTGTGTTCATCAAGTCGGCCAAAGTCATCGACTAAGCTACACAGGAAGTCTTGAGCGGCAGCCGGAGTGCGCCGCTCACACTGTTCAAAGGAGAGCCCGTGCGCGGGCGGAGAACTGATGCTTTATCGCCGTTTTGAAACACTGATCGACATTTTCCGTGATGCACCGACGGCGGCTCCGCCGGATCGGGTTCTCCCTTTCTATACCTATTACTTGAAGCAGGTCTGGCCGAGTTTCGCCGCCCTGCTGATCGTCGGTCTGTTTGGCGCGCTGATCGAAGTGGCGCTGTTCAGCTACCTGAGCCGCATCATCGACCTGGCCCAGGGCACCCCCAACGTCAACTTCTTCAAGGAACATGGCATCGAGCTGGCCTGGATGGCCGTGGTTGCGCTGGTTCTGCGCCCGGTGTTCGTTGGCCTGCATGACCTGCTGGTGCACCAAACCCTGAGCCCCAGCATGACCAGCATGATCCGCTGGCAGAACCACAGTTATGTGCTCAAGCAGAGCCTGAATTTCTTCCAGAATGACTTCGCCGGACGCATCGCCCAACGCATCATGCAGACCGGCAACTCGTTGCGCGATTCGGCCGTGCAAGCGGTGGACGCGCTGTGGCACGTGTTGATCTACGCGATCAGTTCGCTGGTGCTGTTCGCCGAAGCCGACTGGCGCCTGATGATCCCGCTGCTGAGCTGGATTGCCGCCTACATCGGCGCGCTTTACTACTTCGTGCCACGGGTCAAGGAGCGCTCGGTGGTGTCCTCGGATGCTCGTTCCAAATTGATGGGGCGGATTGTCGACGGCTACACCAACATCACCACGCTGAAGCTGTTCGCCCACACCAATTTCGAACAGCAATACGCCAAGGAAGCCATCGAAGAACAGACCGTAAAAGCCCAACTGGCTGGCCGGGTCGTCACCAGCATGGATGTGGTGATCACCAGCATCAACGGCTTGTTGATCGTCACCACCACCGGCCTGGCGCTATGGTTGTGGACGCAGTCGCTGATCTCGGTGGGTGCCATTGCGCTGGCCACCGGTCTGGTGATCCGCATCGTCAATATGTCCGGCTGGATCATGTGGGTGGTCACCGGCATCTTCGAAAACATCGGCATGGTCCAGGACGGCTTGCAGACCATTTCGCAACCGGTCAGCGTCACTGACCGCGATCAGGCCAAACCCTTGGCCGTCGCCCGGGGCGAAGTGCGTTTCGAGCACGTTGATTTCCACTACGGCAAGAAGAGCGGAATCATTGGCGACCTGAACCTGAACATCAAACCCGGCGAGAAAATCGGCCTGATCGGTCCTTCCGGTGCGGGCAAATCGACCCTGGTCAACCTGCTGCTGCGCCTGTATGACGTGGAGGGCGGGCGGATCCTCATCGACGGCCAGAACATCGCCGACGTTGGCCAGGAAAGCCTGCGTGAGCGCATTGGCATGATCACCCAGGACACGTCGCTGCTGCACCGGTCGATCCGCGACAATTTGCTGTACGGCAAACCGGACGCCACCGACGCCGAACTCTGGGACGCGGTGCACAAGGCCCGCGCCGACGAGTTCATCCCGCTGCTGTCGGACGCCGAAGGGCGCACCGGTTTTGACGCGCATGTCGGTGAGCGCGGGGTAAAACTCTCTGGCGGTCAGCGCCAGCGGATCGCGATTGCCCGGGTGCTGCTCAAGGACGCGCCGATCCTGATCATGGACGAGGCCACGTCGGCGCTGGATTCGGAGGTTGAGGCGGCAATTCAGGAAAGCCTGGAAACGCTGATGCAGGGTAAAACCGTGATCGCCATTGCCCACCGGCTTTCGACCATAGCCCGGATGGACCGGTTGGTGGTGCTGGAAAACGGCAAGATTGCTGAAACCGGCACCCATGCTCAGCTGTTGGCTCATGGTGGGTTGTATGCGCGGTTGTGGCAGCACCAGACTGGGGGGTTTGTAGGGATTGATTGACGGCCCCAGGATCAAAAGATCGCAGCCTGCGGCAGCTCCTACAGGTGTCCGTGATCTTTCCTACGCTCCGCGTGGGAATGCATCCCGTGACGCTCCGCGTCACCAGTGCGCAGGATTCTGGTGTCACGTCGATAGCGGGACGCGGAGCGTCCCCGGCGGCATTCCTACGCGGAGCGTGGAATGATCACGGACACCTGTAGGAGCTGCCGCAGGCTGCGATCTTTTGATCTTGCCGTTGCCTTGATCTTCACCGATGCATGTTTCGCCAGGGATCACTCTTGCCGATAAGGCAAGGCCGTCCTCGCCTCCTCGGCATACGCCAACACCCCAAGACGCTCTTGCTGCAGGAAATCTTTGACCGCGGCTTTCAGGCCAGGATGGCGCAAGTAATGCCAGGAATGCGTAATGACCGGTTCAAACCCTCGAATCAACTTGTGCTCGCCTTGCGCGCCGGCATCGAAACGCTGGAAACCGTTGGCAATCGCGTAGTCCATGCCCTGGTAGAAACAGGTCTCGAAATGCAGACGGTCGAACTCCGCCAGACATCCCCAGTAACGACCATAAAAACTGTCGCCCCCCACCAGGCTGAACGCCATCGCCACCGGACGTAAACCCTGTTTGGCCAATACCACGCGAATCGATTCCGGCATGCGTTCGGCCAACAGGCTGAAAAATTCCCGCGTCAGGTACGGCGCTTGCCGACGCACCGCGTAGGTATTGGCGTAACAGGCATAGACAAAATCCCACTGTGCCTGGGTCAGTTGCCGACCTTCGAGCCACTCGAAATCAATGCCCTGCCCCGCCACTTGCTCGCGCTCCTTGCGCATCTGCTTGCGCTTGCGCGAACTAAGGACGTCGAGGAAGTCCTGAAAGTCCCGGTAACCGCGATTCTGCCAGTGATACTGACAGCCGATTCGCTGCAACCAGCCGGGCTGTTCGGCCAACGCCGCGTCAGTGAACGGGTCGGTGAAATTGATGTGAGCGCTGGAGAGCGCTTCGATTTCAAGATAGCCCGGCAGGCTCTTCAGCAACTCGAAACCGTCCTCGACACGGGCCGCCAGCAATCGCGGCCCGCTGACCGGACTGAACGGTACGGCGGTCAACAGTTTGGGGTAATAGTCGATGCCCGCGCGCTCGCAGGCATCCGCCCAGGCATGATCAAACACGTACTCGCCGTAGGAATGCCATTTGCGGTAACTGGGCAACGCGGCGATCAGCCGATCACCTTCTATATGCAGCAAATGCTCGGGCTGCCAGCCGGAATGAGGGCCGAGGCTGCCGCTGTCTTCCAATGCACCCAGAAAGGCATGGCGCAGAAACGGCTGACTCTCGGGCACGAGAGCGTCCCACGCCTGTGGCGCGATGTCGGACAGACTTTCCAGACGTTGCAACGGCATCAACTTCCTCTCCACTTCTTTGCGTGAAAGCCCCGCGAGTATCGCTTATCGGGGCGCAATCCACACCCGTGATTCGCCGACAAAGCCCGGAATAGAAAGTTCACGCGTGCTTTGTATCGTCATCTAGACGCCATCACTTTGCCACTGCTTTGTCATAAACCATCGCGATACTGGCGCCAGTTTTTAGAGCGTCGGGTTCTACCCGATCACTGTTTTCCGTCCGACAACGGTCGGTTTTTGCCCTGGATGGCTCAGTCATCCTCTTTCATCTTCGGAGATTGATATGCGTCTTGCTTCCACGAAAACTGCGGCGGCCCTGTGTGGCGGTCTGCTGCTGGCCATGAGTGTTCCGGCCAGTGCCGCAGTCGACGCCAAACTGCTCGACATGCTCAAGGCAAACGGCTCGATTACCAACGCGCAATACGGCGAACTGCAAGCCGAGTTGGCCAGGGATCAGAAAGATCAGCAAATTGCCCGTCAGGCTCAGCAAGAGACCAACGAGCAGATCGCGGCCACCGCAAAGAAAACCGACACACTGAGCGCCTTCGACCAGAAACTGGCGTGGGCCGCCAAGACCCAATTCAAGGGTGATGTACGTTTCCGTGAAGAAACGGTCCACAACGATGCCTTTTCTAACAACGCTAACACTGCTTCCGGCGACCAGGACCGTCAGCGCATTCGTGCCCGTCTGGGTGCCTACAGCGAAATCAACCCACAAGTTGACACCGGTATTCGTATCGCTACCGGCAGCAGCAATGATGCTCGCTCCACCAACCAGAGTTTCGACGGCAGCTTCACCAAGAAGCAAATCTGGCTGGACCAGGGCTACGTGGACTACCACCCCGACGCCATCAAGAACCTGCACATCATCGGCGGCAAGATGGCTCAGCCATGGGTGAGCATGGGCGACATCATCTGGGATAGCGACATCAACCCGGAAGGTCTGGCAGTGACCTACAAATACCCGCTGGGCGGCAGCACCGAGCTGTTCGGCAGCGCCGGTTACTACACCCTCAAGGACAACGTCGATGGCGAGGGCTACCAGTTCAATCACGACTTGCGTCTGTATGCTGGCCAGTTGGGCTCACGCTTCGCGATCACTGACAACCTGAAAATGACTCTGGGCGGCAGTGTTTACACCTACGACAACGCCGAAGACGCCACCGACGCCCTACCCTCCAACATCGCAGCAAACACCCCACTTGCCACCAACGGCAACACCCCGGGCGAAAATTTCAGACTGTACGAAGGTTTTGGTCAGCTTGACGTCGGCGGTCTGCCAATGCCGCTCTCGCTGTACGGTCAATACGTCAAGAACACCGAAGCCAGCAACGGTCAGGACACTGGCTGGCTGGCCGGCGTCAAGACCAAGGTGTTCGGCTTCGGCGTGGACTACAACTACCGCGACGTACAGCAAAACGCGGTGGTCGGCGCCTTCACCGACTCCGACTTCGCCAGCGGTTTCACCGGTTCGCGTGGCAGCAAGCTGAAAGTGAGCTACGAAATCGACAAGAACTTCACCCTGGGTGCGACGTACTTCATGGCGAACGCCGACTTCGTCGCCAACACCGCCACCAACGCCCTCAATCATCAAAGCGACGACATCAACACCCTGCAACTGGACGCCGAAGCCAAGTTCTGATTCTGCGTCACACGACTTGGGCAAGGACGCCTGAGTTGTTTTCACAAACTCGCGTTGTTGTATCGGTCCCCATCATCCGTCCGATACCGCAACGCGAGTTTTTTTGTGGGTAAAAAAAAGATCGCAGCCTGCGGCAGCTCCTACAGGGGGATTACCTAAATCCTGTAGGAGCTGCCGCAGGCTGCGATCTTTTAGGCGAAATCAGCGCTTACGCAGAATCACGCTACCAATCGAATAACCCGCGCCGAACGAACTCAGCACCGCCAACGAACCTGCCGCCAGGTCGTCCTGGTTTTTGTGAAACGCAATCACCGAACCCGCAGAGCTGGTGTTGGCGTAGGTGTCGAGAATCACCGGGGCTTCTTCTTCGGTGGCTTCACGGCCCAGCAGCTTCTTCACGATCAGGTGGTTCATGCTGAGGTTGGCCTGATGCAGCCAGAAGCGCTTCACGTCCCCGATATTCAGCTTGTTCTCTTCCAGGTGCGTAGCAATCAGCTCGGCAACCATCGGGCACACATCGCGGAACACCTTGCGGCCTTCCTGCACGAACAGCTTGTCCTTGGCACCAATGCCCTCTTCCGCCGCACGGTTGAGGAAGCCGAAGTTGTTGCGGATGTTGTTGGAGAACTTGGTCAGCAGTTTGGTGCTGACCACGTCGAACTGATGCCCGGACGTCGCCAGGTCGGCACGTTCGATGATCACCGCAGTGGCGGCATCGCCGAAGATGAAGTGGCTGTCGCGGTCGCGGAAGTTCAGGTGACCGGTGCAGACTTCCGGATTGACCATCAGGATCGCCCGGGCCTGGCCCAGTTGCACGCTGTTGGCGGCGGCCTGAATGCCGAACGTCGCCGAGGAACAAGCCACATTCATGTCGAAACCGAAACCCTGGATGCCCAGCGCTTCCTGGACTTCGATGGCGATGGCCGGGTAGGCGCGTTGCAGGTTGGAGCAGGCGACGATCACGCCGTCAATGTCTGCCGCGGTTTTGCCCGCACGCTCCAGGGCTTGCTCGGCCGCGCCGATGGCCATCTGGCAGAGCACCGACCATTCGTCGTTGGAACGCTCCGGCAGACGCGGCGCCATGCGTTGCGGGTCGAGGATGCCTTCCTTGTCCATGACAAAGCGGCTTTTGATGCCAGAGGCCTTTTCGATAAACGCTGCGCTGGACTCGGTCAAGGCTTCGACGTCACCACGGGTGATGGCGTCGGCGTTGTCGGCGTTGAACTGCGCGACGAAAGCATTGAAAGACTGCACCAGCTCTTCATTGGAGATGCTGTTGGCCGGGGTATACAGGCCGGTGCCGCTGATGACGACGTTATGCATGGTCGTTTCTCTAATCTGTTCAGGCAGAAAGCATTGGCACCGACGTACCAACACACAAAGGGTCTGCTCCCGTCAGGGGAAGCAAACCTGGCATCGCTTTATTCCGAACCGCTGATGCCAGTGAAGGCTCAAAACCGCGGGGCCGGCGTTTATAGGCGCGAAGTTTGCCATAAACGTTGGGTTTTGGCGCCTTTTTGCGAGACCAAGCGACATTACCGATTCACACATTTTCCCGGGAATCCCTGTAGGAGCTGCCGAAGGCTGCGATCTTTTGATCTTCATTCGGCACGACACCGAAAGATCAAAAGATCGCAGCCTTCGGCAGCTCCTACAGGGATCGCGGGGATCGCGGGGATCGCGGCGTTAGCAGGGATCGCCGGCGATTGCAGGGATCGCGGGGATCGCGCCGTTAGCGGGGATCGCCGGCGATCTCAGGATTCGCCGGGAATCGGGGTTATGGCTCGACTTGCGTCCATTGCTTGTTCAGGCGCTTGTCGGAGATCGGCACCTTGGTCCCCAATTGCTGGGCGAACAGTGAAACCCGGTATTCCTCCAGCCACCAGCGATACAGCTCCAGCTGTGGATCGCGCTTGCCTTCCTGGGCATGTTTGCTGGCGCGGGTCTGGAATTGAGCCCAGAGACCAGACAATTCGCCGCTCCACACCCGGTCCTTCTGCACCTGCGCGCCGAGCTTTTCAAAACGCTGTTCGATAGCCTTGAGGTAGCGCGGCAGTTCCTTGAGCCACTGCATCGGTGTTTCACGGACAAATCCCGGGTACACCAGATGACTCAGCTGCTGCTTGATGTCGTTCAGGGCCACGGCTTGCGCCAGGTCGATCTTGCCCTTGAAGCGTTTTTGCAGGCCGTGCCAGAGCTTGAGAATCTCCAGTGTCAGTCTGGCCAGACGCTCGGCATGCTCGGTCCAGCCACCGCGTTTGCGCTCGGCCAACGCCGCCAGTCCCGCGCCATCACGTGGCAACGGGTCCTCGCCGTCGAGGATGCAGCTGTCGAGGCTGGCCAACAAAATGTCTTCCACCAGGCTGTCGATGCGGCCCATGTCGCGGTACATCAGCCCCAACTCGGTCAGGCCCGGCAACTTGCCGCGCAGAAACTTCGCCGGCTCCGCCAGTTGCTGCATCAACAAGCGTTGCAAGGCCCGGCGATGCTGGAACTCGGCTTCGGCCGGCGTGGAGAATCGCCCTTCCTTGACCGTGCCGGCTTCTTCCACCAGCGCCGGATAGACCGTCATCGACAGTCCGGCGATCTTCTGTTGAGTCTTTTCCGCCACCGCCGCAAAGGCTTTCGCCTCGACCGGCTGCTGGCTTTTTGCAGTTTGCGGCACCGCCAATGCAGCCTGGCTCGCTTCGGCAAAACGCGCAGTCAGCTCCGCCAGATCTCGCCCTTCACCCAGGAATTTGCCTTGGCCATCGACGATTTCCAGGTTCATCCGCAAATGGTTTTCGACCTGCTGCGCCGCTTCGGCCCAGGCTTCATCGCTGACCCGCGCACCGGTCATGCGCAGCAGTTCCCGGCCCAGTGCCTGAGGCAATGAACCCTCGGCGAACGTCATGCGCTGCAACGCGGCTTTGACGAAGTCCGGCACCGGCACGAAATTCTTGCGCAGCGCCTTGGGCAGGTTGCGCACCAGCGCGATGCACTTGGCCTCGATCACGCCCGGCACCAGCCATTCCAGACGCTCCGGCGGCAGCATCGGCAACAGCGGCGCCGGCACGCGCAGGGTCACGCCATCGCGGGGATGATTCGGCTCGAAGTGATAACTCAGGGCCAGTTCCAGATCGCCAATGTGCAAGGTGTCCGGGTAATGCAGGGCGGTGACTTCGCTCGCCTCACGGGCCAGCACGTCTTCTTCGCGCATGATCAACAACTGTGGATCTTTCTGGCTGTTGACCCGATACCAGCTGTCAAAAGTCGCCGTCTGGTGGATCTCTGCCGGCAGTCGCGCGTCGTAGAAGGCGAACAAGGTTTCTTCGTCGGCGAGGATGTCGCGCCGACGGGCCTTGGCTTCCAGTTCGTCGAGTTGTTCCAACAGTTGCGCATTGGCCGTCAGGCACTTGGCCCTGGACTGTATCTCGCCGCGCACCAGGCCTTCGCGAATGAAAAACTCGCGAGACACCACCGGGTCGATCGGCCCGTAATGCACCGGCCGGCGACCGACCACAATCAGCCCGAACAGGGTGATCTGCTCGAACGCCACGACTTGACCGCGCTTCTTCTCCCAATGCGGTTCGAAGTGGTTTTTCTTGATCAGGTGCCCGGCCAGCGGCTCGATCCAGTCGGAGTCGATCTTGGCCACCATGCGCGCGTAGAGCTTGGTGGTTTCCACCAGTTCGGCGGTCATCAGCCATTGCGGACGCTTCTTGCCCAGACCCGATGACGGGTGAATCCAGAAACGCCGCTGACGGGCACCGAGGTAATCGCCCTCATCGGTTTTCTGGCCGATCTGGCTGAGCAGGCCCGACAGCACGGCTTTGTGCAGTTTCGGGTAATCCGCCGGCTCTTTGTTGATGCTCAGCTGCATGTCGCGGCAGATCAGACTCAACTGACGGTGCGAATCGCGCCATTCGCGCAGACGCAGGTAATTCAGGAAATTCTTGCGACACCAGTTACGCAACGGACTCGCGGTCAGCGCCTGGCGCTGCTCTTCAAAACCACGCCACAGATTGACCAGCCCGGCGAAGTCCGAATCCACGTCCTTCCATTGCGCGTGCGCCTGATCTGCCGCCTGCTGACGCTCCGGCGGACGCTCGCGCGGGTCCTGGATCGACATGGCACTGGCAACGATCAGCACTTCCTGCAAGCTGCCGAGTTTCGCCGCTTCCAGCAGCATGCGGCCCATGCGCGGGTCCACCGGCAAGCGCGCCAGATTCCGACCGAGTGGCGTCAGCTGGCTGTTGCGGTCCACGGCCGAAAGCTCTTGCAGCAGGTTGAAACCGTCGCTGATGGCCTTGCCATCGGGTGGCTCGATAAACGGGAAATCGGTGATCTCGCCGAGGCGCAGATGCAGCATCTGCAAAATCACCGCCGCGAGGTTGGTCCGCAGGATTTCCGGGTCGGTAAATTCCGGCCGGCCGATGAAATCCTCTTCGCTATAAAGACGAATGCAAATACCCGGCTCGACCCGTCCGCAGCGGCCTTTACGCTGGTTGGCGCTGGCCTGGGAAATGGCTTCGATGGGCAGGCGCTGAACCTTGGCGCGATAGCTGTAGCGGCTGATACGCGCGGTACCGCTGTCGATCACGTAACGAATGCCCGGCACGGTCAGCGAGGTCTCGGCGACGTTGGTCGCCAGGACGACGCGACGGCCCGGGTGCGACTGGAAAATCCGCTGCTGCTCGGCCGGCGACAACCGCGCGTACAACGGCAGGATTTCAGTGTGCTTGAGCTGGGCCTTGCGCAGCATGTCGGCGGCGTCGCGAATCTCTCGTTCGCCGGGCAGGAACACCAGCACATCGCCGGGGCTCTTGCGCTCGCTGCGTTCGAACGCGGCGATTTCGTCGAGGGTCGCGAGGATCGCCTGATCCACGGTCAAGTCGTCTTCGACGCGATTGCCCTCTTCGTCCTGCTCCAGGGTCAGTGGGCGATACCAGGTTTCCACCGGGAAAGTACGGCCGGAGACTTCGACGATGGGCGCGTCATCGAAGTGCTTGGAGAAACGTTCAAGGTCGATGGTCGCCGAGGTGATGATGACTTTCAGGTCCGGGCGACGGGGCAGCAGGGTTTTCAGGTAGCCGAGCAGGAAGTCGATGTTCAGGCTGCGTTCGTGGGCTTCGTCGACGATGATCGTGTCGTAGCGCTCGAGGTAGCGGTCGTTCTGGGTTTCCGCCAGCAGGATGCCGTCGGTCATCAGCTTGATCAGGGTGTTGGAATCGCTCTGGTCCTCGAACCGCACCTGATAGCCGACCAGTGCACCCAATGGCGTCGCCAATTCCTCGGCCACCCGGCTGGCCACGCTGCGAGCGGCGATTCGACGCGGCTGCGTATGGCCGATCAGGCCATGTTGGCCGCGACCGATTTCCAGGCAGATTTTCGGCAACTGAGTGGTTTTACCCGAACCGGTTTCGCCGGCAATGATCAGTACCTGATGCTTGAGCAGCGCCGCTTTGATTTCATCGCGCTTGGCGGCAATCGGCAAACTGTCGTCGTAGCGAATCACCGGCAGGCTGGCGCGCCGCGCCAACACCTGATCACAGGACGCCTGCAGGCGCGTCACCCACTGGGCCAACTTGGCCTCGTCAGGTTTCTTGCGCAGCTCAAGCAACTGCCGCCGCAGCCGGTGGCGGTCGGCGAGCATGGCGTGATCGAGATTTTTCAGCAGTTTGTCGATGGAGGGCGATTCGTCGGTCATCGGGTACGCAATTCAGTCGTCTAGTGGCGCAGGGGGCCAATTGTCGCAGATTTAAAGGACAAACGAGATCCCTTGTAGCCTCTGGCGAAGGCTGCGTTCGGCTGTAGCAGCTGTCGAGCCCCAGCGAGGCTGCGTTCGGCTGCGAAGCAGTCGTAAAATCAGCCAACGCGGTGTTTCAGGTAAACCGAGCTAATTGGATTGACGACTGCTTCGCAGCCGAACGCAGCCTCGCTGGGGCTCGACAGCTGCTACATAGATCGTGCGAATCCGGCTATTCGTTGTCCAGGCCTTTGCGGCGGTAGGGGAACACGTCAATCACTTTGCCGTCGCGGATGGCTGCCTGGAGGCTTTTCCAGTAGTCGGCGTTGTACAACTCGCCATGCAGTTGATCGAACAACTTGCGCTGCCCCGAGTCGGCAAACAGGAACGGCGGAAACTCTTCGGGGAACACATCCAGCGGTCCGATCGAATACCACGGCTCGGACGCCATCTCGTCTTCCGGCGTACGCGGTTGCGGGATATGCCTGAAGTTGGCCTCTGTCAGGAAACAAATCTCGTCGTAGTCATAAAACACCACGCGGCCATGACGGGTGACGCCGAAATTCTTCAGCAGCATGTCGCCAGGAAAGATATTCGCCGCCGCCAGTTGCTTGATCGCCAGACCGTAATCCTCCAGCGCTTCGCGCACCTGCGCTTCGTTGGCGTTTTCCAGGTACAGGTTCAACGGCGTCATCCGCCGCTCGGTCCAGCAGTGGCGGATCAGCACGGTGTCACCCTCGACCGACACCGTGGACGCTGCCACCTCCAGCAGTTCTTCCAGGCACGCCGGATCGAACTTGCTCAGCGGGAAGCGGAAATCGGCGAACTCCTGGGTATCGGCCATGCGCCCGACCCGGTCGACGCTTTTCACCAGTCGGTACTTCTCGATGACCGTTGCGCGGTCGACATTTTTCGACGGCGAGAAGCGGTCCTTGATGATCTTGAACACGGTGTTGAAACCCGGCAGCGTGAACACGCTCATGACCATCCCGCGAACGCCCGGCGCCATGATGAACTGGTCGTCGGTGCTGGCCAGGTGATTGATCAACGCCCGGTAGAACTCCGACTTGCCGTGTTTGTAGAAGCCGATCGAGGTGTACAACTCGGCGACGTGCTTGCCCGGCAAGATGCGTTTGAGGAACCCGATGAACTCCGCTGGCACCGGCACGTCGACCATGAAATACGAGCGGGTGAACGAGAAGATGATCGACACGTCCGCTTCATCGGTGATCAGCGCGTCGATCTGGATGCCGTGGCCCTCGCGGTGCAGCAGCGGAATCGCCAGCGGCCATTGCTCGTCGGCGGTGTAGATGCGCCCCACCAGGTACGCGCCCTTGTTGCGATAAAGCACTGAGGAAAACAGTTCGACGCTTAACTCGGGGTCCTTGCACACCCAATCCGGCAGGTTCTCGCGCAGTTGTGCTTCGAGACGACGCAGATCGCCGGGCAGGTCGGCGTAGTCCTCGCTGAAGCGGTAGTCGGCGAAGATGCTCGCGAGCATGCCGGACAGCTGGCCTTGCGGCTTGTAAGTGCGGGTTTGCGCGGCGCGCGCCCGGCGCAGGCTGGGCCGGGTGGTGTGGATGAACATGCAGCCGTCGCTGATCAGGTCATGGCTGAACAGCCCGCAGAAGATCGAGTTGTACCAGGTCTCGGACAATTCATCGTCGAAGCGCAGGTCAATAAGGGTGATGTAGGCGCTTTTGACCAGCGGCCAGCAGCTGACGTCCAGCGTGTCCGTGTCAAACGCGATGCGCAGCCGTTCCACCGTTTCGCTGACTTTTTCTTCATACAGATTGATCCGCGCCGCCGACGCCGATTGCGTCTCCTGCCACTGGGCTTGCTCGAAACGGGCGCGGGCACCGTCGGTGATCTGGCGGAAATGCTCGCGGTAATCGTCAAAGCCATCGAGGATCATTCGGGCGATGTCGGCGGCTGGCCATTGCTGCGGCATGGTGAGACCTCTACGGGAATTCGGAAGGCCTGAGCTTAGCCAGTGAAGCGGGTGCAGGAGAAGCGGAATTTTCGCCACGAATTAATTGCTCGTTTTTCGGTTGCCATCGATCAGGCGCTCGGCAACACTCTCGCCCCCATCAAGGAAGGAGTGCACCGTGAACCCTGTTGATACCGTTCGTTTACTGTCGCTGGCGGCTATCTGGGGCGCGAGCTTCTTGTTCATGCGCATCATTGCGCCGGTGCTTGGCACCGTTCCGACGGCGTTTTTCCGTGTGTCGATTGCCGCCGCAGGCTTGCTGGTGATCCTCGGGCTGATGCGCATCAGCTGGGATTTCAAAGGCAAACTGAAAACCGTGATGCTGCTCGGGGTGATCAACTCCGGGATTCCGGCGACCCTATATTCCGTGGCGGCACAGGTGCTGCCGGCCGGTTACTCGGCGATTTTCAACGCCACCACGCCGTTGATGGGCGTGTTGATTGGCGGTCTGTTTTTCAGTGAACGGCTCACTGCCGCCAAGCTGGGCGGGGTGTTTCTTGGTTTGCTTGGCGTCGGCGTCTTGACCCGTGCCGGTCCGGTGGCCTTCGACCTGCAATTGCTGATGGGCGCCCTCGCCTGCCTGCTCGCTACCACCTGTTACGGCTTCGCCGGTTTCCTCGCCCGGCGCTGGCTCGATCAGGCCGGTGGCCTCGACAGCCGTCTTTCGGCGCTGGGCAGCATGCTCGGGGCGACGTTGTTTCTGTTGCCGCTGTTCGGTTACAGCGTGATCAGCCAGCCACCGGCGAGCTGGGGCGGCTGGAGTGTCTGGCTGTCGTTGCTGGGGTTGGGGCTGATGTGTACCGCGCTTGCGTACATTATTTACTTCCGTTTGCTCAGCTCGGTCGGGCCGGTGAAATCGATGACCACGACCTTCCTGATCCCGCCGTTCGGGGTGTTGTGGGGGGCGTTGTTGCTGGATGAGCCGCTGTCGATGGCGCACATTTATGGTGGGGTGTTGATTGCGGCGGCGTTGTGGTTGGTGTTGAAGCCGACGGTGGTGAAGGTCGCTGAGGTGACCCGATAGTTTTAGGTTGTCGCTTATGACGTCTTCGCGGGCAAGCCTCGCTCCTACAGTTTTATGTCGCTCGCAAGCAGCGGGCACGACTCAAATCCGTAGGAGCGAGGCTTGCCCGCGAAAGCGATCGTTCAGGCACTACTAAGCTGACTGACTCATCTCCCCATCCACCAACCGCCGAATCCCCAGCGGATTAGCGTTCTGCAATGCCTCGGGCAACAAGGCATCCGGATAATTCTGGAAGCACACCGGCCGCAGGAAGCGGTCAATCGCCAGGGTACCGACCGACGTCCCGCGAGCATCGGAAGTCGCCGGATACGGCCCGCCATGCACCATCGCCTCGCAGACTTCGACCCCGGTCGGATACCCATTGAGCAGGATCCTCCCAACCTTTTCCTGCAGTAACTCTGCCAGCCAGCGGTACTCCAGCAACTCCTCGAGTTCGCCGATCAGCGTCGCTGTCAGTTGCCCACGCAAACCCTGCAGCGCCGCCGTCAACTGTGCCCGATCCTCGACTTCAATAACGATGGTGGTCGGTCCGAACACTTCTTCCTGAAGCAGTTCATCGCCCTTGAGCAACAGACTGACATCCGCCTGGAACACCTGCGGCTGGGCCTGATTGCCCTGCTGCGGTTTACCCGCCAGGTGCGTCAACCCCGGATGTTCGTGCAGCTCACCGAGACCTCGGCTATAGCTGTCCAGTGCCCCCGCGTTGAGCATGGTTTGCGCCGGTTGCTGGTTCATGCTGGCGCAAAACGTTTCGACGAAGGTGCTGAACTGCGGCGAACGCAAACCGATGACCAGGCCGGGATTGGTGCAAAACTGCCCGCAACCCAGAGTCACCGAACCGGCCAGTTGCGCCGCGATCTGCTCGCCCCGAACCTTGAGGGCGTCAGGCAATAGAAACACCGGGTTGATGCTCGACATCTCGGCAAACACCGGGATCGGCTGTGGTCGGGTGGCGGCCATGTGGCTCAGGGCATTGCCGCCCTTGAGCGAACCGGTGAAGCCCACGGCCTGGATCGCCGGATGCTTGACCAGCCATTCACCGACGCCACCGCCATAAATCATATTGAACACGCCGGCCGGCATTTCCGTGCGCTCGGCGGCGCGGATGATTGCGTCCGCCACCCATTCGGCCGTCGCCATGTGCCCGCTATGCGCCTTGAACACCACGGGGCAACCGGCGGCCAGCGCCGAGGCGGTGTCGCCGCCTGCGGTGGAAAACGCCAGCGGAAAGTTACTGGCGCCGAACACGGCAACCGGCCCCAAGGCGATGCGGTACTGACGCAAATCCGGGCGCGGCAACGGCTGGCGATCCGGCAGTGCCCGATCAATCCGCGCACCGTAGAAATCACCACGCCGCAGCACCTTGGCGAACAAGCGCATCTGGCCGCTGGTGCGTGCGCGTTCGCCCTGGATCCGCCCGGCCGGCAACGCCGTTTCGCGGCACACGGTGGCGACGAAATCATCGCCCAGCGCATCGATTTCGTCGGCGATGGCGTCAAGGAACAGTGCACGTTTTTCCGCGCTCAGGTTGCGGTAGATCGGATATGCGGCGGCGGCAGCGTTGGCGGCGGCATCCACTTCGGCTTCGATCGCCTGGAAGAAGGTGCCCGGCAGCGGCTCACCGCTGGTCGCGTCGAGGCTTTGCAGCTGCAACGTGCCGTTGGCACTACGGCGACCGCCGATGTAGTTGTGTCCGAGTAACGTGGTCATGAGGGTTCCTTGACCGGCCGAAGGCGCCGGCAATTGAAGGCTTAAAGCGTACGCACCTGGCCGATGGCCAACGGTTGGGCGCTTTCGCCGATACCGTTTTCCAGCGCTGCGCCGAACTCATCGAGGCTGATCTGGAAGCGATCGCCCGGTTGGGTTTTCACCCCGTCGGCAAATGACAGCGTGGCGGTGCCGAAGTAATGCACGTGAACATCGCCGGGCCGCAGGAACTGCGCGTACTTGAAGTGGTGAAATTCAAGGTTCGCGAGGCTGTGGCACATGTTGTCCTCACCGCTGAGGAACTCCTTTTCCCAGAGCGTTTCGCCGTTGCGGGTGATACGACTGGTGCCGGCCAGATGCCTGGGCAACTCACCGACGCGCAACTCCGGACCATAGGCGCAGAAACGCAGTTTCGAGTGCGCGAGGTACAGGTAGTTGCGGCGTTCCATGACATGGTCGGAAAACTCGTTGCCCAAGGCGTAACCGACGCGATACGGCTGGCCGTCGTCGCCAATCACATAGAGGCCTGTCAGCTCCGGTTCTTCACCGGCGTCTTCGGCGAACGGCGGCACCGGGAAGTCCGCGCCGGGGCGCACGACGATGCTGCCGTCACCTTTGTAGAACCATTCCGGCTGCGCGCCGACCTGGCCGGCCGCTGGTTTTCCACCCTCCAGGCCCCATTTGAAAATGCGCATGGTGTCGGTCATGCCGGCTTCGACTGCACCTTCATGCTGGTGCATTTTGTCCCGCGCCGAGGCACTGCCCAAATGGGTCAGGCCGGTGCCACTGAGCAGGCAATGGGCCGGGTCTTCATGGTCCAGCGGCGGCAGGACCTGGCCCTGCGCCAACAATTGCGGGTAATCCGGACCTGGATCGGTGCCGCGCTGGGCGACTTCTTCTTGCAGGCTGCGTTGGCCACGAATGGCCGCGAGTGCCAGTTCACGGGTGCTGCGAGTGCCTTTCAGCACCTGGACCTGTGAACCCTCGACGAGGCCGACCTGGCGCTCACCGGCAGAGTTTTCAAATTGAATCAGGCGCATGTCGGCCCTCCAGAAAGTCAAGGATTTGGGTCACTCGATGATGTTGAAGTCGCTCAGGTACTCATCGGAGATTTCCAGGCCCAGACCCGGCTTGTCGTCGTCGAGCTGGATGTAGCCGTTGACCGGTTGCGGCTCGCCCTTGAACACGTAGTAGAAGAGTTCGTTGCCGACCTCGACGTCGAACACCGGGAAGAACTCGGCCATCGGCGACGCGGTGGTGGACATGGTCAGGTGGTAGTTGTGCATTTGCCCGGCGTGAGGAATCACCGGCACCGACCAGGCTTCGGCCAAGGCGTTGATCTTGCGCGCCGCAGTGATACCGCCGACGCGGTTGGTGTCGTACTGGATCACGTCGACGGCGCGGCGTTCCAGCAGATCCTTGAAGCCGTAGGAGGTGAACTCATGCTCACCGCCGGAGATCGGCATGATCCCCATTTTTTTCAGCTCGATGTAACCCTCGATGTCGTCGGCGATAACCGGTTCTTCCAGCCAGCGCGGTTCGAACTCGGCCAGCTTGGGCAACATGCGACGCGCGTATTCCAGGGTCCAGCCCATGTAGCATTCGAGCATGATGTCGATGTCCGGGCCGGCCAGGTTACGCAGGGCGCGCACTTGTTCGATGTTCTTGCGCATGCCCGCCGGGCCATCTTTCGGACCGTAGCCGAAACGCATTTTCAGCGCGGTGAAGCCCTGGTTCAGATAGCCCTGGGCTTCCTCGAGGAACAGGTCGAGGTTGTCGTTGGCGTAGAGCTTGGAGGCGTAAGTCCAGATCTTTTCCTTGGTGCGCCCGCCGAGCAGTTTGAACACCGGCTTGTTGACCGCTTTGCCCATGATGTCCCAGATGGCGATGTCGATCGCCGAGATCGCCGCCATGCCGATGCCTTTGCGGCCCCAGGCGTGGCTCTGGCGGTACATCTTCTGCCAGATGTATTCGTTGTCGAACGGGTCTTCGCCCATCGCGATCGGCGCCAGGTAGGTGTCGATGATTTCCTTGGCCACACGCGGCGCCAGGGCGCAGTTGCCGATGCCGACGAGACCCGTGTCGGTCTCGACCTCCACCACTAGCCAGCCGTGGAAACGGAACGAGCCCATGGCGTCGCCACGCTCGAACAGGATGTCGCTGGCGTTGGTGCAGAAGTGCGCTTGAGGTGGGACAACTTTGCCTTTCCACTCGAAGACGCGGGTACGGATTGCTGTGATTTTCATGAATTCAGTTTCCTTGCGCTGCAGGCTTTTTGTCGTTGTTGAGCGACTTTAGCCAGCGCCCGGGGGTGACGGATAATCACTTATGCACATCCATCGATAACCTGGGGTGATAGGAAAAACGAATTAATGAGTGGATAGGGTTATCGGAAAGCAAAAAGATCGCAGCCTTCGGCAGCTCCTACAGGTGGACGCCTGTAGGAGCTGCCGAAGGCTGCGATCTTTTGATCTTCAGCTTCTAGTAGTTGCTGGTACCCATCCGACAAGCAATCTCGAACGCCTGCCGAATCGCCCCAACGTTAGCCTTACCCTGCCCCGCAATATCAAACGCCGTCCCATGCGCCGGCGTGGTAATCGGGATCGGCAAGCCGCCCTGCACCGTCACCCCACGGGAGAAGCCCATCAACTTGATCGCGATCTGTCCCTGGTCGTGGTACATCGTCACCACCGCGTCGAAGGCACTGGCATCGCCCTGAACCTTGAGGAAAATCGTGTCGCCCGGATACGGCCCCTCCGCAGCGATACCCAACGCCTGCGCCGATCGAACGGCCGGGCCGATGATGTCCAGTTCTTCGCGACCGAACGAACCGTTGTCGCCGTTGTGCGGGTTCAAGCCACACACACCGATGCGCGGTTTTTCCAGGCCATTGCGCTTGAGCGCGGTGTCGATCAGCTGGATCGCTTCCACCACCCGCGCCTGGCTGAGCATGCCAGGCACTTCGGCCAAGGCCACGTGGGACGTCACTCGCGATGTCCAGAGGTTGTCGAGCACGTTGAATTCGCAGAACGGCCCGTGGAAATCCAGCAGCTCGGCGAACCAGTGCAGCTCATCGTTATGCGCCATGCCGGCCATGTGCAGCGAGGTTTTGTTCAGCGGCCCGAACAGCACCGCGTTGGTGGTGCCGGCCTCGGTCAGGCGCAGGGCTTTCTCCAGCGTGTCGAGGCTGTAGCGACCGCCGATGACACTGGCTTCGCTGCGCGGGAACTCGCCGAGGGTGTCGCCGCGGAAGTCATAAAACAGCGGCGTGTCATCACGAAAATCCAGCTGATCCAGCGACTCGACACGACGATACGGAAATTCGACCCCGGCGATGCGCATGCCGCGGCGCATTTCCGTCTCATCGGCGATCAGGATCACGTTGGCTTGACTGCGCACCGAAGGCTCGCCGAGCAGGCGCGCGATCAGTTCCGGGCCGATACCTGCCGGGTCACCCAGGACCATGGCGATGGTGGTTTTGTTCATGCTTCACTCCTCAAGACTTCAGGCAATGTCCGGTCAATGGCGCAAGGCTCGCAGCGATAAATCCGCTGTGCGTTGCTATAGAAAAGACGCTCCTGATCTGCCCTTGGCTGATCAGCAACGATGGATTTGAAACCGCTGTAGATGTCGTCGAACGAGCCGCACAGGCTGTCCACGGGGAAGTTGCTGGCGAACATCGCCCGGTCCGAGCCGAACATGGCGATCACCTCGCGTACGACCCAGGCATTGTCTTTGGCGCGCCACGCCTGGCCGGCCTGGCCCAGGCCAGAAATCTTCACCTGCACGTTCGGCCATTCGGCCAGCCTCGCCATTGCCAGGCGCCAGCCCGCCAGGCCTTCGGCACTGCGGTCATTGGGCAAACCGGCGTGGTTGAGAATCAGCGTGGTGCCGGGAAAGTCCCGCGCCAGTCGCTCGGCCTCGTGCAGGTTCCACCAGGGTGTCTGCAAATCGAAATGAAGCCCCAGCCCTTGCAGAACGGCGTAACTGCGTCGCCAGTGTTCGTCGCTCATCAGGCTGCGCATGTGGCCAACCTGTGCGGGCGAGGTCGGTCCGCCGGGTTTGTGGCGCACGCTGCGCACACACTTGAAACTCGCTTGTTCGGTGAGCACCGCGATGGCGTCCGGATGATCGAGCCAGGCTTGCGCCACGATCGCGTTCGGTACGCCATAGCGGGCGGCCAGGCCTTCGATGAAACGGGTTTCGCCAATCGGGTCTTGCGGGTCCCATTCGGCTTCGATGTACACCGTTTGCACGACGTTGTGAGGGCCGGCATCGGCGAAGTAATCGTCGGGAAAATAACGACGCTTGATCGCGCTGTAATCACCGTAGCGAAACGCAATGTTGGCGTCGGGCGCGAGCCACGGATGGTAATTGATCGACGGGTCCCAGAAGTGATGATGGGCATCGATGATCGGGCCGTCCCACAGTTTAGTCATAGCGCACCTCGTCGAGGCTGATGAATAAAGTCGCCAATACAAACACCGCCGAGCACACCGCAAAGAACCCCAGCACCGGCGCAAAACCACCGGCCATTTGCAGGATAATCCCCACCAGAATCGGCACCGCGATGCCGCCGGTGCTGCCGGCCATGTTCATCACGCCGCCGATCAACCCGACTCGCGCCGGTGCCGCCAGCAACGCCGGGAAGCTCCAGTAGAGGCTGCCCCACATCAAGAAAAACGCGGTCATGGCCAACAACGCCACGGCCGCAAAAGGATTGCTCAGGGTCGGCAGCAGCAGGAACGCGCCGAGGGCCACCAGGCCGGAAAACGCCAGCAGGCTCTTGACCGCCACACCGCGGCTGACACCTTTGCGAATCAAGCCGTCGCACAGGAAACCGCCGGTCAGAGAACCCAACGCACCGCAGACGAAGATCACGAAAGTCGCCGCGCCAATGCCTTTGATATCGAAACCGCGAGCCTGCGCCAGGTAACTCGGGCCCCAGGTCAGCAGCCCGAAATACACCATCGCCCAACTGGCGCGGCCAATCAGCAAACCGCTCAGGGAACGGGCGGCGATGCCCAGGCCTTTGACCGGCACACGCGCCGCTTCAGCCGCCGGCGTAGCGCGCCCGGCGTTGATCTTCGCCAGTTCCTCCGCATTCACTTGCGGGTGAGTGGCCGGGTCATCCCGCAGATAACGTCGCGCCAGCCAGGCGAGTACCAACGTTGCAATACCGGCGATAACGAACGCCAGGCGCCACGAATCCAGCGAAGCAATCAGGTAGGCGATGATCAACCCGCCGACGGCTACGCCCAATGGGCTGCCACTGTCCATCAGCACCGCACCGCGACTGCGCTCGCTCGGTGCCAGCCACAGCGAAATCAGTTTGCCGCCCGAGGGAAACAACGGTGCTTCCGCGGCACCCAGTGCGACGCGGGCGAACAGCAATGACAAGCCGCCCGTGGCAAATGCGGCGATCACCTGGAACGTCCCCCACAGCCCGGTGGACCAACTGATGACCCGGTGCGGCCCGAAGCGGTCGATCATCCAGCCGCCGGGAATCTGCAACAGCGCGTAAGCCCAGAAAAAGCTGCTGAGGATCAGCCCTTGCATACTCGGCGACAGGGAAAATTCATGGGCGATGGTCGGCATCGCGATGGACAACGACACCCGATCGATCAGGTTGACCATGGTCAGCGCGAAGATGATCGCGAAGATCCTCCAGCGCACACTGCTGGCCTTGGTGGTGCCGGTCAGCGGTGTGGCCGCTGCGACGGGCTGGGCAACTGCGCCGGGCAGATGCAGGGAAGCACTGGGACGAGCCATGGTGCGTACCTCGATTTATTATTTTTGTATGGGCCAACAGTGCCGCTTTAAAACTGTAGGAGCGAGCTTGCTCGCGAAAAACGCTAACGATTACGCGGTTTTTCTGGCGAATCGCGGCGCTATTGAGTTCATCGCGAGCAAGCTCGCTCCTACAATTAATAATTAAGTGCGTTTTAAGGCGGCGTTGGTGAGCACTATCGAAGGCTCATTGATAACCGTCTAATCAAAACTTGAAATACGGCGATAGCCTCGGGTTATGGCATGCCCTGTTTTGAGCCCGCTTTCAGGGGCGCCCTATCGCTCGACTTTCCTCGTAAACCGCTCTGGTGCAGAGCCCTTGGCGATCCTGGCGATTTCGTCCGCCGTGACCTATAACCCCAGGCTATCGGTGTATGTATTGTTTTGACTAGACGCGGGGCCGGAGGCTTCCCACACTCAGGCCAGGCTTGCAGCTTTTGAACACCGACAAGTCACTCATAACAACTACAAAAACGAGGCCTTCCATCATGCGAAATGCATTCGTCCGTCGCACATCCCGTCTGTTTCTTGGCTGCACACTGATCGCCGCCGGAACCCTTCCCGCTCTCGCTCAAGCCGCCTGGCAACCGGACAAGAACGTCGAAATCGTTGTCGCTGGCGGTCCCGGTGGCGGCACTGATCAACTCGGCCGGCTGATTCAGTCGATCATCACCACCCACAAGTTTCTCGAGGTGAATACAATCGTCCTCAACAAGGGGGGCGGCAATGGCGCCGAAGCCTTTCTCGACTTGAAGATGAACAAGGGCGACCCGGAAAAACTGGTGATCGGCACCAACAACATCTACCTGTTGCCGCTGGTTTCCAAGCTCGGCTATCAATGGCAAGAGTTGACGCCCGTCGCTGCCGTGGCCGAGGACGACTTCATTCTCTGGAGCTACAAAGACGCGCCGTGGAAGGACGCCAAAGGCTTCTACGAAGCAGTCAAGGCGGACCCGTCGAACCTGCGCATGGGCGGCAGTCAGTCCAAGGATGTGGACCAGACCCTGACCCTGCTTCTCAACCAGACCAACAACAGCAAACTGGTGTACATCCCGTTCAAGAGCGGCAGCGAAGCCGCGACCCAACTCGCCGGCAAACACATCGCCGCCAACGTCAACAACCCCAGCGAAAGCATCAGCCAATGGCGCGGCGATCAGGTCGAGCCGCTCTGCGTGTTCAGTAACGAGCGCATGGCCTACACCGAAAAAGTCGCCGGCGATAAATCCTGGGCCGACGTGCCGACCTGTCACGAACAGGGCCTGGGCATCGATCAGTACCGCTTCCCGCGCACCGTGTTCATGCCCGGCGAAGTCACCGCCGAACAGCGCGCGTTCTATGTCGAGCTGATGCGCAAAGTTACCGAGACGCCGGAGTTCAAGGCCTACGTCAAGCAGAACGCGCTGGTGCCAACCTTTCTCGAAGGCGAGCCGCTGACCGCCTACATTGAAAAAGACACCGCCCGCGTCACGCCGGTGTTCAAAGAAGCCGGCTGGCTGAAAAACTGAGTTGTCCACGGCCGTCCGCTCGCGCACGGCCGTCACCTCTGGAGGTGCTTTCATGTCCCATTCTTCGGATTCACCGACGCTGGTCGGTACCCGCTGCGTCGAACTCGGCCTGGCACTCTTCACGGCGCTGATTGGCGCGGTGGTGATGTTCGGCAGTCTCGAACAAGGTATCGGCTGGGGCGATTCCGGCCCTGAGCCGGGTTACTTCCCCTTCTACATCGGCCTGATGCTCAGCGCCGCCAGCGTGGCCAACGGCGTGTTGACCGTGGTGCGCTGGCAAGCCCTGAGCATTGCTTTCGTCAGCCGCAGCGCGTTCCGGCAAGTGCTGTCGGTGTTCATCCCGATTGCGCTGTTCGTAGGCGCCATGCCATTCACGGGCATCTACGTGGCCTCGGCCTGCTTCATCGCCTGGTTCATGTGGCGTGACAAGGTGCGCGCCAAGCCTTATGGAAAATTGATGATTGCCACCGTGTCCCTCGGCGCAGTGCTCGCCAGTTACCTGATTTTCGCGCTGTGGTTCAAGGTCCCGCTGGATGCCGGCCCGATGGGCGACTGGATTGCCCTGGCCGGGAGAAAATTCAAATGAGCGAGTTCGATTCCCTGCTGCAAGGCATGAACCTGATCCTGACCCCGGGCCATGTCGGCCTGATGGTGATCGGCGTGCTGCTGGGCATTCTGGTCGGCGTGTTGCCCGGCCTCGGCGCCCCCAATGGCGTAGCGTTGCTGCTACCGCTGACGTTCACCATGTCGCCGGTGTCGGCGATCATTCTGCTGTCGTGCATGTATTGGGGCGCGCTGTTTGGCGGCTCGATCACCTCGATTCTGTTCAACATTCCCGGAGAGCCGTCATCGGTGGCGACCACCTTCGACGGCTACCCGATGGCCCGCGAAGGTCGCGCCGCCGAAGCCCTGACCGCCGCGTTCAGCTCGGCACTGATCGGCGCGTTGGCCGGGGTGTTGCTGCTGACTTTCCTGTCGACGCGGATTGCCGCGTTCGCCATGTCTTTCAGTTCGCCTGAGTTCTTTGCGGTGTATCTGTTGGCGTTCTGCACCTTCATCGGCATGAGCAAGAACCCGCCGTTGAAAACCGTGGTCGCGATGATGATCGGTTTCGCCATGGCAGCGGTCGGCATGGATACCGTGTCCGGCAACTTGCGCCTGACCTTCGACCAACCGGTGCTGATGACCGGCATCAGCTTCGAAGTGGCGGTGATCGGTTTGTTCGGCATCGGCGAAATCCTTTGCACCGTCGAGGAAGGCCTGGTGTTCCGTGGCGAGCATGCGCGCATTACACCGATGATCATCCTGCGCACCTGGGCTAAATTGCCTCGCTACTGGTGGACCATTGTGCGCAGCACGCTGGTGGGGTGCTGGATGGGCATTACACCGGGCGGCCCGACCGCGGCTTCATTCATGAGCTACAGCCTGGCGCGGCGTTTTTCGAAAAATCGCGACAACTTCGGCAAGGGTGAACTCGAAGGCGTAATCGCCCCGGAAACGGCCGACCACGCCGCCGGCACCAGCGCCCTGCTGCCCATGCTGACCCTGGGTATTCCAGGTTCGGCGACCGCTGCGGTGATGCTCGGCGGCTTGATGATCTGGGGCCTGCACCCGGGCCCGACGCTGTTCGTCGAGCAGCATGATTTCGTCTGGGGCCTGATTGCCAGCATGTACCTGGGTAACGTGGTGAGTCTGATTGTGGTCTTGGCTACTGTGCCGCTGTTCGCCTCGATCCTGCGCATTCCGTTCTCGATCATCGCGCCGATCATCATCATGGTCTGTGCCATCGGCGCTTACTCGGTGCACAACTCGTTCTTCGACGTGGTGTTAATGCTGGGCTTCGGCGCGCTGGGCTACCTGTTCAAGAAACTCGGTTATCCGATCGCTCCGCTGGTGCTGGCGGCCGTGCTGGGGGACAAGGCCGAAGATGCATTCCGTCAGTCAATGCTGTTCTCCGACGGGCACCTGGGGATTTTCTGGTCCAACCCATTGGTGGGCTGCCTGACCACGGCCGCGCTGTTGATGCTGTTCTGGCCGCTGATTTCCAAGGCATTGGGAGCACTGGTGGGGTTGCGTAAACCCAACGTTGCCAAGCCAAAATCGGTGCTGTGATACGGCAATGCTGGCAACGCCTGGCATTTGTTGTCAGGCTTGCCGCAGTCTATTTTGCGAGCGCGGCCCATGACCCGAATTCCTGATGCCAACGTGATCCACAGTCGACTGCGTCTGCGCCAATTGCGGCTGATGCTGGCGCTGCAGGAATTCGGCTCGTTGCGCCGCGCCGCGGACCACATCGGCATGACCCAACCCGCAGCGACCAAGATGCTGCATGAAGCTGAGGATTTGCTCGGCGTCGAGCTCTTCGAACGCCTGCCCAGGGGCATGCGTTCCACCCCGTTCGGGGAAACCGTCATCTACTACGCGCGCATGGTGTTTGCCGAACTCAGTGGCATGCGTGAAGAGCTGGTCGCGCTAGAATCCGGCAACCTCGGGCGAGTGGCGGTCGGGGCGATTCCGGCGCTGGCTTCGGGACTGCTGACCCGGACCATCGCGACCTTGAAACAGAGTCACCCACGGCTGTCGATGAGTATTCAGGTCGATACCAGCGACGTGCTGGTGCAGGCGCTGTTGCAGGATCAACTGGATATTGTCCTGGGGCGGATTCCGGCCGGTGCGCGGGCTGAAGAATTGCTGTTCGACAGCCTCGGTGAAGAAGCCCTGTGCGTGATCGCTGGTGCGCAAAATCCACTGGCGCAAGAGAAGCAACTGAGTTGGGCAGAATTGCAGAACATGACCTGGGTGTTGCAACAGCATCCAAGTCCGATGCGCGCGATCATCAATCAGGTGTTCCACAACGCGCGGGTCGACATCCCCAACAGCATCGTTGAAACCACGTCAATCATGACATTGCTCTCACTGATCCAGCAGACCGATATGCTCGGCGTCACGCCGGTGTCGGTGGTCGAGGACTACCCCGGCCGTGATTTGCTGGCGGTGTTGCCGATCAAGTTCGAGGCGCGGCTGCCGCCCTATGGATTGATCACCCGGCGCCATCGCATTCAGTCGTCGGCGATGCAGGCGTTCATGAATTCGGTGCGGGCCGAGCATGCGCTGAGCAAATAAAAAGGCCGGATAGCGGTTTGGTTTTTTGGTCGGGCTACATATTCGTTTCTTTGAGGATGGCGGCTAATGGTTCCGCCCTTACGGCGGGTCACTTTCGAAAAGCCGGAATGCCGGCCCAGTCGAAAGTAACCAAAGCGCTCTTGCCCCTTTCGTTCGGTGCCTCGCTCCGGTCCTGCTCCGTGGGGGCGAATACCGAAACGGCACCGCGAGGCGGCCTACCGGCCGGCCTGGCTCTACAGATGTACGCATTTCCCTGTAGGAGCTGCCGAAGGCTGCGATCTTTTGATCCTGCCTTTAACGGCAGTCAAATCGCCGAAGATCAAAAGATCGCAGCCTTCGGCAGCTCCTACAGGGGATACATGCATCCCGCAAGAAATGGGTCTGCTATCAGGCCGCCTTCGCGAGCAGGCTCGCTCCCCCATAAAGCAGATCGGCGTACAGTTTGTGATGTTCACCACTCAAGGTCGAGCGTTAGCTCGCCTGTAGCTCTTGATCTTGACGCACCGCCCCCTCGTGAGGCCGAGTGGAGGTTCTGCGCAGTGGGCAACCCGGCATGGATGCCGGGTTAGCCGCCCCCGGCCATGGATGGCCGATGGCGGCGGGCCCACGGAGCAGGACCGGAGCGAGGGCATGCCGAGCCACAGCGAGGCACCGAACGAAAGGGGCAGAAGCGCTTGGTTACTTGGCGCTTCTCCAAGTGACCCGCCGTAAGGGCGGAACCATTACCAGTCGTAGCCGCAAAAACGGATATGCCCCCAATCCATAACTACGCCGTCTTACGAAACACAAACCCCAACCCAACAATGATCAGCACCATCCCAAGCATGCTCAACATCGCAAGCCTGTTGCCGAAAAACAGATAATCCATCACCGCCGTCACCGCTGGCACCAGGTAAAACAGACTGGTGACATTCACCAGATTGCCCCGAGCGATAAGACGGTACAGCAGCAGAGTCGCCAACACCGACACCACCAGCCCCATCCACAACACCGGCACGATGAAACCACTGCTGTGTTCAAAGTGGAATGGCTGGAACGGCACGAAAACCCCGCAGAGCAACAACCCGGCGAGGTACTGCACCGGCAACGTACCGAGGGGATTGTCAGTGATGCGTTTCTGCATGATCGAGCCGAACGTCATGCTCGCCAGTGCCAGCAGACCAAAGAGCATGCCAGCCAACGACATGCCTGCCAGGCCGATGCCTTGGTAGACCACCATGATCAACCCGGCCAGCCCCAGCGTCAGGCCGAACATTCTGCTGGCTGATCGCTGACGCTCCATGATCACCACCGTGAGAATCGGCTGTACGCCCATGATCGTAGCCATCACACCCGGCGTGACTTTCAGGTCCAGGGCCAGCAGATAGAAGATCTGATAAGCCCCCAGTAACACCACGCCCGTAGCCACCGCATACAGCATCGGCTTGCCGCCCTTGGGCAGTTTCAGCTTGAGCAACGGTTTCAACAGCACCAATCCACACAGAGCGATGGCGAAGCGAATCAACAGAAAGGCAAAGGGTGACGCGTGGGCCAGGCCCCATTTGGAGAAGATCGCCCCGCTGCTCCACAGCAGGACGAACAGGCTCGTGGACGCCGCCGCGAGCGCGGATTTTTTCGACAGGACAAACATGAATACCACCTGTAGTCAGGCAAAAAGCCAACTCAGCCGAAGCTGAAATTCAGTAGTTTTTTTCAGGCGGGCTTGGGGAACAGCCAAGAACAACTGATCAGCCCGAAACGCCAACGCCCGGCGGTGATACGACCGCGTATACCGGCGTGCTACGAACAGGTGGGGGGTAATGACTGATCTGCGCAGGCTGCTGATTCCCGCACGGCATGACGCCAGCGTTGACCGCTGAATCGACTACCGCGTTGATGAGGGATGCAGGCATGGGCTGATCTTTTTTGAGGGCCGTGCTTGGGAAGGCAGGCGAGCGCCGACTATAACCAGCGACTGACATGGATTGCAATCAGTTGGACAAAGAGCCAGTAGCGACAGCTAAAGATCTGCTGCTTACTCTGGGAGAACGGAATCGCCCTCTGCGGGAGACATGGAATGCTTGAGATTACATGCCAAGGGAACGGACGCATCTTCGGTATCAGTTGTATAGGTCAAACGCGAGAACACTTGCGAGCATCAAGACTGTCCAGATGCAACATGAGCTGGAGCTGAGTGGCCAAGGAGGCCTCGATTTATCGAAAGTGCGCTTTGACCCGATCAACGCTCAGGCACTGCATGCTTGGGAGTCCTGGGAAGATCAACACTTTGCATGGAATGAAGTGCTCGGATGGAAAGCTAGGGAGCCATTGGCGCTGGATCTAGCCATCTGGTTCGATGGAGAACTTTGCGGATTGTGCTTTGCAAATCCAAACAAAAGCCGGCGCAGAATTCGCATCGTGCGATTGGAAGGACGGCCAGGAGAATTTCCCCCCCTGAAAAAACGTATCGCAACATTGTCCTTATTGGTCATTCAACAGTACGCCAATATTCTCGGCAGCCGCTTTATCGAAGTTCAGGAACCGATGCCAGGCGCCATTTCAATCTACCAACGGCTCGGTGTTTACTTCGATGCAGACCACCGCCTTGTCAAAGCAGTCGGGAGCCTAGTATCTTGAACTTTGTGCAAATAATAACCAGCAGCGAAGAAAATATGAGTAAACCGATTAAAAACACCCGTACAGGAAAACGTCGTTCCATAGTCGGAAGAAAAAAAATCACGTCGGAGCTGACGCCTAATGAGCGGAGCCTTCTACAAATACTTGTGGCAGGCATCGAAGATGAACCTGATGTGCTCGCCGGGCGCCGATGAAATTCACGGCAAAAAAAACCGCTCAAAAGGAGCGGTTTTTTGTTTTGTAATCGGAATCAACCAAACAACCAATACCCCAAAAACGTCAGCACCACCACCGCCAACACCGGCCGCAGCACGCGATATGCTTTTTTATGACGACGCTTCCACTGCTTGACCACACCACTGAACTTGTCGCTGGAGTTCTTGCTCCAGGCATAAGCCTGATTGATACCGCCAACCCGTTCATCATCAAGATTCTGCGGCGCGGTGGCGCGACCCAGCCAGCCACTGATACAGCGGTTGATGCGGGTCATGAGGCGGTTACTCAACGGCCGCTCGATGTCGCAGAACAGAATGACCCGAGTCTTCTCGGTTTCGTTCTTGACCCAGTGCACATACGTTTCATCGAACATCACGTCTTCACCGTCACGCCAGGCGTAAACCTGACCGTCGACGAAAATGCGGCAATCATCGGAGTTCGGTGTCGACAGCCCCAGGTGATAACGCAGGGATCCGGCAAACGGATCGCGGTGGGGGTTGAGGTGACTGCCACCGGGCAACAACGCAAACATGGCGCCTTTGACGTTGGGAATGCTGCTGACGAGGGCCACTGTTTTAGGACACAGGGCTTCGGCAGATGGTAAGGGTTTGTCGTACCACTTGAGGTAGAAACGCTTCCAGCCTTTCTTGAAGAAAGAGCCGAAACCGGCATCATTATTCTTTGCCGCGGCGCGTATGTAGCCCTCGTCGAACAGGTGCATCGCTTCGTCGCGAATGACTTCCCAGTTGTCTTTGAGCACGTCCAGTTCCGGGAACTTGCTGCGGTCCAGGTACGGTTTGGACGGCACGCCGGAGAACAGATACATCAGGGCGTTGTAGGGCGCGAACAGCGCAGAGTGGTTGACGAACTGACGCAGGACCGGTAAACGCGCCTTACCGCGCAAGTGCACGTAGAGAGTGCTACCCAGGAACAGCAGCAACAGCGACGCCTTCGCGGCAAAGGAAAAGGTCATCAACAACTCCTTGAGAATAGGCAACTTTGCACAACGCCATTTACCCGACGTGGCAGCCGGCCATGATAAATCACTACCGGCTTCGGGAAAAACCCGCAAAACCCAACATTCAGTGTTAACGATCGCGCAATAAAGTACTTATTAACATAAGGCTCCTGAACGTAGGCTGACCTGGGTCAGCCTCCCCTCGCCTTAAGAAGCAAAGATTAAGATCAAGATCAAAAGATCGCAGCCTCCGGCAGCTCCTACGCCTGGTTTTCCTGGTCGGTGAACAGATCACTGAACAGCATGCTCGACAGGTAGCGCTCGCCTGAGTCGGGCAGAATGACCACAATGGTCTTGCCCTGCATTTCTGGGGTTTCGGCCAGTCGGACGGCCACTGCCATGGCCGCGCCGCAAGAGATGCCACACAGAATCCCTTCTTCCTGCATCAAGCGCAGTGCCATGGCCTTGGATTCGTCATCAGTCACCAATTCCACCCGATCGACGATCGACAGATCAAGATTCTTCGGCACAAACCCGGCGCCGATCCCCTGGATCTTGTGCGGGCTCGGCTTGATCTCCTCGCCGGCTAGCGCTTGGGTAATCACCGGTGACGACACCGGCTCTACCGCCACGGAGATGATCGGTTTGCCCTGGGTATTCTTGATATACCGCGAAACGCCGGTAATGGTTCCACCTGTTCCGACGCCTGCGACCAATACATCGACCGCACCGTCGGTGTCGTTCCAGATTTCCGGACCGGTGGTTTTTTCGTGGATGGCCGGGTTGGCCGGGTTATCGAATTGTGCCGGCATGAAATAGGTGGAGGGGTCGCTGGCAAGAATTTCGGCAGCCTTTTCGATCGCACCTTTCATGCCCTTGGCCGGTTCTGTGAGTATCAACTCGGCGCCAAGGGCCTTGAGCACTTTGCGGCGCTCGATACTCATCGAGGCCGGCATGGTCAGCATCAACTTGTAGCCGCGCGCGGCAGCAACGAATGCCAGGCCAATGCCGGTATTGCCAGAAGTCGGTTCAATGATCGTCATACCAGGTTTGAGTTTGCCGGAGCTCTCGGCATCCCAGATCATATTTGCGCCAATCCGGCACTTAACCGAATAACCCGGGTTGCGCCCTTCGATCTTGGCCAGGATGGTGACGCCGCGCGGGGCGATGCGGTTGATCTGAACCAGCGGCGTATTGCCAATGGAATGGGCATTGTCAGCGAAAATACGACTCATGGCTGGGTCCTTATACAGCGTTGAATAAGCGCTCCAAGGTATGCTTCTTGCCTGTGGTCGTCCAGTCGGGTCGAACGTCCACGCATCGCCGCAGTCAATGGTTTTACATCGCCAGAGATTTGCCATCATGAAACGTCGATACAGCTGGCCCCTGTGGATCCTCACCGTCATCGTTGTGCTACTGATTGCGCTGCATATCGCCCTGCCCTACATGGTGCGCGATTACCTGAACGATAAACTGGCGAACATGGGTGACTACCGTGGACAAGTCACCGACGTAGACCTGGCCCTGTGGCGCGGCGCCTACAAAATAAACGGACTGAAGATCGTCAAGGTCGACGGCAAGGTGCCGGTGCCCTTCGTCAACGCGCCGCTCATCGACCTCGCCGTCAGCTGGCATTCGCTCTGGTACGACCATGCCGTCGTGGCCAAGGTGCAGTTCTTCAACCCCGAGGTGAACTTTGTCGACGGCGGCGCCAACAAGCAAAATTCCCAGACCGGTCAGGGCACCGACTGGCGTGAACAATTGAGCAAGCTGGCACCGATCACCCTGGACGAAGTGCGTATCTTCGACGGCAAGATCAGTTTCCGGAATTTCAATTCCAAACCACCTGTCAATATGAACGCCACCCAGGTCAATGCCAGCATTTACAACCTGACCAACGTCGTCGACAAAGAGGGCAAGCGCGACGCGCGCTTCGAGGGCAAGGCGCTGCTCCTTGGCCAGGCGCCGATGGAAGCCACCGCGACCTTCGACCCGTTGAGCAACTTTGAAGACTTCGAATTCCGTCTGCGGGCCAAGGACATCGAACTCAAACGCATGAACGACTTTGCCTCGGCCTACGGCAAGTTTGACTTCAACGCCGGCCACGGTGATGTGGTAATTGAAGCGAAAGCCAAGAAAGCCCAATTGACCGGTTACATCAAACCACTACTGAAAGACGTGGACGTGTTCAATTGGCAGCAGGACGTGGAAAACAAGGACAAAGGGATTTTCCGTTCCATCTGGGAGGCCATCGTCGGCGGCTCCGAAACCGTGCTGAAAAACCAGGGCAAAAATCAGTTTGCGACCCGTGTCGAGCTGAGCGGCAACGTGCATCGACAAGATATCAGCGCGTTCCAGGCGTTTTTGCAGATTTTACGCAATGGTTTCATCCAGGCCTTCAATGCCCGGTATGAGCGTCCGAAGCCAGAGACGGGTTAAGGTTTGCGGGTGACGGTGTAGCGCCCGGTCTCTTCGGCCGCGCGCGCCTGATTTGATTGTTGCTGCAAGAAATCCCACCCGAGACAGGCCAGGGCCAATGATCGGGGCACGGCTGCACGGCCACTGCTGTAGCGAGTGATGCTTCGGGCACTCACGCCCAGTGCTTCGGCTGCCTGATTGAGGGGCAATCCGGTGCGGGCTCGCCAGTCGATGAAGATGCGGGTGTTTTCATCGGATGTGTTTTGCGCGAGAGCATCCAGATACAACGTGTCTGCACCAATCTGAATATCCTGCTCAGGCCACTCGACACTCCAGCCATCATCGCCTGGCGTCGCACTCTCGAATGCGCCAGCCTCCAGCAGAGGCTGCAATCCGGGATATGAACGCAGGTCCCTGCTCAAATCGAGGGTCAATTGCTGGCCGTCGATGAAAGTCAGCGCCAGACGAAAGCCCGGCAATGCCTGCACGGCCGACAGCCGTGGTCGTTTCATGGGTAACATCGCTTCCAATCCTCCAGCAATTGCACTTGATGGGCCCTGACCCACGCCAGCGCTTCCTTGATAATCAACGGCGGCGCCTTGCCGACCATCACTTCGACGGTTTCCAGGCTCAGCATCACATCAAGCCCGCCACCGGTCAGATGGACGTGGGTGGCGGATGATCCTTCTCGCGCAGCTGAATACGGTACGTATCGCGAAATCGATATTTAGTAGACATGCCAGGCAAGCTATCGCCAAAATGGCGATAGCTCAATACTGGCCAGCAGCCAAGACTGAGTCAAGATGTGACGCCCCATTCAGAGACTGAATAAGACGTCTGCGTTCACAGTCGACCGGGCGCCGCGTTATAGTCGGGCACTACACTATTTCGCCCCGCCCTGCCTCGTTCAGGTCGGCATTACCGTTCGAGGATTAGCAGATGAAGTTCGAAGGCACCCAGGCCTATGTCGCCACCGATGACTTGAAGCTGGCGGTCAACGCCGCCATTACCCTGGAGCGGCCGCTGCTGGTCAAGGGCGAACCGGGTACCGGCAAGACCATGCTCGCCGAACAACTGGCCGAGTCCTTCGGCGCCAAGCTGATCACCTGGCACATCAAGTCGACCACCAAGGCGCATCAGGGTCTCTACGAGTACGATGCCGTCAGCCGCCTGCGCGACTCGCAACTGGGCACGGAAAAGGTCCACGACGTTCGTAACTACCTGAAAAAAGGCAAGCTCTGGGAAGCGTTCGAATCCGAAGAGCGCGTGATTCTGCTGATCGACGAAATCGACAAGGCTGACATCGAGTTCCCGAACGACCTGCTGCAAGAACTCGACAAGATGGAGTTCTACGTTTACGAGATCGACGAGACCATCAAGGCCAAGAAACGCCCGATCATCATCATTACCTCCAACAACGAGAAAGAACTGCCGGACGCGTTCCTGCGCCGTTGCTTCTTCCACTACATCGCGTTTCCGGATCGCGTCACGCTGCAGAAGATCGTCGATGTGCATTACCCGGACATCAAGAAAGACCTGGTCAGCGAAGCGCTGGACGTGTTCTTCGACGTGCGCAAGGTGCCGGGCCTGAAGAAAAAACCATCGACCTCCGAACTGGTGGATTGGCTGAAGTTGCTGATGGCCGACAACATCGGCGAAGCGGTCCTGCGCGAACGTGATCCAACCAAGGCGATTCCGCCACTGGCCGGCGCACTGGTGAAAAACGAACAGGACGTGCAATTGCTTGAGCGCCTGGCGTTCATGAGCCGTCGCGGCACTCGCTAAGCTCCGCTTTTTTTTATCAAAAGCGGGAGGCCAACGCCATGCTGCTCAACCTGTTCAATGAAATGCGCGCAGCCAAGGTGCCAGTCTCGGTACGCGAGTTGCTGGACCTGATCAACGCGCTGAAACAACGCGTGACCTTCGCCGACATGGACGAGTTCTATTACTTGTCCCGAGCGATCCTGGTGAAGGATGAAAAGCATTTCGACAAATTTGACCGGGCGTTCGGAGCGTACTTCAACGGCCTGGAAAAACTTGACGACCACCTTCAGGCGCTCATTCCTGAAGACTGGCTGCGCAAGGAGTTCGAACGTTCCCTGACCGATGAAGAACGCGCGGCGATCCAGTCCCTTGGCGGCCTGGACAAGCTGATCGAAGAGTTCAAGAAGCGCCTCGAAGAACAGAAGGAGCGCCACGCCGGCGGCAACAAATGGATCGGTACCGGTGGCACCAGCCCGTTCGGTTCCGGCGGTTTCAACCCGGAAGGTATTCGGGTCGGTGACGCCGGCAAGCGTCAGGGCAAAGCGGTCAAGGTCTGGGATCAACGCGAGTACAAGAACCTCGACGACTCGGTGGAACTGGGCACCCGCAACATCAAGGTAGCCCTGCGCCGGCTGCGTAAATTCGCGCGCCAGGGTGCGGCGGAAGAGCTGGACATCGATGGCACGATCGACCACACCGCTAAAGATGCCGGATTACTCAACATCCAGATGCGGCCGGAGCGGCGCAACACCGTCAAGCTGTTGCTGCTGTTCGACATCGGTGGCTCGATGGACGCCCACGTGAAGATCTGCGAGGAATTGTTCTCGGCCTGCAAGACCGAGTTCAAGCACCTGGAGTACTTCTACTTCCACAACTTCATTTATGAATCGGTGTGGAAGAACAACATGCGTCGCACCTCCGAACGCACCTCGACCCAGGACCTGCTGCACAAGTACGGTGCCGACTACAAAGTGATTTTCATCGGTGACGCGGCGATGGCGCCTTATGAAATCACCCAGGCCGGTGGCAGCGTCGAACACTGGAATGAAGAAGCCGGTTATGTGTGGATGCAGCGCTTCAAGGAGAAGTACAAGAAGCTCATCTGGATCAATCCGTATCCGAAAGACACCTGGAGCTATACCTCGTCGACCAATATCGTGCGGGATTTGATTGATGATCAGATGTATCCGCTGACGTTGCGGGGGTTGGAGGAAGGGATGCGGTTTCTTTCCAAGTGACCTGAAAGATCGTCCGAACGCGGCCCGAGCCTTCGGCAGCTCCTACAGAGATCGGCGTAGGAGCTGCCGCAGGCTCGGGCCGCGTTCGGACGATCTTTTGATCTTCACCTGAATCGCCGTAGATACTCGACCTGCTCCCGATGCGCCACCTCCTGCACCACCGGCCGTAATCGCACCATCGCCCCCGGCAGACACTGCGCCAGCCGCGCCAGCGCCAACGGCGTCAATGCCCCCAACCGCGGATAACCGCCAATGGTCTGCCGATCATTGAGCAGCACAATCGGCTGTCCATCCGGAGGCACCTGGACCGCGCCCAGCGGAATGCCCTCGGAAATCATCGGCTTACCCTGGTACTGCAACGCTGTTCCCAACAGGCGAATGCCCATCCGGTCAGCACGGCTGTCGAGGGTCCAGGTACGGTTGAACGCGTCGAACAGACTCTGGCCGCTGAACTCACCGATCTGTGCACCCAGTACCAGGTCCAGCGGAGCATCCAGATTGAAGTCCGGCACTTGTTCGAGCGGCACCGCCCGCAACAACACCAGCGCATTCCCGGAATAGCTCAATGCGGAACCTTTGGCCAACGCCCGGCCCATTCCATCCAGGCCACCCAGTTCCTCACGGACCACCGTCGCACTGCTGCCCAACACCTTCGGCGCATCAAACCCGCCCGGTGCCGCCAGATAGGCGCGTGCCCCGAGCAGCGGTTGAGTGAACTGCAAACGCTGGCCTTTGTTCAGCCGAAAACTGCGCCACGGCGCCAACGCCTCGCCATTCACTTGGGCGCCCAGATCCGCTCCGGCGAGTGCCAGCACGCAATCTTCCTCGGCCACCACCGTGAACCCGCCCAGGGTGATTTCGATCACCGGCGCATCCAGCCCATTACCCAGCAGCCAGTTGGCCCACGACATTGAGCGCCAGTCCAGCGCTCCACCTTGGGTGACACCCAAATGCCGCACGCCGAAACGACCAGCGTCCTGCAACAGGCACAGCGGCGTACTCGCCTCTATTGATAGACGGCTCATGCCTGCGCTCCCAGTGGTGTGTCGTCGCCGCCCAGGTTGATGAACTCGGCATGGCTGACCGCTTCGAAGCGCACGGTGTCGCCCGGTTGCATGAGGCTGTAGCCCTCACGTTCGCGGTCGAACAGTTTGGCCGGCGTGCGACCGATCAGGTTCCAGCCGCCGGGAGACACAACCGGGTAGGCGGCGGTCTGGCGTTCGGCGATGCCGACACTGCCGGCCGCCACTTTCTTGCGCGGGGTATTCAGGCGCGGCGCAGCGAGCACTTCTTCCACCAGCCCCATAAAGGCAAAACCCGGCGCGAAGCCCAAGGCGAACACCTGATACTCGCGCTCACTATGACGGCGGATCACCTCCTCCATCGCCAGTGCGCTGCGCTGAGACAACAGGCTCAGCTCCGGGCCGACGCTCACGTCGTACCAGACCGGCAGCACATGACATTGGCCGCCGGTGCGAGCATTGGGCGACAGATCGATCAAGGCTTGAGCGATCAGCTCTCGTGCCTGAGACGGACTCAACGCCGTCAGATCGTAATGCACCATCAACGTCGTGTAGGACGGCACCAAATCAATCAGATGCACGCCGAACGCCCCGCGCAGTCTCTCACTGGCAGCGAGCATCCACGGCATGTTGGCTTCGGCGATTTCATCGAACAGGCGCACCATCAAGCAATCCAGCGCGACCACTTCCACCCGCAGTTTCATGGCGCACTCTGCTGATCAAGGGCTTCGCGAATCCGTCGCACCGCGGCCACCGAGCTGGCGTTGTCGCCGTGCACGCAGAGGGTGTTGGCCTGCAAGAGCAAAGCGCTACCGTCGCTGGCGGTGAGGTTGTCGCCTCGGGCAATGGTCAGCGCCTGGTCGATGATTTTTTCCGGATCGTGGTGCACCGCGCCCGGTAGTTGCCGCGAGACCAGCATGCCCGCGCTGTCGTAAGCGCGGTCGGCGAAGGCTTCGAACCACAACGTCACACCGTATTCATCACCCAATTGCTGCGCGACACGGTTATCGCGAGTCGCCATCAGCATCAGCGGCAACGACTTGTCATAGGAAGCCACGGCTTGCAGGACTGCCCGCAATTGCGCCGGGTTGGCCATCATGTCGTTGTACATCGCACCGTGCGGCTTGACGTAGCTGACGCGTCCGCCCTGGGCCCGGCAAATCCCGTCGAGGGCGCCAATCTGGTAATGCAGAATGTCCTGCAGTTCCTGGGCGTTATACGTCATGGAGCGACGTCCGAAACCAACCAGATCCTGATAGGCCGGATGCGCGCCGATCTTCACACCATGACTCAAGGCCAGGCTGACGGTCTTGCGCATAATGCTCGGGTCGCCGGCATGAAAACCGCAGGCAATGTTGGCGCAGTCGATGAAGGGCATGACCTCGGCGTCCAGACCCATGGTCCAGTTGCCGAAACTCTCGCCGATGTCACAGTTCAATAGCAGGCGGCTCACGGTGAACTCTCCTGTAGGCTTTATTCTTTTCAGATGTAGGCAGATTACTGCTCATCCAGTTGTTTGCCACGGGTTTCTGGCAGACTCAGTGCCGCAAGGATCACCACCCCGTAGGAAACCGCCGCAAAGGCGCCGATGCCGACACTCAACGGCACCGTCTGGCTGAGCAAACCGATCAGCAGCGGGAACAGCGCTGCCAGCGCACGCCCGATGTTGTAGCAAAAACCCTGCCCCGAACCACGAATTCGTGTTGGAAACAGCTCGGTCAAAAACGCGCCCATGCCACTGAAAATCCCCGAAGCGAAGAAACCCAACGGAAAGCCCAGCCACAGCATCACGCTATTGCTGACCGACAATTGGGTGTAGAGCAAAACGATGGTGAACGAGCCGATGGCGAACAGGATGAAGTTCTTCTTGCGCCCGAGGATGTCAGTCAAATACGCGCTGATGACATAACCGACGTAGGAACCTACGATCACCATCGCCAGATAACCGCCCGTACCGAGCACGCTCAAACCCCGCTCGTTCTTCAGGAACGTCGGCAGCCAGGAGGTAATTGCGTAATAACCGCCCAATGCGCCGGTGGTCAGCACCGAGGCTCGAATTGTGGTGAAAAGGATGCCAGGGGCAAAAATCTCGTAGAACTTCGCCGGGTTACTCGGCTCTTGCCTGGCTTTGGCTTCGCGATAAATCTCCGGGTCCTTGACCAGCCGGCGGACGAAGATCACGAAAACTGCCGGCACAATGCCAAGGATAAACAGCGCGCGCCAGGCGTCTTCCGGTGGCAACACCGAAAACAGCAGCGCGTACAGAATCGCGGTCAACCCCCAACCCAGCGCCCAACCCGATTGCACCATGCCCACCGCTTTGCCACGGTCCTTGGCGCGAATCACTTCGCCCATCAGCACCGCGCCAGCGGTCCACTCGCCCCCGAAACCGAAACCCATCAAGGTGCGGCTGATCAGCAGTTGCTCGTAGTTCTGCGCAAACCCGCAAAGGAAGGTGAAGAAGGCGAACCACAGCACCGTCAGTTGCAAGGTGCGCACGCGGCCGATGCGGTCGGAGAGAATGCCGGCCAACCAGCCACCAATGGCCGAGGCAATCAGGGTGCTGGTGTGAATCAACCCGGCTTCACCGGTGGTAATGCCCCACATTGCAATCAGGGTCGGCACCACGAAACTGAGCATCTGGGTGTCCATGCCGTCCAGGCCATAGCCGATCTTGCAACTCCAGAACGTGCGACGTTCCTGCTGATTGATGTTGCGGTACCAGTCGAAAGGTCCCGGGCGAGCGGTGGCCTTGGGGATGTCGAGCGTGTCGGGCGCACTCATGGCAAATCTCCGCGCTAATTTTATTGGTATTGTTCTGAGCCCCGACGACGCCTATCGTGGGAACCGGATGGCCTGATTTTTGGCTCCCCGGCCCTTCTGCGTCCAACTAATAAAAACCCGCCCTAGACATAAGAAAAACTTTATCCCATGAACCTGAAGTTTCTCGAGACCTTCGTCTGGGTCGCCCGGCTCAAGAGTTTTCGCCTGACGGCAGACAAGCTATTCACCACTCAGGCATCGATTTCCAGCCGCATCGCGGTGCTTGAAGGTGAGCTCGGGGTGAAGCTGTTCCTGCGTGATTCACGCGGTGTGAGCCTGACCCCCGAAGGTTTGAAAGTGCTCGAATACGCCGAGCAAATGATGGACACCATGCAGGCCCTCAGGCAGTCGATCGAGACGCGTTCGAACAAGGCCGGACGCGTGCGCATCGGCGTCATGGACACGGTGATTCACACCTGGCTCAGCCCGCTGGTGGCGCAGATGACAGATCACTATCCGCTGGTGGAGATCGAGCTGGTGGCCGATACCTCGCTCAACCTCTGCGATCAGCTGCAAAAAGGCTTCCTCGATCTGATCCTGCAAACCGATCTGGTGCGCCAGGAAAGCGTGCGCAGCCTGGAGCTGGCGAGTCATCCGATGGGCTGGATCGCGGCGAGCAATTCGATCTACAACCGTGACTACACCAATGTCGCCGACCTGGCGCGTGAGCGGATCATCACCTATTCGAAGAACTCACATCCGCATCAGGAAGTGCTCGCGCTGATGCAGGCCAATGGCGTGATGACACCGCGGCTGAACTGTGTGAATTCGGTGTCGGCCATTACCCGGCTGCTGCGCGATGGCTTCGGCATTGGCGCGTTGCCGCCGGTACTGGTAGCCGAGGAACTGGCGCGGGGGGAGTTGATCTTGCTGGCCATCGAGCAACGGCCGCCGAATTTGCAGGTGGTGGTGTCGTGGCGAACCGGGGCGGAATGGGTCGAGGAGATCGTTGCGTTGTGTCAGTTGGTGTTGGAGGGGTATGCGCGCAAGGTGGGTGAGGATTACATCTGCATAAGCAAACCAGTGGTGAATATATAAACCGGAAGTTTCCCACGCGATAATAGGAATCGCCCTCATTACCATTATTTTCCAAGACGTTACTCTTTGCGCGCTTTCAGCTAAACGACTGTCGACAAGGAGTCGGACTCGATGCGCGCTTATTCGAAAAAACAGCAGCAATTGCTCTCGCACTGGAGCGAAGCCCTTGGCACAGAGGCGTTCCAGACCCATCGCATTACCCTCGATCATCTGAGCAATGCGCTCGAACCCGCCGCTCAACGCTGCTTTCAACGCCTGATCCAGGCGTTGTTTCGAGAAAACCTGATCGCCCCCGAAACCTGCGAGTTCGGCATCGACGGCCAGTGCCGGTTGCCAATCGGTGATGGTGCGTACCTTCGCTTTGATTATTTATCGGGCGGAAGAATGAACAGTTGGGATCTGCGCGGCAGCATAGTCCTCCATACCCCCGGCATGCTGCCACATAGAATCCAGTTGCCCAGCGAACTGCTCGTTCACCTCAGCACTCAATTTACCCCCACGGCTTCCCCCCAGGCACTCGAACGCCTAACCCGAGAGCTAGATAACAGTTTCAGCAATGACACCCTGTGCCTAGCGTTTCACCACCGATGGACCGAACGTCTGAGAGAGCAGATCGACACCAGGTATGACGACAATTTACTTGCGTGGCTCAAAGCCAGCCCCGGCCATCGAAACCCAATATCACTGCTTGAACAATGGGGCACACTCGGCCATCCCTGGCACCCTAACTACAAGACCAAATTGGGCCTGAGCGCCGCTCAGGTCATCGCTTTCTGCCCGGAGTTCGAAGCGAGCATTCCTATTGTCCTGTGCGCCTTGCACCGCGAATTCGCCCACGTCGAAACGCTGGCCGGCACCCTCGATTACCGGGACTGGTGGCAAGGCCACTTCCCACAGGCCGCCGAAAAACTGCAGCAGCATTTGGAGCAACTGGGACTGGATGCAACGGACTACCTTCCACTCCCTGCTCACCCTTGGCAGGCCCATGAGGAATTGCCTCATTCGTTCGCCAAAGAGCTCGCCGACAACCGGCTGATCATCACCAACATCGTTGCGTTCACTGGCAACCCGACCATGTCCTTCCGGACGGTAACGCCGGAGGACAGTGGAGTCGCGCCAATGGTCAAACTGCCGGTGGCGCTACGGTTGACCAGTGTGCAGCGCACTGTGTCACCGCGCTCGGCCAGAATGGGGCCGCGCATCAGCCAATTGATCCTGCAGATTCTCGATCAGGCACCGAACATTAAGCGCCTGCTAAATATTGTTCCGGAGCGCATCGGCATTCACTACGTGCCGCAACCGGCCGATGACGAGCAATCCCGGCATGCGGCTGTGCTTTATCGCGACAACCCGCAAACGCTGATCAAAATTGGTGAGCTGGTGGTTCCGGTAGGCTGCCTGTTCGCCGTCAATGAGTTCGAACAACCGTTACTGCGTGACTGGGTACGGCTGGCTCAGGGCCGGGACGATAGGGAGGCGATGCTGGCGTTCTTCGAGGATTACCTGTCGATTACCGTACCGAGCCTGCTGGGTATGTATTTGATGTATGGCGTGGCGTTCGAAGCGCATCAGCAAAACAGCTTCATGGTGATGGGTACCGATGGACAGTTGAACCGGCTCTTATTGCGCGACTTTGGCGATATTCGTATCCATCGCAAAACACTGCACGCGAAGGGTCTCGATATCCAGTTGCACGACCCGAAAATGACCCTATACGACGAGCCTGGTTTTGTCCGTGACAAACTTCTGCACACGACGTTCATGTGTCACTTGGGCGAGTTGGCATTACTCTGCGCCCGACATTGGAATGTGCCTGAAAACATTCTTTGGGAGCGTTTGGCAACTCGCGTTGCTCATTGCTTCGATACCTTGCGCGAACACGTCGAACCGGAACGTTGGGAGGTCGAACGCCAGGCCTTGATGGAGCAGGATTGGCCAGCCAAGTCGTTCATGCGCATGCGATTGCTCGACTGCCATACCGATATCGTCGGACGCTTGAGTAACCCATTGCGATCAAGCACTCATGCGCGCTGACGGTCGCGCATTGCAACTGCTGATAGCCATCCAGTTTGTCTCCATGGGAGCCATGGAAATGAGCGGCCCGTTCTGGCCCATACAGATCCAGCTTCTTCTCGGGCCAGAAGGTGCTGGTCACATCCCGTTGTTGTCGGCGCTGGTCTACGCCGGCCCGATGTTCGCGGCCATGCTTCTGACGCCTGTATGGGGGCGGTTGGGGGACCGCGTCGGGCACAAGCCGATGATAGTTCGGGCGTTGCTGGCACTCGCGCTGTGCCAGGGGTTGGCGAGCATCATCGTCGACCCTTGGTTGCTGGTAGGCATTCGCGTAATGCAAGGCGCACTGGCCGGGTTTCTCGCCGCTGCGCAAGCCTATGCGCTGGCCTGTTGCGACAACTCCCGGCGCGGTATCACCCTGGCTCGCCTGCAATCAGCGACAGCCGTCGGCTCGCTGATCGGCCCGGTGCTGGGCGGCTGGCTGATGGATATCTCGGGATTTGCCCTCCTCTGTTATGGCGCGACCGCGATTTGTCTCGGGTGTGCACTGGCAAGTTTTTTCCTGCCGGCCGACACGACTCGGAGTTCGAATGAAAAACCTGTTGCGCCGGTTTCCCTGCCAAAAGGCTGGCTCGGTGGAATTCTGCTGGTGATTGTGCTGATTCAAGCCGCGAAGTTGATGCCGCAGCCGTTTTACGCCTTGTACGTCGCCAACATCTTGCAGGCGCCTAACTGGCTGATCGGAGCCACTTACGCGGCGAGCGCCGCGACCCTGGCCCTGTCCGCACCCATCTGGGGACGCCTGTTCGACCGCTGGGAGTCGACTCACACCCTACGCGTTATCGAAGGTGTGGCCTGGTTGTGCGCCCTGACGCTAGCCGCGACAGCACTGGCCAACGAGTGGTTGGGATTTCTCGCCAGTCGGCTGATCTGGGGTATCTGGCAAGGCGCGCTACTTCCCGTCACTTACGCCCTAATCGCCAATACCGTTTCCCCAAACCAGCATGGTTTTGCCCTGGGCCTCGGTAACAGCGCGGCAAAGGCTGGTGCTTTGCTCGGCGTCGTTCTCGGCGGAGTCGGTATGGGGATCGTCGGCCTGGCCCACAGTTTCTGGCTGGTTGCGCTGGCCTACGCGCTGGCCGCCCTCGGGATCCGCTGGGTGCGGTAATTCATCGCAACGTCCGACCACTTGACCTTCCCTACGCACATTCACCACAACTAAAAAGATCACGCCATGACCCAAACCAAGTTTGTATTTTTCATACCACTGCTCGGCGTATTCAGCGCCGCTATCCTGGCCGAGGAGACAGAGCAACAGCCTGGCACCTTGAACGTCCAGGCCACCGTCGTCTCCGCGACTCGCAACCAGGCAACCATTGCCTCGATTCCCGGATCGGTCCAGGTGATCGACGAACAGCAAGTCCGCGAACAGAGCGGCGCCGGTCGTCGGGTCTCCGATATCCTCGGGCAATTGGTCCCTGGTCTTGCACCGTCCAGCGGCGGCATGAGCAACTTCGGCCAGACGCTGCGCGGGCGCAATATGCTGGTGTTGATCGACGGGGTGTCTCAGATCGCTACACGCGATAATTTCCGCCAGCTCAACAGCATCTCCCCGGCCAGCATTGAACGTATCGAAGTGATTTCGGGAGCCAGCAGCGTCTACGGCGCGGGCGCTTCGGGCGGCATCATCAACATCATCACCAAGCGTAATCAGGGTCAGGATTTCGCTTACAGCAGCAAACTGGGTCTGACCAGCGGCAACAACCTCAAGAGTAAAGGCTTCGCCTACGAAGTCTTCCAGAGTGCGACCGGACGCAAGGATGCGCTGGACTGGTACGTCTCCGCCGACCTGACCCAGCGCAACGATCAATACGATGGTAACGGCAATCGCATCCCTCAGGACACGTCCCAAGGCAGCAACATGGACACCGAAACCTATGACCTGCAAGGTCGATTCGGTTACGAACTGGACGCCAACAAAAAACTCAGCCTGTCACTCCAGGACTATAAGGACCAACAGGACACCGGCTACTCCAAAAACCCGAATAACCGGCAGCAAGCCGTGGCGATCAAAGGGCTGAAACTGGGCGACCAGCCGTATACCCATAACCAGGCGGTCGACCTCAACTACACCGACAGCGACCTATACGGTCAGGGCCTTCAACTGGAAAGCTATTGGCGCCGTGCCGATGCGCTGTTTTTCCCGGACCTGTCGCGAGGCAAGGCAGGGATCGCCGACAACAACAGTGTGCAGGATGTCTACGGTTTGCGTGCGGCCATCGACACGCCATTGCCAGCCATCGGCAGTGCCACGGGCAATCTGGTCTGGGGCGCCGACTACAATCGCGAACGCTCCAGCCAACGTGGTGACCAGTACACGCGAAACGGACTGACCTACACCAAGACCGGCACAACCTATGAAATGGGCCCGGACATCGACACAAACACCAAGGCACTTTTCGGACAGATCGCCTGGGACATCGGTGACTGGACCTTACGTGGCGGTGTGCGTCGCGAGTGGATCGAAAGCGAGATCTCCGACAGTATCGCGTACGGTCAGATTGTTCAGACCGGCATACGCGCAACCTTGCCCGGCGATACCCTTAAATACGACGCCACGCTGTATAACCTGGGCGCTGTCTACCACTTGAGCGAAAACCAGGACATCTTCGTCAATTACAGCCAGGGATTTTCGCTACCGGACATCCAGCGTTTCATGCGAGATGTGAGCAGCACGTTCGACATCCAGAGCCTCAATGCTCAGGCTATCAAGGTCGACAGTTACGAACTGGGCTGGCGCGGCAATTGGGACACGTGGCAGGCCGATGTTACTGCGTATGAAAACACCTCGGACGTGACCCAGTTCTACGATGCCAATGATCGTGTGCTGCGTCTGATTAATCAGAAAGAGCGAGTTCGTGGTATCGAAAGCAGCCTGACTTATCGTGCGACCGATCACTGGTCGTTAGGCGGCACATACGCCTGGGCCAAAGGCGAAACCGAGCACAACGGCAAATGGGCCGACCTGCCGGCCACACGCATTTCACCCGCTAAAACCACTGTGTTTATTGGCTATGCCCGAGATGACTACAGCCTGCGCCTGCAAGGCCTGCACCTGGCCAGTTACGATGCCGCTGCCAAGGACAACAACGGGCGTGACATAAATGGCTATACGCTGGTGGATCTGCTTGGCTCAATGCAGTTGCCGGTCGGACGTCTGGAGGGAGGGGTCTACAATTTGGCTGACCGCACCTACCAGAATCTGTTCACCCAAGCCAACGCCCGAGCGCCCTACGCGAACGCGCAAGGCAGGACATTGACCATGAGTTACTCGATCGATTGGTAAAAAAAGAGCCGGTAATCCGGCTCCTTCTTTTTTACAACCCGCGCACATCCCGGTCTTCAATCGGTCGGCTCTGGCGCAGGCGTTTGCCGCCCAGCACCACCCAGTCGATCAACCGGAACAGGCATTCGATCCCGAACGAAAGCAGCAACGCGCCGCTCATGCCCCAGATCATCGCTTCCGGCGTCAACAGGATCTGGTAGCTGTAGCCATTCCAGGTTTCCTTGCGAATGTCCGGATCAGCGGCCAATGCCACTTGCAGGACGCGGATGTACCACGGGCCTTGCATGGCCTGGAACTGTTTATCGAGGGCCAGCTGACGGGTGAGCAAGGTGCTCAGGCTGTCGGCGTCGCTGCGAAAAATCGGGTCTTCGCTGGCGCGGTAATGGGCGACCAATGCCTGCATGTCACCTTTGAAGAACTGATTGGCCGTGCCCTGGAAACCGCTCAAGCCGGTTTGCGCTTCAATCAAATGGGCTTCGACCCGTTTGGTGTAATCGCTGATGAACCCCGGCACCTGAACACCGATCAACAGGCCCGCCGCAAACAACACCAGCCGTAGATAACTGAGCAACATGGGGGGAGATCCTTTATTCGGTCTTGCCCTGGCTGACGCATTCGCCGCGTCGCCAGAGGCTCCATTGGCCCGGTTCGTAGCGGGTCCAGGTTTCGTTTTCGGTCAGGGGTTCGGTGGCAATCACCGTGACCACGTCGTTGGGGGTGGTTTCGGCCTGGAAGTCGACAATGACATCGACATCCTTCAGGCGCGCCGGGCCGAACGGGGCGCGGCGGGTGATCTGCGCCAGTTTGGTCGAGCAGTAGCAGAACAGCCAGTCACCGTCGCTGAGCAGGCAATTGAAGACGCCTTTGCTGCGGTATTCGGCGCAGGCGGCCACCAGGTCCGGCAGCAGTTCTTCGACCTCGACCGGCTCAGGGAACGCCGCACGTACGCGGTTGAGCAAATCGCAGAACGCCGCTTCGCTGTCGGTATCGCCGACCGGGCGGTAGAAACTGGCGGTCGGTTGAAAGTCCGCGAGCTGGCCGTTATGGGCGAAACACCAGTTGCGCCCCCACAGTTCGCGCACGAACGGATGGGTGTTGGACAGGCAGACCTTGCCGACATTGGCCTGGCGAATGTGCCCGATCACCACTTCACTTTTGATCGGATAGCGCTGCACCAGGTTGGCGACTTCGGACTCGCAGCTTGCCGCCGGGTCCTGGAACAGTCGCAGGCCACGGCCCTCGTAAAAGGCGATGCCCCAACCGTCACGGTGCGGTCCGGTACGGCCGCCGCGCTGCATCAGCCCGGTGAAGCTGAACACGATATCGGTCGGCACATTGGCGCTCATGCCCAATAACTCACACATGCTCGGACTCTCGCTTCAAGGCAGGGGCAACGTTACAAACGCGGTTCGACCCGCAACCGCTGAGGGTTGCTCGGGACGGGCGGACGACCATAACGATCATCGCCGGCACCGCCGAAAGGTTGATCGTCTTCAGGTTCGTCAGCCCTGACGGCGGCTTTAGCGGCCGCTGCCTGTTCCTGGCGAGCCCTGGACGCGCGCTCGATGGGAAAACGGATGGCCACGAACACCAGGTAAATGCCAAAGGCAATCATGCCGTACATGAACAGGTCGGAAATCGCCCGCCAGGCGTTGTTGCCGACCTTGAAGGCGAGGTCGAGGGCCGTAATGGCGATGGCCGGAGCGACCTTTTCCTTCACCGGGTCGATAATGGTCGGGCTAAACAGCAACACGGCCATCAGCAGCCGCAGCGGTTCACGCAACCAGCGCCACATCCAGCGGGTCATGCGCATCCACACCAACAGGCAGCCTAAAGCGGCAAAGGCGTAGAGGCCCCAAGCGATCAGATAGTCGTTCTCGGTCATGGTGTCCATGGCAAGGCAGGCAAAGAGGCGCTTATAGTAACGACTTTTCGCACATCAGGCTTGTCCATGTGGGAGCGGGCTTGCTCGCGAAAGCGGTGTATCAGGCGAAATCCATATCGACTGACACTCCCTCTTCGCGAGCAGGCTCGCTCCCACAGGTTGCGAAGCCCTCTATTCCGTACATTGTTCGAGAGTCCTTCATGCCCCTATCCGCCAACGTTTCCGACGCCCCGATTGCCCACAAGGCAGAAGGTTCTGACCCGTATGCCTGGCTGCAGGAGCGCGACACCGACGCGGTGCTCGACTACCTGAAGGCCGAGAACCATTACCAGGAAGCGCAAACTGCCGATCAGGCCGGCCTGCGTGAAACCCTGTTCGAAGAGATCAAGGGCCGGATTCTCGAGACCGACCTGTCCTTGCCTTCCCCTTGGGGCCCGTACCTGTATTACACGCGGACCACCGCCGGTGACGAATACGCCCGTCACTACCGCTGCCCGCGCCCGGCCGATGACAGCCTGCAACTGGACGAGAGCCGGGAAGAACTGTTACTGGACCCGAACGAACTGGCCAATGGCGGCTTCTTCTCCCTCGGCGCGTTCAGCATCAGCCCCGACCATCAGCGTCTGGCCTACAGCCTCGACACCACGGGTGATGAGATTTACACGCTGTTCGTGAAGGAATTGTCCAACGGCCGTGTCAGCGAACTGGAGTTCCAGGATTGCGACGGCAGCATGACCTGGGCCAACGACAGCCTGACGCTGTTCTTTGGCGAACTCGACGACACCCATCGGCCGCACAAACTGTTCCGCTATCGGCTGGACGGAACGGCGGCCGAAGAAGTCTTCCATGAGCCCGACGGCCGGTTCTTCATGCATTGCTACCGCTCGAGTTCCGAACAGCAATTACTGCTGTCCCTGGGCAGCAAGACCACCAGCGAAGTCTGGGTGCTCGACGCGTTCCAGCCGCAGCAGCCCTTTACCTGCCTGGCGCCACGTGTTGAAGACCATGAATACGACGTCGACCATGGCGCGCTCGACGGCCAATGGACCTGGTTCATCCGGACCAACCGCGACGGCATCAACTTTGCCCTTTATCACGCCATCGATACCGGCGTCGCACCGACCGAGGCCGACTGGCAGAACCTGATCCCGCACAGCGACAGCGTGATGATCGACGGCATGAGCCTCAACGCCGGGGCCATGACCCTGAGTTTGCGCGAGGGCGGCTTGCCTATCATCGAGGTTCATCCGCAGGATTTACCGAGTTACCGGGTGCAACTGCCGGATGCGGCCTACAGCCTGCATGTGCAGAACAGCCTGGAATTCGTCAGCGAGCGGATTCGTCTGCGCTACGAAGCGTTGAACCGCCCGGCACAAATCCGCCAACTCGAACTGGCGACCGGCGAGCAGAAAGTCCTCAAGGAAACGCCGGTGCTAGGTCCGTTCGATGCTGATGCCTATGTGAGTCAGCGCCTTTGGGCGACGTCGCCAGACGGGACGCAGGTGCCGATCAGCCTTGTAGTCAAACGCGAAGCACTGGGAAAACCTACGCCGCTTTATCTCTACGGCTACGGCGCTTATGGCGAAAGCCTCGACCCATGGTTCTCCCATGCCCGATTGAGTCTGCTGGACCGTGGCGTGGCATTCGCCATTGCTCACGTGCGTGGCGGCGGAGAGCTGGGGGAGGCTTGGTATCGCGCGGGCAAGCAGGAACATAAACACAACACGTTCAGCGACTTTATCGCCTGTGCCGAACATTTGATTGCCAATGGCTTTACCACTTCATCGCAATTGGCGATCAGTGGAGGCAGCGCCGGTGGCCTGTTGATCGGCTCCGTGCTCAACATGCGGCCAGAGCTGTTTGCTGCAGCGATTGCCGAAGTGCCGTTCGTCGACGTGCTGAACACTATGCTCGACCCGGACTTGCCGCTGACCGTCACTGAATACGACGAGTGGGGCAATCCCGAGGAGCCGGACGTTTATGATCGGATCAAGGCCTACGCCCCGTACGAAAACGTCACCGCGCAAGCGTATCCGGCGACCTTGGTGGTCGCAGGCTACAACGACAGTCGCGTGCAGTATTGGGAAGCCGCCAAGTGGGTGGCTAAACTGCGCGCGACCAAGACTGACAACAATCCGCTGCTGCTCAAGACCGAATTGGGTGCCGGGCATGGCGGAATGAGCGGCCGATATCAGGGGTTGCGTGACGTAGCGCTCGAATACGCATTTGTTTTCAAGGTTTTGGGCATCGCCTGAGGAACTTGGCCCGGCGTATCGGTCTTAACACCAGACACCGGGCTGACGCAGCTCTCTGTAGCAGCTGCCGAGCTTGCGAGGCTGCGTTCGGCTGGGCAGCAGTCGTGAATCCAGGCGACACGATTTGTCAGATAAACCGCGAGTTCCAGTTTTACGACTGCTGCGCAGCCGAACGCAGCCTCGCAGGCTCGGCAGCTGCTACAAGAGGTCGTGAGATCTTTATCAACCCGGAACAACAGACACAACAAAAAGACCGTGACGACATGTCAGAACCGACCTTACTGAACAATGAAATACGCGACTGGCTGATGGACTGCGGCCTGTTTGACCAATTGCTGCCCGTGGACTTTGCTGCGGCGTCGGGCTATTTCAGTATCAGCACCGTCGCCCAGGGCGAAGAGATTTTCCACGAAGGCGATGCCGGCAGTTTCATGTGCATCATCCACTCCGGCCAGGTCGCCGTGCAGAAAACCAACGGCGACGGACAATTGGTGACCATGGCTACCTTGCGCAGCGGACGCTCGTTCGGCGAAATGGCCGTGCTCGACGGCGAACGGCGTTCGGCCAGTTGCGTGGCCGCCAGTCATTGCCAGCTGCTCAACCTGGGCAAGGACTCCCTGGAAAAGATGATCAACGACGCGCCGAAAATCGCCGCGAAGGTCATCCGCGCCCTCGCCGTTTCCCTGTCCAAACGCCTGCGCATGGCCGACGGGCAATTGCTATCGCAGCAAGTCTAACCCCCCGGCGGTTTCACCCTTGGCGAGTTTTGCTCCAACCCCGGCAACGGTTGGTCCTTGGTTGGCGGGCTAGGCATTTCAATGGGCACCAACGGTGGCCCGCCGCTGCCCGGGCCGACTTTGGGCAAGGGTGCGGGACTGATTTGCGGATATGGCGTGGGAGTCGCCGTGCCGGGCGAACCAGGCAGTGGCGAAGGACTGGTCGGAATGATCTGCATTTCCTGGGCGCGCAGTGCAGTTATCGAGAGCGCGGCCAAGGCAATGACCGTTAGAATGGTGCGCTTCATCAATGGCTCCGTTGGCCTTGTTGTCTGTTTGCAGGCTACTCCCAACTGCGTGCGTTTGCCTTCCCCCAATGCCCATTCTTCTCAAGAGAGCTCCATGAAACGTTTCGTTCTGCTCGACACTGCCCCTATCCCTGAAAACGGCGGTGCCCTGTGCCTGTTCGAATACGGTGAGGATTTCGTCATCAAGATCCAGGGCGGCGATGGCGGGCAATTGATGAACACCCGCATGCACGGCTCCGAAGATGCGTTGGCCGAGATTCCGTGCCGCAAAGTCGCCGGCCGGCCGAACTCGCGAGTGTTGATCGGAGGCTTGGGCATGGGCTTCACGCTGGCCTCGGCCCTTAAACATTTGGGCAAGAGCGCTGAAGTGGTGGTCGCCGAACTGGTACCCGGCGTGGTTGAGTGGAATCGCGGACCGCTGGGAGAAAAAGCCGGAAACCCGTTGCTCGACCCGCGCACCGTGATCCGCATGGAAGACGTGGCCAAGGTGCTGCAGGCCGAGCCCCAAGGTTTCGACGCGATCATGCTCGACGTCGACAACGGTCCGGAAGGCCTGACCCAGAGGGCCAACAGCTGGCTGTATTCGGCCGGTGGCCTCGGCGCCTGCGCCAAGGCCCTGCGGCCCAAAGGCGTGCTGGCGGTCTGGTCGGCCAGTGCCGACAAGCAGTTTTCCGACAAACTGAAAAAGGCCGGTTTCAAGGCCGAGGAAGTGCAAGTCTTCGCCCATGGCAACAAGGGCACCCGCCACACCATCTGGATTGCCGAGAAGCTCAAGGCCTGAGCTAAACTCCACCTATACCGTCATTAGTCTTTTTACAAAGGTGAACCCATGAGTTCGTCAACGCCTCCGACCAACACTTCGAAGCTGGACCGCATCCTCGCCGATAACCAGCGCGACAAGGAAATGGGTTACCGCGACAAGGCCCTGAAGATGTACCCGCATGTGTGCGGCCGCTGCGCCCGTGAGTTCGCCGGTAAACGCCTGAGCGAGCTGACCGTGCACCACCGCGACCACAATCACGACAACAACCCGCAAGATGGGTCGAACTGGGAATTGTTGTGTTTGTATTGCCATGACAATGAGCATTCGCGATATACCGACCAGCAGTACTTTAGTGAGGGCTCGCTGGGTTCGCCGAAGATCGCCAAGGCGACGCATAACCCGTTTGCTGCGTTGGCGGGGTTGATGAAGAAAGAAGATTAGAAGCAAAAGATCGCAGCCTTCGGCAGCTCCCACATTGAATTGCGTACGCCTGTAGGAGCTGCCGAAGGCTGCGATCTTTTGATCTTGTTCCTCAACGCCCCTTCCCCAATCCCCGTATAATCGCCGTTTTTTCCCCGAAGGCACCCCGCTCGTGGCAGACAAACGGTACAGCTGCATTGGTTTGTATAACCCCAAATCACCCGAGAACGTCGGTTCGGTGATGCGCGCCGCTGGCTGTTACAGCGTGGCGTCGGTGTTCTACACCGGCAAGCGTTATGAACGCGCCGCCGACTTCGTCACCGACACCAAGCGTGCCCACTACGACATTCCGTTGATCGGCATCGACGACCTGAAGAAAATCCTGCCGCTGGGCTGCGTGCCCGTGGCCGTGGAACTGGTCGAAGGCGCCCGCTCATTGCCGGAATACACCCACCCGGATCGCGCACTGTACATTTTCGGCCCGGAAGATGGCTCGCTGGATAAAGAGATCCGCGACTGGTGCGAAGACGTGGTCTACATCCCGACGACCGGCTGCATGAACCTCGCGGCCACTGTCAACGTCGTGCTCTATGACCGCATGGCCAAGGGTTTGAACACCCGCTCCGGAGCGAAATTTCGTTGATTCGCCGCACATCCAATGGAACAAGCTGTCCGCTTCGGCAGTCAGCTTAATTATCTATTCTTGAAGCAGCCTTTCCCGCCTGGAGACAGATCATGAGCGAACTCAAACGCGTTGAGCGTATCGAATCCACCCCGTTCCAGACTCACCCCGACCAGAACGTTCATGGTTGGGAGCGCATCGGCTCGCTGGCCGGTGGCGTGGTGATGGTCGGCAAGGGACTGCGTCGTGGCGGTGTGTTTGGCTTGATTCAAGTGGCGATCGGCGGTGTAGCGCTGGCCCGTGGTATTACCGGGCACAGCTCGGCCAAGAGCCTGCTGGAAAAGAGCCGTCAGGACATGAACAACGTGCGGGCGAAGATTCAACGTGCCGGGGAAGAATTGAGTCGGTTGAAGGCAAATGCCGAGGCGGCGACCAATACCGCGACCGTGACGGGCAATGATTCGTTGAAGTCGCCTAAAGCTTAAGATCAAAAGATCGCAGCCTTCGGCAGCTCCTACACAGGGTTTTGCGTACACCTGTGGGAGCTGCCGAAGGCTGCGATCTTTTGATGTTTACTGAAGCAACTCGGTATCGAGGACCTTGGACGATTCGCCTAAAACGCCTTCGGCCAGTTGAACAAACTCCTTGGTATCCACGCTCTCCAGATGCATTGCCCCGCGCAACACATCATCCAGCGAACGCTTGTTCCGTGTCTTCAGGCGGATCTCGCGATCCAGTTCCTGTAACACCACCACCGCTTTCGAAATCTGCGCCGGGCTGATCTGCTCGCCGCGCAAGGTCGTGACTTTCTGGCTGTCCTTGGCCAACTTGTGCTGCAAACCCGCATACCGCTCATCACTCATACCGCCGGCACGGCGCACCATTTCGATCGCGTAGTACTCGGCAAACCCTTCGCTGATCCATTCGCTGCGCTGTTTGTCGTTGATCCGCGCGAACATTTGGGCCAATTCACGCACCAGCGCGCTGGAGCCACCTTCGCTCACCAGCGGCAGGCGTGTGTTCAGGTAGATCGAGTCATGTGCGGCAAGGCTACCGCGCCACATCGGGTCGTTGGCGCCGACAATCAGCAATTTGCCGGGATGACGCGCAAACACTTCTTGCACTTGTGGCCAGACAAACGTCAGCAGTGTCAGCACATCCATGCGGCGCAGGCCCTGGCCTTGAGGCGAGGCGACAGTGACCTCGGTTTCCCCCAGCCGTGTGCGACGGCTGCCAAGGTGACCGGCGAGCATCCAGCCGGTGGGCCGGTCGAACAGTCGGGAAACGTTGTCGATGCGGAACTTGTTCTTGCCGATCCGCGGCCAGGCGGTTTCGACGCTTTTCCAGCCGTTGGGCAATTCGAATTCGAGCCGTGAAACCAACTCGATGCCATCCTGTTGATCGAGTTTTGCGGCCGGCACCAGGTCATCGCCGCGCATCAGCGCCCAAGTCGGCGTCATGCGGCTGTCGAAGCTGCCGCTCTTGAGGCTGTGGCTGATGCGTACGCGGTAGGTCAGGCTGGCCTTGTCGGCGGCCGGATGCCAGACACCGCGGGCCTGTTCGCCCGGTGTGAGCTGCCATTGGCCGTCGGCCTTGAAGTCGCTGTAGTGGCTGCCGTCACCGAGGTCGAAATCCAGGCTGCGCACAGCCGAGCCTTGGGCCAGGGTCAGACGCACTTCCGCCTGGTCGCTCTGCGGCAGCAGACGCACGTGGTAATCCAGATCGACTTTCCTGGCCGCCCACACCGACGAACTCAGGGCCACCAGCCCGACGGCCAACGCCAGCCGCAATCCCACAGCCATACACACCCCTTGTAAAACGTTAACCCGCTCGAAAAATCAGATGATCTTCCCAATCGTCTTCGGCCACGCTGCCTTCGGCGAGCATACGCCCGGATTGTGAAATACGTTCGTGGTGCACCGCATCACGATCACCGCACACCAGATGATGCCAAAGCGGCAAGTCCTTACCTTCACTGACCAGGCGATAACCGCAGGTCGGGGGCAGCCATTTGAACTCGTCGGCCTTGCCGGGTGTGAGCTGGATGCAGTCCGGCACGAAGTCCCGGCGGTTGGGATAGTCGGTGCACTGGCAGGTTTTCAGGTCCAGCAATTTGCAGGCGATGCGCGTGTAATAGACCGAGTTGTCCTCTTCGTCTTCGAGCTTTTGCAGGCAGCAGAGACCACAGCCGTCGCACAGCGACTCCCATTCCACTTGATCGAGTTGATCGAGGGTTTTGCGTATCCAGAACGGTTCGACTTTGGCGGCCATGGCTCAAGCATCAACATCAGGTGGTGAAAAGGCCGCCAGTCTAGTGCCCAGAGCCCCGCGGGCCAAGCATTGGCGACTGCCGGTAGAACGGCACTTGTCAGTTCTTGCGCCGCCAAGTAGCTTTGCCAGTTCAAGGAGCCAAGCTTGCGTGCCATTAGCGCCCGACCGCGTTGCATTCAGGTGAGTTACCACGGCTCTCGAAAACCTCATCGCTCAGCTCAACTGCGCCCGCCGGTTTTTATTCGACTCTCTGACTCACACGTAGCAAGGAATTTCTGCATGAGCGCAAATCCACGCGTTGCCGACTATGCCATCCACCCGCAATTCACTGATCGCTGGTCGCCCCGCGCCTTCACCGGCGAAACCATTCCCGAAGAAACCCTGCTGAGCTTCTTCGAAGCCGCACGTTGGGCGCCCTCGGCCTATAACTCGCAGCCTTGGCGGTTTCTGTATGCGCGTCGTGATACGCCGAACTGGGGGCGCTACCTGGGCTTGCTGAACGAGTTCAACCGCGGCTGGGCACAACACGCCTCGGCGCTGGTGATCGTGGTGTCGAAAACTACCTTCGCGGTGCCTGGTGCGACTGAAGAAACCCCGGCCTTGTGGCACACCTTCGACACCGGTTCGGCCTGGGGTCATTTGGCGTTGCAAGCGAGCCTCAGCGGCTGGCATACCCATGGCATGGCCGGTTTCGATCAGGAGCTGACCCGCAAAGAGCTGAATATCCCTGAGGGTTATGCGCTGCACGCGGCTGTTGCTGTAGGCAAACTGGGCGATAAGGCAACGCTGGCGGATTACCTGCAAGCGCGTGAAGAACCGAGCCCGCGTCGTCCGCTGAGCGAGCTCGCTGCTGAAGGTGATTTCACCCTCTAAAAGCAAAAGATCGCAGCCTGCGGCAGCTCCTACAGGGGAATGCATATCCCTGTAGGAGCTGCCGCAGGCTGCGATCTTTTCAGCGACAACTCAGTACCCGCGAGTGAAATCCACTTCCCCGCGCAATGCCTCTCCCGCCTGATACGCCCGCAAATTCTCGACAAACAGGTTCACCATCATCGTTGGCGATGTCGGTGCCGAACTGTGGCCGGTCAGTAGCAAACCCCAGGCCGTCCAAAACGGGTGGCGTTGCGGCAGTGGCTCCTGGCGGCAGACGTCGATCACGGCACCCGCCAGATGCCCTTCCTTCAACGCTTCCACCAAGTCCGCATCAACCACCGCCACGCCGCGTCCGACGTTGATGAACAACCCGGTCGGCTTGAACTGCTTGAACAGCGCCGCGTCGTACAGGTCATGGGTATCCGGCGTATTGGGCAGCAGGTTGACCACGTAATCCACTTCACCGACCAGGCGCGGCAGGTCAGCCAATGTCCCGATTTCGGTAAACGGCGCCTGCTCCCGAGCTTCGCTGGCGATGCCATACAGCTCGACACCAAACGGCACGAGGAACCGCGCCACGGTCTGCCCGATGTCACCGGTGCCGACGATCAACACTTTGCGCCCCGCCAGGCTTTGACCATGGCGACTGTCCCACTTGCGCTCAACCTGGCTGACCAGCCGCGCCAATACTTCGCGCTCGTGGCCGAGCATGTAGGTCAACACGTATTCGGCCATCACCTGGCCGAAAATCCCTACCGCCCGCGTCAGGCGATAGTGCCGTGGCAAGCCGTCGGCCAGCAGCGGCGTGATGCCTGCCCAGGTCGATTGCAGCCAGTGTGGTTCGTGCCCCTGGCGCAACAGGGTTGCCAGCAGGTCAGGCTGACCGAGCCAGATCGGGCAAGCGGCGGCCTGGCTGGCCAGCTCGGCGGAGTCACCGCTGGTCATGACTTCCAGATCAGGCGCTGCTTGACGCAACAGTTGGGCGTACACAGGGTGGTCGTGTTCAGCAATCAGAACGCGCATGGTTCAAACCTTTCAAAAACAGTGCAGACGCCCGCCGACGGAGTATTGCTCCATCGTCACGGCCATCGCCAAAATCATTCCAGTGTTTCATAAAGGCTCTGAACAGAGCCTGTCTGCCGGTTACATCGGATCGTTACGGCGCAGCAACTCTTCTGGCAAATGCTCGATGTACTCGTCTTCAGCCGGCGGCATTTGCAGGTGATAACCCTGCTTTTCGAGGTTTTCCAGGACCACAGTGATGTCCTCGCGCGACAATTTGCGCTCGGGGGTCAGCACCAGGTCGAAAGCGTGGTGGGGCTTGCCGAACGCGGCCATCAGACTTTCCGGGACGCGCTCCAGTGCGTCACTTTTGAGCACATAGAGGTACATCTCGTTTTTCTTCAGGCTTCGGTAGATGGAGCAAATACGTTTCAAGGCTGTTCTCCGGCGGTGGCCAGGCTGTCGAGCAGCGCTTGGCCCATCAATTCGCGGCGCCAGCCACGCAGCGAATCAGGCAATTGGTAAGGACCGTTGGGGTAGCCGCTCTTGAGCAGCGCTTCCAGGGTTTTCTTGCGCAGCATCAACTCCGGCGCGATGTTCAGGCGCTCGGCTTCGGCCTGGCCGATGGCGCGCAGCTGTTTGACCAGCGCAGCAGCATCCACCGGCAAGGGCTCAGGCACAGCGGGTGGCCACTGCTCAGGCGACACACTGCCTGAGCGTTTGATCAGATCAAGCAGAAATTCGCCGTCCTGACGCACGGTACGCGGATGCATGTCTTCGATTTTCGCCAACGCGCCGAGGTTGTCCGGTTGAGTCCGCGCCAGCGGCCACAGGGAATGTTCACGGACAATACGGTTGCGCGGCAGATCACGGGCGCGGGCCTCGCGCTCACGCCAGGCGCAGAGTTCGCGCAGCACGGCCAGTTGGGCACGGGAGAGTTTCCAGGCCAGTTTGGCTTCGCGATAGACCTCGTAAGGGTCGACCTCGCGGCGCAGATTGGCCACCAGCTCGGCACCGTCCTCCAATACCCAGTTGTATTTGTCGTCAGACAGTTTCGGACGAAGCTGTACGAAAACTTCCGCCAGGTGCAGGGCATCTTCGGCGGCGTAGCTGATCTGCGTGTCGGAAAGCGGGCGTTGCAGCCAGTCGGAGCGCGTCTCGCCCTTCGGCAGGTCGATGCCGAGCACCTCGTGCACCAGGCGCGAGTACCCCATGGAAAAACCCAGGTTCAGGTAAGCGGCGGCCAATTGGGTATCGAACAACGGCGCCGGCAGACTGCCGGTCAGGCGCAGCAAGACTTCGAGGTCTTCGCTGCACGCATGGACGACTTTGACTACGGCCGGGTTTTCCAGCAACGCGGACAGCGGTTGCCAGTTATCAATGGTCAGCGGGTCAATCAGGTAAGCGCGTACGCCATCACCGATCTGCAGCAGGCCAGCGATCGGGTAAAAGGTGTCGACCCGCATGAATTCGGTGTCGAGGGCAACGAAAGGCAGCTGCTGCCACTCGGCGCAAAACTGACCGAGGCTATCGTTGTCGCGAATCCAGTGAATATCGATGGCCACACGGCTCTCCCTTGAAGAATGGCGCGCAGTATATATCGCCCCCGGCGATTTCCGCGCATCCACTGAACAAGAGCTTTAGCGAAATTACCTGCCGAACTGCAAGATTTGTCTGACAAATGGAGCCTAACCGGTCTTACGCAGTACGTAGACCCGCATCCGCGCGCAACCCGGCAGGAAATCCTGATGACTGAGCAAGCGGAAACCGGCTCGCTTGAACTCGGCTTCTACGTCCGCCCTGCTAACGAGCGAGCGGGCGGTAGCGCGCTCTGCGCTTGATCGCCGGGGGAAACGAGATTCGACCCGCAACGCGACAATGACCGTATCGCGGCTGACTCGATGAAACTCTTCCAGCATGGCCAACCGATGCTCGGGGGAGACGATGTGTTGAAACAGCTCCATGCAAAAAATGCAGTCAACCGCATTGGCCGTCAGACCGATGGTGAACGTTGAACTCTGAAACGTCTTGACCCGCCTGAGCAGGTCCTGCGTGTGATGTGTCTGGGCGTGATTAAGCATGTCCTGCGACGGATCTGACGCGAGAATCACCCGGTTCGAATGTTCGGCCAGCACCGGCCAGAAGCGCCCGATACCACAAGCCACATCGAGCACCAGTCCCGGCTCGCCGGCGACTTTGAGCGCGTTGCGCACCCGTTGCTCGTCACGCCATAACGTCAGGCGTTCGGCCAGGCCACGAGGTCGCGGCTCAAGGCAGACGCGCGCGTGTTCCTGGTCGTAGCGCCTGGCGAACTCAAGTTCTATGGCGGAAGGGGGCTGAGCGGACATATGCGATGGCTCTAGGATTCGACGGCCGCAGGTTAGCGGCCGGAGTATGAAAAACAGGTCGAAGCATTCACTCTTTGGCCAACACGCCGTCGATCACGGCACCACGGCATCCGGCAAACATATCCAGATCCTGGTTGTAGACCTTGCTGTTGACCTCCAGCAAGCCGAGCATCGAGTGGAACAGGTTGTCCTGGCTCAAGGGTTTGTCACGACTCAGTTGCAGGCAATGGGTGTCGACCGAGAACGACTTTTGATAACTGTCGGAGAACCAGGCCAGCATCGCGACACGTTTCTGTTGTTCCGGCGCCAGCATGTAAGGCGTGCCGTGGAGGAACAAGTTGTACTCGCCCAGGGATTCGCCGTGGTCCGACAGATAGAGCATCGCGGTATCGACCTTGTCCTGATTGTTGCGTAACAGATCGATCAGGGTCGACAGCACATGGTCGGTATAGACCAAGGTGTTGTCGTACCCGTTAACAATGCTGTCGCGGCTGCAATTGTTCAGCGCGTTACTTTCACACACCGGGGTAAAGCGCTCGTACTCTTTCGGATAACGCTTGAAGTATTCCGGACCGTGACTGCCCATTTGGTGCAACACCAACACCGTGTCTTTATCCAGGGTATCGATGAAGTGCTGCAAACCTTGCAGCAGGATTTCGTCGCGGCACTCGCTGTTGGCGCACAGCACCGGGTCTTTCAGGTTACTGACGTCGTCGAGGGTGACACGGTCGCACGTGCCTTTGCAGCCTGACTGATTGTCACGCCAGATCACGTCGAGGCCGGCGCGCTTGAGCACATCCAGCAGGCCTTCTTCATTCTTCGCCTTGCCGGCGTTGTAATCCTTGCGGCCCATATTGGAGAACATGCACGGCACGGAAACGGCGGTTTCCGTGCCGCAGGAATGCACATCCGTGAAAGCGATCAGGCCGGCTTCCTTATCCAGTTTCGGCGTGGTGTCGCGGTTGTAACCGAGGATGCCGAAGTTTTCGGCCCGGGCACTTTCACCCACCACCAGGACCGTCAGGGATTTGCGGCCATGGTTCTGCCAGGTCGGGTTGCGCTCGGCGTCTTCGCCGATTTTGACAAAGGGTTGGTGCGACGACACAACTTGCTCACGCAGGTAGCCAAACGAGGCACCGATGTAGTTGCTTGGCACTACCATCAGGCGCAATTCATGGTGATTGCGAAACAATGAAGACAGGCCCTGATAGTTGATCAGCGCGACCCCGCCGATAACGGCAACAGAAGCAACACTGACCAACACCTTACTTAATAACTCACGGTGCCAGCGGCGATAATCAACGGGTGTTTTCCATACTATCCACGATGGCAGAACACCGAGCAGCAGAATATAAACAAACAACTTAACCGAGAGTAAGTCACGCACTTCCGTTGCGTTGGTTTGCGCAAAGTTGCGCAACATACCGGTGTCAATCAGTGCGCCATATTGCCCCATGAAGTACGCCACCCCGGCGCTGATCATGAAGATCAGCGTCAAGACCGGCTTCATCACCCGTCGGAAGGCGAGCAAAGTCAGCACAATGTTGAAAGCCGCCAGGATCATCACCCCGAATGCCACACGCATGACGATGCCTTTACCGTCGGACGCGGTGATTTCAAACAGGTGTTGCCAGAGAACTAAATTGAAACCCGCCAATAAAAAGGCGCTGGCAATCAGTGTCACCCATTCGGGGCGCACGGCTTTAATCTTCAACATGATGATCGGCTGTTCCTGAAAAGAAGTGCCTGCGGCCAATGTGAAAAATTCATTGACCGAGACAGCAGTAATTTTAGGTAGCAAACCATCAATTTTTTGTGAAAAAGAAGCCAACGATTAGTTGGCTCCTGTCACTAAAGCAAAACTTTTAATTTATTTGAGAATGGTTCAGGCCTGGTTCAGGTACCACCGCCAGTCCTGCTCACCCACTTCGCCCATGAACTGCCGGTATTCGGCGCGTTTAACCGCCAGGTAAACGCCGAGGAATTCACCGCCGAACGCGTCCCGGGCCCAACTCGAACTTTCCAGCGCCCGCAATGTGGTCAGCCAGTCCGTCGGCAACAAGTGCGTCGCCTGTGCATAACCATTGCCTTCCACCGGAGCGCCCGGGTCGAGTTGCTCACGAATACCGCGATGGATACCGGCCAGGATCGCTGCGGCGGCCAGGTACGGGTTGGCATCGGCACCACAGATGCGATGTTCGATATGCCGGGAAAACGCCGGCCCGCCCGGCACGCGCAAACTCACGGTGCGGTTGTCCACACCCCATGTAGCCGCCAGTGGCGCGTAGCTGTTGGTCTGGAAGCGACGATAGGAGTTGGCATTCGGACAGAACAACAGCAACGAATCAAGCAACGTGGCGAGCATGCCGCCCACCGCGTGCCTGAGCAGTGGCGTGCCGTCCGCGGCTTCGCTGGCGAACAGATTATTACCATCCTTGTCCGCAATGCTGACGTGCATGTGCATGCCAGTGCCGGCCAGGTCATCGAACGGTTTGGCCATGAAGCAGGCGGCCATTGCGTGTTTATGGGCAACACCCTTGACCAGTCGTTTGTAACGTACCGCTTCGTCCATCGCCTGCAACGCATCGGTACGGTGCTCGAGGGTAATTTCCACTTGCCCCGGTGCATATTCGGAAATCGCTGTCCGCGCAGGAATGCCCTGGAGCTTGCAGGCGCTGTACAGATCGGCCAGGAAGGGCTCGATCTGCTCCAGTTCACGCAAGCCATAGACTTGAGTGCCGCGCGGCCGGCCGCCATCGACATCGCGCGCCGGTTGCGGCCGGCCGTTGCTGTCTCGCTGTTGATCGAGCAGATAGAACTCCAGTTCAGCCGCCATCACCGGGTAATAACCATCGGCCTGCAAGCCTTCGATAACCTTTGCCAACAGATGTCGAGGATCGGCGATGGTCGCCGGCATGCCTTCCTGCGGATGCATGCTGACCTGCACCGCCGCTGTCGGAATCAAGCGCCACGGCATTCTGGTCAAACTGCCACTGACCGGATAAGCCCGGCAATCGATGTCGCCGACGTCCCAGACCAGACCGGAGTTTTCCACGTCATCGCCGTTGATGGTCAAGCCGAGAATAGTGCTCGGCAACGGACGTCCGCTTTCGTACACCGCCAGCAGTTCATCGCGGTGCAGCAACTTGCCCCGAGGCACACCGTTGTTGTCGAGGATGAACAGCTCGAACATTTCGATATCCGGATTCTGTTCGAGAAAGGTCTGGGCTTCTTGCTTCGTGGCGAACGAGGGCGTGGCACTGCTCATGGGAATTCTCTTGTTTGCACGTCAGGCGAACGCACAGGCGTCGCCGGTATGATCCAGCGCACAGCGCGGGACCCGTAGGAACAATCAACGGGCAATGCAGGAATCTGGTGGCCGCGCGTGACGACAGTGCCACAGCGCCCAGAAGGCTAATTCGGAAGGAAGTGCGACGGGAGAACCGTCCATAGAGAAAACCGCAGAGAACAGATGCGCAGCAGCGTCACACGGGCGGTTAAGTCGTTAAATCGGGATTTGAAGAACTTTGGGTGTGGGTTGGCTAAACAATTGATAGCGCACCACAACCTTTGTAGCAGCTGCCGAGGCTGCGAGGCTGCGTTCGGCTGCGAAGCAGTCGTGATTTCAGGCTGTTCGATATCCAAGACGCTCGCGTAGTCAGAATTTACGACTGCTTCGCAGCCGAACGCAGCCTCGCAGGCTCGGCAGCTGCTACATCGGATATTTATTTAATAGTTAAATACCACTGCAGACTTTCTGATTTGCCGGCTCCCCGCCTCGCGCGCCTAATCGGCTGCTGATTGACTCAAGGTCCGATTGATGGAAAACGTTCGCGCAACTTCCCGTCCTGCCCTGTGGCTGATGCTCAGCATTATGCTGATTGCGCTGAACCTGCGGCCTTCCATGGCCGCGGTCGGGCCTTTGTTGTCGACCATTCGCGGGGACATCCCGTTGAGTTTCAGCCTTGCCTCGCTGCTGACCATGCTGCCGGTGATGGCGATGGGGCTGGCGATGTTCTTCGGCGTCAACGTCAGCCGCAGGTTGGGCGAACAGCGCACCGTGGTGCTGTCGCTGCTGATTATTGGCGTGGCCACCGCGTCGCGGCTGTTCCTCGATTCCGCCGCCGAACTGATCCTCAGCGCCGTACTGGCGGGTGTCGGCATCGCGCTGATCCAGGCGTTGATACCGGCGCTGATCAAGTCGCGCTTCAGCGACAACGTTTCGCTGTACATGGGGCTTTACGTCACGTCGATCATGGGCGGCGCAGCCATCGCGGCCTCTTTTGCACCTGTGGTGATGAACCGCACCGGCAGTTGGCGCATGGGGCTGGCAATCTGGGCCGCGCTGGCGTTGGTGGCATTGCTGTTCTGGCTCACGCAACGGGCGACGATGCCGATGCTTGAGTCGACGGCTTCACGCAATACCTCCTTCTTCGGCAATACCCGCGCCTGGTTACTCGCGATCTTCTTCGGTCTGGGCACGGCGTCCTACACCTGCGTGCTGGCCTGGCTGGCGCCGTACTACGTCGAGAAAGGCTGGAGCGAACAAAACGCCGGACTGCTGCTGGGTTTCCTGACGGCCATGGAAGTGGTGTCCGGCCTGCTGACACCAGCCATCGCCAACCGTAGCCGCGATCGACGCCTGGTACTGGTGGTGTTGCTGGCCCTGATCATGGGCGGATTCTGCGGGCTCATTCTCAACCCGCAACATTTAAGTCTGCTCTGGCCGTGCCTGCTGGGACTTGGCATCGGCGGCTTGTTCCCAATGAGCCTGATCGTGTCGCTGGACCATCTGGACAACCCGCAGCGCGCCGGTGGCCTGACCGCGTTCGTGCAAGGCATCGGCTATTTGATTGCCGGGCTATCGCCGCTGATGGCCGGGTTGATCCGCGACCAGCTCGGCAGCTTCGAATGGGCGTGGTGGGCGCTGACCGGCGTCATGGCGCTGATGATCCTGATGGTGCTGCGCTTCAATCCGCGGCATTACGCACAACACATTCACTGACTGCCTACAAAACATTCTCCTGCCTCCCTCGTTCCGTTACGATCATGCGCACACGTTGCGCACCGTCAGCGCAAGGAACATGGCGGGACAGAATGGATGCTGAACAGCAACTCGCTAAGAAAACTCGACATGCAGGACCTCATGGTGTTTGTCGCGGTGTACGAGCAAAGCAGCGTGACCGCGGTGTCCGAGACGCTCTGCGTCAGCCAGTCCACCGTGAGTTACTGCCTGAAAAAGCTGCGCGGCGCTTTTGACGACGAACTGTTGCTCAACACCCGCTCGGGGATGCGCCCGACGTACAAAGCCAGCACCATGTACCCACTCGTGCTGAAGATCCTCGAAAACATCAACCTGTGCCATGCCGGCGCGCAGGTGTTCGATCCGACGTTGCAACCAGCCACCTTCAACCTCTGCGCGCCGGAATACTTCGAGCAGTTGATTCTGCCGCGCCTGTTAAAGCGTTTCGATGTCGCCGACCTGCCGGTAATGGTCAACATGCACAAATTCGAAACCGATATCCCTGCCGAGCCATTACGCGAGGGCAACCTCGACCTGGTGATGTGTTTCGGACCGAACTTTCATCGCAGCCACGGCGATTTCAAATCACGCACGCTGATGGAAGACGATTTGGTGTGTGTCTTTGATAAACAGGCCGCACCGCTGGAGGCACGCCTAAGCCTGCAAGAGTTTATCGAGCGTCGGCATGTGTTCCCGACGCCGTGGACGTCCACCACCAACATGGTCGACGGCTGGCTGGCGCAACAGGCGCAAAAAAGGCAGATCGTCGCGCGCGCCAATAGCTACAGCGCTGCACTGAAGATGATCACCGGCACCGAGCTCATGGTGACCTTGCCCCGGCGCATCCAGCAATTGCTGGTCAGCGAGGCGACCTCCGGTTATTGCGAAGCCCCGGTCGGATTGCCGGGCTTCACTCTCGACATGCAGTGGAGTCAACGTGCCGATCAGGACAGCGCCAACACTTGGCTGCGCGAGCAAATCATCCAGGTCTGCGCTGAGCTGGAATCGGCCTGATACTCAGTGGTTGATAGCCACCTTGGTGTAGGACTCGCGATCGATGTCGAGGATTTCCACGGCCAGCTGAACCTCGACGCCCGTCGGCCATACACACAGATCCTGCACCACCGCCAGCAGGCTTTCGGACAACTGCTTCTTGATCTGCGGCGAGCGACCGCTCAACAGCGCCAGTTTCACATGGACAAAGGCCCGCTCCGCCAGCGCAGTGCCGACCTTGAACGTCTCGACCTTGACTGCGCGGCTCTTGATGTCGAATTCGGCAGCAAACTGACCGGACGCCACCAACGTATTGTTAAGCCGGATCAACGCCACGTCGGCGTTCAGTTCCGGCAGGTTGTTGGTGTATTCCATGTGCAGGTGGGGCATGAGGGGGCTCCTGGAAGTGGGCGATAAGGCCGTACATATAACACAGACCGGTTGTGTTCACGGGGACGGTGGTGTCACAAAACGTTCACTCATGAACGCCTCAAGGCGCGATCGCAACCAGCGTTCGGCGGGATCGGTATCGACATGGCTGAGCCAGACCATGGACAAGTCCAGGGTCGGCGTCTTGAACGGAAACGGCTCCTTGAACAGCAGACCGGAGGCCGCCATCGCCTCAGCCGTGTAGTCCGGCAGGCTGGCGATCAGATCAGTCCCGGCCAACAGGGCCGGCAACGCGCTGTATTGCGGCACGGACAGCACGACCTGGCGGGTACGACCGATCTCGGCCAGCCATTCATCGGCGTAACCACTGACGTTGGCGGTGTGGGACACCAGCACATGGGGGCGTGAGCAATATTCGTCGAGGGTCAGCGGTGAGTCGGAGGCATCCGCACGCAAAATGCTTGGCTGGATGTGTCGCAACAATTTGCGCTTGGCGTTGGCGGGCAGGCCCCGAGTCTGGCTGATACCGACCGTGATATCACCCGACGCCAGCAGGTCGGGAATTCGCCAGTAATCGACATGCTGCACCACGAACACCACCTTCGGTGCTTCCTGGCGCAAGGCGCGCAGCAAAGGTGGCAACAACCCGAACTCGACATCGTCCGACAGCCCGATGCGGAACGACATGGTGCTGCTGGCGGGGTCAAAGTCATGGGTCAGGCTCAGCGCCACGGACAAGGAATCCAGCGCCGGCGACAAGTGCCGAATGATTTCTTCCGCCCGCGCCGTCGGCTCCATGCGATGGCCGACGCGAATGAACAGTGGATCGTTGAACATCGTGCGCAAGCGGTTGAGCGCCGAGCTGATGGTCGGCTGACCGAGAAACAGTTTCTCCGCCACCCGCGTGACATTGCGTTCCAGCATCAACGTTTCGAACACCACCATCAGGTTGATGTCGGCCTTGCGCAGCTCATTGCGATTCATGCGTTTTCCCATCCCCCAAGACTCGCCTCAGTTTAGGAAGGCATGAGGGAGGCGTCTACTGCGCTGGCGCGCCTGTGTTCAAACTATTCGAAACAAATGCCCGATAGCCAAATAAACCCGCTCCGCTAGGCTGCATTCGACGCGCCACAAAGACGCGCATAGACCTATCGCAGGGAGCGAACAACATGTACTTCGAGATTTACAGGCAGTCCAAAGGCACCCCGAGCACTGGAAAGGGGCAATGGCGTTGGCGCTTGAGAGCGGGGAACCACGAGACCATCGCCAGTGGCGAATCGTATATAAACAAGGCGGATTGCCTGCACGCCATCGGGCTGATCAAAGGGGTGGAAGGTGAAACGCCGGTGAAGGAAATCTAGACCCGGGAAAATCAAAAGATCGCAGCCTGCGGCAGCTCCTACAGGAATCGGTGCTGCGATCTCTTGATTTATATTCAGACCGGCAACGGATACAACGCCTCATCGAACTGCGACAAACGCGGAAACACCATCGGCGGGTCATCACTGAGGTGTTCCAGGCGCTGCTGATAACTGCGCAGGAATTCCTTGCGAGCGTCGTCGCTGATGTACGGCACATGCCAGGCCACGAACGGTTCCAGCACGTCGAAACCGACATAGGCCAGCGTGCCACGCAGGATCGGCCGCAGCATGTCTTCCAGCGGACCGTGGATCGCGCCGTCACCGAACATGTGCTCACGCCCGCCCAGGGTCACCGACACCAACGCCTTTTTGCCGCTCAACCCGCCCTGGTCGTAGAAGCGCTTGCCGCCGTAGCAGATCCCGGACACCAGCACCCGATCAATCCAGCCCTTGAGGATCGCCGGGGTCGAGAACCAGAAAATCGGGAAGTTGAGGATCAGCAGGTCGGCCCACAGCAGTTTGTCGAGTTCCTGCTGGATGTCCGGCGCCAGCGACTGGCTCTTCACACCCAGACGTTGCTCCAGGGCGTAGACCAGATACTCCGGGTTTTCCCGTGAAGAAAAATCATCGGCACTGGCCACCGGGTTCCAGTTCATCGCGTAGAGGTCGCTGACTTGAACCTCGTGCCCTTGCGCCTCGAGGGTGGTAATAGCCTGGTCACGCAAGGCAGCAGTAAAGGATTGCGGCTCCGGATGAGCGTGGACGATCAGTACTTTCATGGTAATTCCTTAGACGCTTTCAAACTGTGTAGTGGAAGGGGACAACGCACGCGCGGCCAACAGCCGGTCGAGCCAGTCGGGGTCCATTTGCGGTTCGGATGAGAACAGCAGTCCGGTGTAATCCTGATGCGGTGGGGTGAAAATAGCGCTGCGCGAGCCGTGGTCAACCACCCTGCCCCGCTGCATCACCAGCACCTCATCGGCGATCGCTCGGACCGTGGCGACATCGTGAGTGATGAACAGGTAGGCCACGCCCAGTTGCTGCTGAATCCGGTTGAGCAGTTTCAGCACGCCTTCGGCCACCAATTGATCGAGCGCCGAGGTCACTTCGTCGCAGACGATCAACTGCGGATCGGCCGCCAATGCACGGGCAATGCACACTCGTTGCTTCTGGCCACCGGACAGCTCACGGGGCTGGCGCTCCATGAAGGTCGCCGGATCGAGCTCGATCATTTCCAGCAGTTCAGCCACCCGCGCACGCATCGCCTTGCCCTTGAGCCCCAGGTAAAAGGTCAGCGGCCGGCCGATGATATCGACAATGCGCTGACGCGGATTCAGTGCCGTGTCGGGGATCTGATAGATCATCTGGATGCGCCGCAACTGTTCCTTGCTGCGCTGGCGAAAGTTGGCCGGCAACGCCTCGCCGTCATACAGCACCTGGCCCGAGGTGGGTGGCAGCAACCCGGTAATCAAGCGCGCGGTCGAACTCTTGCCGCTGCCGGATTCGCCGATGACCGCCAGCGTCTGGCCGCGATACAAGCTCAACGAGACATCGTGCAGCACCGGTTGATGGCCGTAGCTGGCGCAACTCTGGCGCAGCTCCAGCAGCGGCTTTTCCTGTTGCGGGCAAGGTTTTGGCTCGGTGCGAAAACTGCGGACCGCCCACAGTGACTTGGTGTAATCCTCTTGCGGATCGCCGAGCATTTTGCGGGTCTCGGCTTCCTCCACCAATTTACCGTGGCGCAAGACCATGATCCGGTCGGCCATTTGCGCGACCACCGCCAGGTCATGGCTGATGTAGATCGCCGCACTGCCGTAAGTCGCCACCGCATCACGGATGGCCGCCAGCACTTCAATCTGCGTGGTGACGTCGAGGGCGGTGGTCGGTTCGTCGAAGATGATCAAGTCCGGGTGGCAGGCCATGGCCATGGCGGTCATGACCCGCTGCAATTGCCCACCGGACACCTGATGCGGATAGCGCTGGCCGATCTGTTCCGGATTCGGCAGGCGCAACACCCGATACAATTCCACCGCTTCCGCCATCGCCTGGGCCCGGCTCATGCCACCGTTTTTCACCGCCGTTTCCACGTGCTGGTCGATCAGCCGATGGGCCGGGTTGAACGACGCCGCAGCGCTTTGGGCGACGTAGGCGATGCGCAGGCCACGCAGTTTGCGCAGGGCTTCGGGTTTGGCGCGCAGCAGGTCGATGCCGTCGAACTGCACCGAGCCGCCGGTGATCCGGCAGCCGTCGCGGGTATAGCCCATGGCGGCCAGGCCGAGGGTCGATTTGCCAGCGCCCGACTCGCCGATCAGCCCCAACACTTCGCCACGTTGCAGGGTCAGGTCGATGCCTTTGATCAGTGGATGCCAGGCATCTTCGTAATGGCCTTCGATGTGCAGGCCACGGATTTCCAGCAGCGGTTTTTCGTCGTAGATGGCGTTCATGTTCAGCACTCCTTGAGGCCGCTGGATTTGTGCAGCATCCAGTCGACGACGAAGTTGACGCTGACCGTGATCAACGCCACGGCCAGGGCGGGCAGCAACGGGCTGATGTCGCCGAAGGTGATCAGCACCGCGTTGTCGCGGACCATGCTGCCCCAGTCGGCGGTGGGCGGTTGAATGCCCAGGCCGAGGAACGACAGCGCGCTGATGAACAGAAACACGAAGCAGAAACGCAAACCGAACTCGGCAATCAGCGGTGCGGCGGCGTTGGGCAGCACTTCACGGGTCACCAGCCACCACAGGCCTTCACCGCGCAAGCGTGCGGCTTCGACGAAGTCCTGCACCACCACGTTCATCGCCACCGCCCGCGACAGGCGAAACACTCGAGTCGCATCCAGCAGCGCGATCACCAGCACCAGCGACGTCGCCGTGGTGCCAACCACGCTGAGAATCAGCAAGGCAAAGATCAGCTGCGGAATCGCCATCAAGATGTCCACTACCCGCGACAATCCCTGATCGACCGCACCGCCCTTGATCGCTGCGACCAACCCGCTCAAGCCGCCGACCAGGAACGCCAGGACCGTGGTCAGAAAGGCAATCCCCAAGGTGTTGCGCGCGCCGTAGACCAGGCGACTGAACATGTCGCGACCGAGGTTATCGGTGCCCAGCAGAAACTCACCGCTCCACGGCGCGAAGCCGTCGCCCACCACTTGGGTTTCGCCATACGGCGCCAGCACCGGGGCGAACAGCGCCACCAGGATGTACAGGATGATCACCAGTATTCCGAACTTGGCACTCAAGGGCGCCCGTAATAATTGTTTGAGCAGGCTCATGTTCTACCCCTTCGGATGCATCAGGCGTGGGTTGCTGGCGATGGACAGCACATCCGCCGTGGTGTTGAGCGAGATGTAGGTCGCCGCGAAAATCAGGCTGCAGGCCTGCACCACCGGAATGTCCCGCTTGGCCACCGAATCCACCAGCAATTGGCCGAGGCCCGGATAGACAAACACCACCTCGACCACCACCACGCCGACCACCAGGTAAGCGAGGTTCAGCGCCACCACGTTGACGATCGGCGCCAATGCATTGGGCAAGGCGTGGCGGAAGATGATGCGCGACTGGCTGATGCCTTTGAGCCGGGCCATTTCGATGTACGGGCTGGCCAACAAGTTGATCAAGGAAGCCCGAGTCATGCGCATCATCTGCGCGATGACCACCAGGCTCAGGGTCGCGACCGGCAGCACCGAGCGCTCAAGAATGGTGCCCAACGAAGCGTCCGGCGCGAGGTTGGAAATGCTCGGGAACCAGTTGAGCTTCACCGCGAACACCAGAATCAGAATGTAGGCAACGAAGAACTCGGGAAACGACACGGCGCTCAGGGCTGTGGTGTTGAGCAACCGGTCGAACCAGCTGTTGCGATAAAGCGCCGCGAGCATCCCCAGCAACAAGGCGAGCGGCACCGAAACCAGTGCTGCCAGCGCCGCCAGGCTGAAGGTGTTGCCCAGGCGCGAGGCGACGAGGTCGGCGATGGGCCGCTGGTTGGCCAGCGAGACGCCGAGATCACCTTGCAGCAAGTGCCAGATCCAGTGTCCGAAACGGGTCAGCGGCGGCAGGTCCAGACCCAGTTGAGCACGAAATGCCGCCACGGTTTCCGGGGTGGCGGACTGGCCGAGCATGGCTTGGGCGATGTCGCCCGGGAGCATGCCGACCGCGAGGAAGATGATCACTGACACTGCGAACAGTGATAACAGGCCCAATGCCAAACGCTGCGCCAACAGCTTGAAAATACTATTCACTGCACAATTCCTTGTTCTATCAAACAGGGATTTACGCCGTTACGCGACCTGTAGCAGCTGGCGAAGCCTGCGTCCGGCTGCGAAGCAGTCGTAAACCCTGCGTGCTCGATTTACCTGAAACACCGCATGCTCTGATCTCGCGACTGCTGCGCAGCCGGACGCAGGCTTCGCCAGCTGCTACAAAATCATCATCAGCCGCGAAATCGATCAGGCCTGCCACCAGCGCTCGATGACGCGCAGTCCATCCAGTTCGCCGTAAGGCGCGGTTTGCCCGCCGTGCGCGACCCGGTTCGAACGCGCCGCCACCGAACTCGCAAACAGCGGCACGATCGCCCCGCCATCGTCCCGGCACAGCGACTGCATTTCGTTGTACATTTCGCGGCGCAACGGGTCGTTCATCTCGCCGCGGGCGGCGTTCAGCAGTTGGTTGAAACGCGGGTTGTCCCAGTGGGTTTCGTTCCACGCCGCGCCCTTGGCGTAACCGATGCTGAACATCCGGTCCGCAGTCAGGCTGCTGTACCAGAACGACGTCGTGAAGGGCTGCTTCATCCAGACATTGGAGAAGAAGCCATCGGCCGGCTCACGCACCACGTCGATCTCGATCCCGGCCTGACGCGCCTGCTCCTTGAACAGCACCGATGCATCCACCGCCCCGGCATACGCCGCATCGGAGGCTTGCAGCTTGACCTTGAGCGAATCGACACCGGCCTGGCGCAGGTAGAAACGCGCCTTGTCCGGGTCGTACGCGCGTTGCTCCAGCGCGGTGTTGATGAAGCGGCTGCCGGGCTGGATCGGGTGGTCGTTGCCGACCAGGCCGTAGCCGTGCAGCACCGAGGCCAGCAGCGTTTCGCGATTGATCGCGTGTTTCATTGCCAGGCGGATGTTGCTGTTCTGGAACTGCTGGCTGTCGCACAACATCGGGAAGGTGTAGTGCTGGGCACCTTTGGTTTCCTCGATCACCAGGTTCGGATTGCGCTTGAGCAAGGCCACGGTTTTCAGGTCGACCTTGTTGATGACATCGACCTGCCCGGTGACCAGCGCATTGATCCGCGCCGCGCCGTCGGAGATCGCAATCAGCTCGGCGCTGGCGAAATGCGCGCGGCCCGGTTTCCAGTAGTCAGGGCTGCGTTCCAGCGTCATGCGCACGCCCGGCTCGAAGTCCTTGAGGCGATAGCCACCGGTGCCGACACCGGCCTGCCAATCCGGTACGCCATCCTTGCTTGGCATGATCACCAAATGGTAATCGGCGACCACATAGGAGAAATCGGCGTTGCCCGAGTGCAGTTCAAAGACCACGCTGTCAGTGCCTTGGGCGCTGACCTTGGCGACATCGCCCAACACAGTCTTGGCGGCTGAAGTGGATTTCTCGCCGAGGTGATGCTGGATCGACGCGACCACGTCGTCGGCGGTCAAAGTCTTGCCGTTGTGGAAGGTCACGCCTTGACGCAGTTTGAAGGTCCAGATGCGCGCATCCGGTGTCGACGTCCAGCTCTCGGCCAGCTCCGGAATCGCGGAGCCGTCCACGGCAATTTCGGTCAGGGTGTTATAGACCGCCGAGAAGCCGACGAAGGTGAAAGTGTCGCTCCAGGAACCGGGGTCTTTTGAATCGGTGGTGCTGCCGCCCGCCAGGCCCAGGCGCAACACGCCGCCCGATTTTGGCGTCGCTTCCTGAGCGAAGGCGCCAAACGGCAAACCCATGGAGAATGCCCCGGCGACCGCCGCCGTAGCGGCGCTGTATTTTAGAAAGTCCCTACGGTGAACACTGAATTCGTGGTTCGCTTGAGTGATGTTGTTTTTGTTATCGCTCATTGCATTGCCCCTGATCAAAAGCGCAGAAAATGATGAATCGGCCCCTACGACGTGGCGTAGGGTTCAACCTGTGTTTCGCGTACCAGCCCGCCCAACAAAACCGCACACAAGGCGCAGAAGCCATACAGCGCCCGCGCCCCAAACATTTCCATCGCCGCCCCGGCAAACAACGGCCCGATACTGGAGCCCAGACCGAACGCGACCAACATCGTCGCCGCCAGCGTCACTCGCTCATGACTGTCCACCTGGTCATTGGCCAATCCGAGTGCCAGCGGATACAGCGAAAACTGCATCAGACCGATCACGAAACCGCACACCAACAACAGCGGCAGGCTGACCGGGGTCCACATCATCGGTACGCAACTGCATGCCAGAACCAGCGCGAACAGCCGAATCAATCGCGGGCGCGAGAAGCGGTCCGAGAGCATGCCCAAGGGAAACTGCGCCAGCAGGCCGGCCGCCAGGCAGGTCGCCATGAACACGCCGACCGCGCCGGCATCGAGCCCTTGCTGACTGGCATACACCGGCGCCAAGCCATGAAACGCACCGGACATCAGCCCGGTGAGGAGGATCGTCAACATCGCTTGGGGGATTCGCCGGATGAAACCCAGCGACTGCACGTTGATTCGCGGCGTGACCGAGTTTGGCGCCGGGCGCTGGGTGAAACTGATCGGCATCAGGCACAGGGCAAAACAGATCACCACCAGATCGAGCAACGCCCGACTGGCGCTGCCGTCCAGGGTCAACCCCAGCTGGCCGCCGATCAATCCGAGAAAGGACGCCGTCATGTACCAGGCCAGCACCCGGCCGCGCTGGCCTTTGGGAGCCTGCTCGTTGAGCCAGCTTTCGAGCACGATGTACATGGTCATCAACGCCAGCCCGACGACAAACCGCAGCACCAGCCACAGCGGCAACCAAGTGCTGAAGTCATGCCCCAGCGTCGCCGCAATCGCCAGCCCGCCACACAGCGCAAACGCCCGGACATGGCCCAGGCGCGCAACCAGCCAGTATCCGCTGAGGCCGCCGACCACCAGGCCGAGCGCGTTCACGGCCATCAGCGAGCCGATCACCAGCTCGCTGTTGCCCAGCGCGACCCTGCGCAACGCCACCCAGGAATTGAGCAAGCCGGCCGCCACCTCCAACAGCAAAGTGGCGAGGTATAACGCCATGAAGGCCTGCGGCCCGCGTGCGTTCATTCAGCGATCACACCTGGATCGCCTTCACTTCGACGAATTCGTTAAGCCCTTCTTCCCCCCATTCACGGCCATTGCCCGATTGTTTGTAGCCGCCGAACGGCGCCTGATAGTTGAACGCCGCGCCATTGAGAAAACACTGCCCCGCCCGCATCTGCCGCCCCAGTTGCAAGGCGCGCTCGGTGCTGCCGGCCCAGACACCGCTGGACAAGCCGAACGGCGAATCGTTGGCCATCTGGATCGCCTGCGCTTCATCGGTGTAAGGAATCAGGCACAGCACCGGGCCAAAGATTTCTTCCTGGGCGATGCGCATCCGGTTGTCGACATCGGCGAACAACGTCGGGCTGACGTAGAAGCCTCGCTCGAATTCGTGCGCCGTGTCATTGCCACACAACAGGCGCGCGCCTTCTTGCTGGCCGACCTGAATGTAGTCCCGCACGGTCCGCCGTTGCGCCGCCGAGCACATCGGTCCGAGGAAACTGTGCGGGTCCAGGGGATCGCCCATGCGCAGGCTTTGGGTTTCGGCGATGGCCAGTTCCACGGCCTCGGCGTAACGACTGGCGGGCAGCAACATGCGGGTCAACGCGGTGCAGGTCTGTCCGGAGTTGATCATCACGTCCTGCACGCCGTAGCGCACGGCGGCGGCCAGGTCCGCGTCTTCGGCAATCAGCAGCGGCGACTTGCCGCCCAGCTCCAGGCACACCCGCTTCACGGAAGGCGCTGCTGCTTGGGCCACGCGAACACCGGCGCCAGTGGAGCCGGTGAACGACACCATGTCCACGTCCGGGTGTTTGGCCAGCGCTTCGCCGACCTTCGAACCTGGCCCGCTGACCAGGTTGAACACCCCGGCCGGCAGGTCGATGGCCTCAATCATCCGCGCCAGCAAAAAGGCGTGCAGCGGGGTTTCCTGGCTCGGCTTGACCACCACGGTGCAGCCGGCAGCCAGCGCCGGTGCGAGCTTGCCGATCAGCTGATGCAGTGGGTAGTTCCACGGATTGATGAAGGCGCAAACGCCCACCGCCTCACGAATCACCAGCGAATTGCCGACTTCGCGCACTTCGTCCATCAGGCCGGCGAGTTCGACGTATTGCTCAAGCCCCTCGATCGGCCCGTCCACCTGAACCGAGCGGCACCATTGCACCGGCATTCCCAGCTCTGCGGTAATCACGGCGGCCATGTCATCGGCCCCCGCACGCAACTGCTCGGCGAGGGCGCGGATGAAGCCGGCGCGCACGCTCGAGGGTGTGCGCGACCAAGGACCGAAGGCCCGGCGTGCGGCGGCCACCGCGTTATCGACATCGCGCTCATCACCCAGCGGCACCGAACCGGCCACGGCTTCCGTGGCCGGATTGATCACTTCGGCGATGCCTTGCCCCGACGGGGTTTGCCAGCGGCCATCGATAAACAACGTCTTGTAGTTATGCATATTGGCGAGCCTCCATTAGTTCACTGGCACAGCGGGCGATGCGCTGGCAGGCGTCACGCAGCGGTGCCGCGCCCACCACCAACCCCAGGCGAATATGCCCGGCCGCACTCGGGCCGAACGCTTCACCGGCCAGCACCGACACGCCGTGACGGTCGAGCAGGCGGTTGGCAAACGCATGGGCGCTGAGCCCGGTTTCGCGGATATCGACCATGACGAACATCCCGCCATCGGGTTTCAAGGCGCGCACGCCGGGGCAATCGGCCAGGGTTTCGCAGACCAGATCGCGGCGTTGGCGGTAGGCCTCACGCATGGCTTCCAGCTCCGGCAACTGGCTTTCCAGTGCGACGACGGCGGCGTCCTGAATGAAATCCGGCGAGCCGTACAGCATGCACAGCGCGAGGTTTTCCAGGTGCGCCGACAAGGACTCCGGCGCCACCACCCAGCCGACACGCCAACCGGTCATGGCGTGGGATTTCGACAAGCTGTTGAGCGTCGCGGTGCGTTCGGCCATGCCTGGCAAACTGGCGGGGCTGACGTGTTCACCGTCAAACAGCAACTCGCTGTAGACCTCATCGGAAATCAGCCACAGGTCGTGGGCGATGCACAGTTCGGCCAGCGCCTCCCAGGTGCTTCGCGGCAGGCTCGCGCCCGACGGGTTGTGCGGACTGTTCAGCGCCAGCGCGCGAGTACGCGGGGTGATGCGGGCCGCGACGTCTTCGGGCAAGACCCGAAAGCCGTTTTCGGAACGCACCGGCACCGGAATCACCACCGCGCCACAGGCACCGAACACGGCTTCGTAAGTGACGTACATCGGTTCGGCGACCAACACTTCATCGCCGGGGTTGAGCACGCATTGGGCGACGCTGAACAATGCGCATTGCGCGCCGGCGAGCACGGTGACCTGATCGGCCGACACCTGCTGGCCACTGCGTTGCTGGTGGCGCCTGGCGATGCTTTCACGCAGGGTGCGCTTGCCGCGCACTTCGGCGTAGTGAGTATTGCCGGTGAGCAGGCTGTCGATGGCGGCCTGCACGATGGGCACCGGCGTGTCGAAATCCGGGTCGCCCACCGACAACAGCAGAATGTCTTCGCCCTGTTCTTGCAGCGCCAATGCGCGGTAGTGAATCCCCCAGGCGGCGGCGCCGTCACCGGCGATACGTTGAGTCAGATCGGAAAAGCGCATGGCGATATCCCTGCAAAAAAATTGAAAGTCAGTGCGCGCACGCGTGCTTGAGTTCGATCAGGGTCACACCGTTGCGCTTGAAACCATGGCGCAAATCGGTTTGCAGCTCGGCCAGGCTCTGCGGCTGAGTCACGGTGCAACCGAACGCCCGGCCAAGAGTGGCGAAGTCCGGATTGCGCGGCAGCACGCCGATCGGCTCGATATCCAGCCCGAGCATGTCGTCGCGAATCTGCCCCAGTGCGTCGTTGTTCCACAGCAACACCACCAACGGGCTGTCCAGCTCCTCGACGGCGGTGGCCAGTTCCTGCGCGGTGTAGAGGAAACCACCGTCGCCGACCAACACCAGGCCTGGTCGTTGCGGCGCACCGAACTTGGCGCCGATGCCCGCCGGCAAGCCATAACCCAGCGTGCCGTAGCCGGTCGGGTGCAACCAGCTGCGCGGTGCCAGGCTGTTGAAGGCGTAGTTGCCGGTGTAGGCCAGTTGGGTCATGTCGGTGCTGATGAAGGCGTTGTCCGGCAGTTCGGCGGCGATCCGTTCAAGAATCGCCTGATGGATCGATTGCAATGGGCCGTGGCCGGTTTTCACTGCGTCACGTAATGCGGCGACGGCGGCAATCGCGGCACTGGCATCGCGCTGGGCGGGCGACAGGCGCTGCAGCAGCGCGACGAGGGTTTGCCGGGCATCGCCGTGCAACGCCACTGCACAGGGGTAGAAGTCGTTGAACTTGCGCGGGTCGATGTCGACGCGCAGCACTTCGGCATTCAGTGGCAGACGCTCACGCCAGAAATCGGTGTCGGCCATTTCGGTGCCGACGGCCAGCACCACATCGGCCTCGGCGATCAGGTTCCAGCCATGTTCGACGCACAGGGTCGAGCCGGCATTCAACGGCGCGTCCGGGGCCAACAAGCCTTTGCCGGCAACACTGGTGAACAGCGGCGCGGCCAGTCGGGTGCTGAGCTCGTGCAATTGCTGCTGCGCATTCAATGCACCGCCACCGGCGATGATCATCGGCCGCTTGGCGCCGTGCAGCCTGGCCACGGCTTCATCCACTGCCGTCGTCGAGGCTGCGCCGCGTCCCGGACGGCGCACCACTTCATGGCTCCAGTCGCGGGCAACCTGGGCCGACAGCACGTCCAGTGGCACCGAAATATGCACCGGGCGCGGACGTTCGCTGTCGAAAACGGCGTAGGCACGGGCGATCAATTCCGGCAGGTCTTCGGCACTCAACGCGACTGCCGAGAACGCGGTGATCGGCGCGGTGATCGCACGCTGGTCCTGGGTTTCGTGCAGGCAACCCCAGCCTTTACCGAGACTGGCGGTGTGGTTGACGCTGGAAATCACCAGCATCGGAATCGAGTCGGCGTAGGCCTGGCCGATACCGGTTGCCGCGTTGGTCACGCCAGGGCCGGTGATGATGAAGCACACGCCCGGTTTGCCACTGACCCGCGCATAGCCGTCGGCCATGAAACTGGCGCCTTGCTCGTGGCGAGTCAGGACGTGGCGAATGCCGCTGCCGGGCAGGCCGCGATACAGTTCCAGGGTATGAACCCCGGGAATACCGAACACGGTGTCGACGCCGTAGTTGGCCAACAATCGCACCAGGGCCTGGCCGCCGGTCAATGTCTTGGTTTGCATGTTCATTTCCTCACTCGTGGCCGAGGCGAATCAACGCATCGACCGCAGTCGTGCCGTGGGCACCGACCAACAATGGGTTCACATCGAGTTCCAGCAACTGCCCGGCGTTCTCACAGGCGTAGTCGGCCACGGCACGGACCGCCGCCACCAACGCGTCGAGGTCCGCTGCTTCACGACCGCGAAAGCCTTGCAGCAAAGTCGCACTGCGCAGGTTCAGCAACGCGTTGCGAATGGCGCCTTCGGTGGTCGGCAGCAACAGGCTGCGACTGTCCTTGAGCAACTCCACCAGAATGCCGCCGGCACCAATGATCAAGGCCAGGCCAAAGTCGTTTTCGCGTTTGATGCCGACAATCAATTCAGCCAACGGCGGCGGCGCCATGGGTTCCAGCAGCAGTTGATCGAACGGCACGTGCGGCGCGTAATCGGCAATGCTCGCGCGCATTTTTTCCAGGGCGGCGGTCAGGGCAGCGGCATCCTTGAGGTTCAACGCCACGGCGCCGGCTTCGGTCTTGTGCGGCAGTTGCACACTGACAGCCTTCAGCACCAGCGGATAACCGAGCGTGTCGGCATCACTCAGCGCTTTTTGCGGGGTGCTCAATACGCCATTGGGCGTCGGCAGGCCAAACGCACGGAGGGCCTTTTTTGAGTCCCACTCGTTGAGCAACTGACCTTCACCGACCAACGCTTGCGGACATAACGGCACCAGCGCTGACTCACCCAAATCGAGCAGTGCCTGACGATTGCGCTGATAGTTGGCAATCCGTCCCCAGGCCGCCAGTCCATCCTCCACGCCTTGCAGCGCCGCCACGCCTTGCGCATGCAGACGTTCACGAGCGTGCGCCGGCAGCAGTTCAGGGAAGGCCGAGGTGACGAAGCCGGTCTTGCCGTGCCGTACCAGCGCGGCGCAGAACAATTCCAGCAGCAGGTCGCATTCCTTGCGTTCGCCGGTGAACTCCGACGGGTAATCGAGCACCAGCATCGCTGCATCGGCTTCGGTGCGCAGGGCGCTGTCGAGCATGCGGTTCAAGGCTTCGCCGTCGCCCCAGATTGCCGTGGTGAAATCCAGCGGATTGACCAGGTTCGCGTAGCTGGGCAACACCTGCGCCAGCTCTTCGCGCTGCGTTTCATCCAGCTTGGGCAAACTCAATTCATTGCGTTCGGCGTAGTCGGCAATCAGCCCGGCATCGCCACCGGAACAGGCCAGCGCGATCAGGCTGTTGCCAGCCGGAAGCTTGCCGCACGCGGCGGCCTTAAGGGTTTCGACAAAGCTCACCGGGCCACTGACGCGGATCACCCCAAGGCGGGCAAACAGACTGTCGTACAGCGCATCGGAACCGGACAGCGAACTGGTGTGACTGATCGCCAGTTCGGCACCGATCTGCGACACGCCGGTTTTCAACGCGATAATCGGAATGCCCTTCTCCAGCGCCTTGTGCGCGGCCCGGGCAAAACCCGGAACGTTCTTCAGGCCTTCCAGGTGCAAGCCGATGGCGGTGACGCGCGGCTCGTCGAGCAACACGTCCATCAACTCGGCAACACCCAATTGCGCCTGGTTGCCGACCGAGGCCATGTAGGCCACCGGCAGCGAGCGGTCGCTCATGGACACGTTGTAGGCGAAGTTGCCGCTCTGGGTCAGGACGGCGACGCCCTTCTCCACCGGCTTGCCGCCATGCGCCACCGGCCACAGCGCCGAGCTGTGCAGGTAGTCCAGAACGCCGTAGCAGTTGGGGCCGAGCACGGCCATCGTGCCGGCAGCCTTGAGCAATTGTTGCTGCAAGGCCTGGCCTTCGGCGCCCGTCTCGGCAAAACCCGAGGCGTAGCAGATCGCGCCCCCCGCGCCCTTGGCCGCCAGCTCGGCGACGCAGGTCAACGTCAGTTCGCGGTTGGTCGCGATGAACACCGCATCGGGGCCGCAGGGCAGCTCGGCGACGCTGCGTACACACGGCACGCCTTCAAGGCTTTCATGCTGCGGATTGACCAGCCACATCTGGCCAAGGTAGCCACCCTCGGCACAGCGCTTGAGGGCTCGGGCCATGCTGCGGCCGCCGACAAACGCCAGGTGACGCGGCGCAAGCAGGCGTTTGAGGTTGTCACGAATAGTCTGCGACATGCGTATTCTCCAGGCCGATCAGCGCAACAGCGGCCGCAGCAATTCGCGGGAAATGATGTGACGCTGGATCTCCGACGTGCCTTCCCAGACCCGCTCGATCCGTGCGTTACGCCAGATGCGTTCCACCGGGCATTCATCCATCAGGCCCATGCCGCCAAAAATCTGCACCGCCTCATCGGCAACCTTGCCGAGCACTTCACTGGCGAACAATTTGGCCATGCCGGCCTCGCCATCGGTCATGGTGCCCTGGTCCATTTTCCAGGCGGTGTGCAAGGTCAGCAGTTCGGCCGCGCGAATCTGCGTGACCATGTCCGCGAGCTTGAACGAGATGCCTTGATAGGTGCCGATCGGCTGGCCGAACTGCTTGCGGTCCGCCGCCCATTGCAGCGACACGTCGAGCGCCCGTTGCGCCTGGCCGACGCAGTTGGCGGCGACCATCACGCGTCCAGCCGTCAGCCAGGCGTTGGCCACGTCCCAACCCTTGCCGACTTCGCCGAGCACTTTGCTCGCCGGTACGCGGCAATCGTCGAAGAACATTTCGTAGGTGTGATAACCACGGTTGCTCACGCACTTCGGACCGCGGCGAATGGTCATGCCCGGGGTGTCGCGATCCACCAGGAACGAGGTGACGGCGTTGCGTTGGCGGCCGTTGTGTTCGTAGGTGTCGGTCACGGCGAAAACGATGGCGAAATCGGCCTGCCCGGCGTGGCTGATGAAGTGCTTGCTGCCGTTCAGAACAAAATCGTCGCCGTCACGCACGGCGCGAGTCTTGATCGCGTTGGCGTCGGAACCGGCGCCCGGTTCGGTGAGCGCGAAGCAATCGATCTTCTCGCCCTGGATGCACGGCAGCAGGTAGTCGTTGATCTGATCCCCGGTACACGCCATGAGGATTTTCGACGGCCGTGCAACGAACACATGCAGCGCCCATGAGACCTTGGACAGTTCACGCTCGATCAGCGCCTGAGACAGGTAATCCAGACCACCACCGCCCACTTCTTCAGGCATGTTGAAGGCATAGAAACCCGCCGCGATCGCCTTGCCGCGAATCTGTGCGGCCAGCTCCGGGGAGACTTCATCGGCGCGGTCGACCGCTTCCTCGTGGGGCAGCAGCTCCTTGGCGACAAAACTGCGTACCGCGTCCACCAACATTTCTTGTTCTTGGGTCAGTTGGAAATTCATGGTGCTACCTGTTGTTCGTTCACGGGTTATAGGTGCGAGGCGGACGCGGGCTTATTGGCCGACAAACCGCGCCGGGCGTTTTTCCACGGCGGCGCGCAAGGCTTCGGCGCCGTCTTCGCTGCGACCGCAGAGCAGACCGGCGGCCAGTTCGGCTTGCAGCTGTTCCGGCAGGCTGCGCTGGGCGCCTTCGCGCATGAGCTGCTTGGTCTGGGCGAAGGCGAATGTCGGGCCGTTGGCCAGGCGAGTCGCCAATTCGGTGGTCACATCAAGCAGTTGCTCATCGGCGCAGACTTCCCCGACAAGGCCCGCAGCCAAGGCACGATCCGCGCCCCACAACTCGTCAAGAAACAGCAGGCGCTTGGCTTGTTCGGTGCCGATCAGGCGTGGCAGATGCCAGCTGGCACCGGCGTCGGGCGAGTACGCCATGCTGGTGTAGCCGGCCTTGAACCGTGCCGATTGACCGGCGATGCGCAGGTCGCAGCACAGCGTCAGGTCCATCCCCGCGCCGACGGCGGTGCCGTTGATCGCGGCGATGGTCGGTTTTTCCAGGCTGTACAAGCGGCTCATCAACGCGTGGGCGGTTTCGGTCCAGCCGTAGGTTTCCAGGGCGCCACGGGCTTCGGCTTCGGCCCACTCGGCCAAGTCCGCGCCAGAGCAGAAACTGCGGCCGCTGCCGGTCAGCACCACGACCCGAACGGCGGGATCGGCGTTGAAGTCGTCAAGCAGGGCGTGGAGGTTTTTCAGGGTCGGGATGTCCAGCGCATTGCGCTGAGCGGTGCGATTGAGGGTGATCCAGGCAACACCGGCTTCGACCTGACTGAGCAGAGAAGATTGAGTAGTCATGCGAATCCTCGAATTATTTTGTTTGGCGTGAGGTGATGCGACTTGAGGCCATACTAAACGAGTGTTCAGTAAGGCGGCAATCTGAGATTTATAGGGCTGTAACAGTCTGAAAATTAAGATAAGTGGTTGTTTTTGAATGGTTTATTTCTTTTACGGGGCGTTGCGGGGACGGGGCTGTTACAACTTTGCACAACTGGGGACAGGTTTGGTTGGGTTTGTTGGGGGCATATCCGTTTCTGCGGTAACGGCTGCTGGCGGTTTCGCTCTTACAGCGAGTCCCTTTTTCAAACGCCAAAAAGGACCCAAAAGGCTTTGCCCCTCCATTCGGTGCCTCGCTGTGGCTCGGCATGCCCTCACTCCGGTCCTGCTCCGGGGGCGGCTACCGCGGCATCCTTGCCGCGGTGCCCCCTGCGCAACGCCTGCGTTCGGCCTCTGGGAAAGGGGCAGGCAGATCAAAATCTAAAGCGACAGCAGATCAAAAGATCGCAGCCTTCGGCAGCTCCTACAGAGGAATGCGATCCCTGTAGGAGCTGCCGAAGGCTGCGATCTTTTGATCTTGATGTGCTCATTCTCACGCTCAGCGTGGGAATGCATCCCGTGACGCTCCGCGTCACAGCCTGAAGCGGAACGCGGAGCGTCCCCGGCGGCGTTACCACGCAGAGCGTGAGAACGATCATCGGCCTACCGCTTTTGATCTTCACCACTCAAGGCCGAGCGTTAGCTCGCCTGTAGCTCTTGATCTTGACGCACCGCCCCCTCGTGAGGCCGAGTGCAGGTTCTGCGCAGTGGGCAACCCGGCATGGATGCCGGGTTAGCCGCCCCCGGCCATGGATGGCCGATGGCGGCGGGCCCACGGAGCAGGACCGGAGCGAGGGCATGCCGAGCCACAGCGAGGCACCGAACGAAAGGGGCAAAAGCGCTTGGTTACTTGGCGCTTTTCCAAGTGACTCGCCGTAAGGGCGAAACCAATATCAGCCATCACCCAAAAAACGGATATACACACCACCAACGCTTACGCAGCCGGCAAACTCGGCGCCAAAACCCCCTGACGCTTGCGATAAACCAGAAAATAAGCGCCATAACACACAGCAATAAACCCACCCCCCCAATACAACGAAGGCCGCTGCGTCTCATCCAGCGCCAGAAACACAAACAACGAACAGCACAGCGCAATGCACGTCAGCGGCAACAGCGGAAACCACGGCGCACGGTATTTCAGATCACTGAGCTTGCCCCCATCACGCAGGTAAGCCTTGCGGAACTTGTACTGCGCCAGCGCAATAACAATCCAGGTCACCGTGCCCGACATGCCACTCACCGCCATCAGCACCATGAACAACGTGTCCGCCGCAACGAAACTGGTCATCAACGACACCAGCGCAAAGCACAAGGTGATGCTCAGCGCCCGCAACGGCACTCCGCGCTTGCTCAATGGCGAAAGACTCTTGGGCGCCATTCCGGTTTTCGACATGGCCCACAAAATGCGCGTCGAAGCGTAAAGGCCAGAGTTACCCACCGACAGAATCGCCGTGAGAATCACAAAGTTCATCAAGTCGGCGGCATAAGGAATACCGACCATGTCGAACACCTGCACAAACGGACTCTCCATCAAGCCAGCCTGCTGCCACGGCACGATCGCCGACAACACGACAATCGCCAGCACATAGAAAATCAGCACCCGGAACACCACATTGCGCACGGCACGCGGAATGCTTTTTTCCGGCTGGTCGGTCTCGCCGGCCGCCACGCCCATGATTTCGCAGCCCTGGAAGGCGTAGACCACGGTCATCATCACCGCAAACACCGCCGACAGACCGTTAGGGAACAGCGAGTCACCGATCAGGTTGGTCATCATCGGTGCCGGTGCGCCACTGGTCAGTGGGATCGCGCCGAAGATCACCAGCACGCCGACCACGATGAAACCAAGAATCGCCGCAACCTTGATCCCGGAGAACCAGTATTCCGCTTCACCGAAGGCGCGAGTCGCCAGCGCGTTCAGGCCGAAGAGCACCACCACGAACAACGCCGACCAGTACCAGATAGGAATGGTCGGGAACCAGCGCTCCATCAACATGCCCGCCGCCGTGAACTCCAGGCCCACCGTGGTCGCCCAGCTCATCCAGTACACCCAACCGATCATGAATCCGGTGGCCGGCCCGATGAACTGGGTGGCATGGGTTTGAAACGAGCCGGACACTGGCATTTGCACGGACAGTTCGCCCAGGCAAACCATCACCAGGTACATCAGGAAACCGGCGACCAGGTAGGCCAGAATCGCCCCCACTGGCCCGCCCTGATTGATCGTCAAGCCAGAGCCCATGAACAGCCCGGTGCCGATCACGCCGCCCAGCGACAACATGAAAATGTGCCGGCTTTTCAGGGCGCGGGTCAGCTGGATGCCTTTGCGTTCGGTAGATTCGCTCATAACCGCACCTCAATAGTCAGCAAGGTGCGCGACATGGCGCAGGGAAAAATCAGCTTTACGGCGGTTCATTATTATTATCTCCAATAAGCTTCGAAGACCGCGCTAGCGGCGGTTGTGTCGATTATTGGAAGACCATGTAAGGTCCCGTTGACCGTAAAGATCGAAGTTGTAAAAAGACGTAACAAACTTGTACGTCAGGTATGCAGCAGGTCGGCCAGCATCCGTTGCGAATGCTGCAATTGTTCATCGACCTGCGGTGCCAACGCCCGCAACGTTGATTCATCGTTGGCCATCGCCGCCTCTTCCAACTCACGCAGCGCGTTGGCCAAGGCGCGAAAGCCCAATGAATCGCTGCTGCCCGCCAGGCGGTGCGCCAGATGTGCGACCTCGGTGCAATCGTCGGCCTCGATCGCCTCTGTGATCGCGTCGCGATGCTGACGGATCGAGTTGTTCAACACCGCCAGCAATCCCTGGAGTTTTTGTTCACCGAGCAAGGTCCGATGAGTCTCCAGCAACGGCCAATCGATCGCCTCGTCATCGTGCTGTGGCAAGGGCATCGGCGCTTGCCCGACCAACGCTTGCCGCAATGTGTCGAGCTTCAGGGGTTTGGCGAGAATGCCATCCATCCCGGCATCCAGATAACCGCGCACCAGCGCCGGTTGCACACTGGCCGTCAGGGCGAAGATGCGGCTCTGACGGTTCGGCCCCGGGTTGCCGCGGATCCGTTTGCACAACTCGACGCCGCTGATGCCCGGCAGATGCACATCCAGCAAAATCAAATCGAAGGCCTGCCCGGCACATTGCGTCAGCGCCTGTTCGGCGTTTTCGGCGAACCAGACCTGATGCCCGTCGCGCCGTAACAAGCCGCTGGCCACTTCACGGTTCAGCGCCACATCCTCGACCACCAGAATATCCAGCGCCCGGCCGGGTTCGCTGGGCCACGCCACAAGCGACAAACCGGTCGCCGGTTGCAACGTCAGCTCGAACCAGAAACAACTGCCGCGCCCGACTTCACTTTGCACCCCGATCTGCCCGCCCAGCTGCTCCACCAGATGTTTGCTGATGGCCAGCCCGAGCCCGGTTCCGCCAAAATGTTGCGCCACCTCTTCACTGGCCTGGGTGAAGCGCTCGAAAATCTTTTCCTGCATTGCCGGGGCAATGCCGATGCCGTTGTCCGTCACGCTCACGCGCAGCCGTTGCCCGGCAGATTGCGCGACTTGATTCAACAGCGCGACCTGGACTTTTACCTCGCCACCCTCGGTGAACTTGATCGCGTTGGCCAGCAAGTTACTCAACACCTGACGCAAGAATTGCTCGGCGCCGTGATGCCGGTCGGCGACTTGCGGATCGATCCGGCAGTGCAGCGTCGTGTCATTGCCCAGTGCGCGCGGCTCCAGCAGTGTCAGCACCTCGTCGAGCAGTTGCCGGAGCGAAAAGTCGACCGGTTCCGGGTGGCTCACACCCTCCTCCAGTCGAGCGAAATACAGCACTTCGTTGAGAATCGACAACAATCCTTCGCCGGCCTTGTACAGCGCATCCAGGCGTTTTCCGTCGCGCTCATCCAGGCTCGCGCCGCGCAGCAATTCAGCCATGCCGAGAATGCCGTTGAGCGGCGTGCGCAACTCGTGGCTCATGGTCGCCAGGAATCGCGACTTGGCGAGATTGGCCGCCTCGGCTTCATCCTTGGCGCGCATCAGGCTGGCCGTTCGGCGCTCGACCATGCGCAGGAGTTCGTCGCGATTATCCTGCAACGCCAGCCGATCGGTTTCGCGCCGGGCAATGTCACTGAGGATGGCCCGGCGCATATCGTCCAGCGCATGGGCCACCGTGTCGATTTCGTCTTCGTTGACGCTGCGGCTCTTGTCCAGGAGCAAGGGCTCGTGCCAGTCACCGGCGGCGATGCGCCGGGCAAACCCGGCCATGACTTGCAAGTGCCGCGTGACCAACCGATAAAACAATCCCGACAGCGCCACCGCCAGGCCACACAGAAACACGCTCATCCACAACAGGCTGGTCAAGCCGGTGGCATATAGACGCTGATGCACGGCGCCCAGATCCGTGCTGACTTCCAACTGTCCCAAACGCCGCAGCGGCCCTGACGGTGGTTGATAGTCCAGCTCAAAACGCTCAACGCGCAACGGCCCGACCGGGTCGGGGTTACCTTGCAGCAAGTCGAAATCGGGGCTGGTCAGATGCACTCGCGCCACGTCGGAGAAATCCACCAGTCCGCGCAACTGCACATTCAACTGGTCCTGGTTCAAATCCCAGAGACTGCGCTCCAGGCTGGCCAGATAGCCGGCGCGAATCAGTGCCATGCGCGAGTCGATGTCGCGCATCTCGCGGCGGTACTCAAAATACAATTGCACGGTGCTCGCGAGCACGGTGAAGCACAGGCTGAACAACAGGATGAACAGCAGCAGACGCCGCAGCAGTCCAGCGGATAGCGCCCGGATCATTTTGTTTCGACCGGAAGTTTAAGCATGTCGCGGTAAGTGACTTCACTCTCGTGAAGCAAACGGTCGACCTCACCCGAATCGACCATGCGCTGCAATTGCGCGTCGATGTCAGGCATGCGGCTGGCCAGCGGAGAACGGCGTGACACGGCAACCCGCAAATAGTCCACGCCAAAGGAATTGGGTAAGGCCACGATGTCTTGCGCACCCGGCAGGGTCTCGACTCGCATCTGCCCGGTGCGCCGCTCGGAGACAATGAAGTCGATGCGTCCGCGAATCAGTTTCCCGAAATTCTGGCTGCTGTCAGAGACCTTTTCGATGTTCTGGTGTTCGGCGACGAAACGGTCGAACACCACGCCATAACTTTCGCCGAACAACATGCCGCCCCGGTAGTTGGCCAGGTCCTCCAGGCGCTTGATGTTCACCGGGTGCTGACGGTTGATAAACACCGCCACCTCCTCGCGCAACACGGGCACCGTCGAAAAAGCCATGCTTTGTTCGCGCTCCGCAGTGCTGTACATCAGCACCACGTCGACTCGCCCTTCGGCAGCGTCCAGCACGCAACGATTCCAGTTATCCAGTTCGACGATCTCGACGTCGTAGCCCAGTTGCCCGAACAGTTTTTTCACAACGTTGGGGGCGACGCCGCGTACCTGTTTGCCATCGCTCCAGGAGATCGGCGGGTACACCGGATAATCGCAGTAGCGAATTTTTTCCGTCGCCAACGCGGTGTGGGTGGCCAGCGCCAACAGCAGGCAAAACAGGCGCAGCATCGTGCTCAGGCCGCCACGCTGGCGGTGAACAGGTAACCGGCGCCATGAATGGTGATGATCAATTGCGGCTCTGCCGGATCGTCGTGCAACTTGCGCCGCAAGCGCCCGACCAGCACGTCGATGGAGCGGTCGTTGGGTACCCATTCGCGGTTGCGGATCTGGTCCATCAACTGGTCACGGGTCAAGGTGTGGCCGCTGTTGCGCAGGAACACACTGAGCAACTGATATTCACCGTGGGTCAGCAGGGTTTCGCTGCCTGTGTGGTCGATCAACCGTCGGCGATCCGTGTCCAGCGCCCAGGCGGCGAACTGTTTGACTGGCCGAGAGATGGCCGGGAGCGGTTGCGGGGTGTGGGCATGACGAACCCGGCGGATCAGGTTTTTCGCCCTGGACACCAGTTCCCGTGGGTTAAGCGGTTTGATCACGTAATCATCGGCGCCGCACTCAAGGCCGACAATGCGATCGATCTCATCGTTGCGCCCGGTGATCAGGATGATCCCGACTTCCGAACGGACCCGCAGCTCACGGGTCAGGGTCAGGCCGTCCTTGCCCGGCAAGCGGATATCGAGCATCACCAGATCCACCGCCTGGCTCGCCAGAAAGGTTTCGGCCAACTCCGCCGTGGCGGCGCAATGCACCTCATAGCCTTCCTGGGACAGGTAGGCCTGCAGCAGTTCGCGAATCAGCGGATCGTCATCGACGATCAATACTCGAGGAGTCATCGCATGGTGTCCTGCGTGTGCCCGAAGGCGTGTTTCTTATTAGAGTGATTTACCGCACTGGCGCCAGAGAGTATCGATAGCTGAACGATCGATCAACAGCCCGTCGTCTGGACACAAAACCGTTGGCGACCGCCCGCCTGCAATCCGTCGACCCAGGCTTCGCAAATCTGGATGCCTTGCGCCGGGGTGAAGGTTCCGGGGTTCAGTCCCGACTCCAGCCACAAACCGTCGAGCAATGCGCTGAGGGCGATGGCGGCCAGGTCGGCGTCGAAATTTTCCCAGGCTTCTTCTTGTGCCAGCTCGGTCAGGACCTTGCGCAAGATGCCGCGATACTCGCCGTAGGAGTGCTCGTGCGCGAGATTGATCGACTCGGCGGTGCGCACTGCGCCCCAGAACGCCAGCCAGGCGTCGATCAATTGCGGGTCCAGCAGTTCAGCGGAAAACGAGCCGCGAAAGAACGCCGACAGACGCTCGCGGGCATTCGGCGCCGCTTGCTCAATGGCGTCGCGCAACAGGCTCATGACCCGACCGGTGATCGACATGTAGGCCTCGGCCACCAGTTCGTCCTTGCCGGAATAGTGATGGCTGATCAGCCCGACCGAGACCCCGGCCTCGGCGGAAATCTTGCGGATGGATGCGCCCTGGAAGCCATGGCGCTGAAGGCACACGAGCGTGGCCTCGATGAGATTGCTCTTGCGCAGCTCTGGCGCCATTCGGGAGAAGCGGGCTTCCTGAGTCATTGGACGACGTTCCTGGCGGCGAGGGTTAAGCCCGGAACGTGCCGTTCGCGAGCTGAACGACTGTACAGCAACTACCCTCGCCTACTCCAGATTCCGCTCGATTTTTTGATTTTGCTTACAGGCCGGGCAGTACATCCGGGGGCACAATCGCACCGCCCTTCATGACCACGGGTGTTTTCTCAAGGATCGAAATATCGGCAATCGGATCACCGTCGACGGCAATCAGGTCGGCGAATCGCCCCGAACTGACGGCCCCGACATCCGCCTGCCAGTTGAGCAGGTCAGCGGCCACCACGGTGGCTGACTGGATCGCCTGCATCGGCGTCATCCCAAATTTCACCATGTACGCAAACTGCTTTGCATTGGTGCCAATCGGATAGACACCCGCATCGGTGCCATAGGCGATTTTGACCCCGGCCTTGACCGCTTTACGAAAGGCCTGGCGCTGGACGTCCGTGGTTTCAGTGTTTTTGCGCAAGTAACTTTCAGGCCAGTTTTCCTTGTGTCCCACTTCATCGATGTAGTCGCCGTTGTAGATATCCATCACCAGGTAGGTGCCGTTGTCTTTGGCCAACTTGATCCCTTCATCATCCAGCAGCGAGGCATGTTCGACGGATTTGACGCCTGCGCGAATAGCGGCCTTGATACCTTCTGCACCATGGGCATGAACCGTGGCATAGCTTTTGTGAACCTTGGCCTCCTGTACGACGGCGCGCATTTCTTCTTCAGTCATTTCCATTTGCCCCGGTTCAGTACCTTCGGCCAGTACAGAACCTGTGCCCATCATCTTGATGGTGTCTACGCCGTGCTGGAACAGATAACGGGTCTTCAACTTGGCGTCATTGGCATCCCGATAAACGCCGACACGCATATCCGCCGGGATCTCCACGCCCGGGGCAAACCCGGTCACCTCGCCGCCACCACCCGCAACCGTGATGTAAGCCCCGACGACGTTCATCCGAGGTCCCAGGACCCGATTGGCGTTGATGGCATCACGAAGGGCAACGTCGGTGAACGCTCGATAAGTGCCAAGGTCATGCACGGTTGTGAAGCCTGCACGCAACGTCTGATAGGCATGTTTCGCCCCCATCAGCGCGACATCCTGCGGGGAGTGCAGGAGTGGTTCAGCCACATTGTTGGTCATGTCCCAATCGGAGATATGCGTGTGCATATCGATAAGGCCAGGGAGGACAGTCTTGGCGGACCAGTCAATCACTTTGCTATTGGCTGGCGGCGCACTCCACGGTTCGACAGCAACGATGCGCTCTCCATCGACCTTGATCCGCTGATCGATCAGCACTTTGCCTCGTTCGACATCCACCAGGCGGCCGGCGTGGATATAGACGGTGTCTGCTTGAGCGGACAACGCTGTCGACGAAAGCGTAATAGCCAATGCCAAGCACTTGATCGGAAAGTTCTTCATGTAAACCTCTTGTTTTAGACGCAGGGTTAACCAGTTCAAAAAAGATCGAGCGGGTATTCAGTGATAATCCGCAATTGCTTGACGCTGTCACCGGTATAGGATTGCTCGGCATAGCGCACTCGTACGGACAAATCTTTCAAAGCCCCACTTACAACGACGGTCTTCAGATCGACATCCCGTTCAATCTGTTTATCCGCATGGGCAAAGTAAGCGTATAGCCCGTCTGGATCGACTTGTTTATTGTCGATATCAAACCCGTAGATATATTTAAACCTGAATGTTGTATGCAAAAACCCGGTCGATCCGAAATCATATTCATACCCAATCCCGACCGACTGCTCTCCAGGCCCGTTGAAATCCCCGTACTGCGACGAGTTAGCCAGATAGATGGAGTCCATGTACGTTCCATCTGTCGACGCCAAATAGTCAAACGGCTCACTGCCCTGTATTTTCTGATAGGACAACGTAACAGTGTGTGGACCATTGCCATAGGCCGTTGCCATTGACCACGCCGTAACATTTATTGCGCCAGCCCGTGCCTGGCCCTCATCGAGAGAGCGGTACAAATTAAAGTCGAAGCTCAGTGTTTGTTCAGGGGCCAATGGCAGGCTGTAATTCCCATTTACGTAGTACTGGCGCCATAAATCCTCTGCGCGAGACATGTAAAAGCCCACGCCACCTTGCTCTACTGGCGTATAGGTAAAGCCGGCATAATCGACATCACCGGCGTCTACCCCCGCATACCCGGCCATGAAACCACCATCATGGTTAGTGCTGGTATAACCTCTGGAGGAGTAGAAGTGCCCAATATCGATGCTGAATTTATCAATGTCTTCACTTAACAACTGAATGCCTCTTGTCGTCATTGGCATCAGTCTTAAGTCTGGAGTTGCAAAGACCGGATTATAAGGACGCAGATCCCCATACTTGATAACCGTATTCGACCACTTCATTTTTACAGAGGCATTGAGTGTCGATGACTCTGATCTTTCACCTTCACCATCATCTTCGCCGGGAAACATCCCCGTCCCCACCGTGCCGCGCCCGCCATCCAGTTTATAGGCGGTATAGGCACTGGCATCGACACCAAATCCGATATCGCCTTGAGTGAACCCGGATGTGTAATCCATCATGAAGCCCTGCCCCCACCCTCGTGCATCGGGATAGCCGGACAGTGAATTACGATTGAAGTACATATTGCGCGCGATCAACTTGGCGGCCCCACCCTCGACAAAACCTTCCTGGGCTTCGTCAGCTTGCACTGGCAGAGAACTTGCGGACATCGAAACTACAAACATACCCAACAGGGAACGCTTCTTCATTGGAGGCCTCAGGACTTTCATTATTATTGTTTTATGCAACGCCTGTACAAACCAATGGTAGTCAGACCCTGTCGATGAATGACAGTGTTGAAATGTATAGAGTTGGCGATCATTTGTAAGTCAAGTAACAGCATGTAACTTTATTGGAGGGGCGCTGTTACGCAAGAAGGGGGATACCGGGGCAAGCCTGATAAACCGAGCCGCGCCCATCGCGAGCAGGCTCGCTCCCACAGGGATCTTCAGCGTACGCAGCTTTTGCATACGACATAGATCAACTGTGGGAGCGAGCCTGCTCGCGATGGCGCCAGGCCATCCAACAAAATGTCTGGATCAACCCCGATACCCCGGAGCAACTTGGTCGAGCAACCGCAACAACGCCGCCCAGGCTAGTAGGGCTGGACGCGTCATGACGTCCAGCCGATGGCAATTACTTGCTGGCCCACGCGTTGAAACGCTCTTCAAGTTCTTCGCCGTGATCGACCCAGAACGCCACGTCCATCGACAGCGCGCCTTTGAGGTTCTGCGGCGCGGTGGGCACCCATTGGGCGAGTTTGCTATCGAGTTGGGCGGCGGCTACGGTATTGGTCGGGCCATAGGGGATCTGCTCGACATACTTGACCTGGGCGTCCGGCTGGTTGGCAAACGCGATAAACCGCTTGGCCTGATCGACATGTTTCGAGCCTTTGATGATCGCCCAGTAATCCATGCCGTACAGGCTGCCCGGCCAGACCAGCCCGAGGTGACTGCCATCTTGCGCGGCCGCAGCCACACGTCCGCTGTACGTCGAAGTCATCACCACATCGCCGGCCGTCAGCCATTGCGCCGGCTGCGCACCGGCTTCCCACCACTGGATGTAGGGTTTTAGTTCGGTCAGTTTGGCGAAGGCGCGGTCGACACCTTTCGGTGTATTCAATACGGAATACACGTCTTCGACCTTCACGCCGTCGGCCAGCAAGGCGAATTCGAGGTTGTACACCGCGCGTTTGCGCAGGCCGCGCTTGCCAGGTGTTTTTTTCACATCCCAGAAGTCGGCCCACGACGTTGGGGCCTGTGCCAGCTTTTGCGTGTCATAGGCAATCGCCACGCTCCATACCAGTGCCGCCGAGCCACACGCCTGCGCCGCATCGGGGATCAACTGCTCGGCGCGGCCCAGGGTTTTCCAATCCAGTTTTTCGTACATGCCTTCGTCGCAACCGCGCATCAAGTCCGGGCCTTCGATCTGTACCACGTCCCAATCGGCGTTGCCGGTGTCGACCATCACTTTGATCCGGGCCATCTCGCCGTTGTATTCGCTCTGGATCAGCTTGCTGTGATCCGCGACGCTGAACGGCTGGAAAAATGCCACATCCTGGGCTTTCTGGCCGGCGCCACCGTAACCCACCACCACCATGTCCGGTGCTGCCTGAGCGCTACCCAGGCCCATCGCCAGGGACAGCAACAAGGGATAAAAACCGTGTTTGAGCGTGTTCGATTTCATCAGTGGTTCCTCTTGCAGGTGCCACCCGACGAAACGCCGCGTGACCCTTTTTATTGTTTGTGAGGTTCGCCCCGGATTCGGGCGTAAACGAATCTACTGCGAGCACCAGTAAAAAAACAAGTTGATTTTTTACTGAGAGTAAATTTCTATAGGCAAATAATAACAGCGCCGAAAACCCGGTCTTTCGGTGCCAGCCTGCTTGGAGTACCCGCGACATGCCAACCTCGTCCCCCGCTTTTGCGCACCTGTTCGAACCCTTGCAGCTGCGTGGCAAGCGGCTGAAAAACCGCATCATGTCCAGTGGTCACGACACCTCGATGCCCACCGACAACCTGGTCAACGACCCACTGATTGCCTATCACACCGCGCGGGCCGAAGGCGGTGTCGGGCTGATCGTGCTGCAAGTGGCCGGGGTACATGACAGCGCGCGGTACACCTCCCATGTGCTGATGGCCACTGACGATGCCTGCATCGAGGGTTATCGGAAAATCGCTGAGAGTTGCCATGCCCACGACACGGTGGTGTTGTCGCAGATCTTCCATCCGGGTCGGGAAATCATGGAGTCCAGCGATGGCCTGCTGGCCGTTGCCTACTCACCTTCGGCGGTGCCCAACGAGCGGTTTCGGGTGATGCCGCGTGCGCTGGATCAAGTGATGATCGACGAAATTGTCGCCGGTTACGGTTCCGCTGCCCAACGCCTGTATCAGGCTGGAATCGACGGTGTGGAAGTGGTCGCCAGCCATGGTTACCTGCCGGCGCAGTTCATCAACCCGCGCGTCAACCGGCGCATTGATGGCTACAACGGCGAGCTGGAACAGCGCCTGCGTTTCCTGCGCGAAGTGATCGCCGCCGTGCGCGCCAACACCGATGAACACTTCGTTATTGGCCTGCGTATCTCCGCCGACGAGCGCGATCCTGAAGGGCTGACCGAGGACGAGTCCCTGGCTGCGGTGCAATTGCTGCAACCGTTTTTGGATTACGTGCACATCGTCGCCGGAACCTCGGCGTCATTGGGCGGCGCGGTGCACATCGTGCCGCCGATGGCGATTGAAGCGGCCTATCTGGCCAAGGAAGCCGGAACGTTCAAGGCTGGCCTGTCGATTCCGCTGTTCGTCACCGGTCGCATCAACCAGCCGCAGGAAGCCGAGCTGATTCTGGCGCGCGGCCAGGCCGATGTGTGCGGCATGACCCGCGCCCTGATTTGCGACCCGCAAATGCCCAACAAAACCGACACCGGCCACGTCGAAGATGTTCGCGCCTGCATCGCCTGCAACCAGGCCTGCATCGGCCACTTTCACAAAGGCCTGCCGATTTCCTGCATCCAGCACCCGGAAACCGGGCGCGAACTGATCTTCGGCAAGCGGCACCCGACGGGCCAACGCAAACGCATCATGATTGCCGGCGGTGGCCCGGCGGGCATGAAAGCCGCTGCCGTGGCGGCACAACGCGGCCATGACGTGACCCTTTACGAAGCCAGCGCGCAACTCGGCGGCCAGGTATTGCTCGCACAACTCTTACCAAAGCGCGCCGAATTCGGCGGCGCCAGCACCAACCTGCAACGAGAAATGGAATTGGCCGGCGTACGCGTCGTGCGCAACACCCGGGTTGACCGGGCGCTGGTGGAACGCGAGCGGCCGGACATGGTGATTGTCGCCACCGGTGCCGAGCCTTATTGGCCAGCGTTCGAGCGCGGCGGTGAATTGCAAGTGGTGGACGCCTGGCAAGTGCTGCGCGATGAAGTGCAGATCGGTCGTTCCGTAGTCGTCGTCGACTGGCGCTGTGACTGGATCGGCCCCGGTATCGCCGAACGCCTGGTACGCGCCGGGCATCAGGTGCAACTGGCCGTCAACGGCACCCATTGCGGGGAAAACCTGCCGCTGTACGTACGCGATCAACTGGCCGGCGAACTGCACAAACTTGGCATCCCGATCACGCCCTACGCCCGCCTCTACGGCTGCGACGACAACACCGTCTACCTGCAACACACTGCTAGCGGCGAACCGATGCTGTTCGAAAACATCGACACGCTGGTGCTCTGCCAGGGCCATCAGCCGGTGGACACCCTCGGCGCAGAGTTGCAAGGCCTGGTGGAGTTTCGGCGCATCGGCGACTGCCTCGCGCCGCGCACTGCCGAAGAAGCGATTTACGAAGGGCTGAAAGTCGCCTGGGAGCTTTAAGGCTGTTTATACTCCGGGGTTTTTACAGAACCCCGGTTTGGAGCACGCCATGAGCAACAGCAGCAAGATGCCGCCTGCCAGCAGCGCGCCCACACAGGACAGCGCCTCGGCCTTGGCAGAACCGCATTTTCTCGGGACACGAATTCGTGGCCTGCGTAAACGCCGGGGCATGACCTTGACCGAACTGGCGCAGATGAGCGAGTTGACGGCGGGTTATATCAGCCAGCTTGAACGCAACCTGGCTTATCCCTCTATTCCTGCGTTGTTCAACATCGCCCGTAGTTTGGGCGTGACTATCCAGTGGTTCTTTGCCAGTGAGGCTCAAACTGCGCCCGAAGACGACGGCATTGTGGTGCGTAAAAACAGCCGGATGAGCGTGCATTACGAAGATGGCATCGTTGATCACCTGCTGACGCCGCAGCCGAATCGACAACTGGAGATGCTGCACTCGCGGTTTCCGCCCGGGACTTATAGCCAACAGAGCTATAGCCATGAAGGGGAAGAGGCTGGGTATGTGTTATCGGGGAGTTTTGAGTTGTGGGTTGGCGATCGGCATTTTCAGTTGAGTGAGGGGGATAGTTTTAGTTTTTCGAGCCAGGAACCGCATCGGTACGGGAATCCGGGGGATGTGGATGCGGTGGTGATTTGGGTGATTACGCCGCCTACGTTTTGAAGAGCGCGGTCATAACGCCGAAATTTCACAGTCCGAAGGCGGACTACCGTCAGTTCACAGATGTTTCTGCTGAGCTGGATCGTCAGCTGGAACGCTAAATGGTTCTTCTGGCGGAAAGTCCGCATCGATCTCAAATTCCGCCTGAGGTTGGGAGAAAACCCGTTCACGAGGAACTACTAATCTGCGCCCCCCCCTTTCAATCATTGAAAGGAGCCCATAGGTGATGAAGCCAAAAATCAGCCCCACCACCACAATGCTCAAAGGATGAATTTGCACCGCGTCGGGGCTTTCCAACATGTATTGAAAAGCCTGAACAGCCGCCGTCAGGCAGGCCGCAAAGGCCGCCAGCAGCTTCACAGACAACCAAAGCCGTCGCCATCTGTTCATGCATTCCCCCGTCATCCGGTGATGTGCTCTGCATTGCATGATAGCTAACGGGCCGGTGGCGCCTTATTTTTTGAGTCCCAGGAAAAGTTCGACGGCCTGTTCGAAAGAACTGAAGCCCTCCCCTTCGCCTGTATTGATCCGCTTCATGCATTAATACATGTCAACAATGCACTTATCATATCGATCGTCCTACTCCACCATTCTCACCCATAAGAACCGTGCGCCGCGTCCAGGCAGCGCACGTCATAAAAGCGGTGGAGATCAGGTCAATGACAACATCAAACCTTTCCGGGCGTTCACGCGCCAGTGCGATTTTCCGGGTTACCTCAGGCAACTTTCTCGAACAGTTCGACTTCTTCCTTTTCGGCTTTTACGCGACGCAGATTGCGGCTGTGTTCTTCCCGGCCAGTAGTGAGTTTGCCTCCCTGATGATGACCTTCGCGGTGTTTGGCGCGGGCTTCCTGATGCGTCCGTTGGGCGCGGTGGTACTCGGTGCCTACATCGACGATGTGGGTCGGCGCAAAGGCTTGATCGTGACGCTATCGATTATGGCCAGCGGCACGATTCTCATTGTGTTGGTGCCCGGTTACGAAACCATTGGGCTATTTGCACCGGCCATCGTGCTGATTGGTCGCTTGCTGCAAGGCTTCTCGGCCGGTGCGGAAATGGGTGGCGTCTCGGTGTACCTCTCGGAGATCGCCACGCCTGGCACCAAAGGCTTCTTCACCAGCTGGCAGTCGGCCAGCCAGCAAGTGGCAATTATCGTCGCGGCGGCTTTGGGCTACGGGTTGAATCAGTGGATGGCGCCGGCAATGATTGCCGATTGGGGCTGGCGGATTCCGTTTTTCGTCGGTTGCATGATCGTGCCGTTCATTTTTTTCCTGCGCCGTAACCTCGAAGAAACCGAAGAATTCAAAGCACGCAAGCATCGGCCGAGCATGGGCGATGTGTTCCGCACCCTCGCCCAGAACTGGGTAATCGTGTTCGCCGGGATGATGATGGTCGCCCTCACCACGACGGCTTTTTACCTGATCACCGTATATGCGCCGACCTTCGGCAAAACCGTGCTGCACCTGAGCACGTCCGATGCGTTATTGGTGACCTTGTTGGTCGGTGTTTCGAACTTCTTCTGGTTACCCATTGGCGGCGCGTTGTCTGACCGCATCGGTCGGCGTCCAGTGCTAATCGCCATGGCGCTGTTGACCCTCGCCACTGCGTATCCGGCGCTGACTTATCTGGTGAACGCGCCAAGCTTCGTCAACATGCTGTTGGTCCTGCTGTGGTTGTCGTTCATTTACGGTTTGTACAACGGCGCGATGATCGCGGCGCTCACGGAAATCATGCCGGTCGAAGTTCGGGTCGCCGGTTTCTCTCTCGCTTACAGCCTGGCCACAGCGGTGTTTGGCGGTTTCACCCCGGCGATGTCGACGTTCCTGATTCAGTACACCGGTGACAAAGCTGCTCCCGGCTATTGGATGAGTTTCGCCGCGCTCTGCGCCCTGTGCGCCACGTTGTATCTCTATCGCCGCTCCACTGGCCGCCTGCAACCAGCGATGTCTTGAACCAGCACTTTCGAGAAAATGACCATGAAAAAACTATTCAATGTTGCCGCCCTGGCCTTGGTGGCCAGCCTCGGCTTGAGCCCCGTCGCCCAAGCGGAAGAGATCCGTGTGATGACCTCCGGTGGTTTCACGGCGGCCTATAAAGTCCTCGGCCCGAAATTCGCCGCGTTCACCGGCAACACGCTGGACACCGCGCTTGGCCCATCGATGGGCATGGCACCGGAAGCAATCCCCAATCGTCTGGCCCGCGGTGAAAAGGCCGACGTGGTGATCATGGTCGGCTATGCCCTCGATGACCTGATCAAGCAAGGCAAAGTTGACCCCGCTTCACGGGTTGAACTGGCGGATTCGCGGATCGGCCTGGTGGTGCGCGAAGGCGCTCCGAAACCGGATATCAGCTCCGTCGATGGCCTGAAAAAGACGTTGCTGGACGCTAAATCCGTGGCCTATTCCGACAGCGCCAGTGGCGTGTACATCGAAAATCAACTGTTCAAGCGCCTGGGCATCGAAGATCAGCTCAAACCCAAATCGAAGATGATCCCGAAAATCCCCGTGGGTTCGGTGGTTGCCACCGGCGACTACCAACTGGGCTTCCAGCAGGTCAGCGAATTGCTGCCCGTGCCGGGCATAAGTTTTGTGGCGAGGATTCCGGAGTCGGTGCAATCGGTGACCCGTTTCGCTGCCGGGATTCCCGTAGGGGCGCAACACCCGGCTGAAGCCAAGGCATTGCTACAATACTTGGCGTCCTCGGCCGCTCAATCGGATGTGAAGGCCACCGGGCTGGATTCGGTCAGTCGCTGACCTGAACTTTCATCTCCACCACCAGCCGTTCCAGCTCCAACGCCGCCGGAGTCAGTGCTCGACCCCGGCGTTTGATCAAACCGACACTGCGCATCACCTGCGGATCGGTCAGCGGCACCTGCGTCAGGATCGGGTGATCAGCTGTCGGCATCGCCATCCACGGCACTGCCGCCACGCCCAACCCTGCCTCCACCAAACCGATCATCGTTGTCACGTGCCGGGTTTCGCAGATGCTCTGGCGCTTCGGCACGATGCCGGCCAGCGCCTGATCGAGTAGAAAACGATTGCCCGACGTTTTGTCCAGCGAGATGTAATCCTGCTGATAGAACTCGTCCCAGGTCACGCTGGTTCGACCCGCCAACGGATGATCGCGCCGACAGGCCACTACATAACCCTCCTGCACCAATGGCTCGATCTCAACTTCAGCCTCCAGCGTGCCCATGAAACTCAGACCAAAATCCGCTTCGCCATTGACCACGGCACTGAGTACGTCGTGGGCGCTAGAGTCGAGCACTTTGACTTTGATCCGTGGGAATTGCCGGTGGTAGTGGGCGATCACGCGCGGCATGAAGTAATACGCTGCCGAGGGCACGCAGGCCACCGTGACATGGCCGAGCCGGTTCGAGGCGACTTCGCTGATACCCAGCAGCGCCACGTCCAGATCGTCCAGCAAGCGCTCGACGCTAGGTATGAAACCGCGCCCGGCCTGAGTCAGGCTGACCTTGCGTGTGGTGCGTTCGAACAATCGCACACCGAGGGCGTCTTCAAGTTTTTCGATACGCCGGCTCAGGGCAGGCTGGGAGATGCGCACAGTGTCGGCCGCTTTGCGAAAACTGCCCTGCTCGACCACGGCGCGAAAGGCTTGCAGGTCGTTGAGGTCGAAGTTGATGGCCATGGTGCGCACTCGGGATCAAACAGATTGATCAGTTTATCCTATGAATGCTGGAAACTAATGCGCAATGTAACTACATGTTTGTCTTCTACAAAGTCGTTGTCGCAAGAATGCGTCGGTCACATGCCAAAGTACGGGCTGGAATTCTTTTTCAGAAACACAGAAACGAAAAAGCCCTGAATAATCAGGGCTTCAACGTATAGGTATGGCGGAGAGATAGGGATTCGAACCCTAGGTACCGGTGAAGGTACAACGGATTTCGAATCCGTCCCATTCGGCCACTCTGGCATCTCTCCAACGGCGCGCATCATAACAACACTTTTGCCGGAAGCGAACCCCCTAGGCGAAATATTTCTGTGCTATCAGATGCTTGCGTCGGTTACAGCGGTACGCCCAGACGATTGGCGACTTCTTCGTAGGCTTCGATGACGTCACCGAGGCCCTGACGGAAGCGGTCCTTGTCCATTTTCTTGCCGGTTGCCTTGTCCCACAGGCGGCAGCCGTCCGGGCTGAATTCGTCACCCAGGACGATGGAGCCGTCGGAGAACACGCCGAATTCGAGTTTGAAGTCGACCAGCAGCAGGCCGGCGTCGTCGAACAGTTTGCTCAGGACTTCGTTGACCTTGAGCGACAATTCTTTCATGCGAACCAGTTGCTCGGCGGTGCCCCAACCGAATGCCACGACGTGGGATTCGTTGATGAACGGGTCGCCCTTGGCGTCGTCCTTCAGGAACAGTTCGAAGGTGTAAGGGTTGAGCTTCATGCCTTCTTCGACGCCCAGGCGCTTGACCAGGCTGCCGGCGGCGTAGTTACGCACGACGCACTCGACCGGGATCATGTCGAGCTTCTTCACCAGGCACTCGTTGTCGCCCAGCAGTTTGTCGAATTGAGTCGGCACGCCGGCCGCTTCGAGTTTCTGCATGATGAAGGCGTTGAACTTGTTGTTCACCATGCCTTTGCGGTCGAGCTGCTCGATGCGCTTGCCGTCGAACGCCGAGGTGTCGTTGCGAAACAGCAGGATCAAGCGGTCAGCGTCGTCGGTCTTGAAAACCGATTTGGCTTTGCCGCGGTAGAGTTCTTCACGTTTTTCCATGATGGGCTCCGCTTGCTAAGTAGGTGGGCTAGGCGATGTGTCGCCAGTCGAGCCCTGAATCTTGATCGGCCAGTTGCAGCCAGTCCGGGTCGCACCCGAGGGTGTCGACAAAACATTGCCGGGCCAGCTGCGGCAGGTTGTTCTTGCTGCTCAGATGGGCCAGGACCAGGTGTTGCAGGCCTTGCCAGCCCAACTCGGACACCAGGAATGCCGCCTGGTGATTGTTCAAATGTCCCAGTTCACCGCCCACCCGCTGCTTCAAGAAGTACGGATAGTGACCGCGAGCCAGCATATCCCGGCAATGGTTGGCCTCAATCATCAACGCATCGAGGTCCCGATAGCCGTCCAGCACCTTGTCACAATACGACCCCAGGTCGGTCAGCAGGCCGAAGCGCCGCTCACCGTCGCTGAAGACGTACTGCGTCGGTTCCTGTGCATCGTGGGCCACGGCAATGACGCCGATACTCAGTGCGCCGATCTGCAGTTGCTCGCCGCCGGCCAAAAGGCCAGCCGGTTCAATCGGTTTGCGCATCCCGCGCAGGGTGCCGCGACTGAGGTAGACAGGCAGATTGTAGCGCCGAGACAGTAAACCCACGCCATGCACGTGGTCGGCATGTTCGTGGGTCACGAGTATCGCGCTCAACTGCGCAGGATTTACACCCAGGCGCAGCAGGCGTTTTTCGGTTTCCCGCAGGGAGAAACCACAATCCACCAGCACATACGTGTCAGCGCTGGCTATCAGCGTGCCGTTCCCTTGGCTACCGCTGCCGAGAACGGCAAAACGCATGTGATCAGCCCAGGTTGTCCTGAATCACGCTCAACACTTTGCGGGCCACTTCTGCCGGCGCCACGGTGTTGATGTTTTTCTCGACGGTGACCTGGACGCTATCGCCCACCTTGCTCAGGCGAACCTGATAACGCTCGGCGCGGGCTTCAACTTCTTCCTTGCTCGGCGCACTGCCGAACAGGCTGCTGAAGAAGCCAGGCTTCTCGTCTTTCTTCTCGGCTTTTTCGGACAGGTTGATGTAGTACAGGCCCAGGCTGCGGTTGATGTCTTCAACGCGCCATTCGCCCTGTTCCAGCGCGCGACCGACGCTCGACCAGGCGCGGTCCAGATCGGTACCAACGTTCAATACCGGGTTGCCGCTGCCATCTTCGCTCAGGCTGATACGACTTGGGCTATCGGAGTCACGCGACGCCAGCATGGAGACCGAACCGCCCTTCTCCGAGATGCGGCTCATGCTTGCGAGCATGTCGTCGACCAGTGCCGCGTCCAGGCCAGTGTTGACCGAGCGATTGGTGAAGGCCACGTCGGCAGTGCTGCCCGCAGGACGCTCGGCGCTGACCACGTAGATTTCACTGGTGTTGCGTTGCACGCCTGGCTCGATGCGGACCCGCACACGGGTTTCGCTGTCGGCGGCGACACCGGCCGCGCTCAGGCGTTTGCCCATCGCGGCGGACAGCTCGTCGGAATGCTGCCAGGTGGTGGTGAACTCACCGGTTTGCGGGCGCTGCTCGTCCAGGCGGAAACCGTTGTCCTGGAAGAACTGCACGGCCACTGGCCAGGCTTCAGCCGGTGGGTTCTGCGCAACAATCCAGCGCGAATCGCCGGTCTTCTGCAGGGAATAGGCACTGGCGTCGGCCGATGCCGACAGCGGTTGCGGCCGAGGAACGATGTATTCGCCTTTGGCGGTGTCATCGGCCACGTTGCGCGGGATCGGCAGCAGCGGATCCAGACGCTTGGCGGTTTTGACATCGGGTGGCATTTGCATGGGTGCAGTCTGTTGCGCTTCCAGGTAATCGCTACCACGGTCACGGAAATAACCTTCCGGGCCCCAGACCCATCCACAGCCACTGGTGCTGGAGATAATCAAGGCAAGTGCGGAAAGTCCGGCCAATCGCTTCATGCGTAGTGCTTCCTCAATTAAACCAGGACGCCGGACTGGCGCATGGCCTGCCGCAGCGGTTCGTGACAGGCAGTGCTGAGCCAGGTGAGCGGCAGACGGATACCGTCCGGCATCAAGCCCATTTCATGCAGTGCCCATTTCACGGGGATAGGGTTGGATTCGATAAACAGGGTTTTATTGAGTGGCATCAGCTTTTCATGGATCGCGCGCGCCGTGACGGCATCGCCCTTCAGAGCAGCGTTGCACAGGTCACTCATGTCGCGTGGAGCGACGTTGGCTGTCACCGAAATGTTGCCTTTGCCGCCGAGCAGGATCAATTCGACAGCAGTGGCATCGTCACCGGAAAGCACCAGGAAATCTTCGCGCACGCCATCAATGATGGCTTTGGCGCGGGTCAGGTCGCCGGTGGCTTCCTTGATGCCGATGATGTTTTTCACGGTCGAGAGGCGGATCACGGTTTCGGTCAGCATGTCGCACGCCGTACGGCCCGGCACGTTGTACAAAATCTGCGGGATGTCGACGGCTTCGGCGATGGCCTTGAAGTGCTGGTACAAGCCTTCTTGGGTCGGCTTGTTGTAGTACGGGGTGACCAGCAGGCAAGCATCGGCGCCAGCGGTCTTCGCATTGGTGGTCAACTCGATGGCTTCGCGCGTCGAGTTGGCGCCGGTACCGGCGATTACCGGGATGCGCCCTGCCACCTGCTTCACCACGTAACGGATCACTTCGATGTGCTCGTTCACGTCTAGGGTGGCAGATTCACCTGTAGTGCCGACTGCCACGATGGCGTGGGTGCCGTTTTGCAGGTGAAAGTCCACCAGTTTGCTCAGGCTGTCCCAGTCCAGACGACCTTGTGCATCCATGGGTGTGACCAGTGCCACCATACTGCCCGCAATCATGCAACCGCTCCTGCCGGAAAAAGAGAGCCGTAATGGTACTGGCGCCAAGATGCTTGTACAAGCGAAGTACTGCGCTGCTGCCATTCCCCTTGGCGCTGCTTTTCGCTACCCTTCAGACTTTGATTGGTACTGACATGCTCGTACGTCGGGTTTCAGCCTCCATTTTCGGCATCACAAGCCCCGATCCAGCGTTGCCACCCTTCGCTCTTGCCATACTGGAGCACGTTGCAACCTTCGGCCCGGGTTTTCTGAATTCGTATCCGCAGGCTCGCCCCCGGTAATAAAAGCCCGTAAAAGTACCGACCGCTCATCGCTTTAGGAATGCTGCATGTCCACCCCCACAGTTCGCGAACAATTCCTTGTCATCAGTGCCCTCGGCGCCAACCCCATGGAGCTGACTAACGTCCTGTGCCGCGCCAGCCATGAAAATCGCTGCGCCGTGGTTACCTCTCGCCTGACCCGTCATGGCGAATGCAGTGCGTTGATCCTCGAGATCTCCGGCAGCTGGGACGCCCTGGCGCGCCTAGAGGGCAGTCTGCCGAGCCTCGCCAAGAAGCACGCCTTCACGGTCAACGTGGTGCGCAGCGCGGCGTTGGAGAACCGCCCTCAGGCCCTGCCTTACGTCGCCTATGTCAGCTCGGCTTATCGCTCGGACATCATCAACGAGCTGTGCCAGTTCTTCATGGACCACAACGTCGAGCTGGAAAACCTGACCTGCGACACCTATCAGGCTCCGCAGACCGGCGGCACCATGCTCAACGCCACGTTTACCGTGACCTTGCCGGCCGGCGTGCAAATCAGCTGGCTGCGCGATCAGTTCCTGGATTTCGCCGATGCGCTGAATCTGGATGCCTTGATCGAACCTTGGCGCCCACAAAACCCAATGTAAGGAAACTTTCATGGCCGTTGCCATTGATCAACCGGTTGCCGACTTCGAAGCGCCCGCTACCAGCGGGCAAACCGTCAGTCTCGCGGGCCTCAAAGGCAAGCAAGTGGTGATTTACTTCTACCCGAAGGACAGTACGCCTGGCTGCACCACTCAGGGCCAGGGCTTTCGCGATCAGCTGGACGCTTTCAAAGCCGCCAACACTGAAGTCTTCGGCGTGTCCCGAGACAGCCTGAAATCCCACGAGAACTTCAAGGCCAAGCAAGCGTTCACCTTCGAGCTGGTCAGCGACAAGGAAGAAGCGCTTTGCCAGCTGTTTGACGTGATCAAGCTGAAAAAGCTTTATGGCAAGGAATATATGGGTGTTGATCGCAGCACTTTCCTGATCGACAAGAATGGTGTGTTGCGTCAGGAATGGCGTGGCGTGAAAGTGCCGGGGCATGTGGATGCCGTTTTGGCGGCGGCTCAGGCGCTGAACAAGGCCTGAATTTTTTGGCGTCTGTGATGACGCCTTCGCGAGCAGGCTCGCTCCCACATTGGATCTGTGGCGAACACAAAACCAATGTGTGCGAGCCTGCTCGCGATGAGGCCATCAGCTTCACCGAATAATCAAGCCTGTCAGTTAAAGCAACGGCGCCACCACCGGCTCCTTGCGCGGCCACGCATCCAGCACAGCCTTGAACAGCGTGGCCAGCGGGATCGCAAAGAACACCCCCCAGAACCCCCACAGCCCGCCAAACAACAACACCGCGCAAATGATCGCCACCGGGTGCAGGTTGACCGCCTCCGAGAACAACAGCGGCACCAGCACGTTGCCATCCAGTGTCTGGATGATCCCGTAGACCGCCATCAGATAGATGAACTGATCGCTCCATCCCCACTGGAACAGCGCGATCAGCAACACCGGCACTGTCACCACCACCGCCCCGACGTACGGCACCACCACCGACACGCCAACCAGCAAGGCCAGCAGCGCCGCGTAGTTGAGCCCCAAGGCGACGAAAGCGATGTAGGTCACGCCCCCGCAAATGAAGATCTCGATGACCTTGCCGCGAATATAGTTGGCGATTTGCCGGTTCATCTCCTGAGCGACCCGAGTGATCAGCGCCCGCTCGCGCGGCAAGTAGCCGCGGACCCACTGGCCGATCATTTCGCGGTCCTTGAGGAAGAAGAACACCAGGATCGGCACCAGCACCAGGTAGATCATGATATTCACCAACAGTGGCAGACTCGACAGCGAAAACGTCAATGCCCACTGACCGAACTTGCCGATCTCGCCTCGCGCCACCTCGATGGCTTGCAACACTTGCTCGTCGGACACCAGATGCGGATAGCGCTCAGGCAGCAGCAACAGTAGCGACTGCCACTTGGCGAGCATGCCGGGCAACTCGTTGAACAAGGTGATCAGCTGGTGCCAGAGCAACGGCACCACGACAATCATGAATACCAGCAAAACCCCCATGAACAAGGCGAAGACCAGTCCCACGGCCACCCCGCCCGGTACGCGCAGGCGTTCGAGCGTCACCACCAGCCCTTGCATCAGATACGCCAGCACCATCCCGGCCAGCACCGGCGCGAGCATGCCGCCCAGCGTAAGCACGGCGGTAAACGCCAGAAACAAAAGGACCGCCAGCACCACGGCTTCTTCATCGGAGAAGTAGCGCTGTATCCAGTCGCGTAACACCTTGAACATCAATAATCCTTAGAAATGAACGCAACAGATATCAGGCTTTTTTCAGCCAGTAGCGGTAAACACCCGCTTCGTCTTCTTCACGAAGCAGCGTATGACCGGCCAATCGGGCAAAGGTGCGAAAGTCGCGCTGGGAACCCGCGTCGGTGGCAGTCACCTTGAGCACCGCGCCGCTGGCCAGTCGATTGAGTTCCAGCTTGGCCTTGAGCAATGGCAACGGGCAATTCAAGCCGCTGGCGTCCAGTTCGGCGTCATGGGCTACAGCGTCGGTCATCGCGTTACTCCGGGTCTGGTGGTTGAGCGGCTTAGAATATCTGGTCCCGGGCTTAGTGTCCGGCTACAGTAAGGTCTTTGTCGACTAAGGCTTTGTGCATGACTTTTTTGCGCCCTACCCTGCTGACGCTCGCTTGCCTGCTTGCCTCACCGGGCTTCGCCGACGACCTGCCGTCACTTGGCGACGCCAGTTCTGCCATTGTCTCGCCGCAACAGGAATACCAATTGGGCCGTGCGTGGCTGGCGCTGTTGCGCAGCCAGGTGTCGCAGCTTAACGATCCGCAGCTCAAGGACTACGTGGAGTCCAGCGTTTACCGCCTGGTGGAGACCAGCCAGGTCAATGACCGGCGCCTGGAGTTCATCCTGATCAACAGCCCGCAGCTCAACGCCTTTGCGGCACCGGGCGGGATTGTCGGGGTCAACGGCGGTCTCTTCCTCAATGCCCAGACCGAAGGCGAGTATGCGTCGGTTCTGGCTCACGAATTGGCTCACTTGTCGCAACGCCACTTCGCTCGTGGCGTCGAGGCCCAACAGCGTATGCAGGTGCCGATGATGGCCGCGCTGCTGGCCGGCATCGTGATTGCCGCAGCCGGCGCCGGTGATGCCGGGATCGCGGCCATTGCCGGTACGCAGGCGGCGGCGATACAGGAGCAACGACGCTTCTCGCGCCAGAACGAGCAAGAGGCTGATCGCATCGGCATTCTCAACCTGGAAAAAGCCGGTTACGACCCTCGCTCGATGCCAACCATGTTTGAGCGGCTGGCGCGCCAATACCGCTTCGACGCCAAGCCGCCGGAATTCCTGCTGACTCACCCGGTAACCGAATCGCGGATCGCCGACACTCGCAACCGCGCCGAGCAAGCCCCAGTGGGCGGTATTGAAGACACCATGCGCTATCAGCTGATTCGCGCTCGGGTCCAGCTGATTTACGAAGAAACCCCAGGCCTGGGCGCCAAGCGCTTCCGCGCCCAACTGGACGAAAACCCAAAAAACGACGTCGCACGCTACGGCCTGGCCATTGCCCAGATCAAGGGTGGACAACTGAACGAAGCTCGGGAAAACCTCAAGATACTGCTGGCCAAGTCGCCGAACGAGATCATCTACAACCTGGCCCAGGTCGATCTGGACATCACCAACAATCGCCTGCCAGATGCTCAAACCCGGGTTGACCGGATGCTGACCCAGTACCCGGGCAACTACCCGTTGAACTCTGTGCGTGTCGATCTGCTGCTGAAGCAGAACCGTGCGGCCGATGCCGAAAAAGCCCTGGAGAACCTCCTCAAGTCCCGCCCGGATGATCCGGATGTCTGGTACATGGTGGCCGAGACGCGTGGTCTGTCGGGCAACATCATCGGCCTGCACCAGGCTCGCGCCGAGTACTTCGCGCTGGTCGGGGATTACCGCCAGGCCATTCAGCAACTGGACTTTGCCAAGCGCAAGGCCGGCACCAACTTCCCGCTGTCGTCGCGGATAGACGCGCGGCAACGCGAGCTGATGGAACAGGAGCGGATGATCAAGGACATGATGGGCTGACCTGCGTCTCAAACAAAAACACAGGCACAAAAAAACCGCCTCTTTCGAGGCGGTTTTTTATTCAGCCAACAACCGGTTTATTCAGCCAGTTTGAACGTGATGAAGCTGGCGCGATTTTGACGCAGAACCCGCATCGACACCGAGCGGTTCTTCGGCAGCGCCTTGGCGATCTCAGCGAACTCTTTACTATCACCAATAGCCTGATTGTTCAGGTGAGTGATCACATCATTCGGCTGTAAGCCAATCAGCGAAGCAGGACCGTCCTGCACTTCCTTGATGACCACGCCACCTTTGAGGTCGAGGGTCTTCTTCTGCTCAGCAGTCAGATCTGCGACGGCAACGCCCAGGCGATTGCTGCTGGTTTCCACGCCGGACTTGGGCGATGCAGCATCCAGCTCCTTGCCTTCATCGGGAATCGCGCCAACCGTCAGCTCGACATTTTTGCGTTTGCCTTCGCGAATCACTTCCAGATTAGCCTTGGCGCCTTCTTTCAGTGCACCCACCAGATGTGGCAGATCGGCAGACATGACGATCGGCTGACCGTTCATGCTCAGGATTACGTCACCCACTTGCAACCCGCCCTTGGCAGCCGGGCCGTCATCCTGGATCTGAGCCACCAGCGCACCGGCCGGTTTCTCCAGACCGAAAGATTCGGCCAGGTCCTTGTTCACTTCCTGGATGACGACACCCAACCAGCCACGGCTGACTTTGCCACCGCTCTTGAGCTGATTGGAAACGTCCATGGCGACATCGATCGGGATCGCGAACGACACACCCATGAAGCCGCCGGAACGGGTGTAGATCTGCGAGTTGATACCGACCACTTCACCATTCAGGTTGAACAGCGGGCCACCGGAGTTGCCCGGGTTGATGGGCACGTCGGTCTGGATGAACGGCACATAGTTTTCGTTCGGAAGACTGCGACCGATAGCACTGACAATGCCTTGAGTCACGGTATGGTCGAAACCGAATGGCGAGCCGATAGCCACGACCCATTGGCCGGCTTTCAGGTCCTGGGATTTGCCGAGCTTCAGAACCGGGAGGTCTTTGCCTTCGATTTTCAGCAGCGCCACATCAGAGCGAGTATCGGTGCCGATCAGCTTGGCCTTCAATTCGCTGCGATCGGCAAGACGAACGAGGATCTCGTCGGCATCGGCAATGACGTGGTTGTTGGTCAGGATGTAGCCGTCAGGCGAGATGATGAAACCCGAACCCAGGGACTGGGCTTCGCGCTGGCGATCACCGCGTGGGGTGCGCTGTTGTGGCATGCCCCGTTCGAAAAATTCGCGGAGCGCTGGAGGTAAACCCTCCAGGTCAGGCATCTGACCGGATACTTTGCGGTCCGGCAGTTTTTGCGTAGTACTGATGTTCACCACCGCAGGCGAGGCCTGCTCGACCAGTTGTGTGAAATCAGGCAGCTCGACTGCTTGAGCAGTGACGGCCTGACCGAGCACCAGCACGGTGGCAAAAATGGTGAGATAAGACTTCAAGCGTGGTATCGACATACGGCTCCCGTTACGACGAGCATGGTTAAGCGATATGGAGCAAGGAACACCGGGAACGATACGCCGGTATTTTTGTTCCGGGAACAACAAACAAGGCCAGAGCCGAGGGGCTCTGACCTATAGAAAATTTCTGGAATATTTGCAAATTGAAATGCTCACCAAACATTTCGATATCAGCTCACTACTTGGTTGCAGTGGCATCGGTGCGCATGGACAACGCAATCCGTTCAGCGGTGCCAATCGGAATCTCACCGACCACGGTGACCATCACCTCGCCTTGCGGGGTGGTCAAACGCCTGGAAACCGCAACGGTTGGCCCCAACTGAGTGCGAGTATCAGTCACTGTGGCGCCATTCAACGGCTCGAGAAACACCGAGAAACGCGCCAGGCCATCGTCATACATGAGGCTGTTGACTTGGGTTTTGGTCTCTGGATCCTTACGCGCAGAACTGCTGGTCAACTCAAAACCTGGCGGTAGCCAGTCAGAGTGCCAGACCTGGGCAGCCTTGACCGCTGAAGCTTTGTCGCTGTCGAGAACGACAGCCTTGCAATCAGCGCCCGGTTGCAAATCGCTGTCGGAGGGCACATCGGCAGTATCCAGCTGCGTGAACTGGAAGCGCTCCAACAATTGCCCTTTTTCATTTAGCAGCAACGATTTGAGAGGCAAGCCGGTTTCTTTATCCAGATGCAATTCAAAACCGTAGCGATGTTGATCGCGCGGCGTCAGTGAAACAATCACCGCCGAGCGCCCAGCGACACGCGACTTGCCGATGACGGCAAGGTCGTACCAATTCTTGAGTTTCAGTGGATCGAGTGGGCGAGCAGAGGAGTTGGGAGAATCCCCAAGCCCTGCTATCAGGGTGCCGCTGACGCATTGAGTATGCCCATCAATGCGTACGACTTCCTGCGCCGAGCCGTCGAGCTGGAGTAAACGCTCGCGGACTTTGCCATCCTGGACGCGGTGCCAGATGTTATGGGTAGAGAAACTACCGTTACGCTCGTAGACAAAAGTACCGTAGAAGCTTTGCTGTTGCTCGGCTTGGCCAAGACGTGTCAACCAGTCCTGGGCTTCATCAGCATGGGCTGGAACGACAAACCAGCCACCGAGCAGAAGCGAAAGTAGAGGTATGGCGCGCATGATCCTCCTTAACGGTTTTCCAGGCTTGCCGCACGAGCGTAAGGCAGAGCGCTCTCAGTACCTTTCAGTGCAGCCTGTTGAGCATGTTGGCGCAAGTAGCTTGGCAGACGCTGATCGTGCCAGCCTGGCTGACCTTGCAATACACCATTGGCCATAGGACCCGTGGCATCCGAACTCTCATTGTAGCCTGCTAATACAGCTGGACCTTTGACTTGAGGAACAGCCAGACCCGGTTGAGTGGATTGCTGAGCCAATTCGACTCCAGCGATCTCGTCCTGGTTGTACAGACGAACACCCGCCAGTACGGCAAGAGTGACCGAAGCAGCAACCGCCAGCCGACCCAGGCTGCGCCATGGACCACGGGAGGCTTTTGACGGAACGGCTTCGTCAGCCAGCGCAGCAGAGACTGCTGCAGCGATGTCCAGACGTGGAAGCAGCAGATCCTTGTGCATCACTGCCCGAGCGATCTGATAACGAGCCCAGGTTTCACGGGTTTCAACATCGTCAAAGGCGTTCAACACCCGACGCAATTCCAATTCGTCCGCTTCGTTATCCATCACTGCGGACAGCGATTCCTGCAGGGCTTCACGACTCATGGCGTTCCTCTCTTGGCTGTCGCCGCTGTCTCAGTTTTCCTGCAACAACGGCTGCAGGGCTTTATCGATGGCTTCCCGAGCGCGGAAAATCCGGGAGCGCACGGTACCCACCGGACACTGCATGACTGCTGCAATGTCCTCGTAACTCAGACCATCGAATTCGCGTAAAGTTAACGCCGTACGCAAATCTTCTGGCAGTTGCTGAATGGTTCGATGGACGGTGCCTTCAATCTCATCCCGCAGCAAAGCGCGTTCTGGCGACTCGAGATCCTTGAGGCCATGATCGCCATCGTAGAACTCTGCATCTTCGGAACTGACATCGCTATCCGGCGGCCGACGGCCGCGTGAAACCAGATAGTTTTTCGCCGTGTTAATGGCGATGCGGTAAAGCCACGTGTAAAACGCGCTGTCTCCGCGAAAATTTCCTAGTGCACGGTATGCCTTGATAAAGGCTTCTTGTGCCACATCCTGGGCTTCATGGGTGTCGTGCACAAAACGCACGATCAACCCGAGAATTTTGTGCTGGTATTTCAGCACTAGCAGATCGAATGCGCGCTTGTCGCCGCGTTGCACGCGCTCGACCAGCTGCTGATCCTCTTCCTGGGTTAGCATGAACACTCCTCGATAAGCTCGGAGGAGGCTTGCATAACTAAACGACCAGACTTGCAAACATAGACTCGGGCTTTTCGCAAAAGTTCTCCCCCTCCAAGCAAGTTTCCTGCGGGCTCTGATTTGGCACGCACGAAAAGCGCAGCTCGGCATGACCCGGCTGCGCGAATAATCTTGTCATCGGATTCGAAGGCAAGGATCAAACCGCAGATCCCGCACTGAAGCCGACACTGTCCTTATTTTCAGGCACCGTCTATTGATCTTGGGCCTTTGGCAAAAGTTCCAAATATTTATAGCCGGGTGGCGCCGACATTGTGCAACCCTGAATGGAAAAATACTGTTAAATCGACGATACAGTCACCTTGTCGCCGAACCGACGAAAAAAGCATCCGACGAAGCGTCAGGTATTTTCAGTCACAGTAGTTTCACAATGCCATATGTGCTCGGCTATTGTGCCGCTCCCCCCCTCTATATACTAGTGCGCTGTGTGGCTGCCTGACGTGCCGAACACGGTGTCTTGCGCCAACCCCGACCCGGGTCGCTTTGAGCGGAATCCTGAAATGAGCCAACAGTTTCAACATGATGTTCTGGTCATTGGCAGCGGCGCTGCCGGTTTAAGTCTTGCGCTGACCTTGCCCGGTCATTTGCGTATCGCCGTACTGAGCAAAGGCGACCTCGCCAATGGCTCGACCTTTTGGGCCCAAGGCGGCGTCGCTGCGGTCCTGGATGACACCGACACCGTTGAATCCCACGTCGACGACACCCTCAACGCTGGCGGCGGCCTGTGTCACGAAGACGCCGTGCGCTTTACCGTCGAGCACAGTAAAGAGGCGATTCAATGGCTGATCGACCAAGGCGTGCCCTTTACGCGCGATGAACAGTCAGGTACCGAAGATGGCGGATTCGAGTTCCACCTGACCCGCGAAGGCGGCCACAGTCATCGGCGCATCATCCATGCTGCCGATGCCACCGGCGCGGCGATTTTCAGAACATTGCTCGCCCAGGCCAAGCAAAGACCCAACATCGAACTGCTGGAACAGCGCGTCGCCGTCGATCTGATCACCGAAAAACGCCTGGGCCTTGAAGGTGATCGCTGCCTCGGTGCGTATGTGCTCAATCGCGGGACCGGGGAAGTCGACACCTACGGCGCCCGCTTTGTGATTCTGGCGTCTGGTGGCGCCGCCAAGGTCTACCTCTATACCAGCAACCCCGACGGCGCTTGCGGTGATGGTATCGCCATGGCCTGGCGTTCGGGATGCCGGGTGGCGAACCTGGAATTCAACCAGTTCCACCCCACCTGCCTGTATCACCCGCAAGCCAAAAGCTTCCTGATCACCGAAGCCCTGCGCGGCGAAGGCGCGCACCTCAAGCTTCCCAATGGCGAGCGCTTCATGCAGCGCTTCGATCCTCGCGCCGAACTGGCACCACGGGACATCGTTGCCCGCGCCATCGACCACGAGATGAAACGCCTGGGTGTCGATTGCGTCTATCTGGACATCAGTCACAAGCCGGAAGCGTTCATCAAGAGCCATTTCCCGACGGTCTATGAGCGTTGCCTCGAGTTTTCCATCGATATCACCAAACAGCCGATCCCGGTGGTTCCGGCAGCGCACTACACCTGCGGCGGCGTGATGGTCGATCAGAACGGTCGCACGGATGTTCCCGGGTTGTACGCCATTGGCGAAACCAGTTTCACCGGCTTGCACGGCGCCAACCGCATGGCCAGCAACTCGTTGCTGGAGTGCTTCGTTTACGCGCGGTCAGCGGCGGCTGACATTCTTGAGCAGCTGCCACAGGTTTCGGCCCCCATCGCCCTGCCGGTGTGGGATGCGAGCCAGGTCACCGATTCCGACGAGGATGTGATCATTGCGCACAACTGGGATGAACTGCGGCGCTTCATGTGGGACTACGTTGGCATCGTGCGCACCAACAAGCGCTTGCAACGCGCGCAGCACCGCGTGCGTCTGCTGCTCGACGAGATCGACGAGTTCTACAGCAACTATAAGGTCAGCCGGGATTTGATCGAGCTGCGCAACCTGGCTCAAGTGGCGGAGCTGATGATTCAGTCAGCCATGGAACGCAAGGAAAGTCGCGGCCTGCATTACACCCTCGACTACCCGAACCTGCTGCCGGTCGCCCTGGATACTATTCTGGTGCCGCCCACCTACGCCGACTGAACTTGAGTCGAACCCGCAGGCGTCGGTGCACATCCGCCGCCTGCGCATCCCGAGGCACACAAACCGCCCTGACCCGCCGTTCGCCCCGCAGGCGAAAGCGCAACACCACGACCAACGGCAGCGCCAGGCTGTCCCGTCGTAGCTGAACCGCCTGCCATCCCGCCGCCTGATTCCACAACTGCCAACCATCAGCATCGCGCCGCAAGCCGCGAAATGCCTGCGGGTGGCTCAGCAGGATCTGTCGCGGCACAACCCGAATGCCATGCGTCACGCACAACGCAACGCCGAGCAGACTGGCCCAGATCGGTAGGGATAGAAGGAACAACGAACCCAACGCGAATAGCTGGGCCAGAAAATACACCGCCAGCAACTGCCGCGAGGCATGCCAGCGGCATTCGAACGAATTACTTGGGCTGGACACGATCCAGGATCATGCGAACCATGCGCTGAAGTTCCGGATCTTCCGATTCGGCGCGTTCCATGAACCAGCCGAACATGTCCTGATCTTCGCACTCGAGCAGTTTGCGGTAGCAATCGCGGTCGACATCATTGAGATGCGGATAGACCTCTTTCACGAACGGCACCAGCAACACGTCAAGCTCAAGCATGCCGCGACGGCTGTGCCAGTAGAGGCGATTCAGTTCAACAGCTTCGACCATGGAGCGCTCCTCAAATAGGCGGCAAGTATACAGCCCCGGACGCGGCCGAACACTCGGCTTTGGTCGGGCAACACCGATCCTTTGTAAACTACCCATTTCGAGAGCGCCCCCTTATGATGTCTCTCAGTCTCTTCACCCTGCGATGACCCATGGCCGATTCTGCTTTTTTCTGCACCCTGTCCCACGAAGGTGTTCTCGCTGTCCGCGGCGCGGATGCGAGCAAATTCCTGCAAGGCCAATTGACCTGCAACCTCAATTACCTGAGCGACACCCAAGCCAGTCTTGGCGCCCGCTGCACGCAGAAAGGCCGGATGCAATCGAGTTTCCGTATCCTTCTGGAAGGCGACGGCGTTCTGTTGGCCATGGCCACCGAACTGCTGGAGCCGCAACTGGCGGACCTTAAAAAGTACGCGGTGTTCTCCAAATCCAAGCTGACCGATGAAAGCGCCCTGTGGGTCCGCTTCGGCGTCGAGCATGGCGATGCCGCACTGAGCAGTCTCGGCCTTGAACTGCCGGCAGCAACCGACAGTGTTGCGCGAAATGATGGTTTGATCGCCATCCGCGTCTCACCGCAACGCGCTGAACTGTGGATCGCGGCCGATCAGGCCGATGTCATCAAGGGCAAGCTGTCCGCTCTGCTGGCCGAAGGCGATCTTAACCAATGGCTGCTGGGCCAGATCCGCGCAGGGATCGGTCAGGTCATGCCAGGCACTCGCGAGCTGTTCATCCCGCAGATGCTCAATCTGCAGGCCGTCGGTGGCGTGAGCTTCAAAAAAGGCTGTTACACCGGTCAGGAAATCGTCGCGCGCATGCAGTACCTGGGCAAGCTCAAGCGCCGCTTATATCGCCTGACACTGGATGCCAGCGACCTACCTGAGCCGGGCACACCGCTGTTTTCCCCGACTCATGGCAGTTCCATCGGCGAAGTGGTGCTGGCCGCCCACGCCGGGCAAAACATTGAACTCCTGGCCGTACTACAGGCCGAAGCAGCCGAAGGGGGTAATCTCCATTTGGGCGCGCTTGAGGGCCCGCCCCTGCACCTGCTCGACCTGCCTTATGAACTGGACCGCGATCGCGAAATCCAGCGTTAACCGCAGCACTTGTTGCAACACCTAGAGAAAAGAAATGAGCGAGCTGGCGGAAAGGGTCCAACAGGATTTGGTTGAGGCCATCGATAACGATGACCTGGTTCTGCCAACGTTACCGGAAGTGGCCCTGCAAATTCGCAAGGCCGCTGAAGACCCGGAAGTCAGTGTCAGCACCCTGGGCAAAGTGATTGGCCGCGATACCGCGTTGACTGCGCGCCTGATAAAAGTGGTGAACAGTCCGCTGCTGCGCGCGACCCAGGAAGTCACTGACCTGCACACGGCGATCACACGCCTGGGCGTGAATTACAGCAGCAACCTGGCCATCGGTCTGGTGATGGAACAGATTTTCAATGCGCGCTCCGAAGTCGTGGAGCAGAAGATGCGCGAGGTCTGGCGCAAAAGCCTGGAAATCGCCGGGGTCAGCTACGCGTTGTGCCGCAAATTCACCCAACTCAAGCCTGATCAGGCCGCCCTGGGTGGACTGGTGCATCAGATCGGCGTGCTGCCGATCCTGACGTACGCCGAAGATCACTATGAGTTACTGTCCGACTCGGTCAGCCTCAACCATGTGATCGACCGCATTCATCCGCTGCTCGGCGACAAATTGCTCAGGGTCTGGGATTTTCCGGAAATGCTGGTGCAGCTGCCAGGTTCGTATCTGGACTTCAAGCGCCAGTCCGCGCAGATCGATTATGTGGACCTGGTTCAGGTGGCCAGCCTGTATTGCCACAAGGACACCGACCATCCCCTTGCCCGTATCGATGCGTTTAATGTTCCAGCGTTTAAGAAGTTGGGGATTGATCCGGAGAACAAAGCGGCGTGCAAGGACCTGGAAGAGTCGCGGTCGATGTTTTATTAAAAGCTTCGCGGGCAAGCCTCGCTCCTACATTTTGTGTCGTACCCCATATCCGATTCGGCGCGCCCTGTAGGAGCGAGGCTTGCCCGCGAAGAGGCCAGAACAAACACCCTTCCTATCCCGCGATAAAACTCACCCGCACCTTCAACCCCGCCTGTTCGCCATCATGCAAGCTGATCTGAGCCAAATGCGCGCGGCATATCTCACCAACAATCGCCAGGCCCAGGCCCGAGCCGGCCACTTGCTGGTTGCGGCGGTAAAAGCGTTCGAACACCCGATCGCGTTCTTCGAGAGGAATCCCCGGGCCATCATCCTCGACTTCCAGCACGGCCGGAGCGGTGACTCGCAGGATCACATTGCCGCCCGGAGGCGTATGGGCCAACGCGTTATCCACCAGATTGCTCAACAGTTCGTTCAACAACGTCGGCTCACCGCGCAGCCACACCGGTTCATCGGCTTCCAGCGCCAGCGCCACACCACGCGCATGGGCCAGTGGTGCCATGGCCATGCCCAATTCCCGCGCCAGCTGACTCAGGTCCAGCAACTGCGCGCCGCCCTCGGCGATGGCCCGTGCACCGTTTTCAACCCGGGCCAGGGACAGCAATTGATTGGCCAGATGGGTCAACCGGTCCGTACCTTGGGCGGCGCTTTCCAGCGTGCCGCGCCAAGTGTCGGGTTCGCTGGAGCGCAGGCCCAGCTCAAGTCGCGCCTTGAGCGCGGCCAGCGGGGTACGCAGTTCGTGGGCGGCATCGGCAATGAATTGCGCCTGGCGTTCGAACTGCTCGCGCAGCCGTTCGGTAAAGTGATTGAGTGCACGCACCAGCGGCCACAGCTCCCGCTGCACCTCCACCAATGGCAGCGGCCGCAAGTCGTCGGACTGGCGTTCTTCCACCGCAGTCCGCAAGCGCTCCAGCGGACGCAACGCTGCACTGACCGCAAACCACACCATCAATAGTGCACCAACCGCCAACATCCCCAGACGCAACAAGGTGTCCGCCGCCAGGCTGCGGGCCATGCTGACCCGCGCCTCATCGGTTTCCGCCACGCGGATTTCCGCCATGCCGTTCATGTTCGGCTCGCTCACGGGCTTGAGCAGGCTGACCACGCGCACGTTCTGCCCCTGATATTGGGCGTTATAGAAACGCGCCAGCGCCGGGTAGTCATCGGTGCGCGGCGTCCCGGGTGGTGGTGGCGGAAGGTTTTCGTAACCGGAGATCAACTTCTGGTTGATGTCGTTGACCAGGTAAAAAATCCGCCCGGCGCTGTCGTAGGCGAAGGTGTCGAGGGCCACGTACGGCACGTCGGCGCTGAGGCTGCCATCGCGCTGGGACACGCCGGCGGCGATGGTTCGCGCCGAGGCCAGCAAGGTCCGGTCATAGGCGGTATCGGCGGCTTCGCGCCCATTCCAGTAGGCGCTCAATCCACTGGCCAGCATTAACACCACCAGCAACAGCGCCAGGTTCCACAACAACCGCCAGCGCAGGCTGCTGGGCTTATGCATCGCGGCTTTCCAACAGGTAGCCGAGGCCGCGGAAGGTCACGATGGCGACCGGTTGGCCATCAAGTTTTTTGCGCAAACGGTGGACATAGATTTCGATCGCGTCCGGGCTGGCTTCTTCGTCCAGGCCAAACACTTGGGAAGCCAGTTGCTCCTTGCTCATCACCCGACCGGGACGAGCAATCAACGCTTCGAGCACCGCCTGCTCGCGGGAGGTCAGGGTCAGCAATTCTTCGCCGAGGGTGAAGCGCCGAGTGTCCAGGTCGTAAGCCAGCACGCCACAGGTCTGCTGGCGTTCGCCGCCGAGCACGCTGCGGCGCAGCAAGGCTTTGACCCGGGCCTCGAGTTCGGTCAATTCGAACGGTTTGGCCAGGTAGTCGTCGGCACCGAGGTTCAGCCCATGGACCCGGTCCTTGACGTCGCTGCGTGCGGTCAGCATCAGCACCGGCAGGTTCTTGCCCCGCGCCCGCAAACGGGCGAGCACCTCAAAACCATCCATGCGTGGCAGACCGACGTCGAGAATCGCCATGGCGTATTCCTCGCTGCTCAAGGCCAGGTCGGCGGCCACTCCGTCGTGCAGCACATCCACGGTCAGTCCGGTGCTTTTGAGGGCCTGGGCGACACTGTCGGCGAGCTGCAGATGGTCTTCGACGAGCAGGACACGCATGGCTTTTTACCTCGTTCAGGGATGGTCGACGCCATTCTTTGGCGCGGAGTTTACAGCCGCACCGGCCGCTGTGAAGCCCGAAAACCGTGAAAGTCCGCTGAAAGGTTAGTGAAAGGTTGGACCGTTAGAGTCAGCCCACGGATGGTCTCGTCTGCCGACCATCACATCGTGCTTTGAAATGTAGCTCCCGAAAAACGCCTTGAAGCGTTTTCGCCAATAAGAACAATAATCGAGGTACTGCACCATGCTGTCCATACAGCTTCAGGCTTATCCGCCCCACCCCTTTCATCAGTCCCCCTCGTTGACGCTGGTCAACGCCGTTGCCGGCTGCACAGCGCGAAATCGTCGCACCTGAAACATTCCCAAAAACAAAAACTCCCGTGGAGACACTCATGAATCGATCACTGCGCCGTTTCGCCCTCGCCGCCAGCTGTGTGCTGTTTGCCGGCCAACTGATGGCCGAGCCCAAGCGCCCGGAATGCATCGCGCCGGCCTCGCCGGGTGGCGGTTTCGACCTGACCTGCAAACTGGCGCAAAGTGCGCTGGTCAATGAGAAACTGCTGACCAAACCGATGCGCGTAACCTACATGCCCGGCGGTGTCGGTGCGGTGGCGTACAACGCGGTGGTTGCACAGCGTCCGGCCGACGCGGGCACGCTGGTGGCGTGGTCCAGTGGCTCGCTGCTGAACCTGGCCCAAGGCAAGTTCGGGCGTTTCGATGAAACCAACGTACGCTGGCTCGCCGCCGTTGGCACCAGTTACGGGGCCATCGCCGTGAAAAGCGACTCGCCTTACAAGAACCTCGACGACCTGGTTCAAGCGTTGAAGAAAGATCCGAGCAAGGTGGTGATCGGTTCCGGCGGCACCGTCGGCAGCCAGGACTGGATGCAAACCGCGTTGATCGCCAAGGCTGCCGGGATCAACCCGCGTGACTTGCGCTACGTCGCCCTCGAAGGCGGCGGCGAAATCGCCACCGCCCTGCTCGGCGGCCATATCCAGGTCGGCAGCACCGACATTTCCGACTCCATGCCACACATCCAGAGCGGCGACATGCGTCTGCTGGCGGTGTTCTCCGAGAAGCGTCTGGACGAGCCGGAAATGAAAGACATTCCAACCGCCAAAGAGCAAGGCTACGACATTGTCTGGCCGGTGGTTCGTGGCTTCTACCTGGGGCCAAAGGTCAGCGATGAAGACTACGCCTGGTGGAAAGACGCGTTCGACAAACTGTTGGCTTCCGAAGACTTCGCCAAGCTGCGCGATCAGCGTGAGCTGTTTCCGTTCGCGATGACCGGCCCAGAGCTGGACATCTACGTGAAGAAGCAGGTTGCGGACTACAAAGTGCTGGCCAAAGAGTTCGGCCTGATTCAGTGATCGCCTTTGTCTAGCGGCGGTGGCTCCCGATGCGCGGGGCCGTGGCCCAGGAGTTTTCCATGCTCTTACAACGCATTTTCGCTTCGGTGCTGTTGCTGGCCTGTCTCAGCCTGATGCTGATGGCCTGGCCCTACCAGGCAGCTTTTTCCTACGAACCCATCGGACCGCGAGCCTTCCCTCTGTTGATGCTGTGCCTGATGGGCCTGGGACTGGTTTACATGGTGTATCGTCCCTCGCCGATTAAACACACCGAAGAAGATCCACCGATGGATCGCGAAACCCTGACCAAGATTGGCCTTTGCGTCGTGTTGCTGCTGATCTTCGCCGGGCTGTTCGAACCGCTGGGCTTCATCCTCAGCAGCATGCTGATCGGTATTCCAATGGCGCGCTTGTACGGCGGACGCTGGTTGCCGAGCGCGGTGATTATCAGCTTGATGAGTATCGGGCTGTACCTGCTGTTCGACAAAGTCATGGACGTGCCACTGCCTCTGGGCCTGCTCGACGTTCTGGAGAACTGATATGGATACGCTTGGTTATTTGAGTCACGGCTTCGGCGTTGCCCTCACCCCTTACAACCTGGTCACGGCACTGTGCGGCACGCTGATCGGCACCGTCGTCGGCCTGCTTCCAGGTCTGGGTCCGATCAACGGTGTGGCGTTGCTGATTCCGATCGCTTTCGCCCTTGGCCTGCCACCGGAGTCGGCGTTGATTCTGCTGGCGGCGGTTTATCTGGGTTGCGAATACGGCGGCCGGATCAGTTCGATTCTGTTGAACATTCCGGGCGAAGCCTCCACCGTGATGACCACCCTTGACGGCTACCCGATGGCTCGTCAAGGAATGGCCGGCGTTGCGCTGTCGCTGTCGGCATGGAGTTCGTTTATCGGCGCCTTCATTGCAACCTGCGGGATGGTGGTGTTCGCACCGATTCTGGCGAAATGGGCGATTGCCTTCGGTCCGGCGGAATATTTCGTACTGATGGTGTTCGCGATTGTCTGCCTCGGCGGCATGGCCGGTGATCGACCGCTGAAGACCTTTATTGCAGCACTGATCGGGCTGTTCCTGTCGACCGTAGGCATTGACGCCAACAGCGGCGTCTACCGCTTTACCGGGGACAACATCCACCTCACCGACGGCATTCAGTTCGTGGTGTTGGTGCTGGGCCTGTTCTCCATCAGCGAAATTCTGTTGCTGCTGGAAAAAACCCACCGTGGCCAGGAAGCGTTCAAAGCCACCGGTCGCATGATGTTCAACTTCAAGGAAGCCGCCTCGGTGTTCTGGGTGAACATGCGTTGCGGGGTGCTCGGTTTCATCATGGGCGTCTTGCCGGGTGCCGGTGCGACACTCGCCAGCGCCGTGGCCTACATGACAGAGAAACGTATCGCCGGGCCAAGCGGAAAATTCGGACAAGGCGACAAGCGTGGTCTGGCCGCCCCGGAAACTGCCATCGGTGCCGAAGCCTGCGGCGCGCTGGTGCCGATGTTGACGCTCGGCGTTCCCGGTTCCGGGACGACGGCGGTCATGATTGGCGCGTTGTCGCTGTACAACATCACCCCGGGCCCGCTGCTTTTTCAACAGCAACCGGACATTGTCTGGGGCCTGATCGCTTCGTTGTTCATTGCCAACATCATGCTGGTGATCCTCAACATTCCGATGATCCGTATCTTTACCCGCATCCTCGCCGTACCGAACTGGGCGCTGGTGCCGATGATCGCAATCATCACCGCCATTGGCGTCTTCGCGGTGCATGCCACCACCTTCGACCTGTTCCTGATGATCGGTATCGGGATCTTCGGCTACATCCTGCGCAAGCTGGACTTCCCGTTGTCGCCGGTTCTGCTGGGCTTCATCCTCGGCGGTTTGATGGAGCAAAACCTGCGCCGGGCCTTGTCGATCTCCAATGGCTCGCTGGAGATTCTCTGGTCTAGCGGGATTACTGTCGGTGTCTGGGCATTGATCGCGGTAATGCTATTGGTGCCGATTGTGCGGATCTGGCGTAAACGTTCGATCTCGCGGCGCGTAATCGCCGATGTCTGAGCGAACACCCTTCGACGCCTGGTGGGGTACGCCGCTGGTCGGCGCACTGGGCGGTTACCTCGCCAGTCAGATTGGCTGGCCACTGCCGTGGATGGTCGGCTCGTTGCTGGCGATCATCCTGGTGCGCTGCCTGACACCCTGGCAATTGGCGGAAATCCCTGGCGGCCGCAAGTGCGGCCAGTGGATCGTCGGGATCGGTATCGGCCTGCACTTCACCCCACTGGTGATGGAGCAGGTGCTGAGTCACTTTGGCCTGATTTTCTTCGGTGCATTGGTCACCAGCTTGTCCGCCGTGGTCGGGGTGTGGCTGATGCGGCGTACGGGTGAGGATCGCGCCACCGCATTCTTTTCCAGCATGCCTGGAGGTTCCGGGGAGATGGTCAACCTCGGTGCGCGCAATGGCGCGGTGCTCAGTCGCGTCGCAGCGGGGCAAAGTCTTCGGGTGTTAGTGGTGGTGCTGTGTGTGCCGGCGGCGTTCAAGTACTTGTTGGGTAATGGCGCGCCGGTTTTTCATCCGAGCGTCGTCAACTGGTGGTGGCTGGCCCTTCTATTTCCCGCTGGCGCTTTAGCGGCCTGGATCTGGGAACGCCTGCGTCAACCCAATCCGTGGCTGTTCGGGCCGTTGCTGGTGAGTGCAGCGGTGAGCATTGGTTGGGATCTGCATATCGGTTTGCCCAATGGTGGCAGCCAGATTGGGCAATGGCTGATTGGCAGCGGGTTGGGTTGTCACTTCAATCGGCAGTTTTTCCGGCGCGCGCCATCGTTCATGGGGCGGACGTTGATCGGCACCGTGTTGACCATGCTGATCGCCACGGCGGCAGCGCTGGGTTTGAGTGCGTTGACCCATCTGGATCTGCGTTCATTGACGTTGGGCATGATGCCCGGCGGGATTGCGGAGATGAGCCTGACCGCGGAGACCCTGCAATTGTCGGTGCCGCTGGTGACGGCGATGCAGGTGATGCGGTTGTTGTTTGTGTTGTTTCTGGCGGAGCCGTTGTTCAAGTATTGGAATCGGGTGCCGGATTCTGTCTGATAGACCGAGGTGCCCGCGAAGCTTTTTAGACTGGCGGCAACCGCCACACGATCGGCGTCTCGCCATTCTGCTCCAGAAACTTGTTGGTCCGGCTGAAGTGCCCGCAACCGAGGAAGCCGCGATAGGCCGATAGCGGTGACGGGTGCACCGAGGTCAGAACCAGGTGCTTGGTGGCATCAATCAGTTTCTGTTTGCTCTGCGCATGAGCGCCCCACAGCATAAACACCAGATGTGGCTGCTGCTGGCTGACCACTTCAATAATCCGATCGGTGAAAAACTGCCAGCCCTTGTCCTTGTGCGCATTGGCATTGGCGCGCTCGACCGTCATGGTGGTGTTGATCATCAGCACGCCTTGATCGGCCCAGCTTTGCAGGCAGCCATGGCTCGGGATGTCGATGTTCAGGTCACGTTTCAGCTCTTTATAGATGTTCACCAGCGACGGCGGCGCCGGCACGCCCGGCTGCACCGAGAAGCACAAGCCGTGCGCCTGGCCCGGGCCGTGATAAGGGTCCTGACCGAGGATAACGACCTTGACCTTGTCCAGCGGCGTCGAATTGAGCGCGTTGAAAATCATCGGGCCCGGTGGATAGATCTCCTTGCCCGCAGCGCGCTCCTGTTGCAGGAAATTGCGCAACTCTGCCATATAAGGCTGGTCGAATTCGGCACGCAGTGCCTCCTTCCAGCTCGGTTCGAGTTTGATACGGTCGTCAGTAGTCATGGTTACATCCGGCAAAAACAATGGGACGAACCCTAAGAAGGCGCATCACGCTTGTCAATTGATCTGACGCAGATCCGGCACTTTCCTACATAGCGATCATACTTAACCCTCAAATTCCCGATCGAGGTCACGATGAATCTGCACTTCGAAGAACTCACTGGCACCGACGGCGCCCGAATCGGTGTTGCCAGCCTGGATGCTGAAAAATCCCTCAATGCGCTGTCCTTGCCGATGATCAACGCCCTGCGCGACCAACTGGACGCCTGGGCCAAGGAACCGCAAATCGTCTGCGTCTTATTGCGCGGCAACGGTACCAAGGCCTTTTGCGCCGGTGGTGAAGTGCGCAGTCTGGTAGAAGCGTGTCGCGTGCATCCCGGAGAGGTTCCGCCCTTGGCCGCGCAGTTTTTTGCGGCGGAATACCGCCTGGACTTCAATCTGCACACGTACCCAAAACCGCTGATCTGCTGGGGGCATGGTTACGTGCTGGGCGGTGGCATGGGCCTGCTGCAAGGCGCGAGCATCCGCATTGTCACGCCGAGCAGCCGCTTGGCGATGCCCGAGATCAGTATCGGCCTGTACCCGGATGTTGGCGCCAGTTGGTTCTTGTCGCGGTTGCCCGGCAAACTCGGCTTGTTTCTCGGCCTGACGGGCGCGCATATGAACGGTCGCGATGCGATCGACTTGGACCTGGCCGACCGTTTCCTCCTCGATGAACAACAAGAAGAGTTGATCGAAGGCTTGCTGCAGCTGAACTGGCAAGAACAGACATCGATGCAACTCAACAGTCTGCTCAAGGCCTTGCAGCAGGAAGCCGACGCACAAATGCCCGAAGCCCAATGGTTGCCGCGCCGCCAGCAGGTCGACGAATTGCTGGATGTCAGCGATGTGCGCTGCGCCTGGAAGGCTATCAGCCATCTGCGCGACAGCACGGATATGCTATTCAGCCGAGCCGCAAAGACCATGAGCGAAGGCTCGCCGCTAACCGCTCATCTGGTCTGGGAGCAGATCGTCCGCGCTCGGCACATGTCGTTGGCTCAGGTCTTCCAGATGGAATACACCATTAGCCTCAACTGCTGCCGGCATCCGGAGTTCAGCGAAGGTGTACGGGCACGGTTGATTGACAAGGATCAGAAACCGCACTGGCATTGGCCGGACATCCAAAAAGTGCCGGATGCGGTGGTGGAGGCGCATTTCCATAAGGTCTGGGAAGGCAGGCATCCCTTGGCAGATTTGTCGGAATATTGAACAAAAACTGTAGGAGCGAGCTTGCTCGCTCCTTGTATTGGTTATTGGTTTTTAGCGGTGCCCACCCCGGCCATCGTGATCACCATGACCGTTATGGTCGCCGCGTCCGCCATGATTATTATTGCGTCCGCCACCGCGGTCGTCATTGTTCCAGTTGCCGCGATTACGGCCGTCCGAACCGTGATTCTGATAGGCCCGGTAGTCAGCTCGCGGGGCCGACTGATAATAGCGCGGTGACGATTGGTAGATCCGCGGCTGCGAGTAATAGCGCGGGGTTGGCTGGTAATACCGCGCTGGCGGTGAGTAATAGCGCGGCGGTGGCGAGTAATAGCTGCCACCTGAATAGTAGGATCCACTACCAGCGTAATAGGCTGGCGCTGGCGAGGTGTAGACCTCGGAACTGTAGTAGCCGGCTCCTCCATCGGAATAGGGCACGCACGCACCAACAGACAATCCCAATACAGCAATCAGAAGCATTCGGCGGAGCTGTTTTCGAGAGAGCATGGCGGCCTCCTGGACCGCGAGTGAGCCACACCAGCGACGCTGGCGGGCGACAGTCAATTATTCGGTGACTGTCGAAAGATCAGACATCGAATTCGAAATCTGGTGCGGCTTTGCAACACGTTGAAACATCTGGCCGATGAAAGGTTTTTCATCCATTCACGCACTGATTAATGGTGGCCACCGTGATATCCGCCGCCGTGATACCCACCGCGATAATAGCCTCGTCCGCCGTAGTAATAGCCGTGATAACCACCGTAATAACGTGGGCCGTAATAGCCACCGTAATAACCGTAGTAAAAAGGCGAGTAGTAATTAGGGTAGTAGTAGCCGGGGTAGTAATAAGGTGCCGCATAGACATCGGCTGGACCGTCGTAATAGTAACAACCGGTCAACCCCAAACCGAGCAAAGCACCCAGCAGCAATCGACGCAACATGACGGCCTCCGCAAAGACCTTTGACAGCAGTCGGCACAGACCGGCTGACATTTGTTTTGACTCAAAATCCTCTGCCAAGTGCGATGCAGCGCAAACCTTCAGATCAGTGGCTCCATTGCAGTGCGCCACCGCACCATCACAATGCACCACATCCTTCACCTCAGCACGCGACCACCGCGCAATCCCCACGCCAGAGCGCTCAAGCCGACTTGGCACGGCTCTCGCTTTAACAAACCCGTGCAGGAGTCACCACAGGTTCGCGGCACCACAATTTGCAATGGCCGACTAGGGTTCCGGCTCGCTTGAGCGAGTGGCTGGTCCGAGAGTTGGCGACCTCCAGTTGAGGTTACACGGCGGGACAAAAGCCCGGGAGACAAGCCACCGTTCGCGGTGCCGCGTTGACTCCTGCCCGCCCTAGATCAACTGGAGAACCATCATGTCCCAGCTTCGTTTACCCGCCCTGCTCGTCGCTGCGTTCGCAGCCTTCGTGAGCTTCTCGTCTCAAGCCGCACAGAAAGACCACTTCAGCGTCTGCTGGACCATCTACGCCGGTTGGATGCCGTGGGAATATGCGGGCAGCCAAGGCATCGTCGATAAATGGGCAAAGAAGTACGGCATCAAGATTGATGTGGTGCAGCTCAACGATTACGTCGAATCCATCAACCAGTACACCGCCGGCCAGTTCGACGGTTGCACCATGACCAACATGGACGCGCTGACCATTCCGGCAGCTGGCGGCGTCGACAGCACCGCACTGATCGTCAGCGATTTCTCCAACGGCAACGACGGCATCGTGCTCAAGGGTGACGCCAAGAAAGTCAGCGACCTCAAGGGCATGGACGTCAATCTGGTCGAGCTCTCGGTTTCCCACTACTTGTTGGCTCGCGCACTGGATTCGGTGGACCTCAGCGAGAAAGACCTGAAAGTGGTCAACACCTCCGACGCCGATATCTCCGCTGCCTTCAACACCGAGCAAGTCAATGCCGTCACCACCTGGAACCCGATGCTGTCCGACATCAAGGCCAAACCCGGTGTGACCGAAGTCTTCAACTCCAGCCAGATCCCCGGCGAAATCATGGACATGATGGTGGTCAACAGTGCCACTCTCAAAGACAACCCGGCCCTGGGTAAAGCCCTGACCGGTGCCTGGTTCGAAGTGGTCGAGTTGATGAACGCGAAAAACGCCGCCAGCAAAGTCGCGCTCGAACACATGGCCAAAGCTTCGGGCACTGACCTGGCGGGTTTCCAGGCGCAACTGGACACCACCAAATTGTTCGCCACGCCCAACGAAGCCCTGGCGTTCTCTACCAGCAAACAACTGCCGGACACCATGCGCAAGGTCGCGGAGTTTTCCTTCCAGCACGGCTTGCTGGGTGAAGGCGCCAAGGACACCAGCGCGGTCGGCATGGCCTTCGCCAACGGCGTGACCAGCGGCGACAAGACCAACCTCAAGCTGCGTTTCGATCCGACCTACGTGCAGATGGCCGCCGACGCCAAGCTGTAACAAGAGGAATTGGCCATGCGCCTGATCAATCGCCATCCGGATCGCCCGAGTCGCCTGCTGTTGGTGATCCTGCCGTTCGCCCTGGTGCTGTTTGCCTACTTCATGGGCTCGGCCGAGCGGCTGACGGACAACCCCAACGACAAGCTGTTGCCGAGCGCCGTGCAAATGACCGACGCGGTCAAACGCCTGGCCTTCGTTGCCGACACCCGCACCGGTGAATATGTGCTGTGGCAAGACACCGCGTCCAGCCTGCGTCGGTTGGCCATCGGCCTCGGTATCAGCGCGTTGGCCGGGCTGTGCCTGGGCATTGCCGCCGGCACCCTGCCGCTGTTCGGCGCGCCGTTGTCACCGTTGCTGACGGTGCTGTCGATGGTGCCACCGCTGGCGATCCTGCCGATTCTGTTCATCGTGTTCGGGCTGGGGGAGTTGTCGAAAGTGATGCTGATCGTGATCGGCATCACCCCGTGCCTGGCACGGGATCTGGAACAGCGTGCCCGGGAGATTCCGGTCGAACTGCTGATCAAGGCCCAGACCCTCGGCGCCTCGACCTGGACCCTGATGCTGCGCGTGGTGTTGCCGCAATTGCTGCCGCGTCTGTTGATCTCGCTGCGGCTGATGCTGGGCTCGGCGTGGTTGTTCCTGATCGCCGCCGAAGCCATCGCCTCCACGGACGGCCTCGGCTACCGGATCTTCCTGGTGCGCCGCTACCTGGCGATGGACGTGATTTTGCCCTACGTGGTGTGGATCACCCTGCTCGCCTGGCTGATGGATTGGGGCCTCAAGCGCCTGACCCAACGTGCGTTCCCTTGGTATGAAGGAGCCCGCGCATGAGCTTCATCACGGTGAAAAACGTCTGGCAGCAATACGCCGATCAGGTGGTGCTCGAAGGGCTGAACCTGAACGTCAACGAGGGTGAATTCTGCACACTCGTCGGCGCCTCGGGTTGCGGCAAATCGACCTTCCTGCGGTTGTTGCTCGGCCAGGAACGCGCCAGTCGCGGCGAGATTCTGCTGGACGGCCAGGCCCTGGCCGGTGAGCCGGACTCAAGCCGTGGCGTGGTGTTCCAGCGCTACTCGGTGTTCCCGCACCTGACGGTTCTGGATAACGTCGCCCTCGGCCTCGAACTGCCGCGCTCGCCGTTACTCGGTCGCTTGTTCGGCAGCGCTAAAAGAGACGCCCGCGAACAAGCCTCGGTGCTGCTGCATAAAGTCGGCCTCGGCCACTCGCTGGACAAGTACCCGGCGCAGCTGTCCGGGGGCATGCAACAACGGCTGGCCATCGCCCAGGCGCTGATCATGAAACCCCGGGTGTTGCTGCTCGACGAACCGTTCGGCGCCCTTGATCCGGGCATCCGCAAAGACATGCATCACCTGCTGCTGGAGCTGTGGCGCGAGACGCAACTGACGGTGTTCATGGTCACCCACGACCTGTCCGAAGGTTTCAGCCTCGGCACCCGGCTGCTGGTGTTCGACAAGGTCCGCGTCGACCCGCACGCCCCCGGCGCCTATGGCGCCCGCATCACCTACGACATCCCTTTGAACAGCGACCGCCGCGTCCAGCGCGCCGCCGTCGACGCCCTGCCGGCTCCCGTGGCAGGCACGCTTCGTATCGCTTAGAGGAGTTTGAAAATGACTGACTCGACTCAACTGTTCCCACCGTTCGCCGAAGAAATGCTCCCAGGCGGCGGCCATCGCTCTTTCGTTTTGAAGCGCGGCCAACTGTTGCGCCTGACCGACCTGCGCGGCGGTGCCAACGTCAGCCTGACGCTGCTCAACGCTAACGAAAAAACCGAACGCCTGAACCTGCCCGACAGCCTCAAATGCCAACACACCGCCAAACTCACCACCGGCCATTGCCTGTACTCGGACATGGGCCGCGTGCTGGCGGCCATCACCGCCGACACCTGTGGCTGGAGCGACAGCCTCGGCGGCGTGCTCTGCGCTGAAGAAGTCGCGGAAAAATACGGCGCCGGACGCTACCAGGAACTGCGCAACGGCTTCTTCCGCAACGGCACCGACAACCTGTTGGTGGAGCTCGGCAAGTGGGGGCTGGGCCTGTCGGATTTGCTGATGACGCTCAACTTGTTCAGCCGCGTGAACGTCGATGAAGCCGGGCGTTTCCACTTCGTCGAGGGCAACTCCAAGGCTGGCGACTACATCGAGTTGTACGCGCCGATGGACACGCTGGTGGTGCTGACCGCGCTGCAACACCCGATGGATCCATCGCCGGAATTCGCCCCGAAACCGCTGAAACTCAGCTGGATGAACGCCGACGCCAGCGTCGCCGAACACTGCCGCACCTCGCGCCCGGAAAACGAGCGCGGCTTCATCAATACCGACCGTCTGTTCGCCTGAGGATCGCTGCCATGTCACTAGCAATCGCTACCGCTGCCGTTACCACCAGCAGGCAGCCCGAAACCGCGGTCTACCGCGCGACCATCCCGGCCGGTGAACCGTGGCTGATGGAGGTCAAGGCGGGCCAGACCCTGCGCATCCTCGATCTGGAAGGCAACCAGGCAGTCGATACCTTGTTCTACAGCGTCGCCAACCCGAAGGAACGCTACGACGTGCAGCGCACCTTGCGCCGGCAGAACAGCGTCTACCTGGGTACCGGCAGCGTGCTCTATTCCAACCTCGGCAAACCGATGCTGACCATCGTCGCCGATACCTGTGGGCGGCACGACACTCTCGGCGGCGCCTGTGCGCAGGAGAGCAACACCGTGCGTTACGCGCTGGAAAAACGCTACATGCACAGCTGCCGCGACAACTATCTGCGCGCCTGCGTCCACGATGGGCGACTGGGCAAGGGCGACATCGGGCCGAACATCAACTTCTTCATGAACGTGCCGGTCACGGCCGATGGCGGGTTGACCTTTGAAGACGGGATTTCGGCACCGGGCAAATACGTCGACCTGCGGGCCGAGATGGACGTGATCGTGCTGATCTCCAACTGCCCGCAACTGAACAACCCGTGCAATGCCTACAACCCGACCCCTGCGGAGTTATTGGTATGGGACTGAAACTGGCGCGGTTGCGTAAATGGTTGTTCACCCTGTGCCAGGCCCGTTCCGGCCAGTGCATTAAATAACCGAACCCTGTAGGAGATGCCGAAGGCTGCGATCTTTTGATCTTGATCTTAAGGGGGTCAATGAAGATCAAGATCAGGATCACAAGATCGCAGCCTTGGGCAGCTCCTACAGGGGGTGTCAATTTCAGTCATCCGGGACGGCCCGGGTGCATTTCGAAAAACTGCGGGACGGCCCGCATCCCAGGTCGAGGCTGATGCGCTATCGCCTCCGGGGGTTATGCCATGTTCGAAAAAATCCTGATTGCCAACCGTGGTGCCATTGCGTGCCGCATCCTGCGCACCCTGCGTGAACTGCACGTCAAAGGCGTTGCGGTGTATTCCGAAGCCGATGCCGCGAGCTTGCACATCCTCCAAGCCGACGAAGCCCTCAGCCTGGGTGAAGGCGCAGCCGCCGGCACTTATCTGGCGGTCGATAAAATCCTCGCCATCGCCAAAGCCACCGGCGCCACGGCGATCCATCCCGGCTACGGTTTCCTCTCGGAAAACGCCGCATTCGCCGAAGCTTGCGAAGCCGCCCACATCGCCTTCATCGGCCCGACGCCAGAGCAACTGCGGGTGTTCGGCCTGAAACACACCGCCCGCGCCCTGGCCAAACAGCACGGCGTGCCAATGCTCGAAGGCACCGAACTGCTCGACAGCCTCGACGCGGCATTGATCGCGGGCGAGCAGGTCGGCTACCCGGTGATGCTCAAAAGCACAGCCGGCGGTGGCGGCATCGGCATGCGCGTGTGCCGCAGTGCCGACGAGTTGAGCGAATCCTTTGAAGCGGTGAAACGCCTCGGCCAGAACAATTTCAGCGACGCTGGCGTGTTCATCGAGAAGTACATCCAGCGCGCCCGGCACCTGGAAGTGCAGGTGTTCGGCGACGGAAGCGGCGAGGTGATTGCCCTCGGCGTGCGCGATTGCTCGGTACAGCGTCGCAACCAGAAAGTCCTCGAAGAAACCCCGGCACCGAACCTGCCCGACGGCATGGCCGATGAGCTGTGCGCGGCGGCGATCAAACTGGCGAAAGCGGTGAACTACCGCAGCGCCGGCACCGTGGAATTCGTCTTCGACAGCGAAGACCAACGGTTCTATTTTCTGGAAGTGAACACCCGGCTGCAGGTGGAACACGGCGTCACCGAACAAGTGTGGGGCGTGGACCTGGTGCGCTGGATGGTGGAACTGGCGGCCGGTGATTTGCCGCCACTGAGTGAATTGAATCGAGGCTTGAAAGCTGAAGGCCATGCCATTCAGGCACGGCTGTATGCCGAAGATCCGGGCCGTGATTTTCAGCCGAGCCCGGGCTTGCTGACCGCCGTGAACTTCCCTGCCGCCGACGGCAAACAGCTGCGCATCGATACCTGGGTCGAGGCCGGCTGTGAGATTCCACCGTACTTCGATCCGATGATCGCCAAGGTCATCAGTTGGGCGTCGACCCGCGAAGAAGCACGCGCGGACCTGCATCAAGCGTTGGGCGACAGCCTGCTGTATGGCGTGGAAACCAACCGCGATTACCTGCGGCAGATTCTGCTGGATGCACCGTTCGCCAGCGCTCAGCCGTGGACCCGTTGCCTCGAAAGCCTGGTCTATCAGGCCAACACCTTTGAAGTGCTCAGCGCCGGCACCCAAACCAGCGTGCAGGATTTTCCTGGCCGCCTCGGTTATTGGGCTGTCGGCGTGCCGCCATCGGGGCCGATGGACAGTCGCGCATTGCGTCTGGGCAATCTGTTGCTCGGCAACAATGAGGGCGCCGCGGCACTGGAAATCACCATGAGCGGGCCGTTGCTGCGCTTCAACTGTGAGGTGGTGGTGGCCGTCACCGGGGCGGTGATTCCGCTGGCGTTGAACGGTGAAACGGTAGCAATGGACACCGCGCTGCTGATTCCGGCCGGTGCCACGCTAAGCCTCGGCACGATTGCCGGTGTCGGCGCTCGCAGCTACCTGTGCGTTCGCGGCGGCCTGCAAGTGCCGGATTACCTGGGCAGCAAAAGCACCTTCACCCTCGGCCAGTTTGGTGGTCATGGCGGCCGTGCGTTGCGGGCTGGCGATGTGTTGCATGTCCCGGCCTTGAGCGATCGCCGCGCGGGTCAACAACTGGAAGAAGAGCAGGTCACCGGGTTGCCTGCCGTGCGCCAGATCCGGGTGATCTACGGTCCGCATGGCGCGCCGGAATACTTCACCGAAAACTACATCGGCACCTTCTTCGACACTCAGTGGGAAGTGCATTTCAATTCCAGCCGCACCGGCGTGCGCCTGATCGGGCCGAAGCCGGAATGGGTGCGAGCCGATGGGGGTGAAGCGGGGCTGCATCCGTCGAACATTCATGACAATCCGTATGCCATTGGCGCGGTGGATTTCACCGGGGACATGCCGGTGATCCTCGGCCCGGATGGCCCGAGCCTGGGTGGGTTTGTGTGCCCGGTGACGGTGATCGAGGCGGATCTTTGGCAGCTGGGGCAGCTGAAGGCTGGCGACAAGATCCAGTTCCACCCGGTCGACCTCAAGACCGCCCGCAATCTCGCCCTGAAATGGAATACCCCCTGTGGGAGCGAGCCTGCTCGCGATGGGGCCAGATCAGACACCGCATTAACTTCATCGCGAGCAGGCTCGCTCCCACAGGGGGTTGTGACGCCTGTGGTGCTGGATTTGGGTCAGGGGGATACGCGGCTGGTTGCGAGGTTGTCCGGGGATACTCACCTTCTGCTGGAAATCGGCGCACCGGAACTGGACCTGGTCCTGCGCTTCCGCGCCCACGCCCTGATGCAAGCACTGGAAAGCAAACATCTGCACGGCGTGATCGACCTCACCCCAGGCATCCGCTCGCTGCAAGTGCATTACCAGCCGGAGCAACTGCCGCTGGCCGATCTGCTGGGTATCGTCGCCGGTGAATGGGACGCCGTGTGCGCCGCCAAGGACCTGCAAGTGCCGTCGCGCATCGTCCATCTACCGCTGTCCTGGGACGACCCGGCCTGTCAATTGGCGATCGAGAAATACATGACCACCGTGCGCAAGGACGCGCCGTGGTGCCCGAGCAACCTGGAGTTCATCCGCCGCATCAACGACCTGCCGAACCTCGACGAAGTGCAGCGTACGGTGTTCGACGCCAGTTATCTGGTGATGGGCCTCGGTGACGTTTACCTCGGCGCACCGGTCGCCACCCCGCTCGACCCGCGTCATCGCCTGGTGACCACCAAGTACAACCCGGCGCGCACCTGGACTGCCGAGAACTCGGTGGGCATCGGTGGCGCGTACATGTGCGTGTATGGCATGGAAGGCCCCGGCGGCTATCAGTTCGTCGGTCGCACGTTGCAGATGTGGAATCGCTACCGCGAAGTCGCCGCGTTCGATGGCAAACCGTGGCTGCTGCGCTTCTTCGATCAGATCCGTTTCTACCCGGTGAGCCCCGATGAGCTGCTGCGCATTCGTCGGGACTTCCCCCTCGGGCGTTTCGACCTGGACATCGAGCACAGCCAGTTGAACCTCGCGGATTACCAGGCGTTCCTGACAAAAGAAGCCGAGACCATCGCCGCGTTTCGCGATCAGCAACAAGGCGCGTTCAACGCCGAGCGCGAGCGCTGGATCGCCAGCGGCCAAGCGCATTTCGACAGTGAAGAACTGACCCCGCAAGTGACCGAGGACGCACCGCTCGCCAACGGTGAAATGAGCGTCGACAGCCACATCGCCGGCAACCTCTGGCAGGTTCAGGTGGAGACCGGCAGCCGGGTTCAGGCCGGTGATGTGCTGGTAATCCTGGAGTCGATGAAGATGGAAATTCCGCTGCTCGCACCGATCGCGGGCGTGGTGCGCGAGATTCGCGTGCAACCGGGTTCGGCGGTGCGCGCCGGACAGCGCGTCGTGGTGCTGGAACTCGACTGAACCCCATTTGAAAAGGATCAAGCCATGAACATCAATCTGCAACTCGACGCCCTGCGCAGCGCCTATCGCGACGGCAACACCACACCTCGAAAACTGCTGCCGGGCCTGCGTGACAAGGCCGCCTCACTGAACCCGGACTATCACCTGTTCATCCACTTACTGAGTGTCGAAGAACTGGAACCGTATCTGGCCGCACTCGACGGTCGAGATGTCGACAGCCTGCCGCTGTACGGCGTGCCGTTTGCGATCAAGGACAACATCGACCTGGCGGGTATTCCGACCACGGCGGCGTGTCCTGCATTTGCCTATATACCGGAGCAGTCGGCGACCATCGTCGAACAGTTGCTGGCACTGGGGGCGATCCCGCTGGGCAAGACCAATCTCGATCAGTTCGCCACGGGGCTCAACGGCAGTCGCTCGCCGTATGGCGCGTGCCCGAACAGCGTGTTGCCGGAGTATCCGTCCGGCGGTTCCAGTGCCGGGTCTTCGCTGGCGGTAGCGTTGGGTGTGGCGAGTTTCTCGTTGGGCACGGACACCGCGGGTTCCGGGCGTGTGCCGGCGGGTTTGAACAATCTGGTGGGGATGAAAGCCACCAAAGGGTTGATCTCCACGGCGGGTGTTGTGCCGGCCTGTCGCACACTCGATTGTGTGACAACGTTTACCGCGACGGCTCGGGAAGCCAGTCAGTTGCTGGCGCTCACAGCACACCTCGATCCACGTGACGCGTACAGCCGCAGCAATCCGCTGTGGAATGACGCCTCGGCGTTCGGTACGCCGCGCCCCTTCCGTTTCGGCGTACCGCGTGCGCAAGACCTGGAATTCTTCGGCTGTGTTGAAGGCCCGTTGTTATTCGGCGACGCCATCGACCAGCTCAAGGCTTTGGGTGGCACCGCTGTTGAACTGGACATGTCGCCGTTTCTCGAAGCGGCGCGTTTGCTCTATGAAGGCCCGTGGGTGGCCGAGCGCTACAGCGTCGCCGGTGAGTTGATGGAGCAGAATCCGCAAGCGGTACTGCCGGTGATTCGCGCCGTGCTGGCCAAGGCGCCAGCGGTGAGTGGCGTGCAAACGTTCCGCGCCCAGTATCGGCTGCAAGCCTTGAAAGCCCTGTGTGACCAGGCGCTGCAGGGGCTGGATTGCGTCGTGACGCCGACCATCGGCCGTCCCGTTACATTGGCGGAACTGGAAGCTGAGCCGGTGCTGCGCAATTCGGAATTGGGTTACTACACCAACTTCATGAACCTGCTGGATTATGCCGCCATCGCCGTGCCGAGCGGTTTCATGGGCAATGGTTTGCCCTGGGGCGTTACGTTGTTTGGCCGGGCGTTTACTGATCAGTATTTGCTCAGCGTGGCGGATGCTTTTCAACGTCAGCAAGGGTTGCCAACGTCAGCGCCATCGGCCGTCGCGCGCAATGATCGCGCACGGCTGGTGGTGTGTGGTGCGCATCTGGACGGGTTGGCGTTGAACTGGCAACTGAAACGTCGCGGCGCGACGTTGGTTGAAACGACGTTCAGCTCACCGGACTATCAACTGTACGCATTGGCCGGCGGCCCGCCGTTTCGTCCGGGGATGGTTCGGGTGAAGGATGGCGGCGTTGCAATTGCGGTGGAGGTCTGGGAATTGCCGAGCAGCGAGTTGGGCTCGTTCCTGACCGGGATTCCGGCGCCGCTGGGGTTGGGCAAGGTGCAATTGGCGGATGGACGTTGGGAGAGCGGGTTTATCTGTGAGACCTATGGCCTGGAAGGCGCAGTCAATATCAGCCCTCTAGGCGGCTGGCGAGCGTACCTGAAAACCCTCGCCTGACCGCACCCTCCTGTAGGAGCTGCCGCAGGCTGCGATCTTTTGATCTTGTTTTTCAAGATCAAGATCAAAAGATCGCAGCCTGCGGCAGCGCCTACAGGGAACCACAGACCTTCGTGATAGGGGAACGACCATTCGCGGCGCACATAGAGCAGTTATTTCCTTGCCATGCCCCTAGAATGCTTGCCATCGGATTACTGCCAACGGAACTGTCATGCCGCTTCGCTCGCCACTGTATTCCCAACGTTCGCTAGTCCTCACGCTGATCGCGCTGCTGGCCGCAGGCTTTCTCGCCACCTCGTTCCTCAGTTACTACGCCTCGCGAGCGTCGATCCGCGACAGCATCGTCAACACTGAATTGCCGCTGACGTCGGATACGGTCTACTCGGAAATCCAGAAAGACCTGGTCAGGCCGATCCTGCTTTCTTCGATGATGTCCCGCGACACCTTCATGCGCGACTGGGTGGTGAATGGCGAGAACGACCCGGAAAAAATGACCCGCTACCTCAATGAGGTCATGACGCACTACGGCGCCTACACCGCGTTTTTCGTCTCCAACACCAGCCTCACCTACTACCACGCCAAGGGCGTGCTCAAGCAGGTCAAGGCCACTGAACCCCGCGATACGTGGTATTTCCGCGTACGCGACATGGCCGATCCGTACGAGATCAATGTCGACCCGGACCTTGCGAACAAGGACAACCTGACCTTCTTCATCAACTACAAAGTCTACGACTACAACAACCGTTTCATCGGCGCGGCGGGCGTGGGCCTGACGGTCGATGCGGTGATCAAGCTGATCGACAAATACCAGCAGCGCTACCAGCGCAGCGTGTATTTCGTCGATAACTTCGGGCGCCTGGTACTCACCGGTGGCGAAGGCGGCCCGCAAGGTGCGCATATCGGCCAGAAGCTCAGCGAACTGGACGGCATGAAGGGCCTGGTCAGCCAATTGCCCAAACCCTACAACGGCAGCTACGAATACTCCGTCCAGGGCCAGGGACATTTCCTCAACGTGCGGTTCATTCCGGAGTTGAACTGGTACTTGTTCGTCGACAAACGTGAAGACGGCGCCCTCAGTGAAATCCGTCAGTCGTTGTACCTGAACCTGCTGATTTGCCTGGTCGTAACGCTGATCGTGCTGGCCCTGCTCAACCGGGTGATCAAGCGCTATCAAAGCAAGATCCAGGCGCAGGCAACCCTCGACAGCTTGACCGAGTTGCCCAACCGACGTGGCTTCGACCTGTTGGCGGCGCAAGCCATGCACGAAGCTGCGCGGGAACCAAAGCCGCTGACCGCGTTGCTGCTGGACCTGGACCACTTCAAGGCCTTGAACGACACCTACGGTCACCTCGCGGGCGATCAGGTGCTGATCGGCTTCGCACGGGATCTGGAGAGCTGCCTGCGGCACTCCGACATCGTCTGCCGCTGGGGCGGCGAAGAGTTCATCGTGCTGCTCAAGGACACGGACGGTGAGACCGGTCTGATGATCGCCGAGAAAATTCGCCAGCATGTGGAACAACAGCGTTATGCCTACAACGGTAAAACACTACAGCTGACCGTCAGCATCGGCTTGACCACGCTGCAGCCAGATGAAACCTTACACACCTTGCTGTCCCGGGCCGATCATGCGATGTATCGGGCCAAGCAATCCGGCCGTAACCGCACTTGCGTGGAAATGTCTCACTCCAGTTATGACTATCAAGAACCTGCCTGAACAATGCCCGGCTTGCGGGGCTTCCAACGACTGCACCCTGGCCGATCCCCGTACCGCCGATCGCGCCTGCTGGTGCTATGGCGTCAGCATCGACCCGGCAGTACTCGCCGCACTGCCGGTCGAGTTGCGCGACAAATCCTGCCTGTGCCCACGCTGCGCGCAGATCGAGGCGCAGTTGTAAGCAGCCTCCCGGCCGATCAAGTAAGCTACGCGGCCCTTTTCCTGCTGATCCCCCGTCATGCGTATTGACCGTTTCCTCAGCAACCTGCCGCGCTTCAACCGTAAGCAGGTTCGCCTGTTGCTGGTGGAAAAACGCATCCGGATCGACGCACATATCGTCAGCGATCCGCACGCCGAGGTACGGGAATTCAACCGGGTTGAAGTCGACGACGAAGTGATACAAGTCGGCAAACCGTTGCGCCACTTCATGCTGCACAAGCCAGCCGGTTGCGTCAGCGCCACCCGTGATCCGGAACACCCGACGGTGCTCGACCTGATCCATGAGCCGGACAAGGAGGACCTGCACATCGCCGGTCGCCTGGATTTCAACACCACCGGCCTGCTGCTGATCACCAACGACGGCAGCTGGTCGCGACGCCTGACCCAACCGCAGACCAAACTGCCCAAGGTCTACTACGTCGAGACCGAGCAAGAGATCGGCCCTGAATACGCATTGAAATTCAGCGAAGGGCTGTACTTCGCGTTCGAAGACCTCATCACACTGCCGGCTGGGTTGGAGCTGCTCGGGCCGAAGGCTGCGCGCCTGAGCATTGTCGAGGGTCGTTATCACCAGGTGAAGCGGATGTTCGGCTACTTCGACAACAAGGTGATGCGCTTGCACCGCGAGCGCATGGGCCCGCTGGTCCTCGACAGCTCGCTGAAACCGGGCGAATACCGACCTTTAAGCGTTGATGAGATCAGAATGATCTAAGCAGCCTACCGCTGAGCAGAAGTTGTCGAACAATTTACCAAAGGCACTTGCGCGATCCGTCTGCCCCTGCTTGAATCAGGTCGTCAGCCGAAATGTGACTGACGAGTCACAACATACTTCTAAGAAACTTTTTGTCGGTTAGAGAACCCTCAGGGTTCCGCCTCAGACCGGCAGACTGCCCGCCAATAATAATACCCGTCGACCGCTGTACGGATCGACATGGGCCTCCAAATTCCAGGCATATGCCTACCTGTCACAAAGCTCGTGCAATCTTATTTGCGCGCATACCCGCTTGCCAGGAGTCTTATGACATGAGGCCAGAAATCGCTGTGCTGGATATACAAGGTCAGTATCGGGTTTACACGGAGTTCTATCGCGCAGACGCCGCAGAGAAGACCATTATTTTGGTCAACGGCTCGATGGCCACGACTGCGTCGTTTGCACAAACCGTGAAAAACCTCCACCCGCAGTTCAATGTGGTCTGCTACGACCAGCCCTACGCGGGCAAGTCAAAAGCCCACAACCAGCATGAGAAATCGCTGACCAAGGAAATCGAAGGGCAGATCCTCCTGGAGCTGATCGACCACTTCGCCGCCGAACACGTGATGTCGTTTTCCTGGGGTGGCGCCGCGACCCTGGTCGCCCTCGCCCACCAACCACGGCGCATCGAAAAAGCCGTGATCAGCTCGTTCTCCCCGGAGATCAACGCGCACATGCTCGATTACCTCGAGCGCGGTGTCGATTACCTCGGCAGCCGGGATGGCGACCGGGTCGGCAACCTGGTGAACAGCACCATCGGCAAACACTTGCCGACCCTGTTCAAGCGCTTCAACTATCGGCACGTCAGCAGCCTGGCCGATCATGAATATGGGCAGATGCACTTCCACATCAGCGACCTGCTGCACAGCGATCCCCAGTGCTTTCTACAAGCCTCGGAGAAAATCAACGTACCGGTGCTGTTCATGAACGGCGAATGGGACGAATACACCGCCGCCGATGGCGCGCGATTGTTCGCCAACCACGTGCAACACAGCACCTTCACTACCATTGAGGCAACCGGCCATTTTCTCGACATGGAACACAAAGCCGCCTGCCGAGACAGCCGCAATGCGCTGCTGGGTTTTCTGAACCCTTCGCCACAGGCAAGCCGACCGCGTTACCACTATGTTCAGGACCACCATGCATTGGCCATTTGAAACAGCGTCATCGCGAGCAAGCTTCGCCCCCTAACGCCGTACTGTAGGAGCGAGGCTTGCCCGCGAACGACCGCGACGCGGTCTGTCGGCTTGCTACATCTGCGCTAAAGCCATCTCGCGCAAAGAAAAACTTCATTTCCACGCGCACATCTGGTACAAAGTCAGCCGCTCTGAGCGGGTGTCGTATAATGGCATTACTCCAGCTTCCCAAGCTGATAACGAGGGTTCGATTCCCTTCACCCGCTCCAATAGAATTTTGGTCTCACGTCGTTTTTTGACGGGGGATGCAGTAAAGAAAAAACCGGCCTCAATGGCCGGTTTTTTTGTGTGCAGGGTTTGGTGAAATTCGGTTCGTAGTTTCCACTGATCGATGAGCAGGCACTTCCGTCGGTATGAGACTATTCTGCGCCCGTTAACGTTTTACTTTAAAAAAACGGGTTCAGTATTAAATTTCTTAAAACATTAGCATTTTGACACCTGCACAAATTATCGTTTTCGCCTAGGATCAACCTTCTGTTAGCGTTTTTCTTGCCTCAGTAAAGGATTTCGTCAATGCAAGTCGGTTTCAAGACCCTCGCGAATCGCTATGACGTCGCATTGGCGCAGCCTCTTCGGGTCGAGTCGATAATTGGCACTTCACGGGTTAGCCGCGAAAGTAACGGGCAAGTGGAGAATCGATATCCGCCGAAATACCGGCCCGCAGACGACTTTGCAGGGCATTTCGAATTCGGCCTCAAGTACGAAGATATTCATCTCGAGTTTTTTGCCCGCCTGTTTGCGGCCATAGGTCCCCAGCCTGTCGAAGACTGGTGCCGACGGGCACCTTTTGGCCAGTACGCCCGTCGCACAGGATTCCTCTACGAATGGCTGACAGGTGAACGTCTGGATGTGCCTGACGTGACCAATGGCGCTTATGTTGATGCACTTTCGCCACAAGACTACCTGACACGTTGCGAACCATTGCGAACACGGCGTTGGCGAATCAATAACAACCTGCCGGGGACGGCTGAATTCTGCCCCATGGTTCGTCGTAACGCGCCGGTGCAGCAAGCTCTGCAATTCAATTTGCGCGAAGCTTTGGATGAGTTGGATCAGGCCTTTGGCCCCGACATCCTGATGCGTACGGCCAGTTGGCTGACGTTCAAGGAATCGCGCGCGAGCTTTCTCATCGAAAAAGAAGCCGATCAAGCCGATCGAATCCAGCGGTTTGCCCATGTCATTGCCCAGTACTGCGGCCATATTAAAGACCCCTTGAGCAACGACAGCCTGCAGACCTTGCAAGCCGGCATCCTGGGGCGTGATGCCATCGGACTGGGCTTGCGGCGCTCGCCTGTGTTTGTGGGGCAGGCCACGATGCGCGAGGACATCGTGCATTACATTGCCCCCCATTCCGCGGATCTTGCGCAGCTATTGGCAGGACTCAACGAATTCGAGTTCGCAACGCGTGGTGCGGAGTCACTGGCACGTGCCGCGGTGTTGGCATTTGGCTTCGTCTATATCCATCCCATGCGGGATGGCAATGGCCGGATCCATCGCTTCCTGATCAACGACACCCTGATTCGGGATAAGGCAGTGCCCGATGGCGTGATACTGCCGGTGTCAGCCACCATCACCAGTTCGATCGATTTCCGGGCGGGCTACGATCGTACGCTCGAAGTCTTCTCGCGACCGTTCATGCGACGTTACGCGACGGCCTATCGGTTCGGCGAACTCGTGACCTACGAGGACGGCACTCCCAGCAACTTCATCTTCGATGAATACGAGGACGCTCGCTTTGCCTGGCGGTATCCCGATTTGACCGAACACGTCCTCTACACCGCACGCGTCGTCGAGCACACGATTCGAAAGGAAATGGCGAATGAAGCCAGAGTACTGGTGATCTTTCAGCGAGCGCAGGAGCAGTTGAAAGAGGTACTTGAGATGCCGGACCAGGATGCGATTCGCATCATTCGCTCCATTAAAGAGAACGGATGGACGTTGTCCGGCAAACTGAAGAAAGGGTACCCGCAATTTGAAGACGAGCGTCTGGCAGAACGCGTCGTCGAGGCCGTGCGTTCTGCGTTTGAAGATCGAGAGATGGGAACCGGCGAAGAATGATTATCGGCGAGCCCCTGATAAGGCGCTGGGGTGGATTGGAAAACAGCCTTGATTGTCGTCTTTGATGGTATGAGTTTGGTCGCGTCATAATCGACCGAGCGATAACGCGAAGAACGTGAAATGGACATTAAAAGAGAACGTCCTTTCGTAATTCCCGATCCCTGCACGTTTTTATTCCTGCCGCTCGTCAGCCGTCCAGCACGCTCCCACTGCCCTGCTATCCAATGATTACATTCCTCGTTCGGAAGGCTTAAGCATGAACACCAAAATCGCTGCTCTGACGCTTGCCGGTCTATTGTCTTCATGCTCGCTCTACACGCTTGCAGCCGAGAAGACGACGACAGGAACAGCCGTTCCACCTGCCGCGCTTCCCGGTCTTAACCAGGGGCAGGGAACTAAATCAAACGACGACAAGGCCAGCAAAAAGGGCGAGGAGTCTTCAGGTGCAAATTCCGGAGCCGATTCGAAAACGCTGGAGAAAGATTCAGGTTCTTCGCACAAGTCGGAGGCCTACCAGAACAAGCAACGTGAAAGCCACCCTGGAGGCCTGAAAAAACCGGCCTCGTGAGCATCCTTAAGCGAGGCCATTCGCCCAATGCCGCCTTCCGGCCCTATGTCGTGAGCGGCAAAACCCTGCAATACAGAAAACGCCTCATTTAAGGCTGCCTCCGAACCCTATCCTCACGCCCTCCTAGACTCGTTTCTTTACCACCTATCCATCGGAGTCCATGAAGGCTCGGTGGTTATAGTGTTGATCATATAAATCCAGTAGGTATAGTAACCACCTAAGCACACCACAGGGAGGTGAGGTGAATAGCCGATTTTTGATAGGCCAAATCGTAGCGGATGGCTGGTATCTAGTTCGAATCAGGGGCAGTCATCATCACTTTAAGCACCCGACCAAACCGGGGCTGGTGACGGTTCCTCATCCGAAAAAGCATCTGCTCAAAAAAACGGCCCTGAGTATTTTGCAACAGGCGCTGCTCTGAAGATCTCGATGCGCAACGTCACAGGAGAACAATGAACATGCTTTACCCAATAGCGATTTCAATGGGCGATAACGAACATGCTTGGGGCGTGGAGGTACCGGATATTCCAGGATGCTTCTCTGCAGGTGAAGATCTGGATGATGCGATGGCGATGGCTCGCGAAGCGATTGAGGGTCATTTCGAAATTCTGGCTGAGGATGGTTCGCCGATTCCGCCAGCCAACAAAGTCACCTTGCATGCTGCCAATCCGCAATATGCTGGCTGCACCTGGGCACTGGTGGATATTGATGTCACCAAGTATCTAGGCAAAGCCCAGAAGCTGAACATCACGCTACCGGGCTACCTGCTCACGCGCATCGATGAGTATGTGCTGCATCATCCAGAGGAGAAAAGCCGTTCGGGTTTTCTGGCTTCGGCGGCACTTAAAGTGCTGCAGCAGAGCTGATGACTTTATTTCGCAGACGTATCAACCGGCCCAGAGTGGCCGGTTTTTTGTGTGCGGGATTTGGGGAGCGCTGATTCTTGCCCCTGCAGGAGCTGCCGCAGGCTGCGATCTTTTGATTTCAAGAGCAAGATCAAAAGATCGCAGCCTGCGGCAGCTCCTACACGGGCCCGCTTACGTATAGTTTTCGTATAGATCCCCGCCAGCCAGTAAAGAAGCAGTAGCACTGCGTCAAATCCGACAACAGATGCCCTACTCTGCCAGTTCATCTTTCACATAGAGATCAGCATGGACAATTCAGAGTTGGGGATCATGATCATTTCAATGATTGGGTTATTCGGCTTTGCTTCGTTTCTTTTTGATTACCTGAGTGCCAAGCGAAGGGACCGATAACGTCCGGCGTAATCTGTTCCTTTTTTGTACTAGCGCGTCGCGACGATGAACAATCGCGGGAACGGCAGCAGCACCGAACCATCGCTCAGCGCCGGATACGCCTGCTCGATAGCAGCGTGATACTGCTTGAGGTATTGCGCTTTTTCCGCTTCATTCAGCGGTTCGAGAAACGGCCGCAAACCGCTGCCCTTGAACCACTCGACCACGCCCGATGCACCACCCGCCAGCGGATGATGATAAGTGGTGCGCCACACATCGACTCGCGCACAGTGCGGCCGCAGCATCGAGTAGTAAGCGCTGGCACTGGTCATTTGCGTACGTTGCCCGGCGGCGTCCGCTAATTTGCTGGCCCACGGGCCATCAGCGGCCACTTCGCGCATCAGGCGATGGGACGGTTCGTTGAGGTTGTCGGGCATCTGAATGGCCAGGCTGCCGCCCTGGGTCAGTCGGGTGGCCAGCGAAGGCAATAACGTTGCGTGATGGGGCAGCCACTGCAACACCGCGTTGGCGAATATCACGTCGAACGGGCCGCTCTCGTTCCAGGTGCCGATATCAACGGTATCGAACTGTATTTGCGGTAAGCGCTTGCGCGCGGCGTCGATCATATCGGTTGAACTGTCCACGCCACGCACGGTGGCATGGGTGAAGCGTTCCACCAGCAACTCGGTTGAATTCCCGGGACCGCAACCGATGTCGATGGCCGAGCGCGCCTCCACGGGAGGGATCGCCGCGAGCAGGTCTCGCGCCGGACGGGTGCGTTCATCTTCAAAAGCGACGTATTGCTTGGCGGACCAGCTCATTGCGTTCTCCTGTCGGTGCGTTGTCGTGGGCGGGGCAGACAACCGGTTCGCTACGATACAACGGCTGATGCGCTCTTCCCTATCCGGATTTGTAGCCGCTGGCGGTAACTGCGCCGCCCCTGTAGGAGCTGCCGCAGGCTGCGATCTTTTGATCTTGCTCTTAAAAACAACAAAGATCGCAGCCTGCGGCAGCTCCTACAGGATTTGCGTTGCCCGCAATGTCAGTAGAATTTTCAGCGTGCCGGCGCTGTCACAAATTCAGGCGCATCCAATAAGGAACATGGCAATGAAATTCGCAAAAATCTCGCAGAAACTCGCCTTGTGGGCCGGCAGTCCCAAGACGTTCATGGGGGCGTTGATTCTGATTGCGTTGTGGGGGCTGAGCGGACCCATTTTCAATTTCAACGACACGTGGCAACTGGTCATCAACACCTCGACCACCATCATCACGTTCCTGATGGTGTTCCTGATTCAGAACACGCAGAACCGCGATACGGACATTTTGCATTTGAAGATTGATGAGTTGCTGCGAGTGACGACGGACGCGCAGAACGCGATGCTGGGGCTCGAGGCGCTGGACCTCAAACAGCTGGAAGCGCTGAGAAAGCAATATCGACAACTGGGCGAGGGCGAAACAATTTCCCTGGACGGGACCGTCGTCCAGGAAAAAAACAAACCGGACTTGAATCAATGCTGATCGGAAAGTCGCGGGTGGCCTGAGGTCACCCACGCGTTCCGATGATCAGCGACCGGCTTGCAGCGCTTTGGCCATTTGCAGATGGCTTTGCAGTTTGGGCAGGGTTTCCTCGGCGAAGGCCTTGATTTCCGGCACGTCGGTGGTTTGCGCTTCCTGTTGCAACTGTTCGATGGCTTCCTGAGTGGTCTTCACCTGGTTGGCGGCATACGCCTGGTCAAAGGCTGCACCGTCCGGCACTGGCGGCATCAAGGCTTTGGCCTTGTCGACTACTTCTTCGCGCGGTGCCACCGGCAGATCCAGTTGCTTGGCGATTTTCGCCAGGTGCTGGTTGGCGGTGGTGCGGTCGTTAATGACGACGATGGTGTAGTCCTTGACCTCTTTGGATTCGGTTTTCTGATGGGCCAGGCGACTGGCTTCGATGTCGGCCATGCCTTTGGCCGAGGCATCGTTGATAAATTCGGCGGCAGACTGGGCAAAGGCACTGCTGGCACACAGGCCCAGTAACGTGGCAAAACCGGCATTGCGTAAGCGGGTGGCCATCCGACTCATGGTCGCGCCCTCCTCGAAATAAAAATTCAAACGGGAGCTTTCGCTCCCGCCTCTCAATCAAAACTACTTTCACCACTACTTGGATTTCTGACCACCTTTGCGGCCCATATCGGGTTTCACAGGCTCTTTGTCGACAGTCGTGGTGGTAGTTTTCCCACCTTTGCGACCGGCTTCAGACGCCTTCGTTCGATCGTTGGCGAAATTTCCCGAGTTCGAGTTTCTTGAATTAGGCATGATTCTCTACCTCTTGGTGATGATCGCGGCGAGCAGGAGCCCGCATAGAATCTGAATTTCGATCCCGGCAAAGGTTTAGAAAAATCGGAGTCGATGCGACGAACGGTGGAGCGGGTTCAGCCCCCGAGGTCGAGGTGGTTTCGGCGTTTGGCGCTGTACATGGCTTCGTCGGCGTGACGGAACAATTGTTTTTCTTCCGTGCCGTGCTCGGGAAAGTGCGCAACGCCGATGCTTGGCTGGATGTTCAGGCTGCGGCCGTCCAGACGCAGGGGCTGCGCCAGGATCTGACGGATTTTTCCGGCGACACCGTCAGCGTCTTCCGCCGCCTGAATGCTGTGCAACAACACCACAAACTCATCACCGCCGATGCGCGCCACGGTGTCGGTTTCGCGAACGCAGCCCTTGAGCCGATTGGCCACCGCTTGCAGCAGCATGTCACCGACCGCATGGCCGTGGGTGTCGTTGACTTCCTTGAAGCGGTCGAGGTCGACGTACAGCAGTGCCATCCGTCCGCATTCCGACTTGGCTAATGTCAGCGAGGCTTTTAACCGGTCCCGGAGCAACTCGCGATTGGGCAACTGGGTCAGTTGATCGTACTGGGCCATGCGCTCCAGCCGTGCATGCAACTGTTTGCGCTCGATCGCGGTGGCGACCTGGGCACACACGAACTGCAACAACTCCTTGTCTTGCTCGGTATAGCGCTCGCCGCCCGCCTCGCTTTTAACGATCAGCGCGCCGATCGTGCCGTTCTGCGAGTTCAACGGCACGCCCAACCAGCAAGGCGACTCCTGGCCCGAGACCAGCAGTTCGAAACCTTCCGGGGCGTCGTCCTGATCCGGGGTCAGCAGGATTGGCTGCCCACTGCGGATCACTTCGGCGCACAGCCGTCCAGTGACGGTTCCGGGCTCCTCGGGTTGCTGTTCGTTGTCGTCGACGTGATAGGGGAAATTGAGCTGCGCGCAGTGCTCGTCATACAGCGCGACGGAAAAATTCAGCGCCGGCAACCATTCACCGATGATCAGGTGAATGCGCTTGAACAGCGCCAGCAGATCTTCCGCCGCGTGGGCCGCCTCGGAAATCGCATACAGCGCTGCCTGCCGTGATTCGGCCTGTTTACGCTCGGTGATGTCACGGGCCACGGCGATGCGCAGCTGATCGACTTCCGACCAACGCGCAGACCAGAGGATATGCACCACCCGGCCATCCTTGCGCAGGTAGCGGTTTTCGAAGTTGAGCTTGGGCTCGCCGCCCATGATCTCCCGCGCGGCGTCGAGGGTGCGCTGGCGGTCGGCGGGATGCACCAGATCGATCATCGACTGGCCGACCAGCTCGTCCGGCGTGTAACCGAAAATGCGTTCGCAGGCGGCGCTGACAAAAACGAAGCGACCTTGTTTATCAACCGCGCAAACGGCGTCCAGCAAGAGATCGATGTAGCTCGCCAACGGCGCGGAATTTCTGGTTGCCATGGTGCCTTGCGTTAGACCTCAAGCCTTGTTCGTGACCAGTCCTGGCAAAGCATGCGCCAGAGCGTTGATGGCAAAACCGATAAACATGACACCGCACAACCGGGTGATCAACAGCTCGTGGCGCTGGTACAACGTGCGTACCCGACGCGCACCGACAATGCCGATCAGGATAGCGTAGGCCATGAGGCCACCGACGAAACTCAGGACAATCAGCCATGGCAACATTGACCAATGCAGCAGCTCGGCGCGGCTGGAGAGCAGCGCGGTAAACGTTGCGACCGCCACCGGGTAAGCCTTCGGATTGGTCAGGCCAAACAGAATGCCGTGCCAGAACGGCTGCCGCGCCGGGCCCTGAGGCGTACCGGCGCTGCTGCGTCTGGCCCGTATCGCCCGCACACCGAGCCAGAACAGATAGAGCCCGCTGAGCACACCCAGCACGTCAAACGCCGTGCTGCCAATTTCCCGTGCGCCGACAATCGCGATCAATGCGGTGCTGCACCAGACCACATCCCCAAGCAAATGCCCGCACAGGAAACCTGCCCCCGCCCGCCGCCCACGCGCCGCACCGATGCCGAATACCGCCAACACACCCGGCCCCGGCGTGATGCCGTAGATAAAACCCGAGGCAAGAACGGCCATTAGCAGCGATGGGGTCATGGGATGTGCCTTTGAACGACTGGGGTGAATGGGCGCCAGTCTATCTCAGGTCTCTGGGGATCGACTGACTGATCGTCGATGGGTCTGGAAAATGACGAAGGACACAATCAAAAGATCGCAGCCTCCGGCAGCTCCTACACAGGGATGCGTGGTCCCATGTAGGAGCTGCCGAAGGCTGCGATCTTTTAAAACCGATCTTTTAATATTTGTCGAGCGTGCGCAGCTTCTGCGGCAATCCCCACATCAACAACGCAACGGCGATCAGCGCGGCGACGCCGATGACATACAGCGCCGGCGTGGTGCTGCCGGTCAGGTCCTTGATTCGTCCGACCATGACCGGGCTGACGATGCCGCCGAACTGGCCCAAGGTGTTAATCACCGCAATCCCGCCCGCAGCCCCGGCGCCAGCACCGGCCAACAGCTTCGGCGGCAAGGTCCAGAAGCTCGGGATCGAGGCGATGATCCCGGCGCCGAGCAAGCCCAGCGCGACGATCAGGAAAGTCGTGTGGTTGGCGAAGATGCCTGCACAGAAGAACCCTACCGCTCCCACCGCCACCAATCCTGCGACAAACTTGCGACGCTCGCCGGTGGAATCGGACAAGCGCCCGATGACCACCATGCTGATGGCTCCGCAAATATAGGGGATTGCCGTCAGCAGCCCGATCATCACCGGGCTCTCGGTGCCGGCACTGCGGATCAGCTGCGGGGCCCAGAAATTCAAGCCATAGGACGCCACCTGAATCAGGAAGTAGATCAGCCCCAGCGTCAGGAAACCCGGAATCCGCAGCGCCGCTAGCAGCGAACCGCCGCTCTTGTGCGGTTCATGGTGGGCGATACGGCTCGCCAACAGGGTTTTCTCCGACGGCGTCAGCCAATGGGCGTCTTCGATGCGGTCCTTGAGCAAGGTCAGCACCAACACGCCGAGGCCGATGCAAGGCACGCCGCCGAGCAGAAACAGCCAGTGCCAGCCGCGCATGTCCATGAAACCGTCAAGGTGCTGCAGGACCATGCCGGAGAACGGTGCGCCGACCAGACCGGCAAATGCCGACGACAGGAACAACATCGAGGTGATGCGCCCGCGGTAGTGCTGCGGGAACCACAGTGTCAGGTAGTACAGCACCCCCGGCGCGAACCCGGCTTCCATCGCACCGATCACAAAGCGCAGCGCGTAGAACTGCCATTCGCTGTTGACGAAGACCATGGCAGCCGTGGCCAGGCCCCAGGACATCATGATCCGGGCGATCCAGCGCCGCGCGCCGACCTTGTACAGCATCATGTTGCTCGGCACTTCGAACAGCACATAACCGACCACAAACAGCCCCGCGCCGAGGCCGTAAGCGGTGTCGCTGAGGCTCAGGTCGGTCTGTAGCTGGAACTTGGCGAAGCTGATGTTGATGCGGTCGAAAAACGCGAACAGGTAGCAGACCATGATCAGCGGCATCAGGCGCCAGGCGACCTTGCTGACCAGGGCTTTTTCTTGGTCGTGGCTTACGGACGGGCTCGCGCCCGCCTCCAGTACATTAAGGCTCATGCTGTTTCTCCAGGCGGACTTCCCGTGGGTGTCCGATTGTTTTTGTTGTCTGGTTGAGGTGCTTGTAGAAACGCTTTTCTGTAGGAGCGAGGCTTGCCCGCGAAGGGTGTATCAGCCAAGGGTGATGCTGGATGCCAAGCCGCCTTCGCGGGCAAGCCTCGCTCCTACAGAGGTTGTTTTGTGTTGTCTGTCAGGACGGGCTTGGGTGCAGGTCACAATTGCGTCCGGCCTTGGCAAGCTGGCCGGGCACTTCGTGGCCCAGTAGCGCTGGCAGTCCTCGGGACAATGTCAGCAACAGCGGCAGATCGATGCCGGTATGAATGCCGATTTCATCGCACAGGTTCACCAGATCTTCAGTGCAGATATTGCCCGACGCGCCCGGCGCGAACGGGCAACCGCCGAGGCCACCCAGCGCAGCGTCGAAACGTCGGGCCCCGGCCTCGTAGGCGGCCAGAACGTTGCACAAACCGAGGCCGCGGGTGTTGTGGAAATGCAACGTCAAATCCGCCGGAGAAACCCGCTGCAAGACCCGTCGCACCAACCGGTCAACCTGCCGCGGGTTGGCCATGCCGGTCGTATCGGCCAAGGTGATGCCCTGAATCCCGAGCTCCTGATAAGCCTCGACGATTTGCAGCACGCGATCCTCATCGATCTTGCCTTCAAACGGGCAGCCGAAGGTGGTGGCGATGCTGCCGTTGAGTCGTACCTGCGTGTCGCCCACGTATTGCACGATCTCGCCGAACGCGGCCAACGACGCTTCACATCGCATGCGCATGTTGGCCAGGTTATGCGTCTGGCTGGCAGACATCACCAGGTTCAGCTCATCCGCACGCGCTGCCAGTGCCCGTTGCGCGCCTTTCAGATTGGGGATCAACGCGACGTAGATCACCCCTGGCTGGCGGATGATGCCCTTGAACACCGACTCGCCATCGCGCAGCGCCGGAATGGCCTTGGGCGACACGAACGAACCGGCTTCGATACGGCTGAAACCGGCCAGCGACAGCTGATCGATCAGCGCAATCTTGTCGACGGTCTCGACCCAGGTCGGCTCGATCTGCAAGCCGTCGCGCGGAGAGACTTCCTGGACAATCAGGGTCTGGGAAAAATCAGTGATCATTGCACCACCCCTTCCGCTTTCAACCGTTCGATGTCCGAGCCGGTCAGGCCCAGCCCCGCAAGAATGCCGTCGGTGTGCTGGCCCAGGCTCGGGCCGGACCAATTCACGCCACCGGGGGTTTCGGAAAGTTTGGGCACGATACCGGGCATCTTCACCGTGGCACCACCCGGCAGGTCGGCACTGAGCAGCATGTCCCGTGCCTGATAGTGCGGATCGGCAACGATGTCGGCCACGGAATAGATGCGCCCGGCCGGGACTTCGGCGGCTTCCAGTGCTGACAGCACGTCGTCGATCGGCAGGCTGCTGGTCCAGTGGGTAATGGCGGCATCGAGCACGTTACTTTTCAAGGCGCGGCCGTCGTTGTGAGCGAACTCCGGCGCTTCGGCCAGATCGCTGCGGCCGATCACCTGCATCAAGCGCTTGTAGATCGGGTCGCTGTTGCCGGCGATCACCACGTAGGCGCCATCGGCCGTCAGGTAGGTGTTGGAGGGCGCGATGCCTGGCAACGCGCCGCCGCTGCGTTCACGAACATGACCCAGCATGTCGTATTCCGGCACCAGGCTTTCCATGACGTTGAACACGCTTTCGGCCAGCGACACATCGACCACTTGCCCGCCGCCCTGCCCGGTCTTGACCCGCAGCAACGACATCAACGCGCCGATTACCGCGTGCAGTGAGGCCAGCGAATCGCCCAGGCTGACCCCGACCCGGGCCGGTGGCGAACCCGGTGTGCCGGTGGTGTAGCGAATCCCGCCCATGGCCTCGCCGATGGCCCCGAAACCCGGACGGTCGCGGTACGGGCCGGTCTGGCCATAGCCGGAAATCCGTACCAGCGTCAGGTTGGGATTGAGTGCATGCAATACGTCCCAGCCCAGTCCCAGTTTTTCCAGGGCGCCGGGGCGCAGGTTTTCGATCAATACGTCGGCACTGGTCGCCAGTTGCTTGACCAGTTCAATGCCTTCAGGGGATTTCAGATTCAGTGCCAATGACTTCTTGTTGCGAGATTGCAGGTACCACCACAGCGAAGTGCCCTCGTGCAGCTTGCGCCATTTGCGCAGGGGATCGCCCTGGCCCATGGCTTCGATCTTGATCACCTCGGCGCCGAACTCGGCCAGCATGCGCGCGGCGAACGGCGCGGCAATCAGCGTGCCGATCTCGATTACCTTGATTGCACTCAGGGGGGCAGTCATCGCGGGGTACCTCTTGTTCTTGGAATAGGGGCCAAGGCTAGAGGAACGAGGGGCCGGGAATCCAACCTTCAGTTGGCAACGGGCGTTCGTGAAACGCGAACGCCCGGCGCAGTAATCACCTGTAGGAGCTGCCGAAGGCTGCGATCTTTTGATCTTGGTCTTGATCTTTTCGGCATGCATGGAAGATCAAAAGCAAGATCAAAAGATCGCAGCCTTCGGCAGCTCCTACGTTGCGAGCATTACTCGCAACTGCTCAAACAACATCCGGCTCACCGGCGACAGCGCCGCTTCATCGCGCACCACAATGATCAACGCCCGATCGGACCAGTCATCGCTCAGCGGCACCGCATGCAAACCCAGCGCCCGGCCAAACAACTCATAAGCCTTTTGCGGCAAAATCCCGATACCCATGTTGGCCTGGACCATCCGGCACATCGCATCGAACCCCGGCACGTGTATCCGCAGCCGCAATACTTTCCCGGCCTGGCGGGCGGCGGCGTGAGTGCGCATGTTGATCGAACTGGCCGCGTGCAGACCGACGTAATCGCTGTCCAGCGTGTCGGCGAACGCCAGGGTCGAGCGGCTGGCCAGCGGATGATGCGTCGGCATCAACACCACCAGTTTGTCCTGTCGATACAGCACGCTGTGCAGGCCTTTGACGTCGCTGTCACTGGAGCAGATGCCGAGGTCGGCCACGCCATCCAGCACACCCTGAATCACCCCGTTGCTGGGACGTTCTTCGAGGTCGGTCTTGACCTGGGGATGGCGCTCGGAAAAATCGCGCAGGTCTTCGGGCAGAAACTGGATGATCGCCGACAGGTTGGCGAGCATCCTTACGTAGCCGCGCACACCATGGCTGTGCTCGCCCAGTTCGAGCCCCATTTTCTCGACGTTGAACAGCATCTGCCGGGCGTGGTGCAACAGGGTTTCCCCGGCCGGCGTCAGCGTCATGCCCTTGGCCTGACGCACGAACAAACTGATGCCCAGCGCTTCTTCCAGCTCCATCAAACGCTTGCTTGCGGCCGACACGGCAATCGCCTCACGCGCGGCGGCACGGGTCAGCGTGCCTTCTTCATGGACGGCGACAAACAGCTGCAAGGTGATCAGGTCGAGGCGGCGGATCAGGCTTTTTTGCAGCATAGGGGACTCGGCGACAGTGGATCGGACGAAGTCGCAGCATAACGTCCTTTTCGCCGCCGCCGAGACGCGATCAGAACGCGTTGCGAAAAATCTCCTCGATCTGGCGCTGATCCGCCGCCCGTGGATTGGTCACGCCACACGCATCTTTCAAGGCGTTGCTGGCGAGGGTCGGTATGTCATTGAGCCTGACACCGAGTTCACGCAATCCCGCAGGTATCTCCACGTCCCTGGCCAGGGTACGGATCGCCGCGATGGCTGCTTGCGCGCCCTCTTCCGGACTGAACCCGCGAATGTCGGCGCCCATGGCATGCGCGACGTCGGTCAGGCGAACCGCGCATACCAGCGCGTTGAAGCTTTGCACATGGGGCAGCAGCACGGCGTTGCACACACCGTGCGGCAAGTCATAGAAACCACCCAATTGGTGGGCCATGGCGTGGACAAACCCCAGGGACGCATTGTTGAACGCCATGCCCGCGAGGAACTGTGCGTAGGCCATGTTTTCCCGTGCGGCCAGGTCACTGCCATCGCGCACGGCCAGGCGCAGATTGTTGCTGATCAGGGCGATGGCTTTCAGCGCGCAAGCATCGGTAATCGGATTCGCAGCGGTGGAAACGTAGGCCTCGATGGCGTGGGTCAGCGCGTCCATGCCGGTAGCCGCGGTCAGGCTCTTGGGCATGGCGACCATCAGCGCCGGGTCGTTGACCGACAGCAGCGGCGTGACGTTGCGGTCGACGATGGCCATTTTCACGTGGCGCGTTTCGTCGGTGATGATGCAGAAACGGGTCATCTCGCTGGCCGTGCCGGCGGTGGTGTTGATGGCGATCAGCGGCAGTTGCGGTTTGCTGGACTGATCGACGCCTTCGTAATCGCGGATCTGTCCACCGTTGGTCGCACACAACGCGATGCCTTTGGCGCAGTCGTGGGGCGAACCACCCCCCAGCGACACCACGAAATCACAACGGCTTTCCTTGAGCAGGCCCAAGCCACGTTCAACGTTGGCGATGCTCGGGTTCGGCCTGGCGCCGTCAAAGATCACCGAGTCGATGTCCTGCAACGCCAGTTTCCCGGCAATCATTGCCGCCACGCCAGCCTTGGCCAGCCCGGCGTCAGTGACGATCAACGCCTTGCGAAAACCGTACTTGCCGATGGCGGTCATGGCTTCGTCGAGGCAACCGACGCCCATGATGTTCACGGCGGGGATAAAAAACGTGCTGCTCATGGGCGAATCTCCTGGCGTGGGCCGAACCGGCGGTGCCGATCCAGAGTCCCCACAGGATCGCCCCATCCGTCGTGCGTTAACTTGATCTGGCTCAAGTCCCGGTCGTGATAAAGTCGCCGCCCATCCGACCTTTTGCTTTGAGACGACCACCGCAATGACCGATTTCCAGGATGTTGACGCCGAACTTGAAGACTGGAACGCCTTGCGCGCCACCGCCTCGATCAGCGGCCTGCTGGTGGGCAACGGTGCCAGCCGTGCGGTGTGGGATGATTTCGGCTACGACTCCCTGTTTGAAAACGCCCGCACCGTCGAAGAGAAACCCCTGAGCCAGTCCGAGCTGAGCGTGTTCGACGCGATGCAGACACGCAGTTTCGAGCAGGTGCTCAGCGCGCTGAAAACCACCAGCCGGGTCAACAAGGCGCTGGCCGTCAGCTCCGCCGCGCCGCGCAATCGTTACTACGCGATCAAGGAAGCCCTGATCAATACCGTCCACGCGGTGCACATCCCGTGGCGGCTGGTCGTGCCGTCGACGCTGGCGACGATCAACCAGGAATTGCGCAGCTATCAGACGGTATTTACCACCAACTATGACTTGCTCAACTCCTGGGCCCTCCAGCAGCAGCCGGACGCCATCAGCGACCTGTTCCAGGGGACAGAACCCGGTTTCGACCTGAGCGCCAAGGCGACCGATAAAACCCGTTTGCTGTACCTGCACGGCGGCTTGCATCTGGTCCGCAATCAGGACGGCACGGCGCGCAAGCTGATGTCGACCGAGGGCACGTTGCTCGGCAGTTTCGCGATCAACAATACGATCAAGACGCTGGATGACGTGCCACTGTTTGTCAACGAAGGGCCCAGTGCGGACAAGCTCAAGACCATTCGCAGTTCGGATTATTTGTCGTTCTGTTATGACCAGTTGCTGGGGCATGGCGAGGGGTTGTGTGTCTTTGGGCATGCGTTGGGTGAGCAGGACAGCCACATCATTCATGCCTTGCGCCAGGCGCAACCGAAGGTGGTGGCGATCTCGATTTACCCACGCAGCAAGGCGTTTATCCAGCATCAGAAGCGGCACTACGCGAAGGTGTTTGAGGGGACAGGGAGTGAGTTGCGGTTTTTTGATTCGAAAACCCATGCGCTGGGGAGTCCGAAGCTCACCGTACCGGTAGAGGTTTAGGGGCAAGATCAAAAGATCGCAGCCTGCGGCAGCTCCTACATGGCTGCGATCTTTTGATTTTTTAAAGCACCGGCAAAGTCTTGTCCTTGATCACGCTGGTCGGGCCGTTGGCCTTGACGCTGGCGATGCCTTTATCCATCGCGGCGGCGGTGGCGTAAGACTCGCTGCTGCCGATGATCTCGTGATTGCCGGCCGTGAGGTTGAAGTAAGGATGACCATCCTTGGTGGTTTTCTTCTCGTAGCGCTCATCCAGCGGGCTGTTGCCTTGAACCGACGCAATGCCTTTATCGGCAGCGGCGCGGGTGGTGTACAGCTCGCTGGTCAGAATGGTTTCGGCGTTGGCGGCCTTCAGGACAAACCTGAACTGACCGCTGCTGCTTTTGCTCACTTCGTACCATCCGGACATGCTGTTTCTCCTTGGCGATTGAGAGGTTTCGCGCTTCAGAGTAAAGACCACCTCTACAGCAAGATCAAAAGATCGCAGCCTTCATGTAGGAGCTGCCGAAGGCTGCGATCTTTTGATGTTCAGGCTGAACGCACAACACTCATCTGCGGCGGTGCAACCCGTCGCTGACTCAGGTACCGCGTACAACTCACCCGCAAAAACGAGGCGAAATTCACCACTTCGCCGCGATAGTCCATCACCTCTTCATACAGCTTGGCGATCAACTGGTTGGTGGTCATGCCGTCGACCTCGGCGATTTCGCTGAGGATGTCCCAGAACTGATTCTCCAGCCGCAGGGTGGTGACCACCCCGCAGATGCGCAGCGAGCGGGAGCGCGATTCGTAGAGAATCGGATCGGCTTTGACGTAGAGCTCGCACATGGCAACGTCCCTCGTTACAGCGTGATTTTGGTACCCAGCAACCCGAGGAAACCCGCGAGCCAGTTCGGGTGCGCCGGCCAGGCCGGAGCCGTGGCCAGATTGCCTTGAACGTGACCTTCCGTCACCGGGATATCGATGAACGTACCGCCCGCCAGGCGTACTTCCGGGGCACAGGCCGGGTAAGCGCTGCACTCGCGACCTTCGAGAATCCCCGCCGCCGCCAGTAATTGCGCACCGTGACACACCGCGGCGATCGGTTTGCCGGCCTTGTCGAACGCTCGCACCAGCTCCAGGACTTTTTCGTTCAGGCGCAGGTATTCCGGCGCACGACCGCCGGGAATCACCACCGCGTCGTAGTCCTCGGACTTTACCTTGGCGAAGTCGAAGTTCAGGGCAAACAAGTGCCCGGGTTTTTCGCTGTACGTCTGGTCGCCCTCAAAGTCATGTATCGCCGTGCGCACGGTCTGGCCGGCGGTTTTGTCCGGGCACACCGCATGCACCGTGTGGCCGACCATCAACAGTGCCTGGAACGGCACCATCACTTCGTAGTCTTCGACGTAATCGCCGACCAGCATCAGGATTTTCTTGGCAGCCATGGGGAGGACTCCTCTGGGGGATGTGTAGGAGTATTCAAGGTAGTCCTTAATCTGCACGGGAGGTAATACTCGCCTACTACGTTGATCGCCTGTTTCATCTGTTTCATCTGTTTCATCTGTAGGAGCTGCCGAAGGCTGCGATCTTTTGATCTTGATCTTTAAGGTCTGAAATGGATCACATTGGATGGGGGCGCGGCTGATTAAAAGATCGCAGCCTTCGGCAGCTCCTACGTTGCGAGCATTACTCGCAACTGTACGGATAACTCTGCGCCTATCTGTAACAGCGCGAAGCCCGGGGTTTATGGCTAGATGAGTACACGTCCAATCACCCTCGATTCTGGTTGCCATCATGTCCTCGCGCGAAAACACCGGCATGGCCCTCGGCCTGCTCGGCGTTGTGATCTTCAGCCTCACCCTGCCCTTCACACGGATCGTCGTGCAGGAACTCCATCCGCTGCTCAATGGTTTGGGCCGTGCGCTGTTCGCGGCGATCCCGGCGGCGTTGCTGTTGCTGTGGCGACGGGAGAAATGGCCGACCTGGAAGCAGGTCAAAGGCCTGACGCTGGTGATTGCCGGGGTCATTCTCGGCTTCCCGGTGCTCTCGGCCTGGGCCATGCAAACCTTGCCGGCGTCCCACGGCGCACTGGTCAACGGGTTACAGCCGCTGTGCGTCGCGCTGTACGCCGCGTGGCTGTCTCACGAACGACCATCGAAAGCCTTCTGGGCCTGCGCCGCACTGGGCAGTGCGCTGGTGCTCGGTTATGCACTGATCAGCGGTGCCGGCAGTATTCAGGCCGGTGATTTGCTGATGCTCGGTGCCATTGCTGTGGGTGGCTTGGGCTACGCCGAGGGTGGCCGGTTGGCCAAGGAGATGGGCGGTTGGCAGGTGATCTGCTGGGCGCTGGTGCTGTCGACGCCACTGCTGATCGGGCCGGTGGTGTACCTGGCGCTGCAACATCAGGGTGAGATTTCGGCCAAGACCTGGTGGGCGTTTGGCTACGTCTCGATGTTTTCGCAGTTCATCGGGTTCTTTGCCTGGTACGCCGGGCTGGCCATGGGGGGTATTGCCCGGGTCAGTCAAATCCAGTTGCTGCAGATTTTCTTCACCATCGCGTTCTCGGCGTTGTTCTTCGGCGAACACATCGAGCCGATCACCTGGCTGTTTGCCGCCGGCGTGATCGTCACGGTGATGTTGGGGCGCAAGACCGCCGTCAAACCCGCACAGGTCGCAACGGCATAACCTTGTAGGAGCTGCCGAAGGCTGCGATCTTTTGATCTTATCCTTTAAAACACAATCAAAAGATCGCAGCCTTCGGCAGCTCCTACAGAGGCAGCGATTTTTTCGGGATCAGCTCAGGAGGCCGTCGGAGCGCAGCAGGGTTTCGAGGCAGTGCTCGGTGATGTGGTAGAAATCCTTCAGCTCTTGAATCTTCACCACCAGCTGGGCCGGGTTCACCGGCTCGGCGCGTTTGACCCCCAGGATCATCTTGTTCTTGTTGGTGTGGTCCAGTGAGATGAACTCGAACACCTTGGTCTCGTAACCGCAGGCTTCGAGGAACAGCGCACGCAAACTGTCGGTGACCATTTCCGCCTGCTGGCCCAGGTGCAGACCGTATTGCAGCATTGGCTTGAGCAGCGCCGGGCTCTGGATTTGCAGACGGATCTGCTTGTGGCAGCACGGCGAGCACATGATGATCGACGCGCCGGAACGAATGCCGGTATGAATCGCATAATCCGTGGCGATGTCACAGGCGTGCAGCGCGATCATCACGTCCAGCTCGCTCGGCGCCACGCTGCGCACGTCACCGCACTTGAACACCAGCCCCGGATGCTCAAGTTTCGCAGCGGCGCTGTTGCACAGATCAACCATGTCTTCACGCAACTCGACGCCCGTCACCACGCCTTCGGCGTTCAGGGTGTTGCGCAGGTAGTCATGGATGGCAAACGTCAGGTAACCCTTGCCCGAGCCGAAATCCGCCACTTGCACCGGTTTGTCCAGCGCCAGCGGCGAAGTGGTCAGCGCGTGACTGAACACTTCGATGAACTTGTTGATCTGCTTCCACTTGCGCGACATCGCCGGGATCAGCTCATGCTTGCTGTTGGTCACACCGAGGTCGGCGAGGAACGGTCGGCTGAGGTCGAGAAAGCGGTTTTTTTCGCGGTTATGTTCGGCGGACGGCACTTCACGCAATTGCTGAGGTTTGCTCTTGAACAGCGAAGACTTGCCCTTTTTGCTGTATTCGAGCTGGACTTCGTCGGTCAACGACAGTAAATGCGCATTTTTGAACGAAGCGGGCAACAACGCGGCGAGAGTCGCTACGCCCTCTGCAATTGGCAGGTTCTTGGTGATGTCGCGGGTTTTGTAGCGGTAGACGAAGGACAGGCAGGGCTGTTCCTTGACCATTAGCTGCTTGATGATCAGCCGTTGCAAATCCGCCTCGGTGCCGACGTACTTGGCCAGCACCAGTTTGATGAAGGCGTTGGCGTCGAGGCTGGTTTGCAGCAGGTCGATGAATTGGGCGTGGTGATCCGGCGCGAGGCTGGCGGGAGTGGCGGTGACAGACATGGAAAAAACAGCCTCGGACGGTGCGGGTCGGGAATTGGCGGGTATTTTAAGGGGGATGGGGATTGAGGGCACGGGTAATTTCCCGAACGGTGCGATCCGTAGCAGCTGGCGAAGCCTGCGTCCGGCTGCGCAGCAGTCGTGAATTCAGGCACTGCGGTCTTTCAGGCAAACCCTGCATACCGGTTTTACGACTGCTGCGCAGCCGAACGCAGGCTTCGCCCGCTGCTACAAGGAGTACGGCGCGACCAGAAGTCAGCCTAAAACCACCAACCGATTCGGCAGTTCATTGCGCACGTGCGTCACCGGCACATGCACTTTCAGCAATTCGCCGCAGGCCTCAACGCAGGTGACAAACCCTTGCAACGTCTGCCCCTGTTTCACCTGCTGAGTGAACGCCGCAACAATCGCGTCCCAGTTGCTGTTATCCAACCGTTTGGAAATGCCCTCATCCACCAGGATCTCCACATAGCGCTCGGCCTCGGAGACGAAAATCAGCATCCCGGTGCTGCCCACCGTGTGGTGCAGGTTTTGCTCCAGAAACTGTCGGCGCGCCAGGTTCGAGGCGCGCCAGTGACGCACCGAGCGCGGGATCAGGTAGGTGGTGACTTTCGGAATCCGGAACACCAGGCACAGCACGATAAAGGTGCCCCATTGCACCAGCAGCAAACTGTGCAAGGTCAGCCAGCCCGTCAGGTAATGCGCGATACCCGGCACCATCAGTGCCAGCAGGCTGGCCCATAGCAACGGGATATACGCATAGTCGTCGGCGCGGGCCGCGAGCACGGTCACCAGTTCGGCGTCGGTGTCGCGCTCGACCCGGGCAATCGCCTCGGCGACTTTGCGTTGTTCGTGTTCGGTCAGTAATGCCATGTTTATAAATGCCTACTCATTATTGTCTTCACCAGCCGCCCGACGAACCGCCGCCCCCGAAACTGCCCCCGCCACCGCTGAAGCCTCCGCCGCCACCGCCGCCACCAAACCCTCCGCCGCCGAAACCGCCGCTCGAACCACCTGAGCCCCCTCGGCCGGCCGGCAGAAGCCCAAGCATTTGCAGGACGAAAATCGTCAGGATGAACAGCATCACCAGAAACACGAATACGCCGGGGTGCCGCGACACGAAGTCGCTGTCCTCATCACCTCGCGACTCATAGACCGTCGACGGTTCATCCAGCGGACTGCCACCCAACACCACCAGCATTGCCGCGACGCCGTCGCTGATGCCTTTGCTGAAGTTGCCGGTCTTGAACGCGGGCGTGATGACCTGATTGATGATCACCGAACTTTGCGCATCGGTCAGCCGGTCTTCCAGGCCGTACCCGACTTCAATCCGCAGCTTGCGCTCGTCACGCGCGACAATCAGCAGCGCGCCGTTGTTTTTGTCCTTCTGACCGATGCCCCAGTAGCGCCCCAGCTGATAGCCGAAGTCCGCGATGTCGGTGCCCTGCAAGTCCGGCAACGTGACCACCACCAACTGCTCGCCGGTAGCCGTTTCATGGGCCTGGAGTTGCTGCGTCAGTTGCTCGCGCACTGACGGCTCGATCATCTGGGCGTTATCCACCACCCGCCCGGTCAGTGCGGGAAACTTCAGCTCGGCTTGGGCCGCCAGGGCAAACACCCACAGCAACAGCACCAGGCCCACTTTCAACACGCGCATTAACACACCTCCCAAGCCTGCCCCTGTAGGAGCTGCCGCAGGCTGCGATCTTTTGATCTTGATCTTTTTTGGAGTGCTAAAAATCAAGATCAAAAGATCGCAGCCTTCGGCAGCTCCTACAGGGTTATTCAATCGCCATCAAAGCCGTGGAACTTTCAAATCCTTCAGAATTTCACTTGCGGCGCTTTTTCGGCATCCGGCGTAGTGGCTTCGAAGGTTTCACGGATCGGCAAGTCGCTGTACATCACGCTGTGCCACAGGCGACCGGGAAAGGTGCGGATCTCGGTGTTGTATTTTTGCACCGCCAGGATGAAGTCGCGACGCGCCACGGCGATGCGGTTCTCGGTGCCTTCCAGTTGGGATTGCAAGGCCAGGAAGTTCTGGTTGGCCTTGAGGTCCGGGTAACGCTCGGACACCACCATCAAACGGCTCAAGGCACCGGTCAGCTGATCCTGGGCCTGCTGGAACTGTTTGAGTTTTTCCGGGTTATCCAGGGTCTTGGCATCCACCTGGATCGAGGTGGCCTTGGCCCGGGCTTCGATCACCGCGGTCAGGGTCTCTTCTTCGTGCTTGGCGTAGCCCTTGACGGTTTCCACCAAGTTGGGAATCAGGTCGGCCCGGCGCTGGTACTGGTTCTGCACCTGGCCCCAGGCGGCCTTGGCCTGTTCATCGAGGGTCGGGATGGTGTTGATGCCGCAGCCGGCCAGCAGTGTGGTCAGCAACATCAAGGCTGCAATGTGCAGGCTCGACCGATAGTGGTGTCGTACGTTCATCTGGTTGACGCTCCCTTGCACATTCCGTTGAAAAAACAACCGGCGAACTTTGAACGCGGCTCTTGGGGCATAATCGGCGCCGCCACTGGATTGAAGCGTGCCGATGGGCTAAAAGATGCCCCAGCACAAAAACAGTTCACGAGTTTGCTGCATTTACCTGAACAACAATAGTCGCTCCCTAAATTTTGGCTGACCGGCGCGTCGTTACTGCCGTTTAGGCCTTTGAGAAAACTATTCATGAAGAAGCTGTGTTTGCTGGGCCTGTTCGTCAGCCTGGCCAGTCATAACGTATTGGCCGCCACGACCCCCGCACCTCTGGAGAACAAGGACGCCTTCATCAGCAACCTGATGAAGCAAATGACCCTCGATGAAAAAATCGGCCAGTTGCGCCTGATCAGCATCGGCCCGGAAATGCCTCGGGAGCTGATCCGCAAGGAAATTGCCGCCGGCAACATCGGCGGTACGTTCAACTCGATCACCCGCCCGGAAAACCGTCCGATGCAGGACGCCGCCATGCGCAGCCGGTTGAAGATCCCGATGTTCTTCGCCTATGACGTGATCCACGGCCACCGCACCATTTTCCCGATCCCGCTGGCCCTGGCCTCGAGCTGGGACATGGACGCCATCGGTCTGTCCGGGCGCATCGCCGCCAAGGAAGCCGCGTCCGATAGCCTCGACATCACCTTCGCGCCGATGGTCGATATTTCCCGCGACCCGCGTTGGGGCCGCACCTCCGAAGGTTTCGGCGAAGACACGTATCTGGTGTCGCGGATTGCCGGCGTCATGGTCAGGGCCTTCCAGGGCACTGGGGCGAACGCGGCCGACAGCATCATGGCCAGCGTCAAGCACTTTGCCTTGTACGGCGCGGTCGAGGGTGGCCGCGACTACAACGTGGTCGACATGAGTCCGGTCAAGATGTACCAGGACTACTTGCCACCGTACCGCGCCGCCATCGATGCAGGTGCTGGCGGGGTGATGGTGGCGTTGAACTCGATCAACGGCGTGCCGGCCACCGCCAACACCTGGCTGATGAACGACCTGTTGCGCAAGGAATGGGGCTTCAAAGGCCTGGCTGTCAGCGACCACGGGGCGATTTTCGAACTGATCAAACACGGTGTTGCCGCTGACGGTCGCGAAGCCGCGAAACTGGCGATCAAGGCCGGCATCGACATGAGCATGAACGACACCCTGTACGGCAAAGAGCTGCCGGGGCTGTTGAAGGCCGGCGAGATTGAACAGAAGGACATCGACAACGCGGTGCGTGAAGTACTGGCCGCCAAGTACGACATGGGCCTGTTCAAGGACCCGTACCTGCGCATCGGCAAGGCTGAGGATGATCCGGCCGACACCTACGCCGACAGCCGCCTGCACCGTGCCGAGGCCCGCGACGTCGCGCGTCGCAGCCTGGTGTTGCTGAAGAACCAGGGTGAAACCCTGCCGCTGAAGAAAACCGCGAAAATCGTCTTGGTCGGCCCACTGGCCAAGGCACCGATCGACATGATGGGCAGTTGGGCCGCTGCCGGTAAACCCGCGCAATCGGTGACCCTGTTCGACGGCATGAACGCCGCCATCGCCGACAAATCGACGCTGATCTACGCCCGTGGCGCCAACATCACCGGCGACAAGAAGGTGCTCGATTACCTGAACTTCCTCAACTTCGACGCGCCGGAAGTGGTGGACGATCCGCGCTCCGCCCAGGTGTTGATCGACGAAGCGGTGAAAGCGGCCAAGGACGCTGATGTCGTGGTTGCTGCTGTGGGCGAGTCCCGTGGCATGTCCCACGAATCGTCGAGCCGTACCGATATCAACATTCCGGCCAATCAGCGCGAACTGATCAAAGCCTTGAAGGCCACCGGCAAACCGTTGGTGCTGGTGTTGATGAACGGTCGTCCGCTGTCGATCCTCGAAGAAAGGGACCAGGCTGACGCCATCCTGGAAACCTGGTTCAGCGGCACCGAAGGCGGCAACGCCATCGCGGACGTGCTGTTCGGCGACTACAACCCGTCGGGCAAACTGCCCATCACCTTCCCGCGCTCGGTGGGTCAGATTCCGACCTATTACAACCACCTGAGCATTGGCCGGCCGTTCACGCCGGGCAAACCGGGCAACTACACCTCGCAGTATTTCGATGACACCACCGGGCCGCTGTTCCCGTTCGGTTTCGGCCTGAGCTACACCGATTTCAGCCTGACCGACATGGCGTTGTCGTCGACCACGCTGAACAAGACCGGCAAGCTCGACGCCAGCGTCATGGTGAAAAACACCGGCAAGCGTGACGGCGAAACCGTGGTGCAGTTGTACATCCAGGACGTGACCGGCTCGATGATCCGGCCGCTCAAGGAACTGAAGAACTTCCAGAAAATCATGCTCAAGGCCGGTGAACAGAAAGTCGTGCACTTCACCATCACCGAAGATGACCTGAAGTTCTACAACACACAGCTGAAGTACGCGGCGGAACCGGGCAAGTTCAACGTGCAGATCGGCCTGGATTCACAGGACGTGACACAGCAGAGCTTTGAATTGCTGTAACCCTTAAAAGCAAAAGATCGCAGCCTGCGGCAGCTCCTACAGAGGTCCACATTCCCCTGTAGGAGCTGCCGAAGGCTGCGATCTTTTGATCTCGCCCTACCCCCGGCGATCCAGCAGATTCACCACCAATCGATCCACCCATCCCCAAATCCTCTGCTTGACCCGTCGCCACAGCGGCCGGCGTTGCCACGCCTCCAGGCTGACTTCCAGGCTTTGCGTAAAGTCCTTCTCGAAACTCGCCGCCACCGCCCGGGTCAGCCCAGGGTCCAGCGCCTCGAGGTTCGCCTCAAGGTTGAAGCGCAAATTCCAGTGATCAAAGTTGCACGAGCCAATGCTCACCCAATCATCGATCAGCACCATTTTCAGGTGCAGGAAGCATGGCTGGTACTCAAAGATTTTCACGCCGGCCTTGAGCAATCGCGGGTAATAACGGTGCCCGGCGTAGCGCACTGACGGGTGATCAGTGCGCGGGCCCGTCAGCAGCAGGCGCACGTCAAGGCCTCGGGACGCGGCCCGGCGCAGTGAGCGGCGGACTTTCCACGTTGGCAGGAAATACGGTGTGGCCAACCAGATCCGGCGCTGCCCGCTGTTCAGCGCACGCACCAGTGATTGCAGGATGTCGCGGTGCTGGCGGGCGTCGGCATAGGCGACACGGCCCATGCCCTCGCCCACGGATGGCACGCGTGGCAGGCGCGGCAAGCCGAAATGCGAAGCGGGTTTCCAGGCGCGACGATGGCGGTTGGCGATCCATTGGCGATCGAACAGCAATTGCCAGTCGATGACCAAGGGGCCGGTTATTTCCACCATCACTTCGTGCCATTCGCTGACGTCTTCGCCCGGCGTCCAAAACTCATCGGTGACGCCCGTGCCGCCGACTACCGCCAGACTCTGGTCCACCAGCAACAGCTTGCGATGATCGCGATAGAAGTTGCCGACCCAGCGCCGCCAGCTCAGGCGATTGTAGAAACGCAGTTCCACACCGGCAGTCATCAACCGCTGACGCAGCGTCAACGTGAACGCGAGACTGCCGTAATCATCGAACAGGCAACGCACACGAACCCCGCGTTCGGCGGCCTGGACCAGCGCCTGGACCATCGACTCGGCACAGGCGCCCGCCTCCACCAGGTACAGCTCCAGTTCGACCTGTTCCTCCGCGCGGGCAATCGCCACCAACATGCGCGGGAAAAACTGCGGACCGTCGATCAGCAGCTCGAAGCTGTTGCCCTCACGCCAGGGAAAAATCGGGCCAGCCATGTCAGCGCGCCGTGAAAATCAGCACCGCACCCACCGGCACTGACAGACTGATCGCCGATAAACCGGCGACTGTTCGCAAAGTTTCCAGCCCCGGCGCCAGATCGAAATCCGCGGCGTTGATCACCAACGGCTCAAGGGTCACCACCTGGAAGCGCCGGTCATCGAGACGGGTCGCCAGCAGCTCGGCGTTGTATTCGTGTTGTTTGCCATGGAGGTTGACGGTCAGCGGCAAGCGCAGCTCCAGTTGGGCACCGGGGGCGAGATCGTTGATCGGGCGCAAATCGATCTGCGCGGTGATCAACGCTTCAGGAAAGGTCTGAATCTCGAACAGCTCCTTGCGCATACGTTCGTCACGCAGTGGAATGCCACTGTTGACCGAATCAAGCTCGACTTCCACCTCGGCCAGCCCCCTGGGATCGACCTTGCCGTGCAGCACCAGAAAACGCTGCACTTCGGAGATATTGGCGTTTTTGGTGCTGACGAACGACAGCCGCGAGGACTCGCCGTCCAGGTACCAATCGGCGTGGGCCGTCAGCGCGGCGCTGGTCAGCAGAACGAAGGCGAGGGTTTTGCAGAGCGAGCGGTTGAGCATAGAGACTCTTGGGGCGGATTAACCTGCACGAACCTTAACCGCCCGTGAGCCAATTGCAAACTTGTAGCAGCTGGCGAAGCCTGCGTTCGGCGGCGCAGCCGTCGTAAAACCGGACAACGCGGTTCTTCAGGAAGACCGGAGCGTTTGATTTCACGACGGCTGCGCCGCCGAACGCAGGCTTCGCCAGCTGCTACAAAGGTAAGTGGTGTTCAGGGTTGCAGGCGACAGCCTTGGCGTTCACCGACCCACACAGCGCTGTTACTGCGGCCCATGCCGCTGACGGTGATGCGCTTGCTGGCCGTGTCATCGGTGAAGCCGCTGGTCGGCAGCCACTGTTTCACGTAGCTGTGGCAGTACTCGGCGTCGTTGTTCATCACGTAGCGGCACGAACAATATTCCTTGGCGGTGTAGGCGCTGATGATGTCGGGGAACGCCCACAGCGCTACGCGCTCTTGCCAGATCCAGCCGAGCAAGGCAATCAACAGGATCAACAACAGCGTGCTGAACGGTCGGCGACGAACAAAGCTGCGGCGGCTCATGGCTGCACCTTCGTGGCAAAAGCCTTGAGCGCGAGCTTGAGCAAGGTGTTGTGTTGGTAGCTGTCGTCGCGGTCATCGCCGTAGCGCACGATCACCAGGTTTTCACTGGGAATCACGTACAGCGCCTGCCCCCAATGCCCCAGCGCAGCGAAGGTATCAACGGGAGCCTCGGGCCAGGGTTGTGCCGCACCATCCACCGCGCGATTGAGCCACCATTGGCCGCCGGGCACCGCGTCGTCCTCATTGGCGTGAAAGTGGGCGAAGGGTTCGCGGTTGAAAGCGACCCAGTCTTTAGGCAGCAATTGCCGCTCACCCCAACGGCCATCGCGCGCCATCAGCAGACCGACGCGCGCCAGGTCACGGGCGGTGAGGTAAGCGTAGGACGACGCAACGAACGTGCCCGTGGCATCGGTTTCCCAGACAGCGTGGCGAATCCCCAAAGGTTCGAACAGCGCAGTCCATGGATAGTCCGGATAACGTGCCGGGCCAACGATATTTTTCAGCGCGGCGGACAGCAAATTGCTGTCGCCGCTGGAGTAGCGAAAGGCCTGTCCGGGTTGGGCGTATTCAGCGTGATCGGCAGTGAACGCGGCCATGTCGTGGTGCCCACGGGTGTAGAGCATCGCCACCACCGAGGACTTCAGCGGTGCATATTCGTATTCTTCCTGCCAGTCCAGGCCAGAGGCCCAGTGCAACAGATCAGCCATCGTCATCGCTGGGTGTTTTTCCAGTGGTGGATAGAATTTCAGCACCGGGTCGTGAAGTGTGAACAGCCCTTCGCCATAAGCCACTCCGAGCACGGTCGCCATCAGGCTTTTGCTGATGGACCAGGTCAGGTGCGGGGTGTCGACACGGGTCGGGCCGGCGTAGTGTTCGTAGATGAGTTGACCGTCGCGGATCACCAGCAAGGCGTCGGTGCGGATGCCTTGGCGGGTGCTGTCGTCGCGGAGTGGGAAGGCATAGGCCTCCAGTCTTTCAAGGGCCGGACCGGTGATTGTCGGGCCTGTCGGCCATTGCTCGGCGGGCCAGGTTTCGGCATGGGCGGTGAGGCTGAGCAACAGCATGAAAAGATGGGACAAGCCTTTGGACATGGCTGGCGCTCGGAGGGATTGGCTTGCTGAGCCTAGCCGAGCTTCATGACATTCACTCGGGCCTTGTAGGAGCTGCCGCAGGCTGCGATCTTTTGATCTTAATTTTTTTTGTGCCACTGAAGATCAAAGATCAAGATCAAAAGATCGCAGCCTGCGGCAGCTCCTACAAGGTTGCGTTCAGGGCTTTGGCTAGCCGCTTGCCTCTGGCGCCCGCCGCCAGGTCCATTACCGATTGATCCCGCTGCCACATCGCCGCCCAATGCTGCGGGCCGCCGGCCAATGCCTGATCCACCTCGGCCTTGAGCCCTTCGAACTGCGCAAACAACCCGCCCAGCACCACATGCCCGGCCGGCGTATTCGGCGCCTGTCGGCTGACTTCCGCGCACCCGGCCAGCAGCGCCAACAATCGCAAGCGCAAGGCTTGCGGCCATTCGCAGTCCTGACCGATACCGTACAGCCAGGCCGTCATGGCGCTCAGCACATAGATGTCTTCCAGCGTGCGAAAGGGTTTGACGTAAGCATCCCAGCCGTCCCCCGCCAGCAGCTCGCACAGCGCATTGTCGAGAAACAACCGGCCATGACTGATGTCCGGCATCAACGGTATGGCCGGAAGTTTTTCCAGGCGCACACCGGGCTCGTCGGGATAGACCACGGCCAGGCTCAGGCGTGGGGATTCGCCGGGTTCTTCACAGCGCGCAGCGATCAGCAACCAGTCGGCAGCGTCGCCGGCGGTGACGAAATCCTTGCGCCCGTTCAGGCGCAAATCGGTCAGGCGCGTTTGCATCTCGGCCACCCGCAGGCTGCGTTGTTCAGTCGCACACAACGCACCGAGGCTCAGCGGCGCGCTTGGCCAGAGCATGCGCAACGCGGCCTGATAACCCACCAGAAACGCCAGCCCCGGCGTCGCCATCAAGCGCCCGCCGGCCACCGCCAGTTCGAACGGCGTGACGCTGCCGAGCTGGTGCAACAACGCCGCGAAACCTTCCCCAAGGTCCGGGTTGACGGGCAGGCGATCGTGTCGGTTCAACAGGGTTTGCCAGGGCATCAGAGGCTCCTTGTGGGCTGTCATATAAGCATCACCAAAGCTTAATGGCGATGACACCGGGGCTACATAGCCTGACTTTGCACAACAAGGCTGGATAAAGAAAGTCGATCCGCTGTAACCCAAGACGGGTGAGCAGCCCGCACGGAGAATCGCCATGACTCAGATCGCCCGTATCAGCGACACCGGCAACGAACGCCGCCTGCAAGCCGAACGCCTGGTGGGCGCTGAGGCGCTGCAGGAAGCCCAGGCCTTGCGCTTCAACGTGTTCAGCGGCGAGTTCAACGCCAAGCTGAAGGGCGCGGAGCTGGGTCTGGACATGGATGACTATGATGTTCACTGCGCCCACATTGGAGTGCGCGACCTGAACACCGGGCGTCTGGTGGCGACCACCCGTTTGCTCGATCACACGGCGGCCAGCAGCCTGGGCAGGTTTTACAGCGAAGAAGAATTCAGCCTGCACGGCCTGGTCCACCTCAAAGGCCCGATCCTCGAAATCGGCCGCACCTGCGTCGACCCGGCCTACCGCAATGGCGGCACCATCGCCGTCCTGTGGGGTGAACTGGCCGAAGTCTTGAACCAGGGCGGCTATAGCTATTTGATGGGGTGCGCGAGCATTCCGATGCAGGACGGCGGCATACAGGCGCACGCGATCATGCAGCGTCTGCGTGAACGTTACCTGTGCACCGAACACCTGCGTGCCGAGCCGAAAAAGCCGCTGCCGCTCCTGGACATCCCTTCCAACGTCATCGCCGAAATGCCACCGCTGCTCAAGGCCTACATGCGCCTGGGCGCGAAGATTTGTGGCGAGCCGTGCTGGGACGAGGACTTCCAGGTCGCCGACGTGTTCATCCTGCTCAAGCGCGACGAACTCTGCCCGCGTTACGCCAAACACTTCAAGGCGGCTGTGTAATGAGTCGGTTACGGGTGTACGCACGAGTTGCGCGTGTGTTGGTGGTGGTCGCGCTGGGGTTGACCATGGCCGGTGTGTTCGGGCTGTTCGAGCGCTTGGGGATTGCCCATTCGATGGTTCGCCGCCAGCGCTGGTCGCGTTTCTTCATGGCACGGTTGAGCAACGCCCTGCCCTTCAAAGTCACGGTTCACGGCGAGCTGCCAAAGGCGCCGATGCTTTGGGTCAGCAACCACGTGTCCTGGACCGATATCCCGCTGCTGGGCATGCTCACGCCGATGTCGTTCCTGTCCAAGGCCGAAGTGCGCACCTGGCCGGTGGCGGGTTGGTTGGCGGCGAAGGCTGGCAGCCTGTTTATCCGTCGGGGCTCAGGCGACAGTCAGTTGATCCGCAAACAGATGACGCGCCATCTGGAGCAAGCCCATCCGCTATTGATGTTCCCGGAAGGCACCACCACCGATGGCCGTTCGTTGCGCACCTTTCATGGTCGCTTGCTGTCGGCGGCGATTGATTCCGAAGTGAAACTGCAGCCGGTGGCGATCCGTTATCTGCGTGACGGCGAGCATGATTCGCTGGCGCCATTCATTGGCGATGATGATTTGCTCTCGCACTTGATGCGTTTGTTCGCCAATGATCGGGGCGATGTGGAGATTCATCTGCTCAAGCCGATTGCCTGCGAAGGCCGCGAACGTGCGGCGCTGGCATTCGAAGCGCAGCAAGCGGTGCAGAAGGCGTTGTTTGGGGCGTTTCCAGAGATACAGCAAGTCCCGATGCGCCCCGCGATCGCGGCATAAGCACACATCCCCTGTGGGAGCGGGCTTGCTCGCGAAAGCGGTCTGTCATCCATCATTGATGTCGACTGGTACACCGCTGTCGCGAGCAAGCCCGCTCCCACATTAGATTCGCGGCGTTGCGGCGAATGTCTGAAGTTGAGGATAGAACAACCGGAAATCCTCACTCAACGGTTCATACAACACTCGCAACTCCTGCATCGCTGCGGCCAATTCCTCCGGCCGGGTCAAGCGCCGGGAGATCCCTCGCAACACCTGCTCCAGCACTTCGAATTCCTGATAAGACCCTAACCAGTCATTCGCCACCATCTGCGGCGCAATCCGCGCCAGGCGCTCCGGCAACTGCGGCTCGGCGGACAAAACCCGATACACCCCCGACGTGAACCGCGCCAGCGGCTGATCCGAATAAAGCGTCCAGTCCCGTGCCAGGCAGTGGTCGAAAAACACGTCGAGCACGATGCCGGCGTAACGCCGGCGCGTCATGGAAAACCGTGACAACGCTACATCCACCAACGGATGGCGGTCGGTAAAGACGTCGATGCTGCGATGCAGCTGGATGGCCGCTTCGATCTCCGGATCGAACTGCCCTTGCAGCCGCCCTTTGACGAAGTCGCCATACAGACTGCCGAGCAATTGACCGGGGCGCTGGCCACCGAGGTGTAGATGGGCGAGATAGTTCATGCCCGCAGCTTAGCACTGCGGCCCACATATCGTTATAACCCGATATACCGATTTATGCGGTCGTCAGAGCAAAATCATATTGGTATATCGCGAAGCACCGATATAAAGTTCGCTCCATCGCGATATAGCGTTTTACTCATCACGAGCCCAAGCCATGAACCTCGACCTCGACGAAATAATAAAAGCCCTGGCACACCCAGTACGGCGAGAAATCCTGCACTGGCTCAAAGACCCGGACGTTGAATTTCCTGACCAGTCCCACAGCAACGAGCACGGCGTTTGCGCCGGGCAGATCGATCAGCGTTGCGGTTTGTCGCAGTCGACGGTGTCCGCACACCTGGCGACCCTGCAACGCGCCGGCCTGATCAGCAGCCGCAAAGTCGGCCAATGGCATTTTTTCAAACGCAACGAGGAAACCATCCAGGCATTCCTCAGCACCTTCAGTAAAGAGCTCTGACCCTGTGGGGGCGTTCTCAATTGGTTTTCACGCAGCGCCGGGAAAACCAATTGAGAACGCCCCCCACGTCAGCCAGCAGACAAGGAATCCACAATGCCCCTCTCGTTACTCATACTGGCCCTGAGCGCCTTCGCCATCGGCACCACCGAGTTCGTCATCATGGGCCTGCTGCCCAATGTGGCGGCGGACCTCGGTGTGTCGATCCCCGGCGCCGGCTGGCTGGTCACCGGTTACGCCCTGGGCGTGGCCATCGGTGCACCGTTCATGGCGCTGGCCACCGCCAGGCTGCCGCGCAAGGCCGCACTGGTCGCGTTGATGGGCATTTTCATCATCGGCAACCTGCTCTGTGCCGTGGCCGGGGACTACAACGTGCTGATGGTTGCCCGTGTGGTCACCGCCCTGTGTCACGGCGCATTCTTCGGCATCGGTTCGGTGGTGGCGGCTGGCCTGGTGCCTGCCAACAAGCGCGCTTCGGCCGTGGCCCTGATGTTCACCGGCCTGACCCTGGCCAACGTGCTGGGCGTGCCGCTGGGCACCGCGCTCGGTCAGGAAGCAGGCTGGCGCTCGACCTTCTGGGCGGTGACCGTCATCGGCGTGATTGCGCTGATCGGCCTGATCCGTTTCCTGCCGGCCAAGCGCGATGAAGAAAAACTCGACATGCGCGCCGAACTGGCCGCGCTCAAGGGGGCCGGGATTTGGTTGTCCCTGAGCATGACCGCACTGTTTGCCGCCTCGGTCTTCACCCTGTTCACGTACGTCGCCCCGCTGCTCGGTGAAGTCACCGGTGTCTCGCCACGCGGCGTGACCTGGACCTTGATGCTCATCGGCCTGGGCCTCACCGTCGGCAACATCATCGGCGGCAAGCTGGCGGACAAAGGCATGGCGGCGACGCTGATCGGCGTGTTCATCACCATGGCCGTGGTCTCCACCGTACTGACCTGGACCAGCGTTGCCCTGATCCCGACCGAAATCACCCTGTTCCTCTGGGCCACCGCGTGTTTTGCCGCCGTACCGGCCTTGCAAGTGAACGTCGTGACCTTCGGCAAAGCGGCACCGAACCTGGTGTCGACCCTGAACATCGGCGCTTTCAACGTCGGCAACGCACTCGGTGCCTGGGTCGGCGGCAGCGTCATCGCCCACGGTTTCGGCCTGACCAGCGTGCCACTCGCGGCCGCCGCACTGGCGGTACTCGCCCTGCTGGTGACCCTGATTACTTTCCGCCAGAGCGGCGATCCTGAACTGGCTGCTGTTACTTCTAACTGATCTCCAAAAGAGCGCTATTAAATGACGACAATTTTCGATCCGATCAAACTGGGCGACCTCGAGTTGGCCAACCGCATCATCATGGCGCCGCTGACCCGCTGCCGCGCTGACGAAGGCCGAGTACCGAACGCGCTGATGGCCGAATACTACGTACAACGTGCCTCGGCCGGCCTGATCCTCAGCGAAGCCACTTCGGTCACGCCGATGGGCGTCGGCTACCCCGACACCCCGGGCATCTGGTCCAACGACCAGGTCCGTGGCTGGACCAACGTGACCAAAGCGGTCCACGGCGCAGGCGGGAAGATTGTGCTGCAACTGTGGCACGTCGGTCGGGTGTCCCACGAGTCGTACCTCAATGGTGAAGCACCGGTCGCACCGAGTGCCATCGCGCCGAAAGGTCATGTCAGCCTGGTTCGCCCATTGGCCGACTATCCAACGCCACGTGCACTGGAAACCGCTGAAATCGCCGACATCGTCGACGCCTACCGCGTGGGTGCAGAAAACGCCAAGGCTGCCGGTTTTGACGGCGTGGAAATCCACGGCGCCAATGGTTACCTGCTTGACCAGTTCCTGCAAAGCAGCACCAACCAGCGCACCGACCACTACGGCGGCTCCCTGGAAAATCGTGCTCGCCTGTTGCTGGAAGTGACCGACGCTGCGATTGAAGTCTGGGGCGCAGGCCGCGTCGGTGTGCACCTGGCACCGCGTGCTGACTCCCATGACATGGGCGACGACAATCTCTCCGAGACGTTTACCTACGTGGCTCGCGAACTGGGCAAACGTGGCATCGCGTTCATCTGCTCCCGTGAGCAAGAAGCCGGCGACAGCCTTGGCCCACAACTGAAAGAAGCGTTCGGCGGCCCGTACATCGTCAACGAGCGTTTCACCAAGGACAGCGCCAACGCCTGGCTCGCCAGCGGCAAGGCCGATGCGGTCGCCTTCGGCGTGCCGTTCATTGCCAACCCGGACCTGCCGGCACGGTTGAAAGCCGATGCGCCGCTGAACGAGGCGCGTCCTGAGCTGTTCTACTCCAAAGGAGCGGTCGGCTACATCGACTACCCGGCGTTGTAAGCCTGCGCCATTGAAATGCAAAAGCCCCGGTTCGAAAGAGCCGGGGCTTTTTACTTTGGATCAAAAGATCGCAGCCTGCGGCGGCGCCTACATTATTGGAACGCGCCCCTGTAGGAGCTGCCGAAGGCTGCGATCTTTTGATCTTCAGCGTCGGCAGCATCGGCAAATCAAGATCAAAAGATCGCAGCCTGCGGCAGCTCCTACAGGGACCGCGTAGCGAGGGCGACACAAAATTCGTACAAAATATTGAGCCTGCTACCTGTCAACCTGACGAATGGGCGTATATAAAAGCACCCCATTGCCGCATGACGCGTGAAAAACTGTTCATTAATGGCGCCAGCGGTTGACACACGCGGAACCGATTAAGCATGTTGTTTCACTTACGCAGGCTGGGGCTCAGGCGCAGCATGTCCAACCCTGTATCGACCCAACGCTCGGCTTCGATATGCAGTTGAAAACTGTCGGGAGCCAACAGCCACTGATACAGGATGCCATCGATGTAGGCATGCAGGCTGATGGCCGCGCGCGACGTGTCGAGGTTTTCCGGCAATTGCCCCCGATTCACCGCATTTCGCAGCGCCAGGCCAATCCGGTCATTGCATTCGAGGCTGGCCACAACGCGCTGTTGGCGCAGATCGCACATTTCATCGGTGAATTCGCACTTATGAAAAAGAATCTCATTGATGCGTCGGGTTTTCGGGTCCAGGGCAACTTGATGAAACAAATGAATCAGCAGCTTGCGCATGCAGCCCAGCGGATCGAGTTCCTCTTCGCTTTCGCTGGCCTTGGCCATTTCATCCAGCGGCTCGTGCAACGTATCGAGCATGGCTTGAACCAGATCCGCCTTGTTGCTGAAATGCCAGTAGATGGCCCCGCGAGTCACGCCGGCCAGGGTAGCGATGTCCGCCAGTGTCGTGCGCGCCACGCCCCGCTCAAAAAAGGCTTTCTCTGCCGCTTCGAGTATCTGGCTACGGGTTTCTTGAGCTTCCTCTTTGGTACGACGGACCATGGCAGTACAACCTCAATCAGGATGCTTCAGCGATGCCTGAACATCCGCTGAATAAAAGTGGGGCAAACGCTCTTGGGTGTCGTCCCCGGCCTACAATTCGAACCTTTGAAACGGCTTTTGTAACGGTGTGGGTACGCAGCCAAGGTATTTACAAACAACCATGAACGTAAGTATATTCATTAGCAAGCTACTTATCCACTCGACACCCAATTTTTAACCTTCCACCTTTCTTGTGCGTTTCATGCGCGCCTGACCCGAGGATTTTCATGCAATTCAAGCCAGCTGTTACCGCTCTGGTCACTGCCATCGCCTTGGCAGCACTGCTAAGCGGATGCAAAAAGGAAGAGGCCGCACCGGCCGCACCACCGCCTCAGGTCGGCGTCGTTACCTTGCAACCTCAAGCCTTCACCCTGACCTCCGAGCTGCCAGGCCGCACCAGTGCGTACCGCATCGCCGAAGTTCGCCCACAGGTCAACGGCATCATTCTCAAGCGTCTGTTCAAGGAAGGCGGCGACGTCAAGCTTGGCCAGCAGCTCTATCAGATCGATTCGTCGGTCTATGACGCTACGCTGAAAAGCGCTGAAGCCAACCTGCAGCAGACCAAATCGATCGCGGATCGCTACAAGCAACTGGTCAATGAGCAAGCCGTCAGCCGTCAGGAATACGACACGGCCGTGGCCAACCGCATGCAATCGGAAGCCGCGCTGCAAACCGCCCAGATCAATGTGCGCTACACCAAGGTTTACGCCCCGCTCACCGGCCGCATCGGTCGCTCCAATGTGACCGAAGGCGCACTGGTCACCAGCGGTCAGGCTGATCCGATGGCCGTGATTCAGCAACTCGACCCGATCTACGTCGACGTCACCCAGTCGTCCGTCGAGCTGCTTGAGCTGCGTCGTGAACTGGAAAGCGGTCGTCTGCAAAAGTCCGGCGACAATGCGGCCGCGGTCAAACTGACCCTGGAAGATGGCAGCCAGTACAAGCAGGACGGCAAGCTCGAGTTCTCTGAAGTCTCGGTTGACCAGACCACCGGGTCCGTGACCTTGCGTGCGGTGTTCCCGAACCCTGATCACACGCTGCTGCCAGGCATGTTTGTCCACGCCCAATTGCAGGCCGGTGTGAACGCGGCGGCGATCCTGGCCCCGCAACAAGGCGTAACGCGTGACTTGAAAGGTACGCCGACCGCTCTGGTCGTAGGCCCGGACAACAAGGTCGAACTGCGTCAGCTCAAGGCCAGCCGCACCGTCGGCAGCCAGTGGCTGATCGAAGATGGCCTGAAGGCTGGCGATCGCCTGATCACCGAAGGCCTGCAATTCGTCAAGCCTGGCGTCGAAGTCAAGCCAACCGAAGCCACCAACGTCGGCACCAAGAACCCGGCCCCCGCACAGACAGCTGACAAGGCTTCCAGCGGCAAAGGGGAGTAACCCATGTCGAAATTTTTTATCGACCGTCCGATTTTCGCCTGGGTAATTGCCCTGGTGATCATGCTGGTCGGGGCACTATCGATTCTCAAACTGCCGATCAACCAGTACCCGAGCATTGCGCCTCCGGCCATTGCGATCCAGGTGACTTACCCAGGCGCGTCCGCACAAACCGTGCAGGACACCGTGGTTCAAGTGATCGAGCAACAGCTCAACGGTATCGATAACCTGCGTTATGTCTCCTCGGAAAGTAACTCCGATGGCAGCATGACCATTACCGCGACGTTCGAGCAAGGCACCAACTCCGATACCGCGCAGGTCCAGGTCCAGAACAAACTGAACCTGGCCACTCCGCTGCTGCCGCAAGAAGTGCAGCAACAGGGGATCCGCGTGACCAAGGCAGTGAAGAACTTCCTGTTGGTCATCGGCGTGGTGTCGCGCGACGGCAGCATGACCAAGGACGACCTGTCCAACTACATTGTGTCGAACATGCAGGACCCGATCTCGCGGACCGCCGGTGTCGGTGACTTCCAGGTCTTCGGTTCGCAGTACGCCATGCGGGTCTGGCTCGACCCGGCCAAGCTGAACAACTTCAGCCTGACCCCGGTGGACGTCAAGGCTGCCATCGCCGCACAGAACATCCAGGTGTCCTCTGGCCAACTGGGCGGCCTGCCGGCTGTACCCGGCCAGCAATTGAACGCCACGATCATCGGCAAGACCCGCCTGCAGACCGCCGAGCAGTTCAACAAGATCCTGCTCAAGGTCAACAAGGACGGATCGCAAGTACGCCTGTCCGACGTCGCCGACGTTGGCCTGGGTGGCGAGAACTACAGCATCAACGCCCAGTTCAATGGTTCACCGGCTTCCGGTCTGGCCGTGAAACTGGCCAACGGTGCCAACGCCCTCGACACGGCCAAAGCCCTGCGCAAGACCATCGACACGCTCAAGCCGTTCTTCCCGCAAGGGATGGAAGTGGTGTTCCCGTACGACACCACCCCGGTGGTGACCGAGTCGATCAAGGGTGTGGTTGAAACCCTGATCGAAGCGATCGTGCTGGTGTTCCTGGTGATGTTCCTGTTCCTGCAAAACTTCCGCGCCACCGTCATCACCACCATGACTGTGCCGGTGGTATTGCTCGGTACCTTCGGGATCCTCGCGGCTTTCGGTTTCAGCATCAACACCTTGACCATGTTCGGTATGGTGTTGGCCATCGGCTTGCTGGTGGACGATGCCATTGTCGTGGTGGAAAACGTCGAACGGGTGATGAGCGAAGAAGGCCTGTCACCGAAGGAAGCCACCAAGAAATCCATGGGGCAGATTCAGGGCGCACTGGTTGGTATCGCCCTGGTGCTGTCGGCGGTATTGCTGCCGATGGCGTTCTTCAGCGGTTCCACCGGTGTGATCTACAAGCAGTTCTCGATCACCATCGTCTCGGCCATGGCTTTGTCGGTCATGGTTGCGCTGATCTTCACCCCGGCGCTCTGCGCGACCATGCTCAAGGCGATTCCGAAAGGCGAGCATGGCACGCCGAAACGCGGCTTCTTCGGCTGGTTCAACCGTGGCTTCGATCGCAGCGTCAAAAGCTACGAGCGCGGTGTCGGCAACATGCTGACCAACAAAGCCCCGTACCTGCTGGCCTACGTCATCATCCTGGTCGGCATGATCTGGCTGTTCACCCGTATTCCAACGGCGTTCCTGCCGGAAGAAGACCAGGGCGTGCTGTTTGCCCAGGTACAGACCCCGGCCGGCTCCAGTGCCCAACGGACCCAGGTGGTGATCGACCAGATGCGCTCCTTCCTGCTGGAGAAAGAATCCGGCGCGGTAGCCTCGGTGTTTACCGTGAACGGTTTCAACTTCGCCGGTCGCGGTCAAAGCTCTGGCCTGGCCTTCATCATGCTCAAGCCGTGGCATGAACGGGATGCGGAAAACAGCGTGTTCAAACTCGCCGCCCGCGCCCAGCAGCACTTCTTCACGTTCCGCGACGCCATGGTGTTTGCCTTCGCACCACCGGCGGTCCTGGAGTTGGGTAACGCCACCGGTTTCGACGTGTTCCTGCAGGACCGCGCCGGCATAGGACACGACAAGTTGATGGAGGCGCGTAACCAGTTCCTCGGCATGGCCGCGCAGAGCAAAGTGCTCTATCAGGTACGTCCGAACGGTCTGAACGACGAGCCGCAATATCAGCTGGAAATCGATGACGAGAAGGCCAGTGCCTTGGGCATCACCCTCACCAACATCAACAACACCCTGTCGATTGCCTTGGGCAGTAGCTACGTCAACGACTTCATCGACCGCGGTCGGGTGAAGAAAGTGTACGTGCAAGGCCAACCCGGCTCGCGCATGAGTCCGGAAGACATCAAGAAGTGGTACGTGCGCAACGCCGACGGAACCATGGTGCCGTTCTCGGCCTTCGCCAAAGGCAAGTGGATCTACGGTGCGCCAAAGCTGTCGCGTTACAACGGTGTAGAAGCGATGGAAATCCTCGGTGCTCCGGCTCCCGGTTATTCCACCGGTGAAGCCATGGCCGAAGTCGAAGCCATTGCCAAGAAACTGCCGGCGGGTGTCGGTATTTCCTGGACCGGCCTGTCGTACGAGGAACGCCTGTCCGGTTCGCAAGCGCCTGCGCTGTACGCGTTGTCGCTGCTGATGGTGTTCCTGTGCCTGGCGGCGTTGTATGAAAGCTGGTCGATTCCGATCGCGGTCATGCTGGTGGTGCCACTGGGGATTATCGGTGCCTTGATGGCAACCAGCCTGCGCGGCCTGTCCAACGACGTCTATTTCCAGGTGGGTTTGTTGACGACCATCGGTCTGGCCGCGAAAAACGCCATTCTGATCGTCGAATTCGCCAAGGAACTGCATGAGCAAGGGCGTAGCCTGCGCGACGCCGCGATCGAAGCCTGCCGCATGCGTCTGCGACCCATCGTCATGACGTCGCTTGCGTTCGTTCTCGGTGTGGTACCACTGGCCATTTCCACGGGTGCAGGTTCGGGTAGCCAACATGCGATCGGTACCGGGGTAATTGGCGGTATGCTCACCGCCACGATCCTGGCGATCTTCTGGGTTCCCCTGTTCTTTGTCACTGTGTCGTCCATCGGTCAGCGCAAAAAAACCGACCCGGATGACGCCACTGAAACTCCTAAAGAGGCTGGCCAATGAGCAAGTCGCTACTCTCCCTAGCCGTCGCCGCCTTCGTGCTCGGTGGTTGCTCGCTGATTCCTGATTATCAGCAGCCCGCAGCACCCGTGGCGAACCAATACCCGCAAGGTCCGGCGTATTCGCCGGCCCAGGCACCGAACCAGGCTGCCGCCGAGCAAGGCTGGAAGCAGTTTTTCCATGACCCGGCGCTGCAACAGCTGATTCAGGTCGCACTGGAAAACAACCGTGACCTGCGTGTCGCGGCGCTGAACATCGACGCGTTCGCGGCTCAATACCGCATCCAGCGCGCCGACTTGTACCCGGCTGTGTCGGCCAATGGCACCGGCAGCCGTCAGCGTGTTCCGGCGGACGCTTCACAAACCGGTCAAGCGGGCATCACCAGTTCCTATTCGGCCACGGTCGGCATCAGCGCCTATGAACTCGACCTGTTCGGTCGTGTTCGCAGCCTCAGTGAAGAAGCGCTGCAGCAGTACTTCGCCACCGAAGAAGGTCGGCGCAGCACGCAGATCAGCCTGGTGGCCAGCGTGGCCAATGCCTACCTGACCTGGCAAGCCGACAAGGAACTGCTGAAAGTCACCCAGGACACCCTGGGTGCATTCAACGAGAGCTACAAGCTCACCGCCCGCAGCAACGAAGTCGGGGTCGCCTCGGCCCTCGACGTCGCTCAGTCGCGCACCTCGGTGGAAAACGCCCGGGCGCAATTGGCCAAGTACACGCGCCAGGTCGCCCAGGATGAAAACAGCCTGGTGCTGCTGCTCGGCACAGGTATCCCGGCCAACCTGCAGGCGGCCAAGCCGCTGTCTGATGACTTGCTGAGTGACGTACCGCCCGGCTTGCCGTCGGACTTGCTGCAACGTCGTCCGGATATTCTCCAGGCCGAATACAACCTGAAAGCGGCGAACGCCAATATCGGCGCGGCGCGGGCTGCGTTCTTCCCGAGCATCAGCCTGACGGCCAACGCCGGCACCTTGAGCCCGGACTTGTCCGGTCTGTTCAAGGGCGGTTCGGGCACGTGGCTGTTCCAGCCGCAGATCAACCTGCCCATCTTCAACGCCGGCAGCCTGCGCGCCAGCCTGGATTACTCGAAAATTCAGAAAGACATCGGCGTGGCGAACTACGAGAAGTCCATTCAAACGGCCTTCCAGGAAGTCGCCGATGGCCTGGCCGCCCGCCAGACCTACACCGAACAGCTACAGGCGCAACGTGATTTTGTCAGCGCCAACCAGGACTACTACCGTCTGGCCGAGCGTCGCTACCGCATCGGTGTCGACAGCAACCTGACCTTCCTCGATGCCCAGCGCCAGCTGTTCAATGCCCAACAGGTGCTGATCACTGATCGCTTGGCGCAGCTGGTCAGTGCGGTCAATCTGTACAAGGCACTGGGGGGTGGCTGGAACGAGCAGACGGCGAAAAACGAACCGTTGAAAGAAGAAGCGCCGAAGATGAAGTTGTTCTGATAGCGCTGTGAACACAAGAAGCCCACGTTTTGGTGGGCTTTTTGTTGGCTTGGAAAAGGCAAGATCAAAAGATCGCAGCCTGCGGCAGCTCCTACAGAGATCGCGTGTAGGAGCTGCAGAAGGCTGCGATCTTTTGATTTTTGCTGTTCGATAATCGCCCAAAACCCGCTTTTCACGATTGAACCATCCGGTACATTCCCCGCACCATTCGCCGAACAAAACCAATAACAACAGGTTCAACACCATGCCCCAGCGCCCTGCCCTTTCCGGCTGATCTCGCCCCGCTTTTATTTGAATTCGAATCTTGTGTCTGCGACCCCGACGGTTGCGGCATCGCCCCGTTGCATCCCCAAGAATTAGAGAGACCCGAGTACATGAAGCCTTCCACCGCGCACTATTTCGTTCCCAGTCTGATCGCCGCAGCCCTGGCCAGCGTGGCACTGCCCGCGACGGCCGAAGAGTCAGGCTTTGTCGAAGGTGCCAAGGTCAACCTGAACCTGCGCAACTTCTACATCAACCGTAACTTCACCAACCCGACCAAGGCTCAGGGCAAGGCTGAAGAGTGGACGCAAAGCTTCATTCTCGACGCCAAGTCCGGGTTCACCCAGGGCACCGTCGGGTTTGGCATGGATGTGCTGGGGTTGTACTCGGTAAAACTCGACGGCGGCAAAGGCACCGGTGGTACGCAGTTGCTGCCATTGGACCACGACGGTCGCCCGGCGGATAACTTCGGTCGCACCAATGTGGCGCTCAAGGCGAAACTGTCGCAGACCGAAGTGAAGGTCGGTGAATGGATGCCGGTGCTGCCGATCCTGCGCTCGGACGACGGCCGATCCTTGCCGCAAACTTTCCGCGGTGGCCAGATCACTTCGAAGGAAATCAACGGCCTGACGCTCTACGGCGGCCAGTTCCGCCAAAACAGCCCGCGTGACGACAGCAGCATGAGTGACATGTCGATGAGCGGAAAAGCGGCGTTCACCTCCGACCGCTTCAACTTCCAGGGCGGCGAATACTTGTTCAACGAGAAGCGCACGCAGATCGCGCTGTGGAACGCTGAACTCAAAGACATTTACAGCCAGCAATTCGTCAACCTGATCCACACCCAACCCCTCGGTGACTGGACCCTGGGCGCCAACCTTGGCTTCTTCTACGGCAAGGAAGATGGCAGCGCCCGCGCCGGCGATCTGGACAACAAAACCTGGTCGGGCCTGTTCTCGGCCAAGTACGGCGGCAACACCTTTTACGTCGGCCTGCAAAAGCTCACGGGCGACAGCGCCTGGATGCGGGTCAACGGCACCAGCGGCGGCACGCTGGCCAACGACAGCTACAACTCCAGCTACGACAACGCCCAGGAAAAATCCTGGCAAGTGCGCCATGACTACAACTTCGTCGCGCTTGGCGTACCGGGCCTGACCCTGATGAACCGCTACATCAGCGGCGACAACGTCCACACCGGCACCCTCACCGACGGCAAGGAATGGGGACGCGAAAGTGAACTGGGCTACACCGTGCAAAGCGGCGCGCTAAAAGACCTGAACCTGAAATGGCGCAACTCGACCATGCGCCGGGACTACAGCAACAACGAGTTCGACGAAAACCGGTTGATCGTCAGCTACCCGATCAGCCTGCTTTAAAATCAAAAGATCGCAGCCTGCGGCAGCTCCTACAGGGGTTCACATTCCGCTGTAGGAGCTGCCGCAGGCTGCGATCTTTTTTGTAGCCGTTACCCTATTCCCGCGACTCAACCCCCAACTCATCCCACACCGACTCGGCCAGATGGAAGGTCGCATTGGCCGCCGGAATGCCGCAGTAGATGGCACTCTGCATGATCACTTCCTTGATCTCGCCGCGGGTCACGCCGCTGTTGGCGGCGGCGCGCAGGTGCAGCTTGAGTTCGTCGTTGCGGTTCATGCCGATCAGCATGGCGATGGTGATCAGGCTGCGGGTATGGCGCGGCAGGCCAGGGCGAGTCCAGATGTCACCCCAGGCGTGGCGGGTGATCATTTCCTGGAACTCCGAGTTGAACTCGGTCAAGGCGTTGAGGCTGCGGTCGACATGGGCGTCACTCAGTACTGCGCGACGGACTTTCAGGCCTTCGTCGTAACGTTGTTTCTCGTCCACAACAATCCCCTTAATGAGCTGACAAAAACGCCAGGACTCGTTCGCTGAAAGCAGCGCCGGCCTGGACGTTGGACAAGTGCGCGGCATAGAACTCGGCGTACTCGGCGCCCGGCACGTGCTCCTGGATGAAATGCCCACCGGACGGTGGCGTGACCGCATCTTCAGTGCCGGCAATCACCAGCAACGGCACCTTGATCGAGGACAACTGGTCGCGGAAATCGGCATCGCGCACAGCGGCGCAATTGGCCGCGTAACCTTCTGGCGAAGTGGCCGCGAGCATGTCGGTGATCTGCTTCGCCGCAGCGGGATTGGCTTCGGCAAAATCCGCGGTAAACCAGCGCGCAATCGATGCATCGCGCAATGCGACCATGGCCGCCGCGCCGTCACGCAGCACGGTTTCGATCCGTGGGTTCCAGATCGACGGATCGCCGATCTTCGCCGCGGTATTGCACACCACCAGTTTGTGCAGACGATGGCCGGCGTTGATTCCCAGCCATTGGCCAATCAGCCCGCCCATCGACAGACCGCAGAAATGCGCCTTTTCGATGTGCAGCGCATCCAGCAGCGCCAGCACGTCGTGACCCAGTTGCTCAATGCTGTACGGCCCCGGCGTCACCAGCGATTGGCCGTGACCACGGGTATCGAAACGCAGCACCCGGAAATGCTTTGTGAACGCCGCAATCTGCGCATCCCACATGTGCAGGTCGGTGCCCAGCGAGTTGGACAGCACCAGCACTGGCGCATCAACGGGCCCATCGAGTTGGTAATTCAGTTCGCCATCGGCGAGTTGTACGAAAGCCACAGCAGTCTCCTTCAGGCAGTCAACGCAGAATGTTCAGCCACTGCTCGTTCGACCCAAGTGTGGGCCTGACCGAGGTAATGGGCCGGGTTCAACAGATGATCGAGTTCAGCAGGCGAGAGCTCGGCGGTCACTTGCGGCTCGTCGCCGAGGACCGCGCGCAGATGCCGTTGCTCGGCCACCGCACGTTTGCAGCATTGCTCCAGTAAATGGTGCGCCGTGTCGCGCCCCACCCGTTGGGCGAGGGCGATGCTGACCGCTTCGGCGAGCACCAGGCCCTGGGTCAGGTCGAGATTGCGGGTCATGCGCTCGGCGTCCACTTCCAGTCCGATCGCCACCAGCAACGCCTGCTTGAGGCTGCCGGACACCAGGCAGCAAATCTCCGGCAGGGTTTCCCACTCGGCATGCCACAACCCGAGGCTGCGCTCGTGCTCTTGCGGCATCGCGCTGAACAGGGTCGAGAGCAAACCGGGCACGCGCGTCGCGGCACCGATCAGCACCGCGGCGCCCACTGGATTGCGTTTGTGCGGCATGGTCGAAGAACCGCCCTTGCCCGGAGCCGAAGGCTCGAAGACTTCCCCCGCTTCGGTCTGCATCAACAGGCTGATGTCGCGACCGAGTTTGCCGAGGCTGCCGGCGATCAACCCCAGTACGGCGCCGAACTCCACCAGACGATCGCGCTGCGTGTGCCAAGGCTGATCCGGTAAACCCAGTGCCAGCTCTGCGGCCAGTGCTTGCGCAATCGGCAGCGCTTGCTCGCCGAGGGCCGCCAGGGTTCCAGAGGCGCCGCCGAACTGCAGCACCAGCAACCGCGGTTTGAGTTCCTGCAGACGTTGCCGGCTGCGGGTCACCGCGCCCAGCCAACCGGCGATTTTCATGCCGAGGGTGACCGGTGTCGCGTGCTGCAACCAGGTGCGTCCCGCCAGCGGTGTGGCGACATAACGTTGGGCTTGAGCCGACAGGGCTTCGCCCAATTGCGCCAGATCGCTTTCGATCAACGCCAATGCCTGGCGCAGTTGCAACACCAGGCCGCTGTCCATCACATCCTGGCTGGTGGCGCCCAGATGCACGTAGCGCTCGGCGTCGGCATCGTGACTCGCGATCTGTTTGCCCAAGGCTTTCACCAGCGGAATAGCCGAATTACCCGCCGTAGCGATCGCCTCCCCGAGGGCGGCGAAGTCGTAATGTTCGGCCCGGCAAGCAGCCTCGATCGGTGCGACCGCAGTCTGCGGAATCAAACCAACGCGCGCCTCGGCCCGGGCCAGCGCGGCTTCGAAATCGAGCATGGCCTGAACCCGGCCCTGATCGCAGAACACCTCACGCATATCGCGGGCAGTGAAATAGGCATCGAACAATTGATTGCCCGGTCGCTCGTTCATAAACAGTCCCTGAAGGCGTGGGCCGGTTCGGCCCACGCAGATGGATCAAAGGTCGTGATGCAGGTATTTCGCCTGTTTGGGCAGACGCAGGCTGAACAGGAACGCCACGGCCATCATCACCGTCACGTACCAATAGAAGGAGTTTTCCATGCCGACGGCCTTGAGGCTCAGCGCGACGTATTCCGCTGAACCGCCGAAGATCGCATTCGCCACCGCATACGCCAGGCCAACGCCCAGCGCGCGCACTTCCGGCGGGAACATTTCGGCTTTTACCAGGCCACTGATCGAGGTGTAAAAACTGACAATCGCCAGCGCCACGGTAATCAGCACAAAGGCCAGGAACGGACTGCTGACACTTTTCAGGCTCAGCAGGATCGGCACGGTAAACAGCGTACCGAGGGCGCCAAACCACAACATCGAATTTCGACGGCCGATCTTGTCCGCGAGCATGCCGAACAACGGCTGCATGCACATATAAAGGAACAGCGCGCCGGTCATGATGTAACTGGCGGTCTTGGCGTGCATCCCGGCGGTGTTCACCAGGTATTTCTGCATGTAGGTGGTGAAGGTGTAGAAAATCAGCGAGCCACCGGCGGTGTAACCGAGCACGGTAATGAACGCGGCTTTATGGTCGCGGAACAGCGCACGAATGCTGCCGGCGTCCTTGTTCTCGCGCATTTCCTTGCTGGTGGTTTCCTTGAGCGAGCGACGCAGGAACAACGAGATCACGGCGGCAACCGCGCCGACCACAAACGGGATTCGCCAGCCGTAGGCGCGCAGGTCGTCTTCGGTGAGGAACTGCTGCAGGATCACCACCAGCGACACCGCCAGCAGTTGTCCGCCAATCAGCGTCACGTATTGGAACGAAGCAAAGAAACCGCGCTGGCCCTTGAGCGCGACTTCGCTCATGTAGGTTGCCGTGGTGCCGTACTCGCCGCCGACCGACAGGCCCTGAAGCAAACGCGCGAACAGCAACATGATCGGGGCCCAGACGCCAATGCTGGAGTAGGTCGGCAGACAGGCGATGAGCAACGAGCCGAAGCACATCATCAGCACCGAGATCATCATCGAGTTCTTGCGCCCGTGCTTGTCGGCGACACGGCCGAAAATCCAGCCGCCGATCGGCCGCATCAGGAACCCGGCGGCGAACACGCCCGCGGTGTTGACCAACTGCACAGTCGGGTTATCGGACGGAAAGAACGCCGGGGCGAAATAGATCGCACAAAAAGCGTAGACGTAGAAGTCGAACCATTCGACGAGGTTGCCGGACGAAGCGCCGACAATGGCGAAGATACGCTTGCTGCGCTCTTCGCCCGTGTAATGAACTGGAGTCGCTGTGGGTGTTGTCATTGTTTTTCACTCAATGGGGACAGTGAGAGTCTAGACATACTTCGCAACAGTCCCGTTCCGCAGATGGATCTGCAAAGCAATTCCCCTGTGGGAGCGGGCTTGCTCGCGAAGACGTTGTGTCAGTCGATATCAATGTTGCCTGATACACCGCCTTCGCGAGCAAGCCCGCTCCCACAGGTTTTGTGGTGTTCACTTAATAATCAAAGAACACCGTCTCTGCGTCTGTGCTTTGCAAAATCACATTCCACTGATAAACACCCCCGGCATCCTTCTTCGCCAGCAACGTATCCCGACGATCAGCCGGCACACACTCCAGCAACGGGTCCGCCACGTTGGCCGGTTCGCCATCAAAGTAAATCCGCGTCAGCAAGTGCTTCACCAGCCCGCGAGCAAACACCAGCACCACCAGATGCGGCGCCTGGGTCGTGCCTTTCAGACCTTGCACCGTACCCGGCTTGATCGTGGTGAAGCGAAAGCGCCCTTCGGCATCCACTGGCACCCGGCCAAACCCTTCGAAGTTCGGGTCCAGGGGTTTGTCCTGGTCATCTTCCGGGTGATCGTACTTGCCCGCCGCGTTGGCCTGCCAGACTTCCAGCATCGCATCGTTGACGACGTCGCCGTTGCCATCCACCACTTGCCCGGTGATCGCCACGCGCTCGCCAAGGGTCTGTTCGACGGTCAGGTTTTCGCGGTTCAGCCAGGTCAGGCCAATGTGGTAGTACGGCCCGACGGTGTGGGACGTGGTCGCGTTCAGCGTCATCTTATTTCTCCATCGGCGTGGCTTCGCGGCCGCGCAAGACGATGTCCCAGCGATAACCGAGGGCATAGGAAGGGATGGTTTTTTCCAGGTCGAAACTGGCGATTAAACGCTCTTTGGCGCGGGTATCGGGCACGCAGTTGTAGATCGGGTCGTACGCCAGCAGCGGATCGCCCGGGAAATACATCTGGGTCACCAGGCGCGTCAGAATGCTCGGCCCGAACAGCGAGAAATGGATGTGCGCCGGGCGCCAGGCGTTGTGATGGTTGCCCCACGGATAGGCGCCGGGCTTGATGGTCTGGAATTGGTACCCGCCATCGGCGTCGGTCACGGTGCGGCCGGTGCCGGTGAAATTCGGGTCCAGTGGCGCGTCATGCACGTCGCGATCATGGTTGTAGCGACCGGCGGCGTTGGCCTGCCAGATCTCCACCAGAATCCCCGGCACCGGCAATCCATCTTCATCCAGCACACGGCCGTGAATGATGATGCGTTCGCCCTGTGGTTCGCCCGTGTGCTGCGCGGTCAGGTCATTGTCCTTCTCGCTGACACGCTCGGCACCGATGGTCGGGCCGGTAATTTCCGACAACGAATGCGGCAAAAACACCAACGGTTTGGACGGCGAGCGACGGTTGGTAGATTGGTACGTCGGGTGCAGGTAGTCCGGCTGAGTGCCCGCCTGCGGGCGACGGTAACCAGGCTTGTCAGTCATTTCGCTTTCCTCTGTTCTTATTCGTCGACGTGGCGTGTCAGACGCGTTCAATTGCCAAGGCCAGGCCTTGGCCGACGCCCACACACATGGTCGCCAGACCTTTCTTGCCTTGAGTCTTTTCAAGCTGATGCAGCGCCGTCAGCACCAGACGCGCACCGCTCATGCCCAACGGATGGCCCAAGGCAATGGCGCCACCGTTCGGGTTGACCTGAGCAGCGTCGTCCGCCAGCCCCAATTCACGCAACACCGCCAAGCCTTGGCTGGCAAACGCTTCGTTGAGTTCGATCACGTCGAAATCGCTGACCGCCAGACCGAGGCGTTCGGTCAGTTTGCGCACCGCCGGGACCGGACCAATGCCCATGACCCGAGGCGCGACACCGGCGCTGGCCATGCCCAGCACTTTGGCGCGAGCGGTCAGGCCGTGTTTTTTCACGGCATCGCCAGAGGCTAGGATCAACGCCGCCGCGCCGTCGTTCACGCCCGAGGCATTGCCGGCGGTGACGGTTTTGTCGGGACCGTTGACTGGCTTCAATTTGGCCAGGGTTTCCAGGGTGGTATCGGCGCGAGGATGTTCGTCCTGGCTGACAACCGTTTCGCCTTTTTTGTGGGCAATGCGCACTTCAACGATTTCTTCAGCGAAAAAGCCGGCGGCTTGCGCGGCGGCTGTCCGCTGCTGACTGCGCACGGCGAAAGCGTCCTGATCCTCGCGGGACACTTCGTAATCGTCGGCCACGTTATCAGCGGTCTGCGGCATCGCATCGACGCCGTATTGAGCCTTCATCAACGGGTTGATAAAGCGCCAGCCAATGGTGGTGTCTTCCAGTTTCATGTTGCGCGAGAACGCCGCATCGGCCTTGCCCATCACGAACGGTGCACGGGACATCGACTCGACGCCGCCGGCAATCGCCAGCTCCATCTCGCCGCTGGCAATGGCGCGAAACGCAGTGCCAATAGCGTCCATGCCCGAAGCGCAGAGGCGATTGAGGGTCACGCCCGGAATGGTTTCCGGCAGGCCCGCCAGCAACAACGCCATGCGCGCCACATTACGGTTGTCTTCGCCGGCCTGGTTGGCGCAGCCGAGGAAGACCTCGTCTACCGCGTTCCAGTCCACCGACGGGTTGCGCTCCATCAGCGCCTTGATCGGCACAGCCGCCAGGTCGTCGGCGCGAACCGTCGACAAGCCACCGCCGAAACGGCCAATGGGTGTACGAATGGCATCGCAGATATAAACGTCACGCATCAGGCTTCTCCGGGTGCTTGGCCGTGGGCCGCAGCGGTGCGGGCTTCCAGATCCCTGAGCGCTGTCAGTTCGACCTCAGTTGGCTCGGCAGTGTTTTCAACAGTGTTTGCGAAGCGAATCGCCCAACCGGTCGCGGCAGTCACTTGTTCGCGGGTCACACCCGGGTGCAGCGCGGTGACCACGAATTCATGGGTGCCGGCTTCCGGTTCCATGATGCACAGGTCGGTGATGATGCCGACCGGACCGGCGCCCGGCAGACCGAGACGCTTGCGCGAATCGCCGCCCTCGCCATGGCCGACCGAGGTGATGAAATCGAGCTTGTCGACGAACGAGCGGGCCGACTGCTTGAGGATGATCAGTACGCTTTTGGCCGAGCCAGCGATTTCCGGTGCGCCACCGGCCCCCGGCAGGCGGACTTTCGGCTGGTGATAGTCACCCACGACGGTGGTGTTGATGTTGCCGAAACGGTCGACCTGCGCGGCGCCGAGGAAACCGACGTCGATGCGCCCGCCCTGCAGCCAGTAGCGAAAAATCTCACCCGTCGGGACAACGGTGTCAGCGGTTTCCGCCAACTCGCCGTCACCAATCGACAGCGGCAGTACGCTCGGTTTGGCACCGATCGGACCCGATTCGTAGATAAGGACGACATCCGGCGAGGACGTCAGACGCGCCAGGTTGGCCGCTTTCGACGGCAAGCCAATACCGACGAAGCACACCGAACCGTTCTTCAGACGGCGAGCGGCAGCAACGGTCATCATCTCATTAGTGGTGTAAGTCATTTCGTCACCTGCGAAGCAGCGGCCAGCTTGGCCTGGAACTCGCTGAAGTCAGCGCAGCCATGGATGTACTCGTTGATCCACGCGGTGAAGGTTTCACGGTCGCGGGCAATCGGGTCCCAGGCTTGGTAGAAACGATTGTCGCGCTCGTTGTAACCGTGGGCGTAGGAAGGATGTGCGCCACCCGGCACGTGGCAGACCGCGCTCAACGCCCAGGTAGGCAGCACACAGGAGTTCATCGGCGCATTGAGGTCATCGACGATTTCTTCGACCGTGACGATGCAACGCTTGGCCGCCAGTGCGGCTTCTTTCTGCACACCGAGAATGCCCCACAGCAGCACGTTGCCTTTGCGGTCGGCTTTCTGCGCGTGGATCACGGTGATGTCCGGACGCACCGAAGGTACGGCGGCCAGCACTTCGCCGGTGAACGGGCAGGTGACGGTTTTGATCAACGGGTTGACCTTCGGCAGGTCGGAGCCGGCGTAGGCACGCAGCACCGCGAACGGCAGGCCCGATGCGCCAGCGACGTAGGCATTCGCCAGGTCAGCGTGGCTGTGTTCTTCGATTTCCAGCGGGTGCGGCCACTGCTTCTCGACCGCGTCGCGCAGACGATGCAGCGAACCGACGCCCGGATTACCACCCCAGGAAAAAATCAGCTTGCGAGCACAACCGGCACCGATCAATTGGTCGTAGATCAGGTCAGGCGTCATCCGCACCAGCGTCAGATCTTTCTTGCCCTGGCGAATGATTTCGTGACCCGCCGCCGTAGGGATCAGATGAGTGAAGCCTTCGAGCGCGACGGTATCGCCGTCGTTAACGAATTGCTTCACCGCGTCGTGCAGCGAAAGGATTTCAGCCATGGGGCAGGCTCCCGATTTGTTATGAACCGACAGTGGATGAAAGGGCGCGATGCGCGCGCCGGAGTGAGTGAAGAGTAAGCCTCGGGAAAACCCCAAACAATCCGATAATCGACTGAGCGTTCGATTATCGAACATATTGTTGTTTGGCTATCGTTCCGAGTTGCCTGTAAAAGATCGCAGCCTGCGGCAGCTCCTACAGGGTACGCATTCCCATGTAGGAGCTGCCGCAGGCTGCGATCTTTCCCGCCACACCGCTATCTCAATCCAGGATCAGGTCGCATCCGCATGACTGACCAGGCCCTTGATCACCACCGCCGTGGTCGCCAACGCTGCCGGAATCACCAGGGCCGTCAGCACCTGTTCAAAATTCCAGCCCAGCCCCAACAGCGTGGCGCCCATCCACGCCCCAAGAATCGCGCCGAAGCGGCCAATCCCGAGCATCCACGACACCCCGGTCGCCCGCCCCTGAGTCGGATAAAACCGCGCCGCCAGCGACGGCATTGCCGATTGCGCGCCGTTGACACACATCCCGGCCACCAACACCAGGGTCGCCAACACCGTGATGTTGCCCAGGCTCTGCCCAACCGCGTAGGCAAACACCCCGGCCAGCAAGTAGAAAGTGCCGATAACCTTGTGCGGATTGAACCGGTCCATCGCCCAGCCTACGCCGACCGCGCTCAACACGCCGCCGAACTGGAACAACGCGCCAATGAATGCCGCCTGCTCCATGCTCGCGCCGCTGTCGCGCATCAGGGTCGGCAACCAACTGGTCAACAGGTAAACAATCACCAGGCCCATGAAGTAGGTCAGCCATAACAACAGGGTGCCGGTGCTGTAAGTGCCGGAGAAGATCACCGCAAAAACGTTGCGCGCCTGCACGGTTTTCTGTTCCGGCACGCTGAAGCTGGAAGCCTGTGCAACGACCGTCGGATCGATGGGCGCCAGCGCCTTGCGGACTTTGTCGGTGCCGCGATTGCGCACCACCAGGTAACGCGCCGACTCCGGCAGCCAGAGCAGCAAGACCACGCCAAGCATCAGCGGCAGTATCCCGCCGATCAGCAACAGGCTGTGCCAGCCGAACGCCGGAATCAGTTTGGCGGAAATAAATCCGCCACCCGCCATACCGAGGTTGAAGCCGCAGAACATACTGGTCACCAGCAGGGATTTCTTGCGCTCCGGGGTGTATTCGGAGAGCAATGTCGTGGCGTTCGGCATGCCGGCGCCGAGGCCCAGCCCCGTCAGGAATCGCAGTACCAGCAATTGATCGACGTTGGCGCTGTAGGCCGATGCCAGGCTGAAGGCACCGAACAACAGCACCGCGCCCACCAGGACGATCTTTCGTCCGAAGCGGTCCGCCAATGGGCCGGAACCCAGCGCACCGAAGACCATGCCGATCAACGCCGCACTCATGACCGGGCCAAGACTGGCACGGTCAATGCCCCAGTCCTGGGACAGTGCCGGCGCAATAAAGCCCATGGCCGCAGTGTCGAGGCCATCGAGGAAGACAATCAGGAAACACAGGATCACCACTCGCCATTGGTAGCGCGAAATGGGTTGAGCATTGATGAAGGACTGCACATCGAGGCAGTTTCCTACAACAGACTGAGGCTGGTTCATTATTTTTATTCCACGCGAGAACGCAGTCGGACAGGAGTCAGCCTAGGCTGACGCTGCCGCGACATTAGTTATCCAGGTGAAAGAGCGTCAATTCGATAAACGCGACTCTGGGCGATTATCGAACAGCTTAGGCGAAAAGCTGAGCGCTGAGGTCGCGGCTGGCCGACAGGAGGCCAGGCAGAAAACGCTGTTCCAGCTCACTGCGACTGACCCGGCCGGCGTGGGTACTGACGTTCAGCGCCGCCACCACCTGGCCGGAAGCGTCGTACACCGGAACGGCAATCGAGCGCAGGCCTTGCTCCAGTTCCTGATCGACAATGCACCAACCTTGTTGCCGCACCTCTTGCAGGCATTCGAGCAACGCCTGCGGGGTATGCAGCGTGCGGCTGGTCTTGGCTTGCAGCTCCGCATGGTCGAGGTATTCACCCAGCGACGTGTCGTCCAGCGCAGCCAGGAGAATCCTGCCCATGGACGTGCAATAGGCCGGCAGGCGTCCGCCTACCGAGAGGTCGACAGAGATCAATCGTTGAGTCGTCGCCGAACGGGCGATGTACAAAATGTCATCGCCTTCCAGCGTGGCCATGTTGCAGGCTTCGTGCAGTTGTTCACTCATGCGGTCCAGATACGGCTGTGCGGACACCGCCAGCGGAGTCGACGAGACATAGGCGTGGCCGAGGGTCAGTACTTTGGGCAGCAGCGAATACGTGCGGCCGTCGGTGGTGGCGTAGCCGAGCTTGATCAATGTGTGCAGGCAACGTCTTACAGCGGCGCGGGGAATTTCCGTACGGTGGCTGATCTGGGCGATGGTCAAGTGGCGTTTGCGCTCCTGGAACGCTTGCACCACCGCCAGGCCGCGGGCCAGGGACGTCATGAAGTCCGGGTCACCGGTCATTGCCTGAATCCGTTTGGCGGGAGAGGCGACGATCGGCGGCGCTACTGATGCGAAGGCGTTGCGCAATTGATCATTCATATCAGGTCCTTTTTTTCCACACGGATCAGCGGCCATTACAAGCGGCTTCAGACCTGAGACACAAGCCCGGACACGCTACATCGGGCGATTATCGAACCATCGATCGATAATCGCAATCATCCCGCCCAAAGCTCGCCCACCGCCCCGAGCGCGTTAGAAGTTCTAGCAGTTGCCTCGACGGGAACTTAAAGGGGCGGATGTTATGCCTTAAGTTGTACGATTGAATGGCGCCAGAAAGGCATCACTGCAAAGTGGGTTCGCTGTTCACCTAGTTCCGTAAAGTTCGAGCAACAAGACAATCACACATCAAGATCTACTTTTAACTTTTTGGAGATAGTGTTCTTCGAATCGACCGCTATAATGCAATTCAGTGGCTGCACGGTTTTATTGCCGATTCGGCCACCTGGTAGCGCAATGTTCCATCGCCGCTACTCGCAGCAAGCGCTTGACGCTCATCCTGTGTCCCGCCAACGCGCTCGCTGAATGAAACAGGAAACTGATGCTGCGTCAGCTGTTTATCTCTGGTGTCGTGGCCGCCTGCAACATGGAAGTATTGTTCACCTACCGTAAAAGGTTGCCTTGTTCGGCATTGTCCTTTCTACGAGCGTGGTCAATTGACTCGATGCAGCGCGTTTCACCAGAAATTTATCTCAACTCAATCAGGTAGCACTGTGACGAAAGACGAACTGCGCGCGGAACTTGAGCGCCAGGAACAACGTTACAAGGAAGTTTACGGCGGGGAAGTCACCACCTACGCCGCTCAGCCCGAACCGGAACGCAAACCCTGGCGTAAACGCGCCACCGTTCAGGATCAGGCTTTTACCCAGGAATTGCAGAAGATGGAAAAAGAGCTCAAAGCCGAAGAGCCATGACCGCTTCGGCCTGAATTTTTTTCAAGGGTCTGCGTCTGCACCCCGTTAAAAGCGGGATGTATCGACGATGCCTTTCGCGCCCGCTACGAGCGGGCAGCGGCCACCTCACCCATGGGATGAGGTAAATGGCTCATGTCTGACCCTCTTCTCAGATATTTCACACAAGCGTCCCCGTCTCTCGCCTCCACGAGAGAATCCCTTGTGCCTGCTGTCTTTTCGACTGAATTCAATGACTTGCAAAACCCGGCAAAACACTGGGGTTTAGGCTATCGTCACAAACTAATTCATTGAAGAATGTTACCGATGAGCAGCTAGTGCATCGATTAACAGTCTTTTCTGGCATAATCGCGCCCCCTTATGACCGGGTCAGAAAACCTAAATGATCGATTTATTCAGCGGACTGGATGCTTGGGTGCTTGTGAGCCTCTTGCTCGCCCTGGCCTTTGTCCTCGCCTTCGAGTTCATCAACGGCTTTCATGACACCGCTAACGCGGTGGCCACTGTTATCTACACCAAAGCCATGCCGCCTCATCTGGCGGTGTTCTTTTCCGGTGTGTTCAACTTTCTCGGCGTGCTGCTGGGCGGTGTTGGCGTGGCGTACGCCATCGTCCACCTGCTGCCGGTAGAACTGCTGATCAATGTGAACACCGGTCACGGGCTGGCCATGGTGTTCTCGCTGCTCGCCGCCGCCATCACCTGGAACCTGGGCACCTGGTACTTCGGTATCCCGGCCTCCAGCTCCCACACCTTGATCGGTTCAATTCTCGGTGTTGGCCTGGCGAACGCCCTGATCAACGACATTCCGTTGGCCGACGGCGTGAACTGGCAGAAAGCGATCGATATCGGCGCCTCCCTGGTGTTCTCGCCAATGGCCGGCTTCATTGTCGCGGCACTGGTGCTGATCGGCCTTAAATGGTGGCGCCCCCTGTCGAAGATGCACAAGACGCCGGACCAGCGCCGCAAGCTCGACGACAAGAAGCACCCGCCATTCTGGAACCGCCTGGTATTGGTGATTTCGGCCATGGCCGTGAGCTTCGTGCACGGCTCCAACGACGGCCAGAAAGGTATCGGCCTGATCATGCTGGTCCTGATCGGCATCGTGCCGGCCCAGTTCGTACTCGACCTTAGCAGCACCACCTACCAGATCGAACGCACCCGCGACGCGACCCTGCACCTGAGCCAGTTCTACAAGCGCAATGCCGACACGCTGGGTGAATTCCTGGCGCTGGGCAAAAGCGTGGAAGGCGATCTGCCGGAGAAATTCCGTTGCAACCCGCAACAAACCGAACCGACCATCGCCGCCCTGCTCGACACCCTTAAAGGCGTAGCGGACTACCACTCGCTGCCGGCGGAAAGCCGCATCGAAGTACGTCGCTACCTGCTCTGCCTGGACGACACCGCGAGAAAAGTCGGCAAATTGCCTACGTTGGCAGCCCGTGAAAAGGCTGACCTGGATAAACTGCGCAAAGACCTGACCACCACCACTGAATACGCCCCGTTCTGGGTGATTCTGGCGGTCGCCCTGGCGCTGGGCCTGGGCACCATGGTCGGCTGGAAACGCGTGGTGCTGACCATCGGCGAGAAGATCGGCAAGCAAGGCATGACTTACGCACAAGGCATGTCGGCCCAGATCACCACCGCCTGCATGATCGGCCTGGCCAACATCTTCAGCCTGCCCGTGTCCACCACCCACGTCCTATCCTCGGGCGTGGCCGGCACCATGGTCGCCAATAAAAGCGGCCTGCAAGGCGGTACCGTGAAAACCATCCTGCTGGCCTGGGTACTGACCCTGCCAGCGACAGTGGCCCTGTCGGCCGGCCTGTTCTGGCTGGCCTCGAAGGCATTGGGCAGCTGATACATAGTGGCTAAATAAAAAGGCGCGTTCCGTGAGGTTCGCGCCTTTTTTGTGGTCGACCGTTAAAAGCCCAAGATCAAAAAATCGCAGCCTGCGGCAGCTCCTACAGGGTGTACACATTCCTCTGTAGGAGCTGCCGCAGGCTGCGATCTTTTGATCTTGACGCACAGCCCCCCAAACAACAGATACATCACAAAAATCGCACAAAAAAAAGGGCAACCGAAGTTGCCCAAAATGCCTTGCGTGCTCATTACATCCAGAAAGAACTACGGTTTGCGCTTATGCGAATCCTTCCAGATAAAAAATCCAAACCCGGCAAAAAACACAACCATGAGGCTGACTGTCAGCACCCCGGCGATCACCACGTTGTCGAAAAACATGACGGGCCTCCTGGACTTGCCCTGTTGCGATAGGGCTAAGTTAACCAATCAGGCAGGAGAGAAAATTGACCGGGATCAATGTCGCCCGAGACTGGGCGTAAAGGAGGGGAAATAACTGACCTGCATCAATCGATGCAGGGGGGTATTAACGCTTTTTCGGTTTGTTCTTCGGCTTCTTCTTGGCTTTACCCAACGGCATGGCCTGCTCGAATGCCTGGCGCACTTCATTCAGGCGCTTTTCATTGAGGTCATGAACCCGCTTGGCGCGTTCAGCATTAAGATCAATCAACTTGTCGTCTTGGCTCATGGTGCTCAGTACATCGCTAAACGGGTTTGTCGCAATAATGCGGCCTGACGCAAGCGCTGACCAGTCGCAACCTCAAATCTGGATATCAACCCACAGCCCCTGACGCGGCTCATCGTCCATCAATGGCGCCACCGGCACCGTGTTGTCGGCATTCAGCTCATTACCCGGAATCGCCAGGTGCTCCTCCGGGTCTTCATCGGCCTCGCGACGGCGTCGTTGCTGTTCCTGCTTGCGGCGCTGCTCCTCTCGCAACTGAAAGGCCGCTTCTTCCGGATCGCGCTGCTGCAGGTCGATGGTGCTCTCGTTGGAGCTTTCCTGCACCGGGACGACCGGCGGAATATCCGGACGCTGGCGGATCGGGTCCTGCTGTGAGGTGATCGGCACGGCACTCAAGGGGAGCATCGGTAGCAGCATAATTGGGGTTCTCCTGTCAGCAGGCTGTCGGCTGTATAGAGGGCGACTTGAGCCATCAGTCGCAAACTGTGACCCGGTTGGCACTTGTAGGAGCTGCCGAAGGCTGCGATCTTTTGATCTTCGCCGTTGAAGCAAGATCAAAAGATCGCAGCCTTCGGCAGCTCCTACACATGAGTTATCTTTGGCCCTGAAGCCCTCATTCCGTTAAGATAGCCCGCTTTTTCAAGGTGGGAGTCAGGCAGCATGGCGCAGCAGTATCAACCGGGGCAACGCTGGATCAGTGACAGCGAAGCCGAGCTGGGTTTAGGCACCGTTCTGGCACAGGACGGCCGCTTGTTGACCGTGCTCTACCCGGCCACTGGCGACACTCGCCAGTACGCGCTACGGAATGCGCCCCTCACCCGCGTGCGGTTTTCTCCCGGTGACTCGATCACTCACTTCGAAGGCTGGAAACTGACCGTACAGGAAGTCGACGACGTCGACGGCTTGCTGGTCTACCACGGCCTCAACGCGCAGAACGAAGTGGTCACCCTGCCGGAAACCCAGCTGTCGAACTTCATTCAGTTCCGTCTCGCCAGTGACCGTCTGTTCGCCGGCCAGATCGACCCGCTGGCCTGGTTCTCCCTGCGCTATCACACCCTGGAACACACCAGCCGCCAGCTGCAGTCCGCACTCTGGGGCTTGGGTGGCGTGCGTGCGCAACCGATCGCGCACCAGTTGCACATTGCCCGTGAAGTCGCCGACCGCATTGCGCCGCGGGTTCTGCTGGCGGACGAAGTGGGCCTGGGCAAGACCATCGAAGCCGGCCTGGTGATCCATCGCCAACTGCTGTCGGGCCGCGCCAACCGCGTGCTGATCCTGGTTCCGGAAAACCTGCAGCACCAGTGGCTGGTCGAGATGCGCCGCCGCTTCAACCTGCAAGTCGCGCTGTTCGACGAAGAACGCTTCATCGAAAGCGATGCCGCCAACCCGTTCGAAGACACCCAGCTCGCGCTGGTGGCACTCGAATGGCTGGTGCACGACGAGAAGGCCCAGGACGCGCTGTTCGCCGCCGGCTGGGACCTGATGGTCGTCGACGAAGCCCACCACCTGGTCTGGCACGAAGAAAAGGCCAGCCCGGAGTATTCGCTGGTCGAGCAATTGGCCGAAGTCATTCCCGGCGTCCTGCTGCTGACCGCGACCCCGGAACAACTGGGCCAGGACAGCCACTTCGCCCGTCTGCGCCTGCTCGACCCGAACCGTTTCCATGACCTGCACGCCTTCCGCGCCGAGAGCGAAAACTATCGCCCGGTGGCCGAAGCCGTTCAGGAGCTGCTGGACAAGGGGCGCCTGTCGCCTGAAGCGCACAAGACCATTCACGGTTTCCTCGGCAACGAAGGCGAAGCGCTGCTGACCGCCGTCAATGATGGCGACACCGAAGCCAGCGCCCGTCTGGTCCGCGAATTGCTGGACCGCCACGGCACCGGCCGCGTGCTGTTCCGAAACACCCGCGCCGCCGTGCAAGGCTTCCCGGAGCGCAAACTGCATCCGTATCCGCTGCCGTGCCCGGACGAATACCTCGAACTGCCATTGGGCGATCATGCCGAGCTGTACCCGGAAGTCAGCTTCCAGGCCCAGCCGGACGCCAACGAAGAAGAACGCTGGTGGAAATTCGACCCGCGCGTCGAGTGGCTGATCGATACGCTGAAGATGCTCAAGCGCACCAAAGTGCTGGTGATCTGCGCCCACGCCGAAACCGCCATGGACCTGGAAGACGCGTTGCGCGTGCGTTCCGGCATTCCGGCCACGGTGTTCCACGAGGGCATGAACATCCTCGAACGTGACCGCGCCGCCGCCTACTTCGCCGACGAAGAGTTTGGCGCGCAAGTGCTGATCTGCTCGGAAATCGGCAGTGAAGGCCGCAACTTCCAGTTCTCGCACCACTTGGTGCTGTTCGATCTGCCAGCGCACCCGGACCTGCTGGAGCAGCGTATCGGTCGTCTGGACCGGATCGGCCAGAAACACATCATCGAACTGCACGTGCCGTACCTGGAAACCAGCCCGCAAGAGCGCCTGTTCCAGTGGTACCACGAAGCACTGAACGCATTCCTCAATACCTGCCCGACCGGCAACGCCTTGCAGCATAAGTTCGGCCCGCGCCTGCTGCCGCTGCTGGAAAATGCCGACGATGGCGAATGGCAAGCGCTGATCGACGAGGCCCGCAACGAGCGTGAGCGCCTGGAAGCCGAGCTGCACACTGGCCGTGACCGCTTGCTGGAGCTCAACTCCGGCGGCGCTGGCGAAGGCGATGCACTGGTCGAGGACATTCTCGAGCAAGACGATCAGTTCGCCCTGCCGATCTACATGGAAACCCTGTTCGACGCCTTCGGTATCGACAGCGAAGACCATTCCGAAAACGCGCTGATCCTCAAGCCGAGCGAAAAAATGCTCGACGCCAGCTTCCCGCTCGGCGATGACGAAGGCGTGACCATCACCTACGACCGCAACCAGGCGCTGTCTCGCGAAGACATGCAATTCATCACCTGGGAACACCCGATGGTGCAAGGCGGCATGGACCTGGTCCTGTCCGGCTCGATGGGCAACACCGCCGTCGCGTTGATCAAGAACAAGGCGCTGAAACCCGGCACCGTGTTGCTGGAGCTGCTTTACGTCAGCGAAGTGGTTGCCCCGCGTTCGCTGCAACTGGGCCGTTACCTGCCGCCGGCCGCCCTGCGTTGCCTGCTCGATGCCAATGGCAACGACCTGTCGGCCCGGGTGTCGTTCGAGACGCTCAACGATCAACTGGAAAGCGTGCCTCGCGCCAGCGCCAACAAGTTCATCCAGGCCCAGCGCGACCAGCTGACGCCACGGATCAATGCCGGCGAAGAGAAGATTTTCCCGCGTCATGCCGAACGCGTTGCCGAGGCGCAGCGTCGACTGGCGGCCGACACCGACGAAGAACTCGCGCGCCTGACCGCGTTGCAAGCGGTCAACCCGACCGTACGCGACAGCGAACTGGTTGCCCTGCGCAATCAGCGCGAGCAAGGCTTGGCCATGCTCGATAAGGCTGCGCTGCGACTGGAAGCGATTCGGGTGTTGGTGGCGGGTTAATTTCCCTCTGCTCCGCAGAAACAAGAAGGCCCGCAGTGATGCGGGCCTTTTTGCATTCTGCAGTGTTGCGGTGCTGCCACGGACGCCAAGATCGCAGCCTTCGGCAGCGCCTACAGTGTCCGTGTCGAGCACAAAATCTGTGAACGCGACTGAACCCTGTAGGAGCTGCCGCAGGCTGCGATCTCTTGATCTTAAGCAGTCGCCACCGCAACCCCAGGCTCAACCACCGCCACCAACCCTTCTTTCATCCGCTTGGCATCGCGTACAAAACACCGCGAAGCCAAAAACAAAAACACCATGGTGAAAAACAGCGCCACCGGGATCAGGTACATGGCGTCATGCAGGCCGACCGCCTTGAATGCCTCGGTCATCTGCTCGGCACCCGCCGCCAGCATGGCCGTGTGGGCAAAGTGATCGGACAAACCACCCACCACCACCGGCCCCAGTCCACCGCCCAACAAATACAACCCGGCAAAGAACAGCGCCATGGCCGTCGCCCGCAAACGCGGCTCGACCACGTCCTGAATCGCCGTGTAAACGCAGGTGTAGAAGTTGTAGGCAAACAACCAGCCCACACTGAACACCGCCACAAACACGCCGATTTCTATTCGCCCCGAATGCAGTGCCCAGGCCGTGCACACGGTGGAGATAATCAGGCTGAACGCCGCGAACAACAGTCGGCCATTGGCCACCCGCTGGTGAATCTTGTCGGCGACCCAGCCACCCAGCGTCAGGCCGAACAAACCGGTCACACCGACGATCACCCCGGTCGCCACCGCCGCTTCCTGCAACGGCATCAGGAAATACCGCTGCAGCATCGGCACCAGAAATGAGTTGCAGGCATACGTGGCGAAGTTGAAGCACAGCCCCGCCATCACCAGCCACAAAAAGGTCGGCACTGCCAGCACGCGGCGGATCGGCCGATCGACGCGTTCCTGGGACACTTGCACGCTTTCCGCCGCCCCGCGTTTCGGTTCTTTGATGAAAAACATGAAGATTGCCAGGATCAGCCCCGGCACCGCTGCGATGAAAAACGGCGCACGCCAACTGTCGAAGGCTTTGACCATGGTACCGATGGTGAAGAACGCCAGCAGCAGCCCTAGCGGCAGACCGAGCATGAAAATGCCCATCGCCCGCGCACGGCGGTGGGCCGGGAACAGGTCGCCGATCAGTGAGTTGGCCGCGGGTGCGTAACTGGCTTCACCGATGCCGATGCCCATGCGCACGATCAGGAAGCTCCAGAAGCTCCCCACCAGTCCGTTGATCGCCGTGAGCCCGCTCCACGCCGCCAGGCCCCAGCCCATCAACTTGCTGCGGGAACCGGTATCGGCCAGTCGCCCCAGCGGCAGCCCGGCGATCGCATAGACGAGGGTGAATGCCGTCCCGATGATCCCCAGCTGGAAGTCGCTGAGGTGCCACTCCATGCGGATCGGCTCGATAATGATGGCCGGGATGGTTCGGTCGAAGAAGTTGAACAGGTTCGCCAGGAACAGCAGGAACAGAATGCGCCAGGCATTCGCCGCTTGGGTCGAGTTCTGCATGGGGTCCGTCTCTTTTATTGTTATGGGGCTTCACTGCCCCCGGAAACTGCAATTTAGTCAGGCTCGCCCGGCCTGTCTGTCATCATTCGCCAGCCTGATACCAAGCCATCGCAACCGAGCCCGCCCAAACACCATCCCCCTGTGGGAGCGGGCTTGCTCGCGAATGCAATCTGTCAGTCGCCTTATTTGCTGACCGACACACCGCTTTCGCGAGCAAGCCCGCTCCCACAGGGGAATTGCGGTGTTTTTCATGGCCCGACCGAGGGTCGAAAAATACCTGTCGCGCCCCCTTCCCAAGCCCAAGGCAAAGCCTAGAATAGCGGCCTTGTCTGACCCACCGCTGCCCCCCATCCTCCTTTGATTATCGCCCATGTCCGAAGCCAGTCCGTGTCTGAATTGCGGTGCCTGCTGTTCCCATTTTCGCGTGTCTTTTTTCTGGGGTGAATGCACCTCGGCCGGGGGCACGGTGCCTGACGAACTGGTCGCGCCCATCAGTCCCAGTCGGGTCGCCATGCTCGGCACAGACTGCAAACCCACGCGCTGCGTCGGGCTGGTCGGTGAAGTGGGCAGTACCGTGCAGTGCTCGATTTACGATCAGCGTTCCAGCACCTGCCGGGAATTCGATGCGTCCTGGGCCAATGGCGAGGCGAACGTGGATTGCGACGCCGCGCGCGCAGCATTCGGGTTGCCAGCCCTGCTACCTGACGTCGAACCGCTGTACGAACAGAGCGCTTGACGCTTAGTGCCAATCGCTATTTATCTAATGCCAAAATCATTAGAACCAATATGCCACCATCGCTTGCGCTCTGTGCACGGCCTCTATACTCCAAAGCATTCGCCAGCAGTCATGGCGTCGGACAGGGTGTAACAACAGGGCATGCTATGGAGTGGCTTGGTTTGCATTTCATTACCGAGCTTCCACAGAGTGGGCAGGTAATACTCGATTGCGCACATGACCCTTTTTTGGTGCTGCTGGCTTATGTCGTCGCCTGTGTCGGCGGCTTTGCCACGCTGGACATGGCCGAACGGGTCGGCCACGCCGAAAAGCCCGAGTCGCAGCGACTCTGGCGCTGGGTCGGTGCCGGATGTCTGGCCGGCGGGATCTGGGCCATGCATTTCATCGGCATGCTGGCGTTCCAGGCACCGATCCAGACGCATTACCAACTGCCCGTCACCCTCCTTTCGCTGTTGATCGTCCTGCTCGCTTCGTGGCTGGCGATGCACACCCTCAGCCGTCCTCGCCCGAGCTTTGGGCAGTGTCTGAAGGCTTCGATCTGGATTGGCCTGGGCATTGCCGCCATGCATTACGTGGGCATGACCGCCCTGCATTCGAGTGCAGTGGTCTATTACCAACCGGCGCTCTTCGCCCTCTCCATCGTGGTTGCGATTGGCGCCAGCCTCGCTGCCTTGTTGATATCCAGCCATCTGCGCGATGGCACGGGCCTGTTCCATCAACTGCTCAAGTACTGTGCCAGCCTGGTGCTCGGGGCGGGCATTGTGAGCATGCATTTCACCGGCATGGCGGCATTCAATCTGGTGCTGCCCGCCGGCAACCTGCAGACGCTGCCCGGTGAAAACAATCACCTGCAACTGGGGCTGACCGTGGCGATCATGACGCTACTGATCATCGGCAGCAGTATCAGTGCAGCGCTGGCGGACAAGAAGCTGCAACACAAGGAACGAGACCTGCAACGGGTCAACGCGCTACTCAGTCAACTGGACCAGGCGCGCATGTCGCTGCAACAGGTGGCGCATTACGACGCCTTGACCAACCTCATCAACCGCCGTGGCTTCAACCAGATCTTCGCCGAGAAACTCATCGAAAAGACCAACGAGGGCGGCATGCTGGCGGTGCTGTTTCTGGACATTGACCATTTCAAGCGGATCAACGACAGCCTCGGCCACGACGCCGGTGACGAATTGCTCAAAGTCCTCGCCGACCACATCAAGGGTTCGGTACGCTATCACGAGGACGTGGTGGCGCGCTTTGGCGGAGATGAATTCTGCCTCCTCATCGGTCTGCATGATCGCGAAGAAGCGCGGCACATGGCCCAGCGCATCATGCTGAAAATGAAGGAGCCCATCGAGCTGGCCGGGCGACGCATGGTCATGACCACCAGTATCGGTATCAGCCTGTTTCCGCAGGACGGCAAAACGTGTGAAGAGCTGCTGAAAAACGCCGACCTGGCGCTGTACCAATCCAAAGGCAACGGCCGCAACGGCGTGAATTTCTTCAGCCCCAACCTGAAAACCCGCGCCACCCTGGAGCTGCAAACGGAGGAAGAACTGCGTCATACCCTGCGCGAAAACACCGGGCTCGTGCTGCATTACCAACCCATCTATGACTTGCAAACCGGCCAGGTCAGTAAGCTGGAAGCGCTGGTACGCTGGCAACACCCGGTCCATGGATTGCTGGCCCCGGATCGCTTCATCGCCATCGCCGAGGCCAATGGCCTGATCGCCGAGCTGGACAATTGGGTGCTGCGCAAGGCCTGCGAGGACTTGGCCGAGTTGTCGCGCCAGGGTTGCGAAACACTGAAGATTGCCGTGAACTGCTCGCCCCTGAACCTGGGGCGTGAAGAGCTGGCCGACGAAATCGAACACGCACTGCGCAGCGCCGGGGTGGCGCCGCAGCGCCTGGAACTGGAGGTGACCGAGAACGCACTGATGGACAATATCGCCAACACCCTGGGGTTACTGCGCCAGATTCGGGCCCTGGGCGTGTCACTGTCGATCGACGACTTCGGCACCGGTTATTCGTCGTTGGCTTACCTCAAGCGCTTGCCGCTGAACACGTTGAAGATCGACCGCTCGTTCATCCAGGACATTCCCACCGCCACTCAAGACATGGAAATCGTCCAGGCCATTATCGTCATGGCCCATACCCTGCATTTGCAGGTGGTCACCGAAGGCGTCGAAACGTTCGAGCAATACGATTTTCTCGAACGCCACGGCTGCGACTTCGTTCAGGGTTACCTGCTGAGTCGTCCAGTGCCGCTGGCTGAGTTGCACCCGGTGCTAAACGAAATCAACCAGCGCAATCAGTCGCGCGTCGTCACTTCGTTGAGCCAGGCTCGCGGTACATCTGCACTAGCGTCGACGGATCTTTTTCAAGGAAACCCTGCGCCCCATGCAATCGCATCAGTTGTGCGGCCAATCCGCTGATTGGTGTGGCCGAGCCCTGTTCGCGGGAGAACTTGACGGCTGTATCAAGATCCTTGAGCAACGTACGGACATGCCACTTCACCGGTTCGAAGTGACTCTGCGCCATTAGCGGGGCCAGGATCTGCAAAGGTTTTTAATCGGCAAAGCCACCGGCCAGGGCTTCGGCGATCAACCCGGCGTCGACACCGGAGCGCTCGGCCAACGCCACGACTTCGGCGATCACCAGCGCATTGCAGGCGACGATCATCTGATTGCACGCCTTGGTCACCTGCCCGGCCCCGACGCCGCCCATGTGGGTCACCCGCTGACCGAGGCTGTGCAGCACCGGTTTGACTCGCTCGAGGTCTGCTGCGTCGCCGCCCGCCATAATCGCCAAGCTGCCGGCCTCTGCGCCGACCACGCCGCCGGACACCGGGGCATCGAGCCAGCTCATGCCGGTTTTACTCGCCAGCTCTGCGGCCATTTCCCGGGTGGCGGTCGGCTCCAGGCTGGAAAAATCCACCAGCAATTGACCGCGTTTCGCCCCCTCGACTACCCCGCCCGCACCAAAAACCACCTCGCGCGCCACCGATGTATCCGCCAGGCACAACATCACCACGTCGACGTTTTGGCACAGTTGTGCAGGCGTGGTCACTTGTCGGGCGCCCGCCTCGACCAGCGGCGCGCACTTCGCCTGGGTGCGATTCCACACGGTCAGCGGATAGCCCGCTGCCAGCAGGCGTCGGCACATCGGCAAGCCCATCAGGCCGATGCCGGCGAAGCCGAGCGAAGGTAACGTAGCCATCATCTGGCCTCCTTTTGATTAAAGATCGCCGAATATTGGCCGATTCATCATGACTAAGGAAAGGATTCCCCCTAGCGATGTTCAGGCCACAGTCCTGACGCTCGGGCCAAATACGCGCTAAAAAAAGACGCGAGACCCCATTCCGTGATGGTTCGACGATAGCTTGTCGCCGAGCCAAACAGCCCAGGTACATGGCGCCCAATGACTTCTAAAACTAATCCGGCCACTACGGTTTCCGATCTGACACTGAGCCCCGCGGCGAACAGCCCCTCATCGTCGAAGCCATTGATCCCGTCTCGCCCGTTGGCTACTCAGCAATACCTTTACTTCACCGAAACCAACACCGACCGCATCCTCGATAACCTCGACGGCTTGCGCGACATGGTGTTCCCGCGCCCACCGCATCTGGAAGGCGACAGCGAACATCACAGCGACCAGGAATTCCCGTCGGTGTGCCTGATCGGACTGGGACGCTGCGGCTCGAACATCGCGCTGGACGTCGCGGAGCTGGTGTACAACGCCCGCAAGTTCTACCTCAACGAGTTCAATAACGAAGACCGTCTGTCGCCAGACAAACGCTATGCGGAAAAAGGCTACAGCCCGGCACAATGGATTCGTAACAACCTGCGCCTGGGGACCAACAAAGGCGCCAAACCGGTGTTCCTGGTGGAACCGCTGGTCATGCTGGGTGACTTGGACAAAGACATCGCCGGGCGCATCCGTTTTTCGCGTAAAGGCGAAAAAAGCGGATTCCTGCGCGACTACAGCAAAATGAAAATCATGGACTTGTCGGAAGTCCACGCCGGTGGCGCCGGTAACGCGCCGATCCTCGGCCAATACCTGGCCAAGATCATCCTGAACAAGGACACCCAGCGTTTCTCCAGCCCGGACTGGAAGATGATTCACTCGTACCTGATCGACAGCTGCGGGATCAAGGCCAACCAGTCCCGCCTGTATTTCTCGATCTTCAGTGCCGGCGGCGGTACCGGTTCGGGCATGGCCTCGGAATTCGGCCTGGCCCAGCAGCACTCGTACATGAACAAAACGTTCGACACCAAACCGATGGACGAGCACGACGGCAAGAGCGGTCATTCCTTCGTCTTCGAGCCGATCTTCACCAGCGGCATTTGCGTACTGCCGAACATTTCCGATCACCGCAGTGAAATGTCCGAGGCGCTGCACATCAACGCCGGTCGCCTGCTGTGCAAATACCTGTCGGAAGAGTGGGACTTCTCCTACAACTTCGCCAACGAAGACAGCAGTGAAGCCAGCGTCATGGGCCGTATCCGCCCGTGGAACGCGATGATGCTGATCTCCAACGACATCATGCGGTATGCCGAAGAAAGCGATGACGGCAACATCCAGAACATCGACGTCAACGCGATGGAAAAGCACGCCAACCAGTACATCTCGCAGCAGATCTTCAACATTCTGACGGCGCAGGCAGTCACGACTGACTACGACCAGAACTATTTCCGTCGGGCCGGCATTGATATCGGCGAGACCATTCGCCTCGACGCCAACGACCTGTTCATGAGTCTGGCCGGCCCCGTGGCGATTGCCTACGCCGAGTCCGTGGTGCCGGAAACCCCGGTGCCGAGCAACGACAAATTCAAGGTGTTCGAGAAAGAGCCCCAGCGCCTGAACATCGACGACCTGTTCTTCCGCTCCATCGACCTGCCGCACTTCAACAAGGTTACCCAGGCCATCGAAGGCATCAGCCTGTTGCCGATCGAGTCCAAGCGCTATCGCGCCTCGCTGGAGCAGTACAAGAATTCGGGTTATGACGCGGCCGCGTTGCACGACCTGCACTTCTTCAAGAACTGCTCATCGGTGGTGTCGATCGTTTCGTTGCCCAAAGACTACAAGTTGTCCTACATGGACCTGAACCGGTTGAAGACGCACCTCAACAGCCTGTTCCCGAACACCACGCTCAAGCGCTACGCGCTAGTGATCGGCGCTTCGGCGAACTTGTCGTTGACCACGTTGATCGCCAAAAGCCCGTGCCTGTCGGACGATTTCCTGACCCTGATCGTGGCGTTCATCAAGCGTTGCTTTGCGAAAAACCCGTACCGCTTTGATGACACCCTGGACAACTCGATCCTGGACTTCATCATCAATGAAGAATTCGACGAAGACCGGATCGATGACTTGCTCAACGAATTCGAGAACCCGGCGAAGATCCTCGACACCAACTGGTACGCGATCAAGCCGATGTACGAGAAAAAGTACCGTGAGCTGATCAACGACAAGGAAAAGTTCGTCTCGATCAACGACATCCGCCTGTCCCGGGACTGCGTGAAGAAGGCGATCAAGTACTTGCGTGAGATTTATCGTCACCGGATTGGCAAGACCAAGGTTATTTCGCTCAATAACCACACCGGCAAGACCGCTTGATTTAAGCGCCCCCAAAAGATCGCAGCCTTCGGCAGCTCCTACAGGTGTACACATGCCCTTGTAGGAGCTGCCGAAGGCTGCGATCTTTTGATCTTTTACAACATCCAGAAACAATTAAGCAGCCCAAAGCCTGCTCACAAAACTGTCCCCGTTACGTTTACGTCACCCTCGCCAAGACCCTTCTGTGGCCTTTCTCTACGGCAACATGCCATCACGCTACTCGGCTACACACTTCCCCGGCAAAAAAAGCGCACCAATAAAGTGCAGAGGCTCAGACTGCCGCCCTTTCCTGGATCAAAATCCACGGCGAAACCACCACCGCCCACAACTCTGGATCCCGTTCGAAAAGATCCAGCGCCCGTGATTCAGACAGCTTGGCGACTTTGTCGGCAGCCAGCCAGGCAGCCACTTTCTCGCCTTCATCGGTCGCCACGGCTTCAGCGGCGGCGATCAAATCCAGACCGGGGTCGACCCACAATAGGGCACCCTTGGCGAAGAACGGCTCCAGCTCTTTCCAGGTAATAGATGCGGTTTCACCAAGCAGCTTGGCATAGAGGGTGCTAGGTTCTTGAGTCATGGGTCCTGTCCGGAAAAGAAATCGACGCGAATGATAACGTTGGTGGTCTGGCAGAAAAACCCGGATGCAATTGCGTCATCGAATGAAAACAGCAGGAAAGCCAAGGATTGCTGATAATTCAGCGTGAACCCCCGCCGCAATTCTGTCTTTTTCTTTCAAAAAAGCGACACCCTCAGGTTTTGCCCCCCGGCGCTGCCTTCCCAGGCTGACAATCGGCGCTCTACACTGTACCGGTACAGTTGCCGGGGGCAATTTTCCGGGGGATATCGAATATATCTGACCCGGTTCTGTTGCTACGGCGCCAGGACTATAAAAACTACAACAGTAAGAGTGGAGCACTATGACTAAGGCTACTAAGCAGATTTCCAAACTGTTTGCCGCTATGGTTCTGGCCGGGGTTGCCAGCCATTCGTTCGCAGCTGACACCATCAAGATCGGCATCGCCGGCCCTAAGACCGGTCCTGTAGCCCAATACGGCGACATGCAGTTCAGTGGCGCCAAAATGGCCATCGAACAAATCAACGCCAAGGGCGGCGTAGACGGCAAGAAACTCGAAGCCGTTGAATACGATGACGCCTGTGATCCAAAACAAGCGGTAGCGGTCGCGAACAAGGTCGTCAACGACGGCGTCAAGTTCGTGGTTGGCCACCTGTGCTCCAGCTCCACTCAACCGGCTTCGGACATCTACGAAGACGAAGGCGTGATCATGATCACCCCGGCTGCCACCAGCCCGGACATCACCGCTCGTGGTTACAAAATGGTGTTCCGCACCATCGGCCTGGACAGCGCCCAAGGCCCTGCCGCCGGTAACTACATTGCCGATCACGTCAAACCGAAAATCGTTGCTGTCCTGCACGACAAACAGCAATACGGTGAAGGCATCGCCACCGCCGTGAAGAAAACCCTCGAAGGCAAAAACGTAAAAGTTGCCGTATTCGAAGGTATCAACGCCGGCGACAAGGATTTCTCCTCGATCATCGCCAAGCTCAAGCAAGCCAACGTCGACTTCGTCTACTACGGCGGCTACCACCCGGAGCTGGGTCTGATCCTGCGTCAAGCACAGGAAAAAGGCCTGAAAGCCAAGTTCATGGGTCCGGAAGGCGTGGGTAACGACTCCATCTCGCAGATCGCCAAGGAAGCTTCCGAAGGCCTGCTGGTGACCTTGCCGAAATCCTTCGACCAGGATCCGGCCAACGTTGCCCTGGCTGACGCGTTCAAAGCGAAGAAAGAAGACCCGAGCGGTCCGTTCGTGTTCCCGGCCTACTCGGCTGTTGAAGTCATCGCCGACGGCATCACTGCCGCCAAGAGCGAAGACCCTGCGAAAGTGGCTGCTGCCATCCACGCAGGCACTTTCAAAACCCCGACTGGCGATCTGAGCTTCGACGCCAAGGGCGACCTGAAAGACTTCAAATTCGTGGTTTACGAGTGGCACTTCGGCAAACCTAAAACTGAAGCTTCACCTCAGTAAGGCGTTGCCTGACTGACTGCCAATAAAGCCCACGGCGTGCCGTGGGCTTTGTTTTACGAACGTATAGGGCCGCGCTGGCGTGATCCGCCAGTCTCCCCACCTGAAAATCTCAAAACCGTCATCAGCGGTTCGCTGGCAAACCTCGCGTTCGAAGTGGATGCAGATCCACGGGGCTCGAGCGGGAAAATGACTCCACCAGTGAAATGCGTATCAGGTTTTTAGGAGCGCTGTAATGCCTGACATCTATCACTTTTTCCAACAGCTGGTTAATGGTCTGACCATTGGCAGCACGTATGCCCTGATCGCCATCGGCTATACGATGGTTTACGGCATCATTGGAATGATCAACTTCGCCCACGGCGAGGTGTATATGATCGGTTCCTACGTGGCGTTCATCGCCATCGCAGGCCTGTCCATGATGGGACTCGACAGCGTTCCGCTGTTGATGACCGCCGCTTTCCTCGCGACCATCGTCGTGACCAGTGCCTACGGCTACAGCATCGAACGGATTGCCTACCGCCCCTTGCGCGGCAGTAACCGTCTGATCCCGCTGATTTCCGCCATCGGCATGTCGATCTTCCTGCAGAACACGGTTCTGCTGGCGCAAGACTCCAAGGACAAATCCATCCCCAACCTGATCCCCGGCAACTTCTCCATCGGGCCAGGTGGCGCACAAGAAGTGCTGATTTCCTACATGCAAATCGTGGTGTTCGTGGTGACCCTGGTCGCCATGCTCGGCCTGACGCTGTTCATCTCCCGCTCTCGCCTGGGTCGCGCCTGCCGCGCCTGCGCCGAAGACATCAAGATGGCCAACCTGCTGGGCATCAACACCAACAACATCATCGCCCTGACCTTCGTCATCGGTGCCGCACTGGCGGCCATCGCGGCCGTTCTGCTGAGCATGCAATACGGCGTGATCAACCCGAACGCCGGTTTCCTGGTCGGCCTCAAGGCCTTCACCGCCGCAGTATTGGGTGGTATCGGCAGCATCCCCGGCGCCATGCTCGGCGGGATCGTTCTGGGGGTGGCGGAAGCCTTTGGTGCCGACATCTTCGGCGACCAGTACAAGGACGTCGTCGCGTTCGGCCTATTGGTTCTGGTGTTGTTGTTCCGGCCAACCGGCCTGTTGGGCCGTCCGGAGGTTGAAAAAGTATGACTAGGAATCTTAAACAGGCGTTGTTCAGCGCCTTGCTGGTGTGGGCCGTTGCCTACCCGGTACTCGGTCTGAAACTGACCATCGTCGGCATCAACCTCGAAGTGCATGGCACCAGTACTGCAACGCTGATCACCATCGCCGTGTGCTCGGTGCTGATGTTCCTGCGGGTGCTGTTCGACCAGCAGATCAGCGCGGCGTGGAAATCCTCGCCGAACATGCCGGTCATGCCGGCCAAGGCCAGTAACTTCCTGACCCTGCCGACCACCCAGCGCTGGATCATCATTGCGTTGATCATCGGTGCCCTGGTCTGGCCGTTCTTCGGCTCTCGCGGTGCGGTCGATATCGCCACCCTGGTGCTGATCTACGTGATGCTCGGCCTCGGCTTGAACATCGTGGTCGGCCTGGCCGGCCTGCTCGACCTCGGTTACGTCGGCTTCTATGCCGTCGGTGCCTACAGTTATGCATTGCTGTCGCATTACTACGGTCTGAGCTTCTGGATCTGCCTGCCGATCGCCGGCCTGATGGCGGCCACCTTTGGCTTCCTGCTCGGCTTCCCGGTGCTGCGTCTGCGCGGTGACTACCTGGCCATCGTGACACTCGGCTTCGGTGAAATCATTCGCCTGTTCCTGCGTAACCTGACCGATATCACTGGCGGCCCGAACGGCATCAGCAACATTCCCAAGCCAACGCTTTTCGGGCTGAGCTTCGATAAAACGGCCGCAGAGGGTATGCAGACCTTCCACGAGTATTTCGGTCTGGTCTACAACCCGGTGAACAAGGTGATTTTCCTTTACCTGATCGCGGTGTTGTTGTCGTTGTTCGCGCTGTTCGTCATCAACCGCTTGCTGCGCATGCCGTTGGGCCGTGCCTGGGAAGCGCTGCGTGAAGACGAAATCGCCTGCCGAGCGTTGGGCCTCAACCCTACGATCATCAAGCTTTCGGCGTTCACCCTCGGTGCGTGCTTCGCCGGTTTCGCCGGTAGCTTCTTCGCTGCGCGTCAGGGTCTGGTGACACCCGAGTCCTTCACCTTCATCGAGTCGGCGACCATCCTCGCCATCGTGGTGCTCGGTGGCATGGGCTCGCAACTGGGCGTCGTGCTCGCCGCCACGGTGATGATCCTGTTGCCGGAAATGATGCGTGAGTTCAGTGAATACCGCATGTTGATGTTCGGCGCCTTGATGGTGCTGATGATGATCTGGCGTCCTCAAGGCCTGCTGCCCATGCAACGTCCTCACATGGAGCTGCGCAAATGAGCCGCGAGATCCTTAAAGTCGAAAATCTGAGCATGCGCTTCGGCGGCTTGCTGGCGGTCAACGGCGTGGCCCTGACCGTGCATGAAAAACAGGTCGTGGCGCTGATCGGCCCTAACGGCGCCGGCAAGACCACCGTGTTCAACTGCCTGACCGGCTTCTACAAGCCGAGTGGCGGCAGCATCCTGCTCGATGGCCAGGCGATTGAAGGCTTGCCCGGCCACGAGATCGCCCGCAAAGGCGTGGTGCGCACCTTCCAGAACGTGCGGTTGTTCAAGGACATGACCGCGGTCGAGAACCTCTTGATCGCGCAACATCGTCACCTGAACACCAATTTCCTGGCCGGTTTGTTCAAGACCCCGGCGTTCCGCAAAAGCGAACGCGAGGCCATGGAGTTCGCCGAGTACTGGCTGGACAAGGTCAACCTCAAGGCGTTCGCCAACCGTCCAGCCGGCACCCTGGCCTACGGTCAGCAACGTCGCCTGGAAATCGCTCGCTGCATGATGACTCGTCCGCGGATCCTCATGCTCGACGAACCGGCTGCCGGCCTGAACCCGAAGGAAACCGAAGACCTCAAGGCGCTGATCAGCGTGCTGCGTGAAGAGCACGACGTCACGGTGCTGTTGATCGAACACGACATGAAGCTGGTCATGAGCATTTCCGACCACATCGTCGTGATCAACCAGGGCACGCCCCTGGCCAACGGCACGCCGGAACAGATCCGCGACAATCCTGAAGTGATCAAAGCCTACCTGGGGGAAGCGTAAATGCTGCAATTCGAAAACGTTTCCACCTTCTACGGCAAGATCCAGGCCTTGCACGGCGTGAACGTGGAGATCCGCCAAGGCGAAATCGTCACGCTGATCGGTGCCAACGGCGCAGGCAAATCCACCCTGCTGATGACGCTTTGCGGTTCGCCGCAGGCCCACAGCGGCAGCATCAAGTACATGGGTGAAGAACTCGTGGGGCAAACCTCGGCGCAGATCATGCGCAAGAGCATTGCCGTGGTGCCGGAAGGTCGTCGGGTGTTCGCCCGTCTGACCGTGGAAGAAAACCTCGCCATGGGCGGGTTCTTCACCGACAAGGGCGACTATCAGGAACAGATGGACAAGGTTCTCGGACTTTTCCCACGCCTGAAAGAACGTTTCGCCCAGCGCGGCGGCACCATGTCCGGCGGCGAACAGCAGATGCTCGCCATCGGCCGTGCGCTGATGAGCAAACCCAAGCTGCTGCTGCTCGACGAGCCGTCACTGGGTCTGGCGCCGATCATCATCCAGCAGATCTTCGATATCATCGAACAACTGCGCAAGGACGGTGTGACGGTGTTCCTGGTCGAGCAGAACGCCAATCAGGCGCTGAAAATTGCCGACCGCGCGTACGTTCTGGAGAACGGCCGGGTGGTGATGCAAGGCACCGGTGAAGCGCTGCTGACCGATCCGAAAGTGCGTGATGCGTACCTCGGTGGTTAAGCCTTTGCGGTAAACAACAAACGGCCTTCGGGCCGTTTTTTTATCCCTGCCTCAAAACAATGCAGATCCCCTGTAGGAGCTGCCGCAGGCTGCGATCTTTTGATCTTGATGTTTTCAAGACCGCTGAAGATTAAGAGCCAGATCAAAAGATCGCAGCCTGCGGCAGCTCCTACAGGGATTGGCGTTGGCAACTGTTATCGTTGAAGCCGATCCAGCGCCTCACCACTGCGCTTGAACCAGTCGATCAGATAGTCCGCCAGCACTTGAGTGCGTTTCGGTAAACCGCCCTGATACGGATGCACCAGGTACATCGGCATCCTCCGGGTCTGATAATCGCGCAGGAGCCAGCGCAAACGTCCATCAGCCAATTCCGCTTGCAGCAAGTAGGATGGCAATCGCGCAATGCCGGCGCCAGCCAGCGCGGCTTTCTTCAGCAGGCTGTAGTGGTTGCTGGCGAACGGTCCCGATACCCGCACCCGCAGCAACTCGTGTTGCTGGTGATAGAGCCACTCTTCGCGACCGCTGTAGTGACTATTGAGCAGGCAGCGGTGTTCGGCGAGGGATTGCGGCGTCGACGGTTCGCCATAGTGTTGAAGGTAGGCCGCACTGGCGCAGGTCATTTCGTGCCAGGCCAGTAGCGGCCGGGCCACCAGGCGCTCGTCGTTGCCCACCTCGGAGCGAACCGCCAGGTCAAACCCGTCGCGGGACAAGTCCCGGAAGTTATTGCTCAGGTCCAGTTCGATCTGCACGTCGGGGTACTTGCTGGAAAACTCCAGCAACAAGCCATCGAAGAAGGTTTCCCCCAACGAAACCGGAACCGTCATACGCACAGGCCCGACCATGTCGTCCTTCAACCGCGCCAATGCCTGACGCGCCCTCTCGACTTGTACTACCAACGCCTGGGCTTGCGGCAACAGCGCAGCACCCGCCGCCGTCAGACTCAAGCGGCGGGTTGTACGTTGCAACAGGACCACAGAAAACCGTGTTTCCAGCAGACTAATGCGCTTGGATAACTGGCCCTTGCTGCAGCCCAGTTGCTGCGCCGCCAAGGTGAAACTCCCGGCTTCGATCAACACCGCAAACGCCGCCAGATCATCCATCTCGCTCATGGACTGTTTCCATTTGAAAACCAAAGGTTGCCTATTAGTGCGCTTATTAATGGAAAAAACCACTCTAGACTGAGATCTCTTTCAACTCACCCGAGGATCACCATGAAAATTCTTTTGATAGGCGCAGGCGGCACCATCGGTTCGGCGGTCGACAAGGAGCTGTCCGAACGTCACGAAGTCATCCGCATCGGCCGAACCAGCGGTGATTTCCATGTGGATATCAGCGACAGCGCCTCGATTCGCAAATTGTTTGAACAAACCGGCAAGTTCGACGCATTGGTCTGCGCCGCCGGCAACGTAACGTTTGCGCCGTTGAGCGAGATGACTGAAGAAAGCTTCGCCCTGGGCCTGAAAGACAAGTTGATGGGTCAGGTCAACCTGCTGCTGATCGGCCGCGAATTCGCCAACGACGGCGCGTCGTTCACCTTCACCACCGGCGTGCTCAGCCACGACCCGATCCGCAGCGGCGCTTCGGCAGCGCTGGTCAACGGTGCCCTCGACAGCTTCGTTCGTTCGGCAGCCATCGAACTGCCGCGCGGGCTGCGCGTCAATTCAGTGAGCCCTAACGTGCTGGTCGAAGCCATGGGCAGCTACGCGCCGTACTTCCGCGGTTACAAACCGGTTCCGGCAGCCGACGTGGCACTGGCCTACGCCAAAAGCGTAGAAGGCCTGCAAACCGGCCAAACCTTCCACGTCGGCTGAGCCCCCTGTAGGAGCTGCCGCAGGCTGCGATCTTTTGATCTTATCAATCAACCTCAAAAGATCGCAGCCTGCGGCAGCGCCTACACAATGCAAGTTCAATGTGGGGTTGTGATGAACGGTCAGGCTGAGTAACGTGGCGGCACTTGTCTGGAGAGCCAAAGATGCGTGTTGCCCGTTCCTTAGTCCTTGTCGCCCTGCTTCCCCTGTTCGCAGCCTGCCAGTTGCTCGACGGCCCGCGTGAAAGCGCCAGCCACGTCGGCCAGACCCGCCTGCAAGGCCAGTTGACGGCGGCCGACGGCAAACTGCTGTTCCAGCCGTGCAACGAACAACGCAGCTACGTGGTCAACGACACGGGCGGCACCAGCGTTCTGCAGGAGGCCTCGAGCCTTGCCGATAAGAAAGGCCAGTTGTTCGCCGATGTGCGTGGGCGGATTGTCGACAGTCGCCTCGATCTGGAGCAGTTGTACCGTGTCGAGCGCTCGGGCACCGCGTGCGACGACCCGAACTTCAAATTGCTGATCCTGCGCGCGGCCGGTCACTCGCCCGAGTGGAACATCAAGGTCAGCGGCAAAGGCCTGGTTATCGATCGCGCCGGCCAGCCACCGTTGGCCGTGCCATACGTTGAAGAGCAACTGGGCGACGGCCGTTTCAATCTCAGCACGGAAGCCAATAACCAGCACATTGAACTGTGGGTCGCGCCACAACGCTGCGTCGACAGCAGCACCGGCAGCGTTCAGCACCTGAGCGCCGAACTGCGCATCGATGGCCAGGTTCAGCGTGGCTGCGGGTATTTCGGCGGATCACGCAGCGACTGATCGTTTTAGCCTCACTGGAATCATCCGTTGAGGCTTATAATCGCGGGCTTCAAACGCCTTGGCGCAGTTGTGCGCCCCGCGAACCGGATCCTGTCATGTTACGAATCACCGAACTCAAGCTGCCGATCGACCATCCCGATGAAGACCTGCGCCCTGCCATCGTGCAGCGCCTGGGCATCGCCAGTGATGACCTGCTCGATTACACCTTGTTCAAGCGCAGCTACGATGCGCGCAAAAAGTCCTCCGAACTGTGCTTCATCTACACCATCGACCTCACCGCCAAGGATGAGGCGGCGTTGCTGCACAAATTCGCCGATGACCGTAACGTCAACGTGGCGCCGGATGTCAGCTACAAAGTGGTCGGCCAGGCGCCGACCGATCTGGAGCAACGTCCTGTCGTCGTCGGCTTCGGGCCTTGCGGGATTTTCGCCGGGCTGTTGCTGGCGCAAATGGGCTTCAAGCCGATCATCCTCGAGCGCGGCACCGAAGTTCGCCAACGCACCAAGGACACCTGGGGCCTGTGGCGTAAAGGCGTGCTCAACCCCGAGTCCAACGTGCAGTTCGGTGAAGGCGGCGCGGGGACATTCTCCGACGGCAAGCTCTATAGCCAGATCAAGGACCCGAAATTCATCGGCCGCAAAGTCCTGCATGAGTTCGTCAAGGCGGGCGCGCCGGAAGAAATTCTCTACGTCAGCAAACCGCACATCGGTACATTCCGCCTGACCGGCGTTGTGGAAAACATGCGTGAGCAGATTCGCGCCTTGGGCGGCGAAGTACGCTTCCAGCAGCGCGTCACCGACGTGTTGATCGAGGACGGCCAACTGGTCGGCGTCGAACTCGATGGCGGCGAACAGATTCATTCGAAACACGTGATTCTGGCCCTCGGCCACAGCGCCCGTGACACCTTCCGCATGCTCCACGGCCGTGGCGTATTCATGGAAGCCAAGCCGTTCTCGGTCGGCTTCCGCATTGAACACCCGCAGTCGCTGATCGACCGCGCACGCCTGGGCAAGTACGCCGGCCACCCGAAACTCGGGGCCGCCGACTATAAGCTGGTGCACCACGCCAAGAACGGTCGCTCGGTCTACAGCTTCTGCATGTGCCCGGGCGGCACCGTGGTGGCGGCGACTTCCGAGCCGGGCCGTGTGGTCACCAACGGCATGAGCCAATACTCGCGCAACGAGCGCAATGCCAACTCCGGGATCGTCGTCGGGATTACCCCGGAAGTCGATTATCCGGGAGGCCCGCTGGCCGGTATCGAGTTGCAGGAACGCCTGGAATCCCACGCCTTTGTGCTGGGCGGCAGCAACTACGAAGCACCGGCGCAGTTGGTTGGCGATTTCATTGCCGGCAAGCCATCCACTGAGTTGGGCAGCGTTGAACCGTCCTACAAGCCGGGTGTCGCATTGGGTGATCTGGCGCTGGCCTTGCCGGCGTTTGCCATCGAAGCCATTCGCGAAGCGTTGCCGGCGTTCGAGAAGCAGATTCGCGGTTACTCGCTGCACGATGCGGTGTTGACCGGGATCGAAACCCGCACGTCATCGCCGCTGCGGATTACCCGTGACGAATCGATGCAGAGCCTGAACGTGAAAGGCTTGTTCCCGGCCGGTGAAGGCGCGGGTTATGCGGGCGGGATTCTCTCGGCGGGTGTTGACGGGATTCGCATCGCGGAAGCCGTGGCGCGCGACATCCTCGGCCTGCAAGCCTGATACAACGCTAATGTGGGAGCGGGCTTGCTCGCGAAGGCGGCATATCAGTCAACTTATCTGTTGAATGCCGTACCGCTTTCGCGAGCAAGCCCGCTCCCACATGTGATCTATGGTGTGTCAGATATTGGCGCGCAACACGGTGGCTGGCAGCGGCTCCCCACGCTCGACACTCGCCGCCACGATATCCATCAACCCACTCAACTCATACCCTTGAGTCTTGAGCCAATCCTGATCGTAATAACTGGTCTCATACCGCTCGCCGCCATCACACAGAATCGCCACGATCGACCCCGACTCCCCCGCCGCCGCCATCTGCCCGGCCGCCATCAAGGCGCCAATCAGATTGGTCCCGCTTGACCCGCCGACCCGACGTCCCAAATGCTCCGCCAGGTAATGCATGGCCGCCAGAGACAGCGCGTCCGGGACCTTGACCATCGCATCGATCACCTTGGGCAGGAACGACGCTTCCACCCGTGGCCGGCCAATGCCTTCGATTCGCGAACCGTGATCCAGGCGCAAGCTGGCATCGCCGGTCTGGTAGTAATCAAAGAACACCGAACGCTCGGCATCGGCGCACAGCACGCGGGTGCAATGCTGGCGATAGCGCACGTAGCGACCGAGCGTCGCGGTGGTGCCGCCGGTGCCAGGGCTGGAGATCAGCCAACTTGGTTCCGGGTGTTTTTCGAAACGCATCTGATGGAAGATCGATTCGGCAATGTTGTTGTTCGCTCGCCAGTCGGTAGCGCGTTCGGCGTAGGTGAACTGGTCGATGAAATGGCCGTCGTGCTCCCGGGCCAAACGCTCGGATTCGGCGTAGATCTGCGTCGGGTCGTCGACCAGATGACTGTTGCCACCATAGAAAGCGATCTGCGCAGTCTTCTCTTTCGAGGTGGTGGCCGGCATCACCGCAATGAACGGCAAGCCGAGCAAACAGGCGAAGTACGCCTCGGAAATCGCCGTCGAACCGCTGGACGCTTCAATCACCGGCGCACCGGGTTTGAGCCAGCCATTACACAAAGCGTAAAGGAACAGCGAGCGCGCCAAGCGGTGTTTGAGGCTGCCGGTGGGATGGCTGGACTCATCCTTGAAATACAATTCGATGCCCGGAAAACCCGGCAGCGGCAAAGGAATCAGGTGAGTGTCAGCGCTGCGCTGGAAGTCGGCCTCGATGATCCGGATGGCTTCACGGGCCCACTGTCGGTTGTCGCTCATGGTGGTGATCTCGTTGAGTTGGCCTTGTCGCAAGGCTCAGCCCACAAGCTTAGGAAAAATCCTACATCGCGCACAGGTACAGCTGGGCTTCAATACGTCTGGCAACTGCTAGGCTCAGAGTCGTGCCGACCCTGTGCGCTGTAACGGCATATAACAAAAAAGAATATAACTTTTGTTTTAACAACTAACGGTACGGGTTAGGGTGTGCCACCTTTTGATTAATCGATGGAGAGCGACCTTGCCTCTGCGTAGCACTTTCACGCGTTTCTTTCAGTTGGAAGCCGCCAGCGGTCTGTTATTGATCGCCGCCGCAGCCCTGGCCTTGATCATCAATAACTCGCCGCTGTCGTGGCTTTACAGCAGCTTCCTCGAGACCCCGGTGGTGGCGCAGATCGGTGCGCTGCAAATCGCCAAACCGGCACTGCTGTGGATCAACGATGGCCTGATGGCGCTGTTCTTCCTGCTGATCGGTCTGGAAGTGAAGCGCGAAGTCCTCGACGGTCAGCTGTCAAAACCTTCGCAGGTGGTCCTGCCCGGTGCAGCGGCGATTGGCGGCATGGTCGTGCCCGCGCTGGTCTACTGGTTTTTCAACCGGGATAACCCCGCAGCCCTTGATGGCTGGGCCATCCCGATGGCCACCGACATCGCTTTCGCCCTCGGCGTACTCGCGCTGCTGGGCAAGCGCGTGCCGGTGTCGCTGAAGCTGTTCCTGATGACCCTCGCGATCATCGATGACCTCGGCGCCATCATCGTCATTGCGATCTTCTATTCAGGCACGCTCTCGACACTTTCGCTGGCGTTGGCCGGGGCCTGCATCGTCGCATTGATCGCAATGAACCGGCTCGGCGTGGTCAAGCTCGGGCCGTACATGATCATCGGTTTGATCCTGTGGGTCTGCGTACTCAAGAGCGGTGTTCACGCGACACTGGCCGGTGTCACCCTGGCGTTCTGCATTCCTCTGCGCACCAAGAATGCCGAACCGTCGCCATTGCTGACACTGGAGCACGCGCTGCACCCGTGGGTGGCCTATGGCATCCTGCCGCTGTTCGCCTTCGCCAACGCCGGCCTGTCCCTGAGCGGCGTTACCGTCGACAGCTTCACCCACCACGTACCGATGGGCATCGCGGTGGGCCTGCTGTTGGGCAAAACCCTCGGCGTGTTCGGCCTGACCTGGCTGGCGGTGAAAATCGGCATCGCCACCCTCCCCCAAAACGCCAATTGGGGCCAGGTACTGGGCGTGGCGATCCTCTGCGGCATCGGCTTCACCATGAGCCTGTTCGTCGGCTCCCTGGCCTTTGAACCGGGCGTCAGTGACTACGCGGGGATGGACCGCATGGGGATTTTGACCGGGTCGATTCTGGCGGCGCTGATTGGTTATGCGGTGACGGCGATGGCGAGTCGCAAGAGTGCCGCGCTGCAATCCTGAATAATACGGAACACTCTTAGAGACATTCCGGATTCGTCCTACAGCCACGATCAGCCACGTTCGTTAACGTCGCACAGCTCCTTTTAGAGAGCTGTCGACGTACGAACGCAAGGAAGATCCGTGGCTGGCAACAAGGAAGTCCCCAGGGTAAAAAACCCGCCATCAGGTGACGGTCATCACGTCACTCATCGCTACATGACCGCCACCGAGCTGGCTGCGCGGGACGCCCGGCAAAACACTTACGACGCCATGCTCGCGAGGCAGCAGGCCTTCGAGGACAGTCTTCAAGTCCTGACAGAAAGGCAAACGTCCACTCGCGCCGGATGCGTCTTCGCCAAGTCCTGCAAGCTGCCGGACGCCATCATCGATTACTCGAATCCCTCGGGGATGGTGCCGACCGACAGCCTCAAGGATTACGGGGAAGTTGCTTGGCTGGGGGCTCGTGAAGCCGACGATGGCGGGTTGCTGAATCTCGAAACTATCAGCGGCACGACCGTTTCGCTTGGCCTCAGTCGTCTTGCCTTGCGCTTTCCGGCGCTCGCCATACCGGCCGCAGCACTCGGCGCTACCGGCACAACGGTATTGGCCGGCCTGGCCGCGATATTCTGGGTACCCAGCCTAGGCGACAGCGCGCTATACACCGAAGACCAACTGCGAACACTCAAACAGGCCCGCACTCGAGTTCGCCTGAGCGTCGAGCAACAGGCTGACGGCAGTCTCAAGGGCTACGGCTTCTACACCGGCAAGAACCGCGATTGGGAAATGGTTGATGTCGTGCAGTTCGCCTTGCGCGGCAATCAGCAGGTGGCTGACCTCGGTGACGGTATAGAACTGATCTGGACGCCGGCTGAGGATGGTTCCGACATCCTCGGGATTCCTAAGCTGGAGGCTGCCCCACAAGCGCCGCATATTTGGGTTTATCCGCCGACGAAAGCGGCGGATAGCATCATTGTGAATCCGGTTTATCCGCCTGAGTACAAGGATTTCATTCTTGTGTTTCCGGCGGGGTCGTTGGTGAAGCCGGTTTACGTAGTGATGAGCATGCCGGGGGATCATAAGTACTACGATGATCCTGAAACTCTCCCAGGCTTCCCTGATGCATTCCCCGTAAAACCGAAGGTTTCAGTTCGAGGTGGAGGTAAAAAACGAGCCCGGTGGCTAGACCGCAGAGGCCGTATATATGAGTGGGACTCCAAAAGCGGTGCCGTAGAGCTTTACGATAAATTCGGAGTGCATTTGGGCGAATTCAATCACGTAACCGGCGAGCGAACTAAAAAGGCAAAGCTTGGTAGAAAAACCTCAAGAAACTGAAGAGAAAAATTATGCGCTATCTATCCATCACCGGTTTTTACCCTGATGAAAAACAAGACAATTCATTGCAGTTCCAACTGACCATCAAAAACTATGAGATGAACCAGGCATTGGCTCAATTGACTGAGTCAAAAAAACTGGAAGAAATAGAGCCTGGAGAGCTGGAACTGACAGGTACTCAAATCCTACAGGTTGCCGAACTATTAGAAATCTACTTACCCGAGGGGTTGGAATATTTCATAGGCCCCCGCGCCGCGCCGTGACAGTCCTTAACAAACAAAAACCCCGACCAGTCGCCTGATCGGGGTTTTCTTTTGCCCGTTATCCCGCTTAGTGCGAAACGCGGCTCGTGCCACCAACAGTAGAAATCCGAACCCGCTCCCCCACGCGGAACACTTCGTTTTCCTGAACCTGTTGCACGTAGGCGCGCATGCTGCCGTCGTCTTCGCGGACGGTGATTTCCACGCCTTGGGTACGGGTCAGGCCTTCTTCGGTGGCCGAACCGAGCAGGCCGCCAGCGACGGCGCCGATGACCGCGGCAACGATGCTGCCTTTACCGCCGCCGATGGCGCTACCGCCGACACCACCGACGACTGCGCCAGCCGCGCCGCCGATTGGGGTCTTGGTGCCTTCGATCTTGACCGGACGCAGGGATTCGATGGTGCCCATGCGAACGGTCTGTACCCGACGCGCTTCGTCACGGGAGTACGAGTCACCGGTCAGGCTCGATTGGCAGCCGGTGAGCAACATCGCCATCGTGGAAAAGGAAGCAACCAGCAGAACAGACTTACGCATAGCATCAACTCCAAAGGACAGGTGTTCATTAAACTCCGCAGCTTGACGCGTGTCACGGCATCGCCCGGATAAAGTTGTTTTGATTCAGGCCCGGTACAGGCGCCTCCACGAACCGCACACAGTAACTGCAAACATTGCAATCTGCGTCGGCTGCATAAGGATTTTCATGGATTATTTCATCATTGTCGTCACCACTGTCGCCGGTTTGTACTTCCACGGATGGCTGTACGTACGGATCAAACGCTGGATGGACCGCGATCTGGCGTTAGCCCTGGCCGGTGGAGACGAGCATAAAAAAGCCTTCATGCTCCAACAGTTGGCGAACGCTCAAGCGCAGAAAATCAAGCGTCGGGACCTGTCGCAGTGGCTGGAGGCCGCTGCAGCAGGCTATCCCGGTCGGTAGACTGCTTAGGGTGCCAGACGTTCAAGAATCCAGTCGGCGCCCTGCAAACGGTAGTTGAGGCGGTCGTGCAGACGGCTCGAACGGCCCTGCCAGAACTCGACACGCTCAGGTATCAGACGGTAACCGCCCCAGTGCTCCGGGCAGTGAGGCTGGGTATCACTGAAGCGTTGCTCGGTGTTCTTGAGCAGCGCTTCGAGCTCACCACGATCGGCGATCACCCGGCTTTGCGGCGACGCCCAGGCTCCGAGTCGGCTGCCCAGAGGCCGGACCTGGTAATACGCATCGGATTCCTCGGGGGTGACCTTTGCGACCCGCCCTTCGATGCGTACCTGACGCTCCAGGGCTGGCCAGAAAAAAGTCATGGCTGCGAACGGATTCGCGGCCAGGTGTTGTCCCTTGGCGCTGTCGTAATTGGTGAAGAACGTGAAGCCCTGCTGATCCAGGCCCTTGAGCAGCAGAATGCGGCAATGCGGGCGACCGTCCTGATCGACAGTGGCCAAGGTCATGGCGTTGGCCTCCACCGGCGCCTGTTCGGTTTTCACCGCGTCGGCAAACCACTGATGGAACAGCGCGAAAGGCTCGGCCGGGGCTTGTGCCTCGGTCAAGCCGTCCCGAGTGTAATCGCGACGCATATCTGCCAGGGCCTTGGTCATGGCGCATTCCTTCTGGTTAACAAATCACTTCTTTGTGGTGGTGGTGTCGGCGGCGACGACAGGTTTCTTCGCGTCGGCAACGGCTTTGGCCGGAGCAACCTTTTTCGCCGGAGTCGCAGCTTTAGCGGGCGCTTTCTTGGCAGCGGCTTTCGTGGCCGGGGCTTTTTTCGCGGCAGGTACATCTGCTTTTTTCGCGGCTGGGGTCGGCGTAACAGGTGCGACCACGGGCTTGACGTCCTGCGCCGCGACCAGGCGCACTGGCGCAGGGGCTGGCATGTTGTACTTGCTCAGCAACGCGACCATGGTGTTTTGCGGGGTCACCAGCAGTTCGACGCGACGGTTCAACGCTCGGCCTTCAACACTGTCGTTGGCTGCACGCGGTGCTTCGCCACCCATGCCGCGCAGCATCAGGCGATCACGCTGCAAACCGCTGAGGCGGAAGATCGCAGCTACGGCTTGAGCGCGTTCCTGACTCAGTTTCACGTTGGCCGGTGCGGCGCCCGAGGTATCGCTGTGACCGAGGACCAGCACGGCGGTTTTCGGGTCAACTTCAAGGATTTTCGCAACGCGAGTGAACGGGCCGAGCGTCACCGGCAGCAGCATGGCCGGACGATCAGGGTTGAACGAGCCTTCTACCGGCGCGATAACCACCAAGACGTTTTCACGGCGCTCGATTTTCAGGTTGCTGTCCTTGATCGCCTCGCGCAGGCGCGGCTCGTAATCATCGAGCCAGGCCTGGGTCACTTTTGGATCGGGCATCGGTACGGCTTTGGCGGCGGGTTGTTCTTTACCACCAAACGGCCAGTACCACTTGCTACCGGTATCGGCATCAGTCTTGGCCACTTCGACAGGTTTGGCTTCAGGTTTTACTTCTGGTTTTTTGTCGAGCACTTCATCCGAACCGAATGGCCAGTACCAATGGCTTGAGCTTTCGGCCTTGGCCACCGGTGAAGTCGCGGCAGGCTTCAACGGTGCGGGAGCGGGAGCCGGGTCTTTCGCTGCGACTTTGTCGGAGGAGCCGAACGGCCACCAGCTGCCACCATCGGCATCATTTTTTGGAGTTTGCGCGCAACCGGTAATAGCGAAGCACAGTGCCAAAGCGAGGGTTGGTTTGGTTGACATTGGATATCCACAAAAAATGAAGAAATGAAAAAAATCAGGCCGGACAGGCCCGCATAAACAGACGCTTTGAATCCGAAAAGGCTGTCAGGTTCCGATTCTGGAACCCCCGAGCGTGTTTTACAGACAAGTGGCCAGTACTCGCACAAGCGTTTGTGCGCGTGGATCCATCAAGACGTACGGGCCCAGTGTATTTGTCACAAAACCGAAGGCGACATCGTGTTCCGGATCAGCAAAGCCGATGGAACCGCCTGCGCCGGGATGACCGAAGGCCCTTGGGCCGAGGCCGAAAGTGGCGTTGGGCACGTCCGGTTGATCGAGCATGCAACCCAACCCGAAACGGGTCCGGGTCAATAAAGTCTTGTCTTCGCCGAGGCTGTGCTCGCGGGTCAGTTCGTCGAGCAACTCGCTTTCCAGCAGGCTGCCATCGAGCAGACCGGTGTAGAACCCGGCCAGGCTGCGGGCATTGCCGTGGCCGTTGGCCGCCGGCTGCTGCATGCGCCGCCACTCGGGTTTGTTGGTGCTGGTCATGATCGACGGCGGATTGGTGAACGCCCGGGTGGTCATGGCCGTCGGTTCGCGCATCGTCACCTGCAGCAGGCGCTGGGCCGCCGCATCGCCGACATTGCCTTTGCCACGGGCGATGTGCGCCACGCGATGGAATTCTTCATCCGCCAGACCGACATGAAAATCCAGCCCCAAGGGTTTGGCGACACGAGCGACGATGGATTCGCCCGGGCCACGCCCGTCGACGCGGCGCAACAACTCGCCCACCAGCCAGCCATAGGTGATCGCGGCATAACCGTGACCTTCGCCCGGTGTCCACCATGGCGATTCAGCGGCCAGGGCATCGACCATGGTTTGCCAGTCGTAAAGCGCTTCGGGGGCCAGCAATTCGCGCAGCGCCGGCAGACCGGCCTGGTGGCAGAGCAGGTGACGCAGGGTCACGGCTTCCTTGCCGGCGGCGGCGAATTCGGGCCAGTAGCGGGCAACCGGTGCATCCAGTTGCAGCTTGCCTTCGGCCACCAGTTGCAAGGCGGTGACGGCGGTGAAGGTCTTGGTGCAGGAGAACAGGTTGGCGAGGGTGTCGCTGTGCCAGGCCTCAGTGCCATCCTTGTCGGCGGTACCGGACCAGAGGTCGACGACGGTTTCGCCACCGATCTGGATGCACACGGCTGCGCCACGTTCCTGGGGATCGTCGAACAGCGCCGCGAACGCTTCGCGAACCGCTTCGAACTTAAGCTCGTAATGACCCTGAATCTGCACCCGCAACTCCCTCGGATAATCGTTCTACAAAGTGGCCGGCATTGTTCCAGCCATTGATGGTTTTGGGAACAGGGTTGGGCTGGGCGGTCAAATCAAGATCAAAAGATCGCAGCCTGCGGCAGCTCCTACAGGGGGATTGTGTAGGAGTTGCCGCAGGCTGCGATCTTGACGATTTTAATGACCGTTGCCGGAATGCCCACCCGCATGCCCGGCGCCCTGCCCGACGCCTTTGCCGGCCTCGGCTTTGCGGCCGCCCTCGGCATCGTGGCTGGCTTTATTCGCTTCTGCCTTGGCCTTCTCGGCCTCTTTGCCCAACTGATCGACGGTCGCCAGGTTGCTCTTGCGCACGCTGTCGACAAAGCCCTGGAACGGCAGATCGGTAATCCCCACCAGGCCAAAGTGGCCATTCTCGCCATCCAGCAGACGACCGGTCACCGGTTGATCGAGGTACTGGAACCAGTGCACGCCGACAATCGACGGCTCACTCATCGCCTGTTTCAGGAAATTGGCGTAAGCCGGCCCCCGATCTTCTTCCTTGGCCAGCTGCGTCACGCCGCCCCAGAACGGGCCGCGATCCGTCGAGCCGAAGTTGAATTCGGTGATCAGCACCGGCTTGTCGAGGCTGCGCAGCTTGGCGAAGTCATAACCGTCCTGCGGTTGCAGCGTGTACATGTTGAAGCTCAACACATCGCAATACTGGGCGCAGGATTCAATGGCTTCCGGGGTGCTGATGGCAAAGCGACCGCCCAGCAACAACTGGTTCGGCGCATGCCACTTGAGCGAATCGGAGATGGTTTTGAAGTACGTGTCAGCGAAGACCTTCTGGAAGTATTTGAAGTCGGCTTCGATTTCCGGGTGTTCGGCATTTGGCACCGGCGGCACGAAGCCCGGGTCTTCCATCAATTCCCACGCCGGCAAGTCGATGCCCCAGGCTTTGGAAAGGCCGGCCTGATTGCGGTATTTATCCCGGAGTTGCTTGAGGAACGCGCGTTTTGCCGGCACGTCGGTGGTCATTTTCAAGGTGCCGTAAGCCAGCGCGTAGCGGGCTTTCGGGTCGTCACCCGAACCGGCCCAAGCCAGTTCGTTGTCGGCGAAATAACCGATCAACCACGGATCGTCGCGATGATCGCGAGCCGCGATGGCCACGGCACGTTCGGTCGCCATGGCAAAACGCGGGTCGAACGGATCGGGCATGCCGCCCCACCAGTCGGAACCGGTGCTGATGCTGGCGTAATCGCCGACGATCGATAGCGGCAAGGTGTAGGGCACGCGATCCGCGTTGCCCAGCGCCGGGTCGCTCCAGTTGCCGAGGGTATTGAAGCCCCAGGCTTGCAGGCGATCAAGGGTTTGACCGGCCCAGCGTTGCTCGTCAAGAACGGCTTTGCAAGGCTCGGCGGGGGTTTGCTCCGCCGCTTTCACGACGGTCGCGTCGACCGCTTCAGCCTTGGCCGCTTCGGCGACGCCGGCCTTGGTGTCGCTGCCCAGCGCACAAGGATTGCCATACAGGCGCTGCAAGTTGGCGCCATAGAAGTCATACCAACGACCCGCGTTATAACCACGGCCCTGATCGGCGCCATTGCCGCCCCGGTTGTCGCCTTCACCGTAGTGGCTGGCCAGCGGTTCTTCGGGTTTGGGCAGGGACTCGAACATCCATTCGCGACCGGCGATATAGGTCTGGTTGATGTCCGGAGTGACGGTGTTGACCCCCAGCGAATAGAACGGATGCCCTTCCGGCGTCACCAGATACCAGCGACCGTCACGTTTTTCTGTGCGGAAAAAGCCGCTGGCCTTGAACGACGGGCCTTTGGTCCAGCCACCAAACGTGTCCAGCGAAGACTTCTCGCGCTCGGCCAGCCAGGTTTTCAGTTGCTGACGTTCCTTGGCGGCGGCGCTTTTCAGTTGCTCATCGCTGCTGACCTTTTCCGGCCATTTGGCTCGGGTGGATTGGCCGTAAGCGTCCACCAGAGCGCCATACACCACTTGGGTCACCGCATCGCCATCCTGCACACCGAAGCGCTCCAGCAGGATGCTCTGGGCGACTTTCGGTTGATCCATCGACAAGGTCACCGACACTACCTGGCTGCGATCCAGCTCACCGGCGCTGCTGGCCAGCAATACGCGCTGACCGTCGACCGTCATCGGCATCGGCGGCCCGGCCTTCATGCCCTGGCTCAGCGCGGAATTCGCCACCAGCGGCACCAGCAGGGTTTGCGCGGGGCCGGCCGGCAGATCGACGCGACTGATCAGCGTCTTGCCGTCGTTGCTCTGGATTTTCACGTAGAGGGTCACGGCCCAGTTCATCGCGCTCTGGACCCGCAGGCTCATCACGCCCGACTGCGACCAGTCCCACGCGCCGGTTTGCGGGGTCAGGCGCAACAATGGTTGCGACACCGGGTTGAACGTTACCCGGCGCAACACTTCGCCTTCGGCCGTTTGCTCCGCGTTGGATTGCGGCAGGCTGGCATCCTGAGTCGCCACCTGGACTACATCGGCAGGGCGCACAAAATTGAACAGCGTCTGTTGGCCGGCAGGGGCCGCCAGCAAAGGGGCTGCAAACATCAGGGCAAATACGGCGGGCAGCGAACGGCGAATCATGAGAACGAAATTCTCCCTAACGACCAACAATGGCCAGTGGAAAAGCGATGGTAGAGAGATAGACAACGCGGTGGGCGCATTTGCCCACCGGTGTATCAGGAAATTTCACGTCGGAAGGGTGGCAACGCATTGAGGATCGCCTTGCCATAGCGCTGGGTGACCAGGCGCCGGTCGAGCAAGGTGATCGTGCCTCGGTCCTCTTCGGTGCGAAGCAGGCGACCGCAGGCCTGGACCAGTTTCAGCGAAGCGTCGGGCACGGAGATTTCCATGAACGGATTGCCGCCACGGGCCTCAATCCATTCGGCCAGGGCCGCTTCGACCGGGTCGTCAGGCACCGAGAACGGAATTTTGGCGATCACCACGTGCTCGCAATATGCGCCCGGCAAGTCGACCCCTTCGGCAAAACTCGCCAGGCCGAACAGCACGCTGGAATCGCCGCCATCGACGCGCGCCTTGTGCTTGTTCAGGGTTTCCTGTTTCGACAGGTTGCCTTGAATGAACACTTGCTTGCGCCAGTCGCGGTCAAGGCCATCGAACACGTCCTGCATCTGTTTGCGCGAGGAGAACAGCACCAGCGTACCGCGCGAGCCTTCGACCAACTGCGGCAGGTCACGGATGATCGCAGCGGTGTGGGCCGGCGCATCCCGAGGGTCGGCTTTCAAATCCGGCACTCGCAACACGCCAGCATCCGCGTGATGAAACGGGCTAGGGACCACGGCGGTGACGGCTTTTTTCGGCAGCCCCGCGCGCATGCGGAAGCGGTCGAAAGTGCCGAGCGCGGTCAGGGTCGCCGAGGTCACCAGAGCGCCATAGGCCACGTTCCACAGGTTGCGCCGGAGCATTTCCGCCGCGAGGATCGGGCTGGCGTTGACCTCGATATCGAACAGCGAACCGCTTTCGGCCAGGGTCAACCAGCGAGCCATGGGCGGATTGTCTTCCGGGTCTTCAGCGGTGAACGCGCCCCACAACTCCCAGTTGCCCGAAGAACGCGACAACAGGCTACCGAACAGTGGATACCACTCTTCGGCCTGATTGCTGGCGATGCCAATGTTGACCTCGCCATCCATGCCTTCCTTGAGTAACTCGGTCAGGCGAGTGAACAGGTCGGTGAGACGGGCAAAACCCTTCTTCAACTCGACGCCCATTTCGCGCATGTGCTCCGGAATCACCCCGCCGACAAAGCGATGACGTGGCCGCTCACGGCCTTCGACGTCTTCGCCGGGTTTGAAATCGGCGACCTGCTCACACGCGGTGAACATGAACTGCTGCTGGGTCTTGATCTCACGGGCCAGTTCCGGCACCTGCTCGATCAACTTGCCCAGATCGCCCGGCAACGGGTGCTGGGAGAGCAATTTGGTGAGGTTCTTGGCGGTGGTTTCCAGCCAGTCGGCGGTGGAACGCAGCCGTGTGTAATGGGCAAAATGCCCAATGGCCTTGTCCGGCAGGTGGTGGCCTTCGTCGAAGACGTAGATGGTGTCGCGCGGGTCCGGCAATACCGCACCGCCGCCCAAGGCCAGGTCGGCCAGGACCATGTCGTGGTTGGTGACGATCACGTCGACCTTGCCCATGCCTTCGCGGGCCTTGTAGAAGGCGCACTGGCCGAAGTTCGGGCAATGGCGGTTGGTGCATTGGCTGTGATCGGTGGTCAGGCGCGCCCAATCGGCATCTTCCAGGGCGGTGGACCAACTGTCGCGGTCGCCGTCCCATTTATTCCCGGCAAGTTTTTCAATCATGCTGGTGAACAGCTTCTGACTGGCTTCATCGACTTCGATCTTGAAGCCTTCTTCTTCGAACATCTGCGCCGTGGCCGTTTGTGCGTGGCCTTCCTGAAGCAGCATGTCGAGCTTGGACAGGCACATGTAGCGCCCGCGGCCCTTGGCCAACGCGAAGCTGAAATTCAGCCCGCTGTTGCGCATCAGGTCGGGCAAGTCCTTGTAGACGATCTGTTCTTGCAGGGCCACGGTAGCCGTGGCGATCACCAGGCGTTTGCCGGCGGCCTTCGCGGTCGGGATCGCCGCCAGGCTGTAGGCCACGGTCTTGCCGGTACCGGTGCCGGCTTCCACCGCGACAATCGCGGGGTCGCCACTGCGCCGGCCTTCGTCGTCGGTGTCGATGTCACCCAGGACTTTGGCAATTTCGGCGATCATCAGACGTTGGCCGTAGCGCGGTTTCAGGCTCTTGGCTTCGAGAAAACGCGAGTAGGCGCCCTGGATCGTGGTTTTGAGTTCGGTGCTGATCATGGATTGTCGGGCGCAAAAAACGCTGGATAAATTTTCAGTGGTTCGGATCGGCCGCTATCATACCCCGCTAATTAATCCCGCGCAGAACGGAGTACCTCAATGACACCTTTTGGCATCGTTTACACCCTGCATGTCTTGTCCGCCCTGGTGTGGGTCGGCGGCATGTTTTTCGCCTGGATGGTCTTGCGCCCCGCGGCCATGAAGGCGCTCGAAGGCCCGGCCCGCTTGAAGTTGTGGGTCGAAGTGTTTCAAGGTTTTTTCCGCTGGGTCTGGGTGGCGGTGGTGCTTTTGCCGGTCAGCGGTGTGGGCATGATTCATTTGCAGTTTGCCGGCTTCGAAGCCGCGCCGCGCTACGTGCAGGTAATGATGGGGTTGTACGTGGTGATGACCGCGCTGTTTATCCGGATTCAGGCGTTGATGCTGCCTGAACTGCGCGTTGCTGTAGCGGCGCAGGATTGGCCGACGGGCGCTGCGGTGCTGGGGAAGATTCGCAGGTTGGTGGGGATCAATCTAATTGTGGGGTTGGTGCTGGTGGCGATTGCTGCGGCAAGGCCGATATTTTAAAAGCTTCGAGGGCAAGCCTCGCTCCTACAGGTTTTGTGTCGCTCGCAAATGCCTTGAACGACAAAATCCTGTAGGAGCGAGGCTTGCCCGCGAAGGCGATCAATCAGACGACATAGATGTCGATATCACTTACAACTGCTGAACCGTCACCGCCCCCGCCGCACCGGCAGGCCCCGGTTGGCCGTCAGCGCCAGGTTTACCGCTCTTGCCGCCATCGGTCTTGTAGACGAAGCAACCTTTGGCTTTGCCACCCGCCCCCGGCTTGCCGCCAGGGCCGGCCACGCCGCCCGCGCCGCCCGCGACCTGAACCTTGATCTGCTCCGTCGGATAATCACGCGGCACTTCCAGCCTGACCAGCGCACCCGGTGCACCCGGTTGGCCGTCACTGCCGTCACTGCCATCGGCTCCGCGACCCGCCTGGCCCCAGGTGCAACCCGGCGCCTGACCATTGGCCCCATCGAGTCCGACAAAACCCGGTGCACCTGCGCCCCCCCGTGCGTCGACCATCAACTGCGGCGCATTCAATGCCTTGATCTGCACGTTCAGATTGCGTCCCGAACGGGCCGCCTTGAGGTAAGTCCCCGGCGCACCGCGAGCGGTAATCTGGCTGCCTTCGGACAACTCGGCACGGCTGACCTTCAACTCCAGCGCCTTTTCGCTGGGTACGATGGCAATCCGCGCTTCACGCCCCAGGTGCAATTCGCCGACGGTGACCTCAGTCACGTTCGACGGAATCAGCAACGTCCCGTAATCAGCCACTTCCAGGCGCTCCAGCTGCAAGGTGCTGGCGGTGTTGGGCAAGCGCATCAGGGAATTGGTTTCGACGCTCACTACTTGGGCGCAGGCGAACGGGCTGATGAGTGCGGCGAGCAGACAGAGTTTACGCATGGGAAGCCTTCGGTGCGGTCGGAGCGGGGATGGTTTGCAGGTGGAAAACGCCGAAAAAGATGATCTTCAGACGATCAAGCCAAGGGTGAGCGCGACCTTTGAGGCTGCGATTGCAGAACAACACCTCAAGCAGATGAAGAGCCGCCAACAGGCTGCCGGCCACATTGAGTAAAAAATGCAACGGATGGACAAACGGAATGAGCAGATTGGCCAGCACCACCAGCCAGAACAGCAGGGTCAACAGCTTCCCCAGCCACCAAAAAACCTTCATACGCTCCCCCGCTGAGAATTATTCTTTGCGCGCACAGTAACGGCTTCCATGCGGGATAAGCCAGAGGGCAACGGAAAATTCTTCATGAAGGCCGCCGAATGGCCGTCGGATCAGCGTGCATTGTTATCCGACGGCTCTATTACGGGGCTCAGCGATTGATGTGCAACTCTACGCGACGGTTTTTCGCACGCCCCTCGTCTGTGTCGTTGTCGGCCACCGGCTGGCTTTCGCCCTTGCCTTCACTGGTGAGTTTGTTTGGCGCCACTCCCTGGCGCAACAGGTAGGCCGCCACACTGCTGGCGCGCCGTTCCGAAAGCGCCTGGTTATAGGCATCCGAACCCACGCTATCGGTATGGCCGATCACTTTGATGCTCACCACATCGGCGTCCTGCAATTTGCCCATGATCGAATCCAGCTGACTCTGCGCCGCCGGGGTCAGGTCGGACTTGTTGAAGGCAAATAGCACGTCGCCCGCGTCGCTCAGGGTGATGACTTCGGCTTGCACCGGCTCCGGCTTGACGCTGGCCGGGTATTGCGGCAACGGGCAACCGTGATGTTCGACGGGGGTATTGGCCGGGGTGTCGGGGCAACGATCACGTCGGTCGAAAACGCCATCGCCGTCTTCGTCGCCATCCTGGGCGTAGCAGATCAAGCCACCGGTCAAGATACCGAGCGCTGCTCCACCGGCCGCCCAACCGCCACTTTCGAGTGCACCCAGACCTCCACCGACCAGCCCGCCGATGACGCTGCAGATCGGCCAGGTTCGTTGATTGAGGGGGGCAGTGCCATCGCTGTGAGTAGCGCAACCGGTCAACAGGCTGCCAAGCAGCAGAACCGGCAAGACGGTCCGTGAAAGAATGCTCATGGGGAAAGCTCCTGTGTTACCGGCCAATACCGGTCACACAGGAGTAAAGACCCGCATCCGCGACTGCACAAGCCGCGGATGCGAGGGGGCTAGCGGTTGATTTTGATTTCAGTGCGACGGTTTTGCGCGCGACCGTCAGCGGTTTTGTTGTCGGCAACCGGCTGGCTTTCACCGGCACCGGTTACGGACACGAACTCGCTGCGTGGTACGCCTTGGGAAATCAGGTATTCAACCACCGAGTGAGCACGACGATCCGACAGCTTCTGGTTGTAGGCATCACTCCCCACGCTGTCAGTGTGACCGGTGACGGTCAGTTGGGCGGTGCTGGACTCCTGCTTCAGTCGAGTAGCGATTTTGTCGAGTACATCTTTATCCGAAGGAGTCAGCGTGGCCTTGTCGAACTGGAAGTGCACATCACGGATGACAATGACTTCTTCCTTGACCACCGCCGCCTCTTCAACCACTGGTGCAGGCACAGGTGGAGGGCAACCGTCCGCATCGACTTTCACGCCGTGAGGTGTGCCTGGGCACTTGTCGCGGCTATCCGGCACACCATCGCCGTCTTCGTCGCCATCACCGTGAACCCAGCAATAGGCCGCAGCCGTGCCGCCGACGAGCAGCGCGCCATACCCCGCCCATGCCGAGCTCTCGGTCGCACCGAGACCTGCGCCCACGACACCGCCGACCGCCGCACAGGTCGGCCAGTCGGTTTTCTGCAAACCTGCGCAACCAGTCAACACACTGGTTAGCAGAACCAAGGGTAATGCTGTCCGAACTATGCTCATCTAGTTTTCTCCTGAAGGATCGGCTTAGAACCGATTCACGTAGTAAAGACCCGACCTTTAATCTCCGCCAGCAATAGGCCATCGCTGTTTTTTTCCCGTGTTCAGGGACGTTCGCCGCTTTTTGCGCCAAGACGCTCTAGGCCCGAGCCTTTGAGCAGGCTAGTCTTGGCAGCTCTGATTGAGGATCTTTGATGATTGCAGGTATTTCTTCGCGTACTCCGCAGCAGGCGCTGGCCGCTTTGCTGGATCGTTACGCCCCCGAGCGATTGCTGCTGATCGGCGCCAGCGAATTCCCTGCGCTGGAAGCGTTCAAGCTCGCGCACCCCGACAGCTGCGTGGCTTACGCGGCGCCGGGGCCCTTGCCGGCCGAATTGGCCGCGCGGCGGTTTGACCTGGCGCTGGTCGTCGATTGCCTCGAACATTTACCCAAGCGCGATGGCCTGAATTTGCTCGGCGGGATCCGCAACCTCAACGCCAGTCGGATTGCGGTGCTGGCGGACTTGCCGGCCAGTGGCTGGCAGGAAACGGATTTCTTTTCCCTGGCCCTGCAAGCCAGCGAACGTTTCCAGCGCGATGAACAAGTGCTGACGTTGTTCACCTACGATCTGCTTGACTACAAACAAGTACCCGACTGGCTCAACTCACGCTTCTGGGCCAATCCGGAAAACTTCGGGAAATATTGGTGGTAATGCCATGAGTACATCCATTTGCCCTTGCGGCAGCGGCACGCTGCTCGACGCCTGCTGCGGTCACTACCACGACGGTCATCCGGCGCCCTGCGCCGAAGCCTTGATGCGTTCGCGCTACAGCGCTTATGTACTGGGCCTGATCGACTATCTGGTGGCGACCACTTTGCCGGCGCAACAGGCGGGTCTCGATCGTCAGTCCATCAGCGACTGGAGCGCGCGAAGCACCTGGCTGGGCCTGGAAGTGGAAAGTTCCGAGGTCTTCGGCGGTCAGCCGGAACACGCCTTTGTCACGTTCACTGCGCGCTGGCATGACGGCAGCGGCGAACACAGCCACCGCGAGCGCTCGTCATTCGTGCAGAACGCCGGCCACTGGTATTTCATCGACCCCACCGTGCAGCTCAAGGCCGGACGAAACGACGCGTGCCCGTGCGCCAGCGGGCAGAAGTTCAAGAAATGCTGTGCGGGTTATTTCGGCGCCTGAAACGAGTGACCTGTAGCAGCTGCCGAAGGCTGCGTTCGGCTGCGAAGCAGTCGTAAAATCAGGCAATGCGGTTGTTTCAGGCAAACCGAGTCAGCAGGATTGACGACTGCTTCGCAGCCGAACGCAGCCTTCGGCAGCTGCTACAAGGGAGAGGTATCACCATGACCACCCAGCCGCGCGCCTTACAGACCTTCACCCTGCTCCTGTTTTTGGGGCTCGGAGGCTGCGCGTCCTGGTTCAGCAGCGATGAGCCGGAACCCGAAGTGCATCTGGTCAAGGTCGAAGTGGTCCGGGCCAAATTGATGGAGCAACGTTTCCTGCTGCACTTTCGCGTGGACAACCCGAACGACAGCGATCTGACCGTGCGCGGCCTGGAATACCGTATTCACTTGGGCGACATGCTGCTCGCCGAAGGCGAGCACGAACACTGGTTTACGGTGGGCCCCCAGCGCAGCGCCTATTTCAAGGTGCCGATCCGCACCAACTTGTGGCCGAAGATTCGTGACCTGGTGAAACTGCTGAAAAAACCTGATCAGTCCATTCCCTATCGTCTGGAAGGTGAGCTGGAAACCGGTTTATTCATCGCGCACTACGTGCACCTGGCGCGTAATGGCGTGATAATCCCCGCCGATTTAATTCCGGAGCAACACCGATGACTCAGCAACCCCACGTCCATGGCCCTGACTGCAACCACGACCACGACCACGACCATCATGACCATCACGATCACGATCACGATCATGGCCATGTCCACGGTCCGAACTGCGGTCACGCCCACCAGGAACCGGTACGCAACGCCCTGAAAGACGTCGGTCGCAATGACCCTTGCCCATGTGGCAACGGCAAGAAATTCAAGAAGTGCCACGGCGCTTGAGGCTTCGGGCGAATATATTTTTCGCCTGTTGAATCGCCTTCGCGAGCAGGCTCCCGCAAGGTTTATGTCAATCACAAAACCAATGTGGGAGCGAGCCTGCTCGCGATAGCGGCGGTACATTCTCAATCACCTTGTCAGTTAGACCGCCATCGCGAGCAGGCTCGCTCCCACAGGTTTTCAGTCGGCTGACAGAACGTTTGCAGAGTTCAAGACCGTCGCGTATTCCCCGTGCAAATTCCCCAGCGACATCGCATGCACGTCCTCCGCCGAATGCGCATGACCAAAAAAATCCGCCTTGTCGAAGGTAAAGCACGCATCCTCCGCGACCCACGTATCGAACCCCAGATTCCCCGCCGTTCGCGCCGTGGACTCCACCGAGTTATGAGTCGCCACGCCGACAATCACCAATTGCTCGATCCCCGCCTCGCGCAAACTCACCTCCAGCCCCGTCGCGCAAAACGCGTCCGGCACCTGTTTCTGGATCAACTGCTCGCCAGCCAACGGCTGGAACCGCTCCTGAAATTCCACCCCTGATTGCTGCGGCCAGAACACCGAGTCCGGTGAACGGGACAGATGCTGCACATGAATCACCGGTCGCCCGGTTAGCCGCCAATGCGCCAGCAAATCAAGGATGCGCGCCTCGGCCTGAGGGTTGTTCCGGCGCCCCAACCTGGGGTGCAGGATGCCTTTTTGTTGATCGATGATGATCAGCGCTGCGTTTGTCTTGAGCTCCATGACGACTTTTCTCATGCGGGGTCATTGAATTTCCCGCACTTCAGCATCACCTCCTCTTACAGACAAGCCATCGATCGCAAACAGGACGACCTAATGCCGGCGGTTGCTGTCCGTACATCACGACGTCCCTTGTTTTGGAGCACTCCATGATCGACTTGTATTACTGGACCACCCCCAACGGCCACAAAATCTCGATATTCCTGGAAGAAGCCGGCCTGCCGTACAACGTGCACCCAATCAACATCAGCCAGAACGAACAATTCCAGCCTGCCTTTCTGAAAATCTCTCCGAACAACAGAATCCCGGCCATCGTCGACCATGAACCCGTCGATGGCGGTGAACCGTTATCGGTGTTCGAGTCCGGGGCGATCTTGCTGTACCTGGCGGAGAAAACCGGCCAGTTCCTGCCCACCGATCTGCGTGGTCGTCAGCTGGCGTTGCAGTGGCTGTTCTGGCAGATGGGTGGTTTGGGGCCGATGGCCGGGCAGAATCATCACTTCAGCCAGTTCGCACCGGAAAAAATCCCTTACGCGATCAAGCGCTACATCGACGAGACCGCGCGTCTTTACGGGGTGCTCGACAAGCAACTGGCGAACCATGAGTTCGTTGCCGGCAGTGAATACAGCATCGCCGACATGGCGATCTATCCGTGGATCGTTTCCCACAAGTGGCAGAGCCAGAACCTTGAGGACTTCCCGAATGTGCTGCGCTGGTTTAATCACATACAGAATCGGCCGGCGACGGTGAAGGCGTATGCGTTGGCGGCGAAGGTCAACCCACCAAAACCCTGATTGAAGATCAAAAGATCGCAGCCTGCGGCAGCTCCTACAGGGGATTGACGTACACCCTGTAGGAGCTGCCGCAGGCTGCGATCTTTTGCCGTTGGCGGACCAAATCTTGAAATAACCCCGCCCGCAGCTTGCGCGCCCACCTCCTGCTCTCTAACGTAGCGCCTTTACTGACGCTACCCCCGCAGGAGCTTTGCCATGGCCTCGCCAGCCCTTACACATTTTCTTCCCCGGTTCGGCGTTGCCGCAGCAGTGGCCGGTGTTTTGAGCCTGACCGGTTGTCAGACCTGGAACACCCAGGACACCCTCCAGCCGACCACCGGCGTGCAGCCGCTCAAAGGTCTGGCGCAAAACGTTTCGGTGCGCCGCAATGCCATGGGCATGCCGCTGATCGAAAGCAACAGCTTCCATGACGCGCTATTCGCCCTCGGCTACGTCCACGCCAGCGACCGCATCACGCAAATGGTCACCCTGCGCTTGTTGGCTCAGGGTCGTTTGTCGGAAATGTCCGGTTCGGACTTGCTGGAGGCTGACCGCTACATGCGTGCGGTCAACCTGAAGAAAAGCGCCGGCGAGTTGTACAAGGCGTCTTCGCCACGCCTCAAGCGTTTCTTCGAAGTCTATGCGCGCGGGGTCAACGCCTACCTGTTCCGCTACCGCGACAAGTTGCCGGCGGACCTCGCAGCCAGCGGCTACAAGCCTGAATATTGGCAGCCGGAAGATTCGGCGCTGATTTTCTGCCTGCTGAATTTCAGCCAGTCGGCCAACTTGCCGGAAGAAATCTCTTCGCTGGTACTGGCTCAAACCATCAGCAACGACAAGCTTCCTTGGCTGGAACCTGCCGCTCCCGACGAAAAACTGCCGTTGGCCGAAGGCGAAAAACTTCAGGGCATCAAGCTCAACGGACAAATCCCGGGGCTGGCCGAAGTCAGCAAAGCCACCGACCAGTTGTCCGGCCTGAGCCTGCTGGGCGCCACGTCATCGAACAACTGGGCCATCGCCCCGCAACGCAGCCGCAGCGGTAAAAGCCTGCTGGCGAGCGACAGCCATGGGCCTCTGGGCGTGCCGTCGTTGTTCAGCTACGTGCAGATTCGTGCACCGAAGTACCAGGCCTCTGGCGTGACCATTGCCGGTTTGCCAATGGTGCTCGGCGGTTTCAACGGCAAAGTGGCGTGGAGCATGACCACGGTCATGGGCGACAACCAGGACCTGTTCCTGGAAAAAATCAAGCGCCAGGGCAACGGCCTCACTTATGAGGTCAACGGCAAATGGCAGCCGGTGATCGTGCGCAACGAAACCTACTTCGTCAAAGGTCAGCGTCCGATTCGCGAAGCGGTGTACGAAACTCGCCACGGGCCGCTGCTCAATAGCGCCCAAGGCACCACGCTGGGTAACGGCTTTGGCCTGGCACTGCAAACGCCGAGCTTCGCCGACGACAAGACCCTTGATGCATTTTTTGACTTGTCCCGGGCGCAGAACGTCGAGAAAGCCTCGGACGCCAGCCGCGAAATCCGCGCCATCGCGCTGAACCTGGTGTTCGCCGACGCCAGCAACATCGGCTGGCAGGTCACCGGTCGCTACCCGAACCGTCGCGAAGGCGAAGGCCTGCTGCCATCGCCGGGCTGGGAAGGTCGTTACGATTGGGACGGTTACGCCGACCCGATGCTCCATCCGTATGACCAGGACCCGGCCCAAGGCTGGCTCGGCACTGCCAACCAGCGGGTCATTCCTCATGGCTATGGCATGCAACTGTCCAATTCCTGGTCGGCACCGGAGCGTGGCGAACGGATGGCCGAACTGGCGGGCGTGGGCAAACACGACACGCGCAGCCTGATCAACATGCAATACGACCAGACCACGACTTTCGCCACCAAACTGAAGAAGATGTTTGAAGCGCCGGGCATGGCCCAACCACTCAAACAGGCCATCGAAGCGTTGCCTGCCGCTGATCGCGACAAGGCTCGCGAGGCGTATACGCGCCTGATGGCGTTTGACGGCAAGCTCAGCCCGACCTCCGCCGACGCGGCAATCTATGAGCTGTTCTTGCAGGAAAGCACCAAACAGATCTTCCTCGACGAACTGGGCCCTGAAAGCAGCCCGGCGTGGAAAGCGTTTGTCGCCAATGGCAAGTTGTCCTACGCGGCACAGGCCGATCACTTGCTCGGTCGCGAGGACAGTCCGTTCTGGGATGACACGCGCACACCGCAGAAAGAGGACAAGCCGGCGATCCTCGCCCGCAGCCTGGCGGCGGCGATCAGCGCGGGCGACAGCCAGTTGGGCGGCGATCGCAAAGCCTGGCAGTGGGGCAAACTGCACCGCTACGAATGGAAGAACGCCAGTGGGCAGACGGTTCGCGGTCCACTCGCGGCCGGCGGCGATCACACCACGCTGAACACCGCAGCGTTCGCCTGGGGCCAGGACTTCAACACTACACTGGCGCCGGCCATGCGCTTTATCGTCGACTTCGGCCAGGCCGAACCGCTGATGGGCCAGAACGGCACCGGCCAGTCCGGCAACCCGGCCAGCCCGAATTACCTCGACAGCATTGATCCGTGGCTCAAGGGGCAGTACATGAGCTTGCCGATGCAGCCGCAGAACTTTGACAAGGTGTATGGGAGCAAGCGGTTGACCCTGACACCGGGTAAATAAGATCAAAAGATCGCAGCCTTCGGCAGCTCCTACAGGGATTCGCGTTTATCTGTAGGAGCTGCCGAAGGCTGCGATCTTTTGCTTTTCGATTTCGATAGAACTTCTGGGTTCGCGCAAACCTCATAGCTAACAAGTCCCTCCATTTTGGTATCGACGTGGATCTTGTTATTGCGCGTCCCGAAGGCCTGTACTGCCCCGCCGGCGATTTCTATATCGATCCGTGGCGTCCGGTCGAGCGTTCGGTCATCACCCACGCTCATGGCGACCATGCCCGCACTGGCAATGAGCATTACTTGGCGGCCGCACCCGGCGAAGGCATCCTGCGCGCTCGATTGGGCCAGGACATCCACCTGCAAACCCTGCCGTACGGCGAGCGCTTGCTGCATCACGGCGTCACCCTGAGCTTTCACCCTGCCGGCCACGTCCTTGGCTCGGCGCAGGTGCGCCTGGAATACGGTGGCGAAGTCTGGGTCGCCTCGGGGGATTACAAAATCGAGCCCGACGGCACTTGCGCTCCGTTCGAACCGGTGCGCTGCCACACCTTCATCACTGAATCGACGTTTGGCCTGCCCATCTATCGCTGGCAACCCCAGGCGCAGGTCTTTGCCGAGATCAATCAGTGGTGGCAAGCCAACGCCGCCGAAGACAAAACCAGCGTGTTGTTCTGCTATTCATTCGGCAAGGCCCAGCGAATTCTCCACGGCATCGATGCCAGCCTCGGCCCTATTCTGACCCACGGTGCGGTAGAACCCCTGAATCGGGTGTATCGCGAGAGCGGCATTTACATACCGCCGACGATTTACGCCGGTGACGTCCAAAAGAGCGACCCGCTGATGCGCAAAGCGTTGGTCATCGCCCCGCCCTCGGCGGGTGCCAGCACCTGGATGCGGCGATTCGGTGACTACAGCGACGGCTTTGCCAGCGGCTGGATGCGCTTGCGCGGCACCCGGCGGCGGCGTGGTGTCGACCGCGGTTTTGTATTGTCCGACCATGCCGACTGGCCCGGTTTGCTCTGGGCCATCGAACAGACCGGCGCCGAGCGCGTGATGGTCACCCACGGTTCTGTCGCGGTGCTGGTCCGTCATTTGCGCGAGCAGGGACTGGAAGCGCAAGGTTTCAGCACTGAATACGGCGACGATGAGGAAGAAGCCGAAATCGCAGAACCCGCCAGCGCCGAGGTGCCGGCATGAAATCCTTCGCCGAGCTGTATGCCGAACTCGACGCGACCACTTCAAGCAACGCCAAACTGGCGGCGATGCAGAAATACTTTGCGCAGGCCGCGCCGGATGACGCGGCGTGGGCGGTGTACTTCCTGTCCGGCGGGCGGCCCCGACAATTGGTACCTGTGCGCGTACTGCGAGAGCTGGCAGTAGCTTTTTCCGGCCTGTCGCCGTGGTTGTTCGAAGAGAGTTATCAGGCCGTCGGCGACATGGCGGAAACCATTTCCCTGGTATTGCCCGAGACGCCGCATACGTCTACCGATGGGTTGGCGGTATGGATCGAAGACAAACTGCTACCGCTGCGCGGTGAAGATCCGTCGGTGCTCGCCGAAAGATTGCCCGCCCTGTGGTCGCAACTGGACCGCCAGAGCCTGATGCTCTGCATCAAGTTGATCACCGGCAGTTTCCGCGTCGGAGTCTCGAAATTGCTGGTGACCCGTGCCCTGGCAGCCATGGCAGGTCTCGACAGCAAACGCGTCGCCCAACGCCTGGTGGGTTACACCGACCTGTCCAACCGTCCAAGCGCCGCCAGTTACCTGAAACTGATCGCCGCCGAATCGCCCAACGAACATGCCCAGCGGGGCGGCCAGCCTTACCCTTTTTTCCTCGCTCATGCGCTGTCGCAGCCCGTCGAACAGTTCGACGCGTTGCTGGGGCCTGCCAGCCATTGGCAGGTGGAATGGAAGTGGGACGGCATCCGCGCCCAAGTGGTCAAGCGCGATGGGCAGTTGTGGATCTGGTCGCGTGGTGAAGAACTGGTGACCGAGCGCTTCCCCGAACTTGAGAGCTTGATTCACTGCCTGCCGGACGGCACGGTGATCGACGGGGAAATCGTCGCCTGGAAATCCCCGACACCCGGTACCGAGGATGCCTTCGACCCGCAAGCCCAGACCTCACCGGCGGTGCAACCCTTTGCCTTGCTGCAACAGCGGATTGGGCGCAAAACCCTCGGCAAGAAAATTCTCGATGATGTGCCGGTGGTCGTCCTCGCCTACGACCTGCTGGAATGGGGCGGTGATGACTGGCGCAATCAGACTCAGGCGACGCGTCGCACTCAACTGGAGCAAGTTATCTCCCGCTGCGACAACCCCGTGTTACTCGCCTCTCCCGTGCTGTCGGGCGAAGACTGGTTCGACCTTGAGCGGCAACGGGAAGCCTCGCGCAGCCTGGGTGTCGAAGGCATGATGCTCAAGGCACGGGGTGCGCTCTATGGGGTGGGCCGAACCAAGGACATGGGCATCTGGTGGAAATGGAAAGTAGACCCGTTCAGCGTCGACGCGGTGCTGATCTACGCGCAGCGGGGGCACGGTCGCCGGGCCAGTCTCTACAGCGATTACACCTTCGCGGTCTGGGACGGTCCGCCGGACGCCAGCGAACGCACACTCGTGCCGTTCGCCAAGGCTTACTCAGGGCTGACCGACGAAGAAATGCGCCAGGTGGACAGCATTGTGCGCAAAACCACGGTAGAGAAATTCGGGCCGGTGAGCAGTGTAAAACCGAGCCTGGTGTTTGAATTGGGGTTTGAAGGGATTGCCCTGTCCAAACGTCATAAAAGTGGCATTGCGGTGCGGTTTCCCAGGATGGTGCGCTGGCGACAGGACAAGTCTGTAGAAGAGGCCGATAACCTGGCAACGCTGCAGAATTTACTGGGCTAACCCGATTCCCTTGTGGGAGCGAGCTTGCTCGCGAAAATCCGTGTGTCAGCATCATTATCAGCGACTGACACTTTTTCGCGAGTAAGCTCGCTCCTACAGAAACCTTCGGCAAATCGACCAATTTGGTGCGGCTATTTATTGGTGCCCGTTTTCGTGCACAATCCCTCGCTGCCTTTTCTCGCATGACCTTTTAAAACACTTGTTCGGGACTCTGGTTCGGAAATTGCTACTTTCATAGAGTCTTACGCTTTCCAGTAACAATAATTCTGCGCCACAAGCGCTCATATTGGTTTTTAGGGATTGAATAATGAAAAAAGCATTGCTGACCCTTTCTGCACTGGCGTTGTGCATAGCTGCTGGCTCCGCCATGGCAAAGGAATACAAGGAACTGCGTTTCGGTGTTGACCCGTCCTACGCTCCGTTCGAGTCGAAAGCGGCCGACGGTAGCCTGGTGGGCTTCGACATCGATCTGGGGAACGCGATCTGCGCCGAGCTGAAGGTCAAGTGCAAATGGGTCGAAAGCGATTTCGACGGCATGATTCCAGGCCTGAAGGCCAATAAATTCGACGGTGTGATCTCTTCGATGACCGTCACCCCGGCCCGCGAAAAAGTCATCGACTTCTCCAGCGAGCTGTTCTCCGGCCCGACTTCCTTCGTGTTCAAGAAGGGTTCCGGCATTACTGCGGAAACCGCTTCTCTGAAGGGTAAAAAGGTCGGCTACGAGCAAGGCACCATTCAGGAAGCCTATGCCAAAGCCGTGCTGGACAAGGCCGGCGTGACCACTCAAGCCTACGCCAACCAGGACCAGGTCTATGCCGACCTGACTTCCGGTCGTCTGGATGCCTCGATTCAAGACATGCTGCAAGCCGAACTGGGCTTTTTGAAGTCGCCACAAGGCGCCGATTACGAAGTCAGCAAGCCAGTGGATGATCCTCTGCTGCCGGCTAAAACTGCTGTCGGTATCTCGAAAGGTAACAAAGACCTCAAGGCACTTTTGGATAAAGGTATCAAAGCGTTACACGACGATGGCACCTATGCCACCATTCAGAAGAAACACTTTGGCGATCTGAATCTGTTCAGCGGCAAATAATGCCCGGCGCCCATCTCGCGATGGGCGCTTTTTTCACCCGATCAGGTTGCTGATTTATGTTCGAAAACCTATTACAACACCTGGGGCTCTCAGCCTTCAGCCTCAAGGGCTTCGGCCCGTTGCTGATGGAAGGCACCTGGATGACCATCAAATTATCGGTGTTGTCGCTCTTGGTGGCCGTATTGCTCGGTCTGCTGGGCGCCAGTGCCAAGCTGTCAAAAGTCAAACTGGTGCGGGTCCCGGCCCAGATGTACACCACGCTGATTCGCGGCGTACCGGACCTGGTGCTGATGCTGTTGATTTTCTACAGCCTGCAAACCTGGCTGACGTCCTTTACCGACTTCATGGAATGGGAATACATCGAGATCAACCCATTCAGCGCCGGGGTCATCACCCTGGGCTTCATTTATGGTGCGTACTTCACCGAAACCTTCCGTGGCGCGATCCTCGCGGTACCGCGTGGTCAGGTCGAAGCCGCCACTGCCTATGGCCTGAAACGCGGTCAGCGTTTTCGTATCGTGGTGTTCCCGCAGATGATGCGTTTTGCCCTGCCTGGTATTGGCAACAACTGGATGGTGATGCTCAAGGCGACCGCGCTGGTGTCGATCATCGGCCTCGCCGATCTGGTCAAGGCGGCCCAGGATGCCGGTAAAAGTACCTATCAACTGTTCTACTTCCTGGTGCTGGCCGCCGTGATCTACCTGCTGATCACCAGCGCTTCCAACGTCGTCCTGCGCTGGCTCGAACGCCGCTACGCCGCCGGTTCCCGGGAGGCCGTACGATGATCGAACTCTTGCAGGAATACTGGAAACCCTTCCTCTATACCGACGGTTACCACATCACCGGCCTGGCCATGACCATGTGGCTGCTCAGTGCCTCGATCTTCATCGGTTTCCTGGTGTCGATCCCGCTGTCCATCGCTCGGGTTTCCCCGCACTTCTACATCCGCTGGCCGGTGCAGTTCTACACCTACCTGTTCCGCGGAACGCCGCTCTACATCCAGCTGTTGATCTGCTACACCGGTATCTACAGCCTGGCTGCCGTGCGTGCCCAACCGGTGCTGGATGCGTTTTTCCGCGATGCGATGAACTGCACCATCCTGGCCTTCGCCCTGAACACGTGCGCGTACACCACGGAGATCTTCTCCGGGGCGATTCGCAGCATGAACCATGGTGAAGTCGAAGCCGCGAAAGCCTACGGTCTGACGGGCTGGAAGCTGTATGCCTACGTGATCATGCCGTCCGCCCTGCGTCGCTCGTTGCCTTACTACAGCAACGAAGTAATCCTGATGTTGCACTCGACCACCGTGGCGTTCACCGCAACCATCCCGGACATCCTGAAAGTCGCTCGGGACGCCAACTCGGCGACCTTCCTGACCTTTCAGTCGTTTGGGATCGCCGCGTTGATCTACCTAACCGTGACCTTTGCGCTGGTCGGCCTGTTCCGTCTCGCTGAACGCCGATGGCTGGCGTTTCTTGGGCCGACCCACTAGGACTTTACGCACATGCGCCACCAGATACATAACCTGCTGGCCCCGCTGCCGGGGACCGCACGACAGATTCACAGTTTCCACTTCGGCCCGGAGTCGGCCAAAGGCAAAATCTACATCCAGTCCTCCCTGCACGCCGATGAAATGCCCGGCATGCTGGTCGCCTGGCACCTCAAGCAGCGTCTGGCGGAGCTGGAAGCCGCCGGCCGCCTGCGCAGCGAAATCGTACTGGTCCCGGTGGCAAACCCCGCGGGACTGGAACAGGTGCTGATGGATGTGCCTTTGGGCCGTTACGAGCTCGAAAGCGGACAGAATTTCAACCGCTGGTTCGTGGACTTGAGTGAAGAGGTCGGCAATGAAATCGAAGGCCTGCTCGGTGACGATCCCCAGCACAACCTCACGCTGATCCGCGACAGCCTGCGCAACGCGCTCGCGCGTCAGACGGCCGCCACTCAACTGCAATCCCAGCGCCTGACCCTGCAACGCCTGGCCTGTGATGCCGACATGGTGCTGGACCTGCATTGCGATTTCGAAGCGGTCGCGCACCTTTACACCACGCCCGAAGCCTGGCCGCAGGTCGAGCCGTTGGCACGATACATCGGTGCAGAAGCCAGTTTGCTGGCTACCGATTCCGGCGGCCAGTCGTTCGATGAATGCTTCACCCTGCTCTGGTGGCAGTTGAAAGAACGCTTCGGCGAGCATTTCGACATTCCGCTCGGCAGCTTCTCGGTCACCGTCGAATTGCGTGGCCAGGGTGACGTCAATCACCCGCTGGCCAGTCTCGACAGCCAGGCATTGATCGATTACCTGATTCACTACGGCGCCATCGCCGGCGAACCGGCGCCCCTGCCCGAATTGCCTTACCCCGCTACACCGCTGGCCGGGGTCGAACCGGTGGCCACGCCTGTGGGCGGGTTGCTGGTGTTCACCGCGCTGCCGGGGGAATACCTCGAAGCCGGGCAGCTGATCGCCGAAATTATTGACCCGATCAACGATCGCGTCACCCCTGTCCATTGCACCGCCGCCGGGCTGATGTACGCCCGTTCGCTGCGCCGCATGGCCACTGCCGGCATGGTGATCGCCCATGTCGCGGGCACCGAAGCCTATCGCAGCGGCTACCTACTTTCGCCTTGAGGATGCATGCCCCATGTACAAACTGACCATCGAAGGCCTGCATAAAAGCTATGGCGATCATGAAGTACTCAAAGGTGTTTCGCTCAAGGCCAACACTGGCGACGTCATCAGCCTGATCGGCGCCAGCGGCTCGGGCAAAAGTACCTTCCTGCGTTGCATCAACTTTCTCGAACAACCCAACGACGGCGCGATGAGCCTCGACGGGCAGAACATCCGCATGATCAAGGATCGTCACGGCATGCACGTGGCGGATGCCGATGAACTGCAACGGATTCGTACTCGCCTGGCCATGGTGTTCCAGCACTTCAACCTGTGGAGCCACATGACAGTGCTGGAAAACATCACCATGGCCCCGCGCCGGGTGCTGGGTTGCGACAAGAAAGAAGCCGAAGACCGTGCTCGACGCTACCTCGACAAGGTCGGGCTGGCGGCGCGTGTGGCCGATCAGTATCCGGCGTTCCTGTCCGGCGGCCAACAGCAACGGGTTGCCATCGCCCGCGCATTGGCCATGGAACCGGAAGTCATGCTGTTCGACGAACCGACCTCGGCGCTGGACCCGGAGCTGGTGGGCGAAGTGTTGAAAGTGATCCAGGGCCTGGCCGAAGAAGGCCGCACCATGATCATGGTCACCCATGAAATGAGCTTTGCGCGCAAAGTGTCGAGCCAGGTGTTGTTTCTGCACCAGGGGCTGGTCGAGGAAGAAGGCGCGCCGGAAGACGTGCTGGGCAATCCGAAAAGTGAACGGCTCCAGCAGTTCCTGAGCGGCAACCTCAAATAACAACGCCTCACAAAACTGTAGGAGCTGCCGCAGGCTGCGATCTTTTGATCTTGATTTTCTCAAGACCGCTGAAGATCAAAAGATCGCAGCCTGCGGCAGCTCCTACAGTTTGTCTTTAAACCTTTCGTATTGAGCTGTGGTCACTGAAAGAAGACTTTCAGAGCGCACACGGCCGGCATGGGCACCTCCCCCGACTACGCAAAACAGTGGTTCAGCGCCCGCGACTGGAAGCCATTCGCCTTTCAGAAACAGGTGTGGGCTGCCGTCAAACGCGGTGAGTCGGGGCTGCTGCATGCCAGTACCGGCGCGGGTAAAACTTATGCAGTCTGGTTTGCCGCGCTCAATCGCTTTGCCTCTTTTGTCGCTCCCGTTGAAGCACCTCGCAAACGAAAACCGGTGGCCGCAGCGCTGACGGTGCTGTGGATAACTCCCATGCGTGCGTTGGCGGCCGACACCGCCCGGGCACTCGAAGCGCCGCTAAACGACTTGCAGATTCCATGGAGCGTCGGCCTGCGAACCGGCGACACCAGCAGCAGCGAACGTGCACGCCAAAGCCGACGCCTGCCGACCACCCTGATCACCACGCCCGAAAGCCTGACCCTGATGCTCGCCCGCGCCGACGCGCAGACGGCGTTGTCGACGTTGCGCATGGTGGTGGTCGACGAATGGCACGAACTGCTCGGCAACAAGCGCGGCGTGCAACTGCAACTGGCCCTCGCCCGCCTTCGACGGTGGCACCCGGACCTGGTCGTGTGGGGCGTTTCCGCGACGCTGGGTAATCAGGCCCACGCCGAACAGGTATTAATCCCACAGGGCGGTGGCATCAGTGTTCAGGGCCAGACATCCAAGGAACTGCGGGTCGACACTTTGTTGCCGCCCTCCATCGAGCGATTTCCATGGGCCGGGCACATCGGTCTGAAGATGTTGCCGCAGGTGGTCGCCGAGATCGAGTCGAGCGCCAGCAGCCTGGTCTTCACCAACACTCGCGCGCAATCGGAGATCTGGTATCAAGCGTTGCTGGAGGCCCGCCCCGATTGGGCCGGGTTGATTGCGCTGCATCACGGTTCACTGTCACGCGATACCCGCGACTGGGTCGAGCGCGCCCTCAAGGACGGTCAACTCAAAGCGGTGGTCTGCACCTCGAGCTTGGACCTGGGCGTGGACTTTCTCCCGGTGGAGCGGGTGCTGCAAATCGGCTCGGCAAAAGGCGTGGCGCGACTGATGCAACGTGCGGGTCGTTCCGGGCATGCACCGGGACGCGTATCGCGGGTGACGCTGGTGCCGACTCATAGCCTGGAACTGATCGAAGCGGCCGCCGCGCAGGACGCCGTTGCGCAACGTCGTATCGAGCCCCGCGAGTCACCCCACAAACCGCTGGATGTGCTGGTCCAGCATCTGGTCAGCATGGCATTGGGCGGCGGGTTTCTGCCCGATGAGTTGTATGAAGAAGTACGCGGAGCCTGGGCTTATCGAGACCTCACCCTGGCGGAATGGGTTTGGGCGCTGGCTTTCGTACGTCACGGAGGGCTTTCCCTGACGGCTTACCCGGATTATCGCCGGGTCGAACCTGATGAAAGCGGTCTGTGGCGGGTACCCGATGCACGACTGGCTCGCCGGCATCGCATGAGCATCGGCACCATCGTCAGCGATGCGAGTATTCAGCTGAAGTTCTGGAGCAAGGGTGGCGGTGGCAAGCAGTTGGGGAGTGTCGAGGAAGGTTTTATCGCGAGGCTCAAGCCCGGCGACGGGTTTCTATTTGCCGGACGCTTGCTGGAATTGGTTCGGGTTGAAAACATGACGGCTTATGTCAAACGCAGCATCGCGAAAAAAGCCGCGGTACCGCGCTGGAATGGTGGGCGCATGCCACTTTCCAATGAACTGGCGCAAGCGGTGGTCGCGCGGTTCAGTGCGGCGGCACAGGGCGAGTTCGTCGGCCCGGAAATGCAGGCAGTGCGCCCGATGCTCGAAGTGCAACAACGCTGGTCCGGCTTGCCAACCACAGAGACGTTGCTTGCCGAGACGCTCAAATCCCGGGAGGGTTGGCATCTTTTCCTGTATCCCTTTGCCGGCCGTCAGGTGCATCTGGGATTAGCGAGCCTGCTGGCCTGGCGGATCAGCCAACAGCAGCCGGTGACGTTTTCCATCGCGGTGAATGATTACGGGCTGGAATTGCTCAGCGCCACGGCCGTGGACTGGTCGCATGTTTTGAGTCGCGATTTATTGAGTCCCGAGCATTTGCTGAACGACGTGCTCGCCAGTTTGAATGCCGGTGAATTGGCGCTTCGCCGCTTCCGGGAAATCGCAAGAATTGCTGGCCTGGTGTTCGCTGGCTACCCCGGCGCGCCCAAAAGCACGCGCCAGGTGCAGGCCTCCAGCGGGCTGTTCTTCGAGGTATTCAAACAATACGACGCCGGGAATCTGTTGCTGGCCCAGGCCGGGGAAGAAGTCTTACGCGAGGAACTGGATATTCGTCGCCTGGAACAGACGCTGGAGCGGCTCAACCGCCTGAAACTGGACGTGCACTCCATCAAGCGTCCTACGCCACTCGGGTTCCCACTGCTGGTGGAACGCATGCGCGAGAGCATGAGTTCGGAAAAGCTCGCGGATCGCATCCGACGCATGGTCAGCGACCTTGAGAAAACCGCTGAGACTGGGAGATCCTGATGAGTACGCCCTATCCGGTGCGCCTGGCGGGAGAAGAACTCTGGTTATTGCCGGAAAAGGCTATCTATTGGCCGGCCCAACAAGCGCTATTGATCGCCGACGTGCATTTCGGCAAAGCTGCCGCCTATCGGAGCCTTGGTCAACCCGTGCCGATGGGCACCACCGCGAGTAACATCGGCGTGCTGGACCGATTGCTGGCGGCGCTGCCCTGTCGTCAGCTGATTTTCCTTGGCGACTTTCTGCACGGCCCGGGCTCCCACGCAAAAGCCACGCTCAGCGCACTGTCAGATTGGCGAGCGCGGCACTGTGATTTGCCGATGACACTGATCCGCGGCAACCATGACAAACGTGCCGGTGACCCGCCCGACTCGCTGAACATCAGCGTTGTGCCAGAGCCGTTGCTACTGGGGCCGTTCGCGTTGCAACACGAACCCGATCCACATCCGGCTCGGCATGTGCTGGCCGGTCATGTGCATCCGGTTTACCGACTGAACGGGCGAGGACGACAGCATTTGCGATTGGCGTGCTTCAGGCTCGGCGAGGACATCAGCCTGCTACCGGCCTTTGGCGCGTTTACCGGCGGTTATCAGATCGAGCGGGCCGAGAACTGCAGGATTTTCGTCATCGGTGACAACGAAATATGGCCCTTGTAGGAGCGAGCTTGCTCGCGAAAAACGTTAACGGTGACGAGGACAGCCTGGATAAAACACTTTGCCCTCACGTCCATCGCGAGCAAGCTCGCTCCTACAACGGCAACATCCGGTGCCATTCAAACATCCGGCAATCAGGCAACAGGCGCGGGCGGCGGCTCATCCGGCAGCGTTGGTTCGCCGGGTTCCGTGGGTTGTTCGTTTGGGGTATCGGGATCAGGCTGGCCGGGAATGCCCCCTGCCATGCTGATGGGCGGGTGTGCCAACAAGGACCAGGCCAAAACGCCAACCTGATTGGGCTCAAGCCTTGCCAGTTCGGCACTTATTTGCGGATCGATCTTCATAAAGCACTCCTGAGCATAGGCCCCGTCCGCTGTACGCGAACCGGGCAGTACACCCAATAGAGTGTCTACCCGCTCAAGAATTCCCGCTAGCTGCCAGATGAATGGATCAGGTGCGTGGCAAAGTAACGCCGCGCTGCCCCTGGTACTTGCCGCCACGGTCTTTGTAGGAGACTTCGCACTCTTCGTCGGATTCGAAGAACAGCATCTGCGCCACGCCTTCATTGGCGTAGATTTTCGCCGGCAAGGTCGTGGTGTTGGAGAACTCCAGCGTCACGTGCCCTTCCCACTCGGGTTCCAGCGGCGTCACGTTGACGATAATGCCGCAGCGCGCGTAGGTGCTTTTACCGAGGCAGATGGTCAGTACGTTACGCGGAATGCGGAAGAATTCGACGGTACGCGCCAAAGCGAACGAGTTTGGCGGGATGATGCAGACGTCACTCTTGACGTCGACGAAGCTCTTCTCGTCAAAGTTCTTCGGATCGACGGTCGCCGAATTGATGTTGGTGAACACTTTGAATTCATCGGCGCAGCGCACGTCGTAGCCGTAGCTCGACACGCCATAGGAAATCACCCGGTCTGCGCCTTCGCCGCGCATCTGGCGCTCTACGAAGGGCTCGATCATGCCGTGCTCTTGCGCCATGCGGCGAATCCACTTGTCCGATTTGATGCTCATGGCGGGTGTCCTGAATAGCGAGGTGGAAAAATTCTGTCCGGCATCTTACCGGGGCGCGCCGCCGGGTTCAAAGCCCGGGCGCAAAACTTGCCGATCCCCCGTAATTTCCGGACATTGCACGCAAACCGACGGACCGTCAGTCATGAAAACAGAGAAACCTTCGCAGGAAGCATTGGCACATTCCGGAAAAAGGGTTAAGGTGGCGCCACTGTGCTGCTTGTGTCACTGAGAATCTCTACACGATATGTTGAATTTCGATCCAACCATCTACAAGAATTTTTCCTGCTCTTTGCACTCAGTCTCGGCCAGGGTTCTTCCTGCGTCGCAGTTATCTTTGTTCAAGGAGTTACACCATGTCTAATCGCCAAACTGGTACCGTTAAGTGGTTCAACGATGAAAAAGGCTTCGGCTTCATCACTCCACAATCCGGTGACGACCTGTTCGTTCACTTCAAAGCTATCCAATCCGACGGCTTCAAAAGCCTGAAAGAAGGCCAACAGGTTTCTTTCATCGCTACCCGCGGTCAGAAAGGCATGCAAGCTGAAGAAGTTCAAGTTATCTAACTTGTACTTGCTTTAGTAAAAGGCCCCGCCCTCAAAAGCGGGGCTTTTTTGTGCCTGTGTGTTTTTGCCGGGCCAAAAAAGATCGCAGCCTTCGGCAGCTCCTACAGGGTTAGGTGTACACCTGTAGGAGCTGCCGAAGGCTGCGATCTTTTGATCTTTAACGTATTACCAGGTCACGCCAAACCCTGCCGTATACCGGGTCTTGCTCAGATCAGCCTCATCACTGCCCGTAATGATGTCCTTCTCGGCCTTCAGGTTCAGCGACGCCCAATCCGTCACCTTGTAGCGCAGCCCCATCTCGGCATCCAGCGCATAATCAGCCACGCCCCCAATCGGTTTGGCGATTTCGCCATTGGTGAAGAACTCCACTTTCTTACCAATCAGGTAACGGTTGTAATCCCACTTCATGGCCAGGGAGTAGAAGTTCGACTTGCCGCCATCCGAGTATTCATAGTCAGTCCGGTTGACCAGCGAGCCGAGGGAGAATGCTCCCAGCTCATCATCCCAGAACTGGTAACCGGGACCCGTACCGACGGTGCGTTGACGGGAGAGGTCTTCGACCTTGTCGCGCTCGTAGACCAGGCGCCCTTGCCAGAACCATTTATCTGTCAGGAAGCGGTCGAGGGAGTACTCGGCCCGCCAGTTGTCCGTGGTGACCACGTCATCCTGGAACTCGCGGTTGTACTCGCCTTCGGCGGTGTGTCGCCAGCGGCCATGCCGCGCCGTGGTCTTGAAGTCGATGTCGTAGTCGTCGGTGTCTTTATCGGCGCGCTGATAATCCAGGGCGGCGTCGATGTTGCCCTTCCACACCAAATCTTCGATCACTGGCTTAGGCTTGAGCATCTGCTGAATACTGGCCAGCTCAACAGTCTTGGGCGCCTCACCATTGGCGAGGATCACCTTGCCGTCGTCTGCCGCATGCAGAGACTTGGCCTTTTCACCCGTGTAAGCGTCCTGCTTGACCAGCAGCTCCTGATCGCTTTCCAGGGTTTTCACCTGTTTCCAGTCGATCGGCACTGCACCGGCGTACTCCGTCTGGATCAACAGTTTGCCGCCGTCGAACAACGTGATCTTGCCGCTCAACTTGTCACCGTTCTTCAACCAGACAGTATCAGCGAGCAAGGGCGTGGAAGCACTCAAGACAGCGAGGCACAACAGGGTTCTGGACACCATAAGCAAATACAGGCTCGAGATTGCGAAAAAAGTCGGCATTATCCGTAGGAATAAGACCCTAGCAAGGACTGACCCGACTATTTCTAATGAGTTCATTTCTCAATCGTTGATCCAGGAATTACTCTACCGACGGCGAGGTTCGCATCATCGCTAACGTTCATCGCGAGCAAGCTCGCTCCTACAGGAAATACGGACGTGTCCGACATTGAACCCGAGAGCCCGGCGCAAATCCGACGCGCGGCGCTCTACCTGACACTGGCCCAGGTGCCCGAGGGCAAAGTCGTGAGTTATGGCCAACTCGCCGAGCTGGCGGGCCTCGGCCGCGCCGCCCGCTGGGTGGGGCGCACACTCAGCCAGTTGCCGGGCGACAGCAAACTGCCCTGGCACCGTGTACTCGGCGCCGGGGGACGCATCAGCCTGCCCGTGGGCAGCGCTTCGGGGGACGAACAACGGGCACGATTGCGCATGGAGGGCGTCAGTATCCAGAACAATCGTGTTGATATTCAGCGCCATGGCTGGCGCCCGGTAGAGCACAGCGGTTAGAGTGCGCGCTTTGTTTCCGTAATTCTTGAGGCAGACTCCAGCCCATGCCCCGTAAAACCTGGCGCGCCGCGCTCGCCGCCTATGCCAGCCCCTCAACGCTTGTGCTGTTGCTGCTCGGTTTCGCCGCCGGCCTGCCCTACATGCTGGTGTTTTCGACACTTTCCGTCTGGCTGCGTGAAGCCGGCGTGGCTCGCGAAACCATCGGCTATGCAAGCCTGATCGGCCTGGCCTACGCCTTTAAATGGGTCTGGTCGCCGTTGCTCGACCAATGGCGCCTGCCATTCCTCGGCAAGCTCGGCCGGCGACGCTCCTGGCTGGTCCTTTCCCAGGCACTGGTTATTCTCGGCTTGATCGGGATGGGCTTCTGCGACCCGCAAAAACATTTGTCCTGGCTGATCGCTATCGCTGTAGTCGTTGCATTCGCCTCGGCGACGCAAGACATCGCCGTCGATGCCTATCGTCTGGAAATCGCTGAAGACAGTCGTCAGGCCGCACTGGCCGCCAGCTATATGTCCGGCTATCGGATCGCCGCATTGCTGGCCACGGCCGGCGCCCTGTTCTTCGCTGAAGGCTTCGGCTCCACCGGCTTCAACTACCAGCATTCGGCCTGGGCCGGCACCTACGTGCTGTTCGGCGCGCTGATGATCCCTGCGCTGCTGACCTCTTTTTTCATGCGCGAACCACCAGTGCCGCTGCGCACGCAACTGCAGGCCGGGCGCTACAGTTTTGTGCATCAACTGGCGTCGGTGTTTGTGCTGATCGTACTGCTGGTTTCCGTGCCCGCCATGTTCACCCAGCTCTACAACACCGACTTCGCCAGCGTTCTGTTTCAAGGCGTGAGCCTGCTCGACTTGCTGCTCGAAGACCGCGCGTTCCTGCGGGCGATCCTCTACACCATGCTCACTGCGCTGTGCCTGTCGACCATGGGCCGCCGTGGCTTGGCACCGGTACTGACACCGGTCAACGACTTCATTCTGCGGTACCGCTGGCAGGCGTTACTGCTGTTGGGCCTGATCGCCACCTATCGGATGTCCGATACGGTGATGGGCGTGATGGCCAACGTTTTCTACATCGACCAGGGTTTCACCAAGGATCAGATTGCCAGCGTCAGCAAGATCTTCGGCCTGATCATGACGCTGGTCGGCGCCGGCATGGGCGGCCTGCTGATCGTGCGCTTCGGCATCCTGCCGATCCTGTTCATTGGTGGCGTGGCATCGGCCGGCACCAACTTGCTGTTCCTGATGCTCGCCGACATGGGCGCGAACCTGAACATGCTGATCCTCACCATATCCCTGGATAACTTCAGTTCCGGCCTGGCGACTTCGGCGTTCGTCGCTTATCTGTCTAGCCTGACCAACCTGAAGTTCTCCGCCACCCAATACGCGCTGCTCAGCTCGATCATGCTCTTGCTGCCGCGCCTGATCGGCGGTTACTCGGGCGTGATGGTGGAGAAGTTCGGCTATCACAACTTCTTCCTGATCACCGCTCTGCTGGGTGTTCCGACCCTGCTGTTGATCGCCTTGCACTGGTTCCAGGAGAGCCGCCGCGCAGGTCCGACACCCACGCCAGAGCCTGTTCCGACACAAATCGTGGAAGAATCGTAGGAAACATCCCAAAGGGCGGAGAGATTCCCGCCCTCCTGCCACGCCGCCGACCGCACGCCTGTACGCCAGCGGATCTCGCCCGTACAATGCCCCGTCATTTCTCGTCATCAGCAACCGACAACGGCCAACCATGCGCACCAGTCAATTTTTGCTCGCCACACAGAAAGAAACGCCTTCCGATGCGGTCGTGATCAGCCATCAGCTGATGCTGCGCGCCGGCATGATCCGCAAACTCGCCTCGGGCCTGTACACCTGGCTGCCGATGGGCTTGCGAGTGATGCGCAAGGTCGAAGCCGTCGTTCGTGAAGAAATGAACGCCGCCGGCTCGCTTGAAGTGTTGATGCCGAGCACTCAACCGGCTGAACTGTGGCAGGAATCCGGTCGCTGGGAAGAGTACGGCCCGGAATTGCTGCGCTTCAAGGATCGCCACGGTCGCGACTTCTGCGCCGGCCCGACCCACGAAGAAGTCATCACCGACCTGATGCGCAATGAGCTGAGCAGCTACAAACAGCTGCCGATCAACCTGTATCAGATCCAGACCAAATTCCGTGACGAAATCCGTCCACGCTTCGGCTTGATGCGCGGTCGCGAATTCATCATGAAGGACGCCTACTCGTTCCACGCTGACCAGCCATCGCTACAGGTCACCTACGACCGCATGCACCAGGCGTACTGCAACGTGTTCACCCGTCTGGGCCTGAAATTCCGCCCGGTTGAGGCCGACAACGGCTCGATCGGCGGTGCCGGCTCCCACGAGTTCCACGTACTGGCCGAATCCGGTGAAGACGATATCGTCTTCAGCAACGGTTCCGAATACGCCGCGAACATCGAGAAAGCTGAAGCCGTGCCGCGCGAAACCTCCCGCGCCGCGCCAGCCGAAGAACTGCGCCTGGTCGACACGCCGAACGCCAAGACCATCGCGCAATTGGTCGAAGGCTTCAACCTGCCGATCGAAAAAACCATCAAGACCCTGGTGGTTCACGCCGAAGAAGCAGGCAAGCTGATTGCCCTGATCATCCGCGGCGACCACGAGCTGAACGAAATCAAGGCCGCCAACCAGCCAGGCGTTGCCAGCCCGCTGGTCATGGCTTCCGAGTCCGAACTGCGTGACGCCATTGGCGCCGGTGCAGGCTCCCTCGGCCCGTTGAACTTGCCGCTGCCGATCATCATCGACCGTTCCGTCGAGCTGATGAGCGACTTCGGCATCGGTGCCAACATCGACGACAAGCACTACTTCGGCGTGAACTGGGAGCGTGATCTGCCGGTTCCGACCGTTGCCGACCTGCGCAACGTCGTCGCCGGCGATCCTAGCCCTGACGGCAAAGGCACCCTGGAAATCAAGCGTGGCATCGAAGTCGGGCACATCTTCCAGCTGGGTAACAAGTACAGCAAAGCGATGAAGTGCGAAGTCCTGGGCGAGAACGGTAAGCCGGTCACCCTGGAAATGGGTTGCTATGGCATCGGTGTTTCCCGCGTGGTCGCCGCTGCCATCGAGCAGAACAACGACGACAAAGGCATCATCTGGAGCGACACTTTGGCGCCGTTCCAAATCGCCCTGGTCCCGCTGCGCTACGACAACGAGCAGGTTCGCGAAGCCACCGACAAGCTGTATGCAGAACTGACTGCAGCCGGCTTCGAAGTGCTGCTGGACGATCGCGACAAGAAAACCAGCCCGGGCATCAAGTTCGCGGACATGGAGCTGATCGGCATTCCTCACCGGATCGTGGTCAGTGACCGCGGCCTCGCCGAAGGCAATCTGGAATACAAGAGCCGCACCGAGCCCGAGGCGCAAGCGCTGCCGGTCGCTGACGTGCTGTCCTTCCTCCAGGCCCGTATCCGCCGCTGACACCAGATAGAGAAGTCATGTTCAAGCGAAACACCTTAGGCCTCGGTGGTGCCGCCCTGTGCGGCACCCTGCTGGTCAGCGGCTGTGCCAATCACATGTCACAACGCAGTGAGCACGAGGAACGCGTCGAGCGAAAACTACTCGATCACAGCCTGCAGATCGATGTCGGCGAGCCCAAGATGCTTGAGCTTCCGCAACGTCGGGTGAAAATCCACGAGCAGAAGACTTTCGAAATCACCGAGTTCGAAGTCACGCGCCACTATGACCGCTACACGCCCTATCAGCCTTGGCGGGAGATCTACGAGATCCCGCTGGGCATGGTCGCTATCGTGGCCGGCGTCAGCGCGAACGTGGTCAACGTGTTCGCCCTCGGCAACTTGCCAGACAGCGTGACGAAGGATTGGCTCAGCTACGGTTTCGCCGGGATCAACCCGCTCATGAACGTGCAGTCTCACGGTCGCGCGCAGCAAAACCTGGCCGGCATCGACGAAGTGCAGCGTGATAAACGCACGGAATATTCAAGCCTGCCCTGGAGCGAGCGCCCGGTCGAGGTCAAGACCGGCAAGGAAACCTTCGAGCTGACCACCGACAAAAACGGCGTGCTGCGCCTGAACCTGTTGGACAGCCCGTTCGCTGAACATGACATCAATCATCTGAGCCGGTTGCTGATCAGGGTCGAAGACGGCCAGGACGATGTGCACACCGATTCGTCTTTGGCAGTCAGCAGCGGTTTGCGCGGTAAGTTGCTGGAAGCACACGGGTTGATTTACGACGACCTCGAAGACGATGAAGTGAGCCAGTGGGTACACCGGGTCAAACGCCTGTCGGAACTCGGCCTGGAAGAAGAAGCCAGTGAGCTGGAACAGAGCCTGATCGAACTGACACGTAACGATCCGGAGTTGCAGACCGAATTCCTCAAGTCGTTGACACGGGATGCAGGGCGCCTTGTTGCTGATCCAGGACCGAATTAAGGCACTTAAAAGATCGCAGCCTGCGGCAGCTCCTACATTGGAATGCATTCCCCTGTAGGAGCTGCCGAAGGCTGCGATCTTTTGACTTTCAACCAACTACCGCTCAAACAACTCCATCTGCTCAAACCCGCCCCGCAAATCCTCCAGCCGCACACCGACCCCCAACAATCGCACCGGCTTCCCGCCGCGATTGAACGCCTGGGTCAGCAACAACTGGTAACTCCCCAAATCCCGCCCTGCCCCGGCCTGCTCCAGCGTGGTCTGGGTAAAGTCATGGAATTTCACTTTGACGAACGGTTTGCCCGGCCGATAGCTGCTGTCGATCCGTGCCATGCGGCCCGCCAGGGTTTCCAGCAACTCGGGTAATTTATCCAGGCAGCTCACCAGATCCGGCAGGTCCACGTTGTAGGTATTCTCGACACTGATCGACTGCCGACGACTGTCGTTGTGCACCAACCGATCATCGATCCCACGAGCGAGGCTCCAAAGCCGCTCGCCGAAACTGCCGAATTCGCGCACCAGCGCCAACTTGTCCCATTCGCGCAGATGCGAGCAGTCGACGATGCCGAGCCGGCCCAATTTATCGGCAGTCACTTTGCCAACGCCATGCAACTTGCTCACCGGCAAACCACTGACAAAGTCCTCGACCTGATCCGGCGTGATGACAAACAAGCCGTTGGGTTTTTTCCAGTCGCTGGCGATCTTGGCCAGAAATTTGTTCGGCGCCACGCCGGCGGAAACGGTGATATGCAGCTGATTGGACACGCGCCGACGGATATCCTGGGCAATTCGCGTGGCGCTGCCACCGAAATGGGCGCTGTCAGACACGTCGAGAAAGGCTTCGTCCAGGGAAAGTGGCTCTATCAGGTCGGTGTAATCGCGAAAGATCGTGTGAATTTCCTTCGAGGCCTCTCTATAGGCGTCCATGCGCGGCTTGACGATGGTCAAGTCCGGGCACAGCTTCAACGCGTGCCCGGACGACATGGCCGAACGCACGCCGTACGCCCGTGCTTCGTAATTGCAGGTCGCAATCACACCGCGCCGATCCGCCGACCCGCCCACCGCCAAAGGTTTACCGGCCAGGCGCGGGTCGTCACGCATCTCGATGGCGGCGTAGAAGCAGTCACAATCGACGTGGATGATTTTTCGCTGGGTCATATAAAAGCGGTGTTCATGGCGAAGAAATGGGGTCATGGCCTGCCGGAATGGCAGTATCTCACTGACACCTGTATATAGCACCAGTGGTCTGAATGTTCTTTTCCGCTTGTGGGAAAAGTCGGCGATGAATTTATTTTTTCAATCGAAGCCACCCTCCCAATAGAGCTGCAAGCCTTGCCACGTCTGCCTTACAGACAGTTTCAGCGCACCGCTTTCAAGCTAAGCGATTGAACCAGAACAGGTTTTATCCTGATTGAAGGTTGACAGCCCGCCGATCCTCTGTAGAATGCCGACACACAGACGCGGGATGGAGCAGTCTGGTAGCTCGTCGGGCTCATAACCCGAAGGTCGTCGGTTCAAATCCGGCTCCCGCAACCAAACATCAAGAAAGGCTACTCGAAAGAGTGGCCTTTTTTGTGCGCGTGTGTTTTTAGGAAAAACGAGAAATCGTTCTGTTTCCGAAACTTACGCCTCCCCTGCTACCGTTCGCCGGTCTTTTACACTTATTTGACCCGGTTCAGGATTAACGGTTGACACCCGGGCGTATCTCTATAGAATGCCGCCACACAGACGCGGGATGGAGCAGTCTGGTAGCTCGTCGGGCTCATAACCCGAAGGTCGTCGGTTCAAATCCGGCTCCCGCAACCAAACATCAAAAAAGGCTACTCGAAAGAGTGGCCTTTTTTGTATCTGTTGAAAAAGTCCTTTCGCAACAATGACCTGTCACTGTGTAGTGAAGCGTTCGGGATCACCCAAGTTCTGAGATCAGACTATGCTGAGTCGCAGGCAGAACCCGCTACGACGGATGACATTCCATCGCCGTTCCACGGTGAGAGGCGTTAATATTTGTGATTATTTTTTTCTACAGGGATTGGTAACTTGGCTCGATACCCCCATCCTGTCGCGCACAATCCAAGAGGTGATTGATGCGCGCCAACTCGTCTGATTCACAAGACACCGTCACAGCGACACAACCGCTCAAGGCCGAGCGTTTGCGTCTGCTTGACCTGATCAGCAAATACCGTCAGCCCATCGGGCTTGCGGTCACTCTGCTGTTGTTCGCTATTGCGCTGATTGCCTGTCGCCACCTGCTGAGCGAGCTCGATCTATACGCTCTGCACGACTCTATACTCGAGGTTCCGAAACCGGCACTGCTGGGCGCATTGGGTGCGACCCTGGTCGGCTTCATCATTCTGCTGGGCTATGAATGGTCGGCCAGCCGCTATGCAGGCGTGAAACTGGCACCGCGCATTCTCGCACTGGGCGGGTTCACTGCCTTTGCCATTGGTAATGCCATCGGTCTCTCGATGCTATCGGGCGGTTCGGTTCGCTATCGTTTATATGCACGTCATGGCCTGGGGGCTTCTGAAGTCGCCCACATGACGTTGTTCGCCAGCCTGTCCCTTGGCTGCGCGCTGCCACCGCTGGCCGCGCTTGCGACCCTCAGCGACCTTCCTGCCGCCTCTGCTGCCTTGGGTCTGTCCGAAGGTTTGCTGGGCGTGATTGCCGCCGCCGTATTGCTGCTCTTTAGCGTAATAGCCATCGGCATCTATCGCCGTCGCCTGCCGGAACAGCCTTATCCGGACAACCTGCTGGTCAAGGTCGGACGCCGTACCTTACGCCTGCCGGGTCGCCGCTTGACCTTCCTGCAACTGATCATTACCGCTCTGGACGTGGCCGCCGCCGCGACCGTGCTGTATCTGTTGCTGCCCGAAGCCCCACCGTTTGGCGCGTTCCTGTTGGTGTACCTGCTGGCGCTGGCGGCTGGCGTGCTCAGTCACGTGCCGGGCGGTGTCGGGGTATTCGAAGCGATTCTGCTGGCGGCTTTCGCCGACACACTCGGCGCTGCGCCACTGGCGGCTGCGCTGCTGCTCTACCGCCTGATCTACGTTGTCCTGCCATTGTTGGTGGCCTGCGTGTTCTTGCTGATCAACGAAGGCCAGCGTCTGTTTCAGACACGTCAGTCACTGCGCGCCGCTTCCGGCCTCGCCGCGCCGATTCTGGCGGTATTGGTGTTTCTGTCCGGCGTGGTATTGCTGTTTTCCGGCGTGACCCCGGAAATCGACACTCGGCTGGAACACATCGGTTTTCTGATTCCGCACCGACTGGTCGACGCCTCGCACTTCGGCGCCAGCCTGGTCGGCGTGCTCTGCCTTCTGCTTGCTCAGGGCCTGCGTCGCCGACTGTCAGCCGCGTGGATGCTGACCACCATTCTGTTACTGGTCGGCGCCCTGCTCTCCCTGCTCAAAGGGTTCGATTGGGAAGAAGCCTGCCTGATGACCCTGACCGCGAGCCTGCTGGGGGTTTTCCGGCGCTCGTTCTATCGTGCCAGCCGCTTGACCGAACTGCCGTTCTCGCCGCTGTATCTGGTAGCCAGTCTCTGCGTACTGGGAGCATCGATCTGGCTGTTGCTGTTCGCTTACCAGGACGTTCCCTACAGCCATCAGCTCTGGTGGCAGTTCACCCTCGACGCCGACGCGCCTCGCGGATTGCGTTCGTTGCTTGGGGCCGCCGTATTGTTGGTCGTGGTGTCGCTCACCTGGCTATTGCGCACGGCACGCCCGGTGATCCATTTGCCGACACCCGATGAACTGGACCGCGCGGTGAAGATCCTCATGGCCTCCGCCCAACCGGATGGCGGCCTCGCGCTGACCGGTGACAAGGCGCTGCTGTTTCACCCCAACGACGAAGCGTTCTTGATGTACGCCCGCCGTGGCCGCAGCCTGGTGGCGTTGTACGACCCGATTGGCCCGACCCAACAACGCGCGGAAATGATCTGGCAGTTCCGCGACCTCTGCGACATCCACCACGCCCGCCCAGTGTTCTATCAGGTACGTGCCGAGAACCTGCCGTACTACATGGACATCGGCCTGACCGCGATCAAGCTCGGCGAAGAAGCCCGGGTCGATCTGCAGCGTTTTGATCTCGAAGCCAAGGGCAAAGAGATGAAAGACCTGCGTTACACCTGGAACCGTGGCACCCGCGATGGCCTGTCCCTGGAGATCTTTGAACCAGGGCACGCGCCGATGGAGGAGCTCAAGGTGATTTCCGACGCCTGGCTGACCGGCAAGAACGTGCGCGAGAAAGGCTTCTCCCTCGGCCGCTTCAGCGATGATTACATCAAGCATTTCCGCGTCGCGGTGATTCGTTTCGAAGGGCGCCCTGTGGCGTTCGCCAACTTGCTCGAGACCTACGGCCATGACCTGGCCAGCCTTGACCTGATGCGCGCGCACCCGGACGCCCCCAAGCTGACCATGGAGTTCATGATGGTTGGCCTGATTCAACATTATAAAAATCATGGATACGCACGGTTCAGCCTGGGCATGGTGCCGTTGTCGGGGCTCCAACCCCGTCGGGGCGCACCACTGACTCAGCGTTTGGGCTCGATGGTGTTCCGCCGTGGTGAGCAGCTCTACAACTTCCAAGGCTTGCGCCGCTTCAAAGACAAGTTCCAGCCTGACTGGGAACCCCGTTATATGGCCGTGCCCGCCGGACTCGATCCGCTGGTTGCCCTGGCCGATACTGCTGCCCTGATTGCGGGTGGCTTGACTGGATTGGTGAAACGCTGATGATTCAACGCTCCTTGCGGTACGTACTGGCCACACTGGTAGTGCTGGCCCTGATTCTGGGTGGCGGCTACTGGTACCTGAAACGCCCGGCACCGGCACCGACCCTCGAACTGCTGACGCCGGCCGGTGGCGCCGCCATGACCCGCGTGATTCCCGGCACCACGCCGAAGGCCCAGGTGCTGGTGGCGGTCAATGAAGACCAGAAGCTCAGCGACCAGCAACTGATGACACTGAGCCGCTCTGGCTCGGCGCAGATTGTCCAAGTGATTCTGCCCAAGGAATGCCTGCTGCAAAGCCGCGCGCTGCAATCGGCCCTGCGCGAGCTCAAAGGCCCGGCCACCCTGGTCAGCGGCATCGGCCCTGGCGCCGTGTTGGCGTGGCGCTGGTTGTCCGAGCAGAAGAACGACAAGGCTCAAGCGGTTTCCGTCGATCTGGCGCTGGAAAAACCCGGCTGCACCCACCTGCTGCCAAAAAGCGCCGCTCACGGCCACTGGCTGGTGGCCTGGAACGACAACCCGGACGACGCCAGCGCGGGCTTCGTGCGCGACCAGCCCAACGCCGAAACCAGCATCAGCGACTACGACATCAACCTGCCGCAAGTGCTGAACAACGAGCTGCGCAAGATCCTCGTCGGTGGCGACAAAGCCGCTGGAGGCCTGCAGATTCCGGTGGTCGAAGTGCCGGCCGGCCAGGCCAAGGACACGGTCACCCTGTTTCTGTCCGGTGACGGCGGCTGGCGCGACCTGGACCGCGACGTCGCGGGCGAGATGGCGAAAATCGGCTATCCGGTGGTCGGCATCGACACCCTGCGCTACTACTGGCAGCACAAGAGCCCAGAGCAAAGCGCACTGGACCTCGCCGAGCTGATGCAGCACTACCGGCAGAAATGGGGCACCAAGCGCTTTATCCTGACCGGTTACTCGTTCGGCGCCGACGTCCTGCCGGCGATCTACAACCGTCTGGCCGAATCGGAACAGCAGCGCGTCGATGCAATCATCCTGCTGGCCTTCGCCCGTACCGGCAGCTTCGAAATCGAAGTCGAAGGCTGGCTCGGCAACGCCGGCAAAGAAGCCGCCACCGGCCCGGAAATGGCCAAGCTGCCACCGGAGAAAGTGGTATGCATCTACGGTGAAGAAGAAGTCGACGAAAGCGGCTGCACCGACAAGACCGCCGTGGGCGAAGCAATGAAATTGCCGGGTGGCCATCACTTCGACGAGAACTACCCGGCACTGGCCCAGCGCCTGGTGGACATCATCGTCAAGCGCCAGGCCAAGGAAGAGGCAACGGCTCAGGAGTGATCTGAGCACCGCTTACAAAAAGCCCCCGCAGCCGTTTGGTTGCGGGGGCTTTTTGATGGGGCTTACATTTCTACCTGAGTACCCAGCTCAATCACCCGGTTCAGCGGCAGGTTGAAAAAGCGCAGGTTGCCGTTGGCGTTCTGCAACATGAACGCGAACAGCGCTTCACGCCAGCGGGCCATGCCTTCGAGTTTGGAGGCGATCACTGTCTCGCGACTGAGGAAGTAGGTGGTGCGCATCGGGCTGAAGTCCAGGTCATCCAGATGACACAGCTTCAACGCCTGCGGTACGTCGGGCTCGTCGACGAAGCCAAAGTGCAGGATCACCCGAAAGAAACCTTCGCCGTAGGAATCGACCTCGAAACGCCGGGATGCAGGTACCCGCGGAATGTCTTCGTACACCACCGTCAGCAGCACCACTTGCTCGTGCAGCACCTGGTTATGCAGCAGGTTGTGCAACAGTGCATGAGGCACGGCGTCGGGCCGCGCCGTGAGGAACACGGCTGTGCCCTGGACGCGATGCGGTGGTTGCACAGCGATGCTGCTGATGAAAATCGGCAGTGGCAAACCACCTTCGTCGAGACGCTCGACCAGCAGTTGCTTGCCGCGTTTCCAGGTGGTCATCAGGACAAACAGCACGATCCCGGCGATCACCGGGAACGCCCCGCCCTGAACGATTTTCGGCACGTTGGCGGCGAAGTACAGACCGTCCACCAACAGGAAGCCGATCAACAGCGGCACCGCGAGTACCGGAGGCCATTTCCACAGCAGCAATATCACCGCCGACACCAGGATGGTGGTCATCAGCATGGTCCCGGTCACGGCCACGCCGTAGGCCGAAGCCAGCGCACCTGAGGATTCGAAACCCAGCACCAGCAAAATCACACCGACCATCAGCGCCCAGTTCACCGCACCGATGTAGATCTGGCCTTGTTCGGCGCTGGAGGTGTGCCGAATGTGCATCCGTGGAATGTAACCGAGCTGGATCGCCTGACGGGTCAGGGAGAACGCACCGGAAATCACCGCTTGGGAGGCAATCACCGTGGCCAGGGTCGACAACCCTACCAATGGAATCAGCGCCCAGCTCGGTGCCAACAGATAGAACGGGTTGCGCGCGGCTTCCGGATCACCGAGCAGCAGCGCCCCCTGGCCGAAGTAGTTCAGTACCAGCGCCGGTAGCACCAGAATGAACCACGCACGAGCAATCGGCTTGCGGCCGAAGTGGCCCATGTCGGCGTACAGCGCTTCGGCACCCGTCAGTGCCAGCACCACCGCGCCGAGGATCGTCACGCCCATGCCAGGGTGGTCCATGAAGAAGCGCACGCCCCACATCGGGTTCATCGCGTGCAACACTTCCGGGTGCTGCAGGATGCCGTAGACACCCAGCGCCCCCAGCACCACAAACCAGGTGACCATGATCGGGCCGAACAGAATGCCGATTCTTGCGGTGCCGTGACTCTGGATCAGGAACAGCGCCACCAGTACGACCAAAGACAACGGGACGACCCAATGGTCGATGCCATCGAATGCCAGGCCCAGGCCTTCAATCGCCGACAATACGGAGATCGCCGGTGTGATCATGCTGTCGCCGTAGAACAGCGCCGCGCCGATCAGCCCGCAGACCACCAGAAAACCACGCAACTTCGGATGCCCCGCCGCCGCCCGCCGGGCCAGTGCGGTCAAGGCCATGATCCCGCCTTCGCCCTGGTTGTCGGCGCGCAGTACGAACATCATGTACTTGATCGACACGACCCAGATCAGCGACCAGAAGATCAGCGCCAGAATCCCCAAGACCCCGTCATGATTGACGGGCACGCCATAGGCACTGGAAAACACTTCTTTGAGGGTGTACAGCGGGCTCGTGCCGATATCGCCATAAACCACCCCAACCGCCGCGACCAGCATGCCGATCGGCTTCGCCGCCGAATGCCCAGCGCTCGCTGCCTGACTACTTGCCTGACCCATCCACCACTCCTACTACCCAGACCGGGCTTCTTTTGAAGAAGCACTATGCTTTGCCCGCAGCATGCGCTGTTTTACTTACGGTTACAGACGTTTTGTTGACTGTAAAAATTCGGTAAAGCGTTACGGCGCGAAGCATAGCGCAGCACTCGTCGTATTTCCCTGCATAAAGCTGGTCAACTGAGCGTCTCATCGCTAGAATTGCGCACTTTTTGATCAGAGGCACACCAAGTGCCCGTAGGTCGCCTTGCCGTCTTCGGCTGGAGGCGTCACAAATACCGAGGTTAGACATGTCCACCACTCCTGCGCCGGCCAATCCAAAGGTTGGCTTCGTATCCCTGGGTTGCCCCAAAGCACTGGTCGACTCCGAGCGCATCCTTACCCAGCTGCGCATGGAAGGCTATGACGTGGTGTCCACGTATCAGGACGCCGACGTCGTGGTCGTCAACACCTGCGGTTTCATCGACTCGGCCAAGGCTGAATCGCTGGAAGTGATCGGCGAAGCCATCAAGGAAAACGGCAAGGTCATCGTGACCGGCTGCATGGGCGTCGAAGAAGGCAACATCCGCAAGGTGCACCCGAGCGTGCTGGCAGTGACCGGTCCGCAGCAGTACGAGCAGGTGGTCAACGCCGTGCACGACGCCGTGCCGCCGCGCCAGGATCACAACCCGCTGATCGACCTGGTGCCGCCGCAAGGGATCAAACTGACCCCGCGCCACTACGCCTACCTGAAGATTTCCGAAGGCTGCAACCACAGCTGCAGCTTCTGCATCATCCCGTCGATGCGCGGCAAACTGGTCAGCCGCCCGGTCGGTGATGTGCTCGACGAGGCCCAGCGCCTGGTCAAGGCCGGCGTCAAAGAGCTGTTGGTGATCTCCCAGGACACCAGTGCCTATGGCGTCGACGTGAAATACCGCACCGGTTTCTGGAACGGCGCACCGGTGAAAACCCGCATGACCGAACTCTGCGAAGCCCTGAGTACCCTCGGTGTCTGGGTTCGCTTGCACTACGTTTACCCGTACCCGCACGTTGACGAACTGATCCCGCTGATGGCCGCCGGGAAAATCCTGCCGTACCTGGACATCCCGTTCCAGCACGCCAGCCCGAAAGTCCTGAAAGCCATGAAACGCCCGGCCTTCGAAGACAAGACCCTGGCCCGCATCAAGAACTGGCGCGAGATCTGCCCGGACCTGATCATCCGTTCGACCTTCATCGTCGGCTTCCCTGGCGAAACCGAAGAAGACTTCCAGTACCTGCTGAACTGGCTGACCGAAGCCCAGCTCGACCGCGTCGGCTGCTTCCAGTACTCGCCGGTAGAAGGCGCCCCGGCCAATCTGCTGGACGCGGCCATCGTGCCGGACGACGTCAAGCAGGACCGTTGGGACCGCTTCATGGCGCACCAACAAGCCATCAGCTCGGCGCGCCTGCAAATGCGCGTCGGCCGTGAAATCGAAGTATTGGTCGACGAAGTCGACGAACAAGGCGCGGTCGGCCGTTGCTTCTTCGATGCCCCGGAAATCGACGGCAACGTATTCATCGACAACGGCAGCAACTTGAAGCCGGGCGACAAAGTCTGGTGCAAAGTCACCGACGCTGACGAATACGACCTGTGGGCTGAACAGATCTAAACGCAAAAAATACGAAAAGCCCCGCTCTCTTGACGAGATGCGGGGCTTTTTTACGTCTATCGTTTTGTGAGAGAAAGGACTCGCACAATCAACGAAAAAAGGGGCATTTGGCCATGCGCCAACATTCGGTCATCCACACGCCGAAACAGAGCGATTACGCAGAACTCACGCAAGTCTGGGAAGCCTCGGTGCGCGCTACCCACGACTTCCTGCCCGAAAGCTACATCGAGCTGCTGAAGAACCTGGTGCTGACTCGCTACCTCGACGCGGTGATGCTGATCTGCACCAAAGACCCGCGCCAGCGCATTACCGGGTTTGCCGGGGTGGCTGCGGGCAAGATAGAAATGCTCTTCATCGACCCGGCACATCGTGGCCAGGGCTTGGGGAAACAGTTGTTGCGCTATGCCATGGAACACTTGAACGCCGATGAGCTGGACGTCAACGAGCAGAACCCGCAAGCGCTGGGGTTTTACTTCAAGCAGGGGTTTGAGGTGATCGGCCGCTCCGAAGTCGATGGCATGGGCCAGCCGTATCCGTTGCTGCATATGCGTTTGCGGCAAAACCAGCAATATTCACAACATGGCTGACATAACACCGAACAACTGTAGGAGCTGGCTTGCCAGCGATGGTGGTTAACGATAAAGCGTTCTTTCAGGATAAACGCGGCGCTCTTGAATCCATCGCAGGCAAGCCAGCTCCTACAAAAAAGCTCTACGCGCAAATGGGGCCGGGATTAACCGGCGCCCAGCAGGTACAATGCCCACCCCTTTTTTGTTACGGCCCTGTCATGACTGACCCGATTCGTCTCTCCAAACGCCTCATCGAACTCGTCGGCTGTTCCCGTCGGGAGGCTGAGCTGTTCATCGAGGGCGGCTGGGTCACCGTTGACGGTGAAGTCATCGACGAGCCGCAATTCAAGGTCGACACGCAGAAAGTCGAGCTCGATCCAGAAGCCAAGGCCACGGCACCAGAGCCAGTGACCATTCTGCTGAACGTGCCGGTGGGCATGGACGCGGAAACGGCCATGGCAACCCTCAGTGCCGAGACCCTGAGCGAAGAACACCGCTTCAGCAAACGTCCGCTCAAGGGCCACTTCCTGCGGCTGACCGCCAGCACCGACCTGCAGGCCAACGCCAGCGGTTTGCTGGTGTTTACCCAGGACTGGAAGATCCTGCGCAAACTGACCGCCGACTCCGCGAAGATCGAGCAAGAGTATGTGGTCGAGGTTGAAGGCGAGATGGTGGCTCACGGCCTCAACCGCCTGAACCACGGCCTGACCTACAAGGGTAAGGAACTGCCGCCGGTCAAAGCCAGCTGGCAGAACGAAAACCGCCTGCGTTTTGCGATGAAGAACCCACAACCGGGCGTGATTGCCCTGTTCTGCCAGGCCGTTGGCCTGAAGGTCGTCGCCATCCGCCGCATCCGCATCGGCGGCGTGTCCATCGGCAAAGTGCCGTTGGGGCAATGGCGCTACCTGTCCGGCAAAGAGAAGTTCTAAGACTTTTCACGCCGCCCTACATTTCGGCGCCGCGGCTTATGCGGCGCCCACTGCTGAATATCAGGATTGCACACCATGATTCATAACGACGTACTGCGCAGCGTGCGCTACATGCTCGACATCAGCGACAAAAAAGTCATCGAGCTCATCAAGCTCGGCGGCATGGACGTGAGCCTGGAAGACCTGTTGACTTACCTCGACAAGAAAGAAGAGGACGAGGAAGGCTTCGTACGCTGCCCGGACGAAGTCATGGCGCATTTCCTCGACGGCCTGGTGATTTTCAAACGCGGCAAGGACGAAAGCCGTCCGCCGCAGCCGATCGAAGTGCCGGTGACCAACAACATCATTCTGAAAAAACTGCGAGTGGCTTTCGAACTGAAGGAAGACGACATGCACGCGATCCTCAAGGCCGCCGAGTTCCCGGTGTCCAAGCCTGAGCTGAGCGCGCTGTTCCGCAAGTTCGGCCACACCAACTACCGCACCTGTGGCGACCAGTTGCTGCGTAACTTCCTCAAGGGCCTGACCCTGCGCGTTCGCCCGCAATAATCACTGTGCCCCCTGTAGGAGCTGCCGCAGGCTGCGATCTTTTGACTTTGTCTTTTAGGATTAAGATCAAGATCAAAAGATCGCAGCCTGCGGCAGCTCCTACAGGGGGTGGTGGCAGGCTGTATAGATCCTCATTCCTCGCAAAAATAGTGGCTCCGCTTCTGGCGGCTGAAGACTAGGGTGTTTTGCACCCTAACCCTCAGGACTCGCCATGCATCCCTACTTTTCCCTACAAGGCCGCACCGCTCTGGTGACCGGCGGCACCCGTGGTATCGGCAAAATGATCGCCAAGGCTTATGTCGAGGCTGGCGCAACCGTGTACGTCTGCGCCCGGGATGCCGAGGCCTGCCTGCAAACCGCCGAGGAGTTGAGCGCTCTCGGTCAATGCCACGGGGTGGCGGCCAATCTGGCAACCGAAGAAGGCGTGTTGCAACTGGCCACGCGACTGGGCGAACAGATCTCTCACCTGGATATTCTGGTGAACAACGCTGGTACCACCTGGGGCGCGCCGCTGGAGAGTTACCCGATCAAGGGCTGGGAAAAGGTCATGCAGCTCAACGTGACGTCGGTGTTCAACTGCATCCAGCAGTTCCTGCCGCTGCTGCGAAAGGCTGGCTCGGAAACGAATCCGGCGCGGATCATTAACATCGGATCGGTGGCGGGAATTTCTTCCTTTGGTGAACAGGCTTATGCCTACGGACCCAGCAAGGCTGCCTTACATCAGCTGTCGCGGATTCTGGCGCGGGAGTTGGTGAGCCAGCACATCAACGTCAACGTGATTGCCCCGGGACGTTTTCCAAGCAAGATGACGCAGCACATTGGCAATGATGAACTGGCGCTCGCGCAAGATACGGCGTTGATTCCGATGAAACGCTGGGGTCGGGAGGAAGAGATGGCGGCGCTGGCGATTAGTCTGGCGAGTACGGCTGGGGCCTATATGACCGGAAATATCATTCCTTTGGATGGTGGGTTTAGTCTCTAGATCGGCGGCGCGGCCTTCGCGAGCAAGCCCGCTCCCACATTGGATCTCCTAAGCGCCATCGATCTACTGTGGGAGCGGGTTTGCTCGCGAAGAGGCCCTGCCAGTCAACATCGATTCCAAGGCCGCTCGGGTTATCATGCCCACCTCAATCCTGCCTCGACCCCAAACCATGACCTACAGCGTTTCCCCCATCGGCTTCGTGCGCTCCTGCTTCAAGGAGAAGTTCGCCATTCCTCGCCAACCGCAACTGGCCCCGGCCGCTCGCGGTGTTCTGGAATTGGTGGCACCTTTCGATCAGGGTGATGCGGTGCAGGGGCTGGAACAGGTCAGCCACGTCTGGCTGCTGTTTCTGTTTCATCAGGCCCTGGAAGAAAAGCCACGCCTCAAAGTCCGCCCTCCTCGCCTCGGTGGCAACAAATCCATGGGGGTGTTCGCCACCCGCGCGACGCATCGGCCCAATGGCATCGGACAATCCGTGGTGAAGCTGGACAAGGTAGAAGCCGATCGCCTGTGGATATCCGGCATCGACTTGCTGGACGGCACACCCATTCTCGACATCAAACCCTACGTGCCTTACGCCGACATCATCGACACCGCCTCCAACAGTATCGCCAGCGCTGCGCCGCAGCTGATTCCCGTGCGATGGGCAGACTCAGCGCTGCAACAGGCGCATGGCCATGCTCAGCGCCTTGAAGAGCCGCTGGTGGAGCTGATCGAGCAATGTCTGGCGCAAGACCCACGTCCGGCGTACCAGGTTCCTACGCCTGAGCGGGAATATGGCGCGCAGTTCTGGGACCTGGATGTGCGATGGCATTACCCCGAATCCGGCGTGATCCGCGTCCTGGAAGTCATCCCCGCATCCAACGCGTAGGAGCTGCCGAAGGCTGCGATCTTTTGATCTTGCCCTTGTGGACAGAAGCTCAAAGTCAAAAGATCGCAGCCTGCGGCAGCTCCTACAGGTATTGTATCTGGCATAAAAAAATCCCCATTGCCTGCGCAGGCAATGGGGATTTTTCGATGTTGCGGTGTTGCTTACTTCTCGACGAACGCACGCTCGATCAGGTAGTCACCCGGCTCGCGCATCCGCGGCGAAACTTTCAGGCCGAAGCTGTTCAGCACTTCGCTGGTTTCGTCGAGCATGCTCGGGCTGCCGCACAACATGGCGCGGTCGTCCTGCGGGTTGATCGGTGGCAGGCCGATGTCGCTGAACAGCTTGCCGCTGCGCATCAGGTCGGTCAGGCGGCCTTCGTTCTCGAACGGCTCGCGGGTCACGGTCGGGTAGTAGATCAACTTGTCACGCAAGGCGTCGCCGAAGAACTCGTTCTGCGGCAGGTGCTCGGTGATGAATTCGCGGTAAGCGACTTCGTTGACGTAACGCACGCCGTGGCACAGGATCACTTTTTCGAAACGCTCGTAGGTTTCCGGGTCCTGGATGACGCTCATGAACGGCGCCAGACCGGTACCGGTGCTGAGCAGGTACAAATGTTTGCCAGGCTTCAAGTCGTCCAGTACCAGCGTGCCGGTAGGCTTCTTGCTGATGATGATCTCGTCGCCTTCCTTCAGATGCTGCAGCTGGGAAGTCAGCGGGCCATCAGGCACCTTGATGCTGAAAAACTCGAGATGCTCTTCCCAGTTCGGGCTGGCAATCGAATAAGCGCGCATAAGCGGGCGGCCGTTGGGCTGTTGCAGGCCGATCATCACGAACTGACCGTTCTCGAAGCGCAGGCCCGGATCGCGGGTGCACTTGAAGCTGAACAGAGTGTCGTTCCAGTGGTGAACACTGAGGACACGCTCGTGGTTCATGTTGCTCATGTACGTCGGACTCCTGGAGATTTTGCCTGCGCCGATGATGTGCGCAATTGCATCGCATTCTAATGGCAGCGACAATATCTGTTAAATGGATTATTAAGATAAGGGTTATCGGTTATATAGATATGCGATTTACTCTCCGTCAACTTCAAGTATTCGTCGCCGTCGCCCAGCAAGAAAGCGTATCCCGTGCTGCGGGCTTGCTCAACCTTTCGCAATCGGCGGCGAGCACCTCCATCACCGAGCTAGAGCGCCAGTCCAGCTGCCAGCTGTTCGACCGCGCGGGCAAACGGCTGAGCCTCAACGCCCTCGGCAAACAGCTCCTGCCGCAAGCCGTGGCGTTGCTCGACCAGGCCAAGGAAATCGAAGACCTGCTCAACGGCAAGTCCGGTTTCGGCTCGCTGGCGGTGGGCGCGACCCTGACCATCGGCAATTACCTGGCGACGTTGCTCATCGGCAGCTTCATGCAGCGCCACCCGGAAAGCCAGGTGAAGCTGCATGTACAGAACACCGCCAACATCGTGCAGCAAGTTGCCCACTATGAAATTGATCTGGGTCTTATCGAAGGCGACTGCAGTCATCCGGACATCGAAGTGCAGAGCTGGGTCGAGGATGAGCTGGTGGTGTTTTGCGCGCCGCAGCATCCGCTGGCCATTCGCGGCACCGCGACCATGGACGAACTGAGCCACGAGGCGTGGATCCTGCGCGAGCAAGGTTCGGGCACGCGACTGACCTTTGACCAGGCCATGCGTCATCACCGCAGTTCGCTAAATATTCGCCTGGAGCTGGAACACACTGAAGCGATTAAACGCGCGGTGGAGTCAGGGCTGGGGATAGGCTGCATTTCGCGCCTGGCACTGCGCGACGCATTCCGGCGCGGCAGCCTGGTGCCGGTGGAGACACCGGACCTGGACCTGGCGCGACAGTTCTATTTCATCTGGCACAAACAGAAATATCAAACGTCGGCAATGCGCGAGTTCCTCGATCTGTGCCGCGCCTTCACCGCCGGGGTCCAGCGCAGCGACGAGATCGTGTTGCCCACCATCGCTTAAAGCAGGATCACCGCCCAAACCAGCGCGATCATGCTAAGCGCCACAAACTGCGCGGCGCTGCCCATGTCCTTGGCGTTTTTGGACAGCGGGTGCAGCTCAAGGGATATGCGGTCGATAGCCGCTTCCACCGCCGAGTTGAGCAACTCGACGATCAACGCCAACAGGCAGACGGCAATCAGCAGCGCCTGCTCGACGCGGCTGACATTCAAGAAGAATGAAATCGGAATCAGGATGACGTTGAGCAACACCAGTTGCCGAAATGCGGCTTCACCGGTGAAGGCTGCGCGCAAGCCATCCAGCGAATAACCGGAGGCATTGAGGATGCGTTTTAGGCCGGTCTGGCCTTTGAAAGGTGACATAGAGTAGGCAACTGACCAAAAAGGAATGGGAAAGCTAGATGAAGCTTGGTCAAAAAAGCGTGAACATGTAACGCTTTAATGGCTTGAAATTGACTCAAGTTGTTGCAGCAGCAACGCGGCCTGAGTCCGGGTCCGCACATTCAGCTTACGAAAAATCGCCGTGACGTGCGCCTTGATCGTCGCTTCGGAAACGCTCAGTTCATAGGCGATCTGCTTGTTCAACAACCCTTCACAGACCATGGTCAACACCCGGAATTGCTGCGGCGTCAGGCTCGCGAGGCCTTCGCTGGCGGCTTTGGCTTCGACGGAAACGCTAACCGCTTCGAAGGCCTGAGGCGGCCAGAAAACGTCACCCTCCAATACCGCGCGTACGGCCTTTTGAATGACGCCCAGGTCGCTCGATTTAGGAATAAAGCCGCTGGCACCGAATTCACGGGACTTCACCATGATCGAAGCTTCTTCCTGGGCCGATACCATGACCACCGGAATCTGCGGGTACTGACCGCGCAACAACACCAGCCCGGAAAAACCGTACGCCCCCGGCATGTTCAGGTCCAGCAGCACCAGGTCCCAATCAGCCTTTTCGTCCAGTCGGGTTTCCAGCTCGGCAATACTTGCCACTTCTACCAGACGGACGTCCGGGCCAAGACCCAGCGTCAATGCTTGATGCAAGGCGCTACGAAAAAGAGGGTGGTCATCGGCAATCAGGATTTCGTATGTGGCCATTTTTCAAATGATCCTGTTTTTCAAACAACTCGAGGTACAGCCACGAAGCTGCACCAGCAGGGCACGTTCAACGCCAATTACGTGACTATTCACGTAGCTTGTTCACGTAAAGCATACGGCGTATCAAACCTTGGCCGCGCCCCAATCGGCGCCAAGCATGCCCAGCGAAGCCGGGGTGGTCAAGGTGCTTGGCCAGTACAGTTCTTTGCAGTATGGGCGACAATCAGCACATGGCTGGGGCGCCGTTCTGCACAAAGGGCATCAGCTCGGCGTGTGCCGGTGTTGAAACATTCATTTCAAGCTGATGCTTGGCATCCAGGTAATGCTGGCTGAACACGTCGAAATAAGCGTCCAGTGCCGATGCAGCCGCGACATCGCCCGCCAGATCGAGACACAACGCCGCCACTTCAGCCGTGCACAGGTGCTCACTGCGCGTCGATCGGCGCAACCGATAGCGGGACAACTTCTCGGGCAGCAGGCTCAAGATCGGGAGCGCATCGAAATAAGGGCTTTTACGGAAAATCTTCCGGGCTTCGGTCCAGGTCGCGTCCAGCAGAATGAACAGTGGCCGTTTGGCGTTATCGACCTCGACCGTGTTTGTCACCCGCTCCGGCGCAACGTACTCGCCTGGAAAGACCAGATACGGTTGCCATTGGGGGTCGGCGAGCAGTGCCAGCAACTTCGGGTCGGTTTCCGTACGCGACCAGATGAACGCATGGTTGTCGCGCACTACGTCTGCGATCAGCCAACCGGTGTTACTCGGTTTGAATACTTCTTTGTTGGTCATGATCAGGCATACGCCGGAGCGGGTCTCGACCTGTGGGCGCCAGGCGCACAGACAATGACTCTCGATCACACGGCAGGCGCGGCAGCGCGGAGCCCTCCAGCCACGGGCCTGAATCGGCTTGATACCTTCCTCTTCGCGCTCATCGCGCAAGCGGGCTACGGCGTTTGGGGCGTGGTTCATCGTGGGCAACGCCGGCAGACAGGAAAACTCGACACGAACAGCACTCAGGGGCAATAAAGGTTGGCAGTTTACCAGAGCGGCCGGCACAAGCCTGTACCGTCCAGACGTGCTCCCCTATAATTCGCCGCCACTGAACGCACAGTCACGTGGCTGGTCGAACCACCAGTCACTGAACCAGGAGAGTTTCATGCTGCGCCTTATCGTTCCCACCGCTGCCATTCTGCTGGCGTCGTCCTTCAACGCTCAGGCTGCGTCCTTGAGTGAGCAGAATCTCAACAGAGAGCTGCGAAACGTCGCCGCACAAAGCAGCGCCGGCACGCCACGGGCGATCAACGAAGACATTCTTGATCAGGGCTACACCGTCGAAGGAAATACGCTGATCAATCACTTGAGCGTGCAAAGCAGCCACGCCCAAAAGATGCGCGCCGATCCAAAAGCGGTGTACTTCCAGCTTGGCTCCTCCGTATGCAACAACCCGGGGTATCGCAAGCTGATGGCAAAGGGCGCGGTCATGCGTTACGACTTTACCGAGGTGAAGACCAATCGCGCAGTCGGCTCCGCAAGCTTCCAGGAATCGGATTGCCCGAAAGCCACACCGGCCAAGAAAAAGTAATTACCGCGAATTGGCGCGCCGTTGCTCATCCTCGGCGCGCAACTCTGCCACCAGCGCCTGCAAGTAACGCGAGCGCCGGTCGGCTCCCTCCAGCCGCCGGCAGCACTCCTCTTCGAGACTCAAATGATTGGTCTCGGCCGAGGACTTCAACAATCGATACAGTTGCGTATCGATCTCCAGAATGACTCTGGTCATGGCTACCGCCTCCCTGCCCTTCGCCCTTGATGGCGCGATAAATCCTTAGAACTGCATGTCCCGTGCGTCTTGCCTTTGACGCATAGTTGTCGTGTCACACCTGTAACTTAGTAAATCAGACTGACGGACACTTGGCTTGCGTTCAGACGAGCGGTGAAATCACCTTGCAAATCGTCAATAAGCGGTTGCCAGGAAAGACTTTGCAGCGCAATCATCAAGTCAGCGCAATCCTCTGCGAGGGTCTAGATTCATAGTGTTCTCGTTCACTTTTCAGGGCAGGAAAGGGGCTGCCCGTTACGCGTCTTGTTGTGCGAATGTTTCCTTCATCCAAGGGAAAAACAGAGCCTGTATGGAAGGAGAAGTTGATGCCTTACCAACCAAATGACCTCCTGAGCCGTCATTTTGAAGAAAGCGGCCACGACCTCACTAGCAAGGTCGAAGAGCAACTCAACCTTGTTTCACCCAACAGCCCGAACATCCCGATTTACCGCGACATGATCCTGACCGTGCTGCGCATGGCTCAGGAAGATCACAACCGTTGGAATGCCAAGATCACCCTGCAAGCCCTTCGCGAACTGGAGCACGCCTTCCGTGTGCTCGAACAGTTCAGAGGTCGGCGCAAAGTCACCGTGTTTGGCTCGGCGCGAACACCGATCGAGCATCCGCTTTATGGTCTGGCCCGAGAACTTGGCGCCGCGCTCGCGCGCTCGGACCTCATGGTCATCACCGGTGCCGGTGGCGGCATCATGGCGGCAGCGCACGAAGGCGCCGGCCGCGATCACAGCCTGGGATTCAACATCACCCTGCCTTTTGAGCAGCATGCCAATCCCACCGTGAACGGCACCGCCAACCTGCTGCCCTTTCACTTCTTCTTTACTCGCAAGTTGTTCTTCGTCAAGGAAGCCGATGCGCTGGTCCTGTGCCCTGGCGGTTTCGGCACGCTGGATGAAGCGCTCGAAGTGCTGACGTTGATCCAGACCGGCAAAAGCCCACTGGTACCCGTGGTGCTCCTGGACGCGCCGGGCGGTAAGTTCTGGCAAGGCGCGCTGGACTTCATACACCATCAACTGGAGGAAAATCGCTACATCCTGCCAACTGACATGAAGCTCGTAAGCCTGGTGTACAGCGCTGAAGAAGCGGTGGAACAGATCAATCAGTTCTACAGCAACTTCCACTCCAGTCGCTGGCTCAAACATCAGTTCATCATTCGCATGAACCATAAACTCAGCGACCGTGCGCTCGAGCACATGCAGGAAGCATTTGCCGACCTGTGTCTGAGCGATCATTTCCATCAGCATGCCTACAGCGGCGAAGAGCACGACGAAGCGCAATTCAGCCATCTGGCGCGACTGGCCTTCACCTTCAACGCCCGTGATCACGGGCGTCTGCGAGAACTGGTGGACTACATCAACCTGCCGGAAAACTGGGCGCAGTCCAAACCTCAGGCTCAACAACGCACGCGGGAGCCGTCAAAGGTTACGTGAGGGGGAAACAAACGCGACATGTAGCAGCTGGCGAAGCCTGCGTTCGGCTGCGCAGCAGTCGTAAAATCAGACAACCCGGTGTATCAGGAATACCGCGCGTTCAGATTTTACGACTGCTGCGCAGCCGAACGCAGGCTTCGCCAGCTGCTACAGGTCGCGCTGGTTTTTTGTTCAATCGTCCATCCCTCGGCCGCTGAACAAGCGGCTGATCATTTCCATGGAATAACCCCGATAACTCAGGAACCGGCCTTGTTTAGCACGCTCCCGGGCATCTATCGGTAGATGCCCGGAAAACTTGCGCCGCCAGGTGTCTTCCAGTTGTTCCTGCCAGTCGATACCACTCTCGCGTAAAGCGAGTTCGATGTCAGTGCGCTGCAAACCGCGCTGACTCAACTCTTCGCGAATACGCAAAGGGCCATAACCAGATCGGGCACGGTAGGAAACGAAGCATTCGAGGTAACGGGATTCAGACAGCAGGCCCTCTTCCGTCAAGCGGTCGAGTGCGGTGTCGATCATTTCAGGGAGGGCGCCGCGCTGACGCAGTTTACGCATCAGCTCGACTCGACCGTGCTCGCGTCGCGCGAGCAGGTCCATTGCGGTTCGCCGCACCGCGACGAGTGTATCGAGTACGGCGGTCATCGGTTCAATCAGATATCAGCGTCAGCCAGGTCATCAGCAGTCTCTTTGACTGGCGATGCTTTGACGTCCGGCGCTGGAGTCAGCAGCTTGTCGCGCAGCTGCTTCTCGAGCTTGGCGGCGATTTCCGGATTGTCTGCCAGGAACTTGGCCGAGTTAGCCTTGCCCTGACCGATCTTGGTGCCTTCATAGGCATACCAGGCACCGGACTTCTCGACGAAACCGTGCAGAACACCCAGGTCGATCATTTCACCGTTGAGGTAGATGCCCTTGCCGTAAAGAATCTGGAACTCGGCCTGACGGAACGGCGAAGCGACCTTGTTCTTTACAACCTTGACGCGGGTTTCGCTACCGACAACTTCATCACCTTCTTTCACCGCGCCAGTACGGCGGATGTCCAGACGAACCGACGCGTAGAACTTCAGCGCGTTACCACCGGTGGTGGTTTCCGGGCTGCCGAACATCACGCCGATTTTCATACGGATCTGGTTGATGAAGATAACCAGGCAGTTGGCGTTCTTGATGTTACCGGTGATTTTACGCAGCGCCTGGGACATCAGGCGGGCTTGCAGGCCCACGTGCATGTCACCCATTTCGCCTTCGATTTCAGCCTTCGGAACCAGGGCGGCCACGGAGTCGACGATGATCACGTCAACCGCATTGGAACGCACCAGCATGTCGGTGATTTCCAGGGCCTGCTCGCCGGTGTCCGGCTGGGAGACCAGCAGGTCGTCGACGTTGACGCCCAGTTTGCCGGCGTATTCAGGATCGAGGGCGTGTTCGGCGTCGACGAATGCGCAGGTCGCACCGGCTTTTTGAGCCTGGGCGATCACGGACAGTGTCAGCGTGGTTTTACCGGAGGATTCAGGACCGTAGATCTCAACGATACGGCCTTTTGGCAGACCGCCAATGCCGAGCGCGATGTCCAGACCCAGAGAGCCAGTGGAAATAGCCGGGATCGCCTGACGGTCCTGATCGCCCATACGCATTACGGCACCCTTGCCGAATTGACGTTCGATCTGACCCAGGGCCGCAGCCAAGGCTTTCTTCTTGTTGTCGTCCATTAAAGTCCTCACGTAATCAATAAGGCCTGACGGCCAACACCTGTATAAGTAGCCAGTATTATTCCACAGCGATTCAGGATCGCCTACCCCTGATTTGAGATTTCTCCCGCCGCATGGCGCAGCAGCCCCTCTAGCGCGGCCTTCACCGTTTGTCGGCGGACCTCGTCGCGGTTGCCGGGGAAGTGCTGCACCTCGCTGAACACCTGCTCACCCACGCCCCAGGCCAGCCAGACAGTGCCCACCGGCTTACTCGGCGAGCCGCCATCCGGCCCGGCCACACCGCTGACCGCCACGGCAAAATGCGCCCGGCTTTTTTCCTGCGCGCCATGGACCATCGCCTCGACCACTTCGCGACTGACGGCCCCCACCGTTGAAAACAACGCTTCCGGGACATTCAGTTGTTGGGTCTTCTGGCGGTTGGAGTACGTCACATAACCGGCCTCGAACCACGCCGAACTGCCCGGGATCCGGGTGATCGCTTCACTGATCCCACCGCCGGTACAAGACTCGGCGGCAGTGACGTGGGCATTCAGAACCTGCAAGCGCCTGCCAAGTTCAGCGGCCAGTTGGGTGATTTCTTTCACGGTCATCTCCTGATCGAGCGGAATGAGAACTACCGTACACGAGCGTATCGCGCTTGCAAGGCACGGAGTCGATCAAAATGTTAGCGGGTGATGGCGCGGATGCGCGGCGAGAGACACCCCGCGCAGCTTTCATGCCTGCGTCAGGCTGACCGCCCATGTTAACCTTGCGCCCATCGCGGAAAAGCCGGGCCGACGCCCCTCCTTTGCCCTACACCTTTCAACGAATTTGCCTGATTATCCGATGAATAAAGCACTCTCCGATCTGTCCTCCCACACGCCGATGATGCAGCAGTACTGGCGGTTGAAGAACCAGCACCCTGACCAGCTGATGTTCTATCGCATGGGCGATTTCTACGAAATCTTCTACGAAGACGCGAAGAAAGCCGCCAAGTTACTGGACATCACCTTGACCGCTCGTGGGCAATCGGCCGGCCAGGCGATTCCGATGTGTGGGATTCCTTACCATGCCGCGGAAGGTTACCTGGCGAAACTGGTGAAGCTCGGCGAGTCGGTGGTGATCTGTGAGCAGGTCGGCGACCCAGCGACCAGCAAAGGGCCGGTGGATCGTCAGGTAGTGCGGATCATCACGCCTGGGACAGTGAGCGATGAAGCGTTGCTGGATGAGCGTCGGGATAACCTGATCGCGGCAGTGTTGGGTGACGAGCGCTTGTTCGGCCTGGCGGTGCTGGACATCACCAGCGGCAACTTCACGGTGCTGGAAATCAAAGGCTGGGAAAACCTGTTGGCGGAACTGGAGCGGGTCAATCCGGTGGAGCTGATGATCCCGGATGACTGGCCGAAGGATTTGCCGGCGGAGAAACGTCGTGGGGTTCGTCGTCGTGCACCGTGGGATTTCGAGCGCGACTCGGCGCTGAAAAGTCTCTGCCAACAGTTCTCGACCCAGGACTTGAAAGGTTTTGGCTGCGAGAACCTGACCCTGGCCATCGGCGCCGCCGGTTGCCTGCTCAGCTACGCCAAGGAAACCCAGCGCACCGCCCTGCCCCATTTGCGCAGCCTGCGCCATGAACGCCTGGACGACACCGTGGTGCTGGACGGTGCGAGCCGTCGAAACCTGGAGCTGGATACCAACCTGGCCGGCGGTCGCGACAATACGTTGCAATCGGTGGTCGACCGTTGCCAGACCGCCATGGGCAGCCGTCTGCTGACCCGCTGGTTGAATCGCCCATTGCGTGATCTGACTGTATTGCTGGCGCGCCAGACCTCGATTACCTGCCTGCTCGACGCTTACCGTTTCGAAAAACTGCAACCGCAGCTCAAGGAAATCGGCGACATCGAGCGGATTCTGGCGCGGATCGGCCTGCGCAATGCCCGTCCTCGGGACCTGGCTCGCCTGCGCGATGCGCTCGGTGCACTGCCGGAGCTGCAAGTGGCAATGACTGAGCTGGAAGCGCCGCACATCATTCAATTGGCGAAGACCACCAGCACCTATCCGGAACTCGCGGCGCTGCTGGAAAAAGCCATCATCGACAACCCGCCGGCAGTCATCCGTGACGGCGGCGTGTTGAAAACCGGTTATGACGCCGAGCTGGACGATTTGCAATCGCTCAGCGAAAACGCCGGGCAGTTCCTGATCGACCTAGAAGCACGGGAAAAGGCTCGCACTGGCCTGTCGCACCTGAAGGTCGGGTACAACCGCATTCACGGTTACTTCATCGAGTTGCCGAGCAAGCAGGCCGAATCGGCGCCCGCCGACTATATCCGCCGCCAGACGCTAAAAGGCGCCGAACGCTTCATCACACCGGAACTGAAGGCTTTCGAAGACAAGGCGCTGTCGGCCAAGAGCCGCGCCCTGGCCCGCGAGAAAATGCTCTATGAAGCATTGCTCGAAGACCTGATCGCCCAGTTGCCGCCGCTGCAAGACACCGCCGCTGCGCTGGCCGAGCTGGATGTGCTGAGCAACCTCGCCGAACGCGCGCTGAACCTCGACCTCAACTGCCCGCGCTTCGTCGACGAACCTTGCATGCGCATCAGCCAGGGTCGCCACCCGGTGGTCGAGCAAGTGCTGACCACGCCATTCGTGGCCAACGACCTGAGCCTGGACGACAACACGCGCATGCTGGTGATCACCGGTCCGAATATGGGCGGTAAATCCACCTATATGCGTCAGACCGCGCTTATCGTGCTGCTGGCGCATATCGGCAGTTTCGTGCCGGCGGCCAGTTGCGAACTGTCCCTGGTGGACCGGATCTTTACCCGGATCGGCTCCAGCGATGACCTTGCGGGTGGACGCTCGACCTTCATGGTCGAAATGAGCGAAACCGCCAACATCCTTCACAACGCCACCGAGCGCAGCCTGGTGCTGATGGACGAAGTCGGTCGCGGCACCAGCACCTTCGACGGTCTGTCCCTGGCCTGGGCCGCCGCCGAACGCCTGGCACATCTGCGGGCTTACACGCTGTTCGCCACCCACTACTTCGAGCTGACAGTGCTGCCGGAAGCGCAACCGCTGGTGGCCAACGTGCACCTCAATGCCACCGAGCACAACGAGCGCATCGTGTTCCTGCACCACGTCCTGCCCGGCCCTGCCAGCCAGAGCTATGGCCTGGCCGTTGCGCAATTGGCCGGCGTGCCGAGCGAAGTGATCGTCCGCGCTCGCGAGCACTTGGGCCGGCTGGAAGCCACCGCGTTGCCCCATGAAGTGCCGAAGCCAAGCAAGGGCAAACAGGCCGCACCGCAGCAGAGCGACATGTTCGCCAGCCTGCCGCACCCGGTACTGGATGAACTGGCCAAACTTGATCTGGATGACATGACACCGCGTCGCGCGCTTGAAATGCTCTATACACTGAAGACACGGATCTAACGCACTTGCCTGCAAGCTGTTAGAATCTCGCGCGGTTTGGGATGCTGCAGGCTAATAGCCTGGCCTGCAGACTATCGCTCCCGAACCTGGCGACCCCAACGTGAAGGGGCTCCGCTGCCGCCGCCTGAGGAGAAAATTAGAAATGACCTTCGTCGTCACCGACAACTGCATCAAGTGCAAGTACACCGACTGCGTAGAAGTTTGTCCGGTGGACTGCTTTTACGAAGGCCCGAACTTCCTGGTGATTCACCCGGATGAGTGCATCGACTGCGCACTGTGCGAACCAGAATGCCCTGCCGTGGCCATCTTCTCTGAAGATGAAGTACCCGCAGGTATGGAAAACTTCATTCAGCTGAACATGGAGCTGGCCGAGGTTTGGCCAAACATCACTGAACGGAAAGACCCATTGCCCGATTCCGCCGACTGGGATGGTAAGACAGGCAAGATCGAACACCTGGAACGCTGATTTCCCCCGCGTTCTTGAAAAGGCCCCTTGTGGGCCTTTTTGCTTTTCTGCAGGCAAAAAAAAGGGGCGGTTTGATCCGCCCACATTTTTTCCCTATTCCCTGTGTTCCTTTTCATCGTCCTGATGAATCGCTTCCTGCGATATCCATTCCCCTCGTCCTTGAAGGGCGTGTCTGTCCGTCGACACAGTTCAGATACTAGAGAATTCCCTCGCGATGACAAACGACCCAGATCAACAAAAGAGCCTGTCACATCCGCTTAATATTAAATAATAAGCCGATAAATCAAGAGGTTGAACGACACGATATCGCGCGATGGACGACTGCCGCACTGTAAAAATAACGAACACTTACGAAAGAGTAAGCGAAGACTTACAACGCAAGACTACAAAGCCGAGGTGGCGCAAGGCTCATCATCCAGAAAACAAAAAGCCCCGAACCAGTCGAGGCTTTTTGCTGATTGCTCAAGCGATATGCTTATTGAAACAGCGACTCGCTCGACAGACCATTTTTCTCGAGGATCTCCCGAAGGCGCTTCAGTCCTTCAACCTGAATCTGTCTGACCCGTTCACGGGTCAGGCCAATTTCCAGGCCTACGTCTTCCAGCGTGCTGCTCTCATGCCCCCGCAGCCCAAAGCGGCGTATCACCACTTCACGCTGTTTGTCGGTCAGCTCAGAGAGCCATTGATCAATGCTCTGGGACAGGTCGTCATCCTGCAGCAGTTCGCATGGATCGGTTGGGCGGTCATCAGTAAGAGTGTCCAGCAGGGTTTTATCCGAATCCGGACCCAGCGAGACGTCGACCGAAGAAACCCGCTCGTTCAAGCCGAGCATGCGCTTGACCTCTCCCACCGGTTTTTCCAGCAGGTTGGCGATTTCTTCGGGTGAGGGTTCGTGATCGAGCTTTTGCGTCAGCTCCCGTGCGGCCCGCAAGTACACGTTGAGCTCTTTGACCACATGGATCGGCAACCGGATGGTCCGGGTCTGATTCATGATTGCGCGCTCGATGGTCTGACGAATCCACCAGGTAGCGTAGGTCGAAAAGCGGAAGCCGCGTTCAGGGTCGAATTTCTCTACCGCCCGGATCAGCCCGAGGTTGCCCTCTTCGATCAGGTCCAGCAGCGACAGCCCACGATTGACGTAACGCCGGGCGATTTTCACCACCAGCCGCAGGTTGCTTTCAATCATGCGTTTGCGCCCGGCCGGATCGCCACTTTGCGACAAGCGTGCAAAATGAACTTCTTCTTCGGGGGACAGCAGAGGGGAGAAACCAATCTCATTGAGGTACAGCTGCGTAGCATCGAGTGCACGCGTGTAGTCAATGTATTTGTGTTGCTTTAACGAAGCGGAGTGTTTGGATTTGGCACGAACGGAAGGTGGAGCAGCCCCTTCATCATTCGACATCGAATCCGTACCGATGCCGGTCTCCATCAGGAGAACCTCATCGTCGATGTCAAACTCCGGCACTTCTTTACTGAGAGCCATTGTTATAGTCCTTTGGTGAGTTCGACCTCAAGCTCAAGCGACGCCTTTATCCTTGGCAACGCTGGAGCCTGTTCCCTCTACGTGACGGAACAGGCTGGTAAGCGGTCAACGACGTGGCAGGAATTGCAGCGGATCTACAGGTTTACCCTGGCGGCGAATCTCAAAATGCAGTTTCACCCGGTCTGTTCCCGTTGACCCCATTTCGGCAATTGTCTGTCCGACTTTGACCTGCTGCCCCTCCCGAACCAACAGCCTGCGGTTATGTCCGTAGGCACTGACGTAGGTTTCGCTGTGTTTGATGATGACTAATTCGCCGTAGCCCCTTAAGCCACTCCCGGCGTATACCACCGTCCCATCAGACGCAGCTAAAACAGGCTGTCCCAAATCTCCGGCGATATCAATTCCTTTATTCAAACTGCCGTTTGAGGAGAACTTTCCAATCAGAATGCCATTAGATGGCCATCCCCAGCCGGTCGGGGCCGGGCCCGCGGGAGGCAACGGAGCGGGTGCAGGCTTGTTGGCGACGGACGGTGCAACCACGGTTGTACTGGTCGTCGTGCCGTTTACCTGGCGCCGGATAACCGTGGTTTTACTTGACGACGAAGGCGTAGAACTGGCCGAACTGACCGCTGCTGTCGGAGCTATCGGTGTTGAACCGGTACGGCCGTCAAAGCGAATCGTCTGACCCGGATGAATGGTGTAGGGCTCTGGAATATTGTTACGCGCCGCGAGAGCCTTGTAGTCCCAGCCGTAGCGAAACGCGATGGAGAACAGTGTGTCCTTAGGCCGGACGACATACTGCCCCGTGGTCACTGCCGGACGCTGGGCGACGGCGTTATTACGATCGACGACGCGTACGTCACTCGATTTGTTGCTGGAACAACCAACCAGCAAGGTACTCAAGACAAGGCCAGTCACCAGGCGCTGAAAGCCGGTTATACCCATACGCTGCGCAATGACTGTGAGACTCACCCGCCGCTCCCTTTGTGGTGGCTGAAAAATGTGGATTGCCGTGAATCGGCACGAGATGTCGCCAGTATAACGGTCCGAACAGGCTTTACCTTTAATGATGCGAGGCACACGTTTGCTACCTGACGATGAATTCCGTTTAACTGCTCGATGCCGCTGTAAGACAGAGGCAATCGAAGAGAATTCAGCCCGCTACAACAAATGCTCAGGCCAGTGGCCCATTGAGCAATGGAACAAAGCGCACAGACCCCAGAACACGTCGGGAAAAACCCTGCTCTTCACGGATGATCAGCATTAATTGTTGCACTTCGCCGGCCCCGACCGGGATCACCAGCCTTCCGCCTGGCGCTAACTGATCAAGCAGAGCCTGAGGGACGTCGGTGGCCACTGCCGTCACGATAATGCCGTTGTACGGCGCCAGTGCCGGCCAGCCTTCCCAGCCATCGCCCCAGCGGAATACCACGTTGCGCAAGTTGAGATCGACCAGGCGTTCCTTGGCCCGATCCTGCAACACCTTGATGCGCTCGACGGAAAACACCCGCTCAACCAGTTGCGACAGAATCGCCGTCTGATAACCCGACCCGGTGCCGATTTCCATCACCTTGTCCAGAGGACCTGCTTCCAGCAGCAACTCGCTCATGCGAGCCACCATGTAAGGCTGGGAGATGGTCTGGTTGTTACCGATCGGCAACGCCGTGTCCTCGTAGGCGCGGTGCGCCAGCGCCTCATCGACGAACAGGTGACGCGGGGTACGGCGGATCACTTCCAGCACCTTGGCGTTGGAAATACCTTCCTCATACAACCGCTGAATAAGGCGTTCGCGGGTTCGCTGAGAGGTCATCCCGATGCCGCGATGCAGCATATGGTCTTGTTCACGAGCCATTAGCGCAGCCCCTCCAGCCAGCCATCGAGACTTCTGAACGCATCATTGAAGGTGCGATCCAGTTGCAGCGGAGTGATGGAAACATAGCCCTGCATCACCGCATGGAAATCAGTACCCGGGCCGCCGTCTTCGGCATCTCCCGCCGCGGCGATCCAGTAACCGGATTTCCCGCGCGGGTCGACCACTTTCGTCGGCGCCGCCGCACGGGCGCGATGGCCGAGCCGGGTCAACTGGATGCCGCGGATATGGTCCAGCGGCAAGTTGGGAATGTTCACGTTCAGCACCGTGCGCGGTGGCAGCTCAAGGTCAGCGTGGGCTTCAACCAGTTTGCGCGCAAAGTATGCGGCTGTGGGAAGGTTCTCCACTTGCCGTGAGACCAACGAAAAGGCGAACGAAGGACGCTGTAGGAAACGGCCTTCAAGCGCCGCCGCCACCGTACCGGAATACAGCACGTCGTCCCCCAGGTTGGCGCCCAGGTTGATGCCGGAAACCACCATGTCCGGCTCGCGCTCCAGCAAGCCGTTAAGGCCCAGGTGCACGCAATCGGTGGGTGTGCCATTGAGGCTGATAAAGCCGTTGGCCAGCGTTTGCGGGTGCAACGGACGGTCGAGCGTCAGCGAGCTGCTGGCGCCGCTTTTGTCCTGGTCCGGGGCGATAACCACGCATTCGGTGTAATCCGCCAGCGCAGCATAAAGCGCGGCGAGACCGGGTGCGGTTACCCCATCGTCGTTAGAAATCAGAATACGCATGGGCTGTCCGTCTGCCCCACCGGCACCAGATCGACGAGTTCACGCACCAATACGGTGGCGAAGCATCCGGCCGGCAGGACGAATTCCAGTTGCAGAATGTCAGGCTCGGGATAATGCCACGTCAACCCACCAATGGGCAGCCGCAGGATGCGACGTTCGTGGCTCATTCCGGCGTTAATCAACCAATCGCGAAGATCTGCTTCGCGGGCGGCGATTGCCTGCTCCAGTTCATGGACAGCGCCCGTCGTCGGCGAGTCACCTTCACCCCACTGCGGACCGGTCGGGTGCAGGTCGAGAATCGCCAGGCGCGGATCGCTGCACTCGGCCTCACCGGCCGGAAAAAAACTGCGGCTGTCGGTGAAGGCCAGCAGGTCTCCGACCTGGGCACGCTGCCAGGTACCCTCGGCAACACGCGCCGCCAGCACCTGGTTAAACAGAAAACTGCGGGCGGTGGACAGCAGCCGCGAACGCACGTTGCGCTGCTCCGGCAGGGCCTTGCGCGCGGCCCAGGCACGGGCATCGACCACGTTGCCGCCGTCAAACCCGAAACGCTGGGAACCGAAATAGTTGGGTATACCTTGCTTGGCGATCAGTTGCAGACGCTCTTCGATTGCCGCCTTGTCGCCAGCAAATTGGGTCAGACGCAACGTGAAACCGTTGGCCGAGTGCGCGCCGCGTTGCAGCTTGCGTTTGTGCCGGCCGGTCTTGAGGATCTTCAGCGTGTCGTTTTCAGCCGCCGACAGATCAGGATCGGCCTTGCCCGGCAATTGCACGCTGAACCACTGGCGCGTCAGCGCCTGACGGTCCTTGAGGCCCGCGTAACTGACCGTACGCAACGGCACGCCCGCCGCCTTGGCGATCCGCCGTGCCGCTTCCTCAGTATTCAGGCCGCGCTTTTCCACCCAGATCCACAAGTGCTCGCCATCGCCACTGAGGGGAATATCGAGCACTTCATCGACCTGGAAATCTTCTGCCGTGGCTTTCAACACCGCGGTGCCGAGGGCTTCACCATAGGCCCGCGGGCCGAGCAATTGCGCCTCGTTCATGCGCGCAGCAACAAGGCAACGGAATGCACGGCAATGCCTTCTTCGCGACCGACAAAGCCAAGCTTTTCGGTGGTGGTAGCTTTCACGTTCACTTGATCCAACTCAACTTGAAGATCCGCGGCAATCAGCGCGCGCATCGATTCGATATGCGGGGCCATTTTCGGCGCCTGGGCGACGATGGTGTTATCGACGTTGGCGACTTTCCAGCCTTTGGCGTGGATCAGTGCGACGACGTGACGCAACAGCACGCGGCTGTCGGCGCCCTTGAACTTTGGGTCGGTGTCCGGGAAATGCTTGCCGATATCACCCAACGCAGCGGCGCCGAGCAAGGCATCGCTCAAGGCGTGCAGCAGGACGTCACCGTCGGAATGAGCGAGCAGCCCGAAGCCGTGTGCAATCCGCACGCCGCCCAGAGTAATGAAATCGCCTTCAGCGAAACGGTGCACATCATAGCCGTGGCCAATACGCATAAAAAAACGCCCCGATTTTTGTCAGGGCGTGATTCTACCTGCTTTGTCGGACATTAGGCGCCTAGAGCGCGTCCGTGATGTTGCAAGTGCTCGTCGATGAAGCTGGCGATGAAGAAATAGCTGTGGTCGTAGCCCGGCTGCAGGCGCAACGTCAGCGGATGACCCGCCAGTTTGGCGGCCTGTTGCAGGGCTTCAGGCTTGAGCTGGGTTGCCAGGAAATCGTCCCGATCCCCTTGATCGACCAGCAGTGGCAGCTTCTCGTCCGCTTCGGCAATCAAGGCGCAGGTGTCCCATTCGCGCCATTTCGCACGGTCTTCTCCCAGGTAACGGGAAAAGGCTTTCTGACCCCAAGGGCAATCCATAGGATTGTTGATCGGCGAAAACGCCGACACTGACTGATAACGCCCCGGATTGCGCAAGGCACAGACCAACGCGCCGTGCCCGCCCATGGAGTGACCGCTGATGCCACGTTTGTTCGACGCCGGGAAATGGGCCTCGACCAATGCCGGCAATTCCTGCACGACATAGTCATGCATCCGATAGTGCCGCGACCAAGGTTCCTGCGTGGCATTCAGATAAAACCCGGCGCCGAGACCGAAGTCCCAAGCGCCATCTGGGTCACCCGGCACGTCAGGACCGCGCGGGCTGGTATCCGGCGCAACGATGATCAACCCCAGCTCGGCGGCCATGCGCAGGGCGCCGGCCTTTTGCATGAAATTCTCGTCGGTGCAGGTCAGGCCGGACAACCAGTACAACACCGGCAGCTTGCCGCCCTGCTCCGCTTGCGGCGGCAGGTACACGGCAAACACCATGTCGCAGCCAAGCACATCGGAGCGGTGCCGGTAGCGTTTGTGCCAGCCGCCGAAGCTTTTCTGGCAGGAGATATTTTCCAGGCTCATGACCGACCTCAGAAGTGGATGACGGAACGGATGCTCTTGCCTTCATGCATCAGGTCAAACGCCTTGTTGATATCTTCCAGGCCCATGGTGTGGGTGATGAAGGTATCCAGCGGGATCTCGCCGGTTTCGGCCATTTCCACGTAGCTTGGCAACTCGGTACGGCCGCGCACGCCGCCGAACGCCGAACCGCGCCAGACGCGACCGGTGACCAACTGGAACGGACGGGTAGAAATTTCCTGACCAGCACCGGCTACGCCGATGATCACCGACTCGCCCCAACCCTTGTGGCAGCACTCAAGTGCGGCGCGCATCAAGTGGACATTGCCGATGCACTCGAAGGAAAAGTCGACGCCGCCATCGGTCATGTCGACGATGACTTCCTGGATCGGACGGTCGAAATCTTTCGGGTTCACACAGTCGGTTGCACCCAATTGCTTGGCGATCTCGAACTTGGCTGGGTTGATGTCGATGGCAATGATCCGCGCAGCCTTGGCTTTCGCCGCGCCGATCACGGCCGACAGACCGATACCGCCGAGGCCGAAAATGGCGACGGTGTCACCCGGTTTTACCTTGGCAGTATTGAGCACCGCACCGATGCCGGTGGTGACACCGCAACCCAGCAGGCAGACTTTCTCCAGTGGCGCTTCTTTAGGGATCTTGGCAACGGAGATTTCCGGCAGCACGGTGTACTCGGAGAAGGTCGAGGTACCCATGTAGTGGAAAATCGGCTGCCCCTTGTAGGAAAAGCGCGAAGTGCCATCCGGCATCAGGCCTTTGCCTTGGGTGGCACGAATCGCCTGGCAGAGGTTGGTTTTGCCCGACAGGCAGAATTTGCACTGGCGGCATTCCGGGGTGTACAGCGGGATCACATGATCGCCGATCGCTACCGAGGTCACGCCCTCGCCGATGGCTTCAACCACTGCGCCACCTTCGTGGCCGAGGATCGACGGGAAGATGCCTTCCGGGTCAGCGCCGGACAAGGTGTAGGCGTCAGTGTGACAAACACCGGAGGCAACCACACGCAGCAAAACTTCACCCGCCTTGGGCATGGCGACATCGACTTCAACGATCTCCAGAGGTTTCTTGGCCTCGAAGGCAACGGCGGCGCGCGACTTGATCATAGGGTTGCTCCAGTGAATAAAAACGAGACAAGGAGTGTAATACACCGCCTCTCGGTGAATAATCAGGCCAAATGCAAAATATTATTGCCGTAGAGGGATAATCCTTCATGTCCGATAACCGCTGGGAAGGTATCGACGAATTCGTCGCCGTGGCCGAGTGCAGTCAATTCACCGCCGCCGCCGAGCGACTTGGGGTTTCGTCCTCGCATGTCAGTCGACAAATCGTACGCCTGGAAGAGCGCCTGCAAACCCGCCTGCTCTATCGCAGCACCCGCAGGGTAACGCTGACCGAGGCCGGACAGACTTTCCTGCAACATTGCCAACGCTTGCAGGATGGCCGCGAAGAAGCCTTGCGAGCGGTCGGCGATCTGACCAGTGAACCCAAAGGCATGCTGCGCATGACCTGCGCGGTGGCCTACGGCGAGCGATTTATCGTGCCGCTGGTGACGCGCTTCATGGCGCTTTATCCACAATTGCGGATCGACATCGAACTGAGCAACCGTCAACTCGACCTGGTACATGAAGGCCTGGACCTGGCGATCCGCCTCGGTCGCCTGCAGGATTCGCGACTGGTCGCCGCCCGCCTCGCACCCCGCCGCATGTACCTGTGCGCATCGCCGTCCTACCTCGAACGGTATGGTCGCCCACACAGCTTGTCGGAATTGAGCCGCCACAATTGCCTCATCGGCAGTTCGGACATGTGGCAACTGGAACAGAACGGGCGGGAGTTTTCCCAGCGGGTACAGGGAAACTGGCGCTGCAATAGTGGGCAGGCGGTGCTGGATGCCGCGTTACAAGGCGTGGGTTTGTGTCAGTTGCCGGATTATTACGTGCTGGAGCATCTGAAAAACGGCGAATTAATTTCGCTGCTGGAAGCCCACCAACCGCCGAACACGGCAGTGTGGGCGCTTTATCCGCAGCAACGGCATTTGTCGCCGAAGGTACGCAAGTTGGTGGATTATTTGAAGGAAGGGTTGGCCGAGCGGCCGGAGTATCGGGTTTGATGGTTTGAAGATCAAAAGATCGCAGCCTGCGGCAGCTCCTACAGTTGGATGCGATCCCTTGCAGGAGCTGCCGAAGGCTGCGATCTTTTAGCGGCGGTGGGACCACCGCTGGCGCAACCATTCAAGATCTTCAGGACGAGTAACCTTGAGGTTATCGGATCGCCCTTCGATCAGACGTGGCGACAAACCTGCCCACTCCATCGCCGATGCCTCATCAGTGACCAAAGCATCCGCCACCAGACTGTCCGCCAGCGCCCGATGCAATGCGCCAAGACGAAACATCTGCGGCGTATAGGCCTGCCAAATCACACTGCGATCCACCGTTTCAACCACGCGGCCATGCTTGTCGACACGCTTGAGGGTATCCCGTGCCGGCACCGCCAGCAGCCCACCCACCGGATCGTCAGCCAGCTCACCCAGCAACTTGTCGAGATCATCGCGGCTCAGATTCGGGCGTGCCGCATCGTGCACTAACACCCAATCCTCTTCGTCCGCACCCAACACATGCAAATGCAGCAACGCATTGAGCACCGACCCGGACCGCTCCGCGCCACCTTCGACGCGTTGAATTCGCGAATCGCCGGCACAGGCCAGATTCGGCCAATAAGGATCATCAACAGCAAGACTGACCACCAACCCCTTCAGGGAAGGATGATCAAGGAAACAGCCGAGGCTGTGTTCGAGAATAGTGCGCCCGCCCAGTTGCAAGTATTGCTTGGGACGGTCCGCGGCCATACGGGCACCGACGCCCGCGGCAGGAATCACGGCCCAGAAGGCCGGTAACGACGGGGTCATTGAGCTAACTGGTAAAGGGTTTCACCGTCCTTGACCATGCCCAACTCATGACGAGCCCGCTCTTCAACGGTCTCCATGCCTTTTTTCAATTCGCTGACTTCGGCGTCCATCACCCGATTGCGCTCCAGCAAGCCTTCGTTCTCGGCATGTTGATCCGCGATCTGCTGAGTCAGCTCTGCAACTTGCGCCAGACTGCCATTACCCACCCACAAGCGGTACTGCAGGCCAGCCAGCAACAAGAGCAAAACGAGGAACAACCAATTGGGACTGCGCATCGAATATCAGGTATCCAGTGAAAAAAGACAGCCATGCAAAAACTATGAGCTTCTGATAGCACGAAGCCTGGAAGACCCAGGCTTGTGCTTATAAGGCATCAGATTAGTGGCAAATTCATCGCTGTAGCGATTTTTCCGACACAATCCACTGACTTTTTCTCAGTTTACGATCAACTAACGATCAGCCGCGGAATTCGCTGCGACCGTTGTATTTGGCTTTGCCATTCAACTGCTCTTCGATACGCAGCAGTTGGTTGTACTTGGAAACGCGATCGGAACGGCACAGGGAGCCGGTCTTGATCTGGCCAGCCGCGGTGCCCACAGCCAGGTCGGCAATGGTCGAATCTTCTGTTTCGCCGGAACGGTGCGAGATCACGGCGGTGTAACCCGCAGCCTTGGCCATCTGGATGGCTTCCAGGGTTTCGGTCAGGGTGCCGATCTGGTTGAACTTGATCAGGATCGAGTTGGCGATCTTTTTATCGATGCCTTCTTTCAGGATCTTGGTGTTGGTCACGAACAGGTCGTCACCTACCAACTGAACCTTCTCGCCGATTTTGTCGGTGAGGATTTTCCAGCCAGCCCAATCGGACTCGTCCAGGCCATCTTCGATGGAGATGATCGGGTAACGCTCGGTCAGGCCTTTCAGGTAATCGGCGAAACCTTCAGCGGTAAACACCTGGCCTTCGCCGGACAGGTTGTATTGACCGTCTTCGTAGAATTCGCTCGCGGCGCAGTCCAGCGCCAGGGTCACATCAGTGCCCAGCGTGTAACCGGCGTTGGCCACGGCTTCGGAGATCACTTTCAAAGCGTCTTCGTTGGACGCCAGGTTAGGCGCGAACCCACCTTCATCACCGACAGCAGTGCTCAGGCCACGGGCCTTCAGAACAGCTTTCAAGTGATGGAAAATCTCGGTGCCCATGCGCAGACCTTCCGAGAAAGACTTGGCGCCAACCGGCTGAACCATGAATTCCTGGATGTCGACGTTGTTATCGGCATGCTCGCCGCCGTTGATGATGTTCATCATCGGAACCGGCATCGAGTAAACACCCGGAGTACCGTTCAGGTTGGCGATGTGAGCGTACAGCGGCAGGTCCTGGTCCTGTGCTGCTGCCTTGGCCGCGGCCAGGGAAACGGCGAGGATCGCGTTGGCGCCCAGGGAACCTTTGTTTTCAGTACCGTCGAGCTTGATCATCGCGTGATCCAGCGCTTTCTGGTCGCTTGGGTCTGTACCTTTCAACAGGTCGCGGATCGGACCGTTGATGTTGGCGACGGCTTTCAGAACGCCTTTGCCCAGGTAACGGCTCTTGTCGCCATCACGCAGCTCGAGCGCTTCACGCGAGCCAGTGGAAGCACCGGACGGCGCGCAAGCGCTACCGATGATGCCGTTATCGAGAAGCACGTCCGCTTCCACGGTGGGGTTGCCACGGGAGTCGAGAACTTCACGACCTTTGATGTCGACGATTTTTGCCATTGTTGTAAACACTCCAAAGTTGACGAAACGCTCTGTACTGATCGATTTATAACTTGTGGGTCGCATTGTTGCATAAGAGCGGCTTGCTAGCGGTGCCCTCTCGGGCCCCATCGCGAGCAAGCTCGGCTCCTACACGGAGAAATGAGGATTACGCGGTTTCTACCGTCGGAAAACTCTTCACCAGTTCGTCCAACGCTTTGAGCTGGGCCAGGAATGGCTCCAGTTTGTCCAGACGCAAGGCGCAAGGGCCGTCGCATTTGGCGTTGTCCGGGTCCGGATGGGCTTCGAGGAACAGGCCGGCCAACGACTGGCTGATGCCGGCCTTGGCCAGGTCGGTGACCTGGGCGCGACGACCGCCAGCGGAATCGGAGCGACCACCGGGCATTTGCAGCGCGTGGGTCACGTCGAAAAACACCGGGTATTCGAACTGCTTCATGATGCCGAAGCCGAGCATGTCGACGACCAGGTTGTTGTAGCCGAAGCTCGAACCGCGTTCGCAGAGGATCAACTGATCGTTACCCGCTTCCACGCATTTGCTCAGGATGTGTTTCATCTCATGCGGTGCGAGGAATTGGGCTTTCTTGATGTTGATCACCGCGCCGGTCTTGGCCATCGCGACCACGAGGTCGGTCTGGCGCGACAGGAAGGCCGGCAACTGGATGATGTCGCAGACTTCAGCGACGACCGCGGCCTGTTCAGGCTCGTGGACGTCGGTGATGATCGGCACGCCGAAGGCTTGCTTGATGTCCTGGAAGATCCGCATGCCCTCTTCCAGGCCGGGGCCACGGTAAGAAGTCACGGAGGAACGGTTAGCCTTGTCGAAGCTGGCCTTGAACACGTAAGGGATACCGAGTTTTTCGGTCACCTTCACGTACTCTTCGCAGACCTGCATCGCCATGTCGCGGCTTTCCAGCACGTTCATGCCACCGAACAGCACCATTGGCTTGTCGTTGGCAATCTCGATATCGCCTACACGGATGATCTTCTGCGCCATTGGAATTACGCCTTCTTCTGGTGTTGAACCAAAGCTGCTTTAACGAAACCGCTGAACAACGGGTGACCGTCGCGAGGTGTCGAGGTGAACTCAGGGTGGAACTGGCACGCGACGAACCATGGGTGATCCGGTGCTTCGACCACTTCAACCAACGCGCCATCACCGGAACGACCGGAGATTTTCAGGCCGGCTTCGATGATTTGCGGCAGCAGGTTGTTGTTCACTTCGTAGCGGTGACGGTGACGTTCGACGATCACGTCCTTGCCGTAGCAATCGTGCACCAGGGAACCCGGCTCAAGCAGGCAATCCTGTGCGCCAAGGCGCATGGTGCCGCCCAGGTCGGAGGTTTCGGTACGGGTTTCGACCGCGCCGGTGGCATCTTCCCACTCGGTGATCAGCCCTACGACCGGGTGACCGCTTGCACGATCGAACTCGGTGGAGTTGGCGTCTTTCCAGCCGATCACATTACGAGCGAACTCGATGACCGCCACTTGCATGCCCAGGCAGATGCCGAGGTACGGAACCTTGTTCTCACGAGCGTATTGAACGGCAGTGATCTTGCCTTCCACGCCACGCAGACCGAAGCCGCCGGGTACGAGGATCGCGTCGACGCCTTCCAGCAGCGCGGTGCCCTGGTTTTCGATGTCTTCGGAATCGATGTAGCGCAGGTTGACCTTGGTGCGGTTGCTGATGCCGGCGTGACTCATCGCTTCGATCAGCGACTTGTAGGCATCCAGCAGCTCCATGTACTTGCCGACCATGGCGATGGTGACTTCGTGCTCAGGGTTGAGCTTGGCGTCGACCACGGCTTCCCACTCGGACAGATCCGCGCCGCCGCATTGCAAGCCGAAACGCTCGACAACGAAATCATCCAGGCCTTGGGAGTGCAGAATGCCCGGGATCTTGTAGATGGTGTCGGCGTCTTCCAGCGCGATCACCGCACGTTCTTCAACGTTGGTGAATTGCGCGATCTTGCGACGCGAAGAGATATCGATCGGGTGATCCGAACGGCAAACCAGTACGTCGGGCTGCAGGCCAATGGAACGCAGTTCCTTGACCGAGTGCTGGGTTGGCTTGGTTTTGGTTTCGCCGGCGGTGGCGATGTAGGGCACCAGCGTCAGGTGCATCAGCATCGCGCGCTTGGCGCCGACTTCGAAACGCAATTGACGGATCGCTTCGAGGAACGGTTGCGATTCGATGTCACCCACGGTGCCACCGATCTCGACCATGGCCACGTCGGCATCGCCGGCGCCCTTGATGATCCGGCGCTTGATTTCGTCGGTGATGTGCGGGATCACCTGGATGGTGGCGCCCAGGTAATCACCACGGCGCTCTTTGCGCAGGACGTGTTCGTAGACACGGCCGGTGGTGAAGTTGTTGTTCTGGGTCATGGTCGTGCGGATGAACCGCTCGTAGTGACCCAGGTCCAGGTCGGTCTCGGCGCCGTCGTGGGTGACGAACACTTCACCGTGCTGGAACGGGCTCATCGTGCCCGGATCGACGTTGATGTACGGATCCAGCTTCAGCATGGTGACCTTAAGTCCCCGCGCCTCCAGGATGGCCGCCAATGAAGCCGATGCAATGCCTTTCCCCAAAGAAGAAACAACACCGCCCGTGACGAATATGTAGCGCGTCATGAAAAACCCTAGAAGTCTGCGTTAAAGCGGTCCGAGCCGCCGGGGAAAGCGAAGGAAGGCCGAAGCCCCCGATCACCTGCATTAATCACAGTGCACCTTTCAAAAAAACCGCCGCGTTGGGACAGACCGGGAGATGAAACACCGGTACGTTGCTCGCTACACATTTTTTGGAATCGCCCAGCAAAGACTGCTTGGTAATCGGCAACTCCTGCAATTCAGGCGAATCCACAGAAGTTGTATCAAGAAGGGAGCGTAGTCTACCGGAAAGCCCCTTTCAGCTCAAACCTTGATCTTGGGTCGGTGGCTGCCAATGCAAATTCCAGCCGTCCTGCACGTTGCCGTTAAAGCGCGGCAGGCCCCCCACCGCCAGCAATTGCTCGCCCCGGTAGAGCAGCGGCAATCTGCCACGGGCGAAGCCCGGAACCCCACGTTCGTTGAGCAAACGCTTGAGATCCCGATGGCCGCGCTCCGGCAAATGCATGACCTCTCCTCCCTCACGATAGCGGATACGCAGCGGGCCATCGGGGATTTTGCCTATGAGCGACAACACGCCGTTGTCCGGCAACGCCAGCGATACCAAGGGTTCAAGCCAATCCCCGGCAGAGGGTGGAGAGCGCAACCAGCTACCGGACAACCACCAGATTCGCCCTCCCGCCCGATGCAACTCACCTTCAGCCAATCGCCAGATCGGACGCGCATCACCCGTCGCATCACGCAAATCCTCCCAACCCGACCAATGGTCGCTGTCCGGCATCCTGGTTTCGGACGAGAGCCAATGGCTCAACGCGTTGCGCTGGCGAGCGGCGGACAGTTTTGTGAGCGACGCCAACTCCAGAGAGGGCACGCCCAGCCAGTCGTACTCACAGACCGTACCCGCTTCGGCGAGATCGATTTTTGCCAGATCGTCGAGTAGCGCCTGTGCTTCGCTCAAATGCGCAGCGCTACGCGCCATCGTCGCCATCGCCTGCGGCCAGCGCTCGGTCAATACCGGGAACACCTGGTGTCGCAGATAATTGCGTGAGAACTGGCGATCCTGGTTTGACGGGTCTTCGATCCAGCTCAGCCGATGCTCGGCGGCATAGGCTTCAAGTTCCGCCCGCGTGACATCGAGCAAGGGCCGGAGCAGCAACCCGTTTCCGAGCGGGCGCTGAACTGGCATCCCTGACAACCCCCTCACCCCTGCCCCACGCATTAACCGGAACAGCAGGGTTTCCGCCTGGTCATCACGGTGCTGAGCCGTCAGCAGCACTTCATTGGCATGAGTCGCACCGATGAAGGCGCCATATCGCGCATCCCGGGCCGCACGCTCAAGGCTGGCGCCGGGTTTAACCCGGACGCGAATCACCCGTAGCGGCACCCCCAGCGCATCGCAGACCGACTGACAGTGATCCGGCCACGCATCAGCCACGACCTGAAGACCATGATGGACGTGGATAGCGCTCAGCGCCGGCAAGGATTGGGTTTTTGCGAGGTGTGCGAGAAGGTGCAGGAGAACGGTGGAATCGAGGCCACCGGAGAAGGCGATGCGCCAGGCTTTGGCGTTGCGCCACGGTTTCAGATTCAAGAGAAGCCTGGCAGGCAGATCAATCTTCGAACGATTCATAGGCGTCAGCATCACATAGACCCTCTGTAGGAGCTGCCGCAGGCTGCGATCTTTTGATCTTCTGCCATTTCAAGATCAAAAGATCGCAGCCTGCGGCAGCTCCTACAGGGGTATAGCTTACAGGCCGTAGCTCATCAGTCGCTCGTAACGGCGCTTGAGCAGCGCTTCGTTATCGAACTTCTTCAGCATCGCCAGTTGCGAGCTCAGCTCGGCACGGATCGATGCAGCGGCAGCAGCCGGGTTGCGATGAGCGCCGCCCAAAGGCTCGCCGATCACTTTGTCCACGATGCCCAGGCCTTTCAGGCGCTCGGCGGTGATGCCCATCGCTTCAGCGGCATCCGGCGCTTTCTCGGCGGTTTTCCACAGAATCGAAGCGCAACCTTCTGGCGAGATCACCGCGTAGGTCGAGTACTGCAGCATGTTCAGCTGATCGCAAACGCCGATCGCCAACGCACCGCCAGAACCACCTTCACCGATCACGGTGGCGATGATTGGGGTCTTCAGGCGGGACATGACGCGCAGGTTCCAGGCAATCGCTTCGCTCTGATTGCGCTCTTCGGCGTCGATACCCGGGTAGGCGCCCGGGGTGTCGATGAAGGTCAGGATCGGCATTTTGAAACGCTCGGCCATTTCCATCAGGCGGCAAGCCTTGCGGTAGCCTTCCGGACGCGGCATGCCGAAATTGCGGCGAACCTTCTCGCGCACTTCACGACCTTTCTGGTGGCCGATGATCATCACCGGCTGATCGTCCAGGCGGGCAATGCCGCCGACAATGGCAGCGTCGTCGGAGAAATGACGGTCACCGTGCAACTCGTCGAACTCGGTGAAGATGTGTTCGATGTAGTCCAGGGTGTACGGACGTTTCGGGTGACGCGCCAGACGCGCGATCTGCCAGCTGGTCAGCTTGCCGAAGATGTCTTCGGTCAGCGTGCTGCTCTTGTCCTGCAGGCGGGAGATCTCATCGCCGATATTCAGCGAATTGTCATTACCGACCAAGCGCAACTCTTCGATCTTGGCTTGCAGGTCGGCGATCGGCTGTTCGAAATCTAGAAAATTCGGGTTCATAGGCGTCCGTCTTGGGTCGACGTCCAAGTGAGCTTGGGCCGGCCGGTTGTCTATTCGCGCCCTACCTTAAGGGAGTGGCGCATTCAGGTCGAGATTAAAATTCTGGTCGAGATCAGGGCACACGCTTGATGACAAAAATGGCACCTGACCGTCAACGGTATTGGAGGAAGACGTTGTCTCGCCCGAACTGGTCACGCAGGGCTTGAATCAACGCATCCGCCGGGTCGATTCGCCAGGTCTCGCCGAACTGCAGCAACGCCTTGGCATCGGGGCTCGTGTATTCCATGGTGATCGGGCACGCACCGCGATGACGCTTGAACAGCTCACCCAGCCAGCGTAGCTGATCGCCCTTCAAATCCTTGGTCTGCAGCTTCAAGCGCAGGCTCTCGGCCAGGTTGGTGCGCGCATCTTCCATGCTCATCACCCGCTTGACCCGCAGCCGCAGGCCGCCGGAGAAATCGTCGTTGCTGACTTCGCCTTCGACCACCACCATCGCGTCAGTCTGCAACAACGACTGCGCCGAATGGAACGCTTCGGCGAACAGAGAGGCTTCGATCCGGCCAGAACGGTCGTCAAGGGTGATGAAACCCATCTTGTCGCCCTTCTTGTTCTTCATCACCCGCAGGGCAATGATCATGCCCGCAACGGTCTGTGTATCGCGAGCCGGTTTCAGGTCGATGATGCGCTGACGGGCAAAACGGCGGATCTCGCCTTCGTATTCGTCAATCGGGTGACCGGTCAGGTACAGGCCCAGGGTGTCTTTCTCGCCTTTCAGGCGCTCCTTGAGGGTCAGTTCCTTCGCCTTGCGGTGATTGCCGTAGACGTCGGCGTCTTCCTCGACGAACAACCCGCCAAACAAGTCGGCGTGGCCACTGTCGTGGGTGCGAGCGGTTTGTTCGGCGGCCTTGATTGCCCCTTCCATCGCCGTCAGCAGGACCGCGCGGTTCTGGTCGATGCTGGCTTGATAGGCTTTCGGTTCATCATGGAAATAAGGGCCCAGGCGATCCAGCGCACCGCTACGGATCAAACCGTCCAGCGTGCGTTTGTTGATACGTTTGAGGTCGACCCGCGCGCAGAAATCGAACAGGTCCTTGAACGGCCCATCCTGACGCGCCTCAGTGATTGCCTCGACCGGGCCTTCGCCAACACCCTTGATGGCGCCGAGGCCATAAATAATGCGGCCTTCATCATTTACCGTGAACTTGAACTCCGACGTATTCACATCCGGCGCGTCGAGACGCAGCTTCATGGTGCGAATTTCTTCGATCAAGGTCACGACCTTGTCGGTGTTGTGCATATCCGCCGACAGCACCGCGGCCATGAACGGCGCGGGGTAGTGCGTCTTCAGCCATGCCGTCTGGTACGACACCAGACCGTACGCGGCGGAGTGGGATTTGTTGAAGCCGTAACCGGCGAATTTTTCCACCAGGTCGAAAATGTTGCCGGCCAGGTCACCGTCGATGTTGTTGGTCGCGCAACCCTCAATGAAACCGCCGCGCTGCTTGGCCATTTCTTCGGGCTTTTTCTTACCCATGGCCCGACGCAGCATGTCCGCACCGCCGAGGGTGTAACCGGCCATGACCTGGGCAATCTGCATCACCTGTTCCTGATACAGGATAATGCCGTAAGTCGGCGCCAATACCGGCTTGAGGCCTTCGTACTGGTAGTCCGAGTGCGGGTACGCCAGTTCGGCGCGACCGTGCTTACGGTTGATAAAGTCGTCCACCATGCCCGATTGCAAAGGGCCCGGACGGAACAGGGCCACCAGTGCGATCAAGTCTTCCAGGCAGTCGGGCTTGAGCTTTTTGATCAGCTCCTTCATGCCACGCGACTCGAGCTGGAACACCGCGGTGGTTTCGGCCTTTTGCAGCAACTGGTAGGTCGGCTTGTCATCCAGCGGGATGAATGCGATGTCCAGCGGTGGCTCATCGACCTTGGCACGGTCGCGGTTGATGGTTTTCAGCGCCCAGTCGATGACCGTCAGGGTCCGCAGCCCCAGGAAGTCGAACTTCACCAGGCCGGCCGCTTCAACGTCGTCCTTGTCGAACTGGGTAACCAGGCCATCGCCGGCTTCGTCGCAATAGATCGGCGAGAAGTCCGTCAACTTGGTCGGTGCGATGACCACACCACCCGCGTGCTTGCCGACGTTACGCACAACGCCTTCAAGCTTGCGCGCCATTTCCCAGATTTCCGCGGCTTCTTCATCGACCTTGATGAAGTCACGCAGGATTTCTTCCTGCTCGTAGGCCTTTTCCAGGGTCATGCCGACTTCGAAGGGAATCATCTTCGACAGACGATCCGCCAAACCGTAGGACTTGCCTTGCACCCGGGCCACGTCGCGGACCACTGCTTTTGCCGCCATGGAACCGAAGGTGATGATCTGGCTCACCGCGTTGCGGCCGTATTTCTCGGCCACGTAGTCAATCACCCGGTCACGGCCGTCCATGCAGAAGTCGACGTCGAAGTCGGGCATGGAAACCCGTTCCGGGTTGAGGAAACGTTCGAACAGCAGATCGTATTCCAGCGGATCGAGGTCGGTGATCTTCTGCACATAGGCCACCAGCGATCCGGCACCCGACCCACGGCCCGGGCCAACAGGCACGCCGTTGCTCTTGGCCCACTGGATAAAGTCCATAACGATCAGGAAGTAACCGGGGAAGCCCATCTGGATGATGATATCCAGCTCGAAATTCAGCCGGTCGACATAGACCTGACGCTTGGCTTCGTAGTCTTCGGTGGTGTCCTTGGGCAATAGAACGCTAAGACGATCCTCCAGACCATCGAAGGACACCTTGCGGAAATACTCGTCGATGGTCATGCCATCGGGAATCGGGAAGTTGGGCAGGAAGTGAGTACCCAGCTTCACTTCGATGTTGCAGCGCTTGGCGATTTCGACGGTGTTTTCCAGCGCTTCGGGAATATCGCTGAACAGCTCGGCCATTTCCTCCGCACTTTTGAGGTATTGCTGATCGCTGTAATTCTTCGAACGCCGCGGATCGTCGAGGGCGCGGCCCTCGCCGATACACACGCGGGTTTCGTGCGCGGCAAAGTCTTCCTGCTTGATGAAACGCACGTCGTTGGTCGCCACCAGCGGCGCACCGATTTTCTCGGCCAGGGCCACCGCACCGTGCAATTGCTCTTCATCGTTGGGGCGATGGGTGCGCTGGATTTCCAGATAAAAACGATCCGGGAACACCGCCATCCATTCGCGAGCGAGGTTTTCCGCTTCAGCCGGATTGCCACTGAGCATGGCCAGGCCGATCTCGCCTTCTTTCGCTGCCGACAGCATGATCAGGCCTTCGCTGGCCTCGGCCACCCACTCGCGCTCGATGATGACAGCGCCATTGCGCTGGCCGTCGATGAAGCCGCGGGAAATCAGTTCGGTCAGGTTGCGATAGCCGACGGCGTTCATGGCCAGCAGGCTGATCCGGCTCAGGGCGTTGTCCGGATCCTTGTTCGACAGCCACAGGTCGGCGCCGCAGATCGGCTTGATGCCTGCGCCCATGGCCGCTTTATAGAATTTGACCAGGGAACACATGTTGTTCTGGTCGGTAACCGCAACGGCAGGCATGTTCATGCCGACCAGGGTCTTGACCAGCGGTTTGATCCGCACCAGACCGTCGACCAGGGAATACTCAGTGTGCAGGCGTAGGTGAACGAATGAAGCCGGCATAGTGATCCTGCGTTAAGTCATGAAAACAACAAGGCCCGGATTGTACCGGGCCTTGGCAAAAACATCAGCCTTGCGCCTAACTCTCTATCAGGCTCTCACGTGCTTCGTACGCCAGACGCACAGGGGCGAACGAGCGCCGGTGAATGGGCGTCGGCCCCAGGCGGGCCAACGCCTCCAGATGAACGGGCGTTGGATAGCCTTTATGGCCTCCGATCCCATACCCCGGGTAAATCAATTCGAACGCCGCCATTTCACGGTCTCGGCTGACCTTGGCCAGAATCGATGCCGCCGCAATGGCCGGAACCTTGCCGTCGCCCTGCACCACCGCTTCGGCGCGCATGGACAGTTTCGGGCAGCGGTTGCCGTCGATCATCGCCAGTTTCGGCTGAATGTGCAGCCCTTCGATCGCTCGCTGCATGGCCAGCATGGTGGCATGGAGAATGTTCAACTCGTCGATTTCTTCGACTTCGGCCCGAGCGATGCACCAGCTCAGGGCTTTTTCGCAGATTTCGTCGTAGAGCTTTTCGCGGCGGGCTTCAGTGAGTTTCTTCGAATCATTCAGACCGAGGATCGGACGATTCGGATCAAGGATCACCGCAGCGGTCACCACGGCCCCACAGAGCGGACCGCGACCGACTTCGTCAACACCGGCGACTAAATCTTCGACTTCAGCGACCAAGGTAAAATCCAGCCCCATTTGCATGCTTGTTTTACTCATTGTACTTGGCCGATCAGTTTCAGCACTGCATCCGCAGCCTGGTTGGAGGCGTCCAGACGCAAGGTCCGGTGAATTTCATCAAAGCCGCGAGTCTGTTCTTCGCCATCCTCGATCAACGGCGACAAGGTCTGGGCCAGGGCCTCGACCGTCGCATCGTCCTGCAGCAACTCGGGCACCAAAAGGCGCTGGGCCAGCAGGTTCGGCAAGGAAACGTAGGGACTTTTCACCATGCGCTTGAGAATCCAGAACGTCAGTGGCGCCAGACGATAAGCGACCACCATCGGCCGCTTGTACAACAGCGCTTCGAGCGTGGCGGTTCCAGAGGCGATCAACACCGCATCGCAAGCCGCCAGGGCCAGGTGGGATTTGCCATCGAGCAAGGTTAGCGGCAAATCGCGACCGACCAGCAACGCGTCAAGCTGCGTGCGGCGCTCGGGGTTGGCGCAAGGCATAACGAAGCGCACCTCGGGGCGCATGGTGCGCAAACGCTGGGCAGTATCGAGAAACAACGCTCCCAGCCGACCGACTTCGCCACCACGACTGCCAGGCATCAACGCCACCAGCGGCCCATCAGGCAAGCCAAGTTCGGCCCGCGCCGCCGCACGATCCGCTTCCAGCGGAATGGCATCGGCCAGTGAGTGCCCGACAAACCGCACCGGCACACCCTTCTCTTCGTAGAATTTTGCTTCGAACGGGAACAGCGTCAGCATCAGATCGCAGCCGTCGCGAATCTTCAACACACGCTTCTGCCGCCACGCCCATACCGACGGGCTGACGTAGTGCACGGTCTTGATCCCCGCCTGACGCAGCTTGAGTTCGATATTGAGGTTGAAGTCCGGAGCATCGATACCGATGAACACGTCCGGTTTTTCGGCGATCAGGTCGGCGACCAGTTTCTTGCGCCGAGCCAGCAGCTCGCGCAATCGGCCCAGCACTTCCACCAGACCCATGACAGAGAGACGCTCCATCGGAAAATACGAGGTCAGGCCTTCGGCCGCCATCAGCGGACCGCCAACCCCAATGAACTCGACTGCCGGATGCTGAGCCTTGAGTGCGCGCATGAGGCCCGCACCCAGAATGTCACCGGAAGCCTCACCCGCCACCAGCGCTATACGCAGATTAGCCATGATTAACGCGTGATGCCGCGGGTCGAAGACTGGATCGAATCACGGAATACCGCGACTTCCGGAAACTGGGCCGACGGTTCGGTCAGTTCAGCGAGCGCCTGTTCTACCGTCAGGCCCTGGCGGTAAACCACCTTATAGGCACGACGCAGGGCGTGGATCGCGTCCTCGCTGAAACCACGACGGCGCATGCCTTCGAAATTCATGCTGCGCGCTTCGGCCGGGTTGCCGAACACCGTGACGTACGCTGGAACATCCTTGCCAATGGCGGTGCCCATACCGGAAAAGCTGTGGGCGCCGATGTGGCAATACTGATGAACCAGGGTAAAACCGGACAGGATCGCCCAATCTTCAACGTGCACATGACCGGCCAGTGCGGTGTTGTTGACCAGGATGCAGTGGTTGCCGATGACGCTGTCGTGGCCGATGTGGGCATAGGCCATGATCAGGTTGTGATCGCCAAGGGTGGTTTCCGAACGGTCCTGAACGGTCCCGCGGTGAATCGTCACGCCTTCGCGAATGACGTTGTGGTCACCAATGACGAGGCGGGTTTCTTCACCCTTGTATTTCAGGTCAGGCGTGTCCTCGCCTACCGAAGAAAACTGGTAGATGCGATTGTGCTTACCGATTCGGGTCGGGCCTTTGAGAATCACGTGCGGCCCGATCACTGTCCCCTCGCCGATTTCCACACCTGCGCCGACGATCGACCAAGGGCCGACCTCGACGTCGTCGGCCAAAATGGCCGTCGGATCGATGATTGCGCGAGGGTCAATCAAACTCATAGTTTGCGTTCCGCGCAGATAATTTCAGCGGAGCAGACCGGCTTGCCGTCGACCGAAGCCTGGCATTCGAACTTCCAAATCTGGCGCTTGCAGCTGATGAAGCGAGCTTCGAGGATCAACTGATCGCCAGGGGTGACCGGCTGGCGAAAACGCAGCTTGTCGGAGCCGACGAAGTAATAAAGCGTACCGTCGGCAGGCTTCACGTCGAGCATTTTGAAGCCAAGGATACCGGCAGCCTGAGCCATCGCTTCGATGATCAACACGCCCGGCATGATTGGATGCGCAGGGAAGTGGCCATTGAAGAACGGTTCGTTGATGCTGACATTCTTGTAGGCGCGAATGCGCTTGCCTTCCACATCCAGTTCCACGACTCGGTCCACCAGCAGGAACGGGTAACGGTGAGGCAGGTATTCGCGAATCTCGTTGATGTCCATCATTTCGGGGGGAAGCCTATGTAAAGATTGGGAGCGCGCGACTGACGCGCACCCCTCTAGCAAATCAAGGAGGCAGTCTAGCGGCTGTGCACACTTGATATGGAAATGGTATCAGCCATCTGATGAAGCATTACCGTCAGGGGTCACTTCCCCTACACGCTTTTCCAACTGTCGCAGACGTCGCGCGATGTCATCGAGCTGACGGATGCGTGCCGCGCTTTTGCGCCATTCGGCAGCCGGTTGCATGGCCGTACCGGAAGAATAGGAACCCTTTTCAGTAATCGAATGGGTCACCATGGTCATCCCGGTGATAAAAACGTTGTCGCAAATTTCGATATGTCCCACCAGCCCTACACCACCGGCGAGCATGCAATGCTTGCCGATTTTGGTGCTGCCAGAGATTCCCACGCACGCTGCCATGGCGGTGTGGTCACCGACCTGGACGTTATGGGCAATTTGAATCTGATTGTCGAGCTTCACGCCATTACCGAGGATGGTATCGGCCAGGGCACCACGGTCGATGGCAGTATTAACGCCTATCTCGACATCGTCACCGACCAGGACACCACCGATCTGGGCGATCTTCTGCCAGACACCTTTCTCATTGGCAAAACCGAAACCTTCGCCACCGAGAACTGCGCCCGACTGAATCACCACGCGCTTGCCGATGCGAACGTCGTGGTACAGCGTCACTCGCGGGGCGAGCCAGCCGCCTTCACCAATCTCGCAGCGGGCACCGATGAAGCAGTGCGCACCGACTGTCACGCCCGCAGCAATACGCGCCGCGCTTTCAATCACTGCAAACGCACCAATACTCGCCGCTGGGTCAACCACGGCATCTTCTGCAACGACCGCTGTCGGGTGAATACCGGCAGCAGCCTTGGGCTTGGGATCGAACAGGTGAGACACCCGCGCGTAGGCCAGATACGGATCAGGCACCACCAGCGCATTACCGGCAAAACCTTCGGCGTCAGCCGCTTTCAGCAACAACGCCGCAGCCCGGCTGTCAGCCAGGTACTTACGGTATTGAGGGTTTGCGAGAAAGCTCAACTGAGCTGGGCCAGCCTCTTGCAAAGTGGCTAGCCCAGTAATTTCTTTCGCCGGGTCGCCACGTACCGTGGCGCCGAGGAACTCGGCCAATTGGCCGAGCTTTATAGTCGCTGTCATATTACTTCAGCTGATTCATGCGCTCGATAACCTGGCGAGTGATGTCGTATTGAGGTTTGACATCAATCACTGCGCCACGCTCGAAGACCAGGTCGAAAGCACCTTTCTTGATGACTTCTTCCACAGCGCTGTCCAGTTTCGGCTTGAGCTGCTTCAGCATTTCACGGTCGGCAACGGCTTTGGCTTCGTTCAGTTCCTTGGACTGGAACTGGAAGTCACGGGCCTTTTGCTTGAATTCCAGCTCAAGACGTTCACGCTCGCCTTGCTGCATTTTGTCGCCACCGGCCATCAGGCGGTCCTGAATACCCTTGGCACTGCTCTCCAGGGTTTTCAGTTTGGTCAGTTGAGGACCGAACTTCTTCTCGGCATCCACGGCGTATTTCTTGGCAGCGTCGGACTCCAGCAGCGCCATCTGATAGTTCAGAACGGCGATTTTCATGTCGGCAAAAGCCGGACCTGCGACCAGAACGGTTGCCAGGAGAACCAATTGAGTCAACTTACGCACGATGCACTCCTACAAAATCCATTGTCGTTATTTTGGGTCAGACGCTTAGAACGTCTGGCCGAGGGAGAATTGGAACACTTGAGTCTCAGCGTCATCCGGTTTCTTGACTGGCATGGCCAATGCGAAACTCAGAGGACCCAGCGCGGTGACCCAGGTCACACCCACACCTACGGAACTCGCCATGTTGCTCAAACTGATGTCGTTGCACTTCGTGTTGGACTTCACACCATCGGTGTTCGTGCTATCTGAGCACTTGGAGTCGAACACGTTACCCACATCCCAGAATACCGAGGTACGCAGGGAGCGCTGATCTTTGACAAACGGCAGCGGGAACAGGACTTCGACACCACCCTGGATCAGGACGTTGCCGCCGAATGGCAGCGGATCCTGGTCCGGGTCGGCTTGAGTGCCGGCGTTACCCGTTACAGCCTGACCACGACTCGGGGTACTGCGTGGACCCAAGGTACTGTCCTTGAAGCCACGAACCGAGTTGAAACCACCAGCATAGTAGTTTTCATAGAATGGCAAGCCGTCGGTAGAACCATAACCATCGCCATAACCCAATTCGGTGTGCAGGCGCATGGTGTAGTTCTCGCTCAATGGCTGGAACAACTGGCCACGGTAGTCGAGCTTGAAGAATGACAGGTCACTGCCAGGCGTCGTGGTTTCAAGCACCAGGCTCTGGGAATGCCCACGAGTCGCGAGTACGCCCTTGTTCAGGGTGGACTCGGACCAACCGGCCGACGCCTTGAAGTTCAGGTATTTGTCGCCTTCCTTGTTAACGAAGTCGAAAATCTCGTCAACGGTGTACACGCCAGTCTTGATGGTGTCCTGTTGAGCCGTCAGGCCGAAAGTCAGGCGCGAAGTCTCGCTGATCGGATAACCGACGCTCACGCCAGCACCCAGGCTGTCTACGGCATAGCTTGCTACGTCGACGTCGAGGTCTTTGTAGTCGGTGGTGCGATAGAACGCGTTGTAACCCAGGCTCACGCCATCGGCAGTCCAGTACGGGTCGACATAACCGAAGTTATAGCGGCTCTGGTATTCACTGCGGGTCAAACCGATGCTGACCTTGTTACCGGTACCCAGGAAGTTGTTCTGGGTGATCGAACCACCGAGGATCAGGCCGGCGCTCTGGGCGAAACCGACGCTGGCGGTAATCGAACCGGACGCTTGCTCTTCAACGCTGTAGTTCACGTCAACCTGGTCGTCGACACCCGGCACGGCCGGTGTTTCAACGTTGACTTCCTTGAAGAAGCCCAGGCGCTCAAGACGGGTCTTGGATTGGTCGATCAGGTAGGTCGAAGCCCAGCCGCCTTCCATCTGACGCATTTCACGGCGCAGTACTTCGTCTTCGGACTTGGTATTGCCACGGAAGTTGATGCGGTTGACGTAGGCACGTTTGCCCGGATCGACGGCGAAGGTGATGTCTACCGTATGGTCTTCATCGTGAGGCTGCGGCACGCCATTGACGTTGGCGAAGGTGTAACCCTCGTTACCCAGACGGCGCGTGATCAGCTCGGAAGTGGTGGTCATCAGCTTGCGCGAGAACACCTGGCCTTTCTGGACCAGCAGCAGGGACTTGACCTGGTCTTCAGGAACTTTCAGGTCGCCGCTCAGCTTGACGTCACGAACGGTGTACTTCTCGCCTTCGTTGACGTTGACGGTGATATAGACGTGCTTCTTGTCCGGAGTAATGGACACCTGGGTCGAAGCGATATCCATGTTGATATAGCCACGGTCCAGGTAGTAGGAACGCAGGCGCTCCAGGTCACCAGACAGTTTTTCGCGAGCGTACTTGTCATCGTTCTTGAAGAACGAAAGCCAGTTGGTGGTCTTGAGTTCGAACAGGTCGATCAGGTCTTCATCAGGGAAGACCGTGTTACCCACCACGTTGATGTGCTGGATAGCAGCGACGGTGCCTTCGTTGATGTTGACCTTCAGCGCTACACGGTTGCGCGGCTGCGGCACCACTTCGGTATCGACGGTGGCCGAGTAGCGACCCTGAGCGACGTATTGGCGCTGCAGTTCGTTACGTACACCTTCGAGGGTGGCACGCTGGAAGATCTCGCCTTCGGCCAGACCGGATTGTTTGAGGCCTTTCATCAGGTCTTCAGTGGAGATCGCCTTGTTACCCTCGATCTCGATACTGGCGACCGACGGACGCTCGACTACCGTGATGACCAGGACGTTGCCATCGCGGCCCAGCTGGATATCTTGAAAGAACCCGGTTTTGAACAGCGCACGAGTGGATTCCACCAGGCGACGATCATCCGCCTGTTCACCGACGTTCAACGGCAAAGCACCAAAGACGCTACCCGCGGAGACCCGCTGGAGGCCATTGACGCGAATATCAGAGATAGTGAAGGACTCGGCGTGAACTTCGGCGATCATCAATACGGTGAGAACCGCAGTTAGCAGCAGACGTTTCATGAAGTCCTTTCTTATTCCAACTGGCAATAAACAAACTGCCGCAAAATGCGGCAGATTCGCAATTCAGCGAAGTGTTACAGACGGCCCAAATCATTGACCAGAGCAAGCAACATCACCCCGACCACCAAACTGATACCGATCTGTATCCCCCAACCCTGCACCCGATCTGACAAGGGACGACCACGCGCCCACTCGATCAGATAAAACAACAAATGCCCCCCATCCAGTACAGGAATGGGCAACAAATTCAGAACGCCCAAGCTAATACTCAGATAAGCAAGGAAATTCAGGAAATCAGCGACACCCGACTGGGCAGAAGCGCCCGCCACTTTAGCAATGGTTATCGGTCCACTCAAGTTTTTTACCGAGAGCTCACCGAACAACATTTTCTTGAGCGAGTCGAGGGTCAATATGCTCATGGTCCAGGTGCGCCGAGCGCCCTCCCCAATCGCGGCCACCGGACCGTAACTGACCTCGCGAATCATCTCCGGCGGCCAATCGACAGCTTTCACCCCGGCCCCCAGATAACCGCTCGGCGCCTTGCTCTCGCCGCGAGCAGCGAGTGTCACAGGGACGTCGATTTGAGCACCATCGCGCTCGACGCGCAGCATGATTTTGGTATCGGGATGCATACGGACCGTATCGACCACCTGCTGCCAGTCGTCCAGCGACTTGCCATCCAGCGCCAACAACCGGTCACCGGTCTTCAGGCCAGCAGCCTGGGCCGGGCCTTTGGGATCAAGTTCGGCGAGTACGGGCGGCAACGCAGGACGCCACGGGCGAATACCCAGCGAGCGAATAGGGTCCGGCTCATCGGCACCCTTCAGCCATTTATCCAAGGCCAGCTCACGTGGCGAATCCGCAGTCGAACCCTGCTCACGAACCAACAACTGGAGGGTCCCGCTCTCCCCGAGACGACGGACCAGCTGCAGATTCACCGCAGCCCAGCCAGAAGTCGGTTCGCCATCAATGGCAACGATTTCCTGTCCAGGGCTCAAACCTGCCTTGGCGGCAAGGCTGCCGGACTCGACGGCACCGATGACCGGCCGCACCTGTTCGCTGCCGAGCATGGCGAGTACCCAGAAAAAAATCATCGCCAACAAGAAGTTGGCGATCGGGCCAGCAGCCACAATAGCAATCCGCTGACGAACGGTTTTGCGATTGAAGGCGTGATCGAGCTGATCGGACGGGACTTCACCTTCACGCTCATCGAGCATCTTCACGTAGCCACCCAATGGAATGGCGGCCACCACGAATTCAGTACCTTTCTTGTCGTGCCAGCGCAGCAGCGGCATACCAAAGCCCACGGAGAAACGCAGCACTTTGACCCCACAGCGACGTGCGACCCAGAAATGGCCGAATTCGTGGAAGGTGACCAGCACACCCAAAGCCACAAGGGTGCCGACAATCATATAGAGCGCGCTCATCTACTTTCTCCGCATTCCTGTTCGGTGCTGCATGGGACCCACATTTTGCAGCACCTATCGCCCGTGACGACTCAACCATTGCCCGGCCAGTAATCGCGCTTTCGCGTCGGCGGTGAACACCGCCTCGAGATCATCCACCGCAACCACGGGTTCGAGATTCAAGACTTCTTCGATGATACTCGCGATTTCCAGGTAACGAACCCGCCCGTCGAGAAAGGCCGCGACTGCCACTTCATTCGCCGCATTCAGCACGGCCGGTGCGCTATCACCCGCTTCGGCGGCCTGACGCGCCAGGCGCAGGCAAGGGAAACGCGTTTCATCGGGCGCCTGGAAATCCAGGCGCGCGATGGCAAACAGGTCCAGCGGTGCAACTCCCGAATCTATTCGCTCTGGCCAAGCCAGGGCATTGGCAATCGGGGTGCGCATATCCGGATTTCCCAGCTGTGCCAGCACCGAACCGTCGATGTAATCGACCAGCGAATGAATCACGCTCTGAGGATGAATCACCACTTCGACCTGAGCCGGCTTGGCATCGAACAACCAGCAGGCTTCGATCAGCTCCAGCCCTTTGTTCATCATGCTGGCCGAGTCGACCGATATCTTGCGCCCCATCGACCAGTTCGGATGGGCACACGCTTGCTCGGGGGAAACATGCGCCAGTTCAGCCATCGGTGTCTGTCGGAACGGACCGCCAGAGGCTGTGAGTAAAATCCGACGGACACCGACCGCACCCAGGCCACGGGCAAAATCCTGTGGCATGCACTGGAAAATCGCGTTGTGCTCGCTGTCGATCGGCAATAGCACCGAACCGCTTTTGCGCACAGCCTGCATGAACAAGGCACCGGACATCACCAGCGCTTCTTTGTTGGCCAAGAGGATCTTTTTGCCGGCTTCGACCGCCGCCAGGGTCGGACGCAAGCCCGCCGCACCGACAATGGCCGCCATGACCGCATCGACTTCAGGGTCGGAAGCGACCTGGCACAGGCCCTCCTCCCCTACCAGCACACGGGTCGACAGACCGGCAGCGTGCAGGTCGTCCTGCAAGCCTCGGGCAACGCCCGCTTCAGGCACTACGGCGAACCGGGGCGCATGCTTGACGCACAGCGCCAAAAGCTCGTTCAGACGGGTGAAACCACTCAGTGCAAAGACCTGATAGCGCTCGGGATGACGCGCGATGACATCGAGCGTGCTCAGGCCGATCGAGCCGGTCGCCCCCAGGACGGTAATCTGTTGTGGGCGGCTCACGGTGCCGCCATCCACAGCAGCACGGCAAACACTGGAATCGCTGCGGTCAGGCTGTCGATACGGTCCAGCACGCCACCATGACCCGGCAGCAGATTACTGCTGTCCTTGATCCCTGACTGGCGCTTGAACATGCTTTCCGTCAGGTCACCCACCACCGAAATGAACACGATAATCGCCGCACCGATCAACCCTTTAAAAAGTTCGGCAACCGTCCAGTCGCGAACCAGGCCGACAACAACGGTGATCACCAGACTCAACGCCAGGCCGCCGTACACACCTTCCCAGCTCTTGCCGGGACTGACCAGCGGCGCGAGCTTGCGCTTGCCGAACGCCCGTCCGGAAAAGTACGCGCCGATATCGGCACCCCAGACCAGTACCATCACCGCCATGATCAGCCAGTTACCCAAAGGCTCCTGCTTGATCTGAACCAGACCTTGCCACGCCGGCAGCAGGATCAGCAGACCGATGACCAGTTTGCTGGCAGCGCTAGCCCAGCGTTCACTGGAGCGCGGGTAAGTCAGCACCAGATAAGTCGCAACGCCCCACCACAGCACCGAAGCACCCAACACCCAGGGCGCGAGCCCCGGCAGGATGTACATGACGAACAGCATTAGCGCGACGACAGCTGCATAGGCAACGCGGATCGGCTGGGCAGTGAAGCCTGCCAGGCGTGCCCATTCCCAGGCACCGAGGGTCACAACCAAGCCTATGAACAGCGCGAAACCCGAGCCTTCGAGCAGAAAAAACCCGCACAGGGCAATCGGCAGCAGGATCAGTGCAGTGATGATTCGTTGTTTGAGCATTAAACCCGGGCTCCAGCCTCGACCTGCTCGCTCGTTTTACCGAAGCGGCGCTGGCGAGAAGCGAAATCGGCCAGCGCGTTACGCATGGCATCGTGTTTGAAGTCCGGCCAAAACAGGTCGGAGAAGTACAACTCGGTGTAAGCGAGCTGCCACAGCAGGAAGTTGCTGATGCGGTGTTCGCCGCCGGTCCGGATGCACAAATCCGGCAACGGCAGATCGCCGGTCACCAGACAGGTTTGCAACAGTTCCGGGGTGATGTCCTCAGGCCGCAGATGCCCGGCCTGAACTTCCCGCGCCAGGCGCTGCGCAGCTTGCGCGATATCCCACTGACCACCGTAGTTGGCGGCGATCTGCAGAATGAAGCGATTGGCGCCCGCCGTCATTGCCTCAGCCTCACGCATGGCAGCCTGAAGTTCTGGATGAAAGCGGGAACGATCACCAATGATGCGCAAACTGATGTTGTTGTCGTTCAGGCGCTTGGCCTCGCGACGCAAGGCCTTGAAGAACAAATCCATCAAGGCGCTGACCTCATCGGCCGGGCGCTGCCAGTTCTCGCTGGAGAAGGCGAACAGGGTCAGTACCTCGACCTTGGCCTCGGCACACACCTCGATCACCGCACGAACTGCATCGACACCCGCTTTATGCCCGGCGACACCCGGCATAAAGCGTTTTTTCGCCCAGCGATTGTTACCATCCATGATGATCGCGACATGGCGCGGCACCGCGGACGGCGCAGTCTGCTTGGTCTTATCCATGAAAACGCGACCCTTATACGGCCATCAGGTCTTTTTCTTTCTGGGCCAAGTTCGCGTCGATTTCAGCCACGTACTTTTTGGTCAGGTCATCAATTTCGCCAGTGGCGCGACGTTCTTCGTCTTCGCTGATTTCCTTTTCCTTGACCAGATCCTTGAGCTGGCTGTTCGCGTCACGACGGATGTTGCGCACGGCAACACGGGCGTCTTCAGCAACATCGCGAGCCTGCTTGGTGAAGCCCTTGCGGGTTTCTTCGGTCAGAGCCGGCATGGAGATCAGCAGCAACTCACCCAGGTTGGTCGGGTTGAGGTTCAGACCCGCGCTCCCGATAGCCTTGTCGACGGCACCCAGCATGTTGCGCTCAAAGGCAACCACTTGCAGGGTACGGGCGTCCTTGACGGTGATGTTTGCCACTTGCTTGATCGGAGTGTCGGAGCCGTAATACGGCACCATCACGCCTTCGAGAATGCTCGGATGCGCCTGGCCGGTACGAATACGGCCAAAGTTGTGCATCAGCGACTCGACGGATTTCTGCATACGCTCTTTAGCGTCTTTCTTGATTTCGTTGATCATTGTTGGCCTTCCTCGATCAGGGTCCCTTCAGCGCCGCCATGTACGATATTCAGCAGGGCGCCGGGCTTGTTCATGTTAAATACACGCAATGGCATCTTGTGGTCGCGGCACAGGCAAATGGCAGTCAGGTCCATCACGCCCAGCTTGCGATCCAGCACTTCATCGTAAGTCAGATGATCGAACTTCTCTGCATGCGGGTCTTTGAATGGGTCAGCGGTGTAGACGCCATCGACCTTGGTCGCCTTCAGCACGACATCGGCATCGATTTCGATCGCTCGCAGGCAAGCGGCCGAATCCGTGGTGAAGAATGGATTACCGGTACCGGCCGCGAAAATCACGACTTCCTTGGCGTTCAGGTGGCGCATGGCTTTGCGGCGATCATAGTGATCAGTCACGCCCACCATGGAAATGGCCGACATCACGATGGCCGAGATATTGGCACGTTCCAGCGCATCACGCATGGCCAAGGCGTTCATCACAGTGGCCAGCATGCCCATGTGGTCGCCGGTCACCCGATCCATGCCGGCCGCGCTCAGCGCTGCACCGCGGAACAGGTTGCCGCCGCCAATCACCAGACCGACCTGTACGCCGATGCCGACCAGTTGGCCGACTTCCAGCGCCATGCGATCCAGAACTTTCGGATCGATCCCGAACTCTTCCGAGCCCATCAGGGCCTCGCCGCTAAGCTTGAGTAGAATGCGTTTATAGCGAGCCTGATAACCACTGCCCTGCTGAGCCATTGCGAATCTCTCCTGCGGCGTATTTTAAAAATTCTTTGCGAGCTGTTTACAGCTGGCGTTCACTCTAGCTTGGCGCTGCTTCAGCGCCATCGGAACATGGCTTTGTAAGCCAGTTCCAAAGGGAAACCAATTAAAAATTGATACCCCATCTGAAAAGAGGCTGCGCGCGTAAGCGGGCAGCCTCTTCAGGGCGACAGTTAAAAAACCGTCTTATTGCTTGGCGGCAGCCAGCTGGGCAGCAACTTCTTCAGCGAAGTTGTCGACCGGCTTCTCGATGCCTTCGCCTACTTTGAAGTAGGTGAAGGAAACGATTTCAGCACCGGCTTTCTTGGCCAGTTCGCCGACCTTGATTTCAGGGTTCTTGACGAACGCCTGCTCAACCAGGCTCGCTTCAGCCAGGAACTTGCTGATACGGCCTTTGACCATGTTTTCAACGATGTTTTCCGGCTTGCCGGCGATCTTGTCAGCGTTGAGGGTCAGGAACACGCCCTTCTCACGCTCAACCGCTTCAGCGGAAACTTCCGATGGCAGCAGGAATTCAGGGTTGGTCGCCGCTACGTGCATAGCGATGTCCTTGGCCAATTCAACAGTGCCGCCTTTCAGGACAACTGCAACACCGATCTTGTTACCGTGCAGGTAACCACCAACAACATCACCTTCAACGCGAGCCAGGCGACGGATGTTGACGTTTTCGCCAACCTTGCCGACCAGAACCAGGCGATCGGCTTCTTGAGCTGCGATCAGCGGAGCGACGTCAGTCAGTTTGTCAGCGAACGCTTTTTCAACGCTCGAAGCAACGAATGCCTTGAAGTCGTCCTGAAGAGCCAGGAAGTCGGTCTGCGAGTTCACTTCCAGAAGAACGGCAGTTTTACCGTCTTCTTTCAGAGCGATAGCGCCTTCAGCAGCTACGTTGCCCGCTTTTTTGGCAGCCTTGATGGCGCCCGAAGCACGCATGTCATCAATGGCTTTTTCGATGTCGCCGCCGGCCTTGGTCAAGGCCTTTTTGCAGTCCATCATGCCTTCGCCAGTACGCTCGCGCAGTTCTTTGACCAACGCTGCAGTAATCTCTGCCATTTCAAAAATCCTCTTGGATAGGTTTTCAACCATTCCACCCGATCGAACGGGCGATCAATTCTTCCCGAACCACCGTTGTTAGCAGCTGCAGGTTACAAACGCTGTAAATGCGCCACCGGACAAACGGTTTTCGAGGTGGCAAAAAGGGGGCCAAGCCCCCTTTTTGCTTACTGAGTCAACGCCGAGGCGTCAATTACTCAGCTGCTGCTACCGGAGCTTCTTCAACGAACTGCTCGGTGCCGCCAGCAACGTGGTTGCGACCGCGGATGACAGCGTCAGCCATCGAACCCATGTACAGCTGGATAGCGCGGATTGCGTCATCGTTGCCTGGGATGATGTAGTCAACGCCTTCCGGGCTGCTGTTGGTATCGACTACGCCGATAACCGGGATGCCCAGCTTGTTGGCTTCGGTGATCGCGATGCGCTCGTGATCAACGTCGATAACGAACAGTGCGTCTGGCAGACCGCCCATGTCCTTGATACCACCCAGGGAACGATCGAGCTTCTCAAGATCGCGAGTGCGCATCAGCGCTTCTTTCTTGGTCAGCTTGGCGAAAGTACCGTCTTCGGCTTGTACTTCAAGGTCACGCAGACGCTTGATGGAAGCACGGATGGTTTTGAAGTTGGTCAGCATGCCGCCCAACCAGCGGTGGTCGACGTACGGCGAGCCGCAACGTGCTGCTTCTTCAGCAACGATCTTGCCAGCGGAACGCTTGGTGCCGACGAACAGAATCTTGTTTTTGCCCTGGGCCAGGCGCTCTACGAAAGTCAGAGCTTCGTTGAACATTGGCAGGGTTTTTTCAAGGTTGATGATGTGGATCTTGTTACGCGCGCCGAAAATGTATTTACCCATTTTCGGGTTCCAGTAACGGGTCTGGTGACCGAAGTGCACACCGGCCTTCAGCATATCGCGCATGTTGACTTGGGACATGATAGTTCCTTAATAAGTCGGGTTTGGCCTCCACGTATCCCAATGACCAACCAGCAGCATCAGCTGAAGGCACCCAGGTCATCGTGTCGACACGTGTGTGGATTTAAGCCTTTCGGGGTATCCCCGGAAAGCGGCGCATTTTATATCATAAGGCTGCAAAAAACGGAACCCGGATTCTCAAATCCTGATGCATGCCTTCCGACAGCCCTTGGAATCGCTCAAGAATGCGCCAATCTATAGAGAGAAGCGATGCACAGAGGGTCAGATTTGCGCTGTTCGTCTGTTAGAATCGCCTTTTTCAGGGCCGTGAGAACGATCGCGCAACGCCCATTCCGTTTTAGAAAGCGCCATCGAGCGCAGAGAGAGCCTGTATGACCGTCACACTCAAAACGCCAGAGGACATCGCAAAAATGCGTGTCGCCGGCAAACTGGCCGCCGATGTGCTGGAAATGATTGCCGAACATGTCAAGCCAGGCATCACGACCGAAGAGCTGGACCGCATCTGCCACGACTACATCGTCAATGTGCAGCAGGCCATCCCTGCCCCGCTCAACTACAAGGGTTACCCGAAGTCGATCTGCACTTCGATCAACCACGTGGTTTGCCATGGCATTCCGAACGAGAAGCCGTTGAAAGACGGCGACACCCTGAACATCGACGTCACCGTCATCAAGGACGGTTACCACGGCGACACCAGCCGCATGTTCCACGTCGGCACCGTGCCGGTCTGGGCCGAGCGCCTGTCGCAGATCACCCAGGAATGCATGTACAAGGCGATCGAAATCGTCAAGCCCGGCTGCCGCCTGGGCGATATCGGTGAAGTGATTCAGAAGCATGCTGAAAAGAACGGCTTCTCGGTCGTGCGCGAGTTCTGCGGCCACGGCATCGGCAAGGTGTTCCACGAAGAGCCACAGATCCTGCATTACGGCCGCGCTGGCACCGGCATGGAACTGAAGGCCGGCATGACCTTCACCATCGAGCCGATGATCAACCAGGGCAAGGCCGACACCAAGGTCTTGGGCGACGGCTGGACCGCCATCACCAAGGACCGCAAGTTGTCGGCCCAGTGGGAACACACCCTGGTGGTCACCGAAACCGGTTACGAAATCTTCACCTTGCGCGCCGATGACACCATCCCGCGCGTTTCGGCCTGATCCGACCCAGACAGCTCCCAGCCTTATAGATAGGAAAGTCAATCGATGCCGCAGGTGGATCCCGAACTCTTCGACCGCGGCCAGTTCCAGGCTGAACTGGCCCTGAAGGCTAGCCCGATCGCCGCCTTCAAGAAGGCGATCCGCCAGGCCCGCGAGGTCCTTGACGGACGTTTTCGCAGCGGCCGGGAGATTCGCCGGCTGATCGAGGATCGGGCCTGGTTCGTCGACAACATCCTGCAAAAGGCCTGGGAGCAGTTCAACTGGAGCGAAGACGCCGACATCGCGCTGGTCGCGGTCGGCGGCTACGGTCGTGGCGAGCTGCATCCTTATTCCGACATCGACCTGTTGATTCTGCTGGACAGCGCCGACCACGAAGTTTTCCGCGATTCCATCGAGCGTTTTCTGACGCTGTTGTGGGATATCGGCCTGGAAGTCGGTCAGAGCGTTCGCTCGGTCGACGAATGCGCCGTTGAGGCCCGCGCCGACCTGACGGTTGTCACCAACCTGATGGAAAGCCGCACCATCTGTGGCCCCGAGCGCCTGCGCCAACGCATGCTTGACGTCACCAGCACCGCGCACATGTGGCCGAGCAAGGATTTTTTCCTGGCCAAACGCGCAGAGCAGAAGGCGCGTCACCACAAATACAATGACACCGAATACAACCTGGAACCCAACGTCAAAGGCTCGCCCGGCGGACTACGGGATATTCAGACGATTCTATGGGTGGCCCGTCGCGAGTACGGCACCCTGAACCTGCGGGCACTGGCCGGCGAAGGGTTCCTGGTCGAGAGCGAAAATGCACTGCTGGCCTCGTCCCAGGAATTCCTGTGGAAGGTTCGTTACGCGCTGCACATGCTCGCCGGTCGCTCCGAAGACCGCCTGCTGTTCGATCACCAGCGCTCCATTGCCGGCCTGCTGGGGTTCGAGGGCGATGACGCCAAGCAAGCCATCGAAAACTTCATGCAGCAGTATTACCGGGTGGTCATGAGCATCGCCCAGCTCAGCGACCTGATCATCCAGCACTTCGAGGAACTCATCCTCGCACCGGCAGACGAAGTACCGCCGCAGCCGATCAACTCGCGATTCCAGCTGCACGACGGTTACATCGAGGCGCGCAACGACAACGTGTTCCGCCGTACGCCGTTCGCCATGCTCGAAATCTTCGTGTTGATGGCCCAGCAGCCGGAAATCAAAGGCGTGCGCGCCGACACCATCCGCCTGCTGCGCGAACACCGTCACCTGATCGACGATGATTTTCGCAACGACATTCGCAATACCAGCCTGTTCATCGAGCTGTTCAAGTGCAAGATCGGCATCCACCGCAACCTGCGACGGATGAACCGTTACGGCATCCTCGGGCGTTATTTGCCGGAGTTTGGCTTTATCGTTGGCCAGATGCAGCACGACCTGTTTCATATTTATACGGTCGACGCGCACACCCTGAACCTGATCAAACACCTGCGTAAGCTGCAGTACACGCAAGTGTCGGAAAAATTCCCGCTGGCCAGCAAACTCATGGGCAAGCTACCCAAGCCAGAGCTGATCTACCTGGCAGGGCTGTACCACGACATCGGCAAGGGCCGGCATGGCGATCACTCGGAAATCGGTGCAATAGATGCCGAGGCCTTTTGCCAGCGCCACCAATTGCCGGTGTGGGACAGCCGCCTGATCGTTTGGCTGGTACAGAACCATCTGGTGATGTCGACCACAGCCCAGCGCAAGGACTTGTCCGATCCGCAGGTGATCCATGACTTCGCGCAAGCCGTGGGCGACGAAACCCGCCTCGACTACCTGTACGTGCTGACGGTCGCCGACATCAACGCGACCAATCCGACGCTGTGGAATTCCTGGCGCGCCAGCCTGTTGCGCCAACTTTACACCGAGACCAAGCGTGCGTTGCGTCGCGGCCTGGAAAACCCCGTGGACCGCGAAGAGCAGATCCGCCAGACCCAAAGCGCCGCCCTGGACATCCTGGTGCGCGGCGGTACCGATCCGGACGACGTCGAACAGCTATGGGCGCAATTGGGCGATGACTATTTCCTGCGCCATACCGCTGGCGACGTCGCCTGGCACAGTGACGCGATCCTTCAGCAGCCGGCCGACGGCGGGCCGCTGGTGCTGATCAAGGAAACCACCCAGCGCGAGTTCGAGGGTGGCACGCAGATCTTCATTTACGCACCGGACCAACACGATTTCTTCGCCGTGACCGTGGCCGCGATGGATCAGCTCAACCTGAACATTCACGACGCCCGGGTCATCACCTCCAGCAGCCAGTTCACCCTCGACACCTATATCGTGCTCGACACCGATGGTGACTCGATCGGCGACAACCCGGCGCGGGTCAAGCAAATCCGTGAGGGCCTGACCGAAGCCCTGCGCAACCCGGACGATTACCCGACCATTATTCAGCGTCGCGTGCCGCGCCAGCTCAAGCATTTCGCGTTTGCACCGCAAGTGACGATCCACAACGACGCCCAGCGGCCGGTGACGGTGCTGGAACTCAGCGCGCCGGATCGCCCTGGCCTCCTGGCGCGGATCGGCACGATTTTCCTGGAGTTCGACCTGTCGCTGCAGAACGCCAAGATCGCCACCCTCGGCGAACGCGTCGAAGACGTGTTCTTCATCACCGACGCCAATAATCAGCCGTTGTCCGACCCGTTGCTGTGCAGCCGCTTGCAGGATGCAATCGTCGAACAATTGAGCGTCAGCCAGGAACCCGGTATCAAACTGTCGCGCATCAGTATCTGAATCAACCCATATCCCCCTGTGGGAGCGGGCCCTGTGGTGAGGGGATTTATCCCCGTTGGGCTGCGAAGCGGCCCCAGCACTTCAAAGTTAAACCGCTTACGACTGCTTCGCAGCCGAACGGGGATAAATCCCCTCACCACAGACATTTCCCCTAGCCACACAGGCTGACTCCCACACCGAACGAGATCCACCGATGAACAACGCTCTGAACCAGTTGCAGCCCTACCCGTTCGAGAAGCTCCGCGCCCTGCTCGGCAGCGTCACGCCCAATCCGGACAAGCGCCCTATCGCCCTGTCCATCGGCGAGCCGAAACACCGTTCGCCGAGCTTCGTCGCCGAGGCCCTGGCTGGCAACCTGGATCAGATGGCCGTGTACCCGACCACCCTCGGCATCCCGGCCCTGCGTGAAGCCATCGCTTCGTGGTGCGAACGTCGCTTCAACGTGCCCAGCGGCTGGCTCGACCCGGCGCGCAACGTGCTGCCGGTCAACGGCACCCGCGAAGCGCTGTTCGCGTTCACCCAGACGGTGGTCAATCGTGGCGACGACGCCCTGGTGGTCAGCCCGAACCCTTTCTATCAGATCTATGAAGGTGCAGCCTTCCTCGCCGGGGCCAAGCCGCACTACCTGCCATGCCTGGATGAAAACGGCTTCAACCCGGACTTCGACGCCGTTTCGCCAGAGATTTGGAAACGCTGCCAGATTCTGTTCCTGTGCTCGCCAGGCAACCCGACCGGCGCGCTGATCCCGGTCGACACGCTGAAAAAACTGATCGCCCTCGCTGACGAATACGATTTCGTGATCGCCGCCGATGAATGCTACAGCGAGTTGTATTTCGACGAACAAACACCGCCGCCCGGCCTGCTCAGCGCCTGCGTTGAGCTAGGTCGAAAGGACTTCAAGCGTTGCGTGGTCTTCCACAGTCTGTCCAAGCGTTCGAATCTGCCAGGCCTGCGCTCGGGTTTTGTGGCCGGTGATGCCGACATTCTCAAAGGCTTCCTGCTGTATCGCACCTACCACGGCTGCGCGATGCCGGTTCAAACGCAACTGGCCAGTGTGGTCGCTTGGAATGACGAAGTGCATGTGCGCGCCAACCGTGACCTGTACCGCGAGAAATACGACGCGGTGCTGGAAATTCTCAGCCCGGTGATGGATGTACAGCGCCCGGATGGTGGCTTCTATCTGTGGCCGAATGTTGAAGGCGATGACGAAGCGTTCTGCCGTGATCTGTTCGTTGAAGAACATGTGACGGTGGTGCCGGGTTCTTATTTGTCGCGCAACGTCGACGGCACCAATCCGGGCGCCGGTCGAGTGCGGATGGCATTGGTTGCGCCACTGGCCGAATGTGTTGAAGCTGCAGAGCGAATTCGCAACTTTATAGCTCGCAACAAGTAACACGAAACAGGCCTGTACCGTGCAATGCGGTGCAGGCCTTATTATTTGCAAAAACAACTAACATATATCAACTTTACTCCGCGCTATATATACCACTAACCTCCAAGTCGAACAAAACACCCCAAAGTATCGATTAGGAAATCAGCAATGCCTTATTTACAGCCATACAAAGTCATTAGCTCTTCTAACAATCAAGCAACTTATGACGCCTCCATGTTTTATCCAAAATAACAATCAGCCAAGCAACAGCCATTTTCCTCAAGAAAAAAACAGATCATTAATTTAATGACAACAAGGATGTTCCTATGAGCAACTCACTCTATTGCGTCGTCAAAAAACCAGACGACATTCAAGCTTCTTACGACGTTGCGGTCGCCGAGAACCCCGCCAATCGTTACACCTCGGCTTCGGCCCGCCAAAAACGAGCCGTCGGCAGTCACAAAAAATTCTGGGCTCCCGGGCGCACGCTGCGCATTGCGTTCCTGAACGGTGATCAAGCATTCAAGGATGGCGTCGAGGCTGCCGCACGTAACTGGCTGCCCAATATCAATCTCAAATTCGACTTCGTCGACGGTGAAGTCGGGGATATCCGTATTCGTACTGAGCCGGGAATCTACTGGTCCAATATCGGTACCGACGCGCTACTGACGGAAGAAGGCCCAACGATGGTGATCTCGGACTGGATGCTCCAACCCAGGCTTTTCGCTCACTATGTCATGCACGAGTTTGGACATGCATTGGGCGCCGAGCATGAGCACCTGCACCCAGAGGCGGCTATTCCCTGGAACAAGCCTGCGGTCTATGCGGACCACGGGGTACCTGAAGACGCTGATGAGGATGACTTCAGGCGCAAGGCCGTTGACGAGCGTTACTTCAATTTACTCGACGCCAGCGAAGTCAACTATTCGCCCTATGACCCAAAGTCGATCATGCACTACCAAATCCGTCAGAACTGGACGCATGGTGACTTTGAAATATTCCTGAACCTTGGCCTCAGCGAAAAGGATAAGGCCTTCATGACCGAGGCTTATCCTTACCCTGAAGAAACAAGCCAGTGATCTGCTGATCCAAACAGCGCTAACTCCAAACCTCAAGGAAGAGACCGATAATGAATGATATTTCAGACTATCAGCCAATACAGTGGACAGAACATCCGGCAACTCATGAGGCCGCCATGGCCGAAAGCGCTGCCAATACTGAGTCCACCCGCAGTAATCGCCGCAAACGATCGCTGGTGAACTATCCAAAACTGTGGACCAACGGTCGAACGTTGAAAATTGCTTTTATGAATGACCTGCCGGCCGACCACAAACAGAAAATCATTAACGCAGCGAACCAGTGGTTACCTTATGTCAACCTGAGCTTTGATTTCGTCGATGATAATCAGGGCGACATTCGTATTGCCACCGAAAACAATAAAAACAGCTCTGTGCTGGGAACCAACGCACTGCTCATTCATCCTGACATGCCCACCATGAACCTTGCTGTCAAACCTGAACATGAGGACTTCGATGTCATTGTGACTCATGAATTCGGTCACGCACTGGGTGCGATGCATGAACACCAGCACCCGCACGCAAATATCCCTTGGGATAAACCGGCGGTGTATGAGTTCTATCAGAACCGCGAGATGAACCCACTCACTCGGGCACAAATTGACAGGCACATATTTACCTCCTTCAACACAGCGGATGCATTTTATTTGTCTTACGACAAAAAATCCATCATGCACTACCCAGTACCAAACACGTTGACACTGGGTAACTGGAAACTCCCGATCAATCGCAAGATCAGCAAAAAAGACAAGAAATCAATGAAATTACTTTATCCAAAAAAATAAAAACTCTTTTCACCTAAATCGGAAAAACCGCCCCAAAAAACCCAAAGCGGATACAAGGACGTAATACCCATGCAACGATTCACCCCTTGCAAAACTAAACACCCCATTAGCAACTCGGCATCTTTTAAAGCGGCCATTCAAGAAAACCCTCTAAATGCCCATCGAAACCCATCAAATCCTCTTCCAAGAAACATAGGCGTTCACACCAAATACTGGACACCCGGAAAAACACTCAAAATTGCCATGTACAACGCAAGTACCGAAGCGATCGATGCGGTACGGGTTGCCGCCAGTGAATGGTTATCTTTCGTCAACCTGCAGTTTGATTTTGTAACGGGTGATATTGGCGACATCCGAATTTTCCTCAATCCTCCGAACAGGGTTCAGAGCTCTGAAATCGGCACAGACGCACTAATTGACGACATCGGTGGTACTGACGAACAGCGACGTGGGCCCAGTATGTTTCTCAATTGGGTTCCTGGAGATCGACGCTTCAGATACTCCGTTTTGCATGAATTTGGACATGCGCTGGGAGCTGAACACGCACACCAGCACCCTGCCTCGCAAATACCATGGGATGTACAGAGCACGTACAGATACTGCGCAAAACACTATGGCTGGGGCAAAAACACTGTCGACAAAAACGTCTTACCCTTGCCGCGAAGTGCCCAACATACTTACGAGCCGTATGACGGAGACTCTGTCATGCATTACGAAATTCGCTCGGAATGGACGTTTGGAGGCTGGGGACAATCGGAAAGCTGGGCTATCAGTCCCGGTGACATTGCGATGATGTGCAAGGCTTACCCAAAGGATTGAGGATCGCTTGCATGATCAGGGCGGTGTAGGCGGTTTGCATAAAAGCCGGGTTCCCAGGCAATCGACAGCATTGAAGTGCCATATTAGCGGCTTAGACTGCGCTCTGACCGTTGCATTGATGTCGCATCACCCTGAAACACCGAAATCCTTGTGGGAGCGGCGGTGGAATGATAACCATGACCGACGCGAAACCGTCCGGTCATGGCATAATCCTTCACCTTTTTTTTCCAGCACCTGTAAAGGGGGCAATTCCTTGACCGTTTCAAGCAAAACGTTGCACCTTTTCGGCATCAAAGCTTGCGACACCATGAAAAAGGCGCGCACCTGGCTCGATGAACACGCTGTCAGCTATGACTTTCATGATTACAAAACGGCCGGAATCGACCGTGAACACCTGACCCAATGGTGCGATGAGCACGGCTGGCAAGTGGTGTTGAACCGTGCAGGCACGACCTTTCGCAAGCTCGACGACGAACGCAAAGCCGATCTCGACCAGCCGAAAGCCATCGAACTGATGCTCGCGCAACCCTCGATGATCAAGCGCCCGGTGCTCGATCTCGGTGACCGAACCCTGATTGGCTTCAAGCCAGATATCTACGCGGCAGCGCTCAAGTAAGCCAGCCCGTTCAATTTCGTTAGAGGTATTTACATGTCCACTACCCTGTTCAGCCTGGCGTTTGGTGTCGGCACTCAAAACCGTCAAGGCGCATGGCTGGAAGTGTTTTACGCGCAGCCACTGCTCAATCCTTCGGCCGAACTGGTCGCGGCCATCGCCCCTGTTCTGGGCTACACCGAAGGCAATCAGGCCATCGCATTCAGCACTGCCCAGGCGTCGCAACTGGCTGAAGCGCTGAAAAGTGTCGACGCTGCACAGGCTGCCCTGCTGACCCGTCTGGCCGAGAGCCACAAGCCGTTGGTCGCGACTATTCTGGCCGACGACGCGCAACTGACTTCCACACCTGAGGCTTATCTCAAGCTGCACTTGCTATCGCACCGTCTGGTCAAGCCGCATGGCCTGAACCTGACCGGCGTGTTCCCGTTGCTGCCGAACGTGGCGTGGACCAGCCAGGGCGCGATCGACCTGGCCGAACTGGCCGAGCATCAACTGGAAGCCCGCCTGCGTGGCGAGCTGCTGGAAGTGTTCTCGGTGGACAAGTTCCCGAAAATGACCGACTACGTGGTGCCGGCCGGCGTGCGAATCGCTGATGCGGCGCGTCTGCGCCTGGGCGCTTACGTCGGCGAAGGCACCACCGTGATGCACGAAGGTTTCGTCAACTTCAACGCCGGCACCGAAGGCCCGGGCATGATCGAAGGTCGTGTCTCGGCAGGCGTCTTCGTCGGCAAGGGTTCGGACCTGGGCGGCGGTTGCTCGACCATGGGCACCCTGTCGGGCGGCGGCAACATCGTGATCAAGGTCGGCGAAGGCTGCCTGATCGGCGCCAACGCCGGTATCGGCATCCCGTTGGGCGACCGCAACACCGTTGAATCGGGCCTGTACGTGACCGCCGGCACCAAAGTGGCGCTGCTGGACGAAAACAACAACCTGGTCAAAGTGGTCAAGGCTCGTGAACTGGCGGGTCAGCCTGACCTGTTGTTCCGCCGCAATTCGGAAACCGGTGCCGTGGAATGCAAAACCCACAAATCGGCGATCGAACTGAACGAAGCGCTGCACGCTCACAACTAAGCCACACGATCACCTTGTAGGAGCGATCTTGCTCGCGAAGAACACATGGACGACGCGTGCCGTCTGGTGCCGCGCGTTATCGTTAACGTTCATCGCGAGCAAGCTCGCTCCTACACAGGTCAGGTGCACTTTCGCCCATGTTCACCAGGGCCGAACAACATGATGATTCCGTCACCCTGGCGCGCCGATTTTCCGGCCATCGCCGCTCTGCAACGGCAAGACCAGACCTATCTGGACAACGCCGCCACCACGCAAAAACCCCAAGCCCTGCTGGATGCCCTCGCGCATTACTACGTCAACGGCGCAGCCAATGTGCATCGGGCGCAACACCTGCCCGGCGCCCACGCCACCCAGGCGTTCGAAGCCAGCCGCAGCAAAGTCGCGCATTGGCTGAACGCCGGCGAGTGCGGGCAGATCATCTTTACCCATGGCGCAACGTCCGCGCTGAACCTCCTGGCCTATGGCCTGGAACACCTGTTCAATCCAGGCGATGAGATTGTCATCAGCGCACTGGAACATCACGCCAACCTGCTGCCGTGGCAGCAACTGGCCCACCGTCGCGCGTTGAAACTGGTGATTCTGCCGCTGGATGCCGACGGTCTGATTGACCTTGCTGCTGCAGCGTCGTTGATGGGTCCGCGAACCCGTTTGTTGGCGGTCAGTCAGTTGTCCAACGTGCTCGGCGCCTGGCAACCGTTGCCCGCCTTGCTGGCGATGGCCAAGGCGCACGACGCGTTGACCGTGGTCGACGGCGCTCAGGGCGTGGTCCATGGTCGGCATGACGTGGAGGCGTTGGGTTGCGACTTCTATGTGTTTTCCAGTCACAAGCTCTATGGCCCTGATGGTTTAGGCGTGCTGTTCGGTCGCAATGATGCGCTCAAGCAACTGCACCACTGGCAATTCGGTGGCGAAATGGTGCTCGACGCGGATTATCACAGCGCACGCTTTCGCCCTGCCCCACTGGGTTTTGAAGCAGGGACGCCGCCAATTGCCAGTGTGATTGGTCTGGGCGCTACGCTGGATTACCTCGCCGGGCTCGACCAGGACGCAGTGTCGGCTCATGAGGCGGCACTGCATGACTATTTGCTCAAAGGTCTGGAGGCGCGCAACGGCATCCGATTGCTGGGTAAACCGCAACTCGCGTTGGCAAGTTTTGTCGTCGAGGGTGTGCATAACTCGGATCTGGCGCACCTGCTGACGGAACAGGGGATCGCGGTGCGCGCCGGACATCACTGCGCCATGCCGTTGCTGAAAGGCTTCGAACTGGCCGGCGCGATTCGGGTGTCGTTGGCGCTGTACAACAATTCCGAGGATTTGGAGCGCTTCTTCGAGGCGCTGGATCAGGCGCTGGAGTTGTTGCGATGAGTCTGCCTGCCGATGCCGTCACGGCGCTGGAGACGTTTCAGAACGCTGCCGGTTGGGAACAACGGGCGCGGCTGCTGATGCAGTGGGGCGACCGTCTGCCGGCGTTGAGCGATGTGGATAAGATGGACGCCAACCGGGTGCATGGCTGCGAAAGCCAGGTGTGGTTGGTGGGCTCGCTGCAGGACGGTCACTGGCAGTTTGCCGCGAGCAGCGATGCGCGGTTGATTCGCGGGTTGGTGGCGTTGTTGCTGGCGCGGGTTAACGGGTTGTCGGCGGTTGAGTTGCGGGAGGTGGATTTGCCTGAGTGGTTTAATCAGCTCGGGCTGAGCCGTCAGCTCTCTCCTTCGCGCAGTAATGGCCTTAATGCTGTGCTACAGCGGATGAATGAACTTGCCACAACCCTGTAGGAGCTGCCGCAGGCTGCGATCTTTTGATCTTAAAAATCAAAATCAAAAGATCGCAGCCTTCGGCAGCTCCTACAGGGGGGTCGCCTTTAAACCTCAGGTTTGATGCGGTCCGCGGGGCGGCGAACACCTGCCACAATTTTATCCACAGCCTTGGTCGCTGCAACCATGCCGAATGTCGCCGTGACCATCATCACCGCGCCAAAACCGCCAGCGCAGTCAAGCTTCACGCCCTCCCCGACAAAACTCTTCTGCAAGCAAATGCTGCCATCCGGTTTCGGGTAGCGCAGTTGCTCGGTGGAAAACACGCACGGCACGCTGTAATGGCGGGTCACCGTGCGGGAGAAGTTGTAGTCGCGGCGCAGGGTCGAGCGCACTTTCGAGGCCAGCGGGTCATTGAAGGTACGGTTCAAATCGCACACCTGGATCAGCGTCGGGTCGATCTGCCCGCCCGCGCCCCCCGTGGTGATGATCTGGATCTTGCGCCGCTTGCACCAGGCAATCAGCGCCGCTTTCGCGTTGACACTGTCGATGCAGTCGATCACGCAGTCGATGTTCGGCGTGATGTACTCGGCCATGGTCTCGCGGGTGACGAAATCCGCCACCGCGTGCACCGTGCAGTCCGGGTTGATCCCGCGCAGGCGCTCGGCCATCACTTCGACCTTGGGTTTGCCGACGGTGCTGTCCAGTGCATGCAACTGACGGTTGGCGTTGCTGACACACACGTCGTCCAGGTCGAACAGCGAAATCTCGCCCACGCCACAACGCGCAACGGCTTCCGCCGCCCAGGAACCGACGCCACCGACGCCGACGATCGCCACGTGGGCCGCGCGCAAGCGCTCCAGGCCTTCGATGCCATACAAACGGGCGATGCCTGCAAACCGCGGATCTTCTGTACTCATGACCATTACCCCAAAAACCGGCGCGCATTATAGGGCTTCGCAGCGATAAGTTTTAAGCTTCAAGCTACAAGTGTAAGAACTTAAGACAAACTTCAGTGCCAAATGTGAGGCTTTTCCCTGCCTGCTGTACGGTCAGGGAAAGCACGGTGTAGGATGCGCGCCCCTTGGCAATCGCCGACCGTTCCTTCGTTCCACAGCCTTTGGAACCCGAAATAGCTATGTCATCGCGTAAATTTGGACTCAACCTGGTGGTGGTGCTCGCCATCGCTGCCTTGTTTACCGGCTTCTGGGCACTGATCAACCGCCCGGTCACCGCCCCCAACTGGCCAGAACAGATCTCCGGCTTTTCGTACTCGCCGTTCCAGCAAGGCCAGTACCCACAGAAAGAGCAGTACCCGACCGACGATGAGATGCGTCGCGATCTGGAGATCATGAGCAAGTTGACGGATAACATCCGTACTTACTCGGTCGATGGCACCCTGGAAGACATCCCGAAACTGGCCGAAGAGTTCGGTCTGCGGGTGACGCTGGGCATCTGGATCAGCCCGGACCAGGAACGCAATGAACGCGAAATCACCCGCGCCATCGAACTCGCCAACACCTCCCGCAGTGTGGTTCGCGTGGTTGTAGGTAACGAGGCGATCTTCCGTAAGGAAATTACCGCCGCGGAACTGAGCGTAATCCTCGATCGCGTCCGTGCCGCCGTGAAAGTACCGGTCACCACGTCCGAGCAGTGGCACGTCTGGGAAGAGCACCCGGAACTGGCCAAGCACGTCGACCTGATCGCTGCGCACGTTCTGCCCTATTGGGAGTTCATCCCGGTGGACAAGGCCGGCCAATTTGTTCTCGACCGCGCTCGCGACCTGAAGAAATTGTTCCCGAAAAAACCGCTGTTGCTGTCGGAGGTTGGCTGGCCGAGCAACGGCCGCATGCGTGGCGGCACTGATTCGAGCCCTGCGGATCAGGCAATCTACCTGCGCACATTGGTCAACAAGCTCAACCGCCAAGGCTTCAACTACTTTGTGATCGAAGCCTTCGACCAACCGTGGAAGGCCACGGATGAAGGCTCGGTGGGCGCGTATTGGGGTGTGTTCAACGCCGCGCGCCAGCAAAAATTCAACTTTGAAGGCCCGGTGGTCGCGATTCCGCAATGGCGCGTGCTGGCCATCGGTTCGGCGGTATTGGCCTTGCTGTCCCTGACCTTGCTGATGATCGACGGTTCGGCCCTGCGTCAACGTGGCCGCACGTTCCTGACCTTTATCGCGTTCCTTTGCGGTTCGGTACTGGTGTGGATCGGTTACGACTACAGCCAGCAATACAGCACCTGGTTCAGCCTGACGGTCGGTTTCCTGTTGGCGCTCGGCGCACTCGGGGTCTTTATCGTACTGCTGACCGAGGCCCACGAACTGGCCGAAGCGGTCTGGACCCACAAGCGCCGGCGTGAATTCCTGCCAGTGGTGGGCGATTCGGACTACAGACCGAAAGTCTCGATCCACGTGCCGTGCTACAACGAGCCGCCGGAGATGGTCAAACAGACCCTCAACGCGCTGGCCAACCTCGATTATCCCGACTTCGAAGTCCTGATCATCGACAACAACACCAAGGACCCGGCGGTCTGGGAACCGGTGCGTGATTACTGCGCAACCCTGGGCCCGCGCTTCAAGTTCTTCCACGTTGCACCGCTGGCCGGTTTCAAGGGTGGGGCGTTGAACTACCTGATTCCGCACACCGCCAAAGATGCCGAAGTCATTGCGGTGATCGACTCGGACTACTGCGTCGACCCGAACTGGCTCAAGCACATGGTGCCGCACTTCGCCGATCCGAAAATCGCCGTGGTGCAATCGCCACAGGATTACCGCGACCAGAACGAAAGCACCTTCAAGAAGCTCTGCTACGCGGAATACAAAGGCTTCTTCCACATCGGCATGGTCACCCGCAACGACCGCGACGCGATCATCCAGCACGGCACCATGACCATGACCCGGCGTTCGGTGCTCGAAGAGCTCGGCTGGGCCGACTGGTGCATCTGTGAAGACGCCGAGTTGGGCCTGCGCGTATTCGAAAAAGGCCTGTCGGCGGCGTATTACCACACCAGCTACGGCAAAGGCCTGATGCCCGATACCTTTATCGACTTCAAGAAACAGCGTTTCCGCTGGGCCTATGGCGCGATTCAGATCATCAAGCGCCACACCGCCAGCCTGCTGCGCGGCAAGGACACCGAGCTGACCCGTGGCCAGCGTTACCACTTCCTCGCGGGCTGGTTGCCGTGGGTCGCGGACGGCATGAACATCTTCTTCACGGTCGGCGCCCTGTTGTGGTCGGCGGCGATGATCATCGTGCCGCAGCGGGTCGATCCTCCGCTGCTGATTTTCGCAATCCCGCCATTGGCGCTGTTCGTGTTCAAGGTTGGCAAGATCATCTTCCTGTACCGTCGCGCGGTCGGGGTCAACCTGAAGGATGCGTTCTGCGCCGCATTGGCCGGCCTGGCGTTGTCGCACACCATCGCCAAAGCGGTGCTGTACGGTTTCTTCACCAGCAGCATTCCGTTTTTCCGTACGCCGAAAAACGCCGATAACCACGGTTTCTGGGTGGCGATTTCGGAGGCGCGCGAAGAGGTGTTCATCATGCTGCTGTTGTGGGGCGCGGCGCTGGGGATCTTCCTGGTGAATGGCTTGCCGAGCAACGACATGCGCTTCTGGGTGATCATGTTGCTGGTGCAGTCGCTGCCGTACCTGGCGGCGCTGATCATGGCGTTCCTGTCTTCACTGCCCAAACCGGTGGTCGAGACTGAGCCTGCAACGGCGTAATCCGTTATTGGATAACGTCAAACGGCGGCCTTCGGGTCGCCGTTTTGCTTTAGAATGATCGCCCTTTTCCACTGTAGGAGCTGTCGCAGGCTGCGATCTTTTGATCTGGTTTTTAAAAAAACAAAATCAAAAGATCGCAGCCTGCGGCAGCTCCTACAGGATTACCGTGTGCACCTCGGAGTTTTTACATGACGGCCCACGCCGACCTTTCGCCGACCCTTCAACTCGCTATCGACCTGATCCGCCGTCCGTCCGTGACGCCGGTCGACGCCGATTGCCAGAAGCAGATGATGCAGCGCCTGGGCGATGCCGGTTTTACGCTGGAACCGATGCGCATCGAAGATGTGGATAACTTCTGGGCGACCCACGGCAAGCACGACGGTCCGGTGCTGTGCTTTGCCGGTCACACCGACGTGGTCCCGACTGGCCCGGTGACCGCCTGGCAGATCGACCCGTTCAACGCGCTGATCGACGAACACGGCATGCTTTGCGGTCGCGGCGCGGCGGACATGAAAGGCAGCCTCGCCTCCATGACCGTAGCCGCCGAACGCTTCGTCGCCGACTACCCGGATCACAAGGGCAAGGTCGCCTTCCTGATCACCAGCGACGAAGAAGGCCCGGCGCATCACGGCACCAAAGCGGTGGTTGAACGCCTGGCCGCGCGCAAGGAACGCCTGGACTGGTGCATCGTCGGCGAACCGTCGAGCACTACCCTGGTCGGTGATGTGGTCAAGAACGGCCGTCGCGGCTCACTCGGCGCCAAGCTGACCGTACGCGGTGTGCAGGGTCACGTGGCGTATCCACACCTGGCGAAGAATCCGATCCACCTCGCCGCCCCGGCCCTGGCCGAACTGGCCGACGAGCATTGGGACCACGGCAACGATTTCTTCCCGCCAACCAGCTTCCAGATCTCCAACGTGAACTCCGGCACTGGCGCAACCAACGTGATCCCGGGTGACCTGGTGGCGGTGTTCAACTTCCGCTTCTCCACCGAATCCACCGTCGAAGGCCTGCAAAAACGCGTCGCCGATATCCTCGACAAGCATGGCCTGGACTGGCACGTCGACTGGGCACTGTCCGGCCTGCCGTTCCTGACCGAGCCGGGTGCGTTGCTGGATGCCGTCGCGTCGAGCATCAAGGACATCACCGGTCGCGAAACCAAGGCTTCCACCAGCGGCGGCACCTCCGACGGGCGCTTCATCGCGACCATGGGCACGCAAGTGGTTGAGCTGGGGCCGGTCAACGCGACGATCCACCAGGTCAATGAGCGCGTACTGGCCGCCGACCTCGACGTGCTGACCGAAATCTACTACCAGACCCTGATCAAGTTGCTCGCCTGATGCTCGCCTGCCCGATCTGCAGCGAACCGCTGAACGCGGTGGACAACGGCGTGGCCTGCCCCGCCGGGCATCGTTTCGACCGCGCGCGCCAGGGTTACCTGAACCTGTTGCCAGTGCAGCACAAGAACAGCCGCGACCCTGGGGATAACTTGGCGATGGTCGAAGCCCGCCGCGACTTCTTGAATGCCGGCCATTACGCGCCGGTGGCCAAACGCCTGGCGGAACTGGCGGCGCAATACGCACCCCAGCGCTGGCTGGACATCGGCTGTGGCGAGGGTTACTACACCGCGCAAATCGCCGAGGCCCTGCCGAACGCAGACGGTTACGCACTGGATATCTCCCGGGAAGCGGTCAAACGCGCCTGCAAACGCAATCCGCAACTGACCTGGTTGATCGCCAGCATGGCGCGGGTACCGTTGGCCTCCGGCAGTTGCCAGTTTCTGGCGAGCGTCTTCAGTCCGTTGGACTGGGAAGAAGCCAAGCGCCTGCTCAGCCCCGGCGGTGGCTTGATGAAAGTCGGGCCGACCAGCGGCCATCTGATGGAGTTGCGCGAGCGGCTGTACGACGAGGTGCGCGAGTACACCGACGACAAACATTTGGCGTTGGTGCCCGAAGGCATGGCGCTGCAGCACAGCGAAACACTGGAATTCAAACTGATGCTTTCGAGCGGCCAGGATCGCGCCAACCTGCTGGCCATGACGCCGCATGGCTGGCGAGCCAGTGCCGAACGCCGGGCGGCGGTCATTGAGCAGGCTGAACCGTTCGAGGTCACCGTGTCGATGCGTTACGATTACTTTGTACTTCAATAATTTTGGGTCTTGAGCAACAGCTCGAGGCCGGCTAAATCCGCGAATGGATTTTTCAGACCCGCAGTGAGGACATCCATGCGCCAACCCGATATCGAGATTTACCTGAAAGACGCCGACGTCGACTACAAGGCCATTGCGGCCTGGCTCGGCACTGCGTTGGGCCCGTGCACCGACTGGGTTCAGAAAGGTCAGACCTACAAGTGCAAGGCCGGCAACGTGCCGGTGACCTGGCTGCCGAAAGCCGTAGGAAAATGGAACAGCCTGTACCTGGAAAGTGACCAGACGCCGTGGGAAGACGACATCGCCTGCGCCCGCGCTGCATTTGCTGCGCTGAACGTTGAAGTGCGTTGCGCGCCGGGTACGTGGGTTGAGGAAGAAGGTGAAGAAACAGCGGATCGCTGGATGCGCATCAGCGCTGATGGTGAAGAAGAAATCACCTGGAAAACCGCGTAAAACCAAAAAGATCGCAGCCTGCGGCAGCTCCTACAGGGTCATGTGTACACATGTAGGAGCTGCCGAAGGCTGCGATCTTTTGATCTTGATCTTTACAGACCCACCACATCCTCAGCCTGCAAACCCTTTTCGCCAGTCACCACACCGTATTCAACCTGCTGACCTTCAGCCAGCGAACGGTGCCCTTCGCCGCGAATCGCGCGGTAATGCACGAACACGTCCACCCCGTCCTCGCGTTGAATAAAGCCGTAGCCCTTGGCGTCGTTGAACCATTTCACATTGCCGGTTTCGCGCGTAGCCATGTCTCGTTACCCCCTTATTTTTATTTTGAACGGCCGAGTATATGACAGCCGCGAAAACTCTCAACTCAAGTTTACTTAGGCGCTTTTTTGCCGATTTTCAGCGAATACGGCACACTATCGAGCGCCCGAGCAAATGCTCGGTTTTTTCCACTCACGCAGAAGCCGTATGACCCGTTCCCCGCTCCGCCGTCTTGTGTTTGGCACCCTGCGCCGGCTGCTCTATCTCTGGGTTCGCTCGGAGACGATCAACCAGTCGTCGTTCACCCTTAACCTCGACCGCAGTCGTCCGGTGTTCTATGTCCTGCAAAACCCCTCGCTGACCGACCTCGCCGTGGTCGACACCGAATGCACCAAAGCCGGCCTTCCGCGTCCGGTGCTGCCGGTATCGGTGGGTAACCTGCTGGAGCCTGCCGCGTTCTTCTACCTGACACCCGAGCCCGACTGGCTCGGCCGCCAGGACAAGCGCGGCGCACCGCCGACCCTGACCCGCCTGGTCAGTGCCCTGAGCCAGAACGCCGCCGAAGACGCGCAGATCATTCCGGTCAGCGTGTTCTGGGGCCAGTCGCCCGACAGCGAGTCGAGCCCCTGGAAATTGCTGTTCGCCGACAGTTGGGCGGTCACCGGGCGCCTTCGTCGCTTGCTCAGCATCATCGTGCTGGGACGCAAGACCCGCGTGCAGTTTTCCGCACCGATTCACCTGCGCGAACTGATCGACCACAACAAGGGCCACGAACGCACCGTACGCATGGCCCAACGCATCCTGCGGGTGCACTTCCGCAACCTGAAAGCGGCCGTGATCGGCCCGGACATTTCCCACCGTCGCAACCTGGTCAAGGGCTTGCTCAATCAGCCCTTGGTCAAACAGGCGATCCTCGACGAAGCCGAGCGCGAAAACATCTCCCCGGAGAAAGCCAAGGCCCAGGCCCTGCGCTACGGCAACGAGATCGCCTCGGATTACACCTACACCGCCATCCGCTTTCTGGAAGTGGTGCTGAGCTGGTTCTGGAACAAAATCTACGACGGCATCAAGGTCAACCACATCGAAGGCGTGCAGAAGGTCGCCCAGGGTCACGAAGTGATCTACGTGCCGTGCCATCGCAGCCACATCGACTACTTGCTGCTGTCCTACCTGCTGTTTCGCAACGGCTTGACCCCGCCGCACATCGCCGCCGGGATCAACCTCAACATGCCGGTCATCGGCAGCCTGCTGCGCCGTGGCGGAGCGTTTTTCATGCGCCGCACATTCAAGGGCAACCCGCTGTACACCTCGGTATTCAACGAATACCTGCACACCCTGTTCACCAAAGGTTTCCCGGTCGAATACTTCGTCGAGGGCGGCCGTTCGCGCACCGGACGCATGCTGCAACCGAAAACCGGGATGCTGGCGATCACCCTGCGCAGCTTCCTGCGTTCGTCGCGGATGCCGATCGTGTTCATTCCGGTGTACATCGGCTACGAACGGGTGCTGGAAGGCCGGACCTATCTCGGCGAATTGCGTGGTGCGAGCAAGAAGAAAGAATCGATCTTAGACATCTTCAAAGTCATCGGCGCGCTCAAGCAGCGCTTCGGCCAAGTGGCGGTGAACTTTGGCGAGCCGATCAAACTGGCGGAGTTCCTCGACAGCGAACAGCCGGATTGGCGCAAACAGGAACTTGGCCCGCAATTCAAACCGGCCTGGCTCAACGAAACCACCAACCGTCTCGGCGAGAAAGTCGCGCAGCACTTGAACGAAGCGGCGGCAATCAACCCGGTCAACCTGGTGGCCCTGGCGTTGCTGTCCACCAGCCGTCTGGCGCTGGACGATCGCGCCATGGCGCGGGTGCTCGATCTGTATCTGGCGTTGCTGCGCAAGGTTCCATATTCGCCACACACCACGCTACCGGAAGGTGATGGTCGGGCGCTGATCGAACATGTGAAGGACATGGATTTGCTGTCCGAACAGAGCGATGCCCTGGGCAAGATTCTGTATCTGGACGAGCAAAACGCCGTCTTGATGACCTACTACCGCAACAACGTATTGCACATCTTCGCGTTGCCGGCATTGCTCGCGAGTTTCTTCCAGAGCGCGTCGCGCATGAGCCGCGAGCAGATCCTGCGCTACGCCCGCGCGCTGTATCCGTACCTGCAATCGGAGTTGTTCATCCGCTGGTCACTGGACGAACTGGATGCTGTGATTGACCAATGGCTCGAAGCCTTCGTCGAGCAAGGTTTGCTACGTTTCGAAAATGACGTGTACCTGCGTCCGGCACCGAGTTCGCGGCATTTCGTACTGCTGACGCTGCTGTCGAAAAGCATTGCCCAGACCCTGCAACGCTTCTACATGACCGTTTCCCTGCTGCTCAACAGCGGCCAGAACAGCATCAGCGCCGAAGAACTGGAAGACTTGTGCACGGTCATGGCCCAGCGCCTGTCGATTCTGCATGGCCTGAACGCTCCGGAATTTTTCGACAAGAGCCTGTTCCGCCACTTCATCCAGACGATGCTGGATCTCGATGTGCTCAAGCGCGATGAAGCCGGCAAATTGAGCTATCACGAGCTGCTCGGTGAACTGGCCGAAGGCGCGGCCAAACGGGTGTTGCCAGCGGAGATTCGCTTGTCGATTCGCCAGGTGGCACTGCACCGCAGTGAAGATGCGGCAGATCAGTTGCAGCCCACTGCACCTTAAATGCTCTGAAGACGACATGAACAAGGACGTTCATGAAGATTCGTCATTGATTATAGGAAATCCCCTACAGGCGATTTGCAGGTTCAACGCATATGCTTGGCGCTCGTCATCTTCGACGAGTCATTGGATAAGGAAATCATAATGAGCAACGAATACACCAAGAGCATCACCGGCACTGTTCACTATCGTGAAAGGATTGGACTGTTCCCTAACTCGACGCTTTACGTCAGCCTGCAAGATGTCTCCCTGGCTGATGCACCGGCCAGGCAGCTTGCCGCTCAGATCACCCCAAATGCTGAAGTCGCGGGCTTGAACTTCAACCTCGAATACAGCTCGGCAGACGTCCTGCCTGGCCACACCTATGCAATCCGTGCGCAAATCAAATTTGAAGACCGGCTCATTTTCACCACCACTGAACACCACCCGGTAGAGTTGGATGTCGACTATCTGCAGCCACTGGAAATTCTGGTTCACATGGTCAACGACAAACCACAACCGTAATTGTCACGGCGCCTGACGCTGCGCCAGGCGCCTGCAACACCTTGCCGGGCGATATTGCCGGCAAAATCCGCTAAATTGTCGTTGGCGCCGTTCTTCCTCGGGCGCCGATGACAAGGATCCGCTTCATGAAAAAACTCTCTCTCCTGGCGCTTGCTGCATTGTTGAGCGCCTGCCAATCCCTGCAAACCGCCCCTAAAGCCAGCCTCGATGGCGAAGTCTTCTACCTGCAACGCATCGCCCTGCCGCCCACCGCCACCCTGAGCGTCAGCTTGCAGGACGTGTCGCTGGCCGATGCGCCGGCCGTGGTCCTCGACGAACAGAAAGGTCAAGTCAAAGGCCAGGTGCCGCTGCCGTTTCATCTGAGTTACGATCCGGCGCTGGTCAAACCGGGTCATCGCTACTCAGTCAGCGCGCGGATCGAAGTCGACGGCAAGTTGCTGTTCATCACCACCGAAAATCACGCCGTGCAGCTTGATGGCAAAGACCCGCAGCCCCTGAAAATCCGCGTCGACGCCGTCCGTTAAATCTCTTATTTGAACAAGGAAGCTGCCATGCTCCGCCCTACCCTTCGTTTAGCCGGCCTGTGCGCAGGTTTGATGATTTGCGCCAACGCGATGGCGTTGTCTCTTACAGACCTGTCGCAAAAAGACGCCACCGGCGGCCTCAAGGATGCCCTGACCCAAGGCGCGCAACTGGCCGTGAAACAACTCGGCACACCCGGCGGATTCAGCAACAACCCGGACGTGAAAATCGAGCTGCCGGGCAAGCTGGGCAAAGTCGCCAGCAAGATGAAGGCCTTCGGCATGGGCGCCCAGGTTGATCAGCTGGAAACCAGCATGAACAAAGCCGCCGAAACCGCCGTCACCCAGGCCCAGCCGATCCTCGTCGATGCAGTGAAGAAAATGTCCGTGGAAGATGCCAAGGGTATTCTCAGCGGCGGCAACGACTCGGCCACCCAGTACCTGAGCAAAACCAGCCGCGAACAAATCCGCGTCAAGTTCCTGCCCATCGTCAAGCAAGCCACCGACCAGGTCGGCCTGGCGAAGCAGTACAACTCGTTTGCGGGCCAAGCTGCCACGCTTGGTGTGCTGGATGCGAAGAACGCCAACATCGAAAACTACGTGACCGAGCAGGCGTTGAACGGCTTGTTCGAGATGATCGGCAAACAGGAAGAAACCATCCGCAAGAACCCGGCGGCTGCGGCGACCAGTTTGGCCAAGAAAGTATTCGGCACGCTGTAACGATCACTTGTAGGAGCTGCCGAAGGCTGCGATCTTTTGATTTAGATTTTCAAGATCAACAGATCGCAGCCAGCGGCAGCTCCTACAGGGCTCGGCGCAGGAAGAACACCCACTCCCGCCCCATCTTCCGTTTCTCGAACACATCCAACGCAACCAGCCCGTTCAAGGTGGCCGACGCGGTGTTGTAAGAGCAGTGCAGATTCTGCTTCACATTAACCGCCGTGAACTCCTTGGCCATCCCACTCTTGGCCACCTGGAATACGGCCCGCTGCTTCTCGGTCAATCGATCAAAAAAGCCGGACTCCAACAGCCAGCGATCAAAGCTGTCGGTATAGGCCAGGCTTTTCCGATAGGCCTCGGTAAAACCGCTGACAGCGCGCAGCACTATGAAACTCTGGAAGTCGATGAAGTAAGTCAGGTCGAGGTCATCCGCTTCAGTGTTCAGATATGACCTGCCGTATTTCACGGGCGCATTACGCAGCAAAAAGCTGATCGCAATGTAACGAAAGGCAGAGAAGTCATTCTTGAACATGAACCAGTAAAACAGCGCCCGCGCGACCCGGCCGTTGCCATCGCGAAAAGGATGCTCATAGCCCAGTGCAAAATGCAGAGCAATGCCTTTGATCAGTGGGTGAAGGTATTCCGTTTGGTCGGGATCGTTGTGGGACTGGTTGATCCACTTCGACAGCATCTGTAAACGACACGCCAACCCAGCCGCAGGAGGCGGTACATGCACGATGTTGCCCTCGCCATCCTGCACCACCACGTCATCGTTGTTTCTAAATGCCCCCGGCGAATACTGCGCATCATCAATGCCCTCGACGCCAACCCGGTGCATGGCTGAAATCAGCTCGACGCTCAGGGTGTCATGACGCTTTTCCCAGGCGAAGTTCATCATTTTATAGTTGCCGATCACCATGCGTTCATCCGGCGTGCGCGGCAGGCGTTTGCGCTTGAGCATGTCCTTGGCCACCCGCGTGGTGGTCGCCGCGCCTTCGAGCTGACTGCTGCTGATCGCTTCATCTTCGATCAGATCGTTGAGCAGATAGCTGAAATGCGCATGCTCGCCGATCTGACTGGTCATGAATTCCAGCGCGGCGGTAGTCGCTTGGCGATCGACAGCAGAGATAGCTTTCTGCGCCACCGGTGTGAGCACGAAGCGGCCCCACTGAAGCGGATCGCCCAGTGGCAAAAGACTTGAGTACTGGGCGGTCCGGGCTTTCTTCACCAGCGCCCAGCACAGATTCGCATCCAACCCCGGCGCCCAGCGATAGCGCAATTCATCGAAAGGTCGATAGCACCCCTGATCATCCAGCGGCTTGAGCAGGGCAAGGTAATCCGAGAGGCGCTCCTTGTGGGGTGACTTCCCCAGCAGGTCGAACACCGGATCGGTGCACCCCTTCAGCATCGGTGGTTTTTTCATTATTGCTGTCTCGAAACCTCGCGAAATCGAGACTTGAGTACAGCATTCAGGCTTCCCTGACTCAATATCAGAGATTTCTGAAATACCTGTAGGAGCTGCCGCAGGCTGCGATCTGTTGATCTTGAGAACACAAGGTCAAGATCAACAGATCGCTGCCTGCGGCAGCTCCTACAGGGGGTCAGGCGGGTTCTTTTTTGATGCGGAACCAGGCCGCGTACAACGCAGGCAAAAACAAAAGCGTCAATGCCGTCGCCACAATCAGCCCGCCCATGATCGCCACGGCCATCGGCCCGAAGAACACACTGCGTGACAGGGGAATCATCGCCAGGACAGCGGCGAGCGCGGTGAGCACAATCGGCCGGAACCGCCGCACCGTGGCCTCGATAATCGCCTGCCATGGCTTCAATCCGGCAGCAATATCCTGCTCAATCTGATCCACCAGAATCACCGAGTTACGCATGATCATCCCTGACAATGCGATCGTCCCCAGCATCGCGACAAAACCGAACGGTTGGCGGAACACAATCAAAAATAACGTCACCCCGATCAACCCCAACGGCGCCGTCAGAAACACCATCGCCGTGCGCGAGAAACTGCGCAATTGCAGCATCAGCAACGTCAACACCACCACGATAAACAGCGGCACACCCGCCTTCACCGAATTCTGCCCACGGGCCGAGTCTTCCACGGTGCCGCCGACTTCCAGCAAGTAGCCGTCCGGCAGTTCTGCGCGGACCTGATCGAGCGTCGGCATGATTTGCTGCACCAACGTCGCGGGTTGTTCCTTGCCATAGATATCGGCGCGGATGGTCACGTTCGGCAAGCGGTTGCGGTGCCAGATGATGCCTTCTTCAAAGCCGTACTCCAGGGTTGCGATCTGCGACAGCGCCACGCTGCGCCCGTTGTCGGTCGGCACAGCCAGGCTTGGCAGCAACGACAGTTCGGTACGCTCATGCAAGGTGCCGCGCAACAGGATCTCGATCAACTCGTTGTCTTCGCGGTACTGGCTGACGCTGGAACCGGTCAGTGAGCTTTGCAAAAACTTCGACAGGTTTGCGGTGCTCACACCCAGCGCCCGGGCGCGGTCCTGATCGATGTTCAGGTACACGACTTTGCTCGGTTCTTCCCAGTCCAGATGGACGTTTACCACGTGCGGGTTCTCGCGAACCTTGGCGGCTACTTTACGGGCCAGGGCGCGAACTTCTTCGATGTGCTCACCGGTCACCCGGAACTGCACCGGATAGCCAACCGGCGGACCGTTTTCAAGGCGCGTCACACGCGAGCGCAGGGCAGGGAATTGTTCGTTGAGGGTTTCGATCAGCCAGGTGCGCAGGGTTTCGCGCTCCTCGATGGTCTTGGCGAGCACGACAAACTGGGCGAAGCTGGCCGCCGGCAGTTGCTGATCCAGTGGCAGGTAAAAACGCGGTGAACCAGTGCCGACATAGGCCACGTAGTTGTCGATCCCGGCATGATCCTTCAACAAGGCCTCAAGGCGTTTAACCTCATCGGCGGTGTTGCTCAGCGACGCACCTTCGGCCAGTTTCAGATCCACCATCAATTCAAGTCGACCCGACGCCGGGAAGAATTGCTGTGGCACAAAACGGAACAGCACCACCGAGCCGATGAACATCAAAACGGTCAGGACAATCACGGTTTTGCGCCGCCGCACACACCACTCCACCAAGCGCCTGACCCGCTGATAAAACGGCGTGCCGTAAGGGTCAGGCTGACCGTGGCCACTGCCATGTTTGGCTGCATGAATTTTCGCCAGGTCCGGCAGGAGTTTTTCCCCCAGATAGGGCACAAAAACCACGGCAGCAACCCACGATGCCAACAGCGCGATGGTCACCACCTGGAAGATCGAACGGGTGTATTCGCCCGTGCCGGATTGTGCGGTGGCAATCGGCAGGAACCCCGCAGCGGTAATCAATGTGCCCGTGAGCATCGGGAACGCGGTGCTGGTCCAGGCGTAACTGGCCGCCTTTATCCGGTCGAAGCCCTGCTCCATTTTGATCGCCATCATTTCCACGGCGATGATCGCGTCGTCCACCAGCAACCCCAGCGCCAACACCAGCGCACCGAGGGAAATCTTGTGCAGGCCAATGCCGAGGTAATACATGCAGGCGAAGGTCATCGCCAACACCAGCGGAATGGCCAGCGCCACCACCATGCCGGTCCGCACACCGAGGGAGAAAAAGCTCACCAGCAACACAATCGCCAGCGCTTCCACCAGCACCTGAACGAATTCGCCGACGCTGGTTTTCACGGCGGCGGGTTGATCAGAGACTTTGCGCAACTGCATGCCGGCCGGAAGGTTTTTCTGGATGCGATCAAACTCGACTTCCAGCGCCTTGCCCAGCACCAGAATGTCGCCACCGTCCTTCATGGCCACGGCCAGGCCGATGGCATCTTCCGCCATGAATCGCATGCGTGGCGCGGGGGGATCATTGAAACCGCGCCGGACGTTCGCGACATCGGAGATACGGAACGTACGATCACCGACGCGGATCGGGAAGTTCTTGATCTCTTCGACCGTCTGAAAATTCCCCGAAACCCGTAGCTGCAATCGCTCGCTGCTGGTTTCGAAGAACCCGGCCGTGGACACCGCGTTCTGCTCTTCCAGCGCCTGTTGCACCGCCGCCAACGGCAAACCGAGGGTGGCGAGCTTGACGTTGGAGAGTTCGATCCAGATCTTCTCGTCCTGCAACCCGAGCAGGTCGACCTTGCCCACATCCTTGACCCGTTGCAGCTGGATCTGGATGCGGTCGGCGTAGTCCTTGAGCACCGCGTAATCAAAACCGTCGCCGGTCAGCGCGTAGATATTGCCGAAGGTGGTGCCGAATTCATCGTTGAAGAACGGCCCCTGGATACCCGGTGGCAGGGTCTGACGGATGTCGCTGATCTTCTTGCGAACCTGATACCAAAGCTCGGGAATCTGCGTCGAGTGCATGGAGTCGCGCGCCACGAAAGTGACTTGCGATTCCCCCGGACGAGAGAACGACACAATGCGTTCGTACTCGCCGGTCTCCATCAACTTCTTTTCGATGCGTTCAGTGACCTGGCGCGAGACCTCCTGTGCCGTCGCCCCCGGCCAGTTAGTGCGGATCACCATGGCCTTGAAGGTGAACGGTGGGTCTTCGCTTTGGCCGAGCTTGGTGTAGGACAGTGCGCCAACGATGGCCAGCAACAGCATCAGGAACAGGACGATCTGGCGGTTACGCAACGCCCATTCGGAAAGATTGAAACCCATCGGGGATTACTCCTTGTCCGCCAGATTGACCACGCGGTTGGAGCGATCCACCGGGCGCACTTGCTGCCCGTCATGAAGCACATGGACACCGGCCGCCACCACCCAATCGCTGGCGTTCAGGCCTTCCAGCACCGGCACGGTTTTTTCGCCGAACGGACCGACCCGGACCGGGGCTTTCTTCAAGGTGTTGTTGGCGCCAAGCACCCAGACATAGGTCGCTCCGTTTTCTGCGGTGACGGCAGATAAAGGCACCGACAGCGCCACTGTTTCTGCGGTCTGGATGAACACCCGGGCGCTTTGGCCAAGCTCGGCCGGGACTTTACCGGCGGTGAACGCGATACGGGCGGCGAAGGTGCGGGACTTTGGATCGGCCGCTGGTGACAACTCGCGGATGCGCCCAGTGAAGCGCTGATCGGGCTGGGTCCAGAGCTCCACTGCCACCGGCTGGCCGACCTTGAATCGGCCAAAGCTCTGCTCCGGCAAACTGATCAACACTTCGCGCTCGCCATCGGTGGCGAGGGTAAACACGGTTTGCCCGGCGGCAACGACCTGCCCGACTTCGACCGCGCGTTTAGCTACCACGCCGTCCTGGGGTGCACGCAACACCGCGTAGCTGGCCTGATTGGTCGATACGTTGAATTCAGCTTTGATTTGTTTGAGGCGCGCTTCACCGGATCGGTAAAGGTTTTCGGAATTGTCGTACTGCGAACGGCTGACCATCTGACGGTCCATCAGCGTTTTGTAACGGTCACGCTCGGCACGTACCAGGTTCAAATTGGCCTCGGCCGCGGCCACCTGGGCGCGAGTGGCTTCCAGTTGCAGGCGCACGTCTTGTGGATCGAGTTCCGCCAAGGGTTGGTCTGCCTTGACGCGCTGCCCTTCCTCGACCAGTCGTCGGCTGACTTTGCCGCCAATACGAAAGGCCAGGTCGGGCTCGTAGCGAGCCCGGACTTCACCGGGATAACTTTCCATCGCCTGCGCCGAAGGCTCTGGCTGTACCACCATGGCCGGACGAATGGTGACTTGAGGCGCCTCTTCGTGACCGCACGCAGATAATAAAAACACCAGGCAGACTGGCAATGCGAGGGGCAAGGCATAGCGGAACATGGTGAAGGACCTTTCGCTAATGGTGCTTGGAATAATTATACTGACCAGTATGTTATTAATAGCAAACTCACCAGTCCAGTATTAAAAGCGAATATGGCGAACAATCTTTCAGCACCCAACGGCCCGGGCCGCCCCAAGGATCTGGCCAAGCGCCAGGCCATCCTCGATGCGGCGAAAATTCTGTTTCTGAGCAATGGTTATGCGAGCACCAGCATGGACGCCGTGGCGGCCGAGGCCGGTGTGTCGAAGTTGACCGTCTACAGCCATTTCAACGACAAGGAGACGTTGTTCACCGCCGCCGTGGTCGCCAAGTGCGAAGAGCAGTTGCCTACACTGTTTTTCGAATTGCCCGACGGCATTGCAGTAGAAACGGTGCTGTTGAACATCGCGCATGGTTTTCATCATCTGATCAACAGCGACGAATCGGTCAACCTGCATCGCCTGATGATGACGCTGGGCAGCCAGGACCCGAGACTGTCGCAGATCTTCTTCGAGGCCGGGCCGGAACGCATGCTGCATGGCATGGAGCGGTTGTTGACCAAGGTTGACCAGAGTGGTGCGCTGAGCATCGATAAACCGCGCAATGCGGCCGAGCATTTTTTCTGCCTGCTCAAGGGCGCGGGGAATTTTCGGTTGCTTTATGGGTGTGGTGAGCCGTTGACCGGGGATGCGGCCGAGGAACATGTGCGGGAAGTGGTGGGGTTGTTTATGCGGGCTTATCGGCCAGCGTCAGCCTGACAGGTTTCGATTGCCTGTTCTGGCCTCTTCACGAGCAAGCCCGCTCCCACATTTGAAATGCATTCCCCCTGTGGGAGCGGGCTTGCCCGCGAAGGGCGCGACTCGGTATCAGGGCTTCAACGCTTTCTTCGGATAAATATCGTAGCGGCTGGATTTCCCGTCCAGCGCATGACTCGGCTTCGGCCCCTCGATACACGGCGCCTTTCGCGGCCGCTTGACGACCACCCGATGGCTGGCCAGTGCCAGTGCCGCCGCAAGCAGTGCCGGCGCATCCGGGTCATCGCCCACCAACGGCCGGAACAGGCGCATTTCCTTCTTCACCAACGCCGTTTTCTCACGATGCGGAAACATCGGGTCCAGGTAGATGACCTGCGGTGGCTCGCCTTCCCAATTGCGCATCACCTCTATCGAGTTGCCCTTGAGCAAACGCATGCGCGCCACGATGGGCGCCACGTCGAAATCTTCCGCGCCACGCGCCAGACCGTCCTCAAGCAACGCACCAATCAACGGTTGACGCTCGATCAGGCTCATCTCGCAGCCCAGGCTCGCCAGCACGAACGCATCCTTGCCCAGCCCCGCCGTGGCATCCAGAACACGCGGACGCACGCCCTGCGCGATGCCAACAGCCTTGGCGATCATCTGGCCCGTGCCGCCACCGAACAAACGCCGATGCGCCGCGCCGCCTTCAACGAAGTCCACCCGAACCGGCCCCGGCGCGTCAGCACCCAGCTGTTGCAACTGCAAACCCTGCTCGCCGACCTGCAAGGCAAACTCGCCATCCACCACCTGCATGGGCAAACCCAGGCGCGCGGCCCATTGCTCGGCTTGTGGCTGAAACGCCGGGGTTGCAGCCTCGACATGGATGCGGCAGGCCGCAGGTTGCTCAATCATGGGAAAACACGCTCAAAAAAATTAATGATCGGCAAAAACGGCCGATAACCAAACTATCGAGCATTTTGCCAGACCTCAGCGCCGACCGAGAGAAATGTCAGACATTCAACCCACAATCACAGGTTTTATCTCGCCCTACGGCGATTACAACCTGCGAAATACCCAGGCACTGAGCGGCGTCAGTCACATCTGGCAGGATTTCTTTGCCCGTGCGCTGGCCGAGCAGTCGGGCGATGGGGTGCCCGCTTCGCTGAATTTCCCACCGGTCGATCTCGACAGCCCGGTGGAACCGACGGTGGGTAGCGACCTGCTGGCGCACATTGTTTCCCAGCGTGAATGTGACGTGAAGGAAACCCAGGTTCGCCCTCCCGAGCCGCTGTTCCTGCCGATTGCCGAGTTCGAAATGGACCTGGCCGACAAACCCTTCCCACCGTTCCCGGCTGAGGAAATCGTCGCCCAGCAGCAACATCAGAACTTCGACAGCGGCTGGGTTCGCCCCATCGTGTTGGCCGCCGGTCAACCTGTTCCAGAAGCTGGCCCGGCGCCACAGCCGCGTCCGTTGCACCTGCCGATCGCCGAGTTCGAACTCCATTTGCTGGACAAGCCTTTCCCGCCCTTCTCGCCTGAAGAACTGGTGGAGCAACAGAAACAACTCGATTTCGATAACGGCTGGGCTCGCCCGATCGTCCTGCAAAACCTGCGCATCGCGGCCTGAATCCTCAGCGACACAGCCACCACGGCCCGACATCCACATGAAAATGATTGCGATGGGCGGCGTTGTAGTCCGGGCTCAAGACCACACTGAACAGCTCACAGGCGCCATCGCGGACCCGTCTTAAAAACTGCGCGTCCTGGTTATCCTTCGGCCAATCCTTGAGCACGCTGATCGATCGGCCATCAGCCAATCGAAAACCGGCGATGTCCAGTGCATTGGCGCTGGCATGCTGGCTTCGCCTGCCGTTTTCACGGTTGTTGATATTGCGGCAGGCGAAGCTGCCGAGGTGGTCGACGCGTGTCACCGCTTGCCCATAGAACGCCTGTGCCGCGGGTTGCAGCGCGTGATGTTCGAACAGGGCAAACGATACCGCCAGGCGACAGCTGGCGAGGAAGCTGCTGCTCAGGGCTATCTCGCCGCCTTGCACGCGCCATGTGTTGGTCAACGGGCATGTCGCATCCGGGCTGTCGGCCTGATGGGTCACGCGCAAACCGGAACTGCTCAACGCCAGTTCACACAGGTGCGGATCGTCGCGCAGTCTCATCAGTTTGTAGCGTGTCAGGAAATTCGGTTCAGCCTTCACATCCAGCGGTGCCCAGGGGTTCCACTGCGGCGGCAGCGTGATCCAGCCGCGCCAGACGCTCAACGTCGCCCCGCCAATGACCAACACCATCAGCAATAGGCCCCACCGAAACCGCATCGTCAGCCTTTGAAAAACTGGTTGGCCTGTTGATACGGCATCGACCGCGAGGTGAACCCGAATGTGCCTGACTTACGGATCTCTTCGGCGGCGCGGTAGAACTCGCCATACGCCGCCAATGCGAGCGCCGACCCCACACTGATCCGTTTCACGCCCATCTCGCTCAGTTGCTCGACCGTCAGCTTGAGCCCGCCGGACATCAACACATTGACCGGTTTGGGCGCTACCGCGCGCACCACCGCCAGTACATCTTCAGCGCTGCGCAGGCCCGGCGCATACAGCACGTCGGCGCCTGCTTCGGCAAAGGCCTGCAAGCGGCGAATGGTATCGGCCAGATCGGGATTGCCATGCAGAAAATTCTCGGCCCGTGCCGTCAGCATGAACGGGAACGGCAAACTGCGGGCGGCGGCGACGCAGGCTTCGATGCGCGCTACGGCATGTTCGAAGCAGTAGATAGGAGCACCCTCGTGCCCCGTGGCGTCTTCGATCGAACCGCCGACGGCACCTGCGGCGGCGGCTCGCAGGATACTTTGGGCGCATTCGGCAGGATCGTCGGCAAAACCGTTTTCCAGGTCGACCGCGACCGGCAGATCGGTGGCCGCGACAATCGCCCGTACGTTCGCCAGGGTATCGTCCAGGGTCAGTCCGCCATCGGGACGGGCGTTAGAAAAAGCATAACCGGCACTGGTCGTCGCCAGCGCCTCGAAACCCAGGCTGGCGAGCATTTTCGCCGAGCCGGCGTCCCACGGGTTGGGAATGACAAAAGCACCGTCGCGTTCATGCAGTGCTTTGAACGCCTGGGCTCGAAGGGTTTGCGCATCCATTGGCAGGCTCCTGAAAAGGGGAACGAATCCGCTTCAGAGCAAGCCAAGTTGCTCCGCTGCGGGTTCTCTGTATAGCTCAGGCAGCAGCGGCAAGCCAGGTAAACGCAGCATCAGTTTTGCGTGAAAACGTTGCGCCAGTTTGGCGGCCAGCAGGTTGTCGGCGGTATGCAGGAAAATGTAAGGCGTGCGGCCCTCTTCGATCCACAGGGCGATTTTTTCGACCCAGGACTCCAGGAATGGGTCGTTGGCTTCGAGTTGCGGATGACCAATGAAGCGCACTTGCGGGAACTGCGTGAACGCCGCCGGACGGGGCGGGACCCTGGGTTTCTTGGATTGTGCGTGGAGCACCGAAGGGTCGGTCGAGGTGCAGCTGAACAGCGCACGCGGATCGAGGCAGATACGTTCGACGCCGCGATCCAGCAGCAGGCGATTGAGCCTGCGCTCGGCATCACCCTTGGCGAAGAAATCGTCGTGCCGCACTTCGATTGCCAGAGGTCTGTCCACCGCGTCGATAAAACCCGCCAGCTCTTGCAAGCGTTGCGGCGTGAAGCTCTTTGACAGTTGCAGCCAGAGGGGCGAAACGCGATCGCCCAAGGGACTGAGCAATTGCAGGAAGGTATCGACAGCGGTCAGTTGTTCGCGCAGGTCCCCGCTGTGGCTGATATCGCCGGGGAACTTGGCGGTGAAGCGAAAGTGTTCGGGCATGGTTTCGGCCCAACGCTGCACCGTGGTGGCAGCCGGGCTCGCGTAGAAGGTCGTGTTGCCTTCTACGGCGTTGAACACTTGGGAATAGAGATGCAGAAATTCGGCGGGCTTGGCGTCTTGCGGATAGAGGTAATCGCGCCAGGCGTTTTCACTCCATGACGGACAGCCGAGGTAGTAAGGCAACACCATCAGATGTACAGGTCAAGGCCCACTACGTCGGCATCCCAATCGACAAAACCCGCGGTGCTCAGGTAACTGGCGAGTGCCATGGCGACGCTTTTGCTCATGGCGCGGTGGTAAAGCATGTCTTGTTGACGAGCTGGAAGATTAGCCAGGCGTTGCGCCGAAGCCTTGGCAGCCCGGGCGGCCATCTGCTCTTCGGAGGGAATTTCCAGCTCACCGTCGATATCGACGAAGTCATCATCCGCCACAGGCCCTTTGCGGGGCTTGCGCTTGATGGGGTAGGACTGAGAGGAAACGCCGTCTATACGCATGAGTACATGTCCGGTATCAATGATGGCAGTTTAGTGGCGCACAGCCGACTTCGCAAACCGCTTGGTGATAACTAGAACACAGAAATTGAAAAAGGTTTAAAAACGGGGGTATAAAACGACGATTGGTTACATCCTTTGGATCGCCTTCGCGGGCAAGCCTCGCTCCTACAGGGCTCGTACCGTTCACAAATTTTGCAATCGGCTCAGGCCCGTAGGAGCGAGGCTTGCCCGCGAATGGGGCAACTCGGTATCGCCGATTAACGCGCCTTGGGTGTCGCGACCTTGTCGCGCAAATAAACCGGCTGCGCCTCATCCGCCACAATCGCCTCGCCACGCGCCCAGGCAAATCGCGCCAGGGTCAGCAAGTCCTCGGCGTGGGGCAACATGCCCGCATCCTGCCCCACGAGGTCGACGGCAATACGTTCGGCGTAGCCCCAACCGGTGCCCGCGCCGAACCATTCACCACTGGCCTCGGCCGGGAGTGCTGCCACTTCCGGCGGCAACACCGCCTCTTTGCCGACCAGTCGCATCTCCCCCGCCGTTTCGCGGTAGCACCCCCAATACACCTCGTCCATCCGCGCATCGATGGCGGCAGCGACCTGGCTCACGCCATGTTCGCGATAGGCGCGCTGCGCCAGCACCGCCAGGTTCGATACCGGCAGTACCGGCCGATCCAGCGCGAATGCCAAACCTTGCACCACGCCAACGGCGATCCGCACGCCGGTGAAAGCGCCCGGCCCGCGACCGAACGCAATGGCGTCGACCGCTTGCAGGGTGGTGCCGGCGTCAGCCAGCAATTGCTGAATCATCGGCAGCAGCTTTTGCGCATGCAAACGCGGGATCACCTCGTAATGGCTCGTGACTTTACCGTCATGCAGCAAGGCAACGGAGCAAGCTTCAGTCGCGGTGTCCAGGGCCAGCAAGGTGCTCATCGATGTATCCACAAGAGAGTTCAGAGAAAGTGCGCCAGTATAAACAACTACGGCCCGCAAGCGGGCCGTAGAAGATCAAGCGGTTTTCAGTTCAGCGCTTCAAGCACCTTGCCGGTGATCGCTTCAACCGAACCAACACCTTCGATATGGCTGTACTTCGGTTTGCCTTGAGCGGTGGACAGCTCCTGGTAAAACTTCACCAGTGGCTCGGTCTGGGCATGGTAGACCGACAGGCGATGACGCACGGTTTCTTCCGTGTCGTCTTTGCGCTGCACCAGCTCTTCACCGGTGATGTCGTCTTTACCGGCAATTTTCGGCGGGTTGTAGACGGTGTGGTACACGCGACCGGAGGCTTCGTGCACACGACGACCGGCGATACGCTGGACGATGTCTTCGTCCTTGACGTCGATTTCGACCACGTGATCCAGCTCGACGCCGGCCTTCACCAGGGCTTCAGCCTGGGGAATGGTGCGCGGGAAACCATCGAACAGGAAACCGTTGGCGCAATCGGCCTGGCTGATGCGTTCCTTGACCAGGTTAATGATCAGGTCGTCGGAGACCAGACCGCCGCTGTCCATGACGCTCTTGGCGATCAGGCCCAGCTCGGTGCCGGCCTTGACCGCTGCACGCAGCATGTCGCCAGTGGAGATTTGCGGAATGCCGAACTTCTCGGTGATGAACTTAGCCTGAGTACCTTTACCGGCCCCGGGAGCTCCCAGCAGAATGACGCGCATCGATGTGCTCCTCAATTTTTTATATAGATAACGTCAGATTCGCCTCGTGGGGCCAATCTCAAAAATAGGGTCGTGGCCGCCCAAACGGCCAAAGGCTGATCAAGATACACAGCAGGCCCGGACCACACAAGCCGCCGAAAGTCGGAGAAACCCGCGCCTCGCATGACCTTGGGATGAGGTACCCCAAGTCGCAACCCCATCATTAACTGTCGCCTGACGGCACTTTTCAGCCCCTCGCCCCGAGGCACTCGACGCACGCGCCGGGTGCCTGCCCCCACGACGAAAACCTTAGCCGGTATTACGCAAACCGGCGGCAATCCCCGCCACAGACACCAGCAACGCCTGTTCTACCGGGCTGCCTTGTGCCACTTCCTGTTGCCGCGAACGGGCCAACAGTTCGGCCTGCAATAGATGAAGCGGGTCGAGGTAAGTGTTGCGCAAGCGGATGAACTCAAGGGTGTCAGGGCTATGTGCCAGTAGCTGCGACTGACCAGTCAGCCCAAGGACCACCGCACACGCCTGCGACAATAGGTCGCGTAAATGCGCGCCCAAAGGTAACAAATCTGACTCAACCAAGCGTTCATCGTAGGACCGGGCGATATCGGCATCGGCCTTGGCCAGCACCATTTCCAGCATATCGATACGGGTGCGGAAGAACGGCCACTGCTCGCGCATCTGCCCCAGCAACTCGCCCTCGCCGCGCTCCAGGGCCTTGCTCAATGCCGCTTCCCAGCCGAGCCAGGCGGGCAGCATCAGGCGCGTCTGGGTCCAGCCGAAGATCCACGGGATCGCCCGCAGGCTTTCGATCCCGCCGGCGCGGCGTTTGGCCGGGCGGCTGCCCAGCGGCAGGCGTCCCAATTCCTGTTCCGGCGTGGACTGACGGAAATACTCGACGAACTGCGGATTTTCCCGCACCACGGCGCGGTAAGCGCTGACACCGTCAGCCGCCAATTCGTCCATCAAATGGCGCCACGCAGGCTCCGGTGGTGGTGGCGGCAGCAAAGTCGCTTCCAGCACCGCCGCCAGGTACAGATTGAGGTTTTGTTCGGCGATGTCTGGCAGGCCGAATTTGAATCGAATCATTTCCCCCTGTTCGGTGGTGCGGAAACGGCCCGCCACCGAACCCGGCGGCTGCGACAGAATGGCCGCGTGCGCAGGACCGCCACCACGCCCCACGGTGCCACCGCGACCGTGGAACAACAGCAACTCCACTTGTTGTTCGCGACAAATATCGACCAAACGTTCCTGCGCCCGATACTGTGCCCAGGCGGCGGCCGTGGTACCGGCGTCCTTGGCCGAGTCGGAGTAGCCGATCATCACTTCCTGCGGCCCTTGCAGACGCGCGCGATAACCCGGCAACAGCAACAGCTTTTCGATCACCGGGCCGGCGTTATCGAGGTCGGCGAGGGTTTCGAACAGCGGCACCACACGCATCGGCCGCAATACCCCGGCCTCTTTGAGCAGCAATTGCACGGCGAGGACATCGGAAGCAGCACCGGCCATGGAGATCACATACGAACCGAGCGAAGCGCCCGGCGCCGCAGCGATTTCCCGGCAGGTCGCCAGCACTTCGGCGGTGTCGGCGGAGGGTTTGAAATACGCCGGCAGCAGCGGTCGACGGTTGTTCAGCTCACGCATCAGGAAGGCGATGCGCTCTTCCTCACTCCAGTCCTCGTAGCGACCAACGCCGAGGTAATCGGTGATTTCAGTCATGGCGGCGGTGTGGCGCGACGAGTCCTGGCGCACATCGAGGCGCACCAGGAACAACCCGAACGTCACCGCCCGACGCAGGCAATCGAGCAACGGACCGTCAGCAATCACGCCCATCCCGCACTCATGCAGCGACTGGTAGCACAGCTCCAACGGGTCAAGCAGGTCACGGTTGTTTTGCAGCACGTCGGCGGTTGCCGGCGTGGCCGAAGTCAAGGCGGCATGCGCCCAGTTACGCGTGGCGCGCAGGCGTTCGCGCAGCTGTTTAAGCACGGCGCGATAAGGTTCTGCGCTGTCCCCGGCCTTGGCCTTGAGCGCGTCGCTGGCCTGCTGCATCGACAACTCGGCAGCGAGGTGATCGACATCACGCACGTACAAGTCGGCGGCCATCCAGCGCGCCAGCAGCAACACTTCGCGGGTCACGGCCGCCGTCACGTTGGGGTTGCCATCCCGGTCGCCGCCCATCCACGAGGCAAAGCGAATCGGCGCCGCCTCCAGCGCAAGGTGCAGGCCGGTGGCGTCATGCAGGGCTTTATCAGCCTTGCGCAAATAGTTGGGAATCGCGTGCCACAGCGAATGCTCGATCACCGCGAAACCCCATTTGGCTTCATCGACTGGCGTCGGGCGCGTGCGGCGGATTTCTTCGGTGTGCCAGGCTTCGGCGATCAGGCGCTGGAGCTTTACCTGAATCTGCTCGCGCTCGGCGTTTGTCAGGTCGCGATGGTCCTGGGCGGCGAGTTGCGCGGCGATGGCGTCGTATTTCTGGATCAGTGTGCGGCGAGCGACTTCCGTCGGGTGAGCCGTCAACACCAGCTCGATTTCCAGCCGCCCCAATTGCCGGGCCAGGGATTCGGCGCTATGGCCTTCAGCACCGAGGCGGGCAAGCAGTTCAGGCAACACCCGGGACTCGAACGGCGCCGGCTGCGATTCATCGCGGCGGTGTATCAGCTGATATTGCTCGGCGATATTGGCCAGGTTGAGAAACTGGTTGAACGCTCGCGCCACTGGCAGCAACTCGTCTTCGCTCAACTGGTTGAGGCTGGCGCTCAGTTCAGCGTCCATCGAACCGCGACGGTCGGCCTTGGCGCCCTTGCGGATCTGCTCGATCTTGTCGAGAAAGCCGTCCCCGTACTGTTCACGAATGGTGTTGCCCAACAGTTCACCCAACAGGTGAACGTCCTCGCGCAAGCGTGCATCAATATCGGTCATCAGCAGGTCTCCAGCGAAAAATCCGGGTGTGCTTTGTTGCTAGAGAGTGCCGCTGTAGAACGGTTCTTACAAGCGGATGGCGATGGGAATGCTGTTTGCCTGAGGAAGTTTTGGGATTGGGGTGGGAGTACATATCCGTTTCTTTGGTAGCGGCTGCTGGCGGTTTCGCTCTTACAGCGAGTCCCTTTTCCAAACGCCGAAAAGGATCCAAAAGGCTTTGCCCCTCCATTCGGTGCCTCGCTAGGGCTCGGCATGCCCTCACTCCGGCATTGCTCCGGGGGCCCGCCGCTATCGGCCATCCATGGCCGGGGGCGGCTACCGCGGCATCCTTGCCGCGGTGCCCCCTGCGCAACGCCTGCGTTCGGCCTCTGGGAAAGGGGCAACAGATCAAGATCAAAAGATCGCAGCCTCCGGCAGCTCCTACAGGGATCGCATTCCACTGTAGGAGCTGCCGCAGGCTGCGATCTTTTGATCTGGATGTGATCGTTTCCACGCAGAGTGGAACGATCAAACATCGGCGTACGGCTTTTGCTTTTCACCACTCAAGGCCGAGCGTTAGCTCGCCTGCTTTTGATCTGGACGCACCGCCCCCTCGAGAGGCCCACGGAGCAGGACCGGAGCGAGGGCATGCCGAGCCTAGGCGAGGCACCGAACGAAAGGGGCAAGAGCGCTTGGTTACTTGGCGCTTCTCCAAGTGACTCGCCGTAAGGGCGAAACCAATAGCCGCCATGACCGAAGAAACGGATACACACCCGATACCCCGACCAGACGACGAAGGGACTTTAAACCTTGGGCGCAGAAGCTAGTCTGAAGAGTAAGCCGTACAACGGCTGCCGCCGGCCATCGCCGGACACCAAGACTGCCTGCCACGAGCAGGAGCGTAATGAGGTTTTTATGAAAATCCGCGAGCTTGCCCAGCATTGGGAAGAAAACGCCAAAGGTCGCCTGACCGAGACCGGCTACACGATTCATCTGGACATGGAGGCCGCCGCACGGCTGGCGGCGATTACCGAGATGTACCCGAAACGCCAACCTGAAGAACTGCTCGGCGAGCTCATTGGTGCCGCCCTGGAGGAACTCGAAAAAAGTTTTCCATACGTGAAAGGATCGACCGTCGTAGCCACCGACGAAGAAGGCGATCCGCTGTACGAAGACGTCGGTCCAACGCCCCGTTTCCTCGCGTTGTCACGGCGTCATTTGCACGACTTATCGGCCGGTAACGACAAACAAAAACACTGAGTGAACCCATGCGATCCTGTGGGAGCGAGCCTGCTCGCGAAAGCGGTGTGTCAATCAACATTTGTTTCAACTGATACGACCTCTTCGCGAGCAGGCTCGCTCCCACATTGACGTGCAAATCCCTTCAGTAACGGTGCGTTCCTGACCCGAAACACGTCGGGAATAGCCCCGCATATCGCCAAAGTTCCCGTTTTAGAGCCTTGTCCACTCGGTCAAAGTTTTTTCGGGCGACAGGCCATCTTCTCTGAACTTTTAAAAAACGCCTCGGGTCACACCCATTAACCACGCCTGGGACGGCCGTTTCAAAACACCCCGGAAATGAAGGTTGCGGCTCCTTGCCCAGGATGGATTTTAAGTTTTTCAGGAGTTATCCCAATGGAGTTGAAAACCATGAAGACCCGAACTGGCAAATCCTCGTTCAATCAACTGCGCAGCCTGAAACTGGCGGCACTGGCGATCGGCAGTAGCTTCGTTCTGGCCGGTTGTGCCGGCAACCCGCCGACCGAGCAATTCGCCGTGACCCAATCCGCTGTGAATGGCGCGGTCAGCGCCGGTGGCACAGAGTTTGCGGCCGTGGAAATGAAATCCGCGCAGGACAAACTCAAGCAAGCCGAAATCGCCATGCACGACAAAAAATATGACGAAGCCAAAACCCTGGCCGAACAGGCCGAATGGGACGCCCGTGTGGCTGAGCGCAAGGCCCAGGCGTTGAAAGCCGAACAGGCTGTGAAGGACTCTCAGAAAGGGGTTCAGGAGCTGCGTCAGGAAAGCCAGCGCACCGTGCAATAAACGGCGCGACACGACGCAATTCTTACTCGACTAAAAGGACGAAACCAACATGCATAAGCACTTGATGATCCCTGCCCTGCTGGCCGCTAGCGTTGCACTGGCTGCGTGCTCGACGCCGCCTAATGCGAACCTGGAACAAGCCCGCACCAACTACTCCGGCCTGCAGGCCAACCCACAAGCCAGCAAAGTCGCGGCACTGGAAACCAAAGACGCCAGCGATTACCTGGACAAGGCCGACAAGGCGTACCTGGACAAAGAAGATCAATCCAAGGTCGATCAACTGGCTTACCTGACCAATCAGCGTGTTGAAGTGGCCAAGCAGACGATCGCCCTGCGCACGGCTGAAGCCAATCTGAAAAACGCATCGGCGCAACGTGCCCAGGCCCGTCTGGATGCGCGCGATGCGCAGATCAAGCAATTGCAGGACAGCCTGAACGCCAAGCAAACCGATCGTGGCACGCTGGTAACGTTCGGTGATGTGCTGTTCGCGACCGACAGGGCTGACTTGAAGTCCAGCGGTCTGGTGAACATCAACAAACTGGCGCAGTTTCTCTCGGAAAACCCTGATCGCAAAGTGATCGTCGAGGGTTACACCGACAGCACCGGCACCGCCAGCCACAACCAGTCGCTGTCCGAGCGTCGTGCCGATTCCGTACGTGCGGCACTGGTGAAAATGGGCGTTGATCCGGCGCGCGTTGTTGCGCAGGGTTACGGCAAGGAATACCCGGTCGCGGAGAACGCCAGCGTCTCGGGTCGGGCGATGAACCGTCGGGTGGAAGTGACCATTTCCAACGACAACCAGCCGGTGATCCCGCGGTCGGCGGTAAGCTCGAACTAAGCAGAAAAAAGCAAAAGCCCCGCCTGAGTGATCAGGCGGGGCTTTCGTTTTCAAGATCAAAAGATCGCAGCCTGCGGCAGCTCCTACAGGAGATCGGTGTAGGAGCTGCCGCAGGCTGCGATTTTTTCGGACGCGTTACGGTTGCAGCTTCTGCGGCGTTTCCTGCCCCATGCAGCGCACGGCTTTTTTCTGGCCGTTGATCAACACGCCGCTCAGGCCTTTTTGTTCGGTGTCGAACAGCACCAGTACGCCATCAATGCATTGGGCCACTTGTGCAGCGGGTTCCAGAGAGACCTTGTAATCTTCGCCCGGTACGGTTTTGAGCATGGTGAAGTCGCTGAGCAACAACGCATCCTCAGGCTTCGCAAAATGCAGGTAGCCGTAGTACCACAGGCACCCGACAGTGCCGAGGATGCTGCAAATACCGGTGATGATCAGCGGGATGGCGTTACGTTCTTCACTCATTGCGGGCTCTCTGGTGGTTCAGCTTCTGAATTCGGGGCTGGCGGATAATTCGGGATTTCTCCCAGTCGGCGCAGGCCGTTGAAATGTTGCGGGTCATCGAGATAGCGCAGCATGACTTTGCGCCAGACCGGGTCGGCGAATGTCTGCACATGGCCGCCACGGGTCAGTTGCAGCACCCTCGGCGGCGGCGCAGCTTGATACAGACGGATGCCATTGGAAAGAGGCACGATCGGATCGTCGATGCTGTGGTAGATCAGTTTCGGTACGCCGTTGAGCTGCGCCATCGAGTTGATCGCACTGTCGCCATCCGGCACCAGCCAGGACAGCGGCACCTGAAACGTCCAGAACAACCATGAATTACTCAGCGCGTAGCGGCCGACACTTCGGTAACTGGCGGGCACACCGTCCAGCACGAATGCCTTGAGCTGTCTTTGCCGCTCGGGATGTTGAACGAGGTAGTGAACGGCCATGGAACCGCCAAGGCTCTGTCCCAGCAGGATCAGCGGCTTGCCCTTGACCTCGGGGGCCTGGTCGAGCCATTGGAACGCGGCATCGATGTCCTGATAGATCGCCGGCAGACTCGGCTCGCCCTCGGACAAACCGTAGCCGCGATAGTCAATCAGCAGCACTTGATAGCCTTCCTCCGGCAACCACCAACTCCCGCCAAGGTGCATCGGCAAGTTGCCGCCGTTACCGTGCAGGTGCAGCACCGTGCCCTTGACCTCGACTCCTTTTTTCGCCGGCAACCACCAGCCGTGCAGCCTGATGCCATCAGCCGTGGTCAGGGTGACGTCGCGATAGTCGAGCTTGGCTTTTTCCGGGGTGAACAGTTGGCCGGGTTCGGGGTAGAACAGCAGGGAGCTGCAACCGCCGAGGGTCAGGAGAAGGCAGACGATGCCGAGGATTCTCATCCGTTGAAACCTCGCGAAAATAGAGTGTGGAATACGGACCAAATGTGGGAGCGGGCTTGCTCGCGAAAGCGGTGTATCAGCCAACAGCGATGTTGAATGTCAGACCGCATTCGCGAGCAAGCCCGCTCCCACAGGGGAACTCGTTGTTCACAGGATATTGGAATAATCCGCTTCGATACGGTCCAGGCTCAGGTGATTCAGGAAGTTGGAGAAGCACATCCACGCCGACAACGCGTTCATATCGCGGAACTGCTCCGGCAGGTACTTGGGCGGGACCACCAGGCCTTCATCCACCAACTGACGCAGGGTCCGCATGTCTTCCAGCGTGGTCTTGCCGCAAAACAGCAGCGGGATCTGCTCAAGCTTGCCTTTACGCACGGCCAACTGAATGTAGTTGTAAACCATGATAAAGCCCTTGAGGTAGGACAAGTCTTTGGTAAATGGCAGGCCATTGGGCACCGAGCCACGGAAAACCCGACTGGCGTTGCCGTAACTTTCCGGCATTTCGAAACCCTGCTCGCGGAAGAACTCGAACACCTGCAGGAAGTCGGCACCCTCCTCCACCATGTGAATGGCGCGTGTGCGGTTCGTCAGTTTGCGCAGGCGACTCGGGTAGGACGCGAAGGTGATGATTTCCATCAGGATCGCCAGGCCTTCCTGAGTCACCGTCGACGATGGCGGGCCTTTGGAGAGGAAGGTGCAGATGGGTTGGTTCAGCCCGTTGAGCGTGGTGCCGACATGCACCAGCCCTTCGTGGACTTCCAGCGCACGCACATCACGTTCGTTGAACATCGCGTCAGTGCGGATCTTGATGTAATCGGCGCCGGCCGCCGCATCGGCGACGATGCCGTCGGACTCGAACACCCGAATGGTTTCCTCGGCTTCGCCGAACACCTTGCTCAACCGGGTTTGCAATAAATTCACGGCGTCCTTGGCGGTGAGGATCTTCGGCTCGTCCTTCAGGTCACCCCGGCCATCGATGTTGTTCAGGTAATCGGAGAGCATCAGGCCGAGGTCGGACAGGGTCGGGTCGCCGGCGTGGAACGCATCGGACGCCGCGCCGTACAACTCTTGGGAGATCAGGCCGAAATCTTCGGTGCCGCGCGCTTCGAGCATACGCACCACCATCCGGTATTCCTTGCACATGCGGCGCATGATCTGGCCGACCGGATTGAACTGACCAAGCTGACGGGTGATGTCACGCTCGATGTTCTGGAACTCCAGCTTGACCTTGCTGGAGTCGAAGGAAAGCGGCCGATTCAGGTAGTAATCGCGGTCCACCGCCGGCATTTCCTTGCCCTTGGCCTTGAGGAATCCCTTGCGAATGTTGTCGTCCCACTTGACTGCATCGAGGACGCGAATCGGCGTCTGCGCCAGCACAATGCGATCGGACAAAATGCGTATCGTCTGCTGGTAATCGTCCACCCGAAACTCCTGTAGAAAAACCGTTATGTGCTGGGTTATTTGGCCTTGGCCAAGCGCTGGTAGCGCACCGCTTCGACGAATACATCGGAATTGGCCGGATCGTCGAGGTAGGTGAACACTTGGTCCATGCGGGTATTGATCAGCACGCCGTCGCCGTCGCTGGTCTGGAAACCTTCGCCACTGAGAACGTTCTGCCCCAGGGCCTGGGTAATCTGCTCAAGGTCGAGGTTGTAGACCACCAGTTCATGCTTCTCGGTGAGTTCGAAACCGGCGATGGTGAAATGCCCGCCAAACTGCGCCGGCACTTTCGCCGACAGGTACCAGCGATCGCCATGGTGCGATACCGTGAACGGGTAGGCTTCACGCTCTTTGGGTTTGGCCTTGAAATAACTGACAGCCTGATAGCGATTATTGCCCAGGCGCGTCAGCTCAAGGTTCATCGGTTCGCCCCAGGCGTTGGTGCTGGTCCACTTGCCGAGCAATCCTTTGGGCGCGGGGTCGCTGCCGGGCAGAGGCTCCTTGAAGGTCACCAGACAGCCACTGAGCAGCAGGAACGACAAGGCGATCACAGCGACACGCCAGGCTTTCATTCAACACTCCCTTGAAGATTACGCAGCGCTTTTGCAGGAGCTGCCGAAGGCTGCGATCTTTTGATCTTGCTTTACATAGGTAACAACAAGATCAAGATCAAAAGATCGCAGCCTTCGGCAGCTCCTACAGGGGATTGAGTCACACCGACGCCAATACCAGTTGCATGTAGCGAGTCAGGATGCCGAGCATTTCAGCTTCGGCGACTGGCTCGGCGTTATTGAGCAGGCCCTGATATTCCATCCGTCCGATAATCGCCGTCAACACTTTGGCATCCTGTTGTGGCTCACGGGAACCCAACACCTCGAAAAGCTGGCACGTACCCTGTAGCAGAATCTGCTGATGGGAACGCACCAACAGCGCCAGGCGCGGGTTGAGCAGCGCTTCCTGGCGGAACGCCTGTTCGGCCATCAAGTGTTCGCGCCGGTTGATCAACTGGCGGTGAACATAGTCCGCCATCAAGCGCGCAATATCGTCGGCCAGTTGCGAGCGAGACTCGGGACTGCCGTCGCCGCTGACCACCATTTCACGCAGCAACCCTTCGTTGTTCACCCACAACTTGGCCATGAACGCCGCGCTGCGCTCCACATATTGGGCGAAGGTATCGGTGAGCAAGTCATCGATGTCCTTGAAGTAGTAGGTGGTGGCCGACAGCGGCACATTGGCCTCGGCGGCCACTGCACGGTGACGCACGGCCCGCACGCCATCGCGCACGACGATGCGCATCGCCGCATCGAGTATGTCCTGGCGACGCTGCTCACTGCCCTGTCGGCTGGCCTTGCGGCCCTGGTACTGAACACTTTCAGCGACCGCAGTGGCGATGCCCGCTGCACCTTCTTGAGCAATTGCACGATTCACGACAGGTCTTTCCTCTCAACTGAAAGCAACAAATTGATACGTTTGTACCAGACAGGCAATAAAAAGCCGCCTGAGTCGGCGGCTTTTTAATCAAAACACTTACGCTTGCGGCCGCATGTGCGGAAACAGGATCACGTCGCGGATCGACGGTGAGTTGGTCAGCAGCATCACCAGGCGGTCGATGCCGATACCTTCACCGGCCGTTGGCGGCATGCCATATTCCAGCGCGCGAACGAAGTCAGCATCGTAGTGCATGGCTTCATCGTCACCGGCGTCCTTGTCAGCCACCTGCGCCATGAAACGCTCGGCCTGGTCTTCCGCGTCGTTCAACTCGGAATAGGCGTTGGCGATTTCACGGCCGCCGATGAACAGTTCGAAACGGTCAGTGACGTTCGGGTTCTCGTCGTTACGACGGGCCAGCGGCGACACTTCGAACGGGTACTGGGTAATGAAGTGCGGCTGTTCCAGTTTGTGCTCGACCAGCTCTTCGAAAATCATCACCTGCAATTTGCCCAGGCCTTCGAAGCCCAGCACCTTGGCCCCGGCTTTCTTGGCGATGGCGCGGGCCTTGTCGATGTCGGTCAGGTCGTCTGCGGTCAGTTCAGGGTTGTACTTGAGGATCGAGTCGAATACCGACAGGCGCACGAACGGTTCGCCGAAGTGGAACACCTTGTCGCCGTACGGCACGTCGGTGCTGCCCAGGACCAGCTGCGCCAGTTCGCGGAACAGTTCTTCGGTCAGGTCCATGTTGTCTTCGTAGTCGGCGTACGCCTGGTAGAACTCCAACATGGTGAATTCAGGGTTGTGACGAGTCGAAACGCCTTCGTTACGGAAGTTGCGGTTGATCTCGAACACTTTCTCGAAACCGCCGACAACGAGGCGCTTGAGGTACAACTCAGGCGCGATGCGCAGGAACATTTCCATGTCCAGCGCGTTGTGGTGCGTTTCGAACGGCTTGGCCGCCGCGCCACCCGGAATGGTTTGCAGCATCGGCGTTTCGACTTCCAGGAAGTCACGCTGCATCAGGAAGCTGCGGATGTGCGCAATCACTTGCGAACGAACGCGGAAGGTCTGGCGCACGTCTTCGTTGACGATCAGGTCGACGTAACGCTGGCGGTAACGCTGCTCGGTGTCGGACAGGCCGTGGTGCTTGTCCGGCAGTGGACGCAGGGATTTGGTCAGCAAGCGCACATTGGTCATTTCGACGTACAGGTCGCCCTTGCCGGAACGCGCCAGGGTGCCTTCAGCGGCGATGATGTCGCCCAGGTCCCAGGTCTTGACCGCGGCCAGGGTTTCTTCGGACAGGGTTTTACGGTTGACGTAAACCTGGATGCGCCCGGACATGTCCTGGATCACCATGAACGAGCCACGGTTGAGCATGAGACGACCGGCAACCTTGACCGGGATTGCAGCCTCTGCGAGCTCTTCCTTGGTCTTGTCCGCGTACTGTTTCTGCAAGTCTTCGCAGTAGTTATCGCGACGGAAGTCGTTCGGGAAGGCATTGCCCTTGGCGCGCTCGGCAGCAAGCTTTTCCTTGCGCAGGGCGATCAGGGAGTTTTCTTCCTGTTGCAGGGATTGCGGGTCGAGTTCTAGGTCGCTCATGTCTTTAAAAATTCCATCACGGGTTCGTTGCCCCCGGCATTCGCCGGGGTTCGCGGGCAAGCCTCGCTCCTACAGGATCGCGATGATCCTGTAGGGCGTGCATTAAAGCCCTTGTTTCAAGCTGGCTACCAGGTATTCGTCGATGTCGCCGTCGAGCACCTTGTCGCAGTCGCTGCGTTCGATGTTAGTGCGCAAATCCTTGATTCGCGACGCATCGAGTACGTACGAGCGGATCTGGTGACCCCAGCCGATGTCCGACTTGGTGTCTTCCAGTGCTTGCGAGGCAGCGTTGCGTTTCTGCACTTCCTGCTCGTACAAGCGCGCCCGCAACATTTTCATCGCGGTGTCTTTGTTGGCGTGCTGGGAGCGTTCGTTCTGGCAACTGACCACGGTGTTGGTCGGAACGTGGGTGATACGTACCGCCGAGTCGGTGGTGTTTACGTGCTGACCACCGGCACCGGAGGAGCGGTAGGTATCAATGCGCAGGTCCGACGGGTTGATGTCGATTTCGATGTTGTCATCGATTTCCGGCGACACGAACACGGCCGAGAACGAGGTGTGGCGACGGTTGCCGGAGTCGAACGGGCTCTTGCGCACCAGACGGTGCACGCCGATCTCGGTCCGCAACCAGCCAAAGGCGTATTCGCCCTTGATGTGCACGGTGGCGCCTTTGATACCGGCGACTTCACCGGCCGACAGCTCCATGATGGTCGCGTCGAAACCGCGTTTGTCAGCCCAGCGCAGGTACATGCGCAGCAGGATGTTGGCCCAATCCTGGGCTTCGGTACCGCCGGAGCCGGCCTGGATGTCCAGGTAGGCATTGTTGGCGTCCATTTCACCGCTGAACATGCGACGGAATTCGAGTTTCTCGAGGGATTCGCGCAGACGCTCGACTTCGGCAGCGACGTCATCGACGGCGGCCTGGTCTTCTTCCTCTGCAGACATCAGCAGCAGGTCTTTGGCATCGGCCAGGCCGGAGTGCATTTCGTCGAGGGTTTCGACGATCTGCGCCAGCAGCGAACGCTCGCGGCCCAGTTCCTGAGCGTACGACGGGTTGTTCCAGACAGCCGGATCTTCAAGCTCGCGATTGACTTCAGTCAGACGCTCATGCTTTTGATCGTAGTCAAAGATACCCCCGAATAGTTTCGGAGCGCTCGGACAGGTCCTTGATACTGTTAAGGATCGGGTTGATTTCCATGGCGGGCAGCACTCGTTGGCGAACTTTTGAAAGCCGGCGAGTATACCGTAATCAGGCTGTCACGGCAGCCCGCCTGGCGGCTTTAGGGGCGAATGGTTTTTACCCGGACACCGCGAACCGCCCTTTGTAGGAGCTGCCGAAGGCTGCGATCTTTTGATCTTTATTCGGCGCGACACTAAAAGATCAAAAGATCGCAGCCTTCGGCAGCTCCTACAGGGGGCGTGTTACTCGATTCCTACCTGGTTACGCCCATTGTTCTTCGCCAGGTACAGGCCCTTGTCCGCCGCCAGGATCAATTGCCGGCAATCGCTGCCCGGCTGCGGGGTCAGGGTCGACAGGCCGATGCTGATGGTCAGGCTTGAACCCTCGGTCGGCGAATTATGCGGAATCTTCAATGCCGCCACGGTCTGTCGCAGTTTTTCCGCCACCAGCCGTGCGCCGCCCGGTGAGGTATTGGGCAAGACCAGCGCAAATTCTTCACCGCCGTAACGGGCTGGCAGGTCCGACGGCCGGGCACTGGCGTCGCGGATGGCTGCCGCGACTTTGCGCAGCGCTTCATCACCTTCCAGGTGCCCGAAGCTGTCGTTGTAGGTCTTGAAATAGTCCACATCAATCATCAGCAACGACAGTTGGCTCTGGTCACGCAACGAGCGACGCCACTCCAGTTCCAGGTATTCGTCGAAGTGGCGACGATTCGACAGCCCGGTCAGGCCATCGGAGTTCATCAACCGTTGCAGCACGAGGTTGGTGTCGAGCAACTGCTGCTGACTGACTCGCAGTGCTCGATAAGCCGCGTCACGCTGCAACAGGGTCATATAGGAACGCGAGTGATAGCGGATGCGCGCCACCAGTTCGATGTTATCGGGCAACTTGACCAAGTAATCGTTGGCCCCGGCCGCGAATGCCGCGCTTTTGATCAGCGCGTCTTCCTTGGTTGACAGGACGATGATCGGGATGTCTTTGGTGGCCGGATGGTTGCGGTATTCGCGCACCAGGCTCAAGCCATCAAGGCCCGGCATGACCAGGTCCTGCAGAATCACCGTCGGCTTGATGCGGATCGCCTGGGCAACGGCCTGGTGCGGGTCCGCACAGAAGTGGAAGTCGATATTTTCTTCGTTCGACAACCCGCGGCGCACCGCCTCGCCGATCATTGCCTGATCGTCGACCAACAACACCATGGCGGCGTTTTCGTCGGTCTTGAAGTCGTCGAGCTGTAAGTCATTCATGTGCGGTCACCTGAGTGCTACTTGGGCCAGGATTGCTGTGAAAAATCGTCATTTTGGAAATATCTCCAGCAATCGTGGCGCTATCTTTTCCAGCGGGCGAATCTCGGCAGCTGCGTCGATGGCCGCCGCCGCTTTCGGCATGCCATACACCGCACTGCTTTGTTGGTCCTGAGCGATGGTCAGGTAACCCTGTTGGCGCATGAGTTTAAGCCCCTGGGCGCCATCTCGTCCCATGCCCGTCAGCAAAACACCGACGGCATCGCCGTTCCAGTAACTGGCCACGCTCTCGAAAAACACATCGATCGAGGGCCGATAGATCTCGTTGACCGGCTCGGCGGTATAAGCCAGCGTGCCGTTTCTCAATAAACGGATATGGTGGTTGGTGCCGGCCAGCAGGACGGTACCGGGTTGCGGCGGTTCGCCTTCCCGGGCCAGGCGTACGTTCAGGCCGCTGGCGCTGCTGAGCCATTCAGCCATGCCGGCGGCAAATACCTGGTCCACATGCTGCACCAACACGATGGCGGCCGAAAAATTTTGTGGCAGCCCCTTGAGCAAGACTTCCAGTGCGGCGGGTCCGCCGGCGGACGAACCAATGGCGACCAGGTGCTGGCGCGAACCCGAACTGCGCAACGGGCCTGGCGCCGGACGCTGCCGATTGCCCTTCTCACCGATCAGCCAGCCGATGTTCATGATCTTGCGCAGCAATGGCGCCGCTGCTTCCTGCGCATTGCCGACGCCGAGCGCCGGCGTATCGACCACATCCAGCGCACCGTGGCCCATGGCCTCGAACACCCGATGCACGTTCTGTTCCCGGTCGACGGTGACGATCACGATGGCGCACGGGGTCTCGGCCATGATCCGTCGGGTGGCTTCTACGCCGTCCATCACCGGCATGATCAGGTCCATCAGGATCAGGTCCGGGGTGTTTTCGGCGCAACGCTGCACAGCCTCCGCCCCGTTGGCGGCGACCCAGATCACTTGATGCGCCGGCTCAAATGCCAAGGCGCGGCGCAGGGCCTCTACCGCCATGGGCATGTCGTTGACGATTGCGATTTTCATGCCCGCGCTCCTCCTATGAGCTCAACCACTGCATCGAGCAGGGCGTCGTCATGAAAACTGGCCTTGGCTAGATAATAGTCGGCTCCGGCGTCCAGTCCACGACGACGATCCTCTTCACGATCCTTATAGGACACCACCATAACCGGCAGGGATTGCAATCGATTGTCCCGGCGCAATAAAGACACCAGTTCGATGCCATCCATGCGCGGCATATCGATGTCAGTGATCAACAGATCGAAATCCTCCGAACGCAGGGCGTTCCAGCCATCCATACCGTCCACCGCCACGGCCACGTCGTAGCCGCGATTGAGCAATAGCTTGCGTTGCAACTCGCGCACCGTCAGGGAATCATCGACCACCAGAATCCGTTTGCGCACGGTTTCGACCACCTGGCTGCCCTGGCGGGCAATGCGCTCCAGACGCCCGGTGTTGAGCAGCTTGTCCACCGAGCGCAGCATGTCCTCGACGTCGATGATCAGCACCACGGAACCGTCATCCAGCAAGGCCCCGGCCGAGATGTCCTGCACCTTGCCCAGGCGCTCATCCAGCGGCAGTACGACCAGCGTGCGCTCGCCGATAAAGCGCTCGACTGCCACGCCGTAGATCGCCTCGCGCTCGCGGATCACCACGACTTTGAGGGTTTGCTGGCCGCCCTGGCTCGCCGGGCGCTGTAACAACTGACTGGCCGCGACCAGTCCGACATGCCGCCCCTCATACCAGAAGTGCTGACGGCCCTCGACCTGAACGATGTCTTGTGGCTCCAGGTCGCACATGCGCTCGATGTGGGCCAACGGAAAGGCGTACGCCTCATCACCGACTTCCACCACCAGACTGCGCACCACCGAGAGCGTCAGCGGGACTTCAAGATGAAAGCGACTGCCCTCGCCTGCCGCCTGCTCCAGCACGACCGCGCCGCGCAACTGCCGAACCATGTGCTGAACCGCGTCCAGACCGACCCCACGCCCGGACACTTCGGTGACTTGATCCCGCAGGCTGAAACCCGGCAGGAACAGGAACGTCAGCAACTCTTCCTCACTTAACTGCGCGGCGGTTTCGGCCGGGGACAATTGCCGTTCGATGACACTGCGGCGGACTTTTTCCAGGTCGACGCCATTGCCGTCATCGCTCAGTTCCAACACCAGCAATCCTGCCTGGTGGGAAGCACGCAGCCGGATCAGGCCTTCTGCCGGCTTACCGGCCAACAGCCGTTGCTCGGGGGATTCGATGCCGTGATCGACCGCGTTACGCAGCAGGTGCGTCAACGGCGCTTCGAGTTTTTCCAGCACATCGCGGTCGACCTGGGTCTTTTCACCCTCAATCTCCAGCCGCACCTGTTTACCCAGGTCACGGCCAAGGTCGCGAACCATTCGCGCCTGCCCGGTCAGTACATCAGCAAACGGCCGCATGCGACAGGCCAGCGCCGTGTCGTACAGGACCTGCGCGCGCTGACTGGCCTGCCAGGCGAACTCATCCAGTTCAGCGTTTTTCTCGACCAGCAATTGCTGGGATTCCGCCAGCAACCGCCGCGCATCCTCGAGGGTTTCCCGGGCTTCCAGACTCAAGACGTGGTCCTTGAGGTGGACGTTGAGGTTTTCCAGCGCCCGCAAGCCGTTGTTCTGCATGCGCTTGAGGCGCTGCATGGTGGCCAGGTGCGGCTTGAGCCGCAGGGTCTCCACCAGGGATTTACTCGACAGATCGAGCAAGCTGTTCAGCCGTTCGGCCGTGACCCGCAGCACGCGCTCACCGTTTTCGGTGGTACGCCGGGTCTTTTTCGGCGGTTCGGCTGCCCCCGCGAGAAGAGGGTCGACAGCGAATGTGGGGACTTCGACCTCAAGCACAGGCGCTTGCAGCTCAGGCACGGTCATGAAGGGCGCAATCGGCGTACTGATCGGCGCAGCGAGTGCCAGCGGGTCGAGCAATCGAGCCGTCAGGGCCACGTAAGCCTCGATCTCCGCCGCTGACGGCGCGTTACTTGGTGTGGCGATGCGCATCAACAAATCCGTGCCTTGCAGCAACGCATCGATGTGTTCAGGCCGCAGGTACAGGCGCCCTTCCTGGGCACTGACCAGGCAATCTTCCATCACATGCGCGACGCTGACCCCGGCATCGACACCGACGATCCGCGCCGCGCCCTTGAGCGAGTGGGCAGCGCGCATGCACGATTCGAGGTGATCGGCCTGGGTCGGGTCGCGCTCAAGGGCCAGAAGACCGGCGCTCAGCACCTGGGTCTGGGCCTCGGCTTCCAGGCTGAACAGTTCCAGCAAAGAGGCGTCGCGCATTTGCTCGGGGGTCATGTCAGGCTCCGGGTCACGGCGGACAGCAGCTGCTCTTCATCCAGCCAACGCAGGCTGCGTCCCTTGAATTTCAACACGCCACGGGTGTATTTGCCGCTGGCCTGGGACCCCGACCGGGACGCCGCCTCAAGGGTGGGTTCGTCGATGGCATGGATGCCGTCCACTTCGTCCACCGGCACCACCACCGGGCCGCCGTGGGCGGCGATGATCAGCATGCGCGGCATGACCCTCGCGCCAGACGCGACGCTGCTGGCGCCGTCCAGCCCGAGCAGCTCCACCAGCGACAGGCACGCCACCAACGCACCGCGCACATTGGCCACGCCGAGCAACGCCCGGGAGCGCTGGTGCGGCAAAGAGTGAATCGCTTGCAGCGGCGCGACTTCCACCAGACTGCGCGTCGCCAGCGCCAGCCACTCTTCGCCGAGACGGAACATCAACAGCGAGCGGGTTTTGACCTCAGCCTCGACCGCCGTTGACACTTGCCCGCGGTCTTCCTGCTGCAACGCGTAACGGTCGAGCAAACGGGTGGCGGCGGCCGAATACACGGCGCAATTTCGGCAGTGAATATGCTCGCTCAGCAGCGGGCAGGATTTGTCGCCATGGATACCGATGCGGTTCCAGCAGTCGTCGATGGCCTGGGCAGCTTCATGGGTGATGCTAAAGGTGTCGGAGGCGATCATCGTTTACGCTCACTGTCAGCGGCGCGCTCGCTGCGGGCGGCGCGTTCCTGCAATCGTCGGGCGCCCGCCGTGTCGCCCTGGGATTGCAGCAAGGCAGCCAGGTGCATCAACGCGTCGGGGTGTTGCGGTTCGAGGTAAAGCGCCTTGCGATAAAAACCCTGGGCCTCCAGGACACTGCCCGAAACATCGCTGAGCAATCCCAGCCAATAAAACACCTGGGCCACCGGTGGATGATCGCGTAGATAACGTTCGCACGCGGCGCGGGCATCCGCGCTTTTGCCTTCGTTGGCGAGGGTCGCGATGTTGGCCAGCAAGGCTGCAGCGTCCGAGGTTTTCGGGGTAACGGCTTTCGGCGCCGGGGGTGCAAACGGGCGATGGCGCGCGGGCGGCGGTGTCGCGCTGCGCACCGGCCGGTGCACGGGCAGCGGGGTCGGCACGAAGGCCGATAGCGGTTCCGGCGCCGGCTCGCTCTGGCGACTGAAAGCAAAGGACTGTGGGATGCCAATCGAGCGCATGCCAAAGCGACCCAGCAAACTGCCCTCGGCCGGGCCGATAAACAGTACGCCATCGACATGGGTCAGACGCTTGAGCACCTCGAACACTTGCTGCTGGGTCGGCTGATCAAAGTAGATCAACAGGTTGCGGCAGAACACAAAATCATACGGTGGCTCGCAGGCCAACAAGTTCGGATCGAGCAGATTGCCGACCTGCAACCGCACTTGTTCAAGCACTCGCCCATTGAGGCGATAACCCTCGTTTTCGGCGCTGAAATGCCGGTCGCGAAACGCGATGTCCTGACCGCGAAACGAATTCTTGCCGTACAGCGCGCGTTTGGCTTTTTCCACCGACAACGGGCTGACGTCCATGCCTTCAACCTTGAACTGATGCGGTTGGAACCCGGCATCGAGCAGGGCCATCGCAATGGAATAGGGCTCTTCGCCGGTGGAGCACGGCAGGCTGAGTATGCGCAGTGCACGCATGTTGTTGATCTCGGCCAGGCGCCTGGCCGCCAGTTTCGCCAGGGTGGAGAAGGATTCCGGATAACGGAAAAACCAGGTTTCGGGAACGATGACCGCTTCGATCAGCGCCTGCTGCTCGTCCTGCGAGCCCTGCAAAATGTGCCAGTACTCATCGGCCGTCAGCGCTTGAGAAGCCGTGCTGCGCTGACGCACGGCGCGCTCGATGATGGCCGGGCCAACGGAAGTCACGTCGAGCCCGATACGTTCCTTGAGGTAATCGAAGAACCGCTGATCGGTGCTCATGGCCGCTCCTCAAGCAACGTCAGGTCCAGGGGGGGCGATGGAAACAGCAAGCCGCGCACCTGTTCATCGAGCAAATCGGCGACGCGCACCCATTGCAACAGTCCCTGGGCATCTTCGCGTACCGGGCCGAGGTACGGCGCCTGGCGGTTGTCCAGTCCATAGGGCACGAAGTCCGCCGGGTTGCAGCGCAAGGTATCGGTGGCCTGCTCCAGAATCAGCCCAAGCAATTGAGCCTTGGCGTTTGCATGCGGCCGGTAATTGACCAGCACCAGCCGCGTGCTGGTTCTAATCTGCGCCGGCTGACCGAACGTCAGCGCGCTGAGGTCGATCACCGGCACCACCGCGCCACGATAGGCGAACACCCCCGCGACCCAGTGCGGTACGTGGGCAATCGGCTTCAAGGGCAGGCGCGGCAACACTTCCGCCACCTCGACAGCTTGCAAGGCATAGCGCTCGCTGCCGATGCGAAACAGCAGAAACAACGTCTGCAACGCCGGCTTCACGGCGCTGCGTTTGGCCGTGAGTTCGCTCATCAGACTTTGAATCGCGAGACGCCGCTACGCAGCCCCACGGCCACCTGGCTCAGTTCGTCGATAGCGAAACTGGCCTGGCGCAGGGACTCGACGGTCTGGCTGCTGGCATCACCCAACTGCACCAGCGCGTGATTGATCTGCTCGGCGCCGGTGGCCTGGGCCTGCATGCCTTCGTTGACCATCAACACCCGCGGCGCCAACGCCTGAACCTGATGGATGATCTGCGATAATTGCTCACCGACCTGCTGCACTTCGGACATGCCGCGGCGCACTTCTTCGGAAAACTTGTCCATGCCCATCACCCCGGCCGATACCGCCGACTGGATCTCGCGAACCATCTGCTCGATGTCGTAGGTGGCGACGGCGGTCTGGTCCGCCAGGCGCCGCACTTCCGTGGCGACCACGGCAAACCCGCGACCGTATTCACCGGCCTTTTCAGCCTCAATGGCGGCGTTGAGCGACAGCAGGTTGGTCTGGTCGGCGACCTTGACGATCGTCACCACCACCTGATTGATGTTGCCGGCCTTCTCATTGAGGATCGCCAGCTTGGCATTGACCAGATCAGCCGCGCCCATCACCGAATGCATGGTCTCTTCCATCCGCGCCAGGCCTTGTTGCCCGGAACCGGCGGCGACCGAGGCCTGATCGGCAGCGGTGGAAACCTCGGTCATGGTGCGCACCAGGTCCCGCGAGGTGGCGGCGATTTCACGGGAGGTCGCGCCGATTTCGGTGGTGGTGGCGGCGGTTTCCGTGGCGGTCGCTTGTTGTTGCTTGGAGGTGGCGGCGATCTCGGTCACCGACGTGGTGACTTGCACCGAGGAGCGCTGGGCCTGGGACACTAGGGACGTCAGCTCGGTCATCATGTCGTTGAAGCCGGTTTCGACGGCGCCGAACTCGTCTTTGCGCTCCAAGTTCAGACGCCCACTAAGATCGCCGGTGCGCATGATTTCGAGGATCTGCACGATGCGATTCATCGGTGCCATGATTGCGCGCATCAGCAGCAAACCGCAGAGGCCGGCGGCCACTACAGCGATGAGCAGGGAAATACCCATGATGGCTTTCGCGGTGATCACGGCGTCATCGATGTTCGCCATGTCCTCGTCCGCCACCGCTTTGTTTTCGCGAATGATGTCGTTGAGCTTCATGCGACCTGCGGTCCAGGCCGGAATCAGCTGATCGTTGAACTGCTTGATGGCTTCCGCTGACTGGTTGCGCTTGTGCAAATCGAGCACGGCTGCCAGGGCCTTGTTGTAATCCGCATGGAGTTTTTCGAAGGCCGCGAATTCGAGCTTGTCTTCATCCGTGGTGACGGTACCGCGATAGTTGCTGATCTGCTGTTGCAGCTTCGCTTCGAAGTTTTTGTATTCCTCGGCATCTTCAGCGCTGATGCCCTGCCCTTCCTTCAAGCCCAGCAGCTCCTGGGTCTGCAGGAAACTGTCGGACCAGGCGCCGCGAATCATCGAGCTGAAATACACCCCCGGGAGCGCGTCGTCACGAACGCTTGCTTCGCTGGTTTCTATCTTCAACAGGCGCGAATACGAGACGACGACCATCAGCAACATGATGGCGATAATTACCGCAAAGCTCGCCAAGATGCGTTGGCGCAACGTCCAGTTCTTCACAGTCATTCCTCGGGGCCGCTTCAAATGCTGCGGAGTATAGCCGAGGGCGGTGTTTCATTTATAAGACGGATGCGCAGCGCTTCTCATCTAGGCGGGAAACACCGGGATCAATGTGAAAAAATCAAAAGATCGCAGCCTGCGGCAGCTCCTACAGGGAAATGCATTCCCCTGTAGGAGCTGCCGCAGGCTGCGATCTTTTGATCTTAAGGTCGCCGGTTAGACCGAAGCCTGACGCACCTGCTTTTCCAACTCGGCCTTCAACCCCGGCTCAAGCTTCAGCTGTCGCGCCAATTCATCGAGGTAGGACTTTTCCATGAAGTTCTCCTCGTCCACCAGCATCACGCTGGCGATGTACATCTCAGCGGCCATTTCCGGCGTACTGGCGGCGCGAGCAACGTCGGTGGGATCGAGGGGTTTGTTGAGCTCGGCGTGCAGCCAGTGTTGCAGCTCCTGGTCGTTGTCGAGCTTGATGAATTCGCCTTCAATCAAGGCGCGCTCGCGCTCATCGACATGACCATCTGCCTTGGCTGCCGCTACCAGCGCCTTGAGGATCGCCTGGCTGTGCTGCTCGACTTGCTCGGCCGGCAAGCGGTCGATGGTTTGTGGTCCGCCCTTCGATGCCGTGCCTTGTTGGGCCTGCCAGTTGCCATAGGCCTTGTAGGCGATCACGCCCAACGCGGCGAGCCCGCCATAGGTCAGGACCTTGCCGCCGACACTGCGGCCCTTTTTGCTGCCCAGCAACAGCCCCATGGCACCTGCCGCCAAAGCACCGCCGCCCGCACCCGACAGCAGGCTGCCCAACCCACCGCTGGATGCCTTGCCCTGATGACCAGCCACTTTGTTCTGCAACAGGTCCTGACCGGACTTGAGCAGTTGGTCGAGCAATCCACGCGTATTCATTTTGCCGCCTCCATAAAGAGATTAACCGGACACTTGAGGCCACCAGCCTAGATCGAAAGTGCCGGGTCTCCCCCTGCGAGAGTGCTTCCAGATGTTGCTCATACTTTGCAACAGCTCAGGGTCCATCGAATAAAAAGATATACACTCGGGTGAATCTATAAAAACCGCCCACCGGGTACTTCTTCATGATGACCTTGCGTCAGATTCGCCATTTCATCGCCGTAGCGGAGACCGGCTCAATCTCCGCCGCCGCGCAAACGGCCTTCATATCCCAATCGACATTGACCCTGGCGATCCAGCAACTGGAAGAGGAGATTGGCGTAGGCCTGTTTAACCGACACGCCAAAGGTATGAGCCTGACCCACCAGGGTCATCAATTCCTGCGCCAGGCGCACTTGATTCTGGCGACGGTGGACAACGCCAAGCGCAGCTTGCAGCAGAGCACCGACCAGGTTGCCGGCCAGTTGATTGTTGGCGTGACCAGCCTGGTTGCCGGTTATTACCTTGCGGATTTACTGACCCGCTTTCAGCGCGCCTACCCCAATGTCGAGATCCGGGTGATGGAGGACGAACGGCCGTACATCGAGCATTTGCTGGTCAGCGGCGAGATTGATGTCGGCGTATTGATCCTGTCGAACCTCGAAGACCGACACGCCCTGCAGACCGAAGTCCTGACGCACTCGCCCCATCGGCTGTGGCTGCCGGCCCAGCATCCATTGCTTGAGCACGACAGCATCAACCTCGCCGACGTTGCCCGGGAGCCGTTGATTCAATTGAACGTCGACGAGATGGACCGCAATGCTCATCGCATGTGGTGCGGTGCCGGCCTGCAACCGCGCATCACGTTGAAAACCGCGTCGACCGAGGCGGTGCGAAGCCTCGTCGCCGCGGGCCTGGGCGTGTCGATCCAGCCAGACATGACGTATCGCCCGTGGTCACTGGAGGGCGACATCATCGAAGCACGCCCCATTGCAGACCTGAGCCAGACCCTCGACGTCGGCCTGGCCTGGCGTCGTGGCACCGCACGTCCAGCCCTGGTGGACCCGTTCCTGACCGTCGCTCGCGAGCAACCTCACGGCGGGCGCAAGCCATCTATTTAATCGAACGCCACCTTCAGTATTTAGTATTTGTCGACCTCGGGTTCGCGCACTAGTCTTGCTGCATCTATATAAGACGGCCGGGCCCCAGTCACAGGGAGCACCATGGCCACACAAAAAAAGAGAACCCGAAAAATGGCTGGCGCGCAGACCCCGTTGTTCACCGCTCTATTGATCGATGGTGAATTAGTCGCCGGCCAGGGCTTTGTCGAGCCCATCCTCAACCCGGCCACCGGCGAGGTGCTGACGCACATTGCCGAAGCCAGCACCGAGCAAGTAGAAGCCGCGATCCTCGCTGCCCACAACGCCTTCGCCAGTTGGTCACGCACCACGCCGCAACAGCGATCGAACCTGTTGCTGGAGATCGCCAACGCCATCGAGAAAAACGCCGATCTGCTCGCTCGCCTGGAATCGCTGAACTGCGGCAAGCCGCTGCACCTGGCGCGGCAGGACGACTTGAGCGCCACGGTCGATGTGTTTCGCTTCTTCGCCGGTGCCGTGCGCTGCCAGACCGGTCAGCTCAGCGGCGAATACCTGCCGGGCTACACCAGCATGGTGCGCCGCGATCCGATTGGCGTGGTGGCGTCGATTGCGCCGTGGAACTACCCGATCATGATGGCCGCGTGGAAAATCGCCCCGGCCCTGGCGGCTGGCAATACCCTGGTGTTCAAGCCGTCGGAACACACACCGTTGTCGATCCTGGCATTGGCCCCGGCGCTGGCCGAGATCCTCCCGCGTGGCGTGATCAACATCGTCTGCGGCGGCGGCGAAGGCGTTGGCAGCCATTTGGTCAGCCACCCAAAAGTGCGCATGGTGTCGTTGACCGGCGACATCGTCACCGGGCAAAAGATTCTCCAGGCTGCCGCGAAAACCCTCAAGCGCACGCACCTCGAACTCGGCGGCAAGGCCCCGGTGATTGTCTGCAATGACGCCGACATTCAAGCCGTGGTCGAAGGCGTGCGCACTTACGGCTATTACAACGCCGGCCAGGATTGCACCGCCGCCTGCCGCATTTATGCTCAAGCCGGGATTCATGACCGTCTGGTGGCCGAACTGGGCGCGGCGGTCAGCAGCCTGCGCTTCGCCGGTAAACGCGACGCCGACAACGAAATCGGCCCGTTGATCAGCACCCGCCAGCGCGACCGTGTGGCCAGTTTTGTCGAACGCGCCCTCGGCCAGCCACACATCGAGCGAGTGACCGGCGCAGCGGTGCATTCCGGCGCCGGCTTCTTTTACCAGCCGACCTTGCTGGCCGGGTGCAAGCAGAACGATGAGATCGTCCAGCGCGAAGTGTTCGGGCCGGTGGTCACCGTGACCCGTTTCGATGGGCTCGAACAAGCCGTGGACTGGGCCAACGACTCGGAATACGGCCTCGCCTCGTCGGTCTGGACCCAGAACCTGGACAAAGCCATGCAGGTCGCGGCGCGCTTGCAGTACGGCTGCACCTGGATCAACAGCCATTTCATGCTGGTCAGCGAAATGCCCCACGGCGGCCTGAAGCGTTCGGGCTACGGCAAAGACTTATCCAGCGACTCGCTCCAGGACTACAGCGTGGTGCGGCACATCATGGCGCGCCACGGACAGCATCTCTGACTACGCTAATAACAAGCCGCTAACGGCATGCTTCACCACGTTCAAAACTGCCCCGACCATAATTAAAGAAGAGGGAAATCCCATGTTCGTGCACAAGACCGCACTGCTCAGTGCAATCACCACCGCGCTGCTGGCCAGTGCCAGTATCCAGGCCGCCGAACCGCTGAAAGCTGTCGGTGCAGGCGAAGGCCAACTGGATATCGTGGCCTGGCCCGGCTACATCGAACGTGGCGAAAGCGACAAGGCCTACGACTGGGTCACCGGTTTCGAGAAGGAAACCGGCTGCAAGGTCAATGTGAAAACCGCCGCGACCTCCGATGAAATGGTCAGCTTGATGGCCAAGGGCGGTTACGACCTGGTCACCGCGTCGGGCGACGCGTCGCTGCGGTTGATCGCTGGCAAGCGTGTGCAGCCGATCAACACGGCGTTGATTCCGAACTGGAAGAACATTGACTCTCGCCTCAAGGATGGCCCGTGGTACGTGGTCAATAAACAAGCCTACGGCACCCCGTATCAGTGGGGCCCGAACGTATTGATGTACAACACCAATGTCTTCAAGACAGCCCCGGACAGCTGGAGCGTGGTGTTCGAGGAACAGACCCTGCCGGACGGCAAGTCCAACAAAGGTCGCGTGCAGGCTTACGATGGCCCGATCTACATCGCCGATGCGGCGCTTTACCTCAAGTCGACCAAACCGGAGCTGGGTATCAAGAACCCGTACGAGCTCAACGAAGTGCAGTACAAGGCCGCGCTGGACCTGCTCCGTAAGCAACAGCCCCTGATCCACCGCTATTGGCATGACGCGACCGTGCAGATGAGTGACGTCAAAAATGAAGGCGTCGTGGCGTCCAGCACCTGGGGCTACATGGTCAATGGCCTGGTCGCTGATAAACAGCCGGTGGCCTCTGTTATTCCCAAGGAAGGCGCTACTGGCTGGGTGGACACCACCATGATGCACGTCGACGCCAAGCACCCGAACTGCGCTTACAAGTGGATGGACTGGTCGCTGCAACCGAAGGTCCAGGGTGACGTGGCGGCGTGGTTCGGCTCGCTGCCTGCGGTCGCTGAGGGCTGCAAGTCGAGTGAGCTGCTTGGAGCCGAAGGTTGTGCGGCCAATGGTTACGCTCAGTTCGACAACCTCGCCTTCTGGAAAACCCCACAGGCTGAGGGCGGCAAGTTCGTGCCATACAGCCGCTGGACCCAGGATTACATCGCAATCATGGGCGGTCGATAACACATCCACTTTGCAGGCATAGGCTTTTGTGGCGAGGGGATTCATCCCCGTTGGGCGGCGAAGCCGCCCCAAAACCATCCACCGCGACTTTTCGAGAAAATAGCGGTATCAGGTTTTACGACTGCTGCGCAGCCGAACGGGGATAAATCCCCTCGCCACAATAAGTAGCCCAGCTACATCGACGCGATCTTGATTCAGATTTTTCAGAAGTCCAGGCAGGGCCGCTGCGACGGCCTTCGCCTTTTTGGAGCACCGCACCATGACGCTTGCAGTCCAGTTCACCAACGTTTCCCGTCTGTTCGGCGAAGTGAAAGCCGTAGACCGGGTTTCCATCGATATCCAGGACGGCGAGTTTTTCTCCATGCTGGGCCCTTCCGGCTCGGGCAAGACCACCTGTTTGCGCCTGATCGCCGGTTTCGAACAACCGAGCGCGGGCTCTATCCAGATTCACGGCAAAGAGGCTGCTGGCCTGCCGCCGTATCAACGTGACGTCAACACTGTTTTCCAGGATTACGCACTGTTCCCGCACATGAACGTTCGCGACAACGTCGCCTACGGGTTGAAAGTCAAAGGTGTCGGCAAGGCCGAACGCCAGAAGCGCGCCGAAGAAGCCCTCGACATGGTCGCCCTCGGCGGCTACGGCGAGCGCAAACCCGTGCAGTTGTCCGGCGGGCAGCGCCAGCGTGTGGCCCTGGCCCGCGCCCTGGTCAATCGCCCTCGGGTGTTGCTGCTCGACGAACCCTTGGGCGCGCTCGATCTGAAGCTACGCGAACAAATGCAGAGCGAGCTGAAGAAGCTGCAACGCCAGCTCGGCATCACCTTCATCTTTGTCACCCACGACCAGACCGAGGCGCTGTCGATGTCCGACCGCGTGGCCGTGTTCAACAAGGGTCGTATCGAGCAGGTCGACACCCCGCGCAACCTCTACATGAAGCCGGCTACAACGTTTGTCGCGGAATTCGTCGGCACCTCCAACGTGATTCGCGGTGACCTGGCGAAGCAGTTGAGCGGCAACCCACAGCCCTTTTCGATTCGCCCGGAGCACGTGCGTTTCGCCGAAGGCCCGCTGGCCAGTCACGAGATCGAAGTCAGTGGCTTGCTCCACGACATTCAGTACCAAGGCAGCGCCACGCGCTATGAAATGAAACTGGAAAACGGCCAGACCCTGAACATCAGCCAGGCCAACAACCAATGGCTGGACATCAGCGCCCAGCATCAAACCGGACAGCGCATCAGCGCGCGCTGGGCGCGTGAAGCCATGATCCCGCTGCACGACACTATCGTCGGCGGAGTGTGAGATGACCAGCGTGGCTATCCCTCAATCCCCGGCCAGCGGGTCACCGTTGCGCAGGTTTTCCAACCTGCTGTATCGCCGGCCGAACCTCTATCTGTCGATGTTGCTGGTGCCGCCGCTGCTGTGGTTCGGCGCGATCTATCTCGGCTCGCTATTGGTGTTGCTGTGGCAAGGCTTCTACACCTTCGATGACTTCACCATGGCGGTCACACCCGACCTGACCCTGGCGAACTTCGCTGCGTTGTTCCAGCCCTCGAACTTCGACATCATCCTGCGCACCTTAAGCATGGCGATTGTCGTGTCGATCGCCAGCGCCATCGTCGCATTCCCGATCGCCTACTACATGGCGCGCTACACCACGGGCAAGACCAAAGCATTTTTCTACATCGCGATAATGATGCCGATGTGGGCCAGTTACATCGTCAAGGCTTACGCCTGGACTTTGCTGTTGGCCAAGGGCGGCGTGGCGCAGTGGTTCGTTCACCACCTCGGGCTGGAACCGGTCTTGCAGTTCGTGCTGGGCATTCCAGGCGTGGGTGGCAGTACCTTGTCGACCTCGCACCTGGGGCGGTTCATGGTGTTCGTCTACATTTGGCTGCCGTTCATGATCCTGCCCATCCAGGCCTCGCTGGAACGTTTGCCGCCATCGCTGCTGCAAGCGTCCGCCGACCTGGGCGCCAAGCCGCGCCAGACGTTTATACACGTCATCCTGCCGCTGTCGATTCCGGGCATTGCCGCGGGTTCGATCTTCACGTTTTCGCTGACCCTGGGCGATTTCATCGTGCCGCAACTGGTGGGCCCGCCGGGCTACTTCGTCGGCAGCATGGTGTATGCGCAGCAAGGTGCAATCGGCAACATGCCGATGGCCGCAGCCTTCACGCTGGTGCCGATTGTGTTGATTGCCATCTACCTGACTATCGTCAAACGACTGGGGGCCTTCGATGCACTCTGAGCGCGCTTCCTTAGGCCTGAAAATCGCCGCTTGGGGCGGGTTGGTGTTTCTGCACTTCCCGATCCTGATCATCTTCATGTACGCCTTCAATACCGAAGACGCGGCCTTCAGCTTTCCACCCAAGGGCTTTACCCTGCACTGGTTCACCGTGGCGTTTTCACGCCCCGACGTGCTGGAAGCGATCAAGCTGTCGGCACAAATCGCCGCCATTGCGACGCTGATTGCCATGGTGCTCGGCACCCTTGCGTCGGCGGCGTTGTACCGGCGGGATTTCTTCGGCAAACAAGGCATTTCGCTGATGCTGATCCTGCCGATTGCCTTGCCGGGGATCATTACCGGTATCGCCTTGCTGGCGACCTTCAAGACATTCGGAATCGAGCCCGGGATGTTCACCATCATCGTCGGCCACGCGACCTTCTGCGTGGTGATCGTCTACAACAACGTCATCGCCCGGTTGCGCCGCACGTCCCATAGCCTGATCGAAGCCTCGATGGACCTCGGTGCCGACGGCTGGCAGACCTTCCGCTACATCGTCCTGCCAAACCTCGGTTCGGCGTTGCTGGCCGGCGGCATGCTCGCGTTTGCCCTGTCGTTCGACGAAATCATCGTCACCACCTTCACTGCCGGCCATGAACGCACCCTGCCGCTGTGGCTGCTCAACCAGCTCAGCCGCCCACGGGACGTGCCGGTCACCAACGTCGTCGCGATGCTGGTGATGATGGTGACCATGCTGCCGATCCTCGGCGCCTATTACCTGACCCGTGGCGGCGAAAGCGTTGCGGGCAGCGGCGGAAAATAACGAACACCACCACCTGAAGGAGCTGCCGAAGGCTGCGATTTTTTGAACTTTTGCCTGGAATTCGGGGCAAGTCTAGACAGATCAAAAGATCGCAGCCTGCGGCAGCTCCTACAGGGATCCGGTTTCCATAGAAGAACAATAGTTTTGAAGAGGACAATGCCATGCAAACCAAACTCTTGATCAACGGCCAACTGCTCGACGGCGAAGGCCCCGCCCAACCGGTGTTCAACCCGGCCCTCGGTCGTGTGCTGGTGGAAATCAACGAAGCCAGCGAAGCCCAGGTCGATGCCGCCGTGCGCGCCGCCGATGCGGCGTTCGACAGCTGGTCGCAGACTCCGCCGAAAGAACGCTCCTTGCTGCTGCTGAAACTGGCCGACGCCATCGAAGCCCACGGCGAAGAGCTGGCCAAACTGGAATCGGACAACTGCGGCAAGCCTTACAGCGCGGCGCTGAACGACGAGATCCCGGCGATTGCCGACGTGTTCCGTTTCTTCGCCGGCGCCAGCCGCTGCATGAGCGGTTCGGCCGGCGGTGAATACCTCGCCGGCCACACCTCGATGATCCGCCGCGACCCGGTCGGCGTGATCGCCTCCATCGCGCCGTGGAACTACCCACTGATGATGGTCGCCTGGAAAATCGCCCCGGCCCTCGCCGCCGGTAATACCGTGGTGCTCAAGCCGTCGGAACAAACCCCGCTGACCGCGCTGCGCCTGGCGCAGCTGGCGTCGGACATCTTCCCGGCCGGTGTGCTCAACCTGGTGTTCGGCCGTGGTCCTACCGTCGGTAGCCCGCTGGTCACGCACCCGAAAGTGCGCATGGTGTCGCTCACCGGCTCGATCGCCACCGGCGCAAACATCATTTCCAGCACCGCCGACAGCGTCAAACGCATGCACATGGAACTGGGCGGCAAAGCCCCAGTGATCATCTTCGACGACGCCGACATCGACGCTGCGGTGGACGGCATACGCACCTTCGGTTTCTACAACGCCGGCCAGGACTGCACCGCCGCCTGCCGCATCTATGCGCAGGCCGGCATTTACGAAAAATTCGTCGAGAAGCTGGGCGCGGCGGTCAGCAGCATCAAGTACGGCTTGCAGGATGACCCGGAGACCGAGCTCGGGCCGTTGATCACCGCGCAACACCGCGACCGTGTGGCCGGGTTTGTCGAGCGCGCCGTGGCGCAATCGCACATCCGCCTGATCACCGGCGGCAAAGCGGTGGACGGCAATGGCTTCTTCTTCGAACCGACCGTGCTGGCCGACGCGCAGCAGGACGACGAGATCGTGCGTCGCGAAGTGTTCGGGCCGGTGGTGTCGGTGACCAAGTTCACCGATGAAGCGCAGGTGCTGGGCTGGGCCAACGATTCGGACTACGGCCTGGCGTCATCGGTGTGGACCGCCGACGTCGGTCGCGCGCATCGCCTGTCGGCCCGTTTGCAGTACGGCTGCACCTGGGTGAACACGCATTTCATGCTGGTCAGCGAAATGCCCCATGGCGGTCAGAAATTGTCCGGTTATGGGAAGGACATGTCGATGTATGGGCTGGAGGACTACACCGTCGTTCGGCATGTGATGTTCAAGCACTAACCACTGTAGGAGCTGCCGCAGGCTGCGATCTTTTGATCTTGACCTTAAAAAACAAGATCAAAAGATCGCAGCCTTCGGCAGCTCCTACAGGGAATGCGATCTTTTCAGCAGACACACGGATGATGTCGGCGATTTACACCAGGGATTCACCGCAACACAAAACAATAACCACCGATCCGGGCAGCACCATCACGGTCCCGCCACGGTTTCGGACATCCGAAATCTGCCGATTTTCCGGAGCTAACACACCATGAGTGCATCACCCGAACTCTCCGCAGCCGTTGCCGACAGCGATGCCGAGCAACTACGTAAGCTGGGTTACACCTCGAACTTCAATCGCAGCATGAGCCTGTGGGAAAACTTCGCCCTGGGCTTCACTTACCTCTCCCCGGTCGTAGGCGTTTATACACTCTTCGGCCTGTGCCTCGCCGCAGGCGGACCACCGATGTTCTGGACTTACCTGCTGGTTGGGTGCGGCCAGTTGCTGGTGTGCCTCATCTTCGGCGAAGTGGTCTCGCAGTTCCCGATTTCCGGCGGCGTCTACCCATGGGCTCGTCGCTTGGTGGGTAAACGCTGGGCGTGGATGGTTGGCTGGATCTACTCCATCGCCCTGTGCGTCACCATCGCCGCCGTTGCTGTCGGTGCCGGTCCGTACCTGGCCGCAATGCTGGGCTTCGAACCGAATAACAACACCAACATCGTCATCGCCCTGGTGCTGACGCTGTTCGCCACGCTGGTCAACCTCAGCGGCACCAAAGTGCTGGCGCGGATCGCCATGTTCGGCTTCCTCTGCGAGCTGATCGGCGCGGTGATCGTCGGCGTTTACCTGCTGATATTCGAACGTCATCAACCGCTCAGCGTGTTGTTCAACACCTTCGACATCAGTATCGACGGCTCGTACCTGCCGGCCTTCCTCACCGCCTCGCTGGCGGGGATGTTCCTGTACTACGGCTTTGAGGCCTGCGGCGATGTGGCCGAAGAAACCCCGAACCCGAGCAAGCAAATCCCGGTGGCCATGCGCATGACCATCTACATCGGCGGCATCTCGGCGATGTTCGCCTGCCTGGCGCTGATCCTCGCCGTGCCGGACATGCAAGCCGTAATCAATGGCACCGATAAAGACCCGGTCACCACCATCCTCAACAACGCCTTCGGCCCGGTCGGTTCGAAAGTGGTGATGGGCGTGGTGATGATTTCCTTCATTTCCTGCGTCATCAGCCTGCAAGCGGCGGCGAGTCGCCTGCTGTACTCCTACGCTCGGGATGAAATGGTCATCGGCAGCTCACTGCTGAAGAAGATTTCTCCTACCACTCAGGTGCCGGTTGCAGCGCTGTTTGTGTCCGGTGTGCTGCCGGCGCTGATCATCATCCTGGGTTTCTTCCTGCAAGACGCGGTGGCAACCATCGTCAGCTTCGCGGCGATCGGCATCTACCTGGCGTTCCAGATGATCGTGCTCGCGGCCCTCTATGCTCGCCTGAAAGGCTGGAAACCGAGCGGCAAATTCACCCTCGGCGCCTGGGGCTGGGCGGTGAACATCGGCGCGCTGGTGTATGGCGTCGGCGCAATCATCAACATGGCCTGGCCACGCACCCCGGATGCGGCGTGGTACATCAACTACGCGATGGTGCTGAGTACTGCCATCGTCATCGGCCTGGGCTTGCTCTACATGTGGATTGCCAAGCCGTATGACCACGGTACGGCGCCTGCGGGGGATGCGTGGAAGGTTAGTCGGTAATTGAGGTCGCCCCGGTGCCGATCAGGCGCCGGGGCCACCTGCAGTTGAAGAATCGGTCAGTCAAAAAGATAGGCACCCTGTAGGAGCGAGCTTGCTCGCGATGGACTTCACAGCGCCGCGTTTATCCAGGAAGCACGCGTTTTCGTTAACGTCCATCGCGAGCAAGCTCGCTCCTACAGTAAGTCAGCATTTCCACGCTGACGGATTCGACCGTGACACCGAGTATCACAGCCAAATCATTACCTCATCAAAACCGCGAAACACTCCGCATCGCATCCACCAGATAGCGCATCGCAATCCGGTCGTTCTCCGACAAATCCCGATACCGCTCCACCAGTTTCATTTCCTCCGAACTGAGCCGGCGCCTTCGCCGCCCGCTCGCAAAGCAAGGAAAGATTCCCAACATTTCGGTGATGCCTTGTACTTTCGCCATGGACGATGTCCTTCTATAAGCCCGAGAAAACTTCAAAAACCGCATCGCCCTCTCCTTTTTATTTGTCGCCGGCCTGAAGGGCAGAAGCCGGTCATGAACACAGGATAGGAACTATCGCGGCGCTGAAAAGGGTTTTTTAGAGTAATTAGTCGAAAAAAGCAGAAATGCCCTATAAATCAGAAAGTACTGTCGGAAAATTAACCGACATCTCTTGTTTCATTGCCGCGCTAACAAAGTGCTACCAATCATTTTTGCTCTGCGACCGAACGGTTTAAGCTATCTGGCATCTGTTTAAAGTCCGTTGCGTTTGGCCGAAGGCATGTCCGAACCGTTTTTTCAGATCCAGCACGCGCCAGGAACGGCGCGGGATTGTTCACGACAGGTTGTACTTATGCACCGCAGGAATTTGCTCAAAGCATCCATGGCCATTGCGGCTTACACCGGGTTGTCGGCCACCGGCCTGCTGGCCGCACGCGCCTGGGCGGGGAATGGCGCGGCGGATGGCGAGGCTCAGGCGTTCGACTTCGAAGCCCTCAAGATCCAGGCCAAGCAACTTGCCGGCAATCGTTATCAGGACACCAAGCAGGTCCTGCCACCAACACTGGCGACGATGACGCCGCAGAATTTCAACGCGATCCAGTACGACGGCAATCATTCGTTGTGGAATGAGCTGAACGGTCAACTGGATGTGCAGTTCTTCCACGTCGGCATGGGTTTCAAGCAGCCGGTGCGTATGTACAGCGTCGATCCCAAGACGCGCCAGGCGCGCGAGGTGCATTTCCGCCCGTCGCTGTTCAACTATGAAAAAACCACGGTCGACACCAAGCAGCTCACGGGTGACCTGGGATTTTCCGGGTTCAAGCTGTTCAAGGCGCCGGAACTGGACAGGCACGACGTGTTGTCCTTCCTTGGCGCCAGCTATTTCCGTGCGGTAGATGCCACCGGCCAGTACGGTCTGTCGGCGCGCGGTCTGGCCATCGACACCTACGCCAAGAAGCGTGAGGAGTTCCCGGACTTCACCAAGTTCTGGTTCGAGACACCAGACAAGGACAGCACCCGCTTTGTGGTCTACGCCCTGCTGGACTCGCCGAGCGCCACGGGTGCGTACCGGTTCGATATCGACTGCCAGGCCAGTCAGGTCGTCATGGGCGTCGATGCCCACATCAATGCGCGCACCGCCATCGAACAATTGGGCATCGCGCCGATGACCAGCATGTTCAGTTGCGGCACCCATGAACGGCGCATGTGCGACACCATTCATCCGCAAATCCATGACTCGGATCGCCTGGCGATGTGGCGCGGCAACGGCGAATGGATCTGCCGTCCGCTGAACAACCCGGCCACCCTGCAATTCAACGCCTTCGCCGACACCGATCCAAAAGGTTTCGGCCTGGTGCAGACCGATCACGAGTTCGCCAGTTATCAGGACACTGTCGACTGGTACAGCAAGCGTCCAAGCCTGTGGGTAGAACCTACAACCGCCTGGGGCGAAGGCTCTATCGATCTGATGGAAATTCCTACAACCGGCGAAACCCTGGATAACATCGTCGCGTTCTGGACTCCGAAAAAACCGGTCGCGGCCGGTGATTCCCTGAACTACGGCTACAAGCTCTACTGGAGCGCCTTGCCGCCGGTCGGCACGCCGCTGGCACGGGTCGCCGCCACCCGTTCCGGGATGGGTGGTTTCGTCGAAGGCTGGGCGCCGGGCGAGCATTACCCGGAAGTCTGGGCACGTCGCTTCGCCGTGGACTTCACCGGTGGCGGCCTGGACCGCTTGCCCGAGGGCGCAGCGATCGAGCCGGTGGTCACTTGCTCGAATGGGCAGGTGAAGGATTTCAACGTGCTGGTGCTGGATGACATCAAGGGTTACCGCATCACGTTCGACTGGTTCCCGACCAATGACAGCGTCGAGCCGGTGGAGCTGCGGTTGTTTATTCGCACCCATGACCGGACATTGAGCGAGACCTGGTTGTACCAGTACTTCCCGCCGGCGCCGGATAAGCGCAAGTACACCTGACGGAAAAATCAAAAGATCGCAGCCTGCGGCAGCGCCTACATTGGAACGCATTCCTTTGTAGGAGCTGCCGCAGGCTGCGATCTTTTGCTGTTAAGAATTTATTCAGTCACGCAAATCCGACTCATGAATCGGCTGGTCACGATGGGTCGCTCGCTGATACTGCGCGGGCCAGATCGCCTTGCGCCCACCCAAATCATCATCGGCATGCAACGGCCAATACGGATCGCGCAGCAACTCTCGGGCGAGGAAGATGATGTCCGCCTGACAAGTGCGCAGAATATGCTCGGCCTGTGCCGGCTCGGTGATCATTCCTACAGTGCCGGTCGCAATGCCTGACTCCTTGCGTACGCGTTCGGCGAAACGGGTCTGATAACCGGGGCCTGTAGGAATTTCGGCGTTGGCCGCCGTACCGCCCGACGAAACGTCGATCAGGTCTACGCCCAAGTCTTTGAGGCGTCGAGCCAGTTCCACGGTTTCATCGGGGTTCCAGCCATCTTCTACCCAGTCGGTGGCCGACACCCGTACGAATAAAGGCAACTCTTCAGGCCACACCGCACGCACGGCTTCGGTGACTTGCAGCACCAGCCGGATCCGGTTCTCGAACGAGCCCCCATATTGATCGCGCCGCTGATTACTCAGTGGCGACAGAAACTGGTGCAACAGATATCCGTGCGCGGCGTGTATTTCGACCACTTTGAAGCCGGCGACCAATGCCCGTTTTGCCGCGTCGACAAAGGTTTGAATGACATCGGCGATCTGGCTTTCATCCAGCTGCCTGGGTGGAGTGTGCTGTGGGTCGAAAGCAATCGGCGAAGGACCGACCGGGGTCCAGCCGCCGTCTTCGGGCTTGACGCTGCCGTGCTTGCCGATCCAGGGCCGATGGGTGCTGGCCTTACGTCCTGCGTGGGCCAACTGAATGCCGGCTACCGCGCCTTGGGAGGCGATAAATCGGGTGATGCGTTGTAGCGGTTCAATCTGCTCGTCATTCCAGATTCCGAGGTCTTCGGCGGTGATGCGCCCATCGGCGGTGACTGCCGTGGCTTCAGTAAAAATCAGACCGGCGCCGCCGACAGCGCGGCTACCGAGGTGGACCAGGTGCCAGTCATTGGCCAGACCATCGACGCTGGAGTATTGGCACATTGGCGATACCGCAATGCGGTTGAGCAGGGTCAATTGGCGGAGGGTATAGGGTTCAAGCAGCAGACTCATGGGGCACCTCTCGAATCAGTGGGCAGGCTCCAGGGTTCTGTTTGAAAAGTCGACGAGTGACAGGAAAAAGGTACAGCACCCGCCCCCGCGGGCAAAAAAGTAAGACAAGACGTCACAAGGATAATCAAGCAGTGCTTAGAGCCTAGTCGACAACGGGCATCAGTGGGGGGTTCAAGAAAAGATCGCAGCCTGCGGCAGCTCCTACAGGGATCGGTGTACACCTGTAGGAGCTGCCGAAGGCTGCGATCTTTTGATCTTTAATGCTTTACCGCGGTTCGATGTGGGCAATCATCAACTGCACAGTCTCATTTCCGCGAAACTCGTTGAGGTCGAGTTTGTAGGCCAATTCCACCCATTTGATCGTCGGATTCGGCCAGATGTCGCGATCAATCCCGAAAGCGATGCCGTCGAGTTTGACCGAGCCACATTCACTCCTGAGCACCACTTTGAGGTGTCGCTCGCCGACAACCCGCTGCTCGACCAACTGGAACACACCATGAAACAACGGTTCCGGGAAATGTTGCCCCCATGGTCCGGCGTGGCGCAAGGCACGGGCCAGTTCCAGGTGAAACTCCTCGACCGCCAACGTGCCGTCGGAAAGCAGGCGCCCAGTCAAATCCTCTTCGCGCAATTGCCTACGCACCTCAGCGTCAAAAGCTTCGGCGAATAACGGAAAATTCCCTTCCGGTAGCGTTAAGCCCGCCGCCATGGCATGGCCGCCATATTTGCTGATCAGATTCGGATGTTGCGCCGCCACCACGCTCAAGGCGTCGCGAATATGGAACCCCTGGACGGAGCGTCCAGAGCCCTTGAGCATGCCATCACCCGCATCGGCAAAGGCGATGGTCGGTCGGAAGTAGCGTTCTTTCATACGCGACGCGAGAATTCCGATGACACCCTGGTGCCACTCGGGATCGAACAGGCACAGGCCAAACGGCATCGATTCGACCGGCAAATCCTTGAGCTGAGCCAGCGCTTCACGCTGCATGCCCTGCTCGATGGATTTTCGGTCCTGGTTCATGCCATCGAGCTGGACCGCCATCTCCCGCGCCATACCGGCGTCGTCAGTGAGCAGGCATTCGATGCCCAGGCTCATGTCATCCAGGCGCCCCGCCGCGTTCAGGCGCGGGCCGACAATGAAGCCCAGATCGGTGGAGGTGATGCGCGCAGCCTCGCGTTTCGCCACTTCGAGTATCGCTTTGATCCCCGGCCGTGCGCGCCCGGCGCGAATCCGCTCCAGGCCTTGGTGCACCAGAATCCGGTTATTGGCATCCAGCGGCACCACGTCGGCGACGCTGCCTAGCGCCACGAGGTCCAGCAACTCGCCGATGTTCGGCTGCGGTTTGCTCTCGTACCAACCCAGGCTGCGCAAACGCGCGCGAAGCGCCATCAGCACATAGAAAATAACCCCGACACCGGCCAGCGCCTTGCTTGGAAAATCGCAACCTGGCTGGTTGGGGTTCACGATGGCATCGGCCAGCGGCAACTCATCGCCAGGCAAGTGGTGGTCGGTGACTAACACCTGCAGCCCGGCCTTTTTCGCCGCCGCCACGCCTTCGACGCTGGAAATCCCGTTGTCCACGGTGATCAGCAGCTGGGGCTGACGTTCCAGCGCCACCGCGACGATTTCCGGGGTCAGGCCGTAGCCGTACTCGAATCGGTTCGGCACCAGGTAGTCGACGTGCGCGGCGCCCAGCAGGCGCAAGCCCAACACGCCCACCGTACTGGCGGTCGCGCCATCGGCGTCGAAATCGCCAACGATCAGAATCCGCTGCCGTTGTTCGAGCGCCGTAACCAGCAAATCCACGGCCGCATCGATGCCTTTCAGCTGCTGGAACGGAATCAGCCGCGCCAGGCTCTTGTCCAGTTCCGCCTCGGACTGCACGCCCCGCGCCGCGTACAGCCGGGTCAGCAGCGGCGGCAGATCACCGAGAAATGGCAGGGTATCGGGCAACAGGCGAGGTTCGATGCGCATGGCGTGACAGGTGCTTCTCTTGAATACGTGGGATAAAACCGGATAACGCGAACGGGCGGCGAATAATCAGCCGCGTTCGCCGCTCAGCCACTGCAACTGGACTTCGTGCTGACCACGGTCGTCGGTGACGAAAATGGTCCCTTCGCTGATCATCACGTCCCACTTGATAACGCGGGGCATGTCTTTGGCCAGGGTTTCCAGGACTTCCTGCGGCACGGCAGCGATGTGCACGTTTTTCAGGTTCTTGATCGCCGGGATCACTTTGGTTTCCCACACGCGCAGGCTGCCGTAGGCCAGCAGGCTGGTACGTTCGGTGCGGCGCGAGCACCAGGTCAGGCGATCGGCGTCTGGCTGGCCGACTTCGATCCAGTGCAGGACCCGGTCATCCAGGCTCTTTTCCCACAGCGCCGGTTCATCCACGTCTGACAGACCGCGACCAAACGACAGCTGCTCGTTGTACCAGAAGGCGTAGGCCAGCAGTCGCACGGTCATGCGCTCTTCGGTTTCCGAAGGGTGACGGGCGATGGTCTGCTTCACGCTCTCGTAGACGCTGCGGTCAAGGTCGGTGAGGTTCAGTTCAAACTTGTAGGTCGTGGACGGCTGGGCCATGAACGGGCTTCTTGATACGAGGAAAGGCGGCAAGTCTAACCGATGCAGTAGGCAATCAACGAATTGAAGGCGATCAACCTTGGTCGTCTGACGTTCGGCTATGTTAAAACGCTGTATTCGCTCAGCCTTTGTCCTACAGGATCCAGCATGCCGCTCACCGGAAAACCGCTTTCAGGTCTGAAAGTCATTGAATTGGGTACGTTGATTGCCGGCCCGTTTGCCTCACGCATTTGCGGTGAGTTCGGTGCCGAAGTGATCAAGATCGAATCCCCCGACGGCGGTGATCCATTGCGCAAATGGCGCAAATTGTATGAAGGCACTTCGCTGTGGTGGTTCGTCCAGGCGCGTAACAAGAAGTCCCTGACCCTGAACCTTAAACACCCGGACGGTCTGGCAATCCTGAAAAAACTGCTCGGCGAAGCGGACATTCTGATCGAGAATTTTCGCCCCGGGGTCCTGGAAAAACTCGGGTTGGGCTGGGAAGTCTTGCACGCGCTGAACCCGAAACTGGTGATGGTGCGACTTTCAGGCTTCGGGCAGACCGGGCCGATGAAGGATCAGCCCGGGTTTGGCGCGGTCGGCGAGTCCATGGGCGGCTTGCGCTACATCACCGGGTACGAAGACCGACCGCCGGTGCGCACCGGGATTTCCATCGGTGACTCGATAGCCGCGCTCTGGGGCGTGATCGGCGCGCTGATGGCCCTGCGTCATCGCGAGGTCAACGGTGGCCTGGGGCAGGTGGTGGATGTGGCGCTGTATGAAGCGATCTTCGCCATGATGGAAAGTATGGTTCCGGAGTTTGACGTCTTTGGTTTCATCCGCGAACGCACCGGCAACATCATGCCGGGCATCACGCCCTCTTCGATCCACACCAGCGCCGACGGCAAACATGTGCAGATCGGCGCCAATGGCGACGCAATCTTCAAACGATTCATGCTGATCATCGGTCGCGAAGACCTGGCCAATGACCCGGTACTGGCCAGCAACGATGGGCGCGACAGCCGTCGCGACGAGATTTATGGGGTGATTGATCGCTGGGTCAACTCGCTGCCGCTGGACACCATCATTGAGCAGTTGAATCTGGCCGACGTGCCGGCCAGCCGGATCTTCAGCGCCGAAGACATGTTCAACGACCCGCAGTATCTGGCTCGGGAAATGTTCCTGAAGGCAAAATTGCCGGACGGCAAAGACTTCAAGATGCCGGGAATCGTGCCGAAACTCTCAGAGACACCGGGCACTTCGGAATGGGTCGGGCCGCAACTGGGTGAACACAATGCGCAGGTACTTCACGATCTTGGCTATGACAAGGGACAGATCGCAAAGCTGCGTGAAGACGGGGCCATTTAAGCTGAGGCGCCTGCTTTCATTCGCGATCCTGAACATCCGCACCTGCCGCGCAGTGGCGGCTTTTGCGCTATTGGCGGGGTTGGCATCCGCCGTTTCGGCGCAACCCAAGGAAACCTTGATTTGGTTGCTGCGCGACTTGCCGCCCACGATGATTTTCGAAGGCCCGAAAAAAGGCCAGGGGATCATCGATCAAATGCTGCCGCTGCTGATCGCCGACCTGCCGCAGTACAACCATCGCCTGATGCGGGTCAACCGCGCCCGCGGCATGCAAATGCTCCACGAAGCGTCGCTGTCCTGTGATCCTTCGCTGGTATGGACCAAGGAGCGGGAACAGTGGATTGCGTTTTCTATCCCGGCCTTTCGAGCCGTCAGTAATGGCCTGGTGATCCGACAGGAAGACCGACCGGTACTGGAGCCGTTTCTGACCGACGGTGAAGTCGATCTGGCGGCGCTGCTGGAAAGCGGCAGGAACAAAGTCGGCGTGGTGGCCGAGCGCAGCTACGGTCAAGTTGTCGATAGCCTGCTGCGACAGGCTCCGGAAGGCGCCTTGACCTCTCATTACGGCAACGATGCCCTCGGCAGCCTGCTACAGATGCAGGGCCTGGGTCGTTTGCAGGTGGTGTTGGGTTACTGGCCGGAGATCCGATATCAGGCCAGTCAGAAACACATCACCGACGACCAGTTGGAGTTTTACCCGATCAGGGGCACGGGCAAATACCTGTCCGGGCACATCGGTTGTTCCAATACGCCGCAAGGTCGACAGGTGATCAGTGAGATCAACCAGTTACTGCGCCACATGCCTCGTGACCATCTCGATCAGCTGTATGCAGACTGGCTGGACCCCGCTCGCCGTAGCGACTACCTCCAGGAAACCAAGGCGTTTTTTGAGCGTCAGGCCAACCAATGACAAATCGCGGACAAAAGAAACCCCGAGAAGTGGGGAGACGACTCGGGGTTAAACGTGGCCTACATAAAGACCAGTAGCAACAAGCTACAAGCATCGGAGCACAATGCTTGATCCTGCTGTTACAACCTCTGACTGACCTTGGAGCAGGAAGGTTCCCACAAAAAACAATTCAATTTCGACTGGCGAGGATCTTGTCCTGTGCCGCATTGCGCAACGCCGCGATAACGCAGGGCTCCAGGCGTCCTTCGGCGATCATCACGTCACGGTGCAAACCGTCGACCACATCCGTCAGCAGACGTTTATTGGTCAACTGGGCGTGATTGAACTCCCGCTCGACGACGATGGCGCCGGTTGCACTTTTCAATGTCACCAGGCATTCGCCATGGGTTCCCGATGGGGTCAATGTCACCTGATACGGGCTCAGAGCCTCACCGAGCAATAGACTGATACTTTCCATCTCGATCACCACTCAATAGTCCGAAAACAATGTGCCTGGGGCATATCTACCTTAAATGACCACTGGCCCGAGAAGAAAGTTCTGATTACCGAATGCGGGTGAACCGGCGTCTCTGGTTGTTTGAGGATGCATGGGGAAGATGACAGGAAAAAAACATCGGCGTGGGGTCTTGGTGGTTTGGGTTGGGTTGGGGTTGGAGCGCATATCCGTTTTCTTGGTAGCGGCTGCTGGCGGTTTCGCTCTTACAGCGACTCCCTTTTGCAGACGCCCAAAAGGAAGCAAAACGCTTTGCCCCTCCATTCGGTGCCTCGCTAAGGCTCGGCATGCCCTCACTCCGGCATTGCTCCGGGGGCCCGAGCACAAAAAAAAAACCCGTCATAAGACGGGCTTTTTGGTCAGGCGACTGCTTTCTACCGCTTACAGAGGCTTGCCACGATTACCATGCTGGCTGACAAACGCCTGTACAGCTTTCAGGTCATTCGGCAACACGGTGCAACGCTCATCCCGCTCAAACAGATCAGCCAGGTGCACAGGCAATTCCAGCGCCTTGCCAACGCCAGCCTTCTCCACCGCATCCGGGAATTTTACCGGGTGGGCGGTCCCGAGGATCACCATCGGAATATCCAGGCTACGACGGCACTCACGCGCTGCCTTCACGCCAATGGCGGTATGCGGATCCAGAAGTTCGCCGGTTTGCTCGTAAACTTCGGCAATGGTTTCGCAGGTTTGCGCGTCATCCACAGCCAGGGAATCGAACAACTTGCGGGCTTCGGTCCAGCGCTCCTGTTCGACACTGAAGCCACCGCCCTGCTTGAAGCTGTCCATCAAACCGGCAATCGCTGCACCGTTGCGACCGTGCAGGTCGAACAGCAGGCGTTCAAAGTTCGACGAGACCATGATGTCCATCGACGGCGACAGCGTGGCGTGCAGGGTTTCCTTGACGTACTGATTGCCGCTCATGAAGCGGTGCAGGATGTCGTTGCGGTTGGTGGCGACGATCAACTGGTTGATCGGCAGGCCCATGTTGCGCGCCAGGTAACCGGCGAAAATATCGCCGAAGTTGCCGGTCGGCACCGAGAACGATACAGAGCGAGCCGGACCGCCCAACTGCAGGGCTGCGTGGAAGTAGTAAACGATCTGGGCCATGATCCGCGCCCAGTTGATCGAGTTCACCGCTACCAGGCGAGTGCCCTTGAGGAAGCTCTGGTCGGCGAAGCTCGCCTTGACCATTTCCTGGCAGTCATCGAAGTTGCCTTCGATGGCGATGTTGTGGATGTTCTCGCCGAAGATCGTGGTCATCTGGCGACGCTGCACTTCTGAAACACGGTTGTGCGGGTGCAGGATGAAGATGTCGACGTTTTCGCAGTGCTTGCAGCCTTCGATGGCGGCCGAACCGGTATCACCGGAGGTAGCGCCAACGATCACCACGCGCTCACCGCGTTTTTCCAGCACGTAGTCGAGTAGACGACCGAGCAGTTGCAGGGCGAAGTCCTTGAACGCCAAGGTCGGGCCGTGGAACAACTCCAGCACCCATTCGTTGCCGTTCAGCTGACGTAGCGGTGCCACGGCGTTGTGGGAAAATACGCCGTAAGTTTCTTCAAGAATCTTTTTGAAATCGGCATCGGGAATGCTGCCGGTCACGAACGGGCGCATCACCCGGAAGGCCAGTTCGTGATACGGCAGGCCGGCCCAGGAAGCAATCTCTTCCTGGGTGAAACGTGGCAGACATTCCGGGACGTACAGACCGCCGTCAGTGGCCAGACCGGCCAGCAGGACGTCTTCGAAATTCAGGGCCGGTGCCTGGCCGCGGGTACTGATATAACGCATAGGGGCAAACCTTTGGTTTGAGCTTCAAGCTTCACGCTACAAGCTGCAAGTCAAAGCCAGACCGCTTTTGACTTGCCGCTTGGGGCTCGGCTTGTCGCTGTGTTAATTCAAATGTTCGACACGGATCCGTACAACCGGACCAACTACGCCAGCCAACGCTTCCAGGGCGGCGATCGCGTCGTTCATGTGCTGCTCCAGCACACGGTGGGTCAGCAGGATCATCGGCACCAGACCGTCATGCTCTTCGACTTCTTTCTGCATGATCGATTCGATGTTGATGCCGCGCTCCGACAGGATGCTCGCCACCTGAGCCAACACGCCCGGATGGTCCTTGGCCTGGATGCGCAGGTAGTAGGAGCTTTCGCAGGCTTCAATGGGCAGGATCGGATGTGCCGACAGCGAATCTGGCTGGAAGGCCAGGTGCGGCACACGGTTTTCCGGGTCCGAGGTCATGGCGCGAACCACGTCCACCAGGTCGGCGATGACCGAAGAAGCGGTCGGCTCCATGCCGGCGCCCGCGCCGTAGAACAGCGTCGAACCGGCAGCGTCGCCATTGACCATGACTGCGTTCATCACGCCGTTGACGTTGGCGATCAAGCGATCAGCCGGGATCAGCGTCGGGTGTACGCGCAACTCGATACCGGCAGCGGTGCTGCGCGCCACGCCGAGGTGCTTGATGCGATAGCCCAGCGCTTCGGCGTAGTTCACGTCAGCGGTGGTCAGCTTGGTGATGCCTTCGGTGTAAGCCTTGTCGAATTGCAGCGGAATACCGAACGCGATAGACGCCAGGATTGTCAGCTTGTGGGCGGCGTCGATGCCTTCGACATCGAAGGTCGGGTCGGCTTCGGCGTACCCCAGGGCTTGCGCCTCGGCCAATACGTCTTCGAAGGTGCGGCCCTTCTCACGCATTTCGGTGAGGATGAAGTTACCGGTGCCGTTGATGATGCCGGCGACCCAGTTGATGCGGTTGGCGGACAGGCCTTCACGGATCGCCTTGATCACCGGGATGCCACCGGCCACGGCAGCTTCGAAGGCCACAATCACGCCTTTCTCGCGAGCCTTGGCGAAAATCTCGTTACCGTGAACGGCGATCAACGCCTTGTTCGCGGTTACCACATGTTTTCCGTTCTCGATCGCTTTGAGTACCAGCTCGCGGGCAACGGTGTAGCCGCCCACCAACTCTATGACGATGTCGATCTCAGGGTTCGTGGCCACTTCGAAGACATCGTTGGTAATCGCAATACCGGTCGTCTGGAACTGAGGCTTTGGCGTGCGCATGGCAATTTGAGCCACTTCGATTCCACGCCCGGCACGACGAGCAATTTCCTCGGCGTTGCGCTGAAGTACGTTGAAGGTACCGCCACCGACGGTCCCTAACCCACAGATGCCTACTTTGACCGGTTTCACTGTGAACTCCCCATAAAACGGCCGACTCAAGGCCGGCCGTGAAAACAGCCGCATGCGCGCGGCTCTCTATTAATGGCCCGGTAAATGTTGCCGCCGGACCATGATCGTCAAAGGCTGACCGTGACGATGCGAATTTTATTTCGCGCCCAACGCCAGTTTGGCGACTTGTGGCGCAGGCTGGTAGCCCGGAATGACCTGGCCGTCGGCCAAAACGATGGCCGGCGTGCCGTTTACGCCAATCGACTGACCGAGGGCGAACTGCTTGGAGACCGGGTTATCGCACTTGGCGGCCTTGATTTCCTTGCCATCGACCATTTTGTCCATGGCTGCTTTTTTGTCTTTCGAGCACCAGACCGCTTGCAGCTGTTCGTCACCCGGCGAGCCCAAGCCCTGGCGCGGAAACGCGACGTAGCGCACTTCGATGCCGCGCTTGTTCAGCTCAGGCACTTCGGCGTGCAGCTTGTGGCAGTACGGGCAGGTGGTGTCGGTGAATACGGTGATGTGCGACTTGGTTTCGCCGATGGCCGGATAAACCACGGTATCCGCGACCGGAATCTCGTTGATCAGTTTGGACACACCCAGGCGTTCGGTCTTCTCGGTCAGGTTGACCGGTTTACCATCCTTGAGCTGGAACAGGTAGCCCTGAACGATGTACTGGCCATCGGCGCTGGCGTAGAGCACGCGGCTGCCTTTGAGTTTGACTTCGTACATGCCAGGCAGCGGGCTGGCGCTGATACTTTCGACCGGGACCTCGAGTTCGAGGTTTTCCAGGCTTTTACGAATGGCTTTGTCGGCCGCGTCATCGGCGACGGCAAAGGTGCTGACCAACGCAATGGCGGCGGCGGCGAAAATCTGGATCAGACGCATGAGAACTCCTGAAGGCGGACAAATGGGACAATCAGAACGCCCGTGCCGAAACACCGGGTCATAAACGCCCATCGTGCAAACCGGCAAAGCCTACCACATAAGGCCCGTGTGGCCGAATGTGCCAAACGCAAGACAACCTGACCTCGACGCATGACGCCCTCTGTAGGAGCTGCCGAAGGCTGCGATCTTTTGATCTTGTTCTTTAAGATCAAAAGATCGCAGCCTGCGGCAGCTCCTACACAGGGAGATGGCGTTAGCCGCGGGGGTGATGTTTGGCGTGCAGGTCCTGCAAGCGGGCGCGGGCGACGTGGGTGTAGATCTGGGTCGTGGACAGATCGCTGTGGCCGAGCAGCATTTGTACCACCCGCAGATCGGCGCCGTGGTTGAGCAAGTGCGTGGCAAAGGCATGCCGCAGGGTGTGCGGCGACAGCGATTTGCCGATCCCGGCGACTTTGGCCTGGTGCTTGATGCGATGCCAGAAGGTCTGGCGCGTCATTTGCTCGCCACGCTGACTGGGAAACATCACATCGCTGGGACGCCCGCCGAGCAGCTCGCCACGACCATCGCGCATGTAGCGCTCGACCCAGACAATCGCTTCCTCACCCATCGGCACCAGTCGCTCCTTGCTACCTTTGCCCATGACCCGCAGCACACCCTGGCGCAGATTGACCTGCTCCAGCGTCAGGCTGATCAGCTCTGTCACCCGGAGCCCGCAGGCGTAAAGCACTTCAAGCATGGCGCGGTCCCGCTGTCCGATGGCTTCGCTCAAGTCCGGCGCGGCCAGCAACGCTTCCACGTCCGCTTCCGACAGAGATTTAGGCAATGGCCTACCGAGTTGCGGCATATCGACGCGCAAGGTCGGATCGACGGCAATCAGCTTTTCCCGCAGCAAATAGCGATAGAAGCCACGCACGCCAGAGAGAAATCGCGCGGTGGAACGGGGTTTGTAGTTTTGCTCCAGGCGCCAGGCCAAATGATCGAGGATTAACTCGCGGCCCGCGTTGATCAGCTCCAGGCCCTTCTCCTGCATCCAGCCGTTGAACAGGGCCAGGTCACTGCGGTAGGCGTCACGGGTGTTTTCGGACAAACCTTTCTCCAGCCAAAGAGCGTCGAGGAATTGGTCTATCAGCGGGTGGTCGATGGCGGGCATAAAGACTCAGGCAAGACAAGTAACGATGGGACAGTCTTTCATAGACCCGCCCGGCTGCGGAACCAATGCACGCATAAATCGCAGGCAACAAAAAAGCAGCCCGTAGGCTGCTTTTTTCTGCATCGGAAGCTGGACTTAAGCCAGTTTTTCCTTGATGCGAGCTGCTTTACCGGACAGGTCACGCAGGTAGTACAGCTTGGCTTTACGTACGTCACCGCGACGTTTAACGGCCATGCTGTCGATTTGCGGGCTGTAGGTCTGGAAAGTACGCTCTACGCCAACACCGTTGGAGATTTTACGAACGGTGAAAGCACTGTTTACGCCGCGGTTACGCTTGGCGATAACAACACCTTCGAACGCTTGCAGACGCGAACGGTCGCCTTCCTTCACTTTCACCTGAACGACAATGGTGTCGCCCGGGGCAAAGGTAGGGATCTCTTTGGTCATCTGCTCTGCTTCGAGTGCAAGGATGATTTTGTTAGTCATGCTGTGCTCCTAAGGTAAATCAACGGACTTACCATCGATACGTTGTTAACTATCGTCCCGCTCGCGGATGTATTCCTCGAGCAGCTTCTTCTCTTCTCCAGAAAGCGAGCGGCTTTCCAGAAGATCGGCGCGTCGTTCAAAGGTCCTACCAAGGGACTGCTGTAAACGCCAACGCCGGATATGCGCGTGATTGCCACTTAGCAACACGTCGGGAACACGCTGATCCGCATACACCTCCGGTCGGGTGTAGTGCGGGCAATCCAGCAGACCATCCGTAAAGGAATCTTCCTCGGCGGAGTCCGCATGCCCTAAAGCTCCAGGCAGCAGCCGTGTAACCGCATCGATCAGGACCATCGCCGGCAGCTCGCCGCCAGACAGTACATAGTCGCCAATCGACCACTCTTCATCGACATGAGCATCAATAAAACGCTCGTCAATGCCTTCATAGCGACCGGCAATCAGGATCAATGCATCCAGATTCGCCAACTCGCGTACCGCCGACTGAGTCAGTTGACGGCCTTGGGGGGACAGGTAAATTACCTTCGCCGCCTCCCCGGCTGCTGCCTTGGCCTGAACCAGAGCATCTTCCAGGGGCTTGATCTTCATCACCATGCCCGGGCCACCGCCAAATGGGCGATCGTCCACAGTGTGATGCCGATCCGTCGTGTAGTCTCGCGGATTCCAACAGGTGAGCTGCAACAGCCCCTGTTTCACCGCACGACTGGTGATGCCGTACTCGCTGATGGCGGAGAACATCTCGGGAAACAAACTGATCACTTCTACGCGCAAGTTAGCCACGCTTAGAAGTCCGCATCCCATTCCACCTTCATCTCGCCTGCGGCAAGGTCGACAGCCAACACGCATTGCTCCGTATAGGGCAACAGGCGTTCGCGATCATCCAGGCTGCCAGCGCAAGGCTTGACCACCATTACATCATTGGCGCCGGTTTCCAGAAGATGATCGATCTTCCCGAGCAATTGCCCGAGTTGGTCAATAACCTTCAGACCTTCCAGCTGGTACCAGTAGTACTCGCCGTCGGTCAATTCAGGGAACAGGTTGCGCGGCACGCAGATCTCATAACCGGCCAGAAGACGAGCTTCTTCGCGATCATCGAGACCCTTGAGCTTTGCGACCAGGAACTTGTCGTTCCCACGTCCGCTGACCAGCTCGACCTGTTTCACATTGCCTTCGCGCTTGAGCGTCCAGGTTTTGTATTGCAACAGGTTTTCAGTCGGATCAGTAAAGGAGTAAACCTTCACTTCGCCGCGAACGCCATGAACAGAATAAATCTTGCCGATAACGATCAAATCATCAGCAATGGCAGGCGTCGCGTTCATATTGCTCAGGCCGCAGCCTTAGATGCATCCTTCAACAACTGAGCAACACGCTCAGAAGGTTGTGCACCAACGCTCAGCCAGTAGGCTACGCGCTCTTGGTTCACGGACAGACGAACTTCTTGACCACGAGCAACAGGGTTGAAGAAACCAACCTGTTCCTTGTGCGAACCGTCGCGCGGGTTGCGGCTGTCGGTTACGGTCAAGTGGTAAAACGGGCGCTTTTTGGAGCCGCCAAGGGCAAGACGGATTGTTAGCATGTGAACATCGTTCCTGTAGTCGGTGCTGCAAATCTAAAGGCACAGCGGGCATAGGTGCCCGAAAGGCCGCATATTCTAAGGAATATCCGGACTTTTGCAAATGTCTTTTTCCGGCGGCCTTTCGGACGCCATCCAGATTTGCTATAGAGCCGTCGTTGAAAACGGCCAGTCAGCTCCCGCCAATGCGGGTTTGCTGTGTATCCCACTTCCGTGTGGGAGGCGCAAGGGCAAGCCCTCGCGTGAATTCTTTACATCTTGGGCATGCCGCCGCCGGGCAACATACCGCCCATGCCGCGCATCATTTTCGCCATTCCGCCTTTCGCGGAGAATTTCTTCATCATCTTCTGCATCTGCTTGTGCTGCTTGATCAAGCGACCGATGTCCTGCACCTGAGTGCCGGAACCCAGCGATATCCGACGCTTGCGCGAACCGCTGATCAGGTCAGGGTCGCGGCGCTCGGCCGGGGTCATGGAATTGATGATGGCTTCCATCTGTTTGAATTGCTTCTCTGCCGCGCCCTGGGCATTGCCCATTTGCGCCAGGTTCACACCGCCCATGTTCGGCAGTTTGTCCATGAGGCCGCCGAGGCCGCCCATGTTCTTCATCTGTTGCAGCTGATCGCGGAAGTCTTCGAGGTCGAAGCCCTTGCCCTTCTTCAGCTTTTTAGCAAGCTTGTCGGCTTTGTCCTTGTCGAGGGTCGCTTCTGCCTGCTCGATCAGGCTGAGCACGTCGCCCATGCCGAGGATGCGCGAGGCAATACGCTCAGGGTGGAACGGTTCGAGCGCTTCGCTCTTCTCGCCCATACCGATGAACTTGATCGGCTTGCCGGTGATGGCACGCACCGACAGTGCAGCACCGCCACGGGCATCGCCGTCGACCTTGGTCAGGATCACACCGGTCAGTGGCAGTGCATCGCCAAAAGCCTTGGCCGTATTGGCGGCGTCCTGGCCGGTCATGGCGTCGACCACGAACAGCGTTTCGACCGGGTTGATCGCGGCGTGCAACGCCTTGATCTCGCCCATCATCTCTTCATCGATGTGCAGGCGACCGGCGGTGTCGACGATGACCACGTCGATGAATTTCAGTCTTGCTTCTTTAATAGCCGCTTGCGCGATGTCGACCGGTTTCTGGCTCAGGTCGGACGGGAAGAAGGTAACCCCCACTTCGCCCGCGAGCATTTCCAGCTGTTTGATTGCCGCAGGACGGTAAACGTCCGCGGACACGACCATGACCGACTTCTTCTTGCGCTCTTTAAGGAAGCGCGCGAGTTTGCCGGCGGTGGTGGTTTTACCGGCACCTTGCAAACCAGCCATCAGCACGACGGCAGGCGGAACGGCGCTCAGGTTCAAGTCTTCGTTGGCCGCGCCCATCAGGCTTTCGAGTTCGGCCTGGACGATCTTCACGAAGGCCTGGCCCGGCGTCAGGCTGCGCGACACCTCGGTGCCGACGGCGCGTTCCTTGACCGAATTGACGAAATCTTTCACCACCGGCAGGGCGACGTCGGCTTCGAGCAACGCCATGCGCACTTCACGCAAGGTGTCTTTGATATTGTCTTCGCTCAGCTTGGCCTTGCCGGTGACATGGCGCAGCGTCTGCGAGAGGCGGTCGGTTAAGTTTTCAAACATTGCGCGATCCTTTCAGGCCCTGTGTAGACCGGGATAATGGCGGCCCAGACCGTGATAAACATGTACTCGGCGAGCCTGCGGCGTGGGCAGGTCGCGGATTATAGCGAAGACTGCGTCTGGCGGACACCTCGCACTTTCGTGTGATGTGGGTTCTATGCCAAACTCAGCGCCTTTCGGGCTTGCCTAACAGGATTTATGCTCCCCTTGTCACCCAGTTTGCTTACCACTCTCGCCGCCGCCTGCTTATATGCCGCTGCGACTTTCTATCAGGGCACTCGCCTGGCCAACGGCGCCAAGGCGAACAAGCGCCTGCTGGTTACGCTCGGCGTGCTGGCCGTGCTGGCTCACAGCGCCAGCCTGTTCACCCACTTGCTGACGCCGATCGGCCTGGGCCTGGACTTTTTCAGCGCCGCCAGCCTGATTGCCGCAGCGGTCATTGCCCTGACCCTGCTGGCCTGCTCGCGTATTCCGGTGGAAAACCTGCTGATATTGCTGTTCCCGCTCGGTGCCGCCACCGTGCTGCTCGCGCAGTTCGCCCCCGCCGGCACGGTGCAGATCATCGACGAAGAGCCAGGGATCCTCGCGCATATCCTGCTGTCGATCCTCGCCTACGGCATGTTCACCATCGCGGTGTTCCAGGCGTTGCTGCTGCTGGTCCAGGACCATCAGCTCAAGCACAAGCACCCGTCCGGGCTGATCAAGAATTTCCCGCCCCTGCAAACCATGGAAAGCCTGCTGTTCGGTTTCCTCTGGGCAGGCTGGACCCTGTTGTCGCTGTCGCTGATCTCCGGCTGGCTGTTCGTCGACAACCTGTTCGCCCAACACCTGGTGCACAAAACCCTGCTGGCATGCCTCGCCTGGATCGTCTTCAGCGTGCTGCTCTGGGGCCGCAATCGCCTCGGCTGGCGCGGACACAAGGCCATCCGCTGGACCCTCGCCGGTTTCTGCCTGCTGATGCTGGCGTATTTCGGCAGCAAACTGGTCCGCGAATACATCCTGCATATCTGACGGGCGGCATTAATGGACGACTTGCCCATAGGGCCGATGCTCGCAGTAATGGCCCTGCTGATTTTATGGTCGGGGCTGTTCACCGCGATCGAATCGGCGCAACAGCACTTGCTGGCGCAGCGCACGGCCACGCGCTCGAGCGACAAGCCGGTGGCCAGGCTCAGTTTCCCCCTTGATAGCTTGATCTTCTGCAACACACTGTGCCGTGCGCTAGTGGTGGTCATCAGCACCTTGCTGGCGATTTTTACCTGGGCGGAAAACGGCCCATGGGCGGCTTGCGCAGGGGCGGGCGCGATTCTGCTGGTGTTTGCCGATTATCTGCCGCGCACCCTCGCCGCTCGTTATCCGGATGCGATCCTGGGCCTGGGCAACACCCTGCTCCGTGCACCACTGAAAATCCTGTACCCGGCCGCCTGGTTGCTCAAAGGCATCAGCCAGCTGCTGATGCGACCGTTCGCCCGTAAAGTCAAAGTGGTGCAGCAAAGCGAAGACGAGGCACCGAACGAGCGGCGCGACGAACACGACCACCCGATCAGTCGTCCGCACCCACTGTCCGGCATCCATGCGCTGGACAACATCACGGTCAACGACATCCTGGTGCCGCGCAGTGATGTCGACGGCATTAATCTCGACGACTCCATCGAGGAAATCCTTGAGCAGCTTCGTGCCAATCGACGCACGCGCCTTCCGGTGTTCCACAGCGACATCAACCAGGTCGAGGCGGTACTCAACACCCGGCAGATCCGTCACTTGCTGCCCGATGGCAACCTGACTCGGGAAGCCTTGCTGGCAGCCTGTCACGACCCCTACTTCGTACCAGAAAGCACTCCGCTGCAGTTGCAGTTGCTGAACTTCCACAAGCAGCAGCGGCGCCTGGGCATGGTGGTCGACGAGTATGGCGAAGTGCTCGGCATCGTGACCCTGGAAGACATTCTCGAAGAAATCGTCGGCGAGTTCGAAAGCCAGCACAGCCTGGACAACCCGCATATCCACCCGCAGGCCGATGGGCGGCTGGTGATTGATGGCGCAGCATCGATTCGTGAACTGAACAAGAGCCTTGGCTGGCATTTGCCGAGCGACGGTCCGAAAACCCTCAACGGGCTGGTGACCGAGGCGCTGGAGACGATTCCGGACAGCGCGGTGTGCCTGAAGATCGGGCGCTATCGGCTGGAGATCCTGGAGACCGAGGATAATCGCGTTACTCGGGTGTTGATCTGGCATACCACTTCGGCTCCAGTCGTTGTGGCAGTTCGTTAGATCAAAAGATCGCAGCCTGCGGCAGCTCCTACAGGGGCCGCATTCCAAATGTAGGAGCTGCCGAAGGCTGCGATCTTTTGCTCTTGTTGGATCGTTAGCCGCCTTCTTATAATCGAATCAGCTTACCCAAGCCCCGTCACACCCCAGTGCTACCCGCACGCCGCGTTAAACCCACATCCCTGGGTGTTCGACCATAATAATTCGCTCCACTGGAGCATAAGACTGTCAGGGATTACCGCATGACGACGAGCACAACTTACAGCGAAACCACGCCTGCCCAACCGACGAACTCTGCCACGCGAGTGGCCACGGCGAGTTTCATCGGCACCGCCATCGAGTTCTACGACTTCTACGTCTACGCCACAGCGGCAGCGCTGGTGATTGGTCCGGTGTTCTTTCCGCAGACTTCCGGCACCGCCCAGATGCTGTCGGCATTTCTCACGTTTGGTATCGCCTTCCTCGCACGACCGCTGGGTTCAGCGCTGTTCGGTCACTTTGGTGACCGCATCGGCCGCAAGTCGACGCTGGTCGCTTCGTTATTGCTGATGGGGGTGTGCACCACGCTGATCGGCGTGTTGCCGGGTTACGACAGCATCGGTGCCTGGGCGCCGATCCTCCTTTGTGTGCTGCGTTTCGGCCAGGGGCTTGGGCTGGGCGGCGAATGGGGCGGTGCGGCGCTGCTGGCCACGGAGAATGCGCCCAAGGGCAAACGCGCCTGGTTCGGCATGTTTCCGCAGTTGGGCCCTTCGATTGGCTTTCTTGCCGCCAACGGCCTGTTTTTGACGCTGGCGATGACACTGAACGACGAACAGTTTCGTTCGTGGGGCTGGCGTATCCCGTTCCTGCTCAGCGCCTTGCTGGTGATGGTCGGCCTGTATGTACGTCTCAAACTGCATGAAACACCGGTATTTGCCAACGCAATGGCGCGCCAGGAACGGGTGAAGATCCCGTTGGTGGAATTGTTTAGCCAATACTGGGCACCGATGCTGTTGGGCGCCGGCTCGATGGTGGTGTGTTACGCGCTGTTCTACATCTCGACGGTATTTTCGCTGAGCTACGGCGTCTCGACACTCGGCTACACCCGCGAAACCTTCCTGGCGTTGCTGTGCTTCGCCGTGCTGTTCATGGCCGCCGCGACACCGTTGTCGGCCTGGGCCAGCGACCGTTATGGACGTAAACCGGTGCTGATCATCGGGGGCGTGCTGGCGATTTTGTCCGGGTTCCTTATGGAGCCGCTGCTGACCCAGGGCTCGACTTGGGGCGTGGCGCTGTTCCTGTGCATCGAACTGTTTCTGATGGGCGTGACGTTTGCACCGATGGGGGCCCTGCTGCCGGAACTGTTTCCGACACACGTGCGCTATACCGGCGCGTCGGCGGCCTACAACCTCGGCGGCATAGTCGGGGCCTCGGCGGCACCGTTCTTCGCGCAGAAACTGGTGGCGATGGGCGGTTTGAGTTATGTCGGCGGGTATGTGTCGGGGGCGGCGGTGCTGAGTTTGATCGCGGTGTTGTGCCTGAAAGAGACTCGGCATAACGATTTGAATCGGGTGGCCTGAAGATAAAGCAAAAGCTTCGCGAGCAAGCCCGCTCCCACAGGGATCACACTGAACCTGTGGGAGCGGGCTTGCCCGCGAAAGTCGCGCCTCGGTTAGAGCTCGACTACAACAGCCTGAGCAGCGCGGGTTGCCTTGGCACGAGCAGCCTCGATCGATTCATCACGCGCCAACGCCACGCCCATCCGGCGCTGGCCATTCACTTCAGGCTTGCCGAACAAGCGCAACGCCGTATCCGGCTCGCTCAATGCAGCGCCCAGGTTAGCGAAAGCGGTCTGGGTCGACTGCCCTTCAACCAGAATCACCGCCGAAGCCGATGGCCCGAACTGACGGATCAACGGGATCGGCAGGCCGAGAATCGCCCGTGCGTGCAACGCGAACTGCGACAGATCCTGGGAAATCAGGGTCACCAGACCCGTGTCATGCGGACGCGGCGACACTTCGCTGAACCACACCTGATCGCCTTTGATGAACAGCTCGACACCAAACAGACCACGACCACCCAGCGCCTCGGTCACTGCTTTGGCGACGCGCTCGGATTCAGCCAGGGCAATCGGGCTCATGGCTTGCGGCTGCCAGGATTCCTGATAGTCGCCCTTCTCCTGACGGTGACCGACCGGCGCGCAGAACGTCGTGCCGCCGACGTGACGCACGGTCAGCAGGGTGATTTCGTAGTCGAAATCGATGAAGCCTTCGATGATCACACGACCTTTACCGGCGCGGCCGCCTTCTTGTGCATAGTCCCAAGCGGCTTTTACGTCATCAGCGTTGCGCAGCAGGCTCTGGCCCTTGCCCGACGAGCTCATGACAGGCTTGACCACGCAGGGGAAACCGAGGTCTTCAACGGCGTTGCTGTAAGCCTCGAAGGTGTCGGCGAAGTGATACGGCGACGTCGGCAGGTCCAGTTCTTCGGCGGCCAGGCGACGAATGCCTTCGCGGTTCATGGTCAGCTGCGTTGCGCGTGCGGTCGGGATCACGGTGAAGCCTTCGGCTTCCAGTTCGACCAGGGTCGCGGTGGCGATGGCTTCGATTTCCGGCACGATGAAATGCGGCTTCTCGGCTTCGATCACCGCACGCAGGGCAGCGCCGTCGAGCATGTTGATCACGTGGCTGCGATGCGCGACTTGCATGGCCGGTGCGTTGGCGTAGCGATCAACGGCAATCACTTCAACGCCCAGGCGTTGCAGCTCGATCACCACTTCCTTGCCCAACTCGCCACAGCCACACAGCAATACGCGGGTCGCGGTTGGCGACAATGGAGTTCCGATACGGGTCATCTCAGGTCCTCAAAGGAGCGGATCATCGAGGGATGCAACGCCACGCGCGCTTCCCATGGGGAGAAAGCGCGGCATTTTACATGAACCTGAGGGTTTGGCTTCAGCTGGCGACGGCCTGTTTTCGCAAACTTGAAGATCAAAAGATCGCAGCCTGCGGCAGCTCCTACATGGGAATGCGTTCACCCTGTAGGAGCTGCCGCAGGCTGCGATCTTTTGATTTAAGGATTCGGAGTTTTGCCCAGCATCCAGAGCAGGCCGCTGGACTTGGCCCGCTCATGACACAACCCCAACACCTCGCGCCGCTCTTCGTTACTCATCCGGCTCCAGCCCGTTATCTCTGCCACCGTGCGCTGACACCCGGTGCAGATGTCATCGTCGTCCAGCGCGCAGATATTCACGCAGGGCGATCGTACCGGGTGTTCGGGGGTGTTCATTCTTCCTGCTCAATCAGATCGCGGGCATAACGCTGTGAGTTATGCACATAGTGGGCGGCGCTGGCTTCGAGCATTTTCTTCTGCTGTTCGGTCAGCTCGCGCACCACTTTGCCCGGCGAGCCCATGACCAGCGAACCGTCCGGAATTTCCTTGCCCTCGCCGATCAGCGAGTTGGCGCCGATGATGCAGTTCTTGCCGATTTTGGCGCCGTTGAGAATCACCGCGTTGATGCCGATCAGGCTGTAGTCACCGACGGTGCAGCCATGGAGCATGGCATTGTGGCCGATGGTCACGCCGGTGCCGATGGTCAGTGGGTAGCCCATGTCGGTGTGCATCACGGTGCCGTCCTGGACGTTGCTGTTCTTGCCAATCAGGATCAATTCGTTGTCGCCACGCAACACGGCGTTGAACCAGACGTTGGCGCCCTCTTCCAGTTTGACCTTGCCGACCAGCACGGCATTGGGTGCGACCCAGCTCTGTGGATGGGTTTCGACGCGGGCGTCGCCCAGGCGGTATTTCATCGTGTTGTCCTCAGGGCTCAGGCGGCCGCGGTTTTCAGGCCATACGAGCGATGGCTTCAGATGTTAATAAAACTCTTGGGAGGCTGGTGCAGGCTGATTTTGGCGTCATAGAGCAGGTTGATCAACTCAACGATCATGATCGCGGTCAGCCCCCAGATCTTGTATTCGCCATAGCGGTAACTCGGCACGTACCAACTGCGGCCCTGATAATCGATGCGATGCGTATGTTCGCGCGGGTCCTTGCGGAAGAACTCCAGGGGAACACTGAACACCGCAGCGATTTCGGCATCGTTGGCCCGGTACTCGACGAAATCCGGAATCACGCCGACATAGGGCGTGACCTTGATGCCGTGCAGGGAAATCAACGGGCTCAGCGGGCCGATCACTTCAACCAGCCCGGGCGGCAGGCCGATCTCTTCTTCGGCTTCGCGCAGGGCGGTGAAAATCAGGTCCGGGTCTTCGGGATCGCGTCTCCCGCCGGGGAAGGCGACTTCACCGCCATGGGTCGAGAGCCCGCTGGCGCGCAGGGTCAGGACCAGTTCCGGTTCATCACTGCGGGTGATGGGCACCAGTACCGCGGCCTCAGGGAAACGCTTGTCGGTTTCCATTGTGCGTGGGGTGTGGTTGCTTACTCGATGCAGTAGCTCGTCCAGCATGAGTCTTCTCGATTTATTCTCTACTTCGCATCATGCACCAATCACACCGACCGCCCAACCCCCGAACCGCCGTGTGTCGCTAAACGACAACTTGCCGACTGACACCGCCGCACGCCAAGATAGGCGCAGCATTCAGGAACCCAAGCATGAAATTTTGCAGTCAGTGCGGCAACCCGGTGACCCAGCGCATCCCCGAAGGCGATTCGCGCCTGCGTTTTGTATGCGACAGCTGTCAGGCGATTCACTATCAGAACCCCAACATTGTCGCGGGCTGCGTGGCGACCTGGGGCTCCAAGGTATTGCTGTGCCGGCGTGCCATCGAACCAAGGCTCGGCTATTGGACCCTGCCTGCCGGTTTCATGGAGAACGGTGAAACCATCGAGCAGGCGGCCATTCGCGAGACGGCGGAAGAAGCCTGCGCCCGGGTGCGCAACCTGAGCATTTATACGTTGATCGATGTGCCGCACATCAGCCAAGTGCATGTGTTCTTTCGCGCGGAGCTGGTCGACCTGGATTTTTCCGCCGGCCCGGAGAGCCTGGAAGTGGCGCTTTTCGATGAAGCCGACATCCCTTGGTCCGAGCTGGCTTTCCGCACAGTGGGCCGTACCTTAGAATGCTTCTTCGCTGACCGGCTGTCCGAGGTCTACCCCGTTCGGTCCGAGTCGATCCCGCCGCTTGGTCAGCCTGCCATTACCTGATTTCAATTTTCGGAATCATTGTAAGTCGCAAAAGATCGCAGCCTTCGGCAGCTCCTACAAAAAATAGTCGCGACACCTCTAGGGATATCGTTTCAATGCGCTGGTTGCTTGCCCTGTTCTGCTTGTCGTTCGTTGTTGTTTCCCAAGCGTCTACCGTGGTCACGCTGGATGGCAAACCCATCGATAAAGTGTTGGTGCTCAAGTCTGCCCATCAACTGCAATTGATCGCCGACGGCCAACCGTTGCGAACCTATCGCATCTCGCTGGGCAAACAGCCCAGGGGCGCGAAGTTGATGGAAGGCGATAAACGCACACCCGAAGGTTTTTACTGGGTGGACTGGCGCAAGGTGAGTGATCGTTTCAACCTTGCCATGCACATCAGCTATCCCAACGTTACCGACTCTGCCCGCTCGCGGCGTGAAGGTGTCGATCCCGGTGGCATGATCATGATTCACGGGACTCCCGACACCTATGACTATCCGGAAAACCTGTTCCACACGCTGGATTGGACTGACGGCTGCATTGCCATGCGCAACATGGACATGCGCGAAGTCTGGGGCCTGGTGCCGGACGGCACGATGATCGAGATTCGCCCATAACCGTACGCACTTCCCTGTAGGAGCTGCCGAAGGCTGCGATCTTTTGATCTTGAGACGCAGCCCCCTCGAAAGCCCCATACAGCCTGACAGCCTCGCCAACGCTCAGAAGTTCATCGCCTAAAAACCCACCAGCAGGCTCGCAAAGCAGGACCCGCTATCGACCTGTCAAAACCCTGAACACACATCACGAAATCCCCCCCGCCATTGAAACCACCCCGCACCTGCCCCATCTAAGACCCATATCCCATTGCGCAGGTGCCCCATGAGCGACCAGCAAGAATTCCCCGAAGACCCGAGCGAATACGCCGACCCAGAGAACGCCGAACACCACTCCACCGGCAAAGGCCTCGCCCTGCCCGGCCAAAACCTGCCGGACAAGGTCTACATCATTCCGATCCACAACCGCCCGTTCTTCCCGGCCCAAGTGCTGCCGGTCATCGTCAACGAAGAACCGTGGGCTGAAACGCTCGACCTGGTGAGCAAATCCGACCACCACTCCCTGGCCCTGTTCTACATGGACACGCCCCAGGAAGACCCGCGCCATTTTGACACCTCGGCCCTGCCGCTCTACGGCACGCTGGTCAAGGTGCACCACGCCAGCCGCGAAAACGGCAAGCTGCAATTCGTCGCTCAGGGCCTGACCCGCGTGCGCATCCGCACCTGGCTCAAACACCATCGCCCGCCGTACCTGGTAGAAGTCGAATACCCACATCAGCCCACCGAGCCGACCGACGAGGTCAAGGCCTACGGCATGGCACTGATCAACGCGATCAAGGAATTGCTGCCGCTCAACCCGCTGTACAGCGAAGAGCTGAAGAACTACCTCAATCGCTTCAGCCCTAACGATCCCTCACCGCTGACCGATTTCGCCGCCGCCCTGACCTCGGCCACCGGCAGCGAGCTGCAGGAAGTGCTCGATTGCGTGCCAATGCTCAAGCGCATGGAAAAAGTCCTGCCCATGCTGCGCAAGGAAGTCGAAGTCGCACGGTTGCAGAAAGAGATCTCTGCCGAAGTTAACCGCAAGATCGGCGAGCATCAGCGTGAGTTCTTCCTCAAAGAGCAGTTGAAAGTCATCCAGCAAGAGCTGGGCCTGACCAAGGATGACCGCAGCGCCGACGTCGAACAGTTCGAGCAGCGCCTGGAAGGCAAGGTGTTACCGAGCCAGGCGCAAAAACGCATCGAAGAGGAAATGAACAAGCTGTCGATCCTCGAGACCGGCTCGCCGGAGTACGCGGTGACCCGCAACTACCTCGACTGGGCGACCTCGGTGCCGTGGGGCGTGTATGGCGAGGACAAACTCGACCTCAAGCACGCGCGCAAGGTGCTGGACAAGCACCACGCCGGCCTCGACGACATCAAGGATCGCATCCTCGAATTCCTCGCGGTCGGTGCTTATAAAGGTGAGATCAGCGGCTCCATCGTCTTGCTGGTCGGGCCGCCGGGTGTGGGCAAGACCAGCGTCGGTAAATCCATCGCCGAATCCCTGGGCCGGCCGTTCTATCGCTTCAGCCTCGGCGGCATGCGCGACGAAGCGGAGATCAAGGGCCACCGCCGCACCTACATCGGCGCGCAACCGGGCAAACTGGTGCAGGCGCTGAAAGACGTCGAAGTGATGAACCCGGTGATCATGCTCGACGAGATCGACAAGATGGGCCAGAGCTATCAGGGCGACCCGGCCTCGGCGCTGCTGGAAACCCTCGACCCGGAACAGAACGTCGAATTCCTCGACCATTATCTGGACTTGCGCCTGGACCTGTCGAAAGTGCTGTTCGTCTGCACCGCCAACACCCTGGACTCAATCCCCGGCCCGTTGCTGGACCGGATGGAAGTGATTCGCCTGTCGGGCTACATCACCGAAGAAAAAATCGCCATTGCCAAGCGTCACCTGTGGCCGAAACAGTTGGAAAAGGCCGGCGTGTCGAAAGGCAGCCTGAGCATCAGCGACAGTGCCTTGAAAGTGTTGATCGACGGTTACGCCCGCGAAGCCGGGGTTCGCCAGTTGGAAAAACAACTGGGCAAACTGGTGCGCAAGGCCGTAGTGAAACTGATCGACGAGCCGAAAGCCGTGATCAAGCTCGGCCCGAAAGACCTCGAAGCCTCACTCGGCCACCCAGTGTTCCGCAACGAACAAGTGCTGTCCGGCACTGGCGTAATTACCGGACTGGCCTGGACCAGCATGGGCGGCGCCACATTGCCGATCGAAGCCACGCGCATTCACACGCTCAATCGCGGCTTCAAGCTCACCGGGCAACTGGGTGATGTGATGAAAGAGTCGGCGGAAATTGCCTACAGCTACGTCAGTTCAAATCTGAAGTCGTTTGGCGGTGATCCGAAGTTCTTCGACGAAGCCTTCGTGCACCTGCACGTACCGGAAGGTGCCACCCCGAAAGACGGCCCGAGCGCCGGTGTGACCATGGCCAGTGCCCTGCTGTCCCTGGCGCGCAATCAACCGCCGAAAAAAGGCGTGGCCATGACCGGCGAATTGACACTGACCGGGCATGTGCTGCCGATTGGCGGGGTGCGCGAGAAGGTGATTGCGGCGCGGCGGCAGAAGATCTTTGAATTGATCTTGCCGGAGCCTAACCGTGGGAGCTTTGACGAGTTGCCGGATTATCTGAAGGAAGGGATTACCGTGCATTTCGCCAAGCGCTTTGCGGATGTGGCGAAGATTCTGTTCTGATGTTTCTGTAGCGCCTGCAAGATCGCTTTCGCGGGCAAGCCTCGCTCCTACGGTTATGTGTTGTGCACATTTTGGCGACACATACCCTTTGTAGGAGCGAGGCTTGCCCGCGAAGGCGTCAGCCCTGACACCGCCAATTCCCGGCGCTGTCACACTTTGTCTCATCTCGGTTATGCTCGCCGTTCGTCGTGAATGCCGGAGCTGCTGACCTTATGTCCCCCACCCGCCTGTTTGTTCCCCTCGCCCTCTCCTTGCTGGCCGCGTGCGCCACGCAACCGAAACAGAACGTGACCGTGGAAAAACAAAGCGAATGCCCGCTAAAGCTCACCAATGGGCAAAACCTGATCCTGACCTTGCCAAGCAATCCGACCACGGGTTACCGCTGGGCAATCCAGGATTCGGCCGGCGGTGTGCTTCGCGCGCTCAGCCCCGAGGTGTACAGCAACCCGGAAGATGCTGGAATCGTCGGCAGCGCGGGTCTCTCGACCTGGCGCTTCCAGGCGTTCGCGGCGGGTTCCGGGCGCTTGCGTCTGACCTCGCAACAACCGTGGGCACCGGAAGTTCTGCCGGTTGAAACATTCGACTGCGCGATTTCGGTTAACTGATCGTGGGTTGGCTGATTCTGGCGCTGATGGGCGCGGTGACCTTTCTCTATGGCCTCAGCATTCACGCCGCGCTGCTCTGCCTGCTGGTCAAGCCGCTGCCGGTACTCGCCCTGCTGGGTTGGCTGCACGATGCACCGCCTAGCGAGTATCGGCGCTGGATCAGCCTTGGATTGATTTTCTCCCTGCTCGGCGATGTGTTGTTGGCATGGCCGGGGGATTTGTTTGTGTTTGGCCTCGGGGCATTTTTGGTCGCGCACCTGGCGTATCTGAAAGCTTATTTGAGCGATTGTCGACGATTGGCGGTGTTGCCGCTGATCATCGCGCTGGGCGTCGGTGCGGTGCTGCTGGGTATTTTGATTGCTCATGGCTTGGGGCCGTTGCTGATCCCGGTGATCGTTTATGGCCTGGCCATCAGCGCCATGCTCTGGCGGGCTCTGGCTCGCCTGGGCACTGATGTGCCGAAACGCTCGGCGTTGCTGGCGGCGGCGGGTGCGGTGGCGTTTGTGTTTTCCGATAGCGTGATTGGTATTAACCGGTTCGTTGCCCCGTTCCAGGTCGCGCCTTATGTGATCATTCTCAGTTATTGGCTGGGGCAATGGGGCATCACAGCGTCGGCGTTCGATCAGACTCCGCGTTCAACCGTTTGAAAGATCGCAGCCTGCGGCAGCTCCTACAGGGGATCGGATGCAATCCGCAGATCCCCTGTAGGAGCTGCCGCAGGCTGCGATCTTTTGATTGAGCGGTTTATCAGACAACCCGCGCATCCCCGCGCCAAGTTGGCTAAAATGCCGGCCTTTTCAACCGAAGCCGCTGGAACCGCCGTGAGCAAAGAACCCGATCGCCTTTTCGCCCAGCCTTTGGCCCAGGTGCCTGACTTCGCCTTTAACGAAGACGTGGTGCGGGTGTTCCCGGACATGATCAAGCGCTCGGTGCCAGGTTATCCGACCATCGTTGAAAACCTCGGCGTGCTCGCCGCGCAATTCGCCCAGCCCAACAGCGTGCTTTACGACCTCGGCTCGTCCCTTGGCGCCGTGACTCAGGCCTTGCGCCGCCATGTGCGCACCGACGGCTGCCGCGTGATCGCTGTGGATAACTCCGCGGCCATGGTCGAACGCTGCCGCGAATACCTCAATGGTCAGGACTCGATGTTCCAGGAGTTGCTGCCGGTCGAAGTGATCGAAGGCGACATCCTCGCGCTGCAATTCCAGCCGGCCTCGGTGGTGGCGCTGAACTTCACCCTGCAATTCATCGCCCCGGAGCAGCGCACGGCGTTGCTGTCGCGCATCCGCCAGTCGTTACTGCCCGGCGGCGCGCTGATCCTCTCGGAAAAGCTGCGCTTCAACGACCTCGAAGAACACGCGCTGCTCACCGACTTACACGTGGCGTTCAAACGCGCCAACGGCTACAGCGAACTGGAAATCGCCCAGAAACGCAGCGCCATCGAAAACGTCATGAAGCCCGACAGCCTCGAAGAACACCGCGAGCGCTTGCTGGCCGCCGGGTTCTCGAAAGTCGTGCCGTGGTTCCAGTGCCTTAACTTTGCCTCGTTGATTGCCTTGCCATGATTGATCTGTCCCCCCTCGCCCGCCGCCTGGCTGGCACCCCGCTGGCCGACTGGGCCAACACCCTGCAGCGTCAACTCGACAAGAAAATGGAAAAGGGTCATGGCGACCTGGAGCGCTGGCAGAGCGCGCTGGATGCATTGCCCAAGATCCAGCCAACCGAAGTCGATCTGTTGAATGGCCTGACGCTGGACACCGATTGCGACGACGCGACCCGTGTGCAAATGCGCACCGCGCTGATGGGTTTGTCGCCGTGGCGCAAGGGGCCCTTCGATCTGTTTGGCGTGCATGTCGACACCGAATGGCGTTCGGACTGGAAGTGGTCGCGGGTTGCGCCGCATCTGGATCTGAAGGGCAAACGCATTCTCGATGTCGGCTGCGGCAACGGCTATTACATGTGGCGCATGCTCGGCGCCGGCGCGGACAGCGTGATTGGCGTCGATCCGAACTGGTTGTTCTTCTGCCAGTTCCAGGCGGTACAGCGTTACTTGTCCGAACCCAATGCCTGGCACCTGCCGTTCCCTTTCGAAGACCTGCCACCCAACATGGAAGGTTTCGACACGGTGTTTTCAATGGGCGTGTTCTATCACCGTCGCTCGCCGATCGAGCACTTGCTGGCGCTGAAGGATTGCCTGGTCAAGGGTGGCGAACTGGTCCTGGAAACGCTGGTGATTGAAGGCGATCAGCAGCAAGTGCTGGTCCCGGAAGACCGCTACGCGCAGATGCGTAACGTGTGGTTCCTGCCGTCGGTACCGGCGCTGGAACTGTGGTTGCGGCGTGCCGGTTTTACGGATGTTCGCTGTGTGGACGTGAGCGTGACCACGGTGCAAGAGCAGCGCGGGACGGAGTGGATGAAGTATCAGTCGTTGAGTGATTTCCTTGATCCCGAAGATCACAGCAAGACGGTTGAAGGGTTGCCGGCACCGATGCGTGCCGTGATTGTCGCCCGCAAGTAAACCCCGATCGCCCTACCACTGGAGATCAAAATGTGGGAGCGGGCTTGCTCGCGAAGACGGCGGTACATCCAGCATTGATGTGACTGACATACCGCTTTCGCGAGCAAGCCCGCTCCCACATGGGTTCCGTGTTTATTCTGTTGGTTTCGCGCGTCGGGCCTTGAAGAACTCGCTCAAAACAGCCCCGCACTCCTCGGCCAATACCCCGCCTTCAAACAGCACCCGGTGATTCAAGAAGCCTTGGGTAAAAAACTGCCCCTGACTTTGCACAATCCCGGCTTTCGGCTCTAAAGCGCCATACACCACCCGGGCAATCCGCGAATGCACGATCAGCCCGGCGCACATGCTGCACGGTTCCAGTGTCACGTAGAGCGTGCTGCCGGGCAGCCGGTAGTTGCTGGCGGCCAACGCTGCCGCGCGGATCGCGACCATCTCGGCATGGGCGCTCGGGTCGTTGCCGATGATCGGGCAATTGAAGCCGCGACCGATGATTTCACCGTCCTGCACCAGCACCGCGCCCACCGGCACTTCCCCCAGCGCCGCGCCTTGTGCAGCCAGCGCCAGGGCTTCGCGCATGAAGTCGCGATCACGGCTGCGATCGATGATCGCGGCGGGACGAATCTGACGCATCACGCCACCTCGATAGCGGCCATCAGGCCGGTTTCCATGTGGTCGATCACATGGCAATGGAACATCCACACACCCGGGTTATCCGCTACCAACGCCACTTGCGCGCGTTCGTTCTTGCCCAGCAAATACGTGTCGGTGAAGTACGGGATGACCTTGTGCCGGTTCGAGGCGATGACTTTGAAGCTCATGCCGTGCAAGTGAATCGGGTGCTGATACTGAGTCATGTTCTTCAATTCAAAAATATAGCTCTTGCCCTTCTCAAGCCTGGCAATCGGGCGGTCGGCGCAGGTCTTGTCGGTGATGTCCCAGGCCTTGCCGTTGATCTGCCACAAGCTCGGTGGTTTGCCAACGTCGACATTGACCGACACCGAACCGACCCATTCGAAATTGAAGTTGAGTTTCTCGGCATTGGCCAGGTCCGGCTCGGCTACCGGGTTGGCGGGCAGCGCGGGCGGCCACTGGGTCGGTGCATCGGTGTTGGCCACCGAACGGAATGTGCCCAGACGTACCGGGCCGTTGCGCAGTGATAACTCTTCACCAGCCGGCGGCGCCTTGATCGCCAGGCAAATACGCATGCCCGGGCCTAGCCAGTATTCCTTGCCCAGCGGGCGCGGTTCGACAGGGTTGCCATCCAGGGCATAGATCTGCGCTTCGACGCCCGGAATGTTGAGACGGTAGGTCAGCGTGTTGTCGAGGTTGAGCACGCGCACCCGGGTAATCTGCCCGGCGGGCAAGTCGATCACCGCTTGCGTGACGCCGTTGATGGTCGACAGCCGCCCCGCCGTACCGCCGCGAGCCGCTTCGCGGGGAATGCTGAAGGCAACGAAAGCGCCTTCTTCATCGACGTGCCAGCTCTTGAGGCTCAGCGTTTTTTCGTACTTGAAACCGGTGGGTTCGCGCTCTTCGACGATCAATGGGCCGACCAGCCCGCGACCGAGTTCTTCGCTGCTGTTCACATGCGGGTGATACCAGTAGCTGCCGGCGTCGGGGACACGGAATTTGTAGTCGAAGTATTCACCCGGCAGGACCGGAAGCTGCGAGACGTAAGGCACGCCGTCCATCTCCAGCGGCAGGCGGATGCCGTGCCAGTGAATGGTGGTCGCCACCGGAAGGTGATTGATGAAACGCACCCGCAGCCATTCACCCTGGCGCACCCGCAGCTCAGTACCCGGCGCCGACGGGCCGAAAGCCCAGGCTTCGGTCTTGTGCCCCGCCACCAGTTCAACGTCCAGCGGTGCCGCGATCAGCTCGTAGTCGTGGCCGGCGTCAGCGTCGGCCATCTTGCCCAGCCAGTAGCGCGACGCGCCACCGGCCCCCACGCCAACGACAACAAGACCAGCCAGGCCACCGAGGATTTGGCGACGGGTAAAAGACATGAACTCAACTACCTCACGTATCTGCGACAGGCGCGGGGCCTGCAAAAGGCGAATACGATACACCTGCGGTTGAGAAACAGTAAGGGCGGCGCGGCGACTGGTCACAGTGCGTGGTGACGCCGATTAAAAGATCGCAGCCTTCGGCAGCTCCTACAGGTGCACAACAATCCAATGTAGGAGCTGCCGAAGGCTGCGATCTTTTAAGGGGGTGCTTACCTCCCCAGCCCTAATAAAAGGTGAACAACCCCGTCGTCCAACGTCATCACCCCCGACACCCCCGCAGCATTCAACCCCTGCCGATCCATCCGCCCCACATCACGCAACTCCACCCGCACCCGAGTCAGCGCCACAGGCTGTTGCGACTTGAGGTTATCCACACCGCCCAACGCCGCCACGACATTCGCCGCCAACCCGGAAACCGCCTTCGGCTCATCCGCGATCAGATCCGGGGTCAATGCTTTCCAGAACACCTGCTGCATTTTCTCGAACATGTTCAGTTCTCCAGAACCAGTGAAGTATCGACCGTCGCCTCGTGATACAGGCGCAGGGCCTCACGCACCTGCCCGGCGCTTTCCAGGCCCAGCACCTGTTGGGCAATGGCCTGGCAATCCACCAGGTCCACTTCACGGACCGCCGCTTTGATCGCCGGAATCAACGGCACACTGACCGACAGTTCATCCACCCCAAGCCCCAGCAACAGCGGCACCGCCAGCGTCTCGGACGCCATGGCGCCACACACGCCGACCCATTTTCCATGGGCATGGGCGGCCTTCACGGTACTGGCAATCAAGCGCAGCACTGACGGATGAAAACTGTCCGCCTGACTGGCCAGGCGCGGGTGATCGCGGTCCATCGCCAGGGTGTATTGCGTCAGGTCGTTGGTACCGATCGAGAAGAAGTCCACCTCTGGCGCAAACAAGTCCGCCATCAACGCCGCTGCCGGCACTTCAATCATGATCCCCAGTTTCGGCAGTTCAATAAGCCCCAATGCCTGCGCTTCTTCCTCAAGCAGTTGCCGGGCCTGACGCAACTCCGACAGCTGCGCGACCATCGGCAGCATGATGTGCAGGCGAGCCAGCCCGGCACTGCTCAGGATTGCCTTGAACTGATCGCGCAACAGCTGCGGGCGCTCCAGGCACAAACGAATGCCACGCATGCCGAGGAACGGGTTGGTTTCGCTGTCCATCGGCACGTAGGCCAGCGGTTTGTCCCCCCCGACATCAAGGGTGCGCACCACCAGACTGCGCGACGGCCCCAGGACACGGGCGATGGCGCCGTATGTGGACGCCTGCTCCTCATGACTCGGCGCGTGGTTGCGATCCAGATAGAGAAACTCCGAACGCAACAGGCCGACCCCTTCACCGCCCAGGGTCATCGCTTGCTCGGTTTCGCTCAGCGAGGCGACATTGGCCGTCACTTCGACGTGGTGACCGTCGCGGGTACAGGCGACCAGTGTTGCGTGTGCCAGCTCATGTTGTTGGCGTTTCTGTTGCTGCTGACGGTTGGCTTGCAACTGTTCGATGGCCGCGAGATCCGGGTCCAGATGCAGCTCACCCTTGTCCGCATCGAGTAAAACCTGAGTGCCATTGGCCAGCGACAGCACGTGCACGGGCAATCCGCAGATCGCCGGCAAACCGAAGGCCCGGGCGAGAATCGCAACGTGGCTGGTAGCGCCACCGCCGACCGTGGCGAAACCCAGCACCTTGCGAGTGTCGAGCCCAGCGGTCTGGGAGGGTGTCAGTTGATCGGCGATCAGGATGGCCCCTTCAGGCAACTCCATGGCTTGATCCTGCACACCAAGGATCTGTTTGAGCACCCGCTGGCCGACATCCGCCAGGTCCGCCGCCCGTTCGGCCAGCAAGGCGTTGCCCAGGCTTTTGAACAAGGACGCCGTAGAATCGGTGGCCGCGCGCCATGCGAACGCGGCACTCTTACCGTCGTTGATCAGTCCATCGGCCACCTCCAGCAAGGCCGGGTCTTCAAGCAGTTCCTGGTGAGCCTTGAAAATGTCCGCCTGCGTACTGCCAATGGCGTTGTCGCGCAATTGCTGCAGGGCCGCCATCGCCTTCGCCAAGCCGCGAGACAATTGATCACGCTCAGCTTGCGGCGTGGCTCCGGACTCATTCACTTCCAGGCTGTGTTCGGCGATTTGCACCACTTGGCCAAACGCCGATCCGGGCGAGGCGCAAACCCCACGCAACACCGTCAGCGATGAGGTCTCAATCGCATTCTGTGTTGAGGAAGCCACCGCTTCACCGCACCCTGTCACCAGCAACTCGGCCAACGTGTCGATCGCGGATTCTGCATCCGGACCGGTCGCACTGATTTGCACAACGTCACCGTGCGCCGTCTGCAACGTCATGAGCGCCACCAGGGATTTGGCGTTCGCGATTTCCTGCTGTTTATGCAGGTAAATGTCCGCCGAAAAACCTTTCGCTGCCTGGGCGAACACCGCTGCAGGGCGGGCGTGCAATCCGTTCGTGTTGGCGAGTGTCACCGGTCTGGAGAACAACGCTTCAGCCTCCTGCGACACTGGCTGATCGATTGTCTGCTCGACAACCTTCAAGCTCAGCAGCGGCTGGCCACTGTCCACTACACCTGTTTGCGCTGTCAGCCAGGTGATCGGCTCACCGCTGACCACCAGCATCAACGTCAGCAAGCTACGGGCATTCATCGCGACAAAATCGGCATCGAACTCGATCAGCGACTGCCCGACGTCAACCTGCTGCCCTTCCTCCACCAACCGCGTAAACCCCTCTCCCGAGAGGTTCACGGTGTCGAGGCCAATGTGCATCAGCACCTGCACGCCGTTTTCGCCGGTGATGCTCACCGCATGCCCGCTGGCCTGCACATTGCTGACAATCCCGGCCAGCGGTGCGCACAAGGTATTGGAAGTCGGATCGATGCACAGACCATCACCGATCACCCGGCTGGAAAACACCGGATCCGGCACATGGTCCAGTGGCATCAATACGCCGGACAGGGGCGCGTGCAGTTGCAGTTGTTGGGGTGTGGCCATGACGTCACCTACTGTTTTGTTCTTTTAAAAGACGCTTTTGAAATCTCGCGGAACCTGTAGGAGCTGGCGCAGCCTGCGATCTTTTGATCTTAAGCGTCCTTGGAGGCGCCAAAAGATCGCAGCCTGCGGCAGCTCCTACAGTGTTTGGTCCTACTTCCACCAGTACTCGACCTGTAATCCGACGTTCGCACCCTGCCGCGCCGTGCCGAAAGCACCGGTATCGGACAATGCCGAACCCGCCGCCAATTGATTGGCCGCCCGTTTGGCCGCCTTGTTCCAGCTAGCGTAGGTGTAATACAACCGCACCTCGGGGCGAGCCCAGAATTCCGGGCCCGTGGGCGACCAGGTCGGGGCGAAGGTGAACTTGCTCAGTTTGCGCGTGCCGCCCGTGGCTTCGACCTGGTCGTGCCCCAGTTCGGTCACCAGTTTGAACTGCTCGGTGATGGCGTAGGCCGGACGAACCCCCAGGGACATCCAGTTCTGATCGCCGCCGTCCGAACGAATGTCTTTCTGGTACACCGCCTCGACTTGCCCGCCGAACCGCGGCGTCACCTGCCAGTCGAAGAACTCCACCACCCGATAGCTTTTGTTGCTGTCATTCAGCTTGACGTTACCGGTATAGCCCAACCCGGTACCGGGGCCTTCACCGTACTGGAAGGCCAGTTTGTTCTTGCCGCCCAGAAAGCCTTTCTGCACATGCTGGGTGGTGATCGACCAGCCACGGTGCGCGTCGCGGCTGTCGGGTTTGTCGATGTAACTCAGCCCGAACTCCAGCTCACCGCCGGGGTTGGTATTGAAGCCGGCGACGTTGAAATCGTGGCGATTGATGTAGTCCTTCTGGTACAGGTTGTCCTTGCGCGAAAAGGCGTAGCTGTATTTCAAATCGCCGACCAGCACGTCCTCGATACCGCCACCAGTGGCGCTCTGGTTCCAGTAGTAGAAGTCGGAAATGTGGATATCGTTCCGTTTGTAGTAACGCCGCCCGGCCCACAGCGAACCGCCGTTGAGGCTGGGCATTTTCGACCATTGCGCATATAGCTGCGGCAGGCGCACCGAACCGTTGTCGCCCTTGAACGTCAGGCTCCGGTCGTACTGGTTATACAACGAGGCCATGCCATCGACGCTGAATACCGAACCGTCGTCCAGCGTGTACAAATCCTGACGAAGTTCCAGTTCCCCATACTGCTCGCATTCGTTGCCCAACCGATATTTCGTCTGCGCCCCCTGCAATTGGAAACATGACTGGCCGCTGCTGTTGACCGAGGTACCGACACCGCTGCGCAAGTAACCAACGAACTCCAGGGCCTGCGCCGAAAGTGGCAACGCCAGGCACAGGCACGCGGCGGCAAGGCTGCGATTTATTGTTGTTTTCAAGAACCACCCCATTGTTTTTATTGTGTTGTTTGGCAAATTCGGCGCGCAAAACTCCCCCGCGCAGCGTTCTGCGTGTTTTTAAATTTGGTGTTTTCTAGTGGTCGGTCAGGTGCAGAACGAACGACTCATAAGGCCGCAACACGACCTGCCGATCTCGTAACGGACAGTCTGGGTAGTTGCTGATCACCAGACGCTGGGCCATGGTTTCACTGATCACTTCATCCGGCACCCGCACTTCGCACGGCCTGTCATAGAAGTTGTTCAGCACCAGCAATCGTTCGCCATTACCTTCACGCACGTACGCCCATATTTGCATGTGTTCAGGCAACAACTGTCGGTAAACCCCGTCGGACATCAGCGCTTCACTGCGACGCAGGGCGATCAACCGACGGTAGTGGTGCAGCACGGAGTCCGGGTCGTCGAGCTGGGTGACGACGTTGATCTGCGCCGCGTTTGCCGGCACGCCAATCCAGGGTTCTGCCGCGCTGAATCCTGCGTTCGGCTCGGCGTTCCAGTGCATCGGCGTGCGGCCGTTGTCCCGGGACTTCTGCATGATCGCCGCCATGTTGTCGGCGTCACTCGCACCGGCTTCGCGCTTGAGCCGGAAGATGTTCAGCGTCTCGACATCGCGGTACTGATCGATGTGATCGAAGCCTGGATTGGTCATGCCCAGTTCCTCACCCTGGTACACGAACGGCGTGCCCTGGAGGAAGTGCAGCGCGGTGCCGAGCATCTTCGCCGAGACCACCCGATGTTCGCCGTCGTTGCCGAATCGCGAGACCACTCGCGGTTGGTCGTGGTTACACCAGAACAATGCATTCCAGCCACCGCCTGCCTGCATGCCGGTCTGCCAGTCGGAGAGGATGCGCTTGAGTTCGAGGAAGTCGAAATCGGCGCGAATCCACTTCTGCAGGTTTGGGTAATCGACCTTCAAGTGATGAAAGTTGAAGGTCATCGACAGTTCTTTCGACTCTGGCCGCGAGTAGCGAATGCAGTGATCAAGACGGGTGGACGACATCTCGCCGACATTGATCAGGTCATGGCCTTCAAAGACTTCGCGGTGCATTTGCTGCAGGTATTCGTGGACGTTCGGGCCGTCGGTATAGAAGCGGCGACCGTCGCTGTTGTCCTCGGGGAAATCCGCCGGTTTCGAGATCAGGTTGATCACATCCAGTCGGAAACCACCGACACCCTTGTCGCGCCAGAAACGCATCATCTTGAAGACTTCGGCGCGCACCTTGGGGTTGTCCCAGTTCAGGTCGGCCTGGGTGTGGTCGAACAAGTGCAGGTAATACTGGCCGGTCTGTGCTTCATATTCCCAGGCCGAACCACCGAACTTGGATTCCCAGTTGTTCGGCTGGTCGCGCCAAATGTAGAAGTCGCGATACGGGTTGTCGAGGCTGCTGCGGGCCTGCTGGAACCAGGTGTGCTCGATAGAGGTGTGGTTGACCACGATATCGAGCATCAGCTTGATCCCGCGTTTGCCGGCCTCGGCGATCAGCAACTCGCAATCGGCCATGGTTCCGTAACTCGGGTCGATGGCGTAGTAGTCGCTGATGTCATACCCGTTGTCGCGCTGGGGTGAACGCAGGAATGGTGTGATCCACAGGCAATCGACGCCCAGCCACTGCAGGTAATCGAGCTTGGCCACGACACCGAGCAAATCACCCGTGGGGTTGCCGGCGTGACTATGAAAACTCTTCGGGTAGATCTGGTAGATCACCGAACGTTGCCAGTCTTGCATGACGGATTCCTTCTTGAAATTGGTTCGAACCCTGTAGGAGCTGCCGCAGGCTGCGATCTTTTGACCTTGATTTTTGGCGATCCTGGAGAAGATCAAGATCAAAAGATCGCAGCCCTGCGGCAGCTCCTACAGCGAACGGATCTGTCAGGCGACGCGATACCCTGGCCGGACAATCTTCATGCTCAACCCGCAGGTCAGCACAAACGGCACAACCATGGCGATGACCATCCCGATCACAAACATCGGAATGAACTGCGGAATAATCGAGATAAATCCGGGCAAGCCGCCGACACCGATCGCCGAGGCCTGGACCTTGTTCAGCGACAGGAAGATGCAGCCCAGCGCCGAGCCGATCAGCGCCGAATAGAACGGAAACTTGTAGCGCAGGTTGACCCCGAACATGGCCGGTTCGGTAATGCCGAAGTAAGCGGAAATCGCCGAGGTCGAAGCCATGCTTTTGTCCCGCACGTTGCGGGTCATGTAGAACACCGCCAGTGCCGCGCTGCCCTGGGCGAGGTTAGACATGACGATCATCGGCCAGATGAACGTGCCACCCTGGGTGGAGATCAGTTGCAGGTCTACCGCCAGGAACATGTGATGCATGCCGGTGATCACCAGAGGCGCATACAGCAGACCGAAAATCGCCCCGCCGACCATCGGTGCGAGGTCGAACAGCATGACCACGCCTTCGGTGATGAGTATCCCCAGATGCCGGGTTACCGGACCGATGACGGCCAGCGCGAGCACGCCGGTGACAACGATGGTGGTGATCGGCACCACCAACAATTGAATCGCGTTAGGTACCCGTGCCCGCAGCCATTTCTCGATGACGCTCATCACGTAGGCCGCCATCAGGATCGGCAGAATCTGCCCCTGATAACCGACTTTCTCGATCTGGAATAGTCCGAGGATGTCGAAGTACGGCAGGCTTTGGCCATCCAGCCCGGCCACTGCCTTGCCGTAGTTCCAGGCGTTGAGCAGATCGGGGTGAACCAGCATCAGGCCGAGCACGATGCCGAGGATTTCGCTGCCGCCAAACCGCTTGGCCGCCGACCAGCCCACCAGCGCCGGCAGGAACACAAACGAAGTGTTGGCCATCAGGTTGACCAGGCTCCAGAGCCCATCAAGCTTGGGGTAGGCGTCCAACAGGGTCTGGCCCTCGATGAACATCCCCTTGGCGCCAATCAGGTTGTTGATGCCCATCAGCAGGCCAGCAATGATCAGCGCCGGCAGGATCGGCATGAACACATCGGAAAAGACCCGTACCAGCCGCTGCAGGGCGTTAATCTTGTCGGCGCTTTTCTGTTTAACGTCGGCGATGGTCGAGGCGGCGAGACCCGTTTGACGACGCAATTCGGCGTAGACCTTTTCCACTTCACCGGGGCCAATGACCACCTGGAACAATCCCCCGGTGAAAAACGAGCCTTTGACCAGGTCGATCTGGTTCAGCGTGGCGCTGTTGACCAGGCTTGGTTCTTTGAGGGCCAGGCGCAGCCGGGTAACACAGTGCGCGGCCTGCTCGAGGTTGTCGCTGCCACCGAGGCTTTGCAGCAGCTCAGTGGCAATATTCGGATAGTCGTGGCTCATGCTTGTTCTTCCGCTGTGGTTTTTTGTTATTGGCAGCACGCCGACGTGAAAAGTACTCGTCTGTACGAGTTAAATCAACAACTCGTACAGACGAGTTTGAATTTGTTTAATCTAATGACGACACACAATGAAAATTCCTACCTCCGAGGTGCATGAAATCCAAAGCCGCATGGACAAACTCCTACCCTGCCCTTAAGGTTCGAAACCTTGAGCGCAGCGCAGCACAGAGCCATCCCCATGAGTAAATACAACCAGATCTACAGCGATCTGCTTGCGAGCATCACCACCGAACGTCTGGAACGCGGCGCCCGACTGCCCTCCGAAACGGAGCTGATGGACAGCTATCAAGCCAGTCGCGGTACGGTGCGCAAGGCTATCGAGCAACTTCAGGAGCGCGGTTTCGCCCAGAAAATCCACGGCAAAGGCACCTTTGTGCTGTCAACCAACCCGATTGAATTCCAGCTCGGCGGCATCGTCAGCTTTCAGGAGACTTACCCGCGCCTGGGCAACGACGTCAGTACCGATGTGGTCGAGTTCACTCAGATCCCCCTCGAAGGTCCGTTGACCGAACACATCCAGGCTCAAGAAGGCAGCCTGATTACGCGGATCAAGCGAGTGCGACGGATCGACGGAAAACGGGTGATCCTCGACATCAACCATTTTGTCAGCGATGTGATTCCCGGCCTGTCCCGCGACATCGCCGAGCATTCGATCTACGCCTTCATCGAACGGACCCTGCAACTGCAAATCGCCTACGCCCAGCGCACCATTGAAGCGGTGCCCAGGAGCAAGGACGACCAGCAACACCTGGACCTCGACGACCAGAGCCATGTGATTGTGGTCAGCAACCAGACTTTCCTACAGGACGGCCGCCAGTTCGAATACACCGAATCGCGGCATACCCTGGACAAGTTCTACTTTTCGGATGTGGCCCGTCGCTGACCCTACACCGCATCGAAGCGCTTTTGGGCATAACTATGTAGTGCACAGTCCTTGAGTGGATGGTTCATCCTCCGATGCCATCCACAGTTCTCAAGGAGCGAGAAGTGAACACACCCGAATCAATTGCCCCATCCCTCTTTCCCAGCCGGGCCGACGAGCAGTCTCTCAAGGCGCTGGTTCTGCCCTTTACCGAAGCCTGCCCCGATCTGCATGCCATGGCCCACGAAGCCGCCCAGGGCATCCTCGACCAGCACGGGGTCAAAGGTACCGAGCCGGACAAGGTCTGGTGGCACCGTTTCAACAACACCTCGGTCAGCAGCACCAAAACCCTCCTGGGCTGGGAACACTACCCCACGCCGTCCGAGTCCCTGACCCTGGCGCAATTGGTGGCAAAGCGTTTCCGCCCCCATGACCAGGACAATGCCGACCTGCTCGATGGCGACGGTGGTTTCTACAATGAGGGCCCCAACGCCGCCATTTTCAACGAAACCAACGAAGTGAAGATGTACCCCAGCGAGGTCTTGAGAGACCTCTGGGCCATCAATTTCAGCGAACGCTATCGGGACAAGATGGAGCGGTTCTGGACGCTCCACTCGGAGGATTTCCGTACCCTCGCCAAACTGAACTTCCTGGCCAAGGCGCTGGACGAGCACGACGGTGCTCGACTGAACAACGAAAACCTCAAGACGCTGATCAAAGCGGTCGCAAGCAATGTCAGGTGGCCAATCAGCCTGGGCATGTTGCAGTCGCAAGCGCCAACCATTGACGGGTTGCGTGTCTGCGCCCTGGACATTGGCGGCTACCAGGCCACTGACATTCTCTGCATCACCGACCGCAACGGCGTGCAAATCCTTTACACGCCCGGTGAAACCAACTGCTTTCACATCTTTGCCACGGCGTCCGATCTGCACTGGTGGCTACTGATGCAAAACAACCACGCGGAAAATCGGGCGCGCTTCATGGCCCACTTCCCGCTGGCTGCACAGCAACAGGATGACGGTAACATCGGTCTGAATGCCATGATCGACCTGCTCTACTCCACGTGGGGAACCAGCGATCACCATCTGATCAACCAGAAAGCCGAGCCGATCTCGGGCGACCCTTTCAGCTGGCTACGGGACTCGGTAAAAGCACGCATGCACAGCGATGCGGACCTGTCCCTGCATTCCAATGGCGAGCTGCGAGAAAAGATGTGGATCGGTTATCTGAATGCCCTTGTCCATGTCTTCGGTTCCATGGCCGCACTCGGCTGGCCCGTGGCATTGGCCGCGGTCGGCGCAGGTATTGCCGACATGGGTTTGAACATCGACCAGGCGATTAACGGCAGCACCAAGGCCGATCGCAGGGCCGGGGTGGCTGGCGCCATCGGCAGCGCCATCGAGACCCTTTTCAACCTGCTTTTCCTGCGCGGCGCAGCAGAGGTTGCCGAGGTGGGTGAGGCCAGCGAAACCTTCGAGCTTCAAGCAGACCCTGCCGAGCCGCCACTCGATGAAGCATCGGCTATCCCGCTCATTGCCCGACTCGCCCCGGGTCCCGCTTACGCAGAGCAAGGCCTCGAACTGCTGTCATCCTTCGAAACCAATGAAATTCTCGATGGTTTGTTGCCCGTCGCCGAAGAGGGCAAGTTCAAGGCTATCTACCAACCGCCTACAGGCGGCAACTATGTGCAGATCAACGACAGCTATTACCTGGTGCGTTACATCAAGGAGCTGGACACCTGGGCCATCGTCGACCCGGCCAACCCTCACTCGTTCTATCGCAACCTGCCGATACGCCTCGACGCCGAGGGCGAGTGGCAACCCATCAACCGCCCAGGTCTCTATGGCGGAGGGAAATTCGATGGGTTATGGCCATGGGGTCAGGCCAGCGAGCCCTTGCCGGACGTTGAAAGCCCGCCCACCGCTTACGATATGCCGCAGGCCTTGCGTAAGGACCTTAACGAGATCGCTCAGGGCAGCGGGTCCAAGTATCAGCTCAATGACTCCTACGCGAGCGGCACCCTCAACCCTGACGGCAGCGACCCCGTGGGCGACTTCAAGACCATGAGGAAAACCCTGTACCGGGATGCCACCACTTTCTTCGAATCGTCCCCCTTGCCAGCCAGACCCGAGATCCCGCCTCTGCCGGTGGGCTTGCCAAAAAAGGACCTGATCAAAAAACTGTTTCGCATCGCAATGGGACTGGTCATCGGCGAGAACCACTCAAGCATCGGCAGCAAACAGTTCCTGCTCGAAAACATGGAGGTGCTGAGCAAGCAAAAGGTTAAAACCCTTTACTTTGAACACCTCCTGACAGACTTCCATCAGGCTGACCTGGACATCTTCAACCGGACCGGTGAGCTTTCGGAGAGCCTCGAAAACTACTTGAAAAATCTTGATCGAGGCCACAGCACCGACCCCAGTGGCCAATACACGTTTCTGGAAGTGGTCAAGGCTGCGCGCAAAAATCATATCCGGGTCCAGGCCATCGATTGCCTGGCAAGCTACCAAAGTACAGGCATGAAAGGGGTAGAGAAGAATTTTCGCCAGAAGATGATGAGTTTTTTTGCGCATGAGGTGATTCGCACCGATCAGGTCACTCGCGGCGCTCATCGCTGGATCGCGCTGGTAGGCGACAGTCACACTAACACCTGGGAAGGTGTACCCGGCCTCAGTGAGCTGGAAGGAGGCATCGGTTTGCGCATTGAAAGCACTCCGGCGGGCACGGCGCGCGGTGTCGAAGTGGATCCCGGACGTATTCCAACCGACCATTTCGGTCGTCCGTTGGCAATGGTCAAAAGCGATTTGCGCCTGCAACTGGATACGCCCCAGAGCGTTGCTATAGCCGAATCACTGGAAAAGGCGCTGCGCCGCGCTGGCGACTGCACCGTGATGAATATCAATGACAGGCCGACGCTCTTTCATCGCAGTAGAGATGGCTCCCTCGTGCGCACACCAATTTTGCGCGACCGGGGTGGGTACTACATAGAACGAGCCAGTTGGCCCTCCATCAGTGGGCGCCGCTACCCCGACTTGACGGAGTTCTCGACGGCGTTACGCCTGAGTGGCCTGAGATCCGTCCGGACTCCGGAGTCCTGATATACAAAAAGGCCCCGTGAACTCGCGTTCACGGGGCCTTTCAGGTGTTACGGACGATCAGTCAGATCGTGATCATTCCCACTCGATTGTCGCTGGCGGCTTGCTCGACACGTCGTAGGTGACGCGGGAGATGCCTTCGATTTCATTGATGATGCGGCCGCTGACGGTTTCCAGCAGTTCGTAAGGCAGGTGAGCCCAACGCGCGGTCATGAAGTCGATGGTTTCCACGGCACGCAGGGCCACGACCCAGGCGTAACGACGGCCATCGCCTACAACGCCAACCGATTTCACAGGCTGGAACACCACGAACGCCTGGCTGACTTTGTGATACCAGTCGGCCTTGCGCAGTTCTTCGATGAAGATGTGGTCGGCGCGACGCAGCAGGTCGGCGTATTCCTTCTTCACTTCACCGAGGATCCGCACGCCCAGGCCCGGGCCCGGGAACGGGTGACGGTAGACCATGTCGTACGGCAGGCCGAGTTCCAGGCCCAGACGACGGACTTCGTCCTTGAACAGCTCACGCAGCGGTTCAACCAGCTTGAGGTTCATTTCTTCCGGCAGGCCGCCCACGTTGTGGTGCGACTTGATCACGTGAGCCTTGCCGCTTTTCGCGCCAGCCGACTCGATCACGTCCGGGTAGATGGTGCCCTGGGCGAGGTACTTGATGTTGTCCAGTTTGTTGGACTGGGCATCGAATACGTCGATGAAGGTACGACCGATAATTTTGCGCTTCTTCTCCGGGTCGGATTCGCCGGCCAGGTTGTTCAGGAACTGATCTTCGGCGTTGGCGCGGATCACCTTGACGCCCATGTTCTCGGCGAACATGGCCATCACTTGCTCGCCTTCGTGCAGACGCAGCAGGCCGTTGTCGACGAAGACGCAGGTCAGTTGGTCGCCGATGGCTTTGTGCAGCAGCGCGGCAACCACCGAGGAGTCAACGCCGCCGGACAGGCCGAGCAGCACGTTGTCGGTACCGACTTGGGCGCGAATGTTGGCGATGGCGTCTTCAGCGATTTTCGAAGGCGTCCACAAGGCTTCGCAGCCGCAGATATCGAGGATGAAACGCGAGAGGATGCGACCGCCCTGCTTGGTGTGGGTCACTTCCGGGTGGAACTGCACGCCGTAGTAGCCACGAGCGTCGTCGAACATGCCGGCGATCGGGCAGCTCGGGGTGCTGGCCAGGATGTGGAATTCCTGCGGCATCCTGGTGACTTTGTCACCGTGACTCATCCATACGTCGAGGCCGAATAGGCCGTCGGCGTCGATGTGGTCTTCGATCCCATCGAGCAGGCGGCTCTTGCCGACAACGTCGACACGGGCGTAACCGAACTCACGCAGCTCGGAACCTTCAACCTTGCCACCCAGCTGTTCAGCCATGGTCTGCATGCCGTAGCAGATACCGAAGACCGGTACGCCCAGGTCGAAGACTGCTTGCGGGCAGCGCGGGCTGTCGGCTACGTGCACGGACTCTGGGCCGCCGGCGAGAATGACGCCTTTTGGAGCGAATTCGCGAATTGCTTCGTCGTCCATGTCGAACGGATGCAGTTCGCAGTACACACCGATTTCACGCACGCGGCGGGCAATCAGCTGGGTGTACTGGGAACCGAAGTCGAGGATCAGGATGCGGTGGGCGTGAATGTCGAGGGCCATGGGAAAAAACTCAAAAAGCAGTTGCAAGCTTCAAGCTGCAAGCTGCAAGTAGTCGGAAGCTACGCGGTAGCTGCGTAAACGCAGTACCGCTTGCAGCTCTTAGCTTGTGGCTTATAGCTGTCGGCGTCAGCCGACCCGATAGTTTGGCGCTTCTTTGGTGATCTGCACGTCGTGGACGTGGGACTCGGCCATGCCAGCGCCGGTGATCCGCACGAACTCAGGCTTGGTGCGCATTTCTTCGATGTCGGCACTGCCGGTGTAACCCATCGAGGAACGCAGGCCGCCCATCAGTTGATGGATGATGGCGCTCAGGGAGCCCTTGTAAGGAACACGCCCTTCGATGCCTTCCGGAACCAGCTTCTCGGCACCCGCGGAGGAGTCCTGGAAGTAACGGTCGGAAGAACCTTGAGCCTGGGACATGGCGCCCAGCGAACCCATGCCGCGGTAAGCCTTGTACGAACGACCCTGGAACAGTTCGATCTCGCCTGGCGCTTCTTCAGTACCGGCGAACATCGAGCCCATCATCACGCAGGAAGCACCGGCAACGATGGCCTTGGATAGGTCACCGGAGAAACGGATGCCGCCATCGGCGATCAACGGAACGCCAGTGCCTTCAAGGGCAGCGGCGACGTTGGCGATGGCACTGATTTGCGGGACGCCGACACCGGCGACGATGCGGGTGGTGCAGATCGAGCCTGGGCCGATACCGACCTTGACGGCGTCAGCACCGGCTTCAACCAGTGCCTTGGCAGCAGCGCCGGTGGCAATGTTGCCGCCGATGACCTGCACGTCAGGGAAATTCTGTTTGACCCAGCGAACACGGTCGATCACGCCTTTGGAGTGACCGTGAGCGGTGTCGACCACCACCACGTCAACGCCGGCAGCAACCAGTGCCGCAACACGTTCGCCGGTGTCCTTGCCAGTACCGACTGCAGCGCCGACGCGCAGGCGGGCCTGATCATCCTTGCTGGCGAGTGGGTAAGCCTTGGCTTTTTCGATGTCTTTGACGGTCATCATGCCTTTGAGGGCAAACTTGTCGTCGACGATCAGGACTTTTTCCAGGCGGTGCTTGTGCAGCAACTCGCGGACTTCGTTCTTGTTGGCGCCTTCACGGACGGTGACCAGACGCTCTTTAGGCGTCATCACTTCACGTACGGTGGCTTCCAGACGGGTTTCGAAGCGCACGTCACGGGAAGTGACGATGCCGACCAGGTCGCCATCGTGCAGTACCGGAACGCCGGAGATGTTGTGCATGCGGGTCAGTTCAAACAAATCACGGACCGTGGCGTCAGCCTCGATGGTGATCGGATCCTTGACGACGCCGGCTTCGAACTTCTTGACCTTGCGCACTTCGGCAGCTTGCTGCTCGATGGTCATGTTCTTGTGGATGATGCCGATGCCACCTTCCTGAGCCATGGCGATTGCCAGACGGGCTTCAGTAACGGTGTCCATGGCGGCAGAAACCAGAGGAATATTCAGCTCGATGCCACGGGTTAGGCGGGTCTTGAGACTGACTTCGTTAGGAAGTACCTCGGAATAACCGGGCACTAGGAGAATGTCGTCGAATGTCAGAGCTTCTTGGCTGATACGCAGCATCGCGGGGGCTCCCGAGCGGGAAAATGGAAGCGCGCCATTATAGTCAGACACCCCCTCGGGTTCAATGTAAAACTCTGTCTATTATTAGCCTTACTGATATACGGGGATCGCGGTACGGATTTACTGCTTTTTGTAGGAGCTGCCGAAGGCTGCGATCTTTTGATCTTCAACACATTCAGAAACGCCAAAAATCAAGATCAAAAGATCGCAGCCTGCGGCAGCTCCTACACAGAGTCCGTGTTCAGAGTTCGACTTTGACCCAACTGACGGGTTGGTCCAGCCAATCGGCGAATTCGTCGATGAAGCTCTGTTTGAATCCGGCCTCGGCCCAGTTGTTGAAAATGAAGCCCAGGTTAGAAAAGCCGCATTCCTGCAGGAAGAGAAAGCCATTGATGTCATCTTCATGCCCGCATTCCGGGCAGGTGAAGTTATCGGTGCGCCCCGGCATCCACTCTTCCAGGCTTTCGAACAACGCCTCTCCGACTTCCTTGCGGCACTCGGCACAGCCCGCTTCTTCGAGGAAGCCCTTGGCTGGCGTGTAGATGCAGCGTTTGGTGACGATTTCCAGGCCATTGACCGGCTCGCCAAACGGCAGGGCTTCCGGGTGCAAGACCACGGCGCGGGCACCGTCGGCGAGCGCATGCCCCATGCGGTTGCCGGTGCGGCCGCAGGTGGTGAGCTCTTCCTTGATGATGTTCTTGCGCACCAGCCAGCGCACGACCGCCCGCGCCCGGGGTTCGTGCACCGGCAGTGTGGAGATTTTCGGGACGATGATGCTTTGGGAGTTCATGGTGCAGCCTACTGCGTTAAATGGATGTTTCTGTGGCGCGCCCGCGAAGGCGTCAGGACGGCCGGCAGCTTAATAGCTGACAAAATCCGGTCAAGTGCTCAAATAACGCCCGACCAAGGCAATCCCGCTGGCCAGCACCATGGCGGGCAACAAACACCAATAAGGGTAGCTCGGCATATACACCCGCGACAGCAAACAGGCTCAAGCGCACGACGGTGCTACAACATCTTTCCTTAACACCCGTGATCATTGTAGGAGCTGCCGCAGGCTGCGATCTTTTGATCTTAAAAATCAAGTTCAAAAGATCGCAGCCTGCGGCAGCTCCTACAGTGATCGTGCATTCCCCGGGAGATTGCCTTTAAACTGCGCCCCATGATTAAAGATCCCTTTGCAAGACTCGGCCTGGACCGTGAAGTCCTGACTGTCAGCCAGCTCAACGGCCGCGCGCGGGTGTTGCTCGAAGACGTGTTCAGCAACATCTGGGTCGAAGGCGAAATCTCCAACCTCGCCCGCCCGGCGTCCGGCCACGTGTATTTCACCCTCAAGGACAGCGGCGCGCAGGTGCGTTGCGCACTGTTCCGGCAAAACGCCGCGCGGGTTCGCCAGGCGCTGAAGGACGGCCTGGCGGTCAAGGTTCGCGGCAAGGTTTCGCTGTTCGAGGGCCGTGGCGATTATCAGCTGATTCTCGACACCGTCGAACCCGCCGGTGATGGTGCGCTGCGCCTGGCCTTCGATGCCCTGAAAGAAAAACTCAGCGCCGAAGGTTTGTTCAGCGCCGAACGCAAAGTGCCGCTGCCGGCGCATCCGCAACGTATCGGCATTATCAGTTCGCCCACGGGCGCGGTGATTCGCGACATCATCAGCGTGTTTCGGCGCCGTGCACCCCAAGTGCAGCTGACGCTGATCCCCACGGCCGTACAAGGCCGCGAAGCCACCGCACAGATTGTCCGCGCATTGAAACTGGCGGATGCCCGAGGGTTCGATGCGCTGATTCTGGCCCGTGGCGGCGGCTCGCTGGAAGACCTCTGGTGCTTCAACGAAGAAGCCGTGGCCCGTGCGGTGGATGCCTGCGTGACGCCGATTGTCAGCGCCGTCGGCCATGAAACCGACGTCTCGATCAGTGACTTCGTCGCCGACGTTCGCGCCCCCACACCTTCCGCCGCTGCCGAACTGCTCGCGCCGGACTCCAGCGATCTGGTGCGTCGGGTCGAAAGCCTGCATCGGCGGCTGGTGATGCGCATGCGTGACCGCTTGATGCGCGATCGACTGCGCCTGGAAGGCATATCTCGCCGTCTGCGCCATCCTGGTGAACGCCTGCGCCAGCAAGCACAACGCCTGGATGATCTGGACATGCGCATGCGCCGCGCTTTCGAACGCAACCTCAATACCCGTCGCGAACGGCTGATCCGCCTGGAAACCCGCCTCGCCGGACAGCATCCGGGCCGGCAACTGGCGATGCTCCGTCAACGCCTCGACAGTCTCGCCGAGCGCCTGCCCCGTGCCATGCGCGAAGGGCTCAAGGGGCGTCGCCTGCAACTGCAAAGCCAGGTGCAAACGCTGCAAGTGGTCAGCCCGCTGGCGACCCTGGCCCGTGGCTACAGCATTCTGCTGGACGAGCGCGGCAACGCGATCCGCAACGCCGCGCAAACCCACAACGGTCAACGCCTGAAAGCCAAGTTAGGTGAAGGCGAACTGCAAGTGCGGGTCGAAGACAATCACCTGACGCCTGTCACCCTTTCTTTACTGGATTGATCCATGCCGCGCTTTCTCGCTCCGTTGCTGTTGCTCTGCCTGACCTTCAATGCCCACGCCGACAGCTACATCACTCGCTTGTTGAACAAACCGGTGCCGGGTGGTGTGGCGGTCGTGGATCTCGGCACCTCATCCCAGGCGCCTAAGGCCAGTTATCAAGGCAGACCGGTGTTGGTGGTGAAGGAGCAGAACAGTTGGCTGGCCATTGTCGGCGTGCCGTTGACGGTGAAACCGGGCACTCAACAAGTCAACAGCGGTGGCCGTAATTTGAATTTTACCGTTGGCAACAAGAAATACCCGGAGCAGCGCATCACTCTGAAGAATACCCAGCAGGTCAATCCGAACCCGGAAAACCTCAAGCGCATCGAGGGTGAACTGGCCGAGCAGATCCAGGCTTATCGCAGCTTCAGCCCGAATACCCCGAGCAACCTGCTGCTGGACAAACCGGTCAACGGGCCACTGTCGAGCAAGTTCGGCGTACGTCGGTTCTTTAACGGTGAAGAGCGCAACCCTCACGCCGGCCTGGACTTCGCCGTGCCTGCCGGAACGCCGATCAAGACCCCGGCGGCGGGCAAGGTGATTCTGATCGGTAACTATTTCTTCAACGGCAATACGGTGTTTGTCGACCATGGGCAGGGCTTTATCAGCATGTTTTGCCATATGTCGAAGATTGACGTGAAGGTGGGGCAGCAGTTGGCGCGGGGTGGGGTGGTGGGTAAAGTCGGCTCGACAGGGCGTGCGACCGGGCCGCATATGCATTGGAACATCAGCCTGAACGATGCGCGGGTGGATCCGGCGATTTTTATCGGGGCGTTTCAGCCCTGAATAAGATCAAAAGATCGCAGCCTGCGGCAGCTCCTACAGGTTATGCGTACGTGCTCGGTCGGTGTAGGAGCTGCCGAAGGCTGCGATCTTTAAAAGGCCTCACTCTGCCTCAAGGTCTTCAATGCCATGGACTTCCCGGTGTGCCAGGCACTCTTTGATCCAGGTTTGGGTGTCCTGCGAGAAACCAGTCAACTCTTCAGGCATGATCAACTCCCGGGCACACAGCCCAAGCAAGTGCGAACGGGCCTCATGCCGTGAGAACCTGAACACGCCAAACGCCCAGTACAGCTCCTTTTGTCCAGCCTTGAGCAACTCTTCGCTGGCCTCTATCCGCTCATAAGGCGCCAGGCTTTTATCCAGCACCGTGCGCTCGACCTCCTCCATGATCCGGATACACATCCGCTCATGAGCCAAGGGACGCAACGCGCTGTAACGTTTCCAATCCGACTCGTTCATTGCCGACTCCTGCCTGCCAGTAGTCCGTAAGGCTTTAAGAATAGCTGCACCAACAGGCCTTGAATCTCAAAACCTTCGATTGCGCATCGCTCAAACCTCGCGCAAACATCAAAACGATCGCTAACAGTTAGAGCAATAAAATCTCGATTAATCTTGGTTTTCGGGTATTCCTCTCAATTTTTTTCGACTGCTTGCCATCCTTCCCCCTCGCGGTTAGGGTTGAAGGCATGAAAACCTCTCACACCCTCATTCAGCTTCGCCAGCACCGCAGCCTGTGCCTCGTCAGTGCACGACTGCCGGGCTGAATTGCGATGCCTCGCCCCACGCTTTTCCCCAAGAACATTTGATCCACCGGCAGGCCGCCTTTTTTCGGCCCTCACAATAAGGATTTCCCGATGAGCATGCTCAAAGACCCGTCTTCGAAATACCGCGCGTTCCCGACCATCGACATTCCGGATCGCACCTGGCCATCGAAGACCATCACTGCCGCACCGATCTGGTGCAGCTCGGACTTGCGTGATGGTAACCAATCGCTGATCGAGCCAATGGACGCGGTCAAGAAGTTGCGTTTCTGGAAAACCCTGGTGGCGGTGGGCGTGAAAGAAATCGAAGCGTCCTTCCCGGCCGCCTCGCAAACCGACTTCGACTTTGTGCGCACGCTGATCGAAGGCAAGCACATCCCGGACGACACCACCATTCAGGTCCTGACCCAGGGCCGTGAAGATTTGATCCAACGCACCTTCGAATCCCTGCGCGGGGCGAAAAAAGCCATCGTTCACCTGTACAACGCCACCTCCCCTTCCTTCCGCCGCATTGTCTTCAACCAGGACAAGGACGGGATCAAGGAAATCGCCGTGAGCGCGGCCAAGCTGTTCGTCAAATACGCCGCCCAGCAGCCGGACACCGAGTGGACCTTCGAATATTCGCCGGAAACCTTCAGCGCCACCGAACTGGATTTCGCCAAGGAAGTCTGCGACGCGGTGATCGAGGTCTGGAACCCGACGCCTGAGCACAAGATGATCCTCAACCTGCCAGCGACCGTTGAATGCGCCACGCCGAACATCTATGCGGACCAGATCGAATGGTTCGGCCGTCACATCAACCGTCGTGACAGCGTGATCATCAGCCTGCACACCCACAATGACCGTGGCACCGGCGTCGCCGCCACTGAACTGGGCCTGATGGCTGGCGCGGATCGCGTCGAAGGCTGCCTGTTCGGTAATGGCGAGCGTACGGGCAACGTCGATCTGGTGACCGTAGCGTTGAACCTCTACACCCAGGGCGTTCATCCTGAACTGGATTTCTCCGACATCGATGGCGTGCGCAAGGTCGTCGAGGAATGCAACCAGATCCAGGTGCACCCACGTCACCCGTACGTCGGCGACCTGGTTCACACCGCGTTCTCCGGCTCCCACCAGGACGCCATCCGCAAGGGTTTCGCCCAGCAGAAACCGGACGCGCTGTGGGAAGTCCCGTACTTGCCGATCGACCCGGCTGACATCGGTCGCAGCTACGAGGCGGTGATCCGCGTCAACAGCCAATCGGGCAAGGGCGGCATCGCTTACCTGCTGGAACAGGAATACGGCATCAACTTGCCGCGCCGCATGCAGATCGAGTTCAGCCAGGTCGTGCAACGTGAAACCGACCGCCTGGGCCTGGAAATGACCGCCCAACAGATCCACGCGCTGCTTCACAGCGAGTACCTGCAAGCCAACACCCCGTATGCGCTGGTCAGCCATCGCCTGCAGGAAGAAAACGGCCACAGCGCCGTGGAAGTGGAAGTCTCCGGCCAGGGCCAAGGCGAAACCAACCTGCACTGGCGCGGCAAGGGCAACGGTGCCCTGGAAGCGTTGGTGGCCGGTTTGCCAGTCCCGGTTGAAATCATGGACTACAACGAACACGCCATCGGCGCGGGTACCAATGCCAAGGCTGCGGCCTACATTGAACTGCGGGTGAACGGTGAACGTGCGGTGCACGGCGTCGGCATCGATGAAAACATCACCACCGCCAGCTTCAAGGCCCTGTTCAGCGCGCTGAACCGCTCCCTGAGCCAGCCGGAAGCGAAAGCGGCGTAAGCCTTCGCTGCAATGCAAAAGGCCCCGAGGTGAGAACCTCGGGGCCTTTTTGTTGGCTCCGCTTGAAGATCAAAAGATCGCAGACTTCGCCAGCTCCTACATAGGAATGCGATCCTTGTAGGAGCTGCCGCAGGCTGCGATCTTTTCATGATCACCCACCTATCAGGTGAACTCGAAGGTATCGGCATCCAGATTCGCCGGAAACCGCGTGCGATACGCCGCCAGTTCCGCCGCATCCAGAACAACCTTGAACACTCCATCCGCCTCGCCTGCACTGAGCAGGGTTTCACCCTGGAAATCCAGCACCTGACTGTCACCGGTGTAGGCAAAACCCTTTCCGTCAGTCCCGATACGATTCACCGCCGCCACATAGCAGAGGTTCTCGATCGCCCGCGCCGGCAGCAACCGGTTCCAGTGCTGACGCCGTGCGCCCGGCCAGTTGGCGGTGTACAGCAACAGATCGGTGTCCTGGGCATCGCGGCTCCACACCGGGAAACGCAGGTCGTAGCAAATCAGCGGCCGAACTCGCCAGCCCTTGAGCTCGAACTGCACCTGGCGCTCGCCGGGTGTGTAGTGGTTGTGCTCACCGGCCATGCGGAACAGATGACGCTTGTCGTAATGCCAGACCTCACCGTCCGGTCGCGCCCACAACAGGCGGTTGCGATGGCTGCCGTCGGCGGCCTGGACGATGACGCTGCCTGTGATCACAGCGTCCAGCTTCGCCGCCTGAATCCGCAACCATTTACTGGTCGGACCGTTTACCGGCTCGGCGAGGGTCTCGGATTCCATGGAGAAACCTGTGGTGAACATCTCCGGCAGAATAATCAGGTCAGCGCCACGAGACTGCTCCAGCAATTGCTCGAAATGCTCGAGGTTGGCCTGACGGTCGTGCCACGCCAGCGTGGTCTGGATCAGCGCGATATTCAGATCGGGCAATGCACTCAGATCACGCATAGTTTTTCCGCTGCTTCACGCAGGGTCTCCTCGCGTTTGGCGAAACACAGGCGCACCAGGCGCTGGCCTTCGGGCGGTGTCTGGTAAAACACCGAGATGGGAATGCTCGCCACGCCGTGCTCGCGGGTCATCCACAGGGCCATCTCGACATCGTTGAGGTCAGGGCGGATCTGCGAGTAATCGACCAGCTGGAAGTAGGTGCCGCTCACGCGTGTGAAGCTGAAACGCGAGGGCGCCAGCAAATCGCAAAACAGGTCGCGCTTGGCCTGATAGAACGCCGGCAGCTCTTCCACATGTTCCGGATGTTCGGCCATGAAATCGGCCAAAGCATATTGCAACGGCGTCACGCCGCAGAAACTGACGTATTGGTGGACCTTGCGCAGTTCGACTGTGAGCGCTGGTGGCGCAACCACGTAGCCGGTTTTCCAGCCGGTAACGTGGTAGGTCTTGCCGAACGAGCTGACCACGAAAGCACGTTGATACAACTCTTGGTGATTCAGTACGCTGACGTGAGGCACACCGTCGAACACCAAGTGTTCGTAGACTTCGTCGCTGACGATGTAGATATCGCGACCACGAATCAAATCCGCCAACTGATCCAGCTCGGAACGGCTGATCAGCGCACCACTCGGGTTGTGCGGTGCATTCAATACAATCATCCGCGTGCGCGGCGTAATGGCATCTGCCAGTTTCTGGAAATCGATGGAGAAATCGCCCAGGCCGAGCTGCACATGCACGCAGCGACCGCCGGCCAATTCTGTCGCCGGTTCGTAGCTGTCGTAGCACGGATCAAACACGATCACTTCGTCGCCACTGCGGATCACTGAGTGAATCGCACAGAAGATTGCCTGGGTGGCGCCGGGCGTGATGGTCACTTCGTTGTCGGCATCGACTTTGACGCCGTAGCTGCGGGCAATCTTTGCCGCCACTTGCTGACGCAGTGCCGGAAGACCGGTCATCGGCGAATACTGGTTGTGACCCTGGGCAACGTGCCGACCGACCGCATCGCACAGGGCCTGCGGGGCGTCGAAATCGGGAAAGCCCTGGGACAGGTTGAGCGCGCCGGTTTGCGCCGCGAGCTGCGACATCTGAGTGAAGATAGTGATGCCGACATTCGGCAACTTACTGGTGATCATCGGTCATTCCCTGCTCTGCACCCGGCTCTAACGGCGGCGCGGGAGAGCCCGAGAATAGCCCATACGGCGCCCATAAAAAAAGGGTGCTCTCACGAGCACCCTTCCTATTAACCGAGCCCTGTAGGAGCTGCCGCAGGCTGCGATCTTTTGATTTTCTCTCTAAAACAAAATCAAAAGATCGCAGCCTGCGGCAGCTCCTACGAAAGCATGACGCCGAACGCTTGAATCAGCGCTTGTCGCGGCGCTTCTTGTCGGCCTTCTTGTGGTGCGACATCATCCGACGCTTCTTGTTGACCTGGCGGTCGGTGAGCGAGTTCTTGTTGCCTTCGTACGGGTTCTCGCCGCCCTTGAACTCGATGCGGATCGGCGTACCGACCAGCTTCAAGACACGACGATAGGTGTTTTCCAGGTAACGCACGTAAGACTTCGGCACCTTCTCGATCTGGTTACCGTGAATCACGATGATCGGCGGGTTCGCACCACCCAAGTGGGCGTAACGCAGCTTGATCCGGCGGTTGTTGACCATCGGCGGCGCGTGCTCACCCACCGCATCTTCCAGAATGGTGGTCAGGCGGTTGGTCGGCCAGCGAGTGACCGCGGACTTGAACGAGTTTTGAACAGAGGCGTAGAGGTTGCCCACGCCTGTGCCGTGCAGGGCCGAGATGAAGTGGATGTCGGCGAAGTCGACGAAGAACAATCGACGTTGCAGCTCGACCTTCACGAAGTCGCGTTCACCCGGCGTCATGCCGTCCCACTTGTTGATCGCGATAACCAACGCACGACCCGCTTCAAGGGCAAAGCCCAGCAGGTTGAGATCGTGGTCCACCACGCCTTCGCGAGCGTCCATCACAAAGATCACCACGTTGGCGTCTTTGATCGCTTGCAGGGTTTTGACCACGGAGAACTTTTCAACTTCTTCGTGGATCTTGCCGCGCTTGCGCACCCCAGCGGTGTCGATCAGCGTGTACTTCTCGTCGTTACGCTCGAACGGGATGTAGATACTGTCGCGGGTGGTGCCGGGCTCGTCATAAACGATTACCCGGTCTTCACCAAGCATGCGGTTGACCAGCGTCGACTTGCCGACGTTCGGACGGCCGATGATGGCGATCTTGATCCCGTCTTTTTCGCTTGGGCCAGGAATGCGCTTGGCTTCCTCGCCTTCGGCAACGATCTCTTCTTCGCCGTCTTCTGGCTCTTCTTCGTCTTTCGGGAAGGTGCTCAGGGCGATTTCGAGCATCTGGGTGATGCCGCGACCGTGGGCGCCGGCGATCGGGATCGCGTGACCCATGCCCAACGGGGCGAATTCAGCGCGGGCCATTTCCGGGTCGATGTTGTCGACCTTGTTGGCAACCACGTAAGAACGTTTGTTACGTTTGCGCAAATGCTCGGCGATCATCTGGTCGGCGGCGGTAAAACCGGCCTTGGCATCTACCAGGAACAGAACGACATCCGCTTCTTCAATGGCCAGCAGCGACTGCTCGGCCATTTTTTCGTCCATACCGTGCTCGTCACCGGAGATACCACCGGTGTCGACCAGAATGTAGGAACGCCCTTGCCACTTGGCCTCACCGTATTGGCGGTCACGGGTCAGACCGGACAAGTCACCGACGATGGCGTCGCGAGTCCTGGTCAGGCGGTTGAACAAGGTGGACTTGCCGACGTTCGGTCGACCCACCAGGGCGATTACGGGAACCATGCGGCTCTCCACTTCGTTATTTCAGAAAATACAAAAGCCGCTGCTAGGCAGCGGCTGGTGCTCGGGGCAATCACCATGTGCTTTTCTGTAGGAGCGAGCTTGCTCGCGAAAAACGCCATGACACCGCGTTTATTCAGACAGCCAACGTAATCGTTAGCGTCCATCGCGAGCAAGCTCGCTCCTACAGTTTTACGAACAGTGAAGCCGCTTGGGGTATTATCCCAAGCATAGTCAAAACATTACTTAATGGTCAGGGCTTCCAGTTTGCCGCTGTTGCCATAGACGTAAATCGTGTCACCCACCACCAGTGGACGGGCACGAAGGCCGTCGCTGTCGATGCGCTCGCGGCCGACGAAACGACCGTCCACCTGGCTCAGCAGGTGCAGGTAACCTTCCAGGTCACCGACTGCAACATAGCTCGAGTACACTTCCGGAGCCGACAATTGACGACGGGCCAGCGAATCGTTGCTCCACAAGGCTGTGGTGGAACGCTCGTCAACGCCTTCAACAGTGCCCGAAGACAGGCTTACGTAAACGTTGCCGAAACCCTGGGCGACGCCGGCATAACTGGAAGCATCACGCTGCCAGAGCTGACGACCGCTTTCCAGGTCCAGTGCCGCAACGCGACCCTGATAGCTGGCGACATACAGCGTACCGCCGGACAGCAGCAAGCCACCGTCGATATCGACAACACGCTCCAGTTCCGAACGACCTTGTGGAATAGCAACGCGTTGCTCCCACACCGGTACGCCGTTGGTAATGTCGAGCGCCACCACTTTACCGGTCGACAGGCCAGCCACCGCGAGGCGGTTGGTGACAATCGGCGCACTGGTGCCACGCAGGGTCAGAACCGCCGGGGTGCTGTCGTACAACCAGCGCTGGTTGCCGGTAGCGGCATCCAGACCGATCAGACGGTCATCCTGAGTCTGGACCACCACCACGTCGCCGTTGCTGGCCGGTGGCGCGAGGACTTCACTGGACACGCGAGCGCGCCATTTCTCTTCACCACTGTTGGCGTCCAGCGCAACGATTTCGCCCTTCAGCGTACCGATAGTCAGCAGGCCGTAACCCACGCCAACGGCACCGGAAACAGGCAGATCAAGATCCTTCTTCCATTTGACGTCGCCATTGCTGCGATCCATCGCCATCACCACACCGGTGACGTCGGCGGCATAGATAGTATCGCCATCGATCGCCGGAACCAGCATGTTGTAGCTTTCGCCCTGACCGTCACCGATCGAGCGGCTCCACTGCTTGTGCAGAACCACTTCTTCTTTGAAGTCGACCAGTTCGGCCGGCGGCAATTCTTTTTTGCTGTTGCTGCTGCAACCCGCGGCCAATACGGCCAGAGCCAGCAATGCTGCATGTTTCCAACGGATCACGTCACGCATCCCCTTTAGCCAGGTCGTCCAGCTTGATTTGTAGGCCGCCGACCGCCGCTTCATCCGACAGTGCCGCCTTGGCTTTTTGATACGCCGCGTTTGCTTCGTCGGTACGACCCAGCTGCACCAGCAGGTCGCCTTTGAGTTCTTCGCGAGTGGCCAGGAACGCCTTCTCTGCATCGCCTTCGAGCAGTTTCAGGGCATCATCGGCTTTGTTCTGCGCGGCCAGTACCTGCGCCAGGCGCTGGCGGGCAATCTCGCCCAGTGCCGGGTTGGCCGGTTTGGCAACGATAGCTTTCAGCTCGCTGACCGCGTCATCCAGCTTGCCGCTGTCGACCGCGACTTTCGCCACGAACAGGCTGCCGTATTGCGCGTAAGCCGTGCCGCCGAACTCGCTATTGAGCTTGCCGGCCAGGTCCGAAACGCGCGCTGCATCGGGTTTACCGTCAGGTGTCAGCGTGGTTTCGAGCAATTGCTGATAGAGCATCGAAGCGCCTTGCGCCTGATTGTTCTGATACTTGTGAAAGGCCTGCCAGCCGAACACGATGACCAGCGCCAACAGGCCGCCAGTGACCAGGGGCTTGCCGTTGCGTGTCCACCAGTCCTTCAAATCCGCCAGCTGTTCGTCTTCGGTACTCGACACCCCAATACTCCTTAATCGCTAAATCGGCTGTTTGACAGCTTCAACCCTGCACGACGCAGGTGGCCAGGTGTGCAGCAAGCGCATCCCAGGCAATGCTTTGTTGTTCGCCCTGGCCACGCAGGGGTTTGAAACCTACCACTTGCTGGGCCATTTCGTCGTCACCGAGGATCAGCGCATATAGCGCACCGCTCTTGTCGGCTTTCTTGAACTGGCTTTTGAAGCTGCCGGCGCCGGCATTGATCTGCAGGCGCAGGTTTGGCAATTGATCGCGAACCTTCTCGCTCAACGTCAGGGCAGCCAACTCGGCAGCCTCGCCGAATGCGCAAAGATAAACGTCGACCTGACGGGAAATTTCTTCCGGGATCTGCTCCAGGGTTTCAAGCAGCAGCACCAGACGCTCGATGCCCATGGCGAAACCAACGCCGGGGGTCGGCTTGCCGCCCATCTGCTCGACCAGACCGTCGTAACGACCACCGGCACACACGGTGCCCTGGGCGCCCAACTTGTCGGTGACCCATTCGAAAACGGTCTTGCTGTAGTAATCGAGCCCGCGAACCAGCTTCGGGTTGATCACGTAAGGAATGCCAGCAGCGTCGAGGCGAGCCTTCAGTCCCTCGAAGTGCACGCGGGATTCTTCGTCGAGGTAGTCGGCCATTTTCGGCGCGTCGACCAGCACGGCTTGAGTCTCGGCGTTCTTGGTGTCCAGAACCCGCAAAGGGTTGGTCTTCAGACGGCGCTGGCTGTCTTCGTCCAGCTTGTCCAAGTGCTTGGACAGGAACTCGACCAGCGCTTCACGATAGCGACCACGAGACTCGCTGGTGCCCAGGCTGTTGAGCTCGAGCTTGACCGCATCGCGGATACCCAGCTCGCCCCACAGGCGCCAAGTGAGCACGATCAGCTCGGCGTCGATGTCCGGACCGTCGAGGTTGAATACTTCGACACCGATCTGGTGGAACTGACGATAACGGCCTTTCTGCGGACGTTCGTGGCGGAACATCGGACCGATGTACCAGAGTTTCTGCACCTGGCCACCGCCGGTGATGCCGTGCTCGAGCACCGCACGCACGCAGGCCGCCGTGCCTTCGGGGCGCAGGGTCAGTGAATCGCCGTTGCGGTCGTCGAAGGTGTACATCTCTTTTTCGACGATGTCGGTCACTTCACCGATGGAACGCTTGAACAGCTCGGTGAATTCAACGATCGGCATGCGGATCTGCTTGTAACCGTAGTTGTCCAGCAGACGCGAGACGGTGCCCTCGAAATGACGCCACAGCGGAGTCTGTTCGGGCAGGATGTCGTTCATGCCACGAATGGCTTGCAGAGACTTGCTCACTATAAATCCTTAAATTCGTTCGGCTCTTTAGTCAGGCTCAGCCACGCGCAATAACGGCAGCGTCGGCTTCGACCTTTTCGGCCGCTTTCTGGCGGATCAAGCGTTCAAGCTCATCCACCAGATTGTCATTCGTCAGTTTCTGCGACGGCTTGCCGTCGATGTAAATCAGGTTGGGCGTGCCACCGGTCAAGCCGATATGGGCTTCCTTGGCTTCACCCGGCCCGTTGACCACGCAACCAATGACCGCGACATCCAGCGGCACCAGCAGGTCTTCAAGGCGTCCTTCCAGCTCGTTCATGGTTTTGACCACATCGAAGTTCTGCCGCGAGCAGCTCGGGCAGGCGATGAAGTTGATACCACGGGAACGCAGGTGCAGGGATTTGAGAATGTCGTAGCCGACTTTCACTTCCTCAACCGGATCAGCCGCCAACGAGATGCGGATAGTATCGCCAATCCCTTCGGCGAGCAGCATACCGAGGCCCACGGCGGATTTCACCGTGCCTGAACGCAAACCACCTGCTTCAGTGATGCCCAGGTGCAGCGGCTGGACGATTTCCTTGGCCAGCAAGCGGTAAGCGGCGACGGCCATGAACACGTCGGAGGCTTTCACGCTGACCTTGAAGTCCTGGAAGTTCAGGCGTTCGAGGTGCTCGACGTGACGCAAGGCAGATTCGACCAGCGCGGCCGGGGTTGGCTCGCCGTATTTCTTTTGCAGGTCTTTTTCCAGGGAACCGGCGTTGACGCCGATGCGGATCGGGATCCCACGATCACGGGCGGCATTGACCACCGCACGCACGCGGTCTTCGCGACCGATGTTGCCCGGGTTGATCCGCAGGCAGTCAACACCCAACTCGGCCACGCGCAAAGCGATCTTGTAGTCGAAGTGGATGTCGGCCACCAACGGCACTTTGACCAGTTGCTTGATCTTGCCGAAGGCTTCGGCGGCGTCCATGTCCGGGACGGAAATGCGCACGATATCGACGCCAGCCGCTTCCAGACGATTGATCTGGGCGACGGTGGCAGCGACGTCATTGGTGTCGCTGTTGGTCATGCTCTGCACAGCGATGGGCGCATCGCCGCCAACAGGGACGTTACCGACCCAGATCTTGCGGGATTCGCGACGCTTGATTGGAGATTCGCCGTGCATGACTTATTGACCCAACTTCAGGCGAGCAGTCTCGCCACTGGTGAACGGAGCGACATCAACCACCTGTCCGTTGTAGCTCACCTGCGCGCCACGGGCGAAGCCCAGGCGCACGGAGAACGGCGGTTTGCCGCTGACGGATACGTTTTCGCCTTTGCGCTTGAGACCGCTCAACAGCACTTTGCCGTTGCCGTCGGTCACTTGCGTCCAGCAATCAGCCGTGAACTGCAGTTGAACCTGACCCTGGCCGGCAACCGGTGCCACCGCTGCTGGAGCGGGAATGGTCGGCGTTACCGAAGCGCTTGCAGGCGGGGTCGATACAACGGGAGCCGTCGGGGCTGGCGCTACCGGAGTCGCGACAACTGGCGCAGTGCTGTGCGCTGGAGCAGCGGGTGCAGTGTTGTGCGCAGGGGCAGCAGGAGCAGCGGGTGCAGTCGGAGCGGCAGCAGGTGCGGTGGCCTCAGCTACGGCCGATGCTTCAGTGGAACTTTCGGCTTGTGGCAACGCCAGAGACGTCGAGCCTTCGGCCTGACCTTCCGCGACGGCCTGGTCTTCCGGCTCGTCCAGCGGATGGATCTGCGTAGTGCCATCGGCGCCTTCGACTTCAACGTGTTCCGGGCTCAGGCTGACTTGGTCCTTGGTGCGCAAGGAGGCTTGATCCTGCCACCAGACAAAACCACCGCCAATGACCGCGATCAGCAACAGCAGGCTAACAATTCGCAAAATGGTGTGGGAAACACGAACCGGCTCCTCGATACGACCCAGGCTATGAACGCTGCTGCCCTGGGAGTCGGTGCCGGTGGATTGGTCGAACTGCTGGACCAGGACGGTCTGGTCCATGCCCAGCAATTTGGCATACGCGCGAATATAACCGCGAGCGAAGGTATGCCCAGGCAGCTTGTCAAAAGCGCCGGCTTCCAGATTGCTGAGGGAATTGACGGTGAGGTTGAGCTTAAGGGCCACTTCGGCCAGCGACCAGCCATTGCTTTCGCGGGCCTGGCGCAAGGTCTCACCGGGGTTAACGCGATTCGCTGCTACAACTTCGGGATGCGCCGCTTTCATCATTGCTCCGACAGGTATTGCTGATATTCCGGCGTACCGGGATAGAGTCGTTTTAATTGCAGGCCGAAACTGGCGGCCTTGTCGCGATCTTCAAACACTTTTGCCAGCCGAACGCCGAGCAATAGACTACGTGCATTTTGTTCGGTAAGCAGGCTAAAACGGTCGTAATAGTCACGCGCGGGCACATAATGCCTGTCTTCGAAGGACAACTCAGCCATTTCGAGCAATGCTCGTGGCTGTTGTCGATTCAGTCGCAAGGCTTTTTCCAATTGCTGCTGGGCCAGTTCACGCTGCCCCAGCTTCGAAGCGGTCATACCGAGGCTCTCGAACACTCGCGAACGCTCAGGATACAGGGTATCGGCGGCGGCCTGTTCGAAGCGCTCGTAGGCCTCTTTGTAACGCTTCTCTTCGTAAAGAAAACTACCGTAGTTGTTCAGGATTCGCGCATCAGTGGGGCGGGAGGACAGTGCCTTGCGAAAATGCTGGTCCGCCAACTCCGGCTCCATTTCAGCCTGGAACACCAGACCCAGCGCCGCATTGGCATCCGGATCAGAGTCATCCAGGTCCAGCGCCTTCTTCAGCGGAACCTTGGCGCGCTCTGTCATGCCTTGCTGCAAGTATCCCAAGCCCAGCTGCACATAGGCAGTACGCGCTTCATCGCGGCCCTTGCTGGTCTTCATCGGGTTGAAATCGCCCGACAGGACACAGCCAGCACAGAGGCTGGCCAACAGCAGAAGCAGCGCAAAGCGCAGGGACATAGAGATCCTCTCTTAATTATTGTTCGCGGCGTTCTGTGCGATATCGTTTTCGGCGTTTAACTCACGCACGGCGATATAACGCTCGCTGCGACGGGTGCGATCCAGCACCTGCCCTACCAATTGGCCACACGCGGCATCGATGTCTTCACCGCGAGTGGTGCGTACGGTGACATTGAAACCGGCATGATGAAGCTGATCCTGGAAACGACGAATCGCGTTATTGCTCGGGCGCTCGTAACCAGAATGCGGGAACGGATTGAACGGAATCAGGTTGATCTTGCACGGGATGTTCTTGAGCAACTCGATCATTTCGACCGCGTGTTCGACCTTGTCGTTGATGTCCTTGAGCAAGGTGTACTCGATGGTCAGCACGCGCTTCTCGCCGAGGGACGACATGTAGCGCTGGCACGACTCGAGCAGCATCTTAAGCGGGTATTTCTTGTTGATCGGCACCAATTGGTTACGCAATGCGTCGTTCGGTGCGTGCAGGGACAACGCCAGGGAGACGTCGATGTGCTTGGACAGCTCATCGATCATCGGCACCACGCCCGAAGTAGACAGGGTTACGCGGCGCTTTGAGATCCCGTAGCCCAGGTCATCCATCATCAGATGCATGGCGGCCACGACGTTGTCAAAGTTCAGCAGCGGCTCGCCCATGCCCATCATCACCACGTTGGTGATCGCACGGTCGGCAGTCGCCGGGATGCTGCCAAACGATTTATTGGCAATCCACACCTGGCCGATGACTTCGGCGGCGGTGAGGTTGCTGTTGAAACCTTGCTTGCCGGTGGAGCAGAAACTGCAATCCAGGGCACAGCCTGCCTGGGACGAAACGCACAGAGTGCCGCGTTTGCCCTGAGGAATGTACACAGTCTCGACGCAGCTGCCGGACGCCACGCGCACCACCCACTTACGGGTGCCGTCGGTGGAAATGTCCTCGCTGACAACTTCGGGACCGCGAACTTCGGCAATAACCTTGAGCTTGTCGCGCAAGGCCTTGCTGACGTTCGTCATGGCGTCGAAATCATCGACGCCAAGGTGGTGAATCCATTTCATTACCTGACCGGCACGGAAACGCTTCTCCCCGATTGAGTCGAAGAATTTTTCCATTTCCTGTTGAGTCAGACCCAGCAGGTTGGTTTTTACAGTCGATGTAGTCATGGATTCACCTTCACTCTTAAGCCAATGCTTAGCGAGTGGTTACTTCAGTAGCTGCGAAGAAGTACGAGATTTCGCGAGCAGCAGCGGCTTCGGAGTCCGAACCGTGTACGGCGTTGGCGTCGATGGAATCAGCGAAGTCAGCGCGGATGGTGCCGGCAGCAGCTTCTTTAGGGTTGGTAGCGCCCATCAGCTCACGGTTCAGAGCGATAGCGTTTTCGCCTTCCAGAACCTGAACGACAACCGGACCGGAGATCATGAAAGCAACCAGGTCGCCGAAGAAACCACGAGCGCTGTGCTCAGCGTAGAAGCCTTCAGCTTCAGCTTTGGACAGTTGCTTCAGTTTCGAAGCTACAACGCGCAGGCCTGCTTTTTCGAAACGAGTGGTGATCTCGCCGATGACGTTTTTTGCAACAGCGTCAGGCTTGATGATGGAGAAAGTACGTTGAACAGCCATGGTGTAACTCCAGAAACGGTAATTTGTGAAAAATTAAACCCGCGAATTATACGCGGGTTCTTGGGTATTGCCTAACGGCGTGAAGGTCGCGACCTCCGCCTTCTGTAGGAGCTGCCGAAGGCTGCGATCTTTTGATCTGTGCTTGGGATTCAAGCGGCATTGGAAAAGATCGCAGCCTCGCTTCGCTCGTGAGCTCCTACTCTGCTTCTTCGATCCAGGCGGCCTGAATGGCTTCAAGCACCTTCTCGCCACCGCGGGTCGGATCATCGCTGAACTCAGGCAATGCCAGCACCCATTTGTGCAGATCGACGAAGTTCACGTAACGCGGGTCCACATCCGGCTTGGATTCAGCCAGCTGGATCGCGATTTCCAGCACATCAACCCATTTCAGACTCATGTCGGTTCCCTTGAATCAGTGCGGCGCTTCGGCCGCATGGTTGAGCGAATACTTCGGAATTTCGACCGTCAGGTCTTCAGTCCCGACGATCGCCTGACAGCCTAGACGCGATTGCGGCTCCAGACCCCAGGCCCGATCAAGAAAGTCCTCTTCCAGCTCGTCGGCTTCTTCCAGCGACTCAAACCCTTCGCGGATGATGCAGTGGCACGTGGTGCAGGCGCAAACGCCGCCACAGGCGCTTTCCATTTCGATGTGGTTGTCATGGGCCACTTCGAGAATGGATTTACCGGTTTCAGCCTCGACAACCATACCGTCCGGGCAATGCTCGGCGTGTGGCAGAAAAATGACCTGCGGCATCAGTTATCCTCGATTTCATTCAGGTTGCGCCCCGCCAGTGCGGCTTTCACCGTCGAGTCCAGGCGGCGGGCAGCAAAGGCATCGGTCACTTGCGACAGACGCTTGGTCTGCTGCTCGATGGCGTAACCATCGGTACCGTTCATCAGTTCAGTCAATTCCTGCATCTGCAGCTCGATGACCATGCGCTCCTCGGCGTCGAGCAAGCGCTCGCCGTCGACGTCGAGGGCGGCTTGCACCGCTTCGATCAGGCGCTGGGCATCGACCTGCTGCTCGCGCAACACACGGGCGACTTTGTCGTCGTTGGCGTGCTGGAACGAATCCTTGAGCATCTTGGCGATTTCGCCGTCGGTCAGGCCGTAGGACGGCTTGACCTGGATGCTGGCTTCGACGCCCGAACCCAATTCCCGGGCCGAAACACTGAGCAGACCGTCGGCATCGACCTGGAAGGTCACGCGAATCTTCGCCGCGCCGGCCACCATCGCCGGAATACCGCGCAATTCAAAACGCGCCAGGGAGCGACAGTCGCTGATCAGCTCGCGCTCACCTTGCAAGACGTGAATCGCCATGGCCGACTGGCCATCTTTGTAAGTCGTAAAGTCCTGAGCCCGGGCAACGGGGATGGTGGTGTTGCGCGGAATCACCTTCTCCATCAAGCCGCCCATGGTTTCCAGCCCCAGTGACAATGGAATCACGTCAAGCAACAGCAACTCATCGCCATCACGCTTGTTGCCGGCCAGGGTATCGGCCTGGATCGCGGCACCGATGGCCACCACTTGATCCGGGTCGATTTCAGTCAGTGGCTCGCGACCGAAGGCTTCCGCGACAGCTTCGCGGACGCGAGGCACACGCGTCGAACCGCCAACCATAACCACGGCGTGCACTTCTTCCAGCTCGACACCGGAATCACGCACGGCGCGGCGGCAGGCTTTCAGGCTGCGGGCAACCATCGGCTCGATCAGCGCATTGAAGGCTTCACGGGTCAGCTCGGCTTTCCAGTCGCCATAAGCGACTTCTACAGCCGCGGCGTTGGTGAGGGCCTCTTTGGCCGCACAAGCGGTTTGCAGCAGATGGCGTTGTGCACCAGGGTCGAGATCGGCCGACAAACCGGCGCTCTCGATGATCCAGCCAGCGATCGCGTGGTCAAAGTCATCGCCGCCCAGAGCGCTGTCGCCGCCGGTCGCCAGAACTTCAAACACGCCGCCGGTCAAACGCAGAATCGAAATATCGAACGTACCGCCGCCCAGGTCATAAATAGCGACCAGGCCTTCGGCGTGTTGATCCAGACCGTATGCCACAGCGGCAGCGGTTGGCTCGTTGAGCAAACGCAGCACATTCAGGCCGGCCAGCTTGGCCGCATCCTTGGTGGCTTGACGCTGAGCATCGTCGAAATAAGCCGGAACGGTGATCACCGCCCCCACCAACTCGCCACCCAACGTCGCTTCGGCGCGCTGACGCAGCACCTTGAGGATATCGGCGGAGACTTCGACCGGGCTTTTCGGGCCCTGAATCGTGTCGATGAACGGCATGTGCGATTCGCCGCCGACAAAGCGGTACGGCAGTTGATCGCCCAATTGCTTGACGTCGGACAGACCACGACCCATCAAGCGTTTGACCGACAGCACGGTGTTCAAGGGATCGGTAGCGGCAGCCAGCTTGGCCGACTCGCCGACTTCGACGCGATCGGCGTGATAGCGCACGGCCGACGGCAGGATAACCTGCCCGTCAGCATCGGCCAGAGGCTCGGAAAGACCACTGCGCAACGCAGCGACCAGCGAATTGGTAGTGCCCAAGTCGATCCCCACAGCCAGACGACGCTGGTGCGGTTGAGGACTTTGGCCGGGTTCGGCGATCTGCAGTAGGGCCATCGTTATCAGGACTTATCTGTATATCAGGCGTGCGACCGGAGCGGCACTGGGTTAATCGTCGAGGCGCTCTTCTAACTGGCGCACTTCGTAGGTGAGCTTGTCGAGGAACTGCATGCGTCGCATCAGGCGTTCGGCCTGCTCACGTTGCGCTGCATCATCCCAACAGGCTGCGAAGCTTTCGTTCAGCTCGTCCTGAGCAGTTTTCAGGCGACGCTTGAACACTGCAACACCGGCCAGGTCGGCACTGTCTTGCAGGTCTTCGAGCTCTTCACGCAACTCCATCTGCTGCAGAAGAAACTCCGGATCATGCACCGTGACCTCCAGCGGCAGCTCACCACCGTTCAGGGCGAGCAAATAACGCGCGCGCTTCGGGGGATTCTTGAGCGTCTGGTAGGCCTCGTTGAGGCTCGCGGATTGCTCTAGCGCCAACCGCTGCTCGCGCTCGGAAGCGTCTGCAAAGCGGTCAGGATGAACACCGCGCGCCAACTCACGATAGCGCGTGGCCAACTGATCGAGATCCAGACGGAAACTCGGCTTCAGCTCAAATAAAGCGAAATGACAAGGAGTACCCACGAGCAGCCTCAGATGTTGAAGCTTTCGCCGCAGCCACACTCACCGCGCACGTTGGGGTTGTTGAACTTGAAGCCTTCGTTCAACCCTTCCTTGACGAAATCGAGTTCGGTGCCGTCCAGGTAGGACAGGCTTTTCGGGTCGATGATCACTTTCTCGCCGTGACTTTCGAACACCTGATCCTCTGCAACCACCTCGTCGACAAACTCCAGCACGTAGGCAAGGCCGGAACAGCCCGTGGTGCGAACACCCAGACGAATCCCCTCACCTTTGCCGCGCCCGTTGAGGGAGCGCCGCACGTGTTGAGCAGCCGCTTCTGTCATGCTGATAGCCATCGGTGACTCCTTACTCGTCGCCAAATCTTGAAAGTCAGATCAAGCCTTTCTTCTGCTTGTAGTCGCGAACGGCCGCTTTGATAGCGTCTTCAGCGAGTACGGAGCAGTGAATTTTTACTGGCGGCAGGGCCAGTTCTTCGGCCAGCTGAGTGTTCTTGATGGTCTCTGCTTCATCCAGAGTCTTGCCTTTCATCCACTCGGTCGCCAGGGAGCTGGAGGCGATAGCCGAACCGCAACCGTAGGTCTTGAACTTGGCATCTTCGATGATGCCTTGCTCGTTGACCTTGATCTGCAGGCGCATCACGTCGCCGCACGCCGGAGCGCCGACCATGCCAGTGCCGACATCCGGGTCTTCCGCGTCCATCTTGCCGACGTTACGCGGGTTTTCGTAGTGGTCGATGACCTTTTCGCTGTAAGCCATGATTCTTAATCCTCACTCATCAGAGAGTCGCTCTTGAGCCCTGAAACCTAAGTTTACAGGGCCGGTTTGCGGCGACTTGAAATCAGTGTGCCGCCCACTCGATCTTCGAAATGTCGACACCGTCTTTGTACATGTCCCACAGCGGCGACAAGGTGCGCAGCTTGGTAACGGCCTCGCAGACTTTCTGCGCGGCGTAGTCGATTTCTTCTTCGGTGGTGAAACGGCCGAAGGTGAAACGGATCGAGCTGTGTGCCAGTTCGTCGTTGCGGCCCAGGGCGCGCAGTACGTACGAAGGCTCAAGCGATGCCGAGGTGCAGGCCGAACCCGACGAAACCGCCAGGTCCTTGAGCGCCATGATCAGCGACTCGCCTTCAACGTAGTTGAAGCTCAGGTTCAGGTTGTGCGGTACGCGGGCGGTCATGCTGCCGTTGATGTACAGCTCTTCCAGGCCTTCGACCTGTTTGAAAAAGCGGTCGCTCAGGGCTTTGATGCGCACGTTCTCGGCCGCCATGTCTTCCTTGGCTACACGGAAAGCTTCACCCATGCCGACGATCTGGTGGGTCGCCAGGGTGCCGGAACGCATGCCACGTTCGTGACCGCCGCCGTGCATGGTCGCTTCGATGCGAACACGCGGCTTGCGGCTGACGTACAACGCGCCGATGCCTTTAGGGCCGTAGGTTTTGTGGGCGGAGAACGACATCATGTCGACTTTCAGTTTCGACAGATCGATGTCGACCTTGCCGGTGGACTGAGCCGCGTCAACGTGGAACAGGATGCCCTTGGAGCGGGTCAATTCGCCGATGGCTTCGATGTCGTTGATGGTGCCGATTTCGTTGTTCACGTGCATGACCGAGACCAGGATGGTGTCATCACGCAGTGCTGCTTCGATCATTGCTGGCGTGACCAGACCATCGGTCTGAGGCTCGAGGTAGGTCACTTCGAAGCCTTCACGCTCCAGTTGGCGCATGGTGTCGAGGACAGCCTTGTGCTCAATCTTGGTGGTGATCAGGTGTTTGCCCTTGGTCGCATAGAAATGCGCCGCACCCTTGATTGCCAAGTTGTCGGACTCGGTGGCACCGGAGGTCCAGACGATTTCACGCGGATCGGCGTTGACCAGGTCAGCGACCTGACGGCGAGCGTTTTCGACGGATTCTTCAGCTTTCCAGCCGAACACGTGGGAACGGGACGCCGGGTTACCGAAGTTTCCGTCGACCAGCAGGCATTCACTCATCTTTTGCGCGACACGCGGATCAACCGGGGTGGTCGCAGAGTAATCAAGGTAAATCGGCAATTTCATGGACTATCTCCTAAATCAGGCTGGCTGGCGTGCCGCTTAGCTCTTCGGCTGTCATTCGACGGCGGACGCTTCAATCTTGTCCAGGCGCGGCGCCTTGCTGTTGCAACGGCGCTGGTCCTGACGCTGGGCTACTTCTTGTACCTCACGGCGAGTGACAAGGTCAGCCAAGCTGATACCGCTCAGAAATTCGTGAATCTGCAGGCTCAGATCGCACCACAAGTGGTGAGTCAGACAGGTGTCGCCTTGATGGCAATCACCCTGGCCCTGGCATTTGGTAGCATCGACCGATTCGTTTACCGCATCGATCACCTGGGCAACCTGGATGCCCTGCATGTCGCGGGACAGTTGGTAACCGCCGCCTGGACCACGGACACTGGAGACCAGATTGCTGCGGCGCAATTTGGCGAAAAGCTGTTCGAGGTAGGACAGGGAGATGCCTTGGCGCTCGGAGATATCGGCCAGGGACACCGGCCCGTGCTGCGCGTGCAACGCCAGATCAAGCATGGCGGTTACGGCGTATCGGCCTTTTGTAGTCAGTCGCATGGACAATTACCACGGAGTTCGGAATGGGGCGAGTATGCAATTCCCGAGTATTTAAGTCAACTATAAGACCTAGTACTTTAGTCAGGTTTACCCGCAAAAGAGCGGCGGCATCATAGCAGGGTCTGAGGCCTAATGGCACACCGCTTAGCGCTGCGCCATCGCCTGAATACGACCCGGGAGGGAACTGCCGCTGCCTGCATTATCTGAATACGCCGCCTGACAAAACCGCTGATGGCTGCGATATCTGAATATGACTCCTGCAGGAGCTGCCGCAGGCTGCGATCTTTTGATCTTCGCCGTTAAAGCAAGATCAAAAGATCGCAGCCTGCGGCAGCTCCTACAGGGGTATCAGCCGGCCCGGGTTTCGTCTTTGTCTTTTACGCAGGCGAAGTCTTCTTCGCGCAGTTCGGGCAGATCTTTCGCACAGTAATTGCTGCCCAAGTCCTTCAGCGCCCCGCACATACCTTCCAGGCGACCATCAACGGCCTGCAGGTGGTCAAGCAATTGATTGATGGCACGCGCCACCGGGTCCGGCATGTCTTCGCCAACCCCATAGGCATCAAAACCGATCTTCTCAGCCATGGCCTTGCGCTTGGCATCCACCTCATCATCGGACTTGACGATAATCCGCCCCGGAATCCCAACCACCGTCGCCCCTGCCGGAACAGCCTTGGTCACCACGGCATTGGAACCGACCTTGGCTCCCGCGCCAACGGTGAACGGGCCGAGCACCTTGGCACCGGCGCCAACCACAACCCCATCCTCCAGAGTCGGGTGACGCTTGCCCTTGTTCCAGCTGGTGCCGCCGAGCGTTACCCCCTGATAAAGGGTGACATCGTTGCCGATCTCTGCGGTTTCACCGATGACGATGCCCATGCCATGGTCAATAAAGAATCGACGACCAACCTTGGCACCCGGATGAATCTCGATCCCGGTCAACCAGCGACCGAAGTTCGACACCAGCCGCGCCACCCATTTCAGCTCCGCGCGCCACAAGGCCGACGACAGGCGATGGATCCAGATGGCGTGCATGCCCGGGTAGCAAGTCAGGACTTCAAAAGCGTTACGCGCCGCCGGGTCTCGATGGAATACGCTTTGGATATCTTCACGCAAACGCTCAAACATCATTAATCCTTCCGCTTCAGAAGCTCGCCACGGGCCGCTTTTTGGGTTTCCGTGAGGATGCCACGCAATATATTCATTTCCGCCCGGCTGACCGAGCTTCGTCCGTACAACCGACGCAGGCGCGCCATCAAGTGCCGTGGTTTTTCCGGATCGAGAAATTCGATGGCCACCAGGGTTTGCTCCAGATGCTCATAGAATCGCTCCAGCTCATCCATGGTCGCCAGCTCAGCGCTTTTGACGGAGGCCACTTCTTCCTTCTCTACCTTGCTCGGCTGACCTTGGGCTGCAAGCCAGGACATCCGCACTTCATAGCTCAACACCTGCACCGCCGCCCCAAGGTTCAGCGAACTGAACTCAGGGTCTGATGGAATGTGCACGTGATAATGACATCGCTGCAGCTCTTCATTGGTCAGGCCGGAATCTTCACGACCGAACACCAGGGCAATCTCTGCACCCTGCCCTGCTTCCTCGACCACTTTCGAACCGCATTCGCGAGGATCGAGCAACGGCCAGGGAATCCGGCGATCGCGGGCGCTGGTGCCCAGCACCAGATTGCAGCCGATCAAGGCATCTTCCAAAGTGGCGACGACTTGCGCATTTTCAAGGATGTCCCCGGCACCAGAAGCGCGAGCATCGGCCTCGTGGTGCGGGAACAACCGCGGTTCGACCAGCACCAGCCGCGACAGGCCCATGTTCTTCATGGCACGCGCAGCCCCGCCGATATTGCCGGGGTGGCTGGTATTGACCAGGACGACACGAATGTTTTGCAGCACGGGAGGCGTTCTCGAACACAGAATTAGGGAGCGGAATCTTACAGTTCATCCTACCGTTAAGCTATGAAAGCGAACACCGACCTTCACCTGTAGAAACTTTCTGATAGAATGCCCGGCTTTCTTTAACAACCTTAGGTGACACATCCATGCAGCCCATGCTGAATATCGCGCTGCGCGCCGCCCGCAGCGCCAGTGAATTGATCTTCCGCTCCATCGAGCGCCTGGATACCATCAAGGTCGACGAAAAAGACGCCAAGGATTACGTATCCGAGGTCGATCGCGCCGCCGAGCAGAAAATCATCGACGCGCTGCGCAAGGCCTACCCGAATCACTCGATCATGGGTGAAGAAACCGGCATGCACGCCGGCACCGGGATCGAAGGCGAAGAATACCTGTGGATCATCGATCCGCTGGACGGCACCACCAACTTCCTGCGCGGCATTCCACACTTCGCTGTCAGCATCGCCTGCAAATACCGCGGTCGCCTGGAGCACGCTGTCGTTCTGGACCCGGTTCGCCAGGAAGAATTCACTGCCAGCCGTGGTCGCGGCGCCCAACTGAACGGTCGTCGCCTGCGCGTTAGCGGCCGCACCAGCCTGGACGGCGCCCTGCTGGGTACCGGCTTCCCGTTCCGTGACGACCAGATGGACAACCTCGACAACTACCTGGGCATGTTCCGCGCCCTGGTTGGCCAGACCGCCGGCATCCGCCGCGCTGGCTCGGCGAGCCTGGACCTGGCCTACGTGGCTGCCGGCCGGTTCGACGCGTTCTGGGAGTCGGGCCTGTCCGAGTGGGACATGGCTGCAGGCGCCCTGCTGATCCAGGAAGCTGGCGGCTTGGTGAGCGACTTCACTGGCGGTCACGATTTCCTTGAGAAAGGCCACATCGTTGCCGGCAACACCAAGTGCTTCAAGGCAGTTCTGACGGCGATCCAGCCGCACCTGCCGGCCTCGCTGAAACGCTAAGCGACCAGCCAAAAAAAAAGCACCCTGCGGGGTGCTTTTTTTGAATCTGAGTATCAGCTATTTATTGACCCGGCTCATTCTGCGACAGGATCAGCTTACCTTCCTTGTCGACCGGAATCTGGTTGCCCGGATCGCGATCCATCCGCACTTTGCCTTCCTTGCCATCCAGCGAATAACGAACGTCGTAACCTACAACCTTGTCGCTGATGTCATTGACGGTGTTGCAACGTCTTTGCATCGTGGTGGAAGTATCACGTTCCTGCATGCCTTCCTGGACCTTGTTGCCGGCGTAACCGCCACCCACCGCGCCCGCGACAGTGGCGAGCTTCTTGCCATTGCCGCCGCCGATCTGGTTACCGAGCAAACCACCGCCCACCGCACCCAGGACGGTACCGAGGATCTGGTGTTGATCTTTGACCGGCGCCTGCCGGGTCACTGCAACGTCCTTGCATACTTCACGTGGTGTCTTGATCTGTGTCTTAACCGGGTCAACGGCAAGTACTTGCGCATACTCAGGGCCGCTTTTAACCAGCTTGTAGGTGGCAACAGCACCCCCGGCGGTTACAGCGACAGCACCCAATACCGCACCAACCAGCAACGACTTGTTCACATGAACCTCCTGACCATCACATGCGGGACATGCCCGCGCTTCTCCCAGCCTTGGAGCATAAAAAAAGGCGCGAGTTCAACTCGCGCCTTTTTGGGCAGACAACCGGGAAGCGATGGCCGTTATGGACGGTCGTCGACTTCCTTCTCGGTCGCCGCAGGAGGAATCAAATCCTCACTGTTCAGGTTCAGCCAGATCAGCACCACGTTCGCGATGTAGATCGACGAGTAGGTACCCGCCAGAACACCGATGAACAAGGCGATCGAGAAGCCGAACAGGTTGTCGCCACCGAAGAACAGCAGTGCCGAGATCGCCAGCAACGTGGAGATCGACGTCGCCATGGTCCGTAGCAAGGTCTGCGTGGTCGAGATGTTGATGTTCTCGATCAGGTTGGCCTTGCGCAGCACACGGAAGTTCTCACGAACCCGGTCGAATACCACGATAGTGTCGTTGAGCGAGTAACCAATGATCGCCAGCACCGCCGCCAGCACCGTCAGGTCGAAGGTGATCTGGAAGAACGACAGGATGCCGATGGTCACGATCACGTCGTGGATCAACGAGACAATGGCGCCGACCGCAAACTTCCACTGAAAGCGGAAAGCCAGGTAGATCAGGATGCCGCCCAGCGCCATCAGCATGCCGAGGCCGCCCTGGTCGCGCAGCTCTTCACCGACCTGCGGGCCGACGAACTCGACGCGCTTGACCGTCGCCGGGTTATCGCCGCCGACCTTCAGCAGCGCTTCAGCTACCTGGTGACCCAGTTGCGGGTCTTCGCCCGGCATGCGCACCAGCAAATCGGTGGTCGCACCAAAGCTCTGCACGATGGCTTCGTGGTAACCCGACTCAGTAAGCTGGGTACGCACCTTGGACACATCGGCCGGACGCTCGTAGGTCAGCTCGATGAGCGTACCGCCGGTGAAGTCCAGGCCCCAGTTCATGCCCTTGTGGAAGACGCTGAAAATGGCCAGCGCCGTAAGGAACAATGTGACGCCGAACGCAAAGTTGCGAACGCCCATGAAGTTGATTGTACGTAACATGGCAGCCCCTTAAATCCACAACTTCTTGAAGTCACGACCGCCGAAGATCAGGTTGACCATCGCGCGGGTCACCATGATGGCCGTGAACATCGAGGTAAAGATCCCGAGGGACATGGTCACTGCGAAACCTTTGACCGGTCCGGTGCCCATCGCAAAGAGAATCCCGCCGACCAACAACGTTGTCAGGTTGGCGTCGAGAATCGCGGTGAATGCCCGGCCGAAGCCTTCGTTGATTGCCCGTTGTACGGTCATGCCCGCCGCGATCTCTTCACGAATCCGCGAGAAGATCAGAACGTTGGCGTCGACCGCCATGCCCATGGTCAATACGATACCGGCGATACCCGGCAGGGTCAGTGTTGCACCCAGCAGCGACATCAAGGCCAGCAACAACACCATGTTCACCGCCAGCGCGACGGTGGCAATGATGCCGAAGAAGCGGTAGATGGCGATGATGAACAGCGAGACAAACAGCATGCCCCACAGCGATGCATCGATACCCTTGGTGATGTTGTCGGCACCCAGGCTCGGGCCAATGGTGCGCTCTTCAGCGAAATACATTGGCGCAGCCAGACCACCGGCACGCAACAGCAGCGCCAGTTCGGACGACTCGCCCTGACCGTTCAGGCCAGTGATGCGGAACTGGGCACCCAGCGGCGACTGAATGGTCGCCAGGCTGATGATCTTCTTCTCTTCTTTAAACGTCTGGACCGGCACGTCTTTCTCGACGCCGTTAACCACTTGCTTGACGTAAGTGGTAACCGGACGCTGCTCGATAAAGATCACGGCCATGCTGCGACCGACGTTGCTGCGAGTCGCACGACTCATCAGCTCGCCACCATGACCATCCAGACGAATGTTCACTTCTGGCGTGCCGTGTTCGCCGAAGCCAGCCTTGGCGTCAGTTACCTGGTCACCGGTGATGATCAGGCCACGCTCAATCTGTGCCGGCGGACGCTTGCCTTCACGGAACTCGAAGGTTTCGGAAGTGGCTTTCGAAGCACCCGGCTCAGCAGCCAGACGGAACTCAAGGTTGGCCGTCTTGCCGAGGATACGCTTGGCTTCTGCGGTGTCCTGTACGCCCGGCAGCTCAACCACAATGCGGTTGGCGCCCTGACGCTGAACGATCGGTTCGGCAACACCCAGCTCGTTGACGCGGTTACGTACCGTGGTCAAGTTCTGCTTGATGGAGTATTCACGGATTTCCGCCAGCTTGGCCGGGGTCATCGCCAGACGCAGCACCGCCTGACCATTGAGGTCGGCCGGAACAATGTCGAAATCGTTGAAGCTCTTGCGGATCAGTGCGCGGGCCTGTTCGCGGGAAGCTTCATCACTGAAACCCAGCTGAATGGCACCGTTGAGTTGCGGCAGGCTGCGATAGCGCAGTTTCTCTTTACGCAACAGGCTCTTCACATCGCCTTCATACACTTTCAAGCGTGCGTCGAGGGCTTTGTCCATGTCCACTTCCAGCAGGAAGTGCACACCACCGGATAAGTCCAGACCCAGCTTCATCGGGTGCGCGCCAAGGCTGCGCAGCCATTGCGGCGTGGTTTGTGCCAGGTTCAGTGCAACGACATAGTCGTCACCCAATGCCTTGCGCACGACGTCCTTGGCCGGCAGCTGGTCTTCGGCCTTGGTCAGGCGAATCAAACCGCCCTTGCCGTTGGCAGCCAAAGTAGCCGCCTTGACGTTGATCCCGGATTCCCTGAGCGCCGTGCTCACACGATCCAGATCAGCCTGATTGACCAACAGCGCAGTACTGGCACCACTGACCTGAATGGCCGGGTCATCAGGATATAAATTGGGAGCGGAATAAATCAGACCGACCGCCAGCACCGCCAGGATCAGAATGTATTTCCACAGAGGGTATTTGTTCAGCATCACGCCGCCCGCTTATGACGCGGGGCGCCTTGCGCGCCCCGTCGATTGAGTAGAAGTTGAAACTTAGATCGCTTTTAGCGTGCCTTTTGGCAGCGTGGCGGCAATGGCGCCCTTCTGGAATTTCATTTCGACGGTGTCGGAAACTTCCAGAACAACGAAATCGTCTGCCACTTTAGTGATCTTGCCGGCGATACCACCGGTGGTCACAACTTCATCGCCTTTCTGCAGGCTGCCCAACAGGTTCTTCTGTTCTTTGGCGCGCTTGGCCTGTGGACGCCAGATCATCAGGTAGAAGATGACCAGGAAGCCGACCAGGAAAATCCACTCAAAGCCGCCGCCCATAGGGCCTGCAGCTGCGGGTGCAGCACCATCGGCCATGGCATTAGAGATAAAAAAGCTCATTTAGCACTCCAGTTGCAAATGTTGAATCTTGGGGTCAGAAAACTCAGTCCAAAGGCGGAACAGGTAACCCGCGTTTGGCGTAGAAGGCATCGACAAAGGCGGCCAATGTACCCTGTTGAATAGCCTCGCGCAAACCAGCCATAAGCACTTGATAATGACGCAAGTTATGGATGGTATTGAGCATGCTTCCCAGCATTTCGCCGCACTTGTCCAGGTGGTGCAGATAAGCACGGGAGAAGTTCTGGCAGGTATAGCAATCGCAGGTCGGATCGAGCGGCGAATCATCATGGCGATGGAACGCGTTACGGATCTTCAGCACGCCTGTATCAATGAACAGATGCCCATTGCGGGCATTACGGGTTGGCATCACGCAATCGAACATGTCCACACCGCGGCGCACACCCTCAACCAGATCTTCCGGTTTGCCAACGCCCATAAGGTAACGAGGTTTGTCAGCCGGCATCTGGCCCGGCAGGTAATCCAGCACCTTAATCATCTCGTGCTTGGGCTCGCCCACCGACAGACCGCCGATGGCCAGGCCATCAAAGCCGATCTTGTCGAGGCCTTCCAGGGAGCGCATGCGCAAATCCTGGTGCATGCCGCCCTGAACGATGCCGAACAGCGCCGCCGTGTTTTCGCCATGCGCTTCTTTCGAACGCTTGGCCCAACGCAACGACAACTCCATGGAAATACGCGCGACGTCTTCGTCAGCCGGGTACGGCGTGCATTCGTCGAAAATCATCACGATGTCCGAGCCCAGGTCACGCTGGACCTGCATCGACTCTTCCGGCCCCATGAACACTTTGGCGCCATCAACCGGAGAGGCGAAGGTCACGCCCTCCTCCTTGATCTTACGCATCGCCCCCAGGCTGAACACCTGAAAACCGCCGGAGTCTGTAAGAATCGGGCCTTTCCACTGCATGAAATCGTGCAGGTCGCCGTGCTTCTTGATCACTTCGGTGCCAGGACGCAGCCACAGGTGGAAAGTGTTACCCAGAATGATTTCCGCGCCCGTGGCGGTGATATCCCGCGGCAACATGCCCTTGACCGTGCCGTACGTGCCCACCGGCATGAAGGCCGGGGTCTCGACGGTACCGCGCGGGAAGGTCAAACGACCGCGACGAGCCTTGCCGTCAGTGGCCAGCAGTTCAAACGACATACGACTCATACTGTTTCCTCAGGGCCGCGTGGCGCCGGATTACGGGTGATAAACATCGCATCACCGTAGCTGAAAAAGCGGTAACCATGCTCCACCGCTGCTTTATAGGCAGCCATGGCTTCGGGATAACCGGCGAACGCCGAAACCAGCATCAACAGCGTGGATTCGGGCAAATGGAAGTTGGTGACCAAGGCATCGACCACATGAAACGGCCGCCCCGGGTAGATAAAGATATCGGTGTCACCACTGAACGGCTTGAGCACGCCATCGCGCGCGGCACTTTCCAGGGAACGCACGCTGGTGGTCCCCACCGCCACCACACGACCACCGCGAGCGCGGCAAGCGGCAACGGCATCCACCACGTCCTGGCCGACTTCCAGCCATTCGCTGTGCATGTGGTGGTCTTCAATCTTCTCGACCCGCACTGGCTGGAACGTGCCCGCACCGACGTGCAAGGTCACGAACGCCGTCTCGACGCCCTTGGCGGCAATCGCCTCCATCAGCGGCTGATCGAAATGCAGCCCCGCCGTCGGCGCCGCCACCGCGCCCAAGCGCTCGGCGTACACCGTCTGATAACGCTCGCGGTCCGAGCCTTCATCCGGGCGATCTATATAAGGAGGCAACGGCATGTGCCCGACGCGGTCGAGCAGCGGCAGCACTTCTTCGGCAAACCCCAGTTCGAACAACGCATCGTGCCGCGCGAGCATCTCGGCTTCGCCACCGCCGTCGATCAGGATCTTCGATCCCGGCTTGGGCGACTTGCTGGAACGCACATGCGCCAGCACGCGATGACTGTCGAGCACCCGCTCCACCAGGATTTCCAGCTTGCCGCCGGAAGCCTTCTGGCCAAACAGTCGCGCCGGAATCACCCGGGTATTGTTGAACACCATCAAATCGCCGGGACGCAAATGCTCCAGCAAATCAGTGAATTGACGGTGTGCCAGGGCGCCGCTGACCCCATCAAGGGTCAACAGGCGACTATTGCGACGCTCGGCCAAAGGATGGCGGGCGATCAGCGAATCAGGGAGCTCGAAGGTAAAGTCAGCAACGCGCATGATGGGGTTCGTCTAGCAGGGCCGGGAAGTCTAGCGGAAATATCAAAAATTCTCCATGTACCTGATTGACCGACGGTTATCTCATCTCTATACTTCGCCGCCATTGAGCCCTGATGGCGGAATTGGTAGACGCGGCGGATTCAAAATCCGTTTTCGAAAGGAGTGGGAGTTCGAGTCTCCCTCGGGGCACCAAAATTAAGAAAGGTCTTGCTTAGCAAGGCCTTTTTTTTCGCCTATAGAAAAGCCACCCCGCCCACAGCGATCCTGGCGATCCCGGCGATCCTGTAGGAGCTGCCGAAGGCTGCGATCTTTTGATCTTGCTTTCCCACACCACACCCCGAAACCGCTTAGCTAACGAATCAAGGATTCACTCAATGGAATTGCCACTGGAAACCGTTGCCCTTTTCGCCCTTAAGCTGGCTTATGAAACAGAAGATTCAAGTCCGATTCTGCGGGACGATCCGATCATGAGCGATTACGAGCGGGAGGTATTTGGCTTGCTGGTGCGCCGGGATGATGTCGAGGGTATTCAGTTTAGAGTGGCGCACTGTGTAGGTCTGGCGCTGGACGCCATAGGCGGGGCTGACACGCCGCTAGGGCGTGAGCTGCAACGGCTATCAGATGATTTCAGCAATGCGCGGACAATGGAGCAGCTTGATGCGCCACTCATTGCGCTCAAGGATTACCTGAAAGACATTCTATGAACGACCAGGTCAGGGCAAATTTGGTAACCCTTTACACCGACTAGTAGTGGCTGGGGTCTTGGCTGATATGGAAATATATCTGTCCACTTTTCAATTGCGTCAGCAGACAGCAACGAAGGACTTTTTCGGCATTACAAGGACGTACCAATGCGGCAAATCGCCCTCAGCAACAAACAACTCAGAGGCATTCCCCGCCGGCTTCGCGCTCTGGAACGCTGGGCCTCCAGTTTTCGCGACGAGTTTTACCCGCGATCCGAACAGATGGAGCGCTACACACATTGGAAAATCCCGGCACACGAGGCATTAGTTCAAGGCCCTCAAGCCAGGATCGAAGTTCAAGCCTACTGCATTCAGCAGCTGCTCGAAGCCGCTAACCACCTGTCCAACGCCGCTGACCAATCACAGGGCTACTACCGGGTCGCTTGCCTATTGACGTGGCCATGGGTTCATCAGAGCGAGGTCACCGTCTTCTATGACCGGGATTATTATTTGGGTTTTCTTGGTAAAACTAATGCGCTCATGCCAGAGCGGATCAGTTGTGCACTTGCGTTGCACACACCAGCGAATTTCATCGAGCACGGGCATGACGTAACTCAAGATGACGATGAGATTGCAGTGCAGTGGTGGTGCATTGGGGAACCGGCTTGAGGGCTTTGGCGAGCAGGCTCGATGCGAAAGGGATTGCGTTGAGCTGACAGGCATCGCTTGGTCCCAATGCGCGGATAATAAACCTGTCCCCTTTTCTTATGAGTAAGGCTGTGGTGGACGATGTGATGAAGGTGTTGGAGCGGGAGCGGGCGGCGGCGACGTCTGGCGGGTAATGGCTGAAAAATTGTAGGAGCGAGCTTGCTCGCGATGGTCGCGATGGTCGCGATGGTCGCGATGGTCGCGATGGTCGCGAACGATAACGGGTTAAACCTGGTGTCCACGGTGCTCTTGAGCTTTTCGCGAGCAAGCTCGCTCCTACGTGAGTTGCGTGTTGCCCCGGGGGGGGCGGGGCTTTCAGTACTTAGGTCAAAGCAGATGCTGAGAAATCAGCTTTGAGATTTCCACCATCGAGGTCCTGCCGGTGAATTCGAATTTCACCTTTCCCAACGACGAGAAATAAATCTCCAGTTCGGAGTCCAGGTCGAACGTGCCCGAGGTTTCTACCGAGTACGCCACGATGTTTTTGTAGGGCAGCGAGGTGAAGTCTTTTTTGCTGCCGGTGAGGCCTTGGACGTTGACCGAGATGATGCGTTTGTTGGTAAACACCACGCCGTCGCGCATCGATTTGTAGGCGTCGATGACGTGCTCGCCATCGATCAAAAGGGCGGAAACGCGTTCGGCGTATTCGTCGTTTTGCTTGAGTTTGAAGAATCCTTTGTTGTTGAAATCAATCATCTGTCTTTCCCTGTTTTTCAAATGAACAGCTTGAGCACGACTTCATACCGTATCTCGATCGAGGTTGCAGAGCCAGCCCTACACCACCGGAGGAATTTCAGCTCATCTGCTCCCTAGAATTACTCACCGATCTGATGCTTCTTCTGACCTGCAATGCTTGATATACATCACTCATCGACAAGCCCGCAGGGCATTAGGTCGGTGAGTGAACGCCCTACGCCGCACTCATCTAGACTCAATGGATAGTCGTAGACAGAACCGAACACGTCGCTTTGGTGCAGTTTAATCAAAGGCAGCGTGGCAATCTGCTTTTCATGCCCAGAAAGAGGTGCGGCGAAGACCGCGCTGGGCACAACAAGATGCCCGCCAAGGGTGCCCTGGCCAACGGCCTGAAATTGCCACGATTCCGTGACGTGGTGTGAGTGCCGCAGCCGACACTTTCGGACGACCGACAACCGCCTGGTTTGTCCGTGACCGTGAGGAATGCTGTATGCCTGATGAGATGTTGCAATTGCCTATGGTCAATAGCGTGCTGGAGCGCCACAAGGGCTCTGCTGGTGCACTGTTGCCGATTCTTCATGAGATTCAGGCGGGCATCGGTTATATCCCCGACGCCGCCATCCCCGAGATTGCCCACGCCCTCAATCAGAGTCAGGCCGAGATTCGCGGGGTGATCAGCTTTTACCATGACTTCCGTACCGCGCCGCCGGCCCGGCATATCCTGCGTCTGTGCCGGGCGGAGTCGTGCAAGAGTCGCGGCGCCGAGCAGCTGGCCGCGCAGTTGCGCGAACGCCTGCAACTGGACGACCACGGCAGCAGCGCCGACGGCAGCATCAGTTTGCGCCCGGTGTATTGCCTCGGTGCCTGCGCCTGTTCGCCCGCGCTGGAGTTGGATGGCCGGGTGCATGCGCGGCTCAGCGCTGAGCGTCTCGATGCCTTGCTTGACGCTTGCCGGGAGGACGCATGATGCCGGCTCTTTATCTGCCCGCCGATTCGCTGGCCCGTGCCGTGGGTGCCGATGAGGTGGCCGTGGCTTTTATCACCCAGGCCCGGGAACGTAATCTGCCGCTGGTATTGCAGCGCACCAGTTCGCGCGGCTTGTATTGGCTGGAACCGCTGCTGGAAGTGGACAGCCCGCAAGGCCGGATCGGTTTCGGCCCGCTGACCGCTGCCGACGTGCCGTCCGTGCTCGAAGCGCTGCAAGGCGAGCCGTCCGCTCATCCGCTGGCCTTGGGCCTGGTGGAAGAGTTGCCTTATCTCAAGTCTCAACAACGCTTGCTGTTCGCCCGCGCCGGCATCACCCAGCCGCTGTCGCTGGACGATTACCGGGCCCACGGCGGTTTCGAGGGTTTAAACAGGGCCGTCACTATTGGCGGTGATGAAACCGCGACCGCGGTATTCGATTCAGGCCTGCGTGGCCGAGGCGGCGCGGCATTCCCGGCGGGGATCAAATGGCGCACGGTGCGCGCCACTGAGGCTGCGCAGAAATACATTGTGTGCAACGCCGACGAAGGCGACTCCGGCACCTTCGCCGATCGCATGTTGATGGAAGGTGATCCCTTCCTGCTGATCGAAGGCATGGCCATTGCCGGCATCACTGTCGGCGCCAGCTACGGTTACATCTATGTGCGCTCGGAATATCCACAGGCCGTCGCCACGTTAAACGAGGCGCTGGAGATTGCCCGGACCAACGGCTACCTCGGCGCCAATGTCGGCGGCAGCGGTCAGGCCTTCGACATGGAAGTACGTGTCGGTGCCGGCGCTTATATCTGCGGGGAAGAAACCGCGCTGCTGGACTCTCTGGAAGGCAAACGCGGAATCGTCCGCGCCAAGCCACCGATCCCTGCCTTGAAGGGCCTCTTCGGCCAACCGACCCTGGTGCACAACGTGCTGACCCTGGCCTCGGTGGCGCTGATTCTGGCCAAGGGTGCGCAGTTCTATCGTGATTACGGCATGGGCCGTTCCCTCGGCACTATGCCTTTCCAACTGGCGGGCAATATTCGTCACGGCGGCCTGGTGGAACGAGCCTTCGGCCTGACCCTGCGCGAACTGGTAGAAGACTACGGCGGCGGTACTGCCAGTGGCCGGCCGCTGAAGGCAGCTCAGGTTGGCGGCCCACTCGGAGCGTGGGTACCACCAAGTCAATTCGACACGCCGCTGGATTACGAAGCCTTCGCCGGCATCGGTGCGATGCTCGGTCACGGTGGTGTGGTGGTGGCGGACGACAGCCTGGACATGGCCCACATGGCGCGCTTCGCGTTGCAGTTCTGCGCCGAGGAATCCTGCGGCAAATGCACGCCGTGCCGCATCGGCTCGACCCGCGGCGTGGAGGTGATCGACCGCTTGCTGGCCGCACCTGATCAAAGCGGTCGTGATGAGCAGGCGATCATCCTCAAGGACCTGTGCGACACGATGCAATACGGTTCGCTGTGCGCCTTGGGCGGCATGGCCCCCTTTCCGGTCGTCAGCGCCCTCAAGTACTTCCCCGCCGACTTCGGTCTGCAAGCCTCGGAGGCCGACCAATGATCACCCTCTTCGACCCGAACACCGATATCGACCTGGGCACTCCGGCCCGCGAAAGCCAGGTGCAAATCACCCTGAACATCGACGGCCGCAGCATCAGCGTGCCCGAAGGCACCTCGGTGATGCGCGCCGCCGCACTGCTGGGCACCACCATTCCGAAACTGTGTGCCACCGACAGCCTGGAAGCCTTCGGCTCCTGCCGCATGTGTCTGGTAGAAATCGACGGCATGCGCGGTTATCCGGCGTCCTGCACCACGCCGGTTACTGAAGGCATGAGCGTGCACACCCAGACGCCGAAGCTCGCCACGCTGCGGCGCAACGTCATGGAGCTGTACATCTCCGATCACCCGCTGGACTGCCTGACCTGCTCGGCCAACGGCAATTGCGAACTGCAAACCGTCGCCGGCCAGGTTGGCCTGCGCGAGGTGCGTTACGGCTATGAAGGTGAGAACCATCTGGCCGACGCGAAGGACACATCCAACCCGTATTTCGACTACGACCCGAGCAAGTGCATCGTCTGCAACCGCTGCGTGCGCGCCTGCGAAGAAACCCAGGGCACCTTTGCCCTGACCATCACCGGACGCGGCTTCGAATCCCGGGTCGCGGCCGCCGGTGGCGAGAACTTCCTTGATTCGGAATGCGTGTCCTGCGGCGCCTGTGTGCAGGCTTGCCCGACCGCGACCCTGATGGAAAAAAGCGTGGTCGAACTGGGCCAACCTGAACGCAGCGTGATCACCACTTGCGCCTATTGCGGCGTGGGCTGCTCGTTCCGCGCCGAGATGAAAGGCGACAAGCTGGTGCGCATGGTTCCGGACAAGAACGGCCAGGCCAACCACGGGCATTCTTGCGTCAAAGGGCGCTTTGCCTGGGGCTACGCGACGCACCCGGATCGCATCACCAAGCCGATGATCCGCAAGCACATCAACGACCCTTGGCAGGAAGTCAGCTGGGATGAAGCGGTGACCTACGCCGCCAGCGAATTCCGCCGTTTGCAGCAAAAATACGGCCGCGATTCCATCGGTGGCATCACCTCCAGCCGCTGCACCAACGAAGAAACCTACCTGGTGCAAAAACTGGTGCGCGCTGCCTTCGGCAACAACAACGTCGACACCTGTGCGCGGGTCTGCCACTCGCCGACCGGCTATGGCTTGAAACAAACCCTTGGCGAGTCCGCCGGGACCCAGAGTTTCGACTCGGTGATGCAGGCCGACGTGATTCTGGTGATGGGCGCCAACCCCAGCGACGCCCACCCGGTGTTCGCTTCCCAGCTCAAACGCCGTTTGCGTGAAGGCGCACGGCTGATCGTCATCGACCCACGACGCATTGATCTGGTGGACTCGGTGCATGCCCGCGCCGACGTGCACCTGGCCCTGCGCCCGGGCACCAACGTCGCCATGCTCAATGCCCTGGCGCACGTCATCGTCACCGAAGGCTTGCTCGACCAGGCCTTCATCGACGCCCGTTGCGAGGGCAGCGATTTCGCCCGCTGGAGCGAGCTGGTCAGCCGCGCGGAAAATTCGCCGGAAGTGATTGGCGAGATTTGCGGCGTCGCCCCGGCCGAGATCCGTGCCGCCGCCCGGCTGTATGCCAGCGCCGGCAACGCGGCGATTTACTATGGGCTTGGCGTCACCGAGCACAGCCAGGGCAGCACGGCGGTCATGGGCATCGCCAACCTGGCCATGGCCACCGGCAACATCGGCCGCGAAGGCGTGGGCGTGAACCCGCTGCGTGGGCAGAACAACGTTCAGGGCTCCTGCGACATGGGCTCCTTTCCCCACGAGTTGCCCGGTTACCGACACATCTCCAACGAGGTGGTGCGGGCGCAATTCGAGCAGGCGTGGAACGTCACGCTGCAACCTGATCCGGGCCTGCGCATTCCCAACATGTTCGAAGCCGCTCTGGGCGGCAGCTTTAAAGGTTTGTATTGCCAAGGCGAAGACATTGCCCAGAGCGACCCCAATACCCAGCACGTCACAGCAGCCCTGTCGGCCATGGAATGCATCGTGGTGCAGGATATTTTCCTCAACGAAACCGCCAAGTTCGCCCATGTGTTCCTGCCGGGCAGTTCGTTCCTGGAAAAGGACGGCACCTTTACCAACGCCGAGCGGCGCATCTCTCGCGTGCGAAAAGTCATGGAGCCGCTGGGTGGCAAGGCTGACTGGGAAGGCACAGTGGCGCTGGCCAACGCGCTGGGTTACCCGATGAACTACCAGCACCCGTCGGACATCATGGATGAAATCGCCAGCCTGACGCCGACCTTCACCAACGTCAGCTATGCCGAACTGGATCGCCACGGCAGCCTGCAATGGCCGTGCAACGCCGCGGCACCGGATGGCACGCCGACCATGCACATCGACGAATTCGTGCGCGGCAAGGGCCGCTTCATGCTCACCGGTTACGTGCCCACCGAAGAAAAGGTCAACAATCGCTATCCCCTGCTGCTGACCACCGGGCGCATCCTCAGCCAGTACAACGTCGGCGCCCAGACCCGACGTACTGAAAACGTCGCCTGGCACGATGAAGACCGTCTGGAAATCCACCCGACCGATGCCGAGAGCCGTGGCATCAACGAAGGTGACTGGGTCGGCATCGGCAGCCGCGCCGGCCAGACCGTACTGCGTGCGCGGGTCACCGAACGGGTTGCCCCGGGCGTGGTGTACACCACGTTCCACTTCCCTGAATCGGGGGCCAACGTGATCACCACCGATAACTCCGACTGGGCCACCAACTGTCCGGAGTACAAGGTCACGGCCGTGGAGGTCAGCCGCGTTTACCACCCTTCGGAGTGGCAAAAACGCTTTCAGGAATTCAGCGACGAGCAGGACCGTCTGCTCAAGGATCGCCGTAAGGCGAAAGCGGAGGTACGCCGATGAGCACGGCCAACCTGATCAAGATGGTCAACCAGATCGCCCAGTATTTCGCCAGCGAACCGGACCAGAAACTGGCCGTGCTCGGCGTGCGTAATCATCTGCAGATGTACTGGACGCCCGGCATGCGCAAGGAGTTGCTGGCCTGGCAGACGGAACATCACGGGGCAGAGTTGCACCCGCTGGCGCAAGCGGCGGTCAGTGGCGCGGGGTGGGAGGCTTAGATTCGCACGAGCTCAAGATTGGCTGAAAAACCTGTGGGAGCGAGCCTGCTCGCGAGGCGGAGTGTCAGGCGAAAGGACAGCGACTGACACTCCGCTTTCGCGAGCAGGCTCGCTCCCACAGGGGTTGCGTGTTTTGACTGGCTTTTCGGGGTTACTCAATCTGAATCGGCCCCTTGGTCCCGGCATCACTGTCCGTCCAGTAGTCCTCCCCGGTCACGCGTCGATCACCTTGAATCGTGAAGGTGAGCTTGCCTAGGCGAAATTGCAGCGTGCCATCGGTGCGCCCAGACCTGCTCCTTGGCATTGATGCGGATGGTGGCGACGCGTCCTTAAGTAAGTTAGCGATTCCGAAGGCTCTTCCCGCGGCACTCCAGTGATGAAGATGAAAGTGAACACACCGCGCACCATGGACCGGTCCAGAACCCTGATCATCGGCAACTCGGGCTCGGGAAAAAGTTGGTTGGCCAAGCGGCTGGCGGAACACTTGCAAACAGCGTGGATAGACCTTGACCTGATTCACTGGCTGTCAGACGAACACAGCATCGCCCGTCCCCGGTCAGAAGCGCTGGCTATGGCGCGGATCGCGGCCGATGAAGAGCGTTGGGTGATCGAGGGCGTTTATGGCTGGATCGTCGGCGAACTGACCCACCGCGCAACGGCTTTGATCTGGCTGTGTATCGAAGACGAAAACTGCGTCGCCAATATTCGCCAGCGAGAACACAAACCGGACGATGACGCGTTACTGGTAGCGTTGCTGGAGTGGGCTGGCAGCTACCGTATTCGCGAAGACTGCAGTGGGTTTTCCGCGCATCAAGTAGTGTTCGAAGGGTTCAGCGGTTTAAAAATTAAACTCCTGGATCAAACCGAAATCACAGCATTTGCAACCACCACGCTACAAGCCGATTAGCCTCACGCCGCCCTCGTTGCTGGAAAGTTCTAGGAGCGCCCTTGTTCGAACACATGGATTTCAATTACCTGCTCGCCACTTATGGCTATTGGGCGGTGTTCTTTGGTTGTTTGCTGGAAGGCGAAACCATTCTGATCCTGGGTGGCATGGCCGCTCACCAGCACCTGTTGCAGCTATGGCCGGTGATTGGCTGGGCCAGTCTGGGCGGGATGTTTGGCGATCAACTGCTGTTCTGGAGCGGACGCTATTTCGGCGCACGACTATTACCGCGCCTGCAGCGCAAACAGGCAGCAATAGTTCGTGTGACGGGACTGATCACACGCTACCCGTCGACCTCGGTGTTTGCGGTGCGTTTTTTCTACGGCATGCGTTTGGTCGGGCCGATGGTGATTGGGGCCAGTGGCCTGTCACCCATACGATTTTCGTTACTGAATGCCCTGGGCGCGGTGGTGTGGGCAACGCTGTTTGCCAACGCCGGGTACTGGGCCGGCGAGGCGCTTGAAAGCATGTTGGGCAACCTCAAACCCTATCGCCTGCCGATTGCACTGGGGGTTTTGGTGTTGGCCGTGGTGATTGCGGTGATTCGATATTGGCGAGCCAAAGCCCGCTCCAAATTCTGAATCGTCCCGTGTAGGAGCTGCCGGAGGCTGCGATCTTTTGATCTTCAGCGATATCAGCCACGCTGAAAAATCAAGATCAAAAGATCGCAGCCTTCGGCAGCTCCTACTGGGGAGTCAGGCGGGGTTAAGCGCCCGGCAAATCCCTCTGACGATCATCTCCACTTCCCGCTCATCAATGGTCAGGGGTGGCAGCAGGCGGATGGTTTTGCCCCGGGTCACGTTGATCAGCAAGCCATGTTCCCGTGCGGCGATCAGGGTCAGGTCGCGAATCGGTTGTTTGAGTTCGATGCCGATCATCAGGCCTTGGCCGCGGATGGCCAGTACGTTCGAATTGTCCGCCAACTCCATGTGCAATCTGGCCAGCAGGCATTCGCCTTGAAGCTTGGCGTTTTCCAGCAGGCTTTGTTCTTCGATGATCTCCAGCACAGTGCAACCGACCCGGCACGCCAGTGGATTGCCACCGAACGTGCTGCCGTGGCTGCCGGGTGTGAACAGGTCCGCGGCTTTGCCCCGCGCCAGGCAGGCGCCGATGGGAATACCGTTGCCCAGGCCTTTGGCCAGGGTCATGACGTCCGGCACGATGCCTTCGTGCTGGAACGCAAACCACTGGCCGGTACGACCGATGCCGGTCTGGATCTCGTCGAGCATCAGTAGCCATCCGCGACGGTTGCACAGTTCGCGCACGGCTTTGAGGTAACCGGGTGGTGCCAGTTGTACGCCGCTTTCGCCCTGGATCGGCTCCATCAGGATTGCCACGATCCTTGGGCCGTGCGCCTGCTGCACGTAGTCCAATGCCTTGAGGTCACCGAACGGCACTTTGACGAAATCCCCCGGCAGTTCATTGAAACCCAGGCGTACCGCCGGGCCATCGCTGGCGGACAACGTGCCGAGGGTCCGGCCGTGGAAGGCGTTTTCCATGACCACCACCAGCGGTTGCCCGATGCCTTTGTGCCAGCCGTAAAGCCGCGCGAGTTTCAGTGCCGTCTCATTGGCCTCGGCGCCGGAGTTATTGAAAAATGCCCGCTCCATGCCCGCCAGCCGCGTCAGCTTCTGCGCCAGCCGCTGTTGCCAGTCGATGCTGTAGAGGTTGGACGTATGCAACAGCAAACCGGCCTGCTCGCTGATGGCCGCGACGATCCTGGGGTGAGAATGCCCGACATTGGTCACCGCCACGCCCGCCACCGCGTCCAGATATTCGCGACCGTTCTGATCCCACAGGCGCGTGCCCAGGCCTTTGCTGAAACTCAGGGCCAGCGGTTGGTAAGTGCTCATCAGGCAGGCAGCGGTCATGACATCAAGCTCCATCAATTATCGGTGTTTTTGCAGTATGGTTAGCCACCTAAGCTGGATAAACGCCGCTTTTCTTCAATCATTTTAAAGTTGGACTTGATAATGGATTTGTTCCAGGCAATGACCGTTTACGTCAAAGTGGTGGAAACCGGCAGCATGACGGCGGCCGCTTTCCAGTGTGAAATGTCCACCACGATGGTGGGAAATCATCTGCGAGCGCTGGAGCAACGTCTGGGAGTGCGCTTGCTCAACCGTACGACGCGGCGTCAGCGGCTGACGGAGTTCGGCACGGCCTACTATCAGCGCTGCCTCGAAGTGTTGGGGTTGGTGGCCGATTCCGAGCGCTTGGCCGAGCAGGCCCTCGACGAGCCCAGCGGCACCTTGCGCATCACCGCGCCGCTGACGTTTGGTACCGAAAAACTGGCGCCAGCGCTGAGTGAATTCAGCTTGCTGTGTCCTCGAGTCAAGCTGGACGTCGTCCTCAGCAACGGGCGCCCGGACCTGCTCGAAAACGGTTTAGACGCGGCGTTTCGTCTGGGCAATATCGAACAGACCAACCTTATTGCCCGTCCCCTCATCGATTACACCCTGACCATGTGCGCGTCACCGGAGTATTTGAGGCGTCGAGGCAATCCAAAAAAACCTGATGACTTGCGACACCACGACTGCCTGTCTTTTGCCTATCCGGCCGGCGATGACTGGCATTCGGTGGAAAAGGAGTGGCGCCTGACCGGACCCGAGGGCGAGGTCGCTGTAGCCGTCTCTGGCCCCATGTTGATCAACAGTTCGGCGGGACTGCATCAAGCGGCACGCACCGGCATGGGCATCGTGTTGTTGCCCGATGCCTTGGTTGAGCCAGACCTCAAGAGAGGAAAACTGGTGGCCTTGATGCAGGATTACTTGCCGCCGAGCCGGCCGATGAACCTGATGTATGCACAGGATCGCTATCGTTTGCCGAAACTACGCCGTTTCGTCGACTTCGCCCTGCAGATGTGGGGCAAGTACTAGCCGGCTCAATACCCCATGCACTAATCTCCACGACGGGCGGATTACTTTGATTTCAGAGCGGCAAGGAGAGCGGTGATGGATGAGACATCAAGTATCGAGCCGTTGAAGTTCAATCTGTCGGATATGAACGAAGACATGCTGCACACCATTATGGAGCTGGTCAGCGACGGCATCTGGGACTGGAATGCCAACACCGGGTTTGTCTACCGCAACCCGGGGTGGTACGAGATGCTCGGCTACGCAGCTCATTCCCTGGACAACTCAGTGTTCACCTGGGAAAACGTCATGCACCCGGACGATTATCCGCACGTCATGGCACTGTTCGATGACTACCTGAATCAACGAGCCCCACGCTACCAGGCTGAGTATCGCTGCCGAATGCAGGATGGCAGTTACACCTGGATCGAAGATCGCGGCTATGTGCTGGCGCGCAATGTCGACGGTTCGGTGGCACGGATGGTCGGGGCGCACCGCAGCATCGAAGACAAGAAGCGACTGCTCCAAGCGCTGGAACGACGCAATCACTCCCTCGAAGCCATCGTCGAGGAGCGTACGAGGGAGCTGTCTCGGGTCAATCAACAACTGCAGATTCAACTCGAAGAAAACCGCAAACTGGCGGAAACCGACGTACTGACATCCGTCGCCAATCGCTATCGCCTGGAAAAAGCCCTGCCTCAGGCCTGCGACCGTGCCCTGCGCTTCCGACAGCCGCTATCGGTCATCGCCATGGACATCGACGACTTCAAGAACATCAACGATCACTACGGCCATGCGTTGGGAGATGCGGCGTTGGTACAAGTTGTCGAGAGCGTGAAGCGGTGCGTGCGCGAAGGCGACCTTCTGGCCCGTTGGGGCGGTGACGAGTTCGTCGTCATCCTGCCCGATACTCTGTTGGCCGAGGCAAGAGCCCTCGCCGAGAGAATCCGTCACGGCCTCGCCAGTCTGGCGCCTGTGGGGGACTTTCAAGTCACCATGAGTTTCGGCGTGGTCCAGCGCTTTGAAGAAGAGCAGCAAACCGGACTGCTGGCCCGGGCTGATCAGGCGCTGTACCGGTCGAAGATCGCCGGCAAGAATGTAATTTCGGGTTGAGGGCTTGACCTCTTTCCCTCCTGCTTACATCGCCGCCTTCACCAGTACCGGTTTCTCCTGATACCGATCCGGATACAGCTGCTTTAACTGCGCCACTTTCGGTAGATCGTTGATCACGATGTACGGATAGGTCGGGTGCTCGGTCAGAAAGTCCTGGTGTTCCTCCTCCGCCGGGTAGAAACCGATGTAGGTTTCCAGTTTCGTGACAATGGGTTTGTTGAACGAATGCGCGGCATCGAGTTGGGCAATGTAGGCCTGAGCGACACGCTGCTGCTCACTGTTTTCCGTAAAAATCGCCGACCGGTACTGAGTGCCGCTGTCCGGCCCTTGGCGATTAAGTTCGGTCGGGTTGTGGGCCACCGAGAAGTAGATTTGCAGCAAGGTGCCGTAGCTGACCTGCGCGGGGTCGAACGTGACTTCGACCGATTCAGCATGTCCGGTATCGCCATCGCTGACCCGCTCATATCGAGCGGTGTTGGCCGCACCACCGGCATAACCGGAAACAGCTTTCTTCACGCCTTTGACATGCTGGAACACGCCCTGCACACCCCAGAAACAACCGCCGGCGAAGACGGCGGTTTCGCTGTGGGCCTGGGTGGTTTCGTCGAGGGCCGGTGGAGCGATGACGACCGCGTCTTCGGCGCCGAACGAGAACGCAGAGCATTGGCCGATGATACCGGCAGCGGCCAAACCCAATAGGGTGCGGCGCCAGGTGAATGGGGTTTTCATGAGGCTGACTCCTGAGTAGAGAATTGCTGATCAACCAAACGTAAAGGCATACGCCGACACACCCGGGTCGAGAAACTCGATGCTGAAGGTGCGGTCCGTTACGCCGCCGGACTGGCGCACCAATTGATACAACCGCTGTTCGGTCACGCTACCACTGCCATCGGGTGCCACGTCTGTACCGTGGGCATCGCCGGGAGCTTTCCCGTCAATCAGCACTTTGAAGCGCACCGGTTTGCCATCCGCGCCATGCCCGAGTACCAGATGCAGATCACGCGCGTGGAAGCGGTAAACGATGCGACTGCCCGGGCTGCTTGAAGTGGCCCGCTCCGAACCGACTTTCCACTGTCCGCCCAGGCTCCAGTCGTTGAGTGCCAATCGTGAGGGCGGGTTGTAGGTCGACGCTTTGTCCGGCACCAGGCCGGTTTCAGGCACGAAATGCTCAGCGCGCTGGAAGCCCACATACGTTTCCGGCGATTGCACTTCGTTCATGTCCGGCGCGAGCTGAACACCTTCGGCGCTGGCATTGATCAGGCCGTCCGCGACCTTCGCCGCGCCCGCTTCACGCAGCAGCTGCTGGATCACCCGTTCCGATTCGGCGTACTCGCCTTCACCGAAGTGGTGATAACGAATGCGTCCCTGAGCGTCGGCAAAATAGTGGGCCGGCCAGTATTCATTGTTGAAGGCACGCCAGATCTTGAAGTCGTTATCGATGGCCACCGGGTAGTGGATGCCAAGGTCTTTCATGGCCTTGGTGACATTGCCGACGTTGCGTTCGAAGGCAAACTCGGGCGCATGCACGCCGATCACCACCAGGCCCTGATCGCGATACTTTTCGGCCCAGGCTTTGACATAGGGAAGCGTGCGCAGGCAGTTGATGCAGGAGTAAGTCCAAAAATCCACCAGCACCACTTTGCCCTTCAACGCCTGGGCATCGAGCGGTGGCGAGTTGAGCCATTGCACGGCGCCGTCCAGCGGCGGAAGGTTGCCCTCCACCGGCAACGCGCCTGCTGCTTTGTCAGCCACTTTCAGTGTGCTGTCGGAGGCTGGATTCTGCGCCATCATCGTCCCGTTGCCGTTCGCTGACTTACCGGCCAATCGGCTCACTAGCGCCTGCTCGATTCCACCGGTAGACGCGGTCGAAAACTGCGCCAGAATCCCGGTATCCAGCCCCAGCGCAATCGCCGCCACACCGGCCAGCATCGCCGCGCCCAGACCTCGACGGACCCATTCGCCAGCGCCGATGGAGCGCTTCATTGCGGCGAACACTTTACCGCCCAACAGCAGCGCCACGGCAAGCGAGGTGGCGGCGCCCGCCGCGTAGGCCAGCAGCAATAACGTGGTCGCGACACTCGCCCCTTGCAACGCCGCGCCGGTCAGTAGCAGGCCCAGAATCGGCCCGGCGCATGGCGCCCAGAGCAGGCCGGTGGCGACGCCGATCAGGAACGACGCACCAGGACGCGGCCGAGCATCGGCGCCCGCGGCTTCCGACAGTCGACTGCCCGCCGCCACCAGCGGTCGGGTCAATCGATCGGCCAATCGCGGCAGCAACAGCGTCAACCCGAACAGAGCGACAAACACCAAAGCGAGCCAGCGACCGTACTGATTGAGTTGCACCACCCAACCGCCGCCCACCGCTGCCAACGTGGCGACTAGCGCGAACGTGATCGCCATCCCCGCCAACAGCGGCAAACCGCTTTTCACGAACGGCTGCCCGGTGCGGGCGAAGACAAAAGGCAATACCGGCAGGATGCACGGGCTGACAATCGTCAACACTCCACCGAGATACGCGAGTACCAGAAGCCACATAGTGTCGACCTGCAAAAGTGAGTAAAAGGAATCAGGCCGCCAGTGGTTTGAACGTCATCGCCAGACCGTTCATGCAATAGCGTAGACCGGTGGGTTTTGGGCCATCGTCGAAGACATGCCCCAGATGACCGCCACACCGTCGACAATGCACTTCTTCGCGCACCACGCCAAACGAACGGTCCTGGCGAGTGGCCACGGCCTTGTCCAGCGGCGCCCAGAAGCTCGGCCAACCGGTACGGCTGTCGAACTTCGTGTCGGATGAAAACAGCGCCAGGGCGCAGCCGGCACAGGCGAACGTACCGTCACGGTGTTCGTTGTTCAGCGCGCTGCTGTAGGCACGTTCCGTCCCCTCTTCTCGCAGGATGTCGTATTGCTCGTCGCTGAGCATGGCGTGCCATTCGGCGTCGCTGTGAGTCACCTCGAACACCTCCGCCGCGTTGGCGTCGCTGATTAGCGCAGTGCTCACCGAAAATTTTGGCAATACACCGATCACCAGCGCTGCAGTCCCCAGCCCACCGCTCGCTAAAAGAAATTGTCGCCGTGAAAACATGGCCGTCTCCAAAAATCCAGGATGCCTTTCATGGAACACAGCCTAGGCTTGGGTTGATCGCCAAATCCTCACGGAGAGTTAAACAATTCGTGATAACTCAACCTGAGGAAAACCCGCACAATGTGCCCATTCGCTACAAAGGATTGAGCTTGATGGAACAGACCAAACGCGTCCTCGTGGTCGAGGACGACCTGCATATCGCCGACCTTATCTGCCTGCATCTGCGCGATGAGCAGTTCGAGGTGGTGCACTGCGCCGATGGCAATGAAGGCATGCGACTGCTGCAGCAAGGTACCTGGGACGCGCTGATCCTCGACCTGATGCTGCCCGGCGTCGACGGCCTGGAAATCTGCCGCCGCGCACGTGCCATGGCACGCTACACACCGATCATCATCACCAGTGCGCGCTCCAGTGAAATGCACCGGATTGTCGGGCTCGAACTGGGTGCCGACGATTACCTGGCCAAACCCTTCTCCATGCTCGAGCTCGTGGCCCGGGTCAAGGCGTTGCTGCGCCGGGTCGACGCCATGGCCCGCAACCTGAAAATGGACGCCGGCAGCCTGAACGTCGATGGCCTCTCCATCGACCCGATCACCCGCGACGTTTCCCTCGAAGGTCGTCGCCTCGACCTCACGCCACGGGAGTTCGACCTGTTGTATTTCTTCGCCCGACAGCCCGGCAAAGTGTTCTCGCGCATGGACCTGCTCAATGCCGTGTGGGGTTACAGCCATGAAGGCTACGAACACACGGTCAACACCCACATCAACCGCCTGCGGGCGAAGATCGAGGCCGACCCGGCACAACCGGTGCGCATTCTCACGGTGTGGGGCCGAGGCTACAAATTCGCGGCCAAGGAGGAGCAGCCATGAGGTTGACCCTCACTCAACGCCTGTCTCTGGTGTTCGCCGTGTTGCTGCTGGTGTGTTGCGGCACCTCGGCATGGATGCAGGTGCGCTCCAACCAGATGCATGAACAGGAAGTGGTCCAAGGGTTGTCGCGGGATCTGGCTCAGCACATTGCCCGTGACACCGTGTTGATGGACACCAAGGGCCTGATGCCCGATGCCGTGCGCAATTTGTTCAGCCAGCTGATGCTGGTCAACCCGAGTGTCGAGGTGTACCTGCTCGACACCGAGGGCAAGATTGTCGGCAACGCGGCTCCCGAGGGGCGGATTCATCGGGACCGGGTCGACCTCGCGCCGATCCAGCGCCTGCTCAAGGGTGATGCCCTGCCGATTCTCGGCGACGACCCGCGCAGCCTCGATGCGCGCAAGGTGTTCAGCGCCGCGCCGCTGAAGGTCGATGGCAAGCCGGCCGGTTATCTCTATGTGGTGTTGCTCGGCGAAGACCACGATCGCCTGGCCGAACGCGGCGCCACCAGCGCGGCCCTCAATACCGCCCTGTTGTCCATCGCGCTGGTCGCCCTGCTCTGCCTGATTGCCGGTCTCACCGCATTTGCCTTGATCACCCGGCCGTTGCGACGCCTGACCGAAACTGTCAGCCGGTTCGACATTGATGGTGTCCCGTCGACGCCACCCGCCTCCGCGCCACTGGAGAAAACCGCCAGCCACGACGAGATTGCCATACTCGACGCCACCTTCCGCCAGATGCAAGCGCGCCTCAGCGAGCAATGGCGCTCATTGACCCGCCAGGATCAGGAGCGCCGCGAATTGGTGGCGAACATCTCCCACGACCTGCGCACACCGCTGGCTTCGCTGCACGGTTACCTGGAAACCCTGTCGCTGAAAGACGCCACGTTGTCCCCTGCCGACCGTCGCCGCTACCTCGGCATCGCCCTCGACCAAAGCCGCAAGGTCGGAGGGCTGGCACAATCGCTGCTGGAGTTGGTACGGCTGGAGCACGGCTTTGTGCAACCGGTGCTGGAACGCTTCTCGCTGACCGATCTGGTGCAGGATATTTTCCAGAAATTCGAACTGACGGCCGAGGCGCGGCAGGTCGAATTGAAGGCCAATTTCGCCCCCAATATTGGCGCCGTCTGTGCCGACCTGGGGTTGATCGAGAGGGTACTGACCAACCTGTTCGACAACGCCTTGCGGCACACACCGCAGGGCGGTGCTATCGACATCAGCCTCGGTCCGCAAGGCAGGTTCGTCGAGATCACCGTCAGCGACAGCGGCCCGGGCATTGCTGCCGAACTTCGGGAAGGCTTGTTCTTGCGCCCGTTCAATATAGGTGGCGCCAGGCGTGACGGCGGTTTGGGGTTGCGCATCGTGCACCGGATCCTGCAGCTGCATGGCCGCGAGATCCGTCTGGTGGATATGCCGGGGCAAGGCGCGACATTCAGCTTTACGCTGCCCGTGGATGAGGAAACGGCGACGGCCCTGGCTGAGCGCTCGATGAATCTGAACTCACCGGCTGGGCAAGCCTGACACACCGTGGTGCCTATTTCGCGAGCAAGCCCGCTCCCACATTAGATCTCCAGCGAACACACTATTTGTGTACGACACAGATCAAATGTAGGAGCGGGCTTGCTCGCGAAGAGGCAAGCACATTCAATAGAGGAGCACAGCTCAGTCGCGATAACCCGGAGCAACCCGATCAAGCAATCGCAACAACGCAGCCCAGGCCAGCTGCATCGCATCCGGGTCGTTCAACTCGCCTTCATCCAGCGGCCGGCCGGGATCGTTGAACTGACGTTCGGTGTATTCGCACACATCAGCCGGCGGTAAAACCAGTTCACCGGCAGCTTGCGCGGCCAACTGAATTTCACAGGCCTTTTCCAGGTAATACATGCGCAAAAAGGCCTGGCTCACGGTCTCACCAACGGTCAGCAATCCGTGGTTGCGCAGCATCAACACCGGCTTGTCGCCAATGTCCTGCACCAGGCGCTGTTGCTCGCTCATGTCCAGCGCCACGCCTTCGTAGTCGTGGTAAGCCACCCGGCCATAGAACTCCATCGAGATCTGGTTCACCGGCAACAATCCGCACTTCAACGCGGCCACGGCACAACCGGATTTGGTGTGGGTGTGCAACACGCACTGCGCATCTTCACGGGCGCCGTGAATGGCACTGTGAATCACAAAACCCGCCGGGTTGACCGGATACGCCGACGGCTCCACGGCATGGCCATCAAGACCAATCTTCACCAGGTTGGACGCGGTGATTTCATCGAACATCAACCCATAAGGGTTGATCAGGAAATGATGCTCCGGCCCCGGCAGCCGCACCGAGATGTGGGTGAAGATCAGATCGCTCATGCGAAAGTGCGCGATCAATCGGTAACAGGCGGCCAACTCTTCACGTAAATGTTGTTCTGTCTGATTCATACAGGCTCGTCCTCTTTCACTTTGCATACCTCCAACCCCTGCCCCAACGCATCCCAGCCGTCGAAGCCACGACGAGCAATAAACACCAACCGTGAAGCGTTAGCCAGCGCCTCATCCGTGGCGGGCAGAAACTGGCTGCGGGTACCGACATGTTGCAACCAGTGAGCCTTGCCGCCCTGCGCCAGCACCACCAACCCCTTGACCCGGAACACGTCGCCGGGTAGCGCCTGCAACCAGCCACGCAAACGTTCGACGTTAAGCGCAGTCGTGCTCTGCCACAACCAACTGCTGAACATTTCACTGTGATTGTCGGTCGACACCGGTGTCAGCGGCTTCAGCGCACGCGGTTCAAGGTCTAGGTCCGAATCCAGCCAAAGGGCATCTGGTAGCTCCGACTGCACACTGACATGCACCCGGGTCCTGGCGCCCAATGCATCGCGCAGCGTCTGCATCTGTTGGTCATCGACCAGATCGGATTTGTTCAACAACAGCAAATCGGCCGCGGCCACCTGCGCCCTGGCCAGTCGGGCGTACTCGCCCTCGAGTTGCAAATGCCGAGTGGCGTCGACCACGGTGATCACCATGTCCAGGTGCATCTGGCTGCGCAGTTGCGGGTAGGCCAGGGTTTGCACGATACGCTGCGGGTCGGAGACGCCACTGCATTCAATGACGATGCGTTCAAGCCTTGGCTGCATTTGCGCCATGCCGGTCAGTTGCGCCAACAGGTCCTCTTGCACCGTGCAGCAAATGCAGCCGTTTTGCAGGCTGACCACCGCGTCCGTGACTTCGGAAACGATGGCCGCATCGATGTTCAGCTCGCCGAAATCGTTGACGATGACCGCCATCCGACTGCCTTCCGCACGGCGCACCATCCGGTTGAGCAAGGTGGTTTTACCGGCACCGAGAAACCCCGAAACAACGGTGACTGCGATCCGTGGTGTGTTCATTTCGCCTTGCCCTCCAGCTCCGGTGGTTCGCCCTGCCAAACCGCTTTCAAACCTGCCGACGCCAGTGTCGAGTGACGGTCGTAGACCAACTGCCCTTCAACAAAGGTCAGCAGCACGTTGGTGCGGTGGATGTAGTTGCGCGCCGGCTCGGCGAACAGGTCGCGGTCGATCACGATCAAGTCTGCCGACTTGCCGACTTCCAGGCTGCCGGTGCTGTGTTCAAGGCCCATGGCCACGGAACCGTTGCGGGTGACCACGTTCAGCGCCTGCTCAAGGCTGATCGGGTCGCCGAAACAGGCCGGATCGTCGTTCCACGGATTCTGGCGGGTGACCATGGTTTCCAGCGCCAGCCACGGGTCGATGGACGCCACCGGCCAGTCGGTGCCCATGACCGCGGTGCCACCGGCTTCGAGCACACCCTTGAAATCATAGATGCGTTTGAGTCGCTCCTGGCCGTAACCTGAGCGCGCACCGCTGGCGAACGGCGTCGGGTACCAGGCGGCTGGCGAGAATTCGGCGATGACGTTCAGTTCCTTGAAGCGCGGCAGGTTGCCCGGGTGCAGCAACGTGCTGTGGGCGCACTGGTGGCGCACGCCACTGAAACCGTTGCGGCGACGAGCCTCGGCCACGGCATCGAGGAACACGTCGGACGCACCATCGCCGGTGCAGTGGGCGATCACCCGGATGCCCTTGCTGTCCATGTCCACCACCATGTCGGTGATGTGCTCTGGGGTCAGGTTGAGCTTGCCACGCCAACTCGATTCTTGCGGCCACGGCGTCAGCAAGTAGGAGGATTTCGGTTCGACCGTGCCGTCGAAGTGGAACTTCACTGCGTTCGCACTCAGGCGCGCGCTGCGGTAGTAGTGACGCTCACCGCTGAGCAATTCCCAACGACGCCGCACCGGGAAAATATCGTCCTGCCAACTGATGGCGGCCTCGATCCGAACGGTCAGCTTTCCGCTGTCGTCGAGTTCTTTCAGCGCCTGCAAGCGTTGTTCGCAGACGTGTACGTATTTGCTGGCGGTCACGCCACGAGAGCTCTGGAAATGCACACCATCGCGGTAGGCACGACGCAGCACGCTGACGGGCGTTGGTGGCATGGCGGCGTGGATCATCGCGTAGGCGCCGTCGATCATCAGGCCGGTGGGTTCGCCGGTCAGTTCGTCGCGCTCCAGGTAGCCGTTGCGCGGGTCGGCGGTGTGGCGATCGATGCCGGCCAGTTCCAAGGCCTTGGAGTTGACCATCATTGTGCCCCACATCCGGTCGAGCAGTGCCACCGGGCGGTCCGGCATGACGCTATCGAGCCAGGCGCGACCCGGCGTCAACCCGGCCTCGCGGAAGGTGTAACGCACCCAATATTGCCCATAAATCCAACCGTCACCCGGGTGGGAATCGGCATAGGCGAGGATACTTTCGCGCAGTTGCTCAGGCGTCGGATCTTCGATGCCGACATCCAGGTCATCGCTGTAGCGTGGCGCCAACGCCAGGTCGGGGTGGGTGTGCATGTCGTGCAGGCCCGGCATGCAGAACGCGCCTTGCAGGCCATGCAATACGGTGTTCGGACCCTTGAACGCCTGAAGCTCGCCAAGGCTGGCGACACCTATCAACTTGCCGTCGCGGATCGCCACGGCCTCGGCCCACGGGTTCGATGGATCCTGGGTATAGATGCGGCCGTTACCGAGGATCAGATCGGCGTATGTCCCTTGCGTGGAATGGGTCGAGGTAAAGTTGTCGGACTCAGCCATGTAAGCCACCTTTTGAGTTCAGTGCGATAGGAAGGTCCACCAGCGCCTGGCGCTTTGGGGACCTGGAAATTTTTATAGTTGTCACACGCAGCGCGGGTGCTTACTCCGCAAGAAACGCCGCGGCGTCCAGTTCGAGCATTACCGGTGTTTCAATGCTGGCGAACCGGCCCAGCAGCTCGCGCAAGTTGTGCAGATTGCCCACCCGGTGGTGGGGCACATGACAGCTTTGAGCCAGGGCGGCGAAATCCGGCGTAAGGATGTCGACCCCCAGTAATGGCACTGCTCGGGCGTTCATGTAGTCGCGGATTTCGGCGTAGCTTGAGTTGTTCCAGAGCAGCAGGATTACCCCGGCGCCAGCCTCAGGCGACTGCCGTCCAGGCCGCGATAGAGCTCGACGGTGTGCACGCCGGGAATGCCGAAGACGGTTTCCACGCCAAAGCCTTCCAGCAATTGAACGAGCGCCTGGGCACAACGGGTCATGCAGCACCTCTTTGATGGATGACGAGTTGAGCCAGTATTGTTGAACCAACCAATACAACAATCGATTTTTTTTGGCCTGACTGTTCAATTTCCATCACCATATGTGCGACATCCACCGACAACGGAATGACTTATGCGTTTTCCTTCGATGACAGCCCTTCGCGCTCTGGACGCAGTCGCCCGCCTTGGCAGCGTGTCGGTCGCCGCCCGTGAACTGAACCTGACCCGCAGCGCGATCAGCCACCAGATCAGCAAGCTTGAGGAATGCGTCGGCTTCGCCCTTACCGAGCGGATTGGCCGGGGCATCGGTTTGACGTATCAAGGCGAACGCTATGCGCGTGAAGTGCACGGGATTCTGTTGAACTTGCTGGACGCCGGTCAGTTGGTCGACGACCAGGAGATCTCCGGGCGACTGTGCGTCAGTTGCGCGCCGGGCTTTGCCACGTATTGGTTGTGCCATCACATCGGCGCGTTCTTGCGTCAATACCCGCAAGTGCAACTGCAGCTGATTTCACCCCGCACTCCGGACGACATCAACAACCCCGGCGCCGATTTGTTTATTGCCTACGGGATTGGCGACTGGCCGGAAATGGTCGTTGAAGAGATCGTTGCATTGCGCTTTTTCCCGGTGTGCAGCCCGCGCCTGATCAACGCACTGGGCGGCCTGAAAAATCCGCAGGAGCTCAGCGGCTACCCGTTGCTGCATATGACCGACTATTCGGACTGGCGCGTCTGGCTGACCGCCGCCGGCGCTTCGGGGGTCAATGCGACCAGCGGGATCCTGTTCTCCGATGCGCACTGCGCACAGTCGGCGTGCATTGCCGGCCAGGGCATCGCCATCGGCGACAACCTGATCAGCGGCGATGCGTTGTCCAAGGGCCTGTTGGTCCGCCCATTCGACATCACGATTGACCTGCATCGCGGTTATTACTTGGCTACCGACCCGCAAAAAGCCGACCGCGCGGTGGTCCAGGCCTTCAGCAACTGGGTCAAGACCCAACTCCAATCATCCCACCAGACCTGGCAGGACACCCTCTGAAAGGCTGACCCGAAATACGCTGTAGGAGCGAGCTTGCTCGCGAAAAACCCAAGCGCGCCGTTGGGTCTCAGTTCCACGCGGCATCGTTAGCGACTATCGCGAGCAAGCTCGCTCCTACAGGTCCGCCTGGAATTGAGTAATAAAACTAACCAATACCTGCAAAAATAATTCCATTGATGTAGCGATATTTTTAACAATAATGAGCCCAAAGCCCCGGCCGGATTTGTACTTCATGGAAACCAAACTCGGGCGCTACGCACCGGGGATGGGCTACGACACCCTGACCGGCGTGGTGATTGCCCATGTGATCAGGGTGGTGCCGTATGGCGTGGTGACCATGCTGGTTGCGCTCAGCCAGATTGATCGGCGTATTGAACTGGCCTCGCGTAACTTCGGCGCAAGTCTGATGCAGACCACGTTCAGGGTGATCCTGCCAAACCTGAAACTGGGTATCGCCTCCACTGCGCTGCTGGCCTTTGCGCTGTCGTGGGAAGAAGTTGCGGTGACGCTGTTCATCACCAGCGTCAACGTCGATACCTTGCCAAAGCGGATCTGGAGTGGTTTGCGCGATAACGTCGACCCGAGTGTCGCGGCCATTTCGGTGCTGCTGATCTCGTTGACGTTGCTGGTACTGATTGGCCGCTTGGTGCTTCAACACCTGGCGGATAAACGCGCGCAGAAACTGCTGCATCCGTGAATTTTCCGGGGAAATAGTCGACTGCTTTCCACGCGGTACGGCTATGATCCCCGCACTCTTTTCGGCACGGACGCTGCGCGATGCTCAACACCCTGCAAAATACCCCGTTGTGGGTTTACGCCATATTTGTGCTGTTGTGCTACTTCGGCATCAAGGCCCTGTCCCCTACGCGTGAAAGCAAAACCTCGCTGCTGATCACACCACCGATTCTGCTGGGTTGGTCGTTTTCCTCACTGAACCTGACGCTCGATCCAACCCTATCAATTAGTTGCTGGCTGGCGGCCATAATCGCCGGCAGTTCCGTTGCACTGATGATTTTTTCGCGCAAGGGTGTTCAGTTGGATGAAGCAGGAACCGGGCTGATCGTACCGGGCACGATTTTGACGCTGGCGCTCTATCTGCTGTTTTTCGCGGTCAACTATCACTTTGGCTATCAGGCCGAGGTTAATCCGGAGTACTCGGCGACGCTGCCGATGGTGTTGCTCAAGGCCTGCGCGTCGGGCTTTGCCAGTGGACTGTTCTGCGGGCGTTCGATCAGGTTTTACCGCGAGTTCCGCACCCTGAAGACCGCCCCCCTGTAGGAGCTGCCGCAGGCTGCGATCTTTTGATCTTAAACAATCAAGATCAAAAGATCGCAGCCTGCGGCAGCTCCTACACACAGGCAGGTCTTTTGTCTGACAGCCGTGACAACGCCGCCTCGGTCCAATAGATTAGGCGGCCTGAAAAGGCCCAGCGCTTTTTCGCCCTAATTCAAGCTAAAAGAAGTAGTGAAATTTCAATGTCCGATTCCAATACCGCTGAATCCGTAGTCACCTTGTCGTCCAAAGCGGAATACGAAAACTCCATCAATCTTTCACAGCACGTGCCCCAGGCCAAGACCATCAGCGAGATGGTGCTGGACGCTTTCCAATCCACCCGGGAAAGCGACCAGATCCGCGAGCTGCGCGCCGCGATTCGCCAGGCTCACGACGGCTTCGACGACGATAAAGCCTACGAACTGATGGGCGAACTGAAGCAACTCAAGGACGCCGAGGCTTCCGACATTGCGGCCCTCGAAGACTTGAGCAGCAAATTCCCGATCAGCCGCATCCTCTCCAGTTTCAAGGACGACCCGGCCTTTCAGGAATTGGTCTACGGTCTGGCGCTGAAGGTGCTGAACCAGACGCATCAGGCCATCAGCAACCCGAGCAGTGGCAAGAGCAAGGCTGCGCGCGCCAAGAAAGACGTCGAAGTGTTCACCATCAGCAAAGACGGGATCAGCGTCACTTTGCCGCTGCGCACCCCGCGCTCGCGTCTGAGCGTGGACCGTGAAGCGCTGGAGTTCCTGGGCTTTACCTTTGTTGGTGAAGGCGAAGAAGCTGAGCTGGACGGCGAGACGTTCCTTGACAATGCTGGGGCCGAACAAGCCGTTAATCGCAAAAACATCATCACCGCGCTTCAGCAGCAAACGGCGTTTGATGGCTATAGCATTGCGGCGCAGTAATATGGCCTTACAGCGATCAAGCGCGTACGCCCTGTAGGAGCTGCCGGAGGCTGCGATCTTTTGATCTTGCTTTGGCTTTTGATCTTCTTGCCCCATCGGCAGGCCGAGCGCAGGTTCTGCGCAGTGGGCAACCCGGCATGGATGCCGGGTTAGCCGCGCACGGCCATGGATGGCCGATCGCGGCGGGCCCACGGAGCAGGACCGGAGCGAGGGAACCCTGAGCCTTAGCGAAGGGCCGTACGCCAGGGGCAAGAGCCCTTGGTTACTTGGGGCTCTTCCAAGTGACTCGCTGTAAGAGCGAAACCGCCAGCAGCCGCTACCAAAAAAACGGATATGCCCCCAATCCAATCCAATCCAATCCAATCCCAACAAACTCCCCCGCAGTGCAAGATAAGCCCCCCCCCCCGCGTCAACAATTACAGCCCCCACTCAAAAAATCTCTGAAGTAAACAGCACCTCCCCCTGAGCGCGGCTTTTTATTGCCCGCGACTCCAGCAAAAGCGCGATTACTCTTCCAGTATCGACACCAGAACCAACACATCCCTTAACCCTTGAGCACCACGGGTCCGTCTGCAGGGATCGTCAACTCACTTTCCAGCCCAAGACCTCAGTGGTGCAATTGCTGAGGTCACCATGCACACGACGCCCCTCTACCGTCAGTTAGCCAACCACTACCTGAACGCGATCCGCAGCGGCACCCTGAAAACCGGTGAACGCTTCCCCTCCATACGCCTGATGATGGAAAAACACGCCGTCAGCCTGTCGACGGCGGTGCAGGTATGCCGGGAGCTCGAAGACTATGGCGTGCTTGAAGCACGCCCGCGCTCCGGCAACTACATACGCCAGCCCGACACACTGCCCAAACCCATCACCCCCCCCTCTCCCCCGCCACTGGACACCGGCGTCTACGTCGGCATTCATGAGCAAGTTTCGTCGGTACTCAAGGCCAGCCAGCGCGCGACGATCAAGGTCAACTTCGCCAGCGCCTACTGCGCGCCGGAACTCTATCCGCTGAAGATTTTGCAGGACCACATGAGCAAGGCACTGCGCCTGGATCCACATTTGCTCGGTGCACCGGGCTCGACCTGCGGCAACCTTGCCTTGCGCAGCATCCTTGCCCGACGAGCGCTGACGGCCAAGACCAACCTGGCAGCCGAACGAATTGTGATTACCAACGGCGCGACCGAAGCGATTAACCTCGCCTTGCGCGCGGTCACCCAACCCGGCGACACCGTGGCCGTGGAGTCACCGACCTTTTACGGGCTGTTGCAAACGCTCGAAAGCTTGAACCTGCGGGTGCTGGAAGTTCCGGCGACGGCCGACGCGGGAATCAATCTGTTCGCCCTTGAACAGGTATTGCAAAGACCCGAGCGAATTCGTGCCTTGATCGTCATTCCCAATCTGCAGAATCCGCTGGGCAGCATCATGCCCGACGCCCATAAGGCGCGGCTGGTGCAACTGTGTGCCGAGCACGACACTGTGCTGATTGAAGACGATACCTACGGCGATCTGGTCGATTCCGAACAGCCGTTGTCCACCCTCAAACACTGGGACCGCACCGACAACGTGATTTATTGCGCCTCACTGAACAAAACCCTGGCACCCGGCATGCGCCTGGGCTGGATCAGCGCCGGGAAATGGCACGACCGCGTGGAAATGCTCAAGCACACGCAATCCCGTGGTTGCGAAGCGTTGTCGCAACTGGCGGTCAGTGCGTTCATGAAGACACCGTCCTACGAACGTTACCTACGCCGTTTGCGGAAAACGCTGACTCAACAACGCCGACACATGAGCGCAGCAATCACTCGTTACTTTCCCGCTGACACCTGCGTGACCAACCCTCAGGGCGGCACATTGTTGTGGGTGGAATTGCCGCCGCAGCATTCGTCCATGGCGTTCTTCCATGAGGCATTGAAGGTCGGCATCCAGATTTCGCCTGGGAATATCTTTTCCAACGGCAAGCGTTTCCATCACTTTGTGCGCATCGGCTGCGGAGCGCCGTATACACCGAAGATAGATGATGCACTGGCAACCCTCGGCCAGCTCCTCAAAAACCACGGATAAACTCAATCCCTGTAGGAGCTGCCGCAGGCTGCGATCTTTTGACGTTGATTTTTCAAGATCAAAAGATCGCAGCCTGCGGCAGCTCCTACAGGGTTTTATGCGGGATTTTCGTGGAGGCAGATGATGTGCGGGTCGTCATTCCAGTGGGGGAAACGTTCGGCGATCAGCGGGTCGTGTCCGGGTATGACATGGTCTTCGCTATCGGCCAGGCGATCGATTTCGTCGAACGCTTCCAGCGTCTGCGCCAAGTCATCGAGAATCGGGAACGGACTGCGCTGCCGAATATTCGCCCACAAATGCGCAGCATCCGAGGCCAGGACAACCCACCCACGCTCAGTCGCGACGCGCACCACCTGGCTGCCCGGCGTATGCCCGCCCACAGGGTGCAAGGTCACGCCGGGAAGCACTTCGACGGTGCCTGTGTGCAAGCGCATCCGCCCCTCGAACAGCGGCGGCAATGCCGACATCACGTCATCGACCTCGTAGGTCTTGTTCACCGTGCGATGGGCCATTTTCGGCCCGGTGCAGAAGCGCAATTCCGCTTCTTGCACATGCACCGTTGCCTTCGGAAACAACCCCAGGTTGCCGGCATGGTCCCAGTGCAAATGGGTGAGGATCAGGTGCTCGACCTGCGCCGGATCGATGTCGAGTTGGCGTAGGGATTCTTCCGGCAGGCGATACATCTGACGATCGCGTCGATCCGCCGTCGCCGGTTGAAAACAGGTGTCGACCACCACTACAAGCTGCGGGTTGCGGATGACCCAGAAGTAGTAGTCCAGCGGCATTGACGCATTGGGATCACCACAGCAGGCGTCGTAAAGAAAGTTCTCGCGCGCGGTGCGCTGGGCATTGGCGCCGACACGGATGGCGAACACTTCGTACACAGGAACGGACATTTTCACCTCCTGATTCAAGCCACAGCCGCTGTTTTGAGGGTCGGTCGAAAGTCGAAATCGATCTGGTCGGTAATCCCCAGGTCCTCGGCCAGGCGCAGCAGCCCGCTGTAGTCACGCATGATCGTGGCGTTCTTGTTGCTCTCGCGGGTGTCGGCAATGATCAGCGCAGCCTCCTCGACCCCAAGTTGCGTGAGAATGGCCTCCCACATCGAGTAGTCCTGGGCAACAAAGGCACTCAGCGCGACTGACAATGTCTGTGCGAAAAATGCCTTTTGAGGCGGCTGCATGTTGGCGTACATGACTTTCGCCACTTCAGCGAGAATCTTGCTGTGGGCGTATTCGTCACGGTTATGCAGTTCGGCGACGCGACGGTTTTGCGGTTGGATGCTCTGGTCGTCGGCCAGCAAATCCAGATAGGCGTTGACGCTGATTTCGGCCACCACCGCAAAGGTGATCGCCGCCAGGTCGCGCTGCCATTGCTCGGGCAATGCTTCGCGCAGCGCGACAAGCCGCAGATAGGTCACCGACGGCGGCAGCTCCAGATCCTGATCGAGTGCGCGTTCCTCTTTGGTGCGCTCGACGGCGCGAAGGTGCATGAGCGTGTGGTAGTGCTCGTCGATCAATGTCTGCTGCATCGCTTCGCGAAAATGCCAGTCGTTTTTGCCCAGGTACTGATTGGCGATGACGCTCAGCGCCGGGTTCACCACGTGCTCTTCGGCCGTGACTGTGCGCAGGTTGTAGCCGATCCAACCCCAGGTCACCACGGTGCTTTTGAGCTCATCGCTCAAGGCCTGGAACTTCGGGTGATGGAAGAAGGGCACCATGCACTCCGGATAGTCGGGGCGCGCCGGATCGAACGCTTCGTCGACCGACGCCCTGTCCGGCGCACACACCGTGGCCCTCTTGGTCCAGGCCTGATTGAGGCGCACGACCAGTTGATGATCGACCTTGGCAATCTCGATTGCTGTTTGCATGACGCGATACCTGTAAGACGCCTACCCCCAAGGGGTAAGCAGATTGAATAATGGGCGACGGATAAATCAAGCCAGCCAGTAGCGGGTCAGGTTTCGCGCCGGGTCAGTGTATCGACTGCGGGCGTGGATCATCCGCCAGTTGTCCCAAATCAGCAGGCAGCCGTCGGGAATCAGCACCGGCGTGTTGTGTCGCACGAAGTATTCCTCACCGAGGACGGCAAACCTGGCCAGTGGTGACGAGCTGTTGGCGACCTGCGATTGCCGCAGATCTTCCTTGGATGGATTCACATCACCGTAGTGAAACTGGTTGTAGCTGAAGCGGAAAATGTCACCGTCCTCTGTCGGCGTCAGGATGTATTCCTTGACCCGACGCTGCGCGGCTTCACCGGGTTTGGCGGTCGCGACGAATTCCACGGGGGTGTCGTCGATCCATTCCCGCAACTCGGGTTCGGTGCGCTCGAGGAACGCCAGAAACCCGATCCCGTCGACCAACCCGGTATGCCCGCCACCGCACGTCGCCTGTTGATGACAATGCAGCGCCAGATAACGTGGCGGCGGCCCGTAGACCGGCGCCTCGGTGTGTGGGCCGATGCCGTTCATGCTCTGGGAATACGGCAAGTCTTCGTACCCTGGCTTGCGAGTGATGGCGAAGGCCATCTGCCCGTTGAACTGCGGAATGATCGGACCGAATTCATGCAGAGTTCCTACGACATCGTCGGCAAATTCGTCCGGGGTCAGCACCGTCCAGCCTTGCGCCGATAATTCTTCATGGCGATGGCCCAGCGCTGCGTAAGGTTTAGACGCAACAATCCCTTGATCTGGCATGGTGAAGTTCCTGGCTGTTTATCAGGCGTTGACGGTTGAGGTGTAAGCGGCAATGAACTCGCGGCAGGCGGTGCCCGGTCGATAGCGCTGTTCATCGATGCTCTGCACAGGAGTGATTTCGGCCGCGGTGCCCGTCAGAAAACACTCGTCGAAGTCGCCCAGTTCCGTAGGAAGAATGGTTCGCTCGACCACCTGGTAATCCAGCGTCTTGGCCAGCTCGATGACGGTCTGGCGGGTGATGCCATTGAGAAAGCAATCGGGCAGTGGCGTGTGCAGCGTCCGGTCCTTGACGAAGAACACATTGGCGCTGGTGGCTTCGGCGACATGACCACGCCAGTCGAGCATCAGTGCGTCGTGATAACCGCTGTTTTCAGCGTCGTGCTTGCTCAGTGTGGCGATCTGGTAATGCCCGGACGCCTTGGCTTCGAACGGGCTGCTGCTCGGTGGCGGACGCCGCCACTCGGCGGTCTTCAAGCGGATGCCGGCCATGCGCGCCGCCGGGTCGAAATAGCTCGGCCATTGCCAGCAGGCGATCGCCACATGGACGCTGTTGAAACGGGCCGAGGTGGAAATCATTTCACTGCCGCGCCACGCGACCGGCCGCAGGTAGCCGTCAACCACGTTATTGCGGCGCAGCAGTTCATGGCTGGCGGCTTCCAGTTCGGCCAGCGCATAGGGGATGGCGAAACCCATCAACGCTGCCGAGCGAGACAGCCGCTCGCTGTGTTCGCGCAGTTTGAAAATATTGCCGTTGTACACACGTTCCCCTTCATACACCGTGCCCGCGTAATGCAGGCCATGGGTCAGCACATGCAGCCGCGCCTGGGCCCACTCGACGAACTCACCGTCGAGCCAGATAAAGCCTTCTCGTTGATCAAACGGGATACCGCTCATTTTCCTATCTCCTGTGAATCGTCCTACGCCGTTTGCAGCAGGACCGATATCAATTCAGGCGCCGTCACCGGATCGTTCTGAAAGAAGAACCAGCGCTCACCAAACGCCGGCCGCAACTCATCGAACCAGGTCGCTTGCGGGTCGAATCGCGCATAGAACGTGCGCAACACCCATTGCGGATTGCGGGCCTGGAGAAACTGCAGCACAAAGACTTTTTCCCCGGCGACGGTCTCGATACCGTTGATCAACACCTTGCCGTAGAAGGTGCTCATGGACGGTCCGCGAACCGTGCGCGCCAGCCCGGACACCGTTCGGTAAGCCGCTTGAAAGATCTCGAATGCGCGAGCCAGCGGCATCGCGAAGTAATGGCTGGGGCCGGTATCGCGCTCGACGAACATGTAATAAGGCACCGCGCCAAGCCGGACGCCTTCGGTCCAGAGCGCTGCCCAGTCCGCCGGGTTTTCGTTGATGTGCCGAATCACCGGAGCCTGCATGCGCAAGGTCGCTCCGGTGGAACGAATGCGCTCGATGGCCTGGCGAGCAATGTCCTGGCGGATTTCCACCGGGTGGTTGTAGTGGCCCATGATCGCGAGGTTTTTCCCGGCCGCGACGATCCGCTTGAACAGGTCGAGCAGTTCCGGCGCGTCCTTGTCGCTGACAAACCGTTGTGGCCAATACGCCACGGACTTGGTGCCGATGCGGATGCTGTTCAGGTGGGGCAGTTCCAGCAGCGGTTCGATGTACCCGGCCAGCGAGCGGGTGTTCATGATCATCGGGTCGCCACCGGTAATCAGCACATCGGTCACTTCGGGATGGGCCCGCAAGTAACTCACCAGCTCCTGGGACTCACGCGCATTGAACTTGAGTTCTTCCTCGCCGATGAACTGCGCCCAGCGGAAACAGAACGTGCAGTAGGCGTGACACGTCTGACCGGCACCAGGGAAAAACAGCACGGTCTCGCGGTACTTGTGCTGAATGCCCGGCAGGACTTTTCCTTCGAGGCTGACGCTGTTGTGCGTCAGCTGCCCGGCCGGATGCGGGTTCATGCGCAGCCAGATCGCCTCGATCCGACGCTTGATGGCGACGGCATCGTCCTGCCCGATCAATTGCTTGAGCGAGGCATACTCGTCCGGCAACAACATGTCCTTGTGCGGAAAGGTCATGCGAAAAATCGGATCGTGCGGAATGTTGTTCCAGTCAATCAGCGTCCCGAGGACGTATTCATTGGTGCGAAACGGCATGACCCTAGAGACGACGGTCATGGCTTCTTGCAACGCTGGCGTCAATTTCTGCCAGTACGGCGTGTCGCGAATGGTGCGTGAGTTATAGGGTTTGTATCTTTCCTGCTCCGACATTCCCTGCATGGCAGTGCTCCTGATGATGTCCTGGCGGTTTTCACTGAATGGCCGGCGCTGCGCGCTCTATGTCCATCCATGCCCGAACGCTGTCGCGATCCCACTGTCGGCGCACGTAGGCGGCGAGCCGCGCCGGGACTTGATCGCCATTGGCAACCAGTCGGTTGAGCATGATTGCCAAGTCGGTGTCGGCAATGCTCCAGTCGCCGAACAGATGCTCCGCGCCGCCCTCCAGCAAGCGATCGGCGACATAAAACAACCTGTCAACGGCTGCCAGAGCCTCGTCGGACAGGGGCGTATTTTTTTTGCCGAAGTAGATAAGGTCCGCCGGTCGCTCTTTGCGGATAACCAACAAATCGCTACGCAACCAGGCCTGGAGTTGACGAGCGCGGGCGCGCTGTTGAATGTCCAGCGGTAATAATCTTTTTTGACCGGGCGTGAGTTCATCCAGATATTCAGCAATGGCCGAAGATTCCGACAATGCAAAACCACCGCAAACTAATGTTGGGACTTTGCACGTCAACGATAAATCGCGATACGGCCTTAGATAGTTCTCACGAGCTTTTAAATCAACGGTAACGATATCGAATGAAAGTTGCTTTTCCTTCAACGCCACAAATGCCGACATTGCAAACGCACTGACAAAATCAGCACCGACATAGAGTTTGAATTTCGTGCTTTCCATAGACCACTCCACTTCATTAACTGCGCTGGTTAATTGGCATTGGAAGTGATCGTAGTTAGTTGACCAGGGGCTGGATAGATACAGAAATTGCCTGTTTCAATGAATACAGAAAGCACCGGCAAGTGAACCGACAAGCAGGCTGGAGGGACTCGACAGAAATGAAGGGGAGCCAGCGGACTAATGCCTGTCAGTTAAGAAATCTCAGGCGAAACACGCTTCTTGTAGCAGCTGGCGAAGCCTGCGTTCGGCGGCGAAGTCGTCGTGAAACCTGTGCACGAGGTGTTTCTGATGCACCGCGTCGGTTGATTTCACGACGGCTTCGCCGCCGAACGCAGGCTTCGCCAGCTGCTACAGATCGCATTACGGCAACTGATCGGCATTTGCCAACAAACGCTGACTCCCTCGTGCGAAACAGGCGGAATTACGCGGGGCGGGTAATCAACCCGTGACTGTCGGCGAAGTTCGAGAGCAGTGCCATTTGCGGCATGTTGCTCATGTTCAGCATCGCCAGCGGCTCGACGGCGCTGACGTTGACGAACCCGTGTCGGGTCCAGGCTGGCACCAGCAGCACGTCGCCGATGCTAACGGGCACTGCATCGGCATCGCCCAGGGTCAATGTGCCGCTGCCCGACTGAATCACGAACAGGTGCCACCATGAATGGGCATGTCCGTTCAGCACAACGCCCGGATTCAACCATTGCATGGCGATAGCCATTCCAGGTGTCACTTCGCAGCCCTCGACACTCTTGTCGTGAGCCAGTGCGACGATATCGATATCACTCCCTTCGAAGTTTTTACGCACCTGCGCTAGTTCAGTGCCTTTCCACACACGTGGGCTGACCGGTTGATGGTGCAAACTCTGACGAAAGTCCTTATATGAAAAAAATGCACCTTGAACACTGTTCATCCGCACGCCCCGTCTTATTCTAATGCCTTGGCGCTGAACCTTAGATTAACGATCCAGCGCTGTAAAGCCGAGCGGTTGTTAGTTATAGCGCAGAAGGACGCAAGGCCACGATCATATCCACTTCTACCGCGGCGTTTTTGGGAAGTTGATAAACACCGACCGTTGTTCGTGTATGTTTGCCGGCATCGCCCAGCACATGACTGAATACGTCCGAAGCGCCATTGGCCACGTCACTGAGATCGACAAAGTCCGCCGTTGATCGCACATACACCGTGACACGGATCAAGGACTTGATTTTATCCAGTGAACCGATGGCATCGACGATCAGTGCAAGCCCGCGCATCGCGCTGATACTGGCGGCTGCCTGCGCATCGGCCAGGTTGAGGTCCTGCCCGACTCGGCCAGGGTACTGAATCTTGCCGTTCATGCGCGGCACCAGCCCGCTGACGTACAGCTCATCATGATGCCGAATCAGGGGGGCGTAATGCCCGCCTGCCGTGTTTTCCCCATAGATGTCGTAGTCGAGTTCCTTTGCCAGGGTTATGAAGCGTTCATCGCAGCTCATTTGCTCAATCATTTACCTAATCCTCTCCATCAATAATGCAAAAAACATTGATTTCAGCGATTCAGCCCACCGCTCTAGCCGGCGCTGCCAGGCAGGTCACCTCGACCTGAGACTCGATCGCCTCGGCCAAACGCAGCAGGTTGTCACTGAGTTGCCCGTAGTCCTCGCAGAACAGCACGATGTGGCCAATGAACGAGGTGTTGTCTTTCACCAGGGCCGTGACCGAATCACCGACGCGTTTGGTGTACACCGCTTCCACCCATTCGATATTCAGTGCCCGGGCCAGCGCCTCGATGTCCGGTGCTGCGCGCAACAGACCACCCGCCGGCGCCCTGAGCAGGCGAATACCGCAATAGCCCCGGGCGACCGGGTCCAGATGTTCGGTCTTGCCTTCCACTGCCCATCTGACCCAGCGCTCCCACGGATCGAAATCGACGAACGCCAGGCGGGCCAGGTCCCAGATGTGCATGCCACCGGGGCGCATATTGGTTTCCACCGCCGAGGTCAGGCCGTCGCCACGCAGGAATACTTCGTTGTGATAAGCACCGTTATCCAGCGAGACCAACCCGGACATGTGTCGGCCGGCCGCCGCCAGGCGAGCCTGGACATCTGCAGCCAAAGGCGCGGGGACCACTTGCTGGATTTCCGCGCGGTAAGCGCCTTCAGTGGTGGTTTTTTCGGTGACCCACGTACTGCCCGCCACGTAATCCCAGCTGTATTCCCGCGCGTTCTGGATCAGTTCTTCAAGGACGATGCCGCCCTCGCGATACGGCTTCAGCGCCTGCCAGGCTTCATCGCATTCGGACGGATGATGGATGACCCGGCAGCCTCGGCTCGCGCCTTCACAGGCCGGCTTGATGAACGCTTTGCCGCCGAGCTCGACGACCCGCTGACGCAATTCGGACAGGCTCTCGACGCGTGCGGAAAACACCGGACGGTAATCCTCCGGGGAATAGCTGGCAGTCGCTTCCAGCTTGCGAAAAATCTGCTTGTCCAAGCCCGCCCGCGCCTCGCCCGGCGTGATGCCTGGCAAGCCGTAATGGCTGGCGAGTGCGGCACCGAGCAGTACGCCGCGGTCGGAAAAAGGCAGAACACCGATCAGCTTCCAGCGGTCGCCATTCAGGCAACTCGCGACCAGCTCAAGGGAGGCCGCCACCTCTTCTTCGGCCAATGACGTGGTGCACACGTGGTCGGCCACCTGATCGTCGCCGGGCCGAATCTGCTCGACCAGCAGGATCAGCCGGGCGTTATAGAGTGACTTGCAGAGGTCGCGCAGCTTCTGGATATCGTGGACCCGATTGCCGTTGTACCCGACCACTACTACGCATGACGTCGTATTCATGAAGCCTCCGACCTGTGGAGCAAAAAAACGCAAATTCGATGACTCAATCGTGCAGGGACGCGTTGGATTGGCGGTTGAGCCAGTACCAGGCGAGGATTCCTCCGGCGCCAATGACGGCCAGCACCAACGCGTTGTAGGGCATCGGCACGACCCGCATGATCAGCACCGTCAGCCCGGCCCCCACGCCCAGCGAGACTTCCTTGACGAACATGTTGTTTTGTTTGACGGAGAAGTAATCGAGGTAGCTGAACGCGCATTCGGCGATGGACAGCAGGGACACCCAGATCAGCGCGCCAGCGAGGGTCTCGACGTGGAAAGCGGCCGGTGACGAGAGCACCGCGAAGCCGCCGATGATGATCCCGATCACCGCAATCACCTTGAAGCGTCCGGTGCGCTCGATCAGTTTCATCACCGGCACCTGCGCGAACACCACCACGGCGCTGTTGAGGATCAGCATCAAGCCGTACCAGGCCGGTAATTCGCCGGTTTCGAGGAGGATGGCTTGCGGCAGGATAGAGAACACGCCAAAGAGCTTGATGCCCATGATGATGCCGGCGATCACCCACGGCAGTTTGTTGCGCCAGCCGCTGCCGTCCTTGGCGACAGGACTGGAAATGACTGGCTGCGTGGTGAACGTCGCGCCCATGGCGATGGGCAGGCACAACAGGACGAAACTCGCGGCGCCGAGGAAAAACATTGTTGGCGTCAGCAGCGGTGACAGCAGGATCAGGCCCGCCACCAGGCTGCCCATGTTCATGGCCACCCGGTTATAGGCCGCGCCTTCTTTGGTCTGCGCCGCTTCGCTCTTGATCAGATAGCCGGCAATCGCGATGCCGTAGGCAAACAAGGCGGCGGCGAACATCACCATGCCCTGGTTGCTGGTGACCGCGAGCAGCACCAGTCCGAGAGCAGCGCACAGCAGCGTGACGCTCAGGGAACGCCGACCCAGCACCAACAAAGTCAGGGGCAGGAGCAACAACAACGCCCGGTAACCGAGGGCGAGGATGCTGTTGGTGGCGGTGTCGAGCCAGACGTTGGCCTTGCCCAGCACGGCGAACAGCGACACGGCGGTGATGATCCGGATCGTGAACAGGCGGATGTTGATCACCGGCTTGGCGATGGCGACCGTTGTTTGAACACTCATGCAACACCTCTGAACCGTGTAATTGCAGGGCCACAGGCGCCGACAATCAGGAAAGTCTTTAAGGCGATGGTAGAGAGAGACGTTTGTTTTCATCAGAGCAAGTTCGTATAGAATCAAACGAACTTTACTGCCGGAGAGACCAGTAAAATGCAGGTTCAACGCGCAGTCATCGCCGCTATTGAATTTCAGCCCGGCGTACCGCTGGTCCAGCAGATCGTCGATCAGTTATCGCTGGCGATCAGCCAGGGCGGCCTGCCCCACGGGGCCAAGCTGCCGCCGATTCGCGAACTCTCCGACCTGATGAACGTGGGCAAGTCCACGGTGGTCGATGCGCTGGACCGCTTGCGGGCCAAGGGATTGGTGGTCTCACGCCAAGGTTCGGGGCATTACGTGCACCGCACCAGCACTACGCTTCAGACCGGCATCGGCCCGGACTTGCAACCTCAAGACACCCTCAGCGTGGTCCGCCGCGCGTTGCTGCTGGACAACGGCGCGCTGCGTCCCGGCTGCGGATTCCTGCCGACCTCGTGGCTGCCTGCCGATGAACTGCTCAAAGCCGTGCGCGGCACCCTGCGCGCCACGAGCCTGCGCATGGGCGAGTACGGAGTTGCCGGCGGTTACCTGCCGCTGCGCCAGGCATTGCGGGTCAAGCTCTCGACCTTCGGCATCGAAGTCCCGGTGGATCAGATCATCACCACCGCCAACACCATGCAGGCCATCGACCTGCTGATGCGCCTGCTGATCAAACCCGGCGACACGGTGCTGCTCGACGATCCGTGCTACTTCAACATGCACGCCAACCTGGCGTTGCACGGAGCCAAGGTCATCACCATCGCCCGGGATTGTGACGGCATGGACCTCGATGCCTTCGAGCAACTGTTGATCGCCCATAAGCCCGTGCTGTACATGACCAACAGCACGCTGCACAACCCGACCGGGCACTCGTTTTCCCCGGCTCAGGTTTATCGGTTGCTGGAGCTGAGTCACCGGTATGGTTTCCATATTCTGGAAGACGATTTGTATGCCGACATTCAGCAACGCCGCACGCCAAGACTGGCCGCGAGCGGGCTGGACAACGTCAGCTACATCTCCGGTTTCTCCAAGACCCTGACGGCCAACAGTCGTGTCAGTTACGCAGTGCTGTCACCGCAACTGGCGGCACGGCTGGTCGCCCTGAAAATGGCGTGTGGCGGGGTGACTTCGGAGCTGGCCGAGCATATTACGTGCACCATGCTCAGTGATGGGAGTTACACCAAGCACGCACGGCGCACGGTGGATCGGCTTTATGAGTCGAGCAGCCGGGTGGCCAGTTGGCTGGTTGAGGCAGGGTGTTCGGTGTCTTCGCTACCGGGTGAAGGGCTGTTTATCTGGACTCGATTGCCCGAAGGCTTGCACGCTGAAACGTTGGCCAGAAAGGGACTGGAAAATAACCTGGTCCTCGCTCCCGGCACCTTGCTCAGCAAAGCCCCGGATGCCAGCCACTTCCTGCGGTTTAACGTGGCGCATAGCGATCACACCCAGGTACGCGAGCGGTTCCTGCGCCTTCTCGACACCCGAGCGAACGCCCTTCTGTAGGAGCTGCCGAAGGCTGCGATCTTTTGATCTTGGTTTTGGGTGGAGCTGACATCGCTAAAGATCAAAAGATCGCAGCCTTCGGCAGCTCCTACAGGGGTTTGGTGTCGTGTTCGAAATTGGCGGCAATACCGAGCCATTGTGGGAGCGAGCCTGCTCGCGAACGGGGCAACCCGGTCCACTAGAAAACACCCAACAAAAAACCCCGCTCTTCTCTCGAAGGCGGGGCTTTTCTTTACAGCATCCGACGCTTAAGGCGCGTACGTCAGCAGCAGCTCGGTCGGCACTTTGAAGTCCAGGGACATCATCACGCTCAACGCGGTAATGGTGAAGATCGAGAACACGAACAGCTTGCGTGCCCAGACCGTGTCATCCACTGCCTTGTAACCGGTCCAGGCCATGTACAACCAGTACATGCCCATGGCCGCGGCAACGGCGAGGTAGCTCATGCCGGCGTAGCCGCTGAAGGTCAGCATCAAGGTCGCCACGAGGAACGCCAGGATGTAGAGCAGGATGTGCTTCTTGGCCACTTCGATTCCGCGCTTCACTGGCAACACCGGAATCGATGCGGCCAGGTAATCGTTGAAGCGGAAGATCGCGATGGCGTAGGAATGCGGCATCTGCCACAGGCTGAACATCACCAGCAACGTCAGTGCGGCCATGTCGAAGCTGTTGGTGACCGCAACGTAACCGATCACCGGCGGCATCGCCCCCGACAGACTGCCCACCAGCGTGCCGTGAACCGACTTGCGCTTGAGGTACAGGCTGTAGAAGCCGACGTAGATGACAAAACCGATCACCGCGAACAGCGCGGCCAGCGGGTTGGCCACCTTGTACAACAAGGCAACGCCGGCGACGCCGAGGACGGTCGCATAGATCAGGGCCAGTTTCAGGGAGATCAAGCCCTGGACCAGCACCCGGTTCTTGGTGCGTTCCATCTTCAGGTCGATGTCGCGGTCGATGCAGTTGTTGAACACGCAACCGGAGGCGACGACCAGGGACGTGCCAATCATCGCAGCCAGGAAAATGGCCAGATCGACATGCCCTTTCGAGGCCAGGAAAAATCCGCCCGCCACAGAAAGCACGTTACCGAAAATGATCCCCGGCTTGGTGATTTGGATAAAGTGCTTTAAGGACATCCGGACTTTCCTCAGTGCGCCATCATGACGGTGTGGATGCTGTACATGATCCACAGCGACAAGCCAACCAACAGGACGATGACCAGCGCCGCGAAGATAAACGCGATCACGTTGTTACGCTGGGCAGCGGAACGGTCCAGGTGGAGGAAGTACACCAGGTGAACGAGCACCTGGATGACTGCGAAGGCCAGTACGATCCAAAGCGTCCAGACCTTCGGCAGCGACGGGTACATCACCAGGCCGAAAGGAATGATCGTCAGGATCACCGACAGGATGAAGCCGATGGCGTAGGACTTGACGCTGCCGTGGCTGTCGTCGTGACCATCGTGGGCGTGAGCGTGAGCGTTAGCCATTACAGAGTCCCCATCAGGTAAACAACGGTGAATACGCAGATCCACACCACGTCCAGGAAGTGCCAGAACAGGCTGAGGCAGCTCAGGCGGGTCTTGTTGGTCGACGTCAGGCCATGCTTGTTGACCTGATACATCATGATCGCCATCCAGATCAGACCGCTGGTCACGTGCAGACCGTGGGTGCCGACCAGGGTGAAGAACCCGGACAGGAAGCCGCTGCGGCTAGGGCCGTAGCCTTCGGAGATCAGCTTGTGGAACTCGTTGATCTCCATGCCGATGAAGCCCAGGCCGAACAGGAAGGTGATGGCCAACCAGCCCAACACCGCTTTCTTGTTGCCCTTGAACAACGCCAGCATGGCGAAGCCGTAGGTGATCGAGCTGAGCAACAGGCAGGCGGTTTCGCCCAGCACGTAGGGCAGCTCGAAGATGTCGTGGCCCGACGGGCCACCCGCTACGTTGTTAACCAGTACCGCGTACACCGCGAAGATCGACGCAAACAGAATGCAGTCGGTCATCAGGTAGAGCCAGAAACCGAATACGGTCATCTCGCCCGAGTCGTGGTGATGGTCATCGTGCCCATGTCCATCGACATGGGTGTGTCCAGCATTGGTCACTAAGTTCGACATGGTTTAAGCCTGTTCCAACGAGGTTTCAACACGGGTGGCGGTGGCTGGAACTTTCCCGGCCGCTACCAGACGCTTGTGCTGCTCGGCTTCGATGCGCTCGATCACGTCGACCGGCACCATATAGCCCTGGTCATCACGTGCAGCGTGGATCACGAAGTAGATCACGGTGCCGGCGAGGCCGAAGATGGCCATCCACCAGATGTGCCAGATCATTGCGAAACCGAACACGGTCAACAGAGCACCCATGACCAGGCCGGTCGCGGTGTTGTTTGGCATGTGGATCGGCTCGTACCTGGCAGGAGCCTGGTACGCAGTACCGTTTTCCTTGGCCTCGGTGAACGGGTCGATGCCTTCGGCTTTCGGCAGCACGGCAAAGTTGTAGAACGGTGGTGGCGACGAGGTCGACCATTCCAGCGTGTGGGCATTCCACGGGTCGCCGGCTTCGCACATGTTCTCTGGCTTGTTGCGATCACGCACGCTGACGTAGAGCTGGATCAGCTGGCAGGCGATACCGCAGGCGATCATCACCGCACCGAACATCGCAACGTACAGGTACGGCACCCACTCAGGGTTGGTGGTGGCGTTCAGACGACGGGTCATGCCCATGAAGCCCAGTGCATAGAGCGGCATGAACGCGACGAAGAAGCCCGAGATCCAGAACCAGAACGCTGCCTTGCCCCAACCTTCGTGCAGCTTGAAGCCGAACGCTTTAGGGAAGTAGAAACCGAAGCCTGCGATGTAACCGAATACCGCGCCGCCGATGATCACGTTGTGGAAGTGCGCGATCACGAACAGGCTGTTGTGCAGGACGAAGTCAGCACCCGGGATGGCCAGCAGTACGCCGGTCATGCCGCCGATGGCGAAGGTCACCATGAAGCCGAGGGTCCAGAGAACCTGACTGGTGAAACGCAGACGGCCCTGGTAAATGGTGAACAGCCAGTTGAATAGCTTCACCCCCGTCGGAATCGAAATCAGCATCGTCGCCAGGCCGAAGAAGGCGTTGACGTTGGCACCCGAACCCATGGTGAAGAAGTGGTGCAGCCAGACCATGAAGCCCAGGATCGAGATCGCGCCCGATGCGTAGATCATCGAGTGGTGGCCGAACAGTTTCTTGCCGGAGAAGGTCGAGATGACTTCGGAGAAGATCCCGAACGCCGGCAGAATCAGGATGTAAACCTCGGGGTGACCCCAGGCCCAGAACATGTTGACGTACATCATCGGATTGCCACCAAGTTCATTGGTGAAAATGTGGAAATCCATGTAACGGTCAAGCGTCAGCAACGCCAGGGTAGCGGTCAGGATCGGGAACGAAGCGACGATCAGAACGTTGGCCCAGGTGCAGGTCCAGGTGAAGATCGGCATGTCCATCAGTTTCATGCCCGGGGTACGCATTTTCAGCACGGTGGCCAGGAAGTTGACCCCCGTCAGTGTCGTCCCGAGACCCGATAGCTGTAGCGCCCAGATGTAGTAGTCCACACCTACGCCAGGGCTATAGCCCAGTTCCGACAGCGGTGGATACGCAACCCAACCGGTACGGGCGAATTCGCCGACACCCAGGGACACGTTCACCAGCACAACGCCGGACACCAGCAGCCAGAAGCTCAAGGAGTTCAGGAACGGGTAAGCAACGTCACGCGCGCCGATCTGCAGCGGCACTGCAAGGTTCATCAGGCCGGTGAAGAATGGCATCGCCATGAAGATGATCATGATCACACCGTGAGCGGTGAAGATCTGGTCATAGTGTTCAGGTGGCAGGTAGCCAGGCGAACCCTCGGTGGCCATGGCCAACTGGGTACGCATCATGATGGCGTCGGCAAAACCACGCAGCAGCATGACCATGGCAACGATGATGTACATCACACCGATTTTCTTGTGGTCGACCGACGTCAGCCACTCGGTCCACAAGTAGGTCCACTTCTTGAAGTAGGTGATTGCAGCGAAAACCGCCAGGCCACCGAGCGCGATCATGGCGATGGTCACCATCACGATCGGTTCGTGGAACGGGACCGCTTCCCAACTTAATTTACCAAACATCGTTTACTCCTCTGCCCCGGCAGCTGAATGCGAACTCATGTCCATCCCTTCCATGGCGGCCATTTCGTGCTCTTTCTTCTCGTGGTGCATTGGCTTGCCCGCTTTCATGCCTTCGTATTTGTCGACGATGGTCTGGAACAGGTTTGGCGTGAACGAGGAGTAGAGCTCGACTGGGTTGTTCTGGCTTGGCTTGGCGAGGGCTTCGTATTCAGCTTTTTCAAGCTGTTTAGGTGCTTTTTTGACTTCGCTTACCCAGGCGTCGAAATCTTCCTGAGAGGTCGCGATAGCTTTGAACTTCATGCCGGTGAAACCCGCGCCGCTGTAGTTGGCGGAGATACCGTCCATTTCAGCATTCTGGTTGGCGATCAGGTGCAGTTTGGTCTGCATGCCGGCCATCGCGTAGATCTGGCCACCCAGAGCCGGGATGAAGAACGAGTTCATCACGGCGTCCGAAGTGATCTTGAAGTTGATCGGCGTGTGGGCCGGGAACACGATCTTGTTGACGGTGGCGATGCCTTGTTCCGGGTAGATGAACAACCACTTCCAGTCCAGCGCGACCACTTCAATGGTGATCGGCTTGACGTCAGATTCCAGCGGCTTGTAAGGGTCCAGGGCGTGGGTCGACTTGTAGGTGACATAACCCAGGGCAATGATGATGAGTACAGGAACGGCCCACACCGCGATTTCGATCTTGGTCGAGTGCGACCACTTCGGCGTGTACACGGCGTCGGTGTTGGACGCGCGGTATTTCCAGGCGAACAGGAAGGTCATGACGATGACCGGAACCACGACCAACAGCATCAGCAGCGTTGCGGTGATGATCAGGTTTCGCTCGTCCAGGCCAACCTGGCCCTTGGGATCGAGCAAGGTCATGTTGCAGCCAGACAGCAACAACGTGCCGAGCAGCGGCAATAAGCCTAGTAGTCTGGGGTACCTGTTTTTACTCATCTCACGACCTCTAAAGCAGCTTGCGCAATGCAGTTGGGTTTTGATCGCCAACACTTCACCCTGCCAAGGGTTGGCATTTTTCTTGGATTGAATAAGGGCTGCCCGTCGCGCGTCAGACGCTGTTCGACAAATCCTGGGCTAGCGTTAAGTTCTTATTCGAATTCGTGGTCAAAGGCCTTGTTACAGACCAATTCCATTTGGTGCGGATAGTGGAGGCACCGACACCTCGGGAGTCGCATGAAGCCATTCGACTTCTCGACACCCTATTACTGCTCATGCACCTGAGTCAGGGTGAGCAATGTCGGGAATTCAGTGCGGGCGATTGTAGATATGTAACGATTCATAAACCATGTCTCATCCCGAAATAATTTTTATCCATTTCAGCAACAATCATTAACGGATTTCGCAAAAGTGCGGCATCTTATCGAAATTAATTCTCAACAAAAACACCAAAATAAGTAGGTCTACCAGACGCAGTTCAGACAGTATCAAAAGCTCTGCGCCCTCCTCCGCAACCGCCACAACCCCCATACGACAAGGCCTTTGGCAATTCGCCAGAGCCTGTTAAAACTGCCTGTTTCGGTTTTCGCAGGGTCAAGCGGCGAGTCGCTTGAAAAGGCCAATTTCGTTGCGTAGCTCTGCACCAATGCGCCCCCTGGAAATGCCTTGCGACACTCTCGCTGTGACAACATGTCGCACACGTGCCACACCCTTGCCTGCCACACATCACGGTCTTTTTACCCGGGCTCTGAAATGCAAAACGCCCCGGCCCTCTCAACGAGGACCGGGGCGTTTTTTTTATGACGCTACCGTCAGGTGGATTGCCTCAGCGCAAGGCTTTGCGGTTCCGCGAAATGAGCAGTGGCACCAGCACCACAACCAGCACAAAAGCGAGCAACGCCCATTGTGCAAGGGACAACCCAAGGATCGGCGGGTACGGTGTCGAGCAGAAACCATCGACCTGGAAGCCTAGCGGGAAGATCTTCGCCAGCGGCAAACCGTCGACAATCGGTTGCAGCACATCGATGCCGCAGCTGACCACGGGGTAAAACTGCGTGTAGACGTGATGCCCGGCAACCGCAACGCCGGCCAGGGCGCAAATCACCACCAGGGTTTCAAAGACTGTAATGCTGCGGCGGGTGCGCATGGCCGCGCCGATGAAGGCGAAGAGCGCAATCAGCAGCAACGCATAACGTTGCAGGATGCACAGCGGGCATGGCGCTTCACCCAGAACCACTTGCATGTACAGCGCGCCGCCGATCAGCGCCAGGCAGATGATGCCCAGCAACACCAGGTAGCGTCGCTCACGTCCCAACCGTATTGTTTCCTCGCTCATCGCGTTTCCCTTCCAGATATCGATTGCCCCGAAGTCTACACGCTGGCCCCCAGCTTTGAGAGCCCGGAGCGCGTGGATAGATCGGGGAATAAACGACAGGCCGGTTAAGCAGGGATTAATCTTTGAACGCTTTCAGGAATCGCCCCCTGCAGGATGTACGCAAAACCCTGTAGGAGCTGCCGCAGGCTGCGATCTTTTGATCTTAAAAGAGCAACATCAAAAGATCGCAGGCTGCGCCAGCTCCTACAGAAGCTGAACCCTCAATCGCCGTAGATATCAGACTTGAAGTACTTGTCCGAGATCTTCTGGTATTCGCCATTGGCGCGAATGCCGTCGATGGCCGTGTTCAGCTCGGAAACCAACTCGGTATTGCCTTTGCGCACGGCAATCCCGGCACCCTCGCCCACGTACTTCGGATCCTTGAGCTCCGGGCCGACAAATGCGTAGCCTTTTCCACGCGGCATCGACAGGAAGTCATTCAGTGGAATGGTATCGGCGAAAATGGCATCCAGGCGCCCTGCCGCGAGGTCCATGTAGATCTCTTCGTTATTGCCATAACGCTTGACGTTAATACCCTTGGGTTCAAAAACCTCAGTGGCGTAGCGGTCGGTGGTGGTGGCGCGCTGCACGCCAACCGTCTTGCCTTTGAGGCTGGCGTACTGGTCATCCACGACGGCGCCGTCCTTCATCACCAGGCGCGAAGAGGTGAAATAGTACTTGTGGGTGAAGTCCACTGACTTCTTGCGGTCTTCGTTGATGGTCATGGACGACAGCGCCATGTCGATTTTCTTCACTTTCAGGGAAGGAATCAGACCGTCAAACTCACCTTCGACCCACACGCACTTGACCTTCATCTGCGCGCACAGGGCATTTCCGATGTCATAGTCGAACCCGACGATTTCGCCTTGGTCGGTTTTGGAGGCGAACGGCGGGTAAGCCGCTTCGATGCCAATGCGCAGGGTTTTCTCGGCGGCGAACAGGCTGCTGCACGCCAACAGGCTCAGGGCCAGACCGGTGATGAGGGGGAGTTTCTTCATGTTCGTTCTCTCGCGGGTTGTTGTTGGTTTGGCAAGACAGAAGAAAAAGCTGAAACGGGGAACGCCTTTTTTGTACTTATAATTCCATACTGGACTTTTATGTATTGATCGTCAATTGGGCAGGCGCAGTTGTGCTGGCCGATGGTCGGGAGGGGAGTCAGTGGGATTGGGGGAGTTGCTGAGCACCCTGTAGGAGCTGCCGCAGGCTGCGATCTTTTGATCTTGCTTTGAAAACGAAGATCAAAAGATCGCAGCCTGCGGCAGCTCCTACAGGGAGCGGGCTTGCTCGCGAAGGCGTACTTGCAGACGCAGAAGAACTTACTGCTTCCAGCGATCCGCCGCGGCATGATCGCTGTCACGCCCTTCAACCCAGCGCGGTCCGTCGCTGGTATTTTCCTTCTTCCAGAACGGCGCACGGGTTTTCAGGTAGTCCATGACAAACGCACAGGCGTCGAACGCGGCCTGGCGATGGGCGCTCGCGGCGCCGACGAAGACGATCGGCTCGCCCGGCTCGAGGGCGCCAATGCGATGCAGCACTTCCAGCTTGAGCAGCGGCCAACGCTGCTCGGCCTCGATGGCGATTTTTCCCAGGGCTTTTTCAGTCATGCCCGGATAATGTTCAAGGAACATTCCGGCCACATCGAGCCCGTCATTGAAGTCGCGCACGTAGCCAACAAAACTCACCACCGCGCCGACGCCGACATTGGCAGCGTGCATGGCGTTGACTTCAGCACCCGGATCAAACGCCGTGGACTGCACGCGAATCGCCATGGCTCAGCCCCCGGTCACGGTCGGAAAAAACGCCACTTCATCGCCATCGCTGACAGGTTCATCAAGCTGGCACAGGTCTTCGTTACGTGCGCACATCAGGTTCTGCTCGCTGAGCACTTCGGCGCCGTCGCGCCGGGCCAGCTGCGCACGCACATCGTCGACGGTGGCAAAGTCGCCTTCGACCTTCACCGAATCCACGCCCAGCGTTTCGCGATAACGGGCAAAAAATCTCACGGTGACGTTCATGACGGATCCGCCTGGAAATGGCCGCTCTTGCCGCCGACTTTCTCCAGCAGCCGCACGCTTTCGATGGTCATGCCACGGTCAACCGCCTTGCACATGTCATAGATAGTCAATGCCGCCACACTGGCGGCGGTCAGCGCTTCCATCTCGACGCCGGTCTGCCCGGACAGCTTGCAACGCGCGACGATGCGCACGGTGTCGTCGCCTTCGGCACTCAGCTCGACCTTGACGCCCGTGAGCATCAGCGGATGGCACAGGGGAATCAGGTCGCTGGTTTTCTTCGCCGCCTGGATGCCGGCGATGCGCGCCACGGCGAATACGTCACCCTTGGGGTGACCGCCGCTGACAATCATCTGCAGGGTCTCGGGCAGCATGCGCACCAGCGCTTGGGCGGTCGCTTCACGGAACGTCACGGCTTTTTCAGTGACGTCGACCATGTTGGCGCGACCTTGGGAATCGAGATGAGTCAGCACGGGGTTACTCCTGATCAGGAATCCCGATTGTAAACCTGCGGGTCAAATTTTCGCACGCAAGATTATCCGATCACCCCGCCCCCTGTAGGAGCTGCCGAAGGCTGCGATCTTTTGATCTTGATTTTTTAAGATCAAAAGATCGCAGCCTTCGGCAGCTCCTACAGGGGAATTACGTCGAGCATAAAGTCAGGGGTTTTGTGTGCGGCATAAAAAAACCGGGCGGTTTTGAGGCCGCCCGGTTTTGGTGAAGCGCTTACAAATGCGTTTCGGCGTATTCAGCCAGAATCGAACGTGGCACCCCTTGCAGGGTGATGTGGACACCGTTCGGGAAATCCTTGAAGCGTTCGGTCAGGTACGTCAGCCCGGAACTGGTCGCGGACAGGTAAGGGGTGTCGATCTGCGCCAGGTTGCCCAGGCACACCACTTTGGAACCGGCGCCGGCACGGGTGATGATGGTTTTCATCTGGTGCGGCGTGAGGTTCTGGCATTCGTCGATCAGGATCAGGCTCTGCTGGAAGCTGCGGCCCCGGATGTAGTTAAGGGATTTGAACTGCAACGGCACTTTGCTGAGGATGTAGTCGACGCTGCCATGGGTGTTTTCGTCATCCATGTGCAAGGCTTCGAGGTTGTCGGTGATGGCGCCCAGCCAAGGCTCCATTTTTTCGGCTTCGGTGCCGGGCAGGAAACCGATCTCCTGGTCCAGGCCCTGCACACTGCGGGTCGCGATGATGCGGCGGTAGCGCTTACTGACCATGGTCTGCTCGATCGCCGCCGCCAGTGCCAGGATGGTTTTACCCGAACCGGCCGCCCCCGACAGGTTGACCAGATGAATGTCCGGATCAAGCAAAGCGTACAGCGCCAGGCTCTGATAGATGTCACGCGGCTTCAGGCCCCAGGCTTCCTGGTGCAACAGGGGTTCCTGATGCAGGTCGAGAATCAGCAGCTTGTCCTCGTCAATCTCCTTGATCCAGCCGACAAAACCCTGTTCGTCGATGATGAACTCGTTGATATGCACTGCCGGCAGGTTGTCGATCATCTTCACCTGGTGCCACGTGCGGCCGTGATCCTGACGGGTTTCGACATTCCTCACGAGGTCCCAGAAGGACCCGACCATGTTGTGGTAGCCGTTGGGCAGCAGCGAAACGTCGTCAACCAGTTGGTCGGTGCTGTAGTCCTCGGCCGCGATCCCACAAGCCCGGGCCTTGAGGCGCATGTTGATGTCTTTGGTGACCAGCACCACGGGCAGCTTTGGTTCGCGCGCGTGCAGGTCGATCAACTGATTGATGATGATGTTGTCGTTCAGGTGTTCGGGAAGAATGATGTTCGGTTCGGCGCGTTTGCTCATCAGAATTGACAGCAAACCCTTTGGCCCACTTTTGCCACGCTGGATCGGCACGCCAAGCTCAACGTCTTCAGGGCTGGCGTCGCCCAGTGTCTTGTCGATCAGGCGAATCGCCTGACGGCATTCCGCGGCCACGCTGTGATGCCCGCTCTTGAGCTTGTCGAGTTCCTCAAGCACGGTCATCGGGATCGCGACGTGGTGTTCTTCGAAGTTAAGCAGCGCGTTTGGATCGTGAATCAGTACGTTGGTATCGAGTACATAAAGGATTGGCTGGTTGGAGGAAGAACTACGTCCGTGATCATCCATACTCGGTCACCTTTGTGGGAGCCAGTCGACGCAATACCGTGACAGTGCTGCGCCTCGAAGTGACTACCGAATTCACCTGTGGAGGATCAAGTGAACTGCATCCATAGCGGGGTCTTGGGAGACGCCACCTGTGTTGCAGGTTTCGGCGGTCTGTCTTCGTAATACTCCAAAACCCATGACAGAAAAAAGCACTTTGACGTTTTTTTGAAGTTTATTTTTCAGAGTGACCAATAGCACTAGGCGGATGGCCATCACCCCGTTAAAGTCGGAAGTCCGCCTGCACTGAAATTTCGCCTGAAATCGCCCCGCCCCCAATGATTACGGGGTTTTTTGCGTTTCAGCGAAAACCGTCCTGACAATCCTCCCAGCCGATCCCGCTTTGCGCGGTTTGCGTGATCAGCCAAGGCAGCGCCGTTTTCACCGCGTCCTGCTTCACATTGAAATTGATCACGCCGTGTCGCCACAGCAACATCAGGGTCAACACCCGTTGCGCGCTCTGATTGCCCTTGAGCTTGCCGGCGCCATCCTGGGCATCGATGTCCCACAGCGCCACTTGCAAGCCCTGAGCCCGGAAGAAACCTTCGGCATCGGCCCGACGCTGGCCATCAGGCGGGCGAAACAGCGGCACGTAATTCTCCGGCAATTTTGTTTTGACCAGCTCGACACTGCGTCGCACCGAGTCCTGCCAGTCTTGCCAGTGACTATGGGAGCGGAACTCCCAACCCTGCACGCCGATGCACTGGGTGGAGTAAGTCGCTTGCAGGCTGGCCACCGAGCGCTCAGCCAGCCGGGCCTGGACGTCCTTGCCAAGGACGAAGAACGTGCCACTCATGTTCGCCTTGCGCAGGTACTCCGTGACCCAGCCCGTATTGTCCGGCAGCGCATTCGCGGCACTGTCGAAGGTCAGCAGAAACAGGCGGTCGTTCATCTCATCGCCATTGCGCTCATAGTCGCCGAAACGATCGATTTCGCTGCTGGTCTGAGGGAACAGCGCCGCTTTGCGCAACTGTTCGTCGAGGTATTGGGCATGGAACAGCCGACTCGGCTCGGCCCACTTTATGTAGTAGCTGTCATCGCTGACCTGAAACTTGGCGGCCTGCCCGCGCAGGGTGTCCATGTCCTCCACCAGAAAGCAGAACGACGCATCCTGGTCGCAGCTGCGCTGGGCGAAGTTGTAGTTGCTCAGCAAACGCTGCCACAGGCGCTGGCGCAAGTGGTTGACCGATTCCAGATTGACCGTGCGCAGGCCCAGGCGCCGGGCCAGACCTGCCTCATCCAGGGATTCGCTGGCGAGCAGGACGCGGGCGAACATGAGGATTTCGGCCCGTGATGCGACGTCGAACAGGGTCGGGTTGCCGAGCTGTTCAGGCCAGGTCGTGCGATCAAGCGTCGCCACATCGCCGGGCGCCGCCAGGGCACCGAAACTAAACAGCCAGGCCGAGAATAAAAAAACGATACGCAATGGGATGTCTCCATAACAAAAACCGCGCCGCACTATATCGCGGGTAGATCAAAAGATCGCAGCTTCGCGTTGCTCGACAGCGCCTACAGGGATTGGCGCGTCCGGTTTATCCCAATTTCACGTCAACTCGGTCCTGTAGGAGCTGCCGAGTGAAACGAGGCTGCGATCTTGTTCCATGACGCCGCCGATCACCTATGACACCCATAGCTGGAGTCAACCAGAACAACCCCCTAGAATCGCCCCCACGATTAAAGGAGACGACTTCATGCTGATGGTGATTTCCCCCGCCAAGACCCTCGATTACGAAACACCGCCGGCGACCCAACGCTTCACCCAACCGCAGTACCTCGATCATTCCCAGGAATTGATCATGCAGTTGCGTGACCTGACCCCTGCACAAATCAGTGAACTGATGCATGTTTCCGACAAGATCGGCGGGCTCAACGCCGCGCGTTTCGGCAGTTGGACGCCAGCGTTCACCCCGGAAAACGCCAAGCAGGCATTGCTCGCGTTCAAGGGCGACGTTTATACCGGTCTCAACGCACAAACCTTCAGCGAAGCCGATTTCGATTACGCCCAGCAGCACCTGCGCATGCTGTCCGGCCTCTACGGCCTGCTGCGACCACTTGACCTGATGCAGCCCTATCGGCTGGAAATGGGCACCAAACTGGCGAATGCCCGGGGCAAGGACCTTTATGCCTTCTGGGGGACGCGGATCAGTGAGTGGTTGAATGAAGCGCTGGCCGATCAAGGCGATGACGTGCTGCTGAACCTGGCGTCCAACGAGTATTTTTCGGCCGTCAAACGCAGCGCGTTGAACGCCCGCATCATCAATACCGACTTCAAGGACCTGAAGAACGGCCAGTACAAAATCATCAGTTTCTACGCGAAGAAAGCGCGCGGCATGATGAGTCGCTTCGTTATCGAAGAGCGCATCAACGACCCGCAAGCCCTCAAGCAATTCGACGTTCAGGGTTACCAATACAGTGCCGAGCAGTCTAAACCGGACAATCTGGTGTTCCTGCGCGATCACGCTCCCGAATAACGCACCTCAGCGGCGCACGACATTAATCCCCTCGTCGTGCGCCAGCCTCTGATCGTCCAACAATTCCCCGCCTGATTCGACATTTTGTTGGCGTCAAAAATATAACAGTCAGTTTTCTAACTTTAGTTTCACTCGACTTCCATGATTTTTTTCAGTAGTGGCACTGAAAATTTTTATCGATAGTGGCATATGACTATCTAATCAAACGACAACCCTATGTATCAAGGGTGAAACAGCTGTTGCCATCAAAATGAAAGTAGTGCCATCTTTTTCAATATTTCAAGAAATTTCAGAATTCGCGATGGGCGGACCGGAACTATGTCCAAATGAGTCGCTCATACCACCGGTAACGATTCTCACAGTGCTTGTACGAGATAACTTACGCAGAGAAGAGATTCACGTAGCAAAGTTGTCACATGAACTTCTGCTTAATAATCCCTGATTTGCGCACTACATGAAGGACAGGAGATAAGCATCATATGTATCCCCTACAAGGCCAAGGCTGCGCCCCTATAAACGTGCTCATCTGAGCACCCAACCGCTTGATTTACGGGCCTTAGGCCCGGCATTGAGCGCGCAAGACCTTTGCACGAATGTCCTCTGGCTAGAGGATCAGCTGCATAACGGGGCAACTCACAATAATAAAGCCTAGTTGCGCACATCTTGAGTGCACTTATTTAGACACTCGGAACTTTTTATGCCTGCACGCGGCATTGTGGCGCCTGTATGCCGCACTTCCGAGTGCACTATGACCGCTGAACACTATTAACTCCGGCCATGTAATGGCTTGATAATCACAGAGGTAAATGCGATGCGCATCAGCATATTTGGTTTGGGTTACGTCGGTGCAGTATGTGCCGGTTGCCTGTCTGCACGGGGCCACGACGTCGTTGGCGTCGATATCTCCAAAGACAAGATCGATATGATCAACGCAGGCCGTTCGCCGATTGTTGAACCGGGTCTGGGCGAGCTTCTGGCCAAGGGTATCGAGACGGGCAAATTGCGCGGCACGACCAACTTCGCCGAGGCGATTCGCGACACCGACGTGTCGATGATCTGCGTCGGTACGCCGAGCAAGAAGAACGGCGACCTGGAACTGAACTACATCGAAGCCGTGTGCCGCGAGATCGGTTTTGTCCTGCGTGACAAGACCTCCCGACACACCATCGTGGTTCGCAGCACCGTGCTGCCGGGCACCGTCGCCAACGTGGTGATCCCGATCCTCGAAGACTGCTCCGGCAAGAAAGCCGGTGTTGATTTCGGTGTTGCGGTGAACCCTGAGTTCCTGCGTGAAAGCACCGCGATCGCCGACTACGATCTGCCGCCAATGACCGTCATCGGCGAATTCGACAAGGCCAGCGGCGACGTTCTGCAAGCGCTGTACGAAGAGCTCGACGCACCGATCATCCGCAAGGACATCGCTGTCGCCGAGATGATCAAGTACACCTGCAACGTGTGGCACGCCACCAAGGTGACCTTCGCCAACGAGATCGGCAACATCGCCAAGGCGGTCGGCGTCGATGGTCGTGAAGTGATGGAAGTGGTCTGCCAGGACAAGACACTGAACCTGTCCCAGTACTACATGCGTCCAGGCTTCGCGTTTGGCGGCTCCTGCCTGCCGAAAGACGTGCGCGCCCTAACCTTCCGCGCCGGTTCGCTGGACGTCGAAGCGCCACTGCTGAACTCGCTGATGCGCAGTAACGAATCGCAGGTGCAAAACGCCTTCGACATCGTCTCCAGCCATGACAAACGCAAAGTCGCCCTGCTGGGCCTGAGCTTCAAGGCCGGTACCGATGACCTGCGCGAAAGTCCGCTGGTTGATCTGGCGGAAATGCTGATCGGCAAGGGTTATGACCTGAGCATCTACGACAGCAACGTCGAATACGCCCGTGTCCACGGCGCCAACCGGGATTACATCGAGTCGAAGATTCCTCACGTCTCGTCCTTGCTCAATTCCGACTTCGACGACGTGATCAGCAACTCCGACGTGATCATCCTCGGCAACCGTGACGAGAAATTCCGCGCCCTGGCGGAAAAAGCTCCACACGGCAAGCAAGTGATCGACCTGGTCGGCTTCATGTCCCAAGCCACCAGCGTCAGCGGTCGCACCGAAGGCATCTGCTGGTAACGCGATATCTGTAGGAGCTGCCGCAGGCTGCGATCTTTTGGCGCCGGTGAGATCGCCGAAGATCAAAAGATCGCAGGCTCCGCCAGCTCCTACAGGATTTCTGGCGTCATCCGAATCGGGTGTCGTCAGTTTTCACAAGCCTGCCTTAACCCCATCGGGCCACCCCACAGGCTCGCCCGAGATCGAGACGGATGCAGATTATGCACAGGCTAAAGCACGGCCTACTTCAGGCCGCCGGTTGGCTGTTTTACCTAAGTTTATTGATGGGCATCGCCATGGCGTTGCCTGCGTCCACGTTCGACTCCGAGTCGAAGGACTTCATCTTCCTGATTGGCTTCATCGGGATCTGGCGTTACTCGATGGGTGCCACGCACTTTCTGCGCGGCATGCTGTTTTTGTACGTGGTCTACCCGCATCTGCGGCGCAAAGTGCGCAAGCTGGGCAAGTCGGCAGACCCGTCCCACGTCTATCTGATGGTCACGAGTTTTCGTATCGACGCGCTGACCACCGCGCAGGTGTACAGCTCGGTGATCCGCGAAGCGATCGACTGCGGTTTGCCGGCCACCATGGTCTGCTCGATCGTGGAAATGTCCGATGAGCTCCTGGTGAAAAGCCTTTGGGCCCGGATGAATCCACCAGATCGCGTCAAGCTCGACTTCGTGCGCATTCCCGGCACCGGCAAGCGCGATGGCCTGGCCTACGGTTTCCGCGCCATCTCCCGCCACTTGCCGGACGACCGCGCCGTGGTTGCAGTGATTGATGGCGACACCGTGCTCGCCCCAGGTGTCGTGCTCAAGACGGTGCCGTGGTTTCAGCTGTTCGGCAATGTCGGCGGCCTGACCACCAACGAGTTCTGCGAAGTGCGCGGCGGCTACATCATGAGCGAATGGCACAAACTGCGATTCGCCCAGCGCCACATCAACATGTGCTCGATGGCCCTGTCCAAACGCGTGCTGACCATGACCGGCCGGATGTCGGTGTTTCGCGCCACCGTGGTCACCGACCCGGACTTCATCGCCGACGTGGAAAGCGACTCGCTGCAACACTGGCGCCTGGGCCGCTTCAAGTTCCTCACCGGTGATGACAAGTCGAGCTGGTTCAGCCTGATGCGCCTTGGCTACGACACGTTCTACGTGCCGGACGCGGCGATCCACACCGTGGAGCACCCGCCGGAAAAAAGCTTCATCAAGGCCAGTCGCAAATTGATGTTCCGCTGGTACGGCAACAACCTGCGCCAGAACTCCCGCGCCCTGGGCCTGGGGATGAAACGCCTCGGTCTGTTCACGTCGGTGGTGCTGTTCGACCAGCGTGTGTCGATGTGGACCTCGTTGCTCGGCTTGACCGTGGCGATCATCGCCAGCTTCAAGTACGGCACCGCGTTCATCCTGGTTTACCTGCTGTGGATCGGCATCACCCGCCTGATCCTGACCCTGCTGCTGTCCTGCTCCGGTCACCGGATCGGCCCGGCTTACCCGGCGATCCTCTATTACAACCAGATCGTCGGCGCGCTGGTGAAAATCTACGTGTTCTTCCGCCTCGACCAACAATCCTGGACTCGCCAGGACACCAAATTGACCCGTGATCTCGCCAGCTTTCAACGTTGGTTCAACACCTGGTCGTCTCGGACCATGACCTTCTCTGCCGGCAGCATTTTTGTCGCCGTGCTGCTGATGATGGTCTGACCGCCCCCTTATTGAATTAGCCAGGAAATAGCCCCTATGAATACCGCCGTCAACGCCAACGTAGTGCATGAATCAGAAGCCCAGCGCCAACACGCCCGAGTGAAAATCCCGGCCAAGCTGCGTTTCTTCGGTCCCGACCGGACCCCGATGGAAGCGCGAGTGATCGATCTCTCCGCTGGCGGCCTGGCGTTCAACGCCGGTCAGCTACCGCTGAAAACCGGTGATGTGTACAAGGCTCGCCTGCAATTCGTCATCGATAACCTCGGCCTGGCCATGGACGTGGAGTTGCAAGTGCGCTCCTTCGATCGCCCGACCGGACGCGTCGGTTGCCAGTTCCAGAACCTCGAACCACAAGACATCTCGACCTTGCGTCACCTGATCACCTCTCACCTGGCCGGCGACATCGTCAGCATGGGTGAAGTGCTGGCGACGCTGCAGCGCGATAACTTCACCAAGGCGCGCAAGGTCAAGGACGGCGGCCATGGCATGACCCCGTTCGGGCGTCTGCGTGCCGTGACGTTCAGCCTGGCAATTTTCCTCGTCGGCCTGGCGGCGTTCGGTTTCATTTTCAAATCGGTGTACGGCATGTACTTCGTCAGCCATGCGCAGGCCGGCCTGGTCAGTGTGCCGGGCATGAACATCACCATGCCGCGTGACGGCACCGTGCAGAGCCTGATCAAAGCCGACGGCGTTGCCGCCAAAGGCGCCCCGCTGGCGACCTTCAGCACCAGCATGCTCGATGTGCTCAAAGGGCATCTGGACGAAGACCAGTTGCAACCGGCCAAGGTTGAAGAACTGTTCGGCAAGCAAATGACCGGCACCCTGACCTCGCCATGCGATTGCACCGTGGCCCAGCAAATGGTCGCCGACGGTCAGTACGCCAGCAAGGGCGACGTGATCTTCCAACTGGTGCCGCGTAACAGCGAAGCCAACGTCGAAGCGCGCTTCTCCTATCGCCAGTTCGGCGACGTGCTGCCAGGCAGTCCGGTGCGCTTCCAGATTGCCGGCGAAGACAAATCCCGCACCGGCAAGATCGTCAGCAGCACCAGCCTGAAAAGCGCCGACCTGTCCTCCGACATCCGCGTGCTGATCCAGCCGGACGAGCCACTGGACAGCAAGTTCGCCGGTCGCCCGGTTGAAGTGAACAGCGACCGTGGTCCGAACCTGAACTGGCTGATCGACAAAGCCATGGCTTCCGGTCTTTAAGCAGAGGGCATGCCTGTGACCATTATCAGTCTCTTGAAAACACCGCAAACCCTGTGGGAGCGGGCTTGCTCGCGAAGGGAACAACGCGGTCTGCCTGATGCACCGCAGCGCCTGCTTCGCGAGCAAGCCCGCTCCCACATGGGTTACGCGTTCTGCTCGTTGGCCTTGGCAGTGAGCCTGGCCGGTTGCGCCGGCCTGCCCGACCAGCGCCTGGCCAACGAAGCCCTCAAGCGCGGCGACACCGCGCTGGCTCAGCAGAACTACAAGCAACTGGCCGACCTGGGTTACAGCGAAGCCCAAGTGGGCCTGGCCGATATCCAGGTCGACAGCCGTGACCCAGCGCAGATCAAGCAGGCCGAGGCGACTTACCGCGCCGCGGCCGATGTCTCGCCGCGGGCTCAGGCTCGCCTGGGCCGTCTGCTGGTCGCCAAGCCCGGCTCCACCGAAGCCGAACAGCACGAAGCCGAAGGCCTGTTGAAAAAAGCCTCGGCCAATGGCGAAGGCAACACCCTGATTCCGCTCGCGATGCTGTACCTGCAATACCCTCACAGTTTCCCGAACGTCAACGCACAGCAGCAGATCAGCCAATGGCGCGCCGAAGGCAAACCGGAAGCGGGCTTGGCCCAAGTGTTGCTCTATCGCACCCAGGGCACTTATGACCAGCACCTGGATGAAGTCGAAACCATCTGCAAAGCCGCGTTGAACACCACCGACATCTGCTATGTCGAGCTGGCCACGGTCTATCAGAAAAAAGCCCAGCCAGAGAAACAGGCCGAGCTGATCAAGCAGATGCAGGCCGCTCACGCCCGCGGCACCGTTTCCGCTCAACGCGTGGACAGCGTCGCTCGCGTACTCGGGGATGCAACCCTGGGCAAGACCGACGAAAAAACCGCTCAGTCGTTGCTCGAAGACATCGCCCCCGCCTACCCCGCGTCGTGGGTCAGCCTGGCGCAATTGCTCTACGACTTCCCGGAACTCGGTGACGTCGACACGATGATGAAGTACCTGGACAACGGCCGCGCCGCGGACCAGCCACGGGCCGAACTGTTGCTCGGCAAGCTCTACTACGAAGGCAAATGGGTGCCGGCCGACGCGAAAGTCGCCGAAGAGCACTTCCAGAAAGCCGTCGACAAGGAAGTGGCCGCCGATTACTACCTCGGGCAGATCTATCGTCGCGGTTACCTGGGCAAGGTCTACTCGCAGAAAGCCCTGGATCACCTGCTCAAGGCAGCGCGTAACGGCCAGAACAGCGCCGACTTCGCCATCGCCCAACTGTTTTCCCAAGGCAAGGGCACCAAGCCCGACCCGCTCAACGCTTACGTCTTCAGCCAGTTGGCCAAGGCTCAGGACACCCCGCAAGCCACCGAGCTTGCGCAAACACTCGAAGCCCAACTGCCGCCTGCCCAGCTCGCCGAGGCCCAACGCCTGTTGAAACAAGAACAGGCCGTTCGTGGCGCCTTGAGCCAGAACACGCTGGAACTGCACGCCCTGCAAGAAGAAGACGGCGAGGAACCCCTATGAAGTTGATACCCATGAACCCTGTAGCAGCTGCCGAAGGCTGCGTTCGACCGCGCAGCGGTCGCCACACGGTCGCCCCGAATCTGCCTGAAAGTACGTTGACGCTGATTTTACGATTGCTTCGCAACCGGACGCAGGCTTCGCCAGCTGCTACAAAACTCTTCACGCTTTCAAAACTGGGTATCGGCTTGAGTTTCGCGCTGGTCTGGTCTTCTCCGACCTATGCAGCACTGACCGAAACCAAGAACTATGGCCTGGACGTAAAAGTGACGGCCCAGTCCGAAGACGACACTGACCTGGGTACGCAAAGTGGCGGCGACGTCAACGGTGTCGGCCTCGACCTGCGTCCATGGATCTACGGCGAAAGCGGCGCGTGGAGCGCCTACGCCATGGGCCAGGCCGTGACGGCCACTGACATCATCGAAACCGACACGCTGCAAGGGACCAACGGCGACGGCACCCAGACCACCGACAACGGCGATCGCCAGACCAAGAAAAACTACTTGGCCATGCGTGAGTTTTGGGTCGGCTACAGCGGTCTCACGCCGTACCCCGGCGAGATGCTCAAGCTCGGTCGCCAACGCCTGCGCAATGACGACGGCCAATGGCGCGACACCAACATCGAAGCCCTGAACTGGACCTTCGACACCACCCTGTTGCGCGCCAACGCCGGTGTTGCCGAACGCTTCAGCGAATACCGCACCGACCTGACCGAACTGTCCCCCAAGGATAAAGATCGCCTGCACGCCTACGCCGATGCTGCGTATCAGTGGACGCCGGGCAACTGGGTCGGCATTCGCGGTCATCACACCCACGATGACGGCAAGCTGGACTACGCGGAACCGGGCGTGGCACCCGATACCCTGGACAAGACACAGAATGGTGACATCAGCTGGATCGGCCTCACCGCCGACAGCGATGCCTACAACTGGCGCAACACCAACACCGTCAACTACTGGGGCAGCGTCACCGGCATGAGCGGCGACCGCGACAAGGTCAACCCGTTGAACGCCGACGGCACCGCACCGGCCCAAGCCAAATCCAGCGGCAACATTGACGGCTGGGCCACCGACCTGGGCGTGCGCCTGCGCCTCGATCCGCAATGGCAAGTCGGTGCAGCGTATGCCCGCGCCAGCGCCGATTACGAACAGAACGGCCTGGAAAGTAACCGCTCGACCTACACCGGCACTCGCTCGCGGGCGCACCGTTTCGGCGAGGCCTTCCGAGGCGAAATGCAAAACATGCAGAGCGCCACCCTGTTCGGTTCGTGGATGCTCAACGACGAGTACGACGCCAGCCTGATCTACCACAAGTTCTGGCGCGTCGACGGCAACAAGCCGGTCGGCAGCAATGGCATCGACGCCGTCGAGAACAACACCGACGACGCAACGGGCGCGATTCTTTCCAGCACGTCCCTGCCGCTGGAAGACGGCAGCAAGGACCTCGGCCAGGAAATGGACGTGGTCGTGACCAAGTACTTCAAGCAAGGCCTGCTGCCCGCGTCGCTGAGTCAGTCGATCGATGAGCCTTCGGCCCTGGTGCGGTTGCGTGGCGGTGTGTTCAAGCCAGGCGATGCCTACGGCAAGGGCGTCGACTCGTACATGCACCGCGCGTTTATCGACGTGATCTGGCGCTTCTGATGCGAACCGCGAAGGGAGTGCCCGACATGAACAGCCCGAAGAGAGGCTCGTTGACCTTGCTGGCCGGCGCGATGCTGCTGGCAAGCTCGGCTGCCTTCGCCACAGTGGAGCCGGCCGCCAAGCCGGCAACCATGGCCAAGGAACTGCAACAGGCCAAGACCTACACCGTGAGCAGCGCGCCGACCGGGCCGCTGGAACTTGCAAAGCCAAAATTGCCCGACACTTCCGGCTACACCGCCGAAGCCATCGCCGCGAAAATCGTGCGCACCAAGGCTGGCAAAATCAGCGTGCGCCGGATGATGCAGGAAGACGCGCTGAAGGACTTCATCGGCGGCGACAACAAGATGGCTGAGTGGGTGGTGCGTCAGCACGGTATCCCGCAGGCGATCTTCGTCGACGACGGCTACATGAACCTCAAGGACTTGGCGAAGAAGCTGCCCAAGCAGTACTTCAGCGAAACGTCGCCGGGCGTGTTCCTGGCGAAGTTGCCGATCGTGGTCGGTCGTCACGGCATCCTCGAAATCGACAAGCAGACCCAGGAGTTGCGTCTGTCGCAAGAGGCCGGCTCGTTCATGGTCAACGACGGCCAGCTGTTCGTGCGTGATACCAAAATCACCGGCTGGAGCGAGAAAAACAATGGTCCGGCGGCCTTCCGCGAGCCCAAGGAATTCCGTCCGTTCCTGTTGTCCTGGGGCGGTACCGAAACCTATATCGCCAACAGCAAGATCGCCAGTTTCGGCTATGCCAACAGTAAGTCCTACGGCGTGAGTATTTCCCAGTACACGCCGAACATGGCCAAGGTGCTCAAGCGTCCCGAGCCGAGTGGCTGGATCGTCGGTTCCGAGTTCTCGGACATGTGGTACGGCTTCTACTGCTATGAGACCCGCGACTTCGTGGTCAAGGGCAACACCTACAAAGACAACATCGTCTACGGCATCGACCCGCATGACCGTTCCCACGGCCTGATCATTGCCGACAACACGGTGTACGGCACGAAGAAGAAGCACGGGATCATTATTTCCCGTGAGGTCAATGACAGCTTCATCTTCAACAACCGCAGCTACGACAACAAGCTCTCGGGCCTGGTGATCGACCGTAACAGCGTGAACAACCTGATCGCTTACAACGAGATCTACAAGAACCACACCGACGGCATCACCCTCTACGAGAGTGCCGACAACTTGTTGTACGCCAACAAGGTGATCAGCAACCGTCGCCACGGCATCCGGATTCGTAACAGCGTGAACATCCGCCTCTACGAAAACCTGTCCATGGCCAACGGCCTGACCGGCGTCTACGGGCACATCAAGGACCTGGCCGACACCGACCGCGACATCAAGCTCGATCCGTTCGACGCCCAAGTGTCGCTGATCGTGGTCGGCGGCGAACTGGCCGGCAACGGCAGCGGGCCGCTGTCCATCGACTCGCCGCTGAGCGTCGAGTTGTATCGCGTGTCCATGCTCGCCCCGACCAAATCCAGCGGCATCAGCTTCAACGGGATTCTTGGCGAGCGTCAGGATGAAATTCTCGACCTGCTGGTACGCCAGCAGAAAGCCGTGCTGATCGACCCTGTCGAACGCCAGACCGAAATGCGGGACTGAGGATAATTTTATGCACCCACACTTGATCAAATTACTCAGCCTGTCGGCCCTGACCGCCGGCATTCTCGCGGCCAGCAGCGGCGTTCGCGCCGAGGATGTCCAGGCGCCGAAATTCAGTGCCGAACCGTGCTGCAACTTGTGCCCCGAAGCGCACGACGCGAAGAATTACACCACGCGCTACCAGCAGAACTTCACCACGCTGGTGCAGGCTCAAGGCGACTGGTTGTTCCGTACGCAAGAAGACTTGCGCACCGAATTCGACACCACGCCGGCCGGCTACAAACGCATGAAAGAACTGCACGATGCGTTCAAGAGCAAAGGGGTGGAGCTCGTTGTTGTTTATCAACCCACCCGTGGCCTGGTGAATCGCAACAAGCTCAATCCGGAAGACAAGGCCAAGTTCGATTTCGACAAGGCGCTGAAAAACTACAAGACCATGCTCGGTCGTTTCGCCGCCATGGGTTACACCGTGCCGGACTTGTCGCCGCTGACCAATGAGTCGCTGCCCGACACCCTGCCCGCCCACGATTTCTACTTCCGCGGTGACCAACACTGGACGCCGTATGGCGCCCAGCGCACGGCGAAAATCGTCGGTGAGCAAATCAAGAAAATGCCGGCCTTTGCCGACGTACCGAAGCGCGAATTCGAGAGCCATAAGTCGGGTCGCATGGGCAAGACCGGAACATTACACAACATGGCCGGTCAACTCTGTGGCACCAGCTACGCGATCCAGTACATGGATCAATTCACCACCGAGCCAAAAGGCGAAGCAGCGGATGGCGATCTGTTCAGTGACTCCGGCAATCCGGAGATCACCCTGGTCGGCACCAGCCACAGTGGCAAGAACTACAACTTCGCCGGTTTCCTCGAAGAGGCCATCGGCGCCGACATCCTCAACGTGGCGTTCCCCGGCGGTGGCCTGGAAGGTTCGATGCTGCAGTACCTGGGCAGCGAAGAATTCCAGACCAAGCCGCCGAAGATTCTGATCTGGGAATTCTCGCCGCTCTACCGCCTCGACCAGGAAACCATCTACCGCCAGATGATGGCGCTGCTGGACAACGGTTGCGAAGGTAAGGATGCACAGATGACCGGCAGCACCACGTTGAAACCGGGCAAGAACGAATTGATGGTCAACAGCAAGAACCTGAACCTGCAAAACAGCAGCCACCAGGTTGACATCCGCTTCGCCGATCCGTCGGTGAAAACTCTGCAAGCCACCCTCTGGTACATGAACGGTCGCCACGAGGACATCAAGATCGATAAGCCGGAAACCTCCGACACCGACGGGCGTTTCGCCTTTGAGTTGCGCACGGACGAAGACTGGGCCTCGCAGAATCTGCTGGCCGTCGAAGTCCAGGGCCCTGAAGCAGGTGCCGCGCCACAGAAAGTCGAAGCGAAAATCTGCAAACGCAACGTGTTCCCAGGCGCTGAGCAACGTACCGCTCAGGCTGGACAATGAGGCCCATATGCAAACCACCCGAACTTTGAAAAAGTTACTCGCGCCTTCCCTGCTGACGCTGGCGATGTTCGCCGGTGCCACCCAGGCCGCCGCGCCCCTGCGTCCACCCCAGGGTTACTTCGCGCCGATTGAAAAAGTCAAAACCGGCGACAAGAGCGAAGGCTGTGACGCGATGCCGACGCCGTACACCGGCTCGCTGCAATTTCGCAGCAAGTACGAAGGCTCCGACAAGGCTCGTTCGACCCTCAACGAAGTATCGGAAAAAGCCTTCCGCGACACCACCGCCGACATCACCAAGATGGAGCGCGGCACCAGCAAGCGTGTGATGCAGTTCATGCGTGACGGTCGTCCGGAACAGCTGGAATGCACCCTGAATTGGTTGACCGCCTGGGCCAAGTCCGACGCGTTGATGTCCAAGGACTTCAACCATACCGGCAAGTCCATGCGCAAATGGGCGCTGGGCAGCATGGCGTCGTCCTATATCCGCCTGAAATTCTCGGACTCGCATCCGTTGGCGAACCATCAGCAAGAGTCGCAGTTGATCGAAGCCTGGTTCAGCAAAATGGCTGATCAAGTGGTCAGCGATTGGGACAACCTGCCGCTCGACAAGACCAACAACCACTCGTACTGGGCCGCCTGGTCGGTAATGGCCACTTCGGTTGCCACCAATCGCCGCGATCTGTTCGATTGGGCCGTGAAGGAATACAAGGTTGGCGCCAATCAGATTGACGCCCAGGGTTTCCTGCCGAACGAACTCAAGCGCCAGCAACGCGCCCTCTCCTATCACAACTATGCCCTGCCGCCGCTGGCGATGATCGCCAGTTTCGCGCAGGTCAACGGTGTGGATTTGCGCCAGGAAAACAACGGCGCGCTGAAACGCCTGGGTGATCGAGTGCTCGCCGGGGTTAAAGACCCGGACGAATTCGAGAAGAAGAACGGTAAGGAACAGGACATGACCGACCTCAAGGTCGACTCGAAATTCGCCTGGCTCGAACCGTTCTGCACGCTCTACACCTGCCCGGTCGATGTGCTGGAGCTGAAGCACAAGATGCAACCGTTCAAGACCTTCCGCCTCGGGGGTGACCTGACCAAGGTCTACGACCCGGCCAACGAAAAAGGCAACAAAGGTTCATAGGCCAGACGCAATCCTTTTGTAGGAGCTGCCGAAGGCTGCGATCTTTTGATCTTGCTTTCAAAGATCAAGATCAAGATCAAAAGATCGCAGCCTTCGGCAGCTCCTACAGGGTCAGATATGAATTGTGTGTTACGCCCCCCTGGTTTTTCGGTGGGGGGTTTGGGGGGGCCGTTGGCCCTTGACTGTTGGTTAAACATGGAGAGACCGGGATGGTATTTTCATCCAACGTGTTCCTGTTTTTGTTCTTGCCGATCTTTCTCGGCTTGTACTACTTAAGCGGAATACGCTATCGCAACCTGCTGCTGCTGATCGCCAGCTACGTGTTCTATGCCTGGTGGCGCGTGGACTTCCTTGCGCTGTTCGCAGCGGTCACGCTGTGGAACTACTGGATCGGCCTCAAAGTCGGCGCCGCCGGCGTGCGGACCAAACCGGCCCAGCGCTGGCTGCTGCTCGGCGTGGCCGTCGACCTGTGCATTCTCGGCTACTTCAAGTACGCCAACTTCGGCGTCGACAGCATCAACGCGATGATGACGTCGGTCGGTCTGTCGCCGTTCATCCTGACCCACGTGCTGTTGCCGATCGGGATCTCGTTCTACATCTTCGAGTCCATCAGCTACATCATCGACGTCTACCGTGGTGACACCCCGGCCACCCGCAACCTGATCGACTTCGCAGCGTTCGTGGCAATCTTCCCGCACCTGATCGCGGGGCCGGTGTTGCGTTTCCGCGACCTCGCCGATCAGTTCAACAACCGCACCCACACCCTCGACAAGTTCTCCGAAGGGTGCACGCGGTTCATGCAGGGTTTCATCAAGAAGGTCTTCATCGCCGACACCCTCGCGGTGGTGGCCGACCATTGCTTCGCCTTGCAGCACCCGACCACGGGCGATGCCTGGCTCGGCGCCCTCGCCTACACCGCGCAGTTGTATTTCGACTTCTCCGGTTACAGCGACATGGCCATCGGCCTGGGCTTGATGATGGGTTTCCGCTTCATGGAAAACTTCAAGCAGCCGTACATCAGCCAGTCGATCACCGAGTTCTGGCGTCGTTGGCACATCAGCCTGTCCACCTGGCTGCGTGACTACCTGTACATCACGCTCGGCGGTAACCGCAAAGGCACGCTGATGACCTATCGCAACCTGTTCCTGACCATGCTGCTCGGTGGTCTGTGGCACGGCGCGAACATCACCTACATCGTCTGGGGTGCGTGGCACGGCATGTGGCTGGCGATTGAAAAAGCGCTGGGCCTGAACACTTCGCCGCGCAGCATCAACCCGATCCGCTGGGCGCTGACGTTCCTGCTGGTGGTAATGGGCTGGGTGATCTTCCGCTCGGAAAACCTGCACGTCGCCGGCCGTATGTACGGTGCGATGTTCAGCTTCGGCGAATGGTCGCTGTCGGAACTCAATCAGGCCAGCCTCACCGGCCTGCAGATCGCCACCCTGGTGGTGGCTTACATGACCCTGGCGTTCTTCGGCATCCGTGATTTCTACACCAACCTGCCGCCTGAGAAAACCAAGCCTGTCGTGAACGTCGAGGCTGATGGCCCGGCTGCCGCTACGCCTGGAATGATCAAGGCCGTACCGGGAGACAACCCGGCCAGCATCCACGAACCGGGCTACACCGTTGGCGTTGAAGCCACCGTGCAACCGGCTTACTGGAGCGCTGACTGGTCGCGATATGTGATGCGTGCCTTGGTGCTGCTGCTGTTCATCGCTTCGATTTTCAAACTCTCGGCGCAAAGCTTCTCGCCGTTCCTTTACTTCCAGTTCTGAGGGATCTGAACATGACCCGCTCATTACGCATCTTCTACATCGCTCTGTTTCTGCTGACCCTGCTGGTGCTGGGCCTGTGGTCCTCGCGCAGTTTCTTCGGCTTCAATACGTCAGCCGAAACGACGGTGCTCAACGGCCGCTGGACCAAAGCCGTAGAGACACACTACGACGCCGAGTTCCCGATCAAGCGCCTGGGCACCAACCTTTGGGCTGCACTGGATTTCAAACTGTTCAACGAAGGTCGTCCGGGCGTTGTGCTCGGTCGCGACCAGTGGTTGTACAGCGATGAGGAATTCAATCCGATCGTCAACGAAGAGCTGAACCTGCAAGGCAACTACGCGCTGGTCGAAGGCGTACGCCAGACCCTGAAAGAGAAAGGCGTGAAACTGGTGATGGCGATCGTGCCGGCCAAGGCGCGCCTGTACCCGGAGCACTTGGGTGAAGTGAAACCGTCGAGTATCCACGGCAACCTTTACCAGGACTTCCACGCTCGGGTAGCGGCTGACAAGATCCTCGCCCCCGACCTGCTCGGCCCGTTCAACCAGGCCAAGCTCAAAGGTCAGCAAGTGTTCCTGCGCACCGACACCCACTGGACCCCGGAAGGCGCGCAAATCGCCGCCGAAACCCTGGCCAAGACCATTGCCGACAAGACCCCGCTCAGTGGCGAGCCGCAGCGCTTCGTCACCGAACCCGCGGAGAAAGTCAGCCACAAGGGCGACCTGCGTCTGTTTCTGCCACTGGACCCGCTGTTCGAAAACCTGATGCCGGCACAAGAGCCGCTGCAGAAGCGCAACACCGTGGCAGCTGAAGGCCAGCCTGCCGGTGATGATGCGCTGTTCGCCAACACCGAAGTGCCGGTGGCCCTGATCGGCACCAGCTACAGCGCCAACCCGAACTGGAACTTCGTCGGCGCGCTGAAACAGGCGCTGCAAAGCGACGTGGTCAATTACGCCGAAGACGGCCACGGTCCGATCCTGCCGATGCTCAGCTACCTCAAAAGCGATGCTTTCAAGAACAGCCCGCCACAAGTGCTGATCTGGGAGTTTCCTGAACGTTATCTGCCTGTGAACAACGAAATCGGTGACGCCGACCCGCAGTGGGTCGCAGAGCTTAAACAAGCCGGCGTTCGCCAACAAAACGTAGCCGCAAACACTAAATCCGAGACGCCCGACCGGGCGCAAAACTGAAAGAGAGAGGTACTACCATGACTTTCACTACTACTCCTCGCCGTCTCGCCAAGACCTTTGCTTTGGCCGCGACCTTCAGCGTGTTGTCCATGAACGCTTTCGCCGGTGGTGATTCCGCGCTCTACGGCCCGACTGCACCAAAAGGTTCGAGCTTCGTACGGATCTACAACGCTGGCAATGCTGAAGTCAGCGCCACCGTCGGCACCACCGCCCTGAGCGATGTCGCACCGCTGTCCAGCAGTGACTTCAGCTTTATGCCGGGCGGCGACTACAGCGCCAAGGTCGGCAGCCAGAGCCTGCCGGTGAAACTGGCCGGTGATCACTATTACACGCTGGTCAACAACGCCAGCGGCGCGCCACAATTGATCGAAGAGCCGCCGTTCAAGAACAAGCAGAAATCCCTGGTTCGCGTACAGAACCTCAGCGACAAGCCGCTGACCCTGAAAACCGCCGACGGCAAGACCGAAGTGGTCCCGACCGTAGCCGCCAAAGGCCGTGGCGAGCGTGAAATCAACCCGGTGAAAGTCAGCCTGGCACTGTACGACGGCGCCACCAAAGTCGGCGACGTGAAACCGGTTGCCCTGGAACGCGGTGAAGCAGCGGTGCTGTACGTCACCGGCACCGGCAGCAGCCTGTCGCCAGTCTGGGTAAAACGCCCGGTTTCGACGCGCTAATGAATTCGTCAGGACGGCGATCCCTGTAGCAGCTGGCGAAGCCTGCGTCCGGCGACGCAGCAGTCGCAATCCAGGCAACTCGGTCTTTCTGAACGACCGCATTGTCTGGAATGACGACGGCTCCGCCGCCGAACGCAGCCTCGCAGGCTCGGCAGCTGCTACAGAGACCGAATGATCCGGCCTGACTTCGGAATAAGAACAAGAGTGAAACGACAGAACGCAGTAGCTCTGACCCATTCGATTTTAAAGGAGTAACAACATGATTCCGGTGATCTTGTCAGGTGGTAGCGGCTCACGTCTTTGGCCGCTTTCGCGTAAGCAATTCCCGAAACAATTCCTCGCCCTGACCGGCGAACACACGCTGTTCCAGCAAACCCTGGAACGCCTGGTGTTCGAAGGCATGGACACCCCGATCGTGGTCTGCAACAAAGAACACCGCTTCATCGTCAACGAGCAGCTGAGCGCCCGCAACCTGGACACCCAGCGCATCCTGATGGAACCGTTCGGCCGCAACACCGCGCCAGCGGTAGCCCTGACCGCGATGATGCTGGTCAATGAAGGTCGCGACGAGTTGATGCTGGTGCTGCCGGCCGACCACGTACTGGAAGACCAGAAAGCCTTGCAACGCGCCCTGGCCCTGGCCACTGTTGCCGCAGAAAACGGCGAAATGGTGTTGTTCGGCGTGCCGGCCACCAAACCGGAAACCGGCTACGGCTACATCAAGTCGGCCAATGATTCGCTGCTGCCGGAAGGCGTCAGCCGTGTTTCGCACTTCGTTGAAAAACCCGACGTGAAACGCGCCACCGAGTACGTGCAGTCCGGTGGTTACTTCTGGAACAGCGGCATGTTCCTGTTCCGCGCCAGTCGCTTCCTCGAAGAACTGAAAAAACACGATCCGGACATCTACGACACCTGCGTATTGACCCTCGAGCGCAGTGTGCAGGATGCCGACACCGTCGACTTCGACGCGGCGACATTCGCCTGCTGCCCGGACAACTCCATCGACTACGCCGTGATGGAAAAAACCCAACGCGCCTGCGTCGTACCGCTGACGGCAGGCTGGAGCGATGTCGGTTGCTGGGCGTCGTTGTGGGAAGTGAATGAAAAAGACGCCAACGGCAACGTCACCAAAGGCGATGTGGTCATCCAGGACAGCAAAAACTGCATGATCCACGGCAACGGCAAACTGGTGTCGGTGATCGGCCTGGAAAACATCGTGGTCGTCGAAACCAAGGACGCCATGATGATCGCGCACAAGGACAAGGTCCAAGGCGTGAAACAGATGGTCAACACCCTCAATGAGCAGGGTCGCAGCGAAACCCAGAACCACTGTGAAGTCTATCGTCCGTGGGGTTCCTACGATTCGGTGGACATGGGCGGCCGCTTCCAGGTCAAACGCATCTCGGTCAAGCCGGGCGCGTGCCTGTCGCTGCAAATGCACCACCACCGCGCTGAACACTGGATCGTCGTCAGCGGCACCGCCGAAGTGACCTGCGACGAGAACGTGTTCTTGCTGACTGAAAATCAGTCGACCTACATCCCGATTGCCTCGGTCCACCGTTTGCGCAACCCGGGCAAGATCGCACTCGAGATCATCGAAGTGCAATCGGGCAGCTATTTGGGTGAAGACGATATCGAGCGGTTTGAAGATATCTATGGTCGGTCGACCCCGATCGAGCGTGGCGTGTCGGTGAAAACCATCGCGCAGTAAGCATCAAGTAAAACAAGAAGCCCCTGCCCAGCCCGCTGCGTTCCCTATCCGCAGCGGGTTGGGTGGGGGCTTTTTTTTGGATCAAAAGATCGCAGCCTGCGGCAGCTCCTACATGGGTGAACCTGTAGGAACTGCCGAAGGCTGCGATCTTTTGATCTATCGCCACCTCACCTACGCTTAGGTACGATGGACTTCTCCATCCCCGAGGTTTCGCGTCATGTTCATCGGCGTCCTGCTGGTCATCACCTGGCTCATCCTGTTGCTGCGCTATCCCGCCAAAGCCCTGCCGGTTTCAGTGGCGGCCGCCATCGGGTTGGGTCTGGTAGCCACCTGGGTGATCTGGCTGGACAACCGCGAGGTCAAGCAACTGGCACGTCTGGAGTTGCGCATCACCTACGCGCCGGAACACTGCCCGGCGGATCGGCCACTACAGCTGAAAATGAACAACGGCAACGACGTACCGCTGACCGAACTGCGCTGGCGCATCGCCGCTTATGCTCCCGGTGACACGGTCAATCTGGCCGACAATCAATATGCAGCCCCCCGTTACCGTGGCCCCGGCGAACTGCAGGCCGGGGCGAATTGGGAAGACTGTTTACCGCTACCGCCGCTGCGCCCAGGCTATCGCCCGCAAACCCTGGAGTTTCGCGCCGAGCGTTTGCAGGGTAGTTTCTCCGACTGATCCCCTTCTTACTTTTGCACAAGGACCGCGCCATGCCCGTTGCGTTGATTACTGGTTGTTCAAGCGGCATTGGCCGCGCCTTGGCCGATGTGTTCAAACAAGCCGGATATGAAGTCTGGGCCAGCGCCCGCAAAGCCGAAGACGTGGCGCTGTTGACCGCCGCCGGTTTCACCGCCGTGCAACTGGACGTCAACGACGGCGCGGCGCTTGAACAATTGAGCGAGCGAATCAACCAGCAGCGTGGCGGCCTCGACGTATTGATCAACAACGCGGGTTACGGCGCCATGGGCCCGCTGCTCGATGGCGGTGTGCCGGCGATGCAGCGTCAGTTCGAAACCAATGTGTTCGCGGTGGTGGGCGTTACTCGGGCACTGTTCCCGGTACTGCGCCGCGCCAAGGGACTGGTGGTGAACATCGGTAGCGTTTCCGGGATTCTGGTCACGCCGTTTGCCGGCGCCTATTGCGCCTCCAAGGCAGCGGTGCATGCCTTGAGCGATGCGTTGCGCATGGAACTGGCGCCGTTTGGTGTTCGCGTGATGGAGGTGCAGCCAGGTGCGATCGAATCCAGCTTCGCCAAGAATGCCGGCCATGAGGCGGAACAATTGATCACCGAACAGTCACCTTGGTTTCCGTTGCGTGAAGGCATTCGCGCTCGGGCCAAGGCGTCTCAAGACAAACCGACGCCGGCCAGGGAATTTGCCGAGGGGTTGCTCAAAGCTGTGCAGCAGAACAAACCACCGCGTCTGGTGCGGTTGGGCAATGGCAGCCGCGCGTTGCCGTTGTTGGCGCAGTTGTTGCCCAAGGGGTTGCTGGAGTCGACATTAATGAAGCGGTTTGGGTTGCGCGGGCAACTCTGAGACCACGTTATCGTTCTTCGCGGGCACGCCTCGCGCCTACAGAGAGCGCCGCGGGCCCTGTAGGAGCGAGGCTTGCCCGCGAAGGCGCCAGATCAGACTCCCCAGCATTTCAGGAAACACCATGACCGACTACACCGAGTATTTTGACGAAGTGATCACGGCCCACGTGGCCATCGAGCATTGGCTGGCCGAAGAACAAGACGAGTCCGAACTTGAACACTTGCTGACGCGCTTTTCCCCCCAGTTTTCCATGGTCTCGCCGTTAGGCCGGGTACTGGATTTCGAAGCGCTGAGCGAGTTGTTCCAGATGGCAGGCGGGAAGAAACTCGGGTTCCGGATCGAGCTTGGCGAGTTGCGCGGCATCGCCTTGTATGACGGCGGCGCCGTGGTGAGTTATCGCGAGCAGCAGACTGATGCGACGGGGCTGCACTCGGATCGGCGCTCGACGGTGGTGTTTGAGAAGCACGCCGATGGCCGGGTAATTTGGCGGCATTTGCATGAGACGTTTTGCAATTGAAAAGATCGCAGCCTTCGGCAGCTCCTACACGGGATCGCGGTCATTGTAGGAGCTGCCGCAGGCTGCGATCTTTTGATCTTTAAATCACTGTTTCACCACCACCGTACACGTAATCCCCGCCGCCAACAGCACCCCCTCCGGCACTTCATCAATGTGAATCCGCACCGGCACCCGCTGCGCCAACCGCACCCAGTTAAACGTCGGGTTCACATCGGCAATCAGCTCACGGCTCTCGGGGTTATCACGGTCATAGATACCGCGAGAAATACTCTCCACATGCCCCTTGAGCACTTCGCCGCTCATCAGTTGCATGTCGGCCTTATCACCCACTCGCACATGAGGCAATTTGGTTTCTTCGAAGAAGCCGTAGACCCAGAACGAGTTCATGTCGACCACGGCCATTTTCGCTTCGCCGATGCGCGCGTAGTCACCGCGATGGACGTTGAGGTTGGTCACGTAACCGTCCACCGCCGCGCGGACTTCAGTGCGTTTCAGGTTGAGCTCGGCGGCTTCGAGTTGCGCTTGGGCGTGCTGATAGTCGGCCAGGGCCGAGTCGGCGATGTTGCTGGCGTCGTCGCGGTTTTCCTTGGAGATCACCAACGCGTCCATGTCCGCGCGGCGATGGGCGTTGACCTTGCGCATTTCCCAGGTCGACTTGCGTGACGCCACCAGTGACTGCGCCTGTTTGACCGCGATGCGGTAGTGCTCAGGGTCGATTTGCATCAGCAGATCACCCTTCTTCACCAGCTGGTTGTCGCGCACTGGCACGTCCACCACTTCCCCGGTGACGTCGGCGGCAACGTTGATGATGTCGGCGCGCACCCGGCCGTCGCGGGTCCACGGCGTATTCATGTAATGCTCCCACAGGGTGCGGCCGATCCATAGTGCGAGGGCCAGTACCAACAGGGTGGCGAGCAGGCTGAAAAGCTTTTTCATCAAGGCCTTCTTCAGAGATAGAGAGTCAACGGTAAACAGTCAGCGCCAGGGCGCCGAACAGACAGGTAAACAAACTCAGGCGCAGCAGCGCCGGGTGCCAGAAGAAGCGGTACAGGTCGAACCCGGACAGGAATCGGTCAAGTGCCCAAGCCAGCGCCGCCGCAATGAAAAACATCAGGGTCATGGTCGGCATGTACACGCCGTGGAAGGCGATTTCACGAGGCATGTTCAAGTCCTTGGGGCTTGGTAATGGCGATGGCGTTTGTGAAGCGCGCGAGCGGTGATTGCGGGTCGAGCAACGAGGTACGGATGAAGTGCAGATAGCTCTTCACCCGACGCAACGCCGAGGTATCGAAATGCGGGGCGAACGGCTCGTCGGTGGCTTGCACGCGGCTGATCGCATGGTCGACGGCGATCAAACCACGCTCCAGATTGCTCTGGCTCGGTTGCAGGAACAGCCGCACCAGCGAGCGGCCCATCACGCGGATTGCCTGGCGCCATGGCTGGGATTCGGCGTAGGCCGGATGCACCGGCAGAATCGCCTGTTCCTTGCGCAACTCGATGATCGCGTGACCGACTTCCAGTACCACGAACATCCAGCGCAGCAAGTCCCGCTGCACCTGCGGTTGCCCTGCCGCGAGGCCGTAGGCCTGGTGCAGCAGGTCACGCGTGCGACTTTCAAAACTCGACGCCAGGCCCTTGAGTCTGCCACTGATGGCGTACACCACTTGCCCGCGCAAATCCTGCTCCAGGCGGCGCCACAACCAGCGGCTGTTGGGCGGCAGGATGATCGCGCCGGCCGCCGCGCACACCAGCATGCCGAGCACCATGGCAATGTAGTCATTGATAAAGGCGTAAGGGTTGTAGACGGTGAGGTTGTCCGGCACCGAACCGGTGCTGAAGAAAATCAGCAAACCGAGACCGACGCCGGCGTATTGCGGGCGAGACGTGAGGAAAGAACCGAGCACGATCACCGGCGCGAGCACCACGCACAGCAACGGAAAACCGTCGATCGACGGGAACACGAAAAACATTTCGAAGAAGCCGATCAACGCACCGAGAAAGGTGCCGCAGGCCATCTGGAAAGCCATGCGTTTGGGGTTCGGCGTGGCAGCGGAAAGGCCGACGGTGGCGGCGGCGATCAGGGTCATGGTCGCCCCGCTCGGCCAGGCCGTCGCGACCCAATAACTGCCCAGGACCACCAGGATGAATGCCGCGCGAATCCCCGAGGCGGCCGACGCCATCCAGTTGGTTTGCGGGGTGAACGGTTCGTCCCACTGCTCCCGCGCATGGCTGTGATCGGCCAGCGACGCGTGAGTCTGTGCATAACTGTGCAGGTCATCGACAAAGCGGTAGAGCAGTTCATAAGCGGTGTGAAAATCAAGCAGCTCGGCATCGTTCGGATGGCTCTGCTCAAACGTCGCCCGAAGGCTGCGCACGCGGGCGGGCAAGTTTTCCTTGTAGGTCGCCAGTGCCACCGCCAGGCGTGCGGCGTCGGGACTGGTCAGGGCGCGGCCACTGAAACCGTCGAGCACTTCAGCCAGGTCCTGCAGCCCCGGCTTGATCGCCGCGACTACGTGATCGGCGCCGCTGCAGCGCAAGCGTTCGAGCAACTGGTGCAAGGCGTTGAACCGGGTGGTGACGCCCATGAACTCGCTGTTCAAACGACTGAGTCGACCGTTGCGTCGACGCATGTGCGGATCTTCGAAAACGGTAACGCTGCGCAGGCCTTCCAGCCCGACCGCTTCGGCGATGAAACGCACGTTGCTGGCTTCAAAGGCATCCCGTTGGCTGCGACCGCGCAAGCCATCGGTGACGAACGACGCGAACACGCCGAAGCGCTGATACAAGGCGTTGCGCATGGCGGCACTGGCGGTTTGCGGCAGGATTGCGGCGCTGATCAGCGTCGAACAGAGAATCCCCAGCGAGATTTCCAGCACACGCCAGACCGCCGCCATGAACGCGCCATCCGGGTGCGCCAACGCGGGTAAACCGACCATCGCTGCGGTATAACCGGCCAGCACAAAACCGTAGGCGCGGAAGTTGCGATAACGCGCCGCGCCGGCCGAGCAAATGCCCACCCAGATCGCCAGCGAGCCAAGGAACAGTTCGGTGTTCTGCGCGAACAAGGCAATCAGCGCGACCATCACCGCCGACCCGGTCAACGTGCCAAGAAAGCGATAGAAGCTCTTGGCGAATACCTGACCGCTTTGCGGCTGCATCACGATGAACACGGTGATCATCGCCGTGCGCGGCTGCGGCAGTTCCAGGCGCATGGCCAGCCACAGGGTCAGGAATGCCGCGAACAACACCTTGAAAATATAGACCCAGGTCACGCCGTCGCTGCGTGCCCAGTCGAAGAAGCCCCGGCGCCATTCAAGGGAATACAACCAGCGCAGAGGTGCGGGCAAGGGAGTCATTAGATTCTGCTTAGTGATATTCAGTTAAGACACAGGGGGTTTGTGTTCAATTCAGGATGCTCGTCAACGTAGCCGGGGTTTTCGGTACGGCGGTCTGGCTGTCTTTCGGCACGTCGTTGCCCGCACCGAGACCACCGCCGAGCGCCGTCACCAGTTCGGCATGAGCACTGAGGCGTGCGGCCTGAACTTGCTGCTCGACCTGCTGCTGTTTGAACAACAAGGTCTGTGCGTTGAGCACGTTGAGGTAGTCGGTCAGCCCACGCTGGTAAGCGATCATCGCGATGTCGTAGGTTTTCTGCGCCGTGGCCACCGACTCGGCGGCAAAGGTCTGCTGCTTGTCCATGGACTCGCGACGAATCAATTGGTCGGAAATGTTTTTCAGCGCGTTGACCAGCGTCTGGTTGTACTTCGCCACGGCGATGTCGTAGCCGGCCGAGGCTTCACCCAACTCAGAACGCAATCGACCGCCGTCGAAGATCGGCAACGAGATTGCCGGGCCGACGCCGTAGTTGAGCTTCTTGCCAGTCAAAAACTCCAGCGCCCCACCGCCCGTGGCCATGTAGCCGAGGCTGCCCACCAGATCGACGTTAGGGTAGAAACCCGCATGCGCCACATCGATGCCCCGCGCCTGCGCCGCCACTTGCCAGCGGCTGGCGACCACGTCCGGACGTTGACCGAGTAATTGCGCCGGCAATGACGACGGCAATTTCAGCGCCGCGCCCAACGCCAGTGTCGGCCGTTGCAACTGCGCGCCGTCACCCGGGCCTTTGCCTGCGAGGGCCGCGAGTTGATTGCGGCTGAGGGCGATTTCTTCATCCAGCGCGTCGATCTGGCGATGGGTTTCCGGCAGCGGCGTTTCGGCCTGACTGACTTCGAAATGAGTGCCGATGCCGCCATTCAGGCGTTTTTGCGCGAGGTCGAGAATCTGCTGTTGCTGCTTCAGCGTCGCCTCGATGATGTCTCGTTGTGCGTAGTGCAACGACAGTTCGATGTAGGCACGCACGATATTGTTCTGCAATTCGAGTTGCGCCAGTCGCGCTTCGGCCGCGCTCATGTGCGCCATGTCCACGGCCCGCTCGGTAGCATTGCTTTCGCGGCCCCACAGGTCGAGGGCATAGCTGAAACCCAGCGCGGCGTTGTTGTCCCAGGTCGTGGTGTTGGCCAGCTCGCCCGGCCCGTAGAACTGATCGGTGGGCCAATTGTGGCGTTTGAGGGTGGATTCGCCGTTGATCTGCAGCGACTCCGCAGACTCGGCAATGCCGGCCATGGACCGGGCCTGACGCACTCGCGCCGCCGCCATCGCCATGGTCGGGCTGCCCTGCACGGCGAGATCGATCCAGCGGTCAAGTTGCGGGTCGCCATACGCCTGCCACCATTGTGCGGTGGGCCAGTGCGCGTCCTGAGCGGCGCTCTGGATAGCTTCGTCGGTGGCCAGTGAATTAGCCTCCAGTGCCTTGCCCTGCGGGGCAATACCTCCGGTGCCGATGCAGCCGCTGATTGCCAGGGTTAAAGCTAAAACACTGAGCGTCTGAAGCGCTCTGCTGATGCGACGCGGCACTGCTGCAAATTCCTGAAATATGGGAGGTCCCCTGTTTGGACCGCGTTTCAATACGGTCCTGTAGGAGCTGCCGCAGGCTGCGATCTTTTGATCTGGCTTGTAAAAAACAAAGATCAAAAGATCGCAGCCTGCGGCAGCTCCTACTGAGGTGGACGCAATTCTAGGGGGCGGGTCGGATGGCGATAAGCCGGGATTCTTGTGAATCTTTGTTACCGTTCACGCGATAATCCCTTGGTCGGGGTCTCAGACCCTGAAACCTTGTGTCACAATTTGCCATCGCATCCGAGAGCACCCCATGGACACTTTGCAAAACATGCGCGCCTTCAGTTACGTGGCCGAGGCCGGCAGCTTCACCGCCGCCGCCATGCAACTCGACACCACCACGGCCAACGTCTCGCGCGCGGTCTCCAACCTGGAAGCCCACCTGCAAACCCGCCTGCTCAACCGAACGACCCGACGCATAGCCCTGACCGAGGCCGGCAAACGCTATCTGCTGCGCTGCGAGCAGATTCTGGCTTACGTCGAAGAAGCCGAAGCCGAGGCCAGCGAAGCCCACGCGCGCCCGGCCGGGCAACTCAAGGTGCACACCATGACCGGCATCGGTCAGCACTTCGTGATCGACGCCATCGCCCGTTATCGCAAGACCCACCCCGATGTCACCTTCGACCTGACCATGGCCAACCGCGTGCCGGACTTGCTGGACGAGGGCTACGACGTGTCTATCGTGCTCGCGAGCGAACTGCCGGACTCAGGTTTCGTCTCCCAGCGCTTGGGCATCACCTACAGCATCGTTTGTGCATCCCCGGCCTATGTGAAAGCCAACGGCTGCGCGCAGAAACCCAGCGATTTGCTGAATCACGCCTGCCTGCGCCTGGTGAGCCCGGTGATCCCACTGGAGAAATGGACTTTCGACGGCCCGGAAGGCCAGGAAATGGTCACCATTAATAGCTCGCCATTTTTGGTGAACTCCGCCGACGCGATGAAAACCGCGATCACCAGCGGCATGGGCGTGGGTGTGCTGCCGGTGTATGCCGCGATTGAAGGTTTGCGCAATGGCTCGTTGGTACGGGTGATGCCTAACTATCGGTCGCAGGAATTGAATCTGTATGCGATCTATCCATCGCGGCAGTACCTGGATGCGAAGATCAAGACGTGGGTCGAGTACTTGCGTGGGTCGTTGCCGGAGATCCTTGCGGCGCATCAGGCGGAATTGGCGGCTTATGAGTTGAGCGGGAGCATGGCTGGGGCTCGGGTGGCGAATTGATTTGCGCCTGAGCAACAGCAGAGCCGGGACAATGTTCGTTTATGAAGTGGGGTACATATCTGTTGCTGCGGTAACGGCTTCTATTGGTTTCGCTCTTACAGCGAGTCACTTGGAAGAGCCCCAAGTAACCAAGGGCTCTTGCCCCTGGCGTACGGCCCTTCGCCTAGGCTCAGGGTTCCCTCGCTCCGGTCCTGCTCCGTGGGCCCGCCGCGATCGGCCATCCATGGCCGTGCGCGGCTAACCCGGCATCCTTGCCGGGTTGCCCACTGCGCAGAACCTGCGCTCGGCCTTCCGATGGGGCAAGAAGTGCAAAAGCAACAGCAAAAGCAAAAGCAAAAGCAAGATCAAAAGATCGCAGCCTTCGGCAGCTCCTACAGGGCGTACGCGCTTGATCGTTCCTACGCGTGGGAAGGATCATCGGCAAGGCTTTTGATCTTCACCACTCAAGGCCGAGCGTTAGCTCGCCTGCTCTTGATCTGGACGCACCGCCCCCTCGAGAGGCCGAGTGGAGGTTCTGCGCAGTGGGCAACCCGGCATGGATGCCGGGTTAGCCGCCCCCGGCCATGGATGGCCGATGGCGGCGGGCCCACGGAGCAGGACCGGAGCGAGGGCATGCCGAGCCTAGGCGAGGCACCGAACGAAAGGGGCAAAAGCGCTTTGGTTACTTTCGCGCTTTTCGAAAGTGACCCGCTGTAAGAGCGGAACCAATAGCAGCCGTTACCGAAAAAATGGATATACACCCAATCCCTCGGTCAGCCTCCGCCAAGCACCATCAATGCAGGATTTGACTCAAGAACAACTTCGTCCGCTCATTCTGCGGATTATCGAAGAAGTCATTCGGCGCCGCCTGCTCAACGATCTCACCCTTGTCCATGAAGATCACGCGGTTCGCCACCGTCCGCGCAAAGCCCATTTCGTGAGTCACGCAGAGCATGGTCATGCCGTCCTCGGCCAAGCCGATCATGGTATCCAACACCTCTTTCACCATCTCCGGATCGAGTGCCGAAGTCGGTTCGTCGAACAACATGATTTTCGGTTTCATGCACAACGCACGGGCAATCGCCACACGCTGTTGCTGACCACCCGACAACTGCCCCGGAAACTTGTGCGCCTGCTCGGGAATGCGTACGCGCTCCAGATAATGCATGGCGATTTCTTCGGCCTGACGCTTGGGCATCTTGCGCACCCACATCGGCGCCAGCGTGCAGTTCTGCAGAATGGTCAGGTGCGGGAACAGGTTGAAGTGCTGGAACACCATGCCGACCTCACGGCGGACCGATTCGATCTGCTTGAGGTCGTTGGTCAGCTCGACGCCATCGACCACGATGCGGCCCTGCTGGTGTTCCTCCAGACGGTTAAGGCAACGAATGGTGGTGGATTTGCCGGAACCCGACGGGCCGCACAGGACGATACGCTCGCCCTGCTTGACGTTCAGGTTGATGTCTTTCAACACGTGGAACTGGCCGTACCATTTGTTCACGCCCTGCATCTGAATAATGCCTTCAGGGCTCACAGGCTTTTTGATCGCTTCGCTCATTACAGAACTCCTAACGCTTGTGGCCAGTGTCGAGCTTGCGTTCCAGATGCATGGAATAGCGCGACATACCAAAACAGAAAATCCAGAACACCAGGGCTGCGAACACGTAGCCTTCGGTCGCCATGCCCAACCATTTCGGGTCGGCGGCAGCTTGTTTGACACTGTTGAGCAAGTCGAACAGGCCGATGATGATCACCAGGCTTGTGTCCTTGAACAGCGCAATGAAGGTGTTGACGATGCCAGGAATCACCAGCTTCAGGGCTTGCGGCAGAATCACCAGGCCCATGCTGCGCCAGTAACCGAGGCCCATCGCGGCCGCTGCTTCGTACTGACCTTTGGGAATCGCTTGCAGACCGCCACGCACCACTTCGGCGACGTAGGCCGACTGGAACAGGATCACGCCGATCAGTGCCCGCAGCAGTTTGTCGAAGTTCATGCCTTCAGGCAGGAACAACGGCAACATCACCGAGGACATGAACAGCACCGTGATCAATGGCACGCCGCGCCAGAATTCGATGAAGGTCACGCAGACCACACGAATCGCCGGCATGTTCGAACGTCGACCCAGTGCCAGAACGATACCCAGCGGCAACGCGCCGGCAATACCGACGGTGGCGATCACCAGGGTCAGCATCAAGCCGCCCCATTGGCTGGTCGCTACCTGGGTCAGGCCAAAAATTCCACCGTGCAGCAGGAAGTAGGCAATGATCGGGTACAGCACCAGGAAGCTCAGGCCATACACCGCTTTACGGTGGAAGCGCGAGATGAACAACGGTGCCACGCCGATCACCGCCAGCCACACGGTCAGGTCCACGCGCCAGCGCAGTTCCGGCGGATAGTAGCCGTACATGAACTGGCCGAAACGCTGCTGGATGAACACCCAGCAGGCGCCCTCCTTCGTGCAGTCGGCACGGGTGGTGCCGACCCAGTTGGCGTCCAGGATCGCCCAATGCAGGATCGGCGGCACCACCAGGTAAATCAGATAGAACGCGAACAGGGTCAGCACGGTGTTGAGCCAGCTGGAGAACATGTTCGCGCGCATCCATGCGATCACACCGATACTGCTACTCGGTGGAGGCATGTCAGGTTTGAAAGTATGAGTACTCATGCGCTTTTCCTTACCGCTCGATCAGCGCAATGCGCTTGTTGTACCAGTTCATCAGCAGGGAAATGCTGATACTGATCGCCAGGTACACGCTCATGGTGATCGCAATCACCTCGATGGCCTGCCCAGTCTGGTTCAGCACCGTGCCGGCGAACAACGAGACCATTTCCGGATAACCGATACCGGCCGCCAGCGAGGAGTTTTTCGCCAGGTTCAGGTATTGGCTGGTCAGTGGTGGAATGATCACCCGCAGGGCTTGCGGGATGATGACCTTGCGCAGGGTCGGACCGTTGCGCAAACCCAGCGAGTGCGCCGCTTCGGTCTGGCCATGACTGACCGACTTGATGCCCGAACGCACGATCTCGGCGATGAACGCCGCGGTGTACACGGTCAGGGCCAGGGTCAGTGCCAGCAGTTCCGGGATCAGCACCCAGCCACCGACGAAGTTGAAGCCTTGCAGCTTGGGCATTTCCCAGTGCAGCGGCGCGCCGAAGATCAGCGCGCACAGTGCCGGGATTACCAGCAACAGCGCCAGGCCAGTCCAGAACTTGTGGAAGGGAACACCGGTGGCTTCGAAACGCTTGTTGGCCCAGCGGCACATCAGCACGATGGCGACGATGGCCACCACGACACTGACCACAAACGCCCAGAAACCGTCTGCCATCAAAGCGGCCGGCATATTGAGGCCGCGACTGCTGACGAAGAAGGTGTCGCCGAAGTTATGGCTGTTGCGTGGCCCTGGCATGGTCAGGAAGACCGCGAAGTACCAGAACAGAATTTGCAGCAGCGGCGGAATGTTGCGGAAAACTTCCACATAGACAGTCGCCAGTTTGCTGATGATCCAGTTCTTAGACAGCCGTGACACGCCAACGATGAACCCGAGGATCGTCGCCAGGATCACGCCGATGACGGTCACCAGCAGCGTGTTGAGCAGGCCGATGACAAACACCCGGGCATACGTGTCCGATTCGGTGTAGTCGATCAGGTGTTGAGCGATGCCGAAACCGGCACTGCGCTCCAGAAAGCTGAAGCCGGAGGTGATGCCCCGGTGTTGAAGGTTGGTCTGCGTATTGTCGAACAGATACCAGCCCATCGAGACCACCGCCACAATGGTGATGATCTGAAATAGCCACGCACGCACTTTGGGATCGCTGAGGCTGAGCCTCTGCTTTGGTGCGCCGATTGAATTTTGCATGAAGTGCCCCGGAAATAATGGAACAGAACATCACCCGGCGGTTGGCCCACCGGGTGACAGAACCATCAGCGCACTGGTGGTGCGTATTGGATGCCGCCAGCGTTCCACAAGGCGTTCAGCCCGCGGTCGATTTCCAGCGGAGTGCCCTTGCCGAGGTTTTTCTCGAACACTTCGCCATAGTTGCCGACTTGCTTGACGATCTGCACGACCCAGTCTTTCTTCACTTTCAGGTCTTTGCCGTATTCGCCATCAGTGCCCAGCAGACGAGCAACGTCCGGGTTCTTGGTGCCTTTGGCTTCAGCTTCAACGTTCTTCGAAGTGACACCGGCTTCTTCAGCGTTGAGCATGGCGTAGCCAACCCAGCGCACAATGGCCAGCCACTCGTCGTCGCCGTTACGCACGACAGGGCCCAGTGGTTCCTTGGAAATGGTTTCCGGCAGAACCACGTAGTCCTTCGGCGACGCCAGCTTGCTGCGCTGGGCGAACAGTTGGGACTTGTCGGAGGTCAGTACGTCGCAACGACCGGATTCCAGCGACTTGGCGCTTTCATCGGAGGTGTCGAAGGTGATCGGGGTGTATTTCAGACCGTTGCCACGGAAGTAGTCGGAAACGTTCAGCTCGGTGGTGGTGCCGGCCTGGATGCAGATGGTTGCGCCATCCAGTTCCTTGGCACTTTTCACGCCCAGCTTGTTATTTACCAGGAAGCCGATGCCGTCGTAGTAAGTGATGAAGCCAGGGAATTTCAGACCCATGCCCGAGTCACGGGAGCTGGTCATCGTGGTGTTACGCGACAGGATGTCGATTTCGCCCGACTGCAACGCGGTGAAGCGTTCTTTGGCGTTCAACTGGCTGAACTTGACCTTGGTCGCGTCGCCGAATACGGCAGCAGCAACAGCGCGGCAGTAGTCAGCATCGATACCCACGATCTTGCCGGTGGAGTCCGGAACCGAGAAACCCGGCAGGCCATCGCTGACGCCGCACTGTACGAAACCTTTCTTCTGCACTCCATCCAGGGTTGCACCCGCCTGAGCGAACCCACTGACTCCCAGTACTGCGGCTGCAGTCACGATTGCCAGGGTGGATTTCAACATCTTCATTCAAACCTCCAGTTTTTGCTCTTGTTGTGTCGGAGCGTGAGTCCAGTCGCACCCTTATGAGGCGTTGTCGACCCGTGTTGGCTTTTTTTGGGGTCAACCGACGTAGGACCGTTGCTATGAGTCTAGTAGGAGAAAATCCACATCATGGACAGCTCACTTCTCACCAATCAGCCGAACGGGCTGTAGCCCTTTCACGTTCGCGAAGCCCGTAGCGGCCATTGGCGAACATCCATCACCGGATTTTTTTGCTATCCCGCTCTCAGCAGTACACTCATAGTGTTACCGCAAGGCGCGAGATGGGTTGCACCGCTTCCCCATAGCAAACCCCGTACCAGACCGCTCGCAGAAGCGATTCAGCGGTAGGTCAATAGCAAAACTTGTAGCCTTGCGACATCTTCTTAACGGATCAACCAGACACGCACTCAGACCTCGCACTTAATGAGAGCGCACGCACAAAATTGGAGCAGCCATGACCGAGCCCCTGATTCTTCAACCCGTCAAAGACGCAGACGCCTGCGTTATCTGGCTGCACGGCCTCGGCGCCGACCGCTACGACTTCCTGCCAGTGGCCGAAGCCTTGCAGGAAAGCCTGTTGACCACCCGCTTCATTCTTCCTCAGGCACCGACGTGCACCGTCACCATTAATGGTGGCTACGCGATGCCGAGCTGGTACGACATATTGGCCATGAGCCCGGCGCGCGCGATCAACCGCGAGCAACTGGAAGAGTCGGCGCAGCGGGTCATTAATTTGATCGAAACGCAGCGAGCCATCGGAATAGACGCCTCGCGGATCTTTCTGGCCGGTTTTTCCCAGGGCGGGGCCGTGGTGCTGCACACCGCGTTCCTGAAATGGCAGGGGACGCTGGGTGGCGTACTTGCCCTCTCGACTTATGCACCGACCTTCAGCGATGAACTTGAGCTTTCAGCGAGCCAACAGCGCATTCCGGTCCTGTCTTTGCACGGCCAGTACGATGACGTGGTGCAAAACTCGATGGGCCGGACTGCCTACGAGCATTTGAAGCAGCGTGGTGTCACCGTGACATGGCAGGAATACCCAATGGGTCACGAAGTGTTACCCGAGGAAATTCATGACATCGGCGTCTGGCTCGCCGAGCGTTTGCGTTGACGGTTGAGTGAAAAACAGCCCATTGATCCCTCCCACTACGCCGCGCCCGATTCTTGCATTACACTGGCCGGCACTTAACCTATTGATGAGATGACCGTGCTCAAAGCACTCAAGAAAATGTTCGGTAAAAGCGAGACTGAGCAGCTCGCGCCAGTCTCCAGCGCTCCGTCTCACACCCCCAGCCACCGCACCGACGGTAATCAGCCTGGCCGGACCGCACCCGCAGCGGCATCGAAACATGAGCCAGTGACCGCGCAGGTGATCCAGCCTGTTGAAGTGGCTGTCGCCGAACAACCGCGCAGCGAAGTTCCGAAACCCGCAAAACCGCGTCGCGAACCGAAGCCCAAGGCGCCGGTTATTCCCTGGAAACTCGAAGATTTCGCCGTCGAACCCCAGGAAGGCAAAACCCGTTTCCACGATTTCAAACTCGCCCCGGAACTGATGCACGCTATCCAGGACCTGGGCTTCCCGTATTGCACGCCGATCCAGGCGCAAGTGCTGGGCTTCACCCTGGCGGGCAAAGACGCCATCGGTCGCGCCCAGACCGGCACCGGCAAAACCGCCGCGTTCCTGATTTCGATCATCACCCAGCTGCTGGAAACCCCGCCGCCGAAAGAGCGCTACATGGGCGAGCCACGGGCGCTGATCATTGCCCCGACCCGTGAACTGGTGGTGCAGATCGCCAAGGACGCAGCGGACCTGACCAAGTACACCGGCCTCAACGTCATGACGTTTGTCGGCGGCATGGACTTCGATAAACAGCTCAAGCACCTCGAAGCGCGTCACTGCGACATCCTCGTCGCCACCCCGGGCCGTCTGCTGGATTTCAACCAGCGCGGCGACGTGCACCTGGACATGGTCGAAGTCATGGTCCTGGACGAAGCCGACCGGATGCTCGACATGGGTTTCATCCCGCAAGTACGTCAGATCATTCGCCAGACCCCGCCGAAAAACGAGCGTCAGACGCTGCTGTTTTCCGCGACCTTCACCGAAGACGTGATGAACCTCGCCAAGCAATGGACCACCGACCCGTCGATCGTCGAGATCGAGTCGCAGAACGTGGCCAGTGAAAACGTCGAGCAGCACATCTACGCGGTGGCCGGTGCCGACAAATACAAACTGCTCTACAACCTGGTCAACGACAACGGCTGGGAGCGGGTAATGGTATTTGCCAACCGCAAGGATGAAGTGCGGCGCATTGAAGAGCGCCTGGTGCGCGATGGCGTCAACGCCGCGCAACTGTCCGGCGACGTACCGCAACACAAACGCATCAAGACCCTGGAAGGCTTTCGCGAAGGCAAGATTCGCGTGTTGGTGGCCACCGATGTTGCGGGTCGCGGCATCCACATCGACGGGATCAGCCACGTCATCAACTTCACCCTGCCGGAAGTCCCGGACGACTATGTGCACCGCATCGGTCGTACCGGTCGCGCTGGCGCCGATGGCGTGTCCATCAGTTTTGCCGGCGAAGACGATTCCTACCAGCTACCGTCCATCGAGGCGCTGCTGGGTCGCAAGATCAGCTGTGAAACGCCACCGACGCATCTACTGCGGGCGGTTGAGCGCAAGCGCCCGTAACGCGAGTCGCACTGAAAGAGGCGCAGCCGGAAACGGACTGCGCTTTTTTTTCGCCCGGCTGTTGCGAGCGATAACTAAAAGTCCATAATGGACAAATTAGTTTACTTTCGATGCCCGGAGCCGACCATGTCCAGTACGCCCTACGTGATCAACCAACTGCAGGCCCGCGAGCTGCTGGCGAAGGTCGACGTGCCGCAGATCCTGCGCAAGCTGTTCCGCGACCTGGCTGCCGGGCAAGCGGTGCAACCGGCGCAGCAACTGGTGGAATTCCCTCAGGGCGCTGGCGACTTCATCAACTACCTCGGCGTGCTGGCCGAAGACGGTGTCTACGGGGTCAAGACCTCGCCTTACATCGTGCGTGAGCAAGGTCCGCTGGTGACCGCGTGGACGTTGCTGATGTCGATGCAGACCGGCCAGCCGCTGCTGCTCTGTGATGCCGGGGAACTGACCACCGCACGCACTGCCGCGACAACGGCCGTAGCGGTCGATGCCCTCGCCCCACTGAACGCAAGTCGCCTGGCGATCATCGGCAGCGGCAAAGTGGCTCAGGCGCACGCGCACTACGTGAAGAACCTGCGTGATTGGCAGAGCATCAGCCTGTATTCGCCAGGCCTGAACGAAGGCAATCCCGAAGACCAAGCACAAATCAGAAGCCTCGACCCGCGCCTGACCATCGCCGAAAGTCGCGAAGCCGCCATTCGCGACGCCGACGTGATCATGCTGTGCACCTCGTCCGCCGGGGCGGTGATCGACCCTTCGAGCTTGAGCAAACCGGCGCTGATCACCTCCATCAGCACCAACGCCCCGCGTGCCCACGAAGTGCCGCCGCAGAGCCTCAACGACATGCAGGTGTTCTGCGATTATCGTCTGACCACCCCGGGCTCGGCTGGCGAGATGCTGATCGCCGCTGAGCAGCATGGCTGGGACAAAACCGCCATCGTCGGCGACCTGCCTGACCTGGTCAGCGAAAAGGTGCAACGTCCCGACTACGACCGCCACGTGTTCTTCCGCTCGATCGGCCTGGGCCTGGAAGACATCGCGCTGGCGAATGCCCTTTACCAACTGCACCCCTAACCCATTTTCCTGTGGGGAAATGCTTTTGTGGCGAGGGGTTTTATCCCCGTTGGGTGGCGAAGCCGCCCCAAAATCCGGCTATCGCGGTCATTCAGTTAAACCGCATGCGCAGGATTTACGACGGCTTTGCCGTCGAACGGGGATAAATCCCCTCACCACAAAACCGGCGCCCCACCGCAATGATCATATTTTTTGGTATTTTCGCTTGATCAGGAGACGTTTATGAGCCAGGCAGATTTCATCATCATCGGCGGCGGGATTGCCGGCGCTTCCACCGGTTTCTGGCTGTCGCAGAGCGCTCGGGTGATTGTGCTTGAACGCGAATCCCATCCGGCCTACCACTCCACCGGACGCTCCGCAGCGCTGTTCACCGCCGCTTACGGAACACCGCAGGTGCGGGCATTGACCCAGGCCAGCCGCGATTTCTTCGACGCCCCGCCCGCCGGTTTCTGCGAGCACCCGCTGCTGACCCCACGTGGTGAAATGACCGTGGACTTCACCGGCGACCCGGCCGAACTGAACAATCAATACCTGAGCGCGAAGGCCACGGTGCCGGAGATGCAACTGCTCAGCGCGGACGAGGCCTGTGCACGCTTTCCGATCCTGCGTCGGGAAAAAGTCCATGGCGCGATCTACGACCCGACCGCCAGCGACATCGACACCGACGCCCTGCACCAAGGCTACCTGCGGGGTATCCGCCGTAACAAAGGCGAGGTCCACACCGACAGCGAAGTCTTGAGCCTGACCCGCGATGCCGAAGGTGTATGGCACGTCCACACCAACGGCCAGACGTTCAGCGCCCCGATCCTCATCAACGCCGCCGGCGCCTGGGCTGACAAGATCGGCGAACTGGCCGGTGCCAAGCCTCTGGGGCTGCAACCGAAACGCCGGGCGGCGTTCATCTTCGCCGGTCCCGAGGGCGTGGACATCCACCATTGGCCGATGCTGGTCAGCCTCGACGAGTCGTTCTATATGAAGCCCGACGCCGGCATGTTCCTCGGCTCGCCGGCCAACGCCGACCCGGTGGAACCGCACGACGTGCAACCCGAAGAACTGGACATCGCCATGGGCATCTACCAGATCGAAGAAGCCACCACCCTGACCATCCGCCGTCCGACCCGAACCTGGGCCGGCCTGCGCAGTTTCGTCAGCGACGGTGACTTGCTGTCCGGTTTCGATCCGCAGGTGCCGGGTTTGTTCTGGGTGGCGGCGCAAGGTGGCTACGGCATTCAAACGTCGCCGGCCATGGGTCAGGCCAGCGCCGCCCTGGTTCGTGGTGACGCCTTGCCCGAGCAACTCACGCGCTTTGGCCTGGACTCCGGGATGCTCTCTCCCGCTCGCCTGGGTTGAGGTTCGTCCTCAGGTGACGCGCCGACACGATTGCGGCAAACTTCCAGCGCCCTTTTTTGACGGGGCGCCGATGCTGCCTGGAGCTCCACTATGAACGCACCTGAAAAAAACCCGGCTCCGGATAACGGCTCACTGGACAACTACCGAGCGATCGCCGACGCCATCGCCACGTTGTTCTTTCCCCACGCCGAGGTGGTGCTGCACGATTTGCGCACGCAAAAGGTCGACTACATCGCCAACAACCTGTCCAAGCGGGAAGTGGGTGATGACTCGGCCCTGGAAGACATGCTCAGTGATGACATCAGCGAACGAAACATCGGGCCGTACGAAAAACTCAATTGGGATGGTCAGAAGATTCGCAGTCTGAGCAGCGTGCTGCGCGACAGCGAAGGTCATCCGCTGGCGGTGTTGTGCATCAACCTGAACATTTCGCTGTTCGAAAACGCGAAAGCGGCGCTGGACCTGTTTCTGTCACCGAGCAAATTGATTCCACAACCGGACTCCCTGTTTCGCGATGACTGGCAGGAACGGATCAACACTTTCCTCCACGCCTGGCTGCGCGAACGCCAGTTGAGCCTCAACCTGCTGACCCGTGATCACAAACGTGAACTGGTGCTGGCTCTGCACGCCGAAGGCGCCTTCAAGGGCAAAAGCGCCTCCAACTATGTGGCCAATGTGCTGAACATGGGGCGAGCGACGGTGTACAAGCACCTGAAGGAACTGAAGGGCTGAGCCCCCACCCCCCTCGTAGCAGCTGGCGAAGCCTGCGTCCGGCTGCGAAGCAGTCGTAAATCCTGAATTCGCGGTTGGACTGATATACCGCGGAGCCTGATTCACGGCTGCTGCGCAGCCGGACGCAGGCTTCGCCAGCTGCTACAGACTTTTGTAGGAGCGAGCTTGCTCGCGATGAACTCGAGGGCGCCGCAGGGTGTCAGGCTAGCAGCGTTATCGTTAACGACCCTCGCGAGCAAGCTCGCTCCTACAGGTTTTGCGTCGTTATTCCAATGCCGAAGCCGGGCCGAAGAATTCGTAACGGCTCTGCTTCTCCGGAACACCCAACGCTTTGAGGTGGCGTTTGATCGCCGCCATGAAGCCTTTGGGCCCCAGGAAATAAGCGTCCAGGTCGCGCTCCTGCGGCAACCATTCGCCCAGTTGTTCCTGACTCAATAACCCGACCTTGTGCGCCGCCGGGCTCACGCCGTCATCTTCGGCGTAGCAATAGAAGCGCTTGAGTTGCGGATGACGCTCGGCCAGGCCATCGATCCAGTCACGGAAGGCGTGGACGCCGCCGTTGCGTGCACAGTGGATAAAGTGCACCGGCCGTTGGGTTGCCAGCGCTGCCTCGAGCATGGCCAGGGTCGGGGTGATGCCGACGCCACCACTGATCAGCACCAGCGGTTTGTCGCTGTCCGTCAGGGTGAACTCGCCCGATGGCGGGAACAGCTGAATGCTCGAGCCGACATGCAGTTGATCGTGCAAGTGATTGGAGGCGCGACCACCGTTTTCACGCTTGACGCTGATACGGTACTGGCCCTTGTTCGGCAAGGCTGACAGCGAATAGTTACGACGAATCTCTTCGCCATCGAGGATCAGTTTCATGCCGATGTACTGGCCAGGTTCTGCTGCCAGAATCGGGCCTTTGTCGGCCGGTTCAAAGTAGAACGAAATGATTTCCGCGCTTTCTTCAACCTTGGCCGCGACGATGAATTCCCGGGCCCCGCGCCAGCCGCCCTCAGCCTGTTCCTTCTGGTCGTAAATGCTGGTTTCAGCGCCGATCAAGATGTCGGCCAACTGGCCATAGGCCGCGCCCCAGGCGGCTATCACTTCCGGTGTGGCGATCTCTTCGCCCAGCACTTCGGCAATCGCGCGCAGCAGGCAGGTGCCAACAATCGGATAGTGTTCCGGAAGGATTTGCAGGGCCACGTGTTTGTTGATGATCTTGGCCACCAGATCGCCCAACTGGTCGAGCTGGTCGATGTGCCGTGCGTACATCAATACACCGTTGGCCAGGGCACGCGGCTGATCACCGCTGGCCTGGTGCGCCTGGTTGAACAGCGGGCGAACTTCCGGATACTCGGAGAGCAGCATGCGATAGAAGTACGTGATCAACGCTTCGCCGCCACTTTCCAACAGCGGCACAGTGGATTTGACGATTGCACGGTCTTGAGCGCTAAGCATAAGGTGACTCCTGGGCTACTTGGGTTGCTAACTGATTGCTCTATCCTTATCAGTTTTCATGCCAAGAATTAAATTGTTGTAAATCAATATCTTATAAACATTATAGTCATATCGACAGCAGCTGATTTATAGTCATCCCGACTACATGGAGTCACTATGACTGCAAAATCCTTGCTTACCACGCTGCTGCCACTGGTCTCGGACCTGTCCCGCGAACTGCCCGAAGGCGAGCGCTATCGGCGTTTGCTCGAAGCCATGCGCGCCCTGCTCCCCTGCGACGCCGCCGCCCTGTTGCGCCTCGATGGCGACTGGCTGGTGCCGCTGGCCGTGGACGGGCTGAGCACCGACACCCTTGGCCGACGGTTCAAAGTCAGCGAGCACCCGCGCTTCGAAGCGCTGCTTAGCAGCCCCGGCCCGACTCGATTCGCCGCCGACAGCGACTTGCCCGATCCTTACGACGGATTGGTCGATGGCCTCGACGATCACCTGGAAGTCCACGACTGCATGGGCTGCCCGCTCTTCATCGACGAACGTCCGTGGGGCCTGCTGACCCTCGACGCCCTCGATCCGGAACGCTTCGAACCGATCGAACTCGACGCGCTGCAAGCCTTCGCCAGCCTCGCCGCCGCCACGGTCAACGCCGCCGAGCGCATCGAACGCCTGGCCAATCGCGTCGAAGACGAGCACCAGCGCGCCGAGGTTTATCGTCAAGCCAGTGGCCAGCAAAACCGCGAGATGATCGGCCAGAGCAAAGCCCACAAACGGCTGGTGGAAGAAATAAATCTGGTGGGCGGCAGCGACCTGACGGTGCTGATCACCGGGGAAACCGGGGTCGGTAAAGAACTGGTGGCCCAGGCGATTCACGCCGCATCCTCCCGCGCCGACAAACCGATCATCAGCCTCAACTGCGCCGCACTGCCGGACACGCTGGTGGAAAGCGAACTGTTCGGCCATGTGCGCGGTGCGTTTACCGGGGCGATGAATGACCGGCGCGGCAAATTCGAACTGGCCAATGGCGGCACGCTGTTTCTCGATGAAGTCGGCGAGTTGTCATTGACGGTCCAGGCCAAATTGCTGCGCGTCCTGCAAAGCGGTCAATTGCAGCGGCTCGGTTCGGACAAGGAACATCAGGTCGATGTGCGACTGATCGCCGCCACCAACCGCGACCTGGCCGAGGAAGTCCGCAGCGGTCGCTATCGCGCCGACTTCTATCATCGCCTCAGTGTCTACCCGTTGCTGGTGCCGGCCCTGCGTGAGCGCGGCCGCGATGTGCTGCTGCTCAGCGGCTACTTCCTGGAACAGAACCGCTCGCGCATGGGCCTCAACAGCCTGCGCCTGAACAGCGATGCGCAAGCGGCGCTGCTGGCCTATGCCTGGCCGGGCAACGTGCGCGAGCTGGAACACTTGATTGGCCGTAGCGCCTTGAAAGCGCTGGGTAACTGCAAGGAGCGGCCGAAGATTCTCAGCTTGAGTGCAGCCGACCTGGATTTGCCCACCGGCAGCGTTGAAATCGCTGTAGAACAACCGACCGCCACACCGGTGGCCCTGGTGTCGGGGGATTTGCGTGAAGCCACCGAGCACTATCAACGCCAACTGATCAGCGCCTGCCTGGAGCGGCACCACAACAATTGGGCCAGCGCGGCACGCGAGCTGGGCCTGGACCGGGCGAATCTCGGCAGGATGGCCAAGCGTTTAGGCATGAAATGATGCGATCGGGCGTGGCGTGAGACTCGCACAACGCCGGAAAAGAATGTTAGCGTGCTTGGCATTCGCCTTTGCCCGATGAGCCCTTCCCATGAAAAAGACCGTCCTCGCTTTCAGCCGTGTTACCCCTGAAATGATTGAACGCCTCCAGCGGGACTTCGACGTCATCGTGCCAAATCCGAAAAACGGTGACATCAACGCCCAGTTCAACGAAGCCCTGCCCAACGCCCACGGCCTGATTGGCGTCGGTCGCAAACTGGGTCGCGCCCAACTGGAAAACGCCGCCAAACTGGAAGTGGTCTCCAGCGTCTCGGTCGGCTACGACAACTACGATGTCGCGTACTTCAATGAACGCGGGATCATGCTCACCAACACCCCCGACGTGCTCACTGAAAGCACCGCCGACCTGGCCTTCGCCCTGTTGATGAGCAGCGCCCGGCGCGTCGCGGAACTGGACGCCTGGACCAAGGCCGGCCAGTGGCAAGCCACCGTCGGCGCGTCGCTGTTCGGTTGCGATGTGCATGGCAAGACGTTGGGCATCGTCGGCATGGGCAACATCGGCGCGGCGATTGCCCGTCGCGGCCGGCTCGGCTTCAACATGCCGATCCTCTACAGCGGCAACAGCCGCAAGACCGAGCTGGAACAGGAACTCGGCGCGCAGTTCCGCAGCCTTGATCAACTGCTGGCCGAAGCGGATTTCGTCTGCCTGGTGGTGCCGCTCAGCGACAAGACCCGACACCTGATCAGCCATCGCGAACTGGCGCTGATGAAGCCGAGCGCGATTCTGGTGAACATCTCCCGTGGCCCGGTGGTCGACGAACCCGCGCTGATCGAAGCGCTGCAAACCAACCGGATTCGCGGCGCAGGGCTGGACGTCTACGAGAAAGAACCGCTGGCCGAATCGCCGCTGTTCCAACTGAAAAACGCCGTGACCTTGCCGCACATCGGTTCGGCCACTAACGAAACCCGTGAAGCCATGGCCAATCGTGCGTTGGCCAACTTGCGCAGTGCTCTGCTGGGTGAGCGGCCGCAGGATCTGGTCAATCCACAGGTCTGGAAGGGCTAACAACACATCAAAAGATCGCAGCCTGCGGCAGCTCCTACAGGGATTTGTGTGTAGGAGCTGCCGCAGGCTGCGATCTTTTGATCTTACCGGTCCCTCACGCCAACTTGCCATTCCCTAAATTCAACGGCGCCTTGGGCTTACGAAACACCAACACATTCCCCAACATCACCAGCACCAACCCCACCAGCGCCGGCGCGGTCCATTGATAACCTTCGACAAACGCCGACACGTTCAGCGCCACCACCGGAAACAGAACGGTGCAATAGGCCGCGCGCTCCGGCCCCATGCGTCCGACCAGCGTCAGGTACGCCGTGAAACCGATCACCGAGCCCGGTATCACCAGGTACATCAACGAGCCGATGTAGCGCGCATTCCACTCGATATCGAACGGAATGCCTTTGACCAGGCACCACACCGAGAGCATCGCCGCGCCGTACGCCATACCCCAGGCATTGGTCGTCAACGGCTTGAGCCCGGCCTTCTGTTGCAGGCTCGAGAGCATGTTGCCCGCCGAGAAACACAGGGTGCCGCACAGGGCCAGGCCCAGACCGAGCAAGGTTTGCGGACTCGCGGTGTGGCCGGCCAGTTCAGGCCAGAACAACAGGCCAAGCCCGAGCAAGCCCAGCGCGCCGCCCATCAACACATTGCGCGCGATTTTCTGGCCGAAGAACACCCGCGCATTCAGGGCATTCCACAGCGTCGCCGTAGAGAACACCACGGCCACCAGACCGCTGGGAATCCACTGGCTGGCGGTGAGAAAGCACATGAAATTGACGCAGAACAGGCACAACCCCTGCGCCAGGCAAATCAGGTGTCCGCGACGGTTCATCACCTGAAGGCGTCGGCTGAGCAGCAACATCACGAACAGCACCAGCGCCGCAAGGCCGAAGCGATAAACGATCGACACCGGAATGGCCACCACGCCCAATTGCCATTTCAGGGCAATCCAGGTGGTGCCCCAGATCAGCACGGTCAACAGGTACAAAGACAGGTTCATGGCAAAGGCTCCTCAATAGGTGCCCAGTGTCCTGCGCCCACCGCTTTCGCACTTGCATAAACTTGCGCTTTTGTCAGGCGACGGGCTGGCAGGCGAACGTCTACGGAGTAGGATGCAAGGCGTTAGAGAGAACCGATAATGGCCGCACTGGAAACCCTGCAAGTCTTTCAAGCCCTCAACCGCTCGCCCAATGCTCGCCTCGAGCACAGCGCCGAGCTCGGTGACGGCATGGCTGCAGCTTTGTGGAGCAACCATCACGACGCGCAGGATTACGAGGCGCCCAGCCACCACACGCTCTCCTGCTACATCGCCGGCGGCACCGGCACCTTTCGCCGCGACCAGCCCGGCACCAAGGGCGGCCCCGACAAATTGTGCATCCTGCCCGCCGAGCATCAGTCAGGCTGGGTGATCAACGGCGACATTCGCCTGGCCCATGTGTATTTCAGCCCCGAACAGTTTGCCCTTGGCTGCGTCACGCTGCTGGACCGCGAACCGCGCGAGTTGCATTTACGCGAAGCCACCTTTCTTGACGACCCGGTGCAAGCCCGACGATTTCGACAGATGCTGACGCTCAATTGGGACGAGCCGGCCGAGCGCCTGCTCGCCAGCAGCCTGGCCCACGAAATGCTCAGCCACGTGTTGCTCGGCCAAGTGGGCATGCGCGAGGGGTTGCGGCTCAAGGGTGGGCTGGCGGCACACCAGCGGCGGCAGTTGGTGGAGTTCATCGACAGTCACTTGGCCGACGCCATCAGCCTCGGGCAACTGGCAGCGCTGTGTGCGTTGTCGGAGTACCACTTCGCGCGGATGTTTCGCGAAAGCTTCGGCTTGCCGCCCCATCAGTATGTGCTGGCACGACGATTGAGTCGGGCACGGGAGTTGCTGCGCTCGACCTCGCAGCCGGTGGGGGAGATTGCATTGGCGTGCGGGTTTGCCAGTGCCAGCCATTTCACCAATCGGTTTCGCCAGGTGTTGGGTGGGACGCCTGGGGAGTATCGGCAGGCGTTTTTGCGCTGAAGCAAGATCAAGAGATCGCAGCCTGCGGCAGCTCCTACAAGGAATGGGCGTTTCCCTGTAGGAGCTGCCGCAGGCTGCGATCTTTTAGAATTCCAAGGTGCTAGAGATCGACACCTGCCGCGAATCCCCCATCGACACAAAAAACCGGCTCGCCGCCGAGGTGTAGTAAGTGCGGTCGAACAGGTTCTTCACGTTGAGCTGAAACTTGACCCTCTGCCCTTCGACCCTGGTGTCATAAGTGGCGAACGCATCGGCCACGGTGTAGCTCGGCAGGTCGAAATCGTTCACCGCGTTGCCCGCACGTTCTCCCACATACCGGGCGCCGGCGCCGACTCGCAGCTGATCGCCACCGACAATGGTGCCAAAGTCATAAACCGCCGACAGCGAGCCGCTGTTCTTCGCGACGTTTTGCAGTTTCTTGCCTTTGTAAATCGGGTCCTCGGTCACTTCGGCATCGGTGTAGGCGTAGCTGCCGATCATGCTCCAGCGGTCGCTGAGCTGACCGGTCAGGTCCACTTCCAGGCCACGGGAACGCACTTCGCCGGCAGCGCTGTAGATCGTCACCGGGCCTTCGGAGTTGGCCACCAGAACGTTGCGCTTTTTGATATCGAACAATGCAATGTCGCCGGTGATGCGTCCAGGCATGTCGAGCTTGGCCCCGATCTCCCAGGACTTGGCTTCTTCCGGTGCAACGCTGCCGTCGAGCACGGTGCTGCTGCCGCTCAGCGGTGCGATGGTCGAGTTGGGTTTGAACGATTCAGTGTAGCTGCCATAGAACGACAACTCATCGGTGTATCGGTACACCAGGCCCGCGCGCGGCACCCATTTCTGGCCGTTGCTGTCGGTGTTGGCCTGGAACGGCACGCCCTTGCCGGCGTATTGGTCGTACTCCTGAAACCGCGCGCCACCCACCAGAATCCACTGGTCGGTGAGGTGGATCGAGTCCTGCAGGAAGATCGAATCGCTGCGCAGTTCATCGGTCTGCGCACTGTCGGCCGGGCTGACCGTGGTGCCGGCGACTTCACGACCGTAGACCGGGTTGAGGTAGCTGAAAGTCGTCAGGCTTTTCTGGCGGATCAGGTCTTCGCGGTAGATCTTGCGGTACTCGTCGTCGACGCCGAACACCAGGTCATGTTGCATACCCAGCACATTCACGTTGCCTTCGAGGCTGGCGGTGGTGAAGCGGTCGGTGCTGATCGCATTCTGCGTGCCGTCCATGCTGCGGGTCAGCGTGCCTTTTTTGGTGTCGATGGCGGTGACGCGCACTTGGCTGGCGTCGTAGGTTTCGCGGTTCCAGCTGTAGCCGAAGTGAGCGTTCCAGTTGTCGCTGAGTTCGTGGTCGGCCTCGAAGTGATAGAGGTCCGAGCGCCCTTCCATGTTGTTGAACGGCTCGTCGAGGCGACGCTCACGGGAGATGTCCAGCGGGTGGTTGGTGCGCGGGTCGATCACCGTGCCACGGTCAAACGGGGTGAGAAATTCGCGGTGTTCGTAGGCGAACAAGAGTTTGGTGCTCTCGCCGAACCAGGCCAGTGATGGCGCCACCAATGTCTCGCGATGAGTGCCGAAGTTGCGCCAGTAATCTTCGTCTTCGTGGTCCAGGACCATGCGATAAGCGAGGCCGGAAGTCCCGAGTGCGCCGGTGCTGTCAAGGCCGCCACCGCTGCCGTTTTTGCCGTCGCCGTAGGTCGAGCCGCGCAGCGTCAGCGCGTTGTACTGTTGCAGTTCAGGCTTCTTGCTGACCATGTTGACCACGCCGCCGGGGTCCTGGATACCGTACAGCAACGAGGCCGGGCCCTTGAGCACTTCGACACGGTCGACGCTCGCATTCAGGCCCCGCCCCTGCACGATCGGCATGCCGTCGCGCATGATCGAACCGTTACGGTTATCGCCAAAGCCGCGAGTCATCACCGAGTCCTGCGTGCTCGCCAGCGTGTTGCCCTGAGTGATGCCGCTGACGTTGGCCAACGCATCATCCAGGTTGCGCGGTGCCTGATCGCGAATGACCTGGGCCGGTATCACGTTGATGGTCTGGGGGATTTCCTGAAGCAAGGCCGAGGAGCGCATCACCGAGCTGGTGGGCGGTGGCTGGTAGCTCTGGGATTGATCCAACACGGAGGTGATGGTGGTCGCGCTGAGGTTCAAGGCGCCTTCAGTCGGCGCCGGTTCCAGGACCAGGGTGTGGCTGTCGGTGCGACGGAAGCTGAAGCCCGAACCGCTGAGCAAACGCTGCATGGCCTGCTCGGCACTCATCTGTCCGCTGACCGCCGGGGCGGTGAGGCCGTAGGGTGCTTCATCGGTGTAGATCACGCTGATGCCGGTAATCCGGCTGAAGTCGCTCAAGGCCTGGGGTAGCGGTTTGGCGGCCATGGCGAAGCTGAACTGTGTGCGCTGTTGTGCGCTGCCGGTCTCGGCGGCCAATGCCATGCTCAAAGGCAGCGATGCCAATGCCGAAATGCTCAGTGCCGATGCACCCAACCACTGTTTGACCGAACCCGATTTTGCCCTGGACTTCATTGCTCATGACCTGTGTAGAACCGTTACGGATGCGAATGACTCGCAGTTTCAGTCACTACACGGATGGCGCTCGGGTTTACCTCATCAAATGTTTGAAAATATTTTTTGAAGATCAAAAGATCGCGCTCCCCTGTAGGAGCTGCCGCAGGCTGCGATCTTTTGATCTCGCTTCACCGCAAAATAATCAAATGCCCAAAAAGCTTGGTCTGCTCAAACCCCAACACCCCCTGCAACGAACTCAACACCGCTTGCGGATCCTTGCTCGGAAAGCTACCACTGACCCGCCGCGCGGCCAGTTCATCGTTCAGCAGCACAATACGCCCCGGGTAATACCGCCCCAGGTCTTGCACCACCTCGGCAAGCGACGCCTTGTAGTAATTGAGCCAACCCTGACGCCACGCCAACTGCGCTTCGCTGTCGACGGCATGCAGTTTTTCCGCCGCGCCCGCGCCGTACGCCACTTGCTGGCCGGCGGTGAGGATTTGTTGTTCGCCATGTTTGTCTGCCGTCACGCCGACCCGTCCCGACAACACCGTGACTTGCGCGCCGTGCGGTTGCAGGCGCACTTCAAATTGGGTGCCCAGCACGCGTGCCTGACCCTTTTCGGCGTCGACCACAAACGGTTCGCCGGTGTGGGTCACACTGAAAAATCCGGCACCGCGACGCAACTGCACATGCCGCTCGCCATGATTGAAATCCACGGCAATCGCACTGTCTGCATCCAGGGTGACTTGCGACTGATCCGCCAGCGTGACGGTGCGAATTTCCCCCGGCGCCGACACATAATCCGCGCCCAGATCATCGACCCAGCGCGATGGCTGCCAGCCCGCACCGACACTGATCATCAGCACCAGGCACGCGGCCATCGCCAACGCAGCGGACCAACGCCGCACAGGGATCTGGCGTGAGCGATTCATGGCGTTGAGGTAACCCTGCAAGACGAAGGCGTCTTCATCGGCCAGCGTGCGCGCCGGCACTTCGCTCAATTCCCACACCACTTGGGCCTGGGCATAGGCCTCGGCATGGGCGGGGTCGGCCTGTAACCAACGGCTGAACGTCAGTTGATCGCCACTGGTGGGCTGGTCGTGCAACACGCGCAGCCAGGCAAAAGCCGCCTGTTCCTGAGCGGGCGTCGGCGTGACGCGATTGAGCTGATTCACGGTGCTTTCCCTGGCGTACGCGTTGCTGGTTCCCGCAGGCTGGCCTTGCAGGCCTCGAGGGCGCGCATCATATGTTTTTCCACGGCACTTTGGGACAGCCCCATCGCCTTGGCGATCTCGGCGTATTTGCGGCCATGGATACGATTGAGCAAAAAAATCTGCCGCGTACGCTCGGGCAACGCGCGCAATGCCGCTTCGACGTGACGCAAATCGTTACCCGCCTCCAGCGCCGCTTGCGGTTCGCTGCCCTGGCTGTCCGGCTGATCCGGCAACCAACCTTCGTTGACCCGTACCCGCGTGCCTTCGCTGCGCAAATGGTCGATGGCGATGTTGCCGGCGCAGCGCAGCAAGTAGGTGCTGAGTTCTTCGACCTGCACCAGCGGGCGACGCCAGAAGCGCAAGAACAGGTCCTGCACCAGGTCGGCGGCGGTCGCTCGGCAGCCGACACGCCGGTTCACCAGTGCTTCCATCTGCGAACGCTGGGAGAGGAACACTTGCAGGAAATGCGCACGATCGCCGCGAGGTTCATCGTCGCGCGATTCCGGAGGACTGATGATCATCGGGTCATCACTGTGCAAACGCCACGACAGGGCTGGCGAGCAGGCTCAACCCGGCCAGCGCCAACGCCAGGCGCGGGCGGTACGGCATCAACAACACCAGAAACAATGCACTGAGCATCAACACCCCGCACCACTCGACCACGCCAAGCCCCCAACCCGACTGCGACACCGCCGCCCACAATGAGACGACGAGCAATAACCAGCCCGCGAGCTTCAAGCTTTGACGACGCCGGGCCGAGGACTTGCGCCCGAGCAGTTCGGCATGATGTCGATCCAGGGATAAACACAGCGCAGTAAAACCGCCATAACAGAGCAACAGGGCCAGCAACATTCAGTTTGCCTCTTGCTCAAGGGTGAGCGGTTGCACACGTTGCCGAGTGCCGATTTCAGCCTGTCCCGCACGCTGCATTTTCCAGGCAGCCCACGCCAGAAACAGACCACTGCCGAGGCACGTCAGATCGAATCCGGCGAGGGTCCAGTCACCCTGAACCAGCGTCATACCCAAATGGTACGGCGTGGTCAACGCGTTGAGCAGCGGTACCCCACAGAACAGCAAACCCGCCAGGCCAAGCTGTTCGACCCACGCTGCGCGACCGCGGCGGACGACAGCATGGATCACACTCAGCCCCCAGGCGATGAAAAAGCTGTTCACTTCCCACTCCGACCTTGTCGTCATCTCGACCGGCAGCAACCGATTGGCCCAGAAAAACACCGCCACCGCGAGCACCAGCCCGGACATGCTGGCGATGTTCAGCACTTCCACCAGTCGCAGCTCGAAAGGCATCACCGCACTATTCGCATGCTTGAGCTGACGCTTGCCGAGCCAGATCACCAGCCCGGTGCCGATCATCGCCGTGCTCGCCAAACCACACATGAAGTACAGCCAACGCAACACCGGGCTCGCGAAATGCCCCATGTGCAGCCCATAGAAACTGCCGGCAATCGCCATCGGCAGCGGTTGCTGCGGCGTGGCGCTGAGCAGTAGCCCGGTCACGCCGTTGAATGTCACCGCGCTGCCAGCGTCATGAACCACCCGATCAGAGCCGTCACGCACCAGCACGACAGAGCTGTTCGCATCGCCCGGGTTGTTCACCGTCAATCGTTCCGCGCGCCCGCCCGACCACTGCTCGCGAGCGCGCTCCAACAATGGCGCCAACGGGGCCAGCGCAGCGGGCTTGCCGGCGATTTCGGGCGTGGTGGACGCCGGAAACACTTCATCGTAAAACGCCCGTGCGTCACCGTTGTATGCGACCAGAATGCTCGCCGGCATGACCATCGCCATGAAAATCACCAGGCTGCTGTAGGTGATCATCAGGTGAAATGGCAACACCAGAACGCCCACCGCATTGTGCCCGTCCAGCCACGAGCGCTGGCCCTTGCGCGGGCGGAACGTGAAGAAGTCCTTGAAGATTTTCTTGTGCGTGATGATCCCGGTGATCAGGCCGATGAACATCACCATGGCGGCGATGGTCGACAACCAGCGCCCCCACGGATACGGCATTTGCAGCTGGAAATGGAAGCGATAAAAGAACTCGCCGCCCATCGTATCCCGGCCCTGCACTTCGACGCCGGTTTGCGGGTCGAGCAGTTTTTCAGTGAACTGGCCGCGCTCACCGCGCTTGGCTGGCGACTGTTGCCAGCGTACTGACAGACCCTTCTCTCGGTCGCTCGGCAATTCGATGAGCCAGCGCGAGGCACCGGCGGCGTGCTGCTGAAGATAGTCCTGGGCCAGCGCCAGGCTGGTTTCGGAGGACACTGAACGCGCGGGAATTTCCGGTTGCATCCAATGACTGATCTCGTCCTTGAAATACGCGAGTGTCCCGGTCAGGAAAATGGCGAACAAAAGCCAGCCGAAGGTCAACCCCGCCCAGGTGTGCAACCAGGCCATGGCCTGCCGGAAACCCTCTTTCATGAGTGGCCCATCCAATACGCGAGGCCCGACACCGCCGCCAGCAACAGGCTCGTCCCGATCAACCCGAACCAGGCCTGCCACGCACTACGACAGGCAAAGCACCAGATCACGGCAAAAAGGTAGGCCAGGAACGAAGTCATCATCCCGGTCACCACCGCTTCGGCGCGGGCCATCGGTAGCCACGACGTCAAGCTGACACTGGCCAATGCCGCGACGATGTAGCCGCCCACCACCGCGCCCAGCACCCTGGACGTGACTGCCAGGCGATAGGAAACGGGGAGCGTGGTGGTTTTGCCTTTCATGTTTCGACCTTGAAACCGGGTGAGGCCTCGTGAACGTCACGGGACCAGCAAGGCCGCAATATTAATGATAAATATTCTCATACGCAAAAATGTCCGATGAAAACCGCTTGCCGACGCCTGCATCCGGCTCTGCGTCCGGCCCTGCATCCGGCTCTGCATCCGGCCCTGCATCGGCCCTGTAGGAGCTGCCGAAGGCTGCGATCTTTTGATCTTGATCTTTAAAAAACAAGATCAAAAGATCGCAGCCTTCGGCAGCTCCTACGGGGTTGGGTTGCGCAAACTAAAACGGGCCTGCATCAGCAGGCCCGTTGTCATTGGGAAGGTAAAAGTGAATCAGGCTTTAGCCGTTTTGGGCAGCCTGTTCGTTCTCGAGAAATTCGTCTTCGAGCAGCGCGTCGGCAGCGACTCTTTCGAACGGCACTATAGCGGCACGTGGTTTGCCCCGCAATTTGCCGAACAGATGCTCCAGCGCATGTTCGAGTTTTTCGGCCGCACCGTCGATCGCTTGCTCCAGGGTGTCGGCTTTATGGGTGACAGAAATCGGTTGGTGGCCTTTTGGCCGCGCTTCCAGCTGGCAGCGCATGTCATGGGGACCAGGCTTGTCGCCGTTTTCGTCCCGCAGATGAACCTCGACGCGTGTGAGGTCCTCTTCATAACGTTCGAGCGTGCTCTCAATGGTAGTACGTACCCACTCCTCCAGTCGGATGCTGCTTTGAATATGGTTATCGCTGTTGACTTGGATTTGCATAGTTCATCCCTTATTTCAGCTAGCTCGCTAGAGGCCTTTCGGCTGGCCCTTGGGCTTCATCACCGTGACCTCTTACTTACACAATCGGTCTGCGCGCAGAACATTTCAACCCCTAAAAAAAGATAAATTTCGATTCACAGAAAAAGCCGGACAAAGGGTAAAAGCGCTGTTAATGTCGGGAGTTGGGTCGCCTCGCTTCTTTGTCACATTCGCTCACATCTGCTGCTCCGCCAGCGGATGCAGGCTGCGAAAAACTCCCGCCTCTTCCACCAGCCAGTCATGTACCGCGCGCACGCCGGGATGGCTCAGCGCACCTGGCGCATAGAGCAGCATGTAGCGCTTGTGATTGGGCACCGCCAAGCCGAATGGCACGATCAACGCCCCCCGCTCCAGCTCATCGTTGAGCAACGTCCGTCGCGCAATCGCCACGCCCATGCCGGCAATCGCTGCCTCAATGGTCAGGTGATTGCGATTGAACGTGTGCCCACGCCGCACATCCGCGCCCTCGAAGCCGATGGCATTGAGGTAAAACTCCCACTCCGCGTACTCGTAACTGCCGCGCCAGGCGGTGATGTCGTGCAGCAATGGAAAGTGCACCAGGTCCGCCGGACCGTGCAGCGGTGGGCGGCCGCGTAGCAGGTTCGGGGCACAGACCGGGAAGATCTGCTCATCGAGCAAGGCTGTGGATAACAACCCCGGATAACTGCCGTCATTCAAATCGATCGCCAGGTCAAAATCGCCCTCGTGCAACGGCACGCTGCTGTCCTCCGCCACCAGCCGTAACTGGATGTCGGGGAAACGCTGCTGCAATCGCGGCAGTCGTGGGGTCAGCCACTTGCTCAGAAACGATGGAATCGAGCGCACTCGCAGAATTCCGCTGATCATTCCCGCGTCCAGTCGTCGCAATTCTGCATCGATGCTGCCGTAAGCCTCGTTGACCGTAACGGCCAATCGCTGGCCTTGCGCACTCAACTCCACGCCCCGTGCGCGACGGTGGAACAAGCGAAAACCGAGTCGATCTTCCAGTTGACGGATTTGCTGACTGACCGCACCGGGCGTGATGTGCAGTTCTTCGGCGCAGCGGGTGAATGACAAGTGCCGCGCGGCACAGGAAAACACGTGCAGCCACACGTAGGTCTGGGCATGCAATTGGCGACTCATTGTTTAGTCCGGCTAAAGGCTGTCTTAGGAAGTTTCGTTGGTCTCGCGAATCCGAGGCGCGCAGTATCGCCCACATTGCGCTTGTCCTACAGAAATGGCAGCGATTTCTCTTCCATTGCGGGTATAGGCTTTAGCATGGCTATCAGTGTTTTTGATCTTTTCAAAGTCGGCATCGGTCCGTCCAGTTCCCATACCGTCGGCCCGATGCGCGCCGCCGCGACCTTCAGCCAGGCATTGATCGAGCAGCATTTAGTGAGCGCCGTCCGTCGGGTGGAAATTCGCCTTTACGGTTCGCTGTCGGCCACCGGCGTCGGCCATGCCACCGACCGCGCTTGCGTCTTGGGCCTGATGGGTGAATGGCCGGACAGCATTGATCCGAGCAGCATCGACAGCCGGATCAAGACGTTGCTTGAGACCGGCGAGCTGAACCTGGCCGGCCAAACCCTCATCGCCTTCAACTGGCAACGCGACCTGCTGTTGCTCGACGAGAGTCTGCCCTACCACCCCAACGCCATGTCCCTGACAGCCTTTGGCGAAACGGGCGAATTGTGTGAGCAAACGTACTACTCGATTGGCGGCGGTTTCATCATCGAAGCCGCCGAAGCCGAGTCCGGCATGGCACCGGCCAGCGATGTGGTGTTGCCATACGATTTCTCCACCGCCGCCGAACTGCTCAAGCTCTGCAACCAGCATGGCCTGCGGGTTTCCGAATTGATGATGGCCAATGAACTGGCCTGGCGCAGCGAAACGGAAATTCGCCAGGGTCTGCTGCACATCTGGTCGGTGATGCGCGAGTGCGTCGAGCAAGGGCTTCGTCACGAAGGCATCCTGCCCGGCGGTCTGAATGTTCCGCGTCGCGCGGCGAAATTGCACCGCAGCCTGTTGGAAATTGGCAAGCCGAATGTCATCACCTCCACGCTGTCGGCGATGGAATGGGTGAACCTGTTCGCCCTCGCCGTGAACGAAGAAAACGCTGCCGGCGGACGCATGGTGACCGCGCCCACCAATGGCGCCGCGGGGATCATTCCGGCGGTCCTGCACTACTACATGAAATTCAACCCGGAGGCGTCGGACGATGACGTCGTGGCGTTCTTCTTGGGTGCCGCCGCTGTCGGCATTCTCTGTAAGAAAAACGCATCGATCTCGGGTGCTGAAGTCGGCTGTCAGGGCGAAGTCGGTTCCGCCTGCGCGATGGCCGCCGCCGGTCTGGCGGACATTCTGGGTGCAACCCCGGAGCAACTGGAAAACGCCGCCGAAATCGGCCTCGAGCACAATCTCGGCTTGACCTGCGATCCGGTCGGTGGCCTGGTCCAGGTGCCGTGCATCGAGCGCAATGCGATTGCGGCCGTGAAGGCCATCAACGCCACGCAAATGGCCTTGCGCGGCGACGGTAAACACTTCATCTCCCTGGACCGGGTGATCCGCACCATGCGCGATACCGGCGCCGACATGCATGACAAATACAAAGAGACCTCACGCGGTGGCCTGGCGGTCAGCTGGGTGGAGTGCTGATCGGTTAAGTGGCACGCCGCTGTTTATTGCCCCGAAACGGGCAGGCAACAAGAAGGCGAGCCACCGCGCTCGCCTTCTTATAGCCGCGTTCATTGTCTGACAATCTTTCCGGCATGCCCCTTGCTGTGTCCTGTGTAGGAGCTGCCGCAGGCTGCGATCTTTTGATCTTGATTCCCGGCGCCTCTGAAGGCGCTGAAGATCAAAAGATCGCAGCCTGCGGCAGCTCCTACAAAAAACAAACGCAAAAACGATGATGGCGATGTGGCCATGAAAGGGCCGATGGTCTGGTATTGCGAACCAACCCGATCACGGCCGGTCAACAACTGCACGTTCAATCAGGCGGTAACGCATCATGGACAACCCTTTTCAGCTCATTACCGATACCTTCGCACCGGATTATCAAATCAACCTCAGCATTCAGGGCCTGGATGGCAGCATCATGTTGACCCTCTCCAACAGTGGCCACGTCGTCGCCAAACGGATGATCAGCGCCGAACAGCGCAATGACCCTGCGCGGCTCAAGCGCCTGGTGCAAAGCATTCAGTTCGGTATCGCCATCGAACAGGGCCACAGCGCCATGGCGATTCTCGAAGCCATGACCGATGGCGACAGTCGCACCCTGCCGCCACCCCTCGTCAAAGGCCAGTCCCGACCCGCCATGAGACTTTAAAGCTCGCCTTTTTCAACCTCGGGATGCTCGCCGGAACCCGCACCGATCTTGCGTTGCGGGTGTTCGATCTTCACCGAGGGAAATTGTGACGAGGCGTAGCGCACCACCAGGATCGCAAACGCCAGCAGCAAAATTCCGCCACACAAATAGATGATCCCCAAGTCCGGCGGATTGTGATGCGAAACGTTGGAGATCAGCAGCCGCGTCAGCGCGGTAATCGCCACGTAGATCAGAAATCGCACCGGCATGTGATTGGTCTTGAAGTAAATCCCGACCATCGCCCCCAGTTCCAGATAGATGAACAGCAGCAGGATGTCATCGATCTTGATGTGCCCTGCCTCGATCATCTGCAAGAATTCCATCACCGCCGCCCACGCGGTCACCGCCCCGATGGCGAACAGCGCCAGGTAGTGAAAGGTCTCGACGAACAGGTTGCCCAGCGACTCGGCCAGCTGATGCACGTTCTGCCGCAGATTCTCGGCCCAGTTGATTTTCACGATGATTCTTCCTTAGCTCGGTTCGAGCGGATGATGCGGGTAGGACGTGACGGTTGTTCTGCATGCAGAAAAAAGGCCAGAGGCTGCTGGGTGAGATGACGATGATTGCCTATTCGGCACTTTTGTGGAATTTGACGGGCCCCTTCGCGAGCAACTCGGTGTACCTCATAAACCCTGATTTCGGTCTACATTAAAAAGCCACTACCCAAAACGCAGGGATTCGCTTATCCTTTTCGCTGTATATAAATACAGTAGTCGAAACAGACAACTAATGTGAAGGCATGTGAGGTGGTGAATGGCCGTCGAAGTGGTATACCGCAGCAGCCGAGATTTGGAGCGCTTGTTCATGGATAAAGCCGAAGCTGACCGTCATGACAAAATGCTCGAACTGGCCGAATTGCTGGCCGAAGTGTTGCAAAAAGCCGTTCCGTCCCTGAGCGAGCAGCAAGTGGAAGAAGTCGGGATCTACATGGCAAAGAACCGCGATGTGTTCGCCAAGGCGTTCAAGAGCCAGCCGGATGCTTTGTCCGAATTGCTGACTGCACCGGTTGAAGTCGCGGAAAAAGTCGAGCCCGTTGAAGAGGCTGAAGCGCCTGAGCCCATCAAGCCAGCCAAAGCTGCCAAGACACCAAAGTAAGCGACACCCTGAATTGAATAGGCCCTGAGTCAAATGGCTCAGGGCCTTTTTCATATTTGAAGATCAAAAGATCGCAGCCTTCGGCAGCTCCTACATGGGATGACCTGTAGGAGCTGCCGAAGGCTGCGATCTTTTGATCTTTTTTCCGACATCACCGGTACAACACCTTCTCCGCCAACTCGTCCGCCACCCGGGCCGGGGAGCGTTTTTCCGCCTGGGCATGGGCGAAGACTTCAGTCAGTCGCGAGCTTATTTTCGACAGGTGCGCCGTGATGGTCGAGAGCTCTTCACCGCGATGCTTGAGCGACACATAGATCAGCCCACCGGAATTGATCACGTAATCGGGGGCATAGAGAATGCCGCGTCGTTCCAGTTGATCAGCCACGTCCAGATGAGTCAGTTGATTGTTCGCCGAACCGGCCACTGCCGAACACCGCAGCTGCGTCACGCTGTTGCTGTTGAGGACGCCGCCGAGGCCGCAAGGCGCGAGAATGTCGCAAGGGGTGCTGAGCAATGCATCGTTGGCAATCGGGTGCGCGCCTAATTGTTCCATGGCCAGTTGCACCTTGCCGTGGTCGATGTCGCTGACCAGCAATTCGGCACCCGCGGCGTGCAGTTGTTCGGCCAGGGCGTAACCGACATTGCCCAACCCTTGAATGGCGACTCGCAAGCCTTCGAGATTATCGCTGCCCAACCGGGCCATCGCCGTGCTGCGGATGCCGGTAAACACACCCATCGCCGCATGAGGCGCAGGATCGCCCGCCGAGGTGGTGCTGGTGACGTGTTGCGTCTGTTGGGCGATGCAATCCATGTCCGCCACCGAGGTGCCGCTGTCGATGGCGGTGATGTAGCGACCGTCGAGCTGATTGATGCAACGCCCGAAGGCTTCGAACAACGCAGCGCGGTTTTCTACGTGGGCCGGGCGAATAATGACCGCGACGCCACCACCCTGGGCCAGGCCGGCCAGCGCCGCCTTGTAGCTCATGCCTTGGGCGAGGCGCACGGCATCCTCGACGGCAGACTCGTCGCTGGGATAGGCAAGGTAACGACATCCGCCCAGGGCAGGCCCCAAACGGCTGTTATGAATGGCAATGACCGCCTTCAATCCGGTGACCGGATCCACGCTCAGATGCAGCGATTCAAGGCGAGTGCTTTGCATGAGAGCGAACATCGTAAGGCTCCCGAAACACGTCTTGTAGTCGCCAGTATAGGCTTGCGCCCAAAATTTGCTGAAGCGCACCGGAATAAGCAGCATCGCGATGCTGGCTTTCGGAAATAACCTGCGCTGGCCCGTGCACGGCACTGGACGAATCCCGGAGACGGGGCTAAAACGAGGCATTCCCCGGAGATTTTGATGACGCCTCGCCAATGTTTCTTCGCCTGTTTGCAACGCTCACCGCCCGCGCTGTTTGAGGCGGCGCTGTGGATTGCAGCAGAACACGATAGCGAGGTGAATCCCGAGGCGGTGCTGAAAGCATTCAAGGAATTGCAGCAGCGAGTCAGTTATGGCCTGCCGATGCTTCCGGTCAGTGAATTGGCCCAGCCATTGCTGCGGCGCATGAATGACCTGGGGTTCGCCCAGGACGATTCCAGCCCGCTGCGCCCGCAAGTGGCCTTGCTCGACAAAGTGCTGGGGCGCCGACGCGGTCAGCCTCTGGCCTTGGGGTTGATTGCGCTGGAACTGGCAAAAGGTCTGGAGATCCCCATGGTCGGGGTCAACTTCCCCGGGCATTTCCTGTTACGCGTACCGGGCGCCGATCACCTGCTCGATCCTTGCGGCGGGCGTCGTTTGTACCCCAACGATTGCCGCGAGCTGTTGCACCGTCAATACGGCCCGAACATGAAGCTCAGCGCCGAACACCTGGTCACCGCCGAACCCGTGCAAATGCTCCAGCGTCTGTCACGCAACCTGCGCCAATTGCACCTTTCCAACGATGATTGCATCGGCGCCCTGATCGACGCCGAACGCGTACTGGAACTGGGCAACGGCAGCGCGTCCGACTACCTGGCCCGGGCCAGCCTCTATCAACGGCTCGATTGCCCGAACGCCGAGCGCTTTGATCTGGAACATGCGCTGTTGCTCAGTGATGACCCGATCCAGCGGATTCGACTGACTGAACGGTTGGGGCATTTGCCACCGAATTCCGTTGTCCATTGAAAGCAAAAGATCGCAGCCTGCGGCAACTCCTACTGGTTATCCAGTGTAGGAGCTGCCGCAGGCTGCGATCTTTTGATCTTTAAGGCGTGTCCGGCTGATTTGCCGGATGAGCCTTGATGAACGCTGGATGCATCGCCGCCAGCGCCGCCACTCGACGAATCCGTGGATACGCCTCAAGGGAAATATTGAAGCGTTCGGCTGCGTACAGCTGCGGGATCAGGTAGATATCGGCCAGCCCCGGCTGCGGACCGAAGCAATAACCCTGGTCGCCAATCAACTGCTCCACCGTCGCCAGTCCTTGGCTGATCCAGTGGCCAATCCACTCGACCACGTGGGGTTCATCGTGGCCCAACTGACGCAGCTTGTTGAGCACGCTGACATTGTGCAGCGGATGGACATCGCAGCCGATCACCGCCGCCACACCGCGCTCACGGGCGCGAGCGGCGAGGTCTTTGGACAGCAGCGGCACTTGTGGATAACGTTCCTCCAGGTACTCGATGATCGCCGGCGACTGGATCAACAACTCACCTTCGTCCGTGCGCAACGCCGGCACCCGGCCTTGCGGGTTGACCCCAAGGTAGGCCGGCTGCCGATGTTCGCCACCGGACGGTGCGATCAGGTTGATCGGCAGCGCCTGGTAGTCCAGCCCCTTCAGCGCCAGTGCGATACGCACTCGATACGACGAAGTCGAACGGTAGTAGGTATAGAGTTCCATGAACCGATCCTCTTAGCGCGCCGGCAGCACTTTGCCACGGCATTCGCCGAAACCGATGGAGGCGAAACCGTCGCGGTTGCAACGGGCGCGCAGGATGATTTCGTCGCCGTCTTCGAGGAATTTGCGCACTTCGCCGGACGCCAGTTCGATCGGCTTTTTGCCGCCCTCGGTGATTTCCAGCAGGCTGCCGAACTGACCGTTTTCCGGACCGGACAACGTGCCTGAGCCAAAGAGGTCACCGGCCTGCAACTGGCAGCCGTTGACGCTGTGGTGCGCGACCATTTGCGCCACGGTCCAGTACATGTGTCGGGTGTTGCTGAAGGTCAGGCGATGGGCCGGCAGGTTCTGCTCGCGCATAGCATCGGTGAGCAGCAGCACTTCGAGTTCGATGTCGAAGGCGCCAGCGGCCTGATCACGCGTGTCGAACAGGTACGGCAGCGGCTGCGGATCGCCTTCAGGGCGCGCCGGTTGAGCGCGACGGAACGGCTCCAGCGCTTCGGCGGTCACGACCCACGGCGAGATGCTGGTGATGAAACTTTTCGACAGGAACGGCCCCAGAGGCTGGTATTCCCAGGCCTGAATATCCCGCGCGGACCAGTCGTTGAGCAGGCAGAAACCGGCGATGTGATCGGCGGCGTCGCCAATGGCGATGGAGTCGCCCATCGCGTTGCCCTGACCGATCCAGATCCCCAGTTCCAGTTCGTAATCCAGGCGTGCGCACGGGCCAAATGTCGGCTCCGTCTGACCGGCCGGCAGGGTTTGGCCTTTCGGGCGCCGAACGTCGGTGCCGGACGGGCGAATGGTCGAGGCACGACCGTGGTAACCGATCGGCACGTACTTGTAGTTCGGCAGCAGCGGGTTGTCCGGGCGGAACAGCTTGCCGACGTTTTGCGCGTGCTCGATGCCGACGTAGAAGTCGGTGTAATCGTTGATTTTTGCCGGCAGGTGCATCTCGCAATTAGCCGCCAGTGGCAGCAGTTTTGCGCCTTGGGCTTCGATCTTGCCGTGCAGCGTGCTGCCTTCCAGGAACAATTCCATCAAGCGTTCACGCAGGGCAACGCGTGCTTGGCGACCGAGTTCGAAAAACGCATTCAGCTGACCGCCTCGGGTGGCTTCAACGGCGGTACGCGCCGCGCCATCGAACAGTCCGGCGTCGAGTGCGGCTTCCAGATCAAAGATGTGCTCGCCTAGGGCGACGCCGGCGCGTGGTGCCGAACCCTTCACGCTGAATACGCCCAGCGGCAGGTTTTGCAGCGGGAAATCCGCATGGCCGTTGGCGGAGGCAACCCAGCTACGAGTGAGGGTGGTCTGAGTCATGGGTTATCTCCGGGTCGGGTCGAAAGTGGCGGGCAGCGTGGCCCAGCAGGCGTCGTAATTGTGTTGCAGTTGCGGGCAATCGAGGGCGAAACGGCTGGGTCGCAGCACTTGGCTGGTCTCGAACATGAACGCCATGGTGTTGTCGATTTTCGCCGGTGCGAGTTGCGCGTTAATCGCTTTGGTGCACGTTTCGCCATCCGGGCCGTGAGCGCTCATGCAACTGTGCAACGACGCGCCACCGGGCAGGAAGCCTTCAGCCTTGGCGTCGTATTCGCCTTTGATCAGGCCCATGAATTCGTTCATCAGGTTGCGGTGAAACCACGGTGGACGGAAGGTTTTCTCGGCCACCATCCAGCGCGGCGGGAAGATCACGAAGTCGAGGTTGGCCAAGCCGTGCACGCTGGTCGGCGAGGTGAGAACGGTGAAAATCGACGGGTCCGGGTGATCGAAACTGACCGTGCCGATGGTGTTGAAACGGCGCAGGTCATATTTGTACGGCACGTTATTGCCGTGCCAGGCCACCACGTTCAGCGGCGAATGATCGAGCTCACTGCCCCACAACTGGCCAAGGAATTTCTGCACCAGCGTGGTGGGTTGCTTGAGGTTTTCGTAGTGCGCGACCGGCGTCAGGAAATCCCGCGCATTCGCCAGGCCGTTGCTGCCGATCGGTCCAAGGTCCGGCAGGCGCAGCGGCGCGCCATGGTTTTCGGCAATGTAGCCGCGAGCCTGCGGGTCAAGCAGCTCAACGCGGAATTTCAGGCCGCGCGGCAGTACGGCGATTTCCAGCGGCTCAAGCTCCAACACGCCCAGCTCGGTCGCGATGCGTAAACGGCCCTGCTCCGGCACCAGTAAAAGCTCGCCGTCAGCGTTGAAGAACACCCGTTCCATGGAACGGTTGGCGCGATAACTGTAGATGCTGATCCCGGCCGGTTTGTCCGCGCCAGAGTTTGCAGCCATGCTCACCAGGCCGTCGATGAAATCGGTCGGCTCGGAGGGGATGTCCAGCGGGTTCCAGCGCAGGCGATTGGGGGTGACTTCACCCAGCGGGCCGCCCGCCAATTGCCGATCCAGCTTGACGAACGCCGGGTGCTTGGCCGACGGCTGAATGCGGTACATCCAGGTGCGCCGCGCTTCACTGCGAGGCATGGTGAACGCAGTGCCAGAGAACAGTTCGGTGTAAAGACCGTAGGGGGCTTTCTGCGGCGAGTTCTGGCCGATGGGCAGTGCACCGGGCAACGCTTCGCTGCTGAATTCGTTGCCGAAGCCGGACTGATAAACCAGCGCGGGCGCCGTTGAATCGAGGTTCATGGAGCCTCCTGAGCAGGGAGTCGGCAATGGCCCGTCGCTCTGTCGCAGAGTTTTTGGCACGCCTGGGTTATTTTTGTCGTAATTCGATTACGCATAACGTAATTTGATTGGTATTGACCGTCAAGCTATAAAGACGCCCATTCGTCCCGGGATCAAACCACCTCCATGGAAACGCCGCGCAACAACGACAAACAGAAAGTCCGCTCGGCCGAGGTCGGCACCGACATCCTCAAGGCATTGGCCGAGTTGTCGCCATCGACGTCGTTGTCGCGGCTGGCCGAACACGTGCAGATGCCGGCGAGCAAGGTTCACCGCTATTTACAGGCGCTGATCGCCAGCGGTTTTGCCGAGCAGAATGCCGCGACCAACCATTACGGACTGGGCCGCGAAGCCTTGCGCGTAGGGCTGGCGGCACTCAACAGTATGGACGTGCTGAAAGTCGCCGCCCTGCCGTTGGCCGAGTTGCGCGATGACTTGAACGAAACCTGCTTTTTGGCGGTGTGGGGAAATCAGGGCGCAACCGTGGTGCACATTGAACCGGCGATACGTGCAGTGACGGTGGTGACGCAGTTGGGCTCGGTATTGCCGTTGCTCAGCTCATCCACCGGCCTGGTGTTTGGTGCCTTCTTGCCCAAGCGGGAAACCATTGACCTGCGCGATCAGGAACTGCAAACCACTGGCGTCCATGCGCTGGCGGACGATCAGGCCTACGCGCAATTGTGCGAACAGATCCGCGAGCGCGGCCTGCATCATGTGCATGGCTTGTTGATGCCAGGTGTCGATGCGTTGTCGGCACCTGTTTTCAACGCCGTCGGCAACGTGGCGGCGGTCATGACCATCGTCGGCCCGACGTCGTTGTTCCATGCCGACGAAAACGGCCCGGCGGCGCAGCGATTACTGGCGGCGACGCGGGCCGTGAGTTGGCGGATGGGGTATCAACCTCCGGCCGCCGTCAACTAACCTGTGTTTATTCCAGTAGCGTCTGCTCGCTGGAATCAGGTTCGTCTAACGCTTCCTTCATCAACTGGGTAATAACCGCCAGCTCCACCTTTGTCCCACTGCACGCCGAAACAACGCTCAAGCAGGTGTTCACGTCGCCCAATTGCCTGGCAATCGCTTTCTGCATCGGCGAGAACGTCAACGCGCCCAAGCGCAGGGTGGCCAGTTGCAGTATGCAATCCAGGTAACTGGAAAATACTTGTCGATTGTCCCCGTCCCGATAGGCCATGGCGCCCTCGAACAGCCCCTTGGCCATCACCAGGGCGCTCAGTCCAAGACCGATCGGCGGGAACACGCACCCGATGACGGAAACGGCGGCTACCGCTGCGTCGTAAGCCAACTTGGCAACAATCTCGATCAGACTTGTGGTTTGGGCATCAACGCCGTCACTCACCTGACTGATCATGTCACCGTAACAATGGGAGAAGTCGAACACACGGCTATTGACTTGCAGTGCCGGTGGTTCGACGCCGCCACCGCCCAGCATGACGCGTTCAACATAGTTTTTGAGCACCTGGCGGTCGGTGAATTTGGCGCGTTCGCAGTAGTAACGCCCTAAACCACCCACTTTCACCGAGTTACCGAAGTCGCTCAGCGCGCGGAATCCCCGGCCATCGGGCGCATGGGGGGTATACACCAGATCCTCGGCAACGCCTTGGTGGGTGATGCGAAAAACATACACGCCCTGGATCTTGCGCTTCTCCAGATAGAACTTGTAGACACCGTCGCGTCGGGGAGAATCAGGGTAATCAACGTCGATCGGATCGGTCGCTTCCGGAACGCGCAACCGGTCAATGGCCTGTTCGATACGATTATATTGCTCACGCTCAAGGACACCGCTGAACAGTTCCGCCAGCGCGGTACGCTGCATTTCATGAAGTTGCAGGTTCACATGAACATCGCATTTCAGGTCATAACCGGGTGCGTCCTTATCCAGATACGTTGACCGCAGCATGTCGATGTACTGCTCACCCGGACGCAACGCCCTCGACCAGTTGGCGAGGTATTGATTGAGCAGATCGGACATCGGTGGATGACCGGGCAGCAGACGGATGCGTGGGTAAATACCCGGGTTACTGACCGGCCCGCTCTCTTGGGTTATGTGGTGTTCCTTGATGATGAATTGAGACAAGGTCATCTCTTGCGAGCTGTCCAGCTCCACCATGATCAGGTCCGGATTGACGGACACCGGTTCACCGTTGTCCGCCATGAGATCGTCGGCCAGCTTTTTAACGAGGTTGAAAGCGAACTTCTCGTAACTGATCAGCGCGGCCTTATGAGCGGCCAGTCGGGTCAGTGCTTTAAGCTCAGTATTCAATCGCGCGAACAGTTGCCGATGGTAAGCCGTTGCCGATCGATAACCCGCCGGGATGACCGCCGTCATTTCCCCCCACAGCCAACCGGAGTTAAGCACCGCACCGGCATCCGTCGTTGTCCATGGTTTGCGGGTGATACCGCGCCATTGGCTTGGCAGCTCCGCGACAATCCTCATGTAGGCATCAAGGCTGTCCCGCTCGGTAGCGTGCGACTGCCGGCTCAAGTAACTGCGCCCTTCGGGCTGGCGAACCCATTCAGCGAAATGGAAGTTGAGTTGCCTGATACTCGTAAACTCGTACCAGTCCCTGCCGCCGGGAGCCCCTGGTGCATAGAGCACACAAGGCCCCGCCTCCCCGCCCGGCCCGCAATAGACGATTATCCCCTGAAAGGGAATTTTCCAGCTTTCGAATGAAAGATCACCGCGGGAATAGCCTTCGGCCTGTTGGCTGGCACGCTTGATGATGTCCAGGCTTTGCTCGCCGATATGCTGCTGCAACCTGGCCCTGATCACGCTCAGCCCCTCACGACTGTCCAGCAGGGTTTGCAGGGCTTGAAGCACCTCGTCATTGACGTACATCGCTTCAAACTGTTCGGCATACACCGAGCGCATGCTCGTTCCGTCCATCACCTCCAGCAAATCCTCTTCGGTCACCCCGGCCGGCAACGTCTCGCCTTCAAGGGTGATTTCCAATGGCACAGAGGCCGGATCGTACAAACCGTAGAGCATGAATTCGGGAAGGTTCAGACGATTGCTTTGAACAATCTTCTGCGTCCCGACATAGAACGTATGGCGAGCCCTGACGAAAATCTGCTCCGGGTCGACAACTTCACCCGTAAGGATTCGGATGAACTCCCGGGCATGAAAACCCGCAAAAGCCTTGAGGGATTTGACCTCCTTCAACTGCTCATCCAGCGCTTGCTCATTCCTTTCCAGCGCCTGTTCCTTGTCGACGTAGAGCTGGCGGTCCTCTTCACTCGCGCGCTGCAACCAGTCCGGCATTGCGTGAAGTTCCATCATTGCTTGCCGTGACGGTCGCCCCTGAACGTGTTCAATGGCCGTTCTTGTTAAAAAATCAATATTCAAGTGCCTATCCTTTTGCACACATCAAAAATCCCCCCTGTAGGAGCTGCCGAAGGCTGCGATCTTTTGATCGTGATCTTAAGGGGGTCAATAACCAAATCATTAATACAGCCCGAAACACGATACACCTCGCATTACCGGGCTGCACTATTACAACAGTTAAACCAACTCTGCCATTGCTGCCGGCAGCGAACGTTTTTTATCCCGATAGGATTCAACAACAACTCGACCATTGATATTAACTTGCATAATATCCAGACCCGCAACCCCATAAGCAGGATCGAAAGTCCACGGCCTGGAAAACACACCGGCAGAAATCTCACTAAACTTAGGCAGCTCATCGGCCTGCACCTTCTCCATGATGGCCCAGCTCAGGCTCTGGGAGTAGTCGATCACCTGCTCACCCTGATCGTTGACCACTACGGAGTTCAGGTAGGTTTTATCCACATCGATCGTGTAGCCCATATCGCTGAACACCTTGCCGAGTTTCTCGCTCACTTCTTTAAGCAATTCATTAGTCATACATAGCATCCTTTCTAAAATTTATGAGTCGGCCTACTTAGACTCAAAATAAAATTCAAACTGACCGGGCCGACGCACAACTTATAAACACTCCTTCCGGCGAAGTACAGCCCGCAACTTGTGTGTATTCGTAAACTTACCAATCACCGAACTCGACAACACTTCAAACAATTACCCCCCACTCTTTAGCCTTGGCCACGGCCTGGGTTCTGCGCTCGACACCTAACTTCCCATTGATTCGCCGCGCATGAGTTTTTACTGTGTGTAACGAGATGAATAACAGGTCGGCAATCTGTTGATTCGAGTTGCCTTGAGCCACCAACTCCAGCACTTCTACTTCACGTTGGCTCAAACGATTTTGCCCGTGAGGCACCACCTGCGGAGCATCAGCCGGCCCGCCCCCGCCCATCGCCTCCAGCAACCGTGGCTGGCGTAGCTGCGCGTCGCGTAATACCTGCTGAAGATTGCAGCGCTCGACCAGGGCCAGGCCCTCCTGGAACGACTGCCGCGCATACGACGAGTCACCCGACAACCAGGCGACCTCGGCCAGCACCAGATGCAATTGCGCTTGCAAGCCTGCCATGCCTCGCTGCAACGCCCACTGTAATTGGCCTTCAAGCCGGGCCAGCGGCGTTTGCGCACGCCCCAGATACACCTCGACCAGCACCCGTAAATAGTCCAGGCCGGGAATCAACTCGAATGTCGCGGGCGGGGCCTGGCGGGCGTGCGGTCCTTGATAGTGGCGGAGCACGCGGGTCAGGGCTTCGTGGGCCAACTGCGCACGCCCCTGCTGCAGCCAGAAGCGACAACTGAAGTGCAGCAATACCCCGCGATACACCGTGTCGGGAATCCTCCGTTGTTGCATCAATCGTTCGGCGTCACGCAACTGGACGAAGGCCTGGGCGTAATCCGCATGGTTGGCCGCCAGTTGCGCCAGGCCGAGGAAGCCATACAGCGCTCGTTTGTCCTGGCTGCGCAGGCACATCCGCAAGCCGGTTTCAAAGTGCGCACGGGCCTCGGCATCCCGCCCCTGAGACAGACTTAACCGACCGCGCTGCAAGGCAATCCGCCCCAATAATGGTTCGGTAACCGGTTGTTGCCGGGTGAGCAGTTCGTGCATACCTGCCAGCAGGCTTTCGGCCCTGCACGCGGCGCCGCGTTGCTCAAGCAACTGCGCGTGATCGAGTTCCATCAGCGCTTCAAATACCAACGAACCTTGCGCTCGGGCCAGGCACAACGCCTCACGGTTTGTCGCCTGGGCGACGTCGAGCTCGCCCCGGAGCAAGGCCTGTTGGGTCAACCCGGACAGGCACATCAACCGAGCCGTCCAGAACTCGGGGCCGAGCGCACTCAGCGCCTCGAGAAAATGCTGGCAAGCACTGTCCATACGGCCCTGCAAGTGCAGCAACCATCCCTGTTGAGCCTGCCAGCGCGCGATCAATTGCCGTTGAAGGGACGCCGATGACTGGGGGGCAAACCGCGACAAATGTTCGATGCACTCACCGGCGTGCTCGAAGCGTCCTGCAAACAACAGGGCGGCGGTCGTCAGCCCAACCAGTTGTGGCGAGCCGAACATCAGTGCCTCGCCTTGCTGCTCATGCAGACGCAACAAGAGCACCACCGTCTGCTCCTCGAACAGATGCGCGAAACTGAAATGCTGCAACAGACTGACCGCGACCTCGAACTCTTCGGCGAGCAAGGCCTGCTCAAAGGCCGCCTTCCAGTCCAGCTCCGCCGCAAACCACTGACATGCGCGGCGGTGCCACGAGCGGCCCGCCGGCCAAGGCTCTTCGCGCATCAACTGTGAGAGCGGGGCAAATACTTGCAGCCAATCCGTCGAGCCCTGCCAAGGCTCAATGAAACATCCGAGCGCCTGTAGGGCCGCCAGACATTCAGTGCCCTCGCCCGCGCCAAACAAGTGATCGCACAGGCGCGCATTGAAACGCGGCAGGTGCGCCAACACGCGCCAGGCCTCTGCGAGTTCCGGGGTCAGGCTGGCGAACAATTCGTGCTCCAGATAATCGTGCAGGGTGTCCGGTCGCCCGAGCAGAGTGTCGCTGCGGGCCCAGTCGCATTTCTCCAGCAGCGCCATGCGTATACCAGCGCACCAGCCCCCCCTTCGTTCGATAATTCTGCCGGCAACGTGGCGTGCCTGTTCCGGCGCCAGGTGCTGCAGCAGTTGTTCGATTTCTGCCTGATTGAACGCCAGCGTGGCGCGCTCGCAGTCGTACAATTCGTCACCCAGTAACAACCGTGGCCAATTGCAAAGAGGCCGACGGCGAGTACTGATCCACCAGGTCATCAACGGACCGGTGACGGCCAATAATCGATCGAGCAGCAGATCCAATTCCGGGTTGGGCACACGGCAGTAATCATCGAGAAACAGCCAGACCGGCGTCTGCTGGCGAGCCAGACACTCCAGCAACGCAGGCTCATCCGCAGACGCCAGACCAAGGGCCTGCGCCAGCCGCTGCCGGAAATCGGCAGCACTGGGCGACTCCCCCGCCAATGGCAGCCAACACACTCGGCAGTGCGCCGGCGCACGCAACAGGCACTCGATGAGCAGCGCACTCTTGCCGCTGCCGGCCGGGGCACAAAGCAACTTCACTCGCGCCGTTGAAGCCAGCAGCGGCTCGATTAAACGCTGGCGTGACAGATGATGAGAAGACAAACGAGGCAGGGGTCCAGGACGGTCCAGACACAGCGTCATGGCAGTCATAGTGGTGGGCCTTTTTATAATTGTGGCGCCACCCTAGCCCTGTCTACACGGCTTGTTGAAGAAGTATTCAACACACTGATCGACGCCTATAAAAAAGGTGACCGCAAAGTCACCTTTTTCGCTATAGCCTGTAGGAATAGTTACCTCACGCCCGTACTCCGCAAGGCTGCCGGCGTGTAGTCCCCGGCTTTGGCATCAATACCGAACTCGAAGCTGCGCTTCTCCTCGTTCTTCATCCCCAAGGCAATGTAGCGACCGGCAATCAAGTCATACAGTGCTTCAACGGTATAGGCCGGCACCTGGTGATCGTAGTAGAACTGCGCGTGCCCTTCGGCTACACGCCAGAGCTGGCCGCGACCGTCGTAGTGATCGGCCAGCGCCACCTGCCAACTGTCTTCGTCGATGTACATATGGCGCTTGGCGTACACGTGCCGCTCGTTGGGCTTGACCGTGGCGACGACCTCCCAAACCCGGTGCAGCTCGTAGCGAGTCAGATCCTGATTGATGTGCCCGGCCTTGATGACATCGGTGTACTTAAGGTCGGGCGAATCGAGTTTGTAGCTGTTGTACGGGATGTACATCTCTTTCTTGCCGATCAGTTTCCAGTCGTAGCGATCCGGGGCCCCGGAAAACATGTCGAAGTTGTCAGTGGTGCGCAGCCCATCGGACGATGTGCCGACACCGTCATAGGCCACTTGCGGCGCACGCCGCACTCGGCGCTGACCGGCGTTGTAGATCCAGGCCTTGCGCGGTTCCTTGACCTGATCGAGGGTCTCATGCACCAGCAACACGTTGCCCGCCAGCCGCGCCGGCGCAGTAACTTCCTGCTTGAAATAGCTGAGGACGTTTTCGTCGCTGCCCGGCTTCAAATCCCCCAACAGCGAGGGCACCGCCACTTCATCCTTGAAGCGGATCACGGTGAAATCGCCATTGGATTGCGGTGTTGCCTGAGTGATGGTGCGGCGCAGGTTGCCGCCGTGATAACGGGTGACGTGGTTCCAGATCACTTCGACGCCGTTCTTCGGAATCGGGAAGGCGTAGTAGCGATTACCGGTGAAATTGGCCAGGCCGTTACCATCGTTGATCGGCGTCACATTCAGCGCGCTGCGCTTGGCCGACTCGTTGATGTCCGACGGCACGGCCACGGTACGGTGGGTCGGATAGACCGGGATCTTGTAGGTCTCGGGATAGCGTTTGAACATCGCTATCTGGCCGTCGGACAGTTTGTCCTTGTACTTGTCGACCGTCGCCGCCGTGATGGTAAACAGCGGTTTTTCATTGGCGAACGGGTCAGCCAGGAAACCTTTGCTGTCCACCGCACCGGCGTTTTTCGGCAGCCCCCCGGTCCAGGCCGGGATCGAGCCATCGGCGTTTCCAGCCTTTTCACCGCCCAACGGCGTGAGGCTGGTGCCGAGCTTGTTCGCTTCTTCCGGCGACACCGCCGCCATCACATCGGCGGCCAACAGGCCCAGGGCCAGAACGCTGCATTGCAGAATCATCTTGCGCATTGAAATCATCCTTCTCAGCCAGATCAGAAGTTCACGCCAAAGCTCAGCGCCAGGAAGTCGCGGTCTTCCAGGGTGTTGTAGTCACCACCGAAGAAATCGGTGTAACTGAGGCTCGCGGTGTAGGTGTTGCGATAGTCCGCATCGACGCCAACGCTGATCGCCTTCGCGCCTTCGTTGAACAGCCCGTTGGGGCCATAACCGGACACGTCGTGCGACCACGACAGGTTGGGCTTGAAATTGATCCCGGCGACGACGTTGTTGTAGTCGAGGATGGCGCGGGCGCGGTAACCCCAAGAGGTCGACGTGACGAAACCGTCGGTATCACCACCGAAACCGTATTGGCCGTACACCGAGTCGCGGCCGTAGCGCAGGTCGCTGCGCGACTCCAGGCCACCGACGTGAACAACCGCCGCTTCGCCCACCAGTGTCAGGCGGTCGGCGCCCGCTACCTGATCGATGAAGTGCGTCAGGGTGCTCTGGATCTGCGTGATTTCCTTGCGCCGATAACCTTTGTTGTCAGCGCCGGGCGTCGTCGCGATAGGTGATGCGGCACCGCCCGCGATCGGGTTAAGCATCGCCAGGGTCAGGTCGGTGCTGTTGACCTGCACCGGAGCGTTGGGCCGGTAGCTGACCTCTCCCGTCCACGCGGTGCCTGTTGGCAAGGTGGCGGAGAAACTCGCGCCGTAGAGGCGAATGTCTTCCGGGTACTCAAGGTAGTACTGGCCACGACCGAGCATCACACTTTGGGCGAGGCCGGAGCCGCTGCCGGGCGCAATACGGTTGGCGGTGGCGACGAGCCCCGGAATGCTCGCCAGCGTACCCAACCCGGCGGTGGTGGTGCCGACATTCGGCGTGCGGCTGTGGTAGTTCATGAAGTACAGGCCGTACTCGGTGTCGTCACCGAGCCAGCGCAAAGCCGTGCCCCATTGCCCGGAATCGCGGGCGTCGCGGTCACCGCCACGGGGGACAATCACGCCTTCCTTGCTGACCTCGAAGCCTTGGCCAAACGCAGCGGCAATCGGTTGCAGCGGCGCGATGGCGGGGCTTGCAACGGTGTACCCCTTAGTGCAACCGTCCGCCGCCACGTCGCTGCCAAAGAACGTGCCGCAGTTGTCGAGAACGGTCTGGTCCCACTCCAGCTGATAGAAACCTTCCACCGTGAGTTTGTCGGTCAGCCCCTGAGAAGCGAACAGCATGTTGACCGGAATCAGACCTTCCTTGATCTCTGCACCAGGACGGCGGAATGCTGAAACGTCGACCGGGTTGATGCTGTTGATCGAGTTGCCGATGAAAGTACTTTCACCCCAACTGACCACCTGCTTGCCCGCGCGCACCGTGCCGGGCAGATCGGCGATGGAATAGTTGTGGTAGACGAAGGCATCGAGGATCTGCGCACCGGAAGACTTCGCGCCTTCCTTGCGGCCGTGATCGCTGATGGGTTTGAAAGGGCGGTCTTCGTCCTGCAACTCGAAGTCGTACCAGTACTTGCCCCGCACGAATACGCCGGTGTTGCCGTACTTCAATTCGAGATCGTGAATACCCTTGAAGATCTTAGAGAAGGTTTCACCCTTCCCGAAGTTCTGTCGCCCGTCGTCGCCGGTCGATGCCTGGCCGCTCCCGCCGTTGACGGTGCCCACCAGCGACTTGTCGGCATCGCGCATGCCCCAACTCGCCCCGACCGACAGCGAGGAATCAAACGTCCCCTCGATTTCCCCAATATTGAACGAAACAGCCTGCGCCTGGGCACAGCAACCCAAGGCCACCGCAGCGGCCAGCGCTTGCGGTTTGAAGATGGCGCGCATTGTTGTTTTTGTCATGCGTCTTCCCCGGTGAGTGACAGAAGGCCACACCCTACTGCCGCAGGTTGGGGGCGATAAGCGCACCAAGGAGGTATTTGCGGTGTAGCTCTAAAGGATGAATGGCCACACGTAATGGGGGATGCGGCGCGGAATGGATGGCTTGGATGAAGCGCTATTAGGGGAACGTATTAAGTGCAGTCAACGCAAACCTGTAGCAGCTGCCGAAGGCTGCGTCCGGCTGCGCAGCAGTCATCAAATCCACTTCGGTGATTCAGGAACAACGCGCATGCAGGGTTTACGACTGCTGCGCAGCCGAACGCCGCCTTCGGCAGCTGCTACAGAGAATTAATCGCCTGGGAGGGCGGGACTGTTGCCCAGATTGCAACAGTGCATGTCAGGAATCGCTATTTTTCCTTTGGGCTCAGGCGCTTATTCTTGTCGGGCTTTCACGGCAAATGGCCTGGAAGCACGATTTCAGATGAATCGAAGGTTTTCGGCTCATCGCACTGAGTACAGAGACGTTGATTTGTAGCTCCTTGATTTAACGTCTTACTTTGGCCGCTGCGTTTGCAGCGGCCTTTTTTATGGGTGATGGTTTGCGCCGCCGTTTAAAACAGCACTGCAAGACACTTCCGATAACCCCATAAGAAACTTCCTTTTACTCAAAGGAGAATATCCCCACTATTACTCCAATGCCGAAAACTCCCTCAAGTTTATATGTGAAATCTCACACACCTCTCAGACCCATCACTTTCTATTTCGCTGTAACTTGAAATGGCACCAAGCAATAGTTTGCGGTCAGATCCATCGCTAGCCGCTAACTTCGACACCAAGCAAATTCATAAGGACACGAATATGCAAAAACCACCAAAACCTCCGAAGGGTAATGACTGGACGCCTGGTTTTCATGAAATAACAACACCTGTCGAAATAGTAGGACAAGCGCCCGATCATTTTATACCCCCACCCCGTTCGGGAAACCGCTTGCACGCAGGCCCTTTGGGGCGCGGCGTATCAGCTTATGAGCAAAATCGAGGCACCGTAACAAAAACGACCCGGGCGTTAGAACAGGAATATCAAACCAGATCGAGCCAACTACCGATAACTATCGAAGCAGAGTTGGCAGCGACCCGACATGAGGGCCCAACGGATCCAGTTCCGCCATTGCAATCAATTGTCCGGGAATTGGGTGTCCTGAACAAATTAACAGAACGTAAAGCCGCCGAACTCCACAATAAAACAACCACTGCGAATGCGTTTTATGGAGGTGATCCATTTAACCGGCATGTCAATGAATTCATGTTAAAAGCCACGACGATGGAGAAGTGGCCGGGACCCAATGGCATTGCCATGCAGGCCTTGAATCAATCACTGCGAGCCTCTATCGAAGCTAGATTGTTGTCCCAGACTATCCAATCGCTCCACCAGCAGACCGCCAATCTTCAACTCACCTTCAGCATCATGCAGGCAACGGAACAAACGCGACTAGCAGCGGAACAGGAAGCACAGCGTATTGCTGCTGAAGAGGCACGTGTTAAGGCGGAAGCTGAGGCACTTGCTAATGATCAAGAGCAGGCACGAATAGCAGCGTTGGCAGAGACCGAACGGGTAGCCGCCGAGCAAGCGCGACTGACAGCAGAACGTAATGCGCAAGAGGCCAGGGAACGAGAAGAGGCCTGGGAAAAAAGGCTCGCAGAAAACGACGCTAAATTTAAAGCTTTTCGGGAAAAGATGGAGTCTCTGGAGGCGGCCAAGGCAAATCGTCCGTTTCCTGTTTCGGGCTCAGCAGCTGCAGCGGGCCCAGTGTTCACCGTAGCAGCGGGAAATCTCGCTACAAATTCAGCGACCACCTTGGCGATAAAGTCTGCTTTACGTGCTGCGGTGTCAGCAGTGATTGCAGCGTTAGCTTCGTCGGCCGGAGCAGTCATAGGTGGGTTTGCCGCACTGGCGTTTCCCTCACCACTGGAAGATAGCGATCTCTACGCCTTAAACGTGCCGCTCTCAGACCTTATGCCTGACAACCTCGACGGCTTGTACGCCATCGCCGAGGCTAACGGGGAAATAGAACTGCCGGTAGCTATCGGGTCCAGATCGGTGGGTAACACAACAGAGTTTTTTGTTGCCGCAACAAACGGCACTGCAGCAACTGGCAAAGTACCGGTGCGGCTTGCCACTTTTGACCCAGGTTTGAATGTTTACAGGACATATACCCCGGATGCGTTTTCCACTGGCATGACCTGGACGCCGATTGTCCGGCCGAACAATTCCTCGACGACCCTCCCAAGCAAGGAGCTGAACATTGTTGTCTACAACGGCACTACCGCAACCGCCCTCGAAGGAAGGATAGATACGTCCCCGAGGCTGGATCTCTATAGCTTTGGTGGTTTCATTTATGTATTCCCGATTGAATCGGGAATTCCGCCTCAGTATGTGGTGTTCAACAGCCCTTATGACGGGGCCACCGTCACGGGAAAATACAGTGGGCGAAAGTTCAATCCAGAACAGGCGGGAGGGCCGATACTAGAATTGGACTGGAGCACGGCAACAATCACTCAAGGAGGGATTGATTTAGTAAAATTACACACTGCCCGTTTCAATCAATCTGACGCGAACGACATAATGATCGAGCGCCTGAACAGAATATTCAACGGACAACTACAATCTACTGACGTCTATCGTCGTTATTACACTCACGAATTACGAGAACTGGAGCGTTACAGAACACTCGGTTACGCCGACAATGTTTCGCCTCCTGATGACTCACCAGTTTGGAACAACGCTCACACTGCTACACTGGAGGACTACAAACTTGGAAACAGCTTAACGCTCCTTTACACCGAGACAGCAATCAATGCAATGAACGTACAAGATCAAAGAGAATACGAGAAAGAACTCAAGGAGCCCGTACAATGAACACTGTTGAGCAAATAATAAAAAATGAATCAACAGAGGAGGTTGTTTCAGTTTTCGCGTTATTTAGATCTGCCATGCAGGTGGAAAGTATGTACGCTCGCTTCCGACCTGAGATGTCCCATGGCGAATTAGTAACAGTTTACAACTTGCTTTTCGAGGATGGCATATTAGTAAGCGACGAAAATGGGAAAACGATCAAGGGGCCGAACTGGAAAGCGCCCGATTTCTTTAAAGAGAAGCGATACGTTTAGAATATTTTCAACAACCACCAAGCCGCTTTATACAGCGGCTTGGTATCACCGCCCCTTAAAGCGAATACCGCTGCAAATTCCCCATCATTTCCTTCAACGCCTCAATATTATCCTTCGGATGCGCAGCCCCTTCGAAATCACAAATCTGCTGCCAATGCGCAGCCACGTCTTCCGGCGAAAACCCAACCCGCGGATCAAACCCGGCGCCGAGGCTGCGTTCCCAGCGCACTTTGCCCATCCAGCCACCACCGACTTCAAACAACCCTGACGTTTCCTGGCAGGTCTCGCTGCCGAGGTACACCACCAGCGGGCTGACCAGTTCCGGCTTGAGTTGTTCGAACACCTGCGGCGGGATCAGGCCTTCGGTCATGCGGGTGCCGCCGGTGGGGGCGATGGCGTTGACCAGGATGTTGTTTTTGCGGCCTTCGATGGCGAGGGTGCGGGTCAGGCCGTAGAGGCCAAGCTTGGCCATGCCGTAGTTGGACTGGCCGAAGTTGCCGTAGATGCCGGAGGTCGAGGCGGTGAAGATCACGCGGCCATAGTTTTGCTCACGCAGGTGCGGCCACGCGGCGCGGGTCACTTTGTAGGCGCCTTCGACGTGGACGCGGTAAACCAGGTCCCAGTCGCCGTCTTCCATTTTGTGGAAGGTCTTGTCCCGCAGGATCCCGGCGTTGTTGACCACGACGTCGACCCGGCCGAAGACATCGAGGGCGTGCTGCACGATTTTGTCGCCGTCGGTCACGGAGTCGTGGTTGGCTTCGGCGATGCCGCCCGCCTCACGAATTTCATTCACCACGCGGTCTGCGGCGGAAGCGTTCGCGCCTTCGCCCTGCGCCGAACCACCGAGATCATTGACCAGCACCTTGGCGCCCTGCTTGGCGAACAGCAGTGCATGGGCCCGGCCGAGGCCTCCACCTGCACCCGTGATAATCACGACTTTATCTTCGAAACGCACAGACTCGTTCATTGGGGGACTCCAGCAGGCCAAGGGGACAATGAGTCCGAGTGTCAGGCACGGCGCTGCGGGTCACAATGAACAGGGGGGAGGCTGAATGGTGTTCGATAAGGCTGGGGGATGATGCCGATTTGGATTGGGGTGAATTGGAAAAGATCGCAGCCTCGTTTCACTTTGTAGGAGCTGTCGAGTGAAACGAGGCTGCGATCTTTTCCGGTCACCTCCAGTCAGGAACAAGCCATCTTGCGCGACGGCGAAACCAGCTGGTCGCGAAACTCCAGGTAATGCTTGAGCACCAGCCCTGGCGCCTCGGTCTGCGGGTAATGGCCGATGCCGGGCAACAGGACGGTGTCGGGGTTCGGTATCAGCTCCCGATAGCGCTGGACCATGTGTGCGCCGGAGATCGGATCGACTTCGCCATCGATCACTCGAAGCGCCACCTCACCCCGCTGCATCGCGGCGACCCAACGATCACGCTGGGCGCGTCGCTCAGGGATGTAGGCGATCAACTTGTGCATGATCCGTGGCCCGTGGTTGCTGTCGACCAGGCTCCAGAAATCGTCCATTTCACTTTCCGTCGGTCGGCTGTTCGGGCCAAAAACCTGCCGAAAGCTCTTCACCAGGGCGTCACGGGAAAAGGCTCGGCCGATCATCCAGCCCAATGGGCTGAGCAGCAGTTTTTGCATCAGGATCGGGCGATGGGTTTCGGGAAACAGCCCGCCGTTGAGGAACACGCAACTGGCGAGGTGAAAACGTTCTTCGTAATGCCGCGCCAACAGTTCCTGAGCCACGCTGTCGCCATAGTCGTGGGCCAATACGTGCACCGCTTGCTCGACCTTCAAGTGCGCCAGTAACGCCTGTTGCAGATCCGCCTGCTCCAGCAGGCTGTATTCGTGATTGACCGGTTTGGCCGAATCACCAAAACCGAGCATGTCGCAGGCAATCACCCGATAACGCTGCGCCAGCGGTTGCCACAGGTAATGCCAATCCCAACTGGCCGTCGGGAAGCCATGGATGAGCAACAGCGGCTCACCCTGCCCCGCCGTCCAGTAACGAACGGTCTGACCACGGAATACGAACGCCTGGCTGCGTTTGCGCCACACACACAGGGGAATCTCGGCAAGTGCCATTAGAGTTTGTACCCCGGGTCTTGTTTATCGAGTTTGCGCAGCAGCGCTGGCCAGGCCAGTGCACCGCCCATCCCTTGAGCACTTTTGGTGACGCCGGCGATCATCGCCTTCGCACCAGCCAATATCTGCGGCTCGATGGCGATCAGCTCGGCGCCACCGGTTGAAGCCATCACCTGGATATCGCAGGCGCGCTGGAAGGTGAACATCATCAGGAACGTGTCGGCGATGGTGCCCCCACAGGTCAGCAGGCCGTGGTTGTGCAGCATCAGGAAATTGTTTTCACCGAGGTCGGCTTGCAAGCGCGCCTTCTCTTCATGGTTCAGCGCAACGCCTTCGTAGGCGTGATAAGCCAGGCTGGACAGGACGAACAATGATTGCTGGCTGATCGGTAAAATGCCCTGCTTCTGCGCCGACACCGCAACACCCGAGGCCGTATGAGTGTGCAGCACGCAGACAACATCGTGACGAACTTCGTGAACGGCGCTGTGGATGGTGTAGCCCGCTGGATTGATCTCATACGGACTGTCCATCAGTTTATTGCCGGCCTGATCGACCTTGACCAGGCTCGACGCGGTCATTTCGTGGAACATCAGCCCGAACGGGTTGATCAGAAAGTCTTCGGTGCCCGGCACCTTGGCCGAGATGTGCGTGAAGATCAGATCATCCCAGCCATGCAGGGCGACCAGACGGTAACAGGCCGCCAGGTCGACACGGGTCTGCCACTCCGCGGCACTGACCTGATCTTTGACACTGTGGGGGGATTGGACGGGGGCTACGTTCACGACAAGGAACTCCTGTTCTTATTGTTTTTGCACGTAACAGCAGTCTAGTCAGCCCCCAGGCTTCGTGTAGTTGCATTGGCAGCCAGCTTGATGGCCGTGCGAGTCAGGTGCGCAGCGCGTCGATCAATTGATTGAGCCATGGCTCGGCGTCGTCTTCCGGCGTCACACTTTCGCTCGCGTCCAGGCGCAGCATCGGCAGGACTTCACGAAGGCCCAGCTCGCCGAACAATTCACGCATCAACTCGCCGCCACCGCAGAAGGTGTCGCCGTAACTGGCGTCGCCCAGGCCAATCACTGCACCCGGCAAGCCGCGCCATGCCGCCGGCAATAGATCGCGAATCGTCGAATACAACGGTTGCAGGTTGTCCGGCAACTCGCCCATGCCGGTGGTCGACGTTACTGCCAGGAAAGCTTCGGGGCCGAAGGCCTGAATATCGGCGAGATTGGCACGAGGGTTGTGCCAGGTTTCAAAACCAGCGGCTTTCAAAATGTTCGCGGCATGGCGGGCGACTTCTTCAGCCGTACCGTATACCGAGCCGGAAAGGATGGCGACTTTCATCAATCTGTTCCTGAAGCTGAGTAAAAGACGGGGGATATTAACAGCAGCAGCCTAAAAGCTGCGATTCGATCTCATTTAGCGGTGATGGCCAGTGGACGCCGCCCAGTGTTCTTCTAGAATGCAGCCTTAATCAACCTGGAAAGGACTCTGCGATGATCAACGCGCAATTGCTGCAAATGGTGATCAATGCCTCCAACGACGGCATCGTGGTTGCCGAAAAGGAAGGCGAGCACGACAACATCCTGATTTACGTCAATCCGGCATTCGAACATATGACCGGTTACAGCAGTGAAGAAGTCCTCTACCAGGATTGCCGTTTCCTTCAGTCGGGAGACCGGGATCAGGAGGCGCTTGCCTTGATTCGCGCCGCATTGAGCAGCGGTGGCTCCTGCCGGGAAATTCTCAGGAATTACCGCAAGGACGGCACGCCATTCTGGAACGAGCTGTCCCTTTCTACAGTGAAAAACCCAAGCGACGGGCAGACTTATTTTGTCGGCGTGCAAAAAGACGTCACCGTTCAAGTCAAGGCACAGCAGCGCGTAGCGCAACTGGAAGCCCAACTGGCTGAACTCCAGGCTGAACTTGCCGCACTTAAAGCGACGAACGGCAAAAACAAAACCGCGAATTAATTGTCATTAACTACAATCACCGATGACTTTGTAACTATTCAATTCGAGTTAGCCATGCAACGCGACGCGCTCCTGACCCAGGATGAGCTGGATTTCATCCAGACCATGCAACACAACCCGCAACTCAATGTGCGGGATGCGACGTCGAGCCTGCTCGTCAACGGTGGTTCGCAAATCCGTGACTTGCTCACACGCCTCGCAGCGCATGAGCAGGTCACCATCCAGGCCAATTTCGAAAATCAGCAGATGACTTTCCCGCTGCATCTGGTGGAAGACGAGTTTCACGCGCTGCACTTGCGCCTAGGGGTTCCCAGCATCTATGAAGATGGCCCGATGGTCCGGCCATGGCGGCTGGTGCTCGAAGAACCGGTAGCACTGGAGAACGCCAACGGCCAACCCGGTACGATGTGGGTGCATGAAGTGTCGTTTAAAGGGGTTCTGCTGGAAGTTCGCAACAAGACCAAGCCGCCGAAACATTTCGCCTTGTGGTTCAGCCCCTCAGGCTACGAGCGGATCGCGTTGCGCGGTACTTTCGAGAAAGAAACCGAGAATGGTTTCTACGCCTACCAGTTGAGCCAGAGTGACAAGGACGAAACCGAGCGTCTGCGCCAATACATCCTGCAGCAGCATCGGCTGACGCATCCCACGCTGCATCTCTGAATCTCAGGTATCGAGGTTACCCGCCAGGAATTGTTTCAGGCGCTGGCGCATCACTATCCCGTCATTACCCAGGCAACCAATCGACGATCCGGCGAGGCTCTCCTGCGCCAGATCGGACGCATCGCCCGCCAGAAACAGCTGACAATCAAGGCTCAACGCCAAGCGATTCAGGCGCCGTGGCAGTTCGGGCGCCGGCGCGTGATTGGACATCAACACCAGCGCCTGTGGCTTGATCTTTTCGCAAACCAGCATCAGCTCATCGAATGGCTGGCCAATTGTCAGCAGTCGCACGCCCATTTCATTGCTGCTCAAGAATAGGGCTGCCACCAGCAATTCAAGTTCACGGCATTGACCCGCCAGAGCGCTGACGATCACCCGTCGAGGCTGGGAGCTGCGCATCAGCAGCAAGCGCTGCAAGACACGAGTGCGCAAGTAGCCGTCGAAAAACAACCACTCGCTGGTCTGACCGAAACGGTCCTGGCGCTGTAACAACTGTTTCCAGAGCGGAATCAGAATGTCCTGAAACACCACCGACGGTGAGTAGCTCGAAAAAATCTGCCCGTAGACCTGATCCAGTTGAACATCATTGAATGTACTCACCGCCGCATGAACCTGCTGTTGCCATTGCGCGTAGTCGGCGAGTACGAGTTCATCGGGAATGATTTGCGCCAGTGCCTTGAGCGGTTCGGTCTTGGCCAATATCTTGCCGACCTTGCTCACGGCCACACCACGCTCAATCCACCCCAGAATGGTCCGGACCTTCTCGACATCGGTCATTGAATACAGGCGATGCCCGCTTTCGGTGCGCGTAGGCTGGATCAGCCCATGACGACGTTCCCAAGCCCGCAGCGTGACCGGGTTGATTCCAGTCAGGCGTGCCACCTCACGAATCGGAAACAATTCTTCCCGTTCCAGGGCAAGAACGGGCAAAGCAGGAGCATTGTCAGTAATGACAGGCATTTGGGGGGTTAACGTCCATGTGTTAGCTGGATCCCATTTAACGCCAATGCCCCCTCACTATTCAAGGGATGGATCAACAAATGCTGGCGTTATCGGCGGAAACAGGAATAATCCTTGCTTGTTTGAAGACGCAGCCCATCACCCCGGCGCTGCGCCTGGCGAAACTCCTATCCGGAGCGACGCGTTTGTTATTCGGAGATACACAATGTCTACCTCACCCGTCACGCTGATGGTTGCGCGTCGCGTCGCCGATGGGCGCTATCAGGACCTGATGGCCTGGCTGCGCGAAGGCGAACAACTGGCCACCGATTTTCCCGGTTATCTCGGCTCTGGCGTGCTCGCTCCGCCGCCCGACGATGACGAATTCCAGATTATTTTCCGTTTCGTCGACGGGCAGACCCTGCATGCCTGGGAGCATTCCGCTTCGCGTACAGCCTGGCTGGCACGCGGCAGTGATCTGTTTGCCCACCCTACTGAACATCGGGTCAGTGGTATCGAAGGCTGGTTCGGCGCCGTCGGCCAACGCCCGCCACGGTGGAAGCAGGCGGTGGCGATCTGGCTGGCTTTCTTTCCGGTTTCGCTGTTGTTCAACTTTGCCCTCGGGCCATTGCTGAGCGAAATGGGCTTACTGAGCCGGGTGTTCATCAGCACCCTGTGCCTGACACCGCTGATGGTCTACTTCTTCATTCCTCTGTCGACCCACGTGCTGGCCGGCTGGCTGAACAAAAAAGCGCAACCCGCTTCATTGATCGTCAAATCGATCAGCGATCACTAGGGTATCTTTGGTGTATCGGTCCACAGGCCTTCCCGCCCAAATAACACCGGCATTGCTACGGGTGGGAGAAGCTGGCCGCTAGCGGGAAAACTTCAGTTATGCTGCACGCATTTAGCCCGTGCATAGACCTACTGAAGCTGATCGCACATCTATGAATAGTCCAATACTTGTCACCGGTACCAGCAAGCGCGTCGGCCTCCAACTTGCCACTAGACTGGCCGAGGCCGGCCATACCGTTATTTGCGTCAGCCGCTCGACGAACCTGGAGATGCCGCACCCGAACATGCTGCCGTTCCAGGCAAATCTTGAACTCCAGGGTGATCGCGAAGCGCTGATTGCCTATATCAAGAGCAACTTCGACAGTTTGCGCGCAGTGATCCACAACGCTTCCTTGTGGCTGGACGATGGCCTGGAGAATCTGAACACCATGTTCAAACTCCACGTCGAGGCGCCCTACCATCTGAACCTGGAACTGGGCGAGCATCTGCAGCGCCTGGAACGATCGGACATCATCCATATTTGCGACGAGACCTCATCACGGGGCAGCAAGAGCCACATCGGTTATGCCGCCACCAAATCGGCCTTGCAAAACATGGTGCTGTCGTTCGCAGAGAAATACGCCCCCACGATCAGGGTAAACGCGATCCTCCCCGGCTTGCTCATCCTCAAGGAAAACAGCACGCCGGATTACACCCAGCGAACCTTGAAGAAAGCCCTTCTCGAATTCGAACCTGGCGCGCAACCGCTGATCGACGCCGTCATGTTCTTGCTCAACACCGACTACAGCACTGGAAGCAGCGTCGTCATCAATGGCGGGCGCCACCTCAAGAAAGGAATCGTCAATGATTGACTCGAAGAAGCTGATCTACCTGCCGCGCAAGATAAAGTGGTCGATCGTCGGCGCACTGTCACTCTGTTTTGTGGCAGCGATTTATGTGTCGTTGGCCTTTGTCGGTGTTCCCGACCATAGCGACTGGATCCTGCTGTCCTTGTCTCTGGCGCATATGACTGGCACAGCGCTGGTCATCAGCCTGATACTGATCTTTGGTGAACGCGAAGCCAACCTGGACTACCTGACGGCAAAGACACAAAACCTGCTGTTGATAAACATGCCGACAACGCTGGGGCATATCGCAGATTCGCACGGGCTGAAGCTGAATGTAAAAGTCTCCGCCATCAACAATATTTTCGGCGCCAATTACACACTGGAAAACACCAACACCAAGACCAAAATGTGGGTCGGTTTCAATGTCGAACGGATTATCGTTGCCTACTTCCTGAAAACCACCGAGTCGGTGGAAACCATCAAGGACATTTTCAAGTACACCTTTGGCGGTGCCGAATCGGTTGGTTATAAAGTCAACTTTGAGCCCGCCACCATCAAGAGTACCGGAGAAGATATTCTGTCCATCTGGTGCATATGGCCCGGCCAGCAAGATGGGACGAATCTTTCCACCGACCTGCTCAACAGCCCGGACAAGAAGCTATTCATCATTCAGGACATCGCAATGATGACGCAGTCCTTCATCCGGACCGCCGAACGCAACTCGGTGAACATTTTCACCGATGCCGATCCCGCACCTTTATAGCCTTTATCGCGTGTAGAGAACTCACATGAACGATCAACAACGCCTGGAACTCGAAGCCGCCGCCTTTCGCCGTCTGGTCGCCCACCTGGACAGCCGCAAGGATGTACAGAACATCGACCTGATGAACCTCTCGGGCTTCTGCCGTAACTGCCTGTCCAAATGGTATAAGGCCGCGGCCGACGAACGTCAGATCGAGGTCAGCCTCGACGACGCCCGCGAAGTCGTCTACGGCATGCCGTACGCCGAGTGGAAAGCCCAATACCAGCAAGAAGCCAGCTCCGAACAGCAAGCGGCGTTCGCCAAAGGAAAACCCAATGAATGATTTGAACACCCTGCGCGCCAGCCTCAACAGCGGCGAACACGTTTTTGCCGACACCCTGGCGTTCATCGCAGAGGGTTACGACTACCAGCCTCAAGCCTTCAACAACGGTGGCGTGGAAAACGCCGCCGGGCAGAATGAAGGTTCGTGCAAGACGCTGGGCCTGGCGCTGCTGGAAGACCTGGGCGATGAAGAAGCGCTGTTGGCGTTTGGCGAGCATTACCGCTCTGTGTTGGCCACCCCTGAGGGCAGCGACCACGGCAATATTCGTGCATTGATTGCGCACGGTCTGGCCGGGGTGAAGTTCTCGCAGCAACCGCTGACACGTCGCTGAATTGTAGGAGCGAGCTTGCTCGCGAAAAAATTAAGGACGCCTCAGGGCATCTGGTTTTACGCGGTATCGTTTACGACCATCGCGAGCAAGCTCGCTCCTACAGGTGTATGACCACACATCCCGACTTTTAAGATTGACCCGGCAACTTTATTTCGTTTGCCGGACACTGCTGCTCACGGCTTAGATAAAAAGGAGCCTCCCTTCTTCTGAGTCGGTCATCCATGAGCAGCGAAAACATCAGCCGGTCGATCAACATCGTGCATCCCGTCACGCTCAGCCACGGCAAAAATGCCGAAGTCTGGGACACCGATGGCAAACGCTACATCGACTTTGTCGGCGGTATCGGGGTGTTAAACCTCGGCCATTGCCACCCGCGCATCGTCGAGGCCATTCGCGAACAAGCCACCCGGCTGACCCATTACGCATTCAACGCCGCCCCGCATGTGCCCTACATCGAACTGATGGATCGGCTCGCCGCGTTCATTCCGGTCGATTACCCGGTCAGCGGCATGCTCACCAACAGCGGCGCGGAGGCAGCGGAAAACGCCTTGAAGATCGTCCGTGGCGTGACTGGCCGCACAGCGGTCATCGCCTTCGACGGCGCCTTCCACGGCCGTACGCTCGCCACGCTCAACCTTAATGGCAAAGTGGCGCCTTACAAACAGAAGGTCGGCGTGCTGCCGGGGCCGGTGTTTCATTTGCCCTATCCGAGCAAAGACAACGGTGTGACCTGCGCCGAAGCGCTGAAGGCGATGGATCGACTGTTCAGCGTCGAAATCGATGTCGAAGACGTTGCGTGTTTTATCGTCGAACCGGTGCAGGGCGAAGCGGGCTTTCTGGCAATGGACGTCGAGTTCGCGCAGACGCTGCGCAGATTTTGCGATGAAAAAAACATTCTGCTGATCGCCGATGAAATCCAGTCTGGCTTTGGCCGCACCGGACAGCGCTTCGCGTTTTCGCGATTGGGCATCGAGCCGGACCTGATCCTGCTCGGCAAAAGCATCGCCGGCGGCGTGCCGCTCGGTGCGGTGGTCGGGCGCAAGGCGCTGCTCGATTATTTGCCCAAGGGCGGACTGGGCGGCACCTATTCGGGCAATCCCATTGCCTGCGCCGCGGCATTGGCGACGCTGGATGAAATGACCGACGCGAACCTGCAAGCCTGGGGCGTGCAACAGGAAGAAGCGATCGTCAGTCGCTACCAGTCCTGGCGCGCGCGCAACCTGTCGCCGTATCTGGGCCGTTTGACCGGCGTCGGTGCGATGCGCGGCATCGAGCTGGCCAATATCGACGGCACCCCGGCATCGGCGCAGTTGACCCAACTGCTGGCGTTAGCCCGCGACGCCGGTTTGCTGCTGATGCCCAGCGGCAAGTCGCGCCACATCATTCGATTGTTGGCGCCGCTGACCACTGAGGCCAATGTGCTGGAGGAAGGCCTGGACATCCTTGAGGCGTGCCTGGCAAAACTGACCTGAGCATAAAATCCCTGTAGGAGCTGCCGCAGGCTGCGATCTTTTGACCTTGACCTTTTAGAGCAAAGTCAAAAGATCGCAGCCTGCGGCAGCTCCTGCAGGGTTTAACGTATTTGTCTGGCTCACAAAAAAACCGGCCGAAGCCGGTTTTTTCATTCAACGATCTCAGAACTTGGCGTTCTGCAGGTCGTCGAGGTAACGCTCGGCGTCCAGTGCCGCCATGCAGCCTGCACCGGCGGAGGTGATCGCTTGACGGTAAACGTGGTCAGCGACGTCACCGGCGGCGAAGATGCCTTCGAGGTTGGTCGCCGTGGCGTTGCCTTCACGACCGCCGTGCACCACCAGGTAGCCGTCTTTCAACGTCAGCTGACCTTCGAACAACGAGGTGTTCGGAGTGTGGCCGATGGCGATGAACACGCCGTCGACTTTCAGCTCGTCGAAGCTGCCGTCGTTGTTCTTCAGGCGAGCACCGGTGACGCCCATGTTGTCGCCCAGGACTTCGTCCAGGTTCGAGTTCAGCTTCAGGATGATCTTGCCTTCGGCAACGCGAGCATTGAGCTTGTCGATCAGGATCTTCTCGGCGCGGAACGTTTCGCGACGGTGAATCAGGGTCACCGTGCTGGCGATGTTGGCCAGGTACAGGGCTTCCTCGACAGCGGTGTTGCCGCCACCGACCACGGCCACTGGTTTGTTGCGATAGAAGAAACCGTCGCAGGTTGCGCAGGCCGAAACGCCTTTGCCCATGAACGCTTCTTCCGAAGGCAAACCGAGGTAACGCGCGCTGGCACCGGTGGCGATGATCAGCGCGTCACAGGTGTAGGTCGCGCTGTCGCCGGTCAGGGTGTAAGGCTTGGCAGCGAAGTCCACGGCATTGATGTGATCGAAAACGATCTCGGTTTCAAAGCGCTCGGCGTGCTCTTTCATGCGTTCCATCAGCGCCGGGCCGGTCAGGCCGTGGACGTCGCCCGGCCAGTTGTCGACTTCGGTGGTGGTGGTCAGTTGACCGCCGGCTTGCATGCCGGTGATCAGCAGTGGCTTGAGGTTGGCACGGGCGGCATACACCGCAGCGCTGTAACCGGCAGGGCCGGAACCGAGAATAATCACTCGCGAATGACGGACTTCAGACATGACCTGCTCCTGTTGACCGGCCCGGAATACCTGGCGCGGAACGCCGGGTTGCCGGCGGGAATAAAAAAGGACCGTTGACAGCACTTGGGGAAGGCTTGAACCCGACAGTCCTGTAAAAGAATGGGTGCAGCGTATCGAGGGGGCGAAGATTAAGGAAATACGGTTTAACAATCCAGCTCATAGGTGGTCTCTATCCCGTCGCGGCGAATATAGAGACGCCTTTGTTACAGTTGATGTCGATGCTGCGACCGCGCTTTCGCCTGTCTGGCAAAGCCGGTAAGGTCGGCGCGTTTCCCTTTTGCTCGGAGCACGCTATGCCCGCCCCTGTTCTGTCCGGCCCGCAATACCTGCGCGAAGGGCTCAAGTTGGTCCTGAGCCCCAGCCTGCGTTTGTTCGTGTTGCTGCCGTTGGCAATCAATCTGGTGCTGTTCGTCGGATTGATCTATCTGGCCGGCCATCAATTCAGCGTGTGGGTCGATACGCTGATGCCGACGCTTCCCGACTGGCTGAGTTTTCTCAGTTACATCCTCTGGCCAATCTTTGTGGTGCTGGTGGTGTTGATGGTGTTCTTCACCTTCACGATGCTCGCCAACGTCATTGCCGCGCCGTTCAACGGCTTCCTCGCGGAGAAAGTCGAAGTGGTCGTGCGCGGCACCGACGACTTCCCGGCCTTCAGTTGGGGCGAACTGATCGCCATGATCCCGCGCACCCTCGCCCGGGAAATGCGCAAACTCGGTTACTTCCTGCCGCGCGCGATCGGGCTGTTCATCCTGTCGTTCATCCCGGTGGTGAACATCATCGCCGCGCCGCTGTGGCTGCTGTTCGGGGTGTGGATGATGGCGATCCAGTACATCGACTACCCGGCGGACAACCACAAACTGGGCTGGAACGAGATGCTCGCCTGGCTGCGCCAGAAGCGCTGGCAGAGCATGAGTTTCGGCGGAATCGTTTATCTGGTGCTGCTGATTCCGGTGGTCAACATTCTGATGATGCCGGCCGCCGTCGCTGGCGCGACCTTGTTCTGGGTTCGCGAGCGCGGTGTGGAGAATCTGGTGGTGCAACGCTGATTCGGTCACAAATCCATCATCCTATCGTCACAACGACGACATGGCCCCAGCCGACACTGGGGTCATGACGACAGCTCTGCATATCACCCTGATCACCGAAACGTTTCCTCCCGAAATCAACGGCGTGGCCAATACCCTTGGCCGCTTGTGCGACGGTCTGCGCGCGCGCGGTCACCAGGTGGAGCTGGTGCGGCCACGGCAGGGTTGCGACCAGCAGTTGGGCAGCGACGATGAGTTGCTGCTGTGCCGGGGCTGGCCGCTGCCGGGGTATCCCGGTTTGCAGTGGGGTCAGTCGTCGATGCACAAGCTGCTGCGGCGTTGGAAGCGCCACCGCCCGGACGTGCTCTACATTGCCACCGAAGGCCCGCTGGGGTTGTCCGCGTTGCGCGCGGCTCGGCGCTTGGGAATTTCCGTGGTGAGCGGTTTTCACACCAACTTTCAGCAGTACTCCAGCCAATATGGGCTTGGACTGCTGACGCGCTTGCTGACCCACTACCTGCGCTGGTTTCACAATCGCTCAACACTGACCCTGGTGCCGAGCGTGAGCCAACGAATGGAACTGGAGCGCCGGCACTTCGAGCGTTTGGCATTGCTGTCGCGCGGCGTCGACAGCCAGCTGTTTCACCCAACCAAACGTCTTATGCCCCTGCGTGAGAGCTGGGGCCTGGGTGATGACGACATTGCCGTTATCCACGTAGGACGTCTGGCACCGGAGAAAAACCTGGGTCTGCTCAAGCGCTGCTTCGACACCCTTGAAAGCACTTATCCACAGCGCAAGTTGAAACTGATTGTGGTGGGCGATGGCCCGCAACGCGCGGCGATGGAGCAAGATCTTCCCGAAGCGATTTTCTGTGGCTCACAACGTGGAGAAGCGCTGGCCAGTCACTATGCGTCGGGGGACGTATTTCTGTTTCCCAGCATGACCGAAACCTTCGGCAATGTGGTGCTTGAGGCATTGGCATCAGGATTGGGCGTGGTGGCGTACGATCAGGCAGCAGCGGCCCAGCATATTCGCCATGGCTACAACGGCGTGTTGGCGATGCCGGGGGATGCAGAGGCATTCTGCGACGCAGCGGCGTGGCTGCTGGAGGAACGTGAAACCTTGCGTTGTGTGAGGCTCAATGCGCGCCAGCATGCGAGCCGGCAAGGTTGGGCGGCAATTATCGAGCAGTTCGAGGGGCAGTTGCGTGGGGCTTGTGTGCAGGGGCAGGTTCTGCCTGATACGGCATTGTTGCCTTAAGAGCTTCGCGGGCAAGCCTCGCTCCTACAGATTTGTGTCGATAACCATACTGGGTACGGCACAAATCTGTAGGAGCGAGGCTTGCCCGCGAAGAGGCCCTTCCTGATGGCGCTTAAACCAGCGTCATCAACGCCTCACGGCTGAACGGCAGGATGTCTTCCTCACGACCCTCACGCACTTTCTGCGCCCAGTCCGGGTCCACCAGCAGCGCACGCCCCACCGCCACCAGATCGAATTCGTCGTTGTTCAAACGCTCCAGCAGGTTTTCCAGGCTGGCGGGTTGCGCGATCTTGTCGGTGTTGACCATGAACTGCAGGAACTCACCATCAAGACCCACACTGCCCACGGTGATGGTCGGCTTGCCGGTCAGTTTGCGTGTCCAGCCTGCCAGGTTCAGTTCGGAACCGTCGAACTCAGGCTCCCAGAAACGGCGTGTCGAGCAGTGGAAAATGTCCACGCCCGCCTCGGACAACGGCTTGAGGAATTCGCCCAGCGCTTCCGGGGTTTGAACCAGACGCGCAGTGTAGTCCTGTTGTTTCCACTGCGAGAAACGGAAGATGATCGGGAAACCTTCGCCGACTGCCGCACGCACGGCCTGAATCAGCTCGATGGCGAAACGCGAACGGTTGGCCAGGCTGCCGCCGTATTCGTCGGTGCGCTGGTTGGTGCCTTCCCAGAAGAACTGGTCCACGAGATAGCCGTGGGCGCCGTGGATTTCCACGCCGTCCATGCCGATGCTCTGCGCGTCTTTGGCCGCTTGGGCGAACGCAGCGATGACGTCCTGGATGTCCTGTTTAGTCATGCCGTGAACGACGACCTGACCGTCTTTCAATTTTTCCGATGGACCGTAACCTGGCACGCTGGCATCCGGCTCGGTGCCGATGCGGCGCACGCTGCCGACATGCCACAGTTGCGGAACGATCTTGCCGCCTTCAGCGTGCACCGCGTCGACCACTTTCTTCCAGCCGGCCAATGCCGCTTCACCATAGAAATGCGGCACGTTCGGGTAGCCGTTGGAGGCCTTGTGACCGACGGTGGTGCCTTCGGTGATGATCAGGCCAACGTCCGCGGCGGCGCGACGACGGTAGTACTCGATGACTTTGGAATTGGGCACGCCACCCGGCGAAAAGGAGCGGGTCATCGGCGCCATGACGACGCGGGTCGGCAGTTCGAGGGTGCCGAGGTGGAACGGTTTGAACAGGGCTTTGACGGGCATGGGGACGCTCCACGGGAGATGACTTTATGACGGCGATAATATGGGGAGTGCCGAGTCATGGGAAGCATTATTGATTTTGGTGATTTAGGGTCAAAAGACAGAATCAAAAGATCGCAGCCTTCGACAGCTCCTACAGGTGTACACATTCCCCTGTAGGAGCTGCCGAAGGCTGCGATCTTTTGATCTTTTAGCTCAACGCTTTTTCAATCGCGTGAATCACGGTCGGATCATCCGGCGCCGTGCGCGGCGAGAAACGCGCCAGCACACGCCCGTCCTTGCCTAGCAGGAATTTTTCGAAGTTCCAGGTAATGTCCCCCGGAAACTCCGCACCCTCGCCCGCCAGCAGACGGTACAACTGATGACGTTCGTGCCCGTTGACTTCCAGCTTGCTGGACAACGGGAAAGTCACGCCATAGTTGAGGCTGCAAAATTCCTGGATCTCTTGCTCGGTACCCGGTTCCTGCCCGGCAAACTGGTTGCACGGCAGGCCCAGCACGCTGAAACCCTTACCTTTGTATTGCTGGTAGAGGTTCTCCAGCGCCGCATATTGTGGGGTCAAGCCACATTTGGAGGCGACGTTGACCACCAGCACGACGTGCCCCTTGAAGGGCGCCAGAGGTAACTCCTGACCATCCAGGGCTGTCAATTTAAGGTCGTGAAAAGCACTCATGACGTACTCCAAATTCCCGTGTTCTTCTCGAAACAGCCACTTGGCGGTGCCATCAGGGACAGCCGCGGACTAAAAAGGCGCCCTCGGGCGCCTCTCCAGTACTCGAAAGCTTAGCGCAGAAAATCAGTGGTGATGGCCACCTTCGCCATGGACGTGGCCATGAGCGATTTCTTCCTGGCTGGCATCACGGATGTCGATGATCTTGACCTGGAAGTTCAGGCGCTGACCAGCCAACGGGTGGTTGCCGTCAACAGTGACGTCATCGCCGTCCAGGTCGCGAATGGTCACGATCTGCATCTGGCCATCTGGAGCGGATGCGTGGAACTGCATGCCCACTTCCAGTTCGTCGACGCCTTCGAACATGCTGCGGCTCAGGGTGCTGACCAGTTCGGCAGCGTATTCGCCGTACGCATCTTCAGGTTCAACGGCTACGGTCAGCTCGTCGCCGACTGTTTTGCCTTCCAGAGCCTTTTCCAGGCCCGGGATGATGTTACCTGCGCCTTGCAGGTAGACCAGCGGCGCGCCGCCGGCGGAGCTGTCGATGACCTCACCAGCGTCGTTGGTCAGGGTATAGTCGATGGAGACAGCCTTATTGGCGGCGATCAGCATGGGGCGAGACCTTTTGCAGAAGAATATAGAAAGGCCAAGTTTAGCGAAGCAATCGTCCGAAAGCGAACACAACCCGGACAGACGGGGTGCGACGATCACGGGCTTCCAACAAGACGAGGATGGCCACTGGGTGGCCGAGCTTTCCTGCGGCCACACGCAACACCTGCGTCACCAGCCACCCTGGCAATCCCGGGCCTGGGTCATGGAGCCTTTGCTGCGGAATGAAAAAATAGGCCAGCCCTTTGCTTGCGGTTGGTGCGCACAAGGCTCGGTTAGCGATAACCTTGGCGACTGAATTTCGGTAGATCGTCAGATATAAATGATCGCCATTGCCTGCTCCTCCAGAGAATCCGCATGCAAACTTTTTTTATCGCACCCACCGATTTTGGTGTGGGTCTGACTTCGATCAGCCTCGGGCTGGTGCGCACCCTTGAGCGCGCCGGTCTCAAAGTCGGTTTTTTCAAGCCGATTGCCCAGCCGCATCCGGGTGACACCGGGCCGGAGCGCTCCACCGAACTGGTGGCCCGCACCCACGGTTTGAAGCCGCCGCAGCCACTGGGCCTGGCGCACGTCGAGCGCATGCTCGGCGACGGTCAACTGGATGAGCTGCTCGAAGAAATCATCACTCTTTATCAGCAAGCCGCTATCGGCAAGGACGTGCTGGTCGTCGAAGGTATGGTCCCGACACGCAGCGCCAGTTACGCCGCGCGGGTCAACCTGCATTTGGCGAAAAGCCTCGATGCTGATGTGATTCTGGTCTCGGCACCGGAAAGCGAAGCCCTGACCGAACTCTCTGGCCGCGTGGAATTACAGGCGCAGCTGTTCGGCGGTCCGAAAGACCCGAAAGTCCTTGGCGTGATCCTCAACAAGGTCAAGACCGAGGAAAGCATGGACGCCTTCGCCTCGCGCCTGAAGGAACACTCGCCGTTGCTGCGCAGCGGTGATTTCCGGCTGCTCGGTTGTATCCCGTTCCAACCGGAACTGAACGCCCCGCGCACCCGCGACGTCGCCGACTTGATGGGCGCGCAAATCCTCAATGCCGGTGATTACGAAACCCGGCGCATGACCAAAATCATCATCTGCGCCCGCACCATGCGCAACACCGTTGAGCTGCTCAAGCCCGGCGTGCTGGTGGTGACGCCCGGTGATCGCGACGACATCATCCTCGCCGTCAGCCTCGCCGCCATGAACGGTGTGCCGTTGGCCGGCCTGTTACTGACCAGCGACACCCTGCCCGACCCACGGATCATGGACCTGTGCCGAGGTGCGTTGCAGGCGGGTTTGCCGGTGCTGTCGGTGAGCACCGGTTCCTACGACACCGCCAACCAGTTGAACGGTTTGAACAAGGAAATCCCGATCGACGACCGCGAACGCGCGGAGATCATCACCGATTTCGTCGCCAGCCACCTCGACGCGAACTGGCTGCACCAGCGCTGCGGCACGCCACGGGAAATGCGCCTGTCGCCCGCCGTGTTCCGCTATCAATTGATCCAGCGCGCCCAGGCAGCCAACAAACGCATCGTGTTGCCTGAAGGCAGCGAGCCGTTGACCGTGCAAGCGGCGGCGATCTGTCAGGCACGCGGCATCGCCCGTTGTGTGTTGCTGGCGAAACCCGAAGACGTCGAAGCCGTGGCCCGCGCACAAGGTATCGAACTGCCGCCGGGGCTGGAGATTCTTGACCCGGACTTGATCCGCGAGCGTTACGTCGAGCCGATGGTTGCGTTGCGCAAAAGCAAAAGCCTCAACGCGCCGATGGCCGAGCAACAACTGGAAGACACCGTGGTCATCGGCACCATGATGCTCGCGCTGGATGAAGTCGATGGGCTCGTGTCCGGCGTCATCCACTCCACCGCCAATACCATCCGCCCAGCCCTGCAGCTGATCAAGACGGCGCCGGGCTGCACGCTGGTGTCGTCGGTGTTTTTCATGCTGTTCCCGGAAGAAGTGCTGGTCTACGGCGATTGCGTGATGAACCCGCACCCCAGCGCCAGCGAACTGGCCGAGATCGCCCTGCAAAGCGCCGATTCGGCGGCGGCATTCGGCATCACCCCACGGGTGGCGATGATTAGCTACTCCAGCGGTGAGTCGGCCAGCGGCGAAGAAGTCGAGAAGGTCCGCGAAGCGACGTTGCTCGCGCATGAGCAACAGCATTCGTTGCTGATCGACGGCCCGTTGCAGTATGACGCCGCCGCCAACGAAACCGTGGCCCGGCAACTGGCGCCGAACAGTCAGGTCGCCGGTCGTGCCACGGTGTTTGTGTTCCCCGACCTGAACACCGGCAACACCACGCACAAAGCCGTGCAGCGCAGTGCCGATTGCGTGAGCCTCGGCCCGATGTTGCAAGGCCTGCGCAAACCGGTGAACGACCTGCCGCGCGGCGCGCAAGTCGACGACATCGTGTACACCATCGCGCTGACCGCGATTCAAGCTGCCAACCGACCTTTGGATCTTTAAATGCTGGCTTTTCTACCTGCCGCCGTACGCGGCGTGATTGCTTCGTTGTTGCTCGCGCTGAATACGATTTTGCTTTGCTCGTTTCTGTTCTGCGTGGCGATCTTCAAGGTGCTGCCGTTCGCCATTACTCAGCGTTTCACGCTGTGGCTGATGAGCCATACCCATGAAGCCTGGATCAGCAACAACAAGGCCTGGATGAACCTGGTCTGCCGCACCCGCTGGCACCTCAGCGGCCTTGAAGGGCTGGACTATCAGCACTCGTACCTGATCACCAGCAACCACCAGAGCTGGGTCGACATCATGGTGCTGCAATACGTGCTCAACCGCCGTATCCAGCCGCTGAAGTTCTTTCTCAAGCAAGAGCTGATCTGGGTGCCGGTGATTGGCCTGGCCTGGTGGACGTTGGGTTTTCCGTTCATGAAGCGCTACTCCAAGGCTTACCTGGAAAAGCACCCGGAGAAGAAAGGCAAGGACCTGGAAACCACCCGCAAGACCTGCGACAAGTTCCGCAATAACCCGGTGGGGATTTTCAACTTCGTCGAAGGCACGCGGTTTACCGAGGGTAAGCATGCGCAGCAGAAATCACCGTTCCGGTATCTGTTGAAACCCAAGGCTGGCGGCATTGCGTTTGTGCTGGATGCGATGGGTGAGCAGCTGGAGTCGATTGTCAACGTGACCATTCACTATCCGGGTGGGCGTCCGGGGTATTGGGATCTGCTGTGCGGGAACGTGAAGGATGTCGTGGTGCATTTTCAGGAGCTGAAGATTCCGCCGCAGTTCATTGGCAAGAATTACGACCAGAATGGGGAGTATCGGTTGCAGTTCCAGGGGTGGATCAATCAGTTGTGGGAAGACAAGGATGCGCTGCTTGAGCAGATGCATCGCGAGTATCCAGGCACCTAAGATCAAAAGATCGCAGCCTTCGGCAGCTCCTACAGGTGTACACAATCCCCTGTAGGAGCTGCCGAAGGCTGCGATCTTGACGATTCAAAGGACACAAAAAAACCCGCCGGATGATCACTCATCGGCGGGTTTTTTATTAACGGCTAACGCTTAGATCGCGCCACGCTTGCGCAGCAGATCCAGCACTTGCTTGACGCTTTCTTCCAGCGACAGCGACTGGGTATCGATCACCAGATCGGCATCCAGCGGCACATCGAACGGGAAGGATTCGCCCGGGATGTTATCGCCGGCCGCCGCGTACAGGCCTTGTGGGTCACGCTCGGCACAGACCGTCGGCGAGGCCTGGACGTAGACCGTCACCAGACGCTCTTTGCCGATCAGCTCCCTGGCCTGCTCACGACCTTCGGCACTTGGCGCAACGAAGGCTGCCAGCGTCAGCAAACCGGCTTCGTTGAACTGACGCGCAACGTGCGCCGCACGACGCCAGTTCTCGGTACGCCCGGCGCGATCCTGTGGCAGACCCTTGTTCAGGTCGTGACGCAAGTTCTGGCCATCGAGTACAAACACTGCACGGCCCATGTCGAACAGCTTGCGTTCAACCGCGTAGGCCAGGGTGCTTTTGCCGGCGCCCGACAAACCGCTGAACAACACGGTGGCAGGCTGCTGGCCGAAGCGTTGCGCGCGTTCTTCGGTAGCGACGTGTGCCAGTTTGCCGTGGTGCGTGCTGCTGCCATGCGCCAACGGCTGGGCGATGATCATGCCGGCGGCAACGGTGCCGTTGGTCAAGCGGTCGATGACGATGAACGAACCGGTGGTGCGGTTGCTCGCGTAACCGTCCAGTGCGATGGCCGCATCGAGGCTGACCTTGACGCGACCGATCTCGTTCAGGTTCAGCGAACTGGCCGGACCTTCTTCCAGGGTGTTCACGTCGACACGGTTGACGATGCTGGTGATCGAGCCCGGCACGTAACTCGTGGCGCGCTTGATGTCGTATTTCTTGCCCGGCAGCATGGGTTCTTCAGCCATCCACACCAGCATGGCGTCGAAGGCGTCAGTCACTTGCGGCAGGTTGTCGGCGTGCACCAGCAAGTCGCCGCGAGAGATGTCGATCTCGTCTTCCATGGTCAGCGTTACCGCCTGACCTGGGCCTGCGTGTTCCAGCTCACCGTCGAAGGTGACGATGGATTTCACGCGGCTGCTTTTGCCCGACGGCAACACAACGACTTCATCGCCCTTGTGCACGACGCCGCTGGCCAGCGTACCGGCGAAGCCACGGAAGTTCAGGTTCGGACGGTTGACGTACTGCACCGGGAAACGCAGGTCGGTGTAGTTGCGGTCGTTGGCGATTTCGACGGTCTCGAGAATCTCCATCAGCGACTGGCCGGTGTACCACGGCGAGCGCTCGGACTTGTTCACTACGTTGTCGCCTTTCAGCGCCGACATGGGCACGAAGGCCATGGTGGTCGGCTTGAACGCGATACCGTCGGCGAACTTCAGGTAGTCGGCCTTGATCGACTCGAAGACGGTTTCGTCGAAGCCGTTGAGGTCCATCTTGTTGATGGCGACCACGATGTGCTTGATGCCCAGCAACGAGGCGATGAAGCTGTGGCGACGGGTCTGGGTCTGCACGCCGTAACGGGCGTCGACCAGGATGATCGCCAGGTCACAGGTGGACGCACCGGTGGCCATGTTGCGGGTGTACTGCTCATGGCCCGGGGTGTCGGCGATGATGAATTTGCGCTTGGCGGTGGAGAAATAACGGTAGGCGACATCGATGGTGATGCCTTGCTCACGCTCGGCCTGCAGGCCGTCGACCAGCAATGCCAGGTCGATGTCTTCGCCAGTGGTGCCGACTTTTTTCGAGTCGCGGGTAATGGCTTCCAGGTGATCTTCATAGATCATCTTGGAGTCGTGCAGCAGGCGCCCGATCAGGGTGCTCTTGCCGTCGTCGACGTTGCCACAGGTCAGGAAGCGCAGCATTTCCTTGCGTTCGTGCTGGCCCAGGTAGGCGAGGATGTCCTCGCTGATCAAATCGGATTGGTGGCTCATTGGGGTTAAGCTCCGAGCTGTAAGCTTCAAGCGGCAAGCTTGTCGGCGTACAGCTAGTCAGAAATTTTGTTGATCAAGCCGCAGAGCATTTTTGGAAGCTCGCGAGTTTCTGTAATCCAAATTTCAGCCAGTGGATCGACGATGTAAGCAATTTCACGGGCAATGAGGAGTTGGGTGCGTAACTCCCCACAGGAAGCCTTGGCGATCCAAAGAAAACGTACTTTTTCCTTGGCACTGCGCCGCTCCATTCCTTCAGCAATATTAGAAGGCACCGAAAGTGCTGAGCGGGTGATTTGATCTTTGAAACCAAAATCCCTGCAACGCGCAAACTCTCTGTAAATACCCACCGCCAAACACTTGCTACGCTGCCAAACAACCAGTCTCTCGAAATCCATAACGAGCAACCCAATCACGGCTCGCAGCAACTGGCCACAAGCACCAAACCACAACGTTACGCATACCGCCCTTAACTTGCAGCTTGCCGCTTGTAACTCAAAGCTTAGAAATACCCCTGCCGTTTCTTTTCTTCCATCGAGCCTGCGCCATCGTGATCGATGACCCGGCCCTGGCGTTCGGAAGTTCGCGTCAGGAGCATTTCCTGAATGATGTCGGTCAGGCTGGTGGCCTCGGACTCGACCGCACCGGTCAGCGGGTAGTCGCCCAGCGTACGGAAACGGACCTTTTTCTTGACGATGCGCGCCTTGTCTTCGTCGCTCAGGTGATTGAGCAGGCGTTCGTCGTCGATCATGATCCAGGTGCCGTTCATCTCGATAACGTCGCGCTCGGCGGCGAAATACAGCGGCACGATCGGGATGCCTTCGAGGTAGATGTACTGCCAGATGTCCAGTTCGGTCCAGTTCGACAACGGGAACACACGAATGGATTCGCCCTTGTTGACGTTGCCGTTGTAGACGTTCCACAACTCTGGACGCTGGTTTTTCGGGTCCCAGCGGTGCTTGGTGTCGCGGAAGGAATACACGCGCTCTTTGGCACGGGATTTCTCTTCGTCGCGGCGAGCGCCACCGAACGCGGCGTCGAAGCCATACTTGTCGAGGGCTTGTTTCAGGCCTTCGGTTTTCATGATATCGGTGTGCTTGGCGCTACCGTGGGTCAGCGGGTTGATACCCTGCGCGACACCATCGGGGTTGACGTGCACCAGCAGGTCCAGGCCCAGTTCTTCGACCATGCGGTCGCGGAACGCGTACATTTCCTTGAACTTCCAGCGGGTGTCGACGTGCATCACCGGGAACGGCAGCTTGCCCGGGAAGAATGCCTTGCGTGCAAGGTGCAGCATCACGGCGGAATCTTTACCGACGGAGTACAGCATCACCGGGTTATCGAACTCGGCGGCGACCTCGCGGATGATGTGGATGCTTTCGGCCTCCAGCTGTTTCAGATGCGTCAGTTTGTCGACCATGGCTACTCACGAAAACGATCTTATGGACGGCCAGCGGGCCGTGTTCGAGCGGGGAATCCTAGCACAGCGACCTCTTCTAATCAGGACGCCAGCTAGATCGAAAGGGTATATGAATATACCCCCTCGTTTGGGCGCAACGACCTCTCACTGATTGGAACCCCCACCCTGTAGGAGCTGCCGAAGGCTGCGATCTTTTGACTTTGATTTTTTAAGATCAAAAGATCGCAGCCTTCGGCAGCTCCTACAGGGGTAGGAAATCAGATCAGACAAGGGTGTGGAATCAAATCGGGTTCGGGCAATCGATGAAGATGTGTTCGAGGGCGAAGCGCCGCGCCAGGTAATCACCCAATGCCTGGACGCCGTAGCGCTCGGTGGCGTGGTGGCCGGCGGCAATGAAGCTGATGTCGTTTTCCCGGGCGCTGTGGAAGGTCTGCTCGGAAGCTTCACCGCTGATATACAGATCGACCCCGGCCAGCACGGCCTGATCGATGTAGCCCTGGCCGCCACCCGTGCACCAGCCGACCCGGCGAATCATCGCGCTGCCCTCGATCAACAACGGCTCGCGGCCCATGACTTCCTGTACGCGGCGGGCGAAATCGCGAGGTGTCACCGGTTCGCTCAACGAGCCGACCAGGCCGACAACCTTGAGGTTATCCGGATCCAGCGGGCCTTCGACGGTGATGTCGAGTTGACGCGCCAGTTGCACGTTGTTGCCGACTTCCGGGTGCAGGTCCAGCGGCAAGTGATACGACAGCAGGCTGATGTCATGCTTGAGCAGGGTTTTCAACCGGCGCTGTTTCATGCCGGTGATGCACGGGTTCTCGCCCTTCCAGAAGTAGCCGTGATGCACCAGCACCAGGTCGGCCTGGGTTTCGACGGCGGCGTCCAGTAACGCCTGGCTGGCGGTGACGCCACTGACGATGCGCATCACCTGCGGCCGACCTTCGACCTGTAGCCCGTTGGGGCAATAATCGGCAATCTTGGCACTGTTTAGATAACGGTCGGCTTCTTCGATCAGGGTGCTCAGGGCGACGGCCATAAAAGACTCCTAAATATCCCGTTCAGAGGCGCGCGCGGCCTCGTATAATGCGCGACATTATGGGCGGTCTCATTCCGCCTGCAACCTCTCAGGACGTGCTTAATGCTTAAGGCGCTGCGTTTTTCCGGCTGGCCGCTGTTGGCCGGCGTGCTTATCGCTCTTTTGATAATTCAGCGTTACCCGCAGTGGGTCGGGCTCCCGAGCCTCGACGTCAATCTGCAGCAAGCCCCCCAAACCACCAGCGTGCAGCAGGGGCCGGTGTCTTACGCCGACGCCGTCACCACGGCCGCACCGGCGGTGGTCAACCTGTACACCACCAAAGTCATCAACAAACCGAACCATCCGCTGTTCGAGGACCCCCAGTTCCGTCGTTTCTTCGGTGATAACTCGCCCAAGCAGAAGCGTATGGAATCGAGCTTGGGTTCCGGCGTGATCATGAGCCCGGAAGGTTATTTGCTGACCAACAACCACGTAACCTCCGGCGCCGACCAGATTGTGGTCGCGCTCAAGGATGGCCGTGAAACCCTGGCCCGCGTGATTGGCAGCGACCCGGAAACCGACCTGGCTGTCCTGAAGATCGATCTGAAAAACCTGCCTTCGATCACGGTGGGCCGCTCCGACAACATCCGTATCGGTGACGTCGCGCTGGCCATCGGCAACCCGTTCGGCGTCGGCCAGACCGTGACCATGGGCATCATCAGTGCCACCGGGCGCAATCAACTGGGCCTGAACAACTACGAAGACTTTATCCAGACCGACGCCGCAATCAACCCCGGCAACTCCGGCGGTGCGCTGGTGGACGCCAACGGCAACCTGACCGGTATCAACACGGCGATTTTCTCCAAGTCCGGCGGTTCCCAGGGCATCGGCTTTGCGATCCCGATCAAACTGGCCATGGAAGTGATGAAGTCGATCATCGAACACGGCCAGGTTATCCGCGGCTGGCTCGGAATCGAAGTGCAGCCGCTGACTCAGGAACTGGCCGAATCCTTTGGTTTGTCGGGACGTCCGGGGATTGTGGTAGCCGGGATTTTCCGCGACGGTCCGGCGCAGAAGGCCGGCCTGCAATTGGGGGACGTGATCCTCAGCATCGACGGCGAACCGGCCGGCGATGGTCGCCGCTCGATGAACCAGGTTGCACGGATCAAGCCCACCGACAAAGTCACCGTTCAGGTGATGCGTAACGGCAAGGAGCTGAAGCTGACCGCGGAGATCGGTTTGCGTCCGCCGCCGGCGCCGGTCAAAGAGAAAGAAGAAAACTAAACAGATACCCCCTGTAGGAGCGAGCTTGCTCGCGATGGTGTGTCAGCTACATTGATGTCAACTGACACACCATCGCGAGCAAGCTCGCTCCTACAGGGGGGGTGTGACGCTTCAGAGGTCGTCGAGGCCGTCGATCAGCGCCTGGTTCTGCTCCGGCGTGCCGATGGAAATCCGCAGGAACTGGGCAATCCGCGCCTGCTTGAAGTGCCGAACGATCACGCCCTGCTCACGCAACTTCGCCGCCAGGCCCGCCGCATCGTGCTGTGGATGACGGGCAAAGATGAAGTTCGCCGCCGACGGCAGCACTTCAAACCCCTTCGCTGTCAGTTGCGCTACAACCCACTCACGGTGCTCGATGACCAAGCGGCAAGTCTTGTCAAAGTACTCACGGTCTTCGAACGCCGCCGCCGCGCCGACATTCGCCAGGCGATCCAGTGGATAAGAGTTGAAGCTGTTCTTGATCCGCTCAAGCGCCTCGATCAGGTCCGGATGCCCCACCGCAAGCCCCACCCGCAGGCCCGCCAGTGAACGGGACTTGGACAAGGTCTGGGTGACCAGCAGATTCGGATAACGGTCCACCAACGTGATCGCAGTCTCGCCGCCGAAGTCGATATAAGCCTCATCCACCACGACCACCGAATCCGGACTGGCCTTGAGGATTTGCTCGACAGCGTCCAATGCCAACAGGCAACCGGTCGGCGCGTTCGGGTTGGGGAAAATGATCCCGCCGTTCGGTTTGGCGTAGTCCGCCGGGTTGATCCGGAACTGCTCGTCCAGCGGCACCGCGTCGAACGTGACGCCATACAACCCACAGTAAACCGGGTAGAAGCTGTAGCTGATGTCCGGGAACAGCAGCGGTTTATCGTGCTGCAGCAAGCCGTGAAAGATGTGCGCCAGGACTTCGTCGGAACCGTTGCCGAGGAACACCTGATTGCCCTGTACGCTGTAGTACTTGGCAACCGCTTGCTTGAGCACATCGCTGTTCGGGTCCGGGTACAGACGCAAGTTGTCGTTCAGTTCGGTCTGCATCGCGGCCAGGGCTTTGGGCGATGGGCCATACGGGTTTTCGTTGGTGTTGAGCTTCACCAGTTTCGCCAGTTTCGGTTGTTCGCCCGGAACGTAAGGCACCAGATTCTTGACGAACGGGCTCCAGAATTTACTCATGCTCAGTTCCCCTGCTTGTCGTCAACGATGCGGTATTCAGCGCTACGCGCATGGGCCGTCAGCGACTCGCCACGGGCCAGCACGGAAGCAGTCTTGCCCAGTTCGGACGCACCCTGCTCGGAGCAGAAGATGATCGACGAGCGTTTCTGGAAATCGTACACACCCAACGGCGAAGAGAAGCGCGCGGTGCCAGACGTCGGCAGCACGTGATTCGGGCCGGCGCAGTAGTCGCCCAAGGCTTCGGACGTGTGACGGCCCATGAAGATCGCGCCCGCGTGGCGGATCTGCGGCAACCAGGCTTGCGGATCGGCGACCGACAACTCCAGGTGTTCCGGCGCGATGCGGTTGGCCACTTCGATGGCTTGTTCCATGTCGCGAACCTGGATCAAGGCCCCACGGCCATTGATCGAGGTTTCGATGATCGCGGCGCGCTCCATGGTCGGCAGCAGTTTGGCGATGCTGGCGGCGACCTTGTCGAGAAACTCGGCGTCCGGGCTGACCAGGATCGCCTGGGCATCTTCGTCGTGCTCGGCCTGGGAAAACAGGTCCATGGCGATCCAGTCCGGATCAGTCTTGCCGTCGCAGACCACGAGGATTTCCGACGGACCGGCAATCATGTCGATGCCGACCTGACCGAATACATGTCGCTTGGCGGTCGCGACATAGATGTTGCCCGGGCCGACGACTTTGTCGACCTTCGGCACGCTTTCAGTGCCGTAAGCCAGCGCCGCCACGGCTTGGGCGCCACCGATGGTAAACACTCGGTCCACGCCAGCGATGCAGGCGGCGGCCAACACCAGTTCGTTGATTTCACCACGCGGGGTCGGCACGACCATGACCACTTCGGTCACGCCTGCGACCTTGGCCGGTATGGCGTTCATCAGCACGGACGACGGGTAGGATGCCTTCCCGCCCGGTACGTACAGGCCGGCGCGATCCAGCGGCGTGACCTTCTGGCCCAGCACGGTGCCGTCGGCTTCGGTGTAGCTCCAGGAATCCTGTTTCTGTTTTTCGTGGTAGCTGCGCACACGGGCCGCGGCTTTTTCCAGCGCTTCGCGCTGAGGCACGGTGATCCGCGTCAGGGCCAGTTCCAGGCGTTCGCGCGGCAGGATCAAGTCCGCCATGGAAGCGACTTGCAAGCCGTCGAACTTCTGGGTGAATTCCACCAGCGCGGCATCGCCGCGCTCACGCACAGCCTTGATGATGTCCAGCACCCGCTGGTTGACCGAGTCGTCAGACACACTTTCCCAGCTCAGCAGATGATCCAGATGATGTGCGAAATCCGGGTCAGCAGCGTTGAGTCGGCGAATTGCAGTCGGTGCGGTCATAGCGAGAGCCTCATAGGAATGGCAAAAACTCAGGCGCCCAATGCTATCGTTCGATCCGCTTGGGCACCTGAGAATTCTGGCTATGAGGCGGATAGACGGGCGCGACTTAACGTCGCGCAGGTGAATCAGCCGCGGTGTCGAGACTCCACTGCCTTGCGCAGGGTGTCGATCAACGCCTGGATACGGGCGTGCTGCATTTTCATCGACGCTTTGTTCACGATCAGCCGGGAGCTGATGTCGGCAATGAAATCCTGGGGCTCCAGGCCATTGGCGCGCAGCGTATTGCCGGTGTCGACCACGTCGATGATCTTGTCCGCCAGGCCGATCAGCGGCGCCAGTTCCATCGAGCCGTACAGCTTGATGATGTCGACCTGACGGCCCTGTTCGGCGTAGTAGCGCTTGGCAACGTTGACGAACTTGGTCGCCACACGCAGGCGGCCCTTGGGCTCGACGTCGCCGACACGGCCAGCGGTCATCAGCTTGCAGAGGGCAATGCGCAGGTCCAGAGGCTCGTACAGGCCCTGGCCGCCGTATTCCATCAGCACATCTTTACCGGCGACGCCCAGGTCAGCGGCACCATGCTCGACGTAGGTCGGCACATCGGTGGCGCGCACGATCAGCAGGCGTACATCGGCCTGGGTCGTGGGGATGATCAGCTTGCGGCTCTTGTCCGGATTCTCGGTCGGCACGATGCCCGCTTCAGCCAGAAGCGGCAGGGTGTCGTCAAGAATGCGGCCCTTCGACAATGCGATGGTCAACATGGGAAACGTCAGTCCTTATCAGGCTACTGATGCCCGGTCGCAAATGGCGCCGGACACACATCGAGGCGTCCTCAATAATGAAAAGGCAGCCTCGATTCGAAACGAAATCAACGAGCGCGTCCTTGCGCCCATGCAGCAGAAACTAGCCCGGTACGCGGCGAATCTTGGCGCCGAGCATCTGCAGTTTCTCTTCGATGCACTCGTAACCACGGTCGATGTGGTAGATGCGGTCGATCAGGGTGTCGCCTTCGGCAATCAACGCCGAGATGACCAGGCTGGCCGAAGCACGCAGGTCGGTGGCCATGACTGGCGCGCCTTTCAGCTTCTCGGTACCGGTGACGATGGCGGTGTTGCCTTCGACCTGGATCTTGGCGCCCATGCGGTGCAATTCGTAAACGTGCATGAAGCGGTTTTCGAAGATCGTCTCGATTACCGCGCCGGTGCCTTCGGCAATGGCGTTGAGGGAGATGAACTGCGCTTGCATGTCGGTCGGGAACGCCGGGTACGGAGCCGTACGGATGTTGACGGCTTTTGGCCGCTTGCCGTGCATGTTCAACTCGATCCAGTCGTCGCCGCAGGTGATTTCGGCACCCGCTTCCTTGAGTTTCTCCAGGACGGCTTCGAGGATGGTCGGATCGGTGTCCTTGACCTTCACACGACCGCCCGTCACCGCCGCCGCCACCAGGTAGGTGCCGGTTTCGATACGGTCAGGCATCACTTTGTAAGTGGTCGTGTGCAGGCGCTCGACGCCATCAATGGTGATGGTGTCGGTACCGGCGCCAGTAATCTTGGCGCCCATGGCGATCAGGAAGTTCGCCAGGTCGATGACTTCCGGCTCGCGAGCGGCGTTTTGCAACACGCTACGGCCCTTGGCCAGAGCGGCCGCCATCATGATGTTTTCGGTACCGGTCACGCTGACGGTGTCGAAGAAGAAGTGCGCACCACGCAAGCCACCTTCAGGTGCCTTGGCCTTGATGTAGCCGCCTTCGACGTCGATGACCGCGCCCATGGCCTCGAGGCCACGGATGTGCAGGTCAACCGGACGCGAACCGATGGCGCAACCGCCAGGCAGCGCGACTTCGGCTTCACCGAAACGCGCAACCATCGGGCCCAGGACCAGAATCGACGCACGCATGGTTTTAACCAGTTCGTACGGAGCGATCAGGGTCTTGATGGTGCGCGGGTCGATTTCGACGCTGAGTTTCTCGTCGATCACCGGCTCGATGCCCATGCGACCGAACAGCTCGATCATGGTGGTGATGTCATGCAGGTGCGGCAAGTTGGCAACGGTAACCGGGCCATCGCACAGCAAGGTGGCAGCCAGGATCGGCAGGGCAGAGTTTTTTGCCCCGGAAATGCGGATCTCGCCATCAAGACGAGCGCCACCGGTAATAATCAATTTATCCATAAGAATCTCGACGCCCTTGGGCTCAGGTGCGCTCGGCCCAGGCCGCGCTGCTGAAAAATTTCATAGTGACCGCATGGATGCTGCCATCGGTGATCCATGGGTTCAAATGGGCATAGATCTGCTGTTGACGCTTCACCGGGCTCATCGCCGCCAGTTCATCGCTAATCACGTTCAGCTGGAAATTGCAGCCTTCGCCTTCAACTTCTACCAGCGTTCCGGGCAGCTTTCCTTCAAGGAAGCTCTTCACTTCTACGGCCTGCATGCTCAACCTCAATCGGCGCCCTGTGCGCGCGGGTCGGACATCATACAAAAAAGCCCCGCGCCTGCGAACCCCGCGAAGCAGGACTCTGACGGGGGGCTTCTTTATTGATGCGGTTAGGGGTGCGCCAACAGCTCGGTCAATTCACTGACCTGAGCGATTTCGCGCATGTCTTCAGGCATCCCGCGGATGCTCAGCGCCTTGCCGGCCGCCTCTGCATCTCGCATGAAACACAACAACAACGACAAACCGACGCTACTGGACTTCAGCACCGCCGAACAATCGACCACCAGCTCGGCGGCCTTACTCGATGAGATCAGCGCCTGCCCTTGCTTGCGCAGGCCTGGGCCGGTGCGGTAATCCAGCATACCGCTAAGCCGCAACTCGCCGGATTCGCTCATGCGAATGGCCGACACACTCATTGGGTTTGCTTCGCGGTGTTTTCCTTGGCCTTGGCGACTTCCCCGGCCCAACCATTGATGGTCTTGTCCAGGTCGTTGCCATTGCGCTGCATCGCATCAGCGAACTGATCGCGGAACAGCTTGCCAATGTTGATGCCGTTGATGATCACGTTACGCAGCTTCCACTCGCCATTGACCTTTTCAAGCGTGTAGGACACTGGATAGATCGCGCCGTTGGTGCCTTTGACCGTCATGCCAACGCTGGTACGGTCGCCGGACTCATCCTTGGCAGGATCGACAGTGATGCCCTGATTGTTGTACTCGAGCAAGGCATTGCCGTAGAACTGGAACAGACCCTTCTTGAAGTTTTCTTCAAAGGTCTTCATTTGCGCAGGTGTCGCCTTGCGCGAATATTTGACTGTCATGATGCTTTTGGAGATGCCCTCGGCATCCACCACAGGTCCGACGATGGTGTTCAGCGCCGTGTAGAAATCCTGCGGGTCCTGCTTGTACTTCTCTTTATTCGCCGACAGGTCGGCGAGCATCCGGGTCGTGGTGTCTTGCACGATATCGTGCGCCGAAGGCGCCGCCACGGCGTTAGCCATCAACGGCAGGGCCGCGAGTAATACGAACAGGCCACGTCGCAAGGTAGAGATCATACAAAAGCTCCTCATTTGGCGTCTTTGCTAACGGTATTGAGCAGAAATTTACCGATCAGGTCTTCAAGCACCAGTGACGACTGGGTGTCGTGGATGGTCCCACCATCCTTGAGCAAGGCTTCTTCCCCGCCCACGCTGATACCGATGTACTTTTCGCCCAACAGGCCAGCAGTCAGGATAGATGCAGTGGAGTCCGCCGGCAGGTTATCTACCCGTTTTTCCAACTGCATGGTCACTCGACCGGTGAAACTGTCGCGATCCAGATCAATCGCCGTGACCTTGCCGATGGTCACACCGGCCATGGTCACCTTGGCTCTGACCGTCAAACCGGCGATATTGTCGAAATAGGCATAAAGTTTATAGGTGTCGGTGGTAGCGCTCGGCGACAGGCCACTTACCCGCAACGCCAGCAACAGCAAAGCCAGGATGCCAGCCAGCAAGAAAAGGCCGACACCGATTTCCAGGGTGCGGTTTTGCATCAGAAATCTCCAAACATCAAGGCGGTCAGAATAAAGTCCAGGCCGAGTACTGCCAACGAGGCATACACAACGGTCTTGGTAGTGGCACGACTGATCCCCTCGGAAGTGGGCTCGCAGTCATAGCCTTGGAATACAGCAATCCAGGTCACGACAAAGGCGAAAACGATGCTTTTGATGATGCCGTTGAGCACATCGTCAGTGAACGTCACGCTGTTTTGCATGTTCGACCAGTACGACCCTTCATAGACACCCAGCCAGTCGACGGCCACCCAGGAGCCGCCCCAGATCCCCACCACGCTGAAAATCATCGCCAGCACCGGCAGGGAAATGAAACCGGCCCACAGGCGTGGGGCAATGATGTACTTGAGCGGATCGACGCCAATCATTTCCAGACTGGACAACTGCTCGGTGGACTTCATGTTGCCGATTTCTGCTGTCAGCGCAGAACCGGCGCGCCCGGCGAACAACAACGCCGTGACCACGGGGCCCAACTCTCGCAGCAAGGTCAGCGCAACCATCTGCCCGACCGCCTGCTCGGAGCCGTAGCTGGAAAGGATGTTGAACCCTTGCAGCGCCAGCACCATACCGATGAACACCCCGGAGACCACGATGATCACCAGGGACATCACGCCGACCGAATGCAGCTGCTTGACCAGCAAGCCAAACCCACCGCCGATGCCGCCACGGCCGAACAAGGCATGAAACAGGAAAATCGCCGAACGCCCGAACACCGCCAGCACATCGATGCCGGCATGGCCGAACCGGCGCACTCGTTCTATTAGTGAAATCTTGCGCATCAGCGCTTCCCCAGAAGATCTGCGCGGTAATCCGTCGCTGGAAAGTGATAGGCGACCGGACCGTCCGGATCGCCTGTCATGAATTGACGGATACGCGGCTCGTCCGAGTTCATCAGCTCGTCAGGCGTGCCCTGCCCCAACACTTGCCCGTCGCCCACGACATAGATGTAATCGGCGATGCTCGCCGTCTCGGCCAGGTCGTGGGAGACCACAATGCTGGTGATCCCCAGCGCGTCGTTAAGCAGGCGGATCAGGCGCACCAATACGCCCATGGCGATCGGGTCCTGGCCCACAAAGGGCTCGTCATACATGAGGATCTGCGGATCGAGGGCAATCGCCCGGGCCAGCGCGACTCGACGCTTCATGCCGCCGGACAGTTCGTCAGGCATCAGATCGATGGCGCCGCGCAAGCCCACGGCCTGCAATTTGAGCAGGACGATGTCCCGAATCATTTCTTCGGGTAGCTCGGTATGAACGCGCAGGGGAAAGGCGACGTTCTCGAATACATCGAGATCGGTAAACAGTGCGCCGCTCTGAAACAACACGCCCATGTGCTTGCGTGCATCGAACAGATCGCTGCGCGACAATTTCGGCAGGTTCTGACCGTTGACCCAGACTTCACCCTTGGTCGGCCGCAATTGTGCGCCCATCAAGCGCAACAGTGTGGTCTTGCCACACCCGGAAGGCCCCATGATGCCGGTGACCTTTCCGCGCGGAATACGGATATCCACGTTATTGAATATGCTGCGCGCACCGCGCTTGAAGGACAGTCCCTTCAGCTCGACCGCGTAGGCGTTATCGGCACTCATCTAAACTCCTTGCGATGCAAGCCTCTCACTCGGACGCCTGTCTTCCTCACGAAAGCACATACCCCCCGGGCGGGCCGAACTGGCGGCGAACTATATCACTGCACAGGCCAAGCGCCAAAGGCCCAAGCCGGGGCATATTCAGCAACATGACACGCAAAAAGCTTCATTTAGAGGGTTTCCCGTCACCGGGAATGATAATGCGCGACGAACTTGCGTGAGGGTTTCCATCATTACCGCTATAATCGCCGCCTTTTCATCAGGCTATACGATTTCTGACATGAGCCAATCCAGCGACCTGATTCAATCCGCCCAACGCACCATCCGCCTCGAATTGGAAGCCGTACAAGGCTTGCTACCGCATATCGACGCAGATTTCGTACGCGCTTGCGAGATGATTCTGGCCAGCAAAGGCCGCGTGGTCGTGGTCGGCATGGGCAAATCAGGGCACATCGGCAACAAGATCGCCGCCACCCTGGCCAGCACCGGCACCACGGCGTTCTTCGTACATCCGGCCGAAGCCAGCCACGGCGACATGGGCATGATCACCCGCGACGACGTCATCCTCGCGTTGTCGAACTCCGGCTCCACCAATGAAATCATCACGCTTCTGCCGCTGATCAAGCGCCTGGGCATCCAGTTGATCAGCATGACCGGCAATCCCGAGTCTGCGCTGGCCAAGGCTGCCGAGGTCAATTTGAACGTTCACGTCGAGCACGAAGCGTGCCCACTGAACCTCGCGCCGACGTCGTCGACCACCGCAGCCCTGGTCATGGGCGACGCCCTGGCCGTCGCGTTGCTGGAAGCCCGCGGCTTTACCGCTGAAGATTTCGCGTTTTCCCACCCGGGTGGTGCACTCGGTCGACGTTTACTGCTGAAAGTGGAAAACGTCATGCACGCCGGCGAAGAACTGCCGAAAGTCCAGCGCGGTACGCTGCTCAAGGATGCCTTGATGGAAATGACCCGCAAGGGCCTGGGCATGACGGTCATTCTGGAAGCGGACGGCAAGCTGGCCGGGATCTTCACGGACGGTGACTTGCGTCGCTCGCTGGATCGCACCATTAACATTCACCAGGCGACCATCGACGAAGTGATGACCGCCCACGGCAAGACCGCCCGCGCCGAGATGCTCGCCGCTGAAGCCTTGAAGATCATGGAAGACAACAAAATCAGCGCACTGGTGGTGGTCGACAGCGACGACCGTCCGGTCGGCGCCTTGAACATGCACGACTTGCTGCGTGCGGGAGTAATGTAATGAGCACGGACCTTCTGGAACGCGGAAAACAGATCAAGCTGGCGGTGTTCGACGTTGACGGTGTCCTGACCGATGGACGCCTGTACTTCCTCGAAGACGGCAGTGAATTCAAGACGTTCAACACCCTCGACGGCCAAGGCATCAAGATGTTGATGGCAGCGGGCGTGCAGACGGCTATCATCAGCGGCCGCAAGACTCCGGTGGTCGAGCGACGGGCGAAGAACCTCGGCATTCCACACCTGTACCAGGGTCGAGAAGACAAACTGGTGGTGCTCGACGAGCTTCTCGCCCAACTCAACCTAAGCTATGAACAGGTCGCCTACCTCGGCGACGACCTGCCGGACCTGCCGGTCATTCGCCGCGTAGGCTTGGGCATGGCGGTGGCCAATGCTGCCAGTTTCGTACGCGAACACGCCCATGGCATCACCCAGGCCCGTGGTGGCGAAGGTGCCGCTCGCGAGTTCTGCGAATTGATCCTGCGCGCCCAGGGCCGTCTCGATGCGGCCAACGCCGCGTACCTGTGAGCCAACTATGCTGAGCAAAAAGTTTCGCAACATCCTGGTGTTCGGTTGCATCGCGGCGATTTTTGCGGCGGTCGGCTACTGGAACATCAGCCCGGAACGCTTCCTCGACAAGACCGTGGTCAAGGTCGATGAAAGCGCTATCGACTATTACGCCACCAACGCCCACAGCGTGCAGTTCCTGCCGGACGGCAAGTTGCAGTACGAAATGACATCCGACAAGGTCGAGCACCTGAAAGCCACCGACGTGACGCTGCTGACCAATCCCGACCTGAACATGTTTCGCGGCACCGAATTCCCGTGGCATGTGCAGAGCGAACGCGGCGAGGTCAATTCGGGGGGCACCGAGGTAGAACTGATCGACTCGGTACGCATCACTCGTTTCGACGAGAAAAACCGCAAGACCCTGATTACCTCCACCCGTATGACAGTGTTCCCGCAGCAGCAATATGCGCAGACCGAGCAACCCGTTAGAATCGACGGCGCTGGTGGTGTGTCGACTGGCAAGGGAATGAAAGCGTATTTGAAAGAAAGCAGGATACACCTGCTATCGAACGTAAGAGGACAGTATGAGGCTCGTTAAAACTCTCCCTATTTTGCTCAGTCTGGGCGCAGCACTGGGAAGCGTGAGCGCCTGGGCTCTGCCGAACGATCAAGAGCAGCCTATCCGCATTCAAGCCGACGATGCCCAACTGGACGACAAAAACGGCATTGCCACCTACAAAGGCGATGTGATCATTACCCAGGGCTCAATGAAGGTCACCGGCAATACCGTGACCATCACCCGCACCCCGGCCGGCGACATCGACGTGGTGACTTCGGTGGGCAACCTCGCCTACTTCGAGCAATTGCAGACCGCTGGCGACACCAAGCCTGTTCAAGGCTGGGGCGTAACCATCCAGTACCACGCAGCGCAAAACCGCATCGTGCTGATCGATCGCGCCAAAGTGATCGACAAGGACAACAACACCACCCAAGGCGAGAAAATCGTCTACGACACGGTGAAGAAGCTTGCCAGCGCCGGTCGCGCCACGGGCAGCAAGGTCACCGAGTCGCGTCCGCGCATCGACATGGTGATCCAGCCCAAGCCGAAAACCGACGAGAAAAAGGCCCAGTAATGGCAACTCTGAAAGCTCAGCATCTGGCCAAGAGCTACAAGAGCCGCCAGGTCGTGCGTGACGTCAGCCTGTCCATCGACAGCGGTCAGATCGTCGGCCTGCTTGGCCCCAACGGTGCCGGCAAGACCACGTGCTTCTACATGATCGTCGGCTTGGTTCAGGCCGATCAGGGCCGCGTCCTGATCGACGACCTGGACGTCAGCCACCAGCCCATGCACGGCCGCGCAAAGGCCGGTATCGGCTATCTTCCGCAAGAAGCGTCGATCTTCCGCAAACTCTCGGTGGCCGACAACATCATGGCCATCCTCGAGACCCGCAAGGAACTCGACAAGGCTGGTCGTCGCAAGGAACTGGAAAGCCTGCTGCAGGAGTTCCACATCAGCCACATCCGCGACAACCTGGGCATGAGCCTGTCCGGTGGTGAACGCCGCCGTGTGGAAATCGCCCGGGCACTGGCCACCAACCCGAAATTCATCCTCCTCGACGAACCGTTCGCCGGCGTGGACCCGATTTCGGTGGGCGATATCAAGCAGATCATTTATCACCTCAAGGCCAAGGGCATTGGCGTGCTCATCACTGACCACAATGTCCGTGAAACCCTGGACATCTGCGAAACCGCCTACATCGTCAACGATGGCCAGCTGATCGCCGAAGGTGACTCCGCCACCATTCTGGCCAACGACCTGGTCAAGGAAGTGTACCTGGGCCATGAGTTCCGTCTGTAAGCGCTGAGGTGTCTGGCTGATTGTCCGGGCGCTTGTCTCGATAAAAAATCAATAGTTTTTTATTGTTACAACGCTCTAGGCAAACGCTGCAGTTTCGGGCATATAATTTGCTTATGTTTGGCGCTCCGGCGCCCTGTAGTGGATGGCGCATGTGCGCCGGCGAATAAGGTGTTAAGCCCCTGCCATGAAACCATCGCTAGTCTTGAGAATGGGCCAGCAGCTGACGATGACACCGCAGCTGCAACAGGCCATCCGCCTGCTCCAATTGTCGACCCTGGACCTGCAACAGGAAATCCAGGAGGCCCTGGAGTCCAATCCGATGCTCGAACGCCAGGAAGAAGGCGACGACTTCGATAACGCCGACCCCTTGGCTGACAAAGCCGAACAGCCACCCAATGCCGATGTTTCGGAACCCTCTTACCAGGAAACCGCCCCGACGGTGGACAACCTCGAGGAAGGCGACTGGAACGAGCGCATTCCCAACGAACTGCCCGTCGACACCGCGTGGGAAGACGTCTACCAGACCAGCGCCAGCAGCCTGCCGAGCAACGATGACGACGAGTGGGATTTCACCACCCGCACATCCGCCGGTGAAAGCCTGCAAAGCCATCTGTTGTGGCAACTGAACCTGGCGCCGATGTCCGACACCGATCGCCTGATCGCCGTGACCCTGATCGATTGCATCAACAATCAGGGCTACCTGGACGAAACACTCGAGGAAATCCTCGAAGCCTTCGACCCGGAACTGGACATCGAACTGGACGAAATCGAAGCCGTCCTGCACCGCATCCAGCAATTCGAACCCGCCGGCATCGGCGCGCGCAACCTGGGTGAATGCCTGCTGCTGCAATTGCGCCAGTTGCCCGCCAAGACGCCTTGGCTGGCCGAAGCCAAGCGCCTGGTCAGCGATTACATCGACCTGCTCGGCAGCCGCGACTACAGCCAGCTCATGCGCCGCATGAAGCTCAAAGAAGATGAACTGCGCCAGGTGATCGAACTGGTTCAGAGCCTCAACCCGCGCCCAGGCTCCCAGATCGAGTCCAGTGAAGCCGAATACGTCGTTCCCGACGTGATCGTGCGCAAGGACAACGAGCGCTGGCTGGTAGAACTGAACCAGGAATCGGTGCCACGGCTGCGGGTCAACGCCCAATACGCCGGCTTCGTGCGCCGCGCGGACACCAGCGCCGACAACACCTTCATGCGCAATCAGCTGCAAGAGGCCCGCTGGTTCATCAAGAGCCTGCAGAGCCGCAACGAAACCCTGATGAAAGTGGCCACCCAGATCGTCGAGCATCAGCGAGGCTTCCTGGAGTACGGCGACGAAGCCATGAAACCGCTGGTCCTGCACGACATCGCTGAAGCGGTGGGCATGCACGAATCGACGATTTCCCGGGTGACCACGCAAAAGTTCATGCACACCCCCCGGGGTATTTATGAACTGAAATACTTTTTCTCCAGCCATGTGAGCACCTCCGAAGGCGGTGAATGCTCGTCCACGGCGATCCGCGCGATCATCAAAAAACTGGTTGCCGCGGAAAATCAGAAAAAGCCGTTGAGTGACAGCAAGATCGCTGGTTTACTGGAGGCACAAGGCATTCAGGTGGCTCGCCGCACCGTCGCCAAGTACCGCGAATCCCTCGGGATCGCGCCTTCGAGCGAACGTAAGCGGTTGATGTAGGGCCACGCCACAGCGTTCCAGTGGTAGATCATCTGATCTGCCGCTTTATGCACTGGCAACGAAGGAGAAGCTGTATGCAAGTCAACATCAGTGGACACCAACTGGAAGTGACCGAACCCCTGCGCGCCTACATCGGCGAAAAACTTGAACGACTGGAGCGGCATTTCGACAAGATCACCAATGTGCAAGTCACGATGACGGTCGAAAAACTGAAGCAGAAAATCGAAGCCACCCTGCATATTCCCGGCAATGAAGTGGTCGCTAACGCGGAACATACCGATATGTACGCGGCGATCGACGCATTGACCGACAAGCTGGATAAACAACTCAAAAAGCATAAGGAAAAGACCCAGAGCCTCCTCCAGGGCGCGACCGGTCGTTAACACTCCCAACCCATGATCCGACTTGAAAGCATCCTGACCCCCGGCCGTTCCCTCGTGAACGTGCCGGGCGGCAGTAAAAAGAAAGCCCTTGAGCAAATTGCCAACCTTATCCACCGCGAAGTGCCGGATCTGGCGATGCAGGATGTCTTCGAGAGTCTGGTCGCCCGCGAAAAACTCGGTTCCACCGGTTTTGGCAATGGCATCGCCATCCCCCACTGCCGCCTCAAAGGTTGCACGGCACCCATCAGTGCCTTGATGCACCTCGATGCCCCTATTGATTTCGACGCCATTGATGGCGCCCCGGTTGACCTGCTATTCGTGCTGCTGGTCCCGGAAGCCGCTACCGATGCGCACCTGGAGCTACTGCGCCAGATCGCCAGCATGCTCGACCGCATGGATGTGCGCAAAAAGTTGCGCAGTGCCCCGAGCAATGAAGCCTTGTATCAGGTTGTCCTGGACGAGCAGAACGGTCACTAATCATGCGCTTGATCATTGTCAGTGGCCGTTCCGGCTCAGGTAAAAGCACCGCACTCGATGTTCTCGAGGACAGCGGCTATTACTGCATCGACAATCTGCCGGCCGGCCTGCTGCCAGAGTTGGCCGAGCGCTCGCTGATTCACACCGAACTGGCACAACCCCTGGTTGCCGTGTCCATCGATGCGCGCAACCTGCCAAGCCACCTGTCACGGTTTCCCGAGCTGCTGGAAGAAGTCCGCAGCCGGCATATCCAGTGCGATGTCCTGTACCTGGATGCCGACGAAGAAACCTTGCTCAAACGATTTTCGGAAACCCGGCGTCGTCACCCGCTGAGCAGCCCCAATCGCTCGCTGGCCGAAGCGATCAATGACGAAACCAGCCTGCTCGGTCCGATTGCCGACCTTGCCGATCTGAAAGTAAACACCACCAACCTGAACCTGTATCAGCTGCGCGATACCATCAAGCTGCGGCTGCTGAACCAGCCGGAACCCGGCACTGCGTTCCTGGTGGAGTCTTTCGGTTTCAAGCGTGGCATGCCGGTGGACGCCGACCTGGTGTTTGACGTGCGCTGCCTGCCGAACCCTTACTGGAAGCCGGAATTGCGCGAACAGTCCGGGCTTGATCAACCGGTTGCCGAGTACCTGGCAGCACAGCCGGACGTCGAAGAGATGTTCCAGGACATTTCCACATACCTGCTCAAGTGGCTGCCACGCTTTGCCGCCAGCAACCGCGCGTATGTCACCATTGCCATTGGCTGTACCGGCGGACATCACCGCTCCGTCTACCTGACCGAACGCCTGGGTCAGACCCTGCAAAAAACCCTGAAGAACGTCCAGGTCCGCCACCGCGACCTCAGCTAAAGGATTTACATCGCGATGCCTGCTCTGGAAATTGAAATCATCAACAAGCTGGGTCTGCATGCCCGTGCTTCCGCAAAATTTGTCGGAGTCGCCGGCCAGTTCAAGGACTGCACGATCAGGGTAGGACGCACGCCAGAATCCACGGTAGACGGTAAAAGCATCATGGCGATGATGATGTTGGCCGCCGGCAAGGGCACCAGGATTCATCTAAGCACGGAAGGCGAGCAGGAACAGGAAGCGCTGGATGCGCTGGTGGCGCTGATCAACAACTTCTTCGACGAAGGCGAATAACACCGCAGCCCTGTAGCAGCTGGCGAAGCCTGCGTTCGGCTGCGCAGCAGTCGTAAAATCAGTCAGCGCGGTCTTTCGGCAAACCGGGTATACCGGATTTACGACTGCTGCGCAGCCGAACGCAGGCTTCGCCAGCTGCTACATAGTTCGTGTTAAGCAAGCGCAGTATCCATCACCATCATCAGGCAAAACCCGATCAGCAACCCAAGGCTGGCCAGTTTGTCGTGACCCTTGCGGCGCGACTCGGGAATGACCTCGTGGGTCACCACCAACAGCATTGCCCCGGCCGCCAGTGCCAAGCCCAATGGCAACAACAACTCAGCCAGGCTCACCAGCCACGCACACAGCAGCGCAAAAACCGGCTCGACCAAACCTGACGCGGCGCCGATCAGGAACGCTTTGACCCGCGACATCCCTGCCCCGGCCAATACCAGCGCAATCACCAGACCTTCAGGCACGTCCTGCAACGCGATGCCCATCGCCAGGCTATCGGCGTCGGGCATGCCTCCCCCGGCCGAGACACCCACCGCCATACCTTCAGGGATGTTGTGGGCGATGATGGCGAATACAAACAACCAGATCCGCGGTGGAATTACCGGCCGCTCCGGCGTGCCAACGAGCATTTCCGGCGAAGCGCCAGACACCTTTCGGTCCACAAGAAACAACCCGAACGCACCCAGCATGATGCCGAAGCTGATCAGACCGCTGGCCGCCCACGGCGTCAGCCCCAAGCTTTCAGCAGCGGAAATTCCCGGAACGACCAGCGAAAACGCCGTCGCCGCGAGCATCACTCCGGCCCCGAAGCCGAGCAGCGTGTCGCTGACCGTCTGGGGCATCCGGCGGATCACCAACACCGGCACCGCGCCCAAGGCAGTGCCCAAGGCGCAGATCGCCCCGCCCTGCAGTGCGCGCAGCAGTTTCGGCTCAAGGTCCAGCCAGGCGAGTCCGTGTGCGACCAGTAAGCTCATCCCTGCCAGCAATAACAGCGAACCAAACGCGTAACGAAACATTCGCCCGCTTCCAATCGCCAGTGTTTCAGTGCCCATATTCAGCCTTGGATTATTTTTATAAACGACTTAAACCCGTGCAGCCTGATAGCGCGCAGCGACTTCGGGCCAATGGATGACGTTGTAGAAAGCGTTGATGTATTCAGGGCGACGATTCTGATACTGCAGGTAATACGCGTGCTCCCAGACATCCAGGCCGAGGATGGGCGTATTGCCGTTCATCAACGGGCTGTCCTGATTGCCACTGCTTTCAACGACCAATGTCTTTTGCGGCGTCACGCTCAACCAGGCCCAGCCGCTGCCGAAGCGGGTCAACGCGGCCTTAGTGAAAGCCTGCTTGAAGCTGTCGAGCCCTCCCAGTTGCTCATCGATTGCCTTGGCCAGTTCACCTTCAGGCTTGCCTCCGCCGTGGGGCGCCATCACCTCCCAGAACAGCGAATGGTTGGCATGACCGCCGCCCTGATTGATCACCGCAGCGCGTAGCTGCTCTGGCAGTTGTTGCACGCCAGCCACCAGTTTTTCCACCGGCCACTCGGCGAACTCGGTCCCTTCGACGGCCGCGTTGAGGTTATTGATGTAGGTCTGGTGATGCTTGGTGTAGTGAATTTCCATGGTCTGTGCATCGATGTGCGGTTCCAGGGCGTCGTAGGCGTACGGCAAGGCAGGCAAGGTAAAAGCCATTTCAATGGACTCCATGATGGTGGGGCGCAGTCTTTTGCGACGGCGAGGCAGCATCGATGTGCAGCAACCGATGAGTACGCGGGTATTCGCCGTGTTCGCTGATGAAATTCAGTAACTCGACGTAGGTTTTGCTGCTCTGGCGCAGCGCTGCTTCGCGCAGTGCCGGCGCCAGTCGTGGGTCTTGCAGGGTCTGCAGCAACCGTTGATGGATCGCGCACAAGTATTCCGCGCTCTCTTCCGGCTGGTTCAGACGCAAATGCAGGTCCGCCAGGTTGTGGTGGGAAATCACGCAGGCCGCCACCGCTTCGTCGGCATCCGCCCAGCGCTCGAACAGCACCTGGGCCAGGGCCAACGCCTGCAAGTAAGCCTCGCGGGCGTCGATCAGTTCGCCCAGCATGAAACAACGGTTTGCCCTTTCGATCGTGCGTTTCCAATGCTCCATGGTGAGCCTCCAAAGCGGTGGTGGTGGTTACACGCCGCCTGCTGTCAGCTTTTCTGGATTGAGCAACTCCTCCAGTTGGCTACGTGTCAGGTCGGTGTGCTCCAGGGCCACATCAATCACCGGCCGGCCCTGTTGATAGGCCTTCTTGGCAATCTCCGCGGCTTTTTGGTAACCAATGATCGGGTTGAGTGCGGTCACCAGGATTGGATTACGCGACAGCGCTTCCACTGAGTCATTACCGATCACTTGGGCGGCGACCATGGAGGTGGCTTCCGGGATCACCGGGTGACCTTGCCCGGCATGATCGAAGAACCCGGCTGCAACGCTTCGAGTATCGGGAAATTGTCCACCGCGCGCTGGGTCTGTGCGCCATAGAGCGCGTCCACGGGGACTTGCAGCTCGCCCATGCTGTCGCGCTCAATACGTGTCTTGGTCATCGGAAAATCCTTGCACCAGTTCTATGAGAGAAATCGAGGGCCGCAACTCGCAGGTTGACAATTGCCACGTATAGCTTTGCCAGCGCTTGAGGCGGCACTTACACAGAGAGAGGCGTTCCAGATCGCGTAACAGCCGCCAGGACTGGTCGAGACAGAAGGTCCGCCAGTGCCACGGCAGCCCGACGTCGGCGGCGGTATCGAGCAGTAAACGAAAGGAATTTTCGGCGATGGTCCAGGGCGAGGTGGCCGTGCAACACGCCAGATACCGGCCTTCAGCCAGGTAATGTTCGATCAGGCGAGGCTCGTCGGGGTCCATCGCGCAACGAATCTGGCGACTCATCCAGCGCCAGCTTTCGAGGTAAGGCTGCTCGTGCAAGGCAGAACTCATGATCCGGGCTCATTCGGTAATGAGATTTATTATTAAATGATAATGAGAAACAACACAAGATCAAAAGATCGCAGCCTTCGGCAGCTCCTACAGTGGAATGTGTGTAGGAGCTGCCGCAGGCTGCGATCTTTTGATTTAAAAAAAAGGCGCGCCACCCAGTGGGTGGCGCGCCTTTTTGTGTAACGGTGAGGTTTAGCTACCCGCCACGGTCATCCGCTCGATCAGCACCGAACCCGTGCGAATGTTGCTGCGCAGCTCCAGGTCATTACCAACGGCAACGATCTGCTTGAACATGTCGCGCATGTTGCCGGCGATGGTCACTTCCTGCACCGCGAACTGGATTTCGCCGTTCTCGACCCAGTAACCCGCCGCGCCACGGGAGTAATCCCCGGTGACCATGTTCAAGCCTTGGCCCATCAATTCGGTCACCAGCAACCCGCGCCCCATGCGTCGTAGCAAGGCAGCCTGGTCTTCATCGCCATGGGTGACGAACAGGTTGTGCACACCGCCGGCGTTGGCAGTGCTCGGCATGCCCAGCTTGCGGCCGGAGTACGTGCCGAGGATGTAGGACACCAATTCGCCTTTTTCGACGAATGGCTTGGCGTAGGTGGCCAGGCCATCGCCATCGAACGCCGAACTGCCCATGGCACGCATCAGGTGCGGACGCTCATCAATGGTCAGCCATTCCGGGAACAGCTTCTGACCCAGCGTGCCTTCAAGGAACGACGATTTGCGATACAGACTGCCACCGGAAATCGCCGAGAGGAAACTACCGAACAAACCACCGGCCAATTCCGCCGAAAACAGCACAGGCACTTCACAGGTCGGCACCGGACGCGCGCCCAGACGGCTCGCCGCCCGTTGCGCGGCACGCTGGCCGATGCTCACCGGGTCGGCCAACAAGGTGCCCTGACGGTTCACGTCATACCAGTAATCACGCTGCATCTGGCCGTCTGCTTCGGCAATCATCACGCAGCTGAGGCTGTGACGAGTCGACGCGTAACCGCCAATAAAGCCGTGGCTGTTGCCGTAGACGCGGCAACCCTGGTGTGTACTGAGGGTCGTGCCGTCGGCGTTTTTGATCCGATTGTCGGTAGCAAACGCCGCCGCTTCACAGGTCAGCGCCATCTCGATGGCTTGTTCCGGGGTGATGTCCCATTGGTGGAACAGGTCGAAATCCTTCAGGTCCCTGGCCATCAGCGCGGCATCCGCCAGGCCTGAGGCTTCGTCTTCAGACGTATGCTTGGCGATGGCCAGCGCGGCGGCGACGGTCTCGCGAATCGCTTCCGGGCCACTGGCCGAGGTGCTGGCCGAACCTTTGCGCTGACCGACGTACAAGGTGATGCCGAAGCCCTGATCGCGGTTGAATTCGACGGTTTCAACTTCACGCTGACGCACCGAGGTCGACAGGCCCTGCTCCAGGGACACCGCCACTTCACAGGCACTGGCCCCTTGGCGCTTGGCTTCAGCGATGATCTGCTCGACTTGTTCTTGCAGTGCCGGCAACGCTTGTGGGCCGACGCTTTCAACTGCACTCATGCTGTTCTCCACTCAAATTCTGCTTTCGGTAAAGGTCATCGAGCGACCGGGCCGGACAAGCGGCCCCCGACTGGTTATCATGGCGGCGTTTCTTTGCGGACGGCCACCATGGTTGATTCTTACGACGACTCCCTCGATACGGGAGAAAAAAGCAAATCCCAGGTTAAACGCGAGCTGCATGCTCTGGTTGACCTCGGCGAGCGCCTTACAACGCTCAAGCCTGACTTGCTGGCAAAACTGCCGTTGACCGACGCCATGCGCCGGGCCCTGGCCGATGCGCCCAAGCACACCGCGAATATCGCGCGTAAACGGCACCTCATGTTCATCGGCAAACTGATGCGCGATCAGGACACTGACGCCATCCTGACGTTGCTCGATCAACTCGATGCCTCCACTCGGCAGTACAACGAACGTTTCCACGGCCTGGAACGCTGGCGCGATCGCTTGATCGCAGGCGACGATGCCGTCCTGGAGAAGTTCGTTGTCGACTACCCGGAGGCCGATCGTCAGCAATTGCGCTCCCTGATCCGTCAGGCCCAACACGAACTGGCGACCAACAAGCCGCCGGCATCGAGCCGTAAAATCTTCAAGTACATCCGTGAGCTGGACGAGACTCAACGCGGTCTGCGCTGAGTAACGCCCAACCCCTGTAGGAGCTGCCGCAGGCTGCGATCTTTTGATCTTTTTTTAAGATCAAAGTCAACAGATCGCAGCCTGCGGCAGCTCCTACAGGGGATAGCTTCACGATCCTGTGCCACCCACAGTGATCGCATCAATTTTCAGCGTTGGCTGGCCGACGCCCACCGGCACCGACTGCCCATCCTTGCCGCACGTGCCCACGCCGCTGTCCAGCGCCAGATCGTTACCGACCATCGACACCTTGCTCATCGCTTCCGGGCCGTTGCCGATCAACGTCGCGCCTTTGACCGGGGCGGTAATCTTGCCGTCTTCGATCAGGTAGGCCTCGCTGGTGGAGAACACGAACTTGCCGCTGGTGATGTCCACCTGACCGCCGCCGAGGTTGGCACAGTAGATGCCGCGTTTCACCGAGGCGATGATTTCTGCCGGATCGCTTTCGCCGGCGAGCATGTAAGTGTTGGTCATGCGCGGCATCGGCAGGTGCGCGTAGGATTCGCGGCGACCGTTACCGGTACGGGCCACGCCCATCAGGCGCGCGTTGAGCTTGTCCTGCATGTAGCCTTTGAGTACGCCGTTTTCGATCAGCGTGGTGCACTCGGTCGGCGTGCCTTCGTCGTCGACACTCAACGATCCGCGACGACCGGCCAAGGTGCCATCATCGACGATGGTGCAGAGCTTGGACGCAACCATTTCACCCATGCGCCCGCTGTAAGCTGAACTGCCTTTGCGGTTGAAATCGCCTTCCAGACCATGGCCAACCGCTTCGTGCAACAGCACACCGGACCAGCCCGAACCCAACACCACCGGCAACGTACCGGCCGGCGCAGGAATGGCTTCAAGGTTGACCAGCGCCTGACGCAGCGCTTCACGGGCATAGCCCATGGCGCGGTCGTCGCTGAGGAAATACCGGTAATCGGTACGACCGCCACCACCATGACCACCGCGTTCGCGGCGACCGTTCTGTTCAACGATCACACTGACGTTGAAGCGCACCAGCGGCCGCACATCCGCTGCCAGGCTGCCGTCGGTAGACGCAACGAGGATTCGTTCCCAGACGCCGGCCATGCTCACGGTCACTTGCTGGATGCGCGGATCGAGGGCGCGAGTCGCGACGTCGATGCGTTTCAGCAGCTCGACTTTCTCGGCACGGGTCATGACCTCCAGCGGGTTATCCGGCCCGTACAACTGGGCGACGTCCTGGGTGGTGAACGCCTGCACGGTACCGTTCTGCCCGGCGCGGGAGATGGAACGCGCTGCGCGAGCCGCCGCACCCAAGGCTTCGAGGGTGATCGCATTGCTGTAGGCGAAGCCGGTTTTCTCACCCGATTGCGCCCGCACGCCAACGCCCTGGTCGAGGTTAAAGCTGCCTTCCTTGACGATGCCATCTTCCAACGCCCAGGACTCGGAAATCTGCCCCTGGAAATACAAGTCGGCGGCATCGATGCCCGGGCCGGCCAGATCGCCGAGCACACCTTGCAGGCTTTCGATCGTTACGCCGCCGGGCGCCAGGAGGTGTTCACTGACTGAGGACAACAACTCGCTCATATGCTTTACGCCTTAAATTCATCGTTCTGAGGCAGGTCGCTGGGCGCCCTGCGAGAAAAAGCGCCGGTGACTCGACACCGGCATCCGCGCCCTGATGGACGCCTGTTCGCTGCTATCGCGTTCGGCCAGCAGCACGGCTTCGCCTTGATCCTGTTGCGCCAACACCCGGCCCCATGGGTCGACAATTGCAGCGTGGCCATAGGTTTCTCGCGGCCCCGGATGCGTGCCACCCTGGGCGGCCGCAAGCACATAACATTGAGTCTCGATGGCCCGCGCGCGGATCAGCACATCCCAATGCGCCGCGCCGGTCACCGCCGTGAAAGCCGACGGCGCGGTAATCAATTCGGCCCCCGCGGCGCGTAATTCGCTATACAGCTCCGGGAAACGAAGGTCATAACACACCGTCAGGCCAACTCGACCGACAGGCGTATCGGCCACCACAACGCCACTTCCATAAGCATAGTCATCCGACTCGCGATAACGTCCGCGATTGTCCGCCACGTCAACGTCGAACAAATGCAGCTTGTCGTAGCGCGCCACTGTTTCGCCCTGATCGTTGACCAGCAACGAGCAGGCATGCACTTTGGCCGTCGGTTGGCCCACCGGCGGCAACGGCAACGTGCCGGCCACTATCCATAACTTGAGGTCGCGGGCGGTCTGTTTCAACCATGGCAGGATCGGACCTTCGCCCAACGCCTCCGCGCGGCCGATGTCAGCGATGTCGCGACGGCCCATGGCGGCGAAGTTTTCCGGCAGCACGGCAAGCTTCGCACCAGCGGCGGCCGCTTGCTCGAGCAGACGCCGGGCCTGGGCCAGATTGGCCAGCACATCGCTCTGGCTGACCATTTGAATCACCGCAAAAGACATGGCCTTTTCCTGAGCTGCTATGAACACGTACCTGTAGGAGCTGCCGCAGGCTGCGATCTTTTGATCTTTGTTTTACGACATCAAAACCAACATCAAAAGATCGCAGCCTGCGGCAGCTCCTACAGGGGACTTTGTACGGCCATGCTACTCCATAGGTTTGGAGGGTGGCGTCAAAAAGGCTTGTCGAAGGTGATTTTCGGCTCTTTCCACGGGCCTTTTACGGTGTATTTCACGCTGGCGAATCGTGCCACGCGGTCACCAATCAGCTTGTCGATCAGGAACAGTGCACCGCCAATGGCCGGCGCACCGACGATCAGCGCGGCAATCGGCAGGTTATTGGTCACCGGCAACGTCACCAGCAACTTGGCGTCGACCTTGTCGTCCACCAGATCCAGCGTACCGTTTAGCTCAATATTGCTCGACGGGCCGGTCATCAGGATCGGCTCACGGGTCACATACACGCCGTTGGTCGCAACCAGCAGGCCTTTGACCCGGTCGTAACTCAGGCCTTTGCCGAACAGGTCGGAGAAGTCCAGGCGCAGACGACGACCGATGGAGTTGAAGTTGAGCAGGCCAAACACCCGCAGCGCCTGGGCGCTGCCTTCGACTTCGACAAACTGGCCTTTATTCAGTGAAGCATCGAGCGTCCCGGAGAAACGCTTGGTGGCCAACCAGGCCGGCGAGCCGGGCCAACGACCGTCCACATCCATATGAAAATCTTCGCTGGTCACGCTCGGCGCAAAACCCCAGCCCTTGAGCACATCCGCGAGGTTCTTGCCGCTGATCCGGCCTTTATACCAACTGCTGGAACTGCCAGGCGAACCTTCCCAGCCGCCGCTGCCCTGCAACAGAATGCCTTTGAGCCCCATGTCCAGCGTATTGAGGGCAATACCCTTGGCGGTAGGACGGATTTTCAGCGACCACGCGCCGACGAGATCCTGCCCCTGGAACAACTGGTTGATGGTGATATCCACCGCCGGGATTTTCGTCGGGTCCACGCTGGCCAGCGGATCCGGCGAGTTTTCATCGGCCAGGACCGTCGGGTCCGGCGCGGGCAAACGGATGTATTGCATATTGATCGTAATCGGCACGCCCTTGGCGTCGGGCAGACCTGCACTGCCCTTGGCCTGCTGACTGTCGAGCTGCACATTCCACGCGGTTGGCTTGCGGGCCAACTGCACCGATGCCTGATCGAGCGTAGTGCCCATAGCGGTGAGCTTGCCGATCTTGAGGTCCGCGCCACTGAGCAACTGCTTGGCGCTGCCGCCCGGGTCCTGGCCTGCGTATTTGTTCACCAGGTCTTGCCAGGGACCGACATCCAGTTCCGACAGCACGCCGCGTACTCGCAGCCCTTTGGTGCCTGGCAATACGGCTTCGCCACCGCCGAGGAACAGTTCGCCGCGACCGTCGGTGAAATTGCCGGGCGGTGCGGCGAACGTGAAGTTCGCCAGATTCCCGTAGTTGACCCAGTAGCGCCGCTCCGGCCCTTGCAGGGTCATGCGAAACGTCGTGTCGCGACCTGCATCGGCGGTCATGCCGAACGGCGCCGGCAAATCGACTGCAACGCCTTTGAGGTTGGAATTGACCATCAACTGGCTGTCCGCGCCATCCAGGTTCAGCTGCAGCTGATACGGGATCACGCCGGAAACGGGCAGCGGCTGCGTAACGCTCAGCCAGTCAGTGAGCTTCTTGACCTCGACCTGACCGGATGCAGTGACGCGAGTCTTGAGATTGCCCGCGCTGCCATCGGCGAAAATCTGCGCTTTTACAGGTTTATCGAATGCACGTGCGGTGATGTCTTGCCCGCTCAAACCCTTGGCGCTATCGAAACGGAAATCGCCCTTGAGCTGAGTCAGTTCCAGCGGCGGCTCGGCCAGTTTCAAACGGGCCTTGGCGGTTTTGAAGTCGACGAGGATCTTCGGCTGCTCACCCTTGACCAGCGGAATATCCAGTTTCAATTTGCCCTGCAGTTCGCCCTCGCCTTCCCACCGGGCGAATGTGTCGGCGGTGCCTATCGGCGCTTCCTGAAGAATCTTCAAACCATCGCCCAAGCCACCCGCGAACGCGCCGTCCAGGAACAGATGGCTGCTTTGCCCAGCCGGCACGTGGGGAATATTGACGTAGATGTCGCGAACCTGTGTATCGAGCAACTGGCCCTTGCTGGCCAGGATCCGCACACCGCTGTCTTCCACAAACACGTCGCCCGTGACCTTGCTGACATGCGGCCAACCCGGCTGGAACGCCAGTTCGGCATCGTGCACCTTGAAGAACAGGCTGATGCTGCGGTCAGTGTCGGCCGCGCCATGGTTCAGCGAACCCTGATACTGGAAAAAGCCCTCATCCACCGCACCTTTGAGAATGGCGGTGCGCAACCATTCGTCGAGCGCCGGGCTGAGAACGGCCGGCAGGTACTTGGCGGTGTATCGGCCGTCGCCATCGACCATGCCGACCCGAAGGTCCATGTAGTCTTCCTGCGTGTGGTCGAAGTGCAGGCGGATCAAGAAGTCGCCGGCAATCTTGCCCTCCTCGCCCAGCACCTTCAGGTACGGCGCGATCAGGGTGAAACCTTCCTTGTCGAGCTTCCAGGTCAGCCGTGCGTTGGCCTGAATGTATTGCCATGGCTTGGCGAAAATCGGGTCCAGGTGCAGGACAAAATCCTTGCTGTCCATGCGCAGCTCGCCGCCGCCCAGGTTACCGCTGATGCTGCCACTGACATTTCGTGCCGCCGGCGCGCCGTGATAGGCGTCGAAGCCGACACGGTCGAGGTTCGCCGCGAAGCTGAATTTAGTGTCATCGGTCGCATTGGGACGCAAGTCGATCAATACATTGCGCAGCCCACCGGTCACTTTCAGCCGCTCGACGACCGTGGCAAACCCTTCGGGCAGTGGCCCCAAGGCGTTCAATACCGGGGTAATCGGCGTCAGATCGAGGCGGTCGGCTTGCAGGTGCCAGAGCTCTTCGGCCTTGTCGGTGGCCACACTTTGCTTGAGTTGCAGATGCGATTCCCAACGGGTGTCACCGATGTTCATGGCCAGCGAGTCCAACGTCACGAGAACGCCTTCGGAGCTGCGCTGAAAATAACCATTAAGCGCCAGATTGTTGAGCTGGATCGGCTTGCGCTCGGCATAGGCGCCCTTGAGTTGCGGCGCATTCAAGCGGATCGCGGCGCTTTGCAGCGCACCTTTGTTCCAGTTCACCCACAGTTCGCCACCGGCTTTGATCTCGGTGAAATTCCATTGTCGGGTCAGGCGTTCGGGCAGCCACTTGGACCAGTCGCTCTGCGGCAGGCTCAGGTACGCATCCGCCTCACCGTCCTTCCACTCACTGGCGCGAAGGCGGGTACGCACGCTCATGGCGACCGGCTGGCCGTCGGGCAGGGTCAACCGCGCATCGAGGCGCTGACGGCTGGCACCGGTTTTCAGGTTGAGACCGACGTAGGTCAGGGTTAATGGCGGCTGGTCCAAAGGCTGCAAGGTGACCTGGCTGTCGAGTACCGACAGCTGCTGGACCATCTGCATGCGATTGAGCAACTGCTCCGGGTCCAGCGGCTGATCCTGCTGCACCGGCAAACCTTCCAGCGCCCACTGACCGTCTTCGCCTTCCTTAAGGCTGACTTTCAGGCCGTTCAGTTCCAGGTGCGCAATGCGCACTTCGCGCGCCAGGAGGCTGGCCCAGAGATCCGGCACCGCGCGCACCTGATCAAGGCGCAAGGCATTGACGCCGTGGCCGACGGTCACGTCGTGAGCCAGCAGAATCGGTGCGAAGCCACTCCAGTTACCTTCCAGTTCGCCAATCTGTAGCGGCATGCCCAAGGCTGCGCTGGCCCTGGTTTCGACTTCGCCACGGTACTCGGCCACCAGCGGCGCCAGCTCTCGACCGAGGCTGACGTACAACGCCATCAACACCAATGCCAACGCGCACAGGCCCAGACCCCAGCGGGTCAGTGCGGCCAAAATGCGTGTCAGACGATCCATGTCAGGTGGCTCCCATGGCAAAAATGTTGCAAAAAGCTGAAGCCAGCCGTTCTAGTCGGGTTGAAACACAGCGATTCAGAGCAGCACCACGTCGTATTGTTCCTGGGAATACATGGTTTCCACCTGAAATCGAATGGTGCGGCCGATAAAACCCTCGAGCTCAGCGACGTTGCCCGACTCTTCATCGAGCAAACGGTCGACAACTTTCTGGTTCGCCAATACACGATAGCCTTCCGCTTGATAGGCGCGAGCCTCGCGGAGGATTTCGCGGAAAATCTCGTAGCAAACCGTTTCCGGTGTTTTGAGTTTGCCGCGCCCCTGACAGCTGCTGCAGGGTTCGCACAACACTTGTTCCAGGCTTTCGCGGGTGCGCTTGCGGGTCATTTGCACCAGGCCCAGCTCGGTAATGCCAATGATGTTGGTCTTGGCGTGATCGCGTTCGAGTTGTTTCTCGAGCGTGCGCAGCACCTGGCGCTGGTGCTCTTCGTCTTCCATGTCGATGAAGTCGATGATGATGATCCCGCCGAGGTTGCGCAGGCGCAGTTGGCGAGCGATGGCGGTCGCGGCTTCGAGGTTGGTCTTGAAGATGGTCTCTTCGAGATTGCGATGACCGACGAACGCGCCGGTGTTGACGTCGATGGTGCTCATCGCTTCCGCCGGATCGACCACCAGATACCCGCCAGACTTCAGCGGCACTTTGCGTTCGAGGGCTTTCTGGATTTCGTCTTCGACACCGTACAGGTCGAAAATCGGCCGTTCACCCGGATAATGCTCAAGCCGATCGGCAATTTCCGGCATCAGTTCGGCGACAAACTGCGTGGTTTTCTGAAAGGTTTCCCGGGAGTCGATGCGGATTTTCTCGATCTTCGGGCTCACCAGATCCCGCAAGGTACGCAGCGCCAGGCCGAGGTCTTCGTAGATGACGCTCGGCGCGCTGATCGTCAGGATCTGGGCATTGATCTGGTCCCACAGACGACGCAGGTAGCGGATGTCCATGAGGATTTCATCCGCCCCGGCACCTTCGGCGGCGGTACGCAGGATAAAACCGCCGGCTTCCTTGATGCCTTCTTTGGCCACACAGTCCGTGACCACTTGCTTGAGGCGCTCACGCTCGGCCTCGTCTTCGATCTTCAGCGAAATGCCGACATGGGCGGTACGCGGCATGTACACCAGGTAACGCGACGGGATCGACAGCTGCGTCGTCAGGCGTGCGCCTTTGGAGCCGATAGGGTCCTTGGTGACTTGCACCACCAGGCTTTGGCCTTCATGAACCAGCGCGCTGATGCTCTCGACCGCCGGGCCCTCGCGCAGGGAAATTTCCGAGGCATGAATGAAGGCGGCACGGTCCAGGCCGATGTCGACGAATGCCGCCTGCATGCCCGGCAAAACCCGCACGACCTTGCCTTTATAGATGTTGCCGACGATCCCGCGCTTTTGCGTGCGCTCGACATGGACCTCTTGCAGCACACCGTTTTCGACCACCGCCACGCGCGATTCCATCGGCGTGATGTTGATCAGGATCTCTTCACTCATGGCAGGGTCTCGTTCAGGCATATTCACGGAAATGGCCGCATCTGGTCAGTACGACGCTTAGCGCGTGTTAAGGGTTTGCCAACAGGGTATGCCGAAATGGCCGAGCAGCTCAGCGGTTTCGCAAAGAGGCAGTCCGACGACCGCCGAATAACTGCCATTGAGCCCGGCGACAAACACCGCGCCCAGTCCTTGAATGCCATAGCCACCCGCCTTGTCCTGCGGTTCGCCGCTGGCCCAGTAGGCCGCCGCCTCATCACGAGCGATGGGGCGAAAACGTACCAGGCTGCGTACCACCCGCGACTCGCATCGCTCACCGTCAAGCACCGCGATGGCCGTCAGCACTTCATGCTCCTGACCGGCCAACATCATAAGCATGGCGCACGCATCGACTTCGTCCACCGGCTTGCCGAGAATTTTCCCGTTCAGCACCACGGCGGTATCAGCACCCAGTACGCAAAACGTTTCGTCGGACACGACCGCACCGCGTCCGGCTTCAGCCTTGCCGCGCGCAAGACGCTCGACATAGGCCGACGGGGATTCATTGCTTAAAGGGGTTTCATCGATCTCCGCACTGATGGCGGAAAATGGCACGCCAATCTGCGTGAGCAGCTCACGTCGACGCGGTGAGCCTGAGGCGAGAAATAACCTTTTCATCAAGACATCTCCTTGTCTAGTGCCCTGTCTCAGGGCACCGGTGCGGGCAAATGCCTGACCGAGTTAATTGATTTTGTAGCGTCGACGCAAACCACGCAAACCGTAGCTGATCCAAGGCCAGAGCAACGCGCTGACCAGTGCTGGCAATACCAGCGCCAGCGTCGGCTGACGATTGCCCGTCAGGGCGCTCAACCAGAGTTGAACGAGCTGTGCGAGGCCGAAAATCACCAGGATCACCAGGCTCTGTTGCCACATCGGGAACATGCGCAGGCGCTGTTGCAACGACAGCACCAGGAACGTGATGAGTGTCAGGATCAACGCATTCTGGCCCAGTAGCGTGCCGTAGAGCACGTCTTCAGCCAGGCCCAGGCACCATGCGGTCACCATACCGACTTTCTGCGGCATGGTCAGTGCCCAGAATGCCAGCAGCAAGGCCAGCCACAGCGGACGGAGAATTTCCATGAATTGCGGTAGCGGCGAAACGCTGAGCAGCAGGCCGATGGCGAACGTCAGCCAGACCATCCAGCCGTTCCGGGATGAAGTAGCCCCAGGCATTATTCTCGTCCCCCAGTGGTAGCCGGCGCGGAGACAGGCGGTTTGGCAGCAGGCTTGGCGGCAGCAGGTTGAGCTGCCGGCGGCTTGGCCGGTGCCGCTGGCTTGGTGGCCGCAGGTTTCGCAGCGCCAGGATGTGTGGCCGCAGGCTTGACCGGGGTGGCGGCCGCGGGCGCAACAGGTGCCGCCGCCGGGGCAGCCGAAGCCGGAGCTGGAGCCAGAGTGGCAGCCGGGACGAGGGCCGGTTTCGGCACGGTCGCCGGAATGATCGGCCCGCCGCCGTGCTGGTCCAGGGCTTCCTGCGCCTGGGCGGCTTCGTTGGCGCGCTCTTCAGCGGTACGGCCATCGCTGAACACCAGCAGCAGGTAACGGCTGCGGTTCAGCGCGGCCGTTGGCACGGCACGAACAATGGCAAACGGCTGGCCGGAATCGTGGATCACTTCCTTGACCGTCGCCACCGGATAACCCGCTGGGAAACGCTGACCCAGGCCGGAGCTGACCAGCAGATCGCCTTCCTTGATGTCGGCGGTGTCGGCGACATGACGCAGTTCAAGGCGTTCCGGATTGCCGGTGCCGCTGGCAATCGCCCGCAAACCGTTACGGTTCACCTGCACCGGAATGCTGTGGGTGGTGTCGGTCAGCAGCAGCACACGGGAGGTGTACGGCATCAATTCGACCACTTGGCCCATCAGGCCGCGAGCATCGAGCACCGGTTGGCCGAGGATCACACCGTCGCGCTCACCTTTATTGATGATGATGCGATGGGTGAAGGGGTTCGGGTCCATGCCGATCAACTCGGCGACTTCGACTTTCTCATTGACCAGCGCGGACGAGTTGAGCAACTCGCGCAGCCGAACGTTCTGCTCGGTGAGGGCGGCAAGCTTTTGCATGCGACCCTGCAACAGCAGGTTTTCAGTTTTGAGTTTTTCGTTTTCGGCGACGAGCTCGGTCCGGCTGCCAAATTGGCTGGCCACACCTTGCCATAGCCGCTGCGGAAGGTCGGTGATCCAGTAAGACTGCATCAGTACCAGCGACATTTGGCTACGCACCGGCTTAAGCAGTGTGAAGCGGGCATCGACCACCATCAGCGCGACCGAAAGCACGACCAACACTAATACGCGCACGCCGAGTGAGGGGCCTTTGGTGAAAAGCGGTTTAATAAGCCGCTCCTCCCAGGCAATTTTTTTGTTTATTCATACGGCAGACCGGCCTGGATGCAGACTGACAGAAGATAAACGCCAACAGGCAGCACTGCAAAGTGCTGCCTGCGCGCTCAACAGCATAGATGCAACCGGCGAGATCACTCGCTCGACAGCAGGTCCATGGTGTGTTTGTCCATCATTTCCAATGCACGGCCACCGCCGCGAGCAACGCAGGTCAGCGGGTCTTCGGCAACGATCACCGGCAGACCGGTTTCCTGGGCCAGCAACTTGTCGAGGTCGCGCAACAAGGCGCCACCACCGGTCAGTACCAGGCCACGTTCGGCGATATCGGAAGCCAGTTCCGGAGGCGATTGCTCCAGTGCACTTTTCACTGCCTGAACGATGGTGGCCAGGGACTCTTGCAGAGCTTCCAGCACTTCATTGGAGTTCAGGGTGAATGCGCGTGGAACGCCTTCGGCCAGGTTGCGGCCACGAACGTCGACTTCGCGAACTTCGCCGCCCGGGTAGGCAGTACCGATTTCCTGCTTGATGCGCTCGGCGGTGGATTCGCCGATCAGGCTGCCGTAGTTGCGACGCACGTAAGTGATGATCGCTTCGTCGAAGCGGTCGCCGCCAACCCGTACGGATTCGGCGTAAACCACACCGTTCAGGGAGATCAGTGCGATTTCGGTGGTACCACCACCGATATCGACCACCATCGAGCCGCGCGCTTCTTCAACCGGCAGGCCGGCACCGATCGCAGCGGCCATTGGCTCTTCGATCAGGAACACTTCACGGGCACCGGCACCGAGGGCCGATTCACGGATGGCACGACGCTCAACCTGGGTGGATTTGCATGGAACGCAGATCAACACCCGAGGGCTAGGCTGCAGGAAGCTGTTTTCGTGAACCTTGTTGATAAAGTACTGCAGCATCTTTTCGCAGACGCTGAAGTCGGCGATCACGCCGTCCTTCATCGGACGAATGGCAGCGATGTTGCCCGGCGTTCGGCCAAGCATGCGCTTCGCCTCCGTGCCGACAGCAACGACACTTTTCTGGTTACCGTGTGTCCGAATAGCCACAACAGAGGGCTCATTCAGGACGATACCGCGCTCGCGCACGTAAATAAGGGTGTTGGCAGTGCCCAGGTCAATGGAAAGATCGCTGGAAAACATGCCACGCAGTTTCTTGAACATGGGAAAGGGACCCTAGGCAACGCGTGGGTAAAAAAGTGCGGCAAACTCTAACAACGACAGGGATTTTGGGCAAGGCGCCAATATGTTAAATTGGCCGCTTTTCTGTGCACCAACCCCCACAATCGCGGCCTTATGACCGTAGAAATGCGGTAGTGTTCCGACAATCTAACACACGGACGCCGTCCGTTCTGTTTTCCACTGGAGAATCGCAATGGCGCTTGAACGCTCCGACGTGGAAAAAATCGCTCATCTGGCCTGCCTTGGCCTCAATGATAGCGATCTTCCACACATCACCTCGGCCCTGAACAGCATTCTCGGGCTGGTCGACGAAATGCAGGCAGTCAATACCGACGGTATCGAGCCGCTGGCCCATCCACTGGAAGCCAGCCAGCGCCTGCGTGCAGACGTCGTGACCGAGACCAATCATCGCGAGGCCTATCAGTCCATCGCACCAGCGGTCGAAAACGGCCTGTACCTGGTTCCGAAAGTCATCGACTAAAGGGAAAGAGCCTGCAATGCATCAATTGACTCTGGCCGAGATCGCCCGCGGACTCGCCGATAAAAAGTTTTCTTCCGAAGAGCTGACCAAAGTCCTGCTGGCGCGCATCGCCCAGCTCGATCCACAGCTCAACAGTTTCATCAGCCTCACCGAAGACCTGGCGCTCCAGCAGGCTAAAGCCGCTGACGCACGCCGGGCCAATGGTGAGAGCGGCGCCCTGCTCGGCGCACCGATCGCCCATAAAGACCTGTTCTGCACCCAAGGTATCCGCACCAGCTGCGGCTCGAAGATGCTCGACAACTTTAAAGCCCCGTACGACGCCACCGTGGTTGCCAAGCTGGCCGCCGCTGGTGCGGTAACGCTCGGCAAGACCAACATGGACGAATTCGCCATGGGTTCGGCCAATGAGTCCAGCTACTACGGCGCCGTGAAAAACCCGTGGAACCTGGAACACGTGCCGGGCGGTTCGTCCGGTGGTTCGGCCGCAGCCGTTGCCGCTCGTCTGCTGCCGGCCGCCACCGCGACCGACACCGGGGGCTCGATTCGACAGCCGGCTGCGTTCACCAACCTGACCGGCCTGAAACCGACGTACGGTCGTGTTTCGCGCTGGGGCATGATCGCTTACGCTTCGAGCCTTGATCAGGGCGGCCCGCTCGCCCGCACCGCCGAAGACTGCGCGATCTTGCTGCAAGGCATGGCCGGTTTCGACACCAAGGACTCCACCAGCATCGACGAGCCAGTGCCTGATTACAGCGCCAGCCTCAACGATTCGCTGAAAGGCCTGCGCATTGGCGTGCCGAAGGAATATTTCAGCGCCGGTCTCGACCCGCGCATCGCCGAACTGATCCACAACAGTGTCAAGGAGCTGGAAAAGCTCGGCGCCGTGATCAAGGAAATCAGCCTGCCGAACATGCAGCACGCGATACCTGCGTACTACGTGATCGCCCCGGCAGAGGCCTCGTCCAACCTGTCGCGTTTCGACGGAGTGCGTTTCGGCCACCGCTGCGCAGATCCAAAGAATCTGGAAGATCTGTACAAGCGTTCCCGGGGTGAAGGTTTCGGCCCGGAAGTGCAGCGCCGGATCATGGTCGGCGCCTACGCGCTGTCTGCCGGCTACTACGACGCCTACTACCTGAAGGCGCAGAAGATCCGCCGTCTGGTGAAAAACGACTTCATGGCCGCCTTCAATGAGGTCGACATCATCCTCGGCCCAACCACGCCGAACCCGGCCTGGAAGCTCGGCGCCAAGAACAGCGACCCGGTCGCTGCGTACCTGGAAGACGTCTACACCATCACCGCCAACCTCGCGGGCCTGCCGGGCTTGTCCATGCCTGCCGGTTTCGTCGATGGTCTGCCGGTCGGCGTTCAATTGCTTGCCCCGTATTTCCAGGAAGGCCGCTTGCTCAACGTTGCCCATCAGTATCAGTTGAACACTGACTGGCACACCCGCACCCCAACCGGCTTCTGAGGAGAAACACATGCAATGGGAAGTCGTGATCGGGCTGGAGATTCACACCCAGCTCACCACCCGGTCGAAAATTTTTTCCGGTAGCTCCACCACCTTCGGTTCCGAACCGAACACCCAGGCCAGCCTGGTAGACCTGGGCATGCCCGGCGTCTTGCCGGTGCTGAACCAGGAAGCGGTGCGCATGGCGGTGATGTTCGGTCTGGCTATCGATGCCGAGATCGGCCAGCACAACGTGTTCGCCCGTAAAAACTACTTCTACCCGGACCTGCCGAAGGGCTACCAGATCAGCCAGATGGAATTGCCGATCGTCGGCAAGGGCCACCTGGACATCGCCCTGGAAGACGGCACGATCAAACGTGTCGGCGTGACCCGTGCGCACCTGGAAGAAGACGCCGGTAAAAGCCTGCACGAGGAATTCAACGGCGCCACTGGCATCGATCTGAACCGTGCCGGCACGCCGCTGCTGGAAATCGTTTCCGAGCCGGACATGCGCAGCGCCAAGGAAGCCGTGGCCTACGTCAAGACTGTCCACGCGCTGGTGCGTTACCTGGGCATCTGCGACGGCAACATGGCCGAAGGTTCGCTGCGCTGCGACTGCAACGTGTCGATCCGCCCGAAAGGCCAGGTTGAATTCGGTACGCGCTGCGAGATCAAGAACGTCAACTCGTTCCGTTTCATCGAGAAGGCGATCAACACCGAAGTGCAGCGCCAGATCGAGCTGATCGAAGACGGCGGCAAGGTGATCCAGCAGACTCGTCTGTACGATCCGAACAAGGACGAAACCCGTCCGATGCGCAGCAAAGAGGAAGCCAACGACTACCGTTACTTCCCCGATCCGGACCTGCTGCCCGTGGTCATCGAGAACTCGTTCCTCGACGACGTGCGCGCCACCCTGCCGGAATTGCCACCCCAGAAGCGCGAGCGCTTCCAGGCGCAGTTCGGCTTGTCGGTCTATGACGCCAGCGTCCTGGCCACCAGCCGCGAGCAAGCCGATTACTTCGAGCAAGTCGTGAGCATCAGCGGCGACGCCAAGCTGGCGGCCAACTGGGTGATGGTTGAACTGGGCAGCCTGTTGAACAAACAGGGCCTGGACATCGACCAGTCGCCAGTCTCGGCCGAGCAACTGGGCGGCATGCTGCTGCGCATCAAGGACAACACCATCTCCGGCAAAATCGCCAAAGTGGTGTTTGAAGCCATGGCCAACGGCGAAGGCAGCGCGGACGAAATCATCGACAAGCGCGGCCTGAAGCAAGTGACCGACACTGGCGCGATCTCGGCGGTGCTGGACGAGATGCTCGCGGCCAACGCCGAGCAAGTCGAACAATACCGCGCGGCAGACGAAGCCAAACGCGGCAAAATGTTCGGCTTCTTCGTCGGCCAGGCCATGAAAGCCTCCAAAGGCAAGGCCAACCCGCAACAGGTCAACGAACTGCTGAAAAGCAAGCTCGAAGGCTGATGAGCATGGAGCCAGCTTCAAAGCCTGGCTCCCCCCTGTAGGAGCGAGCTTTTGTGGCGAGGGGACTTGTCCCCGTTGGGTCGCGAAGCGGCCCCAGTCTCTGAATTCGAGTTGTAACTGACACACCGAGAATTCAGATTTTGGGACTGCTGCGCAGTCCAACGGGGACAAGTCCCCTCACCACAAAAGTTCGCCCCCACATTTGTATGTGGAAACCCCTGAATGAAGCGTCTGCTCAGTGCCTGTGCCCTGCTCTCCCTGCTGGCCGGTTGTGCCAGTAACGACATCGTCGATCCGCACGGTTATGACCAGACGGGCGTGGCGTCCTATTACGGCGCCAAACACCAAGGCAAACGCACCGCCAGCGGTGAGCGTTTCGACAAGAATTCCCTGACCGCTGCCCATCGCCAGCTACCCTTCGGTACACGGGTGAAGGTAACCAACCTGAAAAACGACAAATCCTGTGTAGTGCGCATCAACGATCGCGGGCCGCATACCCGTGGACGCCTGATCGACCTGTCACATGAAGCGGCCGAGCAGTTGGGCATGCTCAGCAGCGGCACCGCACGGGTTCGCGTACAAGCCCTCGACAACTGACCGCCGGAGCCCCGACCATTTTCGGACTTGCCGACATCCCTCTGCTCAGCGTGATCGAATTGCTCTGCGGCCTGCTTTTGCTGATCGCCGGCGCCGAGCTGATGGTCCGGGCCGCCGTGCGCCTCGCCGCGCGGTTACACGTCAGGCCGCTGATCATCGGCCTGACCATCGTCGCCCTCGGCAGCAGCGCGCCGCAGATGGCGGTGAGCCTGCAAGCGACCCTGGCGGAAAACGCCGACATCGCCGTCGGCAGCGTGATCGGCAGCAGCATCTTCAACATCCTCGTCACCCTGGGACTTTCGGCGCTGATCATCCCGCTGCGGGTCTCGCGGCAATTGGTGCGCCTGGATATTCCGCTGATGATCAGCGCCAGCCTGCTGGTGTTCCTGCTTGCGTGGAATGAAGAATTGACGCGCGCGGACGGCATGATTCTGCTGGCCGCGCTGGTGTTGTATCTGGGCTTGCTGCTGCGCCAGTCACAGCACTCGACTCGCCCGCAATCGAGTCTGCACGAAGGCCCCGAGGTGCCGTGGTTCAGCAGCCTGCTGATGATCGTCGCCGGCCTCGCGATGCTGGTGTACGCCGGGCACTTGCTGTTGGGCGCGGCTGTGTCGGTCGCCACCGACCTGGGGCTGTCGGAGCGGATCATCGGCCTGACCATCGTTGCGGTCGGCACCTCGCTTCCGGAACTGGCTACCTCGTTGATTGCGGCGTTGCGCGGTCAGCGCGAAATCGCCGTCGGCAACGTGATTGGCAGCAACCTGTTCAACCTTTTGGGCGTGCTCGGTGTGACCGCGTTGATTGCACCGTCGCCGCTGTCGGTTTCACCCAACGCGCTGGATTTCGATTTGCCGGTGATGCTCGGCGTCGCGACGCTGTGCCTGCCGGTGTTCTATTCCGGGTACCGGGTGACCCGCGCTGAAGGCCTGCTGTTTTTGGGTTTGTACCTGGCGTACGGTCTGCACGTGGTGTCGTTCACTACGGGGATGCCGTTGGCCGGCAAGCTTGAACACCTGATGCTGTTTTTCGTCTTGCCGGCGCTGGTGGCGTTTTTGCTGTTCACGTCGCTGCGCGCCTGGCGTCGCCAACACCACAAGAAGGAATTGCCATGACCGACAATAAGAAGCCCGGCGTTGAAGTCCGCCGCCAAGTGATGGGCGACGCCTTCGTCGACCGCGCACTGGGCAATGCCACCGAGTTCACCCAGCCGCTGCAGGACTTCGTCAATGAACATGCCTGGGGCAGCGTGTGGAATCGCGAGGGCCTGCCGCTGAAAACCCGCAGCCTGATCACCCTCGCCGCGCTGACCGCACTGAAATGCCCGCAAGAATTGAAAGGTCACGTGCGCGGTGCGCTGAACAACGGCTGCACCGTGGAAGAGATTCGCGAAACGCTGCTGCATTGCGCGGTGTATGCCGGCGCGCCGGCGGCAATCGATGCGTTTCGAGCGGCGCAGGAAGTAATTGATACCTACCAGAAGCCGGAATGATTTTGTCCCGTTGAAAAGATCGCAGCCTCTGTAGGAGCTGCCGAAGGCTGCGATCTTTTGATCTTCAACACCTACGAACGCCCCGAAAAACAAGATCAAAAGATCGCAGCCTTCGGCAGCTCCTACATCCATCCACCCAATTGCAATACGAAGATCCCGACGTTGGTGGTGACCGCCGCCATCAACGTGGTAATCACGATAATCGCCGCTGCCAGTTCATGATTGCCATTAGCCTGACGGGCCATGACGAAACTGGCGGCGGCGGTCGGGCTGCCGAAGTACAGAAACAGAATCCCCAGCTCCGCCCCGCGAAAGCCCCACAGCCACGCGCCCAGCGTCGCCAGCACCGGCAGGCCGATCATCTTCACCAGGCTCGAGCTCAGCGCCATGCTCCCGCTTTTGCGCATCGCCGCCAGCGACAACGTGCCGCCGATGCAGATCAACGCCAAGGGCAAGGTGGTTTGCGCCAGATATTGGCCGGATTTTTCCAGCCAACCTGGCAAGCCGATTTGATAATAGGCAAACGGCGCCGCCGCAAACACGCTGATGATCAGCGGGTTGATCATCACGCTTTTGAAAATGCTCCACGGGTCGGACTTGATCACCGGGCTGTACACCGCCAGCACAATGGTCGAGAGCGTGTTGTAAAACAGGATCACCAGCGCCGCGAGAATCGCCCCGAGGGAAATCCCGTAATCGCCGTACATGCTCGCGGCCAGCGCCAGGCCGATCACCCCGTTGTTGCCGCGAAAGGCGCCCTGGGTGTAAATCCCGCGGTCTTCGCGCGGACATTTCCAGATCGCCCAGCCCCAGGCGATGGCGAAGCACACCAGCGTCGCAATCGAGAAGTAGATCAGCAGCGCCGGTTGCAGCGCGGCGTGCAGATCGGCATGCAGGATGCCCAGAAACAACAACGCCGGCATGGTGACATTGAACACCAGGGCCGACGCGGTGTGGATGAAATTGTCGTTGATCCAGTCGATGCGCTTGAGCAGCACACCCAGAAACAGCATGGCAAACACCGGCGCGGTGATGTTCAGGGTTTCGAGGAAGATAGCCAGCATGCCGGGGGTAACCTTGGGTGGGCGTCTTTAGGGGGCTAATGATAAGCCACTGGGGACATCGGCGTCTGGGAGAACGCCTTCGCGGGCAAGCCTCGCTCCTACAGTTTTATGTCGTTCGCGGACAATACGTACGACTCTTTCCTGTAGGAGCGAGGCTTGCCCGCGAAGAACGATAACGCGGTCTTACGTGATCGGCGCCGGGTTGAACAGGGTAATGTCGTTATGCAGCTTGTGCTGCTCGGCCCACGTCTGCTTCTTGCCGCTGGCCACGTCCAGGTAGTAGTGGAACAACTCCCAACCCAGATCCTCGATCGACGCCCGCCCGGTCGCGATCCGCCCGGCATCGATGTCGATCAGATCCGGCCAGCGTTGCGCCAGTTCAGTCCGGGTCGACACCTTCACCACCGGCGCCATCGCCAAGCCGTAAGGCGTGCCGCGCCCGGTGGTGAACACGTGCAGGTTCATCCCCGCCGCCAACTGCAACGTCCCGCAGACAAAGTCACTGGCTGGGGTCGCGCAGAAAATCAGGCCTTTGCGCTTGAAGCGTTCACCAGGGCCAAGCACCCCGTTGATCGCGCTGCTGCCGGATTTGACGATCGATCCCAGGGACTTCTCGACAATGTTCGACAGCCCGCCCTTCTTGTTGCCCGGCGTGGTGTTGGCGCTGCGATCCGCTTCGCCCTTGGCCAGGTAACGGTCGTACCAGTCCATTTCGCGCACCAGTTCCTGAGCCACTTCCTCAGTCTCGGCACGGGAAGTCAGCAGGTAAATCGCATCGCGCACTTCGGTGACTTCGGAAAACATCACCGTCGCACCCGCCCGCAGCAACAGGTCAGAAGCAAAACCCAGGGCCGGGTTGGCGGTGATACCGGAGAACGCATCGCTGCCGCCACACTGCATGCCGAGGATCAGCTCGGACGCCGGCACGGTTTCCCGGCGACGCTGATCGAGCTTCTTCAAACGGGTCTCGGCCAGCGCCATGATCTGCTCGATCATCTCGGTGAAACCGTGACTCGAGTCCTGCAAGCGGTACAACCATGGGTCGCTCAGATCGACGGAGCTGTCGTTCTCATGCATCACCTGCCCGGCCTGCAATTTCTCGCAACCCAGGCTGATCACCAGCGCTTCGCCACCCAGGTTCGGGTTGCGCGCCAGGTTGCGCACGGTACGGATCGGGATGTACGCGTCGGCGGCAGTAATCGCCACGCCACACCCATAACTGTGGGTCAGCGCGACCACGTCATCGACGTGCGGATACTTGGGTAGCAACTCGTCCTTGATGCGCTTGACCGCGTGATCGAGCACGCCGGTGACGCACTGAACCGTCGTGGTAATCCCGAGAATGTTGCGCGTACCGACGGTGCCGTCGGCGTTGCGATACCCCTCGAACGTAAAACCTTCCAGCGGTGCCTGCGCCGCCGGCACTTCGGTGGACAGCGGCAAACTGTCCAGCGGTGGCGCGGTGGGCATGCGCAGTTGATCTTCCTTGACCCAGCTGCCGCGCGGAATCGGCTGCAAGGCATAGCCAATGGTCTGGCCGTAACGAATCACCTGGCCACCCTCGGGAATGTCTTCCAGGGTGACCTTGTGGCTCTGTGGCACGAAGTCCACGGTGACCAGCCCATCGGGAAACTCGGTGCCGGCAGGCACGCCCTGGTCATTGACCACGATCACTACGTTGTCCCGCTCGTGCAGGCGGATGTAGCGCGGCGAGTCGGAATGTTCAATCAACTGCATGACGCCGCTCCTCAGGAATGCGCTTGTGACAATTTGTTGTTTGTTTCAGGACCGCTGACGGGCGGCTCTTTAAGGACCACACGTTTGATCGGACCGACGATTACCAAGTAGCTGAACACTGCGACCAGTGCGTTGCAACCGACAAACACCAGTGCCCATTTGAACGAGCCGGTGGAGCTGATGATGTAACCGATGACGATCGGGGTGGTGATCGACGCAATGTTGCCGAACATGTTGAACAGGCCGCCACTCAAACCGGCAATCTGCTTCGGCGAAGTGTCCGAGACAACCGCCCAGCCCAGTGCGCCCACGCCTTTACCGAAGAACGCCAGGGCCATGAAGCCAACGACCATCCATTCGATATCCACGTAGTTACACGCCACGATGCTGCTCGAAACCAGCAAACCGGCAATGATCGGCGCCTTGCGGGCGAAGGTCAGGGAATGGCCCTTGCGCAGCAGATAGTCGGAAATCACGCCGCCGAGTACACCACCGATAAAGCCGCAGATGGCCGGCAACGAGGCAATGAAACCGGCCTTGAGGATGGTCATGCCGCGTTCCTGCACCAGGTACACCGGGAACCAGGTGAGGAAGAAGTAGGTGATGGCGTTGATGCAATACTGGCTCAGGTAGACGCCGAGCATCATGCGGTTGGTCAGCAGTTGACGCACGTAGTCCCATTTCGGGCCTTCGGCAGGTTTGGCCGGGTCCTTGCCTTTGTCCTGGTCCATGTCAACCATACCGCCGTTGTCAGCGATGTGCTTGAACTCGGCCTCGTTGATCATCGGGTGCTGGCGCGGGCTGTGGATAACTTTCAGCCAGATCAGCGAGAACACAACGCCGATAGCGCCCATGACGACGAACACATGCTGCCAGCCGAAGGTGTAGACGATCCAGCCCATCAGCGGTGCGAACAGCACGGTGGCGAAGTATTGCGCCGAGTTGAAGATCGCAGACGCTGTACCGCGTTCAGCCGTGGGGAACCAGGCCGCCACGATGCGGGCATTGCCGGGGAAGGATGGCGCTTCGGCCAGGCCCACCAGGAAGCGCAGCATGAACAGCGCAACGATGGCGGTGGACATGCCGAATTCACCGACATAGCCCTGGAGCACGGTGAACAGTGACCAGGTGAAAATGCTCAGCGCATACACTTTTTTCGAGCCAAAACGGTCCAGCAGCCAGCCACCGGGAATTTGCCCGGCCACGTAGGCCCAACCGAATGCAGAGAAGATATAGCCGAGAGTGACCGCGTCGATGCCGAGGTCTTTTTGCAGGCTGGAGCCCGCGATGGCGATGGTGGCACGGTCGGCGTAGTTGATCGTGGTCACCAGGAACAGCATGAGCAGAATCAAATAGCGGACGTGAGTCGGCTTGGTCGCTTGCATGTAGATGTACTCCCACTGATTATTTTTATGCGGGGTGAATCCTTGGCGTCCCTGTAGGAGCTGCCGAGTGAAACGAGGCTGCGATCTTTTGATCTTTGGCGCCTTTGAATGCGCCGAAAATCAAGATCAAAAGATCGCAGCCTGCGGCAGCTCCTACAGGGTTTTGCGATATCCGGTAAAACCGGATATCGCGGGTGCAGCGGGTTACGAACCGATGTAGCTGGTTTTCACCACGGTGTAGAACTCTTGCGCATAGCGACCTTGCTCGCGGGAGCCATAGGACGAACCTTTACGCCCACCGAACGGAACGTGGTAATCCACGCCTGCCGTCGGCAGGTTCACCATCACCATCCCGGCCTGGGAGTGACGCTTGAAGTGGTTGGCGTACTTCAGCGACGTGGTGGCAATGCCCGCCGACAAACCGAATTCGGTGTCGTTGGCCATGGCCAGCGCGGCCTCGTAGTCGGCGACGCGAACGACGTTGGCCACCGGGCCAAAGATCTCTTCGCGGCTGATGCGCATCGCGGCTTCACTGTCGGCAAACAGGGTTGGCGCGAGGTAGTAGCCTTCGGTATCGCACGTCACCAGACCGCCGCCGCTGACCAGACGCGCACCTTCGGACTGGCCGATGTCGATGTACTTCATGTCTTGTTCAAGCTGAGCCTGGGAAACCACCGGACCGATGTCGGTGCCGGATTTCAGCGCGTGGCCGACCTTGATCGACTTCATGCGTTCAGCCACGGCGGCGACGAACTGGTCGTGGATGCCGGCGGTGACGATGAAACGGCTGGAAGCGGTGCAACGCTGGCCAGTGGAGTAGAACGCGCTCTGTACCGACAGCTCGACCGCTTGTTTCAGGTCGGCGTCATCGAGAATGATCTGCGGGTTCTTGCCGCCCATTTCCAACTGGACTTTCGCCTGGCGCGACACACAGCTGACGGCGATCTGACGACCCACGCCGACCGAGCCGGTGAAGCTGATGCCGTCGACTTTCGGGCTGTGCACCAGCGCATCGCCAACCACACGACCGCTGCCCATCACCAGGTTGAACACGCCGGCCGGGAAGCCTGCGCGGGAGATGATTTCGGCCAGGGCCCAGGCGCAACCCGGAACCAGATCGGCCGGTTTCAGCACGACGCAGTTGCCGTAGGCCAGGGCCGGGGCGATTTTCCACGCTGGAATGGCGATCGGGAAGTTCCACGGGGTGATCAGGCCAACGACGCCCAATGCTTCGCGAGTCACTTCAACGTTTACACCCGGACGCACGGACGGCAGGTAGTCGCCGGACAGACGCAGGGTTTCACCGGCGAAGAACTTGAAGATGTTACCGGCGCGAGTCACTTCGCCGATGGCTTCAGGCAAGGTCTTGCCTTCTTCGCGGGCCAGCAAGGTGCCGAGTTCTTCGCGGCGAGCGAGGATTTCAGTACCGACTTTATCCAGTGAATCGTGACGAGCCTGAATACCCGAAGTCGACCAGGCCGGGAACGCTGCGCGCGCGGCGTCGATGGCGGCATGGACCTGAGCCAGATCGGCTTTGGCGTATTCACCGATGGTATCGGTCAGCTCGGACGGGTTGATGTTGGCGCAGTATTCACTGCCTGCAACCCATTCGCCGTTGATGTAGTTATCAAAACGCTTTGCATCTGCCACTGAAAGTCTCCTCACGCAAAAAGCCGCTGATTGCTCAGCGGCCTTGTTTAATCGGGTGTGTTACTGAGCACCTTGCTTGTCGATCAGCGCGGCGAGCATTTCGTACTCTTCGCCAGTCAGATCGGTCAGCGGTGCACGCACAGGACCTGCGTCGTAGCCGGCAATTTTTGCCCCGGCCTTGACGATGCTCACCGCGTAACCGGATTTGCGGTTACGGATGTCCAGGTATGGCAGGAAGAAGTCGTCGATGATCTTGCCGACGGTAGCGTGATCTTCGCGAGCGATGGCGTGGTAGAAATCCATCGCGGTTTTCGGGATGAAGTTGAACACCGCCGACGAGTAAACCGGTACGCCCAGGGCCTTGTAGGCTGCTGCGTAGACTTCGGCGGTCGGCAAACCACCCAGGTAGCTGAAGCGATCGCCGAGGCGGCGACGGATCGACACCATCAACTCGATATCACCCAGGCCATCCTTGTAGCCGATCAGGTTCGGGCAGCGCTCGGCCAGACGTTCCAGCAACGGAGCGGTGAGGCGGCAAACGTTACGGTTGTAGACCACCACGCCGATTTTTACCGATTTGCACACGGCTTCAACGTGGGCGGCAACGCCGTCCTGGCTGGCTTCGGTCAGGTAGTGCGGCAGCAGCAACAGGCCTTTGGCGCCCAGACGCTCGGCTTCCTGTGCGTATTCGATCGCTTGACGGGTCGAACCGCCAACGCCGGCCAGGATCGGCACGCTGGTTTCGCAGGTGTCCACGGCAGTCTTGATGATTTCCGAATATTCGCTGGCCGCCAGAGAGAAGAACTCACCGGTGCCGCCCGCGGCGAACAACGCCGTGGCGCCGTATGGGGCCAGCCATTCGAGACGCTTGATGTAGCCAGCGCGATGGAAATCGCCCTGGGCATTGAAATCGGTAACCGGGAAAGACAGCAGGCCGGAAGAGAGGATGGACTTCAGTTCTTGTGGATTCATTATTCGAACACCCTGGAGTAGCAACGTTTGTGTGAGAAATGCATTCAGCCTGTGGCCGAGTTGTAGGTCATCGTACAACTTAAATAATAACCGTCAACTGCATTTCATCGCCGGGGTGTAAATTTCATTTGGGGATAGGGGTAGAAAAGAAAGCGATCAGGCAGGTCAGTACCGTCGCAGAGCTAGTGAGGCCAAGGTGATTGTTATCGGAAGAGCGAGACAGAATTGAAGATTTTGCGAGTGGCTAACAGCCCCTTCGCGAGCAAGCCCGCTCCCACACTGGCTCTACGCCGCACACAGAATGTGTACTTTGCGCAGATCCAATGTGGGAGCGGGCTTGCTCGCGAAGGCTATCTGTCAGGCAACAAACGACTCGGTTCAATCCACCTAGCCGCGTTGCGCCTCAGCTTCTTCATGCGCATGACGCAAACGCTCACGGCTGTTGGTCAGGTGCAAGCGCATCGCCGCCCGCGCCGCATCGGAATCCTGGCGGGCAATCGCGTCGTAGATCTCTTCGTGCTCACGGCTCAGGCGACCCATGTAGTGCTGCTGATCGTCATGGGCCAGGCGCGCCGAGTTGAGGCGCGTGCGCGGAATGATACTGGTGCCCAGGTGGGTCATGATGTCGGTGAAGTAGCGGTTGCCGGTCGACAGCGCGATTTGCAGGTGGAACTGGAAGTCGGAGGCTACCGCATCGCTGGCGTGGGCCGCGCTTTCGTTCAACGCGTCCAATGCGGCACGCATCAGTGCCAACTGCTCGGGGCTGCGGCGTTGTGCGGCAAGGCCGGCGGATTCCACTTCAAGGCTGATCCGCAGTTCCAGAATCGCCAACACATCACGCAGGGTCACCACGGTCGCCGGGTCGATTCGGAAACCGCTCGGGCTCGGCGTGTCCAGCACGAAAGTGCCGATGCCGTGGCGGGTTTCCACCTGCCCAGCCGCCTGCAAACGGGAAATCGCTTCGCGCACCACGGTGCGGCTGACGCCATGGGCATCCATGATCGCCGACTCGGTGGGCAATTTGTCGCCGCGCTTGAGGTGGCCGTCGCGGATCTGCTCGGACAGCACCGTCACCAGTTCCTGTGCGAGGCTGCGGCGCTTGCGAGGGAGGCGAGGTGCGTCGATCGGGTTTTCCATGGTGAACGTCTTTCTCGAAAAATTCGGCTGAAATCGCATCATATCTCATGCGGGTTGTACGATCACCGATGTCATCGCCTGATCGCTCAAACCCTTGTAGGAGCTGCCGCAGGCTGCGATCTTTTGATCTTGAAAAATCAACGTCAAAAGATCGCAGCCTGCGGCAGCTCCTACAAGGGCGGCGGTGTTCAGGCGGTCACGGCTTGGTCCACCAGGTGGCCATTGTCGATACGAATATGCCGCGGATGGAAACGCTTCAGGCTGCTGCGATGCCCGACGCTGACGATGCTCAGCCCCGGCAATTCATCGATCAACGCCTGGTACAGCGACGCTTCGTCCTCTTCGTCCATCGCCGAGGTCGCTTCGTCCATGTACAGCCATTGCGGTGCGTACAGCAGCGCACGAGCGAAAGCCAAACGTTGCTGCTCGCCCGGCGACAACATCCGCTGCCAGTGATTGGCTTCATCGAGACGGGCAACAAGGTGCGGCAATCGGCAGGTTTCCAGCACATGAACGTAACGCTCATGCGGATACGTTCCGCCAGCCTGTGGATAACTCAGTGCTTCCCGCAAGGTGCCAATCGGCAGATACGGCTTTTGCGGCAGGAACAGGTAACGCGCCGCCGGCAGGCGAATGCTGCCGTGCCCCGCCGGCCACAAATGCCCCATCGCCCGCAGCAAGGTCGACTTGCCGCTGCCGGAACGGCCGCTGAGCATGACGCGCTCGCCTTCCTCCACGGTCATGTCGGCGTTGGTCAGCAGATGGCGACCATCGGCCAGGTCGAGGCCCAGGTTGTGAATTTTCAGTTCCGAGCCTTGATTCTGCACGTCGATGGCAGGCGGGCGTTCTTCGTTATCCGTCATCGCCTGACGGAAGCTGAGCAGACGATCGCAGGTGGCGCGCCATGAGGCGAGGTTCTGGTACGCGGTGATGAACCAGCTGAAACTGTCCTGGACATTGCCGAATGCCGAGCTGATTTGCATCAGCTCGCCCAGTTCGATCTTGCCGGCCAGGTATCGCGGCGCAGCCACAATGAAGGGGAAGATGACCGCAGCCTGTTCGTAACCGGAGGTAAAGAAGGTCAGGCGCTTGGACACCTTCATGATGTCCCAAAAGTTATGCCAGACCATTGAGAAACGATTGCTCAAGCGGCGATTCTCATTGCTCTCGCCGTTGTACAACGCAATGCTTTCGGCATTTTCGCGAACCCGCATCATGGAAAAACGCAGGTCGGCTTCGAAGCGTTGTTGCCGGTTGTTCAGGCCGATCAGGCGACGACCGATCATATGCGTCAGCCAGCTCCCCACCACCGCATAAACCAGTACGCACCAGAACATGTAGCCGGGAATGGTCACACCGAACACTTCGACGCTGCCCGACACCCCCCACAGAATGATCGAGAACGACACAAGGCTGACGACATTGCGCAGCAAGCCGATGCCCAGACTCAAGGTGTCGGAGGTGAAGTTGTTGAGGTCTTCGGAAATCCGCTGGTCCGGGTTATCGGTGTAACCGCCCTGCTCCAGCTGGTAGTAATTCTTGTCGCCGAGCCAGCGGGCGAAATGCTTTTCGGTGAGCCAGGCCCGCCAGCGGATGGTCAGCATCTGGGTCAGGTAGAGCCGGTACACCGCGCCGACAATCGCCACCGCCGCAATCGCGCAGAAATACAGAATCAGTTGCCAGAACGCCGCTTCGTCCTTCTTTTGCAGGGCGTTGTAGAAATCCTTGTACCAGGTGTTGAACCACACCGAGATCCCTACGCTGATCAGCGACAACGCAATCACCGCGATCAGCAGCGTCCAGGCCTTGACCCGCTCTTCACTGCGCCAGTAAGGCGTGATCATCGCCCAGACTTTGCGAAAAAACTGCCCGCGCACCGCATCGTTGACCGCGGAATATTCAGCGTTCTGGTTCATGGATAAGGCTCGATAAAGAAAAGAAAACGCACGAACCGATCATAGATGATCGGTTCGGTTTGTCGCGAGGAGCGGCCGGCATTCGTTCAGCGCAGGTTCAGCGACGAACCGGGCGCTTCTGCAGTTTGCGCTGCAGCGTGCGGCGGTGCATGCCCAAGGCGCGGGCCGTGGCAGAGATGTTGCCTTCGTGTTCGGTCAACACCCGCTGGATATGCTCCCATTGCAAGCGGTCGACCGACATCGGGTTTTCCGGCACCAGCGTGTCGAGGTCGGCGTGTTCGGAAAGCAACGCGGCCAGCACGTCATCGGCGTCCGCCGGTTTGCACAGGTAATTGCAGGCGCCGCGCTTGATCGCCTCGACGGCGGTCGCAATGCTCGAATAGCCGGTGAGGATCACCACGCGCATTTCCGGGTCCAGCTCCAGTAGCTTGGGCAACAGCACCAGGCCGGAGTCGCCGTCCATCTTCAGGTCCAGCGCGGCGTAATCCGGCAGGTCGGATTGAGCGATGGTCAGGCCTTCTTCGGCGGAGCCGGCGGTGCTGACACGGAAACCACGGCGGGCCATGGCGCGCGCCATGACGCGGGTGAAGGTTGCGTCGTCGTCTACCAGCAGCAAATGCGGAAGTTCTTCGCCTTCGCCTTCGACTTGGATCTCGTCACTCATGTTCGTCTCCTCGGGCGACACGGGGCAGGCGCAGCTCGGTGAGCGTACCGCCTTCCTCATGACTGTAGAGTTTCACTGAGCCGCCGGCGCGTGTCACGCTGGCCTTGCTCAAAAACAGGCCCAGGCCGAAACCTTTGCCCTTGGTGGTAAAAAACGGTTTGCCGATTTGTTCGGCGATGGCCAGCGGCACACCGGCGCCGTGGTCGCGAATGCTGATGGTCAGATCTTCGGTATTCCAGTCCAGCGTCACTTGCAGCCCTTCGGGGCACGCGTCGGCGGCGTTGTTGAGCAAATTCAGCAGCGCCTGGGTCAAGTCCGGCGGCGGTGCCATGCGCGGCACCGTGCCCTGGCCCAATCGCTGGAAGCGATAGCTGGCCTCCGGGCGCATCAGGTGCCAACGGTTCAGCGCTTCGTCGAGCCAGTCGGTGACGTCCTGCATTTCCACCGCCAGACGACGGTTGGCCTCCGCCGCCCGAACAAGCTGTTGCAGGGTCTCTTTGCAGAGTTTGACTTGATCCTGCAACACGCTCAGGTCGTCCTGCAACAGCGGGTCGGGATGGTCCTGACGCATTTCCTTGAGCAACACGCTCATGGTCGCCAGCGGCGTACCCAGTTCATGCGCAGCGCCCGCGGCCTGAGTGGCAACCGCCAGCAACTGCTGATCGCGCAGGCCTTCTTCGCGACGGATGGCGCGCAACTCTTCCTGACGCCGCAGTTCTTCGGCCATGCGCGCAGCAAAAAAAGTGATCACCGCTGCGGCCAGGGCGAAACTCAGCCACATGCCGTAGACCTGCAGGTTTTCCCGAGCGATCGGGAAGGTTTGCAACGGATAGAAGCGCGCCAGCAGCAAGGTGTACATCGTCAACGCGATGCCAGACAGAATCACCGAATAACGCCATGGCAGCGTCACGGCGGCGATGGTCAGCGGCACCAGGTAATAAGAGACGAACGGGTTGGTCGAACCACCGGAGAAGTACAGCAAGGCACTGTGGATAAACAGGTCGCAGGCCAGTTGCACGGCGTATTCAAGCTCGGTGACCGGCCATGTTGTGCGCAGGCGTATCGCAGTGAACGCGCACAGCAACATCGAGCAACCGAGGGTCGCGGCCAGTTGAAACCACGGCAGCGGCAGCAAATCGAGCCAGTAGGCCAGGCCCACGGACCCGGCCTGGGCCGCCAGCACCAAGGTGCGGATGAACGTCAGCCGCCAGAGGTTCTGGCGAGTCGCGGAAGTGATTTGAACGGCGGCGAGCATGAGCTCTCCTGATGAGCGCTCCAGGCGGATCGCACGGAGTATAACCAAGCCACGGCGTCAGAAGCGAAAGTGCGGCAAACGACCACAGCCTATTGACCATCACACATCCCCTGTAGCAGCTGGCGAAGGCTGCGTTCGAGCGCGAAGCGGTCGTAAAACCTGAGCCCACATTGTTTCAGGTAAAACAAGTCAACCCAATTGCGACCGCTTCGCGCTCGAACGCAGCCTTCGGCAGCTGCTACATAGGACGATCGATCTGTATAGAAGTTGTAACTGTGCGAACCGGATCATTAAAGCTAGAGTCTGATGGTTTCACGCAGGCTCGGACCTAACCCCTGCGCATCGTCCAAGGAGTTTTCATGCACACTTTCCGCCGCAGCGCCGCCCTCCTCGCCCTCAGCGCTGGCACCGTCGCCAGCCTTCCGGCCCTGGCCGCCGACGAGCTTCACTACAACCAGATATCCCTGCGTGCCGAAGTCAGTCAGGAAGTCGCCCGCGACCTGATGATCGTGACCCTCTACACCGAAGAACAAAACACCGACCCGGCCAAGCTCGCCGCCGATGTCAGCACCACCATGAACAAAGCGCTGGCCCAGGCCAAGCAAGTCAAGGACATCACCCTGCGCCAGGGCAGCCGCAACAGCTACCCGATCTACGACACCAAGGGCCAGAAAATCACCGGCTGGCGTGAACGCGCCGAATTGCGCCTGGAAAGCTCCGACTTCGCCGCGCTGTCGAAACTGACCGGCGAACTGCTCACCGACCTGAAAATGGGCGGCATGGACTTCGCCATCGCCACGCCAACCCGCAAGGCCAGCGAAGACGCCTTGCTCAAAGACGCCGTCACCGCCTTCAAGGCCCGCGCACAACTGGCGGCCGACGCTTTGGGCGGCAAGGGTTACAAAATCGTCAACCTGAACCTCAACAGCAACGGTTATCCACAACCGTACATGCGCGGGCCGATGATGATGAAAGCGGCCAGCATGGATGCAGCACCAGTGACCCCGGAAGTTGAAGCAGGCACCAGCCAGGTCAGCATGACCGCAGATGGCGCGATTGAAGTGTTGATGCCTTGATTCGATAATCCCGTACACAAAAACGGCGACCACCAACGTGATCGCCGTTTTTCATTGCCCCCACGAAATCGCCACACTGTAGGAGCTGCCGCAGGCTGCGATCTTTTGGCGTCTGTAAGATCGCTGAAGATCAAGGTCAAAAGATCGCAGCCTTCGGCAGCTCCTACAGGGGATTGCGTCGACCCCATCAAAGATTGGTCGGCTGTCAGGCCGCCTTCGCGAGCAGGCTAGCTCCACAAACAGCAGATCGGCATACAGCTTTTGATCTTCAACACTCAAGGCCGAGCGTTAGCTCGCCTGTAGCTTTTGATCTTGACGCACCGCCCCCACGGAGCAGGACCGGAGCGAGGCACCGAACGAAAGGGGTAAGAGCCCTTGGTTACTTGGGGCTCTTCCAAGTGACCCGCCGTCAGGGCGGAACCTTGAGTAGCCGTTACCGCAGCAATGGATATGTACACCTGACAAGAGAATGGTCGGCTTTAAGGCCGCCAAGATCGAAAGATCGCACCCTTCGGCAGCTCCTACAGGGGACAAGTCGTATATCTGAACAGAGGGGTACACCTCTAAAACAGGTATTTCCGCGAATCCTGCCAACAACGCTACTCTGAGGAAAATACCGCCGCACAAGCCCCCGGGGACTCCATGGAAAGAACCACCGTCAAACCGCTTCTGCTCGCCCTCGCCCTTACCACCTGCGCCCCAATCGCCCAAGCGGCCACAACCTTGGTCTACTGCTCCGAAGCCAGCCCCGCCGGATTCGACCCCAGCCAGTACACCAGCGGCACCGACTTCGACGCCTCGGCCGAAACCGTATTCAATCGCCTCACCCAATTCAAACGCGGCGGCACCGAAGTCGAGCCCGGCCTGGCAACGAGTTGGGACGTCAGCCAGGACGGTCTCAGCTACACCTTCCACCTGCGCGAAGGCGTGAAATTCCACACCACCGATTACTTCACCCCGACCCGCGATTTCGACACCGACGACGTACTGTTCACCTTCAATCGCCTGCTCGACCCGGAAAATGCCTTCCGCAAGGCCTACCCCGCCGAGTCGCCGTACTTCACCGACATGGACCTGAACAAAACGATCAAGAGCGTCGACAAAATCGACGACCATACCGTGCGCTTCAGCCTGAACAACATTGATGCCGCCTTCGTGCAGAATCTCGCCATGAGCTTCGCCTCGGTGCAGTCCGCCGAATACGGCGCGCAGTTGTTGAAAGAAGGCAAAGCCGCCGACATCAACCAGAAACCCGTGGGCACCGGGCCGTTCGTGTTCAAGCGCTATCAGAAGGACTCGCAAATCCGCTACGCCGGTAACAAGGCCTACTGGAAACCCGAGGACGTGAAACTCGACACCCTGATCTTCTCGATCACCCCGGACGCCGCCGTCCGCTTACAGAGACTCAAGGCCGGCGAATGCCAGGTCAGCGGCTACCCGCGCCCGGCAGACATCGAAATCATGGAAAAAGACCCGAACCTGCGCGTGCTCAAGCAAGCCGGTTTCAACCTCGGCTTCCTGGCCTACAACGTGACCCACCCGCCGCTGGATCAGCTCAAGGTCCGCCAGGCCCTGGACATGGCCATCGACAAACCGGCGATCATCAAGGCCGTCTACCAGAGCGCCGGGCAACTGGCGCAAAACGCCCTGCCGCCCGCGCAATGGTCGTTTGACCCGAACATCAAGGACGCGCCGCATGACCCGACCAAAGCCAAGGCGCTATTGAAAGAAGCAGGGGTTGCACCGGGTACCACTATTAATTTGTGGGCCATGACCGTGCAGCGTGCGTCGAACCCCAACGCACGAATGTCGGCGCAGATGATCCAGCAGGATTGGGAGAAAGTCGGGATCAAGGCCAACATCGTCAGCTATGAATGGGGCGAGTACATCAAGCGCGCCAAGAACGGTGAACACGACGCGATGATCTACGGCTGGACCGGGGACAACGGGGATCCGGACAATTGGCTCGGCGTGCTCTATAGCTGCGCCGCGGTGAAAGGCAGCAACTACGCCAAGTGGTGCGACCCGGCCTACGACAAACTGGTGCAGCAAGCCAAAGTGTCGACCGACCGTGAGGAGCGGGTCAAACTTTACCAGCAAGCGCAAAAAATCCTTAAACAACAGGTGCCTATCACCCCGATTGCGAACTCGACGGTGTTCCAGCCTTTGCGCAAGGAAGTCACCGACTTCAAGATCAGTCCCTTCGGCCTCACCCCTTTCTACGGTGTGAGTATAAATAAGTAACACCGCGCTCCAACCGGGTGCGCCAAACGCCCCGGTTGCCCCTTCCCAGTGCGGCGTCTGCACCGAAAAAAGCGCGCGCAAACGGTCAAATGCGCGACAATTTATACATATGCGACATTAAGGTACGTTCGTACTACTGTTTAAGACTTGTGGTCGCTCTGGATCTTGCAATGGGTATGGCCCCTGCATAAGTATCCGCAGGTCGACTCACGAGGTCGTCCTATAATTCCAAAAATGACAACAAATCATGAGGCCAACATGCTTAAACACGCGGTCATTCCGTTATTAGTCAGCGCAGGCTTGTTAGCTAGCGCACCCTTCGCCCAAGCCGCGACTAACCTGGTGTTCTGCTCCGAAGGGAGCCCGGCCGGTTTTGATCCAGGTCAGTACACCACCGGAACCGACTTCGACGCCTCTGCAGAAACCATGTTCAACCGCCTGACCCAGTTCGAGCGCGGCGGCACCGCCGTGATTCCTGGCCTGGCGACCAGCTGGGACATTTCCCCGGACGGCCTGACGTACACCTTCCACCTGCGCGACGGCGTCAAGTTCCACACGACCTCGTACTTCAAGCCGACGCGTGAGTTCAACGCCGACGACGTGCTGTTCACCTTTAATCGCATGATTAACAAGGATGATCCGTTCCGTAAGGCGTACCCGACCGAATTCCCGTACTTCACCGACATGGGGATGGACACCAACATCACCAAGATCGATAAAGTCGACGAGCACACCGTCAAGTTCACGCTTAAAGAAGTTGATGCCGCGTTCATCCAGAACATGGCCATGAGTTTCGCTTCGGTCCAGTCTGCCGAGTACGCTGCCCAGCTGCTCAAGGAAGGCAAAGCCGCCGACATCAACCAGAAGCCGGTCGGCACTGGCCCGTTCGTGTTCAAGAGCTACCAGAAAGACTCCAACATCCGCTACACCGGGAACAAGGACTACTGGAAGCCTGACGACGTCAAGATCGACAACCTGATCTTCGCCATCACCACCGACCCGTCGGTACGCATCCAGAAGCTGAAGAAGAACGAGTGCCAGATCACTCTGTTCCCGCGTCCGGCCGACCTGAAGGCGCTGAAAGAAGACAAGACCCTGAAAGTGCCTGACCAGGCTGGTTTCAACCTGGGTTACATCGCCTACAACGTGATGGACAAGGTCAAGGGCAGCACCGAGGCAAACCCGTTGGCCCAACTGAAAGTGCGTCAGGCACTGGACATGGCCGTCAACAAACAGCAAATCATCGACTCGGTTTACCAGGGTGCAGGTCAACTGGCCGTCAACGCCATGCCGCCAACCCAATGGTCTTATGACACCACCATCAAGGACGCCAAGTACGATCCTGAGAAAGCCAAGGAGCTGCTCAAGGAAGCCGGCGTCAAGGAAGGCACCGAAATCGTTCTGTGGGCGATGCCGGTACAGCGTCCGTACAACCCGAACGCCAAGTTGATGGCCGAAATGTTGCAGTCCGACTGGGCCAAGATCGGTCTCAAGGTCAAGATTGTCAGCTACGAATGGGGCGAGTACATCAAGCGCTCCAAAGGCGGCGAGAACCAGGCAATGCTGATTGGCTGGAGCGGCGACAATGGTGACCCGGACAACTGGCTGAACGTGCTGTTCGGCTGTGATTCGCTGCAAGGCAACAACTTCTCCAAGTGGTGCGACAAGAAGTTCGACGGCATCGTTAAAGAAGCCAAGCGCACGACCGACCAGGCCAAGCGCACCGAACTGTACAAGCAGGCGCAACACGTCCTCAAAGATGCTGTTCCAATGACACCTATCGCTCACTCGACGGTGTTCCAACCTATGCGCAACAACGTGCAGGACTTCAAGATCAGCCCGTTTGGCTTGAACTCCTTCTACGGTGTTAGCGTCAGCGACAGCAAGTAAGGTGCTGCAACGGCGACGTCCTTGACGTCGCCGTTGCTTTATCTACCGAGAAAGTAGGAATCCACCTACATCCAAATCCACTGCGTCTTACAGCAGAGGGTTAGGACGCGTTGCCATTTCCTACGAGTCTTTAGGACTCTACGTATTTACTGCCGGCCCCGTGGCTCATACCGTCGGGATCTGACCAGTTCATGCGTGGGTCCTCGGTTTTGCTGCACGCAATGGTTTGAGATCAATGCCCCCTCCTCGTCCCCGGACGAGATGGCGGCGCATTGAAAAACACTTGAGAACGAGAAAAGGGAGCGTCATGCGCCATACCTTGGTTTTATCCGCATTGTTGGGCACCGGCCTGCTGGCCGCCACTTCCATCAGCCAGGCCGCCAATAACAGCCTGGTGTTCTGCTCCGAAGGCAGCCCTGCTGGCTTCGACACCGCGCAGTACACGACCGCGACCGATAACGACGCCGCCGAGCCGCTGTACAACCGTTTGGCAGAGTTTGAAAAAGGCGCCACCAACGTCGTACCAGGCCTCGCAACAAGCTGGGATATTTCCGAGGACGGTCTCAAGTACACCTTTCACCTGCGCGAAGGGGTGAAATTCCACACCACCCAATACTTCACGCCGACCCGTGATTTCAACGCCGATGACGTGCTGTTCACGTTTAATCGCATGCTGGATCCACAGCAACCTTTCCGTAAGGCTTATCCGACCGAGTTCCCGTATTTCAACGGGATGAGCCTGAACAAGAACATCGCCAAGGTCGAAAAGACCGGGCCGCTGACCGTGGTGATCACGCTCAACAACGTAGACGCCGCGTTCATCCAGAACATCGCCATGAGCTTCGCCGCGATTCTGTCCGCCGAATACGCCGACAAACTGCTGGCCGAGGGCAAACCGAGCGACATCAACCAGAAGCCGATCGGCACTGGCCCGTTCGTGTTCAAGAGTTATCAGAAAGATTCCAACATCCGTTACACCGGCAACAAGCAGTACTGGGACCCCAGCCGGGTCAAGCTCGAGAACCTGATTTTCGCCATCAACACCGATGCGTCGGTGCGGGTGCAAAAGCTCAAGGCCGGCGAGTGCCAGATCACCCTGCATCCGCGCCCTGCCGACGTGACCGCGCTGAAGAACGACCCGGCACTCAAGCTCATCGAGAAGCCCGGTTTCAACCTCGGCTACATCGCCTACAACGTGCGCCACAAACCGTTCGACCAGCTCGAAGTACGCCAGGCGCTGGACATGGCGGTGAACAAACAAGGCATTCTCAACGCCGTTTACCAAGGCGCGGGGCAACTGGCGGTCAACGCAATGCCGCCGACCCAATGGTCCTACGACGAGACCATTAAAGACCCCGCCTACAACCCGGAAAAAGCCAAGGAACTGCTCAAGGCTGCCGGCGTGAAAGAAGGCACCGAAATCACCCTCTGGGCCATGCCGGTCCAGCGTCCGTACAACCCCAACGCCAAGTTGATGGCCGAGATGCTCCAGGCTGACTGGGCGAAGATCGGCCTCAAGGTCAAGATCGTCAGCTACGAATGGGGCGAGTACATCAAGCGCACCAAGAATGGCGAGCACGACATCAGCCTGATCGGCTGGACCGGTGATAATGGGGACCCGGACAACTGGCTCGGCACGCTTTACAGCTGTGACGCCATTGGCGGCAACAACTACTCCATGTGGTGTGATCCGGCTTACGACAAGCTGATCAAGCAGGCCAAAGTCGTCACCGACCGAGACCAGCGCACCGTGCTTTACAAACAGGCGCAACAGTACCTCAAGCAGCAGGTGCCGATTACGCCCGTCGCCCACTCGACGGTTAACCAGCCGTTGAGCGCCAAAATCGAGGGGTTCAAGGTGAGCCCTTTCGGTCGCAACGTGTTCTCGGGCGTCAGCATAGAAAAATAACCGATTAGCCAAGAACCCTGGGGGCGGATTCCGCCCTCACGCAAGCGTATTGCCGTAATTCGCCCATTCGGCTTATAGCAAACGTTTGCGATGCCTGAATGAGTTCTAAACCAATAGCCGGATCACAAAAAAAGACCGGCATAAAAAAAAGAAAGAAAGGAGCTTCACCCATGAAACTGAGCAGCACTGCGTTATTGGCTTTGGCCATCAGCAGCATCACCGCCACGGCTTACGCAGAAACCCAGAGCCAGGCTTTCGTTCCGACCCAGTTGGCAAGCACCAACTCCCAATCGGAAGCCACAGGCTTCGTCGAAGGCCAGAGTCTGTCGGGCACTACCCGTAACTGGTACGCCAACGAAGACAAACAGCGCGGCGGTACGTACACGTACGAACGCCACGGCCAAGAGCTGACGGGCTCCCGTCGTATAAACTGGGTTCAGGGCACCATCCTGAACTACACCTCGGGCTTCACCCAAGGCACCGTGGGTTTCAGCACCGAAGTCGCTGCTTACAACGCCGTTGCACTGGACCGTAGCCGTGAAGACATCAAGGGCGGCTCCAACCGCACCCTGGCTCACTCCGACGGTAATGCCGTGGATCAGTGGAGCAAACTGGGTCTGGCCAACGTCAAGGCACGTGTTTCCAACACCACCCTGACCGCCGGCCGCATGAACTTCAGCAGCCCTATCGTCGACGTCATCGGCAACCGTCCTTTGCCTTCGAGCTTTGAAGGTGTGGCCATCCACAGCGAAGAGTTCGACAACCTGTCGTTCGACCTCGGCACCTTCGACCGCGTATCGCCGCGTACCGAGCAAAGCCTGTCGAAGTTCCGCTCCGAATACACCAACAACAGCGCCGAAACCGACCACGTAAATACCGCAGGCCTGAACTATCAGCCGCTGAAAAGCCTGAAAACCAGCTTGTACGCCACCAACGTGGAAGACTTTTGGAACCAGTACTACTTCGGCGCCACTCACGAACTGGGCGACAGCTCGGTCCTGAGCCTGACGACCGGCCTGAACTACTACAAAACCGTCGACGAAGGCAAAAAGTTGATGGGTGATATCGACAACGACACCTACTCCCTGTCGTTCGGCCTGACTCACCAGGCTCACAGCCTGACCTTCTCCTATCAGGAAGTGAACGGTAACGAGTACTTCGACTACCTGCACGAAACCAACGGCATCTACCTGGCCAACTCCCTGCTGTCCGACTTCAACGGCCCGAACGAGAAGTCCTTCCAGATCGCCTACGGTCTGAACATGGCCGAATACGGCGTGCCTGGCCTGAAGTTCAACATCTACCAGGCTCGCGGCTGGGGCATCGACGGTACTCACTACACCGGCACTGCCTACGACGTGAACAAAATGGACGGCGAACACCATTACGAGTACGGCATCGGTACTTCGTACGCCGTGCAGACTGGCCCGCTCAAGGCCACCACTGTTCGCGCGACCTACACCACGCACCGCGCCAGCGAATTCCAGGCTGATGGCAACATCAACGAGTTCCGTCTCGTGACCACAATCCCGTTTAAAATCTTGTAAAAACGCCAACCGACGGCTGACTCATGACGAGTCGGCCGTTCGTCTTTTTCGCTCAACTGATTGCAGAGGGTTCTTGATGAAAATGCTTCCCCTACGTGCGGCCATCGCGGCTGCGTTGCTGAGTGTCGCTGTTGGCGTCGCTGCCAAACCGCTGGTGGTGTGTACCGAAAACAGTCCGGAAGGCTTCGACACAGCCCTGTACACGACTGCAGTCACAGCCGATGCCGCGGCGGAAACCATCTTCAACCGCCTGGCGGACTTCAAGCCCGGCACCACTGAAGTGATTCCGGCGCTGGCCGAGTCCTGGGACATCAGCGAAGACGGCCTGAGCTACACGTTCCACCTGCGTAAAGGCGTCAAGTTCCACACCACCGAATACTTCAAGCCGACCCGCGACATGAATGCCGACGACGTACTCTGGAGCTTCCAGCGTCAGCTGGACCCGAATCACCCGTGGCACAAACAATCGAGCGTGGGCTTCCCGTACTTTGAAAGCATGGGCTTCAAGGAACTGCTGAAAAACGTCGAGAAAGTTGACGACAACACCGTCAAGTTCACGCTGACCCGCCGCGAAGCGCCGTTCCTGGCCGACATTGCGATGGCGTTCGCCTCGATCTACTCCGCCGAGTACGCCGACCAGTTGCTCAAGGCCAACAAGACCGGCGAACTGAACAATCAGCCAATCGGCACCGGCCCGTTCGTGTTCCAGCGCTACAGCAAGGACGCACAAGTGCGTTTCAAGGCCAACCCGGATTACTTCCGTGGCAAGCCGCCGGCTGACGCGCTGATCCTGGCCATCGCTACCGACAACAACGTGCGCCTGCAAAAGCTGAAGGCCAACGAGTGCCAGGTCGCGCTCTATCCTAAGCCGGATGACATCCCGAGCATCAAGAAAGACACCAACCTGAAGGTTGATGAGTTGAACGCGATGACCGTTTCGTACATCGCCATGAACACCTCGCACAAGTACATGAGCGATGTGCGGGTGCGCAAAGCCATCGACATCGCCTTCGACAAAGAAGCGGCGGTCAACGCGCTGTTTGGCAAAGGTAACGCCACCGTCGCCGTAAACCCGTACCCTGACACCTTGCTGGGCTACAACCATAAACTGACCAACCCGCCCCACGACCTGGACAAGGCTCGCGCCCTGCTCAAGGAAGCCGGCGTGCCGGAAGGCACCGTGTTAACCCTGTTCACCCGCAACGGTGGCGGTGCGACCAACCCGAACCCGATGCTCGCCGCGCAGATGATGCAGGCTGACCTGGCCAAGGTCGGCATCAAGCTCGACATCCGCGTCATGGAATGGGGCGAAATGCTCAAACGCGCGAAAAACGGCGAGCACGACATGGTCGCCGCCGGATGGGCGGGCGATAACGGCGACCCGGATAACTTCCTGACGCCTATGCTCAGTTGCGAGGCGGCCAAAAACGGCGAAAACTATGCGCGCTGGTGCAATGACAAGTTCCAGGCGCTGATCGATCAAGCTCGGGCTAAAGTTAACCCGGCGGAACGCGCAGCGTTGTATGAGCAAGCCCAGGAGATCTTCAATCAAGACCAGCCATGGATCAGCTTGGCACACACCCGTATGTTCACCGCAATGCGCAAAAACGTAGAGGGCTATAACATTAGCCCGCTCACCACAAATAACTTCGCCACCACCCAGGTGAAGTAGATAAGAAAACTCCCGGTGTCCCTGACTCCAGGGACACCAGGCACGCCTAACCGGCTGATGAGGTACACCACAAGATGTTTAGTTTTATTGCCCGCCGATTGGGGTTATTGATCCCCACGTTCTTCGGCATCACCTTGCTGACTTTCGCGTTGATTCGCATGATTCCTGGCGACCCCGTGGAAGTAATGATGGGCGAACGTCGAGTCGACCCCGAAATGCATGCTCAGGCAATGGAACGCCTTGGTCTTAACAAACCGCTGTATGCCCAATACCTGGACTACATCGGCAAACTGGCCCACGGCGATCTCGGAGAATCGCTGCGGACCCGTGAAAGCGTATGGAGCGAATTCAAGGTGCTGTTCCCCGCCACCTTCGAGCTGTCGATGGCGGCCCTGTTATTCGCTGGAGTTCTCGGATTGCTCGCCGGCGTCATCGCCGCCTTGAAGCGAGGGTCCCTGTTCGACCATGGGGTCATGGGCATCTCCCTCACGGGATACTCGATGCCGATCTTCTGGTGGGGCCTGATTCTGATTATGTTTTTCTCGGTCAGCCTGGGCTGGACGCCGGTTTCCGGGCAGAACGACCTGCTGATCGACGTGGAGCGCAAGACCCACTTCATGCTGATCGACACCTGGCTCAGCGATGAACCGGGCGCGCTGCTCGACTACCTGCATCACTTGATCCTGCCGGCCATCGTGCTGGGCACCATCCCGCTGGCAGTGATTGCGCGGATGACCCGCTCCTCCATGCTCGAAGTGCTGCGTGAAGACTACATCCGTACCGCCCGTGCCAAAGGCCTGTCGCCGGCACGCGTGGTATTCGTCCACGGCCTGCGCAACGCGCTGATTCCGGTTCTGACAGTGGTCGGCTTGCAAGTCGGCACGTTGCTGGCCGGTGCGGTCCTGACCGAAACCATCTTCTCCTGGCCAGGCATTGGCAAATGGCTGATCGAAGCCATTGGCGCCCGGGATTATCCCGTGGTGCAAAACGGCATCCTGCTAATTGCCTGCATCGTGATTCTGGTTAACTTCGTCGTGGATATCCTCTACGGCTTTGCCAACCCACGCATTCGTCACCAGCGCTGAGATCAACACTAATGAGCACTCCAACCTCCTCAGTAGCAGTCGATCAAAGCCTGCTGTATCCGTCACCGTACAAAGAGTTCTGGCACGCGTTTGCCAAGAACAAAGGTGCGGTCGCCGGCCTGATGTTCTTCAGCCTGATCGTGTTTTGTGCACTGTTCGCCCCTTGGGTGGCACCGCATAACCCGAGCGAGCAGTACCGCGATTTCCTGCTGACACCTCCGGTCTGGCTCGATGGCGGCCAATGGCGCTTTTTCCTGGGGACCGATGAACTGGGTCGCGACTTGCTGTCACGCCTGATCCAGGGTTCGCGGCTGTCGCTGCTGATCGGCCTGTCCTCGGTGGTCATGTCGTTGATTCCCGGGATCATCATGGGCCTGCTGGCCGGCTTCTTCCCGCGCATCCTCGGCCCGACCATCATGCGTCTGATGGACATCATGCTGGCCCTGCCGTCCCTGCTGCTGGCCGTGGCGATTGTCGCCATCCTCGGCCCTGGCCTGATCAACACCGTGATCGCTATCGCCGTGGTGTCCCTGCCGTCCTATGTTCGTCTGACCCGCGCCGCGGTGATGGGCGAACTGAACCGCGACTACGTGACCGCTGCGCGCCTGGCCGGCGCCACGCTGCCGCGCCTGATGTTCATCACCGTGCTGCCTAACTGCATGGCACCGCTGATCGTTCAAGCGACTTTGAGCTTCTCCTCGGCGATTCTCGATGCTGCGGCCCTGGGCTTCCTCGGCCTCGGCGTACAACCGCCAACCCCTGAGTGGGGCACGATGCTGGCTTCGGCTCGCGACTACATCGAACGCGCCTGGTGGGTCGTCAGTCTGCCTGGTTTGACCATTTTGCTCAGCGTGCTGGCAATCAACTTGATGGGCGACGGTCTGCGCGATGCGCTGGACCCGAAACTCAAGAACGCCGCCTGAGGAGATTCAAATGTCACTGTTAGAAATCAAGAATCTCAACGTTCGCTTCGGCGACAAGAACGCCGTTCCGGTGGTCGACGGGCTCGACATTGCCGTGGACAAGGGCGAAGTCCTGGCGATTGTTGGCGAGTCGGGTTCCGGCAAGTCCGTGACCATGATGGCGCTGATGGGCCTGATCGAACACCCGGGGATCGTCACCGCCGACGCGCTGAACTTCGACGGCAAGAACATGCTCAAGCTCAGCAACCGTCAGCGTCGACAAATCGTCGGCAAAGACCTGGCCATGGTCTTCCAGGACCCGATGACGGCGCTGAACCCGAGCTACACCGTGGGTTTCCAGATCGAAGAAGTGCTGCGCCTGCACCTGAAAATGTCCGGCAAGCAAGCACGCAAGCGCGCCATCGAGCTGCTGGAAAAAGTTGAAATCCCGGGCGCCGCCAGTCGTATGGACGCCTACCCGCACCAACTGTCTGGCGGTATGAGCCAGCGCGTTGCGATTGCCATGGCGATTGCCGGCGAGCCGAAACTGCTGATCGCCGACGAACCGACCACCGCACTGGACGTGACGATTCAGGCGCAGATCATGGACCTGCTCCTGGCGTTGCAGAAAGAGCAGAACATGGGCCTGGTGCTGATCACTCACGACCTCGCGGTCGTGGCCGAAACCGCCCAGCGCGTGTGCGTGATGTACGCAGGTCAAGCGGTCGAAGTCGGTCAAGTGCCACAGCTGTTCGACATTCCGGCGCACCCGTACAGCGAAGCGCTGCTCAAGGCGATTCCGGAACACAGCCTGGGCGCCACTCGCCTGTCGACACTGCCGGGCATCGTTCCCGGTCGTTATGACCGCCCGCAAGGCTGCCTGCTGTCGCCGCGCTGCCCATATGTGCAGGACAGCTGCCGTGCGCAGCGTCCAACCCTTGACCCGAAAAGCAACAGCCTCGCCCGCTGCTTCTACCCGCTGAATCAGGAGGTGGCGTAATGGCCGTCGTACTTACCGCCCGCGACCTGACCCGTCACTACGAAGTGTCCCGTGGTCTGTTCAAGGGCCATGCGACCGTGCGCGCCCTTAACGGTGTGTCGTTCGAACTGGAAGCAGGCAAGACGCTCGCCGTGGTCGGCGAATCGGGCTGCGGCAAATCCACCCTGGCCCGTGCCCTGACGCTGATTGAAGAGCCGTCTTCCGGCTCCTTGAAAATCGCCGGACAGGAAGTCGCCGGTGCCAACAAATCCGAGCGCAAGCAACTGCGCAAAGACGTGCAAATGGTGTTTCAAAGCCCATACGCCTCGCTGAATCCACGGCAGAAAGTCGGTGATCAGTTGGCAGAACCGCTGCTGATCAACACCAACCTGAGCGCCTCGGAACGTCGCGAGAAAGTGCAGGCGATGATGAAACAGGTCGGTTTGCGCCCTGAGCATTATCAGCGTTATCCGCACATGTTCTCCGGCGGTCAACGCCAGCGGATCGCCCTCGCCAGGGCGATGATGCTGCAACCCAAAGTGCTGGTCGCGGACGAACCGACCTCGGCGCTGGACGTGTCGATCCAGGCGCAGGTGCTGAACCTGTTCATGGATTTGCAGCAGGAGTTCAACACCGCCTACGTGTTCATCTCGCACAACCTGGCGGTGGTGCAACACGTTGCCGACGACGTGATGGTGATGTACCTCGGCCGCCCGGTGGAAATGGGCCCGAAGAACGACATCTACGAACGCCCGTTACACCCGTACACCCAGGCGTTGCTGTCGGCCACGCCGACCATTCACCCGGACCCGAACAAGCCGAAAATCAAGATCGTCGGCGAGTTGCCCAACCCGTTGAACCCGCCGTCGGGTTGCGCTTTCCACAAGCGCTGCCCGTACGCGACAGAGCGCTGCAGCACTGAAGAGCCGGCCCTGCGCCTGCTCGACAGCCGCCAAGTGGCTTGCCACTACGCCGAGCAGTTCCTCGACGGCGCGGCATAACAATGAGCTGAAAAAAACTGTGGGAGCGAGCCTGCTCGCGATAGCGTTGTATCAGTCACCGCCATCGCGAGCAGGCTCGCTCCCACAGGAGTTCAATGACCCCTCTTTCCGGACTGCGCATCAGTCCGGCAGCAGGGGTTTTGTTTTGCCTATCGTTTAAGCCCCTTCATCATCGTCGCTGTCAGGCTCGTCGGTGGTCGAATCGTCATCATCCTCGCTACCGCCCTGCCCTTTGTCCCCGGCTTCGGATTCAGATTTTGCAATCATCAAGGCCGTGTGAGTCACTTGCCCGCTAGACGCGTGCTCACCCTGTTCCGGGCAATCCGCCCACGCCGCCGACATGCCGACGGACAACATCACCAAAACCTTCAGCAACAACACAATGCGTTGAAAAATGCTCATAGCCAATTCCATCCTTTGTCAGGTCAAGCAAGGGGGCCTGCGTGGCGCTGAGTTAAATCTAGTTCCCATCAGCGCGGTTCTCCAGATAGGACGCTATCGAATGGACGGAATGCCCTTAATGGGGAGATTGGTTTGCAATAACCGTTATGCCGAAAAGTTCGCAGTGTAGGAGCTGCCGCAGGCTGCGATCTTTTGATCCTGCTTTGCTAATGTGTCCGCCGAACATATCGACTAAGGCTACTGACATGGATCTGTCTAAAACACTGCTGCATTTGGAACAACGCCTCTTGTCCCAAGATACTCGGCGCGATGCCGAAGAAATCTCGCGCCTGCTCGCCGACGACTTCATCGAGTTTGGCGCTAGCGGCGGCACCTGGACCAAAACCGACCTTATCGAGCAGTTACCTTGTCAGCCTTTCACTGAACGCATCGTCAGCGAATTCACAATCAGACAGTTGTCAGAACACAACGCGCTAGTGACTTATCATTGTCACACCGTCGCCATTAACCAGCATTCCCATGCCGACAGTCTGCGTAGCTCAATCTGGCGTAAGCAGGGCGAGCAGTGGCAGCTGGTTTTCCACCAGGGAACATTCATCCCTTCGCGGTGATTGCAAGACGCTTTCGCGGGCAAGCTGTGTGCCACACTTGGGCTGACGAACACTCGGTTGGTTAGGGTGTATATCCATTTCTTCGGTAGCGGCCGCTGGCGGTTTCGCTCTTACAGCGAGTCCCTTTTTCAAACGCCAAAAAGGAACCAAACGGCTTTGCCCCTCCATTCGGTGCCTCGCCTAGGCTCGGCATGCCCTCACTCCGGCATTGCTCCGGGGTCCGCCGCCCTCCTTGCCGCGGTGCCCCCTGCGCAACGCCTGCGTTTGGCCTCTGGGAAAGGGGGCAGGCAGATCTGAAGCCGAAGCAAAACAACGGCAAGATCAAAAGATCGCAGCCTTCGGCAGCTCCTACAGAGGAATGCGATCCCTGTAGGAGCTGCCGAAGGCTGCGATCTTTTGATGTGATCGTTCCCATGAAACACCCTATCGGTTGTGTCCAACTTTTGAGGTGCAGGCCAGAGCGTGGTAACGATCATCGGCGTACCGCTTTTGATCTTCACCATTCAAGGCCGAGCGTTAGCCCGCCTGTAGCTTTTGATCTTGACGCACCGCCCCCTCGTGAGGCCGAGTGCAGGTTCTGCGCAGTGGGCAACCCGGCATGGATGCCGGGTTAGCCGCCCCCGGCCATGGATGGCCGATGGCCGATGGCGGCGGGCCCATGGAGCAGGACCGGAGCGAGGGCATGCCGAGCCACAGCGAGGCACCGAACGAAAGGGGCAAGAGCGTTTGGTTACTTGGCGCTCTTCCAAGTGACTCGCTGTAAGAGCGAAACCGCCAGAAGCCACAGCAAAAAAAAACGGATAACCCCCCCATTCAAACGTGCACCAGAGAAAGCAGCATGCAAAACATCAGCGTGAAAAAAACCCCGCAGCTTTCGCAACGGGGTTTTGGGTGAAGCCAATCAGCGCTTAATGATGCTCACGCGTCGCGCGGAATTTCACGTCCGGCCAGCGCTCTTCCATCAGCGCCAGGTTGACCCGCGTCGGGGCCAGGTAGGTCAGGTGACCGCCGCCGTCCACTGCGAGGTTTTCCACGGCCTTGACGCTGAACTCTTCAAGCTTTTTCTTATCGCTGCAATCGATCCAGCGCGCGGAATACACGGTGATCGGCTCGTAGGAGCACTCGACCTTGTATTCCTCTTTCAAGCGGCTGGCGACCACATCGAACTGAAGTACACCGACGGCACCGAGGATGATGTCGTTGCTGCGCTCGGGGAAGAACACCTGGGTCGCGCCCTCTTCCGCCAGTTGCTGCAAGCCTTGGCGCAGTTGCTTGGATTTCAGCGGATCACGCAGACGCACGCGACGGAACAGTTCCGGGGCGAAGTGCGGGATGCCGGTGAAGCCCAGGACTTCGCCTTCGGTGAAGGTGTCGCCGATCTGGATGGTGCCGTGGTTGTGCAGGCCGATGATGTCGCCGGCAAACGCTTCTTCCAGTTGCTCACGCTCGGAGGAGAAGAACGTCAGCGCGTCGCCGATCCGCACGTCCTTGCCGGTACGCACATGGCGCATTTTCATGCCTTTCTCGTATTTGCCGGAGCAGATACGCATGAAGGCGATGCGGTCGCGGTGTTTGGGGTCCATGTTCGCCTGGATCTTGAACACAAAGCCGGCGAATTTCTCTTCAATGGGTTCCACGGTGCGCTCGTTGGCGACACGGGCCAGCGGTTTCGGTGCCCAGTTGACCACGGCGTCAAGCACGTGATCGACACCGAAGTTGCCCAATGCAGTACCGAAGAACACCGGCGTCAGTTGGCCGTCGAGGAATTCCTGCTGGTTGAACTCGTGGCAGGCGCCCTGCACCAGTTCCAGCTGATCGACGAAGCGATCGTATTCATCACCGAGGTGCGCGCGGGCTTCATCGGAGTCAAGCTTCTCGATGATTTTCACATCGGTACGCTCGTGGCCGTGACCGGCGGTGTAGACGATGATGTAGTCGTCGGCGAGGTGATAAACGCCCTTGAAATCGCGGTAGCAACCGATCGGCCAGGTGATCGGCGCCGCCTTGATTTTCAGGACCGCTTCGATTTCGTCGAGCAGCTCGATCGGGTCGCGGATGTCACGGTCGAGTTTGTTGATGAAGCTGACAATCGGCGTGTCCCGCAGACGGCAGACGTCCATCAGCGCGATGGTCCGAGGCTCAACACCCTTACCGCCGTCGAGGACCATCAATGCCGAGTCCACTGCCGTCAAGGTGCGGTAGGTATCTTCGGAGAAGTCTTCGTGGCCCGGGGTGTCGAGCAGGTTGATCATGTGATCGCGATACGGAAACTGCATGACCGACGTGGTAATAGAGATACCACGCTGCTTTTCCATTTCCATCCAGTCGGAGGTGGCATGGCGGTCGGACTTACGCGACTTCACCGTGCCAGCAATCGCAATCGCCTTGCCCATCAGCAAGAGCTTCTCGGTGATGGTGGTTTTACCGGCATCGGGGTGGGAAATAATGGCGAAAGTGCGGCGTTTCGCGACTTCGGCGGCCTGTTTGGTCATGGGAAATCGCCTGGCAGGTGATTCAAAAAAGGGCGGCGAGTATAGCCCAAAACGACCTCCATGGACCACCGTCCGTAGGGCCTCTTGAACATCGTACCCCCTGTAGGAGCTGCCGCAGGCTGCGATCTTTTGATCTTGATCTTCAGCGGTCTTGAAAAAATCAAGATCAAAAGATCGCAGCCTTCGGCAGCTCCTACAGTGTTAATTATGGAACCTTTTGAAAGGTAGGGGCGTCCACTCCCCTGTTACGGCTATTCGTCAGGGGCTGATAAATCAGCAAATTCGCCTGGCGAGGCTGCGCTTATGGCTCGATTTCATGCGGTTTTACCGGCATCGATAGAGCTGCTTCTCGCGAACGATGATCCCGGCAGCCAGGAATGGCATTGCCACACGGGACTGCGTTCGCCGACAAAGAAAAAAGGAGTCTGCCTGTGGCTATTCGCTATGGCAAAGGGCTGATAGGAGGTGCGGTTGTCGTCGCTCTCCTGGCCCTGCTGGTCCACTGGATTGGCATTAACACGATCGAACATTACCGCGACGATTTGTTGTTTTACCTGCAAGCTCATCTGATTCTCGTCCTCGTTTCCATGCTGGCCGCCCTCATTGTGGGCATTCCCGCCGGCATCTTCCTCAGCCGTCCGACCATGGTGGGCCGCGCTGAACGCTTCATGCAGATCTTTAACATCGGCAACACCGTGCCGCCCCTTGCCGTACTGGCCATCGCCCTGGGCATCCTCGGCATCGGCAGCGGCCCCGCGATCTTCGCCCTGTTCCTCGCCTCGCTGTTGCCGATCGTGCGCAACACTTATGAAGGCCTGAAAAACGTTCAGGGTTCGCTCAAGGAAGCGGCCGTCGGCATCGGCATGACGCCGACGCAAGTGCTGTGGCGGGTCGAACTGCCGAACGCGGTGCCGATCATCATCGGTGGCGTGCGCGTGGCCCTGGCGATCAACGTCGGGACCGCTCCGCTGGCGTTCCTGATCGGCGCCAACAGCCTGGGCAGCCTGATTTTCCCTGGCATCGCCCTGAACAATCAGCCGCAACTGCTACTTGGCGCGGCCTGCACCGCCCTGCTGGCCATGCTGCTCGACGGTCTGGTGACACTCGCCAGCCGCCTCTGGCTCGAACGCGGCTTGCGCCCGTCTTAAGCCTCGGCAAAGGAATTTTTATGAAAAGACTGACCTTTATAATGGGCTGCGTCCTGCTGTTCGCAGGATTGGCCCAAGCCGCTGAAAAACCGGTGATCCGCATCGGCGCCCGGGTGTTCACCGAACAGACCCTGCTGGCGGAAATCACCTCCCAATACCTGCGCACCAAGGGTTACGACACTCAGGTGACCGGCGGTCTGGGCAGTAACCTGGCCCGCAGCGCCCACGAAAGTGGCCAGCTCGACCTGATGTGGGAATACACCGGCGTGTCACTGGTGGCTTACAACCACATCACCGAAAAACTCGACAGTGCGAAGTCCTACGCCAAGGTCAAGGAACTTGACGCGAAAAAAGGCCTGATCTGGCTCACACCGTCGAAATTCAGCAACACCTATGCGCTGGCACTGCCGGAAAACACCGCAAAGGCTTACCCGCAGATCAACACCATCAGCGAGCTGAACACGGTGATGCAGGCTGAGCAGAAGCAGAATCACCTCGTCGCGCTGGACACCGAGTTCGCCAATCGTTCCGACGGTCTGGACGGCATGGTCGACCTCTACGGCATGAACCTGACCCGCAAAAACATCCGCCAGATGGACGCCGGACTGGTCTATACCGCCCTGCGCAATGGCCAGGTGTTTGCCGGTCTGGTCTACACCACCGACGGCCGATTGAATGCTTTCAAACTCAAACTGCTCGAAGACGACAAGCATTACTTCCCGGACTACACCGCCGCGCCGGTGGTGCGTCAGGTCTACCTCGACGCCCATCCGAAACTCGCCGAAGAACTCAAGCCACTGGCCGAACTGTTCGACGACGCCACCATGCGCCAGCTCAACGCGCGGGTCGATGTCGATCACGAAAGCCCATCATCCGTTGCCGCCGATTTCCTGCGCCAGCACCCCATCAACTGAGGAGGAGAAGATATGGAATTCCTGAACGCCTTTTCCCATCTCGACTGGCCGCTGGTACTGCACCTGACCTGGCAGCACATCACGTTGGTTGGCATCGCTGTGACCCTGGCGATTCTGGTTGGCGTGCCGCTGGGCATCCTGATGACGCGTTTCCCGACGCTCGCAGGTCCCTTGCAGGCCAGCGCCACGGTGCTGCTGACCGTGCCGTCGATTGCGCTGTTCGGCCTGCTGCTGCCGTTCTATTCAAAATTCGGCCAGGGCCTCGGTCCGATGCCGGCGATCACCGCGGTGTTTCTGTACTCGCTGCTACCGATCATGCGTAACACCTACCTCGCCCTGACCGGCGTTGAACCTGGCATTCGCGAAGCCGCCCGCGGCATCGGCATGACCTTCGGCCAGCGTTTGCGCATGGTCGAACTGCCGATCGCGGTGCCGGTGATCCTCGCCGGCGTGCGCACCGCCGTGGTCATGAACATTGGTGTCATGACCATCGCCGCGACCATCGGTGCCGGTGGCCTCGGTGTACTCATTCTCGCTTCCATCAGCCGCAGCGACATGTCGATGCTGATCGTCGGCGCCGTGCTGGTCAGTCTCCTGGCCATCTTCGCCGACCTGCTTCTGCAATGGCTGCAACGCACGCTGACTCCCAAAGGACTCCTGAAATGATCGAACTTCAAAACCTCAGCAAGACCTTCCAAAGCAACGGCAAAGATGTGAAAGCCGTGGACTCGGTAAGCCTGACCGTCAATGAAGGCGAGATCTGTGTGTTCCTCGGGCCATCGGGCTGCGGCAAAAGCACCACGTTGAAGATGATCAACCGCCTGATCAAACCGACCTCGGGCAAGATCCTGATCAACGGCGAAGACACCACTGACCTCGACGCCGTGACCCTGCGTCGTAACATCGGTTATGTGATCCAGCAGATCGGTCTGTTCCCGAACATGACCATCGAAGAAAACATCACCATCGTTCCGCGCCTGCTGGGCTGGGACAAACAGAAATGCCACGACCGCGCCCGCGAGTTGATGAGCATGATCAAGCTCGAACCCAAGCAGTACCTGAATCGCTACCCGCGTGAATTGTCCGGTGGACAGCAGCAACGGATCGGCGTGATTCGCGCACTGGCGGCGGATGCGCCGTTGCTGTTGATGGACGAACCGTTCGGCGCGGTCGACCCGATCAACCGCGAGATGATCCAGAACGAGTTCTTCGAGATGCAACGGGCGCTGAACAAGACCGTGATCATGGTCAGCCACGATATCGACGAAGCGATCAAACTGGGCGACAAGATTGCGATCTTCCGTGCCGGCAAGCTGTTGCAGATCGATCACCCGGACACGTTGCTGGCGCACCCGGCGGATGACTTTGTCAGCAACTTCGTCGGCCAGGACAGCACGCTCAAGCGTCTGTTGCTGGTGAAAGCCGAGGATGCGGCAGACAACGCGCCGTCGGTGAGCCCGGATACCCCGGTGGCCGAAGCCCTGGAATTGATGGATGAACTGGACCGTCGTTATGTGGTGGTCACAGACAGTGAGAACAAGGCGCTGGGTTATGTACGCCGTCGCGACCTGCACCGTCAGACCGGGACGTGCGCGCAATACCTGCGCGAGTTCAACGCCACGGCGGCGTACGACGAGCATTTGCGCATCCTGCTGTCGCGGATGTACGAGTTCAATCGCTCGTGGTTGCCGGTAATGGATGCCGAACGGGTGTTCCTCGGGGAAGTGACGCAGGAATCGATTGCTGAATACCTGAGCTCCGGTAAGTCCCGGGGTGGCAAGACCAGCATCGTCTCCCCTGCCGAAGTTGCGTTGGCCTGAAGCTTGACTGAAACCTGTGGCGAGGGGATTTATCCCCGTTGGGCTGCGCAGCAGCCCCAAAAACTGCGACTACGATGTACCTGATACGCCGCATTCGGTAGTTTTTGGGCTGCTCCGCAGCCCAACGGGGATAAATCCCCTCGCCACAATGGACACGGTGCATACCCCATTCGGGGAACATCACACTGTCATGCAGGTCGGTTACATCAGTAGCTGTCCGGGACCGCACGACGGAAGCGTGCAAAAACGCGACATTTTTTGTTGATCTCAAGCCCCTCACGCCCTAAAGTTCGCGCCGAACGTCCATGCTGGAAACGATCCATCCGGCTCAAGTACTGACGACGAGACAGCAAGGCCAAGGGAAAGCACCGCTTCCCATGGCCTTTTTGCTTTCGGCGACATGCCTTGGGAAGTAGGCGAACCAAAGTGGGGATACGGAGGACGTTCATTTGCACCCATTGTTAATTTCAGTTTGCCAGTAGGAGTTCCCAGCATGTCGATCAACGTCGAAGACTATTTCGCGCGCGATACCTTCAACAAAATGAAGGCGTTCGCCGACAAACAAGAAACCCCGTTCGTGGTGATCGACACCGCGATGATCAGCCAGGCCTATGACGACCTGCGCGCCGGTTTCGAATTCGCCAAGGTCTACTACGCGGTCAAGGCCAACCCGGCCGTCGAAATCATCGACCTGCTCAAAGAGAAAGGCTCGAACTTCGACATCGCCTCGATCTACGAGCTCGACAAAGTGATGAACCAGGGTGTCGGCCCGGATCGCATCAGCTACGGCAACACCATCAAGAAATCCAAGGACATTCGCTACTTCTACGAGAAGGGCGTGCGTCTGTATGCCACCGACTCCGAAGCCGACCTGCGCAACATCGCCAAGGCGGCACCGGGTTCGAAAGTCTATGTGCGCATCCTCACCGAAGGCTCGACCACCGCTGACTGGCCGTTGTCGCGCAAATTCGGCTGCCAGACCGACATGGCCATGGACCTGCTGATCCTCGCCCGTGACCTGGGCCTGGTGCCTTACGGCATCTCGTTCCACGTCGGTTCGCAACAGCGCGACATCAGCGTGTGGGACGCGGCGATCGCCAAGGTCAAAGTGATCTTCGAGCGCCTGAAAGAAGAAGACGGCATTCACCTCAAGCTGATCAACATGGGCGGCGGCTTCCCGGCCAACTACATCACCCGCACCAACAGTCTGGAAACCTACGCGGAAGAAATCATCCGCTTCCTCAAGGAAGACTTCGGCGACGATCTGCCGGAAATCATTCTGGAGCCGGGCCGTTCGTTGATCGCCAACGCCGGCATCCTGGTCAGCGAAGTGGTGCTGGTCGCGCGTAAATCCCGCACGGCGGTAGAGCGCTGGGTGTACACGGATGTGGGCAAGTTCTCCGGCCTGATCGAAACCATGGACGAAGCCATCAAGTTCCCGATCTGGACCGAGAAGAAAGGCGAGATGGAAGAAGTGGTCATCGCCGGCCCGACCTGCGACAGCGCCGACATCATGTACGAAAACTACAAGTACGGTTTGCCGCTGAACCTGGCGATCGGTGATCGTTTGTACTGGTTGTCGACCGGTGCCTACACCACCAGCTACAGCGCCGTTGAATTCAATGGCTTCCCGCCGCTGAAATCGTTCTACGTGTAAGCGCTATACGCGAAATACAAAAAGCCCATGACGTGTCGTGGGCTTTTTTACATCTGAAATCCACCCCGAAAACACCCCGCCCCGCTGTACTGATCGTTCCCATACTCTGGTGGGAACGATCTATCCGCCCCGACAACACCCCGCCCCCTGTAGGAGCTGTCGAGTGCAACGAGGCTGCGATCTTTTGATCCTGCCGTTAAAAAACCAGATCGAAAGATCGCAGCCTGCGGCAGCTCCTACAGGGGGGTGAGTTGCAGCTCAAGTTCGGTGGTGCGTTGGGCGTAAGCGGGTGCCAGGGCACGAATTTGTGGATCGGTCGCGTTCAGCAACGCCTTGCTCGCCACCCGCAAGAAGTTCAGGTTCCCGCCCGCCAGTGCCTTGCGCAACCAGTCCAGCGCTGCCCCGATATTGCCCTCATCCGCCAGCACCGCGGCATAGCTGAACTGCCCACGAAAATCCCCGCCGACCGCAGAGCGTCGATACCACTCGCGCGCAGCGTGCCGATCCGCCGGGCAAAACTGTCCTTCTTCCAGATATCGGCCCAGCAAATTCATTGATTTCGCATGGCCGAGCTCTGCAGCGCGGCGATAGCGGTCCAGTGCTTGCACCTGATCGCCGATCACCCCGCGCCCGGTCGCCAGCAGATTGGCGTAGTTGTACATCGCCCAATCCAGTCCGGCCTCCGCCGCCTGGCGGTAATGGCTGGCGGCAACCGCGGCATCGGCGCTGCAACCCCAACCATGTTCATGACAACGACCGAGCATGTTGCGCGCCATCAAATGCCCGCCATTGGCGGCGATCTCGAACCAGCGCACGGCCAGCGGCTGATCCTGCGCGATGCCCTGGCCGTCCAGCAGGATTTGTCCGAGCAAAGCCTGGGCATCGAGCACGCCTTCGCGGGCCGCGATCAGAATCGCCTGGGCTGCTCGGGCGGGACTTTCATCGAGCATGGCTTTGAGCCGATCACCGTCGAGGATTTCCTCCCGGCGTAGTTGAAAACTCATACCTCGACCCAACGGCGCAACAGGTTGTGGTAGGTGCCGGTGAGGCGGACCAGCGATGGATGATCGGGCATATCTTGCGTCAATTGCTGAATGGCCCCGTCCATCTCGAACAGCAATGCGCGCTGGCTGTCTTCACGCACCAGGCTTTGAGTCCAGAAGAACGAGGCGTATCGAGTGCCGCGCGTCACGGCATTAACCTTGTGCAGACTGGTGCCGGGGTACAGGACCATGTCGCCGGCGGGCAACTTCACCCGTTGGGTGCCGAAGGTGTCCTGGATTTCCAGTTCGCCGCCGTCGTAGTCCTCCGGTTCGCTGAAGAACAACGTGGCCGACAGATCAGTTCGCACCCGCTCGATGCTGCGCTTGGGCTGACGCACGGCGTTGTCGATATGAAAATCGAAACTGCCGCCCGCCGTGTAGCAGTTGAGCAGCGGCGGAAAGACCTTGTGCGGCAGCGCCGCTGACATGAAAAGCGGATTTTTCCACAGCCGCTCAAGCATCGCCGCGCCGACCTCCTTGGCCAGCGGATGACCTTCCGGCAGCTGCAAATTGTGCTTGGCTTTGGCCGACTGATAGCCGGCGGTGATCTTGCCGTCAGCCCAATCGGCCTGTTCCAGAGCCTCGCGAATGCGCTGCACTTCTTCTTTCGCGAACACGCCGGGAATGTGCAGCAACATGGGGGCAGACACCTGAAAGCAATGGGGCGCCAATGGTATTGATTCTTATTGCCCGTGTAAAACCCTCGCGACGTACGAATCACCAAAAACCGTAAGGGCAAATTGTAAAGAATGTAAATTCAGTGCAAATAGTAACGTTTCGCAATTGATACAAATACCTGTTTACCCTATATTCCGCGGCCTCAAATCCTTGGGGAGGGGAATTCAAATGTCACTTCAACTACCACAATTACCTGTCAGTTCACCGCGTTTGCTCGCCTCTGCGATTGGCATGGCGATCACTGCTGGCTCCGCGGGCCAAATGGCTTTCGCGGCTGAGCAGACCGACGAAAAAGCGCCGAGTAATGTGATTACGCTGGGCGCTACCGCGGTTACCGGCGAAGCTCAGGACGAGACCTCCTACAACGTCGAAAAAGCCTCCTCGCCCAAGTACACCGCGCCGCTGGTAGACACGCCGCGCTCGATCACCGTCATCCCACAACAAGTCCTCAAGGACACCGGCGCCCTGAACATGCAGGACGCTTTGCGCACCGTTCCAGGCATCACCTTCGGTGCCGGTGAAGGCGGCAACCCACAGGGCGACCGCCCGTTCATTCGTGGCTTCGATGCCCAGGGTGATACCTATCTGGACGGCGTGCGCGATACCGGTTCGCAGAGCCGCGAGATCTTCGCCGTTGAATCGATCGAAGTCAGCAAAGGCCCGAACTCGGCGATTGGTGGCCGTGGCGCTGCGGGTGGCAGCATCAACCTGGTGAGCAAAAAAGCCCACTTGGGTAACTCCTTGGATGGTGGTTTCACCTGGGGTTCGGACCAGACCCAGCGTTACACCCTGGACGGCAACTACCAGTTCTCCGACTCGGCTGCCGGGCGTCTGAACCTGATGAGCCACGAAAGCAACGTCGCCGGCCGTGACAGTGTCGATTACGACCGTTGGGGCGTTGCCCCCTCCCTGGTCTTCGGCCTGGGCACCGATACTCGCGTCAACCTCGATTACTACCACCTCGAAAGCAACGACACGCCGGACTCGGGCATTCCGTACAGCATTCCGGCCACGGGTTCGGCTGCTCGTACCAAGGCCAATCCAGACAAGCCAAACGACGGCGGCGACAGCAACAACTTCTACGGTTTGAATGACCGTGACTTCCGCAAGGGCCGCACCGACACCGCGACGTTCGCCATCGAGCACGACCTGAGCGACGCGCTGACCATCAAGAACACCCTGCGTCACGGCACCAGCATGCAGGACTACATCCTGACCCAGCCGGACGACAGCAAGGGCAACGTCAACAATGGCAGCGTCTGGCGTCGGGCCAACACCCGCGTCAGCAACACCGAAACCACGACTAACCAGACCGATCTGTTCGGTGATGTCTACATCGCAGGGTTCAAGAACAGCTTCGCCACTGGCATTGAGTTGAGCCGCGAAGAGAGTCAAAAATCCTCTTACAACGTCAACACCGACACGACGCCGCTGACGACCGTTCCTGCTTCAAGCACCAACTGCACACCGGCGTTGATCGGTGCCCGTAGCGCTTACAACTGTACTTCGTTGTCCAACCCGAACCCAAACGACCCATGGAACGGTGCAATCTCGCGTAACTACGCCGGTACCGACACCACCGCAAAAACCTATGCGTTGTATGTGTTTGACACCCTGGAGTTGAATGACCAGTGGCTGGCGAACATGGGGCTGCGTTACGACCACTTCGACACCGACTACAAAACCTTCAACGGCGCCGGCACCACCACCTCCAAAGGCGACGACATCAGCGAGTTTGTCACCGGTCAGTTCGGCATCGTCTACAAACCGGCGGAGAACGGCAGCATTTATGCGTCCTACGCGACGTCCGCCACTCCACCCGGCTCCACGCTCGGCGAGGGCATGGATGGCAACCCGCTGGGTGGCACTCCTGATCGTAACGGCAACCTGCTGAGCAGCGACATGGAACCGGAGACCACCAAGAACTATGAAATCGGTACCAAGTGGGACCTGCTGAACGATCGCCTGTCGTTGACCGCCGACATCTTCCGCACCGAAAAAGAGAACGCTCGCGTTCAAGTCGACACCACCTCGTATGAAAACGCCGGTAAAACGCGCGTTCAAGGTTTCGAGCTGTCGGCCAGCGGCAAGATCACCGAAAAATGGCAAGTCTTCGCCGGCTACGCCTACATGGACAGCGAACAAGTCGATGGTGGTGACTTGCCGGCCAACAAACTCAACAACGGCAACGAATTGCCTAACACCCCGAAAAACAGCGCCAGCGTATGGACGACTTATCAAGTCACGCCGAAGCTGACCATCGGTGGCGGTGCGTTCTACGTCGACGACGTATTCGGAAGCGTTGCCAACACCACCATGGTTGATTCCTACGTTCGTTACGACGCAATGGCCGCCTACAAGTTGAGCAAAAACGTCGATCTGCAACTGAACGTGCAAAACCTGACCGACGAAACCTACTACGACAAGGCCTTCTCGACCCACTTCGCCAATCAGGCGGCAGGCCGTACCGCTTTGCTGAGCACCAACTTCCACTTCTAAACCGCAACCCTGTAGGAGCTGCCGCAGGCTGCGATCTTTTGATCTTGATTTTTGGCAAGTCCGAATTGGCTAAAGATCAAAAGATCGCAGCCTTCGGCAGCTCCTACACAGGGGCGTAGGGCAAGGCCCCGTGCAGTCACAGAGGGTTGGGCAAGGCCCCGTTCATTCTTGAACGGGGCTTTTGTGCGTAAAAAAGAATGCTTCTCGACAACCCACGGCATAATGCGCGCCGTGATGACAATTTTTGAACGAACAAGGCGAGCGACGTGTTGAAGAAAACCCTGTTCCAGTTGCACTGGTTTTTCGGCATCAGCGCCGGGCTGGTCCTGGCCCTGATGGGCATCACCGGGGCGACGGTGTCGTTTCAGGATGAAATCCTGAGCGTGCTGAACCCTTCCGTGCTGCAGGTCGAGAAGCAGGTCGCCGGTGTCCTGCCGCCCGCCGAACTGGTCGAGCGTATCGAAGCGGCTTCCGGCAAGAAAGTCTCGATGCTGACCGTCGATACCGACAGTGGAAATGCGGCCAAGGTGTTCTTCACCCCGCCGCCGGGCGAGCGCCGTGGACAGATGCGCTACTTCGACCCGTACACCGCCGAGTTCATGGGCGACGCCACCGGCCAGGACTTCTTCGGCTTCGTGCTGCAACTGCACCGTTTCCTCGCCATGGGCGATACCGGTCGGCAGATCACCGGTGCCTGTACCCTGATTCTGCTGTTCTTCTGCCTCTCCGGCCTGTACCTGCGCTGGCCGCGCCAGTGGAACAGTTGGCGCGCGTGGCTGACCCTCGACTGGAAGAAAAAAGGCCGCAGCTTCAACTGGGATTTGCATTCGGTGGCCGGCACCTGGTGCCTGGTGTTCTACCTGTTGGCGGCGCTGACCGGGCTGTCCTGGTCCTACGAGTGGTACAACAAAGGCCTGACCCGCCTACTTTCCGATGCCCCGCAAAACGAGCGCGTTCGCGGCGGTCGCGGTCCTGCGCCAAGCGGTCCGGCGCCGACCGCCGATTACGCGGCGATGTGGAGCAGCATCTACAGCGCTGCCGGTCCGGCACTGAGCGCCTACAACATCCGCATGCCGCCCGTGGCGGGTCAGCCAGCCACCGTGTACTACCTGTTGAACACGTCACCGCACGACCGGGCGCTGAACCAGATCACCCTCGACCCGGTGACCGGCATCGTCAAACAGCATGATCGATACAGCGACAAAAGCTTCAAGGCGCAGTTGCTGACCAGCATCTATGCGCTGCATGTGGGCAGTTATTTCGGGGTTGTCGGGCGGATCATCCTGACCCTCTCCGCACTGACGATGCCGCTGTTTTTCGTCACCGGCTGGTTGTTGTACCTGGATCGTCGACGCAAGAAAAAGCAGATCAGGGAGGCACGCAAAGGTCTCTCGCAGCCGGGCAGCGATGCCCCGGCGTGGCTCATCGGTTTTGCCAGCCAGAGCGGCTTTGCCGAGCAACTGGCGTGGCAGACCGCCGGGCAATTGCAAGCCGCCGGTTTGCCGGTCAAGGTCCAGCCGCTGGCAAACGTCAGCGAGCAGGATCTGCGGGATTCCAGCCATGCGCTGTTCGTCGTCAGCACCTTCGGCGACGGCGAAGCGCCGGACAGCGCCCGTGGCTTCGAACGCAAAGTGCTGGGCCGGGCCTTGAGCTTCGACAGCCTGAACTATGCGGTGCTCGGTCTCGGTGACCGGCAATATCAACACTTCTGCGGGTTTGCCCGTCGCTTGCACCGCTGGCTGGGCGAGCATGGCGGCAAGACCTTGTTCGCGCCCGTAGAGGTTGACAGCGGCGACCCCTACGCCTTGCGTCACTGGCAACAGCAACTCGGCCTGCTGACCGGACAGGCCCCCGTGGACACCTGGCAAGCGCCCAGTTACGACAACTGGACGCTGACTCGCCGCCAATTGCTCAACCCGGACAGCAGCGGTTCGCCGGTGTATTTGTTGGGCCTCACCGCGCCGACCACCAGCAGTTGGCTGGCGGGCGATCTGGTGGAAGTGTTGCCGCGCAATTGCCCGTGGGCCATCGAGCATTTCCTCGATGGCCTGGGAATCGACGGTCGGGCCACGGTGATTATCGAGGACCTGTCGCAGCCACTGGAGCAAGCCCTCGCCATCCGCCAATTGCCCGAGAATCGGGCTCACCTGGTCGGCCTGCACGCCCAGGCGCTGGTGGATGCGTTGGTGCCCTTGGCCATGCGCGAATACTCCATTGCCTCGATTGCCGCCGACGGTATTCTCGAACTGATCGTACGCCAGGAATTGCACGCCGATGGCAGCCTGGGTGTCGGCTCGGGCTGGCTGACCGAACATGCGCCGGTCGCAAGCGCCATCAGCCTGCGTGTACGGCGCAACAGCGGTTTCCATCTGCCAACCGACCCCGTGCCGATGATTCTGCTGGGGAACGGCACCGGCCTGGCCGGACTGCGCAGCCTGCTCAAGGCACGGATCGCCGATGGGCAGCAGCGGCAGTGGCTGCTGTTTGGCGAGCGCAATCGCGAGCACGATTACCTGTGTCGCGATGAGCTTGAGGAGTGGCTGACGTCGGGCGACCTGGAGCGACTGGACCTGGCGTTCTCGCGGGATCAGGACGAGAAGGTTTACGTACAGGATCGCTTGCGTGAGTCGGCGGATGAGTTGAAGAAATGGCTGGCGGACGGCGCGGTTATCTACATCTGCGGCAGCTTGCAGGGGATGGCTTCAGGGGTGGATCACGCGCTCAACGAAATACTCGGCATCGCAGAGGTCGACCGCCTGATCGAGCACGGTCGCTACCGCCGCGACGTCTACTGACCTTGACCCTGTAGGAGCTGCCGCAGGCTCGGGCCGCGTTCGGACGATCTTTTGATCTTGATCTTAAAAACAAGATCAAAAGATCGCAGCCTGCGGCAGCTCCTACAGGGATCGGTGGTTTCACACCGGCTGCAGCTTCTGCTCAAACACACTCACCCCATCCAGATCCCGCAACACCACGCTCATCTCCCCTGTCTGCCCGTCAATATTCACCTCGCCAAAAAACTGAAACCCAGCAAACGGCGAGGTGTTCTGCGCAGGCGGTGCCTTCTCGAACACCACCTCAGGCCCAAACGTCTTATCCAATGGATTAGGCCCAAAGCTCCCCGCATTCAACGGCCCGGCGACAAATTCCCAGAACGGTTCGAAGTCCTGGAATGCCGCACGGTCCGGCTGGTAATGATGCGCCGCGCAGTAATGCACATCGGCCGTCAGGAACACGAAATTGCGCACCTGCTGCGCTCGCAGGTAACCCAACAGTTCCGCGATTTCCAATTCACGTCCCTGGGCCGGTCCGGGGTCGCCGTTGGCCACCGCCTCCCAACGCATGACGCCAGGGCTGACCTCGCCGTCCGGCACGCCGAGGCCGATGGGCATGTCGGCAGCAATGACCTTCCACTGGGCGTTCGAGGCTTTCAACGAGGCCTTCAACCAGTCCAGTTGCTCACGTCCGAGAAAGGGTTTTGCCGCGCCGAGGTTGTCATCATTCGCCCCGCGATAACTGCGCATGTCGAGAACGAAGACATCGAGCAGCGGGCCATACCCGAGCTTTCGATAAATCCGTCCGCCGCCATCGGCACTCTGCAAACGCATCGGCGCATATTCGAGCCAGGCCTGCCGAGCGCGACCGACCAGGCTGTGGATATCTTTACTCTTGTAGCGCTCATCCAGTTGCTTGCCGGGTGACCAGTTGTTCACCACTTCGTGGTCGTCCCACTGCCAGATCTGCGGCACTTCGGCGTTGAAGCGGCGGATGTTGTCGTCCATCAGGTTGTAGCGGTAATTGCCGCGAAACTCGTCGAGGGTTTCGGCGACTTTGCTCTTGGCTTGGGTGGTGATGTTGCGCCATACCCGACCGCTCTCGGTGGTCAGTTGCGCCGGCACCGGGCCGTCGGCGTAAATGGTGTCGCCGCTGTGGATAAAGAAGTCCGGCAGACGCAGACGCATGGCTTCGTAGATACGCATGCCGCCGATGTCCGGGTTGATCCCGAAGCCCTGGCCGACGGTGTCGCCGCTCCAGACGAAGCGGATGTCGCGACGCGCTTGCGGCACGCTGCGCAAGTGCCCGAACCACGGCTCGCTGGCGACTCCGGTCTGGGCGTCTTCGAATTGCACACGGTAGAAAATCGCCTGGTCGGCGGGCAGGCCAGTGAGTTCGACCCGAGCGGTAAAATCAGTATTGGAAACGGTCAATGGCGAGACAAACCGACGAGGGTTGCTGAACAGGCTGCGGGTGTCCCACTCCACCACCATCCGCGCCGGGCGGTCGCAACGGCTCCAGATCATCGCCCGGTCGCCCAGCAAGTCGCCGGACTGCACGCCATCGGTGAGTTGCGGCCGATCCTTGACCGAAGCAATCACCGCCGGAGCCAACCCGGGCAACAACAGCCCGGCGCCGACGGCTTGCATGACACGACGGCGCCCGAGGTCGAATTTGCTCATGGGGTTCTCCCTGAAAAGGAAAACTAAAACATCCCCGTGTGAACCGGGCGTGACACCTGACCCTATCAAGGAATAGGAAATTTCAGCGCTGCATTTGGGAAACGTCCTAACGCTAGCGTCTGAACGACCCAAGTAGTTTGTGGTTCCCCAACAAAACCAGGAAGGTTAAACCATGAAATATGATTTGAGGTTTCAGGTTTACGGAAGAGAGGAAGCCACCGACTTGGCTGTATTCGAGATCGATTTACCCCCGACCGTTACCACGGATGTCCTGATGCCGATAATGGCTTGGCATAAGGAAGAAGATGCCATGGCGAGCCAGCTTCTAACTGCCAGGCAGATTACGGCAATTGAACGTCTCGCAATGATTAAATTACCCAGGAAGCTAATGCTGTATCTCAGCAGCTACATGTGAGCCTTCGGCATCCCCATCGTGTTGCCACTGACGTCTTCGCGGGCAAGCCCGCTCCCACAATGATCACTGTCGTACACAAGATTTGTGTCCAACGCCAAACCCTGTGGGAGCGGGCTTGCTCGCGAAGGCGGAGTAACATTCAACAAATATGTTGGCTGAACGACCGCTTTCGTCGGAACGCCGCCCGGAGCAAGCCCGCTCCCACAGGGTGTTAAGTGTCAGGCGTTGACGGGCTCTATTGCCAACTCGACTTCCTCAGGCCTTTTGACCACCGCATACACCACCGCCGTCAACAAACTCCCGGCCACAATCGCCAGCAAATAAAGCAGCGCATGGTTGATCGCGTTCGGGATTGCCAACACAAACAACCCTCCGTGGGGCGCCATCAATTTGCAGCCGAAATACATCGACAGCGCACCGGTCAGCGCGCCACCGGCAATGCTCGCCGGAATTACCCGCAACGGGTCCTTCGCCGCAAACGGTATCGCGCCTTCGGAGATGAAACACAACCCCAGCACCAACGCTGCTTTACCGGCTTCGCGTTCGGTCTGGGCGAACTTGCGCCGCGCGATAAACGTGGCGATACCCAAGCCGATCGGCGGCACCATGCCGGCAGCCATGGTCGCTGCCATCGGTGCATAACTCTGCGACGCCAGTAGCCCCACCGAAAACGCATACGCCGCTTTGTTGATCGGCCCGCCCAGGTCGACACACATCATCCCGCCCAGCAACACACCGAGCAGGATCGCGTTGGTGGTGCCCATGCTGTCGAGGAAGTGCGTGAGCCCTTCGAGCATCCCGGCCACCGGTTTGCCGACCACGTAGATCATCACCAGACCGGTGAACAGGCTCGCCAGCAACGGGATAATCAGGATCGGTTTCAGCGCCTCAAGGCTCTGCGGCAACCGCGCATAACGATTGATCGCCTGTGCCGCGTACCCGGCGATGAAACCGGCAATGATCCCGCCGATAAAACCGGCGCCCAGGGTACTCGCCAGCAGGCCGCCGATCATCCCCGGCGCCAAGCCCGGACGGTCGGCAATCGAATAAGCAATGTAGCCCGCCAGCAACGGCACCATCAGCTTGAACGCGGTCTCGCCACCGATCTGCATCAGCGCTGCCGCCAACGTGCCCGGTTCCTTGAACGCCGTGATGCCAAACACGAACGACAAGGCGATCATCAAACCGCCCGCCACCACCATCGGCAGCATGAACGACACGCCAGTCAGCAGGTGTTTATAGACCCCGGTCTTCTCTTGCTTGACCGGGCCTTTGGCGCCCGGCGAAGCACTTTCCTGCCGACCTTCGGCGAGCGCTTTGTTCAGCGTCGCTTCGGCTTGTTTGAGGGCAATCCCGGTGCCGCAACGATAAATTTTCTTGCCGGCGAAACGCTCGGTGGCGACTTCAATATCGCAGGCCAACAAGACCACGTCCGCATCGGCAATCGCCGCTGCACTCAACGGATTACGCGCACCCACCGAGCCCTGGGTTTCGACTTGCAGATCGTAGCCCAGGCGTTTGGCCGCTTGCTGCAAGGCCTCGGCAGCCATGAAGGTGTGAGCAACGCCGGTCGGGCACGCAGTGATCGCGACCAGGCGCGGAGCATTTTTAACCACGGCTTGCGCTACGGGGGCGACGTAAACCTCCGCTTCTTGGGCCCCACGCCGCAACACCGCCTCGACATCTTGCAGAGCCTGCGCAGGCGTACTCCGAAACACCCGTTTACCGACGAATCGCGACATATCCACCGGTGCGCTGGCCACCAGCAACACCCATTCGGCGGCTTCGATCGTGGCGGCCGACAATTGACGTTCCGGGTGCGCGGCATCGGTGACTTCGACGCCGGTGCTCCAGCCCTGACGCTGGGCTGCCGCATCGAGCAACCGCGCGCACAGCACACTGGTGACCATGCCGTTCGGGCAAGCCGTAACAATGGCTAACTTCATGACAATCCCTCTTATTGTTCTGTCAGGACGCGCACACGCACACCCTGTTCGAGCCGCGCCAGTTGCGTGGCATCGCCCATGCCAAAGCCAATCTGGGTGACCGCCATCGCGGCAATCGCCGTGGCGGTTCGCAAGGTCTGTTCAGGCGTGTCGGCACTGAGTAAACCGTGGAGCATCCCGGCCAGCAATGAATCCCCTGCACCGACCGTGCTGGCCACGCTGACCTTGGGTGGCGTGGCGTGCATGGCCGAGCCGACGCTGAACCAGTTCACGCCGTCAGCGCCATCGGAAATCACCACGTGTTCGATACCCTGCGCGTGCAATCGGCTGGCGGCTACCGCTTGGGCGGCCACCGAAATCACCTCGCAACGCAGCGCATCGGCGAGCTCTTCGGTGTTTGGTTTGATCAACCAGGGACCGGCCTTGAGCGCTACGCGCAGCGCTTCACCGCTGGTGTCGAGGGCGACCTTCAAGCCGAGGTTCTTCAACCGCAGGATCAGCGCCTGCAACCATTCAGGACTGACGCCCTGCGGCAGGCTGCCAGCGACGACGACCGCGTCATGCCCCGGCGCGATCAAGTCCAGTCGATCAAGCAGCGCTTGCTGCGCCGCCTCATTGACCAGTGGCCCCGGACCGTTGATATCGGTAATGCGTCCATCGCTTTCCGCCAGTTTGATGTTGCTGCGAGTCTCGCCGGGAACACGGATGAACGCGTCGGCAAAACCACGCTTGGCGAACAGGGTCTCGAACGCCTGAAGATTATCTTCACCGAGAAAACCGCTAACGGTCAGCTGATGCCCAAGGTCCGCGAGCACTTGCGCGACGTTCACGCCTTTGCCGGCAGCGTGGCTGTGCATCGCGTCGCTGCGGTTGACCTGACCGGGCTCAAGGCGCGGCAACTGCACCGTCAGGTCCAGCGCCGGGTTGAGGGTCAGGGTTAAGATCTTGGCCATTACAGCGCCTCCACTAATGCGCGTACTTCATTGGCGCTGCCCAAGGCCAGCGCCTGTCGGGCCAGTGCTTGAGTCTGGGTCAGGTTGAGCTCGCGGATGCGTGCCTTGACCTCGGCGATGCTGCGGCCCGACACGCTGAGTTCATCCACACCGAGACCGACCAGTACCGGCACCGCCAGCGGATCTGCCGCCAGTTCACCGCACACACCGACCCATTTGCCGTTGGCATGCGCCGCGCGCACGGTGATGTCGATCAATTGCAGAACGGCTGGATGCAAGCCGTCAGCCTGCGCCGACAACGTCGGATGACCTCGGTCGATGGCCAAGGTGTATTGCGTCAGGTCGTTGGTGCCGACGCTGAAAAAGTCGACCTCCTTGGCCAGTACCGGCGCCAGCAAGGCCGCCGACGGCACTTCAATCATGATCCCCAGTTGCAAATCCGCAACCGGAATTTCCAGGCGCAGGCGTTCGGTCATGTCCCGCGCCTGGCGCCACTCCTCGACGCTGCCGACCATCGGGAACATGATCCGCAGCGGGCGGTTGTCGGCAGCACGCAGCAAGGCGCGCAACTGCGCTTCCATGACCTGCGGACGTTGCAGGGTCAGGCGAATGCCCCGCACGCCGAGGAACGGGTTTTCTTCTTTGGCGATTGGCCAATAGGGCAGCGGTTTGTCGCCGCCGACGTCCAGGGTGCGCACCACCAGCGGCCGACCGCCCAGGCCATCGAGCACGCGCCGGTATTCAACTTCCTGAGTGGCCTCGTCCGGCGCTTGCGAATGCGCCATGAAAATCAGCTCGGTGCGCAACAGGCCAATGCCTTCGGCGCCCTGCTCCACTGCACTGGTCACGCCAGCGCTTTCGCCGATATTGGCGAACACTTCCACCGCGTGACCGTCGGTGGTCAACGCCGGTTGATGACGTTGTTCAGCGGCCGCTTTCAGGCGTTGCTCGCGGGTGTCGCGCTCTTCGGTGGCGCGCTGCAACGTCGCCGCGTCCGCGTCCACATGCAAGCGACCGCGCTGGCCATCGAGCAACAACGGCGTGCCCGGCACCAGCAACAACACCGCCGCCCCGGCACCGACCAGCGCTGGAATACCGAGGGCCCGGGCAACGATGGCGCTGTGTGCCGTGGCGCCGCCACGGGCGGTGAGAATGCCGGCGACACGGGCCGGATCGAGACGCGCCACGTCGGACGGGCCGACCTCGTCCATCACCAGAATGTACGGTTGATCGGGTTCGCTCGGGGTTTCAACACCACAGAGCTGCGCCAGCACTCGACGGCCGATATCGCGCAAGTCGGCGGCACGCTCGGCGAGCAAGGCATCCTGCAGCGATTCCTGCTGTTTGGCTGCGGCTTCAATCACCGCCATCCACGCCGCTTCGGCGCTTTCGCCTTGTTTGAGGCGAGTCTCGACTTCATCGGTCAATTCCGGGTCGTCGAGCATTTCCTGGTGGGTAATGAAAATCTCGCGAATGGCTTTGGACTTGCTACGTTCGACCAGGCCTTCGATGTCGCGACGCACGTCGGCCAAGCCCTGTTTGAGACGCTCGCGTTCAATGGCGGCGGACTCACCGCGCATTGGGTATTCAAGGGTCTGCAGCACTTGAATGTGCGCCGGGCCGATGGCGATGCCCGGGGCCGCGGCGATGGCTTGGATCAGGCTGCCGGACGCCGGCGCGAGCAGCACTTCGGCTACATCCGCAACCACGTCGCGCTGTTGACTCACGGCCGGTAGCGGCTCGACTTCTTCACCCAGGCCTTCTTCGATGGCAGCCAACAAGGCCGGCAACGCATCGGCGGCGATGCTGGGCTCGGCGATGAATTCCAGCACCTGGCCACGACGGGCACCCAGGCTGAGCAGTTTGCTCAAGCTCTTCACCGACACGGCACTGTCCTGACCCTCGACGATGCGCACGCGAATTTCCCCCTCAAAACTTTTCGCCAGTTGCGCGAGGATTTTTGCCGGACGCGCATGCAAACCGTGAGCGTTGGCCAAGGCGATGCGAGCGCTTGGCCAGTCCGCCGGCAGCTCGCCACCGAGTACTTCGAGGACTTTACGGCTGCTGGTGGCTCGACCCAGTTCATGGCCGCGGCCCTCGATCAGCAACGCGCAAAGGCGTTCGAGCAGTGCCTGATGCGCCTCGCCGAGGCTGGCCAGGCAAAACAGGCCACTGAGTGGCTGACCGAGGTAACGCATCGGCTTGTCCGGGGTGACGAAGGCCAGGCCCGGACGCTTCACGGTTTGCTCGCTGTGCAGCCACCACAAGCCATCGCCCAGGGGCAGCGCTTCGACCTGTTGCAGCACGGCGGCGAAACCGTTGCTCACACAATCGGCCTGACGCAACAAACGCGCACCGCGCCAGACCAGTTCTTCGAAGTCGTCGGCAGACACACCGAGGCCAATCATCTGTGCATCCAGCGCCAGCTCTTGCGGCGCGCCTTGCAGCAGTTTCAGCAGGGCTTCGGCGGAGCTGGCACGACGTAGCGCCTGGCCCAGGTCGGTCTCGCCGAGGGCACGAGTCAACAGTTGCAACAGACGCAGGTGTTCATCGGACTTGGCCGCGATACCGATCGCCAGGTAGACGATCTGACCGTCGCCCCAGTCCACGCCTTCAGGGAACTGCATCAACCGCACACCGGTGGAAAACACCAGATCTCGGGTTTCCGGAGTACCGTGGGGGATGGCAATACCTTGACCGAGAAAGGTCGAGCCCTGGGCTTCGCGCGCCTGCAAACCGGCGAGGTAACCCTCGGCAACCAGGCCATCGGCGACCAGATGCCGGGCCAGCAAGTGCAAAGCTGCGGACTTATCCACAGCCGACTGGCCCATGGATATCTGCTCTAGGGTGAGCTCGAGCATGCTTTCTCCTTTTTGGCGTCTCTTGGCGCCAGGTATTGTTTTGAATGAATCAGCTTAGGCGCTTCGTCATCACTTTTGGCGGTTTCACGGCAGAACCGGCCAAAAGCGTCTACAACGTAGAAAATACGCTTGCTGAAACGTTTAATCTAGAATGTTTGGCACGTTACTCGATTATGTCCCATCCTTGAAGTCCAACTTGTCGGATACGTTGCGACAATAGTCGCCTGTCTTAATCGGGTAGGATTGACAAAAATGTCGGCGAAAAAACAAGGAAAGCCCGAGTTGAAACTCAGTGATATCGCCCAGTTAGCCGGTGTGTCCGTTACCACCGCCAGTTATGTCATCAATGGCAAGGCCGAACAGCAACGAATCAGCAGTGCCACCGTCGAGCGCGTGCGCGCGGTGGTCGAACAACATGGCTTCACGCCCAATCCTCAAGCGGCCGGCCTGCGCAGTCGGCACACCCGCACCTTGGGTTTCATTCTGCCGGACCTGGAAAACCCCAGTTACGCGCGGATCGCCAAATTGCTGGAACAAGGCGCCCGGGCTCGCGGTTATCAGCTGCTGATCGCCAGCTCCGACGATGCACCGGACATCGAACGGCAGTTACTGCAACTGTTCCGTGCCCGGCGCTGTGACGCGTTGATCGTTGCCAGCTGCTTGCCTTCCGGTGATGAAAGTTATCGCCAGTTGCAGGCCAAGGGCATTCCGATCATCGCCATCGACCGGGTCATGGAGCCTGAGCATTTCTGCTCGGTCATCAGCGACGACCGTGAAGCCAGCCTGCAACTGACCCGCAGTCTACTGGACCCGCTGCCCAAGCAGATCGCGCTGATCGGCGCACGCCCCGAACTGAGCATCAGCCAGGAGCGGGCTGCCGGTTTCAAGGAAGCGCTGGCCGGGTTCAAAGGCGAGGTGCTGATTGAGCACGGCGAGTCGTTCAGCCGTGAGTGCGGCAAACAGTTGATGGAGAAACTCCTGCAGCGCCTGGGTCATTTGCCGGACGCGCTGGTGACCACGTCCTACGTCCTGCTTCAGGGCGTGTTCGATGCCTTGCACGATTTCCCACTCAAAAGCCGCCCGCTTCGCCTGGGTACATTCGGCGACACGCAACTGCTGGATTTCCTGCCCTTGCCGGTCAATGCCATGGCCCAGCAGCATCAGCTGATCGCCGACAAAGCCCTCGCGCTGGCGCTGGCCGCCATCGAGCAATCCGATTACCAACCCGGCGTACAAGCCATCCCACGCACCTTCAAGCAGCGCATTCGCCAGGACTGAACCGTGGAGTTCATCGACAGCCACACGCATCTGGATTTTCCGGACTTTGACGAGGATCGTGCGGCGCTGCTGGTCGAAAGCCGCGCCCTCGGCGTTCGGCGGATGGTAGTGTTGGGGGTTTATCAGGCCAATTGGCAGCGAGTCTGGGATTTGGTGACAGGCGATCCGGACCTGCATGCCGCATTCGGTTTGCACCCGGTTTATCTGGATGACCATCGGCCTGAAGATTTACACGAACTCGGCGAATGGCTGACCCGGCTGGCTGGTCATCGGCAGCTGTGTGCGGTCGGCGAGATCGGCCTGGATTACTTCATCGAAACCCTGGACCGCGAGCGTCAGCAGACGCTGTTCGACGCCCAGCTGCAATTGGCGGCGGACTTCAATCTGCCGGCGCTGATTCATGTACGTCGCAGCCATGCGGCGGTGATTGCCACGCTCAAGCGGTTTCGGTTGAAACGCGCGGGGATCATCCATGCCTTCGCCGGCAGTAAGGAAGAAGCCCGCGAGTACATCAAGCTCGGTTTCAAACTTGGCCTGGGCGGCGCGGCGACCTGGCCTCAGGCCCTGCGCATGCACCGTGTACTCGCCGAGCTACCGCTGGATTCGGTGGTGCTGGAAACCGACTCACCGGACATGGCACCCGCCATGTTTCCAGGGCAACGCAACAGCCCGGCCCACTTGCCGGCGATCTGCTCGGCACTGGCCGACATCATGGCCATCAGCCCCGAGCAACTGGCCGCCGCCAGCACCGCCAATGCCTGTGAGATGTTCGACTGGTAATCAGTCGGTGTGAGCCTTGGCGGCCTCGAGAATCAAGGTCATGTGTTGGCGGTGTCGGGCAAACCGAACGACCAGAAAATAAATCAGCATCGCCAGCAGCGAGAAGTTCAGCTGTTCGACCACATTGAGCATTCCGACCCATTCCATCACCAACGCCACCAGCAATGCCGTGCACACCATCACCAACGTGCTCGCTCGCAGCAATGCCAGCGAGTCACTGGACTTGAAGCGCTTGATCTGTTTTGGATCGCTCAGCTGCAAGGCTTTATGGCAGTGGGAACAGGCAAATGCTTCATTGATCGAAATGGCGTTGAGTTGCCAGGATTCGAGTGCGAGCGTGTTTCCGCAGTGTGCGCAATGACCCCGAATTCCATTCGTTGCAGCAGACATTTCCGAGCCTCCTCAGGGCAAGTCAGGAACGTTGATCTTCCTTCATTGAAGACCAAAAGCCAGAGAGCGGAGGAAAACAGGTAATTTCCTACTCGGGAAGGGAATAAGCACTACAGATCATGCACAAACCCTGTGGGAGCGGGCTTGCTCGCGAAAGCGGCATAACAGTCGACATAGATGTTGAATGTCAGTCAGCCTTCGCGAGCAAGCCCGCTCCCACATTTACACGCGAAACGCGCTGATCAGCTGCTTGAGTTCCACCACCTGAGCCGTCAACGCGCGGCTGGCATCCTCGGTCTGGTGTGCGCCTTCAGCGGTGCGTTCACCCGCGCGGTTGATCTCGACGATATTTTGGTCGATATCGTGAGCCACGGCGGTCTGCTGCTCCACCGCGGCGGCGATCTGCTGGTTCTGGTCGACGATCATGCCGACGGCACCCAGAATGTTTTCCAGCGCTTTCTGAACCTTTTCCGACTGCCCGACGGTGCCACTGGCCACCTGATGGCTGATGCCCATCGCCTTGACCGCCGCCCCGACTCCGCCATGGAGCTTGGCGATCATCTGTTCGATTTCTTCGGTTGATTGCTGGGTGCGCTTGGCCAAGGTCCGGACCTCGTCCGCCACCACCGCAAAACCACGCCCTTGCTCGCCCGCTCGCGCCGCTTCGATCGCCGCGTTGAGCGCCAGCAGGTTGGTCTGTTCGGCGATGCTCTTGATCACCTCCAACACTCGGCTGATGGACTGGCTGTCGTTAGCCAGTTGATTGATCACCAGCACCGACTGATCGATTTCACTCGCCAATTGCGCGATGCTGCCCTGCTGCGACTCCACCAGCCCGCGACCGTTGATGGTTTCGTCGTTGACGCTATGAGCGCTGCTGACCGCTGCCGCGGCACTGCGCGCCACCTCCAGGGAGGTGGCCGACATCTGGTTCATGGCCGTCGCCACCTGCTCGATCTGCGAACGCTGCCCCGCCACGGCCTGGTTGCTCTGCGCAGAAACGTTCTCTACCTGCCCGGCCTGGCGCTCGACCTCTCCCACTGTCTGCCCCACACGCTCGATCAGGTCATGGATTTTCTTCACGGTGCCATTGAACACTTCGCCCAACTCACCCAGTTCATCGCGACTGTTCGCGTTGAAGGTCACCGTCATGTCGCCAGCAGCCACCTTGTCCATCATCGCGCCAAGACTTTTCAGGGTCGTGCGGGTCGAGGCGTAGAAGCCGCCGTAGAGGTAAAAAATCAACACAAACACCACCGACAACGCCACGGCCTGCAAAATCATGTGCGTGCGGTTCTGGTCCAGTCGCTGCTGCAACTGGGTGCCGAGAAACTTCAGGGTTGCTTCGTTAAGCTGATAGGTACGGTCCATCAGGCCCGTGACCTGATCGTAAAAACCCTGCCACGGCGCATCAAGCGTATCAGCCATTACCACCTGTTCTTCGAACAGCTCACTGGCCTTCTTCAAGGACGCCTTGCTGGTATCGGCCTGAGCGGCCAGGGTTTCCCGCGCCGCCTTGCTCGAACCCAAGGCATCCTGCAACTTCAGCCCGTATTCGCCCTGCAGCTTTTCGATCTGTGCCAACAATTCATCGAAACGGGTACTCGATGCCGAGTTGAGAAAACCCTGCCCCAGGGAAATAGCGCCCATTGCCCGACCTTCACCCAAAAGCTGGGTAATGGGCGGCGTGACATTAGTAATAAGTTCGCTCAGCTGGCGCATGTCGCTCTGAGTATCGCGGCTCAAGCCGGCCTGACTGGCGATGATCTGACTGAAAATCTGCGCATTGCCAAGCAATTTACCGATCATCCCGGTTTTGCTTTGCAGGGAGCTTTCCGTTTGCTGGGCCTTGAAGGCAGCGATCATTTCATCGCGCTTGGCATCGAAAACAGCGATCTGTTCCGGATCAGTGGTCATCGCCGTCAGCCCTTGCAAACGGCTCAGCACGCTTTGCCCCAAGGTATTGATCTGCGACTCGACATTGCCGGCCTTGCCAGACTGACCCAGGGTGACGTTGATCTGCACCAGGTTGTTCAGGGTTTCCAGGTCGCGCCGTAACGCCAGGCTGCTGCCCAGAAGGTCAAGGCTCTGCAATTCGACCCGAGTGCCCTGGAACTCGCGATAGGAATCGCTCACCAGATAGAAGTTGGTGACCAGCATCGGCACTAGGAACAGCACGCTGATCAGGCTGAACTTCATACCAAAGCTCAGGCGATTCATTAGCGCAACGGCGGGATAGAGCAAGCTCTTCACTGGAATTCTCCCTTCGATTTCTTATTTTTATTGGCAGGCGCGGGTCGAGAGCAGATAGCCACTATTCGGCGCTTACTCTGTATAACTTAAATCGGCGGGAGGTTTTGTAACTTAAGGTTAACGGCAGGAATTACGCGATCGTATAGCAGCTGGCGTAGCCTGCGTCCGGCTGCGTAGCAGTCGTAAAATCAAGCGATGCGGTGTTTCAGGAAAAACGTGCACTCAGGTTTTACGACTGCTACGCAGCCGAACGCAGGCTACGCCAGCTGCTATGTATGGACTCGCCCCCACTGTCTACCCGCTTTTGAAAAACCGTCGCCCCGTTGCATCTATGTATCAGGCCTATTCGTGGAAGCCGTCGTCGGCTTCTGGCCAAAATTGGAAAAGCTCGTGGTATGCCGATTACAGTCAGGCCTCGAAGGCCAGTAGCAGCTTAGGCATCAATCCACGCCGGTCTTACCTGGGGTCAATTTTTTTCAGCAAGGGTCGGACAGTTAGTACCTCGGTGGCAGAACTCTGTTGCTCAGTGGCTCATCGTCGCTTGCTGGCCATCACCAGCGTGGCGACGATAAGTCTGGTCATTCTGTAAAAGCACCCAGACGATTCGCAGGTTGCGGTTGGCTAGCCTGATCGCAGCCTCCTTACGGCCCAGCCGGCTCATCCAGCGCAACAAACGGAGGTCATCGGGTTGCTGGGAGTCAGGTCGTAGTTGTTGCAGCACCGCATGGGCTCCCTGGATCATCAGGCTGCGTAAATAAACATCACCTCGCTTGGTCATGTCCCCCAGCCGGACCGTATCCCCGCTGCTGTGCTGGTCAGGCACCATGCCAAAGTACGCGGCAAACTTGCGGGCATTGGGAAATCGCTCAGGCTTGGTTTCCTTGGCCACCAGTGCCGTGGCCGTGACTGGGCCGATGCCGCGCACAGTCATCAGTCGCTTCGCCGTCATGTCGGCGTTGGCAGCCACTTCCAGGCGTCCCGTCAGCACGCTGATGCGCTCGCCCAAATGGCGCCACTCGGCCAACAATTCGTCGATCAGTTCACGCAGCAGGCCCGGCACTGGCTGGGTAGCATCTTCCAGTATCCGCGGAGTTTTCTGGCTGATCGCAACATCGCCCTGCGACAAGGCCACGCCGTGCTCAAGCAGCAGGCCGCGCATCTGATTACTGACTGCCGTGCGCCGACGCACATAGCCCTGACGGGCGCGATGCAGCGCCTGCATTGCCAGCGCTGCAACGCTTTTGACCGGTACTGCGCAGATTTTTTCATCGCGACCAGCCCGCAGAATTGCCAGCGCATCGTTGCGATCATTTTTAGGTCCGCTGCGATGTGTGGCCACCAAACCGGCTGGAAGAATCCGCGCCAGATTGCCTTGGTTTTGCAGCTGCCGGGCCCAGGCTTGAGCACCCGGACCGGTCTCCATCAAAACCACGACATGAGGCGCCAACTGTTGGAGAAATTCATAAAACGCCTCGCGAGACTTGATCCGCTGCTCGTAGCGCACTTGGCCGAGGACATCTTCGCCGGCGACCTGAAAGACCTGCTTGGCCAGATCGACCGCTAAGGTTGTGCAGGCCGACAAATCGGAAGAAGACAGGGATTGATCAATCGAACTATCATTTTTCATGGACTCGCCCTCGCTGTCGTTGGCTGTTTAGACTGCCACCGTGGCGCATTGACGCCTCGGCTTGGGCGAGTCCATCCAATTACAGGGTCGGTGTCCTCAAGGAAGGACTGTCCACAACGCAAACCCGGCATACCAGAGTACCGCCGCTCGCAACTGCAACTCCCAGATCCGGTCCAGGTTATTGATACCGTCAGGCCCGACCACCGGCGCCGGAATTTCACCGGCCACCAGCCCGACCCTCTCGATCAATTGGGCGGCGCTGATGTTCCAGTTCAGCAGTTCGTGCAACATCACCCGGCCGACCGCAACAAAGTTGCCCACTAACGCAAAACTCGCCGCCAGCAGTCGCACCGGTACCCAATCGAACGCGTGCCGCAGCTGTGCGGCGCGCTCGACCACAGCGCGATTCTGCCCGTGCTCTTCGGCCAGGGCCAACAGGCGGTAGCTCAACGCCGCGACCGGCCCCAACAGGAAATACCAGAAAATCACCGCAAAAAAGCTTTGATAGGCTTCCCACAGCAAGTGCCCTTCAACCCGTTCCAGCAGTTGCTCACCGCTGTCGGCGCAGATACCCAAGTCGCGGTTCGCCACATGGGAGGCGGCTTGCAGGTCTTCCCGCCGCCAGGCATCGCGAAATGGCCCCAGGCCGGCCAACAGATCACCGCGACCCAGGCTGTAAATCACCACCAGCAAGTGCACCGGCAACGCAAGCAGGCCGTAGGCTACCGGCTCCAGCACCACCAGCAGCAACGCCAGCAGCGCCACTGGCAACAACACCAGGACGATCAAGACCAACCACGGATTTTTTGCCAGACGTGGATTGGACTCCAGCTTGTGCAATTCGCGTAACCAACCACCATCACGTTGAACCCGATGGCGCAGGGCCGAGAATTTCTCGATCCAGACTGCCAACAGCAACACCAGAAAACTCATTGTTGTTCCTCTTTTGCCAGGGCTGCGCGATAGCGTGCCCAGTCGAACGCCGGTCCCGGATCAGTCTTGCGCCCGGGAGCAATGTCGCTATGCCCGCAGATACGCTGGGCGGTGATGGCCGTGAACGTGCTTTGCAATTGTCGGGTCAGGGCCGTCAGCGCTTGATACTGCGCGTCGGTGAACGGCAGATCATCCGTGCCCTCGAGCTCGATGCCCACGGAAAAATCGTTACAGGTTTCCCGACCTTCGAAACTCGAGACACCGGCATGCCAGGCACGCTCCAGACAGGAGACAAACTGAGTGACGGCGCCGTCACGCTCGATCAGAAAGTGCGCAGAGACCCGAAGGTCCGCAATCCCTTCAAAGTAGGGATGCTCCGTGACATCCAGACGATTCTGGAAAAACTCCTGCACCTTGCCGGTGGCGAACTGCGCCGGCGGAAGGCTGATGTTGTGGATCACCAGCAGGGAAATTTCGCCGCAGGGGCGTTCATTGAAGTTGGGCGACGGGCACATACGTACGCCCTGACACCATCCACTCGCGGGGTCCAACTGCATACAGGTTCCTTCAACGACAACTGTGTTAGCGCCCAGTATGCCGCGATAGCCCCTCGCGGCGCGATCACTTGCCGCGATTGAGCCGTCGCAAGTTGTCGATGACCGACTCCAGCGCCCGGTCGAACAGCAGCGTATCGTCGAGCGTGCGCACCCCGCCACGGCAAAACTCCTGGGCCAGCCGGGTGCGGCTGCGTTCCAGTACTTTCATCCCGGTGCGATCGACGAAAATGTACTTGCCCGTGGCGTCGATAATCGCCGCCAACTTGTAGCGCAGGGTATTTTCCTCATCTTCTTGAAACTCGACCCAGCAGCCCAGGCGCAACTGATCGACCTGCCGCACACCCGCATCATCCTCCGGCAAACGCACCGAGGGTACCTCGACCCGGCCATCGTCGGCCGTGCGCGAGACGACTTGCTCCTGCACTTCGATCATCACCGGTGCATTGCCAGACTGTTCAAACGTCTGTCCCGGACGCTCGAACAACTGAACGTGCAAACATTCCAGCTCACTGAAAAACTCACCGGTGGCGAACGGATCGAACGCCGAACTGCTCAGCCCATCGCGCAATGACTTGAGCAGCCCCGGCACCAACGCCAAGAGACGCATACTCGAGTCGGGCTCAGCATGGCGCTGCACGCTCCAGATCAACTGCTCCATGGTGTGTACGTCGGCGTGCCACTCGGCGCAGTGATCGCCGTGTTTGAGGCAAGTCAGCAGCAACACCTTGCTCCAGGCCTCCTGGACAAACGTCACGACACTTTGCGGCAGGACTTTGCCCAGCAATGCCTGATTCAACACGTGTTCGACCCGTTGGCGGGCCAGTTCAGTCCTGGCACGCCCCTCTTCGGCATCACGGATTCGCTGTTCCAGCAGCTCGCTACGACGGCGTTCATCGCTGGTGAAGGCGAGAAAGTCCGCCAGCAGTTCGGAAAAGATTGCAGGGTCATCGACAAAGTCGTTCAACAAACGCTGCACCACCTGCTCAATGCGCAGGTACAGGCCGTCGCGTTCGTGGTCATCGCACTCGCCCCAGCCCATGGCAGCCGTGGCGATTTCATTGAGCAGACGCCGGGCCGGGTGGCTGCCGCGGCTGAAGAAGCTCTTGTCCAGCACCGCCACTTTCAGCATCGGAATCTGCAATCGGCCGATCAACGCCTTCAGGGAGTCCGGCAGGTTGCGGTCGTCGAGGATGGATTCGAAAAGCATGGCGATCAGGTTGATCACGTCTTCGTCAGCCACCCCGACAACCCGCGACTTGCCGCTTTTGACGCTGGCCCGAGTGAGCAACTGTTCCAGCTGGTTTCGCAGATCGAAATCGTCCTGAGCCGCCTGAGCTGGCACGTATTGCTGCAAGTGCGAGAGCAGGCGCAACAGGTCGCGGGTAGAAATCGGCTGGGTCTGGGCACTGGCTTCGAGCGTCGGCGCAACACTGCCGCGTACGTGAAACAGCAGTTCCTGCAATGCCGCAAAGACTTCCTGCACGCCGTCGTCGACCTGGGTTGCGCTAGCGCTGGTGCCGGTCTGCGCAGTATCGGCCAGGACGCTGGCGGCGGCTCGATCCGTGGCCCTGCGTGCCGGGACAGGCTTGAGGTCGGGCAGCACACCGGTGGCGATCAGCAGCTGATTGGCTTCGCCGTAAAGCTGATCGGCATGACTGAGCACATAACGTTCGAACAGCTTGAGGATGATCAGCTTGACCTTGATCTCCACCCCCAGGTTGCTCCCGGCCTGCAAGAAGTACTCGCAGAGCATCGCCGGTCCCAAGGGGTTGTATTGGTCGACCAACGGCATGCCCAACAGGGCGCTGAATCGCGCGGTCAGTTGGTCAAGAGCAAAGCCGTCGCGGTTGAATACTTTGCTGACCATGGCTTCCACCGCCACGTTGCGTTCCAGGTCACCGTCGGAGGACGACGACTGGGCGTCATGGGGTAAGGCTGTCTGCGTGATGTCGTTGGGAGTGAGGCTGACAAACGCCTCAAAGAACTGCTCGAGAAACACTCGTTCGATGCTTTTGCGTTTGAGCCGCAAGTCACGCATGGCTTCGAAGAACAGGTGCTGCTCAACACCATTGCGCGCCCGATCAGCCATTTCGAACAGGGTGTCGTCCGCATTATCGAACAGTTCCTGCAACCCCTGCCTGAGCTGCCGGGCAGCCTTGTCGCGAACCTGAAGCAGAATCACAGGCAGGCGGGCGAGCGGCGAGTGAATCGCTTTTTCGGTAGCCGCCTTGTGCAAAGGCACTACATTCCCGTCGTTGTGCATCCAGCCTCCTGAAACGGTGAGTCTTCGGTTCGTAAAGCAAGGAGCGTCAAAGCTATGGCGTCAAACGCAAGGCGAATTATCTTGCAAAAGGTGTCCCCTGTACCAGCAGACTCTGCACTTCCCGTTGAAATAGGCACTTTCGAATGATCAAGGCCGTGAGCCGACTGCTCGTAGGAATCGACCAAATGCAGGGATGCGAACGATCCGAACGGCTCTGATGCCTTGGGTTGGCCCACGCCATGGCCCTATAATCGGGCCACTTTGTTTGTGGAGTCCGTTATGCCGAATCTACGTCTCGCCGATCTGACCGCCGAAATCGAAGCCAACGTGCGCCGTGCGTTGCTCGAAGACATCGGCAGCGGCGACATCACCGCGCAACTGATCCCGGCTGAACGCCTGGCCAAAGCCACCATCATTACCCGCGACGCCGCCGTCATCTGCGGCACCGCCTGGGTGGACGCCGTCTTCCGGCAGCTGGACCCGCGGGTTGCGGTGCATTGGCAGGTTGCCGACGGCGAACAGGTGAAGCCCAATCAGGTGTTGTTCCACCTCGAAGGCCCGGCGCGCTCGCTACTGACCGGTGAACGCTCCGCGCTGAATTTCCTGCAAATGCTCTCTGGCGTCGCCACGCGCGCGCAATACCTGGCGGATTTCGTTGCCGAGACTCAGGTGAAATTGCTCGACACCCGCAAAACCCTCCCGGGTCTGCGCCTGGCCCAGAAATACGCCGTGACCTGTGGCGGTTGCCACAACCACCGCATCGGCCTGTATGACGCGTTTCTGATCAAGGAAAACCATATCGCCGCCTGTGGAGGCATCCCTGAAGCCATCACGGCCGCGCACAAGATTGCTCCGGGCAAACCGGTAGAGATCGAAGTGGAAAGCCTGGCTGAACTGAAAGAGGCGCTGGCGGCCGGTGCCGACATCATCATGCTCGACGAATTGAGCCTGGATGACATGCGTGAAGCCGTGCGCCTGAACGGCGGCAAGGCAAAACTGGAGGCCAGCGGCGGTATCAACGAAAGCACGCTGCTGCCGATTGCGGAAACCGGGGTGGATTACATTTCGATTGGTGCGATGACCAAGGACGTGAGGGCAGTCGACCTGTCGATGCGCCTGAGCCTGTGATCAACCGAAACTGTAGGAGCGAGCTTGCTCACGATGGTCGCTAACGAAAACGCGTGTTTACTGGTTAAACGCGGCGCTCTTGATGACATCGCGAGCAAGCTCGCTCCTACAGGAGGTTGGCGTTTTTTCAGACCACCAGATTATTCATCTCGCAGTATTCTTCCCACTCGACGCCCAACACCTCGGCCGCCTCTTTGTGCAGAACCAGGCGCGCGGCCTCGAACTCTTCCGGAGTCGAGGTGTACTTGAGCGTCAGTTCCCACGGCTGCAGGCCCTGGGATTCTGCCTCATCCTCGAATGCCCACTGGATCTGGTCTTTCTGATCATCGGCGGGCAGGTCCTTGATCTCTTCAGCGAGCTGGGGCGAATCCAGCAAGTACTTCTTCAGCGCTTCTTCGTGTCTGGCTTCTTGGGTCAATTCTTTAACGGTCATGGCGTTCTCGTTGATCTGGGGAATGGAAGATGGATCTGGATCATCAAGGATCTCTCTGACGCAAAAAAACCGCTTGAAACCTGGTTTGTCTGGCCTTCAGAACCATTCGGGATCATTTGAAAACAAGGTGTCGCTGGTGCCCGAGACAGGAATTGAACCTGCGACCTTCGCGTTACGAGTGCGCTGCTCTACCAACTGAGCTACACGGGCGGTGGGCTAAACCTAGCACTGACCATGGAGTCAGGCAACTTTGTAAACCGTTAAGATCAAAAGATCGCAGCCTGCGGCAGCTCCTACACGCGGACTTATGTAGGAGCTGCCGCAGGCTGCGATCTTTTGATCTTTCTGCACACAGCAAAACGCCCCGAACCAGTCGGGGCGTTTTGTTGTTCAGCGGTTAAGCGCGGGAGTGATTAAACGCCCGAAGCCTTGGCTGCTGCTACGTCTTTGATGGACAGCTTGATACGGCCGCGGTTGTCCACGTCCAGTACCAGAACTTCAACTTCCTGGCCTTCTTTCAGGATGTCGGTCACTTTTTCAACGCGAGCGTCGCTCAGCATCGAGATGTGAACCAGACCATCCTTGCCCGGCAGAATGTTGACGAATGCGCCGAAGTCGACGATGCGCTCAACCTTACCGACGTAGATCTTGCCGATTTCAGCTTCTGCGGTGATGCCCAGGACCCGCTGACGTGCTGCTTCAGCCGCTTCCTTGGTTTCGCCGAAGATCTTGATCGTGCCGTCGTCTTCGATATCGATCGAAGCCTTGGTCTCTTCACAGATCGCACGAATGGTCGCGCCGCCTTTACCGATGACGTCACGGATTTTGTCGGTGTCGATTTTCATCGCGATCATGGTCGGAGCGTTTTCCGACAGTTCGGTACGCGACTGGCCGATGATCTGGTTCATCTGACCGAGGATGTTCAGGCGCGCTTCCAGGGCTTGGCCCAGAGCGATTTCCATGATTTCTTCGGTGATGCCTTTGATCTTGATGTCCATCTGCAGCGCGGTAACACCTTTGGCGGTACCGGCTACTTTGAAGTCCATGTCGCCCAGGTGGTCTTCGTCACCCAGGATGTCGGTCAGGATGGCGAACTTCTCGCCTTCTTTAACCAGACCCATGGCGATACCGGCAACCGGCGCCTTCATCGGCACACCAGCGTCCATCAGGGCCAGGGAAGCGCCGCAAACGGAAGCCATCGAGCTCGAACCGTTGGATTCGGTAATTTCCGAAACCACACGGATGGTGTACGGGAACACGTCGGCAGCAGGCAGCATGGCTGCAATCGAACGACGGGCCAGACGGCCGTGACCGATTTCGCGACGACCAGCGCCACCCATGCGACCACACTCACCGACCGAGAACGGAGGGAAGTTGTAGTGCAGCATGAACGGGTCTTTTTTCTCGCCTTCCAGGGTGTCCAGCAGTTGAGCGTCACGGGCGGTGCCCAGTGTTGCAACGACCAGGGCCTGGGTTTCGCCACGGGTGAACAGAGCCGAACCGTGGGTCTTTGGCAGAACACCGACTTCGATGTTCAAAGGACGTACGGTCTTGGTGTCGCGGCCGTCGATACGTGGCTTGCCGTTTACGATGTTTTCGCGAACGGTGCGGTATTCGATTTCGCCGAAAGCGGCTTTGACTTCGCTGGAAGAAGGCTGGCCTTCTTCACCGGACAGCTTGGCAACGACCTGGTCTTTCAACTCACCCAGGCGAGCGTAACGGTCAGCCTTGATGGTGATGGTGTAAGCCTGGGAGATCGCGTCGCCGAACTCGGCACGGATAGCGCCCAGCAGAGCGGTTGCTTCTGGCTGTGGAGCCCAGGTCCAGGTCGGCTTGGCAGCTTCGGCAGCCAGTTCTTTAACGGCGTTGATCACAACCTGGAACTCGTCGTGAGCAAACAGTACCGCGCCCAGCATCTGGTCTTCGGTCAGCTCTTTGGCTTCCGATTCAACCATCAGAACGGCTTCCGAAGTACCGGCAACGACCATGTCCAGGCTCGAAGCTTTCTGTTGTTCGTAAGTCGGGTTCAGCAGGTAGCCGGTGCTTTCGTGGAACGCGACGCGGGCAGCGCCGATTGGGCCATCGAAAGGAATGCCGGAGATGGCCAGGGCTGCCGAGGTACCGATCATCGCAGCGATGTCCGGATCGGTCTTTTTGCTGGTGGAAACGACGGTGCAGACTACCTGCACTTCGTTCATGAAGCCTTCCGGGAACAGCGGACGGATCGGACGGTCGATCAGTCGGGAAGTCAGGGTTTCTTTCTCGGAAGGACGGCCTTCACGCTTGAAGAAACCGCCAGGGATCTTACCGGCAGCGTAAGTCTTTTCCTGGTAGTGAACGGACAGAGGGAAGAAGCCCTTGCCTGGATCGGCTTGCTTGGCACCGACTACGGTCACCAATACGCTGACGTCGTCGTCAACGGTGACCAATACTGCGCCGGAGGCCTGACGGGCGATACGGCCGGTCTCGAGGGTAACGGTCGACTGACCGAACTGGAATTTTTTGATTACCGGGTTCACGGTGTCCTACCTTCTTTTGTGGCTCTTGGGGAACTTGTCTTCTTGCGAAATTCTTGGGCAATGTCGGGAGTCGGCCCAACGCCTGTCCAGGGTAAAACGTGTATCCAGATAAAACTTGAGGCTGGGAGCCTGCCATGCGCCAGCGGGAAACCCACTGACGTACGACAGACAACCAACCTCTAGCGCAATCGCTTATTAGCGACGCAGACCCAGGCGACCGATCAGAGCCTGATAACGACCCAGATCCTTGCCTTTCAGGTAGTCCAGCAGCTTACGGCGCTGGTTTACCATGCGGATCAGACCACGACGGGAGTGGTGATCTTTACCGTTGGCCTTGAAGTGACCTTGCAGTTTGTTGATGTTGTGGGTCAGCAGTGCAACTTGCACTTCTGGCGAACCAGTGTCACCAACAGCTTGCTGGTAGTCAGCTACGATTTGAGCTTTTTCTTGAACGTCGAGAGCCATGAGGCAATCCTTTTATCAGGAAACTGTTTCAGAAAAACAGTTTCAACAGGCCAGGGACAAATCCCTGTATCTAAAAATGAGTAGTGACCGTGCCTGTTAACAGCCACCCTCGTTCGGTCATTCTGACCGAATCAGTCGACGCGGCGCGATGCGCCCGTCTTCGCTCACTTCACCGATACCGATGAAGCGACCGTTGTGATCCTGTACCCGTACCATGCCGAACTTCGGTGCGTCCGGAGCTCGTACCGGTTGGCCGTTGAGCCAGTAGAACGAACTGTGCTCCGAGAACTGCAACAGTGGCCAATCCAGCAAGCCGCTGTCCGATGGCATCAGGAAGCGGTCGACCGCTTCGTTGCCGCCTTCGGCATGTACTGCTTCCAACTCTTCCAAAGTGACCGTCTGGGCCAGCGTGAAAGGCCCGGCCTGGGTACGTCGCAGTTCTGCAACGTAAGCGCCACAACCGAGTTGCTCACCGATATCCTCCACCAGGGTGCGGATATAGGTGCCTTTGCTGCAATCCACCGCAAGCCGCGCAGTATCACCTTCAAAGGCCAGTAATTCCAAGCGCGCAATAGTAACAGAACGCGGTTCGCGCTCCACTACTTCGCCTGCACGAGCCAGCTTGTACAGCGGTTGGCCATCACGCTTGAGCGCCGAGTACATCGGCGGTATCTGACTGATTTGCCCACGAAAACCGGGCAAAACCGCCTCGACATCGGCGCGACCAACGGTCACCGGGCGCTCCTGCAAAACTTCACCCTCGGCATCGGCCGTGGTGGTGGTCTTGCCGAGTTGCGCCAGGGTTTCATAAGCCTTGTCGGAATCGAGCAGGTATTGCGAAAACTTGGTGGCCTCACCGAAGCATAACGGCAGCACGCCGGTGGCCAGCGGATCGAGACTGCCGGTGTGTCCGGCCTTCTCGGCGTTCAGCAACCATCGGACTTTCTGCAACGCCGCGTTGGAGGTAAACCCCAACGGCTTGTCGAGCAGAATGATGCCGCTGACATTACGACGGATACGTTTGACCTGAGCCACCGATTACTCCTTGGTGTCTTCGGCTTCAGCCGCAACCGGGTGCTGATTGTCTTCAGCCACCGCACGCTCGATCAGGGCCGACAGGTGCGCACCACGCACGACGCTTTCGTCGTAGTGGAAATGCAACTGAGGAACGCTGCGCAACTTCATTTCACGGGCCAGCTGCATGCGCAGGAAACCGGCGGCGGAGTTGAGCACCTTGATGCTTTGCGCGATGTCTTCGGCGCTGTCCTGCCCCATCACGGTGATGAAGATCTTGGCGTGACCAACGTCACGGCTGACTTCAACAGCGGTAATGGTGACCAGGCCTACGCGCGGGTCTTTGACTTCACGACGGATCAGCTGTGCCAGCTCACGCTGCATCTGATCGCCGATACGTTGGGTACGGCTGTATTCTTTTGCCATGTCTTGTTACCTGTTACTGCCTCACGGTGAAACCCGTGGGGTCTGAAAGCGGCAAACGCCCGGCCTGACAAAAGCCAGACCGGGCGTTGCGTTTAGAGTCCTGACGCGGTGCCGCGCATTTGCATGCGGCGGCTTGGCGTGGCCCTTGAAGTGCGCGAGTTAGAGGCTGCGAGCAACCTGAACCTTCTCGAAGACTTCGATCTTGTCACCGACTTTGACGTCGTTGTAGCTCTTCACGCCGATACCGCATTCCATGCCGGCACGTACCTCGGAAGCGTCATCCTTGAAGCGGCGCAGGGATTCCAGCTCGCCTTCGAAGATAACGATGTCTTCACGCAGTACACGGATTGGACGGTTACGGTGAACAACACCTTCGATAACCATGCAACCGGCGATCGCGCCAAACTTCGGCGAACGGAACACGTCACGCACTTCAGCGGTACCCAGGATGTTCTCGCGAACATCGCTGCCCAGCATACCGGTGAGGGCTTTCTTGACGTCTTCGATGATGTCGTAGATCACGTTGTAGTAACGCATATCCAGGCCTTCCTGCTCGACAATCTTGCGAGCGCCAGCATCGGCACGCACGTTGAAGCCAAACAGTACAGCGTTGGAGGCCAGTGCCAGGTTGGCGTCGGACTCGGTGATACCACCGACACCGCCACCCACAACACGCACTTGCACTTCGTCGTTACCCAGGCCGTTCAAGGCACCGTTCAACGCTTCCAGCGAACCACGGACGTCGGATTTGAGGACGATATTGAGCGTCTTCTTCTCCGCTTGGCCCATGTTTTCGAAGATGTTTTCCAGCTTGCCGGCGTGAGCACGGGCCAGCTTGACTTCGCGGAACTTGCCTTGACGGAACAGAGCCACTTCACGGGCTTTCTTCTCGTCCGACAACACGCTCATCTCGTCGCCAGCGTCCGGGGTACCGTCCAGGCCGAGGATCTCGACTGGGATGGAAGGACCGGCTTCCTTGATCGGCTTGCCGTTCTCGTCGAGCATGGCACGTACACGGCCATAGTTCGAACCGACCAGCACCATGTCGCCTTGGCGCAGGGTACCGTCTTGAACCAGAACGGTAGCAACCGGGCCACGACCTTTGTCGAGACGCGATTCAACCACGACGCCACGACCTGGAGCCGATGGAGTCGCCTTCAGTTCGAGAACTTCGGCTTGCAGCAGAACAGCTTCGAGCAACTCGTCCACGCCAGTACCGACTTTCGCCGAAACCGATACGAACGGGGTGTCGCCGCCCCACTCTTCCGAAGTCACGCCGTGAACCGACAATTCGCTACGGATGCGATCGAGATCAGCGCCCGGCTTGTCGATTTTGTTCACTGCAACAACCAGCGGAACACCAGCTGCCTTCGCATGCTGAACGGCTTCAATGGTCTGCGGCATTACGCCGTCGTCCGCTGCAACCACCAGGATCACGATGTCGGTCGCCTTGGCACCACGGGCACGCATTGCGGTAAACGCGGCGTGACCAGGGGTGTCGAGGAAAGTGACCATGCCGCGATCAGTTTCAACGTGGTATGCACCGATGTGCTGGGTGATACCGCCGGCTTCGCCAGCAGCTACCTTGGCACGACGGATGTAGTCGAGCAGCGAGGTTTTACCGTGGTCAACGTGACCCATTACGGTCACAACCGGTGCACGGGAGAACGTCTCACCTTCAAACTTCAGGGACTCGGCCAGGGAATCTTCCAGGGCGGTGTCGCTGACCAGGGTCACTTTGTGGCCCAGTTCTTCGGCTACCAGCTGAGCAGTTTCCTGATCAAGCACCTGGTTGATGGTCGCTGGAGTACCCAGTTTGAACATGAACTTGATGATTTCAGCAGCCTTGACCGACATCTGCTGGGCGAGATCGCCAACAGTGATGGTCTCGCCAATCTGCACATCACGCACGACAGGGCCGGTTGGGCTCTGGAAACCGTGAGCGTTGCGCTTCTTCAGCTTGGCCTTGCCGCGACCACCACGACGGAAGCCATCGCTTTCTTCGTCGGTAGTACGTGGAGCAACGCGTGGAGCAGGCGCTTTTTCTTTGACCGAAGCACGATGCGGAGCGTTTTTACGCTCGCCGTCGCCACCACCGCTGCGACGATTGTTATCGTCGGCACGTGGTTTGTCCGGACGGCGCTGTTCGTTCTGCTTGTTGCGAACGTCAGCAGACGGTGCTGGTGCAGCAGCCACAACCGGAGCGCTTTCACGCACTGGCTCGGCAACCGCAGCAGGAGCTGCGACAGCGTCGTTAGTAGCGTTTTGCGCAGCAGCTGGCTGGCGACGCGCTTCTTCTTCAGTGCGACGCTTGGCTTCTTCTTCAGCCTTCTGACGTGCAGCATTTTCTACTGCGCGACGTTCTTCCAGTTCGCGTTTGCGCTCGGCTTCGATTTCTTCCGGGCTGCGCTGTACGAAGACTTTCTTCTTGCGTACTTCAACGCTGATGCTTTTGCTGCCAGCAACACGCAGGGTGCTGGTGGTTTTGCGCTGCAATGTAATCTTGCGCGGTTCTTCCACTTTCGCCTTGTGGCTGCTCTTCAAGTGAGTCAGCAAAGACTGCTTCTCACTATCGCTCACACCTTCATCGGCGGCGGTGTGCGGCAGACCTGCCTCACGCATCTGCTGCAACAGGCGCTCTACCGGTGTTTTGACCTCATCGGCCAGTTGTTTCACCGTGACTTGCGTCATGCACTTCTCTCCTCAGGCCGCGCCTAATTACTCGAACCAGTGGGCTCGGGCGGCCATGATCAACTTGCCGGCACGATCATCGTCAATGCCGTCGATGTCGAGCAGATCGTCAATAGACTGCTCGGCCAGGTCTTCGCGGGTAATTACGCCGCGCACCGCCAGTTCCATCGCCAAATCCTTGTCCATACCCTCAAGCGAGAGCAGGTCTTCGGCCGGATGGGCGTCTGCCAGCTTTTCCTCAGTAGCGATGGCTTTGGTCAACAAACGATCCTTGGCACGAGCACGAAGCTCGTTGACGGTTTCTTCGTCAAAGCCGTCGATGTTGAGCATTTCTTCCAACGGTACGTAGGCAATCTCTTCCAGGCTGGTGAAGCCTTCATCTACCAGCACCTGTGCCAGGTCTTCGTCGACTTCCAGCTCGTCGATGAAGTTGCGCAGGATGTCGCCGGTTTCTGCTTGCTGCTTAGCCTGGATGTCCGATTCGGTCATCACGTTCAGGGTCCAGCCAGTCAACTGGCTAGCCAGACGCACGTTCTGACCACCGCGACCGATGGCCTGAGCCAGATTGTCTGCGCCAACGGCGATGTCCATTGCATGGGCATCTTCGTCAACGATAATTGCCGCCACTTCAGCCGGCGACATTGCATTGATCACGAACTGAGCCGGGTTGTCGTCCCACAGGACGATATCAACGCGTTCACCGCCCAACTCGCCCGACACTGCCTGGACGCGCGAACCGCGCATACCGATGCAAGCGCCCTGCGGGTCAATGCGTTTGTCCTTGGAGCGAACGGCGATCTTGGCGCGCGAACCCGGGTCACGGGAGGCAGCCATTACTTCGATCAGGCCTTCAGCGATTTCCGGCACTTCGATGCGGAACAACTCGATCAGCATTTCCGGCGCAGTACGCGACAGGATCAGCTGCGGGCCGCGGTTCTCGGTGCGGATTTCCTTGAGCAGCGCACGCAGACGCACGCCAACCCGGAAGGTTTCGCGAGAGATGATGTCTTCACGAGCCAGCAACGCCTCGGCGTTGTTGCCCAGATCGACGATCACGTTGTCGCGGGTCACTTTCTTCACGGTGCCGGAGATGATCTCCCCCAGGCGCTCGCGGTAGGCGTCAACGACTTGGGCACGCTCGGCTTCGCGAACTTTCTGCACGATGACTTGCTTGGCAGTCTGTGCAGCGATGCGGCCGAACTCGATGGATTCGATTTTTTCTTCGACTACATCACCGACCTGGGCGCCAGGATGCGTTTCGGCAACCTTGCTTGGCCAGGTTTCGATGGCCGGATCGTCCAGGTCTGCTTCTTCGACAACCGTCCAGCGACGGAATGTTTCGTAAGCACCGGTGTGGCGATTGATTTCCACACGCAGATCGACTTCGTCCTCGAAACGTTTTTTGGTAGCAGTGGCCAGAGCCAGCTCCAGCGCTTCAAAAATTACGTTTGCCGGTACGCCCTTTTCATTGGATACCGACTCAACAACCAGCAGTACTTCTTTGCTCATCGTACGCCTCGCCTTTCGCAAGCCATTGGATCCGCGGGATCCGCGTCTCAGTCAAAACTGGGAATAATGTTGGCCTTGTCGATCATATCGATCGGCAACAGGAACTCATGGTCTTCAACCTGCACCACGACGTCCTGCTCTTCTACACCGCGCAGAAGGCCCTGAAAGTTGCGTCGTCCTTCAAAAGGCGAGCGCAGCTTGATCTTCACTTGTTCACCGGCAAATTTTGCAAACTGCTCAATAGTGAACAGCGGGCGTTCCATGCCAGGCGAGGAAACTTCAAGGGTGTATTCAACAGCGATCGGATCTTCAACATCCAGGACACCGCTGATCTGGCGGCTGACAATGGCACAATCGTCCACCAGCACGCCGCCCTCTTTATCGATATAAACGCGCAACATTGAGTGGCGACCTTGAGCCGAAAACTCAATACCCCAGCATTCATAGCCTAGGGCCACGACCACCGGGGCCAGCAAGGCCTGCAACTCTTCTAGCTTGCTCGACACCTGAACCCCCTCGTGCATGTATGTGCATGCTGTGCAAAATAAAAAAATGGGCGAAACGCCCATCCTTGAAACGCCGTCGAATAGCGGCGTTGAAAGTGTCCAGCTAACAAAAAGCCCCTTAAAAGGGGCTCCTTAAACTGGTTGCGGGGGCCGGATTTGAACCGACGACCTTCGGGTTATGAGCCCGACGAGCTACCAGACTGCTCCACCCCGCGACAAAGCTGGGGCGGAAGTATACGACCGATCCCTGACAGGGTCAATGTAACCTTCCACCTACAAGAAAGCCCGCAACAGCGGGCTCTCCTGATAATTGGTACCGAGAAGGGGACTCGAACCCCTACACCCTATGGGCACAACCACCTCAAGGTTGCGTGTCTACCAATTCCACCACCTCGGCAATACTACGTTTGAAACCCTTCTTACTTTTGCTCTTGAGCTGGAGGCACGTCAGTCGCTGGAGTAGCCGACTTTTGCTCTTGAAGCACCGGTACATCATCAGAAGCCGGTTGTTGCTTTGGAACTTCCAACACTGCCGGGTTTGGCAAACCTACTTGAGTCAGCTGGTGAGCCTTCTCTTTAGCAAAGTAACCTAACCCTAAGCTGGTTATGAAGAAACCGGCGGCAAGTATAGCAGTAAACTTACTAAGAAAGGTAGAGGAACCTTGGCTTCCGAACACAGTATTTGAAGCACCTGCTCCGAAAGACGCGCCAGCATCCGCACCTTTACCCTGCTGCAGCAATACCAGAGCAACTACGCCCAATGCACCCAGCAGATGAAAAACGACTACGACTGTTTCCAGCATTTTTTCAGTTTCCCGCGGCGCGAATAATCGCACCGAACTCATCTGCATTCAGGGAAGCCCCACCAATGAGCCCCCCATCGATATCCGGCATGCCGAACAGTTCGACCGCATTGGCCGCCTTCACGCTGCCGCCGTATAGAAGCCGCACACCTTGTGCGACCTCAGAATTCTTTGCCGCCAACTGAGCGCGAATGGCTGCGTGCACATCCTGCGCCTGTTGCGGCGAAGCAGTCAGCCCGGTGCCAATGGCCCAGACCGGCTCGTAAGCGATTACTGCCTTTGCAAATACATCAACACCCAGCGCCTCTATGATACTGCCCAGCTGACGCGAGACAACCTCAAGAGTTTTACCGGCTTCGCGCTGCTCAAGGGTTTCCCCTATGCACAACACCGGAATCAAGCCACATGCCTGCGCCGCTGCGAACTTGCGAACCAGCATTGCGTCCTGCTCGCCCATTACCTGGCGGCGTTCGGAGTGCCCGACAAGCACCAGGGAACAACCTGCATCCACCAGCTGACTCGGCGCAACCTCACCGGTCAATGCGCCTTGCGCGGATTCCACTGCAGAGTTCTGCGCGCCGACCAGGATCGACTTGCCTTTCAAGCCATCAATCACTTCATTGATATGCAAGCAAGGCGGGAATACCGCAACATCAACACCGCTTGGCAAGGCCAAATGACTAAGGCCTTTGATCAGCTCAGCGACGCTGGCGCGGGTACCGTGCATCTTCCAGTTACCAGCTACCATAGGGCGACGCATGCTGTACCTCGTCGGTCAAAGTGGGCGCAGATGTTACCCAACACAATCATGGCTGGCAAGCCGAATTCAGGCAGAAACTTCACTAACCAGTTTTGCCAGCTCTTCGGCGTAACCACGAACCTGCGTTTCGTCCTCGCCTTCAACCATGACGCGCACCAACGGCTCAGTCCCCGACTTACGCAGCAACACACGCCCTCGACCTGCCATAGCCTTGGTGACACGCTCACTGGCCTCTTTGACCGAAGGATGATCGAGCGGGCTCGCACCACCACCGAATCGCACGTTGATCAATACCTGGGGGCACTTACGCAGCGCCTGACGGGCTTGCGCCAGCCCTTCGGAACGAATCTTCAGCGCCATCATCACCTGCAGCGCAGCGATGATCGCATCTCCGGTAGTGGTGTAATGGAAGCAGACGATATGCCCCGAATTTTCGCCACCCACTACCCAGTTGCGCTCCAACAGGTCGGCGATGACATAACGGTCGCCGACATTGGCACGCACAAATGGAATCGACAGATCCGCCAGGGCCAATTCAAGCCCCAGGTTACTCATGAGCGTTCCCACCACGCCGCCCTGCAACTTGTTACGCTCATGCAGATCGCGAGCAATGATGAACAACAACTCATCACCATCGACGACAGCGCCCGTGTGATCGACCATCAGAACCCGATCACCATCGCCATCAAAGGCGATTCCCAGGTCAGCGTGCTCAGCCAACACCGCAGCCTGCAATTGCCCCATATGGGTCGAACCGCAGTTTTCGTTGATGTTCAGACCATTTGGCTGCGCAGACAGAACGACAACATCAGCGCCCAGTTCACGGAAAACGCTCGGGGCCACCTTGTAGACCGCGCCATGAGCGCAGTCGATCACGATCTTGAGGCCAGCAAAGCTTGTGCCTGTTGGCACGCTGCTCTTGCAGAATTCAATGTATCGGCCCGAGGCGTCGTTGATTCGCGAAACCTTGCCGATCTTGCTCGACTCAACCACGGTCATTGGCGTATCGAGTAACTCTTCGATCATCAGCTCGACTTCATCCGGAAGCTTTGTGCCCTTTCCGGAGAAAAACTTGATGCCGTTATCGTCGTGCGGATTATGGGAAGCGCTGATCACGATTCCGGCTTCAGCATGGAACGTACGCGTCAGATAGGCGATGGCCGGCGTCGGCATCGGGCCCAGGAGCATTACGTCAGCACCCGCCGACGTCAATCCGGCCTCAAGCGCCGATTCGAACATGTAACCGGAAATCCGCGTGTCTTTGCCCACCAGCACCTTGCAAGCGCCCATTTTGCGGAACGCCATACCGGCGGCCCAGCCTAGCTTGAGCATGAAGTCAGGAGTAATCGGGTATTCGCCAACCCGACCACGAATGCCGTCAGTACCAAAGTATTTCCTAGTCATAAGCGCTCCATCATTCTTATTCGGCTGATTCCACTGCGGCAATCATCCGCACTACATCGACTGTTTCGGCAACATCATGGACGCGCAATATACGCGCGCCCTTGAACGATGCCAGCGCCGCGAGCGCAAGACCGCCATATAGGCGCTCTCCGACCGGACGACTCAAAGCCTGACCAATCATGCTCTTGCGCGACACCCCAACCAACAGGGGCCGCCCCAAGGCATGCAGAGCTTCCATGTGCTTGAACAAGCTTAGATTGTGCTGCAACGTTTTGGCGAAGCCAAAACCCGGATCAAGGATGATCCGTTCAGCCGGAATCCCCACCGATGCGCACTGAACCATACGCTCGGCGAGAAACTCGCCCACCTCTTGCGAAACGTTCTGATACTGCGGATTGTCCTGCATGTCGCCCGGTTCACCGAGCATATGCATCAGGCAGACTGGCAAGCCTGTGGCGGCGGCCGCATCCAGTGCGCCGTCGCGCCGCAAGGACCGAACATCATTGATCAACCCCGCCCCGAGTCGCGCGGTTTCGCGCATGACGGCAGGGGTGGAAGTATCCACCGAGATGATCACATCCAGCTCACGATGAATGCGCTCAACAATGGGAGCGACTCGCTCCAACTCCTCCAATGGCGAGACCGCCCTGGCGCCGGGCCGGGTCGATTCACCACCGACATCGATCAACGTCGCACCGGCAGCCACCATGGCTTCGGCGTGGCGCAAGGCAGCATCAAGCTGGTTGAACTGGCCACCATCTGAGAAGGAATCGGGAGTGGCATTGAGAATGCCCATGACATGCGTCCGGGCCAAATCAAGAACCCGGTTGCCGCAAGGCAACCGGGTCGAGGGCAGTACAGAAGTCATTTCAAACCTTAAACGTCAGCAGCCGGACCGCCGATCGGTGTTTCCGGACGCTCATCCTGTACGACCGGAGGTGTTCCGGAAGTACCGGTACCGCCCGACCAATCGCGAGGTTCGCGAGGCGTACGGCCCGCCATGATGTCGTCGATCTGATCAGCATCGATCGTTTCGTACTTCATCAATGCATCAGCCATGGCGTCGAGCTTGTCACGATTATCCGTGAGGATCTGTTTGGCCGTGCCATAGCATTGGTCAATGATGCTGCGCACTTCGGAGTCGATCAGTTTGGCGGTTTCACCGGAGAAGCTTGCGCCCTGACCACCACCGCCGCGACCGAGGAACACCTCGCCCTCTTCTTCGGCGTACATCAGCGGACCGAGCTTCTCCGACAAGCCCCACTTGGTCACCATGTTCCGTGCAATCTGGCTGGCACGCATGATGTCGTTGGACGCACCGGTGGTAACACCGTCGAAGCCCAGGGTCATTTCTTCAGCGATACGGCCGCCATACAGCGAGCAGATCTGACTGATCAACGCACGCTTGGACAGGCTATAGCGATCTTCTTCCGGCAGGAACATGGTCACACCCAGCGCACGACCGCGCGGGATGATCGATACCTTGTACACCGGATCATGCTCGGGCACGACTCGACCAACGATGGCGTGGCCTGCTTCGTGATAAGCGGTGTTCTGCTTTTCTTTCTCGGACATGACCATGGATTTGCGCTCGGCGCCCATCATGATCTTGTCTTTCGCCAGCTCGAACTCTTTCATCTCGACGATGCGCTTGCCAGCACGAGCAGCAAACAGCGACGCCTCGTTGACCAGGTTGGCCAGGTCGGCACCGGAGAAGCCAGGCGTACCACGAGCGATCACGGCCGGAGCAACGTCGTCACCCATTGGCACTTTGCGCATGTGAACCTTGAGAATCTGCTCGCGACCACGAATGTCCGGCAGACCGACCACGACCTGACGGTCGAAACGGCCCGGACGCAGCAACGCAGGGTCCAGTACATCCGGACGGTTTGTTGCAGCGATGACGATGATGCCGTCATTCATTTCGAAGCCATCCATCTCTACCAGCAACTGGTTGAGAGTCTGCTCGCGCTCGTCGTGACCACCGCCCATACCGGCACCACGGTGGCGACCAACGGCGTCGATTTCATCGATGAAGATGATGCACGGAGCGTGTTTCTTGGCCTGTTCAAACATATCGCGAACACGGCTGGCGCCGACGCCGACGAACATTTCGACGAAATCGGAACCGGAAATGGTGAAGAACGGTACTTTCGCTTCACCGGCAATCGCCTTGGCCAGCAAGGTTTTACCGGTACCCGGAGGACCGACCATCAGTACGCCGCGTGGAATGCGACCGCCCAGGCGCTGGAACTTGCCTGGATCTCGGAGGAATTCAACCAGCTCGCCAACTTCTTCCTTGGCTTCGTCGCAACCGGCAACGTCACCCAAGGTGGTTTTCACCTGATCTTCGGAGAGCAGGCGCGCCTTGCTCTTGCCGAAGCTCATCGGCCCGCCCTTGCCACCGGCACCGCCCTGCATCTGCCGCATGAAGAACATGAAGACGGCAATGATCACGAGAATCGGGAAGCTTGCGACCAGGAGTTGAGTCCAGATGCTTTGCTGCTCAGGCTGCTTGCCTTCGACTACCACGTGGTTGTCCACGAGATCGCCGATCAGACCGTTGTCCTGAATGGCCGGACGGATGGTCTTGAAGCTGTCGCCATCGTTGCGCTTACCAGTAATCACATAGCCATCAACGGCGACGCGCTCGACCTTGCCATCCTTGACCTGCTGGATGAAGTCGGAATAGTTGAGGGTCTGCGGCTCGTTAGGGCTGGAGAAGTTGTTCATCACTGTCACCAGGACAGCCGCGATGATCAACCACAGGATCAGATTCTTTGCCATATCGTTCAATTAACTACCCTCTGAAGCAAGCTCCGCTAATGGCGCGCGCTTCGCATGATATTCACCGGCCTAACTTACTACATTACCTACGGCTCTGGCAGGCGCCGTCTGTAACCCTTTGTGAAACACTTTCTACACAATATTCGCTAAAGCACACGGGGCGAAATACGAAAATCCTATCGACCCGCACAAAAACCTCGATTTACTCACTACGGCCGCGGTAGCCCCAAGCCAGCATGTATTGCTCGCGGGAACTGCCACGGGAAGAGTCCGGCTTGATCATCTGGACCTTGTCGAATTTCTGACGAGCGTCCTTCACGTAAGCATCAAACCCTTCGCCCTGAAACACCTTGATCACGAAATTACCACCCGGCTTGAGTATCCGAGCCGCCAGATCAAGAGCCAGCTCACATAGAAACATGGCTTTTGGCATGTCCACCTCAGGCGTACCACTCATATTGGGGGCCATATCGGAAATCACAAGGTCCACCTGCGAATTACCCACGGCTTCAAGGATCTGAGCGAGCACTTCGTCCTGGGTGAAGTCACCCTGGATGAAAGTCACGTCCGGAATGCTGTCCATTTCCAGGATGTCCGAGGCGATCAGACGCCCCTGACCACCGATCAGCCGACTAGTGACCTGCGACCAGCCGCCGGGGGCCGCACCCAGGTCGACAACGCTCATACCCGGACGGATCAGCTTGTATTTCTCCTGGACCTCCAGAAGCTTGTAACTCGCACGCGAGCGGTAGCCATCCTTCTGCGCCTGCTTCACATAGGGATCGTTGACATGTCTTTTCAGCCAACCAAGGCTTGTCTTGGAACGCGCCATTGGGCACCTCGATGATAAGGGTCGTGATTAATTGGGCGGATCCACGAGCCCTCGGGTAAAATGGCCGCCATTTTACAGAATCCAGACGAAAGGGTCAGATTATGCCGCTCACTCAAGAGCAGAAGAAACAGTACAAATCCATTGGCCACCATCTGAAACCAGTTTTGATTGTGGCTGACAACGGTTTGACTGAAGGTGTGTTAGCCGAACTTGAACGCGCTTTGGCGGATCACGAGCTGATCAAAATCAAGCTCAACATCCTCGATCGCGAATCACGCCTGGCGTCCATTGCAGAACTCTGCAAGGTCGGCAAAGCGGACCTGGTTCAGGTCATCGGCAAGATGGCACTGATTCACCGCAAGAACTTCAGCGTCAACAAGCAGCTGTCGAACGTCCATCGATTCAAGTGATGGCAAGGGTCAAGGGTGTGCTTCGCGCACCCCGCCACTCCATCCCGGTACCGGCTGCAACACCAGCACCAGCCCGGAAAAGCCCAGCACAAGATAACTGAATACCTGCCAACGCACTGCATCCGGCCAGAATATGCGCACGAGGAAAAACATCGCGCACGCACAAAACGCCATCAGCAGCAGTTGCCCACGAATATCGCACCATAGACTGCCACGGCCATCGGCCTGAACCAGCACCAAAACCTGGAAAATCACACACGCCGTGGCGAAACCCACCACCAGCGTGTTCAGCATGCCTGCAATTTCGTCGATCAGCAGCGGCGCCAGGCCTATCTGGCCCAACGCCGGCAACAGACCGATATGTAACAACCACAGACCGCCAACCCACAACATCTGAGTCAGCTGCCAAAGCATGGCGCCCGCACGGAGCGGGCGCCTTCTTTCAGATGTGACGGACTTCGACAATCTCGTACTCGATCACGCCGCTTGGCGTTTTCACGGCGACCACGTCGCCCTCTTCCTTGGCGATCAAGGCGCGGGCCAGTGGCGACCCAACGGAAATCTTGCCGAGTTTGAAGTCAGCCTCATCCTCACCCACGATGTGGTAAGTGACGCTTTCATCAGTCTCGACGTTGGCGATTTCAACCGTGGTGCCGAAAATCACTTTGCCGGTGTGAGGAATGGTTGTGACATCGATAATGACCTGATTCTGAATCCGGCCTTCGATGTCACGAATCCGCGCCTCAACCATACCCTGCTGCTCGCGAGCAGCGTGGTATTCGGCGTTTTCCTTCAAGTCACCCAATTCGCGGGCCGTACCGATGTCCTGGCTGAGCTTCGGACGCACGACCTTGGTCAGATGAGCGTGTTCTTCTTCCAGGGCTTTCGCGCCCTGGACGGTCATTGGGTACTTGATCATGCCTTCAATCCTGCGTGTAGATCCTGCAAGCGGCGCACGGTCTTCTCGGGACCGAACTTCAGCGCTTCGCAGATGGCTTCGCCAGCAGCAATGGTGGTGGTGCAGTAGATCTTGTGCTGCAAGGCATTACGACGAATGGAGTACGAATCAGCGATCGATTGACGGCCTTCGGTGGTGTTGATGATCAACGTGACTTCGTCATTCTTGATCATGTCGACCACGTGCGGACGACCTTCGGTCACCTTGTTCACACGACGCACTTTCAGGCCTGCGGCTTCGATCAGCTTGGCAGTGCCGGCAGTGGCGACCACTTCGAAGCCCAAGTTGATCAGATCACGCGCCACGCCTGCAACCAGTGGCTTGTCGTCGTCACGCACGCTGATGAATGCGGTACCGCCAGTCGGCAGCACTTCGCTGGCGCCCATCTGGGCCTTGGCGAACGCTTCGCCGAAGGTGTCGCCCACGCCCATCACTTCGCCGGTGGACTTCATTTCTGGGCCCAGGATCGGGTCCACACCAGGGAATTTGGCGAATGGGAACACCGCCTCTTTCACGCTGTAGAAGTTCGGGATGATTTCTTTGGTGAAGCCGATTTCCTTCAGGGTTTTACCGGCCATCACGCGCGCCGCGATCATGGCCAGGGAAACACCGATGCACTTCGACACGAACGGTACGGTACGGGAAGCACGCGGGTTGACTTCGATGACGTAGATGTCCTCGCCTTGCAGCGCCAACTGAACGTTCATCAGGCCAACCACGCCCAGCTCCAGGGCCATTTTCTTGACCTGTTCGCGCATCTCGTCCTGGATGTGTGCAGGCAGCGAGTACGGCGGCAGGGAGCACGCGGAGTCACCGGAGTGAACGCCAGCCTGTTCAATGTGCTGCATGATCGCGCCGATCACCACGTCGGTGCCGTCGCAGACCGCATCCACATCCATTTCGATGGCGCAGTTGAGGAAGTGGTCGAGCAGCACCGGGCTGTCGTTGGACACTTTCACTGCGTCACGCAGGTAGCGCTTGAGTTCTTCTTCTTCGTAGACGATTTCCATCGCGCGGCCGCCCAGTACGTAGGACGGACGGACTACCAGCGGATAACCGATCTTGGCAGCGGCGCGAATCGCTTCGTCTTCGCTACGCACGGTAGCGTTTGGCGGCTGACGCAGGTTCAGGCGCTCAACCATCTGCTGGAAGCGCTCACGGTCTTCGGCACGGTCGATGGCGTCAGGGCTGGTGCCGATGATCGGCACGCCGGCTTCTTCCAGGGCACGCGCCAGTTTCAGCGGGGTTTGGCCGCCGTACTGGACGATCACGCCTTTTGGCTTCTCGACGCGGACGATTTCCAGCACGTCTTCCAGGGTTACTGGTTCGAAGTACAGGCGATCGGAGGTGTCGTAGTCGGTGGAAACGGTTTCCGGGTTGCAGTTGACCATGATGGTCTCGTAACCGTCGGCGCGCAGGGCCAGCGCCGCGTGCACGCAGCAGTAGTCGAACTCGATGCCTTGGCCGATACGGTTTGGACCGCCGCCGAGGATCATGATCTTGTCGCGGCCCGTCGGCGCGGCTTCGCACTCTTCCTCGTACGTTGAGTACATGTAGGCGGTGTCGGTGGCGAACTCGGCAGCGCAGGTGTCAACGCGCTTGTAGACCGGGAAGATCTCCAGCTTGTGACGGTGGCGACGCAAAGCTTTTTCGGTCACGCCCAGCAGCTTGGCCAGACGCATGTCGGAGAAGCCTTTGCGCTTGAGCTTGAACATCAAGTCGCGGTCGATACTGGCCAGACCCAGGGTCTTGACCTTCTCTTCTTCCTTGATCAGATCTTCGATCTGTACCAGGAACCACGGGTCGATCATGTTCATGCCGAAAATGTCTTCGACCGACAGGCCGGCGCGGAAGGCGTCAGCCACGTACCAGATACGCTCGGCGCCCGGCACGGTCAGCTCGCGCTTGAGCACGCTCATGCTTTCCGGGTTGCTCAGGTCGAGCTTCTCGTCCAGACCGCATACGCCCACTTCCAGGCCGCGCAGGGCTTTCTGCAGGGATTCCTGGAAAGTCCGGCCGATGGCCATGACTTCACCGACCGACTTCATTTGAGTGGTCAGACGTGCATCGGCTTTCGGGAATTTCTCGAAGGCAAAGCGTGGCAGCTTGGTGACGACGTAGTCGATGGACGGCTCGAAGGACGCAGGAGTAGCGCCGCCGGTGATTTCGTTCTGCAGTTCGTCCAAGGTGTAGCCGATCGCCAGCTTGGCAGCGATACGCGCAATCGGGAAACCGGTGGCTTTCGACGCCAGGGCCGAAGAACGGGATACCCGCGGGTTCATCTCGATGACCACCATACGGCCAGTGTCCGGGCAGATGCCGAACTGGACGTTGGAGCCGCCGGTTTCCACGCCGATCTCACGCAGTACCGCCAGGGAGGCGTTACGCATGATCTGGTATTCCTTGTCCGTCAGGGTCTGTGCTGGCGCAACAGTGATCGAGTCACCGGTGTGCACACCCATCGGGTCAAAGTTTTCGATGGAGCAGACGATGATGCAGTTGTCCTTCTTATCGCGGACAACCTCCATCTCGTATTCTTTCCAGCCGATCAGGGATTCGTCGATCAGCAGCTCTTTGGTCGGCGACAGGTCCAGACCACGGGCGCAGATTTCTTCGAACTCTTCACGGTTGTACGCAATACCACCGCCGGTGCCGCCCATGGTGAAGGACGGACGGATGATGCACGGGAAGCCAAGCTTCTCGAGCACTGCGTTGGCCTCTTCCATACTATGGGCGATACCCGAACGCGGGCAGTCGAGGCCGATGGACTTCATCGCCTTGTCGAAGCGCGAACGGTCTTCAGCCTTGTCGATGGTGTCAGCATTGGCGCCGATCATCTCTACGCCGAACTTCTCCAGGACGCCTTCGCGCTCCAGGTCCAGTGCGCAGTTCAGCGCGGTCTGGCCACCCATGGTCGGCAGCAGTGCGTCCGGACGCTCTTTCTCGATGATCTTGGCAACGGTCTGCCACTTGATCGGCTCGATGTAGGTGGCGTCGGCCATGTCCGGGTCGGTCATGATGGTCGCTGGGTTGGAGTTCACCAGGATGACGCGGTAACCCTCTTCGCGCAGGGCTTTGCAGGCCTGGGCGCCGGAGTAGTCGAATTCGCAGGCCTGGCCGATAACGATCGGGCCAGCGCCGAGAATCAGGATGCTTTTAATGTCTGTACGTTTTGGCATGGGTTTGTCACTCAAATCCGCAGGTCAGTCGGCAAGCCGTCTTGTTCAATCTGTGAAGCCTTGAGGGGGCCGCCGGTGTCGGGACCGCCCTCAAGCTTTGCTGCATCAAGGCGAGCGATCAGCGTCGCTTGGCCATTTCGTTGATGAAGCGATCAAACAGAGGCGCTACGTCGTTCGGGCCAGGGCTGGCTTCAGGGTGACCCTGGAAGCTGAAGGCGCTCTTGTCGGTACGCTCGATGCCTTGCAGGGTGCCGTCGAACAGCGATTTGTGAATCGCGCGAACGTTGGCTGGCAAGGTTGCTTCGTCTACCGCAAAACCGTGGTTCTGGCTGGTGATCATCACCACACCGCTGTCCAGATCCTGGACCGGGTGGTTGGCACCGTGGTGGCCGTGGCCCATTTTCAGGGTCTTGGCGCCGGAAGCCAGGGCCAGAAGTTGGTGACCGAGGCAGATGCCGAACACCGGAATCTCGGTTTCCAGCACGTCCTTGATCGCCTGGATCGCGTAGTCGCAAGGCTCCGGATCACCAGGGCCGTTGGACAGGAACACACCGTCCGGCTTCATCGCCAGGACGTCAGCGGCTGGGGTTTGAGCCGGCACCACGGTCACGCGGCAACCGCGCGCGACCAGCATGCGCAGGATGTTCAGCTTGACGCCGTAGTCGTAGGCAACCACGTGATACGGCAGCTCGGAGGCTTCGATGGTCGCGTGGCTGTCGGTTTTCAGGTCCCAGACAGTCGAGCGCCACTCGTACTGCTCTTTGGTGCTGACGACTTTTGCCAGGTCCATGCCTTTGAGGCCAGGGAAACCCTGGGCGGCGGCGATGGCGGCTTCTTCGGAGATGTTGTCACCGGCCATGATGCAGCCGTTCTGCGCGCCTTTCTCACGCAGGATGCGCGTCAGGCGGCGGGTGTCGATACCTGCGATTGCCACAACGTTGTTGGCTTTCAGGTAGTCGGACAGGGACATCGTGTTACGCCAGTTGCTCGCAACCAGTGGCAGGTCACGGATGACCAGGCCAGCGGACCAGACGCGATCGGATTCGGCGTCTTCCGGCGTGGTGCCGGTGTTGCCGATGTGCGGGTACGTCAGGGTAACGATCTGTTGGGCGTAGGAAGGATCGGTAAGGATTTCCTGATAGCCGGTCATTGCGGTGTTGAACACCACCTCACCAACGGTTTGACCGTCGGCTCCAATGGCTTCGCCGCGAAAAATGCTGCCATCAGCAAGGGCGAGTATGGCTGGCTTAGTCAAGAAGACCTCCCGTAAATAAAGCCTGAAAGGGCGATCGCAGGTTGCAAAAAAGCGGAGTGACGTATGGACACGTCACCCCGCTTCTTCACTGAATTATTCTGCGCGCTTTTAGTGGACACACTAAAGCTGTAGCTTACAGAAAAAGGCATTTTTGGTCTACCGCCAATGAGCCTGAAAGGCCGGGGAATGCGACAGGACGTCGCTTGGCGTAATAAAACCGGGCCCAAAAGCAATGCTGGAGCCCGGTTTCAGGTGCATCTTACCGCAGGTCGAGCACGTCTTGCATGTCGTAAAGGCCTGGCTCACGACCATCCAGCCACAACGCCGCGCGCACCGCGCCCTTGGCGAAGGTCATACGGCTGGACGCCTTGTGCGTGATTTCGAGGCGCTCACCTTCACAGGCAAACAGCACCGTGTGATCACCGACCACGTCACCGCCGCGGACAGTGGCAAAACCGATCGTTTCACGCTCACGCGCACCGGTGTGACCCTCACGCCCGTAGACCGCGACCTTTTGCAGATCACGATCCAGCGCACTGGCAATGACCTCGCCCATGCGCAGGGCTGTACCCGAAGGCGCATCGATCTTGTGCCGATGATGCGCCTCGATGATTTCGATATCGGCTTCATCACCGAGCACACGCGCCGCCATGTCGAGCAGCTTCAACGACAGGTTTACACCCACGCTGAAATTGGCCGCGAACACGATCGGAATGTCTTTGCCCGCCTCGACCAGCAACTGCTTCTGCGCAGCGTCCAGCCCCGTCGTGCCGATGACCATGGCTTTACCCGCCTTACGACAGAATGCCAGGTTTTTCAGCATCACTTCCGGGAGCGTGAAATCGATCAACACATCGAATTCTTCAGCCACCGCTTCGACATGCCCGGACAGCGGCACACCGATACGCCCGAGCGAGGCCAGCTCGCCGGCATCCACGCCAATCAGCGTGCTGCCGGGGCGCACGATGGCCGCTGTCAGGCCGGTCAGCGGCGCGCGCTGCTGCACCGCCTCAACCAGAATTTTGCCCATGCGGCCAGCAGCGCCCATCACAGCTATACGTCGCATGCTCACTCCTTACAGATCGCCGAAGAAACGCTTCACGCCTTCGAACCAACCGGTGGTTTTCGGGGAATGGCTGTTGTCGTCCGCCAGCGAGCTGCGGAACTCTTCCAGCAATTCGCGCTGACGACGCCCCAGGTTGACCGGGGTTTCGACCGCCACGCGACACATCAGGTCGCCAGCACCGCCGCCACGCACTGGCGCAACGCCCTTGCCGCGAACACGGAACTGCTTGCCGGTTTGAGTGCCTTCAGGAATCTTCAATTTGACTCGACCATCAAGGGTCGGAATCTCCAGCTCGCCGCCCAACGCCGCATCGACGAAGCTGATAGGCACTTCGCAGAACAGGTGCTTGCCGTCACGCTGGAAGATCGCGTGCTCGCGCACGTTGATGACCACGTAAAGGTCGCCCGTCGGACCGCCCTGCGCGCCCGCCTCGCCTTCACCCGACAGGCGAATGCGGTCACCGGTATCGACACCGGCCGGCACTTTTACGGAAAGGGTCTTGTACTCTTCGACCCGGCCTTCGCCGTTGCAGGAGTTGCATGGATCGGAAATGATTTTGCCCTGGCCATGGCAACGCGGGCAGGTCTGCTGCACCGAGAAGAAGCCCTGCTGCATGCGGACCTGACCGATACCACCGCACGTCGGGCAGGTGATTGGCGACGAGCCTTTTTTGGCGCCCGAGCCATCGCACGGCTTGCAGTTGACCAGTGTCGGAACGCGGATATTCACGGTCGTACCGCGCACCGCTTCTTCCAGATTCAGTTCCAGGGTGTAACGCAGGTCGCTGCCGCGCTGGGCGCCGCCACGAGAACCGCCACGACCACCACCGAAGAAATCACTGAAGACATCACCAAAGATGTCGGAGAAGTTCTGACCGCCAAAACCGGCACCGCCGCCACCCATGCTTGGGTCGACACCGGCATGACCGTATTGGTCGTATGCCGCGCGCTTGCTGGAATCGGACAGTACTTCATAGGCCTCGTTGGCCTCTTTGAACATGTCTTCCGACGCCTTGTCATCGGGATTACGGTCCGGGTGGTGCTTCATCGCCAGGCGACGGTAGGCCTTTTTCAGGTCTGCTTCGCTTGAGCCACGCTCAACACCCAATACTTCGTAATAGTCACGCTTTGCCATAATTCTTTGCACTCTTAAGGACGTTCGGCAAAACCCTCCTGAGCCTCGCCAAACTCGTTGAGCCCCAATACAGGCCCGGACCCAACTCACGTCAATTCAACGATCCTGGTCTTTGATTCGATACGGTACTTTCGGCTCGAAAAGCAGGAGCATTTCCGGCCATACCGCCAGCATTCGAGCGTTGTCGCATGCTGTAAAAATTCACGTGCTCCAGACACGCCAACGCGGGAGCAAGCTCCCGCGCGGCGACATCCTACCAGTCACCGCCTCAAGGCAGTCAACCGGGCGACCAACAACTTACTTGTGGTCTTTGACTTCTTCGAACTCGGCATCGACAACGTCGTCAGCCTTTTCAGCTTTTTCGTCGTGCGGTGCCGCGCCTTCAGCAGGCTGGGCCTGTTCGGCGTACATCTTCTGCGCCACTGGAGCGGAGACTTTCGACAGCTCTTCAACCTTGGCTTCGATGGCAGCCTTGTCGTCGCCTTTGACAGCGGCTTCCAGGGCAACCACGGCAGCTTCGATTGCAGTCTTCTCTTCAGCGGTCACTTTATCGCCAGCGTCAGCGACCATTTTGCGCGTCGAGTGAACCAGTGCATCACCCTGGTTGCGGGCAGCGGCCAGTTCTTCGAACTTGCGGTCTTCGTCGGCGTTGGTTTCAGCATCGCGAATCATCTGCTGAATCTCTTCCTCGGACAGACCGGAGTTGGCCTTGATCACGATCGACTGAGTCTTGCCGGTGGCCTTGTCTTTGGCGCCTACGTGCAGGATGCCGTTGGCGTCGATGTCGAAGGTCACTTCGATTTGTGGCACGCCACGTGGTGCTGGTGGAATCTCGGCCAGGTCGAACTTGCCCAGGGACTTGTTCTGGGCAGCTTGCTTACGCTCGCCTTGCAGCACGTGAATGGTCACGGCGCCCTGGTTGTCGTCGGCTGTCGAGAACACTTGCGATTTCTTGGTAGGAATCGTGGTGTTTTTCTCGATCAGCGCAGTCATCACGCCGCCCATGGTTTCGATACCCAGGGTCAGCGGGCTGACGTCGAGCAGCAGAACGTCTTTCACGTCGCCAGCCAATACCGCGCCCTGGATGGCAGCACCCATGGCAACGGCTTCGTCCGGGTTCACGTCTTTACGTGCTTCTTTACCGAAGAACTCGGTCACCAGCTTTTGAACCAGTGGCATACGGGTCTGACCGCCTACCAGGATCACGTCGTTGATCGCGCCAACGTCGATGCCGGAGTCTTTCAGAGCGATGCGGCAAGGTTCGATGGTGCGTTGAACCAGGTCTTCTACCAGCGCTTCGAGCTTGGCGCGGGAGATTTTCACGTTCAAGTGCTTAGGACCGGTGGCGTCTGCAGTGATGTACGGCAGGTTCACGTCGGTCGACAGAGCAGACGACAGTTCGATCTTGGCTTTTTCAGCGGCTTCTTTCAGGCGCTGCATGGCCAGCGGGTCACCTTTAAGGTTCATGCCGCTTTCTTTCTTGAATTCGTCGACGAGGTAGTCGATCAGACGAATGTCAAAGTCTTCACCGCCCAGGAACGTGTCACCGTTGGTGGCCAGTACTTCGAACTGGTGCTCGCCATCGACTTCAGCGATTTCGATCACGGAAACGTCGAAAGTACCGCCGCCCAGATCGTAAACGATCACGGTGTGATCGCCTTTCGCCTTGTCCATACCGTAAGCCAGCGCAGCTGCGGTTGGTTCGTTGATGATACGTTTAACGTCCAGGCCCGCGATGCGGCCGGCGTCTTTGGTCGCCTGGCGCTGGCTGTCGTTGAAGTAGGCCGGAACGGTAATCACCGCTTCGGTCACTGGCTCGCCGAGGTAGTCTTCGGCGGTCTTCTTCATTTTCTTCAGGATTTCAGCCGAGATCTGTGGCGGCGACATTTTCTGGCCGTTCACTTCAACCCATGCGTCGCCGTTGTCAGCCTTGGCGATTTTGTAAGGGACCATCTTGATGTCTTTCTGTACGACTTCTTCGTCGAACTTACGACCGATCAGACGCTTCACCGCATACAGGGTGTTGTGCGGATTGGTCACAGCCTGACGTTTGGCCGACTGACCAACGAGGATTTCGCCATCGTTGGCGTACGCGATGATCGACGGCGTGGTGCGCGCGCCTTCAGCGTTTTCAATAACTTTGGCTACGCCGTTTTCAAGCACGGAGACGCAGGAGTTGGTAGTCCCCAGGTCGATACCGATAATTTTGCCCATGTTCACTCTCCCGAAACTTTGGATTTGGTTGCCGCAGCAGTGGTGGCTAACTGCGGTAGCACTTAAACGCTTGACTTCTAAATGGGGGCCTTGCGGCTAATTTCAAGCCTGCTCGTCAATCGAAGGCGAAACTGGCGCAGGGGCCTTGCTGACCACGACCATGGCCGGGCGCAGCAGGCGACCATTGAGCTGGTAGCCCTTCTGGAACACCTTGAGCACGCTGTTCGGCTCAACGTCGGCGCTTTCCTGCATGGCCATTGCCTGATGCTGAACGGCATTGAACGGTTCGCCATGCGGATCGATCACTTCCAGCTGATAGCGTTTCAGGGTGTCCTGGAACATTTTCAGGGTCAGCTCGATGCCTTCGCGCATTGGACGGATGCTTTCGTCGTCCGGGTTGGACAACTCCAGGCCACGCTCCAGGCTGTCGATGATCGGCAGCAAATCGCTTGCGAATTTTTCCAGGGCGAATTTGTGAGCCTTTTCTACATCCTGCTCAGCGCGACGGCGGACGTTCTGCAGATCGGCGGCAACACGCAAAGCCTGATCCTGCGCGCCTGCCAGTTGCTCTTCTAGCACTTGTACACGAGCCGCCAGGTCTTCACCCGAAGCCGCGGAGCCCTGGTTGGCGTCTTGATTTTGCGTATCCACTGTCTGTTCGTCAGCCATAGATTTCTCCTTTCAATATCGTCCGCGAGCTCAACTCGCGCTTCTGCCCAGCTATATGGGGCCGCAAAATCCAGCTTCAAGGGGTTTGTGTTGATTAACCCTACAAAAAGAGCAGCATTGTCATTCCCCGCCGCACCAAGTGTTTCGTCGGATCGAGCAAATGGAGCTAACGGAGGGCATTGTCAGCCAGAAACAAAACACTGTATAAATAACCAGACCTAAAGCCTGGGAGCGGCCTTTATGCTGGTGCACCTGTCCGTACATAACTACGCCATCGTTGAACATCTCGATCTCGAACTCGATCGCGGAATGAGCGTGATCACTGGGGAAACCGGCGCCGGCAAGTCAATCATGCTCGACGCCCTCGGCCTGACCCTGGGTGATCGCGCCGACAGCGGCGTGGTCCGTCCCGGCGCTGACAAGGCCGACATTCTGGCGACCTTCGACCTGGTCGACATTCCGGAGGCCAGCGCCTGGCTGGCTGAGCGCGACCTGGAGAGTGACGGCCCGTGCATCCTGCGCCGGGTCATTACCGCCGAAGGGCGCTCGCGCGGCTATATCAACGGCACGCCCTGCCCGCTCGGCGATCTCAAGGCCTTGGGCGAATTGCTGATCGATATCCACAGCCAGCATGAGCACCAGTCGCTACTCAAGACCGACACCCACCGCCGCCTGCTCGACGAATATGCCGGCGCCACCGACCTCGCACGCCAGGTCCAACTGGCCGCCCAACGCTGGCGGCAGACCCGCCAGGAACTGGATCGCCTGTCCAATTCCGGCGATGAGCAACGCGCCCGCCACCAACTGCTCAGCTATCAACTTGAAGAACTGGAAAACCTCGGTCTCGGCGAAAACGAGCTGGAGCAGCTGGAACAGGAACACAAGAACCTGACCAACGCCGAAACCCTGCTGGGCATCTGCCGGCAAGTGGTCGAGCAATGCAGCGAAAGTGATTCCGGCAATGTCCTGAACGCACTGACCGCCAGCCTGAATCGCTTGTCGAGCGTGAATAACTCGATCGGCGCCTTGGGCGAAGCGAGCAGTCTCCTGACCAGTGCCCAGATTCAGGTTGAAGAAGCCGTCGGGGAACTGAACCGCTTCCTTGATAATTTTGACGCTGACCCGGCACGTCTTCAGTACCTGGAAGAACGCCTCGACGCGATCTACACCATGGCGCGCAAGCACCGCATCCAGCCGACCGACGTCGCGGAGATGCAGCAGCGCTTGCTGGATGAAATCGAAACCCTGAATGCCAACGATGAATCCATCGAGCGCCTGAGCGATGAGTTGTCTTCATACGCCCGTCATTATCAGGAGAAGGCTCGAGAGCTGAGCGATCTGCGCCATCAGGCCTCAAACAGCCTGGCCAGCGCCGTGGAGCAGGAAATCCAGCGGCTAGGGATGCCTGGCGGCCGCTTCACCATCGAACTACGGCCCAACGGCAGCGATGATCTTCTGCCCAACGGGCTTGAACAGGTAGAACTGCTGGTCAGCGCTAACCCGGGCCAGCCCTTGAAAGCGTTGGCCAAAGTGGCCTCGGGCGGTGAACTCTCGCGAATCAGCCTCGCGATTCAGGTGATCACCGCACAGACTTCGCGCGTACCGACCCTGGTATTCGACGAGGTGGACGTAGGCATTGGCGGTCCGACGGCCGAGATTGTCGGGCAATTGCTGCGACGACTCGGGGAACGCGGGCAGGTGTTGACGGTGACTCACTTGCCGCAAGTGGCCGCGCAAGGGCACCAACATCTATTTGTGCACAAGGTGCGCGGCGAGGATGCGACCCGAACGGCTGTCTCCAAGCTGAGCAAGAATGATCGCGTCGAAGAAGTGGCGCGGATGCTCGGAGGCATTGACCTGACCAAGGAGTCTCTGGCTCACGCCAGGAAAATGGTCGTCACCGCAAAGATTTAGGAACAATTTAGAAACAGCAGAAAGCACGAAGGCGACCCTGGGGTCGCCTTCGCTCGTTTCGCGAACCTTAAGTTCGCGCGACATGCTTACTTTTTCTTGCGTACGTACAGCACGAGGTTGTGATCAACCATCTCGAAGCCATACTTATCGACGATGGCTTTCTGCAGGCGCTCGATTTCTTCGTCGAAGAATTCGATCACTTCGCTGGTTTCGACGTTGACCATATGGTCGTGATGCTTACCGTCGTCCAGCTCGAAGACCGCATGGCCTCCATCGAAGTTGTGCCGCACCACAAGGCCAGCTGCCTCGAACTGGGTCAGGACACGGTAAACCGTGGCCAGACCTACGTCCTCACCAGCCTCCATCAGTGCCTTGTAAACATCCTCGGCACTCATGTGGCGTTGCTCGGCGGAATCGAGCATTTGCAGAATTTTGACCCGTGGAAGGGTCACTTTGAGGCCGGCTTTGCGTAGTTCGCTATTTTCAACCATGGTCAGCTTTCTCGCGATGCTGCTTCGCAGCTTCTCTTAATGCGGGTATGATCGGCGTTTACGTTGTCCCAGCCAAGATAGTGGAAGTCGCCCACCGATGCAAAACACCAAGCTCTTGCTAACCAGTTTCACCTTTGTGGGACTGCTCGCACTCGCCGGTTGTTCATTCCCCGGGGTTTACAAAATCGACATCCAGCAGGGCAATGTCGTCACGCAGGACATGATAGACCAGTTACGCCCGGGAATGACCCGTAAGCAAGTACGGTTTATCATGGGCAATCCCCTGCTGACCGACACGTTCCATGCCGATCGCTGGGATTATCTGTACAGCCTGCAACCCGGTGGCGGTGAACGCCAACAGGAACGCATTAGCGTTATCTTCAACCCAAATGACCAGCTTGTCAGCCTCTCTGGTGATTTCATGCCAGGCGTGAGCCGCGACGAAGCCATTCTCGGCAAGGACAGTGGCACGAAAGTCACTGCACCGGCAGAAAACGTCGAGAAGCCAAAACCGGAAAAACCGGTCAAGCCAGGTTCGTTGCTCGACCAGATCCAGAAGGATGTCGACGGTGTAGAAACCGTTCCAGTCCCGACTCCGGAACCGCTGGAAACCTCGCCGCAATAATTTGCGACGCAATAAAAAACCCGGTATGTCCGGGTTTTTTATTGCCTGGTGTTTAATCGTCTCACTGATTTCGCGCTTTCGCTTCGGCAGCCTTCGCGGCGCGTAGCCGGCGAACCTCTTTCGGATCAACCAGCAACGGCCGATAGATCTCGAGACGGTCCCCCGCCTGAACCTGGCGAGTGTCCGGATCGACAACCACCTTGCCGAATATCCCCACAGGACAGTTAGCCAGATCCAGCTCCGGAAACTCTTGGCCCACTCCTGACGCCAGCAACGCCGCCCGTACCGTTGCTCCTGCTGGCACCATCACGCAGAGAAGCACTTGACGATCCACGGCGGCATACACCAACTCGACCTCGATCACTGCCTCAACCATATATTTGCTTGGCGCGCTGGCAGAAAGCATCGACCAGTGTGTTGGCCGCCTGATTGAACAACGGCCCCAATGTCGCGCGTACAATCGGCCCGGCGTAATCGAACGACAGGTCCAGGCTGATTTTGCAGGCTTTGTCGGTCAATGCCTTGAACACCCAGATGCCATGCAACTGCGAAAACGGGCCTTCCTCGAGATTCATCTCGATCGATTGCCCAGGAATCAGCGTATTGCGCGTCACGAAACGCTGGCTGAGCCCCCCCTTGGCCACGCCGACGCTCGCGCGCATGTGCACGGGGGAGCTTTCCAGGACTTCAGCCGAGGAGCACCACGGAAGAAACTCCGGGTATCGCGCCACGTCGTTGACCAGGTCATACAGCGCTTGTGCCGGATACGGCAGCAAAGCCGAACGTTGAATGTGTGTCGTCATGTCAGCGTCACTTCCACAGCTGGGCGGCAAATACTACGAGAATGCCGATGGGCGCCACATAGCGCATCAAAAACAGGGACAAGGAGAATAACCGCGGGCTACGTATCGACAACTCGTCGCGTACCGTTTCACGGCCCATCACCCAGCCTGCAAACACCACGAAACACAAACCACCGAGTGGCAACATGATTCGCGACGTGAAGAAATCGATTACGCCAAAGAAGTCCATACCGCCGGCCGCGCCCCATTGGTAGAGATGGAACATCCCGCCTTCGTTCACGAAAAATTTGGCCTCCCTCCAGATATTGAAGGAAAACACAGTGCCCAGACCGACAAACCAGCAAATGAATGCAAGCCAGAACGTCACCCAGGCGCGACTGACTTTCGTCCGCTCAACCAGGTAAGCCACCATCGGCTCAAGCAAGGAAATCGCCGAACTCCAGGCTGCAATCGCTACCAACACGAAGAACACTACGCCCATCAGCTGACCAAACGCTACGTTACCAAAGGCAAATGGCAGGGTGACAAACATTAGGCCGGGGCCTTCGCTCGGATCCAGGCCAGCAGCGAACACAATCGGAAACAATGCCAGTCCGGCCACCAGCGAAACAAAGGTATCGAGCAGCGCCACACCGACAACCGTGCTGGAAATTGACGAGTGCTTCGGCATGTAAGCGCCGTAGATCATGATTGAACCGACACCTACGCTCAGGGAAAAAAACGCATGCCCCATGGCAGGTAGCAATCCGTCGAGGACTTTTTCCGGGCGGAAGTCGAACATGAAATGAACGCCTTCCATGAAATGGCCGGTGGTCATGCTGTAACCGAGCAACACCAGAATCATCACAAACAGCAACGGCATCATGATCCGCAGGCTGCGCTCCAGGCCGGCGACGACACCTTTGGCAATGACGATGGCGGACAGCACCATGAAAATCGTGTGCCAAAGTGTCAGGCGCCATGGATCGGCGATCACATTGCCAAAATACACACCGACCTGATCAGGCCTTGCGCCCTGAAAGTCGCCGCGCCCCATGTCGATGATGTAATCCAGCGACCAGCCGCCGACCACGCTATAAAAAGACAGGATCAGCAGCGCCGTGATCATCCCGGCAAATGCTCCCCAGGACCACTTCGCCGAATGCCCTGCCTCCAACGCCAGCACCTTCAAAGCATTGGCAGGGCTCTGGCGAGCACGTCGGCCGATCAGTGTTTCAGCCAGCATGACCGGCACACCAATCAGCGCGATACAGACCAGGAACATCAGCACAAACGCGCCGCCGCCATAGATACCGACCATGTACGGGAACTTCCAGATGCTACCCAACCCCACGGCCGAACCGGTCGCGGCGAGTATGAAGACCCAACGGCTAGCCCAACTGCCGTGGACAGAAACCTTGTCTGTCGACATTGTCATCACGTCCAAGCATTCAAAAAAGAGGGCGCATTGTCCGGGATTCAATCAACCTGCTCAAGCACGTCGCGATACCGTAGCCGACTCGCGTGCAACTCCCTATAATGCCGCCCCTATGGCTAAACAGAAGAAACACCCAACAGGGACCATCGCGCAAAACAAAAAGGCGCGACACGATTACTTCATCGAGCACAAGTTCGAGGCTGGTCTGGTCCTGGCCGGCTGGGAAGTAAAAAGTCTGCGGGCAAGCAAGCTGCAACTGGTTGACAGTTATGTGCTGCTCAAGGATGGCGAAGCCTGGCTGCTCGGCAGCCACATTTCGCCCCTGATGACCGCCAGCACCCACGTCATCGCTGACCCGACCCGCACGCGAAAATTGCTGCTGAACCGGCGCGAGCTGGAAAAGCTGGCTACGGCCGTGCAGCAAAAAGGCTACGCCTGCGTGTGCCTGTCCTGGTACTGGAGCAAGCACATGGTCAAGTGCGAGATCGCTCTGGGCAAGGGCAAGAAGGAATACGACAAGCGTGATACCGAACGCGAGCGCGACGCCGGTCGCGAGTTGCAGCGTGCGGTGCGCAACAAGGGCAAGGAAGATTAATCTTCTGACCTGAATTTTGCGGCGCTAGCGAAAGATCGCAGCCTGCGGCAGCTCCTACAGGGAACGCAATCTCTGTAGGAGCTGCCGCAGGCTGCGATCTTTTGCGTTTGGCGCAATCACATCCCTTTGCGCCGCTCCGCCCGAGCCATGCGCTGAACTTCCTGACGCACCTCTTCCAGCACTTCCTGCACATACAAAATGTGTCGACTGGAAATTTCCCGTGCCTGTTCCGCCCTGCCTTCGATAATCGCCAGGTACAGCTCTCGATGCTGGACGATCAGCATGTCGCGGGTTTCAGTGCGCTGCTTGTACATCCCGCCAATGTTGGTCACCACGTTGCGCTTGAGCAGGTCGAACAGCCCGCGAATGGTGTGCAGCAGCACGGCGTTGTGGCTGGCTTCGGCGATGGCCAGATGAAATTTCGCATCCGCCGCGCCCTCTTCTGCCCGACTCACTTCATCGTGACGCGTATAACAGTCCTGCAACTCGTCGAAGGCTGCGGTCAGCCGCTCGCGATCAACGTCGGTGGCACGCAACGCTGCGTAATAAGCACAGGACGCTTCCAGGGTGTGGCGGAACTCCAGCAGATCGCGCTGAGCCTCGGGATTGCTTTCCAACAGATGCAGCAGCGGATCACTGAAGGTCGACCCCAGCGACTCCACCACATAGTTGCCGCCGCCCTGACGGCTGACCAGCAGCCCTTTGGCCGCCAGTTTCTGAATAGCTTCACGCAACGAAGGGCGTGACACGCCGAACTGCTCGGCCAGCGCGCGCTCGGCCGGCAAGCGCTCCCCCGCCTTCAGCGTGCCTTCGAGGATCATCCCCTCAAGCTGCTCGACAATATCGTCAGACAAACGGCGCTGACGAATCTGATCAAACCCCATAACTCATTTCTCCACGATCCCGACGGCTCGCCGGGGCCTCTATTCTGGCCTATAGACGCTGCGTCAGCACCTATCACGCGGCAGTTGATCGAGCGGCCCGGATGATCTGCGCACCCCACATGCGACAAAAGTTTTAGGGCGGCAAATTGACACACCGCCTACAACGCTTTTACCCTAGCCAACAGCGATTGTAAATTGGTATTACCAATTATCCAAGTACGCTGGCAGTGCCTGACCAACAACAATTAGGGGCCACCCCATATGCAAACCTGGCAACAGCTCTATACCCCGCTCGGCAGTCTCGGCGTGTCCGCGCTCGCGGCCGTCATCCCCATCGTGTTTTTCTTCCTGGCGCTGGCCGTGTTCCGGCTCAAAGGGCATGTGGCGGGCAGCATCACGCTGGCCCTGTCCATAGCGGTAGCCATCTTCGCGTTCCAGATGCCGGTCGACATGGCTTTCGCTGCAGCCGGGTATGGCTTCGCCTACGGCCTGTGGCCGATTGCGTGGATCATCGTGGCAGCGGTGTTCCTCTACAAACTGACGGTCAAGAGTGGCCAGTTCGAAGTGATCCGCAGCTCGGTACTGTCGATCACTGACGACCAGCGCTTGCAGGTGCTGCTGATCGGTTTTTGCTTCGGCGCCTTCCTCGAAGGTGCCGCCGGTTTCGGTGCGCCGGTAGCGATTACCGCTGCGCTGCTGGTGGGGCTGGGTTTCAATCCGCTGTACGCCGCCGGCCTGTGCCTGATTGCCAACACCGCGCCGGTGGCTTTCGGCGCGCTGGGCATTCCGATCATCGTGGCCGGGCAAGTGACCGGTATCGACGCATTCAAGATCGGCGCAATGACCGGCCGCCAACTGCCGCTGCTGTCGCTGTTCGTACCGTTCTGGCTGGTATTCATGATGGATGGCATGCGCGGCGTGCGTGAAACCTGGCCCGCCGCACTGGTTGCCGGCCTGAGCTTTGCCATCACTCAATACTTCACCTCGAACTTCATTGGCCCGGAACTGCCGGACATTACCTCAGCCCTGGTCAGCCTGATTTCCCTGACATTGTTCCTGAAAGTCTGGCAGCCAAAACGCGCCGCTGGCCAACATATCGCCGGTGCTGTCTCGGCGTCTGTAGTGACCGCCAGCGCGGGTGGTTTCGGCCAAAAGCGCACCACTGTGGCATCGCCCTATAGTTTGCTGGAGATTTTCAAAGCCTGGTCGCCGTTCCTGATCCTCACCGTGCTGGTCACCATCTGGACCCTGAAACCGTTCAAGGCGATGTTCGCTGCCGGCGGTTCGATGTATAGCTGGGTGTTCAACTTCGCGATCCCGCACCTGGATCAAATGGTGATCAAGGTCGCGCCCATCGTGACCGCTCCGACCGCCATTCCAGCCGTGTTCAAGCTCGACCCGATTTCCGCGACCGGCACGGCGATTTTCTTCTCCGCCTTGATCTCGATGCTGGTGTTGAAAATCAATGTTAAAACTGGTCTGACCACTTTGAGAGAAACCTTCTACGAGCTGCGCTGGCCGATCCTGTCCATCGGCATGGTGCTGGCCTTCGCCTTCGTCACCAACTACTCGGGCATGTCCTCGACCATGGCGCTGGTTCTGGCAGGCACGGGGGCGGCATTCCCGTTCTTCTCGCCGTTCCTGGGTTGGTTGGGCGTGTTCCTGACCGGTTCCGATACCTCGTCCAACGCGCTGTTCAGTTCGTTGCAAGCGACCACCGCGCACCAGATCGGTGTCAACGACGTGTTGCTGGTTGCGGCGAACACCAGCGGCGGCGTGACCGGCAAGATGATCTCGCCACAGTCGATCGCCGTGGCCTGCGCGGCGACCGGGCTGGTAGGCAAGGAATCGGATCTATTCCGTTTCACCCTCAAGCACAGCCTGTTCTTTGCCACGATCGTTGGCCTGATCACCCTGGCTCAGGCCTATTGGTTCACCGGCATGCTGGTGCACTAAGTACTACACGCTACACAGCAAAAACCGACGCCGGACCACGATTCCGGCGTCAGCTATTCACAATCCGGTCCGTAAGGCTGCTGAAAGCTTCCGTCTCTATATTCAGCAGCCTCAGCGGACGGATAACCGGCCGAGAGACACGCCTGATGAGCGAGCTTTTTTACAACGCCGTGCCGAACGCGACCCGTGTCGCCCCGCCACTGCCCGAGCCTCGGCAATACCCCAGCGAGAAACCGTCACGGGTCTACTTGTTCGGGACCTGCGTGGTGGATCTGTTCTACCCGGAGGCCGGGATGGACGCGATCCACCTGCTGGAACGCGAAGGCATCCGCGTCGAGTACCCGCAAGGGCAAAGCTGTTGCGGACAACCGGCCTACACCTCGGGTTACACCGAGCAGGCAAGGACCGTCGCACGTTCGCAACTGGCGCTGTTCGCCGGGGATTACCCAGTGGTCGTGCCCTCGGGGTCGTGTGCCGGGATGTTGCGCGAACACTATGCCGACTTGTTCAAGGACGAGCCGCAAACGTTGAAACAGGTTCGGGCACTGGCTGACCGGACGTATGAACTGGCCGAGTTCCTGTTGTTTGTCTGCAAGGTGCAGCTAAAGGACAACGGCCAACCGGTAAAAGTGGCGCTGCACACGTCGTGCTCGGCACGCCGCGAGATGAACACCCACCTGCACGGTCGCGAGTTATTGGCGCAATTGAACAACGTGGAGCGGGTCAATCACGATCACGAAAGTGAGTGCTGTGGCTTTGGTGGGACATTCAGCGTCCGTATGCCAGACATTTCCGGCGCGATGGTGGCTGACAAGACCCGGTCGTTGAAGGAATCCGGCGCGCACAAGGTACTGAGTGCCGACTGCGGCTGCCTGATGAACATCAACGGCTCGCTGGAAAAACAGCAAGAAGCGTTGCGCGGTCAACACCTGGCAAGCTTCCTCTGGCAGCGAGCCGGAGACGCCCAATGAACGCTTCCGCGATAATTCCTACGGTTGCCGTAGAAGAAGATTTCCGCACCCGGGCCCACAAGGCTTTGGGTGACAAGCAGCTGCGAAACAACTTTCGCACTGCGATGGATTCACTGATGACAAAACGGGCAGCGTCCTTCAGCGATGCCCATGAAAGAGAACATTTGCGAGCGCTGGGTAATGCTGTCCGCGCCCGTGCGTTATCCAAGTTGCCCGACCTGCTTGAGCAGCTTGAACAGAACCTGACCCGCAACGGTGTGACAGTGCACTGGGCGGAAACGGTGGACGAAGCCAATGGCATCGTCTTATCGATCATCCGCGCTCACGAGGGGCGGCAAGTGATCAAGGGCAAATCGATGGTCAGCGAAGAAATGGAGATGAATCATTTCCTCGCTGATCAGGGCATTGAATGCTTGGAATCGGACATGGGCGAGTACATCGTCCAGCTCGACCACGAGAAGCCTTCTCACATTATTATGCCGGCGATCCACAAGAATGCCGGTCAGGTCGCGTCCTTGTTCCACGACAAACTTGGCGTGGAATACACCAAGGACGTTGACCAACTCATTCAGATCGGTCGCAAAGTCTTGCGACAGAAATTCTTCGAAGCGGACATCGGCGTTTCCGGCGTCAACTTCGTCGTGGCCGAAACCGGCACCCTGCTGCTGGTGGAAAACGAAGGCAACGGGCGCATGACCACTTCAGTGCCACCGGTGCATATCGCCGTCACCGGCATCGAAAAAGTCGTGGAGAACCTGCGCGACGTGGTGCCACTGTTATCGCTATTGACCCGCTCCGCGCTGGGCATCCCGATTACGACCTACGTCAACATGATCTCCGGCCCGCGCAAGGAACATGAACTCGACGGTCCTCAGGAAGTGCACCTGGTATTGCTCGACAACGGTCGCAGCCAGGCCTTCGCCGACAGCGAATTGCGCCAGACCCTGAACTGTATCCGCTGCGGCGCCTGTATGAATCATTGCCCGGTGTACACCCGAATCGGCGGTCACGCCTATGGGGAGGTTTACCCAGGGCCTATCGGAAAAATCATCACCCCGCACATGGTCGGCCTGGCGAACGTGCCGGACCATCCGAGTGCCTCGTCGTTGTGCGGCGCCTGCGGCGAAGTCTGCCCGGTAAAAATCCCTATCCCGGCGCTGCTGCGTCGCCTACGGGAAGAGAACGTCAAAGCGCCTGACAGTCCGCACCCAGTGATGCGCGGCCAGGGCAGCAAGTATTCACGCAAGGAACGCTTTATCTGGAACGCCTGGGCCAGGCTCAACAGTTCACCGACGCTGTATCGTCTGTTCGGTTTCTTCGCTACGCGCCTGCGTGCACTCTCGCCGAGCAACGTCGGCCCGTGGACGCAAAACCACAGCGCGCCAAAACCCGCTGCCCGTTCACTGCATGACATGGCTCGCGAGCATTTGGCCAAACAGGGAGATCGCTGATGAGCGCCAAGCAAAATATCCTCGCCAAGTTACGGAACAGTCTGACCGGCACCACGCCCGTGCCTGACGAGTTCGACGTCGAACTGGTGACAGCGCCTTACACCTACACGCCTGAGCAACGCATCCCGCAACTGCGCAAACTGATGGAAGCGGTCCACACCGAAATCCATCTGACGTCAGGCGAAACCTGGCCGGAACTGCTGGCGCAATTGCTGCGGGATCGCCAATTGCCAAGCCTGTTGATCGCGCCGACGACGCCTCACGGTCAACGTGTCACCCAGCACTGGGCGAAACATCCTGGCTTACCGACGCTCCAGGCCTACAACCGCCCGATTGAAGAATGGAAAGCCGAGTTGTTCAACGATACGCCGGCCAGCCTGACCTCTACTCTCGGCGCAATCGCCGCGACAGGCAGCCTGATTCTCTGGCCAACGCAGGAAGAACCACGCTTGATGAGCCTGGTGCCGCCGGTGCATTTCGCCTTGCTCAAGGCCAGTGAAATTCGCGACAACTTCTATCAGGTGCAGCAGGAATTCGAATGGGCCCAAGGCATGCCGACCAATGCTTTACTGGTGTCCGGCCCATCGAAAACCGCCGACATCGAGCAAGTCCTGGCCTACGGCGCCCACGGTCCAAAAGACCTGGTGGTTCTGATCCTGGAGGACCAATGAGTCTACCCGCGGCTTTCCTGCGTGATGCAGCGCAACTCATCCCCCAGGAGCGCCGTTTCGACGACCCGCTGTCGACCCTGGCTTTCGGCACTGACGCCAGTTTCTACCGGCTGATTCCGCAATTGGTGATTCGCGTCGAGTCCGAAGATGAAGTGGTGGCGCTGCTGAAACTGGCGCAACGCGATCAGGTGCCGGTGACCTTCCGCGCGGCAGGCACCAGCCTGTCCGGCCAGGCCATCAGTGATTCGGTGCTGATCGTGCTTGGGGATAACTGGAACGGTCGCGAGATTCGTGGCCCGGGCACACAAATCCGCCTGCAACCGGGCGTTATCGGCGCGCAGGCCAACGCGTGGCTGGCACCGTTCGGACGCAAGATCGGCCCGGACCCGGCCTCGATCAACGCCTGCAAAATCGGCGGCATTGTCGCCAACAACGCCAGCGGCATGTGCTGTGGCACGGCCCAAAACACCTATCACACGTTGGCCGGCATTCGTCTGGTGCTGGCCGATGGCAGTCGTCTTGATACCGAAGATGCAGCCAGCGTTGAGGCGTTTCGCCAGAGCCATGCTGACCTGCTTGAGCGTCTGGCAACATTGGGCCGCGAGACCCGCGCCAATGCCGAATTGGCCGCAAGAATTCGCCACAAATATCGTCTGAAAAATACCACCGGCCTGTCTCTCAACGCCCTGGTGGATTTCGACGAACCTGTGGATATCTTGAGCCATTTGTTGGTGGGCTCTGAAGGCACGCTCGGATTCATCAGCGCAGTGACCTACGACACGGTGATCGACCACCCGAACAAGGCGTCGGCGCTGATCGTGTTCCCGGATGTGGAAACCTGCTGCAACGCCGTCACGGTGCTGAAAAGCCAACCGGTGTCGGCCGTGGAACTGCTGGACCGGCGCAGCCTGCGTTCGGTGCAGGACAAACCCGGCATGCCCGCTTTCGTACAACAACTGTCGAACAATGCCTGCGCCCTGCTCATCGAATCCCGCGCGGCCTCGTCCACTTTACTGCACGAACAACTGACACAAATCATGGCATCACTGACCTTGTTCCCCGTGGAGAAACAGGTCGACTTTACCGAAGACCCGGTCGAAAACGCCCGGCTCTGGGCGATCCGCAAGGACACCTTCCCCGCCGTCGGCGCCGTGCGCAAAACCGGCACCACGGTGATCATCGAGGACGTGACCTTTCCAGTGGAACAACTGGCCATCGGCGTGAACCGCTTGATCGAGTTGTTCGACAAACATCACTACGACGAAGCGATCCTTTTCGGACACGCTTTGGAAGGCAATCTGCACTTTGTCTTTACCCAAGGCTTCAACAACCCGGAAGAAGTCGCACGCTATCAGGCGTTCATGGACGACGTGGCGCAGTTGGTCGCCGTTGAATTTGGCGGTTCCTTGAAGGCCGAACACGGCACCGGTCGCAACATGGCGCCCTTTGTCGAACTGGAATGGGGCAGCGATGCCTACCAGTTGATGTGGCAACTCAAACGCCTGCTCGACCCCAACGGTATTCTCAATCCGGATGTGGTGCTTAGCGAGGACCCGCAGATCCACCTCAAGCATCTCAAACCGCTGCCGGCCGCCGACGAGATTGTGGACAAGTGCATCGAGTGCGGGTTCTGCGAGCCGGTATGCCCGTCGAAAGGCCTGACCCTGAGCCCGCGCCAGCGCATCGTGATCTGGCGCGACATCCAGGCGAAAAAACGCGCAGGTGTAGACACCACTGAACTTGAAGCCGCTTACGAATATCAGGGCATCGACACCTGCGCCGCGACCGGGCTCTGTGCACAACGTTGCCCGGTAGGCATCAACACCGGCGAACTGGTGAAAAAGCTACGCAGCCGTAAGGCGACGCGTGTGAAAACCGCCAACTGGCTCGAAGGAAATTTCGCCACCGCGCTGCAAGGTGCGCGCTTCACCCTGCACGTGGCCAACGGTGCGCGGATGCTGCTGGGGGCGCCACGCCTGGCGAAACTGTCGGCGACGTTGACGAAGCTTTCCAAAGGCCAGGTCCCGCTGTGGACCAGCGCCATGCCACAGCCGGAAAAAGCCATTCGCTTCAGCCCGACCGTATCGGATGAGCGCCCTCGGGTGGTGTACCTGGCGGCGTGCGTCTCGCGGGTCATGGGCCCGGCGGCGGGTGATAAAGAGCAGATGTCGCTGTACGACAAAACCCGTGGATTGCTGGAAAAAGCCGGTTACCAAGTGGTCTTCCCCGACAATCTGGAGAGCCTATGCTGCGGTCAGCCGTTCGCCTCCAAAGGTTACGCTGAACAGGCCGAACACAAACGCCAGGAATTGATTGGCGCATTGCTGCACGCCAGTCGCGGTGGGCTCGACCCGATCTACTGCGACACCAGTCCGTGCACCTTGCGCCTGGTCCAGGACCTCGGCGAGGTTCGACTGGATCTGTACGACCCGGTACGGTTCATTCGTACACATTTGATGGATCGTCTGGATTTCACGCCGCAGGACGCGCCGATTGCGGTGCACGTTACCTGCAGCACCCAGCATTTGGGCGAAAGCCAGGCGCTGATCGATCTGGTGCGCAAGTGCAGCAAAAACGTGGTCATTCCCGAGGGCATTCACTGTTGCGGGTTTGCGGGTGACAAGGGCTTCACCACGCCGGAATTGAACGCTCATTCTTTAAGGACATTGAAAGACGCGGTGCAGCACTGCAGTGAGGGAGTCTCTACCAGTCGTACTTGTGAGATTGGCCTGACGCAACACGGCGCAATTGACTATCACGGGCTAGTCTATCTGGTGGACCGGGTGACGCAGGCGAGGGCATCTGCAGAAAAATAGAACCCTGACGCGCCGCCACAGTCCACAGATCAAGCCCGGACATTTCCGGGCTTAACCAAAACTCGGCAGCCCGTCCTGACGGCCAGCGATGCCTGGGCCCTCAGTTCAAGGAGATATACATGAAACGTTCTGTACTGTTAGGTCTGTTCGTTACTGCCTCACTGATGGCCTCTCCCTCTTTTGCCGCAGAAGACCTCTGTGCGGTCAATATAAAAACCATCGAGAATGCCAAGGCACAGATTCCTCCTGAGATGACTGAAACGGTAGCGGACAGCGTCAAGCAGGCCAAAGCCGATCAGGCACTAGGCACCAAGAAAGGGACTGATGATTGCATCGCCGAGACCACCCAAACCATCCAGGACCTGCAGGACGCGAAAAAAGGCGGGAAGTAACCCCTTCTGGGCCTTGTTGGCGTACACCAGGCTTGTTGCTCATCGAGATTCACAGAGCAACAGGCTCGGGACCGTTTAGGGGTCGCTTCAATCGGCTCCGCCCAATACGCAGCAAACCAAAACCCGCCCAGTGCGGGTTTTGGTGCATCTGGGGTTTGGTAATGGCTTGCCACCAAAGAAGCCCGTATTTTTCATCGCCTTTCTGCAAAAACCGAATTCCTGCGCGATGTCGTAGTCTTTTATGTAGGCCTTATCAATCGTGACGGAGATACCCATGAAACGTACCGCACTCGCGGGTCTGTTCATTTCTGCTGCAATGTTGGCGTCTCCCGTATTTGCAGCGGACAACAACCTTTGTACGAGCAAGCTGCAAGAGCTCAAAAGCAGAGTGAATTCACTGCCGGCGACCTCCGATAACTCCATGATGGAGGTCAAAAGACTGATGGCCAGCGCCGAAGCTTCAAAAGCCAACGGGGACGACAACAAATGCGTCACCGAAGCCACCCAAGCCCTAACCCGTGCTGACAGTCTGAGCAACCAACCCAAGCCATGATCAGTCGCGGCCAACCTTCGGGTTGGCCTTTGTCGTGTGTTGGCGTACACTGCGCAGGCTTGTTGCTCACTTTGATTCACAGGGCAACAGGCTCGGGGCCGTTTAGGATTCGACGCCGGTTGCGAAACTTTAGGTGCATGCCGAGTTGGTAACAGAACTCGTAAATCCACTGTTGCAACTACTTATAGTTGCCAATGACGATAAATACGGCCAGGAATTCGCTATCGCTGCGTAAGCAGCCTTAGACCCTGAGCTTCTGGTACCTTCGGGTCCAGCAATCACTAGAGGATGTCTGTAAACTCGAAGTGATTGTCATATAGAACAGAATCGCCGTGCAGTACGTTGTGGACGAAGCGGCTAAAACTTACACAACTCGCCCAAAGCACCCTGCCCTTCGGGTCGCTGAGGGTTAACTTAATAGAAACGGCTACGCATGTAGTACCGACAGCGGAGTACTGGCGGACGGGGGTTCAAATCCCCCCGGCTCCACCAATTGAGACCCCAACGAAGCCCGCCCAGTGCGGGCTTCGCTGCATCTGGGCTTCCAGATGTTGCTAAAAGTTGTTGTGAGCTCCTATCGGTTCCTACACCTCCCAGCGACTTTTCAGCGACATTCCTTTTCGGCGTTCTGCCGGCTGAACACAACCTCACTTGCAAGACCGTTATACGCCTGCTTGCAGGTCACTCCCTCGCCTTGGCTTGCTCAACAGACGCCGTCAGGCCGATGACACGTCAGTTCTCAGCCTAGAAACCGTACGAAAAATATTTAAAGTTTGTAGGAAATTTCCCGACAAGGAAGATTACATTTTGATGACAAGATTTTCATAATGCGCATCTCCCGCCACCTATGGCGGAAACGCCGTTAAATAAAAAGCTTGCCCTTGATTTTTTTAAAGGCAAAATGGCGGCAAATTATGGCCAGTGGCCACTACTTTCATCTCCATCCCACTGGCTGAAGCAATAAAACAACGCCCCAAAGCTTGTCCCCCATGGAGCTATTCGCATTGTCGAATCAGCGCGAGGGGGGGGGCTTTTGCAAAAACGAATGGATTCATGATCAAGCAAATTTTCGCCACGCCGCAGCTCACCGCGACGGAACAGTTGGATCTGCAGCACTTCATCAAAGACGCCCGTGGTTTGCGCTGCTTGAGTCAGCCAGACGCCGACACCCAAGTGTGGCTCGGCAATCACCGCGCCCTGGTGTTCAAGGTGTTTGACATTCGCCGGCTGAAGCAACGTTGGCGAGCCCGCTGGAAACTCCCCTGCCCGGTTTACGGCCAGCGCTATGGCTGGGCTGAGCGTGCAAATGCCGTGCGCTTTGATGACCACGCGTTACCCGGCCTGCCGGTACGTGCCTATCTTGAAAGCAGCCATCCATTACTGTGCGCGCGCCAAGTCGTCGCCTACCCGTTCCTCGAAGGCTACAACACCCTGCAACAGACACTGGAAGCAGGCCATGCGCCCTTCACAGCGCTGAACGCGGTCGAGCCGGTGGTGCTGCAAATGGCTCAAAACGGTGTGTTTCACCTGGACCTCAATTCCCGCAACGTGATGCTCGACGCCCACCACAACGTCCGCATCATCGACTTTGAATACATGGCGTGGCAGCAGCGCCAGCCCGGCGCGATGTACGCCTATTACCTGGGTTACCTGTGGCAGAAATGGGCCCGCAGCAGCCTGCTCTCCAGCGACTACGACCACTGGTTCGACACGCTGCTTGAACAACGCCTGGCACTTTTCACCGAGCCTGAAGACACACTCCTGGCCAGCTTTCATTTGGGCAAGGAGCGTGAGCTGTCGCGTTCGCAACGCTACCGGATGTTTTCATGAAACTGCTTAAACAGCTGTTGACGCACTATCGCCTGCTGCGCTGGCGCAAAAAACTCAAGGCCGATCGCGGCTTCAGCTTGCGCCTGCGCAACCCTTCGCAATTTCTACGCAACCTCGATGCACAGGGCGTTACATACGTGGTGCTGCGCTGGTACGACGAGCTGCCCCAAGTGCTCGACCGTCGCGTGGCCGACGATGTAGATCTGCTGCTGGAACACGGCAGCCTGTCGCGTATCGCCGCCGCCGTGCCGTTCTTCAACCTTGGCAAAAAGGCCGACAAGGTCAAGTTCGACTTGTACAGCGACTCCGGGCGCAACGGCCTGTCTTATCGCAAGATGCCCTACTACCCGCCCATCCGTGCCCGGCACCTGCTGGACACGCGCGTCGCCGATCCCCGCGGCTGGTACCGCATCGCCCCGCACGCCTACATCCCTGCGCTGGTGTATCACCTGACCTACCACAAGCGCCAAGCCAGTGGCTTGCGCCTGTCGCCCGACAGCAGCGACACCAGCCACCTGGGGGCGAAAAAGAATTACCCGGCCCTGCTGCAGGCCGAGGCGCGTAAGGAAGGCTTTGCGCCGCCGCCCCTGGAGAGCTTGCTACAGGCCCATCAGTGGCTGCGGAGCCAGGCTTGGTCAATGCCTTTCGACCTGATTCAGCGTTGGCCCGACCAGGATGCCTGGCTCGACTGCCTGTACCGTCACGAAGCCGCGCAAATGCAGGCGCTGGCAAACGCTGCCGCGCTGGACGAAGACCTGGTGGTGCTGGTCACGCGCCAAGAGGCCCGCGACCCTGCCTGCCAGGCGCACATTCTCGACGCCCTGGCGCAACACGCCGGCAGCGTGGAACACATCGAACTGGACGAGCAGCAAACACAGCGGTTGCTGTGGTGGGCCCGCGGTGGCAACTGGCTGGCGTCCAAGCACTACACGCTGAGCGCCCCGGCCCTACTGATCAAATGCCGCCTGCCCAATGGTGCGACGGCGCTCAAGGAAAACATTCGCAAGCAACTGTCCCTGCGCCACGGCAAGCAGAACTGGCTGCACGGCACCGATGACCTCAACGAAACCCGCTACTACCTGACCCTCCTCGAAAGCCAGGCGTATCCGCTACCCGCACCCCACGGAAGACCTTGAAATGAAGCTGCTCATCGTCACGCGTCAACAACGCGCGCGCTCCTTCGACACACTGTTTGCCGGACTCTGCGCACACTTCAGCGACGTGGAAATTCATAAGCTGGGCAAGGCCGAAGTGCACAACATCAAGACCTACCTCGCCCGGGTGGATCTGACCCCATACGATCGCGTGCTATTCGACGTTCCGCTGCGCCGCATCGGCTCGGCTTGCAAGGAGTTGCGCTCAATCCAGGGTTTGATTTTCTACGAAGAGGACGCCTGTCAGGAACTGGTGGCCGAGAGCAAGTACACCGAGCAGTTCTCCAAAGACTTCGCCTTGCTGAGCAATGCGCGCGTCGTGGTCACCAGTTACTTCATCCGTGATTACCTGATCGCCAAGGGAATCGATGCCTATTGCATTCCCAAGGCGTTCGACGACAGCACCCTGAAGAACCTGGAGACGTCTCGCGACATAGAGCTGGCCTTTATCGGCCGCACCAAAAGCCAGGTGTACAACGAAAGGCGCTATCTGCTGGAAAGCATGGCCAAGCGTTTTGCCATGCAAACCCTGCGCACCGAAACCCCACAGGAATATCTGCACCTGCTCAACCGCATCGCCGTGTTCATCAGCGCCGACATCGGCTTCAACGAATACATGGCCAAGAACTTCGAAGCCATGGCCTGCGGCTGCCTGTTGCTGGCCAAGCGGCAACCGTCGGAAGACCAGGCCCTGGGCCTGATCGACATGCACAACGTGGTGCACTACGACACGCAGCAGGAAGCGGCCGACAAATACCAGCAACTGCAAAACGATCCGGCCCTGCTGGCACAGATCGCCCGCAACGGCCTGGCACTGGTCAACAGCCGCCATGCGCTGTCCTTGCGTGTGCCGGATTTCGTCGCTGTGATCGAACTGCCCGCCAAAGCCGTCGCGCTAGCACCGCGTGGCGTGTTCGAACGGCTGATGCGGCGCATCACGCGCCAGCGCCAGGCCTGTCACTGAACAAGGCCGGTCGCCCATCGCCTACCGGTGGGCCCTAAAAAATTATTATGTTTAACGGGATTACGCTGCAATGAGTGATATCAAGAGCTCCACGATCGCGCGGTTCAAAAGTCGTGAAGCGATCATCGGCATCGTCGGCCTGGGCTATGTCGGCCTGCCGCTGATGTTGCGCTACACGGCCGCCGGCTACCGCGTACTGGGCATCGACATCGACCAGCACAAAATCGACATGCTCAACGATGGCATGAGCTACATCGAGCACATCCACGGCGAACGCATCGCCCAGGCCCGCGCCGCTGGCTTCGAAGCCACCGCCAACTTCGCTCGCGTCAGCGAGTGCGATGCGCTGATCCTGTGCGTGCCCACCCCACTCAACGAATACCGCGAACCGGACATGAGCTATGTGATCGGCACCGCAGACAACATTGCGCCCTTCCTGCGCCCCGGTCAGATCGTCTCGCTGGAAAGCACCACCTACCCGGGCACCACTGACGAAGAGTTGTTGCCGCGCATCCGCAATCAGGGCCTCGCCGTAGGCAAGGACGTTTTCCTGGTGTACAGCCCGGAGCGTGAAGACCCGGGCAACCAGCGCTTCGACACCCAAACCATTCCCAAAGTCGTCGGCGGCACCACCCCGGCCTGCCTGGAAGTGGGCGTCGCTCTTTACGAACAGGCCATCGACCGCATCGTGCAGGTCAGCTCAACCAAAGCTGCAGAGCTGACCAAACTGCTGGAAAACATCCACCGCGCCGTCAACATTGGCCTGGTCAACGAAATGAAGATCGTGGCCGACAAAATGGGCATCGACATCTTCGAAGTGGTCGATGCCGCCTCGACCAAACCCTTCGGCTTCACCCCCTACTACCCAGGCCCCGGCCTTGGCGGCCACTGCATACCGATCGACCCGTTCTACCTGACCTGGAAAGCTCGCGCCTATGGCCTGCACACCCGCTTCATCGAACTGTCGGGGGAAATTAACCAGGGCATGCCCGAGTACGTGGTCAGCAAACTGGTCGAAGGCCTGAACAACGAAGGCAAAGCCCTGAAAAACAGCAAAGTGCTGGTGCTGGGCATCGCCTATAAAAAGAACATCGACGACATGCGCGAGTCGCCGGCCCTGGAAATCATGAAACTGGTACAACAGCGCGGCAGCGACATCGCCTACAGTGACCCGCACATCGCCCAATTCAACGGCCATGGCGAGTACCAGTTCAAACTCGACAGCCAGGATCTGAGCCCGGAAAGCCTGGCCAGTTATGACGCCGTGGTGCTGGCCACCGACCACGACCGTTTCGACTACGCAATGATCGGTCGCCACGCACAGCTGCTGGTAGACAGCCGCGGCAAATTCCGCGAACCCGCCGCCAACGTCATCCGCGCGTAAGCGCTGGCTCAACTGTAGGAGCAAGCTTGCTCCGGGCGGCGTTCCGACGATGGTCGTTAACGATAACGCGTTTCTACTGGCTAAACGCGGCGCTCTTTAGTCCATCGCGAGCAAGCTCGCTCCCACATCGGAGACGCCTAGGCACCAAGCCCTCCTGATCATCGACGTCTCGACAGAGGTGTAGCGTTTAGCCCAAGACATGAACGCTACGCAAACGTCAGTGCAAGCAAAGAAACTCGTTGATCGCCAAACCTGGAAACTCGTCCCGGCCACTTTTGATAATCAAATCCGAGGTTTTTGAGGTGACTCGTGACAACTCGGCGCCCTGATTTTCTGGCACCAACACCTTCGGTTGGACACCCGAAATGCCTGCCCGCAAGATGTAGCGATCAAGAAGACTGGCGAAGATGTCTTCGGTACCGTCCCAAGTCAAAATTTCATTGAGCTTTTCGCCCGGAAACTGTTGCTCCCCAAGCAATGTATCAACCGTTTCGGAACGTACCTGAACCCTGCCAATTGGCGAACTGCTACCAGAAAGAGCAAGCAGTAGCATCGGATCGACGTTTACAGTTTTTGCCAGTCGATTACGTAGCTGTTCCAGTACATATCCTTCGGGCAGATTCATCTGAAAAACAGGGTGCAGTTCTCGCCGACGAAACTCGTCGGCCCGTACCGGCATCGACAAACTAATGGCCATGTTGGGCGATGCATCTTCGTGATAGCGGAAGATGAATTCCTCGGCGCTGGTAAGTATCCGGCCACTGGCGCCCTCTGGCGTGCTGACTTTGAGAGAGGTCATTTTCATTCGAACAGTGCCCCAAGTTCTTCAAGGGTCGGCATGGCCGCCGGAATGACAGCGAACTCACAATCCAACGCACCCAGGACTCGTGCATAAGCGATCATGGCGACGGTAAGAGTGCCCTTTTCCACGGCGATGACTTTCTGCCGGGTTAACCCGGCGAGTTCGGCAAGACCTGCTTGTGTCAGGCCGCGATTTATACGCCGTTCACGTATTTGGCTACCGAGGCGGGAGATTAGCAGCGCATAATCCATGTTCTGTATCCGTGACATTTATAATTAAATGTATCGTATACACGACATTATAGCGACCCTCGATGCTGTTTCCGCCAATATCCTTTCTCTCCTACGACTCATCCAACCCCGCAAAGCCCTTCTACACTCAACCCGCACCCAGCCCATCCCCACCAAACGAGCCTCCATGACCACCCTCAAAGAACGCTTCAAGCAAGGCAAGGATGCCCGCAAGCGCTGCTCCCGCAGCTCGCAGGCGTGCGTAGGAAAAATAAATCGCGACCCGCTGCCGCTGATCAAAGCGTCGAGCGAGGGCCGGGTCAACTCGCTGGTCGAGCTGCGTTACGGGCGCATGCTGGTGTCGCCGCTCACTTTCTATCGTGGCAACGCGCTGCTGCAGGCCCACGACCTGGCCGGCACTCAGAACATGGGCCTGGTTTCACCGATCTGTGGCGACAGTCACCTGATGAACTTTGGTGGTTTTGCCACGCCCGAGCGCAACCTGCTGTTTAGCGTGAATGATTTCGACGAAGCCCATCCCGGGCCCTGGGAATGGGACTTGAAAAGGCTGGTGGCGAGTTTCGTGGTCGCTGCACGTGACCTGCGCCATGGCGACACGGTGGAAGAAACCGTTTGCCGGCAAGTGGTCGGCGCCTACCAGCAGACCATGCTCGAATGCGCCGAACAAAGTGCGCTGGACACCTGGTACGAAGCCATCAGTTATGACGATTTGCTGCAGCAGGCCAGTAAAAGCACCCTGGAGCATGTGGAGCGCGCCCTCGAGAAAGCCGAACAGCGCACCCATGCCGAACTCCTGCCGAAAATCAGTGAGCGTGACGCACAAGGCCGTCTGATTATTCGCGATGACCTGCCGGAAATTTTCCACCTGCACAAAAACACTACGATGCTGGATGCCGACGATGACTGGCTGCGCCTCTCGGACTGGCGGCCGCTCTACGATACGTTCATGAACGACTACCGAGGCACGCTGCAGGCCGATCGTCGTGATTTGTTATCGCGTTTTCATGTGCATGACATGGCGTTCAAGGTGGTGGGCGTCGGCAGTGTCGGCACCCGCTGCCTGGTGGCCCTGTTGACCGATGAACAGGAGTTCCCGCTGTTCCTGCAATTCAAGGAAGCACGCCGTTCGGTACTCGCCGACTACGTGAAAACAAAATCACGGGTGCGGCACAACGGTCAACGCGTGGTCGATGGCCAGCGGTTGATGCAATCGGCCAGCGACCTGTTCCTGGGATGGACCACCGGCCCCAGCGGTCGACACTTTTATGTGCGCCAGCTGCGCGACATGAAAATCTCGGCCGAACTGGAAAATTTCGATGCCGAATCCTTCGCCGCCTATGGACGCATCTGTGGCCGCGCCCTGGCCCGTGCCCATGCCAAATCGTCCGGCCAAGCCGCGCAGATCAGCGGCTACATCGGCAAGGGCGATGCGCTGGCGGACGCGCTGTTCAAATATGCGCAAAGCTACACCGAGCAAAATGAGCGCGATTTCGAACGCTTCCAGATGGCTTGCCGCAAAGGCCAGTTACGGGCGCGTTCGGACGCGGACTTTGCGGCAGATCATTTGCCATAGCGTGCTGCGGCGCCGGGGGTGGGCTTTCATGCAGATGAATTTTTCTTCACCCCACTTTCGCGCGCCAACCGGTACATTGCGCTCGCTCATTCAAGAAACTACGGTTTGCCCGCCCTCCCGCGGGCTTTTTTTTTGCCTGTTTTTTGCCTCATTTGGTGCGAATCCCTCGCGACGCCGTCATAGGGTGTACCATCAAACTCTGTCCATCAGATATCAGTTAGCCATGTCCACGCTAAGCGAAGAGAGCCGCCAGATCGTAGCTTCTCTGGTGCACCGCGTTGGCCCCAACGCTGACACTGCAACAGTCGCGCAAGCGATCGCATCGATATTGCAGGATATGGACGCAGCCCTCACGCCCATCATCGGCCAGCTTGGGGTTGCCGCGCTTTATCGCCGCAGTCTTCATCTGTGTGCCTCCAGGCATCCGCGTTTGGCCGGCAGCTATGACCGTGTGCCGGCCTCCCTGGATCTGAACGCTCTCAAATCCGTGCTCGTCGAGCAAAGTGAAGCCGATGCGCTGTTTTTCGGTGAAGTGTTGCTGACTACCTTCTACGAGTTGCTGACCACGCTGATCGGGCCCTCGCTCACCGCACGTTTGCTTCGTGGCGTGTGGGAACCTTCTTTGAGCGACACCCCTTCGCAGGAAAATTCGCCATGAGCACCAAAGTGACTATCAACCGCCTGGCCACCGGCGTGCCAGGACTGGACGAGGTGCTGGGCGGAGGATTGCCGGAGTTTTCGTTCAACCTGATCGCTGGCCCTCCTGGCTGCGGTAAAACCACCCTGGCGCATCAGATGATGTTCGCCCTGGCGACGCCTGAGCGCCCGGCGCTGTTCTTTACCGTGCTCGGCGAGCCACCGCTGAAGATGCTGCGTTACCAGCAACAATTCGACTTTTTCGACAGCGAAGCGATCAACCAGTCGATTCGCTACGTCAACCTGGCCGACGACACCCTGGCCGGGAATCTGGATGAAGTGCTGCGGCGTATCGTCAGTGAGGTCGAGGCGCACTCCCCGGCGCTGGTGTTCGTCGACTCATTCCGGTCCGTGGTGCTGGCGAGCCAGACCCAGGACAACCCGAACAACAACCTGCCGCAGTTCGTCCAGCAACTGGGCATGTTGATGACCACCTGGCAGGCGACGACCTTCCTCATCGGCGAATACTTTACCGAAACCGATACCAACCCGATTTTCACCGTGGCCGATGGTCTGATCTGGTTGCGCCAGAGCGTTCAGCGCAATTCCATGGTGCGCAAGATGGAAATCATGAAGATGCGCGGCCAGCCAACCCTGCCAGGGCTGCACACCTTCCGCATCGCCACCTCGGGGATCAAGGTGTTTGCGCCCGCCACCCTCAACCGGGTCGAAGTGCCCCTGGAGTTCCCGATCAAGCGTCTGAAAATGGGCGTGCCACAGCTCGACGAGATGTTGGGTGGCGGTCTGCCCCGGGGGTACTCCTTGCTGGTCGCCGGGCCGTCGGGCTCGGGCAAAAGCATACTGGCCTCGACCTTCCTCGCTGAAGGCGCGCGCAATGGCGAAACCGGCGTGATCGCCGTGTTCGAGCAACGGCCTAATCACTCGCAGAATGCCACCCTCGCCGGTCTGATCAAAAATGGACAGGTCGGGCTGGTGGACAGCCGCGCGCCAGACCTGTCCATCGATGAAATCGTGCAGTTGCTGTTGAGTGAGATTACCCGGCTGAAAGCCACCCGCGTGGTGATCGACTCTTTGTCAGGCTTCGAACTGGCACTGGCACCGACTTTCCGCGAGGACTTTCGCGAGTCGCTGTCGCGCATGGTCACTGCCCTGACCAGCGCGGGGGTCAGCGTGTTGATGACCTCGGAGCTGGAAGACCGCTACACCGATCTGCGCTTCAGCCCTTACGGCACGGCATTTCTCACCGACGCAATCATCGTTCAGCGCTACATTGAAGTGCAGAGCCGTCTGTTGCGCATCATGGCCGTGGTCAAAGTGCGGGCCAGCGCCCACTCCGATGAACTGCGCCTGTACAGTATCGACGATAAGGGCTTGCAGGTCGGCGAAATGCTGCCGGACCAGGAAGGTCTGCTCGGAGGTCGGCCGACCCGGCGGCGTCTGGGCAACGATGAGGGATGAGCAAACATCATGAATGAGGCCAATGGCAAGAATGAGCAAGCGACCACCACGGCCGCTCGCGAACTGTTCCTGCTCGGCCAGAAAACCGTCGAGGCGCGCGCCGTGCTCGCGGCACTGCAAAAAGAGCTCAGCGAGGCCAACACCCAGCTCGCCGACAGTCAGCAAGTCGAGCAATTGATCGAGGCCAATCAGCAACTGGTCCTGGCGATTCTGTTGGCGCAGTCCGATGCCGAAAAACCCCAGCGCTCCGCCAAAGAACAGCAGCGTTACCTGGAGATGCGCGAAGCCAACGAACAATTGGTGCTGGCCGTCCTCAGTGCGCAACACTTGCAAGCGTCGGCCGAGCACAGCCTGACGCAGCAACGAAATATCCTCACGCTGGTGGCCCACGAGCTGCGCAACCCGCTGACGCCGATCAGCATGATCGCCGGCCGACTGGTGCGGGTGCCCAGTGCAGAACTGCCGAGGATGCAGGCACTGATCGAAGGCCAAGTGCAGCACATGACGCGGCTGGTGGACGATTTGCTCGACGTCTCCCGCGCCAGCACCGGCAAACTGCGACTGGATCGCCGCAGCGTGGACATGGTGCAGATCATCCATCAGGCCATCGACGTGTGCAGCCCGTTAATGACGGCTCACCATTTGCATTTCACCGCCGAACTGCCCGCATGCACACTCGCTGTAGACGGTGATCCGGTGCGTCTCATGCAGATTCTCGGCAACCTGCTGGGTAACGCCGCCAAATACACACCCGCGGGCGGCACGGTCACGCTGTCGGTCACCACCGAGGCCGACCTGCTGGAGTTGAGCATTTGCGACAGTGGCATCGGTATTTCGGCCAAGGCGCTACCGTTTATCTTCGAACCGTTTGTGCAGGATGTTCATGCGGTCGGCTTCAACGGTGCCGGCCTCGGTATCGGCTTGACGGTGGTGCGTGAATTGGTCGAGGCCCATGGCGGCACGGTGATCGGCATGAGCGACGGCGATGGCCAGGGCAGTACCTTTATCGTGACCCTGCCGCTGGCGGTTTGAGTTTTTCGCAGGGCATTCACAATTCGTTAAGCATTCACCCCGTATGCTCGGACCTCCCGGTCCCCTTCGGTCATCAGAAGCCTATGTCGCGCCCCGCCTCTTCATTGTTTCTGCTTGCCGCCCTGCTTTTTTTCTTCGCCCTGGGTAATCACCAACTGCAAGGTTCCACCGAGGCTCGGGTGGCCGGGATCGCCATGGAAATGCACGTGGATAACGATTGGGTCACGCCCCGATTGTTCGGTGAGCCTTTTCTGGAGAAACCTCCCCTGAGCCTGTGGCTCGATGCCGGGGCGATCCGCGCATTCGGTGGCACGCCGTGGGCGGTGCGACTGGCCTCGGCGTTTGCCGGGTTGTTCAGCGTGATGATTCTGTACGCCATGCTGCGCCGGTTCGGCCGCCCCAGGGCGATTGCCTGGACGGCGGGGATGCTGCTGGCGACCATGGCCAGTTACTGGAGCAATGTGCGTGGCGTCGGTGAAGACGCGTTGCTTGCCTTGGGCGTGACCCTGGCGCTGCTGGCATTTTTTCAGGGTCATCGGCAGCCGAGCGTCGGTAACGGGTGGCTGTTTGCGGCGGGGATTGCCATTGCGACGTTGAGTAAAGGCGTGTTGGGCCTGGCGATGCCGGGGGTGGTGATCTTTGCGTTTCTGCTGGCCGAGAGCCTGATGGACAAGCGCCTGAAGGTCTCGGACTGGCTGCGGCCCGGACTGCTGACGCTACTGGGCCTGGTGCCGCTGGTAATCTGGCTCGCCGTGCTGTATCAGCGTGGCGGCACCCAGGCATTGGCGGAGGTGCTGCTGACCAACAGTGTCGGACGCTTCAGCGGCTCCTTTGTCGAAGCCGGTCATTACGAACCGTTCTATTACTACCTGGCCAAACTGCCGCAGGCTTTTCTGCCGTGGAACATTCTGGTGTACCTGGGGCTATGGCATTTCCGTAGAAGCCTGATGGCCAATCGTTACTTGTTGTTCTTCACGCTGTGGGTGTTGGCGCAGTTCGTGATGCTGACGCTGGCGTCGAGCAAGCGCACCGTTTACTTGATGTCGATGACGCCCGCGGCAGCAGTCATTGCCGCCGAATATGCGAGCGTTCTGTTCGAAAGGCTGAAGCGTTACGACGGCGCCTCGAACCTGTTGGGTCGCATCGCGCGTCATCGTCAGGGCCTGGCTATTGGCGTGCTCGCCGTGGTGATCGCCAGCTACCTCGCCGCCGCCCAATGGGCGCTGCCACACGCTGATCGCAAACTGTCGTTTTTGCCGCTGACCGAACAGATCCAGACGATGCAGGCCAACGGGCAGCAGGTCGCAATGTTCCAGGCCAATGAGCGGGTGGGTGGCGCCAGTGTGTTTTATACGCAGAGTGTGCTCAAAGGGCTGGATACCGAGGCGCAGCTGCATGGGTTTCTGAGTGCTTCGGCGTCCAACGTGGCGGTTATGGCTGGAGACAGCGAACCGCAGGCACCGTTGAAAGTGCTGAAGGTGATGCGGGTTGGGCGTCAGGATTATTACTTCGTCGGGCAGTGAGACCGTGTCATCGTTCTTCGCGAGCAAGCCCGCTCCCACAGTGGAATGCGTTCCCTTGTGGGAGCGAGCCTGCTCGCGATAGCGGCCGCATTGTCGACGACGATGTCTTCTTCATTACAAGACATGACCTACCCAAAAAGCAGAAAAGACCTACAGATCTTTAAGGTTGTCGGTCGGAAGCGGGCTCTTTAGTCTTTGGCTGTCACTGAAAACTCAGTGATCGGGTGTGAGATCCCCGGCTTAGCAATTGGAAACTAGCTCCAGCCCACCCATAATTGCCGCCAGCTTATTCGCTGTCCGCAATACTTTATGGCGGCTGTGTGCGGGCAGACTTCGGTCTGGCCGGGTTCCTTTTGCCGGTGATCTCACTCCGCACATAGCTGCCACCTTTTCGCCGAGTGAGATTGGCAATTGATGGCTCCGACTACAAAAGGATTTTTCAAGTGGATAAATTAATCCCCGATCCCCCAGCCACCAAACCCTATCGCCCCAGCCCCTTCTTCACGATCCTTCCCGACATCAACACCGAAAGCCTCCTCGCCCATGCCTGTGAGTCATTGGCGTCTGCCAGCGTCATGACCAGCGATTTGGCCACCTACCTGGACGGCTCGCAGCGCAACACGGCGCTGGCCATTGCGCAGGTCGTCATGCTGGCGGAGTTGGCCGTGAACCGGGCGCTGGATAACGTCGATCCACAGGAGTAGGCAGGCTTACCGCGTCATCGTTCTTCGCGAGCAAGCCCGCTCCCACATTTGACCGCATCCTCACTTCACAACTCGGTCCAATGTGGGAGCGGGCTTGCTCGCGAAGGCGGTTTCCCGGGCAATAAAAAACCCGCAGTCCCTACTCGGATTGCGGGTTTCGCCGTTCAATACCTATCTCAACTGACAGCCTCAGCCACCAACACCCGCTTTTCAGCCTTTTGCAACACCGGCCTCTCCAGCCGCGCTCGCCCATAAAACGCCAGCGCCGTCAGCAAACATGCCAGCCACACGAAGATCCCGGCCCAGAAGGTGTGGGACATGTAGTGCCAGCCTTGCAGCACCCGCGTCGTGCCATAGACAAAACCGAGCAACAGCGAGCCCCACATGACCGCTTTGGCATAGCGCCAGCGATAACGGCGTGCCACGAAATACAACGCCAGCATGGTGAAACCGCCCGAGGCATGCCCGCCCGGCCAGCACCGGCCATCGCCGGCTTCCCTGAACAACTGGAAGTTGTTGTACCACTCGATATGGGCCATTTTCCCACCGTAGAGGGTCGTTTCAATCGGGCAGTACACGCTGGTGTGCGACTTGAGGAAATGGATCACACCGGTACAAATCGCAAACGCGAACACCACGAACAGAAAATCCCGACGATGCGCGTTGGCAAACCGCAGCACGGGTGCAGCCTTGCTCCGCTCCAGAAAGCCGCCAAGACGCGGATGCTTTTGCGTGTTGATCAGTGGCCAGACAAAGGACAGCATCGCGCCGATCAAGGCAATTTCGGCGGTCCAGTTCGGGATGATCCGCGCCCACTTGTGGGTAAGCCTTTCAAAGAAGTGAACGTGGTCGAGCGGGAAGTTCTGGGCCACCGGGTCAAAAAGAAGATTGCTGAATGCAATGTCGATGTGGGTCATGTCGAACATCAGGAACACCACCGCCGCGCAGGCCAGTGGAATACCGAAATTGGAGCCGTAAAAGCGCATGGAATTACTCATTGGGGGGTCACCGAGCGCCAGTCAGAGGCTTCAATAAAGCCGAGTATCCGCGGTGTCTGCGGCGTTTCGGCAGAGACAAACAAAGAGGCCCCGTAACCGAGGGTGGAGGTCGACAACTTGAGGTCTTTTTCAAGTTGCGACATGCATTCGCTGTGGGTCACGAGAATCAAATTACGCCCCGCTACTTTGTGCGCCAAGGCATCACGCAGCATCGTGCCTTTGCAATTGATCAGCCAGTCTTCATCGACGCCCACCTTATTGAACATATAGCTGGCGGTCTGTGCCGTACGAATCGTCGGACTGTTGTAGATATCGGCGTGACCCAACCCTAATTGCTCGAACTGCGCGCCGACCGCGACCGCCACGCTACGGGAGCGATCGGTGATGCCATCGTTGCCGGTCAGGCAAGCGGCCGACGAGTGATCGCAGCGCTCGACGTGACGCACCAGCACAATCATGTCGCCGCTGCCCCAACCCGCGGCCAACGCTTGCGCCCCGGCCACATTGCCATGGGCCAGGTCCGGCACGGCAGCAGGCTGCAACAGCCAGACGGTCAGGGGAATCACCAACAACGCCGAGGCCAGCACGACCGCAGTATTTCGATAACGAGTCCAACGGCTCAGGTCAATCGAGCGTTTTTTCCCGAACAGGCTCAGTCTCAATTCCACATCTGGCCGCCTCACCGGCACGCATCTGTTGCATTCGATGCGCGGAGGTTAGAGAGGCTCTCGTTGGCAGCCAGTGAAAGACATGTGAAAAAAAGCTTAAAAGATCGCAGCCTGCGGCAGCTCCTACAGGGAAACGCATATTCCTGTGTAGGAGCTGCCGCAGGCTGCGATCTTTTGATCTTGCCTGCAAAAACCTTTCAGCTCTCGCAATCGCTGCCGATACAGCCTTGCTACCCCTTGCTGGCTCCCAAAAACAACAATCTTCCAGCCAACCGACGATCAAGAAGCACAACGTTCCTGGAGGAATTTTTGATGAATAGCTGGTTCGGCAATATCAGCGTGAACCTGAAACTGGGCCTGGGGTTCGGCCTGGTCCTGGCGTTGACCTGCGTCCTCGCCCTGACGGGATGGACGAGCCTGGGCGGGTTGATTGACCGCAGCAACTGGATGAGCGACATCACCCAGCTCAATGCCGGCCTGACCAAGCTGCGCGTGGTGCGTTTGCAATACATGCTGACCAACGGCGACGAAACGGCGGCGCAGGCCGTGCAGACCACCCTGGAAGCCTTCTCCGCGCAACAGCAATCACTGCTGGCGAAGTTCAAGAGCCCGGAAAACCTCAAGCTGCTCAAAGCACAAGGCGAAGTCATCGAGGCGTACAAAACGTCGCTGAACAAAATGCGCAGCGCCTACCGCACCGGCAATAGCGCGCGCGACGCCATGGGCGCCAACGCTGAAGCCGCCAACACGCTGCTCACCGCTATCAACACCCACGTGCAGCAAATGCCGCTGAGTGACCAGCGCGTCGAGCAATTCCAGGCCATCACGACCGCCCGGGAAGCCTTCTTGCTGGCCCGCTACGAAGTCCGTGGCTACACCGCTACCACCAACGCCGAGACCGAGCAAAAAGCCGTCGGCCAACTGGAGGCGGCCATTGCCAGCCTGAAAACGCTCAACGTGCAGTTCGCCGACACGCAGCTGGACGCCTTGCGTCAGCTGGAAACCGCGCTGATTAACTACCGCAGCGCCTTGCAGGCCTACAAAGTCGCCAGCAACGAGACGGTGCAAGCACGCAAGGAAATGACCGATCAGGGCACCACCATCGTGACCCTCAGCGATCAGCTGTATCAGATCCAGCTCGACCGCCGCGACGCTGAAAGCGCCCAGGCCCGCACGCTGCAACTGATCAGCACGTTGCTGGCGTTGTTGGTCGGCGTCATTGCGGCGGTGATCATCACCCGCCAGATCACCGGCCCACTGCGCGAAACCCTGGCCGTGGTCGAACGCATCGCCAGCGGCGACCTGTCCCAGGACGTCAAGGTGACTCGCCGCGACGAACTCGGCATGTTGCAACAAGGCATCGCGCGCATGGGCGTGACCTTGCGCGACTTGATCAGCGGCATCCGCGACGGCGTCACCCAGATCGCCAGCGCTGCCGAAGAGCTGTCGGCCGTGACCGGGCAAACCAGCGCCGGGGTCAACAGCCAGAAGATCGAGACCGATCAGGTCGCCACCGCCATGCATGAAATGACGGCCACTGTGCAAGAAGTCGCACGCAATGCCGAACAAGCCTCGCAAGCTGCAGCCGCCGCTGACGGTGAGGCACGCGAAGGCGACAAGGTCGTCAACGAAGCCATCGCGCAGATCGAGCGCCTGGCCAGTGAAGTGGTGCGCTCCACCGAAGCCATGAGCGTGCTGCAACAGGAAAGCGACAAGATCGGCAGCGTCATGGACGTGATCAAAGCCGTGGCCGAACAAACCAACCTGCTGGCCCTTAACGCCGCCATCGAGGCCGCGCGCGCCGGCGAAGCCGGTCGCGGTTTTGCGGTGGTGGCCGACGAAGTCCGGGGCCTGGCCCAGCGCACACAGAAATCCACCGAAGAAATCGAAGGCCTGGTAGCCGGCCTGCAAAACGGCACTCAGCAAGTGTCGGCGGTGATGAACAACAGTCGCGTCCTGACCGACAGCAGCGTCGCGCTGACCCGCAAGGCCGGCGTCTCCCTGGAAAACATCACCCGCACGGTGTCGAACATCCAGTCGATGAACCAGCAGATCGCTGCCGCCGCCGAACAGCAAAGCGCCGTGGCGGAAGAGATCAGTCGCAGCATCATCAACGTGCGCGACGTGTCCGAACAGACCGCGGCCGCCAGCGACGAAACCGCCAAGTCCAGCGTGGAACTGGCGCGGTTGGGTAATCAGTTGCAGATGATGGTGAGCCACTTCCGGGTTTAATCACACCTGATCGTTCCCACGCTCCCGGGATGCACTCCCACGCGGAGCGTGGGAGCGATCATCTTGTCATCTCCAACTGCATCAGGCGTCCCACGGATTGATCACTTCAACTCCGGAAAACTCGAAGTCCCGAACATTGCGGGTGGCAATCGGAGCGCCGTGGCTTCGGCAGATGGCGGCGATTTGCGCATCTGCCATCGACGCGGCTCGACCATTGGCTTCACCGTCAGCTACCAGCGTCGCGTACTCAACGGCGGCATGAGCATCAAAAGACAAAATCCGCCCGGCAAAGTCCTCTTCGAACATCGCCATCGCATGCGCTTCAAGTTTCTGTTTACGCTTGCCGAACGGGAGTCGAGCAATGCCGTGGAGAATTTCTGCAACCGTAATAGCGCCGATTGCTAGTTCCATCGCCGGTTGTGCATCGACCCAAGCAAGCACCTGAGAATTGGGTTCAACTCGCATAAACTCCGAAAGAACATTGGTATCAAGCACTATCATTCGGAGAAATCCACCGCTGTCGCTTTCTCGTGACGCGAAGGAAGATCGAGCTCAACCCCTCCGGTGGTGTTGAATCTGCTGCGGATTCGGCTACCAAGCCCTCCAGCACGATCAACGGTAGTCAGGGCCCGACCAAGAATCAGGCGAGCCTCTTCTTCCATCGAGTGCCCATTCTGGGCTGCCGCGATACGCAGCTGTTCCTTTACTTGATCGTCCAGGTTTCGAATCGTAATGCTGGCCATGATGCCTCCTGCAATCAATGAAATCATTGATTGAGGCTAACACACCTTATTCCATCAAACCTCGCAGAGCTGCTGAACGGCTTCAAACACAAATCGCATTGGTAAACACCAACCGATTGCCAAACGGATCGGACACGGTCATGTCCTGGCTGCCCCACGGCATCGACTGAATCTGCGGACGCGCGAACGTGTATTCCTTGGCCAGCAATTGCTGCTGGAAGGCTTCAAGCTCATCGGTCTCGATGCGCAGCGCCGAGCCTGGCGTACAGTCGCCGTGGTGTTCGGACAGGTGCAGCACGCATTCGCCACGGGAGATTTGCAGGTACAACGGGAAGTTGGCCTCGACGCGGTGCTGCCAGTCGATCTTGAACCCAAGGAAATTGACGTAGAACTCCCTTGCCTTGGTCTCATCAAAAATCCGCAGGATCGGGGTGGTTTTGCCGAAGCTCATCGGGTTGCTCCCTGACTGAAATGACACCCATTGTAGTTGGGCTGCATGACAGCGCTTCGGCTTGGAGGCAGGTTTCTTTAATTGCATAGTGCCACTATGAGACACCGATCAAAAGATCGCAGCCTTCGGCAGCTCCTACAGGGGAATGTGTTTCAATGTAGGAGCTGCCGAAGGCTGCGATCTTTTGATCTTCACAACCTCAACTAAACCCCATCCGCAAATCCCCCTCCCGCGCCAAAAACCGCCCTTCCCTTTTGCCGTTCGCCTGTCCGTCGCTGTAACTCAAGACGCCGTTGATCCACACCCCGTCAATCCCTTCCGCTGCCCGTTGCGGATCATTGAAATCCGCCACGTCGCGAATGGTCGCCGGATCAAACAACACCAGATCCGCCCAATGTCCTTCACGGATCTCGCCACGTTCCTTCAAGCCAAAGCGCGCGGCCGACAGCCCGGTCATTTTGTGCACGGCGGTGTGCAGCGGAAACAGCCCTACATCGCGACTGAAATGTCCGAGTACTCGTGGGAAAGCGCCCCACAAACGTGGATGGGGAAACGGATCTTCCGGCAAGCCGTCAGAACCCACCATCGACAACGGATGCGCAAGGATTCTTCGTACATCCGCCTCGTCCATCCCGTAGTACACAGCGCCGGCCGGTTGCAACCGGCGAGCGGCATCGAGCAACGACACGTTCCACTCGGCAGCGATGTCCATCAGGTCGCGGCCGCCCAACTCCGGATGCGGCGTGGACCAGGTGATGGTGATGCGATGGGCATCGGTGACTTGCTTGAGGTCGAGGGTCGAAGAGCTCGCCGCGTAGGGGTAACAATCGCAGCCCACCGGGTGGGTTTTCGCCGCTTCTTCAAGCGAGGCCAACAGTTGCGGACTGCGCCCCCAGTTACCGGCGCCGGCACATTTGAGGTGGGAAATGATCACCGGGGATTTCGCGTGACGACCGATCTGGAACGCCTCGTCCATGGCCTCCAGCACCGGCTCGAATTCGCTGCGCAAATGGGTGGTGTACACCGCGCCGAAAGCCGTCAGTTCTTCAGTCAGCTGCATCACTTCATCGGTCGACGCCGAGAAGGCGCTGGCATACGCCAGACCGGTGGATAAACCCAACGCACCGGCCTCAAGGCTTTCGCGCAATTGCTCGCGCATCGCGCTGATTTCATCCGGCGTGGCGGTGCGAAACAGGTCGTCGAGGTGATTGCTGCGCAACGCGGTGTGGCCGACCAGCGCGGCCACGTTCAACGTGGTGTTCGCCGCTTCGACCGCCGCGCGGTAAGCGCTGAAGGTTGGATACACAAACGCGGCGGCAGTGCCCAGCAGGTTCATCGGGTCGGGTGGATCGCCCTTCAGGTTCACCGGTGATGCGCTGATCCCGCAGTTGCCGACGATCACCGTGGTCACGCCCTGGCTGAGCTTGGGCAGCATTTGCGGCTGGCGGATCACCACCGTGTCGTCATGGGTGTGAACATCGATGAATCCCGGTGCGAGGACCCGGCCAGCGGCGTGGATTTCCTCGGCGGCGCGGGCATCGTGCAAGTCACCGATGCGCTCGATGCGGCCATCCAGAATCGCCACATCAGCGCTATAACCGGGGGCGTTGCTGCCGTCGATAATCAGGGCGTTGCGAATCAGCGTGTCGTACATCATGTCAGTCTCCCAGCGGCAAGTGATCGTCGCCGCCGCGGTAATCGTCGAGGGCGAGTTTGATCCGCCTCAGACGTTCTTGATTGTCTTCAGGATTAGCCAGCGCCAGCTCGGTGGCAAGCACGTCGATGGCCAGCAACATGCCGTAGCGTGCCGCCGTGGGTTTGTAGATAAACGAGGTTTCGACGCCTTGCAGCGGCAGCAGCACATCCGCCAATTGCGCCAGTGGCGAGTCGGCCCGGGTGATGGCGACAATCCGTGCGCCATAGTTGCGGGCCAGTTCGACGACTTCGAGCAACTCGGGTGTGATGCCGGTCAGCGAGCAGGCGATGAGCGCATTTTCGGGACCGAGGCTGGCGGCGGTGACGCGCATCATCACCGGGTCGTGGCACACCGCAATCGGATAGCCGAAGCGCACCAGCCGCACCTGCAGTTCATCGCTGCACAAGGTCGAGCAGCCGCCCATGCCGAACGCGTGAATCATCCGTGCCTTGCCCAATAATTTGACGGCATCGGCGAAACGCGACTCGTCAAACGCGGACAGATGCTGACGCAACGTCGACTCGATATCACCGACGATCTGCCCGTAAAACGCCGATTGTTCGGGCGTGCCCGCCGGGTCGAGAAAGCGGCTGCCGACGCCGCTCGCCTGGGCCAGTTGCAGGCGCAGATCACGCAAGTCGCGGCAGCCGACAGTGCGGGCAAAACGCGAGAGCGTGGCGGTGCTGACTTCCGCTCTCAGCGCCAGCTCATCGAGGCTGGCGGCGGAGGCAAATCCTACGTCGTCGAGCATCAGCCGCGCGATGCGTCCTTCGCCGGCGCTGAAGGAATCCTGACGGGAGCGGATCTGGTAGAGGATGTCCATGGCAGGCGACTCCGGTTAAATCAGGTAAGAAAGACCCACGGTCAGGCCGAACGCGACCACCGAAATGATGGTTTCGAGCACGGTCCAGGTCTTGAAGGTCTGGGCAACGGTCATGTTGAAGTATTCCTTGATCAACCAGAAGCCGCCGTCGTTGACGTGGGAAAAGATAACCGACCCGGCGCCGGTCGCCAGCACCAGCAACTCCGGGTGCGGATACCCCAGACCAATGGCCACCGGCGCGACAATTCCCGATGCGGTGGTCATGGCCACCGTGGCGGAACCGGTGGCAATGCGCATCAGCGCGGCGAACAGCCAGCCCATGATCAGCGGCGACAGGTGAAATTCATGGGCCAGGCTGACGATCTGATCGGTGACCCCGGCCTCCACCAGAATCCGGTTCAGGCCACCACCGGCGCCGACCAGCAAGGTGATGCTGGCGGTTGGCGCCAGGCACTCGTTGGTGAATTTGAGGATCGATTCGCGGTTGAAGCCCTGGGCGATGCCGAGGGTCCAAAAACTCAGCAAGGTCGCCAGCAGCAAGGCGATCACCGAGTTGCCGATGAACAGCAGGAATTGATTAAAACCGCTGCCCGGCGTGGAGATCAGGTTGGCCCAGCCGCCGATCAGCATCAGCACTACCGGCAACAGAATGGTCGCCATGGTGATGCCGAACCCCGGCAGGCTGTCACGCGGTTCGCGGTCGAGGAACTGGCGCTCCAGCGGGTTTTCCGCCGGCAGTTGAATGCGCGGCACGATGAATTTGGCGTACAGGGGACCTGCGATGATCGCGGTCGGAATGCCGATCAGAATTGCGTAGAGCAGAGTCTGCCCCACCGACGCCTGATACACCTGCACCGCCAGCATTGCCGCCGGGTGCGGTGGCACCAGGGCATGCACCACCGAGAGCCCGGCAACCATCGGCAAACCGACCATCAGGATCGACACGCCGACGCGCCGCGCCACGGTAAAGGCGATCGGCACCAGCAGTACAAAACCGACCTCGAAGAACAGCGGCAGCCCGACCAGGAACGCGATGCAGACCATGGCCCAGTGCGCATTCTTTTCGCCGAAACGGTCAATCAAGGTGCGCGCCACCTGCTCGGCACCGCCGGACTCGGCCATCATCTTGCCAAGCATCGTGCCCAGCGCCACCACCAGCGCGATGTGCCCCAGGGTCTTGCCGACCCCCGCCTCGTAGGCGCCGACCACGCCGGAGGCCGGCATGCCGGCGAGCAACGCCAGGCCAATCGACACCAGGGTGATCACGATGAACGGATTAAGTCGGTAACGGGCGATCAGAACGATCAGCGCAATGATGGCGATGGCGGCATATACCAGCAGCCAATAGCCGAAGGACAGGGTCATGCGGTACTCCTCGAAAGGGTCACGTCGAATGGGTTGTGAAACTCATAAAACATTTCGAGGCGTGATTTTCAAACGAGGTGAAAGTTATTTTCGTACAGAGGTAAGGGTTGTCGCTCATGGATATGTTGTGTCGGGATTAATGAAAATCAGCATGGAGAATTTTCATTTTGAAGATCAAAAGATCGCAGCCTTCGGCAGCTCCTACAGGTGTACGCATAATCTGTAGGAGCTGCCGAAGGCTGCGATCTTTTGGATATCAGGCCTCCCAGTCAGTCGTGACTGACCCGGGCGCGCTTGAGCAGTTTCTTGCAGCGCTCGGACAAGTGCAGCACGCGCAGGTGCTTGCCGGCCTTGGCGTAGCGCTCTCGCAAGGTCTTCAGCGCGGCGATGGCCGAGTAGTCGACGAAGCTCAGGTGGCGGCAGTCGATCGTCACCACGGACGGGTCGTTGGCGGGATCGAACTGGTTGAGGAAAGACGTCGTCGAGGCGAAGAACAGCGTGCCGTGCAGGTGATACCGTTTGCTGCCATCGGCTTCCAGGTGGCTGTCGGCGTAGAGTTCGCGGGCCTGTTGCCAGGCGAAATTGAGCGCCGCAATGATGATCCCGCACAGCACGGCGGTGGCCAGGTCGGTAAACACGGTAATGACGGTGACCGCGATGATCACCAGCACGTCGTTCAGCGGCACTTTGTTCAGCACCCGCAACGACGCCCAGGCGAAGGTTTGCTGCGACACCACGAACATCACACCGACCAGCGCCGCCAGCGGGATGCGTTCGATCAGCGGCGACAGAAACAGAATGAACAGCAGAATCAATACACCGGCCACCCCACCGGAAAGCCGTCCGCGACCACCGGAGCTGAGGTTGATCACCGTCTGGCCGATCATGGCGCAGCCACCCATCCCCCCAAACACCCCGGAGACCATGTTGGCCGCGCCCAGCGCTACGCACTCGCGATCCGGGAAGCCACGGCTCTCGGTAATCTCGTCGGTGAGGTTCAGGGTCAGCAAGGTTTCCAGCAGACCGACCAGCGCCATCAAGATCGCGTAGGGGGCGATGATGCGCAGGGTTTCCAGCGTCCAGGGAATGTCCGGTAGCGCAAACGTCGGCAAACCACAGCATCACCGGGTGCGGCACCATGCGAACCAGTTTGCCCAGCTTCAGCAGCCCGAACGCCAGCATGATCAGCCCACCCAGCAAGACGGTTGCTAGCAAATATTGCACACCGTGTTGCACCACCAACGCGACGATCACCACCGCCATCGAACCGGCCGCACCCGACACCATACCCGGCCGTCCACCGAACAGCGCGGTCAGGGTGCAAATGATGAAAGCGCCGTAAAGCCCCATCAAGGGATTGAGGTGGGCCACCAGCGCGAAGGCGATGCACTCGGGCAACAGAGCGAAGGACGTGGTGAGTCCGGCCAGGACATCGGCGCGCAGATGTTTTCGTTTCATGGAGGACCGGACACAGGTAGCGGAAAAGAGGGGCGGATGTTACGGAATCGAGGGCGGCCCGGCCAGTTGTGGAGATATCGGAAACGTTTTCGCGGGCAAGCCTCGCTCCTACAGAGCTTGTGTCGTTCGCTGATTTCGTGAACGACACAAACTCTGTAGGAGCGAGGCTTGCCCGCGAAGAACGATGACGCGGTCTAGAGCGAACTCAAACCATCTCGTCCCGAATCCATTCAACCACCGACGTCCGCTTCGGCGCCCAGCCCAGCAACTCCCGCGCATGCTTGCCGCGCACCCGGCTATTGGAGCCGAGGCCATAGTTGGCCATTTCATAACCCCACTCCGCTTCGGCGTCCTTCAGCGGCCAGTCTTGCGGCTGTCCCAGGTTCAAGGCCTCGGCCATCGCCGTGGTCATGTCGATGAACGATGCTTCACCGCTTTCGACGAAGTAGAACGTGCCCGGTACGTTTTTGGTCAACGCCAGCAGGTAAAGGGCAACCACGTCTTCGATGTGCACGTTGGACCAGATGTTCTGACCGGTACCGACATGCCGCACCACACCACTTTTGCGGGCCTGTTTGAGCAAGCGCGGCAATTGCACGCTGTCGCGTTTCACTCCGAGGCTGTGACCGTAGATCAAGGTGTTGCAGATCACGGCCGAGTTCACGCCGTCTTTCGCTGCGGCAAGTATCAGGTTGTCGATGGCCACGCGGGCAGCCTTGTCGACGGTAGGTTCCGGCAGGGCATCTTCGTAATAGATGACTTCGCTGGACTGACCACCGGATGCATCGCCGACGATGCTCGAACCACTGGTGTGCAGGAACACTTTATGGGAGCCGCGAAGTGCATTGAGCAGCGCTTCCACCGCAGCGCGATGATCGCTGCTGGCGGCGTTGATAACGGCGTCGGCAGCACGGGCCTGTTCAGTCAATAGTGCGCTGTCGTCAAGAGTGCCGATCACTGGCGTGATGCCCAGCGCGCTCAATTCATTTGCCTGTTCGACGCTGCGCACCAGTCCGGTGACCTTATGCCCGGCCTGGACCAGCCCTGTGGCAATGGAGCCGCCGATAAAACCCGCGGCGCCGGTTACGAATACGTTCATGGAGAAACTCCCTGCGTGAGTAAGTGATGCGATGAGTATCAAGCAGTGATCACTGACGAAAAATCCCCATTGACCCAATTCACTCTTGCGCAGAGATCACGAATCAGCCCTTGAAATCCGAACTCGCATACAGCGCCAATTTGCCCTGGATGAAGTCCAGGAAGCACTGAATCCGTAGGGCAAGTTGCGAGTTACGGTAGTACACCGCATTGATCGGCTGGCGATAGCCACTGTTGAAATCCGCCAGCAGCACTTTCAAGCGCCCGGCGCGAATGTCCTGGATTGTCATGTAATGCGACAGGCTGGCGATGCCCTGGCCTTCCAGCGCTAGCTGTCTGATCGTCTCGCCGCTGGACGCGCTGATCGACGCCTGGATCGGCCAGCGATCTCCATGCACATACCGCAGCGGCCATTGGTTGAGGCCTTCGTTGTTGGCAAAGCCCAGCAGCGCGTGCCCGGCCAGTTCCTCGACGACCATCGGCGTGCCGTGTCGCTCAAGGTAAGCCGGGCTGGCGACGATGTGCAGCGGACTGCACCCCAGCGAACGGGCATGCAGGGTCGAGTCGGCCAGGGTGCCGATGCGGATGGCGATGTCGGTGCTTTGTTCGAGCAGGTCGATGATCAGGTCGTTGCTGTTGAGTTCGAGCTGGATGTCCGGGTAGAGCCGGCGGAACTCATCGATGTGCGGCACGATGGCGTGCAGCATGAACGGTGATGCCGCGTTGATGCGCAAACGTCCGGACGGCGTTTGCTGGCGTGAATTGAGGCGCTCTTCGAGCTCGTCCATCTGGTCGAGAATCAGTTTGGCGTGCTCGAAGAAATACTTGCCCTCTTCGGTCAGGTCCATGCGTCGTGTGGTGCGGTTGATCAGCGTGGTATCGAGCTTGGCCTCCAGTCGCGACAGCGTGCGGCTGACCGCCGAAGGCGTTTGCCCGACCTGTTCGGCCGCCGCGGAAATGGACCCGCACTCAATCACGCAGACGAATATCTGCAACTCATCGGATCTGGCTTTCACGTGTGTCCTCTTTCCAATCGGCGTGGCATGAATCGCCAAGATCGCAGCCTTCGGCAGCTCCTACAAGGATTGGTGTCCACCTGTAGGAGCTGCCGCAGGCTGCGATCTTTTTCGCCATTGCGACGGATACTAGCCGGAAAAATCAGGCAGGCAGACCAAACACCTCGGTCAAATGCTGCTGATACCGCGCCACATCGGCTTCAACATTCGGACGCTTCATCACGTCGACGCACAGGAACGTCGGCAAACCGGTCATGCCGAGGAACTCGTTGGCCTTGTGGAACGGGAAGTACACCGCGTCCACACCCTTGGCTTCAAAGAAGTCGGTCGGGTCATCGAAGGCTTGCTGCGGTGCGTTCCAGGTCAGCGACAACAGGTATTGCTTGCCCTGCAACAGACCCCCACTGCCGTATTTTTGCGAAGCATCGGAACGGGTACGACCGTCGCTGGCGTAGAGGCTGCCGTGACCTTCGGTGAATACTTCATCGAGGTATTTCTTCACCGTCCAGGGCGCGCCCATCCACCAGCCGGGCATCTGATAAATGATCACGTCAGCCCAAAGGAACTTGGCGACTTCTTCGGCGACGTCGTAACCCTCGTCGATGAACGTGGCTTTCACATCGACACCCCCACGATCCAGCACGCTCAGCGCGGCTTCATGCAGGGTCGCGTTATAGCGACCATTGGAGTGAGCAAATTGTTTGCCGCCATTGAGCAACAGGATTTTTTTCATGGGAAATCTCGGAAGGTTGGAAATTCGATGGCGGCAGGTTAGCCATCGACCTCGCGCGGAGTAAGCCCGCGAACCGCAAAATTCATTTGACCAACACGCACGAATCGACCACCGATTGTTGCCATACACTTGCGTCGATTCTGAACTTGAGGAGATTTCTGATGAGTGAACGACAAGGCTTCATCCTGCACGCCAAGACCCGCCCGGAAAAATCTGACGCCTTTGAAGCGTTTTTCGGCGCTCATGTGCAAGCGAGCCGCGCCGAGCCTGGCTGCATCGAATACCACATGTTGCGCGACAAACAGGACCCGACACTGTTTATCTTCTACGAGATCTGGCAGTCCCAGGCCCACCTCGATGTGCACTCGAACCTGCCGCACATGAAGCAGTTCCGCGACATGCGCATGGAGTACCTGGAACAGGATTTCGACATCCGCGCCATCGACATGCTCAGCGCGTCCTCCGCTACCCGCTGATCAGCAAGTGGCCGCCGAGTACACCGAGGCCAATGAAGAACACACGCTTGAACAGCACGGCGCTGATCCGCTGACGCAGCGACTGCCCGAGCAACATGCCGAGCACTGCCGGGACCAGCGCCAGCAAGGACGCGCTCAACTCGCCACCGCCCAGCGCGCCGCGCCACCACAGGCCGGCGGCGAGTGCGAGGGTCGACACGGTGAACGACAGGCCCAGCGCCTGCACCAGTTCATCCTTGCTCAAACCCAATGCTTGCAGATACGGCACCGCCGGAATCACGAAGACGCCGGTGGCCGAGGTGATGACGCCGGTCAGCACGCCGCACACCGGACCGAGCCAGCGCTCGGTCTGACGGCCGACGCGCAAGCTCGGCAGGAACAGCCCGCTCAGCGCGTAGAGCAGCAACGCAGCGCCCAATCCCCGCACCACCCAATGACCGCCGGCCATGCCGATCCACAACGTGCCGGCGCCGGTGCCGATAAAGATCGCCAGCAGCATCGGCCACAGCCGGTTGACCAACCCCCGCAAATGCCCGCCAAAGGCCAGTTGCCAGACATTGGTCAGGGTCGCTGGAATGATCAACAACGCCGCAGCCTGCGACGGGGCCATAGCCAGGCCCAGCAAGCCCATGGCGATGGTCGGCAGGCCGAGGCCGATCACACCTTTGATCATGCCGGCCAGCAGGAAGGTAGCGATGACCAGCAATGAAAGGGTCAGGCCAAGGTTTTGGTAGAACGCGGCGAGTGTATTCATGGGCTTATCCTGAGCCTGGATTGACCGGGTGAAAATGTGCCATATATTGAGCTAGCCTCTTGTATAGACAGAGGCTTAGGATTTCGTCGATGCCGCTGGCGCCTTCGCGAGCAAGCCTCGCTCCTACAGGTTTTTGTGTCGTTACTCCCTTTAGCGCCCCACACAAAACCCGTAGGAGCGAGGCTTGCCCGCGAAGGCGTCCGCCCAGACAACACATATCAGAGGCTGACAATGCACTTCGACCTGACCGACCTGCGCCTCTACCTGAACATCCTCGACACCGGCAACATCACCGCCGGCGCCGCGCGCAGCCATTTATCCCTGGCGGCGGCGAGCGCCCGAATCCGCGCGATGGAGTCTTCGCTCGGCATTGATTTCCTGCAGCGCGGTCGTCGCGGCGTCACCCCCACGCCAGCGGGAAAAGCCCTGGCACAACACGCCCGCCTCCTGCTGCAACAGTCTGAGCACCTGCAGCAGGACCTGGCCGAATACGCCAAGGGCGTCAAAGGACAGGTGCGGTTGTTGTGCAACACCACGGCGATCACCGAGTATCTGCCGGAAGTGCTGGCGGACTTCCTGTGCAGTCATCGCAACCTCGACATTGACCTGCAAGAATTGCCGAGCCTGCGCATCGTTCACGCCCTGCGCCAGGGTGCCGCGGACCTTGGCATCGTCTCCGACGCCGTGGATACCCAAGGCCTCGAAACCCTGCCCTTTCGCGATGACCCACTGGTGTTGATCATGCCGGTCGGGCATCCCTTGGCCGCCGGCGTTACGCCGGCTTTCAGCGATACGTTGCTTCACGATTACGTCGGCCTGACCGCCCATAGCGCATTGGCGGTGTACCTCGAAGAACAAGCGCTTCACGTGGGAATGCGCATGCAGATCCGCATCCGTGCGGAAGGCTTCGACGGGGTGATCCGCATGGTCGCTCGCGGCGCCGGGCTCGCGATTGTGCCGCAGGCGGCGATCCAGCGCCGGGCCGTCGATCAGCCGTTCAAGAGCGTCGCCCTGAAGGAAGACTGGGCTCGGCGCAAACTCTTGCTGTGCGCCCGTTCATTCGTTGCCCTGCCCGGTTATGCCAGGGCCTTGCTCGACACGTTGAGTGCCGAAAATCCAGCCAGCAATCGTTGAAATCCAGCACTCGACCCAGCAGTCATCTGTATTACGCAACGTTTACCGAGAGTAATATCTGCCCTTTGAAAACAGGCTTGGCCACACTCACAAGAAGGGAACCAGATGGCGGATGAAATCTTGCAACAGGGAACGCTCAAGCGGGGGTTGAAGAATCGGCACATTCAACTGATCGCATTGGGCGGCGCCATTGGTACGGGGCTGTTCCTCGGCTCCGCCGGCGTGCTCAAGTCCGCCGGGCCGTCGATGATCCTCGGCTATGCGATCGCCGGCTTCATCGCTTTCCTGATCATGCGCCAACTGGGTGAAATGATTGTCGAGGAGCCCGTGGCCGGCTCTTTCAGTCATTTCGCTCACAACTACTGGGGCGGCTTTGCCGGATTCCTGTCTGGCTGGAACTACTGGGTGCTGTATGTGCTGGTGGGTATGGCCGAGCTGACCGCCGTTGGCAAGTACGTGCAGTTCTGGTGGCCGGAGGTGCCGACCTGGGTCAGCGCGGCGGTGTTCTTCGTGCTGGTCAACCTGATCAATACGCTGAACGTCAAAGTCTTCGGGGAGATGGAGTTCTGGTTCGCGATCATCAAGGTCGTGGCCATCATCGGCATGATCGTCCTGGGCTGCTACATGCTGTTCAGCGGTACTGGCGGCCCGCAAGCGTCGGTGAGCAACCTGTGGAGCCACGGCGGCTTCTTCCCCAATGGCACCAACGGGCTGCTGATGGCGATGGCGTTCATCATGTTCTCGTTCGGCGGCCTGGAACTGGTCGGCATCACCGCCGCTGAAGCCAGCGAACCGAGGAAGGTGATCCCCAAAGCCATCAACCAAGTGGTTTACCGAGTGCTGATCTTCTACGTCGGCGCACTCACTGTGTTGCTGTCGCTGTATCCCTGGGACCAGCTGCTGCAAACACTGGGCGCTTCGGGCGATGCCTATAGCGGCAGCCCGTTCGTGCAGATTTTCGCCTTGATCGGCAGCGACACCGCGGCGCAAATTCTCAACTTCGTGGTGCTCACCGCCGCACTGTCGGTCTACAACAGCGGCGTCTACTGCAACAGCCGCATGCTCTACGGCCTGGCCGAACAGGGCGATGCCCCCAAGGCCTTGATGAAGCTGAACAAACAGGGGGTCCCGTTGTTGGCGCTGGGTGTTTCTGCGCTGATCACGATGTTGGCCGTGCTGGTCAACTACGTTGCGCCGCATGAAGCGCTGGAGTTGCTGTTCGCCCTGGTGGTCGCCTCGCTGATGATCAACTGGGCGCTGATCAGCCTGACGCACCTCAAGTTTCGCAAGGCCATGAGCCAACGCGGCATCGAGCCAGGCTTCAAGGCATTCTGGTCGCCGTACACCAATTACCTGTGTCTGGCGTTCATGGTCGTGATCATCTGCGTGATCTGGATGATTCCACCGGTACGCGCCTCGGTGTATGCCATGCCGGTTTGGGTACTGTTCATCTACGGTTGCTACCGGATTCGCATGGTCAGGCATCGGAACTTGCCAGTGGCTCAATAAACACTTGATAAAAAAACGCCCCGGCATTCCATGAATGCCGGGGCGTTTTTATTGAGTGCGCAAATTGTCGAGCGTTTCTGGACACCTCAATGTCGAGCACAGACAACTGATACCCGGCCAAGCCCTATAGGGTGCGACTTCAGTTCTCCCTAACGCTCGGAGTCATCATGTCCGCACCGATTACCGTTCTTCGCGACACTCACCCGCTGCCGGTGCTCGACGCCTGCAAATGGGAAAAGCTCGAAGGCGACCCGCACACCGTCAACCTCAACGCCTACACCAGCGAAGACGGCAGCAAGATCATGGGCACCTGGATCTGCACGCCGGGCAAGTGGTACGTGGAATACGTGAAGTGGGAATACTGCGATTTCCGCGAGGGCTACTGCATCATCACCCCAGAGGGAAAGGAGCCGATCCATCTGCGCGCCGGTGATATTTTCGTCATCGAGCCGGGTATGAAAGGCACATGGGAAGTGGTTGAAACCGTGCGCAAGTATTTCGTGTTTGCCTGATGCAAAAAAACCGGGAGATCACCCGACGTGATTTCCCGGTCAATGTCGATGCTTTACCTGTAGGAGCGAGCTTGCTCGCGAAAAACTCGAGAGCAACGCGGGGTGTCAGATTCCCCGCGTTATCGTTAACGACCATCGCGAGCAAGCTCGCTCCTACGTGGTTTTATTGCGGTTTGCGATAGCTGTTGATGATCGCCGAGAAGTCTTGGCCACCTTCCCCTCGCTGGCTCATCGCCTGATACAACTGCTGGGCCACCGCGCCGAGCACCACCGGCTGATGCGCCTGACGGGCCGCTTCCGTGGCCAGCCCCAGATCCTTGAGCATCAGTTCGGCACCGAAACCACCGGTGTAGCCACGTGAAGCCGGCGCCGTTTCGACGACGCCCGGCCACGGGTTGTACATCTCCGAACTCCAGCAACGCCCGGTGGAACTGTTGATGATCCCGGCCAGCACGCCGGTGTCGATGCCCAAGGCATCACCCAGCGCCATGGCTTCGCTGACACCGACCATGGAAATCCCCAGCAGCAGGTTGTTGCAGATCTTGGCGATTTGCCCGGTGCCGACTTCACCGCAATGAACGATGTTGCGGCCCATCTGCCCCAGCACCGGTTGCAGGGTGGCGAACAGCTCGGGGGTGGCACCGACCATGAAGGTCAGGGTTCCCGCCGCTGCACCACCCGTACCGCCGGAGACGGGTGCATCGGCCACGCTCACGCCTTGCTTGGCGGCCACCGCGGCAACATCCCGCGCGGTTTGCGGATCGATGGTGCTGCAATCCACGGCCGGTACGCCTTGGGCGATCCCCGCCAGCACGCCGTCTTCACCCAGCCACACGCTGCGCACATGCACGGCAGCGGGCAGCATGGTGATCACCAGTTCCGCCCCTTGAGCCGCTTCACGAGCGGTGGCGCTGATGCTGCCACCCAGTTGCTCCAGCTCTGCCAGAACGGTTTTGTTCAGGTCCACCAGCCGCAGCGAATGGCCGGCCTTGATCAGGTTGCGCGCCATCGGCGCGCCCATGTTGCCGAGACCGATAAAAGCGATTTTCATGTGCGGCTCCTTATCGCAAGTTAATGGTGGTGTTCACACCGTCGTTGACGCTGTCGTCATCGAACCAGCGACTGGTGACCGTCTTGGTCTGAGTGTAGAACTGCACCACTTGCTTGCCATACGGACCGAGGTCGCCCAGTTTGGAACCGCGCGAACCGGTGAAGCTGAAGAACGGGACCGGCACCGGAATCGGGATGTTGATGCCGACCTGGCCAACGTCGATTTCGCTCTGGAATTTGCGCGCCGCCGCACCGCTCTGGGTGAACAGGCCGGTGCCGTTGCCGAACGGGTTGGCGTTGACCAGTGCAATGGCCTCGTCCAGCGTGTTGACTTCCAGCACCACCAGCACCGGGCCGAAGATTTCCTGGGTGTAGATCTGCATGTCGGTGGTCACGCCGGAGAACAGGGTCGGGCCGACGAAGTTGCCCTGCTCGAAACCTGGAACCGTGATGTCGCGACCGTCCAGCTCAAGCTTGGCGCCTTCCTTGATGCCGCTTTCGATCAGATCGAGAATCCGTGCCTTGGCCCGTTTGGAAATCACAGGGCCGACGTCTGTGCCTGGCTCGCTCCCGGCATTCACCTTCAGTTTTTGCGCCAGCGCTTTCAGGTCCGGCAGCCATTGTTTGGCCGCGCCCACCAACACCACCACAGAGGTGGCCATGCAACGCTGGCCGGCGGCACCGAAACCGGCGCCTACCAGCGCATTCAGCGCTTGTTCACGGTTGGCGTCCGGCAGCACTACGGCGTGGTTCTTCGCGCCCATCATCGATTGCACGCGCTTGCCATGTTTGCCGGCCAGGTCGTAGACGTGAGTACCGACGGCGGTCGAACCGACGAACGAAACAGCCTTTATGTCCTTGTGGGTGCAGAGCGCGTCCACTACGTCCTTGCCACCGTGGACAACGTTGAGCACGCCAGCCGGAACGCCAGCTTCGATGGCCAGTTCCACCAGCAGCATGGTCGACAGCGGATCCTGTTCGGATGGCTTGAGTACAAAGGTGTTGCCGCAAGCGATGGCCATCGGGAACATCCACAGCGGAATCATCGCCGGGAAGTTGAACGGCGTGATACCGGCGCAAACGCCGATTGGCTGACGCAAAGTGTAGGTATCGACGCCGCCGGCGACGTTTTCAGCGAACTCGCCCATTTGCAGCGTGCCGATGGAGCAGGCGTGTTCGACCACTTCCAGGCCGCGGAAGATATCGCCTTCAGCGTCGGCGATGGTTTTGCCCTGCTCGTTGCTGAGCACCACGGCGATGCGTTTGGAGTGCTCGCGAATCAACGCCTGGAGCTTGAGCATGATGCGCATCCGCGCGCCGATCGGCGTCAGCTTCCAGGTCTGGAAGGCGCGATGGGCGGCGCTGATGGCGGCGTCGACTTCCTGAGCCGTTGCAAACGGCACTTTCGCCAGTACTTGCTGGGTCGCCGGGTTGACGATGTCGTGCCATTCAGTGGTCTGGGACTCGACCCACTCGCCGTCGATCAACAACTTGACCTGATGCACGGTGGTTTCGTTTGGCGTGAGCGATACGTTCATGTTGGGTCTCCGGGACGTTGTTCTTATTAAGAGAGCTATCTTGGGAGCCAAGGCGAGAAAATCGCCTTGAGATGAGTCGTGTGTCGCGAATTGGTTGTCGGACTGTTTTTGGAGTATAGATGTGCAAACTTCTAATAAGAACGCACATAAAAGCCGGTCCATCATGCAAAAAAACATCACGTCGCTAGGTTCGCTGAACTGGGATGACCTCAAGTTTTTCCTCGAAGTCGCCCGCACCCGCAAGGCCAGCACCGCAGCCAAACGCCTCGCGGTCGACTACACCACCGTGTCGCGGCGCATCAGTTCGCTGGAAGCGGCATTGGGCACATTGCTGTTCGAAAAATCCCGGACCAGCGGTTTCGTCCTGACCGCTGAAGGCCAGCGTTTGCTGGGTTATGCCGAGTCGATTGAAAGCACACTGCACATGGCCTGCGAGCAGGTTTCCGGATCCGGCGTGGCGCTGTCCGGGCACGTGCGCATGGGTTGCACCGAAGGCTTCGGCAGCTTTTTCATCACCCCGCAACTCAGCCATTTCGTCGACGCCTACCCGGCTATTTCAGTGGACATCCTGCCGCTGCCGCACTTCATCAGCCTGTCCAAGCGCGAAGCAGACATCGTCATCGCCCTGGAACGCCCGGAGCATGGTCCGTACGTCTGCTGCAAACTCTGCGACTATAAATTGCAGCTGTACGCGACCCAGGATTATCTCAATAAGCACCCACCGATCCGCCGCCCGGCAGACCTGGGAAAGCATTCATTCATCAGTTATGTCGACGACCTGGCGTTCAGCTCGGAGCTGCTGTACCTGGCAAACGTCCTGCCCGGCGCCAGCGCCAACTTGCGCAGCACCAGCGTGATCGCGCAATTCGTGGCGGCGCAGCAAGGGCGCTCGCTGGCCATTCTGCCGTGCTTCCTGGCGGCTCAGGATCCGCGGTTGTTGCCGGTGTTGCCCGAGGAAATCAACATCACCCGGCAATTCTGGATGTACTGCCGCGAGGACCTGAGGAAGCTCAAGCGGATTACCTTGTTGTGGGATTACATCAGGGAGGTTACTGAGCTGAATCAGGGTTTGTTGATGGGCGAGCGGCGGGAGATGTCGTTTGCTGATTAAGAATTTTCAAGGAATCAGGCAGCGGGATCGTAACGAGGTCACCCTACTTAAGCAGCCACTGACGATTTTTCATAACTTTTGAGAATCGTCCTACAGACACGCCAAACACCCTTGGAGTAGCGTCCTGTCGCACTTAAATGGCGAAACATGGATCGTCAATTTGCACAGGGGGTGTTATGCCGGTTGAAAACCTATTCCCGAATTATCTGGGATGTAATGGGATAGACAGCAACAGGCTACATGCCGAGGCGACGGAGGCAGCACAGGCGGCTTGGGGCAGAACAGTGGCGGCGAACGAAAGGAACGAGCGGGAAGCTGACGCACGCAGGAACTCGATCAAGAAGCGGGATGAAGTGGGGCTACGCGGATGCGTCTTCGCCAAGAGTTGCACGCTGCCAGATGGGACCATTAACTACACCAGCCCCAGCGGAGCCATTCCCACCGATCCGATTAGCCAATATGGCGAGTTTGCCTTGCTGGGTGGTCGTGAGGCGGATGCACAAGGGAACATTCCTCTCAAGAAAATCAGTGGCGCCCTGCCCGCCTCACTGGGAACACTTCTATTAGGCGGCGCTGCTACTGCCACCGCTGGTGGTGTGTCTTGTGGTGGTTTATGTACGGCTGGCGCTGTGGCGTCCGCGGCGACCTCTGGTGTTGCTGCTGGTGCATTGGCGGGAGTGGTTGCATTGCTGTGGCCATCCAGCTTGGGCGACAGCAGCCTATATACAGAAGAACAGCTCCAGTTGCTTAAAGAAGGACGTACGCGTGTCCGATTAACCGTTGAGCAACAGGCCGATGGTAGCCTCAAGGGATACGGGTACAACACCCAGAAGCGCCGTGACTGGGAAATGATTCCCGTAGTGCAGTTCGTTGCTCAAGGCTCCCAGCAAGTGGCTGACTTTGGTGACGGAGTAACATTGATATGGACGCCAGCCACTGACCCTTCCAGCACGACAGGGATTCCAGCGTTAGAAGGCGCACCACAGGCGCCTCAGATTTGGATTTATCCGCCCACTGAACAGGCTGATAACATCATCGTCAGTCCGATCTACCCGGACGCTTACAAAGATTTCATTCTGGTGTTCCCGGCTGATTCTGGCGTGCAGCCGTTGTACATCGTGATGAATGTCCGCCTTGATCCCGGCACCGTAACGGGACAAGGAAAAGATGTGACTGGCATCTGGTTAGCCGGGGCGAGTGTTGTACTCGGTGCCCCCATACCAACAAGAATTGCCAGCCAACTCAGCGGCAAAAGCTTTAGTAGCTTCGATGCTTTCAGGAAGGCGCTCTGGAAGGCCGTAGTGGCTGACTCGGAACTGAGCAGCCAGTTCATCCCAGACAACATAGAACGCATGCAAAACGGCAATGCCCCCAAAGCTCGTTATCGAGATAGGGCAGGAAGCAAAAGCTCTTTTGAGCTGCACCACGTCGAGCTGGTTTCAGAAGGCGGGCAGGTGTACGACATAGACAATTTGCGAGTCAACACCCCAAAAAACCATATCGATATTCACCGGAAATAGAACCATGAAAAACCACTTCTCTGACTACACAGAAGCCGAATTCATCCAGTTCATGCGAGAGATACGCGAGGCAAACAAACACGCATCTGATGAGGTTCTTGATCCGCTTCTACAGCAGTTTTGCCAGTTGACCGAACACCCGGATGGAACCGACCTTATCTATTACCCGGAGGATGGAGCGGACAACTCAAACGAAGGCATCACCCAGACAGTGAAAAAATGGCGCGCTGCTCAGGGGTTGCCGGGGCTCAAAGACGAGTGACCGAAGGGCGACATTTTCCGAGCATGACGGACACCCTACTGAAAAACAGCTTCTCTGAGTACACCGAAGCGGAGTTCATCAAGCTGCTGCAAGAACTCGCTAAGGAAGACGAACAAGCCGAAAACGATGATCGTGCAGACTTACTTTTGGGCACTTCGAGAAGGTAAGCGAGCACCCGGCAGGGGCAGACTTGATCTACTACCCAGAGCCGGGAGCAGAGAGCTCCCCTGAAGGCGTGACGCAAATTGTAAAAGAATGGCGTGCGTCCCAGGGCTTGGCGGGATTCAAACACCTAACGAATGGATTGTGAGAGAACATAGGGAGCTTCGACCTGAATTAATGCCGCCGTTGCTGGACGAGTCTTTAGTTGCTCGACTGACGAAACTTTCTGAACAAATTGATTGCGGACATCCCGAGCAAACTCGGGAGCAGTTGGCCGCGTTCAATCAAGAAGCCATGACTGAGCTTGAGTTCATCGACTTTCAGGGCATTTATGGAGGCCAAGACCATGATACTTGGGTTCGCAAGGTCTTAGCCGAGCCGTATCTGCGACGTGTGTCAGATATAACCAAGCATGAGCTGATAGAGCTGGCTCGAAGGGTGATGGAGGGCGATGACGCTGACCATGCAATCGAGTTTTGGTTGAACATGCTGGAAATCAACATACCCAATGAACGCGTATCCGATTTGATTTTTTGGCCAGACGAGTACTTTGGTGATGTGAACTACTCGCAGAGCCTATCGCCAGAGCAACTGATAGACATTGCGTTGAATGATAGAGATGTTTTGCTGTAGCAACAGCCCACCCACACCAAAGGACTGTCATCCTGCACGGCGGTGAAACTAGGGGGTGGGCCAGAGGCGGGAGATGTCATTCGCCGATTAATCAGCGCTGACCACAATCGAAACCCGGCGATTCTCGGTGCGGCCGGTCGCGGTGTCATTGGAGGCGACGGGTTGACTGCTGCCGAGACCGCGTAGCTGGATGTTTTCCTCCTTCATACCGACCAGAGTCAGAACTTTGCTGACACTTTTGGCGCGACGCAGGGAGAGTTGTTCGTTGTAAGCCTCCTTGCCCGAGGCATCGGTGTGACCATCGACCCGCACCCGCTCGATCCCGACGCCCAGCAACGCCTTGCCAATGCGCTCGACAATCTCGGTGCTTTGCGGATTCAGGCTTTCGATGTCACTGCCAAACAGCACTTTACCGGACAGGCCAAACGCCCAACCCTCGTCGGTCAACTCGAAACCTTGTTGCTTGAGCACAGCGATCTGCGCCGGGGTCAGGCCTTTTTGCGGCGCCGTCTGGCAGCCGGTCAGGGCCAGCAAAGCCATGAACAGGGTCATCGCGAGAAATTGCAGGGAACGCTGGGTGATCGAAAACACGTTATTTAGCTCCTGGCTTGAACATGGGCGACAGGGGGCTCCGCCACTGCCGTGTGCTGCGCGCCCCGGGAGAGGCGCTTGGCTTGGTACATGGCCGCGTCGGCGGCGTTAAGCAGAGTGCCGGGTGTAGAACCATGATCCGGGAAGACGGCAATACCGATGCTGAGTGAAGTCAGGACCTGGGCATTACCCGGCAACGAAATCGGCATTTCCATACTGGCGATGATTTTGTCGGCAATGTGCTCAGCGTCCTCGATTGTGTGCAGGGGTGTCAGCAGGATGGCAAACTCGTCGCCGCCGAGCCGCGCCACCAGGTCGTCTTCGCGCAATTGTGCCCGGACCCGATTGGCCACGGCTACCAACACCGCATCACCCGCGGCATGACCGAAGTTATCGTTGATCTCCTTGAACCGGTCGCTGTCGAGAAACAGCACGGCGACCTTCTCATCGAGCTTTTGAGCATTACGTAGCGCGCGAATCAACCGGCCTTCGAAGAACGCCCGGTTCGGCAATCCCGTGAGGCTGTCATGACTGGCCTGATGCGCCAGGGATTCGTTCTCACTCTTGAGGTGGGTCTGCCAGGATTCGAGTTCATCGAGCAGGGCATTGAAGTCGTTGCCCAGATTGTCGAGTTCGGCAATGGCGGCGCGGGGAACACGCTGATCAAAGGCTCGTTCGCTACGCACGGCGTGAGCCACGAAAGCCAGGCTGCGCAGCGGCCCGGTGATGCCGCGAAGTTGTCGACGCGCCAGATACAGCGCGACCCAGGCGCTGATGGCGGTGCACAAGACGATGCCCACCAGGCCGCTGAGCAAAAAGCGCAACAGGCTGCCACCGTGGCCGGTGAGCTGGATACTGCCGACTACCAGTCCTTGATGAACGATTGGCATGTCGATGGGTTCTTCCAGAAAGGCCTTGGCGATCTCCATTTCAAGGTCGGAGAAAAAGCCGGTTTCCGGTCGTTGCCAGCGGGCCAGCAACTTGCCCTGCCCGTCCAGCACCTGGGCGTGGGCCACTTCTTCGGTGGACGCGATCAACGCCAGCGATTCGGTGGCGGCAACCTTGTCGTTGAACACCACCGCCGCTTCTACCGTGTAATTGATTGAACGCGCGATCAGGTCCAAGTTGTGATCGGCATAGACCCGCAAGGCCAGGACGCCCAGCAGTGTCAGCGAAACACTGGCCATGGCCACGGCAACCAGTGCAACGGTCAAATGACCGCGACCGATGACCGAGCGCAAGGTTGGGCGTGTATCCGGTTTGAAGAGACTCATGGGACCGCCGGCTTGCGACGGGACAACTGCAACACGCTAGGATGAATACGCACCCCACTGCGGGCAACGGAATCGAGGTTGACCTCGAACGACACTTGATCATCGCTGACCCGCAGACAAAACAGACTGCCCACGGTGCATTGATCATCGCTTTCGCTGATGCTCAACACCGGACGTCCTGTTAACGAGGCGAATAGCCGGCTGCGTTCGTCATCGGTCAGTTTGCCGATGTAAACCGCATCGCACTCCCCGGCAATGGACGGGTTGTCCGCCAGAAGTCGGCGCACAACGACAGGCCGGCCAGTGGCTTGCGTCGTGCCCTTGACCAGGTCATCGGTGTATTCGGTGGGACCGACAATGCACAGGCGCAGTTGAGTAGGTTCAACCGGCCAGCGGGCATAACTGAGAATCCCGAGGACCACTTGGGTCACCGCTCTGGCGCGCTGATCGGCCATGCCGACCGGGGTTTGTGACTGAGCCACAACGACGCCGCTAAGCAAACAGAGAAGGCCTGCAAACAGCACTTGCTTGCAGCCGACAACGCGCGCTGTCGTCCAGGCAGCCACCTTCATCCAGTGATACTCTTCGATCGTAACGGAATGTTGCCGCGACGATAGCACAGTGCTGAAACGCCAGCGAGGCCGTGCAGCAAGGCTCTTCGGACAGATTCCGTCACTTGGAGCCGACTTTTTCAAGCGTCGATCGCTTCTTCCAACTCCAGCATCAACCCGCTCAAGCGCTTAACTTTACGCCGCACCGCCTCTTCGAACACACTGGCCCGAGGTTCGATCAAGGTGAACCAGTCCTTGGCGCGGGTAATCCCGGTATAGATCAATTCCTTGGTCAACACGGGGTTGAGGGCGTCCGGCAGAATGAGCGCGGTATGGGCAAACTCCGAACCCTGGGATTTATGCACGGTCATCGCATACACGGTTTCGACGTCGTTGAGCCGGCTCGGCAGCACAAAACGTATGCCGCCTTGGCCATCATTGCGCGGAAACGCCACGCGCAGGACTTGCTTTGCAGGGCTGTCACGCTCCGGCAACCGTAGGGCAATGCCGATGTCGCCATTCATCAAACCCAGGCCATAGTCGTTACGGGTCATCAACACCGGCCGACCTTCGTACCACTGCTGGTCGTTATCGATCAGCCGGGCCTTGAGTAACGCGTCGGTCACTCGCTGATTCAGCCCCTCCACTCCCCAAGGTCCCTTGCGAACGGCGCATAACAACTGGAACGTGTCGAAAGCCTGCAACACCTGCCTGGCCCATGCGGCCCAACGGGGATCATCGAGCGTGCTGTCGAGCGGTGGCCGCTCGCGTCGCAGCAGGTTCAGGTAATGCCGATAACCTTGCGGCCCATCGCCATGGCCCTCAAGCAGCAAGCGCTCGAGGGTCCGATCCTGTTCCCCTTTGAGGGGCAGAGAAAATACGTCGTCATGGGTTCGGGCCGCCAACAACTTGCGGGCCTCCTCAGGCTGCTGCTGGTTCACCCAGCGAGCCAGTTGACCAATGCCGCTGCCTTCGCCGAAACGGCGTGAGTGGCGCAGCATCACCACTTGTTGAGCCAGTGGATGCGTGCCTTCGGTGTCTTCATGCAAACCGCTGGAAACCAGGCTCTCGCCACTGACCGACTCCAGCCACTGACGAGTCTGCGGGCTGTACCAGCCAGCTTCGGCATCGCGACACAGATCGCCCAGCACAGCACCTGCCTCAACCGATGCCAGTTGATCCTTGTCGCCGAGCAGGACGAGACGGGCATGGGCCGGCATCGCGTCGAGAAGATTGGCCATCATTTCCAGGTCGATCATCGAGGCTTCGTCCACCACCAGCACATCCAGCGGCAAGCGATTACCCGCGTGATGACGAAAGTGCCGAGTGCCGGGACGACTGCCGAGCAGACGGTGCACGGTGGTGACGTCAGACGGGATTTTTTCTCGGATGGCTTCAGTGACTTTCAGGCTGCGGACCTGCTGGCTGATGGACTCCGTCAGCCGTGCCGCCGCTTTGCCGGTGGGCGCAGCGAGGCGGATGCGCAGCGGTTTTCCAGCCTCTACCGCCGGTGCCTGAAGTAACGCCAGCAAACGCACGACTGTGGTGGTCTTGCCGGTTCCCGGGCCGCCGGTGACGATGCTGAAGGCGCTACGGGTTGCCAGGGCACACGCCAGTTTTTGCCAATCGATGACTTCACCGGGTTTGACCGGGCCGAACAGACTGCTCAGGCGCTGGGCCAAATCACTCGGTGCTGTTTCGTGTTCTGCCAAGCGCTGGCGTAGTGAATTGTCGATACGCCGCTCGTAAGCCCAGTACCGGCGCAGGTACAGGCGTTTGCCGGATAGTACCAATGGCCGCTGCTGTGCCGCCTCACGAGCATCGACTGCCAAAGCGACCAGGCTGCTCGAGGCCAGCACCTTGCACCAATGGGCACCGTCCAGCGCCTCAAGCAATTGCGACGGCAGCAGCATCGCACCACTTTGCACGTCACCTTCGGGAGGCAGCGACAGGGCGAAGTCCGGCTCCTTCAACGTCTCGAACAAATCCAGGCACACATGGCCATGACCCAATTGGTGACTGGTCAATGCTGCAGCCAGCAACACCAACGGATCGTCATCGGGAGCGAGTTCGTGCAGGAAGGCAACGAAGGCCTTGTCCAGTGCCCGCAACCAGCCACGTTCGCCCCAGCGCGTGAGCAACAGCATCAAGTCATCGGCGCGACTCAACGGGGCCAGGTCCGCCAGGCTTTCGGCCGCCAGTGAGGTGGGCAGCAAATTAGCGAAGGTGCGACTCATAGCAGTACTCCCTGTTCCCAGGCGGGTTCAGCCTTGGGTTCTGGCTTGCCTTGGAACATCCGGTCCAGACGTTCGATCAGCGCTCTTGGAGGACGGGCGAAAAACACCCCCTGGCTGGATGCGCGCGTACCGCGCAGAAACAGGTACAACGCGCCCCCGACATGTTGGTCGTAATCGTAATCGACCAGCCGCGCCTTGAGCTGTCGATGCAAGGCCAACAGGTACAGCACGTATTGCAGGTCATAACGGTTGTCGAGGATCGACTGCTCCATGGCCTGCTCGGTGTACGCCGCATCGTCAGCGCCCAGCCAGTTGGATTTGTAGTCGGCGACGTAGTAGCGGCCGTCGTGCTCGAACGTCAGGTCGATGAAGCCCTTGAACATGCCATTGAGCAACACCGGTTCAGCGGCCACCCGGGCCACGCCGTTGTGCGTGTATTGACGCACCAGTTCATCGAGTTTGATGACGTCGACCTTATGGCTGGCGAACCAGAATTCCATTTCGACGCGGTATTGGGTCAGCCGCTCGAACACTACCGGTGTTTTTCCTGCGTCAATGTGCAGCGGGGATTTGAGCAGGTGCTGCAGCCACTCGCTCAACGTGGTGATCCAGCCTTCCCAACCACGGCGGTTGCAACGACGACCGATAGCGTCCTCGACGGCTTTGGGCGTGACAGCAAAACCTTCGTTACCAGCCCACTCAAGCAGCCCATGAAGGAAGGTGCCGGGGTTCGGGCCACGAGGGAATCGATGGATATCAGCGCCGCCCGGAAGGAGTTCTCGTGGTGCATGCGGATCAAGCCGTTCGTCATCGAAAAGCTTTTGCGCCTGCGGACTTTCCGGGGCTTCATCGGTGCCCACGCTCAGGCTGTCGCCGATGCGCAAGGCGCTGTAAGAGGCGATCCACCAGTTTTCGCTGGCCTTGCGTTTTGGGGCGAGCGGCGCAAGCAAGATCGCTTCGTTGCGAGGCGGGTGGTAATGCTCGTCGGTCGCTTCAGGCATTTGACCGTAGCTCAGCGCCGGACAGCCCTGTTGCAGGTCCTCCAGCCAACGCTGCAACCCGGCCGATTCGGCCAATGCCGCGCCGCCGCCCAGCAAATAACCCAATGCTGACAAATGCAGCACCGAGCTGTTGTTATTGCCGCGCTTGAGGTCTGTCACGCCAAGCCAGCAGGCATGTTGCGCCCGGGTCAGGGCGACGTAGAGCAACCGCAGATCCTCGGCCAGGCGTTCATCGTCCGCCAGTGCGATCAACTCGGGCGTCGGCTTCAAACTCACGTGGGCCTTGCCGCTGGAATCGTGGTAATGCAACGGCAGGCGGCTGCCATCGACCGGTTTTGCCGAACAGATAAACGGCAGGAACACCAACGGATATTCAAGCCCCTTGGACTTGTGAATGGTCACGACCTTGACCAGTTGCTCGTCGCTTTCCAGACGCAGAATCTGCTCTTCGCCCGCTTGACCGGACAACGCGAGGTGCTCGGACAAATGCCGGATCAGCGCTTGCTCGCCATCGAGTTCGGCGCTGGCCTGTTGCAGCAACTCGGACAGGTGCAGCAAATTAGTCAACACCCGCTCGCCGTCGCTGCGCGCGATCAATGCCTGGGGGAGCTCAAAATCATGCAGCAAACGTCGCAGCATCGGCAGTACGCCCTGCTTGCGCCAGATCTCGCGATAACTGCGGAACTGCATGACCCGCGCTTCCCAGGCCAGTTCGTCCTGATTCAGCCGCTCCAGTTCAACCAGCGACAGGTTCAACGTGATGCAGGCCAATGCGGCCCGCAGCGGACGCTCGACATCCGGCTCGGCACAGGCCTTGAGCCAGGTCAGCACGTCGTGGGCTTCCTGGGCGGCGAACACCGAATCCTTGTCCGACAGATACACACTGCGCACGCCTCGAGCAGAGAGCTCGCCCCGCACCGCCTGGGCCTCTTTTCCGTCGCGAACAAGGATGGCGATATCCGACGGCAACAGACCTCTGAAGTCCTTGCCCTCCCGTGTAAAGCCTGCCTGGCCTTGTTGCCCGCCATTGAGCAATGCCGTGATTTCACTGGCGCAAGCTGCGGCCAGCTGTTGCCGGTACACCGCGCCTGACAGTGGCTGCTCGGAGGCCAAATGCCAGGTGTTCAGTGCAGGCACAACCCGACCATCGATGTGCAGGACTTCCTTGCGCCCCTGAGATTCGACGGGCAGAAAGGGTACCGGGTTATCGCCGTTCTTTTCGCGAAACAGGAATGCGCCGCGCCCCGATGCACGAGATTCGGCCTGCTCGAATACATGGTTCACCGCACCGACCATGCCATGACTGGAACGGAAGTTGGTGCCCAGGGTATGCAGACGGCCAGCCGTGGCCTGGCGGGCGCGCAGATAGGTATAGATGTCGGCGCCGCGAAACGCGTAAATCGCCTGCTTTGGATCGCCGATCAGGAACAGGCCACATTCGGGGTTGTTGTCTTCGATGCGATAGATGCTCTCGAAGATCCGGTACTGCACCGGGTCCGTGTCCTGGAATTCGTCGATCAGCGCTACCGGAAATTGCTCGCGGATCAGGGTCGCCAGACGCTCACCGCCCTCGGACTCCAGCGCGGCATCCAGTCGCAACAGCATGTCATCGAAGCCCATTTCTGCGCGACGACGCTTTTCTTCTTCAAACCGTGCACCGACCCACTGGGCAGCATGCTGCAGAACCGCAGCATCAGGCGTCGGCAATCCATCAAGGCGGGTCTTCAGACCAGGCATCGCATCCAATCCCGGGTGATTCGGGACCTCGCCCTTCTTCCAGGCTTCAGCCATGCCATCGGGGGTCAGGCGAGAGAAGCCAGTCCCGATGTCCAATTGCTCAAGGGATTCGTCACCGGCCCAGGCTTTTATTTTTTCAAACCAGGGCTCGAAATAGCGCGCCTGCATCTTGCGACCATCAACGCTCTTGCTCGCGACACCCTCGTGACAAATGGCAAGCAACTCATCGGCCCACTGACGCCATGGCATCTTCAGTTCGAGCAAGGCTGCACGTCGCTCCTGCAGGCATTCGACGATCAGTTCAGCGGGCTCCTTGCCTTCTACGCTGTCCCGTTCGCTGGCAAACAAACCGCGGACGCGTGGCAACAGGGCCGCCGGACCGCCCCAATTGCCGCGCACCCAACTCAGCGCGTCGCCTTGCATCGGATAGCAAAACAAGCGCCAGTAATCGCGCAGGACTTCGCCCAGCAAATCGCTGTGATCGGTTTCCAGGGTTTGAGTGAACAGGCTGCCACTGTCGAACGCGTGTTCACGCAACATGCGCTGACACCAACTGTGGATGGTCGAGACCGCGGCTTCATCCATCCACTGGGCGGCGATGTCCAGGCGATTCGCGCAACCGGACCACTGCTCTGGGAGGTACTGATCGCGGAGCTCGGCAATCAGGCTGTCGGGGGCCGATGTTTCATCGCGAAAAAAACGAGCAGCCTCGGCCAAACGCGTACGGATTCGTTCTCGCAGTTCCTTGGTCGCAGCGTCGGTGAATGTCACGACGAGGATCTGCGGCGGTAACAACTCACGTCCAAAACCGCTCGATTCGCCGCCGTGGCCAAGGACCAGGCGCAGATAAAGCGCGGAGATCGTGAAGGTCTTGCCGGTCCCGGCACTGGCTTCGATCAATTGGCTGCCCCGCAACGGGAACGACAAGGCCAATGGTGTTTTTGTGGTCATGAGCGCGGCTCCTCGCTGGTCAATGATCGCCAGGGCGCGTCAAGCAGTGGCCGATAGAGGGCGTTGCACCAATCCGGGAATGTCTCATCGTCCATCAGGGCGTCATAGTCGGCGAACTGCCGTGCGAGTGCCGGGCTTTCTCGGCGTTCACCGTCAGTGGTCAGGCCATCGCCTTCATAGGCTTTGCGGGCAGCGGCTTCGGCTTTGCTCAGATCAGTTTGACCCAACCACGCGAAAGCTGTTTTCACGGCAACCGGCAGTGGTTGGCGCATGCCTGTTTGCCATGCCATTAACAGGTCTCCGAGAATCCTGCGCGCCACGTCCTCGTCCATGGGACCGAGCAGCAGACTGTCGTCACTGGCCACCAGTGCCGTGGTCATCGCCATGCCGCTGGCGCAGGCCACCAGGTGATTGACCCAGGGACGCGTCAGTCGATGCCATTTACGAGACTTGATCGCACCGATGCTGTTAGGAATGGTGGTGACGGATAGCAGACTACCGTCGGCTCGTTGATGCAGGCCACTAAGCCAACCTTCCAGATGCAGCCCGTGCAATTCCATGTTCACGGGTAGCGCACTGGTGAGCGGCGTTGGCCATAACGCCAGGAGCTGTTGATAGCGCTGCAGAAGATCCGGCAGCGGTTCGATCAACTCTCGCTGAAGACATTCTCCAAAACCGGCCATCGGTAGCAGCCCGCTGTTTTGCAGGCGCTTGGCCTGTGCCTCGAGCGCCTGATCGGTTCCTTCCAAATGTCCCAGCGCCGCTCCGAGCAGGCTGTCGCTGAGGCTGTAACGCTGCAACGCGTCGAGTACGAAAGGCTCTTCATCCGCCAAGGGCATTTCAGCCGCTTCGAAGAACACCTTCAGCCGCTGGCTGAAAAAATGTCGTACCGGGTTGCGCAGAAAATCCTGCAGCTGACCGAGACTCATCGGCTCGTCCGGAATGTAGGGAACAAGTCGTTCGGTATCAGTCGACTGCCCGGCGGTCTGGTGCAGCACCTGCCACTCACTGGCGTAGCTGAATAGCTCATCCCCTTCATGGAAATAACGGGCGCTGAAAGGTTGCAACGGGTGTTCCTGAGTCATGGCCTCAAGCAGATTTTCTGAGGTGCCCTCCAGTCGCCAACCGCTGGCGAGGTGATCGCGCAACTGGCCAATTAGCACAGACGCGGGACGCTCACTGTTGTCGCGAATACTGCGGCCGACCCAGCTGATATAGAGTTGTTCGCGAGCCGACAACAGCGCTTCCAGCAGCAGATAGCGGTCATCTTCGCGACGGGAACGGTCACCGGGACGGTAATCACTGCCCATGAGATCGAAATCCAGTGGCGGTTGAGCACGCGGGTAATCGCCGTCATTCATGCCGAGCAGGCAGACCAGTTTGAAGGGGATCGCGCGCATGGGCATCAGGGTGCAGAAATTGACCGCTCCCGCCAGGAAACGCTGGGACAGTCGGCCTTGATCGAGACCGGCGAGCCAGGCCTCCCGGACCACCGTCAAGGGCAATTCGTCTTGCAGATTGACTGATTCACAGGTCTCGAGCCAGGTTTCACGCAACGCTTCGAGTTGAGTCAGCAGGTAATCGTCATGCTCATTGCTGGCCTGGAAGAACAACTGGACCAGCGCCTGCAATCGCAAACTCCATTGCTGGGGCGTCGCAGGCTGGGAGAGCTCCCGATGGGCAATCTCAAGCGTATTGAGCAGCGCAACCAAAGGCCCGATGAGCGCCGCATCCAGACCACCGATTTCGTCGTAGGGTTCGATACCTTCACAGGCACCGGCACTGCCCACGGCATAACCGAGCAGCATGCGTCGCAAACCAAAACGCCAACTGTTTTGTTCCAGCTCCCCAGGCAGTCCGAGGCCTACGCGTTGCTCGGCGTTCATTCCCCAGCGAATGCCGGCGCCTTCGATCCAGCGATGCAACGTCGGTAGATCGCGCTCCTCTACACCGAACCTTGCACGAAGGGCGGGAACGTCCAGCAGATCGAGGATTTCGCTGACGGGGAAACGGCTATCAGGCAGTTTGAGCAGATGCTCAACCGCGATCAGCAGCGGATCACGGCCGCGCTGCCCCTGGTCCGTGAGGGTGAAGGGTATGAAGCGCGGGTCGTGGCGCTCCAGCTGACCAAACACCGCGCGAATAGGCGGGGCATAACTGTCGATGTCCGGAACCATCACGATGATGTCACGAGGCTTCAAGTCGGGATCAGCGCTGAAGCGGGCAAGTAATTGGTCGTGGAGAATCTCCACTTCGCGCTGAGCGCTGTGGGCGATATGAAAACGGATCGATTCGTCTCGCTTTAAATCGACTGCCGGCCAGCGCTCACGCGTTTCGTTCAGAGGACGTAATTCAAGAATGTCATCCTGCAGTTCATTGAGCATGCTCTGCGGCTGGCTGTCACTGAACAGGTCAATGCGTCCATCACGAAAGGCCGAGCGATAGCTGTTGGGTTCGTCGTAGCTGTCGAGCAGATTGATGTAGTCACGACCCTGTTTACCCCACGCCGCCAGCAGCGGATGTGCGTGCTGGTGGAGGGTCTGCGGATCAAGCACAGCGGGCATGCCGCTCTTGCGGGCCTGGCGTTTGTATTGATGCCGCAACAAGTCTTTATCGGCGACGATGTCTGCCCAGTGGTGACGACACGGGTTGTGCACGCACAGTAACACCTGACTGAAGCGAGCCAATCCGGCCAGTGCTTCCAAGGCTTGAGCGGGCAACGAAGAAATTCCGAAAACAATCACCCGTGATGGCAAACCATTGGGCGCCACGTCCAGGCTGTTGATGCGTTCGATGAACCTTTGATGGACTCCGGCGCGGCTTTGCGCCATGCCCTGCTCTCCAACATCCAGCAACAGCGCTCGCCATAACTCGGCCTGCCAGCAGTTCGCCGGGGTCAACGGTTTTGCTTCGCCTCTGCCATTTCGCAGCTGATGACGACCTTCTGCCCAGTCTTCGAGCCAGTCAGCCCGATACACCTGATATTGGTCGAACAAGTCCGCCAACCGCTCAGCCAGCTGATAACGTTTACGCAAATCGCTGTCATTGGTAAGGAAGCGCTGCAAGGGTTCGAAGTGCGGTTCATTGATCAACTGTGGAAGCAGGCGCATCAACCGCCAGGTCAGCGGAGCTTTATCCAGCAAGGATTTTACCGGAATTTCATCACGCCCAAGCACCATGCGATAGAGCTGCCACATGAAGCTACCCGGCAGCTGCACGTCGATGGCTGCGGCGATTCCGCAGCCGCCCATGTCGTCTTCTTCAGGGTCTTCAGCGAGCGCCAGTTTCAACCACTGGGCGATGCCATTGCTTTGCACCAAGGCAATTTCGTTTTCCAGAGGAGCCAACGGGTAACGCCGCATCCAGCTCACCACCAGGCTGCGCAACTCGTCCAGGCGGTTACCGTGAACCACCATAAAACCAGCACTGAGGGACGTCGCATCCGGCATAGAGGCTTCCTTGGGAAAATACAAAAGCTAGGGCCGAACCTTAGCATTGTCGGGAGAGTGTGACAGCCGGGAGCAGTCCGATGTGGCTGTACGAACTTTCCTGCGGGCAAAACAAAACCCCTACCTGCATACGCAGATAGGGGTTTCGGAATTTAATCTTGACGATGACCTACTCTCACATGGGGAAACCCCACACTACCATCGGCGATGCATCGTTTCACTGCTGAGTTCGGGATGGGATCAGGTGGTTCCAATGCTCTATGGTCGTCAAGAAATTCGGTAGCCAGGTCGTTCTCCTTGCGGATCACGCTCCAGCGAATGGGTATGTGATAGATCTTGGTGCTTTGTGAGTATCTCGAACTTTCGGTTCGTTTCGTCTTCACACACCGCAATCTGGCCTCTTTCGAGTTCACAAATTGCTTGGGTGTTATATGGTCAAGCCTCACGGGCAATTAGTATTGGTTAGCTCAACGCCTCACAGCGCTTACACACCCAACCTATCAACGTCGTAGTCTTCGACGGCCCTTCAGGGGACTCAAGGTCCCAGTGAGATCTCATCTTGAGGCTAGTTTCCCGCTTAGATGCTTTCAGCGGTTATCTATTCCGAACATAGCTACCCGGCAATGCCACTGGCGTGACAACCGGAACACCAGAGGTTCGTCCACTCCGGTCCTCTCGTACTAGGAGCAGCCCCTCTCAAATCTCAAACGTCCACGGCAGATAGGGACCGAACTGTCTCACGACGTTCTAAACCCAGCTCGCGTACCACTTTAAATGGCGAACAGCCATACCCTTGGGACCGGCTTCAGCCCCAGGATGTGATGAGCCGACATCGAGGTGCCAAACACCGCCGTCGATATGAACTCTTGGGCGGTATCAGCCTGTTATCCCCGGAGTACCTTTTATCCGTTGAGCGATGGCCCTTCCATACAGAACCACCGGATCACTAAGACCTACTTTCGTACCTGCTCGACGTGTCTGTCTCGCAGTCAAGCGCGCTTTTGCCTTTATACTCTACGACCGATTTCCGACCGGTCTGAGCGCACCTTCGTACTCCTCCGTTACTCTTTAGGAGGAGACCGCCCCAGTCAAACTACCCACCATACACTGTCCTCGATCCGGATAACGGACCTGAGTTAGAACCTCAAAGTTGCCAGGGTGGTATTTCAAGGTTGGCTCCACGCGAACTGGCGTCCACGCTTCAAAGCCTCCCACCTATCCTACACAAGCAAATTCAAAGTCCAGTGCAAAGCTATAGTAAAGGTTCACGGGGTCTTTCCGTCTAGCCGCGGATACACTGCATCTTCACAGCGATTTCAATTTCACTGAGTCTCGGGTGGAGACAGCGCCGCCATCGTTACGCCATTCGTGCAGGTCGGAACTTACCCGACAAGGAATTTCGCTACCTTAGGACCGTTATAGTTACGGCCGCCGTTTACCGGGGCTTCGATCAAGAGCTTCGCGTTAGCTAACCCCATCAATTAACCTTCCGGCACCGGGCAGGCGTCACACCCTATACGTCCACTTTCGTGTTTGCAGAGTGCTGTGTTTTTAATAAACAGTCGCAGCGGCCTGGTATCTTCGACCGGCATGGGCTTACGCAGTAAATGCTTCACCCTCACCGGCGCACCTTCTCCCGAAGTTACGGTGCCATTTTGCCTAGTTCCTTCACCCGAGTTCTCTCAAGCGCCTTGGTATTCTCTACCCAACCACCTGTGTCGGTTTGGGGTACGGTTCCTGGTTACCTGAAGCTTAGAAGCTTTTCTTGGAAGCATGGCATCAACCACTTCGTCACCCAAAGGGTAACTCGTCATCAGCTCTCGGCCTTAGAATCCCGGATTTACCTAAGATTCCAGCCTACCACCTTAAACTTGGACAACCAACGCCAAGCTGGCCTAGCCTTCTCCGTCCCTCCATCGCAATAACCAGAAGTACAGGAATATTAACCTGTTTTCCATCGACTACGCTTTTCAGCCTCGCCTTAGGGACCGACTAACCCTGCGTCGATTAACGTTGCGCAGGAAACCTTGGTCTTTCGGCGTGGGTGTTTTTCACACCCATTGTCGTTACTCATGTCAGCATTCGCACTTCTGATACCTCCAGCAAGCTTCTCAACTCACCTTCACAGGCTTACAGAACGCTCCTCTACCGCATCACCTAAGTGATACCCGTAGCTTCGGTGTATGGTTTGAGCCCCGTTACATCTTCCGCGCAGGCCGACTCGACTAGTGAGCTATTACGCTTTCTTTAAAGGGTGGCTGCTTCTAAGCCAACCTCCTAGCTGTCTAAGCCTTCCCACATCGTTTCCCACTTAACCATAACTTTGGGACCTTAGCTGACGGTCTGGGTTGTTTCCCTTTTCACGACGGACGTTAGCACCCGCCGTGTGTCTCCCATGCTCGGCACTTGTAGGTATTCGGAGTTTGCATCGGTTTGGTAAGTCGGGATGACCCCCTAGCCGAAACAGTGCTCTACCCCCTACAGTGATACATGAGGCGCTACCTAAATAGCTTTCGAGGAGAACCAGCTATCTCCGAGCTTGATTAGCCTTTCACTCCGATCCACAGGTCATCCGCTAACTTTTCAACGGTAGTCGGTTCGGTCCTCCAGTTAGTGTTACCCAACCTTCAACCTGCCCATGGATAGATCGCCCGGTTTCGGGTCTATTCCCAGCGACTAGACGCCCTATTAAGACTCGCTTTCGCTACGCCTCCCCTATTCGGTTAAGCTCGCCACTGAAAATAAGTCGCTGACCCATTATACAAAAGGTACGCAGTCACCCAACAAAGTGGGCTCCCACTGCTTGTACGCATACGGTTTCAGGATCTATTTCACTCCCCTCTCCGGGGTTCTTTTCGCCTTTCCCTCACGGTACTAGTTCACTATCGGTCAGTCAGTAGTATTTAGCCTTGGAGGATGGTCCCCCCATATTCAGACAAAGTTTCTCGTGCTCCGTCCTACTCGATTTCATGACTAAGAGATTTTCGCGTACAGGGCTATCACCCACTATGGCCGTACTTTCCAGAACGTTCCGCTAATCTCAAAGCCACTTAAGGGCTAGTCCCCGTTCGCTCGCCACTACTAAGGGAATCTCGGTTGATTTCTTTTCCTCAGGGTACTTAGATGTTTCAGTTCCCCTGGTTCGCCTCTTAAGCCTATGTATTCAGCTTAAGATAACCATCTTATGATGGCTGGGTTCCCCCATTCAGACATCTCCGGATCAAAGTCTGTTTGCCGACTCCCCGAAGCTTTTCGCAGGCTACCACGTCTTTCATCGCCTCTGACTGCCAAGGCATCCACCGTATGCGCTTCTTCACTTGACCATATAACCCCAAGCAATCTGGTTATACTGTGAAGACGACATTCGCCGAAAATTCGATAATACTCAATTAAGAGCAACTCACAAATTTTACCTTAGCCTGATCCGTTACCAGTGAAAGTAACGTCCAGTCTATCTTTCTATCACATACCCAAATTTTTAAAGAACGATCTAATCAAAGACTAGAAATCAATATTCACGCTGGAATATTCATTTCTAAACTCTAACAGCAGAAGCAGTTAATGGTGGAGCCAAACGGGATCGAACCGTTGACCTCCTGCGTGCAAGGCAGGCGCTCTCCCAGCTGAGCTATGGCCCCATACAAAATTGGTGGGTCTGGGCAGATTCGAACTGCCGACCTCACCCTTATCAGGGGTGCGCTCTAACCAACTGAGCTACAGACCCAATTTCGAGCGCGTAACTGTTAGCGTTGAGCTATCAGCTTGGAGCTTAAAGCTGCTTCTATCGTCTTCTTCAATGAATCAAGCAATTCGTGTGGGAACTTATGGAGCAGCTGATGTCGTCGATTAAGGAGGTGATCCAGCCGCAGGTTCCCCTACGGCTACCTTGTTACGACTTCACCCCAGTCATGAATCACACCGTGGTAACCGTCCTCCCGAAGGTTAGACTAGCTACTTCTGGTGCAACCCACTCCCATGGTGTGACGGGCGGTGTGTACAAGGCCCGGGAACGTATTCACCGCGACATTCTGATTCGCGATTACTAGCGATTCCGACTTCACGCAGTCGAGTTGCAGACTGCGATCCGGACTACGATCGGTTTTCTGGGATTAGCTCCACCTCGCGGCTTGGCAACCCTCTGTACCGACCATTGTAGCACGTGTGTAGCCCAGGCCGTAAGGGCCATGATGACTTGACGTCATCCCCACCTTCCTCCGGTTTGTCACCGGCAGTCTCCTTAGAGTGCCCACCATTACGTGCTGGTAACTAAGGACAAGGGTTGCGCTCGTTACGGGACTTAACCCAACATCTCACGACACGAGCTGACGACAGCCATGCAGCACCTGTCTCAATGTTCCCGAAGGCACCAATCCATCTCTGGAAAGTTCATTGGATGTCAAGGCCTGGTAAGGTTCTTCGCGTTGCTTCGAATTAAACCACATGCTCCACCGCTTGTGCGGGCCCCCGTCAATTCATTTGAGTTTTAACCTTGCGGCCGTACTCCCCAGGCGGTCAACTTAATGCGTTAGCTGCGCCACTAAGAGCTCAAGGCTCCCAACGGCTAGTTGACATCGTTTACGGCGTGGACTACCAGGGTATCTAATCCTGTTTGCTCCCCACGCTTTCGCACCTCAGTGTCAGTATCAGTCCAGGTGGTCGCCTTCGCCACTGGTGTTCCTTCCTATATCTACGCATTTCACCGCTACACAGGAAATTCCACCACCCTCTACCATACTCTAGCTCGACAGTTTTGAATGCAGTTCCCAGGTTGAGCCCGGGGATTTCACATCCAACTTAACGAACCACCTACGCGCGCTTTACGCCCAGTAATTCCGATTAACGCTTGCACCCTCTGTATTACCGCGGCTGCTGGCACAGAGTTAGCCGGTGCTTATTCTGTCGGTAACGTCAAAACAGCACAGTATTAATGTACTGCCCTTCCTCCCAACTTAAAGTGCTTTACAATCCGAAGACCTTCTTCACACACGCGGCATGGCTGGATCAGGCTTTCGCCCATTGTCCAATATTCCCCACTGCTGCCTCCCGTAGGAGTCTGGACCGTGTCTCAGTTCCAGTGTGACTGATCATCCTCTCAGACCAGTTACGGATCGTCGCCTTGGTGAGCCATTACCTCACCAACTAGCTAATCCGACCTAGGCTCATCTGATAGCGCAAGGCCCGAAGGTCCCCTGCTTTCTCCCGTAGGACGTATGCGGTATTAGCGTCCGTTTCCGAGCGTTATCCCCCACTACCAGGCAGATTCCTAGGCATTACTCACCCGTCCGCCGCTCTCAAGAGAAGCAAGCTTCTCTCTACCGCTCGACTTGCATGTGTTAGGCCTGCCGCCAGCGTTCAATCTGAGCCATGATCAAACTCTTCAGTTCAAACATCTTTGGGTTTTTAAGAAACCCTAAACTTGGCTCAGCAATCGTTGGTTACATCTTTGATTTCTCGCGGAGTAACTTGTGATGCTGATAATCTTGTTGACTATCAGTCTGACTCCACAAGCACCCACACGAATTGCTTGATTCAGTTGTTAAAGAGCGGTTGGTTAAGATCTTTCGTCTCAACCGAGGCGCGCATTCTACAGCAGCCTCTGTTGCTGTCAAGCGGTTATTTTTCGAAGTTTTCAAAGTTTCCTCTGCAACTTCAACCACTTGCGCTTTCGATCTCTCGTCAGCGGGAGGCGAATTCTACAGCGTTACTCGCTGCTGTCAACACCTCTTTTTCAACTCCCTTTCGGCTTCGATGACCTGAAGCAACTCACTGTCGAAAACCGCGCAACTCTTTGTTTACCAAGGAGTTTTCCGTTTCGACTGCGCCGGAAGTGGGGCGAATTATAGAGGCTCAGAATCTGCCGTCAACACCTAATTTCACAATTCTGTCATATAGGTCAGAAACCCCCGGAAACGCGAAGGCCGACCCCAAGGGGTCGGCCTTCTGCACGCCTACTTACAAGCTAGGGAATGCGAATTGCGATGCTTCATGGCTCGCCCGCTGCGGCCAGCGCTGAGTGATAGCTTTACGGCGAGTGTAGAAACGCACGCCATCCGGGCCGTATGCATGCAGATCGCCAAACAGTGAACGCTTCCAGCCACCAAAGCTGTGATAAGCCACCGGCACCGGCAACGGCACGTTAACGCCGACCATACCGACTTCGATCTCATCGCAGAACAACCGCGCCGCTTCCCCGTCACGGGTAAAGATGCAGGTCCCGTTGCCATACTCGTGATCGTTGATCAGTTGCATCGCCTCTTCCAGGCTGTTGACCCGAACGACGCAAAGCACTGGGCCGAAGATCTCTTCTTTATAGATGCGCATCTCTGGCGTGACATTGTCGAACAGGCAGCCACCCAGGAAGAAGCCTTCCTCATGACCGGCCACGCTCAGACCACGACCGTCAACCACCAAGGACGCACCGGACGAAACGCCGTCTTCTATATAGCCACTGACTTTGTCGCGGGCCTGACCGGAAACCAGCGGCCCCATGTCCAGGCCGCAGGAAGTTCCCGCACCGATTTTCAGCGCCTTGATCTGCGGGGTCAGTTTGGCCACCAACGCATCCGCCACCTGATCGCCAACACACACAGCTACAGAGATCGCCATACAACGCTCACCGCAGGAACCGTAAGCCGCGCCCATCAGTGCGCTGACGGCGTTATCCAGATCCGCATCCGGCATCAGCACCGCATGGTTCTTCGCGCCGCCCAGTGCCTGGACACGTTTACCGCGCTTGGTGCCTTCGGCGTAGATGTACTCGGCAATCGGTGTCGAGCCAACGAAACTCAGCGCTTTGACTTCCGGCGCTTCGATCAGCGCATCCACCGCAGCCTTGTCACCGTGGACGACGCTCAGCACGCCTTTCGGCAGGCCGGCTTCCAGCAACAATTGAGCGATCAGCAGCGTCGAGCTTGGATCACGCTCGGACGGCTTGAGGATGAAACAGTTACCGCAAACGATCGCCAGCGGATACATCCACAGCGGCACCATTGCAGGGAAGTTGAATGGCGTAATACCGGCCACTACACCCAACGGCTGGAAGTCCGACCAGGCATCAATGTTCGGGCCGACGTTACGGCTGTATTCACCCTTGAGGATTTCCGGCGCTGCGCAAGCGAACTCGACGTTCTCGATACCACGCTTCAACTCACCCGCCGCATCTTCCAGGGTCTTGCCGTGCTCTTCGCTGATCAACTGAGCGATGCGCGCTTCGTTCTGCTCCAGCAGTTGCTTGAAGCGGAACATCACTTGCGCACGTTTGGCCGGTGGCGTGTTGCGCCAGGCCGGGAATGCAGCCTTGGCCGAGTCGATGGCTTTCTGAATGGTTTCGCGGCTGGCCAATGGCAGTTTGTGGATGACCTGGCCGGTAGACGGGTTGAACACGTCGGCCGTGCGGCCTTCTTCGGTCACCAGTTCGCCATTGATCAAATGCGGGATAAGGCTCATGCGGGGCTCCTGAAAAGTGATGCACAGACGCCCGACAAGAGCGTCTGTATATAGAAGGGAAAATCAGTCGATCTTGTTCAGCACTTCGCCAACCGCGTCGAACAGACGATCAAGGTCTTGCGGCTTGCTGTTGAAGGTTGGGCCGAACTGCAGGGTGTCGCCGCCGAAGCGCACGTAGAACCCGGCTTTCCACAGCGCCATGCCCGCTTCGAACGGACGCACGATGGCGTCGCCGTCACGCGGTGCGATCTGGATCGCACCGGCCAGGCCGTAGTTACGAATGTCAATGATGTTCTTCGAGCCCTTCAAGCCGTGCAGCGCATTTTCGAAATGCGGCGCGACTTCGGCCACGCTCTGCACCAGGTTTTCCTTTTGCAACAGGTCGAGTGCAGCCAGGCCAGCGGCGCACGCTACCGGGTGTGCGGAATAGGTGTAGCCGTGCGGGAATTCCACCGCGTACTCAGGCGTCGCCTGATTCATGAAGGTCTGGTAGATCTCGGAGCTGGCAATCACCGCGCCCATCGGGATCGCGCCATTGGTCACTTGTTTGGCGATGCACATCAGGTCCGGGGTCACGCCGAAGCTGTCAGCACCGAACATCGAGCCTGTACGGCCGAAACCGGTGATCACTTCGTCGAATACCAGCAGAATGTTGTGCTGATCGCAGATTTCGCGCAGACGCTTGAGGTAGCCCTGCGGCGGAACCAGAACGCCAGCAGAACCGGCCATTGGCTCAACGAACACGGCAGCGATGTTCGACGCATCGTGCAGTTCGATCAGCTTCAGCAGCTCATCGGCCAAAGCGATACCACCTAACTCCGGCATGCCACGCGAGTAGGCATTGCTCGCCAGCAACGTATGCGGCAGGTGATCGACGTCCATCATCGCCTGACCGAAAATCTTACGGTTGCCGTTCACGCCGCCAAGGCTGGTGCCGGCGATGTTCACACCGTGATAGCCACGGGCACGGCCAATCATTTTGGTCTTGGTCGCCTGGCCTTTCAGGCGCCAGTACGCGCGCACCATCTTCACGGCGGTATCGGCGCACTCGGAGCCCGAGTCGGTGAAGAAGACGTGATTCAGATTGCCCGGCGTCAGGTCAGTGATTTTCTCTGCCAGTTGGAACGACAGCGGGTGGCCGTACTGGAAGCCTGGCGAGTAATCGAGGGTGCCGAGTTGCTTGGCGACCGCTTCCTGGATTTCCTTGCGCGTATGCCCGGCGCCGCAGGTCCAAAGACCGGACAGCGAGTCGTACACCTTGCGTCCTTTGTCGTCGATCAGCCAGCTGCCTTCAGCCGCCACGATCAGGCGCGGATCACGCTGGAAATTGCGGTTGGCGGTGTACGGCATCCAGTGAGCATCGAGCTTGAGCTGGCTGGCCAGGGAAGTCGGGGCGTTTTCAGGCAAGTTCATGGGCAAAACCTCGCAGGGCAATAAGCGGCGTGGAGATGAAAGGCGTTCTTGCAGCTAAATTGCCACGGGGATAAAGTCGGTGAAATTCAATTTTTCAAACCTTCAGTCAGGCCCTCACTAAACTATGAGCACTCGCCGACCCGATCCGCTGGCACAAGTCAGCGACTTTGATATCCGCCTGTTAAGGATTTTTCGCAGCGTGGTGGAGTGCGGCGGCTTCTCCGCAGCTGAATCTGTGCTGGGAATCGGCCGCTCGGCGATCAGCCAGCAGATGAGCGACCTGGAGCAGCGCCTCGGCCTGCGTCTTTGCCAACGCGGCCGTGCCGGTTTTTCCCTGACCGAAGAAGGTCGCGAGGTGTATCAATCGTCGTTGCAGCTACTAAGTGCGCTGGAAAGTTTCCGCACCGAGGTCAACGGGCTGCATCAGCACCTGCGCGGCGAGCTGACTATCGGCCTGACCGACAACCTCGTCACCCTCCCCCACATGCGCATCACCCACGCTTTGGCACAATTGAAGGAGCGCGGGCCGGACGTACAGATTCAGATCCGCATGATCGCGCCCAATGAAGTCGAGCAGGGTGTGCTCGACGGACGCTTGCATGTGGGTGTGGTGCCGCAGGCCAGCGCATTGTCCGGGTTGGAATATCAGCCGCTCTACAGCGAACGTTCCCTGCTGTATTGCGCGGTCGGACATCCGCTGTTTTATGTCGATGACAAACAACTGGACGACGAACGCCTCAACAGCCAGGACGCCATCGCCCCGACCTTCCGTTTACCGGCCGAGATACAGGCGCATTACCAGGTGCTCAACTGCACCGCCAGCGCATCCGATCGAGAAGGCATGGCGTTCCTGATCCTGACGGGGCGCTTTATCGGCTACCTGCCGGATCACTACGCCAGTCTTTGGGTGCAGCAAGGTCGCCTGCGTGCGCTGAAACCCAAAGCACGGTTTTATGACTTGAGCCTTGCTTCGGTCACGCGCAAGGGCCGTCGGCCGCATTTGGTCCTGGAGAGCTTCCTGGAGAGCCTGGCCGCAACACGTTAAGAAGAACCTGCACTGTAGGAGCTGCCGAAGGCTGCGATCTTTTGATCTTTATCTTTAAAAAATCAAGATCAAAAGATCGCAGCCTTCGGCAGCTCCTACAGAGGTTGTGGAGTTTCATGGTTTTATCGTGTCGGGACTTGTCTGGAGTCTGTGGGTGCGCTATCAACGCACTGGTTGCGCCCACTCACTTGTTCGGAAGTGCCTATGACCTTTGAAGTCCCTGCTCACGGCGGCAAACCCGCCAGCCGCATTCGTCAGAAGAACGAAGAGACCATCATCAAAGCCGCCGAAGACGAGTTCGCCCGTCACGGATTCAAAGGCACGAGCATGAACACCATCGCCCAGAATGCCGGATTGCCCAAGGCGAACCTGCATTACTACTTCACCAACAAGCTCGGTTTGTATGTGGCGGTGTTGAGCAACATCCTTCAGTTGTGGGACAGCACCTTCAACACCCTGACGGCCGAGGATGATCCGGCCGAAGCGTTGACGCGCTACATCCGCGCCAAAATGGAATTCTCCCGTCGCCAGCCGCAAGCCTCGCGAATCTTCGCCATGGAAGTCATCAGCGGCGGCGAATGCCTGACTGAGTATTTCAACCAGGACTACCGAGCCTGGTTCCAGGGCCGGGCGGCGGTGTTTCAGGCGTGGATCGACGCCGGTAAAATGGACCCGGTCGACCCGGTAAACCTGATCTTCCTGTTGTGGGGCAGCACCCAGCATTACGCGGATTTCGCCACGCAAATTTGCCGAGTCAGCGGTCGTAGCAAGTTGACCAAACAAGACATGGAAGACGCGGGCAACAACCTGATCCGCATCATTCTCAAGGGCTGCGGCCTGACCCCTGCTATTTAAGACTTTTATGCCTTTTACCCTCAGCGGTTTTTGCGAATACCGCGAAGAAATTCGCAAAAGCCGCTTCCTCACCTTTGCCGGGCCGATAACCAGCCCGGCTGAAGCCCAGGCGTTCATCGAGCAGCACAGCGATTTGAATGCCACGCACAATTGCTGGGCCTGGAAGCTCGGCGATCAATACCGCAGCACGGATGACGGCGAACCTGGGGGCACGGCGGGTCGGCCGATTCTGGCGGCGATCGACGCCCAGGATTGCGATCAGGTCGCGGTGTTGGTGATCCGCTGGTATGGCGGCATTCAGCTAGGCACCGGTGGCCTCGCCCGGGCGTACGGCGGTGGCGCCAACAAGTGCCTGCAAGCGGCGCCGAAGGTCGAGCTGATCAGCCGCGTGCCGGTGAGTTGCGCCTGCGGGTTTGGCGAATTGACGCTGGTGAAACTTCGGGTGGCCGAGCTTGGCGGGTTGGTGGTGGCAGAAAACTTCACGGCCAATGGTGTAGAGCTGCAATTAGCGATTGGCGACGCACAGATCGATACCCTGCAAAGCCAGCTCGCGGATTTGAGTCGTGGGCGGATTTTGTTGGAGCGTTAGAGGATCAAAAGATCGCAGCCTGCGGCAGCTCCTACAAGGCTGCGATTTTTTGGGGCACTATGAATTTTCATGTATTTCACATTTGCCCACATCTACTGTGCACCCGGCTGTGGATAACCTGAGCACATACCGCTGTAACCCTTCTGTCATGCGGCTTTGCGGGCATTGTTCACTTTTCATCCAAATCGCCATCACTGAAACTAAATCCACGTTAAAACAACTAGTTAGCGCGGGTTATCACCTTTAGAAGAAAGCAGGTCAGTGCTTATGCCCGAGCTTCAGGCTTGCGCACAAATACTGTGGAGCAACCTGTGGATAACCCGTTCATGGCTGGCGCGGCCCCATATCCGGCATGGCTCGCGGTGAGTTGCTCGTTTTTTGATCAACCCTTAATGAGCAAAACCGGAGCCTGATCAACGGCTTTGCCCCCAAGTGGTGCCTGGTTCGGATCGAAAGACAGCGAAGCCACGTGCTCAACACCTTGGCCGCCAGGACTTTTGAAATTTCCTGACTTAATGGCCAGGAAATTGCTTTATCCACAGGCATCACTTCAGTCGATCCGAGCCTGTCATGTCCAACCCCGAGCCGATCCCCGATCAAACGCCTCGTCTGCAATTGCGCCGAATCAGCAAACGCTACCCCGGCTGCCTGGCCAACGATGCTATCGACCTGAGCATTGCCCCGGGTGAAATCCACGCGCTGCTCGGTGAAAACGGCGCGGGGAAAAGTACGCTGATGAAAATCATCTACGGCGTCACCCACGCCGATTCTGGCGAGCTGATCTGGCAAGGCCAGCGCGTGTCCATGCGTAACCCGGCCCAGGCGCGCGGGTTGGGGATCGGCATGGTGTTCCAGCATTTCTCGCTGTTCGACACCCTGAGCGTGGCGCAGAACATTGCGTTGGCGATGGGCGCGGCGGCCGGTACACCGAAGCAGCTTGAGCCAAAAATCCGTGAAGTCTCCAAGCGGTACGGCATGGCGCTGGAACCGGAGCGACTTGTCCACAGCCTGTCGATCGGCGAGCGGCAGCGGGTGGAAATCATTCGCTGCCTGATGCAGGACATCCGTCTGTTGATCCTCGATGAACCCACTTCGGTGCTGACGCCGAAAGAGGCTGACGAATTGTTCGTGACCCTGCGCCGACTGGCGTCCGAGGGCTGCAGCATTTTGTTCATCAGCCACAAACTCGGTGAGGTTCGCGCGCTGTGTCACAGCGCCACGGTGTTGCGTGGTGGTCGGGTGGCCGGGCATTGCGTGCCCTCGCAGTGTTCGGACCGGGAGCTGGCGAAGTTGATGGTCGGGGAAGCAGCGGAGTTGATTACCGATTATCCGAAGGTGATGGGCGCTGATGTATTTCTGAACGTGAGCGGGTTGTCGTGGCACAACCCGGACCCGTTTGGATGCTCGCTGAGGGAAATTGACCTCGATGTGCGCAGCGGCGAAATTGTCGGCATCGCCGGCGTCGCCGGCAATGGCCAAGATGAATTGTTGGCCTTGCTCAGCGGCGAAGAACGTCTGCATCGCCAAGACGGCGAGACGATCCGTTTCGGTGGGCAACCGGTCGCGCATCTACGGCCCGACGCACGACGCAACCTGGGTCTGGCGTTTGTGCCCGCCGAACGCCTGGGTCACGGCGCAGTGCCGGAATTGAGCCTGGCTGACAACGCGCTACTCACCGCTTTTCAACAAGGTTTGGTCAGCCATGGGCTGATTTCGCGAGGCAAGGTCAACACGCTGGCCGAAGAAATCATCCGCCGCTTTGGCGTGAAAACGCCACACGCTCAAACGCCGGCCCGCAGCCTGTCCGGCGGTAACTTGCAGAAATTCATCCTCGGCCGGGAAATCCTCCAGCGGCCGAAATTGCTGGTGGCCGCGCACCCGACCTGGGGCGTGGACGTCGGCGCCGCCGCGACCATCCACCGCGCGCTGATTGCCTTGCGCGACGCCGGTGCAGCGATCCTGGTGATCTCCGAAGACCTCGACGAACTGTTCCAGATCAGCGACCGGCTTGGTGCTTTGTGCAGCGGACGATTGTCGCCACTCAAGGCCACCGTCGACACCCGCCTGATCGATGTTGGCGGCTGGATGGCTGGCCAGTTCGACGCCCCCCAATCATTCGTATCCGCAACGGTTTAACGGAGTTCCACATGCTGCTTTCTCTCGAACCCCGTGGCCAGCAATCGCGCTTGATGTTGTGGTGCTCGCCGTTGCTGGCAGCGGTCCTGACACTGGGCTGCGGCTCGCTGCTGTTTATCGCATTGGGGCATGACCCGCTGCTGACCTTGCACACCTTGCTGATCGCGCCGGTCAGCGATTGGTATGGCGTATCCGAACTGCTGGTCAAAGCCTTGCCGATTTTGCTGTGTGCCCTTGGTCTCGCCGTGGCCTACCAGGCGCGAATCTGGAACATCGGCGCTGAAGGTCAACTGCTGCTCGGCGCGCTGGCCGGCAGCGCGCTGGCGGTCAACATTATCGACCTGCAAAGTCGCTGGGCGCTGGTGTCGATCCTGTTCGTTGGCACGCTAGCCGGCGCGGCGTGGGCCGGGCTGACGGCGTGGTTGCGCACGCGCTTCAACGCCAATGAAATCCTCACCAGCATCATGCTCAACTACATCGCCCTGAACCTGCTGCTGTTCTGCGTGCATGGACCGCTTAAAGATCCGGCCGGGTTCAATTTTCCGGAATCGGCAATGTTCGGTGATGCCAGCCGTTTGCCGCTGTTGACGGAGGACGGCCGGGTTCACGCTGGCGTGTATTTCGCCCTGCTGGCGTTGGTGGCGGTGTGGGTGTTGCTGCAGAAAAGCTTTGTCGGGTTCCAGATCAAAGTGCTCGGGCTGGACAAGCGTGCGGCCGGATTTGTCGGCTTTCGCGAGAAGCGCTTGATCTGGCTGGCGCTGTTGATCAGCGGCGGTCTGGCGGGGTTGGCCGGCGTCTGCGAAGTCACCGGTCCTATCGGCCAACTGGTGCCGCAAGTCTCGCCGGGGTACGGCTACACCGCGATCACCGTGGCGTTTCTGGGGCGACTCAACCCCATCGGCATTATGTTTTCCAGCCTGTTGATGGCGCTGCTTTACATCGGCGGAGAGAGCGCACAAATGAGCATGAATCTGCCGCAAGCGATCACGCAATTGTTCCAGGGAATGATGCTGTTCTTCCTGTTGGCCAGCGACGTGCTGATTCTCTACCGGCCGCGTTTGAACCTGCGCTGGGTCCGCCGCGCACCCGCCACCGCTGTAATCGCAGGAGCGCTGTGATGGATATCGATCTGCTGAGCAATATTTTCTACGCCATGGTCCGTTGCGGCACGCCGCTGCTGTTGGTGGCGCTGGGTGAATTGATCTGTGAGAAGAGCGGCGTCCTCAACTTGGGCCAGGAAGGCATGATGCTGTTTGGTGCGGTGATCGGATTTATCGTCGCGCTGAACAGCGGCAACCTGTGGCTCGGCGTGCTGCTGGCGATGCTCGCCGGGATGCTGTTGTCATCGCTGTTTGCGTTGGTGGCGCTGGTGTTCAACGCCAATCAGGTGGCCACCGGGTTGGCGCTGACGATTTTCGGCGTGGGCCTGTCGACGTTTGTCGGCGCGGCGTGGGTCGGTAAACCGTTGGCGGGTTTTGAGCCGGTAGCGATTCCTCTCCTGAGTGAGATCCCGTTGATCGGACGGATGCTGTTTGCGCAGGATCTGCTGGTGTATCTGTCGTTTGCGTTATTTGCACTGGTGGCGTGGGTAATTCTGAAAAGTCGTATCGGCCTGATCATTCAGGCGGTTGGGGAAAACCCGGAGGCGGCCAGTGCCATGGGCTTGCCGGTGTTGGGCGTGCGCACCTTGGCGGTGTTGTTCGGCGGGGCAATGGCCGGGTTGGCCGGGGCCTATTTGTCGCTGGCCTACACGCCGATGTGGGCAGAGAACATGAGCGCCGGGCGTGGCTGGATTGCCTTGGCGCTGGTGGTGTTTGCCAGTTGGCGCGTGTGGCGGTTGTTGCTTGGGGCCTATCTGTTCGGGCTCGCCAGCATCCTGCATTTGGTGGCGCAGGGGCTGGGCTTGGCGATTCCATCGAGCCTGCTGGCGATGCTGCCGTATGTTGCGACGATTGTGGTGTTGGTGCTGTTGTCGCGGGATGCGGTGCGCACGCGGTTGTATGCGCCGGTTTCATTGGGGCAGCCGTGGCGGGCCGGGCATTAGGGGTGGCCTGCACTGGCCTCTTCGCAGGCAAGCCTCGCTTCTACAGGTCCGATACAAAATCTGTAGGAGCGAGGCTTGCCCGCGAAGAGGCCCTGACAGGCAACACCTGAGCCACGCCCCACGCCAGTTCAAAGAACAGGAAAATCACCAACAGCGAACTGGCACCATGGACCAAGGCATACAGCTGCCAAGTCGCAAACAAAAACCTGCCCACCGCGTCATATCGCCCAAAAACGGGCTGCGGATCACGAATCCGCAGCACCGCCCAGACACACACAATCGACCCCAGCAAATTGGCCATCAGCATGTGCATCGGCTCGAACGCCGGCAATGCTCCGGACAGGTTGAAAGCCTGGCTCAAATCCGCCAACACCCGGTGCAACACCGCAAAACTCCACGGTGTGGCAAACGCTGCCGTCACGATCAAGTCATACCAGGCGCTGCCTCGCACCAACCGGCGATATTGGGTTGAAGTCCACATTGTCGTTGCTCCACAAAATCAGGGAGCAAGCAGGCTAAAGCCTGGAGTATGCTCCAGGGTCAAGCCCCTCTCGAGATGTCAGGATGCGCATCGGTGAATTAGCCCAGGCCAGCGCCGTCAGTCGTGACACGCTGCGCTTCTACGAGCAGCGCGGATTGATCGCGGCGCAACGTAGCGCCAATGGTTATCGCGACTATCCAGCAGAAATGGTGCAACTGGTGCTGTACATCAAGACCGCTCAACGGCTCGGCTTCACCCTCGGCGAGATCGGCAACAGTGTCGCTGCGTTGTGGCAATCGCCCGACCCGGACAGCGCCGTCACGCAACTATTGCAAGACAAACTCAAACTGATCGAAACCCGTATGGACGAACTCGGCGCACTGCGTCACGAGTTGCAGCAACGGCTCGGCCAGCGTTGTCCATTGAATCCGTGATCCTCTTTTCTCAAGGAAGCCTCTCATGTCCAAGGCAAAAACCGCGCTGATCATCGGCGCTTCCCGGGGCCTGGGCCTCGGTCTGGTGAAAACCCTGTTGGCCGACGGCTGGCAAGTCACCGCCACCGTGCGCAACCCGCAGAACGCCGACGCCTTGCAAGCTTTGGGTAGCGTGCGGATCGAAACACTCGACATGGATGATCAGCAGGCTGTCATCGCTTTGAGTCAGCAGTTGAAGGGCGAAGTGTTCGATCTGTTGTTCGTCAACGCCGGGGTGAAAGGACCCGACGTGCAAACCCCGGGCGGTGCGACACTGGCTGAAGTGGGCCAGTTGTTTTTCACCAACGCCGTTGCACCGATCAACCTGGCGCAGCGTTTCGTCGCGCAGATTCGTCCGGACAGCGGCGTGTTGGCGTTCATGAGTTCGGTGCTCGGCAGCGTGACCATGCCCGACGCGCCGGAGCTGGCGCTGTACAAGGCGAGCAAAGCGGCGCTGAACTCGATGACCAACAGCTTCGTGACGCAATTGGGCGAGCAGAAACTCACCGTACTGTCGCTGCATCCGGGTTGGGTGAAGACCGATATGGGCGGTGAAGGTGCCGATATCGATGTGCAAACCAGTACTCGTGGGTTGGTCGACCAGGTGAATGCCTACACCGGCAAGGGCGGGCATCACTTCGTGAACTACAGGGGTGAAACCATCCCTTGGTAACACCACATTCCCTGTAGGAGCTGCCACAGGCTGCGATCTTTTGATCTTTTCTGGACTGTTGAAAAAACAAGATCAAAAGATCGCAGCCTGCGGCAGCTCCTACGGGATTTTCGTCGTCTGGTCGGGCGAGGCTTGCCGTCAAAGCGGATTTGTTTGAAACTCCGCACCTCGTCCTCGCGGCGCCCCTGGATCAGCAGACAGGGTAATCACTGAGCTGGCAACCCTGAACCCAACTTTCAGAGGAGCCGGCCAACATGCCTGCGACCCGTACCTGGTTAAAAAATCCCCTCGCGATCTTCACTGCCAACGGCCTCGATGCCCGTGGCGGTCTGGTTGTGCAAGACGGTTTGATCGTCGAAGTGCTCGCCGCCGGCCAGCAACCTTCCGCGCCGTGTGCACACATTTTCGATGCCCGCGAGCATGTGATCCTGCCGGGACTGATCAACACCCATCACCACTTCTATCAAACCCTGACCCGCGCCTGGGCGCCGGTGGTCAATCAGCCGCTGTTCCCTTGGCTGAAAACCCTGTACCCGGTCTGGGCGCGACTCACACCTGAAAAACTCGCCCTCGCCACCAAGGTCGCGCTGGCCGAGCTGCTGCTGTCCGGCTGCACCACCGCCGCCGATCACCATTATCTGTTTCCCGAAGGCCTGGAAAATGCGATCGACGTGCAAGTCGAGAGCGTTCGCGAACTGGGCATGCGTGCCATGCTGACGCGCGGTTCCATGAGCCTTGGCGAAAAGGACGGCGGCCTGCCACCGCAGCAAACGGTGCAAGAAGGCGAAGTGATTCTCGCCGACAGTCAGCGCTTGATCGCCGCGTACCACGAGCGTGGCGCTGGCGCGCAAATCCAGATCGCCCTGGCGCCGTGCTCGCCGTTCTCGGTGACCCCGGAAATCATGTCGGCCAGCGCCGAACTGGCGAACAAACTCGACGTGCGTTTGCACACGCACCTGGCGGAAACCCTCGACGAAGAAGACTTCTGCCTGCAACGCTTCGGCCTGCGCACTGTGGATTATCTGGACAGCGTCGGCTGGCTCGGCCCGCGCACCTGGCTGGCGCACGGCATCCATTTCAACCCGGACGAAATCGCCCGCCTCGGCGCGGCCGGCACCGGCATTTGCCATTGCCCGAGCTCGAACATGCGCCTCGCGTCCGGCATCTGTCCGACCCTGGATTTGACGGCGGCGGGTGCATTGCTGGGCCTCGGTGTGGATGGCTCGGCGTCCAACGATGCGTCGAACATGATGCTCGAAACCCGTCAGGCGCTTTACATTCAGCGCCTGCGGTATGGCGCGGAGAAAATCACGCCGGAATTGGTGTTGGGTTGGGCGACCAAGGGTTCGGCGAGTTTGCTGGGGCGTACGGACATCGGTGAGTTGGCGGTGGGCAAGCAGGCGGATCTGGCGCTGTTCAAGCTCGATGAGCTGCGTTTCTCCGGCAGCCATGACCCGGTGTCGGCGTTGCTGCTCTGCGGGGCGGATCGGGCGGACCGAGTGATGGTCGGCGGCAAGTGGCGGGTGATTGATGGGCAGGTCGAGGGGTTGGATCTGAAAGGTTTGATCGCCGATCACAGCCAGGCGGCTCGGCAGTTGATCGCCGGTAACTGATCGAACGCCTTCGCGGGCAAGCCTCGATCCTACAGGTACAGCCCCACAACCTGTAGGAGCGAGGCTTGCCCGCGATGCTTTTACAGACCCAGCAGCGACAACATGATAAACGTCGCAAACAGCACAAAATGGGTCATGCCTTCGATGGCATTGGTTTCGCCATCGTTGAGGTTGATCGCGCTGACAATCAGGGTCAGGAAGATCATCACGGTCTGCACCGGCGTCATCGCCATCTGAAACGGCTGGCCGGTATAGAGCGCCATCGCTTCCATCACCGGCACTGTCAGGATGACCGTCGACAGCGATGCGCCCATGGCGATGTTGACCACCGACTGCATGCGGTTGGCCAACGCTGCGCGCAACGCGGTCAAAATCTCCGGTGCCGCAGAGATCGCCGCCACCAGAATTGCGGTGATCACCGGCGGTGCGCCCGTCCCTTCCAGCCCCAGATCGAGGGTTTTGGACATCACCTCGGCCAGGGCGCCAATCACCACCACACCAAACACCAACGTGCCGATACTTAGCGCCAGGTTGACCGGTTCAGGTTCTTCTTCCGGGACTTTCTTGCGGCGTTTTTCCGGGTAGCTGTAACTGAAGAAATAGCTGTGCGGCCCGACCTGCATACGCAGGAACAGGGTGTAGAGCACGATCATCGCGCCGATGGTGAACGCAGAGTAAATCTTCCAGTTCGCCTCGGGGATGAACTCCGGCACCACCATGGAAACACCCATGGCGGTGAGAATCATCGCGCTGTAGCTGCGCGCCGAGTCGTCGTTGTAGGACTGTTCGCCGTGCTTGAGCCCGCCCATCAACGCGGCGAGGCCAAGGATGCCGTTGATGTCGAGCATGACCGCCGAGTAAATCGTGTCGCGCACCAGCGTCGGCGAGGCTTCGTTGCTCATCATGATCGCCAGGATCACCACTTCCACCAGTACCGCAGCGAGGGTCAGGATCATCGTGCCGTAAGGGTCGCCGACTTTTTCAGCGAGCAGTTCCGCTTGATGGGCCACGCGCATGGACGCGGCGACGATGAAGGCGATCAACACCAGCCCGGACGCCAGTGCGATGGGTTGGCCGCTGTTGAGCATCCAGTGTTCCATCGGATAGGCGACGATGGCGGCGATCAGGGCCAGCAGCAGAAAACTTTCTTGCTTGAGAAGTGTGAGCATCGCGGACCTTTTTTACCGAGTGCAGCGAAAGCAGGGTGGTGAGCTACTGACTGCGGGGTGGCGCTAACGTTTCGTTACACCTTAGCGCACCAGTGGATGGCGTGGAGTTAGGCAAGTGCACCGGGTTGGTTCTGAGGGTGAGTTGAAGATCAAAAGATCGCAGCCTTCGGCAGCTCCTACAGGGGACCGCAACCCTGTGTAGGAGCTGCCGCAGGCTGCGATCTTTTGCTTTTGTTGTCCTGTTGGTCAGCAATTTGCATTGACCTCGCCAACCTCAAAACAAAATGGAGTTGGAATTCATGCACAAACGTCCGCTGAAGAAACTGCTTTGCGCCATTACTGCGGCCATCGGTCTGAGCGCCAGCCTGGCCGCCAGTGCGGATGTCCCGCTCAAGGTCGGTTTCGTCTACATCGGTCCGATCGGTGACCACGGCTGGACGTATCAGCATGAACAGGGGCGCAAGGTGCTGGCGGAGAAGTTCGGCGGGCAGATCACCACCAACTACGTAGAGAACGTCGCTGAAGGTGCCGACGCCGAGCGGGTGATTCGCAACATGGCCAAGGACAACTACGACCTGATCTTCACCACGTCCTTCGGCTACATGAACCCGACGCTGAAAGTCGCTAAACAATTTCCCAAGGTGACCTTCGAACACGCCACCGGCTACAAGCAGGACAAGAACCTCGGCACCTATCTGGCGCGCACCTATGAAGGTCGCTACGTCGGCGGTTTCCTCGCGGCGAAGATGACCAAGACCAAAAAGATCGGCTACGTCGCTTCGTTCCCGATTCCGGAAGTGATCCGCGACATCAACGCCATTCAATTGGCCCTGAACAAGTACAACCCTGGCACTGAGATCAAAGTGGTATGGGTCAACTCGTGGTTCGATCCGGGCAAGGAAGCCGACGCCGCGAACGCGCTGATCGACCAGGGCGTGGACGTGGTGTTCCAGCACACCGACAGTCCGGCGCCGATCCAGGCTGCAGAACGTCGCGGCGTGTATGCCGTCGGTTATGCGTCGGACATGGCGCACTTCGGGCCGAAAGCGGTGCTGACTTCGATCGTTAACGATTGGGGGCCACACTACATCCAGGCGACTCAAAGCGTGCTCGACCACTCGTGGAAGACACAGGATTATTGGGGCGGGTTGAAGGAAGGCACGGTCGAGTTGCCTATCAGCGATCTGGTGCCAGCACCGGTTAAAGCCGAAGCCGAGCAGATCATTGCCGACATCAAGAGCGGTGCGCTGCATCCGTTCACCGGGCCGATCAAGGATCAGGCAGGGGTCGAGAAAATCCCGGCTGGCGTGAGTGCGACGAATGCGGAACTGGCCTCGATGAATTACTACGTTGAAGGCATGAAGGCCGACATACCGAAGTAATCCCCGAATTCAATACAAAAACCTGTGGGAGCGGGCTTGCTCGCGAAGGCGGCAGCACATTCAACATTGATGCTGGCTGACACACCGCCTTCGCGAGCAAGCCCGCTCCCACAATGGATTCTCAGCGTTCTTAAGGACTGCGAATGAACCAACTCCCAATCATCGACATCGCCCCGCTCTACACCGACGACCAAACCGCCTGGCAATCGGTCGCCACGCAAATCGACCGCGCCTGCCGCGAGTGGGGCTTTTTCTACATCACGGGTCACCCGATCAGTGCCGAGCGCATCGATACCGTGCTCGATCACGCCACGCGTTTCTTCGCCCTGCCTGCCGCCGAAAAGCTCAGCATCGACATCACCCAGACCCAACACCATCGCGGATACGGCGCGATAGCCACCGAGCAACTCGACCCGAGCAAACCCAGCGATCTGAAGGAAACCTTCGACATGGGCCTGCACTTGCCGGCCGACCACCCCGAAGTGCTGGCGGGGAAACCGCTGCGAGGCCCCAACCGTCATCCGTCACTATCAGGCTGGGAGTCGCTGATGGAGCAGCACTACGTCGACATGCAGGCGCTCGCGCAAACGTTGTTGCGCGCGATGACAATGGCACTCGGCATCGAGCGCGACTTCTTCGACACGCGGTTCCATGAGCCGGTCAGCGTGCTGCGCATGATCCATTACCCGCCGCGCCATACCGCCAGCTCCGCCGAGCAGCAAGGTGCCGGCGCTCACACCGATTACGGCTGCATCACCCTGCTGTATCAGGACGCCGCCGGTGGCCTGCAAGTGCGAAACGTCAAGGGTGAATGGATCGATGCGCCGCCGATCGAAGGCACGTTCGTGGTCAACCTCGGGGACATGATGGCGCGCTGGAGCAACGACCGTTACCTGTCGACGCCGCACCGGGTCATCAGCCCGCTGGGCGTGGATCGTTACTCGATGCCGTTCTTCGCCGAGCCGCACCCCGACACACCTATCGAATGCCTGCCCGGGTGCCAGGACGAATTGCACCCGGCGCAATACCCGGCCACGACTTGCGCCAATTTCCTGCTCTCGCGCTTCGCCGATACCTACGCGTATCGACGGGACCCGGAAGGGGTGGAATGAACCTCTTGGTCAGGTTTTACCAATTGTTGCTGCGAGCATCTGTAGAATGCCGTCATTGCACCTGATGAGATTCGAAGAATGTACGACTGGCTAAACGCCCTGCCCAAGGCAGAACTGCACCTGCACCTCGAGGGTTCACTGGAACCCGAGCTGCTGTTCGCCTTGGCCGAACGCAACAAGATCGCCCTGCCATGGAGCGATGTCGACACCCTGCGCAAGGCCTACGCCTTCAACAACCTGCAGGAATTTCTCGACCTGTATTACCAAGGCGCCGACGTGTTGCGCACCTCCCAGGATTTTTACGACCTGACCTGGGCGTACCTGTTGCGCTGCAAGGCGCAGAACGTGATTCACACCGAACCGTTCTTCGACCCGCAAACCCACACCGACCGTGGGGTGCCGTTTGAAGTGGTGCTCAATGGTATCGCCGCGGCATTGAAAGATGGTGAACAGCAGCTGGGCATTACCAGCGGTTTGATCCTGAGTTTCCTGCGCCACTTGAGTGAAGAAGAGGCCGAGAAAACCCTCGACCAGGCGCTGCCGTTCCGTGAGGCGTTTGTCGCCGTCGGCCTCGACAGTTCGGAGATGGGTCATCCGCCGAGCAAGTTCCAGCGCATATTTGATCGTGCCCGCCACGAAGGCTTCCTGACCGTGGCCCATGCCGGTGAAGAAGGTCCGCCCGAGTACATCTGGGAAGCCCTCGACCTGCTGAAAATCCAGCGCATCGACCATGGCGTGCGTGCCATCGAAGACGAGCGTCTGATGCAGCGGATCATCGACGAACAAATCCCGCTGACCGTGTGCCCGTTGTCGAACACCAAGCTCTGCGTGTTCGATCATATGTCCCAACACAACATTCTCGACATGCTCGAGCGCGGCGTGAAAGTGACCGTGAACTCCGATGACCCGGCGTATTTCGGCGGGTATGTGACCGAGAACTTCCATGCGTTGTACACGGATCTGGGCATGACCCAGGATCAGGCCAGGCGTTTGGCACAGAACAGCCTGGATGCGCGGTTGGTCAAGCAGTAAGCAACACCGCAAAACCCATGTGGGAGCGAGCCTGCTCGCGAAAGCGGTGTGTCAGATACATGATTGTTGACTGACACGCCCTCTTCGCGAGCAGGCTCGCTCCCTCATTTGGATTGGTGTTGCTTCAGTCAAAGGACTTAGAGCGCCATCTCCAGCTCGGTTTCCTTGGCAAAACGATGGACTTCACGTTGCCCTGCCGCGGTGATGTGCAAGGCCCGCGAATCGTTGGGCAGGCTCAGCCAGCCCGACTGCATGAACAGCTGCAACAACGCCGCCCCCAATGCGCCACCCATGTGCGGGCGTCTTTCGCTCCAGTCGGGACAAGCGCAAGCGACGCTGCCGTTGCGATGAGCCAGCGCCTGGATGAATACGCCACGTGTGGCCAATTGCGTGGAGCCCTTGTGCGTGATCATGACCCGTTGATCAAACTGCTCGATCCAGCCCGCATCCAGCAGACGCTGGTAAAGATCCGCGGCCACCGTGCCCCCCAAATGATCGTCGCACAGCCTGGCGCGCAACAACGACGAGGGCGCCGTCTGCGGTTTGGAAGGGGGGACCCTGCCTTTGAAAATGTCCGGCACGTCCCGCGGCGTGCTGGCCAGGGTGGCGCTGGCCAATGCCTCTATCGCGGCACCGACTTCGGGGGCGGAAAGCCGGAAGAATCGCTTGCGTCCACGGGGTTCCACTTTCAGCAGACCTCCGGCGAGCAAACGCGCCAGGTGTGCGCTGGCCGAAGACGGTGACAACCGGGCCAATAAGGCCAGCTCATCGGTTTCCCGTGCCGAGCCGTCCATCAAGGCCCACATCATTGCGCTGCGCTTTGGGTCAGCCAGCAGCGTGGCGATCTGGCTGATGCAAGGTGCATGTTCCATGTATTCACTCCCTGTTGAATCGTTTCGTCTACTGCTCACAGGTATCTTGACCAGTAATGTGTCGTCGGCCAAGACGGGGAAACCGCCATAACCCGGGCAAAGCCTTCCACTCCCATCGACGGTGCGTCCATGAAGCGAGCGCTAGTATAGGCGGGTTAATCGCCGGTTCCTGCCCTCGGAAATCCATTGCTGGTGATAGTTCCTGAGGGAAATTTCTCTATTTGCCTGCGACTAATGATCGATGCTGGATAAAGTGGGAAATTGACTGCTTATTTGGGCGCATCGGCTGGCAAGCATTTCCCGCAAAAGGTTCACCGGCTTACTCAATTGTGCGCGATGGGCGCACAGCAGATTCAGCGGAGCGCGCTCACAGAGCAACTCCGGCATCAGGACTTTCAATCGGCCCGCCAGCACATCGGCAGCCACGTCGAGCCAGGACTTGTAGGCGATTCCGGCGCCCGCCACCGCCCACAGGCGCACCACATCGGCATCGTCGCTGAAGCGATCACCGCTGACCGTCAGGCCGACCTCGCGCTTGCCGTCATGAAAACTCCAGTGATCGTGGACTCGGCTGCCGAGCATGAACAGTAGGCAGTTGTGCTGCGCCAGTTGCTCCAGTTGTCGCGGCTCGCCGTGTCGGGCCAGATAACTCGGCGCGGCACACAGCACGCGGCGGTTTTGCGGGGCGATGGGCAGCGCCACCAGGCTTGAGTCTTCCGGCTCGCCATAGCGCAGGGCAATGTCCACCGGTTGACGGAACAGGTCGGCAATGCGGTCCCCCAGCAGCAACCGCACCGTGAGTTTCGGGTGCTCCCGCTGAAATTCGTCCAGCCACGGCAGCAACAGATTACGACCAAAGTCCGAGGGTGCCGACAACTGCAAAATCCCGCTGACCTGATCCTGGCCGCTTGCCAGCAAACGGCGGCCCTCATCGAGATTGCTCAAGGCCGCCCGGGCATATTCGAGAAATCCCTCACCCTCGGCGGTCAGGCGCAGGCTGCGGGTGGAACGGGCGAGCAAACGCGCGCCGAGTTGCTGCTCGATGCGCTTCAATGCCGCACTGGCCACCGCCGCCGACATGTCCATGACCCGCGCGGCTGCCGACAGGCTGCCCAGGTCCGCTGCCCGGACGAACAACTGCAAGTCATCGAAACGCAGCATGTCCAGCCCCATTATCAAAAATTTATTGAAAGAGACTGCTCTTTTAGCGGGTTTTATCTTGCAGAGAAATAGCCAATCATCTGCCCCATCAAAATCATCTCGCTTGCGGAGTCGACCATGTCCCAGCCTTTTACTGCTATCGCCACCCTCATTGCCAAGACTGGCCAACAAGACGCCCTCGAACAGCACCTGCGTGCTCTGTTGCAACCGACGCGGGCCGAGGCCGGTTGCGGGCAATACGATCTGCACCAGGACCTCGCCAATCCGCTGGCCTTCTACATGATCGAACAGTGGAACAGTGACGAAGCCTTGCAAGCTCACGACGCCAGCGCGCACATCCAGAACTTTCGAGCCAAGGCCGGCGACTTTCTCGAGCACTTCGAGCTCAAGCGCCTGCGCTCCGTGGCGTGATCCGTTCTTCTATTACCGTTCAGGAACCCTACATGAAAGCCATTGCCTACTACGCCTCCCTGCCGATCAGCGACGAAAAATCCCTGCAAGACATCGAATTGCCAGCGCCGGTGGCCGGCCCGCGTGACCTGCTGGTGGAAGTCAAAGCCATCTCGGTCAACCCGGTGGACACCAAGGTCCGCCAGAACGTCCAGCCTGAAGGCGGCGTAGCGAAAGTACTGGGCTGGGACGTGGCCGGTGTGGTCAAGGCTGTCGGCAACGAAGTGACGCTGTTCAAGGCCGGCGACAAGGTCTTTTACGCAGGTTCCATCGCCCGCACGGGCGGCAACAGCGAGTTGCATGTGGTGGACGAGCGGATCGTCGGCCATATGCCGAAAACCCTCGGTTTCGCCGAGGCCGCTGCCCTGCCGCTGACCGCCATCACCGCATGGGAATTGCTGTTCGAACGCCTGCAAGTGCGTGAAAGCCAAACCGATGAAGGCCAGAGCCTGCTGATCGTCGGTGCGGCCGGTGGCGTCGGTTCGATCCTCACGCAACTGGCCAGCCAGCTCACCGGGCTGAAAGTCATCGGCACCGCTTCCCGCCCGCAAACCCAGAGCTGGGTGCGTGAACTGGGGGCCGACCTGGTGATCGACCACAGCCAGCCGCTGAGCGAAGAGCTCAAGCGTGCTGGCGTTGAGCAGGTGACCCATGTCGCCAGCCTGACCCAGACCGACCATCACCTGGATCACTTGGTCGAGGCATTGGCGCCGCAAGGCAAACTGGCGCTGATCGATGATCCGAAAGCGCTGGATGTGACCAAGCTCAAGCGCAAGAGCCTATCGCTGCACTGGGAGTTCATGTACACCCGTTCGCTGTTTGAAACCGCGGACATGATCGAGCAGCACACACTGCTGAATCGTGTCGCCGAGCTGATCGACGCCGGGACATTGAAAACCACGGTCGGCGAGCACTTTGGGACGATCAATGCGGCGAACTTGCGTCGTGCGCATGAATTGCTGGAGAGCGGCAAGTCCAAGGGCAAGATTGTGTTGGAAGGGTTTTAACCTCAAGAGATCGCATGTCCCTGTAGGAGCTGCCGAAGGCTGCGATCTTTTGATCTTGATTTTTGTCATGTGCAGATAGCTACAAGCAGGATCAAAAGATCGCAGCCTTCGGCAGCTCCTACAAAGGTTGCGATTTTTTGCCGTCAGTCCGAAGGTTGATCGTTGTCATAATTGCGATCGTATTCGGGTCTACAATCGAGGCCTCTGCGATGCAATCTTTTACAAAAGGAGGTCAGCAATGAAGATCCTGATAAAAGAAATGGCAACATCCCAGTGGCAGGTTCGTCTGGACCAGCATGCGGTGACATTCCGCAGCGAAGCCGAAGCGCGCGCTTTCACCCGTACGCTTGAAGCGCGACTTTACGCCCCTCATCAAATTCCCGACCGCCAACAGCGCGCTGCTGGCTGAGTCCGTCCTCACACCTGGGCTTGTACCAGCGCCCGGGCATTTTGCAGACGCCGGGTGAGCATCGCCACGCTCACCACCAGAATTGCGCACAGGCTGATGACCATGGCCATCGGCAGGGCCGTGCCGTCGTACAAGACACCGACCAGCGCGGCCGCCCCGGCGGCGACGCTGAATTGCAGGCAACCGAGCATCGCCGACGCACTGCCCGCGCGGGCACCCTGCCCGTTCATGGCGCAGGCCGAAGCGTTGGGCAGAATGCAACCGAGGCTGGAAATGCAGATAAACAGTGGAATCAGTAGCGGCCATAACTGCTCGGTGTGCAGCGCACTGACCGCCATCAGCGTAAGGCCGGCCCCCAGGTAGACCCACACCGCGCGCGCCAGCAAAAACGCCGGGCCCCGCTTGGCGAGCAGTCGCGCGTTGACCTGCGCCACAAGGATGAAACCCGCGGCATTGGCGCCGAACAGCCAACCGAAGTGTTCGGCAGGTACGCCATACAGTTTGATGAAGACGTACGGTGAACCGGCGATATAGGCAAACATCCCGGCGATGGCGATGCCACCGGTCAGGGCGTGGCCGAGGTACACCGGGTCCGACAACAGGCGGCCATACTGGCGCAGCGCGCCCGATAATGGCTGACGTGGCAAATGAGCCGGCATGCTTTCCGGCAATCCGAGGGCCACGGCCAACCCCGCCAACGCACTGAAACCGGTCAGCACCAGGAAGATCGACTGCCAACCCGTGGTGTTTACCAGCAACCCACCGAGCATCGGCGCGAGAATCGGCGCCAGCCCCATGACCAGCATCAGCTGTGAAAAGACTTTCGCCGAGCCCACCGCATCGCATTTGTCACTGACGATCGCCCGGGAAACCACCATCCCCGCACAACCGCCCAGCGCCTGTACGAAACGCGCGCCGAGCAACCATTCAAGGTTCGGCGAATAGGCGCACGCCAGGGAAGCAGCGGTGAACAAGCCGACGCCGGTCAGCAACGGAATGCGTCGCCCAAAACGATCCGCCACCGGGCCGTAGGCCAGTTGACCCATGGACAAACCCAGGAAATACGCTGCCAGCGTCAGCTGAACGTGCTGTTCATCGGTGCCAAACGCCAGCGCCATGGCCGGGAAGGCCGGCAGATAGAAATCGATCGCCAGCGGACCAAACGCGCTCAGCGCGCCGAGAATCAAAATGGTACGGAAGTTCATCAGGCATCCAGTGTGACTAAGGTCAGCGGCCCCACAGTCTAGCCTCGCATGAACCCCTTGAACATTCTGATAGCTCGCTAACTATTAAAAACCAGTGGATGAATGCAAAAAACAGTGTGGGAGCGGGCTTGCTCGCGAAGGCGGTGTGTCATTCAGCATTAATGTCGACTGACACTGCGCCTTCGCGAGCAAGCCCGCTCCCACAGGACCTGTGGTTGGCCTCAGGCGACTTTCGCCTCGTAGCCTTCCTCGCTGATTGCCGCGATCACTTGATCGACGGTCAACGCGCTTTCGACGCCGACTTCTTTTGCCGCCAGATCGACCCGCACGCTCGCAGTCGGATCCTTGGCCTGGACCGCTTGAGTGATGGCCTTGACGCAGTGACCGCAAGACATGCCTTGAACGTTGAACACTTGCATGGAATGACTCCTTCAGTAGGGTTGCGAGCACTCTCGGGCTTGCCACCATGGCAAGGTCAAGTTCTGAAGTGAGCTGCCGGGCTGGCATTCGTCGCCGCGCTCGGCCAAGCTGCGTGCATCAATGACTCGACACCAGGAGATTCAGCCATGCGCTGGTCAGCTCTCAGCCTGTTTGGCTTCCTCAGCCTTTTCGCCGCCATCCCTTCGGTCAATGCCGCCGGGGAGGACTATGGCGTTCTGATCATTTCCCGCGAGCGCCTGGAAGTGTCGACCAGCTGCGAGATCGGTGTGTACATCCAGGATCAGCTGTCGGCGCGTCTGTTCCAGGAACAAAGCACCTCGTTCAACCTGCCACCGGGCAATGTATCGCTGCGTCTTAAATTGCTGCCGGGGCAAGCGCCGGGGTGCAATCCGGGCATGTTGGCGCCGGGATCGCAGATCATCACGCTCAGGGCCGGGGATGTATTGAAGTTCCGGATTGCGATGACGCAGGAAGGGATGTACCTGAAAGCGGCTGCCCTGGATTATTGAGTCGACGGTACAAAGATCAAAAGATCGCAGCCTTCGGCAGCTCCTACAGGGTGTACATCAATCCATGTAGGAGCTGCCGAAGGCTGCGATCTTTTGATCTGAATAATGGCGCTTGACCTTGCCAGCATGGCAAGGTTGATCCTGTAGACATCTTCTACAAGGAGCGCGACCCATGTCCGAATCCACCACCTTCGATCTGCCGATTGCCGGCATGACCTGTGCCAGTTGCGCCGGGCGTGTCGAGCGAGCCTTGAGCAAAGTCATTGGCGCCAGCGCAGTCAGCGTCAACCTCGCCACCGAACAGGCGCGTGTTCAAGCACCCAGCGACAGCCTGCCGGCCTTGATGGACGCGGTGCAGCAGGCCGGTTACAGCGTGCCGCAGCGAAGCCTGGAATTGAGCATCGACGGCATGACCTGCGCCTCCTGCATCGGTCGCGTCGAACGGGCGCTGGCCAAGGTGCCGGGCGTCAAAAGCGTCAGCGTCAACCTGGCCAACGAACGCGCCCACCTCGAACTGCTTGGGCAGATCGAGCCGCCGACACTGATCGCCGCCGTGGCCAAGGCGGGTTACAGCGCCAGCGTCTGGGAACCAGAACACCCACCAACCGATCATCAGCAACAACGCCTGCACCGCGAGCGCTGGGCCTTGATCATGGCGATCATCCTCGCCTTGCCGCTGGTGTTGCCGATGCTCCTGCAACCGCTCGGCGTACACTGGATGCTCCCGGTCTGGGCGCAATTCGCGCTGGCGACGCCGGTGCAATTCGTCTTCGGCGCGCGTTTTTATGTGGCCGCCTGGAAAGCCGTTCGTGCCGGTGCCGGCAACATGGATTTGCTGGTCGCGTTGGGCACCAGCGCCGGTTACGGCCTGAGCCTTTACGAATGGGCTACCGCCGCCGGGCGCATGCCGCACCTGTATTTCGAAGCCTCGGCAGTGGTGATCGCCCTGGTATTGCTGGGCAAATACCTGGAAAGCCGTGCCAAGCGCCAGACCGCCAGCGCCATTCGTGCCCTCGAAGCCTTGCGCCCGGAACGGGCGATTCAGGTGATTGACGGCCGTGAGCAAGACGTCGCCATCAGCGCGTTGCGCCTCAATGATCTGGTGATGGTCAAACCCGGCGAACGTTTCCCGGTGGACGGCGAAGTGGTCGAAGGCCAAAGCCACGCCGACGAAGCGCTGATCAGTGGCGAAAGCCTGCCCGTCCCCAAGCAACCCGGCGACAAGGTGACCGGCGGGGCGATCAATGGCGAAGGCCGGTTGCTGGTTCGTACCCAGGCGCTCGGCGCGGAAACCGTGCTGGCGCGCATCATCCGTCTGGTCGAGGACGCTCAAGCCGCGAAGGCACCGATCCAGAAACTGGTGGATAAAGTCAGCCAGGTCTTCGTGCCCGTGGTCTTGCTGCTGGCCCTGGCCACTTTGATCGGCTGGTGGCTGTACGGCGCGCCGATGGAAACTGCGCTGATCAATGCCGTCGCGGTGCTGGTGATCGCCTGCCCTTGCGCCCTCGGGTTGGCCACGCCAACGGCGATCATGGCCGGCACTGGTGTGGCGGCGCGCTACGGGATTCTGATCAAGGACGCAGAAGCGCTAGAGCGTGCCCATGAAGTCAGCGCCGTGGTGTTCGACAAGACCGGCACGCTGACCTCGGGTGCACCGCGGATTGCGCACTTGAGTGCCATCGACGGTGATGAAGCCGCCCTGCTGCAATTGGCGGGTGCCCTGCAACGCGGCAGTGAACATCCGTTGGCCAGGGCGGTGCTGGATGCGTGCGCCGAAGGTGATTTGATCGTGGCGGATGTCAGCGACAGTCAATCGCTGGCCGGTCGTGGCATTGCCGGCACGCTCGACGGTCGGCGCCTGGCGTTGGGTAATCGTCGTCTACTGGAAGAGAGCGGTTTGAACGCCGGCCCATTGGCGGGCTCCGCCACCGCCTGGGAAACCGAAGGCCGGACGCTGTCCTGGCTGATCGAGCAAAGCCCCGAACGGAAAGTATTGGGCCTGTTCGCCTTCGGTGACACCCTCAAACCCGGTGCGCTGCAAGCGGTGCAACAACTCCGCGCACGGCACATCAGCAGCCACCTGCTGACCGGCGACAATCGCGGCAGCGCCAAAGTGGTCGCCGAGGCACTTGGCATCAACGATGTCCATGCCGAAGTGCTGCCGGCCGACAAAGCCGCCACGGTCGCCGAACTGAAAAAAACCGGTGTGGTGGCGATGGTCGGCGATGGCATCAACGATGCCCCGGCCCTGGCTGCTGCCGATATCGGTATCGCCATGGGCGGCGGCACCGATGTCGCCATGCACGCAGCAGGTATTACCCTGATGCGCGGCGATCCACGACTGGTGCCGGCAGCGCTGGACATCAGCCGCAAGACTTACGCAAAGATTCGTCAAAACCTGTTCTGGGCCTTCGTCTATAACCTGATAGGCATTCCGCTGGCAGCCTTCGGTTTTCTCAACCCGGTGCTGGCAGGCGCGGCGATGGCATTGTCGAGCGTCAGCGTGGTCAGCAATGCGTTACTGTTGAAAACCTGGAAACCCAAGGATCTGGAGGACAACCGATGAACATCGGCCAAGCGGCCCGCCACAGCGGCCTTAGCGCGAAGATGATCCGTTATTACGAGTCCATCGGCCTGCTCAAGGCCGCCCATCGCACCGACAGCGGTTACCGGGTATACGGCGACGATGATTTGCACACGCTGGCCTTTATCAAGCGCTCCCGTGACCTGGGGTTTTCTCTGGAGGAGGTCGGCAAATTGCTGACCCTCTGGCAAGACCGCCAGCGCGCCAGCGCCGATGTGAAGGCTTTGGCGCGTCAGCATATCGACGAACTGAATCAGAAAATCCGCGAACTCGGCCAGTTGCGCGACACTCTGCAAGACCTGGTTGAACATTGCCAGGGCGACCACCGGCCGGATTGCCCGATCCTCAAAAACCTTGAGTCGGGTTGCTGCACCAGCCCTCCCCTGTAGGAGCTGCCGCAGGCTGCGATCTTTTGATCCTTTTAAAAGCAAAAATCAAAAGATCGCAGCCTTCGGCAGCTCCTACAGGGGGATGCGAGCACATTCAGCATCCAAATTGACTGACACACCGCCTTCGCGAGCAAGCCCACACATTGGATGGTCAGTGTTTGGAGATTCGGATCAAGCCTCTACAAAAAACCCGGCCGAAGCCGGGTTTTTTTAACCGATCACTGCATCCAGGGCGGAGGCGGCTCTTCGGTTTTGCCCGGTGGCGCGTCATCCGCCGCCCGAACCGCTTGCTTGCGCTCTTCATCGAGGCGTGCGGCCTCGATCTCGCGCATGATCCCGCCAACGTCGGCCAACTCTTCCGGCTCGTCGAACTCGCCGGTCAAGACGCTGGCCGGGTGCAAGGTGCCGGCTTCGTACAGCGCCCACATTTCCTTGGCGTACTTGGTCTTTTTCAACTCCGGTGCAAAACGCCCGAAGTAGGACGCCATGTTGCCCACGTCCCGCTCCAGCATGCTGAACGCGTGGTTGTTGCCGGCCGCGTCTACCGCTTGCGGCAAGTCGATGATGACCGGGCCAGTCGGGGTCAACAGTACGTTGAACTCGGACAAGTCACCGTGCACCAGACCGGTACACAACATCAGCACGATCTGCGAAATCAGGAACGCGTGATATTCGCGGGCCTGATCCGGCTCCAGCACGACGTCGTTCAGACGTGGGGCGGCATCGCCGTATTCGTCGGCCACCAGCTCCATCAGCAGCACGCCTTCGAGGAAGTCATACGGCTTGGGCACCCGCACACCAGCGCCGGCCAGACGGAACAACGCCGCCACTTCGGCGTTCTGCCAGGCATCTTCGGTTTCTTTCTTGCCGAACTTGGAGCCCTTGGCCATCGCCCGAGCCTGACGGCTGTTGCGCACCTTACGGCCTTCCTGGTACTCGGCCGCCTGACGGAAACTGCGTTTATTCGCCTCCTTGTAGACCTTCGCGCAACGTAACTCGTTGCCGCAGCGCACCACATAAACAGCTGCTTCTTTACCACTCATGAGTGGGCGCAGCACCTCGTCGACCAGACCGTCCTCGATCAGGGGTTCAATGCGTTTTGGAGTCTTCATCAGCTTTTATTGTGGGTCCTTTATTACCAAACACGCGAAAGTCATTCGTTATACGGCAATCCACTCGTTCGGGGGAGGGGTTGCCGACCTATGAACATTACTGTGAATCTCAAAATGCACACAATGTGCCTGTTTTACCCACGTATATAGGAGCGAGCTTGCTCGCGATGGTTGTTAACGATAACGCGAATTTACTGGTAAAACACGGCGCTCTTCAGTCCATCGCGAGCAAGCTCACTCCTACAAAGACCGGCATTACCCCCCCCTTTCGTAGGATTTTTCTCGATATCCCTAAATTTCCGCCTCCGTCAGCCGAAGTCATCAGTGACAAAGTGAATTGTCCGACAACCGTTCCTACAGAAAAAACGACTGCGCACTCACGGACCCGAGTTGAACCCTAACGTTTTCGGCTGCCAAAAATCCGCGAGTCATCTGCACTGCGTGGGCCTACAAGAAAATCTGGAGCGCGGATGAACATCAAACAAAAGTTGACCTGGGCGTTTGCAATCATCGCCTGCTTGCCCGTGGTGCTGGTCGCCACACTCGTTGTGCTGAACTTGCGCAGCGATGCCAAGGACGAATTCGTCGACAACAGCGGTCGCGAAATCCGTCAGGTCAGCAATGCCATGCAACTGTTCTTCGACGGCATCAGCCAGAACGTCGAATACCTGGCCAAGCAACCGCTGATCACGAATTCCGACGACAGCCTCAAGACCTACATGAACGCCAACGCCGCCAGCATTCCTCAGGGCGAGATGGACAAAAAAGTCTTCGGTTTCCTGCAGGACCTGGGCAATGCCCATCCGTCCTACGCCTACGCCATCCTCGGCACCGCCGCCGGTGGTTACGTGTCGTGGCCGGACGATGCCAAGCTGGCCAATTACGACCCGCGCCAGCGCCCGTGGTTCAAGGCGGCCCAGGCCAAACCGGGCAAGCCGTTCCGTACCGAGGCCTACTACTGGGCCGAAAATGATACGTCCTACGTCAGCACCGTACGCACCATCGACAACAAGCTGGGCACCAACGGCGGCGTAGTCAGCATCGACGTGTCGCTCAAACAGCTCACCGAACTGGTCAAACAGATCAAGCTCGGCGAAACCGGCTACCTGATGCTGCTGGAGAACTCCGGCACCGTACTGGTCGATCCGAAGCAACCGGAACACAACTTCAAGGCCCTGAGCAGCCTCGGCGAGGGTTATGCGCAACTGGCCAAGGCCGGCAAAGGCCTGGTCGAAGTCGAACTCAATGGCGAGCGCTACATGGCCAACGTCTGGCCGTCCGAGCAACTGGGCTGGACCTTCATCGGCCTGATCAAGCAGAGCGATGTGATGAGCACCGCGACCCAACTGACCTGGTTGATCGCAATCATTGCCGCCGTACTGGCAGTGATCTTCGCCGTCGTGGGTGCCAGTTTCGCCAGCGTCATCGTGCGGCCGATCCGCAGTGTGGCCGATGGCCTGGAAGGCATCGCCCAAGGTGAAGGCGACCTGACCAAGAACCTGCAAGTCCGTGGCAGCGACGAAACTGCGCAACTGGCCAACTGGTTCAACCAGTTCCTGGCGGCGATCCGTAACCTGATCCAGAGCATTGGTGGCGCGGCCACCAAGATTCTCGATACCTCGAAGAGCTCGACCCAGGTCTCCAGCGACATGGCCGAAGCGGCCGGGCGCCAGCGTGAAGCGGTGGACATGGTGTCCACGGCGTTCCACGAAATGGTCGCCACCGCCAACGAAGTCGCACGTTCTTGCAGCCAGGCGGCGGAATCCGCTGACAGTGGCCAGCGCCAGGCCCGCGAAGGTCAGCAGCAGATTGATGCGGCCGTGACGAGCGTCGATCGCCTGAGCCAGGAAATCGAACAGTCGGCGCAGTCGATGCAACAGCTTGAGCGCGACAGCAACGACATCCAGTCGATCCTCGGGACTATTCGTTCGATTGCCGAGCAAACCAACCTGCTGGCGCTGAACGCCGCTATTGAAGCAGCGCGGGCCGGTGAGCAGGGTCGCGGGTTTGCGGTCGTGGCCGACGAAGTACGGGCACTGGCCAAGCGCACGGCCGATTCCACGGCGGAAATCGACGGTCTGCTCGGCAACCTCGCCAAGCGCACCAGCCAGGTGACCCAACAGATGCATGCGAGCCTGGAAGTGTCGCAGCAGTCGGTGACACGGATCGGTGAAGCGCGCAGCAGCTTCGGGCTGATTCGTGAGTCGGTGGACGTCATTCGTGACATGAATACCCAGATCGCCACGGCAGCGGAACAGCAGCATCAGGTGGCAGAAGACATTAATCGGCACATCAGCCAGATTCACGGCGATGCGCAGTTGGTGGCGGAACTGGCGAATTCGGCGCGGCTGGATTCGCAGAGTCTGGCGGGGCTTTCGAATGAGCTGGATGGGTTGGTTCGGCGGTTCAGGACTTAAGGTCAACAGATAGATCAAAAGATCGCAGCCTTCGGCTGCTCCTACAGGGGATCGGCGTACTCCTGTAGGAGCTGCCGCAGGCTGCGATCTTTTACTGCCGAAATAATTCCCCCGGGGTAAACCCGAACAACCCCTTGAACGCCGCAATAAACGCCGACGTCGAGTCATACCCGCAAGACAGCGCCGCATTCGTCACGCTGTCGCCCTCCTCCAGCCAACTCAGCGACGACAACAACCGCATGCGCTGGCGCCACCCCCGAAAGCTCAATCCGGTCTCACGCTGGAACAGGCGCATCAGGGTTTTCTCCGACATGCCCAACCGTTCGGCCCACTCCTGCAACGTCACGCTGCGCTCGGGGCTTTCGATCAGCTCGTTGCACAAGCCCAGCAGTCGCTGATGGCGAGGCAACGGTAGAGAAAAACCGACCTCCGGCAGATTCGCCAACTGGTCCAGCAGCACACTCACCAGCCGCGCCTGCGGGCTGTCACCCTGTGGATATTCCACCGGCAGCAAACAAAAGCTCTTGATCAACTCCCGTGCCAGCGGCGTGACTTCCAGCACCCGGCAGCGCCCGTCCGCCCACTCACACTCTTCGCGACGCACATAGAGGCTGCGCATCTCGGCGCGCATCGAGGTCACGACCTGGTGTTCAAGATCCGCCGGTATCCAGATACCCCACTGCGGCGGCGCAAAGAAACTGCCCTCGGCGGTGTGCACGCCGAGAACACCACTGATGGCGTAGGAAAACTGCACCCAATCGTGACGATGCGGCGGTGTCCACGACCCGGCATTAAGACTTTCCGCCCGCGCGTACAAGGGGCGCGGCAGCACGGTCAGGGCCGGAATCATCCGTTCGAGGGAAAGTTGTCCGTTAGTCGGCATTGACTGGCCTTATGTCGCAAGCTGGCTGATGAGGCGACGTTAGGCCAAGTCACTCATCTATTCAACATCGCAAATCCCCCTGTAGGAGCTGCCGCAGGCTGCGATCTTTTGATCTTGATTTTTAAGATCAAAAGATCGCAGCCTGCGGCAGCTCCTACAGGGGATCGCGAGCTCAGCGTTCGATGATTGCGGTGACGCCCTGTCCGCCAGCGGCGCAGATCGAGATCAGACCCCGACCTTTGCCCGCAGCGTCGAGCAACTTGGCCAAGTTGGCGACGATGCGCCCGCCGGTGGCGGCGAAAGGATGCCCCGCCGCCAGCGAGCTGCCTTTGACATTGAGCCGGCTGCGGTCGATGGAACCCAGCGGTGCGTCGAGTTCGAGGCGGGTTTTGCAGTACTGCGGATCTTCCCAGGCCTTCAATGTGCACAGCACCTGCGCGGCGAATGCTTCGTGGATTTCGTAGTAATCGAAGTCCTGCAAGGTCAGGCCGTTGCGCGCCAGCAGACGTGGCACCGCGTACACCGGCGCCATCAACAAGCCTTCGGCACCGTTGACGAAATCAACCGCCGCCGCTTCACCGTCGCGCAAGTAGGCGAGGATCGGCAAGCCACGCGCCTTCGCCCATTCCTCGCTGCCCAGCAACACCAACGACGCGCCGTCGGTGAGCGGTGTGGAGTTGCCCGCCGTCAGCGTGCCCTTGGCGCTTTTTTCGAACGCGGGTTTGAGTGCGGCGAGCTTTTCCAGGGTCAGGTCCGGGCGCAGGTTGTTGTCGCGGGTCAGGCCGAGAAACGGCGTCATCAGATCGTTGTGCCAGCCTTCGGTGTAGGAAGCGGCCAATTTCTGATGACTTTCCAACGCCAACTGATCCTGCTCGGCGCGCGGGATGTTCCAGGTCTGCGCCATCAACTCGCAATGTTCGCCCATCGATAGCCCCGTTCGCGGCTCACCGTTGCGTGGAAATTCCGGGATGAGGTGACCCGGCCGTAGCTGCAAAAACGTTTTCAGTTTGTCGGCGGTGGTCTTGGCGCGATTGGCTTGCAGGAGGATGCGCCGCAAGCCTTCGTTGATGCCGATTGGCGCGTCAGAGGTGGTGTCGACGCCGCCCGCAATGCCGCATTCGATCTGGCCGAGAGCGATTTTATTCGCCACCAGCAACGCCGCTTCCAGACCGGTACCACAGGCTTGCTGAATGTCGTAGGCCGGGGTGGTCGGCGACAGCCGCGAACCGAGCACGCATTCGCGGGTCAGGTTGAAGTCCCGGGAATGCTTGAGCACCGCGCCGGCCGCCACCTCACCCATACGCAAACCGTGCAGGTTGAAACGCTCGATCAAGCCTTCGAGCGCGGCGGTGAGCATCGCCTGGTTGCTGGCGGTGGCGTAGGGCCCATTGGAGCGAGCGAAGGGGATCCGGTTACCGCCGATAATCGCGACGCGGCGCAGCTGAGTCATGAAAAGCTCCTGATGAAATACCGATTTGAAAACCGCCCTGTAGGAGCTGCCGCAGGCTGCGATCTTTTGATCTTGTTTTTCGGGATCAAGATCAAAAGATCGCAGCCTGCGGCAGCTCCTACAATGTTCAAGCGTAGGCCTTATCTCGCGGATCGAACGACTGATCGCCATTCGTGGTCCACACTTTGAACCCCAGCTGCTGGAGCGCGTTCCATGTCTGACCGCTATATCGACTTCGCCAATTCATCCATCGGCCATCGTTTGGTCGGGGCCCTGGGTCTGCCGTCGCCGGTACGGCTGGAGCGCTGGCAAGCAGGCCGGCTGCGTCCGGTCGAAGGGGCGCTGCTGTTGGGCGGCGGTGCGCTGGCGGAGAAAGTCAGCGCTTTCGCCAATCGCCTGACCGACGCGATCTATAGCTACGGCGCCGAACCGTCACTGGCCACCGCATGGATTCCCGGGCATGGCCCAAAACTCAAAGCGGTGGTGTTCGATGCCAGTGACCTGGTGCAAACCGATCAACTCAAACAGTTGCGCGAGTTCTTCCAGCCCCTGATGAAAAACCTCGATCACAGCGCGCACCTGGTGATTCTCGGACGGGCGCCGGACACGCTCAGCGATCCGTTTGCCGCCAGCGCCCAGCGCGCCATTGAAGGTTTCAGCCGTTCACTGGCCAAGGAATTGCGCAGCGGCGGCACGTTGCAGTTGATCCATGTCGGCGCAGGTGCCGAGGATCAACTGGAAGGCCCGCTGAGGTTTTTCCTCTCGCCAAAAAGTGCCTTCGTGTCCGGGCAAGTGATTCGCCTGAATGCCTGCGACACGCAGGTGACGGACTGGACGCGCCCGCTGTCCGGCCGCAAAGCGCTGGTCACCGGCGCCGCTCGCGGCATCGGCGCCTCCATCGCCGAAACCCTGGCCCGTGACGGCGCCGACGTGATCCTGCTCGACGTGCCCCAGGCCAAGACCGATCTCGAAGCGCTCGCTGCGCGCCTCGGTGGACGCAGCATCACCCTGGACATTTGCGCCGAAGACGCCGCCGCACAATTGGTCGAACAACTGCCCGACGGCATCGACATCGTGGTGCATAACGCCGGCATCACGCGCGATAAAACCCTGGCCAACATGACCCCGGAATTCTGGGACGCGGTGCTCGCGGTCAACCTCAATGCGCCCCAAGTGCTGACCAAGGCGTTGCTCGACAACGGCACGTTGCGTGACAACGGCCGGGTGATTCTGCTGGCGTCCATCAGTGGCATCGCCGGCAATCGTGGGCAAACCAACTACGCGGCGAGCAAAGCCGGGTTGATCGGCCTGGCCCAGGCGTGGGCGCCGCTGCTGAATGAGCGCGGCATCAGCATCAACGCGGTCGCGCCGGGTTTCATCGAAACGCAGATGACGGCGCACATTCCATTCGCCTTGCGCGAAGCCGGTCGGCGCATGAGTTCACTGGGCCAGGGCGGTCTGCCGCAAGACGTCGCCGAAGCAGTCGCCTGGCTGGCGCAACCGGGCACCGGCGCCTTTACCGGGCAAGCGCTGCGCGTCTGTGGACAAAGCGTTCTGGGGGCTTAGGCATGATCACCGACTGGCACACTCTCAACCGCGAACCGAGCCTGGCCGGGCTGTATGTCAGGGCCGCGACACGGCGCAAAATCACCGGCACCACCCTCCCCGATTCGGGATTGCGGTGCTGGGTCGATGTCGATCCGAAGCGTCTGGCGGCGTACCGCAAGGTGTGTGGTTTTACCGACAATGGTTTACTGCCGCCGACGTACCCGCACATCCTCGCCTTTGCCCTGCAGATGCAATTGCTCACCGCTCAAGCGTTTCCGTTTCCGTTGCTGGGCCTGATTCACCTGAGCAATCGCATCCGCGTCTTGCGGCCGATGGGCGGGGTTGGACGGGTGCGCGTCAGCGTGCAGGTGCAGAACCTGCAGCCCCACGCCAAGGGCGCAACGTTCGATGTGGTGACATCGCTGGACGATCAGTTGGGCCCATTATGGGAAGCCGAAAGTCAGATGCTGTGTCGCGGCGTCAAACTGGAAGGGGAACCTGTCGAGGAGGTTTTGGCATTGAGCCTGCCGCTGATCGAAGTGACTCGATGGAAAGCGCCGGCCGATATTGGCCGGCAATACGCAAAGGTATCCGGCGACTACAACCCCATCCACCTGAGTGCCGCCAGCGCCAAATTGTTCGGCTTTCCAACGGCCATTGCGCATGGGTTATGGAACAAGGCACGGACGCTCGCGGCGCTGGCCGATCACTTGCCGACGGCGAATGTCGAGATTGCCGTGCAGTTCAGGAAGCCGGTGCGATTGCCCAGTGAGGTGACGTTGCTGGCCAGTGCGGCGGGGTCCAGCGGGGATTTTCAGTTGGTGGGTGCGGGGGATCTGGAACATATGGCCGGCCATTGGCGGCCGGTGGCCTGAAGCTCCTGCAACCGATCGCCGCTACCTGTTGGAGTTGTTGGACCTGTAGGAGCTGTCGAGTGAAACGAGGCTGCGATCTTTTGACTTTGTTTTTTAAGATCAAAAGATCGCAGCCTGCGGCAGCTCCTACAGGGATGTCACGAACGAACCAGATTCAACCGCGGCTGCGGGAATAGATTGTTCAACGTCTCCAGCAACCGCACGTGATAAATCGGCTTGCGAAACAGATCCAGCACCTGCAACCGCAACATGTCACTGACATCCTCCATGTCCGCATGCCCCGACGTCACGATCACCGGCAAATGCTGGCGGGACGTATGCTCTCGCAGCCGCTTGATCAACGACATGCCACTTTCCTCGGGCATCCGCAGATCGGTGATGACCAGCGCAATATCAGGGTGGCGCGTCAGATGATGCAGCGCGAGCTTGACCGAAGTCGCAGCGAAACAATGGAAGCCCTCGCCCTCCAGCAACTCTGCCAGTTCAAGCAACGCATCCTCCTCGTCATCGACCAGAAGAAGTTGTTGGCGCGGAACAGCAGAAGCGTTCATAGGCAACACCTAGGATGGACGAGCGCTGACGTTAGAATTTGTGTTCGGCATTGGCACGTTATGGAGTGCCACCCAATGCAGTGGTGATTTTGCCAAAGATATTCGTAATCGTAGTGCCCATTCCCGCACTGAGTCCGGCAATCACCACCGCCACCATCGCCGCAACAATCGCGTACTCAATACCTGACGCACCTTCGGTGTCTTTAGCCAGGCCTTTGTAAAAAGCAATTTCGGTTTTGATCTTCTGCACAAGCCGTGTGATGACCATCGCATTTCTCCTGATGACTGCGGGTGTTGCACCGCTGCAACATGATTCCCCAATGCCAGCACCAGCATTGACGGCATTCTCCCTCCCAACAACTGTAAGAAAGTATTAGCGCTAAAGTAGTAGCGGGTTCATTGGCGCCAAACAACCGCACATTTACGCCGTAGGCACCTACTTTTCCTGGATTTTTTCCAATCGCTAATGGCGTTTTGCAATACCTGCGCTACGGTCAAATAGCGAAACAGTTTGATGTTCATAGCTGCCTGATTGCGAAGTTGTCTCGTCGGGGTTGACGGGTTCTTTGAGCAGCAGGAAAGGGAGAGCCGTCATGAACAGTCGCGTCACCATGGGCCTGGCCGGATTGCTTCTGGCAGGCGCGATCATTGCCGGTTACTGGGGGCTCACGTTGAGCCGTCAACCGACGCCCGAACCTGTCGCGCAACCTGTCGTTGTCTCGAGTACGCCAACTGCCTTGGCGCCTGCACCGGTGGATGACCCGACCCGCCAAACGGTGGTGGTGTTGCTGCATGACGTCGCACCGTTCCTACAAATAACCGCCGCCGACGTTGCCCTGGAAAAACTCCGTACCGCCCCCGTCGGCAGCCTGACCCGCGTGGATCAAGCGATTGGCCGCACGCCTTGGCGCGCCCTCACCGCCGGCAGTTGGCTCAACGCTGACAGTTTCGAAGCCGGCGGTGCACTCGCTCGCATGATTCGCCCGGATGAACGCGCCCTCGCCGTCGCCGTGGACGACGTAATCAGCGTCGGCGGGCAACTGGCACCCGGGGATTACGTCGATGTGCTGCTGTTCCTGCGCATGGACAGCAACAACCTGCAGCCGTCGGCGCAGTTGGTGGTGCCGGCCTTGCGGGTGCTCGGTGTGGGTGAGGAATTGGGATTGACCAATGACGGCCAACCCTCGAACCCGGCCCTGAGCAATGACGAAAAACTCAAGCAAAACCAGATGCGCGCCAGCGCCCGCACGGTCTTGCTCGCCGTCCCCGAACAGCTCTTGAGCCGGCTGATGCTGGCAGCCCAAGCCGGCGTGCTGCGCCTGGCGGTGCGCAGTGCCGATGAAAAACGCCTGGCGCGTTATTGGGCCGGGGCAAGCGACTCATCGAACAACCTCGCCGCGGCCAATCGCGAGCTGATCCAGTTCAGCCAACTGGCCATGACTGCCGCGCCCAAATCCGTCACTGCGGCTGGGGTGGTCGCCGCCCCACGCAAGTCGAGCGTGGAAGTCATTCGCGGCAATGAACTTACTCAACAAACCCCCTGAGTCGAGCAAGGACGCATCCACATGCGCAGACGTTCCCTGTCCATTTTCCAAAGCCTGCTTTGGGTCGCTGTGTTGAGTGGATTGCCGCTCACGGTGACGCTTGCAGCCGTCGGAAATTGCGCCGCGTTGGGCTCGATGCCGGCCGTGCTGGAAGTCGGTGAAGGACTGCAACAGGAATTGCAGACGCCCGTGGCGATCACTCGAGTGGCCGTCGGCGATCCGAAAATCGCCGACGTGCGGGTCAACGGCAATCAGGCCTTCCTGCTCACCGGCATGGCCCCCGGCGCCACCAGCCTGATGGTCTGGACGGCGTGCGCCAGTGCGCCGCGTCAAAGCATGGTGTTCGTCCAGGGGCGGGCGACCACGGCCATGACCGCCACGCGACTGCCGTCCGATGATCCGCTGCTGCCCTCGCAGGTGCAGACCGACATTCGCTTCGTCGAGGTCAGCCGGACCAAGCTGAAAGAAGCCGGCACCTCCATTTACGGCAAAACCTCGAACTTCCTTTTCGGCTCTCCGGGCACCGTGCCGAATACGGCGGTAACGCCCGGCGTGCTGCCGCTGCGCAACCTCGATCCGCGTATCGCCGTGCCGAGCATTCCTCTGGCTAACGACATGTTCAATATCGTCGCCGGCGGCGGCAATTTCCTCGCCATCATCAACGCCATGGAAGGCAGCGGCTTCGCCTACACCCTGGCACGGCCGAGCCTGGTGGCGATCAGCGGGCAGAGCGCGAGTTTCCTCGCGGGTGGCGAAATCCCGATCCCGGTGCCCAGCGCCAACAGCAACAGCTACTCCATCGAATACAAGGAATTCGGGATCCGCTTGACGCTCACGCCGACGGTGGTCAGCCAGGATCGCATTGCCCTCAAAGTCGCGCCTGAAGTCAGTGAGCTGGATTACAACAATGGCGTGACCATCGGCGGCACCACCGTCCCGGCGTTCACCATTCGCCGCACCGACACCAGCATCTCCCTGGCCGACGGCGAGAGTTTCGTCATCAGCGGTTTGATCAGTACCCAAAACGCTTCTCAAGTCAGCAAGTTTCCGGGGCTGGGCGACATCCCGATTCTCGGTGCTTTCTTTCGCAACTCATCAATCAAACGTGAAGAGCGTGAGCTGCTGATGATCGTCACGCCGCACCTGGTTCAACCCCTGGCTGCCAACGCACAACTGCCGTCGTTGCCCGGTGAAAAACTACGCAACTACGACCCCAACTGGTATCGCCTCTACTTCCTCGAAAACGGCAACTTCGATAAACGCAGCGGGTTATCGCAATGAGCCAGAGCCTGAGTCAAACCTTCCTCGCGATCACGCGCAACAGCACCGACCTTGAATGGTTGCAAGGCGCACTCGCCCCGCTGGGCCAAGTGGTCAGTGCTGGAGGTGGCAACCTCGACGAACTGTTGGCGCTGGTGGACGTGACCTTCGCCAGCCTGGTGTTCGTCGGGCTGGACCGTGAACACGTGGTGGCCCAGAGCGCGCTGATCGAAGGTGCGCTGGAAGCCAAACCGATGTTGGCGATCGTCGCCTTGGGCGACGGCATGGACAACCAGCTGGTGCTGAACGCAATGCGCGCCGGCGCACGGGATTTCGTGGCCTATGGCTCACGCTCCAGTGAAGTCGCGGGGCTGGTGCGACGCCTGAGCAAACGCCTGCCACCCGTGGCGCCCAACACGCAACTCGGTGGCCTGACCGTGCTCTACGGCGTACAGAGCAATGCCGACGGTGCATTGCTTGCCAACCACATGGCGCAAGTGGTGCAGAAGAGCGGCCAGCAAACGCTGTTGCTGGACCTGGGCCTGCCGCGCGGCGACAGCCTGGCGCTGCTCGGATTGGAGAGTTCGTTTCATTTCGGTGATGCATTGCGGCACTTGCGCCGCCTCGATGCAACGCTGATCGACAGCGCCTTCACCCGGTGCGACGCCGGCATGCGGATCCTGGCCTACGCCAGCAACGACGAACCGCTGGAGCACACCAGCACCGCCGAGCTGTACATGCTGCTCAGCGCCCTGCGCCAACACTTCCAGCACATCGTGGTGAACCTCACCGGCCAGCCCGACAGCGAAGCTTTGCGCACCTTTGTCAGCCATTGCGACAAGCTGCTGTGGTACACCGATCAGAACGTGCTGGACTGCCGTCGTAATCTGGCGGTACTCGGCCTCTGGCGCGAAAAAGGCATGAAGCTCGATCACGCCCGATTACTGGTCGACCGCTACCTGCGCAACGTCGCACCGGACTCCGACACGCTGTGCAAAAGCTTCGGCATGGAGGTCATCGCAGTCCTCAACTACAGCCCGGAAGTGCGGCTCAACGCCAAGAACCAGGGCGTCTCCCTGTTCGAACTGGCGCCACGGGAAAACCTGACCCAAAGCCTGCACACCCTCGGCGAACGACTGGCCAAACGCACCGAAGACCTGGCCAAACCCAAGGGTGGCTGGTTCAACCGGCTGAGGGGCGCGCAATGAGCAGCGAAAAACTGTTCGGCGCCCCCCAGCGCGTGACCACCGGCAATACCGACCACGACGGCCTGAAACTGGTGCTGCACCGCTACATCATCGACGCCATCGAGGAGTCCGGGAAAAACCTGCTGGAGGGCGCGCGGCCAGTCCTGTCGCAGTTCGTCATCGACAAGATTGCCGAGTACATTGCGCGGCTGCACCTGGCGATTTCCCGCTACGAAATGGAGCGCCTGGCGGAAGAAATCGTCGACGAACTCACGGGTTTCGGCCCGTTGGAGGTGCTGCTGCGCGATCCCGCCGTGACCGAAATCCTGGTTAACGGCCCACACCGGGTGTTCATTGAACGCGACGGCGTGCTGCATCAAAGTGACTTGCGGTTTATCGATGCGCACCACGTCGAACGGGTCATGCAGCGCATCCTCGCGCCCCTTGGTCGACGGCTGGACGAGTCTTCGCCGATGGTCGATGCGCGATTGCCCGATGGCAGCCGGGTGAACGCGATCATCCCGCCGATTGCCCTCGACGGCCCGTGCCTGTCGATTCGTAAATTCCGCAAGGACATGCTCAAAAGCACCGACCTGATGGCGATGAAAACCATCGACCAGGCGATTTTCGACTTCATTCAGGAGGCCGTGGGCAAGCGCTGCAACATTTTGATCAGTGGCGGCACCGGCACTGGCAAGACCACGCTGCTGAACATTCTCAGCCAACTGATCAACCCGCACGAACGGCTCGTCACCATCGAAGACATCGCCGAACTGCAACTCGGCCACCCCCACGTGGTACGCCTGGAAACCCGTCCGCCCAATGCCGAAGGGCACGGCGAAGTGAAGGCCAGCGACCTGATTCGCAACGCCCTGCGGATGCGGCCGGACCGGATCATCCTCGGCGAGATCCGCGGCGTCGAAGTGCTCGACGTGCTCACGGCGATGAACACCGGCCACGATGGTTCGATGAGCACCGTGCACGCCAACAACGCGCAGGATGCGCTGTTGCGCCTGGAGACGTTGGTCGGCCTGACCGGCCGCACCATCGCCGAACGCACTTTGCGGCAAATGATCTGCGCCGCGCTGGACGTGGTGATCCAGTTGACGCGCATGCCCGATGGCCGCCGCTGCGTCAGCGAAGTGGTGGAGGTCATCGGCATTCGTGAGGACGTGTACGTCACCAACACGCTGTTCCGGCTCGACCGACGCAGCGGTTTCGGTTTCATGCGCGAGGCGGTCAACCCCGCCGGCGACAAACTGCGCCGCGAGTCGGCGCTTTCTCCCTCTGCGTACTGAAGGCCACGGCATGCTCAAACCGGTGCTGCTTATCCTCGTCTGCCTGGTGTTGCTCGGCCTGTCGGTGCGCCTGTTCTACCGCAGCATGCGCCAGACCGGCACCGAACGGGTGTTGGGTCGCCTGAGCCAGGGGCAGGTTGAACAGAGGGTGGAGAAATCCTCCTGGGCGGGGCTGGAGCGGGCGTTCTTGCGTGCCGGTCTTGGACGTCCTACGGAGCGTTTGAAGGTGTGGCTGCTGCTCTGGGCCGTCGGCATTGTGCTGGGTTTTACCGTGGCGGGCTGGATCGGTTTACTGGCGATGTTGCTGCCGCCGCCGCTGCTCTTGCGGGTGTATGTGAGTTGGCGCTATCAACGCCGGCTCAAGCGCATGATCGAACAATTGCCGCCATTGCTCGATCACGCCGTACGCAGCCTGAAGTCCGGGCGGACCCTGGCCGATGCGGTATTGGGGGCCATCGAGGCGGCCGAAGATCCCCTGAAAAATGCCATGGGCCGGGTGCAGCGCAACGTGCAGTTGGGCGTCAGCCTGCCGGACGCCGCCTCGGACTTCGCCGAGCTGTATGAGAAAGATGAACTGCGCTTGTTCGCCCTCGGCTTGAAGGTCAATCACCGCTATGGCGGCAATGCCAGCGAGCTGCTGGAAAACCTGATCAAGATGATCCGCGAACGCGAGCAAGCGGCACGTCAGCTCGCCGCCATGACCGGAGAAACCCGGGTAACGGCGTGGGTGCTGGGCAGTTTGCCGATTGTCCTCGCCGGTTATTTTCTGCTGACCAACCCTCACTACCTGCTCGCCATGTGGCACGACAGCTCGGGGCAGATCATGCTCGCCAGCGCGTTCGGCCTGCAGGTGGTGGGCAGCCTGGCGCTCTGGCGCATGTTGCGCAGCGTATGAAAATACCGCTGCTGATCAGCGCGCTGTTGATGCTGGGGGCCACGCTGGTACTGCTCAGCGGGCTGCTGGAACAGCGTCGACGGGTTCGTCAGGTGGCCCAACGGCTGGATGGAAAACTGCCCGGCGACAATCGTGTCGGTCATTGGCTGCAGTGGCTCGGCAACAGCCGGCTCGGTCAGCGCTCGGTCAATCTGGACACCGAAACTCAAACGCTGCTCAACCGTCTCGGCTGGCGCAGCGCCCGGCGGCGTTCGTTGTTCGCGGCATTCCAGGTGGGCAGTCCCGTGCTGGCGCTGGCCCTGACGCTGCTGATCCAGGGGCTGTTTTTCCCGCAGGTGAACAATCAATGGCTCGCCCCGGCCTTTGCCCTGGGAACCGGCTACCTGTTGCCCAAACGCTTGCTCGCCGCGGCGGCGCTCCGCAGGCAGAAACAATTGGCGATCGAGATATCCACCTTCATCCCGCTGCTGCGCATTCTGTTCGAATCAGGCATGGCCGTGGAGCAGTCGCTGCGAGTGCTGAGCAACGAAGGCCAACAATTAATGCCGGCGCTGACCCATGAGCTGCGCCTGGTATTGGCCCGGGTCGATTCCGGCCTGGAGCTGGGCGAGGAACTGAGCAAAGCCACCCGCTTGCTGGCGGTGGACGAGTTCACCGACACCTGCGTGATCCTCCAGCAGTTGATCCACCAGGGCGGCGGCGCGATGAAATCCCTGCTGACCCTCAAGCAACTGCTCGATGACCGGCGCCTGACGCGCTTGCAGGAATACATCTCCAGCCTGTCCGCCAAAATGTCCGTCGTGATGATGCTGTTCCTCTTCCCGGCGTTATTGATCGTGCTCGCCGGCCCGGGTTTCACCGCCCTGGCCCGGGCCTTTGCTTCTTAGAGGAAACGTGATGAAAGCATTGATCGCCGGTTTGAGTTTGCTGTTGTTAAGCGGTTGCGCCAGCGACGGCCAGGCGCCGTGGAGCGCCCTGGCCAGCTCTGCCAGTTGCGCCAAATTGAGTTCCGATCAACAGCTGTCACTGAACCTCGCCGACGACATGGCCAACGACGGCAAACTGCACGCCAGCCTGGCCAACCTGCAAGGCCTTCCGGACAACCTGGCCGACGTGCGTTTGCGCAAAGCCAAGGTCTATCGATTGCTCGGTCGCAGCGAAGCCGAGCCGTTGTATCGCAGCTTGCTCGGCAGTTGCCTGGCCGCCGAAGCCGAACACGGCCTCGGCCAACTCGCCGCCGCCAAGGGCGACAACGGTCTGGCTCAGGCTTACTTGCAACGGGCCGCACGGCTGGCACCGACGGACGAGAAAATCCGCAACGACCTCGGCGTGGTGTACCTCAATCAATTACGCGTAGAGGACGCGCGTTTCGAATTTCTGACGGCCATGGAGCTCAAGCAAAGTGATCAGCTGGCTGCCTTGAACCTGGTGACTTTGCTGATCTACCAGGACGACTGGAACCGCGCCGCCGAACTGGTCAGCCGCCTCGGCTTGACCCCCGCCCAAGTCACTGAAGCCCAGGCCCGCTCAGAAAAACTCAAGGCCCCGGGCAAACGCGCCCCGACCACCGTGAACCAGGTCGCCGCCGTCGCGGCACCGACCATTCAGTAGGGAGAAGTCTCTGATGAAACCGACCCTTTTCTGTTGCCTGGGCCTGCTCGCGTTGCCCCTCACCGCACACGGCCTCGACGCTGGCCCCTCCTCGCCCCAGCAGCAAGAAACCGAAGGCTGGCTGCAATTGCAAAGCAGCAACACGGCAGCCTCGGCCAAGGTTCAAACCTCAACCGCGACTGAGCGCGAGTTGAGCATGCAGCGTTGGTTGAAGAGTTATCAGCATGAGATCCCGCAGTTTTTTGATCAGGATACGGGTGGGCAGGTTGATAGTGGGTCAGGGGGCTAGAAACCAGCGATTACCGCAACCCACAATGCTGTGTGTAGGAGCTGCCGAAGGCTGCGATCTTTTGATCTTGGCGACCGCAATACCGACAAAGATCAAGATCAAAGGATCGCAGCCTTCGGCAGCTCCTACAGGGTCATGCGCGAACCCTGTAGGAGCGAGGCTTGCCCGCGAAGAACGATAACGCGGTCTGACGGTTACTCCGCAGCCTGCGGATCGAGGTTATCCAGCGCCCGATTCACCGTCAGATCGGCCAGCATGATCACCTGCTGAATGCCCAACAACATATTGCGCTGCGGCCCCTGTAGAAACGTCGCGAAATCACTGGCCATCACACTGGCCGACGCCAGGGATTCGCAGGCGTAAGCCAACAGGGACTCGGTGTTGATATCCGGGGTGACGGTGAACATCTTGCTGGGGGTGTGGGGCGGGAGGGCGCACTGTTGGGCGTAGAGGGAGAGGTCTTCGGTTTCGGGGGGATTCGGGGTTGGTTTGATCATTGAAAACTCCAGGTGTGAAATGGAGCCCCCTCTAATCGCCGCGACGCAATTTTAGGTGGCAGCTGTGCGCGGGTTCGCGGACCGATACCTGGAAACTCGGCATACCCGAAGGTATCCCGCGCACAGTCGCCATAACACAAAACCACAGACATCTAAAAAGGGCTGCCGTAAAGCGGAGCGATTATGCACCAAGTAAGCAGGCCGCGACGCCCGGACGCTGAATTGACAGCGACGGCAAGAGGCTAGGCTTGCCGCTTCCGACGCACAACCTTAAAAACCTGTAGGAAAACCCACCACGATTTCATCGGTTGTAGGCGCTTTCTGTAGGAGCTGCCGAAGGCTGCGATCTTTTGATTTTGGCGACCGTAATACCGACAAAGATCAAGATCAAGATCAAAAGATCGCAGCCTTCGGCAGCTCCTACAGTTGGACAGCGCGTAGTTTTAGTGAGCAGTGACACGTTGGCGCAACCCGGAGTTGCCGGGCGACAACGCCAACGCCAACTGCGTCCGATTATGCATATGCGTCAACCGCAACACCTGCGACACATACAACTTCACCGTGTTCTCGGTAATCCCCAACTCACAGGCAATCTGATAATTCGTCTGCCCCTTCCCCACCAACCGCGCCACATCCAGTTGCCGGGGTGACAGCTGATGAAAAATCGCCGGAATCTCCACCCGATCCAAATCACTGACATCGCTATCAGAAGCATCCGACAACGACGGACTACGCCGAACCTTATCCAGGTCCTGATACAAATCATCGATCGATTCGGAAAGGTATTGCAGCTTCTGATTCAAATGCCCCAACTGCAGATTCTTCTGCTGTTCCTGCAACGCCACTTCCTGACGCTGCATCCCTTCGAGTAATTCACCCAGATCAATAGGCTTCTGATAGTAATCGGCAAACCCCGCGCGCAACGCCTTGATCACATCCTGCTTGTCCGCACGCCCAGTCAGCATGATCGCCTCGAAGGCCCGATGTTTGCCGGACAACCGTTGCAGTTCCTGCACCAGCTCGATGCCGTCCAGGCCGGGCATGTGCAAATCGCAGAGCACCAGGCCGATACTCAGGTCTTCATTGAAACGCGCGATCGCCTGACTGCCGGACTCACACGGCACACAGCGATAACCGCTTCTTTCCAGGAACTCGCACAGTTCGTCAACGATCAACGGCTGGTCATCGACCACCAGGACTTTTACTGCCGAAGTAAGCTTCTTCACGTGCGACTCCCTGCAAGGCCAAAGCCTGACCGTTCCTGTACCGCCAGCCTCGGGCTGTACGAATACTGTTTGAAAGTAGACGTAGTTTCTGACTCTGTACATACGAGGAACGACTAGTGAATCCAGGCGAGCGTCAGCAAGAAACCCGTCAATGCGAAGGGCGCAAATGGCTGTTTGCTTGACGTTCCCGGCCCCAGATATCGCAGACGATCCCTAAGTGTTTGACTCATAAAAAGCCAGACTCTTGGCGCCAGCAGCAGCCACAGCACACTGGCCAATCCGGCGCCGATAAACGTGCCCAGCAAATGCACACCGTCCGTCGCAAGGCCTAGCGCTGCCATCAGTTTCACGTCGCCCGCGCCGACGCGGCGCAACACATAGCCGGGCAAGGTAAAGGCCAGCGCCAGCAAGAAGGCCCAGCCACCCTGCACCGCCTCGGCACCCAGCCAAGTGGTGCCGGTCCACCACAGATATGCCAGCGCCAACGCACCTGCGCCAAGGGTCAAGCCATTGGTGATGTGGCGCTCTTGAGCATCCTGCGCTGCGCACAGCGTCAGCCAGATCAATAAGACAAAGTTCTGCATTCGGTAAAAAACATCCGTTCTGGCTGAATGATTCTATGCTGACATTACGCAGTGATGGTCAGGGTAGACGCACTCATGAAAACAAGCCTCCCACGCAAACAAAAAGGCGCCGCCGCGATTGAATTTGCCTTGGTGTTTGTCATTTTTTTCGCTGTGTTTTATGGCGTCGTGACGTACAGTCTGCCGTTGTTGCTGGTGCAATCGTTCAATCAGTCGACCGCCGAAGCCGTGCGCCGAAGCGTGGCGCTCGACACGAATACACCCGGTTACGCCACTGCAATAACAAGCGTCGCCACCACGGAATTGACCCGGCAACTGGCGTGGATCCCGACCGCGCTGAAATTCAATGTCGCCACCGACGCCAGCGCCACTTACGTCGCAGGCGTGTTGAAGGTCAGCATCAACTACCCCACCAGTAAACTGAAAGATGTCCTCCCGTTTCTGGTGCTCCCGGGAATCGGCCCGGTGCCCAATCTGCCGGCCAGCCTCACCGCCAGTTCGAGCCTGCAATTTTGAGCTCCGGGGACAAACTGTTCGGGCGCCTGCTCAACCGCCATCCGCCACCGCAACAGCTCGCGCCGGTGACCCTGAGCGTACAAAGCGTCGGTTTGCAGGTGCATCTGGATGCCGAAGGTCGAGTCACGCACCTGACCGGCCCATTGCGGCATGCACTGGCCCAGCAGATACCCGCCGCGCAGACGCCGCTCCTGCTTGATCTGCTCATGCCCCACAGCCAAATGGCCGTCGAAGGCCCGCCGGCTGATTGGCAGGGTCAGACGCTGGACCTGGATTTTTACAGCCTCAGCGGACACCCCCTGCAGCTACGCGGCTGGGTCCAGCCGCTGGCCGATGCCTGGATATTGCAGTTGCTGGACATCGGCGACTTGCTGCTCGAACGCCGACAAGCGCGCAGCCGCGACCACTGCCAATTACTCGCGGCCCAGATCGGCGAGCAATTACGCCTGTGCAGCCTGACGCGCTTGCCCGACGTTTTGCTGGAACAACTGCAAGCCCTGTCCCAGCGTTTGCAGATCCCGTGCATCGCCGTGGCGTTACTCGACGAGCAACAGGGTTGGCAGATTCACCAGCATTTCGCCGCCTTAAATGCGCCGGGCCTGTGGCAAAACGGTCAGCGCCTGGGCACGGGACTCGACAGCTTGAACGGTTCCGCGCCGCAATACGTGAGCCTTGGCGAGCACTCGCGCCTGGACAGCACCTTCGGCCATACCGAAGGTCTGGCGGTGCCTTATCACGATGCTCAGGGAGTGGTCGCCTGGTTGCTCTGCGGTGCTTATCCGGTGCAGCAACGTGCGCCAGATCTCAGCGAGCGCGACTGGTTGCAGTTCGCTGCCGCACTCGCCGGTCCGCTGCTGGAGCGCTTGCGCGAACACCGGCACCACCTGCAACTGGAGCGACTCGAGTCACTGCAAGCCTTGCTCGGCACCGGATGGTGGGAGGTTTTCAGCGACAGTGCCGAGGTGCAATTGGCACCGTCTCTGGCCAACCTGTTGAACCTGGGCACGCATTTAACGCTGTCCGACTGGCTCGACCAGGTGCATCCCGCGGACAGGGATGAGCTGAACAGTCGCCTGCAAGACCTGCAAAATGAAGGCACACCCTTGCTGCTGTGCGTGCGCCTGGCACACGCGCCGGTCTGGTATCGCTTGCAGGGCCAGGCCTTGGGTGCCGGCACACACCGGCGGCTGGTGGGTTTCATGCTCGACATCAGCGACATCAAGAACCAGGAGCAGAATGCCGCCGCGGCCCATGCCCGACTGGACAACCTGATCGCCAGTTCACCGGCTGTGATTTACGTGCAGCGCTACGTTGAAGGTGCATTGCAACCGACGTTTTTCAGCGACAGCCTCCTGCCATTGCTCGGCTGGACCCTCGCCGATTTCGGCGCCGGCGCGCTGGTGGACAGGGTGCACCCCGAGGACCGTGATCGCTATTTCGAGCGCACCCGGCACTTGCTGCGCGAAGGCTCTGTGCGCGCCCGTTACCGGCTGCGCGACAGCCGTGGCGATTACCACTGGCTGCTGGACGAAGCCAAGCTGTTGCGCGATGACCTGGGCCTGCCCGTTGAAGCCGTCGGCCTGTGGCTGGACGTGACCGAGGCGACCCTGGCCGCCGAGCAGGTGAAGCAAAGTGAAGAACGCTATCGGATCCTGGTGGAAGACTCCCCGGCGATGATCTGCCGCTATCGCCCGGACCTGACCCTGACCTTCGGCAATCGACCGTTGGCGACGTATCTGGAATGCTCGCCCGAAGCGCTGCCGGGGGTGAACCTGGGCAGCTGGATGTCGGATGGACAGCGCGAGGCGTTCCTCCAGCGACTCGGCCAACTGAGCCCCGAGCAGCCGGTCAGCACCGCCGAAATAAACCTGCAACTGCCGGGACGGGAACACGCCTGGTGGGTCTGGTCGGATCGCGGCGTGTTCGATGATCAAGGTCGCCTGTTGGAAATTCAGGCGGTGGGTCGGGACAACACCGAGGTCCGGCGCTCCCAGCAGCAACTGACCCAAAGCGCGAAAATGGCCACCCTCGGCGAGATGGCCACCGGGCTCGCGCATGAAATCAACCAGCCGCTGAATGTGATGCGTATGGCAATCGTCAATGTGCTCAAGCGCCTGAGCAACGGCGATGTGCAGATCGACTACCTCACGGACAAACTCAACCGCATCGATGCTCAGGTCCAGCGCGCCGCACGGGTGGTCGATCACATGCGCGTGTTTGGCCGCCGCTCTGAGGTCGAGCAACATCCGTTCAACCCGGCGCATGCCATCGAAGGCACGTTGTCATTGCTGGCCGAAGGCATGCGCGGCAAAGGCGTCGAGCTGCGCGTCAGCGAGACCGGTTTCGAGGTGCAAGTGCGCGGGTACGTCGATCAGCTGGAACAAGTGCTGATCAACCTGATGGTCAACGCCCGGGATGCGTTGCTGAGCAAGCGCGAGACTGACCGTGAGTTAAAGCCGTGGATCTCGGTGCATGCCGACCGCGACCGGCATACGGTGAGGCTGTGGGTCGAGGACAACGGCGGCGGCATCGAACCGCGGCTGCTGGAGCGGATTTTCGAGCCGTTTTTCACCACCAAACCGGTGGGTGTCGGCACCGGGCTCGGGTTGTCGGTGAGTTACGGTATCGTCGAAAACATGGGCGGCCGGCTGAGCGTGAGTAACACTCGCGAAGGCGCTCGATTTTGTATCGAGTTGCCGGTTATCGAGGGCGATCAGATCATCAGGTAGGCTTTGCCTTTCTGCCCGCAGGTCAGGTTGAAACCCACGTCGACCTGATTGACGTCGATCCCGAGATTCCCCAGCAGGCCATCGACAATCGGATCGACCAGCGGCGCGAGCAGGCCACCGATGGCGGACACCAACAGCGAGACAACGTTAGCCAGCGTCGACAGCAAGGTGTTAAGAACCGCCCCCAGCAGGCTGCCGATGGTCGGCGTGTGTTGGATCAGCGAGATACCTGCGAGTGTGCCTTTCAAACTACCGACCACACCGGACACCGAGACTGGATGCGTAGGGTTGGGTGATACGTTGATCTCATGCGGGTTGGCGAAGGTGTAGTTGGGCTCGCTGGTCCCGGCTACCGGACTGTCGATCATGATTTCGCTGCCACCACCTGCGAAGGGGGTTCGCGCGCCGCAGCCCGACGACAAGCTGCAGATTTTTGAACCGATATCGAACAGCGTCAGCGGAGAAAGGCTGGGGGCGGGAGACGACGAGAGCCAGGTCGCGGAATCAATTCGGCCGACTTTTAATTGCAGCGCCGAAACAGTGGTAGTGGCGGTAAGGCTCTTGTTTGTCGGGCTCACGCAGCTGTAATCCGTGACGTAGCTACTGCCCACACCGGCCTCAAGCCCAACGTCGAGGTTCAGCCCATTAGGCAAGACAACGAAGTCAGTCTGTGTGCAGCTCCCAAACAGGCAGCCAGGTGACAGAAGCGTATTCATGATGCCGACCACGACCTGCAACAGGCCATTCACCGTCTGCAAAACGGCATTGATCAACGCAAGATCAACCGACACCAGGACCCGGACCTGTGCGGTGCGCACGTAAATTCTGTTGGCACCCAACGGGGCCACTTTCGCCAGGGCGGGATCACCGACCACGGAAAACTGCGGCGGCTGAATGACCTTGATGCGCGTGGTCATGCCTGCCAACCCCAACACATTCACCGGCAACACCGCGGTTACCGCGCTGTTCTTGTTCGCCAGTTGGACAAAGCCCTGGACCAGCTGGAACAACTGCACCGTGGCATCCAACCCCGCCGCTTGTGTACCTGTTTGCACTCGCAGTAAATCGCCCAACTTGATCGGTGAAGCGTTAGTGGCCGCCAACTCCAGATTACCCAGCGCGGTTTTTACGGTAGCCGTGGAGCCGCTCACGGGAAGCACGTCAGCGGCGGCCTGAATGAACTGGGTCACGCTGGCCTGGGCGTTCAGCAACGCCGTGTAATTACCTGCCGCCACCCCGAGTTTTATGGCCAGTCGATCCATGAACTTCAGCAGATTGACGTCGGTTTTCACCAGACCGTCCCAACCGCCGACAGTGAGGTTCACATTGCCGCCCAGCAGTGTCGAGAACAGCGGGTTCAGCAGGTTTGCCCGCGCCGTATCGATCCCCGTCAATGTGCTGCGAATACTCAGCTGTGCCAGCGTCAGTTTGGGTTCGGCCGCCACGGCGGTGGCCGTCAACCGGGTGCTGAGATTGACCGGCCCGCCGGACAGCAACGCACCAATCCCTGCGGCGACGCTGGTGGGCACGGTATGGGTGGCAATGACTTGGACGGCTGCGGATTTGCTGGAATCGACGGTGAACACACGGAAGTTATCGGCACCGGTCTGCAAGGTGCCGCAACTGACGGTGAGCGTGCTGTCGGCGTTGACCGTGAAGCCGTTGCGCGTTGCACTTTGCGTGGCGTAACTGGCGGCACTCAGCCCGGACAGGCAATTACCGTCACGGCTCACAGCCTCGAGTGCAGCGGTGTCCGCCACCCGCTGCAATTTGCGCTTTTCCAGGTAGAGCCTGCCGGTATCGACCACCAGCAACATGAACGCCAACACCAGCCCCAGGGTCAGTGCCGCGATCAAACCGATGGCCCCCCGTTGCCGGGTCGGACCACGAAACTGCATGCACAGAGACATCGCGCACTCCTTTGCCGGCGCACTGCCGAGGGGTTACCTCCATGGGTGAGCAGCAGTGTAGTAGGCGCTTTCACAGGCTGCCCGCAGATCAAAAGCAAAAGATCGCAGCCTGCGGCAGCTCCTACACCGATTTGCGTAGGAGCTGCCGCAGGCTGCGATCTTTTGATCTTCCTGCTATTTATTTCGGTGGATAGTTGGCCAATATCCGCCCGACCGTTTCGTGTATCGCATTGGTGCGATCAGTCGGGTTCGGTGTGCGGCTGAGCATCTGCTCGTCGCTGCCGCGCCACACCAGTTTGCCGTCCTTGCCATCAAGCAGGTCAATCTGGATGGTCGCGACTTTGTAGGGAACAAGGCGGGTTTCGTTGTACATCGGCGCGCCCCAATAACCGTTCCATGGGTTGCCCCAACCGCCGCCATAGCTCGTCGTCACCTGTTGCTGCCGCTCTTCGACGACCAGGTAAGTCTGCACGCTCAAATCCCCCTTGCCACCGGCTGCGGCCGGACGCAAGCCGCGCTGGTCCAGTTGATCGGTAACCGCCTCGCGAATGCGCTGTTCGGTCAGGTCGCTTTTGATACGAGGGTCATCAGGACGATATTGCAGGGCAGGTTCTTTCCAGCTCCAGCTTCGATAGGCTGCGAAATCGCGGCTGGCGTCGAAGTCATGGTTGACCTGGGTGGCGCAAGCGCTGAGCAGCACGGCCATGGCCAGTAAAGCGAAACGGCGGAACATGATTTTTCTCCGGTTGAAGACATGATCCTGCGGAATGCTTCTTGACTGCGGAAGCTAACTAGGAGGATACGCCGACATGGCCTTTTCCACAGCCTCCCGAATGGCGTCGGCCTGTTCACTCTGAGTGCCCTTGCTGCTGGTTTCAGCACTGGAACTCCATACCGGTTGACCACTTTGCGCATCGAACATGTCCACCCGCACCACCACGACCTGCTCCGAATAGGTCCGAACGATCGGTACCGTGTTGTACATGCCAATACCGCTGCCGTAGTGGTTGTAACCGCCATAACCGCCGCCGTAGTAACCGTAGTCGTCCTGGACCTGACGCAAACGGGTTTCCAGGCTCAGGGCGGCGCTGACAAACAGGTCCGCCGGGAGGTTGTCATGCCGCGGGCGCAAGCCGCGTTGATCGAGGGCATTGCTGACGGCTTCAGCGACCTGCGTCGAATCCGCCCACGCGGTGCCAGGCGGCAGATGCCCGTTGAGCCAGGCCCAACTGCGGTAGCGTCCATAGTCACGCGGCGGCGCTGGGTAGGCACTGCGGTCGAAAGTGTTCGCCGCCTGTGGCGGCGCTGGCGGCAAAGGGTTGGACGTCGCCACATAAGGGTTGCTGCCCTGGCAGGCGGCCAACCCCAGACAGATCACCAATAACCCTGAACGACTTTTCATTTCGCGCTCCGATCAGACCGGCCGACAGATCCAGTGCAGGTAACGCCCAAGCCCGGCAAAGCTTGGGTGGCGACGGTGTGCCAGCTCCATTTCGAGCAAGTCCACCAATTCGGCGCGGGCCTGGAATTCCACCGGCATGTAGTCGTGAAAAACCCGGACCCCACTCTGGGTTTCGACCCGCCACAGACCCTCAAGTTGCGCCGCCAATTCACGCGGATCAAGGGGCTGCTGCGGGGTCAGGCTCTGCTTCTCACCGGCCATGTCGTTCTTGCGCATCTTGCGGAAGTGGCCCTTGAGCAGGTTGCGGTAGATCAGCGCGTCGCGGTTGTAGAAGGCCAGGGACAACCAGCCGTCTTTCGTCGTGAGCTGATGCAAGACGGGCAAGATGGCGTGGGGTTCGGCCAGCCATTCCAGGACGGCGTGGCACAGCACCAGGTCGTAAGGTTCGGTCAGTTGACCGAGCAGGTCCTGCCATGGCGCCTGAATGAACGTCGCGGTCTGCCCGGCCTCGGCGAAGCGCTGGCGCGCACCTTCGAGCATCGGCTCGGCGGGTTCGGCCAGCGTCACCTGACAGCCGCGCTGGGCCAGCCACAACGACATGTGGCCAAGGCCCGCGCCGATGTCCAGCACGCGCAGTGGCCGGTCGGGCAAGGTTTCGGCCAGGTCCGCTTGCAAGACCGCCAGACGGATCGCCCCTTTGGCCCCGCCGTAGATTTTTTCGGCGAAACGGGTCGCCAGCTGATCGAAATGACGGTCGCTCATCAGCTGAACCTCCGTTCACTGTCCGTGAGTTTGCTGCGCACGACTTCGTTCATGTCCAACCCCAACTCGCTGCACAGCAGCAATAAATAGAGCACGATGTCGCCCACTTCCTGGCCGGCATGCGCCAGTTTATCCGCCGGCAGCTGGCGCGACTGGTCTTCCGTCAGCCACTGGAAAATCTCCACCAGCTCGGACATTTCCACACTGGCCGCCATGGCCAGGTTTTTCGGGCTGTGGAATGGCCGCCAGTCGTTGCGGTCACGGATGGCGTGCAGGCGTTCGGTCAGTTCAACTAGGTTCATCGGGCTCTCCTGAAGGCGTATAGCTTCGGGGGGATGGCGGGGGAAGGCAAGTGCCCGCCGAGACGCGGGTCTTCGCGCAACACTTGTAGGCGCTGCCGAAGGCTGCGATCTTCTGGCGTATTCGAGTACGCTAACGATCAACATCAAAAGATCGCAGCCTTCGGCAGCTCCTACATCACTTACATCAGGACGTAAACGACATGCAGGTAGAAAGTTTCTTCGAATGGCTCGGCCAGGCGCTCGGTTCGGTCATCCGTTTTATCGTTGACGCCCTCAGTGGGCTGTTCAATCTGTTGAGCCATGCCGGTGGCAATTTTGTCGAAGGGTTGTCCCGGGCGCTGGGGATGGACACTTCGATCATCAGCATCATCGCGTTGGTCATTGGGTTGATGCTGTTGTGGTCGGCGATTCGGGCCTTCATGAATGCGTCGATCATCATGGGGATCATCTGGTTGGTGCTGGGGCTTTGGTTGCTGAGCTGGATTATTCACTAACACCATCCCCCCTGTAGGAGCGAGCTTGCTCGCGATGGTGTGTCAGCTACGCAGGTGTCGGCTGACACTCCATCGCGAGCAAGCTCGCTCCTACAGTAATGGATTGCGGCGGTTTTCGAATCTGTCGCTACAATGCCGCTCCCCCAAGGAGCCCGCATGTCCAACCTGATCGCCGACTGGCGCGACCGCCCTACCCATCGTCGGGTCTGGGCGCTGGCCGCGCCGATGATTCTTTCGAATATTTCCGTACCGCTGGTGGCGCTGGTCGACAGCACCGTCATCGGTCACCTGCCGCACGCCCATCAATTGGGCGCCGTCGCCGTCGGGGCGAGCTTGTATACCTTTCTCGCCTGGGGCATGGGTTTTCTGCGCATGGGCACCACCGGTTTCGCCGCCCAGGCCGCCGGGCGAGGCGATGGTGCTGCGTTACGGCAGATTTTATTGCAGGGCCTGTTGCTGGCCATGGGGCTGGCGATTGTGCTGGGGGCGCTGGGTGTGCCGTTAAGCGGTGTCGCGCTGCACTTCATGCAACCCTCCGCCGAGCTGGATCAACTGACCCGCGAATTTTTTCACACCCGCTTGTTCGGCCTGCCGGCCGCGCTGGCCAGTTATGCACTGGTCGGCTGGTTCCTCGGCACGCAGAACGCCCGGGCCCCGCTGGCGATTCTGCTGAGCACCAACCTGGTCAACATTGCGTTGAACCTGTGGTTCGTTCTCGGTCTGGAATGGGGCGTGGTCGGTGCCGCCCGGGCCTCGGTCATCGCCGAATGGACCGGCGCGTTGATCGGCCTGCTGATGACCCGCAAGGCCCTGCGAGCCTACCCCGGCCACATCGCCTGGGCCGCGTTGGCGTTGTGGCAGAGCTGGCGCCCATTGCTGGCGGTCAACCGTGACATCTTCATTCGCAGCCTGGCGCTGCAATCGGTGTTTTTCCTGATCACCGTGCAGGGTGCGCGGTTGGGTGATGCCACTGTCGCCGCCAATGCGTTGCTGCTTAACGGTTTGCTGCTGACCGCCCACGCGCTGGATGGCTTGGCCCACGCGGTGGAGGCCCTTTGCGGGCATGCCATCGGCGCTCGTGACCGCGATGCCCTGCGCCGCTCGCTGGTGGTGGCGTGCGGCTGGTCGTTATTGGCAAGCGTAGGCTTTGCGGCACTGTTCCTGTTCGCCGGGCACCTGTTCATCGAGATGCAGACCGACATTCAAAGCGTGCGCGACACGGCCTTCATCTATCTGCCCTACCTCGCCGCACTGCCGCTGATTGCCGTCTGGAGTTACTTGCTCGACGGCTTGTTTATCGGCGCTACTCGCGCCCGGGAAATGCGCAACGGCATGCTGCTGACGGTGGCGCTGTTGCTACCGTTCGCCTGGGCACTGCAAGGCTTGGGCAACCATGGGTTGTGGATAACATTCCTGTTGTTCATGTTGCTGCGCAGCCTGACCCTCGGCGCGTTTGCCTGGTTTCTGCGCAAGAACGACGGCTGGTTCGCCGGCTCAGCTCACTGACTCGGCGTGGCCCTGACGAAAGAGGTCACCTCGTCCAGCACCGGCGCCAGACCGCGCAGGGGTCGGGACATTGTCGCCACCAGCGTGGCGTGGCTGGTGCGGGAAAAATAGAGGTCCTGAACCGGCACGCCGGCTTCGCGTAATTTCAGCGCCAGGCCGGCGGTGTTGCGAGTCGGGTTGACCACGTCATCGTCGCTGGCCGCCATCAGTAAGGCTGGAGGCGCACCGCGACTGACGTGATTGATCGGTTGAGACTGTGGTGGAGAATCCGGCCAGAAAAACACCGGGCGTACCTCCGGGTTTTCAATCGGCAAAAAATCATAAGGCCCGGCCAGGCCGATCCAGCCACTGAGGTCATGCGGCGACAGGCCCACAGCCCTGAGTAATCCTGGGTCCAGCGCCAGCATCGCGACGTTGTAAGCGCCCGAACTGTGCCCCATCAGGTACAGGCGCTGCGGGTTTCCGGAAAACTGCCGGATGTGTTCGTGAGTCCAGCCCACGGCTTTGGCGCCATCTTCGAGAAACTGCGGGTAACGCACTTGCGGATACAGTCGATAGTCCGCCAGCACGGCGACGAACCCCCGTGAAGCCAGCGCCTCGCCGACAAAGCTGTAGTCACCGCGTGAACCACTGTTCCAGCTGCCGCCGTAGAAAAACACCACCACAGGCGTGTTTTGCATCGGATGGCGCGGCACATACACATCGAGTTTTTGCCGGGGGTCATCGCCATAGGCAATGCCCTCCGTCTTGTCGAACGTCCCGTCAGGCGTGAGGGCATTGAGCATTTTCAGTGGCGAGCATGCGCTTATCGCCACCAGCAACACCCCGCCGATGGCCAGTTTGAACAGTCGCCGGACGTTGCTTGCCATCAAGGTGAGACCTCGCGTTCAGGGTTGGTTGCTCTGCCACAGGTAGCGCAAGATATCGAGATGCTCCTGCTGGGTGAGCCCCGATGACATCCGGGCAGGCACAGCGCCGGGATACTGCAAGCGTAGCCATAGCCAGCCATCCAGTATGGGACGTTCGCTGAAACCTAGCGCCAGGCCTTCCTGAAGATGGGACCACAGGCTGTTGTAATCGGTCCCGGTGGAATGGCTCCATTGCCAGGCATGGTGTTCCAGCAGGCAGGTTTGCAGTTTTTCCTGCTGATACGGACTGAGTTCTTCTTCGTCTGTCAGCGAGCTGACTGCAAGCTTCGGGTTGATCAGCTGCTGCCAGCCCTGGCTGCCGATCGCGCGGTCGGCCCAGGTGCCGCCGAACCAGTGCATTTGGCTAATCGGCCCGAGCCAGCGAGTCAGTTCCCGGGCATCGCTGGCATCGAAGAAATAGCTGGCAGTCTGCGGGTTGTAGTAGTTCAGCAAAGCCCTGTGATGCAGGCCGATAGTCACTGTGAGCATGCGGCGCAGATGCGCCAGCAACTGCGACGTTGACGCGTCGCTGAACAGCAGCAACCCGCGCCAGGTATCAGGTTCACTGTGGCATGACTCGACCAGTGTCGGGCAGGCACGAAGGTCGACCAGCGCCGGCCCGTGTTCGCGCAGCACATGCAATTCCGTTTCGTCGAACAACCGGAAACGGCGAGCCTGTGGGAAAGTCTGTTGCAGTGTTGCACCCGCGTTTGGCACACCTGGCAGATCCAGCAACAGCCATTGCGGGCTTTCGGCGATCATGCCGCACCGCTCTGACTGAGCCGCGTCGCCACCCGGCAGGTGCAAACGGCCCGGGCGCAATGGCTGAAACTGCCGCCGCCTGGCAACAGGCATAGCAGCGTCAAGGGCTCGCCCGATCGCAGCAATCCCAACAAGCCCTCGACGGACCGGCAATCCTCTTCTGGCTGCGGCACGTACGCCTCGTCGGCAGCCGATGGAACATGAAGAAACCCTGTAATCAACGGCTGATCCGGATCACCGTCGATGAAGCTCACCACCACCTCAGTGCCCACGCTCAATTGCGAAACGGTGGCTGTGCCGAGCCCGCCGGCCAGTGGCAGCCAGCAGTGACTGGACGTGGCACCCTCGCCCTGATAGAGCCAGTCAAACTGCACGGCAACCGGCCTGGACGGATCAGGCTGCTGCTCATCGACGTCCACCACCCAGGCCCGTTGCAGGCTGTGCATCCGGGGCTTTTGCGCAGAATGGGAGGAGACCACAGGCGTCGCCCAATGAATGCCGCGGATACGGTTGCCGTACCCGCCCTCTGCGCCCTCATGCTCGACATGCGTCAGCAGCCAGCGATGATTACACTCGGCATTCGGGTGCCCGGACAGCGGCATCAGCTGGCCACTGCGCAACATCGGCAGATCCGAGCGCCCCTCGGCACGCCGCGCAGCAGGTTGCATCGACTGAAGTTCGAACTGCCGCACGGCCGGCTGTTCGCTGTCGACATGGAAAACTGCGTTTGCACCCGGTTGAAAATGCGCCTGGCCATCACCGAACACCAGGCAGTGCCCGTGCTCGTCATGCTCGAAGTGGTAATGAAGCCGATGATGGGCGCACAGCCGCTGTAGAAATTGCAGATCCGATTCCCGGTACTGCGTGCAGAAATCACGGGGCGGGTAATCACCACTCAGTTCGAAGCGTCGATGCTTGCCGACAATGCCATGCTCGGTGAGCACCTGATTCAGGATATCGGGCACCGAACGCGCACTGAAAATCCGCTGACTGAAGCGCTGTGCCAGGCAAGCCAGCTTCGGCTCAAGGCGCGCGCGGCAGAGCCGGGTAACCGAGCCATATTCACGCTGAACCAGTTCATGCAAGAGTCCGTGGAAGCCGTTGTCCGTCAGCCCGAATCGCAAAAAAACCGGGCGGTACAGCAGGCTGGCAAGGTCGAGTGTCGGATCATCGATCAGCAGATCGACGTCGAACACAAACGGCTCGCTGATGGCTTCTCTACCGGTAAAGGCCAAGACTTCAAAGGAGTCGGACAGACCTGTTACGTCCAGACGAAATGATGGTTCGCTGACTGGATCGAACATGAGCGATTCTCTACAGGAGGGGCGGCCGGGGATTCTCGCTGAGAGACATGGCCGAGTAGAGTGCCGAAGTACAACTTAGGAAATGGCCTACGCGAAAAGAGGACCATCTGACTTTAATAGCCGGGATCGTAGGGTATTTCGACTGGAAAAAGAGACGTGCCTCACCAGGTCATCTGAAATTTCCGCAGCGCGCGGAACATTTTCAGACAACCTGATGAGTTACCTCATGAGGACAGGTAAGAGGAGCGCGTGAGCCCCAGACGCAACGCGTCGAGGAACTGGGTGCGCTCGGCAGCGGTGATGCGGGCACTGGCGCACTTGTCGCGGTAGTGGGTCATCAACTCTTCCGGCGACAAGTGCACGTAGCGCAGCATGTCTTCGATGGTGTCGTGGGTCTCGATACCGGCGTGGTACACGCTGCCATCAGCGTTTTGGTAGATGTTCACCGAATCGGTGTCACCGAACAGGTTGTGCATGTCGCCGAGAATTTCCTGGTAGGCGCCGACCAGGAAGATCCCCAGCAAGTAATCTTCGCCTTCATTCAAGCCGTGAACCGGCAAGCTGGTTTCAATGCTCTGCTCGTCGACGTATTGCTTGATCTTGCCGTCGGAGTCGCAGGTCAGGTCTTGCAGCACCGCACGACGCATCGGCTCTTCGTCGAGACGGTGCAGCGGCAGGATCGGCAGCACCTGGCCGATGGCCCAGGTGTCCGGCAGGCTCTGGAACACCGAGAAGTTGCAGATGTACTTGTCGGCGAGCTTGTCGTTGAGTTCGTCGAGCACCTGACGGTGCGAACGCTGACGCGCCTTCAACGAGTTGTGCAGGCGACGGCACACGGCGAAGTAGCATTGCTCGGCCAGGGCTTTTTCAGCCAGGGTGAGTTTGCCATCGGCGTACTGGGTCGCGATGTCGCTCATGTAGTGCGTGGCGCGCCAGTAGGTTTCGGTGACCATCTCGATGTCGGTCGGACCCAACAGGTCAACCAGCCATTGCACGGTTTCCGGCAGCGCTTCCTTGTTGTCGATCTGCGGTACGTCGTCGTTGTGCTTCTCGACGTCGGTCACCTGCACCACCAGCATGGCGTGGTGGGCGGTCAGGGAACGGCCGCTCTCGGAGAAGATGTTCGGGTGCGGCAGGCTCTGCGCATCGCAGAACTCCTTGAGCATCCCGACCACGACACCGGCGTAATCATCCATGTCGTAGTTGATCGAACTGGCGTTACGCGAGTGGGTACCGTCGTAATCCACGCCCAAACCGCCGCCGACGTCGATGTGGTCGACCGGCAGGCCGAGGTTGCGCAATTCGCCGTAGTAGCGGATCGCTTCCTTGAACCCGTGCTGGTAGTCCGCCAGGTTGGCGATCTGCGAGCCCATGTGGAAGTGCAGCAGGCGAATTCCTTGATCCAGGCCAGCCGCGCGGAAACGCTCGACCACCGACAACAGTTGCGCCGCCGACAGACCGAACTTGGACTTCTCGCCGCCGGTGTCCGCCCACTTGGACGACGCCAGGGACGACAGACGCACGCGCAGGCCGACCTGAGGCTTGACCTTCAACGAGGCGGCTTCTTCGATCACCAGGGCCACTTCGGATTCTTTCTCGATCACGATGAACACGTTGTGGCCCAGTTTCTGGCCCATCAGCGCCAGACGAATGAACTCACGGTCCTTGTAACCGTTGCAGACGATGGTGCCGCCCTTCGGCGCCAGGGCCAGTACGGCCAGCAGCTCGGGCTTGGAGCCGGCTTCCAGACCGATGGATACGTTCTGGGTGGCGATGATGTTCTCGATCACCGCTTCTTGCTGGTTAACCTTGATCGGGTACAGCGCGGTGTACTTGCTCTGGTATTCCAGGCGCTCGATATTGGCATCGAAGGCACCGGTCAGCTGACGCACGCGGTCTTGCAGGATATCCGGGAAACGAACCAGCAATGGCAAGGACAAGCCGCTTTTGCGCAGCTGGTCGACTTGCTCGAACAGGTCGATAGGCGAACTGGCCGGACCGTTCGGACGAACTTCGACGCGACCGGCGTCATTGATCGCGAAATATCCGGCCCCCCAATGGCGAATCCCGTAAACACTGCGGCTGTCCGCAACTGTCCATTGGCTGCCATCGTCTTTGCGTGTGCGTCTTACGGACATTGAAGTCCCCTATAAAGAAGTCATAGAGCGTCGCCTGGGTTCAGGCTGGCGCAGTCTAAAGTATAAAAATGACGATTAGCCTGCATGCAAGGGGCATAGACCTCACATCCAGCGCTGAGTTTAGAACCGATCAGAACAGGCTCTGTGAAAACCATGTAGACGACGCCAGACCTGAAGGTGTTCAGGACTGGTCAAGCCGAGGGTGGTTTTCACAGAGGCTGCTAGCCGCCGGACTTCTTTGCTTTGAAACCGAGTTTGATCAGTTCGGCCAAGAGTAGCTCGACATGATCGCCCTGGATTTCGATGATCCCGTCTTTCAGCGCCCCACCGGTGCCGCAACGTTTCTTCAACGTCGTGGCCAGGTCCTTGAGCGCGTCTTCAGCCAACGGCACGCCGGTGATGGTGGTCACCGTCTTGCCGCCACGGCCCTTGCTTTCGCGACGCACGCGAGCGATGCCGTCGCCGGCCGGGATAACGGTCTGTTTGCAGATACAGGCGTCCACCGGCTTACTGCAATCCGGGCAATGACGACCTGCGTCGGTGGAAAATACCAGGCCACCAAGGGCGGCGAAGGATGCGGCTTTTTTGGCCACCGGCAATCCTCTTGGGAGGACAAAGACTGGTCGCGGCAGGTGCCATCGACCGCGAAGCCCCACTCAGGCAGGGGCAGCGCTACTGAAACGGTAAAATCTGTGTAGGAGCTGCCGCAGGCTGCGATCTTTTGATTTTAGAAAAACAAGATCAAAAGATCGCAGCCTGCGGCAGCTCCTACAAAAAGCAAGACCGGTTCAGTTTGAAAAGGTCGCGCAGTGTAACGGCAAAAAGCCGACTTGCTAAGAGCCAATCGGCGCCAATTTATGGCTCTTTTGCGACGTCCTCGCCACGCGCCCGGAGATAGCGTTGCAACGCGGCCAAAGAGTCCGGGCAGTAAGGCTTCTGCTGGATTTCCAGCATGACCTGATCGACGGCAATAAAGCGCGCTTCAAGCACTTCCTCAGGCTGCAGGATCAATGGACCGTCCCACACCGCCGAAAACGCCGAACACCAGAGGCGGTTGCCGGTGTCTTCGAAGTAAAAATGATCATGGGCGGTCAGTTCCACGCCGCTCACTCCCAATTCTTCCTCGAGTTCGCGAGCGGCCGACTCGGCGTAGGTTTCGGTGGCCAGCACCATGCCCCCGGCCGCCACATCCCAGTAACCGGGATAAATCGCTTTACTCAACGTGCGCCGATGCACACACAGCTCACCGGCCGAATTGAACAGCATGATGTAAGTCCCGCGTCCGATCAGCCCGCGCTCGCGCAGGTCAGAGCGGACCAGGGCGCCAAGCAGGTTGTCCTGCTCGTCGACCCAGGCGATCTGTTCAGCATCCGAGGCCGCGCGGTGGGCGGCCTCTTTGGAACTGTCGACCATGACTCAGCCCTGATTGAGCAGTTGACGCAAATCGATCACTGCGGCGTTGGCCCGGGAAATGTAATTGGCCATGACCAGCGAGTGGTTGGCCAGCACGCCGAAACCGCTGCCGTTGAGGATCATCGGGCTCCAGACCGGCTCTTGCGAGGCTTCCAGCTCACGAATGATCTGGCGCACGCTGACCGTGGCGTTCTTCTTCGCCAGTACATCGGCGAAGTCGACTTCGATGGCGCGCAGCAAGTGGGACAACGCCCAAGCCTGACCGCGGGCTTCATAGAACACGTTATCGATTTGCATCCACGGGGTTTCGACGATTTCTTCGTCCACCTGCGGCACTTGGCCCGGCACAACCACTTCGGTTTTCAGCGAGGTGTTGAGCTTGACCCGGCCCACGCTGGCCGACAGCCGTTGCGACAACGACCCCAAACGGGTGCCGACATCGCCCAGCCAGTTGTTCAGGTTGTCGGCCCGGGCATAGAACAGTGCGTTTTTCTGCGTTGGGTCGGACAAGCGAGCCTGATAGCGGCTCAGGGAATTGATACCTTCCTGATACTCGGACTCACTGGAAGGCAGCACCCAGCTCTTGTTGTCAAAGTTGAAACGCGGCTCGGCCTTGGCCAGATCGGCGTCTTCGGCCGATTGCGATTGCGAGCGGGCGAAGTCTTTGCGCATGGCGCGCGTCAGGTCGCGAACCTGGACCAGTACGCCATACTCCCAGCTCGGCGTGTTATCCATCCACAGTCCCGGCGGGAAACGGTCGTTGGAAATGTAGCCGCCCGGCTTGTTCAGCAACGTACCGGCGACGGTCTTGAGGGTTTCCACCGTGGTGTAGCCGATGACCATCTGCTTGCCTTCTTTCTCGGCCGCCATCTGGGCATTCTGCTGAACGGGGAACAGCGCCGGCTCCTGGCTCCAATACCAGCCCAGACCGATGGTCACCAAAAGATACAGTCCAACCAGCGTCGCCAGCGCCCGGCTGAACAAAACGCCACCTATATAAGAGCGGGCAGCCGATTTCGGTTCAGCGGCACGTTCAGGCGCGCTGCCCGCGCGGTTCTTCCAGTCCAGCATGGCGATATCCTTTCAATCACTTGAGTTCATCGGTTCGACCACAACCATACAACAACGTGCCTTTGACCGGCACCCGCCGTTGGGTGAATCCCGAAAATTACCTCTGTGATTGGTGATCACCGTGTGCCCATGAACTGAGCCGCCCTGCCCGGTTAAACGCCAACGACCTTCATTGAGATTGGCTGAACCGCAGCCGAGATAAATAGATGGGCGATTCCCTCGCCGTCGGTTCTGCGCGGAGCCGAGTCGCCATCCACCGTTGCGATGTAATGACGCTGCGCCAGAGGCTCGCCCGTTGCATTGTCGAGGAGGCGAAAGAGTTTTGGCGATCTCGAAGGCTGGACGGGGGGATTTTGCACCAGCTCCATGACCTTCGGATCAAAGGCCCGATCCGGCATCCTCCAGTCGACGTAATCGGCTTCAGCCCTGACCAACCACCACTCTCCCCGCTCAATCTGGTCAAGCACCTCGCTGTCGAGGTCGATCAACAGGCTGGCACGCAGCTCGGCAAGGCCTTCGATGGGCTGTTGATCAAGCAGTGCCTGATGCACCAGCTCCAGCGCCTGCTCGCCGGCCCAGGCATGTCGCTGCTCCCACTCGGACAGACCCATTTGGTTGACCAGCCTCATGCCTGCCCCTCGTTGCTCCATTCATCGGATCCCATGGTTCGGCTGATTTCATGCCGCCAAGTAATACGACGATAGCTGAAATGGACTTTTTCCAGTTGAGTCAGGTAGGCGTTACCGGGATCCTGGCAATGCGGCATGAGCACTTCAGCGCCGACGATCACCGCATCTTCCAGCTCCAGCGTGTAGAAGTGTTCCTGAATCCCCTGCGCCGACGTGCGATACCACTCGACGCGGCACACTTTGAGCAATTCTCCCGAGCATAAAGCGTTGTTGATCAGCGGTGTCGCTTTGTCGATGGTCTTGGTAATGATCAAAGGCTTGTGCATCCGACGCCCCGCGCCCAAGCCTTTCGGCACGAAAATGCCGTGGCTCAGGGCCTGGATCATGATCTGGTCTTCACGGCCCAGTTGATAGACGTTGCCCACCGAGGCCTCGGTGAAGGCCCCCGCGCTGATCAAGCCTTGTCGTTCGCCGTGGAGGGTCATGAAGGCAGGGGTTGGCATGGTGGGATTCCTTTTTTATTTGGGTTGATAAACAGGATGACGATCTTGGTATCCCTCTTCGACTTCATCGAAGGGCGTCCACGGCTTGCCTATCGAGAGGGTTATCAGATAGCGTTCTTCGTCTGGGTACTTGCTGTACTTAAAACGGTACATAAACATCGCGACTTGATATTTTTCACCAGCATTCCAGTAGGTCGTTCCTCCTTGGTTCACGTCTCGTAACCGCGCTCGCCATGCAGGCGTATCGGCAAAGGGTGGAAAGGTTCTCGGTCCGGCAACCCGCCATCCGCCCTGGCGCCACTGATCCTGCAAATCCAGGACAACCTTCAGGGCATCATCGAGTAGCAGCGGCTCGATTTGCGGAGATATGCGGATGCTTTTAATCACGTTATCGTCAAATCCAACGGCGAAAAAACGCGCCTGCGGAGTAATGAATTCGTACTGTGGGTCGATGAATCGCAATCTCGCATCGGTCGCGGGGATACCGGACCAGACATTCCCGCGTACTAACGGGCTAAAGGAGGCGGAGGAGCGCTTGTGCAGGTCTTCATAGGTACCGCCCATTTCCAAAGCGATTACCGGCTCTTGCGATAGAGACTCAATTAACTGATACGCAGCCATCCCTATCAGGGCAGCCAGAAGCAGCAAACCTGTCCAAAGCCGCCAGCCGCTAATACCTTGCCGCAAATTCATCGTATTTCTTGTCCTGATGCGATTTCGGTGATCGACTGCTCCAGCACACTAAGGCTTGTGTCGTTGAGCATCTGATCAAAGCGCCCAGCAGCCCGAAATACGAAACGCATTCGCTGCTTGATATCCGATAAGTCCGCTAGCGGGCTGTTGCTGAAACCAATGGTGCGCCCGTCATGAATACGCTGGCATTGGCCGTGATCGTCGTATCCCTCTTCGACTTCATCGAACGGTGTCCACGGCTTGCCTATAGAAAGGGTGATCAGATAACGCTCTTCGTTTGGGTACTTGCTGTACTCGAAACGACTCATATACATCGTGACTTGATATTTACCACCTGCCTTCCAGTAGGTTTTTGCGTCTGTGTTCTCGTCTCGAAACAGCGCTCGCCATGCCGGAGTATCAGCGAATGGCGGATAACTGCTCGGCCCAGCTACCTGCCATCCGCCTTTGCGCCACTGATCTTGCAAACCAAGAGCGACCTTCAGGGCATCATCAAGCAACAGCGGCTCGATTTGCGGCGACATACGGATGCTTATGATCACGTTGTCATCGAAACCCACGGTGAAAAAACGAGCGGGTGGCGTCACGAATCCAAACTTCGGATCAATGAACCGTAAACTTGCATCGGTCTCGGGAAGCCCCATCCAGATATGTCCAGGTATTAAAGGGCTGAAGGAAGCAGAGGAGCGCTCGTAAAGGTCTTCATAAGTGCCGCCCATTTCCAAAGCGACTTCCGGACCATCCGAAAGCATTTCGATCGTCAATTTCACTGCAAGCACACACAAAATAACGAGCAATGCTCGCCTCCAGCTGCGAACCGCTTGCAACGACATGGTCATGACAACCCACCCCGCGCAGCGATCTCTCGAATAGATTGTTCCAGCGCGGACCGATTGACGTCCTGCAACATCTCGTCGAAGCGAGCCGCAGCCCGAAGCACAAACGGCATTCGCTGTTTGATGTCCGACAAATCCGCCAGGGGAGAGTTAACAAAACCAATCGTGCGGCCATCCTCGACGCGCTGACATTGGCTGGTGAGGGTCAACTCGATAGCTTGAGCCACTCCGGTAGGAAAACCGGTCACGTAGGAAGCATGGTTAGCACGCAGCAACGCCACCAGTTGTTGGTCCTCGTAGATGGTTGGCTGGAGGATATTGCGCTGTTCATGCCAAGCCAGGTGCTCAACGCTGTCAGCAATATTCCCCGCCTCAATCGCCTCAAACCCCTGCAAAATCTCGGTGTGATCCCGCCCGAAACGGAGTTTTTTCTGGTCCACCGGCCACAGCACCGGAAACTTCGGATGTCCAAGTATTCCCGCCCGCGCTCCCAGGCACCTCTTCAACTCTTTTAACCCACGCTTTGCATAGAACTCATGCAGCGGAAAAACATCAAGAAACAGCGCGGTATTGCCCAACGCCAACATGTCGTGCACATGCTGGAACTGCTGCTGCACCAGCGACAGATCCTCTCCTTGTGAACGAAAATCCACGGAAGGGACCGGATTACGCGAGTCGGCTTCTTTATATTCACGCAACTCATCCGCCTGTTCGGCCATCCTGCCCGGCGTCAACAACCCTGATTCGCGACGGCTGTCGCGCAACCGCTCCCGCGCTTCATACTCTTCGCGAATCAGATCAATACTGTCCGCCGCGTGAAGCAACCCGCAGCCAACCTGCTTGGAAGCAAACGCCGCCAACCCGGCCCATTGAAACCTCGGGTCATGCAGCCATAGCCGGGCGTACGCGGCATTAATCGCACGATTGCGCTCCACTGGATCGGCAATCAGGACGCCGCCGGGGGCAACGATTTCTTCCGCTTCCTTCTGGTAATGACGCCAAAGGCATGCGCACGTAAGAATCGGCACATCGGTGACAAACGCTCTGGAACCATAAAGCTCCATCTCTTTGCATTCACAATCAGCCACGGGCGTGCTGTTGTGATTCAGCAGCTGCTTATCGCAAGGCAGTTCTTTGAAACACTGGGTCATGATTGGTAATTGGCTTCTAGGGGAATCCCTGAACCCTACCAGCCAAAAATCCTGTCCGAATCACGCCGACGAAAAATCAGAATCCGCTGACAGACGAGAGTCGTCGTTAAGAAGGAAGTTGCCCTGATATGAATAGGAAACGTCCCGAAGCGCACTGTCTGCTGGCCGTTACCAGACTGTAACAAGCAAAGTTCGACCAACCAGTCAGAAACTGAATATCGCCGTAGTACAGATTATTGACTTACGACACTCATGCAATCGAAAAGAGGTGCTAGCATAGAGCCACCAGTCGATCTCAGCATGCACCCTAACTAGTAGTCAGGATATGACCGAGCCAGAAGACCCCAGCCGTGAGCGCCTCAAGCACCACTTTGCCCAGCGGGTAATTCATCAGGCACGTCAAATTCTTGAGATCTGGCAACGCCTGCAACGCAGCGAGTGGTCCCCCACCGACTTATCGGAACTGAGCGAGGCCAACCTGCGCCTGCTGCGTTTCGCCGAGCGTTTCGAACAACCGGAACACACGCAACTGGCGCGCCATATCGGCCTGTCACTGGAAGCGGTCGACGCCAATCGCGGGCGCCTGAGCAGCGGGCTGATCACCGACCTCAATCGGTTGATGCAGCGCCTGTCGCGCACCGGTCTGCGCCATGGCGATCAGTACGAACAAACCTTCCTGCCGCCGCTGCGCAAGCCGATCTATGTGATGCTGCAGGATCACGACCGTGCCGAGCGCCTCGCCAAGCAATTGGAATTCTTCGGGCTCAGTGCCCAGTCGCTGGACAGCGTGGCGGCGTTCCGTTCCTCGATGGTCGAACGCTTGCCCGCCGCGATCGTCATGGACGTGGACTTCAGCGGTCCCGGCATCGGTTTGAAACTGGCCGCCGAGGCCCAGGTCGGCCTGGATGAACCGTTGCCACTGCTGTTTTTCAGCCTGCTCGAAACCGACACTCCGACCCGACTCGCCGCCGTACGTGCCGGTGGCCAGGAATTTCTTACCGGCACGCTTGAAGCCTCGAGCTTGCTGGAAAAGATCGAAGTCCTGACCTGTGTCGCGCAGTACGAGCCTTATAAAGTGCTGATCATCGACGACTCCCGTGCCCAGGCCTTGCACACCGAACGCCTGCTCAACAGCGCTGGGATCGTCACGCGGACCTTGATCGAGCCGATTCAGGCGATGGCCGAACTGGCAGACTTCCAGCCCGACCTGATCATCCTCGACATGTACATGCCGGCCTGCACCGGTACTGAACTGGCCAAGGTGATCCGCCACAACGATCGCTATGTCAGCGTACCGATCATTTACCTGTCGGCCGAAGACGACCTGGACAAGCAGCTCGACGCGATGAGCGAGGGCGGTGATGACTTCTTGACCAAACCGATCAAACCCCGGCACCTGATCACCACTGTGCGCAACCGCGCCGCGCGGGCACGCAACCTGAAGGCACGGATGGTCCGCGACAGCCTCACCGGGTTGTACAACCACACGCACATTCTGCAATTGCTCGAAGATTGTTCGTTCCGCGCCCGCCGCGAAAACAAGCCGCTGAGCTTTGCGATGCTCGACATCGACCACTTCAAGCGGGTCAACGATAGCCACGGCCACCCGATGGGCGATCGCGTCATAAAAAGCCTGGCGCTATTTCTCAAGCAACGGTTGCGCAAGACTGACTTCATCGGTCGATACGGCGGGGAAGAGTTCGCGATTGTCATGCCCGACACCGATATCGAAGCGGCCTACAACGTCCTCGATGAAATCCGACAGCGTTTTGCCGAAATTCATTACCCGGCGCAACCTCAGGATCTCTGGTGCACGTTCAGCGCCGGGGTAGTCGAGCTGTGTGAAGATTCCGACGGGCTGATGATGGCCAGCCAGGCCGACGAGGCTCTCTATCGGGCCAAGCACGCCGGACGCAACCGCGTCCAAGCCGCACGGACGTCAAAGCAAAGTGCCACTTTTTCATCGGAATCAACCCCGTCCGTCATAACGCTGTAACAGAAACGCAATAACTTCAGGCGCTTACCATTCTGCCGTTGGTAGTCCCGCGATGCGCCTGAAGCTGCTGACCAATCTCAATACCCTCCTTTTAGTCGCCGTGTGTGTGGCGCTCGGTGCCACACTCTGGTGGTCGCAAAAAGCCCTCGAACGCCCTTATCTACTGATGGAGCGTTACCTCGGTTTGTCCCAGCAATTTCAAAATCAAGTCGCGCGTAACGTTGAAGACTACCTCTCCAGCGGCGATGCCCTGCGCCTGAGCGGCGCCAGCCAGGCGATCGACGACCTGCAACAGGAACTCGGCGAATTGCCGCCGGCATTGGCCGAGACCTTGCGCCCTAGCCTGTCGAACCTGAATGAGTTCAGCAAAACCGACCTGCTGGCCGCTGGCAAACTCGCGGGCGACCCGCAAGCGCTGCTGCTGCAAGCCGAGCGCGAACTCGGCGCCAGTCTCGATCAGCTCAGCCTGTATGCCAGCGATAACGCGGGCTACCTGACGCCATTGCTCGCCGCCTCACAGCACTTGGGCAAACTGTCTTTGGCCCGGGACAAACTGGTCAGCAGCGGTCGCAGCGAACTGGCCGCCGATGTTGAACGTGAAGTGACCAACATTCGCGCTCAAGCCGAACTGCTGAATGCCTTACCGCTATTAGGTGTGACGAGTACAAGTGAGTCGGGCACGGACGATTTCGCGGCGATGATGGGCCTGGAGAACACTGAAAAAGCGGTGGCGAAAGATGCCGGTGTCGGGCTCAAACGCGACCTCAATAGCCTGCTGACCCGCTATCCCTCGGAGCTTGCGCGCACCCGCGAGCAGATCCAGAAACGCGCCGACCTCAGCGCCGCGACCCACCTGAAAATCGCTGCCGTGCAGCAAGCCATCGCCGGGCTGGAGCCGGTGGTTCGCGCCCAGCACGGGCAAATCCAGAGCGAAGTGCGGCTGATGCAAGGGCTGATGATCGGCCTGATCCTGCTGATCGCGCTGCTCATCGACACCTTGCAACGACGCCTGGCCAGAACCCTGACCAACCTCGCGCCCGCCCTCTCGACCTGGGCCGAGGGCAACTTCAGCCGGGATATTGAACTGGGCAAGACCAACCGCGAACTGCACGACATTCAAGCCTCGCTCAATCGCCTGCGGGCTTATCTCGTCGACCTGGTGGGCACCATTCGCCTCAACGCCGAACAGGTCGCCGGCAGCAGCCGGACCCTGGCCGAGTTGAGCAATGACCTGCACAGTGGCGCCGAGCATCAGGCCGGTGACACCGCGCTGATCCGCGACTCCCTCGGCGAGCTGGAAGCGACCATCCAGCAAGTGGCCGGCGATGCCAGCCAGGCTGCCGCCGCCAGCCGCCATGCCGGGCTGGCGGTGGAACATGGGCAGAAAGTGATCGGCCTCAGCCTCACCGGGCTGCATGCGCTGGTGGGTGAAGTGCAAGGTAACGCGCAGATGATCGAGCACCTGGCCGAAGAGTCCGCGACCATTGGTGGCGTGCTGACAGTGATCCGCTCGATTGCGGACCAGACCAATCTGTTGGCCCTGAACGCCGCCATCGAAGCGGCCCGGGCGGGGGAAATGGGCCGTGGATTTGCGGTGGTGGCTGAGGAGGTTCGCTCATTGGCACAACGCACCGCTGGCGCCACGGCAGAGATCCAGACCCTGATCGCCGGCCTGCAAACCGCCGCGCGACAATCGGTAGAGGGCATGCGCGCCCAGGTCGAACACGCCGAAGCCACCGCCAATCAGGCCCAGGCTGCCGACGGGGCGCTGGATAAAATCGTCGGGGCCATCCAGACCATTTCCGACACCGCCGTGCGCATTGCCGATGTCACCGCCCAGCAGAGCGGCGCTGTCAGCGAAATCCGCGATCACAGTGAGCGAATTCACCAATTGGGTGGGGATAACTTGCTGAGAATTGGCGAGGGGCGTGAGCAAGGAGAAAATCTCCTTGTACTCGGCGGACGACTGCATACCGCCGTTCAGGCCTTCCGCGTCTGATCACATTCCCCTGTAGGAGCTGCCGAAGGCTGCGATCTTTTGATCCTGCTCTTGGCGCCTGACCCATCGCTGAAGATCAAGATCAAAAGATCGCAGCCTGCGGCAGCTCCTACAGGGAGTCGCCGCATTGCACAGTCAGCTATCATGCCTCCAATTCCGATACGCGAGATTGTCATGCGCCGTTTGCTCTGCCTGCTGCTTTTAGTGCTCACCCTGCCGGCCACCGCCGCCGGGTTGCTGGAGAGCCGGCCCAGTTCGACGCTGGGATCGATCAACAACAGCGCCGACTTCCTGCCGGTGCGCGAAGCCTTTCAGTTGAGCCTGGTAGAAAGCACACCGCAATCGATCAAACTGCGCTTCGTCGCAACCGAGGGCTATTACCTCTATCGGCATCGCTTTCAGTTTCGCGCCGATCCGGCCGATGTCGCCCTCGGGATCGCGCAACTGCCCAACGGCGAGAAGAAGCACGATGAGTACTTCGGCGACGTCGAGGTCTATCACGGCATGCTTGATGTCGAGTTGCCACGCACCGATCAACGCGCCTTCACCCTGGCCGTGACATATCAGGGATGCGCCGACAAAGGCCTGTGCTATCCACCCGAGACCGAACGCCTCGCCATTGCTGGCATTGGCGCCCCCGCACCAGCGCAAAACTGGAGCTGGCGCGAACTCGCGCTGTTTTTCCTCGCGGGCCTTGGCCTGACGTTCACCCCCTGTGTGCTGCCGATGCTGCCAATCCTGTCCGGCGTGGTGTTACGCGGCCAGGTTGGCGGTTTGCGCGGCTTCAACCTGTCCCTCGCTTATGTACTGCCGATGGCCGCGTGCTTCGCCCTGCTCGGCGCGTTGATGGGAATGTTCGGTGCGCAACTCAATCTCCAGGCGCGACTGCAATCAGCCTGGGTGCTGGTGCCGTTCGCGACATTTTTTGTGCTGTTTGCGTTGGCGATGTTCGGCGTCTTCGAACTCAAGCTGCCTCACGCGATCAGCAGCCGACTGGACCGGATCGCCGGCCGCACCGAGGGCGGCTCGTTGTGGGGCGCGGCGGTGTTGGGCGTGGTGTCCAGCCTGCTGGTTTCGCCTTGCGTTTCGGCGCCATTGGCTGGCGCGCTGCTGTACATCAGCGCCAGCGGCGATGCGTTGGGCGGTGGATTGAAATTGTTCATGCTCGGCCTCGGCATGGGCGCCCCGCTGTTATTGGTCGCTACCGGGGGCGCAGCCTGGCTGCCGAAAAGCGGGCCGTGGCTGGTCTATGTGAAAAACGCCATCGGGGTTTTGTTACTGGGGCTGGCGATCGGTTTGCTCAGTCGCGTGTTGCCGGGCGAGATCACCTTGCTGCTGATCGGCTTGCTGGCGGGTGGCGTCGGGTTATTCATGGGCGCGCTGGAGTTCGTCTATAAACCCCCTCGAAAACGCCTAGGCCAATTGCTTGGGATGTTCCTGCTGTTTTACGCGCTGGCCTGTTGGTACGGGGCGTTCAGTGGCCAGACCGATCCGCTCAATCCGATTGGCCAACCGCGTGTGGTTGCCGGCAATGAGCAAGCGCAAAACGCCAGTGACTGGCAAACCGTCAGCACCCCGGCAGAGCTGGAACGGGTCCTCGGCGAGGCCAGATCTTCCGCCACTCCGCTGCTGCTCGATTGGTACGCCGACTGGTGCATCAGTTGCAAAGTCATTGAACACGAAGTGCTCAACGACGCGAAGGTCGTCGACAGACTCAAGGGCTATCGGTTGATCCGTTTCGACATCACTGCAAGCAACACAGAGCAACGCGCCCTGCTCGACCGCTACAAGCTGTTCGGCCCGCCGGCGCTGATGTTTTTTGGCAAGGATGGCGTCGAACGCGCCGATGCGAGGGTGATCGGCGAGATCAATGCAGCGGACTTCGCCAAACGTGTCGCGAAAGCGAATGACCGGATTTAATCTCGCAGTCATAAATAATTGGTAAACATCGGCCATCGTGCTGGCTATTGCATAGAACTGGACAGTCACAAAGGCTTTGCGGCATAGTCGCCGGGTTCTGACAATTGCACACAGATATCAAGGAACAGCAGATGGCGACGCTATTGGTTCTGCACGGACCCAACCTGAACATGCTCGGCACCCGCGAACCGGGCACCTATGGCGCTACGACGCTGGCGCAGATCAACCAGGACCTGGAACGCCGTGCCCGTGAAGCCGGCCACCATTTGCTCCACCTGCAAAGCAACGCCGAGTATGAATTGATCGACCGCATCCACGCTGCCAGCAGCGAAGGTGTGGACTTCATTCTGATCAACCCAGCAGCTTTTACGCATACAAGTGTCGCATTACGTGACGCGCTGCTGGCGGTGAGCATCCCATTCATCGAAGTGCATTTGTCTAACGTGCACAAACGCGAACCTTTCCGCCATCACTCTTACTTCTCCGACGTAGCGGTGGGAGTGATCTGCGGCCTTGGCGCCAGCGGTTATCGACTGGCCCTGGAGGCCGCCCTGGAACAGCTTGAACTACAAGCTAAACGCCCCTGACCGACCCTTGGGAGTTGATGATTCATGGATATCCGTAAAGTTAAGAAACTGATCGAATTGCTGGAAGAGTCCGGCATCGACGAGCTCGAGATCAAGGAAGGCGAAGAGTCCGTACGTATCAGCCGCCACAGCAAGACACCAGCTCAGCAGTACTACGCTCCGGCGCCAATGCATGCTCCGGCGCCTGCACCTGTTGCTGCCGCCCCGGTTGCCGCTGCCGCTCCTGCTGCTCCGGCCGCGCCAGTGCTGAACGGCACCGTTGCCCGCTCGCCCATGGTCGGCACGTTCTACCGCAAATCTTCGCCGTCCTCGCCATCCTTCGTTGAAGTTGGCCAGACCGTGAAGAAAGGCGACACCCTGTGCATCGTTGAAGCGATGAAGATGATGAACCACATCGAAGCTGAAACCAGCGGTGTGATCGAATCGATCCTCGTCGAAGACGGCCAGCCGGTTGAGTACGACCAACCGCTGTTCACCATCGTTTGAACCGCGGAGAGACTTTGATGACTGCGAAGTTGGAAAAAGTTCTGATCGCCAACCGCGGTGAGATTGCCCTGCGCATCCTGCGTGCCTGCAAAGAGATGGGCATCAAGACCGTCGCCGTTTACTCCAAGGCTGACAAAGAGCTGATGCACCTGGGCCTGGCAGACGAATCCGTCTGCATCGGTCCGGCTTCGGCGGCTCACTCTTACCTGCACATTCCGGCAATCATCGCCGCTGCTGAAGTGACCGGCGCGACCGCCATTCACCCAGGCTACGGCTTCCTTGCGGAAAACGCCGACTTCGCCGAACAGGTGGAAAACTCCGGCTTTGCGTTCATCGGTCCGAAAGCCGACACCATTCGCCTGATGGGCGACAAGGTATCGGCCAAGCACGCCATGATCGCGGCGGGCGTTCCAACCGTTCCGGGTTCCGACGGCCCGCTGCCTGAAGACGAAGAAACCGCCCTGCGCATTGGTCGCGAAGTCGGTTACCCGGTGATCATCAAAGCCGCTGGCGGCGGTGGTGGTCGCGGTATGCGCGTCGTGCATAAAGAAGAAGACCTGATTTCTTTCGCAAAACTGACCCGCACCGAAGCAGGCGCGGCGTTCGGCAACCCGATGGTCTACCTGGAAAAGTTCCTGACCAACCCACGTCACGTGGAAGTCCAGGTGCTTTCCGACGGCCAGGGTCATGCGATCCATCTGGGCGACCGCGACTGCTCGCTGCAACGTCGTCACCAGAAGGTCCTCGAAGAAGCGCCGGCACCGGGCATCGACGAGAAAGCTCGCGCTGAAGTCCTCGCACGTTGCGTCAAGGCGTGCATCGACATCAACTACCGTGGCGCAGGCACTTTCGAGTTCCTGTACGAGAACGGCGCGTTCTATTTCATCGAAATGAACACCCGCGTCCAGGTTGAGCACCCGGTTTCGGAAATGGTCACTGGCATCGACATCGTCAAGGAGATGCTGAGCATCGCCGCTGGCAACAAGTTGTCGTACACCCAGGAAGACGTGGTTATCCGCGGCCACGCGCTGGAATGCCGGATCAACGCCGAAGACCCGAAAACCTTCATGCCGAGCCCAGGCACGGTCAAGCATTTCCACGCCCCGGGCGGCAACGGCGTTCGCGTCGATTCGCACCTGTACAGTGGTTATGCGGTTCCGCCGAACTACGATTCGTTGATCGGCAAGCTGATCACCTACGGCGCAACCCGTGACGAAGCCATGGCGCGCATGCGCAATGCGCTGGACGAAATCGTCGTCGACGGGATCAAGACCAACATCCCGCTGCACCGCGATCTGGTCCGTGATGAAGGCTTCTGCAAAGGTGGAGTGAACATTCACTACCTCGAGCACAAGCTGGCTGGCGAGAAGCACTAAGCTTTAGCCTGATCAACAAAGCCGCTTTCGAGCGGCTTTGTTGTATCTGGAGGTTTCATGTGGACTGCAACATACCTCCGTAGCAGCTGGCGAAACCTGCGTTCGGCTGCGCAGCAGTCGTAAAACCTGAGCGCACGGTCTTCCTGAAACAACGCACGGTCTGGATTGACGACTGCTGCGCAGCCGAACGCAGGCTTCGCCAGCTGCTACAGATTGCGTCGCGACTGAACCGAATGGCATTAAGGCTCGCCCACTCCCACAAAACCTCCGCGCTCGCGTAAACTTGCGCGCTTCTCGCAGCCCGCTAGGCTGCAATCAATATTTTTCAAAGGTGCCCGCCATGCCTTGGCTGCAAGTCCGTCTCGCCATCAGCCCAGAACAAGCCGAAACCTACGAAGACGCTTTCCTTGAAGTGGGCGCCGTGTCGGTGACTTTCATGGACGCCGAAGATCAGCCGATCTTCGAACCGGAACTCAATACCACCCCGCTGTGGTCGCACACGCACCTGCTGGCCCTGTTCGAAGGTGGCACCGAAGCCGCCACGGTGCTGGCCCACCTTGAGTTGCTGACCGGCAGCCCACTGCCCGAGCATCACAGCGAAGTCATCGAAGACCAGGACTGGGAACGCACCTGGATGGACGATTTCCAGCCAATGCGCTTCGGTCAACGCCTGTGGATCGTTCCAAGCTGGCACGCTGCCCCTGAACCTGACGCCGTGAACATTCTGCTGGACCCGGGCCTGGCGTTCGGCACCGGCACCCACCCGACCACCGCGCTGTGCCTGGAATGGCTCGACGGTCAGGACCTGAAAGACTGCAATGTGCTGGACTTCGGTTGCGGCTCGGGAATCCTGGCGATTGCCGCCCTGCTGCTGGGCGCCAAGGAAGCCGTCGGCACCGACATCGACGTGCAGGCGCTGGAAGCCTCTCGCGACAACGCCGGGCGCAACAACATTGCCGAGGCACTCTTCCCGCTGTATCTGCCGGAAGATCTACCGCAGGTTCAAGCTGACGTGCTGGTGGCGAACATCCTCGCCGGCCCGCTGGTATCCCTGGCGCCGCAACTGTCCAGCCTGGTCAAGCCCGGCGGGCGCCTGGCCCTGTCAGGTATCCTCGCCGAGCAAGGTGAAGAAGTCGCCAAGGCCTACGTTCAGGACTTCGACCTGGACCCGATTGCCAATCGCGATGGCTGGGTGCGCATTACCGGCCGTCGGCGCTAGAATGGACGCCTGCATAAACCGGATCGCCGCATGACCGACAGCTTCGTCACTCAGTGCCCGCATTGCCAAACCAGCTTCCGTGTCAGCCATGCCCAGTTGAGCGTGGCCCGCGGAGTAGTTCGTTGCGGCTCGTGCTTGCAGGTGTTCAACGCCGCCAAGCAGTTGCTGGAGCAGGCTGGCAAGGAAGCGGTCACGCCAGTCGCCCCGGTCATCGCCGACGCACCGGAACAACGGGCCATCAGCCTGAAGCAATGGACCGCCGCCGAACTGGATCTGGACAGCCTGGACCTCGACGAAGAACTCGCCCGGCTTGAACAGCGGGAAATCCAGCCGACCACCGAATTTGGCAGGCATCGCGAAGACGGTCTGAGCGCACACCGTGACCAGCCCGAAACCGAAGAAACCTGGTCCGACAGTCTGTTCAGCGAGTCCGCAGCCGATCGCGCACAGACCGTTGAAGACGATTTGCCGGAACTGGAACTCGAACCGGGCAATCACGAGCGCACCGAGCCTTCGCTGTCGCTGGAGCCGGTAGAACTGGACGAAGAGCCCCAGCCTCCCCAGTTGCGCCTGCACGATCCGCTCGACGCTCCGCTTCACCACGAACGCCTGTCGGCTACCGACGAAATTGACCACGACCTGCCGTCGATCGCCCCGCTGCGCAAGCGTCGTGAGCGCAGCGAACCGGCCGTAAACGCCGAAATACTGCAAGACCTGACCGATGATCCGCTACAACTGGATTGGCAGAGACGCCGCTCACCCTGGGGGCGCAGGTTTCTCTGGATGCTCCTGATCCTGCTCGGTGCCGCCGGACTCGCTGGCCAGTACGTCGCCTATCATTTCGACGAACTGGCGCGCCAGGACCAATACCGTCCGTGGTTCCAGCAACTGTGCCCGCAAATCGGCTGCACGGTACCGTCGAAAGTCGACATCGCGAAAATAAAAAGCAGCAACCTGGTGGTCCGCAGTCATCCCGACTTCAGTGGCGCACTGGTGGTCGATGCGATCATCTACAACCGCGCGCCCTTCTCCCAGCCCTTCCCGCTGCTGGAACTGCGCTTTGCCGACCTCAACGGTCATCTGATTGCCAGCCGTCGCTTCAAGCCCGGCGAGTACCTCAACGGCGACCTTGAAGGCATGGTTGAAATGCCGCCGCAAACGCCGATCCACATCGCTCTGGACATTCTCGATCCAGGCCCAAAAGCGGTGAACTACAGCCTGAGCTTTCATTCGCCCGAGTGAAACGGTTCACCGATTCAGGATTGACGGCGGCTTTCTGACTTTGCCCGTGTGGACCAAACCGCTGGCGATAACAGAATAACTGTTCAGATTTTGTTCAATTCAGCCTTTCTCCAGTCATCGAGAGCGGGTATCATGCCAACCCTTTTTCGAACTCTCATGATCCGGCCCCACAACAGGGAAGTCCTATGTCGGCGGTACGCATCGGTCCATATACATTGCACAACGGCTTGATTCTCGCCCCCATGGCGGGCGTCACCGACCAGCCCTTTCGTCAGCTGTGCAAGCGACTGGGTGCAGGACTTGTAGTCTCGGAAATGGTCACCAGCGACATGAGTTTGTGGAACACCCGCAAATCGCGAATGCGCATGATCCACGAAGGTGATCCCGAGCCACGCTCGGTCCAGATCGCCGGTGGTGATGCGCAGATGCTGGCGGATGCGGCCCGGGCCAATGTCGAGCTGGGCGCACAGATTATTGATATCAACATGGGCTGTCCGGCGAAGAAGGTCTGCAACAAGGCCGCCGGTTCCGCCCTGTTGAAGGATGAAGCATTGGTGACCGAGATCCTGCAGGCCGTGGTGGCCGCAGTGGATGTGCCGGTCACCTTGAAGATCCGTACTGGCTGGGACCGGGACAACAAGAACGGCCTGACAGTGGCGAAGATCGCGGAGCAGGCAGGCATTACGGCGTTGGCGGTCCATGGCCGCACCCGTGCCGATCTGTACACCGGTGAAGCCGAGTACGACACCATCGCCGCGATCAAGCAGGCGGTGTCGATTCCGGTCTTTGCCAACGGCGATATCGATTCGCCAGAGAAGGCCCGGTACGTGCTCGACGCGACCGGTGCCGATGGACTGCTGGTAGGACGGGCTGCCCAGGGGCGGCCATGGATTTTTCGTGAGATCGATCATTTCCTGCGTACCGGCGAAAAACTTCCGGCACTGGAACTGATCGAGGTGGAACGCATTCTGCTAGAGCATCTGGCTGCACTGCACGTCTTCTATGGAGACGTCATGGGTGTCCGTATCGCTCGAAAGCATGTGGGCTGGTATCTCGCAACCTTGCCGGGCGCCAGGGAGTTTCGCGCCCACTTCAATCGTTTGGAAGATACGGAAGCACAATGCGCCAACGTTCAGGGCTTCTTCGCCGAACGTTACAAGAGCCTGACAGGGGACGGAGAGTGGGTGGCCGCATGACGATGATGACCGAGACTTTAGTGAGTGGAACAACACCCGTGAGCGACAACGTGAATTTGAAACAGCACCTCAATACGCCGAGCGAAGAAGGTCAGACCCTTCGCGGGAGTGTCGAGAAGGCGCTGCACAATTATTTCGCCCACCTTGAGGGCGCTGCCGTCACGGATGTGTACAACCTGGTGCTCTCCGAAGTCGAGGCGCCCCTGCTCGAGTGCGTGATGAACTACGTCAAGGGTAACCAGACCAAGGCCAGCGAGCTGCTAGGACTCAACCGAGGCACGCTGCGCAAGAAACTCAAGCAGTACGATTTGCTGTAAGCATTCAATCAAACCAGAAAGGCGCCCGCGTAAAAACGGTCGCCTTTTTTGCTGACTCCTTTGCTTTTGATGGAAATTGAAATGACCGACCAGACTACCCGCCTGCCGATCCGCCGCGCCTTGATCAGCGTTTCCGACAAGACCGGGATCCTCGAATTCGCCAAAGAGCTTGAAGCCCTGGGCGTCGAGATCCTCTCCACCGGTGGAACGTTCAAGCTGCTGCGCGACAACGGTGTTGCCGCAGTGGAAGTCGCGGATTACACCGGTTTCGCAGAAATGATGGACGGTCGGGTGAAAACCCTGCACCCGAAAATCCACGGCGGGATCCTCGGTCGTCGCGGTATCGACGACGCGATCATGAACGAGCACGGCATCAAGCCGATCGACCTGGTAGCGGTCAACCTGTACCCGTTCGAAGCCACCATCAACAAGCCAGGCTGTGACCTGCCGACCGCGATCGAGAACATCGACATCGGCGGCCCTACCATGGTCCGTTCCGCAGCCAAGAACCACAAAGACGTGGCCATCGTGGTCAATGCCAGCGATTACGCCAGCGTACTGGAAGGCCTCAAGGCCGGTGGCCTGACCTACGCTCAGCGTTTCGACCTGATGCTCAAGGCCTTCGAACACACCGCAGCCTACGACGGCATGATCGCCAACTACATGGGCACCGTGAACCAGGCCGCTGAAACACTCAGCACGGAAGGTCGCAGCGAATTCCCGCGCACCTTCAACAGCCAGTTCGTCAAGGCTCAGGAAATGCGTTACGGCGAGAACCCGCACCAGAGCGCGGCGTTCTACGTGGAAGCCAAGCCTGCCGAAGTCGGTATCGCCACCGCGACCCAACTGCAAGGCAAAGAGCTGTCGTACAACAACGTGGCCGACACTGATGCCGCGCTGGAATGCGTGAAGAGCTTCGTCAAACCGGCCTGTGTGATCGTCAAGCACGCCAACCCGTGTGGCGTGGCCGTGAGTCCTGATGCCGAAGGCGGCATCCGTCAGGCCTACGAACTGGCCTACGCCACCGACACCGAGTCGGCGTTCGGCGGCATCATCGCGTTCAACCGCGAACTGGATGCTGAAACCGCCAAGGCCATCGTCGAGCGTCAGTTCGTCGAAGTGATCATCGCCCCGTCCGTCAGCGCAGAAGCTCGCGCCATCGTCGCGGCCAAAGCCAACGTACGCCTGCTGGCCTGCGGCGAGTGGTCGGCTGATCGCGCCGCTGCCTGGGACTACAAACGCGTCAACGGTGGCCTGCTGGTTCAGAGCCGCGACATCGGCATGATCGGCAGTGAAGACCTGAAAGTCGTGACCAAGCGCGCTCCGACCGAACAGGAAATCAACGACCTGATCTTCGCCTGGAAAGTCGCCAAGTACGTAAAATCCAACGCCATCGTCTACGCCAAGAACCGCCAGACCATCGGTGTCGGCGCCGGCCAGATGAGCCGCGTGAACTCCGCGCGTATCGCTGCGATCAAGGCTGAACACGCCGGTTTGCAAGTGCAGGGCGCGGTTATGGCTTCCGACGCGTTCTTCCCGTTCCGCGACGGCATCGACAATGCGGCCAAGGTCGGCATCACTGCGGTGATCCAGCCAGGCGGCTCGATGCGTGATAACGAAGTGATTGCTGCAGCAGACGAAGCCGGCATCGCCATGGTCTTCACCGGCATGCGCCACTTCCGTCACTGATAGCACCGCTTTCACCTGTAGGAGCGAGCTTGCTCGCGATGAACGATACGTCGCCGCGTTGTTTCAGACACCCCGCGTTATCGTTAACCACCATCGCGAGCAAGCTCGCTCCTACAGTCCCAGATTTGCGTCATCCGAGGTTTTTGAAATGAATGTTTTGATCATTGGCAGCGGTGGCCGTGAACACGCCCTGGCCTGGAAAGTGGCTCAGGATCCACGCGTGCAGAAAGTTTTCGTGGCACCGGGCAATGCCGGCACTGCCATCGAAGCCAAGTGCGAGAACGTCGCTATCGACGTGCTGGCCCTCGAGCAGCTGGCAGATTTTGCCGAGAAGAACGTTTCCCTGACCATCGTCGGTCCGGAAGTGCCGCTGGTTGCCGGCGTCGTCGACCTGTTTCGCGCCCGCGGCCTGGATTGCTTCGGTCCGACCGCTGGCGCTGCCCAGCTGGAAGGTTCGAAAGCCTTCACCAAGGACTTCCTGGCTCGCCACAAGATTCCGACCGCCGACTACCAGAACTTCACCGAGATCGAGCCAGCCCTGGCTTATCTGCGTGAAAAAGGCGCGCCGATCGTGATCAAGGCCGATGGCCTGGCCGCCGGTAAAGGCGTGATCGTGGCCATGACCCTGGCTGAAGCTGAAGATGCCGTGCGTGACATGCTCGCTGGCAATGCTTTTGGCGACGCCGGTTCGCGCGTCGTGATCGAAGAATTCCTGGACGGCGAAGAAGCCAGCTTCATTGTCATGGTCGACGGCAAGAACGTGCTGCCGATGGCCACCAGCCAGGACCACAAGCGCGTCGGCGACGGCGACACCGGCCCGAACACCGGCGGCATGGGTGCTTACTCCCCGGCTCCGGTAGTCACCAGCGAAGTGCACAAGCGTGTCATGGACCTGGTGATCTGGCCGACCGTTCGCGGCATGGCCGATGAAGGCAACGTCTACACTGGTTTCCTGTACGCCGGCTTGATGATCGACAAGGCTGGTAACCCAAAAGTCATCGAGTTCAACTGCCGTTTCGGCGACCCTGAGACCCAACCGGTGATGCTGCGCTTGCAGTCGAGCCTGGTGTTGCTGGTCGAAGCTGCCCTGGCGCAAGCCTTGGACAAGGTCGAAGCGCAATGGGATCCACGTCCGAGCGTCGGTGTCGTGCTCGCCGCTGGCGGCTACCCGGGCGACTACGCCAAAGGCGTGGCCATCAACGGCCTGGATGCAGCAGCGGCACTGGAAGGTAAAGTCTTCCACGCCGGTACTGCGCTCAAGGACGGTCAGGTGGTGACGGCCGGTGGTCGGGTACTGTGTGCCACCGCCATGGGCGCCAGCGTCGATGCGGCCCAGCAGCAAGCCTACAAACTGGCGGCGAAAATTGACTGGGAAGGCTGTTTCTATCGCAAGGATATTGGCTATCGTGCCATTGCCCGCGAGCGCGGCGAAAATCAGGAATAAGAGCGCCACTTGGCGAGGCAAGGACTTCGGGTCCTTGCCGCACTATTCCGGCGTCGCGCATAGTTGTAATCTGGCATCAACCTACGAAGGGATTTCGCCGTGCGCTGGCTCAGGATTGCCATAGGTTTCACCGTCACGCTGCTGACCTTGCTCTGCATGCTTCCGGCCCAGGCCGCGCAAGGCAGTGGCTGGGCGGTATTGCTCGACGAACAGGGCGATCTGCAGCTCAGCGATATCCGTTCCGCTCGCTACACCAATCAATTCAGCCCCATCGAACTCGATCATCTCACCGCGGCCGAGCCCGAAGGTGCGTTATGGCTGCGTTTCAGGCTTGCGCCCGGCAAGCATGAACAACTGCTGCGGGTGTTCGCGCCCGACCTGTCGAACTTCAATCTTTATGTGCTGGATGGCGATACGCTGGTCGAGCATTTGAACACCGGCACCGAGCAACCCCAGGCAGAACGGCCACTGCCCAGCAGCGACTTCATGTTGCCGTTGCCGCAAAGCGACAAACCCCTCGACGTTTACCTGCGACTGGTCTCCGACCACCAGCTGAGGCCTTACATCACGCTGGAATCGGCGGTCATGACCGCGGCCAATCAGACCCAGACGCTGATTTACGGTCTGCTGTTCGGTTGCATTGCGATGCTGATCCTGCACAACCTCATCCGTTACGCCTACACCCGCTCTCGCAGCAGTCTCTGGCTGGCCGGTTGCGAAGCGTTGTTGATGCTCAGCCTGGTGCTGCTGCTGAACGTGGCCGGCCCCTGGCTGCCGAACTGGCATGCGGTACAAACGCCGGGGGCTTACCTCGCCTTGCTGCTGACAGCGCCGTGCGGGTTGATGTTTGCCTATTGCTTCTTCGCCCCACTGGGCCCGCACCCGTTGAACAAGCTGCTGCTGGGCGACATCCTGTTCATCAGTGTCTGCGGCCTGCTGCTGCTGTTCGTCAACACGCTGCCGCTGAACATCATCACCTACGCGCTCGTCGCCCTTGCGGGCCTGACCATGCTCTTCGTCGGCGCCTGGCACTGGCAAAAAGGTTATCGACCTGCGCGCCTGTTCGTGGCGGGCATGGTGGTATTCAACCTTGGCACGCTGATCATCCTGCCGGCCCTACTGGGGCTGACCCTGATTGAACCGCAGGGTTTGATCACCACCCTGCTGGTGTTTATCTGCATCAGCGGCCTGCTGATGAGCATTGCGTTGAGCGAGCGCCAGCGCAGCATCACCGAAGACCGTTTCAGCGTCAGCCGTGACCTGGCCGCCAGCAACGCCGAGATCAACGCCAAGGCTGAATTCCTGGCGAAGATCAGCCATGAAATCCGCACGCCGATGAATGGCGTACTGGGCATGACCGAGTTGCTGCTGGGCACGCCGCTGTCGGTCAAGCAGCGCGACTATGTGCAGACCATTCACAGCGCCGGCAATGAACTGCTGACACTGATCAACGAGATTCTCGACATCTCCAAGCTCGAATCCGGGCAGATCGAACTGGACGATGTGCAGTTCGATCTCAATGCGTTGATCGAAGACTGCCTGAGCATCTTCCGCGCCAAGGCCGAACAGCAGAACGTCGAGCTGATCAGCTTTATCCAGCCGCAGGTACCACGGGTCATCAGTGGCGATCCGACGCGCTTGCGCCAGACACTGCTGAGCCTGCTGGAAAACGCCCTGAAGAAAACCGACGAAGGTGAAATCCTGATCGTCGTCGCGCTCGACGAACGCAGCGCCAAACCACGCCTGCGCATCGCCGTGCAGGACAGCGGCGAACCCATGGACGCCGAGGAACGCGATGCTCTGATGCACGCCGAACTGCACAGCAAGAACTTCCTCTCGGCCACCCGCCTCGGAGGCAACCTGGGGTTGGTGATTGCCCGTCAGCTGATTCGCTTGATGCACGGCGAATTCGGCATCAAGAGCGGCGCCAACCAGGGCAGCACCTTGTGGCTGACCTTGCCGCTGGACCCTGACCGCCTCGAACACCCGACATCCGACCTTGATGGCCCGTTGCAGGGTGCGCGGGTGCTGGTGGTTGACGACAACGACACCTGCCGCAAAGTCCTGGTGCAACAATGCAGCGCCTGGGGCCTGAACGTCAGTGCCGTGGCGTCCGGCAAGGAAGCGCTGGCACTGCTGCGCACCAAGGCCCACTTGCGCGATTACTTTGATGTGGTCCTGCTGGACCAGAACATGCCCGGCATGACCGGCATGCAACTGGCGGCCAAGATCAAGGAAGACCCGAGCCTGAACCACGACATCCTGCTGATCATGCTCACCGGCATCAGCAATGCCCCGAGCAAGATCATCGCGCGTAACTCCGGGATCAAGCGCATCCTCGCCAAACCGGTGGCCGGCTACACCCTGAAAACGACCTTGGCGGATGAACTGAACCAGCGAAACAAGGGCCTCGCCGTGTCGCAGGTGCCACCGACCGGCCCGACGCAACCGGTCAAGGTCCCCAGCGATTTTCGTATTCTGGTGGCCGAGGACAACAGCATCTCGACCAAGGTCATTCGCGGCATGCTGGGCAAGCTCAACCTGCAACCGGACACCGCCAGCAATGGCGAGGAAGCCTTGAAGGCCATGAAAGCCCAGCGTTACGACCTGGTGTTGATGGACTGCGAAATGCCCATCCTCGACGGCTTCTCGGCCACCCAGCAATTGCGTGCCTGGGAAGTCGGCAACCAGCGGACGCGCACGCCGGTGGTGGCATTGACCGCACACATCCTCGCCGAACACAAAGAGCGCGCGCGCCAGGCCGGGATGGACGGGCACATGGCCAAGCCGGTCGAGCTTTCGCAGTTGCGTGACTTGATCGAGCATTGGGTTGCCCAACGCGATCTGCAAAACCGCACAGCGACTCAAACGTCCTGAGCCGACAGACCCCGCAACGCCTGATAGACTCCCCCTCGACTTCCCCCGCCAGTGAGCTCGCACCATGCTCCACGTGTTGTTCAGCGTTTACCTGAAGATGCTGGTGCTCTACAGCCCGTTCTTCGTATTGTCCTGTTTCATCAGCCTGACCCGCGGTTATTCGCGCAAGGAACAACGCCGGCTGGCCTGGAAAGTGGCGATCGCCACACTGGTCTCCAGCGTCCTGTTGTACCTGTTCGGGCGAGTGATATTCGATGTCTTCGGCATCACCGTAGATGCGTTTCGCATCGGTGCCGGCAGTGTGCTGTTCATCTCGGCGCTGGGCATGGCCCAAGGCAAGTCGGTGGTGCAGACCGACAACGTGCAACAGGACGTGACCATCGTCCCGCTGACCATCCCCCTGACCGTCGGCCCTGGCACCATCGGCGCCTTGCTGGTGATGGGCGTGAGCCAGCCACACTGGGACGACAAACTCACCGCAATCCTCAGCATTGCCCTGGCCAGTTTCACCGTCGGCGTGGTGCTGTACCTGTCGAATCGCATCGAACGCATTCTCGGTGACCAGGGTTTACAGATTGTCAGCCGCTTGATGGGGTTGTTCGTCTGCGCACTGGCGGCGCAAATCATCTTTACCGGGGTCAAGGGCTACCTGGTGCCCTGATCCACCCTGGTTTTTACGCCATCCCTGTAGGAGCGAGCTCGCTCGCGATGGACTTAAGCGCGCCGCGTTTAGCCCATAAACACGCGTATCGTTAACGTCTATCGCGAGCAAGCTCGCTCCTACAATTTACGCACCAGGATTTGGTTGGAGTACGCATCAATTTTCTCGTGAACCCGCGCACGGTAGCGTTCAAACACCTCCCGATTGAACGCAAACACGCCGCCACCCGGGATGATCACAACCTCTCGGTCAAACTCCCAAAAGAAGTCTTGCTCGATAACATGGGTGCTATAGCGCAAACCGTAGAGACAGACCACCGTTTCACCCGAGTCCAGGCGTTCGCAAGGCGCACATTTGAGAATACCTGAACCACCCCGCGCGATATTGCCGCGAAAAAAATCCCAGGCGAACTCGTCCAGCTTCAGGGCTCGGTAGGTTTCTGTTACCAGCTGTGCCAGGCGGTCCGACCCCACACGACCAATAATGGTGTAACTGACGTTCAGGAGTTGATGGACCGTTGACACCCTGATTTGCCCTGAGGGGACGATCGCTGTCAGCGTAAAGCCCGCTTTCAACAATCGTCCCTGGTAGTAATCAAACCACAGCTTCTTCGAGACTTGCCCCGGGTATTTGTCATTCGCTGCCAGCTCTGCATACAACAAGCAATCTTGAATATCCTGTTGGTCCTGAGCGTGCACGGTGTCCGCGAAGGACAAAAGGCAACCGCCGACAACAACCGCATCAGCAAGCGCCGGCATGTTGTGCTCCCCGCTTTCCCGTATTTAAAAAATCGAACACTTCCATCACCAGGCGTCCTCTTAGTTTTATTGCCCGGTCAACTTCTTGAACAGATCATCGCCAAACTGATCGATATAGTTATACACCAGCTGACGCTTTCGATCGAATGCACGCTTATTGAACTTACGTACACCGGCAGCCTGGAAAATGTTCAAGCCTTGGGTCTTGAAAGTAAAGAACAGAAAGTTGCCGTCATAGTTCTTGCTTACAACATCCAGGCCACCCATGACCATCACCATGCCGCCGCTTGGCGCCACAATACAAGGCACCGCTTTAAAGCTGACAACTTCAGTGTTCTTGCTTCCGGTTTCCACGATCTTCAGCGCTTCCTGATCGCCCTTCAACTTTTCAAAGCCAGCGGCGACCAGGCTCAACACGTTGCCGGAACCGGCACTGATGACCGTTTGCAGCACTTGCAACAACGCCTCGTTCATGGTCAACGTCAGCTGTTTGGAGTCGTATTTTTTGAAGGTGTAGCTTTCGGTCACCCAACCAATCGCCGACAAGGCTTCGTTATAGGCATCGTATCGCTGCTCCAGCGTATTACCCGCCGGCATTTTCCTGACGATGGCTTCGGCAAATGCCTGGCTATCCAGTGCGTCCTGTTTGTCGTCTTCGGACAGCTTCTCCTCGAACACGACAAGCGACGGGCCGACGACAGAGGCATCATTTCCCTGCGCCATCCGAGTGGCCATGACCTCGCCAAACCTGGCAGACCGCTTGACCCGCGGACGAAGAGGCGCTTCAGCCAGTTGCGCTTCGATGCGTTTAAAGTACTTGTCTTGCCGAGCATCATCCAACAGCAGATTGGTTTCGTTAACGATTGGGTTTTGCATGATTAATTCCTTATTAAGTTGAACCGCTCCTTGCGGCCAAACCGAAACTAAAACATGAAACTTATGTGTTCAAGTTTATTATCAGAAAAACCCATTCCAATAATTACCAAACCATAGGCAACAGCAATACAAAGCCAACTTATCAGCGCTTTTAACAGTATAAAAAAACGGCCTCAGAACGAGGCCGTTGTTATTCAGGAAGCAGGCTTGGTGTGATACCAGCGCGGCGTATACACCCACTGTCCACCCTCGGCCCGGGGAAACACACACGTCGTGGATGAGCCGATCAGCACCATCGTGCGCATGTCTACCTGGTCGGGGGTCAGTTGCCCCAGCGTGACGACCCGCAGCGTCTGCCCCGGACGACCGATATCCCGCCCCAATACCACGGGCGTCTGGGGGGTGCGGTGCCGGGCAACGACTTCCAGCGCGCGTCCCAGTTGCCACGGCCGTGAACGCGAGATCGGATTGTAGAAAGCCAGCGCAAGGTCAGCTTGTGCGGCGAGGTCCAGGCGTTTTTCGATGATGTCCCAAGGCTTGAGGTTGTCCGAGAGCGACAACACACAGAAGTCATGCCCCAACGGCGCACCGGCTTGAGCAGCGGTTGCCAGGGAAGCGGAAACACCCGGCAGGATTTCCAGGTCGACGTTGTGCCACGAAGCGTCGGTGGATTCGTGCAACGCTTCCAGCACCGCCGCCGCCATGGCAAACACCCCCGGGTCGCCGGATGACACGACCACGACTGAACGCCCCTGCGCCGCCAGTTCAAAGGCATGCCGGGCGCGCTGCATCTCTTCACGGTTGTCGGTGCAATGCATCACCTGGTCTGCACGGAACGGGCCGGCCATGCGCACATAGGTTTCGTAGCCAAGGATGTCGTTGGCGCGAGCCAGCTCGGCCTTCACTGCGGGCACCATCAATTCGGCGGCGCCCGGCCCCAGACCGATTACCGCCAGACGTCCACGAGGGCGGCCAATCGACAAGGGGTCCAGCGGCTCTTCGGCAACCACGATGGCAATGGCGTCATCGCCGACGATCGAAACAGTCTGGCCGACGGCGTTGCGGGCCAGTTCGCTGACCACGCCGCCCCCATTGGCAAAACGCAGTGGTACGCCCAGCTCAAGCGCTGCTTCACGCAACGCCGGGCTAGTCATTTCGCTGTCGGCCGCCAAAACACACGCCACCGATTGCACGGCTATTTTCGCCTGACGCAATGCATCGCGAATGGCGCACGCCGGATTGGCCATGTTGGCACTCACGGCGACCAGCACACAGCGTGGATAGATCATCAATTCATTGGCCGCAGGCTCGCGCTCGGCATGACCGACATGAACCGCCAGCCTCGCCTCCGGGCTTTCAGGCAGCTGCGCTTGCACCAACCAGGGTGCGGCACCCTCGATGCGTACCGTTGCACCGGCCAGCAAATCGGAAACGAAGCGCTTGCCCAACTCCAGATCACCCAGGGCATAACCACTCGGAGGGTTGAGCAGGCACGTGCCGAAACGCAACTCCCCACTCGTGGTGATCGCCGCTGCCACATTGAGCGCCGCCGCAATTTCCCGGGCCAGGACGTTCACACCGCCCAGGCCGCCGAGTAACGGCACCACCGCACTGCCGTCTTCGGCCACCGCCAGCACGGGCGGCTCGACACCTTTTTCAAGCAGCAGGGGCGCCAGCGTGCGAATCACGATTCCGGCTGCGCACAGGGCAATGATCGGCATGTCCTGCTGATAGAGATCACGCACGGTGGCGCCGAACTCGTGATAGACGCGGTCCGCGCCGTCGACCCGTTCGGCCAGGCCGTGAATCAGGGCGCCTGGATAAACCTGCTGGATTTTACGCGCGGTCGCGAGGCTGCCATTGCCGAGAATGACAATCGCCGGAGCTGGACGAGTCATCAGCCTTGCCACCTTTCGCCGGGAACGATGATCAACGAAAAGTAGGGCGAGGACATGGGCTCGACCTGGTCCAGCGGCACGATTTTCTGATTGGCCATGGTCGCGCGCTCGACGTAGAGCGCACGCTCCGCCAGCCCGAGCTCTTCGAGCACCTGGCGGACTTTGGGGAAGTTACGCCCCAGCTTCATGATCACGGCGGCATCGGCATCGGCGAGGCGACGCTTGAGGTCGTCATGCGGCAGCACGCCGGACAGCACCGACAGGCTCTGGTTGCGGTACACCAGCGGTGCGCCGAGTACCGAGGCACCGCCGAGCATCGAGCAGACACCCGGCACGACTTCAGCTTCGTAGCGCTCGGCCAGTCGATCGTGCAGGTACATGTAGGAACCGTAGAAGAACGGGTCGCCTTCGCAGATCACCGCCACGTCGCGGCCAGCATCCAGATGCGCAGCGAGTTCTTCGCCGGCGGCATCGTAAAAGTCGCTGATCACCTGTTCATAGGACAGCGGGGCTGGCAGCGCTTCGGTCGTCACCGGGTACACCAGCGGCAGCAAGGTTTGTGCGTCCTGCAAATGCGCTTCGATGATACCGAACGCATTGCCCTTCTTGCCCTTGGCAACGAAGTACGCCACGACCGGCGACTCACGCAGCAGGCGCAGGGCTTTGACGGTAATCAGTTCCGGATCACCGGGGCCGACGCCGAGGCCGATCAAACGTCCAGGTGGCTGCATCATTCGATCTCCGTGGCGAGGGCATTGACGGCCGCGGCGGCCATGGCGCTACCGCCCAGCCGGCCTTGCATGATGACAAACGGCACGCCGCGACTGTCAGCGGCGAGCGCTGCCTTGGACTCGGCGGCACCGACGAAGCCTACCGGGAAGCCGAGGATCAGCGCCGGTTTCGGTGCGCCGGCGTCGAGCATTTCCAGCAGATAAAACAGCGCGGTCGGCGCATTGCCGATCACTACCACGCTGCCTTCCAGGTGCGGACGCCACAATTCAAGCGCGGCGGCGGAGCGGGTGTTGCCCAACTCGCGGGCCAGGTCGGGCACGCTTTCATCGCGCAGGGTGCAAATGACCGGGTTGTTCGCCGGCAAGCGGGTGCGGGTTACGCCCTCAGACACCATTCGCGCATCACACAGAATCGACGCACCGGCTGCCAGCGCATCGCGCCCGGCCTTGCCCGCGCCTTCGGAGAACTGCAGGCCGTCAATGGCATCGACCATGCCGCAGGCGTGAATCACCCGCACCGCCAGTTTTTCCAGATCGGCCGGAATCCGCTCGAGGTTGGCCTCGGCACGAATGATCGCGAAGGAATTGCGATAGATCTCCTGACCGTCGCGGATGTAATCAAGCATCTAGGGGGCTCCGTGCGCGGGCGTCGAGCAAGGCTGCGACCGCTTCAATAGTAAGGTTGTGTGCGTGCAGGGCGCCGAAACCCGGCTGCCCCGCTGCGCGAAAATAGACGTCGTAATGGCCGGGGGCGACGGCCAGCAAAGTGACCGGCGCGGTATGCGCGGCGGCGCAGGAACGCTGGCAGCCGGACAAGTGCACGTCCAGCGTTTGGCCGTGACGTTGCAACAGCGCGGCCAGTTGCCCGGCGTCGCCCTTGGTGTCGGCCAGCCCTTTGCCGCAGCCGCTGGAACCGGTGCAGGCGATCAGATGCGCCAGGGCATCGTCGACCGCGCAACGCAGGCCGAGCTGTTCGAGTCGGTGGAGAACCTGAGGCGCCGTATTGGCCTGAACACCGGGCAACAACAGGCTTTGCCAAGGCGTCACACGCAAACTGCCGTCGCCCTGTTCCAGCGCCAGTTGCGCAGCGCCTCTGAGCATTGCCGGAGTGAGGCGGCCCAACGGCGGCACCGCGCCGATGTAGACCAGCCCGGCGCCACGCTGTGGATGAGCGCCGATGTGCAAGCCACTCGGACTGATGCTGCGTTTCCAGGCCTCGATGGGCAGCAACGGTACACGCTTGGCGAGACGTGCCTGGAAATCGTCAAGCGAGCATTCGGCGAGCAAATGGCGCATGCGTGTCTGCTCGGGTCGCGCCAAGTCAAGAAACAACTCAAGCACCGCGACGACCAGCGCGTGTCCCTGCTCCAGCGCCACCGCACCCACCGGCGTGTCCACGGGACATCCGGCCAGGCCGAATGCGAACACGCGCACACCGTCTCGTTCAGCGGCGGACAGCCACAGATCATGGGGATGCTCGAGCATTGCCAGGCGTTCGCCACCGTCCAGCTGCACCGCAAACTTGGCGCTGAGGTCGAGGAAGCGTTCATGGCTTTGCAGCGTGGCGAGGATTTGCCCGGCCAGAGGGCGCGTATCAAGCAGCATCTGCTGATCGATGCCAGCGCCGGGGCTGAGCATCAGATTGCGCACGTCGTCGCCCGCCGCGCTGCTTGGGCCGAGACCGGCCGCCATCAGGCTGTCGATCAGGGCGCCGTGTTCACGGCCAATCCCGCGAATCTGCAGGTTGGCACGGTTGGTCGCCTCGATCACGCCACCGGCGTAGCGCTCGGCCGCATCGGCCACCGCTTCGGCCTGTGACGCAGTGATCGAACCGCCATTGAGTTTGATCCGGCAGATTCCGCCGTCCAGCGCCTGAACGATACGCAGCAACCCCGGGCAGGCCGAGGGGCGTAAGGCTAAGGACATCGGGCGTTCGTTCAAGGGGGCGACCAGCAATGTGGGAAAGGCGCTTCGCAAGCAAAGGCGCGGTATTATGCCTGCTTTGTTCGACGGCATGAAAAGCCTGCCCGTCGGAACACTACGTTTGAGGACTTTAGATGGCGCCCTGGCTGACAGTAGTAGGTATCGGTGAAGACGGCTTCAAGGGCCTGGGCAAGAATGCCCGGCGCGCCCTTTTGCGCGCCTCGCGGATCTTCGGCAGCCCGCGCCAACTGGATTTGTTGCCGGTGTGCATCCGCGGCGAACGCCTGTTGTGGCCGAGCCCGTTCACCCTCGAGCCGTTGCTGGCGCTGCGTGGCGAGCCGGTTTGCGTGCTGGCCAGCGGCGACCCGATGTTCTTCGGCGTCGGCGCCAGCCTCGCGCGACAGCTGCCGGCCGATGAAATGTTGATCCTGCCGGCGCCCTCCTCTTGCTCGCTGGCCGCCGCGCGAATGGGCTGGGCGTTGCAGGAAGTGGTGACGCTTTCGGTGGTCGCCCGCCCCCTCACCGCGCTGAACGCGCACGTGTTCAGCGGCGTTCGTTTGCTTGTACTCAGCAACGACGGACAAAGTCCTGGCGCAATCGCCGCGCTGTTGCGTGATCGCGGGTTCGGGCCGAGTCGCCTGAGCGTGCTGGAGCACCTGGGCGGTGACGCCGAACGCCGCATCGACGGCGTTGCCCACGACTGGACCGATCCGCCGATCGCCGACCTCAACCTGATCGCCATCGAATGCATCGCCGAGCCCGATGCGCCGCGCTTGTCGCGGCTGGCCGGGCTGCCTGACTCGGCGTTCAGGCATGACGGCCAATTGACCAAGCGCGACGTGCGCGCAATCACCCTCGCGCGCCTCGCTCCGACACCCGGCGAACTGTTGTGGGACGTCGGCGCCGGCAGCGGCTCGATCGGCATCGAGTGGATGCGCGCGCACCCGAGTTGCCGGACGCTGGCCATCGAAGCGGATGAGGGTCGACAGCTGTTGATCGAACACAACCGCGATGCGCTCGGTGTGCCCGGCCTGCAATTGATTCGCGGCAGCGCGCCGCACGCCCTGGCCGGACTCGAACGCCCGGACGCCATCTTCATCGGTGGCGGGGTCACCCGCGAAGGCGTGCTGGACACCTGTTGGGCCGAACTCAAACCCGGCGGCCGTCTGGTTGCCAACGCGGTCACCCTGCAAAGTGAAATGACCCTGATGGCCTGGCGCGAACAACACGGCGGTGAGCTGACGCGTATTCATATCGCGCAAGCGCAACCGCTGGGGGAATTCGATACCTGGCGTCAGGCGCTGCCGATTACCTTGCTCGATGTGATCAAGCCCCTCGATGCGTGACGAAACCGCCGAACAACCCGCCCCCCTGCGTAGCGGCCTGACGACCGGCAGCTGCGCCACCGCCACCAGCCTCGCCGCCGCTCGCCTGTTGCTCGGCGGTGTAAGCTCGGACGCCGTGGAAATCATCCTGCCCAAAGGCAAGCAGGTGCAGATGCGCCTGGAATTCTGCCGCCTGCGCGATGACGGTGCGGAGGCCGGGACAATCAAGGACGCCGGGGACGACCCGGACGTGACCCATGGCGCCCTGCTCTATTCCCATGTACGACTTGGCACGGAGCCGGGCATACGTTTCAGCGCCGGGCGTGGTGTCGGCACCGTCACTCGGCCGGGGTTGGTACTGGGTGTCGGCGAACCGGCGATCAACCCGGTGCCGCGCAAGATGATCACCGATCACTTGACCCGGCTGGCCGAAGAGCTTGATTACCGTGGCGGGTTCGAGGTCACGATAAACGTCGAAGGCGGCGAAGCGCTGGCCTTGAAAACCATGAACCCGCGCCTGGGCATTCTTGGCGGGCTGTCGATCCTCGGTACCAGCGGCATCGTCCGGCCATTTTCCTGCGCGGCCTACATTGCCTCGATCCATCAGGGCATCGACGTGGCAAAAACCAACGGTTACCTGCACATCGCCGCCTGCACCGGCAACGCCAGCGAAGACACCATGCGCCGGGTCTACGACCTGCCGGAAATCGCCCTGATCGAAATGGGTGACTTCGTCGGCGCCGTCCTCAAACACTTGCGCAAAGTCCCGGTGGAAAAACTCAGCCTGTGCGGTGGCTTCGGCAAGATCAGCAAACTGGCGGCCGGGCACATGGATTTGCACAGCCGGCATTCAAGCATCGACTTGCCGCAACTGGCCGAATGGGCGGCGGCGGTCGGCGCGGATGACACCTTGCAGCAGGCGATCCGCGAAGCCAACACCAGTCAGCAAGCCTTGGCGATGGCCAGCGCGGCGGGCATCGCCCTCGGTGATGCGGTGTGTCGGCACGCGCTGGATTTTGCGCGCAGCGTGGTGCCGGCGCAGGTTCAGGTCGAAGTGTTTGCCATTGATCGTCAGGGCGGGATTGTCGGCCGTGCGGGAGTTTTTTCATGAAGCGCATTTTACTCCTCGGTGGCGTCACTGAAGCCCTGGCCATCGCCCGCACCTTCGGGCCGGAACACATCTATAGCCTGGCCGGCGTTGGTCGCGTGCCGACGGATTTAACCTGCCAGGTACGGGTCGGTGGCTATGGCGGCGCGCAGGGGCTGGCACATTTCATCCGCGATGAAGGCATCGATCTGCTGCTGGACGCGACCCATCCTTACGCCGCACACATCAGCCAGAACGCAGCGACAGCCGCGAAGATCAGCGGCATTGCGTGCTGGGCGCTACGGCGTCCGGCCTGGCAACCGCAGACCGGAGATGACTGGCGCGAGGTCGGCGATTGGGCCGAACTGATCGCAGCCCTGAAACCCTTCCGCCGTCCGTTGTTCACGCTCGGCCGCGAACCCTTGCAGCACCTGCACGAAATCCCGCCGGAGCAATTCTGGACGCTGCGCGCACTGGACATTTATCCGGGCAACGAACGCTGCGAAGTCATCGGCGCGCGCGGACCGTTTCTGCTTGAGGATGAGCGCGAGCTGTTCAAACGGCGGCAGATCGACGTGCTGATCAGCAAAAACAGCGGCAGCACCGCGACGGAACCGAAGCTGGAAGTGGCACGGGAGCGCGGGGTGCCGGTGCTGGTGTTGAAGCGACCGGTATTGCCGGGGGTGGATCGGGAGTTTGGGTCGGTGACAGATATGCTGGCAGCCTTGAAAGCAGACATCGACGCGTAACTTGTAGCAGCTGGCGAAGCCTGCGTTCGGCTGCGCAGCAGTCGTAAATCCTGTATCCGCGATTGACCTGGAGATTGAGTCGATTGATTTTACGGCTGCTGCGCAACCGAACGCAGCCTTCGGCAGCTGCTACATAATGCGAAGTGCCCTACATGTTTATAGGATCTCTCTCACAACTTCATCCAAAGCCGCTGACTAGTAGGATCGTTTCCAGGCCCCTATCTTTCTGAGCTCCCTCAAACAAGCAACTCCGAGGCTTCAATGCCCAAACACTACCAATTCGACGCCGCTGAATTTATTAAAACTCCAGAAGAAATGGCCGCCTATCTGGATGCCTGTTTTGAAGAAGATGCCGGCGATGGAGTGCTCATACGAGCCGCACTTAACGACATAGCCCGAGCACAAGGCATGACGCAGGTCGCGCGTGATGCAGGTCTGGGTCGTGAAAGTTTGTACAAGGCATTGAGTAGCACTGGCAATCCAGAATTCGCGACTATCATGAAGGTTATGAAAGCCTTGGGTCTGCGTTTGCATGCCACTGCTATCTGATTGCGCTGCGACATCACACCGCACGCCGCTTTTTTACTTATCGGCCCTGATCAGGCTAAATAGCCGCGCCTGATCGCCCACCCAACGGATGTTGCCCCATGTCCCGACAACGGCTCGCAATTGCCTGGATCGCCTGCTTCGCAGTGCTGTTCAACATGCTCGCCATGCCGATGACAGGAGCGATGGCGCAAACGGCGAAATCGCCGGCTGAGCAGCTGTTGTGGGGCAGTTTCTGTACGTCCAGCGGCACGAAGATGGTGGCGATTCCCCTGGGCAATCTCGAGCAAAAAGCCCCGCAAAACGACGATCATTCCAACATGCAGCATTGCTGGTGCTGCTCCGGGTCCGCGCCGTTGGTGGCGCTGCCCGGGCATGTGCCGCAGTTGTATTTCGCGCAGTTCGAGACCCATCGAAGCCTGCCCGCCGCTTCTCTCGATTCACCGACACCTCGCCAGCAATGGCCGAGCCTCAATCCCCGCGCCTCCCCTCTGGTGTGATTCCTTCTCGCAATTGACCTGCGTTTTGAATCGTTCCGGAGAACTGCCATGTTGAACAAACTCATCGTTCTGGCTGCGTTGCTGCTGCCTGCCTGCTTTGCCAATGCCCACGAATACAAGGCTGGCCAGCTTGAAATCGCTCACCCTTGGTCGCAGGAACTGCCACCCAATGCGCCAACCGTTGCGGCGTACTTCGTGATTCACAACCCAGGTAAAACGGCCGACCGGCTGCTCAGCGTCGACTCGCCAATTGCGGGCATTGCCCAGTTGCACGAGCATGTCATGCAGAACGACTTGATGAAAATGCAACAGGTGCCAAGCGTGGAAATCCCCGCTGGAGGCGAAGTCACTTTTGCACCGATGGCCTATCACGTGATGCTGCTGGAACTGAAAGACCGCAGCCTGCTGAGCGATGGCAAGCGCTTCCCGCTGACGATGCATTTCGAGAAGTCCGGTGACTTGACCGTCGAAGTCGCGGTGCAGAAAACGGCACCGGACGGTATGCAAGCACACGTGCACAAACCGTAATAGTCAGCGCAGAAAACGCCCATGCGCCCGCTTAGCGCCAGGTCATCCGCAGCACGCCGTCAGCCATTGAGCCTGACCCGCGGCAGCTGGATCAGCCTGTTCGCCATGTTGCTGATCTTTATCGGCCCGCTGGTTTCTCAGTCGATGCCGATGAATCAGCGCGCCTCCGCGCTGATGCAGGTGTCCATGAACATGTCGATGGACATGGACATGGACATGTCGGCAATGGAGCATGCCGACCACGGCACGCAACCCGCCGCTGAACACTGCCCGCCCAAAGCCTCCCACCATGCGCTCTGGGAAAAATGCGGCTATTGCAGCCTGTTGTTCAATTGCCCGGCGCTGACCGGCGGCCAGTCCTTCGTCGCATTCGATTCGCCAACAGCCACCACCTTCACCACACCTGCCATTCGCCTGGGTCACGCCCGGCAATCCTTCTTCCCCGGCGCCCGAACCCGCGCCCCGCCCATCGTCGCGTAAACACTCACCCGATCTCACACGGTCCGCAAGACAGCCAAAGCAACCTGTGGGAGCGGGCTTGCTCGCGAAGAGGGAGTGTCATTCAACATTAATGTCGTCTGGCACACCGCTTTCGTGAGCAGGCTCGCTCCTGCAAGGGATTGCACAGGCCGTCGGCCGTGTCGTTTACGACTGTTCGATGGAAATTGTCATGTCCAGGTTTTCTGCTGACACACGCTTGAGCCCTGCTCAGGTTTTCTTTTCGCCAGACGAATCCAGTATTCGTTTCAGGCACGCCACTGCCGTCCTTTGCGGTGCCCTGCTGACACCTATGGCGCAAGCCGATGAGCACGCGGGGCACCAGGAAGAACTGAGCCCGACGGTCATCACCGCCATTGCGCCGAGTTCGCCGCTGACCATCGTCACCAACCCCAAGGACCCGCGCCAACCCGTGCCGGCCAGCGACGGTGGCGATTATCTGAAGACCATTCCGGGCTTCGCTCTGGTCCGCAATGGCGGCACCAATGGCGACCCGGTGCTGCGCGGCATGTTCGGCTCGCGACTGAACATCCTCACCAACGGTGGCCAGTTGCTTGGCGCCTGCCCCGGTCGGATGGACGCCCCGACCTCCTACATCTCACCGGAAACCTACGACAAACTCACCGTGATCAAAGGCCCGCAAACCGTGCTCTGGGGACCGGGGGCATCGGCCGGCACCATCCTCTTCGACCGTGAACCGGAAAGCTTCGGCGAACTCGGCACCCGGGTGAACGCCAGCGTACTGGCCGGTTCCAACGGTCGTTTCGACAAGGTGGTGGACGCTGCTGCCGGCGGACCATTGGGCTACGTGCGTGTCATCGGCAACACCGCGCACTCCGACGACTACCGGGACGGCAACAACAACACCGTGCCGTCGCGTTATGACAAATGGAATGGCGATGTGGCGCTCGGCTGGACCCCGGACGCCGACACCCTGCTGGAGCTGACCGCCGGCAAGGGCGATGGCGAAGCCCGTTACGCCGGGCGTGGCATGGACGGTTCGCAGTTCAAGCGCGAAAGCCTGGGCTTGCGGTTCGAGAAGTCCAATATCGGTGATGTGCTGGACAAGGTCGAAGCGCAGATCTACTACAACTACGCCGACCACGTGATGGACAACTACACCCTGCGCACACCGTCCGGCACCGGGATGATGGCCGGGCCCATGGCGTCCAACGTCGACCGTCGGACCCTCGGCGCCCGGGTCAAAGCCACCTGGCGCTGGGCCGATGTGCAGTTGATCAGCGGCATCGACGCGCAGACCAACGAACATCGCCAACGCAGTGCCATGGGCATCGACGTCTACAAGAACCTGCCCTACACAAAAGACGCCGACTTCCATAACTATGGCGTGTTCAGCGAATTGACCTGGTACGCCGCCGATCGTGATCGGTTGATCAGCGGCGCGCGCCTGGACCGCGCCTCGGCCAAGGATTACCGGCAGACCACCGGGTCGGGGATGATGACCCGCGCCAACCCTACCGCCGACGACACCCGCGCCGACACCTTGCCAAGTGGCTTTATCCGTTACGAGCACGACCTGGCCGATAGCCCGACCACGTTGTACGCCGGCCTCGGTCACACCCAGCGTTTCCCGGATTACTGGGAGCTGTTTTCGCCCAATTCGGGGCCCGCCGGTTCGGTGAATGCCTTCGACTCGATCAAGCCCGAGAAAACCACCCAGCTCGACTTCGGCCTGCAATACAAGACCGAAGACCTCGAAGCCTGGGCGTCGGCTTACATCGGGCAAGTGCGTGACTACATCCTGTTCGACTACACGCCCGGGATGATGGGCATGACCTCGCAGGCACAGAACATCGACGCACGCATCATGGGCGGTGAACTCGGTGCGGCCTATCAACTGACCTCCCACTGGAAAGCCGACGCGACCCTGGCCTATGCCTGGGGCAAGAACAGCAGCGACGGCAACGCCTTGCCTCAAATGCCACCGCTGGATGCACGTTTCGGCCTGACCTACAGCGAAGCCAACTGGAGTGCCGGTGCCTTGTGGCGGGTGGTCACGGCGCAAAACCGCATCGACCAGAACAAGGGCAACGTGGTCGGCAAGGACTTCGACAAGACCCCGGGCTTTGGCGTGTTCTCGCTCAACGGGGCGTATCGCATCAACCAGAACTGGAAGGTCAGCAGTGGCCTCGACAACCTGTTCGGCAAGGCATACGCCGAGCATTTGAACCTGGCCGGCAATGCCGGTTTTGGCTACCCGGCCAATGACCCGCAGGCCATTAAAGAACCGGGGCGAACGCTCTGGACCAAGGTGGACATGAGTTTCTAACAAGAAAAGTCAAAAGATCGCAGCCTCCGGCAGCTCCTACAGGGGCATGCCGTACTCCCTGTAGGAGCTGCCGAAGGCTGCGATCTTTTCAAGACAATTAAATCTCCAAGCGGAGCACAACCGATGAAACAGCCCAAAGTAAATTTCTACAACCTGGCCTGGCGCTGGCATTTCTATGCCGGTCTGTTCGTCGCGCCATTCATGGTGATGCTGGCCCTGACCGGCGTCATTTACCTATTCAAGCCGCAGCTCGATACGTTGATGTACGGCAGCCTGATGAACGTCCCGGCCGGGCATCACAGCGTGCCGGCCGACGACCTGCTCAAGCGGGTGAAAGAAGCTTATCCACAGGCTACGATCAAACAGTACCTGCCACCGGTCAACGCCGAGCGCACCGCGCAATTTGTCGTCGTCAACGGTGGCAGTGAGCTCAACGTATTTGTCGACCCGTACCACGGCGACATCCTCGGCGAGCAAGACGCCAAGAAAAACCTGCAAGCCATTGCGCGAGCCATTCACGGTGAATTGATGATCGGTACGGTCGGTGATCGACTGGTCGAACTGGCCGCCGGCTGGGCCGTGGTGCTGGTGGTCTCCGGCGTATTTCTGTGGTGGCCGCGCGGCCAGGCAGCGGGCATTTTGTGGCCACGGCTGAGCAGTCGCGGGCGCGTGCTCTGGCGTGACCTGCATGCCGTCACCGGTTTCTGGGGTGCGACGTTCCTGCTGGTGATGCTGCTCAGCGGCATGACCTGGACCGGGTTCTGGGGCCAGAAATACGCACAAGTGTGGAACGTGTTTCCGGCGGCGATGTGGGACAACGTCCCCAAGTCCGATGTCGAGGCGCGCAGCCTGAATACCGCCACCCGCCAGACCGTGCCCTGGGCCATGGAAAATACGCCGATGCCGATGTCTGGCGACCACGCTGAACACATGGCCCACGGTGGCACACAACCCGGCCCTGCCGCGCCGACCATCAGCCTGCAAGACGTGCAGAACATCGCCGTGCAACGCAAGGTCGAGCCGGGTTACAGCATCACTTTCCCGACCACGGCGACGGGTGTGTTCACCATCGCGGTGTTTGCGGATGACCCGCGCAACGACGCCACGCTGCATATCGATCAGTACACCGGCGATGTCCTCGCCGATGTGCGTTGGGAGCATTACGGCACCGTCGCCCGCGCCACGGAAACCGGCGTGATGTTGCATGAAGGCAAGATGTTCGGTGCGTTCAATCAGATCGTCGTGCTGCTGATCTGCCTGATGATTTTGCTCAGCGCGGTCAGCGGTGTGGTGATCTGGTGGAAGCGTCGGCCACAGGGCAAGTTCGGTGTTCCACCGTTGCGCCACGATCTGCCGAAATGGAAAACGGCGATGGTCATCATGTTTGCATTGGCGGTTGCGTTTCCGTTGGTGGGCGCGTCGTTAGTCGTTGTGTGGCTCTTGGATCGACTGCTCCTGTCGAGATTCACCCGGCAAACTGAATCGACCTCATCTTCATCATGAAACAGGCGAGATGCGCGGTTTAGAAGGATCTGTAGACTTTCCGCGCTTATCTCCCAGCGCTAGATGCTTGGCCCCTGTAGGAGCTGCCGAAGGCTGCGATCTTTTGATCTTGATTTTTTAAGATCAAAAGATCGCAGCCTTCGGCAGCTCCTACAGGGCGAATACGCACCGAAAACCTCTTGAGAAACGCATGACCTCGCTGAACCTCACAAACCTCGCCTGGACACCCCTCGGCCACGGCCATTGTCATCACCAGTTCCAACTGCGTGACGCCTCGCTGCACGTGGCCGCCGGTGAGTTCGTCGGTTTGATCGGCCCCAACGGCAGTGGCAAGACCAGCCTGTTGCGGTGCGCCTGGCGCTTCAGCAAACCCGAGAACGGCGAGGTCCGGCTCGACCATCACAACGTCTGGAAGCAATCCTCACGCTGGTGCGCGCAACGCATTGCGGTGGTGTTGCAGGAGTTCCCCGACGCCTTCGGCCTGACCGTCGAGGAAGTGGTCGCCATGGGTCGCACACCGCACAAAGGCCTGTTCGATGGAGACACCCTCGAAGACCGGAATCTCGCGATCCGGGCTTTGGAATCTGTCGGTCTCAAAGGCTTCGAAGATCACGCCTTCGCCACCCTCTCCGGCGGTGAAAAACAACGCGTGATCCTCGCCCGTGCCCTGACCCAACAACCGCAACTATTAATCCTCGACGAGCCGACCAATCACCTCGACCCACGCTATCAGCTCGAATTGCTGCAATTGGTCAAGCGCCTGAACATCGGCACACTCGCCAGCATCCACGACCTCAATCTCGCCGCCGCTTTTTGTGATCGGTTGTACGTGATCAATCACGGTCGCATCGTCGCCAGCGGCGCCCCCAAAGACGTGCTGACCACTGCGCTGCTGCGCACCGTGTTCGGCGTCGAAGCGCTGATCGATGAACATCCCTTGCACGGCTACCCACGAATCACCTGGATAACCCAACCATGACCTTGCGTTCCCTGCTGTGCGTCACGCTGTTGCTGGGCAGTACCCAGACGTTTGCCGAGGCCACGAAGTACCCGCTGACGATCCAGAGCTGCAATCGCGAAGTGACCTTCAAGCAAGCCCCTCAACACGCGGTCAGCCACGACATCAACATGACCCAGATGATGCTAGCCCTCGGCCTCAAACCGAACATGGCGGGTTACAGCGGCGTGACGGGCTGGAAGTCAGTGACGCCTGAAATGCAGACCATCCTCGACGGCTTGCCGGAGCTGGCCGCCAAGTACCCGTCGGTGGAAACCCTGCTCAATGCCAACGTCGATTTCTTCTTCGCCGGGTGGGATTACGGCATGCGCGTCGGCGGCGATCTGACCCCACAAACGCTGCAGCCGCTGGGCATCAACGTCTACGAGTTGACCGAGTCCTGCGCGTTCGTGATGCAGCGCCCGGCGGCTACGCTGGAAGACACTTACAACGATCTGCGCAACCTCGGCAAAATTTTTGACGTACAGGATCGCGCCAACGCCCTGATTGCCAAGATGCAGGCGCAAGTCGCCAAGGTGCGCAAGGATCTACCGGCGGACAAGCCTCGCGTGTTTCTTTATGACAGTGGTGAAGACCGCGCCATGACCTCCGGCCGCCTCGGCATGCCGCAAGCGCTGATTGATGCGGCGGGCGGGCGCAACATTCTGGATGACGTCGAGGCGAGCTGGACTCGGGTCAACTGGGAGAACGTGGTCGAGCGCAATCCGCAGGTAATCGTGATCGTCGACTACGGCGAAGTCACCGCCGAGCAGAAGGTGCAATTCCTGCTCAACAACAAGGCACTGCAATCGGTGGACGCGATCAGGAACCAGCGTTTCATCGTGATTCCGTACGTGCAGGCCACACCCGGAATAGACAACGTGCTCGCGGTCGAGACCCTGGTAAAAAGTTTCCACGGCGAATGATCAACCGTCGCTACGCCTTGCTGATGATTGCCCTCGGCGCGCTGTTGCTGGTGTCGTGCGTGGTGTCGCTGGGCTTCGGCCCGGCGCGGGTGCCGGTGGATGTGGTCTGGCGGATTCTGCTGCTTAAGGCGTTCGGCATCGGCGACGTGAGCTGGCCGGCCGGGCAGGAACACATCGTGTGGCTGATCCGTGTGCCGCGTATGTTGCTCGGCGCGTTAGTGGGTGCCGGGCTGGCGTTGATCGGCGCGGTGCTGCAAGCGGTGACACGTAATCCGCTGGCCGACCCGCACCTGCTGGGCGTGACTTCCGGCGCGACCCTGGGTGCGGTAATCGTGGTGCTGCATGTCGGTGAAATTGTCGGCCTGTTGACCTTGCCGATTGCCGCATTCATTGGCGCGTTGGTCAGCATGCTGATCGTGCTGATGATCGCCAATCGCAACGGTCGACTGGACAGCGACAGGCTGCTGTTGTGCGGTGTGGCGGTGTCCTTTGTGATGATGGCCATCGCCAATCTGCTGCTGTTTCTCGGTGATCACCGCGCCAGTTCGGCGGTGATGTTCTGGATGCTCGGCGGGCTTGGGCTGGCGCGCTGGGAGTTGCTCGCGGTGCCGGCCGCCAGCGTGTTGCTTGGCTTGATTCTGCTGCTGGGCATGGCTCGACCGTTGAACGCGTTGATGGCCGGAGAGCAGACCGCTGTGACCCTCGGTTTGAATGCGCGCACCGTGCGTTTGCAGGTATTTTCGATTGCGTCGCTGATGACCGGGGTGCTGGTGTCCATCAGCGGCTCCATCGGTTTTGTCGGGTTGATGGTGCCGCACATCGCCCGCCGGCTGGTCGGCGCCGAGCACCGTCGGCTCCTGCCGACATGCGTGCTGTTGGGGAGTGTGTTTCTGGTGTGGGTGGATGTCGCGGCGCGCACCCTGATCGCCCCCGAGGACTTGCCGATCGGCGTGGCCACGGCGGCGATGGGTGGATTGTTTTTCATCGGGCTGATGCGCAAGCGTTGATACAGAGAGCTCTCGCACCTGCCCTGAAATTGGGATTACAGTTCATCCCGAGTAGGTTTTTCGGACACCTCGAGAGCCTGTTCGCGGTTGACTCGCCAATGAACACCCAAGCGCCCAACCTGCTTCCAGTCAGCCGCTGCCTTCAGCACTTTGAAAACCCCCATGTCGGCCAATCTGGTAATAAACGCCTCGGATGAAAGCGTCTGCGTTGAGAGCAACAATGATTTCTCTTCCCGGGTGTACGTGGGGATGTATCGGAGCAATGCCCCGTGCCGTGTCGAGTAATAGTAAGCCTCGATGGAAAAGCCTTTGGCTTTCAGGGCATGGGTGTGCACATGAACGGCCGCCGGGGACGCAAAGTTCACCTCAGTCTCGCCTGGGGTGACGGTCACCGGCGCGGATAGCTGGTAGCTGCCCATCAGCATGTAACCGTCAGGAAACTGCGGCGCTTTATTCCTGTGCGAAGTGCTGGCGTCGCGCGCGGTGCGGAAGATGCGCTTGATGGCTTCACCGGGATCCGGATCTGCGATGGGCTCCAGGGCGACATACGAATGGGAAGGGGGTTTGGCCAGAATTGCACTGGCATGCGCAGCGGTTTGATCAACGACAGGTGCCGCTCGAAGCTGCGCATGACGGGCCGCATCGTCGGGGTGATGAAACATCGGCCCCAAAGGCAATACAGGATTGCGCGCCCAAAGCTCATCGGCGGAAACAGCCGGCATGTGCGGCATCCAGTCATGCCCCACCTCTCCAGGACACGACCAGTAGGCACTGGTCACCAGAACCTCCAGACGCCCGGCGACCGCCATGCGTCGAATGTAGCGGGTCAGGCTGAAGGTACTTTGGTTGACATCGTTCCAGTCACGCTGCGCCTGCTCAAGCGTTGCAAACGGATTGTCCCTGGCCTCGGGTTGACCGAACTTGTCCAGCGCCACGACGGGATCGAAGGGGCTGAGCTTTAAACGGAGCAAGGCACCGTCGGCGCAGGAAAAATAAATCGGCCGGTATCCCTGGGCGGTGTAGGCAACGGTACGTGCGAGATTCACCTCGATGGGTGAAAAGAAATGTCGGTAATCATCATCGATCAAACCCGCCGGCGCTTTGGCAGCACACAGGTATATCCCGCTGGTGACGTAGCGGTAAGGTAATGCGCCGGGAAAGATACGTTCATATGCAAACTTGGAATTCAGCGCCTCAATGGGCAGCGTCGCCATGAAGGAATTGTCGCGAGAGTTCATCAGCATGAATCCGAAACTCAATGCCGAACGACTACCGGCCTGTTCATGAACGAAACGCGCGGCGTCTTGCTCTCGAATGTGCACCGGGCTGTACGTCGGCTCGGACACTGCATGCCTCAAGGCATTCGCACGTACTGCCGTGGTAAAGGGTACGAATTCCGTCACCGCACGCGCATGACCCCATACGCGGCTGCCCATGACCACTTGCAGGTAACCGGCCTTCGCCAGTTTCTTTACCCAGTCTGTCGGTGACAACGCGCCCTGATAGATCTGCGCCTTGATCCAGCTCGCATCAAAGTCACCACCCGGTTTGCCAGACACACTGAACAGCGCAGCAAGGTCGGCCCGGATGCGTTCCCACACCCCGACCCGATAACGGATGATCGAGCCATCAGGTGCGAACAGGTACTCATCGAGGGGTTGCTCAGTACGGTTGAATGCCGTGTACACCACATCGACAGACAGCATGTTCAGATAGAGCGCTTTATCCGCCATCGACAACAAAACGGGCAACGCGCGTGGTACCCGTGAACGGTAGCGCGCAACGATGCTGCAGCCCGCCGGAAACTGCCCGAGGGTGACCGCTGCATCCGGGAAGATCCACTTGATATCGAAGTCTTCCTGGGGAATACCGACAGGATCGGTCGCCACAAAAAAACCGTCGGCACGTTTCAGAATAAGGCCGCCAAACGCACGCGCGCGGCCCGTTGGTGCTTGCGAGCGAGCGTAGACGGCAGCGTCATCGACCGTAGAAAACACCGGGCTGAGCGTACGACGCTCAAGGTTCAGACTGGGCGCCCAGAGGGTATCGACCGGCCCTTTCCTATCCCAACACAGGCTGGTGCGCATCACCGACAATGAACCGCTGTTGGCGACCACTTTGACAAAATCGGTCGTCGTCAGCTTGCCGCTGGCGAGGTTGTTCTGGATCGTATCCAGCCTCATCGTCGGCACATCGTTGTCGAACAGCTTGGTGCCCTTGCGGGCGACATACTTCAGCAGAGCGCCGTCCTGAGTCGACACATAAAGAGGAATGCTTGCGTTGGTTTCAATGACCGGACGCCGGCCTGAATTGTAAATCACCACAAACAGATCCCTGGGCACGATGAAATGTTGCGCCAGCCAGTATCTGGAAGAATCCCGTGCATGCTTGACCCGTTGGCGTGAATAGCAATACGAATGCGGGATGAATGACTCGGGATAAGACATTTGCCTGGTGTTGGCAGACACGCCGAACAGACTGCGTAATGAGTAGAGTTTGTCTCTCCCCTCGCTGACCGGGACCCATTCAGTGGCGATGTACGCTTCCTTGCCTTGTTGCTTGAGAATGAACCCGAAGCGGGTTTGTTCCTCATCATGTTGCTCCATGTCTTTGGCGTAACAGTCGAGTGCCGCTTCATCGGCTGACTGAAAAATCGCACCAAACGACACCCGCTCCGGCACCATTCGCTCCCACGGGCCGGGGACAAAGTGTTCCGTGACTTTTCCTCGAGGTCGCCAGCGACCGTTGCTGATGATGACCTGTAAATCACCGGCCGCCGCCGTTTCCACAACCAGCTGCTCCGGCTTGGCAGCCCCCGTTTCAAGGCCCAGGGCAAACTCCCCCGGAGCCTGCCCGGTGCCTAACAGATTGAGCAGGCTCACGCTGCGCGCGTTATCGGGGGTGAAGCCAATCAAGCTGTCTTCGGCCCCCGAAAGATAGGCCGGCAGATGGCTCCCGAGGCTGTGGCGCAGTTCGTCGACGCTGAACATCAACAGACTCGTCGCCGCCTCATCGCTGGACCACTTCAGGTCCGATACCTTGCGCGCATCGAGCATCGACAGTGCGGGGTGAGAATAGAAGCGGCTGTGCAACGCGTAGTTGTCGGGAAACAGTTGATGATGCGTGACGATGCTGAGCGGCTGCTCAACCGGTTCGGTAATCACAAACCGTCGATCGTTTCGCTGAAGGATAAAGCCGTAGTAACCGTGGTCACGACGGCGACCTACCCGTTCGTGGGCATAACGCGCGGCATCGTCCGCCGACAGAAACGCCCGGTCCAATACATCCAGCGCCGATAGTGCGCCCTTCGGGGCGGGTTGTTGGAGTTGCTCATCCATGCAGTAGAACTCCGTTGAGTCATCAGTGGTGAGCCACTCTCGCACCGCTAAATACACCAGGGGCGGTACATAGTTACTACTTCGCGGCCTTGGCACCAGTTGAGCGCATCGCCATGCCCGTACGCGTTTTTTATGCCCGCTCACGGTGCAACAACTGCGCCTGCAGACCTTTCTCCCCCCTCAGGCAAAGCGCTTCGGGCGTTAGGCACAGCCCTTGCTAAAGACCCTTCAGTAGTCCGCATCTGCCAACCTAGAAAATTCATAAGTTCATGGAGATCGCACAATGAAGCGTCGCAGCTTGATCAAGGCTTTCACACTATCGGCAAGCATTGCCGCGATGGGCATGACCTGGACGGTCCAGGCCGCCGAGACCATCAAGGTGGGTATTCTGCATTCGTTGTCCGGGACCATGGCGATCTCCGAAACGTCACTCAAAGACATGGCGTTGATGACCATCGATGAGATCAACGCCAAGGGCGGCGTGAACGGCAAGATGCTCGAACCGGTGGTCGTGGACCCGGCATCCAACTGGCCGCTGTTCGCGGAAAAGGGCCGTCAGTTGCTGACCCAGGACAAAGTGGCGGTGGTGTTCGGTTGCTGGACGTCGGTGTCGCGCAAATCGGTATTGCCGGTGTTCGAAGAACTCAACGGCTTGCTGTTCTACCCGGTGCAATACGAAGGCGAAGAGATGTCGCCGAACGTGTTCTACACCGGCGCCGCGCCAAACCAGCAGGCGATACCGGCCGTTGAATACCTGATGAGCGAAGAAGGCGGCAGCGCCAAGCGCTACTTCCTGCTGGGCACCGATTACGTCTATCCGCGCACCACCAACAAGATCCTGCGTTCGTTCCTGCATTCCAAAGGCGTGGCCGACAAGGACATCGAAGAGGTCTACACCCCGTTCGGCCACAGCGACTATCAAACCATCGTGGCCAACATCAAAAAATTCTCGGCCGGTGGCAAGACGGCGGTCATTTCCACCGTCAACGGCGACTCCAACGTGCCGTTCTATAAAGAGCTGGCCAACCAGGGCCTGAAAGCCACTGACGTTCCGGTCGTGGCGTTCTCGGTGGGCGAAGAAGAGCTGCGCGGCATCGACACCAAGCCGCTGGTGGGCAACCTCGCGGCGTGGAACTACTTCGAATCGGTGGAGAACCCGGCGAACAAGAAATTCGTCGCCGACTGGAAAGCCTACGCGAAGAAACACAACCTGCCGGGCGCTGACAAAGCGGTGACCAACGATCCGATGGAAGCCACCTACGTCGGCATTCACATGTGGGCGCAAGCAGCGGAGAAAGCCAAGTCCACCGACGTCGACAAAGTCCGCGAAGCCCTCGCCGGCCAGACATTCGCCGCGCCGTCCGGTTACACCCTGACCATGGACAAGACCAACCACCACCTGCACAAGCCAGTAATGATCGGCGAGATCCAGGCGGACGGTCAGTTCAACGTGGTGTGGCAGACCGAAGGGCCGATCCGTGCCCAGCCGTGGAGCCCGTTCATCCCGGGCAACGACAAGAAGCCGGACTATGCGATGAAGAGCAACTAAGCCATTGGGTGTCGGACTCTGAACACTCTGCTCAGGTCCGACACAAATCCTGTGGGAGCTGGCTTTTGTGTGAGGGGACTTCTGTGGCGAGGGGATTTATCCCCGTTGGGCTGCGAAGCGGCCCCAGCACTTCAAAGTCCAACCGCCTGTAATGGGTTGACGACTGCTTCGCAGCCGAACGGGGATAAATCCCCTCGCCACAAAAGCCCGCTTCCACCATTAGTCCGCGCAAGGCCAATGACATGCCCACCGCCCTTTACCGCTTGATCCTCGCCATCGCATTTTTATTGCCGATGGCCGCGCATTCCGGCGACGCCGAAGACTTCGTCGCCGCCAATCCCGTGCAGCAAGCCAAGCTCCTGGAAGCCTGGGCCGCGCAGCCCGATCCGGCCCGCGTCGAATTGATCAACGCCCTGCAACAAGGTGAGTTGACGGTCGACGGCCAAGCCAAAACCCTGCGCCTGAACAACCGCCTGCGGGGTCTGATCGACACCGCGCTGGCCAGTCACCAATTGCTCGCCGTTGACGCCAAGATCCGTCTGGGCGCCGCGCAACAATTGCAGAAAAGCGCCAAGCCCGCGCAGCTGAAATTCCTCGACCGGCAGCTCGCCGGCGAAAAAGATGAAACCGTCCATGCAGCCCTGAGCCTGGCACTGGCCAACCTGCAATTGGTGGACACCGACCCGGCCGTGCGCCTCGCGGCTGTTCGCCTGCTGGGTGAGACCGGCGACCCACTCGCCCGCACGCGCCTCGAAAGCCTGCTGGAACCAGGAGTCGAAGCCGACGCCACGGTGCGCACCGCCGCTGAAACCAGCCTGGCCCAAGTCAAACGCAAACTGCTGATCGGCGAGGTCCTCGGCCAAGCCTTCAGCGGCATGTCCCTCGGTTCAATCCTGCTGCTCGCCGCCCTCGGCCTGGCGATCACGTTCGGCTTGCTCGGCGTCATCAACATGGCCCACGGCGAAATGCTGATGCTCGGTGCGTACTCGACGTACGTGGTGCAGTTGATGTTCCAGCGCTTCGCCCCGCAGGCCATCGAGTTCTACCCGCTGATCGCCTTGCCGGTGGCGTTTTTTGTCACCGCTGCCATCGGCATGGCCCTGGAACGCACGGTGATTCGTCATCTCTACGGCCGCCCGCTGGAAACCCTGCTCGCCACCTGGGGCATCAGCCTGATGCTGATTCAGCTGGTTCGGTTGCTGTTCGGCGCGCAGAACGTTGAAGTGGCCAACCCGGCGTGGTTGTCGGGCGGGATTCAAGTGCTGCCCAACCTCGTGTTGCCGTACAACCGCATCGTGATCATCGCCTTCGCCCTGTTTGTGGTGGTGCTGACCTGGCTGCTGCTGAACAAGACGCGCCTGGGCTTGAACGTGCGCGCCGTGACCCAGAACCGCAACATGGCCGCCTGCTGCGGCGTGCCGACCGGGCGCGTGGACATGCTCGCCTTCGGCCTCGGTTCGGGCATTGCCGGGCTCGGTGGCGTGGCGTTGAGCCAGATCGGCAACGTCGGCCCGGACCTCGGCCAGAGCTACATCATCGATTCGTTCCTGGTGGTGGTGCTCGGCGGTGTCGGCCAGTTGGCCGGCAGCGTACTGGCTGCCTTCGGCCTCGGCATTGCCAACAAAATCCTTGAACCGCAGATCGGCGCCGTGCTCGGCAAGATCCTGATCCTCGCGCTGATCATTCTGTTTATCCAGAAACGTCCGCAAGGCCTCTTCGCACTGAAAGGACGGGTGATCGACTGATGAACCAGCCCCTATTGCTCACGGCCACGCAAAAGGCCGGCCCCAAAGTCACGATCGCCGTCGGCGCTGTGATCCTCGTTTTGCTGCTGGCGTTGCCGTTGATGTCGCTGTTATCGCCCGTCAGCGTTTTCCACGTCTCGGCCTACACACTGACGCTGGTGGGCAAGATTCTTTGCTACGCCATCGTCGCCCTGGCGCTGGATCTGGTCTGGGGTTATGCCGGTTTACTGTCCTTGGGCCACGGCCTGTTCTTCGCCCTCGGCGGTTACGCAATGGGCATGTACCTCATGCGCCAGGCCTCGGGCGAGGGCTTGCCGGCGTTCATGACGTTCCTGTCGTGGACCGAACTGCCGTGGTACTGGACCGGCACCAGCAGCTTCCTCTGGTCGATGTGTCTGGTGGTGTTGGCGCCGGGGCTGCTGGCGTTGGTGTTTGGCTTCTTCGCGTTCCGTTCGCGGATCAAGGGCGTGTATTTCTCGATCATGACCCAGGCCCTGACCTTCGCCGGGATGCTCCTGTTTTTCCGCAACGAGACCGGGTTTGGCGGCAACAACGGTTTCACTAACTTCCGCACCATTCTCGGGTTTGGCATTACTGAACCGGGGACTCGCGCGGTGCTGTTTTTCGCGACGGTGCTGTTGCTGGTGGCGAGTCTGTTCATCGGCTGGCGATTGGCGCAAAGCAAGTTTGGTCGGGTGCTGACCGCATTGCGCGATGCGGAAAACCGTCTGATGTTCTGCGGTTACGATCCACGCGGTTTCAAATTGTTTGTCTGGGTGTTGAGCGCGGTGTTGTGCGGTCTGGCCGGTGCGTTGTATGTGCCGCAAGTCGGGATTATCAACCCGAGTGAAATGTCGCCGACCAACTCCATCGAGGCCGCCGTTTGGGTGGCTTTGGGTGGTCGCGGTACGTTGATCGGCCCGCTGCTCGGCGCTGGCGTGGTCAACGGCATGAAGAGCTGGTTCACCGTGGCGTTCCCGGAGTACTGGCTGTTCTTCCTCGGCGCGCTGTTCATCGTCGTGACCTTGTATCTGCCCAAAGGCGTGATCGGTTTGCTGAAAAAAAGAGGTGAACAATGAGAGTCACTGCAACGGCTGAATTCATGCTCGAACCGGCCTTTTTTCCAGTGGAGCCCAATAAAGACGCGGGCACCAGCCGCGATACGATCGGTCTTGGCCAACGCGCCGGTCCGGGTTTGAACACGCGCCACGGCACGATCCTGACCCTGGAAGACATCAGCGTCAGCTTCGATGGTTTCAAGGCACTGAACGCGCTGAACCTGTACATCGGCGTCGGTGAACTGCGCTGCATCATCGGCCCCAACGGTGCCGGCAAGACCACCCTGATGGACGTGATCACCGGCAAGACCCGGCCCAGTCACGGCAAGGCGTGGTTCGGCGAAACCCTCGATCTGACACAGATGAGTGAAGTGCAAATCGCCCAGGCCGGCATCGGCCGCAAGTTTCAGAAGCCGACGGTGTTCGAAGCCTTGAGTGTGTTCGAGAACCTGGAGCTGGCGCAGAAAACCGACAAGTCGGTGTGGGCCAGCCTGCGGGCTCGCTTGAGTGGCGAACAGAAAGATCGCATCACCGAAGTGCTGGAAACCATTCGCCTGACCACCTCGGTCAATCGCCCGGCGGGGTTGTTGTCTCACGGGCAGAAGCAGTTCCTGGAGATTGGCATGCTGTTGATGCAAGACCCGCAATTGCTGCTGCTCGACGAACCGGTGGCGGGCATGACCGACGCCGAAACCGAATTCACCGCCGAACTGTTCAAGAGCCTGGCGGGCAAGCATTCCTTGATGGTGGTGGAGCATGACATGGGATTCGTCGGCTCGATTGCCGATCACGTGACCGTGTTGCACCAGGGCAGCGTGCTGGCCGAAGGATCGCTGGAACAGGTGCAGGACAATGAGCGCGTAATCGAGGTTTATCTCGGCCGCTAGAACGTCGTTCACCTCCTGTAGGAGCTGCCGAAGGCTGCGATCTTTTGACGTTGTTTTTAAAATCAAAATCAAAAGATCGCAGCCTTCGGCAGCTCCTACGAAGAGCAGTCTGAAGGAATCTGAATATGCTGCAAGTCGACAAGCTGCATCAGTACTACGGCGGTAGCCACATCCTGCGCGGCCTGACATTTGAGGTGAAGGTCGGCGAGGTCACCTGCCTGCTCGGGCGTAACGGCGTGGGCAAGACCACCCTGCTCAAATGCCTGATGGGTTTGCTGCCGGCCAAGGAAGGCGCGGTGAACTGGGAAGGCAAGCCGATCACCACGTTCAAGCCGCACCAGCGTGTGCATGCCGGCATCGCGTATGTGCCGCAAGGCCGGGAAATCTTCGGACGCCTGACCGTGGAAGAAAACCTGCTGATGGGCCTGTCGCGGTTCCCCGGTTCCGAAGCCAAAGAAGTCCCGGCGTTCATCTACGAGCTGTTCCCGGTGCTGCTGCAAATGAAGCAACGGCGCGGTGGTGATTTGTCCGGCGGTCAGCAACAGCAGTTGGCCATCGGCCGAGCGCTGGCCAGCCGTCCGCGCTTGCTGATCCTCGATGAGCCGACCGAAGGCATCCAGCCGTCGGTGATCAAGGAAATCGGCGCTGTCATCAAGAAACTTGCGGCGCGCGGTGACATGGCGATTTTGCTGGTGGAGCAGTTCTACGATTTCGCCGCCGAACTGGCTGACCAGTACCTGGTGATGTCCCGGGGCGAGATCCTGCAGCAGGGTCGCGGCGAAAATATGGAAGCCGAGGGTGTGCGCGGGCTTGTTACGATCTGAGCCGTTGACTGTCTGCGTTCATTCGGTAGCCGCAGTCGTGCGGCTTGGCACCGCGTAGGGAATCCAATCCGCCGTGATCGGACCTCGATGTCCACCCCAGATTGTGCCTGGATCGAGGACACGCAACTGGCCGATGGTCACTATCCTCCTGATCCGACTCTCGGGCGTCGAGCCCATTCGGTATTTAGGATTGCCCGATGCGTTCTGCGGGTTGATGGAATAGGCCACCAGAGATCCATAGGGACTTGAAATAAAACAATGTTGAAAGAAATCCACATGCCTGAAGGTCAAAGCGAGATCGTTTATCGAAGGGAGCGCGATGTACAACTTGACCTGATCCTCGCTGTAGGAAGGGTATGTCCTGGCAATTTGCTCGGCATATTCCGGGTGGCTGTGATAATTGCCCACGCAACGGTACCCGGCTGGGTGACTGATCGTCTGCGTCTGTCGGTCGAAAGGCAGCAAACGCTCAAAATCAATTGAAGTCGTTTCACCCTGCAGAGGTGTTGTCGCGACAAACTTACCGTCAGGGCGCTGCAATATGAGCGCACCGTATTCTCTGTCGTTCTGGCGTTGATGCTGGTGCAGCCAATACGCCGCATCGTCCACGCAAAAGAAGGGCTGACTGACGGGGGGCAAGACCGGCGCAGTCGAAGGCGCTGGTGGTACAAGGTCAGAAGTGTTGGTCATCAAGAGACTCCAAAAAGTTTGGTCGCCCCACAGGAGAAGGGGGCGTACGTTGGCATTTTGGGTATGCCGCGACCACGCATGGCGGTATATATGTCTCGAATGGCACCAATTTGTCGCGCCGCGCCCCATGCAATGCCTCCTGTTGGTGCGCAGCAAACATGGGTAGCCGTTCTCTGCGCGCCATGCCGTCCGGCACAGCCTTTGCACAGTTCCAGATGACTTCACGATAAGCACAGACCTATGACGCTTCCCGCTTCTGGCGCCTTGTTTGCACCCCATTGGCACGCCGAGCTGGAGTTGGGCTACGCCCGCTTCGGTGACAGCACGCGCCCGGTTCAACGCCGGCACCTGGGCCCGTTGCGCGTGCAAAAGCACCTGTATGCCGAAGGGCCCCAGGTGTGCCAGCACATTATCGTGCATCCGCCGGGCGGGATTGCCGGCGGGGATCGGCTGGACATTTCGGCCAGTGTCGGCACTGACGCCTGGGCGCAAATCACCAGCCCGGGTGCCGCCAAGTGGTATCGCGCGGCAGGGCCTGCCTATCAGAAGCTCGAGTTGAGCGTGGCGACTGGCGCGACACTGGAATGGCTGCCGCAAGAAACGATTATCTTCAGCGCCGCCCAGGCTGAACTCAGCACCGCCATCGAGCTTGAAGGCGACGCCCGGCTGTTCTATTGGGACGTCGTGGCGCTGGGTCGCCCGGCCAGCGGTGAGCGCTTCGACCTCGGGCATTTTCAGGCGCAACTGGATATCCGCCGCGACGGCCAGTTGCTCTGGCATGAACGCCAGCGCATTGTCGGGAATGACGGTTTGCTTGATTCGCCGATCGGGATGGATGGGCAACCGGTGTTTGCCACCCTGTTGGTGACTGGGGAAATCGATAGCGATTTGTTGGAGCGTTGCCGTTCGCTGCCCAACGATGTGCGCGGGGATCTCACGCAATTGCCAGGGCTGTTGGTTGCTCGGTGCCTGGCCAGTGAAGCGCTGTTGGCACGCGGTTGGTTGATTGAATTGTGGCGGTTGCTCAGGCCTGCGTTGTTCGGCCGGGAAGCAGTTCCACCCAGAATATGGAACACCTGAACACCGATCCCCTGTAGGAGCTGCCGAAGGCTGCGATCTTTTGATCCTGGCCTCGTGAAGATCAAGATTAAAAGATCGCAGCCTTCGGCAGCTCCTACAGGGTGCAAGACGCAAGAATTTCAATCTGCCCACAATGGATTCCAAACGATGGACCTGACCCCACGCGAAAAAGACAAGCTGCTGATCTTCACCGCCGGCCTTGTGGCCGAGCGGCGTTTGGCGCGCGGCGTGAAACTCAATTACCCGGAAGCCATGGCCTACATCTCCGCGGCGCTGCTCGAAGGCGCCCGTGACGGCCAGACCGTGGCCAACCTGATGCATTACGGCACCACCCTGCTCAGCCGCGAACAAGTGATGGAAGGCATTCCGGAAATGATCCCGGAGATCCAGGTCGAAGCAACCTTCCCCGACGGCACCAAACTGGTCACCGTCCATCAACCTATCGCCTGAGGCTGCGCCATGACTTACGACATCCGCGATGCCGTGCACGCCGATCTGCCGGCGATCCGCGACATCTACAACGACGCCGTGCTCAACACCACGGCGATCTGGAACGAACAAGCCGTGGACCTCGGCAATCGCCAAGCCTGGTTCAGCGCCCGGCAATCCCAGGCTTATCCGGTTCTGGTCATCGTCGACGGCGATAACACGGTGCTGGGCTACGCTTCATTTGGTGACTGGCGGCCGTTCGACGGGTTCCGCCACACCGTCGAACACTCGGTTTACGTGCGCAGCGACCAGCGCGGCAACGGTCTCGGCCCACAACTGATGAATGTGCTGATCGAGCGCGCCAAAGGCTGTGACAAACATGTCATGGTCGCGGCCATCGAAAGCGGCAATGCCGCGTCCATTCGCCTGCATGAACGGATCGGGTTCATCACCACCGGCCAGATGCCTCAGGTGGGCACCAAGTTCGGTCGCTGGCTCGATTTGACCTTCATGCAACTGACCCTCAATCCTGGCGCCGAACCGCCGCCCGCCAGCAAGGAGTAACGCCAGATGAACGCAGCCCAATTGCGCCGCGTCAATGTTGAAAGCTTTGCGCACTATCGTCAGGGTTTGATTGATTTGCTGCTCGACGCCGTCGGCTATGGCGCCAGTGTCGGGTTCATGGCCAATCTGGATGCGACGCAGGCCCGAGCCTATTTCGATGACGTCCAGGACAACCTGATCAAGGGCAACGTGCTGCTGTGGGTGGTGGTCAAGGACGAGCAGGTACAAGCCAGCGTGCAAATGACCTTGTGCCAGAAAGCCAACGGGCTGAACCGTGCCGAAGTGCAGAAGCTGCTGGTGCGCGAACACGCGCGTCGCCGGGGGCTGGGCCAACAGTTGATGAATGCTCTGGAACAGGCCGCGCTCCAGCACAAACGCGGCATGCTTTATCTCGACACCGAAGCCGGCTCCCCCGCCGAGGATTTCTACCAGGCGTTGGGTTACACCCGCGCGGGCGAAATCCCCGACTACGCTTGCGACCCGAGGGGCCAGTACAAACCGACCGCCCTTTACTACAAGATTCTCCAAGGAGCCCATTGATGATTCCCGGTGAATATCAGATCCAGCCGGGCGACATCGAGCTCAACGTGGGCCGCCGCACGGTCAGTTTGAAGGTGGCCAACAGTGGCGACCGGCCGATCCAGGTCGGCTCGCACTATCATTTTTTCGAAACCAACGACGCCCTGGCCTTCGACCGCGCCGCCAGTCGCGGCATGCGCCTGAACATCCCGGCCGGGACTGCCGTGCGCTTCGAACCGGGGCAGAGCCGAGAGGTCGAGTTGGTGGACCTGGCCGGGCATCGCCGGGTGTTCGGGTTTGCCGGGCGGATCATGGGCGACCTCGACTGATATCCGCGGCGTCCCCAAAAGATCGCAGCCTGCGGCAGCTCCTACAGAGGAATGCGATCCCCTGTAGGAGCTGCCGAAGGCTGCGATAGCGAGCTATGCGAGCGGTCTCAAATTCAATTGAATCTCAAGGCGAACGAATGAAGATTTCCCGTCAGGCCTACGCCGACATGTTCGGCCCCACCGTCGGTGACAAGGTCCGCCTGGCCGATACCGAGCTGTGGATCGAGGTCGAAAAAGACTTCACCACCTACGGCGAAGAAGTGAAATTCGGTGGCGGCAAAGTCATCCGCGATGGCCAGGGCCAGAGCCAATTGCTCGCCGCCGAAGTGGTCGACACAGTCATCACCAACGCACTGATCATCGACCATTGGGGGGTGGTCAAAGCCGACGTCGGCCTCAAGGACGGACGCATTGCCGGCATCGGCAAGGCCGGCAACCCGGACGTGCAGCCGAACGTCACCATTGCCATCGGCGCCAGCACCGAAGTGATTGCCGGCGAAGGCATGATCCTCACCGCCGGCGGCATCGACACCCACATCCACTTCATCTGCCCGCAGCAGATCGAAGAGGCACTGATGAGCGGCGTCACCACCATGATCGGCGGCGGCACCGGCCCAGCCACCGGCACCAACGCCACCACCTGCACCTCCGGGCCGTGGCACCTGGCGCGCATGCTCCAGGCCGCCGACGCATTCCCGATGAACATCGGCCTCACCGGCAAGGGCAATGCCAGCCTGCCGGAACCGCTGATCGAGCAGGTCAAGGCCGGCGCCATCGGCCTCAAACTGCACGAAGACTGGGGCACCACGCCCGCCAGCATCGACAACTGCCTGAACGTCGCCGATCAATACGATGTGCAAGTGGCGATCCACACCGACACCCTCAACGAGTCCGGCTTCGTCGAAACCACCCTCGCCGCGTTCAAGGGCCGCACCATCCACACCTATCACACCGAAGGCGCGGGCGGCGGTCATGCCCCGGACATCATCAAGGCCTGCGGCTTTGCCAACGTGCTGCCGAGCTCGACCAACCCGACGCGGCCGTTCACCCGCAATACCATCGACGAACACCTCGACATGCTGATGGTCTGCCATCACCTGGACCCGAGCATTGCCGAAGATGTGGCCTTCGCCGAAAGCCGCATCCGCCGCGAGACCATTGCCGCCGAAGACATCCTGCATGACCTCGGCGCGTTCTCGATGATCAGCTCCGACAGCCAGGCCATGGGTCGCGTCGGCGAAGTCATCACACGCACCTGGCAGACCGCCGACAAGATGAAAAAGCAACGCGGCGCACTGCCCGGTGACGGCGCAGGCAACGACAACTTCCGCGCTAAACGCTACATCGCCAAGTACACGATCAACCCGGCGATCACCCATGGCATCAGCCATGAAGTGGGCTCGGTCGAAGTGGGTAAGTGGGCGGATCTGGTGCTCTGGCGCCCGGCGTTCTTTGGTGTGAAGCCGACGCTGATTCTCAAGGGCGGCGCCATCGCAGCCAGCCTGATGGGCGACGCCAACGCCTCGATCCCGACGCCACAACCGGTGCATTACCGCCCGATGTTCGCCAGTTACGGCGGCTCGCTGCACGCCACCAGCCTGACCTTTATCAGCCAGGCTGCGCAGGAAGCGGGACTTCCCCAGGCCTTGGGGTTGAAGAAGAAAATTGCTGTGGTCAAAGGCTGCCGGGAAGTGCAGAAAACCGACTTGATCCACAACGATTACCTGCCGAACATCGATGTCGATCCGCAGACTTATCAGGTCAAGGCTGACGGTGTGTTGCTCTGGTGTGAACCGGCGGATGTGTTGCCAATGGCGCAGCGTTATTTCCTGTTTTGATATTCAATCGAGCATAAAAACCCAGGCCGAAAATATGACTGTAACTGTAGGAGCGAGCTTGCTCGCGATGGACTAAAGATCTCCGCGTATAACCAGGAAAAAACGCGTTTTCGTTAACGACCATCGCGAGCAAGCTCGCTCCTACAGTGCACGGTGTTGGTCGTGCGGGGGTAGTGTTTTTCAGGTCAATCAGTTGCTCTGTTCAACGGTGAAAGGAGTCTCCACGCTTTGCAACTTTGCCCGATCCATTGCCTGCTGGGTGAGGGTCTTGAGTAGCGTCTTCGCCTCCTCGTCGATCATTGTCAGCTCAACGCCGTATTGCTCATCGGTCATGACATACCCTGGCGCAATCTCGCTTTCCGGCTTGCCCAACTCGGCGGCAAGCACCCTGATCTCCTCTTTTAACCGGGCTTTTTCCGCTACTGAAAAACTGGTCTCGGTGGCACGCTCATCCAGTGCGAAATAGAACTCCGTCGTCGCATCCATCCGCCGCCTGAAAGCCTTGAATGCCTGCTGATTGGAACCCTGGAGGTAGGACGCCCAGAACGGCTGTTCACTGATCGAATCGCGCAACAGATCACCCTCTTCGAGTTTCAGCACGAGCCTTCCGGCATCGTCGATCATTTCCTGCGTAACACCTGTCATGTTGCGAAATTGCAGATCGCGGGACTGCCAAGGCAGGTCCAGCCGCTCAGCCAAATCCGTCATATAGCCCAGATGAACCTCGACTTCGTCGATGGTGCCCGTGATGTCGCCATTGGCATCGACGCGTCTGAATTGTTCGCCTTTCGCCAGACGCTCAGCGATGCGTTGGTGGGCAATTCTGGTCAATTGATCCAGTCGGGATTTGCCTTTGGCCAACGTCACCAGTTCCGCTTCCGCCAGACTCGGACTGGCCAGTTCATAGGCCTCGTGGATCAACACCTCTACGCCCATCGAATTGAACAGCTGCGCCCCGCCATCGACGCAGTCGGTCGTGGCTCTGGCCATGGTGAAGAGTTTTTCGCGCAATTCGCTGTTTTTCGCCATGGCTTCGAGCATGCGCCAGAGCTTGGCGGTCATATCGGCCTTGAAGGCCTTGTTGATCCTGAAGTGATCCGACGTGGTGAGCTGCCTGATCTCGTTGAAAAATGGCGTGGAGCCGATCTCGCCTTCAACGGCGTTCCAGGTTTCCACCAGGCCTTGCCATTGCACCCCGTGTACTCCCTCGGACCAAAACGATCTGTCGAGCGTACTTCTCGGTGGGTACGGACGCTCAGGATCCAGCCCTACCGATTCGATGTACTGTTCGAGTCGGCTTTGCACCACTTCAGGCAAGCGCTCCCGACTCAACAACGTGCGCGCAAGCAACTCGGCGCGATAGGAACCCGGCGCGATGTCCGGAATCTGCCGGAGGGCATTGTTACGAAGATCCAGGACGAAATTGCGTGGGCGTGACTGGGTGAACAGTCCAGTAGGCCAACGGTCAATTTCCGTGTTGTCCAGCAACACAAGAACCAAACCTCGCATGCGGCTGATATCGGGTGCCAGGTGCAGCGGGTTGTTGCTCAAGCCCAACAACTCCAGCCTGCTCATGGTCCGCAAACGCGCGGCGCCCTCCGGTGTCAGCTCAATAGAGTTGTTGTGTAGCTCCAGGGACCGAAGAAACTTCATCTCACTGATCGCTTGGGGGAAACTCCTCAACTGGTTTCCCGACAGGTCGAGCGCTCGCAAGCGTGGAAAGTTTCTAAGAAAGTGCCCCTGGAAAGTGCCCAACCCGGCATTGCGCGCGGTCAACGAGGTGACGTGGTCGAAATTGGCCTTCAGTTGGGGCATGGTCCCCAAGTGCTGGCCTATCGGCAAATTATCCAGATCAAGCGCCTGCGCATGGGCAATATCCGCCACCGTGAGCCCCTCTGGGCCGGTGCGTTGCCAGCACTGTCTGATTGCCTTGTAAACCTGGTCCCGGGAGTTGACCTCCCTGACCCCTTCCGGGCTGAAACGAAATCGCTCCGTGGGAGAGTTCACCCAGCGTTGAAACGTGCGATTGAGCTCATCGAACTCGGCCTCAAGCTGACCCAGACGCTCACCGGCCTGATGGCCGAACCCGCCCAGAAGCTCGTCGACCTGCTCTTCGGACATGGCTCTATAGAGTGAGCTGGCGCGCCGATGCAGGGCGTCCCAGTCAGGCAATAGCTGCGGATAGCCCTGCATGCCGCCACGCAGGCGCATGGTGGCCGGATCATAGGCGGGCTTGCGCACCGGCTCCGCTGCCAGGAGCGGCCGCAGCCGGTCGCGCACTGCTGGCGCCCGCTGAAAGGCCCGCACCAGCGTTGCTCCCTGAGCGACGTTCGAAGTCAACGACGCTCGCTCAAGGTCTGGCAGGATTTGCAGCAGGCACGACAGCAGTTTCTCAGTGTCAGGATCGTCCAGTTCACCCCGAAACAGCTTCTCGAACGCCAGGTTCAAACGCACCTCCAGCTCGGCCGCCCGGGCGTATTCCTTGAGCGTCAAAGCGATGGTTTTTTTCTCGGTCAGTTTCAACAGGTCCGCGGGTGTCGCATGGGCGAGCAATTCCTCGACCACAGCGGTGGGGAGCAGCTTGAAAGCCTCCTGAAGCTTGAGCACTTGAGTGCTGCCGGGGCGTTGCCGTCCCTTGTAGAGCACATCGCACAATCGTTTCTGTTGTTTTTGCGCAAGCATGGCCAGCCGGCCCTGCAGTGCTTCGATCCGCGCGTGTTCATCATCGGCGATGCCTTGGCCCAGCAGTTCACGGATCTCGGTTTCGTCGAGGGACTTCAACACCATCCCCGGCAGTTTCCCGGCCTTGACCTCGGCGCGAGTCAACTTGATGGCGTCGCCCGCCGAGGGCTCCAGGGCGCCGTAGGTCATCGAACTGCCCCACGGTTCCGACCCTTGGAACACTTCGATGCCCTTGTGCTCCGGCCATCGTGGCAACTCCGTCAGCAACGGCGGCAGAAAATCCACCAGCTCATCCGGAACTTCGTTGGCCAGTATTTGCTCGGACAATTTCCCGGCATCGGCCCACGCCCTGAAGCGCTGGATCGTATCAAGCAACAGCGCCGGTGGCCGCTCGTGCTCGACCTGCAACCGACGCAACAGATCTTCATCGACGCCGCTGGTGATGCGGATCTGCTCCAGCGTGATCTCATCAAAACCGTCAACCGTGTGCCCCAGGCGTTTCATCAGAAGGGTCTTGTCCCACTCGATCGGACGATCAAGTTCGGTGAGCCAGGCACCCGCGCCGTTGTGCTCCAGTTTCGGCTGGTAAGCCCCCGCGCGACCGGGATGGCGGAGTCGCGGCTGGCCGGTCTGCGGATCGTTTTTCACCTCGAAATGTTTGCCGTCCAGTGGCAAGAAATCCTGCCCATTGCGCTGATGGAGCCCCCACTCGTTGGGTGTCGAACCCTTGGGTAGCTCAACCTTGTGCGCGTAAGGGCGCAGATCCGGATTCCACAGGCGGGTCTTGCCGTTGGGCAGTTCGACCTGTTTCATCTGGTCGATAAAGGCTGAAGGCTTGATTGACGCAGCCGCACCTGCGGGAATGACGTGCCCTGCGGCCATGATCGCCAGTTGGGCGAAATTGATCAGCACGCCGGTAAGATGGGCAGAGGCTTCTTCCTTGTCACCCTTGCTCCAGTCCTCCAGGCCCTCCATGGTTTCGAACAGCATTTGCCCGACCATGATCCCCAGCATGGCTTCGCCCAGGCCGGGCACCAGCATTGCGCCGAAATTGAAGACGTTCCAGCCGATGTCCAGATAGCTGGTGAGGCGGTTCCAGCGGGTGCTGGCATCTTCATCCCCGGTGGGCACGGCGATGTGTCGTGCATCGGCAATGGCCTTGGCTCGCCGCCAGCGACATTGCTGCCCCCAGAGATCGTCGGCAATCAGGTTGGTGATCGGTTGCGCATCCGGATTCTCGATGGCCGTTTCCCGCCACCACGGCCCCATGTCCAGCGGCTCTCGCTGCTGCCAGGTGAAGGTGGTGAAGCGCTCGTTGACCCGAGCAAAAAAGCGTCCCTGGTCCTTTTGCGCCACGAACCGGCTGAAGAATTTTTGATAATCCACAGAGCGCAACTGCCTCGTCAGCGCCTTCATGAAGTCAGTGAACGAGTCATATTCTTTCAGAGGATGATCGGGGTCGTCCGGGACGTAGGCAATCAATTTCCCTTCGAGACGACTTTGTTGCTGAATGTCTTCCCTACCGAGGATTTCTTCAGCCATAGCGGTGGGGCCATTGGCAAAAAAAGCCTTGAGCAACTTGAATTGTTCAAACTCCTTCCCAGGTACAACAGGCAGGCGCTGTGACCACTCCAACATCGCTCGCTGATGCTCCGGCACCAAACCGTCATATATTTTTTTGATTTGCGAGGGGTCCGCCACACCACTAAATAAAATGATGCCGGTCAACTTGAAGCCCATCAGCGACAAACGATGACTGTGCAGGGGACGATTATTAAACCGAATGTCTGCCTCGTTATCCCGCACCTGCTGCAACTTGCTGTATCCGTAAGACGTAATGTCTTTTTTCAGATACGCAATCATCGCGCTTTCACTGAATACCGCCCTTTCACTGTCCGTAGCCTGCTGCTCAAGTTGTTTCCTTTTAGCGGCATCCGCAGGATCCAGCAGGGTCTTGATGTGTTGTTGATAGTGCTTGCCGATATCCAGGGTCCGGCACAGCGACGCAAACTGCTCAACCGTCAGTGCATGGCGCTGCAGCTCTCCTTCGGCATCCTTGGTAAAGACGCCAGAACCCTCGCGGAACGTGCCTTGTAGGGTTTCAGGCTGTTCAAAGTTATGCGGCGCTGCTTCCAGCAGCGTGGATTGCCTGAGTCGACTGGCATTCGTATCGATGCCGAAACCCAGTTTGGCGGGAACGTACAACCGCACTGTCGTTTGGTTGACGTCCAGTTCCAGCTTCAAGGTTTCTTTCAGGGCCTTGACCAACAAGGGCTCGGCGAAGGCGTTGATGTCCTTTTGCAAATCGCCCAAGGTCTTGTCCAGGGTATCCTGCAATCGCAAGCGTTCACTGATAAGGTCGTTCAAATACTGGCGATCGATCGCCGAAGCATTGAGGTACCACTCAGGAAGAACTGGCTCTAAATCGATCATTGCCCCAAGTCTTGAAACGGGTGCAGTTTTAATCGGGGCGGGGACTTTATCCTGGAGATAGCTCAGGTAGATGTTTTGATGACTGTCTTCTGCCGGAGGGCTCTCCGACGCAATAATTGGCTGAATTCCATTCATTTTCGCAAGTATCCATACGTGCTGATCTGAACACCCAGCCTATGCAAATGCAGCAAAAACAAAAGATCAAAAAACTGCTAACCCCCACCCGAGAAAACGCAAAACAGGATCCAACTTTAGAACCTGAAAAATAACTAAATACCACCCTGATTCCGCCAACCGCTGATCCTGTCCGTCAATGGTAGTTTTTAGCCGGCCATGAAAGAGACTAAGCTGCCAAAACCCTCCAGCCAGGAAACCTGTCATGCGCCTACCCGAATTCATCAGGCAACACGTGGACGATATCGTCGATGAATGGGAACAGTTCGCACGAACCATTACCCCGGCCGCCGATAACATGGATGGCGCCGCACTGCGCGACCACGCCAAGGCGATTCTGTTAGCGGCCGCCAAAGACATGACCACCCCACAGACCGGCAGCGAACAACTCGCCAAGGCCAAGGGTGAAGGCCCGGAGAAGAGCTCGACGCTGGATGAGGCCGGCGCCAGTCATGGCGAGCTGCGGCACACCGTGGGTTTTGACCTGGTGCAGATGACCAGCGAATTCCGCCACCTGCGCGCGTGTGTGATTCGCCTGTGGGTCAACAGCCTGGCATCGCCAGACCTGGACTACTTCCAGGACATGATCCGCTTCAATGAAGCCATCGATGAAGCCCTCGCCGAATCCACGGCGGCCTACGCCGAGCAGGTCAATCATTCGCGGGACATCTTTTTGGCAATTCTCGGGCACGACCTGCGGGCACCGCTGCAGGCAGTGAGCATGTCCACCGAATTGCTGCTGCGAAAAATCACGCTGGAAGGCGATGCGCTGGCCTGTGCGAATAACATCAAGCGTGGCGCGCGGCACATGGCGGTGATGGTCAGTGACTTGTTGGAGTTGGTTCGCAGCCGGTTGGGCAAGAGTCTGCCGATCGAACCCGAACCGATGGACCTGGCCGAAGCGGCGCATGCGGCGATTGCCCAGGCCTGTGCGGGTAACCCGGAGTGCGATCCGACGGTTAAGGTGGAAGGCGATACGCGAGGTGTCTGGGATGCCGGTCGTCTGGGTCAACTGCTGCAAAATCTGATTGGCAATGCGTTGCAGCACGGTTTGAACAAACGGGATGTGACGGTCACCCTCACCGGCGAGCCGGACGCTGTTCGCCTGACGGTGCATAACTACGGGCCTCCGATACCCGAGGATGCCATCGGCACAATCTTCGACCCACTGGTGCGCAGGGCCGATGAAGATCTGGGCCAGCCATCGACCAGTCTTGGTCTGGGGTTGTTTATCGTCAAGGAAGTGGTCAATGCCCACGCAGGAACAATCGAAGTCAGTTCCAACGAAGCCGACGGCACATTGTTTACAGTGGTGCTACCACGCCGCTCCTTGTAGGAGCTGCCGCAGGCTGCGATCTTTTGATCTGGATCTTCATCAACTCGTCCGCCGCCAAACCTCAACGGCAAGATCCAAAGATCGCAGCCTGCGGCAGCTCCTACAGGTGACGATTCCCTATCAGATCTGCTAGTTCCCGGCGAGGAACATTGCGTGTAAAAAATGGAGACCTGCTTACAAGGAAGGACTCTTCATGACCCGCACAGGTGGCGATGCCCCCAGCAATTCACGCCAGCAACGCACCGTTCTGTTGGCCGCTGATCACAAAAACTCGGTATTCGCCGAAATCGTTGCCGGCAACAGCAATCGCCTGGCTTATTCAGCCTACGGCCATCAGACCGCTCAACAGGATGTGATGACGCGCATTGGATTCAATGGCGAATTACGTGAAGCGAAAGAGGGTTGGTATTTTTTGGGCAACGGATACCGCGTCTACAACCCGGTATTGATGCGTTTTCATAGCCCGGACAGTTGGAGTCCGTTTGGGGCGGGCGGGTTAAATGCGTATGTGTATTGTGGTGGGGAACCGGTGAATGCTTCAGATTCGACGGGCCATATTAAATTTCCGACTTTTTCTTTCTCCCGAAGGTCACCCTCTCCACCTCCACTCGAACTTCCTCGAACAGCCGCGACACCTAATATCTATGTAACAGCTCCTGTGGCTTCGTCATCTCAAACGCCATTAGCAAATATTCAGCAAAGACCCTTGCCAGCAATACCAAATGAACGGTCTCCTTCTCACCGACCTTCGAACAGCACCACAACAGGATCAGTGAACCTGCCGCCACCGCCACCCGGCCAATTTATGCCTCGGCCATCAGCGCTCTCGGGAAGGGGGGCAAACGTAAGCACGTTTAACCCGCTGCCCGTCCAACCCCAAACTTCAACACCTGAAATTGCACCCGTCCCGCATACAAGAACGCTACGAAATGGAACCACCCGTCACTACTTCGTGCGCTACGACAATGATGGCAACCCCACACAAAGCAGTGTTGAACGAATGACCATGTCTCAAATACGAAATGCTCTCACACCGCCAAACCCATAAGCACTAGAACATTGGCTCATTAAGGAAACGGCCCACAAAGCCATGCTCCTGCAAGAAGGTTGGTTACTCCACCACCAACCGCCCCAACCGCTGCTTCAACATCCGATTCTCCGCCCGCAGATGCTGGACCTCTTCCAACAGGTCCAGCGCCAGGGCGACGCCTTCCCATTCCAGCTCCAGGTCGCGCCGCAACTTGGCGGCGCGCTTGGCCAGCGCCAGCTCATAGTCGTTGAAGCGCCAATCCTTGGGCACGGAGCCCTGAGGTTCGAGGATGCCGTGTTCGACGATTTCGATCACGTAGACGTCCGACAGGTCGGTCGCCTCACAGAATTCTGCCAGGTCCAGTTGAACGATCAGGGGGTTGCTCATGGTGGGCTACTCCGTCTCTGGGATCAGAAATTTTCTCGCGGGTTGAACGCGGCTTTGTCGGCCAATTCCTGCCACAACGCCTTCACTTCATCGCTTGAGGCCTTGGGCATGACAGCCTTGAGCTGCACGAACAGGTAGCCACGCTCGCCAGCCTTGTTCAACAGGCCGTGGCCCTTGGCGCGCATGCGCTGGCCGTTCTGGCTGCCGGCCGGCACCTTGAGGTTGATCTTGCCTGTCAGTGTCGGCACGGCCACTTCGGTGCCCAGCGCCAATTCCCACGGAGCCAGTGGCAACGTGATGATCAGGTTCTCGCCTTCGACGTCGAACTTGGGGTGCGGCGCAAAGCGAATGATCAGGAACAAGTCGCCATTGGCCCCGCCACCGACACCCGGTGCGCCCTGGCCCTTGAGGCGGATGCGCTCGCCGTCAGCCACACCGGCCGGGATCTTCACGTTCAGGCTTTTGCTGGTGTTGCTGACATGCTGACCGGCCGCGTTGTACTGCGGCACCTGGAAGGTGACCTTCTTCGATTCGTTCGAGAGGGTTTCTTCCAGAAAAATCCCTAATTCCATTTCCACGTCTTGCCCTCGTCGTCCGGCACTGCGACGCGACTCTCCACCACCAAAACCAGGACCACGGTTGCCGAAGATCGAACTGAAGAAGTCCGAAAAATCGCCCGTGTCCTGACCACCGCCAAAACCACCGGCACCACGCCCCTGCCAACCCGGCGGGCCCTGGAACGGCTGGCCGTGCTGGCCGTATTTGCGCAAGTCGTCGTACTCGGCGCGCTTGTCGGCGCTTTTCAGCGCTTCATAGGCTTCCGAGGCGTCCTTGAATTTGGACTCGGCGTCCTTTTCCTTGCTGACGTCTGGGTGGTACTTACGCGCGAGTTTGCGATAAGCGGCCTTGATCGTCTTATCGTCTGCGGTCGGTTCCACACCGAGAATCTTGTAATAGTCTTTGAAGTCCATCTAAGGATCACCATCCGTTATCAAATCGCGCCACTACCGGCAGCATGCGCTCATTGGCAGCCGCGAGGTTGACCGATCTCAAGGTTGTGACCGGGTAGCGCATCAGAAGTTTATCGGCAGCGAGTGGCGGTTCTTGCGACCGTCCAATGGCTGCCAGGCCCAATGCAGACAAGTTTGGGGCATCAGGCTTGCTTATCAAGGCGCTATTGGCTGAGATTTAGCGGATAGTCGGCCTTCGAATCTGCGCCGCACTGACATACACTGCGCGGCCGTTTTTTAACCGGAACTTGAAAGACATGAAAAACGCATCTCCAGCCCGTGCCTGTGGTATCGACTTCGGCACGTCCAACTCCACCGTCGGCTGGCTGCGCCCCGGCATGGAAACGCTGATCGCGCTGGAGGACGACAAGATCACCCTGCCGTCGGTGGTCTTCTTCAATATGGAAGAACGCCGCCCGGTGTACGGCCGGCTGGCGCTGCACGAGTACCTGGAAGGCTACGAAGGCCGGCTGATGCGCTCGCTCAAGAGCCTGCTGGGCTCCAAGCTGATCAAGCACGACACCAGCGTTTTGGGCACCGCGATGCCGTTCAAGGACCTGCTCGGGCTGTTTATCGGCCAGCTGAAAAAGCGCGCCGAGACGGCCGCCGGTCGAGAGTTCGAGGAAGTGGTGCTGGGCCGTCCGGTGTTCTTCGTCGACGACGATGAAATGGCCGACCAGGAAGCCGAAAATACCCTGGTGGACGTGGCCCGCGCCATCGGCTTCAAGGATGTGTCGTTCCAGTACGAGCCGATTGCGGCGGCATTCGACTATGAGTCGACCATCGAAAAAGAAGAGCTGGTGCTGATCGTCGACATCGGCGGTGGTACGTCCGATTTCTCGCTGGTGCGCCTGTCGCCTGAGCGCCGCATGCACGACAACCGTCACGACGACATCCTCGCCACCGGCGGCGTGCATATCGGCGGGACCGATTTCGACAAACAGCTGAGCCTGCAAGGCGTGATGCCGCTGTTCGGCTACGGCAGCCGCATGAAGAGCGGGGCCTACATGCCCACCAGCCACCACATGAACCTGGCGACCTGGCACACCATCAACTCGGTGTACTCGCAGAAGTCGACCCTGGCGCTGGGCAGCATGCGCTACGACATCGAAGACACCGGCGGCATCGATCGCCTGTTCAAGCTGATCGACCAGCGCGCCGGGCACTGGCTGGCCATGGAAGTGGAAGAAACCAAGATCCAGCTGACCCACGCCGACAGCCGCCACGTGCCGCTGGACCGCATCGAGCCGGGCTTGAGCGTGGAACTGAGCCGTGCGCTGTTCGAATCGGCCATCGACAACCTGCTGGAGCGCGTGCGTAACAGCGTGACCCAGATGCTGAACGACGCCAATGTACGGGTCGATCAGGTGGATACGGTGTTCTTCACCGGTGGTTCGAGCGGCATTCCGGCGTTGCGCAACAGTGTGTCGGCGATGTTGCCGAATGCGCGGCATGTGGAGGGGAATATTTTTGGCAGCATCGGCAGCGGGTTGGCAATCGAAGCAATGAAGCGTTACGGCACGATGGATTGATCCGGAACATTGTGGTGAGGGGATTTATCCCCGTTGGGCTGCGAAGCAGCCCCTGCCGGCGAATACGGTGTTCCTGAAGTACTGTGATGGCAGGTTTCAGGGCTGCTGCGCAGCCCAACGGGGATAAATCCCCTCGCCACAATAAATCCCCTCACCACAATAAATCTTCACACCACAATGAAATGGGGTGGTGTTTAGACCATCCCCACCAGCTTCAACTCACTCTTCAGGTACGCGTAATAAATCGGCCCCGCCACCACCCCCGGCAGGCCGAACGCGGCCTCGAACACCAGCATCGCCAGCAGCAACTCCCACGACTTGGCACTGATCTGCCCGCCGACGATGCGCGCGTTGAGGAAGTATTCAAGCTTGTGGATAAAAATCAGATAACCCAGCGCCGCCACCGCGACCCAGATCGACAGCGACAAACCGACGATGGTGATCAGCGTGTTCGACATCAGGTTGCCGATCACCGGTAACAAGCCGAGCAGGAAGGTCAGCACGATCAGGGTTTTGGTCAGTGGCAGCTTGATGCCGAACATCGGCAGGATCAGCGCGAGGAAGATCGCGGTGAAGAAGGTGTTGAGCAGGGAAATCTTGATCTGCGCAAACACGATGTTGCGAAACGCCTGGACCAGCAGGTGCAGACGATCAAACAGCGCGGCAGCCAGAGGCTTGCGCTTGGTCACGTCCGGCACGCGCTGCAAGGCAATGATCGCTCCCAGCACCATGCCGATCAGCAGCGTCACGAACATATGCGCCGCATCCTTGCCGACGAGCTGCAAGTCGCTGAGGTGTTTGCTCATCCATTCGCCGATCGCTACACGGAATTCAGCGGCACTGGCCGGTAGATAGGCGTCGATGAACGGCGGCAGCTGTCCTCGGGCGCGGTCGACCACGTGCATGAATTTGTCGAGGGAAGCGCCGGGGTTTTCCGCTTCGTGCAGCAAAAAGCTGATCGCACCGGCAAAGATCAGCGTCAGCACGCTGACCACCAATGTGCCCAATAGCGCCACCGCCAGCCAACGCGCGCGGCGGCCTTCGATCAACCGCTGCAATTGCGGGGTGAGCATGTTGACCAGTTCGAACACCAACAACCCGGCCAGCAGGCTAGGCAGCAAACGCAGCGGGATCACCAGCAGCAAACCACCAAAAATGATGACCCAGCTGATCAGCAGCAAAACATGGCGTTGAGAAAACGTTGGCATACAGCCTCAAAACGAACGGCGTAAAAGGATTGGCAGTCTGCCAGCGTTCCGATGTCAGCACTAGGGATTGTGTGGGGCGACCTTAGTCTGGGCTCTGGCCAGTTTTTGCAGCGTCCTTGCGGGCCTCTTCGCGAGCAAGCCCGCTCCCACATTTGACTGCATTCCATCTGGAGAAACTCGATCTAATGTGGGAGCGGGCTAGCTTGCGAAGAGGCCCTGACAGCCCCCACATATTCGGGCCGATGTTTACTTAGTCTTCAGGCAATCACTCATGAACGTCTTGCGCGCATCGCCCTTGAGGGCTTTGGTGGCGGCGTCGGCATTGCAGGTTTTCATTTTTTCCTGCTGTGGAGTCAAGGCTTTACCAGCATCGTTAGCGGCCGGCGCCGCTTTGAGGCAGGTACTCATGAATGTCTTGCGCTCGTCGCCCTTGAGGCTTTTCGCGGTAGCGTCGGCATTGCAGGTGGTCATCTTGTTCTGTTGGGCAGTGGCGGCGAAGCCCTGGGCGCAGAGCAGCAAACCGATCATCAACAAAGGGACACGCAACATCTTCATGGAGTTTTCTCCTTGTTGCCGCACCGAGGGGCACGGCCTCGTTCTGCAGTGTAGACAAAGCCTGTTACACCTTCCTGCTCTCGAGATGGCTGCGTCGATACTGCTCCGGCGTACACCCGGCCTGGCGCTGGAACATGGCGATAAACGCCGAGCCCGTGCTGTAGCCCATATCGAAGGCGATGTCCTGAATGCTGCGGTGGCTGTCCAGCGCCTCGATTGCCGCCAGGAAGCGCAAGCGCTGGCGCCACTCGCCGAAACTCATGCCCAGTTCGCGCACGAACTGCCGCGCCAGGGTCCGTTCGCTGACATGGATCTGTTCGGCCCACTCCGCCAGAGGCCGGTTATCCCCGGGCTCGGCTTGCAAGGCTTCGAGAATCCCGAGCAGGCCGGGGCTGCTGGCGTAAGGCAGGTAGCATTCATGCACCGGCGCCTGTTGCAGCTGATCCACCAACACCTGGGCCAGGCGCCTGTCGGCCTCGTGCTCGGGAATCTTTACGTCGCGGGCGGCGAAGTCCTTGAGGATCGCCTTGAGAATGTCACTGATCGCCAGGGTGCAGGCCTGCGGCGGCAAGTCGCGACACAGTGACGGTGCGAGGCAGACCGCGCGGTAGTTGATGGGCTGATTGCTGTAGAAACTGTGCTCGATCTGCGGCGGTACCCACACGGCGTACTGGGGTGGCGACATGAATCGACTGTCGCCAATTTCCATGTGCAAGACGCCGTTGGCCGAGTACTCGAGGGTGCCCCATGGATGACGGTGGGCCGAGGCGTATTCGTGGGTGTCAAAGTCGGCATAGCGGAAATACACCGGCGCCGGCAGTTCGCTGAAATCCAGCAGGTCGATGTGTTTACTGGTCATGCTGTCCGTCATCAGAGGTAGATTGTCTGGATCGAAGTATAGGCTTTGAGACAGACAAGCGGATAATTGCCCCTCATTAACGTTCTGGTTTTTCCGATGCAATACGCTTATCCCTTGCTGGCCATTTTTATCTGGGCCGGCAATACCGTGATCACCAAAATGGCGGCCGGGGCGATTTTTCCCGCCGAGATCGGTTTTTACCGCTGGCTACTGGCCGGTTTGCTGTTCACGCCCTTCATGCTCAAACCGGTGATTGCCCACTGGGCGCTGATCCGTCCGAACCTGGGCAAGATCTTCGTGCTTGGCGTGCTCGGTATGGCGGTCTACCAAAGCCTGGCGTATTTCGCTGCGGCCCTGACCACGGCGACCAACATGGGGATCATCCTCTCGTTGATGCCGTTGATGTCACTGGCCATGGCGATTGTCAGTCTCGGCCAGCGCTTGACCGCGGGTGCGTTGGCCGGTGCGGTGCTGTCTTTTGCAGGCGTATTGGTGGTGGTTTCATCCGGCAGCTTGGGCGTTTTGCTGGAGCACGGGGTGAACCTGGGCGATGCGATGATGCTGATTGCCACGCTGGCTTACGCGATTTACAGCACGCTGCTGAAAAAGTGGCAGCTACGTTTGCCGCCGTTGGTGTTGCTGTATTTGCAGGTACTGGTGGCGGTGGTGGTGCTGTTTCCACTGTTTGTCCTGTCACCGAAAACCGGCCTGACGCTGCAGAACATTCCATTGGTGCTGTATGCCTGCCTGTTGGCCTCGATGCTTGCGCCGCTGGCGTGGATGCAGGCTGTGGTGCGCCTGGGGCCGAGCCGGACGGTATTGTTTTTTAACCTGCTACCGTTGATTACCGCGGTGATTGCGGCGGCGGTGCTGCATGAGCAGTTGGCGATGTATCACCTGGTCGGCGGAATGCTGACATTGGGTGGGGTGATTCTTTCAGAGCGTTGGACCACGGTGCTGGGCCGTAAGGTTAGCGTCGCCTGATTGAAAAAGATTGCAGCCTGCGGCAGCTCCTACATCTGGAACGCATTCCTCTGTAGGAGCTGCCGCAGGCTGCGATCTTTTGGTCTTATACACCCGCCGCTTTCAGCCGCGCCGCATGCTCGACAAACAATCGGATCGGCTCCGCCCCCTTCCCCACCAACCCCAGCGACTGGTTGACGATGTCGAAGTGATCCAGCGGATACTCATCGCCAATGACCGTTCCCAGGTGCGAACTGTAACGCCCGACCATCCCGTCGCAATGCCCCACTTCACGCACGAAGGTTTTGGCAAACAACCGGCAACTGCGATTCGTCCCGTCGAACAGGTTGCGCCCGCGATCCGTCTTGCCCGGCTGCAACGTCCCGGACCACGAGTAATAGCGCACGCCATTAACCTCTTCTGGCCCATGCCCGCCCCAGGTGTGCGGCAGGCCCTGTGGATAACGCTGGTTGAACAACGCGACACCCGCCGTCGTCAGCGATTCATGGGAGGCGTGGATATCCACTGGCAGTTTCGGTCCGCGATAGCCGGTTTCCAGCAGGCTCATCAACGCGCCAATCACCCGCAGTAAAAACGCCAGCAACCGGCCTTTCGCGCTGTGCGCCGGATAATGCTTGTGCAGGTAATCCGCCAGTTCAGAACCGTGATTGGGCCCGGCCACCGACGTCACCGAGGCCACTCGGTCCGGGCGCTTGGCGGCGGCATAGCGCGCCGTCAGCGCGCCCTGGCTGTGGCCGATCAGATTGACCTTTTCGGCGCCGGTTTCCCGCAGGATTTCCTCGATCCGCGCCAGCAGCTGCTCGCCGCGCACTTCACAGGAGTTGAGCGGCGAGACCTGCACCGCAATCACCGTCGCACCACCTCGGCGCAACGCCGCAACGATCCCGTACCAGTACGGATAGAGCACCAGACGAATAAACCCGAGCATTCCCGGGACCAGCACCAGGGGGTAACGCGTGGCGGAACCTTGCAACATGGGCGAACATCCTTGTGATCGATGAGGTGAAGCAAGGCGCAAGGCAAGACATCAGCCAAGCATCCCCAGCAAAGATGACAACTCCACGACCAGTCTATGACAACCGCCCTACTTCAACCCCACCACCCCCGCCACGATCAGCCCGACCGACACCAGTTTAATGGCCGTCAGGCTCTCCCCCAGCAGCGCAAACCCGAGAAACACCGTGCCCAGCGAGCCGATCGCCGTCCAGATCGGATAGGCGATGCTGACTGGCAATTCGCGCATGGCCAGGGTCAGGAAATAGATTCCGCCTACAGCCGCCACGATGGTGATCAGCGAGGGCCAGAGCCGTGTGAAGCCTTCGGCGTACTTCATGCCCATGGCGAACGTGACTTCGAACGCGGCGGCGATCAGCAAAAACAGCCAGGCCATCTAGAACTCCTTGGCCAGCGTCAACAAACGCTGCTCGGCCTCGGCGGCGGAGACCTCAAAGGTGCGGTCGGTAGACTCTTCGCCCTCGGCGGCCACCACAGTGACGTCGGTGATGCCGATGAAGCCCAACGCCGTTCGCAGCAACGGATCAGCATGGTTCAAGGCCTCCAGCTCACCACCCGGTCCGAAACCGAAACCGCCGCGACTGGTGACGATCAACGCCTTTTTGCCGCGCACCAGCGGCTCGTACTGGGCTACACCGTTATCCAGCGTGTGATTGAACGTCATCCCAACGCGCACAATCTGATCGATCCAGGCCTTGAGCCCGCTGGGCACGCTGAAGTTATGCATCGGCGTGGAAATCACCAGCAACTCGTGGCCGAGCAATTCGCCGACCAGTTCATCGCTGAAGGCCAGGTCGGCCTGCATCGACAGCGGCCGCGCTTCGGGCTCAGGGTAAAACGCTGCAGCAACGAACGCCTCGTTGACCGGCGGGATCAGCGCCCGCCCGACTTCACGGCGGGTCAGCTGCGACTGTGGATGACGGGCCTGCCAGGCCGATAAAAACACCTCTGCCAGACGCCGGGAGTGCGAACGCTCGCCCCGTGGACTGGCATGAACTGCAAGAATTCTACTCATCTGATTCTCCTCAAGGACTAAACTCAACCTGCTTGCAGATTGAAGCCCACATGTGCCTCCCTTCAAATGAGCAAAAATCAGTCAGGATGAATCCATTTCATCCATGGAGTTTCAATGTTTGCCTCGCTACCGCTGACGGCCTTGCGCGCATTCGAATCCGCCTCGCGCCTGCTGAGTTTCAAGGCTGCCGCCGAGGAACTGTCGGTGACGCCGACGGCGGTGTCCCATCAGATTCGCTCACTGGAAAGCTGGCTGGGTGTGCCGCTGTTCGAGCGGTTGCCACGGCGGGTGCGCCTTACCGAGTGTGGCGAACGGTTGTTCCACAGCCTGCATGGCGCCTTGCTCGACGTGGCGCAAAGCGTCGATACCTTGCGCCCGCAACGCAGTGGCTCAAGCCTGACGATTTCCACCACCGCGGCGTTCGCCGCCCTCTGGCTGGTCCCTCGGCTGGGGCGTTTCTACGCCCGGCACCCAAACATCAGCCTGCGACTGGATACCCACTGCGAAGTGATCGATTTGCTTCAGGACGCCAGTGTTGACCTGGTGGTGCGCTACAGCCTCGATGACTATCCACACCTTTATGGACGGTGCCTGTTTGATGAATCGTTTGGCGTTTATGGCTCGCCCGCGCAAGTTGCCCAGGCGACCCGTCATCCGCCGACGCTGATTAGCGTGAACTGGCACAACTCCAAGTTGTACGCCCACGGCTGGGAATCTTGGTGTGCGCAGTCCGGTGAGCCCTGGCTGGCGGGACAACCTTTGGTTCGTGAATACGACGAAGAGCATTACGCCCTGCAAGCGGCCATCGCCGGACAAGGGCTGGTGCTGGCGAGCAATATCCTGGTGTCCGAGAGCGTGGCCAGTGGTTTGCTCGTGGCTTACCGGAGCGATGTCCAGGTCGATGGGGCCGGGTACGCAGCCCTTTGCGTGCCAGGACGCGAGCGACATCCACCCGTGCGGGCGTTTTTTGCGTGGTTGCAGGAGGAAGCGGCGTTGTCGGGGCTATTGCCAAGATCGCAGCCTGCGGCAGCTCCTACAGGGGAACGGCAAATTACTTAAACTTTTCGTCGTACTCATCACTCACAACTTACGTAGCGATCACTTCTACAGAGGGTGACGCCAACCGGATTAGCCTCCAGGAGAACGAGATGAGCGACATGCATTTGTCTGATGTAACGACCCTTCGCGCACGTGCCCGCCAGAACGTCGAGAATGGCGCGGTGACCGAAAGCTACAGCGCCGACCTCGACGAAGTGCTGCGTCTGCTCAACGAATCGCTGGCCACCGAACTGGTCTGCGTGTTGCGCTATAAACGCCACTACTTCATGGCCAACGGCCTGAAAGCCCACGTCGCCGCCGACGAATTCCTCGAACATGCTAACCAGGAGGCCGAGCATGCCGACCGACTGGCCGAGCGCATCGTGCAGTTGGGCGGTGAGCCGGAATTCAACCCTGACCTGCTGTCGAAAAACTCCCACGCCCAATACGTGGCCGGCAAAGACCTCAAGGAAATGGTCTATGAGGACCTGGTCGCTGAGCGCATCGCCATCGACAGTTACCGCGAGATCATTCAGTACATCGGCGAGAAAGACCCGACCACCCGCCGCATCTTCGAAGACATCCTGGCCCAGGAAGAAGAGCATGCGGATGACATGGCCGATATTCTGAAAGACCTTTAAAAGATCGCAGCCTGCGGCAGCTCCTACAGGGAACGCATATCCCTGTAGGAGCTGCCGCAGGCTGCGATCTTTTGATCTACCGGGTGGGCTTGACGGTCACCGGTGCCTTCCCCGCCTTCATCTGCTCCAGCAACGGCGCACACTGATTCGGCTCGCCCCCACTCGGCGCCACCAGCGCCAGCAACCCGGCCGCCGGCGCCGCAATCACGCCCAATGCGACCATCCCCGCTCCACGCAAGATCAATGGCACAGTTTTCACCCCGGCATCGGGCTTGATGAATTTGCCCCGCACATACAACGGCGAACGCAACGAGATCAGCCGCCAGCCTTTGGACTCCGGCGTAACCGTCAGGTCCAGCTGCTCGGTGGCCATGTTCGCGGTGCCATCGATATAGATGATTGCGTTCTCGGTATCGAAGACGAACAGGCGTGTGGTCGCCAGCCCCGACTTGATGTCGAAGTCGGCGGCCGCACAATTGATCTTCACTTCCTTGTCGCCAAAGATCCTGCCGACCACATAGTTACCGACGTTAAGCCCGGCCAGCTCCATCAACTCGCGGCTGATGGCACCGTCGTTGATCAGCATCTTCAGATTGCCATTGGCACTGCCCAGCAACTTGGCCACCGAATTGCCGCGACCGCTGATGTCAGCATCGCCATTGAGCTCACCGAAACTGGTTTTCATCGGCTCAAAGGTCGGGAACAACTGCTTGAGCTTGAAGCCGCGTGCGGTGAGCCTGGCTTTGCCTTCCAACGGATCGGTGTGACCGTTCAGGCGAATCTGCGCATCCAGCTTGCCCCCGGCCACGCCAAAACGCAGGGGTTCGAGGCTGAGTACGCCATCGGTAAGCACCACATGGGTATAAAGGTCGGTAAAGGGCAGTTTTTCGCTGTGGACGATGCGCTTGCCGGTGAACTCGATGTCGGCGTCCATATCGCGCCAGCGCTCGGTTTTAAATTCCTCGACCGGCAACACCTTGTCTGCCGGCTGTTTGCTTTCGCCGCCACGGGCCTTTTGCTTGGCGTTCGAGTCGGCACCGATCAGCGGCGCCAGGTCGGCAAACAGCAATTGATTGGAAACCAGCGCACCGCTGAGTTTCGGCCGAGGCTGGCTGGCGACGTAGGCCAGGCTGCCATGGATGTCACTCTGGCCGATCTTGCCGTTGAACTCTTCATAACGGAACACCGCGCCATCCGCCTCGTGCAGCTTGGCCACCAAGTGACCGTCCGTGGCGTAAGGCGGGGAATCCGGCAGGGTTACGCCGGTCAGCGGGTAGAGATTGCCGAGGCTGGTACCGGCCAGTTTCAACCGCAAGTCCAAAGCGCCGAGGTTCAGGGGATCGGTCAGGGTGCCGGCCAGTTCGACGCTGGTGTCGGCGATCTTCACCTGAGCCTGAAGCGGAAACGGCTTGGCCGAGTCCTGCAGGGCCAACAAACCGCCAATCTTGCCCTCGCCCGCGAGTTTCTGCGCGTGGTACTGGCCTTTGACCTTCAGCGCAAACGCATAGTCCTGAGGCGCAGCACCCTTTTCCAGTGCGGTTTTCGCCAATTTGTCGCCCACGATCTCACTGAATGGAATCGGCTTGCCCAGCGGGTCGATGAGCACATCGAGCTGAGTCTTCAAAGTCTGATCATCGAGGGTGACGTGGCCCTTATCAAAGCCGATCGCACCGATATCCACCACCCAGCTCGAAGGTTCGGCGTTCGGGTCCTTGGGGTCGAACTTGAAGGTCCAGTTGGCGCGGCCATCCGCCAGACGTTGCAGGTCGGCGTTGGGTTCGGTGAGGTCGATACGCGGGATCACCACGCGCTGCGCCAGCAAGGCCAGGGGCGAGATGCGCAGCTCCACGCGTTTGAGAGTGACCATCTGCGGTTGTTTGGACCAATCCGGGTTGCCCAGGCGCAAATCTTCAGCCACGACATGCGGCCACGGCACCCAGGCACGCCAGCCGCCCTCGTCGGGTTCACGCTGCCAGACCACCGCGAGGTTGCCGTTGATGGCGAACGGGCGGTGCAACTCTTCGGACACTTTGGCATTGAGGGGTGGTTTGATCCGGTTCCAATCGAAGAACACGATGATCAGAACCAATACCGCCAGCAGGACAACAAGGCTGGCGAGGGTCCAGGCAACAATTTTACGAGTGCGCGTCATTGCACAGGGCTCCTGATACGACTTGGCGCCCTGACTGCGACGCACGTGTGAAACGTTAGGCCAGAACCGGCCGGCAATGGAGTCTAGGACTGAAAAACCGGGCGCAGGTTTAACCCAAATACCGCTTAACGTTCAAATAATCGGTCGGGGACACCCTGCTCTCGAAATCCGGCGTTACCGCCCCCGCACTTTTGCGCGGCACGAGTGAGTCGAAAATACCCACTTCAGTGCGAAAGCGTTCGCCGCAAAGCCCCGTTCTAGAGCCTTCGCACGGAACAATCAATTCCGTTGATTATTACCATTGTGTTTATGAACTTTTATATCGACTTATCGAGAGTAGCATTGCCCTCGTACCCACTTTATCGCCCTCCTACGGAGCACCCAATCATGAAACGCCAATTACTGCTTAGTCTTACCCTCTCCCTGCTAGCCAGCACCGCTTTTGCTTTGCCAGCTGCAGATCAGGCAACCCCACAAGTGAAATCGACCCACTCGGTGTTCAGCCAAACCGTCGCCGCTGATGGCTCGGAACGTACTCCACAAGGTCAAACCCTGGCTGAAGGTGGTAACGATCGCCTGAAAGAAAAAGGCCTGATCACCCAAGACGGCTCCGACCGTACCCCACAAGGTCAAACCCTGGCTGCTGACGGTTCCGACCGCACCCCACAAGGTCAAACCCTGGCCGCTGACGGTTCCGATCGCACCCCACAAGGTCAAACCCTGGCTGCTGACGGTTCCGATCGCACTCCACAAGGTCAAACCCTCGCCGCTGACGGTTCCGATCGCACTCCACAAGGTCAAACCCTGGCTGCTGACGGTTCCGATCGCACTCCACAAGGTCAAACCCTGGCTGCTGACGGTTCCGACCGCACTCCACAAGGTCAAACCCTGGCGGAAAGTGGTGGTGACCGTGTAATCGAACGTAACAGCGCTTTGAGCTAAGGCCATGACGGCCCTGAAAAAAAGCCCAATCCCCGGATTGGGCTTTTGACTGTCTGGAAGCTGCACTCCCTCGCCTCATCCCCCCTATAGTCGTTCGACGCCAGCAAAGCCTATTTGCTAGAGTGCGCCGCTGTCCTGTCCAGAAATTACCCTGCGATGCTGCCCCGCGCCGAACAGAAACAACAAACCCGCAACGCCTTGATGGACGCTGCCCGCCACCTGATGGAATGCGGCCGTGGATTTGGCAGCCTCAGCCTGCGCGAAGTGGCGAAAACCGCCGGGATCGTACCGACCGGTTTCTACCGGCATTTCGCCGACATGGATGAACTGGGCCTGGTGCTGGTGAGCGAAGTCGGGCAAACCTTCCGCGAAACCATTCGCCTGGTGCGCCACAATGAATTCGTCATGGGCGGCATCATTGATGCCTCGGTGCGGATCTTTCTCGACGTGGTCTCGGCCAAACGATCGCAGTTCCTGTTTCTGGCTCGCGAGCAGTACGGCGGCTCGCAGCCGGTGCGCCAGGCCATTGGGCGCTTGCGCGAGGACATCAGCTCGGACCTTGCCGCCGACTTGTCGTTGATGCCGAAGTTGCAACACCTGGACATAGCTGGCTTGAGCGTCATGGCTGACCTGATTGTTAAAAGTGTGTTTGCAACCTTGCCGGACATTATTGATCCGCCAGCCGAGGCATTGCCTGAGCATTTGACGCCGCAGGCAAAGATTACCCAGCAGTTGCGGTTTATCTTTATTGGCCTCAAACATTGGCAGGGTCTGGGCAGTACTGAGTGACGCCTGAAAAGATCGCAGCCTGCGGCAGCTCCTACAGGGAAACGCGATCCATGTAGGAGCTGCCGCAGGCTGCGATCTTTTTAGTGCGCCGCAATTTGGTGCATGCAAAATAAAGCCGCACCAACATCACCCAAAAAAACCCCTCGCCCTACGCATCCGACAGCCATTTCCTACGCTTCACCCGATTGGCAAGCCCCTTGCTCTAGCCTGACTATTGTCCATTCCTGGAAGCTTTCCGATGCTGGTGATTCATCGCAGAATCGACCCTCAACCCGTCTGGGCCGCCGAGCTGCACCTGACCTTCGAAGCGCGGAGCAAAAGCCGTTTGCGCTGTTTCAGTGCCGAGGGTGAAGACGTCGGATTGTTTTTGGAGCGCGGTCAGCCGCCGCTGCATGACGGCGAATACCTGCAAGCCGAGGACGGGCGCGTGGTCCGCGTCTGCGCCCGCCCTGAACAATTGCTGCATGTAACTTGCGCCAACGCGTTCGAACTGACCCGCGCGGCGTATCACTTGGGCAATCGCCACGTCGCCTTGCAAGTCGGCGATGGCTGGTTGCGCCTGCTCGACGATTACGTGCTCAAGGCCATGCTCGAACAGCTGGATGCCAAGGTCGAGAACATCGAAGCCCCGTTCCAGCCGGAGCATGGCGCCTACGGCGGCGGGCATCACCATTCACGCCACGGCGACGAAGATTTCAACTACCCACCGAAACTGCACCAGTTCGGCGTTCGCTTATGAACCCGGCCTGGGCGCTGCTGCGTCTGGCCAGTCCGCAATTGCCGATTGGCGGCTACAGCTATTCCCAGGGTTTGGAAATGGCGGTGGATAACGGCCGCGTGAATGATGCCGGCAGTGCGCGACGCTGGATCAGCGATCAGTTGCTGCTGAATCTCGCACGTTTCGAAGCACCGCTGCTTCTGGCCCATTGCGTGGCCGCCGTCGATGAAAACTGGGGCGAGTTGCTGCAACGCTGCGAAGAACACCGCGCCAGTCGGGAAACCCGCGAGCTGCATCAGGAGAGCCGGCAGATGGGGTACTCCTTGCAGCAGCTGCTTAACGGTTTACCGGAACTCGATGCGTCGGCCCGCGGCTTTCTTGAGCAACGCTGCGAACCACACCTGGCCCTCGGTTGGGCGTTAGCCGCTCGTGCCTGGAATATCTGCCCGCAAGACGCCTTGGCGGCGTGGCTATGGAGCTGGCTGGAGAACCAATTGGCGGTGCTGATGAAAACCTTGCCACTGGGCCAGCAAGCCGCGCAACGACTCACCAGTCAATTGCTGCCGTTGCTGCAGGAAGCCCAGCAGAACGCCACCCGAATCAACCCCGAACACTACGGCAGCGCCGCGTTCGGCCTGTCCCTGGCGTGCATGGCCCATGAGCGCCAATACAGCCGCCTGTTCCGTTCCTAGGGCCTGTTATTTTGGGCCTGTTATTTTGGAGAAACACATGAACACACAACCTCTGCGCGTCGGCATCGGCGGCCCGGTCGGTTCCGGTAAAACCGCGTTGACGCTGGCCCTGTGCCTGGCACTGCGTGACCGGTACAACCTGGCCGTCGTGACCAACGACATCTACACCCGCGAAGACGCCGATTTTCTGGTGCGCAACGAAGCGCTGGCGCCGGAGCGGATCATCGGCGTCGAAACCGGCGGCTGCCCGCACACCGCGATCCGTGAAGACGCCTCGATCAACCTCGAAGCCGTGGACCAACTGAACCGGCGCTTTCCGGGACTGGACCTGATTCTGGTGGAGTCCGGCGGCGACAACCTGTCCGCGACCTTCAGCCCGGAACTGTCCGACCTGACCATCTACGTGATTGACGTGTCGGCCGGCGACAAGCTGCCGCGCAAGGGTGGCCCCGGCATCTGCAAATCCGACTTGCTGGTGATCAACAAAGTCGACCTGGCGCCGCTGGTGGGTGCATCGCTTTCGCTGATGGACAGCGACACCCAACGCATGCGCAACGGCAAACCGTTTGTCTTCAGCAACCAGAAGACCGGGCTGGGACTGGAAGCAATAATCGCCTTCATCGAGCGCCAGGGTCTGCTGACGGCGGCCTGATATCGATCAATTTTTATCAACAAGGAAGCTTGTCCATGACACTTAAACGCATTCTGGGCGCCATGGCCCTGCTGCTGACCCCGGCCATCGCCTTTGCCCACCCGGGCCATGGCGACAACGGCTTGATCGCCGGCATCAGCCACCCGCTTGGCGGCCTCGACCACTTGCTGGCGATGGTTGCCGTAGGCCTGTGGGCCGCGCAGCAGAAAGGCGCGGCGCGCTGGGCCCTGCCCTGCACGTTCGTCGGCACGATGCTGATTGGTGGGTTGTTGGGTTTTGAAGGGTTGAACCTGCCGGCACTGGAAGGCGGGATTGCGGCGTCTGTATTGGCTTTGGGTTTGGCCGTCGCGTTAGCGGTGCGTCCGCCGTTGAGTCTGGCGATGGGTGCCACGGCGGTGTTTGCGCTGTTTCATGGTGTGGCACATGGTTTGGAACTGCCGGATATGTCGAGCCCTTGGGCGTATGCGGCCGGTTTTGTGGCGGCGACGGCGGTGTTGCATGCAGCGGGTTATGCGCTGGTGCGCGTGCTGCCTCAGGCCGCGGCGCCACTGGTTCGACTGGCGGGGGCTGCTTCGGCGGCGACTGGGGTGTGGTTGTTGGCGGGTTGATTGTTTATTGCCAGTGATGGCCTCTTCGCGAGCAAGCCCGCTCCCACATTTGATCGCGGTCTAATGTGGGAGCGGGCTTGCTCGCGAAGGCGGCCTGAAAGACACCACATCTCTCAGGCCTGATAACATGTCGCGCAATCGCCCCTGCCGTGACGACGCCAGCCAATGCCGCCTGTTTCCCGTTCCATCTCCCAGCCAGAATTGACCGCGCTGTTTGCCTCGGTACAACAGCATTTCCTGAACGTGATCGTGCCGCTCTGGCAAGGTCCCGGCTGGAATGCCGAGATGGCGCTGCCCTATGAAGCGCTGGACGCCGGACATCAGCCGTTGCCCCCGCAACGCTATCGGGCCATGGCCTGTGCGCGGCAGTTGTATCTGTTTTCCAGCCTGATTGGCGAAGTACCGGCGGCCGAAGTACGCGCGGCGGCGCTGTTCCATTCCCTGCAGCAACATTTCCATGACGCCGAACAGGGTGGCTGGTTCTACAGCATCGACCCGCAGGGCGCGCCGCAGGATCAGCGCAAAGACCTCTACACCCACGCGTTCATCCTGTTCGCCTGCGCCCATTACTGGGACAAAGTCCGCGAACCACGGGTGGAATCGGTACTCAACGCCGCGCTGGAAGTGATAGCTCAGCGTTTCGCCACAGGCGACGGCCTGTACGAAGCCAACCTCGACCGTGACTGGTCATCGTTGAACACCGGACCGCTGCAAAATCCCCTGATGCACCTGGCCGAGGCATTTCTCGCGACCCTTGCGGTGCGTGAAGACATTGCCGTGCAGCGTTCGCTCATTGAGTTATGCAGCGCCATGCACAAGCATTTCGTCGACCCGCAACAAGGCGTGCTGATGGAGAAACCGCTGGGGGCTGTGGATAACTGGTTTGAACCGGGCCATCAGTTCGAATGGTATTTCCTGCTGGAATCTTCGCCGTTGCTGCGCGGGTCGCCATTGCATGCGTCGCTGGAGCGCGCGTTTTCGTACACCGAGCAGTTGGGCGTCGATCAACAGACCGGCGCCGTGCGTGCGATGCTCTCTTTGGACGGGCATTCGAAAGACGGCACCCAACGCATCTGGGCTCAGGCGGAATACCTTCGCGCATTGACCCTGCGCCCGGGCAGCGATGCTGAGGTGCTGCGCCAGTTGCAGGCCTTGCAACAGCGTTCTCTGCATGCACGCGGCTGGTATGAGTGTCGCGATGATGAGGGGCAAGTGAGCCGCCAGGACATGCCTTCGACTACGCCTTATCACTTGGCGACCTGCTATCGCGGTTTGGCCGACTATTTCCGCTGACTGATCGACCGCCTTCGCGAGCAAGCCCGCTCCCACAATGGATCACGCTGAACCTGTGGGAGCGGGCTTGCTCGCGAATGGCCGTTACCCGGTTTTAAGCCTTGCCACCATTACGCTCAATCGCAAACCCACTCCACGTCTGGCTCACCGGCATCAACTCCAAACTGTTGATGTTGATGTGCGCCGGCGCGTTGAGGACCCAGAAAATGGTGTCGGCAATGTCTTGCGGCTGGATCGGCTCGGCACCGGCGTAGGTCGCGTTGTAACGCTCCTGGTCACCGGCGAAACGCACCAGCGAGAACTCGCTTTCACATAGGCCGGGCTCGATGTTGCTGACGCGCACGCCGGTGCCTTGCAGGTCGCAGCGCAGGTTCAGCGAGAACTGTTTGACGAATGCTTTGCTCGCGCCATACACATGGCTGCCCGGGTACGGGTAATTGCCGGCGATAGAGCCCAGATTGACGATGCCGGCACCACGACCGTGGGCGATCAGGCGCGGCAACAGCAGGCGAGTGCTGTACATCAGGCCTTTGATGTTGGTATCGACCATCGTGTCCCAATCGTCCAGATTGCACTTGGGTGCAGGATCAACGCCCAGCGCCAGGCCGGCGTTGTTGATCAACCCGCGAAGCTTGGCGAACGACGGTGGCAGGTTGGCAATCGCCTCCTCCATCGCCTTGCGGTCACGCACATCGAGCACCAGGCCATGGACCTCGGTCTGCTTGGACAACTCGGCGCACAGGGCATTGAGGCGCTCTTCACGACGGCCAGTCAGCACCAGTTTCCAGCCGGCCTCGGCAAAACGGCGGGCACAGGCTTCACCAAAACCGGAGGTTGCACCGGTAATAAACAGGGTGTCGGACATCGTGTTCTCCTTGCTTCGGCTGATCGGCAGCCATTGGAATAGAAAATCAGCTGGCAGCATGCCCGGCCCGGCTGATACCGGCAACTGGCGCACCGCATCTTGAGCAAACAATACTCACCTGTAGCAGCTGCCGAAGGCTGCGTCCGGCTGCGAAGCAGTCGTAAAATCGGAGCATGCGGTTTTGAATTTGAAATGGAGTCGACTGGATGACGACTGCTTCGCAGCCGGACGCAGCCTTCGGCAGCTGCTACAAGTCCGTCGCTGTACAAAAAACGACCACACTGCGGCACACCTTATTCCCCGTGGCTTGCAGCCATGTGCACGCACCTTATCCACAGGCCCATCCACACATTTCGGGGGCAAGTGCAAAAGCTCAAACCCGCTGTGTATAAGGCTTTGCGGGGCGTTTCGAAATTTTTTCGCTTGACCCTCGTTTATCGACTGTGTAGCCCAAGGCAGTTTGCACGATTCAGCAGTCAAACAGGCGATGGCGCCAAGCCAGTAACTACGGCCTTCAGCCGAGTCTTTCCAGAGTTTAACCACAGACTTATCCACAGGCTGGCGGCGTTCTTTTGATTGCGTTTTTACCGCCAACAAACAAGTTGACAAAACCACCTCACGGCCGCTCAAAAACGCCTGATCAAAAAACAACCATATCTCTACAGGCCACGGAATCAACGGCGTCCAGCCAGCTACTCCCACGTTATTCACAGCCAGCTCCACAGCAAACGGGGACAAGTCAAAACCGTGATAAAACAACTATTTGCAGCGGCTTTATGTCGCGCTTTGGCAGCTTGCGAATATTGTTTTCCACAATTTCAGGAATGCGTCGTGGAAAGCGAACCTGCTCACGATCTCGGGTTGTCAGTCGCCTGCTTTTCAATGACCCACAGCAAACCCAACCAAGGCTCTCTCTCACTTGAGAGGGTGGTGAATGTCTCTATATCCGCTGTCCGCTCACTCCCGGAATGTGGACGGCGAGCACACCTTGCGGTGGTCTATTCGCCCGCCAGCAATCGTTGCCTAAGAATCGGCAAATACTGCTCAACCCGAGGAATAGGTAGTTTGACTCTCTATGTTCTAAATCGAATATTAATAAACTCGATATAACGCTCGCCGGCATTAGAAATGCCGACAAGCGTTAAAGTTTGTAATTACATTTTTTTAAAAAAACCTACAATTTCCTGTTTAAAACTAGACACTTTTTTCTGGGGATTTTTCTTGCACAACTCTACAACTTTAGGGACAACCATTGCATCAACTGTTGTTTTATCGAAAGAATCACCTTCCGCATTTACTTTATCGTCGGTCGCAACCCAAAGTACGACAGGGGAAGTAGCTTCCGGGGTCATATCGAGGAATTGCTGACACGTCATATCGTCGGGCTTGGTTGCCGCATAAACACCGGTGACGGACGAGAGCATCAAGCTAGCCAGGGCCATTTTGCAAAAGACTTTATGAGTCATTTTAGCTATCTCCACAGACTTGGATAATACCTCTTCAACTAAGGAGGTAAAATTGTGCATTGATTTGCGCTAAAAATATTTAGCCGTACCACAAGCAAATTCCGCTTGAGTATAGACGCTTTGGCTGAGTGTCAATATTTATTATTACCAGTTGCACTCTTAATCAGAACAACCCAACAGCCCTAATACACTCGTTAATCAACTCTGGATTTTGGTGACACACACAACACTCCTTAACTTTCGTCATTAATATATCGCCAAACTTGAAGTTGGTTATTGCTCAACAAACCGAATAGGCTCTGCTTGATTTCGTTAAATTGGGTTTGGCATGTTTATCGTTACATTTGCTTCTTTCATCCTAAAAAAAAGCCCCGGCGATTGCGCGCCGGGGCTTTTGCTTAACAGCGCAGAACTCAATGACCGCCGAGATAAGCGTTACGCACCTCTTCGTTGACCAGCAGCTCCTTGCCGGTGCCTGTGAGGCGGATCTCGCCGTTGACCATCACGTACGCCCTATCGGACAGCTTCAGCGCATGGTTGGCGTTCTGCTCGACCAGGAAGATGGTCATGCCGGTTTTCGCCAGTTCCCGCAGAGTAGAGAAGATCTGTTTCACCACAATCGGTGCCAGGCCCAGGCTCGGCTCATCGAGCAGCAGCAGTTTCGGCCGGCTCATCAAGGCACGGGCGATGGCGAGCATTTGCTGCTCGCCGCCGGACATGGTCATGGCCCGCTGTGTACGCCGCTCCTCGAGCCGCGGGAACAGCTCGAACATGCGCTGCATGTCTTCCTTGGCGTACTTGTCACCGATGGGAATGGTGCCCATCAGCAGGTTTTCCTCGACGGTCATGTCGGGGAACACCCGCCGGCCTTCCGGCGATTGCGCGATGCCGTGGGACGCAATGTAGTGGGACGACTTGTGGGTAATGTCCACACCCTGATAGATGATCTGCCCGTCCGCCGCGCGCGGTTGACCGAAGATCGACATCAGCAGCGTCGACTTGCCGGCACCGTTGGAGCCGATGAGGCTGACGGTTTCACCTTCATTGATGTGCAGCGAGACTTTCTTCAGGGCCTGGATCGGCCCGTAAAACACATCCAGTTCCTTGAGTTCGAGGATGGGTTGACTCATAGCACCACTTCCTCTTCATCGGCGCCCAGGTAGGCCGCAATCACTTTCGGATCGTTACGGATTGCATCGGGGCCGCCCTCGGCGATGACGATGCCGTGGTCCAGCACCACGATGTGGTCGGAGATGCTCATTACCATGCCCATGTCGTGCTCGATCAGCACCACGGTCAGATCGTGCTCGTCGCGCAGCAGCCGGATCATCGCGCTCAGTGCTTCGGTTTCCTGAGGGTTGAGGCCGGCGGCCGGTTCGTCGAGGCAGATGATCTGCGGTCGGGTGCACATGGCCCGGGCGATTTCCAGGCGGCGTTGCTGCCCGTAGGACAGTTCACCCGCCAGACGGTTGGCGCAGTCCACCAGGTCCACCACTTCCAGCCAGTAGAACGCGTGGTCCAGCGCATCGCTTTCGGCCTTGCGGTAACCCTTGGTATTGAGGATGCCGGCCAGCATGTTGCGGTTGACCCACATGTGCTGGGCCACCAGCAGGTTTTCCAGTACCGACATTTCCTTGAACAGGCGAATGTTCTGGAATGTCCGCGCCAGACCTGCACGGTTCACCAGATGGGTGCCACCGAACGCCTTGTAGAACAGGCGACTGGCGAACGACTTGGGCGAGACAAAATCGGTCGGTTTGAACGATTCGCCCAGCAGCTTGATGACGTTGGTCTTTTCGCCGCGCACATTGAGTTCGATCTTGCCGCCGGAAGCCTTGTAGAACCCGGTCAGGCAGTTGAACACCGTGGTCTTGCCGGCACCGTTGGGGCCGATCAGGGCGAAGATCGAGTTGCGGTGGACTTTCAGGCTGACATCGCTCAACGCCTTGATGCCGCCGAAGTGCATCATCAGCTTTTCGACCGAGAGTACGACTTCACTCATGGCGCTACTCCTTTACGCGGTGCCACACCGGTACGGCTGATCCGAATCAGGCCGCGCGGGCGCCAGATCATCATCAACACCATCAGGATGCCGAACAGCAGCACGCGATACTCCGCGAAACCACGCAGCAGTTCCGGGGCGACGGTCAGCACGAAGGCTGCAATCACCACGCCGATGGTCGAGCCCATGCCGCCAAGTACCACGATGGCCAGGATCAGGGCCGATTCAAAAAAGGTAAACGAGGTCGGGTTGACGAAACCCTGATAAGTGGCGAAGAACACACCGGCCAGGCCAGCAGTCGATGCACCGATGGTGAACGCCGAGAGCTTGACCAATACGTGGTTCAGGCCCATGGAGCGGCAGGCGATTTCATCTTCGCGCAAGGCTTCCCAGGCGCGGCCGACCGGCATACGGGTCAAGCGATGCTTGATGTACAGCACGGCCAATACCACCAGGAACAACACCGCATAGATGAAGTAGTACTTCACATCCGGGTTGTAGGCGATGCCGAAAAACTCGTGGAACGGTATACCGCCATCCTTCGCCCTTTTGCCGAACTCGAGGCCGAAGAAAGTTGGCAACGGTGCGGCCATGCCATTCGGGCCACCAGTCAGGGACAGCCAGTTGTTGAGGATCAACCGGATGATTTCACCGAAGCCCAGGGTCACGATTGCCAGGTAGTCACCGTGCAGGCGCAGTACCGGAAAACCGAGGATGCAACCGGCAAGGCCTGCCGTGATTGCCGCCAGCGGCAGCACCGTCCAGAAACCCAGCCCCAGGTATTGATAACCGAGCGCCAGGCCGTAGGCACCGATGGCGTAGAACGCCACGTAACCCAGGTCGAGCAGGCCGGCCAAACCGACCACGATGTTCAACCCCAAGCCCAGCAGCACATAGATCAGCCCGAGGATGACCACGCCCAGCAGGTAGGAGTTGGAGAAAAACGGGAACACCACGGCAATGACGATCATCAGCGGGATGATCCAGCGCAACCGGGATTTGTAATCTGGTGGCAGTACATGAACCCCGGAGCCGGTGCTTTCAAAGCCTTCCAGGATTTTCAGGCCCTTGGGGGTTTGCAGGAACAGGCTCAGGGCAAAGCGGCCAGCCATGACGATGGCGACAATCCACGCCACACGGGTCGGCTGCAAGTTGAAGCCATAGCCGTCAAGGACGATGCCGACAATCGGGCCGAACACAATCAGGGCGACAAGGCCGGCGAGAATCGCGTCAACCAGGCTTCTTTTGATATCAATGGTTTTTTTAGTGGTTGAAGACATCGCTTACACCTTCGACACAAGAGGACGGCCGAGCAGGCCTTGGGGCCGAAAGACCAGAACGAGAACGAGCAGCGAGAAGCTGAAAACGTCTTTGTAGTCCGAGTTGACCAGGCCTGAGAACAACGACTCGGAGATCCCGAGAATGATCCCGCCGAGCATCGCGCCAGGCAGCGAGCCGATCCCGCCGAGTACCGCAGCGGTGAACGCCTTGATACCAATGACGAAGCCAGCGTAGAAGTCGAACGTGCCGTAGTTCATGGTGATCAGCACGCCGGCCAGGGCCGCCATCGCTGCACCGATGATGAACACGTAGGAAATCACGCGGTCGGTGTTGATCCCCAGAATCGAGGCCATCTTGCGGTCTTGCTGGGTCGCGCGGCACATACGGCCGAGCTTGGTGTACTTGATGACGTAGGTCAGCAGGGCCATCCCGGCAAACGCTGCGACCAGAATGAAGATCTTGGTGTAGGTAAGCTGGACGAAGCCAGTGCCTACTTCAACGCGCCATGCACCGGTCAGCAGGGTTGGAACACCTTGTTGACGAGCGCCCTGGGCGATCTGTGCATAGTTTTGCAGGATCAGGGAAATACCGATGGCGCTGATCAGCGGTGCCAGTCGGGTGGAGTTGCGCAGCGGTTTGTAGGCGACACGCTCGATGACCCAGCCATACACCGCCGTGACGACGATGGTGAAGACCAGTGTGCCAAGCATCAGCAAAGGGAAGGATTCGATACCGAAGTATGCCAGCAGAGCCAGACTGATCGCCGCGAGGTACGCAGAGATCATATAAACCTCGCCATGGGCGAAGTTGATCATGCCGATGATGCCATAAACCATTGTGTAGCCGATGGCGATCAGGCCATAGACCGACCCGAGGGTCAGGCCGTTGACCAGTTGCTGCAGGAAAATACCATCCATAACGCAATCTCACGCATTTGAGAGACTGCACAGAAGCCGGGTGCGACGGACCGGGGTTCAGCCACCCGCGCAACACGCTTGTGTGCAGCTCTACGAGAAAAGACAGGTACTGCACGGACATGTTTCAGGATTGCCCGGCGCGCAATGCACCGGGCAAATCAACTGCTCATATCACTTCTGTTTTTCCAGTTGGTGGTATTTGCCGTCCTTGTCCCATTGGTAAACCACGTAGTCGGAGACTTTCAGGTCGCCCTTGGCGTCCCAGGTCTTCTCGCCCATTACGGTTTTGACAGGGTGCGATTTCAGCCATTTGGCAGCGTCTTCACCCTTGTTGGACTTGGCACCGTTGAACGCAGCCGCCAGGGTCTGAACCGACGCGTAAGCGTACAGGGTGTAGCCTTCCGGTTCGGTACCGGCCTTGCGGAAAGCGTCTACCACGGTCTTGCTGTCTGGCAGCAGGCGTGGGTCGGCGCCGAAGGTCATCAGCACGCCGTCGACGTATTGCGGGCCGCCAGCGGTGGTCACCAGTTCGTCGGTCACGATGCCGTCATCGGACATGAATTTCACGTCTTTGAGGCCTTCGGTACGCAGTTGTTTAACCAGTGGACCGGCCTCTGGGTGCAGACCGCCGAAGTAGACCACGTCGGCACCGGCCGCACGGATCTTGGTCACGACGGCACTGAAGTCTTTCTCGCCGCGGGTCAGGCCTTCATACAGCACTGGCGTTACGCCGCGCTTGACCAGTTGAGCCTTGGTGGCATCAGCCAGGCCTTGGCCGTAGGTGTCCTTGTCGTGCAGCACGGCAACTTTCTTGCCCTTGAGCACATCGACGATGTAGTCGCCAGCCACGATGCCCTGCTGGTCGTCACGCCCGCACATGCGGAACATGGCGCTCAGGCCGCGCTCGGTAACTTGTGGGTTGGTGGAACCTGGAGTGATTGCAATGATGCCCGCTTCGTCGTAGATCTCGGAAGCCGGGATGGTCGACGACGAGCAGAAGTGACCGACTACGCCGGCGACTTTCTGGTTGGTCAGGTCCTTGGCGACCGTCACAGCCTGCTTCGGTTCGCAGGCGTCATCGCCCTTGACCAGTACGATTTTTTCCCCATTGACGCCGCCCGCCGCGTTCACCGCGTCGGCTGCAGCCTGTGCACCCTTCATGTACTGCTCGCCAAATGCCGCGTTGGCGCCTGTCATCGGGCCCGCCACACCGATTTTCACATCAGCCTGTGCAAACGCAGAAACACCCAAAGCAGTTGCCACTGCGAGGGCCAGAAAGCCTTTCTTGTAAAACGTCTGGGACATGAGGTGGTGCTCCAAGGTTTTTTTTTAGTTGGCACTGCTACTTCACTGAATGCTCAGAGCAAGGGCCGTGCCATCGGTTTTTTATTCTGAAAAAAGTCGCTGCTTTATTGTTATTTCGACTGTTTTGTTCCCATTTTCATTGGGCGTGCAACCGTCTAAACCGCGGAAGGTGAAACCATTTATTTTAAAAGGCGCAACCCTCGCGCGCCATCATTGCAACCGCGGCGCCAAACGGCGTGCAACCAGCCTGTAACAACGTGCGTCACCGAAGTGCACACTGCTGGTGCGCAACTGCTACAACCCGCACCTTTTACAGGCTAGTCGCTGCGCGAAAAAGCGCCGCTTCCAACAACAAATTTCAACAATCAGATCACGATCCGCAAGCACTGGCCTGCGTGATACAGCGAGAACCCGGCTTCATACAGGCAGCTGCGCAATCCTACGCCAGCCAGGGGCTGCATGGGTGCGAACGGTATCGGTAGCGCCTGAGGATTTCCGTTACACAAGTAATCGGCAAACGCTTTGCCGACTACAGTCCCCGTGGTCACGCCTCGACCGTTGTAACCGGTGACTGCCACTAAACCGGGCGCCGGTTCGAACAGGCGCATCAAGTGATCGGGGGTGAACGCAATGCAACCGGTCCAGGTGCATTCCCACTCCACCGGTTTCAGGTACGGGAAATAGTGCTGCTGAACCCGATCGGCCCAGGCTTTGAGGAACCAGGTCGGTTTCTGATTGCCATTACCAAGACTGCCGAGCAGCAGACGCCCGTCCTGATCGCGACGAATGCTGCTGAGGACCTGGCGGGTGTCCCAGGAACCCTGGCCGCCGGGCAGGATGTGCTGCGCGGCTTCGTCAGTCAGCGGAACCGACGCGACCTGGTAGTAATAACCCGGGAAGAAATTACGCCGCAGTTCGGTCCAGTCGCCTTCGGTATAAGCGTTGGAGGCGATGACCACCTGCTCGGCCAGCACCGAACCCTGCGCGGTCTGCACTGACCACTTCTGGCCCTGCCGTTCGAGCCGGGTCACTGGAGAATGATCGAACAACTGACCGCCAAGGCCGATGGCTGCTTTGGCCAGCCCTGTGGTGTAAGCCATTGGGTTGATAGTGCCAGCACGCTTGTCGAGCAGCGCTGCAGCGATTTTTTTAGTGCCCGTCGCTTGTTCGCAGGCTTGCCCGGTCAACAGTTCGACCGGTGCCCCACGACGTTTCCATTGCTCTTCACGACTGCGCAGATCGGCCTCGCCACGGGCGTTGTGCGCCATGTGCAGCGTGCCTTCGCGGCGCAACTGGCAATCGATGTTGTACTTGTCCACAAGGCTGAACACCAGCGACGGTGCCGCGCCCAGCATGCGATTGAGCTGACTGCCGACCGCCTCGCCAAACCCGGCTTCGATGTCGTCCGGTGGAATCCACATCCCGGCGTTGACCAGCCCGACGTTGCGCCCCGAACCACCATGACCGGCGCGATGGGCTTCCAGCACACAAACGGTTTTGCCTTGCTCCAGCAGATGCACTGCCGCCGACAACCCGGTAAACCCGGCGCCGATGACGCAGACATCGACCGTTACTTCGCCCTTGAGCGCCGCATTATCAGGCCTTTGCGGCGTCAGTTTTTCCCACAGACACTCTTCGCGTAACGGCATTGCCAGACTCCAACAGAACCCTAACCAACCCTCGTTGTGGACTGCTAAAAGATCGCAGCCTGCGGCAGCTCCTACAAAACCGCAGCCAGGCACAACCCTGTAGGAGCTGCCGAAGGCTGCGATCTTTTAAGGAACAACACCCGTCCATCAGTCGAAGGTAATACCCTGAGCCAACGGCAACTCCAGCGAGTAGTTCACGGTGTTGGTCTGGCGGCGCATGTAGCCGCGCCATGCATCGGAGCCCGATTCACGGCCACCACCGGTTTCTTTCTCGCCGCCGAACGCGCCGCCAATTTCCGCGCCGCTCGGGCCGATGTTGACGTTGGCGATGCCGCAGTCGCTGCCGACCGCCGACATGAACTGCTCGGCTTCACGCACGTCGGTGGTGAAGATGCACGAGGACAGGCCTTGTGGCACAGCATTATTCAAGCGCAGCGCTTCGGCGAAATCGCTGTAACCGACCACGTACAGGATCGGCGCGAACGTTTCGTGGCACACCACGTCGCTTTGCTCCGGCATTTCGACGATGGCCGGCGACACGTAGTAAGCATTGGGGAATGTGTCTTCCAGCTGACGCTTGCCGCAGAACACCCGGCCGCCTTCGCTCAAGGCTTGCTCCAGCGCGTCCTGCATGTTGTCGAAGCTGTGTTTGTCGATCAGCGGCCCAATCAGGTTGCCCTCAAGCGGGTTACCGATGCGAACCTTGGAATACGCAGCCTTGAGGCGAGTGACGATCTCTTCCTTCACCGACTCATGGGCAATCAGGCGACGCAGCGTGGTGCAACGCTGGCCGGCGGTGCCGACGGCGCTGAACAGGATGGCGCGTACGGCCATGTCCAGATCGGCGCTTGGGCCGAGGATCATCGCGTTGTTGCCGCCCAGTTCCAGAATGCTGCGGGCAAAGCGCGCAGCGATTTTCGGCGCCACTTCACGGCCCATGCGGGTGCTGCCGGTGGCGCTGATCAGCGCGACACGCGGGTCATCGACCAGCGCTTCGCCGGCATCGCGACCGCCAATGATCACTTGACTGAGGTGTGGCGGAGCGTCGCTGAAGTTCTTCAGCACACGGTCAAACAACGCTTGGCAGGCCAGCGCGGTCAACGGGGTTTTCTCGGACGGTTTCCAGATCACCGGGTTACCGCAGACCAGTGCCAGCGCCGTGTTCCAGGCCCAGACCGCGACCGGGAAGTTGAATGCGCTGATCACGCCCACGACGCCCAGCGGGTGCCAGGTTTCGCGCATGTGGTGGCCAGGACGCTCGGAAGCGATGGTCAAGCCGTACAGTTGACGAGACAGACCGACGGCGAAATCGCAGATGTCGATCATTTCCTGAACTTCGCCCAAACCTTCTTGGGTGATCTTGCCGGCCTCCCAGGACACCAGCTCGCCAAGATCGGCCTTGTACTCGCGCAGGATGTCGCCCAGTTGACGCACCAACTCGCCACGACGGGGTGCCGGGACTTTGCGCCACAGTTCGAACGCATGATCGGCACGACTGATGTGCTGCTCGACCTCAGCAGCACCTTCCCAGTTCACGGCGGCGATCTGGCTGCCATCGATCGGCGAATGCACCGGCACTTTGCCGTTCTGGTACAGGGCCGGGTTCACACCAAGACGATCAAGCAATGCGGCAACCATGGGTTACTCCTCAAGCAAAAAACAGAAAACGTGCAGCCGGAATATCACGGCTGATCAGACCTGTAGTTTTAGCGCTCTGGAGGTTACCCAACAAACGACCTTTAAGAGAGATATCATTCCGTTTATTCATGCTGCGAATTGCTGGTAAGAAAGAAACAAGAAAAAGGACCTCCCATGCTGAATAAACGCTACCTGCCGTCGATCACTGCCCTGCAGTGTTTCGAGGCCGTGACCCGGCATTTGAGTTTCACACGGGCCGCCGAAGAGCTGAACCTGACCCAGAGCGCGGTCAGCAAACAGGTCGCGCAACTGGAAGAGTTGTTGCAGCACCTGCTGTTTCGCCGGGTCCGCCGACGCCTGCAGATGACCCCGGCCGGTGATCTATACCTGGTAGAAGTACGAAAAATCCTCACACAGGTCGAGATGTCGACCCATTACCTGCGTTCCTACGGCGGTGATACCGAAGTGCTGCGCGTGTCCACGCCGCCGACGTTCGGTGCGCGCTGGCTGGTGCCACGCTTGAAAGGCTGGCGCCTGCGCCATCCGTCGATCCATCTGGACCTGTGCAGCGAGCAGGAAGCCGACGATCTGCTGCAAGGTCGCAGCGACCTGGCGTTCTACTTCGGCCAAGGCTCACGGCCTGGCACTGAATCCTTGAAGTTGTTCGGCGAAGAACTGGTGCCGGTCTGCGCGCCAGGCAGTCTGCCGGATACTCCTTTTACCGATCCTACACAGCTCAGCGATCTGGTCCTGCTGCAAAACGCGTCGCGCCCCCAAGCCTGGCACGACTGGTTCGACAGCCAGGGCTACCACACCGAACACAGCTATCACGGCCCGCGTTTCGAAACCTTTTACATGTGCATCCGCGCGGCCCAGGTCGGCTGTGGCGTAGCGCTTTTGCCGCGGTTTCTGGTGGAAGAGGAATTGGCCGACGGCAAACTGGTCATTCCCTGGAAGCACGCGATGCCCAGCAGCGATGCCTATTACCTGGCGTATCCGGAACATTCGGCGGAAGTGCCCAAGGTCCGGGATTTTGTGAAGTGGATGCTGGAGCAGGTAGATAATCCAACACCCGATTAACCCTTGTAGGAGCTGCCGAGAGAAACGAGGCTGCGATCTTTTGATCTGGTTGTTTAAGAGCAAAACCAAAAGATCGCAGCCTTCGGCAGCTCCTACAGGTTTAGCGCAAAAATCGCTGGCAATTCCCACCACCGATATGCGCCACTATCGTTATTCCATGTGGAGAACCCGTTATGAGCGAGAGTGTGTTTGCCGATCGCATCGTGCAGAACCTGCTCGACACCGACTTCTACAAACTGACAATGATGCAGGCGGTGCTGCACAACTACCCGAACGTAGAAGTTGAATGGGAGTTTCGTTGCCGTAACAGTGAGGACTTGCGCCCGTATCTGGCGGAGATCCGTTTCCAGATCGAGCGCCTGGCCGAGTTGAGCCTGACGGCCGACCAGCTGAACTTCATGGAGCGCATCAGCTTCATGAAGCCGGATTTCCTGCGTTTTCTCGGGTTATTCCGCTTCAACCTGCGCTACGTCCACACCGGGATCGAGAACGGCGAATTGTTCATCCGTCTGCGCGGGCCGTGGCTGCATGTGATCCTGTTCGAAGTGCCGCTGCTGTCTATCGTCAGCGAAGTGCGCAACCGCTATCGCTACCGGGAAATCGTCCTGGAACAGGCGCGCGAACAGCTCTATCGCAAGTTCGACTGGCTGACCGCCAACGCCAGCAGCGAGGAATTGTCTGAATTGCAGGTAGCCGATTTCGGTACCCGCCGTCGCTTTTCGTATCGCGTGCAAGAAGAAGTGGTGAGTGTGCTCAAGCACGATTTCCCCGGGCGTTTCGTCGGCACCAGCAACGTTCATCTGTCGCGGGAACTGGACATGAAGCCGCTGGGCACCATGGCCCACGAGTGGATCATGGCCCACCAGCAACTCGGCCCACGGTTGATCGACAGCCAGATTGCCGCCCTCGATTGCTGGGTTCGCGAGTATCGCGGCCTCCTGGGGATCGCGCTCACCGATTGCATCACCACCGACGCCTTCCTCAGCGATTTCGATCTGTACTTCGCCAAGCTGTTCGACGGCTTGCGCCATGATTCCGGTGACCCGGTGCTCTGGGCGGAAAAGGCCATCGCGCATTACCACAAGCTGGGCATTGACCCGATGAGCAAGACGCTGGTGTTCTCCGACAGCCTCACACTGCCCAAATCCCTGGAGATATTCCGGGCATTACGCGGCCGGATCAATGTCAGTTTCGGCATCGGCACTAACCTGACCTGCGATATCCCGGGTGTCGAACCGATGAGCATCGTGCTTAAAATGGCGGCCTGCAACGGTCAACCCGTGGCAAAGATTTCCGATGAGCCTGGCAAGACTCACTGCAAAGACCCGAATTTCGTCGCTTATTTGCGACACGTTTTCAAAGTACCTGCCGCCCCTTCCAGCACATCTGGCATTTCAAGCAAGGAGTGAATTCATGCAAGCCGTACAGCGCGAGATTGCTGAGCAGCTCAAGGTTCAACCGCCGTTCGCCGACCACGCCGCTCTCGCGGCGGAAGTGGCCCGGCGCATCAGCTTCATTCAGGATTGCCTGGTCAACTCCGGGCTCAAGACGCTGGTACTGGGCATCAGCGGCGGTGTCGATTCGCTGACCGCCGGCCTGCTCGCCCAGCGCGCCATGCGCGAACTGCGCACTCGCACCGGTGATGACAACTACAAGTTCATCGCCGTGCGCCTGCCGTACGAAACCCAGTTTGATGAACACGATGCGCAGGCCTCGGTGGACTTCATTGACCCGGATGAACGCCACACCGTCAACATCGGCCCGGCGGTCAAATCCCTGGCCAATGAAGTCGCGGCGTTCGAAGGCAAGCACGCAGTCTCGGTGGATTTCGTACTCGGCAACACCAAGGCGCGGATGCGCATGGTCGCCCAGTACACCATCGCCGGTGCAGCCCACGGCCTGGTGATCGGCACTGACCACGCGGCGGAAGCGGTGATGGGGTTTTTCACCAAGTTCGGTGATGGTGCCTGTGACCTGGCACCGTTGAGCGGCCTGGTGAAAAATCAGGTTCGGGATATCGCCCGCAGCTTCGGTGCCCCTGAGTCGTTGGTGGAAAAAATCCCTACGGCCGACCTTGAAGACCTGTCGCCGGGTAAACCGGACGAAGCGTCTCACGGCGTGACCTACGCCGAGATCGATGCCTTCCTCCACGGCGAACCGGTGCGCGAGGAAGCGTTCAAGATCATCTGCGACACGTATCGCAAGACCCATCACAAGCGGGTGATGCCGTTTGCGCCCTGAACTGTGAATAAAAAAAGCCCGCTGAAGGAGTTGATCCTCAGCGGGCTTTTCTTTGGTTCAGGCATTTTCGATGCTGAGGCCGCTTTCGCGAGCAAGCCCGCTCCCACATTGGATCTGCGTTGAACACAAATGCCGTGTTCGCAGAAGATCCCCTGTGGGAGCGGGCTTGCTCGCGAAGAACGATTACGCGGTGAATCTGCTTACTTCAGCGTAACCGTGCCTTTCATCATCGAGATGTGGCCCGGGAACGAGCAGAAGAAGCCATAGGCTTCGCCAGCAGCCAGTTTCGACACATCGAAGGTCACTGAATCAGTCTCGCCCGCACCGATGATTTTGGTGTGGGCGATGATGCGCGCATCACTTTCCGGCAGGTAGTTTTTGTCGATGCCAGCGCTCAGGCCTGCGCTGGCGATCGGCTGCATGTCAGCCTCTTTGCTCAGCACCCAGTTATGGCCCATCACGTTTTTTGGCAGGCTACCGGAGTGGGTCAGCTCAACGGTGAACGTCTTGCAGCTCTTGTCGATTTCAATGGCCTTGGTGTTGAAGGACATCTGATCGGTGGAGTCAATGGTGGTTTTGCACTCGGCAGCCATCAGTTGGCTGCTGGCCAGTGTCAGCAGGGATACCGCAACAAGTTTGGCAAACATGGTGAATCTCCAAGGCAGGGTTAACAAAGGTGCGAATGGACAGAAGACTGCCTGAAAACTTCGCAAGTTCCTATGACCCGAATCAAAAATTGTATACAACTTTCGAGCTATGACACCGATCGAGACAATCTACCAGCCAGACGTCTAGGGCGGCCCTATCATCAGGTCGTCATCACTTGTGCGGAGCGTCTGTCATGTCCATCAATAGTCTTTTGTGCAGTCTGCTTGCCGCTTACGCCTGTGGCGCCAGCGGCACTTATGAAACGACCCAGCGCGAAGTTTAGACCTTGGAGCGCCGCTTCTCTGCCTTTACTCTGTGGTCATCCTGACTATGGAGTAAGGCATGTCTTTAGCGTCCGTTTGTGTATTTTGCGGTGCCAGCACCGGCACCAACCCGGTTTATCGTGAAGCGGCTGTCGCCCTGGGGCGAGCATTGGCCGAGCGCAAATTGACACTGGTCTACGGCGGTGGCGCCGTCGGGCTGATGGGGATCGTGGCCGATGCCGCGCTGGCGGCGGGCGGTGAAGTCATCGGGATCATCCCGCAAAGCCTGAAAGACAAGGAAATTGGCCACAGCGGCTTGACCCGCCTGGAAGTGGTCGATGGCATGCACGCACGCAAGGCGCGGATGGCAGAGCTCAGCGACGCATTCATCGCGCTGCCCGGCGGCTTGGGCACACTGGAGGAACTGTTCGAAGTCTGGACCTGGGGCCAGCTCGGCTACCACGGTAAACCGCTGGGGCTGCTGGAAGTGAACGGTTTCTACAGCAAGTTGACCGCTTTTCTTGATCATATCGTCGGCGAAGGCTTCGTTCGCGAACCACACCGTGACATGCTGCAAGTGAGCGAATCGCCGCAAACCCTGCTCGATGCACTGGACGCCTGGCAGCCCTCGGTACTGCCAAAATGGGCCGAGCAAAAACCCAGCTAACGGCTCGGCATCGATACAGGGCAGAATATGCGCCGCTCAACCTCACCTTCGACCCCAGAGGATCGCCCATGGCTAAACCTAATTATTCCTTCGCCAAACGTCAGAGAGACTTGGCCAAGGAGCAGAAGAAAGAGGAAAAGCTTCAGCGCAAGAAAGCTACAGCTGAAGAAGAAGCAGCCGCACTGAACCCCGATGCAGAAGGTGAAGTGGCCGCAGAAAGTGATGTTGAAACACCGAAAGATCAGGCGCCTGACGCCTGAGACCCTCAGGGCCCGATGATCTGATCAGGCCCATCGGATCTGTGTCCAGTGTAGGAGCGAGCTTGCTCGCGATGGTCGTGAACGATGACGCGTACTGTCTGTAAAAATTCGCGACCATTGCATTTTTCGCGAGCAAGCTCGCTCCTACAAGGGTCTGCGTCAGTCCAGTGGCATCACGGTGACGCGCACCTCTGGGTCATGATTACCACCTCCCAGAATGACCCCACGCAACGGTGAGACATCAGAGAAGTCCCGGCCCCAGGCCAGGGTGATGTGTTCCAGTGCCGGTTGCACATTGTTGGTCGGATCAAAATCGACCCAGCCCAGTACCGGGCAAAACACCGAAACCCAGGCATGCGATGCATCAGCGCCAATCAATCGTGGCTGGCCCGGCGGCGGCTGAGTCAGCAGGTAGCCGCTGATATAACGAGCAGCCAACCCGCGGGAGCGCACACAGGCCAGCATCAGGTGAGCAAAGTCCTGACACACACCCCGTCGACGCTCCAACACTTCCACCAACGGCGTTGCTACCTGAGTCGCTTCGGCGTCGAAGGTGAATTCGCTGAAGATCTTCTGCATTAATGCCTGAACCCCCAGCAACAAAGGCCGACCCGCCGGAAAACAGCTTTCCGAGAACTCGACGAAATTGCGCTTCAAATGCACATAGGGCGATTCGAACCGATAACGGCAGGCTTCAAGCAACTCGGGGGACAACGGCTGACTGCTGTAGGTCAGCGCGTTGCGCGTTTCTTCCCAGGCGGGTGATTGATTGAAATCCAGTGTTGGCCGGGCCAGTACTTCGACGGTGAGGCTGGCATTAACCAGCAATTCATCGTGCGGTCGTTCGAACGCCAGCCGGGTCAGCGGATTGCCGAACACATCCTGCTCGTCCCGGCGCGAGGTCGGGTCCGGACTGATCTGCAATTGCGCATCAGTGCAGCGCTGCCAGGCACAGGGCCGAGGCCACAGGTGCGCCAGTTGCTGGGCCAGGGAAACCGGGCTGTCGTAGTGATAATGGGTGTCGTGGAAAATCTGATAATGGGCGTTCATCAGACGGACACCGTACGCTGGCTGACATCATCCACATGCGCGAAATGGCGCAGCGCCAGGCGATCGGATACCTGGCCGCTGGCGTCGGCAATCTCTCGCAGCAGATCGGCCAAACCCTCGATGGCCGCGCGAACGCTGGCTTCACCGAACAGCGAGTTTTCCAGGCAGCCCAGATCGAAGCGCGCCAGGCGCTCCACCAATTGCGGCAAGCCCGCTTCGCGAGGCACGCCAAAGTCGTCGTTCAACCGTTTAAGGGTGCGGGTCACCAGTTTCAACTGGAACAACACGGCATGCGGGTTCTGTTCATCGAGCAGCAACAAGTCGAGCACCGGAAGCAACTGCGCCACTGCCAGATACCGCGAACGGTAGGTGATGCTGCTGTTCCCCAGCTCCAGCAGCCATTCCAGCCCGGCCTGATCGAACGCTCCGGGGCCACGCAAAAACGCCGCCAGGCTGCCGCTGAGAAACTGCAGTCGCTCGATCCGTCGGCCGATCATCAGGAAGCGCCAGCCTTCATCGCGGGTCATATCGTCCAGGGCAAAACCGGACAGCGCCGCCAGCGACATGACCAGGCGGTTGAGAAAGTCCAGCAACTCGCCGAAATCCGGCTCTTCAGTTTCCAGCTCCATGGCTTCGCGTTGCAACTCCACCAGCGCCTGCCAGTTTTCCCGCGAAAGTTTGCCGCGCACCTGCGAGGCAGCCCATTGCAAGCGCTGCAGATTCGAACGCAGGCTGAACGGCCAGTCATCACCGAGCAGTGCGGCCAACAATCGCTCCGGCAACGCCCCTTCATCAGGCAGCAACATCAGCCGCTCGCCGAGATCGAGCGCCGCCTGCAAGGCCTGCGGATCGTCGCCATCGACATAGCGCGCGAGCATGATTCGCAGCAAGCGCGCGCTGTCATCACAGCGCTCGCAGTACCGGCCAAACCAGAACAGGTTTTCCACCACCCGCGAGGGCAGATACGGATCGCGCCGCACCAGATCGTGGACGCCGATGTTGCGCTGGGCTTTCCACTGTTCGCCGCTGGGCGCGCGTTCACCGAGGACCCACGTGTCCTTGCTCGCGCCACCGCGCTGCATCGACACCACTTCGGCATCCGCTTGCGCGGCGACCCGGGTCAGGCCACCGGGCAGAACCCGGTAACCGTCACGACTGGCCACCGCATACACGCGCATGCCGATAGCCCGGGGTTGCAACTGGCCGTCCTCAGCCTGCCAGATCGGGGCCTGTGACAGCTGCGCGAGTTCTTGCGCGACATAGGCGTAAGGCCGTGCTTGCATGCGCTCCGCCAGGGTTTGACGCTGTTTTTCACTCAGGTCACGGCCAAATACCGGCGCAAAGCTTTGCGAGGGAAACGCAGGTTTGATCAGCAACTCCGGCAGTTTTTCCAAGGCCTGGGCCAGCACCGGCGCCTCGCCACACCACCAGGTGGCGATAGACGGCAAGATCAGTTCCTCACCGAAAAGGAACTGATTGATCCTTGGCAGAAAGCCCAGCAGACCTGGCGACTCCAAAACACCGCTGCCCAATGCGTTGGCCACCAGCACCCGCCCCTGGCGCACGGCTTCGAGCAGGCCCGGCACGCCAAGGGCCGAGTCGGTACGCAGCTCCAAGGGATCGCAGAAGTCATCATCGAGTCGCCGCATGATCGCGTGGACGCGACGTAAGCCACTGAGGGTCTTCAGGTAGACCGTGGCATCGCGCACGGTCAGGTCACCGCCCTCCACCAACGGATAACCGAGTTGCCGCGCCAGATAAAGATGTTCGAAATAGCTTTCGTTAAAACGGCCCGGCGTCAGCAACACCACCAACGGCGCCTCATCGTCGCTCGGCGCCTGGCGGGCCAGGGTTTCCTGCAAGGTGCGGAAGAACCCGGCCAGGTGCTGCACTTTCAAATCGCGGTACAACTCGGGAAAGGCCCGGGACACGATCGTGCGGTTCTCCAGCGCGTAACCGGCACCGGACGGCGCTTGAGTACGGTCCGCCGTGACCCACCAGCGACCGTCGGGTGTGCGCGCCAGATCCACGGCATACAGATGCAGAAACGCGCCGTCGGGCGGCGTAATGCCCTGACAGGGCCAAAGGAAGTTGTTGTGGCCGAAAACCAGCTCGGCAGGTAGCAGACCTTCGGCGATCAACCGTTGCGGGCCATACAGATCCGCCAGCACCGCGTTCAACAGACGGGCCCGTTGAGCAATTCCGGCCGACAGCTGCGCCCACTCATCAGCGGCAATCACGTGCGGAAGCAGATCGAGTTCCCACGGCCGATCAGCACCCTTGGGGTCGGCGTAGACGTTGTAGGTCACGCCGTTTTCCTGGATCTGCCGGCTCAGCAGTGCCTGACGCTGCACCAATTGCGCTGGCGTGCTGCGTTGCAATTGGTCGAACAGCCGCCGCCAATGCGGGCGCACGGCTCCGCTGGCGTCGAGCAGTTCGTGATAAGTGCCCGCTGTCAGCGGGTAGCGGTCAAGCAGATCAGGCATGGAAAGCTCGGCACACAACAAAGAACGGTCAGACTAACGCAGGCTCATGACGCCCGGATATACGAAAAATCCGAGCGTCGTGTACGGTTTAGAAACGTCGTAAATCGAGCGTCATCGGCAGCTCGTCGTTAATTTCCAGAATCGGTACAGCAAGTTTCCCTGGACTGTGTCCGATGCGGAAAAACCGCGCCATTCGCCGACTCTCGGCCTCATTGGCGTTCACTGGCAAGCTGTCGTAATTGCGCCCGCCTGGATGGGCAACGTGGTACTGACAGCCACCCAGCGAGCGTTGCATCCAGGTGTCGAGCAGGTCGAACACCAGTGGCGCATGCACTGGAATCGTTGGTTGCAGGCAGTTGGCCGGTTGCCAGGCGCGGAATCGCACGCCGGCAACGAATTCACCGACGCGCCCGGTGGGCTGCAACGGCACCGGGACGCCGTTGCACGTCAGCACATAACGCTGCGGCGGGAGGCCGTTGAGCTTGACCTGCAACCGCTCAAGGGATGAATCGACGTAACGCACCGTGCCGCCGACCGCGCCTTCCTCGCCCAGCACATGCCAGGGCTCCAGCGCCTGACGCAACTCCAGCTCGATGCCGCTGACGGCGTAGTCGCCGACCTTGGGAAAACGAAACTCCAGATGCGCCGCGAACCACTCGGCGCGCACGGGATAACCGGCGGCATTGAGGTCGACGATGACATCCGCGAAGTCCTGTTCAATGAAGTGCGGCAACAGGAACCGGTCGTGCAGCTCTGTGCCCCAGCGGGCCAGTTTCGGCGGCGCGTAAGGCTCACGCCAGAATCGCGCCACCAGCGCCCGCAGCAACAACTGCTGGGCCAGGCTCATGCGTGCATGGGGCGGCATTTCAAAGGCGCGCAATTCGAGCAACCCCAGGCGCCCGGTCGCGCCGTCCGGAGAATAGAGCTTATCGATGCAGAATTCGGCGCGGTGCGTGTTGCCGGTGACGTCGATCAGCAGATTGCGCAACAGCCGGTCCACCAGCCACGGTGCGCACTCCTCGCCCGGTTCAGGCATCTGGGCGAAAGCGATTTCCAGCTCATACAGCGCATCGTTGCGCGCTTCATCGACGCGGGGTGCCTGGGAGGTCGGGCCGATGAACAATCCGGAAAACAGGTAGGACAAGGACGGATGGTTATGCCAGTAGCTGATCAGGCTGCGTAGCAAATCCGGGCGGCGCAGAAACGGTGAGTCCGCCGGTGTCGCGCCCCCCAGTACGAAATGGTTACCGCCGCCGGTGCCAGTGTGGCGGCCATCAATCATGAATTTCTCGGTGGTCAATCGGGTCTGGCGTGCTTGTTCGTACAGATATTCGGTGCGCTCGACCAACTCGTCCCACGTCGCGGAGGGTTGCACGTTGACTTCGATCACGCCCGGGTCCGGGGTGACGCGGAAGTTGCTCAGGCGCGGATCGCTCGGCGGTTCATAGCCTTCCAGCAACACTGGGCAATGCAGTTCCTGAGCCGTGGCCTCGATGGCGGTGACCAGCTCCAGATAATCCTCAACCCGTTCCAGCGGCGGCATGAACAGGTACAACCGCCCTTCCCGCGCCTCAGCGCAAAACGCCGTGCGCGTCAGCCAGTCAGCGGACTCGTCGATCTTCGGTTCACGCTCAACCGCTTCGGCTGGCGCACCTGGGCTGTTCAACGCCATGGTGTCCGGAAGTGGCGCAAAGTCCTGGTTCGGATCGTTGGGATGGATGAACGGATACTCTGCCGCTTTCACCCACGGCTGTGAGCCGAGCGGCAAGCGATAACCCAGCGGCGAATCCCCTGGCACCAGCCGGCAATGCTCGTCGCGCAGGTACCAGCGACCGCTTTGCCACTGATCACCTTTGGCGGTACGCGCCAATGGCAGCACCTGGCCGATGACTTTATCCAGGCCCTGGCTGAACACTTTGCGCAAGCGCGCACGCTCCAGCGGTTCTTCCAGGCGTGAGTCTTCGGCGCTGACGTTTTGCGGCAAAGTCCCCTCGCGCCAGAGGTAATAGAAATTGTCTTCGTAGGCTGGAAACACGAACCGTGTCGGAATTTTCAGGCGCTCGGCCACGCTCGACAGAAAACGCGCGGCCAGTTCGCCATCGGCGCCGTAGTCTTCCTGTTCGTCGGCGATCAACGCGCTGTTGTGCCAGATCGGCACACCGTCACGGCGCCAGTAACAGTTCAGCGACCAGCGCGGCAGCTGTTCACCGGGGTACCACTTGCCCTGACCGAAATGCACCAGCCCTTTCGGCGCGTAATGCTTGCGCATGCGCTGGAACAGTTCGGCGGACAATCGGCGCTTGTCCGGGCCGAGCGCAGCAGTGTTCCATTCGGCGCCGTCCGGGTCATCGATGGAGACAAACGTCGGCTCGCCGCCCATGGTCAGGCGCACGTCGCCTTCCAGCAGGTCAGCGTCGATCTGCCGCCCCAATGCCTGAATCGCCAGCCATTGATCTTCGGTGTAGGGCTTGGTGACGCGCGGCGCCTCCCAAATCCGCTCCACGGACATTTCATGGGTGAACTCACACTCGCAGGGTTCAACCAAGCCGCTGATCGGTGCCGCAGAGCCCGGATCAGGGCTACATGCCAAAGGAATGTGTCCTTCACCGGCAAACAGCCCTGAGGTCGCGTCCAGGCCGATCCAGCCGGCGCCGGGCAAATAGACCTCGCACCAGGCGTGCAGGTCGGTGAAGTCCACGTCCGTGCCCGATGGGCCATCGAGACTCTTGACGTCGGCGGTGAGCTGGATCAGATAGCCGGAGACGAAACGCGCCGCCAGCCCGAGGTTACGCAACAGCTGCACCAGCAACCATGCCGAGTCGCGGCAAGAGCCGGACGCTTGTTCGAGGGTGTGCTCGGGTGTTTGCACACCCGGTTCCATGCGGATCAGGTAGCCAATGTCTTCGCTCAAACGCTGGTTGAGCGCGACGAGGAAATCCACGCTAGGCAGCGGCGTACGGTCTATGCCCTCCAGATAGGCCTTGAACTTCGGCGTCAGCGGCAAGGTTTCCAGATACGGCGCCAGTTCCTTGCGCTCATCCGCAGCGTAGGTGAACGGTATTTTTTCGGCATAGGGTTCGAGGAAGAAATCGAACGGATTGAAGACGGCCATTTCCGCCAGCAGATCGACTTCAATCCGCAGCTCGGAGGTTTTCTCCGGGAACACCAACCGCGCCAGGTAATTGCCTTGGGGATCCTGCTGCCAGTTGATGAAATGCTGCTCGGGCGAGACTTTCAGCGCGTAGGACAGTATCCGCGTGCGGCTGTGGGCAGCCGGGCGCAGGCGAACGATCTGCGGACCGAGCTCGACGGCGCGGTCGTAGCGGTAATGCGTGACGTGGTGCAATGCGACATGAATCGACACGGCGTGCCTCCTGCGAGCCCTAAGCGTAATGGAAAGCGCGCAAGACTTATGCCATCCAGCGGCGCTGGCGCTTTCTCCGGTTGCTTGAGGCAGTACAGCACCAAAATCGGGCGATGAGGGAAATTGGTTGGGCGCAGTTGCACGCAAATGTTGCGCAGATCAAAAGATCGCAGCCTTTGGCAGCGCCTACATGGGAACGCATTCCAATTGTAGGAGCTGCCGAAGGCTGCGATCTTTTGATCTTCCACCCCAACGTAAAACGCCAACCCGAAGGTTGGCGTTCTATTCAGCACAAACGAGGTTTAGCGCGGTACGACTGGCTTGCGTGCCGGTTTCGGCCCCTTGCCCTTGGCCGCGTCCTTGCGATCCTTGGCCGCTTGCTGATTGCGGGCAAACGCCGCAGCCTTGGCCTGTTCGCGCTTGTCCCAAGGATTACCGCCGTCACTGGCACGCGGTGGCAGGCCGGTGTGCTGGGTCAGGATCTTGGTGGTCTTCTCAGCGGCCACTTTGTGGCTACCGGCTGGCGTCGAGTTCTTGCGACGGGCGCTCTGGTAGCTGTCGGTCGCCGGCTGATGCAGCGGGATCAACTGGGTCTTGCCCGGCCCGATCAAGTCGGCGCGGCCCATGCGGGTCAACGCTTCACGCAGCATCGGCCAGCCTTTAGGGTCGTGATAACGCAAGAACGCCTTGTGCAGGCGACGCTGCTCCTCGCTCTTGACGATGGTCACGGCGTCACTCTTGTAAGTCACCTTGCGCAGCGGGTTCTTGCCCGAGTGATACATCGCGGTGGCGGTGGCCATCGGCGACGGATAGAACGCCTGCACCTGGTCGGCGCGGAAGCCGTTGCCCTTGAGCCACAGCGCCAGGTTCATCATGTCTTCGTCGGTGGTGCCCGGGTGGGCGGCGATGAAGTACGGAATCAGGTACTGCTCTTTCCCGGCTTCCTTGGAGTACTTCTCGAACATGCGCTTGAACTTGTCATAGCTGCCGATGCCCGGTTTCATCATCTGGTTAAGCGGACCTTCCTCGGTGTGTTCCGGGGCGATCTTCAGGTAACCACCCACGTGGTGGGTCACCAGCTCCTTGACGTATTCCGGCGACTCGACCGCGAGATCGTAGCGCAGGCCGGAAGCGATCAGGATTTTCTTCACACCCGGCAACGCACGGGCGCTGCGATACAGCTGGATCAGCGACGAGTGGTCGGTATTCAAGTTCGGGCAGATGCCGGGGAACACGCACGACGGCTTGCGGCATGCTGATTCGATTTCCGGGCTCTTGCAGGCGATGCGGTACATGTTCGCGGTCGGGCCGCCGAGGTCGGAAATGACGCCGGTGAAGCCTGGCACCTTGTCGCGGATCTCTTCGATTTCGCGAATGATCGACTCTTCGGAACGGTTCTGGATAATCCGGCCTTCGTGCTCGGTGATCGAGCAGAAGGTGCAGCCGCCGAAGCAGCCACGCATGATGTTCACCGAGAAGCGGATCATGTCGTAGGCAGGAATTTTTTCCTTGCCGTACGCCGGGTGCGGAATACGTGCGTAAGGCATGCCGAACACGTAGTCCATTTCTTCGGTGGTCATCGGAATCGGCGGCGGGTTGAACCAGACATCGACTTCGCCGTGCTTCTGCACCAATGCACGGGCGTTGCCCGGGTTGGTTTCCAGGTGCAGCACGCGGTTGGCGTGGGCGTAGAGAACGGCGTCGGCACGGACTTTTTCAACCGACGGCAGACGAATCACAGTCTTGTCGCGCGTCATCTTCGGGCTGGCCAGGATCTGCACGACCTTGGCTTCGCTCGGGTCTTCAGCCGGCCCCTTTTCCTGCTCGATAGCGCAGGCCTGGGTGTCCTGGGTGTTCACGTACGGGTTAATGATCTTGTCGATCTTGCCCGGACGGTCGATGCGCGTGGAATCGACTTCGTACCAGTCTTTGGGCGTATCACGACGGATGAACGCGGTACCGCGCACGTCGGTGATGTCTTCGATCTTGTGACCGTAGGACAGACGCTGGGCAACTTCGACGATCGCACGCTCGGCGTTGCCGTAGAGCAGGATGTCGGCGCAGGCGTCGATCAGGATCGAGTTGCGAACCCGGTCCTGCCAGTAATCGTAATGGGCGATGCGGCGCAGGGAAGCTTCGATGCCACCGAGGACGATCGGCACGTTCTTGTAGGCTTCCTTGCAGCGCTGGCTGTAAACCAGGCTCGCGCGATCCGGACGTTTGCCCGCCAGGCCCCCGGGGGTGTAGGCGTCGTCGGAACGGATTTTCTTGTCGGCGGTGTAGCGGTTGATCATCGAGTCCATGTTGCCGGCCGCGACGCCGAAGAACAGGTTCGGCTCGCCGAGCTTCATGAAGTCGTCTTTGGACTGCCAGTTTGGCTGGGCGATGATCCCGACGCGGAAGCCCTGGGACTCCAGCAGCCGGCCGATGATCGCCATGCCGAACGACGGATGGTCAACGTACGCATCGCCGGTGACGATGATGATGTCGCAGGAATCCCAGCCAAGCTGATCCATCTCCTCCCTGCACATCGGCAGGAATGGCGCTGGACCGAAACATTCGGCCCAGTACTTGGGATAGTCAAATAACGGCTTGGCTGTTTGCATGACGATGACCGGTGTTGAGATGAAAAATCGCGGGCGCGGAATATAGCACAAAAAATAACCAATTCCGACGGCTATGGTCGGAAATTACGCACAACCCCTGTAGGAGCGAGCTTGCTCGCGAAGGACGCCAACGATGACGAGCCCTTCCTGGACGAACGCGGTGCGCTCGAGTTTTTCGTCGGAACGCCGCCCGGAGCAAGTTCGCTCCTACAACACAGGTTATTCGTCGTCGAAGTTGTAGCTGCCCGGCGCGAGGTTCTCGAAGCGGGTGTACTTACCAATGAACGCCAGTCGTGACGTACCGATCGGGCCGTTCCGCTGCTTGCCGATGATGATCTCGGCAATGCCTTTATGCTCGGTTTCCGGGTGGTAAACCTCGTCCCGGTACACGAACATGATCACGTCGGCATCCTGCTCGATCGCTCCGGATTCCCGGAGGTCGGAGTTGATCGGGCGCTTGTTCGGTCGCTGCTCCAGGGAACGGTTGAGCTGCGACAACGCCACTACCGGGCAGTTGAATTCCTTGGCCAGGGCCTTCAAGGAACGGGAGATTTCGGAAATCTCGTTGGTCCGGTTGTCGCCGCCAGAACCCGGGATCTGCATCAATTGCAGGTAGTCGATCATGATTAGCCCAACATCGCCGTGCTCACGCACCAGACGCCGGGTCCGCGCACGCATTTCCGACGGGCTGATACCGGCCGTATCGTCGATGAAGAGCTTGCGATCGTTGAGCAAATTGACCGCCGAGGTCAGGCGCGGCCAATCGTCGTCTTCCAGGCGACCGGCCCGGACCTTGGTCTGATCAATCCGGCCCAAGGACGACAACATACGCATGATCAGCGATTCGCCTGGCATCTCCAGCGAGTAGACCAGGACGCACTTGTCGCTGCGCAACACGGCGTTTTCCACCAGGTTCATCGCAAAGGTGGTTTTACCCATGGACGGACGGCCGGCGACGATGATCAGGTCGGAAGGTTGCAAGCCACTGGTCATGCCGTCCAGGTCGGTGTAACCCGTGGACAGGCCGGTGATGGCGTTGTCGGTGTTGAACAAGGTGTCGATGCGGTCGATGGCTTTGGTCAGCAGGTCGTTGACGCTGACCGGCCCGCCAGTTTTCGGACGGGCCTCGGCGATCTGGAAGATCTGCCGTTCAGCTTCGTCGAGGATTTCCTCAGCGGAGCGGCCTTCCGGGTTGAAGGCGCTGTCGGCAATCTCGGTGGCGATGCCGATCAACTGCCGCAGGGTTGCCCGCGCACGGACGATCTGCGCATAGGCCTTGATGTTGGCGACGGACGGCGTGTTTTTCGCCAGTTCGCCCAGGTAACCGAGGCCACCGACTTGCGACGTCTGACCTTCCTTGTCCAATTGCTCGGCAAGGGTCACAACGTCGATCGGGGAGTTCTGGTCGGCGAGCTTGGCGATCGCACGGAAGATCAAACGGTGGTCATGTCGATAGAAGTCACCGTCCGACACTTGATCCAGCACGCGTTCCCAGGCGTTGTTGTCCAGCATCAAACCACCGAGCACGGCCTGTTCGGCCTCGATGGAATGCGGCGGCACCTTCAGGGATGCGGTTTGCAGGTCATATTGCTCGGGTGCGGAGATATCGTTCATGGCCACTTGGTTATATTAGAAAAGCAGGGTGTGAAAAACAGGAACTGCAGAAAGACAAAGGGCACGACCTGTAAACAGGATCGTGCCCGATGTTACCGACAAGCACCCGAGGGTGCCAGCCGACAAGTGCTGCTTAAGCTGCTACCACGACAACGCGTACGGTGGCTTCAACTTCGGCGTGCAGGTGCACGGCTACGTCGAATTCGCCTACGTTGCGGATGGTGCCGTTCGGCAGACGAACTTCGCTTTTTGCAACTTCAACGCCAGAGGCGGTCAGTGCATCAGCGATGTCGTGAGTACCGATCGAACCAAACAGCTTGCCTTCGTCACCAGCGGTGGCAGTGATAGTCACTTCCAGCTCAGCCAGTTGGGCGGCGCGGCTTTCAGCCGAAGTTTTACGGTCTGCTGCGGCTTTTTCCAGCTCAGCGCGACGCTCTTCGAACGCAGCCAGGTTGGCAGCGGTCGCAGCGGTAGCTTTGCCGTAAGGCAGCAGGTAGTTACGACCGTAACCAGCCTTAACGTTCACTTTGTCACCCAGGTTGCCCAGGTTGGTGACTTTTTCCAGAAGGATCAGTTGCATGTGAAAATCCTCTTAACTTTTAACCTTCACCGTTCGCGCTATCGACGTCTTTCGGCGCCGAACGACCGCGAAAATCAATCAGGCTGTCGACGATGGCCAAGACCACCAGCAACGGATAGATCAGCTGCATGAACAGCAACAGCGTGACGTACAACCCCACCAGCCAGAACCTGGCCAGTCGCTTTTGCGCCACCAGCCCGTGAATCAGGGCCAGCCCGGCGAACACCAGCGGGACACTGCACAACGGCGTCAACATGGCCATCTGCGGACCGATATTCGGCCCCAGAAGCATGAACGCCAGCAGTAACATCGCCAGCCCCAGCGGGAATCGGATGGCGCGAAACTCGCGACCAAAACCACCCGGGTTGTACAACAACGCCTGCCAGTAGCGCCCGACAAGCAGGCTCAGCACACTGACGATTTGTAACAAGGCCGCAATCAGGCCGGTCAGGACCGGTGCAATCAGAGACGCAAAATGCGCTTGCTCGTCTACCGACAACTTCTCGTAGACATCACCGAGGAGCGACGGCATGACTTTTATCAAAGCCTGCGCCAGCATCTCGATTTGGGGACCAAAAGCCATCCCCAGCACCACTGAAAACACCACTCCCATCGCTATGCTGACCAGCAGCACGCGGTTCCAGGACTCGCTTGCGCGCAAAACCAACGCAAGGCTCCAAGACCCCAGCAGCACCAGAAGTGCGCGTGGGTCATCGGCGTAAAGCCACCAGATCAATGCCGGCAGCAGTCCCAGGGCAAGAACGCCCAGGGCGTCCTTCAATCCGCGCCGCAGAAGCACAAGGCATCCTGCGGCAGCACCCAACCAATACAACAACGGCAACGTTACGCATCCAGCCACTACGAGAGTGGCCTGCATACGGCCTCGCATGATGAACTCAGCTATGGCGCGCATGCATTCAATCCTTTGCTACGTGTCGACTGCCCGGTCTCAGCGGCCGTGGCTGTCGGTGTAGGCCAGCAGGGCCAGGAAGCGGGCGCGCTTGATAGCGGTGGCCAGCTGACGCTGATAACGTGCTTTGGTACCGGTGATACGGCTTGGAACGATTTTGCCGGTCTCGGATACGTAGGCTTTCAGAGTGTTGAGATCTTTGTAATCGATCTCTTTCACGTCTTCAGCGGTGAAGCGGCAGAATTTACGACGACGGAAGAAACGTGCCATGTAATAGGCTCCTCAAAAGGTCCGTGGATTACTCGTCAGCGTTATCGCTGTTGTCGCTGTCATCACTATCAGCGCTTTCAGCGCCTTCGTGCTCAGGACGGTCGCGACGCTCACGGCGCTCACTGCGGTTTTCTTCAGCCTTGAGCATCTCGGATTGGCCGGTAACGGCTTCTTCGCGACGGATGACCAGGTTACGGATCACTGCATCGTTGTAGCGGAAGTTGTCTTCCAGCTCGGCCAGGGCCTTGCCAGTGCACTCAACGTTCAGCATCACGTAGTGAGCCTTGTGAACATTGTTGATTGCGTAGGCCAGTTGACGACGGCCCCAATCTTCCAGACGGTGGATTTTGCCGCCGTCTTCTTCGATCAGCTTGGTGTAACGCTCTACCATGCCGCCGACTTGCTCGCTTTGATCCGGGTGGACCAAAAAGATGATTTCGTAATGACGCATGAATGCTCCTTACGGGTTGTAGCCTGCCGCTCAAAAGCGGTCAGACAAGGAGTGAATGACACTTATGGACTTGCCTGCGATAGACACATGCGTGCCTGCCGTCACAGCAAGGGGCGCAATTGTAGAGAAGGGACAGGAGAGGTGCAAGGCAATTGGTGATTATTTGAACAATCACGCCAAACACCTGTAGGAGCTGCCGAAGGCTGCGATCTTTTGATCTTGAAAAATCAAAAGATCGCAGCCTCGTTTCACTCGGCAGCTCCTACAGGGGTTGTGTCAGGACTTTTTGCCGGCTGTGGCGGCTTTGACGCTGCGCTGGCGCTGAGCCTCGAACAGGCACACACCCGTCGCCACGGAAACGTTGAGACTACTGACGCTACCGGTCATCGGCAGGTGCACCAGGTAGTCGCACAGATCGCGCGTCAGGCGACGCATGCCGCTGCCTTCGGCGCCCATGATCAGGATGGTCGGGCCGGTCATGTCTTGCTGATACAGGCTTTGCTCAGCCTCGCCCGCCGTACCGACGACCCACAAGCCGCGCTGCTTGAGCTTTTCAAGGGTGCGCGCCAGGTTGGTCACCGCGACCAACGGAATCACTTCCGCTGCGCCACAAGCCACTTTTCGCACCGTCGGGGTCAGGGTGGCTGACTTGTCCTTTGGCACGATCACCGCCAGCGCACCGGCCGCATCGGCCGAACGCAGGCAAGCGCCAAGGTTGTGCGGATCAGTCACGCCGTCGAGCACCAACAGCAACGGTGCGCCTTCGGTGCGATCGAGCAACTCGTCGAGCATGGCTTCGCCCCAGACCTGGCTCGGACTGACGTCCGCCACCACGCCCTGGTGCACGCCTTCCACCCAGGCATCCAGCTCACGACGCTCGGCATTGCCGACGGCCACACGATTTTCGGCAGCAAGCGCGATCAACGTTTGAACGCGCGGATCACTGCGACCTTCCGCCAGCCAGATCTGCTTGACGCGCTTCGGGTGGTGCCGCAGCAACGCCTCTACCGCGTGTACGCCGTAGATTTTTTCCAAATTGCTCATGACTTGGCCTTAGGTTTACGCGCCCCGCCGCTTTTGGCAGCTGGAGCGGAACCCGCTTTTGGCGGGCCTTTACGGTGTTTGCTCGGTTTCGCTGGCTTGCCGCCGGGGGCCTTGTCAGGCGCCGACCGTCCGGTCTTTCCCCCAGACGCCGCTTTACCGCCGCTTTTCGCTTCAGACAGCAACGCCTGCTTCATTTCACGGCTTTTGCGCAGCTCGGCGTTTTTTGCCGCGGCATCGCTTGGGCGATAGGCTTCGACAGCCTTTTCCTTGGCAGGACGACGACCGGTTTTAGCCGGCGCCGGTTCTGCTGCAGCTGCGGTTTTAGCAGCAGGCGCAGTGGCTTCAGTCCCGCGCTTTTTGCGACCAATCGGCGCGCTGATGGTTTTTTCGGCCATCTCGAAATCAATCTTGCGCTCGTCGAGGTCAACGCGCATGACGCGAACTTCAACAGTATCGCCAAGACGGAAGCTGCGACCGGTACGTTCACCGGCCAAGCGGTGATGCACTGGATCGAAGTGGTAGTAATCGCCCGGCAACGCGGTGACATGCACCAAGCCTTCGACATAAATGTCTGTCAGCTCGACGAACAGGCCAAAACCGGTCACGGCGGTAATCACACCCGGGAACGATTCGCCCACGCGGTCTTTCATGAACTCGCACTTGAGCCAGTTCACGACGTCGCGGGTCGCCTCGTCGGCACGACGCTCGCTCATCGAGCACTGCTCGCCGAGCTGCTCCAGCGCCGCTTCGTCGTACGGATAGATACGCGCTTTCGGGATGGTCATCGCGCCGGCACGGCGAACGTGCGGCGTGTCCTGCTTGGAATGGATGACGCTACGGATCGCCCGGTGCGTGAGCAAGTCCGGGTAGCGACGAATCGGCGAGGTGAAGTGGGTATAGGCTTCGTAATTCAGGCCGAAGTGGCCCTGGTTATCAGCGCTATACACCGCCTGGCTCAGCGAGCGCAGCATGACGGTCTGGATCAGGTGGAAGTCCGGACGGTCCTTGATGCTCGCCAGCAATGCCTGGTAATCCTTCGGCGACGGGCCGTCCTTGCCTTTGTGCAGGGACAGGCCGAGCTCTCCGAGGAAGGCGCGCAGTTTTTCCAGGCGCTCCGGTGGCGGGCCATCGTGGACGCGATACAGCGCAGGAATTTCGTGCTTTTTCAGGAATTCGGCAGTGGCCACGTTGGCCGCCAGCATGCATTCCTCGATCAGCTTGTGCGCGTCGTTGCGAACGGTTGGACGGATTTCGGCAATCTTGCGCTCGGTCCCGAAGATGATGCGGGTTTCCTGCGTTTCGAAATCGATCGCGCCACGCACGTGACGAGCAGCCAGCAGCACCTTGTACAGCGCGTAAAGTTGCTTGAGGTGCGGCAGAACGTCGGTGTACTCGCCGCGAAGCTGACGCGCCTCGGTGAGTTTCGGCGTTTCCAGCATCGCGCTGACTTTGTTGTAGGTCAGGCGAGCATGGGAGTGAATCACCGCTTCATAGAAGCAGTAGTCGGTCATCTCGCCGGATTTGGAGATGGTCATCTCGCAAACCATGGCCAAGCGATCGACGTGTGGATTCAGCGAGCACAGGCCGTTGGACAGCTGCTCAGGCAGCATCGGCACGACGCGCTCGGGGAAATACACGGAGTTACCACGGACCTGGGACTCATTGTCCAGAGCCGAGCCGATCTTCACATAGCTGGAAACGTCGGCAATCGCCACGTACAACTTCCAGCCGCCAGAGAACAGGCGAAGTTTGCCCGGCTTGGCTTCGCAGTAGACCGCGTCATCGAAGTCGCGCGCATCTTCGCCATCGATGGTCACGAACGGCAGATGGCGAAGGTCGATGCGCTTCTCTTTGTCTTTCTCTTCGACTTCAGGCTTGAGCTTGGCGGCTTCTTTCAAGACCGCTTCAGGCCAGACGTGCGGAATGTCGTAGGTGCGCAGGGCAACATCGATTTCCATGCCCGGCGCCATGTAGTTACCCACGACTTCGACCACGTCGCCTTGCGGCTGGAAGCGTGGCGTCGGCCAGTGAGTGATCTTCACTTCGACGAATTGGCCGACCTGCGCGTTGGCGTTGCGACCCGGGGTGACCAGTACTTCTTGCTGGATCTTCGGATTATCCGCGACAACGAAACCGATACCGCCTTCTTCGAAGTAGCGACCGACGATGGTCTCGTGGGCACGAGAGACCACTTCGACGATCATGCCTTCGCGGCGACCACGACGGTCCAGGCCGGAAACACGAGCCAGGGCACGGTCGCCATCGAACACCAGACGCATTTGCGCCGGGCTCATGAACAGATCGTCACTGCCGTCATCCGGGACCAGGAAGCCGAAGCCGTCACGGTGACCGCTGATGCGGCCCAGGATCAGGTCGAGCTTGTCCACCGGCGCATACGTGCCGCGACGGGTATAGATGAGTTGAGCGTCGCGCTCCATGGCGCGCAGGCGGCGACGCAGGGCTTCGATCTGGTCTTCTGTGGTCAGACCAAACTCTTCCACCAGCTGTTCGCGGTTAGCAGGCGAACCCCGATCAGCAAGGTGCTGAAGGATCAGTTCGCGGCTAGGAATAGGGTTTTCATATTTTTCCGCTTCACGAGCGGCCTCGGGATCGAGGGACTGCCAATCGGCCATTAGAGAGTTTTCACCTTGTCTATATGCGGGTTAGTTTGGCATAGGCGTAATGAAACGGGAAATTTCAAGCTATGACAGCCCTTCTAAAGCCCTTTATCGACACCCAACAGCTGAATTAAATGCCACTGGTAAAATTTTCCAGGTTTTTTCGATGTCAGGGGTTTACAGTTAAAAAGACGCTCCGTATAGTGCGCGCCATCGACGACGCACTAGCGCTGCCGATACTGCCCAGATGGTGAAATTGGTAGACACGCCAGCTTCAGGTGCTGGTGACCGCAAGGTCGTGGAAGTTCGAGTCTTCTTCTGGGCACCAATTTCGAACTTGAGATTAGATCAATTTCAAGGCTCGCACAAAAACCCGCGAAAGCGGGTTTTTTGCATTCTAAGCATCTGATTTATTAAAACTAAATCAGGGGTTTACAGATCAAATAGCTCTCCGTATAGTGCGCCACATCAACAGCGGCAACGCTGAAGATGCTGCCCAGATGGTGAAATTGGTAGACACGCCAGCTTCAGGTGCTGGTGACCGCAAGGTCGTGGAAGTTCGAGTCTTCTTCTGGGCACCAATTCAAATTTCAGAGTTTACTCTGGGATTTCACAAAAACCCGCGAAAGCGGGTTTTTGCGTTTCTGGCATTTGAAAAACATGAACCCCTGTAATAGCTGCCGAAGGCTGCGATCTTTTGATCTTAAAAATCAAAGTCAAAAGATCGCAGCCTTCGGCAGCTCCTACAAGGGCCAGGCGCTCTGCAAGGCGCACTTGAGAAACAATATCGTTTATCATTGTTGCAAGTTTTTGCAATGCGACAGTGAGGAACCCTGCGAATGATGTTTCGAAATACCCTGCGCCGAGGCTTGACCTTTACCCTGCTCGGCCTGGCTCTCGCCACTCCCCTCACCCAAGCCGCCGACCCGGTTTCCCTGACACTCTACAACGGCCAACACAAGGAAGTCGGCGACGCCATCGCCAAAGCCTTCGAGGCCAAGACCGGCATTCACGTCAATGTGCGCAAAGGCAGCAGCAACCAGCTCGCCAGCCAGGTCGTCGAAGAGGGTGACCGCTCCCCGGCCGACGTGATCTACACCGAAGAATCGCCACCCCTGAACAAACTCGGCGAACAAGGCCTGCTGGCCCAGACCGATGCCGCCACCCTCGCCGTCCTGCCCAAAGACTATGTCGCGGGTAATAGCACCTGGATCGGCATCACCGCCCGGGTCCGCGTTGTTGCTTACAACCCGAAACTGATCGACGAAAAAGACCTGCCCAAGTCGGTGATGGGGTTCTCCGATCCGAAATGGCAAGGCAAGGTCGGCTTCGTGCCTACCAGCGGCGCGTTCCAGGAACAGGCCGTGGCGATCATCAAAGTGCATGGCATGGACGCCGCGGAAGAATGGCTCACCGGCCTGCGCGCGTTCGGCAAGACCTACAGCAACAACATGGTGGCGCTGAAGGCTGTGGAAAACGGCGAAGTCGCCACGGTACTGGTGAACAATTACTACTGGTTTGCCTTGCAGCGCGAGAAAGGCCAACTCGATTCGAAACTGCATTACTTCACCGGCGGCGACGTCGGCGGCTTGATCACGGTTTCCAGCGCTGCCGTACTGAAGTCCAGCAAACACCCAAAAGAAGCCCAGCAATTACTCGCCTACATGGCCAGCGAAGAAGGTCAGCGCGTGATCACCCAGACCACTGCCGAATACCCGCTGCACAAAGGCATGGAGTCGGATCGCGGCCTCAAGCCATTCGGCGAGCTGCAAGCGCCTAAAGTCACGCCAGCCGACCTCGGCAATGCCGAAGAAGCCCTGGACCTGGAACGTGACGTTGGCTTGAACTAATGAGCGCAACGTTATCCACCCCGGCCGCCCGCAGGGGGTACGTGCCAAGGCGCAAGCGGCCTTCGATCTGGCTGTTACTGCCGGTATTGCTGTTGGTGGTTCTCAGCCTGTTGCCGCTGGCGTATGTCGGACTCAAGGCCTGGCAGGCCGGCTGGGCCGAGGCGATACATCTGCTGTGGCGGCCTTATGTGTTTGGCCTGCTGCGCAACACTCTGGCGCTGATGGTCGGTGTGACGCTCGCCTGCGGTGTGATCGGTTTGTCGCTGGCCTGGCTGCTGGAGCGCAGTAATTTGCCGGGACGCCGGTTGTGGGGCGTGATCCTGTGCCTGCCGTTCGCGGTACCGGCCTTCATCAGCAGTTTTACCTGGGTGTCGCTGAGCGCACATTTCGAAGGGCTCGGTGGGGCAATCCTGGTGATGACCCTGTCCAAATACCCGCTGATCTTTCTGCCCGTCGCGGCTACCCTGCGCAATCTCGATCCATCCCTGGAAGAGTCCGCCCGCACGCTTGGACAGAATCGCTGGGGCGTGTTTTTCAGAGTCACGTTGCCGCTGCTCTGGCCGTCATTGCTGGCCGGCTCAGTGCTGATCGCGCTGCACATGCTGGTGGAGTTCGGCGCGCTGTCGATCATCGGCTTGCAAACCTTTACCACGGCGATCTATCAGCAGTTCGAACTGGAATTCAGCAACGCCAACGCGGCGATGCTTTCTGCGGTATTGCTGGTGATGTGCCTGGTATTGCTGTGGCTTGAGCTGCGCGTACGCGGCAAGGGCCGACACGTGCGCACCGGGCAGGGCGCGGCGCGCCAAGCGGCACAGGTTCGATTGGGACCTTGGGCGGCTGCCGGACACCTGTATTGCCTGGCGCTGACGATCATCGGGAGCGGCATTCCGCTGGGGATGCTGGCGTACTGGTTGGCGGTGGGTTCGTCGGCTGCATTCCCGGTAGCCGCGATCAGTGAGGCTTTGCTGTCGTCGCTGGCGCTGTCATTGGGCGGCGCGGCGTTGTGCCTGGTCCTGGCGGTGCCGGTGGGATTGCTGGTGGTGCGCTACAAAGGACCACTGGCGATCTGGGCCGAGCGCTTGCCGTATCTGCTGCATGCGCTGCCAGGGCTGGTGATTGCGCTGACCCTGGTGTACTTCGCCCTGCATTATGTGCCGGCGCTGTATCAGACTTCGGCGCTGCTGCTGATTGCTTATGCGTTGCTGTTTCTGCCACTGGCGCAGGCACCGATTCGCACGGCGCTGAACAAGGCGGCGCCGCAGCTGGAAGAAGCTGCACGCACACTCGGGGCATCGTCGTTCAGTGCGTTTTGCCGAGTGACGTTGCCGATCATTTTCCCGGCATTGGGCGCGGCGTTTGCGCTGGTGTTTCTGGATGCGATGAAGGAGCTGACAGCGACGCTGTTGCTGAGTCCGACAGGGCTCAATACGCTGGCGACGGAGGTGTGGGCGCATACCGCGAATGTGGAATTTGCGGCGGCGGCGCCTTATGCGGCGTTATTGATTTTGGTGTCGGGGTTGCCGGTTTATCTGCTGACGACGCGGATGTATTTGAGCCGCGGATAAAGCAAAAGATCGCAGCCTGCGGCAGCTCCTACACGGGATATGCGTTTCCCTGCAGGAGCTGCCGCAGGCTGCGATCTTTTGATCTTAGGCCCTGAACTGCCCCAGGCTCGCCTTCAACTGCGCCGCCAACCCATCCAGCACCTTACCGCTGGCCGTGGTTTCCACCACCGCCTGAGCCGCTTTTTCAGCCTGCGCATGAATGGTCTCGACCCGACCACGTACCGCTTGCGCGCCTTGCGCCTGATGCGCCGCCGCCTGGGTTGCCAGACCTATCGCCGCATGCACTTGCTCGACCGACGCCTGCACCGACTGCTGCAACCGCGCGCTGTCACGCAACACCAACAAACCTTCGTTGGCCTGGCGCCCGGCCTGCCCAATCGCCGCCACAGCCTCACGCGCGCCCTGCTGCAAGGCCACGATGTGGGCCTGGATGTCACCGGTGGAGCTCTGAGTCTTGCTCGCCAGGGCCCGAACCTCGTCAGCCACCACGGCAAAACCGCGACCGGTTTCACCCGCACGCGCCGCCTCGATGGCCGCGTTCAGCGCCAGCAGGTTGGTTTGCTCGGCGATCCCGTGAATCACCGTCAGCACCACTTCAATCTGCTCACTCTGCTGCGCCAGTCGCTCGATGACTTTCGCCCCGGTATCGACCTGCCCTGCCAACGCTTCGATCAAGCTGCCGACCTTCGCAGAAGTGCGGGTGTTTTCATCAGTGGCTGAGCGGATGTCCACCACTTGCTGCAACGCGGCCTGCATGGCATGGCTTTCCGACTGAGCTTCATCAGCCATCTGCGACAACGCGCGCAGACTCTCGGCCACTTCATCACGCTGCATGCCCGCCGCCGCATCAGCCCCGGCATTGCGCAGGGTCATGGCGCCGATTTCCACGCCAGTCCGCTGGGCCACATCACCCGCCTCCCGCACGATCGGCTGCAACTTATCCACAAAGCGATTGACCGCCGACGCCATGTCGCCGATTTCATCCTTGCTGTTGATCTGCACACGCTTGGTCAGGTCGCCTTCACCCGCCGCCAGGTCATCCATGGCGCAGATGAGCATTTTCAAGCGATTGACCACTCGGCGCCCCAGCACCACCGCGATCAGCAACAGGACACCCAGACCGACCAGCGCCAGGCCCATACCGATGCGCCAACGCAAGGTGGCGGCCGCTTCCTGCACGGTATTGGTCGTGTTGGCCTTCATGTCCGAGGCGGTGGATTGTGCTGACTGCAAACGCGCACGCATCGCCGTAGCGCTGTCGGCCGCCGCACCTTTCAAGCTGTCGCCCACCAGTTGATCACTGCTGGCAATCAACGCGGAGAAGCGCTTGTCCAGGGCCGCCAGATCAGTTTCCACCGAGGCGGTCGAGACACCCATCAAGACCTTGCCGATCTCCACGCCATTGGGGTTGATCGAGGCTTCAATATAGAAAACCGAAGGGTCGTTCTTCGCCGCATCCAATACCTTGTCCAGCGCTCGCTCGCCCTGACCTTTTTCCAAAAGCGCCTTGTTGATCGGGTTTTCCCGATTGAGGTAGCGCGTCAGGTGTTGGCCAGTGGCATCGTCATAGACCACGAACAGCACGTTGGGATTGCGCTGTGCCCGGCGGGCGAATTCGGACAGGGTTGGAACATCACTGTCCCACATGGCGCGGGGTGCGACCGAGGCCAGAAGCTGCGCCATATCATTGGCGGAGTCCCTCAAGTCTTTTTCCAAAGTCGTGCGCAACTGCGCCTGCTCTTCCTCCAAACGCGAGGACAAACCGGCCGTGAGTCGCTGACGCGTGCTCGTGGATAGGCTATCGAGGCTCGACGTGACTTCACGCCCCGCCTGCTCCAGCTCGCCTGAGAGTTTTTGACTGTCCGCACCCAGGCGCACGCCGAGATCTGCCTCCAGCGCAGTCACTGTGCTCCGGGTCAGGGCAACAGCCACCAGCACCTGCACCAAAAGGGCGATACCAAGGGTAACGAACACAGGCCGCAACAAACGGCTTTGTAACAATGAGAGAACGGCCGACACTTGATATCCCTCTGCTTTGACGCCATTAAATTGATGGCACGCCAGAAGTCATGCACTTAATGAAGATCACAGCAAAGGTCATGCCGTCCAACCGGCAGAAACGACAAAGGGCCCAATTAAGGACCCTTTGTTTTTTACATCAACGACTTATTAAGCGAACGGGTGACGCAGAACGATGGTTTCGTTGCGGTCCGGGCCCGTCGAAATAATGTCGATCGGTGCGCCGATCAGCTCTTCGACACGCTTGATGTAGGCACGCGCGTTGGCTGGCAGCTCTTCCAGGGCTTTGGCACCCACGGTCGACTCGGTCCAGCCTGGCACTTCTTCGTACACCGGCTGCAGACCGACGTAGCTATCAGCGTCAGTCGGGGCAACATCGTTACCGTCTGCATCTTTGTAGCCGACGCAGATGTTGATGGTTTCCAGACCGTCGAGTACGTCCAGCTTGGTCAGGCAGATGCCCGAGATGCTGTTCACATCGATAGCGCGACGCAGGATAACAGCGTCGAACCAGCCACAACGACGGGCACGGCCGGTAGTCGCGCCAAACTCGTGACCTTGTTTGGCCAAGTGCGCACCGACTTCGTCGAAGAGTTCAGTCGGGAATGGACCCGAGCCTACACGCGTGGTGTACGCCTTGGTGATGCCCAGGATGTAGTCGAGGAACATCGGGCCAACACCCGAACCGGTAGCAACACCGCCAGCGGTGGTGTTAGAGCTGGTCACGTACGGGTAGGTACCGTGGTCGATGTCCAGCAACGAACCTTGGGCGCCTTCAAACATGATGTCTTTGCCCGCGCGACGCAGGTCGTGCAACTCGGCCGTCACGTCCAGCATCAGCGGCTTGAGCAGCTCAGCGTATTCTTTGCACTCAGCCAGGGTCTTTTCGAACTCGATGGCCGGCTCTTTGTAGTAACCCACCAGCATAAAGTTGTGGTAATCCACCAGCTCACGCAGCTTGTCTTCAAAGCGCGGCATGTTGAGCAGGTCGCCAACACGCAGGCCACGACGCGCAACCTTGTCTTCGTAGGCCGGGCCGATGCCGCGACCGGTGGTACCGATCTTCAGCTCGCCACGGGCCTTTTCACGGGCCTGGTCCAGCGCAACGTGGAAGGACAGGATCAGCGGGCAGGATGGGCTGATACGCAGGCGCTCACGCACCGGTACGCCTTTCTCTTCCAGCTTGATGATTTCCCGCAGCAGAGCATCGGGGGCAACCACCACACCGTTGCCGATCAGGCACTGTACGCCTTCGCGCAGAACGCCCGACGGAATCAGGTGCAAGACGGTTTTTTCGCCATCGATCACCAGAGTGTGACCTGCGTTGTGGCCACCTTGGTAGCGCACTACGGCGGCAGCATGTTCGGTCAGCAGATCAACGATCTTGCCTTTGCCCTCATCACCCCATTGGGTGCCCAGGACTACGACATTCTTACCCATAACACTTGTCCTCATTCGCGCAAACTTGGTGCCGGCGGCAGCCGGCAGGAAAACTCAAGAAGCCAGTGGCGATACTTGCCAAAGCCCGTTCTGCTGAATCAATTGCCGGTCGCAGTCCGCTTCACGGGCGGCGGCCAAAGGTTGCCCAGGCAAAGCCTGGACGACACGCTGACCCTCACTGCGCAACTGACAAACCTGCTGCCAGAGTGCCGCATCCGTACTGTCAGGCATCCAGATACCGCCAGACGGTAGCTCGATTTCAGCACGCCCCAGGGTCACCAGGGTTTTCAAATCGGTAGAGAAGCCGGTTGCCGGACGGGCACGACCGAAATCGGCGCCGATGTCGTCATAACGACCGCCTTGGGCAATGGACTGACCAACACCCGGCACGAACACCGCGAACACCACACCCGTGTGGTAGTGGTAGCCGCGCAACTCGCCCAGGTCGAAGTAAAGCGGTAATTCCGGGAAACGCGTGGACAGACGCTCGGCAATTGCCAGCAAGTCATCCAGAGCCGCCAATACAGGCGCCGGCGCATTCGCCAGACGCTCGCGGGCAGCGCTCAACACTTCACGGCCGCCACACAGGTCGACCAACGCTCGCAGCATGCCCGACAAGTCGGCAGGCAAGCCTTCGGTCAGGGTAATAACCTCGTCGATCGCCTTGCGTTGCAATGCATCGAACAACTGTTGCTCGACTTCACCCGACAAACCCGCTGCGCGAGCCAGGCCACGGTAGATACCAACGTGACCGAGGTCCATGTGCACGTCCGGCACATCGGCCAGCTGCAGCATGGCCAGCATCAGGCTGATGACTTCAACGTCGCTGCTCGGGCTGGCATCACCGTACAACTCGGCACCCAATTGAATCGGGCTGCGCGAGGACGACAAGGCGCGTGGCTGAGCATGCAGCACGCTACCGGCATAACACAGGCGACTCGGGCCTTCGCGACGCAGGGTATGCGCATCGATGCGCGCCACTTGCGGCGTGATGTCGGCACGGAAACCCATCTGCCGACCCGATTGCGGGTCGATGACCTTGAAGGTACGCAGATCGAGATCCGAGCCCGCACCGGTCAGCAGGGATTCCAGGTACTCGATATGGGGAGTCACGACAAACTCGTAACCCCAGCTCTGGAACAGATCCAACACCTGACGACGCGCTACTTCAATGCGCGCCGCTTCTGGTGGCAGTACTTCTTCGATGCCATCTGGCAGCAGCCAGCGGTCTACCGTTGCCATTACGCCATTCCCCTATGATCCGGGCGGCAAGCCTGTGGGCGAGCCTTGAGTGAAGCAGAAAATGATCGGTTCGATGCACAAACCACGCGCAAGAACGACGTGGCGAAAAGCCTGAAACCGGCTTCGCCAACCACTTTCCTCGAAAAATCTGTCGAGTCATTCGACTCGGGCGACTGCATAAAACAGCAATCAAACGTGCAGACGCAAAAAAGCCGGGAATTTCCCGGCTGCCGCATCATACACACGTTTTCCCAAAGGATCACCCCGCCAGAGGCTTTAGCCGCCAGGCGGGGGATGATTCAGGTCAACGCCGTATCAAGGCTTGGCTTTTTCCAGGTAGCGGAAGAAATCGCTGCTTGGGTCCAGGACCATGACGTCGGATTTGTTCGCGAAGCTTTCACGGTAGGCACGCAGGCTACGGTAGAAACCGTAGAACTCCTGATCCTGGCCGTAGGCCTTGGAGTAGATAGCAGCGGCTTGGGCATCACCGTCACCGCGAACCTCTTCAGATTCACGATAGGCTTCAGCCAGCAGCACGCGGCGCTGACGATCGGCGTCGGCACGGATGCCTTCTGCCAGCTCATTACCCTTGGCGCGATGCTCGCGAGCTTCACGCTCACGCTCGGAGCTCATGCGCTCGAACACACTGCGGTTCACTTCTTTCGGCAGATCGATAGCCTTGACCCGAACATCGACGACTTCGATGCCCAGCTCTTTTTCCGCCATCTTGTTCAGCGAAGCCGTGATATCGGTCATCAGCGCATCGCGCTCACCTGACACCACTTCGTGCAGGGTGCGCTTGCCGAACTGGTCACGCAGGCCCGATTCCAGGCGACGGGAAAGACGCTCGTCGGCAATCTGCTTGAGGCCGGAAGTCGCGGTGTAGAAGCGCTCGGCATCTTTCACGCGCCACTTGGCGTAGGCATCGACCATGACAGCTTTCTTTTCCAGCGTCAGGAAGCGCTGTGTCGGTGCATCCAGCGTCATCAGGCGTGCGTCGAATTTACGCACCTGGTTCACGTAAGGCACTTTCACATGCAGGCCCGGCTGAACATCAGCCTGGACCACGCGACCGAACTGCAGCAATACCGCGCGCTCGGTCTGAGCCACGATGTAGAAGCAGTTCCAGGCAGCGATCGCCACGACGACGCCAACAATTAGGGCGATCAGCGATTTATTGCTCATCAGCGACTCTCCCTGGTACGTGCTTGCTGTTGCTGCAGATCAGCTGCCGCACGCGTATTCGCTTCATTGCTGGTGGCTGCCGCACCGGTCACCGGAGTGCTGGTGTTGCGACCACTTTCGACCATCTTGTCCAGCGGCAAGTACAGCAGATTGCTCTGGCCATTCTTGTTGCCGGTCACGAGAACCTTGCTGGTATTGGTGAAGACTTCCTGCATGGTGTCCAGGTACAGACGCTCGCGGGTGACTTCCGGTGCCTTGCGGTACTCGCTGACCAGTTTGGTGAAGCGATCGGCCTCACCCTTGGCGCGCGAGACGGTTTCGTCACGGTAGCCATTGGCGTCTTCGATGATGCGCTGGGCCTGACCACGAGCTTCCGGCACGACGCCGTTGGCATAGGTTTCAGCCTGGTTACGCGAACGCTGCTCGTCTTCACGGGCGCGGATCACGTCATCGAAGGCTTCCTGCACTTCGCGCGGTGCGGCTGCGCTCTGCACGTTGACCTGTGTAATGGTGATGCCGGTGCGATAGGTATCCATGAAGCGTTGCAGACGCTCTTTGATCTCGCTGGCCATCAACTCACGACCTTCAGTCAGCACCTGATCCATGGCGGTGGAACCCACCACGTGGCGCAAGGCACTTTCGGTCGCGTGCTGCAGGCTGATTTCCGGCTGATCAACGTTCAGCACGAAATCCTGCAGGTTGCTGATCTTGTACTGCACGGTCAGCGGCACTTCGACGATGTTCTCGTCTTCAGTGAGCATTTGACCCTGCTTGGTATACGCACGCTCACGCGTGACGTTTTCCAGGTACTTGCGATCGATCGGCGGGAAATAGATGTTCAGGCCCGGGCCGACGGTTTCGTAGTACTTGCCGAAGCGCAGCACCACGGCTTGCTCCTGCTCGTCCACTACATAGACCGCGCTGTACAGCCACACGGCCGCCAGCACGACCAGACCGATGCCGAGCAGGCCGCCAAAGCCGCCACTCCTGCCCGGACCACCGCCGTCATCACCACGTTTCTTACCACCACCGAACAACCCGTTCAGGCTTTCCTGCAGCTTTCGGAAGGCCTCGTCGAGATCCGGTGGCCCCTTGCGGTCGCCGTTATTGCGGCGCTTGCCACCCCAAGGATCCTGATTATTCGAGTTGCCACCCGGCTCATTCCAAGCCATAGCGCTCTCCATCTGATAAAGCAAAGACGCACCCACGGCGCGCCGACCAATGCTACAGAATGCCTGTCACCACGGCACAACCGCTTTCTCAGGCTTTTATTGCAAAGTGTGTTGCTCGATGAAGTCCATCGGTTGCAGACCTTCGCGGCTCACCAGTCGATTCAACTCGACCCGAGGCAAGCGGACGGCCAGCAGGCAGATGCCTTCTTCGTCGTGTTCTTCTTTCTGTACCGCACCAAGTTCGAAAAACTGCGCACGCAGTCGAGCAAAGCGTTGCGGCAAGCGCAAGGTACCCACAAACAAATCACCGCCCAGTAACTCGGCAATGGCTTGCTCAAGCAATTCCAGACCACTGCCATCACGCGCCGACAGCCAGACCCGCTGGGGCTTGCCGTTTTCGTCGCGCTGGATTTGTGGCTCAACGCCTTCAAGCAAATCGAGTTTGTTATAGACCTCGAGGATCGGCAAGTCCTGGGCTCCGATCTCGCCCAGCACCACCATCACCTGCTCGATCTGCAACATGCGATCCGGTTCGGCCGCATCGATCACGTGCAAAAGCAGGTCAGAGTTGCTTGACTCTTCGAGCGTAGACCGAAATGCCTCGACCAGTTTGTGCGGCAAGTGGCGTATGAAACCCACAGTGTCAGCCAGGACAATCGGCCCCAGGTCATCGAGCTCCAGACGGCGCAAGGTCGGGTCCAGCGTGGCGAACAACTGGTCAGCCGCGTACACGTCGGATTTCGTCACGTTATTGAAGAGCGTGGATTTGCCGGCGTTGGTATACCCCACCAGGGACACGGTAGGAATATCCGCACGCGAACGGCCGCGGCGCGACTGCTCGCGCTGACTGCGCACTTTTTCCAGCCGGCCCTTGATCTGTCGCAGGCGAACCCGCAGCAAACGGCGGTCGGTTTCCAACTGGGTTTCACCCGGGCCACGCATACCGATACCGCCACCCTGACGCTCAAGGTGGGTCCAGCCACGAACCAGCCGGGTGCTCATGTGGTCAAGCTGGGCCAGTTCTACCTGGAGCTTGCCTTCATGGGTACGGGCACGCTGGGCGAAAATATCGAGAATCAGACCGGTACGGTCGATCACGCGACACTCGAAAACACGTTCGAGGTTACGTTCCTGACTGGGCGTGAGGATGTGATTGAAGATGACCAGATCGGCCTTTTCGGCATGGACCAGGTCGCGCAGCTCCTCGACCTTGCCGCTGCCAATCAGGAATTTGGCGGTTGGCCGATGACGCGGCACGTTAAAAAACGCAACGGTCTCGGCGCCGGCCGAATTAGCCAACTCCTGAAACTCCTGCGGATCTTCGCGCGCCTCAGGGTCCTGTCCATCCAAGTGAACGAGGATCACTCGTTCACCACCACCGTGGCGCTCAAAGAACAAAGGAAACTCCTATCAGGCGTTACCTGGCTCAGCGTCACCTGCTTCGGATTCGGTTGCGCTAGGCAGACGAATTGGACGAACCGGCACCACTGTAGAGATAGCGTGTTTGTAAACCATCTGGCTGACGGTGTTCTTCAGCAGGATAACGAACTGGTCGAAAGACTCGATCGTGCCTTGCAGCTTGATACCGTTGACCAGGTAGATGGACACCCCAACTTTCTCTTTACGTAAAGTATTCAAGTAAGGGTCTTGTAGCGAATGCCCTTTTGACATGTGCCGCACTCCTTTAAGGATTCAATATAAAAAAATAGGTAAACAGATGGCTTGTGGCCGTCACACCCCCAAGGATAGACGGCAATTGCAAGGACTCAGCTCAATATGGAGATGGTCCCCAAGTATTTCAAGGCGCGCGGCAGATTGTCGCAATCGAGACTGTCCAACCAGTGCAAGTCAGCCCAACTGCGCAACCAGGTGAACTGGCGCTTTGCCAATTGGCGCGTGGCAATGATTCCACGCTCCTGCATCTCGGCTTGCGTCAGCTTGCCATCCAGGTAATCCCAGACTTGTCGATAACCTACCGCACGTATCGACGGCAACCCTGAATGCAGGTCGCTTCGTTTACGCAGGGCTACGACCTCGTCAATGAATCCCTGTTCCAACATTAAAGTGAATCTTTGTTTAATTCGCTCGTGCAGTACCTGACGATTTGCCGGAGCAATGGCCAAGTTCGCGACAGTATAGGGCAATTGTTGCAGTCCCGAAGCGGCTGCTTCAGTACTTTGCGCAGATTGTTGCAACCGAAGTGCGGTCATGCTCTGACCGCTGACGCGATAAACTTCCAGCGCTCGACTGAGCCGCTGGGGATCGTTCGGATGAATACGCGCAGCGGATTGCGGGTCGATCACCGCCAGTTGCTCATGCAGGGCTTGCCAGCCAAGGCGTGCAGCCTCTTCTTCGATCTGCGCGCGGACGTCGGGATCGGCGGCGGGCATGTCTGCCAGACCTTCGACCAAAGCCTTGTAATAGAGCATTGTGCCGCCGACCAACAGCGGAATTTTTCCCCGCGCCGTGATCTCGGCCATTGCTTCCAGCGCATCACGACGAAAATCCGCGGCCGAATAGCTCTCTGCCGGGTCAAGAATGTCGATCAAGCGGTGCGGGAATTCGCCAAGGATCTCTTTCGACGGCTTCGCAGTGCCGATGTCCATGCCGCGGTAGACCAGGGCCGAATCGACGCTGATCAGCTCGCACGGCAGGACCTTGGTCAGCTCGATGGCCAGGTCGGTCTTGCCCGCTGCGGTCGGGCCCATCAGGAAAATCGCAGGTGGGAGCTGGCTCATCAACGACCGCGCAGGAACAGTTTGTCCAGATCGTCCAGGCCCAGTTGGGTCCAGGTCGGTCGGCCATGGTTGCATTGACCGCTGCGCTCGGTGTTTTCCATATCCCGCAGCAGACCGTTCATTTCCGGCAGGGCCAGGCGTCGATTCGCACGAATCGCGCCGTGACAGGCCATCGTGCCGAGCAGTTCGTTCAGGTGCGCCTGAATCCGGTCACTGGTGCCGTATTCCATCAGGTCCGCCAGCACGTCACCCACCAGACGATTGGCTTCGGCCTGCTTGAGCAGTGCCGGAATCTGCCGGATGGCCAGGGTTTCCGGCCCCAGGCGCTGCAATTCAAAGCCCAGGCGCTGGAACCAGGCGACGTGTTCCTCGGCGCAATCGGCTTCACGCTGGCTGACCGCCAGGGATTCCGGCACCAGCAGCGGTTGGCCGCTAAGGCCTTCGCTGGCCATGGCGATCTTCAGGCGCTCGTACATGATCCGCTCGTGAGCGGCGTGCATGTCCACCAGCACCAGACCCTGGGCGTTTTCCGACAGAATGTAGATACCCTTGAGCTGCGCCAATGCATACCCCAGCGGCGGAATATCATCCTGTCCGGCTGGCAGTGCTACCGCATTGGCTTCGGGCAACGGCGCGAAAAACTCGCGATAGGCGGCCTGGGCTTCAGCTGCGGGCACGCCTGACTGAGGTCGCGGCGTGTATTGATACTGATAACCGGCGCCCGAGCCCGAGCCCGCTGTCGTATTAAACGACGATTGCGCCTGAGGCTGTTCCAGCAACGCATTGGCCGCCAGGCGCATCTCACCCTGGGGGCCGAACTCGCCGGCATCGATTCCGCTCGGCCGAACAATGGCAGTTGCCACAGGCGCAGCCAAATGGTCTTCCGGCCGCACATCGCCCAAGGCGCGGTGCAAAGTGCCGTAGAGGAAATCGTGAACCATGCGGCCGTCACGAAAGCGTACTTCGTGCTTGGTCGGGTGCACGTTGACGTCGACCCCGGCTGGATCGACTTCAAAAAACAGCACGAACGTCGGGTGCCGACCGTTGAACAGCACGTCGCGATAAGCCTGGCGAACCGCGTGGGCCACCAGTTTGTCGCGTACCGCGCGCCCGTTCACAAAGAAATATTGTAAGTCCGCCTGGCTGCGATTGAACGTCGGCAGACCGACCCAACCCCACAAATGCAGGCCATTGCGCTCGATTTCGATCGGTAGCGCCTGCTCTAGAAAGCCCGAACCGCAGATCGCCGCCACACGCCGGGCGCGCGCCGCGTCGTCATGGGCTTCGTGCAGGCTGAGGATGGTCTTGCCGTTGTGGCGCAGATGGAACGCCACGTCGAAACGCGCCAATGCCAGGCGCTTGATCACTTCTTGCAGATGATCGAATTCGGTTTTTTCGGTTTTGAGGAATTTGCGCCGCGCCGGGGTGTTGAAGAACAAGTCGCGCACTTCCACCGAGGTACCCACCGGGTGAGCCGCCGGTTGCACCCGCGGCGCCATGTCCCGGCCTTCGGTCTCGACCTGCCAGGCCTGATCGGCATCACGGGTGCGAGACGTCAGGGTCAGGCGCGCCACGGAGCTGATCGACGCCAGCGCTTCACCGCGAAACCCCAGGCTCATGACCTGCTCGAGGTCTTCCAGGTTACGAATCTTGCTGGTGGCGTGACGCGCCAGGGCCAGCGGCAAGTCATCGGCAGAAATGCCGCTGCCATCGTCGCGAACACGCAGCAACTTGACGCCACCCTGCTCGACGTCGACATCGATGCGCCTGGCACCGGAGTCAAGACTGTTTTCCAGCAACTCCTTGATCACTGATGCCGGGCGCTCGACCACTTCACCGGCGGCAATCTGGTTCGCCAGTCGCGGGCTGAGCAGTTCGATACGCGCCGTGTTGGTCAGTACCTGGTTCATTCTTTGGCCGCCAGCTCAGTGCCGGGAATGGTCAGGGTCTGACCGATTTTCAACTCATCGCTTTTCAGGTTGTTGGCGCTGCGCAAGGTGGCCGGGGACACCTGATAACGCACGGCAATCATTGCCAGGGTCTCGCCCGGGCTGACGCGGTGGTCACGCGGGCCTTGGGCAATCTTGCCGGAATCACGCAGCCAGGCGATGTAAGTGCCCGGTGGCGGGTTCTGTTGGAAGAACTGACGGACGCCAGCGCTGATGGAACGCGCGAGCGCCTGCTGGTGGCTCGCCCCGGACAACTTGGAGGCTTCATTGGCATTGGAGATAAAGCCGGTTTCCACCAGGATCGACGGAATGTCGGGCGACTTCAGCACCATGAACCCGGCCTGCTCCACCCGTTGTTTGTGCAACGGCGTGACGCGGCTGATGTTGCTCAAGACCTTTTGGCCAACGTCCAGGCTGGAGGTCAGCGAAGCGGTCATCGACAGGTCGAGCAACACGCCGGCCAGCATGCGGTCCTTGTCATCGAGGCTGACGCTGCCAGCACCGCCGATCAAGTCAGAACGGTTTTCGCTGTCGGCCAGCCAACGGGCTGTCTCCGAGGTAGCACCACGGTCAGACAACGCGAACACCGAGGCACCGAAAGCGGCGGCCGAAGGCGCAGCGTCGGCGTGGATCGAGACGAACAGGTCGGCGCCCTTCTTGCGGGCAATTTCAGTACGACCGCGCAGCGGGATGAAGTAATCGCCGGTGCGGGTCAGTTCGGCGCGGAAGCCTTTCATGCCGCTGACCTGGCGCTGCAGTTCGCGGGCGATGGCTAATACCACGTCTTTTTCATGCTGGCCGCGAGAACCAGAAGCGCCCGGGTCTTCGCCACCGTGACCGGCATCGATCACCACAACGATGTCGCGTTTACCGGCCGGCGCAGGCGGCAGCTTGACGGCTGGCTCGACCGGGGTGACCGGCACCGGGGCCACCGTGGCAACGTTGGTTGGCGTCGGGATGGGCGCGGCATCGGCGGGATTGTCGAACAAGTCGACCACCAAGCGATTGCCGTACTGGGCGTTTGGTGCCAGCGTGAAACTTTTAGGCGTGACGGCTTTTTTCAGGTCGATGACCACCCGCAAATCGGTCGGCGTGCGTTGGGCCGAGCGCATGGCGGTGATCGGAGTGTTCGAGCTGTTGACGTTCAGTGGCGCACCGAGGGTCGCGCCATTGATGTCGATAACCAGCCGGTCCGGGGAGGTGAGGGTGAAGACGCTGTGCTGGACAGGCCCGGTCAGGTCAAACACCAGCCGCGTGTTGTCCGGCGCCCGCCACAGGCGAACGCTGTTGACCTTTGTCTCGGCCACAGCGTCGACGGTCACCGCCAGAAACAATACCCCTACGGCAGCAACCAACGCGCGAAAGCGCATACCTAACCCCATCATTTATTTGGATTCCAATGCCAAAGCGGCACACCACGACTCGCCACGCGAACCCTGGGGCAAAATTTTCAGCGAACGCCCGCTGTCTTGCGGGCTAATGGTAATGGTCAGGTCGGGCTTTGGCAAAAAGCCTGCACCCTTGCCGGGCCACTCGATCAGGCACAACGCATCGTCTTCGAAGTAGTCGCGGATGCCGAGGTACTCAAGCTCCTCAGGGTCGACCAGCCGATAAAGGTCAAAATGGAAGGCGCGCACGTCACCGATTTCATAAGGTTCAACCAGGGTAAAGGTCGGGCTTTTTACCGCGCCCACATGCCCCAGGCCACGGATGATGCCCCGCGATAGCGTGGTTTTACCCGCCCCGAGATCCCCCTCGAGAAAAATCAGACCATGCCCTTCGGTGGTTTGTGCGATGCGTGCGCCAAATGCCGTCATCGCCTCTTCATCAGCCAGGTACAGGGTTACTTCAGACACGGTGCTTGCTCCTCCAACAACTGACGAATGGCTGGAATCAGATCACTGGCCGCCAGCCCACGGCCCGATTTACCTTGTTGCGCGCCCGCATTGGCATGCAGCCAGACGGCCAGGCAGGCCGCGTCGAACGCTTCCATGCCCTGGGCCAGCAAAGCGCCGACCAGACCGGCCAGTACATCGCCCAACCCAGCGGTGGCCATCGCCGGATGGCCTTGATGACACAACGCCAAGCGCCCGTCAGGACTGGCGATCAGGCTGCCGGCGCCTTTCAAGATCACTATCGCTGTATATTTTTTGCTCAATGCGCGAGCAGCCGCAGGACGATCGGCCTGAACATCGGCGGTACTCATCCCGAGCAACCGCGCCGCTTCGCCGGGATGCGGCGTGATCACGCAGCCCTTGGGCAAGCTCACCTGTTCTTCTGCCAGCATATTCAGCGCATCAGCGTCCCAGACTTGCGCAAGCGCCGCGTTGGCGGCCGCCGACAACAGGCTGCGGCCCCAGGAAGCCTGACCCAGGCCTGGACCGATCACCAGCACGGAAACCTTTTGAAGCAGTCCCATCAACTGATTGGCCGACGAAGTGCCCAGTACCATCGCCTCGGGAATTCTGGCCAGTGCAGCAGCAACATGTTCGCTACGAGTGGCCACCGACACCATGCCGGCACCGCTGCGCAACGCACTTTGCGCGCTCAGCAGAATCGCGCCGCCAAAGCCGCGATCACCGCCAATCAGCAGCACATGACCGAACGCGCCTTTGTGTGAAGCAGGCGCGCGGGAAGCAAGACGCGGAAGATTGCCGGCCGACAGACGGCGAGCACTGCTGGCCGCAGCGTCAAGCAATTGCGGATCAGCGTGCAGATCGTTGAAAACCAGCTCACCGACCACGTTCGCGGCATCGCCGGTGAACAGCCCAAGCTTCAAGCCGATGAAAGTGACGGTCAGGTCGGCACGCACCGCAACGCCGAGGATCCGACCGGTATCGGCGCACAGCCCGGAAGGGATATCCACCGCCGCCACCGGTAGGTCGCAGGCATTGATCGCCGCGATTGCACTGGCGCAGGGCTCCCGCACCTCTCCCGTCAAACCGGTGCCGAGCAGCGCGTCCAGCACGATGCCACGCAATTGAACGGTGGCACTCCAGGGTTCGATCGACACTTTTTCGGACACGGCCTCGGCCTGCGCCGACGCGGCATCGCCCTGTAGACGCTGGGGATCACCGACCGTCAGCACCCGAACCGACCAACCAGCCCGCTGTGCCAGCACCGCCACCAGATAACCGTCCCCGGCATTGTTGCCTTGACCGGCCAGCACACTCAATTCACTGGCCGCCGGCCACTGGCGAACCAACGCCCGCCAGGTCGCCCGCGCTGCGCGCTGCATCAGTTCGAAGCCCGGTGTGCCGGCCGCGATCAGGCTCGCATCGAGGGCTCGCACTTGCGCGGCGCTGTACAGCGCGTCGGGTAAATCATCTTTAGTCTGCGGCATGCGTCTTCGGGCTCCGATGTCTGGCAGAATTATACGCACCTCAGCTCCGGTTTCTCTCGCCTCATGCCCGCTATTACCACAAACCTCCCCGCCCTCGCCCAATCCATCAAGGACTGGGGCCGTGAGCTGGGCTTCCAGCAAGTCGGCATCAGCGGCCTGGACCTCGCCGAGCATGAGCAGCACCTGCAGCGCTGGCTCGAAGCCGGCTACCACGGTGAAATGGACTACATGGGCGCCCATGGCAGCAAACGCTCGCATCCGGAAGAGCTCGTTCCCGGCACCTTGCGCGTGGTTTCGTTACGCATGGACTACCTGCCCGGCGATACCCAAATGGCCCAATTACTGGCTCAACCAGAAAAAGCCTACGTCTCGCGTTACGCCTTGGGCCGCGATTACCACAAGTTGATCCGTAAACGCGTGCAGCAACTGGCCGATAAAATTCAAGCAGAGATCGGCCCGTTCGGCTTCCGCGCCTTCGTCGACAGCGCCCCCGTGCTGGAAAAAGCCATCGCCGAAAAGGCGGGGCTAGGCTGGATCGGCAAAAACACCCTGGTCTTGAATCGCAAGGCCGGCAGTTACTTCTTTCTCAGCGAACTGTTTGTCGATCTGCCACTTCCCGTCGACCCGCCACACAGCACCGAACATTGCGGCCGCTGCACCGCGTGCCTTGATATCTGCCCGACCAATGCCTTCGTTGGCCCTTACGTGCTGGACGCCCGGCGCTGCATTTCTTACCTGACCATCGAACTGAAAAGCGCGATCCCCGAGGAATTGCGGCCGCTGATCGGCAATCGGGTGTTCGGTTGCGATGACTGCCAGATCGTCTGCCCGTGGAACCGCTTCGCCCGGCCGTCCGGCGAAAGCGATTTCAAGCCTCGGCATAACCTCGACAACGCCGAACTGGCCGAACTGTTCATGTGGGACGAGGACAAATTCCTCAGTAGCACCGAAGGTTCGCCGTTACGACGGGCAGGCTACGAGCGCTGGCTGCGCAACCTGGCAGTTGGCCTGGGCAATGCGCCGTCGAGCATTCCGGTGCTCGAAGCGCTAAAGGCGCGCCGCGATTACCCGTCTGAATTGGTCCGCGAACACGTCGAGTGGGCCCTGAAACAACACGGACTCCTGTAGGAGCTGCCGAAGGCTGCGATCTTTTGATCTTAAAAATTCAAGATCAAAAGATCGCAGCCTCGTTTCACTCGGCAGCTCCTACAAGGACCGGGTCAGGCTTCGTCGTTGTAGACGAACTTCGGCATTTCCCAGTGGAAACGAATCGCCAGCAATCGCAGCAGGAAGCCGCCGAACAGCGTGATCAAAATCGCCTGTTCGCCGGGTAATTGCAGGTAGATGCAGAGCATGTAGCACCACGCCGCGGCGAACGAAACGCTGGCGTAGAGCTCGCGGCGGAAGATCAGCGGAATGTCGTTGCAGAAAATGTCGCGCAGGATACCGCCGAAAACCCCGGTGATCACACCGCTGACCGAGGCCACCAGCATGCCGTGGCCCATTTCCAGGGCGGTCATGCAGCCGATCAGGGTGAACGCCACCAGCCCCACGGCGTCGAGCACCAGAAACAGCGAGCGCAAGTGGCGCATCCAGCGGGCGGTAAAGACCGTGAACATCGCCGCGACGGAGGTCAATACCAGGTATTCAGGGTGTTTGACCCAAGTCAGCGGGTAATGACCGAGCAGCACGTCACGTACCGAACCGCCACCGAGCGCCGTAACGCAGGCAATCAGCACCACGCCAAACCAGTCCATGCCGCGACGACCGGCAGACAGCGCACCAGTCATGGCTTCGGCGGTGATGGCGATCAGGTAAAGCATCAGCAACATGGTGGCGGTCCTTGCAGGAAGGCGCGCAGTCTAGCCATTTAAGGTCGGCACCAAAAGAGGGCGTGCGCGACGAAATCCCCTGTAGGAGCCGCCGCAGGCTGCGATCTTTTGATCTTGATTTTTAAGATCAAAAGATCGCAGCCTGCGGCAGCTTCTACACAGGGACCAAGGTGTGCAATCAGAACTTGATGAAATGCTTGCGGTAGTGTTGCAGCTCGGCGATGGATTCGCGGATGTCGTCCAGGGCCAGGTGGGTGCTGCCCTTCTTGAAGCTGTCGCGCACGTCCGGTGCCCAGCGCGCAGCCAACTCTTTAAGGGTCGATACGTCGAGGTTGCGGTAGTGGAAGAAGCTTTCCAGGGACTTCATGTGGGTATAAAGGAAGCGGCGGTCCTGGCAAATGCTGTTGCCGCAGATCGGCGACTTGCCTTTGGGCACCCATTGTTCCAGGAAGGCGATGGTCTGGGCTTCGGCTTCGGCCATGCTGATGCGGCTGTCGCGAACCCGTTGGGTCAGGCCCGAACCGCCATGCTGGCGGGTGTTCCACTCGTCCATGCCGGCGAGGATCTCGTCGCTGTGGTGGATGGCGATGACCGGACCTTCGGCCAAGGTGTTCAAGTCACTGTCGGTGACGATGGTCGCCATCTCGATGATGACGTCGGTATCAGGGTTCAGCCCGGTCATTTCCAGGTCGATCCAGATCAGATTCTGCGGGTTTTGCATTGTGTCGGCTCCTAGGCAATGGTGCGCAGTTTAGCCTAGGGAAGTAGCTGGGCGTGCTAAACTCGCGGCCGTTTTACCTAATCGCTGCATTCTTGATACGGAACACCCATGGCCAAACGCCAACTCAATCGTCGTCAAAACTGGCGCATCGAAAAGATTCAGGGCGAACGCGCTGCGCGCGCCGCCAAACGCGAGTCCTCGGCCGTCGAGGCACTCGAAGGTGGCGACCTCGGTCCGGAGCAGACCGGCCTGGTGATCGCGCACTTCGGCGTGCAAGTCGAAGTCGAAGCCCTCGATGGCGATTTGGCTGGCCAGGTGTTTCGCTGTCACTTGCGTGCCAACCTGCCGGCGCTGGTAACCGGCGATCAGGTAGTCTGGCGTGCCGGCAACCAGGGCATCGGGGTGATCGTGGCGCAACTGCCGCGTAAAACCGAACTCTGCCGCCCGGACAGCCGTGGCCAGCTCAAGCCGGTAGCGGCCAACGTCGACATGATTGTGATTGTCTTCGCGCCGTTGCCCGAGCCCCACGCGAACCTGATTGACCGTTATCTGGTCGCCGCCGAGCACGCAGGGATTCGTCCACTGCTGCTGCTCAACAAGTTCGACCTGATCGATGAGCAGAACGCTCCGGCGTTGAACGCCTTGCTGGCGGTGTACCGCACGCTGGGCTACCCGGTGCTGGAAGTCTCGGCGCACCACGGCAATGGCATGGAGCAACTGCAACAGCAGCTGGACGGGCGCATCAGCGTATTCGTCGGCCAGTCCGGCGTCGGCAAGTCCTCGTTGGTCAACAGCCTGTTGCCGGAAGTCGAGACCCGTGTCGGCCCGCTGTCCGAGCTGTCCGGCCAGGGCACTCACACCACCACCACCGCGCGGTTGTTCCACTTCCCCGGTGGCGGTGAGCTGATTGACTCCCCGGGCATCCGCGAATTCGGCCTGGGTCACGTCAGCCGTGCCGACGTCGAGGCCGGCTTCATCGAGTTCAACGACCTGATCGGCACCTGCCGCTTCCGCGACTGCAAGCACGACCGCGAACCCGGTTGCGCCCTGCTCAAGGCGCTGGAAGATGGTCGTGTGCAGCAGCAACGGATGAACAGCTACCGCTCGATCATCGCCAGCCTGCCAGAAACCAGCTACTAAACAGATGCGCCCACCGCCCTGACATAGTCGGGGCAGTGGCGCACTGCTTCAGTTCTACAAAACTCCCCATCCGTTAAACGTCAGACATTTCTGTCAGGCCTGCGCACGCCCGCTCGTAGGACATGTCTCTTTAACCGCCGTAGCCTTGTTACAGCCATCCAACCCTCTACATTCCAGCCCTCTCGCACTTTGGCGATACCGAGGGACAACCATGCAAACCTTTCATCTGTTCATCAGTCATTCGTGGAATTATTCCGATGCCCACGACAAATTGGTGAAGCTGCTCACCGCGCATCCGACGTTCACCTTCAAAAACTTTTCCGTCCCACCACATAACCCAATCGTCGGCGCCCTGACCGACAAGCAACTGGAAGAGGCCATCGAAAACAAAATCCGCCCGTGCTCCGCGGTGCTGATCATGGCCGGCATGTATTCCACGTACAGCAAATGGATCAACAAGGAAATCGAGATCGCCAAGCGCATGGGCAAGGTGATCATCGCGATCAAGCCGTTTGGTGCCGAACGGATATCCACGGTCGTCCGCGATGCGGCACACGCCGAATGTGCGTGGAACACCAACAGCATCGTCAGCGCGATTCGCGCGCAGACGGCGGTGTAACCATGCGCAAGGGATTATTTATCGGCATAAACAATTACGCGCATATCACCCCGCTCAGCGGTTGCAACAACGACGCCATCGCCATGGCGTCGATTCTGGAGCGACACGCAACGGGCAAGCCCAACTTCAAGAATCTGGTGCTGACGTCCGCGGAGGAAAACCTGACGCGCCAGATGCTGGAACTGAACATCAAGGAGTTGTTCTCCGGCGATTGCAATGTAGCGCTGCTGTACTTCGCCGGGCACGGTCATTTCGAAGCGAGCATCGATGAAGGCATGCTGATCCCGCAGGACTATCGCTGCAGCAACGATGGCATACGCATCAGCGACATCCTTGAGTGGGCGAACGCGGCCGACAAGATCAAGAACAAAGTCATCATTCTCGATTGTTGCGAAGCCGGCGCGGCCGGGGAATTGCGTGGCCTCAGGGGTGGCACCAGCGTGATCGGCGAAGGCATGACCATCCTGACTGCCTGCAAGAAAACTCAATCCGCCCTGGAGCAATCCGGTCATGGCGTATTCACCGGGCTGTTGCTGCAAGCCTTGCACGGCGGCGCAGCCAATGTCCTGGGCGAGATCACCCCCGGCAGCCTGTACTCGTTTGTCGACAATGCACTGGGCGCCTGGGAACAACGACCGGTGTTCAAGACCAACGTCTCGCAATTCATCGCCTTGCGCGAAGTACCACCGCTCATTCCCGAAGAGATCCTGCGGCGACTGCCCGAGTGGTTTCCCGAAGCCCAGTCGGTCTTTGCCCTTGATCCCAGCTACGAGCCCACCGAAGCCACGTTCGACCCCGACAACGGCGACGTCTTCAAGCAACTGCAAAAGTGCAACCGCCACAGCCTCATCGAACCGGTGGATGCCGAACACATGTACTACGCCGCCCTCAACTCCACTGGCTGCCGCCTCACCGCGCTCGGCGCCTACTACCGCGAACTCGCGATCAAGGGACATTTCTGATGCCAGTGTTTATCAGCTACCGCCATACCGATCGCGCGCAGGCAATGATCATCAACGATCGCCTGGTGCGCGCCAACATCAAGACCTACCTGGATGTGCTGGACACCGAATCCCAGCAAACCGACGACATCACGGCGGTCATCACGCGCAACATCACCGACTGCACGCACTTGCTGGCGGTGATCTCGCAGGAGACTGCGCAGTCGTGGTGGGTGCCGTTCGAAATCGGTGAAGCGACCATCAGCAATCGCAGGATTTGCTCGTACAAAATCGGCCCCAGCGCGCTGCCGCTGTACCTCGATAAATGGCCGAAACTGAGTGGCGAGGCCGACATCAATTTCTTTATCGATGCTTACCGGGAAGAAACCCTGTCCAGTCGTTCGATGGGGCTGGAGTCGTTCAGTGAGGCGATTCGCAGTGTGTATAAGCGCGATGCCGATCTGTTCCACGACAAGCTCAAGACCCGTATTCGACGGGGGTTCTGACAGCCTCAAGGTCAAAAGATCGCAGCCTTCGGCAGCTCCTACAGGGTGTACGCGATTCCATGTAGGAGCTGCCGTAGGCTGCGATCTTTTGATCTTGCCTTAACGTTGAAACCAAACAGACACAAAAAAGCCGACATCGCTGTCGGCTTTTTTGTGGGTCACTGCTTCGGCGGCTCGCCCGGTTTTGGCGCGGCATCCTCGAACAGGTTCAAGCGTTCGCGCAGCTCATGCGCCGGCACCGGTTGCTGCGCCGGTGGCAACGCATTCGGATCAGCCTGGGTGGCCGGCACTTCGCCCGGAGCGCCGTGCCCCGGCGTTGCAGCCGGTGCCGGTTCGGCACCTTGCGCACCTTCGATGGCTTGCTGGGCCTTCTTGGTCAGCACGACGATATCGATACGGCGGTTGACCGGGTTGAACGGGTTCTTGCGATCAAACAGCGCTGACGAGGCATAACCGACGACGCGTGCAACCTGCGAATCCGGATAACTACCTGCCACCAGCGCACGGCGAGCGGCGTTGGCACGGTTGGCCGACAGCTCCCAGTTACCGTAGTCGCCGGTGCCGCTATACGGTTTGGCGTCGGTGTGGCCACTGATGCTGATCTTGTTCGGCACCGCTTTGATGGTGTCGGCCATGGCCAGCAGGATGTCTTCGAAATACGGTTTCAGACGCGCGCTACCGGAGTCGAACATCGGCCGGTTTTCCGCGTCCATGATCTGGATGCGCAAGCCGTTCGGTGTGATCTCGAACAGGATCTGGTCCTTGAATTTCTGCAACTGCGGGTTTTCATCAACCTTGTTCTGCAGTTCTTGCAGCAACAGTTCCAGGCGTTCCTTCTCGACCTGTTCAGCCATGCCTTCGACCTGCTCGGTGTCGACTGTCACTCTGTCTGGCTGGGGCTGGGATTTGACCTCGGGATTGAGGGTGTTCTCCGGCGCCAGGGTCGGTGTGCCGCCCAAATCAATGATGTACGGCGTGCCGCTTTCGGAAAAACCGACCGGGTCTTTGAAGTAACCGGCGATGGCGATCTTCTGTTCCGGCGTGGCGGTGGACAGCAGCCACAGCACCAGGAAGAACGCCATCATCGCCGTCGCGAAATCCGCGAAGGCGATTTTCCAGGAGCCCCCGTGGTGTCCGGCCGCGTACTTCTTGACGCGCTTGATGATTATCGGCTGGTTATTTTCCATGACTTAGCGACCGCGAACCGCTTGTTCCAGCTCAGCGAAGCTAGGACGGTGCGCCGGGTACAGAACCTTGCGGCCGAATTCCACCGCCAGCGAGGGCGGCATGCCGGAGGCCGAAGCGACCAGCGAGGCCTTGATGGCTTCGTAGGTGTTCAATTCTTCCTTGGCGTCGTGGGCCAGGGCGTGCGCCAAGGGGCCAAAGAAACCGTAGGCGGCAAGAATACCGAAGAAGGTACCGACCAGTGCCGCACCGACGTGCACACCAATCATTTTCTGGTCGCTGTCACCAAGGGAGGCCATGGTCACCACGATGCCCAATACCGCCGCGACGATACCGAAGCCAGGCATGGCGTCGGCGATGCCGTTCACCGCGTGGGAAGGGTGATCCAGGTCTTCCTTGAGGCTCGCCAGTTCCATGTCGAACAGGCCTTCGAGTTCATGGGGCGCCATATTGCCGGAAGACATGATGCGCAGGTAATCGCAGATGTACGCCGTCATGCGTTCATCTTTCAGGACCGCCGGGTACTTGGCGAAAATCGGGCTCGCGGCTGCATCTTCGATGTCGCCTTCGATCGCCATCATGCCTTCGCGGCGGCTCTTGTTGAGGATCTCGTAAATCAGGCCCAGCACTTCCAGGTAGAAAGTGTGATTGAAACGCGAGCTGAACATTCCCAAGGCTTTCTTGAGAACGTGCTTCACCATATGGCCGGGGTTGGCCTGAAGGAATGCGCCAAGGGCCGCACCGCCGATAATCATCACCTCGAAAGGTTGAATCAGGGCGGCAATCTTGCCGTGGGAGAGCACGTATCCGCCGAGCACGCTCGCGAATACGACGATGATGCCGATAATTTTAGCCATAGGTAGGGAGCACTTACTGAGTCGGGTTCAAGGTCATATTCGGAAGTTGAAAAATCTCTTCTTCTCCTTATCGGCAAAACTGCGCCAGACTATAGCCAGTTCAGGCGAAAAGCCAATCTAGCCCGCGCCGGGCGTGTTTACAGCCTTTGATGATCCTGTCCAGCCATGGCTAACGAATCGAATATTCCACCGCAAAAACCGACCACACTTGAAGGCTGGGTCAAGCTTCTGGATGGCGTGCGCCTGCCCGTTCCGCAAGACAGTCACGACCGTGTCTGCAAGGCGATTGCCGATAACCGCAGCTCACTGCGCGACATCGCCGAACTGCTGCAGGACAGCCCGGCCCTGGCCTTGAGCGTGATTCGCGAAGCCAACCGCCACACCCATGGCAGCATGACCGAGCCTGCCGAGAACCTTGAAGTGGCGATCAATCGGCTGGGGCTGAAACGCACCGAAGAACTGCTCGCCCGGTTGCCCGCCGAACCCGCAGCGCAAATTCCCCTCGCCTTGCGCCAGCTTCAGTTGATCAGCCAGCACGCGACCCAACAAGCCAACGGTTTTTTCTCCAGTCGCCTCGCGCGGCTGTGGCAGGACATCCATTGGGGCAGCCTGTTGTTTCTCTCGCCGCTGTGGCCCATGGCGCTGACGCATCCACAGCTGCTTGAAGAGTGGGAGCTGCGGGTCATGCATAAAGGCGAATCGGCGCGCGCAGTCGAAAAGCAATTGTTTGGCGTGCGCCTGCTGGACATCTGCCAGGCGCTGGTGGACATCTGGCGCCTGCCGATCTGGGTGCAGCAGGGTTATCGGCTGTTGCTCACCGAACAACGTGAGCTGGTGAAAGTCCTGCGTATCGCACGCGACAGCGATCATCCGCTGCGCCAGCAAAACCGCCTCGATGACGATCCGACCCTGCGCCGCTGGCTCAATCAACCGGCCAACACGGTGCTGTTGGCCAATGGCCTGGCGCTGTCGGCGCACCAGGCCTGGGACAGCCCGCACAGTCTACGCTGGCAGTACCTGACCAGCCTTTACCTGCAGATGCCGATGGACGACGTGCAACAGCAGCTGCATCAACAAGCGGCGAACAGCGCCCGTCACCACGGCATGCCGGACCTCTGGCACCCGGCTGAATCATTGATCTGGCCGTGGGGCATGAACCGCGTCCACGCCAGTTTGCTGCCGGCCCCGGCACCGACCGCCGAAGACCTGGCGAAGTGGCGCAAGCAATGTGCAGAGCTGCTGGTCGAGCCAAGCCGCTTCACCAACGCCATGCACTTGACCCTTTCGGCCCGGGACGCGCTGGTCGCCTGTGGTATGCGCCGAGTCATGATCCTGATGGCCGACCGCACTCACGCCAATCTGCGAGCACATCAAACCTACGGGTTGCCCAAAGAAGTGGCGGGTCTGAATTTCCTGGTCAGTCAAAGCGCCGTCTTGCAACGCCTGCTCGCGCAACAGGCCCAGGTGCGCCTGACGCCGGCGAACACTGCGCAGTTTTCAGCCCTGTTGCCCGCCAGCCTGCGCTCACAGTTCAGCGGCGAACACGTGTTGCTGCGCTCACTGGTCAACAATGGCCGCGTAATCATGATCGTCGTGGCGGACCAGGGCGGCGGGCCGTTCTCTGAAATCACGGTGCAAGCCTTCGGCAAAACCGCGCAGTGCATTGAAAAGGCCCTTCACAGCTTTAGCCAGCGCGGCCAATGAGGCTGCGTTACAATCCTCCCCTTTGTGCTCTGGAGACCTCACATGTCTGACTTCTCTGGCTTGGCGCTGGTGATCGAGCCGAGCGACTTGCTCGACCGTCTCGACGCCCGCGATCTGATTCTGGTGGACCTGACCAGCAGCGCCCGTTATACCGAAGGGCATATCCCCGGTGCGCATTTTGTCGATCCGAAGCGCACGCAACTCGGGCAGCCACCTGCGCCGGGCCTGATGCCTGCGCACGCTGCACTCGAAGCATTATTCGGCGAACTGGGGCATAACCCGCAAGCGATCTACGTGGTCTATGACGACGAAGGCGGCGGTTGGGCCGGGCGCTTTATCTGGCTGCTGGACGTGATCGGCCATAAAAACTACCACTACATCGACGGCGGCCTGAAGGCGTGGCTGGCAGAAGGCTTGCCCATGTCGATCCAGATCCCTGCTCCGGTCGGCGGTCCGGTCGCCTTGACCTTGCACGACGGACCCACCGCCACCCGTGAGTACTTGCAAAGCCGTCTCGGTGCTGCCGACCTGGCAATCTGGGACGCACGCGGTCCCCTGGAATACTCCGGTGAGAAAGTCCTGGCAGCCAAGGCCGGCCACATTCCGGGCGCGGTCAATTTCGAATGGACCGCCGGCATGGATCAGGCGCGCAATTTGCGCATCCGCACGGACATGCCGCAGATCCTCGAACAACTCGGGATCAGCAAGGACAAAGAAGTGATTACCCACTGCCAGACTCACCATCGCTCTGGCTTCACCTATCTAGTGGCCAAGTCTCTCGGTTATCCGCGAGTCAAAGGCTACGCCGGCTCGTGGGGCGAATGGGGCAATCACCCCGACACCCCCGTAGAGATTTAAGGTTTTTAAGGACAGTTAATGAATAAGCGTTTGTTTATCCTCAGCCAATACCTGCTGCCTCACCACTTGCTCTCGCGACTGGCCGGCTGCATCGCCGAATGCCGCGTGCGTTGGTTCAAGAATGCCTTTACGGCCTGGTTCGCCAAGCGCTATCAGGTGGACATGTCGCAAGCACTGGTCGAAGACCTGACCGCCTACGAGCACTTCAACGCATTCTTTACCCGTGCGTTGAAAGACGGCGCTCGCCCGCTGGACCAAACGCCGGGCGCGATTCTCAGCCCGGCGGATGGTGCCGTGAGCCAACTCGGCCCGATCGAACACGGTCGCGTGTTCCAGGCCAAAGGCCACAGCTTCAGCGTGCTGGAACTGCTGGGCGGCGACGCGGCCAATGCAGCGCCGTTCATGGGCGGTGACTTCGCGACCATTTATCTGTCGCCGAAGGATTACCACCGCGTGCACATGCCACTGGCCGGCACCCTGCGCGAGATGGTCTACATCCCGGGCCGGATCTTTTCGGTCAACCAGACCACCGCGGAAAACGTTCCGGAGCTGTTCGCCCGCAACGAGCGTGTAGCGTGCATTTTCGACACCGAGCGCGGCCCGATGGCCGTGGTATTGGTCGGCGCGATGATCGTGGCCTCGATCGAAACCGTGTGGGCCGGGCTGGTCACGCCGCCTAAACGCGAACTGAAAACCTTCCGTTACGACGAAGCCGCCCGCGCGCCGATCCATCTGGAGAAAGGCGCGGAACTGGGTCGCTTCAAGCTGGGTTCGACCGCTGTCGTGTTGTTTGGGCCGGATCAAGTGAAGTGGGCTGAAGAACTGGCGGCCGGTTCCCCAGTCCAGATGGGCCAGGGTCTGGGCCTGCCAAAAGCCTGATTCCCCGTAGCCCCCCTGTAGGAGCTGCCGCAGGCTGCGATCTTTTGATCTTGAACTTTTAAAAACAAGATCAAAAGATCGCAGCCTGCGGAAGCTCCTACAGGTGACGATTCCTGCTATGGTTTTGGCATGAATGAGAACAGTCCACACCTATTGTTACGCGCTCCGATCCCGACGCAGTTGCGCCTGTCATTCTGCGAAGCCACCCCGCGCGACCTGAAGCGCTGGATCGCCAACCTACCCAAAGCCAACCTCGGCGAAACCGCTCGCCAGCTCTATCAAGGCTTGAGCGAACTCAACCAACTGCTCACACCCAGCGAAAATCGTCTGCAACTGCTCGAACTGCTGCGGCCCGAGGTGTATTACGTCTGCAAACACCTGGAACGGCATTTCCTGCATCAGGCGATTGTCCTCGACGAACGCTCACGCAAAATCGCCAACCTCTGCCAGGCCCTGCAAAGTCACCTGGCGATCGGCTACAAGCAGATTGTCGTGCGCATCACCCCGCGTTTCAGCAAGGACCGCGCGCCGCTGCTGAGCCAGGCGTTGCAACGGGCGATCCACTGCCTTAACGGCCCGCTGATTCGCTCAACCGAACTCTATTGTCCGGTGCCCGAAGGTCTATGGCTGGAACTGCATCAGCTGTATCGAATTGCCTGCGCGCATCGCCTCCAGCACTTGAGCCTGCGCGATGAGCTCGCCAGTCAGACGCAGACCATGAGCATCGAACAGACCTACGTCGTCGCCCTGCTCCTGGGTGCCTCACGCAGCAATCAACTGCGCCAGAACCAGATCGCACGGGTGGCCGAGGTACTGGAGCCCTGGAGCCAATGGATCAAGTTGCAACCCGGCAAACCCGCCGATGGACTGTTTGCCGTCGCGCCGGACCTCGACACCGGGCCGCGATACCGCACCAAGTTCCGCGCAGAGCAGCAGGAAAGCCTGCTGGGCATCGATCCGCAGGCACTGGTCGAGGCCATCGAAGCGCATCTACAGAAAGCGGACAGCGCATCGCCGTTGCCCGTGCCGACGGGCTTGAACCTGGACACGCTGCAACACCTGCACGCCGCTTGGGGCCAGACGGCCGAACGCAGCTTCCAGCGCACCGTCGGGCAAGGCTCGTTGACATTGTGTGTGGGGATGAGCGCGCTGCATTTTTATCTGGGCGGGCAGCGCTCGTTCAGCGACATTCTGAAAAACCCGGCCACCCGGACGGCACAATTCTCGGCGACAGCACCGACAGGCCGGGAACAGGACCAATGGCGCCATGCCTTTGATGCAGCGCCCCACGGCAACGCGGACGCCTTGCTGCCTTACGAAGAAATCGAATACCCGCAGCTGCAGAGCGATGACAGCCATGAGGCGTCCGACCGCAACCGGCAATTTGCGAAGTACGTCCTGCCGGTGATCAATCACAGCCCCGGCGGCTATTGCCTGGCGTGGCTATCGGATGTGCCCGCCGAGCTGCAAGCCGGCGAAATGGTCGGCATCGAGGACTCCGGCGGCCTTGGGTGGAGCATCGCGGTGGTGCGCTGGATTCGTCAGGTACGCGGCGGTGGCACGCAAATGGGTATCGAACAGGTCGCGCCTTATGCCGAGCCCTGCGGCCTGCAACTCGTGCGCACCCGGGATGACCACAGCCAGTATCTGCGCGGCCTCTTACTGCCGGCCATCAGCGCAATAGACCTGCCGGCCACCCTGCTCGCGCCGCGCCTGCCCTTCCAGGAAGGCAACAAGGTGATGATCAACACCAATGGCGAGGAACGTCGGGCCGGGCTGGATCGACGGGTGGCGAGCACCAACAGCTTTAACCAGTTTGCCTATCGCCCGCTGGGGAACGTGAGCAGTGGGGCTGGGGCTGGGGCTGAAGATGACTTTGATTCGTTGTGGAAGTCGCTTTGACCTCTAAAGCAAAAGATCGCAGCCTTCGGCAGCTCCTACAGGGGAACGCATTCCAACTGTAGGAGCTGCCGCAGGCTGCGATCTTTTGATCTTAATCAGAGCTGCCCGTCGCGATCCCGGAAGCCCAACAGATACAGCACGCCATCCAGCCCAAGGGTCGAAATCGCCTGCTTCGCCGATTGCTTCACCAACGGCTTGGCACGGAACGCCACGCCCAACCCGGCAATCGCCAGCATCGGCAGATCGTTGGCACCGTCGCCGACTGCGATGGTCTGCTCCAGGCGCAAGCCTTCCTTGTGGGCCAGTTCACGCAGCAGATCCGCCTTGCGTTGCGCATCGACAATCGGCTCGACCGCGACCCCGGTGACCTTGCCGTCGACCACTTCCAGTTCGTTGGCGAACACATAGTCGATGCCCAACTTGGCCTGCAATTGCTTGGCGAAGTAGGTAAACCCGCCGGACAGGATCGCGGTCTTGTAGCCCAGACGCTTGAGTTCGGCAAACAGCGTTTCAGCGCCTTCGGTCAGACGCAACGAGGCGCCAATCGAATCCAGCACGCTGACGTCCAGCCCTTTCAACAAGGCCAGGCGCTCCTTGAAGCTGGCGCGGAAATCCAGCTCCCCGGCCATGGCGCGCTCGGTGATTTCGGACACCTGCTCACCCACGCCGGCAGCCTTGGCCAGTTCGTCGATGACTTCGGCTTCGATCAGCGTCGAATCCATGTCGAATACCGCCAGGCGCCGGTTGCGACGGAACAGCGAATCTTCCTGGAAGGCGATGTCGACATTCAATTCCTGGGCAACGCTGAGGAACTCGGCCCGCAACGCTTGCGGATCCGCCGCTTCGCCACGCACGGAAAACTCGATGCAGCCTTTGCCCTGATCGGCCGGCGTGTCGAGCGGCATGCGCCCGGACAGGCGATCGATGTGATCGATGTTCAAGCCGTATTTGGCAGTGATCGAGCTCACGGCCTGCAATTGGCCCGCCGTCACTTTGCGGGTCAACAGGGTGACGATGTGGCGTTTTTTGCCCTGGTTGCCGACCCATTGCTGGTAGTCCTCTTCGGACACCGGCGTGAAACGCACCTGCTGATCGAGCTTGTAAGCCGTGAACAGGATGTCCTTGAGCACCGACTTGCCTTGCTCGGTATCAGGAATTTCAACCAGGATGCCGAACGACAGGGTGTCGTGGATCACCGCCTGGCCGATGTCGAGAATGTTCACACCACCCTGGGCCAGAACGCCGGTAATGGCCGCAGTCAGACCCGGACGGTCGACTCCCGTGATGTTTATCAGGACGATTTCGCGCAAGGCGCACCCCCGCAGGTGGAAAAAAACCGCATTCTACCCACTTTCAGTGACCATCGGGCACCGTGAGCGCTTTGCCGGCCTAGGGCCTATCGCTATACTGCGCGTCAACTTCACGGACAAAAGAGCCGAGCTCAAGTGAACCGGCCCACGCCAGTAAAAACCGACAACTTCTTTCTGCTGATCTTCCGGGCACTGCGCCATCGCCGTGTACCGATTGCATTGCGCATCGCCAGCCATAACGTGATCCTGGTCGCACTGGCCCTGGTGATCTACGCCTGTGTGATGGGTTTGCAGTTCAAGCAGGCCATGCACGAGCAGGCAGATGCGCTGGGCGAAAGCCTGACCACGCAGACGGCCACCTCGGCCACCGAGCTATTGGTGTCCAACGACATCCTTAGCCTGAACGTGCTGCTCAATAACCTGACCAAAAACAAGCTGGTGGCCCACGCGGCTATCTATAGCGTGGATAACCGCATCCTCGCCGAAGCGGGTCAGCGTCCCAAGCACAGCCTGCTGGGCGAAGCCGAGGGCATGTACCAGAGCAAGATCACGTTCCAGGACGTGACCGCCGGGCAACTGCGCATCAGCCTCGACATGGATCAATTCCAGCAGCCGATGACCATCAGCCTGCAAAGCATGGGCATTTTGAGCGCAATCCTGCTGGCCTTGTCCCTGGCCTTGAGCCTGCGCCTGGGTCGGCACATCTCCACGCCGCTCATGCAATTGCGCGTATGGCTGCGCAATATCGACGAGTTCACCCCGGCCACCGAGCGTCAGGATGAAATCGGCGACCTGGCTCGCCAGCTGCACGCCAATTTCGCGCCGGAACCGGCCGAGCCGGAGCCCGTGCCGGAACCTGAGTTCGACGACGTCGATTACGACGATGCGGAACCGGGCTTCGAAGTGCGCAACCTGCGGGACCCAAGCTTCGACGAAAGCCGTCCGATGGCCGCAATGAAGCCTGCGCCACGGCACGTTGTCAGCACTGTCGAAGACGACGATGACGAAGATCCATTTGCCGACCTGCGCGATGACTCGGGCGACAGCGCGCCAAAACCGGCCGCGCGACCGATTGCCTCGAACGTGCCGCAGCACAGTGCGGTCCTGGCCGTGCAGCTGGGTTCCCAGGAGCAACTGCGGCGCCTGCCCCGCACGCGCCTGGAAGAACTGCTTAAACGTTATCGCGATTGCCTCGACCAGGCGGCTTCGCTGTACGAGAGCGAGCTGCACACCTTGAACGATGGCAGCACGTTGATGCTGTTCCACTCCGAAGACAGCGGCGACGACTACCTGACCAATGCCATTTGCTGCGGTGAGTTGCTGCGAGCGCTGGGCCATCAGTTGCAGATCGAAGTCGCGGACAGCGGGATTACCCTGCAATTGCAACTGGGCCTGACCCTCGGTGACGATCTGTTCGGCCTGAGCCAGATCGACTTGTTGCTGACCGACACAGCCCAAGATGCCCTGGCCTTGTCACAACACAGCCGCAACCTGCTGCTGGTGGAGCGCAAGATCAACGACGACCCGCTGATTCGCCAGCGTGCGCGGATCCGTCCGATTGCCAGCCCTGAAGGTGCTTGCTGCGTGGAGCGGTTGATGGAGCCTTATCCGTCGATGCTGGAGCGGCAACTGGCGCGGATGCATGAGCGTCGGGCGTAGGAGCCGCCGAAGGCTGCGATCTTTTGGCTTCTGAATAAAAAAGCCCGCAGATGATCACTCGTCTGCGGGCTTTTTTGTTGCCTGTCCCGGCCCTTTCGCGAGCAGGCTCGCTCCCACAAGGGATCTCGGCTACCCACACGTCCACTGTGGGAGCGAGCCTGCTCGCGAAAGGGCCGGGACATTCAGTGGAGATCCAGCCTGCAGAAACAACAAAGCCCGCATCAATGCGGGCTTTGTGTTGGATCAATCCAGATTCAGAACCTGAACACTTCCATATCCGTACGGATTGGCGAAGCCATCGGAATCTTCGGTTGTTTGTCCTGTTCCGCCGCAGGCGCCACCGGCTTGGCCGCCGGTTTGCGCGGTGCTTCGGCAATCGGCGGCTGATTGGCCAGCGGCTTGAGCGCCACCGACAATTGCTCCGCCAGACGCTGTAACAATATGCCCTGCGCCTGAACCTGAGCCGCCGTACCGCCAGCGTGCTGTTCCTGCAAATGAATGATGCGGTTATCGCGAACCTGACCACGACGGTCGATCAGACGCCACTGCGCATCAAGGATCGCCGGTTGCAGTTCACCCGAGTCCAGGCGCGTGATGGTCAGCAAAACCTGAACATCCGGCGCAAAGCCCAACGTCGCCGGCGCCAGCACCACACGCTGGCTGTCCAGGTGACCGGCTACCTGACGCAACAACAGCTGATCGATATCGGAAGACAGGCTACCCGCCCAACGACCATCGGTAGCCGCTTGCAGGCTGCCATCCGGCTGACGCTGCAACAGCGTTTCGCGTTGCAGGTAATCGGCGACCGTTACCGGGCCCAGCAATACGGCCATGCCAGCGCTCTGCGCAGGCTGAACCGGACTTCCGCTGTCCAGCTGATACAGCGACACCGGCTGGTGAACGCTGCAACCCGCCAGGCCAAGAACGCCAGCGAGCATCAAAATAAAAGGAAGGCGCAGAGCAGTCATCGTCCCATCCAGGTGGTTGCCACAAGGCTAACCACAGTGAAAATACTCAATAAATATGAAGAACGCTCGGCCACGCCGGCGCTTGAAAGGCCATATCATCCGTGAATATGCGTTCCGACTCCAGCGCCAATGCGTCGATCTACGCGTTAAATCGTAGATCGAGCGCTCTAGGACGCTTAATTGAGGTTTTCGACGAGCAGCGCATCCACCCGCTGAAAGCCACGTGGCAGTTTGTTGCCACGACGCCCACGCTCACCTTTGTAGTGTTCGAGGTCGTCCGCTTTCAGTGACAAGGTACGTTTTCCGGCCTGAAGCACCAACGTGGCGCCTTCCGGCAGTACCGCGATGTCCGTGACGTATTCTTCGCGACTGGCCACACGCTCACCGGAGATCCCGATGATCTTGTTGCCTTTGCCCTTACCTAATTGTGGCAGGTCGCTGATCTTGAAGATCAACAGGCGACCTTCGGTCGTTACCGAAGCCAGCCAGTTGTTCTCGCGATCGGCCACCGGACGCGGCAGGATGACTTTGGAGTTGTTCGGCAGGCTCAGCAGGGCTTTACCGGCCTTGTTCTTGGCCTGGAAGTCTTCACCCTTGACCACAAAACCGTAACCGGCGTCGGAGGCGATCACATACAGCGAATCGTCTTCCGGCATCAACACGCACTCGAAAGTTGCGCCTGGTGGCGGCGTCAGCCGACCGGTCAACGGTTCGCCCTGGCCACGGGCCGATGGCAGCGTGTGCGCGGCCACGGAATAGCTGCGTCCGGTGGAATCGATAAACACCGCAAACTGGTTGGAGCGACCCGCCGCCAAGGCTTTGAAACCATCCCCGGCCTTGTAGGAAAGCCCGGTGGCGTCGATTTCGTGACCTTTGGCTGAGCGCACCCAGCCTTTTTCCGACAGCACGACACTCACCTTCTCGTTCGGCAGCAGATCGTGCTCGGTCAAGGCCTTGGCCTCGGTACGCTCGACGATCGGTGAACGACGATCGTCGCCGTACGTTTCGGCGTCCTTGATCAGCTCGGTGCGCACCAGTTTTTTCAGCTTGGCTTCGCTGCCCAGCAGGGCTTGCAGCTTGGCTTGTTCCTTGAGCAGTTCATCCTGCTCGGCACGCAGCTTCATTTCTTCCAGCCGCGCCAACTGACGCAAACGGGTGTCGAGGATGTAGTCGGCCTGGATTTCGCTCAGGGCGAAACGGGCAATGAGCGCGGCTTTAGGGTGTTCCTCAGTGCGGATGATGTGGATCACTTCATCCAGATTGAGGTAGGCAATCAACAAACCGTCCAACAAGTGCAGGCGACGCTCAACCTTGTCGAGACGGAACTGCAGGCGACGCCGCACGGTGTTGACGCGGAATTCCAGCCATTCGACCAGCAATGCCCGCAGGTTTTTCAACTGCGGTTTGCCGTCCAGACCGATGATGTTGATGTTGACCCGGTAGCTCGACTCCAGCTCCGTACTGGCGAACAGGTGTTGCATCAGCGCATCGTGGTCAAAGTTCTTGCGCGCGCCCGGAATGATCACGATCCGGCACGGGTTTTCATGGTCGGACTCGTCGCGCAGATCAGCAATCTGCGGGGCTTTGGACGGTTTGGCCTGCATCATCGCGGCGATCTGTTCCAGCACCTTGGCACCGGAAACCTGATGTGGCAGCGCGGTGACGATGATGTCGCCGTCTTCGATGTGGTACACGGCGCGCATTCGCACCGAGCCCTTGCCGGTTTCGTAGATTTTCAGCAGGTCGGCGCGCGGGGTGATGATTTCCGCTTCGGTCGGGTAATCCGGGCCCTGGATGTGTTCACAGAGCTGTTCGACCGTGGCTTTTGGCTCATCGAGCAAACGCACGCAAGCGGTGGCGACTTCGCGCAGGTTGTGCGGCGGTACGTCGGTGGCCATGCCCACGGCGATGCCGGTGGTGCCGTTGAGCAGGATGTTCGGCAAACGCGCCGGCAACACCAGCGGCTCGTCGAGGGTGCCGTCGAAGTTCGGACCCCAGTCCGCGGTGCCCTGGCCCAGTTCGCTGAGCAGCACTTCGGAATAACGCGACAGCCGTGCTTCGGTGTAACGCATGGCGGCGAAGGACTTGGGATCATCCGGCGCACCCCAGTTACCCTGGCCGTCGACCAGCGTGTAGCGGTAGCTGAACGGCTGGGCCATCAGGACCATGGCTTCGTAGCAGGCCGAGTCGCCGTGCGGGTGGAACTTACCGAGCACGTCGCCGACGGTACGCGCCGACTTCTTGTGCTTGGAATCGGCGTCCAGCCCCAACTCGCTCATCGCATAGATGATGCGTCGCTGTACCGGTTTCAGGCCGTCGCCGATATGCGGCAAGGCACGGTCCATGATCACGTACATGGAGTAGTTGAGGTAGGCATTTTCGGTGAAGTCAGCCAGTGACCGGCGTTCTACACCGTCCAGGCTGAGATCAAGGGAGTCGCTCATGCGGGCCTCATCGGTTCGTTGTCTGGCGCAGCAGCATGGTGCCACCGCGCTGGGTAAATTCAAGTTTGTTCAGCGCGCTCATACCGAGCAGCACTTGATTGCCATCCAGGCCGAGCGCGACCAGTGCGCGAACATCACGCAGCACAATGTCGCCCACCTGCAGCCGGTCGATGCGGGTTCGATAACCCTGGCTAAGTCCGTTGGCGGTACTCAAGGTCACCCCGAAGCCCTCCTCCAACTTTAGCCGTTCGGCCAGACTGGCCGGGATAGACACATCCGTCGCCCCGGTATCGAGCATGAAATCCACCGGCTGGCCATTGATATGACCGCTGGCGACAAAGTGTCCCTGATGGTTGCTGACCAGTTTCACTTCGATAAAACCTTCGCCCTGTTCCGAGCTGACGACAACGTTGGGATTCTGCTGACGCGCTTCCCAGTCGGCAAAAAACCGCGTCGCCAGAAACAACGCGGCGCACCAGGCCAACACCATGAATACCCGACCGGCGCGCTGGCCCGGCGTTTGCGGCGTCATGGCCTGGCGCTCCAGCCACCTTCAGGCGCGGCGAAACGCCAGACGATCGGGCGGATCTCGCCATCGGCGCGGGCACCGTCGTTGTTGTCGATGCCGACCCAGGCGCCGTCGGCGTCCACGATCAGCGCTTCTGCCAGGCCATACGCCTGTGCATAACGACGATTTTCCTGCAACGCCTCGTCGGCAAACGACCAGCAACGCTCGACCTTGGCCGTTACCGCGTCACGGCGACATATCTGAAACGCATTGCGTTCAAGGGTGAACAGCTTGCCATTGAACAACGACAGATCGGCAAAATCCCGAGAGACCGCCCTGGCCTTGGGAAACTGCGCCGGCTGCATTTCCAACCCGGCCTCGCTCAGCAGCACACAGCCGCCGTCGCAATCCCAGACGGTTTGCTTGCGCTTGATCAGCAATAGACCCCGGCGTTCACGCTCGGCCGCCAACCAAAGCTGGTCACCGGCCGGATTGATCGCCAGCCCTTCGAACAATGCATTGAAGTGCAACAGCATGCCACTGGCCCGCGCTTCGCGAACCAGCATCGGCGAGATTTTCAGCCAGGACGCAGGCCCGACCAGCGGCACCTGCAACACGGCGGCATGGGACTCGCTGACAATGTAGCGATTACCGGCGCCGTCGCAGGTGATGCCTTCGAAATCCAGATCGCCGCCCCGCACGAACGACGCCGCCCAGGTGCGCGAGCGCAAGCCCCACGGCAACCCGCTGTCAGGCACCAACGGCACACCGATGCGCACGGTTTCGGCCTGCCAGGTGTTTTCGCGGGTGTCGAGGCGGTAGATCTGATCATCATCGCGATCAGAAACCGTCCACAAGTCCTTGCCGCACTGGGCCAGCCCGGACAGGTTGCCGCCGCGCATGCCGTCAACCGGATGCTCGGACAACAGGCGCAACTCCGGGGCAGGTTCGGCAAATGCCGAAACCGAGGTCAGGAGTACCGCACACGCCAGGGCAAAGCCAACCCGCATCAGCCAAGAACCTCGGCCAGGTTGCCTTTGGATTCCAGCCAGGATTTACGATCACCGGCGCGTTTCTTCGCCAGCAACATGTCCATCATTTCCGAAGTCGCTTCAAAATCGTCCAGGGTCAGCTGCACCAGGCGCCGCGTGTTCGGGTCCATGGTGGTTTCGCGCAATTGCGGCGGGTTCATTTCACCCAGGCCTTTGAATCGGGTGACCTGCGGTTTGCCGCGTTTCTTCTCGGCCACCAGACGATCAAGGATGCCATCGCGCTCGGCTTCGTCCAGCGCATAATAAATCTCTTTGCCGAGGTCGATGCGGTACAGCGGCGGCATCGCGACGTAGACGTGACCGGCATCCACCAACGGGCGGAAATGCTGGACGAACAGCGCGCACAGCAGCGTGGCGATGTGCAGGCCGTCGGAGTCGGCGTCGGCGAGGATGCAGATTTTGCCGTAGCGCAGCTGGGCGATGTCCGCCGAGCCTGGATCGACCCCGATGGCCACGGCGATGTTGTGCACTTCCTGGCTGGCCAGTACTTCGCTGCCGTCGACTTCCCAGGTGTTCAGAATCTTGCCGCGCAACGGCAGGATCGCTTGAAATTCCTTGTCCCGCGCTTGCTTGGCAGAACCGCCGGCGGAGTCACCTTCCACCAGGAACAGCTCGGAACGCATCGGGTCCTGCCCGGCACAGTCGGCGAGTTTGCCTGGCAGTGCCGGCCCTGCCGTGATGCGTTTGCGCTCGACCTTTTTGCTGGCCTTCAAACGGCGGCCGGCGTTGTTGATCGCCAGTTCCGCCAGCAGCATGCCGGTTTCCGGGTGGGCGTTGAGCCACAGGCTGAACGCGTCCTTGACCACGCCGGAAACAAACGCAGCCGCTTCACGGGACGACAGACGCTCTTTGGTCTGGCCGGAGAATTGCGGCTCCTGCATCTTCATCGACAGCACGAAGGCGATGCGTTCCCAGACGTCTTCCGGCGCCAGTTTCACGCCGCGCGGCAGCAGGCTGCGGAATTCACAAAACTCGCGCATCGCATCGAGCAAACCCTGACGCAGACCGTTGACGTGGGTACCACCCTGCGCCGTCGGGATCAGGTTGACGTAGCTTTCCTGCACGCTGTCGCCACCTTCCGGCAGCCACAGCAGCGCCCAGTCGACCGCTTCTTTATTACCGGCCAGGCTGCCGCAGAACGGCTCGTCCGGCAGGCGTTCGAATTCGCTGACCGCGTCCACCAGGTAGGAGCGCAGGCCGTCTTCGTAATGCCATTCGACTTTCTCGCCGGTGGCCTTGTCTTCAAAACTGACCAGCAGCCCCGGGCACAGAACGGCTTTGGCCTTGAGCACGTGCTTGAGGCGGCTGATGGAGAATTTGGGTGAATCGAAGTATTTCGGGTCCGGCGCGAAGAACACGCTGGTGCCGGTGTTGCGCTTGCCGACCGTGCCGATGACTTCCAGCTCGGTTTTCTTGTAACCGTCGGCGAAGGTCATCTGGTATTCGTTGCCGTCGCGCTTCACGCGCACCCGGACTTCGGTCGACAAGGCGTTGACCACCGAAATACCCACCCCGTGCAGACCGCCGGAGAACTGGTAGTTCTTGTTGGAAAACTTGCCGCCGGCGTGGAGTTTGGTGAGGATCAGCTCGACGCCCGACACACCTTCTTCCGGGTGAATGTCCACCGGCATGCCACGGCCATCATCGCTGACTTCCAGCGAGTGATCGGCGTGCAGGATGACTTGCACCGACGTCGCGTGCCCCGCCAAGGCTTCGTCGACGCTGTTGTCGATGACTTCCTGGGCGAGGTGGTTCGGCCGACTGGTGTCGGTGTACATGCCGGGGCGTTTACGCACCGGGTCGAGGCCCGAGAGGACTTCGATGGCGTCTGCGTTATAAGAGCTAGCGCTGGGAGTGGCCATGGGGTCTCGTCGTCCGCCTTTATAAAAAGTGTTCTGTAAAAAAGAGGCGACGACTCACAGTGCAGTGAAATCGATCGCCTGATACAAATCTGCGCCGATGCCGGCAAAACTCAGCATTGCCGGAAGTTGTACGGCAAAACCCTGGAAACTATGGTCGCCGCCGGCCTGGATACGCAAGGCACAGGCCCGGTAATACTGCTGGGCGAGGCGATAGTCCAGCGTTTCGTCGCCGGTCTGCAACCATACCTGATAGCGCTGCGGATCCTGGGGCGCCGGCACTTCCAGCTCGGCCAGGGCCGTCACATGGTCGTGGGTCAACTCCCAGGCTTCATCGGTATACAGGTTTTTCTGCGTCCCCAGAAACCCGTCGAACATCCGGTGCGGACTGACGGCAGGGTTGATCAACAGGGCCTTGAGGCCATGGCGTTCGGCCAAGTGAGTCGCATAGTAGCCGCCGAGTGAGCTGCCGACCAGCAGTGGCCGGTCCAGCGCTGAAATTGCCTGTTCCAGCTGACCGATGGCCTCGCGTGGATGGTGATGCAAGGCCGGAACGCGCAATTGATCGCTCAAGCCCAGACGCTCCATCACCTGCATCAACTGAGTGGCCTTTTTCGAGGCCGGCGCGCTGTTGAAACCGTGGATGTAGAGGATCGAACCGGACATATGAACTCCCTGCGCGTCGGGTAAAGAGGCGCAGTTTACAGGGTGACGGGGAATCGGGGATATCAGCAAGAATTGGGTCGTCTGTGCGGACGCTATCGCGAGCAGGTTCGCTCCCACAGGAACTTGGGTACAGCTGGGGGGACTGGTCGGCTGGCAGGCCGCCAAGATCAAAAGATCGCAGCCTTCGGCAGCTCCTACAGAGTCAAAGGCGAACGCCCGCTTTTCACCACTCATCAGGCCGAGCGTTAGCTCGCCTGCAGCTCTTGATCTTGATCCACCCGCCCCTTCGGGAGGCTGAGTGGAGGTGTTCATCCGGGGAGTGGCGCGCAGCGCCGTTCGACGCAGTCGAACACGCTGCATGTAGGTCGTCGCGAAGCAGACCGGAGGGCAGTGTCCCCGGATGGATACCGGAGCGAAGGAACGCCGAGCCTTAGCGAGGGGCCGGACGCTCGGGGCGAGCCTTTTTTTGCTTACTTTTTTTTGGCGTTTGAAAAAAAAGTGAGTCGCCGTCAGGGCGAAACCGTCAGCGGCCGTTACCGCAGAAATGGATATGTACCCGGTCAACCACAACATGGTCGGCTCGCAGGCCGCCAAGTTCACAACCGTCAGTAACCGTTAGAGCCGTAATCGACCTGGAAGTCGAAGCCGGTAACGCGTTCCACGCCGGTGTCGAGCTGGCCATCCGGCAACAGCCGCAACCAGCGATAGCCCGGCGCCTGCTCACTCACCCTGAAATCCTCACTCCCCGGCTCGAACTGAATGCAGGTCGACGGCGACGCGATCAGGCGCACGCCATTGCGATCCTCGTCGATCTCCTGATGCACATGCCCCCACAACACAGCACGCACCTGCGGAAAGCGATCCAGCACCGCAAACAAGGCTTCTGGATTACGCAACCCAATCGGCTCCATCCACGCACAGCCAATCGACACCGGATGATGGTGAAAACACACCAGGTGATGCCGTTCCGGCGCTTCGCTCAGCGAACGGGCCAGTAACTGCAGCTGCTCATCCTGCAAATACCCCGGCACCGAACCCGGCACCGCCGAGTCGAGCAACGTCACCCGCCAGTTGCCGACATCCACCACCGGCTCCAGCAACGCACTCTGCACAGCGGCTTCGGCCATGACTTGCGGCTCATCGTGATTACCCGGAATCCACCGCGCCGGCGCATCGAGCTGTCGCGTCAGGTCGCGAAACTGCTGGTACGACTCCAGCGTCCCGTCTTGAGACAGATCACCGCTGGCAATGATCAGGTCAATCTTCGGCTGCTGCACCCGCACCAACTCGATGACCTTTTGCAGGCTGTCGCGGGTATTCATGCCCAGCAGCGTACCGTCCGCCTCGGCAAACAGATGACTGTCGGACAGTTGCACCAGCAACGCCGAATCGGCGGTAGTCAATGTGGATACGCTCGGCAAGGCGTTCTCCCAAGGCTGAATCTAGGGATGGATGAGTGCCGCAATTATGCTGGGGGACGATCAAAAGGGGAAACCTGTGAACCTGACGCAGTTCACATCTATCGAACGACGGCGTACTCATGCCCACACGCCAGGCAATGGCTCAGCCATTCGCCCAGGAACATGTTCAGCTGGGCCTTTTCGTCCGGCTGGTGCATCGAGGCGTTCGGGTAAGGGTAGATGCCGCGAAAGCGTCGTGCATGCTCAGCGCTGACCACTTCGGCCATGCACGCGTCGTGATAGACCTGAACTTCCAGTTGCGGCACTGGCAGCCACGGCAGGCTGTGTTCCTGGCGCACTAGCAGGGTCGTGGTGTACGGACAGACCTGCAGCACTTCCAGCGCCAGCACGCCAAGCATCTGGTCGCCGTGGGTGACGGCGATGCGCCGCGCCTCTGGCTCGTTACGCATGTCTGGCAGCAGCCGCATCAGGCGCGCGTAGTTCGCCTCGCAGGACGCTTGCAGCCCTACGAGGTCGACCCGATAGCGATCGCGCAGCTTGTTTACGACCATAACCCCCTCACTTCAGCGCGGTTCAAAGCTAACCATTGCAAGGCAATGATGCTGGCCGCGTTGGCAATTCGTCCGTCGCGTACGGCCTGCAAGGCATCTTCGAACGCCCAGACCGTGACGCGGATATCTTCTGCTTCTTCCTCCAGCCCATGCAGGCCGCCGACCCCGGTTGTCTTGCAACGCCCCAGGTACAAATGCACGAATTCACTGCTGCCGCCTGGCGATGGAAAATATTTGATCATCGGCCAGAGCGCCCCGAATACAAGCCCAGCTTCCTCCTGCGCCTCGCGGTGAGCAACTTCTTCCGGTACTTCATCCTTGTCGATCAGACCAGCGACCAGTTCAATCAGCCACGGGTTCTCGGTCTTGCCCATGGCACCGACGCGAAACTGCTCGATCAACACCACTTCGTCGCGCTGCGGATCGTAAGGCAATACGCACACCGCATCATGGCGTACGAACACTTCACGATGAATCTCGCGGCTCATGCCGCCGGCGAACAATTCGTGGCGCAAATGCACGCGATCGAGCTTGTAAAAGCCCTCGTAGCATTTTTCGCGCCGGACGATATCAACGGCGGTCGGAATGGCGCTGGCAAAATCAGTCATGACAATCCTCGTATCTACACCGAGGCTCCAACCTCGACTTCGCGCCATCCTAACGCGCTCTCGGCGTTTGATGCAGCCCCTTTCCCGTCAGCGGGATAGACGGTGAGGGCGAAACCAACTCTAATTAGCTTAGTGGCGAACTGACTGCTTCGTTGAGAGTCGAAGCGGATAACTTTTCGCCTTTCCCTGTTTTATGAAGGACGCCCATGTCGCTTTTTAAAATCGCCTCCATGGCCGCAATCGCCCTGACCCTGGGCGCTTGCCAGAGCCTGTTCCAGCCCAACTACCGGGCGCCGCTGGAAACTGTCCGCGACGCTTCCGAACAGCTGAAGCCGGGCTGCACCACACCCGACTGCCCGTTGGTGAACATCGATACGCTGCGTTTCCCCGCCGAACCCGCACTGGACGGCATCATCGAAAAACGCCTGCTGCAAATGACCCGTACCTCGCCCGACGCCCCGGTGGCGCCAACGCTGGCCGCTTATCGCGAAGAATTTTTGCGCACCGCCGGCCCGCGCTACAGCAGCTACCTGCAAGCCAAAGTACGCGAGCAGCATGACGGCTTGGTGATCGTTGAGTTTTCCAGCTACCTGGACACCGGCGGTGCGCATGGCACACCGGGCCGCAGCTTCATCAACTATTCGCGCCAGCAGCATAAGGTGTTGACGTTGTCGGACATGTTGCTGCCAGGACAGGAAGAGGCGTTCTGGAAAGCCGCGCAGGTCGCGCACAACAGTTGGCTGATCAGCACCAAGCTCGATCAGGAACCGGAGTTCGTAAAGAGCTGGCCGTTCCAGAAAACCCAGAACGTGGCGCTGACCTATGGCGGGGTGATCCTCAAGTACGAAGTGAGCACCATCGCGCCTTACGCGCTGGGTCACGTCGAGCTGAAGATCCCCTACCCTCGCCTGAACGGCATTCTCAAGCCCGAGCTGTTTCCTGGCCGTAACTGAAAGCCCGACCCAGCACGAGTTGCAGCAGCCCTGCCAGAATCAACGACGGCAGGGTTGCACCGATGTCCGGGTACAGATTCGCCAGCAAGTGATACGTGCTGACCCCGCCCAACCAGGCGAGCAATGCCGGCCAGCGCAATGCGGCTGACGCGACGCGTGCCGAACGCTTGCGCAGGATGAAGTGATCCACCAGCACCACGCCGAACAGCGGCGCAAACACCGAGCCGATCAACAGCAGGAAGTTCTGGTACTGGGCCAACGGCGCCAGGCACGCGATCAGTGTGCAGATCACGCCGATGGCCAGGGCCAGGTGCTCAACTTTCAGGCGCAGCAGAATCCCGCTGGAAACGGCCGCCGAGTGAATATCGGCAAAGGCGTTTTCCGACTCATCCAGCAAGATCAGCAGCAGCGGAATCCCCAGGCCAGCACCGGCCAGCGCCAACAGCAAGGCATTCACTTCACCGCTCGGCGCAAACGCCAGGGTGTAGGCCACGCCGAGGCTCATCAGCCAGAAGTTACCGATGAAGAAGCCCAGCGCCGTACCGCCGAACACGTTTTTCGCACGCTTGCCGAAACGCGAATAGTCGGCAATCAGCGGCAGCCACGACAGCGGCATGGCGATGGCGATGTCGAAACCCACGGCGAACGGCATCGAACCATCACCGGCCTGTGCCCACAACGCGGCCAGATCGGCTTTGGCGAACAGGTTCCAGGTGAGCCAGATGCACGCCGCCAGCAGCAGCCAGATGCCCCACTTGCGCAGGATCTGCCGCACGAATGTCAGCGGACCGCTGACGGCCAGCAACGTTGCCAAGGCGCCGAAAAACAGGGTCCAGAGCAGCGGACTCGACAGCAGGCTGCCTTCGCTGAACGCCCGCGCGCCCAGCAGGCTGGCGGCGTCGCGCATAACGATGATTTCGAACGAGCCCCAACCGATCAGTTGCAGCAGATTGAGCACGGCGGGCAGACTCGCGCCATGTTTGCCGAGGCTGAGTTTGAGCGCGGCCATCGACGACAGGCCGGTGTCGCTGCCGATCACGCCGACGGCGGCCAGCAGCAGAACGCCGACCAGGGTGCCGAGGAAGATCGCCAGCAGCGAGCCGGGCAAGCCCAGGCCTGGCGCGAGCAGTGCGCCGGTCTGCAGCACCATCAGGCCGATGCCGAGGGAGAACCACAGGGAAAACAGATCGCGACCGCCGAAGACACGTTTGTCGATTGGTACGGCGATGTCGGGTGAGTAAGTGCTGGGTTGAATGCTCAAGGGTGTTATCTCAGAGGGACATTTGTTGTTGTGTTGACCACCGATCCCTTGTGGTGAGGGGATTCATCCCCGTTGGGCCGCGTGCGGCCCCAAAACCTGCAACCACGGTGTATCAGTTACACCGCATTTGCAGGATTGCGACTGCTTCGCAGTCGAACGGGGATAAATCCCCTCGCCACAGGGCTACCGAGTCAAACCTTCTTGTACAGCTGACTGCCTTCTTTCTTGAACCGCTCAGCCTGTTCCGCCAATCCCTGGGCGACTTCGGCATCCACCGATTCAATCTTCTGGTTGGCCGCGTATTCGCGGACTTCCTGGGTGATTTTCATCGAGCAGAATTTCGGCCCGCACATGGAGCAGAAGTGCGCGACCTTGGCCGAATCCTTCGGCAGGGTTTCATCGTGATACGAGCGAGCGGTGTCCGGATCCAGGCCCAGGTTGAACTGGTCTTCCCAGCGGAATTCGAAACGCGCCTTGCTCAAGGCATTGTCGCGGATCTGCGCCCCCGGATGACCTTTGGCCAGATCGGCGGCATGCGCGGCGATCTTGTAGGTGATGATCCCGGTCTTCACGTCATCCTTGTTCGGCAGGCCCAAGTGTTCCTTCGGCGTCACGTAGCAGAGCATCGCGCAACCGAACCAGCCGATCATCGCCGCACCAATACCGGAGGTGATGTGGTCGTAGCCCGGTGCGATGTCGGTGGTCAGCGGGCCGAGGGTGTAGAACGGCGCCTCGTCGCAGCACTCGAGCTGCTTGTCCATGTTCTCTTTGATCAACTGCATCGGCACGTGGCCCGGGCCCTCGATCATGGTTTGCACGTCATGCTTCCAGGCGATCTTGGTCAGCTCGCCAAGGGTTTCCAACTCACCGAATTGCGCGGCGTCGTTGGCGTCGGCAATCGAACCCGGACGCAAGCCGTCGCCCAGCGAGAAGCTGACGTCGTAGGCCTTCATGATTTCGCAGATCTCTTCGAAATGCGTGTAGGCGAAGTTTTCCTTGTGGTGCGCCAGGCACCACTTGGCCATGATCGAACCGCCGCGGGACACGATGCCGGTCACGCGCTTGGCGGTCAGCGGCACGTAGCGCAACAGCACGCCAGCATGGATGGTGAAGTAGTCGACGCCTTGCTCGGCCTGCTCGATCAGCGTGTCACGGAACAGCTCCCACGTCAGGTCTTCGGCGGCGCCGCCGACTTTTTCCAGCGCCTGATAAATCGGCACCGTACCGATCGGCACCGGCGAGTTACGGATGATCCACTCGCGGGTTTCATGAATGTGCTTGCCGGTCGACAAGTCCATGATGTTGTCCGCGCCCCAACGAATGCCCCAGGTCAGTTTCGCCACTTCTTCTTCGATGGACGAACCCAAGGCGCTGTTGCCAATGTTGCCGTTGATCTTCACCAGGAAGTTACGGCCGATGATCATCGGTTCCAGTTCGGTGTGGTTGATGTTGGCTGGAATGATCGCGCGACCGCGGGCGATCTCTTCACGGACAAATTCGGGGGTGATGATTTTCGGTACGCTGGCGCCGAAGCTGTAACCGGCGTGTTGCTGATCCAGCAGGCCTGCCGCACGCGCCACTTCGAGCTTCATGTTTTCGCGGATGGCAACGAATTCCATCTCAGGCGTGATGATGCCTTTGCGGGCGTAGTGCATTTGGCTGACATTGCCACCGGCCTTGGAGCGGCGCGGGTTGTTCACGTGGGCGAAACGCAGCTTGGTCAGCTCTGGATCGGCGAGGCGTTCCTTGCCGAAGTTGGAGCTCAGGCCAGGCAGGCGTTCGGTGTCGCCACGGGCTTCGATCCACGGCGAACGCACATCGGCCAAGCCTTTGCGCACATCAATGATGACGTTGGGGTCGGTGTACGGGCCCGAGGTGTCGTACACAACCACCGGCGCGTTGATCTCGCCGCCGAAGTCGGTCGGCGTCACATCGAGGCTGATTTCGCGCATTGGCACGAGGATGTCCGGACGAGAGCCCTGAACATAGATTTTTTGCGAGCGGGTAAATGGCTGAACCGATTGTTGATCGACTTGGGCCGAATCACTCAGGTTCGTAGTGTCTTTTAGTTTTATCGTCATCACGGGCTCTCCAGACAGCATCCAGGCAGTGGAATTTTGTCGGAGCGAACCTGTAACGAATGGACGCGACCAATCAGCCATGACGAAGCCGTTGGTGCTGTGCTCAGTGCTCGAGGGGTGTTCGATTGTCGAACAACATCCCGGACGAAGCACAAGAGGACTCGCCGGGTGACGAGAAATCTTGTTCCCTACGCAGGCGCTAACCTGATCAGGTTCAACGGGATCCGAAATTATTCGATCTCAGCCTCATAGCAAGGCACCCCGACAAGAACCCGGCCAGTCTAGACACAACTGACAAAGAACGCCAACACCGCGGTAAACACCATGATGAATGGCGCAATTAGACGATTGTTGCCGAACGTGTGCGCAACTACACTCGCAACGCCATGCTGTGCATTGACGCTGCATGGTCGGCGCCTTACCTTTGGCGCTCAAATTATCAGCGTAATTTTTAGGGATGACCTCATGCTGCGCAAACTCTCACTGGCCGTTGCCGTGTCTTGTGCGTCCAATGGAATGGTTTGGGCAGCAGAAGCGCCCTTATCGACCAAAAACGACCTGGTCAGCGTGTACCAGGAAGCGAAAGACAACAACGCCGACCTCGCAGCCGCCGTCGCCCAATATGGCGCGCAGAAAGAAGTCGTGCCCCAGGCCCGTGCCGGCCTGTTGCCCAATCTCTCGGGCGGCGCCGAACTGGCCAACGTGCGCACCGCGCTCGACCAGCCTTCGGCCACTGCCAACCGTAATGCCCACTCGTATCAAGCGACCCTGGCTCAACCACTGTTCCGTGCCGATCGCTGGTTCCAGTTCCAGGCCGCCAAGGACGTCAACGAACAGGCCGCACTGCAACTCTCGGCGACCGAGCAAAACCTGATCCTGCAATCCGCCGACAGCTACTTCAACGTCTTGCGGACCCAGGACAACCTGGCCTCGACCAAGGCCGAGGAAGCCGCGTTCAAACGCCAGCTCGATCAGTCCAACGAACGCTTCGACGTCGGTCTTTCGGACAAGACCGACGTGCTGCAATCGCAGGCCAGCTACGACACCGCACGCGCCAACAGAATCGTCGCACAGCGCCAGGTGGATGATGCGTTCGAAGCCCTGATCACCCTGACCAACCGTCAGTACAACTCGATCTGGGGCATTTCCCATAACTTGCCGATCCTGCCGCCAGCGCCGAACGACGCCAAGGCCTGGGTCGACACGGCAGCCAGACAGAACCTCAATCTGCTAGCGAGCAACTACGCCGTAAGCGCCGCCGAAGAAACACTCAAGCAGCGCAAGGCCGGCCATGCGCCGACCGTCGATGCCGTGGCGAAATATGAGAAAGGCGACAACGATGCGTTGGGCTTCAGCAACCCGAACGCTTTTGGCCAACCTTACGGTGGCAATGTCGAGCAAACGACCGTGGGCTTGCAACTGAACATCCCGATCTACAGCGGCGGCCTGATCAACTCCCAGGTGCGCCAGTCCTATGCACAACTGGACCAGTCCGAGCAGCAACGCGAATCCCTGCGTCGACAAATCGTCGAAAGCACGCGCAACCTGCACCGCGCGGTGAACACCGACGTCGAGCAGGTTCAGGCGCGCAAGCAGTCGATCATCTCCAACCAGAGCGCGGTGGAAGCGACCGAAATCGGTTATCAGGTGGGCACGCGCAACATCGTCGATGTGCTGGATGCGCAGCGCCAGCTCTACACGTCGGTGCGCGACTACAACAACACGCGCTACGACTACATCCTCGACAACCTGCGCTTGAAGCAAGCGGCGGGCACGTTGAACCCGGGGGACTTGCAGGATCTGGCGCGTTATCTGAAGGCCGATTACAACCCGGACAAGGACTTCCTGCCGCCGGACCTGGCCAAGGCTGCGGCTGAACAGCTTAAAGCCCGGCCTTAAAAGCATTCGCGAGCAAGCCCGCTCCCACAGTTGACCGTATTCCATCTGGAAAACCCCGGTCGAATGTGGGAGCGGGCTTGCTCGCGAAGGAAGGCACCTCGGTCTAACGGTCGATCAACCGCCCCAACCCATCCAACAATCGCTGCAACGCGCCCTGATTCATGCGCATCACCCTCAACCCCGCTTCCGCCATCCGCTGTGCATCTCGCGGCAATTCGAACAACCGCTGCACGGCCAGCGCCAGACCCTCGGCATCCTCCACTTCCTGCAACGCCCCGGCACTTCGCAATTGCGCGGCGATTTCGAGGAAGTTGAACAGGTGCGGCCCGCTCAATACCGGTTTGGCCAAGGCGGCCGGTTCCAGCAGGTTATGCCCGCCGTTCGGCACCAGGCTGCCGCCGACAAACGCACTGTCGGCCAGCGCATACAGAAACAGCAGCTCACCCATGGAGTCGCCCACCAGCACCGACGTCGTGGCAGTGACCGGCTCCCCCGTGGAACGGCGTACCGTGGCGAACCTCTGCTGCCGGCACAACTCGAACACCGCATTGAATCGCTCGGGGTGACGCGGCACCAGAATCAGCAACGCATCGGGATGATTGGCCAGCAACTGACGATGCGCCGCCAGCACGACTTCGTCTTCACCTTCGTGGGTACTCGCGGCGATCCACACCGGACGCTCCACTGCCTGCCACTGCGCACGCAATTGGGCGGCACGCTGTAGCAGTTGCGGGTCGATGGTCAGGTCGAACTTGATCGAGCCGGTCACTTCCACGGTTTGCTCACGCGCACCCAGTTCGCGGAAGCGCTGGGCCTCGGCTTCGGTCTGCACGGCGAACAGGCTCATTTCAGCCAGCATCGGCTGGGTCAGTTTATTGAAGCGGCCATAGCCCTTGGCCGAGCGCTCAGAAAGCCGCGCATTGGCCAGCGCCACCGGAATCCCGCGTTTGGCGCATTGGTGAATGTGGTTGGGCCAGAGCTCGGTTTCCATGATTACCGCCAGTGTCGGCCGGACCCGGTCGAGGAAGCGTGCCGCTGCGCAAGGCAAGTCGTACGGCAAATAGCAGTGCTGGATGCGCGGCTCATTGGCAAACAGGGCCTGGATGCGCTCCGAACCGGTCGGGGTCATGCAGGTTACGGTGATCGGCAGCTGTGGATAACGTTGCAGCAACGCACGAATCATCGGTGCCGCAGCAATGCTTTCGCCAACCGACACCGCGTGCACCCAGATCCCGCCCGGCTTCATCGGCGGCAGCCCAAGGGAAAAACGCTCGCCAATGCGCTTGGCATACGCCGGCGCCTTGCGCGAGCGCAGCCACAGCCGAATCGCTACCAATGGCAGCCCCAGGTAAAACAGCGCGGTGTAGAGAGTTCTATTCATGGCGGCGGAGTTTATCGGTTTTTTCGCCGATCGCCTGCAAGTGCACGGCAAAACGTTCCGCCAACCAACGGGCCGCCGGACCGAGCGGCTCATCGCGGCGCCAGACCAGTTCCACCACCAGTGCCGGCGGGGTCCATTCGCTGACCAGTTCGACCATCTGACTGTGATAGCCCGAATACTGCACGACGTTGCGCGGCAGCCAGGCCCATCCGAGGCCGCGCATCAGCAATTCGGCGATGACGTAAAAGCTGTCGGCGCGCCACACCTGCGGGCTGGCCGGCTCACTGCCAGGATAGACGCTGGATTGCGCGGCCATCAGCAGCTGCCGATGCCGGGCCAGTTGCTGGCCGTCGACCGCCGTCAACGCCGCCAGCGGATGACCGACCCCGCAGACCGTGACCATTTCGATACTGCCCAGCACCCGCCGCTCCAGGGCCTCGGGAATTTGCTCGTGGTAGAACAGCAACCCGAGGTCGGCCCGGCGATCCAACAGCTTTCGGGCCACATCGCCCTGGGTGCCGTTGGACAATTGCACTTCCAGGCTTGGGAACTGCTTGGCCAGGGCGTCGAGGCTGTCGATCACCGGTTGAAAAGGCATGGCTTCGTCTTGTGCCAACCGGATGCGCGCCTCCTGCCCGCGCATCATCGCCAGCGCCCGCCCGTTCAGGCGCTCACACTGGCGCAAGACCTCCCGCGCTTCCTCCAGCAACGCATTGCCCGCCTCGGTGAGTTTTGGCTGACGGCCGCTGCTGCGATCGAACAGGCTCACCCCCAAATCCTCTTCCAGCAGCGCAATCGAACTGCTGACTGCCGACTGCGCCTTGCGTTGATCGCGCGCGACGGCGGAAAACGAACGCTGCTCCGCTACGCTGACAAACAGCCGCAGCTGTTCCAGATTCCATTGCATGTTCATGAGCAACCCATCTTTAGAACAGATAGGTAATGACTTTACCGCATCTGGATTAACTCTAGAATGCCGACTCAGAAAGCAACGCTTCACACGAGGACGCCCCCATGACCGCTTACTACTACCTGGCCATTGCCATCTGCGCCGAAGTGATCGCCACTGTCTCGATGAAAGCGGTCAAGGGTTTCAGCACGCCACTGCCGCTGATCCTGGTGATTGTCGGCTACGGCATCGCCTTCTGGATGCTGACGCTGGTGGTGCGCAGCGTGCCGGTCGGTGTGGCTTATGCGGTGTGGGCCGGCATGGGGATCGTGATGGTCAGCGTTGCGGCGCTGTTTATCTACGGGCAGAAGCTGGACGTGCCAGCGATGCTGGGGATGGGGTTGATTGTGCTGGGTGTTGTGGTAATTCAGCTGTTCTCCAAAACTGCGGGGCATTAAAAGAAAAGATCGCAGCCTGCGGCAGCTCCTACATTGGAATGCGTTCCCCTGTAGGAGCTGCCGCAGGCTGCGATCTTTTTTCCCGTCTTAGCTCTGTATACTGCGTCCTCGTCTTGAACACTGAGGTCGCCGCATGCCATCCGTTATTTCCACCGACGTTCTGATTGTCGGCGCTGGTGTTGCCGGCCTCTGGCTGAATGCGCGCCTGCGCCGCCAAGGTTTTTCGACCGTGCTGGTGGAAAGCGCCAGCCTCGGCGGCGGGCAAAGCGTGAAGTCCCAGGGCATCATCCACGGCGGCGCCAAATACGCGTTGCACGGGGCCCTGACCGGCGCTTCGGAAGCCATCGCCGACATGCCGCGCCGCTGGCGTGAGGCCTTGGCCGGCGACGGCGAACTGGACCTGTCCGGCGTGCGCCTGTTGTCCGAAGCGCATTACCTCTGGTCCCCCGGCACAATCGCCGGCAACCTCACCAGTTTCTTCGCCAGCAAAGCGGTGCGCGGCCGCGTCGACCAGGTCAAGGGCGACCAATTGCCACCCGCCCTGCAAGACAAACGTTTCAAGGGCAAGGTCTACCGCCTGGCGGAACTGGTGATCGACGTCCCGAGCCTGATTCAGCGCCTGGCCGATCTGGCGGGTGATGGCTTGCTTGCCGGGCAGAAGATCGAACCGTTGCTGGAGGGTGGGTTGCTGGTCGGCCTGAAAGTCGACGAGCGCGAGATTCATGCCCAGCGCATCGTCTTGAGTGCCGGTGCCGGCACTGCCACGCTGCTGGAAGCGCTGGGGCTGACTCATCCCGCCATGCAACGCCGGCCGTTGCACATGATCATCGCCAAAGGCCCGAGCCTCAAACCGTTGTACGCCCATTGCCTGGGTGGCGGCACCAAACCGCGCATCACCGTGACCACCCATCCGGCCGCCGATGGCCAATGGGTCTGGTACCTGGGCGGTGATATTGCCGAAGCCGAAGGCGTTGCCCGAAACCCCGTCGAGCAAATCGCCACCGCGCAGAAAGAACTCGGCCAGTTGCTGCCATGGATCGACCTGAGCACCGCGCAATGGGCGACCCTTCGAGTGGATCGTGCCGAGCCACTGCAAACGGGCCTGACCCGCCCTGACAATGCGTTCCTTGCCGAAGAAGGCCGGCTGCTGGTCGGCTGGCCAACCAAACTGGCGCTGGTACCCGACTTCGCCGACCGCGTCATCGCCAGCCTTGCCCGCGATGGAATTCAACCAGGCCCGGTCGCCGCGCTGCCTGAACTGCCGAAACCGCCCATGGGCGTTCCAGCCTGGGAGCAATTGCTGCCATGAGCCAACCGACCTTGCATGACGTTCATCGCTCGCTGGGCAGTACCGGACTGCTGGTTTCGCCTCTGGGGCTGGGCACGGTGAAACTTGGCCGCGATCAGGGCGTGAAGTACCCCAGCGGTTTCCAGATTCCCGACGATGACGAAGCGCGCATGCTGCTCAAGCTCGCGCGTGACCTGGGGATCAACCTGATCGACACCGCACCGGCCTATGGTCGCAGTGAAGAGCGTCTCGGCCCCTTGTTGCGTGGCCAGCGCCAGGATTGGGTGATTGTCAGCAAGGTCGGCGAAGAGTTTGCCGACGGACAATCGCGCCACGATTTCAGCGCTGCGCATACCCGGCTTTCGGTTGAACGCAGCCTGCAACGCCTGGAAACGGATTTCATCGACCTGGTGCTGGTGCACTCCGACGGCAATGACCTGGCAATCCTCAACAACAGCGAAGTCTATGCGACCCTCGCCGAGCTGAAGCGCGAAGGCAAGATTCGCGGCTATGGCTTTTCCGGCAAGACCGTCGAGGGTGGTTTAAAGGCTCTGGATCAAGGTGACTGCGCGATGGTCACCTACAATCTGAACGAGCAGAACGAGAAGCCGGTCATTGACTATGCTGCTGCTCACGGCAAAGCCATTCTGGTCAAAAAAGCCCTCGCCAGCGGACACGTCTGCCTGAGCCCGGGCGTGGACCCGGTGCGCGCCAGTTTCGAATTGTTGTTTGAACATCCGGGTGTGGCCAGTGCTATTGTCGGGACCATCAATCCGCTGCACCTCGCCCATAACGTCGCGACCGTTGCACAGGTCCTACGTAGAAACTGATGCCGCCCCACGCGGCCTTTAGCAGGAGCCGACATGCCGCGTACGCTCATTAGAAAGAACCCGAGCAACTTCAAGACCCTGCCGTTGTACGTCGAAGCGACACCCGAAGGCTTGAGTTACCAGAGCGTCGGGATGCCGCTCAATTTCTCCCAGACCCTGCAACGTCGCCGCCCGGTAACGGTGGCTTCCACCGAACGGTTCTCCTTGGAGCTGGCCAACCTCGGGGTCTCGGTGCGCCTCACGCTGCATTGGCAGAATCGTGATTACTGGGTGCTGGTGCGACAGCGGCGGCAAGACCGTGGCGATGTCGTGCTGAAGCTGATTTCCGGATACGTGCCGGCCCATGAGCTGAACCTGCCGCTGCATACGGCGATCCAGGAGATTGCCGAAGAGTGCCTGCTGGAAACGCCGGAAGGCTGGCTCGGCGGCCGTTTCAACGACACCTGGCTGCCGACGCCGTACTCGTCCGCCCTGCATTATCGGGAAGCCTTGCCGTTTCGCCTGACGCCTTTGTCAGGCTCCGCGCGGCCAGTGCGTTGCGCAAAAATGCAGCTGATCGAACGACCACGGGCTTATGTGCACTTGCCGACCGCTTCGCTGCAATTGATCTACGACTTGCGGCTGGACGTGCCCAAGGAAGCCAAGTCCTTGAGCCTGTTTCATGTCGACGAGCGACTAGAAGGTGATCAGTTGGTGGCCCGGCTCGATCGCAAGCGCCCGGACCTGTACCTGATGCCCCTTGAAGATGGCGCACCTCTGCCCGAGCTTTATACGCTCAAGCGCGACAAGCTTTTGCCGGCCAGCACCCGTGGGCTGTATCTGGCTGAAAGCTTTGCGACCCAGGAAGGCTGGGTGGTTCGTGATGAGCGTATTCGCTGGAAAGACTGGGTCACGCAACAAGGGCTGGGGGCACCGAAAGTCCAGCGCCAGGGACTGATCAAACTGAAAGCCAAGGCGCTGCGACTGGTGCGGTTGGTTCGCAGAACGGCAGACAAATAGCGGGGCCGTCGTGGCCAGAGCCAGCTGACCACCCTTTGGCCTTACCCTATCGCCGCTTGTCCATCAGCGTGCGTACCCGCGCGAACAGATGGAAATAGCGATTTTCACGCTTGCCCATTCCGCGTTTGGGATCGAACGACTCATCTGCAAATGCACCGGTAATACGAACACGCGAAGCGGTGGTGTTCATAGTGCAGACCTTCACACCTGACTGCTGCAGTACGTATTTGAGCAACCGCTCGGAATGCAGCTTTCTTCCCGTCGCCTTACAAAAATCGAAGATGTGCTCAATCCGTTTTCCATAGGCTTTGTAGGCGTCACGCCCGCAAATGGCAAAACGGTCGTTCAGCCCGCCCCACCACTGCCAATCAGGAATGTAGGCATTGAGACGCCGGGCGTCCGGATGCTTGAACACATAGGCGGGAAGCGGTGAGTGAAAGAAATTGTCAGGACGCACGAACACGACGAAATCCGGATCAAAGGACTCCATTATGCCGGTCACAGTGTGCAGGGAGTTGAGCTGATAGATCAGGTTCCTGAGCGACGCGTGTTCGTCAGCCCACGTATCGCCGAGTGCTTTCACGCGCTCGAAGTCCCAACGCTCCAGAACGCCGTCCGTTGAGTCGAGCCTGCCGGTCATGGACTGGAAGGGCTCGTAATTGTCGGCGCTGAGTTCACCCCGTTCGCCCGAGCGCTCATTCTGGATTTCGTCGATTTTATACAGGTGGTAAAAGCACTTTACCTGGCTGTTCGCAGGGAGCTGTGCAAGAACGTTTTCTTGAATGGAAGGAAAGCAGATTTCCGAATTTCTGGGAATTCCAAAAAAAGCTACGGCGACTTTCAACACTCGACTACACCCCAGAAAATAATGTGCCCCTCCACCGCGCCATGTTGGCAACAAGCGGTTAACAATCACTCATTTGCGACGCAGCCATACTTGCCACCAGCGCCGACGCTGCAGACCCACGACGATCACATCCGACTTGGCCAACCACGCTCGCTCATAGTCCCAGGCATGTCCGCCCCAGAACTTCCCGGCTTCGTTGGAAAAACCCAATGTCATGAGCTGGTAGGTATAACCGGCATGGCTTCGCAGCCAATCGAACAACACCAGCGCATTAAAACCCGTTGTCGGGCCGACATAACGCTTACCTCCCGGCCGATCAACCGGGTAATTCCACAATGGCGGTAGCGGAATGCGCTCCCAATACAGCGCCACTCGCGGTAAAGCACACATCGCCCCCGTGCATCCGACCAACATCGTAAAACAACGCGCGCCAGGCATTTCGAACATCCGCTGCACTGGCGACGAATAAGGCAGGCCAAAGAAGTAAGCGTCCGGCGCATTGAACCCATGCACGAACACATTGACGCTTTGCGAGGTCAGCAGTGCAGATTTCACACAGTGATTGAAGCTGACCACCACGTCATCGGCGCCGATATTCAGCGCCTCGAAGTCGGCCGCCGTAATGGCAGGGTTGTTCGCCACGAGCACCACACGTGGCGCTCGGCGCAAGCACTCTTTCAACTCCAGCGGAATCCCGTCAAAAACAGACTGGTGGCCACCGGGCAACGCATCCAGCGCCATCTCCTCGCAGAATTGAGGCTGTTGTGAACGCGTCATCTACCCGACTACCTTCATCCTGTGGCGTATCTTGACCCACAGACGAGTGAACGCCGATGGTGGCTGCCAAGGGCGCATTTCACGCTGTATTTCGGCAGCGAGCGTACGCCCCACGCGGGCGAAGGAGTACTGGCTCTCGGCGAATGCCTGGCCGTTACTGGCGATACGAGACGCCAGCTCCGGGTCAGCCTGCAGCAACTTGAGTTTTTCCACTGCTTCATCTTCAGAGCGGTAGAACACAGTGTTGTGCATATCCTGAAAACCCAGCAGGCCGTCTTCTTCACCTTGACTCCAGGCCAGCAGGACACAGCCACACGCCATCGCTTCGAAGTTCTTGATCATGAATTCCCCCATGCCGATATCGGCACTGACGAAAATCTTGATGCGATTGAGAGTTTCCATGTATTCGGCGCCCGACTGGGTGCGGGTCACCAGCAACCCGGTACGCTGAGCCAAGGATTCAAGGACCGCTTTGCGCTGCGCATATTCGGTACTTTTCAGACTGCCCAGAAAGCCGATCGGAATGTCGCGAACCCCACCCGTATTACGCAGCATTTGTTCGTCATACCCTTTGGAGACGAACACTGCATCAATATTTTCGGCTTGCATGCGACGTGCAATAACAGCGCCGGAAACCAGGACCCGGGCACTTGGAAGAAGGCTGTAAAGACGCGAGTACTCACCCTGATACTTACTGGCGGGCATGTAATTCTGATAAGCGTCATGCTCGAGAAAAACCAGGCCGCGAATACACTTCAGCACACCGAGTTGCGGGGCCAGGCGCTTGAGTCGCGAAAAAATCACCACTCGGTCAAAACTTTGATAGTTGACCGAAGTGAGAAACGGAGCGAGGTTCATCTGTTGCTGTTTGCTTAGGCGATAGACAACACATTCATCGCAGTTCTGCTGCACGATTTCATACAGGCGATCCAGTATGACTCGCTGTTCGTCCATCACCAGAAGCATGACTTTCATAAGTTAATTTACCAACGCACTGGTTTTGTACCGGCCAGTAACAGCGGGAGACGGGAATTTCCTCTCAACAGAGCCCGCCCCCACACAGTACATAAGTGAGCATTTCACCTTATCAATGGCTGCGAATCTTCTCGACAATCGCCGTTGTCGAGCTATTTGCCACCAACCCGAGCACTTTCACCGTTCCGCCGTAGGCGGTCACGATGTCGGCGCCGACCACCTGGTCGATCCCGTAGTCACCCCCCTTGACCAAAACATCCGGCTTCACCTCGCGCAACAGGTTTTCCGGCGTTCCTTCAGGGAAACTGATCACCCAATCCACTGCGCCCAAACCTGCCAGCACAGCCATGCGGCGATCGACGCTGTTGATTGGACGCCCCGGCCCTTTCAGTCGGCTGACCGACGCATCGTCGTTGACCGCAACGATCAGTCGATCGCCTTGGGCACGCGCTTGCTCGAGGTAGGTCACGTGGCCGGCGTGCAAAATATCGAAGCAGCCGTTGGTGAAGACGATCTTCTCGTTATGCGCACGCGCATCGTCGACCGCCAGGAGCAACTGCTCAAGGCCCAGCACGCCGCGCTCGGACCCTTCGGCGCGCTGGATGGCGCGACGCAGTTCCGGGGCACTGATGGCGGCTGTACCGAGTTTGCCGACCACAATGCCGGCGGCAAGGTTGGCCAGGGCCACCGCGTGTGGCAGTTCCTCGCCTGCGGCAATCGCGGCCGCCAGGGTGGAAATCACGGTGTCGCCAGCGCCGGTCACGTCGAACACTTCACGGGCTCGCGCCGGCAAGTGCAGCGCCGGATGATCCGGGCGCAGCAAGGTCATGCCGTGTTCGCCGCGGGTCACCAGCAAGGCGCCAAGGTCCAGGTCGTGCATCAACTGCGCGCCCTTGCTCACAAGCTCGTGCTCATCGACACAACCGCCGACGATGGTTTCGAATTCGCTGAGGTTCGGGGTAATCAGGCTTGCACCCCGGTAGATCGAGAAGTCCTTGCCCTTGGGATCGGCAAGTACCGGAATGCCACGGGCACGGGCAGCCTGGATCAGCACCTGATGGTTTTTCAACGCACCCTTGCCGTAGTCGGACAGCACCAGCACCTTGATGCCTTCGAGCAATTCTTCAACCTGCTCGCCCAACGCCAGGGCATCGGTCGCAAAGGGTTCTTCGAAGTCGATACGCAGCAGCTGCTGGTGGCGGCTCATGACCCGCAACTTGACGATGGTGGGCTGGTGCGCAATGCGCTGAAACAGCGCGCGCACGCCGGCGCCTTTCAGGCTATTGACCAAGCTGTCGGCGGCTTCGTCGTCGCCGGTCACGCCAACCAGGGAGGCCGGCGCACCGAGGGCGGCAATGTTCAGCGCAACGTTGGCGGCACCGCCCGGGCGGTCCTCGATTTGCTCGACCTTGACTACCGGAACTGGCGCCTCAGGAGAAATCCTTGAGGTACCACCATGCCAATAACGGTCGAGCATGACATCGCCGACCACCAAGACAGGGGCTTGATCGAATCGCGGCATGGACAACTTCATGGAGCAACCCGCATACAAAATTAACAGGGGCGCGATACTAACACAGGGAAAAGCGCCGTCCGCCTCAATCTGAAAGGTCGCGGACCCAGAACAATTCGTGGCGCCGTACGGCCTTGCGGAAAAACTCGTTACTGCCTGTGGCTGGCCAGCGCCGACCGGCCAAAACCTGCTGAATCAAACGCCGCAATTGCCGCTTGAAAACCGGAGCCCCTTGCAGATCGTGCTCCATGGCCAGCGCCATGGCCTTGTCCAGTTGCACCTCTGCGCACAACAGCGGGCTCCACAGTTTGTCGGCAGGCAATGGCTCGATGGCCGGCGGCAGGGCGACGCCGGCACCGGCCGGGCCCATGGGCCAGCGATCGTTGTCATGCAGATGATTGGCGTACATCAGCAGGGTCTTCGGTTTCCAGGCACTGGCGGCGATGGCTTCAAGAACGGCGCGGGTTGACGCGATGTGATCGCTGTGAGGATCCAGCTCGGGATGGGGCGTCACCACCACCTCGGGGCGAAAATGCTCCAGCAACGCCACCAGATCGGCAACCAGGTTATGCCAGGTCGGCGCACCATCGGCATCGGCCGGCAAACTCATCGGGTTTTGTCGGCGCACAGGGCGGACATCGCTGTCAGTGGACTCGCGCGAGCCAAACGACTTGCCCGGCTCCTGGGCCATCAGCGGCAATTGCAGGCAGTAATAACCGAGTTGCACGCAGCGATTGACGGGTACACCGCCCCACAGGGGAATGACCAGGCTGTCCCAACTGCGCAGGCGCCCTTTCAGACGCGCCGCCTGGGCCTCGTTCAAGCCCAGGCGCTGATAATCCTCAGCCTCGATCTCACCTTGGGTCAACGTGACGATGCTGACCTCGTCGCTGCGACTATAAAGGCCAAACGCGGCCAGTTCGGCGTCGTCGGCGTGAGGCGCCATCACCATCACACGCTGCCGCGCATAATCGGGATTGGCCATGACCCACAACGTACCCGTGGCAGCCAGTGTGCAATAGCGCCCTCGCACCGCCAGCGAGCCCCGGGCCAATTCCGTGCCTTGTCCGGAGAGGTTGAGGAAGCGCCGCCCTTTGACCCCGCGCTCGAAGTCCTGACGATCGTCGCCCACTTCAACGAACGGATCCAGCCAGCGCCCTAACCAAGTCGTCTTCAACTCAAGTTCGAGAACGAGTGTCTCGCCTTCAGCCAGCGACTCGCCCAGACGTACCACGCCCTGTTCAAGACTCACGGCCTGACACGGAGTGCCTGCGGGGAACGTGTACTGATAGTCGTCAGAGGCCCGATAAAACAAATGATCGGCAAACCACGCTTCGTGAGCCACCCACACCAGGACCAGCAAGAGCGGCACCGTCCACCATCCCAGCCAGAAACCGAACACCAGCAGGGCCAGCAGAAAAGCGCCAAGGAATACTCGCTTGTTACGCCGATGCGCCTTGAGAAGCCGTTGTTTGCGAGCACTCATGGATTCAGACCTGATAGACCGGCACCGTCTGGCACCAGCGATCCTTATATTCCCGGTCAGCACGACCGAATGAATAACGCAGCGGCTTGCCCAGCGCTCGCGCCTCCGCCCAGGCGTGCTGGGTATTGACGAAACTGAGCACACTGCCCGGGCTGAATTCGCGGTTTTGCGGGTCGACGCCGCCGTTGATGTACTCCAGGGACACCCACTCGGGCGCCTCGACGCGGTACAGAATCTGGGTGGCAATAGGCGCCGAGTCCAGCATCACAATCGAGCCGGTCATGAACTCTCGCAGCAAGGTGAATACCTCCACCAATCCCGCCTTGCCGGGGACTTCAAACCCCCAACGGCGCTGAAACAGTTCGCCGTAAGCAGCGGCTTGCTCCTGCGGTGACAGCTGGGACATCGGAATCAGCGTACCGCCCGCCTCTTCCAGCAGACGCTGCTCCCGACGTTGGTTGTAGCGGAATTTCTTCGAATAATCTTCAGGTGCTCGCGCCATGGCTAGCCCTTGGGGCTGAACCCGCAGGGTGCTGATACGTCCGGCATTGAGATCCGAGACGTACGCCATGCGCTGGCGCACCGGCACCTCGACATTCGCGGCGACCGGCAGAATGATTTCCGCATTGCCCATGTCCAGCAGCCCGCGCTTGCCCTCGCGCTTAAGCACTTCCTTGGACAAGGCGACATGGCGCCCCCAGCAAGGAACGGCCGCAACGACGTCGCCGTCTACGATCCAGCCCAGGTAACGCAACTCGATGCGCACGAACGTCGACAAGCGCTCTACCACTTGAGGGTGAGTGGCAAAGCTTCCCCCAAAACGCTGCCAGGCCTGTTCGTAGGCCTGTCGATCAATCTCTACCCAGCCACGCTCACGCCAGGCTCGAAACAGTTTCAACATGCGCCAATCACGTGTGTCGGTTGCGGCTCGTCACCCTCTTCGAACTCTTTGGCGTGCAGGCGCGAATAATAGCCATTGAGCGCCAGAAGTTGTGCATGAGTGCCGCGTTCGACGATCTTGCCTTCGTCCATGACCAGAATCAGGTCGGCCTTCTCGATGGTGGTCAAGCGGTGGGCGATTACCAGGGTCGTGCGATTCTTCACTACGTGATCCAGGGCTGCCTGAATATGGCGCTCGGACTCGGTGTCGAGGGCAGAAGTCGCCTCGTCGAGAATCAGCAGCGGCGCATCCTTGAGCAAGGCCCGCGCAATGGCGATGCGCTGGCGCTGACCGCCAGAGAGCAACACGCCGTTTTCGCCGACCATGGTTTCATAACCCTGAGGCATCTTGACGATGAACTCGTTGGCATAGGCTTCCAGCGCCGCCCTGCGCACTTCTTCAATCGGCGCGCCAGCCAGGTCGCCGTAAGCGATGTTGTTGGTCACGGTGTCGTTGAACAGGGTGACCTGCTGGGTCACCAAAGCAATCTGCCGACGAAGGCTGCGCAAGGTGAAATCCTGAATCCTGACGCCATCGAGCAGAATCTGCCCATGCTCGTGCTGATAAAAGCGCGGGATCAAGCTCGCCAGCGTTGACTTGCCACTGCCTGAGCGCCCAACCAACGCGACCATCTGGCCAGGCTCGACGACAAAGCTGATGTCGTCGAGCACCTTTTTGTCACTCTCGGGGTATTGGAAGCTGAGGTTGCGCACTTCCAGACGCCCTTCGAGGCGATCATGCTCCACAGTGCCCTGGTCGATTTCCGCCGGCTCATCCAACTGTTCGAAAATACTCTCGGCACCTGCCACACCCTTCTGGATGGTGGAGCTGACCTCGGAGAGCTGCCGAATCGGCTTGGGCAGCAAGCCCGCCATGGTGATGTAGGCCACCAGGTCGCCGGGCGATGCATCGCCACGCAGGTACAACACCAGGAACATGACCACGGCCATGGCGGTGTACGTCACCAACTGCAGCATCGGCGTGTACACGGCGCCGGTCTTGGTCATCGCCAGTTGCTTGTCCGTGTTGCTCTGGCTGGCGTCCCTGAAACGCACCTTTTCATAGGTTTCGCCGCCGAAGCTGCGGACCACGCGATAGCCATGAATGGTCTCGGAAGCGACGTGGGTGACATTGCCCATCGAGACCTGAATCTTTTTGCTTTGCTTGCGGAATTTACGGCTGGTGCTGTTCACCATCATGCCGATCAGGGGCAGGATGGCCAGCATCACCAAGGTGAGTTTCCAGTTCATCCACAGCAGGGTGCAGAACAGGAAAATCACTGTCATGCCTTCACGGATCACGACCTTGATCGCGTCAGTGGCGGCACCGGTCACCATGGTCACGTTAAAAGTGATACGGGAAATAAGGTGGCCGGAGTTGTTCTTGTCGAAGAAGCGGTTGGGCAACTCCAGCAGTTTGTTGAACAGAACAACCCGCAAATCATGAACCAGCCCGAGGGAAACCCGTGCCAGGAAGAAGTTACCCAGATAAGACCCCACCCCTTGCCAGACCGCAATCAGGACGATCAGCAGCGGCACCGATTCCAGTAGCTGTAACTTGCCCAGGTAAGGGTTCCCGGGAAACAGGCTGGCTTCCGGATTGGCCAGGCCGTCTACGAAATATTTGAGGATATAAGCGAGCATCGGCTGGGTCGATGCGAAGATCAGAAAACCTACGATGCTCAGAATGAACAGGCCCACGTAAGGCCGCACGTAAGCCAAAAGGCGGAAATAGATCGCCAGCGTAGACTGGGGTTTCGGTTCAGGACTGCTCATGGGAATCCGCGCAAATCAGTGAGGAGCGGATGATATCACATGCCCCTTTTCCCCCAATAAACATGACGGAGGGCCCGCCTGCGGCCAAGTCGGTTAAGATAGCCGGCTTATGATGGGGGAGCCAGGCATGCAAGCGATTGATCACAGCACCTATGAGGCACTGCGCGCAGGTGCGCACGTTCTGGAGGCCGACGGCTCCGGCGACAAGGTGCTCAGGTTGGCCGACGGACGCATGCTCAAGCTGTTTCGCCGCAAACGCCTGCTCAGCTCCGCGCTGTTCTACCCCTACGCCCAGCGCTTCGCGAACAATGCCCGGGCACTGGAACTGCGCGACATCCTTTGCCCGAAAGTTATCGCGGTGTATCGCATCCCCAGCATTCAACGCGATGGCGTGTACTACAGCCCCCTTGAAGGAACGACCGTACGCCAACTGCAAAACAGTTCCGAACAAGCCGAGGTCCTGAGATCGCAACTGGGACGCTTCATCGCCCGACTGCACGAAAAAGGGGTGTACTTCCGATCGCTGCATTTTGGCAACGTGGTGCTGACGCCCGAAAACGCATTGGGGCTGATCGACATCGCTGACCTGCGCTGCCAAAAGGGTGCCCTGGGCGACAGCAAACGCCTGCGCAACTTCGCCCATCTGCTGCGCTACAAAGAGGATCGGCAGTGGCTGCTGGGCCAGGATGCCGGGGACACCTTTCTTGAAGGTTATCGCCAAGGCCTGTCGGGCAATCGGCAGGCGCCGTTGATCGAGCGCCTGCGTCAGCTGCTGGGCTAAGCGTTACTTGCCAATAACCAGCACCGTGGCGCCTTTGCGATTGGCAAAACGGGTAATGATGCGCTGGTTGTGTTCGGCCAGCCATCCACTCAGCCATGGCTCGTCGGCACGCGCATCGATCAGGAAATAGCGATAATTGCCCGCGCGTTCCGGCGACATCGCCTGCTCCCGGGTCAAGTTGTCGAGCACATAGCCGCGACCGGCGTAATAGCTGATGCGACCGTCCTCGTAGTAAACCGCTGCACCGGGTTCAATATTGGCAGCCGCCCAGTGACCCGCCTCGATGTAGTGAGTCTTTCCAGGACCGGTGGAAATCACGTTGGACAACATTACCAACAACCCCACCACGACCAGCGCCTTGCCCCAACGCGGAAACTGACGGACAAACGCCGCCAACGCTACCGCCAGCACGGGGACGAACAGCAGGTTGAGGAAGCTCAGGTAGCGAGTGTTCATGAACTGTTCCTTGATGAAGAACAGGACCAACACAATCAGGTACAGCAAAGCCGCCCAGGCAAAAGGCCGATAGTCGCGCCAGTAAGTCCGCAGGGCGCTCCAGCTGCTTCGTACAACAAAAGGAACAGCGAAAGGCCCCATCAGTTTTACGAAAGTAATCATCATGGACGCCAGGGTCCCGAAGAAAATGATCCGCCCGGCCTCGTCCCGCGAGTATTTATTGATCAGCGAATTGGCGAATTGCTCGGACAGCAAATTGAACGAAGCAAGAACACCACGCGGACTAATCATGCTCAGGTAAGCCGCAAAACGTGCCGCGGAAAAAGCACCCGACAGCGACGCCAGCACCAACCCTAACACCGGCAACCAAATGAACTGGAAGAACTGCCTGCGCTGCGTTGGCGACCAAAGATTAGGCAGCTGCCATAGCCCCAGCGCGGGCCACAACAGCACCGCTTCCAGGCGAAAAAACGCCGCTGCCACAATGGCCAGGTGAATGAGGACCGCACGAAACCAACCGCCACGCGCTTGCCATCTCAAGGCGAGCCAAAGCGTCAGCGTGCAGAAAAACCAGAACCCGAATTCGCGAATGATGTCATTGCGAAAACCATTGACCGCAGGCATTGCCAGTACGACCAGGCATGCCCAACGGGCGGAATCGGGGGAGCGCTGACGAACACAATCAACCATCAATGCGCAGGTGCCGGCGAGAAAAACGGCACACCACAGATAGGCGCTGAGCTCCAACGGCAAATGCAGGACAAGACGGGTTCCGGCCAGGAGCAGGATGAACCAGGGCCAATCAAAGGCTTGCGAGGCCACTTTAGGCCCGTATTCCGTGACCCGCTGAGCGATATCGATGTAGAACGCAGCATCACGTCCGACAGTCGCTGTTCCCAGCACCGCAACCAGGGAAAGCAGCAAACTCCCCCAGAACGCCAACCGAACCGGATATTCACCGATAATCCGGGAGATCCGGGCCCCCACTTTGCTGCCAGTACCGATCACCCTGCCCCCTTCAATAGCACGCGCAACGTTTGCGCAAAACAGTCCAACGAATGACTGGCAACGGTCTCAAGCAAAGCTTGTCCGATCAAGCCCAGCGCCCGGGTCTTATCATGAGCCAATATCACTGAACGACGGGCTCGAAGTCATCACCACGAGCGAAAATCGACGTCGCCACCCACTCACCTGAACAGCAGTCGTGCCGCTTTGCGTGTGTAGGACCAACGTGTGACGGTGCGCCAGTCTGCACGCAATGCCTGAAGATAGAATTTTTTGGCCAGCACATACTCGCCGCCGACGTAACAATCGCGAAATAACGAGAGGCAACGCTGCCCCAGAAACGCCTGACGCAAATCCTGCAAGTCATCGGGCATGCGTTCGCGAGCAAAAACGTCATGGACCATTTCCGAACCTGCCGCGAGGCTTTGGGCCAGATCATGCCGCATGCTGTCGGCATGCTTGTGGATGAGTGCCAGGGGTTGATCGAGCACTGTGCAGGGAAAACGCGCCAATACCTGAGCGAACACTGGAATATCTTCAACATTACGCAAGTGTTCAGGGTAGTTACCGGGCACGAAAACATCGCGATGCATCGCACAGGCGCCGTTGCTAATCGACACGGTCTTGTCCAGCAAGTAGCCGCGCACGCGCCCACGCGCCGTGTCAGGCAGCGGCTTTACACTCTGCAAGCTGCGCTTGCCATCCGCAAACACCGACCAGTGGCCACCAATGACCAAGCGGGTTTCAGGGTTGCTGGCAATGTGGTTAGTTAACGCAGCCAGCGCACCCGGCGCCATCTCGTCATCCGCGTCGAGGAACACCAGGTAGCGCCCGACGGTTTCTTCAATCCCGAGATTGCGAACCGTAGAAAGCCCGCCGTTGGATTTACGCAAGGCACGAAAACGCCCGGCATGCTGCGCAAGAAGCGTTTCCACTACCTCGGGAGTTGCGTCGGTTGATCCGTCGTCAATGACCAGGAGCTCCGTTCCAGCTTCATCCAGCTGTGCCAATACCGATTCCACTGCCCGAGGCAGTGTATGGGCATAGTTGTAAGCTGGAATAACGACACTGATCAGTGTTTCAGTCAAAACCGTACCCTTCCGCGCCCTCTTTGACCACCAGGATGTCTTCCATGATTAGATACTGTAGATCGGAACCGAAGAACATGTTCAGGGCATCCGTCGGCGAGCAAATCATGGGTTCGCCGCGACGGTTGAGCGAGGTATTCAGCGACACGCCGTTACCGGTCAGCACTTCCAGCGCCTTCATCATGTCGTAGTAGCGCGGGTTGTATTCGCGCTTGAGGACCTGGGCCCGGGACGTGCCATCTTCGTGCACGACTTCCGGCACGCGGGTCTTCCACTCTTCAGCCACTTCGAAGGTAAACGTCATGAATGGCGCCGGGTGATCGACCTTGATCATTTGTGGTGCGACGGTGTCGAGCATCGACGGGCAGAAAGGCCTCCAACGCTCGCGGAACTTGATCTGGTGGTTGATACGGTCAGCCACGCCAGTGGCGCTTGGGCAACCAATGATCGAACGACCACCCAGTGCCCGCGGACCGAACTCCATACGTCCCTGAAACCAGGCTACCGGATTGCCATCGACCATGATCTTGGCGATGTTTTCAGGCATGTTTTCGAGCTTGCGCCAGACCGGTTTGCTCGGGTGACGGGCACACGCGGCGATCACATCTTCGTTGCTGTAGGACGGGCCGAGGTAGACATGCTCCATCTTCTCGACCGGCACGCCACGGGCGTGGGATACATAAGCAGCTGCACCCACCGAGGTGCCGGCATCGCCGGACGCAGGCTGGACGAACAACTCCTTGACGTCATCGCGAGCGATGATTTTCTGGTTCAGCTTGACGTTCAACGCACAGCCGCCGGCGAACGCCAGCTTGCCGGTTTCCTTCAGCACATCGCCCAGGTAGTAGTCGATCATCTGCAGCGAGATCTTTTCGAACAGCGCTTGCATGCTCGCGGCGTAGTGGATGTAAGGCTCGTCGGCGATATCGCCTTCGCGCTTCGGACCCAGCCACTCGATCAGCTTCGGAGAGAAGTAAAAGCCTTTGCCCTTCTCTTTATAACGGCGCAGGCCGATGACGTTGGCGTAGTCGGTATTGATTACCAGCTCGCCGTTTTCGAACGAGGCCAGCCGGGAGAAATCGTATTTGCTGGCGTCGCCGTACGGCGCCATGCCCATGACCTTGAACTCACCGTCGAGCATCTCGAAACCGAGGAATTCGGTAATCGCGCCGTACAGGCCGCCGAGGGAGTCAGGATCGAAGAATTCCTTGATCTTGTGGATCTTGCCGTTTTCGCCGTAGCCGAAGAAGGTCGTGGCGTACTCACCCTTGCCGTCGATCCCGAGGATCGCGGTTTTCTCTTTGAAACCGGAGCAGTGGTAGGCGCTGGAGGCGTGGGCCAGGTGATGCTCGACCGGCTCGATCTTGATTTTTTTCGGATCGAAACCCAGTTGCTCGAGGCACCAGACAATCTTGTTGCGATAGCGTTTGTAGCGACGGTTACCCATCAGGATCGCGTCGAGGGCACGGTCCGGGGCGTACCAGTATCGCTTGGCGTAGTGCCAGCGGGCTTTGCCGAACAGGCTGATCGGCGCGAAAGGGATCGCGACCACATCTACGTCGGACGGCTTGATGCCTGCCTGCTCGAGACAGAACTTCGCCGATTCGTAAGGCATGCGGTTCTTTGCGTGTTTATCGCGCACAAAGCGCTCTTCCTCAGCCGCCGCGACCAGCTTGCCGTCGATGTACAGGGCTGCGGAAGGATCATGGCTAAGGGCGCCGGACAGGCCAAGAATCGTCAATGCCACAGGGGTCTAGCCTCTTTAGTCTGCATGCAGGCGCAATGCGCCTCAAAAATTAATGTGCCTCTCAAGGGGCGAGAGACAGCTAAAGGGCGGGATTATAGCGTAATCAGGGCGGAAATGACCCTACGGTTATCAATGCCCCTGCGAGCGAAAGTGCCGACCCTGATTCATCCCCCGGCCTATCGCCAGTAAACCCTCAAACTGCCATCGACGCCCTGCCGATAAACCGTGTACGGCAGAACGACCGTGTCCAGAACGCCGGACAAGGTCATGTCCAGCAAAACGAACGGCACCATAAACCCTGTAGGGTCCGGGGGCGCATGCAACAGGCAGAAGTCATGGGCCAGCCCGCTATAAACCCGAGGAATGGACTGACAGTAGGTTTTTTGCCGTCGCAGGGTTTGAGTCGCTGCCACGTCATCCTGCAACACCGTTGTCGCGGTCCCGCACCCTGCCAAAACCAGTAAACAAACGCCAGATGAAACTACTGTTTTTATAGTCAAAACCTGCCCTCCGAGAAAAGTCAGGCAAGCTAGCATCGTGGCTATTCAGCGCACAGTTCACGGGCTCTCTAGATCATGTAGGACATTTCATAAGAACTTGTCCCCGAATCTCGGATGGCTGTTCTGGCCCCTTCGCGAGCAAGCCCGCTCCCACATTTAGTCTTCTGTGTGACACAGATCCGTGTGGGAGCGGGCTTGCTCGCGAAGGGGCGAAGCCCCAATTCAGGCAGCGCTGGAGATGTCCTTGGGAAGACGCCTATCGATCATCTGATACAGCGCACTACTCTCCGGCCAGTTACGCATGAACCGCGCCCGATCCCGCGCATACGCCGGGGCGAAGCTGCCCGCAGAGCCGTGTTGACACATCGAATCCAGATCGATCAACGCCCAGCGATCTTGCTGCCAGAACAGGTTGTGGCCCTTGAAATCGCCGTGGCTGATCCGCTCGCGAATCAACTCGGCAAACAAATGATCCAGCGCCAGCAGCTCGGCTTCCGGCGCCCCGCCGCTCTCAACGTACGGCGCAAACCGCTCGATGATGTCCGGCCCTGGCAAGTACTCGGTCACCAGGTACGCCCGACTGCGCAGCCACAGAAAACGCTTCTCCAGCAACGCCAATGGCTTGGGCGTGGCAATACCGAGGAACGCCAGGCGATTGCCCTCGCGCCAGGAATGCCAGGCACGGCTCGGACGCCAGAAGCGCTTGAGCCAGTGGGCAAACCCTTTGATGTTGTAACGCTTGATCACCAGCGTCCGACCGGCCACCGCGACTTTTCCGACACTGGCCGCGCCGCCAGTTTTGTAAAGATGACCCTGATCGAGCAAGGCATCGGCCTGTTGCAGCACCGGCAGCATCGCCGCTTCTTCTTCACGACTAATCGCCTGCAAGCCGAACGCCCCGCGCTGGACGCTGAACAGTGTGCATTCGCGACCGACCTTGTTCAGGAAGTCCTTGAGCCGCCAGCTTCGGACTTTATCGATCTGCTTCTGCAATGCCTCCATGGGCAAGGCGTGTTCGCCATTGCTCAGGAGGTAATACACCAACAATTCTTCGGTGAACGGCTCCAGGGATTTGGGCAACTGGGCAAAAAACACCCCGAGGTTTTCCAACACTTTCTGTCGCGACAGCGGCTGGCCAGGAGTTTCAGCACAGATCCCCGCGCCATCGATCAGATACAACCGACCGCGCTGACGCAAAAGGTTGTCCAGATGGAGGTCTTCCTGCCATAGCCCCTTGCGATGCATTTGGCCGATGGCGCCCAATGCTTCGGCCAGCACGGCGCCTTGCATATCGGCCAGTACCGGCAAATGTTCGACTTGCTTCCAGGTATCTCCCAGGCTCTCGGCATCTTCGAGGAAATCGAACAGTAACCAGCCGCCCTCGCCATCCTTCAAACCATCAGCCAACAGCTGAGGCGTGGTCAGGCCCTGATCAGCCAGTAAACGCACGCCATCGCGCTCACGCTGAAAATGCCGCGCTGCTTTGCTGCCGACCAACAATTTGGCCAGCACCGGCCGGCCGCGCCAGACACCAGCACCGACATAGCGCTGCCCTGGCAACACCCGCAACAGACTCAACAACTGCAACTCGGCAGGCCCGGCGGCATCGGCCAGGGAAATGCTCAGCGGCAGCTCTGGGCTTCGGCCGGCGCTTTTCAGCTCGGACAAGCGCATCAGCGCGTCTCCTTGTGACTACGCCGAGCGGTCAGGCGCCCCAGCCAACTGTCGATCAGCGAGCTGTCCGGCGACTGATCCAGGTACGTTGCCAGCAATTCGCGCAGCTGCGCCTCGCTCCACTCCGGCGCCCGACGCAGTAACGGCTCCAGGTCCCTGACCCGGTCACGCTGGCCGAACAACAAGGGGCGGGTCTTTTCCAGGTCGATCAGTTGGGCCCGATAACCGTCACCGCTGGCCTGTAGAAAAATGTGCTTGGGGTAGAAGCAGCCGTGAACCTGTCGCACGCCGTGTAGGCGCCGAGCCAGTTGTCCACACGCCTGCAGAATCGCCGAATGTTGCGCCGCACTCAGATCCGACCAGCGCTGCAACAGCGAATCGAGGTCATCCCAACCGTCCAGCGCACGCGTCAGCAGAATCGCCCGAACTTCGCCGTCGACTTTTCGCTCACCGAAGTACACCGCCGTCAGTGCTGGAATGCCGAGCTTTTCATACCGACTGATGTTGCGAAACTCGCGGGCAAAACTGGGCTCGCCAAAGGGCGCATGCAACGTACGCGTCTGGTAATTGCTCTGACGCTTGAGGTAATAGCCATGACCTTCCAGATCCAGGCGAAACACGCTGCTCCAGCCTCCGCGAGCGGTGTTGGGTTCATCCACCGCTTCAAGCTGCTTGGCCCAGAGTGCGTCAAAGGTGCCGAGACCGTGACGCTCCAGTAGCGCACGGTCCTCAGCGGCCAGAAAATCAGTCATTCGCGTCCCTCGAAAAATCTCACCACGTGCCGGATCCGTTTTTTATCGGCCGCATCGAGCCGTGTCCGTTGGCGGTATTGCAGGTAAAAGCGCAGGCGCTGGGTGGCCGTCAATTGATACTTGGCGACCTTGTCCAGACACGCCAGATCCTTGGTGATCCGGTACTTGAGCCAGAAGCCGCGCCAGAAATCACCATTTGGGCAGTCGATCAGGAACAGTCGGGCCTGATCGTCGATCAGCAGGTTACGCCACTTCAAATCGTTATGGGTGAAGCGGTGGTCGTGCATGGTCCGCGTGTAATCGGCCAACTGCCGACTGACAGTGTCGACCCAGGCGCGGTCCGACAGCTTTGGATCATGCCGTTCGGCCAGGGCCGACAAGTCTTCGGTGTACGGCAGTTCACGCGTGATCATCGCCCCGCGATCGTACGCGGCGCCGCGACGCTCCAGACCCCAGGCCACCACTTCCGCCGTGGGAATGCCCCACTTGGCAAAGCGCTTGAGGTTTTGCCATTCCATTTTCACACGCGGCTTGCCCAAGTAGCGGCGCAAGCCTTTGCCAGCGCCGACATAGCGCTTGACGTAATAGTTGACGCCATTGCGCTGGACGCGGATGACCTCGGACAGCGGGTCGCGGGTCAGCCGCTCGCCCTGAAGCGCAAACACCGCCTCAAGGCTGCCGAAATCTTCTGCCAGCTCGTTATAAGCAGGTTCCAGTTTCCAACCCGGCATCAGAGCGCATCCCCGTATCGCTGTTTGCGGTCGTAGAGCTTGTTGGCCTTGCCTTCGAGCCAGGCGAGCAGCGCCGCTTCTTCCGCCAGAATCTGGCGCAGCGGCTGCTGGAAGTAGCCTTTGAGGAAGCGCAATTTATCGCGCTGGGTCAGGCCGATGTCCAGGGCCGAAAAGTACAACGCCGCCAGATCCTTGTTGCGCCAGCGTTGAGTAATCGCCGGGCGGGTCTGGGCGCGGTGCAGATCGATCACCGACAGCTTGAAATCGTCGGCGGTCACCGGTTTGTCGGTGTGCAGCAGGAAGTGGCAGATGTAGCAGTCGCGGTGATTGACCCCGGCGCGGTGCATCATTCCAGTCATGCGCGCGACTTCGGCGATCAGCGCTCGCTTGAGATTCGGCTCGGGCGGATTCTTGACCCAGTCGATGCTGAAGTCTTCGAGACTGATGGTCGGCGCCAGCTCTTCGGTGACAATGAAGGAATGCTGATCCGCCGGGTTGCTGCCCTTTTCACCGTACGCGACGGCGGTCATGGTGGGCACGCCGACTTCTTGCAGGCGCTGAATGGCCTTCCACTCCTGACCCGCGCCAAGCACCGGCAGTTTAGCGGTGAGCAGGTTCTTGAAGATCTCGCCCCAGCCAATGCCACGGTGGATCTTCACAAAAAAACCACTGCCGTTCACTACGGTACGCAGCGTCCGGCGGGCTTCCAGCTCACGGTATACCTCACCCTGGAGGCCTTCGACTTCAGTGAACGCATCGCGTCCGGCCCAAAGGCTCTTGAACGGTTCAGCCAGCATCAACTTCATTAAGCGTGCTCCGCCAGAATCACATCGGCCGCGTGTTGCGGCATGCTGTAGAGGTCGGCCGTCTCGGCAAAAGCCAGACCGTTGCGGCTCCAGGCCGCCCGCGCCTGAGCGTCGTTCAACATACCGGTCAGGTATTGCGTGAGTTGCGCCTGATCGAAGGGTTCGTCCAGCACCAGCCCGGCGTCGGCCTCGGCGATGTAATGGGCGTAACCACAGACCGCACTGACCAGCACCGGCAACCCCGCCACCAAGGCTTCGAGCAATACGGTCCCGGTGTTCTCGTTATACGCCGGGTGGATCAGCAGATCGGCGCCGAGCAGGAAACGCGGGATATCGCTACGGCCCTTGAGGAACGTCACGTTGTCGCCGAGCCCCAATGTGGCGCTCTGCACCTGGAACAATTTGGGGTCATCCTGGCCGATTACAAATAGCCGGGTGCGCTTCTTCAGATCAGCGGGCAACGCGGCCAGCGCCTTGAGGCTGCGATCCACGCCCTTGGTCTTGAACCCGGAGCCGATTTGCACCAGCAGCAACTCATCGTCTTTCAGATTGAATTCACGACGGAATTCGGCGCGAATCTCAGCCGCATTCGGTGGCGCGCGCCGGTCCTGGGAGATGCCCGGCGGCAGCAAATGAAAACGCTCCAGTGGCGTGTCGTAATGCTTGATGAACAGTGGCTGCTGGACTTCGGAAATCATCAGCACTTCGGTCTTGGCGTCCTTGGCGAACACCGCGCGCTCGTATTCGGCAAAGTGCCGGTAGCGGCCCCAGCGCCGGTACAGCGAGTTGCGCAGGTTTTGCGCCTTGTCTTCGAAACAGCCGTCGGCGGCGTAGTAAACGTCAAGGCCCGGCATTTTGTTGAAACCGATCAAGCGGTCCACCGGGCGCTTGACCAGATCGGCCTCCATCCACTCGCTGAGTTTTTCGTTACGGCGATGGTTGAAGAACGCTTTGACCGGTGCCACCAGCACTTCAAAACCCGGCGGCACATCACCTTCCCAGATCAGCGTGTAAACGCGAATCTGATGGCCGCGCTGCTGACATTCCAGGGCGATGCGCATGAAATCGCGCTGCAAGCCACCGAACGGAAAATATTTGTACAAGACGAATGCCAATTGCATCAGCGCAGCTCCTCAGCCAGTAACAACGTGCTCAGTCGGGTCGCGACACGCTCGGGATTCAGGCGCGTGAAGCACAGCGGCCACTCGCGCTTAAGGTCAAACCGACGGGCATCTTCGGCCGTCGGTTGATAGGTGCATTTCTTTTGCAGGCACGGCGCGCAAGGGAAGTCGCTGGCGATGTGAATCTGCGCTTTGCCGTAGGCGCCCGTGAGGCCCGGGTTAGTCGGGCCGAACAGCGACAGCGTCGGCACGTCGAGCGCCGCCGCCAGATGACCGAGGCCCGTGTCCACCGCCACGCAGGCTTGCGCTCCGGCCAGGACCTTGCCGACGCCGGCCAGATTGAGCTTTGGCAGCACTTCGACGTGCCGCATGTCTTTGGCGATGCGCTCGGCCCGGGCTTTCTCGGCGGGGTTGCCCCACGCCAGCTTCACCCCTACACCCAGGTAACCGACGCGCTCGGCCAACTCACGCCAGTAGGCTTCGGGCCAGTGCTTGGTGTCCCAGGTGGTGCCGTGCAGGAACAGCACGTAGGGATTCTTGCGGGGCAATTCCACCAGGCGTTCGACGCTCAGGCCGTAGTCGCCCAAGCCTTTCGGCAAGTCGTAGCCCAGGGCAATGGCGAACAGCTGACGCACTCGCTCCACTGCATGCTGGCCACGGGCAACGGCCAGACGCCGATCATAGAAACGCGCAGCGATCGGCTCCCGTGCCGAACCTTTATCGAGGCCTGCCACTGGCGCTTTGACGTAGCGGGTCAGCAGCGCGCTTTTCAGCAGGCCCTGGGCGTCGATCACCAGATCATATTTCGTGGCGCGAACGCTTTGCTTGAAGCGCTTCCACTCGCCACTCTTGATGGTCTGCCAGATGTTCTTGCGCCAGCGACGGATCGCCACCGGGATCACCTTGCCCACCGCCGGATGCCAGGTCGGGATTTCGGCGAAGCCTTCTTCCACGACCCAGTCGAACTTGATGCCGGGGATCGCCCGTGCCGCGTCGGTCAACGCCGGCAACGCGTGAATCACGTCGCCCAGCGAAGAAGTCTTGATCAGCAGAACCCGCAAACTATTTGACCTCGACCACAGTGCCCTGCAATCGCTGCAAGGCTTCGTTCACCGCTTGCGGCATGAGCTGGCGCAGGCAGTTGTAATGACCGAAGCGGCACGTGCGGTCGAAGCACGGGCTGCATTCGATGCCCAGGCGCACGATCTCGACGTGCTCGGCCAATGGCGGGGTGAAACCTGGCGAAGTCGAGCCGTACACCGCCACCAGCGGGCGGTTCAATGCCGCAGCGACGTGCATCAGGCCCGAGTCGTTGGACACCACCGAGTCCGCGCAGGACATCAGGTCGATGGCCTCGGCCAGGGACGTGCCGCCGCTCAGGTTCACCGATTCTTCACGCAGGCCGGGAATCAACCGCGCGCGGATGTCTTCGCCAACGGCGTGGTCGTTTTTCGAACCGAACAGCCAGACTTGCCAGCCTTCACGGATTCTCGCTTCGGCGACCTTGGCGTAGTGCTCGGACGGCCAGCGTTTTGATTCGCCGAACTCGGCACCGGGGCACAGCGCCAGCACCGGACGGTCGAGGGCCAGACCGAACTTGGCCAGTGCCGCCTCGCGGGTCACCGGGTCGATCTGCAAGGTCGGGCGCGGATACGGTGTCGGCAATTCAACGCCAGGCTCGTAAGCCAGGGCCATGAAGCGCTCGATCATCAGCGGATAACGTTCTTTATCCAGCGTGCGCACGTCATTGAGCAAGCCGTAGCGGAACTCGCCGCGCCAGCCGGTGCGTTTCCGGATGCCGGCAAAGAAAGGCACCAGCGCCGACTTCAGGGAGTTGGGCAACAGGATGGCCTGGTCGTACTGGCCGGCCAGGGATTTGCCGATGCGCCGACGTGTCGCCAACTCCAGAGCGCCGTGGCCGAGCGGGAAGCTCAAGGCCTGGCGCACTTCGGGCATGCGCTCCAGGATTGGCCGGCTCCACTCGGGGGCCAGCACGTCGATTTCGCATTGCGGGTGGCGTTGCTTGAGGCACTGGAAAAGTGTCTGCGCCATCACCATGTCACCGACCCAACTGGGCCCAACGATCAGAATTTTCATGTGGTTTCCAAAAACGAACCGGGGAGGCATACGCCTCCCCGCCTCGAGAATTCTACAAAACACTGCAAGGCAACTGTAGGAGCGAGCTTGCTCGCGATGAACCTGAGAACACCGCGGGGTATCAGACTAGCCGAGTTATCATTGACGACCTTCGTCGGAACGCCGCCCGGAGCAAGCTCGCTCCTACAGCCCCAGTTCGCGCCAGATCCGCAATACCTGCCGCCGTTCGTCTGCGAACTGATCACCCGGTATCACCCCGGCGTCCTTCTGCAAGGCTTGCCGGTGAGCAGCGGAGCGGTAGGCTTTATAGGCCTCGCGCAACAGGCTGGCGTCTTCGGCAGGCATCAGCCCTTCGTGTTCCAGCTCTTCCAGAATGCGGATGTTGTCAGTCCAGCGCAGCAATGGCGGGTGTGTTTCGGACCACGCCAAGGCCGCGTATTGCACCATAAATTCAATATCGACGATACCTCCGGCGTCCTGCTTGAGATCGAACGGCACCGTGGCCTCGAAGGCATTGACTCCGGTGCCGGCCGCGGTGCTCTTGCTGCCCAGATTATCGCGCATCTTGGCGCGCATCTCGCTGACTTCCTGGCGCAGGGTCGGCAGGTCCCGGTGTTTGCCCAGAATCGCCGCGCGCACCTTCTCGAATGCCTGACCAACGCCCTGACTGCCTACCAGCACCCGCGCCCGCACCAGCGCCTGATGCTCCCAGGTCCAGGCTTCGTTTTCCTGATAACGGGCGAACGCCCCGAGCGAACTCACCAACAAGCCCGACGCACCGGACGGTCGCAGGCGCATGTCCACTTCATACAACTGGCCGGAGTTGGTCTGCGCGGTCAGCAAGTGGATGATGCGCTGCCCGAGACGGGTGAAGAATTGCGCGCCATCGATCGGTTTCGGCCCGTCGGTTTCCGCCTGCGGGTCGCCATCGTGAATGAACACCAGATCCAGGTCTGAACCATGCCCGAGTTCCAGGCCACCGACTTTGCCGTAACCGACAATGATGAAGCCGGGATCGCACAAGGTTCCGTCGGTACGCAGCGGCGTGCCGTATTTGGCCACCGTCTGGCGCCAGGCCAGGGCCAGCACTTGCTCGAGGATCGCTTCGGCCAGCCAGGTCAGGTAATCGCTGACCTTCATCAACGGCAGGCTGCCGGCGATTTCCGAAGCGGCAACCCGCAAGCGGTGCGCCAGTTTGAAATGGCGCAGGGCTTCCATTTGCTGCTCCAGATCATCCTCGGGAATCCGCGTCAGACGCTCGCGCAACTCGGCAGCCAACTCCGGCGCCAAGGGCGGCTTGAATAGCCGGCCTTCGTTGAGCAATTCGTCAAGCAGCAGCGGAAAGCGAGTGATTTGCTCAGCGATCCACGGGCTCGCCGCGCACAAGGTCAGCAAACGTCGTAGCGCACCGGGGTTCTCGGTCAACAACACCAGATACGCGGAACGCCGCGCCACCGCCTCAACTAATGGCAGCACTCGCTCCAGCACCAGATCGGGATTGGCGTGCTCCACGGCCTGGGCCAGCAACCGCGGAATAAACGCATCGAGACGCTCGCGCCCCAGACGTTGCATGGCGCGCAACTGCGGACTGCTGCGCAGGCTCGCCAAGGCTTTCAGCGCTTTGCCGGCATCGGTGAAACCGCCCTCCTCCAACTGGCGGCAAGCGGCGTCTTCATCCTGGGCCTCTTCCCACAACGGCAGCCATTCGCCACCGACCACCACTTCGCTTTCGGCACCTTCTTCTTCATCGGGATCGGCAATCACCTGACCGAAGTGCCAGGCCACGCGACCACGCCAATACATGAGCTGCTCATGGAACGCCTGCCAATCGTCGAAGCCCAGCATAAAGGCAATGCGCGCCTGATCCTGGGCGCCGTCCGGCAGCATCTGGGTCTGACGGTCGGCAATCGCCTGGATCGCATGTTCGGTGTAGCGCAGGAATTCGTAGCCTTCGCGCAACTCGCTGATTACCGCCGGCGGCAGGTAACCCTGACCCTCCAGGGTACTCAGTACTTTTAATAGAGGGCGTTGCTGCAAACTCAGGTCGCGACCACCGTGGATCAGCTGGAACGCCTGGGCGATAAACTCCACTTCACGGATGCCACCAGACCCGAGCTTGATGTTGTCGGCCATGCCTTTGCGCCGGACTTCCTGCTGGATCAGCTGCTTCATGGTGCGCAGCGCTTCGATGGCCGAGAAGTCCAGATAACGCCGGTAAACGAACGGGCGCAGCATTTCCTGCAATTGCGCGCCGGCCACTTGATCGCCGGCCACCACCCGCGACTTGATCATCGCGTAGCGTTCCCAGTCGCGGCCCTGGTCCTGGTAATACTGTTCAAGCGCATTGAAGCTCAGCACCAGCGCGCCGGCCGACCCGTAGGGCCGCAAGCGCATGTCGACGCGGAACACGAAGCCGTCGACCGTCATCGGGTCCAGTGCCTTGATCAGGCGCTGGCCGAGGCGAATGAAAAATTCCTGGTTATCCAGCGAGCGTTTCACGCCGACGGTTTCGCCGCCCTCGGGGTAGGCGAAGATCAGGTCGATGTCGGACGACAGGTTCAACTCCACCGCGCCGAGCTTGCCCATGCCGAGGATGACCATCTGCTGCGGCTCGCCACTGCGCCGGCCGGTGGGTACGCCAAATTGCTGGCAATGGCGCGAGTACAACCACTGATAGGCCTGATCGATGCTGGCATCGGCCATGTCCGAGAGGCCGCGGCAGGTCTGGACCAGATCGGCCTGACGGGTCAGGTCGCGCCAGATGATCCGCACTTGATGGCGAGTCCGCTGGCGGCGCAAGGCACGACCGAGTTCATCTTCGGTTTCAGCCGCATTCACCGCCGCCGCGATCTGCCCGCACAACTCGCCAGGGGTAAAACCACGGTCCAGCTCGCCGGACTGTTCCAGCGCCAGCAACATCAACGGGTCACGCACACTCTGTTCAATCACGAAGTCGCTGGCGGCGGTGACGCGGGCGAATTGTGCCCAGCGCTCCGGTGTCCAGGCCGACAATCCATGATCGACGTCCAGCCCGGCGACGGCCGCACGGAACGACTGCTCGGCGCGGGTGACAAACGGCAGGAGAATGCCGGGCAGTTCGGCAAGCGAAGGGAGGCTCATGGTCTATCCTTGATCGGCGTGGATGGGGCTGCATGTAGTGAATTCTGAGAATGCACTACGTGACCGACTGTCGAACAAAGGTTAGAAATAGCTGAAATTTCTTTTATTTTGGCAGCCAGCATCAAGCTTTCACCTTTTCTGGTTGGCAAAAGACCAACCTTAACGATTATTCTCACAACGCAGCCGGAGGCCACAAGCCGCTCATCTGTAGTTTTACTACTCGTCTATACATTCGAAAGGCTGAAATGCCCGATGATTTGTAGTAAAACTACACGCCGCCGGAACAACCTCTCGGCAATCCAAGAATTTATATCGTCTGCCCACAAGGCCAGTCGCAAACTCAGGCAACCGATTCTGGAAGCCTTTCCGCCCTGGAGCAAGCCATGCAAGACCTCGATCCCGTCGAAACCCAGGAATGGCTGGACGCCCTGGAATCGGTTCTCGACAAAGAAGGCGAAGACCGCGCTCACTATCTCATGACCCGTATGGGCGAACTCGCAACCCGCAGCGGTTCGCAATTGCCTTACGCAATCACCACGCCTTACCGCAACACCATCCCCGTTACCCACGAAGCACGCATGCCTGGCGACCTGTTCATGGAACGCCGCATTCGCTCGTTGGTACGCTGGAACGCGATGGCCATGGTGATGCGTACGAACCTGAAAGATTCTGACCTGGGCGGTCACATCTCCAGCTTCGCCTCCAGCGCCACCCTGTATGACATCGGCTTCAACTACTTCTTCCAGGCCCCGACCGACGAACACGGCGGCGACCTGATCTACTTCCAGGGCCACACCTCGCCAGGCGTCTACGCCCGTGCGTTCATGGAAGGCCGCATCACCGAAGACCAGATGAACAACTTCCGCCAGGAAGTCGACGGCCAGGGTTTGTCGTCCTATCCGCACCCTTGGCTGATGCCTGACTTCTGGCAGTTCCCGACGGTATCCATGGGTCTGGGCCCGATCCAGGCGATCTACCAGGCGCGCTTCATGAAGTACCTGGAAGCCCGTGGCTTCATTCCTGAAGGCAAACAAAAAGTCTGGTGCTTCCTGGGCGACGGCGAGTGCGACGAGCCGGAATCCCTGGGCGCGATCTCGCTGGCTGGCCGCGAGAAGCTCGACAACCTGATCTTTGTCATCAACTGCAACCTGCAGCGCCTCGACGGCCCGGTTCGCGGCAACGGCAAGATCATCCAGGAACTCGAAGGCGTGTTCCGCGGTGCTCAGTGGAACGTGACCAAAGTCATCTGGGGCCGTTTCTGGGACCCACTGCTGGCCAAGGACGTCGACGGTATCCTGCAACGTCGCATGGACGCTGTCATCGACGGCGAGTACCAGAACTACAAAGCCAAAGACGGCGCGTTTGTGCGTGAACATTTCTTCAACACGCCAGAACTCAAGGCGATGGTTGCCGATCTGTCCGACGACGAGATCTGGAAACTCAACCGTGGCGGCCACGACCCGTACAAGGTCTACGCGGCGTACCACGAAGCGGTCAACCACAAAGAACAACCAACCGTCATCCTGGCCAAGACCATCAAGGGTTATGGCACCGGTGCCGGCGAAGCGAAGAACACTGCGCACAACACCAAGAAAGTTGATGTTGAAAGCCTGAAGCTGTTCCGCGATCGCTTCGACATTCCGGTCAAGGACGAAGAGCTGGAGAACCTGCCGTTCTTCAAGCCAGAGCCGAACAGCGCCGAAGCCCGCTACCTGAGCGAACGTCGCACTGCACTGGGCGGTTTCGTGCCACAGCGCCGCGCGCAAAGTTTCAGCGTGCCGACCCCGTCACTGGACACCCTCAAGGCCATTCTTGATGGCTCGGGCGACCGTGAAATTTCCACCACCATGGCTTTCGTGCGCATCCTGGCGCAACTGGTCAAGGACAAGGAAATCGGCCCGCGCATCGTCCCGATCATCCCGGACGAAGCCCGTACCTTTGGTATGGAAGGGATGTTCCGTCAGTTGGGCATCTACTCGTCCGTCGGCCAGCTCTACGATCCGGTCGATAAAGACCAGGTGATGTTCTACAAGGAAGACAAAAAGGGCCAGATCCTCGAAGAAGGCATCAACGAAGCGGGCGCCATGAGCTCCTTCATCGCTGCCGGTACTTCGTACTCCAGCCACAACCAGCCCATGCTGCCGTTCTACATCTTCTACTCGATGTTCGGCTTCCAGCGTATCGGCGACCTGGCCTGGGCTGCCGGCGACAGCCGTACCCGTGGCTTCCTGATCGGCGGCACCGCCGGCCGTACCACCTTGAACGGTGAAGGCCTGCAACACGAAGACGGTCACAGCCACCTGCTGGCATCGACCATCCCGAACTGCCGCACCTTTGATCCAACCTACGGCTACGAGCTGGCGGTGATCATCCAGGACGGCATGAAGAAGATGACCGAAGAGCAGCAGGACGTTTTCTACTACATCACCGTGATGAACGAGTCTTACCAGCAGCCAGCCATGCCGGCCGGTGTCGAGGAAGGCATCATCAAGGGCATGTACTTGCTCGAAGAAGACACCCGCGAAGCGGCGCACCACGTTCAGCTGATGGGCTCCGGCACCATCCTGCGTGAAGTCCGTGAAGCGGCGAAGATCCTGCGTGAAGAGTTCAACGTCGGCGCTGACGTTTGGAGCGTGACCAGCTTCAACGAACTGCGTCGTGATGGCCTGGCCGTCGAGCGCAGCAACCGTCTGCACCCGGGTCAGAAGCCTAAACTGAGCTTCGTCGAAGAGTGCCTGAACGGCCGTAAAGGTCCGGTCATCGCCTCTACCGACTACATGAAGCTGTTCGCTGAGCAAATTCGTCAGTGGGTCCCGTCCAAGGAATTCAAAGTCCTGGGCACCGACGGTTTCGGCCGCAGTGACAGCCGCAAGAAGCTGCGTCACTTCTTCGAAGTCGACCGTCATTTCGTGGTGTTGGCAGCCCTGGAAGCACTGGCTGACCGTGGTGACATCGAACCCAAGGTGGTTTCTGAAGCCATCGCCAAGTTCGGTATCAACCCGGAAAAACGCAACCCACTGGACTGCTGAGGAGAGATTCTGTGAGCGAACTCATTCGCGTACCTGACATCGGCAGCGGTGAAGGTGAAGTAATTGAACTGTTTGTGAAGGTCGGCGACCGTATCGAAGCCGAACAGAGCATCCTGACGCTGGAGTCGGACAAGGCGAGCATGGAAGTTCCTGCGCCAAAGGCCGGCATCGTCAAAGCGATCAAAGTGAAGCTCGGCGATCGCCTGAAAGAAGGCGACGAATTGCTCGAGCTGGAAGTCGAAGGTGCCGCTGCTGCGGCCCCTGCGGCTACGGCTGCCGCTGCGCCGGCTGCCAAGGCTGAAGCCAAACCGGCGGCTGCTCCTGCCGCCGCGGCTCCGGCCCCAGCTGCCGCGCCTGCTGCCGCTTCGGTTCAGCAAGTACACGTGCCGGACATCGGCTCGTCGGGCAAGGCCCAGATCATTGAGATCCAGGTCAAGGTCGGCGACACCGTCGAGGCTGATCAGTCCCTGATCACCCTGGAATCCGACAAGGCGAGCATGGAAATCCCGTCGCCCGCCGCTGGCGTGGTCAAGGCCATCAGCGTCAAGCTCAACGACGAAGTCGGCACCGGCGACCTGATTCTGGACCTGGAAGTGGCAGGTGCTGCGGCACCGGCTGCGGCCGCGCCAGCTCAAGCCGCTGCACCTGCTGCCGCTGCTGCAGCACCTGCCGCTGCGGCCCCGGTTGCTCCTGCTGCCGACAGTGTTCAGGACATTCACGTCCCGGACATCGGTTCGTCGGGCAAGGCCAAGATCATCGAAGTCCTGGTCAAGGCCGGCGATACCGTTGAAGCCGACCAGTCGCTGATCACCCTGGAATCCGACAAGGCGAGCATGGAAATCCCATCGCCTGCCGCTGGCGTGGTGGAAAGCATTTGCGTCAAGCTCGATGACGAAGTCGGTACTGGCGACCTGATCCTGAAACTGAAAGTCAAAGGCGCTGCGCCTGCTGCTGCCCCGGCTCCGGCCGCTGCCGCCTCGAGCGCTCCTGCTCCTGCCGCAGCACCGGCTCAAGCGGCTGCACCGACTGCCGCTCCTGCTGCTGCCCCGGCCAAGCCTGGCGCCAAGGTTCACGCCGGCCCGGCTGTTCGCCAACTGGCTCGTGAATTCGGCGTCGAGCTGAGCGCCGTCGGCGCCAGTGGCCCGCACGGTCGCATCCTGAAAGAAGACGTGCAGGTTTACGTCAAAGCCATGATGCAGAAGGCCAAGGAAGCACCGGCCGCTGCTGCTGGCGCAACCGGTGGCGCGGGTATCCCGCCGATTCCGGTCGTGGACTTCAGCCGCTTCGGTGAAACCGAAGAAGTGCCGATGACTCGCCTGATGCAAATCGGCGCGTCGAGCCTGCATCGCAGCTGGCTGAACATTCCGCACGTGACTCAGTTCGATTCGGCTGATATCACCGAGCTGGAAGCGTTCCGTATCGCCCAGAAGGCCGTTGCAGAGAAGGCCGGCGTCAAGCTGACCATCCTGCCGCTGCTGCTCAAATCCTGCGCGCACCTGCTCAAGGAACTGCCGGACTTCAACAGTTCGCTGGCACCAAGCGGCAAGGCGATCATCCGCAAGAAGTACGTGAACATCGGCTTCGCCGTCGACACGCCTGAAGGCCTGCTGGTGCCGGTCATCAAGAACGTCGACCAGAAAAGCCTGCTGCAGCTCGCGGCTGAGGCGGCTGCGCTGGCCGCCAAAGCCCGCGACAAAAAGCTCACCGCTGACGACATGCAAGGCGCCTGCTTCACCATTTCCAGCCTTGGCCACATTGGCGGCACCGGCTTCACGCCGATCGTCAACGCGCCGGAAGTGGCGATCCTCGGTGTTTCCAAGGCAACCATCCAGCCAGTCTGGGACGGCAAAGCCTTCCAGCCGAAGCTGATGCTGCCGCTGTCGCTGTCCTACGATCACCGTGTGATCAACGGCGCCGCTGCTGCACGCTTCACCAAGCGTCTGAGCGATCTGCTGGCGGACATCCGCACCATCCTGCTGTAACACCGGCCGGCCCTCCTTCACGGGAGGGCCGTTCGCGTTCCACGCTTTCCGAGCGCCACGCTCGTACCTCAACCCCGCCCATTTGGCGGGGCTTTTTTTTGCCTTGGAAAAAGTCCATTCGCTTCGGCCCCTTTCGTTCGGTGCCTCAAGATCAAAAGATCGCAGCCTGCGGCAGCTCCTACAGGTGTATGCACTGCCCTGTAGGAGCTGCCGCAGGCTGCGATCTTTTGATCTTGCAGTTGCAAAGTGAACAGCATTACTTCCTACAGTCGTGGCTTACATCGGCCACAACTCGAGTCTGCTTCTGCCCGGTATTTTTTACGGATCAATAACTAAGCTTGATTCGGCAACATTGATTGTTAACTTAGCTTTAATTCGAATGGATTCGAACATGTTAAAACCTACTGTCGGCCCAATTATCGGCCACACCACAACTAACCACGCGCGTATTTTTTTGCGCGGGGAATTACAGAACAATGCGTTAGTCTTTGCCGGCATTCGTTATAGACGGACAGGCGACGAGCGCTGGTCAAAAGGCATCTTTGCAACATTGACGCGCGTGCGTGACATGTCCGAGGTCATTGCCCTCAACGACCTGGACGCCGATACCGAGTACGAATATCAGGCGGGCTGGTTCAGCCCCATGAATCCCGTGCACACCGTGGAAACGGTACAGGAACTGCCGCTGCAATGGCCACGAGACATCTACCACCTACGCACGCCTTCCAGCAAAACCACGACTCCACGTGCGTACATCGTCGGGTCATGCCGTTACCTGCGGATGACGCGCGGCAAGCCTTCGGACCCGCATTGGGGCGACAGGATTTTCGCCTCGATCACCGATCTGGCGCAGACCGCTCACCCTCCCGTCAGCGCGCTGTTGATGACGGGCGATCAAGTTTATGTCGATGACTTGCACATCATTGCTCCTGACCGCGAACTCAAGGAAATACTCAGTAAGTATCGGGCGGCTTTTTCCCAGCCCAATATTAGAAAGTTGATGTCAGGCGTACCGACTTACATGATCCTCGACGACCATGAAATCGAAGACAACTGGCCCGCCAACAAAAGCAAACAAGATGACTACTTATATGAAAACGCGATGACGGCCTATGAGATTTATCAAGCGAGCCACTGCCCAGCTCACGCGTTACTTGCCGAGGCGCAAACAAGCAAAAAAGCCGAACAGTATTGGTATCAATTCGCAGAGGGTGATATCGAATGGTTTATCACCGACAGCCGGACCCGACGCAATCTCTCCGCGGATGATCGACGCATTCTCGACGAGGAGCAGGAACAAGCGCTGTGCCAATGGCTGATCCACAGTCCGGCCCGGGTAAAATTCGTGGTCACCAGCGTGATGTTCTACCCCGACCGCAAACGCCAGGGCGGTGACGCCTGGAAAGCCTTCCCGGAACAACGCCTACGGTTGCTGGAAACGATTCGTACGCACCGCATCAAGAACGTCGTCTTCATTTCCGGTGATGTCCACGGTTCCCTGAGCAGTCGGCTGACCCACAGCGCGGACCCGGACTTCGAGGTTCACACCATCGTCTCGTCACCGCTGTGCAACAGCAAACTGCTCCCTTATGCCAAGGCCTCCACCTTCATCCTCGATCAACCCCTGGCCCGGACTGGCGCCGGAGATTATCGGCATGAACTGACCAGCGAGGTGATTAGCCAGGACAACTTCGCGCATTTGATTGTGGATAGTGAACACATTCAGGTCAGCTATCACGACCGGGATGGCAAGCCGTTGCAGGCAATCCGCATCCCGTTGCGTTGAACATCAAAAGATCGCAGCCTGCGGCAGCTCCTACAAGGAATGGCGTACACCCTGTAGGAGCTGCCGCAGGCTGCGATCTTTTTGCTCGAAAACGCTACTTTCAGCCGCTAACTCAATAAATCGCTTCGCCTGCCGACATATTCTTATAGCACTTGGCCTTCATGTCTCTTGTCAGTCGGTGCCGCAATGATGCAACCTTGCCGCAGACAACAGAAAAGAGGGCGAGAGCCCGGCGCGATCAGCATATTCGAAGCGAGTTTCCCTTAATGAAAAGCCAACCCGATGCCGCCAGCCGTATGGTGGCCGAGGTAGTGACGCAGTTGCCTGTGCCCTCGCGGCTCGGCATGCTGCGTTTCGAACGGCTGAATGAGGCGAGCTGGGCGCTGCTGTATCTCGATCCCAACTGCGAGCGCGAGTTTGGTCTGCCCGCCGTGGAGCTGTGTGCCCTGGTCGACTCGCCCTACGCCAGCCTGATGGAGCCCGAAGCGCGCTATCAACTGCACGATGCGATTCAGCAACAACTCAGCAACAGCCCGCATTACCTGATCCGCTACACCCTGCATACCGCCAAAGGCTCCCTGAACCTGCTCGAACTGGGCGAATCCTACCGACAACACAATCGGCACCTGTTGCGCGGCTATCTGATGGTCGTGGACGGATTGTTCGACGGTGGACAACTGCTGCCGACCCAGGACCTGGAAACCCAGAATTCGCGCCTGCAAATCGCCCTGGAACTCAATCAGCGCGCCCAGCAGGAACAGCTTCTGCACCTCGAGCGCGTGCGCGCCCAGCAGGATCTGATCCTGTTGCTGACCCGCCAGCGCTACAGCAGCAACAATTCCCTGCTGGAAGCGGCCGAGCTGATCACCCGCAGCGCCTGCGATATCTACCAAATCGACTGCGCCAGCCTGTGGAACCTCGAAGGCTCGTTGCTGGTGCCGATCTCGGCCTATCACCGCACCCGCCAGGAATACCTGCTGCCGGAGCCGATCGACGTCAGCGGCTTCCCCGATTACCTCGACGCCTTGCACACCGGCCGCGCCATTGATGCCCACAACGCCATGCGCGACCCGCGCACCCGGGAAATGGCCGAGAGCCTGCGCCCGCGTGACGTGAACGCCATGCTCGACGCCAGCATCCGCGTCGACGGCCAAGTAGTCGGTGTGCTCTGCCTGGAACAGACCGGCGTGACCCGCGCCTGGCAGTCGGACGAAATCGCCTTTGCCGGCGAGTTGGCCGATCAGTTCGCCCAAGTGATCAACAACCACAACCGGCGCACCGCCACCAGCGCCCTGCACCTGTTCCAGCGTGCGGTCGAGCAAAGCGCCAACGCCTTTTTGCTGGTCAATTGCGACGGTGTGGTGGAGTACGTCAACCCCAGCTTCACCGCGATTACCCAGTACACCACCGAAGAAGTCCACGGCCAGCGCCTGTCGGAACTGCCGGCGCTGGAGAACCTCAGCGAACTGCTGTTCGACGCGCCCTCGGCACTGGCCAAGAGCAACAGCTGGCAGGGCGAATTCAAGAGCCGGCGCAAAAACCTCGAACCGTACTGGGGCCAGTTGTCGATTTCCAAGGTCTATGGCGATAACCGTGAGCTGACGCATTACATCGGCATTTACGAAGACATCACCCAGACCAAGCTCGCCCAGCAACGCATCGAGCGCCTGGCCTACACCGACAACCTGACCAACCTCGGCAATCGCCCGGCGTTCATCCGCAACCTCGACGAACGCTTCGCCCGAGACAGCGACACGCCGATCAGCCTGCTGCTGGTGGACATCGACAACTTCAAGCGGATCAACGACAGCCTCGGCCACCAGACCGGCGATAAACTGCTGATCAGCCTCGCCCGACGCCTGCGCAACAGCCTGATCCCGAGTGGCAGCCTCGCGCGCTTCGCCAGTAACGAGTTCGCGGTGCTGCTGGACAACACCGACCTGCACACCGGCCAACAAGTCGCCAACCAGTTGCTGATGACGCTCGACAAGCCGATGTTCGTCGACAACCAACTGATCAGCGTCACCGGCTCCGTGGGCCTGGCCTGCGCGCCGCTGCATGGCCGCGATCCGCAAACCCTGATGCGCAACGCCGGCCTGGCGCTGCACAAGGCCAAGGCCAACGGCAAACACCAGGTGCAGGTGTTCACCGAAGCGCTGAACGCCGAGGCCAGCTACAAGCTGTTCGTCGAGAACAACCTGCGCCGCGCCCTGACCCAGAACGAGCTGGACGTGTTCTACCAACCCAAGCTCTGCTTGCGTAGCGGTCGCTTGTTGGGAATGGAAGCCCTGCTGCGCTGGAACCATCCGGAAAAAGGCATGATCCGCCCAGACCAGTTCATCAGCGTCGCCGAAGAAACCGGCCTGATCATTCCGATTGGCAAATGGATCGCCCGCCAGGCTTGCCGCATGAGCAAAGACCTGACCGCCGCCGGCCTGGGCAATCTGCAGGTGGCAATCAACCTGTCGCCCAAACAGTTCTCCGACCCGGACCTGGTGTCGTCGATTGCCAACATCCTCAAGGAAGAAGCGCTGCCGGCGAACCTGCTGGAGCTGGAGCTGACCGAAGGCTTGCTGCTGGAAGCGACCGAAGACACTCACTTGCAACTCGACCAGCTCAAGCGCCTCGGCCTGACTCTGGCCATGGACGACTTCGGCACCGGTTACTCGTCGCTCAGCTACTTGAAAAAATTCCCGATCGACATCATCAAGATCGATCGCAGCTTCATCCACGAAATCCCGGACAACCAGGACGACATGGAAATTACCTCGGCGGTGATCGCCATGGCCCACAACCTGAAAATCAAGGTCGTGGCTGAAGGCATCGAAACCGCCGAACAGCTGGCCTTCCTGCGCCGCCACCGTTGCGATGTCGGCCAGGGCTACCTGTTTGACCGACCGATTCCAGGCTCTGAGCTGATCGAAAAGCTCAAACGCTACCCGCGCGGCCCGATCGCCTGACGGCACACTGCAAATCCCTGTGGGAGCAGGCTCGCCCCCACAGGGATAATTGGGCAAACTGGCGGTCTGACGACTTACATTCCAACCTGACTGAGAGGACTGATGATGGTTCTGCGCTCGGAAATTCTGGTGAACAAAAACGTGCTCCCGACTAAAGAACAAGCTCTGCCTGGCCGTGAAACCCCAATGAACCTGCCGGAAAAACACTTCGTCCACGACGCCCCGCTGCTGGGCCCGTTCGCGATGGACGTAGATTTTGCGATCTTCGGCCTGGGTTGTTTCTGGGGCGCGGAACGCAAATTCTGGCAGCGCGAAGGCGTGGTCAGCACGGTGGTGGGTTACGCCGGCGGCTTCACGCCGAACCCGACGTATGAAGAAGTCTGCTCTGGCCTGACTGGCCACAGCGAAGTGGTACTGGTGGTCTACGAGCCGGCAAAAGTCAGCTACGAGGAACTGCTGAAGATGTTCTGGGAACTGCACAACCCGACCCAGGGCATGCGTCAGGGCAACGACATCGGCACCCAGTACCGCTCGGTAATCTACGCCACCAACCCGACTCAACTGGCGGCCGCCAAGCACAGCGAGCAAGTGTTCCAGGCTGAACTGACCAAGGCTGGCAAAGGCACCATCACTACCGAAATAGACGAAGCGCCGACGGTCTACTTCGCCGAGGCCTATCACCAGCAATACCTGGCGAAAAACCCTGAAGGGTACTGCGGGATTGGCGGTACTGGCGTGACTTGCCCGATCTGACCTCGTAAAGCAAAAGATCGCAGCCTACGGCAGCTCCTACATTGGGATGACGTACACCCTGTAGGAGCTGCCGAAGGCTGCGATCTTTTGATCTTGCTTAACGATTGACTTACTCGGCAATCAACCAATCCATCTGCCACCCACCCTGGGTCTGCCCAAGCTTCTGAGACAACCACGGCAGCAACTCACGCAATTCCTCTTCCAGCCCCCACGGCGGATTGGCAATCGCCAACCCGGACCCATTCAAGCTGTTCGGCGTATCCAACGGATGCACCAACAACTCCACGCGCAATAACTTCGGCGCACCCGAACCCGCTAAGTCCTGATAAAAACGCCGCAACAGGCGCTGGTCCTTCACCGGGTACCAGATCGCCGCCACGGTTTGGCGCATCCGGCCAATCGCCTCTTTCAACGACGCCGCACAGCGCTGCATCTCATCCAGTTGTTCAAACGGCGGATCAATCAACATCACCGCCCGCTTCTCCTGCACCGGCAACATCGCACGCGGCACATGCCAGCCTTCACCCAGATGCACCTTCACCCGGCGGTCGCCCGCCATGTTGTCCTTAAGCAACACACCGTCTTCGGGGTGCTTCTCGTTTAGCATCAACCGATCCTGCGGCCGCGTCAGACGCCGCGCCAGTTCCGGCGACCCCGGGTAATAGCGCAACTGGCCATCCGGGTTCATGTCGTGCAGCACTTTCATGTAGTCGTCGGTCAGCGCGGGCAGATCCGGCTGATCCCACAACCGCGCAATACCTTCCAGGTACTCACCGGTACGGCTCGCCTGATCACCCTGCAGGTCATACAGACCAATGCCGGCGTGAGTGTCGAGATAGGCAAACGGCTGCTCCTTGCGCGACATCAAGGCGATGAGGCGGGTCAAAGTCAGGTGTTTGAACACATCGGCGTGATTGCCGGCATGGAAGGCGTGACGATAATTCATGATTGCTCCTGCGAAGGCCGGGAAGTTTACCTTGTACGGCGGCGAACGTCAGGACCTCACAGCCGAGCGGCCACTCACTCGGTAATCGCACCCCCTGTAGGAGCTGCCGAAGGCTGCGATCTTTTGATCTTGCTCTTGAGCAGCAGTAACACCACCAAAATACAGGGCTCACAAAATTTGTAGCAGCTGGCGAAGCCTGCGTTCGGCTGCGCAGCAGTCGTAAATTCAGAGCGTGCGGTGTTTCAGGTGCACCGTGCAGGCAGGGTTTACGACTGCTGCGCAGCCGAACGCAGGCTTCGCCAGCTGCTACAAAACGTGCGAATCAGCCAACATTGCTTAACTAAACGGCATTAGGGAAAGCCGCCGGCGCTACTCCGAAGGCCGCGCTTTCAACCGCCGCCCAAGTACATCCAGCACATCACACCCATCCCGCAATGGAATGGCACAGAGCAATGCAAAGTCACTGAGGATGAAAGACTGACATTCGATTGAGCCACGCATCGACAGGTTTTCCATTACCTGGGTGACGGCGCGGATTCGATAGCTAGCTGCATCGTATAAAACGTCGAGGGGTGCGAGGGTATCGACGAACAAGGTGGGCATGTCGTCGCAGTTGCTGGTGAGTGCCATGAAACGGCTTTTGGGTGGAGGGGCTGGTTTTTCGTAGGGTGGATCGGGGTGAAGAGTTGTCATCAGTTTGATTCCTAACGTATGAATTGGACCGCCAGCAATCACTTCCACGCAATGGGTGGCGGCTGTACGCAGGTGTGGAAGACCGAGACGTTAGGCACTCGGCGCACTCGAAAGCGCCCCGCGCACAGCCACCATAAAACACAGACGATAAAAAACGCCGAACTGGTGGCGCTTGACGCGCCTAACGATAGAAGGGCTTCCACACCCTGTCACTGAATTTGCAGTGACCACCCAAGACTATCGATGTGGCTCGATGCGCACCAGTTCATGGAAACCGCTACAACTTGAAGGAAATTTCCGACGACTTTGCCCGGAAATTCGTTGCCTTCGTCAATGGATTAAACACCTGTCGGGAATAAGGAAATCTTCTTAATTTCCAGATCTAGAAACACTGGGACATCTCCAGTAAACCCAACAACTTCAAGAAGTATCACCGATCCGGCCAGATCGATAGCTGCAGTACCATCCGCATCTATAGAAATTAATATTCCAGTCAGTTTTATCGAGCCATTTTCTACTTTAATCGAACACACATTTTTCAACGCGCATCGCGCATTCACACCCCAGACAATCCGCTCCAGTACGTCTAATTCGACATCGTGAATCGCTCCCTCCGTCGGTGAAATGGCATTCCAAACAGCTATTGCAGAACCAAAATCTGTCGAGAATTCCACAAAACTCCCATTTCCGACGAGAGTTACTTTATCTACAGTCACTTCCATTTCTGTTTCTTCGGCAACGGATCAAAAGGGAGACGGACTTATTTTTCACTCGTAATACCAACAACAACTTTTAAGCTGCCAGCAAAATAAACCGACCATTTTATTGTTTGAAAATAGATCTTCCCTCTTTGTTGCCCTTTAATTGTATCGAGCGTAATCGGCACGCCAGTCACAGCAAAAATTTATTCTATCCCTTTCGTTATTACATCATTTTATTTCTGTAGCCATCCGCCCGATCTCATCTTGCGCAACGGCCAATTTTTTTAGGAGCAAGGGGACTGATTTAGCTTTTGATAAATAAAGCGGCTTTTCCCAATCGTAATTTTTTATGACTCTTAGTTGAAAGCAACCATCAAGATAAAATGATGGATACCAACCAATATCCAGTAGCAGAGAGCCTGAATACTCGACTTGCAACATATCCTCTTTGAGGATATCTATTTGGCCAGCCAATCCCTCTTTTCTCAGCGATGAGAGGTCATCATGAGAAATTTTTCCTGTAACAAACGATAAGTCGATCATTTTTTTAACTTCCTAAACTCACTCTCTGAAATAACGGGACAGATTTTTTACATTTTCTATATTTATCGTTGCTAGGTGCATCTATTTTGTTGATCAAAAAAAACTTTGTAGGTGAGAATAACCCCTTTCCAATTTTCAAATAGTTGCCCTTCAGATCCTTCTAGTCCTTCAGGAGGAGGCATATACCTAATTATAGAGGAGATCTCTACTGGATAATCGAAGTATGCGTACAGCTCCCCCACGATTCCTAGTGGATCTTCATACTCATCTTGATGCTCAAATAGAAACGAGAGCAATAAAAAAATCCAAGGCTTTGCAGGTTCTTCCGTTTTGGGTGACGGCTCTTTGTTTACCAGTGATTCAAGTAGGTTGCTTACCAAATATTTTTCTTCAAGTAGCAGTGAGGCCAGCTCAATAGCTTCTTGTGAGGATTCAGTAGTTAAGGCTTCGCATGCGTATTCCGAAACTCCTTTTTCATCTATAAATCCGTGCTCGAACCCATAGAGAAGTTCAGCCCAGTTTAGCCACGGGGTTTTGCTGTGTATGTATTGGCCATCGAGTAATAGTTTTTTCATTAGCATCTACTTAGGCAGCCTGGATGGAGTCTGATTTGGTGTTCCAGTTACTTTTCCATCCGGAATAAATCTCTGATGAGTTAACTCTAGCTTTAAATTTACAATCCATTCATAAATACCACTTTTATTATTCACCACCCCTACCAACTGTGTGAGCGTATTATTTGATCCATCACCGCCCTTTAATGAAAAGACCCTCCCCTGAGCAGGTATCTGATCAACAACGTAGCTAGGGGCTCTGTGCATTGGATCTTCTTTCAGAGCGCTTCCTATTGGTTGAGCAGCATTTATTTCTTGTGCTGCATAGCCCGCGCGTTGTCTCTCAAAAAGAGCCACATTATGAGCTGAGTTATCCCTGGGCTCTGGAAGTGTTGGCGTTCCCTCATCAACCCTAGCGCCAGTCGTATCATCTGGCGCCCCACACCCAGGTTTATTCGGCGGAGGGCAATTCCCGCTCAACCCCAACGGATCAACCCACCCCGTCGGATTCCGCGTGTACTGATACGAATTCAGCCCACCCGCCAACTTGACCGGGTCCGGTGTCAGGTACCGCCCAACATCAGGATCATAGTACCGATGCCGGTTGTAGTGCAGGCCGCTCTCGGCGTCGAAGTACTGGCCCTGAAATCGCAGCGGTTGGTCGAGTTGCTCGCCACCGCCCAACGCCAAATGCGTGACTTTGCCGTAAGCGTTGTACTTCGCCGACCAGATGATTTCGCCGCCGTAATCGGTCAGTTCCTGCGGCGTCCCCAGGTGGTCGAGTTGGTAGTAGAACGGACACGCCTTGCGCGGACCTTTGCCGTCGAGCATGGCCAGTGGGCGGAAGCTGCCCGGCTCGTAGACGTAGCTGCAGTAGTGCGCCTTGCTGCTTTCCGCGACGAGGTGGTCACCCTGCCAGAAGAATGTGGTGGTTTGACCGTCGACGGTTTTGGCGATGCGGCGGCCGAAGGCGTCGTAGCGATAACTCGCGGCGCTTCCGTCCGGCAGCGTGATGCCGACCAATCGGTGCTGGCAGTCGTAGGCGTATTCGGTGACGAGTTTTTGTGCGGTGCCGCGGCGTTCGCGGATAAGGTTGCCGAAGGTGTCGTAGTCGTAGTGGCGATCGCCTTGCATCAACAATCGATTACCCAAAACCTTCGCGGCGCCGGGGCGGTCCTGCATCAGCAGGTTGCCGGCGGGGTCGTGGGCGAAGCTTTCCGGAGGGTCGTCGCGGGTGTGACGGACGCGGATCAGGCGGTTAAGTGGGTCGTATTGGTAGTGGCGTTGACCGTGGCGGGTGTCGGCAATGTGGTCGAGGTTGCCGTTGGCGCTGTAGGCATAATCGCGGCGATACAGGTTTTTTTGCTGCTGGCTGACAACGTGGGCGTGCAAACGCCCCTGATCGTCGTAGGCATATTCGCTGAGCAGCTGACCCTGTTGGCGTTTCTGCTCGCGACCGAAGGCGAATTGGTGGGTGGTGAGACGCGCACCATTGAGGTCGATGGCCGTCAGCGCACCGCCCTTGGCGTGGTGGTAGTCGAGTTTACTGCCGTCGGGCAGGCGCATCCGGTTGAGCTGGCCGCAGGCGTCGTAGGCATAACGCAGCGTGCCCCAGCCCTGGTGTTCGGTGATCAGTCGGTCCTGAGCGTCGTATTCGAATTCCAGCGGATGATCATGGCCGTCGTCGACGCTGACGAGTCGGCCGAGGTTGTCGTACCGGTATTGAACCTGGATGCCGTCGGGCAGGGCCTTGACCAGCAAGCGCCCGGCCGAGTCTCGTTCATAAGCGGTAACGAGTTGCGAGCCGTCAGCGCCGAACTCGGTTTTTTCCAGCAGATTTCCGTTGAGGTCGTAGGCATACGCCGTGCGCTGGCCGTCGAAGCCGCTTTCCTGTCGGATCAATCCGCCGGGCGTGTAGTCCAGCTGATATTTTCCGCCGGATTCGTTTTCAATTTCCGTGAGTAACAGCTGGGCGTTGTCGTAGCGATACTTCAGCTGGGTCCCGTCGGCATTGATGCGGCGGCTGACCAGGTGCAACTCGTCGAGGTATTCGTAGCGCGTGACACGGCCGAGTTCGTCGCGTTCGGCGGTGATTTTTCCATAGGCGTTGTAGCTGAAAGCGCGCGTGGCGCCCGTGGGAAGCGTGGTCTGGATCAGTCGGCCAACGGCGTCCCAGTCATAACGGCTGACGGCGCCGTATTCGTCCTGAGCGGTAATCCGCCGCCCCAACGCGTCGTAGGAAAACCGCCGCTGTCCACCATCAGGCAAGGTCTCTTCGACCAGTTGCCCCAACGCATTCCAGACGAAGACATGCCGGCTGAGATCCGGGTAACGGATCGACAGCAGCCGCCCTTTTTCGTCGTAGTCATAGTGGGTGACCTGGCCGTCAGGATCGGTCGCTTCGGTGACGTCGCCCTGAGCATTGCGCTGGTACTTCCAGACGGCTTTGCCGCGAAACCGCGCGTGCAGGAAACCGTCGCGATACTCGTAGGCCGTTGGTTCGTCTTCCGGCGGAATCAGCGCGACCAGCCGTCCGACTTCGTCGTAGTGATATTCCGTAACAGCGCCGAGCGGATTCTGCTCGGCAATCAACCGACCTTGGTCGTCGTAAGCCTTGAGCTGCTCACCGCCGTCCAGCCCGACCTTGCGCACCAGCCGCGCGCGGTCGTCGTGGACATAAACCTCTTCGCTGCCATCGCTGTTCTGGACAGTGACACTGCCCTGGTCGTCCCAGACATACCGCGCGTCCATCTGCGCGAACGACGCCCAGTGATGGATGCATCTGGCAGCCTTGCCGGACCTTTCCCACTTCCAAAAGAAACTCGCCCCACCGGCCAGTTGCCGCTGGAGGATGACGTGCTGGTCGTCGTAGTCGTAGCGTTCGCTTTCGCCAATGGCGTTGCTGGCTTCGATCAGTCGATTGCGTTCGTCGTAGCGATAGCTGACCAACGTCTGTTCAGTGATCCAAGCCTCGGCCAACGTGTCGGCCGGGACAAAACGCTGGTAGTCGACGGCGACCAAATGCGCGCGGTCATAACGCAACAACAAAGCGCGGCCGGCGCCGTTGTCGAGGCGATGGATACGGTCGCGGCGGTCGTGAGTGACGCGCAGGCGGTTGTCATAACCGTCGCTGATCGCGCTCAGTCGACCATTGATGAAGTGATAAAACCGCGTGTCGTCACCGGCCTGAGCGAGGATCAGTTCTTCGGGTTCATCACCAAAAAAAATCGCCGCACGGGACAGGCTGTTGTGGATCGCTGGGCGCCCCACACTCGGCAGCGGAAAGGTGGTGCGCCGGTTTTCGTGGTCGATCCAGATGACCGTGTCGCCGTCGATGTCCAGTCGATGGGATAACGAATGACTCCAGCCGAAACCGAGGCCGCTATCAATTTCGGCAGCGCTGGTGCGATAGAGCCGGGTGAAGTCGAACGGCAAAATCCCGTCCAGCGCAGCGTCGGTGAGGGTCAGCAGTTCTTCGCCGGTGACCATCGACACCGGGCATTTGTTGGTGGCGGTTTTATCGGCGGCCTCGGCGCTGTCGCCGTTGGGGTTCTTCGCCTGAACCGGGACGTTGTCGTGGTGTTCGGTTTGTTTGAGCGTGGTGTTGCGCTTGGCGTCCCAACGCAAGTGCACCCCTCCTTTTTTCAGACCGGCAGCGACACCGCGTGCGGCAACTCCTTTGTAGTGATCGACGTACTTCGTAAGGGTGGTGAGAATATTGAAAGTCGCCTCGACAAAACGCATCGCGAGGTCGGCCAGCACCGTTCCGTACTTGAGTCCACGAGCCGCCAAATAGGCTTTGGCGACAGGTATACCAACTCGCGAATAAGCCAGCGCCGACGCAATCAGAATATCGATTAGCACCGAGACGATGACTTGACTGGTCACCGTTGCCGAGTTACCTGCAATCGCGCTCGGCGGTAATGCCGAAAGCCAGAGACTGGCGGCACGAAACAGCAAGCACAACGCCGCTTCATCGCTGGCCAGCAGCATGGCTTTTTCCATCGCTGCAGGAGATTGCTCCGCCAGCTCAATAAGTCGCTGTGCACTGCTGCCAAGTTCGTCAAGGTGAGCACCTGGGTTTTTCAGGATGTCAAAGACGAGGCTTAGGCCGTCCCAAGCACCGATGATCGCCGCCCAACTTCCTGCGAGCAGGCCATTACCCGCGGCCGCAAACGCCGACTGCGACCACTGCGGTTTGAATCCCTCCCACTCACTGCGCAACCAGGCTTCGAGCTGTTCGCTCAGCCCGTCGTAAGATTTGAAAAGCTCATTAATTTGATCCGCAGTCACCGCGCTGTGGACGTGTACCCGGTAGAACTTGCCGGAGGTACCTTCGAACCGCCCCTTTCCCTGTTCATCGAGCGTGACCGGCGTGCTTTCACCGCCCTCAACCGCGATCACATCAACCTGAATGTTCCCCAACGGAATGTCATAAACCGATTCGAACTTGCTCTCGATCTCCAAAATCCCATTGCCGGGACACTGCGCAACAGTAGAGATAAAGTCGTCATCGCCACTGCTCACCAATTTGGTGCTATCACCCAGTTTGATCTTCCGTTCCATGCCTAACAGCGAGGGCATGTCCATGGCCCGACTGACCCTGTCCGCATTCCGGCTTAAAAAGCCTCGAAGTTGCTCGCGATACAAATCCAGCGTGTCTTTAAACCCATCGAGCTCCTGCTCAATCCTTGCGATCTGATCCATCAGTCCAGCTCCGCCATCAGGTAATCCACCAAGGCCGATTTCGGTGCTGGAGGCAGATCCGGCGACTCAAGAAAAATCGCAATTTTGTGCCGCAAAACGCTTTCGGAAAACGCCTCATAAAGATCAGGGCGACCTTCACTTAGCCACTTCAGCAAGTTACTCACTCGAGTGGTATCAGACTGTTCAGCGAGCGCTTGCAGCAATGCTCCGGAGACTTTCCACCATGGGGAAACCTCGGAGACTTTCAGCGCAGTTCCACCGATCACGAGCGGCTGGCCGTTGATCAAACAGCGGCTGATCACAGGCATTAGCTGAGCAGGGTTAACGTCGGCAGACTGAAGAATCGGCAGCAAATAACGACCGTCCCAAAAGCGGAAAAACACCTCGCTGCCATTGGGTAAAACAACCTGCGTGAGGCTACGGAAATGCTCGACCAGCGCCTCAAGGCTGGCCGAAGACACGACCAACCATCCCCAGTCGCTAGAGCCGGTAGCGGCGACCCACTCCAAAAACTGACTGCCCGGCTCGACAATTCCGACATAGGGCATCACCGGTTCCCACTCGGCATAAGCGGTGTCGGCCCAGATCGGGCTCGGTGCATGTTCCGGGCTGGATGCCTGCCAGGCTTGAAAGGGTGCGGCGGCGCTGGCATTGCCGAATACCACGAACAACTGCTCGGAAGGCGCGAGCGGTTGGCGCTCCACCCAGGCGCGGGGGGACAAATGCTCAGGCTGCACAGACACCCCCTTTGCAGCGCTCACACTCTTCGCAGAACGGCGCGTCGCTTTTCAGGCTCAGGATCTGTGCAACGCTGAGGGCGGAAAGTGTTCGTTGAGCGTTGGGGGCGCTCATTGTTGGAATCGGCGCACCACCGAGCTCGATCGGCACGCTGCTGAAGATCCCGGCGGGGCCGATATTGATCCAGTGCCCGCCTGCCTGGATCGTGGCGCTGGCACCGCCGTCGATGACGGCTTGCTGGCCGGCGCGCACATGAAATTGTCCGCTCGCGTTCATGGTCTGGCTGTTGACGCGGATGTATCGATCACCGAAGACATGGAGATTGTCGGTTGAGCCAAGCTGCTCGACGCTTCCAATGACCGCACTGCGCTGGCGGCCCACCTGAGCATGCAAGTCCTGCCGCACGTGCTGGGTAAAATCGCGCTGGGCACGCAGGTAGATTTCCTCGGCCCCCCTACGGTCCTCGATACGCAGTTCGTTGTAGCCTTTTTCCCCATTTGGATAAGCCGGACTGCTTTGGCTGCGTAATACAGTGCTGGTCTTGTTTGCAGGCAGATTCACGGCCGCCGAGTTGGAGCCATTCGGCACACACCCCATCACCAGCGGCTTATCAGCATCGGCGTCAACGAAACCCACCAGCACTTCCATGCCCACACGTGGTATCAGCACACTGCCATAGCCATCGCGAGCCCAGCCGGTCGCTACTCGCAGCCAGCAACTGGAATGCTCGTCAAACTTGCCGACCCTGTCCCACAACAACTGAACCTTGACCCGACCGTACTCGTCGCAGTGGATTTCGCTGCCGCTCGGCCCAGTCACAACGGCTGCTTGATAACCAGCGATGCGAGGTTTGTCGATGAATGGCGGGCGAAAAAAAACATCCCACGGCGTCGCCAGAAACGTATTGCGATAACCCTGGAAATCATCCGGGCCGTCGTCAGTGATTGACTCCTCCAGCACTTGCGGCTGTCGGCCATGGTGTTTGATTTCGGTGATCAGCCACAGGTCGTTCCACGCCTGACGCGAGTGCTCGGCAAGGCGTAGGAAATGCCCACTGACCAACGCCGATTCGTCACTTTCTCCCTTGGCCTGACGGTAGTCGGCGTTGTGGCGCTCGAGCACTCGTTGAGCCAGATCCCTACCGTGTTCGCGGTCGCTGAACTGGCCGGGAAAGTGGTAATCCTCCAGCACCGGCAACTGCTCGTTATCGCTACGGCTTTCAAGTTGCAGGCGCGGTTTGTGGAAATCGTAGTCACGACGGGTTACGGCAGTCGTGCGGGTTTCCACGCGTACATTGAAACGTTTGATGGCCGGCGTATCTGCGACCTTTCCGGTTTGTGGCCGGTACACCGTTGGCTCCGGCAAGCGAGGGAAAGCCGTCTGATCATCGCCAAACACCAACAGATGACCGTCGGGGCTGTGTTGGAAATGGTAGTGAATGCCGATCTCGGCACACAGCCGCTGGATGAACGCCAGATCACTTTCCGCGTATTGCACGCAGTACTCGCGTTCGGGGTACTCGCCGCCGAGCTGAAAATCGAAGGCGTCTCTCTGGATGCCATGATTTTTGAGAATTTGCTCGATGATGACCGGCACACTGTTGTGCTGGAAGATCCGTTGATTGATGCGCTGTGCGAGGTACGCCAAACGCGGGACAAGGCTGATCTGATAGCGCGTCAGACGTTTATCGCAATCCCCTTGCCCCACGCGGTAAATCTGACCGTGAATGCCGGAACCTTGTGCATCGAAACTCAGAAACGCCTGACGATGCAGCAGGCTTTCGAGGTCGATATCCGGTCGTTCGCTGACCAGTTCCAGATCAAAGCGGTAAGGCTGGCTGATGGCTTCCTTGCCCGTGAACTCAAGCACCTTGAGCTCATGCTGGTTGCCGTCGACGGTCAACGTGAAGCGCGGTTGATTAGCAGGAGCGAACATCCGATGTGTCTCTGCAGAGTGGAGGCGGGCGATTCTGCATGAGCAATAACGGGTGTTGCGGGAGGGACAGAAAAAACAGATTTTCCCTACTTTTTTAGAGATTCATCCTTCAAAAATCGATGCGTTCGGCTACAGACATATCCTTCAAAACCACCATCAACCAATTGTAGGAGCGAGCTTGCTCGCGAAGGTGTGTCAGTCGGCACCTATTTAGCTGACACATCATCGCGAGCAAGCTCGCTCCTACAGGGAATACTCAGCACTCATCCAAAAAAAACGGCCCGCCTCCAAAGGAAGCGGGCCGTTTTCACGTTCGGCAAAAGGTCAGAGCCTCAGCCCATTCCCTTCACTTGTTCAGGTGGAAATCAGCCTCGGCCGCAGCAAAACGCTGAAGCATGCCGTGAGTCGGCGCACCCAGTTTGCTGACGATGTAGATGGCCAGGCTGGCGAAGATGAAGCCCGGGATGATTTCGTACAGGCCCAGCAGTTCGAAGTGCTTCCACACGATCACGGTGATCGCGCCGACCAGGATGCCGGCCAGTGCGCCGTTGCGGGTCATGTCTTTCCAGATCACGGAGATCAGGACGACCGGACCGAACGCGGCGCCAAAACCTGCCCAGGCGTAGCTGACCAGACCCAGCACGCGGTTTTCCGGGTTAGCCGCCAACGCGATAGCGATCAGCGCAACCAGCAGCACCATGGCGCGGCCGACCCAGACCAGTTCAACCTGGGAAGCGCTTTTACGCAGGAAGGTTTTGTAGAAGTCTTCGGTCAGGGCACTCGAGCACACCAGCAACTGGCAACTCAGGGTGCTCATGACTGCCGCCAGAATGGCCGACAGCAGTACACCGGCAATCCATGGATTGAACAGGATTTTCGCCAGTTCAATGAATACACGTTCGTGGTTTTCACTGACCGGCATCGCCACGGCGGGGTTGGCCGAAAAGTACGCAATACCGAAAAAGCCTACAGCGACGGTGCCACCCAGGCACAGGATCATCCAGGTCATGGAGATGCGACGGGCGTTGGCGATTGACTTGACCGAATCTGCTGCCATGAAGCGCGCGAGGATGTGCGGCTGGCCGAAATAGCCCAGGCCCCAGCCCATCAGCGAGATGATGCCGATGAAGGTGGTGTTTTTCAGCATGTCGAAGTTGCTTGGGTCTTGTGCTTCGATGGCCAGGAACGTGGTGTCGATACCGCCGGTGGCCAGCAGCACGATGATCGGCGTCAGCAGCAGGGCGAAGATCATCAGTGTGGCTTGTACGGTGTCAGTCCAGCTGACTGCCAGGAAACCGCCCACGAAGGTGTAGGCAATCGTCGCCGCAGCGCCGGCCCACAGCGCCGTCTCGTAAGACATGCCAAACGTGCTTTCGAATAGACGGGCGCCGGCGACGATGCCGGAGGCGCAGTAGATGGTGAAGAACACCAGGATCACGATCGCGGAGATGATCCGCAGCAAGCCGCTTTTATCTTCGAAACGGCTGGAGAAATAGTCCGGCAGAGTCAGGGCATCACCGTTGTGCTCGGTCTGAACGCGCAGACGGCCGGCGACGAACAGCCAGTTCAGGTACGCACCAACGATCAGGCCAATGGCGATCCAACTTTCGGACAGTCCGGACATGTAGATAGCGCCCGGCAAGCCCATCAACAACCAGCCGCTCATGTCGGAAGCACCGGCAGATAGTGCGGTGACGACGCTGCCCAGGCTACGGCCGCCCAGAATGTAATCCGAAAGGTTGTTGGTGGAGCGATAGGCCATGAAGCCGATCAGCACCATTGCTGCGATGTAGATCACGAACGTGATCAGGGTTGGATTGCTTACGCTCATTAAGTGATGCCCTGGCTTTGTTTTTATGTAGCGACAGGCGATTGGGCCCGCGCATTTATGACTGATGTTTTCCCAGGAAAGCCATCAGCCGGTGCACCGTCGATTGTCGGGTTGCACCTTGGGGCGCGAATCCTATTCAACAATACAAATAAGGTGCAACCCATTTCTTGAGAATAAGTTGCACCTAGCAGCTTTTCCCAAACAAGGCCAGTTTTTGCTCCCTTTTAGCGCAGTAAAAAGGTGTAACTAGAAGTAAAAGCACCAAGCACGAGCGGTACGTCGTGCCGGAATTTATTTCCTGACGAGCTGCTTATTATTCCGACAAAAAAAGGGTTGCACCCGGTTGCACCTCAAGGATTGCACAGCTAATCTTGCCGCCAGCTGATGCCACGCGGTCGTGGCAAACATGAGGATAAAAAAATGGCTACCACCACCCTTGGGGTCAAACTTGACGACCCGACCCGCGAGCGCCTCAAAGCCGCCGCGACCTCGATTGATCGCACACCGCACTGGCTGATCAAGCAGGCAATTTTCAATTACCTGGAAAAACTCGAGGGTGGTGCAACCCTGACCGAGCTGAGCGGTTTGATCAGCAAAGACGCTGACGACGCCGGCGAAGTCCATGCTGACCATGCGCACCAGTGCTTCCTGGAGTTCGCCGAAAGCATCCTGCCGCAATCGGTGCTGCGCGCCTCCATCACCGCCGCTTACCGCCGCCCGGAACCTGAAGTGGTGCCGATGCTGATCGAACAGGCTCGCCTGCCAGCAGCGATGGCTGAAGCGACCAACAAGCTCGCTTCTTCGATTGCCGAAAAACTGCGCAATCAGAAAAGCGCCGGCGGCCGCGCCGGAATTGTTCAGGGCCTGTTGCAGGAATTTTCCCTGTCGTCCCAGGAAGGCGTGGCGCTGATGTGCCTGGCCGAAGCGCTGCTGCGGATACCGGACAAAGGCACCCGCGATGCACTGATCCGCGACAAGATCAGCACCGGCAATTGGCATCCGCACTTGGGCAACAGCCCATCGCTGTTCGTCAACGCTGCCACATGGGGCTTGTTGCTGACCGGCAAACTGGTCGCCACCCACAACGAAGCCGGCCTGACTTCGTCGCTGAGCCGCATCATTGGCAAGAGCGGCGAGCCGATGATCCGCAAGGGCGTCGACATGGCCATGCGCCTGATGGGCGAACAGTTCGTGACCGGCGAAACCATCGCCGAAGCCCTGGCCAATGCGAGCAAGTTCGAAGCCAAGGGTTTCCGCTATTCCTACGACATGCTGGGTGAAGCGGCGCTGACCGAGCACGACGCCCAGAAGTACCTGGCCTCGTACGAACAAGCCATTCACTCGATCGGCAAAGCGTCCCACGGCCGTGGGATTTATGAAGGCCCGGGCATTTCGATCAAGCTGTCGGCACTGCACCCGCGTTACAGCCGCGCGCAGTACGAGCGTGTGATGGACGAGTTGTACCCGCGCCTGCTGTCGTTGACGTTGCTGGCCAAGCAATACGACATCGGCCTGAACATCGACGCCGAAGAAGCCGACCGCCTCGAGCTGTCGCTGGATCTGCTCGAGCGCCTGTGCTTCGAGCCACAACTGACCGGCTGGAACGGCATCGGTTTCGTGATCCAGGCGTACCAGAAACGTTGCCCCTACGTGATCGACTACGTGATCGACCTGGCTCGCCGCAGCCGTCATCGCTTGATGATTCGTTTGGTAAAAGGCGCGTACTGGGACAGCGAAATCAAACGCGCCCAGGTCGAAGGCCTGGAAGGCTATCCGGTCTACACCCGCAAGGTGTACACCGACGTTTCCTACATCGCCTGCGCCCGCAAGCTGCTGTCGGTGCCGGAAGTCATTTACCCGCAGTTCGCCACGCACAACGCCCACACCTTGTCGGCCATTTATCACATTGCCGGTCAGAACTATTACCCCGGCCAGTACGAGTTCCAATGCCTGCACGGCATGGGCGAACCGCTGTACGAGCAGGTTGTAGGCAAAGTTTCCGAGGGCAAGCTGAACCGTCCGTGCCGCGTGTACGCACCGGTCGGGACTCACGAAACACTGCTGGCGTACCTGGTGCGTCGTCTGCTGGAAAACGGCGCAAACACGTCGTTCGTCAACCGCATCGCCGACCAGTCCATTTCGATTCAGGAGCTGGTGGCCGATCCAGTGGCCAGCATCGAGCAGATGGCAACGCTGGAAGGCGGCTTCGGCCTGCCGCACCCGCGTATCCCGCTGCCGCGTGATCTTTATGGCGCCGAGCGCGCCAACTCCAGCGGCATCGACATGGCCAACGAACATCGTCTGGCCTCCCTGTCCTGCGCCCTGCTGGCTACCGCTCACAACCACTGGAAAGCCGCGCCGATGCTCGGTTGCGCCTCCAGCACAGAAACCCCTGCACCGGTACTGAACCCGTCCGATCTGCGTGACGTGGTTGGCCATGTACAGGAAGCAACGGTCGAAGACGTCGACAACGCGATCCAGTGCGCCCTGAACGCTGCACCGATCTGGCAGGCCACCCCGCCGGCCGAACGCGCCGCGATCCTGGAACGTGCCGCCGACTTGATGGAAGGCGAAATCCAGCCACTGATGGGCCTGCTGGCTCGTGAAGCCGGCAAGACGTTCGCCAACGCCATCGCCGAAGTGCGTGAAGCCGTGGACTTCCTGCGTTACTACGCGGTGCAGGCGCGCAACGATTTCACCAACGACGCCCACCGCCCACTGGGCCCGGTGGTGTGCATCAGCCCGTGGAACTTCCCGCTGGCCATTTTCAGTGGCCAGGTGGCTGCCGCACTGGCCGCCGGTAACCCGGTACTGGCCAAGCCGGCGGAACAAACGCCGCTGGTGGCTGCTCAAGCCGTGCGTTTGCTGCTCGAAGCCGGGATTCCGGAAGGCGTGCTGCAACTTCTGCCGGGCCGTGGCGAAACTGTCGGCGCCCGCCTGGTCGGTGACGATCGGGTCAAAGGCGTGATGTTTACCGGCTCCACCGAAGTCGCTCGTCTGCTGCAACGCAACGTCGCCGGTCGCCTGGATGCACAAGGCCGTCCGATTCCGCTGATCGCCGAAACCGGCGGCCAGAACGCGATGATCGTCGACTCTTCTGCGCTGACCGAACAGGTGGTGATCGATGTGGTGTCGTCGGCCTTCGACAGCGCCGGCCAACGTTGCTCGGCACTGCGCGTGCTGTGCTTGCAGGAAGATTCCGCTGACCGTGTCATCGAAATGCTCAAGGGCGCCATGGCTGAATGCCGTCTCGGCAATCCTGAGCGTCTGTCCGTGGACATCGGCCCGGTGATCGACGCCGAAGCCAAGGCCGGCATCGAGAAGCACATCCAGGCCATGCGCGACAAAGGTCGCAGCGTGTACCAGGTAGCGATTGCCAATACCGAAGAGGTCAAACGCGGCACCTTCGTGATGCCGACCCTGATCGAACTGGAAAGCTTCGACGAACTGCAACGTGAGATTTTCGGCCCGGTGCTGCACGTGGTTCGCTACAAGCGTAAAGACATCGATCAACTGATCGGACAGATCAACGCCTCCGGCTACGGCCTGACGCTGGGCGTGCATACCCGCATCGACGAAACCATCGCCAAGGTGATCGACAACGTCAACGCCGGTAACGTCTACGTGAACCGCAACATCGTCGGTGCCGTGGTTGGCGTGCAGCCGTTCGGCGGCGAAGGTTTGTCGGGTACGGGTCCGAAAGCGGGTGGTCCGTTGTACCTCTACCGCTTGCTGTCGACGCGTCCTACCGATGCGATTGAACAATCCTTCGCTCGCAGTGATGCGCTCGCGGCACCGGATGTTCGTCTGCGTGATGCCATGAGCAAACCGCTGACTGCCCTGAAAGCCTGGGCCGACAGCAACAAGTTCAGCGACCTGAGCGCCCTGTGCGTGCAGTTCGCGGCGCAATCGCAAAGCGGGATCACCCGTGTACTCGCTGGCCCGACGGGTGAGCGCAATAGCTACGCGATCCTGCCGCGTGAACATGTGCTGTGCCTGGCGGACGTTGAAGGCGATCTGCTGACGCAACTGGCGGCAGTTTTGGCCGTGGGTGGTTCGGCGGTGTGGCCGGAAGCTGACCTGAGCAAGGCATTGTTCGCACGTTTGCCGAAGGAAATTCAGGCGAAGATCAAGCTGGTTTCTGACTGGAGCAAGGACGAAGTGGTCTTTGATGCGGTTCTGCACCATGGCCATTCGGATCAGCTGCGTGCGGTGTGCCAGCAAGTGGCCAAGCGTGCCGGGGCGATCGTTGGGGTTCATGGGTTGTCGCAGGGTGAAACCAACATTGCGTTGGAGCGCTTGGTGATTGAGCGGGCGTTGAGCGTCAACACCGCAGCGGCAGGTGGTAATGCGAGCTTGATGACCATTGGTTAAACCGCAATAAAGCCAGGCGCCCGCCATGGACGCCTGGAATGCAAAACCCTTGTGGGAGCGGGCTTGCTCGCGAAGGCGGAGTGTCAGTCGACATCAACATCGACTGTTACACCGCCTTCGCGAGCAAGCCCGCTCCCACATTTGTTTTGTGGTGCCCTCTAAGCCGCTCCTCTGCTCCACCATCACGCTCATCAATCATCCTTTCAGCCCTCCCTCTGCACGCCTAGACTCGGTCCACTCCAAAAAAAGGTAGGCCGCCATGTCCGAGACGTTGCTCAGTTCCCGCAATCTGGCTTTCGAGCTGTATGAAGTCCTCGATGCCGAGGGCCTGACCCAGCGTGAGCGTTTTGCCGAGCACAATCGCGAAACGTTCGACGCGGCTATCGGCACCGCCCGCAGCATCGCCGAGAAGTTCTTCGCCCCGCACAACCGCAAGGGCGACGAGAACGAACCGCGCTATGAGGACGGTCAGGCAATTCTGATTCCGGAAGTGAAACCAGCGGTGGATGCCTTTCTCGAAGCCGGTTTCCTCAACGCCGCGCGCAGTTTCGACGCCGGCGGCATGCAACTTCCTACGCTGTTGTCCCAAGCCTGTTTCGCACACTTCCAGTCGGCCAACGCCGCATCCACCTCCTATCCGTTCCTGACCATGGGCGCGGCGAACCTGATCGAAAGCTTCGGTACCGAGGAGCAGAAGCAACGCTTCCTGCAACCGATGATCGACGGCCGCTTCTTCGGCACCATGGCCTTGACCGAACCGCATGCCGGCTCGTCGCTGTCGGATATTCGTACCCGCGCCGAGCCTGCGTCTGACGGCACCTATCGACTCAAGGGCAACAAGATCTTCATCTCCGGCGGCGATCACCCGTTGTCGGAAAACATCGTGCACATGGTCCTGGCCAAGCTGCCGGATGCGCCCGCCGGGGTGAAAGGCATTTCGCTGTTCATCGTGCCCAAGTTTCTGGTCAACGATGACGGTAGCCTCGGTCAGCGCAACGACGTGCTGCTGGCCGGGTTGTTCCACAAGATGGGCTGGCGCGGCACCACTTCCACCGCGTTGAACTTCGGCGATAACGGCGAGTGTGTCGGCTATCTGGTGGGCAAGCCGCACCACGGTTTGAGCTACATGTTCCAGATGATGAACGAGGCGCGGATCGGCGTTGGCATGGGCGCGGTAATGCTCGGTTACGCCGGTTACCTGTATTCCCTGGAGTACGCCCGCGAGCGTCCGCAGGGTCGCGTACCAGACAGCAAGGACCCGAACACCGCGCCGGTGGCGATCATTCAGCACGCCGATGTCAAACGCATGCTGCTGACGCAGAAAGCCTACGTCGAAGGCTCATTCGACCTCGGGCTGTACGCCGCGCGGCTGTTCGACGACACCACGACGCTTGCGACCGAAGCCGAACGCAAACAGGCCCATGAACTGCTGGATTTGCTGACGCCAATCGTCAAATCCTGGCCGTCGGAGTTTTGCCTGAAGGCCAACGAACTGGCGATCCAGATCCTCGGCGGCCACGGTTACACCCGTGAGTATCCGGTGGAGCAGTATTACCGCGACAACCGTTTGAACCCGATCCACGAAGGCACGCACGGCATTCAGTCGCTGGATCTGTTGGGGCGCAAACTGGCACAGAACGGTGGTGCGGGGCTCAAGCAATTAATTCGCCTCATCGCCGACACCGCCGAACGTGCCCATGCTTATGAATCGTTGACCGCACTGCGGGAACCGCTGGAAAAACTGGTAGCGCGCCTGCAAACCGTGACCATCGGCCTGCTGACCGATCTCGGCCAGGGCAAGGTCAACAGCAGCCTGGCGAACTCGGCGCTGTACCTGAAAGTGTTCGGCCACACGGTGATTGGCTGGCGCTGGCTGGAGCAGGCGATTCGGGCCGAGGAAGGGTTGGCGAAGGGTAATGCGGCGGATGTGAGCTTCTATAAAGGCAAACTCCAGGCGGCGCGGTATTTCCTGACGTGGGAAGTGCCGGGTTGCCACCATGAGCTGGCAATTCTTGAGGCGCGGGATGATGTGTGCCTTGGGATGCAGGATGATTGGTTTTGATCGGACATAGATCGGTGTAATGGCCACAAAAAAGATCGCAGCCTGCGGCAGCTCCTACATGGGATGAGTTTCCCTGTAGGAGCTGCCGAAGGCTGCGATCTTTTGATCTTTTGATCTTTTAGCTCAACCGAAACCCACCCATCTGCCGCGCCAGATCATCCGCCAAGCGCTGCAACGTCTGACAGTCTTCCCGACAAGCCCTGACCTCCCCGGCGGTAGCCCGAGCCAAATCAGAAATCCCCTGCACGTTCCGATTGATCTCTTCCGTCACCGCCGACTGTTCTTCCGTCGCCGTCGCGACCTGATGGTTCATGTCGCTGATGCGTTCGACCTGCCCGGTAATCGCCGTCAACGACGCCCCGGTGCGCTGGCTCGATTCAACCCCGGTGCCAGTCGCCGCCTGCCCGGAATGCATCGATGAAACCGCGTTCTCCGCGCCTTGCTTGAGGCTGCCGATCATCTGCTGAATCTCATCGGTGGACGACTGGGTCCGCCGCGCCAACGTCCGCACTTCGTCCGCCACCACCGCAAACCCGCGCCCCATGTCCCCGGCCCGCGCCGCTTCGATGGCGGCATTGAGCGCCAGCAAGTTGGTCTGCTCGGAAATCCCGCGAATCACTGCCAACACCTGATCGATCGACGCCACCTGATTGGCCAACTCGCCCACCGCCTCGGCGGCCAAGCCAATTTCATCGGACATGCTTTCTATATGCCGGATTGAGCCACCGACCACTTCACGCGCCTGCATCGCTTCATCCCGGGCATTTTGCGAAGCGACCGCCGCGTTGCCGGCGTTCTGGGCGATTTCCTGCACGGTCAGGCCCATTTCGTGGACCGCGGTGGCGACCATGTCGGTCATTTCCTGCTGCCGGCCGGAGCGTTCGGCGGTGTTGTCCACCACCCGCGCCACTTGGCCGACTGCCGTGCGCAAGCGCTCACTGGTGGTCAGCACTTCGCCGATCATGTCGCGCTGGCTGTCGAGGAACCGATTGAAACCACGGGCCAGGTCACCCAGTTCATCGGCGCGGCTGGAATCTAACCGGTGGGTCAAATCTCCACCGCCGCTACCGATGGCTACCAGCGCCGCTGTTACCTGACGGATCGGACGCACCAGCCCACGCGCCAGCAACACCACCAGCAACAGGCACACCAGCGCCACGGCCAGACCGATGCCACTGCTCATCCACATGGCGCGACGCGCTTCGGCGTAGATCTGCGACTGCGGCACTTCGGCCACCAGGGTCCAGCCGAGATCGCGCAAGGGCAGGCTCAGCGCGAGAAAGTCCTCGCCGTCGCGCTGGAAGCCGCTGCTGGTGGCAGTTTTTTGACCCATCACCGCTTGCGCCGCCGAAGCGCCAATCTGTTCGGCCAACGTACGCTTGCCGCTGAATTGCGCCTCGGGGTGAACCTGGATCAAACCGTCGGAACGCACGAGATAGACCTTCCCGCGCTCACCGAAGTTGAAGTTGTGGATCAGTTCCGACAGCTCTTTCATGCTCAGCCCCAGCCCGGCAACGCCCACGACTTTGCCGTCCTGCTCGACCTTGAGGTCAATGAACAGCGCCAATTCTCCGGTCGCGGTGTCATTGTCGATATTGAGGGTGCGCGGCTGATTACTGTCCAGAAACGCGTAGAACCAGGCGTCTTTCGGGTTGGAACGGCTGAGGGTCCGGTCCAGGCCTTTTTCAGTGAAATAGTGATTGGAAGCCGTGCCGACGATCAACGCGGTGAAAGCCTTGTGCTCAGCGCGAATGCCTTCCAGGTAGGTCACGAAAGTGTCGGTCCGGGCACTGTCTTCACCCCCGGCCAACCAGTCGCGCACCATGCTATTGCTGGCGATGTCCTTGGCGGCGGTGAGGGGCTGAACGAGGATTCGCTCGATGTCGTTGCGCATCGCTTCGATGCTCGACGGCAGTGCTTGTTCGACCAGATAGCGCTGGGCGAGGCGGTTGACCACGAGGGTATAGATGCCAACCACGATCAGAATACTGACCAGCAGGGCGGTTCCCATACTGAGGATCAGCTGCCATTGAATACTGCGTCGCCAGAACTGCATGGAGCACCCCCAAAGAATAAGAGGCTGAAACACTGCAACAGCCGTGCCGATTGTATACAACGCTTATCGACAATTTATTCTTTGGTTGTGCGCAAAGCCGATCAGGCCTGATTGATCGTCTTGGAGATCACTTCAACCGTGGCGCTGACTTGCTCTTGGTAACGGTCGAGTTCGAGCTTGTGTTGCTTCTGCATTTCGATCTGCTGGGAGCACAGATTCATCGCGGCCAGTACCAGCAAGCGGTCACCGATCAGTGTCGGGTACTTCCTTTTGGTGTCAGCCAGAGCGGCCTTCAACATTAATGCGGCGTCCAGCAGGGTTTGCTCTTCCCCGACCGGCGCCTTGATCGAATAGTCCTCCCCCAGGATCGAGACGACTTTTACCCCTGCGGCGCCGTGATTCATGCGCTGACCGGGCCGGCGCTGACGCGCTCAACCAGGGCCTGGATGCGTGCGGCGGTGGCACCTTGTTTCTCTTCCTGTTCCATCAGGCTCAGTTGCAGGCTTTCGTTTTCATCCTTGGCCTGGGCCAGTTCTGTGCTCAGGGTTTGGTTAGTGCCGAGCAGGGTCTGGTTCTGTTGCACCAGGTCGCTGACCAGCTGTTCCAATTGGCTTAGGGATGCTTCCAACATTTTGATATTCCAGGCATTTTCAAAGGGCGCGTACGATAAAGAAAAGTCACCGTGGATGCCAGGGTTATACGGGCGCAAGGCCTTGATTTTCCTGACAGGTGACCTCCCTCGCGAACTTTAAAGACTGTGATTGACGGATCTGGTTCCTGCACTTCGTCGCCATTGTTTCTGTAGGAGCTGCCGCAGGCTGCGATCTTTTGATCTTGATCTTAAAAACAAGATCAAAAGATCGCAGCCTGCGGCAGCTCCTACAGGTGAGGGGCCTGTCTGCGACAAAACCGCACGCGGGCTCAAGACTTTAGTCGCATGACCGATAAATCCCCCATACGTCAGTCTCTGCACCGCACAGGTGCGCTCTTTTCGGTAAACACCATGTCCCTTCGTAATATGAATATCGCACCGCGGGCGTTCCTCGGTTTTGCGCTGATTGGCGGCTTGATGCTGGTATTGGGGGTGTTTGCCTTGAATCAGATGAGCAAGATTCGCGGCGCCGCCGAGGACATCACCTCCAACAGCGTGCCGAGCATCAAGGCCCTGGACGAATTCACCCAACTGACGCTACGCCTGCGGGTGCTGTCCTATCGTTTGTTGGTGAACCGCGAGCCAGATATCCAGCAAAAAACCGTGGATCTGCTTGAGAGTCGCAACCAGCAGATTCACGCGGCCCAGGCCACCTACGAAAAACTGATCGCCAGCCCACAGGAGCGCTCGGCCTACGAGCAGTATGTGCAACTGTTGTCGCAATACCGTCAGATCGAAGACCGGATGAAAAGCCTGTCACGCAATAACCAGATCGATGAGCTGCGCAACTTGCTCAATACCGAGTTGCTGAGCAATTCCGATGCGATGAACACCGCCCTCGGCCGACTGCTTGAGATCAATACCCAACAGACTCATGACACCAACCAGCAAGCCGCGGATCAATACGCTTCTGCCTTTAACCTGGTGATTGCGCTGCTGGTGTTGGCCACCGGCCTGACGATGCTGTTCGCCTGGTTGCTGACCAACAGCATCACCAAGCCCATCGCCAACGCCCTGAGCGCCGCCGAAGCCATCGCCGAAGGCAACCTGACGCGCCCGATTACGGTTGATGGCGAAGACGAAGCCGGCCGCTTACTGCTGGCGATGTCGAAAATGCAGGACAAGCTGCGCGACACGCTGCAACGGATCTCCGGTTCCGCGACGCAACTGGCGTCGGCGGCGGAAGAACTCAACAGCGTCACCGATGAAAGCGCCCGCGGCCTGACTCAGCAGAACAACGAAATCGAACAGGCCGCCACCGCGGTCAACGAAATGACCAGTGCCGTGGAAGAAGTCGCGCGCAATGCGGTCAGCACCTCTGAAGCGTCGAAGAACGCCACCACTTCGGCGGGTGATGGCCGTGATCTGGTACAGGAAACCGTCACCGCCATCGAGCGCATGAGCGCCGATGTGCAGAGTACCGCGACCCTGATCGGTGACCTGGCCAACGAATCCCGGGACATCGGCAAGGTGCTGGACGTGATTCGTGGCCTGGCTGACCAGACCAATCTGCTGGCCCTGAACGCAGCCATCGAAGCCGCACGCGCCGGTGAGGCTGGTCGAGGTTTCGCCGTGGTGGCGGATGAAGTGCGCGCATTGGCGCATCGCACCCAGCAATCGACCAGCGAGATCGAGCGCATGATCGGCAGCATCCAGAGCGGCACCGAGCACGCGGTGGATTCGATGCGTAACAGCACCGAACGCGCCGAATCGACGCTGAACATTGCTCGCGGCGCGGGCATGTCGCTGGACACGATCAACAGCGCTATCGTCGAGATCAACGAACGCAACCTGGTAATCGCCAGCGCGGCAGAAGAGCAGGCGCAGGTGGCGCGGGAAGTGGATCGCAACCTGGTGAACATTCGCGATTTGTCGGTGCAATCGGCAACCGGGGCCAATCAGACGAGTGCGGCGAGTAATGAGCTGTCGCGTTTGGCGGTGGACCTGAACACGATGGTTGGACGATTCAGCCTGTAACAGCAAAATCAACAGATCGCAGCCTTCGGCAGCTCCTACGCGCCTGTGGGCGCCGCCGCAGGCTGCGATCTTTTGATCTGCAAAAGCTTTTTGACAGCATCACATTTCAACAGGTTAGAATCGCTGGCACGCAGACTGCATGGTCAGTTTGTGCCCGCCTTTAGCTTTCTGGAGTACTGCCTTTGAATGCGACGACCATCAACAGCCTGTTCTTGATCGGCGCGTTGCTGGTAGGTGCGAGCATTCTGGTGAGCTCACTTTCGTCCCGCCTCGGCATCCCGATTCTGGTCATCATCCTGGCCGTGGGCATGGCGGCCGGCGTCGATGGCGGCGGCATTATCTTCGATAACTACCCAACGGCTTATCTGGTCGGCAACCTCGCACTCGCGGTGATCCTGCTCGACGGCGGCTTGCGGACTCGAGTGGCAAGTTTTCGCGTGGCGTTGTGGCCGGCGTTGTCGCTGGCCACGGTCGGCGTGCTGATCACCACCGCACTGACCGGCCTGGTCGCCGCGTGGCTGTTCAACCTGAACATCATTCAGGGCCTGCTGATCGGCGCCATCGTCGGCTCCACGGATGCCGCGGCGGTGTTCTCGCTGCTGGGCGGCAAAGGCCTGAACGAACGGGTGACAGCCAGTCTCGAGATCGAATCCGGTAGCAACGACCCGATGGCGGTGTTCCTCACTGTCACCCTGATCGACATGCTCGCCAGCGGCCAGACCGGCTTGCACTGGAGCCTGCTCGGGCACTTCGTGCGCGAGTTCGGCATCGGTGCCGTCATTGGGCTCGGCGGCGGCTGGCTCATGCTACAACTGGTCAACCGCATCAACCTGGCGAACGGCCTCTACCCGATCCTGGTGATCGCCGGCGGCCTGGTGGTGTTTGCCCTGACCAACGCCTTACACGGCAGCGGTTTCCTCGCCGTCTACTTGTGCGGCCTGGTGATTGGCAACCGCCCGGTGCGCAGCCGCCATGGCATTTTGCACATGCTCGACGGCATGGCCTGGCTGGCGCAGATTGGCATGTTCCTGGTGCTGGGCTTGCTGGTCACGCCACACGACTTGTTGCCGATCGCCCTGCCCGCGCTGGGCCTGGCGCTGTGGATGATCATGTTCGCCCGCCCCATATCCGTGCTGGTCGGCTTGCTGCCGTTCAAGGCGTTCCACGGCCGGGAAAAGGCGTTTATTTCCTGGGTCGGGCTGCGCGGCGCGGTGCCGATCATTCTCGCCGTGTTCCCACTGATGGCCGGCCTGCCCCACGCTCAGCTGTACTTCAACCTCGCCTTCTTTATCGTGCTGGTGTCGCTGCTGGTGCAGGGCACAAGCCTGCCGTGGGTGGCCAAACTGCTGAAGGTGACGGTGCCGCCGGAGCCGGCCCCCATCTCCCGCTCTGCGCTGGAAGTCCACGTCACCAGCGAGTGGGAGCTGTTTGTGTATCGCCTTGGCGCCGAAAAATGGTGCATCGGTTCGCCCCTTCGCGACCTGAAAATGCCCGAAGGCACTCGGATCGCGGCCCTGTTTCGTGGCAAGCAACTGCTCCATCCGTCGGGTAGTACGGTGCTCGAAGTCGACGATTTGCTCTGCGTGATCGGCCATGAACACAACCTTGCGGCCCTTGGAAAACTCTTCAGCCAGGCACCACAACGGGGCCTCGATTTGCGCTTCTTCGGCGACTTCGTACTCGAAGGAGATGCCCAGTTGGCCGCGGTTGCTGCCTTGTACGGACTGAAAGTCGAAGGCATCGATCCGGACATGTCGCTTGGCCGCTTCATCGCTCAGAAAGTGGGCGGCGCGCCAGTCGTCGGCGACCAGGTGGAGTGGAACAACACCATCTGGACCGTTGCGGTCATGGAAGGGAACAAGATTGGCAAAGTGGGCGTCAGATTCCCCGAAGGAACTCGCCCCGGCCCGGGCTTGTTCCTCTAAACTCCCTAATTCGTTTCGCTTCAGATCGGTCCCTATGTCAACCCTGCGTACCTTTTTCATGATGGCCCTGCTGGGCTTGAGCCTCACTGTCAGTACCTTGCAAGCGGCCGAGCCGCCGTCCAGCGAAGCCGTGCAGGCAAGCCTGGACAAGATCGCCGACCGCAAACTGCCGGAGGCCGATCAGAAAGCCCTGCAAACCCTCCTGCAAAACACGCTCACGCAACTGAACAACGAGCGTGATTACCAGCAGAAGCTGAGCGATCTCAAGCAGCAACTGGCCACAGCGCCCAAACAGAACATCGAAAACCAGCGTGAGCTGGCGCGCCTAAAGGCCACCAAAATGGTGCCCTTGGCGCAACGTTTCGCCAACCTGTCGATCCAGCAACTGGAGCAAATGCTCACCGATCGCTCGACCCAGCAAAGCGATCTGCAAAAGGCGCTGGGCGACGCCAATAGCCTGGTGATCACCGCCCAGACCCGTCCCGAGCGCGCCCAGGCCGAAATTTCCAGCAGCCAGACCCGCATCCAGCAGATCAACAACATCCTCAAGGCCGGTAAAGACAACGGCAAGACCTTGAGCGGCGAGCAACGCGACCTGCTCAATGCCGAGCTCGCAGCGCTCAACGCGCTGATCCCGCTACGTCGCCAGGAGCTGGCCGGCAACAGCCAGCTGCAGGACTTGGGCAACAGCCAGCATGACTTGCTCTCGGAAAAATCCGACCGCCTGGATCAGGAAATCCAGGAGCTGCAAAACCTGATCAACCAGAAGCGCCTGGCTCAGTCCCAGGAAACAGTGACGCAGCAGTCCATCGAGGCGCAAAAGTCCGGCGGCAGCGCCTTGTTGGCCACCGAAAGCGCGGCGAACCTGAAGCTTTCCGACTACTTGCTCAAAAGCACTGACCGCTTGAATGTCGTCACCCAGCAGAACCTGCAAACCAAGCAGCAGCTAGATAACGTCACCCAGAGCGATTCGGCCCTCGACGAGCAAATCAACGTGCTCAAGGGCAGCCTGCTGCTCTCCAAGATTCTCTACAAACAGAAGCAGGGCCTGCCGCGCCTCAAGCTCGACCGCGACCTGGCCGACCAGATCGCCGACATTCGCCTGTATCAGTTCGAAGTCAGCCAGCAACGGGAGTTGCTCAGCAACCCGACCACCTACGTCGACAACCTGCTGGCGACCCAACCGCCGGAGCAAGTCACGCCGCAGCTGCGCAAGAGCCTGCTGGAACTGGCCACCACCCGCGCCGACCTGCTGGAGCGACTGAACCGCGAACTGAGCGCGGTGCTCAACGAATCCATCACGTTGCAACTCAATCAGAAGCAATTGCTCAGCACCGCGCAAAGCCTGCGGGCGACCCTTGATGAGCAAATGTTCTGGATTCCCAGCAACAAGCCGCTGGACCTGGAATGGATGCGCGCCGTGCCGGAACGCCTGCAACGGCAGGTCACGACCTTACCGTGGGCATCCAGCCTCAGCGAATTGACCGATGGCTTGATTCAGCGTCCGCTGCTGTTCCTGCCGTTGGTGCTGCTGATCGGTGCCCTGCTGTGGCGGCGTAAAAGCCTGTATGCCCGGCTGAACAAGGTTCACCAGGACATCGGCCACTTCAAGCGTGACAGCCAGTGGCACACGCCGCAGGCAATCCTGATCAATATTCTGCTGGCGATGCCGGTCTCGCTGGGCCTGGCGTTGTGTGGCCTGGCCTTGCAGATTGACGCTCGCGGACAGAACGCCAATATGGGCGCCGCGTTGCTGCAAATGGCGCAGGCCTGGCTGGTGTTCTACACCGCTTATCGAATCCTCGCGCCCGGTGGCGTGGCCGAACTGCACTTCCGCTGGGAAAAACCTCAGGTCGAATTCCTTCAAGGCTGGGTCCGTCGACTCGGCCTGGTGGTCATGGCGCTGGTCGCCGTGGTGGCGGTTGCCGAGTTGCAACCGGCGGCGCTGGCCGATGATGTGCTCGGCATGCCGGTCGTGCTGATCTGCTACGCCTTGATGGCCTGGCTGCTCAGTCGGCTGCTGATCAGCAGCCCGGCGCACGAGAACGCTTCACTGTTCCGCAAGGTCGTCGGGATTCTGTTTACCGCCCTGCCGATCGCGTTGTTCGTGGCCGTGTGCTTCGGCTACTACTACACCGCGCTGAAACTCAGTGACCGGTTGATCAACACCCTGTACCTGCTGATGTTCTGGCTGGTGATCGAAGCCACTTTCGTGCGTGGCCTCAGCGTCGCGGCACGCCGCCTGGCTTACCAGCGCGCACTGGCCAAACGCCAGGCCGCCAAGGAGGCTGGCGACGGCGAAGCAGTGATCGAAGAGCCGACGCTGGACATCGAGAAGGTCAACGAGCAGTCGCTGCGCCTGATTCGCCTGGCGCTGCTCGGCGGCTTCATGGCCGCGCTGTACTGGGCCTGGTCCGACCTGATCTCGGTCTTCTCGTACCTGGATAACGTGACCCTCTACGAATACACCAGCGGCACCGGCGCCACCATGAGCATGGTGCCGATCAGCATCGGCGACATGCTCGGTGCGCTGATCATCATTGGCATCACCTTCGCCCTCGCGCGCAACTTGCCGGGTTTGCTGGAAGTGTTGGTGTTGTCGAAACTGAACCTGGCGCAAGGCAGTGCCTACGCCACCACCACGTTGCTGTCCTACGTCATCGCCGGTGTCGGTTTCGTCTCGACCCTGTCGACCCTCGGCGTGAGTTGGGACAAGTTGCAATGGCTGGTGGCGGCGCTCTCGGTCGGCCTCGGATTCGGGATGCAGGAGATCTTCGCCAACTTCATTTCCGGCATCATGATTCTGTTCGAGCGCCCGGTGCGGATCGGCGACACGATCACCATCGGCAACCTGTCGGGCACCGTGAGCAAGATCCGCATCCGCGCCACGACCATCACCGACTTCGACCGCAAGGACATCATTGTCCCGAACAAGACGTTCATCACCGGGCAACTGATCAACTGGTCGCTGACCGACACCATCACTCGGGTCACCCTCAAACTTGGGGTCGATTACGGTTCGGACCTGGATCTGGTGAAAGAACTGCTATTGAAAGCTGCGCGCGATAACCCGCGCGTCTTGAAAGATCCGGAACCGCACGTGTACTTCCTGAACTTCGGCGAAAGCACCCTCGACCACGAGCTGCGCATGCACGTGCGCGACCTCGGTGACCGTAACCCGGTGCTCGATGAGGTCAACCGCTTCATCAACCGCGAGTTCAAGAAGCAGCACATCAACATCTCGTTCCGGCAGATGGAGGTTTACCTTAAAAACCTGCATGGCCAGGAGTACAAAATGGTTCCCATCGAGCCGGAAACCAAAACCATTGTGCCGCTGGTCGATGGCAAACCCGCGCAAGAGCCGCCGGCCGCGAAGCTCGACTAACCGCCCTATCCCTAGCAGAATGCTCGGACATTCTGCTGGAGATGGCCGGTGAAAGCCCTCGACGAACTGACCTTCGATAATCGCTTCGATCGCCTGGGCGATACATTTTCCGCCCACGTGCTGCCCGAACCCATCGACAACCCGCGCCTGGTGGTGGCCAGCCCTGCTGCCATGGCGCTGCTCGACCTCGACCCGGCCGTGGCCGACACCCCGGAGTTCGCCGAACTGTTCAGCGGCCACAAGCTCTGGGCCGACGCCGTGCCTCGGGCGATGGTCTATTCCGGTCATCAATTCGGCTCTTACAACCCTCAGCTGGGCGATGGTCGCGGCCTGTTACTCGGCGAGGTTTATAACGAAGCCGGCGAGCATTGGGACTTGCACCTCAAGGGCGCCGGTCAGACACCTTTTTCGCGCATGGGCGATGGCCGTGCGGTACTGCGTTCGTCGATCCGCGAGTTTCTCGCCTCCGAAGCGCTGAACGCCCTGAACATCCCGACTACCCGTGCGCTGTGCGTGATCGGCTCCGACACGCCGGTCTGGCGTGAGAAACAGGAACGCGCGGCCATGGTCCTGCGTCTGGCGCCGAGCCATGTGCGCTTCGGGCATTTCGAATATTTCTACTACACCAAGCGTCCCGAGAAGCAGAAAGAACTCGGCGAACACGTGTTGGCCATGCACTTCCCCGAATGCCTCGAACAACCGGAACCGTACCTGGCGATGTTCCGCGAGATCGTAGAGCGCAATGCCGAGCTGATCGCCAAGTGGCAGGCCTATGGCTTTTGCCACGGCGTCATGAACACCGACAACATGTCGATCCTGGGCATCACCTTCGACTTCGGCCCGTTCGCCTTCCTCGACGACTTCGACGCCAACTTCGTCTGCAACCACTCTGATGACCAGGGCCGTTATTCTTTCAGCAATCAGGTGCCGATTGGCCAATGGAACCTCAGCGCGCTGGCCCAGGCCCTGACGCCGTTCATCAGCGTCGAAGCCCTGCGCGAGACTCTCGGCCTGTACCTGCCGCTGTACCAGGCTCATTACCTGGACCTGATGCGCCGCCGCCTCGGTTTCACCACCGCAGAAGATGATGATCAGAAACTGCTGGAACAGCTGCTGCAATTGATGCAAAACAGCGGCGTCGATTACAGCCTGTTCTTCCGTCGGCTCGGGGAAGAATCACCCGAACAGGCCGTCACCCGTTTGCGCGATGACTTTGTCGACATCAAAGGCTTCGATGCCTGGGCCGAGCTCTACGTCTCCCGCGCTACTCGTGATGGCGAGGATGATCAGGAACAGCGCCGAAAACGGATGCACGCCGTCAATCCGCTCTACATCCTGCGCAACTACCTGGCGCAAAAAGCCATCGATGCAGCGGAGAGTGGCGACTATTCAGAGGTTCGCCGCTTGCATGCGGTGCTGAGCAATCCATTCGAGGAACAGCCTGGGATGGAAAGCTATGCCGAGCGACCTCCGGAGTGGGGCAAGCATTTGGAGATCAGTTGTTCGTCTTGAACCCGGTCAGATAAAGGTCTCCACCGACGTACCGAAGCGCTCGGCCAACCAGCGGATCTGCCGCAGGTTGAGCTGACGCTTGCCGCTCAGGATCTCGGATACCACCGACTGGGCTCCAACGCCGGGCAAATCGCTCTGGCTCAGGCCGTGTTCTCGCATCAAATAGCCGAGGACGTCGACGCCGCTGGCCTTCGGCATTGGGTGATGCTTGTGATCCCATTCCTCAATCCAGTCACCGATGATATCCACCAGACTCATCAGTGGGTGCGACTCATCGACGCCAGTCATCTCGAGCAACTCGTCCAGCGCCTGCACCAACAAGTCATAGTCGTCTTCATTTTTTGGTTTGCGCAGCAACGGCGAGACGAACTCCCAATGCTCGGCAGCTCTTTTGATCAGAACACTCATGCTCTTCCCTCCTTCCATTTTCCGCGGTCATATTCATGGTGATCCAGCACATGTTTGATGTATAGCTTCTGAGATCGATGCCTGACGTGGGCAATCAGCCGTAGCTTGTTGCCACCGATATCGAAAACATGAAACTCACCCACCTTGTCGACAGCGGGAAACAAAGCCTTCATAGCGGCAATTGCATGCAACATTCTTATCGCATTCTGCTATGGAGAGTTAATCACAGCGCTGGAATATCGCAAGTTGCGATAGTCGCCAGCTGACCAGCGGTTTCGCTCAGTACCGCTCAGCCTAGTTTCATCGCAAGACGGCGCATGATTGAAATATGAGCAAACGTCTCCACATAGGAGTGATCGGCTTCTTCACAGGACCAACCTCATGACAGACCCACTGCTCATCCCCTGCCCCCACTGCAACGGCCTCAACCGCATCCCCGCCGAGCGTCTCAGCGACCATCCAAAATGCGGTCGATGCAAAGCCGAGGTGTTGCTGAACAAACCCTTCGAATTGAAACAAGGCGATTACGCCAGCCAGATCAAGGGCGACCTACCGCTGCTGGTGGACGTGTGGGCGGACTGGTGCGGGCCGTGCAAGTCCTTTGCGCCGGTGTTCGAGCAAGCGGCGGGGCAATTGGCGGGTAAGTGCCGGCTGGCCAAACTTGACAGCGAGGCGAATCAGCAGTTGTCGGCGCAGTTGGGGATTCGCTCGATTCCGAGTTTGATTCTGTTCAAGAATGGGCGGGAAGTGGCGCGCCAGAGCGGGGCTTTCCCATTACCGCAATTGATGAACTGGTTGCGTAGCCAGGGGATTTGATAACGACCTGAAAAGATCGCAGCCTTCGGCAGCTCCTACAGGGGCGGTTAAACGCTGATGTTGTGTAGGAGCTGCCGCAGGCTGCGATCTTTTGATCTTCAGCTGTTTTCCAGCAAGTTATGCAAATCAACAAACTGCTGGGTCAGCTTGTGCCGCGGGTCAAGATGGATCAGCGGTGTATTAGCCTGGTGAGATTCGCGCATGCGCACTGAACTGCCCAAATACACCGGCAGTACAGGAAGCCCTTCGGCGATCAGTTCGTCGAGAATTTGCTGTGGCAGGCTGGCGCGGGCCTGAAATTGATTGACCACGATGCCTTCGACTTCCAGCCCTTCGTTGTGGTCTTCTTTCAATTCTTCGATTTCTGCCAACAGGCCGTAGAGCGCCTGGCGGGAGAAACTGTCGCAATCGAAGGGAATCAGCACACGATCAGCGGCAATCAACGCCGATACCGCATAGAAGTTCAACGCCGGCGGGGTATCCAGATAGATTCGGTCGTAATCTTCGGTCAATTCATCGAGCAGTTTGCGCAGCTTGTTGATCTTGTGTTTCGCCTCGAGCTTGGGCTGCAGGTCGGCCAGCTCGGCGGTGGCGGTGATGACGTGGAGGTTTTCGAACGGCGTTTCGTAGATATCAACCTGGTTTTTCTTGGAAAACGGTCCGGAAGACAACGTCTGCTTGAAGAAATCGGCGATACCCATCGGGATATCGTCACCGGTGAGCCCCGTCAGGTACTGGGTGGAATTGGCTTGGGCATCGAGGTCGACCAACAGGGTACGATAACCCTCGCTGGCGCTGACCGCCGCCAAATTGCAGGCAATACTGGATTTACCTACACCACCTTTCTGATTGAACACCACGCGCCGCATGTCAAAACCTCCGTGTATCAAAGAATGACCGAGTGTAGTGGTCTACGGCGCCGCTTAGCTACCTCCACCCTCGCAATTTAGATGCTGGCCAAACGACAGCTTTTCGCGAACCAGTCGGTATACTTATTATTGAGCAAAATGTAACCAGCATTTGCTACACGTCCACCGCAACGGGATAATGCGCGCCACTCGGCGTTAAGCGCCACGTAAGGCCTGTCGCCGTTTTACGACTCTCCGCGTCAAGGAAGCCCGCAGGGGCGGGATGAATGCCTGTGATCAACTTCAACATCGCCCAATGGCGCGCATGGGCCCCTGGGCTCGAAAGCGTGGACGATTGGCAGGCCTGGAGCCGACAACCGGTCGTGCTTGCCAACAGCGATGCCGCCCCCGACGTTTCGTTTCTGCCGGCCATGCAGCGTCGGCGGCTGAGTCGTCTGGCGCGAATGGCATTCAGTGTCGGCTGGCCATTGGCCGATGGTCGCCAGGACCTACCGCTGGTCTTTATTTCCCGTCATGGAGAAACCCCGCGCACCTTCGACATTCTCAGCGACCTGGCTGCCGATCAGCCGTTGTCGCCGACCCAGTTCAGCCTGTCGGTGCACAACGCGATTATTGGCTTGTGGTCGATCATGCGCGGTGAAACCAGCGAAATGACGGCCCTCGCCGCCGCTGGTGATGGCCTTGAACACGGCATGCTAGAGGCCGCGGCGTTGCTTGCCGAAGGTGCGCCCGCCGTACTGTTGGTGGTCACTGAAGAACAACCTCCCGAGGCCTATTCGACCTGGATTGACGATGTGCCATTCCCGTATGCGGTCGGCCTGCTGCTGACCCCCGGCAACGACTGGCAGCTATCCCTGAACAGCACCTCCGATGAGTTGTCCAAAAGCCACTGGCCCCATGCCCTGAACCTATTGCGTACCCTGCTCGGCCAGCAGACTACCTGCCAACATGCCTGGAAAAATCGTGTATGGACCTGGCAACGCAACCCGTAACCGCTAAACACCGCGACGCCTATTACTGGCGCCTGCTGGCGACTGCCGCAAGCTTTACCCTGTTCGGGCTGGGAGGGCTGTGCCTGCGGCTGCTGGTTTTCCCGCTGCTAAACTGCCTGCCCGGCGATGCCCAGACTCATCGGCAGCGAGCGCGGCACACCGTCGCTCGCCTGTTCTGGTTTTTTGTCCGGTTCATGGCCCGTACCGGGGTGCTGACCTACGACATTCAGGGTGCGGAGAAACTCGGCCGTCCGGGGCAGATGATCATTGCCAATCACCCGTCGCTGATTGATGTGGTGTTCCTGATCGGCCTGGTGCGCCATGCCAATTGCGTGGTCAAGCAAAGCCTCTGGCAGAACCCCTTTACCCGTGGCCCGCTGCGCTGCACCGAATACATCAGCAACGATGGCAGCATGGACATGCTTGACGCCGCGGCCGATGCACTGAAAAGCGGCCAGACATTGATCATCTTTCCCGAAGGCACCCGCACCCAACCCGGTCAACCGCCAGCCTTTCATCGGGGTGCCGCGGCAATTGCCCTGCGCGGTGCGAGAATTCTGACCCCGGTGATTATCAAGGTCAGCCCGACCACGCTGACCAAGGCTGAACCCTGGTATCGGATCCCGAAGCGTCGCGTGCACTTCAGTTTCCGCGTGGGGGCCGATATAGACCCACAGACCTTTGCCGCACAAGGCCCGCCTCCACAAGCCTCGCGCAAGCTAAACGATTACCTGCACCACTACTTTATTAAGGAGCTCGCCGAAGATGAGCGATCTGCACCGTGAAATAAAACTGCTGATCATCGACGCCCTGGGCCTTGAAGACATCAACGCCGACGACATCGGCGACAACCAGACGCTGTTCGGCGAAGGCCTGGGCCTGGACTCGGTCGATGCCCTGGAACTCGGCCTGGCGATCCAGAAAAAGTACGGCATCAAAATCGACGCCGATGCCAAGGACACCCGTAATCACTTCAGCAACGTGACGAGCCTTGCGGCGTTCGTCACTGCAAAACAGGCAGCTTGAGACCGGACCATGCAAACTCGTGACGACATTTTCAACACCCTGCGCGATGCTCTGGTCGAACTCTTCGAGCTGGACCCCGAGCGCGTGAGCCTCGAATCCAACCTGTATCAGGACCTGGAAATCGACAGCATCGACGCGGTCGACCTGATCGATCACATCAAACGCCAGACCGGCAAAAAAATTGCCGCCGAAGAATTCAAGACGGTGCGTACTGTCAGCGACGTGGTTGAGGCGGTCTACCGTCTGGTTCAACCGGCCGCATGAGCCGACTGATCGGCCTTGGCCTGCTGCTGGCGGGCCTGTTGTACCCCTTCGCGGTGTATTTCGGCATGGAACATTTCGCTCCGTGGCAGTTCGGCCTGCTGCTGGGCAGCCTGTGGCTGGCGCGCGCGCTGACGGGCGTGCGGCGACCGGGGAGCCGGTGGATGGCCATCGTCGCCATCGTGTTTTGCCTGTTGCTGGCGCTGTTCGATAGCCCGGCCCTGCTGCGCTGGTACCCGGTGCTGATCAGCGGTTTCATGCTGATGCTGTTCGGTTTGAGCCTGAAATACGGCCCACCGATGGCCGAACGCCTGGCCCGTCTGCGTGAACCCCACTTGCCGGCCAAGGCGATTCGCTACACCCGCCAGGTCACGATTGCCTGGAGTGTGTTTTTTCTCTGCAACGGTTTGTGCGCCGCCGCCCTGACCCTTTGGGCGCCGCTGAGCTGGTGGATGTTGTACACCGGCCTGATCTCCTATGGATTGATCGGCCTGATGTTTGCCATTGAATGGCTGATACGACAACGGGTACGAGGCCACCCATGAATTGGATAAAACTTGAGCAATTGTTGCTCAAGGCTCAACCGGAGCGTGCCGTGACGGCCGAGCCGGCGCTGAATCACGCACACCTCTGCGAACAGGCCTTGAGCCTGGCGGCCGGCTTGCAAGCCCAAGGCGTGCGGCGCATTGCGGTGCACCTGGAAGACGCCGCCGACCTTGCGATTGCCCTGCTCGGCGCCTGGCGTGCCGGGGTCAGCGTGCTGTTGCCTGCCGACCTGCAAGCCCAAACTCGCCAACGCTGGGCGAGAGACGTCGACCTGTGGCTGACCGATCTGGCCGACGACACGCACTTGAACGATTACCGGCACCCGCCACTCATCGCCGCTGCACTGGATCTGGACGGCTGCTCGCTGAGCCTGTGCACGTCCGGTTCCAGTGGCGAACCCAAGCGCATCGACAAGACCCTGCGGCAACTGGCCAATGAAGTCGAAGCGCTGGAACAACTCTGGGGCATGGACCTGGGTGAGGCCTGCCTCATCGGCAGCGTCGCCACCCAACACATCTATGGCCTGCTGTTTCGGGTGCTATGGCCGCTGTGTGCCGGGCGCTCGTTCGTGCGCAAGCAACTGGCCTTCCCCGAAGACTTGCAGCGCGCCAGCCGCGAACACCCGGCGTTTGCCTGGGTCGCCAGCCCGGCGCTGCTCAAGCGCATGGGCGACAACCTCGACTGGCCGGCCCTGAGCGCGGTACGTCGAGTATTTTCCTCCGGTGGCGCTCTGCCGGTCGAGGCCGCGCAAAGCCTGCACGAGCGCCTGCAACAATGGCCGACGGAAATTTTCGGCAGCTCGGAAACCGGCGGCATTGCCTGGCGCCAGGGTCACGAACTCTGGCAGCCCTTCGCCGACTTGACGCTGAGCCAGGACCGCGACGGCGCACTGCTCATCGCCTCGCCGTACTTACCGCCGGGCCATATCGAACACACCGCCGATGCTGCGCGAATCGCTGCCGATGGACGCTTCGAACTGCTCGGACGGCTGGACCGGATCGTCAAACTGGAAGAAAAACGTATTTCACTGCCGATGCTGGAAAAGGCCTTGATGGATCACGACTGGGTCGCTGAAGCGCGCCTTGGGGTGGTCCAGGAAAATCGCGCGTCGCTGGGTGCCCTGCTGGTGTTGAGTGACTCGGGCTTGCATGCCTTGCGCAATCAGGGGCGACGCACCCTCACGCAAGCATTGCGTCAGCACCTGAGCCAACATTGCGAAGCCCTGGCCCTGCCGCGACGCTGGCGCCTGCTGCGGCAGTTGCCGCTGAATGCCCAAGGCAAACTGCCCCAAGCCGAAGTCGAAGCGTTGTTGCTGGCACCTCGTCCAAAGGCGCCGCAGGTGCTGGAACAGAGTGAAGTCGACGGTGAGTGGAGCCTGCAACTGGCAGTCCCGCCGGACCTCGCGTACTTCAGTGGCCATTTTCCCAAGGCCCCGGTATTGCCCGGCGTGGTGCAGGTGGACTGGGCGCTGAACCTCGGTCAGCAATTGATGGACCTGCCGCGAAAATTCGCCGGCATGGAAGTATTGAAGTTCCAGCAACTGGTGCGCCCGGGCGATGAAATCCAGCTACACCTGCGCTTCGACCCGGTGCGCAGCAAGCTGTATTTCGCCTACCGCAATGAAACCGCCACCTGCTCCAGCGGGCGGATTTTGCTGGAGGCTGTCTGTGGATAAGTTGAGACCTGTAGCAGCTGCCGCAGGCTGCGTCCGAGCGCGAAGCGCTCGCATCCGGTGTACGCCGGTTATTCTGAAAGAACCTCCGATACCGGTTTACGACTGCTTCGCAGCCGGACGCAGGCTTCGCCAGCTGCTACAAGGGCGGGATGTGAGCCAACATGCATAACCCCTGTGCCATCGTGCCCGTCTACAACCACGAAACCGCGATCACCACCGTGGTCGACGCGCTGCTCGCCTGCGGCCTGCCGTGCATTCTGGTGGACGATGCCAGTGATCAAGCCTGCGCTAAGGTGCTCGATCGACTGGACCGGCGCGAAATGGTCTACCTGATCCGGCTGACCGCCAATCAAGGCAAGGGCGGCGCGGTCATGACCGGTTTGCGCGAAGCCTCGCGCCTGGGCTTCAGCCATGCCCTGCAAGTGGACGCCGACGGCCAGCACGATCTGCAAGACGTCGCGATGTTCATCAAACAATCACGCGCCCACCCGCGTGCGGTGATTTGCGGCTATCCGCAATACGACGCCAGCGTACCGAAGGGTCGTTTGTATGCGCGCTACCTGACGCACGTCATGGTCTGGATCAACACGCTTTCGTTGCAGATTCGCGATTCCATGTGCGGTTTCCGCGTCTATCCATTGCCACCGACCCTGGCCCTGATCGACTCGGCCAACGTCGGTAAGCGCATGGACTTCGACTCGGACATTCTGGTGCGGCTGGCTTGGCGAAATCTGCCGATGCAGTGGTTGCCCACCAAGGTCCATTACCCGCTGGATGGCGTCTCGCATTTCCGGATGTTCCACGACAATGTGCTGATTTCGAGCATGCACACCCGGCTGTTTTTCGGCATGTTGTTGCGGGCTCCGGTGATTCTCTGGCGACGGTGGCGAGCATGAGCATTAACGCAGGCAAAGAACACTGGGCAGACCGTCAGGAGCGCGGCAGCTTCTGGCTGATGAAGCTCACCGCATTCGGTGCCAAAGTCCTCGGTCGTCGGCTGCTGAGCCCGGTGTTGTACGGCATCGTGTTGTACTTTTTCCTGTTCGGTCGCAGCGCCCGCCACAGCGCCTGGCAATACCAACAACGGCTCGCTGACTGGAGCGGCCGCAGCGCATTGCGCCCGAGCCATTGGCGGGTGTTCGGTCAGTTCATGGCGTTCGCCGACTCCATGCTCGACAAGCTCGATGTGTGGAACGGCAAGCTGAGCATCGAGCAGATCGAAATCATCGACCCGGCGTTGTTGCGCAATCAACTGCGCGGCACGCGTGGGCAGCTGCTGGTGGGGGCGCACCTGGGCAATCTCGAAGTCTGCCGTGCACTGGCGGAAATCGGTGAAAAAGTCACGATGAACGTGCTGGTGCACACCAAGCACGCCGAGCAGTTCAACCGCTTGCTCGGCGAAGCCGGCGCGACCAATCTGCGGCTGATTCAGGTCAGCGAACTGGACCCGGTGATCATGCTGCAACTGCACGAACGCCTGGAGCGCGGCGAGTGGCTGGCGATTGCCGGCGATCGTGTGCCGCTGCATGGCGGGCGCAGCGTGACGGTGGATTTCCTTGGCCATCCGGCAAAATTCCCACAAGGGCCATGGCTTCTGGCAGGGCTATTGAAATGCCCGGTCAACCTGCTGCTGTGTCTTAAAAAACCCGATGGCGATTATCGACTGACCCTCGAACCTTTCGCTGATGCGATCACCTGGAAACGCAGCGACCGCGAGCAGGTCATTCATCAGTGGGCCTCCCGCTACGCCGAACGCTTGGGTCACTATTGCCTCGAAGCGCCTCAACAATGGTTCAACTTTTACCCTTTCTGGAAGACCGATGACGACGCCAACGCTTGAGCCGGTAACCTTCGGCGAACTCCCTTTGCGCATCGAAGACGTGCTGGCCCTGGCCAACCGCCAGGTGCCGACGCAGCTGCAAGGCGACCCTGCGTACCGCGAGCGCATCGCCAAGGGCGCGCGATTCCTCGACTCGCTGCTGGACAAGGAAGGCGTGATCTATGGCGTGACCACCGGTTATGGCGACTCCTGCGTGGTCGCGGTGCCGCTGCATCACGTCGAGGCGCTGCCTCGTCACCTGTATACCTTCCACGGCTGTGGCCTGGGCAAACTGCTCGACGCCCAAGCCACTCGCGCGGTGCTCGCGGCCCGTTTGCAGTCGCTGTGCCATGGCGTGTCCGGGGTGCGCGTGGAACTGCTGGAACGCCTGCAAGCGTTCCTCGAACACGACATCCTGCCGCTGATCCCGGAAGAAGGCTCAGTGGGCGCCAGCGGTGATCTGACGCCGCTGTCCTACGTCGCCGCGACCTTGTCCGGCGAGCGCGAAGTGATGTTCCGTGGCGAACACCGACAAGCCGCCGACGTGCACCGCGAACTCGGTTGGCAGCCGCTGGTTTTGCGCCCCAAAGAAGCCCTGGCGCTGATGAACGGCACCGCCGTCATGACCGGCCTCGCCTGCCTGGCCTTTGCCCGCGCCGATTACCTGCTGCAACTGGCCACCCGCATCACCGCGTTGAACGTGGTCGCTTTGCAGGGCAACCCGGAACACTTCGACGAGCGCCTGTTCGCCGCCAAACCCCATCCAGGCCAGATGCAAGTGGCCGCGTGGCTGCGCAAGGACCTGGCCATCGACGCGCCAACGGCACCGTTGCATCGCCTGCAGGATCGCTATTCCCTGCGCTGCGCGCCGCACGTGCTTGGCGTGTTGGCCGATAGCCTGAACTGGCTGCGCTCGTTCATCGAGATCGAACTCAACAGCGCCAACGACAACCCGATCATCGATGCCGAAGCCGAGCGCGTGCTGCACGGCGGGCACTTCTATGGCGGCCATATCGCGTTCGCCATGGACAGCCTGAAAAACCTGGTGGCCAACGTGGCCGACCTGCTGGACCGGCAACTCGCGCTGCTGGTGGACGAGCGTTACAACCATGGCTTGCCGAGCAATTTGTCCGGCGCCACCGCGGACCGTGCGATGCTCAACCACGGCTTCAAGGCTGTGCAAATAGGTACCAGTGCCTGGACCGCCGAAGCGCTGAAAAACACCATGCCGGCCAGCGTCTTCTCGCGCTCCACCGAATGCCACAACCAGGACAAGGTGAGCATGGGCACCATCGCCGCCCGCGATGCGATCCGCGTGCTGGAGCTGACCGAACAGGTTGCCGCCGCCACCCTGCTGGCCGCCAACCAAGGCGTCTGGCTGCGCAGCAAGGCCGAAGATGCGCGACCATTGCCGCCCGCCCTCGCCGCGATGCACGAAGAACTGGCCAAGGACTTCCCGCCCGTCATCGAAGACCGCGCGCTTGAAGGCGAATTGCGCCTGTGCCTGAAGCGTATTGCCGAGCAACACTGGAGGCTGCATGCGTAGCAAGGGAGTGCTTCACACCGATACGGAAATCCTCGTGCCGTTCTTTGACGTCGACACCATGAACGTTGTCTGGCACGGCCATTACGTCAAATACCTGGAAGTCGCCCGTTGTGCATTGCTGGACAAGATCGGCCACAACTACACGGCGATGGTCGAATCAGGTTACGCCTGGCCGGTGATCGACTTGCAGCTGCGCTACGTGCGCGGCGCTGTGTTCGGACAGAAGCTGAACGTGCGCGCCAATCTGGTGGAGTGGGAGAATCGCCTGAAGATCAATTACCTGATCAGCGACCTGGACACCGGCGAACGCTTGACCCGCGCCGTTTCCGTGCAGGTTGCCGTCGACATGAGCAACCGCGAAATGCAGTTGGCCTCGCCGAAAGTCTTCACCGACGCCGTCGAAAGGATACTCGCATGAACCCGCTGAACACCCTCAGTAGCAGCTGCCGAGCCCGCGAGGCGGCGTTCGGCGGCGAAGCCGTCGCAAAACCTGTACATGTGGTACATGAGAAAGAACGCTGGGCGAGTGCTGCGCACTCGAACGCAGGTTTCGCCAGCTGCTACAGGTTTGTGGTGGGGTTGATATTGGCGGTTGGATTTACTTCGTTGGCGCAGGCGTTTGATCTGCAACAGCTCAGCGATCAACTGGCCAAACCTGATGTGATCCATGGCAACTTCGTCCAGGAAAAACACCTGCGCGCCCTGCCCCAGCCGCTGACCAGCAAGGGTACCTTCGTACTCGCCAAAAACCACGGCCTGCTGTGGTTGCTGAAAACCCCGCTGAAACAGGATTACCGCATTACGGCCAAAGGCATCGCGCGACGTGACGCCAAGGGCTGGCAAATGTTGCCCGGCAAGAGCGCCGGCGCCGAGCAGAACCGCTTGTTTCTGGCCGTGCTGCAAGGCGACAGCAGCGGACTGCAACGGGACTTCGAACTTTCGCTGAGCGGCGATGCTCAGAACTGGAAGTTGACCCTGGTCCCACGTTCGCTGCTGCTGAAGCAAGTGTTCAATCAAATCAATATTGCGGGTGGCGAGTTGGTGCAAACCATCGAGCTGTTGGAAACCCAGGGCGACAGCACCCTTTTGCGCATGCAGGACAGCACCCGCGCACAACCGTTGAGCGACCCGGAGCAACATGACTTTGCCGAGTGAACGGAGTCTTCCGCGGCTGTTCCTGATCCTGCTGCTGGCGGTGCTCGCGCTCGCCGGCTGGCAATGGCGTGACGGCGCGCCGCTGTCGGCCAACCTGATGGAGCTGGTGCCCGGCACGGCACCGGACCCACTGGAACTGCGCGCCGAACAGCGCATGCAAGAACCGTTGAACCGCGAAATGCTGGTACTGGTCGGCCACACCGATCGTCAGCAAGCCGTCGCCATGGCGCAGACACTGGGCGAGCAGTGGCAGGCCAGCGGTTTGTTCGAAAAGGTCCAGTGGACCTTGCAAGCCGACCTCCCTGCGCTGCGCACGCAATTGCTGCAAGGTCGCCTGGCAATGCTGTCTGCGGCGGATCGTCAGCAGTTGATCGAGCACCCCGATGCGTTTATCCAGCAACGGGTGCAAGCCCTGTTCGACCCCTTCACCGGCTTCAGCCTGGTGCCAAGCCAGGATGACTGGCTCGGCCTGACCGGCCGTATCCAGAACAGCCAGCCACAACACGGCTCGGTGCAGCTGGACATTGGCAGCGGTGCGTTGGTCGCCGATACCGACGGTAAAAGTTGGGTATTGCTGCGGGCTCGAACGACCGGCAATGCCTTCGACATGAACCTGCCGCTGCAGGTCGCGGATCTGCTCAAGCACAGCCGCGAAGAGGCCGCCCGGTCAGACGTGCAACTGCTCGCCGCCAGCGGTCTGCTCTACGCGGCCAACGGTCAGCAACAAGCCACACGCGAAATCACCTGGGTCGGCGGCGGTGCCACCCTCGGGATTCTGTTGTTGCTGTTGCTGGCCTTCCGCCGTTTGCGAGTGTTGCTGGCGTTTGTCCCGGTGCTGGTGGGCATGCTGTTTGGCGCGGTGGCCTGCGTGGCGATGTTCGGCCATATGCATGTGATGACCCTGGTGCTCGGCTCCAGCCTGATTGGCGTCGCGGTCGATTACCCGCTGCATTACCTGTCCAAGAGCTGGAGCCTGAAACCCTGGCACAGTTGGCCAGCGCTGCGCCTGACGTTGCCGGGCCTGACGCTGAGCCTGATCACCAGCTGCATCGGCTACCTGGCGCTGGCATGGACACCGTTTCCGGCGCTGACCCAGATCGCCGTGTTCTCCGCCGCCGGCCTGCTCGGCGCCTACTTGTCCGCCGTGTGCCTGCTACCTGCACTGCTCAAGGGCACGGATATACGTCCCGCGCAGTGGCTGCTGCGCATCTCCGAGTTTCTGGTGAACCTGCGGGAAACGCTGCTCAAATACGTGAGTACCCCGATTCTTTTGGCCCTGCTTATCGCCTTCTGTGTCGGCGGCCTGCTGCAGCTCGACAGCAAAAATGACATCCGCCAGTGGATCGGTGCGCCGCAGCAGTTGACCGAGGAAGCCCGGACCATTGCACGAATCACGGGCTATCAACCCACCAGCCAGTTTTTTCTGGTTCGCGGGAGCAACCAACAGCAATTGCTGGAACGCCAAACCGCGCTGAGCGAACGCCTGGATCAACTGGTCAACCTGGACAAACTCCAGGGCTATCTATCGCTGAATCAACTGGTCAGCCAACCGAGCGAACAACGCCAGGTACGTGAAGCGCTGAACAAGCTGCCGGCCTTCTGGCAGCCGCTGCTCGATGTCGGCGTGCCGGTCGAGGCGCTGCACACCGAATTGGCGAAGCTGCAGGCGCTGCCTGTCGAAGACATTGATGCGGCGTTGGCCGGCCCCTTGGCGGAACCCTATCGCCCGCTGTGGTTGGGCCCGACCGAGGACGGCGTGGCGGCAATGGTCAGCCTGCAAGGTCTGAACAATCCCGCACTGCTGCAAGTTCAGGCGTTGGATTTGCCGGGTGTGAAATTGGTCGATCGCCTTGGCGAGTTGAACACTGTTTTCGCCGCGACTCAGATCAGCGCCGCTGAATTGAAACTCGCCTCCTGCGTGCTGATCGTGCTGGTGTTGATCCTGCCGTTCGGCCTCGGTGGCGCATTGCGCATCGTCGCGCTGCCATTGCTGGCGGCGCTGTGCAGCCTGGCCAGTCTCGGCTGGCTCGGCCAGCCGCTGACACTGTTCAGCCTGTTCGGCCTGCTGCTGGTGACGGCGATCAGCGTCGACTACGCGATCCTTATGCGCGAACAGGTTGGCGGCGCCGCCGTGAGCCTGCTGGGCACCTTGCTGGCGGCGCTGACCACCTGGCTGTCGTTCGGTTTGCTGGCGGTGTCGAGCACACCGGCCGTGAGCAATTTTGGGTTGTCGGTCAGCCTGGGCCTGGCCTTCAGCTTCATGCTGGCGCCGTGGGCTGGACGACACGTCCACGCCCTGCCTGTGGCGGAGCCGGCAGCATGATGATCCTCCTGTTTTGGGCAATGGCCCTGGTGCTGTTCGCCATCGCGACCCGAGTCGGTCGGTACTTCGGCCTGATTCCAATTGTCAGTCAGTTACTGTTGGCGACCGTCGGCCTGCCACTGCTGATGTACTTCTGGATAGAACCTCATTGGCAATTGAGCGGCGTGGCGCTGGTGTCGCCGATCTGGCTGAAAAACCTCTACAGCTTGAGTTTCGCGCTGCTGCTCGGCTATATCCTCAGCGATGTGATTGACCTGCGACTCGATCGCCAGAGCCTGAAAATCGCCCTGCCGAGTTTCTGCATTCCGTTCACCTGCGGCCTGGCCACGGCGATCTGGCTACTGCCGCCGCAGCCATGGCTCAGTTCGCTGGCTGTCGGTTTGCTGTTCGCTATTACGGCGATTCCGGTGTTGTACCTGTACTTGCGGCATATCAACTACCCAGACGCCGCCACTCGGCGACTGGTACAAACCGCGATCCTCATCGACCTGACCTGCTGGACGCTGTTCGCCATCGCCCAAGGGACCTTGCACCTGAGCAGCCTGCTGCTGCCATTGGCTGGCGCCTGCCTGCCCGTGCTGTTGCGGTTGCTCGGCCTGCGGCAGACATGGCTCTACAGCGTGTGTTTTTTCGCCCTGCTGGTCGTCGCCGAACACTACAAACTCAACGCGCTGATTTTCGGCATCGGTTATCTGTTGATCATGGCCGCGCTGAAAGCGCCGCTGGTGCTGCCGTTGCCGGTGATCTGGATGAGCCGTTTGCAGACGTACGTGGCGATCCCGCTGATCCTCACGTTCGGTATCGTGCAGATCAACGTCCACAGCGCCATGGACAGCCTCAGTGGTGCGCAACTTGTTGCACTGTTGCTGTTGCCGATTGCCAGCAAATTGCTGGGCAACTGGCTGGGCCTCGGCTGGGCCGGCGCTTCGTTTGAAGGCGCCAGTCGCTGGCGCGAAAGTATCTTGCTGAACATTCGCGGCTTGAGCGAGATCGTGTTTCTCAACCTGCTGCTGCAACAACAACTCATCAGCCCGGCGCTGTACTTTGCGCTGATGCTGATGGGCCTGATCGCGACACTGCTGCCGGCATTGGCCGGCATGCACCGGATCCCCTTGAAAGCTGCCGTCCCGGCAAGGAGCCCCCATGCCAACCGTTGAAACGGAACGTCGCCAGGTCGTCATCATTGGCGCGGGCCCCTCGGGCGCCATCGCCGCCGCGCTGCTCAAGCGCAAAGGTCACGATGTGCTGATGATCGAGCGCCAGCATTTCCCCCGATTCTCCATCGGTGAAAGCCTGTTGTCGCACTGCCTGGATTTTGTCGAAGAAGCCGGCATGCTGGACGCAGTGAACGCGGCCGGTTTCCAGCTGAAAACCGGTGCGGCATTTGCCTGGGGCGAGCACTACAGCGCGTTTGATTTCGGCGACACTTTCAGCAACGGCAAGCCGACCACCTTTCAGGTCCAGCGCGCCGATTTCGACAAACTGCTGGCAGATCAGGCCGCCCTGCAAGGTGTGGAAGTCCGTTACGGCGAAACCATCGTCAGCGTCGATGTCGACCTCGCAAAGCCGCAACTCGGCGTGCTTCGCGAGGACGGCAGCGAGTACCGCATCGAAGCCGATTTCATGCTCGATGCCAGCGGTTATGGCCGTGTCCTGCCCCGCTTGCTGGACCTTGAAGCACCGTCGAATTTCCCGGTGCGCCAGGCCGTGTTCACGCACGTCGAAGACCACATCGACAACCCGAATTTCGACCGCACGAAGATCCTCGTCACCACCCATCCGACCCAGCGCGATATCTGGTTCTGGACCATTCCGTTCAGCAACGGCCGCTGCTCGGTGGGGGTGGTCGCGGCCGCCGAACACTTCGAAGGTCGTAGCGAAAATCTCGACGATTGCCTGCGCGGTTTCATCGCTGATACCCCAAGCCTTTCCGGCGTGTTGAACAACGCGGTGTGGGATACGCCGGCGCGAACCATCGGCGGCTACTCGGCCAACGTCAAAACCCTGCACGGTCCGGGTTTTGCGTTGCTGGGCAACGCGGCGGAATTTCTCGACCCGGTGTTTTCCTCCGGCGTGACCATCGCCATGCGCTCCGCGAGCATGGCCGCCGCCGTGCTGCACCGCCAGTTGCAAGGTGAAAGCGTCGACTGGCAAACCGAGTTCGCCGAGCCGCTCAAGCGCGGCGTCGACACCTTCCGTTGTTACGTCGAAGGCTGGTACGCCGGGACGTTCCAGGATGTGATCTACCACCCGGACAGCTCACCGGACATCCGTCGCATGATCAGTTCGATCCTCGCCGGTTATGCCTGGGACGAACGCAATCCATTTGTCGCCGAACCCAAGCGCCGGCTGCGGATGCTGTCGGAACTCTGTGCAAGAGATGCCACATGAGTTACCTGAGCGACAACTACGTGGAAGAAACCCGCTTCGGTTTCTGGTTCCTGCGCAGCCACACCTGGCAGCATCGTGTGCTTCGCGTGGCAATCGACGATCTGCGCAGCCTGTTCAGCGAGCCGTTGCCAGCCCATCCGGTGTTGCTGGATGCGGGATGCGGCCAGGGTAAATCGTTCCAACACCTGCGCCAGGTCTTTGCGCCGCAGCGCTTGATCGGTGTCGACGCCGACCCGCACAGCCTGAACCTGAGCGCTGAAGAAGCGGCACGTCAGGGCATGGACGTGGAGTTGATCGGCAGCGACTGCGCCACGCTCGCCGTGCCGGACGCCAGCGTTGATCTGCTGTTTTGTCACCAGACCTTTCATCATCTGGTGGAGCAGGAAAAGGCACTGGCCGAGTTCTACCGCGTGCTCAAGCCGGGCGGTTATCTGCTGTTCGCCGAATCGACCGAGGCCTACATTGATACGTGGGTGATTCGCTGGTTGTTCCGTCACCCGATGCATGTGCAGAAAAGCGCCGCTGGGTATCTGGAGATGGTTCGTCGGCAGGGTTTCGAATTCGGTCCGCAGAACGTGTCTTATCCGTACTTGTGGTGGAGCCGCGCCAAGGATTTCGGCCTGCTCGAACGCTTGGGCCTGCGCCAGCCAAAGCCCTTTGGCCAACGGGAAGAAACCTTGGTCAATGTGGTTGCGTGTAAACCGCTTGAAGGTACTGCGTGATGTCCACTGTAGGAGCAAGCTTGCTCGCGAAAAACCCCTGGACGACGCGTTTATTCAGACAGCACGCGTTATCGTTAACGTCCATCGCGAGCAAGCTCGCTCCTACAGGGTGTGCGGTGGTGCTGCGATTTCTGCTGTTTGGCGCTGTCCTGCTGCTAAGCGCTTGCGCCAGCCAGGCGCCGTTGCCCGAGCAATCTCCCACCCTGGCGTTGCCGGTGCAGTTGCACATCCAACGCCTGAAAGCTGATCAGCGTCTGGATTGGGTGTTGGTGATCCAGCGTGAAGGCCCGAGCATTCGCTGGTCGATGATGGACTTGCTGGGTATTCCCCAGGCGCGTCAGAAATTGATTGATGGCAAGTGGCAGGCCGACGGCCTGCTGCCACCCAATCCGGAAGCCCGCGAGCTGTTCGCGGCGCTGCTGTTTGCGTTGACGCCCAAGGATGAACTGCACGGCAATTATCCCGATGCGTGGCAACATGGCGCGCAACGATCCCTGCCAACGCGCTGGGATGTCCGTTATTCACAACCCATGAGCTTTGAATTGAACCTGCCCAAAGGTCCGAAGTACGAAGTCACGCCCCTGAGCGGAGACACGCCATGACCGCCTACCTGAACGCCCTCGGGGTGATCTGCGCCCTGGGCCGTGGCAAGCAGGAAATCGCACGCAATCTATTTGCCGGCGATTGCTCCGGCATGCGCAGTGAAGCCGGCTGGGTGGCTGAACGGTCATTGCCGGTGGCTGCCGTGCAAGGTGAACTGGCGCCGATTCCGGCTGAGTTGTCCGAGCAAGGCAGTCGCAATAATCAGTTGCTGCTGGAAGCCGGGCTGCAGATTCGCAAAGAGATCGATTCTGCCATCCAGACTTATGGCCGTGGCCGTATCGGCGTGGTGCTGGGCACCAGCACTTCGGGCATCGATGAGGCCAGCCGTGGGTTGGCCCATTACATCCGCGAGCATGAGTTCCCCGCTGATTACGACTATCAGCAACAGGAACTCGGCGCCCCGGCGAATTTCCTCGCCGACTGGCTGCAATTGAGCGGCCCGGCCTACGTGATTTCCACGGCCTGCACCTCCAGCGCCCGGGCGCTGATGAGTGCCCAGCGACTGTTGGACCTTGGCCTGTGCGACGCCGTGTTGTGCGGCGGCGTCGACACGCTGTGCAAGCTGACCCTCAATGGTTTCTCGGCGCTGGAAGCGGTCTCGGAAAGCCGATGCAATCCGTTTTCGGTCAACCGCAACGGCATTAACATCGGCGAAGCGGCGGTGCTGTTCCTGATGAGTAAAAGCGCCGGTGACAGCCAGCCGATTGCCCTGCTGGGCAGCGGCGCCAGTTCCGATGCGCACCATATTTCCGCGCCGGAACCGACGGGCCGTGGCGCCTTGCAAGCAATGCGCAAGGCGTTGAGCCGCGCGCAGCTGCAACCCGAACAGATCAGCTACCTGAATTTGCACGGCACGGCCACGCAACACAACGACGCCATGGAAAGCGTGGCCGTAACGACGCTGTTTCCGAACGGCGTGCCTTGTTCATCGACCAAGCCAATGACCGGCCACACCCTCGGTGCCGCCGGCGCGCTGGAAGCCGCGTTCTGCTGGTTGAGCCTGAGTGCGGATAACCGCCAGCAGGCTTTGCCGCCGCACGTCTGGGATGGCCAGCCGGATCCAACGCTGCCTGCACTCAACTGGGTGACCCCAGCCGATCATCTGGCGTCCATTGCACCTCGCTACCTGATGAGCAATTCCTTTGCCTTCGGTGGCAACAACGTCAGCCTGATTATCGGAGACGCACCATGATTGACTGGCCGCTCGCCGAGTTGCTGCCCCACGCTGGCGACATGATCCTTATCGAAGAAATCCTGGCGTTCGATGACGAGCAGATTCACACCCGCCTCATCGTCAGGCCCGATGGGCTATTCAACCATCCCGACGGCAGTTTGCCGGCCTGGGTCGGCATCGAACTGATGGCGCAAAGTGTCGCCGCCTATGCCGGTTGCCATGCGCGCCAGCGGGGCGATGCAGTGGAGCTGGGCTTCCTGCTTGGCACCCGCAAATTCGAATGCAACGTCGAACGCTTCCCCGCCGGTACCGAGCTGACCATCCACGGCATGCGCTCGCTGGAAGACGACAACGGCATGGGCGTGTTCGAATGCCACATCAACGCCTCCGGCATCCATGCGACCGCCCGTCTGAACGTGTTTCGCCCGCCTCAAGCCGCTCAATATCTTCATGAATCCGAAGGAGTCCAGTCATGACTGAATCCGTACTGGTCACCGGTTCCAGCCGCGGCATTGGCCGCGCCATCGCTTTGCGCCTGGCCCAGGCCGGGCATGACCTCGTGTTGCATTGCCGCAGCGGTCTGGCGGACGCTGGCGCGGTGAAGGACGAGGTCGAAGCCTTGGGGCGCAACGCGCGCGTCTTGCAATTCGACGTGTCCGACCGCGCCAGCTGCAAAGCCATTCTCGAAGCCGACGTGGAAACCCACGGCGCCTATTACGGCGTGGTGCTCAACGCCGGCCTGACACGCGACGGTGCTTTTCCGGCCTTGAGCGAGGATGATTGGGACGTGGTGATGCGCACCAACCTCGACGGTTTTTATAACGTGCTGCACCCGGTGATGATGCCGATGATTCGTCGGCGCGCGGCCGGGCGAATTGTGTGCATCACCTCAGTTTCCGGCTTGATCGGTAACCGTGGCCAGGTCAATTACAGCGCGTCCAAGGCCGGCTTGATCGGCGCCGCGAAGGCGCTAGCCATCGAGTTGGGCAAGCGCAAAATCACCGTCAACTGTGTCGCACCCGGCTTGATCGACACAGCCATGCTCGACGAAAACGTGCCGGTGGAAGAACTGATGAAAATGATTCCTGCACAACGCATGGGCACCCCCGAAGAGGTGGCCGGCGCGGTGAATTTCCTGATGTCGGCGGAAGCGTCGTACATCACCCGGCAGGTTCTGGCTGTCAACGGAGGCCTGTGCTGATGAAGCGCGTCGTCGTCACCGGCATGGCCGGCATCACCTCACTGGGCAGCGACTGGGAAACCATCGCCGGCCACTTCGCGGCCAACCGCAGCGGCATTCGCCGGATGGACGAGTGGGATCGTTTCACCGAACTCAACACACGCCTGGCCGGGCCGATTGATGATTTCAAAGTGCCGAGCCACTGGACCCGCAAGCAACTGCGCAGCATGGGCCGCGTATCGCGCCTGGCGGTCGGCGCGGCTGAACGGGCGCTGGCTGATGCCGGCCTGCTGGGCGACGAGTCGATCAAGGACGGGCGCATGGGCGTCGCGTGCGGCTCCTCCACCGGCAGCACCGACGAGATCAAGGCATTCGGCAACATGCTGCTCAACTCAGTGGCCGAGGGCCTCAACGCCAACTCGTACGTGCGCATGATGCCGCACACCACGGCGGCGAACATCAGTATCTTCTTCGGCCTCACCGGCCGGTTGATCCCGACTTCCAGTGCCTGCACCAGCGGTAGCCAAGGCATCGGCTACGCCTACGAATCGATCAAGTTCGGCCGCTTGCCGCTGATGCTCGCCGGCGGCGCCGAAGAGCTGTGCCCGACCGAAGCCATGGTCTTCGACGCGCTCTATGCCACCAGCCTGAAAAACGACGCACCCCAGACCAGCCCTCGCCCGTATGACAAGGGTCGCGATGGCCTGGTGATCGGCGAAGGCGGCGGCATGCTGGTGCTTGAAGAACTCGAACACGCCTTGGCGCGCGGCGCGCACATCCACGCCGAACTCGTCGGTTTCGGCAGCAACGCCGACGGCCAGCACACCACCCGCCCGGAGCAGGTCACCATGCGCCGAGCCATGGAACTGGCGCTGGAAGACGCCGGGCTACAGCCGTCGGACATCGGCTACGTCAACGGTCACGGCACCGCGACCGAACAAGGCGACATTGCCGAAACACTGGCGACCAGCAGCCTGTTCGGCGAGCACATGCCGATCAGTTCGCAGAAAAGTTTCCTCGGCCACACCCTCGGCGCCTGCGGTGCGCTGGAGTCCTGGTTCAGCATCGAGATGATGAACAGCGATTTGTATGCGCACACCTTCAACCTGGACGAGGTTGATCCGCATTGCGGCAAGCTTGATTACCTGCGGGGTGAGTTTCGACAGATGAGCAATCAGTATGTGATGAACAACAACTTTGCGTTTGGCGGGGTTAATACGTCGCTGATTTTTCGGCGTTGGTCGTAAGCAAGATCAAAAGATCGCAGCCTGCGGCAGCTCCTACACCGATCCCTGTAGGAGCTGCCGAAGGCTGCGATCTTTTGATTTTCGATGATGAACCGGACACTTGAGGATATTTCCTACCCGTTTCACCGCAATTTCCTAACGCTTGGCGCGCCTCGTCCGCCAGTGCCTTCTGATTTTTGCTCTGCCTGAGCTGAGCGGGATCTACGACTGTTAGGGTTCAGGGATTCCTTGATAAGCAGTCCTCCAGCCATGACCCAGTGTTTCAAAGACCACCCCAGCGATGAACAGCACCTGAACCACAACACCACGCCCATTGCTGACTGTGAATGCATCGAGGTGCGGCTATACGGCATCAAGACCTTTGTGACCGAGGTCCCCATCCTCACGTGCGCAGGCCTTTGGCGTACCTACCAACGCGAAGCCGAAGAAATCGTTGCCCCTGGCGGTGTGCTGATCGCCGACCCGGTGGAGCGCAACCGAGTGATCAACGCGGCCTACGCCCGACTGTGGCTGCATGATCCGCGGTTTCAGTGGGCCGGGCTCGCGGCGTTTGCTTCCAAGCAGGTTGGCTGCGGACTGCTGCATGCGGCGGACAGTATCGGACGTATTGGCGCTGAACATGAGGCCAGGCAGCACTTGCGGGATATCCGCGGTAATTCCGGGTTATTTACTCCGGCCGGATGTCCGAACAGGTCGAGACGTTGCAGGATTACAAAGAAGCGGCTGCGCGTAATCCCGTCCCTTCGGTTGATCTGCGTACACCCGGGGAGAGCTTGTCGTTAGTGCAGCAACAATTCCGGCATGTGCACGACATGATGGCGCTTGGGAACACCACGCTGTTTCTGGATATTTTTCCGCTGCATGAGTTTTATGCGAAGCGTGGATTGAAGGAATTAAAGAAGTGCCTGGGAGCGCGAGAGGGGATTTATGGGCATCCGAAGTTTCCGGTACTTTGGCCGGTGGGGCAGAAAAATCTCCGTTTTGGACAATTCCACCAGGAGATTTTCCTCGCTTTCGAGGCAATTGAGGCAGGTGACGCAACATCAAGCGTGAAGCATCTCGCCGAGCATGAGCAGCAAAACATCCTGCAGCCGACCATTTATGAAGACCGTCAACTCATCGCCTTACTACGTAGTAACCACGCCTCCTACGTCACCGGTTTCCCTTCGGGTGTAGCCCAAGCCATCGAGTTGACACTCGCCAACCAATGCCAACGTCTCGACGATGGCCGCACCATAAGTTTTGACGAAAGCCCGTTGGCCAACCTCGCAGACGTTAAACAGCGTATGGCTTTCGTACTCCGAGCCGCGAGCCGTTTTGACGAAATGTTGCTCGATGATAACCGCTCCATTCTGGAGCAGTCGATTCGAGAGATCGCGGCTGCCGGTGAAGCTCCATGAGTATCCGACAGTGCACCCGGACCTGCGGTGCTTTTCTGATTTTTCTTTTGGCTGCGTTCCAGGTGCATTGCGCTTTCGGCGTGGTATCGAGCGAACCCGAGATTTCCATGATGATTAATGAACCATGGGAAGACATGCGCCAGCGCTCAAGCGCCGAGCTCAACCCCGTTGCGCCGGGGAAGATATCGCACACCATGCCCAAGTCGGATGCTCGCCTGCGCTTTAATGACCCCGAGTTCGGATTTGTGACGCCTTTGGCTCGCTATATCACTGTCTCGTACGCGAACGAACGGGTGGAGAGCATTCGCATGGCCCCGCAGATCGAGCCGTTGCGGCTCGATGATGCTCTTAAAGTAGTGATCGACTTGCAGGACCAATGGCGTGAAAAAGGCTGGGTGACGGTAAACGTTCGTGATGCCCCCCCGATCGCCGACACTCCCGAATGGCGAAGGTGGTTCCGGGATGGAGAACAACCCGCACTATCCTTTTGGCTCGCTGCAGACAAATACAAGACGGTGCTGATTCTGGAGCCGTTCGATGATCTTCCTCCCCACATCGCTGCTCGATACTTGATAACCCTCACTCTTGGCGAACAGTGGATTCCCACCGACGAAGGCGAGTTCGATCTGGAAAACAAACCGGTCACTCCGTTACTCCCTTCCAAGACCCATTCACGGTCAGGTATTCAAACAGGTTAGTAGACCGGGGACCCGAGAGACCGGCGCGCCCGAGAGCGCCCTACGCACAGCCACCATAGAGTGCAGGGACGGGAATACCTGACTGTTTGATGCGCTATGCGCCTCGGGTGGCATTCGCCCTCATGAAAAACCAGAGCGAATACCAGTCGAATTTAAGGCTGCAGGGTTCCCCTGCAACATAGAATCTCCCACAGTGGATGGGTGGTGGAACAGAAACCGTGTGCACACCGCAAATCCTTGTGGGAGCGAGCCTGCTCGCGATTGACTGCGCAGCAGTCACGCCTTCAGCGGCTCAACCTTGCGCGTCAACAACTCCACAAACGCCTTGGCCATTGGCGACTTCTGGTCCTTGCGCTGCACCAGCCACACCGCCGAAACCGCCTCAGGATCGAGCAGCGGCCGATAGACCACGCCATCAATGCGCATCCGCTGATAGGACGCCGGCAGTACCGACACGCCCAACCCCGCCGCGACCAGGCCAATGATGGTCATTGCCTCACCTGCTTCCTGCGCAAAGTGCGGACTGAAACCGGCATCCCGCGCCAGGCTGAGCAGCTGTGCGTACAAACCACTGCCGTAACTGCGTGGGAAAAACACAAATGGTTCGAGTGCCAATGCCGACAGAAACAATCCCTCTTCGCTGTCCTTCACCAACGGATGCTTGGAACTGAGCACCGCCACCAGCGGCTCTCTCATCAGTTCCACCACGCTTAGGGAATCGGGCAACCCCAACGGCCGCATGATCCCGACTTCGATCGACTCGTCCACCAGCGCATCGGCAACCTGGGTACTGCTCATTTCCCGCAAATTCAAATGCACCGCCGGGAAGCGCTGGCGGAACGAGAAAATCGCCTGGGGAATGGTCGAGTTGAACGGTGCCGACGAGGTGAAACCGATTTTCAGTTCGCCTAGTTCGCCGAGTTGCGCACGACGGGCGACATCGGCGGCCTTGTCGACCTGCGCCAGCACCAATCGCGCCTCTTGCAGAAACAGCCGACCGGCTTCGCTGAGCTCGACCCGACGATTGGTCCGCTCGAACAGCCGCGCGCCGACTTCTTGTTCCAGCGCCTGAATCTGCTGGCTCAGCGGCGGCTGCGAGATGCCCAGCACTTGTGCGGCGCGGCCAAAGTGCAGTTCTTCGGCAACGGCGATGAAGTAGCGCAGGTGACGCAATTCCATGAAATCTCCATTAGGTCGTTAAACCTATCAAACAGGTCGAACAATATATTGGATTGAATCATTAGCCAGCTATATGCTTTTTTCATTGCCTGACCGGCTGCGCCCTCCGAGGTCCGAAGTGAAAACTGCTGTCGCCCCACTCGCCCATGAAGTTCCGCCCACCGCGCTGGACGATGTCGTCGCCGAGCTGAAAGAGATCTACATCGAAAAAGGCACGCCGATGTTCCTGCGCACCGTGTTGGCGCTGTTCTCCGGCGGCTTCGCAACCTTCGCACTGCTTTACTGCGTGCAGCCGATGATGCCGCTGCTGTCCCACGAATATTCGATCAACGCGGCCCAGAGCAGCCTGATTCTGTCGGTGGCCACTGGCATGCTCGCCATTGGCCTGCTGATCACCGGCCCGATCTCTGATCGTGTCGGACGCAAACCGGTGATGGTCACCGCGTTGTTCGCCGCGGCCTTGTGCACCATGGCCAGCGCGATGATGCCGAGCTGGGAAGGCGTATTGATCATGCGCGCGTTGATCGGGTTATCGTTGAGCGGCCTGGCGGCGGTGGCCATGACTTACCTGAGCGAAGAGATTCATCCACAGCACATCGGCCTGGCCATGGGTTTGTATATCGGCGGTAACGCGATTGGCGGGATGAGCGGGCGCTTGATCACCGGCGTATTGATCGACTTCGTCAGCTGGCACACGGCGATGCTGGTGATCGGCGGCCTGGCCCTGATTGCAGCCACTGTGTTCTGGAAAATCCTCCCCGAGTCGCGCAATTTCCGCGCCCGCTCGCTGCACCCGCGCAGTTTGATTGACGGCTTCACCATGCACTTTCGCGACGCCGGCCTGCCGCTGTTGTTTCTCGAAGCCTTTGTGCTGATGGGCGCGTTCGTCACGCTGTTCAACTACATCGGCTATCGCCTGCTGGCCGAGCCGTATCACATGGAACAGGCGTTTGTAGGGTTGCTCTCGGTGGTCTACCTGTCGGGCATCTACAGCTCGGCGAAGATCGGTTCGCTGGCCGACAAACTGGGTCGCCGCAAAGTGCTCTGGGCGACAATCGTGCTGATGCTCGCCGGCTTGGCCCTGACGATGTTCACGCCACTGCCTATTGTGATTATCGGCATGCTGATATTCACCTTCGGCTTCTTCGGCGCGCATTCGGTGGCAAGCAGCTGGATCGGCCGTCGGGCGATCAAGGCCAAGGGTCAGGCGTCGTCGTTGTATCTGTTCAGCTATTACGCCGGTTCGAGCATTGCCGGTACGGCAGGCGGGGTGTTCTGGCACTTGGGTGGATGGAACGGGATTGGGTTGTTTATCGGCACGTTGTTGTTGATTGCGCTGTTGGTGGCGTTGAAGCTGGCGAAGTTGCCGCCGCTAAGTGGTGTGAAAGCATAAAAGCAAAAGATCGCAGCCTGCGGCAGCTCCTACAGGAAACCGAGTACAACACGTGAATTTACGGTTGTACTCAATACCTGTAGGAGCTGCCGAAGGCTGCGATCTTTTGATCTTTGCGATACAAAAACGCCCGGCTTAAGCCGGGCGTTTTGATTATCGGGCGACGATCACTCGTGATACTGCGCCGACAACTCATGCACCGCGCGCATGAACGCACCCGCATGCTCCGGGTCGACTTCCGGGGTGATGCCATGGCCGAGGTTGAACACGTGGCCGCTGCCTTTACCGTAGCTCGCGAGGATTCGGCCGACTTCGGCGCGAATGGCTTCTGGCTTGGCGTAGAGCACGGTCGGGTCCATGTTGCCTTGCAGGGCGACTTTGCTGCCCACACGCTGGCGAGCTTCGCCAATGTCGCAAGTCCAGTCCAGGCCCAGCGCGTCCGCGCCAGCGTCGGCAATGCTTTCAAGCCATAGCCCGCCATTCTTGGTGAACAGGATGACCGGCACTTTGCGGCCTTCGTGTTCGCGGATCAGGCCGCTGACGATTTTGCGCATGTAAGCCAGGGAGAACTCCTGATACGCCGCCGCCGAGAGGTTGCCGCCCCAGGTATCGAAGATCTGCACCGCTTGCGCACCGGCCATGATCTGGCCGTTGAGGTAGCTGGTGACGGACTGCGCGAGCTTGTCCAGCAGCAGGTGCATGGCTTGCGGGTTGTCGTAGAGCATGGCCTTGGTCTTGCGGAAGTCTTTCGACGAGCCGCCTTCGACCATGTAGGTAGCCAGGGTCCATGGGCTGCCGGAGAAGCCGATCAGCGGCACGCGGCCGTTGAGTTCACGGCGGATGGTGCTGACCGCGTCCATGACGTAGCCGAGGTCTTTGTGTGGATCAGGAATCGGCAGGGCTTCGATGTCAGCCAGCGTGCTGACGACTTTCTTGAAGCGCGGGCCTTCACCGGTTTCGAAGTACAGGCCTTGGCCCATGGCATCCGGGATGGTCAGGATATCGGAGAAGAGGATCGCCGCGTCCAGTTGCGGGTAGCGGTCGAGCGGTTGCATCGTGACTTCGCACGCGAACTCCGGGTTCATGCACAGGCTCATGAAGTCGCCGGCCTTGGCACGGCTGGCGCGGTATTCAGGCAGGTAGCGACCGGCCTGACGCATCATCCACACGGGGGTGACGTCTACGGGTTGCTTGAGCAGGGCGCGAAGGAAACGGTCGTTCTTCAGGGCAGTCATGTCGGCATCCGGAAAAAAAGTGCGGGCATTTTCTCAGAGCGCGACGCAAAAGGCACGGCAAGCGCCGCGCCTTTTGTCTATCGGGTCAATTTGTCGCGGTGGAACCCGGTATTCGCAACACCACAAAACCAATGTGGGAGCGGGCTTGCTCGCGAAAGCGGTGTGTCAGTCGACATTAATATTGACTGTTACACCGCCTTCGCGAGCAAGCCCGCTCCCACATTTGATTGCATTCCAATTCTGGATTGCGGTTTAGACGCCCAGGTAATCCAGGATCCCTTCGGCAGCATTGCGGCCTTCGAAGATCGCCGTTACCACCAGGTCAGAGCCGCGAACCATGTCGCCACCGGCGAAGATTTTCGGGTTGCTGGTCTGGTGCTTGTACTGACCTTGTTCCGGCGCCACGACGCGTCCCTGGCTGTCGGTCTGGATGCTGAATTGCTCGAACCACGACGCCGGACTTGGACGGAAACCGAAAGCGATAACCACGGCGTCCGCCGGGATGATCTCTTCGGAGCCCGGGATCGGCTCAGGGCTGCGACGGCCACGGGCGTCCGGCTCGCCGAGACGGGTCTCGACCACTTTCACGCCTTCGACGCGATCTTCACCGACGATGGCGATCGGTTGGCGATTGTAGAGGAACTTCACGCCTTCTTCCTTGGCGTTCTTCACCTCTTTGCGCGAGCCCGGCATGTTTGCTTCGTCGCGACGATAGGCACAGGTCACCGACTTGGCACCCTGGCGAATCGACGTACGGTTGCAGTCCATCGCCGTGTCGCCGCCGCCCAGCACCACCACCTTCTTGCCTTTCATGTCGACGAAATCTTCCGGCGACTTTTCAAAGCCCAGGTTGCGGTTGACGTTGGCGATCAGGAAGTCCAGCGCGTCATGCACACCTGGCAGGTCCTCACCGGCAAAGCCGCCCTTCATGTACGTGTAGGTGCCCATCCCCATGAACACGGCATCGTATTCTTCGAGCAACTGCTCGATGGTCACGTCCTTGCCCACTTCGGTGTTCAGGCGGAACTCGATGCCCATGCCGGTGAAGACTTCGCGACGATTGCTCAGCACGGTCTTTTCCAGCTTGAACTCCGGGATACCGAAGGTCAGCAGACCGCCGATTTCCGGGTTCTTGTCGAACACCACCGGAGTCACTCCACCACGTACCAGCACGTCGGCACAGCCCAGGCCCGCAGGGCCTGCGCCGATGACCGCGACACGTTTGCCGGTCGGCTTGACCTTGGACATGTCCGGGCGCCAGCCCATGGCGAACGCGGTGTCGGTGATGTACTTCTCGACCGAACCGATGGTCACCGCGCCAAAACCGTCGTTGAGGGTGCAGGCACCTTCGCACAGACGATCCTGCGGGCACACCCGGCCGCACACTTCCGGCAGGGTGTTGGTCTGGTGCGACAGCTCGGCGGCCTGAAGGATGTTGCCCTCGGCCACCAGCTTCAGCCAGTTCGGAATGAAGTTGTGCACCGGGCACTTCCATTCGCAATACGGGTTACCGCAACCCAGGCAGCGGTGGGCCTGATCGGCCGAATGCTGGGGTTTGAAGGGTTCGTAGATCTCCACGAACTCTTTCTTGCGTTGACGCAACAGTTTCTTCTTCGGATCTTTGCGCCCGACATCGATGAACTGGAAGTCGTTATTCAGACGTTCAGCCATTGTTAAAACCTCTCAACAGCAGCTCGAAGCTACAAGCTTCAAGCTGCAAGACAATCACGGTGGCAGGCACATCGCGCACTGCTGTTAACTTGCGGCTTAAAGCTTGCCGCTTGCAGCTGCCCTTATTGCGGACTCGCACGCGTACTGGAGAGCAACGATTTCAAGCTCGCCGCTTTCGGTTTCACCAGCCAGAAACGACGCAAGTAATCGTCGAGGTTCTCGGCCAGATTACGACCCCATTCGCTGTCGGTTTCCGCGACGTATTCGTCCAGCACGCGCTGCAGGTGGCTGCGATAAGCTTCCATCGCTTCGCCGCTGATCCGCTGGATTTCCACCAGTTCGTGGTTGACCCGGTCAACGAAGCTGTTGTCCTGGTCGAGCACGTAGGCGAAACCGCCGGTCATGCCTGAGCCGAAGTTGTAACCGGTCTTGCCCAGGACGCAGACGAAACCACCGGTCATGTACTCGCAGCAGTGATCGCCAGTGCCTTCCACCACGGTGTGAGCACCGGAGTTACGCACCGCGAAACGCTCGCCCGCGGTGCCGGCGGCGAACAGCTTGCCGCCAGTGGCACCGTACAGGCAGGTATTACCGATGATTGCACTGTCCTGAGTCTTATAGGCGCTGCCCTTCGGCGGAACGATGACCAGTTTGCCGCCGGTCATGCCTTTGCCGACGTAGTCGTTGGCGTCGCCTTCCAGGTACATGTTCAGGCCACCGGCGTTCCACACACCGAAGCTCTGACCGGCCGTCCCTTTGAAGCGGAAGGTGATCGGCGCATTCGCCATGCCTTGGTTGCCGTGCTTGCGCGCGATTTCACCGGAGATGCGCGCGCCGATCGAGCGGTCGCAGTTGCAGATATCCAGAGCGAAATCGGCGCCGCTCTTGTCGTTGATGGCCGAAGTGGCCATGTCGACCATTTTCTCGGCCAGCAGGCCTTTGTCGAACGGCGGGTTGCGCTCTACCTGGCAGAATTGTGGCTTGTCTGCCGGGATGTGATCGCTGCCGAGCAACGGGGTCAGGTCCAGGTGCTGCTGCTTGGCGGTCTGGCCTTCGAGGATGTCCAGCAGATCGGTGCGACCGATCAGCTCTTCGAGGGAACGCACGCCCAGCTTGGCCAGCCACTCACGGGTTTCTTCGGCGACGTAGGTGAAGAAATTCACCACCATGTCGACGGTCCCGATGTAGTGATCCTTGCGCAGCTTCTCGTTCTGAGTCGCGACGCCGGTGGCGCAGTTGTTCAGGTGGCAGATACGCAGGTATTTGCAGCCCAGGGCGATCATTGGCGCGGTGCCGAAGCCGAAGCTTTCAGCGCCAAGGATAGCGGCCTTGATCACGTCGAGGCCGGTCTTCAGGCCGCCATCGGTCTGTACCCGGACTTTGCCGCGCAGGTCGTTGCCACGCAGGGTCTGGTGGGTTTCGGCCAGGCCGAGCTCCCACGGTGCGCCCGCGTACTTGATCGAGGTCAGCGGCGATGCGCCGGTGCCGCCGTCGTAGCCGGAGATGGTGATCAAGTCCGCGTAGGCCTTGGCCACGCCGGCGGCGATGGTGCCGACGCCCGCTTCAGCCACCAGTTTCACCGAGACCAGCGCCTTGGGATTGACTTGTTTCAAGTCGAAAATCAGCTGCGACAAGTCTTCGATCGAGTAGATGTCGTGGTGCGGCGGCGGCGAAATCAGGGTCACGCCCGGCACTGCGTAACGCAGCTTGGCGATCAGACCGTTGACCTTGCCACCCGGCAGCTGACCACCTTCACCGGGCTTGGCGCCCTGGGCAACTTTGATCTGCAGCACTTCAGCGTTGACCAGGTATTCCGGGGTTACCCCGAAACGACCCGTCGCAACTTGCTTGATTTTCGAGCTCTTGATGGTGCCGTAGCGCGCCGGGTCTTCGCCGCCTTCGCCGGAGTTGGAACGCGCACCGAGACGGTTCATGGCTTCGGCCAGGGCTTCGTGGGCTTCCGGCGACAGGGCGCCGAGTGAGATGCCCGCGGAGTCGAAGCGCTTGAGCACCGATTCCAGCGGCTCGATCTCGCTGATGTCCAGCGGCGTGTCCAGGGTTTTGACTTTGAACAGGTCGCGGATCATCGACACCGGGCGGTTGTCCACCAGCGACGTGTATTCCTTGAACTTACTGTAGTCACCCTGCTGCACAGCGGCTTGCAACGTGTTGACCACGTCCGGGTTGTACGCGTGATATTCGCCACCGTGGACGAACTTCAGCAGGCCGCCCTGCTGGATCGGCTTGCGCGGGCTCCAGGCTTCGGCGGCGAGGGCTTTCTGCTCGGCTTCGATGTCGACGAAACGCGCGCCCTTGATGCGGCTTGGCACGCCACGGAAGCTCAGGTTGCACACTTCCTCGGACAGGCCGATGGCTTCGAACAACTGCGCACCGCGGTACGAAGTAATGGTCGAGATACCCATCTTCGACAGGATCTTCAGCAGACCTTTGGTGATGCCTTTGCGGTAGTTCTTGAACACCTCATAGAGGTCGCCCAGCACTTCACCGGTGCGGATCAGGTCGCCCAGCACTTCGTAGGCCAGGAACGGGTAGACCGCCGAGGCGCCGAACCCGATCAACACCGCAAAGTGATGCGGGTCGCGAGCGGTGGCGGTTTCCACGAGGATGTTGGAATCGCAACGCAGGCCTTTTTCGGTCAGGCGGTGATGCACCGCGCCGGTGGCGAGCGAAGCGTGGATCGGCAACTTGCCCGGACCGATGTGGCGGTCACTCAGCACAACCTGGGTACGACCGGCGCGCACGGCTTCTTCAGCCTGATCGGCGACATTGCGGATGGCCGCTTCGAGGCCGACGCTTTCGTCGTAGTTGAGGTCGATGATCGCGCGTTCGAAGCCCGGGCGATCGAGGTTCATCAGCGAGCGCCACTTGGCCGGGGAAATCACCGGCGAGCTGAGGATCACGCGCGAGGCGTGTTCCGGCGACTCCTGGAAGATGTTGCGCTCGGCACCGAGGCAGATCTCCAGCGACATGACGATGGCTTCACGCAGCGGGTCGATCGGCGGGTTGGTGACCTGCGCGAACTGCTGGCGGAAATAATCGTACGGCGTGCGCACGCGCTGGGACAGCACGGCCATCGGCGTATCGTCGCCCATCGAGCCGACGGCTTCGTAGCCTTGCTCGCCGAGCGGACGCAGCACCTGATCACGTTCTTCGAACGTGACCTGGTACATCTTCATGTATTGCTTGAGTTGGTCAACGTCGTAGAACGCCGAGCCGTGGTCGTTATCTTCCATGGTCGCCTGGATGCGCAGGGCATTCTTGCGCAGCCATTGCTTGTACGGATGACGCGACTTCAAACGGTTGTCGATGGCATCGGTGTCGAGGATCTGACCGGTTTCGGTGTCCACGGCAAAGATCTGGCCCGGGCCGACACGGCCCTTGGCGATCACGTCTTCAGGCTGGTAGTTCCAGACACCGATTTCCGAGGCCAGGGTGATAAAACCGTTCTTGGTGGTGACCCAGCGCGCCGGACGCAGACCGTTACGGTCGAGCAGGCACACCGCGTAGCGACCGTCGGTCATTACCACGCCGGCCGGGCCGTCCCACGGTTCCATGTGCATCGAGTTGTATTCGTAGAACGCCCGCAGGTCCGGGTCCATGGTCTCGACGTTCTGCCACGCAGGCGGAATGATCATCCGCACGCCGCGGAACAGGTCGATGCCACCGGTGACCATCAGCTCAAGCATGTTGTCCATGCTGGAGGAGTCGGAACCGACGCGGTTGACCAGCGGGCCGAGCTCTTCGAGATCGGGCATCAGGTCGTTGGCGAACTTGGTGCGACGGGCCACGGCCCAGTTGCGGTTGCCGGTGATGGTGTTGATCTCGCCGTTGTGGGCGAGGAAGCGGAATGGCTGGGCCAGCGGCCATTTCGGCAGGGTGTTGGTGGAGAAGCGCTGGTGGAACACGCAGATCGCGGTTTGCAGGCGCTGGTCGCTCAGGTCTGGATAGAAGGCGGTCAAATCCGCCGGCATCATCAGGCCTTTATAAATGATGGTCTTGTGGGAAAAGCTGCAGATGTAGTGATCGACGTCGGCGGCGTTGGCCACGGACGAACGACGACGAGAGCTGAACAGCTTGATCGCCATGTCCTGGTCGCTCAGGCCTTCACCACCGATGAACACTTGTTCAATCTGCGGCAGGCGCTCAAGCGCCAGGCGGCCCAGTACGCTGGTGTCGATGGGCACTTTGCGCCAGCCGATCAGCTGCAGGCCGGCGGCCAGGATCTCGCGGTTCATGTTCGCGCGAGCGGCTTGGGCCTTCACCGGATCCTGGTTGAAGAACACCATGCCCACCGCATATTGCTTGGGCATTTCAACGCCGAAGGTTTCCTGGGCGATGGCTCGCAGGAACACATCCGGCTTTTGAATCAGCAGACCGCAACCGTCACCGGTCTTGCCGTCGGCGTTGATCCCACCGCGGTGGGTCATGCAGGTCAGGGCCTCGATGGCCGTTTGCAAAAGGGTATGACTGGGCTCGCCCTGCATATGGGCTATCAGGCCGAAACCGCAGTTATCCTTGAATTCATCTGGTTGGTACAGACCTGCTTTCATAGACACTTTCTCACCAGGCTGCCTCTTAACGAGGCAAATTTCTTTTCAATTCAACCACTTACCATCCGCGCCGGACGTGCGCCAGCTTTGCGGGGGCAAAAGGGAGGTCATTGTACACACCGACACAGAGGCTCACAAATTTGACGACGAACTGTCGCAAATCTATGTCGCATTTGTGAAAGGTTTAAAGCGATATGCTGTGCTAGTCAAAACTTTTTTAATGTTGACCGCAACGACTCAAAGACTACTGTGACGCAGACACCACAAGGCACGCGGCCTGGAGAGGCGGCATGCGCTTGTAGAAATTTTGAGGTGCCGGGAGAGGCGGCCTGGGTAAGGCCGCCGAATCTTCAGCGAGTTGTTGCCAGTTCCTGTTGGACGCTGGCGACAGTGCGAGGCCAAGGTTTACCAGCCTGAACCTTCGCTGGCAAGGCCTTGATGGCGGTAACGGCTGCATCGCGGTTGGCGAAGTTACCGTAGGTGATGACGTATAGCGGCTTGCCGTTGAGGACTTTCTTGAAATAACGGTACTCGCCGCCCTGCTCTTTCACGAAGCTTTGCGCGGTCGCTTCAGAGCTGGTGCCGAGGATCTGCACCACGTAGTTGCTCGTCGGTTGCCCGGCATACCAAGTGCCGCCAGCGCCTTTCGCAGCGACGACCGGTTTCTCGGCAGGCTTGGCGACAGCCACGGCGGCTGGCTTCGCGGGTGCTGCAGCGGGCTTCACGACTGGCGCAGCCGGGGCTGGCTTGGCCGTCGCGACCTGAGTCGGCGCTGGCGCCGGTTTGGCGGCCGGTGTCGGCGCAGGGCCTGGCTGAATGCCCGCTGGCGGCGCAGTGCTAGTCACGGTCGGGGGTGTAGCGCTTGAACCTTCGACCGGCACGCCGTCATCGCCTTCGGTGATGCCACCGGCCGCTTCGGCCAGCGGGCCGCGCATGACCGGCTGCGAGTTGCCGACCAGCGGCAATGGCATCGGCTGCGTATTACCGGCGAATTCGACGGATGGAGCGCCGCCGCTGTTCGGTTTGGGCGTGCCCAGCGGCAGTTGTGCCTGTTCGTTGGCAGGAGCGCCAGTGGTCGGTGCTTTGCTGCGACCCGGCATCAACCAGGCGGCGGCTACCGCGACCACGACGACGGCGGAAATCGCCAATACGTGTTTCTTCGGCATGTTGAACCCCATACTTGGACGCTTGACCGCTGAGCGGCTGGCTATCATGGCTTCGATCATCGCATCGCGGGCGACCTGGTTGATGGTGCCAGGCCAACCCTCGGAGCTTTCGTGAATATCAGAGATCTGATCTGCGGTAAAAAGTTCGATACCCCGACCGGCGCCTTCGAGCCGCTGATCCAGATATTCGCGGGTTTCTTCTTCGGTATAGGGCTGCAATTCGATGACGTGGAAACGCTCTTCCTCAAGACTCAACTGCTCCAGCTGAGCGATCAGCGACGACTCGCCGAACAGGAACACATGCGGGCGACCTTCCGGGGCGCCGGCAGCCAATGTCATCAAGACTTCGAGGGCGGATTCGTCGAGCTGCTCGGCGTCATCCACCAGCAAATAAACTTCCTGGCCGGTCAGCGCGAGCTGCACCACCTGGGCCAGGATCGCCCCGGTCTCGGCCTGTGCGACGTTCAGCGTCTGCGCTATCTGTCGCAGAAGGCCCGCCGCATCGCCGGCACCGCGCGCAGAAACCACCACGCTTTGAACGGATTGCTTGTTAGTGCTGGCCACCAGAGCCTGACGCAACAGGGTCTTGCCACTGCCCTCAGGGCCAGTGACCACCAGCAGCAACTGGCTGTAGCGGGCCAGGTGATGCAATTGTCCCAGCACCGGCTTGCGCTGGGCCGGGAAAAATTTGAAGCCAGGGACCCGTGGAGCGAAAGGGTCGTGACTCAACTGGTAGTGGCCGAGGAAAGCCTCGTCGGCATGCAAACTAGTCATCGGGATCTTATTAACCTTTAAGCTGAGCCAGGGCGCGGTAATTCGCTCCCAGCGTGGCCTGTAGAACCTCTTTCGGATAATCGTCGGTCACCACCGCTTCGCCCATGTGGCGCAGCAGCACCAGGCGCAAACGACCGTCGATCACTTTCTTGTCAATTGCCATGTGTTCGAGGAAATCGGCTTCGGTCATCTCTTCAGGCGGGATGACCGGCAGGCCGGCACGCTGAAACAGGCGGATACCGCGATCGCGCTCTTGCTCGCTGATCCAGCCCAGGCGCGCGGACATTTCCAACGCCATTACCGTGCCAGCAGCCACGGCTTCACCATGAAGCCAGACACCATAGCCCATGTGGGTTTCGATGGCGTGGCCAAAGGTGTGCCCCAGATTGAGCGTGGCGCGCACGCCGTTTTCCTTTTCGTCCGCACCGACCACCGCAGCCTTGGCCGCGCAGGAACGCTCGATGGCGTACGTCAGGGCGACCTGGTCGAGGGCGCGCAGGCGATCGACATTTTCTTCAAGCCAGGTCAGGAACGGCTCGTCGCAGATCAGCCCGTACTTGATCACCTCGGCAAGGCCGGCGGAGAGTTCGCGAGGCGGCAGGGTATTGAGGGAGGCGGTATCGATCAGCACCACGTTCGGCTGATAGAAGGCGCCGACCATGTTCTTGCCCATTGGATGATTGATCCCGGTCTTGCCGCCCACCGAAGAGTCGACTTGCGACAGCAGCGTGGTCGGGACCTGAATGAAATCGACCCCGCGCTGGTAACAGGCAGCAGCAAAACCGGCCATGTCACCAATGACGCCGCCACCGAGGGCGATCACGGTGGTGCGGCGGTCGTGCCGTGCGGTCAGCAGGCCGTCGAAAATCAGCTGCAGGGTTTCCCAGGTCTTGAAGGCTTCGCCGTCAGGCAGCACCACGGAAATCACCGAGAACTGCGCGAGGCTGCGGGTCAGACGTTCGAGATAGAGCGGCGCAACGGTTTCGTTGGAGATGATCGCCACTTGCCGTCCGCGTATATGCGGGGCCAGCAGCTCAGGCTGATCCAACAAACCTTCGCCAATATGAATCGGGTAGCTGCGCTCGCCCAGATCGACCTTGAGTGTCTGCATGTGTCCCCACAGTGAAGATGGAATCAGGCGTCCTGCCTTGAATTAACGAATGTCCACGGCGTCCGTTGGTGTGACGCTGTTCGGTAGCCGTCCGCCACAACCTTGAGCGGCCATGACAGGACGCCGAGGATAGCGCATTTCGCGCTGCGCTTTAACGAGGCGGTAGTTGCTGCAAGCGCTCTAGAATATCGAGTACCACCATTCGCGGCGGCCGCTCATCGGTTTCTACCACCAGGTCGGCTATTTCCCGATAAAGCGGGTCGCGGATCGCCAGCAGATCCCGAAGGGTCTTGGCCGGATCGGCAGTACGCAACAAGGGGCGATTGCGATCGCGGGCAGTGCGACCAACCTGCTGTTCGACCGAGGCATGCAGATAGACCACCCGACCACCGGCGCGCAGCGCCCGACGATTGGCTTCGCGCATGACGGCTCCGCCGCCGGTCGCCAATACCACGCCATCGCACTCGCAGAGCTCGGCAATCATTGCCTGCTCGCGGTCACGAAAACCCGGTTCACCTTCTTTATCGAAAATCCACGGGATATTGGCACCCGTGCGCAATTCAATTTCCTTATCGGAATCTTTGAACGGCAGGCGCAGCTCTTTGGCCAGCAACCGGCCGATGGTGCTTTTTCCAGCCCCCATCGGTCCTACAAGAATCAAATTTCGCACAGAATCAACGACTCACAGCAATCGCCTGGTTATTCATGATACGCGGAGTGAGAAACACCAACAGCTCGGATTTTTTCTCCGAAACCACGTCACGCCGGAAAAGGCGGCCAAGATACGGCACATCGCCAAGAAATGGCACCTTATCTACAACCTTGCTCTGAGTATTTGAGAAAACACCCCCAATTACGATGGTCTCGCCGTCGTTGACCAGCACCTTGGCGTTGACCTCGTTTTTCTTGATCGGCGGTACATCCTGCACCTTGTTCAAGTAATCGGGTTCGTCCTTGGTGACTTTGACCTCCATGATGATCCGGTTGTCCGGGGTGATCTGTGGCGTCACTTCCAGCGACAGCGAGGCCTCTTTGAACGACACCGACGTCGCGCCGCTGGAGCTGGCTTCCTGGTAGGGGATTTCAGTGCCCTTGAGGATTTTCGCGGTTTCCTTGTCCGACGTGACCACTTTGGGTTGCGAGACAATTTCGCCGTTGCCGGTCTTCTCCATCGCCGTCAGCTCCAGGTCGAGCAGCACGTTGTCAGTGATGAAGGCGATGCCGAGCCCCGACGTATTGCCGACGGTGCCCATGTCGACGAACGGTGAGTTAGTGCTGGTGCTGCCGGGGGTGCCGATGGTCGACGAGGCATTTGCACCGTTGCTGACGCCTGAAGTGTTCCAGTTGCCTTTGTTCTGGATCGATCCACCCCAGCGCACGCCGAGGCTTTTGTCGTAGTCGACGTTGGCTTCGACGATGCGCGCTTCGATCATCACCTGACGCACCGGGATATCCAGTTGCGCAACAATACGGCGAAGTTCGTCGAGGCGGTCCTGGGTCTGGTAGGCGATGATGTTGTTGGTCCGCTCATCAACGGTAATCGAACCCCGCTCGTCGATCTTTGCTTCGGCACTGGTCACCGAGGTGAACAGCTTGGCGATATCGGCAGCCTTGGCATAGTTGACCTGCAACAGCTCGCGCCGCAGCGGTGCCAGCTCGGCGATCTGTTTCTGCGACTCCAGCTCCTGGCGCTCGCGAGCGGCGATTTCATCGGCCGGCGCGACGAGCAAGACGTTGCCGATCTTGCGTTTATCCAACCCCTTGGTTTTCAGCACCAGGTCCAACGCCTGATCCCACGGTACGTTTTGCAAGCGCAGGGTGATTCCGCCCTGCACCGTGTCACTGGCGACCAGATTGAGGTTGGTGAAGTCGGCGATCAGTTGCAGCACCGATCTCACATCGATGTCCTGGAAGTTCAGCGAGAGCTTTTCACCGGTGTAGGCGAAACGTTCGGTATTGCGCTTCTGCAGGTCGTCGGCGGTCATCGGCCGGATGCTGACCGTCAGCTTGTTGTCGGTCTGATAGGTCGAGTAATCGAAAGCGCCGCTGGGCTCGATGCTGATCGTGGCCCGGTCACCCGTGGCGCTGGCGTTGACGAACTGCACCGGCGTCGCGAAATCCTTCACGTCCAGGCGCACACGCAACGGTTCGGGCAATTGGGTCCTGGCGAAACCGAGGATTATTTTACCGTCGTGCTCCTGAATGTCCGGGGCGATGGACGGATCCGACAGATCGATGACCACATTGCCTTCACCCTGGGTGCCACGCTGGAAATCCACCCCCCGAATCGCCTTGCCCACCGGCGCATAGGTTTTCGCCGGGGCGGCTGAGGCTGTGGCTGGACGGGGGGCACTGGCAGCTGGCCTGGACGCTGCTTTGCCCGCGCCCTGCCCGATGACCACAAACAGATTGCTGCCTTCGACCCGCGTGGTGTACGGGGTCAATTGGGTCAGGTTGATAATCAACCGCGTACGATCCTTGGCTTCCACCACCGTGGCGCTGCGGGCATTGCCGCCGCCAAGCTCACGATTCTTGCTCGCCAGCTTACTGACCACGCCGGGCAGATCCAGGGCAATTCGTGCCGGCTGCTCAGTCGTGTACCCACGGGGCGCGGGGGGTGGCGTATCGAACGATAACTTCAACTCGACGCGGTCACCGGGTAGCGCGGCAACATCCAGCGCTTTGAGGGTAGCCGCTTGTACCATCGGCGAAACCAACGCTATCCATAGCGAAATGCCGACAGTTGAGAAAATCCTGTTCATTATTCGAGTCCCACTATGAGTGCTCTTTCAAAGGGATGGTCCGCGGCCGTTCCAGCCAGGCGCCTTCGCCATCGGGAACGATTTCGACCACATCGACTTGCGAGCCACTGATGGCGACAATCCGCCCATCGTTGCGCCCCAGGTAATCGCCGACTTTCAGCCGATGCACACCGCCCGCTCCGCGCAGCAGCGCAAAGGAGCCAGATGCATTGGAAATCGTGCCGACCATTTCAAACTGCTCGATGTTGAAACCTTCGAGGTACTGCTTGACCCGATTGGTGTCGGGCTTGACGTTGCGCGAGCCGTGTTTCTGGCCGGCAAGATCGACCTTGACCTGTCGGGAAAACGGGCTTCGCAAATTGGCAGCGTTGTAGGTGAATGTGGGGTAAGACCGGAATGTCGGCGTTGGTTCAATCTTGCCCGGCGCACGCAAACGCATTTCGTTCATGTACGCGTCCAGGTCACTGAAGTCATTGCCACTCCCGCAACCTGCCAGGCTGGCGAACAACACAAGCATCGAAAAGCAACGGATCGGGCTCATTTTTGCAGCCCTTTGTCGTTGTAACGGTAGGTCTTGGCCAGGATGCTCATGCGCAATTTCGGCCCGCCCTCGGGGTTGGCCGGCGCAAGGTCAAAGTCATGCAGGGTGACGATTCGCGGCAAACCGGCCACGCCACTGACGAAAGTGGCCAGGTCGTGATAGGCGCCGGTGACAGTGATCTGGATCGGCAACTCGATGTAGAACTGCTGGGTGACCTCGGGCAGCAGTTTGATCTCTTCGAATTCGAGGCCACTGCCCAGGCCCGTGCGAGTGATGTCCTCCAGCAATCCGGGCACTTCAGTGTCACTCGGCAATTGGCGCAGCAGCACGCCAAAGGAATTTTCCATCTCCTTCATTTGCTGGGTATACAGCTCCAGGTTCGCCGCCATGTGCGCTTTGTTGGCAAATTGCTCCTTGAGCGTTGACTCTTCCTCGCGCTTTTGATCGAGCTGGCCCTGAAGGTCGCTCGTGGAAAAGCTGTAGCCCAGCGCCAACACCAGAGTCATCAGCAGGACACCCGCCAACGCCTTGATCGCCGGGGGCCAGGAGCCGATGTTGTTGGTGTCCAGGTCGTTGATATCAATTTTGCGCAGCGCTTCTAACCAATTGGACAGACTCATTGGCCGCCCTCCACAGCGGCAGGCTGAGTCTGACGAACGGTCAACTGAAAGACGTTGGCCTGATCCAGCTGACCTGCCGTGGTCGCTTTGACTTCCGTGAGACTGGGTGCGTCGAACCAGTCGGAAGCATCCAGGTTGCGCATCAAGTCAGAAACACGATTGTTGGATTCCGCGGCGCCGGCGATGGACAGCGTCTTGCCGACCATTTTTACCTCGGTGAAATACACGCCGTCGGGCAGGGTGCGCGCCAATTGATCAAAAATCCGCCCGCTGATCGGCCGGTTGCCTTGCAGGTCCTGGATGATGCGCATGCGCTCGACCAGTTGTTGGCGACGAGCCTTCAAATCGCCGATCTGCTTGATCCGTTCGTCGACCACGGAAATCTGCTTGCCGATGTAATCGTTACGAGCGACCTGCCGGTCAATGGCGCCGTCAATGACCTGGTTCGCAATCAGGACCGCCGCGACCGAGCCCGCCAGGACACCCACCAACACCAGTAAAAAACGCTTTCGCCGTTGCTCACGCTGTTCTTCGCGCCAAGGTAGAAGGTTGATTCGCGCCATCAGTCGAAACTCCTCAGAGCCAGGCCGCAGGCGATCATCAGTGCCGGCGCATCGCTGGCCAGGGCGCCAGCGTTGACCTTGCTGCTCAGGGCCATGTCGGAGAAGGGATTGGCCACCTGTGTTGGCGTGCCCAATCGCTGCTCGATCAAGCGATCGAGCCCCGGGACTGAAGCGGTACCGCCGGCGAGCAGGATGTGATCAACCGCGTTGTACTGGCCCGAGGCAAAGAAAAACTGCAACGATCGCGATACTTGCTGCACCAGCGCATCACGAAACGGCTGTAATACCTCGCTGACGTAATCGTCCGGCAAGCCGCCCTGCTTCTTTGCGAGCCCCGCTTGCTCGAGGGTCAGGCCATAACGACGCTGAATTTCCTCCGTCAGTTGTCGGCCGCCGAACAATTGCTCACGGGTGTAGATGATCTTGCCGTTATGCAGCACGCTCAGGGTGGTCATGGTCGCGCCGATGTCGACCACCGCCACCGTCAAACGCTCCTGGGACGCTGCCAGCTGGGTCGCCAGCAAACCGAACGAGCGCTCCAGCGCGTAGGCCTCGACGTCGACCACACGCGCCGTCAGGCCGGCGAGTGCCAGGGCAGCTTCACGGACTTCGACGTTTTCTTTGCGACAGGCTGCCAACAGCACATTGACGCGCTCGGGGTTGCGCGCCGATGCGCCCTGGACCTCGAAATCGATGGCGACTTCGTCCAATGGATAGGGGATGTATTGATCGGCCTCGATCTTCAGCTGGTTTTCCATCTCTTCGTCGGAAAGACCGGCATCCATCTCGATGGTCTTGGTGATCACCGCCGAACCGGCGACGGCCACGGCGACGTTCCTGAGGCTGGTCCGGGCCTTGAGCAGCACGCGCGCGAGTGCCTGGCCCACGCCTTCGAGCTCGGCAATGTTTTTCTCAATCACAGCGCTGGCGGGCAGAGGCTCAACCGCGTAGGCCTCGACCCTGTACCGGCCGCCCTGACGGCTTAACTCCAGAAGCTTCACCGAGGTGGAGCTGATGTCGATTCCCAGAAGCGTATTGGCCTTTTTATTGAAGAGTCCTAGCACTACCAATTCCCTATGACTATCCGTGAGTTACGGACTCTGTAATGTCCATTGCGTTCAATCCACCCGTCTTGACAGCAGCGCAAATGACGCTCCCGGCGGAAAAATGCTTATAATGCCCAGCGTTTTTTTCCGGTTTTTACTTCAGGCGCGGGTCGTTCTCCTTTAAACCTGAACCCTGATGCCTCATTCATTCTTTGCCCTGGATATCCAAAAGCCTTGATTCGTCTGCTGAAATTTTTCGGTTGGTCCATCGTCGCCGTTTTCTGCGGACTGCTCCTCGGTCTGAGCGGCGCGTATCTTTACCTTAGCCCTGGATTGCCGTCAGTGGAGGCGCTGAGAAGTATTCAGTTGCAGATTCCTCTACGGGTATACAGCAGCGATAACAAGTTGATCGCAGAATTTGGCGAAATGCGCCGTACACCCATCCGGTTCGCCGACATTCCCCCCAATTTCATTAATGCGTTACTAAGTGCTGAAGACGACAACTTTGCCAACCACTATGGCGTCGATCCCAGCAGCCTGATGCGCGCCGCGACCCAATTGGTGAAAAGCGGACACATCCAGTCCGGCGGCAGCACCATCACCATGCAGGTCGCGAAGAACTTTTTCCTGACCAGCGAACGCAGCTTCTCGCGCAAAACCACCGAAATCCTCCTGGCCCTGCAGATCGAACGGCAGCTGACCAAGGACGAGATCCTCGAGCTGTACGTCAACAAGATCTACCTGGGTAACCGCGCCTACGGTATCGAGGCGGCCGCCCAGGTCTATTACGGCAAGTCGATTCGTGACGTCAGCCTGGCGCAGATGGCGATGATCGCCGGCCTGCCAAAAGCCCCGTCCCGCTTCAACCCGCTGGCCAATCCGGCCCGCAGCAAGGAGCGTCGCGACTGGATCCTTGGCCGCATGTACAAGCTCGGCAAGATCACTGAAGCCGACTACACCACTGCCATCAACGAGCCGCTGAACGCCAGCTACCACGTGCCGACCCCTGAAGTGAACGCGCCGTACATCGCCGAAATGGCCCGAGCCGAAATGGTCGGTCGTTATGGCAGCGATGCGTACACCGAAGGCTTCCGTGTGACCACCACCGTGCCGAGCAATCTGCAGGAGATGGCCAACTCGGCAGTCCACGAAGGCTTGATGACCTACGATCAGCGCCATGGTTACCGTGGTCCCGAGTCGCGCCTGCCGGGCAAGACTCGCGAAGCCTGGACCACCGAGCTGACCAAACAACGCACGATCAGCAGCCTGGAACCGGCCATCGTCACCCAGGTCGACAAGAGCGGCCTGCAAGTGATGACCCGCACCGGTGATGAACACGTTGGCTGGGACAGCATGAAATGGGCACGTCCATTCCTGAACACCAACAGCATGGGCGCCAATCCGAAGCAGCCGTCGGATGTGGCCCAAGTCGGCGATCTGATTCGTGTGCAGCGTCAGCCGGACAACTCGCTGAAATTCAGCCAGATTCCGCAGGCCCAGGGCGCACTGGTTTCCCTCGACCCGCAGAACGGCGCGATCCGCTCATTGGTGGGTGGTTTTGCTTTTGAGCAAAGCAACTACAACCGTGCCATGCAGGCCAAGCGTCAGCCAGGCTCCAGTTTCAAACCATTCGTCTACAGTGCCGCGCTGGATAACGGCTATACCGCCGCCAGCCTGGTGAACGATGCTCCGATCGTGTTTGTCGACGAGTATCTGGACAAGGTCTGGCGCCCGAAGAACGACACCAATACCTTCCTCGGCCCGATCCGCCTGCGTGAAGGGTTATACAAGTCGCGCAACCTGGTCTCGATCCGGTTGGTCCAGGCATTGGGCGTTGATCGCACCATCGACTACATCAGCAAGTTCGGTTTCAACAAGCAGGACCTGCCGCGCAACCTGTCGCTGGCCCTGGGCACCGCGACCCTGACGCCAATGGAAATCGCCACCGGCTGGAGCACCTTCGCCAACGGCGGTTACAAGATCAGCCCTTACATCATCGACAAAATCGAAAGCCGCAATGGCGACACGCTGTTCGTCGCCAACCCGCCGAGCGTGCCCAAAGGTGATGTAGCCAGCAGCGGTATTGCGGCTCCGGCGGCCACTACCTTCACGGTCAATGCAACACCGGGCGAAACGCTGAACGCCCAGCCAGCGCCGCAAGCGCCGGCGGTGGCTGAACGCATCATCGATGGCCGCACCACCTACATCCTCAACAGCATGCTTGAGGACGTCATCAAACTCGGCACCGGCCGCCGCGCCCTGGCCCTGGGCCGCCCGGACATTGCCGGCAAGACCGGTACGACTAACGAATCGAAGGACGCGTGGTTCTCCGGCTACAACGCCGATTACGTGACCACCGTCTGGACCGGTTTCGACCAGCCGGAAAGTCTTGGCAAACGCGAGTTTGGCGGCACCGTCGCCCTGCCGATCTGGATGAACTACATGGGTGCTGCACTTAAAGGCTTGCCGCCCCATACGCAGCCTGAGCCAGAAGGCATTCTCAGCCTGCGCGTCGACCCGGTCAGCGGCCGTGCAGCCAGCCCGGGCACGCCAGGCGCCTACTTCGAGCTGTTCAAGGCCGAAGATACGCCGCCGTCGGTCAACGAGATAGGTAACGGCAATGCGCCGGGCAGCCCGCTGCCGGCGGATGAGGCGGCGCCGATCGATTTGTTCTGATCGCATGGCGCAACGCCAAAGCCCCGCCTTCGCAAGAAGCGCGGGGCTTTTTGTTGCAGGGCCAAGATCAAAAGATCGCAGCCTGCGGCAGCTCCTACAGTTGGAATGCGTACCCCTGTAGGAGCTGCCGAAGGCTGCGATCTTTTGATCTTGGCCCAATAAAAAACCCGGCCATGGCCGGGTTTTTCATAAAACGGCTACTTAGCCGTTGAACACATCATCCACGCTTTTCAGCGGGTAGTTCTTCGGATACGGCAGGGTCGCTACGCCGGTCTCGATGGCGGCTTTAGCCACGGCATCGGAGATCACGGTGATCAGTCGTGCATCCATTGGTTTCGGAATGATGTACTCACGACCGAATTCCAGCTTGATGCCGCCGTAGGCGTCGCACACTTCCTGCGGCACTGGCAGTTTGGCCAGTTCACGCAGGGCGTTGGCCGCAGCCACTTTCATTTCTTCGTTGATGCGCTTGGCGCGAACGTCCAGGGCACCGCGGAAGATGAACGGGAAGCCCAGTACGTTGTTGACCTGGTTCGGGTAGTCCGAACGGCCGGTGGCCATGATCACGTCATCACGGGTAGCGTGCGCCAGTTCCGGGGAGATTTCCGGATCCGGGTTCGAGCACGCGAACACGATCGGGTTGGCCGCCATGGATTTCAAGCCTTCAGGGCTGAGCAGGTTCGGGCCGGACAGGCCCACGAACACGTCAGCACCGGTCAGGGCGTCAGCCAGGGTGCGCTTGTCGGTCGCGTGAGCGAAGACAGCCTTGTACTGGTTCAGGTCGTCGCGGCCGGAGTGGATCACGCCAGTACGGTCAACCATGAAGATGTTTTCGATGTTAGCGCCCATGCTCACCAGCAATTTCATGCAGGAGATGGCGGCCGCACCGGCGCCCAGGCAGACGATCTTGGCGTCAGCGAGGGTTTTGCCAGCGATTTCCAGGGCGTTGATCATGCCGGCCGCGGTAACGATTGCGGTGCCGTGCTGGTCATCGTGGAACACCGGAATGTCGCACTGCTCGATCAGGGCGCGTTCGATCTCAAAGCACTCAGGGGCCTTGATGTCTTCCAGGTTGATGCCACCGAAGGTGATGGAGATACGCTTGACGGTGTCGATGAAGGCTTGCGGGCTTTCGGAGTCGACTTCGATGTCGAACACGTCGATGCCGGCGAAGCGCTTGAACAGCACGCCTTTACCTTCCATCACAGGTTTGGAAGCCAGTGGGCCGAGGTTACCCAGGCCGAGAATCGCGGTGCCATCGGAAATGACTGCAACCAGGTTGCCTTTGCCGGTGTATTTGTAGGCCAATTCAGGATCGCGGGCGATTTCGCGTACTGGTTCGGCTACGCCGGGGCTGTAGGCCAGCGACAGGTCGCGGGCGGTAGCGGTGGCCTTGGTGAGCTCGACACTCAGCTTACCTGGACGAGGATGGGCGTGATATTCGAGAGCGGCAGTTTTCAGATCAGACATGGGGGCATTCCGCTTTTTACTGTTGGACAGACTGGTCAGCGAGGATACGCGCCTCGCAAAATCCCCACAAGACTGACCGGTCACCCCTGTCAAGCGCCCTGCCCTAAGACTTTGGCCCAAGAGCCACGGAACACAAGGGATAGACTGTTCACAATTGACAGAAAAAATGTCTACAATTTTTTATCAGGGCGCCGCTTGAAGCATTGCCGGGTCGGTCAACGGTAACAGCCAGCGCGCCTGCCCTTCTTTAAGTCCACCGCGACGTGATCGATCCAGCACCCAGCCGCGCGCCTCGATCCGCTTGCCCTTCAGCTGCTCAAGCGACGCGCCATCGAACCGCCCCAATACATTGGGGGCAACGCGCAATACAACCGAATCCTGCAATTCGATCCAAACCCCGCCGCGATTGCGCTGGATCTTGCTCACACGACCACTGAGCACGGCAAAACCGGACGCGCTGATCTGCTCCGCTTTCAGTACAGGTGATTGCCGCCAAACCCCGAGCCCGGCCTGGCGGGCGCTGCGCTCAGCGGTTTGCTGGCAACTGACCAAATCGACATTCGGCGCGACCGCCACTTGAAACCCCAGGCCTTCAGCAAGCATCTGCGCTTCGAGATTGGCTCCATCGGCGCCGTAGACATGGGCCAGCGTGCGGCCGTAGCGATCTCTGCCCTCTTTACCCGGCAGTAAACCGACCCGCCCGTCGCTCGAGGCCACCAGCGCTTCCAGGCGTTTGCGCGCGACCACCGCAAAGGGCTCGTCGGAACGCCCCTGCTTGCCCAGTTCCGGCGTATTCAAACCGATCATGCGCACACTGCGGCCATCGGTCAGGCGCAACGTGTCGCCATCCACCACCCGCAACACCGTGACCGACGCCAGCCCGCTCGGAGCCGGACAGAAGGCCTGGGCGCCGGAAAGCCAAATCGCGGACACAAAAAAGGCGCCCACCAGGGACGCCTTTTTTATCAGCCTGGAAAAGCCCATCGGGCTTTTCAGCCTTACTCTGCAGCAGCAGGAGCTTTCTTGCCGAAAGCGCCAAAACGGTCTGCGAAGCGCTGTACACGGCCGCCAGTATCCAGAGTCTTCTGCTTACCGGTGTAGAACGGGTGGCACTCGTTGCATACGTCAGTACCCAGTGGCTTGCACAGGTTCGAACGAGTTTCGAACTTGTTGCCGCAGCTGCAAGTTACTTCGATGGTTTCGTATGCTGGATGGATATCGGCTTTCATGGTGTATTCCTCAGGCTAGCGTGCCGCCACTCAACACTATTGTTGAATACCGCACGTAATTAGGCCGCGGATTCTACCAGACAATGCCAATCACGCAAGCTGTCGCTTCTACCGACCGTCTGCTAGGCTCCCGGTCCAAAGCACATCCCCCCTGTGGGAGCGAGCCTGCTCGCGAATGCGGTATATCAGCGGCATAAATGCTGACTGACACACCGCATTCGCGAGCAGGCTCGCTCCCACAGGACATGCCTTCTATTATTCGCTGACCGAGATCCCCCCGCGTGCCCGACGCCATTTTGCGCCTCGCCCTCCCTTCGCCGCTGCGCCGCCTGTTCGATTACCGTGCCCCGGCCGGAGTCCTGCGCGCCCAGTTGCAACCGGGCATGCGCTTGCGAGTGCCGTTCGGGCGACGGGAGATGATCGGGATTCTGGTCGAAGTCACCGACACCAGCGAAGTGCCGATAGAAAAGCTCAAACCGGCCATCGCTCTGCTCGATGCAACGCCACCGCTGCCGCCCGCGCTGTTCAAGCTGTGCCTGTGGACCTCTCAGTATTATCAGCACAGCCTTGGCGACACGTTGAGCTGGGCGCTGCCGGTGTTGCTGCGCCAGGGTGAACTGGCCGAAGCGCGCCAGGAACGTTTCTGGTCCGCCGCCCCCGGCGCCAGCCTTGATGACCCGCGCATCGCCCGCGCCCCGCGCCAGCGTGAAGCGCTGGCGACCCTGGCCCAGCATCCCCACGGCGTCGCCCATCAGTTGCTGAGCAAACTGATGCTGAGCAAGGACAGCCTCGATCTGTTGCTGGCCAAGGATCTGGTGCAGGTGGAAATCCGCAAGCACGCTCCCGGCGCACGTCACGAACATTGGCTGGCCCAGCCGGAGTTGCCGCTCAACCCCGAACAGCGCGCAGCCTATGAAGCGATTCGCGCCGGGTTCGACAGTTATCACGCGTTCCTGCTCGCCGGTGTCACCGGCAGCGGCAAGACCGAAGTCTATTTGCAGCTGATTCGCGAAACCCTTGAATCCGGCAAGCAAGCACTGGTGCTGATCCCGGAAATCAACCTCGGCCCGCAGACCCTGGCGCGCTTCGAGCAGCGCTTCAATGCACGGATCGCGCTGATTCATTCGGCGGTCAATGATCGCGAACGCCTGGAAGCCTGGCTCGCCGCCCGTGACGGCGATGCCGACATTATTATCGGTACCCGTTCGGCGCTGTTCACGCCAATGAAAAATCCCGGCCTGATCATCATCGACGAAGAGCACGATGGCTCCTATAAGCAGCAGGAAGGCTTGCGGTATCACGCCCGCGACCTGGCATTGGTCCGCGCCCGACAGGAGAACATCCCGATCGTGCTCGGTTCCGCCACGCCTTCGCTGGAAAGCCTGCATAACGCCTACACCGGCCGCTACGGCCTCCTGCGACTGAATGAGCGCGCTGGTGGCGCGAAGCAGCCACGCTTCCTGCGTCTGGACGTGAAAAGCCGTCCGCTGGACAGCGGCATTTCCGGGCCGATGCAGCAAGCCATCGGTCAGACGCTGGCGGCCGGCCAGCAAGTACTGGTTTTTCTCAATCGCCGCGGTTTCGCCCCGACGCTGTTGTGCCACGACTGTGGCTGGATGTCCGAGTGCCAGCGCTGCGATGCACGGATGACCGTGCACCAGCGCTCCGGCGAACTGCGCTGCCACCACTGCGGCTATGTCGAACGCGTGCCACGGCATTGCCCAAAGTGCGGCAAGGTCGATTTGCGACCCGTCGGCGCGGGCACCGAGCGCGCCGAAGAGCGATTGGCGATCCTGTTCCCGGACGTCCCGGTGCTGCGGGTCGACCGTGACAGCACCTCGCGCAAGGACGCGATGAATCAGCTGTTCGCGACTATTCAAAAGGGCCAGCCGTGCATTCTGGTGGGCACGCAAATGCTCGCCAAAGGGCATCACTTTCCACGGGTGACGCTGGTGTCGATTCTCGATGCCGACGGCGGGCTGTTCTCGGGTGACTTTCGCGCCAGCGAGCGCATGGCGCAGCTGATTGTGCAGGTGGCCGGACGCGCCGGACGCGCCGAAGAACCAGGCAAAGTGATTATCCAGACACACCTGGCCGACCATCCGCTGCTGGTGCAACTGACGGAACAAGGTTATTTCGCCTTCGCCGAGCAGGCGTTGAGCGAACGCCGCACTGCCGGCCTGCCACCGTTCGCGCATCTGGCGCTGCTGCGCGCCGAAGCGCACAAACCCGGGCAGGCTGAAGGTTTTCTCGATGAGGCGTGCAGTGAGGCCGAGCGTTTGCTGGCGGAGCAGAACTTAAGCGGGATCGAGTTGCTGGGGCCGGTGCCGGCGCCGATGGAACGTCGGGCCGGGCGTTATCGGGCGCAGCTGTTGTTGCAGGCTACGGCCCGGGCGCCGTTGCATCGGTTGTTGAGCAGTTGGTTGCTGGTTTTGGAGCAGATGCCGAGTGGGCGGGCGGTGCGTTGGTCTCTCGATGTCGATCCTGTGGATTTGTATTAAAGATCAAGATCAAAAGATCGCAGCCTGCGGCAGCTCCTACAGGGGAATACGATCAATGTAGGAGCTGCCGCAGGCTGCGATCTTTGCCGCTTTTGTCACCACATATCCATAACCTGCCCGCTATAGTTGGCAAGCCCGCCTTCGCAACGGATAATGCCCAGTTTTTCCACTAGCGCATCGAAGCGCCGCCGCGCTTGCGGTCGAAAGAGAACACCATGAAAGACACCATTCGCCAGCTGATCCAACAAGCCATCACCCAACTCGTCAACGAAGGTGTGTTGCCTGAAGGCCTGTCGCCGGCGATCCAGGTGGAAAACTCCCGTGACAAGAAGAACGGCGACTTCGCCAGCAACATCGCCATGATGCTGGCCAAGCCTGCGGGCATGAAGCCGCGCGACCTGGCCGAGAAAATCATCGCCGCGCTGCCGGTTGACGAGAACGTCACCAAGACCGAAATCGCCGGCCCTGGTTTCCTGAACTTCTTCCAGAACACCCAGGCGCTGGCCTCGCGCCTGGACGCCGCCCTGGCCGATGAGCACATCGGCGTGCGCAAGGCCGGCCCGGTGCAGCGCACGGTCGTCGACCTCTCGGCGCCGAACCTGGCCAAAGAGATGCACGTCGGCCACTTGCGCTCGACCATCATCGGCGACGGCGTGGCCCGCGTTCTGGAATTCCTCGGCGACGAAGTGATCCGTCAGAACCACGTTGGTGACTGGGGCACCCAATTCGGCATGCTGATGGCTTACCTCCAGGAAAACCCGATCACCAGCGACGAGCTGTCGGATCTGGAAAACTTCTACCGTGCGGCGAAGCAACGCTTCGACGAATCCGAAGAGTTCGCCGATCGCGCCCGCGGTCTGGTGGTCAAGCTGCAGGCCGGCGACGCCGATTGCCTGGCGCTGTGGACCAAATTCAAAGACATCTCGCTGTCGCACTGCCAGAAAATCTACGAACTGCTGAACGTCAAACTGACCATGGCCGACGTGATGGGTGAAAGTGCCTACAACGACGACCTGATCAACGTGGTCAACGACCTCAAGGCCGCCGGTTTGCTGGTCGAAAGCAACGGCGCGCAATGCGTGTTCCTCGACGAGTTCAAGAATGCCGACGGCGACCCGCTGCCGGTGATCATCGTCAAGGCTGACGGCGGCTACCTCTACGCCACCACCGATCTGGCGGCCGTGCGGTATCGCAGTGGCAAGCTCAAGGCTGATCGCGCCCTGTATTTCGTTGACCAGCGCCAGGCGCTGCACTTCCAGCAAGTGTTCCAGGTCGCGCGCCTGGCCGGTTTCGTGACCCATCCGATGGAAATGGAACACATGGGCTTCGGCACCATGAACGGCGCCGATGGCCGCCCGTTCAAGACCCGTGATGGCGGCACCGTGAAGTTGATCGACCTGCTGACCGAAGCCCAGGAACGCGCCTACACCCTGGTGAAGGACAAGAACCCGGAGCTGGCCGAAGCCGAGCTGCGCAACATCGCCAAGGTCGTGGGCATTGGCGCGGTTAAATACGCCGACCTGTCCAAGCACCGCACCAGCGACTACAGCTTCAACTTCGACCTGATGCTGAATTTCGAAGGCAACACTGCGCCGTACCTGCTGTATGCCTACACCCGCGTGGCCGGTGTGTTCCGCAAACTCGGCAAGGACTTCAGCGAAGTCGAAGGCCAGATCGTCCTCGAAGCGGCGCACGAACACGAACTGGCGGCCAAACTGGCGCAATTCGGTGAAGTGCTGAACAACGTTTGCGACAAAGGAACGCCGCACATCCTTTGCACCTACCTGTACGATGTGGCCGGCCTGTTCTCCAGCTTCTACGAGAACTGCCCGATCCTCAGCGCCGACACCCCGGCGCAAATGCAGAGCCGCCTGCGCCTCGCCGCACTGACCGGCCGCACCCTCAAGCAAGGCCTGGAACTCTTGGGTCTGGAAACTCTGGAGCGTATGTAAGTTGGCTGCCAAGAAAAAACCTGCACCCAAGCGTGGCGCCAGCCGTTACCAAGCTCCTGCAAAGCAACCGATCCCGGGCTGGCTGTGGATGGCCATCGGCCTGACGGTCGGTGCGTTCATCGTGTTCCTGATGAAGCTGGAACCGGGCAAGGGCAGCGAAAGCGTCAAGCGCGAGAAGATCGAGCAGCAAAAAGCCACCAAGATCGCCGAGGCCAACAAGACCCCGCCGAGCCCGACGCAGCCGGTGAAGCCGAAGTACGACTTCTACACCCTGCTGCCGGAATCGGAAGTGATTGTGCCGCCGGATGCCGTGCCGGAGAAAACCCTGCCGACGCCACAAGTTCCGGCCGTTCCAACGACGCCGGTGACACCTGCGGAAGCAGCGAAGATCGACACTGCCCGCGCTCAGGCAGCCTTGGCCGGGATCACCCCGCCACCGCCACCGCCAGTGTCCAAAGCGGCGCCGGTGACCAGGTTCTTCCTGCAGGCCGGGTCGTTCCGCAAGGAAGCTGACGCGGACAAGGTCCGGGCACAGATCATTTTGCTGGGTCAGGCAGTGGCGGTCGAGTCCGGCACCGTGAAGGACGAAACCTGGTATCGGGTGCTGGTCGGGCCGTTCAGCAATCGCGAACAACTGACCACGGCGCAGAAACAACTGTCCGGCGCCGGCTTTAGCAACCTGTTGTTACAACAACGCCAAAACCGCTGATTTCGTCAGCGGTACCGCGTTAACGTTCTTCGCGGGCAAGCCTCGCTCCTACAGGTAATGCATCGTTCGCGATATTGTGAACGCCGTAAAATGCACCGTTCACCGTATTTGTGAACGATGCATGACCCCTAGGAGCGAGGCTTGCCCGCGAAGGCGTCAGAACAGATACCCCCGCTTGCAAAAACACCGCTCGTCCCCCACCGCGTCCTACAGTTGAAAAATGCTCCACCACCCCCATATGAGTTGGCATAAGGCATTTTCGCCCCGCTGCGTGGAGACTCTCCCTTGACCACCATCGTTTCAGTTCGCCGCCACGGCAAAGTCGTCATGGGCGGCGACGGCCAGGTTTCTCTGGGCAATACCGTGATGAAAGGCAACGCGAAGAAAGTTCGTCGCCTGTACCACGGCCAGGTCATCGCCGGTTTTGCCGGGGCCACCGCTGACGCCTTTACCCTCTTCGAACGTTTCGAAGGCCAGCTTGAGAAGCATCAGGGGCACCTGGTTCGCGCCGCCGTCGAACTCGCCAAAGAATGGCGCACCGACCGCTCCCTCAGCCGCCTCGAAGCCATGCTCGCGGTCGCCAACAAAGACGCCTCCCTGATCATCACCGGCAACGGCGACGTGGTCGAACCCGAAGAAGGCTTGATCGCCATGGGTTCCGGTGGCGGTTACGCCCAGGCCGCTGCCAGCGCGCTGCTGAAGAAGACCGATCTGTCGGCCCGCGAAATCGTCGAAACCGCCCTCGGCATCGCCGGCGACATCTGTGTATTCACCAACCACACCTTCACCATTGAGGAGCAGGACCTCGCCGAGTAAGCCTGTTCCGGCCTTTGCGCCACGGCTCACTTTTGCTTGAGGACCACCAATTACTATGTCCATGACTCCCCGTGAAATCGTCCACGAACTCAATCGCCATATCATCGGCCAGGACGATGCCAAGCGCGCCGTCGCCATCGCGTTGCGTAACCGCTGGCGCCGGATGCAGCTGCCCGAAGAGCTGCGCGTTGAAGTAACCCCCAAGAACATCCTGATGATCGGTCCGACCGGTGTCGGTAAAACCGAGATCGCCCGTCGCCTGGCCAAACTCGCCAACGCACCGTTCATCAAGGTCGAAGCGACCAAGTTCACTGAAGTCGGCTACGTCGGCCGTGACGTCGAGTCGATCATCCGCGACCTGGCTGATGCGGCGATCAAGCTGCTGCGCGAACAGGAGATGACCAAGGTTCGTCACCGTGCCGAAGACGCCGCTGAAGAGCGCATCCTCGACGCATTGCTGCCTCCGGCACGCATGGGTTTCAGTAACGAAGACGCCGCACCGTCGGCCGACTCCAACACCCGCCAGCTGTTCCGCAAGCGCCTGCGCGAAGGTCAGCTGGATGACAAGGAGATTGAAATCGAAGTCGCTGAAACGGCCGGCGTCGATATCTCCGCGCCACCGGGCATGGAAGAAATGACCAACCAGTTGCAGAGCCTGTTCGCCAATATGAGCAAGGGCAAACGCAAGAGCCGCAAGCTCAAGGTCAAGGAAGCGCTGAAACTGGTGCGTGACGAAGAAGCCGGCCGCCTGGTCAACGACGAAGAGTTGAAGGCCAAGGCCCTGGAAGCGGTCGAGCAGCACGGCATCGTGTTCATCGACGAAATCGACAAAGTTGCCAAGCGCGGCAATTCCGGCGGCGTCGATGTATCCCGTGAAGGCGTACAGCGCGACTTGCTGCCGCTGATCGAAGGCTGCACCGTCAACACCAAACTGGGCATGGTCAAGACCGATCACATCCTGTTCATTGCCTCGGGTGCGTTCCACTTGAGCAAACCGAGCGACCTGGTGCCTGAACTGCAAGGTCGCCTGCCGATTCGTGTCGAGCTCAAGGCGCTGACGCCTGATGACTTCGAGCGCATCCTCAGCGAGCCGCACGCATCGCTCACCGAGCAATATTGCGCGCTGCTGAAAACCGAAGGCCTGGCCATCGAGTTCCAGCCGGACGGCATCAAGCGCATCGCCGAGATCGCCTGGCAGGTCAACGAGAAAACCGAGAACATCGGTGCCCGTCGCCTGCACACCTTGCTCGAGCGCCTGCTTGAAGAGGTGTCGTTCAGCGCCGGCGACCTGGCCAGCGCGCATGACGGTAAAGTGATTTTGATCGACGCCGATTACGTCAACAGCCACCTCGGCGAATTGGCGCAGAACGAAGACCTGTCCCGTTATATCCTGTAGGTCTCCTGTTCCCCTGTAGGAGCTGCCGCAGGCTGCGATCTTTTGATCTTGCCATTAAAAGATCGCAGCCTGCGGCAGCTCCTACAGGGTGCTCCACCCAGACGGACGACCTTTCATGACTCAGTTGCCCACCGACATCAAACTGCACAAAGCCTCGAAAACCCTGTCGCTGAAATACGCCTCGGGCGAGGAACATCACCTGCCCGCCGAGTTCCTGCGCGTGCACTCTCCTTCCGCCGAGGTCCAGGGCCACGGCAAACCTATCCTGCAATTTGGCAAGATCGGCGTAGGCCTGACCCAGGTAGAACCGGCCGGTCAGTACGCACTGAAGTTGACCTTCGACGACGGCCATGACAGCGGCCTGTTCACCTGGGAATATCTGTACCAGCTGGGAGTCCGCCAGGAGGATCTGTGGAACGATTATCTTGCCGAACTCAAAGCCGCCGGAAAAACCCGCGACCCGAACCAGTCCATCGTCAAACTGATGCTCTAAGTCAGGCCTCTTGCTCATTAGAGGGCATTTTCTAATTCCATCTGTTTGAATGCTCCGCCTCAGGGTCGTCGAATGGCCCGCTTGCGAAAAAAATTAAACTCGGGTAACCAATGGAACTGGCAAGTTCCCTGCAGTGCTCTCTGCGATAAAAAAGCAGCGATGCAGTATTAACGGTCACCCGAGTAGTAGTACCTGGCTTTGGCTGTGTGACTGCACAGTTGGACTCAGGTATTCGTCTCAGGACAATGGAGCGTCGTAGATGAGTAACAAGAATAACGATGACTTGAAGTATCAAGCCTCGGAAAATACCTTGGGGCTGAATCCTGTCGTTGGGCTGCGTGGAAAGGATCTACTGGCTTCTGCTCGCATGGTGCTCAGGCAAGCGATCAAACAACCGATTCACAGTGCCAGGCATGTCGCCCATTTCGGCCTTGAACTGAAGAACGTGTTGTTTGGCAAATCCGAGCTGCAACCCACGAGCGATGACCGTCGCTTCGCCGATCCAGCCTGGAGCCAGAACCCGCTCTATAAACGTTATCTGCAAACTTACCTGGCGTGGCGCAAGGAGCTCCACGACTGGATCGACGACAGCAATCTCCCCCCCAAAGACGTCAGTCGCGGGCACTTCGTAATCAACCTGATGACCGAAGCCATGGCCCCGACCAACAGTGCGGCCAACCCGGCGGCAGTCAAACGCTTCTTCGAAACCGGCGGCAAAAGCCTGCTCGACGGCCTTTCGCATCTGGCCAAGGATCTGGTGCACAACGGCGGCATGCCGAGCCAGGTCAACATGGGTGCGTTTGAAGTCGGCAAGAGCCTGGGCGTGACCGAAGGCGCCGTGGTGTTTCGCAACGATGTGCTGGAACTGATCCAGTACCGGCCAACCACCGAACAAGTGCATGAGCGCCCACTGCTGGTGGTGCCGCCGCAGATCAACAAGTTCTATGTCTTCGACCTGAGCCCGGACAAGAGCCTGGCGCGCTTCTGCCTGCGCAATCATGTCCAGACCTTCATCGTCAGCTGGCGTAACCCGACCAAGGAACAGCGCGAGTGGGGCCTGTCGACCTACATCGAAGCGCTCAAGGAAGCGGTCGACGTGGTCACCGCGATCACCGGCAGCAAAGACATCAACATGCTCGGTGCATGCTCCGGAGGCATCACCTGCACCGCGCTGCTGGGCCACTACGCCGCGATCGGCGAAAAGAAGGTCAACGCCCTGACCCTGTTGGTGAGCGTGCTGGACACGACACTGGAGAGCGACGTGGCACTGTTCGTCGACGAGCAAACCCTCGAAGCGGCCAAGCGTCAATCCTATCAGGCAGGTGTACTGGAAGGCCGCGACATGGCGAAGGTCTTCGCCTGGATGCGCCCCAACGATCTGATCTGGAACTACTGGGTCAACAACTACCTGTTGGGCAATGAGCCGCCAGTGTTCGACATTCTGTTCTGGAACAACGACACCACCCGATTGCCCGCCGCTTTCCACGGCGACCTGATCGAGATGTTCAAAAGTAATCCACTGATTCGCCCCAATGCACTGGAAGTGTGCGGCACGCCGATCGACTTGAAACAGGTCACGGCCGACATCTTTTCCCTGGCCGGGACCACCGACCACATCACACCGTGGAAGTCCTGCTACAAGTCGGCGCAGCTGTTCGGCGGCAAGGTCGAATTCGTGCTGTCTAGCAGCGGGCATATCCAGAGCATTCTGAACCCGCCGGGCAACCCGAAGTCACGCTACATGACCAGCAGCGAAATGCCGGTCAAGGCCGAGGACTGGCAGGAAAACGCCACCAAACACACCGATACCTGGTGGCTGCACTGGCAGGCATGGCAGGCCGAGCGTTCGGGCAAGCTGAAGAAATCCCCGACCAGCCTGGGCAACAAAACCTACACCGCCGGTGAAGCAGCACCCGGCACCTACGTACATGAGCGGTAACTGACACCCCACCTTGTAGGAGCTGCCGAAGGCTGCGATCTTTTGATTTTGCTTTTAAAAACAAGATCAAAAGATCGCAGCCTGCGGCAGCTCCTACAAGGGATCGGGGATGAATTAACCCATAGGGCCTGAAGCATGCCGCAACCGTTTATTTTTCGTACCGTCGACCTGGATGGCCAGACCCTCCGCACGGCGGTACGCCCCGGCAAGCCTCACTTGACGCCCTTGCTGATTTTCAACGGCATCGGCGCCAACCTGGAGCTGGTGTTTCCGTTCGTCGCGGCATTGGACCCGGACCTGGAAGTCATCGCTTTTGACGTACCCGGTGTCGGTGGTTCTTCGACGCCGAATCGGCCGTATCGCTTTCCAGGCCTGGCGAAACTCACCGCGCGAATGCTCGACTATCTCGACTACGGGCAAGTCAACGTGATCGGCGTTTCATGGGGCGGCGCCCTCGCCCAGCAGTTCGCCTACGACTATCCCGAGCGCTGCAAGAAACTGGTGCTGGCGGCCACGGCGGCCGGTGCGGTGATGGTGCCGGGCAAGCCGAAGGTGCTGTGGATGATGGCCAGCCCGCGGCGCTACATCCAGCCGTCCCATGTGATCCGCATTGCGCCAATGATCTACGGCGGCGCGTTCCGGCGCGACCCGACCCTCGCCGCCAGCCACGCGGCAAAGGTGCGCTCGGCGGGCAAGCTCGGTTACTACTGGCAGCTGTTCGCCGGCCTCGGCTGGACCAGCATTCACTGGCTGCACAAGATCAATCAGCCGACCCTGGTGCTGGCCGGCGATGACGACCCACTGATCCCGCTAGTCAACATGCGATTGCTCGCGTGGCGAATTCCCAATGCTCAGTTGCACATCATCGACGATGGTCATCTGTTCCTGATTACCCGTGCCGAAGCGGTCGCACCGATCATCATGAAATTCCTCGAGGAGGAACGGCAGCGCGCAGTGATGCATCCGCATCCGGCGCCACTGGGCGGTTAACCCGACCCTACATCGCTCGGCAGGACGCCGCGCCGCGCAACAACCCGTTACAGCGTCTATGGTGTTCTGGTTCGGTGTGTTTTGTATTTGGCCTGAAGACGAAGGAGTGTTGATTCATGCGCGAAAAACCAGCGAGGGACTTCTTGCCCACTCCCGCCGCGTTCATCAACGCGCAGAGTGCGATTACCGGCCTGCGGGGGCGGGACCTGTTTTCGACCCTGCGCAGTGTGGCCGCCCATGGCTTGCGCAACCCGGTGCACAGCGCCAGACACGCCTTGAAACTGGGCGGTCAATTGGGCCGCGTGCTGCTGGGTGAAACCCTGCACCCGACCAATCCACAGGACACTCGCTTTGCCGATCCGGCGTGGAGCCTCAATCCTTTTTATCGCCGCAGCTTGCAGGCCTACCTGAGCTGGCAGAAACAGGTCAAAAGCTGGATCGACGAGAGCAACATGAGCCCGGACGATCGTGCCCGCGCCCACTTTGCGTTTGCCCTGCTCAATGACGCAGTTTCGCCGTCCAACAGCTTGCTCAATCCGCTGGCGATCAAGGAGATCTTCAACTCCGGTGGCAACAGTCTGGTGCGCGGCCTCGGCCATCTGGTCGACGACTTTCTGCACAACGACGGCCTGCCGCGACAAGTCACCAAACAGGCTTTCGAGGTCGGCAAAACGGTTGCCACCACCACCGGTGCCGTGGTGTTTCGCAATGAATTGCTGGAGTTGATCCAGTACAAGCCGATGAGCGAAAAGCAGTATTCCAAACCGCTGCTGGTGGTGCCGCCACAGATCAACAAGTACTACATTTTCGACCTGAGCCCGCACAACAGCTTCGTCCAGTTCGCCCTGAAAAACGGCCTGCAAACCTTCATGATCAGTTGGCGCAACCCGGATGTGCGCCATCGTGAATGGGGACTGTCGACGTACGTTGAAGCCGTCGAAGAAGCGATGAATGTGTGCCGGGCGATCACCGGTGCTCGTGAGGTCAACCTGATGGGCGCCTGTGCCGGCGGGCTGACCATCGCGGCGCTGCAAGGCCACTTGCAGGCCAAGCGGCAACTGCGGCGGGTGTCCAGCGCGACGTACCTGGTGAGCCTGCTCGACAGTCAGATGGACTCTCCAGCGACCCTGTTCGCCGATGAACAAACCCTGGAAGCGGCCAAGCGTCGCTCCTATCAGAAAGGAGTGCTGGACGGGCGCGACATGGCCAAGATCTTCGCCTGGATGCGCCCCAATGATTTGGTCTGGAGCTATTTCGTCAACAACTACTTATTGGGTAAAGAGCCGCCGGCGTTCGACATCCTCTACTGGAACAACGACAACACGCGCCTGCCGGCAGCCTTCCACGGCGACCTGCTGGACTTCTTCAAGCACAACCCGCTGAGCCATCCCGGCGGACTTGAAGTGTGTGGCACGCCTATCGATTTGCAGAAGGTCACGGTCGACAGCTTTAGCGTGGCAGGCATCAACGACCACATCACACCGTGGGATGCGGTGTACCGCTCGACATTGCTGCTGGGGGGCGAGCGGCGCTTCGTCCTGTCCAACAGCGGTCATGTGCAGAGCATTCTCAACCCACCGAGCAATCCGAAAGCCAACTTTGTCGAGGGTGCGAAACTGAGTAGTGACCCACGGGCCTGGTATTACGATGCCAAGCAGGTCGACGGCAGTTGGTGGACCCAATGGCTGAGCTGGATTCAGGAACGCTCGGGTGCGCAAAAGGCAACCCTGATGACGCTCGGTAACCAGAATTACCCGCCGCAGGAGGCGGCCCCCGGGACTTACGTGCGCGTGCGCTGACTTTCCAACCACCACGGCCGATGCCGGCCGTGGCATGACTCGACCACTAAGAAGACTGGATGAAAACCCGCGACCGGATCCTCGAATGTGCCCTGCAGTTGTTCAATCAGAAGGGCGAACCGAACGTCTCCACTATGGAAGTTGCCAACGAAATGGGCATCAGCCCGGGCAACCTCTACTACCACTTCCACGGCAAGGAACCGCTGATTCTCGGCCTGTTCGAGCGCTTTCAGGGCGAAATGGCGCCACTGCTCGATCCGCCTTCCGACGTGGAACTGGCACCAGAAGATTATTGGCTGTTCCTGCACTTGATCGTCGAGCGCCTGGCTCACTACCGGTTCTTGTTCCAGGACTTGTCGAACCTGGCCGGACGACTGCCGAAACTGGCCAAGGGCATACGCAACCTACTCAATGCGCTAAAGCGCACATTGGCTTCATTGCTGGCTCGGTTGAAGGCTCAGGGGCAATTGGTCAGCGACACGCAGGCGTTGGGGCAACTGGTAGAGCAGATCACCATGACGCTGCTGTTCTCGCTGGACTATCAGCGGATTCTGGATCGCGAAGGGGAAGTGCGATTGGTGGTTTACCAGATCATGATGCTGGTAGCGCCGCACTTGTTGCCGCCGATCAAGGTGGCGACCGAGCAGATGGCGATGCAGTATCTGGAGGAGCATTAAGATCAACAGATCGCAGCCTGCGGCAGCTCCTACAGGGGATGCGATCTTTTGATCCTCAAACAAAAACGCCCGACCTTTGCAGGCCGGGCGTTTTTTTGAGTCCTGGAATCAGGACTGACTGGTTGGCGTCGATGGAGCTGGCGCGGCAGTCGGGGTGACAGCAGGGGTCGGCGCGGCAGCAGAGTTCGTTGTGCTGGCCGGAGTCGACGGGGTTGCCGGTTTCGCGGCAGCCACTGCTGGTTTTGGTGCAGCGGCTTTCGGCGCTGCCGGTTTTTTCACCGCAGGCTTCTTCGCTGCGGCAGGTTTTGCCGCTGGCTTGGCTGCTGCGCTTTTCACTGCAGGTTTAGCCGCTGCGGTTTTGGCAGCCGGTTTGGCTGCGGCTTTGGCGGCGACCGGTTTGGCTGCTGCCTTGGCTGCGGCAGGTTTTGCTGCGGCAGTTTTAGCAACAGACTTGGCTGCGGACGCGACTTTCGCTGCGGTTTTGGCAACCGGTTTAGCGGCAGCTTTTGCCAGTGGCTTGACTGCGCTTTTGGTGGCCGGTTTGGCCGCCGCGGTTTTCGCCGCAACAGGCGCAACCTTGGCACCGGTGAGTTTCTCGATTTGCTTGGTCAGGGTATCGACCTTGCTGTGCAACGCTTTGACTTCGTTGCGGCTCGGTACACCCAGGCGCGAAATGGCGCTGTTCAGGCGCTTGTCGAAAGCGCCTTCCAACTCATCCCACTTGCCCAGCGCACGATCCTTCACGCCAGTGATGCGCGACTTGGCCGACGAAGCGGAGTCCTTGGCGGCATCGACTTTTTTGCCCACAGCGCTCTTGGTGAGCTTCTCGGCTTTCTCGCCGTCTTTAACCAATGTATCGAAGAGCTTGCTGCCGTCAGTGTCGATCTTCGAGTACACGCCTAAACCAGCCAGCCAGATTTTGCGGGAGTAGTCTTCGACTTTCCCGATCCACGAGCTGCCTTCTTTTTCGACGTTCTTTTTACCAGCCATCCCGTTCTCCTTAAGATTTACGCGCGACGCGTTCGAGCAATGCCGTCAGCTCATCGAGCTTAGCAGAGAGTGTCTCAACGTCATGTTTAGACGGAATGCCGATACGATTCAAGGCACTTGCGACACGCGAGTCAAAAGCCTTCTCGACCTTGTCGAGTTGAACTTCGACCTTGCCTTTGAAAGTACTGACTTCACTCTTGGCGTCATCGATCTCGGCGTTAGCGGCTTCAAGTTTCTCGGCAACTACCTTTTTGCCTTTAGTTTCAACAGTTTGACCAGCCTTGATCAACTCTTGAAAGTATTCGCTGCCCTCTTGTCCGACCTTGGTGTAAGCACCCAGGCCTGCCAGCCAGATCTTGCGGGCATAGGATTTGACGTCGCCCAGAGCAGTGGTCGATGCGTCGATTTTTTTCTTCAAAATAACTTTGGCCATGGTGCACCTCACGCGCAGAAGGTTTGAGGAACTGCCCGCGAAAGTGTCGGGCTCAGGCACAAAGTAGGGAGAAAAATTAGAAACGGCACCCTAACAACTGACATATACCGGTGGTGCCCTTGGGAAAAGATCGCAGCCTTCGGCAGCTCCTACAGGTGTACACCAATCCCTGTAGGAGCTGCCGAAGGCTGCGATCTTTTAACGATCAAGCCAACGCTTTATCAAGGGCCTTTTCAATTTCCGATTTGATCGTGCCGCTCATGGCGGACATCAACAGACCCAGTTCGACATCAACCTTGATCGAATTCTCGCCCACATGCACCGCCCCTTTCACACCGGTGCGCTTGAGGTTCAGGGTGTCGCCGGACCACTGCGGCTCCAGGCCATACTGATCGGACAGTTTCTGCGCCAGCTTGTCGGCCTTCTCGCGGGCCGCTTCCTTGCCCAGGCCGTGGGCACGTTCAACACTAATACGGGCCATCGAATGACTCCTGATTTATGGATACTTTCCTGAAGCATCTTGACCGCTGCTGCGGCAAAACGTCCCGGTGGTTGCCTATCTTACCTTCAGCCTTGCCAAGACAAAGCAGGCCACCGGGATTAGAATGTCCCGCATTCTCTTCTGGTGACAGCGATATGACTGATCAGCGCAAAGGCAGCGATGCCGAACCCACCACTCACTTCGGTTTCAAAAACGTTCCGGAAAGCCAAAAAGCGGAAAAAGTCGCTGAGGTTTTCCACTCGGTAGCCGCCAAGTACGACTTGATGAACGACCTCCTGTCGGGCGGCATGCACCGTCTGTGGAAGCGTTTCGCGATCGAACTGTCGGGCGTACGCACGGGCAACCGCGTGCTGGACATCGCCGGCGGTACGGGCGACCTGACCAAGAAATTCTCGCACCTCGTAGGCCCGACCGGCCAGGTGGTGTTGGCCGACATCAACGAATCCATGCTCAAGGTCGGTCGTGACCGCCTGCTGGACCTGGGTGTCGCCGGCAACGTCGATTTCGTCCAGGCCGATGCGGAAAAGCTGCCGTTCCCGGATAACCACTTCGACTGCGTGACCATCGCTTTCGGCTTGCGCAACGTGACGCATAAAGAAGACGCCTTGCGTTCGATGCTGCGCGTCCTCAAGCCAGGTGGCCGCCTGCTGGTGCTGGAATTCTCCAAGCCCACCAACGCGCTGATGTCCAAGGCCTACGACGCCTACTCGTTCGCCTTCATGCCGCTGATGGGCAAGTTGATCACCAACGACTCGGAAAGCTATCGCTACCTGGCCGAATCGATCCGCATGCACCCGAATCAGGAAACCCTGAAGTCGATGATGGTCGAGGCCGGTTTCGACCGCGTGACTTACCACAACATGACCGCAGGCATCGTTGCCCTGCACCGCGGCATCAAGCCCTGATGCTGCTGACCGGCCTGCTTGCCAGCGTCGAACTCGGCCTGAACCGGGTGCTGCGTCTCGACAGCACGGCGCTGCCGCGGCTGGCGCATTTGCGCGGCAGGGTGATTGCCGTCGACTGCCGCAGCCCGGCGCTGCAAGTGTTCATCCTGCCCAGCGACGAAGGCCTGATGCTGGCGTCCCACTGGGAAACCGGCGCCGACTGCACCTTGCGTGCACCGGCCTCCAGCCTGTTGAAACTGGCGATGAGCAAGGACAAGACCTCGATCCTGCATGGCCCTGAAGTCGAACTCGACGGCGACAGCGGCGTGCTGCTGGAACTGGCGGCCATCCTGCAGGACCTCGAGCTGGACTGGGAGTACGAACTCTCCCGCTGGCTGGGGCCTGTCGCCACGCATTTGGTCGGCGGTCACCTGCGCAGCCGCGCGCGCTGGTATCAGCAAGGGTTCGCCAGCCTCAATCAGAACCTTGGCGAATACCTGGCCGAAGAATCGCGCACCCTCGTCGGTCAGCGTGAAGCCGAAGCCCGATTCAGTGAACTGGACCAGATCAAACTCGATCTGGAACGTCTCGAGGCGCGTTTCGAGCGCCTTTCCCGATCCCTCGACCCAAGCGATAACGCATGAAGCTGCTTGCCGTCCGCCGTTTGTTGCGCATCCAGCGCGTTGTGATTCGCTACCGCCTCGATGACCTGTTGTTCGCCCTGCCGCTGCCGTGGTTTCTGCTGGCGCTGCGTTATGCCTTGCCGTGGCGCTGGTTCCCGCGCAAGACGCTGGACCTGAGCCGTGGCGCACGATTGCGCCTGGCGTTGCAGGACCTGGGGCCGATTTTCATCAAGTTCGGGCAGATTCTCTCCACCCGCCGCGACCTGCTGCCGGAAGACATCGCCGATGAGCTGATGAAACTTCAGGACCGCGTGCCGCCGTTCGACTCACAAGTGTCGGTCAAGCTGATCGAAGAACAGCTCGGCAAAAAAATCAGTGAAGTCTTCAGCCGTTTCGACGTCGAGCCCCTGGCCTCCGCGTCGGTGGCACAGGTGCATGCCGCGCAACTGAAAACCGGTGAAGAAGTGGTGGTCAAGGTGATCCGCCCGGGCCTGAAGCCGATCATCGCGCAGGACCTGGCGTGGCTGTTCATCCTCGCCCGCGCCGCCGAAAAACTCTCGGCCGACGCACGCTTGCTGCACCCGGTGGACGTGGTCCTGGACTACGAAAAAACCATCTACGACGAACTCGACCTGCTGCGCGAGGCTGCCAATGCCAGCCAGTTGAAGCGCAACTTCGAAGGCTCGCCGCTGCTGTACGTGCCGCAGGTCTACTGGGACTGGTGCCGGCCGAAAGTGCTGGTGATGGAGCGTATCTACGGGATCCAGGTCACCGACCTGACCACCCTGGCCGACCAGCGCACCGACATGAAAATGCTCGCCGAGCGCGGTGTGGAAATCTTCTTCACCCAAGTGTTCCGCGACAGCTTCTTCCACGCCGACATGCACCCGGGCAACATCTTCGTCAGCACCGTGAACCCGTGGAGCCCGCAATACATTGCGATCGACTGCGGCATCGTCGGCAGCCTGACCCCGGAGGACCAGGATTACCTGGCGCGCAACCTGTTCGCCTTCTTCAAGCGTGATTACCGTCGCGTCGCGCAGCTGCACATCGATTCGGGCTGGGTGCCGGCGGAAACCAAACTCAACGAATTCGAAGCGGCGATCCGCACCGTGTGCGAGCCGATCTTCGAAAAACCGTTAAAAGATATTTCCTTCGGTCAGGTGCTGATGCGCTTGTTCCAGACCGCCCGACGTTTCAACATGGAAGTGCAGCCACAGCTCGTGCTGCTGCAAAAAACCCTGTTGAACATCGAAGGCCTGGGCCGTCAGCTGTACCCGGACCTTGATTTGTGGAACACCGCCCAGCCGTTCCTCGAACGCTGGATGCGTGAGCGCGTCAGCCCCAAAGCCCTGCTTGGCAACGTGCAGAGCCAGTTTGAACAACTGCCGCACCTGGCCAACATGGCGCGCGACCTGCTCGAGCGCATGTCGCAGCCCCACGCCTACGATCCGCCGCCACCGTGGCATCGACGCCGGGATGATTGGTTCCTGCGGCTGCTCGGCACCGCTCACCTGGCCGGCGGCGCGATACTGGCCGTTGGCGGTCCGCTGAACGAACTGGCTTACTGGCCGGCCGGAATCATGATGGCTGTCGGTTTGTATCTGGTCGTTCGCCGATAGCCGGATTGAGCTGCAAGCGATAAGCTTCAAGCTTCAAGCGCTTCGTTCACACGACGCAGATAGTTTTTTACTTGCAGCTCGAAGCTTAATGCTCGCCGCTGCTCCGGGACGGAACATGAAAAACTGGCTGGACGAGATCAAGTGGGACGCCAACGGCCTGGTGCCGGCGATCGCACAGGATCACAAGACCGGGCGCGTCCTGATGATGGCCTGGATGAACCGCGAAGCGCTGGAGCTGACCGCTGCCGAGAACCGTGCCATTTACTGGTCGCGTTCCCGTGGCAAGCTGTGGCGCAAGGGTGAAGAGTCCGGCCACGTGCAGACCCTGCATGAGATGCGCCTGGACTGTGACGCCGACGTGATCATCCTGATGGTCGAGCAGATCGGTGACATCGCTTGCCATACCGGCCGCCAGAGCTGCTTCTATCGCGTCTTCGAAAACGGCGACTGGACAACCGTCGACCCAATTCTGAAAGATCCGCACGCTATCTATTCCGCAGGACACACACATGAGTGACACTCTGACCCGTCTGGCCCAGGTGCTGGAAGAACGCAAAGGCGCCGCCGCCGATAGCTCGTATGTCGCCAGCCTGTACCACAAGGGCTTGAACAAGATTCTGGAAAAAGTCGGCGAAGAGTCGGTCGAAACCATCATTGCCGCCAAGGACGCCGCCATCAGTGGTGACTGCAGCGATGTGATCTACGAAACCGCCGATTTGTGGTTCCACAGCATGGTCATGCTCGCCCAACTGGGGCAGCATCCACAGGCTGTACTTGATGAACTGGACCGTCGCTTCGGTCTGTCCGGACACGCCGAGAAAGCCTCGCGCCCGTCCGCCTGAACAATTATTAGAGAGGAGCAGCAACATGGGCATTTTTGACTGGAAACACTGGATCGTCATCCTGGTTGTTGTCGTGCTGGTGTTCGGCACCAAGAAACTGAAAAACCTCGGCACTGACGTCGGCGAGTCGATCAAGGGCTTCAAAAAAGCCATGAACGATGACGAAAAACCGGCTGATCCGACCGTCACCCCGGCCCAACCGGTTCCGCCTGTTCAGCCACAGACCACGCAGTCCGTGAACCAGCCGCACACCATCGACGTGCAGGCACAAAAAGTCGAAGAGCCGATCCGCAAAGACGTGTGAGCACTGACTAATGTTTGGTATCAGCTTCTCTGAACTGCTGCTCGTCGGCCTCGTTGCCCTGCTGGTGCTGGGTCCCGAACGTCTGCCGGGTGCTGCGCGCACCGCCGGCCTGTGGGTCGGGCGCCTGAAGCGCAGCTTCAACGCGATCAAACAGGAAGTTGAACGTGAAATCGGTGCCGACGAGATTCGTCGGCAACTGCACAACGAGCACATTCTGTCCCTGGAGCAGGAGGCGCGAAAAATCTTCACGCCGACCCAGCAGGAAGCCACACCGGTGCAGCCGGTCGAGCCCGTGGCAACGCCGACGATTCATTCGCCAGTGGTGGAAGCTGCGCCTGCCGAACCTGCGCCCGTTGCTGCACAGACAACGGTTGAACCTGTTACACCCGCGGCTGCGCCTGTTGCGCCGGCCCCTCATGACCCAACACTGCCGCCGCGAGCCCCATGAGCGATCTTCCTGAAAACGACCAGCACATGCCGCTGGTTTCGCACCTCACCGAGTTGCGTACCCGCCTGTTGCGCTGCGTAGCGGCGATCTTCATCATCTTCGCCGGGTTGTTCGCCTTTACCCAGCAGATCTACACCTTCGTCTCGACACCGCTGCGCGCCTACCTGCCGGCCGGCGCGACGATGATTGCCACCGACGTGTCGTCACCGTTCCTGACGCCGCTGAAGCTGACCATGATGGTCTCGCTGTTCCTGGCAATTCCCGTGATCCTGCATCAGATCTGGGGCTTCATCGCGCCGGGTTTGTACAAGCACGAGAAGCGCATTGCCGTGCCATTGCTGATGTCCAGCATCGTGCTGTTCTACACCGGCATGGCGTTCGCCTATTACCTGGTCTTTCCGCTGATCTTCAAATTCTTCGCCGCCGCCACCCCGGCCGGCGTGGAAATGATGACCGACATCACCAGCTACCTCGATTTCGTCATGACGCTGTTCTTCGCCTTCGGCGTGGCGTTCGAAATCCCGGTAGCCGTGGTGCTGCTGGTGTGGATCGGCGTGGTCGACGTCAAATACCTGAAGAAGATCCGCCCGTACGTGGTCATCGGCTGCTTCGTGGTCGGCATGATCCTGACGCCGCCGGACATCTTCTCGCAGACGTTGCTGGCCGTGCCGATGTGGTTGCTGTTTGAAATCGGCGTGCTGTTCGGCGGCCTGATCAGCAAACGTGGCGAGCACCCGGACGACCAGCCGGCTGACGATCACAACGACCAGCCGCCAGCGACCCAGCCGTGAACCTGCTACTCCTCGAAGAGGCCGACTTCATTGCGGCTGACCGGGCGATCCTGCGCGATCGCCGGTTGACGCACATGCAGGAAGTTCACCGCTGTGAAGTGGGTGACAGCATGCGCGTCGGGCGAATCGGCGGTCTGATGGGATCGGCCGAAGTGCTGCGCCTGGACGCCGATGAAGCCGAATTGCGTGTCGTCCTCGACCAAGCACCACCGGCCAAGCTGCCGCTGACCCTGGTATTGGCCCTGCCACGCCCGAAAATGCTGCGCAGGGTGTTTCAGACTGTCGCGGCCATGGGTGTGCCACGGATCGTGCTGGTGAACAGCTACCGCGTCGAGAAGAGCTTCTGGCAAACGCCGTTCCTGGAGCCCGAGGCGATTCGCGAGCAACTAATCCTCGGCCTCGAGCAGGCTCGGGACAGCGTGCTGCCGGAGATTGTCATCGAGAAGCGCTTCAAGCCGTTCGTCGAAGATCGCCTGCCGGCGATCACCGAAGGCACCCTCGGCCTGGTCGGTCATCCCGGCAATTACCCGCCCTGCCCCCGTGGACTGGACGAACCGGTGACCCTGGCCATCGGCCCCGAAGGCGGGTGGATTCCTTACGAGATCGAGCTGCTGGGCAAGTCCGGCCTGCAACCGGTGCAACTGGGCGAACGCATCCTGCGCGTCGAAACCGCCGTCACCGCACTGCTCGCCCGCCTCTTCTGATTTCACACCTCCCGGTGCTGCTCGCCCGCCTCTCCTGATTTCATACCGACCGGTACTGCTCGCCCGCCTCGCCTGATTTCACACCGACCCTGTGCTGCTCGCCCGCCTATCCTGATTTCATACCGACCTGTGCTGCTCGCCCTCCTATCCTGATTTCATACCGACCTGTGCTGCTCGCCCTCCTATCCTGATTTCACACCGACCTGTGTAGGAGCTGCCGAAGGCTGCGATCTTTTGATCTTGGCGATCGTGAGATTGCCGAAGATCAAGATCAAAAGATCGCAGCCTTCGGCAGCTCCTACAGAATCCCGCCCGCCTGCCGATACAGACCCCATAAATCCAATTTGTGGTCCTGGGGAGTTGCAGCATGTACCGATGGCTAGCCGAGAATCTGGGGAACATCAGCGTTAATCGCAAACTAAGCGTCGGCTTTGGACTCGTGCTGTTGCTGACCTTGTTGATCACCTTCACCGGCTGGACCGGGCTGACGGGCGTAATGAGTCGCGGCGATAAGCTGGGCTTCATTTCCGATCTCAATGGGCTGACCAAAGACCTGCGCATCGCCCGCATGGATTACGAAATGCGTCGTGGCGAACAGGGCCCGGGCGCCGTCAACGAATTGCTCGGGCAACTCGACACCGGCCTGCAAACCGCACGCAAGATGATCGAGCAACCCGCCGATGTGGCGATGATTGATCAGCAACTGGCGGCCGTCAGTGAATACAAGCAAGCCTTTACCGTCATGACCCAGGCCGGCGCCAACCGCGAAGATGCTCGCAGCAAACTCGGCGCCACTGCCGACAACGCCGTGGCCCGCGTCGCTGAAGTCGAGAAGTCCATGTTGCAGGGCGACAGCGTCGCCGACTTCAACAGCGTGATCGACCTTAGCAAACTGATCCAGCAGGCGCGTTTCCAGGTCCGCGGCTACACCTACAGCGGCAAGACCGAGGCCGAGCAACCCGCACTGGATGCCATCGACAGCGCGCTGAAAAACCTTGATAGCCTGCCGTCCAAACTGCCGGAACAGCATATTGCCAACCTGCAACAAGCTACCAACTCGCTCAAGGCTTACCGCGCCGCCGTCAGCCAATACCGTGATTCTCAGGTAGCCAGCGCTGCGTCACTCAAACGCATGGCTGAGCAAGGCGACATCCTGCTCGACGTCAGCAACAAACTCACCGTCTCGCAAACCAACGTCCGGGATACAGACGCCGCCAGCGCCAAGAACATGCTGCTGCTGGCCACCGGCCTGGCGCTCGCCTTTGGCATGCTCGCCGCCTGGGCCATCACCCGCCAGATCGTGATCCCCCTGAACCAGACCCTGAAAGTGGCCGAGCGCGTCGCGGCTGGCGACCTGACCCAGAACCTTATTTCCCAGCGTCGCGACGAACTCGGTCAGCTCCAGCGTGCCATGCAGAGCATGACCCTGGGCCTGCGGGAACTGATCGGCGGCATCAGCGATGGCGTCAGGCAAATCGCCAGCGCCGCCGAAGAGTTGTCGGCCGTCACCGAACAAACGAGTGCCGGGGTCAACAGCCAAAAGGTCGAGACCGACCAAGTGGCCACCGCCATGAACGAAATGACCGCCACGGTGCAGGAAGTCGCGCGCAACGCCGAAGAAGCTTCCGAAGCGGCCGTTGCAGCGGACCAGCAGGCTCGCGAAGGCGACAAAGTGGTCGGCGAAGCCATCGCCCAGATCGAGCGCCTGGCCTTGGAAGTCGGCAACTCCACCGCCGCCATGGGCGACCTGAAGCGTGAAAGCGACAAGATCGGCAGCGTGCTCGACGTGATCAAATCCGTGGCCCAGCAAACCAACCTGCTGGCCCTCAACGCCGCCATCGAAGCCGCACGTGCCGGTGAAGCCGGTCGCGGTTTTGCCGTGGTCGCTGACGAAGTTCGCAGCCTCGCCCAGCGCACCCAGAAGTCCACCGAAGAAATCGAAGAGCTGATCGTCGGCCTGCAAGCCGGCACCCAACAAGTCGCAACCATCATGGACAACAGCCGCGCCCTGACCGACAGCAGCGTCGAACTGACCCGCCGCGCCGGTGGCTCGCTGGAAAGCATCACCCGCACGGTGTCGGCGATTCAGACGATGAACCAGCAGATTGCTGCCGCCGCCGAACAGCAAAGCGCAGTGGCCGAAGAGATCAACCGCAGCGTGCTGAACGTGCGAGATGTGTCCGAGCAGACTTCGGCAGCGAGTGAAGAGACAGCGGCGTCCAGCATTGAGCTGGCGCGGTTGGGGACGCATTTGCAGATGTTGGTAGGCAAATTCAGGACCTGAAGTGTGCACTTTCTAAAAAGGGGATAGTTCTGAACAACTACCCCCTTCGTTGAGGCGGCACTAGCAGAAAATCTGTTAACCGCCACTATCAGTTCTGCTAGTTACGCCAGCAATCAAAACGGCGCAGGATTAACTATCCATACATGCGGCGAGAAAATTGTCATGGACAACGACACAACCGACACGCCCTCAAATTCGCTGGCAACCCACTCTAACGATGCCGGGCCAGATACCAACTATAACTACAATCGGTGGATGACGCAGATAGCGCTGAATATTGCGCACATGAAAATGCATCAACTCGCCATTCCTGGCGCGCATAACGCGGGTGTTGACCTAGATGGTAAGTTTGATATCGGATTGCGGTTTGGGGCTTGCCAATACAAAAGCTTTCCCGAACAACTGGCCGCCGGCGCACGTTATTTAGACTTGCGACTAGTGGATAGCAGTTATAAAAAAACAATAGGAAACAAATTTCCAACTTATAAATTTATAGAAGTCTTTGAATTCAAGCATGGACCCGTTAGCGCAGGTCGAAGCCTGGATTACCTAATCACTACGGTAAAAAATTTTACCACCGCCAACCCAGGCGAGATTGTATTTCTAGACTTCCACCACTATGACAAAGGGGCTAATTACTCCTATAACAGTCTTGAACGCTGCCTACCTAAATTCAACCCTATCAAAGATCGTTTAATTCCGCCTTCAGCTAAAGACTTAAGTATTGCAGAAATTCGTCAGAAGCATCCGGGCTGTAGCATAATTTTGGCCCTTGCCCCAGGCCCTGTTGATAATTGGCCAAGCGGGGTAGTACGGAGAGATCAGTTATGGTCCCCTCTTCCACATGCATGGCGCGAGCACGATTCCGATGAAGAGATATTATCGCTCACCGTTGAATCCATGATCGCTCCCCTAACAAGCCAGTATTGGGTACTTTCTGCTGCCACGTCCAATTCGCTACGAATACCACAGAATCTGAGCCGGAATAGCTCAATACGAATAGAAGCGTTTAAAGCAGGGTATCAAAATGTAAAAACCCTCATGGTCAACTTCATTGAGAGCGAAGATTCCAGAATCAGCGTAGTAGATCGCTGTATCGAATTAAATATAAAAAGATCCGTCGACACCTCTCCGCCGACCATTCCTACCAATTTTGTTGTAACACCAGTGGACGAAGATATTATTGATGGTGAGCGCCAAAACACACTGCGGTTTACATGGAACGCTTCCACCGATAATCTGGGCATGAAATATTATGAAGTCTTTCGTGATGGTGTATTCTATTTTGAAACAGGCAAGACAACCGCTGAAAAAAAGAACCTACCTCTTAAAAACTATTCGTTCGCAGTCAGAGCCATTGACAACTTAGAAAACAAATCTGACTTTGCCAGCTTCGAATTAATACAAGACAAGACTCCCCCGACCCTTCCAGAAAACTTGAGATTCGGCAGAACAGGATTCACCTCAGTGGTTCTGGAATGGGAGCCTTCGTTCGATGAAGCAGGCGTAGAGTCTTATGAGATATATAAAAATGGAAAATACATTACAAACACAACCGAGCTTACGTTTCGGCCCGATCTGCTAGATCCTGCTGAAAAAGTTGAGTTTTCGGTTCGTGCCAAAGACATGAACGGACTCTACTCAGAGTATACAAATTTAACACTTTGGCCACGCCCGCGACTTATAAACCCTAGAATATCTATAATTGACTACGACGATGATAACTTACTATATACTGTGCTTTATATGTGGGACATCGATACACCTTCTCAATTTATTCTATATTACGTAGGCGAAATCAAAAGCCATCTTAGTTATTTTATTAGCAAGCATATTGATGGGGTAACTCCTAGCCTCAGCCTCAAAATCAAGCAGGGTGAACTCATATCTTTCAAGTGCTCTCTTCGGCTATGGGACTCTCAAGATTACGCTCCAACATATGAATATGATGTTGTTTTCGAAGGCTTCCCCCCTTCACCTATCCCCAATTTGAAACTAACTTCTCAAACACCAACCGAAACCTCGATCTCCTGGACACCCTCAACCAGCAAAAGTTTAACAAACCAGGCAATTTCACTTAATGAAGGGCCTCCGATACTCATCTTACCGACAGTACGTGAATTTGTATTTGAAGGGTTGCCAATAGACGAGGCATTCACCATCGAAATTTGGGTCATTAACGCCTTTGGTGCAACCTCAACTATAGAATCCATCACCTTTGATCCCATAGCCCCCAGCAAACCTGGCATCCCCCAAATCAACGATATTACCCACGCATCGGCAGAAATTCGCTGGGCGGCCGCAAGCGGCCTGGAGGTTCAGTACAAGGTTTCTCTAAATGGATACCTCGTTGCTCATACCAACGAACCACGCTACCTCGCAACCCACCTGAAAAGCCTGTTCGACTATCACGTAGAAATCCGTGCCTTCAACTCAAGTGGGGTGTCCGAGCCGACTACCGCGGCGTTCAAAACCTTGCTCAGTCCACCGGCCAACCTGAGGTTCAGCCACGTCAATGGAAATTGCAGGTTGGCGTGGGACCCTGTTTTCAGCAAATTCCCATCGCATGAGGTGTCGATCAACGACAAGAAGTTTACGACGGTCCCGGGGCGCTGGGGTTACAACTTCAGACTGTCGGATCTGTCTCCAGGTCCTGTCCCGCACCACTTCAAGTTTGCGGTTCGCGCTCATCTGGACGGCGCAAGTTCCGAAGTCAGCCTGTTGGAGAAAACGCTGGCTGATGGTGTGCCGCCAAGCCGGCCCGGAGCGCCTGACGCCAGCGAAATTACCGATACTTCGGTGTACCTGGCCTGGGAACCATCGAGCGACAACGTCGGGGTCGCTGGTTATCGGGTGGTCCTCAATGGATTGCTTCTTCTCAATACTCCGTATCCGTACATCAGGTTCACCGCGTTGACACCGGGGGCTCATCACTATGTGTTCGTGCGGGCCAAGGACGCGGACGGGAATCTCTCCTGCCGTAGCGCGATCACCACGTTCAAGACCACCGGGCAGGCGCCATTCCCGCCTCCTGTTGCGCCCGTCGTGAATATCGTCGATCAGACATCCACCTCCGTGAAAATTGGGTGGTATTTCATAGAAAACTCCGACACGTTCGCGTCGGGGGTAAGAATCATGATCAACGATGAGTTCTACCGCGACATCCTGTTCGCTTTGCAAACCGATACGTTATACGAGTTGATCCCTGGCAATGAGTACAAGATCAGCGTGTCGAGTTTCGATATGATTGGGCAGCTGTCTGAACCTGTAATCCTGACTTATGAACCCAAAGACACCACAGCCCCCAGTGTTCCTGGCAATCCGCGAATCACAGATAAGGCCCCAGACTCGATCACGCTGGCCTGGGAGGCATCGACGGATGATATCGGGGTCTGCGAATACGCTCTCTACAACGATCAGGTGTACTTCGACAGTACGCCACTTACCCAATACAGCGTCACAGGCTTGATGCCGGGAAGTTATTCTTTTGAGGTGCGCGCGCTGGACTATTCCGGCAATGCCTCTGAGCCTGCCAAAATCGCCGTTGAAGTCGGTCCGCCACCTGCCCCGCCCACCAACTTCCGCTTCACGCGTGGACTGATCCCGACATTGGAGTGGGATGCACCCGATGAGCCAGTAACCGGCTATCAAATCATCCTGACAGGCCCACAAGGGACCGATCTTCCTCCCTACGACTCGATACAACCCATCCTTAAACCGGTGCTGCTACCACTCACTCGCTATCAGGTACGGATTTCAGCACGTAACGCTGCGGGGTACTCGCTACCTTTGTTCGCTGAAATAACGACATAAGTAGAAAGACGATCATCCGCTCAAAAAAAACCCCGCTTTCGCGGGGTTTTGTTTTTTATCAGGCCGGTTGTACCTGCACGCTCAACGGTTTGAGCGGCAGCAGCGGCGCATGGGGATCGGCTTTCACCGATTTGCGCCAGGCTTCGAGCCACTCGGGGTGGCCTTCGCTCCAGACCTGCTCATGCAAGCGAGCCAAAGCCACCGGGTCACTCAATAGCTGCACACGCTCGTTGTTGGTCAGGCCTTCAGGCCCGACTTTCAACGCATGGCGAACCCGCTCGACCCGCAACCACTCGATCGGCTCGGCCTGACCGTGGCGCGATGTCGCCAGCGAACACGCTAGAGCGTTCTGCTGCGGATCAACCACCGAACGGACAAAGCCGTCTTTCAGCGCATGCCAGCGGTTTTCATGGGTGTACTGGTCAGTGGCCAGCAACGCCTGTGGCGGATTGTATTCCTCGGGAATCAGGAACAGGCTCTCGTCGCGGGACTTAAGGCCCAGGCCGACACGGCTGGAAATCACCGACACCGGGATCGACAGCATCAACGAACCGACGATCGGCACCAGCCACCAAAGGAAGCTCGGGTTCAGCCAGATCACCAGCAGCGCCCAGAAGAAACCCAGCAAGGTTTGTGGACCGTGGCGCTTGACCGCTTCGCTCCATGGCGTGGAGTCGTCGTCACGTTGTGGCGAGTTCCAGGTCGCGGCCCAGCCGAGGAACGCGGCGAGGACGAAACGGGTGTGGAAAATCATACGCACCGGCGCCAGCAGCATGGAGAACAGCATCTCCAGCAGCATCGACAACGTCACCTTGAACTTGCCACCGAACTCCTTCGCACCCTTGGCCCAGATCAGGATGATGCTCAGCAACTTAGGCAGGAACAGCAGCACGATGGTGGTGGAGAACAGCGCAATCGCCTTGTCCGGGTGCCATTGAGGCCACAGCGGATAGAGCTGGCGCGGTTCCAGGAAGTACTGTGGTTCCATCAGCGTATTGACCGCCAGAAGCGCCGTCGACAATACGAGGAAGAAGAACCACAACGGCGCGGACAAGTAAGACATCACGCCGGTCAGGAACACCGCACGGTGCACCGGGTGCATGCCCTTGACCAGGAACAGGCGGAAGTTCATCAGGTTACCGTGGCACCAGCGACGGTCACGCTTGAGTTCGTCCAGCAGGTTCGGCGGCAATTCTTCGTAGCTGCCCGGCAAGTCGTAGGCAATCCACACGCCCCAGCCAGCACGGCGCATCAGCGCCGCTTCAACGAAGTCGTGGGACAGAATCGCGCCAGCGAATGCGCCTTTACCCGGCAATGGCGCGAGGGCGCAGTGCTCGATGAACGGCTTCATGCGGATGATCGCGTTGTGGCCCCAGTAGTGGGATTCGCCCAACTGCCAGAAGTGCAGGCCGGCGGTAAACAGCGGACCGTAGACGCGGGTCGCAAACTGCTGCATGCGTGCATACAGGGTGTCCATGCCCGACGCACGTGGCGCGGTCTGGATGATCCCGGCGTCCGGTGTGGCTTCCATCAAGCGCACCAGACTGGTCAGGCATTCGCCGCTCATGACGGAGTCAGCGTCGAGCACGACCATGTATTTATAGTCACCGCCCCAGCGACGGCAGAAGTCGTCGAGGTTGCCGCTTTTACGCTTTACGCGACGGCGACGGCGGCGATAGAAGATCTTGCCGAAGCCCCCGGCTTCACGGCAGACGTCCAGCCAGGCCTGCTGCTCGGCGACACAGATATCGGCTTCGTTACTGTCACTGAGGACGAAGAAGTCGAAGCGATCCAGGTCACCCGTGGCCGCGACCGACTCGAAGGTCGCCCGCAGGCCGGCAAACACCCGTGGCACGTCTTCGTTGCAGATCGGCATCACCAGTGCGGTGCGCGCGTCCTTGGCGATCGGCTCATTGCCGGCGCTTTTGCCGGAAATGCGGTATTTATCGTGGCCGGTGAGCAACTCGAGGAAGCCCATCAGCGCCGTCCAGAAACCGGCGGATACCCAGCAGAACAGAATCCCGAACAGAATCAGGATGCTGGTTTGCAGTGCATACGGCAGCACTTGCGTGGCCGTTTGCATCAACGGTTGATGCAGCACTTCGTTCAGGTCAACGAACGACCAGCCCTGGTACGGCATGATGCCTTTCATGTACCAGCCGGCAATGATGGTCTGGCCGAGCATCAGCACCAACAGGATGTAGCGACGGATCGAACCGACGGTGCGCCAGCGAGCGGCCGGCAACACGCGCTCATCCTTCGGCGGGGCCGGCGGATTGGTGCGACCGGTCATGCGACGCCAGCCACGCACCAGGATGTTGGTACGCCATGGCTCCGGCACTACTTTGGTCCGGCGGATCGGTGGAGTCGCCTTGAGGACGATCCGACCACTGGCGTCGACCGCCAGCATTTCCGCGTCCTGCAACTCTTCGGCGGTGTTCAGGGTCAGGCGCTTGCCGACCGAAGCCTGGGCGGCCTCGGCCGGGGCGTCGAACGTCGAAGACGACAGACGCTGGTGCAGTTCGCTGAAGGACTTGCAGCCCGCGAGTTCCGCGCGCTGCTCGTCGGTCATTGGCAAATGCGCCAGATACTCGGACAGAGTCTCTGGCTGTACTTGAGGATTACTCATCGGCAGGCAACTGATAGCTCCAGGTCTCGGTCAGGACTTCTTCAGTCGCTGTCGATTCCGGTGTGGCTGGGGCCGCGTCGGCAGCAGCAGGCTGCGTGGCGTCTTTGTTGGCCTTGTCCTTGGCATCCGCAACCGGGTTGGCGTCAGCCTTTTTGTCCTCGGCTTGCTTCGCTTCTTTGTCCACTTTCTCTTGCTGTCTGGCGGCAACTTTGTCGGCCTTGGCAACGGAAGAGGTGGACGCTGGCACGGATGACTTGGCCAGGTCTTCAGGCACGATGTTCTGGACCAGTGCAGCACGCATTTCGGTGGATTTGCCCGGGTCCTTGATCTTCATGCGCAAGGTCAGGCGCCAGCCCTTGGTTTCAGGGTTATAGCGTACGCTGTTCTCGACCAGTTCGGCATTGTCGCCAACGCTGACCTGGCTGCGAACGTCCGCATCTGCCGGCAATGCCGCCAGGGACGGGCCTTCGAAGTCCACCAGGTAAGCAACGCTACCGTCCGGCTGACGGATCAGGTTGGACTGTTTGACGTCACCGGTGGAGCGCAATGTCTGTTTGACCCAGGCACTGTCCGGCGCATGAATCGCGGCTTCGTCCATGGTCCAGTGCATGCGGTAGCCGAATTCCAGCGGCTGGCCAGGCTCAGGCAGTTTTTCCGGGCTCCAGAAGGCAACGATGTTGTCGTTGGTTTCGTCGGCAGTTGGAATTTCCACCAGGTCTACAGAACCCTTGCCCCAATCGCCTTTTGGCTCGATCCAGGCACTTGGGCGCTTGTCGTAGCGGTCGTCGAGGTCTTCGTAGTGGCTAAAGTCACGGCCACGTTGCAGCAAGCCGAAGCCGCGCGGGTTCTCGATCGAGAAGTTGCTGACTGCCAGGTGTTTCGGGTTGTTCAACGGACGCCAGATCCACTCGCCGTTGCCGGCATGGATCGACAGGCCGCTGGAGTCGTGCAACTCGCGGCGGTAGTTCAGCACTTTCGACGGCTGGTTGGCGCCAAACAGGAACATGCTGGTCAGTGGCGCAACGCCAAGCTTAGTGACCTTGTCACGCAGGTACATCTGCGCCTTGACGTCGACAATGGTGTCGCTGCCCGGACGCAAAGTCAGGCGATAGGCACCGGTAGCACGAGGCGAATCCAGCAGGGCGAAGATCACCAGGTGTTTGTCACCCGGTTTCGGCTGTTGAATCCAGAATTCGCGAAAACGCGGAAACTCTTCGCCGGACGGCAAGGCAGTATCGATGGCCATGCCACGAGCGGACAGGCCATAGGTGTGACCCTTGCCGACAACGCGGAAGTAACTCGCGCCGAGCATGGTCATGATTTCGTCTTGCTTGTCGGCCTTGTTGATCGGGTAAAGCACACGGAAACCGGCATAACCCAGTTGTTCGGTGGCTTTAGGATCGAATTTCAAGTCGCCGAAATCGAAACGAGTTGGGTCGTACTTGATCTCTTCGACGTTGTTGGCCGTGATTTCGTTGATTTTCACCGGAGTATCGAAATGCATGCCCTGGTGATAGAACGACAACTTGAACGGAGTTTTCTGATCCGCCCACTCGGCTTTTTCGGTCAGGAAACGAATTTTCTGATAGTCCGCGAATTTCATCTCGCGGAATTCGTTCGGCAGGTTACTGCGCGGGGCTTCGTATTTCTGCCCGGCCAGCTCTTTTGCCTTGGCCGATACATCATCCAGACTGAATGCCCAGAGTTGACCGGCGCTGAGCAGGCAGAGCAGTGCAGAGCCTGCTACCAGAGCGCTTCGTAACCGTTTGGCAGACAATCTTGGTGCATTACAGGGACTAACAATCACGAGCAACCCTCGCCGAAAACAGATCAAAAAACCAACGGCCAGTTAAAGGGCCTGTGAGGCAGGCGGCATGAAAAAACCACCCCTACAGACCACTCTTGCCAAGTTGGCGAGCATTGTTCCGACTCCGATGGGGCTAAATGATTCCCCAAACGGTCCAGGACAAGTCTCTACCTAAGTCAAAATGGACCAACGAACGCTGATCCCCGTAGCGCGCGATTATCTAGTAGGCCGCGTTACAACGCATCAGGGGTAACAAAGTATTTATCGCGAAAAACCCCTGTTTTCAGTCGAAAAGGGCTTAAAAACTCGTTTTAAGCCCTTTCAGGTCTGTAACAGGAAGGTTACCGGGCCATCATTGACCAGGTGCACCTGCATATCCGCGCCGAATCTACCTGATGCCACAGTGCCATGCACCTGTTTTGCCTTGCCTAATAGATAGTCGAAAAGTTCCTCGCCCAGGGCCGGAGGGGCCGCGGTCGAAAAACTCGGGCGCAACCCGCTCTTGGTGTCCGCGGCCAAGGTGAACTGCGAGACCAGCAGCAACCCTCCGCCGACATCCGCCAAGGACAGGTTCATCTTGCCCTCGGCGTCACTGAATACTCGATAGTTAAGCAGCTTATTGAGAAGTTTGTCGGCGCTGGCCCGAGTGTCCTCGGGCTCGACGGCCACCAGCACCAGCAAACCCTGATCGACTGCGCCAACCACCTCCCCCGCTACCTCGACTCGCGCACCACGCACGCGTTGCAGCAGGCCCTTCATGCTTCTTCGGGGGACAGGTCGAGCAGGCGCCGAGCCATCTGATCGGCGGCACGCACCAAAGCATCGGTAATCCCCGGCTCGGCGGCGGCATGACCGGCGTCGCGGATAATTTGCAGTTCGCTGTTCGGCCAGGCCTGGTGCAGTTCCCAGGCGTTATCCAGCGGGCAGATCACGTCATAGCGGCCGTGGACGATCACCCCCGGCAAGTGGGCGATCTTGCCCATGTCGCGAATCAACTGGTTCGGCTCAAGGAAGGCGTCGTTGGTGAAGTAATGACATTCGATGCGGGCGATGGACAACGCGCGCTGCGGCTCGGAGAACCGGTCGACCACCATTGGATTCGGACGCAGGGTCGCGGTCCGGCCTTCCCAAGTGGACCAGGCTTTGGCTGCGTGCATCTGGGCGATTTGATCGTTGCCGGTCAGGCGCTTGTGGAAAGCGCTGAGCAAGTCGTCGCGTTCGTCCTGCGGGATCGGCGCGATGTAGTCCTGCCAGTAATCGGGGAACAGACGGCTGGCGCCAGCCTGATAGAACCACTCGATTTCCTGCGGACGGCAGAGAAAAATCCCACGAAGGATCAGACCGTGCACACGCTCCGGATGGGTTTGCGCGTAGGCCAGGGCCAGGGTCGAACCCCAGGAGCCGCCGAACAACACCCACTTTTCAATGCCCAGGTGTTTGCGAATTCGCTCAAGGTCGGCAACCAGATCCCAAGTGGTGTTGTTTTCAAGATTGGCGTGAGGCGTGGAGCGGCCACAGCCACGCTGGTCGAACGTGACAATGCGATACAGGTTGGGATCGAAATAACGACGGCTTTGCGCGTCACACCCGGCGCCGGGGCCACCGTGAATGAACACGACCGGCAAACCTTCCGGTGAACCGCTTTCGTCGACGTACAGCGTGTGAGTGTCATCGACGGCCAGATCGTGCCGGGCGTGGGGTTTGATCTGCGGGTACAAAGTCTGCATTGCGCGCTCCGTAAGGGGTCGAGGTCATCCCTGGGGGGACTTCTATTATTCTGCCGTTGGGCATCATAAACCCGAATTACGTCAATGAGCATGTCCTGCGCGCGGGAGCCGGTTCCCATAGGCGATATCCGCCCGACCGGCCCTTGTAGGAGCTGCCGAAGGCTGCGATCTCTTGATCTTGAAAAACAGAATCAAAAGATCGCAGCCTCCGGCAGCTCCTACAAGGAGGTTATGCGTTGTAGCGGTGCTTGCCCCAGGCCAGTAGCCCTTGCAGCAATTCCTTGAGCACCACCTGCGTCGGTGCGGCCAGGTCCGGTCGATAACGGAACGGTTCAAACTCTTCCATGTACGTGCACTGCCCCAACTCCAGCTGCACGGCGTGGATATTCTCCGCCGGGTTGCCGTAATGCCGGGTGATGTGCCCGCCCTTGAAGCGCCCGTTCAGCACATGGCTGTAGTCGGTGTGCTTCGCGCAGATGGCTTCCAGTTGCGTGGCCAACTGCGGATCGCAACTGGCGCCGTTGAAGGTGCCGAGGTTGAAGTCCGGCAGTTTGCCGTCGAACAGGTGCGGAATGATCGAACGAATCGAGTGCGCATCGAACAGCAGCGCATAGCCAAACTCGGCTTTGAGTCGTGCCAGCTCGTTCTGCAACGTGCTGTGATACGGCGTCCAGACCTGTTCCAGATACGTTGCGCGCTCTGCAGCCGACGGTTCCATGCCCTCGCGGAACAACGCAATACCGTCGAACAATGTCGCCGGGTACAGACCGGTCGTAGCGCCGACGTACAACGGTTTGTCGTCGGACGGACGGTTCAGGTCGATGACAAACCGCGAGTACTCGGCAGCCAGCGTACTGGCGCCCAGTTCGGCGGCGAACTCATAAAGCGTGGGGATGTGCCAGTCGGTGTCCGGCAGGCTTTTCGCGTCGGGAATCAACCCGGCTTCGACGGCCGGGGTCAGGCGCAGGCCGGCGTGGGGCATGCTGATCAGCAGCGGCACGCGGCCTTGTTTGAAGTTCAGAACCTTATCCACAACTGCTCTCCTACAGACTTGTTTCGACGCCGTGACGCACGACGCGTTTTTCCAGGTCACCACCCAGCCAGTACGACAGGTCGGCGGGACGATCGATTTGCCAGGCCACAAAATCTGCGACCTTGCCCACTTCCAGCGAACCATGGGTGTCGGCCATACCCAGCGCTGTGGCCGCATGAATCGTCGCGCCGGCCAGGGCTTCTTCCGGGGTCATGCGGAAACAGGTGCAGGCCATGTTCAGCATCAGACGCAACGACAGCCCTGGCGAAGTGCCGGGGTTGAGGTCGCTGGCGATGGCGATCTTCACGCCGTGTTTGCGCAGGGCGTCCATCGGCGGCAATTGAGTCTCGCGCAGGAAGTAGAATGCACCGGGCAGCAGCACTGCGACCGTGCCGGACTTGGCCATGGCGATGGCGTCGTCTTCAGTCATGAATTCCAGATGATCGGCCGACAAGGCGTGATAACGCGCCGCCAGACTCGAACCGTGCAGAGACGAGAGTTGCTCGGCGTGCAGCTTCACCGGCAAACCGAGTTCTTGCGCGGTGATGAACACCCGCTCGACCTGTGCCGGGGAAAACGCCAGGTATTCGCAAAACGCGTCCACCGCGTCCACCAGCCCTTCGGCGGCCAGGGCCGGGAGCATTTCGGCGCAGATGTGATCGATGTAGTCGTCAGCGCGATCGGTGTATTCCGGTGGCAAGGCGTGAGCGGCCAGACAGGTGCTGCGCACGCTGACCGGCAGTTCGGCGCCAAGACGACGGGCCACACGCAGCATCTTGCGCTCGTTGGCCAGGTCCAGGCCGTAGCCGGATTTGATTTCGATGCTGGTGACGCCGTCGCGCATCAGGCTCTTCAGACGCTTGGCCGCGCTGGCGAACAATTCGTCTTCGCTGGCCGCGCGAGTAGCACGCACGGTACTGGCGATGCCGCCACCGGCCGCCGCGATTTGCGCATAGCTCACACCTTGCAGGCGCTGTTCGAATTCACCGCTGCGGTTACCGCCAAACACCGTGTGGGTGTGGCAGTCGATCAGGCCCGGGGTCACCCAGGCCCCCTTCAAGTCATTGACGGCCGGGTATTCGCCGGCCGGCAGTTCAGCGCGAGGGCCGATCCACTCAATGTGCGCACCTGACGTCACGATGGCCGCATCCTCGATGATCGAGTAGGCGCCTTGCGCCATGGTTGCGACGTGGCAGTGTTGCCAGAGCGTTTTCATCCGTGGCCTCCGTTAGGTTATCGATGTGAAAAAGAAGGTTCTTGCTCCACCAATACCGCCTTGCCTGCCGCGGGCTTAACCCACGTCAGATAGGCCAGCACCAGCAATGCAATCCAGACTACGCCGACGATCAGCGCTGCCTGGGTGTCCGGGAAATAGCCCAGCACGCCGAAGACGAACAGCATGAAGGCGATCGCCGCCATTGGCGCGTAGGGCCAGAGCGGCACCGGGAATTTCAACTGTTTGACCTGCTCGGCGCTCATGGAGCGACGCATGGCCACCTGGGTGACCAGAATCATCAGCCAGACCCACACCGTGGCAAAGGTCGCGATGGAAGCGATCAGCAGAAACACGTTTTCCGGAATCAGGTAGTTCAACAATACGCCCAGCAACAGCGCACTGCTCATCACCACCACGGTCAGCCACGGCACGCCGTTGCGCGACAAGCGGGCGAAGCCTTTCGGTGCGTGGCCTTGCTGAGCCAGACCGTACATCATGCGGCCCGCGCCGAAGATGTCACTGTTGATGGCCGAGACCGCCGCCGAGATCACCACGATATTGAGGATGGTCGCCGCCGAACTGATTCCCAGGTTGTCGAAAATCTGCACAAACGGGCTGCCTTGGCTGCCGATCTGCTGCCAGGGAAAGATCGACATCAGCACCAGCATCGTCAGCACGTAGAACAGCAGGATGCGCAACGGTACCGCGTTGATCGCCCGAGGCAATACGTGCTGCGGGTCTTTCGCTTCACCGGCCGTGACACCGATGATTTCGATACCGCCAAAGGCAAACATCACCACCGCGAACGAAGCGATCAGTCCGCCCACACCATTGGGCATGAAGCCGCCCTGGGTCCACAGATTGCTGATGTCGGTCGCTTGGGCGCCGGGCGCGCTGCTGATGCCAAAGAGCATGATGCCGAAGCCGCCAAGGATCATCGCGACGATGGCCGCGACTTTGAGCAGCGACAGCCAGAATTCCATTTCGCCGAAGACTTTGACGTTGCACAGGTTCAGGCCACCGACCACCGAAACGATGCCCAGCACCCAGATCCAACGTGCGACCTCCGGAAACCAGAAGCCCATGTAAATGCCGAACGCGGTCACGTCGGCCATACCGACGATGACCATTTCAAACGCATAGGTCCAACCGAGGATGAAACCCGCCATCGGTCCCAGGTAGGTGCTCGCGTACTGGCCGAATGAGCCGGCCACCGGGTTGTGCACCGCCATCTCGCCGAGGGCGCGCATGACCATGAAGACCGCCGCGCCGCCAATCAGGTAAGCAAGCAGGACCGCAGGGCCGGCCATTTGAATGGCCGAGGCAGAACCGTAAAACAGCCCGGTGCCGATCGCCGACCCCAGCGCCATGAAGCGAATATGTCGGGCAGAGAGCCCGCGTTTGAGTCCTTTTGATTGCTGTTGCATTGCTCGTCCTTAATTATTCTTGTCCGACGCAAAATCGATTCGCGAGCAGGCTCGCTCCCACCGGGGTACGCATTCCCCTGTAGGAGCTGCCGAGTGCAACGAGGCTGCGATCTTTAAAAGCAAGATCAAAAGATCGCAGCCTGCGGCAGCTCCTACAGGGGAACAAGGTTGCGGTGATTACAGGCTAGGCAGCAACTTCGCCGTCACCAGCTCGTTCAGGCAACGCGTGGCCAACAACTCGCTCGCCGCGTTGATGTCCGGGGCGAAGAAGCGGTCCTTCTCATAGAACGGCACTTCGTTACGCAGGATGGCCCGAGCCTTTTCCAGTTTCGGCGAGGTTTTCAGGCCGTCGCGCAGGTCCAGGCCCTGTACCGCCGCCAGCCATTCCACCGCGAGAATGCCGCGCGTGTTCTCGGCCATTTCCCACAAACGCTTGCCCGCAGCCGGGGCCATGGACACGTGGTCTTCCTGGTTAGCCGAAGTCGGCAGGCTGTCCACCGAATGTGGATGGGACAACGCCTTGTTCTCGCTGGCGAGTGCCGCCGCAGTCACCTGGGCGATCATAAAACCGGAGTTCACGCCGCCATTGGCCACCAGGAACGGCGGCAGTTGCGACATGTGCTTGTCCATCATCAGCGAGATGCGGCGTTCACTGAGGGAGCCGATTTCAGCGATGGCCAGTGCCATGTTGTCAGCGGCCATGGCCACCGGTTCGGCGTGGAAGTTGCCACCGGAAATCACGTCGCCTTCAGCGGCGAACACCAGCGGGTTGTCGGAAACCGCGTTGGCTTCGATAGCCAACACTTCGGCAGCCTGACGGAACTGGGTCAGGCAGGCGCCCATGACTTGTGGCTGGCAGCGCAGGGAGTACGGGTCCTGGACCTTTTCGCAGTTCTGGTGCGAGTCGGAGACTTCACTGCGCTCGCCCAGCAGATCGCGGTACGCGGCAGCGGCGTCGATCTGGCCTTTCTGGCCACGCGCGGCATGGATGCGCGCATCGAACGGCGAGCGCGAACCCAGCACCGCTTCGACGGTCAGGCCGCCCAGCGCCAAGGCACCGGCGAACAGGTCTTCACCTTCGAACAAACCGCGCAACGCGTAAGCGGTGGACACTTGGGTACCGTTGAGCAGCGCCAGGCCTTCTTTCGCGGCCAGGGTCAGCGGGGTCAGACCGGCGACTTTCAGCGCTTCGGTCGCTTCCATCCACTCGCCTTTGTAACGCGCCTTGCCTTCACCCAGCAGCACCAGCGACATGTGGGCCAAAGGCGCCAGGTCACCGGATGCACCGACCGAACCTTTCAATGGAATGTGCGGGTAAACCTCGGCGTTGATCAGGGCGATCAGCGCGTCGATCACCACGCGGCGGATACCGGAGAAACCACGGCTCAGGCTGTTGACCTTGAGCACCATGATCAGCCGTACCAGCGCGTCGCTGATTGGCTGGCCGACACCGGCGGCGTGTGACAACACCAGCGAGCGCTGCAGGTTTTCCAGGTCTTCGCTGGCGATGCGGGTCGAGGCCAGCAGACCGAAACCGGTGTTGATGCCGTACGCGGTGCGGTTCTCGGCGAGGATCTGTTCCACGCAGGCAACGCTGGCTTCGATCTGGGCCGATGCGCTGTTGTCGAGGGTGATGTTGACCGGTTGCTGATAAACATCACGCAGTTGGGCAAGGCTCAGTTGGCCGGGAATCAGGTTTAGCGCAGTCATTTCATGCTCCTTGTGAGAGTTTGTTATTAACTCACCAGACGCTCCGGAGATGTCCGTTGTCCGTCGCGTCTCGCTTTTGGGGAGCCGCGCCTTGGCACGCTGGTGTTTTGTAGAAATCAGTTCAGGTCAGGTCAGGTAACGTGTTGTGCAGCAAAATCGGGTCTTTCAATACACCGGCAGCGGCGGCGATGTCCGGGGCTAGCCAGCGGTCCTGGTCGTAGGCCGGAACCCGCTCGCGCAGCAGGCGCCAAGCCGCATCGGTGCCGGCACCGAAGCGTTGTTCCTTGAGAAATTCAAACGCCTGGGCCGCCAGCAGGTACTCGATGGCGAGGATCTGCGTGCAGTTCTCCAGGGCACGGTGCAGCTTCAGCGCGGCGTTGGTGCCCATGCTCAGGTGGTCTTCCTGCAGGCCCGAGGTGACGTAGTTGTCGAGTACCGCCGGCTGCGCCAGTTGGCGGTTTTCGGCACACAGCGAAGCGGCGACGTACTGGACGATCATCATCCCGGAATTCACCCCCGGGTTAGCCACCAGGAATGCCGGCAGGCCGCTGACGTGCGGGTTGATCAAGCGGTCGAGGCGACGCTCGGCGATGGAGCCGATTTCCGCCATGGCTATCGCGAGCAAATCCGCCGCCAATGCCACTGACTGGCCGTGCGGGTTGGCTTGGGACATCACGCGGAAGCTGTCCGGCGTGCCCAACAACATCGGGTTGTCGGTGACGGAGTTGAGTTCGGTTTCGATCTGCTTTCTGGCGTGCTCAAGCTGATCGCGTGCAGCGCCGTGGACTTGCGGAATCGAGCGGATGCTCAGCGCATCCTGGGTGCGGATGCCTTTGCTGCTGGCAATCACTTCACTGCCATCGAGCAACGCCCGCAGGTTGATGCCGACTTGCTGCATACCTGGGTGCGGTTTAAGCGCGATGATTTCGGCATCGAACGCGGCGATCTGGCCGCGCTGGGCTTCAAAACTCATGGCACCGATCACGTCGGCCCACTGCACCAGACGCGTGGCGTCAGCGAGCGCGAGGCAGCTGAGGCCGGTCATGCACGGCGTGCCGTTGACCAGGCACAAGCCATCTTTGGCACCGAGTTGCACTGGCTGCAGACCTTCTTCAGCCAAGGCTTGCTGCGCGGAAACGATTTGCCCGCGATAGCTGACATTACCGACGCCCAGCAGCGCGATGCTGATGTGCGCCATGTGAGTCAGGTAACCGACCGAACCCTGGGATGGCACTTGCGGCGTGATGCCGCGATTGAGCAGCGCCAGCAGCGCTTCGACCACCCGGCGATGAATGCCGGATTTGCCTTGGCTGTAATTGAGGATCGCAGCGCAGAGGATCGCGCGGGTCTGCTCGTCGGCCAATGGCGCGCCAACGCCACAGGCGTGGCTGAGCAAGGTGTTACGTGACAGTTGGCTGAGTTGTTCGTCTTTGAGCGAGACGTTGCACAAGGCGCCGAGGCCGGTGTTGACGCCATAGGCGCGTTCGCCGCTGGCGACGATGCGCTGGACGATGGCCTGGGCATTTTCGATGCGCGCCCAAACCTCGGCCGACAGTTCGAGCTGTGCGCCATGGCGGGCTACGGCAACCACATCCTGCCAACGCAACGGGGCGTTGGCGATTACGATTTTTTCAGCCTGGGACATCTGGAGCCTCATACCAATTCTGTTGATCAATGAAACCCTGTGGCGAGGGGGCTTGCCCCCGTCGGGCTGTGGAGCAGCCCCAAAAAATCTGCGACCGCTGCGCGGTCGAACGGGGGCAAGCCCCCTCGCCACAATGGATTTCACAACTTGCCAATCATCAACCTCAAACCACCGCCGCCCGCCGCTGTACGAACCGGTCCACATACTCATCCGCCGGCGAATGCAGGATCTCTCGCGGCGTGCCGACCTGAATCAGGCGGCCGTCCTTGAGGATCGCAATGCGGTTGCCGATGCGCACGGCCTCGTCGAGGTCATGGGTGATGAAGACGATGGTCTTGTGCAGGGTTTTCTGCAGTTCCAGCAACTGATCCTGCATCTCGGCACGGATCAGCGGATCGAGCGCACTGAACGCTTCGTCCATCAAGATGATGTCGGTGTCTGCCGCCAAGGCACGCGCCAGGCCCACACGCTGACGCATGCCGCCCGAGAGCTGGTGCGGGTATTTGTTTTCGTAGCCCTTGAGGCCCACGGTATTGATCCAGTGCAGCGCACGTTCGGAGCACATTTGCTTGCTCTCGCCACGCACCTTCAAGCCGTAAGCGACGTTATCCAATACGGTCTTGTGCGGCAGCAGGCCGAAACTCTGGAACACCATGCTGATCTTGTGCCGGCGAAATTCGCGCAGGGCTTCCATGTCGTATTGCAGGATGTCCACGCCGTCCACCAGGATCGCGCCGCTGGTCGGGTCGATCAGGCGATTGAAGTGGCGCACCAGGGTCGATTTACCGGAACCCGACAGGCCCATGATCACGAAAATCTCGCCAGTGCCTATGCTCAGCGACAGGTCGTTCACACCGACCACACAACCGGTTTCGGACAGCACCTGATCCTTGGTTTTGCCCTGACCGATCATCGCCAGTGCATCCTTGGAACGATTGCCAAAAATCTTGAAGACGTTTTTGACTTCGATCTTGCTGATGGCTTCGTTGCTCATTTGCTCACCTCATGCCGTGGCCGACCATACGCCTGAGTAATGCGGTCGATGACCACTGCCAGAATCACGATCGCCAGACCGGCTTCAAGGCCACGTCCGACGTTGAGGGTCTGAATCCCCACCAACACGTCTTCGCCCAGGCCACGGGCACCGATCATCGAGGCGATGACCACCATCGACAGGGCCATCATGGTGGTCTGGTTGATCCCGGCCATGATGCTCGGCAGGGCCAGTGGCAGTTGCACGCCAAACAGTTGCTGCCAGCGGTTGGCACCGAAGGCGTTGATCGCTTCCATCACCTCACCATCGACCTGGCGGATGCCCAGATCGGTCAGGCGAATCAGCGGCGGCGCGGCGTAGATCACGGTGGCGAAGATCGCCGGGACCTTGCCCAGGCCAAACAGCATCAGCACCGGGATCAGGTACACGAAACTCGGCATGGTCTGCATGATGTCCAGCAGCGGCATCAGCACCGAACGCAGGCGATTGCTGCGCGCCGAGAGAATGCCCAGCGGGATGCCGATCAGCACCGAAATGACGGTTGCCACCATCATCAGCGCGAGGGTCTGCATCAGCTTGTCCCACAGGCCGACCGCGCCCACCAGGAACAGCAAACCGACGATAACGGCCGTGGTCACGACTTTGCGGGTTGCATGCCAGGCAACGCCCGCCACGATTGCCAGCATCAGCCACCAAGGGGCCGCACGCAGCAGGCTTTCAAGATTGACGATGGCCCACAACAGGGTATCGGAGATGTGCCGAAACACGTCGCCGTAGTTGGTGACCAGCGAATCAACCCAACCGTTGACCCAGTCGGCGATAGAAAAGGTAAAGCTTTCGGGAAACATAAGAGACTCTCAATCAAGGGGTTGCGATCAAGCGTCCGGCTGCCGTCGCTGGCAGTCGGAAAGGCTCAACCTACAAGGCCGCGTCGATTTTCTTGGCTGCGTCGTCGCTCACCCATGCGTGCCAGACTTCAGGATGTTCCTTCAAGAAGATCTTGGCCAGTTTTGGCGATTCGATCCGCTCTTTGGTCATGCGCCCAAGGTTCTGGTTCAAGATGTCGATCGGCAGGTTGACCTTTTCCAGTACGGCCACCAGTTCCGGGGCTTCGTCGTGGAAGGTCTTGGACAGGCCGACCTTGATGGTCACGCTCTTGTCCACGCCTGGCTTCTCTTCCAGTTTCACCAGATCAACCTGGCCCATCAGCGGCGTTGGCGACCAGTAGTAGAACAGGATCGGCTCGCCACGCTTGTAGCTCGACAGCACCGCCGCATCCAGCGCCGGGCCGGTGCCTGGGCGGAAGTTGGTGTAGGTGCTTTCCAAGCCATAGCTTTTCAGCATTTCGCTGTTGTCCAGCTCACAGGTCCAACCGGCCGGGCAGTTGTAGAAACGGCCCTTGGACGGTTCTTCCTGATCCTTGAACACGGCGGAGTACTTGGCCAGGTCAGCGATGTTTTTCAGGTCCGGCGCCTTCGGCTCCAGCTTGCGCTTGGCGTCGCCTTCGATCACGTAGCGCGGCACGTACCAGCCTTCGATTGCACCGACCACCGGAGCGCCGACACCGACGACTTTGCCGGCCTTCTCGGCCTTGTTCCAGACTTCGCTGCGGCCGACCCACTCTTCGGCGAACACTTGAATATCGTTGCTGCTCAGGGCGTTTTCCATGGTGATCGAGTTGCCCGGCAGGCTGTCAGTCTTGCAGTCGTAGCCTTTCTCCAACACGACTTGCAGCACGTCGGTCAGCAGCATGGCGCTTTCCCAGTTCAGGCCGGCGAATTTCACCGGTTTGCCCGACTCGCACCAACCCGCCGCCTGAGTGGCGCCGGCACTGGCGAGCAGGCCCATGGAAAGCAATGTGGTCAGCAGGGTCTTGTTCGATTTCATTGTGTGACGCTCCTAATCATGAATTGGCTTACGGCAGTCAAGAGGCATCCAGCCCTGTCCACGTCCAATCAGGCCTGCGCCGCAGCGCGACCGACATTCGGCTTTTGTCCGGTAATCGCGTCCTGCTCGACCGGCAGGATCAGTTGATCGGGCACTGCTCCGTGCCATTTTTTCGCGCACACGTAATACAGGGCTGCGGGAAGCACCAGACCGATGATCCAGGAAATATCCACATCGCCCAGTGCCGCCACCAGCGGACCGGTATAGAACTTGGTAGAAATGAACGGCAGTTGCACCAGCACACCGAAGACATAGACGCTGATACCGAGGGGATTCCAACGGCCGTAGCGACCGTTCGGATCGGCCAGTGCCGGCACGTCATAGCGCTCGCGAGTGATGCAGTAGTAGTCCACCAGGTTGATCGCGCTCCATGGCGTAAAGAACGCCAGCAAGAACAGGATGAAAGACTTGAACGCGCCGAGGAACGAGTGCTGACCGAGCAACGCCATCAGGGTCGCCGTACCGACGATGACCAGCACGAAGACCAGACGCTGCAAGCGCGATACCTTCAGCTCACCGCGGAAACCGCTGATGACGGTCGCGATGCACATGAAGCTGCCGTAGGAGTTCAGCGTGGAGATGGTGACCTTGCCGAACGCGATGCTGAAGTACAGCAGCGCAGCGGTGGCACCGGTACCGCCCAAGCCAACGATGTAGGCCACTTCGTGACCAGCGAATTGCCCATTGGCCGAGGCTGCGGCAAACACGCCGAGGATCATCGCCACCTGTGCGCCGATGACCGAACCCGCGCCAGCGGCGAAAAAAGTTTTCACCGAGGAAGTTTTGCTGGGAAGGTAGCGCGAATAGTCAGCCACGTAAGGGCCGAAGGCGATCTGCCAGGATGCCGCGAGCGACACCGCCAGCAGGAAGCTGCTCCAGCTGAAGTGGCGGATTTGCAGCAGTGCGCCAACGTCGGTCTGGCCCACGAGACGAGTGAACAGGAAAACAAAGGCAATCACGCCAATGACACTGGCAACACGGCCAATCCAATGGATCACCCGATAACCGAGCACCGTTACCAGCACGATGACACTGGCGAAAATAAGGATACCGACACTGTCGCTGACGCCAAACAGCTGGCCCAGCGCCTGGCCGGAAAGCACGGTTCCCGTTGCGGTGAAACCGAGGTACATCAAACACACCAGCACGATCGGGATGGCCGCGCCATACACGCCGAACTGGACCCGGCTGGAGATCATCTGCGGCAGGCCAAGCTTTGGACCTTGCGCCGCATGCAGCGCCATCACCCCGCCGCCCAGCAGTTGACCGATCAACAGACCGATCAACGACCAGAACACATCACCGCCCAGCACCACGGCCAGGGCCCCGGTGACAATCGCAGTGATCTGCAAGTTGGCGCCCATCCACAGGGTGAACTGGCTTAATAGACGACCGTGTCTTTCCGCTTCCGGGATGTAGTCGATCGAGCGCTTCTCGATCAACGGTTTACTGCCTGCACGATCGCTGTTAACAGCCATGATTCAACCTCTGTGGATTGTTGGTCGGTGTTGTTTTGTTTCTATGTAGGAGCTGCCGCAGGCTGCGATCTTTTGATCTTCGGCGTCACTGATGACGCCAAAAGATCGCAGCCTGCGGCAGCTCCTACAGGTTTTGTATCGAGCCAAAGCCTGTTTTACTTGCCGGTAATCATCGGCAGGTTCAGGCCTTGTTCCTTGGCGCAGTCGATCGCGATCTGGTAACCCGCATCGGCGTGACGCATGACACCGGTGGCCGGGTCGTTGTGCAGCACGCGAGCGATACGCTCGGCCGCTTCGTCAGTACCGTCGCAGACAATCACCATGCCCGAGTGCTGGGAGAAGCCCATGCCGACGCCGCCGCCATGGTGCAGGGAAACCCAGGTCGCGCCGCTCGCGGTATTGAGCAGGGCGTTGAGCAGTGGCCAGTCGGACACAGCATCGGAACCGTCTTGCATCGACTCGGTTTCGCGGTTCGGGCTGGCAACGGAGCCGGAGTCCAGGTGGTCGCGACCGATCACGATTGGCGCGGACAATTCACCGCTGCGGACCATTTCGTTGAACGCCAGGCCGAGCTTGGCGCGCAGGCCCAGGCCAACCCAGCAGATACGTGCCGGTAGACCCTGGAAGCTGATGCGCTCGCGCGCCATGTCCAGCCAGTTGTGCAGGTGGGCGTCGTCCGGGATCAGCTCTTTGACCTTGGCGTCGGTTTTGTAGATGTCTTCAGCGTTACCCGACAGTGCAGCCCAACGGAATGGGCCGATGCCACGGCAGAACAGTGGACGGATGTAGGCCGGTACGAAGCCTGGGAAGTCGAACGCGTTTTCCACGCCTTCTTCCTGGGCCATCTGACGGATGTTGTTGCCGTAGTCGAAGGTTGGAATGCCCATTTTCTGGAATTCGAGCATCGCTTTAACGTGTACAGCCATCGATTGCTTGGCGGCTTTCACTACTGCAGCGGGTTCGGTCTTGGCGCGAGCGCGGTACTCTTCCCAGGTCCAGCCGGCCGGCAGGTAACCGTTGAGCGGGTCGTGGGCGCTGGTCTGGTCGGTGACCATGTCCGGGCGCACGCCGCGCTTGACCAGTTCCGGCAGGATTTCAGCCGCGTTACCCAGCAGAGCGATGGAAATCGCCTTGCCTTCCTTGGTGTATTTGGCGATGCGGGCCAGCGCGTCGTCGAGGTCGGTGGCTTGCTCGTCGACATAACGGCTGTTCAGGCGGAAATCGATACTGACCTGCTGGCATTCGATGTTCAGCGAGCAAGCACCGGCCAGGGTCGCGGCCAGAGGTTGTGCGCCGCCCATGCCGCCCAGACCTGCGGTCAGGACCCAGCGACCTTTCAGGTCATCGTTGTAATGTTGGCGACCGGCTTCGACGAAGGTTTCGTAGGTGCCTTGAACGATGCCCTGGCTGCCGATGTAGATCCAGCTGCCGGCAGTCATCTGGCCGTACATGGCCAGGCCTTTCGCGTCGAGTTCGTTGAAGTGTTCCCAGCTCGCCCAGTGTGGCACCAGGTTGGAGTTGGCGATCAGTACACGCGGGGCGTTGCTGTGAGTCTTGAACACGCCGACCGGCTTGCCGGATTGCACCAGCAGGGTCTCGTCGTCGTTCAGGTTGGTCAGGCTTTCAACGATCTTGTCGTAGCATTCCCAGTTACGCGCTGCACGACCGATACCACCGTAAACCACCAGTTCTTTAGGGTTCTCGGCGACTTCCGGGTCGAGGTTGTTCATCAGCATGCGCAGCGGCGCTTCGGTCAGCCAGCTCTTGGCGGTCAGCTTGTTACCGCGTGCGGCACGAATTTCAACGTCACGAAACTTAGTAGGTTTCTGGGTATTGTCAGTCACGAAAAAGACTCCTCAGCGATCAATTCAAACCAGCCCTGGCAGTGGGCAAGCCAGCCTGTGCGCGTCAAAGCGCCACAAGCGAATCAGTGGACGCTGCGAGGAGTCTCGATCGACTCATACGCATACGTCTTTACTTGTACATACAAGCATATGCAATCAAGCGGCCAACTTGTTGGATGGGCGTTCAAGAAAAGTTTTGGAAGGGCTGGAAAGCGCTTGGATCAAGGGTTTCGGCGAAGATGAAATTTTTCAGGGGGATTTTGCGGGGAGAGTGACAGATGTTACTTGAGCGTGGTTTTGCGCCACGCTGGGGCGTTAGGTAACAAAGTGGTGCGCGCTGAGAAACAGGAACAGGTGGCTGCTATTGTGGCGAGGGGATTTATCCCCGTTGGGCTGCGCAGCAGTCCTATTTTTTGGGGCCGCTTCGCGGCCCAACGGGGATAAATCCCCTCGCCACATTAGATTTCTAGAGCAGTTAACCGCGTGTAGTCAGCTCAATCACACAGCACGAGCCATTACTGGAGACTTCCAGCAGGCCAGTGTTACCGACGAGCTGCAGGCAATCATGGTGACCGAGTTGCGAGACACTGTTGCCGACCTTCACTTCCAGCGCTTCGGATACGCTGAAAATCAACAAGGTTGTGGCCTCGCTGAAAAACCGCTGGTCGCCATTCAACCACTGCAACCGCGCGCTGTAACGCTGCGGCGCATAGATCAGGTTGAAATCGCGAATCGGCCCGCCGAGCAATGTGCAGGACACCTGGCTCTCACCGCTGAAGGCGAACGGATCAGTCGGTAACAACGGCCGCGTGGCCTGGCCATCAACCGACAAGGTCATTCCGTCGCCCTGCAAGACGGTGATGATCCGCTCGTAACCGGCAAACGTGGAAAACCCACCCGACTCTTCAATATCGGCAATCGACAGGCGCCAGCCGAAACCATCAAGGCCGGTGCCTGCATCGCGGGTAATTTCTTCAGTGCTGCCGCCGCCGTTTTTCCATGGCATGCGTGGGTAATCTTTTGCGCGTAAAACCTTCAAACCATTCATTTATGAAAGCGTCCTTCCAGACGATGACGGGAACCAGGGTGGATCAAACGTGCGGCGGTCACCGGCTGACGGCCGGACCAGGTGCGGCGGCGAATCAGCAGGCACGGCTCGCCTTTTTCAATCTGCAACAACTTGCACTCGCTGGCCTCGGCCAGAATCGCCTCGACCACGTGCTCGCCTTCGGTCAGCGGCGCGACCTGGTTCAAATAGGCGTAAGGCGTTTGCAGGGTGAAATCCTGCTTGAGGTAATCCGGAGCCACCAGCGCGTTGACGAAACGATCTTCGATTTGCACCGGGATGTCGTTTTCGAAATGCACGATCAGCGAGTGGAACACCCTCTGGCCTTCGCGCATGTCCAAGGCCAAGGCACGCTCGGAACCGGCAGCCTCTTCTTCAAGGGTGATTACCTTGCACGTGTGGCGATGACCACGGGAGGCGATTTCGTCGGCGATGTTGTGCACTTCGAACAGCGCGGACTGGCTTTTCGGCTCGGCGACGAACGTGCCGACGCCTTGCATGCGCACCAACAGACCGTCGGCGGTCATCTCGCGCAATGCGCGGTTGATGGTCATGCGGCTGAAACCCAGTTGGTTGACCAGCTCGCTTTCCGACGGAACGCGGTAGTGCGGTGGCCAGTTTCCACTGTCGATTTGCTGGGTGATCATCTGTTTGACGCGGGCGTACAAGGGCGCCGGACTGTCGCCCATGTGTGCGGCCAACGGAGAGACTGCAGGCGGAGTCGGCACAGTTAATCCTTGTTCGTTTAGTAGAGGTTGCTAGCTTGCCGGAGTTTACCGAGCAGGCAAACGTCTGTATATGTATATACAAATAACACACGATGGGGTGCTGAACCATGTCCGCCTTCTTTGCCGAACGCGCGCTGCTGCCTAGTGGATGGGCCAACAATGTACGTCTTGAGGTCAGCGCCGACGGCGTTTTGACCCATATCCAGGCCGATTCCCATGCAGATGGTGCCGAACGGCTAAGCGGTCCGCTACTGCCTGGCATGCCGAACCTGCACTCCCACGCCTTCCAGCGCGCCATGGCTGGATTGGCGGAAGTGGCGGGCAATCCGAACGATAGTTTCTGGACCTGGCGCGATTTGATGTATCGCCTCGTCGGAAAAATCAGCCCGGAGCAACTAGGCGTCATCGCCCGTCAGCTGTACATCGAAATGCTCAAGGCTGGTTACACGTCGGTCGCGGAATTTCATTACGTGCACCATGACACGAGCGGCCAACCTTACGCAGATCCAGCCGAACTGGCTCTGCGCATCAGCCAGGCAGCAAGCTCCGCTGGAATCGGTTTGACCCTGCTGCCGGTGCTCTACAGCCATTCCGGTTTCGGCGGCCAGGCCCCGAACGAAGGCCAGCGGCGTTTTATCAACAGCACTGAAAACTACCTGAAGCTTCAATCGCGCTTGCAGCCGATCCTGGCGCAGCAACCGGCGCAGTCGCTCGGTTTGTGTTTCCACTCGCTGCGCGCGGTAACACCGCAGCAGATCAGTGAAGTGCTCGCCGCCAGTGACAAACACTGCCCGATCCACATTCACATTGCCGAACAGCAAAAGGAAGTCGACGACTGCCTGAGCTGGAGTGGTCGTCGTCCACTGCAATGGCTGTATGAAAATACCGACGTCGATCAGCGCTGGTGCCTGGTCCACGCAACCCACGCCAATGCTGAAGAAGTCAGCCTGATGGCGAGGAGTCGCGCCATCGCCGGCCTGTGCCTGACCACTGAAGCGAACCTCGGCGACGGGATTTTCCCGGCCGTGGATTTCCTCGCTCAGGGTGGACGCATGGGGATCGGTTCCGACAGCCATGTGTCGTTGAGCGTGGTGGAAGAATTGCGTTGGCTGGAATACGGCCAGCGTCTGCGTGATCAGCGGCGTAACCGGTTGTATGGCGCGGACCAGCCGATGGTCGGCCGTACGCTCTATGACGCTGCGCTGGACGGCGGCGCTGAGGCATTGGGTCAACCGATTGGTGCGCTGGAAGTTGGCAAGCGCGCGGATTGGTTGGTGTTGGACGGCAACGATCCGTATCTGGCGACCGCCAGTGGCGACGGGATTTTGAATCGCTGGTTGTTTGCGGGTGGCGATCACCAGGTGCGGGATGTGCTGGTCAATGGCCAATGGGTTGTACGGGATGGGCGGCACGCGGGCGAAGAGGAAAGTAACCGCGCGTTTACCCAAGTCCTGCGCGACCTCCTCGGTTAAAAGCAAAAGATCGCAGCCTGCGGCAGCTCCTACAGAATCACTCGATCCCTGTAGGAGCTGCCGCAGGCTGCGATCTTTTTTCAGTCGCGCCGTTAATTCGAGGTCTTGGCCATCTGCGTATCCGACGCACGCCAGATCAATCGCGTGGTGTCGTAGCCCTGCTGACGCGCCTTGCTCAGCAACTCCTCACGCACTACGCCGTTGACCGTCGGGGTCCGGGACAGCAGCCACAGATACTTGCGGCTCGGGTCGCCGACGATGGCGGTCTTGTAGTCGTCGCTGACAAAAAGCACCCAGTATTCGCCCTTCGCCACACCCGGAATCAAACGAGAAAACCAGGTATCGAACTCGACCCACAATTTGTCGGTCTTGCCCGGTACTTGTGGGTAAGCCGTGCCCTTGGCCTCTTCCCATTGCCAGTCCGCTGTCAGGCAGCGGTTCAGCACCAACACCGTGTCGTCTGGCTTGAGGGTGTAATGGGCTTCGGATTGCGCGCAATTGCGCTGGAAATACATAGGCAGACGAGCCAACTCGTACCAGGTCCCTTGGTAGCGCTTGAGGTTGACGCTGCTGACCGTTTTGGGTGCCAAAGGGTCTGTGCCGGAAGTGGCACAGCCGGCCAGTACCAGGCCGGCAAAAAGAACTATCAAAAACCGCATCATTGTTTTTCTCCCGCGGGCGCATCGCCCCGGTTTACTTCAGGCCTTGGCCGGAAAACATCAGCACTTTGTCACCGGCATACTGCACGCTGATAAAGCTGTTCTTGTCGCCCCAGGTGCAACTGGACATGCCGAGCGCGCCCGAACAGTCCGCCGGTTTGCCCAGCAAGGTTTCAACCTCGGCCTTGGGCATGCCGGCCGACAGTTTTGAATAGTTTTCCTGATTGACCTTGCTGCATGCGGCCAACAACACGCAGAACGAAAGCAGGGCGATAGATCGCAGCGACATTGTGCAACTCCAGGGCGAAGGGGATTGGCATGGCTGCCAAGCAGAAGGTTAGAAGAGAAAACCCCTGTCTGGTTCCCTGGCCGGCTGGCTATTTATTAGGCCGCTCGTCTGCCATTTCTCGAAAAATCAGCCACTTTCTTTCGCTGTTGGGCATTTCGTCGTTTTTCGTCAAAGACGCCTAATCTTTGGCGCCGGCCAGTCGACATAGATGCAGCGCAAGACGCCCCTGTAGATCAGTCCCTCCGCGGTAGTTTATCTAATGACCAGAAACATGAAGTTCAGCCACAAGATCCTGTTGGCTGCTGCCCTCGTGGTGGCCGTTGCATTTGCCTGTTTCATCCTGTTCAACGATTACCGTCAGCGCCAGACCCTGCGCAGCAATACCGAGTCCTCGATGCAGGAACTCGGCAGCCTGACCACCAGCAACATCCAGACCTGGCTGGAAAGCCGCATCCAGTTGCTGCAATCGTTGTCCCAGCAAATTGCGGTTGATGGCAGTGCCCCGGCCAATCTGAAGCGCGCCATAGACCTGCCGGCCTACACCAGCAACTTCCAGCTGAGCTACTTCGGCGGCACGGACGGCGTGATGTTTTCGGTGCCGGCGGGCAATCGTGCCGCCGACTACGACCCCCGCGCACGCGGCTGGTACAAGGCGGCCAACAGTGCGCAACAGACCATCGTGACTGAACCGTACATCGCTGCATCCTCCGGCAAACTGGTGATCACGGTCGCTACGCCGGTACAGCGTCTGGGCCAAATGATCGGCGTCGCCGGGGCAGACATTGACCTGTCCAGCGTCAGCGCGATCATCAACTCGCTGAATTTCGGCGGTCACGGCCATGCGTTCATCGTCAGCGCCGACGGCAAGATCTTGATTCATCCAGACAACAAACTGGTGCTCAAAGGCCTCGCCGATGCTTATCCGAACGGCGCGCCGAACGTCAGCCCGGGCCTGAAAGACGTCGAGATCGACGGCAAGCGCCAGTTCATCTCGTTTACCCACGTCAACGGCGTACCGTCGGCGGACTGGTATGTGGCGCTAGTGCTGGATCAAGACACCGCGTTCTCGATGCTCAGCGAATTCCGCACGTCGGCGATCATCGCCATGGTGATTGCCGTGGTGATCATCATTGCGCTATTGGGCATGTTGATCAGCTTCCTGATGCAGCCGCTGCTGACCATGGGGCGCGCCATGCACGACATTGCCGAAGGCGAAGGCGACCTGACCAAACGCCTGACCATTCATGGCCAGGACGAGTTCGGCGCGCTGGGCACTTCGTTCAACCGGTTTGTGGAACGTATTCATACCTCGATTCGGGAAGTAGCCTCGGCCACCGGCCAAGTCAACGAAGTCGCCTTGCGCGTGGTGGCGGCGTCGAATTCGTCGATGTTCAACTCTGACCAGCAAGCCTCGCGCACCAGCAGTGTCGCCGCGGCGATCAACGAACTGGGCGCCGCCGCCCAGGAAATCGCCCAGAACGCCGCCCTCGCCTCACAGCATTCGAGCGATGCCCGCAGCTTGGCCGAAGAGGGTCAGCAAGTGGTAGATAAAACCATCGCAGCGATGCAGCAGCTCTCGGCGAAAATCAGCGATTCGTGCGGCAATATCGAAACGCTCAACAGCAACACGGTGAACATCGGGCAAATTCTGGAAGTCATCACCAGCATCTCCCAACAAACCAATTTGCTGGCGTTGAACGCGGCCATCGAAGCGGCTCGTGCCGGTGAAGCCGGACGCGGTTTTGCCGTGGTTGCCGACGAAGTGCGCAACCTCGCCCACCGCACTCAGGATTCGGCACAGCAAGTGCAAAAGATGATCGAGGAACTGCAAGTCGGCGCCCGGGAAGCGGTCAGCACCATGACCGACAGCCAGCGCCAGAGCGAAAGCAGCGTCGGCATCGCCAACCAGGCTGGCGAGCGCCTGGGCAGCGTGACCCAACGGATTGGCGAGATCGACGGGATGAACCAGTCCGTGGCGACAGCGACTGAAGAACAGACCGCCGTGGTGGAGTCGATCAACGTCGACATCACCGAGATCAACACGCTGAATCAGGAAGGGGTGGAGAATTTGCAGGCGACGTTGCGGGCTTGTTCGGATCTTGAGCAGCAGGCGGCGCGGTTGAAGCAGTTGGTGGGTAGCTTCAGGATCTAAAGATCAACAGATCGCAGCCTTCGGCAGCTCCTACACGCAATCCCTGTAGGAGCTGCCGCAGGCTGCGATCTTGGCGTCCTGTAAGGCACGGAAAACATCCCGCATCACCCACAACGAATCGCTGGTCGGCGCAATAAGACGCAAGACTGAATTAAGACTAAACTCGGTCCTATTCAATCTGGCGAGGCTCCCTCCATGAAGCTTTCATCTCAAATAAAGCCGATCAGTTACCTGAAAAGCCATACCGCCGAAATCGTCAAAACACTCACAGAAAGCCGTGAACCTTTGGTGATCACCCAAAACGGTGAAGCGAAGCTTGTGGTCATGGACGTGAAAAGTTTTGAAGAGCAGGAAGACACCATGGCCTTGCTCAAGCTCTTGGCTATGGGGAATCGTGAGATAGAAGAAGGCAAATTTCGCGATGCCGAGGATGTCTTTTCAGAGTTGGACGGGGCTGACCACCCATGAGTTTAAAGGTCGTCCTTCTTCAGTCCGCCGAAACAGACCTAAAAGACCTTCGTACCTATCTCATCAAACAGTTCTCTACCCAAATCTGGCAAAGCACTTACGCCAACCTTAAGGTCGCCATCCGTCTTTTGGGGACACAGCCCTATGCAGGGTCGATTCCGGAAGAAATCGAGAAGCTGAATCTCAGCCAATACCGACAGATCCTTTCAGGAATGAACCGGATCATTTATGAGGTTCGTGAACAGACGATCTACATCCACATCATTGCTGACATTCGAAAGAGCCTGCCAGCACTGCTCATGAAGCGGCTGTTTCAGGGAAATCCATGAATGTGGAGCGCGGTTAAAAACGCGAGCCAGGCACGCTTAGAAACGCCAATTCTTCAGACGTAGACGCTCGCCCCAACACCGCATTGCGATGCGGAAACCGCCCAAACTGCGCAATCACCTTCTGGTGCTTCTCGGCATAGTCCAGATAATCGGTAAACAACGCTCGATCGGTCTCCGGCTGTTCTGCAACCAGATCCATAGAACGTGAAACCGCTTCGTTCTGTGTCGCCAGATGCTCGCAATGCTCAAACACCAGGTAGATAAACACCCGCTCAATCGGCCGCAACTGCCGATCGAAATCCGCAGCAATGCCTTGCGTCACTAGAGCCTGAGCCCTGACGTCGCCGGAAAAGGATTTGGGGGTATCGCGAAAGATCATCCGCGGCAGTTGATCGAGTAGCAGCACCAATGCCAGCCAACCTTCGGGGCATTGCGCCCACTCGGTCAATCCGCCGGCCAGTGCCTGCTCGACCCAGTCCCCGAAACGCGTCTGCGCTTCGAGGTCCTGGCTGTCGCGCTTGCCGAACCATAACTTGCCCTTCTCAGCCGCTACTTCGTTCGGTGTCTCGGCTTTACCGAACCACCATTCAAGCAACGGCTGCCAGGGCGCGGTCATGGTTTATTCCTTGTGGTAAGCCGTGACGCGTTCGACTTCTTCTTTCGAACCGAGGAACACCGCGACACGCTGGTGCAAGCCGTCCGGCTTGATGTCGAGAATGCGCTGATGGCCATCGGTGGAAGCGCCGCCAGCCTGTTCAACCAGGAACGACATCGGGTTGGCTTCGTACATCAGACGCAGCTTGCCCGGCTTCGACGGCTCGCGACTGTCGCGTGGGTACATGAACAGACCACCACGGGTCAGGATGCGGTGCACATCCGCAACCATCGCGGCGACCCAGCGCATGTTGTAGTTCTTTTTAAGCGGGCCTTCTTCACCCGCCAGCAGCTCACCGACGTAGCGTTGTACCGGAGCTTCCCAGTGACGCTGGTTGGAGGCGTTGATCGCGAATTCCTGAGTGGAGGTCGGGATCTGGATGTCTTCATGGGTCAGAACGAAGCTGCCCATTTCACGGTCCAGGGTAAAGCCTTTCACGCCATCACCCAGGGTCAGCACCAGCATGGTCTGCGGGCCGTAGATGGCATAACCGGCGGCTACCTGCTGGGTGCCTGGCTGCAGGAAGGCTTTTTCATTCAAGGCTTCGTTCTGGCTCAGGTATTCGCTCGGGCAACGCAACACCGAGAAGATAGTACCGACCGGTGCGTTGATATCGATGTTCGACGAGCCGTCCAGCGGGTCGAAAACCAACAGGTAGGCGCCTTTCGGGTATTTGCCCGGGATCTGGTAGGCGTTGTCCATTTCTTCGGACGCCATGCCGGCCAGGTGACCGCCCCATTCGTTGGCTTCGAGCAGGATCTCGTTGGAGATCACGTCGAGTTTCTTCTGCACTTCGCCTTGGACGTTTTCAGTACCCATGCTGCCCAGTACACCACCCAGGGCGCCTTTGGAGACTGCATGGCTGATTTCTTTACAAGCACGCGCCACCACTTCGATCAGGAAACGCAGATCGGCAGGGGTGTTGTTGCTACGGGTCTGCTCAATCAAATAGCGACTCAGGGTAACGCGGGACATGGAAGGCTCCGGTGGAATGGGGGGCTGGAAACCCGCGCAGTTTAACGCGAGTCGGGGCGCATTTCCTCCTATCAGACGTGATACACCCAATAGAGTTCATGCGCCGGGTTGAGCGTAGTTGCAAACGGGCCGGATGTGGTTTGGGGATCGATGGCAAATTGAACATTATCGCTGACAGATAAAGCGCATTCGCGAGCAAGCCCGCTCCCACAGGAATACTCAGTTCAATGTGGGAGCGGGCTTGCCCGCGAATGGCGCGCAGCGCCAGCCATCCTCAGGATTTGGCAGCAGGCTTGCGCAACAAGCTGAACGCCATCGCCCCCAGGAACAAAACACTCAGCAGCAACACCGCCCACAACCCGAACTTCTTCCAGTTCGTGTCAGTCGTCGCAGGCGTTATCGCTGTCGGCGCCGGTACCACAGCCGTTGCGCCATCAACCGACGCCTTGCCCAACGTCGCCAACTTCGCCGCGCTGTAGTCCGGGATCAGCGTCGCCAGCGGCAAGTTCGCCGCCTTCACTGTCGCGCTCCCCAGCGCCAGCCTATAAGGCCCGGGCCCACGCGCCAGGAACACCAATTGAGTCGAACGAACGGCGAACCGAACCGTCGGCGCTTCGCCACCCAGACCGCCGCCGCGATCGTCCACCGTCAGTTTCAACTGCTGCACGGTTTGCCCCGGCAGCTGCAATTCGTTCTGCACCACATCCTGGCCATTCTGGGTCAGGCGATAGAGTAAACCGCTGCTCAACGGCTGCCACGGCAGGCTGCTTTCGCGACGACCGGACAAGGTCACAGGCGCCAGGCTGTTCGGCTGGCTAAGCTCGACTTGCAAGCGCTCGACGTTCAGTCCCATCGGCAACTGCCAGGTGTACTCACCGGCTTTCACGCTGCTGCCGGCCAACGGTTGCGACCAGACCAACGGCAGCGGCAGGCTGCGGCTGCTGGCGCTTTCGAGTTGCGCCGAGGTCAGCGTCGGCGCCGATTGTGGCGTGTTCCACAGTAAGCGCAGATACCGCGCCGATTGCCCCGGCAGACCGATCTCATGTTGCTCTACCCGTTCGTCGGCGAACGACAACCGCGCCACCTGTCCTTCGCCCCACGATTGCCAATGCTGCAAGTCGTCGCTGGCTTCGATGCTGAATCGCTGGAAGCCCTCACGCTCGCTGGTCCAGTCCAGAACCAGTTGGCGCAATGGCGCCTTGATGCCGCTGGCATCGAGCAACCAGCCACGCAACACTTCTTCACCGGCCTCCAGTTGACTGGCTGGCTGCACCTCGACCAGCGTGCCGTCAGCGCTTGATTGCACACGAACACCTGGCGCGCGCTCGGTGGAATCGGCCGAGGTAAACAACGGAAACCATTTCACATCGGTCAGGGTGCGTGTTTCGCTGGTTTGCGCCGTTTCGCGAGCCAGGGCATAAGCCTGAACCTCACCGGCAGCGTTGAACACGCGCACATCGCTCAGGTCGGTCTGCCGCGCATTCAGTTGCACGTTCAAAGGCAATTCGAGGCGATACCACGGGCCTTCGCCACTCACGGTCAACGGCACTTGCGAGGCGAAGTCCGACGGGTTTTCCTGAGCGCTGGCCGACAGCGCCACGCCCAACGCTACAGCGCCCAACCAGACAAGGTTCAGCTTCTGACTCAAGACGACACTCCTTCGGTTTCCGGTGCCGGTTTTCCTGACTCCGGTGCTGCGTCGGCGCGCTTGGGCGGCAATGGGGCGAAATAGCCCACCACCAACAGCAACACGCCAACGCCGATAAACGACACGATCCGCGCCAATCCGCCGCGGTTACTCAATTCAACAAAGAACAGTTTGGCCACCACGACGCCGATCAACGCCGCGCCGATCAGCCAGACTTCGCGACGATGCCGCAGATGGCCGCCGATCATCAGACCCAGCGCCATCAAGGTCCAGACGATCGAAAGACCGGCCTGCACAAGCATGGATTCGAGCAACGCATCCAGCTCGAACGGCACGCCGCCCCAATGGTGAGCCGTGCGCATGACCAGCGCGGTAAAGAAGGCAAACAGCGAAATGCCAGCGATCAATTGCGTGGCGTGTGCGGCGTAGTCCTTGCGGATCGCCAGTTGCGTCACGGCGCTGCGGGACCAGGCGTAGACGCCGAACAGAGCGAACAGCAGGCCCAATTCCAACGGATTGATCAGCGGTACGTAAGGCAATGGCTCGGCGGTGCCATCGCTGACGATATTCGCCAACCAGAACCAGCCGAGCATCAGCAGCGCCAAGGGCGCTGCGGCGTACACCCGATACTCGCGCGAGAAGGTCGCCACCGGCCATGGCCACTGGCGAGGCGCAGCCATCAGCACCAGATACACACTCGGCAGAATCGCCCAGCCCAACCAGCGCCAGGCATTGTACTGCTCGGACAACAGCAGCAAGCCATAACGCAACTCCAGGGCCAGCACACCGATCAACAGCCAGCAACCGAGCACATGGGCGGTGCTGAGGGCGCGTGTCGGCAGCATCGGCGCCAGACGCCGCAGGGAGATGAAATGCACGCCGAACACTGCCGCCCATGCCAGCCAACCGAAGTTGGCCGCTGGGTGATACCGCGAGTGCCAAGCGCCCAGTAACACAACGCCGGCCGCAGGAATGAGCAAGGTGCAAAGCAAGCCGAGCGCCGACCATGTCAGGCGCAGCGCCAACCCGGTCCACAGCGCCACGCTGACCGCAACAACCGCCAACAACAGCGGCGCTTGCAGATTCACTGGCGCAAAACGCAAGACTTCACTGACCCACGCCAGCGCCCACCATCCCGCGCCCCACACCAGCAGCACTTGTGACAAGCGCTGCAAGCTCAACGCATCGAAGGCCGACGCGTGACTGCCGAGCTGCAAGCGCCAGGCCCCGACCAGTGCGGCAAGACCCAGCACCAGCGGCGTCCAGAACCCGCTGTGCGCCAGTGGTGTCAAACCTTCGCTGGCCAGCGGCCCGAGCAGATCCGGACCGGCGAGCATGAACGCGGCGCCACCGATCACCTGCAACAACAACCCGAAGACAAAACTCACACGCTGCTGCAAATACAGGCTGAGCCAGATGATCAACAGGCCACTGGCCGCCCACACCGCACTCGCGGTTTGCCAAGGCAAGACGAACAACACCGCCAAATTGATCAACACCAGACCGGCGAGCAGCACCACTGACAAACCGCGCAACAGTCGAACGTCACTGCGCACCATGTCGTCGCGGGCCGCCAGCAACATGCCGGCGATCAACGCCAGCCCGATCAGCGATGCGCTCAACAACCCGCTCCAACCGGCGCTGAACACGGCCGAGGAGTCACCGCCAGCCCCTTGCAGCCGCAGCAGGAACAACGCCCCACCTAACAATTGCACGGCAAACGCGGTGAACAGGAAAGTGCGCGATTGCAGTCGCAGGCCGACAAACAACGTCGCCAGGCCGGCCAGCGCCCAGCTGATCGCTGTGCCGTGAGTGAAGAAGAACAACGGCGCCAGCAGATAGAGAAAGGTCAGACCCAGGCACGCCAGCACGGGCAGGCCTCGGCGCTCCCACTCCGACGCCTGCTCGGGCAAGGCGTTGCGCAACTGATAGAAACTGAACAGCAATGCTACGCCGAGCATCAACGCGCCCAGCGGCGCACCGTCGAGCAGGCTGCTGTCGCCGATCCGCAACTCACTGAGAAATGCCAGCGCCGAGCCCAGTTGCAACAGCAAGGCGAACGCACGGGCCAGCGGTCGTTGTTGACGCAGGCCGAGCCAGAAAATCCCCGCGCCTTCCACGGCCCAGGCCGCGGCGGTCCAGCGTGCATCGAGCCCCAGCGGAATTGCCAGGCTGGCGAAGATTACGCCCAACGCCAGGCACGTCTCCGCCAGCAGCAACGCTCGACCGCCCATCAACAGACGCGCCAGCCCCATGTAGATCATGCCCAGCGCCAGCGCGCTGAAGGCGGCGGCGAACTCCAGATGCTGGACCAGCGCAAACTGCAAACCGAAGCCCACCAGCGGCGGACCAAACAGCATAGTACCGTCGACGTAATCGCCCTTGCGCACCGACCAGCGCAGTAGCGCATCGCGGCTGTCGTCCTCGGGCGCGTCGCTCATTTCCATCAACTTGCGTCGGGCAAACAGCAGGCCGATGGCCAGGTACATCACGAAAAACAGGATCAGAAACGGCTCGGTGCTCCACAACAGTTCCGGCGTATAGGAACGCAAGCCCCAGGCGAAGCCGATGCCGAAGGTGCCGACAAAACCGATCAGGTTGAGCAGACGCCAGGCCTTGAACCAGGCAATCGCGAGAATGCCCGCATTGAGCAAGCCGAAGTAGCTGAACAGGGCGACGTGATTGCCAGCACCTGTGGAGGTGAGGATGGGCGCGGCGAAACCGCCCAACGCGGCGGCGCACGCCAGGGCCAGGGAGTCCTGGGTAATTGCCAGAATGGCGGAAAACACGGTCACGGCTACCAACAAGCCAAGGGCAGCGGTCGGGTCGAGCAACGGATGTAAGCGCATCGCTGCAAACACCGTCAGGTACAACACGGCGATCCCGGTGCCTTGCAGCATCAACGCATAACTATTATTGCGATGACGCAGCCACCAGCCCAGTCCCAACAAACCCAACGCAGCCGCCGCCACCCCGGCGTAACGCAACTCGATGGGCACCACCATGCCTTCGGTGGCGTAACGCAGCAGGAACGCCAGACCGAGAAACAACAGCACCACGCCGACCCGCAGCACGGTGTTACCGCCGAACAGCCAGGCACGAGCACCGCTGATGGCGCGCTCGATGAAATTGGGGCCACGCGGGGCGGCGGGCTGTTGCGGCTCACGGGCGACCGGTTCCGGCTTCCAGGCATCGACCGTTGGACGACTGGGTTGGGTGGCCGCTGTGGTGATCGGTTCGAACTCAGGGGGGAGTTCCCAGACGAGTTCCGGCGCTTGGGCAGGGATGTCGTCGAGGATAAATTCAGGGGTTATGAAGGTGTCGCTGACATCAGGTTGACTGGCGGCTGGCATTTTAAAGCCGCTCACCTCCAACAACGTCAGGCGTTGCTGCACTGCATTCAGCGCAGTCTGCGCCTGCTCAAGCAGAAGGCGCTGCTCGGCCGATTGCGAACTCAAGCGGCCAATGCGAACAGCCTGGCCGATGCCCAATCCGAACAGGGCGCCCAACAGCGCATCGCTGAACGACTCATCGAGTATCCAGCCCAGCACCCCGCCAATCAGCATGAAAATCCATTGCATGGTCGATATCCCTAAGCGCATTGGCCAACCGGAACGGGTCGGCGCAGCCCGTATCGAAAAGATCGCAGCCTTCGGCAGCACCTACAAGTGCCGGGGCCACCAAGATATTAGGTGAACACCGACTGTAGGAGCTGCCGAAGGCTGCGATCTTTTCCGGCGCGCCAGTATATCGAGCCGACCGAAGACTTACTCCAAAGCCTTCCAGATATCCGTAGCGTACTCACGAATCGTCCGGTCCGAGGAGAACCAGCCCATCCGCGCGGTGCTCAACACTGCCGAACGCCACCACGCCTGAGCGTCATGCCAATGCGCTTCAACGCGCATCTGTGCGTCCCAGTAAGAATCGAAATCGGCGCAGACCAGGAAGCGGTCGTAGTCGATCAGCGAATCGATCAAACCCACGTAGCGGGACGGATCATCCGGCGAGAACACCCCGCCACGAATCGCTTGCAGCACGTCGTTGAGGCGATGGGACGCGGCAATGTCCGGCGTCGCATTGAACTCGTGGTTCTGCTTGCGCGCTTCGACCTGCTGCGCGCTCAGGCCGAAGATAAACATGTGCTCGACACCGATACGTTCACTCATTTCCACGTTGGCACCGTCCATAGTGCCGATGGTCAGTGCGCCATTGAGGCCGAATTTCATGTTGCTGGTGCCCGACGCTTCGAAGCCTGCGGTGGAAATCTGCTCCGATAAATCCGCCGCCGGAATAATGCTCTCCGCCAGGCTCACGTTGTAGTTGGGCAGGAACACCACTTTCAGCAAACCGCGCACCGTCGGGTCGTTGTTCACCACCCGGGCAATATCGTTGGTCAGTTTGATGATCAGTTTGGCCTGGTGATAACTGGCCGCCGCCTTGCCGGCGAAGATCTTCACCCGCGGCACCCAGTCGATTTCCGGCTCGGCACGGATCGCCTGGTACAGCGCCACCGTGTGCATCAGGTTAAGCAGCTGGCGTTTGTATTCGTGGATCCGCTTGACCTGCACGTCGAACATCGCCGCCGGGTTGACTGCCACCCCCAGTCGCTCGTGAATGATGTACGCGAGCGCCTTTTTGCTGTGCAGGCGCTGCTCGGCGAATGCCTTGCGGAATGCGGGTTTCTCGGCGAACGGTTCCAGTTCGAGCAAGCGCGTTTCCGCGCTGTCGAGCAGTTCAGGCCCGAGGGCATCGACCATCATCGACGTCAGTTCGGGGTTGGCCTGGTAGAGCCAGCGGCGGAAGGTGATGCCGTTGGTCTTGTTGTTGATCCGCTCCGGGTAGAGTTTGTGCAGCTCGGAGAATACGGTTTTGCGCATCAGTTGCGTGTGCAGCCCGGACACGCCGTTGACGCTATGCGACCCCAGGAACGCCAGGTTGCCCATACGGACGCGACGGCCGTTGTCTTCCTCGATCAGCGACACCGCGCGCAGTACGTCGAAATCGTGAATGCCCTTGGCGCGCAAGGAATCGATGTGCTGGGCGTTGATCAGGTAAATGATCTGCATGTGCCGCGGCAGCATCCGCTCCATCAAGCCGACCGGCCAGGTTTCCAGCGCTTCCGGCAACAACGTGTGGTTGGTGTACGACAGCGTGTCGACGGTGACCTGCCACGCCGCATCCCACGCCACGTCATAGACGTCGACCAATTGACGCATCAGCTCGGCCACCGCAATTGACGGGTGGGTGTCATTGAGCTGGATTGCCGCATGATCGCCCAGGGTCAGCACCGAGGTGTGCATGTTGCGATGGCGGCGCAGCAAATCCTGCAGGGACGCGGCGACGAAGAAGTATTCCTGACGCAGGCGCAGTTCCTGGCCGGCTTCGGTGCTGTCCGCCGGGTACAACACGCGGGAAATACTTTCGGCGCGGGCCACTTCTGCCACGGCGCCCAAGTGGTCGCCGGCGTTGAAGCGCTCCAGGTGTAAATCTTCCATGGCCCGGGCGCGCCACAGGCGCAGCGTGTTGACGCTCGCCCCACGCCAACCGACCACCGGCGTGTCGTAAGCAATTGCCCGCACGGTTTCTACAGGGGTCCAGACCTGCTTGGACTTGCCGGTCTCATCGGTCACGGTTTCGACACTGCCGCCGAAGCCAATCGGGTAAACGACCTCTGGTCGTTCAAATTCCCAAGGGTTACCGAAATCCAGCCAGTGTTCGGTTTGTTCCTGCTGCCAGCCGTCGACGATGGCCTGTCGGAACAAGCCATGTTCGTAACGAATGCCGTAACCGTGACCCGCAATGCCGAGGGTGGACATGCTTTCCATGAAACACGCGGCCAGGCGACCGAGGCCGCCGTTGCCCAGCGCCGCATCGGGCTCCAGCAGACGGATGCGTTCCAGGTCGACACCGAGTTCGGTCAGGGCCTCGCGGGCCACGTCGAGCAAGCCGAGGTTGCTCAGGCTGTCGTAGAGCAACCGGCCGATCAGGAATTCCAGCGAAAGGTAGTAAACCCGCTTCTGCCCTTTGCGGTAGATCTGCCGGGTGTGATCCATCCAGTGTTCGACCATGTGGTCGCGCGCTGCCAAGGCAATGGCTTCGAACCAGTCATGGTCGAAGGCGTGATCCGGGTCTTTGCCCACCGCGTAGGTGAGTTTGGTCAGGACGGCGTCGCGAAATGCGGCCACCTCTGCTTCGCGAACAAGTGGTTCTTGAGTCATCGATAGGACCTCGAGCGAGCTTGGAATTGTCTGAGCCTAGACGGTCTGACAGGCGGTCGGGGCTCTGGTTCGGCAGTATTTCCTGTTTGGCCGGCATTACCTTGTCGTATGGATGATTCAATGCAGGTGCCGTGCCGAAACCCGAGTGTTATTTGGCGATTTACGAAAAAATCTGGCGAAAGGTTGTTCAAAAATCCACCAGTCCCGGTATGATCGCGCGCCCTGATGCACGCTGGTAACAACCGATGATGAAGTCCAACCTGATCGCCGCCGCAGAGATCGACCGCCTCGACACTTGGGCCAAGTACTCTGCCCCGATGTGCGGCTCCTGCGTGTCCAGCTGCTGCACTTTGCCGGTCGAGGTCAAGCTCAAGGATCTGATCCGTATCGGCATCGTCGATGAATTCGAGCGCGGCGAGCCAGCGAAGAACATCGCCAAGCGCCTGCAGAAGGAAGGGATCGTCGAGCGCTACAATCAGAAGTCCGAGATTTTCACCCTCCAGCGCATGAGCAACAACGATTGCCTGTACCTGGATCGTAAGAGCCGTCTGTGCACTATTTATGATAAGCGCCCGGATACTTGCCGTAATCACCCGAAGATCGGGCCGCGGCCGGGGTATTGCGCTTACAAGCCTAAAGAAGTGGCGCGTGAGACCAGCAGCAGCCGTCGCACCCTCGAGAAGTTCTGATCGGGAATCTCGCTGCAAGATAGATTGCCTTCGCGGGCAAGCCTCGCTCCTACAAGGAATGCGCCGTTCTCACCGCGTGTGCATGACCTGTAGGGGCGAGGCTTGCCCGCGAAGAGGCCAGAACAAACACCGCAAAAACTCCAGACAAACAAAAACGCCCCCGACCTTGCGGTCGGGGGCGTTTTTTTTGCCAGCTAACTAAATGACTTAGTTACCGGACTTCTTGGCAGCGCGGGTACGCTCGCTTTCGCCCAGGATCTTCTTGCGAAGACGGATGGACTTAGGAGTAACTTCGCACAGTTCGTCTTCTTGCACGAACTCAAGAGCTTGTTCCAGGGTGAAACGGATAGGCGGAACCAGAGCGATGGTTTCGTCTTTACCCGAAGCACGCATGTTGTCGAGCTTCTTGCCTTTGGTTGGGTTGACGCCCAGGTCGTTGTCGCGGCTGTTGATGCCGACGATTTGACCTTCGTACACGTCTTCACCGTGACCGAGGAACAGTTTGCCGCGAGCTTGCAGGGTTTCCAGCGAGTAAGTCAGTGCCTTACCGGTAGCTACCGAAACCAGCACGCCGTTCTGACGGCCGGACATGTCGCCGGACTTCATCACGTCGTAACGGTCGAAGATCGAGGTCAGGATGCCTGCACCGGAGGTCAGGGTCAGGAACTCGTTACGGAAACCGATCAGGCCACGAGCCGGGATGTTGTACTCAAGGCGCACACGGCCCTTGCCATCCGGAACCATGTTGGTCAGGTCGCCCTTACGGATACCGATCTGTTCCATGATCGAACCTTGCGATTCTTCTGGCAGGTCGATGGTCACGTTTTCGTACGGTTCGTGCTTCACGCCGTCAACCATGCGGATGATCACTTCCGGACGACCAACACCCATTTCGAAGCCTTCGCGACGCATGGTTTCGATCAGTACCGAGAGGTGCAGCTCACCACGGCCGGAGACTTTGAACTTGTCGGCGGTGTCGCCTTCTTCAACGCGCAGGGCAACGTTGTAGAGCAGTTCTTTGTCCAGACGCTCTTTGATGTTACGGCTGGTGACGAACTTGCCTTCACGGCCGCAGAACGGCGAGTCGTTAACCTGGAAGGTCATCGAAACGGTTGGTTCGTCAACGGTCAGCGGCTTCATCGCTTCAACGTTCTGTGGGTCGCACAGAGTGTCGGAGATGAACAGCGACTCGAAGCCGCTGATGCAGACGATGTCGCCGGCAGCTGCTTCTTCAACGTCGATACGGTGCAGGCCGTGGTGACCCATCAGCTTGAGGATACGGCCGTTGCGGCGCTTGCCGTCGGCATCGATCGCCACAACCTGGGTGTTCGGCTTGACGCGACCACGAGCGATACGGCCAACGCCGATGATGCCCAGGAAGCTGTTGTAGTCCAGTGCCGAGATTTGCATCTGGAACGGACCGTCACGGTCGACTTTCGGTGCTGGTACGTTGTCGACGATCGACTGGTACAGCGGGGTCATGTCTTCAGCCATGTCGGTGTGTTCCAGACCGGCAATGCCGTTCAGGGCCGAGGCGTAGACGACTTTGAAGTCCAGCTGTTCTTCGGTAGCACCGAGGTTGTCGAACAGGTCGAAGATCTGGTCCAGAACCCAGTCCGGACGTGCGCCTGGACGGTCAACCTTGTTGATGACCACGATTGGACGCAGGCCGGCTTCGAAAGCCTTCTTGGTCACGAAACGGGTTTGCGGCATAGGGCCGTCTTGAGCGTCAACCAGCAGCAGAACGGAGTCAACCATCGACATTACGCGTTCAACTTCGCCGCCGAAGTCGGCGTGGCCCGGGGTGTCCACGATGTTGATGTGGTAGCCGTTCCAGTTGATGGCGGTGTTTTTCGCCAGAATGGTAATACCGCGCTCTTTCTCCTGGTCGTTGGAGTCCATCACGCGCTCGTCGTTGAGCTCGTTGCGCTCCAGGGTGCCGGATTGACGCAAGAGTTTGTCTACCAGGGTGGTTTTACCATGGTCAACGTGAGCAATGATGGCGATGTTGCGTAGATTTTCGATCACTTGTGTATCTCGATCAGAGGATTCGGTGTGCTGACAAGTCTTGGCAGCGATTTACAGTAGAGTCAGGCCTTGCCGTTACAGCTTGACGGCAGAGTCGGGGGGCCGGTGACGCAGGCCACAGGCATACAGCCCCGGGCTCTTAGCTCGGTCGATAAACGCGCACATTGGCATGCCCCTCACTGAGCAAATGGTGGGCATGCAGGCGACTCATCACGCCTTTGTCGCAATACAGCAGGTACTGGCGAGTAGGGTCCAGTTCCTTGAAACGAGCGTTCAATGCATAAAACGGCATCGTCTGTACCTCAATGCCAGCGAGCGCCATCGGGTCATCTTCAGCGGCATCCGGGTGACGGATATCGATGATGATCTGGCCCGCCAGCGCTTCGCTGACTTCTTCAATCTGCAAGTCCTGGCCCAATTCGTCGATTACGCGATCGATTGGCACCAGCTTGGCGTTCTCGAGCGCACGCTCAAGCACCGCCATGTCGAATTCTTTCTCTTCATGCTCCACGCGCGGACGCTTGGCGTGGGTCTTGGGGTTCACCGAGATGACCCCACAGTACTCCGGCATGTGCTTGGCGAAGTCGGCGGTGCCGATTTCGTTGGCCAGGTCGATGATGTCCTGCTTGTGACTGGCGATCAGCGGGCGCAAGACCAACTTGTCGGTCACACAGTCGATCACGGACAGGTTCGGCAGCGTCTGGCTGGAAACCTGGGAAATCGCTTCACCGGTGACCAGCGCTTCGATGTCGAGGCGATCGGCAATACGGGAAGCAGCGCGCAACATCATACGCTTCAAAACTACGCCCATATGACTGTTATCGACTTTCCCGAGAATTTCTCCCAGAACTTCCTCGAACGGCACACTGACAAATAACACGCGTTGCGAGCTGCCGTACTTCTTCCAGATGAAATGCGCGACTTCCATGACGCCCAGTTCATGGGCCCGTCCGCCCAGATTAAAGAAGCAGAAATGGCTCATCAGGCCGCGGCGCATGATCTGGTAGGCGGCCACGGTGGAATCGAAGCCGCCGGACATCAGCACAAGGGTCTGTTCCAGGGCACCCAGCGGATAACCGCCGATGCTGTTGTGCTGGTTGTGGATCACGAACAACCGTTTGTCGCGAATTTCGATACGAACTTCGATTTCCGGCTCTTTCAACGAGATTCCGGCAGCGCCGCACTGACGACGCAGTTGGCTGCCGACGTATTTCTCGACGTCCATCGAACTGAATTCATGCTTGCCGGCACGCTTGCAGCGCACCGAAAAAATCTTCCCTGCCAGCGCATCACCGAAGTGCTGCTTGCACTTGTCGACGATGTCGTCGAAATCACCCAGCGGGTATTCATCGACCTGCAGGAAATGCGCGATGCCCGGCATGCAGCTCAGGCGCTCGGTCATCTCCTTCAGGGCTTTGGGCTCGCTGACGCGGGTTTCCAGCTCGAGATTGTCCCACACACCGTTCACCACCACGGCCGGGTCCAGATCGCGGAGCACGGTGCGGATGTTCTTGGCCAATTGGCGGATGAAACGCATCCGTACCGGGCGGCTCTTGATGGTGATCTCGGGGAAGACTTTTACGATTAGTTTCATGAAAACAGCGCGCGCTGGGCCAGCCGAAAAAGGGGGGCGCGGATTATAGCGGAAATTGCTCAAGGTTTAACCAGTTAATGTGCAGAAGGTTTTGCGCGCACCAAAACAGGTCGTTTGGCGATTTCAACGCCACATTGTAGGGCGGGATTTTCTGTTTAAAGCCTCTTAGCTGCTTTATAAGGGTGATATTGGGGCAAAAAACCCATGGTGGGGCACTGGCATGCAATTTGCTCCCTTGTGAGGCAGGTTGCCATGGCAGAGTATTCGCGCCGGCATCACCCACATTCTAAGGGCATCCACTACTAAGCCCGAAGCCACCCGGAGGACACTATGTCGAAGTCGGTTCAACTCATCAAAGATCATGACGTCAAGTGGATTGATCTGCGCTTCACGGACACCAAAGGCACTCAGCACCACGTGACCATGCCGGCTCGCGACGCGCTGGATGACGCTTTCTTCGAAGAAGGCAAAATGTTCGACGGTTCCTCCATCGCTGGCTGGAAAGGCATCGAAGCTTCCGACATGATCCTGCTGCCGGACGACAGCACTGCCGTTCTCGACCCGTTCACCGAAGACCCAACGCTGATCATCGTTTGCGACGTCATCGAGCCTTCGACCATGCAAGGCTACGATCGCGACCCACGTGCGATCGCCAAGCGTGCCGAGGAATACCTGAAGTCGACCGGTATCGGCGACACCGTTTTCGTTGGCCCGGAGCCTGAGTTCTTCATCTTCGACCAAGTGAAATTCAAGTCCGACATCTCCGGCTCGATGTTCAAGATCTTCTCCGAACAAGGTTCCTGGATGTCCGACCAGGACATCGAAGGCGGCAACCATGGCCACCGTCCAGGTATCAAAGGCGGTTACTTCCCGGTTCCACCGTTTGACCACGACCACGAAATCCGTACCTCCATGTGCAACGCCATGGAAGAAATGGGCCTGGTCATCGAAGTCCACCACCACGAAGTGGCGACTGCCGGTCAGAACGAAATCGGCGTGAAGTTCAACACCCTGGTAGCCAAGGCTGACGAAGTTCAGACCCTGAAGTACTGCGTGCACAACGTAGCTGTCGCTTATGGCCGCACCGCGACCTTCATGCCTAAACCTCTGTACGGCGACAACGGTTCGGGCATGCACGTCCACCTGTCCATCGCCAAAGATGGCAAGAACACCTTCGCTGGCGAAGGCTATGCCGGCCTGTCCGACACCGCCCTGTACTTCATCGGCGGCATCATCAAGCACGGTAAGGCGCTGAACGGCTTCACCAACCCGTCGACCAACTCCTACAAGCGTCTGGTCCCAGGTTTCGAAGCTCCGGTCATGCTGGCCTACTCGGCTCGCAACCGCTCCGCTTCGATCCGTATTCCTTACGTGTCCAGCCCTCGCGCTCGCCGTATCGAAGCCCGCTTCCCGGATCCGGCAGCTAACCCGTACCTGGCCTTCGCAGCCTTGGTAATGGCTGGCCTGGACGGCATCCAGAACAAGATCCACCCTGGCGACGCCGCTGACAAAAACCTGTACGACCTGCCGCCTGAAGAGGCGAAAGAGATCCCACAAGTTTGCGGCAGCCTGAAAGAAGCCCTGGAAGAGCTGGACAAAGGTCGTGCGTTCCTGACCAAAGGCGGCGTTTTCAGCGACGACTTCATCGACGCTTACATCGCCCTGAAAAGCGAAGAAGAAATCAAGGTTCGTACCTTCGTACACCCACTGGAATACGAGCTGTACTACAGCTGCTGATCCGGTAGCGCCTGCGCAAGCGGCGTGACAAAAAAGAGGCTTCCTTCGGGAAGCCTTTTTTGTTGGCAAAATCAAGAGATCGCAGCCTTCGGCAGCTCCTACATTGGATCGCATACCTCTGTAGGAGCTGCCGAAGGCTGCGATCTTTTGATCTTGATTTTCTATGCCCAAATGTTAACGGCTTGGGCCAACCGTCTTCCCTGACCTATGCTGCACCCCAACGCTTTCGCTTCCGGTCGATTTTATGGGTCGTGGTTTTCTATTGATGTTGCTGCTGATCGCGCTGCCCACCGCAGCGCAGATCTATAAGTACACCGACGCCTCTGGCAACACCGCCTACAGCAATCAACCCCCTGACGGCGTAGAGGCCCAACCGGTCGAATTGCCACCCCTTAATAGCGTTGAGCCCCAGGCGCCTGTAGCTTCGCCTGCTGAAGCTTCCAGCCGCGAGCAGCCACACACCGCCTACGAGGTGCTGCAACTGACCAACGTGCCCACCACCGAAGCGCTGCGCGCCAACAATGGCACCTTCACCGTCAATGTGCTGATCAAACCGCGCCTGCAAGGCCCGCATCTATTCAGGCTGCTGTTGGACGACCAGCCTTACGGCCAACCGAGCAACGTGCCGATCCTGCAACTGGTGAACATCGATCGAGGTTTACACAGCCTCGCCGTTCAAGTGATCGACGGGGAAAACATCGTCCAACAAAGCCCGACGGTAACCTTCACTGTGCAACGGGTACATAAGCCGTGAGGTTGTGGCTGCTGCTCGCGTGCTTCATCGTCCTGCCGGTGACGGCCGAGGTCTTCACCTACGTCGACGCTCAGGGCAATCGCGTATTTACCGATCAGCCCGGGTCGGGCAACGCCAAGCGTGTACCGATCGCGACAGGCAATCGAATGTCCGCCAACCCGACCGGCGCAGCCCCGGTGGCCGCCGCTAAAAAAACGCAAGCCAAACCGCTCTTCCACTACGACATGCTCAGAGTGCTGGTGCCAGAGCCGGACGCCACAGTCCGCAGCAGCGCCGGCGACCTTATCGTCAGCATCACCAGCGAGCCCGGCCTGCAACACGGTCACCGATACCGCCTGCTGCTCGACGGCCAGCCCACTGCCGAACCCGGCCCAAGCCCGGTGTTCGCCCTGAGCAACATCGACCGAGGCAGCCATAACCTGTCCGTGGAGATCCTCGACGAACAGGGCCTCACTATAGAACGCACCGCCAATCAGCCGTTTCATATGCTGCGTATTTCTCTCGCGCAAAAGCGCCAGGTCACACCCTGCACCCTCGCCGACTACGGTCAACGGCCGGAATGCCCACTGAAAGACAAACCCGAAGAAGAAAAAAATCCCTTCCTGCGTTTCTTCTGACGCCGTTCAGGTTTGAGCACTATATTGGTGCAATACACTGCACCGTTCCCACATCCCATCCCATTTTGGTTCGAAAGTACCCGTGCAAGGAGGCAGAGCGCCACGCAAACGAGCGTCAAACGCCTGTTTCAGGCCTTAAACGCTTCTTTTCGGAGCCTTGGTTTGGTTTTTGCATTTTCCCTGTATCAGCGCTTTTTTCTTGCGCACGCTCCGCTCCAAAAGAGGTCCTGATGACCATTAGCGACGCACTGCACCGTTTGCTACTCGACAACCTGACCACGGCAACCATTCTGCTCGATGCCGAACTGCGCCTCGAGTACATGAACCCGGCGGCGGAGATGCTCCTGGCCATCAGCGGCCAGCGCAGCCATGGGCAATTCATCAGCGAGTTGTTCACAGAATCCACCGAGGCGCTCAATTCCCTGCGCCAGGCAGTTGAGCAGGCACACCCATTCACCAAGCGCGAAGCCATGCTCACCGCCCTCACCGGCCAGACCCTGACCGTTGACTATGCGGTAACGCCCATCCTGGCCAACGGCGCCACTATGCTGCTGCTGGAAGTCCATCCCCGTGACCGCCTGCTGCGGATCACCAAGGAAGAGGCGCAACTGTCGAAGCAAGAAACCAGCAAGATGCTGGTGCGCGGCCTCGCTCACGAAATCAAGAACCCATTGGGCGGGATTCGCGGCGCGGCCCAACTGCTCGCTCGCCAACTGCCCGAAGAAAGCCTGCGCGACTACACCAACGTCATCATTGAAGAAGCCGATCGCCTGCGAAATCTGGTGGATCGCATGCTCGGTTCCAACAAGTTGCCGTCGCTGGCCATGTGCAACGTCCACGAAGTGCTGGAACGCGTCTGCCATCTGGTGGAAGCTGAAAGCCAGGGCTGCATCACATTGGTGCGTGACTACGACCCGAGCATTCCCGACGTCCTGATTGACCGCGAGCAAATGATTCAGGCCGTCCTGAACATCGTTCGCAACGCAATGCAGGCCATCAGCAGCCAGAACGAGCTGCGCCTTGGCCGCATCAGCCTGCGCACCCGCGCCATGCGCCAGTTCACCATCGGCCATGTGCGCCATCGCCTGGTGACCAAGATCGAAATCATCGACAACGGCCCCGGCATTCCTGCAGAACTCCAGGAAACCATTTTCTTTCCCATGGTCAGCGGTCGTCCGGACGGTACCGGACTGGGCCTGGCCATTACCCAGAACATCATCAGCCAGCACCAGGGCCTGATCGAGTGTGACAGCCACCCAGGCCACACCACTTTCTCGATCTTTCTGCCACTGGAACAAGGAGCCACATCGACATGAGCCGTAGTGAAACCGTGTGGATCGTCGATGACGACCGTTCTATCCGTTGGGTCCTGGAAAAAGCCTTGCAACAAGAAGGCATGACCACGCAAAGCTTCGACAGCGCCGATGGCGTGATGAGCCGCCTGGCGCGCCAGCAGCCGGACGTGATCATCTCCGACATCCGCATGCCGGGTGCCAGCGGCCTGGACCTTCTGGCGCGGATTCGCGAACAACACCCACGGCTACCGGTCATCATCATGACCGCTCACTCCGATCTGGACAGCGCTGTCGCGTCCTATCAGGGCGGCGCATTTGAATACCTGCCCAAGCCTTTTGATGTCGATGAAGCGGTGTCCCTGGTCAAGCGCGCCAACCAGCACGCCCAGGAACAGCAAGGCCTGGAAGTCCCGGCCGCCCTGACCCGTACGCCAGAAATCATCGGCGAAGCGCCGGCGATGCAGGAAGTGTTTCGCGCCATCGGGCGCTTGAGCCACTCCAACATCACCGTGCTGATCAACGGCGAATCCGGTACCGGTAAAGAGCTGGTGGCCCACGCGCTGCACCGTCACAGCCCACGGGCGGCCTCGCCCTTCATTGCGCTGAACATGGCCGCGATCCCGAAAGACCTGATGGAATCCGAGCTGTTCGGCCACGAAAAAGGCGCGTTCACCGGCGCGGCCAACCTGCGTCGAGGTCGCTTTGAACAGGCGGACGGCGGAACGTTGTTCCTCGACGAGATCGGCGACATGCCGGCGGACACCCAGACCCGTTTGTTGCGAGTGTTGGCGGACGGCGAGTTCTACCGCGTCGGCGGTCATGTGCCAGTCAAGGTTGATGTCCGAATCATCGCCGCGACGCACCAGAACCTGGAAACCCTGGTGCATGCCGGGAAATTCCGTGAAGACTTGTTCCACCGTCTCAACGTGATTCGCATCCACATCCCACGACTGTCGGACCGTCGCGAAGACATCCCGACCCTCGCCAAGCACTTCCTCAGCCGCGCCGCGCAAGAACTGGCGGTCGAGCCAAAGCTGTTGAAAAGCGAGACCGAGGAATACCTGAAAAACCTGCCGTGGGGCGGCAACGTCCGCCAGCTGGAGAACACCTGCCGCTGGATCACGGTAATGGCTTCGGGTCGCGAAGTGCACATCAGCGACTTGCCGCCAGAGCTGCTGAACCTGCCGCAGGACGCGGCGCCCGTGACCAACTGGGAACAAGCGCTGCGCCAATGGGCCGACCAGGCACTCGCGCGCGGTCAATCGAGCCTGCTCGACAGCGCGGTGCCGGCGTTTGAACGCATCATGATTGAAACGGCTCTGAAACATACCGCAGGCCGCCGCCGTGATGCCGCGGTTTTGCTGGGTTGGGGGCGTAATACCCTGACGCGCAAGATCAAGGAATTGGGGATGAAGGTTGATGGCGGGGATGATGATGAGGGGGAAGAAGGCTAAGTTCGGCTTTAGAATCTAGGCGTTAGCGAAAAGATCGCAGCCTTCGGCAGCTCCTACAGGGTTTCGTGTACACCTGTAGGAGCTGCCGAAGGCTGCGATCTTTTTTTGTGGCAGCAAACATAAATGTGCACCGCCGCAATGCACCGTGAACCGCAATCGCGCACAAACGCTGATTCATAACCTCGCCTGCTTTCGCAATCGAACCTCGATCGAAAAAACTTGAAAGCCCCGAGTTACGGGGCTTTCAGCGTTTAAAAGCGGGTTTCTGTTTCAACTTGTTAAAACCTGGCACGCCCCCTGCAATAGTCCAATCAGTGAATCAGTGAATCAGTTCACTACCCAGTTTCGGGGACCTTGGTACAGGCAGGCCGGGGATTCCCCTCTTTACACCGGGCTCACACCGCATAAGCGACGAGCCCACCCCGTTTTGGGGTCCTTGGTACAGGCAGGCCGGGGATTCCCTCTTTACACCGGGCTCACCGCGCAATGCGCGAGCCCTCCCGTTTCGGGAACCTTGGTACAGGCAGGCCGGGGATTCCCTCTTTTATTGCTCCCGGAGATGGATCTCCAACCGCCAGCGGCGATCGACCTCGCTACCGGCCCATTCGCCTTGTAGCGGCCGGGCCGCCACCACCGACAGCAATAATCCCCCATCACTCAAACGCACCCGCCAGTTCACGCTCTTGTCGTTCAGCTTGAACTGACCTTTTTGCGCTTTGCCTTCAGCCTCGAACAGCAACGCGAGACTACCGTCGACGATCTCACCGTGGGTCTTGGGTTCGTTGTTGAACCACACCACCAGTCCATCGTTCGTGACCTCGACCTGCTGCAATTCACTGGGGTCTGGTGTGGTCAGGCGACCGATCATCAACCCCACCATTAACCCGACAATCGCCAGCGAACCCATCACCCGCGGGAATAGTTTCGAACGAGGATCCTTTGGCGGCGTAGAATGCCCGTCATCTTTGCCTTCGGAGCCGTGCATGTTTCACGTCATCCTTTTTCAACCAGAAATTCCGCCGAATACCGGCAACGTTATCAGGCTGTGCGCCAACAGTGGCTGCCACCTGCATTTGATCGAACCACTGGGCTTCGAGATGGACGACAAGCGCTTGCGCCGGGCGGGTCTCGACTACCACGAGTATGCCACGCTGCAGCGCCACCCCGACCTCGCCAGCTGCCTGGAAAGCCTCGGTCATCCTCGGGTGTTCGCCTTCACCACCAAGGGCTCGCGACCGTTTCACGATGCGAGTTTCGCCGAGGGCGATGCCTTCCTGTTCGGCCCGGAAAGCCGTGGCTTGCCGGCCGATGTGCTGGATGCCCTGCCCGGCGAACAACGCCTGCGCCTGCCGATGCGTGAAGGCTGCCGCAGCCTGAACCTGTCCAACACCGTGGCCGTCGCCGTGTACGAAGCATGGCGTCAAAACGGCTTTAAATAACACCACAATCCCTGTAGGAGCTGCCGCAGGCTGCGATCTTTCGATCTTGATTTTTTAAGATCAAAAGATCGCAGCCTGCGGCAGCTCCTACAGGGGCTGTTTGTATTCCAATCCCATGAAAAAAGCGCCTGTGACGGCGCTTTTTTCGTTACTGCACAACGCTTACTGGACGGTTGGAGTCTCGCCAGCCGCCTGCATGCGTTGCAGTTCTTGTGCGTACAGCGCGTCGAAGTTCACCGGAGCCAGCATCAGTGCCGGGAACGAACCACGGGTCACCAGGCTGTCCAGGGTTTCGCGAGCGTACGGGAACAGGATGTTCGGGCAGAACGCGCCGAGGGTGTGGCTCATCGAAGCGTCGTCCAGGTTCTTGATCAGGAAGATCCCGGCCTGTTGCACTTCAGCGATGAACGCCACTTCTCCGTTGTCACCGTTCTTGACGGTCACGGACAAGGTCAGCACGACTTCATGGAAGTCGCCTTCCAGGGCCTTTTGACGGGTGTTCAGATCCAGACCGACGCTCGGTTCCCACTGCTGGCGGAAGATCGCCGGGCTTTTCGGGGCTTCAAAGGACAAGTCACGTACGTAGATGCGCTGCAAGGAGAATTGCGGTGCGGTTTCTTCTTCGCTAGCTGCAGTGTTCTGTTGGTCAGTCATCACAGATCCTTTCTGATCTTGGGGTCTTATAGGGAAGGCATTCAGGCCTTGAGCATGGCGTCGAGCTTGCCAGCGCGCTCAAGGGCAAACAAATCATCACAACCGCCCACATGGGTGCTGCCGATCCAGATCTGCGGCACGGACGTACGTCCGGCTTTCTGAGCCATGGCGGCTCGCACCTGCGGCTTGCCATCGACCTTGATCTCTTCGAAGGCCACGCCTTTGTTCTCGAGCAGGTACTTGGCTCGCGAGCAGTAAGGGCAGTAATCGCTGGAATAGACGACGACGTTGCTCATATCACTTCACCAGCGGCAGGTTGTCGCCTTTCCAGCTGGAGATCCCGCCGGACAGCTTGGCGGCGGTGAAGCCGGACTTCATCAGTTCGCGGGCATGGGTGCCAGCGGTCTGGCCCATGGCGTCGACCAGAATAATGGTCTTGGCTTTGTGTTTTTCCAATTCGCCGACGCGAGCGATGAGTTTGTCTTGAGGAATGTTCAACGCGCCAACAATGTGACCGGCGGCAAAATCCTTGGTCGGACGAATGTCGATCACCACGCCTGCGTCCTTGTTGACCAGCCCGGTCAGCTCGCTGGTGCTCAGGCTACGGCCGCCGCCTTTCATCTCGTGGGCGATCAGCAAAGCCAGCAGAACAACGAAAATACCGGCCAGCAGATAGTGGGTGGTGGCAAATGCAATCAGGTGATCAAGCATTTAAGGTGGTTCCAGGGCGTTAAAAGTGGGCCAGTATACACAGCCCATATGGTGGGCCAAACCCCGTCCAGCGGTGACGCCGTCGGAACTTAGCTTTAAACTGCCACTCCCTTTTCCATTGCCCTCTTTTAACTCAGCCACGAGTGGAATCCATGACTACCATGCCTAAACCTTTGGTCCTGATTATTCTCGACGGCTTCGGTCACAGTGAGAGCACTGAGTCCAACGCCGTGTTTGCGGCCAAGAAGCCCGTACTGGACCGCCTAGGGGCCACCGTGCCGAACGGCCTGATCTCGGGCAGCGGCATGGACGTTGGTCTGCCAGATGGCCAAATGGGCAACTCCGAAGTCGGGCACATGAACCTTGGCGCCGGCCGCGTGGTGTATCAAGACTTTACTCGCGTGACCAAATCGATCCGCGACGGCGAGTTTTTCGAGAACCCGACCCTCTGCGCCGCTGTGGATAAAGCCGTTGCTGCCGGCAAAGCCGTGCACTTCATGGGCCTGCTGTCCGATGGCGGCGTTCACAGCCACCAGGACCATTTGGTTGCCATGGCCGAACTGGCCTACAAGCGCGGCGCTGAAAAAATCTACCTGCACGCCTTCCTCGATGGCCGCGACACGCCACCGAAAAGCGCTCAATCGTCCATCGAACTGCTCGACGCGACCTTCCAGGCCCTCGGCAAAGGCCGGATTGCCAGCATTGTCGGCCGTTATTTCGCCATGGACCGTGACAACCGTTGGGACCGCGTATCCCAAGCCTATAACCTGATTGTCGATGGCAACGGCGAATTCAACGCCGCCACCGCACAGGAAGGCCTGCAAGCCGCGTACGAACGTGGCGAAAGCGACGAATTCGTCAAAGCCACGTCGATTGGCGAGCCCGTTAAAGTCGAAGACGGCGACGCGGTGGTGTTCATGAACTTCCGCGCCGACCGCGCCCGTGAACTGACTCGTGTCTTCGTCGAAGACGGCTTCAAGGAATTCGAGCGCGCGCGCCAGCCAAAACTGGCCGGTTTCGTCATGCTGACCCAATACGCCGCCAGCATTCCCGCGCCATCCGCTTTCGCCGCCGGCAGCCTGGACAACGTGCTGGGCGACTACCTGGCGAAAAACGGCAAGACCCAACTGCGCATCGCCGAAACCGAGAAATACGCCCATGTGACCTTCTTCTTCTCCGGCGGCCGTGAAGAACCGTTCCCGGGCGAAGAGCGCATCCTGATCCCGTCGCCAAAAGTCGCCACTTATGACTTGCAGCCCGAGATGAGCGCACCGGAAGTCACCGACCGCATCGTCGACGCCATCGACAACCAGCGCTACGACGTGATCATCGTCAACTACGCCAATGGCGACATGGTTGGTCACAGCGGCGTGTTCGACGCCGCCGTCAAAGCCGTGGAATGCCTGGACCTTTGCGTCGGCCGTATCGTCGAAGCGCTGGAAAAAGTCGGTGGCGAAGCGCTGATCACCGCCGACCACGGCAACGTCGAGAAAATGTCCGACGAAGAAACCCACCAGGCGCACACCGCCCACACCACCGAGCCGGTGCCGTTCATTTATGTCGGCAAGCGTGACCTGAAGGTGCGTGATGGCGGCGTGTTGGCGGATGTGGCGCCCACCATGTTGATGCTGCTAGGTCTGGAAAAACCGGCGGAGATGACCGGGACTTCAATTCTGGTGTAAATCTCGCCGAAACCACAAAACCTCGTGGGAGCGAGCCTGCTCGCGAATGCAATCTGACAGCCAACATTGATGTTGAATGTTAAGTCGCTTTCGCGAGCAGGCTCGCTCCCACAGTGGTTTGTGGTGGTTTTGAATATTAAATACTCCCGCATCCCACTCCAGTTATCACACCGCCCCAATTGGGCGTTTTTTTTGCGGCGCATGGCGGGCATACTAGGCCGTCCCTTTCCCTGGTGTCGCCCGCCTCTATGCTTCGCGTTCTGATAGCCCTTGCCCTGACTTGCCTGCTCCAACCGGCCTTTGCCGATGAGCGCGCGCAAACCCAACAACAGTTGGACGCCACGCGTCAGGACATCGCCGAGCTGAAAAAACTGCTGGGCAAGCTCCAGGAAGAAAAATCCGGTGTGCAGAAAGACCTCAAGGGCACCGAGACCGAGATGGGCAAGCTTGAGAAGCAGGTCGAAGCCCTGCAAAAAGAGCTGAAGAAAAGCGAATCCGAGCTGCAGCGACTCGATGGTGAGAAAAAAAAACTCCAGAGCGCGCGCATTGAACAGCAACGACTGATCGCCATTCAGGCCCGTGCGGCCTATCAGAACGGCCGTCAGGAGTACTTGAAGCTGCTGCTCAACCAGCAAAACCCGGAAAAATTCGCCCGCACACTCACCTATTACGACTATCTGAGCCAGGCCCGCCTGGAGCAGTTGAAGAACTTCAACGAAACCCTGCGCCAACTGGCCAATGTCGAAAAGGACATCGCCCTGCAGCAGGCGCAACTGCTGGTGCAGAAAAGCAGCCTCGACAGCCAGCGTGACGAACTCGACAAAGTCCGCCAGGAGCGCCAGCAAGTCCTGGCCAAGCTGAGCGATGACGTGAAGGCGCGAGATCAGAAACTCGCCGCCCGCGAGCAGGATCAGGCGGACCTGTCTAAAGTCCTTAAAACCATCGAGGAAACCTTGGCCCGTCAGGCCCGTGAGGCAGAAGAAGCGCGACAAAAAGCGCTGATTGCCCAGCAGGAAGCCGAAAAAAAGCGTTTACGTGAGGCTCAGGCTGAAGCAGATGCCACTGACGCCCCACGCAAACCCGTTAAATCGACCCCTGGCGCGCTGGTATCAAGTGCAGGCGAGACCTTTGGTGGCCCTTTTGCTTCAACCCGGGGAAAACTTCCTTGGCCTGTTGATGGTCGACTGCTGGCACGCTTTGGCGAAACCCGTGGCGACGACGCCCGCACCAAGTGGGACGGCGTGATGATCAGCGCTGCCGCGGGCAGTCAGGTGCATGCCGTTCATGGCGGTCGCGTGGTGTTCGCCGACTGGTTGCGCGGCGCCGGGCTGCTGGTGATTCTCGACCACGGCAACGGTTTTTTGAGTCTTTATGGTCACAACCAGACGCTGCTCAAGTCTGCGGGTGACGTGGTAAAAGCCGGTGAGTCCATCTCCACTGTCGGTAACAGTGGCGGTCAGGACACACCAGCGCTGTATTTCGCTATTCGTCAGCAGGGTCACCCGAGTGATCCGGCGCAATGGTGCCACGCGCAAGGATAGGCGTTGAGTCACCTACATTAGGAGTTCGTTCGACATGCTGCATTTGTCCCGCCTTACCTCGCTGGCCCTGACGATCGCCCTGGTGATCGGCGCGCCTCTGGCGTTTGCCGCTCAACCGGCTCCGGCTGTCGCGCCTGCGGGCACTGCTGCGACCACCAAGGCGCCATTGCCGCTGGATGAATTGCGCACCTTTGCCGAGGTCATGGACCGGATCAAGGCCGCCTATGTCGAACCGGTGGACGACAAGACCCTGCTGGAAAATGCCATCAAGGGCATGCTCAGCAACCTCGACCCGCACTCCGCCTACCTGGGCCCGGAAGATTTCGCCGAGTTGCAGGAAAGCACCAGCGGTGAGTTCGGCGGCCTGGGCATTGAAGTCGGCGCCGAAGACGGTTTCATCAAGGTGGTTTCGCCGATCGATGACACCCCGGCCTCCAAGGCTGGCATCCAGGCAGGCGACTTCATCGTCAAAATCAACGGCGCGCCTACGCGCGGCCAGACCATGACCGAAGCCGTCGACAAAATGCGCGGCAAGATTGGCCAGAAAATCACCCTGACCCTGGTGCGCGATGGCGGTACGCCGTTCGACGTCACGCTGGCCCGCGCCGTCATTCAAGTGAAGAGCGTGAAGAGCCAGTTGCTGGAATCCGGCTACGGCTACATCCGCATTACCCAGTTCCAGGTCAAGACCGGCGAAGAAGTCTCCAAGGCCCTGGCCAAACTGCGCAAGGACAACGGCAAGAAGCTCAACGGCATCATACTCGACCTGCGCAACAACCCGGGCGGCGTGCTGCAAGCGGCGGTGGAAGTGGTCGACCATTTCGTCACCAAAGGCCTGATCGTCTACACCAAGGGCCGCATCGCCAACTCCGAACTGCGCTTCTCCGCCACCGGCAAAGACGAAAGCGAAGCCGTGCCAATGGTCGTGCTGATCAACGGCGGCAGCGCCTCGGCGTCGGAAATTGTCGCAGGCGCCTTGCAGGACCTGAAACGCGCTGTGGTCATGGGCACCACCAGTTTCGGTAAAGGCTCGGTGCAAACCGTGCTGCCGCTGAACAACGACCGCGCACTGAAGATCACTACGGCGCTGTATTACACGCCGAATGGCCGCTCGATCCAGGCACAGGGCATCGTCCCGGACATCGAAGTGCGCAAGGCCAAGATCACCAGCGAGCAGGACGGCGAGTACTTCAAGGAAGCGGATCTGCAAGGTCACCTGGGCAATGGCAACGGCGGCGCCGACAAACCAACCGGTTCCAGCGGCAAAGCCAAACCAATGCCGCAGGATGACGATTACCAGTTGGCTCAGGCCCTGAGCCTGCTCAAAGGGTTGAGCATCACGTCCGGTCGCTGAGATGCGCCTGCGGTTAATCCTCGGCTTGCTCTGCTGTCTGGCGGGTGCTGCTCACGCAGCGCCTGCCCCTCAAAAGGCCTACATCAGTTTGATCATCGATGACCTGGGGCAGAACTTGCCCCGGGATCGTCGCGTGCTGGCCTTGCCCGGCCCCGTGACCACGGCAATCACGCCCGACACGCCCCATGCCACCGAGTTTGCCCGTGAAGCCCATCGCGCCGGCAAGATCGTCATCCTGCACATGCCCATGGACCCGGCCACCGGCCCGTTCGCCTGGCATCCCGACTTGCCCATCGACGAACTCGAAAAACGCCTGAACGCCGCGTTCAAGGTCGTGCCATACACCGCTGGCATCAACAACCACATGGGCAGTCGCATGACCGCTCAGCCGGCCGCCATGGCCTGGCTGATGGCGGACTTGCAGCAGCGGCACAAGTTCTTCGTCGATAGCCGCACCAGTGCCCAGACCGTGGGAGCGGCCGAGGCGCAGAAAATTGGCTTGGCGAGTGTTTCGCGGGATGTATTCCTGGATGACGAGCGGACTGAGGCGGCGATCCTTACCCAGTTGCAGACGGCGATCAGCCTGGCGCATAAACAGGGCTCGGCGGTGATGATCGGGCATCCGTATCCGCAGACACTGGCGGTGCTGGAGCGCGAATTGCCGAAGCTGAAGGCTCAGGGAATTGTATGGATTGATATCAAGCAGATGATCAGCGTGCGCAGCAATCGCGCGACGGCTGCGCACGGAAAGGATGGGGTGTACCGCTGAAAAGATCGCAGCCTGCGGCAGCTCCTACAGGGCGCATACCCATGTAGGAGCTGCCGAAGGCTGCAATCTTTTGATTCACCCTAGAGATACCGCGCCATGATCTCGTCTACCTTGCCTTCCTTGCGCAGTTGGTCCAGCGCCGCTTGAAGCTTGGCAACCATCTCGTCCGACACATCTTTGTTCAATGCCAGGTACAACTCGGCGCTGTTGAAGCGCAGCACGGTCTTGAGCCCGGTGACACCGTCCTGGCGCGCCAGATAACGCCCGGCAGGGTCGCCGGTCGCCCACAGATCAATCTGGCCGTTGACCAGTTTCTTCGCATTGTCCTGATCGCGCAGTACAACCAATGGTTTCAAGCCTTGCTTGGCCAACGTCATGGCAATGGCATCGCCCTTGTACGCGCCAATTTTGTACTTTCGCGCGTCATCCAGTGTTTCGAGGGTGATTTTGCTGTCAGCCTTGGCCAGCATGATCCAGTCGTCCGGACCGATCGGCCCGACCCACTTGAAGAGCTTCTCGCGGTCCGGCAAACGTGCCATCACGAACGCACCGTAACCGGGGTTTTCCAGGGCAAGTTTGTAGACCCGCTCCCAGGGAAAGCGCAGCGTCAGGCTGTAGGTAACGTCGGCGCGCTTGAACATCTCTCGGACGATGTCGACGGCAATGCCGTTGATATTCTCGTCCTGAGCGAAGTTCTTGCCGTTTTTCGCCATGTTGTATGGCGGGAAGTTTTCTGTCAGCAACACCAGGTCGGCGTCGGGATTTTCTGCAGCGTGCACCCCATTGATGAGGAATAGAGAAGCACTGGCGAGGGCGAGAAGGAGGCGTTTGAGCATGTCTGGCTACCGAAATCCATGGCGTACCCAAGAGTGCCTTGAGCCCGCCATGATGTCCACTGGCCTGTATCGGTTTGTTTAGCGCATCACGATGCCGCGATGAGCCATGTAGGCCTTGGCTTCCTGCACCGTGTATTCGCCAAAGTGGAAAATACTCGCCGCCAATACCGCGCTGGCGTGGCCTTCGAGAATGCCATCGGCCAGGTGTTGCAGGTTGCCAACGCCACCGGAGGCGATGACCGGAATACCGAGCGCATCGCTGATGGCGCGGGTGACGCCCAGGTCGAAGCCGTTTTTCATGCCGTCCTGGTCCATGCTGGTCAACAGTATTTCACCTGCCCCCAGGCCTTCCATTTTTTTCGCCCATTCCACGGCGTCGAGTCCGGTAGGCTTGCGGCCACCGTGAGTGAAGATTTCCCAGCGCGGGGTTTCGCCCGGGCCGGAGACCTTCTTGGCGTCGATGGCGACGACGATGCACTGCGAGCCGAAATGCTGTGCCGCTTCGCCAACGAATTCTGGATTGAACACGGCCGCGGTGTTGATCGAAACCTTGTCCGCGCCAGCATTCAGCAGGTTGCGAATGTCCTGCACGGTGCGCACGCCACCGCCGACGGTCAGCGGGATGAACACCTGGCTGGCCATGCGCTCGACGGTATGCAGCGTGGTATCGCGACCGTCGACGCTGGCGGTGATGTCGAGAAAGGTAATCTCGTCGGCGCCCTGCTCGTCATAACGACGGGCGATTTCCACCGGGTCGCCGGCGTCACGAATATTCTCGAATTTCACACCTTTGACGACCCGGCCGTTATCCACGTCCAGGCAAGGGATGATGCGTTTGGCCAGCGCCATGGTCAGTCCTCAGCCTTTGTACGAATCGCAGAAAGCTTGCGCTTCGGCGACGTCGAGGGTGCCTTCGTAGATCGCCCGGCCGGTAATCGCGCCGATGATGCCTGGCGCCTTGGCGTCGAGCAGCGACTTGATATCACCGAGGTTGTGGATACCGCCGGAAGCGATCACCGGAATGCGCGTGGCAGCAGCCAGCGCAGCGGTGAACGGAACGTTGCAGCCCTGCATCATGCCGTCTTTGGCGATGTCCGTATAAACGATCGCGGACACGCCGTCGGCCTCGAATTGCTTGGCCAGGTCGATCACCTGAATGGTGCTGATTTCAGCCCAACCGTCGGTGGCGACGAAGCCATCCTTGGCATCCAGACCAACGATCACTTTGCCCGGGAACGCGCGGCAGGCTTCGGCGACGAAGGCTGGATCTTTCACGGCCTTGGTGCCGATGATCACGTAGCTCACGCCCGCTTTCACGTAGTGCTCGATGGTTTCCAGGGAACGGATACCGCCGCCGATCTGGATCGGCAGGTTCGGGTAGCGCTTGGCGATGGCGGTGACCACTTCGCCGTTGACCGGCTGGCCTTCGAAGGCGCCGTTCAGGTCGACCAGATGCAGACGGCGGCAACCGCCCTCCACCCACTTGGCAGCCATGCTCACCGGATCATCGGAGAACACTGTGGAATCTTCCATGCGGCCCTGGCGCAGACGAACACAGGCGCCGTCTTTAAGATCGATAGCGGGAATAATCAGCATCTGGCAAACCTTCAAATTCGATTGTTCAGCTTCGCTCGAAAATCAGTTTTTCTCGAGCGCCCACAGGTCGCTTTCGATGCTTTCGAACCTTTCTTTAAGGTGCGTCTGCACATCGAAAATCGCCCTGTTGTAATAGTGCGGCGCAATTTCGCGGGTAAACAGCTCAAGGATTTCGCCCGCTTCGAATGAACCCAGGTCCAGTTCGAAACGGTCTTCCATGAAGCGCTTGATCTTGTGATTGGCCTCGTTCTCCTGCTCGGGAGTGAGGGTCAGGATCGGCGGCTTTTTCTTGACGGCCATTTACCAGCGACCATCCCACGCAGCGAAGTTCTGCAGCAATTGCAGGCCATGGGTATGGCTCTTCTCCGGGTGGAACTGCACGGCAAAACGCGAGCCATCGGCCAACGCCGCTGCGAAGTCGACGCCGTAGTGACCGCCACCCACCACCTGCCGCGCATTGCCGGCCGCGATGTAGTAGCTGTGCACGAAATAGAAACGCGCCAGGTCCGGAATGTTGTGCCACAGCGGATGACTTACCGTCTGCTTCACTTCGTTCCAGCCCATGTGCGGGACTTTCAGGTGTTCGCCGTCTTCATGCAGGTCTTTGCCAAAGAACTTCACCGCGCCTGGGAACAGGCCGATGCAGTCGACGCCGTCGTTCTCTTCACTGCTGTCGAGCAAGGCTTGCATGCCGACGCAGATGCCGAGGAACGGACGGTCCTGGCTGACTTCACGCACCAGCGAGTCGAAACCCAGGCGACGGATCTCCGCCATGCAATCGCGAATCGCACCGACGCCGGGGAAAACTACCCGGTCGGCTTCGCGAATCACGTCCGCATCGCTGGTGATCAGGACCTTGCCGGCACCGACGTGCTCGAGGGCCTTGGCCACCGAGTGCAGGTTGCCCATGCCGTAATCGATAACCGCGACCGTCTGCATTACAGAACGCCTTTGGTCGACGGCATCTGACCGGCCATGCGGTCATCGAGCTCTACGGCCATGCGCAGGGCGCGGCCGAATGCCTTGAACACGGTTTCGATCTGGTGGTGAGTGTTGGTGCCACGCAGGTTGTCGATGTGCAGGCTGACGAGGGCGTGGTTGACGAAGCCCTGGAAGAATTCCTGGAACAGGTCAACGTCGAAGCCGCCGACGGTGGCGCGGGTATAAGGAACGTGCATCTGCAGGCCAGGACGGCCAGAGAAGTCGATCACCACGCGCGACAGCGCTTCATCGAGCGGCACATAGGCGTGGCCGTAGCGACGGATGCCTTTCTTGTCGCCGATGGCTTTGGCGAAGGCCTGACCCAAAGTGATACCAACGTCTTCCACGGTGTGGTGGTCGTCGATATGCAGGTCGCCCTTGCTGACAATATCCAGGTCGATCAGCCCGTGACGGGCGATCTGGTCCAGCATGTGCTCAAGAAAAGGAACACCGATATCAAATCGGGCCTTTCCGGTGCCATCCAGGTTGATCGAGGCTTTGATCTGGGTTTCCAGAGTATCGCGCTCGACTGACGCCTTACGTTCGGCCATCACCAGCTCCGCAAAATCATTGGGCGAAAAAGGTAACCATTATAGGGGCGCGGGCGGGAAACAGAAACACGAGAGGTGATATCGCTGACGGAGTGAATTCATCGCTGTTGGGGATAGACATGTCCATACAAGCAAAAGATCGCAGCCTTCGGCAGCTCCTACAGGGTTATGTGCACTCCTGTAGGAGCTGCCGAAGGCTGCGATCTTTTCAGGCATAAGCCAATGTGCCTGACACAACACATGTCAGGCACTCTGCATCTCTTAGTGGAACAGGACTGCCGTTTTCTGCAGGGTCACCCAAACACCCCACGCCAACGGAATGCCCACCACCAGCCATGCGGTAATCGCCAACGGCTTGCTGCCCGGCGCCGCTTTCCACTCCAGCACGGTGCTGCTGTCAGCCCCTTTGTCGTGGCCCAGCGCCTGCTCGGCAGCCAGCTCAGCGTCAGTCATGAAGTACTTGTCGGCTACCGGACGCACCAGCAGGTTGCAGAGGAAACCCAGCACCAGCAAGCCCGCGAGGATGTACAGCGTGATGTCGTAAGCCGCCGCGCGTTCAACGCCGATGCTCAACTGATACTCACGCAGGTAGTTCACCAACACCGGACCCAACACACCCGCCGCTGCCCACGCCGTCAACAGACGACCATGGATCGCACCGACCATTTGCGTGCCGAACAAGTCCGCAAGGTAAGCAGGAACGGTCGCAAAACCACCGCCGTACATCGACAGGATGATGCAGAACGCCGCCACGAACAGTGCAACGTTGCCCAGGTGACCGAGGTTTGGAATCAACGCGTACAGGGCAAAACCCAGTGCGAAGAACACGAAGTAGGTGTTTTTCCGGCCCAGGTAATCCGAGAACGAAGCCCAGAAGAACCGGCCACCGATATTGAACAAGCTCAGCAAACCAGTGAAACCGGCAGCAATCGCCGCGATCGAGGCCAGTTGCGCAGCGTCCAACTGGCCAAATGGCACGTCAACACCAATCAACTTGCCGCCGAACACTTCCTGCAACAGTGGCGAAGCCATGCCGAGGATGCCGATACCGGCAGATACGTTCAGGCACAGCACCAGCCATACCAGACGGAACTGCGGAGTCTTCCACGCCACGTTCACGTGGACGTGACGGTGAGTGATCATCGCGTTCGAGGCTTTTTTCGCCGAGGCGGTCCAGCCTTCAGGCTTCCAGCCCGTTGGCGGAACGCGGTAGGACAGTGCGCCACCGATCATGAACACGAAATAGATCGCGGCCATCACCAGAAAGCTCTGCCATACACCGACACTGTCTGGCGAAGCGAAGTGGCCCATCAGGGCTGCGGCCAGCGGAGCACCCACCATCGCGCCACCACCGAAACCCATGATCGCCATGCCGGTCGCCATACCGCGCTTGTCCGGGAACCACTTGATCAGGGTCGAGACCGGCGAGATGTAACCCAGGCCCAGGCCGATACCGCCAATGACCCCGGAGCCGACCCACATCAGCCAGATCTGGTGGGTATAAATCCCCAGCGCTGAAATCAGCAGGCCACCACACCAGCACAGTGCCGATACAACGCCAGCCTTGCGTGGCCCGGCGTGTTCCAGCCAGCCACCCCAGATCGCTGCCGAGCAGCCGAGGAAGATGAAGAACAGGGTGTAGATCCAGCCGAGCATCGAGATCGGCCAGTCGCATTGCGACGAGAAAACCTGCGAAATGAAGCTCATGTCCGGCGCGCAGGCCACTGACTTGGTCACACCCAAGGCTTTGGACAGCGGCAGCCAGAACACCGAGAAGCCGTAGGCCATGCCGATGCAAAGGTGGATGGCCAACGCGGCCGGTGGAACCAGCCAACGGTTGAAACCGGGCTTGGCGATGATGCGTTCCTTGGACAGGAACGCGGGCTGGCCGGCTATCAGGCCGTCCGCCGTGGTGCTCGTGGTCATTGTGTATCCCCCAATTATTAGTATGGTCCGCCAGCCACTCCTCACCTCCAGCCTTTATGCACACGCATGACTGTTTTTTCAGGCTGAAGCTCCGCTTGGTGCGACATCACGCCGCAGAAGGACGGACGAACCGGCAGAGGTTACCATTTGCAGGTGACAGAAAAACCAAACTGATATCACCTTTCGTACGTTATCCGATCTCCACACCTGTAGGAGCTGCCGAAGGCTACGATCTTTTGATCTTTGCTTCTGGTTACAACAATCAAAAGATCGCAGCCTTCGGCAGCGCCTACAGGGGGCCAACCGCGATACCCTCACGGGAAGGATATGCTGCTGGCGTGATCGCTGACCGGTCGTCCGTTTTGGAGCGCTATACTCCCCGGCTAAATTTCGAATTCGACTAACTACAAGGACTCGCCCATGAAAGCGTTCGGCAAAATCCTGGGTCTGGTGCTTCTCGGGCTGTTGCTGATCATTGTGGCGCTGGGCTTTGCCCTGACCCACCTCTTCGATCCCAACGACTATAAAGACGAGATTCGCCAGATTGCCCGCGACAAGGCCCACATCCAGCTGACGCTCAATGGCGACATTGGCTGGAGCCTGTTCCCGTGGCTGGGCCTGGAGTTGCACGAAGCCAGCGTCGCGACCCTGGTCAAACCCACCGAGCCGTTTGCCGATTTGCAGATGCTGGGCCTTTCGGTCCGGGTACTGCCGCTGCTGCGCCGTGAAGTGCAAATGAGTGACGTGCGCGTCGAAGGCTTGAACCTGCGCCTGAACCGCGACAAGGACGGCCACGGCAACTGGCAAGACATCGGCAAGGTGCCGGCGCCTGCCACCCCGGCCACGCCACCCGCCACCAATGGCGAACCTGCGCCAGTCCCGGAAACCACTGCCCAGGCAGAAAAACCGGCACAGCCCATCCGCCTGGACATCGACAGCCTGACCGTCAACAACGCCCGCGTCGAATACAGCGACGAGAAGACCGGCAAGCAGTTCAGCGCCGAAAGCATCCAGCTGAGTACCGGCCCGGTGCATGACTCAACCAACATTCCGGTCAAGCTCACGGCGTTCCTGGGCACCAATCAACCGGTTCTGCGAGTGCGCACCGAGCTCAATGGCGAGCTGCGTTTCGAACGCGCCTTGCAGCGCTACAAGCTTGAAGACATGAAATTGTCCGGTGAGGTCGCTGGCGATCCGCTGCAAGGCAAGACCATGACCTTTGCCGCTCAGGGGCAGTTGTTACTGGATAAAGCGGCGAACGTCGCCGAATGGACCGGCATCAAGATTTCCGCCAACCAACTGCGCGCGCTGGGCGAACTGAAGGTCAACGACCTCGACAAGACCCCGCAAATCAACGGCGGTATATCGATTGCCCAGTTCGACCTGGCGAAATTCGTCGACAGCATCGGCCAGAAACTTCCGGCCATGGCTGAAGGCAGCCTGAGCAAAGTCGAGTTGGTCAGCCGGGTGGCCGGCACGCCGACCAGTATCTCGTTCGACAACATCAACCTGAAAGTGGATGACAGCACCTTCAGCGGCCGAATCGCCGTCGAGGACTTCGCCAAACAGTCATTGCGCGCGGCCCTCAAGGCCGACACCTTCAACGCCGACCGTTACCTGCCCCCCAAATCCGCCGAAGCCAACAGTGCCACCCAGGTGCGTCAGGCCGAGGTCGCGAGTACCGAAGCCGATGCCATGGCGGGTGCGGGGAGCACCCCGCTGCCGGAAAAACCGACCAAAGACGCATGGAGTACCGAGCGCCTGTTGCCGGTGGAGCGCCTGAGCACTCTCGACCTGGACGCCGACCTGACCTTTGGCCAGTTGACCCTCGACAAATTGCCGATCCAGAACGCCGCGCTAAAAGCCACTGGCCAAGGCGGCCTGCTGACCCTGGAGAACCTGCGCGGCGACTTGTACGACGGCAACTTCGAATCCAAGGGCACCCTCGACGTGCGCCAGCAGGTGCCAGCGCTGAACATGCAGACGCGCATCAGCAAAGTGCCGGTGGAAAAGATCCTCGAAAGCCAAGGTAAAAATCCGCCGGTCAAAGGCCTGGTCACACTCAACAGTAACCTGACCGGCAGCGGCAACAGCCAGAAAGCACTGATCGAGAGCCTCAACGGCAACGCCAGTTTCGTCATCAACAACGGCGTGCTGCTCAATGCCAACCTCGAACAGCAACTGTGCAAAGGTATCGCGACACTCAATCGCAAAACCCTCAGCGGCGAGCCGCGCGGCAAAGACACGCCGTTCCAGGAACTCAAGGGTAACCTGACCTTTCGCAACGGCGTGGCCAGCAACCCGGACCTGAAAGTGCGCATCCCCGGCATGACCATCAATGGCGATGGCGACGTCGACCTGCGGGTGCTGGGCATGGATTACCGCGTCGGCATCATTGTCGAAGGCGATACCAGCGCCATGCCGGACCCGGCTTGCCAGGTCGGCGACAAGTTTGTCGGCGTCGAGTGGCCGCTGCGCTGCCGTGGCCCTCTGGAACTCGGCGCCAAGGCTTGCCGCATCGACAACGAGCGCATGGGCCAGGTCGCCACCAAAATGGCCGGCGACAAAATCAGCGAAAAAATCGACGAGAAGCTTGGCGACAAGGTCAGTCCGGAATTGAAAAACGCATTGAAGGGGCTGTTCAAGCGATGAGAGCCGAGCAGTTTTCATCGGCGGTGCTGGATTGGTACGACCGCCACGGCCGCCACGACCTGCCTTGGCAACAAGGCATCACCCCGTATCGGGTGTGGGTCTCGGAAATCATGTTGCAGCAAACCCAGGTCAGCACGGTGCTGAATTACTTCGACCGGTTCATGGCTTCATTGCCAACGGTCGAGGCACTGGCCGCCGCGCCGGAAGACGAAGTGCTGCACCTGTGGACCGGCCTCGGCTACTACACCCGCGCGCGCAATTTGCAGAAGACCGCGAAGATCATCGTTGCCGAGTACGGCGGCGAGTTTCCGCGAGACGTGGAAAAGCTTGTCGACCTGCCGGGCATTGGCCTGTCCACGGCCGGCGCCATCGCGAGCCTGAGCATGGGCCTGCGGGCGCCGATTCTCGATGGCAACGTCAAACGCGTCCTGGCGCGGTTTACAGCGCAAGAGGGGTATCCGGGCGAGCCGAAGGTCGCCAAACAGCTGTGGGCCAACGCTGAGCGTTTCACGCCGGATGATCGGGTCAACGCCTACACCCAGGCGATGATGGATCTGGGCGCCACGCTTTGTACTCGCAGCAAACCGAGTTGCCTGCTCTGTCCGCTGGAAAAAGGCTGCGAAGCGCACATGCTCGGCCTGGAAACCCGTTACCCGATCCCCAAACCGCGTAAAACCGTGCCACAGAAACGCACACTCATGCCGATGCTCGCCAACGGCGAAGGCGCGATTCTGCTTTACCGCCGGCCTTCCACGGGCTTGTGGGGCGGTCTCTGGAGCCTGCCGGAACTCGACGACCTCGACGACCTGCAACATCTGGCGTCGCAGCACTCGCTGGAACTGGGCAGCCAACAAGCGCTGCCAAGCCTGGTGCACACGTTCAGCCACTTCCAGTTATCCATCGAACCCTGGCTGGTCCAGGTCCAGGAGGCTGGCCATCACGTGGCCGAGGCCGACTGGCTCTGGTATAACCTCGCCACCCCGCCGCGCCTGGGCCTTGCCGCCCCGGTCAAAACCTTGCTCGAACGCGCGGCCGCCGTATTGAACGCAGGAGAGTCGTCATGACCCGCACCATCATGTGCCGCAAGTACAAAGAAGAATTACCCGCCCTGGAGCGCGCTCCGTTCCCGGGCGCTAAAGGCCAGGACATTTTTGACCACGTCTCGGCTAAGGCCTGGGCTGACTGGCAGAAGCACCAGACCCTACTGATCAACGAAAAACGCCTGAACATGATGAACGCCGAAGACCGCAAATATCTTCAGGGCGAGATGGACAAGTTCTTTTCCGGCGAGGATTACGCCAAAGCGGACGGCTACGTTCCGCCGGCTGAATAATCGCGCTTTTTCGAGGGTCGGAACGTAAGCGACGGTAATAATTAAAATTTTTTTGAAAACTTTCTTGACGACCCCCTGAAAAACCAGTTTAATGCGCCCCGTTGCCCAGATAGCTCAGTCGGTAGAGCAGGGGATTGAAAATCCCCGTGTCGGCGGTTCGATTCCGTCTCTGGGCACCAAATACCGAAAACCCTGAATCGCAAGATTCAGGGTTTTTTTATGCCTGGGATTTGATGAGACCCTCCTGGTACCCCTCGGGCCTGTCGGAACGCTCCGTATGCTTTAAGGGAAATGGACGACATACGCTGATCATCGGATTGGTCAGAATTGGAAGAGGAGCTGCCGCATTTCACGGGAGCAGATCCAACACAGGGATGTAGAAAAATGTCATGGGATGTCATTGGGATGTTGGCGCTTGTCGCCTTTTGCGCCGGCTTTTTTGATGCGATTGCCGGTGGTGGCGGCTTGATCACCTTGCCTGCGTTGTTTCTGGCAGGTGTAGATCCGATCAGTGCAATTGCAACGAACAAGTTCCAGGCCGCCTCAGCAACTATTTCGGCAACTGCAACCTTTGCTCGCAAGGGCATGATCGAGTGGCGCGAAGGCCGTTTCCTGGTGATCTGCGGATTTATTGGCGGTGCCAGTGGAGCCTTGCTGGTCAGCTCTATTGATAAGCGCTATCTGGAAGTGTGCGTGCCTATCATGCTGATTCTGGTGGCCATCTATTTTGCGTTGTCCCCAAAGCTGGCCAATGAAGATCGACGCAAGAGAATCGGTATTCTGCTTTTCTCGTTTACCGTGGCGCCGATCCTGGGCTTTTACGACGGTATATTTGGCCCCGGCGTGGGCTCTTTCTTTATCGTCGGTTTTGTACTTCTCTGCGGCTTGGGCATGATGCGGGCCATGAGTTTTACCAAGCTTGCCAACGCTTCATGCAACCTGGGCTCCCTGTCGGTCTTCATTACCAAAGGTGTGATTATCTGGCCGATAGCGATAGCCATGGCTTTGGCGGCTTTCATCGGCGCTCAATTGGGTGCACGAGCCGCTGTCCGGGTCGGCCCAAGGTTGATTAAACCTATGTTGATCGTGGTCTGCTGCGCCTTGGCGATCAAGCTGCTGAGCGTAGAAACCAATCCCCTACGCGTTGCGATCATCGATTCATTGGCGTCGTTATAATCACCAATGCTCACTCATCACCATTCCAGTGGAAAACCAGATTGCGAGGCGTACCGCTTCCAACGTCTGTCGTGTCACGTCGCTCCTCACCATTGCGCGTCGCGACTACGACGTACTTGCCCGGCGGTAGCTGAACGTAAACCAACGGGCCTGCCTGACTCAGTGTCAGTACGGTTGGCCCTGGCGACTTTTGAATGACGACATCCACATCGGGAATGTATTTGTTCTCCACTCCGACAGAGAAGCTCATGTGCAGGTTGTAGCCGGTGGTTTGCTGAATCGCCTTGGACTCATCCTCGCCGATACCGCCGGACAGGTAGGTGACGCCGTTTTGTTCTTGCCGCTGGACTTGCACGCCTGAATTATCGATGGGGTCAAGACTGGCGGCCTGCAGCATCACCGGGAACATCAACAGGCTGACCGCGGCGAGCGGCAGGATGAATGCATGGACGTGTTTCATGATGGGTACTCCGGGGCTCCGCAGAACCCATTCGTTACCCTATTTTTGATTGCCCTGCGTACGGCCAGTTTTAGATTGATTCGACGTTGGCGTCACTGCGAATTGGACTACGCGCTGTATTCCTCAAACCTGGATTGCTGTCGGAACGATCCTGCGAGACCCATCGGACTCTCCTTCCAATTTCCCAGACGCGCCCGGCATCGCGAACCCACCCACCCCTGCAATCCTCTTCGGCCTATTCTCCAGCCGCGGAAAATTTCATGAGCGCACTCAAACCCGGAAATACACAAGAGCCGCAGCTCGCCTCATTGCTTGGCAATCTTGGTGAGCTGATACGTGAGGCGCGGCAGAAGGTGTTGCGAGCGGTCGATACGGTCCAGGTGCAAACCTGTTGGCAGATTGGACGGCATATCGTGGAGTTCGAGCAGGAAGGGGCTCGGCGAGCGGGTTATGGCAAGCAGTTGTTGGCAACCCTTGCTCAGAGTCTGACAGCGGAATTCGGAAAAGGCTTTGACAGCTCCAACCTTCGCTACATGCGCTTGTTCTATCAAGCATTCCCAATTCGTGACGCACTGCGTCACGAATTGAGCTGGACCCACTACCGCAGGCTTTTGCGAGTCGACAGTGACATGGCACGCAAGTGGTACATGGACGAAGCCGCCAATCAAAACTGGTCAAGCCGCGCACTGGAACGCCAGATCAACACCCTCTACTACGAGCGCCTGCTGATGAGTCGGGACAAGTCACCCGTCATGACGGAAGCCGCCACCAACATCCACGCGATGAACGACAGCCCTCGGGAATTCATCCGGGATCCGGTGATGCTGGAGTTTCTCGGCCTGCCTAGTGCAGGAATCGTTCTGGAAACCGAACTTGAACAAGCCCTCATCGAGCAGCTTCAGGGCTTCCTGCTTGAATTGGGCAAAGGCTTCGCTTTCATCGCCCGCCAGCAACGCATAAGCACCGAAGGCAGAGACTTCTACATCGATCTGGTGTTCTACAACTACCTGCTCAAATGCTTCGTCATCTTCGATCTCAAGCGCGGCGAACTAACTCATCAGGATGTCGGGCAGATGGATATGTATGTGCGCATGTATGACGACCTCAAACGCAACGAGGAAGACGGACCGACCGTCGGCATCATTCTTTGCGCACAAAAAAACGAGTCAGTGGTGCGCTACTCGGTGCTGCAAGGCAACGAACAGCTGTTCGCCAGCAAGTACAAGCTGGTGCTCCCGAGTGAAGAAGAGCTGCGCACAGAACTGGATCGGGAACGGGCGGCAATTGAACAGCGACTGCTCGATCAGTTACCCGGATGACCACGGCTGGATTGTTCATATGCGAGGTGAAGACTATCGTTGGCAGCTACTCGCAAAGGTTCGAAGCCGATGAATCTGCAGGACATGCCTTCACTGGCACCGGCCCAGGCAGCATTACCGCTGCCAACCTCCACGCCCGGCGAACCGTTCGACGAACCCGCCGCAGACGGCTTTATCCTCGGCGGTTTCAGCTGGCAACATGCCCATCCAGACGCGACCCGGCCAGTCGTGATCATCAACGCCGCCACCTCCGTGCGCTGCCGCCACTATTCACGCTTCGCCGATTATCTGTTTGCCAATGGTTTCGACGTGATCATCTACGACTACCGTGGCATCGGCGAATCTCGCCCCGCATCGCTGAAAAAACTCGACGCCTCATGGACCGATTGGGGTGCGCAGGACTTTGAAGCGATGCTCAAGCGCGCTCAGCGCGAATTCCCCGGCCAACCTGTCGATGTCGTCGGCCACAGCTTTGGAGGCTGCGCAGCGGGCCTGGGAGCGTCTGGGCACTTAATCCGGCGCTTGGTGACAGTCGGCGCGCAATTCGCTTACTGGCGCGACTATACGCCCGCCCGTCGCTGGCGGATGTTCGGCAAATGGCACTTGGTGATGCCATTGATGACGATGTTCTACGGCTATTTCCCCGGCAAACGCCTCGGCTGGCTGGAAGACACGCCCGCCGGCGTGGTGCGCGACTGGTGCACACCGACGTCTCGCTACGAAAAACGTCCCAGTGGTCGCGCTCTACATGCAAAAACCGGCAGCCTGCCCTTCGCCAACGTCACCGCGAAGACCCTGGCCATCAGCATCAGCGACGATCCTTATGGCACGATTCCAGCCATCGAGCGCCTGCTTGGCTACTTCACCGCCAGCACAAACACCCACCTGCGAATCGCCCCCGAAGACATAGGCGAGGAAGAAGTCGGACATTTCGCCTTTTTTCGCAGCGCATACCAAGCCACACTATGGCCCATTGCATTGTCCTGGCTGCGAAGCGGCGAACTGGCCCCCGATACCCCCGGGCGGACAGTACCGCGCAGCGAGTCCTTTTAACGCACGACGGATCAAAAACCATGGCCTCCGCCAACAAACAGCAAAAACGCGCTACCCGCGCTAAAGCCAAGGCTAAACAGAACCGCACACAACGCGCCGCCGCGCCGGTCGAGCTGGACCCGAACGATGATCGGATCGACTTCGAATCGGTGGACCTGACCGAACTGTTCAAGAAAATGATCGACGCTGAAAAAACCAGTCAGCAAGCCATGTGCATCGCTTTCCTCGAAGACCCGCTGCTGGAGCTGGTGTACGAGCAGGAAGGAGAAGAAGGCGCGATGGATTTCATCCTCGCGGCGCTGATCGAGTATCGCCAATGGTCCGCTGAAGTCGACGAAGCCAGCGCCCTGGCGTGGATCGAATCCCCGACCTTCCAGGCTGACTACGTGGCAGCGTCCGACGTGATTGCAGCCCAAACCCAACAGAAAGCAAACTGAGTTCCCATGGCCTCCCTGAACAAGCAACAGAAACGCGCCAAACGCGCCAAGATCAAAGCCAAGCAAATCAACATCCACGGCAGGAAACCCGCCGCACTGGACGATGACCTGGGCGAAATCGGCGAACCGATCCCGGAATACACCCTGTCGATGTTCAGCAAAATGCGCGACGCGGAAGCTGTCAGCCGCAACGACATGCTGCTGACCCTGCTATCTAACCTCGCCGGGATCATCAGCGACCATCCAGAATTGCTGGACATGGAAAACGCCGACAATGAAGCCATGGCCGCCACTCACCTGGCCGCCGACATGCTGATCGACTACCGCATGTGGGCCGACGGCATGGACCGCGAAACAGCGCAGGCCTGGCTGACCGACGCGCAGTTCATCACTGACTTCGGCGATGCGCTGGACAGCTATCGCCAGACGTTGGACGCGCAGGAAAAATAGGGCGAGTAAACACTGCCCTAAGAAACAAAAAACGGCCGCTTGTCATCACTGACAGCGGCCGTTTTGCGTTACGCGATGCGAATCAGTTCAGTACCACCGCGCCACGTTTTTCCAGTTTGCGACGGCGAGCCACGAACAAGCCGGCAGCCACTACGCACAGACTCAGCAGGCCGGTCGCAAGGATCTCCACGCGATGGGCTTCCTGGAACAGCATGATGGTCAGGGCGCCGACGATGAACACGATCACCGCATAGGTCAGGCCAGGGAATAGCCACATGCTGAAAGCGATTTTCTCGCCACGCGCCATGCGCTGCTTACGCATGCGCAATTGCGAAAACGCGATCACCAGGTACACCAGCAGCGCGATGGCGCCGGAACTGGCCAGCAGAAAGTCGAACACGGCGGCCGGGGCCACATAGTTGGCGAACACCGCAAGGAACGCTGCGCCGGTCGACAACATCACGGCCCAGTAAGGCGTGCCGCTCTTATTGGTGCGTTGGGAAATGGCCGGCGCATCACCGCGCTTGCCCAGGGAGAACATCATGCGCGAAGCCGTGTAGAGCGCCGAGTTCAGGCAGCTTGTTACCGCAACCAGAACAACGATGTCGACGATCAGCTTGGCATTCGGGATGCCCATGCGCTCAAGCACAGTCTGGTAAGAGCCGACGCTGGCCAGAATCGGGTCGTTCCAAGGGACCAGGGCCACAACGATGAAGATCGACACGAGGTAGAACAAGCCAATCCGCCAGATCACCGAGTTGGTGGCCTTGGAGATTTGCTGGCCAGGGTTCTTCGATTCCGCGGCCGCGATGGTCACGATCTCGGTACCCATGAAGGAAAACATGGTCGTCAGAATGGCGCCGAGGACCGCGCCCATGCCGTTTGGCAGGAAGCCTTGGGTGTCAAACAGGTGCGATACGCCGCTAACCTGGCTGGTCGGCAGGAAGCCGAAAATCGCCAGAATGCCAAGGCCAATGAACCCGATGATCGCTATGACTTTGACCAGGGCGAACCAGAATTCGAACTCACCGTAGTTCTTCACACTGAACAGGTTAGTGATGGTCAGCAGCAACGTGATGATCAACGTAAAGGCCCAGATCGCCACGTTCGGAAACCAGGCGTGCAGGATGGTCGCGGCGGCGTTGGCCTCCAGCGGGATAACCAGCACCCAGAACCACCAGTACAACCAGCCGATGGTGAAACCTGCCCAGTGACCGATCGCGCGATCGGCATACGTCGAAAATGAACCGGTGTCTGGCGATGCAACAGCCATCTCGCCCAGCATGCGCATTACCAATACCACCAGAGCACCGGCGGCGGCGTAGGCCAACAGCACGGCTGGGCCGGCGGCGGCGATTGCGTGCCCCGAGCCGACGAACAGGCCGGCACCGATAACCCCGGCAATCGACAGCATCGTCACATGACGCGGTTTGAGCCCCTGTTCGAGGCCGTTAGAGCTTTGGGTACTGCTCATTGAAACTACCTTTGTAAGGAAAAGCGAATGCGTGCATCCCGCTTGGTGTTCCTTCTCGTAAAAAGAAACCAACGGGGCGTTCTGGATTCTGTACGCAAGATTTGCGCCAAAATGTTTCAAACCCTTCTAACCCGGCGATCTCGTCTTGACCGGACAGTCATCGCAAGTCATTGAGATTAATGGCAATTAGCCAGAGCGTTACCCTGTTACCCACTTTTATAACGAAGCAGCGCACCAGAAACACACCCGAAAAAACACTCGACGCACAATAAAAGCGCAGATCAGGAACGTTTGTCCGGATAGCGCTTCCAACACCCCGCCAAAGCTGGCAACATCGCGCCCTTTTTTACGCGACAGCCCAGCTGGCTCTGGTTAAAACGGCTGTTCGGTTGTTGATTGAGCGACAGTGTGCTGTACCGATGCGACAACCTGCCACACGCCACCCGTTTACCGCCCGTAGCGCTGTAGGCTGCCATTCCGGCGTTATGCTAGGTTGGCCGCCTTGCCAGGAAGGCCCGCCAACAGCAGGAGCGCAATACACAATGAGGAACGCACATGGCTGAGGCCACGCCCGCGCTTGAAATCCGCAACTTGCACAAACGCTACGGACAGCTGGAGGTGCTTAAAGGCATCTCGCTGACCGCCCGCGACGGCGATGTGATCTCGATCCTGGGTTCCTCCGGTTCCGGCAAGTCCACGTTCCTTCGTTGCATCAACCTGCTGGAAAACCCGCACCAGGGCCAAATCCTGGTGGCGGGCGAAGAACTCAAACTCAAAGCCGCCAAGAACGGCGAACTGGTTGCCGCCGACGGCAAACAGATCAACCGCCTGCGCAGCGAGATCGGTTTTGTGTTTCAAAACTTTAATCTCTGGCCGCACATGAGCGTGCTCGACAACATCATCGAGGCCCCTCGTCGCGTACTCGGCCAAAGCAAAGCCGAAGCCATCGAAGTCGCCGAAGCCTTGCTGGCCAAGGTCGGCATCGCCGACAAACGCCACGCGTATCCGGCTGAACTCTCTGGCGGCCAGCAACAACGCGCGGCCATCGCCCGCACGCTGGCGATGCAGCCCAAGGTGATCCTGTTCGACGAGCCCACCTCCGCTCTTGACCCGGAAATGGTCCAGGAAGTACTTAATGTCATCCGCGCATTGGCCGAAGAAGGCCGCACCATGCTGCTGGTCACCCACGAAATGGGCTTCGCCCGTCAGGTGTCCAGTGAAGTGGTCTTCCTCCACCAGGGCCTGGTAGAAGAGCAAGGATCGCCACAGCAGGTGTTCGAAAACCCGCTTTCGGCGCGCTGCAAACAATTCATGTCCAGCAACCGCTAACGGAGCTACCCGCATGCAGAACTACAAGAAGGTCTTCCTGGCCGCCGCCGTCACCCTGGCCTTCAGCGCCGGCGCCATGGCCGAAACCTTGAAGATGGGCATCGAAGCGGCCTACCCGCCGTTCAACAACAAAGATGCCAGTGGCAATGTCGTCGGCTTCGACAAGGAAATCGGTGACGCCCTGTGCGCCAAGATGAAAGTCGAGTGCACCGTGGTCACCTCCGACTGGGACGGCATCATCCCGGCCCTGAACGCCAAGAAGTTCGATTTCCTGATCTCCTCGATGTCGATCACCGAGGAGCGCAAGCAAGCGGTGGACTTCACCGACCCGTACTACTCCAACAAGCTGCAATTCATCGCCAAGAAGGACGTCGACTTCAAAACCGACAGGGCCTCCCTGCAAGGCAAAGTGATCGGCGCACAACGTGCGACCCTCGCTGGCACCTGGATGGAAGACAACATGGAAGGCGTTGAAGTCAAACTCTACGACACCCAGGAAAACGCTTACCTGGACCTGACTTCCGGTCGCCTGGACGGCATCCTGGCGGACAAGTACGTCAACTATGAGTGGCTGAAAAGCGACGCCGGCCGCCCTTACGAATTCAAGGGTGACCCTGTGGAAGAAAGCGACAAGATCGGTATCGCTGTACGTAAAGGCGACACGATCCGCGCGAAGCTGAACCTCGCGCTGAAAGAAATCGTCGCTGACGGCACCTACAAGAAGATCAACGACAAGTACTTCCCGTTCAGCATCTATTGATTCTGACCTGCCGAACTGGCGCCGTACTTTAACGGCGCCAGTCCCCGGCATCGCCTGCCGCGATTTGAAAAGAAATCCATGACTATCGATCTCTACGGATTCGGTCCGGCGCTCGCCGCTGGTGCACTGATGACTGTGAAACTGGCACTGTCGGCCTTGTGCCTTGGGCTGGTGCTCGGTCTGCTCGGCGCCTTGGCCAAGACGTCCCCGTACAAGCCGCTGCAATGGCTTGGCGGCACTTATTCGACGCTGGTTCGCGGTATTCCGGAATTGCTCTGGGTGCTGTTGATCTATTTCGGCACGGTCAACCTGATGCGTGCCCTGGGTGAGTTTTTCGGCAAACCTGATCTTGAACTCAATGCCTTCGCCGCTGGCGTGATTGCGCTGGGGCTGTGCTTCGGCGCCTATGCCACCGAAGTGTTTCGGGGTGCGATTCTGGCGATCCCCAAAGGTCACCGTGAAGCCGGCGTGGCGTTGGGCCTGTCGAAATGGCGCATCTTCACCCGGCTGATCATGCCGCAGATGTGGCGCATCGCCTTGCCCGGCCTGGGCAACCTGTTCATGATCCTGATGAAGGACACTGCCTTGGTGTCGGTCATCGGCCTGGAAGAAATCATGCGCCACGCGCAAATCGGTGTGACCGTGTCCAAACAACCGTTCACCTTTTATATGGTGGCCGCGTTCATGTACCTGGGCCTGACGATTCTCGCCATGACCGGCATGCATTTCATGGAAAAACGCGCCGGCCGCGGTTTCGCAAGGAGCACCCAATGAACTGGGAAGTCATTATCAAGTGGCTGCCGAAACTGGCTCAGGGCGCGACGCTGACCCTGGAACTGGTGGCCATTGCTGTGATTGCCGGTCTGTTGCTGGCGATTCCGCTGGGCATCGCGCGCTCGTCGCGACTCTGGTATGTACGGGCAATTCCCTACGGCTACATCTTCTTTTTCCGTGGCACGCCGTTGCTGGTTCAACTGTTCCTGGTCTACTACGGGCTGGCGCAATTCGATGCAGTCCGTAACAGCGCGATGTGGCCGTACCTGCGCGATCCTTTCTGGTGCGCCACCGCGACCATGACCCTGCACACGGCGGCGTACATCGCCGAGATCCTGCGCGGCTCGATTCAGGCGATTCCAAAGGGCGAGATCGAAGCCGCCCGGGCGCTGGGCATGTCCCGCGCCAAAGCGATGTTCTACATCATGCTGCCGCGCGCTGCGCGCATCGGCCTGCCGGCCTACAGCAATGAAGTGATTCTGATGCTCAAGGCCAGTGCCCTGGCCAGTACCGTGACCTTGCTGGAACTCACCGGCATGGCTCGCACCATCATTGCCCGGACTTATCTGCCGGTGGAGATCTTCTTTGCGGCGGGCATGTTCTACCTGGTGATGGCTTACGTGCTGGTCCGCGGCTTCAAGCTGCTGGAGCGCTGGCTGCGCGTCGATGCCTGCCAAGGGCGTTGATTCCCGCGTGTTGACGGGCGAGGCCCTGCTCGCTCGTTTCACGGCGCTGGATGCTTTTCTGATTGAGCATCAGGCGTTGTGGAAACCTCGGCCGTTTACTCAACTTCGGCTGCCTTGGGAAGCGTCCTACCCGGAGCTGGCTTTATGGCTACGCGGGCGTTCGCTGGCAGAGGCAGAAAGCGCTCACAACCAACCTGCTCTTTTGGAGGCGCCCGAGCCGTTTGTTTCACTGGCGGCACTGTCCGCTGGGCTAAGCGCGGTGGGTGAGTTGCCAGCTCATGGGCTTGCACCAGCCGGGCATCGACTGAATGTCGATGTGCCGGGACGCAAGTGGCAACAGATCGAAGCGTTCGCCAGTCGCTTGTCGTTTGCTGCATCGCCGAAGCATTGGCTGGATTGGTGTTCTGGTAAAGGCCACTTGGGTCGGCGCCTGCTGCAACCCGGTCAGCAGCTCACGTGTCTTGAGCATGATCCGGCGCTGGTGCTTAGCGGCCAGGCGCTCAGCCTGCGTCATCATTTGCATGCGCTGCATATCGAGCAGGATGTGTTGGCGGCGGACGCACCTGCGCTGTTGAATGCCGATCACACGCCAGTAGCGCTGCACGCCTGTGGCGACCTGCATGTGCGACTGATCCAGCTCGCCACGGCTGCAGGCTGTAAACAGATAGCCATCGCGCCCTGCTGCTATAACCGGATCAATCTGACCGGGTATCAGCCAGTTTCCTCGGTTGCCCATCACTCCAACCTGAAGCTGTCACTGGATGATCTCTCACTCCCGATGAGCGAAACCGTCACCGCCGGTGCCCGCGTCCGACGGCAGCGCGATACGTCGATGGCCCGGCGCCTGGCGTTCGACTTGCTGCAACGGCAACTGCGCGGCGTTGATGAATACCTGCCGACCCCTTCCCTGCCAAGTGCCTGGCTGGACAAATCTTTCGCCGATTACTGCCATCATTTGGCCGCACTCAAAGAGTTATCCACAATGGGCCCGCAAGATTGGTCTGCAGTCGAAGCGGCCGGTTGGCGGCGATTAGCTGAAGTGCGCAACCTGGAGCTGCTGCGCGGACTTTTCCGACGCCCGCTGGAGCTTTGGCTGGTGCTTGATCGGGCGCTTTTTCTCACCGAACAGGGATACACCGTTCGCCTCGGAACCTTCTGCGAAACGCCGCTCACGCCGCGTAATTTCCTACTGTTGGCCGAGCGCGTCTAAACCAACGCAGCCTGTGGATAACTCTGTTGATGGAATTATTGTGGATCCAATATCTACGCCTGTTTCAGGACTGAAACTAATCTGTTCAGTTTTCGTACACCTGCAGAAAAAAGCGGAAAAACAGGCATTTGCGAACAAATGAGAACGCCTCCACATTTTCGCCCATGACCGCATGTAACGCAGGTCCCCGTTGTGCATAAGCGTTAAGCCAAAACAACATAAACGACGTCGCAAACCTCAACTATCTTTGCCAAGCGCCAGAATTCTCTGACGTCAGGGACAGCAAGGAGCTGGGAAAACATGAGCACATTGAACAGTGCGCAGGAAGCCGTCGATACCGTCGCCAACCAAGCCATTGAAGCTGCGCAGCAGCAAACCTTCGCGGTGGGTGGCGCCATCATCAACAACGCAACGGGCGAGGTCATCGCCGCAATGCACAACAACGTGCTGATGCCTTTTCCCGGCAGCGGCACCCCCTACTTTCTACCCCATGACCCGACCGCCCACGGCGAGCGGCAACTGGTGGACTGGTACTACGAAAACGTCGCACCACTGAACCTGCCACCGCCCAATCAACTGACCGTCGTCACCACACTGGACCCCTGCGCCATGTGCGCCGGTTCGCTGCTGACTGCAGGATTTAACGTCGCCGTCAGTGCGATCGATGATTACGCAGGCATCAACTACAACAACCAGTTCACTTTTCCTTCATTGCCGCCGAAAATTCGCCAGCAAGCGCAGAACACCTGGGGTTATTACGCGATTGCGGCGCCAGTCAGCCGGGCTTATCAGGGCTCGACCAGCCCGGTGTTCGGTGGACAAACCATCGATTCGGCGGCGTACTTCCTCTGCAGTTCGATCTTCTCCGCCAGCGTCAACACAGTGCGCGAGGCCAGTAACAACAGCGGCCTGCCGCCAGATCAGTTGCAAAACCCGGCAACGCTGCCGGCCAACAGCAAAGTGCGCCAGGCACTCACTGCACTCAGCCCGTTCGCGCTGACCGTGCAATCGGCGAATCCGCGAGATCCTGGAGCTGAACTCGCCCCGCCGCTACTGAAGACCGCGCAGCAAAGCACCGTATTCAATTCGGTGGCACTGATCGATCCGTTCGGCAATTTGCTGGTATGTCTGGGAGGCGTCGAGAACCAGTCGCCGATTCGTACAGCGTTCATGGAAACAACCCGCAACTACGCGGTCATGCGCTGGACCCTGATGAACGACCCCGACCCGGCGGTCCGCGCCCAAGCCGAGCAATACCTGACGCACCCGAAGTACGGCACCTTCGTCTTCCTCTACGCCCCCGACCCCACCACCCCGCAGGCCGTGATGACCTTCGGCGCGTACGGCTCGACCATGGAAGGCCCCGTGCCGCAGAGCTATCCCTCCAACCTGCAATACGTGCTCTTGCCGGGCAACACCACCGCCCAGGCATTATCGACACTGGCCCAGAACCTGCCGCCGTTCTACACCCAAAACGTGCAAGTAGCGCCCGCGCAGGTGCTGAGTCAGGACTTGATCAACGCGGTCAAAAACGGCGTGTAGGCCTTTAAAACAAACGCATAAACCAGCCCCGTGGAAGGGTCCGCGAGGCTGGTCTGACGCTTGTGCAAAAATAGTCTGAATTCAGGGGTTTACAGAACCAATCCAATCGCTATAATCGTCGCCCTAACACGCCGGTATAGCTCAGTTGGTAGAGCAACTGACTTGTAATCAGTAGGTCCCGGGTTCGACTCCTGGTGCCGGCACCATACAAAACGAAGCCCTCGTAGAAATACGAGGGCTTTGTTGTTTCCGGGGTTTGAGTTTCTATACGGCGAGCGTTTCGATCAGTCGAACTCCGTCGACTCCGAAAGATGCTCCCAGGCATCGATTTCCGCCTGAAGATACGCGATCTTTTCGCGCACCAGCCTCACCGCATCCTTGCCAAGCAACAGATGAACCGGCGGCTTTTCTGCAGCGACCAACGTCAACAAGGCCTGCGCCGCCTTGTGCGGATCACCAGCCTGCTTGCCACTCTTTCCTTCACGCGCTTTGCGAACCGGATCGAACACCGCGTCGTACTCACCCAACGTGCGACCCGAACGGATCATCGAGCGCCCCGCCCATTCAGTACGAAACGAGCCGGGCGCCATGGCGGTCACGTGAATGCCCAGACTTTCAACTTCTTTGGCCAGCGCCTCACTGACGCCTTCCAGGGCGAATTTGCTGCCGCTGTAGTAGGCGATGCCCGGCAAGGTGATGAAGCCGGCCATCGAGGTGATGTTGACGATATGCCCGCTGCGGCGCTCACGCATGCCCGGCAGAACCGCCTTGATCATCGCCACCGCGCCAAACACATTGACATCGAACTGGCGCTGCATTTCCGTCAGTGGTGACTCTTCGAGAATGCCTTCATGACCATAACCGGCGTTGTTCACCAACACATCGATCTGGCCCACCTCGCCCAGGATGTCGGCCACCAGCGGATCGATCGCCGGAAAATCGGTGACATCGAGCACGAACGCTTTGGCGCGGTGAGCGTCCAGCGCTTCGAACGCAGCACGCTCTGATTCGCGCCGCACCGTGCCCACCACCGTGTGCCCCGCCGCCAGCGCTGCTTGCGAAAATGCCAGGCCGAAGCCTGAGCTGACCCCGGTAATCAGGAAAACCTTGTGAACGTGGATGTCCATGCTGCGCTCTCCAAATGAAAACGCCGTCGATAGTGATCGACGGCGTTGCGGACAGTCAGGTCAGATCTCAGTGACCGGCGCTCTGACCACCATCGACGTGCAGAATCTCACCAGTTACAAAGTTGGCGCTGTCCAGATACACAACCGCCTGTGCAATGTCGCTGATCTCGCCCATGTGTCCGACCGGGTGCAAATTCCCCAGTGCTTCATGAGTTTCTTCACCGTGCATCGGCGTCTTGATGATGCCTGGGGAAACCGCGTTCACCCGAATCCCGCGCTTGGCGTATTCGATGGCCAGGGATTTGGTTGCCGCGTTCAGGCCACCTTTGGTCAGCGAAGCCAGTACGGACGGCACACCGTCGATGGCGTGGTCCACCAGGCTGGTGGTGATGTTGACGACGTGGCCTTTGCCTTGTTTTTCCATCTCGGCGATGGCGAGCTGGGTGATGTAGAAGAAGCCATTGACGTTCACCGACAGCACATTGGCGTAGTCTTCAGCGGTGTAGGCGGTGAACGGCTTGGCGATGAAGATCCCGGCATTGTTCACCAGCGTATCGATGCGGCCAAAACGTGCGATGGCTTCACGGATGACTTGCTGGGCGACTGCCGGGTCGCCGATGTCGCCGGCCACGGTGAGGATGTCCGGGTCGGTGGAAGGCTTGATCGAACGCGAAGTGGCGACAACTTTGTAATCCAGATCACGGAAAGCCTTGACCATGCCTGCGCCGAGACCTTGGGAGGCGCCAGTAATAACGATGACTTTTTTCGAATTGCTCATGATGAACCTCTACTAATAAATGATGGTTTAAAAAAGTAATGAATCAGGCTTCGGCGGTTTCCTTCGCCATTTGTCTCAACATCTGTTCGTAGTACTCGACCGACTGCGAACCGGACACCAGGTGACGACCGTTAAGGATCATGGCCGGAACTGAATTGATGCCGTGCTGGCGGTAAAACGCCTCAAGCTCACGCACTTCTTTGGCGAACGCTCCGGACGCCAACACCTCTTTTGCCGCCACCGCATCCAGTCCTGCTTCCTGCGCCAAACTCACCAACGTCTCGCGATCACTCGGGTTCTGGCCGTCGGTGAAGTAAGCGCGTAGCAGGATTTTCTTCAGCTCAACCTGCCGTCCTTCCTGCAGCGCCCACAACAACAGCCGATGCGCATCAAACGTGTTGTAGAAGTGAGTACGCTTCTCAAGATCGAACGTGAAACCGATGGCCTCGCCGCGTTCGATCTGCATCGCTTTGCCGGCGGCAACGTCCTCGGCGGTTCGTCCATATTTGCGCATCAAATGCTCGACCGCTTTCTCGCCGACTGCCGGCATGTCCGGGTTCAACTCAAAAGGCTTGTAGGTCAGGGCCACCGACACTTCACTGGCCACATTCTCGATCGCCTGCTCCAGCGCCGTCGCACCCAATGCGCACCAAGGGCACACCACGTCGGAAATGAAGTCGATGGAGACGGACGTGGTCATGACTTGCCCTCCGTCTCAGCCAGTTGCTTGCGGTACTGGGTGGTGGTGATGCCGGCGTAGCCCCAGTTATCGGTGTCGACTTCTTCGATCACGATGTGGGTAAGGTGCGGATCCTTTTTGAGGACGCGTTGCAGGGTTTCAGTGATTTCGGCGATCACCTGAGCTTTCTGCTCGGAGGTAACGCCATCGCGGGTGATGCGAACGCTTACGAAAGGCATGAGGAATCTCCAGTGACCTGCTCATCGGGGTGATGGGTAGGTGTTGGAGTTCAATGTATGAGGTTGTCTGGAGGGGATAAAGGGGGGGGCGGGAACATCATTAGTTACTTGGTGTAATTGGTGCAGTCACGACTACACAACACTTTTGCCTCAGAAAGGATCAGTCGGCTGGCGCTGACCGTCGCTGCCGATTCAGCGACCGGGCCCGAGAACTCGAATTCGATGCAGGAACCAACCGGAGTAATGACGAAGGCAATCATCGATGATGTGGTGAAGGTGTTGGACGCACCCCGATCAACAATCGCAGCCAGTAAAATCATCTCGTGTACCCAAAGTGCGCGCATAAAAAGCCCCGAACCAGTCGGGGCTTCTTTTTTTTCAGCCTTGAATCAGGCCTCAACCCATCATCAGAAAATGTTGATCGGGTAATCCACAAACACGCGCAGTTCGTTACCGCTGGCGTTGTATTCACTCGATTTCTGCGAAACGCGCAGGATCGAGCTGCGCAGTTTCACGCTCAGGTCTTTGGCCGGGCCGCTTTGGACGACGTACTTGAACTGGTTGAAGATTTCACGCTCGGTTCCGCCTTCGCTGGTGGACGTGGTGATGTTGTCACCGCGCACGTAGGCCACGCTGTAGCTCAGGCCTGGAACGCCGAAAGTGCTGAAGTCCAGGCCGTAGCCCAACTGCCAGCTGCGTTCGTCTTCGGCGTTGAAGTCGGACCAGTAGGAGTTCGCCAGGTAGATGGTGTTGCCACCGTCACCGATGCGGCCTTGATCCTTCTGATAGCCGCCATAGGCATAGCCCAGGTTGCTGTCGCCGGTGCTGCGCTGGTGGGCGATGGTGAACGAGTGCGGGCCGGTGGCGAAGGTCGCAGCCAGGCTCCAGATCTTGTTGTCGTCGCCGGTGGCCTGGCTTTCGCGGACGTAGGAATCGTCCAGCTTGGTACGGTAGCCGTTGAAGTCCAGGGTCAGGGACTGATCCTTGTCGATCGGGAACACGTAGTTGGCGTTTACGTATTGCTTCTTCAACACGTCTTCAACGTCGGATGCGTATACCGCAGCCTTGAATTGTTCGGTGAACTGGTAGCTACCACCCAATACGTTGATCGACTTCAGGCCGCCGCTGTCACGTGCTTCCGCGCTTTTGCGCGATTCGGCGGTGAAGCGACCGGCGTTCAGCTCAAGGCCCTTGATCTCTTTGGAAGTGATCATGGTGCCCGTGTAGCTTTCCGGCAGCAGGCGCGAGTTATCGTAGCTCAGCACCGGCAGGACCGGCATCTGGTCACCGTAGGTCAGGACGGTGTTGGACACGCGAAATTTTACCGCGCCGCCGGCCTTGGCCAGATCGCCAGCCGGGTTGCCGCTGTCGCCTTCCTTGAAGAAGTCGATGCCCTGGCCGCCGCTGTGGCTGCCACGGTCCAGACGCAAGGCATACAGGCCGAAGGCATCAACGCCTACGCCCACGGTGCCTTGGGTGAAGCCCGATGTGTAGGTGCCGATGGCAGCCTGACCCCACTCGCGCTGATCGGGATTACCGTCTTTTTTGTCGCGGTTGATGTACGCATTGCGCAGCAGCACTTTGAGGCTGCTGTCTTCAACAAAACCCTTGGACTCAGCCTGGTCGTTTGCCATAACCGATGTAGCACTCAACATCCCCAGAGCGATCAAGCTGATTCGCTTATTCAACATTTTGTTCTTTTCCTTATTACCGGTTGATACGCGCTGTGTCGAACGGCTGAAACGGCGCTATCGCACTCTTTTTTCACCTCGAAACAAAAAGGCCCGCCCACTAAAAATCGCGGCGGGCCTTTTTATTAATTTGAGTCATGGCGGTTAGCCACAGGCGTTGGGGCGAATCCTAGTCGCGCCCTTAACCTTGTGTCAATTTCATCAATCTTCTGAAGATAGGCAAAAATCGTCTAAGGCGATGAGCGGGACTTATAGCTTCTGAAAGCAAAATCAAAAGATCGCAGCCTGCGGCAGCTCCTACATTGATCCCTGTAGGAGCTGCCGCAGGCTGCGATCTTTTGATCTGCAAAAAAAAACGCTGCCATCCCCGGCAGCGCTTTTTTGTTTTATCAATCCGTTGCTGTTCTTCTTATCCTTCCATCACATCCCACAACGCATCCAGTTCCGCCTCGCTAAATAAACCAGCGGGATAGCGCTCGATCATCGTCCGGCGCGGATCACTTTCTGTGATCTGACGCGTTCCTTTGGACTTCAACCAGTGCGCCAGGATCTGGAGCGATTCGCTGTTTACTGCCAGGGGATGCAACGCCCGCTCGCTCACAATGTTTACTTCGGCGTTCATTTCCGCGCTCTCTCCTGGTGTGTGAGCGGCTAACTTATCCAAGGTTTATGACAGAACATCGAAGTTCTCCCCTCCCTGTTTCACCCCATGACAGATACAAGAGCTGTGCCAATGTGTCGCAAGTATCGACAAGTGGATACAAAGAAGCCCGCGGTCCTGTAGGGATGCGGGCTTCGTTGTCAAACGCGAAGGTAAAACGCTGCTTGAGCGATTTCGCTATCAACTCAAGCTGTTACAACCTCACTCACTGCTTGTGCGGCGCGGGCTGTTGTTGGGTAAGGCAGTGGATGTTTCCGCCTCCCAGTAACAGTTCACGCCCGGGCACCATCACCACTTCGTGCTGCGGGAACAAGGCCTGCAAAATCTCTTTGGCAGGACCGTCCAGCGGATCGTCGAAGCTTGGCGCGATGATGCCGCCGTTTACAATCAGGAAGTTCACGTAGGAACCGGCCAGACGCACGGTCGGATTTCTTTCTTGCGTACCATCCACCGGATCAACACCCGCACACTCTTCCTCAGTCGCGTACAGCGGCCCCGGAATTGGCATCTTGTGCACCGTAAATGGGCGACCCTTGGCGTCCGTGCTGCTTTGCAGCACGTTCATCGCCGCCTGGCAGCGCGGGTAGTTCGGGTCCTGCGGGTCATCGGTCCAGGCCAGCAGTACTTCACCCGGACGCACGTAGCAGCAGAAGTTATCCACATGGCCGTCGGTTTCGTCATTGAACAAACCGTCCGGCAGCCAGATGATTTTATCCACAGCCAGATTCGCGCTGAGCACCGCTTCGATCTCTGCACGATTAAGGTGCGGATTTCGATTGCGGTTGAGCAGGCATTCTTCGGTGGTGATCAGCGTGCCTTCGCCGTCAACGTGGATCGAACCGCCTTCGAGTACGAAGCCTTCGGTGCGGTAGCGTTGGCTGCGCTCGATCTCGAGGATCTTGCCGCCGACCTGCGAATCACGGTTCCACGGCGAATACAGACCGCCATCAAAACCGCCCCACGAGTTGAAGTCCCAGTTAACACCCCGGACTTCGCCGCTGTTATTGATAACGAACGTCGGGCCTGTGTCGCGAACCCAGGCGTCATCGCTGGACATTTCCACAACGCGGATATTCGGCCCGTCGAGACGGGCACGAGCGTTTTCGTACTGGCCGGCGGAAACCGCCACGGTCACCGGTTCGAAGCGGGCGATGGCCTTGGCCACCGCCACGTGTGCGGCTTGTGCCGGTTTGCCACCCAACCGCCAGTTGTCCGGGCGCTCGGGCCAGATCATCCAGGTCTGGGTTTGTGGCGCCCACTCGGCGGGCATGTAGAAGCCATCGGCGCGCGGGGTGCTGTGTAAAGTGGTCATCGGATCAGGACTCCAGGGAACCGTCGAGGGTTTTGATCGCATTGTATAGGTTCGGGCGTCGATCACGGAACGAGCCCCACGCGCTGCGAATGTGCTCCAGTTCATCGAGGTCGAAGCTCTGAACCAACACGCCTTCCTCGGTTTTGTCGAGTTCCTGAACCTTTTCGCCGAACTGGTTGGCGATGAACGACGAGCCGTAGAACGTAATGTCGTAGCCGTCCTGTTCTTCGTTGCCGATGCGGTTGCTGGCGATGAGCGGCATCAGGTTGGCGCCGGCATGGCCTTGTTGCACGCGCTGCCAGTGATCACGGGACGAGATGGTCTTGTCGTGCGGCTCGCTACCGATGGCGGTCGGGTAGAACAGAATTTCCGCGCCCAACAACGCCATGCTGCGGGCGCATTCAGGGAACCACTGATCCCAGCAGATGCCAACGCCGATTTTCGCGTAACGGGTGTTCCAGACTTTGAATCCGGTATCGCCTGGATTGAAGTAATACTTTTCGTGATAGCCAGGGCCGTCCGGGATATGGCTTTTCCGATAAATCCCGAGGTTGCTGCCGTCGGCATCGATGATCGCGATGCTGTTGAAACGCGCGCGGCCCGCCAGCTCATAAAAACTGATCGGCAGCACGACCTGCAATTCTTTGGCGACTTTCTGGAAGTGCTTGATGGCGACGTTGTCTTCAACCGTCGTGGCCAGTTGCAGGTAATCCGGGTTCGGCTTCTGGCAGAAGTACGGAGCCTCGAACAGTTCCTGGATGAGGATGATCTGCGCGCCTTTGGCTGCGGCCTCACGGACCAGCTTCTCGGCAGTCTCGAGGTTGGCTTCAAGGTCCCAGGAACAGGCCATCTGGGTGGCGGCGACGGTAACGATACGACTCATGAATCATCTCCGGGAAGTGCTGAGGGTCGAGGGTGGCATCGACCGATGACAGAAAGGGGAAGCACCGGACGTGATGAGTCACGCCGTGGCAATGGCGACTTTATAGCCGATAAAAATCGGCTTTCAAAGCTGTCAGTACGCCTTCTGTCTAAAATTTCGCACTTAAACCCGATAACAATCGACATTGATCTGTAGGAGCTGCCTGAGGCTGCGATCTTTTGATCTTCGCTTTTTAAAAGCAAGATCAAAAGATCGCAGCCTGCGGCAGCTCCTACAGGGTCAGGGTCAGGGTCAGCGGTGATGATTACAGTCCTTCGCTCAGTACCTTCGAAAGCATATCGACGAAGAAATCCACGCTTTGGCGCGAGGTGACCATCGGCGGTTTGATCTTGAGGACGTTCAGGTAATCGCCCGTTGGCTGCATGAAGATCCCCAATTCACGCAGGCGATCACACAACGCGGTGGTTTCTTCAGTGGCGGGTTCCAGGGTTTCACGGTTGCGGATTAACTCCACACCCAGATAAAAGCCCGATCCATGCACCGCGCCCACCAGCGGATGAATATCGATCAGCGCTTCAAGACGCTCCTTGAAATACCCGCCCACAACCTGGGCATTTTCCCAGAGCTTTTCTTCTTCCATCACATCCAGCACCGCCATGCCGATCTGGCAACTGACCGGACTGCCGCCAGCCGACGAGAAGAAATAACCCTCGGCCTCCAGCGCTTCGGCGATTTCCCGGCGGGTGATCACTGCGCCCAGTGGCTGGCCGTTGCCCATGCCCTTGGCCATGGTGATGATGTCCGGCACCACGCCTTGCTCTTCAAAGCCCCAGAAAAAATGGCCCATGCGCCCGTAACCAACCTGCACTTCGTCGGCGATGCACACGCCACCCTGCGCCCGAACCAATGCATACACGTGCTTCAAATAGCCCGGCGGCAGCGAAATCCCGCCCGCATTGCCATACACCGGCTCGCAAATAAAACCAGCCAGTTGGCGCTTCTGCTCGGCGATTTTGGCCAGGTTGTGTTCGACGCTGCGCACATACTCTGGCGCACTGTCCGGGCCACGGTACTCGCCGCGATAAGTGTTCGGCGCGATCACCGGATGCACCCAGTCCGGACGACTGCTCAAGGCCTTGGGGTTGTCGGCGATCGAGGTCGAGACCGCGTCCGCGCCCACTGTCCAGCCGTGATAGGCCTCCAGCACGCTGAGCATGTCGCGGCCACCGCTATAGGCCCATGCGAGGCGAATCGCCAGGTCGTTGGCCTCGCTGCCGCTGTTGACCAGGAATACCCGGTCCATGGAGTCCGGCGACAACTTCAGCAAACGCTCGGAAAACTCGGCGACCGCGGCGTAGTTAAACCGCGAGTTGGTATTGAGCAGCGACCATTGACGACTGGCGACCGCTGCCATGCGCGGGTGACCGTGACCGAGCACCGCGACGTTGTTGAGCATGTCCAGGTAGGAACGGCCCTGCATGTCGATCAGGTGATTGCGCCAGCCGCGCTCGATGCGCGGCGGATCGACGTAATAGTGTTTCTGGGTGCGGGCGAAACTGGCATCGCGGCGTGCCAGCAACGTCTGCGAATCGAGCTCTGCTTCAGCATCGCAAGCCAGCCCCAGCAGCGCCGCCGGGGACGGGCATAACGCTTGCCAGGCTGGCGCGCGCGACGGCGTGCAAAACAATGGCGCGTCAAGCTGAGCGCCACGCCACAACTGCACGATCAACGGCCCGCTGACCGAACCCAACACCTGGCCTTTCACCAAGGCCGCGCCGGTATGCAGTGACGGTGTCACTCCCCACAACCGCACGCTCACTTGCGGGCCATCCAGTTGCAGCACACCCGGTGCTGGCTGGTGAACCATGCCGGCGAACGGCGACTCAACCGCCGTGCCGTGGGGCACTCGCAACTCGACGTGCAAGGGGCAGGTATCGGGTTCGCTGGCAGTGTCCGGGCGAGTGCGGGACAAACGGTACTGCCCATAACGACTGGCCGCCAAACCATGGGCGGCTGCGGCTTCATTCAGCAGACGCTGATCGACGCCCTCCTGCTCCCAGTTACCGGCCTCGAAATGCGGGCTGAGCACGCCGAGGTCAATCAGCGCGAATTCACGCCCCACCAGGCTCGGCAGCAGCGGCGCAAAGCCTTCACTGCCGATGCCCGGCAGGCTCTGGCCAACCGCAGTCAGGATCGCCGCTTCCATCAACGCCAACGGCACCGACGTCGCGACACGGAAAATTTCCCACTCATGGGTGAGATTGTCGCGGCTGTAGGTGTTGCCAGGATCAATGCTCACCTGCTGTTCGCCGCTCAGCACCAGTACCGCTGCACGCGCGACGATCAGCGGCCAAAGCGCCAGCAGCTCTTCATGGGTTAACGGATTGACCGCGTGATAAGCCTGGACCGCCGGCAAGATATAAAACGGGTCGCCAGCGGCATGGTGCAGCAATGCCGCGCAGGTCACCGACAGATCAGTGATGCGCCAGGTCCGCACCAGGTCGCCGAAATCAATCACGCCCTGCAATTGCCACTGCCGTTGCGCATCCCGCTGCCAGACCACGTTGTCGTCGGTGATGTCCATGTGAATGGCCTGCACCGGCAGCTTGTCCACCAGCGGCTGCAAATGACGCTCGGCCCGTTCTGCCGCCTCGGCAATCAGTCGGCGTTGCTGCTCATCCTTGATGACCGGCAGCAAATGCGCGATCAACGCGTTGGCGTGGCGCGCGTCCCATTGCAGCGTGCGCTCGAGGCCCGGATGGTCGAAACCGGCCAGCACCCGATCCATTTCCCCACAGAGCCGACCAAATCCAGCCACGACCGGGCCAGGTAGATGATCAAGGTGAGTAAGCGACTGGCCTTCGATGTAATCGAGCAGGCGCACATGCACCGCCTGGCCGTCTACTTCCAGAGACAGCAGGTCCGCGCCATTTTTTGCCGGGATCACTCGCGGCACGTGAACATCGGGGTGTTCGCCCAGATGCTTGAGCCCCGCGTGCTGCGCCTGCAGCTCCAGCACCGAGTAATCGCCACGGCAGATTTTCAGGACAAAACGCCCTTGATCGCTATCGACGCGGTAGTTCAAATCTTGCTGGCTGCCGAGGGCCTGCAACCTTCCGCTCAGCCCGTAATGTCCTTTCAGCAGCTCAAGCGCTTGCTCCGCAGACACTTGCGGGCTGGGCAAACTGGCGCGATGAATCAACGTGGCGAGCGGCATACAACAACCTCTGAAATTTTATTAGGCGCTTATATCGCCATTGCTTGGGGCGATACGCAACCCCCTTCAGAGTCAGACCACTCGCGCCGACCAGGCACTTTGAGCAAGAATGTCGGCCATCAACGCCTACTGCCGGAGAAGCACCATGAATGTAATCACCACCGATCTGCCCGGTGTTCTGATCATCGAGCCCAAGGTGTTTGGCGATGAACGCGGTTTCTTTTACGAAAGCTTCAACGCCAAGGCCTTCGAAGAAGCGACCGGGCTGGACACGAAATTTGTTCAGGACAACCATTCGCGCTCGCAAAAAGGCGTCCTGCGCGGTCTGCATTACCAACTTGAAAACACCCAGGGCAAACTGGTGCGCGTCACCGTCGGAGAAGTACTCGATGTGGCCGTCGACATTCGTCGCAGCTCGCCGCATTTCGGCAAATGGGTGGCGGTGCGTTTGTCGGCGGAGAACCATCGCCAATTGTGGGTGCCGGAAGGTTTCGCCCATGGCTTCGTGGTGCTGAGCGAGTTCGCCGAGTTCCTCTACAAAACCACTGATTACTACACACCGTCGGCCGAGCGCAGCATTCGCTGGAACGATCCGGACCTGGCCATCGACTGGCAACTGGAAGGCAATCCGCAACTGTCCGCCAAGGATCAGGCCGGCGCGTTCTTCAAGGACGCCGACGTCTTTTCCTGAAACGCCGCCAGCCTAGGCATAATGCGTCTGTCCCCACAGGCGCTTGATGCTCATGACTCCGACCCTCCCCCGCAGACCCCGCTGGCGCAGCCTGGCCCTGCTCGCGCTGTGCCTGGCGCCGTTGTTGTGGCCGCTGCAGCATTTGGCCGAGCGCTACTACCGCAGCGAACTGGCTGGGCAGAACCGTCAGACGCTCGACCTCTACGTCGCCAACTTGCTGGGCACCCTGCACCGTTATGAAGTTTTGCCGCGGATCCTCGGCGACCTGCCGGCCCTGCGCGCCGTCCTGGGGGCACCGGATGATAGCGTTACCCAGGGCAACGCCAACCGCTTGCTGAAAAACATCAGCGCCCAGACCGGCGCGGAAGTCATGTACCTGATGGACACCACCGGCAAGACCCTCGCCGCCTCGAACTGGGACAAACACGACAGTTTTGTCGGGCGTAATTTTTCCTTCCGGCCTTATTTCAGCGAAGCCATGGCCGGCCGGCTCGGGCGCTTTTTCGGCTTGGGCACAACCTCCGCCAAGCGCGGCTATTTCTTCGCGGCTGCGGTGCGTGATGGCGAGAAAGTCCTCGGTGTGCTGGTGGTCAAGGTCGACCTCGACCACACCGAAAGCCTGTGGGGCAAAACCCCGGAACAACTGCTGCTGACCGACCATAACGGTGTGGTCATTCTTACGTCGCGGCCCGAGTGGCGTTTCCGCTCGACCCGCGCGTTGAGCGAGGAAGAAAGCAAAGCCATTACCGCGATCCAACCCTACCCGACCCGCGATCCCAAGCCGTTGAAACTCAACCCCAATGCCTGGCTGACCCAGACCCGGCAGATCGAAGAAACCGGCTGGAGCGTCAACATCCTTGCCCCTCGTACGCTGATCGACCGCCCCGTGCGCACGGTCGTCGCCATCGGTGGCGCAACGTTGCTGGTGTTGATGCTGTTGCTGGGCCTGATGATGCAGCGCCGCCGCCATTACCTCGAACGGATTGCCTTCGAAGCCAAGGCCCGCCGCGAACTGGAGGGTCGGGTGGCCGAGCGGACCAGCGACCTCGAAGGCCTCAACCGTCGCCTGAAACAGGAAGTGTTGGAGCGCGAACAGGCCCAGCAAGAGTTGGTGCGCGCCCAGGATGATCTGGTCCAGGCCGGCAAGCTTTCGGCGCTGGGCACCATGTCCGCGAGCATCAGTCACGAACTGAATCAGCCACTGGCAGCGATCCGCAGCTACGCGGAAAACGCCGAAGTGCTGCTCGACCATCAGCGCACTGACGACGCACGGGGCAACCTCAAGCTGATCAGCGAATTGACCGGGCGCATGGCTTCGATCATCGCCCACCTGCGTGCCTTTGCCCGACGCGATCGTCACGCCCCGGAAAGCGTCGCCCTGCAACCGGCGCTGGACGATGCGTTGGCCTTGCTGGCCAAACGGCGACGCAGCATGGAGGTCGAGTTGATCCGCGATTTGCCCGCCGCCACCTTGTGGGTCGAGGCCGGGGAAACCCGATTGCGCCAGGTGCTGGGCAATCTGCTGGCCAACGCCCTGGATGCGCTGACCGAAAAAGGACCACCGCGCAAACTCTGGTTGAGTGCCCAATCCACCGCCGACGGCGTCAATCTGTACATTCGCGACAATGGCCCCGGCTTTTGCATGGAAGCCCTTGGCCGCGCCAGCGAGCCCTTCTACACCACCAAGACCCGCACCCAAGGGCTTGGTTTGGGGTTGGCAATCTGCGAGACCCTGATGCGCGCCTTCGGGGGTGAACTGTCGTTCTCCAACCACAAGGAAGGTGGCGCCCTGATTACCCTGAAGCTGCGCGCAGGCGCACCGGGCGTGAGCCTGCAACCGTCCGAGGACCGAAGTGCATGACCATCGACAACCGCATTCAGGTCGTGCTGATCGACGACGATCCCCACCTGCGCCAGGCATTGAGCCAGACGCTGGATCTGGCCGGCCTGAAAATCCTGCCGCTGGCCGAAGCCAAGGGCCTCGCCGCGCAACTTGAGCGCGACTGGCCCGGCGTGGTGGTCAGTGACATCCGCATGCCTGGCATGGATGGGCTTGAACTGTTGACCGAACTGCACGCCCAGGATCCGGAGCTGCCGGTGCTGCTGATCACCGGTCACGGCGATGTGCCGCTCGCGGTGCAAGCGATGCGGGCCGGCGCCTATGACTTTCTGGAAAAGCCGTTCGCCAGCGACGCCCTGCTCGACAGCGTGCGTCGGGCCTTGGCCTTGCGCCGGCTGGTGCTGGATAACCGCAGCTTGCGTCTGGCCCTGAGCGATCGTAATGAACTGAGCACCCGACTGGTCGGGCAATCGGCGCCGATGCTGCGTTTACGCGAGCAAATCGGCGCATTGGCGGCGACCAAGGCCGACGTGCTGATCCTCGGTGAAACCGGCGCGGGTAAAGAAGTCGTGGCCCGGGCGCTGCATGACCTGTCGAATCGGCGTAACGGCCCGTTCGTGGCGATCAACGCCGGGGCGCTGGCCGAATCGGTGGTGGAAAGCGAGTTGTTCGGTCACGAGCCGGGCGCTTTTACCGGGGCGCAAAAGCGCCGGATCGGCAAGTTCGAATTCGCCAACGGCGGCACGCTGTTCCTCGATGAAATCGAGAGCATGAGCCTGGATGTGCAGGTGAAATTGCTGCGCTTGCTGCAAGAGCGGGTGGTCGAGCGTCTGGGCGGCAATCAGTTGATCCCGCTGGACATCCGGATCATCGCGGCGACCAAGGAAGACCTGCGCCAGGCAGCCGATCAGGGCCGCTTCCGTGCCGACTTGTATTACCGGCTGAACGTCGCGCCGCTGCGCATTCCACCTCTGCGTGAACGCGGCGAAGATGCGCTGATGCTGTTCCAGCACTTCGCCGACGAAGCCAGCGCCCGTCACGGGTTGCCGCCTCACGAACTGCAACCAGGCCAGCGCGCCCTGTTGCTGCGTCACCCCTGGCCGGGCAACGTCCGCGAACTGCAAAACGCCGCCGAACGCTTTGCCTTGGGCCTGGAACTGGCGCTGGACAACAGCGAGCCGGACGGCGTGGCTGGCACAACGATCGACGTGGTCAGCGGCGGGCTCAGCGAGCAAGTGGAAAACTTCGAGAAGAGCCTGATCGCCGCCGAACTGGCGCGCTCCCACACCTCGGTGCGCAGCCTCGCCGAAGCGCTGGGCATCCCCCGCAAAACCTTGCACGACAAGCTTCGCAAGCACGGGCTGAACTTCGCCGACGGTGGCGCCAGCAGCCATCACGATGATCTCGATTGAATGCCGTCAAATCACCATTTTCAAACAAGAGGCCTATGAATGAACCGCGACAGTCGCCACTTGGAATCGGTCCTCCATCACGACATTCCCCTGACGCAAGCCATGGGGGTCAAAGTGCTCGACTGGCACGACCAGCAACTGCGCCTGTATTTGCCGCTTGAGGCCAACGTCAATCACAAGAGCACCATGTTCGGCGGCAGTTTGTACTGCGGCGCGGTGTTGGCAGGCTGGGGGTGGCTGCATTTGCGTTTACGTGAAGAAGGGATTGAAAACGGGCATATCGTGATTCAAGAAGGGAAGATCAGCTATCCGCTGCCGGTGACGGGCGATGCGAATGCCATTTGCCAGGCGCCGGGCGCGACGGTGTGGAAGCGGTTTTTGGCGACCTACGAACGCTACGGCAGGGCGCGTTTGACCCTGCATACGCGGGTCGTGAATTCAGGGAGTGAAGAAGATGCGGTGACGTTTACCGGGCAGTACGTGCTGCACCGGTGAATTAAAAGATCGCAGCCTCGTTTCACTCGACAGCTCCTACAGACAAACGCGTTCCCCTGTAGTAGCTGTCGAGTGAAACGAGGCTGCGATCTTTTGATCTTCAGCCGCGTGCAAGCTCCAATAGTTTCTCCCGCCAAGCAGCCTTCGCCGGCAGCGCCAAAAAGAACTCATTCAACAGTGATTCGCGAGCTGGATAACTGAACGGCACGCCACTCAATTCCAGCACCTCACCACCCGCCCCTTCCAGCACACCTTGCGCCGCCGCCGTATCCCACTGCGAAGTCGGTGCCAGACGCGGATAACAATCTGCCGCCCCTTCCGCCAACAGGCAAAACTTCAGCGAACTGCCGATATTGGCCAGTTGCAGCTCACCCAGGCTGGCACTCAACCCCGACAGCAAACGCTCCTGCTCTGGGCTCGAATGCCGACGACTGGCCACCACGGTAAAGGCTTCACCCGCCGCCGGAGTGTCGCGAACCCGAATCGGCAACGGCTCGGCATCTTTATCACCACGCCATGCGCCCAGACCGGCGCCACCGACATAAAAGCGCCCGTTGGTTGGGATCGATACCACGCCAAACACCACCCGACCTTGCTCGATAAGCGCAATGTTGACGGTAAATTCTTCGCTGCCGGAGATGAACTCCTTGGTCCCGTCCAACGGGTCTACCAGCCACCAGCGCTGCCACCCGGCGCGAACGCCTTGGGGAATGTTGGCGTCTTCTTCGGACAGCACCGGAATGCTCGGGTCCAGTGCCGTCAGCCCGGCCAGGATCAAATGGTGTGCGGCAAGGTCGGCAGCGGTGACCGGTGAATCGTCAGCTTTGGCGGTCACGGCAGTGCCTGTGCGCCAGAACGGCAGGATCGCGTCACCGGCCTTCAATGCCAGCTCAATGACTGGCGCCATCAACGGATGAGGGAAATTCATGGCAGGAACACCTCGCGCTGAGTCAGCAGATCACGGGCCAAGTACAACGCCGCCAAGGCTCGGCCCTCGGTAAATCTCGGGTTCTGCGCCAGCGCCGACAGCTCACGCAGATTGATCTTGTCCACCCCCATTGGCTCGGGCTCGTCACCTTCAAGCCGCTCCTCGTACAGATCGGTGGCCAGCACTACCTGGATCTTCTGGCTCATGTAACCGGGCGACAACGACAACTCGGTCAGATGCTCCAGTTGCCGCGCGCCATACCCGGCCTCTTCCTTGAGCTCACGCTCGGCCGCCGCCAACACGTCTTCGCCTGGTTCGATCAAGCCTTTGGGCAGGGACAGCTCATATTCGTCGGTGCCGCCGCAGTACTCCTCGACCAGCACCGCGTGGTCCGCATCGAGCATCGCCACGATCATCACCGCGCCATAACCGGCACCCTTGCCGACCAATCGCTCATAAGTTCGCTCCACGCCATTGGAAAAGCGCAATTTGAGCTCCTCGACGCAGAACAAACGGCTGGTGGCGACGATCTCGCGGGCGAGGATGGTGGGTTTCTGGCGCATGAAAAGCTCCTTGGCGTGAACGCGTTACTATACCCGGCCTATCCTGATTATTGACTTCGGATATCCTTTTTTAGCGCTGGAGACGTTTTTATGCCCTTGCTGCCCTGGCACGACATCGACACCGTTTTGCTCGATATGGACGGCACGCTGCTGGACCTGCACTACGACAATCATTTCTGGATGGAGCATCTGCCCCAGCGTTACGCAGAACTGCATGGCGTGAGCCGGGCGATGGCCGAGCTGGAATTGCAGCCGCTGTTCGAGCGCAATGCCGGCCAGTTGCAGTGGTATTGCCTGGATTTCTGGAGCGCCGAGCTGAAATTGCCGGTACGTGAATTGAAACTGGAAACCGCACACTTGATCGCCCTGCGTCCGGATGCGGATACGTTTCTGGCTGCGATCAAACAAGCGGGAAAACGGGTGGTGATGATCACCAATGCGCACCGCGATTCGCTGTCATTGAAGCTGGAAAGAATTGAACTGGCCCCCTACTTCGAGCGCCTGATCAGCTCTCACGATTACGGTTTCCCTAAGGAAAACCCGCAGTTCTGGGAGGCGTTGCAGGCGGATATCGGTTTCGACCCGGCACGCAGTCTGTTTATCGACGATACGTTGCCGATCCTGCGCAGTGCGCACAATTTTGGCGTAGCGCATCTACTGGCGGTGAGTGAGCCAGACAGTCGAAAAGGGCCGAAGGACACGGCGGAATTTGCGGCGGTGGGGGATTATCGGGAATTGATTGCAGGCCTGTGATCCCGTGTAGGAGCTGCCGCAGGCTGCGATCTTTTGATCTTGTTTTTTTAAAAGGCAAAATCAAAAGATCGCAGCCTGCGGCAGCTCCTACATGGGCCTCACATTATTCGGGAATCCGCAACGACTGCCCTGGATAGATCTTGTTCACATCCTTGAGCATCGGCTTGTTCGCCTCGAAGATTTTTTGATACTTGTTGGCATCGCCATACACCCGCAGGGAAATCGCGCTGAGGGTGTCGCCCTTCTCGACCACGACAAATTTCGCTGCCACGACCACTGGACCGGTCACGGTGATCTGGTCTTCCACACCGCTGACACCGGCGACGTTGCCCAGCGACAGGAGGATTTTTTCTTTCTCTTCCTGGGTCGCGGCCTCGCCACTGGCGATGACCTTATCGCCTTCGACCTTCACTTGAATTTTCGACGTATCGATCCCCGTCAGCGCATCCTTCACGTGCTTGGTCAGCGCCTCGCTGTTGGCTTCGGCCTTGTCCGGCGTCAACGCATCGAGGATTTTTTCACCGGCTTCTTTGAGAAAACTGAAAAGACTCATCGTGTGCTCTCCATGGAAAAAGTTGTCCAGACGCAAAAGCCTAGACCAAGGTTGCAAAACCCGGTTGCCACCCGACCAATGACGCCGCTTCCCCCCAAGCGCTAGAATCCGAACCGTCCCCCACCCTGGAGCGAAGATGGACATCAAGCAGCTCAAATTCCTCATCGCCCTCGACGAAACCCGGCATTTCGGCCAGGCCGCTGCACGCTGCCACATCACCCAGCCAACCTTGTCCATGCGCCTGCGCAGCCTCGAAGAGGAACTTGAGTTGCCCCTGGTCAACCGTGGCCAACGCTTTGAAGGCTTCACCGCGCCGGGCGAGCGGGTGCTGGCCTGGGCGCGAACCGTGCTGGCGGCCTACGATGGCTTGCAGGCCGAAGCCGCTGCCTGTCGCGGCAATCTGGTCGGCACGTTGCGCCTGGGCGTGGTGCCCCTGTCGAGCTTCGACCCGTTGCCGCTGATGCAACGCCTGCACGGGGAACACCCGAACCTGCGCTTCGAACTCTCGGCCCTCAGCTCCGAGCAGATCCTCGAACAGTTGGCGAATAACCGTCTGGACCTTGGCGTGTCCTACCTGGAACGCCTGGACGGCGAGCGCTTCGATTCCCTGGCCTTCAGCGAAACCCGCATGGGCTTGCTGTACGACCAGCGCTTCTTCAGTTTCGGCCTGGAGCCTCTGACGTGGGAATCGCTGATCGAATTGCCACTGGGCATGCTCACCAGCGGCATGCATTTCCGCCAATCCATCGACCACAACTTCCATAGCCGCGGCCTGACCCCGCAGCCGCTGTTGCAAACCGATGCCGTCCATCAATTGTTACAAGCGGTGCACGGCGGATTTTGTTGTGCGGTGATGCCGCTGGACGGCGGCCTGGAAAACCTCACCGACCATCTGCGCCTGCAACCCATCGAAAACGCCCAGACCCTCGCCCGGCTGGGGCTGATCATGCGTCGCAGCGCGCCACGTTCGGCCCTGGCCGAGGCCTGTTTCGCGATCTATCAGAAATCGCCGACAGGCTCTTGATCGACGTCATCTATCGGTAGATCGGTAATAGCGATTAGACGCGACCTATTGACGCGCCTAGGCTTAAAGCTGATCAAACCGTCGGTGATGCCATGAACGCCAAGCGCCCTGCAAGCGCGGCGCCCGCACTTGAAACGCCCGCGCCAGACGCAAGCCAGACCTACAGCTACTGCGATCTTCAATACACCGAATCGGCCAGCACCGCGCTGGCCGAGGAAGTCGCATTGGCGATTGCCTATAACGGCATCAGCCAGGCTGTGATGCTGGTGACGCCGACGGATCTCGAAGACTTCATCGTCGGCTTCAGCCTCGGCAGCGGCATCATCGAAGACGCCGCCGATATCTATGACCTGCAACTCAGCGGATCGGGCTCGGCGCAATACGCGCAAGTGACCATCGCCAACCGTGCGTTCTGGAACCTCAAGCAACAGCGTCGGCAACTCGCCGGCACCAGCGGTTGCGGACTGTGTGGCGTCGAAGCGGTCGAGCAGGCCTTACCGGATCTCAAGGTGTTGCCCGGTGCACCCTTGCCGCCCGCCGAATGGCTCGATGGTTTGCGCCAGCGCATCGGCGCGTTTCAGCCGCTCGGCCAGCATTGCGGCGCCGTGCATGCGGCCGTATTCATGAACGCTCAGGGTGAGTTGTTGCTGGGCCGCGAAGACATCGGCCGGCACAACGCGCTCGACAAGCTGATCGGCGGGCTGATCCGCCAGAAGATCCCGACCACCGGCGGATTGGCGATTGTCACCAGCCGTTGCAGTCTCGAATTGATCCAGAAAGTGTTGCGCGCAGGTATCCAGACCCTGGTCAGCCTGTCGTCGCCCACGGGCCTTGCCGTGCAATGGGCCCGTCGTCACAACCTCAATCTCATCCACCTGCCGCAAAAAAATGCGCCGCGGGTCTACAGCCCTGCGTTGGAGAATCAAGCGTGAGTCAACACAATCAAGCCGACCAGACACCCGTTCCGCGCTACAAGCCCTATAAAGGCCCGGCCGGTGGCTGGGGCGCGCTGGCCAGCGTTGCCCGGGCCTGGTTGACCAGCGACAACGCGCTGAAAAACCTGCGCATGATGCTCAAAACCAACAAGAACGGCGGGTTCGACTGCCCTGGTTGCGCCTGGGGCGATTCCAAGGAAGGTGGCATGGTGGCGTTCTGCGAGAACGGCGCCAAAGCGGTGAACTGGGAAGCGACCAAACGGCGTGTCGATGGCGCGTTTTTCGCCAAGCACAGCGTTAGTTCTTTGCTGGAGCAAAGTGATTATTGGCTCGAATACCAAGGCCGCTTGACCGAGCCGATGAGCTACGACGCCCAAACCGATCGTTATAAACCGATCAGCTGGGACGCCGCCTTCGCCCTGATCGGCAAACAACTGCAAGGTCTGTCGAGTCCGGATCAGGCCGAGTTCTACACCTCGGGCCGCGCCAGCAACGAAGCGGCGTTCCTTTATCAATTGTTTGTGCGCGCCTATGGCACCAACAATTTCCCCGACTGCTCGAACATGTGCCACGAAGCCAGCGGTGTTGCGTTGGCGCAGAGCGTCGGCGTCGGCAAAGGCACCGTGACCTTCGACGACTTCGAACACGCGGATGCGATTTTCGTCTGGGGCCAGAACCCTGGCACCAACCACCCGAGGATGCTCGAACCGCTGCGCGAAGCGGTAAAACGCGGTGCGCAGGTGGTGTGCATCAACCCGCTGAAAGAGCGCGGCCTGGAACGCTTCCAGCACCCGCAACACCCGATCGAAATGCTCACCAACGGCGACAAGCCGACCAACACCGCCTACTTCCGTCCGGCATTGGGCGGCGACATGGCGATCATGCGCGGCATGGCCAAGTTCCTGCTGCAATGGGAGCGCGATGCGCAGAAGGCGGGGGAGCCTGCCGTGTTCGATCACGACTTCCTCAATGAACACAGTGCCAACGTGTTGGAATACCTGGGCGTCGTCGACGACACCTCGTGGAAGCAGATCGTCGAGCAATCCGGTCTGACCCTGGTTGAAATCGAGCAAGTGGCGCGGATGTACGCCAAAGGCAAGAACGTGATCATGTGCTGGGCGATGGGCATCACCCAGCATCGCCATTCGGTGGCGACCATCCAGGAAATCGCCAACCTGATGCTGCTGCGCGGCAACATCGGCCGGCCCGGCGCGGGTCTGTGCCCGGTGCGCGGCCACAGTAACGTGCAGGGCGACCGCACGATGGGCATCAACGAGCGTCCGCCGGTGGCGTTCCTCGATTCCCTGGAGCGGCGATTCCAGTTCAAGGTGCCACGCGAAAACGGCCACAACGTGGTCGAAGCGATCCACGCCATGGCCGAAGGTCGCGCGAAAGTCTTCATCGGTCTGGGCGGCAACTTTGCACAAGCAACGCCGGACAGCCCACGCACCTTCCAGGCCCTGAGTAATTGCGACCTGACCGTGCAGATCAGCACCAAGCTCAACCGCAGCCATTTGACCCACGGTAAAGACGCACTGATCCTGCCGTGCCTGGGTCGCACCGACATCGACATCCAGACCGAAGGCGCGCAAGCGGTGACCGTGGAAGATTCGTTCAGCATGGTCCACGCCTCCAACGGCCAGTTGCAGCCGCTGTCGAACCAGATGCGCTCGGAGCCTGCGATCATCGCCGGCATCGCCGCCGCGACCCTGGGCAGCAAACCGGTGGACTGGAACTGGCTGGTGGCCGATTACAGGCGCATCCGCGACCTGATCGCCGACACCATCCCGGGCTTCAAGGACTTCAACGAGAAGATCAAGAATCCGGGCGGTTTCTACCTCGGCAACAGCGCCGGGGCTCGCCGCTGGAACACCGCGTCGGGACGCGCCAATTTCCGTGCGAACGTCCTGCCCAAAGACCTGGTGCACGAACGCACTCGCGCTACCGGGGTGTTGCCGGACCTGATCATGCAGTCGATGCGTTCGCACGATCAGTACAACACCACCATATATGGGCTCGATGACCGTTATCGTGGGGTGAAGGGGCAGCGGGATGTGTTGTTCGTGAATGAAGCGGACATCATTCGCCTGGGGTTCAAACCGGGGCAGAAGGCGGACATCGTTTCGATCTGGGATGATGGCCGCGAGCGTCGGGTGAAGGGCTTTACGCTGCTGGCGTTTGATATTCCTGCGGGGCAGGCTGCCGCGTATTACCCGGAAGTGAACCCGCTGGTGCCGCTGGAGAGTACCGGGGATGGCAGCCATACGCCGACGTCGAAGTTCGTGGCGATCCGGTTGGAAATGGCGAGTGAGACGGGGTTGATTTTGGCGAAGTCGGCTTAACGGCAAGATCAAAAGATCGCAGCCTTCGGCAGCTCCTACAGGGTGTACGCGATTCCCTGTAGGAGCTGCCGAAGGCTGCGATCTTTTATCCACTTCACTGATACAACACTTTTCCTGCGCCCACAAAAAAGGCCGTTTTTTCACAAAAACGGCCTGTCCGAAGTAGCTAAAGACCGGCGGAAAACACTTAAGTTCCGCCTAAAAAACAGTAACTTATAGAAATGTGTTGAAGTCGTGTTACTCGTCGGATTTCGATTGTCACACCGATGACACAGCCTCAGGATCGCGCCGTCATCCCCTTGAGGTTCCTCTATGAAGTTCTCCTCGATTCTCTTGTTGTCCCTTGGCCTGGTCAGTGGCTTCGCTTCTGCAGGCGGCACCACCGAAGCAGGTGTGGGCGGCGCATTGGGCGGGGTTCTGGGCTCGGTCGTCGGTCAGTCGTTAGGCGGCAATACAGGTTCGACCATTGGCGCGGCCCTGGGCGGCGCGGGTGGTAGCGCAGTCGGCGCAGACAAACGCAGCCGTGGCGAAGCCGCCATTGGCGGTGCGTTGGGCGCAGCAGGCGGTAACGTGGTCGGCCGCAGCATGGGCGGCACCACCGGCAGCCTGATCGGCTCCGCAGCAGGCGGCGGCGCGGGTGGCGCGCTGGGTAACTACATGGGCAACAAGAGTGATGACGAAGATCGTCATTCCAGCCGTGGCCATGATGATCGTCGTTACTACCGTGATGACCACCGTGGTCGCGGTCATGCCTACGGCCATCGCAAGCACCACAACTACGATCGTCATCGCTGATCGCTAAAAAGATCAAAAGATCGCAGCCTTCGGCAGCTCCTACAGAGGCTGCGATCTTTTCGTTTCAAACCACCAACCGCTCCAATGCCATGCGTAACGGGGCAGGAATCGCCACGGGCTGGTTCGATGCCCGATCCACAAACACATGCACAAAGCGCCCCGCCGCGCAGGCTTCGTCTTCACCGGCCTTGAATACCGCCAATTCATATTGCACCGAGCTGTTGCCTAACTTACCCACGCGCAAACCTATTTCGATCCGATCCGGGAAGGCGATGGACGCAAAGTAATCGCAGGCCGAACTCACCACAAAACCCACCACCTCGCCATCATGGATATCCAGGCCGCCGACTTCGATCAGGTAGGTATTCACCGCCGTGTCGAAAAAACTGTAGTAGGTGACGTTGTTGACGTGACCGTAGGCGTCGTTGTCGTGCCAGCGGGTGGTGATCGGCTGGAAGTGGAGATAGTCGTTGCGTTGGGGCATAGGGTTGGACATCAATGTCGGTTCCTGGAGTTGGATTGCCAGTCTAGGCAGATTTCCGCGTTATCGTTCTTCGCGAGCAGGCTCGCGATGGCGTCATTAAAGACGCTATAAATCGGCAAACCCTTTACCCACTGCGGCCAATTCACCGATCAAGCGCGCCGGTTTCCAGTGATCACCTTGCTTGGTCTCAAGCTGCATCAACCGCTGATGAATATCCCCCAACCCCTGCTGATCCGCCCAAGCCATCGGCCCGCCCTTGTCCGCCGGGAAACCGTAACCGTTGAGGTACACCAGATCGATGTCATGCGCCGACCCGGCGATGCCTTCCTCGAGGATCTTTGCCCCTTCATTCACCAGAGCCAGCAAGCAGCGCTCGAGAATTTCCTCAGGCCCGATCTCGCGGCGCTGGAAACCCAAGCCTTCGCTGACCTTGAGCACCAGCGCATCGACTTCTACATCGTGCTCAGCCTGGCGACTGCCCGGCTCATAGTGGTAATAGCCATTGCCGCTCTTCTGCCCAAAACGACCCAGTTCACACAGCCGGTTATCCACTTGAACTTCTGGCGCATCCTGCCCTTTGCCCGCCAGTTCCCGAGCCCGCCAACCCAAGTCCACGCCGACCACGTCGTACATGCGGAAGGGCCCCATGGCGAAACCGAACCCTTGCAATGCCGCATCCACCTGATAAGGGTAAGCGCCCTCCAGCAGCATCTTGCGCGCTTCAAGCACGTAGGTATTGAGCATGCGGTTCCCGATGAAACCATCACAGTTACCCGCCACCACGCTGACCTTGCCCATGCGCTTGCCCAGGTCCAAAGCCGCCTCAAGCACTGCCGGAGCCGTCTGCGCACCACGGACGATTTCCAGCAGTTTCATGATGTGCGCGGGGCTGAAAAAGTGCAGGCCCAGCACCTGACGTGGACGGCGAGTGGCCGCAGCGATCGCATCGATATCCAGCGCCGACGTGTTGCTGGCCAGAATGGCTTCAGGTTTGAGCAGGCCATCCAGTTCGCGGAAAATTTTCTGCTTGAGTTCGAGGTTTTCGTACACCGCTTCAATCACCAGATCGACCTCGCGGATCGACGCGTAATCGGCAGCCGCCGTGACCCGCGCAATACGAGCGTGCGCTTCAGCCTGATCGATCCGGCCTTGGCGCACATTGTGCGCGTAGGTCTCAGCCACCGTGGCCAATGCCTGCTCAAGCATTTGCGGATTGTTATCGACCCATTGCACCGGCACCCCGGCGTTGGCCAGGCACATGACAATGCCACGGCCCATGGTGCCCGCGCCGATGACGGCTGCGCGCTGAATGTTGAACGGTGTCTGGCTCATGGTTGTTCTCTTGTTGGCGATCCAAAGACAGCCCCTACGATAGTCAGCCACCGGGCTTTTTTGAAATTTATTCCTGTGATGAGCAACATTCAGCGGATGGATGACCCATCCTTGTAGGAGCTGCCGCAGGCTGCGATCTTTTGATCTTGATCTTCGGCTATTTCAGCGACGCCAAAGACTAAGATCAAAAGATCGCAGCCTGCGGCAGCTCCTACAGGTTAGCGGCGGCCCAACTGCGTACCTCGCCATACGGATAATCCTCCAGCACTGCAAACCCCGGAATCGACCGCGCCTTGAGCTTGGTAAACAACGGCACGCTAATCCCGCACAGAAACCGTGTCACCCGCTCAGCCGAAGGAACATTGCCGGTGTGCTGCTCATGCCTGTGGATAAAATCACCGCACAGCGCTTCGAAGTTTTTATCCACAAGCGCTGGCAGTTCCGGTGGAGCAGGCAGTCGCGCCACATCCCCATGACACACCGAACAATGCCCGCACTGCTGCGGCGCGTTCTCGTCGCCGAAGTACTCGGCCAGGCGATAACCCAGGCAGTGGTCGGTGGCGAAGAGATCGAGCATGGCGTGTATCCGTGCGATCTCGGTTTGTTCGTGCTGGGTGAAATAGGCGTGAAGCTCGGCACTGAGCGCCTGACTGTCGAAGTCGGTTTGCAGCAGGCTGTAGACCTCGGTCATCTGCTTGCTTTCAAGCTCAACCCAACCCTTCTCCTGAAAATAATCCAGCGCTTTGACCACCCGATCGCGCTCGGCTTGATGCTGCTCGTACAACGCGTCGAAATTCACCGTCGCCCAGGTTCGCGCGCGGGGGGAGGTCTGGATGATGGCCGAAACAAAGTCTTTACGCTCACCCTCGAAACGGGCAAGCAAGGCCTCGGGTTCCTGCAAATACTTGAAGCGGTATTCGGCGTAATAGGCGTACCGCGGGGCGATGACCCCGCGCAGCTCCAACTGCACCAGCAAGGTCTTGAGCGGTAGCTGGCGAATGTTGCTCTGGTCCGCTAACGGCCCCAGCAAAAACTCCCACTGGCCCTCGGGCGCGGCGGCTTGCAATTCGTCGAGCACGAATCGGATGCCGTCCAGTTCTGGCGTATCACCGTAGACGAAGTTTTCCAGCACGTTGAGGCTGTCGCGGTTAGCCAATACCAGGCAATCGGACGGCTGCCCGTCACGCCCGGCACGGCCGATTTCCTGGCTGTAGTTTTCGATGGATTTGGGCAGGTCGAAATGCACCACGTTGCGGATGTCACTCTTGTCGATGCCCATGCCAAACGCGATGGTGGCGACGATGCAATTGGACTGCCCACCCATGAAGCGTTTCTGGATCGCTTCGCGTTGTTCGTGGGGCAGACCAGCGTGATAGGCCTCGGCCTGAATGCCGTTGCGGCCCAGGTGCTCGGCAATGTGTTCGGCGGTTTTCTGCAGGGTGACGTAGACGATGCTTGGCTGATTGGGACGTTGGCTCATCCATTCGACAAGGCGTCGGCGCTTGTCCTGCCCGCGTACCGGCTCCACCAGCAAGTTGAGGTTCGGCCGGTAGAAACCAGTGGTCACGACATCTTCAGGGGCGATAGCGAACTTGGCCTCCATGTCGGCAATCACTTTGGGCGTCGCGGTGGCGGTCAGCAGAAGTACCTGAGGGATGTTGAACTGGCGCTGGTAGTCGGGGAGCTTGAGGTAGTCGGGGCGGAAGTTATGGCCCCACTCCGAGATGCAATGCGCCTCGTCCACCACCAGCAGCGAGATCGGCACCTGCTGCAAGAAATTGCGGAAGCGCTCGTTCTTCAGGCGCTCTACGGAAATCATCAAAATTTTCAGTTCGCCAGACTTGGCGCGGGCCATCACATCGCTCGCGTCATCGCGGCTCTGGGCCGAATCGATGCTGCCCGCCGCGATGCCATGGCGTTGCAGGAACGCCAACTGGTCCTGCATCAACGCCAGCAGCGGCGAGACCACCAGCGTCAGGTGTGGCAGCAACACGGCCGACAATTGGTAACAAAGGGACTTGCCCGAACCCGTGGGGAAAATCGCCGCCGCCGAGCGCCCGGCCAGCACTGCACTGATCGCCGCTTCCTGGCCGGGCCGAAATTGTGGATAACCGAAAACCTGTTCCAGGGTGTTGTGCATAAGCTGTCACTCCGTTGACCGCTGCGAAGCCCAAAGCCTAGCCGGTGATCGCAGCCAGTCGAGAAAAGGTCGGGGGTAAAAAGGATACGGGATGATACAGCGGATGGCATGAAGGGGATTGCAAGGCATGAAGAATGGAGCGACTGACCGATCGCAAATGCTTAACCCGGCATTTCGAAATGTCCTACACATTCTGGCGCGCACCATACAGAGCTTTACTGCGTTGCGCCTGACCACCCCGTAGGAAACTTCACCTGTAGGGGTTTCGCGGGCAAAAACCCTGGCAAATGCGTAGGACCCATGCCCGAAGGCCAGTAAACCCCCTACAAATCCTGTCGATTGCGGCGGTATTGCCGTGCAACGCGGCGCCCTTCATAGTTTTCGGCGCCGCGAAATAAAGTGTGTCGGCCTGCCCGACTTCCTACAGGACCGACCCTAGATGCAAGACCGCTATCGCCCACTCAAAAGCAGCTACAGCGAAACCCCGGTGCTAGTCATCGACACCGAAGCAGACCCTCACGAAATCCTCGACGCCGCCCGACAACGCATTCGCGCCGCCAGCGACCTGCTCGAAACGCTGTATTGCACGTGCTTCAAACAGGCCAATGCGAGCGACATTCCCAACCTCGTCAACGCGCTCTACCTGCTGACCCAGGACGGCAACGAACTCCTCGAAATCGCCCGGCAACGCCTCCCAAAAAACCCACCGATTAATAATCTCCCACCACACACTCCCCTGTAGGAGCGAGGCTTGCCCGCGAAGAACGATAACGCGGTAAACCTGATGAAAACCAAAATGCCCGAAACCCAATCACCTACAGAAAAAGCAGCCTAAGACGCTAATGCCGATCAGTTAAGCCGTAATGCGATCCGTAGCAGCTGGCAAAGCCTGCGTTCGGCGGCGAAGCCGTCGTGAAATCAGCCGACGCGGTGCATCAGAAACACCTCGTACACAGGTTTTACGACGGCTTCGCCGCCGAACGCAGGCTTCGCCAGCTGCTACAGAAAGCGTGTTGCGCCTGAGATTCTTAACTGACAGGCATTAGCCTACGACCCTTGGTTCAAAGCACAGGTACAAGCTAGCCTCGACGCCCCTCGCCCAAGCATTCCAGATGAAGAAGCCAAGCAACTAATGGCAGTCAAACGTGAAAAATTGCGAAAGAAATAAGTCCGTAGGCAACGCCCTATCAAAGCTTCGTCCCGGTCCTACAACAGAAGACACCTTGTCGCCTAGCGCCAACCAGCGACTCACACCTATAGTCGGACTGTCGCTGCCAAAGCTTCGAGCAAGGCGATCTCGAAGACATCCCCCACATCACCCACGCGCTCTACCTCCTGACCCAGGGCGGCTGCGACCTGCTAAAAGTCGCTCAACAACGCATGCTGAACTGGAAAGCCCCGGCCTAAAACAAACTCTGAGGGGCAAGCCAGACCCTGTGGGAGCTGGCTTGCCTGCGATGAACGCACCGCACAATCCCGGCCCGGAACACAACCGCTGGTAGCCCGAGACAATCGTGATGAGTGAATTAACCTTCAAACAAAAACAAGCACACTACGGAAAATTCCACCGCTCAAATTACCTGGCCAGTCTTCGCCTCGAAGGATTCGACACGTCACCCGCAGACCTCGAAAAACCACTTCCGACGCGAGAAGAAGTGCTCGCCAAATACCGACAAGACAAGCCGCCACAATTGTCCCCGCCCTTCCCCCCAAGCCTGTCGACCAATAAGATCCGCCCAAGCCCAACCGGACGCCCCCGCAATGAACCTCGCCCCCCAAGTTCCCCGACGATCCCACCATGCACCTGCTCATGCAGGTGCTGCACGAAGAACTCGGCCTGCCAGAACGCAAAACCATCAGCCTCACCACCTCGATCAACTTCGACCTGGGCTGCGACGGTGCCGATGCGCGAAACCTGATGGAAGCACTGGATGAACAGTTCTGGATCGATTTCGTGGACTTCGACGCCTATCGCTACTTTCAGCCCGAAGAATTTGATGTCTTTCTCAAGCGCCGAGCGAAAGGTCGTGGCGAAAAAATCCCGTTGACCATCGGGTTTTTCTCGGATATGTGTTCTTCAAGGAGAGACTGGCGAAGATACAGGTGCTAGGCGTGGTTTTGGTGTTGGTCGGGGCGTTCGTTTTACATCTGAAAACTTGAATCAGACACCCACAAAAAAGCCGCCCCAAGGGGCGGCTTTTTCATTACATCAAACCAACACTTACAACTTCGGCCCAGCCGCCTTGATCGCGTCGCTCACTTCAAACTTTTTAAAGTTCTCAACAAACAACCCAGCCAGTGCTTTAGCCGATTCATCGTAAGCAGCCTTGTCAGCCCAGGTATTACGTGGGTTCAACAGGCCAGTTTCAACGCCCGGTACGGCCAATGGCACGTCGAGGTTGATGGTGTCGAGGTGTTCGGTTTCAGCACCGATCAACGCGCCGCTCTGGATCGCTGCGATGACGCCGCGAGTGGTCGGGATGTTGAAGCGTTTGCCGACGCCGTAGCCGCCGCCGGTCCAGCCGGTATTGACCAAGTAGACCTTGGAGCCGAAGCCGCGGATGCGCTTGATCAGCAGTTCTGCGTATTCGCCAGCCGGACGCGGGAAGAACGGTGCGCCGAAGCAGGTGGAGAAGGTCGACTTGATGCCGCTGCCGGAACCCATTTCGGTCGAGCCCACCAGAGCGGTGTAGCCGGACAGGAAGTGGTAGGCCGCTTGTTCTTCGCTGAGGATCGACACTGGAGGCAGGACGCCGGTCAGGTCGCAGGTCAGGAAGATCACCGCGTTTGGCTCGCCACCCAGGTTTTGCTCGGAACGCTTGGCAACGTGCTCCAGCGGGTAGGCGGCGCGGCTGTTCTGGGTCAGGCTGACATCGGCGTAGTCGGCGTGCTTGGCGTCATCGATAACGACGTTTTCCAGGACTGCGCCGTGCTTGATGGCTTTCCAGATGACCGGCTCGTTTTTCTCGGACAGATCGATGCACTTGGCGTAGCAGCCGCCTTCGATGTTGAAGACAACGCCTTCACCCCAGCCGTGTTCGTCGTCGCCGATCAGGTAACGGCTTTCATCGGCGGACAGGGTGGTCTTGCCGGTGCCGGACAGACCGAAGAACAGGGTCACGTCGCCTGCTTCACCGATGTTGGCAGCGCAGTGCATCGGCAGCACGTCGGAAGCCGGCAGCAGGAAGTTCTGCACCGAGAACATGGCTTTCTTCATTTCACCGGCGTAACGCATGCCGGCGATCAGCACTTTCTTCTGTGCGAAGTTGAGGATCACGCAACCGTCGGAGTTGGTGCCGTCACGCTCTGGAACGCATTCGAAGTTGGCAACGTTGAGAACCTGCCACTCTTCACGACCAGCCGGGTTGTACTGGGCCGGATTGATGAACAGGCAACGACCGAACAGATTCTGCCAGGCAGTCTGGGTGGTCATCTTCACGGCCAGGTAGTGATCTTCCGCCGCACCTACATGCACGTGGGAAACGAAATGCTCTTGTGCGTTGTTGAACGCCTCGACGCGGTCCCACAGGGCATCGAACTTGTCGGCCGGGAACTTGCGGTTGATCGGGCCCCAGGCAATGGCGGCCGACGTGGACGGTTCTTCAACGATGAAACGATCGACTGGCGAGCGGCCGGTACGATGACCGGTGCGAACAACCAGCGCGCCGGTATCGGCAAGCTCGCCTTCACCGCGATTGAGCGCTTCTTTTACCAGATCATCAACACTCAGATCGGTGTACACGGCGTTATTAGCTTGCGTCATGAGATTCCCCGTCGGCCAGTGGCCGAGTGTGCTCCAAACGTTTTGTAGTAGAAAGTCGTGCACTACTACCGCGACAAAAAGTGGGCCGGATTATGCCAGAAACGCCCAAAAATAGTAGGGCCCTCCCGTCGTAACGGCGTTATTCCGGCGCTAAGCAGTGAATTTACCTGCGCTGAACCGTTTTAGTGACGGGTATCTGACGGCGTCTCAACACCCGCGCCCGCGAATAGTTGCGTGATATCGGCGGCGTCGAACAGGTAGCGCTGGCTGCAGAACTGGCAGTCGATCTCGATGTTGCCACCGTGCTCGACCACCAGATTCTGCGCATCGTCCAGACCCAAACTGACCAGCGCATTGGCAGAACGTTCGCGCGAGCAACTGCAACGGAAGCGCAGTTTCTGCACGTCGAACAAACGAACCTGCTCTTCATGGTAGAGGCGATGGAGCACGGTTTCGTTGTCCAGGCTGAGCAATTCATCGGCGGTCAGGGTGCCGCCCAACGCGGTGAGGTGCTGCCAGCTGGCGGCGCGCTCTTCTTCGTCTTTCAGACGGTCGGCCGGCAACTGCTGCAACAACAGGCCACGTGCGCGACGACCATCGGCGTACAGCCAGAAGCGCGTGCCCACCTGTTGGGACATGACGAAGTAATTGGTGAAGCACTCCGACAGGGTTTCCCCATCCAGGTCGACGATGCCCTGGTAACGCTGACCCTGGGTCGGGTCGACCGTCAACGCCAAGACGCCGTTGGGCATCAGGTCAGCCAAGGTTGCATCGGGGGCAATTTTGTCCGCCTCGTAACGGGCCAGGCCACGGATCTCGCGTTCACTGGAGCACTCGATCATCAACAGCGGGATAGGGCCGTCGGAACGGGCCTGGAGAATTAGCAAACCATCGAACTTCAAGGTGCCGACGAGCAGCGACGCCGCCGCCATCAATTCGCCAAGCAGTTGCGCGACCGGCTCCGGATACGGGTGTTTGGCAAGGACTTCGGCGTAGCTTCGCTCCAACGAAACCAGCTCGCCGCGGTTGTCGCTGTCATCGAAGATGAAGCGTTGGGTGTAGTCGGTATCCGTTAGATCGGTCATAGGTTTGGGTATCTGAAGTAAATGACAAAAAGATTACAAAAAGTGAAAATTGCGCTTCTGCGGCACCGTTTTGGTGCGCTCTGTTCAGCCATGGGAGGCATTTTATGAACAATCCGGGTTTGTTCCAAGCAAGGTGGAACGTCCGCCGGTTGGCGCTGTGCAACTTTGTGCCTCTGGCGCTGCTTGCCTTCTGGTTATGGCCTACAGGTCAGATGCTGTGTGTGCTTTTCGACGAATGGCTTTTTCACCAACTCAATTCGCCGCTGGCGACTAACCCGATATGGCTGCACATTTGGGCGATTGCAAGTCTGCGCCCCTTCGATGCGGTGGTCGGGGTGATTCTTCTGACGTTGTTGATCAAGGGCGGCTGGGTCTTCAAAGCGGTGGAGGTGCGCCGCGCGTTTTTCGGTTTCCTTTCAGTGCTGCTGTTGTTGCTGCTCATCCGCATGCTGTTTACCAAACTCGCCGGGCACATGGGCTGGCAGCACAGCAGCCCGTCGATAATGATCGACCGCGCCATCCGAATGAGCGACTACTTTCCGGGGCTTGAAAAGACTTGGGAATTGAAGGACCGCTCAACCCAGAGTTTTCCTGGTGACCATGCTTCCGTGTTGCTGCTTTGGGCGCTGTTCATGACGGTGTTCAGCCGCCGCGCTGTGCAGGTGCTGACGATCTGGGGCCTGGCGCTGCTGTTCATGATGCCGCGCCTGGTGGCCGGCGCTCATTGGGGCCAGGATGATTACATTGGCGGAATGTTGATGGCGGTGTGGGCATTGGGCTGGGGTTACTACACGCCGTTTGCCTATTTTGTTTCGGAGTTTTTCTTGAAGATGACGTCGCCGGTGTTTGGGCTGTTGGGGAAATTGCCTGTGGTTTCGCGGATGAGTGTGGTGCGTGGTATTTCCATTCGGTAATTAGGTGATCCTGAAAAGATCGCAGCCTGCGGCAGCTCCTACAGGTGGCTCATGTAGGAGCTGCCGCGGGCTGCGATCTTTCTACAGGATCACTCGTCGTTGCTGTTCCCACGAAATTTAAACAAATCCCGCCGCTGTTTCTTGCTCGGCTTGCCGTCGGTGCTTACACCCAACGCGCCCGCTTTGCGCATGGCCGCTGCCGCTTCGCGCTTGGCGATGCTGGCTTCGGTTTCGGCGTATAGCGTCTGAGCCTCCGGCGCCCCGCGACGCACAATCGACAACGCCTGGACCACCACCGTGCGCTCCTCAAACCCAGCGCGAATCTGAAACTCGTCGCCGATCCTTGGCTCCTTGCCCGGCTTGCAGCGCTCGCCCCGACAATGCACCTTGCCGCTTTCTATCGCCGCCTTGGCCAAGGCACGTGTTTTATAAAATCGCGCCGCCCACAACCACTTATCGAGACGGACTTTGTCGTCCTCTTCCTGTATTTGTGCCATATGAATTCCTCTTTCAGCTAATAGTCGGAACTGTACTACCGTTTCTGTCGGGCGCAAGAACCCGGCCCTCCAGATAGAATGTGACCTTGGCCGGCTCACCGGCATGGAGTAATCGAGTGACTGTATTTCCGTCTTCATTGACTGCGCCCAAGGGCGGATGCCAGGGCTGTCAGCAAAGCGAGCCTTTGGGCTTTGATTTTTCCTTCGCCTACCAACCGATCGTCGATTTGCGCGATCAGTCGATTTTCGCCCATGAGGCACTCGTGCGCGGCGTAAACGGTGAGGGCGCGCGCTCGATCCTCGATCACGTTACCGAAAACAACCGCTACCGCTTCGACCAGCTCTGCCGGACCCGAGCCATTGAAGGTGCGGCGAATTTAAGTATGCAGACACACTTGTCGATCAACTTCATGCCCAACGCCGTGTACCGCCCCGAGCTGTGTATTCGCAGCACGCTGGAGGCCGCGAAAAAACACAACTTCCCCATCGAGCGACTGATTTTCGAAACGCTGGAAAGCGAGCACGTAGATAACTATCGCCATTTGACTAATATTCTGCGTGAATACCGCGAATTCGGCTTCAAGACCGCCATCGACGATTTCGGCGCGGGCTACTCGGGGCTCAATCTGCTGGCTGATTTCCAACCGGACCTGATCAAACTCGACATGGCACTGATCCGCGATGTCGACCGCGATCGTGTTCGTCAGGCTATCGTTCGGGGGATTGTCACAATCTGTGCGGAGTTGGACGTTACAGTCATCGCCGAAGGCATTGAAAGCGCTGGAGAACGGGATTTCCTGGCGGACTGTGGAATTTTTCTAATGCAGGGTTACTGGTTCGCCAAACCTGCATTCAAAGCGTTGGCTCAGGTTCCACCTGAAGCCTGGACGCGATAATCGCCGGTTTTTCCTATTGAAGACATTTGACCATTTGACCGTTGTCGGTCTGCGCGAGTGGGTGGCGCTCCCGGGTTTGGGAGTCGCGGGCCTTCGGGCAAAAATCGACACCGGCGCCAGTACCTCCAGCCTGCACGCCACCGACATCGAGCCGTTCGAGCGCGATGGCGAACAGTGGGTGCGCTTCACCGCGCACTTGGGCACGGTGGTGCAACTGCGTCACCGACGCTGCGAAGCACCGCTGGTGACGATGAAAACCATCAAGAGCTCCAACGGTCACGCGCAAAAGCGTTACGTGGTCAGCACGACCCTGGCCCTCGGTGATCGGGTCTGGCCGGTCGAGTTCACACTCGCCTGCCGCAAGTCCATGCGTTATCGCCTGCTCCTCGGCTCCAAAGCCTTGATCGACGGCCAATTGGTGGTCAATCCGGGCATTAAATATGTACAAGACAAGCCGGTGTTCCCGGTATCTACCTTCTCCACAGGTGTTGCATGAAGATCGCTGTGCTGTCGCGGAACCCGCGTCTATATTCCACTCGTCGACTGGTCGAAGCCGGAACTGAACGTGGACATGAAATGGTGGTGGTCGACACCCTGCGCGCCTACATGAACATCGCCAGCCACAAACCGCAGATCCACTACCGCGGCAAGCCGCTGGAAGGTTTCGACGCGGTGATCCCGAGGATCGGTGCGTCGGTGACGTTTTATGGCTGCGCGGTGTTGCGCCAGTTCGAAATGATGGGGGTGTTTCCGCTCAACGAATCGGTGGCGATTGCCCGTTCGCGGGACAAACTGCGCTCTCTGCAATTGCTCTCACGTCGCGGGATCGGTTTGCCGGTCACGGGATTTGCACACTCCCCTGATGACATTCCCGACTTGATCGACATGGTCAACGGCGCACCGCTGGTGATCAAGGTGCTGGAAGGCACCCAAGGCATCGGCGTGGTGCTGTGTGAAACCGCGACGGCGGCGGAATCGGTGATCGAGGCGTTCATGGGCCTCAAGCAGAACATCATGGTTCAGGAGTACATCAAGGAAGCTGGCGGCGCGGACATTCGCTGCTTCGTGGTCGGCGACAAGGTGATCGCAGCGATGAAGCGCCAGGCCAAACCTGGGGAGTTTCGCTCGAACCTGCATCGGGGTGGCAGTGCCAGTCTGATCAAGATCACGCCGGAAGAACGCATGACCGCATTACGCGCGGCGAAGGTCATGGGATTGGCGGTGGCAGGCGTGGATATCCTGCGTTCCAACCACGGGCCGTTGGTGATGGAAGTGAACTCGTCGCCGGGTCTGGAAGGGATTGAGACCACCACCGGGAAGAATGTGGCGGGGATCATCATCGAGCATCTGGAGAAGAATGGTGGCCCGAACATGACTCGGACCAAAGGTAAGGGTTGAAGCAAAAGATCGCAGCCTGCGGCAGCTCCTACAGGGTACGCATTTCCTTGTAGGAGCTGCCGCAGGCTGCGATCTTTTCAGCCGTTAAACCGCATCCCGAGGCAACATCAACCCAAGCGGCAAGCGAACCCGCGCTTCCAGCCCACCACCGGACCGATTACGCAGCTCAACATTCCCGCCATGCATCGAAGCAATCCGCTTCACGATCGCCAGGCCCAAGCCGGTTCCTTTACCACCGCGGGCACGATCACCCCGGGTGAACGGGTTGAAAATCGCTTCCAGCTCCGACGGATCAATCCCCGCCCCACGGTCCAGGACGCTCAGCACCACGTACGGTGCACTCACATCCCCGGACACATAAGCCGCGACTTCAACGCTGCTACCGGCGTGATGCAACGCGTTGCCGATCAGGTTGTTCAACAAGCGCTTCATCGACACCCGACGCAACGGAAACGGCTGGATTGGTTCCAGGCGCAGGCGCACTTTCTCTTCATTCTGGTTGTACGGCGCGGCGACTTCGCGCACCAGATCGGTCAAGTCCACCTCCTCCACCGATTCGTCGCGGCCATCGCGGATGAACGCCAGAAACTGGTCGAGAATCGCGTCCATGTCTTCGATGTCGCGAACCATGTCGTCCGTCAGGTCGTTGCGGTCGCCCATCAGCTCCAGTGACAGCCGCAGACGAGTCAACGGCGTACGCAGGTCATGGGACACCCCGGCCAGCATCAACTCACGCTCGCGTCCGGCCTGTTCGACGTCTTCGGCCATCTGGTTGAAGGCGCGATACACCTCGGTCATCTCGCTCGGCGTATCACTGATCGGCAGGCGCACGCTGCGCCCCTGACCGAGTTGCCTTGCGGCGTAGACCAGGCGCTTCAAGGGTTGATTGAGCTGGCTGACGAAGATCCACGCCGACGCCGTGGACAGCAAGCCAATGGCGAGGAACCAGCCAAGCACGTTCCAGATTTTCTGGCCACGCAGCGGATGTGGATAAAGTGGCACTTTCAGCCAGCCATCGCCCAGGCTGGGCGCCCGAACCCACAGTGCCGGCGGCGAATGCATGCGTAATCGGACTTCAGTGTCGACACCCAGCTCTGCCTGCATCTGCCGCTGGTAAATCTCGCTGTAGGGCCAATGCTGTTCGCCCTCCGGCACACCGGCGCCCACTACCCGGATCAGGGTGGCGGCTTCGGCGATCTTTTCGCGGTTTTTTTCATCTGCCGCCCAGTAGGCGCGCAGCGTCAGGGCGACGCCGTGGCTGTACTGGCGATCCACCAGCACGTCTTCGTTCATCAGCAGATAAACCAGCGTCAGCGCCTTGGAGAACAGGACAACGATCAGCACCAGCCACAGGGTGCGGGAGAAAAAGCTCTGGGGGAACCAAACGGGGGTTTTCATGGATAACCGCTACACACTTGCAGGAGCGAGCGATGCTCGCATATTGCGGATCGCGAGTCTGCGGTCCAATCGACCGCAAGACCCGCTCCTACAAATCGCCGATCACTTGGTGGCGGCGCCATCCGGAACGAACACGTAACCCACGCCCCAAACGGTCTGGATGTAGCGCGGCTTGGACGGATCGGGTTCGATCATCCGACGCAGACGGGAGATCTGCACGTCGATGGAACGTTCCAGGGCATCCCACTCGCGACCACGGGCCAGGTTCATCAGTTTGTCGCGGGTCAGTGGCTGGCGCGCGTTCATCACCAACGCCTTGAGTACCGCGAACTCACCGGTGGTGAGCATGTGCACTTCGTCACCGCGCTTGAGTTCGCGAGTGGCGAGGGACAGTTCGTAATCACCGAAGGTCACGCTCTCGTCTTCGCTGCCCGGTGCGCCCGGCACCGGAGTCGACTGGCGGCGCAGGACCGCTTTGACGCGGGCCATCAGCTCGTCCGGGTTGAACGGCTTGGCCAGGTAATCGTCGGCACCCAGCTCCAGGCCCTTGATACGGCTCAGCTCGTCACCCTTGGCGGTGAGCATGATGATCGGAATCTGATTGTTCGCTGTACGCAGGCGGCGGCAGGCGGTCAGACCGTCTTCGCCGGGCAGCATCAGGTCGAGAACAACCAGGTTGAACACTTCACGCGCCAGCAGGCGGTCCATTTGCTCAGTGTTCGGTACAGCGCGGGCACGGTAGCCCTTGCTGACGAAAAAACGTTCCAGCAGGCTGCTGAGCCCCGGATCGTCGTCAACAATAAGAATTTTTTCGCCTTCAGCAATGTTTGCAGTGCTGCTCATTGGATGCTCCTTTGATCTCGGCGCGCATTATGGCGTAGCTGCCGTTATACGCACCGTGTGCATTGTTAGCAGATTTTTCCTTCACCGCCAGGAATCCGGGCATTGTGCCTACAGCCTGTGATGCCCCCGAATGACAGAACGCTGGTTATAATGCCCGGCCTTTTGTGTCAGGCAACGTCTGATCATTGCGACCGGGAGCCGCTTTTTATTTCCATGGCGCCGGCAGTATTTGTTCGATTTCACGGGTCAACGGAATGCCTGTTGATCCAGGTAGCGGCGCAGGCCAGGCCGCTCAACCAGACTCGCCGAGCCTCTATCTCTGCGCCTGCGAGCCTGCTTTCACAATTTGTCAGGTGGTTTTATGGACAGCATCAACAGCCGCATTGCCGAGGAACTCGGTGTACGCCCACAACAGGTCGAAGCGGCCGTCGCGCTACTCGATGAAGGCTCTACCGTTCCCTTCATCGCCCGTTACCGGAAAGAAGTGACCGGCAGCCTCGATGACATCCAGTTGCGTCATCTGGAAGAGCGTCTGCGCTACCTGCGAGAACTCGACGAACGGCGCATCAGCATCCTCGCCAGCATCCAGGAACAAGGCAAGCTGACCCCGCAACTTGAACGGGACATCAAGCTCGCCGACACCAAGACCCGCCTCGAAGACTTGTACCTGCCGTACAAGCAGAAGCGCCGCACCAAGGGCCAGATTGCCCTGGAAGCCGGCCTCGGTGAATTGGCCGACGGCCTGTTCAACGACCCGAGCTTGACGCCAGACGCTGAAGCCGCGCGCTTCGTCGACGCCGAAAAAGGCGTGGCCGACGTGAAGGCCGCCCTCGAAGGCGCCAAGTACATCCTGATGGAGCGCTTCGCCGAAGACGCTGGTCTGCTGGATAAACTGCGCAGCTATTTGAAGCAGGAAGCCACCCTCAGTGCCCGCGTGATCGCCGGCAAGGAAGAGGAAGGCGCCAAGTTCCGCGACTATTTCGAACACGATGAACCCTTGAAAAGCATGCCGTCGCACCGCGCGCTGGCGATTTTCCGTGGCCGCAACGAAGGCATTCTGAGTTCGGCGCTGAAAGTCGGCGACGAACTGCCGGGCACCATGCACCCGTGCGAAGGCATGATCGGCCAGCAATTCGGCATCCAGAACCAGAACCGCGCCGCCGATAAGTGGCTAGGCGAAGTCGTGCGCTGGACCTGGAAGGTCAAGCTCTACACGCACCTCGAAACCGACCTGCTGGGCGAACTGCGCGACGGCGCGGAAACCGAAGCAATCAACGTGTTCGCGCACAATCTGCACGACTTGCTCCTGTCGGCCCCGGCCGGTCCGCGCGCCACGCTGGGCCTCGACCCGGGCCTGCGCACTGGCTGCAAGGTCGCCGTGGTCGATTCGACCGGCAAGTTGCTGGATCACGCCACGGTTTACCCGCACGTGCCACACAACAAGTGGGACCAGACCCTCGCGATCCTCGCCGCCCTGTGCGCCAAGCACTCGGTGGACCTGATCGCCATCGGCAACGGCACCGCCAGCCGCGAAACCGACAAGCTCGCCGCTGAACTGATCAAAAAATACCCAGCGATGAAGATGACCAAAGTCATGGTCTCCGAGGCCGGCGCATCGGTTTACTCGGCGTCGGAGCTGGCGTCCAAGGAATTCCCGGACCTCGACGTGTCGATCCGTGGCGCGGTGTCGATTGCCCGTCGCCTGCAGGATCCATTGGCCGAGTTGGTGAAGATCGACCCGAAATCCATCGGTGTCGGCCAGTACCAGCACGACGTGTCGCAGCTGAAACTGGCGCGCGGCCTGGACGCGGTAGTCGAGGACTGCGTGAACGCCGTGGGCGTGGACGTGAATACCGCTTCGGTGGCGCTGCTGGCCCGTATCTCCGGCCTCAACGCGACCCTGGCGCAGAACATCGTCAGCCACCGCGACGAGCACGGCGCGTTCAAGACCCGTGCGGCGTTGAAGAAAGTCGCTCGCCTGGGTGAAAAAACCTTCGAACAGGCTGCCGGTTTCCTACGCGTCATGAACGGTGACAACCCGCTGGATTCGTCCGCGGTTCACCCGGAAGCCTATCCGCTGGTACAGCGCATTGCCGCTGAAACCGACCGCGACATCCGCTCGCTGATCGGCGACGCGAGTTTCCTCAAGCGCCTGGACCCGAAGAAGTACACCGACGAAACCTTCGGTCTGCCCACCGTCACCGACATTCTGCAAGAACTGGAAAAACCGGGTCGCGATCCACGTCCAGAGTTCAAGACCGCCGAGTTCCAGGAAGGCGTCGAAGAACTCAAGGATCTGGAGCTGGGCATGATCCTCGAGGGCGTGGTGACCAACGTGACCAACTTCGGGGCGTTCGTCGATATCGGCGTGCATCAGGACGGTTTGGTGCACATCTCTGCGCTTTCGGAGAAGTTCATCAAGGATCCGCGCGAAGCGGTGAAGGCCGGTGACGTGGTGAAAGTGAAGGTCATGGAAGTCGACATCCCGCGCAAACGCGTTGGCCTGTCGATGCGCATGAGCGACACACCGGGCGAGAAAATCGACGGCGCCCGTGGCGCGCGTCCGGGGTCGGCGCCGCGCCAGTCCCAGAACAGCGCACCGCGTAAAGAAACAACAGCGGCGGCCCCGGCCAATAACGCCATGGCTTCGCTGTTCGCCAACGCCAAGCAGTTGAAGAAACGCTGATGGACATCCCTGCCGGGCTGACCGAAAGCGCGTTTTTCAAGCTGCTGGGCTGTCGCTTGCACAGCCTGGAGACCGGGGTGGCGCAAATTGCCCTGGCGCTTGAGCCGCAATTGCGCAATCGCGGCGGCAAGCTGCACGGCGGGGCCTTGTTCAGTCTGGTGGACATTGCCATGGGGCTGGCCTGTTCCAGCACCCACGGTTTTGACCAGCAGAGCGCGACCATCGAATGCAAGATCAACTACATTCGCGCCGTGTCTGACGGTGAAGTGATGTGCACGGCACGGGTGATCCACCCGGGCCGCCGCACGTTGGTGGTCGAGGCCGATGTGATGCAGGGCGACAAACTCGTCGCAAAAGCACAAGGCACGTTCGCTGTCCTGTAGCTAGATGTCACCCATTTGAGTTAATTTCAGCGCAATGCATCTTGTAGGAGCGAGCTTGCTCGCGATGGTGCTGTGTCAAACGGTACTTGTGTTGACTGAACCCTCATCGCGAGCAAGCTCGCTCCTACAGGGGAAGGCCCACGCGGTCCGAAAACCAGGCGAAAACGCCAGTTTTAACTTCACCCTTGTAGACCGTCTTGCCCACCCCCATATTGGGGCGACTGACGCGTGAAGGAATCCAACTTGAGCGAACTTCTCAACCGCCGCCTGGCTCTGCTCGGCGAGCGCGCTAACCTCTCTCTGCTCGAACAGTGCCTTCACGGCATCGAACGTGAATGCCTGCGCGTGACCGGCGAAGGTCGCCTGGCGCAAACGCCGCACCCGGAAGAATTGGGTTCCGCGCTGACCAATGAACAAATCACCACCGACTATTCCGAGTCGCTGCTGGAGTTCATTACCCCGGCCCTGCCAGACCCTGCGGAAACGCTGGCGAGCCTGGACAAGATTCATCGCTTTGCCTACAGCAAGCTCGGCAACGAGTTTCTGTGGAGTCCATCGATGCCGTGCCCGTTGCCGGCCGAGGAAGACATCCCGATTGCCTATTACGGCACGTCCAACATCGGTCAACTCAAGTACGTCTACCGCAAGGGCCTGGCCCTGCGCTATGGCAAGACCATGCAGTGCATTGCCGGGATTCACTACAATTTTTCCCTGCCGGAAAAGCTCTGGCCGCTGCTCAAGACAGCTGAAGGCTTTGTCGGCACCGACCGCGACTATCAGTCGTCGGCCTACATCGCGCTGATCCGTAACTTCCGTCGCTACAGCTGGCTGCTGATGTACCTGTTCGGCGCGTCGCCAGCGCTGGATGCCGGTTTCCTGCGCGGTCGTTCGCACCAGTTGGAACAACTGGACCCGGACACCTTGTACCTGCCGTACGCCACCAGCCTGCGCATGAGCGACCTGGGTTACCAGAGCAACGCCCAGGCCGGTCTGACGCCGTGCTACAACGATCTGGCCAGCTACACCGACAGCCTGCGCAAAGCGGTGGCCACGCCGTATGCGCCATATGTCGAAATCGGAACGCACCAGGACGGTGAGTGGGTTCAGCTCAACACCAACATCCTGCAGATCGAAAACGAGTACTACTCCAACATCCGCCCGAAACGCGTGACCTACACCGGCGAGCGGCCGATCCAGGCGCTGGTGGCCCGCGGCATCCAGTATGTCGAAGTGCGTTGCCTGGACATCAACCCGTTCCTGCCGATGGGCATTGATCTGACCGAGTCGCGCTTTCTCGACGCGTTCCTGCTGTACTGCGCGCTGAACGACAGCCCCCTGTTGACCAATACGTCTTGCGGCAACGCGACCGCGAACTTCCTCAGCGTGGTCAAGGAAGGTCGCCGCCCGGGCCTGCAATTGCACCGCAATGGTCAACCGGTTGACCTGAAAGAGTGGGCCAGCGAGTTGCTGGAGAGCATTGCGCCACTCGCCGCGCTACTGGACCAGAGCCAGGGCGGCGATGCCCACAGCACGGCATTGGATGCGCAACTGGCCAAGGTCAAGGACCCCTCCCTGACGCCATCGGCCCAGGTACTGGCGGCAATGGCCGAACACAAGGAGAGCTTCAGCCAGTTCTCCTTGCGTCAGAGCCAGGCGCACGCGGAGTTTTTCCGCAGCGAGCCGCTTTCAAGCGCAGACCAAGCGAAATTTGAAGAGCGGGCGCGTTCTTCGCTGGCTGAGCAAGTGGAGCTGGAGCGGAACGAAGTGGGCGATTTCGATGTGTTTGTCGGGTCGTATCAGGCGAGTATTCTGGCGATCAGTAACTAAGCGGCGCCTGTCAAAAGATCGCAGCCTTCGGCAGCTCCTACAGGGATCGGCTGAAGTCTGCGATTTTTTTTGCCCGCGCCGAGCATTTCCGGGCTCGCACGCAACCTTTGTAGGAGCTGCCGCAGGCTGCGATCTTTTGATCTGTAAATTCTTCCGCTCATAAGCTAATTCGAAAAAGTTATTTATTTTAGAATTCTTAGATCATTTAGTCTCCATTCACGCCGATCCTCGGTCGCCTGATATGGAGCTCTCCAATGAAACTGCACTTCCCTCTTCGCCTCCTGGCGGCCGCTTCTTTGGCTGCAGCGAGTTTCCTGGCCCAGGCAGCCGACGTCACCGTCGCCTACCAGACCACCGTTGACCCGGCGAAAGTCGCCCAGGCCGACGGCGCTTACGAAAAAGCCACCAACGCCAAGATCGACTGGCGCAAATTCGATAACGGTGCCGACATCATCGCCGCCATCGCGTCCGGCGACGTGCAGATCGGCTACCTCGGTTCCAGCCCGCTGACGGCTGCGATTACTCGCAAGGTTCCGGTTGAAACCTTCCTCATCGCCACGCAGATCGGTGCCGCCGAAGCGCTGGTCGCTCGCGACGGTTCCGGGATCAAGACGCCGCAAGACCTGATCGGCAAGAAAATCGCCGTTCCCTTCGTTTCCACCGGTCACTACAGCCTGCTCGCCGCGCTGAAGCACTGGAACATTGATCCGTCGAAAGTCACCGTCCTCAACCTCGCACCGCCAGCCATCATTGCCGCCTGGAAGCGCGGTGATATCGACGCCACTTACGTTTGGGACCCAGCGCTCGGCGTGGCGAAAGAAAATGGCAAAGTGCTGATCACCTCTGGCGAGCTCGCCAAGTTCGGCGCACCGACCTTCGATGCGTGGATCGTGCGCAAAGACTTCGCCGAGAAGCACCCGGAAATCGTCACCGCGTTCGCCAAGGTGACCCTGGACGCCTATGCCGACTACCGCAAAGACCCGAAAGCCTGGCTCGCCAATCAAAGCAACGTCGACAAACTGGTGAAACTCTCCGGCGCCAAGGCCAGCGACATTCCATTGCTGCTGCAAGGCAACGTCTACCCGCTGGCGGCTGATCAGGTGATCACCCTCGGCGCACCGACCACCAAAGCCATCACCGACACCGCCACGTTCCTCAAGGAACAAGGCAAGGTCGAGGCCGTGCTGCCGGATTACGCACCGTACGTCAGCGCCAAGTTCATCACCAACTGATCCGGAGTTAATTGCGATGGCTTTGCTACAGCTGGAGCGCATCAGCGCACAGTACCCCGGCAGCCCGGAACCCGTGCTGGCGGACATTTCCCTGAGCCTTGGGCCCCAGCAGTTGCTGGTTGCCCTCGGCCCGTCCGGCAGTGGCAAGACTTCGCTGTTGAACCTGATTGCCGGTTTCGTCGAGCCCAGTGCCGGGCACATCACCCTCGACGGCGTGCCGGTCAAAGGCCCGAGTGCCGAACGCGGGGTGGTGTTCCAGGACGACGCCTTGCTGCCTTGGCAGGACGTGCTCGCCAACGTTGGATTCGGTCTTGAGCTGGCGGGCGTGTCCCGGGACAAACGTGAAGTTCGCGCCCGGGAAATGCTCGCACTGGTCGACCTTTCAGGTTTCGAACACCGCCGCATCTGGCAACTTTCGGGCGGCCAGAAGCAGCGGGTCGGCCTGGCCCGTGCGCTCGCTGCCGACCCTCGCGTCCTGCTGATGGACGAACCGTTCGGCGCCCTCGATGCCTTCACCCGCGAACAGATGCAAGAACTGCTGCTGCAAGTCTGGCAGCGCACCGCCAAGCCGGTATTTCTGATTACCCACGACATCGAGGAAGCGGTGTTCCTCGCCACAGACCTGATTCTACTGGCGCCAAACCCTGGGCAAATCGTCGAGCGCCTGAGCCTGGATTTCGGCCAGCGTTACGCCGCCGGTGAGTCGGCGCGGGCGATCAAGTCCGACCCGCGCTTTATCGAAACCCGCGAACACGTACTCGCCAAAGTGTTCTCCCAACGCAGCGCCGTTCAGCGCCAGGAGCTCGCATGAGCAGCTATGAAATCCCGGCCGTCACGGTCAAACCGGGGTCGAAGGCAAGTTCTGTTCGTCGCAGCTTGAGTACTCGCTGGATCAGCGTGCTGACGCTGGTCGCGCTCGTTTTCATCTGGTGGGCCGTCACGGCCACTGGAATGATCGAACCGCTGTTCCTGCCGCCACCGTCCGCCGTGCTGCAAAAAGGCTGGCTGCTGGTGACCACCGGCTATATGGATTCGACGTTATGGCAGCACTTGGGCGCCAGTCTGGGTCGAATCGGCCTGGGCCTTGGCTTCGCGGTGCTGACCGCCGTGCCGATCGGCATCGCCATCGGCCACAATCGGATCGCGCGCGGGATTCTCGATCCGCTGATCGAGTTCTACCGCCCGATTCCGCCGCTGGCCTATCTGCCGTTGATCGTGATCTGGTGCGGCATCGGTGAGCTGTCGAAAGTGTTGTTGATCTACCTCGCGATTTTCGCCCCGATTGCCATCGCTACCGCCACCGGTGTGCGCACGGTCGACCCGGCCAAGTTGCGCGCCGCGCAGTCCTTGGGCGCGACCCGGGCGCAGTTGATTCGCCATGTGATTTTGCCTAGCGCGCTGCCGGACATCTTGACCGGCGTGCGCATTGGCCTGGGCGTGGGCTGGTCGACGCTGGTCGCCGCCGAACTGATCGCCGCCACCAGCGGTTTGGGGTTCATGGTGCAGTCGGCCGCGCAATTCCTTGTCACCGATGTCGTGGTGCTGGGGATCCTGGTGATCGCCCTGATCGCCTTCGCCATGGAACTGGGCCTGCGCGCCCTGCAACGCAAACTGGTGCCGTGGCACGGCCAGGCTCACTGAAGCGTTCGAATGCGCCCCCCCCTTTTTTTGGATCAACCCTGTAGGAGCTGCCGAAGGCTGCGATCTTTTGATCTTGCCCCTCGACAGAAAAGTCAAAAGATCGCAGCCTTCGGCAGCTCCTACAGGTGCAGTGTCGTTTACAACATTTAAATACGACATCCGGATTGAAGAGAAAGACCATGAGCAACCTGACAATCGTCCCTTTAAGCTCCGCCCTCGGCGCGCAAATCAGCGGCATCGACATCAGCCAGCCGCTGGCCCTGGAACAACGCGACGCCATTGAGCAAGCCCTGCTCAAGCATCAGGTGTTGTTCTTTCGTGACCAGCCGATCAACCCGCATCAGCAGGCGCGATTCGCCGCACACTTTGGCGACCTGCACATTCACCCGATCTACCCGAATGTGCCAGAACAGCCGGAAGTTCTGATTCTCGACACCGCCGTCACCGACGTGCGCGACAACGCCATCTGGCACACCGACGTGACCTTCTTGCCAACCCCAGCCATGGGCGCGGTGCTCAGCGCCAAGCTGTTGCCGGAATTTGGCGGCGACACGTTGTGGGCCAGCGGAATTGCGGCGTATGAAGCGCTGTCCGCACCGATGAAAACCTTGCTCGAAGGGCTGACGGCCACTCACGATTTCACTCGTTCGTTCCCGCTGGAGCGCTATGGCAACACGCCTGAAGCGTTGGCTCAGTGGGAAGAGGCACGCCGCAAGAACCCGCCGCTTTCGCACCCGGTGATTCGTACGCATCCAGTGAGCGGGCGTCGGTCGTTGTTCGTCAATGAAGGCTTTACGTCGAAGATCAATGAGCTGTCGGAGACTGAAAGCGAGGCGATTCTGAAGTTGTTGTTCGCCCATGCGACGCGGCCGGAATTTACCATTCGCTGGCGCTGGCAGAAGGATGACGTGGCGTTCTGGGATAACCGCGTGACACAGCACTATGCCGTGGATGATTACCGGCCGGCGCGGCGGGTGATGCAACGGGCTACGGTGTTGGGGGATGTGCCGTTTTAAGATCAAAAGATCGCAGCCTGCGGCAGCTCCTACAGGGGTTGTATGATCCTGTAGGAGCTGCCGCAGGCTGCGATCTTTTGCTTTTGCGGGTTACTCAGCTGTCGAAGGCTTCTCCCAAAGATTGATTCCGCCCTCCTGGGCAAACCGGTCAATCTCCGCCAGTTCCTCAGCGCTGAAGCTCAGGTTTTTCAACGCACCGACGTTCTCGATTATCTGCTCCGGCCGGCTCGCGCCGATCAGCGCCGACGTCACTCGCGGATCCCGCAGGGTCCAGGCCAATGCCAATTGCGCCAGGCTTTGACCACGACGCTTGGCGATCTCATTGAGCCCACGCACATGGGCAATGTTGGCTTCGGACAAATGCGATGACTGCAACGAACCACCGCCCGGACGATTGACCCGCGCATCCTTCGGAATACCGTTGAGGTATTTGTCGGTCAACAGCCCCTGTGCCAAGGGCGTGAAGGCAATCACACCGGTGCCGAGTTCGTCGGTGACCTCCAGCAGGTCCTTTTCCACCCAGCGATTCAGCAGGTTGTAAGCCGGCTGATGGATCAGCAACGGCACTTTCCACTCTTTCAGCAGCGCCGCCATCTCCCGGGTTTTCACCCCGGAATATGACGAGATGCCGATGTACAGCGCCTTGCCCTGCTGCACCGCAGTCGCCAGTGCGCTGGCCGTTTCTTCCAGCGGCGTGTCCGGGTCGAAACGGTGGGAGTAGAAAATATCCACATAATCCAGGCCCAGTCGCTGCAGGCTCTGATCGAGGCTCGCCAGTACATATTTGCGTGAACCACCGCCCTGCCCGTAAGGACCGGGCCACATGTCCCAACCGGCCTTGCTGGAGATGATCAGTTCATCGCGATACTGCTTGAAATCTTCACGCAGCAAACGGCCGAAATTGATTTCGGCGCTGCCATACGGTGGGCCGTAATTGTTGGCCAGGTCGAAGTGGTTGATCCCCAGATCGAACGCCGTGCGCAGCAACGAGCGCTGGGTATCGATCGGCGTGCTGTCGCCGAAGTTGTGCCACAGGCCCAGGGACAACGCCGGCAGTACCAGGCCGCTGCGACCGACGCGGCGGTAAGGGATGGAGTCGTAGCGGTTTTCGGCAGCGGTGTAGGTCATCGAATCCTCTCTTGTCTGTCTTGAAGTTGGTATCGACTGCTTCGCAAGTTGCCCAGCATACGCCCAGACAAACGCCGATAAACCTCTGACGCGAGAAAATGCTGAAACGTTTCACAGATTTCATCTTCGGCGTCATGACTATCGGCAAGATCAAAAGATCGCAGCCTTCGGCAGCTCCTACAGAGGACACATTCCCTTGTAGGAGCTGCCGAAGGCTGCGATCTTCTGATCTTTAGACTGCATCCGCAAACACCTCCCCCAACCAATCCACAAACACCCGAACCCGTGGCGACATGTGTCGGTTGTGGGGATACAACACGGAAACCGGCATCGGCGGGGGTGGTGTGTCGGTCAGGACTTCCTGCACCAAGCCCTGGGCGATCTGCGTTTCCATTCGGTAGTGCGGGCACTGGATCAGACCCAGCCCCGCGATCGCCGATGCCGCATAGATCTCTGCACCAAAAACCGACAAAGCGCCTTCAATAGCGATTTCCCGCAACGCTCCGTCAACCATGAACTCGAACGGAAACTGCTTGGCGGTAGTGCGCGAGACGTAGTTCACCGCGCGGTGATGTTTCAGGTCTTCGAGGGTTTTCGGCTCGCCGTACTTGCGCAGATAGGACGGGCTGGCGCAGGTGATCTGGCGCAGGTTGGCCACGCGTTTGCCGATCAGTGCCGAGTCGCCCAGCGTGCCGGCGCGCAGCACGCAGTCAACGCCTTCAGCAATCAGGTCGACGAAACGGTCGGACTCGCTGATGGACAGTTCAATCTGCGGGTAGCGCTGCATGAACGCCGGCAACGCGGGGATCACAAAACTCTTCGCCAGCGTGCCGTGGAGGTCAACGCGTAATCGGCCTTTCGGTGCGCAGCCACGAAAAGCCAGTTCAGCCTCTTCCAGTTCCGCCAGCAATTGCACACAGCGCAAGTAGTAGGCCTCGCCATCCAGCGTAGGACGAACCTTACGCGTACTGCGCTCGAGCAAACGCGTGCCGAGCCAGGCTTCGAACTGATTCAACGTGTGGGTCAGCGTCGCTCGGGGCAAATTCAGGTCATCTGCCGCCAGGGTGAAGCTGCTGCGCTCGTAGATCCGCACGAACACCTTCATCGCTTTGACTTGATCCACGGTACGCTCCTGCCCTTCGATTGTTGGCGATTATTGAACAGTCAAGGCAACTCTCAAGCATTTATCGGTCTGAGTAAACATGTGAAATTGGCTTCACCCCATGCAATCGCCTTCACAGGAATCACCGCCATGACTACTCAAACTTCGAAAGTCGCCATCGTGACCGGCGCCTCCCGCGGCATCGGTGCTGTCATCGCCAAACAACTGGCCAATGAAGGCTTTGCCGTCGCCATCAACTACGCCAGCAGCGCCACCGAAGCATCAAAGCTGGTTGTCGAATTGCGTCAGGCCGGTCGTCGGGCCATAGCGATCAAGGCCGATGTGGCCAGCTCCGAGGATGTGCGCCGGATGTTCGACGAGACTGAAGCGCAATTGGGCAAGGTCGACGTGCTGGTGAACAACGCCGGTATCCTCAAGGTCCTGCCACTGGCGCAGCACTCTGACGAGTTGTTCGACCAAAACTTCAACATCCACGCCCGTGGCACCTTCAACACCCTGCGTGAAGCCGCCACGCGCCTGAACGCAGGGGGGAGGATCGTCAACTTTTCCAGCAGCACCGTCGGCATGAACCTGCCGGGCTATGCGGTGTACATCGCGAGCAAAGCAGCGGTAGAGTCCCTGACCCAAGTGTTCGCCAAAGAAATGCGCGGGCGGCAGATCACCGTCAACGCCGTGGCGCCAGGCCCGGTCGCGACCGAGCTGTTTTTGCACGGCAAGAGTGAAGAACAGATCCAGAGTTTCGCCAAGATGGCGCCGCTGGAGCGTTTGGCCCAGCCGGAGGATATTGCTCGTGTCGTGTCATTTCTGGTGGGGCCGGAATCGGCTTGGTTGAACGGGCAAATCCTGCGGGTCAATGGTGGGTTGGTTTAAGCTGATTTGCAGGCAGGCTCGACGCCTTCGCGGGCAAGCCTCGCTCCTCAGATATCACCATCCGTAGGAGCGAGGCTTGCCCGCGAAGGCGGACTCAAGGCGACACACACCTGAAGGACGAAATCAGACATGCACACCACGATTATCATCACCTTCGGCCTGATCCTCCTGGCGCTGATGCTGTTCATCGGCGAAAGAATCGGCTTCAGCCGCCAGACCCTGGCCTACGGCTTTGTCGTGCTGTGGCTGGCGCTGACGTTGATCAACGGGGCGGTCGGCATGGTCCACGCCGGCCAGCCGTTTAGTACGGAACTGGCCGTCGGCAGCGCCGTGTTCGGTGTGCCCGTGGCGGCGCTGGTGTTGTTCATGGTGTTGAGCAGCGACACGTAAATGCTCGATCAACGCACCAAATGCAAAAACTGCAGGTGCCGCTCGTACTGATCAAGGATGTCGTTGATGATCTGTTCCTTGGTGTAGCCCACCAGATCGTAGTCCTGACTGCCCTCGCTCAAATGCACTTCAGCCCGGTAATAACGGCGATTGTTGAGTTCCTTGGAGCCCATGCCGCCACGCGCAAACGACGGCGTGAAATATCCGCGCATCTGCACCTGATAGATGAACGGGTGCTCCTCGCCATGACCGATTTCCAGGCTGACATTGTCGTTGGCCGGGTCCGGCTGAGTCATCACGTTCAGCCCCTTCTCGACGAACACGGCCGACACCTCCTCAATGGCCGGACGCACCGTCGACTCGAGAAAACGATAGACCTCATCCCGCGACGGGAAATGCACGGCCTGACTCAGGCGCTGACGCCAACCACCACGCCGTGACCCGGACACCGGGGCCAGGGAATGCAGTTGCGCAATCTGCTTCTGCGACTCCAGATAAAACGCCTTGTGCAGCCCCCACATCATCAGTAGCAAGATCATCGAGAACGGTAGCGAGGTCAGCACCACCGCTGACTTCAGCGCATCGATGCTGCCGGAGAACAGCAGCGCACTGGTCACCAGCGCGGTCATCGCCCCCCAGAACACCCGCAGCCATTTCGGTCCATCTTCATCCGGGTTGCCGCCCTTGGCCGATAACGTCGACAGCACCACCGTGCCGGAGTCGGCCGATGTGACGAAGAACACGAAGCTGATAAACACCGTGACCGCGATGACCGTTTTGCTCCACGGGTACGTTTCCAGCAGCAGGTAAAGGGTCATCGATGGGTTGTCGATGGCCGACATGCCGAGGGCACTCATGCCGTGGTTGAGCACTTGATCGATGGCGCTATTACCGAAGATCGACATCCACGCCAATGTGAAGCCGAGCGGAATCAGCAGCACGCCGAAGACGAATTCACGGATGGTCCGGCCGCGGGAAATCCGCGCGATGAACAGGCCCACGAACGGCGACCATGCAATCCACCACGCCCAATAGAACACCGTCCAGCTGCCCAGCCAGTCACTGGGTTTGTCGTAGGCGTAAAGATCGAAACTCTTCATCGGCAAGGCGCCGAGATAGTCGCCGATATTCTGGATCAAGGTGTTGAGCAGGTGCTGAGTCGGGCCGGCGAACAGCACGAACAGCAGCAACGCGCAGGCCAGCAGCATGTTGATGTCGGACATCACCCGCACGCCTTTGTCGACGCCGGAGACCGCGACAATGATCGCCGCGCCCATCATCAGCGTGATCAGGCCGACCTGAACCCATTGGGTGTGCGCGATGCCGAACAGGTAGTCCAGACCCGAGTTGAGGTGCAACACGCCAAAGCCCATGTCGGCGCCGAGGCCGAACACCGTGGCGATGATGCCGAAGCCATCCACCGCGTAGCCGATGGGGCCGTTGATGCGTTTGCCAATCAGCGGATAAAGCGCCGAACGCAAGGCCAGCGGCAGGTTATGCCGGTAAGCGAAGTAGGCCAGCGCCATGCCGACGAAGGCGAACACGCCCCAGCCGTGCAGGCCCCAGTGCAAAAACAGAATCTGCATCGCCTGGCGCGCCGCGTCCGCCGTGCCGGCTTCGCCTTGGGGCGGTTGCGCCAGGTGGGTCAGCGGTTCGGATACGCAAAAGAAGAACAGCGTGATGCTGATCCCGGCGGCGAACAGCATGCCGGCCCAGGACAGGTAACTGAATTCGGGCTCGTCGTGGTCGGCACCGAGCTTGATCTTGCCGTAGCCGGACAAGGCGGTGACCACCACGAAGACCAGATACAGGGACATCGCGAGCATGTAATACCAGCCGACCGTGTTGGCCGCCCAGTTTTGCGCCTGCAAAAGCCAGGCGCCGGCCTGTTCAGGCAGGGCGATGACGACGATGCCGAACACAAAGATAAACGTCGCCGCGAAGTAAAACACCGGCGGATTCATGCGGACCTGGCCGCTGGCGGGGGTGGACGATGCACTCATGAAAGGTGCACCTCGAGGGGGTAGAACCTGGTGTTCGAAAACGGACTCGGCAAAGGCAAGCCTCCTGTTGTGAGCGGGCAGCAAACCGGTGGTTTAACTTGAATGAGCGTTCAAGTTAAACATGAATAGGGGGCTAAGGACTAATCGCAAGGCTCGGCGGTACTGTTCGTACGCTAGCTCAAGGATGGGTATGACGTGGGGTTTGGACGATTTTGTAGGAGCTGTCGAGTGAAACGAGGCTGCGATCTTTTGACTTTAAGTGTTGCGGTGTTTTGAAAAGATCGCAGCCTCGTTTCACTCGACAGCTCCTACAGTTCGTGCAGCTAACAGAAGCGGGTTACTTCTGCGTCCCGTCGTCATGCTGCAGATTCGCCTGCGTCAGGTTGCACCCAGCCGGCACGCTGCGGGTCAGCCACACATTGCCGCCAATGGTCGAACCTTTGCCAATGGTGATCCGCCCCAAAATCGTCGCTCCGGCATAAATCACCACATCGTCCTCAACAATCGGATGCCGCGGATGGCCCTTTTGCAACTGACCGTCCTCGTCCGACGGGAAGCGCTTGGCGCCCAAGGTCACGGCCTGATAAATCCGCACGCGCTCGCCAATGATCGCGGTCTCGCCAATCACCACGCCTGTCCCGTGATCAATAAAGAAGCTGCGGCCGATCTGCGCCCCCGGGTGTATATCGATACCGGTTGCCGAATGCGCAATTTCCGCGCTGATCCGCGCCAGCAGCGGTAAGCCCGCACGGTACAAATGGTGAGCCAGGCGATGGTGAATCACCGCCAGAATTCCCGGATAGCACAGCAACACTTCATCGACGCTGCGCGCCGCCGGGTCGCCGTGATAAGCCGCGAGCACATCGGTATCCAGCAAGGCACGTAGCCCTGGCAAGGCGAGGGCGAAATCCTGGATGATCGAAATGGTCTTGGCCTCGACCTCGGCGCCAGCTTCCTCACGGTGGCGCGCGGCATATCGCAGTTCGAGTCGCGCCTGCGCCAACAACGCATTCAGTGCCACGTCCAGCGTATGACCCACGTAGAAGTCTTCACTCTCTTCGCGCAAGTCCACCGGGCCCAGGCGCATCGGGAACAACGCACCGCACAACGCTTCGAGAATCTCCGACATCGCCGCTCGCGAAGGCAACTCACGACCGCCCTGCTCGCCGCTGGCGCGGCCGTTTTGTGCGCGCCACTGGTCACGCGCCGTGCGCAGCTGGCTGACGATGGTCTGCAATTGCCAATGGCTCGAACGCTCGCTCACGGTAAAAACTCCTCACGGGCGGCCGGACTGTCTGGCCGCGCTGACGGCGCTTACTTTACGGCAACGCCAGGAAGTCGAATTAAGAACCAATAGTGCTGTGATCCGCTCAATTGGATATATGCGATTGGCGGTTGCCGGGTTTTTTACCCGTGCCTATAGTCCTGACATCTTCCTCCGCCAGTACGGAACCATGATCAAACAACAGCTCGCCCGTTTTGACCGACTCGATCTGCTCGGCCATTCCACGCCTCTGGAAAAACTCGAACGCCTGTCGACCTGGCTGGGCCGCGACGTGTATGTCAAACGCGACGACCTGACGCCGTTGGCGATGGGTGGCAACAAGTTGCGCAAACTCGAATACCTGGCCGCCGATGCCGTGGCCCAGGGTGCCGATACCCTGATCACGGCGGGTGCGCTGCAGTCCAATCACGTGCGCCAGACGGCCGCCATTGCCGCCAAGCTTGGCCTGGGGTGTGTTGCGCTGCTGGAAAACCCCTTGGGCACCGACGACGCCAACTATGTCGGCAACGGCAATCGACTGTTGTTGGACCTGTTCCAGGCCAAAGTTGAGTTGGTGGAAAACCTCGACAACGCCGACGAACAATTGCAGGCCCTGGCTGAGCGTCTGCGCCAGAACGGTAAAAAACCGTATCTGGTGCCGATTGGTGGCTCCAACGCGTTGGGCGCCCTGGGCTACGTACGTGCGGGGCTGGAACTGGCCGAGCAGATCAAGGATACCGGCCTGACGTTCGCGGCCGTGGTCCTGGCCTCGGGCAGCGCCGGGACCCACAGTGGGCTGGCGTTGGCACTCAGTGAAGTGCTGCCGGAATTGCCAGTGATTGGCGTCACCGTGTCCCGTAGCGATGAAGATCAGCGGCCGAAAGTCCAGGGGCTCGCCGAGCGCACGGCCGAGCTGCTGGGCGTCAGTCTGCCGAGCAGTTTCAAGGTCGAGTTGTGGGACGAGTATTTCGGCCCGCGCTATGGTGAGCCGAATGCCGGGACGTTGGCGGCGGTGAAATGGGTGGCGAGCCAGGAAGGTTTGCTGCTGGATCCGGTGTACACCGGCAAGGCCATGGCGGGATTGCTCGACGGGATTGGGCGTCAACGTTTCGATGAGGGGCCGATCATCTTCCTGCACACCGGTGGGGCGCCGGCGTTGTTTGCCTACAAAGACTTTCTCTAAAAAAACCAAGATCAAAAGATCGCAGCCTGCGGCCGCTCCTACACGGGCCGACCTGTAGGAGCTGCCGCAGGCTGCGATCTTTTCAACAAGCGTTACATATTTCCAAAAAGAATATTAAACGTAACATTTATTATTTTATTATCTAAAACCCTCATCATATAGTCACGCCGCAGGCGAATTTGGCGAGAGACGCATAAGCTGCTTTAGGGCAGGATATCGCTGTCGTCCAAATCCCGATTTTGCCAACTTTCCTAAAAGCGTCTTCCATAAGAAAACACAGGGGCTTGTCATGAATTTTTCCGCACTACGTCGAAATCTGCTGGTGGGTTCGCTGGGTCTGGCACTCAGTGCCGGCCTTTTGGGGCAAGCAGTTGCCGGTGAGCAACTGCAAAAAATCAAAGACGCCGGCGTAATCAACGTTGGCCTGGAAGGCACTTACCCACCGTTCAGTTTCGTCGACGCCGACGGCAAACTGGCCGGCTTCGAAGTCGAGTTCTCCGAAGCCCTGGCCAAAGAGCTGGGTGTGAAGGCCAAACTGCAACCGACCAAATGGGACGGCATCCTCGCGGCCCTGGAGTCCAAGCGTCTGGACGTGGTGATCAACCAGGTGACCATCTCTGAAGAACGCAAGAAGAAGTACGACTTCTCCGAGCCGTACACCGTATCCGGGATTCAGGCGCTGGTTCTGACCAAGAAGGCTGCGGAACTAAACATCAAGACTGCCGCTGACCTGGCCGGCAAGAAAGTCGGCGTAGGCCTGGGCACCAACTACGAACAATGGCTCAAGGACAACCAACCAAAAGCCATCATCAAGACCTACGACGATGATCCGACCAAGTTCCAGGACCTGCGTAACGGCCGCACCGACGTCATTCTGATCGACCGCCTCGCCGCACTGGAATATGCCAAGAAGGCCACGGACACTACCGCCGCCGGCGACGCGTTCTCCCGCCAGGAAGCCGGTATTGCCCTGCGCAAAGGTGAGCCTGAACTGCTGGCCGCGGTCAACAAGGCGATCGATAAACTTCGCGCCGACGGCACCCTGAAAAAGCTTTCGGAAAAATACTTCAGCGCTGACGTCACCCAATAATGGAAGAAGCTTTCCAACTCGCGCTGGATTCCGCGCCCTTCCTGCTGAAGGGCGCGTACTACACGGTCATCTTGAGCCTCGGCGGGATGTTCTTCGGCCTCGTGCTGGGCTTCGGCCTGGCATTGATGCGCCTGTCGCGCTTCAAACTGGTGAGCTGGATCGCCCGCATCTACGTGTCGTTCTTTCGCGGCACGCCGTTGCTGGTGCAACTGTTCGTGATTTATTACGGCTTGCCGCAATTGGGCATCGAACTCGATCCAATTCCGGCGGCCATGATCGGCTTCTCGCTGAACATGGCCGCCTACGCCTGTGAAATCCTGCGTGCCGCGATCAGCTCCATCGAGCGCGGCCAGTGGGAAGCTGCCGCGAGTATCGGCATGACCCGCGCGCAGACCCTGCGCCGGGCCATCCTGCCGCAAGCGATGCGCACGGCCTTGCCACCGTTGGGCAATAGCTTCATTTCGCTGGTCAAGGACACGGCGCTGGCCGCCACCATTCAGGTGCCGGAGCTGTTCCGTCAGGCACAGCTGATCACCGCCCGCACCTTCGAAGTGTTCACCATGTATCTGGCCGCCGCACTGATCTACTGGATTCTTGCAACGATGCTTTCGCACCTGCAGAACCAGTTGGAAGCGCGGGTCAATCGGCACGACCAGGAGTCCTGACCCAATGATTGTCGTGGAAAAACTGACAAAGCAGTTCAAGGGTCAAGTGGTGCTCAACGGCATCGATCTGGAGGTGAAGGAAGGCGAAGTCGTGGCCATCATCGGGCCTAGCGGCTCGGGTAAAACCACGTTTCTGCGTTGCCTGAATTTTCTGGAGGAACCCACCAGCGGCCGGATCAAGGTCGGCGACATCGAGATCGATGGCAGCCGTCCGTTGAACCAGCAGCAAAGCCTGGTACGGCGATTACGCCAACACGTCGGTTTCGTGTTCCAGAACTTCAACCTGTTCCCCCATCGCACCGCCCTGGAAAACGTCATCGAAGGCCCGATCGTGGTGAAGAAAATCCCACGGGCCGACGCCGTTGCCTTGGGTAAAAAGCTGTTGGCCAGGGTAGGCCTGGCGGGCAAGGAAGACGCTTACCCGCGACGCCTTTCCGGTGGCCAGCAACAGCGTGTGGCGATTGCACGTGCGCTGGCGATGGAGCCTGAAGTGATTCTGTTCGATGAACCCACCTCTGCGCTCGATCCGGAACTGGTAGGTGAAGTGCTGGCGACCATTCGCAGCCTGGCCGAGGAGAAGCGCACCATGGTCATCGTCACCCACGAAATGGGCTTTGCTCGCGACGTGGCGAACCGTGTGGTGTTTTTCGACAAGGGTGTGATCGTCGAGCAAGGCGAAGCCAAAGCATTGTTTGCCAATCCTAAAGAAGAACGGACGAAACAATTCCTCAGCAAGTTCCTTAATAACGCTCATCACTGAGTTTTATTAAATAATGTCAACTTCCAGGGATGGAAGTTACATTTACTCCTCTGCAACACTCCCCTCAGCAATTACTTAAATCGCACGAAAATATACTTCTCTCTATCGCCCTGTGCGGTACATACCTATATTCAGTAAACGATTTATTGCACCCGAAACCCAGACACTTCACCTGCCCTTGCAGACCATGGCTTGGCCCACCCCCACGCTTGAAATCGACTTATTGAGTGGTTTTATTCGACTGGGCGGTAGCGTTTATTACCTGTTACGCGTAGGAGTTTTCTGAATAACCAACAACGCCGCACCCAACTAATAAAGCCTATTGACACTTATTCATGCGCACTCTTATCTAGTACCCGCACACGCAAACTATTACCCGAAACCCATACATATTTTTCTTTAAGAAACGGACTTCGCTGCAAGACTTCAAGGAGAAACTCATGAAAAGCATCTCGAATAAATCCGAACTTGCGGCGCCGAAACTGGCGCACTCAAACAAGAGCGGCGTCAGCATCAACGCAGCGACTAATCTGCTGGTCGACGTCGCACCCTATCCCGGCATGGATGCAGGCGACCTGATCGAACTGTTCTGGAACAACTGCTACGTGGCCTCCAGGGTGCTGACCGCCAACGATGTCGGCAACGCCGTCAGCCTGCGGGTGCCAGAAAGCTTCATCGCCAATGGCACCTCGCGCGTGCATTACCGGGTCATGCAAGTGGGGCACGGGCCGGCGCTTTCAGCCGCGGTACGTGTCCAGATCAAACTCGATTGCCCCGGTGGCCAGTCGTCCGCGTTGTGTGGTGACGAAAACCAGAGCCTGGCACCGGTGGGCATTCCCGAGACCATCCGCCGCCAGGGGGTCAACCCGAACCAGATCAAGCGCGGCGTTCCATTGACCATCGAGCCGTACCTGAACATGGCCGCCGACGACGAAATTACCCTGCGCTGGGGCGATGTGCGCATGGACCTGCCACGGCTCAAGGCTGGCGACATCGGCGAGCCGATTCAGGTCTGGGTGCCGCCGGCAATCATTCTCGAAGCCGGCGAGGACCTGCGGCTGGAAGTGACTTACTGCATCCTCGACCGGGTGGGCAACAATTCACGCTGGGCGCCGCCGCGCAGGTTGAAGATTGGTTGCGCGAATCCTTATCTGAAAGTGCCGCCAAAGGAAACGCTCATGGCCGCTGAACCCCGCAAACGCTGAACCTTGTACATTCACTGTAGGAGCGAGCTTGCTCGCGAAGGACGTTAACGATGACGCGTGCTGTCTGGTTTAGCCCATTTCCCTGACGTTTTTCGCGAGCAAGCTCGCTCCTACGAGGCTGACCACAGGCTGACTCTGTTGCTACAAGAACAAAGTGTTGCCCTGCGTGCAGTTGCTCACGACACACTTCTATTCATATTCCTAAAAGTTAGTTTATTAATTTTTTATACGCGCTTAGGGTATATGCACCGGACCACCGGACATTCTTGTTTTTACTTCGCCGCAACCATCGCGGCGATCCCACGAGATGTGAGGTAGGTATGGTCCGGAACACAATCACCCCAGTGCAGATCGCCAGGGCATTGCGTGCAGCCAAGGAGCGGCATTGATGTCCAGTCTGGCAGATGCAATCGTCCAGAGTGATCTGGACGTCGCCCCGTTGTTGTTGCCCACGCAGGTCTTGCGCAACGACGCTCAAGCGATCAAGGCCGCCCATGAGCTGGCGCATGTCGCCCGCCTGCAAGCGGCTAAACGTGACCAGCAGCGCAAGCTGCCGTGGTCGGAAATCGAACACTTCACCCGCAGTGGCCTGGGCAGCATCACCCTCCCCCGCGAGTACGGCGGTCCACAGGTGTCGTTTGTCACCCTGGCTGAGGTTTTCGCGATCATTTCCGCGGCTGACCCGGCACTGGGACAGATCCCGCAGAACCAGTTCGGCATTCTCAATCTGGTGCTCGGCTGCGCCACCGAAGCGCAGAAAAAGCAGCTGTTCAAAAGCGTGCTCGAAGGTTGGCGCATCGGCAATGCCGGGCCCGAACGCGGCACCAAAAATACGCTGGAACTCAAGGCCCGGATCACCGCCGACGGCGACGGCTTTGTCATCAGCGGGCAGAAGTTCTACTCCACCGGCGCACTGTTCGCACACTGGGTCGCGGTCAAGGCGCTGAACGATGACGGCAAGCAAGTGATGGCCTTTGTCCGTCGCGGCACGCCGGGCTTGCGCATCGTCGATGACTGGTCCGGCTTCGGTCAGCGCACCACTGCCAGCGGCACCATCTTGCTCAACAACGTGCGGGTCGACGCCGAGCTGGTGGTGGATAACTGGAAGATCAACGACACGCCGAACATTCAGGGCGCCGTCTCGCAGCTGATTCAAGCCGCCATTGACGCCGGCATTGCTCGAGGCGCCATCGACGACGCCATCGAGTTTGTGAAAACCCGCGCCCGGCCCTGGATCGACGCCAAGGTCGACCGCGCCAGCGACGACCTCTATGTGATCGCCGACATCGGCAAGCTGAAAATCGAATTGCACGCCGCCGAAGCGCTGTTGCGCAAGGCCGGGCAAGTGCTCGATCAGGTCAATGCCGCGCCGCTCACCGCTGCGTCTGCCGCCCGAGCCTCGATCGCCGTGGCCGAGGCCAAAGTGCTGACCACCGAGATCTCGCTGCTGGCCAGCGAAAAGCTCTTCGAACTGGCCGGCAGCCGCGCCGCCCTCGCCGAATTCAATCTCGACCGCCACTGGCGCAACGCTCGCGTGCACACGCTGCATGACCCGGTGCGCTGGAAGTATCACGCCGTCGGCACCTATCACTTGAACGGCACATTACCCGCTCGCCACTCCTGGATTTAACGACCAGAACACTGTTGATCAAATCTCAGGAGAAACACATGACTCTTTCTCACCACGTCGCGATCATAACCAGCGATGAGCAAGCCCTGATCATCGCCACTGATCTGGCCGAAGACTTCAAACGCGACAGCGCCCTGCGCGACCGCGAGCGCCGTTTGCCGCATCCGGAACTGGAAGTGTTTTCCCGCTCCGGCCTGTGGGGTATCAGCGTACCCAAAGAGTACGGCGGCGCTGGCGTTTCCAACGTCACCCTGGCCAAGGTGATCGCACTGATTGCCCAGGCTGACGGCTCCCTCGGGCAAATTCCACAAAACCATTTTTACGCCCTCGAAGTACTGCGCGTGAACGGCAGTGACGAGCAGAAAAGACGTCTGTACGCCGAAGTATTGGCCGGCCAACGCTTCGGCAATGCGCTCGCCGAACTCGGGACCAAAACTGCCCACGACCGCGTCACCAGCCTGATCCGCGACGGTGAGGGTTATCGCATCAACGGCCGCAAGTTCTACGCCACCGGTGCCATTTATGCGCAACGCATCCCGACATCGGTCGTGGATGAAAACGGCGTGCAGCAATTGGCGTTCGTCCCGCGTGATAGCAAAGGCCTGTCCGTCATCGACGACTGGAGCGGCTTCGGCCAGCGCACCACCGGCAGCGGTTCGGTGGTCTTCGAGGACGTTTACGTCGCCGCCGAAGATGTGATCCCGTTTCAAAGCGCGTTCGAACGCCCGACGACCGTCGGCCCGTTGGCGCAGATTCTTCACGCCGCCATCGACACCGGCATCGCCCGTGCGGCGTATGAAGATGCGCTGCATTTCGTTCGGACCAAAACCCGGCCGTGGATCGACGCCACTCATGAAAAGGCCACCGACGATCCGCTGACCATCAAGAGCTTCGGCCACTTGAGTATTCGCCTGCATGCCACCGAAGCCTTGCTGGAACGCGCCGGCGAGTTCCTCGACAAGGCTCAGGCCCAGACCAATACCGAGACCGTCGCCGCGGCGTCGATTGCCGTCGCCGAAGCCCGGGCCATCAGCACCGACATTTCCCTCGCGGCCGGCAGCACGCTGTTCGAGTTGGCCGGCAGCCAGGCGACCCTGATCGAACACGGCCTGGACCGACACTGGCGCAACGCTCGCGTGCACACCCTGCACGACCCGGTGCGCTGGAAGTACCACGCTGTCGGCAACTACTACCTCAACGATGAAAACCCGCCGCTGCGGGGGACCATTTGATGGCCGACTCGAAAAAGAAAATCCTGCTCAACGCGTTCAACATGAACTGCATCGGGCACATCAACCATGGCCTGTGGACGCATCCACGGGACACCTCGACCCAGTACAAAACCATCGAATACTGGACCGAGCTGGCGCAGTTGCTGGAGCGCGGGTTGTTCGACGGCTTGTTCATCGCCGACATCGTCGGCGTGTACGACGTCTACCAGAACTCGGTGGACGTACCGCTCAAAGAGTCGATCCAACTGCCGGTCAACGATCCACTGCTGCTGGTTTCGGCCATGGCAGCGGTGACGAAAAACCTCGGCTTTGGCCTCACCGCCAACCTCACGTACGAACCGCCGTATCTGTTCGCCCGCCGGATGTCGACGCTCGATCATTTGAGCCGTGGTCGGGTGGGCTGGAACATCGTCACTGGCTACCTCGACAGTGCCGCCAAGGCCATGGGCCTGAGCGAGCAGGTCGAGCATGACCGGCGTTACGACCAGGCCGATGAGTACCTGCAAGTGCTCTACAAACTTTGGGAAGGCAGCTGGGAAAACGGCGCGGTGCTCAACGACCGCGAGCAGCGGATCTACGCGCAGCCTGAGAAAGTGCACAAGGTCGAGCACAAGGGCGAGTTCTATCATGTGGAGGGTTATCACCTCTGCGAGCCTTCGCCGCAGCGCACACCCGTGTTGTTTCAGGCCGGCAGTTCGGATCGCGGCTTGCTGTTCGCCGGGCGTCACGCCGAGTGTGTATTCATCAGCGGCCAGAACAAACCGTCGACCAAGGTTCAGGTGGACAAAGTCCGCGCCAGCGCCGTCGAAGCCGGGCGCCATCCTAAGGACATCAAGGTGTTCATGGGATTGAACGTGATTGTCGGCGCTACCGAAGCGCTGGCCTGGGCCAAGCATGCCGAGTACTTGAGCTACGCCAGTGCCGAGGCCGGCGTGGCACATTTCTCGGCGTCCACCGGGATCGATTTTTCCGAGTACGACATTGATGAGCCGATCCAGTACGTGAAGAGCAATGCCATTCAGTCGGCCACCAAAAACCTGCAAAACAACGACTGGACCCGGCGCAAATTACTGGAGCAACACGCGCTGGGTGGACGCTACATCACCGTGGTTGGATCGCCTGAGCAAGTGGCGGATGAGCTGGAATCGTGGATTGCTGAAACGGGTCTGGACGGCTTCAACCTGACGCGGATTGTCACGCCGGAAAGCTATGTGGATTTCATCGATTTGGTGATCCCGGAGTTGCAGCGTCGCGGGTCGTACAAGACTGCTTATGACAATGGCAGCCTGCGGGAAAAGCTGTTTCACGGTGAAGCGCATTTACCACCACAACATACCGGCTCGGCGTTTCGACGCTAAAAGCTTCGCGGGCAAGCCTCGCTCCTACAGTGGATCTTCGGTGTTCACACAATCCCTGTAGGAGCGAGGCTTGCCCGCGAAGAGGCCCTGACAAACACCACACATTTAATGCACTGACTGGAATAAACATCATGACCAAGAACTACCTCTCTCACCCAGTCAAAGCACTGGCCCTGGCCCTCGGCCTGTTCAGCTCCATCACCTTCGCCGCTGACGCGCCACTGAAAGTCGGCACCACCGCCGCCTTTGCCATTCCCCTGGAAGCGGCCGTCGAAGAAGCCAGCAAACAAGGCCTGAAAGTCGAGCTCGTGGAGTTCAGCGACTGGATCGCCCCCAACGTCAGCCTCGCCGCCGGCGACATCGATGTGAACTACTTCCAGCACGTCCCGTTCCTGGAAAACGCCAAGGCCGCCGCCGGTTTTGACCTGGTGCCGTTCGCGCCAGGCATCATCAACAACGTCGGCCTCTACTCGAAGAAATACAAAAGTTTCGACGAGCTGCCTGAGGGCGCCAGCGTCGCCATCGCCAACGACCCGATCAACAGCGGGCGCGGCCTGCAACTGCTAGCCAAGGCTGGCCTGATCACCCTCAAACCGGGTGTCGGCTACAAAGCCACCGAAGAAGACATCATCGCCAACCCGAAGAAAATCAAAATTCTCCAGGTTGAAGCCGTGCAACTGGTGCGCGCCTATGATGACGCCGATCTGGTCCAGGGCTACCCCGCTTACATCCGCCTGTCGAAGACCTTCGATGCCGGTTCGGCGCTGCTGTTCGATGGCCTCGATCACAAGGAATACGTGATCCAGTTCGTGATCCAGCCAAAAAGCAAAACCGACCCGCGCCTGATCAAATTCGTCGACATCTACCAGCATTCACCGGCCGTTCGCGCCGCGCTGGATAAAGCCCACGGCAAGCTCTATCAAGCCGGTTGGGAAAGCTGAGAATGACGGCGGCGACCCTACGGCGACTGGAAACTCCAGAGCCTCATAACGCTGAACACAGCGAACTGCACCCTCAGCTCAATCATGCTCACGTGCGCTTCATCGGCCTGGGTAAAACCTACACCGGCCAGCAAGGTCCGGTGGCGGCGCTGCACGGCATCGACCTGGCGATCCAGCGCGGCGAAGTGTTCGGCATCATCGGCCGCAGTGGCGCCGGCAAGTCGTCGCTGATCCGCACCATCAACCGCCTCGAACAACCGAGCACGGGGCGAGTGCTGATCGATCAGGTGGACATCGGCGGGTTCGATGAGGACCGTCTGGTCGCACTGCGCCGACGGATCGGCATGATCTTCCAGCACTTCAACCTGATGTCGGCCAAGACCGTTTGGCAGAACGTCGAGTTGCCACTGAAAGTGGCTGGTGTGCCCAAGGGCCAACGGGAAAAAAAGGTCCGTGAGCTGTTGGAATTGGTAGGCCTGCAAGAGAAGCACAAGGCCTACCCGGCGCAGCTTTCCGGTGGCCAGAAGCAACGCGTCGGCATTGCCCGGGCGCTGGTGCATGATCCAGAGATTCTGCTGTGCGATGAAGCCACCTCGGCGCTGGATCCGGAAACCACCCAATCGATCCTCGGCCTGCTGCGCGAGATCAATCAGCGCCTCGGTCTGACCATCGTGCTCATCACTCACGAGATGGCGGTGATCCGCGATATCTGCGACCGGGTGGTGGTGCTCGAGCACGGGCGGATCGTCGAGCAAGGCCCGGTGTGGAAAGTTTTTGGCAACCCGCAACATGAGGTCAGCAAAACCTTGCTGGCGCCGCTGCAACACGCACTGCCGCAAGAGCTGCAAAGCCGTTTGCATTCACAGCCACAGTCTTCGGATGCCGCCGTGGTACTGCGCCTGCAATTCACCGGCAGCGCGGCGGACGAACCGGACTTGGCGGCGCTGTTCGCTGCCCTCGGTGGTCGCGTGCGCTTGCTGCAAGGTGGTGTGGAGCGAATTCAAGGCCACGCCCTCGGGCAATTGCTGCTGGCGGTAACCGGCTCGTCCCTCGGCGCCGAGGAACTGCGCCAACGCGCCGGCCATTGGGCGCAACAGGTAGAGGTGCTGGGTTATGTGGTTTGATCGTTTGTTGCAGGGCTTCATCGATACGTTTTTGATGGTCGGCGTGTCGTCGCTGCTCGCATTGCTGGCGGGTATTCCGCTGGCGGTAATTCTGGTCACCAGTTCCAAGGGCGGCATCTACGAAGCTCCGGCGCTGAACCGAGCATTGGGCGCGTTCGTGAACCTGTTCCGCTCGATCCCGTTTCTGATTTTGATGGTGGCGTTGATTCCCTTCACCCGGTTGATCGTCGGCACCACGTATGGCGTCTGGGCCGCTGTGGTGCCGCTGACTATTGCGGCCACGCCGTTCTTTGCGCGTATCGCCGAAGTCAGTTTGCGCGAGGTTGATCATGGGTTGATCGAAGCCGCGCAAGCGATGGGGTGCCGGCGCTGGCACATCGTCTGGCATGTATTGCTGCCTGAAGCGCTGCCGGGAATTGTTGGGGGGTTCACCATCACACTGGTGACCATGATCAACTCCTCGGCCATGGCTGGCGCGATTGGTGCCGGTGGGTTGGGGGACATTGCTTATCGGTATGGGTATCAGCGGTTTGATAGCCAGATCATGTTGACGGTGATTGTGTTGTTGGTGGTGTTGGTGGCGGTGATTCAGCTGGGTGGGGACCGGTTGGCTCGTGGGTTGAATAAGCGTTAAGAGCAGACCAAAAATCGCAGCCTGCGGCAGCTCCTACAGGGTTTGGCGTTGGCGCGGAACTCGCGGCGGGCATGGCCCCTGTAGGAGCTGCCGCAGGCTGCGATCTTTTAAAGCGCGAAAGCGCTTATAGTCTTTCTTTTGCCTGCGCAGCCCGACCATGAAACAGACTCCCTCCGACCTCGAGCAAATCACCTCCACCACCCTGGGCCATTACAACTCGGTGGCCGAAGGTTTTCGCGAAGGGACTCGCGATCATGATGTCAGCCAGAATATCGACGCACTGCTGCGGCACATTCAGGGTGAGGCACCGTTTAGCATTCTCGACTTTGGCTGCGGCCCCGGACGCGATTTGCAGACGTTCACCCGTATGGGGCACACCGCCGTCGGCCTCGACGGGTCAGCGAAGTTTGCACAGATGGCGCGCGAGGACAGTGGTTGCGAGGTCTGGCAGCAAGACTTTTTGAAACTCGATCTACCCGCCGAGCGCTTCGACGGAATTTTTGCCAATGCGGTGCTGTTTCACATTCCTCGTCAGGAGTTGCCGCGTGTGTTGAAGGAATTGCACGGTGCTTTGAAACCGGGAGGCGTGTTGTTCAGTTCCAACCCCCGTGGCGAGAATCAGGAAGGGTGGAACGGGCCGCGGTATGGGGCTTATCACGATTTGAAGGCATGGCAGGATCTGATGACCGAAGCGGGATTTGTGGAGTTGGAGCATTACTACCGGCCAGCGGGGCTGCCGCGGGAGCAACAGCCTTGGTTGGCGAGTGTTTGGCGCCGCGTCGCCTAAGACGAAGATCAAAAGATCGCAGCCTGCGGCAGCTCCTACATAGGGATGGCGGATACCCTGTAGGAGCTGCCGCAGGCTGCGATCTTTTGCCTTTAAGCTTCTTTCTTCGGCTCGCGAATCTTGTACCAGGCGACATACAGCGCCGGCAAAAACAGCAGCGTCAACAACGTCGCAATAATGATCCCGCCAATCATCGCGTAGGCCATCGGCCCCCAGAACACTTCCCGGGCAATCGGGATCATCCCCAGGCTCGCCGCCGCCGCCGTCAGCAGAATCGGTCGGCGACGATGCTCCGTGGCCTGCGCCACGGCATCCCACGGTGCAACTCCCTCTTTCTCCAACGCGTCGATCTGGGTAACCAGAATCACCGAGTTACGGATGATGATGCCGATCAGCGCCAGAATCCCCAGGATCGCGACAAAGCCCATCGGCGTGCCCGTCGGGATCAGCGCCAGCACCACGCCGATCAGCCCGAGCGGCGCGACACTGGCGACCAGGAACAGTTTCTGTACGCTGTGCAACTGAATCATCAGGAAGGTCGCCATCAAAAACAGCATCAACGGCACGACCTTGGCAATCGGCCCTTGAGCCTTGCCGCTTTCCTCCACGGTGCCACCGGTGGCGACCTTGTAGCCGACCGGCAAACTGGCGGCGAATTTTTCGATGTCCGGCTTGAGCTGTTTCACCAGGTCAGTCGGCTGGATCTCGTCACGCACGGCGGCCTTGATGGTGATCGTCGGCTTGCGGTCACGACGCCAGACCAGCGGTTGCTCAAGTTCATAGCGCACCGTGGCGAAGGCCAATAGTGGAATCGAGGTGCCGCCGGGCGTAACGATTTGCAGGTTCTGCAAGGTTTCAGGCGTGCCACGTTCCGCGTCTTCAGCGCGGCCGACGACGTTGATCAAATAGATATCGTCATCGACCTGCGTCACCGGCGAGCCGACGACGATGCTGTTCATCAGGTTCGCCACGTCCTCCGATGACAGGCCTAATTGCCGGGCCTTGTCCTGAGCGATGTCGATACGCAGCACTTTGCCCGGCTCGTTCCAGTCGTAGATGATCTCGCCGATGTGCGGGTTTTTATCCAGTTCGGTGGCCAGCGCGATCGCGTGCTTGCGCACCTGATCGATGTCCTTGCCGCTGACCCGGTACTGAATCGGCCGGCCCACCGGCGGGCCCATTTCCAGTGCCTGGACGTAGCTGCCAATACCGACGAAGTCTTTACGCAGCCGCTCACGCAAGCGCTGGCTCAGGGCCGTGCGCGACTCCAGGCCCTTGCTCACGATGATCAACTGCGCGTAGTACGGGTTCTGCAGTTGCTGGTCGAGTGGCAGGTAGAAACGGATCGCACCTTCGCCGATGTAAGTGCTCCAGCGCACGATGTCCGGGTCGTCCTTGAACGTCGCTTCGAGCTTGTCCACCGCCTTGCGCGTCTCGGCAATCGACGCGTTTTGTGGCAGGTTCAGGTCGACGAGAATTTCCGGACGGTCCGAAGACGGGAAAAACTGGTTCTGCACGAACTGCATGGAAAACACCGACGCCACGAACAACGCGATCGTGATGCCGATGGCCCACCAGCGATTGCGCATGGCCCACAGCATCCCGCCGTTGAATGCCCGACCGATGCGACCCGGTTCAGCCGAGTGCGGTTTCACATTGGCGCTGAGAATGTGCACGCCGATTACCGGGGCGAACAGTACCGCGACAATCCACGACACGATCATCGCCACCGCAATGACCGCAAACAGGGTGAAGGTGTACTCGCCGGCCGAACTGGCGTTCAGGCCGATGGGCACAAAACCGGCGACCGTCACCAGGGTCCCGGTCAGCATCGGGAACGCGGTCGAGGTATAGGCGAATGTCGCCGCCTGCTCCTTGGTTTCGCCCATCTCCAGGCGCGTGACCATCATCTCGACCGTGATCATCGCGTCGTCGACCAACAGGCCGAGGGCGATGATCAATGCGCCCAGGGAAATCCGCTGCATGGTGATGCCGCTGTATTCCATGAAGACAAATACCATCGCCAGCACCAGCGGAATCGAGCACGCCACCACCAGGCCGGCGCGCACGCCGAGGCTGATGAAGCTGACGATCAGCACGATCACTACCGCCTCGAACAGCGCGCTAGTGAAGCCGCCGACCGCCTCTTCCACCACTTCGGCCTGGTCGGAGACGTTGTGTACGCCGACGCCCACCGGCAAGTCGGCGGTCAGGTCGGTCATGCGCTGGTGCAGCGCCTTGCCGAACGCCTGGATGTTGCCGCCCTTCTGCATGGCAATGGCCAGGCCAATCGCCGGGTGGCCGTTGAAACGAAACTCAGGCGTTGCCGGATCGACATAGCCACGGCTGATGTCGGCGATGTCGGCCAGGCGATAGAAGCGATCATTGAGCCGCAGGTTGACGTTGGCCAGGTCTTTCTCGGACGCAAACTGCCCCGATGTACGCACGGAAATTCGCTCGGGACCGGCTTCGATGACCCCGGCCGGGGTCACGGCGTTCTGCGATTGCAGGCTCTGCACCACTTGGCGCTGATCGATGCCCAGTGCCGCCAGTTTACGGGTCGAAAAATTCAGGTAGAGGACTTCATCCTGCTCGCCCACCATCTCGACCTTGCCAAGCCCGGGGACGTCGCGAATTTCGGCGCGCACCTGTTCCACGTAGTCACGCAACTGGCGCATCGACAAGCCGTCAGCGGTAAAGGCGTACACCGAACCGAACACATCACCGAACTCATCGTTGAACCCCGGCCCTTGCAAGCCTTTGGGGAAGTCACCGCGAATGTCGTTGATCTTCTTGCGCACCTGATACCAGATTTCCGGGATGTCCTTGGCACTGGTGGTGTCGCGCAGGTACACGAACACCGTGGACTCGCCGGGGCGTGTGTAGCTTTTCACGTAGTCGAGAGAGTCGAGTTCTTCGAGTTTTTTCTCGATGCGATCAGTGACCTGCTTGAGGGTTTCTTCCTGCGTCGCGCCGGGCCAGCGGGTCTGGATGACCATGGTCTTGATGGTGAACGAGGGGTCTTCCTCGCGACCCAGGTTCATGTACGAGAACACGCCCATCAGCAGCGCGACGAACATCAAATACCAGACGAACGACTGATGTTTGAGGGCCCATTCGGATAGGTTGAAACTCCCTTTCATTGTGGGCTGTCCTCATCGACTTTGACTTTCTGCCCCGGCTTGAGGCTGTTGACACCGGCACTGACCACACGCTCACCGGACTTCACGCCGTCGGCCAGCACCACCGTTGAGTCGGTGCGGCTGATCAGGCTGACGTCTCGCGGGGAAACGGTTTGGTTCTGCGGGTCGATGACCCAGATGCGGGTTTTGCCGTCGACCTCTTGCAGCGCGGTGACGGGCAGTTCGATACGCGGTTTTATTGCCGAGCTGAGGGTCACGCTGATCGCCGTGCCCAAGCGAAAGCCCGGCGGCGTCTCGGCCAGGGTCAGGCGTGCGCGACGCGTGCGGGTCGCGCTTTGGGCCTGGGGTTCGATTTCGCGGATGATGGCCGTGGTGTTGATGGTCGGGTCCAGTTGTGCGGCGACCTGAAACACCACGTCCGCGGGCAATTGGTCGACCAGCGTGTCTGGCAAGTCGATCACCGCCTCCTTGATGTCCGGCTGCGCCAGGGTCACCACTTGCTGGCCGGCGGTAACCACTTGCCCGGCTTCGGCATTCCACGCCGTGACCACGGCTTTGTGGTCAGCGCGCAACTCGACGTAATTGAGCTGGTCCTTGGCCTGGTCGACCGCTGCCCGGGCCTGGTCGAGGGAAGCCTGGGTCGTTTTAAGGTCGGTCTGGGCAATATCGAGTTGGGCTTGGGCGCCCACCCCGCGATCGAACAATTCCTGCTGACGTCGTGCGTTGGCCTGGGCATTGATGAATTGCGCCTGGATGTTTGCCAGATCCCCTTGGGCGGAACGCAACTGGTTCTGCTGATCGGTGGGATCCAGTGTGGCGAGCAAGGCCCCTTTATCGACTTCGGCACCGACATCGACGGCGCGGCTGGCAATGCGGCCCGGCACCCTGAACCCGACATTGCTTTCATAGCGGGCCTGGATGCTGCCGGCGAAACGACCGAGGTTTTCTTCGTCCAGCGCCTGCACCTTGATCGACAGCACCGGGCGTACGGGCTCCGGCGGTGGTTCTTTTTTCGAGCAAGCCACCAGCATCACACCGGCGAACACCAGCATCAGACGCTTCATGGCTGCGCTCCCACGGCCAAATCCTTGTAGGTGTTTTCGGCAATTTCCACCAGAACGCCGGGGTGCAGCAATTGGCCGCCAGCGATGATGACTTTTTCGCCACCGTTTAGTCCGGCGCTGATGATGACTTTACCGGTCAGGTAACGGCCGACGGTGACCGAGTGCAACTGCGCCTTGCCCTCACCGTCCACCAGCCACACGGCGGGTTCGTCGATATTTTTGGTGAGTGCGGACCAGGGCAATTCCACCGCGGACTTGCCCGGGGTCTTGGCCGTGGCGCTCACTACCGAGCCCAATTGCATGCCTTCGGGCAAACCGTTGAGGGTGACTTTGACCTGCACGGTTCCGGTCTGCGCGGACACCGCCGGGGTGATTTCCCGAACGGTGCCGGTGGTTTTAATCGCCGGGTTGTCCAGCAGGCTGACCACGATCGTTTTATCCTCCGGCGCCTCGGCCAGTAGCGATTCGTAGACGTTGAACACGGCATCGCGCTCACCGTCCCGGGCCAGGCTGAAAATCGGCACGGTGGCCTGCACTACCTGGCCGACTTCGGCCTGGCGCGCGGTGATGACCCCAGGCGCATCGGCGATCAGCGAGGTGTAACTCAGTTGTTCACGCGCATTGGCCAGTTGCGCCTGGGCGGCCGTCAGCGCGCTTTGACTGCTGCGCAATGCGGCCTGGGCCGAGTCGTATTCGCTTTGACTGGTGTAGCCCTTTGGCAGGAGTTTTTGCTGGCGAACGAAGGCGGCGGCGGTCTGCTTGACCCGCGCCTGTTCGGCGACGACCTGTGCCTGGGCCGAGTCGACGCTGGTTTGCAGGTCTTTCGGATCGAGTTTGGCGAGCACCTGTTTGGCCGAAACCCGATCACCGACATCGACCGTGCGCTGGATGATCTTGCCGCCAACCCGAAACGACAACTCAGTCTGGACGCGCGCCTGAACATCGCCCGTGAGTGTCACGGACGCCGCGTAATCGACCGCCTTGACCACTTGCACAAAGACGCGTGGGCGGTCCTTTTCAACCTGAGGTTTATCGCCGCAGCCGCTCAGCAAAGCCAAGAGGCTCAGGCCGAGCACTGTTTTCAATCCGGGACCAGCCATGCAGACTCCTTTGCGTTGTACGGACGTGCCAATGGCGATACGACTGTGAGCGTAGAACAGGGTTCCACCTGCGCCCACACGGATCAACATTCCCCTGTAGGAGCTGCCGAGTGAAACGAGGCTGCGATCTTTTGATCTTGAAAGCAAAGTCAAAAGATCGCAGCCTTCGGCAGCTCCTACAATGTAAATTCGTCGGCGCGGCTACCATTCGCGACCACAGAGATTCATAAATGCTCAAAACCCTCGCGGTGGCCAACTACCGCTCGATCAACAAATTGGTGATTCCGCTGGGCCGGTTGAACCTGATCACCGGTCCTAACGGCAGCGGTAAATCCAACCTCTACCGTGCGCTGCGCCTGTTGGCGGAAACCGCTCAGGGTGGCGTGGTGAATGCACTGGCCCGTGAAGGCGGGCTGGACTCGACCTTCTGGGCCGGGCCGGAAAACATCACCCGACGCATGCGCAATGGTGAAGTGCCAATCGAGGCGACGGTTCGACACGGTGCAAAACGCTTGCGCCTGGGATTTGCCGGTGAGGACTTCGGTTACTCGATCAGCCTCGGGCTGCCCGATTCCAACGGCCACTTCATGCTACCCGAGCACAGTTCACCCATTCCGTCTCGTTTCAGCCTTGACCCGCAAATCAAGCGCGAATGTGTCTGGGCCGGGCCGTTCTATCGTTCGGCGAGCCTGCTGGTGGACCGCGACGGGCCGATGATCCGCGCCCGGGCCAACCGCAGTTGGGACGTGCTGGCCCAGCACACGCCGAATTTTGACAGCCTGTTCGATCAGGTCGGCAGCTTGCGTACTTCGCCGGAGGTTCTGGAGATGCGCGAGTTCATCCGTCGCTGGCGTTTCTACGATCACTTTCGCAGCGACGCCGATGCCCCCGTGCGCCAACCGCAGCTCGGCACCCGCACGCCAGTGCTGCACCACGACGGTCGCGACCTGGCGGCAGCCTTGCAGACCATCATCGAAATCGGCGACCCCGAGGCGCTGCGGGCGGCCATCAGCGACGCCTTCCCCGGCGCGAGACTGCACATCGAATCGCTGCCCGGCGGCCGCTTTGCCATCGAGTTTTATCAGGAAGGTTTGTTGCGGCCATTGTCAGCGGCTGAGTTGTCAGATGGGACGTTGCGTTATTTGCTGTTGGTGGCAGCGCTGCTGACGCCTCGGCCACCGACACTGATGGTATTGAACGAGCCGGAAACCAGTCTGCATCCGGACCTGCTACCGGCGTTGGCGCGGTTGATCATCCGGGCGTCCGGGCAGTGTCAGGTGTGGGTGGTGTCCCATGCTCGGCGGTTGATCTCGGCGTTGCAGGAAGATCCGGAGTGCAATTGCATTGTGCTGGAAAAGACGCTTGGCCAGACTGGGATTGTCGGGCAGCGGATACTGGATGAGCCGGCGTGGTATTGGCCGGACTAATGTGAAAAGCCGAAAAGATCGCAGCCTTCGGCAGCTCCTACAGGTGTACGCGCTCCCTGTAGGAGCTGCCGAAGGCTGCGATCTTTCAGCGGTCACTCAGATCTCGGGGCCATCACCCCTGCCACTTCCCACCCTCGACAATCACGCTCTCAGGCTTGGTGTCATCGCTCAATTCCTTACGCACATATTGGTCGTACAGCTTGAGCAAATACTTCTCCTCACCCAGCTTCGCCAACTCGGCATTCACCCAATCACGCAGCTCGATATTGCCCTTCTTCACCGCAGGCGCAATCGGTGCTTCGGCACCCAACGTCTGGGCCAGCACGCGATAGCCCGGGTTCTGCTTGGCCCAGCTGAACAGCACCAGATTGTCTTGGGCATACGCATCACCGCGACCATTGGCCAAGGCTTGCAAGGACTCGGAGTTTTTCTCGAACTTCAGCAGTTTCCAGTCCGGGTGGTTCTTGGTCAGCCAGATGTCCGCCGTGGTGCCGGTGGTGACGATGGTCGTGCGGGTCGCCAGGTCGTTCAGTTTTTTCACGCCGCTGGCCTCTGGCACCAGCGCCTGGACCGCGACTTTGAGGTTAGGGTTGGTGAATTCCACCGCTTCCTTACGCTCCGGGGTGACGGTCATGTTGGCCAGGATCAGGTCGACCTTGTCGCTTTGCAGGAACGGAATCCGGCTCGCCGGTTCCACCGCAACAAATTCGACCTTGTTTTCATCGCCCAGCAGGTCCTTGGCAAATTGCCGGCCGATATCGGTATCAAAACCGACGTAGCGCCCGGCCTCATTCACAAAACCGAACGGCGGCTTGTCAGTGAAGACGCCGACGATCAGCTTGTCCCGGGCTTTGATTTTTTCCAGATAGCCGGCGTTGGAGGCTACTGGCTTGGTCGGTTCTTCAGCTTTATTGCAGCCAGCGAGCAATGCGAGGCCGAGCAACGGCAGTAGCAAGAGTGAAGCCTTGGCAGTTTTCATAGCAGTTCCAGTTCCTTTGTTTGAGTCGTTTTGGGTAGTGCGGCGACGTAGGAGAACTTCTCCAGGAACTGCTGCGCTCGTGCGGTTTGCGGGTTCGTAAAGAAAATCTCGGGGGGGTTCTGTTCGAGGATTCGCCCGGCATCCATGAACACAATGCGGTCAGCCACGGCGCGGGCAAACGCCATTTCGTGGGTGACGATCAACAGGGTCATGCCCTCGCGGGCCAGGCCTTGAATCACTTCCAACACCTCCTTGACCATCTCTGGATCAAGGGCGGCGGTCACTTCGTCGAAGAGCATGACTTTGGGGTTCATGCACAGCGAGCGGATGATGGCGATGCGTTGCTGCTGACCACCGGAGAGCTGGCGCGGAAAGGCGTCGCGCTTGTCCAAAAGGCCCACGCGCTCAAGCAAGGCCTCGGCCTGGGCGCGGGCCTCGCTGCGTTCGCGCTTCTGCACTTTGAGTGGGCCAAGCAGCACGTTGTCGAGCACGCTCATGTGAGGGAACAAGTGATAACTCTGGAACACCATGCCGATCTGCTGACGCACTTCACGCCAGTCGGTGCCCTTGTCCAGCAGCTCACGGCCGGCAAAATTCAAGCTACCGCTGTGGGCGACTTCCAGGCCGTTGAGGCAACGCAGCAAGGTACTCTTGCCACAACCGCTGGGGCCGAGGATGACGATCACTTCGCCCGACTTCACCTGCAGGTCGATGCCGTCGAGCACTTGCTGCTCGCCGAAGAACTTGTTGAAACCCTTGAACTCGATCAATGCGCTCATGCTTGCGTCCAGCGTCGCTCCAGCACGCGCGAGGCGGCTGAAAGCGGATAGCAAATAAAAAAGAAAAACAGGAACAGCGCGCCGTAGATCAGCACCGATTCGTACGTGCGCTCAATGATTTGCTGGCCGACCTTGATCACGTCCACCACACCGATCAGTACCGCCAGGGAGCTGGTCTTGATGATCCGCGTGTAGACGTTGATGGTCGGCGGGGTCATGCGTTTCAGCGCCTGGGGCAACAGCACGTAGCCGTAGAGTTGCGGGTCGTTCAGGCCAATCGACAAGCCCGCCTCACGCTGTCCGCGCGGCAACGAATGCAACGCGCCGCGCACCACTTCGCCGACCTCGCTGGCGCCCCACAGCGACAACACCAGCACCGCGCACCAGAAACTCGGAATGCTCAGGCCGAAGAAGATCGGCAGACCGAAGAACAGCAAATACAACCAGACCAACACCGGAATCGCCCGGAACAGTTCCAGATACACCCGCAAAATCGCGTTCAGCCATTTCCGGTTCAGCGTACGCAGGACGCCGTAAAGCACGCCGCCCATAGTACTGATGGCGATACTCAGGAAAGAAATGGACAGGGTTTGCGCCGCGCCCTTGCCCAGTTGCGGCAACGACACCCACAGTAATTCAAGACCCGAACTGGCCATGCTGGAGCCTCCTTTCCAGACGGCTGAGCAGCAGCGACAGCGGCAAAAACAGCAGCACGCAAATCAGCGTCAGCACGGCGAGCATTTCGTAGGTTTTGTAGTAGAGCGCGATGTAGCTTTTGGTGGTGTAGAGAATCTCCGGCACCGCCACCGCCGAGACCACGGTGGTTTCCTTGAGCAGGAAAATGAAATTGGCGAACAGCGACGGCAGGCTGAGGATGCCGGCTTGCGGCAGGATTACGTAGCGCAGCAATTGCCCGTGGGACAAACCGATGGAGCGGCCGGACTCCAGTTGCGCCTGAGGCACCGCGTCGACGCCGGCACGCAACACTTCGGTGAGGTAGGCGCCGCCGAGGAAGGTCATGGTGATGATCGCCGCCGCGAAACCCGAGACCTTGACGCCCAGCGCCGGCAATGCGAAGTAAACGAAAAACAGCTGAATCAACAGCGGTGTGTTGCGCGCCAGCTCGACATAGAGCCCGACCAGGCGCTGCAAGTAAGGCGTGCGGAACACCAGAATCGTCGCGTTGATCAGCGCCACCAGCAAAGAGGTGCCGATGGCGATAAAGCCAACCTGCAGCGTCACGCCCACGGCCTTGAGAAACGCCGGCAAGGTGCTGAGGATAAAAGCGTAATCGAAATTCATTGAACATCCTGGACGTCGCGGGGTAGGCGACGGTGGTGCAGGTCCATGGGCAGTGGATAACTGCCCGGCAGACACAGACTTTAAAGGTATAAAAAAAAGAATTTAAATACCGTTAAAGCATATTGATATCACGCAAAAAACTATCCTTCGGATTTGCCGAGGCGGCGGAAGACGGCTATTTTCCTTTTCGCTGTAGGAAGGATCTTTTTTTCAGAATGCCCCTCCAAGGACGCACAGCTTTTGGCCAGACTCCCCGGCCGAACCCTCACAAGGAAGCGAACATGGCTGACGTAAAAGTGCCGCAACGGATGAATCCGCAGGACATCTTGAAATTGTTGATTGCATTGCGCAGGGCGTTGAAGGCCAGGGTGGCCTGAACCGTAAACAGCAAAAAGATCGCAGCCTGCGGCAGCGCCTACAGGGTGCATGCGTTCCCCTGTAGGCGCTGCCGCAGGCTGCGATCTCTTGATCTTCTGACACAAAAAAACGCCGACGCTATCGAAAGCCGTCGGCGCTTGAAACCTTGAAGGGGTTTACCTGGCGAATCAGAACGCCGGCAGAACTGCGCCGCTGTACTTCTTCTCGATGAAGGCTTTCACTTCAGGACTGGTCAAGGCCTTGGCCAGTTTCTGGATGGCATCGCTGTTCTTGTTGTCCGGACGAGCCACCAGGAAGTTCACGTAAGGCGAATCGGCGCCTTCGATCACCAGCGCGTCTTTAGCCGGGTTCAAGCCCGCTTCCAGCGCGTAGTTGGTGTTGATCAAGTCCAGGTCAACTTCCTTCAGGACACGCGGCAGCATGGCCGATTCCAGTTCCTTGAACTTGAAGTTGTGCGGGTTCTTGGCGATGTCTTTCGGCGTTGCCAAAGCGTTTTTCGGGTCTTTCAGTTCGATCAAGCCAGCCTTCTGCAGCAGGATCAGGGCACGGCCGCTGTTACTGCCTTCGTTCGGCAGAGCGATAGTCGCGCCGTTTGGCAGTTCAGCCAGGGATTTGTATTTGCTCGAGTAGCCACCGAACGGTTCAACGTGGACGCCGATAACGGTTTCCAGGTTGGTGCCTTTACCTTTGTTGAAGCTGTCCAGGTACGGCTTGGTCTGGAAGTAGTTGGCATCCAGACGCTTTTCAGCAACCTGCACGTTCGGCTGAACGTAGTCGGTGAAAACTTTGATTTCCAGGTCCACGCCTTCTTTGGCGAGGGTTGGCTTGATCAGTTCCAGAATCTCGGCGTGTGGAATCGGGGTCGCCGCAACTACCAGTTTCTCGCCAGCCTGGGCCAGGCCCGCAGCCAGGGCAGCCGCCAGTGCGGTGAACAACAGAACCTTTTTCATGCAGTGTCCTTATCGGAAATCACGGTCGCCGATGGCGACGGCTAAATAGTGAGGTGCCAGCGAAGTGCTATCGCTGGCGTGAAGCGGACAATACCGGGATTTTTTATTCCCGAACAATATCTTTTATTCACGTTCATATTCCATTTTGTTCATACCACCGCACAAACCCTGCGGCAGCTCCTACGCGAGACCGGTCTGTTTCAAAATTTCTTTCAACGCGGCTTGATCGGCGACAGATCCATTGCCAAGGATTTGTTTTATCCGGTTCTCGATCTGAACCAACGATGGTGGCAGTTCTGGCAGATTCAAATGCTCCGGCAGAATCTCATCGCCGGTGCTCACCAACAGCGCGAAGTGAATAACGTTTTCCAGCTCCCGGGTGTTGCCCGGCCAGCTGTGTTGCTCCAGCACAAGCTGCGCCGCCTCGCTGATCAATGGCACCGGCAGGTCCAGGCGTTGGCTGTAGATGCCGAGAAAGTATTCGGACAGCGACAGAATATCGCCCACCCGCTCACGCAAGGCCGGCAGTTCGAGCTGACCTTCGCTGAGGTAGTGATAAAGCCGTTCATGGAATTTCCCGGCGGCGACCGCCTGGGCCAGATCGATGCTGGTCGCGGCCACCAGACGCACGTCCACCGGGCTCGGCTGATGCGCGCCGACGCGAGTGACTTCGTGGTTTTCCAGCGCCGCCAGCAACTTGATCTGGATCGGCAACGGCAAGTCGCCGATCTCGTCCAGGTACAGCGTGCCGCCATTGGCCGAACCGAACCAGCCGGCACGGCTGCTGGCCGAGCCGCTGTAGCTGCCGGCGGCATAACCAAACAATTCAGCGTCGGCGTAGGTCGGGCTGATCGCGCCGCAATTGACCGAGACAAACAAGCCGCCGCGATCACTGGCGCGATGGATATGCCGCGCCAGCAATTCTTTGCCGCTACCGGTTTCACCGCGAATCAACACCGAGATTGCGCGCGGGGCCAGTTGCTCCAGCTCCTGGCGCAACTGCCGAGAGCGCGGATCGACGAACACCAGCGCCTTGGCGCGGATGCTCAGGGGACTTTTTTCTGCGTCGGGAAAGGTCAGCAGTGGCTGACCGAAGGCTTCAAAACTCATGGCAGACTCCCGCCCAAAACCGCCGGGAGACGGGGGCGTTTTTTAAAAAAAGAAAAGGTTCAAGCGCGGCGCAGGGCGTGATGTTCCATGCGATTTTGCAGGCGATAGAGGTAGGCAAAACCCTGCTCCCAACGCTGGTGACCGGACTTCACGTTGATGTGCCCCGCCCCCGACAAGATCCCCGCTTCGGCGCCCCAGTTGCGTGCCAGCTCCAGCGCGCGTGGTGCGCTCACGGCGCTGTCATTGTCTGAGCTGACGACCTGACTCGGGAATGGCAGCAGATGCGTCGGAATGGGTGCGAAATTACGTAGCGCCGGCACGCAGGCTGGACGCTCGACGTCCGCCGGAGCCACCAGCAAGGCACCCCGAACTTGACGCAAAAACTGCACAGGCGCCGTGGCCGCCCAATGAGCTACGGTGATGCAACCCAGGCTGTGGGCAATCAGGATCACCGGCGTGCTGTCAGCGGCAATGGCTTCGGCCAATGCGGCGACCCAATCTTCACGGCGCGGTGTCAACCAGTCGGCCTGCTCAACCCGTGCACTGTTCGGCAGACTGTTCTGCCAATGGCTTTGCCAATGATCTTCTGGCGATCCTTGCCAGCCCGGCACAATCAGGTAGCGAATTGATTCGTTGCGCATGGGGAGCTCTCCTGCTGCGTGTCTGTACCCGGGCAAGTATAGGGAGGAGATTTATATTCGTTAAGGAATAAGAAGCTATTTATTAAGACCTATATCGAATATAAAACTATGCGAATACCCCTGTAGGAGCTGCCGAGTGAAACGAGGCTGCGATCTTTTGATCCTGTTTTTTAAAAAGCAAAATCAAAAGATCGCAGCCTCGTTTCACTCGGCAGCTCCTACAGGGCACACGACCGAAGTTTTCCGCAGGCAAAAAAAAGGGACCGCACCCTGCCAAGGAGACGGCCCCGGAAATCGATGAATTCGGTTGAGACGACTGCAACAGCAACCGATGTGCTTCGCAGTCAACATTTAGCGAAAAAAGGTTTCGGTTTGATGAACTCGCCGGTCGACACCGGGCGTTACACCGCGGCGTAGAGCGGATCATCAATCAAAACACTTATTCGATAAAATAATATTTAAAGTTATCAGTAGACCAAAAAGGAATATAAAGACCCGCTACCTACGCTCAACGCAAGTCATACCGGGCGCTGCGTGGGGAGAGCCAGCGTATTCAGTCGAGAGGCATTTCAGGAAAGGGACAGGATCGGGAAAGCCTACATTTCCCCTTACAACACCAACCTTGCATGAGCTGCGATAGGCGCATTACATCACCAGCACGTTGTACCCATGGACAGTGCAGTTGCACATCAACCCACTCAGGACGAGTACCTATGAATTCAATGACCAAGCCGCTGGTTTACCTGGCATTGCTGTCAGCATCATTTTCGCTCGTCGCGGCCCCACTCAAGGACGCGGCGCAGGTTGAGCTTGAGATCAAAAACAAAACCACCTATCCCCTCTATGTTTTTCAAGGACAGTGGAGGGGCGTCGTCCTGCCGGATGATCGTTTTCAAACCCAAGACTACAAAAATGCCCCCGTGACGATTACCACCTCCACCCCCGATGCCACTGTAAAATTCATCACATTGAGCAATGCCAAGGGCTGCAAAGCACAAACCTGCGTGTTGATCACAGGTAACTGAGCACGCTCCGCTCCTGTGATCCCCCTGCCAACAAAAACCTTGTTCCCACGCAACGTGGGAACAACTTAGGCTTGAGCCGCTCGCACGGTTTCGGTTGTCTGCTGCTCCTTGCGCACAAACCGGTTTGCCCGGCCAAAGGTGCCGAAATCATTGAACCGCACCCCCATCTCCCGCATGACTTTATGCGCCACCGGCACGGTCATCTGGCGGATGTAAAACGGTTCCTTCACCACAAAGTGATGGATCCCGTGGCTGCTGCCGAAGTTGAAGCAGAACGCCTGCAACGGCCACATCCACCAAGGGTTCAGCACCTGGGTCTGCTGCATGACGTTGCCCGGTTCCACATCACCGTAGTAGTGCATGTTGGAGCTGACAAAATGCAGGCAAAACGTGCGCAACACATTCGGCCCGATGATCACCACTGCAGCGATATCGATCACCTGCATCACCGACAACGTGGTCGCCGACCATTCGATCGGCGCACCCAGCAGATGTGCGATGCCGTTGGCCGCGTGGAAACCGAGAAACACATACCACGCGCCCCAGTGCACCAGCGCCAATGGCGCATAGACCTTCAGCGTGCGCTTGATGATGCTGAATTTGTGCTCCCAGGTTTTGGCCCGCAGCATGCGGATGAAGGCGGACATCACGTTGTCGCCAACCATCAGCAACCGGGCGAAACCCCAAGGTTCACCATTGGTGATCGCCCGCTCTTCCATGTCGGTTTCGCTGCCCGAGACCTTGTGATGATTGAGGTGCAGATGACGGCGAATCCACGGATTGATCGTGCTCGGCCGCGCCAGCCAGACCAGGCCCATCATCAGGTTGTGCGGCACCCGCTGTTTGCGGAAATACATGCTGTGGATCAGGTCGTGTTCCAGTTCGTGGGTCAACGAGGCGAAAAACGCGTTGAGCAGCAGACACACCCACCACGCCATGTGCCCCATGACGTACAGCGCTGCCGAACCGAACATTCCGGCCAATGCGAAGGCCAGAACGCCGGCGCCGATGGCGTCCTGATGCTTCAATAAGGGGTAGCTCTGACGCAGTTCGACGCCCTTGGCCAACACCACTTCGCGAATATGCGCTGATCGCTGAGCTGCATTCAGTCGCTGGGGACTTGCAGAAGTACCTTGCATGCTTCCATCCTCTGGTTATTGATGTTCGCATCCTGCCCTGAGAACTCTCCCGGGACGGTAGCCGTGAACGCCAACCTGTTGACCGGAAGCGCCAATCAGCATGACTGAACCGACCTCCCTCGCCAGCTGGACCCGCGCCCTGCGCAAGCAACTTGATGCCCTGGGCCTCGACAGCACCGCCCTGTGTCACCAGGCAGGGCTCGACCCGCAATTGATGGACGACCCGAACGCCCGTTACCCGTTGTCCGGCACCACGCGCCTGTGGGAAATCGCCGTGCAAGTCAGCGGTGATCCGGCGATTGGCCTGCGCGTTTCGCGGTTTGTCAGCCCGACCACATTTCATGCGCTCGGTTATGCACTGGTGGCCAGCGGCAGTCTGCGGGAAGTGTTCGAGCGCATCGTGCGCTATCACCAGGTGGTCAGCGATGCCCTGGAGCTTGAATTAAGCCGCGCCGAGGATCGCTATCGCTTTCGCCTGAAAATCCCGCCAGGCAATCCGGCGCCGGCCTTCGAAGCCATTGACGCCTTCACCGCGATTTACGTGCGCACGTGCCGCAACCGGTTGGGCCGGGACTACGCTCCGCTGGCGGTGTACCTGCGTCGCCCGGAACCGGCAGACCCGCATCAATGGCACAAAGTCTTTCGCTCTCCGGTGCACTTTTCGGCAGACGAAGACCGACTGGAATTTTCCCTGGTGGACTTCGACAGTCACCTGGACGACGCCAACCCGGAGTTGGCCGAGCACAACGAGACCGTGCTCAAACGCACGCTGGCGCAGCTCAAGCCGCTGACCTGGGAGCGCAAGGTTCGCGATGCCATTGAAGAGCAACTGCCGGAAGGCGAACCCAGCGCCGAACACATCGCCAAGGCCCTGCACCTGAGTTTGCGCAGCCTGCAACGACACTTGGCAGACGAGGGGTATCGGTTCGACACGCTGCTCAATGAAAGTCGCCAGAACCTGGCGCTGCTGCACTTGCGCGACCCGCAATGTTCGTTGAGCGAGATCAGTTATTTGTTGGGGTTTGCCGACACCAGCAGCTTCAGCCGCGCGTTCAAGCGCTGGACGGGGCTGACGCCGGGGCAGTTTCGGGATGGGTTGCGTTGATCAGCTTTTGGCCAGGCTGCGCGCCGTACCCGCTTTCCACTGCTCGATCATCGCGGCACCAATCTCGGCAAAAACGCTGTTTGTCTTGATGTAATCAGCCATTTCCGCCATCGCTACATCCATTCCATGGGCGACTTGCTGGAGCAGCTCATTGCAACGCCCCTCGGTCAAGTTGCAGGCCGATCGACCAAAACGCATCAGCATTTTGTACTTGGGCCATGCTTTCGATCCTCCCAACAGTAACGCCATGCTGTCAGCCTTGATGTAGACCGAAGTCGTGACGATGTCGTAAGCCGGAGCCAGTCTGATGTGCGCATCAGAGTCGCAATGTTCGTACAACACACCGAAATTCTTGAGGTGTGCGTCACCGTTCTTCAAACCGGATGAGAGCGCAACGATCTTGAAAAAAGTCTCAAGAGACTGGTTGAGCAATGGCGGGGAGAGCTAAAACGACGAACCAACTCATCGCGCAAAGAGCCCTCTGGCAGATTCATTTCAAAAATCGGCGGTGCACCCTGCTCCCACGTGTAGCTCTGGAGGCGAGCCGGCATCGTCAGCGAAACGGCGTTTACTTCCAGCGCCTCTTGCGCATAAGTAAACACTGAATCAATGCGCGATTGCCCACGACCAAAAGTGCCTGCTGCGGTGCCGGAGACACTGATATGCAGCCTGTCCTTTTCCTGCTGCTCATCCATGGAAGTTCACCTTTTTCAGGGTGTCCAGCGTCGGACGCGTCGACTTGCGAGGGACAGCGGTGAGTTCGTATCCAAAGCCATTGAGGATCGCTTCAACCTTGCGAAGACCAATTTCAGAGAGGGTGTTGTTCTCTATGCCTGAGATCGTGGCACGGCTCATGCCGTACTGCCTGGCCAGTTCCTCTTGAGTCAATTTTCGCTCTTTACGTAGCAATTTGATCAATTCGCCGAGGCTTTCCATGAGTCAGTCCGTATCGTATACAGTGCATTTTCAAAATACTTATGCATTGTATTTAATGCAGATGATAGATGAAGTCCAGCTCATTTTTTGACCAGACTCCAACACTCAGCGCCCCCGATCACGTCGCAACAACTTGCGCACTCGCGCCACTAACTCGCTTACGGCAAACGGCTTGAGCAGGTAATCATCCTCATGCAATTCCAACCCACGCAGCCGATCCTCGATACCGTCCTTGGTAGTGAGGAAGAGTACGGGCGTGTCGCCGAGCTTGCGGATTTGCTGCTGCAACTGCCAACCGTTGAGCCCGGGCAGCATCACGTCGAGGATGATCAGCTCATAATCGCCGGACTCAATGAAGCGGCGACCGTCCATTCCGTTGAGCGCCACATCGACTGAATAGCTCGCCTCATTCAGGCCGTTGGCCAGGAGTTTGGCGGTCTCCGGTTCGTCTTCTACTAACAGCACACGCATGGCACACCTCGATTGTCGTCCCTACAGGCTAGGCGCCTTTGCGCGCAAAGCCCATTGATAAAAGATCGCAGCCTGCGGCAGCTCCTACAGGGATCAATGTTCCGCCGCGATATTGCGGCGAACTTGGCCAATGTAGGAGCTGCCGCAGGCTGCGATCTTTTTCTTCAAATCACCGACAGCGCCCGCAACCGTTCGGCATCCAGAATCTCGATCTCGCCATAGCTAAGGTCGAGAATTCCCTGACCCTGCAAATCCTTGAGAATCTGATTGGTGGTCTGACGCGACAGCGACAACATTGAAGCAAGCTGCTCCTGAGGCAGTTGCAACACCCGCCGCGGCGGGGTGATTTCGCCATAGCCGTCGGCGATCATCAGCAAGCGATGCGCCAATCTTGCCGCAGCCGGCATCAGGCTCAGCTGTTCAAGATTGATGAAGGTCATGCGCAATTTCTGGCTCATCAGCAATGCCAGTTGCCGCCAGTACACCGGCTGCTCGTCGAGCAACGCCAACAAGCCGTTATGCGCAATGTGCAACAAGGTGCACTGGCCCACAGCGAAGGCATCGTGAGTGCGTGGCTGGCCATCGAACAGGCAGATTTCGCCGAACCAGTGCGGTGGTTCCACCACACTCAGCAACGCTTCCTTGCCTTGCTCGCTGACCGCACCGATGCGCACGGAGCCTTCAAGTACCGCATACAACCCGCACGGTGGATCACCGCGCTTGAACAGCAATTGCCCGGACGACAAGCGCCGAACGCGAGCCGCTGCCAGCAGACTATCCTGCAAGGGAACAGGTAGATGACTGAACCATTGCCCGGTCATCAGGCGCGAACGCCAGGCCTGCGTATCCATGGAAACTCCTAAAGATTGTCGCCTGCCCGACAGAGCGAAAAGTGAACCCGGGGCATGATCAGTCCACCCTACAGGAGGAATAACAATGAAAAGCCTCGTTGACCATCTCAGTCAATATGCCGCTTACCACCGTGACCCGCGCAATATTGCCAGCCACTTTATCGGCATTCCGCTGATTGTGGTGGCGGTGGCGGTGTTGCTATCGCGGCCGCAATGGGCTGGGGGCTGGGTTTCGCCGGCAGTGCTGGTTGCGCTGGCATCAGCGTGGTTTTACCTGCGCCTGGAGTTGCGCCTCGGGGTGTTGATGACCGTGTTGCTCGGCCTGTGCATTTGGGCGGGTCAAGTTCTCGCGCAGCAAAGTACTCTGGTCTGGCTCGCGAGCGGCATCGGTATGTTTGTGGTGGGCTGGGCGATCCAGTTTGTCGGGCATCACTATGAAGGACGTAAGCCCGCGTTCGTCGATGATGTGACGGGACTGATTGTCGGGCCGTTGTTTGTGGTGGCGGAGTTGGCGTTTCTTCTCGGGTTGCGGCATGAGTTGAAAGAGCAGATCGAGGCGCGCGCGGGCGGGGTGCGGGTCAATCCGAAAAATGCGGCTGCTTAAACCGTTTTAAAAGATCGCAGCCTGCGGCAACTCCTACAGGGAAACGCATATTCCATGTAGGAGCTGCCGCAGGCTGCGATCTTTTGATCTTAGAGGTTGGCCAGTTTCTGCCAAACCTTCGGCTTGAAGAACAACGTCTCCCCCTTGGCCAACCCGACCAGGCTGTCGTGATCCTTCACCACCTCAGCCTCGATCAGTTCGCTCTGGCCTTCGACTTTCAACGTCACCCGCGTTGTCGCGCCCAACGGACGGATATCCCGCACCTCGGCCGCGTGGTGATCCTCCAGCTCATGCCGTGACAGCGACACTTCGTGCGGACGGAACAGCACGTGGTTGTCTTCACCCAAATGCAGACGGTTCGAATCACCCAGGAAGTGATAAACGAAATCGCTGGCCGGGTTTTCGTAGACATCGCCCGGGGAACCAATCTGCTCGATCACACCCTTGTTCATCACCACGATCCGGTCGGCCACTTCCATCGCCTCTTCCTGGTCGTGGGTCACGAACACCGAGGTCAGGTTGATGTCTTCGTGCAGCCGCGCCAGCCACCGACGCAGTTCCTTGCGGACCTTGGCATCGAGGGCGCCGAAGGGCTCGTCGAGCAGCAAGACTTTCGGCTCCACGGCCAAGGCACGGGCCAATGCGATGCGCTGACGCTGACCACCCGAAAGCTGCTCCGGATAACGATCCGACAGCCAATCCAGTTGCACCATGTTCAGCAATTCGTGGACTTTCACGGCGATCTGGCTTTCGGACGGGCGCTGGTTTTTCGGTTTCATGCGCAGGCCGAAGGCGACGTTGTCGAACACCGTCATATGGCGGAACAACGCATAGTGCTGGAACACGAAACCGACGTTGCGATCACGCACGTCATGCCCGGAAACGTCTTCACCGTGGAACACGATGTTGCCCTGATCCGGGGTTTCCAGGCCGGCGATGATTCGCAGCAGCGTGGTCTTGCCGCAACCGGACGGGCCGAGCAGCGCTACGAGTTCGCCGCTCTGGATGTCCAGGCTGATATCGTTCAGCGCCTTGAACGCGTTGAAATTCTTGCTGACGTTACGCACTTCGATCGACATGAATTATTCCTCCGCGGCGCTGGCGCGCAGGCGGTTAATACGGTTTTCGCTCCACTGCTTAAGCAGCAGGATGAAGAGCGCCATGATCAGCAACAGGCTCGCTACCGCGAACGCGGCCACGTGGTTGTATTCGTTGTAGAGGATCTCGACGTGCAGCGGCAGGGTGTTGGTCACCCCGCGAATGTGCCCGGAAACCACCGACACTGCACCGAACTCACCCATAGCCCGCGCGGTACACAGCACCACGCCATAGATCAGGCCCCATTTGATATTGGGAACGGTGACGTGCCAGAACATTTGCCAGCCATTGGCACCCAGCAACCTCGCGGCCTCTTCTTCCTGCGTGCCCTGCTCTTGCATCAGCGGGATCAGCTCACGCGCCACGAACGGCACGGTGACGAAAATCGTCGCCAGCACGATGCCGGGCAAGGCGAAGACGATCTGGATGTCATGGTCCTGCAGCCAAGGACCAAAAATGCCCTGGGCGCCGAACATCAGCACGTAGACCAGACCTGCGATGACCGGCGAGACCGAAAACGGCAGGTCGATCAAGGTCACCAACATACTTTTGCCGCGGAACGAATACTTGCTCACACACCACGCGGCGCTGACACCGAACACCACGTTCAGCGGCACCGAAATCAGCACGGCGATCACCGTGAGTTTTAGCGCTGACAAAGCATCGGGTTCAAAGATCGCGGTGAAGAACGCGCCCAGGCCAAGCTTCAGGCCCTGGGACACTACGATAAACAGCGGCAGTAGCAGGAACAGCGCAAAAATCAGCCAGCCGAGGCTGATCAGAATTCGCCGCGAAGTGGCACTGCCACGGCGGGCGGCGTTGGCCGAGGAGGCAGCTGCAATAGACGATTGGGACATTGTTCGCGCCTCCTTATGGGGTTTCGATGCGCCGCTGCAGCAAGTTGATCAGCAGCAACAGGACGAAGGAAACCACCAGCATCAGTACACCAATGGACGTGGCACCGGTGTAATCGTACTGGTCGAGTTTGACCATGATCAGCAGCGGCAGAATCTCGGTTTTCATCGGCATGTTGCCGGCAATAAAAATTACCGATCCATACTCACCGACCCCGCGGGCAAAGGCCAACGCGAATCCGGTCAGCCACGCAGGCAGCAACGCGGGCACCAGAATGTAGCGAAAAACCTGCAATGGTTTTGCACCGAGGCACGCCGCCGCCTCTTCGACTTCACGCGGGATATCGGCCAATACTGGCTGTACCGTACGTACTACGAATGGAAGCGTGACAAATGTCAGCGCGAGGGTGATACCGAGGGGGGTGTACGCGATCTTGAAACCCAGGTCCGCTGCAAACTGACCCACCAGCCCGGTCGGGGTGTACAACGCGGTCAGCGCGATACCGGCCACGGCGGTGGGCAGGGCGAACGGCAGGTCGATCATCGCATCGATGATCTTGCGCCCCGGAAAGGTGTAGCGCACCAGCACCCAGGCCAGCAGCGTGCCGATGATGCCGTTGATGATCGCGGCGTACAGCGCGGTGCCGAAGCTCAGCTTCAACGCCGCCAGCACGCGAGGCGCGGTGACGATGGCGTAGAACTGATCCCAGGTGAGCTGGCTGGCATGCACGAACATCGCTGCCAGTGGTATGAGCACAATCAGGCTGAGGTACACCAAGGTGTAGCCCAGCGTCAGCCCGAAGCCGGGTATGACGGGGGAGATACGACGCGACATAAAAGTCCTTGGTTGAAAATTCGATCTGCTAAACGCATTCATGTGGGAGCGGGCTTGCTCGCGAAGAGGGGCTATCAGCCAACATTTACGTCGTCTGACACGCCGCCTTCGCGAGCAAGCCCGCTCCCACATGTTACGCGCCCAAGCTTAAGGCTCGTTGTGTGGCTAATGGCAGATTACTGCGCTTGGTAAATCTGGTCGAACACGCCACCGTCATTGAAGAATTTCGGTTGTGCGGTTTTCCAGCCGCCGAAGTCCTTGTCGATGGTCACCAGGTCCAGTGTCGGGAACTGCTTGGCGTACTTGGCAGCCACTTCCTTGTCACGTGGACGATAGAAGTTTTTCGCCGCGATTTCCTGACCGGCCGGGCTGTACAGGTGCTTGAGGTACGCTTCGGCGATTTGCTCGTTGCCCTTTTTCTCGGCGTTTTTGTCGACCACAGCCACTGGTGGCTCGGCAAGGATCGACAGCGAAGGCACGACGATTTCGAACTTGTCGGCGCCGCCATCTTCTTTCAGCGCCAGGAAGGCTTCGTTTTCCCAGGCCAGCAACACGTCACCCTGACCGTTGTTGACGAAGGTGATGGTCGAACCGCGAGCACCGGTGTCCAGCACAGGCACGTGTTTGAACAGGGTTTGCACGTACTCTTTGGCCTTGGCTTCATTGCCACCGTTGGCTTTCAGGCCATAGGCCCAGGCCGCCAGGAAATTCCAGCGGGCGCCGCCGGAGGTTTTCGGATTGGGCGTGATGACCGACACGTCGTTCTTGACCAGGTCACCCCAATCCTTAATGCCTTTAGGGTTGCCCTTGCGCACCAGGAACACGATGGTCGAGGTGTAAGGGGTGCTCGCATCCGGCAGACGCGTCTGCCAGTCGGCTGGCAGTGTCTTGCCGAGTTTGGCGATTTCGTCGATGTCACCCGCCAGGGCCAGGGTCACTACGTCGGCGCGCAGACCGTCGATCACCGCCCGACCTTGCTTGCCCGAACCACCGTGGGATTGCTGGATTTTCACATTGTCGCCAGCGTGGTCTTTCTTCCAGAAGTTGACGAATTCGGCGTTGTAATCCTGGTACAGCTCACGTGTGGGGTCGTACGACACGTTAAGCAGCTCGTAATCCTTGGCAACCGCGGAACCCGCAAAAAGGGCACTGGCCAAGGCGGCCAAAGCGAAATGACGAATCGACGACATGGTGAAAGCTCCTGGAATTCTGTTTGTGATGGCTTTTTTTATGATCTGGAATCGGGTTGCCTGCTTAAAGATCGCAGCCTTCGGCAGCGCCCACAGGCGCGTAGGAGCTGCCGAAGGCTGCGATCTTTTGATCTTTCTATTTTTTCGCTTCAGCCCGGTTTATTCGCCGGGTTCTGCAAGCGGAATTTCTCTTTACGTTCGATCTGGACGACCTGGGCGTTGTGCACGGTGATTTCCACAGCGCCAAACCGCAGGTCGCGCAATGCGCTCTGGATCTCACGCAAGATGGTTGCTTCGTCCTGGCCGTCAACGCTACGTAGGGATGCGCTCATGGTGCTGCTCCTTCGACTGAGAGGTTGCCTGACAGTGGCGACACTGCTTGCGGCGTGAGACCAATAGTAGATAAGCGCGGTTATTCTTAAAAAGACTATTTAAGAATGTTTATATAACCAGAAGACATTATTTAACGGGGCAAGGGCTTGGGGCGCTCAAGATCAAGAGATCGCAGCCTTCGGCAGCTCCCACAGAAGCACGCATTCCCTTGTAGGAGCTGCCGAAGGCTGCGATCTCTTGATCTTTCAGCGAATGATCGGTGCGCGCATCCAGTCCAGTCTCTCAGCCGGCACCGGCCGCCCAAACCAGTACCCCTGCCCCAAATCACACCCCTGTTCAAGCAGGAAACCCGCCTGCTCAACCTGCTCGATCCCCTCGGCGTGCACCTGCATCCCCATGCTCTGGGCCAATGCAATGATCACCCGCACGATCGCCACGTCATCGTCATCCCACGGCAAGCCGGATACAAAGCCCTGATCGATCTTGAGCTTCTGTACCGGCAACCGCTTGAGTCGCAGCAAAGAGGAATAGCCCGTACCGAAATCATCGATGGCCAGCCGCACACCCAACTCACGCAGTCGATGCATCTGTTCCAGCGCCACTTCCGGGTCGTCCATGACCGCGCTTTCGGTGACTTCCAACTCCAGAAACGCCGGATCCAGCCCCGTTTCACGCAGCACCTGCGCCACCTGCTGATACAGCTCGCGGCGGGCAAACAGGCGCGATGACACATTCACCGCGACAAACGACAACACCACCCCGGCCTGCTGCCATTGGCACATCTGTTGACACGACTGATGCATGACCCAGGCATCGATTTCGGCGATTAATCCGGTGCGCTCGGCGATGGGGATGAACTCTGCCGGTGACACCAGGCCGCGCTGTGGATGCTCCCAGCGCACCAGCGCCTCGACGCCGATCAGGCGACGGGTCTTGAGGTCGTGGACCGGCTGGTAATGCACCCGCAACTCTTGTTGCTCCAGCGCCCGGCGCAATTCGAAGGCGGTTTCGACCCGAAGTTGGGCGTGGGCGGTCAACTCTTCGGTATAGAGGGCGTAGCCATTGCGCCCCGCACTCTTGGCCTTGAACAGCGCCGAATCAGCATTGCGCAATAACTGTTCGGCGCTCAAGGCGTCGGCTGGAAACAGGCTGATGCCGATGCTGGTATTGATAAACAGCGGGTGCCCGTCGATCGGGAATACCTCTTTGAGGCCATCAATGATCCGTTGTGCCAGCGCCGCGGCATGCACCAATTGCGGACAGCTTTCAGCCAGTACGGCGAACTCGTCACCCCCGAGTCGCGCCAGGGTGATCCCCGGCCCGAACATGGCTTTCAAACGCTCGGCCACGGCTTTGAGTAACTGATCGCCGATGGTGTGTCCAAGGCTGTCGTTAATCATCTTGAAGTGATCCAGATCGATCAGCAGCAACGCACAGCCGCGCTTGTGGATCTGCGCCGAAGCCAGCGCCTGCTCGGCGCGATCGGTGAACAACAGCCGGTTGGGCAGATCCGTCAGTGGATCGTGGTGAGCCAGGTGCATCAGCTCGTGCTCAGAGTTCTTGATCGCGCTGATGTCGGAAAACACCGCCACGTAATGGCTACGCTGCCCGTGGTCGTCAAGAATGATGCGGATGGTTTGCCATTGCGGGTAGATTTCGCCGCTTTTGCGACGGTTCCAGATTTCCCCGCTCCACTCGCCGGTGCGGTTAAGTGTCGCGAACATCGCCTGGTAGAAAACCGCCGCGTGACGACCGGACTTGAACAGACTGGGCTGCTGGCCCAGCACCTCGTCACTTTGATAACCGGTGATTGCCATGAAGGCGCGGTTCACATGGACGATCGACCCTTGGTTGTCGGTGACCAACACGCCTTCGTGCGTGCAATCAAATACCGCTGCCGCTTGCCGCAAATGTACCCGGTCTTTGTCGCGCTCTCGCAAGTTGGCGCCGATCCCCAGGCAACGGAATAATCGCGCCCGAGCGAGGAAGATCAATCCGGCACTGAGCACCACCCACACGTAACCGTTGATCAGTTGCCATCGCAGTCGCTCATCGGAGCTATCGAAGAAACTGTTCAATAAATAACCACTAAACTCCAGCCAGACGATGGAAAGCAGTAAGTAGAGCAGCGCTGCACGCAGGGCATCGCGATAGGTGGCAGACATTCGGCCGTCCATGTCCCTTCAAAAAGAATGGAATTATAGGTTAAAGACACATCCAGCCACTCTTATCTGAAAGGGTGACTGGTTTTATCTGTGGGCTTAGTGATAATGCAACGGCTGTTTTTTTCTTTATCGAGGGCCCTATAGCCTATGTGGTACGAAGGTTTTCTCGGCTTGTCGCCCTGGTCACTGGTGGCAGTCACCCTGCTGATGACCCACGTAACGATCGTCGGCGTCACGGTCTATCTGCATCGTTATTCAGCCCATCGCTCGCTCGAGCTCAATGCTGGCCTGAAACATTTCTTTCGCTTCTGGTTGTGGCTTACCACGGCGCAGAACACGCGCGAGTGGACCGCTATCCACCGCAAGCATCACGCCAAATGCGAAACCGTCGATGACCCGCACAGCCCGGTCATCAAGGGCTTGTCCACCGTTCTGCGCAAAGGTGCCGAGCTGTACCGCGCCGAAGCGGAAAACCCCGAGACCCTGCGCATCTACGGCAAGAACTGCCCCGAAGACTGGATCGAACGCAACCTCTACAGTCGTTTCCCGCTGCTGGGCGTGGCAATCATGGCCGTCATCGACCTGCTGCTGTTCGGCACCATCGGCATCACCATCTGGGCCATCCAGATGATGTGGATTCCGGTCTGGGCTGCCGGTGTGGTCAATGGCCTTGGCCATGCCGTCGGCTACCGCAACTTCGAATGTCGCGACGCCGCGACCAATCTGGTGCCTTGGGGCATCCTGATCGGCGGCGAAGAACTGCATAACAACCATCACACCTACCCTAATTCGGCAAAACTGTCGGTGAAGAAGTGGGAGTTCGATCTGGGCTGGGCCTGGATCCAGGTCTTCAGTTTTTTCCGCTTGGCCAAGGTTCAGCGGGTCGCTCCGATTGCCCACCGGGTTGAGGGCAAAGGCAATCTGGACATGGACACCGCCATGGCCATCCTCAACAACCGCTTCCAGATCATGGCCCAGTACCGCAAATTGGTGATCGCGCCACTGGTCAAGCAAGAGCTGGAAAAGGTCGATCACTCGGTCCGTCACCAGTTCCACCGGGCCAAACGCCTGTTGTCGCGAGAAACCAGCCTGCTGGATGACAAGCACCATGCACGCATCCAAAGCATGCTCGAGCACAGTCAGGCACTGAAGGTAATTTACGAGAAACGCTTGGCGTTGCAGCAGATCTGGGTCAAGACCAGCTCAAATGGTCACGACATGCTGGCGGCCATCAAGGATTGGGTGCACGAAGCCGAAGCCAGCGGGATTCAATCCCTGCGCGACTTCGCCGATCAGCTGAAAACCTACTCCCTGCGCCCCGCCGCTGTCTGACCCGGCAGAGGGGCTTCCCTGTGGCTGAGGGGGCTTCTGTGGCGAGGGGGCTTGCCCCCGTTCGACTGCGCAGCAGTCGCAATGTGACGACGCGTTTTAACTGAAGAAACGCGTCGCCAATACCGCCTGGCGGGAGCAAGCCCCCTCACCAAGAAAGGCGGGAACTAAGCTCCAAATCCCCTATCTCAAAAACACTTCGCCATCCAGGCGGGCTTTGTGTGGCCGCTGTCGAATACGCGGCACGCCCTTTGAGATTTGTGCCGATGGTCCCAAAAAACCTGCAAGACTCATCCCATCCCCAGTGGCCCGAAGCCGCGCAAACCCTGATGGCGCTGATGCATGCCCAGGGAGAAGTAGCGCGGCTGACTGAACGCGAGCAACTGTTCAGTTCCTTGCTGGTGAGCGTCAACGCAGTGCTTTGGGCATTCAACTGGGAAACCCGTCAGGTGCTGTATGTCAGCCCCGCCTATGAGCGGATTTTCGGTCGTTCAGCAGGCCTGCTACTGTCCGACTACAACCAATGGCGCGACAGCATTTACCCCGACGATCTGGAATACGCCGAGCGCAGTCTGGCCGACGTATTGGACAAAGGCGCTGTTGAGGACCGCGAATACCGAATCATCGCCGCTGACGGCCAAATACGCTGGCTCAGCGACAAATGCTTCATCAATCGCCAAGCCGAACCAGGGCAGCCGGTGATCATCGTTGGTATTGCCGAAGACATCACCGACAAGAAGCAGATGGAAACCGAGCTGCAACGCCTGGCCACCACCGATGCACTGACTGATAGCAGTAACCGCCGACACTTTTTCGAATGTGCCCATCGCGAGTTCGAGCAGGCACGGCTGAACGGCACGCCCCTGGCGTTCCTGCTGCTGGACATTGATGACTTCAAGGTGATCAACGATACCTACGGCCATCAGGAAGGCGATGCCGTGCTGCAACGAATCGCCGAGAGTGGTCGTGCCGCCTTGCGTCGAGGGGATGTGTTCGGGCGGATCGGCGGCGAAGAATTCGCTGCCGTGTTCCCAGGTTGTGCCCCGGACATGGCCATGCAAGTGGCCGAGCGCCTGCAACGGGAAATTCAGCGACTGAGCTTCAGCCATGACGAGCAGACGTTCGGCATCACCGTTAGCCAAGGCCTGACCAGCCTCACGACCGATGATGAAAGCATCGACAACCTGTTTGCCCGTGCGGATGCCGCGATGTACGAAGCCAAGCGCCAGGGCAAGAACCGCATTATCTCTGGCTGACAACTGTTTCCCTGTAGGAGCGAGCTTGCTCGCGATGGTGTGTCAGCCAAATGAGTGTCGACTGACACACCATCGCGAGCAAGCTCGCTCCTACAAAGGGCTTTGCGCCAGGCCTATTTTTTGCGCAAACGCATCAACTCCGGCAAACCGATCTTGAGCAACCGAGCCGTCCGGCTTTTCGCCAGTTCCTCGACGCCCTCATGCTCAGTCAGCAGCGCCAATTGCGCTGCCATGTTCATCACCAGCGCCTCGCGGGAGTAAACCCCGCCACCGAGCAGGTAGACGGCAGCAATCAGCTCTCGCAGCTCCAGCGGCAGACGCCAGCGGGTTCTCAGCGCCGAACCATAGGCCGCGCTGAACTCGACCAACGCATCGCCAACCTCCTCCCATTCATCCAGCTCACCACCGGCCTGTTTCCATTCCTGCAAACAGCGCAGCAACGCCAGGTCGCCGAGCCGATGCAGTATGCCGGCGCAATAACAGCGCTCTTGATCCAGGTCCAGCAAGCGCGCCAGCGTTCGCGCGTATTCGGCGGTGTGCAGCGACAGGTTCCAGAAACGCTCGGCATAGTCCGCCAGTAGCGGATCGTCGAGCCTGGCGGCGCGCTTGAGGGTCAACCCCAGAATCAGGTTCATGCTTTGTCCGGTGCCGAGGCGATGCAGGGCTTGGGACAGGGTTTGTACGGCGACTCCAAGATGTTGGGCCGCACTGTTGGCGGCGGCGATCAGCACGGCAGTGATCTGTGGGTCGACGCGAATCTCCTCCTCAAGCACCGTCAAATCGAGGCCGTTGGGGTTGAGGCTGCGTTTGACCGCCAGTTGCACGTCAGTCATCAGCGACGCACCGTCCGCCCGTTCACGACGGTGCTCCAGGTACACCGACAAGGTCATGCCCGGCACCAGTGACGGCGCCTCGCAAGACACGGCTTCACCGGCGTTCAGCAGCAGCTCCTGCAAACGGTGGGTCAGGTTTTCCATGTCCAGGGGTTTAGTCAGGTACGCGCTGGGGGCCAGCGGCAAGGCTTCGTGCACGCTGCCGCTGTCGTTGCGGCTGCTCATCAGAATGAATGGCAGCGGCGGGTTGCGTTTGCGCTGGCGGACACTGCGCAAGACATTCAAACCATCGATGCCGGGCAATTCCCAGTCGACGATCACCAGGTCGTAAGGATTTTCTGCCAGCAACTCCAGTGCCTGTTGACCATCAGCACACAGATCCAGCCGCGCGTCACAGCGCACATTCAACAGCACCTGCTTGAGCAGGTCGCGGGACCAAGGGTCTGCTTCGGCAATCAGCACACGCGGTACGGCGGGTAAAACTACAACGGTCATCTGCACACTCCATTTGCACTGCTTGCACCTTAGCCCAATGCTGGCCTCGAGACAGGGAGTTGTGTTTCAAGAGGCGTAAAAAAACCCGCCGAAGCGGGTTTTTTGTCAATCAGCTCACCAATGAATCAGAGCTCGGAGAAGCACTCTTCGATGATCGCCAGACCTTGGTCCAGTTGCTCGTCCGGCGAAGTCAGCGGTACCAGGACGCGCAAGACGTTGCCGTAGGTGCCGCAGGACAGCAGGATCAGACCCTTGTCGCGAGCCTTGGCCACGACAGCAGCGACCGCTGGAGCGTTCGGCTTGTGGCTATCGCCATCAACGAACAGCTCGACCGCGATCATCGCGCCCAGGGCACGGACTTCGCCGATTACCGGGTACTTGGCCTGAATGGCTTTGAGGCCAGTGACCAGACGCTCGCCGACTGCCTTGCAGCGGTCCAGCAGGTGCTCTTCTTCGAACACTTCCATCACGGCCAGGGCCGCGGCGCAAGCGATCGGGCTACCGGCATAGGTGCCGCCCAAGCCGCCTGGAGCAATGGCGTCCATGTATTCGGCCTTGCCGCACACACCGGCCAGAGGGAAGCCGCCAGCGATGGATTTGGCGAAGGTGGTCAGGTCGGCAGCAACGCCCATCTGTTCCATGGCGAAGAAAGTGCCGGTACGGCCAGCGCCGGTTTGTACTTCATCAGCGATCAACAGGATGCCGTGCTGGTCGCACAGTGCGCGCAGACGCTTCATGAACTCTTTCGGAGCGACGTAGAAACCACCTTCGCCCTGAACTGGCTCGATGATGATGGCAGCGATGTCACGCGGCTCGGCGTCATTCTTGAAGATGCGCTCGATGCTGGCGATCGAATCGTCGATGCTCACACCGTGCAGTTCGTTCGGGTACAGCGCGCGGAACACGCCGCCTGGCATCAGGCCCATGCCGGCCGAGTAAGGCACGACTTTACCGGTCAGGCCCAGGGTCATCATGGTGCGACCGTGGTAAGCGCCGGTGAACGCGATCACGCCGGCACGGCCAGTGGCGGCACGAGCGATTTTCACGGCGTTTTCTACGGCTTCGGAACCGGTGGTGACCAGCAGGGTTTTCTTTTCGAAATCGCCTGGCACCTTGGCGTTGATTTTCTCGCACACTTCCACGTACGGCTCGTAGGCCAGAACCTGGAAGCAGGTGTGGGTCAGCTTGTTCAGTTGCTCGGTCACGGCGGCGATGATTTTCGGGTGCACGTGGCCGGTGTTCAGCACGGCGATACCGCCGGCGAAGTCGATGAACTCGCGACCTTCAACGTCGGTCACGGTAGCGTTCTTCGCGGACTCGGCGAAGATCGGGTGAATCTGGCCAACACCGCGTGGTACAGCGGCTTCGCGGCGTTTCATCAGGGATGCGTTAGTCTTGCTCATAAAGTCCTCATTCACCGCTCATCGGGCGGCGTGGTTCAAGGAAAACGCAGCGGGGAGACAACGATGGCAGCATGCGATGATCGACTGCCACAGCGTTCCCGGCCACAGAGAAAATTCCATTTGAAACGCAGAAAGGGTCAGCGCTCTCGTGCCCTTTCCGCTTGAAGCAATCTCTTGCCGGACTCAGATGCCCAGGCAGAGGTATTTGATTTCCAGGTAATCTTCGATGCCGTACTTGGAGCCTTCACGGCCCAGGCCCGACGCCTTGATGCCGCCGAACGGCGCGACTTCGTTGGAGATCAGCCCGGTGTTGACGCCGACCATGCCATATTCCAGGGCTTCAGCCACACGGAACACACGGCCCAGGTCACGCGCATAGAAGTACGAGGCCAGACCGAACTCGGTGTCGTTGGACATCGCGATCACTTCGGCTTCGTCTTTGAAGCGGAACAGTGGCGCCAATGGACCGAAGGTTTCTTCCTTGGCCACCGCAGCGTTGTTCGGCACGTTGGTCAGGATGGTCGGCTCGAAGAAGTTGCCTTCGATCGACTTGCCGCCGGACAGCACGGTGGCGCCTTTGGCAACGGCGTCAGCGATGTGCTCTTGAACCTTGGCCACAGCTTTTTCGTCGATCAGCGGGCCAGTGGTAGTGCCGTCTTCCAGACCGTTGCCGATCTTGAGCTTGGCCACAGCCACTTTCAGCTTCTCGGCGAACGCGTCGTAGACCGAATCCTGAATGTACAGACGGTTGGCGCAGACGCAGGTCTGGCCGTTGTTGCGGTATTTGGAAATGATCGCGCCTTCGACGGCCTTATCCAGGTCCGCGTCGTCGAACACGATGAACGGCGCGTTACCGCCCAGTTCCAGGGACACTTTCTTAATGTCCTTGGCGCATTCTGCCATCAGCTGACGACCGATTTCGGTCGAACCGGTGAAGGACAATTTACGCACGATCGGGTTGCTGGTCAGCTCGCTGCCGATGTCACCGGCGCTGCCGGACACCACGCTGAACACACCGGCAGGGATGCCGGCACGCTGAGCCAGTTCAGCCAGGGCGAAGGCCGAGAACGGAGTTTGCGACGCAGGCTTGAGCACCATGGTGCAACCGGCGGCCAGGGCCGGGCCGGCTTTACGGGTGATCATCGCGGCCGGGAAGTTCCACGGGGTGATGGCAGCGGTCACGCCGATTGGCTGCTTGATCACGATCAGGCGTTTGTCCGGCTGGTGACCAGGAATCACGTCACCGTAGACGCGCTTGGCCTCTTCGGCGAACCACTCGATAAAGGAAGCAGCGTAAACGATTTCACCCTTGGCTTCGGCCAATGGCTTGCCCTGCTCCATGGTCATCAGGCGAGCCAGGTCATCCTGGTTCTCGATGATCAGTTCGAACCAGCGACGCAGCTTGTTCGCACGGTCCTTGGCGGTCAGTGCACGCCAGGCCGGCAGCGCTTTGTCAGCGGCTTCGATCGCACGGCGGGTTTCGGCAGCGCCCATTTTCGGCACGGTGCCCAAAATTTCGCCCGTTGCCGGGTTGTTGACCTTGATCGTCTGACCATTGTCCGCATCGACCCAAGCGCCATCGATAAAGGCTTGCTGGCGGAACAACTGGGTGTCTTTAAGCTGCATGTCGGCTTTCCTTAACAGCACCGCGACAGGCGCGGAGCAAATTATGATTGTAGAAAGGCGCCTCAAAAGGCTGCCGTCAGGGAAATCATTCACCGGGCTGAAGCACATAAATAGCGCACGGATTGGACTCGCGCGGTTCAGCACCCAGACAAGAGCGTTTGAAATCTCAAACGAATCCTAGGATCAAAGGGGGTAAAGGACAATAGGCTGTTCGAAAAAAAGAACGAAAACGCTGTATTTGCTGCTTTTTTCTGATCAACGTAGCAAATGCAGGTTACGCTTTGAAAAAGCGCTGTTGATTCAGCAGCATGGACGCCCGCAGTGCATATGAGTATCATGGCGCCCGCTTGCACCAGTAGCTCAGCTGGATAGAGTACTGCCCTCCGAAGGCAGGGGTCGTGGGTTCGAATCCCGCCTGGTGCACCATATGTAGAAACGAGAAAGCCTCAGACCGTAGGGTCTGGGGCTTTTTTGTGGGCGGCGTCTTAGGACGCTCAGCTCGCGAAGAGAGCGGAGCGTGTCAGGCCTGAATCAAGCAACCGATTCGGACAAATGCCGCAAAACTATTTTTTGCCCGGCGCGCTTTACCCTCTCCAGAATGCCTCCCCGAGGACTCAACCAAAGGGAACGCTATGCGTTTGATAAGGAAAGCCGACAAGGGCCTCGAAAAAACCGATAGCCCCAGTACCGCCGCCCGATTGGTAAATGACGCGCTGATGCGAGGTCGCCACAACATCTTCGGAATCGCTAATTTTGGGAGCCATTCCCGCATCAGCAGCGACAGCGAAATTGTCGAGGCCGTCCGCAAGGGTGATTTGCTGTTGGTAAAGGAACGCTTTGCCAGCTCAGGTGGTGGCTTCTCGGCTAGACCAGCGCCAGCGCCTGAACCGGTCTACATCCCCCCAAAAGATCCATGGCCGCAGGCCAAGTCTCGCGACGATCAGGTCTTTGCCAAATCCTGCATCCCCGATAACTGGTGTAGCACTGACGCCGGTACAGCTTCGGAGCCCGCTTCAAACTTCGGCAAGGTAATGGTCGAGGGCGCCATGCTATTTCCGTCGGCCAGTACCGCCGTAGCGACGGCACTCGGCGCCGATCTGGCACTAGGTCGCATGGCCGGTGGCGGCATACTGCAGCAGCGTTTGAATTGGGTGATACGCGGCGCGGGCGGCCCTGCCAGTGTTTTCATACTGGGCATGCTTCCGAGCAAGATGGGCGACGGGACGCTTCATACCGACACTCAGTTGCGGAGCATGACCCAAGTACCTACCCGCGTGCGTTTTCAGTTTCGTCGCGATGCCGAGGGCACACTACAGGTTTACGGCATCCACACCACCGCATCAGGCGACGACACGGTACGCACGGTGCAAGCCACATGGAACGCCGATAAAACCGCGTTGGAGGCCAAGCTCAATGGCATCACCATTCTGTGGACACCCCAGCGAGGGCCGCTGGGGCAGATGCCCCCGCTGATCTACCCCGACAGCAACGGCGAACAGCTTGGCACCATTCTGGTCCACCCGATTCCGGACAACACCGACAGCCAGATAGAAGGCCTCCCCGGCGAAGACATCACCACGGACGACTGTATTCTTGTGTTTCCAGCAGACACCGGGTTGAAGTCGCTGTACGTGGTCTTTGCTCGGCCTATCGGTGGCGACCATAGCTATCACCCTGCTCCCAGAGGGCTGACAGCATTCCCTGATGCGGTGAAGGACAAGTCCAAGAGTTCGGTAAAGGGCGGGGGCGGTCTGCGTAGACGCTGGAAAGATCGTAAGGGCCGCATTTATGAGTGGGACTCTGAAAATGGCAGGGTTGAGTTATACGACAAGCAAGGCAAGCATTTGGGAGAGTTCAACCCTGACACAGGGAAGCGAACCAAGGACGCCGAACCTGGCAGAACAACTTCAAAGTAATTAAGGGGAAAATTATGCACCTATGCATCACAGGTTTTTTATCGGGCGACAGCGATGACACTTCGCTGAAATATGAACTAGTCGTACCGTCTCAGTTTGAGCCAGCGGTACTAGAGGTGCTGGGGTGGCAAAGCCTTGCAGAAAGCCCGGACGGCGAATGGCTGCTTAAAGGCGACCAATCTCAGCGGATTGCGACCGCGATTAAAGAGCAGCTACCCAGCGACCTGGATCTATTCATCGGGCTAGAGGCCTAGCGAACCAGTTGGGCCCCTAACAGCACGCCAAAATAGTTCGCCCCTGGGGGCGGTCACGGCGCCCGGCATAAGTTACCTGAACGCTGAGCCATGCCGGACCATGCCAAAGTAGATCAGGTTGGTCCATCCGGCACTTAGCTTGGAGACACACGGATCGATTGATTCCGTAAGAAAAATGCCTGATCAGCGAAAGGGTCCACGCAACAAAAGAACCCTGAGCAATATCAGCGCAGGAGCGCATCAACCGATAGTGGCCGTGTTGCAGGTGATTGTAAGGGTGAGGACGTTCGACTACTGCTGGTCAGTCCGATGCAACCGTCAAGGAAAACTTGACGGTTCGATTTGAGCGTACGCATCAGACTGCGGCGCCCGCTGAAATCCTTAATTTCTTGGGCGGTTCTTCGGTAGTTTCTTGGGTAGTCAGCAACTACTGGTGCCCTGACATTCGCCGTTGCCATTCACCCAATATCCGAGGTTGCAGGAGACCATCCTGCGCGATACCCTTCCGCTGTCGCTGCCAATTCAGCGACCGGGCTTGGTAACCCGAGAGTTAAGCGCAACAGCGCCCCCATCAGATTTGCAGGCGTTTTTTTATGCCCGCAGTTTTGAGTTATGGCGGCTGTGCGTGGGACGTCTTCGGGCGTGCCGGATTCCTTGACTCCCGGTTTACCAACCTGCGCACAGCTGCCACCCATTCGCTTGGTAACGAAAAAGTGGCAGTTCCACGTCAAGGAGCTAGACCATGCGCACTACAAATCCGTACGAAATTCGATTTATCCCTCAACGCGATTTCGAATCGCATTCCCACTGCACCTCCATCAACGGAGGTGGCAAATGACCGATCCATCAGAGTTAAAAACCATCGGCTTAACGCCTGCCATCTACTGCTCGGATCAGGCGGTGTTCCACGTCACTCGCGGTGTGCCTCTCGGCGATGCGTTAGCCATGGCTTCCGACTTTCTGTTCCTTGCCAAAGCACTATCCAAAGATGCTGCCTACGATAGAGAAAGTGATCGTCACGCTTGGGCTGCGCATTATTTGACGGCGCTGAGTAAGGCGTTGGTTGATGACGTAGTGAAAGTGCTGACGCGAGAACCTCTGACGCGCAAGCAACAAACTGCAGAGTAGTGAAAACTCACCTTTAAAATGCGCCCCGAGTGTTCGGGGCCTCCACAACTGCCGGATGTCAGTGCGGTCAGGGCAGTATGAGAAAGATCACTGGCGATCTAAGTTCCAGGTCGCAGTTTGAAAAGAACACCGCGTGCGCAGGTTTCACGACTGCTTCGCAGCCGAACGCAGGCTTCGCCAGCTGCTACGGTGCGCGTTATGGCTTCACTTTCCGGTAGAAGCCGAAGCGGTTTTTTCATTCAGTCGTCCAATCAAACTCGTCGTAATCATCATCGTCTTCTTCGTCCTCGATCAACTCATCATCAAGAACGTCTTCCTCAAGCGCTGCTTCTTTCTCCTGCGCCAGAAGAAACTCCTTACGACTCTCCGTCACTGCTCGCCGCAGTTCCTCACCCTTTACTGGGCAGTTGAGCATTTGGGCGATGCGGTCGATTTTTTTCGCCATGGCTCCTCCAACGCATCGGCTATAGCCCGATAGTGCGCGCTTTCGGGGGTTGATGCCAAATTGCGGAGCACCTGTCTGCTTAGTTTTTCTTCAATTCCTTGAGTCGGGTCGTGAGGTTTTCCTTGGGAAAGCGTTTGTGCAATGCCGTCAGCAAGTCGTCAGCCGCTTGTGTCTGGCCGGCATTCTGCAGGCGCACCACTTCAAGCAGTTGCTCATCCAGGGTTTTCGCCGGGGCTGCTGCGCGTTTGCTGACCTTTGCTTCATCGGCCATTTCGGCGCGGATCGATTCGCTCTGCGCGGGGGCGGCAAAATCCGCCATCGGTGCGGCCGGGGCTGGCGCTGCGAGAGAGCGCGCAACCGACGACGGCGCTTGCGCAGCCTCTTTTTTGGCTACGGGAGCGGACACTTTGGGCGCGAAATCGTAACTTGGCGGTTGTTCCTCAGTTCGTTGCACCAGCGCCAGCATTAATGCGACACCGAAGAGGCTGGCAAAGGCGACTTGCCAACGGGGTTTCTGGCACGCCTGTAACCAGCGTTGCCACAGGCTTGGCTTACGAGCAGGGGCTTCACGGTGCGCGGTGGCCAGGATGAAGGCATCGAGATGGGCCGGAGGTTCGCCGGTGGAGTGTTCACGGAAGTGCTTCACCACTTCGTCTTCGGGCGTAGGACGGGCGTCAGTCATGTCAGTACCTCCTCGGCCAGCAGCCGACGCAGTTTTTGCTGGGCGTAGCGCAAGCGGCTCTTCACGGTTTCCAGCGGTGTTTCGGTGAGGGTGGCGATCTGCGGCAGGTCGAGATCGCCGTGGGCGCGCAGCAGGAATACTTCGCGCTGGTCGGCGGGCAGGTTTTGCAGGGCGGTTTCGAGGCGCTGGCTGTCTCGACTCAAACTCAGTAGCTGTTCGGGATCGGCGGCGTCATCGACCAGGGCGTGGGTCTGTTCGTCGTAGCTGTCGTGCAAGGGGTTGTGAATGCCATGTTTGCGCCAGTGGTCGATCAGCCGGTTACGGGCGATCTGGTAAAGCCATGTACGAAAATTCGCCCGGCCTTGTGGCTGACTGGTGCTGCGGATCAGGCTCAGCCAGGTGTCCTGATACACCTCTTCGGCCAGTTCGGTTTTGCCGCTGAGCCCAAGCAGGAATCGATAAAGACCTTGGCGGTGACGGGCGTACAGAATCTCGAACGCCGGCCCGTCGCCTGAGCGATAACGGGCCAGCAGCGATTCATCGCTCGATTCGGGAGCGGACATATCAGTTGTAGCCTCCTTTAAGCGGCTCGCTGTTCGATGCCGTCGTGGTGCGCAGACTTTGCGCCAGCTCCACCAATTGCACGAACTCTGCACGCAGGCCGAATCGATCTTCGCCCCGAGCACCGCGAGCCAGTGCTTCCGTGTCCCTGAGGCTGAAATCGCCGGTGTAGCGCCCATCTTTCAGCTGCTGGGAAAACGCCGCAACGGCCGCCGCAAATCGCAGGTCGTCACTGGCTTTACCTTTCAAATCACTCGTAATCGGCCGCTCGATCAAGCGACTGTTCCCACCCTCCGGCAGCTGATATCGCACACGCAGCATCGCCAGTTCTCCGAACTTCGCAGAAGCGGCTGACTCGGCATTGCCATACCGCAATGGCTCTAACCAACCTTTCTCACCCTTGGGCACGATTTCGTACAGCGCGGTGACCGTGTGTCCTGCGCCGATTTCACCCGCATCGACTTTGTCGTTGCTGAAATCCTCTCGCTTCAACGCCCGATTCTCATACCCCAACAACCGATATTCGCTGACCTGCGCCGGGTTGAACTCCACCTGCAGCTTCACGTTCTTCGCCACCACCGCGAGGGTCGAACCGAGTTGATCCACCAGCACCTTGCGCGCTTCACGCAAATTATCGATGTAGGCGTAGTTGCCATCGCCGGCATCGGCCAGTTGCTCCATCAAGTGTTCATTGTAGTTATCCACACCAAAACCCAGGGTGGTCAGGGAAACACCGGTCTTGCGTTTATCCACAGCCATTTGCTTGAGGCTGTCGAAGTCGCTGATGCCGACGTTGAAGTCGCCGTCGGTGGCCAGGAGGATGCGATTGATGCCCTTGGGGATAAATGTCTGTTGCGCCATCTGATACGCCAGTTCGATGCCCGACGCCCCGGCGGTAGAGCCGCCCGCGGAAAGTTGATCGATGGCTGTACGAATTTTGGTTTTTTCGCGCCCGGAAGTCGGCTCCAGCACCACACGTGAATCGCCGGCATAGACCACCAACGAAACCCGATCCTGTTCGCGCAATTGATCGACCAGCAGTTTCAACGTGCTTTTAACCAGCGGCAAACCTTCGCGACGGTCCATCGAGCCGGACACGTCCACCAGGAATACCAGGTTCGCCGGGGCCAGCTCCGCCACCGTCCGGTCCGACGCCTTGATACCGATGCGCAACAATCGGGTATGCGGGTTCCACGGTGATGGCGCCAGTTCCGTGGTCACGCCGAAGGGCGAACCATCGGTTGGCAACGGGTAATCGTAGGGAAAGTAATTGACCATTTCCTCCAGCCGTACCGCGCCCTCGGGCGGCAGGCGACCTTGATTGAGCAGGCGGCGGACATTGGCGTACGCGCCGGTGTCGACATCAGCGCTGAACGTGGAGACCGGCGCCTCGACCACGCTGTGAATCGGGTTATCCGCCAGCGCCTGGTATTGCTCACGCTGTTCATCCTGATAACCAGGCGGCGAAGACTCATGCGCAAAACTCGCCATCGGGGCCGGACGCACACTGCGCTTGGCCATTGAGGTGTCCGCCGAGATCGCTTCACTGCGCACCAACGCACCTTGCGCCGGTGGTGAGGCTGAAACCGAAGCGGAATCAGGCTTGGACGAAACGCCGCAACCGGCAACAGCCAGCAGCAACCCGACAGCGAAACCCTGGGCGGCCGGGCGGAGGACTTGCAGAGGGAGTGACATGGGGGCTGACCTCAGGAGGAAATTGTTCCATTCATCCTCTGAGACGGACAGCCCGCCGGGTTCGGGTTAAATCACCTGAAAAATCTTCAGCGGTGATAACGCCGCACCACACTGCTGTTTTTCAACACATGGCCTTTGATCTTTTCCAGCAACTGCACGCGGGTCAGACCGGCCGGCAAGGCGTCCGGCGCCAGGTCCAGGGCGTAGAGCTGGATAATGTAGTGATGCGCACTGTCGCCGACTGGCGGGCAAGGCCCCACATAAGTGGTGGTGCCTTTGTTGTTGGTGCCGCCCACGCCTTCGAGGCCGGGTTTGGTGCCGACACCCGCCGGGATTTGGTGGGTGGTGGCCTTGATGCCGTAATGCACCCAGTGATCGACGCCCTGGCCTTTTTGGCCATCGGGGTCGTGCATCACGATGGCGTAGCTGAGCGTGCCGGCCGGGCCGGCGTTCCAGTTCAGCGCCGGCGACGCATTGTGTCCGCCGCAACCCGGTGCATCGCTGGCAGCAACCGACGTGAACAATCGGTCATCCGTAACACCTGGGATGTTCAGGGTAAAACGCTCCTGGGCCTGCGCGGGCATTTGCACGCAAAGGGCGACAGCAACAGCCGCCAGCCAAGGGTTCAGAGAGGTCAATCGGGTCATTCCGGAACACCTTTTGCGGGTGGGGCCGTGGTCGGCGTGCAAACTATAGCCGGACCGTTCGCGCCATGGCAGCAGGATTTGGCTGAACCTCGGGTCAAGGGCCAAACTCTTAATTGAAATGCCTGTCTGGAGAGTGGTGATGGCACTGCATCGCGTTGCCCGTTTCGCCGATGTGCCTGACAACCGTGGCCTGGAAGTCCGGATCAGGGACACCAAAATCGTCTTGCTGCGGGTTGGCGATCAATTGCGCGCCTATCAAGGTGAATGCCCGCACGCCGGGGCGCCGCTGGCCGAGGGTGCGCTGTGTCACGGGCGCCTGATATGCCCGTGGCACAAGGCAGCGTACCGGATCGAGGACGGCGCGTTGTGTGAACCGCCGTCTCTGGACAGCCTCAAGCGCTACCCTCTGGAAGTGCGCGATGACGACGTCTGGGTCGACGAACATCCGCTCCCGGATGCGCACACCCCGCCGGCCGACGATGAACGCACGTTTGTGATTATCGGCGCCGGCGCCGCAGGCACCGCGGGTGCGGCGGCGTTACGCGAAAAGGGCTTCGGCGGCCGCGTGTTGCTGATCGACCGTGAACCTGATGCCGGTTACGACCGCACCGTGTTGAGCAAATTCGTGATTGCCGGGGAGATGCCACCCGAAGAAGTCCCGCCGCTGCGTGACGAAAGCTTTTATCGCGAACAGCGCATCGAACGAATAAACGGTGAAGTGGCCAGCCTGGATGCACAGACCCGGACCGTGCAGCTCAAGGACGGCCAGACATTGACCTACGACGCCGCGCTGATCGCCACGGGCGGCACGCCCAACCGTCTCGATTTGCCCGGCGCTGACCTGCCGCAGGTGTTCTTGCTGCGCTCGAAAGATCAGGCACAAAACATCCTGACCGCCGCCCAACCAGGGCAACGGGCAGTGATCATTGGCGACAGTTTTATCGCGATGGAGTCCGCGGCGGCCCTGCGTGAATACGGCCTGGACGTCACTGTCCTGGCCCGCCATGCGGTGCCCTTCGCCCAACAATTCGGCGAGACGGTCGGCAAAGCGATTCTTGCCCGCCACGTGGCCCACGGTGTGGTGTTTAACACCGACAGCGAAGCCGCGCAGATTGATGGCACAGACAAGGTCGAAGCGGTAAAACTGAAGAACGGCCAGCGATTGCCGGCAGACCTGGTGTTGGTCGGCATCGGCGTCAGCCCCGCGACGGAGCCGTTTGCTGGTCTGCCCATGGAAAAAGACCATTCATTGAAAGTCGACGGCGGGATGCGCGTGACCGAAGGGCTGTGGGCGGCCGGCGATATCGCAACTTTCCCGCTCAACGGCCAGCCCCAACGGATCGAGCACTGGCGTCTGGCACAACAACATGCACGAATTGCGGCGGCGAACATGTTGGGCGGTGACGAGCATTACCTGGATGTGCCGTATTTTTGGACCTGGCATTTCGGCAAAAACTACGACTACCTCGGCCACGCCGAGGCCTGGGACGAAGTCGAGTTCAAGGGCGATCCGTACCACCCGCCCTTTATCGGCCTGTTCGGCAAGAACGGCGTGGTGACCGCGGCCATAGCCTGCGATGAAGAACGGACGATGGCGATGCTTGCCGAACGGATGAAACAGCCGCTGCCGATGGACGAGGCATGGCGGCTGATCAGAGATTGAAACTCCATCTTCGATGCGCTGAATACCTGTAGGAGCTGCCGCAGGCTGCGATCTTTTGATCTTAAAAGGCAAAAGATCGCAGCCTGCGGCAGCTCCCACAGGAGATCGATCGCAGCCTGCGGGGAAGCGCAGTGCGCTTGCGGCGTTACTGGACGGGGCCGACACCACCGAACTTGCTCATCACGAAGCCAACAAACTCTTCGACCGTCATTTTCTGGCCGTTGAATTCCACCTGATTGTTGGCGTAATGCAATTTGGTGACGATGTTGTTGCCATCCAGCTTGGCGAATTGCGTGCCGACCGCCATGCTGCCGAACATGTCCGCTGTCGCCGTGGCCTGATCGGCAATGAGCTTGGCGTCGGTCTGGCCATCGATCTGGCTTTGCAGGGTGAACACGTCAACGAGCATTGGCTTGGAAACTTGCAGATTGACATCCAGCAGGGCAACCAACTGCTTGATAAGCTGGTCTGGCGGCAGGTCCATGGACGGGGGCTTGATCAAGTCGAGCACCAGGTTGGCGCGACTTTCACCGTTGGCGGTGTTGAACGACAGGTTTTCCAGCGCCAGCTGCGGACCGGCGGCCAGCAACTTCTCCAGACCGGTTTTAACCTGCGCCTCTTCAGCGGGGGTCAAGACTAGCTCTGGTGCAGGCTCACCCGCGGCAGCCGCTTCAGCGGCAGCTTTTTCGTACGGTTGCAGTTTGGTCTGGTAGACCTGCATCAACGACATGGTGGCCGGAATGTCGAGATTCTTCAGGCTCATCGCCAATTGTGCGGAGCCGACCGTCTTGCCGTTCAAGGACACTTCACCGACCTTGTAATCGGCCCGTCCGGAACCGCTGGTGCCCGATTCCTCAGTCTGGTTCTTCATCTCGAATTTCTTGAAGCCCAGTACTGACTGCTTCGCACCGAAGGTGGTCTTGCTCTCGGTCAGCTCCAGCGTGTTCTCGCCGGTGTAGTAGCCGTAAGTACTTTTTACCAGGTTGCTGGCCACGGTCATGCCGCTCACTTCGACTTTTACCGGGGTCAGGTCTTCGGCGACGGTGCTGAGTGTCAGGCTGTCCATGTAGCCGTTGGCCTTGACCTTCTGCGCTTGAGGGCTGGCCGCGACGTCGAGGTTCAGGCCGGAAAATTTCAAGTTGGACTTGTCATCCAGCGCCACGTCCAGCGGCAGCAATTGGAGGGAACCGTTGGTTGAGTTGTCGTAGCCGATGTTGACCACGCCCGTGAGCGGCGATTTGTCTTTGGCGGCGGCGAACCACTTTTCGGTGAGCGGCGTCTTTTCAAGCTCGTAATGACTGGTGGCCATGACCGGCAACCACTTCATTGACATCAGGCGCGAGAACGGCAGCGGGCCGTGTTCGATGTGATCGACGAAGAGTAATTCGACCGGTGCCTCGCCGAATATCTCGCCTTCACCCTTGAGGCGATAGTGCGCGGTGCTGCTGAACACATGGCGCTCCAGCGATACCAGTTCCAGCGACGCCGTACCGTTGGAACCGACCAGCGCGGCTTGCAGTTCTTTATTGGCGTCGGCGATCGAGGTGTTCAGCACTCCTTCGATTTTGGTGCCGGTGAACCAGGCACCGCCGGCGCTGATTGCACCGATGGCCACGACAATTCCAAGTAGCACGCCTGCTGATTTATTCATGAATGACCCGATCAATGTCCGTTGTTTGAAGTGTGGTCGTCTTCCCTGAACCCATGACGGGTACGGTCACGACTGCGTTGAAAGTGCGATGGAGATTAGCATCAGGCGCACCGGGCGGCCCAATGATTAAAGGTTAAAGAGTGTCTATTCGCGGGACCTGAAAAAGATCGCAGCCTGCGCCAGCTCCTACATTGGAATGCATTTCCCTGTAGGAGCTGCCGCAGGCTGCGATCTTTGCGGCTTATGAATACTGAACTTCAATCTCATCCAGCTGATGATCAAAGCTTTTGAGCCGCGCGGTCCAGGTATACACGAGCACCTCAAAATCCCGATTGATCACTGCCCCGCCCGTCACCTCCGCGCGCGGGTCGCAGACGTCCAGTTGATAGCGCTCGCGGGCCATGGCGGTGGCCACGTCGGAGAGTTCGCGGGCGTTGTTGAGCCAGTGCCACCCCTCGTCGGACACTTGCTTGTCCAGCGCCACACACTGCCTCTTCAAAGTCTCGAGGCTTTTTTCCAGGGGTGTGCCGGTGAGCTCGCCCATGACTTCCTGGAACGTGCGCCCCGGTTGCCAGTAACTGCCCCAGAAATACCGATCGAACACCGTCTCGACACGACGCAGCGCAACCTTGGTGTCCCAGATCAGCACCAGGGTCTTGCCTTGTTCGAGTTGTCTTTTCTTGATGCGCTGGCCCTGGAATGAAGCCCAGGCGACCACGACGATGGCCATCACGGCGATGAGCGCGGAAGCACTGTCGAGGAAGACCAGAGCCTTGTCGATCTGGTGGGCCAGCATGATGCCGTAGAAATAGGTGGCCGATAGCAAGACTAATGCTGCAATAGCGCACCAGAAGCCGGGAGCATATGGGTTTTTCATTATTAGATCCCCATGACCAACGCGAGCCTTGACTGATGAGATCGACGCGCGACCTCATCAAGTCAAAGCATAGCAACGGCCTCAGGGTTTGCCGGGGTTCGTGCCTTGCGTTCGTCCGCTTTCCCAACCGCCGCCCAGTGCCAGGAACAAATCGATCTGGCTCATGGCAACCTGAGTGTTGGCGGAAGCCAGTTGCGCCCGCACGTCGGTGTAGGTGCGGGTCGCTTGCAGGTCTGCCAGGAACGACGCGCGGCCAGCCTGGAAGAAGCGGTGGGTCTGGTCGGCCGCCAGTTTCGCCGATTGCTCGGCGTCGGCCAAGGCATCGCGGCGTTGCAGCAGCGCGGAGTACTGGGCCAGACCGGTTTGAGTCTCGCGGATGGCGTTAAGCACCACGCCATCGAAATGCGCCAGCGTGCCTTGGGTCGTCGCTTCGGCCTCACGGATCCGTGCCCGGGAACCGTTGGACGGCACCGTCCAGGTCAGTAGCGGACCGAAGCCCCAGCGATTGGTCGACGGTTGACCGAGGTTTTCCAGAATGCCGACCGTACCGACGGTCGCGCCGATGCTGATGTCCGGGTACAACTCACCGGTTGCGACGCCAATGCCCGCGGTCGCGGCCGCCAATTGACGTTCGGCCTGGCGTACATCAGGACGCCGCTTGAGCAAGGTCGCGCCGTCACCTACCGGCAACAACTGTGTAATCTTCGGCAGCTCGGCGCAGGTGGCGGTGCCGGCTGGCAACTGGTCCACCGGTTTGGCCAGCAACATCGACAACCGGAACAACCCCGCCTGCCGTGCGGCCTCATAACGCGGCATGTCGGCGCGCAAGGATTTGAATTGGGTTTGCGAACGAGTGACCTGGGTTTCGTCGCCACGTCCGGCGTCGCGCAGGCGCTGGATCAAGGTCGTGCCCTGGGCTTGCAAGTCGAGGGAGTGCTGGGCGATTTCTCGCTCTTCGTTGGCCGCACAGACCTGGGTGTAAGCCCGAACGACATCGGCCACCAGGGTGATGCGTGCGGTATCGGCCGCCGCCTGTGTCGCATCGGCATTGGCCTTGGCCGCCTCGATGCCGCGTTGCAATGTGCCGAACAGGTCGAACTGATAAGACGTCGTAATGCCGATGTCGCCGACGTTGGCGACCGGCACCTTCTCCGGCAGCAAGAAGGCTTCACCGGACTCTTGCAAACGCTGGGCCCCCATCTTCACGCCGCCACTCCAGCCACCCGCCGCCTGCGCTTCGTCGACCTGCGCCCGCGCCCGCGAGAGCCTGGCCGCCGCCACGCGCAAATCGGTGTTGGAAGCCATGGCCTCCTGGACCAATTGGTCGAGACGCGGGTCCTGATAGAGGCGCCACCAATCAGCCGGGACTGGCGCGGAGACGACATCTTTTGCATTTGCCGCCAGGCTGCCCTGCAGGTCTTCACGGTGGATGGCGGCTTCGTCCGGCAAGTGATAATCCGGCCCGACCACCTGGCATGCCGACAGCAACAGGCCTAATCCGGCGACCGCCAAAGCCGAGGCCCTGCTCATTTAGCCGCCTCCTGCTGCTGGTCGTCGATGATCGATACCGTCGCGGTCCGCCCGGCAATCATGCGGAAATCCGCCGGCACCTCGTCAAAGGCGATCCGCACCGGAATCCGCTGGGCCAGCCGCACCCAACTGAACGCCGGGTTGACGTTCGGCAGCAGGTTGCTGCCACTGCTGCGGTCGCGGTCTTCGATGCCGGCGACGATGCTTTCCACATGGCCGCGCAGACGAGCGCGATCACCCACCACCCGGATGTCGACACTCTGGCCGATGTGAATGCCGTCCAGTTTGGTTTCTTCGAAATAGCCGTCGATGTGGAACGAATTGCTGTCCACCACCGACAACACCGGCCGCCCGGCGCTGACGAATTCTTGCGCGCGCGGTGCGCGGTCGTTGACGTAACCGTCCACAGGACTGCGGATGACCGAGCGGTCTAGGTTCAGTTGGGCGCTGTCCACCGCCACCTGGGCCTCCATCAATGCCACCTCGGCGCGGGCGACCCTGGACTGGCTTTCTTCCAGTTGCTCACCCGGCACCAGATTGCCGAGCCCACGGTTACGTTTGGCTTCGCGCTGCGCCTGCGCCAGGGTTTCCTGACGGTCGGCGACCGCTGCCTTGGCCTGGCGCAGGGCCAGTTTGAAACGGTCCTGATCGATGCTGAACAGTACCTGGCCGCGCTTCACCAACTGGTTGTCGCGCACCTCCACTTGCTGGATCAGACCGGACACGTCCGGGGCGATCTGCACGATGTCGGCACGGATATGGCCATCGCGGGTCCACGGGGCAAACATGTAATACATCACCATGCGCCAGACCACGACAACGGCGAAGCTCACGATCAGTAGGGTCAGGACCACGCGGCCGAGGGTCAAAAAAGGTTTTTTCATGTCATCAGGTATCGACTGAGTGAATCCACGGCGCCGAGCAGCAAGGCGTAGAGAGCCACGTTGAACAATGCCCGGTGCCAGACCAGACGGTAAAAGTGCAGGCGCGTCAGCAACCCGTGCACCAGCAGGTACAACACATACGTAATGCCCATCAGCACCAGCAGCGTCGGCAGGAACACGCCACTGATGTCCAGACTACCGATCATAAAGGCGCTCCATCGATGCCATGGGGAAGCGGTTCTTCGAGTTCGCCTGCGCCGACGAATTCCACCCCTGGCAGCAACGCCAGACGCAGGCCGCTCAAGGCGTGCAGCAAATGTAGACGGGCGCCTTCATCGCACTCGCGGTTCAGGGCACGGCGCGTACGGTCCATGGTCATCAACAACGCACTGGGTGCCGGCAAACGCTCACCTGCCTTGAGGCAGGCTTTGAAATACTCGCCGACCTCGGCCACCACCTGGTGCAGCAACACCTGCGGGACGCCAAGCACACGCGGTGTGTAGGCGAGCAGGTCGAGCACATTCAAGGCAACACGCACTTCACGCAACGCGATACCGGTGTCCTGTCCGGTCATGGCCAGGCGCGGTAAGTGCTGCATCAGGCGGTCGAGCATCTGCACGCCCAAGTGCCGGTGTTCGGCCAGCGAGGCCGGTTCGGTCAGGCTGACGATGTCGCGCCAGCTGAAGCGGGTCAGTCGCTTGGCTGCCAGTTCCGCACCAAACGGCCGGGCGATCAGGGTCCATACGAACGCGAACAGCAAGCCGACGGGGCCGGCCAGATTGGAGTTGGCAAAACTGAGGAAATCCGCGTCGTAAGCGCCCTGGATACTGATGAAGGACGAGGTGTTGACGAGGGTCAGCAGCATGCCCAGATAAAACTGCGGCTTTACCGTCAGGGTGCCGACGCAAATGAATGGCACGGAGAACGCCAGCACCAGCATCGGGAAGTCGTGCAGGTTGGGCAGGACCAGAAACAGATAAAGGCTGGCGAACAGCACTGACATCGCCGTCCAGAAAAAGAAGCGGAAGATCTGCGGCGCCGGGTCATCCATCGAGGCGAAGAAGCTGCAGGACACTGCTGCCAGAATGACGGCGGCGCCACCATCGGTCCAGCCAAGCAGAATCCACAACACCGAAGCGACAATGATCGCGGTGACCGTGGACGCGGCCGAATAGAGCATCAACCCACGGTCCAGAAACGGCGATAGTCGACCGAGCCGCCAGTGCCGATAGACCGCGCGCCAGTTGTCCTGGCTTTCGCACCGGATGGCGTATTGCAGGCTGCGGCAGTCCTGCCACAAATCGATCCATTCGCCGAGGCGATACAGCGCGTTGGAGAACAACAGTTGCTTGCGATCTTCCAGTGCTTCGACACTGGGTTGCAGGGCTTCGAGCTGATTTTTCAGGGCCTGCCAGCGGTCGATGTCGGCGTCGTTGTGTTGCAGCCATTCGCTGGTTGCGGCCAGCAGCGGCGCAAACTTATCCACAAGCTCGGGCGTGCGCCGTTCCAGCGCATAGAGCGCATCGTCGAGGGCATCGATCACCGGCAACAGATGAATCATCCGGCCGCGCAATTCTTTGGTATTGCGCACCGTTTGCGGCCGCGCGCCCTCGTGGGGCAACTGACCGATCATCAACTCCAGGCTGTTGAAGGTCGTCACCATCGCCGAGCGCAGGGTGCTCACTTCATCCGGCTGCACATTGCGGCTGAGGAACCGCAGGCTGTACGTCGAGGCATCGGCGAACCATTTGCTGACCGAATCGTTGAACACCGGCGCCAGCCGTCGTGGCCAGAACATCGCGCCCACCACCGCCGCAACGGCGATGCCGAGAAAGATTTCTTCCGTGCGCGCTTCAGCCACATCCCACACCGTCAGCGGGTTATCCACCACCGGCAGGGCGATCAACGGCAAGGTGTAGCCAGCGAGCATCAACGCGTAACTGTTGGCGGTGCGCAAATGCAGGGACAGAAACAGCAACGTCCCGGTCCACAAGGCGATGACCACCACCAGGACATAAGGGCTCTGGACAAACATCGGCACGAAAAAAACCGCCGCTGCCGCACCGAGAAAGGTGCCAACGGCGCGGTACAAAGCCTTGGAACTGGTCGGGCCGACGAAAGGGCTGGAGACGATGTACACCGTGGCCATCGCCCAATAAGGACGCGGCATTTGCATGAGCATGGCGATGTACAGCGCGATCATCGAGGCGGCAAACGTGCGCACACCGTAGAACCAGTCCCGCGCCGAAGGAACCCCCGCGAAGAATCCGCTCAAGGGTTCACCACCGACGGAGCGTTGGCCGCTTCAAAGGCCCTGAGCACTCGCAGCGTCGCTTCCAGATCACGCTGGTCGATCCCGGCCAGCACTTCATTGCGCAAACGCACCAGTTCGATTTCCACCGCCTGAACCAGGTCGCGGCCGGTTGCGGTGAGGCTCAGGCATTTGGCGCGCCGGTCATGAGCATCTTCGGTTCGACGGACGTAACCGGCATGACACAACTGGTCGAGCAGCCGCACCAGTGACGGACTCTCCATGCCAGCCGCCTGCGCCACCGTGACCTGCCGCACGCCTTCGCCCAAACGCCCGATCATCAATAACGGGACGGCACAGGCTTCGGAGATTCCATAGTTGACCAGCGTGGTCTGGCAGATCTTCCGCCAATGCCTGGCGGCTACCACCATGGCACTGCTGATGTTCATCTGGAGAGCGTCGAGGTTCTTCGGCACGAGGAAATGCACACTGTTAGTTTGCTAACTATCAATATGCCATTTGCGAGGAAAGGCGGTCAAGTTTTGAAACAAATTGGCTCGTTTGTCACGACAGCCGCGCCAGAGTGCTGATTGTTTATCCCCCGCGCCCCTTCCTCAGCAGCACATCGAGCTGATCCACCACCTCCGCCCAATCCGCATCATCCAGAATCTCGTCACGCAAGAATGCCGCTTGGCTCTTGGTCCAGAAAAATGCATCCGCGAGGTGCAATTCCGGTTTCAGTGGGGAATGGGTGGCGATGAATTGGTCGATGCTGACCGGGTCGTTGTCCAGGCCCAGTTGTTTGAACAGGGAGGGGAGGCTGTGGGTTGGGGATTCCATGTCGGGCTCCTTGATGACTGAAAAAATGATTCGCGAGCAAGCCCGCTCCCACAGTGGAACGCGATCAACTGTGGGAGCGGGCTTGCTCGCGAAGGCGTCAGTAAAGACGCTACAAGACTTAATGACTCAACTCACACACCTCAGCATGCGGCACCATTTTCAGAAATTCCGGCATGCTCATGTGCAGCAGGTTGTTGTGGTTGCCGGCCTCCAGATAGATGTCTTTCTGCCGGGTCAGCAGCGGGTCGATGACCATGTCCAGCCCATAAGACTCGCCCAGCGCAGGTACCGCGCCACGTTCGCAGTCGGAGAACAGGTGCGCGAGCGTGCTTTCCCGGGTCACTTGCCATTCGCCACTGCCACGCACTTTAGTCAGGTCCAGATGACGGCTCGCCGGCAGAACGGCCATCAGATAATGACCGTGGTGGTCGTCGAGGATCACCGATTTGGCCACCCGTTCGGCAGGAATGCCCGCGACCCGCGCCGTTTCAAGGCTGCTGGCCGAGTGGGGGTGGGTGACGACGTCATATTCGCAGTGCGCCTTGTCCAGGCTGCCCTGCACGGTTTTTGCCATACGCATGATGCACCTCGGTGTCCGCAACACCTGTTGGCGGACGATGGTTAAGCCTGTTCGCTTCATTGAAAGTCTAGGCCCGCTGACGCCATCGCGCGGGAAATCTGCCGGTCGGATGAGGTCAACAACTGAGCAAAATTCATACAATTCATAGCTCGACTAGACTGTAAGAAGCGATGAGCTAATGCGGACTGCCTGAATCAGCGCGGTGCTCTCAGGTTCATCGTCGGAGCGCCGCCCGGAGCGAGCTCGCTCCTACAAAGGAGGGCGTGTGAACACTCGTTGTTGTGCAGTTGCGCTGCTGTTGGCCTTGAGCGGATCGGTTTTCGCGGCGGACGCCGTCGTGTTGCTGGTTCCCAACCCGATCGGGATCTGGCTGATCACGTTCGGCATTGCATTTCTGATCGCCGAAGCAGCCCTTCCCAATTATGGCGTGATCGGGTTGGGCGGCATTGTGATGTTCGTCATCGGCGCGGTGATCTTGACCAACACCGAAGTGCCTGTCCCATTGATGATCGGCCTGGGATTGGTGAGTGCCCTGCTGCTGATTTTCCTGTTGGTCCATGCCCTGAAAACCCGGCCGCGCCATACGGTCAGTGGCGATGCCGGACTCATCGGCAGCATCACCCCGGTGACGTCGTTGCAGGCCGGCAATGCCTATAACGGTTGGGTACACCTGCAAGGAGAACAGTGGCAAGTACTCAGCGCTACGCCGCTACAACCGGGGCAACGGGTCCGGGTAGTGGCGCGCAAGGGATTATTGCTGCAAGTGGCCGCGACTGACGCGGCGCCGGTTGGAGAATAGTCATGGGCCTGCAACTGGGGTTTGCCGCACTGCTGCTGTTGGTGATCGCGCTGGCGGGATCGACCTTTCGTATCCTGCGCGAATACGAGCGCGGGGTGGTGTTCCAGCTCGGCCGCTTCTGGCAAGTCAAAGGCCCCGGCCTGATCCTGCTGATTCCGGTGGTCCAGCAAATGGTCCGCGTCGACTTGCGCACCGTGGTCCTCGATGTACCGCCGCAAGACGTGATCACTCGCGACAACGTCTCGGTCAAGGTCAACGCCGTGCTGTACTTCCGCGTGCTCGATCCGCAAAAAGCGATCATTCAGGTCGAAGACTTTCTCATGGCCACCAGCCAACTGGCCCAGACCACCCTGCGGGCAGTGCTCGGTAAACACGAACTCGATGAACTGCTGGCCGAGCGCGAACGGCTGAACATCGATATCCAGCAAGTGCTCGACGCCCAGACCGATGCCTGGGGCATCAAGGTGGCCAACGTCGAGATCAAACACGTGGACCTCAACGAATCGATGGTCCGCGCCATCGCCAAACAGGCCGAGGCCGAGCGTGAACGCCGAGCGAAAGTGATCCACGCCGAAGGTGAATTGCAGGCCTCGGAAAAACTCATGCAGGCCGCCGAAATGCTCGGTCGTCAACCGGGTGCCATGCAATTGCGGTACATGCAGACGCTGAGTTCGATTGCCGGGGACAAGAGTTCGACGATTGTCTTTCCACTGCCGATCGAGTTGCTGAAGGGGATGGCCGACCTGTCGAAACCTTAAGCCATCGGCTCAATGCAGCACGAACAAACGCGCATTGGCACCGCCGGCGTGGGTTTCGTCAACGCGCTGCCAGCCTGCGGGCAACGGCGCGAACTCGTCCGGCACACCCACGGTGCCGATCAACCACACTCGGCCGCTGCCTTTGGGCAAGCCGCCAAGGTTGTCCAGGTAGATGTCCTGGCTCACCAACGTGCCGAAACCGTAGGCATTCGGCCGGCTCGAAGCACCATTGGCCAGCGGCGGGGTGTACAGCAGCGGTTTTGCGTCGGTGCGGTTGTAATAGACGTAGCTGAGGTACCAGAGCATGTCGCTGGTGACGATGCGGTCGCCGCTCACGAAGTGCTGGTTCACGTAGTCGACCATGACGCTGGTCTGATCATTAATATCCACCGTGGCGTTGTTCTTCAGGCCCACCAACTCAACGCCGACAAACAGCACCAGCACGGTTAGCGCCAGCATCCGAAAGCCTGAATACAGGCGATCGACAGCCAGCGCCACAATCATTGGCAACCCCAAGGCATAGGCCGTCAGGTAACGCTCGATAAATACCGGCGTGATAAACGACACTCCGAACACCAGTAGCAACGGCAGTGATGTGTAGATCACCAGCAGCGCGCTGCCACGAATGACGCTGCGGTCCCGCACCAGCGCCACCCCCGCAATGGCCAGCAACGCCAGCGGCAGCGCGATGAACATCAGCGTCGGCAGGTTCTCGCCATCGTCCTGCAACAGGAACGACCATAGCATCGAAGGCAACGAGCCGAACGTGACCGGCGTCTCCCACCCCACATCGCCATTGGCCTTTAGCTGATCCATGTGCTGGATCAGATCGATCAGGCTTGGCACCCACGGCAGGTACAACAGCACGATCGCCACGTTCGCCAGCCACCAGCCGGGACGCTGGATATGCCGCAACCGATACCCTGGCTGTACGCGGATCAGCCCCAGATAAAGCCAGTGGCACAGTACACAAAGCGCGGTGAAGTAATGGGTGTAGAAAGCGGCAGTCATCAGCAACGTATACGCCACCAGATAACGCGTGCGCCGGGGGTACCTGACCCAGTAGACCAGCGCAATCGTGGCGCCGATCAACCACAGTCCCAGCAGCGAATACATTCGCACTTCCTGGCTGTAACGCACCGCCGTGGGCAGCAGCGCCAGCAAGAAACCCGTCAGTAACGCGGCACGCCGGGTGGCGATCAGGTCCATCAGCCAGACGCCAAGCCAGACCGTAGCGATACCGGGCAATGCGCTGAGAACGCGGATCGAAAAAATACCGTCGCCGAACAGCTCGACCCAGCCATGCAACAGCAGGAAATATAGCGGCGGGTGTACGTCATGGGCCGCGTGCACCCAGATTCCGGCCATGGAGTAGTGGCTCAGCAACAGGCTGGACCCTTCATCACCCCAGATGGCCGCAGCCGTCAGGTCGTAGAAACGCACCAACGCGGCCAACGCCAGGATCGGCAACAGCCAGTGCTCCTGCGCCCACCGCAACCAGCGCTGAACAGTCGCCCAGACGCCAGGCGCAGCGTGCGGACCATCGGTGCCGCCAAGCGGCGTCTCTCTGCGCGCCTCCATTGCTACCCCTTGCAATTGCCGGTGCAAACACCACGGCCATGACCACGAAGCCTGTTGATCACTGTAGGTCAGGCGCAGTTCCGTCGTCGATACTGGCTTTTCGACCAACGACCGCTGCCAAACATAGGAATCAACTTCACTCTGGTTCGGCGTAGATAGAAGTTTGTTGTTTCAAAGAGACAATCCTTTCAGAGTTGTTGATTGGCCAGCTCCCGAAGGGGCGATGGGTACTAAATCCCACACAAAATCGGGAACCTCCATTCAATCTAAATTGAAAATAGCGATAGACATTGTCCGATCAAGTGACGGGCGCGACCGCCCCCTTTTCCCTGCAATAATTGCTAATAGCTGAGGCTAGGAATGCCTTGACCGTCGCCCCCGCAAACGCACAAAACTAGTCGGCCGGCACTGGAATTCGTCCAGTCGAGTGGGCGCTGGTCAGTCGAGGGTTGACGTGCAAGATGCACTCAATCTAGGATCAGCTCACTACTCAACCCCGTACGCAGAGATTCAGTTCTCTGGCAGTTGGGGTGAAAAAACCGGCCTCGGCCGGTTTTTTCGTTTCTGAGGATTGGATTTGTGCGCACTGCGTTCTTCGTTGACGGCTACAACGTGTTCTACGGGTTGTTGGCAGGCACGCCTTACAAATGGCTGAATCTGCCGCGCTTGCTGACGCATATCGCCAATATCGAAAATCCTCAGAGCGTCCTTGCCTCGATGGACTACTTCACCTCCTCGGTCAAACCTGAGCTTGCTACCCGTGGCAGGATTTCAAAGGAGGCTCAAGACTCTTACGTCCGCGCCCTGAAGGCCAACAATGTCATTGTTCACTACGGTCGCCACCAACTTGAGCGGGCAAGCGCTCCGCGTTTTATCGACAAGAAAATCGCTGCGTCGCGCCAGGACAAAGTCGCGATATGGAAACTTGAAGAGAAAGAAACTGACGTCCATATCGCCATAAGCATGTATCGCACCGCAGCCAAGCAAGCCAATATCCATATTGCCGAACGCATTCAACAGTTGGTTCTGGTATCCGGTGATACCGATATGACACCCGCGCTAAGGGCCATCCGAGAGGACTTCCCTCTAATGACAGTGGGGGTCGTTCTTCCATGCCGGACCGGGCTCAAGCGTTCTCCACCTGGCTCGCTGATAGAATATTCACACTGGATGCGCCGAGTCGTCTCGTCAGAAGAATTGCAATCACACCAGTTCCCAACTCGAGTACCCACTCATAAGGCGCCGGCGATCAAACCGGATTACTGGTAACGACCTCTGGAACCGGATACACCGACTCCCACCCCCCACCCAATGCCTTGTACAACCCGACCATCGCCAGCGACACACCGGTCGAACTCTCCACCCATTGTTCCTGCGTCGCCAGCAGCGCGCCTTGCACCGTCAGCACGTTGACGAAGTCCACCACGCCTTCCACGTATTGCTGCTGTGCAGTGCGCAGGGCGATCTGGTTCTGGCGCACGGCTTCGGCGAGGCTGTCGCGGCGTCGTTGGCTGGCGTTGTAGGCCGTCAGCTGATCATCGATTTCATGCCAGGCGCGCAACACGGTCTGCTGGTAGGCGATTGCGGCTTCCTGTTGCTGGGCTTCGCGCAAGTGCAGCACGCCACGCAAACGTCCGCCATCGAAAAGAGGCAGGCTGAACTGCGGACCGATGCCGAACGAACGCGAGCCCCAAGAACCGAAATCGCTAAGCTGCATCGCCTGCGAACCGAGGTTGCCTGACAGGGTGATCCGCGGGTAGAAATCGCCCTTGGCCACGCCGATACTCGCGGTGGCCGCATGCAGGCGTGCTTCGGCCTGGCGGATGTCCGGACGCCGCTCGGCCAGTTGCGACGGCAGGCCGATGGCGACCTGGCGCGGGGTTGACGGCACCGGAGCGTCTGTGGACAACTCGGTCGATAGCGCTTGCGGCCGTTCGCCCATCAACAAGCTCAAGGCGTTGATCAGTTGCGACTGTCGCTGCTCCAGCGCCGGCAGGCGCGATTCGATGGCCGCCACTTGTGCGGCCGCTTCGGCGACGTCCAGGTCAGTGGCGACACCATCGGCCAGGCGCAGCTGTGACAGTTTCAGGCTGTGACGAGCGACGTCGAGGTTTTGCTCGGTGACCGCTCGCGTACTTTGCACCCCGCGCAACTGAATGTAGCCCTGAGCGGTTTCCGCGAGCACCGACAGCAGCACCCCGCGGCGGTCGTTTTCCGCGACTTCCAGGGTGGCGTCGGCGGCTTCGGTTTCGCGTCGGACGCGGCCCCAGAAATCCAGTTCCCAGGACGCAGAGAAGCCCGCGTCCCACAGGTTGAACGCCGAGTTGCCGTCGTGCCCCGAGGGATCGCTCAAGCCTTCGCCGCTGTTGCGATTACGCCCGTAACTGCCGGTTGCCGCGGTGTGAGGATAACGGTCGGCCGTGATCACCTGACGCGCGGCGCGACTTTGCTGCAAGCGACTGCTGGCGAGTTTCAGGTCGAGGTTGTCGGTCAGGGCACGTTGGGTCAGCGCCGAGAGTTTCGGGTCATGAAAGGTCTCCCACCAGCGTTCTTCCATGTCGGCCGTCACCGCTGCACTGGCGGCGGCTTTTGCCGATTTCGACCATTCAGCGATTTGCGGTGCCTGGGGCTTCTGGAAGTCGGGGCCTACGGTGCAGGCGGTGAGGCTCATGACGAGTAAGGCACAGAGGGTCAGTTGAGGCAGCCGGCCTCTTCGCGAGCAGGCCCGCTCCCACAGTGGATCTCCTTTTGTGCCGAGGTTGTGGCCGTTGCGCAGAAATAATGTGGGAGCGGGCTTGCTCGCGAAGGCGCCAGAACAGTCGACCGAGATCTTCATCGTTGCACAACCTCATGCTCACCCGCGCTCGCTGCGCTCGCCGTATCAATCCTCGCCTCCACCGACATCCCCACCCGCAACCGCTCGACCAGTGGCTGCCCCGATTCCAGCACAATCTTCACCGGAATCCGCTGCACAACCTTGGTGAAGTTGCCGGTCGCGTTATCCGGCTTGACCGACGCAAACGTCACGCCAGTGGCCGGGGCAATGCTCTCGACCCGACCGCGCAACGCTTCACCGCCAAGGCTGTCGACACGCACCTGCACGCTCTGCCCCGGTTGCACGTCAGTCAGTTGGGTTTCTTGAAAGTTGGCGACCACATAAGCCTGCGCCAGCGGCACCACAGCCAGGAGCTTGCTCCCCGGCGTGACGTAGGCGCCGACCCGCACAGCGCGTTCACCGACCATGCCGTCCTGCGGCGCGACGATCCGCGTGTAGGACAACTCGTAGCTGGCAATTTCCAGCGCCGCTTGCGCGCGTTTCAGTCCACCTTCAGCGGCGTCGCGCTGAGCGCTAAGGATGTCGACCTGCTTGCGCTCCGCCGCCAATACGGCCGTTACGTTGGCCAGCCGAGCAGAGGCCTGATCGATTCGGGTCCGTGCCTGCTGAGCGTTTTGCACCGTGCCGGCGCCCACCCCGGCGAGGTGGTCGTAGCGGTTCAATTCATGTTCGGCGAAAGCCATTTCCGCCTTGGCCGACACCACGGTCGCTTGGGCCTGAGCAATCATCGACGTCTGCCGTTCAAGCGTCGCCCGTGCATTTTGCAATTGCGCCCTGGCCACCAATGTCTCGGCGTCGGCAGCTTGAGCGGCGGCGCGCAAATCCCGATCATCGATCAATGCCAGCAACTGCCCGGCTTTGACTTGCTGGTTGTCTTCCACCAGCACGTCCTTGATGAACCCGGCGACGCGCGGCACCACCAATGTGAAGTCCGCCGAGACAAAGGCGTCATTGGTGTTCTGCTGCGTGCGCTTACCGAAAATGCCGGGCACCAGCAGGTAAACCAGAACGCCGATGGCTAACGCTGCGGCAACGCCGACAGCCACTTTTTGCTTTGCATGAGTCGTCATAAAAACCTTCGGTTTCAGTGGAGCGTTCAAGTTGGCGCACGCGGCGGATAGACCCGCGTCGGCAGCCAGAAAATCAGCAGGATCAGCGTCAACGCGATGCCGCTCATGCACAGATAAAGGTCCGCAGCCGTCAGCACCACGGCCTGCTCATGCAGCCGGTGGGCAAGGCCTGAGCTGTCGCTGTCGGCCAGCGGTGAGTTGCCGAGGCTGTCCACCAACATGGTCGAATGAAAATGCAGTCGTGAAGTGGTCAGCGTCTCGATCACCCCGGTGGCAATTACCGCCGACAGGCCTTTGACGGTGTTGAACCAGGCCGAAGCGAAGGGACCTTCCATCGGGGAAATGCTGCCGGTCGCGAGCATCAACAGCGGCAGCACCGCCATCGGCTGACCGAAGATTTGCAGCAGTTGCTGGACGTAGAAGTCATCGCGAATCCACACCGACGTCAGCTGCGAACCGCCGAGGCAGGACAGCGCCAGCATGCCCAGGCCGATCCCCAGCACCCAGCGGCAATCGACCCAGCGCAGATTGCACAGCGCCGCCACCAACGGCAGCGCGATCAACTGTGGCAATGCCGCCAAGAGCATGATCGGCGCGGTTTGCACCGGACGATAACCCTGCACCTGCGCCAGGTAGCTGGACGGAATAACGATTACCGCCAGCAGCACCACCAGCACGCCTGCCAACGTCAACAAGGCGAACGAGAGGTTGCGGATGCCGAGCATCTGCATTTTGAAAAACGGGATCGGCTGCGACCATTCGTTGATCAGGAACAGCACCAGCAACAGCAGTCCACCGCCGAGCAATCCGCAGATCAGGTTCGACGCGAACCAGTCCAGACGATTGCCTTGAAGGATGCCAATCACCAGCATGCAGATCGCTGGAAACCCCAGCAGCACACCGCGCCAGTTGAACTGCTTGAAGCGCTCCAGGCGCACCGGATCCTGGGGCAAACCGTAGGCCACTGCGAGCATGGCAATCAGGCACGGCGCGATGATTTGCCAGAAGGTCCATTGCCAACCGACGTATTCCGTCCACAATCCGGCCAGCGGAGTGCCGAGCCCGGGACCGAACGTCGCCGTCAGGGCATAGCCGGCCAAGCCATACAGCTTCACGTTGGCCGGCAAAAAGCGCAGCGCAACCGTCATCAGCATCGGTGGCAACGCGCCGCCGGCCAGGCCCTGCAAGGTGCGCAGGACCAGCAGGCTTTCGTAGTTCGGCGCGAACGGACAGAGCACGCCCAGCAACGTGAAAGCGCTGATGGCGCAGAGGGTGAACCGGCGCAGCGAAAACGTCACCGAACACCACGGCGCGAAGGCCGTCGCGGCGACCGAGGTCGCGGCATAGCAGGCGACCAGCCAGGTGCCTTCGTCGTAGCCGATGGCCAACGCGCCGCGAATGTCGGACAGGGCAACTTTGGTCACCATCTCGTTCAGGCCCGACACCAATACCGCCACCAACACGCCCACCAGGCCGATGATGATCCGCGGGCCGAAAACCGGTGGCGTGGCAGCAGGGGCTGGGCTGGTCACGGCGAGTGGCGCCGTGACGGTGAGGGAAGTCATGTACTGCAAGCTCCGGAATTTGGGTACCGGAGCATTTTAGGAAGCGCGGGGCGTTACGAAAATCAACTTATTGGCAGGTTATAATTGCGCCGGACGCAATTCTTAAATCAAAAGATCGCAGCCTTCGGCAGCTCCTACAGGGATAACAGGTAGGAGCTGCCGAAGGCTGCGATCTTTTGATCCTCAGGGCTGTGCCGCCAACCACGTCTCATCACAACACGCCTTGAGTGTTTCACGCAGCCAGCGGTGAGCCGGATCCTTGTCGAAACGCGGATGCCAGGCCTGGGTCAACATCAACGTCGGCAGCGGAACCGGCAAAGTGAACGAGCGCAGTTTCAAGCCCAGCCGCCGCACGCTCAATATCGCTTCCTGGGGCACAGGCAGAATCAGGTCGGAATCGGGCAGCGCGAACATCGCCGCATGGAAACTCGGCGCGATCACCGCCACCCGCCGCTCCAGCCCCAAGGCGTTGAGCGCGGCATCAATTGGCCCGCGAGCAATGCCGCGTCGGGACATGCTGATATGTGAAAACCCGGCGAAGCGCTCGGCCGTGATCTCCGCGTCGAACAGTGGATGGTCCTCTCGAACCAAGCCTACGAAGTGCGTGGAGAACAGATTCTGCACCTTCACTTCCGGGGTCTGCGGCCGGGTATTGCTGACGTTCAGATCAATCCGGCCTTCGCGCAGCGCTTCATCATCGCCATCGCCTTCGGGCACGAATCGCAGTTCGCAATGCGGGGCCTGGCGATCCAGGGTGTCGAACAACCTGCCACCGTAGACACCGACGAAAAAGTCATTTGCGCGAATGCTGAAACGCCGGCGCAGCGAACCCAACTCCACCGCATCTGCCGAACGAAACAGCAACGCAGCCTGCTCCACCACGTCGCGTACCTGCTCACGCAACGCCAACGCCTTGGGCGTAGGCACCAGGCCGCGACCGGCGCGTACCAGGATCGGATCGCCGATAGCCTCGCGGATCCGCGTCAACGTCCGGCTCATCGCCGCCGGGCTGAGGTTCATCCGCCGCGCAGCGCCCACCACGCTGCCCTCGTCGAGCAAGGCGTCGAGGGCGACCAACAGGTTCATGTCCGGGAGTTGCATGTTAAGCACTCGTGGCTGATCAGGATTGAGTCAGACGCAATGCTAGCAGATCAAAAGATCGCAGCCTGCGGCAGCTCCTACATGGGAGCGCGTTTCCTTTGCAGGAGCTGCCGCAGGCTGCGATCTCTTTTCAGACGCGACGCGAAATCCAAAAAACTAGCAGTTCTGATAGTTCACAAGCCTTGGGGTGAGGCGTAAAACTTACGAATGGAACTCACCAAGCACCCACCTTTAGCGGAAATTCGGCATGAGCCAAAAAAGTCCTGACTCGCACCGCACCGTGTTGCTGGCAACCGATCGCAATCATTCCATCATCGGCGAAGTCGTCGATGGTCAGGCCAACACCATCGGTTACTCCGCCTATGGCAAGCAATCCGCGCAGCAGGACGTCGAGACGCGGCTGGGTTTCAATGGCCAATTGCGTGAAGCGAACGCCGGCTGGTATTTGCTGGGTAACGGTTACCGCGCTTACAACCCTACGCTGATGCGATTTCATAGTCCGGACAGTTGGAGTCCGTTTCAACGGGGCGGGTTGAATGCGTATATGTATTGCGTGGGGGATCCAGTGAATCGGTCGGATCCTACGGGTCATGTTTCACATTTTCTGGGCAAATTGGGCAAATTTGCCTCTGGCGTCGACAAGTTTCTCTTCGGAGGCGCCGATGTTACCGGCCCTAGCCGTACCAGAGCTCTAAAAGCCTCAGCGCCATTGGGCACAATGAGTCCCGAAAATACGGGGGAAGGAAGGGCACTTGCCGGGATAGGTACTGATGTCGCCGCAGCACCTGGCGCCAGACGACACCCTGACTCAATGGGACTGAATTTGGGCACTACGACGCCTAGGAGTCGCCCTGGGTACGCAGGTGGTGCCGCCATGGACGGACTGACCTATCGCACCTCTCGCTCAATACCTCAAACACCAACCGCTGTTAGTGGTAGCGCCAGCCCCCACAGGAACGGAACTAACACTCCGCCAGCCTACGAACCACCACCGTCATATGCGCAAGCAACAGCTCTCTGGAACGCTGACACTTTTGCTCACTCGCAACAGCCTCAGACCTACACGGTCAACAAAATGGCCAGAGCTCCTGCGGAAAATGTGGGGGCTGCGGCTCCTTACCAGGCACCGGCAGGGGCACCGCCACAGCCACCAGCACTTGTGGTTGAGCAAAATCAGCTTTTGCAGGGAATTGCAGAATTAAACGACATGCAACGGGATATGATTCAGCTTCGAGCTAACGCCTGGAGGTGTCGGATTCTTTGAGTCCGCTGCGGCAATGTCAGCACGCTTTGACACGCGTCGATCGTCGGCGTGAGTATTGGTGGACTATGGTTTTTAGGCAGCATTTTTCTGACCTCACCGCTGCATCCCCCACCGCTTCACCGTCACCCGCTCCAACGTATCAAACACCAGATTCTCCACCAGCAACCCAATCAAAATCACCACCGCCAACCCGGCAAACACCTTGTCCGTATACAGCTCATTGCGATTCTGAAAAATGTACCACCCCAACCCACCCTTGCCGCTGGTAGCGCCAAACACCAGCTCGGCCGCGATCAACGTGCGCCAGGCGAAAGCCCAGCCGATTTTCAGCCCGGCGAGAATCGATGGCAGCGCAGCGGGAATCAGGATGAACAGCACGAAGCGCATGCCTTTCAAACCGTAATTGCGGCCGGCCATGCGCAAGGTTTCCGAGACGCCGAGGAACCCGGCATAGGTGTTCAATGCCAGCGCCCAGAGCACCGAATGCACCAGCACGAAAATCAGGCTGTTCTGCCCCAGGCCAAACCACAGCAGCGCCAGCGGCAACAACGCAATCGCCGGCAGCGGGTTGAACATCGAGGTCAACGTACTCAGCAGATCGCGACCGAACTGTGTCGACACTGCCAACGTGGTCAGGGCAAATGCGAGGACAATGCCGATCAGGTAACCCTTCAGCAACACCACCAGCGAAATCCACACTTTGCCGAGCAACTCGCCACTGAGCAGACCGTCGTACAACGCGCTGCCGGTTTGCAGAAAACTCGGCAACAGCAGGTCGTTGTTTTGCACGCGGGCGACGATTTCCCAAAGCACGGCGAGCAGAATCAGGATCAGGCTTTTACGAATCCAGCCCTGTTGCCACAGACGCTGGCCAAGCGGTAATTCCCGCTCCAGCGGCACACTCGTCAGCGGTTGCAAAACGGTTTCAAATTCTTCACGCACGGATGATAACTGGCTCATCGGGCACTCCTCTCAATGGCTCAATAAGCGATGCGGATGTCGGAAAAATCCAGCTCGCGCTCAGTTTCCGGAGACTGTCCTTCATCAAACAACAGCCGATGAATGCGTCGCGCCGATTCCTGAAACGCTACGCCGCCCAGGCTGTGCAGATCGTATTGGTGGCTGTGGACTTCGGCCCGCACTCGACCCGGATGCGGCGACAACAACAGAATGCGGTTGCCCACCACCAGCGCTTCTTCAATGGAGTGCGTGACGAACAGCAGCGTGAAGCGCACTTCTTCCCAGAGCAGCAGCAATTCTTCCTGCATCTTGCGCCGGGTCAGCGCGTCGAGCGCCGCGAACGGTTCGTCCATCAGGAGGATTTTCGGCTGCATCGCCAGCGCCCGGGCGATAGCGACCCGTGCCTTCATGCCGCCCGACAAGGTGTGCGGATAAGCATCGGCAAACGCCGTCAGACCGACCTTGTCCAGATAGTGCAGCGCCCGCTCTTCAGCTTCACGACGCTTAAGCGTTTTCGACGCCAGCAGCGGAAACATCACGTTCTGTTTGACGGTTTTCCACGGCGGCAGTTGATCGAACTCCTGGAACACCACGATGCGGTCCGGGCCCGGCGCATGGACGGCCTGCCCTTGCAGGCGAATCTCGCCCTCGCAGGGCTGAATGAACCCGGCAACTGCTTTGAGCAACGTCGATTTACCGCAACCGGAAGGACCGAGCAGCACAAAGCGGTCCGCCGGATCGATTTCGAAACTAACTTGATGAGTCGCTCGAACCACACGTTGCGGCGTGCGGTATTCGAGGCTGACATTATCGACCGACAGCAGTGCTTGGGCCGCTGCGTTCGGTTTGCTGACCGTGTGGCCTTGCAAAGGGGCGTTCATCTCGATCAGCTCCCCTGCAGTGGTTTGGCATCCTGGAAGAAGTAGTCCTTCCACGAATCCGGTTTGTTTTTGATCGCGCCGACGCGGTAGAGAAACTCAGCCAGCGGATAGGTATTTTTCGGCGTGACGCTGAACTCGAACTGCGGGTTGTCGATGATTTTCAGCAGTGCAGCACGGTCGATTTTGGCCTTGGTGACGCGGATGTAAGTGTCGGCTGCCGCGCCTTTGTCGTTCTGCGCAAACTGCGCCGCTTCGGCCAGTGCCTCGACGAACGCCTTGTAGGTTTTCGGGTTTTCGTCGCGGAATTTCTCGGTGGCGAACAGCACGGTCGGCGAGTTCGGGCCGAGCAGGTCATAGGTATTGAGCACCACATGCACGTTCGGGTTTTCCAGCGCCTGATCCTGGAACGGCGGGTTGGAGAAGTGACCGGTCAGCTCGGTGCCGCCAGCGATCAGCGCCGCCGTGGCGTCCGGGTGCGGCAGGGCGATGGTGTACTTGTCGAGGCGATTGAATTCCTTGTCACCCCACTGCTTGGCCGCCGCGTATTGCAGGAAGCGCGACTGCACCGACACCCCCACCGCCGGCACCGCGATGCGGTCCTTCTCGGTGAAGTCGGCGATGGTTTTGACCTTCGGATTATTGCTCACCAGGTAGTACGGGAAATTGCCGAGGGACGCGACGGCTTTGACGTTCTGCTTGCCGTGGGTGCGATCCCAAATCGTCAGCAGCGGACCGACGCCGGCGCCGGCAATGTCGATGGAACCGGAGAGCAACGCATCGTTGACCGCCGCGCCACCGGACAGCTGAGTCCAGTCAACCTTGATGTCGATGCCTTCTTGCTTGCCGTACTTTTCGATCAGGTTCTGGTCGCGCACCACATTGAGCAGCAGGTAAACGATGCCGAACTGTTCGGCGATGCGGATTTCACCTTCGGCGTGGGCCACGGTCGGCGCCACCAGGCTACCGGCGATCAAGCTGAAACCCAGGCCGATGGCCGCGGCCAACGGTGCAAATGGAAGACGTTTGGACATGATGGTTCTCCGGCAAATCAGAAAGGCGCGTCGCCCTGGATGGTGGTGCGATACAGCTTGCGGCGCAGAAAGCTCGGGCATCCGGCAGCAAGGTGGATCAGCGAGCGGTTGTCCCAGAACACCAGGTCGTGGGGCTGCCATTGATGGCGGTAGATGTTTTGCGGCCGCACGCTGTGCGCGTAGAGTTCGTCGAGTAATTGCTTGCTCTCGTCTTCCGGTAAGCCGACGATGCGCGTGGTGAAACCTTCGCTGACGAACAACGCCTTGCGCCCGTTTTCCGGGTGCGTGCGGACGATCGGGTGAACCACTTCGGCGACCTGGGCGAGCTGCTCAGGCGTCAGGGTCGGGCGCCAGTTGCCTTCGAATTTGGTTTCGCTGTAGCGCGCCGTATAGGAGTGCGCGGCCGAGCGACCTTCAACGGCATTACGCAACGCTTGCGGGAGGTTGTCCCAGGCTTTGTGCATGTCGGCGAACAAGGTGTCGCCACCTTCGGCCGGCAACTCTTGGGCGTGCAGCATCGAGCCCAGGCTCGGCAGTTCTTTGTAGGAGAGATCGGAGTGCCAGAACTTGCCGGCGTCACCGAGGCCGATGGATTGGCCATCCTCGATGATGTTGGAAACGATGAGAATTTCCGGGTGCCCGGCCAGCAGGAACTGCTTGAGCACATGGATCTGCAACACACCGAAACGGCGGCTGAAGGCGATTTGTTGCTCGGGAGTGATGCGTTGGTCGCGAAACACCACGACGTGATAATCCAGGTGCGCGCGGTGGATGCGCGCGAAGTCCTGGTCATTGATCGGGCGGGACAGGTCCAGGCCGACGATTTCGGCACCCACGGCGCCACTGAACGGACGAACTTCGAAAAACTGCGGCGCGATGGTCGCGGCGCTTGGGGTAGCAGTAGCAGCAGACATAAATCACTCCCACGCACGGCACGCTCGATTGCGCGCGCGTCGATCAGAAACTCACGGAGACCCCGTGTTGGTTCGTGTCGTGCGGCGCGCCGATTGGTCGGCAGGTACGCAGGAGTGTGACTTTATAGGTATAAGAAAACTAATTTAAATACCGTTAGCGAATAACCATATGGCTTATTTCGCCTATGCTGCTGACAGGATTACACGGCGCCACTGCAGAGGGATGTTCAATGTTCTACGTGCAACGCGATACACAAGGCCAACTGATGCGCGTGGAAGCCGAGGCCTACGCCGACTCCACTGAAACGCTACCGGCCGACCACCCTGACCTCCAGGCCTGGTTCGCCAGCGAAGTCATGGCGACCAGCCTCAAACAGCTCACGCAGCTGAAACAACTCAAGCAACTCAAACAGAGCGACCTGGACATGATCCGGGTACTCGACGACTTGATCGAGGTGCTGATCAGCAAGGGCGTGATCCTCGTCACCGACCTGCCGGCCGCAGCGCAGGCCAAACTGATGGACCGGACCCAGGCTCGTGAAGCGTTGGGCGGGTTGAGTCATTTGGTCGATGATGATGAGGATGGGTTGATCTGACATCCGGTATGCCGGAAAAGATCGCAGCCTGCGGCAGCTCCTACAGGTATCGCATTCCCCCTGTAGGAGCTGCCGCAGGCTGCGATCTGTTGACGGCCCAACTGACGCCAGAAATCCTCAGTCTCAATCCCAAGGCTTCGGCTCACCAAACAACCGCCCCTGAACCCCATACACCCCCAGCTCGCGAATCACCGATAACTCCCCTTCGGTCTCCACCCGCTCGGCAATCAACGGCAAGTCGATGCTATGGGCAGCGCGCTGGATCGCCTCGATGAACAGGCGCTTGTCGCTCTCCTGATCTATCGCGCGGATGTAACTGCCGTCGATTTTCAGATAGGCCAACCCGAGCCGCGCCAGGTTGCCGATCATGCTGAATCGCCCGCCGAAACGCTGCAGGCTCAGGGAGAACCCGAGCTCACGCAAACGTCGCGTCAACGCTTCCAGCACCGCTTGCTCCGGCACTTGTTCCTCGCCGATTTCCAGGGTCAGCCGTGGCCCCAGATTGGAATGCGAGCGCAGGATGTCGAAGATTTTATCCAGCGCCTGCGGGTCGGCCAATGTGGCCGAAGACAGGTTCAGCGCCAGCGACTCTTCGTGGCTAGCCATCTGCTCAAGTACCCGCTCCAGCATCAGACGGTCGAGCCGCGTGGTCCAGCCAAAACGCTCCAGCCAAGGCAGGAAACGCCCGGCGGGAATGCTCTGACCCTGGTCGTCGGTCAATCGCGACAGTACTTTGTAGTGCAGTACCAGTTGCGTGTCCTGGCTGGCCACCACCGGCTGGAAGTACAACTCGAAACGGCACTGACTCAACGACCGATCGAGCAAGCCGTGCCACGCATGAGGGTCATCGCCGACACGGGCCGATGCCGCGTGATCCAGGCAGACCCAGCTCGAATCGCCCTGGCCTTCGGCCTGGGCCAATGCCTGATCCGCCAGCCCGAGCACTGCTTGCGGTGAGTCGCCATGAACGAAGGGCGCCAGCCCGATTGAGGCAACCGAGGCGACATCGGTGGCCCCCGTCGCATGCAGGCTGCCCAAGGCACTGTCGAGGGTCTGCGCCAGTTGCAGCGCTTCTTCGCGCACCAGTCCCGGCGCCAGCACGGCAAATTCCCCACCGCGAATCCGCGTGACCAGGTTCAGTGTTTCCGGATACTTGGCGCACGCTCGGGACAGTTGCTCGCCGACCGCTTTGAGTAAGTTATCGGTGTGTTGACCGCCCAGACGCTGGTTCTGCCCGGCCAGATCCTTGACCCGTAGCAGCAGCAGATAACCCGAGCTGGCTTGCTCGGGATTACTCACGCGCGCGTTCAGTTGCATCTCGAAATAGCGCCGATTAGCCAACCCGGTCAAGGTGTCCTGGTAGGACTCGACCCGCAGCTTTTCACTGCGCTCGGCCTGTTCCTGGAACAACGCTTTAAGCTTCTCGACCATCTGATTCATGGCCTGCACCACGCGACGCAATTCCGGGGTGCGCGGCAGGTCTGGCAGGCTAAGGAATTCCCGGCGGGCAATGGCGTGGGATTGCTGAACCATGTAGTCCAGCGGCTTCAATTGCCGGCGCAGCAACAACGCGCCCAGTGCCGCACTCACCGCGCCGCACAGCAGTAACCAGCCAAGGCTGCCCAGGGCACTCTGCCAAAGCTTGGCCAATGCGAACATCGGGTGGCTGACCACCTCGACCCGCGCCGCCTGCTCCCAGCCACGGCTTACGATCGCGTCGCCGCCAGCCGGTTCGAGGCCGATCAGTTTGACGAACCAGTCCGGCACGTTGTTCACCGCCGGAATACCGCTACGCTCGACCAGGGTCTTGTCGTTCGACAGATCGACCACCCGGATGCTCGCGTAATAACCGCTGTCGAAAATCGAACTGACCAGCAACTCGACCATCGCCGGGTCGTCGATATTCGGCGTCAGGGACAGCGCGAGCGCCGTCGCCGCATCCTGGGCATGTGAGCGCAACTGGTTGACGTATTGAGTGCGCGAGCTCTCCAGGCTGACCATGAAGCTGCCGGTAAAGGCGACGACCAGGAACAGACAGATTGCGATCAACAGTTGTTTGAACAAAGACATCTGGGCGCGTGCTCCTAATTAGTCGTCTCGACCGGAAAACCTTCGGCCTGCATTTTTTTCAACACGTCCTGCCAGCGCGACAGCCGCTTGGTGTCCCCGACTTTCTTGTTGCCCTTGGCGCCCGGTAGCCACAACCCCTCGGCATTGAAAGAATAGACCGGCAACAGATCGGTTCGTTGGCTGGCGGGCTTGATTGCATCGATCAGGCTGTCGAGTACCAATGGCATGGCCTCCGGGTTTGAGTAATAGGTCAGCACCATGTGCGCGCGGTTCAAGCTCAAGGCCTTTACGTAGGTAATGCGCAGCTTGTCACTGGAAACACCGAGATGGCGCAAGCTGAAATACTTGGCAATGGCGTAGTCTTCGCAATCGCCAGCGCCCTTCCACAGGGCTTCGATCGGGGTTTCCCAGTAATCGACCTCATGCCACAGGTCGGTGTCTTCTTCGTAGCGCATCTGTTTGTTGAAGAATTGATTGACCACCTCGAGTTGTTCACGCTCGCTGACCTGCTTTTGAGTCGTCAGAAGATGTTGCCAGGCGTCAATTCGCTGCTGACCTTGGCCCAATGGCCCGTACAATGCCTGCGCTCGGCGGCTGATCTGGGAAAAATCCCAATCGGCATGCAGCCCGCCCAGCATGACGCCGGCCAGCAGCAACGCGCAGCCTAACCAGCGCAGAGTCCGAGGGATCGCGAAACGTACCGCCAATGCGAGGCATCCAGGTAGGCAAGTGGAAGTCGGTTGATGGTGGAGGTTAGCCCGTCAAAAGACAATGGCACGGTGAGATCACTTAAGCGCGCTAGACTTTGTATGTCGAGGGTCATAAAAACGTCACGGCCGCTTGAGGCCGCGTTTTGTGTCCGTTTGACAACCTGTCAGGCAGTCTCTAGTGTCCTCTTGGATCCAAATTATTTCAGTCAAAACAGGGTACGTTGTTGTGACACAGAAACCCAATCCTCTGAACAGTATCAAGGTCAACGGGCCGATTCCCGCTCATCTGGCACGCTCGGTGATTGAAGAAACTCTGCGCTCGGCGATTCTCGACGGGCGCATTCCCTGCGGCACCGCCCTGCGTCAGCAAGATTTGGCCGATCTGTTCGGCGTCAGCCGCATGCCGGTCCGCGAAGCCCTGCGCCAGCTCGAAGCACAAGCGCTGCTCAACGTGGTCGCCCATAAAGGCGCAGTGGTCGCACCACTGGTTCAGGGGGATGCCGTGGAAACCTATGCGCTACGCATCCTGCTGGAATCGGAAGCGCTGCGTCTGTCGATTCCGTTGCTCGAGACCGAAGATTTCGAACAGTCAGCCCGCTACATCGACGAGATGGAAACGGAACAAAACTACAGTGAAATCGGCCGGCTCAACCGTTTGTTCCACATGTCACTGTACTGCAAGGCGCCGAACCGGCGGCTATTGACGCTGATAGAAGACGGGTTGAACGAAGAAGAACGCTTCCTGCGTTTTAACCTCGAAGCCATGGGCCTGGGCAAACTGTCCCAGGAAGATCACCGTGCGCTGTTGCGGGCCGTCGAAAACCGTGACATCGACGGCGCGGTGCAGCTGCTCGAATACCACCTCAACCGCGGGGTCGAGGTCATCACTCGCTACCTCGGCAGCCCCGAAGCGTTGAACAAAAAAACCTCGAAATAAATCGCAGCGGCAAACTTGAACGAGCAGGTCGTACTGCTCGTCTTGATTTGTCACAACTCGCCCCGCTCCAAAGCCCCCTCACGCCCATAATTTCACCGACTGGATGACACCTCGGTGATAGCGGCTGCCTTGCATTACGCTCACTCTTGGATGGCCGGATAACGGGTGACGCCCTGCACGAGCGGAGGAGTCCCCGCATCAAGAACCTACGGAAGGAGACTTGCCACGGGACAGGAAGAAACGGCGTCACTCCCGGCCAACTTCCCCCTTCAAATCACCTCATGAAACTCAATTAGAAAGTTGCTTCGAGTGAGGCATTCACTCTTTAATAAAATTCTGGAGCATAGGAACCGGAAGGAGCAACTACGCCCAAATAAAACTTATATTAAAAGTGTTATTGAGGCTTGTCGCGCCCGACAAAGTTAAACTTTTAAATAATATAAAAATAACTTGTCGAAAACTTCACTCATGTATTAGCGTTTCACTTCCGCCAATAAACACTGGCGATCAAGCCACAATTGAAGACTTATAGCTAACTGACGCAGATCAATTCGTTGAGGCAAACGCTCGCCGGCAGAAAACTTTCGACCCGCAGTTACTTATTGATCGCCCCTCGTCCCAGATCACTTATAGGCTCGCCATGACTTCGACTAAAGACCGTTTGAATCAGAAGAAAGCAGAACTAAGTGCCCACCCGATTTTCTCTGAAATACATTCGTTACCGGTCCTGCAACGGTTCATGGAATCCCATGTATTTGCAGTGTGGGATTTCATGTCGCTGACCAAACGCCTGCAACAGGAGCTGACCTGCGTTCAGCTGCCCTGGCTACCGCCGCGGGATCCCCAGGCGGCGCGGTTGATCAATGAGATTGTGCTGGGCGAAGAGTCCGATGACCGTCTCTCCCGAGGTCACTACAGCCATTTCGAGTTGTACCTGGATGCGATGCGTGAAGTCGGTGCCAGCACCGCCACCGTCGAACGCTTCGTGGCCCTGCAACAAGAAGGCGTGAGCTACGACGTGGCGTTGCAAAGTGTCGACGTCGACCCGGCCGCCGCGCAGTTCGTCCGTCACACCCTGCACACTGCGTTGCATGCGCCGGGGCACAGCGTGGCGGCGGCGTTTCTGCACGGTCGTGAGAGTGTCATCCCGCCAATGTTCCAGCGCATTCTCGACGACTGGGGCATCGGCATCGAGCAGGCGCCGACCTTTCGTTACTACCTCGAACGGCACATCGAAGTCGACTCCGAAGACCATGGCCCAGCCGCCGAAAAACTCCTCGCACGGCTGGTCGATGGCGATCCGCAACGCGAAGCGGACGTCTACGCCAGTGCCATGGCCGCCGTCGAAAGCCGCATCGCCCTGTGGGATGGCCTGCGCCTGAGCATGCGTGAACCTGCCGTTGAGGTGAACGCATGAACCCCGCCGACTACCAATCTTTCGCTGACACCTGGGAAAGCCGCGCAACGATCCGCACCCGCCCGCGCCGCATTCTGGAAAACGACGACAAACTGATTTATCCGTTGAGCCGTCAACCGTTGGTTCTGAGCGAAACCTTCTTGCGTGAGTGCCCTGAACAGCGCGACTTCGCGCTGGTGCAGACGCTCTACAAATTTATCAACGACGTGGTGATTTTCGAAACCGAGATCGTCGACAAGACCGCCCGCAGCATCGCCAAGAACCGCTTTGCCATAGCCTTCCCGTTTGCCTGCCGTTACGACGCAATGACCGTGGTGGTGGACGAGGATTATCACGCGCTGGTGGCCATGGACTTCATGCAGCAGACCGTCGCCATGACCGGTATCACGCCCATTGAACTACCGAATGAAATCGAACTGAGCCGGGCCATTCCCGCGGCCTTGGCGCTGGCTCCGGAACACCTGCGCAGTGCCATGGAACTGATCTGCGTGGCCATCGCCGAGAACACGGTGACCGGCGACGTCGCAGCGTTTGCCAAGGACGACACGGTCAAGCAGTCGATCAAGGGCTTGATGGCCGATCACTTGCTGGACGAGGGCCGACACTCCGGGTTCTGGTCACGGATGGTGCGCATCTATTGGCACACCGCGAGTGAAACCGACCGCCAGTGCATCGCGCACATCCTGCCGGTGTTCATCGGCCATTACCTGACCAATGACCTCCAGAAGGCCTTTGACTTCCGGCTGATCGAGTCCTTGCAGATCCGCGATGCGGCGCGCAATGCACTCAAGAGCGAAGTGTCCGGGCTGGCCTTCCCGATCAACCGCCATCACCCGATGGTTGCCAACATCGTGCGATTTTTCTTCAGCAGTTCGCTGCTCGATTCGCCCTGCGTTCAAAGCGCCTTGGGCGACTACCTGGTTTAACGAGGAGCACTTCATGAGACGTCTCGACATCCTGCTCATTGGGCAAAGCCGGGCCTTGACCGACCTGGCGCTGGAACTTGAACAGCACGGTCATTCCCTGGCGCGTCTGACAGCCGCCGACGAGCAACCTTCAGGTGTTGCCGATTTATTGATTGACGACAGCAGCCTGCCGTTCCGGGCGTTCGGCGATGCACCGCGACTGACGCTAAAGCTGGATGTCGGACGGCCCACGACTTCCGGCCTGCCGTCACTGGACCTCCTGTGCTTGTTGGGCTCGACGCTACTCACCCGCGTGCCAATCGCCGCCGAGCCGTCGGGCAACGGCCAGTCACTGCGATTGAGAGCGATGGCGGAATTGGTGGACCACGTCGCGCTGTTGGTCAGTCGTTTTTCGCGGGATGCCGAGTTCTTTCTGATCGCTAAGCCAGCACCTGGCGCTCACGTCGAGCGCGTGGAAAACCTGTTGTTTCTGGAGGGCCTGGCGTTCGTCCATCAACTCAACACAACGGCTGATCCCGAACTGCTGCACCTCGCGCAAACGCCCATGATCGAGCGTCTTGAGCAGCGCTTTATCCAGTCGGCCGAACGCCCGGCACTAAACATCGCAGGCACGTCCCTGAGCTATAGCGAACTTTACGCTCACAGCCGCGCCATTCAGCAGCGATTGCAGCCGTTGCTCGCTCAGCACGCAGGGCCGTGGGTGGTGGGGATTTGTCTGCCGAAATGCAGCGCATTGTATGCAGGGATTCTGGCGATCCTCGGCAGCGGCGCGGTGTACTTGCCGCTGGAACCGAGTCACCCGTTGCAACGTCATCACTACATTTTGTCGAATGCCGGGGCGGTGTTGTTGCTGCACGACGGCCAGCATCCGCTTGCTGGCGAAGTACCCGGGCTGGATATCAGCAGCATCGACCTCGATGACCTGGATCTCGATCAACCGCTGATGCGCCGACGGCCCGATCTTGATGCACCGTGCATGGCGCTCTATACATCGGGCACCACCGGCCATCCCAAAGGCGTGCTGCTCAGCCAGGCCAACCTCGCGCACTTCACCGCGTGGTACGCCGGCTACGTTCAGCTGACGGAGCACAGCCGTGTGTTGCAGTTTTCATCGTTGAGTTTCGACTCGTCGCTGATCGACATTTTCCCGACCCTGCTCCAGGGTGCCGAGCTGATCGCGCCCAGCGACGATCAACGCCGCGATCCCTTGCAACTGGTCGAACTGATCCGCCACCGCCAACTCAGCCACGCCTTTTTGCCGCCGGCCTTGTTGAGCATCCTGCCGCTGGATCAATTGCAAGGCCTGTCGCACGTGATGACCGGCGGTGATGTCTGCGAACCCTATGTCATCCAGCAACTGACGCGCCAGGGCAACCTCTACAACCTCTACGGCCCCACGGAAGCCACGGTGTTGATTACCGCGCGGCGCCTACAAACCGGCGACAGCAATCGCACCCTCGGCGCGCCTGTCGCCAACAGCCAGGTGCTGATTCTCGATGAGGATTTGCAACCGGTGGCCGAACAGACTGTCGGCGAGCTGTACATCGTCGGGCCGGGCGTGTGCCTTGGCTATGTGAACAACCCGCAACAGACCGCCGAACGCTATTTGAACCTGAGCCTGCCCAACCAACAGGACCTGCGCGCCTACCGCACCGGCGACATGGCGAAGTGGACCGGAGAGGGTATCGAGCTATGTGGACGGCGGGACAACCAGGTAAAGATTCGCGGTTTTCGGGTCGAGCCGGAAGAAATCGAACGCTGCCTGCGCGACAGTCAGATGTTCCGTCAGGTGGTGGTGGTCATCGACAGCCATCGACGGATTCTGGCCTTTCTGGCACAACCCCAAGAGGTGCGGCCCGGCGCTGCTCGCGATGCGTTGAAAGCCCATGCGTTGAAATTCTTGCCGGATTACATGCAGCCCGTTGCCTGGACCGAACTGGCCAGCATGCCGTTCGCCAGTAACGGCAAGGTCGACCGCAAAGCGCTGCTGTCGTTGCCGGTAAACCTGCTGGAAAATACGACCCGACGCTTACCAGCCAATGCCGATGAAGCAACGTTGCTGGAGATCTGGGCCGAGTTGCTGGAGCTGCCGGCCAGCGATATTTCCACCGATGAAAGTTTCTTCAATCTGGGCGGTCACTCGATTTTGCTGTCACGCATGCTGTTGCGATTGCGTGAAGTATTCGGACGCAGCATCTCGATCAATCGCTTCATCGAATTGCCGACCCTTATGAAGTTGGCGACGCTGGTTCGCGGCTCGGGCACCGAAGAGGTACTGAGCGAAAGGGCCATGGTCGATGCCTTCCGCGAACTGGATGTACAGCCATTGCCAATCTGTCGGATGGGCGATGTACACAAGGTGATCGTCACCGGTGCCAACAGCTTTGTCGGCGTGCACATCGTTGAAGCGCTGCTGGCCTGGGGTGCCAGTGAAGTCGCCTGCCTGGTTCGCGACGGCGTTGGTCAATCGGCGGTGGAACGCTTTGCGCATGCTTTGCGTGAGAACCGTCTGGAACATCTGGACCTGAGCCGGGTGCGGGTTTACGCGGCGGACATTACGCGCCCCTCATTAGGGCTCGCCGTTGAGGTATACGAGCGACTGGATCGGGAGTTCGGTGCGTTGGTGCACAACGCTGCCAACGTCAATCACGTCCTCGATTACGAGTCACTGGCGCGGGATAACGTCGAACCGATCTTCGAGTGCTTGCGCCTGTGCGAAGGGCGCAGCAAAAAGATCTTCAATTTTGTCTCGACGCTCTCGGCGTCCAGCTCCCTTTCCGCCGAGGGCCGGGTGCTCGAATTGCCCGCTGCCCAGACCCCGCCGATCTACATCAAGAACGGCTACAACCTGTCCAAGTGGGTCGGCGAATGTATTCTCGAACGGGCTCGCGAACGCGGGGTTCAGGTCAATCTGTATCGGCCCGGCAACATCAGTTTCAACAGCCTGACGGGTGTCTGCCAGCCGCACAAAAATCGCTTGATGCTGATGCTCAAGGGCTCGATCCAGCTCGGTCACGTGCCGGCGTTTGCGCTGAATTTCGACCTGATGCCGGTGGATTTCCTGGCCCGCTTCATCGCGTTCCACGCCAGCCGTTATCAACCGGAAAAAGCGGTGTTCAACCTGCATAACCCAGAGCCTTTGAGCTGGGACGATTACGTCGCGTCCTTTCGTGAAACCGGCCGGGAGTTTTCCATGGTCAGCGTCGCCGACTGGCAGCAGCAACTGAGCCGGGTCGACAGCGACAACGCACTGTTCGGCGTGCTCGGTTTCTACCTCAACGGCTTCGAGGAAGACATCGGCGACATCTCGATGATCGGCCACGCCAACGCGCAAGCCGGCGTGCGGCAGATGGGTGCGCGCTACCCGGAAAAATCCCCGGCGCTGCTGCGTCGTGGCTGCGATTACCTCAAGGAAATCAATTTCATCTGATACACCCCTACCTCAAAAATGGAGCAAGACCATGAGCACACTGCAACCCGATTCCCTGATCAAAAATCCGCAAGGCTGCCAAGTAGTCTCCACGGTGGAAGTGCCCGTCGACCCCGCTCAACTCTGGGCTGTGGTCGGCAACTTCGCCGGCTTCGATCAGTTCATTCCAGCGCTGTCACACATCGAAATGACGGGCGAAGGTGTGTCGTCCCTGCGCAAAAAGTTTTTCAAGGACGGCAACCTGGTGGTCGAACAACTCAATAGCCGCGACGACCAAGCGTTGAACATGACCTGGACCACGATCTACAACACCTTGGGTGTGGCCAATTTATGGGCCGCCATGAGTGTTGAGCCGTTGAGTGCGGGAAAATCCAGAGCGACCTGGACCATCATCGCCGAACCTGCGCAGGGAGGCGCGGAGGCGCTCCCGGGGTTCAAGGATTTCGTTCAGGGATTTGCCGATGATGCGATGAACAATGTGCTGAAACTGTTTGCGTGAGGCGGTCATTGGGCGGTGACTGAAGCATCGCTTTCGCGAGCAGGCTCGCTCCCACAAGGGTTCTCAGTGCTCACACATGTTGTGATCAAGTAAGTCCATGGTTTTTATTTGATAGCCCAGAACGACAAAACCCCTGTCTGCGTTAGCAGACAGGGGTTTCGGAATTTAATCTTGACGATGACCTACTCTCACATGGGGAAACCCCACACTACCATCGGCGATGCATCGTTTCACTACTGAGTTCGGGATGGGATCAGGTGGTTCCAATGCTCTATGGTCGTCAAGAAATTCTGTGACCGACCCGTTACAGCAGTAACGTGCCAGCAAAAAATGGTGACTTCTACTTAAAACAAAACCCCTACCTGCGTACGCAGATAGGGGTTTCGGAATTTAATCTTGACGATGACCTACTCTCACATGGGGAAACCCCACACTACCATCGGCGATGCATCGTTTCACTGCTGAGTTCGGGATGGGATCAGGTGGTTCCAATGCTCTATGGTCGTCAAGAAATTCGGTAGCCGGCTCGTTCTCCTTGCGGATCACGCTCCAGCGAATGGGTATGTGATAGCTTTCGGTGTTTTGCGAGTCTTCTCGAACTTTCGGTTCGTTTCGTCTTCACACACCGCAATCTGGCCTCTTTCGAGTTCACAAATTGCTTGGGTGTTATATGGTCAAGCCTCACGGGCAATTAGTATTGGTTAGCTCAACGCCTCACAGCGCTTACACACCCAACCTATCAACGTCGTAGTCTTCGACGGCCCTTCAGGGGACTCAAGGTCCCAGTGAGATCTCATCTTGAGGCTAGTTTCCCGCTTAGATGCTTTCAGCGGTTATCTATTCCGAACATAGCTACCCGGCAATGCCACTGGCGTGACAACCGGAACACCAGAGGTTCGTCCACTCCGGTCCTCTCGTACTAGGAGCAGCCCCTCTCAAATCTCAAACGTCCACGGCAGATAGGGACCGAACTGTCTCACGACGTTCTAAACCCAGCTCGCGTACCACTTTAAATGGCGAACAGCCATACCCTTGGGACCGGCTTCAGCCCCAGGATGTGATGAGCCGACATCGAGGTGCCAAACACCGCCGTCGATATGAACTCTTGGGCGGTATCAGCCTGTTATCCCCGGAGTACCTTTTATCCGTTGAGCGATGGCCCTTCCATACAGAACCACCGGATCACTAAGACCTACTTTCGTACCTGCTCGACGTGTCTGTCTCGCAGTCAAGCGCGCTTTTGCCTTTATACTCTACGACCGATTTCCGACCGGTCTGAGCGCACCTTCGTACTCCTCCGTTACTCTTTAGGAGGAGACCGCCCCAGTCAAACTACCCACCATACACTGTCCTCGATCCGGATAACGGACCTGAGTTAGAACCTCAAAGTTGCCAGGGTGGTATTTCAAGGTTGGCTCCACGCGAACTGGCGTCCACGCTTCAAAGCCTCCCACCTATCCTACACAAGCAAATTCAAAGTCCAGTGCAAAGCTATAGTAAAGGTTCACGGGGTCTTTCCGTCTAGCCGCGGATACACTGCATCTTCACAGCGATTTCAATTTCACTGAGTCTCGGGTGGAGACAGCGCCGCCATCGTTACGCCATTCGTGCAGGTCGGAACTTACCCGACAAGGAATTTCGCTACCTTAGGACCGTTATAGTTACGGCCGCCGTTTACCGGGGCTTCGATCAAGAGCTTCGCGTTAGCTAACCCCATCAATTAACCTTCCGGCACCGGGCAGGCGTCACACCCTATACGTCCACTTTCGTGTTTGCAGAGTGCTGTGTTTTTAATAAACAGTCGCAGCGGCCTGGTATCTTCGACCGGCATGGGCTTACGCAGTAAATGCTTCACCCTCACCGGCGCACCTTCTCCCGAAGTTACGGTGCCATTTTGCCTAGTTCCTTCACCCGAGTTCTCTCAAGCGCCTTGGTATTCTCTACCCAACCACCTGTGTCGGTTTGGGGTACGGTTCCTGGTTACCTGAAGCTTAGAAGCTTTTCTTGGAAGCATGGCATCAACCACTTCGTCACCCAAAGGGTAACTCGTCATCAGCTCTCGGCCTTAGAATCCCGGATTTACCTAAGATTCCAGCCTACCACCTTAAACTTGGACAACCAACGCCAAGCTGGCCTAGCCTTCTCCGTCCCTCCATCGCAATAACCAGAAGTACAGGAATATTAACCTGTTTTCCATCGACTACGCTTTTCAGCCTCGCCTTAGGGACCGACTAACCCTGCGTCGATTAACGTTGCGCAGGAAACCTTGGTCTTTCGGCGTGGGTGTTTTTCACACCCATTGTCGTTACTCATGTCAGCATTCGCACTTCTGATACCTCCAGCAAGCTTCTCAACTCACCTTCACAGGCTTACAGAACGCTCCTCTACCGCATCACCTAAGTGATACCCGTAGCTTCGGTGTATGGTTTGAGCCCCGTTACATCTTCCGCGCAGGCCGACTCGACTAGTGAGCTATTACGCTTTCTTTAAAGGGTGGCTGCTTCTAAGCCAACCTCCTAGCTGTCTAAGCCTTCCCACATCGTTTCCCACTTAACCATAACTTTGGGACCTTAGCTGACGGTCTGGGTTGTTTCCCTTTTCACGACGGACGTTAGCACCCGCCGTGTGTCTCCCATGCTCGGCACTTGTAGGTATTCGGAGTTTGCATCGGTTTGGTAAGTCGGGATGACCCCCTAGCCGAAACAGTGCTCTACCCCCTACAGTGATACATGAGGCGCTACCTAAATAGCTTTCGAGGAGAACCAGCTATCTCCGAGCTTGATTAGCCTTTCACTCCGATCCACAGGTCATCCGCTAACTTTTCAACGGTAGTCGGTTCGGTCCTCCAGTTAGTGTTACCCAACCTTCAACCTGCCCATGGATAGATCGCCCGGTTTCGGGTCTATTCCCAGCGACTAGACGCCCTATTAAGACTCGCTTTCGCTACGCCTCCCCTATTCGGTTAAGCTCGCCACTGAAAATAAGTCGCTGACCCATTATACAAAAGGTACGCAGTCACCCAACAAAGTGGGCTCCCACTGCTTGTACGCATACGGTTTCAGGATCTATTTCACTCCCCTCTCCGGGGTTCTTTTCGCCTTTCCCTCACGGTACTAGTTCACTATCGGTCAGTCAGTAGTATTTAGCCTTGGAGGATGGTCCCCCCATATTCAGACAAAGTTTCTCGTGCTCCGTCCTACTCGATTTCATGACTAAGAGATTTTCGCGTACAGGGCTATCACCCACTATGGCCGTACTTTCCAGAACGTTCCGCTAATCTCAAAGCCACTTAAGGGCTAGTCCCCGTTCGCTCGCCACTACTAAGGGAATCTCGGTTGATTTCTTTTCCTCAGGGTACTTAGATGTTTCAGTTCCCCTGGTTCGCCTCTTAAGCCTATGTATTCAGCTTAAGATAACCATCTTATGATGGCTGGGTTCCCCCATTCAGACATCTCCGGATCAAAGTCTGTTTGCCGACTCCCCGAAGCTTTTCGCAGGCTACCACGTCTTTCATCGCCTCTGACTGCCAAGGCATCCACCGTATGCGCTTCTTCACTTGACCATATAACCCCAAGCAATCTGGTTATACTGTGAAGACGACATTCGCCGAAAATTCGATAATACTCAATTAAGAGCAACTCACAAATTTTACCTTAGCCTGATCCGTTACCAGTGAAAGTAACGTCCAGTCTATCTTTCTATCACATACCCAAATTTTTAAAGAACGATCTAATCAAAGACTAGAAATCAATATTCACGCTGGAATATTCATTTCTAAACTCTAACAGCAGAAGCAGTTAATGGTGGAGCCAAACGGGATCGAACCGTTGACCTCCTGCGTGCAAGGCAGGCGCTCTCCCAGCTGAGCTATGGCCCCATACAAAATTGGTGGGTCTGGGCAGATTCGAACTGCCGACCTCACCCTTATCAGGGGTGCGCTCTAACCAACTGAGCTACAGACCCAATTTCGAGCGCGTAACTGTTAGCGTTGAGCTATCAGCTTGGAGCTTAAAGCTGCTTCTATCGTCTTCTTCAATGAATCAAGCAATTCGTGTGGGAACTTATGGAGCAGCTGATGTCGTCGATTAAGGAGGTGATCCAGCCGCAGGTTCCCCTACGGCTACCTTGTTACGACTTCACCCCAGTCATGAATCACACCGTGGTAACCGTCCTCCCGAAGGTTAGACTAGCTACTTCTGGTGCAACCCACTCCCATGGTGTGACGGGCGGTGTGTACAAGGCCCGGGAACGTATTCACCGCGACATTCTGATTCGCGATTACTAGCGATTCCGACTTCACGCAGTCGAGTTGCAGACTGCGATCCGGACTACGATCGGTTTTCTGGGATTAGCTCCACCTCGCGGCTTGGCAACCCTCTGTACCGACCATTGTAGCACGTGTGTAGCCCAGGCCGTAAGGGCCATGATGACTTGACGTCATCCCCACCTTCCTCCGGTTTGTCACCGGCAGTCTCCTTAGAGTGCCCACCATTACGTGCTGGTAACTAAGGACAAGGGTTGCGCTCGTTACGGGACTTAACCCAACATCTCACGACACGAGCTGACGACAGCCATGCAGCACCTGTCTCAATGTTCCCGAAGGCACCAATCCATCTCTGGAAAGTTCATTGGATGTCAAGGCCTGGTAAGGTTCTTCGCGTTGCTTCGAATTAAACCACATGCTCCACCGCTTGTGCGGGCCCCCGTCAATTCATTTGAGTTTTAACCTTGCGGCCGTACTCCCCAGGCGGTCAACTTAATGCGTTAGCTGCGCCACTAAGAGCTCAAGGCTCCCAACGGCTAGTTGACATCGTTTACGGCGTGGACTACCAGGGTATCTAATCCTGTTTGCTCCCCACGCTTTCGCACCTCAGTGTCAGTATCAGTCCAGGTGGTCGCCTTCGCCACTGGTGTTCCTTCCTATATCTACGCATTTCACCGCTACACAGGAAATTCCACCACCCTCTACCATACTCTAGCTCGACAGTTTTGAATGCAGTTCCCAGGTTGAGCCCGGGGATTTCACATCCAACTTAACGAACCACCTACGCGCGCTTTACGCCCAGTAATTCCGATTAACGCTTGCACCCTCTGTATTACCGCGGCTGCTGGCACAGAGTTAGCCGGTGCTTATTCTGTCGGTAACGTCAAAACAGCACAGTATTAATGTACTGCCCTTCCTCCCAACTTAAAGTGCTTTACAATCCGAAGACCTTCTTCACACACGCGGCATGGCTGGATCAGGCTTTCGCCCATTGTCCAATATTCCCCACTGCTGCCTCCCGTAGGAGTCTGGACCGTGTCTCAGTTCCAGTGTGACTGATCATCCTCTCAGACCAGTTACGGATCGTCGCCTTGGTGAGCCATTACCTCACCAACTAGCTAATCCGACCTAGGCTCATCTGATAGCGCAAGGCCCGAAGGTCCCCTGCTTTCTCCCGTAGGACGTATGCGGTATTAGCGTCCGTTTCCGAGCGTTATCCCCCACTACCAGGCAGATTCCTAGGCATTACTCACCCGTCCGCCGCTCTCAAGAGAAGCAAGCTTCTCTCTACCGCTCGACTTGCATGTGTTAGGCCTGCCGCCAGCGTTCAATCTGAGCCATGATCAAACTCTTCAGTTCAAACATCTTTGGGTTTTTAAGAAACCCTAAACTTGGCTCAGCAATCGTTGGTTACATCTTTGATTTCTCGCGGAGTAACTTGTGATGCTGATAATCTTGTTGACTATCAGTCTGACTCCACAAGCACCCACACGAATTGCTTGATTCAGTTGTTAAAGAGCGGTTGGTTAAGATCTTTCGTCTCAACCGAGGCGCGCATTCTACAGCAGCCTCTGTTGCTGTCAAGCGGTTATTTTTCGAAGTTTTCAAAGTTTCCTCTGCAACTTCAACCACTTGCGCTTTCGATCTCTCGTCAGCGGGAGGCGAATTCTACAGCGTTACTCGCTGCTGTCAACACCTCTTTTTCAACTCCCTTTCGGCTTCGATGACCTGAAGCAACTCACTGTCGAAAACTGCGTAACTCTTTGTTTACCAAGGAGTTTTCCGTTTCGACTGCGCCGGAAGTGGGGCGAATTATAGAGGTTCAGAATCTGCCGTCAAGCGCTGATTTTGCTTTTCTATCAATAACTTGCACAAAGCCGGAAATCGGCCCGATTTCTCCCTATATAGAAGATAGAAGAGCAAAACCCACCTTCTATATAGAAAGAATCCTCAGAGCACCCCCGCTTCCTTGAATGCAGCCACTGCCCCAGCATCCAGCCCCAACACCCGCTGCAATACCTCGAGCGTATGCTCACCTAGCAATGGCGGCGCATTGCGGTATTCAACCGGGGTCTCGGACAGTCGAATCGGGCTCGCCACCTGCGGCACCATTCCGGCCAGCACGTGGGGAAGCTCGATAGCCAACCCGCGCGCCTTGACCTGAGGATCAGCAAACATCTGGGCCAAGTCATTAATAGGCCCGCACGGTACGCCCGCCTGCTCCAACTGCACCACCCACTCAGCAGTAGTCTTGAATACCGTTGCCTGGCGGATCAGCGGAATCAACAGCGCCCGATTGGCCACTCGCAACTTGTTAGTAGCAAAACGCGGATCATCTGCCCACTGAGGCTGGCCTGCCACTTCGGAAAACTTGCGGAACTGCCCGTCGTTCCCGACAGTGAGGATGAAATCGCCATCCGCCGTAGGAAAGTCCTGATAAGGCACGATGTTCGGATGCGCGTTACCCAAACGCTTGGGAGCGACACCCGTAGTCAGATAGTTCATCGCCTGGTTGGCCAGACATGCCACCTGAACATCCAGCAACGCCATATCGATATGCTGGCCGCCACCCTCATGATCCCTATGTGCAAGCGCTGCAAGGATCGCTACAGTCGAATAGAGCCCGGTCAGGATATCCGTCAGCGCTACACCGACTTTCACCGGCCCGGCGCCCTCATCACCTTCAGGCCGGCCGGTCAGGCTCATCAGGCCGCCCAGCCCCTGGATCATGAAGTCATAACCCGCGCGCTTGGCGTATGGGCCAGTCTGACCGAACCCGGTGATTGAGCAATAGATCAGGTTCGGATTGATTGCCTTGAGCGTTTCGTAGTCCAGCCCATAGGCCGCCAGACCGCCGACCTTGAAGTTCTCGATCAGGATATCTGACTTGGATGCCAGCTCACGGACCAGCTTCTGCCCCTCTGGACGCGTGAAGTCGATGGTCACCGATTGCTTGTTGCGGTTAGCCGACAAGTAATAGGCGGCCTCGCTGGTGTTTTCGCCATAGGCGTCTTTCAGAAAAGGAGGGCCCCAGGCGCGCGTGTCATCGCCATTGCCGGGACGCTCGACCTTGATGACGTCAGCACCAAGGTCCGCCAGGATCTGCCCGGCCCAAGGCCCGGCCAGGACCCGCGATAAATCCAGTACCCGTAGATGCGAAAGCGCGCCCATGGCCGTTCTCCTATTAATAGAACGCCTGGATGCCAGTCTGCGCGCGACCGAGGATCAGCGCGTGGACATCATGCGTACCCTCATAGGTATTCACCACTTCCAGATTGACCAGGTGGCGAGCCACGCCGAACTCATCGGAGATACCGTTGCCACCCAACATATCGCGCGCCATCCGCGCAATGTCCAACGACTTGCCGCAAGAGTTGCGCTTCATCATCGAAGTAATCTCGACCGCAGCAGTCCCTTCATCTTTCATGCGACCCAGACGCAGGCAACCTTGCAGCGCCATGGTGATTTCGGTCTGCATGTCGGCCAGTTTCTTCTGGATCAGCTGAGTGGCCGCCAAAGGACGACCGAACTGCTGACGATCCAGGGTGTACTGGCGAGCGGTATGCCAGCAGAACTCGGCTGCACCCAGCGCGCCCCAAGAGATGCCGTAGCGTGCCGAATTGAGGCATGTGAACGGACCCTTCAAGCCGCGGACATCCGGAAAGATGTTCTCTTCAGGAACAAACACGTTGTCCATGACGATCTCGCCGGTGATCGATGCACGCAGGCCAACCTTGCCGTGAATCGCCGGAGCGCTCAGGCCCTTCCAGCCCTTCTCCAGCACGAAGCCACGGATGTCGCCCGCATCGTCCTTGCCCCAGACCACGAACACATCGGCGATCGGGCTGTTGGTGATCCACATCTTGTTGCCGGTCAGGCTGTAGCCGCCTTCTACCTTGCGTGCACGTGTAATCATCGCGCCCGGGTCGGAACCGTGGTTAGGCTCAGTCAGGCCGAAGCAACCGATCCATTCACCGGAAGCCAGTTTCGGCAGGTACTTCTGTTTCTGGGCTTCAGTACCGAACTCGTTGATTGGCACCATCACCAGCGAAGACTGCACACTCATCATCGACCGATAACCGGAGTCGACGCGCTCGACTTCACGAGCAATCAGACCGTAGCTGACGTAGTTGAGGCCACTGCCACCGTACTGCTCAGGGATAGTCGCACCCAACAGGCCGACTTCACCCATCTCGCGGAAGATCGCCGGGTCGGTCTTTTCATGGCGGAAAGCTTCGAGAACACGCGGTGCGAGCTTCTGCTGAGCGAATTGCTCGGCGGTGTCGCGAATCATGCGCTCTTCTTCGGTGAGCTGTTGATCCAGCAGCAGGGGATCGATCCAGTTGAAGCTAGCTTTACCGCCCATGAGTGTGTCCTCTCGAATCGGGTCAAATAACGTGAACTGATCCTAGGCCGGGTTCAGCGCCACGGCAAACGAGGATTTCGCATACTGTTGTGCTAATTTCTCACTCCGAAACATCGCGAAATGCCGTTTATGCGATGTATTAGTGAGGTTGACGTACATGCGCAGAAAAATACCCAGTACAACCGCCCTGATCAGCTTTGAAGCGGCGGCGCGCCACGAGAGCTTTACCAAGGCCGCTCTAGAGCTTTCGCTGACCCAAGGCGCGATTTGCCGACAAATCGCCAGCCTTGAAGAGTTCCTCAGCGTGGAACTTTTCCGACGCTCGCGACGCGGAGTGAAGCTGACGGAGGCAGGTCTCTCCTATAGCCGCCGAGTCGCCACCCAGCTGGATGCCGTCGAACGAGACACCCTTTCCGTGATGGGCCAACAAGGCGCAAACGTGATCGAACTGGCGGTCGTACCGACGTTCGGCACTCAATGGTTGCTGCCTCGGCTCAAGGATTTCCAGCAAAAACACCCGGAAGTGACGGTCAACCTCACAAATCGCACGCGGCCCTTTCTGTTTGCCGACACCGATTTTGATGCCGCCATCTATTTCGGCGACGCGGATTGGTCAGGTACAGAATCCCACAGGTTGATGGGTGAAAATCCGATGCCGGTGTGCAGCCCCAGCCTACTCGGGAGAAAGACACACCTGAGCGCCAGTGAAATCGCCGAGCTGCCGCTGCTTCAACAAACCACGCGCCCCTATGCCTGGCGTCAGTGGTTCAACGCTCAGAACCTTAATATCCCTCGAGACATGACAGGGCCGCGCTACGAGCTATTCTCCATGCTGTCCCAAGCGGCGATGCACGACATGGGGATTGCGTTGATTCCGCCGTTTCTGATCCAGCGCGAACTTGCCGAGAAGCGTCTGGTGGTCGCCAACCCTCAGGCACTCACCAGCATTAAGGCGTATTACCTGATGATTCCCGAGAGAAAGGTCGAATCGGCCTCTTTAAAGGCATTTCGGGACTGGTTGATCTACCAGGCACACAGCTACAACCTAGAAGATTAAAGGCTTCAGCCTTTTAGCTGACCCCGTAGTCAAAATAATGAAAGCCCTACAGATATAACTATATGTCGCATATTCGCAGACTGTACCAACAGGGGGTACAAACGTCCCAGAAGCGCCTGAAGACGTGGCCTTGAGCCTCTACTTCAACGAAATGACGCTTCATTCACCGTAACGATTTGTAAATTATAAAAATTAGCCGAAAACGCCTACAAGTCACGTGCTGCAAGGGGTTGAGCCAGTTAGTTGCGACATTCGGTCACGGGGTGACTTGTAGTTAATTTTCCGTCACCCGTCATAACCCCTTGAAGGGCACAAAGTTCGCCTGCAAAATGCCGCGCCCCGCCCTGATTTAGCGGGATCGTGCTGATCGGCCGCCCCAGCCGCACCATCCGAAGTGCCTGGGTTCACTCAATAAGATCACGCAGGAGATTTGACGTGCACATTGGTGTCCCTCTCGAAACCCAGACGGGTGAAACACGGGTTGCTGCAACCCCGGAAACCATCAAGAAGCTGATCGGCCAGGGTCATAAGGTCACTGTGCAAAGCGGCGCCGGCATTAATGCCAGTGTTGTCGACAGTGCCTATGAAGCGGCAGGCGCAACCATTGGCAGCGCCAACGATGCGTTTGGTGCCGAGCTGATTCTGAAGGTGGTCGCCCCCAGCGACAGCGAACTGGCGCTAATAAAGAGCGGCACCGTTGTGGTGGGTATGCTCAACCCGTTCAGCAATGAAACCATTGCCAAGATGGCCGAGTGCGGCATTACCGCGTTCGCGCTGGAAGCCGCCCCGCGCACCTCCCGCGCCCAGAGCCTGGATGTGCTGTCTTCCCAGGCGAACATTGCCGGCTATAAAGCCGTGTTGCTGGCCGCTCACCACTACCCTCGCTTCATGCCGATGCTGATGACGGCTGCCGGCACCGTGAAAGCGGCGCGCGTACTGATTCTCGGCGCTGGTGTCGCTGGCTTGCAGGCCATTGCCACGGCTAAACGCCTGGGTGCGGTGATCGAAGCGTCTGACGTGCGTCCTGCGGTAAAGGAGCAGATCGAATCCCTCGGCGCCAAGTTCGTCGATGTGCCTTACGAGACCGATGAAGAGCGTGAATGCGCCGTCGGTGTCGGCGGTTATGCGCGCCCAATGCCCGCGAGCTGGATGCAGCGGCAGGCATTGGCCGTGCACGAGCGCGCCAAACAGGCTGACATTGTCATCACTACTGCACTGATCCCGGGCCGCAAGGCACCGACGCTGCTGAGCGCGGAAACCGTGGCACAGATGAAGCCGGGCTCGGTGGTCATCGACCTCGCGGCGGCACAGGGCGGCAACTGCCCGTTGACCGTGGCGGACCAAGTGGTGGTCGAGAATGGCGTGACCATTTGTGGCCCGACCAATTTGGCCGGCGCGGTTGCGGCAGACGCTTCGGCGTTGTATGCACGCAACCTGCTGGACTTCATGAAACTGTTGTTCGATAAAGAAGGACAACTGGTGATCAACCTTGAAGACGATATCGTCGCCGCGTGCCTGATGTGCCGCGACGGCCAGATCGTGCGCAAGAACGGCTGAGGATAAAAACAATGGAAGACATGCTGATCTCTCACGGTATCTACAACCTGATCATCTTCGTACTGGCCATCTATGTCGGCTACCACGTGGTCTGGAACGTGACCCCTGCACTGCACACACCGCTGATGGCTGTCACCAACGCCATCTCGGCCATCGTGATCGTCGGCGCCATGCTCGCCGCCGCCCTCACCGTAACTCCGCTGGGCAAGACCATGGGCACCCTGGCCGTGGCCCTGGCCGCGGTCAACGTATTTGGTGGCTTCCTGGTGACCCGGCGCATGCTGGAAATGTTCAAGAAGAAAGCGGCTCCAGCAAAAGCTCCGGCAGCCAAGGCCGAAGCAGTCAAGGCTGAGGTGCAGCAAGCATGAGCATGAACCTGGTTACTTCCCTGTATTTGATCGCCTCGGTCTGCTTCATCCAGGCGCTCAAGGGGCTCTCGCACCCAACCACGTCGCGTCGCGGCAACCTGTTCGGCATGCTCGGCATGGGCCTGGCGATCCTTACTACGGTCGGCCTGATCTACAAGCTCAGTACCGAGTTGGCCCATGACGGTATCGTCTACGTGATCGTCGGCCTGCTGATCGGCGGCACTGCCGGTTCGATCATGGCCAAACGCGTTGAAATGACCAAGATGCCCGAACTGGTCGCGTTCATGCACAGCATGATCGGCTTGGCAGCGGTGTTCATCGCCGTGGCTGCCGTGGTGGAGCCACAGTCGCTGGGCATCGTCCCGCAGCTCGGTGACGCGATCCCGGCCGGTAACCGTCTGGAACTGTTCCTCGGTGCGGCCATCGGTGCGATCACATTCTCCGGCTCTGTCATCGCCTTCGGCAAACTGGCTGGCAAGTACAAGTTCCGCCTGTTCCAGGGTGCGCCCGTACAGTTCGGCGGCCAGCACAAGCTGAACCTGCTGCTGGGCCTGGCGACACTGGCACTCGGCGTGACCTTCATGTTGACCGGCGACCTCAGTGCTTTCGCCCTGATGCTGGCCCTGGCCTTCGTGCTGGGCGTGCTGATCATCATCCCGATCGGCGGCGCAGACATGCCGGTCGTGGTATCGATGCTCAACAGCTATTCCGGTTGGGCAGCAGCGGGTATCGGCTTTTCGCTGAACAACTCGATGCTGATCATCGCGGGCTCGCTGGTAGGTTCGTCCGGTGCGATCCTCTCGTACATCATGTGCAAGGCGATGAACCGCTCCTTCTTCAATGTGCTGCTCGGTGGTTTCGGCAATACGGCCGATGCCGGTCCTGCAGGTGCCAAGGAAGCCCGCCCGGTGAAATCCGGTTCGGCTGACGACGCGACCTTCCTGCTGACCAACGCCGACACCGTGATCATCGTTCCGGGTTACGGCCTGGCGGTAGCACGGGCGCAGCATGCGCTGAAAGAGCTGACCGAGAAGCTGACCCATCGTGGCGTGACCGTGAAGTACGCGATCCACCCGGTTGCCGGTCGGATGCCCGGGCACATGAACGTTTTGCTGGCCGAGGCCGAAGTGCCCTACGACCAGGTGTTCGAGATGGAAGACATCAACTCCGAGTTCGGCCAGGCCGACGTGGTGCTGGTGCTCGGCGCGAACGACGTGGTCAACCCGGCCGCGAAGAACGACCCGAAATCGCCGATTGCCGGCATGCCTATTCTCGAGGCGTTCAAGGCCAAGACCATCATCGTCAACAAGCGTTCGATGGCCAGCGGCTATGCCGGTCTGGACAACGAACTGTTCTACCTCGACAAAACCATGATGGTCTTCGGCGACGCCAAGAAAGTCATTGAAGACATGGTTAAAGCCGTCGATTAATTGACTTCGGCAACCTGAACGCCCCGACTCGTCGGGGCGTTTTTGTTTGCGCCTATTACCGATCCGGTAACGGTGTTTTGTCTGAAAACAGCTAAATAGACGCCTTTAATGCGACCTTGGTAGCGGGACGGGCACCCGGCAAATTTACTAGACTGCGAACCTTGCTTCCGTTGCCCGAGATAACAATCCATGTACCGTGATCGTATTCGCTTGCCTTCGTTGTTGGACAAGGTGATGAGCGCCGCTGACGCTGCCGCCCTGATCGAGGACGGCATGACCGTCGGAATGAGTGGTTTCACTCGCGCCGGCGAAGCCAAAGCCGTGCCCCATGCATTGGCCGAGCGCGCCAAGATCACCCCACTGAAAATCACGTTGATGACCGGCGCAAGTCTGGGCAATGACCTGGACAAACAACTCACCGAAGCCGGCGTTCTTTCCCGACGCATGCCCTTCCAGGTCGACAGCACTCTGCGCAAGGCAATCAACGCCGGCGAAGTGATGTTCATTGACCAGCACCTCTCGGAGACCGTCGAGCAACTGCGCAATCAGCAGCTCAAACTGCCGGACATCGCGGTCATCGAGGCTGTTGCGATTACCGAGCAAGGCCATATCGTGCCCACTACCTCGGTTGGCAACTCGGCCAGCTTCGCGATATTCGCCAAGCACGTGATCGTCGAGATCAACCTGGCGCACAACCCGAACCTCGAAGGTCTGCACGACATCTATATCCCGACTTATCGCCCAACGCGCACACCCATTCCGCTGGTGAAAGTCGACGATCGCATTGGCAGCACCGCTATCCCGATCCCGCCGGAAAAGATCGTTGCGATCGTGATCACCAACCAGCCTGATTCGCCATCGACTGTGTTGCCGCCAGACGTTGACACCCAGGCCATTGCCGACCACCTGATCGACTTTTTCAAACAGGAAGTTGCAGCTGGGCGTATGACCAACAAGCTGGGCCCGTTGCAGGCCGGCATCGGTACCATCGCCAACTCGGTGATGTGCGGCCTGATCGATTCGCCGTTCGAAGACCTGACGATGTACTCCGAAGTGCTTCAGGACTCGACCTTCGACCTGATTGACGCAGGCAAGCTGAGCTTTGCGTCCGGCAGTTCGATTACTTTGTCTGCTCGGCGCAATACCGACGTTTTCGGCAATCTGGAGCGCTATAAAGACAAACTGGTCCTGCGCCCACAGGAAATTTCCAACCACCCGGAAGTGGTGCGCCGGCTCGGCATTATCGGCATCAACACGGCGCTGGAGTTCGACCTGTACGGCAACGTCAACTCCACCCACGTCTGTGGCACGCGAATGATGAACGGCATCGGCGGTTCGGGCGACTTTGCGCGCAACGCGCATCTGGCAATCTTCGTCACCAAATCGATCGCCAAGAGTGGTGCCATCTCCAGCGTGGTGCCGATGGTCAGCCACGTCGACCACACGGAGCATGACGTCGACATCCTTGTGACCGAGATCGGCCTGGCAGACTTGCGAGGACTGGCGCCGCGGGAGCGTGCTCGCGTGATCATCGACAACTGTGTGCACCCCGACTATCGCCAAGCGCTGAATGATTACTTCACTGCCGCTTGCGCGGTGGGTGGGCACACGCCGCATATTCTTCGCGATGCCCTGAGCTGGCACATAAATCTGGAAGAAACCGGACGGATGCTGACGGTGTAATTGATACAGATGGCGGCTGGCGCAAACACAATTTCGTCAGCTTGCTCTCTCGAATAGATTTTCTGTTTAAAACTGTACTGCTGTACCGGTCATTTCCTACCGTATTCACCTACCATTTTCGCTGAAATCAACAAATACGCACCTTTTTAGTGCCTACAAGTACAGTTGCCTCAATTTCGACCAGTACACTGCCTTTAAACAGTTAACTGAGCTCTCACAATACAGGTGAACTGTATCTACAGAGACTAGGCAAACGAGAGGATCATGGGCACCAGTCAAACCACTACCTAATCCCGCCACAAGCGGAAGGATGAAAACCATGGAACGTACACTCAGTTCCGAACTGTTCTTCGAAGACACCGCTGCAAAAACCCAGGCTTCCATGCCTCTTCGCGTTCTTGCCAACCTGATGTTGTGGCAGCGTCGTTTGTCCAGCCGCCATCAATTGGCTCGCCTGGATTCGCGTCTGCTGGCTGATGCCGGGATTAGCGAATCACAACGCTACGAAGAGCTGAGCAAGCCGTTCTGGCGCTAAGTTAGCGTCGCTGGCTCTGACCTGTAGGGTCCACCGCCAGCAACCCGAATTGAAAAAACAAAACCCGTCGTGGGAAACCACGACGGGTTTTGTCGTTTTGGGCCGTTTAAACGGCCACACAATTGGCAACATCAAATACAAGTACAGTTTTTAATACAATCAAACTGAACCAGTACAATTATGTCGCAGTGTATCTGTTGTGAAAGTCCGGCCAAGGTCACCATGACTCACCGACCGCTAGCAAAAGGAATGCGCCATGAATCACGTACTGGAAGTTTGCGCTCTCACTCCCCAGACAAAATCCCGTTTGCGCTGGCTTCGCGCATTACTGAGGGGGCTCGCCAATAGCTTGGAAAGAGCCAGAACCCGACGATTATTGGGTCAGCTCAATGACCGGCAACTGTCGGATTTGGGCATCAGCCACGCTGACCGTGTCAACGAATTGGATAAACCGTTCTGGCGATAGAGCACTGTGGGCACAGACAGGACTGTTCGAATCCCTGCCAGCAGGCCTAATATCAAATCAGAACGTGGCGAACCCTGCGCTACAGGCGTCTGATCCAACAGATGCTGCGCCACCTTTCACTTGGTTTATCAATAGGAGTTACACCATGTCCCGACTTCGTCTGCTCAGCGCTGCAGCCCTGCTTGCCGTGGCTGCCAATTCCCACGCCACCAGTTTTATCGTGACCACCGATGCCGTCGTTGGAGCCCTGAAATCCAGTTCCGACGCAACCTCCGATGTCACATCATCGTTTCATGACGACAAAATTGTTCTCGCAGCCCGGGATGACGCAGCCAGCTTCGTCGCCAGTGAAGGGACTATCCGTGGTGTGAAACTGGAAAGCGCCCTCGACCATATTCGTCACCAGGCTCCGCAGCTGAACGCGACGGATGCACAGTTGGCGCAAGCGATTCTGACTATCTAAGCGACCTGCCAGACAAGGGACACGCCTGTCGTGTCCCAATGTATCGACGCTGGCTCTAGACCGGGGGTTGCGCTAGCCTTGGGACTCGCTTTCAGCTATCGAGTCTCATGCGTTTTCTTTCAAATCTGTTGATCACCCCAGTATTCGTAACGGCCTGTTGGGCGAGTTCATCTGCGTCGGACCCAGCCAAAACTTCATGCAAGCGACCTTGAACTGGCGCAAGCAATTCTCGTCCAATAAATATCCTTGTTCCTCCGGAGTCGTTCCATGCGTAACCCACTGATTGCTGCCACCCTTGGCCTGCTGTTGTTGGCCGACGTGGCCCAGGCGCACACCCTGGTAGCCACCAGCAACATCCTCATCAATGCTACCCGGCGCACCCTTGACTTCACTTCCGATACCACGACGTCCATCCGTGACTCGAAGATCGTCCGTGAAGCGCACGACGATGCGGCCAGTTTCGTTGCCAGCGACGGCGACATCCGCGGCGCTCACCTGGAAGCAGCCTTTAACACGCTGCGCACCCGTGTGCCGGAAGCGCGCGATGCCAGTGATCAGGTGCTCGCCGAAGCCATCCTCGCACTGTGAGGTCCGCAGGCGCCTGGCTGGTGGCCGGGGTCTTGTTGCTTTTCGGCAACTCGGCCCTGGCTGGCTTACAGTTACAGCTCAAGACCGACGGACTGAACCCCGCGCAACAGCAGGCCAGCCAGGCGTTGCTCGATGAAGCCCTGCAGGCGTTGCCCCCGCGGTTCATCGAACAACTCGACCGACGCATCGACGTCGGCTGGACCGACGACATGCCGAGTAACGCCTATGGCCAGGCGTCGCTGGTGTCTGAACTCGACCTGAACCGCAACTTGCTCGCCAGCCTCACCGATGGCAGTGCCGCCACCAAAAAGACTTATCGCCCCCATGGCACCGTGCGCCAGGAAATGCTCGCTACCGTGCTGCATGAGCTGACTCACATTTATGACCGCTCACGCCTGTGGCCAGACGCGGAACGCAAGCTGATTCAGAGTTGCACCCGACGCAACAACAGCTCAGGGCTGATTGGTATTCCCGACCAATGTCGCGGTCAGACCGATCGACGCTTCACACTGAGCGATGATCCGCGCCTGCTAGATCTGGCCGGCTGGCAGCAATACGTTGGTCGCCGTGGCGAACGCGAACAGCACAATCGACAGATCGCCCGCAGCCCGGACATCTACGAGACGTCCAGCCCCAAGGAATTCGTCGCGGTCAACATGGAGTATTTCCTCCTTGACCCGAGCTACGATTGTCGCCGGCCTGCACTGTACCGCTACTACAAAGAACATTTTGGCTGGGCTCCCGCCGCCAAAGCTACTTGTGCCAAATCCTTCGCATTTCTCAACGCCGGCAACGACTTCGCCAAACAACCTTTGGGCCAGGTCGACCCGGAACGGGTTTATGCCGTCGACTATCTGCTGGCTGAAGCCAACCAGAACTGGGTCAGCCGCTGGGGCCATAGCATGTTGCGGCTGGTGATCTGTGCACCGGGCCGACCACGTGGGCCGGACTGCAGGCTGGATCTGGATCAACACCTGGTGTTGTCTTACCGCGCCTTCGTGGGTGATGTACAGCTGTCGAGCTGGGATGGACTGGTGGGAAAATACCCGTCGCGCCTGTTTGTACTGCCTCTGTCCCAAGTGATCGATGAGTACACCAAGACCGAACTGCGCAGCCTGGCATCGGTCCCGCTGAACCTGTCGCGCAGCGAAATCGAAGATGTCGTGGAACGCGCCGCCGAGATGCATTGGAGTTACGACGGCAACTATTTCTTCCTGTCCAACAACTGCGCGGTAGAAGAATTGAAGTTACTGCGCGGCGGCACCAACAATGCACAACTGGTCGGCCTAGACAGCATCATGCCCAACGGCCTGCTGGAAGTGCTCAAAGGCCGCGGACTGGCGGACACCAGCGTGCTGGACGATCCGCGTGAGGCACTGCGTCTGGGTTATCGCTTTGACTCTTTCCGCGACCGCTATCAAGCGATGTTTGAAGTGCTGAAGAAGCGCTTGCCAATTCAGCAGGAAACGGTCGAAGACTGGATGGCATTGAAAGCTGAAGAACGCCGCAAGTGGTTCGATCAGGCGGATTTGCGCACCAGCGCGGCATTGCTGCTATTGGAGCAAGCCAGCTTACGCCAGCAGTTGCTGCTGGCTCAGGACGAAGTCAAACAACGCTATTTGGGCGCTCGGGAATTGAAGAACGGCGGCATGGACAAGGCCAACGCGACCTTGCAGCAGATTCTCGCCAACAGCGGCTTCCTCAGCCGTCCGGCAGAGTTGCTCGGTACCGGCGGATATGGCTTGCCGCAGCCCAACGAATCGCAACATCTGGAATCGGAAAGCAGCCTGCGACAGAAGCAGCTTCAGGCGCTGACCGGCGATCTGGACAAGGAAGTGAGAGCGTTGCTTGAGCCGAGCCGAGCGGCCGAAATGGCTGCCAATGAAGCCAACCTGAAGCAGGTTGGCGAGCATTTGAGGAAGTTGCACAAGGCGGCGGGTGGGTTGGAGCTGCCCTGATTGAAACAACGCAGAACTTGTAGCAGCTGCCGAGGCACGAGGCTGCGTTGCGTGTCCGCAGGACCGCCCTCGGGGGCCGCTGCGCAGCCCAACGCAGCCTCATTCCTCGGCAGCTGCTACATAGGCGAGTCAGCCTGCGAAGACTCGATGAACTGCTAGAGCACCCCTTCAAGAACTTCATAAACGATCCCGGTACCCACGGCGATCAGCACAATGTCACCCCCCGCACGGCGCCATTCGTAGCCTTGGTAATACGGCAAATGCGCCAGCGCGCGGTTATCCAGGCGCTCGCCATAATAACCGTGAGGCAGAGGCCGGCCACGGACCAGATGAATGCCTGAAGGTGGCGGCGCACCGCGTACGAAATAACCGTGATTATCGTGAATAGACTGGCGCACCGGACCGAAGTCACGTGGCGGTGGGCCACCGCGATGGTTGTCCTGGCCACGCTGATCATCACCGTGATTGTTGTTACCGTGATTATCGTACTGGCCCTGCTGCGGGCCGCCGTGGTCGTGATCGTCGCGTTGATCGGCGCTGGCGTGCAGCAACGGGGTCGCACTCAACATCAGCACACCCACGCTGGCAATCAGACGTTTCGGCATTTTCATCAGGTCTTTCCTCACTGCACGTACAGCAAAAAGGGCTTCAGAACGTAGTCCTGAAGCCCTCGGTCTTGCTGATTAGTCTGTGCTGCGAGGCTCTAATTCCTCTGTATCAGAAACTTTACCTTCAGCTGACCCGCGCCTTACGCACGCCTTCTGCCAGCGCCGAGCAAAGGCCCAGCACGCCATCAATCGCCTGGTCCGGCGTCGAGGCATTCTCGATGTGATCGATCAGTGCCGACCCCACCACCACACCGTCGGCCAGACGCGCAATGGACGCTGCTTGCTCCGGTGTACGAATGCCGAAACCGATGCTGATCGGCAAGTCGGTGTGGCGACGCAGACGGGCGACCGCTTCCTCGACGTGTTCCAGAGTGGCCGCGCCCGCACCGGTCACACCGGCGACAGACACGTAATAAACGAAACCGGAGCTACCGTTCAACACGGTTGGCAGGCGTACGTCGTCGGTGGTCGGGGTGGTCAGGCGGATGAAGTCGATGCCAGCGGCTTGAGCCGGGTCGCAAAGCTCGGCGTTATGTTCCGGGGGCATGTCGACCACGATCAAGCCATCAACACCGGCTTCTTTCGCGTCGGCAATGAAGCGCGGCACGCCGTACATGTGAATCGGGTTGAAGTAACCCATCAGCACCAACGGCGTTTCGGTGTTGCCTTCACGGAACTCGCGAACCATTTGCAGGGTTTTCGCCAGGTTCTGCTTGGCGCCGAGGGCACGGATGTTAGCCAGCTGGATCGCCGGGCCATCCGCCATCGGATCGGTGAAAGGCATGCCCAACTCGATCACGTCGGCGCCGGCGCCGGGCAAGCCTTTGAGGATCGCCAGGGACGTGTCGTAGCTCGGGTCTCCGGCGGTCACGAAGGTCACCAGGGCGGCGCGATTCTGTTCCTTGAGTTCGGCAAAGCGCGTTTGCAGGCGGCTCATCAGTGTTTCTCCTGCTGAGAGTGCTCTTGTTGAGAGTGTTCCATGTGATGCATCACGGTTTGCATGTCTTTGTCGCCACGACCGGACAGGTTGACCACCATTAGGTGATCTTTCGGCAGGGTCGGTGCGCGTTTAAACACTTCGGCCAGGGCATGGGCGCTTTCCAGTGCAGGAATAATCCCTTCCAGACGGCAGCATTTGTGAAATGCGTCGAGGGCTTCGTCATCGGTCACCGAGGTGTACTGAACGCGGCCGATGTCGTGCAACCAAGCGTGCTCCGGGCCGATACCTGGATAGTCGAGGCCGGCGGAGATCGAGTGGGCGTCAATGATCTGCCCGTCGTCGTCTTGCAACAGGAACGTCCGGTTGCCGTGCAGCACGCCTGGGACTCCGCCATTCAGACTGGCCGCATGCTTGCCGGTTTCGATGCCGTAACCCGCCGCCTCAACGCCGATGATCTCAACGCTTTTGTCATCAAGGAACGGATGGAAAAGCCCCATGGCGTTGGAGCCACCGCCGATGCACGCTACCAGGCTGTCTGGCAGGCGACCTTCCTGTGCTTGCAGTTGAGTACGGGTTTCCTTGCCGATCACGGCCTGGAAATCGCGAACCATCGCCGGGTAAGGATGCGGGCCCGCCACGGTGCCGATTAGGTAGAACGTGCTGTCGACGTTGGTCACCCAGTCACGCAGGGCTTCGTTCATCGCGTCTTTCAGGGTGCCGGTGCCGGCCACCACGGGGATGACTTCGGCCCCCAGCAGCTTCATGCGGAACACGTTGGCTTGCTGACGTTCGATGTCGGTGGTGCCCATGTAGATCACACAGTCGAGACCAAAACGTGCCGCCACGGTGGCAGTCGCCACGCCGTGCATGCCGGCGCCGGTCTCGGCAATGATGCGTTTCTTGCCCATGCGTCGCGCCAACAGGATCTGGCCGATGCAGTTGTTGATCTTGTGCGCGCCGGTATGGTTCAGCTCTTCGCGTTTGAGGTAAATCTTCGCGCCGCCACAGAACTCAGTCAGACGTTCGGCGTAATAAAGAGGACTTGGACGACCGACGTAGTCGCGCTGAAAGTAGGCTAATTCTTCTTTGAATGCCGGATCTTCCTTGGCCAGTTCGTATTCCCGGGCCAGGTCGAGGACCAACGGCATCAGGGTTTCGGCGACATAGCGGCCACCGAACGAACCGAACATGCCGTTGGTGTCGGGGCCGGTGCGCAGATTAGTCTGGGTCATGGGTCGCTCCAGTTGAATGCGTGAGATGACAATGGGCCTTACTCTACCCCTGACGTCACAGGCTGAAAACCGATAAGATCGCCACAACCTGTCAGGAAAACTCACAGATAAAATGAGCCATGACCTTCCTCCGCTAAACGCCCTGCGCGCCTTTGAAGCCACCGCGCGCCTGAACAGTGTCAGCCAGGCGGCCGAACAGCTGCACGTTACGCACGGGGCCGTCAGTCGGCAATTGAAGGTGCTCGAGGAACACCTTGGCGTGAGCCTGTTCATCAAGGATGGACGCGGCATTAAACTCACAGATGCCGGTGAGCGTTTGCGTGATGTCAGCGGCGAAGCCTTCGAGCGTCTGCGCACTGTGTGTGCCGAGCTGACCCAAAGCACCGCCGACGCACCATTCGTGCTCGGCTGCTCGGGAAGCCTGCTGGCACGCTGGTTTATTCCACGCCTCGGACGGTTGAACGCAGACCTGCCGGACTTGCGCCTGCACTTGTCGGCCGGAGAAGGCGATCTCGATCCCCGCAAGCCCGGGCTGGACGCGTTACTGGTGTTTGCCGAGCCTCCATGGCCGGCGGACATGCAGGTCTACTCACTCGCCAGCGAACGAATCGGCCCGGTGATGAGCCCTCGCTTTACCGGTTACCAGAGGCTCGAAAAAGCACAGGCCAGCGAATTACTGACCGAACCATTGCTGCACACCACCTCGCGTCCACAGGCCTGGCCTAGCTGGGCACAGCAAAGCGGCCTCGACGCCAAGGCGTTGAAGTACGGTCAGGGATTTGAGCATTTGTATTATTTGCTGGAAGCCGCTGTCGCCGGCCTGGGTGTGGCGATTGCGCCTGAACCGTTGGTGGCCGAGGACCTGAAGGCCGGTCGCCTGGTTGCACCATGGGGTTTCAGTGAAACCCCGGCGCAACTGGCGTTGTGGCTACCCAAGCGCGCCGCCGACGGTCGCGCTCGGCAACTGGCGCAATGGCTCAAGAACGAGCTGCGCCAGGCGGATTAGTCGCCGCGTTTGCACAGCAGATAAGCGGCGAGCAAACCCAATGCGCCCACTGCGACGCCGGCCGTAGTCCAAGGGTGTTCTTGAGCGTAGTCCCGAGTGGCGAGCCCGGTTTCACGGGTTTTGACTTTGACTTCTTCGTACGCATCGCTGAGCAGATGGCGCGAATGTTTCAGCGCGTTCTCGGCGTTGCTTTTCAACGCCTTGAGGGTTTTGCGCGACTCGTCGGAGGCATCGTCTTTTAAGTTTTCCAGAGATTTCAGCAGACTCTCGATCTCGGCTTCCATGCTTTGCAATGAGGCTTTACGTAAAGAGGTGTTGGCCATGGTGGCTCTCCTGCATTGATTGAGTTGCGTGTGTTGGTTGGGACTTCAGGGGTTCGAGAAAGTGCAGTAAATCTGAACTTCCCTGTGGGACTGGCCGACAGAAGTAATACGAAAAATCACTGCTAGGCTGTATTTCACACCCTAAGGAGAACGCCATGACTGACCATCACACCTACAAAAAAGTCGAGCTGGTCGGCTCGTCCCCCACCAGCATTGAAGACGCCATCAACAACGCACTGGCCGAGGCCAGCAAAAGCATCAAACATCTGGAATGGTTTGAAGTGACCGAGACCCGCGGGCACATCAAGGACGGCAAGGCTGCGCATTTCCAGGTGACGCTCAAAGTCGGGTTCCGGATTGCCAGCAGCTGAGTTTGAGCCAGCCTGCTGAACTTACGCGCTGGCCGAATGCCATAGGGAAATGGCATATCGCTACACGAGTGCATCAGGCAGATGCCTGGATGCTCCTTTTGATCCGACCAGGTAATGCGACCGATGAAGAAGTTTATTTTGGCGGTAGGTTTATTGAGCCTTGCGGGGACAGCCTTTGCCGATGGCAAGTCGTGCGAAGAGCTGAAAGCCGAAATTGCCGCAAAACTGGATGCAAAAGGCGTTTCTGGTTATTCACTGGAAATCGTCGATAAAGGTGCTTCGGCCGGCGGGAAAGTCGTCGGAAAATGTGAAAAAGGCTCCAAGGAAATCGTCTACAAAAAGTAGGTCGATTCCTTCGCAAATAAAAAAGCCGACACGCAAGCGCCGGCTTTTTGTGGACGCCTTTTGAGCGTCAGCCCTTCATGACCTGCGCCAGCAGTTCGTAGGAATGGACGCGATCAGCATGTTCATACAGGTCGCAGGTGAAAATCAGTTCGTCGGCCTGAGTTTGCTCGATCAGCACGTCCAGTTTGGCGCGGATTTTCTGCGGGCTGCCGACCATTGCCAGCCCGAGGAAATCACCGACCGCTTCTTTTTCATGCGGCAACCACAGGCCATCCATGGTTTTCACCGGCGGACGTTGCACCAGACTCTGACCACGCATCAACGCGAGGATGCGCTGATAGACTGAGGTCGCCAGGTAATCGGCCTGTTCGTCGGTGTCCGCCGCGACCAGCGGTACGCCGAGCATCACGTAGGGCTTATCCAGTACCGCCGATGGCTTGAAGTGATTGCGGTAGACGCGAATCGCCTCATGCATGAAGCGTGGTGCGAAATGCGAAGCGAAGGCGTAAGGCAAACCGCGCTCACCGGCCAGCTGTGCACTGAACAGACTGGAACCCAGCAGCCAGACCGGGACATTGGTCCCGGTACCCGGCATTGCGATAATGCGTTGATCCGGCGTGCGCGGGCCGAGGTAACGCATGAGTTCGGCCACGTCTTCCGGAAAATCATCCGCGCTGCCCGAGCGTTCACGGCGAAGCGCGCGGGCGGTCATCTGATCGGAGCCGGGGGCGCGGCCCAGCCCAAGATCGATCCGGCCTGGGTACAGGCTTTCAAGCGTGCCGAACTGCTCGGCGATGACCAACGGCGCGTGGTTGGGCAGCATCACGCCACCAGAGCCGACACGAATAGTCGAAGTGCCGCCGGCGAGATAGCCAAGCAATACCGAGGTCGCGGAACTGGCGATGCCGTCCATATTGTGGTGTTCGGCAACCCAGAAGCGGTTGTAGCCGAATTTTTCGACATGCTGCGCCAGGTCCAGAGAGTTGCGCAGCGACTGGGCCGCGCTGCCGTTTTCCCGTACGGGTACCAGATCGAGCGTCGAAAACTTGATATCGGACAGATGTTTCATAAACCTGCTTCTCCAATTGAGGGCGCAGGTTTTTTCTTACAAACGAAAACCTGCCGAATCCATAAGCGTGTTTCATGCAATGAGGGCATATACCCGAGTTTCAATAGCTCAGGTGAAATTTCCTACGAAAACGGTAGGACTAATGAGATCAGGTGAACTTTGCACCCTCGTCTACCCTCAGAACCCTAGCAACCGAAACCACAAAGGCGCGACGCTTCGCGCCGGATCTTGAGGAGGCAGGCATGGCTATTACAAAGAAAGCATCGGCTCATTGGGAAGGTGATCTGAAAACCGGTATCGGCTCGATTTCCACTGAGACGGGCGTACTCAGAGAAGCACCCTACGGCTTCAAGGCACGTTTCGAGGGCGGCAAGGGTACCAATCCAGAAGAGTTGATTGGCGCAGCCCATGCAGGTTGCTTCTCGATGGCGTTTTCAATGATTCTCGGCGATGCCGGCCTCAAGGCTGACAGCATCGACACCCAGGCCGAAGTCACCCTTGACCAGGTGGACGGCGGTTTTTCGATCACGGCGGTAAAATTGATCCTCAAGGCGAAAATTCCCGGGGCGACCCAGGCGCAATTTGAGGAGCTGAGCAACAAGGCTAAGGAAGGTTGCCCGGTGTCCAAAGTGTTGAATGCGAAAATCAGCCTGGAGGCGACGCTCGTCAGCTAATTTCGTGTTTATACGAAAAGATCGCAGCCTGCAGCAGCTCCTACAGAGTTGATGCAGGCTGCGATCTTTTTTGCGCTGAAATAAAACCTGACAGACGTACCTGTGGTCGAATAAATGACAGCAGTGGAAAGCGCATCACCTGCGCGCTGCCTCAAGGGAGCTTCAACCATGAAACGTTTTGCCTTGGCGATTATCTGTTTCACACTGGCCACTTCGGCCTTCGCCGCGCCGAAGTCCTGTGAAGAGCTCAAGGCCGAGATCGAAGCCAAGATCCAGGCCAACAACGTCTCGTCCTATACCCTGGAAATCGTCTCCAATGACGAAGTGCACGATCAGAACATGGTCGTTGGCTCCTGCGAGGGCGGTACCAAGAAAATCATCTACCAGAAGAACGATCGCTGATTCGCTTCACAGGCAGTAGGACTCTCGATCTTCAGCGACTATCTCCCGCTTGGCGTTGTACAAACGGGCGCCGGGGGTGAACGCCATCGAACGGCCTTCCAGCAAATAACGCTGGCCGGCTTCGAAATGATCGTAGTTGATGGTCAGGTAGCACAACCGCTCCGAGGGACCATCCATCACCCCCAAGCCACCCCCTCCGGGCACCTCAAAGTCGAAACGAACAATCAGCTCATGGCTACCGGGAGTGACCTGGAAAAAACGCCCGTCGCGCAACCGCTGCTTGTCCAGGCGTTCGGCCATTAACAATTTGTCGTTGGGAAATGGCGTGGAAAAGTCGACCCAGGCCATCTGCGGATTGACCGCCGGTAGCGGGCTCTGGCAACCGGCAACGACGCTAGCAGCGAGCAGCAACATCAACCTGCGCATGATGAATATCCCAAGGATTGGACATTCAGCATAACGCCGATCAGGTGCGTTGACAGCCTGCCGGTGTGCCTTGGCCAATCACTTTTCGCTGTTGATCATAGAGCTTTGCCCACGGCCTAAAGCCGATATTCCCTGCTTGCAGCTGATACCGCTCACCGGCGTTGAAGTCCTTGAACTTCACGTTCAGCTGGCAATCACGCCACAGCGGCTCGGCATCGGGGCCGATGTTGGTCGGCTGGACCGGAAATTGGTAGCGCACCGTCAGCTCATGGCTGCCGGGCTGTACTTCAAAAAAACGTTTGTCGGTGGCGGCTTTGTCATCGACCTCCAGTGCTTGCAGGGCCGTATCTTCCTGCTTCGATTCGAGGTCGATCCACGCTTGAGACGGATCATGATGGGGTAATCCGAAACCAGCGCAGCCTGTCAGCATCAACAGGCCTCCCGTCAGCATCATCTTGCGCATAGCGGAGCTCCAGTCAGGCGGGATAGTCTTGCGGGCAGACTCTCCAGGGATGATTTTATTTTGATCAGGCCGCTTCCAAGCCTTGGGTTACTTGATCGCGTTTTACGCGTTTTGTTTCCGGGTGCGTTGTTTTTGTTGCTCAACGGTTGCGCAGGTGTCAGCTATTACGGTCAATTGGCCAGCGGTCAGCTGCAATTGTTGCGGGCTCGGGAGCCCGTTTCCGAGGTGATCGCCGATCCGTCCCGCGATCAGCAACTGCGCGCGCATCTGGCCCAATCGCAAAAGGCCCGCACGTTTGCCAGCCAGCACCTGCATCTGCCGGACAACCAGAGCTACCGCTTGTACGCCGACATTGGGCGGCCATTTGTAGTCTGGAATGTCTTTGCCACGCCGGAATTTTCCCTGACACCACAAAACCATTGTTTTCCGGTCGCCGGTTGCGTGGCCTATCGTGGTTATTACAGCCAGAGCGCGGCACGTGGAGAGGCGGCGTTGCTGCGATTGCAAGGTATGGACGTGTCGATCGGCGGAGTCGAGGCGTATTCGACGCTCGGCTGGTTTAACGATCCGATCATCAGTTCGATGATGGGTTGGGGTGATGAGCGCCTGGCCACGCTGATCTTCCACGAACTGGCGCACCAGCGCTTTTATGTGAAGGACGACACCGAATTCAACGAGTCTTTCGCGACCTTCGTCGAGCAGGAAGGCACACGCCAATGGCGTGCATTGCGCGACCTGCCGCCGGACAACGATGCGCAGGCGCAGCAACGGGACCAGTTTATTCAGTTGGTGCTCGATACTCGCACCCGGCTCGAACAGCTATACGCAATGCCGTTGCCGACAGACCCAATGCGCCAGCGCAAAGCGGCGGAGTTCGACCGATTGCGCGGTGAATATCGAAAGATGCGCGATAGCCAGTGGGCCGGGGACAAGCGCTACGATGCCTGGGTCAATGCGCCGATGAACAATGCGCGATTGCTGCCGTTCGGTTTGTACGACCAATGGGTGCCGGCGTTTGCGGCGCTGTTCAGGCAGTCTGGGGGGGATTGGGTGAAGTTTTATGCGGCGGTCGAGAAGCTTGGTGCGTTGCCGGTTGGTGAGCGCAAGGCGGATTTGAAGGCATTGGCGGGATCCTAAAATTTCGGTGGCTGAGCGGGCCTCTTCCCGGGCAAGCCTCGCTCCTACAGGGTTATCGACGCCTGTAGGAGCGAGGCTTGCCCGCGAAGGCGTATTAATTAACGCTGCAAAAACGCCTGATGCATTTCATCCAGCGTTTCAAAGTGATACGCCGGCGCTTCCGCGCTCAATTCTTCCCGGCTGCCAAACCCATAACCCACCGCCGCCGCGTCCAGCCCATTGCTGCGTGCACCGATCAGGTCATGTTTACGGTCGCCGATCATCAGGGTGTGGGCCGGGTCCAGGCCTTCTTCCTTCATCAGGTGGGCGATCAGCTCGACTTTGTTGGTCCGCGTGCCATCCAGTTCGCTGCCGTAAATAACCTTGAAGTGTTTGGCGAAGTCGAAGTGCCGGGCGATTTCCCGGGCGAATATCCACGGTTTGGAAGTCGCGATGTACAGCTGCCGCCCTTGCCCGCCCAGGGTTTCCAACAAGGGCGTGACACCGTCGAACACGCGGTTCTCATACAGGCCCGTGACCTTGAAACGCTCACGATAAAAATTCACCGCCTCCCAGGCCTTGGGTTCGTCGAAGTCGTAGAACTGCATGAACGCCTGCAACAGCGGCGGGCCGATGAAGTGCTCGAGTTTGCTCAGGTCGGGTTCATCGATGCCCAATTTGCCCAGGGCGAACTGGATCGAACGGGTGATGCCCTCGCGCGGGTCGGTCAGGGTGCCATCGAGGTCGAACAAAACGGTTTGGTAATGCATGTTGAATCCTGAATAAGGGCGCGCGTCAGAGTTGGTCGTAACCTTCGGCCAGATGCAAATTCTTGAGCTTCACGTAATTCGCCGCGCTGTAGGTGAAAAAGGCTTTTTCCTTGTCGGTCAGCGGACGAATCTGTTTTACCGGACTGCCCACATACAGGAACCCGCTTTCCAGATGCTTGCCCGGCGACACCAGACTGCCGGCGCCGATGATCACATCGTCTTCGACCACTGCGCCGTCCATGACGATGCTGCCCATGCCGATCAGCACCCGGCTGCCCACGCTGCAACCGTGAAGCATGACTTTGTGCGCGATGGTCACGTCGTCACCAATCAGCAACGGAAAACCATCGGGGTTAAACGGTCCGGCGTGGGTAATGTGCAGCACACAGCCGTCCTGCACGCTGGTGCGCGCACCGATGCGGATGCGGTGCATGTCGCCGCGGATCACGGTCAGCGGCCAGACTGAGCTGTCTTCGCCGACTTCGACGTCGCCGATCACCACCGCCGAGCTGTCGACAAAAGCGCCTTTACCCAGCAGTGGCACGTGGTTCTGATATTTGCGAAGGGACACGATAGGTTCTCTCTCTGTCGCTGATAGCTGCGGTGAGTGTCGATTGTAATTAAGATGGCTGCATGTTTCTCCAGCCAAGGTATCAACCGTGAGCGTGAACAACCCTCTTTTGCAGTCCTACGACCTGCCGCCGTTCTCGGCGATCCGTGCCGAACACGTGCAACCGGCCATTGAACAGATCCTGGCTGACAACCGCGCCGCCATTATCGAGATCCTCAAAACCCAGGGCAAAAAACCGACCTGGGCCGGCCTGGTGCTGGCGATGGACGAACTCAACGATCGCCTCGGCGCAGCCTGGAGCCCGGTCAGTCACCTGAATGCCGTGTGCAACAGCGCTGAGTTACGCGAAGCCTACGAGGCCTGTCTGCCAGCGCTGAGCGCCTACGCCACCGAGCTGGGCCAGAACCGCGAACTGTTCCAGGCTTTCGAAGCCTTGGCCAACAGCCCGCAGGCCGCCGGTTTCGACGTGGCGCAGAAAACTATCCTGGAACACGCCCTGCGTGACTTCCGTCTGTCGGGTATCGACCTGCCAGAAGCCGAGCAAAAACGTTACGCCGACGTGCAGAGTAAATTGTCGGAGCTGGGCAGCCGATTCTCCAACCAGTTGCTCGACGCAACCCAAGCCTGGACCAAACACGTCACCGACGAAGCTGTCCTCGCCGGCCTGACTGAGTCGGCCAAGGCGCAAATGGCCGCTGCGGCACAGGGCAAAGGCCTGGACGGCTTCCTGATCACCCTGGAATTCCCGAGCTACTACGCGGTGATGACCTACGCCCATGACCGTGCTCTGCGCGAAGAAGTCTACGCCGCCTACTGCACCCGCGCGTCGGACCAGGGGCCGAATGCCGGTCAGAACGATAACGGCCCGGTCATGGAAGAAATCCTCGACCTGCGTCAGGAATTGGCCAAACTGCTCGGCTTCGCCAGCTTTTCGGAGCTGAGCCTGGCAACCAAAATGGCTGAATCCAGCGACCAGGTTCTCAGTTTCCTACGAGACCTGGCCAAGCGCAGCAAGCCGTTCGCCGCTCAGGACCTGGAACAGCTCAAAGCCTACGCCGCCGAACAAGGCTGTCCGGACCTGCAAAGCTGGGACAGCGGTTTCTACGGTGAAAAACTCCGCGAACAACGTTACAGCGTTGCCCAGGAAGCCCTGCGCGCTTACTTCCCGATCGACAAAGTGCTGAGCGGCCTGTTCGCTATCGTCCAGCGCCTGTACGGCATCGAGATCGCCGAACAAAAAGGCTTCGACACTTGGCATCCGGATGTTCGCCTGTTCGAAATCAAGGAAAACGGCCAGCACGTCGGCCGCTTCTTCTTCGACCTCTACGCCCGCGCCAACAAGCGCGGCGGTGCCTGGATGGACGGCGCACGCGACCGTCGCCGCACGGCGGTTGGCGTACTGCAAAGCCCGGTGGCCAACCTGGTGTGCAACTTCACTCCGGCGGACAGCGGCAAGCCAGCGCTGCTGACCCACGATGAAGTGACCACCCTGTTCCACGAATTCGGTCACGGCCTGCATCACCTGCTGACCCGCATCGAACACGCTGGCGTGTCCGGCATCAACGGCGTGGCCTGGGATGCGGTCGAGTTGCCAAGCCAATTCATGGAAAACTGGTGCTGGGAGCCGGAAGGCCTGGCGCTGATCTCCGGTCACTACGAAAGCGGCGAACCACTGCCTCAAGACCTGCTGGGCAAAATGCTCGCGGCGAAGAACTTCCAGTCCGGTCTGATGATGGTTCGCCAAATCGAGTTTTCGCTGTTCGACTTCGAATTGCACGCCACCCACGGCGACGGCCGCAGCGTGCTGCAAGTGCTCGAAGGCGTGCGTGACGAGGTGTCGGTCATGCGTCCACCCGCCTACAACCGTTTCCCGAACAGCTTCGCCCACATCTTCGCCGGCGGTTACGCGGCGGGTTACTACAGCTATAAATGGGCTGAAGTGTTGTCGGCCGACGCCTTCTCGAAGTTCGAAGAAGACGGCGTGCTCAATGCTGAGACAGGGCGCGCGTTCCGCGAAGCGATCCTCGCTCGCGGCGGTTCTCAGGAGCCAATGGTGTTGTTCGTCGACTTCCGTGGCCGTGCACCATCGATTGACGCACTCTTGCGCCACAGCGGCCTGAGTGAGGACGCTGCAGCATGAGCGAGGGACCTGTGATTACCAAAAGACGCTTTATCGCCGGTGCAGTCTGCCCGGCCTGCAGCGAGCCGGACAAGTTGATGATGTGGAACGAAGACGAGGTCCCGCATCGCGAGTGCGTGGCCTGCGGTTATTCCGACACGCTGAATGAACAAGGTCTGTCGGTGCCCAAGGAATTGGGCACGCGGGTCAACACGTCGGCGCTGAAAGCACCGGATGCCAAGGTTCAGGCCGTGCAATTTTTCCCGAACCCGAAGCTGAAGAAAAAACCTGACGAGCAGCATTGAATGGCCACTTGTGGGAGCGAGTTTGCTCGCTCCCACAAGGATTGCCGCTTTCAAATTTTCTACTTTTCGACATTGGCCGACTTGAACCAGCTCTTCATCGAGCAGCTGGCAAATGGACTGGTGCTGCAATCGCCATTGGCCAGCGCGGTGCGAAGTTTGTCGACATCCGCCTGCATCATGTAACGAACGCCATCCTTGAAGTGAGTGCTGTCGCCAAAACCACCCTGAGTCATTTCGCTCAGGGCATCTTCTTTACTCCAGCCCTGGACCACTACCCGGTACATCGCCGCCATCAGGCCGGTCCGGTCCGAACCATGTTTGCAGTGCATCAGCACCGGGCCTTTGGCTTCAGCGGTCTGAATGGTGCGCAGGGCCTTGAGCACATCCGCGTCATCCACGTGATTGGTGCGATAAGGCAACTGTACCTGTGCGATACCTTGCGTGGACAACCAGCTCGAATCCGACTCTGGCAGGAAACTGATTACGGTTGCGACCTTGAGCTTGTTCAGCAAGGGGACCGCGCCCTTGTCCGGCAATGCGCTGCGGTAGAGCGTCGGGGACATTTGAAAGAGGTTGTACTGCACCTCGACCGATTGCGCCCACTCCGCAGGCCGGGGCACCGTGTCGTCAGCGTGGACGAGCGTCAGGTTGAACAATGCCACCAGCGACAGATAAATCGCAGGGATGAAGCGTGGTAGGAACATGCTTGGGATGACCGTTCAGGAAGAGGCTGGAAGATGACACCCAGATTCCGCTCCGAACAGTCAAAGACCTGTGAGCCGTCTGTCAAAGAATCGTGAATCAGACGGCTTTTTACTAAAAACGGTTAGTTCGGATAATTAGATTAAGGCCGGACAATGCTGACATAAGCTTTTGCCAACGCTAACAGTCGCGCCTTGTCATCATCGTCAATGTCGCCATCACCATCCACATCCTTGCTGATATTGCCGATTCGAAAAGACTGACCGCCATCATACGAAGCCGCAATGATGGTGCTTGAATCGAGGAGATTCTCCACAGGCACTGAGTTCTCGGGGTCCCAATTCGACTCCTTCAGTGCAAACTGCATCGATACCAACACTTCATCAGGATCAACTGGAGTAGGGCCGAGTTTTTGAAGAAAGATGCCACGACGATCAAAAGCAGACATAATTAAATCCTTTTAAATTAATACTCATTAGTTGTTTGCAGCGAAAAAAATAATACCGACACCGAACACTTTTTCGCCAGTGTTCACATGTATCTCTTAGTTGCTATAAAGCAACTTTCATATAAAAAAATGAAAGCGCCGAACGGCACTGGCTAGCGGGCCGCGATCGCTATACTGTATGCACATACAGCTAACGAGCTTTCGCCATGAACACGCCATTGCCACCCCGCGGCCGCGGCACCGCGACCAACCCGCACAACCGTTTCGCGCCGAACCGTTCGGTGGCCGAGGACGATGGCTGGTATCAGGAAGCCCCCCTGACCCAAGGCACTGAAGTGCGCATCGAAACAGCGAAAACCATCATCACCCGCAACACCTCGCCGGATTTGCCCTTCGATCGCTCGATCAATCCCTATCGCGGCTGTGAGCACGGTTGCATCTATTGCTACGCGCGGCCCAGCCACGCCTATTGGGATATGTCGCCGGGACTGGATTTCGAAACCAAGCTGATCGCCAAGACCAACGCGGCCGATGTGCTGGAAGAACAACTGTCCAAACGCGGCTATCAATGCGCACCAATCAACCTGGGCTCCAACACCGATCCGTATCAGCCGATCGAGCGCGAACACAAAATCACCCGTAAAACCCTGGAAGTGCTGCTGCGTTACCGCCATCCCGTGACGATCATCACCAAGGGCTCGCTGATTCTGCGTGATCTGGACTTGCTGGCCGAACTGGCTCAGCAAAGGCTGGTGGCGGTGATGATCAGCCTGACCACCCTGGACGATGAACTCAAACGCATCCTCGAACCCCGCGCCGCTGCGCCCAAGGCTCGGCTACGGGCAATCCGGGTGATGCGCGAAGCGGGAATCCCGGTGGGTGTGCTGTGTTCGCCGATGATTCCGATGATCAACGACAGCGAACTCGAAAGCTTGCTCACCGAAGCCCACGCAGCCGGCGCGCAGAGTGCCGCCTACATGATGCTGCGCTTGCCATTGGAAGTGGCACCACTGTTCGAAGAATGGTTGGCCGCCCACTACCCTCAGCGTGCGGCGCATGTGCTGAGCCTGATTCGCCAGAGTCGCGGCGGTGAATTGTATGACAGTCGGTTTGGCGCGAGGATGCGTGGCGAAGGTCCCTTTGCCGACCTGTTGGCACAACGTTTTGCCAAAACCATCAAACGCCTGGGGCTTAATCGCCGGGAAGGCTTTAATCTGGACAGTGAAGCCTTCTGTCCGCCGGGGCGCCAGATGTCGTTGATTTGAGGACAATTGGCCTATGGTTGAGTGGTGCGAAACACACAAGCCTTTTAGGCTGGTCACATTTTTTGTGACCTGGAACATACGTTCTAGAGCGTTTCATTCAGTTTGAGTTAAGTTTCAACCGCTACCTTGTTCATCGAGTGACTGATGGGTCAAGCTTCTCGGCCTGGATGTTTTTTAAACAGCCACTGGCTTCACACCGGACTAGACGGGAAAATCCCCATACTCCGCCAATGAGGATGAATTCATGAGTGACAAGGATAAACAGCCGCTGGCTGCGTCGGCTTCCACCCAACCCGAGGCGGAAACCGCGGATGCAGCCCTGAAGCATATCGTTGACGGCTTTTTGCATTTTCATCACGAAGTTTTTCCGCAGCAGGAAGAACTCTTCAAGAAACTCGCCACGGCCCAGAGCCCCAGGGCGATGTTCATTGCCTGTGCCGATTCGCGCATCGTTCCTGAACTGATCACCCAAAGCGCCCCGGGCGACCTGTTCGTGACCCGTAACGTTGGCAATGTCGTGCCACCCTACGGGCAAATGAACGGTGGTGTTTCCACGGCGATCGAGTACGCGGTGTTGGCCCTCGGCGTCCAGCACATCATAATTTGCGGCCATTCCGACTGCGGCGCCATGCGCGCGGTACTCAACCCGCAAAGCCTGGAAAAGATGCCGACGGTCAAAGCCTGGCTGCGTCATGCGGAAGTGGCGAAAACCATGGTCCAGGAAAACTGCCACTGCGCTGACGAAAACGAAAGCATGCACATCCTCACCGAAGAGAATGTGATCGCACAGTTGCAGCATTTGCGCACCCATCCGTCAGTGGCTTCGCGCATGGCCAACGGTCACCTGTTCATCCATGGCTGGGTCTACAGCATCGAAACCAGCGAAATCAAAGCTTACGACGCGGATCAGGGCTGTTTCCTGCCACTCGATGGCAGCCATCCGATTCCGGTCGCGACGCCCAAAGCGCGCTTCTAAATCCTCCTAAATAACAGTGTGGCGTAGCCGAGGCTGCTCATCGAGCAGCCTGGCTTCGCCATGCCTGAAGAAAACTTCGGGAGAATCACCATGCGTGCTGCTCAACTTAAAGCTGTTCTGCCACGGGAGCTACTGGCCTCCGTGGTGGTATTTCTGGTCGCCCTGCCTTTATGCATGGGTATCGCCATCGCTTCGGGGCTGCCGCCCGCCAAGGGTTTGATCACCGGCATCATCGGTGGCCTTGTGGTGGGCTGGCTTGCCGGGTCTCCGTTGCAAGTCAGTGGTCCGGCGGCCGGACTGGCGGTTCTAGTGTTCGAACTGGTGCGCCAGCACGGCATCGCCATGCTCGGCCCCATCCTGTTGCTGGCAGGCTTTCTGCAACTGGTGGCCGGACGCTTGAAACTTGGCTGCTGGTTTCGGGTGACAGCACCTGCGGTGGTGTACGGAATGCTCGCCGGGATTGGCGTGTTGATCGTGCTGTCACAGGTACATGTGATGCTCGATGCCGTGCCCAAACCCTCAGGGCTGGATAACCTCGCCGCCTTCCCGGCTGCCGTGGCCCAAGCCTTGCCGTCCTTCGGCTGGCAGGCCGGTTTGCTCGGGCTGGCGACGATCGCCGTGATGTACCTGTGGGAAAAACTACGTCCGCATTCCCTGCGCTTTATTCCCGGCGCATTGCTTGGCGTCGGATTGGCGACGGCTGCCAGCCTGATGCTCGCCTTGCAGGTCAAACGCGTGGAAGTGCCGGCCAATCTCGCTGAAGCCATCGACTGGCTGAAGCCCGCCGACCTGCTCAACCTGGCTGACCCGGCGCTGCTGATTGCCGCTTTCGCCGTGGCCTTCATCGCCAGCGCTGAAACCCTGCTCTCGGCAGCAGCGGTGGACCGCATGCACAGCGGGCAGCGCTCCGATTTCGACCGGGAACTGTCGGCCCAAGGTGTGGGTAACATGCTCTGCGGATTGCTGGGTGCGTTACCCATGACCGGCGTGATCGTGCGCAGTTCGGCCAACGTCCAGGCCGGCGCCACTACACGACTGTCTGCGGTGTTTCATGGCGTGTGGCTGCTGGCTTTCGTATTGCTGCTGTCCAGTGTGCTGCAAAGCATTCCGGTGGCAAGCCTGGCGGGGGTTCTGGTCTACACCGGTTTCAAACTCGTCGACTTCAAGGCCTTTCGCGGTCTGGGTCGCTATGGCCGGATGCCGATGTTCACGTATGCGGCGACCGCACTGGCGATCATCTTCACCGACTTGCTGACCGGCGTATTGATCGGTTTTGGTCTGACCCTGGCCAAACTGGCGTGGAAAGCGTCGCGATTGAAAATCAGCCTGATCGACCTGCCGGCAGACGGGGAAATGGAATTGCGCTTGATGGGTGCAGCGACGTTCCTCAAAGTCCCGGCGCTGACTCAAGTGCTGGGGACCATTCCCCCGGGCGCGACAGTGCATGTGCCGCTCAACAACCTGAGCTACATCGATCACTCGTGTCTGGAATTGCTTGAAGAGTGGGGACGGGCGAATGCGGCGAAGGGTTCAAAGTTGCTGATTGAAGCGCGGGGGTTGAAGCGCAGACTGGAAGGGCGCTTGCGTACGACCACCGGGGTTGGTTCGGGGGTTTAAAAGCAAAAGATCGCAGCCTTCGGCAGCTCCTACAGGATGTTCTTTGTAGGAGCTGCCGAAGGCTGCGATCTTTTGATCTACTGGATCAAGCCGCTGGCTGATCCAAATCCAGGCCTAAGCCCAAACGGCGTGACATGCACGGCCAGCGCTTCCACGCAGCGCCGGTGTCCGGGCTGCTGAGTTTCTCGCGGTAGGCTTCCACCGACTCCAGCGCAAAGCTGTCGTCGTCGAGCATATTGTCCACGGCGTGGTGCACCACTTCATCCAGTTGGTTGGCAAATTCCTCACCGATCAATTGGTGGGCAATCAGGTTGGCAACAGTCATGTCCAAGGGGATCAGTGGCTGGCCAAAATGCTTTATGTACAGGTCGTTGACCTCTTCGACGAACCGATGCGCCAGATAGGCCTCATCCAGCAGGCTGTCGAGCCCGACATGCCCGGTCATGATGTCCGGCGGCTGGAGGAAGTACTGCTCGGCGATTTTCAACACCGGTTTGATCTGTGATTCGATACCCGCTTCCCTGGCAACTTCATTGGCTGCATCCAGCAGGTCCGGCACTTCGTCGATGTAGGCAGCGACAAAACGCGTCAGCACGACGTTGGCATCCGATTCGGGCAGTTTGATCGACGGGTGTAGTTGAGGCAGCTTGGTTTCCAGCTGACGAGTCAGCAGGCCGGTTTCGGCTTCATGTTGTTGGGCTTTTTGGATCTGCTCGCGCAATGCGGCGGTGTTCATGAAAACTCCAGGAAACAAAGGCAATGAAATAGGGAAGACATAACTTAGCTGGCTTACGAAAACTGCTAAGACGCATTTGTCATAATTATTTCATCCTTGAGACATCACAGTTATATCGATTTGCCACCACTCGTCTGCATCCTTCTCCATTCGTGACCTTGAACGCAAGTCCCAGCTGTTTCAGATGATTTACGCCGTCACATTGCGAGGTCGCAGTCGCTGTCTATACTCGGGTTGGAAATGGAGTTAGCTGATGACGCCCGACTGCACATGCAGCAAGGCCCGGCGATTCAAGTTCGTAGTCTGAAAAAGCCGCTCCCTTGCCGCAGGTGAAAGCCGGCGGGATAACAAGAACGATAAGGGGAACCCGCAATGATGCGACATCCACACGTCTGGATGGGCCTCCTGTTGTGGTCGATTTTCAGCCAGGCGCAAGCCGCCTGGACTGTGAATATGGCGCCGGGAGCGACTGAAATCAGTCACGCAGTATTTGACCTGCACATGACCATTTTCTGGATCTGTGTGGTGATCGGCATCATCGTCTTCGGCGCCATGTTCTGGTCGATGATGGTCCACCGCCGCTCTACCGGACAGGTGGCCGCAAAATTTCATGAAAGCACCACCGTCGAAATTCTCTGGACCATCGTGCCGTTCCTGATCCTGGTGGCCATGGCGGTTCCCGCTACCGCAACCCTGATCAAGATGTACGACGCCAGCGAACCGGATATTGATATCCAGGTCACCGGCTATCAGTGGAAGTGGCACTACAAATACTTGGGCCAGGACGTCGAGTTCTTCAGCAACCTGGCCACGCCCGCCGATCAGATCCACAACAAGGAAGCCAAGGGCGAGCACTATTTGCTCGAGGTCGACAAGCCGCTGGTGCTGCCGATTGGCGCCAAGGTGCGCTTCCTCGTGACGTCCGCCGACGTCATCCACTCCTGGTGGGTGCCGGCGTTCGCGGTCAAGCGTGATGCGATCCCGGGGTTCGTCAACGAAGCCTGGACCCGAATCGACAAGCCCGGCATCTACCGTGGCCAGTGCGCCGAGTTGTGCGGCAAGGACCATGGCTTCATGCCGATCGTGGTCGAGGTCAAGGAAAAGGCCGATTACGAAAAATGGCTGGGCGAGCGTAAGGCTGAAGCCGCGCAACTCAAGGAACTGACCAGCAAGGAATGGACCCTCGACGAGCTCAAAGAGCGTGGCGACAAGGTCTATCACACCACCTGCGTGGCCTGTCACCAGGCTGAAGGCCAGGGCTTGCCGCCAATGTTCCCGGCACTCAAAGGTTCACCGATTGCTACCGGGCCGAAAGCAGACCACCTGCACCGCGTTTACTTCGGCAAGCCCGGCACCGCCATGGCGGCGTTCGGCAAGCAGCTTTCGGAAGTCGATATCGCGGCGGTCGTGACCTACGAACGTAACGCCTGGGGCAACAACAAGGGCGACATGGTCACTCCTAAAGAAGTGTTGGAGTTGAAACAGGCGGAAAGCAAATGACCCGGTCTATTGCGCAACCCAGGAACCGGTCGGGGCTACGCGCCTCGGCCTGCCCAGCCCATCTGTTTGCAGGAGAAAAGCCATGAGCGCCGTCATCGATGATCATGGTCATGCTACCGATCACGCCCACGGCCCTGCCAAAGGCCTGATGCGCTGGGTGCTGACTACCAACCACAAGGACATCGGCACGCTGTACCTGTGGTTTGCGTTCTCCATGTTCTTGCTCGGCGGTTCGTTCGCCATGGTGATTCGCGCCGAACTGTTCCAGCCCGGGCTGCAAATCGTCGAACCGGCGTTCTTCAACCAGATGACCACCATGCACGGCCTGGTGATGGTCTTCGGTGCGGTAATGCCGGCATTCGTCGGCCTCGCCAACTGGATGATCCCTTTGATGATCGGCGCGCCGGACATGGCCCTGCCACGGATGAACAACTTCAGTTTCTGGCTGTTGCCGGCGGCGTTCATCCTGCTGGTCTCGACCCTGTTCACTCCCGGCGGCGGACCCAACTTCGGCTGGACGTTCTACGCCCCGCTGTCGACGACTTACGCGCCGGAAAGCGTGACATTCTTCATCTTCGCCATCCACTTGATGGGGATCAGCTCGATCATGGGCGCGATCAACGTGATCGCCACCATCCTCAACCTGCGCGCCCCCGGCATGACGCTGATGAAAATGCCGTTGTTCGTCTGGACCTGGCTGATCACCGCGTTCCTGCTGATTGCGGTGATGCCGGTACTGGCCGGGTGCGTGACGATGATGCTGATGGACATCCACTTCGGCACCAGCTTCTTCAGTGCCGCCGGTGGCGGTGATCCGGTGCTGTTCCAGCATGTGTTCTGGTTCTTCGGTCACCCCGAGGTGTACATCATGATCCTGCCGGCCTTCGGCGCCGTCAGCTCGATCATCCCGACCTTCTCGCGCAAGCCACTGTTCGGCTACACCTCGATGGTTTATGCGACGGCGAGCATCGCCTTCCTGTCGTTCATCGTCTGGGCGCACCACATGTTCGTGGTCGGTATTCCGCTGGTGGGCGAGTTGTTCTTCATGTACGCCACGCTGCTGATCGCGGTGCCCACCGGGGTGAAGGTGTTCAACTGGGCGAGCACCATGTGGCAAGGCTCGCTGACCTTCGAGACGCCGATGCTGTTCGCTGTGGCATTCGTGATTCTGTTCTCCATCGGCGGTTTCTCCGGGCTGATGCTGGCCATCGCCCCGGCGGACTTCCAGTACCAGGACACCTACTTCGTGGTCGCGCACTTCCACTATGTATTGGTGCCAGGGGCGATCTTCGGGATCTTCGCCTCGGCCTATTACTGGATGCCGAAATGGACCGGCCACATGTACGACGAAACCCTCGGCAAGCTGCACTTCTGGCTCTCGTTCATCGGCATGAACATGGCGTTCTTCCCGATGCACTTCGTGGGATTGGCCGGCATGCCGCGGCGGATTCCGGACTACAACCTGCAGTTCGCCGACTTCAACATGGTGTCGTCGATCGGGGCATTCATGTTCGGTACCACGCAGCTGTTCTTCCTGTTCATCGTGATCAAGACCATCCGCGGCGGCCCGCCAGCACCGGCCAAACCGTGGGATGGGGCCGAAGGCCTGGAGTGGAGTATTCCGTCGCCGGCGCCGTATCACACCTTCACCACGCCGCCGGAAGTTAAATGAACACCGTCACTTTCGGAACTGGCGAAACCCCTGTGGTGAGGGGATTCATCCCCGTTCGGCTGCGAAGCAGTCGTAAAACCGTACTCCGCGGTGTGTCTGATACACCGTGGTCACAGGGTTTGGGGCTGCTTCGCAACCCAACGGGGATGAATCCCCTCGCCACAGGTTGGTGTTCGCCACAGCTTCGTGTTGAGGGTTTGCGTCATGGCTGATTCGATTTCGATGAAGAAGCTGGTGACTCGCCTGCTGATTGTGGTGGTGGCGATGTTTGTCTTCGGGTTTGCCCTGGTGCCGATCTACGACGTGATGTGCAAGGCGTTTGGCATCAATGGCAAAACCGCCGGGCAGTACGAGGGCGAGCAAACGGTCGACACTTCGCGGCAAGTCCGCGTGCAGTTTCTGTCGACCAACACCGCCGACATGCCTTGGGATTTCTATCCCAAGAGCGAAGAGCTGACGGCCCATCCGGGGGCGGTGAACGAGATGATTTTCATCGCACACAACCCAACGGATCGCCCGATGAGCGCCCAGGCTGTGCCGAGCATCGCACCCAGCGCCGCGGCGGCGTATTTCCACAAGACCGAATGTTTCTGCTTTACCCAGCAAGTGCTGCAACCCGGTCAACGGATCGAGATGCCGGTACGTTTCATCGTTGACCGTGACATGCCCAAGGATGTGAAGCACCTGACGCTGTCCTACACGCTGTTCGATATCACCGCCCGACATCCACCGGTAGCTGTAAACACTGGCGGCTGAGCGTGCCCGATAAGGAGAACAATAAATGGCAACTCATGAACATTATTACGTTCCGGCCCAGAGCAAATGGCCGATCATTGCCACGGTCGGCATGTTTGTCACCGTGTTCGGCCTCGCCACCTGGTTCAACGATCTGAAAGCGGCGCGGCCCGAATCCCACGGCCCGCTGATCTTTTTCGTCGGTGGCCTGTTGCTGGCCTACATGCTGTTCGGCTGGTTCGGTACGGTGGTCAAGGAAGGTCGCTCCGGGTTGTACAGCGCCCAGATGGATCGCTCGTTTCGCTGGGGCATGAGCTGGTTCATTTTCTCCGAGGTGATGTTCTTCATCGCCTTTTTCGGTGCGCTGTTTTACGTACGGCACATTTCCGGGCCGGCACTGGGTGGTGAAGGCCCGAAAGGCATTGCCCACATGCTTTGGCCGAACTTCCAGTTTACTTGGCCATTGCTGCATACCCCGGACCCGAAACTGTTTCCTCCGCCCAAAGAAGTCATCAGTCCCTGGGGCCTGCCGCTGCTCAATACCATTTTGCTGGTGAGCTCCAGCGTCACCGTGACCATCGCTCACCACGCCTTGAAAAAGGGCCATCGCGGCGCGCTGAAAATCTGGCTGGCGATCACTGTATTGCTCGGATGCGGGTTTCTCGCCTTCCAGGCCGAAGAGTACATGCACGCCTATCACGAACTGGGCCTGACCCTGGGCTCGGGCATCTATGGCGCGACCTTCTTCATGCTCACCGGTTTCCACGGGGCTCACGTGACGATCGGCACCATCATCCTGTTCGTGATGCTGATGCGGATCATGCGCGGGCACTTCGACGCCGATCATCAGTTCGGCTTCGAGGCGGCGAGTTGGTATTGGCACTTCGTGGACGTGGTGTGGATCGGTTTGTTCGTTTTCGTTTATGTGCTTTAGAACAGCTGCAAGCTGCAAGCTGCAAGCTGCAAGCTGCAAGCTGCAAGCTGCAAGCTTGAAGCTTGAAGCTTGAAAGCTGATAACTACCACGGAACGTGGGACACCAACTGGCCGCTGTAGAAACCCCAGGCAATCAAGCCGACGGTGGTGGCGGCCAGCGCAACACGAATACTCAAGGCAATGACGAGGCGGTTCGAACTGCTGTCGTCCTTGACCAGAAAAAACAGGCCGCTGAACAGGCTGACAACCGTGGCAATCAGCATCAGGACGATGGCTGTTTTGAGCATGGTGACACTCCGGGGGTAAGGCGATGCACTTGAGTATAGCTATCGCGATGACCGACTTTCTGGCGACGCCATGAAGCGCTTCCGGCCGGGCGTCGTGCCGACACTGGTGGTCGCAGTCTTGCTGCCGCTGCTGGTCTCGCTCGGCTTCTGGCAACTGAGCCGGGGCGCGGAGAAAAGTGCCCTGCTGTACAGCTACGCCGAGCGCCGTGCCGCGCAACCGATGGCCAGCACCGAGCTGCAACACACCGAGGACCCGGCCTTCCGCCGCGTTCGCTTGCACGGCCAGTTCGATGCTGCGCACAGCCTGCTGCTGGATAACCGTCAGCGCGATGGCAAGGTCGGCGTCGAGTTGCTGCAACCGTTTCAGGATCAGGCGACCGGGCTCTGGCTGCTGGTCAATCGCGGCTGGCTGCCATGGCCGGACCGGCGCACGCCGCCGCAATTCATCACACCAACCCAGCCATTGAGTATCGATGCCTGGGTCTACGTTTCTCCCGGCGCGACCTTCCAGTTGCACGCCGATCCCGACGCCACCACCTGGCCTGAATTAGTCACCACTGTAGAACCGGCGAAGCTCTGGACGATGCTGGGCCGTGAAGGTTTTGCCTACGAATTACGTGAAGAAACCGGACCCGCGTCCTACCAGGCCGACTGGCCGGTGGTGGCTATGGGGCCGGAAAAACACATCGCTTATGCCGTGCAGTGGTTCGCCATGGCGATCGCCCTGCTCGGCCTTTTTATCTACCTCGGCTGGCACAACGCAAAGGAGAAACACCATGGGAGCGGCCATGAATCCACCCAGCATGTCTGAGGCGAAAACGCCGGCAAGTCGGCGCAAGGGTCGCTTGCAGTTGCTGCTGATCCTGCTCGGGGTGATCGGTCCGATGATCCTCGCCACCGGCATGTACAAATTGCAGTTCTGGGTACCGGAGGGTCGCAGTTATCACGGTGAACTGATCGGTAACGGCCAGACCCGCGCCGACCTTGGCGTGCAGGCGCAAGAGGACCGCTGGCAAATGCTGGTGACCGCGCCGAAGGAGTGCGCGGTGGACTGTCAGCAACTGGTGTACCTGGCGCGACAAATCCAGATCGGCCTCGGTCGCGATGCTTCCCGCGCCAGCCATGCATTGGCCGCTGCGCAACCGCTGACGGCGGACTACGAAGCCAAATTGACCCGCGAATACCCGCAACTGCAACGCTACCCCATGGACCTGACGACCTTCAGCGTTTTCAATAAAAACGGCGGGACGGGCGACAAGGCTGTGCCGCAGCTGTGGATCATCGACCCTCACGGCAATCTGGTGTTGCGCTACGACCCGACGGTAAAGGGTAAGGACCTGCTCAACGACCTGCGTCAATTGCTGAAACTGTCGAACATCGGATAAGGGCATCATCATGGCCAAACCTGGATTTCGTCTCGCGCTGTTTGCCACGTTGCTGGCACTGATTGTGGTGTTGCTCGGCGCCTACACGCGCCTGACTCACGCCGGTCTTGGCTGCCCGGACTGGCCCGGCTGCTATGGCTTCATCAGCGTACCGAAAAGCGAAGCCCAGTTGGCCCATGCCGAACTGCACTTTCCCGACGCCCCCGTTGAGGCCCACAAGGGCTGGAACGAGATGGTCCACCGCTACTTCGCTGGCACCTTGGGGATGTTGATCGTCCTGCTGGCCGCTCGTGCTTGGGTAAATCGCCGTCATCCGGGACTGCCGTTGAAGTTGCCGCTGTTCTTGCTGGCGGTGGTGTTCGCCCAAGCCGCGTTCGGCATGTGGACGGTAACGCTCAAGCTCTGGCCACAGGTGGTGACCGGGCATTTGCTGGGCGGTTTTGCGACTTTGAGTTTGTTGTTTTTGCTGACGCTGCGCCTGTCCGGCGTGCTGCCGGCGCTGACCGTGCCACGGCGTTTGCAACATTGGGCGACGGCCGGGTTGCTGCTGGTCATCCTGCAAATCGCCCTCGGTGGCTGGGTCAGCTCCAACTATGCCGCCGTGGCGTGCATCGACTTCCCGACCTGCCACGGGCAATGGTTGCCACCGGCTGATTTCGCCAATGGCTTTCACCTGACCCAACACATCGGCCCCAATTACCTCGGCGGGCAACTGGACAGCGATGCCCGCACCGCCATTCACCTGACTCACCGTATCGGCGCGGGGCTGGTGACGTTGGTGCTGCTCGGCCTGGCGTGGCAACTGAAAGTGGTCGGCATGACGCGACTGGCGGGGTTGGTACTGGTCGCGCTCGCGGCACAAATCACCCTGGGCATCAGCAACGTGCTGTTTCATCTGCCCTTGCCGGTGGCCGTCGCGCACAACGCCGGCGGCGCGGCACTGCTGCTGACGATGGTGCTGGTCAATTATCACGCCCGGACCAGTCTGGTTCGGGTCAAGCAGCCGACACGCTGGCGCTTCAGCCCGCGTAAACACTCAGCCGGGCCCATAACAATAAAAGGAGAGATGCCATGGCGATTCTGATCGGCGAACGTCACAGTCAGGCGATCTGGCGTGATTACCTGGAGCTGACCAAACCGAAAGTGGTGGTGCTGATGCTCATCACCTCACTGGTCGGGATGTTTCTTGCGACGCGCGCCGGGGTGCCTTGGACCGTGCTGGTGTTCGGCAATCTGGGGATCGCCTTGTGCGCTGGTGGCGCAGCGGCGGTCAATCATGTGGTGGACCGGCGTATCGACGCGGTCATGGCCAGAACCCACAAACGTCCCTTGGCCGAAGGTCGGGTTTCCCCGACGGCTGCGCTGACGTTCGCCCTGGTGCTGGCGCTACTCGGCCAGGCCTTGCTGCTGGCCTTTACCAACCCGCTGACCGCTTGGCTGACCCTTGCCTCGCTGCTCGGTTATGCCGTGGTCTACACCGGTTTCCTGAAACGCGCGACGCCACAAAATATCGTCATCGGTGGGCTGGCCGGCGCAGCCCCGCCACTGCTCGGTTGGGTCGCCGCCACCGGCCACGTCAGCGCCGAACCGCTGTTGCTGGTGCTGATCATCTTCGCCTGGACCCCGCCGCACTTCTGGGCGCTGGCGATCCATCGCAAAGAGGAATACGCCAAGGCCGACATACCGATGCTTCCAGTGACGCACGGCGAGCATTACACCAAGGTCCACATCCTGCTTTACACCTTCGCACTGCTGGCCGTGAGCCTGATGCCCTATGTGATTCACATGAGCGGCGTGCTCTACCTGATTTGCGCCCTTGGCCTGGGCGCGAGGTTTCTGCAATGGGCAGTGGTGCTGTACCGTGGCACTCGGCCGCACGCGGCGATCAACACGTTCAAGTACTCTATCTACTACTTGTTCCTGCTGTTCATTGCCCTGCTCGTAGACCACTACCTACTGTTGAACTTATGACTCGAACCCAGAAAACAGTCTTCATCCTTGTCGCCCTGATCGCGCTGGTCCTGGGCCTGACCATCAACAAAGTGCTGTCCGGCAAAGGCCAGGGCGACCCGACGGCACTGATCGACGCCGGGATCATCCTGCTGCCGCAAAGCCGCAATCTGCCGGACGTGACGATGACCGATCAGGACGGCAAGCCGGTGGCGGTCAACGAACTGAAAGACAAGTGGAGCCTATTGTTCTTCGGCTACACCTTCTGCCCGGACATCTGCCCGACCACCCTCGCCCAACTGCGCCAGATCAAGAGCGAACTGCCGCCCGAGGCTGTGGACAAGTTGCAGATCATCCTGGTCAGCGTCGACCCGAATCGCGACACGCCCCCGCAGCTCAAGCAATACCTGGGTTATTTCGATCCGCAATTCAGAGGCCTGACTGCTTCGTCGGTGGACGACATTCAGAAACTGGCGAATGCGGTGAGCATTCCGTTTATTCCGGCGGATACCAGCAAGGCGAACTACACCGTCGATCACAGTGGCAATCTGGCGGTGATTGGGCCGGATGGGACGCAGCGCGGGTTTATTCGGGCGCCGTTGAACAACGCCAAGTTGGTGGCGCAGTTGCCAGTGATGCTCAAGCGAAAGTAAGCATCACGCCCCTTGTAGGAGCCAGGCTTGCCGGCGAAGGCGCCCGTAAGATCGCCTTCGCCGGCAAGCCTGGCTCCTAAAAGGTCGGTGTTTCAGGCATAAAAAAATGGGGCGCATTCGATGCGCCCCATTTTTTGTTACAGCCTCAAATCAGAACGCCGGCACGACCGCGCCTTTGTATTTCTCGAGGATGAACGCTTTCACTTCCGGGCTGTGCAGCGCGGCAACCAATTTCTTCATTGCGTCGCTGTCCTTGTTATCCGGACGGGCAACGAGGATGTTCACGTAAGGCGAGTCGCTGCCTTCGATGACCAGCGCATCCTTGGCCGGGTCTAGTTTGGCTTCCAGTGCATAGTTGGTGTTGATCAGCGCCAGGTCGACCTGGGTCAGCACGCGCGGGATGGTCGCGGCTTCCAATTCGCGGATCTTCAGGTCCTTGGAATTCTCGGTGATGTCCTTGACGGTCGACAGGATGTTGTTCGAATCCTTCAACTTGATCAGGCCAGACTTGGCCAGCAGCAACAGCGCGCGGCCGCCGTTGGTGGCGTCGTTCGGGATCACCACGTTGGCGCCACCTGGCAGCTCGGCCAGGGATTTGTACTTGCTCGAGTAAGCGCCCAGTGGCTCCAGGTGCACACCGGCAACGGCCACCAGATCGGTGCCTTTGGCCTTGTTGAACTCATCGAGGTACGGCTGGTGCTGGAAGAAGTTGGCGTCCAGGCGTTTTTCGGACACTTGCACGTTCGGCTGGATGTAGTCGGTGAAGACCTTGACCTTCAGGTCCACGCCTTCTTTGGCCAGGGCCGGTTTTACGAATTCGAGGATTTCTGCGTGCGGGACCGGGGTGGCCGCGACGGTCAGGGTGTCGGCGTGGGCGGAAAAGGCTGCAACGGCAGCGAACGCGACGAGTAGTTTTTTCATTCAGCTAACTCCATGTGAGGCGCCTGTTTGCGGCGCCTGCCAGCGAATGGCCGGCTCAATTGTCATTTACGAGAGAAGTGGACCACAAGCTTATCGCCAACGGTTTGCAGGACTTGAACCAGCACCAGCAGCAACACGACGGTAACCACCATCACATCGGTCTGGAAACGCTGGTAACCAAAACGGATTGCCAGGTCGCCCAAACCACCAGCGCCAACCACACCGGCCATTGCCGTGTAGGACACCAGTGTAATGGCTGTCACCGTAATCGCTGCGAAGATGCCTGGGCGAGCCTCCGGCAACAAGGCGTTGGTGATGATCTGCCGAGTGGTCGCGCCCATGGCCTGGGTCGCTTCGATGATGCCGCGATCGACTTCACGCAGGGCGGTTTCCACCAGACGTGCGAAGAACGGCGTGGCGCCCACCACCAGCGGTGGAATCGCACCGGCGACACCGAGGGAGGTGCCCGTGATCAGTACCGTGAACGGAATCATCACGATCAACAGGATGATGAACGGCAGCGAACGCAGAATGTTCACCACCAGCGACAACATCGCGTAAACGCCTTTGGCTTCCAGCAACTGGCGCGGGCTGCAGAGGAACAACAGCACGCCCAGCGGTAGGCCCAGCAAGACAGTGAACAACAGCGAGCCGCCGAGCATCATCATGGTGTCGCCGGTGGCCAGCCAGATTTCGAACCAGTCGATATTGGCGAAGAAACTCATCAGGGCTTCCATCAACGCAGCACCTCCATGTGGACGTCAGCCGCGGTGAAGTGGGCGAACGCGGCTTCCATGTCGCCCCCGGTGACGGCCAAGGTGAGTTGCCCGTAGGGAATGTCTTTGATGCGATCGATACGACCGGCCAGGATGCTGTAGTCCACACCGGTCTCCCGAGCGACGGTACCCAGCAACGGCGCGTAGGTCGCTTCGCCCTGGAAGGTCAGACGCACGATGCGGCCCGGCACGTGAGCGAAATCGTCACGTTGCTCGCTTTCGTCGATCTGCTCGTCTTCTTGCACGAAACGCTTGGTGGTCGGGTGCTTTGGATGCAGGAACACCTGCGCAACCGAACCTTGCTCAACGATCACGCCAGCGTCCATCACCGCCACCTGGTCGCAGACGCGACGGATCACGTCCATCTCGTGGGTGATCAGGACGATGGTCAGCTTCAGCTCGCGGTTGATCTCGGCCAGCAGTTGCAGGACCGACGCAGTGGTCTGCGGGTCCAGGGCGCTGGTGGCTTCGTCGCACAGCAGGATTTTCGGTTTGGTGGCCAGGGCGCGGGCAATACCGACGCGCTGCTTCTGGCCGCCGGACAACTGCGCCGGGAATTTCTTGGCGTGGTCGGACAAGCCAACCCGCGCGAGCAGTTCCGCCACACGCTGGTCGATTTCACTGCGAGACAATTCGCCGGCCAGGGTCAGCGGCAGCGCAACGTTGTCGGCCACCGTCTTGGAGGCCAGCAGGTTGAAGTGCTGGAAAATCATCCCGACCTGCTGCCGGAAGCGGCGCAGGCTGTTGGCGTCGAGTGCGGTGACTTCTTCGCCGTCGACGATGATCTTGCCGCCACTGGAATTCTCAAGGCGATTGATCAGACGCAGCAGGGTACTTTTTCCCGCGCCGGAATGGCCGATCAGGCCGAACACCTGGCCGTTCTCAATCGTCAGATTGGTCGGGTGCAGGGCGGGAATGTCTTTACCGGCGACGCGGTAAGTTTTGTGGACGTTTTGAAACTCGATCACGTAGCGAACCTTGTGGGGCGCGTTAGAAAAGGATCAGCGGTTAGCCGGGCGCGCATTTTAGCCTGTCCGTATAGAGGTTATTAGCATTTATTCCGCATTCAACCTTCGATTTGGCAATAACGCGATCAAAGGTCAGAAAAAAGGAACGGCTAAAAATGTCATCAGTCACTAATTAGGCAACTCGATAACGTTCCCGGTGCCGTGCCGGGGGTATTGCTCAAGAGTCCTGGCTACGACGGGAATCGCAACGAGGAGTTTAGACCGATGAATACCAAGAAGCCTGCCACCCCTAAAAGCGCATTGGCCGGGACCGATACTCTGGACCGCAGCAACACCAATGCCAAGCTCGACAGCCTGGAAAAATTCCGCTCCGACGCCACCGAGCAAGCTTTGCGCACCAATCAGGGCGTGAAGGTTTCGGACAACCAGAACACGCTGAAGGTTGGCGCCCGAGGGCCGTCGCTGCTGGAAGACTTCATCATGCGTGAAAAAATCACGCATTTTGACCATGAGCGAATTCCTGAACGCATTGTGCACGCGCGCGGCACCGGGGCTCACGGGTACTTCCAGACTTACGAAAATCATTCCGTGCTGACCAAGGCCGGTTTCTTACAGGACCCAGGTAAGAAAACCCCAGTCTTCACCCGTTTTTCCACCGTGCAAGGCCCTCGCGGGTCAGGCGATACCGTGCGGGACGTACGAGGTTTCGCCGTGAAGTTCTTCACCGACGAAGGCAACTTCGATTTGGTGGGCAATAACATGCCGGTCTTTTTCATTCAGGACGCGATTAAGTTTCCTGACTTCGTGCATGCAGTAAAACCCGAGCCACACAACGAAATTCCTACAGGCGGCTCGGCTCACGACACCTTTTGGGATTTTGTTTCGCTGGTACCGGAGTCGGCGCACATGGTGATCTGGGCCATGTCCGACCGGGCGATTCCGAAAAGCCTGCGCAGCATGCAGGGCTTTGGCGTGCACACTTTTCGCCTGATTAACGCCGAGGGCAAATCGCGCTTCGTCAAATTCCACTGGCGCCCTACGGCCGGCACGTGTTCGCTGGTCTGGGATGAAGCGCAAAAACTCGCTGGTAAAGACACCGACTTCCACCGGCGCGACCTCTGGGAAGCCATCGAGATGGGCGACTATCCGGAATGGGAGCTGGGCGTCCAGATCATCGAAGAGGAAAACGAGCACACATTCGACTTCGACATCCTCGACCCGACCAAACTGATTCCCGAAGAACTGGTGCCGATCACGCCGCTGGGCAAAATGGTGCTCAATCGCAACCCGGACAACTTCTTCGCCGAAACCGAGCAGGTCGCTTTCTGCCCGGGGCATATCGTGCCGGGGATCGACTTCTCCAATGATCCATTGCTGCAAGGCCGGCTGTTTTCTTACACCGATACGCAAATCAGCCGACTCGGTGGGCCGAATTTTCACGAGATTCCCATCAACCGTCCCGTAGCGCCGTTCCACAATGGCCAGCGAGATGCGTTGCACCGCACGACCATCGACAAGGGTCGCGCCTCCTATGAGCCAAACTCCATCGACAGTGGCTGGCCGAAGGAAACGGCGCCTGCGGCACAGGACGGCGGCTTCGAGACTTATCCAGAGCGTATCGACGCGAACAAGGTCCGTCAGCGCAGTGAGTCGTTCAGCGATCACTTCTCCCAGGCGCGGCTGTTTTTCCACAGCATGAGCAAGCACGAGCAGGAACACATCATCGCGGCCTATAGCTTTGAGCTGGGCAAGGTGGAGCGGGACTTCATCCGCGCGCGCGAGGTGAATGAGATTCTGGCCAATATTGACCTGGAACTGGCCAAGCGCGTGGCTGCGAACCTTGGTTTGCCAGCGCCGAAGGCCGGGACCGTCGAGGTGCCAAAAACCTCTTTGGACCGTTCCCCGGCGTTGAGTCAGGCCAACTTGCTGCCAGGCAATATCAAAACGCGCAAGGTGGCGATTCTTGCGGCCAACGGCGTCGATGGCGCGGCGATTGATGCGATGAAAAAAGCGCTAATGGCTGAAGGCGCGCACGCCAAGCTATTGGGTCCGACTTCCGCCCCAGTGACAACAGCGGATGGTAAAACCCTGCCAGTGGACGCTTCGATGGAAGGTTTACCCTCAGTTGCGTTCGACGCGGTGTTCGTGCCGGGTGGTGCGGCGTCGGTCAAAGCGTTGAGTACGGACGGCGTAGCGCTGCATTATCTGTTGGAGGCGTACAAGCACCTGAAGGCGATTGCATTGCATGGCGAAGCAAAGCAACTGCTGGATGTATTGAAGCTGGAGGCTGATGCGGGGTTGATCGTGGGCACGGATGCCAAGCTGAACAAGGCATTTATCGCCGCGATTGGGCAGCATCGGGTGTGGGATAGAGAGCCCAAGGCCAAGGCGATTCCGGCCTGACGCCCTTAAAAGCTAAAGATCGCAGCCTGCGGCAGCTCCTACAGGGATATGAAAACCCTGTGTAGGAGCTGCCGCAGGCTGCAATCTTTTAAGGTTTACGCGGACTCAAAACCATCTGCGCGGGAACGCTGCGCAGAATCTGGCGCTCCAGTTTCAGATCGAAATCTGTATCCAGCTTCTTCACTCGCTTGGTCAGCAAAGTCGCCAGCCAAGGGTAGTCCTCAGTCCGCGGCGCCTGAATACTCACATCACACTGATAATTCACCACATCCGCAGCAATGGCGTCCAATTGGCGACGAAGTTTGACCATATCGGTGACGTTCAGCGCAACCGTGGTGCTTTTCGCCGTCGGATCAATAACTTTCGCCTGTGACTTGGCTTCTGCAGCATTGAGCGCCGCCTCTGCTTTATCCAGCTCAGCCTTGCGCGCGTTAACGATGGCGTTGTTCACCCCACCGGTCAGCGCCGGGGCCTTGGGCATCAACGCCCGGGCGCGGCTGAGCGCTGTGGCGGCGGCGTTCACGTCACCTTTCTGCAGCACGATCCGGCTGCGCAGCAAATAGGCTTCAGCCAGTTGCCGCTGGTATTGCTCAAGGGACTGATCGTTGGGCGACTCGGCCTGTAAGGCCGCCAATTGATCTTCGGCAGTGGCTAGCTCGCTGCTGGCGAGGCTTTGTTCCAGTTGCGTGATGGCCGTGGCCCGGGCATCAGTAGCCTCTGTGGCCGCCGGTGGCGTGCTTTGACATGCGCCCAGTAGCAGCGAAAATGCGACAAGGAGCAGATAACGGGAGGCGAACAGCTTCATTCCTGCGACTCTCTATTTGCGCAAAAAACGAGCAAGTCTACACCCCTCGACGGGGCAGGACAAAACTCAGCAAAAACAGTGCGGCGGCCGTCACAACAATCGAGGGGCCTGCCGGGGTGTCCTTGAACCAGGACAGCGCCAGTCCGCCACACACCGCGAGCATACCCAGCAGGCTTGCGCCCAGTGCCATCTGCTCCGGCGAGCGGGCGTGACGTTGTGACGCAGCCGCCGGAATGATCAACAACGAAGTAATCAGCAATACGCCGACGATTTTCATCGCCACGGCGATCACCACCGCAATCAGCAACATCAAGGTCAGGCGCAACGCTGGCACGGGCAAACCTTCCACCTTGGCCAGTTCCTCATGCACCGTGATCGCCAGCAATGGCCGCCACAATGTGACCAGCAAGGCCAGAACGGCCGCGCTGCCACCCAGTATCCAAGCCAGGTCGGTCGGACTGATCGCCAGCAAATCGCCGAACAGATAGGCCATCAGGTCGATCCGCACTTCGTGCATGAAGCTTAGTACGACCAAGCCCAGAGAGAGCGTGCTGGGTGCGAGAATTCCCAAAAGCGTGTCGGACGCCAGCGGCTGACGCTGTTGCAAAGTCACCAGCAACACCGCCAACAGCAAACAGCCGACGGTGACTGCCACGGTCGGGCTGACATCCAGCAGGAAGCCCAATGCCACGCCGAGCAACGCCGCGTGGGACAGGGTGTCGCCAAAATAAGCCATGCGCCGCCAGACGACGAAAGACCCCAACGGGCCCGCGACCAGTGCCAGGGCCAGACCTGCAAGCAGGGCGTAGAGCAGAAAATCAGCCATGCTTGCAGCTATCTCCATGAACGTGAGGCAGGCCCGTCGGGGCCGCCGTAACCACCGAGCCATGCAGGTCATGGGCGTGGTCATGATGGTGGTGATAAATCGCCAGGCTTTGTGCGTTCTTTCCGAACAGTTCAACGAATGCCGGATCGCCGCTGACCTGTTCCGGGTGCCCGGAGCAGCACACGTGCCGATTCAGGCACACAACCTGGTCGGTGGTGCTCATCACCAGGTGCAGGTCGTGGGAGACCATCAGCACGCCGCAACCGTGACGGTCGCGCAGCCGTGTGATCAGGCTGTACAACTCGGCCTGACCTGCGACATCGACCCCTTGCACAGGCTCATCGAGCACCAGCAATTCCGGCTCGCGCAACAATGCCCGGGCCAGCAGCACACGCTGCATTTCACCACCTGAAACACTTTGCACCGGGCTGTCGATCACCTGTTCGGCCCCGACTTCCTTGAGTGCCGCCAAGGCGCGAACACGATCCACACCGGGCACCAGTCGCAAAAAGCGCAGCACTGACAGCGGCAGCGTTGGATCGACGTGAAGTTTTTGCGGCATGTAACCGACCCGCAGTTTCGGTTTGCGCCACACGCTGCCGCTGTCCGGTTTCAACAGACCGAGTACGGCGCGCACCAGCGTTGTCTTGCCAGCACCGTTAGGGCCGATCAGGGTGACGATCTGCCCCGGCTCGACACTTAATTCGATGTTATCCAGCACGTTTTGCCCGCCAAAGGTGACGGCAACCTGCTCGAGGCGGATCAGCGCGTCGCTCATCAAACCCCCTGGCAACCCGAACAGAGACCGACCACTTCGACAGTCTGGCCCTCGACGACAAACCCGACGTCTTTGGCGCTGCCGATGATCGCGTCGCTGATGGATTTTTGTTCGAGCTCGATAGCAGCGTGGCATTCGCGGCAGATCAGGAATTGGCCCTGGTGGGCGTGTTCCGGGTGATTGCAACCGACGAAGGCGTTCAAAGAGGAGATGCGGTGCACGAAGCCGTTTTCCAACAGGAAATCCAGCGCGCGGTACACGGTTGGCGGCGCGGCGCGTCGGCCGTCCTGCTCGCTGAGCACCGCAAGGATGTCGTAGGCGCCCAACGGTTTGTGACTCTGCCAGACCAATTCCAGCACCCGCCGGCGCAAGGCAGTCAGGCGCAGGCCCTGACGTGCGCACAATGCATCGGCCTCTGACAAAGCGCTATGGACGCAATGAGAGTGGTCGTGGGGACGGCTGGCAATCGGTGTTTTAGGCATGAGCGGCGACGAGTTTTGTGAGAGACGTTATTATGTTACCCGTTCTCGCCTCTTCGAGTGGTCATCGTGTCCCGACTTTTTTCTGTTTTTGTCGCATTTGTCACTGGTTTGCTGCTGATGGGCTCGGCTCAAGCCGAAGTCAAAGTCCTGACCAGCATCAAACCCCTGCAGCTGATCGCCGCTGCCGTACAGGACGGCGTGGCGATTCCGGAAGTCCTGCTTCCGCCTGGTGCTTCGCCGCATAACTATGCCTTGCGCCCTTCCGACGTACGGAAGGTGCAATCGGTGGATCTGGTTTACTGGATCGGCCCGGACATGGAAGGTTTCCTGCCTCGCGTGCTGAATGGTCGTACGCTGCCCAGCGTCGCCGTACAGGATTTGCCCGGCCTGAAACTGCGACGTTTTGCCGAAGACAGCCGCTCCCACGCTGAGGAAGCTGACGAGCATGATCACGATCACCGTCCCGGTAGCCTGGATGCGCATTTGTGGTTGTCGCCCGCCAACGCTCGCGTGATCGCCACGAAAATGGCCGCGGACCTCAGTGCTGCCGACCCTGAAAACGCGGCCCGCTATCAAAGCAACCTGAAAGCGTTCGATGAGCGCCTCGACGCGCTGGACCTGCGCTTGAAGAAACGTCTGGCCGGCGTTGAAGGCAAACCGTACTTTGTGTTCCATGAAGCTTTCGATTACTTCGAAGACGCCTACGGCCTCAAGCACACCGGCGTGTTCAGTGTCGCTGCCGAAGTCCAGCCCGGTGCCCAGCACGTCGCGGCGATGCGTGCGCGCTTGCAGGAAGTCGGCAAGACCTGTGTGTTTAGCGAACCGCCGCTGCGTCCGCGCCTGGCCGAAACCCTGGTGGCTGGCCTGCCGGTGAAACTGGCGGAACTGGATGCGCTGGGCGGGTACACGCCAGCGACCGCTCAGGGGTATGAGCAGATGCTGGAGAAATTGGGGAATGATTTGGCGGGGTGTCTGGAGTCGTTGTAAGCATCGCGCGACCCTGTGGCGAGGGGGCTTGCCCCCGTTGGGCTGCGAAGCAGCCCCAAATCGGTTCGGTCAATTCAATCGCATGGGAGCGCTTCGCACTCCGACGGGGGCAAGCCCCCTCGCGACTATTTATTCGCACTCCGACGGGGGCAAGCCCCCTCGCGACTATTTAAAGGGCGAAAGGCAACGGTGTGCTGACCTTCTGCCGCTGCGCCAACCGCAGCTGAAACTCCATCGGATCGTGAATCAACACGTCCTGCCCGGCGAAAGACTCCGCTGCAATCAACCGTGACAACCAGAACCGCACGCACGCCACTCGAAGCATGGTCGGCCAAAGTTCGGCTTCAGCCGCCGTGAACGGTCGCAGTGCCGCATAAGCCCCGAGCAACGCCCGCGCTCGCGGCCCGTCGATCAAACCTGCCTCATCGGAACACCAATCGTTCAACGCAATCGCCACGTCGTAGAGCATCGGCCCCGAGCAGGCGTTATAGAAGTCGATCAACCCCGTCAGGTGCGTGCCTTCGAACATCGCATTATCGCGAAACAAGTCCGCGTGGATGTTGGCCCGTGGCAACGCCAGAATTTTCTCTTTCTGCTGTGTGATTTCGTCCAGAGCCCGTTTAAGCAGATCGCTTTGCTCGGCATTCAGGTGTGACAGAAACTGTGTGCCCTCTTCCAGCATCCAGTCCAGGCCACGATCGGTCTTGCGCTTGATCATGTTGGCCTGGGTCGCTAGGTGCAGATGTCCGAGCAACTCGCCGACCTGAGCGCAATGTTGCGCGTTGGCTTCCTTGATGTGTTTGCCAGCCAGGCGTGGCTGCAACAACGCAGGCTTGCCGGCCAGCGCGCGTAAGGCGACGCCGTCGGTGGTGCGCAGCGCATACGGCACCGGGAGATCAGCCTCATGCAGGACGTCGAGCAGCTCGATGAAGAACGGCATTTCCTGAACCGGACCGCGTTCGACCAGGGTCAGGACAAATTCGCCCTGCTCCAGGCTGATAAAGAAATTGGTGTTTTCGCTACCGGCGGCAATCCCCTGGAAATCAAGCAGGCGGCCGAGCCCGTAAGGGGCGAGAAAGGTTTCCAGCTCGGGCCGAGCCAGCGGGGTGAACACAGACATGTTTTAACTGCCAGTACGGGCGCCGCTGCTGAGCCAGCGCCGATTGAATTAAGAAACTACTTCCACTCAAAGATTTTCCACGACGGAATCAGCATATCGGGCTGATCCGAGCGGATGAAGTTTGCATCGGTACCGTCCGCCCGCACCAGAAAATACGGCGGTGCGCCCTTCGGCGTGACCTTGATCGCGTACAGGAATCCGTTTTGACGGTATTCCTGAATGACCTTGTCCCCTTCCGTGCGGATCGTGACTTCCGGCTCTGCAGTGGGCGCATCGTCCGCCGCCATGACGGCCAATGGAGTGATTGCAAACAAGCCAGCCAGCAACAGGCGATTTAGTGTGCGCATGATAACCTTGTCCCTTTGTCGTCAACGGTCCCGCTATTCTAGCGCCGGACCCGCCGAAAAGGTTGATCCTGCTCATGAGCCAAGCCCCCCTCGTCCTGGTGGACGGTTCTTCTTATCTGTACCGCGCCTTTCACGCCCTGCCACCGCTGACTACCTCCAAAGGTCTGCCGACGGGTGCGGTCAAAGGCGTGCTGAACATGCTCAAGAGTCTGCGCAAGCAGTACCCGGACAGTCCGTTCGCCGTGGTGTTCGACGCCAAGGGTGGGACTTTTCGCGATGACATGTACGCCGAATACAAGGCCAACCGCCCGAGCATGCCCGATGACATGCGCGTGCAGATCGAGCCGCTTCACCAGAGCGTGATCGCCCTGGGCTTCCCGCTGTTGTGTGTCGAAGGCGTCGAAGCCGACGACGTGATCGGCACCCTGGCCCGCAGCAGCGCTGCGGCCGACCGCCCGGTGATCATCTCCACCGGCGACAAGGACATGGCGCAGCTGGTCGATGGCCACATTACCTTGGTCAACACCATGACCGGTAGCGCGATGGACGTAGAGGGCGTGAAGGAGAAATTCGGCGTCGCTCCCGAACAGATCATCGATTATCTGGCGCTGATGGGCGATTCTTCCGACAACATTCCGGGCGTTCCGGGCATCGGTCCAAAGACGGCTTCCGGTCTGCTTGTAGGCGTGAACGGTGGCCTGACCGAGCTGTATGCACACCTCGATATCGTCCCGACCTTGCCGATTCGCGGCGCGAAAACCCTGCCGGCCAAGCTCGAAGAGCACAAGGAGATGGCATTCCTCTCCTATCAGCTGGCGACGATCAAGATCGACGTGCCGCTGGATATCGGCCTCGACGACCTGCAAATGGGCAAGCCGGATCACGACAAACTGGCCGAGCTCTACACGCTGCTGGAATTCAAGAGCTGGTTCGATGATAACCAGCGTGACGCCAAGCGCTCCGGCCAGGAAGTCACTGCACCGGAGGTTGAAGAAGTTACCGTCGAGACCGCACTGAACTACACCACCATCCTCACCCAAGCCGATTTCGACCTGTGGCTGAAGAAGCTCAACGACGCCAAGCTGATCGCCTTCGATACCGAAACCACCGGCATCGACGCGCAGCAGGCGCAACTGGTCGGCCTGTCTTTCGCCGTACAAGCCAACGAAGCGGCCTACATCCCGTTGACCCATTCCTACATGGGTGTGCCGGATCAGCTGGATCGCGACACGGTGTTGCGCGCCCTGAAACCGATCCTGGAAGACCCGAACAAACTTAAAGTCGGCCAGCACGCCAAGTTCGACATGAACATCCTGGCCAATTGCGCCATCGGCGGTGATCAGAGCTGCGGCATCACGGTGCAAGGCATCGCCTTCGATACCATGCTCGAATCCTACGTGCTGGACTCCACCGCGACCCGCCATGACATGGACAGCCTGGCGCTCAAATACCTGAATCACACCACCACCAGTTTCCAGGACATCGCCGGCAAAGGTGCCAAGCAGCTGACCTTTGACCAGATCTCGCTGGAGCTGGCCGGACCCTACGCCGCCGAAGACGCCGACGTGACGCTGCGACTGCATCAAACCCTGCAAGAAAAACTCAACGCCATACCGACCCTGAGCAAGGTGCTAAGCGAAATCGAAATGCCGCTGGTGCCGGTGCTGGCGCGGATCGAACGCCAGGGTGCGCTGGTCGACGCGAACCTCTTGGGCATTCAGAGCGTTGAGCTTGGCGAAAAAATGGTCGCCCTTGAGCGTGAGGCGTTTGCCATTGCCGGGGAAGAATTCAACCTGGGTTCGCCGAAGCAATTGGGCGTGATCCTGTATGAAAAGCTCGGCCTGCCGATCCTCAGTAAAACCGCCAAGGGCCAGGCTTCAACCGCAGAAGCCGTGCTGGCGGAACTGGCTGAACAGGATTTCCCGCTGCCCAAGGTGCTGATGCAGTACCGCTCGATGAGCAAGCTGAAAAGCACGTACACCGACCGCTTGCCGGAGCAGATCAACCCGCGCACGGGAAGGATCCATACGTCTTATCATCAGGCAGTGGCAGCGACCGGGCGTTTGTCGTCCAGCGATCCGAACCTGCAGAACATTCCCATCCGCACCGCCGAAGGTCGTCGGATTCGTCAGGCGTTCGTTGCACCAAAAGGCTACAAGCTGTTGGCTGCGGATTACTCGCAGATCGAACTGCGGATCATGGCGCATCTGGCCAAGGACGAAGGGTTGCTGCACGCTTTCCGTAATGACCTGGACGTGCACAAGGCCACTGCCGCCGAAGTGTTCGGGGTAGAACTGCCGGATGTCACCACCGACCAGCGGCGCAGCGCCAAGGCGATCAACTTCGGTTTGATCTATGGCATGAGCGCATTTGGCCTGGCCAAGCAGATCGGCGTTGATCGCAAGCAATCCCAGGCTTACATCGACCGTTATTTCGCCCGTTACCCAGGTGTGCTGGCGTACATGGAGCGGACCCGCGCCCAGGCTGCCGAGCAGGGATTTGTCGAAACCATCTTCGGCCGTCGCCTGTACCTGCCAGAAATCAACGCAAAAAACCCGGCCTTGCGCAAAGGTGCAGAACGCACTGCGATCAACGCCCCGATGCAAGGCACCGCCGCAGACATCATCAAGAAAGCCATGGTTGCCGTGGACAACTGGCTGACAGCGTCAGGCCTGGACGCCAAAGTCATCCTGCAAGTGCACGACGAACTGGTGCTTGAAGTGCGTGAAGACCTGGTCGACCAGGTTCGTGAAGAAATTCGCATGCACATGAGCGACGCAGCGAAACTGGATGTGCCGCTGCTGGTCGAAGTGGGTGTAGGCAATAACTGGGATGAGGCTCACTGAGCCGACTGTGTGTCCTTGTAGGAACGAGCTTGCTCGCGAAGAACGAAAAGGCGCCGCGTTCATCCAGGCAGCCCGCGTGATCGTTAACGTCCATCGCGAGCAAGCTCGCTCCTACATAACGTATGTATCCCGCGGCAGGTCCCGCGAAGGGTGCTTAGTTCCGAAGGCGATTAGGGCTATTCCAAAGGCATTTGGAAAAAATTTGAACTAATTTCGCAGACCACCACTCAGATTAACTGAATGGCTGGTGAAGCCCTTCGATGCTCCTATGTTGTGTTAAGTGTTGGCAGATAATCTGGACCCCGCCCTAGCGGTCTAGAGCTTGAACCCCGGAACTTCCCCCTCCCCATAAGAAGTCCGGGGTTTTTTTTGCCTGGCGTTTAACGATCAAAGGCCAGGCTGGGCTACTTCGGCGCCCTTGTCTGCCAATTCCATCCAGCCCGCCAACACAGTGTAGGCGTCTTCCAGGCCCATGCGCTTTGGTGCCGAAAACAACTGGATGCTAATGGCATCGCCCCAGCCCTTTCGAATGTCCGACTGAACCTTGAGCAGGACGTTTTTCGCCGCGCCGTAGGTCAGCTTGTCCGCTTTGGTCAGCAAAATGTGCATCGGCATACCGCTAGCGACGGCCCAATCGAGCATCAGCAGATCGAAGTCAGTCATTGGATGACGGATGTCCATCATCAAAATCAAACCTTTCAAACTCTCCCGACCACCCAGGTAAGCTTCCAGGTGACGCTGCCAGTGCAGCTTCAATGGGATAGGTACTTTTGCGTAACCGTACCCCGGCAGGTCGACCAGACGCCGATCATCGTCTAGCTTGAAGAAGTTCAAGAGTTGCGTGCGACCCGGCGTTTTCGAGGTCCGCGCCAGGCTGGCATGCGTCAGGGTGTTCAACGCGCTGGATTTACCGGCGTTGGAACGCCCGGCGAAAGCCACTTCGAAGCCTTCGTCGTCGGGGCATTGATCGACTTTGGCAGCGCTGAGCATGAAGGTGGACTGTTGGCACAGGCCGAGGATGGGGTTCTTGAGTTGCATGGGATTTCCGATGTGGGCGGCGCCGGGAATGGACGCGGCAAGCGGTGTCGTTTCCGTTTCAGTGACGCCAGTATATAATGCCGCAGATTTTGTGTGCGCTTTGTCCCAGCGTAGGATGAAGTTCACGAGAGCGATTGACCTTGATTGCGCACTAGAACGCAGAACGCTCTCAACCCTGAAAAGGTCGTTTTATGACGAAATGGCTGCTAGCTGCCGGTGTCTTGATACCGCTTTACAGCGCTCAGGCTACACAGGATCCGGAAGCTGTGTACAACCGTGTTTGTGGTGCCTGTCATTCCGGCCAACTACCCATGGCGCCCCAAAAGGGCGATCAGGAAGCTTGGACGCCGAGGTTGGCGAAAGGTATGGAGACGCTGGTGCAACACGTGACCCAGGGTTTCAAGGCGATGCCGCCGCGTGGTTTGTGCATGGACTGCAGTGCCGAGGATTACCAGGCCATCATCCACTGGATGAGCGAGTGATCCCGGTCCATAACTCTTTAACCCTTAGCCGTAGTTGGATTAGCTGATGAACAAATTGATCGTGAGTCTGCTGTTGACCGTGGGGATCTCCGGCATTGCCCATGCTGCAGGTGATGCGACTGCTGGTCAGGCGAAAGCCGCAGTATGTGGCGCCTGTCATGGCCCGGATGGCAACAGCATGGCGCCTAACTTTCCGAAACTGGCAGGTCAGGGCGAGCGTTATCTGAACAAGCAGTTGCACGACATCAAGTCCGGCAAGCGCACGGTACTGGAAATGACCGGCCTGCTGACCAACCTGAGCGATCAGGACCTGGCCGATATCGCCGCTTACTTCTCCAGCCAGAGAGGCAGTGTTGGCGCCGCCGACCCGAAAGTCGTGGCTCGCGGCGAGGCCTTGTTCCGTGGTGGTGACCTGGCCAAGGGCCTGCCGGCTTGTACCGGTTGCCACTCGCCAAATGGCGCAGGCAACGCGGCGGCCGGCTTCCCACACCTGGGCGGCCAGCACGCTCAGTATGTTGCCAAGCAACTGACCGACTTCCGCAAGGAAGAAGGCGGCCGCAGCAACGATGGCGACACCAAAACCATGCAGACCATTGCCAAGCGACTGAGCGATGAAGACATCGCGGCAGTGTCCAGCTACATTCAGGGCCTGCACTAAGACCGGCAGATCGGGCATTGCGAGAGGTGTACATCTCCTGCAACGTTAACGCTCTATTAATCCGTCGCAGCAAGTATAAAAAGGGTGGCTCAGGCCGCCCTTTTTTGTGGCCGCTGCCGTTACACTACAGAACTCAAGTCCGCCATGACCTGTCTCAAAACAGGTCGCGCGAGGCGACCAAAATTGTCCAGGAGTAAAGCATGCGTAATCTGATCATCAGCGCCGCGTTCGTCGCTGCCAGCCTGTTCGGCATGACGGCCCAAGCCGCCGAAGCACCCGCCGCACCCTACGTCGAACTGAGCAATCCGGTTCCGGTGGCCGTGCCTGGCAAGATCGAAGTCGTAGAGCTGTTCTGGTACGGCTGCCCGCATTGCTACGCGTTCGAGCCGGTGATCAATCCCTGGGTTGAGAAACTGCCGTCCGACGTGAACTTCGTGCGCATCCCGGCCATGTTCGGCGGCCCATGGGACGCACACGGTCAGATGTTCCTGACCCTGGAAGCCATGGGCGTCGAGAGCAAGGTTCACGCTGCGGTGTTCAACGCCATTCAGAAAGAACACAAAAAGCTGGTCGACAAGAATGAAATGGCCGACTTCCTGGCCACTCAAGGCGTAGACAAGGACAAGTTCCTGGCCACCTTCGACTCCTTTGCTATCAAGGGTCAAATCGTCAAGGCACGTGAACTGGCCAAGAAATACGAGATTTCCGGCGTTCCAACTATGATCGTCAACGGCAAATACCGCTTTGACGTGGGCTCTGCCGGCGGTGCCGAGCAAGCCCTGCAACTGGCCGATAAACTGGTCGACAAAGAGCGAGCGGCGAACAAGGCTGCCGCCAACTAAGCGCGGGGCCTGCCATGCGCCGCTGGGGAACTGAACGCGTCGTTGGCCTGCATGATCCGCGGGTCAACGAACATCACCTGGAATCAACGGGCTTGCCCGCAGACAGTCGTTTGCGGCTGCTCAGTTTCAATATCCAGGTCGGCATCAGTACCGAGCGGTATCGGCACTACCTGACCCGGGGCTGGCAACACCTGTTGCCGCACACCGGGCGCGCCGACAATCTGCAAAAAATCGGCAATCTGCTCGGTGACTTCGATCTGGTCGCCTTGCAGGAAGCTGATGGCGGCAGCCTGCGATCCGGCTACGTCAATCAAGTCGAACACCTGGCCCAACTCGGCGCCTTCCCCTACTGGTATCAACAACTCAATCGCAACCTCGGCCGCCTCGGCCAGCACAGTAATGGCGTGCTCAGCCGGCTGCGCCCGTGGGCGATCGAAGATCATCCACTCCCTGGCCCCAAGGGCCGGGGAGCGATTCTGGTGCGCTTCGGCGAAGGTCCGGAGGCGCTGGTGGTGGTCATGATGCACCTGGCGCTGGGCGCCCGCGCCCGCAGCATGCAACTGGCGTATATCCGCGAGTTGATTGGCGGTTATAAACACCAGGTGTTGATGGGCGACATGAACACCCATGCCAGCGACCTGCTGCAAAACTCCCCGTTGCGTGACCTCGGCCTGCTGGCGCCGCAACTGGAAGCGACCTTCCCCAGCTGGCGCCCGCAGCGCTGCCTGGACCACATTTTGCTCAGCCCGACCTTGACCCTTGAAAAGGTCGAAGTGCTGGCCCAACCCATTTCCGATCACCTGCCGGTCGCGGTAGAAATTCGTCTGCCGGGTTCGCTCACGGCCGATGCATTGCCCGCGTTGAGTCCAGCCCCCTCGCGGATCCCATGAATGAGCGACGAAACACAGCGCTGGAAAGAGAAGTACCTCAAGGGCATCGAACAACAGGAAAAGCTCGAACGTCGTTGGGACGCCCGGCTCGACTTGCTGCGTCGTGGGCTGGTACGCAGCACCCTGGCGGCGGAAGGTACCGACCGCGCGGTTGACCAATGCATGAAGGAAATGCGCGAGGTGGTGCGCACCGACGACATGGACGCCGGGCTGGCCGCGCTGATTCCACGGCTGGAGAAAGCCGTGCTCGACTCCGAACAGCGCCGGGAAACCCGGGTCAACCAGACCAGTGCCGCACTGACCGCGCTCGTCACTCAGCTGCAAGCATTGCCATTGCCTCGAGAGGTGAGCCGCCCCCTCAAGAATTTCGCCAAAAGCCTGGATGCACGCGTCAGCCAGGCGCGCGAGATGCCATTGCTGCTGAGCGAACTGAGTGGTCTGCAAGGCAAAGCCCTGAGCCAGCTGGAGACCCCGGCAGAACCCGACCGCCCAGGCTTCTTGCAGCGGCTGTTCGGTCACCGTGAAGCCGATGAAGCGGCGCCACAGGTCGCCGCCACCGTGGAACACCCTTCCACCGCGCAGTCTATTGCAGTCGCTTTGCCGCCACTTGCAGCACCCACGCCGGTCACCGTCCTCGCGCCCGCCGTTGATCAACCGCACAGTTCGCTGCTCACCGCACAGGTTGCCGAGGCAGAACCGCCGACGCCAGAGACGCCTCCCGCACCGGCGCCCTCACCGACCGTCGTGGCGTTTGTCCCGCACGTCATTGATCCAGAGCAACCCCATGTCTGCGCCGAAGAAACGCCGCCCCCGGCAACTATAGAAATGCCGGAAGAGTGGGTGCCGACGCCAACGCCACGGCCCCAACCGGAAAACAATCCCGACGAACTGACCCGGATGATTGGCCTCGACAGCCCGACTCACTCCGTTGTCACGCCGCAAACCTCGGCAACCATCGATGCGCAAGAATCCGAGGGAGATATCCTCTACGCCCTCCCCGATTCACCCGAGCCTTCCTACAGCTCGGTGGCCAAGCACATTGAAGACACGCTATTGGGTCTGCTCGACGACCTGACGCTACCCGAGCGTCATCGACCGCAGGCCGAAGCAATGCGTGATCGCCTGCAAAACGGTTTGAACTGGTATGAGTTGCTGCCGATTCTCGACGATCTCGCCACGTTGATGCTGGCGATCAACGACAGCGGTCAGCATGAGTTTGAAGCTTATCTGCAACAGCTCAACGAACGTCTGGAGTCCTTCCAGAGCAATCTGCAAGCCGCCAGCGTCGGCCATGCTGACAACCGTTCCGCGGCGCGCGCCATGGATACGCAGATTCGCGAACAGGTCGACGGCCTGCAGAGCAGCATGCACGAAGCGGCGGACCTGGACGATCTGAAGCACGTCCTGGAAAACCATCTCGAGGGTCTGCTCGGCACGATGGACCATTACCAGAAGCAGCGCGATGAGCGCGAGCACGAAGTGGCGAACCGATTGCATAGCCTGGCTGAACGGGTGGCCCACATGGAGCAGGAAGCCCTGGGTTACCGCGAGCACCTCGAAGAGCAGCGCCAGAAGGCCTTGATCGACCCGCTGACCGGCCTCCCCAACCGGGCGGCCTGGAGTGAACGGCTGGAACACGAAATCAGCGAGTGGCAACAGCACGGCAATACTCTGTTACTGGCAATGCTCGACCTCGATCATTTCAAACGCATCAACGATAACTACGGTCACCTGGCAGGTGACAAAGTGCTGAAAATCATCGCCACCGTACTGCGCAAACGTCTGCGCGGGACGGATTTCATTGCCCGATTTGGCGGTGAAGAGTTTGTCCTGCTGATGCCCGGGACGATCCCGGCGGTTGGTGCAAAGCTGTTGGAGCATTTGCGGGCAGCGATCGAGGCGTGCCCTTTTCACTTCAAGGGCGAGCCGGTCACCATCACAATTTCCATGGGCCTGACCGCGTTCAAACCCGGCGAAAACAGTGATTTAGTGCTTAAAAGAGCCGATCAGGCGTTGTACCGGGCGAAACACGCAGGCCGTAATCGAGTGGAACTGGGCTGACGCCGAATTGTTCCAGTTTGTTTAAAGCTTGGCGATTGCCGTCCGTGCGCAAGGCAGTACGTTACACTGTTGCATTATTGTCTTGCGTGTATTGCCACTGCCATGAAATATCTTGCCCTCATCGTATCGCTGGTTCTGTTGGCGGGTTGCACCAGCGGCCCCCGATTCGACACCAGCCATCCTTCAGCCAATCACGACAGTCGTGTCCAGTTCGTGGTGGTGCATTACACCTCCGCATCGATGGAGCGGTCGCTGCAATTGCTGACCCACGGCGAAGTCAGCAGCCATTACCTCATCGGCGACGACAAGGGCGCCACTGTCTTCAAACTGGTGGATGAAAATCTACGGGCCTGGCACGCGGGCGAAAGCGAGTGGCAAGGCAGGACCTGGTTGAATTCCAGCTCCATCGGCATCGAAATAGTCAATCCGGGTTTCAAGGACACACCGACCGGGCGTCTGTGGTATCCCTACAGCGAAGCTCAGGTCCAGTCCTTGATTGTGCTGCTCAAGGACATCAGCAAACGTTACTCGATCAACCCCAGCAACATCATCGGTCACAGCGACATTGCGCCACTGCGCAAGCTCGATCCCGGTCCGCTGTTCCCTTGGAAGCGCCTGGCTTCCGAAGGCATCGGGATTTGGCCGAATGAACAAGTCGTCGCGCGTCAGCAAACACAGTTCGAGAGCGAACTGCCCAGCATCGGCTGGTTCCAGGGTCAATTGGCGCGCCTGGGTTATGCCACGCCGCAAACCGGTGAGCTGGATGTAGCGACTCGCCATGTGATTGCTGCTTTTCAGATGCACTTCCGGCCCTCTCGCTTCGATGGCAGTCCGGACGCGCAAACGGCGGCGATCCTCCAGGTACTGAATCAGACAAAATAATGACGGCCGCCCGACGGTCAGGTCTTTTTCCTAATCAGCAGCTATAACTCATTGGTAATTCTTCGGATATTCCATATGTCTGCTGCTCGAGAAACATTGCGTAGTTGGTTCTATCGCCCTTGGTTCTTGGCGATGATCGCCACTGTCTTGAGCATGACATTGTTGATGACCGGCAGCCTGTTCGTGGCCATTCATCAGGTCGAGCAAAACGAAAGTCAGGAAATGAACGCTCAGGGTGAGCGCTTCCGTGCCCGCCTCGAACAACTTTTCGGGCAGCTGCGCGAAAGCCTTGATGATCTCGAAGCACAGCCGCTGCGGGGCTGTGATGCTGAAATGATCGCGACCCTGCAGCAGGTCAGTTTCAATTACCGCTTCGTTTACGAAGCCGCCTACATGGACGCCTCGCGCATCTGTTCCAACCGCCCCCGCCAGGAAGGCCTGTCGCTGATACGAAAACCGGACATCGCGGGCCCCACCTACAGCTACTGGCTGAACACCACCACCGAACCCGATGAAAACCGGGCCGCCTTGATGCTCGGGCGCGGCAATTTCCGGGTCGCAACGTCTCGCGGTCATTTGACCGACATGGTCGACTTGTCACCGGGAGGTAGCCTGCTAGTGGTACTGGCCAAGGGCAGTCGCGCTATTCCGGTACTCGGCGCGGAGCAAGTCTGGCCGCCGACTGAACCCTGGCCACCGAACAGCCTCGATGCGCTGCAAGTCACGCAAACTCGCTTGATCTATCGCATGCCGACCAGTAATCCGGAGTACCAGCTGGTACTCATCATCCCGCGGACCGGCATGCATCTGCCCGCCGTTTGGTGGTGGCTGCTCCCCGCCAGCCTGGTATTGGGTGTGTGTGTAGGCATCATGGTATTTCTCCTGGTGCGCCAACGACAGTCGCTGGACGCCGAACTCACTGGCGCCATACGCCGAGGCGAATTGCAGGTGTTGTATCAACCGATCTTTGACCTCGACAGCCGCAACTGTGTCGGTGCAGAAGCCCTGCTCCGCTGGCGAAGGCCGGACGGCACCCTGACCAGCCCCGACCTGTTCATTCCAATGGCGGAGAACACCGGCCAGATCCGCCAGATGACCGACTTCGTCCTGCAACGCTTGCTTGAACAGCTGGGGCAATTGCTGCGGGCCAATCCGCAGCTGTACATCTCGGTCAACCTGGCAGCCTGCGATGTCATGGTGCCGCGTATCGGCCAGGTCATGGCACGCCTGCTGACGTTGCACCGGGTTGCGGCCAGGCAAATTGCATTCGAGGTCACCGAGCGGGGATTGATCGATGTGGTGGTCGCCCGGGAAAATCTACAAGCGTTACGCGATGTCGGGCATCAGGTGCTGATCGATGATTTCGGCACCGGCTATTGCAGCCTTGCCTACCTGCAAACCCTGCCCGTGGATTGCCTGAAAATCGACAAGGCCTTTATCGACGCTCTGGGTCACGACGCAGCGAGCAGCGGTGTGGCGCCACACATTATTCATATGGCCCAATCGCTGAATCTCAAGGTGATTGCCGAGGGCATCGAATATGAATCCCAGGCGACGCTTCTGAGCAGTGAAGGCGTGAAGTTCGGCCAGGGTTGGTTGTTCGCCCGTGCACTGAGCGCGGTGCAGCTCATCGAGCTGATTACCCGTGGGCGCCGGCTGGCTGGGCGTCGCCTGGATGATGAAGCATAAACGCGACTTAAACCGCCAGCGCCATATAGAACTGCGTGCCCTGCCCCGGCCGCGAATAGACGCCCATTCGCCCGCCGTGCAATTGCACGATTTCCTTGCACAACGCCAGCCCAAGTCCCGCTCCCCCTTTCTTGCGACCGACCTGGACGAAGGGCTCGAAGATCCGTCCCTGTTGGCCGTAGGCAATACCCTCGCCGTTGTCCTCGACGCTGATGATCACCCGCTCGCCATGGCGCCGGGCCTGCAAGCGTATCTGCCCTTCAGAGGCGGTATGGCGCAACGCGTTATCGATCAAGTTATCAAGCACCCTGTCCAACTGCGCTCTATCGGCTTGCAACCACGGTAGTGGCCCTTGCACTTCCACCAGCAGATCGATGCCCTTCTGTGCTGCAGATTCGGCGAAACGCGCCTGGGCCTCGTCCAACAACTCCTCGATCGCACAGGGCGCCAGCATGAGTTTCTGTAATCCGTTCTGATAACGAGAGAAATTCAGCAAGTCGTTGATCAACTGCATCAAGCGCTGCATTTCTTCATTCACGGTGTCCAACAGGTCCGCCTCACGGGAGTCAGCAGCAAAATGCGCGCGCTCCCGGAACAGACCGAACGCCATGTGCATGCCAGTGACCGGCGTTCGCAACTCATGAGAGGCACGCAATACGAATTCACTGCGTACCCGTTCGAATGCCCGCTGTTCGGTGACGTCGTGGAGCACCATCACGGCGCCGAGAATATGACCCTGCGTATGGCTGACTGGCGTCAGGCTGTAGGTCAGCAAACGCGACTCACCATCGACCTCGATACTCAGGTCCTCCGGCGCACGTTCCAGGGTGCCGCCACGCAGTACCAGTTGCAGTTGCGCATCAAGTTCGGGGCGTTCAAGGGCGCTGCCCAATCCCTGCCCAAGGCGGGCGGCGTCCCATCCCAACTGACGCTGTGCCACCGGATTGAGGTGTTCCAGATTGCCATCGCGGTTGATCATCAACAAACCGTCGTCGATGCTGTCGAGTACTGCCTGTAACCGCTGCTGGCCGGCCAGAAGCTCATCGACGTTGGTGGCCTGATGCTCACGCAACGCCTCGGCCATGATGCCGAAACGCTTGGTGAGCTGGTTCATTTCCACCGCCGAGGAGATCGGCAGGGTCACTTCGAAATTGCCCTGACCGATGTTGTCCGCGGCCTGCGCCAACGCTTCGATCGGTGCGCCAAAACGGCGAGCGATCGCGTGGGCGGTGACGAAACCGATAATCAACACGGCCAACCCGACCAACCCCAGCAACCCGGCAATCAATAGCGCTCGATCCCGCGCCTGGCGTTGCGTTTCATTGATGTTATCCAGCGCTCGCTTGTGCTCGGTAATCAACCCGTTACGCAACACGTTGAATTTCTCGGTCAGAGCCTCGTTGCCCGTCAGCACATGGGTCGTATCGTGTGACAAGTCCAACGTCTGCAGAAAACTCAGGTAATCAGATTTAGCCTGGGCAAACCCATACAGATTGCCCTCGGCGCCCCGTTCGTGGGCAATACCTTCATCGAGCAGCTGCAAATAATGCTGTCTGGACGCCTCAAACGCCGCCGCGTCAGGCTTTTCAGTGAGCATCAGGATTAACTGATCGCCCAACGTCTGCCGCAACTTGAGGCCCAGGTCGAGGGTGACGAAGTTATCGCGAACTAGCGCTTCCTGGTTCCCCGCCATCTGCATCACGCTGACCAGCCCGAGCAAGAGTCCGAGCAGTGCGACGGTGATCAGTGCGGAAATACTCAGAAAAAGCCGAGTGCGCAACTTCATCGCCAGTTTCATCGGGTGCGACTCACAAATTGTACTGCTTGCGTTTGCGGTAGAGCGTCGAGGCGTCGATGCCCAGCGTCTTGGCAGCTTGGTCGAGGGTATCGGCGGTGGCGAGCACCGCGCCGATGTGGGCTTTTTCCAACTCGTCCAGACTCAGCGCAGCGCCAATGCGCGGTGCATTATTGATCGGGGTTTCAGCCATGCCGAGGTGACTGATCTCCACCCGTTCCTGGGGACAGATAATGCTCGCCCGCTCCACCACATTGCGCAGTTCGCGGATGTTCCCGGGCCAACGATAGCCGAGGAGCGCTTCCCGGGCCTCATCGCTGAAACCCCGCGCCGGACGCGCATATTCCTTGACGAAACGGGCCAGGAAACGATCCGCGAGATTGAGGATGTCTTCGCGTCGCTCACGCAGGGGTGGCAGGTGCAAAGTAATGACATTCAGGCGATAGAGCAGGTCTTCACGGAAACGGCCGTCGCGCACCATGTCTTCAAGATTAAGGTTGGTGGCCGCGAGGATTCGCACATCGGCACGGCGGGTGACCGGATCGCCGACACGCTCGTACTCTTTATCCTGGATAAAACGTAGCAACTTTGGTTGCAACGTTAGCGGAAAATCGCCGATTTCATCGAGAAACAGCGTGCCACCGTCGGCCTGATTGACCCGTCCGAGCGTGCTTTCGCTGGCCCCGGTAAAGGCGCCACGACTGTGTCCGAAGAGTTCGCTTTCCATGAGCTCGGCGGTCAGGGACGGGCAGTTGATGGTGACGCAGGATTTTTTCGCACGTTTGCTCCAGCCGTGAATGGCCTGGGACAATTCGCCTTTGCCGGTGCCGGACTCGCCGAGAATCAAAATGTTGGCATCGGTGCTGGCAACCTGACGCGCGGTTTCGAGGACCACTTTCATCGCCGGGCTGTGGGAATCCAGACCGTCCTTAGGCTTGCGCACTTCGCCTTCCAGGGCTTCCAGTCGTGCCGACAATTGGCGCACTTCCAATTGTTTGGCGGTGGCGAGGCGCAACTGATCGGGGCTGCAGGGCTTGACCAGATAGTCTGCGGCACCGGCCTGTATTGCATCCACGGCGGTGTCCACGGCCGAGTGAGCGGTGACGATTACTACACGCATCCAGGGAGCCTGGATGCGCATTTGCGCCAGCACATCGAGGCCGTTGTCTTCGCCCAGGCGTAAATCGAGGAAACACAGGTCGAAGACCTGGCGCTGCAATAAGGCATCGGCCTGTGCTGCGCTGTTGGCGGTGGCAACGCTATAGCCCTCGTCTTCGAGGCAATAACGAAAAGTTCGCAGGATGGCGGATTCGTCGTCCACAAGCAGAATGCGGCCTTGATGCTCAGTGGCTGATTCCATTTTCCTACGCTCCTGAAAGAATGATCTTGGTTAGTCCCGGAAAAATCGGGCAAGTTGCATGGTTAATTCTGGTCGATTCCAGCCCTAGCAGGGTAGTTTTCTCTTTACCCTTCGGCTAATGGCCTGATTTCGTTGGTTTTTCAAATAAAAACCGATAATTAGGCAATTGCCTACGTCCCTGTGTGACACCTACGCCCTCCTCTCAATTCAAACATTATTGAAACTTCCTACGAAACTATCGTGCATTTCGCACGACCATAGATAGGTCATCGTGCAGGATGCGTCCGAAAGGATTTTCACTGCACATATAACTATATGATTTATAACGATTTTTTTTGATCAAAAAACTGGCATGCGGGCTGCAATGATCTGATTAACCCAGGGCAACAACTAACGCCCTAAACCAGATCACCCCAATGTGGGAGGAGCTTCAGGATGAGTCGCCAACGTGCCGCCCAGTTGCGTTTCTCGCCACTGCATATTCAACAAGGCCTGTTTGCTGTTCTGGCGCTTTTGATCACCTTGATTGGCGGCCAGCAATTTCAGCGCTGGGAGCAGAGTCAGCAGCAAGACGCGGTGCGAGTCTCGATTCAGCACCCTACCCAAACGCACTTCTCTGCCGCCAGCACCAGCTTCGCTGACAACACTTCGATGCGAATGATGGACGTCGACCAGGCACAGCCTGCGGATGAGATGCCTCGTCAGGAACGTTGGGTGTTCTAAGTATCCGAACTTGGCGCGTCCGATGCGCCGGGAAAAGCACCACTAGCACTACCTCTAAATAGAAGCGTAAGGAGAATCACCATGTTGAGCTGGGCAATTACATTCTTGATCATTGCCATCGTCGCGGCCGTTCTGGGCTTCGGTGGTATCGCGGGCACCGCCACGGGTATCGCCAAGATTCTCTTTGTCGTGTTCCTGGTGATGTTTATTGCTTCCTTCTTCTTTGGCCGTCGCGGCCGAGGCTGAACATGAGCGTTTGGTTAAAGACACTGGCAGCCGCCCTGCTCCTGGGCGGTGGTGCCATGGCGATGGCGATGGCGATGGCGGCCAATGATGGCCAGGCGCGGGTCAATGAATTGCTTAATGCAGACCCGCAGTACCGTGAGACGTGGCAAAGCGTTGTCAAGAAGGAAGAACGCCTGCCGGAATGGGTGATCAACTTGTCCGGTGACGCCGAGCAAATGAATGCAGTTGAAGAAGATGGCGACAAGTACCTGGTGGGGCCGCTCTGCGAATCGCAGGCGACGTGCCTTAATCAACGCCTGATCGTTGCCGTCAGCTTCGACAAAAAGGATGCCTACGCGATGCTGGTCGAAGTGCCTGCAGGGTTGCCCGCCGACAAGTCGCCCACGCGACATGCCGACTATCGCTTCCTTGGCAAGCCGGACCAGGGCATGCAGGACCTGTTGATGGAACAGCTGAAAAAAGATCCAAAGTGGTACTGAGTTCTGCCTTTGTAGGAGCGAGCTTGCTCGCGATGGACGCTAACGATGACGCGTGTTTTCAGAATACACGCGTCGCTCCTGAATCAATCGCGAGCAAGCTCGCTCCTACACCAATGCGCTACCCGAGGACGGTAGCCGCATGACCAAGGGGTCGGGACGTTCTGCCTGTTTCAGGGGCGGAGTGACCTACGGGCACAGGGAGTGCCTGCGCAAGGGCCGGGTCAGGTAAAAGCTGCGACGCAAGTTCGCCAACCTTTCAAGGTTCGACGGACTTGCGGAGAGCTTCTTCGCGCAATGCGTTGAAACAGGGCAATCCACTCGGATTCGCCATTTCCCCTTTCGATCGCCTTTGATTTCCTTGAGAAATATTTTTCTCGGTGTGTCGTGCCGACCGTACATCGAGAAAAAGAGCCGATCATTAATGGCGAATTTTCTCCATCCCTCGTGGGATTTTCCTGAAAAAAACGTCTCTCCAGACTGATCGAAATTTGCTCAACCTGCCCTGTGATGGCCGGTTCACGGCACTTATGCCTGCCGATATGTCGTATTTGAACCGACTGGAACGGGAGTTTCAGTAAAAAAAGCTCATGCCGATTCGGCATAGGGTAGGCGTTTACGGCATTAGACGTTGCCTCCTTGCATCGGAATAGTTGCGCCTTTTTTCGCCTGCCAGAGAGCCGCAAACACGCGCTCCAGGGCACCTTATACGGGGGCAGGTGCACAAGACTTTTTCGCCACAAGCGTTCCAGTTCTTGCATCTGCCTGAGTCAAACGCAAGTAAGGGTAAAGATATGAAGAAGGCAAAGCTCAGCCTCGCCTGGCAGATCCTCATCGGTCTGGTATTGGGGATTGCAATCGGTGCGCTGCTCAACCATTTCAGTGCCGAGAAGGCCTGGTGGATCAGCAATGTCCTGCAACCGGCAGGCGATATCTTTATCCGTCTGATCAAGATGATTGTGATCCCGATCGTGATCTCCTCGTTGATCGTCGGCATTGCAGGCGTCGGTGACGCGAAGAAACTCGGGCGTATCGGCCTCAAGACCATCATTTACTTCGAGATCGTCACCACCATCGCCATCGTGGTCGGCCTGGTGCTGGCCAACGTGTTCCATCCGGGCACCGGCATCGACATGAGCACCTTGGGTACGGTGGATATTTCCAAGTACCAGGCCACGGCCGCCGAGGTTCAGCATGAACACGCGTTCATCGAAACCATCCTCAACCTGATCCCGTCGAACATCTTCGCCGCCATGGCGCGCGGTGAAATGCTGCCGATCATTTTCTTCTCCGTCCTGTTCGGCCTCGGCCTTTCGAGCCTGCAAGCGGACCTGCGTGAACCGCTGGTGAAGATGTTCCAGGGCGTGTCGGAAAGCATGTTCAAGGTCACCCACATGATCATGAACTACGCCCCGATCGGCGTTTTCGCACTGATCGCGGTCACCGTGGCCAACTTCGGCTTCGCCTCCCTGGTGCCGCTGGCGAAACTGGTGATCCTGGTTTACGTCGCCATCGCTTTCTTCGCCTTTGTGGTGCTGGGCCTGATCGCTCGCCTGTTCGGCTTCTCGGTGATCAAGCTGATGCGCATCTTCAAGGATGAACTGGTGCTGGCCTACTCCACCGCCAGCTCCGAAACCGTGCTGCCACGCGTGATCGAGAAGATGGAAGCCTACGGCGCACCGAAAGCCATCTGCAGCTTCGTCGTGCCAACCGGCTACTCGTTCAACCTTGACGGTTCGACCTTGTACCAGAGCATCGCGGCCATTTTCATTGCCCAGCTGTACGGCATCGACCTGTCGATCAGCCAGCAATTGCTGCTCGTACTGACGCTGATGGTCACCTCCAAAGGCATCGCCGGCGTGCCGGGCGTTTCCTTCGTGGTACTGCTGGCGACGCTCGGCAGCGTGGGGATTCCGCTGGAAGGCCTGGCGTTCATTGCTGGCGTCGACCGCATCATGGACATGGCACGTACCGCATTGAACGTGATCGGCAATGCCCTGGCCGTGCTGGTTATCTCTCGCTGGGAAGGCATGTACGACGACGCCAAGGGCCAGCGCTACTGGAACTCCCTGCCGCACTGGCGCAGCAAGGAAAAGCTGCCGGCCGGTGAAGTCTCGAACAACTGATACACCCCTGTAGGAGCTGCCGAAGGCTGCGATCTTTTGATCTTGCTTTTTAAAACAAAATCAAAAGATCGCAGCCTTCGGCAGCTCCTACAGTAGATTAAGGCCAGCCATGTAAATGGGACGCCAGCAGTTCCATACAAACCCCGGAGAAATCCGGGGTTTGTCGTTTCTGGCTACCCCGCTATCATTCGCCGCATCTTCCGGGGGATTTGACTGATGCTTAATGGCCTGTGGCTTGGCTTCTTCATCGTGGCTGCCGTTTCGGCACTGGCGCAATGGCTGATCGGCGGCAACGCCGGGATCTTCGCGGCGATGGTGGAAAGCATTTTCGCCATGGCGAAATTGTCCGTCGAAGTGATGGTGCTGCTGTTCGGCACCCTCACCCTCTGGCTAGGCTTTCTGCGCATTGCCGAGAAAGCCGGGATTGTCGAGTGGCTGGCCAGAGCGCTGGGGCCGCTGTTTCTGCGCCTGATGCCGGGAGTCCCCGCCGGGCACCCCGCCATCGGCCTGATCACGCTCAACTTCGCCGCCAACGGCCTCGGCCTGGACAATGCCGCCACGCCCATCGGCCTTAAAGCGATGAAGGCCCTGCAGGAACTCAACCCCAGTGCCACCGTTGCCAGCAACGCTCAAATCCTGTTCCTGGTACTGAACGCTTCATCGCTGACGCTGCTACCGGTGACCATCTTCATGTACCGCGCCCAGCAAGGCGCACCCGACCCGACCTTGGTGTTCCTGCCCATCTTGCTGGCCACCAGTTGCTCGACCATCGTCGGCTTCCTGTCGGTGGCGTTCATGCAACGCCTGCGCATCTGGGACCCGGTGGTGCTCGCCTACCTGATACCCGGTGCCCTGGCCCTCGGTGGCTTCATGGCGCTGCTGGCGACGCTCTCGGCGACCGCTCTGGCGGGCCTGTCCTCGATCCTCGGCAACCTGACGCTGTTCGGGCTGATCATGCTGTTCCTGCTGATCGGCGCGTTTCGCAAAGTCAAAGTCTACGAAGCGTTTGTCGAAGGCGCGAAAGAAGGCTTCGACGTGGCCAAGAATCTGCTGCCGTATCTGGTGGCGATGCTCTGTGCGGTCGGTGTGCTGCGCGCGTCCGGCGCGCTGGACTTTGGTCTGGACGGCATCCGGCACTTGGTGGCATGGGCTGGATGGGACACGCGTTTCGTCGATGCGCTGCCGACGGCGATGGTCAAACCGTTTTCCGGCAGCGCGGCCCGGGCGATGCTGATCGAGACCATGAAGACATCCGGCGTGGACAGCTTCCCTGCCTTGGTGGCGGCGACGATTCAGGGCAGTACTGAAACGACGTTCTATGTGCTGGCGGTGTACTTCGGTGCGGTGGGAATACAGCGGGCGCGACATGCGGTGGGGTGTGCGTTGTTGGCGGAACTGGCCGGGGTGCTGGGCGCTATCGGGGTTTGCTACTGGTTTTTTGGGTGAATCAAAAGATCGCAGCCTTCGGCAGCTCCTACAGGGAAATGTGTACCTCTGTAGGAGCTGCCGCAGGCTGCGATCTTGGCAATCTCAAGGCCTGATCGGAGGTGCCAGCTTCTGGCCTTGTTCCACCGCCCAAGCCACCACCTGCGCCGTCAACTGATCGCTCGCCAGGCCAAACCCGGCAATCACCGAAGGCACCTGCACATCGCTCAGCGGCTGGCGCACTTCAAAGCGGCGGCTGGCGAGGATTCGCTGGTCATAACCCCGCACCAGCAACGCATCCAGCCGCACAATCACGCTCGCGTTCGTGCCTTGGTACTCGGTCTGGAACGCTTGCAGGCTCCCACCCAATTCCAGATCCGCCTGAAAATTGCTGTCATCGGTGCTCAACAACGGCACTCGACCGTCACGCTGGAAACCATCGAGCAGACGATTGCGCAGCAGCACCGGTGCCGGGTCGCTCCAGCGCGAGGCCTTGTAGCTGCTGATCAAATCACCCTGCGGGATGACCGCGATTTTCGGGCTGTTCAACGCCTCGCTGGCCTGCGGCTTGGCCAATCGCAACGACCAGCGCTGCGGCGTCCCGTGGCTGGCGGCGACGCTGTTCTGTGTTGATGGCAATCGGTAGACATCGGACGGCTCGGACTTGGGCAGAATCGAGCAAGCGCTGGCCAGCGTGAAACTGGCGAGGAGGGCGAAGTGCGCAAGCTTCATGGCGTGAACTCCTTGTTCTTGTCAGTGCCCAGCAGATATCCACTGGGGTTGGCTTCCAGGCGTTGGGAGATGGCACGCAATGACGTCAGGGTGTCGCGCAGTTCACGCACGGCCGGCGCCAGGCCATTGAGACCCTGCAGGCCGCTGTTGAGAGAATCCTGATTGCTGCTGAGTAGCTTGTTGATGGTCGCGCTGCTCTGCTCCAGCGACTTCATTGCCTGCTCGGCGCTGCCGAACATTTGCTTGCCTTGATCGTTGAGCATGCCGTTAGCGTTGCGCATCAGCGCCGACGTCTGTTCCAGCATGGCGCCGGCCTGCTTGCCGACTGATGCCAGTTGCTGCATGGCCTGACGAATGTCGCCACGTTGATCAGCGATGGTGCCGGTGGTCTGCTCAAGATGCTCCAGGGTACTGCTGATGCGCTCAACGTTCTCCGTGGAAAACATCAGGTTGGCGTTGTGCATCAACGTGTTCACGCCGGCCATCAGATCGTTGCTGTCATTTAGCAAACGGGCGATGGGCGAGGGCGACGCCACAATGACCGGCAGGTTGCCGTCCTTGCCTTTAAGTTTCGGGCTCTGCGGGGTACCACCGCTGAGCTGGATGATCGAGGTCCCGGTGATACCGGTCAGCGCCAGTTTGGCCTGGGTGTCTTCCTTGATCGGCGTTTCGCCGCCCAGACGAATCCGTGCCAACACCCGACGCGGGTCTTTCGGGTCCAGGCGCAGCGTCACGACGTCACCGACCTTGATCCCGCTGTACTGCACGGCGCTGCCCTTGGACAGGCCGCTGACTGCCTCGTTGAAGACAATTTCGTAGTCCTTGAACTCGGTGTCGACGCTGGACTTGGCCAGCCACAAGCCGAAGAGCAGGGCGCCCGCCACCACAATCACGGTGAACAGGCCAATCAGCACATGATGGGCTCGGGTTTCCATGTCAGACCTCGTTCAACTGTTGAGCGGCCGTCAGCGCCGCGCGGCCGCGAGGGCCATGGAAGTATTCGTGAATCCACGCATCGTTGGTTTCCGAGACTTTATCGATGGCGTCCGCCACCAGTACTTTCTTCTGCGCCAGCACCGCGACGCGATCGGTGATGGTATAGAGCGTGTCGAGATCGTGAGTGACCAGAAACACACTCAACCCCAGTGCATCGCGCAGGGTCAGGATCAGTTGATCGAAGGCGGCGGCGCCAATCGGGTCGAGGCCGGCAGTGGGTTCGTCGAGAAACAGGATGTCCGGGTCCAGTGCCAACGCCCGGGCCAACGCCGCGCGCTTGATCATGCCGCCGGACAGCGAAGCGGGGTACTTGTCCGCCGCCGACAGCGGCAGCCCTGCCAAGGCCAGTTTCACTGCCGCCAGGTGCTCGGCATCGTGGCGGCTCAGGCCGGCATGTTCGATCAAGGGCAGGGCGACGTTTTCGGTCACGGTCAGCGAAGAGAACAGGGCGCCTTTCTGGAACAGCACGCCGAAGCGGCGCTCGACCATCGAGCGCTCATGCTCGGACAGCGTCGGCAGGTTTTTACCAAACACTTTCACCACGCCTTCGCTGGGCTGGCGCAAGCCGACGATGCTGCGCAACAACACCGATTTACCGCTGCCGGAACCACCGACCACCGCCAGGATTTCGCCCTTGTACAAATCCAGGTCGAGGTTCTCGTGAACGCTCTGGCTGCCGAAGCGATTGCACAGCCCACGGACTTCGATCACCGCCTCGGAAGGCGCTCGGGGTAGACGACTCACCAGCCCATCTCCATGAAAAACAGCGCGGCCACGGCATCAAGCACGATCACCACGAAAATGGATTGCACCACACTCGATGTGGTGTGGGCGCCGACGGATTCGGCGCTGCCGCTGACCTTGAAGCCTTCGAGGCAACCGATGGCGGCGATCAGGAAGGCGAAGACCGGCGCTTTGACGATCCCCACCAGAAAATGTTGAACGCCGATGTCGGTTTGCAGCAGCGACAGGAACATGGCGGGCGAGATGTCCAGCGACACCGCGCAGACTACGCCACCACCGATAATCCCCGAGATCATCGCCAAAAAGGTCAGCATCGGCAACGCCACCAGCAGGGCCAGCACGCGCGGCACCACCAGCAGTTCCATCGGGTCGAGGCCCAAGGTGCGGATGGCGTCGATTTCCTCGTTGGCCTTCATCGAGCCGATCTGTGCGGTGAACGCACTGGCGGTGCGCCCGGCCATCAGGATCGCGGTCAACAGCACGCCGAATTCGCGCAGGAAGGAGAACGCCACGAGGTCCACGGTGAAGATACTCGCGCCGAAACTCGCCAGCACCGTCGCCCCGAGAAACGCCACCACGGCGCCCACCAGAAAGGTCAGCAGGGCAACGATGGGCGCGGCATCGAGGCCGGTCTGTTCGATGTGCGCGACCATCGGCGTGAGACGCCAGCGCTGGGGGCGGAACAGTCCGCGGGCGATGGTCTCCAGGATCAGGCCGACGAAGCCCAGCAATTGCAGGGTGTCCTGCCATACCGCGTCAACGGCGCGGCCGATGCGGGTCAACAGTTGAATGCCGACGCTGGTTTCCGGTTCCTTGATCGGGACGCAGAAGTCCGTCAGCGACTGGTAGACCGTCTGCAACAAGGCGCGGTCGGCCGTGGACAATGTGCAATCGGGATGTTCGGCGGATCGACCCAGCCGCTCGGAGCCCAGCAACTCCACCAACAGCGACGCGCCGGCGGTATCGAGCGCGCCGAGACCATTGAGGTCGATGTGGGTACTGTCGTCGTATTGGCCGTGGAGCTTTTCACTCAGCTGCTTGAGATCGGCGTAATGGGCGAGCGTCCAGTCACCCGTCACCCGCAACTGCGCGGGGGAGTGAGAGGCGTCCAGTTGGGCATTGCCGGCCATTGTGCTGCTGGTCATAAGCTCCGTGCTTGTTCGGCTGTTTGGCGGAACTACGTAATAGCACGAACCGCATTACTTTTCTTTGGTCGGTGTGCTGTCCGTGATCTTGAAACGCAGCACGCCGATGACCTGGCCGTCTTCGGTCAGCACCCGGACCTGCCAGTTGCCGGCCGGATTACCCGGGAAATTCTGCTTGTGGGTCCAGGCCCGGTAACCTTCCTTGCGCCCGCCGTGGATATCCAGCGGGATGCGGTCGACTTCTTTGCCGTTGAACTGCCACACATGATAAATCCGCTCGTCCAGCCCGCGCGGGGCGTTGATCGCGGTGTAGGCGTACAAACCGCCGCCCCGAATCTGCTCGGCGCTGACTTCATCGAGGCTGTCACCGGGGCTGCGGTCCTGCATTTGCGTACTGATTGCCACGTCAGTCATCCACAGTGTCGCCGGCGGCACCCACGACCGCAGCACCCAGCCAACACCGCCAATGCCCACGGTGATGCTCAGAATTGCCAAGGCGTTGCGCACGGTCCGAATCGGGAAGATCGATGCCAGGCTCGGGAATGACAGGACGACGGCCGTGCCGAGGGCCAGTTTGAAGCTCTGGGAAGTGGTCAGGTGCAGGATGACGGGGAGGGCGGTCAGCAGTGCCGCGAACAGCGTCAGCGTGTGCAGCGCCAGGAACGCCCAGCGCCGGGGCGCCAGCCATTTGTAGTAGAGCGGGTCGGTGATGGAAATCAGCGCGGCGATGCTCAGCAGCCCGGTGAAGAACAACTGGCCACTGTTCCAGGTGGTGGTGATGAAAAAGAACGGCAGGACGAAGAACAGGCTTTCCTGGTGGATCATTTGCGTGGCGTATCGCAGCAGCGGCTGGGGGATTTCGCGCTTGAAGATCCTGGCGAACAGCTTGGTGAGGCTGTTTTCCAGCATCAGCCAGATCCAGCTGAGCACCATGATGATGGTGATCCAGGTCGCCAGGCCTTGTTGGCGATCCACCAGGATGAAGCTGCCGACCCCGGAGATAAAACCGCCGAGCGCAATGACCCCGGGATAGCGCTTCATCAATTCCAGGATGCGCTGTACGAAAAGGGTCAGAGTAGGCATTCGGCGGTTCGCAATAGTCGTAGGAAAAATCCTCGACAGGTTACCGCCCGGACGACGGTGTGGCGAGGGCTGCGGTCCGTTATGTGGCGAATTCACTGGACCCAAAAGATCGCAGCCTTCGGCAGCTCCTACAGGGGAATGCGTACGCCTGTAGGAGCTGCCGAAGGCTGCGATCTTTTGAGGTCACCACGCTCATCTTTTGCGATGAACGCGCCAGGCCAGGAAACCGAGCACCATCAGGCCAAACACCCCGGCAAGCGCCCACATCACCTGGTCATAACTCATCAGCGGCTTCTCGATCCGCACATAACCGGGCTGCAGGAGCAACTCACGCACCGCCTTGTTCGCCTCTTCCAGCTTCACGCCTTGCAGCTCCTTGGTCGGGTCGGCGAAACGGCCGTCTTCGTAGTCTCCGAGGGCGCTCCAGTAGTAATCGGCCAGCGCGCTGTTGCCTTGAACGGCCCACGCCTGGCGGGAGATGGCGGCCTGTTTGAGCCGGTTGAACGTCTCGGCATTCAGGCCGTTTTTGAGAATGTCGGCCTTCAATTCATCCAGCACCTGCTGGGCCTCGGGCACATCGTCGCGTTCAAGGTCGGCGTTCAGGCTCATGAAGCCCACACCGCCAAACACTTCGCGCTCCGCCCACGGGCCGTAGGACAAACCGTGAGCAAGGCGCAACTGGCGATAAAGCGCCCAGTCCAGGTAGTCCTTGAGCAGGTCGAAGGTTTCGTCGTGCTGGTCTTCCAGCACCGGCTCGGGCACCAGCCAGTGCAACTTGGCACCACCGCCGACAAAGCCGTGAATCAGACTTCGTTCGTGGGCCGCGCTGGCCTTGATCTCCGGGAGGGGCAGGTGATCGGTGGGGTCGATCGCTGCCAGTGCGCCATAGGTCCGTTCGAGATAGGCCGGCAGCAACCGCTCAAGATCACCCACCACGATCAGCGTCATGTTATTGGGTGCGTACCAGTCTTTGCGCACCTTCTCCAATTGTTCGCGGGTCAGGTGATCGACTTCCGCCCGCTCGGGGCATTTGAGGCCCAGTTCCACCGCCAATTGATTACTGGCCGTGTGCCCCAGGTCCTGGCGATCCAGCCAGCGTTGCAGGTGCGAATAATGGCCGCCGTCTTCACGCTCGACCACTTGCTTGGCGGCGTTGATCGCGTTGTCGTCGATTCGGGTCTGGGTCAACAGTGCCAGCAGCAGATCAAGCACCTTGCGCTGGTTTTTTGCCGGTGCTTCGATGACGAACGTGGTGTCGGCGTTGCTGGTGTAAGCGTTCCACTCACCGCCCAGGGCCTGCATCCGTTCTTCCAGCCCGCCCTCGCCGCTGGCGTCGATGCCGCTGAACAGCAAGTGTTCGAGCAGGTGCGGCAATTCCTTGTCGGCGCACGTGAAGTCATCCAGACCAACGCCGACCACCAGGCGAATCGCCACATGCCCGCGCTCGGTGCCGGGTTTGAGCAGCAATTGCAGGCCATTAGGCAGCGTATAGCCTTCGACCTGGAAGCGATCCAGGGCAAACGAGGGGAATGAACCGAGCAGCAGACAAGCGAACAACAGACAACGCATAACAAGCTTCCATACGGCTGATTGGAGATCCGTGTCGTCAGTCAGGCCCTCTTCGCGAGCAAGCCCGCTCCCACACTGATCTGTGTCGTACACAAAACCACTGTGGGAGCGGGCTTGCTCGCGAATGGCCTTCATGCTGAATCAGTAGTACTGACTGACCACTCTGCCAGACGTTCAAGGCGAATGCGTGATGTCAGCCAAATCATCGACAACCAGAGCACCGGTGTCCGACGTTTCGAGCACCACATAGGCGCTGCTGCAGAACAGAGAATTCAGGCGCTTCATGTCCGCGATCAATTCCAGGTGCAACGAACTGGTCTCGATGCTCTGCACAATCTTACGTTGCAACCGGCTGACATGAGCGTGGGCCAGGCGGCGTTCCTGTGCGCGAAAGCGACGTTTCTCACGCAGCAACTGGCGGGCGCTTTCCTTGTCGGCGCTGAGGAACACCGACAGCCCCAGGCGCAGGTTGGAAATCAGCTGAGTGTGCAGCCCCGCCAATTCTTCCAGCCCGACCTCGGAGAACGACCGGCGCTGCGAGGTTTTCTGCTGCTGAACCTTGCGCAGCATGCGTTCGATCAAGTCGCTGGCCAGTTTGAGGTTAATCGCCAATTCGATGATTTCCGCCCAGCGCCGACTGTCCAGATCGCTGAGGTCTTCCCGGGGCATTTGCGCCAAATACAGTTTGATGGCGCTATAGAGCGCCTCGACATCATCGGTCAGACGCCGCATCTCCTGGGTGACCGCCGTCTGTTTACCGTTCAGCACGTCGAGCATGGCTTCGAGCATGTTATCGACCAGGTCGCCCATGCGCAGGGTTTCCCGTGCGGCATTGGCCAGCGCGAGGCTGGGCGTGACCAGGGCTGTCGGGTCCAGGTGCCGGGGTTTGGCCATGCCGTTGATTTCCGGGCGCTCCGGCAGCAACCAGGCACACAGCTTGGCCATCGGTCCGACACTCGGCAGCAGGATCAGGCACCGCGCCGTGTTGTAGAGCAGGTGGAAGCCAATGACCATTTCCTGAGGACTGAAGTCGAGGCTGTCGATCCAATGCACCAACGGGTCGAGCACCGGAATGATCAACAGCAGGCCGATCAGCTTGTACAGCAGGCTACCCAACGCAACCTGTCGACCCGCGGCGTTCTGCATGCTGGTACTCATAAACGCCAGAATGCCGCTGCCGATGTTGGCGCCAATCACCAGGCCAATGGCCACGGGCAAGCTGATCACCCCGGCACCGGCCAGGGTCGCGGTCAGCAGGACGGCCGCCAGGCTGGAGTAGGAAATCATCGCGAACAGCGCACCGATCAGGGCATCGAGCAGGATGTCACCGGTCAATGAAGCGAAAATCACTTTCACGCCCTGAGCCTGGGTGATCGGTGCGGCGGACTCGACGATCAATTGCAGCGCCAGAATGATCAGCCCCAGGCCGATACTGACGCGGCCCATCTGGCCCAGTCGAGTCTGCTTGCGGGACAGGAAGAAAATCACCCCGAGAAAAATCAGCAACGGTGACAGCCACGACAGGTCGAAGGTCAGCACCCGCGCCATCAGTGCGGTACCGACATCCGCGCCGAGCATGGTTGCCAGGGCAGGGGTCAGCGCCATCAAGCCCTGACCGACAAACGAGGTGACGAGCATGGCGGTGGCGTTGCTGCTCTGGACCATCGCAGTCACAACGATCCCCGCGATGAACGCCAGCCAGCGCCTGGACATGTTCTGGCCGATCACATGGCGCAGGTTGGAACCGTAGACACGCAGGATGCCGGTTCGGACGATGTGCGTGCCCCAGATCAACAAGGCCACGGCAGATAACAAATTGAGCAGGGTGAGCATGCAGGCCCCCTGTGGTGGTAGCGCCCCAAAGGGGCAAGTTGACGGTGCCGCGCTTTTTCTACGTTCTGTACTTAAGCTGTAGTTGGCTAACGGTCTGCGCGCCAGCATCGCACAGCTAAAGAAGTGATTGAAACAAAACTGTCATGAAAACAGCTCCATGCAACCGCACAAAACAATGTGGGAGCGGGCTTGCTCGCGAAGACGTCATATCAGGCACATTGATGTCGACTGATATGACGTCTTCGCGAGCAAGCCCGCTCCCACAGGTTTTGCGTGTTCAGGAAGGCCCGGGCTTACTGGCCCGGAATATCCTTGCGCAGTTTCACCGGATCCTGCTGTTTCTTCTTTTTCGCGATGGCGGTGCGCATCTTGATGTTGATCGCTTCAACCGCCAGCGAGAACGCCATGGCGAAGTAGACGTAGCCTTTAGGCACGTGCACGTCGAAGGATTCGGCAATCAGCACGGTACCGACGATCAGCAGGAACGACAGCGCCAGCATCTTCAGCGACGGGTGCTTGTCGATGAACTCGCTGATGGTGCCGGACGCCCACATCATCACCAGCACGGCAACGACGATCGCCGCGACCATCACCGGCACATGGGACACCATGCCGACGGCGGTGATGACCGAGTCGAGCGAGAACACGATATCGATAATCGCGATCTGAATGATGGTGTAGAGGAAGTTGCCGCCCTTGCCGCCCGGCTCCTCATTGGTTTCGTCTTCGCCTTCCAGCGCGTGATACATCTCCTGCGAGCTCTTCCACAACAGGAACAGACCACCGAAGAACAGGATCAGGTCGCGCCCGGAGATACCTTGGCCGAACACCACGAACAGGTCGGCCGTGAGGCGCATGACCCACGTGATCGACAGCAGCAACAGAATCCGCGTGACCATGGCCAGCGCCAGCCCGAAAATCCGGGTGCGCTGCTGCATATGCTTGGGCATGCGGCTGACCAGGATCGAAATCATGATGATGTTATCGATACCCAGGACAATTTCCAGGGCGGTCAGGGTAAAGAAGGCAACCCAGATTTCAGGGTTGGTCAGCCATTCCATGTGTATTCCTTTGAGGATGTGTTAAACCACGAAGGGCCCGGGCTTCAATCAACAAAACCTGGACCCGTCATGGTGAGTCTTGGGCCTATAGAGTGCTGAACAGCGGAAAAATCCCCATCAGCAACGCTGCAACCAGTATGCACATACACACCAACACTGCCCATTTCAGGGTAAAGCGTTGATGGTCACCAAAATCGATACCGGCCAGTGCCACCAGCAAATAGGTCGATGGTACCAGCGGGCTCAGCAAGTGGACGGGCTGACCGACGATGGAGGCACGTGCCATTTCAACCGCGGTTATACCGTAATGACTGGCGGCTTCTGCAAGCACTGGTAACACGCCGTAATAAAATGCGTCGTTCGACATGAAGAACGTGAACGGCATGCTCACCAGTGCAGTGATCACGGCCAGGTACGGACCGAGGAAATCCGGGATGACCGCCAGCAGGCTTTTCGACATCGCGTCGACCATGCCGGTGCCCGACAGGATACCGGTGAAGATACCCGCCGCAAAAATCAAACCGACCACCGCCAGCACGCTACCGGCGTGGGCTGCTACGCGATCCTTCTGCTGTTGCAGGCAAGGATAGTTGACGATCATCGCGATACTGAAGGCCACCATGAACAGCACCGGCAGCGGCAACAGGCCCGCGATCAGGGTGCACATCAGCGCCAGGGTCAGCGCGCCGTTGAACCAGATCAGCTTCGGACGGCGGGCGTCAGGGAACTGGGATACGCTGATTTCGCTGTGGTCGATTTCGTCACCCACCAGATGCAGTTCACCCAGGCGCGCCCGCTCACGTTTACCGTAGAAGTAGGCAATCGCCAGGATCGCCACCACACCGGCCAGCATCGCCGGAATCATCGGCACGAAAATGGCGGAGGGGTCCACATGCAGGGCACTGGCCGCACGTGCGGTCGGGCCGCCCCAAGGGGTCATGTTCATCACGCCACCGGCGAGGATGATTAGGCCGGCCATGATCCGCGGGCTCATGCCGATGCGGCTGTACAGCGGCAGCATGGCGGCCACGCAGATCATATAAGTGGTCGCGCCGTCACCATCGAGGGAGACGACGAGCGCCAGTACGGCGGTGCCGACCGACACTTTCAGCGGATCGCCCTTGACCAGTTTGAGGATCTTGCGCACGGCCGGGTCGAACAGGCCGGAGTCGATCATCAGGGCGAAATACAGAATGGCGAACATCAGCATCACGCCGGTCGGCGCAAGCTTGGTGATGCCTTCGAGCATCATTGGGCCGATCTTCGGCGCAAAACCACCGAACAGGGCGAAAATGATTGGAATGATGATCAGGGCGATCAGCGCAGACAGGCGCTTGGTCATGATCAGGAACATGAACGTGATGACCATGGCAAAGCCAAGGAAAGTCAGCATGGGAATACTCCAGGCGTAGCGCGGCTAGGGAATGGGCGAACCGGATGGGGTCAGCGCAGAACGGGAAGCACGAGACGTACGGGCGGAGTTGCAGCGAAGCGGCGGGTAGCAAAGGACATCAGGATCACCATTGTTGTTGTTAAATGGGCTGTGCGAGCCATCAAACACTCGCTTTAGCCAACCGGTCTGTTGCCGGCAGTGGGGCGATCCTAATCGCGCAAGCTTTCAGCCAGCTTTCGTTGATGAAAGCATTCACCGGATGTGCAACCGGTCGTCGGACTGGGGCGCGACACGGATCACACCTGTAGGAGCTGCCGAAGGCTGCGATCTTTTGATCTTGCTGTTAAAAATCAAAGTCAAAAGATCGCAGCCTGCGGCAGCTCCTACAGGAGGCATACGCATCAGGAGGACACAGCATGGTCAAAATTCATACAGGCGGCTGCCACTGCGGACGCTTGCGCTATCAATTCAGCGGCCCGCTGCACGACATCGCCCACTGCCATTGCTCGATCTGCCGGCGGGTCAGCGGCGGGATCGTCACCACCTGGATCACCGTGCCCGTGTCGACCTTTGAATGGGTGAAAGGCACGCCCGCGCAATACGAATCCTCATCCAGCTGCGTGCGTTATTTCTGCCCGACCTGTGGGGCGCAACTGGCGCTGGTGACACGCCTCAGCCCCGAGAGCATCGACGTCACCATAGCGACCCTCGACCACCCGGAGCTGGCGCCGGCCGAGCGGCATATCTGGATGGACAACCGTTTGCCCTGGCTGCATCTGGACGGACACTTGCCCGGCGAAGCGGAAGAAAGCCTTTGATCAAAAAATAGACAAATCCAGTGGCCGGATCGCGCCCATCCAGATCGCATGCTCGGTGTGGTCGAGCAAGTCGTCGCCAGTGTCCGGGTGCAGGAACACCACCAACCCCTTGCGGTTGAGCGCCAGCCACGGCAGCACTTCGCCAATGTGATCCGGCCCGAAAGCCAGCTGGCAGCTCCAGTCGGGGTGCGGGCCGACAGGACGTTCGTGAACGCGGCCCATCGTCAATGGGAATAGCTGCGCCGCCCGCTCACATAAGGCTCGCGCCTGGGGGAGGGTACTGGCGTCAAAATAGACATGCGCGTGATAACCCTTGATCTGCTGCATCTGAATCCCTCTAAAACCCGGTCGAACCCTCACCGATCCGCACAGGTCACACGCCATATACGTCGGAAACAAGGAACCTCAGCCATGAAAAATGCCGAAACCCCCGTAGTGAAAGTGGTGCTTTATGGTGCCATGAGTAGCCTGGGCAGTGCGCTGATGGCTGAAATGCTGCGTCGTCAGCATGAAGTGATCGCCATTCTTGATGACTTGACCGCATTGGCACCACGTCCGGGTCTGCGGACCAAGTCGGGCGACCTGTTTGATGCCGATCGCGTGAAGCAAAGCGTGGCGGGCTGTTCGGCCGTCATCTGTTTATTAGACGCACCAGGGCTGCCGATCAACAGTGAGCATGTGGAAAAAACCATCGTGCCGGGTCCGGTCGAGCAAGTACTGGCGGTGGATGCGTTGATTGACGGCATGCAAGCCGCGGGCATAACCCGACTTTTTTTGGTGGGCGATTTCGAGGTGCTGGACGACCCGGAAATAGATGATCGACTGCAACGCCACGCCGCCGAAGAAATCCGCGAAGCGCTGCAAAGCAGTGGCTTGCACTGGACGTTGGTGAATGCTCCGCGCGGCGTGGCCGGGTTGACCATTGAGCATTTCATCCAGGTCAGCACCAGCCTGGAACCGGGACTTGCCGAACCACTTGCGCGGTTGAACCGCGTCGCGGTAGGGATTGCTGATGAGATGCACCTGAACCTACATGTGGATGAACATGTGAATTTTGTGGCGACTTCAGAGCCTTAAAAGATCGCAGCCTGCGGCAGCTCCTACAGGGAACGCATGTAGGAGCTGCCGCAGGCTGCGGTCTTTAGACTTTCACACCGCAATCGAAGGCAACGGCAAGCCATTCAACGATTGCGCGCTATTGGCCTGCTCCTCCATCAACCAATCCACAAACTGCTGAATCAATACTCCACGCCGTTTGCGCTGGGGCAAAACGACGTAATACCCGAGCCTGGACATGACCGTGTCCGCAATCGGCCGACACAACAACCCCTGCGCCAGCAAGTTATCCACAAGGTGCCGCCAACCGATCGCCACGCCCTGGCCGCCAATCGCCGCTTGAATCAACAACGTGTAATTGTCGAAGCGCAACTGCCCGGGCACCGGCGCAGAAGTTATCCCCAACTCGCGAAACACGCCGCTCCAGTCAAACCAGTTGCTACTGTTTTCACCCCGCAGGTGCAGCAACGGAAATTCCAGCAGGGCCTGGGCCGGCAAGGGCAGTGAACGGTCTTTCAACAACTGCGGACTGCACACCGGAAACACTTCTTCGCTGAACAGCCAACGGCTTTCACCTTGTTTAAAACGCCCATCACCGAACAGCACTGCCACGTCGATATCGGTGCGCAGCATATTGAGGCTGCGTTCACTGGTAACCAGGCTGACGTCCACTTGAGGGTTGGCCGCATGAAACCGGTGCAAACGCGGCATCAACCAATAGGCGGCAAAGGCAAAATCAGTCGCAACCTGCAGCACTTCATGTTGGTTCTGTGCGCTGATCGCGCTCAATCCTGCGTCGATATTCTGCAAACCGAGCTGAACCTGTTCAAACAGAATGGTCCCCGCCTCGGTCAACTCAATCCCACGGTAGATGCGGTCAAACAGACGGGTAGCGAGCTGCTCCTCCAACCGCTTGATCTGCTGACTGACTGCCGGTTGCGTGGTGCCGAGCTCCACTGCAGCGGCGGTGAAACTGCGCTGGCGGGCGGCCGCTTCGAACGCTCGAAGCAAGTCGAGCGACAAATCACCAAGGGCGTCGTACATAAGCTGGGCTTATCCTAGTCATTGCCTGAAGCGGGCTTTACCAGAGAGCGCATGGAATCCATGCTCGATCGCAGCACTCTCGCATAAATATTCACTATGGAATGCCGCGATCACATGAAGCGCAAGAATATTCTTTTCATCATGGCCGATCAGATGGCCGCGCCAATGTTGCCGTTCTACGGCCCTTCGCCCATCAAATTACCCAATCTCAGTCGCCTCGCCGCCCAAGGCGTGGTGTTTGACGCCGCTTATTGCAACAGCCCACTCTGCGCGCCGTCGCGTTTTACCCTGGTCAGCGGTCAGTTGCCGAGCAAAATTGGCGCCTACGACAACGCGGCCGATTTCCCCGCCGACGTACCGACGTATGCCCACTACCTGCGGCGCCTCGGTTACCGCACTGCCCTGTCGGGCAAAATGCACTTCTGCGGTCCGGATCAGCTGCACGGCTATGAAGAACGGCTGACCAGCGACATTTACCCGGCCGACTACGGCTGGGCCGTGAACTGGGATGAACCGGACGTGCGTCCGACCTGGTATCACAACATGTCGTCGGTGCTGCAAGCCGGGCCGTGCGTGCGCACCAACCAGCTGGATTTCGACGAAGAGGTGGTATTCAAGGCTCAGCAATACTTGTTCGATCACATCCGTGAGGACGGCGACCAGCCATTCTGCCTCACCGTATCGATGACTCACCCACACGACCCGTACACCATTCCCAAGGCATTTTGGGACATGTACGACGACGCCGACATCCCGTTACCCGAGACACCGGCGCAGACCACACTTGATCCGCATTCCCAGCGGTTGTTGAAGGTTTACGACCTGTGGGACAAGCCCTTGCCTGTGGATAAAATTCGTGACGCGCGCCGTGCGTACTTCGGCGCTTGCAGCTACATCGACAGTAACGTCGGCAAACTCCTGCAAACGCTCGAGGAAACCGGGCTAATCAATGACACCATCATCGTGTTCTCCGGCGACCACGGCGACATGCTCGGCGAGCGTGGCCTCTGGTACAAAATGCACTGGTTCGAAATGGCCGCGCGAGTCCCCCTGTTGATAAGTGCGCCCGGGCAATTCGGGGCTGGCCGCGTGAGTGCCGCGGTTTCCACCGCCGACCTGCTGCCAACCTTTGTGGAACTGGCTGGCGGCTCACTGGAGCCAGGCCTGCCGCTGGACGGACGTTCACTGGTCTCGCACCTGCAAGGGCAGGGCGGCCACGACGAAGTCTTCGGCGAATACATGGCCGAAGGCACCATCAGCCCGCTGATGATGATTCGCCGGGGCGCCTACAAATTCATCTACAGCGAAGACGACCCTTGCCTACTCTTCGACGTACACAACGACCCGCTTGAGCAGGAAGAACTCAGCCAGTCGCCGCCACATCGGGCGCTGTACGAGGAGTTCCTGGACGAAGCACGGGCCAAATGGAACATCCCGGAGATTCATCAACAGGTGCTCGCGAGCCAGCGTCGCCGGCGCTTCGTCGCCGATGCACTGACCATCGGCAAGCTGAAGAGCTGGGATCACCAGCCGCTGGTGGACGCCAGTCAGCAGTACATGCGCAACCACATCGACCTCGACGATCTGGAGCGTAAAGCACGTTATCCACAACCCTGCCAAAACCAATAATGTTAAGGGGAAGTCCATGCAAAAGTTATCCACAGTACTGACGGTCGGGCTGCTGGCCCTGGGCAGTGCGGCGGCGTATGCCGATCAAAGCTGCGAGACGGTGAAAATGGCCGACCCTGGCTGGAGTGACATCGCCGCGACCAACGCCATCACCGGTTTTCTGCTGGACGGCATGGGCTACAATGCCAAAGTCGATACCCTCGCGGTGCCGATTACCTTTGGCGGGTTGAAGGATGGCCAGGTCGATGTGTTCCTGGGTAACTGGATGCCGGCGCAGCAGGGCTTCTACGACAAGTTCGTGGCCACCGGCGACGTCACGCAACTGGCGAAGAACCTCGACGGCACCGAATTCACCCTCGCTGTTCCGGACTACGTGTGGGACGCGGGTGTGCATAACTTTGCCGACCTGAATAAATTCGCCGACAAATTCGACAAGAAAATCTACGGCATCGGCTCCGGTGCGCCGGCGAACATCTCGCTGCAGGAGATCATCAAGAAGAATGATTTCGACATGGGTCAGTGGAAACTGGTCGAGTCCAGCGAGCAGGCGATGCTGGCGGAAGTGTCCCGCGCCGTGAAGAAACAGAAGTTCGTGACCTTCCTCGGCTGGACGCCACACCCGATGAACGTGCAGCTGAAAATGCATTACCTGAAGGGCGGCGAAAAGTACTTCGGTGACACCGGAAGCGTGCACACCCTGACCCGCAAGGGTTACGCCGAAGCCTGCCCGAACGTGGGCAAACTGCTGACCAACCTGAGTTTCACCCAAGACATGGAGAACAGCATCATGGCCGAGGTGGTGAACAAGAAAGTCAGCAACGCGGACGCGGCCAAGGCGTGGATCAAGGCTAATCCGGCGGTGCTGGATAAATGGCTGGATGGCGTGAAGACGGCGGATGGGAAGGATGCGTTGCCGGCAGTAAAAGCCAAACTCTGAGCCAGTGTGGGAGCGGGCTTGCTCGCGAATGCGGTGGGTCAGTCGACATTGAAGTTGCCTGACCCACCGCATTCGCGAGCAAGCCCGCTCCCACAAGTGTCATCCTGATACCCTTTGCAAAACCCCACCCGAGAGGACCCATGGCCTTCCCCAGCCGCCATTCACTCTTTCCCTTCCTCAGCTGGTTGCCCCGGCAGACCCGCGCCAGCATCGGGCGAGACTTGATTGTCGGTCTCAGCGGCGCCATTCTCGCGTTGCCGCAATCCATTGCCTACGCCCTGATCGCTGGTCTCCCACCGGAATACGGCTTGTACGCCGCCATTATTCCGGTGCTGATCGCTTGCCTCTGGGGTTCGTCGTGGCACCTGATATGCGGTCCTACGGCCGCGATCTCTATTGTCCTGTTTGCCAGCGTCAGTCCTCTGGCCGTTCCCGCGTCACAGGACTACATCACGCTGATCCTGCTTCTGACGCTCCTCGCCGGCATTTTCCAATGGCTACTGGGGATGCTGCGTTTCGGTGCCTTGGTCAATTTCGTCTCGCATTCGGTGGTGTTGGGTTTCACCCTCGGCGCGGCGGTGGTGATTGCCATCGGACAAATGCCGAACCTGCTGGGGCTGGACTTGCCCAGCCAGGCCACGGCATTGAACAGCCTGATCAAACTCTTCAGTCACCTTCATGAGGTGGATAAACCTTCACTGGTCCTCGGCCTGGTGACGGTCGTCGTGGGCATTGTGTTGAAACTGCTGTTGCGGCGTTGGCCAACGCTATTGATCACCCTGGTGCTGAGCGGATTGCTGGTGTGGTTGTGGCCGTCGATGTTTGGCCATGTGAAGTTGGTCAGCGCCTTTGTCGGGCAACTGCCACCCTTTAGTCCGCTGCCCCTGGACCTGGAGCTGATCCTGCGTCTGCTGCCCAGCGCTGTGGCCGTGGGGATGCTTGGCCTGGTGACCAGCCTGTCGATTGCTCGCTCGTTGTCAGCCCGTTCGCAACAGTTGCTCGATGCGAATCAGGAAGTCCGCGCCCAGGGTTTATCGAACATCGTCGGTGCGTTTTTTTCCGGTTCGCTGTCAGCCGGCTCTTTCACCCGCTCGGGCCTGAGCTACGAAGCGGGCGCCTGCTCGCCAATGGCCGGGGTGTTTTCAGCGCTGTGGGTCGCCCTGTTTGCGATTTTCGGGGCGACGTTGATCGCGCATATTCCGATTCCGGCCATGGCGGGCAGCATCCTGTTGATCGCCTGGGGATTGGTCGACCATCGCGGCATTCGTGCCTTGTTACGGGTCAGCCGCGCCGAGTTCGTGGTGATGGCGCTGACCTGCGTCGCCACACTGTTGCTGGAACTGCAGACGGCAATCTATGCCGGCGTACTCGCGTCGTTGTTCTTTTACCTCAAGCGCACATCACAACCGCGGGTTCAGCATTGGCGCGAAGGCAATGAAGACATTCTGCGAGTGGGGGGTTCGATCTTTTTCGGCGCCAGCCATTACCTGCAAGTGCGCCTGCAACGGATGCACGGTGCGCGAGTGGTGATCGAAGCGCAGCAGATCAACTTCATCGACTATTCAGGTGTGGAAATGCTGCACCAGGAAGCACGACGGCTGCTTAAGCAGGATCGCAGCCTGACGCTGCGCGGGGCAAGGCCGCCGGTGGTGGAGGAGTTGCGCAAGCTGGAAGGCGCGGAGAAATGCCCGATCCGCTTCGAAGATTGAAAAGATCGCAGCCTTCGGCAGCTCCTAAAGGCGTACACAAAAACCATGTAGGAGCTGCCGCAGGCTGCGATCTTTTGATCTCAAAGACCTAACTGCCGACGCAATTCAGCCAACACCGGCGCCGTATCCGGTCGTACACCACGCCACAGATAGAAGGCCTCCGCAGCCTGCTCAGCCAACATCCCCAACCCATCCATCGCCACCGCAGCGCCCTGTTCACTGGCCCAGCGACAGAACGAAGTCGGCTCCTTGCCATACATCATGTCGTAGCACACAGTCTTGCCCGGTTCGATCAGGCTGCTGGCAATCGGTGGGACGTCGCCTGACAAACTCGCCGACGTTGCGTTGATGATCAGGTCGACCGATTCCTGCAGCCAGTCGAAGCCGCTGGCCGACACCGGCCCCAGGTCCGAGAACAGCTCCGCCAGTAACTCGGCTTTCTCCACCGTGCGGTTGGCAATGATCACCGAAGCCGGTTGCTCGGCCAGCAGTGGCTCCAACGCGCCACGCACCGCGCCGCCAGCCCCCAGCAGCAAGATACGTTTACCTTTGAGGCTGAAACCGGCGTTGACCGTCAGGTCCCGCACGAGTCCGGCGCCATCGGTGTTGTCGCCCAGCAAGGTGCCATCGGCGAGTTTGCTCAAGGTGTTGACCGCACCCGCCCGCTGCGCCCGTTCCGTCAGGCTGTCGGCCAGGCGATAGGCCTCCTCCTTGAACGGCACCGTGACATTCGCCCCACGACCTTCAAGGAAGAAGGCTCGCGCGAAGTCGGAAAAGTCATCGAGCGGTGCCAAGGAAGTGCTGTAGTCCAACTGCTGAGCCGTCTGCTCGGCGAACAAACGATGAATCAACGGCGACTTGCTGTGACCAATCGGGTTACCAAAAACGACATAACGGTCCATCAACACACCTCACCTGTAGGAGCTGCCGCAGGCTGCGATCTTGGCGGCCCCAAAAAAACAGAACTCAACCCTTGGCCAACCAATCTCGGTCTTGCAGGAAATACTCGGTCAGCCGCGCTTCTTCGCTGCCCGGCTCGGCTTTCCAGTCGTAGCTCCAGCGAACTTGTGGCGGCAGCGACATGAGGATCGACTCGGTACGCCCACCCGATTGCAGGCCGAACAATGTGCCACGGTCGTAAACCAGGTTGAATTCGACGTAACGGCCACGACGGAACTCCTGGAATTCGCGCTGTTTGGCCGTGAACGCATCATTTTTGCGGCGTTGCACAATCGGCAGGTAGGCGTCGATGTACGCGTCACCGATGGCGCGCATGAACGCGAAACTGGTGTCAAAGTCCCACTCGTTCAAGTCATCGAAGAACAGCCCGCCGATGCCGCGCGGTTCATGGCGATGCTTGATGTGGAAGTAGCTGTCGCACCATGACTTGTAACGGGAATAGACATCCGGACCAAACGGCGCACAGGCCTGCTCGGCGATGCGGTGCCAGTGCATGCAGTCTTCTTCGTTGCCGTAATAGGGGGTCAAGTCAAAGCCGCCGCCGAACCACCAGACCGCTTCTTCACCTTCTTTTTCAGCGATGAAAAAGCGCACGTTGGCGTGGGAAGTCGGCACATGCGGGTTGTGCGGATGAATGACCAGCGACACGCCGAGGGCTTCGAAGCCACGGCCCGCCAGTTCCGGACGGTGCGCGCTGGCGGACGGTGGCAGACCGCTGCCAAAGACGTGGGAAAAGTTGACGCCGCCTTTTTCGATGACTGCGCCGTTCTCGATCACGCGTGTGCGACCGCCACCGCCGGCAGGCCGTGCCCAGGCGTCTTCGACGAAGTGTGTGCCTCCGTCCTCGGCTTCCAGGGCAGCGCAAATGCGGTCTTGCAGGTCGAGCAGGTAGGCTTTTACGGCCTCGGTGCGGGTCGTCATGTCATCACCTTGAATCGGGCAAAGCTACGCGGCGCACGAATGGCCGGTGGCAAATTGCTGCGTAGGATAACACTGCGCCTTGTTCCGCCGCAGTTGACGAAGATCAAGCTTGGGAGTTCGATAGGCAGCTTCGCGCTACAACTCCAGTAGCCAAGACCCAAGGAGTAGGCAAATGGCAAAGCGAATCCAGTTCCGCACCCATGGCGGCCCCGAAGTGCTCGAATATGTGGATTACCAACCCGCCGAGCCCGGCCCGCAGCAAGTCCGCGTCGCCAACAGGGCCATTGGCTTGAACTTCATCGACACCTATTACCGCAGTGGTCTGTATCCTCCGCCAGCCTTGCCATCGGGCCTGGGCTCGGAAGGCGCGGGCGTGGTCGAGGCGGTGGGCGATGAAGTCACCCGCTTCAAGGTGGGCGATCGCGTGGCGTATGGCAGCGGCCCGTTGGGCGCCTACAGCGAAGTGCATGTGTTGCCAGAGGCCAATCTGGTGCGCCTGCCCGATGCAATCAGCTTTGAACAGGCCGCCGGTGTGATGCTCAAGGGCCTGACTGTGCAGTACCTGTTGCGTCAGACCTATGAACTCAAGGGCGGCGAAACCATTCTGTTTCACGCCGCTGCCGGCGGCGTCGGCTCGCTGGCCTGCCAATGGGCCAAGGCCTTGGGCGTGAAGTTGATCGGTACGGTCAGCTCGCCGGAGAAAGCCGCACTGGCCAAGGCCAATGGCGCTTGGGCGACCATCGACTACAGCCATGAAAACGTCGCACAACGCGTACTGGAATTGACTGACGGCAAGAAAGTCCCGGTGGTGTACGACGGCGTCGGCAAGGACACGTGGCTGACCTCACTGGAGAGTGTGGCACCTCGGGGCCTGGTGGTGAGCTTTGGCAATGCGTCTGGCGCGGTGGACGGGGTGAACCTGGGGATTTTGTCGGCGAAAGGATCGTTGTACGTGACCCGGCCAACGCTCGCGACCTACGCCAACAACGCGCAAAACCTGCAGCGCATGGCGGATGAGTTGTTTGAGATGATCATCAGCGGGAAGTTGAAAGTGGATATCAGCCACCAGTATCCATTGGCTGAAGCGGCGAAGGCGCAGACCGAGTTGTCGGCGCGGCGGACCACTGGCTCGACTGTTTTGTTGCCTTGATACCAGACTGTGGCGAGGGGGCTTGCCCCCGTTCGGGTGCGAAGCGCCCGCCAATGAGCAATGCGTTCTAATCGACCGAACGCATCATCAGGCTGTGGACTGCTGCGCAGTCCAACGGGGGGCAAGCCCCCTCGCCACAGTCAATCCGGGCGCACAACATGCCCCGTCGCCAGATCACGGATAACACTCGGGTTCTTGCGCCCACCCAAATTCCCACCCAGGACAAAATCAACCTGCCCACGGAAATACTGCTCGATGCGAATGCGCGTCCGCGCCGCCGGCCGGCCCTGCGGGTTGGCGGACGTCGACACCAGTGGCCCGACCGCCGCGCACAAATCCCGCACCATTGGGTGATCGCTGACCCGCAGCGCTACCGTTTCATGCACACCGGTAATCCATTGCGGCAACAGATTCTGGTGCGGCACCAGCCAGGTATTCGGCCCCGGCCAGGTGCTGGCCATGCGGTCCATCCACAGTTCAGGGAAGTCTTCGAAGAGGAAATCGAACTGGCGAATGTTGTCGGCCACCAGGATCAGGCCCTTACCCATCGCCCGCCCCTTGATCATCAACAAACGCGATACCGCTTCTTCGTCCCACGGGTCACAACCCAGGCCCCACACCGCTTCGGTTGGATAGGCAATCACCGCCCCTGCGCGAATGGCTTGCGCGGCTTGTTGCACACGCCAACTGTTGACCATGAAAAACTCTCCGGAATAAGGCTATGCGCAGTTTACCGATCTTCCTTATAAAACCTAGCTCACCCGTGCAAACCAGCGCCCGCTTTCACAGACCGCCCGGCCTTCCATTTCCAGTTCCGTCAGCGCAGCGAGCACTTTGGGCAAGGTCCAACCGCTGGCGACGGATAACGCTTCACTGGTGTGCGGCGCCGCATGCAGCAGCATAAGCAGTGGATGGGTCACCGACGGCGGCTCCATGGACAAGGGTAACTGTTGCCAGCCGCGCAAGGCTTCGAGGATATGGTCGATGGTTTCCACCAGCATCGCGCCGTCACGAATCAACTGATGACACCCCTTCGCGCCGGGATGATGAATCGATCCTGGAATCGCATACACCTCGCGACCTTGCTCCGCCGCCAGCCTCGCCGTGATCAACGAACCACTGGCAACACTAGCCTCCACCACCAGTACACCGAGGGACAAACCGCTGATGATTCGATTGCGTCGCGGGAAGTTACTGGCGGTGGGACCGGCGTCCAGCGGGAACTCCGAAAGCACGGCGCTGCCCGATGCAATCATCGCGTCCGCCAGCCGTCGATTGCGCTGTGGATAAAACTTTTCAAGTCCCGTGCCAAGTACCCCGACCGTTTGCCCGCCAACGTCCAGGGCAGCTTGATGCGCGGCGGCATCAATCCCCAGCGCCAGGCCACTGGTGATGACAAAACCGGCGCTGGCCAGGCTGCGCGAAAATGCGCCAGCAGTGTCCATCCCCGGCCTGGACGCACGCCGACTGCCCACCATCGCCAGTTGCGGTTTTTCCAGAATCCCCGGATCGCCCGCCACAAATAACAGCGGCGGTGAATCACTGATCTCCGCCAGCAGCGCCGGGTAGTCAGGCTGGTCCCACATCAGTAAATGCTGGCCCGGACGCTCTAGCCAGGCCAACGCGTGGCTCGCGCCGTCACGGACTTCACTGGCGCGCCGGGCATCCGAACACGCGAACGGCAGCCCCAATGCACGCCATGCACTGGCCGGTGCGCTGATCGCCTTGGACGCCGAGCCGAAGGCTTCCAGCAATTTCTTGAACCGCGCCGGACCGAGTTCCGGCAGGCGATGCAGACGTAAACGAGCTTCCAGTTCCGCAGGGGAAACCGATGTAGCAGCAGACAGCGACATGGATCATCCTTGATCGTTATGAGCCCCGTTCAAACGGGAATAAGCTGTGGATAACTCTGTTGGTAACTTGTGAAGCCTGCTTACGGATTTCGCACCTTGTCCAGCACCGCCAAGGAGCGCGATGCGTTGAGCACCAATCCGTAACTGAGTTTGTCGTACGTTCGGAAAACCATCAGTAAACCGGCACGCTCATCAGGAATTTTCAGCGGCTGGCCGGTAATCCGGTCGCGCACGGTTTCGCCGGTTTTCATTACCACCAGCACGTTGCCTTCCGCCAGGCCGTCGCGCTGCCCCTTGTTCAGCGTGACGACATCCATTGCGCCAATCTGGGTGACCCCACGCGGCACATCGATGATCAACCCGTTGATCTCGGTCTTGGGCGAACTGGGCATGAATGTCGAGTTGATCGATCGCTCCTCGCCAGTGAACAAACGGTCGCCGAGACGGACTTCCTGAGTCGTGCGCTGCAGTGCCAACGTGGCAACGTCGCCTTCGGTGGCGACAATTTCGCCGCCACCGATGTCGTCGGCATTGATGCCCAGGAATTCTTTGCTCTGTGGATCGGTGTAGACCTTGCCCTGGCGGAAGATGCCGTACACCGGTTGATCCGGATCGAAATGACCTCGGGCGAAAATCCGGTCACCGGTGCCACTGAGCACGCGTTCGGCATCGCCGGCGACGATGTAGGGCGCCTTGTCGAAATCCTCGACCTTGTCGACGATGCGGTTGCTCAACAGAAAACTGTTGATCGATTGCAACGGAATGCTCGGGATGGCATCGGCCACCGGACTGCTGCGGATGCGTGGCGAGAGCTTGATGGTGCCACGGGAAGCGCCGCGATTGAGTGTCAGGTGCGGCTGGCCGTTGACATAGACCAGCGACAGCGTATCCCCGGGATAGATGAGATTGGGGTCCTGAACCTGCGGATTGGCTTGCCAGAGCTCGGGCCACTTCCACGGCTCACGCAGGAATTTCCCGGATATGTCCCAGAGTGTGTCGCCAGCGACAACGGTGTATTGCTGTGGAAAACCTTCCCTGAGTTGCACTTGCCCGTGCGCCAAACCGGCCGAAGCCAGAAGGAGCAAGGCGAGTAGTGATTTCCTCATGCGGTGAATCCCTTTATTATGTGCGTTCGCGTGAAACGCCAGAGCCCTCGTGGCTCGCTCCTGTTTCTTTGCAGAAAAGAAAAGGGAGCTACGCTTCACAACGGTAGCCTGCATCTTCGGACCCGCCAGGCCATCGACCCGACTTTACCTCACACGTGCAGCAAATAAGCTTATGGCCATTTTAGACATCCTCGAATTCCCCGACTCGCGTCTGCGCACTATCGCCAAACCTGTGGCTGTAGTGGACGACGAAGTACGTCAGTTGGTCGATGACATGTTTGAAACAATGTATGAAGCGCCAGGCATCGGCCTCGCCGCGACCCAGGTCAACGTGCACAAACGTATCGTCGTGATGGACCTCTCCGAAGACCGCAGCGAACCACGGGTGTTCATCAATCCCGAGTTTGAATCCCTGACCGACGAGATGGAGCAATACCAGGAAGGCTGCCTCTCGGTGCCGGGCTTCTACGAAAACGTCGATCGCCCACAGAAGGTCAAGGTCAAGGCGCTGGACCGCGACGGCAAACCGTACGAATTGATCGCAGAAGGTCTGCTCGCCGTGTGCATCCAGCATGAATGCGACCACCTGAACGGCAAATTGTTCGTCGACTACCTGTCCAACCTCAAACGCGACCGAATCAAGAAGAAACTGGAAAAGCTCCATCGCCAGAACGCTTGATGCCCTCCTTTCAAAGGCTTGCTGCGGCAAGCCTTTTTCTTTTCAGAGATTGCTCCCATGACTGAGCCACTGCGCATCGTCTTTGCCGGCACCCCGGAATTCGCCGCCGAACACCTCAAGGCCCTGCTCGACAGCCCTTATGAGATCGTCGCGGTCTACACCCAACCGGACCGTCCGGCAGGCCGTGGGCAAAAGCTGATGCCAAGCCCGGTCAAGCAACTCGCGCTGGAAAACAATATCCCGGTGTTGCAGCCGCCGACGCTGCGCAACGAAGGCGCGCAGGCCGAGCTGGCCGCGTTGCAGCCGGATTTGCTGGTGGTGGTTGCCTACGGCTTGATCCTGCCGCAAGTGGTGCTGGATATTCCGCGCCTGGGTTGCATCAACAGCCACGCCTCCTTGCTGCCACGCTGGCGCGGTGCGGCGCCGATCCAGCGCGCCGTCGAAGCGGGCGACAGCGAAAGCGGCGTGACCGTGATGCGCATGGAACTGGGCCTCGACACTGGGCCGATGCTGTTGAAAGTCACCACGCCGATCACGAGTGAAGACACGGGCGGCAGCCTCCACGACCGTCTGGCCGAAATGGGTCCACCGGCAGTGATTCAAGCCATTGCCGGTCTCGCCGCTGGCACCCTGGAAGGCGAAGTGCAGGATGACAACCTCGCCACCTACGCGCACAAATTGAACAAGGATGAAGCGCGCATCGACTGGAGCCGTCCGGCCATTGAGCTGGAACGCCTGGTCCGCGCTTTCAATCCGTGGCCAATCACCCACAGCACGCTGAACGGCGAAGCCCTGAAAGTACTGGCCGCCAGCCTTGCCGAAGGGCAGGGCGCACCGGGTGCAATCCTCAGCGCCAGCAAGGACGGCTTGGTCGTTGCCTGCAGCGAGCAAGCGCTGTGTCTGACCCGTCTGCAATTGCCCGGCGGCAAGGCGCTGAACTTCAGCGACTTGTTCAACAGCCGTCGTGAGAAATTCGCCGTCGGCACCGTCCTCGGTCAAACGGCGGACGCTCAATGAATCCACGTCTGGCCGCCGCCAAGGCACTCGCCGCTGTTCTAAACGGAAAAGCCTCGCTCAACAGTTCTTTGCCGACACAAATGGATAAGGTTGAAGACCGCGATCGCGGTTTCACCCAGGACCTGGCGTTCGGTACCGCTCGCTGGCAGCCGCGATTGTCGGCACTGGCGGCGAAGTTGCTGCAGAAGCCATTCAAGGCAGCGGATGCGGATGTCGAAGCGTTACTGCTGGTCGGTCTCTACCAGTTGCTCTACACGCGGGTTCCGGCCCACGCCGCCATCGGCGAAACCGTCGGTTGTGCCGACAAGCTCAAAAAACCGTGGGCCAAGGCCTTGCTCAATGCCGTGCTGCGCCGCGCCCAGCGTGAAAGCGAAGCGCTGCTGGCCGAACTTGAACATGACCCGGTGGTGCGCACCGCGCATCCCCGCTGGCTGCAAAAATCCCTGAAGGCGTTCTGGCCTGAGCAGTGGGAAGCCATTTGCGCGGCGAACAACGCGCATCCGCCCATGATTCTGCGGGTCAACCGGCGTCATCACACTCGCGACGCCTACTTGGGTCTGCTGACCGACGCGGGTATCGCCGCTACGCCGTGTGTCTACAGCCAGGACGGCATCATCCTCGACGCCGCCGCCGACGTTCGTAGCCTGCCAGGTTTTGCCGAAGGCTGGATCAGTGTGCAGGATGAAGCGGCGCAACTGGCCGCCGATCTGCTTGATCTGGCGCCGGGCCAGCGGGTGCTGGACGCCTGCTGTGCGCCCGGCGGCAAGACCTGCCACATTCTCGAAGCCGAGCCTGCATTGGCCGGCGTGGTGGCGGTGGACCTCGAAGCCAAGCGACTGGTGCGGGTGCGGGAAAATCTGGCGCGCCTGGGCCTGAGCGCCGAACTGATCGCCGCCGACGGCCGCGACACGGCGACCTGGTGGGACGGCAAGCCGTTCCAGCGCATCCTGCTCGACGCGCCGTGCTCGGCCACCGGCGTGATCCGGCGCCACCCGGACATCAAGTTGACTCGCCAACCCGACGACATCGCGGCGCTGGCGGTCCTGCAAGGTGAACTGCTCGACGCTATGTGGATAACGTTGGACGTGGGCGGCATTCTGCTTTACGCCACCTGCTCGACATTGCCGACCGAGAACACCGAAGTCATCGAAGCCTTTCTCGCTCGTACGCCGGGTGCTCGCGAACTGGACCTCGCCACTTCAGCCGGGATCAAGCAGCCCCATGGTCGCCAGTTACTGGCACAGGAAGGCGGCCACGACGGGTTCTACTACGCCAAGCTGATCAAGATCGCCGCCGCGCGCGGTTAAACGGATTCAATGGAGTGACTGGATGAAAATCATCATCCTCGGTGCGGGGCAGGTCGGCGGTTCGCTGGCGGGGCATTTGGCCAGCGAGGCCAACGACATCACCGTGGTAGACACCGACGGCGAACGTCTGCGCGACCTCGGCGATCGGCTGGATATCCGCACCGTGCAGGGTCGCGGTTCGCTGCCAACGGTGCTGCGTCAGGCCGGCGCAGACGATGCCGACATGCTGGTGGCCGTGACCAGCAGCGACGAAACCAATATGGTTGCCTGCCAGGTCGCCCACACCTTGTTCCACACGCCGACCAAGATCGCCCGGGTCCGCGAAGCCGCCTACCTCACACGCTCCGAACTGTTCGATAACGAAGCGATTCCGGTCGATGTGCTGATTAGCCCCGAGCAAGTGGTCACCAACTACATCAAGCGCCTGATCCAGCATCCGGGTGCGTTGCAGGTGATCGATTTCGCCGAAGGCAAAGCGCAATTGGTGGCCGTGAAGGCTTACTACGGCGGACCGCTGGTGGGTCAGCAGTTGCGTCAGTTGCGTGAGCACATGCCGAATGTCGAAACCCGCGTCGCCGCGATTTTCCGTCGTGACCGGCCGATCCTGCCTCAGGGCGATACGGTGATCGAGGCGGACGACGAAGTCTTTTTCATCGCCGCCAAAGCGAATATTCGTGCGGTGATGAGCGAAATGCGCCGCCTGGATGAAACCTACAAACGCATCGTAATCGCCGGTGGCGGGCAGATCGGTGAGCGCCTGGCCGAGGCCATCGAAAGTCGCTATCAGGTCAAGATCATCGAGATGAACCCGGCGCGCTGCCGCCATCTCTCAGACACGCTGGACAGCACGGTGGTGTTGCAGGGCAGCGCCTCGGACCGCGATCTGCTGCTGGAAGAGAACATCGCCGATGCGGACCTGTTCCTGGCCCTGACCAATGATGACGAGGCCAACATCATGTCTTCGTTGCTGGCCAAGCGCCTGGGCGCGAAGAAGGTGATGACGATCATCAACAACCCGGCCTACGTTGATTTGATTCAGGGCGGCGACATCGATATCGCCATCAGCCCGCAACTGGCGACCATTGGCACCTTGCTCGCCCACGTACGGCGTGGCGATATCGTCAGCGTGCACTCATTGCGCCGGGGCGCGGCGGAAGCCATCGAGGCGATTGCCCATGGCGATGCCAGGTCGAGCAAGGTGATCGGCAAAGCCATTGAGAACATCGGCCTGCCGCCGGGTACGACGATTGGCGCAATCATTCGTGATGAAGAAGTGATCATCGCCCATGACGATACGGTGATCGAAGCGGGGGACCATGTGATTTTGTTCCTTGTGGATAAAAAGCATATTCGCGATGTGGAGAAGCTGTTCCATGTGGGGTTGAGCTTCTTCTAATTCAGATGCTTGGTGTTTCATAAAACGCCAAGATCGCAGCCTTCGGCAGCTCCTACACCGATCCCTGTAGGAGCTGCCGAAGGCTGCGATCTTTTGATCTTCGCTACATTAAAGGAAATCCACCCATGCTCGAATCCCTGGAAAAAATGCTCGCCAAGGGTGTGGATAACTCATTGCTGCGCTTCGGCCTGGGCAAGGGTTATCTGGATCTTGGAGAGAACGCCAAGGCGGCGGAGCACTTCCAGCGTTGCGTCGCATTCGATCCGAAGTATTCCGCGGCCTGGAAGTTGTTGGGCAAGGCGCATCTGGCGCTGGCGGATTACCCGGCCGCGCGCCAAGCGTGGGAACAGGGTCTGGAAGCCGCCCGAGCCCACGGCGACAAGCAGGCAGAAAAAGAAATGATGGTGTTTCTGAAGAAGCTTGAGCGTCAGGCGCCTTGATCAGAGATACCGCAGGCCAATACCGTCGGCGTCGACCAATACCACTTCCATGCGAACCCGCGGCGCGCCTGTGGGTAAATCCTGCACCTGACCATACACAACCGCGCCTTTTGGCAACGCCGACAAGCCTGGGTGCTTGACGTAGACGCCTGTGGTCGAAAGGTTTCGAGTCTGGCCGAGGCATTCGCCGAAGCTTTCGTGGGTGATCTTGATGCGGAATGATTTGCGGTGGTCGGACATCTTTTTGCGCCCTTGATTGAACCGTTGTGGATAAGCCGAAGAGCACGATCAAAAGATCGCAGCCTGCGGCAGCTCCTACAGGTTATCCACAGAGTGTGCCAATTACGTCAGTACCAGCGTTCTTCACCCGGTGGGCGCTTCTTGAAGCGTTTCATGCTCCACATGTACTGGCTTGGATACGCCCGCACATAGCGCTCGACCACCTGGCTCATGGCCGCGCAGGACGTCTTGGTATCGGTGCTGTACATGGCCTCCGGCGCGGCTTCGAGGATCACTTTGTAGCCGGAGCCGTCCGGCAACCGCAGCGCATGCAGGAACACGCCGACCGCTTTACCGCCCGCGAGCATGTTCGGCACGAATTTGCTGGTCAAGGCCTGAGTGGCGAAGAATGGCACGAAGATCCCGGCGGACTCGGACGGTTCCGGGTCAGCGGGAATGCCCACTGCACCACCTTTGCGCACTTCCTTGATGACACTGAGGATGCCTTCCTTGGTGGAAGCCGCCACACGGTTGCCCAATTGCACCCGCTGCTTGCGCAGCAAATCATCTACAGCCTTCAATTTCGGCGGACGATAGAAAATGATCGGTTTGCACTGGCTGCAATAGAAGTGATTCAACACTTCCCAGTTGCCGAGATGGCTGGTGATGCCCACGACACCCTTGCCGGAGGCGAGGGCGTCTTTCAATACGTCCAGGCCTTCGACTTCACGCACCAGATCGATTGAACGCTGAGCCGGCCAGATCCAGGCGCAGGCGCTTTCGGTCAGGGATTTGCCAATGTCTTTCAGGCTCTGGCCCACCAGACGCTCGCGCTCGGCCGGGTCCATCTCGGGAAAGCACTTGGCGAGGTTGATCCGCACCACATCACGGGAACGGTTGGGGAATTTCCACATCATCCAGCCAATGGCCGAGCCTACCGCCTGTACTGCCCGCCACGGGAGCAGGGCAAACAGCCGCAGAGCGCCTACCAGCAAGGCGCCTTTAAACTTATCCACAGGTCACTCCTGATCTTGTGCTGTGCGCGAGGCGGCTATTCTAACCGCCGTTCGCCAGCGTCGCGTAGCGATCGCAATCCCGGGTGTGGTCCATGACCATCCCCGATGCCTGCATCAGCGCGTAACAAATGGTCGGACCGACGAACGTGAATCCGGCCTTTTTCAAGCCTTTGCTCATCTCGACAGCGACCGGCGTGACCGCCGGCACTTCGGTGCGATCCTTGAAATGATTGATCACCGGCTTGCCGCCGACGAACGACCAAAGAAATTCCACCGGGTCTTCGAGCGCCAGCCAGGCCTGGGCATTGCGCCGGGCGGCGTTGAGTTTGAGGCGGTTGCGAATGATCCCCGGATCGAGCATCAATTCATCGATTTCCGCGTCGCTCATCTGCGCCACACGCTGGACGTCGAAGCCGAACATCACCTCGCGATAACGCTCACGTTTGCGCAGCACGGTGATCCATGAGAGGCCGGCCTGGAACCCTTCGAGCAAAAGCAACTCGAACAATCCCTGCGCATCGCGTAGCGGCGTGCCCCACTCCTGGTCGTGATAAGCCATGTACAGCGGATCTTCGGAACACCAAAAGCAGCGTGGCATAAGGCTCCAGGGGGCGTGCGCAGCAATGAATCGGGTATACTCCCGCTCTTTAAATCGCAGCCCAAGAAACAGGTGAATTTCGTGAGCCAGCCTACGCCAGCCGTGCGTACCTTCCAAGACTTGATCCTCGCCCTCCAGCAATACTGGGCCGAGCAAGGTTGCGTGGTACTTCAGCCCTACGATATGGAAGTAGGCGCCGGGACTTTCCACACTGCCACGTTTCTGCGCGCCATCGGCCCGGAAACCTGGAACGCCGCTTATGTGCAGCCCAGTCGTCGCCCGACTGACGGCCGCTACGGCGAAAACCCGAACCGCCTGCAGCACTACTACCAGTTCCAGGTCGTCCTGAAGCCGAACCCGGACAACTTCCAGGAACTGTATCTGGGCTCCCTCAAGCACGTCGGCCTGGACCCGTTGGTCCACGACATTCGCTTCGTTGAAGACAACTGGGAATCGCCGACCCTGGGCGCCTGGGGCCTGGGCTGGGAAGTCTGGCTCAACGGCATGGAAGTGACGCAGTTCACTTACTTCCAGCAAGCGGGCGGCATCGAGTGCTACCCGGTGACCGGCGAGATCACTTACGGTCTTGAGCGCCTGGCCATGTACCTGCAAGGCGTGGACTCGGTCTACGACCTGGTCTGGGCTGACGGCCCGATGGGCAAAGTGACCTACGGCGACGTGTTCCACCAGAACGAAGTGGAGCAGTCGACGTACAACTTCGAACACGCGAACGTCGAGAAGCTGTTCGAATTGTTCGACTTCTACGAAAGCGAAGCCAAGCGCCTGATCGAACTCGACCAGCCGCTGCCGTTGCCGAGCTACGAAATGGTGTTGAAGGCCTCCCATACCTTCAATCTGCTGGATGCGCGCCGGGCGATCTCGGTGACTGCGCGCCAGCAATACATTCTGCGAGTGCGCACCCTGGCGCGTTCCGTTGCGCAAGCCTACCTGCTGGCTCGCGCCAAGCTGGGCTTCCCGATGGCGACCCCGGACCTGCGTGATGAAGTGTTGGCTAAGCTGGAGGCTGCACAATGAGTGCTCAAGATTTCCTGGTTGAACTGGGCACCGAAGAACTGCCACCCAAAGCCCTGAACACCTTGGCCGACGCGTTCCTCGCGGGTATCGACAAGGGCCTGCAAGCCGCAGGCCTGAATTACGAGACCAAAACCGTCTACGCCGCGCCACGTCGTTTGGCCGTGCTGATCACCTCGCTGTCCACCCAGCAGCCGGATCGCAGCATCAACCTCGACGGCCCGCCACGTCAGGCCGCGTTCGATGCCGACGGCAACCCGACTCAAGCCGCCTTGGGCTTCGCCAAGAAGTGCGGCGTCGACCTGAGCGAAATCGATCAGAGCGGCCCGAAACTGCGTTACAGCCAAAGCATCGCCGGCAAACCCACCGCGAGCCTGCTGCCGACCATCGTCGAAGATTCCCTGAACGACCTGCCGATTCCGAAGCGCATGCGCTGGGGCGCGCGCAAGGAAGAATTCGTTCGCCCGACCCAATGGCTGGTAATGCTGCTCGGTGACCAGGTCATCGATTGCACGATCCTCGCCCAGAAGGCGGGTCGCGATTCCCGTGGTCACCGCTTCCATCACCCGCAAAGCGTGCGCATCACTTCGCCGGCCAACTACCTGAGCGACCTGCGTGCCGCTTACGTGCTGGCCGATGCCAACGAGCGTCGCGAAATCATCAGCAAGCGCACCGAAGAGCTGGCGACCCTGCAGGAAGGTACTGCAATCGTTCCGCCAGCGCTGCTCGACGAAGTGACCGCGCTGGTTGAATGGCCGGTGCCGCTGGTGTGCTCGTTCGAAGAACGTTTCCTCGACGTGCCGCAAGAAGCGCTGATCACCACCATGCAGGACAACCAGAAGTATTTCTGCCTGCTGGATGCCGACGGCAAGTTGCTGCCACGTTTCATTACCGTGGCCAACATCGAAAGCAAAGACCCGCAGCAGATCATCGCCGGTAACGAGAAAGTGGTTCGCCCACGCCTGACCGACGCCGAGTTCTTCTTCAAGCAAGACAAGAAGCAGAAACTCGAAGACTTCAACCTGCGCCTGCAAAACGTGGTGTTCCAGGAAAAACTCGGCAGCGTCTACGACAAGGCCGAGCGTGTTTCCAAACTGGCGGCGTTCATCGCCCAGCGCATTGGCGGCAACGCGGCATGGGCTTCCCGTGCCGGCCTGCTGTCCAAGTGCGACCTGGCGACCGAGATGGTCGGTGAGTTCCCGGAGATGCAAGGTGTCGCCGGTTACTACTACGCCCTCAACGACGGCGAGCCGCAAGATGTGGCCCTGGCGCTGAACGAGCAATACATGCCGCGTGGTGCCGGCGCTGAACTGCCGACCACCCTGACCGGTGCCGCCGTGGCCATCGCCGACAAGCTCGACACGTTGGTCGGCATCTTCGGCATCGGCATGCTGCCGACCGGTAGCAAAGACCCGTATGCCCTGCGCCGTGCTGCTCTCGGCGTATTGCGCATCCTGATCGACAAGAAGCTCGACCTCGACCTGAACGACGCCGTGGCCTTCGCCGTGAATGCGTTCGGTACCAAGGTCAAGGCTGCCGGCCTTAACGATTCGGTGCTGGAGTTTATCTTCGACCGTCTGCGTGCCCGTTACGAAGACGAAGGTGTCGACGTGGGCACTTACCTGTCGGTGCGTGCCCTGAAACCGGGTTCGGCACTGGACTTCGACCAGCGTGTTCAAGCGGTAGAAGCCTTCCGCAAATTGCCGGAAGCGGCGGCGCTGGCTGCGGTGAACAAGCGCGTTTCGAACCTGCTCAGCAAGGTTGAAGGCTCGGTTCCATCGGTCGTCGAAGCCAAGTACTTCGACAACGCCAACGAGTTCTCCTTGTACTCGGCGATCCAGCAGGCTGACCAGGCTGTTCAGCCGATGGCAGCAGCGCGTCAGTACAGCGAATCGCTGGCGCGCCTGGCGGCCTTGCGCGAGCCGGTGGATGCGTTCTTCGAAGCGGTCATGGTCAACGCTGAAGATGCCAAGGTCCGTGCCAACCGCTATGCGCTGCTGGCGCGTCTGCGTGGCTTGTTCCTCGGCGTCGCCGATATTTCGATGTTGGGGTAACACTGTTTGAAACTGCTGATTCTCGATCGGGACGGGGTGATCAATTACGACTCCGACGCTTACATCAAGTCGGTGCAGGAGTGGATTCCGCTCCCCGGTTCGATCGCAGCCATCGCGCAGTTGAGCAAGGCCGGCTGGACGATAGCGGTCGCTACCAACCAGTCGGGCATCGCTCGCGGCTATTACGACATCGCCGCCCTGGACGCCATGCACGAGCGCATGCGCTCGCTCGTGGCGGAGCAGGGCGGTGAAGTCGGGCTGATCGTCTATTGCCCACACGGGCCGGACGAAGGCTGCGATTGCCGCAAGCCGAAACCCGGGATGTTGAAAACCATCGCCACGCATTACAACGTATCGCTGACTGATCTATGGTTCGTCGGCGACAGTCTCGGTGACCTGGAAGCCGCCAAAGCCGTCGATTCTCAGCCAGTTTTGGTAAAGACCGGGAAAGGCGAAATAACCTTGGGCAAGACCCTGCCGGTAGGCACCTTGATTTTTGACGATCTAGCGGCGATTGCCGCAGAACTTATCCACAATTAGAGCGCTTTCGAGATTCCTGACCAAGGATTGTTCGGGATTGCGCTTTATATAGACGGGCAGAGCCCGCACGGTAAACGTCGCCATGTCGATATTCCAGGCCATCAGAACCTTCCTCTTTTACCTGCTGCTGGGCACCAGCTCTTTGCTCTGGTGCAGCCTGAGCTTTTTTATCGCGCCGTTTTTGCCATTCAAGGCACGCTATCGCTTCATCAACGTCTACTGGTGCCGCTGCGCCTTGTGGCTGAGCAAAGTCTTTCTGGGCATCAGCTATGAAATCAAAGGCGCCGAGAACGTACCTGACCAGCCCTGTGTGATTCAGTCGAACCACCAGAGCACTTGGGAGACTTTTTTTCTCTCTGCGTATTTCCAGCCTTTGAGCCAGGTACTTAAGCGCTCTTTGCTATTTGTACCGTTCTTTGGTTGGGCCATGGCCATGCTACGACCGATCGCCATTGATCGTGACAACCCTAAAGCAGCGCTCAAACATGTGGCGAAGAAGGGCGATGAGCTGCTTAAGGATGGTGTCTGGGTACTGATCTTCCCTGAGGGGACGCGAGTGCCCTATGGCACTGTCGGAAAATTCTCTCGCGGTGGTACAGCTTTGGCGGTCAACGCCGAACTTCCGGTACTACCGATTGCGCACAATGCCGGCAAATTCTGGCCGAAAACCGGTTGGGCGAAGAAGCAAGGCGTGATCACTGTCATCATCGGCGAACCGATGTACCCAGAAGGCAGTGGCCCTCGAGCCATCGCCGCACTGAACGACCGGGTTCAAGCCTGGAACGAGAAAATGCAGCGCGAAATGGGCTCGCTTCCACCCGCTCCACAAGCCCCGGCCGCCACTGATCAAGTGGCTGTCTGAGTTCTGTGGATAACCTGTGTACCGTTTCGTTGAAAAGCGTCGAATTTTGTTTTTAAGTTAATGATTTATATACATATTTCATAACGGACTAAAATCAGGAAAAAGGTGCATAAGTTTTTTTCGGGCGCAAAAAAACCGGCTGATATAGCCGGTTTTTTTATGTGCGGGATTCGGATATTTCACGCATCAAAAGATCGCAGCCTGCGGCAGCTCCTACCTGTATTTATGTTCCACCTGTAGGAGCTGTCGCAGGCTGCGATCTTTTGATTTTTACAAATAAAAAGGCCAACGCTTGCGCGTTGGCCTTTTTCATTAGCAGGCTCTCGCTGGATGTCGATGGGCATATTAAGTGTCATGGCTACCCTAGGTGGAATCAGGGTTCCACGTGGAACATGGGCACCATAAATGTCGCATTTGAGCCACGATAAGTGTCGTACTGCGGTTATTTGACCATATTAAATGTCGTTTCCGGAAGCAGCATCCTCACCGTACTGAAGGAGCTTGCTGGCTGCATCCAAAATCGAAATCCAAAGGGACCGACTGTGCTGCTAGAGCAAGTCCATAGTGGCTAGAGAGTCAGCCATTCGGTACCCCATCGCTTTGTAGCCCGCCTGCCGCTTATCCCACATCCTCATCAACGCGACATTACCCGCGTCTACGAAGTCGATCACTCGCACGTCGGCCTTATCGGCATGCGCTCGATGCAACCGGCCTGCGTATTGCTGAAGAATTCCTTTCCAAGAGATAGGCATTGCCAGCACCAATGTGTCCAATGCTGGATGATCGAAGCCTTCACCAACTAGCTTTCCAGTTGCAACGAGGACGCGTGGAGCATCAGGTGGCAGTGAGTCAAGATCGTGCATGCGGGCGATTCGCTGCTTTTTTGGCACACGCCCATGAAGTGTAAAAAGGTTATGCACGCGCCCCTTCAATTCAGTCTCAAGTGCATCCACATGTTCAGTACGCTCAGTCAGCACCAAAATCTTCCTACCTTGGCTAAAGGCTAGCTCAACCTCGGAGACAATTTTGGCTGTACGCTCGACATCGTCGGCTAAACGTCGAAATACATCCTGAATCCCTGAGCCATCGGGGACGACAATGGGCTTGGAAAGTAATCGGGGCACCACAGACAAATCATGAGGGGCACTTGCCGGTCGAGTAGCAGAGTGCCGGATCGGTCCGCATTGCATAAAGATGATAGGTTGCTGCCCATCACGTCGTATTGGAGTTGCTGTAAGTCCCACCACATACTTTGCAACAGCACTTCTCAGTAACGACTCGAACGAGACCGCTGACACGTGATGGCATTCATCAACTATGATCTGGCCGTAGTTTTTTACCGTATCGCTGACCTCACCCTTTCGCGATAAAGACTGCATTACAGCGATATCGATGGCACCTGTGGGTTTTGCCTTTCCACCACCGATAGTACCCACGACTTCATTGCCAACACCTAGAAATGCATGCAAACGCTCTTGCCATTGCCGTAGCAGCTCAGTCCTATGCACGAGCACCAACGTGTTCACACTACGCTTCGCTATCAACGCGGCGGCAGTTACGGTTTTGCCAAATGCTGTCGGCGCACACAGGATACCGACGTCATGACTAAGCATCGAGCTGACCGCAACTTCCTGATCAGAACGCAACGTGCCGAGAAAGCTCACGTCGATGGGGTCGCCCGCAAAGCGTTCATCTTGGAACTCAGCGGTGATTCCATTTTCCTCCAGAAGCTCCAGAGCCGCATCCAAGCATCCCCGTGGTAAGGCGATGTGTTTAGGGAAATTTTGCGCGCAGCCAATGATCCGAGGCTTGTTCCAGACGGACATTCGCATTGCCTGGGCTTTATAAAACTCAGGATTTTGAAATGCCGCGAGTCGGACAAGCTGGTTTGCCAAGGGTTGCGGTAACTCCGATTTTTCGAAGTACACCAGGTTTGCCAATGTGATACGGAGAGACGCAGGTAACGGGCAAGTCAACTTATGCGATCTCGTATCGCGGCCTTTCCAAGGCTCTGCATCCCCCTCGTCCTCGACATACGCGACGCCTACAGGATCACGGTTACCCATCGCCCGGATAATAGCCGGCTCAATATCCCCAGGGCTCATCCGCTGAATGGAGGCCAGAAAGGCCCATTGATCGGAATGAGGTTCCAGTGACTCATCTACAAATACGCTGTTATTTTGCGCCCTTGCACGCTTTTGCAAAGGCAGAGCAATGAGGTTCCCAAAGCCACCCTTCGGCATATAGTCCTGGTTCGGAAACAGTCGATCATAGGAACTGAGTGCCAATTGGCGAGTACGCTCACAGGCATGACTGATGATCGAAGCACCTAGGCGGCGTGCATCAAAAGCAGAAACATTACGGTCGAAAAAAATCCACGCATGAGCACCATTGCCTGAGCGTGAAATCTCCAATGCCACTGGGACATTTAGCTCATGACACGACTGAAAAAAAGCTCGGGCATCATCACGCCATTCAGCCTCATCGAAGTCGACGGCCAGAAAGTAACAGGTGTCATCAGGGAGCAAAGGATAGATACCAACCACCACGTCGCCTGCCAAGTGACGAAAAATCACCTCATCAGTCAGCGGCAGCAATTGACGATTGCCGCAATCGCCACATTTGATTCGCGGCTTCTCACAAACCCCAGGGCGCCATTCGTTAGCACAGGCAGGCGCGTATCCTGACTTGCCGGCCTTGCTTTCCCAACGGATGGGATAAACGTCGGCTCTACCGCGAAACAGGTTTCTGAATAGGTCAACCTTGGCATCTGTATTGAGCAGCCGCGAAGCCTCAATTTGAGCAACCGGTATCTTCACCGGCTCAACAGGCAGGTGCCAATCAATCCCATGAGCGTCAAGCAAGGCAATTAGCCTCGCGTTCTCAGCTTGTAATGTCGCCAGCAGATTGGCGTCTGTCACAGCTTTCCACCTCTACCATTCAGAACCAGCGCACAACCCAGCGCTGCTGACCTCAATCCAACAGAAACATAGTGGTTATCAAAAGTCCAAGATTCTGATCTCGCATCCACGATGCTTGAGCGGCGTCTCTAATGTCCAACGACTTCAAGCAGTCCCTTAATCCACGCGATGGGCTCCGGCTTTCCTTTGGAGTCAAACACAAACTCTTGCCCTCGCGCTGCGCTTTTGAGAAGACAGAATTCCCCATCGGAAGTCCAACGATTCAGGTCTGGATGGAAGCTCAACATAGATATTCCGTCACTAGGGAACAACCAAGACGGCATCCTCCATTGAGTTTGGTTTAGAGCACCTGGTGCTGTGAGCATCAGGGTGTCATGAATATGGGGAAACACCCCTGCACCAGGAGTATTCGTCAGCTGCCCATCGAAAACCAAATGGTCAGCTGCCAAATACAACGTGTTCGCCTTGTCTTTACCATAAGAGAAGTGGGGGTGATAGCGCGCCCAGGGAATGGCCGTCTCAGCTAAATCATCCACTTTCAAAATTTCTCCGACTTGCAGCCATCCCCAGATAATGTGCCGAGCGGGTTCACTTCTAATGAATCTCCAGACACCATCAATTTTTTCGACGGTCCGAAAAGAACCAAAGAAAATGAAGATATCCCCAGCCTGTACCTTTTGATTGAGCAGGTGCCCCTGTGCGCTACCAGTTTGACCGAGTACAGGCCTCCATCCAGGCTGCCGTTTCAAGGCTGTGTGACGCAAATCGGGATCTAGATGGGCGAAATGTCGCACACGCTTCGGATCATCTGTTAATTGCGCAACAAGCTCACCCACATCAAGCCCATCGAACTGGATTTCGGAATATCCAATAGACGAAGCTTTGTCTGGGATAGGTAGGGAAAACAAGCGTCCATCCGGCAGGATTGGACTGGGGCAACCACCGGCAGCTGAATCAAAACCCTTTCGACTTAAGATGATCCGCATTGACGTCCTCCACAGGGAGTTTTGTTCAGCACTTCGTCTTCCGGCCAATCCGTCGGGTTGCTATGTCGCCCTGGCTGATAGCGCTCTTTAATGTATTGGATGAAACGCAAGGCCTGTTCAGGTGGCGTCAAACGCCCGTGTGCTGACTGCCCCTTCGGTAACCATGGCCGACACTCGACGGGAATGCTTATTGCGCGAGCGCCAAAGTAGTAAAACGTATCCGCCACCAGAACGTACTGACCTGAAATGTCTCGTTTTAGGTCAAATTCGCTAGGCCCAGAATCAGCCCAGTGGTTCGGATTTTTGAGCTGTTCGAAGTGTGAAAACTCGCATGCACCGGTTACCAAGGGACGGTAAATATTGTCGCCTGCCTTGGGTATAGGGCCAGGCAGTTGCATGTCCGGAATCTTGTCTTGAAAACGATGATCGTTGAAGTAATCACGCAAATGACGCTTCTCACCAATCCGCATCAGATAAATCAATCGCTCTTCGCCGACGCGATCACCGGTCAGCGCAACTGACGTGAAACCTGCAATCCATTGGCCTTCATCCTTAGTCCGGCGAATCATGGGTTTACAGGTCGCAAGGGTGAGTGTGTAGCCAAACGGGTTAGGCGCGAACCCCGTATCGTGGGTCATCTTGTAGCTGAATAGTTGCATCAAGACCTCCCCCTAATCTGTATTGCAATCTGCCTTCCGGGCTTCAGGAGGCGCACGAGGTGGTGTTATCAAGCGGTGTAATTCTGAGAGTCAAAGTGAATCGTTCAATACATCGCACTGACGAAAGAAGCCCTATTCATCGATTCTGGTATGACCCACCTCAACATGACTGAACCGATTCCAATCTCGGTGGAGTCAAATATGAAGTCAACTACATTGACGGCACGAATCTTCACAGCTACTATCTTCTCTAAATAGAGAATAAAGATTCTTGATAGAAAAGCTGGGGTATCGCAGGGGAACCGAGGTGGGAATATGAGACTGACACCGTTTGGAGAAGCTGTACGGCTGCTTCGAATGAAATTCGATCTATCCCTGAAGGCGATGGCTGAGGCCATGGGGATTAGCTCGGCTCATCTGAGCGGCATCGAGTATGGTGAAAAAAGACTTTCGGATAAGCACATTGAAGCGGCATTGGAGTTTTTTGCTAGTCGTGCAACTGATGAACAGATCCGCCAGCTAAGAATTTCCGCAGAACAATCGAAGGATGTGGTGAGCACTGCTGAGCTTGACTCCAACGCAAGGGGTCTAGTGGCGGCATTCGCTAGGCGCCTGCAAGAAGGAGCTACTCCGGGTGACGACATAGTGAATTGGGTAAACCGAAGGACGTCAAAAGAGGATTGACAGTGACAACACTCTACTCGAATGGGAATTTACGAAGTCCATCGGGCCTGAGAGTCAGCCCACACAGCTATGGCTCTCTAGAAGAGGTAGCGTTGGGAGTCCGAAAGGTACTTCCAACTCTCCAAGGAGAGACATATAGCTTGGATTGCTGCCGAATCTTAGAGCACACCCTTCCTCAAGCTGGCTTCAATTACAGAATTGAAGAGGTTGCGGAGCTGGATGAATGCGCAGCATTTACCATCCCGGACCAGGGACTCGTAGTCGTCAGAGAAGACATCTACGAATTGCTTCAGAAAGGAAATGTATTTGGACGAAGCACCGTCATTCATGAGATGGCGCACATCGTGCTCAAGCACGCGGCAAAATTGCACCGAGGAGCACAGCTGAAAAAGCACCAGTTTTACGAAGACTCTGAATGGCAAGCCAAGGCTCTAACGGCAGCAATTATGATGCCCCTAGAAGCATGTAAAGAGGCAGAGTCCGCCGAACACCTAGCAAAAATTTGTGGAACCAGCGTTCAAAGCGCTCGCTTCAGAATTGATCGATTGGTTAAGGAAGGCAAAATTACGGGTCAAAGGAGTCTATTTATCTAATAAATAGACTCTAGAGAAAAAGCCCAAGAAGTGCCGCAAACACTTCTGGGCCTTGGTGAGGTGAAAAAGGGTCAACCAAACCACCCTGATCTCTGCACCGATGTCTTGAGGAAGACGCCGGGAGTGTAGTACCAGCAGTAGGTCAGGGCAAGCAAAAACCCTTCAATTTTCACGGGAGGGCCTCACATGGCTTACTCAACAGTGAAGAGCGTTTGGGTGCGTCAGTACCGCCGGTTCCGCTTTGGGCGATGGGAAAGCGTTTGCCAGCACTGGCGCTCGCATCCTGACCAATTGTCTTTGTTCTGACGAACGGCAGGTGAATAGGCAGGCCTTCCGGGGTCTGCTTTTACCGTTCTATTTGCGCCGCAAGTGAGTAGCTGCTCATGCCCGTAGAAAAAAACATGTCTAAAAATTCAATCAATACCTAATCCCAACTGTTGCTTAACCCGTAGGGATTGATAACGAACAGGCTTGGTCAACTTTTTTACCACCCCTTCATCAGCCGCCTGGGCCAACCATTGAACAACCAGCGATTTGGGAAGCTCAAAACGTTCAGCGAGTGATTCAGTTGTATGAGGCTCGTCCATCTTCTCCAACTTCTGAAGAAAAAAACGATAGAAGCTTAGCTCGAAAGGCTCTTCCTTCAACAGGGGGACCTCTTCACTATCCAACCCACGTAGCCCTCCACTATCTGCAATGACCGACGCAGGACGTTTTGACGCGAGAGCATGATTCTGCTTTGAAGGCTGTTCTAGGCCAGCGATGTCCCTACGAACATCTTCTTTGAAGGTGCTCTTGACTGACAACAGATCATCACTGGACACAGAAGAAGTCGCTACAGGTGCTGACAGCGCCACGGTGGCTAGCTCATCAAGCTTATCGCTACACCAATGTCCGCCCCTGTTTACAAGTTCTGCGTTGCCTGCATTAAGGTCCGAGGTCCTCTTCACCCACAGAGGTATCCACCCATGCTTGAGGTTTTCTATAGCACCATTCCAAGTGCCTCCCTTGATACCTGAATGAACAACCAGTGCAGCTTGGCTGAGGCAATAAATATATTTATTACGGGCCATAGCGTTGCCCGCATTAAAACCCGCCTCTGGATGAAAGGGTGAAATGAGTACTAGATTGTTACTCATCAAACCACTACGCCATTTCGACGAAGTTACTGCCTTCAATAGGCTATCAGCCATCACGCCACAAGCCGTACCTTCGATCTCCAAACATCCAAGCATTGCCGCCTCATCCACACCTCTTGCACCGCCGGAAACCACCGAAATACCCGCCTCGGCAAACGTTTGTCCGGCCTTCCGGGTGAAATCTAGATCAGCGTCCACCGCGTTGCGCGAACCTATGATTGCAATACTTGCCAGGTTCAACAACTTAGCGTTACCGCAGCCAAACAACACAGGAGGGGCATCTGTACGCAGGTACTTTTTCAGCCTCCAAGGATAATCCTGATCCGAACGAGTGAGGACCCAGATACCCGCTCGACTCCATTTCTCCATTGCTAAGGCCAACGCATGGCCACGCCCAAGCAACTGCTCAATACGCGATACAGGAATCTTGGTATCTGACCAACCTCGCAACAGTGCAAGAGAATCGAGCGCGAGCAACTGCGCAGGGGTGTTCCCCTGCTCATTCAACCATAAAGCGAAGCGCCCCCATTCGCTAGGCGAAAGAGGCTTGGCCTCTCCTGTGGCCTTAGAGAAATGAGCGGTGAGCAACAAAATTGCTTGGGTGTTAGGGTTAATCATTAGTCATGTGATGCCGTAGAAGAGAGAGCTGTCGGGTAAACCGGACCGCTTCCGGCTCGTCGGAGCAATGCTGCGATGACGGTTAGAGTCCATCCGGAGTCGACCATGTCATCGAGTAGCAGTACAGGTCCGTTTGGTACAGCCCCTACAATTTCAAATACTCCATCAAGATTCTGGCACTGATGGAAGCTATTTCGTTGCAGCTTTTGCGCTTCATTATGACGTGTCTTGCGTACGGCATCGAGAAACGGAATGTCGAGTCTCGCCGCGAGTCGGCGCGCAAAATTGGGTACAAGATCAGGGTGGCCAAAGGAGGGGACACAACATACCCACGTAGGAGCCGGCTCTGGTCGCCAGCGGTTGGCAATCATGTCCACCATCGCGTCCACTAGCGCATCGTCAAAATGATTTGATGCCTTCCCGTCAGCGACTCGCTGCCCCCATCCTGCATCACGCCAGCGCGACAACACTCGACCTTCCTGAGCCTGAATCTCCGGGGGGAGTCTATAAGGGAAGCCGTACCGCTGAAATGCACCTGAAGCTGTCTGTTTTCTGGGAGTAATCGGCATTTCAGCTTGACGTATATATGTCGCAGCGGCGTGCACCAATCCAGCGTCAGTTGCACCCGGTGCAATTGTCTCGCCAAGACAATTGGCACAGCGACCACAGGCCGCCGTTTCTGGGTCATCCAATGCCTCTCTTAGAAACGCCATCAAACAACCGCGCTCTTGCAGATACTCCTGAACCTGCTGCCACTCCTGCTCGCGCAACTCTGTCAGGCGAAGAATTCGCTCTTCGTCTAACTGATAATGAACAGGGGTACGACGCCACTGGGATCCCACCTTGATTAGAGGTGCTGGACTTTCAACACTGAGGTATTTGAGTACCTTTTCAATTTCTCGCTGCGCAAGGTTGGTATACCTCTCCAACGCTGGCACGCTTAGCCCATCAAAGCGGGTGAGCGCCTCAAGTACTTCCTCAACTTGCTCTGGCGAAGGGAACGCCGAGCGCCTGAAAAACGCATGAATATCTTCATCTTCCGGTCCAGAGAGCAGGACTCCCAGTGCGCGATCAATCGCTCGCCCGGCCCGCCCAACTTGCTGGTAATAGGAAACTATAGATCCTGGCGCCTGATAATGGATCACAAAACCCAAGTTGGGCTTGTCATACCCCATACCCAACGCACCGGTAGCGACCAACACCTTAAGGTCATCTTGTAGCAATCGATCCTCTAGGTGATGGCGATAGCTACTGATATCGGGGAAATTAGGATGCGTGATCTTGCTGTGGTACGCAGCTGCCTCTATTCCGTTTTTCATGAGCCAATCGGCGACCTGCTCGGCATCGTTTTGGGTAAGGGCGTAGACAATCCCAGTCCCATCCAGGTGAGGAATGTGCTGGGCCAGCCAAGCTAACCGCGATGCCTGATCAAGCTGGGGCAGCGTTTGCAAAGCCAAGCTCTCGCGCACTAAAGGTCCGCGTTGGATCGTGATCTCACCCAACTGATCGAGAATGTCGGTTACCACTCGGTCGTTAGCGGTGGCCGTGGTACCCAGAACAGCCGTATTAACCGGCAGCACACGCAGAATATTGACGATTCTTCGGTAGTCGGGCCTAAAGTCGTGACCCCAGTCGGAAATACAGTGGGCTTCATCAACAACTATCAAACCGATCCGCTGTGCAATCGGCTGTAGAACCTCATCCACGAATCCGTCATTGGCAAGTCGCTCGGGCGAGATCAACAAACAATCTACGCGATCAGCCAGGACCTCCTGCTTCGCTTGCTCCCAGTCGTCGCGGTTACTCGAATTCATGGTGATGGCCCGGATGCCCAAGCGATTGGCAGCCTCAATCTGATTACGCATTAGGGCTAAAAGGGGAGAAATAATAATTGTTAGGCCCATACCAAGGTCGCGCAAAATACGCGTGCTGATGAAATAGACCGAGCTTTTTCCCCACCCCGTACGCTGTACAACCAAAAGCTTCTGGCGCTGATTGACCAATGCATCAATCGCTTCCCATTGCCCATCGCGAAATTGTGCAGTTGGATCACTTAAAGCCGTCTTGAGCAACTGTTCTGCATCGTTGCGAGTCATCTTCGTCGTTCCTTCGTATGCTGGGGGCTTTCCGTACGCACTGATTACCTTCCCAACGGGGGAAGCAATCCAGCAGTTCCTCGATTGAGTCGGGCAGAGCCCAGAGGTTGTGATAAAAGCGCAGCAGAGCACACCCTGCTTTTACATTGCAATTGAATCCCACGCCAAAAGAAGGAAGCATGCTGCGCTGGGAGGATTCCGAGGCTGCTGAGGGCCCCTCGATGCAATTGGATCGTTGCCCTCCGACAAAACGCTCAGCATCGCAGTAGCTATCGAGGAATCACAATCTCTTCATCTAACACGTCCACCACGCCTGGTTTGAGGGGATCGATCCAGTCTGCTTTGGCGCGTCCCCAACGGAGCAGTTCGAGTTGCTCCATAGAATGCTCATGGCGTTCGGCGCTCTCTTCCAGAGCATTGAGATACTCACGAATGACTTGCGCCCGCCGCCAGTTCTGCGCATCGACTTCAAGTTTCGCCAGCCGCTGCTTTTCCGCGTCTTGTCGACGCTTTCGCTCTAGCGCAGCTTCGCGAACTCGCTGGCGCTCGGCGTCTTCAATCGCCTGACGTTCATTGCGGACTAAAAATTCCACCGCTCGGGTGGCCATTAGTCCCACCAGTTTATTGAGCTGCAATTCCACTGGCCGGCTATCTGAGTCAACAATTTTCCCTCCGTAACCTTCGTTTACCAGAACTTGCAGCCTACCGGAGGGGGTGAACTGCCATTTCGCCCAATAGCTCCATTCCCCTTTGGCCTGGGCCGCTAGCTCCTTGGCGGTAGGCTCATACTGGGAGCGCAGTGACGCTTCAAACAACCGCAAATGCAGGACATGGCCAAACATCAGAATCTCAACACGGTGCTTCCCTTGTTGAACGGTATACCCCCGTTTCTCCAAGGCTTTTAGCAGCGTGTCCGCCACTTTCAGTGCACGACTTTGTAATGCGGGAGAGACTGAAATATTCAGCCCGTTGCCGTGCGTCTGCGGCATTCCGCGCTGATCGATGATCGGTCGCACTAATGCCTCGCGAGCAGCCGCAATCACTGGATGCCACGCCTTGATGCGCTCCGGTACCACAATCTGGTTTTCCGGCTGCTGCTCAAAACTCAGCACGCGCTGAAGTCGGCTGTCGACGACTTCAGCGACCGGATTCTGAGCAGAGGTTGGTGCGACAGTGCGATACAAATAACCGGGATGGCCGGTGTATTCACGCAGCTTGGGGCGCGGGGACACGCGCTTACCCGCCTTGACCTTGGCCCAATGACCCCGTGGCGGGGTGGGGATTTGCAGGCGTGAGCAGAGCTTTTTCAGCCCAACATCGGACAAGCCGTAGCGCGGCGCGACCACCTGCACCGGCTCCGCCCAAACTTCCTCCAGCAACTTTGCCCGGTCATAGCGTTCCACCATTTAACTCATCCTCGATTATGCGCAGTGCAGTTCGACTCCGCCGGCCCCGCCCAGAAGCACACCGGGACAGCGGTCGAGCCCTCGGATCACACGCTAGGGCCCAAGCCTACCTAGCCCGTCACAGGGTAAACAACGCACAGCTGTAAACCAACGTGTTGATAAACAGGCGTTGACAGTCTCAATTAGCTCAAGTACCGTGCAGACCATATCAACCGTTTACCCAACAGGACATCCCCCATGGTCGACACCATCCAAACCGCTTTAAACCAACTCACTACCGAGGGTGACCTGATCCATGGCACCGCCGCCTTGGTCGAGAGCATCAAAACCCACACCCACCTCTCCTACAAAAAGATCGGCGACGCCGCCGGCGTGACGGAACAAGGCGTGCGCCGCTGGCGTGAAAACAACTCGGGCCAAGCCTCACGCGTTCAAGCCCTGGTGAACTTTGCCCAAACCCTCATCACTGCACCGGCGGGGGCTGCCGTACGAGCCGCTGCTGGCAACGCCGCCGATGCCCTGCGGGCCGTCACCCCATTGGCGGTCCAAACCTGCATCAAAGAGGGGCTGGAGACGCTGCTGGGCATCGGCCTCAGCGCCTGCACTATCGTAAAGCTTGAAACAGCCAATGGTAAAGTCACCATCGAACTGGCCCTGGAATAAGCCCCGCCGCTTGCAGCCCGGTGACCCGCACACGCTAAAGCACGGACGAACGTGCGCCCCTCTCAAAACCCTCAAAGGAATGCGCCATGGCCCGTACATTGTTGGATGTCCAACTCGCCCGACTGCTGTATCCGCTGCTCATTGAACTGGCCTCCGCCCGGCAGATCCTGACCTATGGTCAACTGATCGAACGCGCCCAAGCTCGTTACCCGGATGATCAACGGGTGGCCAACCTGATTCCGGTGCGCATGGGGCGCATTCTCTGGGTGATCTACGATTTTGTGGCAGAGCGCGACCTGCCGCGTTTGACCCTGATCATCGTCAGCGCCGGGGATCAGTACCCCGGCAGTGCCATGTGGCAGCACGATTGTCTAGCCGAACAACAACGCTGTTTTGCCTTTGACTGGTCCACGGCCGATCAGGCCTTTGACCTGTACGGCCAACACAGTGAAAAAGCGGTCACGCCCCTTCGGTGTGTACCGCGTGAGCAAGCGAAACAGCTGATGGCGGCCCACTACCACGACCCGCTGAATGTTTACCCGAGTGGCATTCGCGCTCTGCGCGAAGCCATTATCGAAAACATCATGAACGGCCTGTCGGTGGAGGAGGCGTTTCAAATCGAAGCGCAGCTACTGACACCGTCGACGCAGGCTTGAGGCCACGCGTCTTCGGCTTTTGAATCCGCTCCCCAAACCTGTTTGCCCCCCTCAAGAGGAACTCCGCGATGAACACGCTCCAATGGGATGTCGACACCCTCGCTTCGCTCGGACGTATTTTTTTGCGCAAGGTGATGAAGAATTTGCGATTTGCAGACTCAACCGTGCAGTTCGGTGAAATGGGGCAGGGCATCCAGCCCAACTACCAGGTGTGCTTCCCCAATGGCAACGTGAACACCTATCGCGGCGCCAATCACAAACCCTTTATGCCGCTAGGCACCTTCAACCGGGAACACATTTCCCAGCCGTTTTCATCTACGGATCTTCAGCGTGCCTTCGACGCCGCCGTCGCCGCGCGCTAGAGTAGCCAAACCGCTGCGCTGCCTCATCACGAGACTCAGCAGCGGTAGCCCTGCGCCCGCTAGTGGCATGGGCCTAGGACGACCAACCTGGCACTTGTGCGTCTGCCGGGGTATCTGCGATCAGCTCGTCCAGCGTCAGCTGTTTGCTTACTGGCCTGAGCACCAAGGTGTCGTGCTCGAATACGGCACAGTGCATGGCTGAGCCAGCCACCAAGTTGTTTTCCAACACAAACGCATTTGGCACGGTAAAAATCAGCGCCCCGTGCCAACGACGAAGAACAACTGTGCTCATGATTTAATCCTCAACAGGGTTGAACGCCGTCAGGCGCCATTCCATCCGATTCCTTCAGGTCCACTCGCCGCTACGACCCAAGGCGAGACAGGCGCGGCACGAAATCACCGACTTCAGCTTAAAACCCCGTGCTCGATTTGCCCCACCAACGTGAGTAGTGCGTGCCGCTCCACCTCAGTGCCGAGCATGTCGTTTGCGCAGCGGCCACCGAGGCCATACGTCGGCTTGCCCATCCATTCCTGGGCTTGAGCTACATTGCCTTCAAATAGGGCGTAGACGCGCGTGAGGACCACAACCAATTGAAAGAGCTGATCACTTTCGCCGGGCGTAAACCGTCCCGATTGACGTCGACGTCGCAGCGTTGAAGCGGGTATCGCCAGTCGCTCGCGTAGCTGCTTCGGCGTCAGCTGGAACTCTAGGCCCACACGCTCAAGGACGCAGAAGGGGAAACCCGCTCGAATCAGGCTCAGCAGTGCATCGCCTCGTGCAGGGATTCCCAAGCGTACCCAGCCTGCTTCCTCGGCACAGCCGTCAACGATCCAATAGCGCATGTTCACCCCCTGCCTGGATAGGCCACGTCAGTGCAGGCAATAACGCGAGCCGAGCCTCGCGGCCGTTTTGAACAAAGTCAGCAGATGCTCCAACGATTGTCGCCCGCCATGGGTGTGAAAATTGACGGCCAAAAAGCACTGATGGTCCGCCGTTTCGATCAAATAACGACGGTCATAGGCCAAAATCTGGGTAACTGCCTCCGAGAGAAATAGCGCGCCGTCCTGGTACTCATAATGTTTGTACACCGTGCCGACGAGACAACCGCAACAGATGCTGACGTCCATCAAATAACCGCTGATGCGGTGTTCGGGATACATCTCCAGCAGGGCGGTGAGGAGCATCTCTGTTTTTCGAGGCGATAACATAGTCATGACCCCAGGGCTGTTGAATGACGTGTGCAGATGTCTCGCGCCAACGGCGGACAAGGCCTGCACGCTTCCGTAAACCACGCTGCTTGCGTAAACCTGGGACGGTTACGCAGATAAACTGGTTTACGCCTGCTCGGGCTGAATGCCGGCGCAGCACGCAGACGGCTTTTGAGTGTCATGCAACACCGCGCTGTACCAATGGACATCGCTTCTCCCGTCAGGAACAACCGGGTTGAAGCCAACCGTTGCACCCGACGACAACCCACCGTTGCGACTCAGATCAGTCAACTTCTGGCCCTTCAATGGCAGTGACGCGCTGTCGGATGAACCCCTTTCAGCAAAATCTTGAGAAACGCGTCCAATGATCGACGGCCTCCAAGTCGGGCAAAACTGACGATCACGTAGAAGCTGCCGCTCGCTGTAACGCAGATCCAATGACATTCGCGCTGCTCAATGCGCAGAACATCATTGGTGCGGATCCTGTGCCCATCTTGCAACCAGCCGTCTGGCCTCGCGTGCACATGACCGTATACCTGCCCAACGCAACAGCAGGCAATCATCCGCACGTTGATCAGATACCCCGTCACGGGAGCCTCAAATTCAGTGCGCCTGGCGCGCGCCAGCTGGCGCAGGGCGTAATGACTGATAGGGGCCATTGCTTACCTCCGGAACCCGATTGAAGCAGTGCCCTGTTGGCTAACCAACTCACTGCCAGGATGCCTAAAGTCCGGTCACTGATACCGCCAGGGTGCACTTACGATGGACCGATACGAGCACACGGCTCAGTCACTTCGCCACTCAACGCTCGCGCCGTACAACCAGCCCTTATGCCAACACGGGAGAGGTCCTGAAACGCTCTCGTTTGCTGGGCTGGGATGCCCTGACCAAATCGTCGATGCGCAGCAATACGCCGCGTCGAGTACCCTGGCCGGTTCTTGGTGCGAGTGCAGGTTCAACACCGCCGGGTACCAATCCTCGCAACATCCAAATGGATTTCGTGTCGTTGCGGCGCGCCAAGTCGGCTAGCACGGCAAACTCAGAGGTGAACTCCAACAACCCGGACAGCGGAATCACCCAATGCAATTTGCCATTGACTGACTCTCGATGCGCCTTCAAAAAACCGGTCTCAATCCATTCCTTAATCGACTCATGCTTCCAGCCGCGAAGACGCGCGAGCTGGGTAATGCTCAACACCGGTTCGAGCTGTTCCTCTTCAAAACAGCCTTTGATTTCAGCCATGTCGTAGCGCAGACCCGCGATGCCCGGCACTTCAGCAATGACCGCCACAGGAAGAATTTCCTGGTGCAGAATTTTTTGCAGGACCTGACAAATGTGCGTATCCGGGATGCCGTTTTTGCTTGAGATGCCTTGCAGTCCCACCCAGGCTGACTCGTCAACCGCTCGCGATTGAACGCCCTTATGCAGGCGCTTCACCAATGTATCAACATCGGCAGCCAGAAATTCGGCGGATACCAGCGAGGGACGTTGGGCCTTGGTCTTTCTATCCAATGCACCGGATTGCATGAGCTTTTCAAATACCACTTTGCTAACACCTAGCCGACGTCGAACCTCGGTCGCGGTCAGGTAATGCAAGCGATCCTGGCGCACTTTCTCGACGACGTCCCGGTGAATGGACACGAATCGATTTTTGCCGTTAACAGTGACTTTGCCCCGGATTTCGCCGGTGGTCACCGCACTACGAATCAATTGCGAACCAATTCCAATCAGACGTCCAGCTTCTTCCGAAGTCAGCCAACACTTGTCTTTTAGGTGTTGCGGATCGATGGTGCTGAGCCGCAGGTTAAGGTGGCCGTCAAAGTTATGGGTCAGATGCTGGACCAGCGCTTGCCGAATACAGTCATACGCCGGATCGGTGTAGCGCTGATGCAACTCGCGGTACCAGCCCCCCAATCGTTTGGCCAAACCTGGCCCTTCAGTGCTGGCCAGGCGGCTGCGCAGAGCCTCATCGAAACGCTTCGGCCATTGCAACAGCAGGCCAAAACCGGTGTGCGCCTCTACCATCATTTCATCGGCCGTCGACTTGCCCCGTGAACGACTCTGACCGGTGAACTGCTTGCCGAGCAGACACAACAAATCGACCAGATCGGCGGGAGGCACACCACTGCGCCAAGCCGGTGGCAGCGAGTGTCGAGCCTGATGCTCTACACCCAGCATGAGTGCTGAAAGGGCCAGCGTCTGCTCGCTGGCTGTGACGCCAGTATTTTGCGCGTAAGGCTGGCCACAATCGCAGCGATCAAGCTGACCGAGCGCATTGAAGCTTTGGCCACAGGCGACGCAGCTCGACACCAACTGAATGTCGTGATGAGGGCAGGCTGTCATCAGCACATGGCCCCAACCGATGCGTTGATAAGGATGCTGTGCAATACACCGGGGGCATACCTTGTGACCCTCACGTATCTGGTATTTGGGGCGAAGCATGACGTTGCAACTGTCTGGAGCTGGTTGGAGAACGGCCAACTGGGCTGCATCGAGGTGCAACACCTCCGACAGCTGGGCAAGCTCAGTGTCACTGTAGGCCAACCGGGATTTCAACCCGAAGCTGGCCAAAAAGGCTTTAAGGCTTGGGGCCAGGTTACGCTCACTGACCCGTCGCAGAAAACCGTGCAGGGACTCATCGGGATGCGGTTGCAGGCGCACGATCAAGCTCATTATGCCACTCCCTTTGCGACGGCCCGGGGAACAGACATGTGTGCCTCGGTCAACATTCTGGCGAACCCCTGCCCCAGCAGACTTTCTACAGGGGGGTTGCCTTCAAAGGGGTTAAATTCGAGAAAGCGGGTGTTGATTGCTTCGGCGTAGGCGCGGGCCAAGGTCTTCTCAGTGATGCGCTGTTTCGTTGCCAAATGCTCTGCCGCATGGAACAGCTTTACCAGCATGCCAATGCGACCCAAACAGGCCGCGTAGACGCGTCTGGCATAGTCCAGGTCTGTCGCATCGGGAATGACCCAGCCAGCATCACTAAATGCTTCAGTCAATGACAACAGGGCACGGCGAAACTCCAATTGCTCGCCTTCGTGATTCCAGTTGTAGGGACGAAACTCAAACACCGCTTCAGCGCGGTCGCGCAGTTGTTCATTGCGGGTCAAGACCTCGTTTGCCAAAGGCAATCCAGTGAGCACCAAGGTCAGCCCCATCTCTTCGCCGAGCACCTTCAACCAGTCCGCCGCTTCCCGGGCAGCAGTGCGAGAACCACGCTCGGCAAAATGTTGCATTTCGTCGAAGACCAGGACCCTCGTCCCGGTAATCTTGATCAACTCGCAAGCCATGCGAGTCAGCTCTTCAGAGCTGGAACGGTTATAGCGCGGGGAACCCAAACCCTCCAGCAAGGCAATAGGCAAGGAGCGACGCGTTGGATTTACCGGCGTTACGACGCGCACAATGGGCATACGTCGAATGCCGTCGACCACTTTTGGCACGTTGTCGGCCATGACAGTTTTAACCAGTTCGCTCTTGCCGACCCGGGTCGGTCCAAAGATCGGCAGGATCAAGGATTCGCCGGCCAGACCACGCTTGACCGTAGACTCCAAACGGCTCAGTGCCTGGCTGAAGGTTGCGTGCTCGATCAATTCGTACTTCACCAGAGCACTCATTGCGCGTCTCCTTTAACGGATTTCTTACGGCGCGGCGCGGCTGAGAGCACTGCTGTCGTGGAAGGGGTGTCAGGAATCGTCTCGGCTGCCGGAAGAGGCACCTCCTGACGCAAGGTCTTGAACCGCTCGTCTTCACGCTCACGCCCTCGCGCAGCATGATTCCTATTTTTCATACTTCCACCGACCGCCCGGTCACGACCCTCTTTCAGCATCTGCACATGAGCGATTTGGTAGTCCTCGCTTGACAACTCGGCATCGCTTTTCCCGAGGAAACGGCGAATATTGCGCGCCTCTTCAAAGCCGATCAAAGGCATCCCAGGCCGCTTGTTGTGCGCTTCGATCAACACATTGGCATCGTCGGGATCGACAACAAAAACCGAGCGGCAATCGAGCGGATTGAGTCGTACCTTAACCTTGGTTTTTTGCCCCCGGCGCTGATACAGCTTGCTCAACTCGGAACTGTTGTATTTCATGGTGTCGTGACAAACACCCTCCCGACCCAACGTTTTTTCATCGGCGTGATAACGCAGACAAGCATTCCTGAACTCCACAGGGTCTGGCGGTGGCATCACTGGATGTTGCCTCTTCAACAACTCCATGGCCCGTGCCGGCGAGCAGCCGGGTTCAAAGCGGTGCTCCAACCGTTGAAGAGGGGATTGCATGTACACGTCCGCTACCCACTTGATGATCAAAGCCTCAAGCTCCACGACGGTGTACAAACGCTCCTTCATCGCACGACCAATGGGGTCACGCTCCAATGACGACTGCGACTTCGTGGATCCAGGTAGCGTATTGATCAGGCCAGACTTCAGCGTGCCGAAAAACCGCTCGATAAATGGTTTGGCCTGCGGCTTTCCAGCCATCGGGTAGTCAATCGTGGTGTTCAGATAACGCAGTGCATTCAGCACCACACCGCCGTGATGTTCCTGCGCATTGTCGAGTACGATCGTCTCGATTGCCGCCGGAACCAACCAGGGGTTTTTTAGCCGATAACGCTCGCTGAATGCCTCACCTTTTGGCGAAAAGCAAAATTCAAGCGCCGACAGGACGAAGTCCTGAGAGGGCTTTTTGATGCCGCATTTGAGCATGGGAACTGCGCCCGTGGCCGCGTCAATGCCCGCATACAAAGTGGGCCGGCCAATCGGCCGGCCTTGTGCATCGCAGCAAATGATGTCAAGTGGAGTCGCATCGACTTCAACCCTTTCGTACGGACGCTCCACCAACAACTTGCGGATTGCCGTGCGCATCTCTTGATCGTGTGTAGCTTTCGACACTCGGCCTTGGGTAATCATAGTTTGCTCCATCGCGTGAATACGACGAGAGACACTGCGACGTGAAATGCCACGAAAAGGCGCATTGCGCTGAGCGGCACGCTCTCGGCACTGGTGATTCACCAATTTGGTGATTTGGCTGACGTTGAACTTGTCGGTCTGAAAGTACGACCGCATGATTTCATCGGTCACGGTTTCCTCGAAATCCAGATCTTCAAGGGTCTGCATCCGACGTTTGTTGCCACGGGCACTGAATCGCGGTGCCAGTTGGTCCATTGAGCTAGCGAGGCTCGACGACTTGCGCCAACGCTGAATCGTCCGCGTGGAGGGTAGGGCCACCTTCAACTGGTCGCAGCGGGCTTTCAGACTCTCAACCGTCTCTGCCCAGGAGCAACCGTCACGACGCGCTTCGTCAATGTTCTCAAGCAGCTCCAGCCGTTGATCCAGCGTATTGCGCTCACTCTGTGTCAAGTTGCGCACCGGCATGGGTTGGACGGCGGACATCGTTGGGCCGTAGACACGACGGTATTGGCCTTGCGCGAAACGTTGCTGGAAATCATCGGTGTTTAGGACGAACTCTTCACCCCGCGAGCCTTGCAGGACAATTTGAGAGATCTCCGGGCGAATGGACGTTACCCGGAGCACCTGGTCGCGTTCGAGGATGATGCTATCGACTGACAAGGCGCGGTTCATGGGTACACCTCCAAAACCTGGAGGTGAGACAGATCGCCATTAGCGGCACGTACTGTGCTGGTTGGCGAGAAGAGGGGAATGGACAAATCGGCCGCCAGCAACCCAGTCAGCAGACCCGCAAGCACTCCGATTCGGCCAGACGTCAAACGCAAGGAAATTTCTTCGGTCAACCAGTCGGAACGAGAGTCGAGCAAGGTGCTTATTTCTTTTTCCGCTGTTGCACGAGTCGACTCAAGATACCCAGCTCGCAGATGGTGCAGGCTAGACAGTGTCTGCATGACCGTGGGCGACACTGCGGTGTCCGGGATGATCATGAAGCCAATACCGTGCTGGCGAAGACCGCTCTCAATGCCTGCACGCTTAGCCTCGAACTCCTCAATAAACCGAGAATGCTTGGCATCAATGGCCAGAGCGCTCCCATCATCAAGTAGGCAGAGGAAATCGGGTGTGTAGAAACGCGGCTTAACGCCTGGCCGAGGACGATAATGCTGACGAGATGGCAGCACCTCGTTGCTTTGCAATTCGAGAGAGAAGGGCTGCGCCGTCAGTTCGATCACGCGCGGATCAATATCCAGCATCACGCCGATATCGCGCTCAAGCGCGCTTTCAACGCGCAAATCGCCACCCTTGCTCTTCAGCGATTTGAATACGAGTGCGCGTCGCCCACGCTTTATTCTGCGGGAAACATCCCTTGCAAAAGAGGGACTATCGATGTCTTTGATCATGCTGGTGTGCTCCTACGATGCACTAGAAAGTGTTATTCGCCGTAGAAGAAAGTCAAATGACTTTAATATCTAATTAACTATAAAAATTGTGCTTACTTAAACAATAAAAAAACACCGGAACAAAATTTTTACCAGCAATTCAACAAATTGAAAAACCTCACATAATTCAACTAGATATAATAAATGAAGTAAGTTAAGTATAATTTTCGACCAGTGGTAGCGGATAAATGCCTACGCAACTAACCCGAGGCAGCAATCGCCATTCCTGGTACCTCTACTAACGTCCAAATACGGTGTTGGAGATGGTCCGTTAGCGTTCATACTTTCCACATCAGCTTGCTTTAATGAGCCAAAGCATAACGAGACTTAAAAAAGTAATCAATACTTTTTTGACGATAGCTACGATTTTGTTTAACCTAATGCGCTCTGTCCCTCCACCTGCACGAGACGCCAATGACCCAAGATGAGCAACTCCTCGAACAGTTGATGGAGGTTTTCGTTGACCGGTCTTGGGCCGAAGCTTTGCCGCTGGTTTTGCAAACCACGGCGTGGGCTAGCTTATCGCGTACCGAATCTCTACCGGTGGATCTCACGCTACCCCGTCAAATGAACCTGTCGCCGCAGGAGCAAGCAGACAATTTCAGATGCGTACAGCCGCTGATTTCCTCTCACCTGACCAGTACGTCTTGGACAGTCGACGCGACTCTCTTGCAGCACCTTCCGCTGTTGATTGAAAAGGTCGTCATGCTAGAGAAGCAGTGGTTACGGAAATGGTGCGCCGACGACGTACTGTATTGGTCATCTGAACCAACACCAGCGACGACCGCTATCGCCCCGAGCCTGGCCAATTTTCTGGTTTCCCTCGCGACTTTTGACACTCCTGATCAAATCTACCTGCCATGGGAACGGTCGGGCCAACTCGCGGCACGCTGTCGACGCAGAAACATTGATTGCTGGATCGAATCCCAAGCCCCCTTGATGGTGGATCTGGTGTTGGCTCAGCTCAGTGGTGCGCATCCCAACGCTCACCGAAACGACCCGGTTCTATCACCTGTCGAATTAGGGCCGGGCCAACTCAAACAATTCCCGGTTAGCCTGAGCATCCTTGAACCAGCTCAGCGTTATTCATTGAAAGACATCGAGAACGATCCACACAATCGTTTTCCAGAAAAGACCCATTCGCATGTGGTTCTGAATGTCAGACACCTCCTGGCCCAGACCCGAGGCAAAATCGTGGTCGTCGTCCCGAATGGCTTACTTTTTAATGCGGGCGCTGAGCGACTGCTTCGAGCTTATTTACTTCAGAAAAGGATGATCCACACCGTCATCAACCTACCGGATGGGCTGTTCACTGGATCTTCGACTTTCAATTCAGTGCTTATTCTGGATACGGTGAAACCTTCCGACTCCATTCGATTCGTGAAGGTAACGGAAGAGTTCATGGCCTACGGGCCTAAAAAGCGCACTGATCTCGTTAATCTTCCACAACTGCTACGGACAGTTAGGGATCGCTACAGCAATACGATGGCGATCAATGTCAGCGTTAGTGAAATTCCGCAAGACGATTGCAACCTTGAGGTCGGTCGATACCTGCTGGACGAAAAGACGAGCAAACTCAGTGCGGCGCTGGCCATTCAGCACACCACTAAATTAATCGACCACTTCGAAATCGTCCGTGCACGTCAGTACGCAACGACTGCCCAAGGAGTCCCCGTGCAGGAAGTTCAGGCTCTAGACCTTCCCGACTATGGCTATGTGCAGAGCGCGGGCAAAGACTCGTTATTTGATCTCAGCGCTCCGAAGGCGCAGACCTATTTTATCCGTCGAAACGACGTTTTGATTTGCCTCAAAGGGGCAGTGGGGAGGGTCGGTATCGTGAAATCCGCTCCTGAAAGTGGAGCAGGTGGATGGGTCGCAGGCCAATCATTGGCCATTCTACGCGCCCGGTCCTCTGGCCATTACGACCCAGGGGCGCTGATGGTCTATTTACGTTCGCCTATGGGACAGACCCAACTCCGTCGACTGGTGGTGGGGAGCAGCATTCCCACACTCCAAGGTTCGGCACTCAAAGAAATGGAAATCCCGACGATGAACATCGTGCAACAAGGAATGGCCATCGAAGCCCTGGAGGCAGAGGCGTCCGTGCAATGGGAGATTGACCAGTTGCGTCAGAAGCAATCAAGAATCGCCTTGGCGCTCTGGACACTGTGAGCTGTAGTGCTGGACTCAGAAAAATTGAAAGCGAAGGTGAGTGTCCATCATGCAGGGCACAAAGCCGTGCTTAAACCACATCATCCTCGCTAGGCGACTCGCTGTTTGACCACCCATGGGCTCAGCGAATAAAAGCGTTGCGGCAAAAAATTGACCAGTCGCGCGCAGTCTTCTGCAAGCAAATTTTCTACATTCGTAGCCGTAGCCGTGTTGCTACTTATCTAGGAGACGAATCATGCAAAAGAACCAACCCGTAATCATCCGCCACATGGCAAAGAGCACTGCGAATAAACCCACCGGTGGCGGTGCGAAAGCCGGGGCGAGTACAACGGGGCCTAACCCGTTTCCGGGAGGAAACTGGCCCAGCAAGGTCCCTCGTGGAAAATCCGGTGGCAATCGTGGACAGGGAACCAAGGCATAACAACTTTAGGATTGCCTTTCGCAAGGACGCGAACAGCCAACCTCTTCCTGATGGAACCTCTACCTATGGCCACCTGCGATAACTCCCCACAACCGCCATACCCACGACTTGGCGAATGCTACCGGTTACTTGCGAAAGCATTGGACACAAAATCCGGGAACCGTCAGATTGATCGGCTGGCTAGGGAAGGGGATTTTGACTGGCAACTCATTCCTCAGCTCCGTGAAGATTTCATATGGGATCCCCTGTCAAAACGGGCGGGAGAACCTTTTGCTCACTTTTTGATGGCGTCTGTGGAGACCCTTCACGAAGGCTATGTCCGTTTGGTCAAGACAATACAGCTGGACGCACTGACCAGGTCGCAAAGTCTGCCGGCGTTGATCACCAACCTGTATGCGCCTTATGCCGCCTCATTCCTGCTTGAGATGCGCAAAGCCATACCCAGCCCACCTATTGTGGCCATGCTGGATACGCAGCGGTACGCCGTCGATGTCGTGTTTGATTGGCTTGAAAGCGAACTAGGTATTGCGCCCAAACAACTCAGTCAGCGCCTCTATCCGGACTCAACAGGGGTGAACAAAAATGGCCGTCAGGACCTACAGCGCTGGCGCAATGGCACACAATTGCCGTCGCTCAATAGCATCACGCTAATCACCCACGAACTGCTTAACCATTACCCCCATAAGGTTCATCTGATTAGTGCGGGCCGCGAATGGCTGATCACTGCAAGAGTGCTGAGCTATCTGGCAGACGAAGCAAGCGCTCACGTCGACTTACGCAGCATCATCCTTCGAGAAGTGCTCGGCAATATTCCCAACGATGACATCGGGTGGATCCTGTCGAACTTAAATATCAAAGCGGCCGAGCACAAACGAGCGGTCGTGGAGAGCGGGTTATTACTGCAAGAATATTTGAAACGCACAACAACAAAGCCCATAGGCGCAATGGCCACCACTCGGCGAACATTAGACGAATTCAGGCAAAAACTGGCCACCGTCGAAGAGGAAGATGTCAGCGCTTACTACCTGGAATGGCTGGAAGGCCGCTGGCATGTGCTGGCGGGGCGACTGGAAGCGGCCAAAGACCATTACGCGCGAGCCGCTGACCTTGCCCTCTATCGGTCAGGACCGACACAAAAGGACATTATTCGAGAGGCCCTGTTGCTCGCGGCCTATCTGGCCGACCTGCCCCTCTATAAACGCCTGAAGCATCGAGCTTTGGCCTTTGACCTGAGCTTCCTACCGGGTTGGGAAGAGTCGGTAGCTGATGCGCATGAACTGAAGCTGATCCGGGGCAATTTTGAACTGCGTTTTCCGCCGCGCGGCCATTTCGTCGAGTCAGCGGGATTCGTGTAATTGTCCATTATGGTGAATTGCCCCCCACAGTTGTCCACAGCCTGGTGAAGCTGATCGTCGCGTTCCATGGTTGCGCTATACCAGAAGGGTGGGGATTGGCCTGTATGCGTCCGGCCAAGTCATCTAGGTGTGTTCGCCGGACGCTTAGGGGAACACTCTTCTAATTTCATGATGGAGGGCTAGGAGGTCCTTCATGAAGGCTAAGTCAGTCTGGTCAATACAATACAATACAGTTGGATGCCTTCTTGACCCTAAAGTAAAGGCTGCACGCACTGATCATGGACATTCTTGCGCCATAGGTAGCACCATTCTTGCTATGGATGCGCCAAACTGTAACCCCTCCATAGTTGTTTTGCTGGATACGAGACGGCACACCGCGACGTCGTAAAACGAAAGCGGGCGAAAGTCAGCAGTTTTCTAGGCCAGGGGCTAGCAGCGCATAAGGTATCGGCAAATTACACTTAGCATCGCTAGCATTCTGATTCAGCGATCTTAAAGCGAGACGTAGCGGCTCACGGTAGAACGTCTGGCATACTTCGATGCATGTCGTCGTGAGCGATCAATCCTGGCGGAGTCTTATCGTCCACGCGTCGGCGCGAAGGGATGAACAGATCCGCTCGATCTTACCAGCCGCCGGCCTCCAAGACGGCCAGCCCGAAGGCTTGAAAACAGTTGCAGCGAGTCGAGCTACGTTTCAGAAAATTTTTATCGGTTAGCAGGCATCTGGCCTGTGGCCGTCCACAACAGAAGGACAAGGGCAAGCGATGCCGTTTCTTGATTGGGTAAACAAAAACCAAGCGATGGAGGTGACGAGAGAGGTCCCCTACCATTTATTAGAACACGAGTCGTCGTATGGTGAAGTGAGTGGCACGCATGCCGACAACCTGCTGATCCAAGGTGACAATCTCCTCGCCTTGAAGGCATTAGTACCGTTCTATGCAGGCCGGGTCAAATGTATCTTTATTGATCCACCCTACAACACCCAAAGTGCATTCGAGCACTACGACGACAAGCTTGAACACAGCCAGTGGCTGTCCATGATGTATCCTCGGCTAGTGCTACTGCGTGATTTGTTGGCTGAGGATGGGAGCATCTGGGTAACGATTGACGATAGGGAAGGTCATTACATCAAAGTTTTGATGGACGAAGTCTTTGGCAGACGGAATTTCATAAGTTCTTTCGCATGGCAGAAAGCTTTCGCAAAAAAAAGTAAGGCTCAGATTAGCGGAAGTCATGACCATATCCTGCTGTATGTGCGAAACAAGGAGCGTTGGAAGCGCAATTTACTTCCTAGAGAAGGTAAAGCGCTAAAAGCATTCACTAATCAGGATTCCGATCCGAGAGGCCGGTGGCAAAGTGTTTCTTATTCGGTTCCGTCCGAAGATGCGGATAAGCGTACAGAGTATAGATACCGTATAGAATTGCCATCAGGACGAACTGTTCTGCCGCCGGCCGGCCGGCACTGGAACGGGTTGCCCGACCGGACGGAGCAACTGCGAGCCGATAATAGATTGTGGTTCGGAAAAGACGGCAACAGCGCTCCGAGAGAAAAGGTATTTCTTACCGAAGTACAGGATGGAATAGTCCCAGACACATGGTGGTCGCATGATTTGGCCGGTAGCAATCAGGACTCAAAAAGGGAGTTACTTGCCCTTTTCCCAGAAAAAGAGCCATTTGGCACCCCAAAACCCGAGCTACTCATCAGTCGCGTACTGACCATTGCATCAAATCCCGGTGATCTTGTATTGGACTCTTTTTTGGGGTCAGGGACGACTGCTGCTGTTGCGATTAAAATGGGCCGCCGTTTTATTGGGGTGGAATCTGGGGAGCACGCAAAGAGCTATTGCAAGCCGCGCCTAGAGAAGGTAGTTGATGGAGAGCAGGGGGGGATTAGTTCGGTTGTCAATTGGAAGGGAGGTAGTGGCTTCCACTTTTGTAATTTGGGTGCTATCGCGTTCGACACTTTAGGCCGTATCAGCTCAGAAGTTAAATTTCCTACGTTGGCTGCCTTTGTTTGGCATTTCGAGACAGGCGAGCCGGGCAACGATGTTTTCGAATCACCGATTCTTGGTATCCACAAAGGCGTTGCCTACTACCTGCTATTTAACGGGGTACTGGGCGACCGCAAGCCAGCGGGGGGTAATGTATTAACCAGTACTGTCTTAGAGACTATCAAACAGCTCCATCAGCACAAGGGTCCTCGCGTGATCTATGGCGAAGTGTCGCGTCTCGGGGCGGCTCGATTAGAAGCGGAAGGGATAACGTTTAAGCAGATCCCCTACGACATCAACATGCGCTAAGCCAGGAACAGAAATTACATGCTGACTCTGAAGACATACCAGCAAACCGCGTTAGACATCCTGGAAAATTTTCTGACCGATTGCCGTAGTAAGCCGGTGGCAGATGCCTATACCGCTTCGCTCGCTCGCCAGGGACGCACTAACGAAACCTATCATGCCCTCTTCGGTGAAACTCCAACAGTGTGTCTACGCGTCCCCACCGGGGGCGGTAAGACCATCATGGCAGCTCATGCTGTAGCACTTGCTGGAAATGCGACACTTGACAGCGATTCTCCGGTAGCTCTGTGGTTAACGCCTTCAGACACAGTTCGTTCGCAGACCATTGAGGCTCTGAGTAATGCGCGCCACCCCTATCGGCAGGCGCTTGCTCACCGTTTCGGAGATAGGGTGCAAATCTGCGACCTTGAAAGTTTGCAAACTATTAACCCACAAGATGTGGGAAAAAACGCCATCATTGTCGTTTCTACCGTTCAAGCATTCAATATCACTGATACTTCAAAGCGCAGTGTATATTCGTTCTTTGAAGAACTAGCACCGCACTTTGAGGGCTTGCCGCCTCATCTAACCTCAGAGTTAGAGAAAGTTGGCGAGAGAGACTTGGCGGTCCAACCTTATCTTTCCATTAAGGATGAGGGTCGCGTCAAACATTCGATAGTTAACTGGTTGCATTTGCAGCAACCCATCATCATTGTTGACGAGGCCCATAATTACCGCACGGATCGCTTCGTGCAAACCCTTGGCCGGGTAAACCCATCCTGCATCATTGAATTTACCGCCACACCCGTGCTTGGCAACAATGTGCTGTACCACGTTGCAGCCTCGGAGTTGAAGGCCGAACAGATGATTAAGCTGCCAATCGTATTGGCAGAGCATCCACGAGGCTGGCAGGAATGCCTACGCGACGCCTTGTTAACTCGGTCACGTCTGGAACTATTGGCCCAAAAGGACACGGGCTATGTCCGACCTATTCTGTTGGTTCAGGCTGAGCCTAAAGGGGGCGAGGCGGTTGTGGATGTAGTTCGCCAGTACCTCATTGAGCAGGAGCGTGTACCCGAGAATCAAATCGCTGTCGCAACGGGCAAACAGAAAGAGCTAGATGGTATCGATTTGTTCGACCCGTATTGTCCAATCCGCTATGTAATCACTGTTGAGGCCTTGAAGGAGGGCTGGGATTGCTCGTTCGCATACGTACTGGCCAGTCTTCAATCAGTAAACTCGGCTAAGGACGTAGAGCAGTTACTAGGTCGAGTGCTACGGATGCCTTACGCGACGAACCGTTCACAGGATGCCCTAAACCGCGCGTATGCACATATCGTTGCTGATAACTTCGCGCAAGCAGCGGCGACTTTGAAGGACCGAATGGTTCAGAATATGGGCTTCGAGAAGCTGGAAACAGCTGCGATTATCGTGCCTCAACAGTTACTCGATTTGGCGGGAGGGAAAGAAAACCTACCGCAAAGCATCCGTGTCGGCGTACCAACGAATCCCGCGCCACTGCCAGAATGTCACATTGAGCTGCCGGCCGCCCCAGATATGCAGCACTGGCCAGAAGAGATAAAAGCGTTGGTGCAAATTAAACAAACAAGCCAGGGTGTGACTGTTCTAGTTCCGGGCAATGTGGACAGCGATACTTTATCACAGGCAGAGGTATTCATAAGCCAAACTGTGCCAGTTCCTATGATAGCTATGGTAAAAGAGCAGTTCGACTCGTATCGCGCCATCCGACAAGCCATCCGGGCACCTGCTCAATTTGGCGCAGCATTTGCGCCTATTCCTCAACTATGTTTGATACTAGACGAATATCTTGAAGTTGTAGAGCGCGAGACCCTTTCTAGTATAGGATACTGGAGTCTGCTGGACCAGGCGATCCAACTTTCCGGCTTTAGTATTGTTGAAACCGTTAATTCTTTTGAAATTGACGTCAACGGCGAAAAAGTCAAATGGCGCCATATCGACTCTCAACAGCTTCACTTGAACGATGTCGCGGGGCAGGTAAGTCAATATGATTTGGTACGTTGGCTTGATTCTGAGTTGCGCCAGTCAGATATAGGCCAACTTCAGATGCAGGCCTACTTAATTAAGATGCTAACTTATCTAACCGCGGACCGGGGCTTCACTTTAACCGCACTGGTGCGAGCTAAGTATCAACTTATCCTAGCATTACGTAAGGAAATCGAGCGCCTTCGTCAGATAGCTATGGCAAAAGGTTTCCAACTTCGACTTGTGGACATGGCAGTACCGGCTGATAACCAATTAGTAAATCACAGCTTTACTTTTCACCCAGGTCGATACCCCGCGCGCCAAATATATCAGGGTAGTTACGAGTTTAATAAGCATTTTTATCCACTTATCCACGACTTGCGGGAGAAAACACCGGCAGGCCGAACCGCAGAAGAGTTTCGGTGTGCGATGGCTATCGATAGCCATGAAAAGGTCAAACACTGGGTCAGAAATATCGAGCGTCAAGAGAAATTCTCGTTTTGGCTGCCTACATCTTCAGACTACTTTTATCCTGATTTTGTAGTCGAGCTACACGACGGGCGCCTGTTGCTCGTTGAATACAAAGGCGAACCCTACAAAACCAACGATGACTCGCGCGAGAAAAAGCAGATAGGTCAGCAGTGGGAGCAAAGCAGTGGTGGGCGCTGCTTATTCTTGTTTGCTGTTGAGCGGGATGACCAAGGGCGAGATGTATTCAAACAAATTGCTGACAAGCTAGCGTAACGAGGAGAGTGGCAGGGAGGGGCTCGGCATTCTTGAAGAGCTGGTCTCTCCCAAAAATGAAAAATCGCACGAGATTTTGAGTCTTAGACCGGCTTAGCATACCCGCATCAAGGACTTAAACATGTGCTAAGAACATGATTTTTATAGGTTTCCTCACGACACAGCCATGTAGAAAAACCCCGACGCCAACGCCGGGGTTCCTCTTAAGTGATGACAATAATCCGCCCAATTGCGACACTTAATGTGCCCATCGACACTGGATCAGAAGTCCAGGTTAGAAACCGCCAAGGCGTTACTTTCGATGAAGTCACGACGAGGTTCGACCGCATCACCCATCAGGGTGTTGAAGATCTGGTCCGCGCCAATGGCGTCTTCAATGGTCACTTTAAGCATCCGGCGCTGGCTTGGGTCCATGGTGGTTTCCCACAGTTGATCCGGGTTCATTTCACCCAGACCTTTGTATCGCTGGATGGTGTGACGCTTGGTGCTTTCAGCCATCAGCCATTCAAGCGCTTCCTTGAACTCGGTGACCGGCTTCTTGCGTTCGCCACGCTGGATGTACGCGCCCTCGTCCAGCAGTGTGCTCAATTGAGCGCCCAGGGAGACGACCGTCTTGTAGTCATTGCTGCCGAAGAAGTCGCGGTTGAAGGTGATGTAGTTCGACAGGCCGTGGGAGATCAGTTCGACCTCTGGCAGCCAAACGTTACGTTCACGGTCTTCACGAAGACTGGCTTTGTAGACCAGACCGGACTTCTCGACGGTGCGCAGACGCACTTCGTACTTGGCCATCCAGTCCTGCATCGCTGCGTGGTCGGACAGTTGCTCCATGCTCACTGCAGGCAGGTAAATGAAGTGTTCGGTCAATTCCTGAGGGTACAGGCGCGACAGACGCTTGAGGGTCTTCATCACCAGACGGAAGTCATTCACCAGGCGCTCGAGGGCTGGACCGGAAATACCCGGCGCCTCTTCGTTCAAGTGCAGGCTCGCATCTTCCAGGGCCGATTGCGTCATGTACTCTTCCATGGCGTCGTCGTCTTTGATGTATTGCTCTTGCTTGCCTTTCTTGACCTTGTACAGCGGTGGCTGAGCGATGTAGATGTAGCCGCGCTCGATCAGCTCCGGCAACTGACGGAAGAAGAAGGTCAGCAGCAGGGTACGGATGTGCGAACCGTCGACGTCAGCATCGGTCATGATGATGATGTTGTGGTAACGCAATTTAGCGATGTTGTACTCGTCACGCCCGATGCCACAGCCCAGCGCGGTGATCAAGGTGCCCACTTCCTGCGAAGAGATCATCTTGTCGAAACGCGCCTTCTCGACGTTCAGGATCTTGCCCTTCAGCGGCAGGATGGCCTGGGTCTTGCGGTTACGTCCCTGCTTGGCGGAGCCGCCAGCAGAGTCACCTTCCACGAGGTACAGTTCGGAAAGGGCAGGGTCTTTTTCCTGGCAGTCAGCCAGTTTGCCCGGGAGGCCGGCGATATCCAGCGCCCCTTTACGACGGGTCATCTCACGGGCTTTACGCGCCGCTTCACGCGCACGCGCCGCGTCGATCATCTTGCCGACAACCAGCTTGGCTTCGTTCGGGTTTTCCAGCAGGAAGTCGGAGAAGTACTTGCCCATTTCCTGTTCGACCGCGGTCTTCACTTCGGAAGAAACCAGCTTGTCTTTGGTCTGGGAGCTGAACTTCGGATCCGGTACTTTCACCGAAATAATCGCGGTCAAGCCTTCACGGGCATCATCACCGGTTGTAGCGACCTTGTGCTTCTTCGCCAGGCCTTCCGCTTCGATGTAGGTGTTCAGGTTACGCGTCAGCGCGGAACGGAAGCCCACCAGGTGAGTACCGCCATCGCGCTGTGGAATGTTGTTGGTGAAGCACAACAGGTTCTCGTTGAAGCTGTCGTTCCACTGCAGGGCGATTTCCACGCCGATGCCGTCTTCACGCTGGATGTTGAAGTGGAACACCTGGTTGACCGGAGTCTTGTTGGTGTTCAGGTATTCAACGAACGCACGCAGGCCGCCTTCGTACTTGAACAGCTCTTCCTTGCCGCTGCGCTCATCCTTGAGGACGATACCAACACCGGAGTTGAGGAAGGACAGCTCACGAATCCGCTTGGCCAGGATGTCCCAGCTGAAGTGGATATTCTTGAATGTCAGGTCGGACGGTTTGAAGTGAATCTGGGTACCGGTGGTTTCGCTCTCGCCAACGATTTTCATCGGCTCTTTCGGAACACCATGGATGTAGGTCTGTTCCCAGATCTTCCCACTGCGGCGCACGGTGAGGACCAGTTCTTCGGACAGGGCGTTTACAACCGACACACCTACACCGTGCAAGCCGCCGGATACTTTGTAGGAATTGTCGTCGAATTTACCGCCGGCGTGCAGCACGGTCATGATGACCTCGGCTGCCGAGACGCCTTCTTCTTTGTGCACGTCTACCGGGATGCCACGACCGTTGTCACGAACGGTGATGGATTCATCCGGGTGGATAATGATGCTGATGTCGTCGCAGTGGCCAGCGAGCGCTTCATCGATGGAGTTGTCGACTACCTCGAAGACCATGTGGTGCAGACCGCTGCCATCGTCTGTGTCACCAATGTACATACCGGGACGTTTGCGTACGGCATCCAGGCCTTTCAGCACTTTAATGCTCGTTGAGTCGTAGGTATTCGTATTTTCTTCGCTCAATGCCTTCACTCCCGATGGTCGTGGGTCTGGGTGATACGGCCCTGTTCCACGTGGAACAGGGCGACTGGCGTTTCCGTCTGCCAGCCTTCCCTCAATAATTCGTGATCTACACAAGTGATAAACACTTGGCAGCGTAAGTCTTCCAGCAAGCGGCAAAGCGCGCGGCGGTGGTTTTCGTCCAGTTCGGACGGCAGGTCATCCACCAGATAAATACATTGGCCGCGTCGGGCCTGGCTGACCAAGTGCCCTTGGGCGATACGCAATGCGCAGACCACCAACTTCTGCTGCCCGCGGGACAATATGTCCGCAGCGTTATGTGCGCCTAATCTAAGACGCAAATCAGCGCGTTGTGGTCCGGCCTGGGTATGACCCATTTGCTGATCCCGCTGAACGGACCCAGCGAGCACGGCGCTCAGTTCGCGGTCCTTATCCCAACCTCGGTAATAGCTGAGCGTCAAACCTTCAAGCTCAACCAATTCGCTCAAGGTCTGTTCAAAGACTGGTTTCAAGGCTTTGATGTAGGCGCGGCGGTATTCATCTATTTCAGCGCTGGCTTGGCACAGCTCCCTGTCCCAAACCGCTTGCGAAACGGCGTCAAGTGTACCATGCCGAAGCCAAGAGTTTCTCTGGCGCAAGGCCTTCTGCAAGCGTTGCCAGGTGGACATGAATCGCGGTTCCACGTGGAACACACCCCAGTCTAGAAACTGCCGACGAATCTTCGGCGCACCTTCCAGCAAGCGGAAGCTATCGGGGTTAATCAACTGCAGCGGCAGGATTTCCGCCAGTTGCGCCGCACTTCGGGCGTTCTGCCCGTCAATGCGGATCTGGAACTCCCCTTGGCGATCACGCGAGATGCCCAATGCGCTATGCCCACCTTCGGCCATCTCCACTTGCCCAAATACCGTACAGGCAAGCTGCTCATACTGGATGACCGGTAAAAGGCGGGTGCTACGAAACGAACGGGCAAGCCCCAGCAAGTGAATGGCTTCCAGAACACTGGTTTTGCCGCTGCCGTTGGCGCCGTAAAGAATATTGATTCGGGGGGAGGGGGAGAAGGTCACCGGGTGCAGATTGCGCACCGCGGTGACCGAGACGCGACTTAGGGACATCTAGCTTCTGCTGGGCATGATTACAGGCGCATCGGCATGACAACGTAGGCCGAGTCGTCATTGTCGGACTCTTGCACCAGCGCGCTGCTGTTGGAGTCCGACAGGATCAGGCGAACCTGCTCGGTTGTCATCACGCCCAGCACGTCGAGCAGGTAGCTCACGTTAAAGCCGATTTCCAGATTGCCGCCGTTGTACTCAACGCCGACTTCTTCTTCCGCTTCCTCCTGCTCCGGGTTGTTCGCCTGGATCTTCAACTGACCATTGGCCAGTTGCAGACGAATGCCGCGGTACTTCTCGTTGGACAGAATCGCGGTACGGCTAAAGGCTTCACGCAGTGCCTGACGATCGCCCAGCACCAGCTTGTCGCCGCCTTTTGGCAGTACGCGCTCGTAGTCAGGGAATTTACCGTCGACCAGTTTCGAGGTGAAGGTGAACTCGCCGGTGGTGGCGCGGATGTGGTGTTGGCCCAGCACAATGCTGACGATGCCGTCGGGCTCGGTCAGCAGGCGCGCCAGCTCAAGGATACCCTTGCGCGGCACGATCACCTGGTGGCGATCCGGTTGACCGATATCGGCCTGCATCGAGCACATGGCCAAGCGGTGACCGTCGGTTGCCACGGCGCGGATAATGCCCGCCGAGACTTCCAGCAGCATACCGTTCAGGTAGTAACGCACGTCCTGCTGGGCCATGGCGAAGCTGGTGCGCTCGATCAGGCGGCGCAGCTTGCTCTGCTCAAGGCTGCAGGTCAGCGAACCCGGGCCTTCTTCCACAGTCGGGAAATCGTTCGCTGGCAGCGTCGACAGGGTGAAGCGGCTACGCCCGGCCTTCACCACCAGCTTTTGCTCGTCGACCTTGATGTCGATCAGCGCGTCGTTCGGCAAGCTCTTGCAGATGTCCATCAGCTTGCGCGCAGGCACGGTGATGGAACCTGGATCGGCCGGCTCTTCAAGTTGCACACGACCGACCAGCTCGACTTCCAGGTCGGTACCGGTCAGCGACAGTTGCTGGCCTTCGACAACCAGCAGCACGTTGGAGAGCACCGGCAAGGTCTGTCGGCGCTCGACGACGCCTGCGACCAGTTGCAGGGGTTTCAACAGGGCTTCGCGTTGAATGGTGAAATGCATGGTCTAGTCCCTTGCCTTAATAAGCTGCGCTGGTGTTCATCAAGTGGTCAGTGTACGCAGCAGGTTCTTGTAGTCCTCGCGGATGTCCGCGTCGGATTCCTTAAGTTCGTTGATCTTGCGGCAGGCGTGCAACACGGTCGTATGGTCGCGGCCACCAAACACATCGCCGATTTCCGGCAAGCTGTGGTTAGTCAGCTCCTTGGACAATGCCATGGCCACCTGACGCGGGCGAGCGACCGAACGTGAGCGACGCTTGGACAGCAGGTCCGAAATCTTGATCTTGTAGTATTCGGCGACGGTGCGCTGAATGTTATCCACAGAGACCAGTTTATCTTGCAGTGCCAACAGGTCTTTGAGGGATTCGCGAATCAGCTCGATGGTGATGTCGCGCCCCATGAAGTGCGAGTGGGCGATCACGCGTTTCAGCGCCCCTTCCAGTTCCCGGACGTTGGAACGAATACGCTGGGCAATGAAGAACGCCGCGTCGTGGGGCAGATCGACTTTGGCCTGGTCGGCCTTTTTCATCAGGATCGCAACACGGGTTTCCAGTTCCGGCGGCTCGACGGCAACCGTCAGGCCCCAGCCGAAGCGGGATTTCAGGCGTTCTTCAAGGCCTTCAATTTCTTTAGGGTAGCGGTCACTGGTGAGGATGACCTGCTGGCCACCTTCAAGCAGGGCGTTGAAGGTGTGGAAAAACTCTTCCTGCGAACGCTCCTTGCGGGCGAAGAACTGAATGTCATCGATGAGCAACGCATCCACCGAACGGTAGAAGCGCTTGAACTCGTTGATCGCATTCAGCTGCAGGGCCTTGACCATGTCCGCCACGAAACGCTCGGAATGCAGGTACACGACCTTGGCATTCGGGTTCTTCTTTAATAGGTGGTTACCCACAGCGTGCATCAAGTGAGTCTTACCCAAGCCAACGCCACCATAAAGGAAGAGCGGGTTGTAGCCGTGCTTGGGATTGTCCGCCACCTGCCAGGCCGCAGCCCGTGCCAGTTGGTTGGACTTACCCTCGACGAAGTTCTCGAAAGTGAACGTTCGGTTCAGATAGCTGGTGTGCTTGAGCGCGCCTTCGACCTGTACGGTGCGTTGCTCGGACCGAACCGGTGCTTGCTGTGAACTGGCGCCGGCCATTGGATCAAAACTGTCGCGGGACGGTTCTTCACTGACCTCGGCCATCTTTTGCGTCGAACGTTTGGTCTGTGTGGCCACCGGAGCGGCCGCCGAAGCGCTGACAGGCGCATGAGCAGCCTGAGCCTGGGACGCCGCAGCGGCCAACGGCGCATTGGGTGCGGCGCGTGGTGCCGAACTGCGTTTGCTGCCTATTAATAAGGAAAGCGCAGGCGCGGTGCCATTGCCATGCTCATCCAGCAGCTCGAGGACGCGGCCCAGGTACTTTTCATTGACCCAGTCGAGAACAAAACGATTAGGTGCGTAGACACGCAACTCGTCGCCTTCGGCTTCGACCTGTAGTGGACGGATCCAAGTGTTGAATTGTTGGGCAGGCAGCTCATCGCGCAAAAGCTCTACGCACTGCTGCCAAAGTTCCACTGACAC